>NZ_CP027733.1:0-5882212 GCF_003852275.1 Pseudomonas sp. R4-39-08
GTGTCAGTGGAACTTTGGCAGCAATGCGTGGAGCTTTTGCGCGATGAGCTGCCTGCCCAGCAATTCAACACCTGGATCCGTCCGCTACAGGTCGAAGCCGAAGGCGACGAGTTGCGTGTCTACGCGCCCAATCGTTTTGTTCTCGACTGGGTCAACGAGAAGTACCTGAGCCGCGTTCTCGAATTGCTCGACGAACATGGCAACGGCATCGCGCCCGTGCTCTCCTTATTAATAGGCAGCAAACGCAGCTCCGCACCTCGCGCTGCTCCGAATGCGCCATTGGCCGCGGCTGCTTCCCAGTCCCAGGCTGCACCGGTTGCCGCTGCCCCTGCGCCGACGCCTTCCAAGTCTTCCGCGCATAAAAATGCATTGGAGAACGAAGAGCCGTCCCGTGACAGCTTCGACCCCATGGCAGGTGCCAGCTCCCAGCAAGCTCCCGTGCGTGCCGAGCAGCGCACTGTGCAGGTTGAAGGCGCGCTCAAGCACACCAGCTATCTGAACCGCACCTTTACCTTCGAGAATTTTGTCGAAGGTAAATCCAACCAGCTGGCCCGTGCGGCCGCCTGGCAAGTGGCCGACAACCCCAAGCACGGTTACAACCCGCTCTTCCTTTATGGCGGGGTTGGCTTGGGTAAAACGCACTTGATGCACGCTGTGGGTAACCACCTGTTAAAGAAGAACCCGAATGCCAAGGTGGTCTACCTGCACTCGGAGCGCTTCGTGGCTGACATGGTCAAGGCGCTACAGCTCAATGCCATCAACGAGTTCAAGCGTTTCTATCGCTCCGTTGATGCGTTGCTGATCGATGACATTCAATTCTTCGCGCGCAAGGAACGTTCCCAAGAAGAGTTTTTCCACACGTTCAACGCGCTGCTCGAAGGCGGACAGCAGGTCATCCTCACCAGTGACCGTTACCCCAAAGAGATCGAAGGCCTGGAAGAGCGCTTGAAATCGCGATTCGGCTGGGGGTTGACCGTTGCTGTAGAGCCACCAGAGCTGGAAACCCGCGTCGCGATCCTGATGAAAAAGGCCGACCAGGCCAAAGTTGATCTGCCCCACGATGCCGCGTTCTTTATCGCCCAGCGTATTCGTTCCAACGTGCGTGAGCTGGAAGGCGCGCTCAAGCGGGTTATCGCGCACTCGCACTTCATGGGCCGTGACATCACCATCGAGCTGATTCGCGAATCCCTGAAAGACTTGCTGGCACTGCAGGACAAACTGGTGAGTGTGGATAACATCCAGCGTACCGTTGCCGAGTACTACAAGATCAAGATTTCCGACCTGCTATCCAAGCGCCGTTCGCGTTCGGTAGCGCGTCCGCGCCAGGTGGCCATGGCCCTCTCCAAGGAGCTGACCAACCACAGTCTGCCGGAAATCGGCGATGTGTTTGGCGGTCGCGACCACACCACGGTTTTGCACGCGTGCCGCAAGATCAACGAACTTAAGGAATCCGACGCGGATATTCGCGAGGACTACAAGAACCTGTTGCGTACACTGACTACGTGATGACACCAGCGCAGCTTATTAAGGCAAGGGACTAGACCATGCATTTCACCATTCAACGCGAAGCCCTGTTGAAACCCCTGCAACTGGTCGCAGGCGTCGTCGAGCGCCGACAGACCTTGCCGGTGCTGTCCAACGTACTGCTGGTGGTCGAAGGCCAGCAGCTGTCCTTGACCGGTACCGACCTGGAAGTCGAACTGGTTGGCCGCGTGCAGCTCGAAGAGCCCGCCGAACCCGGCGAAATCACCGTGCCGGCGCGCAAGCTGATGGATATCTGCAAGAGCCTGCCGAACGACGCGCTGATCGACATCAAGCTCGACGAGCAGAAGTTGGTGGTCAAGGCGGGTCGCAGTCGTTTCACCCTGTCGACCTTGCCGGCCAATGACTTCCCGACGGTTGAAGAAGGCCCGGGTTCGCTGACTTGCAGCCTGGAGCAAAGCAAGCTGCGTCGCTTGATCGAGCGCACCAGCTTCGCCATGGCCCAGCAGGACGTGCGTTACTACCTTAACGGCATGCTGCTGGAAGTGTCCGAAGGCATCATCCGTGCTGTGGCAACTGACGGCCACCGCTTGGCGATGTGTTCGATGCGCGCCGATATCGGCCAACCGGATCGTCACCAGGTCATCGTGCCGCGTAAAGGCATCCTCGAGTTGGCGCGCTTGCTCACCGAGCCGGATGGCAACGTCAGCATCGTCCTGGGGCAACACCACATCCGCGCGACCACCGGCGAATTCACCTTCACCTCCAAGCTGGTTGACGGCAAATTCCCGGATTACGAGCGCGTACTGCCTAAAGGCGGTGACAAGCTGGTGCTCGGCGATCGCCAGGCCCTGCGTGAGGCATTCAGCCGTACGGCCATTCTCTCGAACGAGAAGTACCGGGGTATTCGCCTGCAATTGGCCAACGGTCAGTTGAAGATCCAGGCCAATAACCCGGAGCAGGAAGAAGCCGAAGAAGAAGTAGGCGTTGACTACAGCGGTGGTTCGCTGGAAATCGGCTTCAACGTGAGCTACCTGCTGGACGTGCTGGGTGTGATGACCACCGAACAGGTTCGCCTGATTCTGTCGGATTCCAATAGCAGCGCGCTGGTACAAGAATCCGATAACGACGACTCGGCTTACGTTGTTATGCCGATGCGCCTGTAATCATTCTCAGCAGAAGCTAGATGTCCCTCAGTCGCGTCTCGGTCACCGCGGTGCGCAATCTGCACCCGGTGACCTTCTCCCCTTCCCCTCGCATCAATATTCTCCATGGCGCCAATGGCAGTGGCAAAACCAGCGTGCTGGAAGCCATCCACCTGCTGGGCCTCGCCCGTTCCTTCCGCAGCGCCCGCCTGTTACCAGTGATTCAATACGAACAGCTAGCGTGCACGGTATTTGGCCAAGTTGAATTGGCCGAGGGTGGACACAGCGCCCTGGGGATATCCCGCGATCGCGGCGGAGAGTTTCAGATTCGCATCGATGGGCAGAATGCGCGCAGTGCTGCGCAATTGGCAGAAATCCTGCCGTTGCAGTTGATCAACCCCGACAGCTTCCGCCTGTTGGAAGGCGCACCGAAGATCCGCAGACAATTCCTCGATTGGGGAGTGTTCCACGTGGAACCGCGTTTCATGGCCACTTGGCAGCGCCTGCAGAAGGCCCTGCGGCAGCGGAACTCGTGGCTGCGGCATGGTACACTTGACGCCGCTTCACAAGCGGCGTGGGACCGGGAACTGTGCCTGGCCAGCGACGAAATAGATGAATACCGCCGTGCCTATATCAAAGCCTTGAAACCAGTCTTTGAGCAGACCTTGAGCGAGTTGTTGGACCTCGAGGGGCTGACGCTGAGTTATTACCGAGGTTGGGACAAAGAACGTGAGCTGAGTGCAGTGCTTGCGACGTCCCTGCAGCGTGATCAGCAAATTGGCCACACCCAGGCCGGACCCCAACGCGCTGATTTGCGCCTTAGATTAGGCGCTCACAATGCTGCGGATATCCTGTCCCGCGGCCAGCAGAAGTTGGTGGTGTGTGCATTGCGTATTGCGCAAGGGCATCTGGTCAGCCAGTCCCGACGCGGCCAATGTATTTATCTTGTGGATGACTTGCCGTCCGAACTCGACGAGCAACACCGCCGCGCGCTATGCCGCTTATTGGAAGACTTACGCTGCCAAGTGTTTATCACCTGTGTAGACCACGAATTATTGAGGGAAGGCTGGCAGACGGAAACGCCAGTCGCTTTGTTCCACGTGGAACAAGGCCGTATCACCCAGACCCACGACCATCGGGAGTGAAGGCATGAGCGAAGAACACACGTACGACTCGACCAGCATTAAAGTGCTGAAAGGTTTGGATGCCGTACGCAAACGTCCCGGTATGTACATTGGCGACACCGATGATGGTAGCGGTCTGCACCACATGGTGTTCGAGGTGGTCGATAACTCCATCGACGAAGCTCTGGCCGGTCACTGCGACGACATCAGCATCATCATCCACCCGGATGAATCCATTACCGTACGCGACAATGGTCGCGGTATTCCGGTAGACGTGCACAAAGAAGAAGGCGTCTCGGCGGCAGAGGTCATCATGACCGTGCTCCACGCCGGCGGTAAGTTCGACGACAACTCCTATAAAGTGTCTGGCGGCTTGCACGGCGTAGGTGTCTCGGTAGTGAACGCGCTGTCCGAAGAGCTCGTTCTCACCGTACGCCGCAGCGGCAAAATCTGGGAACAGACTTACGTCCACGGTGTTCCACAGGAACCGATGAAAATCGTCGGTGACAGTGAAACCACGGGCACCCAGATTCACTTCAAGCCTTCGGCTGAAACTTTCAAGAACATCCACTTCAGCTGGGACATCCTGGCCAAGCGGATTCGCGAACTGTCATTCCTCAACTCCGGTGTTGGCATCGTCCTCAAGGACGAGCGCAGCGCCAAGGAAGAGCTGTTCAAGTACGAAGGCGGCCTGCGTGCGTTCGTTGAATACCTGAACACCAACAAGACTGCGGTCAATCAGGTGTTCCACTTCAACATTCAGCGTGAAGACGGCATCGGCGTGGAAATCGCCCTGCAGTGGAACGACAGCTTCAACGAGAACCTGTTGTGCTTCACCAACAACATTCCCCAGCGCGATGGCGGTACTCACCTGGTGGGTTTCCGTTCCGCGCTGACGCGCAACCTGAACACCTACATCGAAGCGGAAGGGTTGGCGAAGAAGCACAAAGTCGCCACCACCGGTGATGATGCCCGTGAAGGTTTGACCGCGATTATTTCGGTCAAGGTTCCGGACCCCAAGTTCAGTTCCCAAACCAAAGACAAGCTGGTGTCTTCCGAAGTGAAGACCGCGGTGGAACAGGAGATGGGCAAGTACTTCTCCGACTTCCTGCTGGAGAACCCGAACGAAGCCAAGCTGGTCGTCGGTAAGATGATCGATGCCGCGCGTGCGCGTGAAGCGGCGCGTAAAGCCCGTGAGATGACACGTCGTAAAGGCGCACTGGACATCGCTGGCCTGCCAGGCAAATTGGCCGACTGCCAGGAGAAGGACCCTGCCCTCTCCGAGTTGTACCTGGTGGAAGGTGACTCTGCTGGCGGTTCCGCCAAGCAGGGTCGCAACCGCCGTACCCAGGCTATCCTGCCGTTGAAGGGTAAGATCCTCAACGTTGAGAAAGCACGCTTCGACAAGATGATTTCTTCCCAGGAAGTCGGCACCTTGATCACCGCATTGGGCTGCGGTATTGGCCGTGATGAATACAACATCGACAAGCTGCGTTATCACAACATCATCATCATGACCGATGCTGACGTCGACGGTTCGCACATTCGTACCCTGCTGCTGACCTTCTTCTTCCGCCAGTTGCCTGAATTGATCGAGCGCGGCTACATCTACATCGCCCAGCCGCCGTTGTACAAAGTGAAAAAGGGCAAGCAAGAGCAATACATCAAAGACGACGACGCCATGGAAGAGTACATGACGCAGTCGGCCCTGGAAGATGCCAGCCTGCACTTGAACGACGAAGCCCCAGGAATCTCCGGAGAGGCGCTGGAGCGCCTGGTCAACGACTTCCGTATGGTGATGAAGACGCTCAAGCGCCTGTCGCGCCTGTACCCGCAGGAGCTGACCGAGCACTTCATCTACTTGCCGGCCGTGAGCCTGGAGCAGCTGGGCGACCATGCTGCCATGCAGGATTGGCTGGCCCAGTACGAAGTGCGTCTGCGAACGGTAGAGAAGTCTGGCCTGGTGTACAAAGCCAGCCTGCGCGAAGACCGTGAACGCAACGTATGGCTGCCAGAGGTTGAACTGATCTCGCACGGCCTGTCGAACTACGTCACCTTCAACCGCGACTTCTTCGGTAGCAACGACTATAAGACGGTGGTCACTCTCGGCGCGCAATTGAGCACGCTGCTGGACGACGGCGCTTATATTCAGCGTGGCGAACGCAAGAAGCAGGTCAAGGAGTTCAAGGAAGCCCTGGACTGGTTGATGACCGAAAGTACCAAGCGTCACACCATCCAACGGTACAAAGGTCTGGGCGAAATGAACCCGGATCAGCTGTGGGAAACCACCATGGACCCGGCTCAGCGTCGCATGCTGCGAGTGACCATCGAAGACGCCATTGGCGCAGACCAGATCTTCAACACCCTGATGGGTGATGCGGTCGAGCCTCGTCGTGACTTCATCGAGAGCAATGCCTTGGCGGTGTCTAACCTGGATTTCTGATCAGGTACCGGCAATAACAAAAAGGCCAACGCTAGCGTTGGCCTTTTTTATGGGTTTTTGTTAAGCATTAGTGAAATGCTCCACGTGGAACATCATCCCTCGGCGGGCGCCGCCACACTCTCCAACCGATAGCCGTACCCGTAGATTGTCAGCAGCTGCCATCCTCGATCCGCCGTTAATCCGAGCTTGTTGCGCAAGCGGTAGATATGCGTATCCAGGGGGCGAGACGATACCATTTCCTCATGGGTCCAAAATCGCTCATACAGGTATTCGCGAGACAGTGGCCGCGCCAGGTTGGCAAACAGGCAGCTGGCCAAGCGGTACTCCCGTTCGGTGAGATTGATCGGTGTGCCGGCGCGTGTCACCGTCAACTCGGCATCATCGAACGTCAGGTCATTGAAGCTTTGGAGTTCATTGCTGGCGGACTTTTGCAGCCCATGTCGACGCAGGACGGCGCTGACGCGAGCCTTGAGTTCATTAGGACGAAAGGGTTTGCTGACGTAGTCGTCCGCTCCACTGTTGAGCGCCGTGACGATATCGCTCTCCGCATCGCGGCTGGTGAGCATGATCACGGCCGGTGGTGACTCCATGTGCTCGCGGGTCCAGCGCAACAACGCAATGCCGCTGATATCCGGCAGTTGCCAGTCGAGTATCAACAGGTCGAAGGTTTCACGGCGCAGTTGGCGCAGCAGGTCCTCGCCGCGCTCAAAACAATGCACGGACCAGGGCTGTTCCGAAGTGCTGGGAATCTGTCGCAGTGTCTGTTCTACCCGTCTCAACTCGGCGGGCTCGTCATCCAGTATTGCGACACGCATGAGTGGATCCTTCCTGCAAAAATACGGCAGCTTAATCAGGGGCGCCTTGTGCACATACACAGACCCGCCGATGAATCTGAACAATTATGGGCGGATACAACGAACTCCGAAACTCTGGGTACGCTGATATCAAAGGACCGTAACCAGCGAAAATCCTAGGCCCTCAAGGGGAAGATACCGGCTCCTGGCCATGAGGAAAAGGATCGATATACGCTATGGTGACTACCGGGTCCTCCAGTAAGACCGAAATAAGCTTCACTGGTTTCAGTACCTCTAATGCGTCCCATCGTAACCACCTGGAGGGAGACCGGGCTTATGACAGGTTCATATGACGATCATCGATGTTATGGCGGGCCTGTAGCGGTGGCCCTGTGAAGCTATGGAGTAAAGCTGAAAAACGCCAACCCACCCGGGCGCAGCTGCTGTTCCATGGACTGGTGCGCGAATGGTTGCTGATTGGCCTGGTACTGTTGCCCTTCACCGCGTACCTATCCCTGAGTCCGGGCCTGGCGCTCAATAACCCGCTCTATGACAGCCTGCGCCAGTTGGCACCGTTGTCTGTGGACCCACGCATCGTATTGGTGACCATTGACGCGCCTAGCCTGGAAGAACTTGGCCCATGGCCCTGGCCGCGCAGTGTGCATGCAGACTTGATCGAACGGCTCAGTGCTGCCCAGCCGGCAGGGATCTTATTCGATGTGATCTTCAGTGAGCCGGGCGAAGGCGCGGGTGATCAACGATTGGCCGATGCCGTGTGCAATGCAGGCAATGTATTGCTGCCGATTGTGACGGATAGCCGGGCACGGTCCAGGCAGACCGGGGAGCCATTGTCGCCCTTGCTCAAGTGCGCCAGGGGCATCGGCCACATCAACGTCGAATCGGATAATGACGGTGTCGTGCGCAGCCTGTATCTACGCGAAGGTCCACCGGGAAGCACGCTGCCACAGCTGGCCTGGCTGGCATACACGTTGAACGGGCAAACATCGACGATGCCCGGCATGCCGCTTGAGCCCCGCAGTCAGCAATGGCACCAGGAGCATGAGATTCGCGTTCCGTTTACCTCTGCCCAGGAGCGCTTTCCAAGTGTTTCCTACGTCAGCGTACTGCGTGGCGAGGTGGCTCCAGACGCGCTGCGCGGTCGACTGGTTCTGGTCGGCGCCACGGCCTATGGAATGGGCGAAAGTTTCGTTACCCCGCTCTCCGCGACCGGCTCGACCGCGGGCGTGGAGATCCAGGCCAATGTGCTCAACGGTTTACTGCAGGGGCGCAGCATTGTCGATCTGCCGGGTTGGCTGGCGGCCTTGATGGCTACGTCCGTGGTGGCATTGTTGCTGGGCCTGCTGCTGTATCGCCCGCGTTATGCGCTATGGATGACCCTGGGCTGCATGGCCGCGTCGGTACTGATGTCGTGGGCGTTACTGAGCCTGGGCCATTGGTGGTCGCCTTCGGCCTGCCTGATTGGGTTGTTGCTCAGCTATCTGATCTGGAACTGGCGGCGCCTGAGCGTAATCCTCGCCTACTTCGGTTGGGAACTGGCGCGCCTGGATAACGAACCGAAAGTATTGCCAGAGCGGCGTCGTGCACCGGCCAGCAAGGGCGATGTGCTTCAGGGGCGCATCTTCGCCCTCGAGCAGGCGGTCAGTCGCACCCGGGATACACAGCGCTTTATGGCGGATGGACTGGAATGCCTGCCGGTCGCAACACTGATCACCGATCCCCAGGGGAGCATCCTGTTGGCCAATCGCGTTGCCCGTGACGTATTCGGCAACGACCTGGTACGCGAAAAGCTCCTCGAACAGCTCGCCGACCTGGGTTACCCACCGCTGCATAACGGCGTGCGCCCTGCCCTGTCTGCACTGGAGCTGGTCGAGTTTCGTGATATCCACCAACGCAGTTTGCGCATGGAGCTTGCGCCCTTGCTTCCAGCCGAGGGCGATATCGCCCTTGGCTGGCTGCTGAGCCTCACGGATTTAAGCAAGGAACGCGAAGCCCAACAGCATCGCGAGACCATGCTGCGCTTTCTGTCCCATGACTTGCGCGCACCGCATTCGGCAATCCTCGCGCTGTTGGATGTACACGACAGTGAATCGCCCATTTTTGGCCAGATCGAACAACAGGTCCGACGGGCGCTGAGCCTCACCGAGTCCTTCGTGCAATTGGCGAAAGCCGAGGCTGACGGCTATCAATTCCAACCTACGTTGTTCGCCATGCTGGTAATGGATGCTTTCGATCAGGTGGCGATCGTTGCCCAACTCAAGGGCATTCATCTGGTTCACGATCTGGATGAAGCAGACGAAGGCATGGTGCTCGCCGATCAATCGCTGCTCACCCGTGCGCTATTCAATGTGCTGGAAAACGCGATCAAGTATTCGCCATCCGGCACCACCGTCCGATTGAGTCATGGCTGTGTGGGGGGTTGGTTGGAATGCCGCATCAGCGATCAGGGGCCCGGAATTGCGCCAGAAGATTTGCCAGAGCTGTTCAACCAATACCGGCGCTTCAATTCGGCCCAAGGCAGTGACGGCCTAGGGTTGGGCCTGACCATGGTGAAGGCCGTCGTAGAACGCCACGGTGGGCATGTCAGCTGTGAAAGCGAGCTGGGCATGGGTTCGACGTTCATCCTGCAACTGCCACCGTTGGAGGACTGAAAACGATCTTTTCTGCTGTGCATAAAAAACCGGTCACAAAGACCGGTTTTTTTATGAAGAAAAAACTTATGCACGTTTTCTGAGATTTTATGCGCTTCAGAAATATGCCTGTAGATCAGCAGGTTACTGAGCAAAAATGCACATTTTCCAACAAACCGTACACAGCTTATCCACAGATGCTCAAATCTCCGGCGTCTCTACCACTACGGGCTCCGGCGGCAACGAACCCATGGCCCGCTGCTGCGCTTCATTCCAGGCAGCGGCGCGGTCATTCAATGCAGCAATGGCACGCGGGCCTTCGCCCTCTGCGTACATGGGCTCGCCGATCACCACGGTAATGGTGCCTGGGCGTTTGGCCCAGCCGGTCTTGGGCCAGAACTTGCCGGCGTTATGGGCAATCGGCAACACCGGCAGATTGGCGTTGACCGCCAGCGCAGTGCCACCTCGGGAGAATTTGCCGACAGTGCCATAAGGCACACGCGTACCTTCCGGGAAGATCAGCACCCAAACGCCATCCTTGAGCAGCTCGTCGCCCTTCTTGGCGACATGCTTGAGCGCCGCCTTGGGATTGTCACGGTCGATCGCAATCGGGCGCAGCATTGCCATGGCCCAACCAAAGAACGGCACGTACAGCAGCTCACGCTTGAGCACTTGGCTCAAGGGCGAGAAGTACGCCGAGAGAAAGAACGTTTCCCAGGTGCTCTGATGGTTAGACAGAATCACACAGGGCTGGTCCGGGACGTTTTCGGCGCCCTTGACCTCGAAACGGATATTCAGGAATACCTTGGACAGCCACAACGCGCAGCGGCACCAATACACATTGATGAAGCGATAGCGCGCCTTGAACGGCAGGAACGGTGCAATAAAAAAGCTCAGGGTGCACCAGAGAAACGAACTGGTGCCCAGCAGCAGGTAAAAGAAAAAGGTTCTGATGGCCTGCAAGATCGACATGGCGGCATTTACCGTTGCGGGACACGGCCCGCCTGTTAAAAGCGCACTCCCGAACAATCCTTGGTCAGGAAGTCGAGGGCGGCTAGTTGTTGATAAGTTCTGCGGCAACCGCCGCCAGATCGTCAAAAATCAAAGTGCCTACCGGCAGGTTTTTCGCCTGGGTCTTTTCGCCTTTCCCGGTCTTTACCAAAACTGGCTGAGAGTCGACGGCTTTGGCCGCCTCCAGGTCACCGAGACTGTCCCCGACGAACCATATCCCAGCCAAGGGCACCTTGTAATGTTCTGCAATGGTTTTCAACATGCCAGGCTTGGGCTTGCGGCAAGCGCAGCCCTCATCCGGCCCGTGGGGGCAGTACACCACCAGCCCCACCTCACCGCCCTGCTCCGCCACCAATGTGCGCAAGCGCGCATGCATGGCGTCCAGGATGGCGATGTCGTAATAACCGCGGGCGATGCCGGACTGGTTAGTGGCAATGGCCACCGTCCAGCCGGCTTTGCTCAACTGCGCGATGGCCTCGATCGAACCGGGCAGTGGAATCCATTCCGCCACCGACTTGATGTAAGCGTCGGAGTCGTAATTGATCACCCCGTCCCGATCGAGAATCAGCAGTTTCAACATGATCAGCCCAGTACGGAAATGTCAGCGATGTTGATGAACAACCCACGCAGACGCGCCAGCATGGCGTAGCGGTTTTTCCGCACGCCGGCATCTTCGGCGTTGATCATCACCGCTTCGAAGAAGGCATCCACCGGCTCACGCAGCGAAGCCAACCGCGCCAACGCTTCGGCGTAGTTACGCTCGGCGATCAGCGGCTTCACGGCGTTTTCGGCCTTGGCGATCGCCGAGTTCAGCGAGAACTCCTTGGCGTCGGCAAACAGACCTGGGTCGACTTCGGCAGTGCCGAGGTTGTCGGCTTTGCTCAGCAGGTTCGATACACGTTTGTTCACGGCGGCCAGGGCATCGGCTTCCGGCAGCTTGCGGAACGCCTGTACGGCTTGTACGCGCTGGTCGAAGTCCAGCGCCGAACCCGGTTGCAGGGCACGTACCGACAGGTAGACGGAAACGTCCACGCCTTCGTCTTCGTAACGCGCACGCAGGCGGTCGAACACGAACTCCAGCACTTGCTCGGCAAGGCCCGCTTGCTTGACCTTGGTACCGAACTGGCCGACCGCAAACACCACGGCCTGGGTCAGGTCGAGGTCCAGCTTCTTGTCGATCAGGATACGCAGCACGCCCAGGGCCGCACGACGCAGGGCATACGGGTCTTTGCTGCCGGTAGGCAACATGCCGATACCGAAGATACCGACGAGGGTGTCCAGCTTGTCGGCGATGGCCACGGCCGCACCGGTCAGGGTGGTCGGCAATTCAGCGCCGGCACCGCGCGGCATGTACTGCTCGTTCAGCGCCAGGGCCACGTCGTCCGGCTCGCCGTCGTTGAGGGCGTAGTAGTAACCGGCGACGCCTTGCATCTCAGGGAATTCGCCGACCATCTCGGTGGCCAGGTCGCACTTGGACAGCAGGCCGGCACGCGCGGCCCAGGCAGCGTCGCCGCCAATGCGCGGCGCAATGTAGGCCGCCAGCTTGGAAACGCGCACGGCCTTGTCGTAGACGCTGCCGAGTTTTTCCTGGAACACCACGTTTTGCAGGCGCAGGTTGAAGTCTTCGAGCTTCTGCTTCTTGTCTTGCTTGAAGAAGAACTCGGCGTCAGTCAGGCGCGGGCGAACGACTTTCTCGTTACCGGCGATGATCTGCTGTGGGTCCTTGCTCTCGATGTTGGCCACGGTGATAAAGCGCGGCAGCAACTTGCCATCCACATCCAGCAGGCAGAAGTACTTCTGGTTGTCCTGCATGGTGGTGATCAGCGCTTCCTGCGGCACATCGAGGAAACGCTCTTCGAACGAGCACACCAGCGGCACGGGCCACTCAACCAGGGCGGTCACTTCGTCGAGCAGGCTTGGCGGCACGATGGCGGTGCCTTCCTGCAGGCGGGCCAGCTCTTCGGTGCGCTTGCTGATCAGCTCGCGACGCTCATTGGCATCGGCCAGCACATAGGCGCCGCGCAGGTCATCGAGGTAGCTGGCCGGCGAGGTGATGCGCACGCTCTGCGGATGGTGGAAGCGGTGGCCACGGGAATCGCGGCCGGCCTTCTGGGCGAGGATGGTGCACTCGATGACCTGGTCACCGAGCAGCATCACCAGCCATTGGGTTGGGCGTACGAACTCTTCCTTGCGAGCACCCCAGCGCATGCGCTTGGGGATTGGCAGGTCGTTCAGGGAATCTTCGACGATGGTCGGCAACAGGCTGGCCGTTGGCTTGCCGGCGATGACCTGGCTGAAACGCAGTTTCGGGCCGCTCTGGTCAATTTCGCTCAGCTCGACGCCGCACTTCTTGGCAAAGCCCAGTGCTGCCTGAGTCGGGTTGCCGTCGGCGTCGAACGCGGCCTGACGCGGCGGGCCATCCAGGTTGATATTGCGGTCCGGCTGCTGGGTTTCCAGCGCGGTGAGCAATACCGCCAGGCGGCGTGGCGCGGCGTAGACCTTCTTTGCGGCGAACTTCAGGCCAGCGCTGTGCAGGCCTTTTTCGATACCGGCCAGGAACGCATCGGCCAGGGTGTTCAACGCCTTGGGTGGCAGCTCTTCGGTGCCCAGTTCAACCAGGAAATCTTGAGCACTCATTGTGCAGCCTCCAGCTTAGCCAACACTTCATCACGCAAATCCGGGGTTGCCATCGGGAAGCCCAGCTTGGCGCGAGCCAGCAGGTAGGCTTGGGCGACGGAACGCGCCAGGGTGCGTACACGCAGGATGTATTGCTGGCGCGCGGTTACCGAGATGGCACGGCGCGCGTCCAGCAGGTTGAAGGTATGGGACGCCTTCAACACCATTTCATAGCTTGGCAACGGCAGCGGCTGGTCGAGTTCGATCAGGCGCTTGGCTTCGCTTTCATAGAAGTCGAACAATTCGAACAGCTTGTCGACATTGGCGTGTTCGAAGTTGTAAGTGGACTGCTCCACTTCGTTCTGGTGGAACACGTCGCCGTAGGTGACCTTGCCGAACGGGCCGTTAGCCCACACCAGGTCGTAGACCGAGTCCACGCCTTGCAGGTACATGGCCAGGCGCTCGAGGCCGTAGGTGATTTCGCCGGTCACCGGGTAGCACTCGATGCCGCCCGCTTGCTGGAAGTACGTGAATTGCGTCACTTCCATGCCGTTGAGCCACACTTCCCAGCCCAGGCCCCAGGCGCCAAGGGTCGGCGATTCCCAGTTGTCTTCGACGAAACGGATGTCGTGGACCAGTGGGTCCAGGCCGACATGTTTCAGCGAGCCCAGGTACAGTTCCTGGAAGTTGTCCGGGTTGGGCTTCAATACCACCTGGAACTGGTAGTAATGCTGCAGACGGTTCGGGTTCTCGCCGTAGCGGCCGTCAGTCGGGCGACGACTGGGCTGCACATAAGCGGCGTTCCAGGTTTCCGGGCCGATGGCCCGCAGGAATGTAGCGGTGTGGAAAGTGCCGGCGCCTACTTCCATATCGTAGGGCTGAAGTACCACACAACCTTGCTCGGCCCAGTATTGCTGGAGGGCGAGGATCAAGTCTTGGAAGGTACGCACGGCTGGCGTAGGCTGGCTCACGAAATTCACCTGTTACTTGGGCTGCGATTTAAAGAGCGGGAGTATACCCGATTCGGCCCTGCCACCACTCCCTGGAGCCTTATGCCACGCTGCTTTTGGTGTTCTGAAGATCCGCTGTACATGGCTTATCACGATCAGGAGTGGGGAACGCCGCTGCGCGATGCGCAGGGTTTGTTCGAGTTGCTTTTGCTCGAAGGGTTCCAGGCGGGCCTGTCCTGGATCACGGTTTTACGCAAACGCGAGCATTACCGGAAGGTCTTGTTCGGCTTTGATGCGCAGCGCCTGGCCAAGCTGACCGACGCTGAAATCGAAGCGCTGATGCAAGACCCTGGCATTGTGCGCAACCGTCTGAAGCTCAACGCCACACGCCGCAATGCCGCAGCCTGGCTGGCGTTGGAAGACCCTGTGGGTTTGCTCTGGTCGTTCGTCGGCGGCGTGCCCAAGGTCAATCACTTCAAGGATCGCAGCGAAGTCCCGGCAATTACCCCCGAGGCGCAAGCGATGAGCAAAGCCTTGAAAAAGGCCGGCTTCACCTTTGTCGGGCCGACCATCTGCTACGCGTTCATGCAAGCCTCGGGCATGGTCATGGACCACACTCAGGACTGCGACCGTTACGCGGACCTGGCCAACGCCGGTTAGAATGCGCGCTTTGCGTACCACACACGATCAGGAGTGACCTGTGGAAAAGTTTAAAGGCGCCTTGCTGGTAGGCGCTCTTCGGTTGTTTGCCCTGCTGCCCTGGCGCGCCGTACAGGCCGTCGGCACGGGCATCGGCTGGATCATGTGGAAAACCCCCAACCGCTCCCGCGACACGGTGCGGATCAACCTGTCCAAATGCTTCCCGGACATGGACCCGGCCGAGCGCGAGCGCCTGGTGGGCCGCAGCCTGATGGACATCGGCAAGTCATTGACCGAAAGCGCCTGCGCCTGGATCTGGCCGGCCCAGCGTTCCATCGACCTGGTGCGCGAAGTTGAAGGCCTGGAGGTGCTGCATGAAGCCTTGGCGTCGGGTAAAGGTGTGGTGGGGATCACCAGCCACCTGGGCAACTGGGAAGTGCTGAATCATTTTTATTGTAGCCAGTGCAAGCCGATCATTTTCTATCGCCCGCCCAAGCTCAAGGCTGTTGACGACTTGTTGCGCAAGCAACGCGTGCAACTGGGCAACCGCGTGGCGGCGTCCACCAAGGAAGGCATTCTCAGCGTGATCAAGGAAGTGCGCAAAGGCGGCCAGGTGGGGATCCCTGCCGACCCGGAGCCGGCTGAATCCGCCGGGATCTTCGTGCCGTTCTTCGCGACCCAGGCGCTGACCAGCAAGTTCGTACCGAACATGCTCGCGGGCCACAAGGCGGTCGGCGTGTTCCTGCACGCCCTGCGCCTGCCGGACGGCTCAGGCTACAAAGTGATCCTGGAAGCGGCCCCGGAAGACATGTACAGCACCGACACCGCCACGTCCTGCGCGGCGATGAGCAAGGTAGTGGAACGGTATGTCGGCGCCTACCCGAGCCAGTACATGTGGAGCATGAAGCGCTTCAAGAAACGCCCGCCGGGCGAGGCGCGGTGGTACTGATTCACCGCTGACTCAAACACAACACAAAACCAATGTGGGAGGGGGCTTGCTCCCGATCGCGGTGGTTCAGTCAACTATGCATTGGCTGACACACTGCTATCGGGAGCAAGCCCCCTCCCACATTTTGATCTGCGTTCAGGCTTGGCGATCGAGTTTCTTCAGGAACACCGTCATCTCTTTTTCGGCCTGTTTGTCGCCATGGGCCTGGGCCGCCTGTATGCCTCTTTCCCACGCATCTCGTGCGGCAGCGTTATCACCCTGCCCCAACTGCGCCTTGCCCAACAACTTCCAGGCCGCCGAATACTTCGGATCGAACTCGACGCACTTGGTTAGATGCTCGGCTGCCTTGGCATTGTCCTTCAAGTCCAGATAACCCTTGCCCAAGCCAAAGCGCAGCAGCGAATTATCCACACCCTTGGCCAACATCTTTTCCAGAGACTCCAGCATCGCTTCACTCCTTGATCAGAAAAAGCTCAACCCCACGTGGAACAGCTTCTCCACATCGCGGATATGTTTCTTGTCCACCAGGAACAGGATCACATGGTCACCGGTGGCGATCACCGTATCGTCGTGGGCGATGATCACTTCTTCATCGCGAATGATTGCGCCGATGGTGGTGCCCGGTGGCAAGCCGATATCACGGATCGCCCTGCCGATCACCTTGCTCGACTTCGAGTCGCCATGGGCAATCGCCTCGATCGCCTCCGCCGCGCCACGGCGCAGGGAGTGCACGCTGACGATGTCGCCACGGCGCACATGCGCGAGCAACGTGCCGATGGTCGCCAATTGCGGGCTGATGGCGATGTCGATATCGCCGCCCTGGATCAGGTCGACATAGGCCGGGTTGTTGATGATGGTCATCACCTTCTTCGCACCCAGCCGCTTGGCCAGCAGCGAGGACATGATGTTGGCCTCGTCATCGTTGGTCAGCGCCAGGAAGATATCGGCGTCGGCGATGTTTTCTTCCATCAGCAGGTCGCGGTCCGAGGCGCTGCCTTGCAGTACGACGGTGCTGTCGAGGGTGTCGGACAAATGCCGGCAGCGCGCCGGGCTCATCTCGATGATCTTCACCTGATAGCGGCTTTCGATGGCCTCGGCCAGGCGCTCGCCGATCTGCCCGCCGCCTGCGATGACGATGCGTTTATAGGTTTCGTCGAGCCGGCGCATTTCGCTCATCACTGCGCGAATATTGGCCTTGGCCGCGATGAAAAACACTTCGTCATCAGCTTCGATAACGGTGTCGCCCTGGGGCAGGATCGGCCGGTCACGTCGGAAAATCGCCGCCACGCGGGTTTCCACATTCGGCATGTGTTCGCGCAGTTGGCGCAGTTGCTGGCCCACCAGCGGCCCGCCGTAGTAGGCCTTTACCGCGACCAGCTGCGCCTTGCCTCCGGCGAAGTCGATCACCTGCAAGGCACCTGGAATTTCGATCAGGCGCTTGATGTAGTGAGTGACCACCTGTTCCGGGCTGATCAGCACGTCCACCGGAATGGCGTCGTTGTCGAACAGGCCGGCGCGGGTCAGGTAGGCCGCCTCGCGGACACGGGCGATCTTGGTCGGGGTATGGAACAGCGTGTGCGCGACCTGGCAGGCGACCATATTGGTTTCGTCGCTGTTGGTGACCGCGACGAGCATGTCGGCATCGTCGGCGCCGGCTTGACGCAGCACGGTCGGGAACGACGCACGGCCTTGTACCGTGCGGATGTCCAGGCGGTCGCCCAGATTGCGCAGGCGCTCGGCATCGGTGTCGACCACGGTGATGTCGTTGGCCTCGCTGGCCAAATGTTCAGCCAGCGTGCCACCGACCTGCCCTGCCCCAAGGATGATGATTTTCATCCGGTCACTCCCTTAAACCCATTCAGCCGCGCGCGGCGGCGATCTTGATCAGTTTGGCGTAGTAGAAGCCGTCGTGCCCGCCTTCCTGCGCGAGCAGTTGCCGGCCGTGCGGTTGCTTGATGCCGGCCGTGGTCGCAAGGTCCAGTTCCCGCGCGCCGCTGGTGCGGGCAAGGAAGGCTTGGATGACCTCGGTATTCTCGGTGGGCAAGGTGGAGCAGGTGGCGTACAGCAGGATGCCGCCGACTTCCAGGGTCGGCCATAGCGCGTCGAGCAGTTCGCCTTGCAGCACGGCCAGGGCGGCGATGTCGTCGGGCTGGCGGGTCAGCTTGATGTCCGGATGACGACGGATCACGCCGGTGGCCGAACACGGCGCATCCAGCAGGATGCGCTGGAACGGTTTGCCATCCCACCAGGTGGCGGTGTCGCGGCCGTCGGCGGCGATCAACTCGGCGCTGAGGCCCAGGCGTGCGAGGTTCTCGCGTACGCGCACCAGGCGTTTGGCTTCCAGGTCGACGGCAACTACACCGCCCAGGTCTTTTTCGACTTCCAGGATGTGACAGGTCTTACCGCCAGGCGCGCAGCAGGCGTCCAGTACGCGCTGGCCGGGCGCCAGGTCGAGCAGGTCGGCGGCCAATTGCGCGGCCTCGTCCTGCACGCTGATCCAGCCTTCGGCAAAGCCCGGCAGGCTGCGCACGTCGGTGGCGGCCTCAAGCACGATGCCGTCGATGCTGTACACGCATGGCGCGGCGTTGATGCCGGCCTCGCTGAGCAATTGCAGATAGGCGTCGCGGCGGTGATGGCGCCGGTTGACCCGCAGGATCATCGGCGGGTGCGCGTTATTGGCTGCGCAGATGGCCTCCCATTGCTCGGGCCAGAAGGCCTTCAGGGATTTTTGCAGCCAGCGCGGATGCGCGGTACGCACCACCGGGTCATGTTCCAGCTCGGCCAGCAGCGCTTCGCTTTCGCGCTGGGCGCGGCGCAGCACGGCATTGAGCAGGGCCTTGGCCCAGGGCTTTTTCAGCTTGTCGGCGCAACCAACCGTTTCACCAATGGCGGCGTGGGCCGGCACGCGGGTGTAGAGCAATTGGTAAAGACCCACCAGCAACAGCGCCTCGACGTCGGCGTCCGCCGCCTTGAACGGCTTTTGCAGCAGCTTGGCTGCCAGCGCCGACAAGCGTGGTTGCCAACGGGCGGTGCCGAACGCCAAGTCCTGGGTGAAACCGCGATCGCGGTCTTCGACCTTGTCCAATTGCGTGGGTAACGAACTGTTCAGCGACGCTTTGCCGTTGAGCACGGCGGCGAGGGCCTTGGCGGCGGCCAGACGCGGGTTCATTGGGCGACCACGCCGAGAACGGTGCCCAGGGCAAACTTCTCACGACGGCTGTTGAACAAATCGCTGAAATTAAGCGCCTTGCCACCGGGCAATTGCAGACGGGTCAGGCACAGCGCCTGTTCACCGCAAGCCACCAACAGGCCGTCCTTGCTGGCATCGATAATCTCGCCGGGTGCGCCTTTGCCGTCGGCCAGGGTCGCGGCCAACACCTTCAACGCTTCGCCGTTAAGGGTGCTGTGGCAGATCGGCCATGGGTTGAAGGCCCGCACACAGCGCTCCACCTCCACGGCCGGGCGGCTCCAGTCGATGCGTGCTTCGTCCTTGTTCAGTTTGTGGGCGTACGTCGCCAGGCTGTCGTCCTGCACCTCGCCTTCCAGGGTGCCGGCAGCGAGACCGGCGATGGCCTGGATGACGGCGGGCGGGCCCATTTCAGCCAGGCGGTCGTGCAGGCTGCCGCCGGTGTCTTCAGCGGTAATCGGGGTGGTGACTTTGAGCAGCATCGGGCCGGTGTCCAGGCCGGCTTCCATGCGCATGACGGTCACGCCGCTTTCGCTGTCGCCGGCTTGCACCGCGCGCTGGATCGGCGCCGCGCCGCGCCAGCGTGGCAGCAACGAAGCGTGGCTGTTGATGCAGCCCAGGCGCGGGATATCGAGTACGGCCTGGGGCAGGATCAAACCGTAGGCGACGACCACCAGCAGGTCCGGCTTCAGTGCGGCCAGTTCAGCTTGGGCGCCGGCGTTGCGCAGGGTCGGTGGCTGCAGCACGGTAATACTGTGCTCCAGCGCCAGTTGCTTGACCGGGCTGGGCATCAGTTTTTGCCCGCGCCCGGCCGGGCGATCCGGCTGGGTGTACACCGCGACGATTTCATAAGGGCTGGCAAGCAGCGCCTTGAGGTGTTCGGCGGCAAATTCGGGGGTACCGGCAAAAACAATGCGCAGTGGCTCGGTCATCGGAGTTCTCGGTTAAAAACAGTCACAAAAGAAAAAGGCTTGCCGCAGCAAGCCTTTGGAAGAAGGGCATCAAGCTTGCTGGCGATGCTTTTTTTCCAGCTTCTTCTTGATCCGGTCACGTTTGAGGGTGGACAGGTAATCGACAAACAGCTTGCCGTTGAGGTGGTCGCACTCGTGCTGGATGCACACCGCCAACAGGCCTTCGGCAATCAGCTCGAACGGCTTGCCGTCGCGGTCCAGGGCCTTGATCTTCACGCGAAGGGGGCGTTCGACGTTCTCGTAGAACTCCGGCACCGAGAGGCAGCCCTCCTGGTATTCGCCCATCTCGTCGGTCAGCGGTTCGAACTCGGGGTTGATGTACACCCGCGGTTCGCTGCGATCTTCGGAGAGGTCCATGACCACGACGCGCAGGTGCACGTTGACCTGGGTCGCGGCGAGGCCGATGCCCGGGGCTTCATACATTGTTTCAAACATGTCATCGACCAACTGACGAACCTTGTCGTCCACTACGGCCACCGGCTTGGCGATCGTGCGCAGGCGCGAGTCGGGAAATTCGAGGATGTTCAAAATAGCCATAAGCGTAATTGCTGCACATGTGAGGTAGAGGCAAATCGGCGGTGGGATGGACCCAGGCAGCCGGTGTGAAACGTTCGAAAGCCGCGAAGGCTATGGCGTTTCACGCGAACGCACATAATAAAGGAGATTGACCCCATGAGGAAATCGCTACTCGTCTTGCTGCTATGGACCCAGTTCGCCATGGCGCTGATTCCCCAGCCCGGCCAGCGCCTGGATTCTTCCACGCAAAAGGCTATCCAGGGCTTCTTGCTGCACAACCGCATACTCGACTCGCCCCAGGACCTGGACAACGCGCCCTATATCGTTGCCGCCGATGCCGGGCGCGTGCTGGGCGCCACGGGTGAACGCATCTATGCCAGAGGCAGCCTGGATCCGACCCAGCCGAGCTATGGGATCTTCCGCCGAGGCAGGGTCTACACCGACCCCAACACTCGGGAATTGCTTGGGGTCAACGCCGACGACATCGGCACCGCACGCTTTTTGCTGGCTGACGACCTGACCACCCTGGCCGTGCAAAGGGTGACCCAGGAAGTGCGCCCAGGCGACCGTTTGCTGCGCGCCGAACCCGGCGTCGGCCTGGCGGACCTGAAAATCCCTGCAGCTGCGCCCTTCGTTGAAGGGCACATCATCGACATCCCCAAGGGGGTCACGCAGATCGGCGTGCTGGATACGGTAACCCTGAACAAGGGGCGCCGCGATGGCTTGGTCGAAGGCCAATTGCTTACGGTGATCCGGGCTGGCGCCTCGGTGCGCGATGCACTTACCGGTGCCCCGACGAGACTCCCGGAGGTTCGCGCCGGCACGCTGCTGGTGTTTCGCACCTATGAAAAACTCAGCTATGCCCTGGTGCTCAGCGCGTCCCGCTCCCTGGCGGTAATGGATCGTTTCGAGAGCGCCGATCAAACGCAATAAATAGCCTGCTAAATAAGTTACCAACAGAGTTATCCACAGCTTGTTCCGGTCAAGGACGATCAAATGTTTCCGATAAACAGTCATGAAATTTCCCCGGCAGAGCTGGAAGCCCGGCTACGCTTGCACAGGCTGCCGGAACTGGGTCCCCAGCGTTTTCGCGTGTTGATCGAGGCGTTCGGCTCTGCTTCCAAAGCCATCAGTGCACCGGCCAGTGCCTGGCGCGCGCTCGGGTTGCGGGCGGTGAGTGCCGATGCCCGGCGCAGTGCGGAGGTGCGCGATGGGGCCAGTGCGGCGCTGGCGTGGCTGGCCCGCCCGGCCCAGCATTTACTGATGTGGGACCAGCCTGACTACCCTGCACTGCTCAGCCAGATCGACGATGCACCGCCGCTGTTATTCGTTGCCGGCGACCCGACGTTGCTGGAAAAACCGCAGCTGGCCGTGGTCGGCAGCCGTCGCGCTTCCCGCCCTGGCATGGACACCGCTGCCGCCTTTTCCCGCAGCCTGGCCAGTGCCGGTTTTGTCATCACCAGCGGCCTCGCACTGGGTATCGACGGTGCGGCTCACCAAGCCGCATTGGACGTGGGTGGTCATACCATCGGTGTGCTCGGCACCGGCCTGGAAAATTTTTATCCACAGCGCCATAAGACGCTCGCCGCCGCCATGATTGCCCAGGGCAGCGCCGTGGTTTCCGAGTTTCCCCTGGACGCCCCACCCCAGGCCGGCAACTTTCCACGGCGCAATCGCATCATCAGTGGTTTATCCCTGGGTGTTCTGGTGGTGGAAGCCGGCATGGCCAGTGGTTCGCTGATCACCGCACGCCTGGCTGCGGAACAAGGGCGTGAGGTCTATGCCATTCCTGGTTCCATCCATCACCCCGGCGCCAAGGGCTGTCACCAGTTGATTCGCGATGGCGCGGTGCTGGTGGAAACCATCGAACACATTCTGGAAGGCTTGCGCGGTTGGCAGGCGCTGTCACGCCCGGCGCCGGTGCCGGTGGTGCATCCGCTGGTGGCCCTGCTGCACGCGGCTCCCCATACCAGCGAAGCCCTGGCGATTGCCAGTGGCCGGCCACTGGCCCAGGTGCTGGCGACCCTGACCGAGCTGGAACTCGAGGGCCAGGTGATCTGCGAAAGCGGGCGATGGCTGGCGCGCTGCGAACGTTTGTAGCGGCTTTTGTAGCTGGGTTTCGTAACGAAGATCGGTAAACTGCCCACAGCTTTAGTTCGGAGGGTAAATAATGGTCAACAGGTGGCGTGTGCTGGAAGCCGCGCGAGAAATTCGCGCAGGTGCGGTGATTGCCTATCCGACCGAAGCGGTCTGGGGCCTGGGCTGCGACCCGTGGAATGAAGAAACGGTGGACCGTCTGCTGGCGATCAAGAATCGCTCAGTGGATAAGGGCCTGATCCTGGTGGCGGACAACATTCGCCAGTTCGACTTCCTGTTCGAAGACTTCCCCGACACCTGGATCGAGCGCATGGCCAGCACCTGGCCTGGGCCGAATACCTGGCTGGTGCCCCATCAGGACTTGCTGCCGCAATGGGTCACCGGTGTGCATGACACTGTGGCGCTGCGGGTCAGTGACCATCCGTTGGTACGGGATTTGTGCGCCCAGGTCGGGCCGTTGATTTCCACCTCGGCCAACCCCCAGGGCCGCCCGGCCGCGCGTACGCGGATTCGGGTGGAGCAGTATTTCCGTGGGCAAGTGGACCTTGTGCTGGGTGGCGCCCTGGGTGGGCGCAAGAACCCGAGCCTGATCCGCGACCTGGTGACAGGGGATGTAGTGCGACCGTCCTGAGACCGAGTCGCGCCCATCGGGGGCGAGCCCCCTCCCACATTTGATCGGTGTTCGTCATGACAACTCGGTCAAGGGTGGGAGGGGGCTTGCTCCCGATGACTTGTTTAAGGCAGCAGAATGGTTGAGCCCGTCGTGCGCCGCGCGGACAACTCGGTCTGCGCTTTGGCCGCATCCGCCAGCGCATAACGCTGGTTGATATCAATGCGCACCTTGCCGCTCTTGATCATCGAGAACAGATCATCGGCCATTGCCTGCAAGTCCTTTGGATTGCTCGCATAGGTCGCCAGCGTTGGGCGGGTGACATACAGCGAACCCTTCGCCGCCAGAATCCCCAGGTTCACCCCGTCCACCGCACCCGACGCATTCCCAAAACTCACCACCAAGCCACGCGGTGCCACGCTGTCCAGTGAGGTCAGCCAGGTGTCTTTGCCGACGCCGTCATACACCACCGGCACCTTTTTGCCGTCAGTCAATTCCAGCACGCGCTGTGCGACATTTTCCTTGCTGTAATCGATGGTTTCCCAGGCGCCCAGGGATTTGGCCAGGGCGGCCTTCTCCGGTGAGCTCACCGTACCGATCAACTTGACGCCCAGCGCCTTGGCCCATTGGCAGGCCAGGGAGCCCACGCCGCCGGCAGCGGCGTGGAACAGAATGGTTTCGCCGCCCTTCAACTCATACGTCTGGCGCAACAGGTACTGCACGGTCAGGCCCTTGAGCATGGCGCCGGCGGCCTGTTCGAAGCTGATCTCATCTGGCAGGTGCACCAGGTTGGCGGCGGGCAAGACATGCAACTGGCTGTAGGCGCCCAGCGGGCCGCTGCCGTAGGCCACGCGGTCGCCGACCTTGAACTGGCTGACGTCACTGCCCACGGCATCGACCACGCCCGCCCCCTCTGCGCCCAGCCCCGATGGCAAGCTCGGTGGTGCGTAAAGGCCGCTGCGAAAGTAAGTGTCGATGAAGTTCAGGCCAATGGCTTCGTTACGTACCCGAACCTGCTGTGGGCCAGGCTCCGCTGGTGTGTAGTCCACATACTCGAGCACGTCGGGGCCGCCATGGGCGCTGAACTGGATACGTTTGGCCATTTACCTTCTCCTTGGGTCGAATAATACAAAGGCCCCTATCGGACTCCTAAGCTTGATCTTCGTCAACTGCGACGGCACGGGGTGCGGTGGTATCCTGTGCGCCCATTTGCCGCCGACGCCCAATGGCCTCGCGTAGCTTTGCCCGATTCAAGGTGATGCCATGACTACCCGCACCGAGGCTGTTAAAGCCTACCTGCTTGACCTGCAAGACCGCATTTGCAGCGCCCTGGAAACCTTCGAGACGGACACACGCTTTATCGAAGACGCCTGGACCCGGCCTGCTGGGGGCGGCGGTCGTACCCGTGTGATTGAAAACGGTTCGGTGATCGAAAAAGGCGGCGTTAACTTTTCCCACGTGTTCGGCAGCGGCTTGCCACCGTCCGCCAGTGCGCACCGCCCGGAACTGGCCGGTCGCGGCTTCGAGGCGCTGGGTGTGTCGTTGGTGATCCATCCCCATAACCCCCATGTGCCGACGTCCCACGCCAATGTGCGCTTTTTCACCGCAGAAAAAGAAGGCGAAGAGCCGGTGTGGTGGTTTGGCGGCGGCTTTGACCTCACGCCGTACTACGGCAATGAAGAGGATTGCGTGCACTGGCATCGCGTGGCCGAGCAGGCCTGTGCGCCGTTCGGCGCGGACGTCTACCCGCGTTATAAAGCCTGGTGCGACACCTATTTCCATATCAAGCACCGCAACGAGCCGCGTGGGATCGGCGGCCTGTTTTTCGATGATTTGAACGAATGGGGCTTCGACACCTGCTTCGCCTTCATCCGCGCCATCGGTGATGCCTACATCGACGCCTACCTGCCGATCGTGCAACGCCGCCAGGCGATGGCCTATACCGAACAGCAGCGCCAGTTCCAGGAGTTTCGCCGGGGGCGTTACGTCGAGTTCAACCTGGTCTATGACCGTGGCACCCTGTTCGGCCTGCAATCGGGCGGGCGTACCGAGTCGATCCTGATGTCGCTGCCGCCCCAGGTGCGCTGGAGCTACGACTGGAAAGCCGAAGTCGGCAGCGATGAAGCGCGCCTCACCGATTACTTCCTGCAGGACCGCGACTGGCTCGGCCTGGCGGCGCCCAAGGCGGTGGAGTGATGGATCGCTATGTCGTCTTCGGCAATCCCATCGGCCACAGCAAGTCACCGTTGATTCACCGCATGTTCGCCGAACAGACCGGCGAGCAACTGGACTACAGCACACTGCTCGCGCCGCTGGAGGATTTCACCGGCTGCGCCCGTGAGTTCTTTCAACACGGTCGTGGCGCGAACGTCACCGTGCCGTTCAAGGAAGACGCTTTCCGGCTGGCCGACACCCTCACCGAGCGCGCCCAACGCGCCGGCGCGGTGAATACCCTGAGCAAGCTGGCCGATGGCACGTTGCTGGGGGATAACACCGATGGCACCGGCCTGGTGCGCGACCTGACGGTGAACGCCGGGCTGAACCTGCAAGGCAAGCGCATCCTGCTGCTGGGCGCCGGTGGCGCGGTACGCGGCGTGTTGGAACCGCTGCTGGCCGAGAAGCCTGCCTCGCTGATTATCGCCAACCGCACCGTGGAAAAAGCTGAAGTCCTGGCCGAGCTGTTCGACGACCTGGGGCCGGTGTCGGCCAGTGGTTTCGATTGGCTGCGTGAGCCGGTGGACGTAATCATCAACGCCACTTCCGCCAGCCTGTCAGGCGATGTACCGCCGATTGCGGGCAGTTTGATCGAACCGGGCAAGACGTTCTGCTATGACATGATGTACGCCAAGGAGCCCACCGCGTTCTGTCGCTGGGCCGAGGAGCACGGTGCTGCGGTGGCGATGGACGGCCTGGGCATGCTGGTGGAACAAGCGGCGCAAGCCTTCTTCCTGTGGCGCGGCGTACGCCCGGAGTCGGCACCAGTGCTGGCCGAATTGCGCCGCCAACTGGCTTGACGCCAATCAAACTGTGGGAGGGGGCTTGCTCCCGATAGCGGTGTTTCAGTCAACATATGAGTAGCTGACAGACCGCCATCGGGAGCAAGCCCCCTCCCACAGTTTGATCGCGTTCAGTCTTCGAAATGGATGGGGCACTTGTCTGGCCCTTCCAGTTTCTTCAACTCTTCAACGACTTGTGGCCTGGCGCCACGCAAGGTCAGGCTACGTCCGTGCCGCTTCAACCGCCGCGCCTCCTGATGCAGCATCTCCACCCCGGAATAGTCGATGAAGTTGATCTGCTGCGATTCGATCACCACCCGCTCGCCCTGCAGACTCTGCAGGCGCACTTGCAGGTAGTGGCTGGCGCCAAAAAAGATCGAGCCACCCACTCGCAATACATCCTCGTCACCGTCGCGCCACTGCTGAATGCGCGGTTGCGAAGTGCGCTTGAGGTAGAAAAACAGCGACGCGAGCACTCCCGCATAAATCGCCGTTTGCAGTTCCAGCAGCAAGGTGGCGATACACGTCAGGCCCATCACCACAAATTCGGCGCGGCTCACACGGAACAACGCACGGATGCCTCGGCGGTCCACCAGCCCCCAGCAGATCAGCAGGATGCTCGCCGCCATGCTTGGGATCGGAATGTGTGCGATCAGCCCCGCGCCAAACAGCGCGAACAGCGCCACCCAGAGCGCGGAAAACACGCCGGCCAATGGCGAGCAGGCCCCCGCCTCGTAACTGAGACCGGACCGGGTGAAGGAACCCGCCGACACATACCCGGAGAAAAATCCGCCGATGATATTGGATAAACCCTGGGCTCGGACTTCCTGATTCGCGTCGAGCAATTGCTGGGAACGGGCCGATAGGGAACGCGCAATCGACAGGCTGGTGACCAGGCCCAACATGCCCACTGCCACGGCACTCGGTAGCAGGCGCAGGATCGTATCCAGATCCATTGGCAATGAACGCAAGGGCGGTAGCTGGCCGATAAACGCACTGACCAACGCCACATGCCCGAACAGCGCCGGCCACAGCCACGCGGCCAGGCTGCCCAGGACCAGGGCGATCAACAGCGTCGGCCAGCGTGGCATCAGGTATTTGAGTAGCGCGCCCACCAGCAAAGTGCCCATGCCCAGGACGAGCGAGGCGCGGTCCCACTCGCCGGCATGCTCGAGCAGCGCCAGCAGGCTGTTGATGGCGGTGGCCTGGCTCGCAAGCTCCAGCCCCAGCAAGTTGGGCAACTGCCCGAGGGCAATCACGACGGCGGCGCCGAGGGTGAAGCCGAGTACCACGGAATGGGAGACGAAATTCACCAGCGCGCCGAAGCGCAGCATGCCCAATAACCACTGGAAAACGCCGGCGAGGAAGGTCAGCAGCAGGATCAAGGTGACGTAATCCTGGGAACCCGGCACCGCCAGCGGGCTGATACTGGCGTAGAGCACGATGGAGATCGCCGCGGTAGGACCGCAGATCAGGTGCCAGGACGAGCCCCACAGGCAAGCGATCAATACCGGAACGATGGCCGCGTAGAGCCCGTACTCCGGTGGGAGCCCGGCGATCAGTGCGTAGGCAATCGACTGCGGCAGCGCAAGTACCGCGCCGCTGAGGCCGACGACGGCATCCCGGCCCACACTGGCGCGGGTTTGGCGTGGCAGCCAGCTAAGGAAGGGGAACAGTGTGTGGCGGTTGGGCCGGGACATCGCAGGCTCGGATTCAAGGGTTGGGCTCAGGTTATCAGTACACACAGGTCCTTGTGGGAGGGGGCTTGCTCCCGATAGCGGTGTGTCAGTCACCAGATGTATTGACTGAAACACTGCTATCGGGAGCAAGCCCCCTCCCACATTTGGATCGTGGTGTGTTTTAGAGTTTGGCTTTTACCGCTGCCAACGCATCCTTGCCATCAACGGTTTTCACGCCGTCCAGCCACTTGTCCAACACCGCCGGATTGGCCTTGATCCAAGCCTTCGCGGCGTCCGCATTGCTGACCTTATTGTTCACCACGTCAGCCATGATGCTGTTCTCCATGGCCTGAGTGAAACTCAGGTTGGTCAGCAGTTTCCCCACATTCGGGCAGGCTTGCGCATAACCCTTGCGGGTCAAGGTGTAGACGCTGCCGGTGTCACCAAAATACTTCTCGCCGCCCTTGAGGTAATGCATTTTCAACTGCACGTTCATCGGGTGCGGCGTCCAGCCGAGGAAGGTGACGAATTTCTGCTTTTTCACCGCCCGTGACACTTCCGCCAGCATCGCCTGCTCACTCGACTCGATCAGCTTCCACTGGCCAAGCTCGAAGTCATTTTTCTTGATGATCTCCTGCAGCGAGATATTCGCCGGTGCGCCGGAGCCGATGCCGTAGATCTTCTTGTCGAACTTGTCGGCAAATTTATTCAGATCGGCAAAATCATGCACGCCGGCTTCCCACACGTAATCCGGTACGGCGAGGGTGAACTCGGTGCCGTCGAGGTTCTTCGCCAGCTGTACCACCTCGCCGTTCGCCACGAACTTGTCATAGAAGCCTTGCTGCGCCGGCATCCAGTTGCCCATGAACACGTCGACCTGGCCGTCCCTGAGCCCGCCGAAGGTAATCGGCACTGCCAGGGTGTCGACCTTGGCTTTGTAGCCCATGCCGCTCAGCAGAAAACCGGTGATGGCGTTGGTCGCCGCGATATCGCTCCAGCCGGGGTCGGCCATTTTCACCGTTTCACAACTGGCGTCCGCGTAGGCATTGGCGCTGCTCAACGCCAGAATGCCCAGCACAACCGTTAATTTTTGCATGGCCTTCCCTCTGTATTTATTGGTTTTGGCAGGGTTGTGGATAACGTGCCTTGCGCTCCAGGTCGTCGAGGTCGATATGGTTGCGCATGTACTGCTGACTGGCGTCTACCAGGGGCTGGTGATCCCAGCTCTTCAGCTTGCCTTGGGTCAGTGCCTCGAATACCAGGCGACGGCGGCGTTGGCTGGCGAGCACTTGTTGGTGGATCGCCGGGATGTCCCATTTGGCCCGCGCTTCGTTCAAAAACGCCTCGAACAGTGGCCGGTGTTCCGGTGACTGGCTGAGGTTCTCCCGCTCGTGTGGGTCGTTGTGCACATCGAACAGCAGACACGGGTCGTCTTCGCTGTAGATGAATTTGTACGCGCCTCGGCGAATCATCATCAGCGGGCTGATGGTGCCTTCGGCCATGTATTCGCCGAACACTTCGTCGTGTCCGCCCTCGCCTTTGAGGTGCGGCAGCAGCGAGCGGCCATCCAGTGGCAGGCGTGGGTCCAGCTCGCCGCCGGCCAATTCCACCAGGGTCGGCAACAGGTCGGCGGTCGACACGGCCTGGGTCACGCGGCGCGCCGCGAATTGCCCCGGTGCACTGACCAGCAGCGGCACGCGGGCGGCCATCTCGAACCAGTGCATTTTGTACCAGAGGCCGCGTTCGCCCAGCATGTCGCCGTGGTCGCCGGAGAAGATGATGATGGTGTTATCCGCCAGGCCGGTGTCTTCCAAGGTTTGTAGCAGCTTGCCGACGTTGCTGTCGATGTAGCTGCACGCGCCGAAGTAAGCACGGCGCGCATCGCGGATCTTATCCACAGGCAGCGGCTTGCCCCACAGGTCGTAGACCTTGAGCAAACGCTGGGAATGCGGGTCGAGATCGCCCTGTGCCGGCGTGGCGGGCAAGGGGATGTCGGCGTCGTCGTACAGGTCCCAGAACGGCTTGGGAATGGTGTACGGGTCGTGGGGATGGGTCATCGACACGGTCAGGCAGAACGGTTGCTCGCCGTCTTCGCGGATATGATCGAACAGGTATTGCTGGGCCTTGAACACCACCTCTTCGTCGAAATCCAGCTGGTTGGTACGCACGCACGGCCCGGCTTGCAGCACGGAGGCCATGTTGTGGTACCAGGTGGGGCGTACATCCGGTTCGTCCCAGTTCACCGCCCATCCGTAGTCCGCCGGGTAGATGTCGCTGGTCAGGCGCTCTTCATAACCGTGCAACTGGTCGGGACCGCAGAAATGCATCTTGCCCGACAGCGCGGTGCGGTAACCGAGGCGCCGCAGGTAGTGGGCGTAAGTGGGTACATCGGCCGGGAAGTCTGCCGCGTTGTCATAGGCGCCGATCTTGCTTGGCAGCTGGCCGCTGACCAGGGTAAAGCGCGAAGGCGCACACAGCGGGCTGTTGCAGTAGGCAGCGTCGAAGACCACGCCGTGTTCGGCGAGGCGGCTCAGGTTCGGCAACTTGATCGGGGAAGATCCGTAGAAGGGCAGCATCGGTGCGGCCATTTGATCGGCCATGATGAAAAGAATGTTCTTGCGCTTCATGGGTTCTCGGCATTCCATAGGCAGTGTTTATGCGAATGAGCATGCAGCCCGCGCAAAGCCTGGTAAAGCCCATGAAGAACAATGCCTAGGATAAGCACAGCTTATGTATGAAGCACTCGGTGACCTCTCCCTCGACCTGCTGCGCGCGTTCGAAGCGGCGGCGCGTCAGCGCAGTTTTACTGCCGCCGCGATGGAGCTGGGCACCACTCAGCCGGCCATCAGCCAGCAGATCAAACGCCTCGAAGAGCAGCTGGCGATCCGCTTGTTCGACCGCATCTACCGTGGCATCGAGTTGACCGAAGCAGGCGCCCTGCTGTTCGAACACGTCCAGGCCGGCCTGCACAACATTAATCTGGGCCTGAGCACCGTCACCGAGCAAGACCAGCACGAAGTGCTGCAAGTGGCCACCGACTTCGCCTTCGCCGCCTACTGGCTGATGCCGCGCCTGCATCGTTTCCACCAGGCCAACCCGCAGGTGGATGTGAGCCTGGTGACCAGCGAGCGCAACCACGCCAGCCTGCGCAGTGACACCGACGTGGCGGTGCTGTTTGGTGACGGACGCTTCAAGCAAGGCGACAGCCTGTGGCTGTTCAACGAGGAAGTGTTCCCGGTGTGCAGCCCGCAGTGGCTCAAGCACCAGGCCACCGCGCTGACGGTGCAGACCCTGCCGGACTACCCCTTGCTGCACTTGCGCCAGGAAAACAACCGCCACTGGTTCGACTGGGCTGGCGTGTTTCGCGAGCTGGGAATCAGCGCCGTGCCCACCCCTGGCCAATTGCGCTTCGACAATTACACGCTGTTGATCCAGGCGGCCATTGCCGGCCAGGGCGTTGCGATCGGCTGGCGCCATCTGGTGGATGACCTGCTGGAGCAGCAGTGGTTGTGCCGGCCGATTAGCGACACAGTGATCTCGCGTTTCGGCTATTACGTGGTGCAGCCTCAGCGCAAGCGACGCCGGCAGTTGGTCGAACGGTTTGTCGATTGGCTGGTGGCGGAGCAGGCCAGCAGCGCGCAGTCATTGACCGGGCTGGCCCTGCCGTCGATTGCGGTCTAGGATCGCTGCACAGTGGAACCGGAGTCCGGCATGCAACGTATCAAGGGCTATCACGCCCATATCTACTTCGACGCCAGCACGATCGACCAGGCGCGCACCTTGTGTGAAGACGCGGCAGCGCTCTTTCCGCTGCGCATGGGGCGCGTGCATGAGCGTCCGGTAGGCCCGCACCCGGACTGGAGTTGCCAGCTGGCGTTCGACCCGGAATACATCGGCGTGGTGCTGCCCTGGCTGGCGCTGCATCGCAATGGCCTGGTGGTGTTCCTGCACCCTGATACCGGCGATGACCTGAAGGACCACACTGAGTACGCGGTCTGGATGGGTGCGATGCGCGAACTGGATTTGTCTATTTTTTAACCGTTATGTGCTGATGCAATTCGCATCTTCCCAAGGATGTGTAAGATTTTACGCGTCTATCTCCCAATATATGGGACTGTTATTTATATATTGAGATATTGCCAGGCATAGGTTTATATTCGCCCATCTGCTTTTTTCAGCACCCACTCATTTCAGGTGAAGCGATGCAGGCGCAATTGATCGCGCTCGATTGGGGAACCAGCTCCCTTCGTGCTTACAAACTAGGCCCCGCCGGCGTGGTGCTTGAACAACGCTCACTGCCCTGGGGCATCATGCATTTGCCCAGCGAACCGCGTGACATCGCGGGTGTTCGCTGCAGCAATGGCTTTGAGTTGGCATTCGATAGCGCCTGCGGGGATTGGCTCGACGCCCAGCCCGAACTGCCGGTGATCGCCTGCGGCATGGTCGGCAGCGCACAGGGTTGGAGCGAAGCGGCTTATCGCAACACCCCGGTGGATGTTGCCAGCCTGGGCCAGGCGCTGCACAAGGTGCGCAGCCTGCGTGGCGTCGATGTGCATATCGTGTCGGGCGTGATCGAACAGGTCGGCCTGCCCAATGTGATGCGCGGCGAAGAAACCCAGGTACTCGGTGTGCTGCACGGGCTCGCCACCGACGTACTGATCGGCCTGCCGGGCAGCCATTCCAAATGGGTCGAGGTGGTCGAGGGCTGTATCACGCACTTCGACACGTTCATGACCGGCGAGCTGTTCGCCATATTGAGCAAGCACAGCATCCTGGGACGTACCCAGCAATCATCGGAACATTTCCACACCGAGGCGTTTGACCGAGGCGTGGCTGTCGCGCTGTCGGCGGACGGCCAGCGCGGAGTGCTCTCGACCCTGTTCAGTGCCCGCACCCTCGGGCTGACCGCCGAACTTACGCCTGAGCAGCAGCCCGACTACCTGTCCGGCCTGCTGATCGGCCATGAACTCGCCGGTTTACCCGGCAGCGCCAAACGCAAGCCGATCATCCTGGTCGGCGCCGCCCCTCTCTGCGCCCGCTATCAACGCGCCCTCGCCCAGTGCGGCTTCGCCCACGTCAGCCTGGCGCAGGAAGCCAGCGAGCGCGGCTTGTGGCAACTGGCCGAGGCGGCCGGGCTCACTCAACCTGTAACGGAGGCCTGACATGCTCAAGAAAGCACTCGCACAAAACGGTTTGATCGCGATCCTGCGCGGTGTGCGTCCGGACGAAGCCCAAGCTGTCGGTCAGGCTCTGTACCAAGTCGGTTTTCGCGTGATCGAAGTACCGCTGAACTCGCCGGACCCCTACACCAGCATCCGGACCCTGCGCGACAGCCTGCCCGCCGATTGCCTGATCGGTGCCGGGACGGTGTTGACGCCCGAGCAGGTCGAGCAGGTCAAAGCCGCCGGCGGCCAAGTGATCGTCATGCCGCACAGCGATGCCAAGGTATTGCGTGCGGCGAAAGCGGCGGGCCTGTACCTGTCACCGGGCGTGGCCACGCCGACCGAGGCCTTTGCCGCACTGGCCGAAGGCGCCGACGTGCTGAAGCTGTTTCCGGCCGAGCAAATGGGCCCGGCGGTGATCAAGGCGTGGCTCGCAGTATTGCCGGCGGGCACGTTGCTGCTGCCGGTAGGCGGTATCACCCCGGACAACATGCAGGTATTCACCGACGCCGGTGCCAAAGGCTTCGGGCTGGGCTCGGGCTTGTTCAAGCCGGGCATGTCCGTGGAGCAGGTCGCGAGCCGCGCCCAGGCGTATGTCGCAGCCTGGAAAGCCCTGAGCTGATTTCAAGTTCCGCGCCTGCTGGCGCCGCATCTACAAGAGAGATAACAGATGAAAATCACCAAACTGACGACCTTCATCGTCCCGCCGCGCTGGTGCTTCCTCAAGGTCGAAACCGACCAGGGTGTCACCGGCTGGGGTGAGCCTGTGGTTGAAGGCCGCGCCCACACTGTGGCTGCTGCCGTCGAAGAATTGTCCGACTACCTGATCGGTAAAGACCCACGCAATATCGAAGACATCTGGACCGTCCTCTACCGCGGCGGTTTCTACCGGGGCGGCGCGGTGCACATGAGCGCCCTCGCCGGTATCGACCAGGCGTTGTGGGACATCAAGGGCAAGGCCCTGGGTGTTTCCGTCAGCGACCTGCTGGGTGGCCAGGTGCGTGACAAGATCCGCGTGTATTCGTGGATCGGTGGCGACCGCCCGGCGGACACTGCCCGCGCCGCCAAAGAGGCCGTGGCCCGTGGTTTCACAGCGGTGAAAATGAACGGCACCGAAGAGCTGCAGTTCGTCGACAGCTTCGAAAAAGTCGACCTGGCCCTGGCCAACGTCGCGGCGGTACGCGATGCGGTCGGCCCCAACGTGGGCATCGGCGTCGACTTCCATGGCCGCGTGCACAAGCCGATGGCCAAGGTGCTGATGAAGGAGCTGGACCCGTACAAGCTGATGTTCATCGAAGAGCCGGTGCTCAGCGAAAACTACGAGGCCCTCAAGGAACTCGCACCGCTGACCAGCACCCCGATTGCCCTGGGCGAGCGCCTGTTCTCGCGCTGGGACTTCAAGCGGGTGCTCAGCGAAGGCTACGTCGACATCATTCAGCCGGATGCTTCCCACGCCGGCGGCATCACCGAAACCCGCAAGATCGCCAACATGGCCGAAGCCTACGATGTGGCCCTGGCCCTGCACTGCCCGCTGGGCCCGATTGCCCTGGCGGCCTGCCTGCAACTGGATGCGGTTTGCTACAACGCCTTTATCCAGGAGCAAAGCCTGGGCATTCACTACAACGAGAGCAACGACCTGCTCGACTATGTGCGCGACCCCGGTGTGTTCGATTATGACCAGGGCTTCGTGAAGATCCCCAACGGCCCGGGCCTGGGCATTGAGATCAACGAGGAATATGTGATCGAGCGGGCGGCCATTGGTCATCGCTGGCGCAACCCGATCTGGCGCCATGCCGATGGCAGTTTCGCCGAGTGGTGATTTCCAACTGAAAGACCAGGGTCAGAAATGTGGGAGGGGGCTTGCCCCCGATAGCGCAGTGTCAGGCAACGCTTTGGCGGCAGGTTCACCGCTATCGGGAGCAAGCCCCCTCCCACATTTTGATCCGGTTTCTTCAGTCAGTCCTATCCAGACCTCAATAAACACAAGAAGAGGCACCCCATGCATCCTGAACCCTCGAGCGGACAGGCTTCCTTAGTCACGCCTAGCCGAAAGCGCTTCTTCATCATGGTGCTGCTGTTCATCACCGTGGTGATCAACTACCTCGACCGCAGCAACCTGTCGATTGCCGCCCCTGCGCTGACCAGCGAGCTGGGCATCGACCCGGTCCATGTCGGGCTGATTTTCTCGGCGTTCGGCTGGACCTACGCCGCCATGCAGATTCCTGGCGGCTGGCTGGTAGACCGTGTGCCCCCGCGCATTCTCTATACCACCGCCCTGCTGCTGTGGTCGATCGCCACCGTCATGCTCGGCTTTGCCGCCAGCTTCATCGCCTTGTTCGTGTTGCGCATGGCCGTCGGCGCCCTGGAAGCCCCGGCCTACCCGATCAACAGCCGGGTCGTGACCACCTGGTTTCCCGAGCGCGAGCGCGCCACGGCGATTGGCGTCTACACCTCCGGGCAGTTCGTCGGGCTGGCGTTTCTCACCCCCGTGCTGGCCTGGCTGCAGCATGCGTTCGGCTGGCACATGGTGTTCGTCGCCACCGGTGGTGTCGGCATCCTATGGGCGGTGATCTGGTATGCCGTGTATCGCGAGCCCAAGGATTTCAAAGGCGCCAACGCGGCGGAAATCCAGCTGATCCGCGACGGCGGCGGCCTGGTGGATATGCAGGCGCAAGCGACCAAGGCGCCGTTCAGTTGGGTCGACCTCGGCATTGTGCTGAGCAAGCGCAAGTTGTGGGGCATCTACCTGGGGCAGTTTTGCCTGAACTCGACCCTGTGGTTTTTCCTGACCTGGTTCCCGACCTACCTGGTGAAGTATCGCGGGATGGACTTCATCAAGTCCGGCCTGCTGGCCTCGCTGCCGTTTCTGGCGGCGTTCGTCGGCGTGCTGTGCTCGGGGATTTTTTCCGATTGGCTGATTCGCCGGGGCGCCTCGGTGGGCTTTGCGCGCAAGTTGCCGATCATTGGCGGGCTGCTGATTTCCACCGCGATCATCGGCGCCAACTACGTGGACTCCACAGCCTGGGTGATTGCTTTCCTGGCGCTGGCGTTTTTCGGCAATGGCCTGGCGTCGATCACCTGGTCGCTGGTGTCCACGCTGGCCCCCGCACGTCTGTTGGGCCTGACCGGTGGCGTGTTCAACTTCATCGGCAACCTGTCGGCCATTGCCACGCCGATCGTGATTGGTTTTCTTGCCAGCGGTGATTCGTTTGCGCCAGCGATTACCTACATTGCGGTGCTGGCGTTGCTTGGGGCGCTGTCCTACGTGTTGCTGGTGGGCAAGGTTGAGCGGATCGAGCTGAACGAATAACCTGTGGCGAGGGAGCTCCGCCTCACAGCGAGCTCCCTGGTGACTGCTTACGGGCGCTTACTTACGGGCGTTACGCACGCCTTGCGACAGCGCCGCGCAATGGCTCAATACGCCATCGATCGCTTGCTGGTCGCTGCTGGCGTTGGCGATGTGATCGATCAGCGCAGAACCCACCACCACACCGTCCGCCAGGCGCGCGATGGCCGCCGCTTGCTCCGGTGTACGGATACCGAACCCGATGCTGATCGGCAGGTCAGTGTGGCGACGCAGGCGGGCCACGGCTTCCTCGACGTGTTCCAGGGTCGCGGCGCCGGCACCGGTCACGCCGGCGACCGACACGTAGTACACAAAGCCGGAGCTGCCATTGAGTACGGTCGGCAGGCGCACATCGTCAGTGGTCGGGGTGGTCAGGCGGATAAAGTCGATGCCAGCGGCCTGGGCCGGGTCGCAGAGCTCGCCGTTATGCTCGGGCGGCATGTCGACCACGATCAGGCCATCGACCCCGGCCTCCTTGGCGTCGGCAATGAACTGCGGCACGCCGTATTTGTGGATCGGGTTGAAGTAACCCATCAACACCAGCGGCGTGTCGTTGTTGTCCTTGCGGAACTCGCGGACCATCTGCAGGGTTTTCGCCAGGTTCTGCCTGGCTTCCAGCGCACGGATGTTGGCCAACTGGATCGCCGGGCCATCAGCCATCGGGTCGGTGAAGGGCATGCCCAGCTCGATCACGTCGGCGCCAGCGGCGGGCAAGCCTTTGAGAATTGCCAGCGAGGTGTCATAACCCGGGTCGCCAGCGGTGACGAAGGTCACCAGGGCGGCGCGGTTTTGTTCTTTCAGCTGTGCAAAGCGGGTGTGCAGGCGGCTCATCAGTGTTTCTCCTGCTGGGAGGTTTGCATATGGTGCATCACCGTCTGCATGTCTTTGTCGCCACGGCCGGACAGGTTGACCACCATCAGGTGATCGGCAGGCAAGGTCGGTGCGCGCTTGAACACTTCAGCCAGGGCGTGTGCGCTTTCCAGTGCGGGGATGATCCCTTCCAGGCGGCAGCATTTGTGGAAGGCGTCGAGGGCTTCATCGTCAGTCACCGAGGTGTACTGGACGCGGCCGATGTCATGCAACCAGGCGTGTTCAGGGCCGATGCCGGGGTAGTCCAGGCCTGCGGAAATCGAGTGGGCGTCGATGATCTGGCCATCATCGTCCTGCAGCAGGAAGGTGCGGTTGCCGTGCAGTACACCGGGTACTCCGCCGTTGAGGCTGGCGGCGTGCTTGCCGGTTTCGATGCCGTGGCCGGCCGCTTCAACGCCGATGATTTCGACGCTGGTGTCATCCAGGAACGGGTGGAACAGGCCCATGGCGTTGGAGCCGCCACCGATGCACGCCACCAGGCTGTCTGGCAGGCGACCTTCCTGGGCTTGCATCTGGGTGCGGGTTTCCTTGCCGATGACGGCCTGGAAGTCGCGCACCATCGCCGGGTACGGGTGCGGGCCGGCCACGGTACCGATCAGGTAGAAGGTGCTGTCGACGTTGGTTACCCAGTCGCGCAGGGCTTCGTTCATGGCGTCTTTCAGGGTGCCGGTGCCGGCGACCACCGGGATCACCTCCGCGCCCAGCAGCTTCATGCGGAACACGTTGGCCTGTTGGCGCTCGATGTCGGTGGTGCCCATGTAGATCACGCATTGCAGGCCAAAGCGCGCGGCGACGGTGGCGGTGGCCACGCCGTGCATGCCGGCGCCGGTCTCGGCGATGATGCGTTTCTTGCCCATGCGCCGTGCCAGCAGGATCTGGCCGATGCAATTGTTGATCTTGTGCGCGCCGGTGTGGTTCAGCTCTTCGCGCTTGAGGTAGATCTTGGCGCCGCCGCAGAACTCCGTCAGGCGTTCAGCGAAGTACAGCGGGCTTGGGCGCCCGACATAATCGCGCTGGAAGTAGGCCAATTCTTCGTTGAACGCCGGATCGATCTTGGCCGCTTCGTATTCACGGGCCAGTTCAAGGATCAACGGCATCAGGGTTTCAGCGACGTAGCGGCCGCCAAACGCGCCAAACAGGCCGTTGGCGTCAGGGCCGTTGCGCAGGTCGGTCTGGGACTGGGTCATGGGGCGCTCCAGAAAAGAATGGGTGTAGAGAACAATGAAGGCCACTCTAACCCTGCCGCTCCCGGCTGAAAACCGATAAGATCGCCGCAACCTGTCAGGAAAACTCACAGATGAGTCGAGACCTTCCGCCGCTCAACGGGCTGCGCGCGTTTGAAGCCACCGCCCGCCTCAGCAGCGTCAGCCAGGCGGCCGAGCAATTGCACGTCACCCATGGCGCAGTCAGTCGCCAATTGAAAGTGCTGGAAGAACACTTGGGCGTCAGCCTGTTCGTCAAGGATGGGCGCGGCCTTAAACTCACAGATGCCGGGGCCAGGCTGCGCGATGTCAGTGCCGAGGCATTTGAACGTCTGCGAGATGTTTGCGCCGAACTCAGCCAAAACAGCGCCGATGCACCGTTCGTGCTCGGTTGTTCAGGCAGTTTGCTGGCGCGTTGGTTTATTCCACGCTTGGGACGCTTGAATGCGGACCTGCCGGACTTGCGTTTACACCTGTCGGCGGGCGAAGGCGATCTAGACCCGCGACGCCCAGGGCTGGATGCCCTGCTGGTATTCGCCGAGCCACCGTGGCCGGCCGATATGCAGGTGTATGAGTTGGCAAGCGAGCGTATTGGGCCGGTGATGAGCCCGCGTTTTGCAGGTTACGCAAGCCTGCTTCACGCGCCCGCTGCAGCCTTGTGTGGCGAAGCGCTGCTGCACACCACGTCACGTCCCCAGGCCTGGCCGAGTTGGGCGCAGCAACACGCAATCGATCCCGGCGCGCTGAGGCTCGGCCAGGGTTTTGAGCATTTGTATTATTTGCTGGAAGCGGCGGTTGCAGGGCTGGGTGTGGCAATCGCGCCGGAGCCGCTGGTGGCAGAGGACCTGCGAGCGGGTCGCCTGGTGGCGCCGTGGGGCTTCAGTGAAACCCCGGCGCACCTGGCGTTGTGGCTACCCAAGCGCGCCGCAGACGGGCGCGCCGGGCAATTGGCGCAGTGGCTCAAGGCTGAGCTGGCGCGCCAACCGGTTTAGTCGCCGCGTTTGCACAACAGGTAAGCCGCCAGCAGGCCCAGGGCACCTACAGCGACGCCGGCTGTGGTCCACGGGTGCTCTTGTGCATAGTCGCGAGTAGCAACACCGGTTTCGCGAATTTTGACTTTGCTTTCTTCATAGGCATCGCTGATCAGGTGGCGAGAGTGCTTGAGGGCATTCTCGGCATTGCTTTTCAGGGCCTTCAGCGTTTTGCGCGACTCATCGGATGCGTCATCCTTGAGGCTCTCAAGGGATTTGAGCAGGCTCGAAATCTCGGCTTCCATGCTTTCCAGCGACGCTTTGCGTAAAGAAGTGTTGGCCATGTGGACATCTCCTGAAGTGATTGAGTGGCATGTGTAGATACCGACTGCGGCGGTTTCGGAAAGTGCATTAAATCTGAACTTTCGTAGCCGAGCGGTCGCCTCAAGCAGTACGAATATTCACTGCTAGTCTTGATTGACGACCCACAGGAGAAACGCCATGAGCGAACATCACACCTACAAGAAAGTCGAATTGGTGGGCTCATCCACCACCACCATCGAAGATGCGATCCAGAATGCCCTGGCCGAAGCCAGCAAAAGCCTCAAGCATCTGGAATGGTTTGAAGTGACTGAAACCCGTGGGCATATCGAGGATGGCAAGGTTGCGCACTATCAGGTCACCCTGAAGGTGGGATTCCGAATTGCCAGTAGTTGATCGGGCGCGTGGAACTTTGATCGCTGGCCGATTGCCATAACCTGCGCTACATACAATGGGTGCCGACGCTATAAGCGTCGGCACGCTCTTTTCAACCAGCGCAAGGAAAGTATCGGATGAAGAAGTTTCTGTTAGCGGCAGGTTTGTTGAGCATCGCCGGCACGGCCCTGGCGGCGGGCAAGCCTTGTGAAGAACTGAAAAGCGAATTGGCTGCGAAGCTCGATGCTAAAGGCGTTCAGCACTATTCACTGGATGTTGTCGACAAAGGTGCAGCAGCCGATGCCAAGGTGATTGGCAGCTGTGAAGGCGGCACCAAGGAAATCGTCTACAAGCGCGGTTAAGCCCGTGTTGCAGACCTAAAACCGACGCACTTGTGGCGAGGGAGCTTGCTCCCGCTGGAGTGCGCAGCGCTCCCTTTTTTTTGGGGCCGCTTCGCAGCCCAGCGGGAGCAAGCTCCCTCGCCACAGGCGCGTCGGTTTTTTTTGCCCGGGGTTCAGCCCTTCATCAACTGCGCCAGCAGTTCGTAGGAATGAATCCGGTCGGCATGCTCGTACAGGTCGCAGGTAAAGATCAGTTCATCAGCGCCGGTCTGCTCGATCAGCACCTCCAGTTTGGCGCGGATCTTCGCCGGGCTGCCCACCATCGCCAAGCCGAGGAAACTGCCGACCGCGTCTTTTTCGTGGGGCAGCCACAGGCCGTCCATGGTTTTCACCGGTGGCCGCTGCACCAGGCTCTGCCCGCGCATCAGCGCGAGAATGCGCTGGTACACCGAGGTGGCCAGGTAGTCAGCCTGTTCATCGGTGTCAGCGGCCACCAGCGGAATGCCGAGCATGACGTAGGGCTTTTCCAGCACGGCCGAAGGCTTGAAGTGATTGCGGTACACGCGAATCGCTTCATGCATCAGGCGCGGTGCGAAATGGGAGGCGAAGGCGTAAGGCAAGCCACGTTCACCGGCCAGTTGCGCACTGAACAGGCTTGACCCCAACAGCCATACCGGCACGTTGGTGCCGGTGCCCGGTACCGCGATCACCCGTTGGTCGGGCGTGCGTGGGCCGAGGTAGGCCATCAGTTCGGCCACGTCATCAGGGAAGTCGTCGGCACTGCCGGAGCGTTCACGGCGCAGGGCGCGGGCGGTCATCTGGTCGGAACCGGGCGCACGGCCCAGGCCCAGGTCGATACGGCCGGGGTACAGGCTTTCCAGGGTGCCGAACTGCTCGGCGATAACCAGCGGCGCATGGTTGGGCAGCATCACCCCGCCGGAGCCGACACGGATGGTCGAAGTGCCCCCTGCCAGGTAGCCAAGCAATACTGAAGTGGCCGAGCTGGCGATACCGTCCATATTGTGGTGTTCAGCCACCCAGAAACGGTTGTAGCCGAGTTTTTCCACGTGCTGGGCAAGGTCCAGGGAATTGCGCAGCGATTGCGCCGCACTGCCGTTGGCGCGAACGGGCACCAGGTCGAGGGTCGAGTACTTAACGTCGGACAGCGATTTCATAGCCTGCTTCTCCAATGGGGGCGCAGGCTTCTTAGACGAACCAAAACCTGCCGCTTCATGTGCATGTTCTATGCAATGAGGGCATATACCCGAGATTCAATAGCCATTATGAAATTTCCTACTTGAATGGTAGGTTTTTCCGACAGGGTGAACTTTGCCATGGCGTCTATCCTCAGAACCTTACTGACGCAAAACTACCGTTCGAGGAGAAAGCTATGAGTATCGTTAAAAAGGCATCCGCGCATTGGGAAGGCGATCTGAAGACTGGCCTGGGTTCGATTTCCACGGAAACTGGCGTGCTGCGCGAAGCGCCTTACGGCTTCAAGGCCCGTTTCGAAGGCGGCAAGGGCACCAACCCTGAAGAGCTGATCGGCGCGGCCCACGCCGGCTGTTTCTCCATGGCCTTTTCCATGATTCTCGGCGACGCAGGCCTGAAGGCTGACAGCATCGACACCCAGGCCGAAGTGAGCCTTGACCAGGTCGAGGGTGGTTTTGCGATCACTGCGGTGCATCTGGTTCTTAAGGCCAAGATCCCGGGCGCCAGCCAGGCGCAGTTCGACGAACTGAGCAAAAAGGCCAAGGAAGGGTGCCCGGTGTCCAAAGTGCTGAACGCAACCATCACCCTGGATGCCACACTGGTTAACTGACACACCTTCCATGTAGGAGCGAGCTTGCTCGCGAAAAACTCAGGGCCACCGCGTTTATCCAGAATGAACGCGTTGCCTGGATGTTCTTCGCGAGCAAGCTCGCTCCTACAAAAGGCGCTGACTGGCTGGTATCTGGGCTTGCCCCCTGCCACATTTAGTTTTGCGTTAAATCAGAACTCGTATTTCATAGATGTGGTCCTATAGCCTATGCAGCCTAGGCGCACACTCGTGCGCATGCATTCAGGGAGCTTCACACATGAAACGTTTTGCCTTGGCAATCATCTGCGGTGTATTGGCCACTTCGGCCGTGGCCGCGCCAAAAGATTGTGAAGAGCTCAGGAAGGAAATCGAAGTGAATATCCAGGCTAAGGCGATCCCGTCCTACACCCTGGAAATCATCACTGCCGAAGAAGCCAAGAACCACGACAGCGCCATGATTGTCGGTACGTGCGAAAACGGCACCAAGCGCATCCTCTACCAGAAAAACAACGACTGATCAGATGCAGTTCACACTGCGCTCTTCGGCCAGCAACTGACGCGCCGAGTCATACAGGCGGATGTTGGGGGTGAAGGCCAGTGAGCGACCTTCCAGTACGTAGCGTTGGCCAGCCTGGAAATGGTCGTACTGCAAGGTCATGAAGCAGGTTCGATACATCATCTGGCTGAGCCCTCCCAAACCACCGCCGGCGGGCACTTCGAAATCGAAGCGCACCATCAGTTCGTGGGGGCCGGGCGGCATTTGGAAAAAGCGCCCGTCGTCGAGGTTTTTCCCGTCCAGCCGCTGAGCCATGACCATTTTGGAGCCTGGTGTCGGCGTAGTGAAGTCTACCCAGGCCTGCTGCGGGTCGACTGGCGGGATGGGCGTCGATGCGCAAGCGCTGAGGAACAGGGCGGCGATGGGATACAGAAGCTGGCGCATGGCAGGTACTCAATGCGAGGAGATAGTTTGAGTATAAACACGCCATCGTGTGGAACATTCAAATTCACTTCAAGCGTATCGGTCTGGCGAACACATCAACCAGGAGCAGTCGCGGCATGATCAGGCGTTTTCTTCCGGGGTTGATCGCGGTGCTGCTCAGCGGCTGCTCCAGCGTCAGTTACTACAGCCAGTTGGCAAGTGGCCAGTGGCAACTGCTGCGGGCGCGGGAACCGGTGGCCGAGGTCATCGCCGATCCAGCCCGTCCTCAAGGGTTGCGCGAACATCTGGTTCAATCCCAGAAAGCTCGCACTTTCGCCAGCGAACACCTGCACTTGCCCGACAATCAAAGTTACCGGCTATACGCCGATATTGGCCGACCCTATGTGGTCTGGAATGTCTTCGCCACGCAGGAATTTTTTCTATCGCCTGAAAACCACTGTTTCCCCATTGCCGGTTGTGTCGCCTACCGCGGCTATTACAGCCAGGGCGCGGCACGCGGCGAAGCGGCATTGCTGCGCCAACAGGGCATGGACGTGTCGATTGGCGGCGTCGAGGCGTATTCCACCTTGGGTTGGTTCAACGACCCGATCATCAGTTCGATGCTGCACTGGGGCGATGAGCGCCTGGCCACGTTGATCTTCCATGAGCTGGCGCATCAGCGCTTCTATGTGAAGGACGACACCGAGTTCAATGAGTCATTCGCCAGCTTCGTCGAGCAGGAAGGTACTCGGCAATGGCGTGCTTCCCGTGGCTTGGCGCCCGTCAGCGATGCAGCGTTGCAGCAGCGTGACCAGTTCATTCGCCTGATTCTCGATACCCGCAAACGCCTGGAAACCCTCTACGCACAGCCCTTGGCGCGCGAAGCCATGCGCCAGGCCAAGGCGGCGGAGTTCGAACGCCTGCGCCTTGAGTACCGACAGATGCGCGACAGCCAATGGGGCGGTGACAAGCGCTATGACGCGTGGATCAACCAGCCGATGAACAACGCACGGCTGTTGCCTTTCGGCCTGTATGACCAATGGGTGCCGGCGTTTGCAGCATTGTTTCGGCAGGAAGGCGGGGATTGGGTCAGGTTTTATCAGGCGGTGCGCGCATTGGGCGGTTTGGCTTCGCAAGAGCGCAAGATTCGTTTGAGGCAATTGATGAACGAATACCAGGGGATGGATGCGCAGAGCACGTTTGACGCGAGCAGATACAAGTAATATCTACATATCCCACCGCTCTGAGACGCGCTCATTAGAGTTTCCTGACCTTTACAGCGTCAGGGTTTCCTCATGTCTCTACCCTTGCATCAAAACACACCAACGTTAACGGCGATCGATCCACGCGGGTTGGCTGTGCGCACGGTCGCTTATTACCGGCCGACTGCCCAAGTCGAACTCGAGGCGCGTATTACCCGTCAAGCGTTCAATGCCTCGGGTTTCGTGGTACAGCAGTACGGCTCACGTCAGTGGATGGCAAGTGACGCCAAAAGGGTGAAAAAACCCTGTCACGTGACGGTCTACAGCCTTGGCGGTCAGCCGATCTACAGCGCTAGCACGGATGCAGGCTGGCGCTTGACGTTACTGGGGGGCGCGGGTCAATGGGTGCACAGGTGGGATGGTCGCGGCGCTCATCGTAAGTGCAACTATGACGCTTCGCTGCGGCCCGTGGCGGTGTTTGAACAAGCGGCCGATGATTCATCTGAGCGATGTGTAGAAAGGTTGGAATATGCAGGTAATTCAACGGCTGAGGCTGTGAATAATCGCTGCGGCCGGCTGGTGTTGCATGACGGCGAGTGCGTCAGAACGCGCTTTGAGGAGTATGGCCTGCAGGGGCATGTATTGAGGCAGGCACAGCGTTTTCTTCGGGAGATTGCGACGGTCAACTGGCCCTCACAACCCACACAGCGAGAAGCTTTATTGCAGGATGAAGACTTCGTGACGTCATGGCGCTTCAGTGCATTGGGGGAAGCGCTTGAGCAGGTAGATGCAAAAACAATGTAAAAGACAGTCGTTATGGACGCACCGGTGAGCTATTGGAAGTTGGCATCACCCTGGCGGGCGGTACTCGTCAGGTCATCGCGGATGGGGCCGACTACAACGCCCATGGTCAGATGCTAACGCAACGTGCTGGAAACGGCGTAGTGAGCGAGTGGACCTACGACCCGCGCAGCCAGCGTGTGGAGCGATTATTGACCTATCGCAGCAGGGCAAAGAAAGAGCGGTTGCAGGATTTGGCATACACCTATGACCACGTCGGCAATGTGATCAAAATCGTCGACGCAGCCCAACCCATCCAATGGTCAAGCAACGCCCAGGTCATGGCTGTCAGCCATTATCAATATGACACTTTGTATCAGCTGGTCCAGGCCAGTGGGCGAGAGAATGCGCACAATAGCGCTGGTTCGGGGCTGCCAAGGCGGGCGACTTTCGGCGCCGCAAATGATAGCCAATGGCGCAACTACACCCGAACCTATACCTATGACGCCGATGGCAATCTGCAAAAGCTGCAGCATGTGCCTAGCAACGGCAGTGGCTATACGCGAACAATGAAGATAGCGACGCTCGGAAACCAAAGTCTGCCGACTACAGGCCCATTGATCGAGTTGCCCGCATTGGGCAAGGGCTTCGACCTCAATGGCAACCAGCAGCAACTCGAGCGTGGGCAGACCATGAACTGGGATGTGTCCAACCGACTGATCAGTGTTGCCTTGGTGACCCGGGAGGGCGCGGCCAACGATGAAGAGCTGTACGGCTATGATGCGTTCGGCCAGCGCGTGATAAAAAATAGTCTGGTCCGGGCGGGCGCACTCACCCATCGTGCGCAGGTGTGCTATCTGTCGGGGCTGGAAGTGCGGCGCGACAGTGCCACCGGCGAATGGCTGAATGTCTTGAATATTGAAGTCGGTCGCTACAGCGTGCGGATACTTCAATGGGAAAAAGGTCGCCCTTCCGAGCTTGCGAACAATTCCATTCGTTGCAACTTGGCGGATCATTTGGGCAGCAGCTCCCTGGAGCTGGATGAAAAGGCCCTGCTGATCAGTCAGGAAAGTTATTACCCATTTGGCAGCACTGCGTGGTGGGCGGCGAGAGGCGCCATCGAGGCACGCTATAAAACTTGCCGCTACAGTGGCAAGGAGCGCGATGCTACTGGGCTGTATTACTACGGGTTGCGTTACTACGCACCCTGGTTGCAGCGTTGGATCAGCCCGGACCCGGCAGGGACACTTGACGGACTGAATCGATACCGGATGGTGCATAACAACCCGATGAACAGGGTTGATCGTCAAGGGATGATTACATCCTTGCCCACCGACTGGAGTTCGGCAGGTCAAGGCAGGCTGCCAAGCTTTGGGCATCACGTGTCCCTGGGCGCTGCACAGGGCGTGGTACTGGGCGGGGTTGCTGCGCTAGGGGCCAAGCTGACGGGCATTGTGGGGCCCTCAGTGGCGTTCGGCGCGTTCGTTGCGGGAGGCGTAGGTTTTGCCGCAGTACGCAACGTTTCGGATGAAATCCGTCATTCATTGTGGGTAGGGTCACCCAGTTATAAAAAGCTCGTGGCGGGTGCGCAGGCAGCTTCTGTTCTGTTGAATGCAGCGTATGCGGCGATCAATGATCCTGCTAACGCAACTGAATTGAATCAGCTGGATGCATTGTTCTTTGGGGCGGCGCAGGGCTCGAGCAATCTGCAGGAAACGATGTCTGCGGTGAGTTATTACCATGACAACTTACACAGAATAAGCGTCATGGAGCACCATGAAGGCAGGACGACGGTAGAGGCTATTTCAGCCAGAGGCACATTGGCGTCCGGCAGGCTGACGATGCCAGGCGTAAAACGTCTGATGTATTTTCAGCGGGACTTTCTAGAACGCTCTTCTGCAGAGGAAATTGCTCACACCTTCATTCATGAAGTCACTCACAGCGCACTCGCGACCCACGATGAAGGCGGCAGTTCGGCCACCGAGGACACGTTATCATCCTATTTGAATCGACTGCGCAGTCAGAGGATTTCACTTGCCACTAGTGCAGAAGCCAACGCTCATTATTTTTCTTTATTGGCCGCCTTGCACCTCAATAAAGCCGACTATCCGCGCAGAAAAAACCTGTTAGCCAGTGGAATATCCGCTCACCCTGCAAGCTCACCGGCCGCACATGCTCCAGTGCGCAGACGGAAGCCTTGAAAACCCGCGTGGGTGCTAACGGTGGCCCATAAACGCCTGGTGCAACTCGGCCAATGTTTCAAAATGCCAGGTCGGCGCTTCGGCATTCAGCTCTGCAAAGCTGCCAAACCCATACCCCACCGCCGCCGAGTCGAGCCCATTGCTGCGCGCGCCGATCAAGTCATGCTTGCGGTCACCGATCATCAAGGTGGTGGTCGGGTCCAGCCTTTCTTCACGCACCAGGTGAGCGATCAGCTCGACCTTGTTGGTGCGCGTGCCATCCAGCTCGCTGCCGTAAATCACCTTGAAGTGCTTGGCAAAGTCAAAATGCCGCGCGATCTCACGGGCAAATTCCCACGGTTTGGATGTGGCCACATACAACTGGCGGCCTTGGCTGTTCAGTTCTTCGAGCAAGGGCATCACGCCATCGAACACATGGTTTTCATAAAGCCCGGTGACCCTGAAACGCTCACGATAAAAATTCACCGCTTGCCACGCCTTGGCCTCGTCGAAGCCGTAGAACTGCATGAACGCTTGCAGCAACGGCGGGCCGATGAAGTGTTCGAGGCGGGACAGGTCCGGCTCGTCGATGCCCAGCTTGCCCAGGGCGTACTGGATCGAGCGGGTGATGCCCTCGCGTGGGTCGGTAAGGGTGCCATCGAGGTCGAACAGCACGGTTGGGTGGTGCAGGGTCATCGGTCGAATCCTTCAGCCAGGTGCAGGTCTTTGAGTTTCACGTAGTTCGCTGCGCTGTAGGTGAAAAAGGCCCGCTCCTTGTCAGTCAAAGGGCGCACCTGTTTAACCGGGCTGCCGACGTACAAAAAGCCGCTGTCGAGTTTCTTGCCCGGCGGCACCAGGCTGCCGGCCCCGATGATCACGTCATCCTCCACCACGGCGCCGTCCATCACGATGCTGCCCATGCCGATCAGGATGCGGCTCCCCACGGTGCAGCCATGCAGCATGACTTTGTGGGCGATGGTCACGTCGTCACCGATCAACAGCGGGAAACCGTCCGGGTTGAACGGGCCGGCGTGGGTGATGTGCAGCACGCAGCCATCCTGCACGCTGGTGCGCGCGCCGATACGGATGCGGTGCATGTCGCCGCGAATCACCGTCAAGGGCCAGACTGAGCTGTCGGCGCCGATTTCGACATCGCCGATCACCACCGCCGAAACATCGACAAAAGCCCCGGTGCCCAGGGTTGGCGTGTGGTTCTGATAGGTGCGAAGGGTCACGATAGCCTCTCTCTGTTGTACTGATAGCTGCGGTGGGTGTTGATTGTAATTAAGATGCCCCCATCTTTGTCTTATCTGTTTTTTCAGCCAAGGTGCCAACCGTGAGCGCGAACAACCCTCTTCTGCAGCCCTACGACCTGCCGCCGTTCTCGGCGATCCGTGCCGAGCATGTCCAGCCGGCCATCGAACAGATCCTCGCCGATAACCGGGCAGCTATCGCAGAAATCCTGCAAAGCCAGGGAAAAAATCCGACATGGGCGGGCCTGGTCCTGGCCATGGACGAGCTTAACGATCGCCTGGGCGCGGCGTGGAGCCCTGTCAGCCACCTCAACGCCGTGTGTAACAGCGCCGAACTGCGCGAAGCCTATGAGGCCTGCTTGCCGGCATTGAGCGCCTACTCCACCGAGATGGGGCAGAACCGTGAACTGTTCCAGGCCTTCGAAGCCTTGGCCAGCAGCCCCGAGGCCGCCGGTTTCGATGTGGCGCAAAAAACCGTGCTGGAACACGCCCTGCGCGACTTTCGCCTGTCGGGTATCGACTTGCCGCCGGAGCAGCAAAAGCGCTACGCCGAAGTGCAAAGCAAGCTGTCGGAGCTGGGCAGCAAATTCTCCAACCAGTTGCTGGATGCCACCCAGGCCTGGACCAAGCACGTCACCGACCAAGCCACCCTCGCCGGCCTGACCGATTCGGCCAAGGCGCAAATGGCCGCCGCCGCCCAGGCCAAAGGTCTCGATGGCTGGCTGATCACCCTGGAATTTCCGAGCTATTACGCGGTAATGACCTACGCCCAGGACCGCGCCCTGCGCGAAGAAGTCTACGCGGCCTACTGCACCCGCGCGTCGGACCAAGGCCCGAATGCCGGTCAGAACGATAACGGCCCGGTGATGGAACAGATCCTCGACCTGCGCCAGGAACTGGCCCAGCTGCTGGGCTACGCCTCCTTCGCCGAACTGAGCCTCGCTACCAAAATGGCCGAGTCCAGCGACAAGGTGCTGAGCTTCCTGCGCGACCTGGCCCGGCGCAGCAAACCGTTCGCGACCCAGGACCTGCAGCAGCTCAAGGCTTACGCCGCCGAACAAGGTTGCGCCGACCTGCAAAGCTGGGACAGCGGCTTCTACGGCGAAAAATTGCGCGAGCAGCGCTACAGCGTGTCCCAGGAAGCCCTGCGCGCTTACTTCCCGATCGACAAAGTGCTGGGCGGCCTGTTTGCCATTGTGCAGCGCCTGTACGGCATTGAGATTGCCGAGCAGAAAGGTTTCGACGCTTGGCATCCGGACGTGCGCCTGTTTGAGATCAAGGAAAACGGTCAGCATGTCGGCCGCTTCTTCTTCGACCTGTATGCCCGCGCCAACAAACGTGGCGGTGCCTGGATGGACGGCGCCCGCGACCGCCGCCGCACCCTGGAGGGTGTGCTGCAAAGCCCGGTGGCCAACCTGGTGTGCAACTTCACCCCGGCCGACAGTGGCAAGCCCGCCCTGCTGACCCACGATGAAGTGACCACCCTGTTCCACGAGTTCGGCCATGGCCTGCACCATCTGCTGACCCGCGTCGAACATGCCGGCGTATCCGGTATCAACGGCGTGGCCTGGGATGCCGTGGAGTTGCCGAGCCAGTTCATGGAGAACTGGTGCTGGGAGCCTGAAGGCCTGGCGCTGATTTCGGGCCACTACGAAACCGGTGAGCCGTTGCCTCAGGACCTGCTGGAAAAAATGCTCGCGGCGAAAAATTTCCAGTCCGGCCTGATGATGGTGCGCCAGCTGGAATTCTCGCTGTTCGACTTCGAATTGCACGCCACCCACGGCGATGGTCGCAGTGTGGCGCAGGTGCTCGAAGGCGTGCGCGATGAGGTCTCGGTAATGCGCCCACCGGCCTACAACCGCTTCCCCAACAGCTTCGCGCACATTTTCGCCGGCGGTTATGCCGCAGGTTATTACAGCTACAAGTGGGCCGAAGTGCTGTCGGCGGACGCCTTCTCCAAGTTCGAAGAAGACGGCGTGCTCAATGCCCAGACCGGTCGCGCCTTCCGTGAAGCGATCCTTGCACGGGGCGGTTCGCAGGAGCCGATGGTGTTGTTCGTCGACTTCCGCGGACGTGCGCCGTCGATTGACGCACTCTTGCGCCACAGCGGCCTGAGTGAGGACGCGGCAGCATGAGTGAAGGGCCTGTGATCACCAAAAAGCAATTTATCGCCGGGGCGGTCTGCCCGGCATGCAGCGAGCCGGACAAGCTCAAGATGTGGACCGAAGACAGCGTGCCACACCGCGAGTGTGTGGCCTGTGGATACACCGATACGCTGAATGACCAGGGGCTGTCAGTGCCCAAGGAGTTGGGCACGCGGGTCAACACGTCGGCATTGAAAGCGCCGGCGGACCCGAAGGTGCAGGCGGTACAGTTCTTCCCCAATCCCAAACTCAAGAAAGACTGAGTGGCAGCGGGAGCGAGCAGGCTCGCTCCCGCCGTTACATTACTTGTCGTCCTTGACCGTTGTGCCGATCCAGCTTTTCATCGAGCACAGCGCAAACGCACTGGTGCTGCAGTCGCCGTTCGCCAGAGCGGTACGTAACTTGTCGACATCGGCGCGCATCATGTAGCGAACGCCATCTTTAAAGCCATTACTGCTGCCGAAGCCACCCAGGGTCATTTCGTTCAGCGCGTCTTCCTTGCTCCATCCTTGAATCACGACCCGATACATCGCGGCCATCAGCCCGGTGCGGTCAGAGCCGTGCTTGCAGTGCATCAATACCGGGCCGTTGGCTTGAGCTTCCTGAATGGCACGCAGTGCCGCCAGCACGTCGGAATCGTCGACATGGTTGGTGCGATAGGTGATCTGCACCTCTTTGATACCCGATGACTTCAGCCACGCCGAATCAGGCTCCGGCAAAAAATTGATCACCGTTCCAATCTTCAGTTTCTCCAGCACCGGCACGGCGTCACCGTCAAGCAAAGCGCTGCGGTAGAGCGTGGGCGTCATTTGGTGCAGGTTGTAGTGGTCGCCCACCGGCTGGGCCCACTCAGGCGAACGAATGGAGGATTCGCCCTGTGCGTGGGCATCAACGGTGGTGAACAGGGCTATCAGTGCCAGGCCGAGAACCGGCAGCAATCGAATCTTGAACATGGGGGACGTAACCGACCAGGGCAATGTTGATGGCGCACAGAGTCGTTTGTACGGGGTGAATGAGGTGTGAGGGGCTCGTCAAAGAATCGTGAATCATCCGGCCTGCCCCAGTGTTTTTGTCACCGAAGCCCTTTCCTCGATGCTTAGCCTGCTATCATTTGTAACCATTGTTTGCGAGAGTGATCTATCTTTGGATCCATTCCTCGGCAAATCTTCACGCTGCTCCCAGAAGCGGCTGATCAATCCGTGACCACATGATGAGGTGCATCCATGTCTGATCAAGATCAAGACAACCCCCGGCGTGAGTTTTTGCGCAAATCCTTGACCTTGATCCCGGTGGTCACGGTTGCCAGCACTGGCCTTGGCGGTTCGATGCTGATGGCCACGCCCGCACCTGCCGAGGCAGCGCCAGCCAAGCCTGCGGCCAGTGACAAGGCGTATGAACCGACCTACTTTACCGCCGAAGAATGGGCGTTCATCAACGCTGCCGTCGAGCGCTTGATCCCTGCCGATGCCCAAGGCCCGGGTGCCCTGGAAGCCGGCGCTGCGGAATATATCGACCGTCAGATGAATACGCCGTACGCCAGTGGCGCGCTGTGGTTCATGCAAGGCCCCTTCAACGCCGATGCCGCGCCGGAGATGGGCTGGCAGAGCAAGCTGGTGCCCAAGGAAATCTATCGCTTGGGTATCGCGGCGACGGATGCCTGGTCGAAGGCGTTCAACGGTAAGGCTTTTGCTGCGCAAGACAGCGCTACCCGAGACGACATGTTGCACCGCTTGGAGGCGGGTGCCACTGAGCTGAGCGCTCATTTCGAGGCGGTGCCGCCAAAGATGTTTTTCAACCTGCTGCTGCAGAACACCAAGGAAGGCTTTTTCTGCGACCCCATCCACGGCGGCAATAAAGGCATGGTCGGCTGGACCATGATCGGTTTCCCCGGCGCCCGCGCCGATTTCATGGACTGGGTCGAGCGCAACGAGCAGTACCCCTTCCCGGCTGTTTCCATTCGCGGCGAGAGGGCTTAACCCGTGGCGACCATCATGAAGAAAGTGGACGCGGTGATCGTGGGCTTCGGCTGGACCGGCGCGATCATGGCCAAGGAGCTGACCGAAGCGGGCCTCAACGTGGTAGCGCTGGAGCGCGGCCCGATGCAGGACACCTACCCGGACGGCAACTATCCCCAGGTCATCGACGAATTGACCTACAGCGTGCGTAAAAAACTCTTCCAGGACATTTCCAAGGAGACAGTGACAATTCGCCATAGCGTGAATGACGTCGCCCTGCCCAACCGTCAGCTTGGCGCTTTTCTGCCGGGTAATGGCGTCGGCGGTGCAGGCCTGCACTGGTCGGGCGTGCATTTTCGCGTCGATCCCATCGAGCTGCGCATGCGCAGCCACTACGAAGAACGCTATGGGAAAAACTTCATTCCCAAGGACATGACCATCCAGGACTTCGGCGTCAGCTACGAAGAGCTGGAACCGTTTTTCGACTATGCGGAAAAAGTCTTTGGCACCTCGGGCCAGGCCTGGACCGTCAAGGGGCAGTTGGTGGGTGAAGGCCGCGGCGGCAACCCCTATGCACCGGACCGCTCGAACCCGTTCCCGCTGGAGTCGCAGAAAAACACGGTCTCCGCGCAGCTGTTTCAGAAAGCGGCTGCCGATGTGGGTTACAAACCCTACAACCTGCCGTCGGCCAACACCTCCGGGCCCTACACCAACCCTTACGGCGCGCAGATGGGGCCGTGCAACTTCTGCGGCTTTTGCAGTGGCTACGTGTGCTACATGTACTCCAAGGCGTCGCCGAACGTGAACATCCTGCCGGCGTTGCGCCAAGTGCCGAATTTCGAGCTGCGGCCCAATTCCCACGTGCTCAAGGTCAACCTCGACAGCACCCGGAAGAAAGCCACCGGCGTGACCTATGTCGATGGTCAGGGCCGCGAGTGCGAGCAACCAGCAGACTTGGTGATCCTCGGTGCGTTCCAGTTCCATAACGTGCGCCTGATGCTGCTGTCGGGCATCGGCAAGCCGTACGACCCGATTACCAATGAAGGCGTGGTGGGCCGCAACTTTGCCTACCAGAACATGGGCACCATCAAGGCATTCTTCGACAAGGACACCCACACCAACAACTTTATCGGCGCGGGCGGCAATGGCGTGGCCATCGACGACTTCAACGCCGACAACTTTGACCACGGCCCCCACGGCTTCGTGGGCGGCTCGCCGATGTGGGTCAACCAGGCGGGCAGTCGGCCGATTGCTGGCACCTCCAATCCACCAGGCACCCCGGCCTGGGGCAGCGCGTGGAAACGCGCCACCGCCGATTACTACACCCATCAGGTATCGATGGACTCCCACGGCGCCCATCAGTCCTACCGGAGCAATTATCTGGATCTGGACCCGGTTTACCGCGATGCCTACGGCCTGCCGCTGTTGCGTATGACCTTCGACTGGCAGGAAAACGACATCAAGATGAACCGCTTCATGATGGACAAAATGAGCAAGGTCGCCCAAGCCGTGAATCCCAAGGCGATCGCCGTGTTGGGCAAGAAAGTCGGCGAGCATTTCAATACGGCGGCGTACCAGACCACGCACCTCAACGGCGGCGCGATCATGGGCACCGACCCGAAAACCAGCGCGTTGAACCGCTACTTGCAGAGCTGGGATGTACACAACGTGTTTGTCCCGGGGGCGTCGGCATTCCCACAAGGTCTGGGCTATAACCCTACCGGCCTGGTAGCAGCGCTGACCTACTGGTCGGCTCGGGCGATCCGCGAACAGTACTTGAAAAACCCCGGCCCGCTGGTCCAGGCATAAGGAGCGATGACCATGAAAGCACTCGTTATCGCCTCCTTGGCGCTGTTCAGCAGTTGCTCGGTCAGCGCGGCGCAAGCCGAGCTGATCAAGCAAGGGGAATACCTGGCCCGCGCCGGTGACTGTGTGGCCTGCCACACCGCCAAGGGCGGCAAGCCATTCGCCGGCGGCCTGCCGATGGAAACCCCCATCGGTGTGATTTATTCCACCAACATCACCCCGGACAAGACCGGCCTGGGCGACTACAGCTTCGAAGACTTCGACAAGGCCGTGCGCCATGGCGTCGCCAAGAACGGTAGTACGCTTTACCCAGCGATGCCCTACCCGTCTTACGCGCGTGTCAGCGACAGCGACATGCAGGCCTTGTATGCCTACTTCATGAAAGGCGTTGAGCCGGTCGCCCAGCAGAACAAGGACAGCGATATTCCCTGGCCGTTGAGCATGCGCTGGCCCCTGGCAGCGTGGCGCTGGATGTTCGCGCCGTCTGTCGAGGAGCAACAGGTACAGGCCGCCGCCGACCCTGTGGTCAGCCGTGGCGCTTACCTGGTTGAAGGCCTCGGCCATTGCGGTGCGTGCCACACGCCGCGCGCCCTGACCATGCAGGAAAAGGCCCTGAGCGCCGCTGACGGCAACGCGTTCCTGTCCGGCAGCGCGCCGCTGGAAGGCTGGATTGCGAAAAGCCTGCGCGGCGACCACAAGGACGGCCTCGGCAGTTGGAGCGAAGAGCAATTGGTGCAATTTCTCAAGACCGGGCGCAGTGATCGTAGTGCGGTGTTTGGCGGCATGAGCGATGTTGTGGTCCACAGCATGCAATACATGTCGGAAGACGACCTGACTGCTATCGCCCGTTACCTCAAGAGCCTGCCGGCGGTGGATCCCAAGAACCCGCCGCACCAGTACGACAAGCAAGTGGCCCAGGCGCTCTGGAAGGGTGATGACAGCCAGCCGGGCGCCTCGGTGTACATCGACAACTGCGCGGCCTGCCACCGTACCGACGGGCATGGCTACACGCGGGTGTTCCCGGCGCTGGCGGGCAACCCGGTGCTGCAGACGGCAGATGCCACGTCGCTGATCAACATCGTGTTGAACGGCGGCACCTTGCCAGCCACCCACGCCGCGCCGTCGACCTTCACCATGCCGGCATTTGCCTGGCGCCTGTCGGACCAGGAAGTGGCGGATGTAGTCAGTTTCATCCGTGGCAGTTGGGGCAATCAAGGCACGCCAGTGAGCGCCAGTGACGTGACCGACCTGCGCAAGAACGATATGCGCACCACCTCGGGGGACGATTTGGGGCAGGTCACGCAAAAGCACTGACCGCCAAACGGCACTGGTCAGAACCCTCACGCCTCGATACTGTATATAAAAACAGTATCGAGGCGTTTTCATGACGACTGCACTGCCACCCCGTGGCCGGGGCACGGCCACCAATCTGCACAACCGTTTCGCGCCCACCGTCAGCGTGGCCGAGGACGACGGCTGGTTTCAGGAAGTGCCGCCCACCCAGGGCACCGAAGTGCGTATCGAAACGGCCAAGACCATCATCACCCGCAATAACTCGCCGGACTTGCCGTTCGATCGCTCGATCAACCCTTATCGTGGCTGCGAGCACGGCTGCATCTACTGCTATGCGCGGCCCAGCCACGCGTATTGGGACATGTCGCCGGGGTTGGATTTCGAAACCAAACTGATTGCCAAGAGCAACGCCGCCGACGTGCTGGAGCAGCAGCTGTCGAAGCCGGGGTATGTGTGCGCGCCGATCAACCTGGGCTCCAACACCGACCCTTACCAGCCGATCGAGCGCGAATACAAGATTACCCGGCAAACCCTTGAGGTGCTGCTGCGCTATCGGCACCCGGTGACCATCATCACCAAAGGCTCCCTGATCCTGCGCGATCTGGACCTGCTCGCCGAGCTGGCCAGCCAACGACTCGTGGCCGTGATGATCAGCCTTACCAGCCTGGACGATGAACTCAAGCGCATACTGGAGCCGCGCACCGCGGCGCCCAAGGCGCGGTTACGGGCGATACGGGTGATGCGCGCGGCGGGTATTCCGGTCGGTGTGCTGTGTTCGCCGATGATTCCGATGATCAACGACAGCGAGTTGGAAAGCCTGCTCACCGAGGCCCATGCCGCCGGTGCGCAAAGTGCCGCATACATGATGCTGCGCTTGCCGCTCGAGGTGGCGCCGCTGTTCGAAGAGTGGCTGGCGGCGCATTACCCGCAGCGCGCGGCGCACGTGATGAGCCTGGTGCGTCAGGTGCGCGGTGGCGCGGTGTACGACAGCCGCTTCGGCGTGCGCATGCGCGGCGAAGGGCCGTTTGCCGATTTGCTGGCGCAGCGTTTCAGCAAGGCGATCAAACGTCTGGGGCTCAATCGCCGTGAAGGCTTCGATCTGGATTGCACGGCGTTTTGTCCACCTGGCCGGCAAATGGCATTGTTGTAGACTCAAGAGGAGAAATGCGAAACATCTGTAGGAATAATCGCGTTTTGATATCACTGAAACCCGCGATCTAGAGCGGTTGATTCAGTTTGAGTTAAGTTTCGGTGGGTACCTTGTTCAGCGAGTGACTGATGAGTCGGCGCCCTGGGCTGTGGAGGTTTCCCAACTTTTTCACTGCCCGGACGTCGAACTGGCCTGGAACACTTACCCTGCATTGATCAAGAGGATGAATCATGAGTGATAAGGATAAACAGCCGTTGGCTGCGTCGGCTTCAGCCTCTCAGGCGGAAACCGCCGATGCAGCGCTGCAGCACATTGTTGACGGCTTTTTGCATTTCCATCACGACGTCTTCCCCCAGCAGGAAGAACTCTTCAAGAAACTTGCCACGGCTCAAAGTCCCCGTGCGATGTTCATCACCTGCGCCGATTCGCGCATCGTGCCGGAGCTGATCACCCAAAGCTCCCCTGGCGATCTGTTCGTCACCCGTAACGTGGGTAACGTAGTGCCGCCTTATGGCCAGATGAACGGCGGCGTGTCCACGGCCATCGAGTACGCGGTACTGGCGCTGGGCGTGCAGCACATCATCGTGTGCGGGCACTCCGACTGCGGCGCCATGCGTGCGGTGCTCAATCCCGACAGCCTCGAGAAAATGCCAACGGTCAAGGCCTGGTTGCGGCATGCCGAGGTGGCCAAGACCATGGTCCACGACAACTGCGACTGCGCCAATGAAGGCGAGAGCATGAAGGTGCTGACCGAAGAAAACGTCATCGCCCAGTTGCAGCACTTGCGCACCCACCCTTCCGTGGCTTCGCGCATGGCCAATGGCCAATTGTTTATCCACGGCTGGATCTACAACATCGAAACCAGCGAGATCCGGGCCTACGACGCGGATCAGTCGGCGTTCCGACCGTTGGGCGGTGAAGGTCCGATTCCATCCGCGACGCCTAAAGCGCGCTTCTAACACACTTCCCTGCCGGGTAAAGCGGTGGCTGCCATGGATGCAGCCAGGCTTTACCGCGCCCGGCGAATGCCTCGGGAGAGTCATCATGCGTGCTGCTCAATTGAAAGCTGTTTTGCCTCGGGAGCTGCTCGCCTCCGTGGTGGTGTTTCTGGTCGCCCTGCCTTTGTGCATGGGTATCGCGATCGCATCCGGCATGCCGCCGGCCAAGGGCTTGATCACCGGGATTATCGGTGGTCTGGTGGTGGGCTGGTTGGCGGGTTCTCCGCTGCAAGTCAGTGGCCCGGCAGCGGGGTTGGCGGTGTTGGTGTTCGAGCTGGTACGCCAGCACGGCATGCTGATGCTGGGGCCAATCCTGTTGCTGGCGGGCTTCCTGCAATTGGTGGCCGGGCGTCTGCGCCTGGGCTGCTGGTTCCGCGTGACGGCGCCGGCGGTGGTGTACGGCATGCTGGCGGGGATCGGCGTACTGATTGTGCTGTCGCAGGTCCATGTGATGCTCGACAGTGCGCCCAAACCTTCCGGGCTGGATAACCTGGCAGGCTTCCCGGCGGCCTTGATCGAAGCGATACCCACCCTCGGCGGCGGGCTCGGCTGGCAGGCGGGCTTGCTCGGTGTATCGACGATGCTGGTGATGTACCTGTGGGACAAATTCCGTCCACAACAACTGCGCTTCGTGCCAGGGGCTCTGCTGGGCGTAGGCCTGGCAACGGTGACCAGCCTGGTGCTGGCGTTGCAGGTCAAACGTGTGGAAGTGCCGGAAAACCTGGCCGACGCCATCGATTGGCTGCGCCCCAGCGACCTGCTCAACCTGGCTGACCCGCAGCTGCTGATCGCCGCATTTGCCGTCGCCTTTATCGCCAGTGCCGAAACGCTGCTGTCCGCCGCAGCGGTCGACCGCATGCACAGCGGCCAGCGTTCGGATTTCGATAAGGAGTTGTCCGCTCAAGGCGTAGGCAACATGCTGTGCGGATTGGTCGGTGCCCTGCCGATGACCGGCGTGATTGTCCGCAGCTCGGCCAACGTCCAGGCGGGCGCCACCACGCGCTTGTCAGCGATGTTCCACGGCCTGTGGCTGCTGGGCTTCGTATTGTTGCTGTCGAGTGTGCTGCAGAGCATCCCGGTGGCGAGCCTGGCGGGCGTGCTGGTGTATACCGGGATCAAGCTGGTGGACGTGAAGGCGTTCAAGGCATTGGGGCGTTATGGCCGCATGCCGATGTTTACCTACGCGGCCACGGCGCTGGCGATCATCTTCACCGACCTGCTGACCGGTGTACTGGTGGGCTTCGGGCTGACGCTGGTCAAGCTGGCCTTCAAGGCCTCGCGGCTGAAAATCAGCCTGATCGACTTGCCTCAGGACGGCGAGATGGAGTTGCGACTGATCGGTGCCGCGACGTTCCTGAAAGTGCCGGCGTTGACCCAGGTGCTGTCGACGGTGCCGATGGGAACCACCGTGCATGTGCCGCTCAATAACCTGAGTTATATCGACCATTCCTGCCTGGAGCTGTTGGAGGAATGGGGCCGGGCCAATGCGGCCAAGGGCTCGAAACTGGTGATCGAGGCGCGTGGGTTGAAGCGCCGGTTGGAAGGCCGGATAAGGACCACCACGGGGATCGGCTCGGCGCCCTCAATCGGCTGACGGAGCCGGTTCAAAATGTGGGAGGGGGCTTGCTCCCGATTGGGGTGTGTCAGCCAAATAGATTTTGACTGGTTCACCGCTATCGGGGGCAAGCCCCCTCCCACATTTGTTTTGTGTCCAATTTGGGATTAAGTCGGCTGATCCAGCGCCAACTCCACTCCAAGCTGGCGCGACAGGCACGGCCAGCGCTTCCATGCCGCTTCTGTGTCCGGGCTTTTCAACTGTTCGCGGTATGTCTCGACCGACTCCAGCGCAAAGCTCTCTTCGTTAAGCATCTCATCCACTGCCATGTGCACCGCTTCATCCAGCTGATTGGCGAAGTCTTCACCGATCAGTTGGTGGGCGATCAGGTTGGCGACCGTGGTGTCCGCCGGGATCAGCGGCTGGCCGAAATGCTTGATATACAGGTCGTTGACCTCCTCCACTAGGCGATGGGCCAGGTAGGCTTCGTCCAGCAAACCGTCCAGGCCTTCGTGGCCCGCCAGAATTGCCGGCGGCTGCAGGAAGAAATGCTCGGCAATTTTCAGCACAGGCTTGATCTGGCTTTCGATTCCGGCTTCGCGCGCTACGTCGTTGGCGGCTTCGAGCAAATCCGGGACGAGGTCGATGTACGCGGTGACAAAGCGAGTCATGACAATGTTGCGATCACCGTCAACCAGGGAAATGGCCGAATGCAGGTGCGGCAATTGCTTTTCCAATTGCTGGGCAAGCTGGCCCGTGGTTGCTTCGTGTTGATGGGCACGGGAAATCTGCTCGCGCAATGCGGCGGTGTTCATGAAGGCTCCGGTCAGGCGTAGGAAAAGAGAGAGGATAAGGTAGCTCGGTTATACGAGCACCTAAGACGCATTTGTCATAATTATTTCATGGTTATACGCACACGTTATATCGAATTGCCATCGCTCGTCGGATAAACGATTCCGCCGCCCGTTTTATTGGGCCCGTCTGTCTGTTTTCACTCATTTGCCCCTACACATTGCGGGGTCGCTGCGGCTGTCTATACTCGGATTTGTAGGCAATTGGCTGATGACGCCCGACTGCATGACGCAGCAAGGCTTGGCGGTGGTAAGCAGTTTGGAAGCCGCTCCCTTCGCCGCAGGTGCAAACCGGCGGGATAACAAGAAACATAAAAGGGGAACCCGCAATGACGCGACATCCACACGTTTGGATGGGCTTAGTGTTGTCGTCGGTATTCGGCCAGGCCCACGCCGCCTGGACAACGAATATGGCGCCAGGTGCTACTGAAGTCAGTCACGCTGTGTTTGACCTGCACATGACCATTTTCTGGATTTGTGTAGTGATCGGCATCGTCGTGTTTGGCGCGATGTTCTGGTCGATGATCCTGCATCGCCGCTCGACGGGCCAGGTAGCGGCCAAGTTCCACGAGAGCACCACGGTGGAAATACTCTGGACCGTGGTGCCGTTGCTGATCCTGGTGGCCATGGCCATTCCGGCGACCAAGACGCTGATCAACATCTACGACAGCAGTGAGTCGGATATCGATATCCAGGTCACCGGCTATCAGTGGAAGTGGCATTACAAATACCTGGGCCAGGACGTGGAGTTCTTCAGCAACCTGGCCACTCCGGCTGAGCAAATCCATAACCAGGCCACCAAGGGCGAGCACTACCTTCTCGAAGTCGACCAGCCGCTGGTGTTGCCGGTGGGGGCAAAAGTGCGCTTTCTGGTGACCGCCGCCGACGTGATCCACTCCTGGTGGGTGCCGGCCTTTGCGGTCAAGCGTGACGCCATTCCCGGCTTCGTCAATGAAGCCTGGACCCGCGTCGAGAAACCCGGCATCTATCGCGGCCAGTGCGCCGAGCTATGCGGCAAGGACCATGGGTTCATGCCCATCGTGGTCGAGGTCAAGTCCAGGGCCGACTACGACACCTGGCTTGGCGAGCGCAAGCAAGAGGCGGCCAAGCTCAAGGAACTGACCTCCAAGGAATGGACACTCGACGAACTGGTGGCCCGCGGCGACAAGGTCTACCACACCACCTGCGTGGCCTGTCACCAGGCCGAGGGCCAGGGCCTGCCGCCCATGTTCCCGGCGCTCAAGGGCTCGAAAATCGCCACCGGGCCTGCCGCCGATCACCTGAACCTGGTGTTTCACGGCAAGCCAGGTACCGCGATGGCCGCGTTCGGCAAACAACTCTCGGAAGTCGATATCGCTGCGGTCGTGACCTACGAACGCAATGCCTGGGGCAATAACAAAGGCGACATGGTCACGCCAAAAGACGTGCTGGCCATCAAACAGGCGGAAAGTAAATGACAGCCTCCCTTGCCACCGTCCAGACCCGTCCCGCCCACTCGCTTGCAGGAGAACGGTCATGAGCACTGTGATCGATGACCATGGTCACGCCGACCACGTCCACGGCCCCGCGAAGGGGTTGATGCGCTGGGTACTGACCACCAACCATAAAGACATCGGCACGATGTACCTGTGGTTTGCCTTCACCATGTTCCTGCTGGGCGGTTCGTTCGCCATGGTGATTCGCGCCGAACTGTTCCAGCCCGGCCTGCAGATCGTGCAGCCGGCGTTCTTCAACCAGATGACCACCATGCATGGCCTGATCATGGTGTTCGGCGCGGTGATGCCGGCCTTTGTCGGCCTGGCCAACTGGATGATCCCGTTGATGATCGGCGCACCGGACATGGCCCTGCCGCGCATGAACAACTTCAGTTTCTGGCTGCTGCCGGCGGCGTTCCTGTTGCTGGTCTCGACCCTGTTCAGCCCCGGCGGCGGGCCGAATTTCGGCTGGACGTTCTACGCGCCGCTCTCCACCACCTATGCGCCGGAAAGCGTGACCTTCTTCATATTTGCCATCCACCTGATGGGCATCAGTTCGATCATGGGCGCGATCAACGTGGTCGCGACCATCCTCAACTTGCGCGCGCCAGGCATGACCCTGATGAAAATGCCGCTGTTCGTGTGGACCTGGCTGATCACCGCGTTCCTGCTGATTGCGGTGATGCCGGTGCTGGCCGGTTGCGTGACCATGATGCTGATGGATATCCACTTCGGCACCAGCTTTTTCAGCGCGTCGGGCGGTGGTGATCCGGTGCTGTTCCAGCATGTGTTCTGGTTCTTTGGCCACCCTGAGGTGTACATCATGATCCTGCCGGCGTTCGGGGCCGTCAGCTCGATCATCCCGACCTTCTCGCGCAAGCCGTTGTTTGGCTACACCTCAATGGTCTACGCCACGGCCAGCATTGCGTTCCTGTCGTTCATCGTGTGGGCGCACCATATGTTTGTGGTCGGTATACCGCTGGTGGGCGAACTGTTCTTCATGTACGCCACCCTGCTGATTGCGGTGCCCACCGGGGTCAAGGTGTTCAACTGGGTCAGCACCATGTGGCAAGGCTCGCTGACCTTCGAGACGCCGATGCTGTTCGCGGTGGCCTTCGTGATCCTGTTTACCATCGGCGGTTTTTCCGGGCTGATGCTGGCGATCGCGCCGGCGGACTTCCAGTACCACGACACCTACTTCGTGGTGGCGCATTTCCATTACGTGCTGGTACCCGGCGCGATCTTCGGCATCTTCGCCTCGGCCTACTACTGGCTGCCGAAATGGACCGGCCACATGTACGACGAAACCCTGGGCAAGCTGCATTTCTGGCTGTCCTTCGTGGGCATGAACATGGCGTTCTTCCCGATGCACTTCGTGGGCCTGGCCGGCATGCCGCGCCGGGTGCCGGACTACAACCTGCAATTCGCCGACTTCAACATGGTCTCGTCCATTGGCGCGTTCATGTTCGGCGCCACGCAGATTTTCTTCCTGTTCATCGTGATCAAGTGCATCCGCGGCGGCCCGCCCGCGCCGGCCAAACCGTGGGATGGCGCCGAAGGCCTGGAGTGGAGCGTGCCCTCGCCTGCGCCGTACCACACCTTCACCACGCCGCCGGAGGTGAAATGAATACCTTTGCGCGCTGCGAACGCGGTCACTGTGGGAGGGGGCTTGCTCCCGATAGCGGTGTGTCAGCCACCCTCATCATGGGTTGTAAAACCGCCATCGGGGGCGAGCCCCCTCCCACATTGATTTCAATCACCCCGGGTGGGCGTCATGGCTGACTCCGTGCCCCTCAAGCGCCTGGTCACGCGCCTGCTTATCCTGGTGCTGGCGATGTTCGCCTTCGGCTTCGCCCTGGTGCCGATCTATGACGTGATGTGCAAGGCATTCGGCATCAACGGCAAGACCGGCGGGCAGTACGAGGGCGAGCAGGTCGTCGACCCATCGCGCCAGGTGCGGGTGCAGTTCATGTCGACCAACGCCATCGATATGGTCTGGGATTTCTATGCCAAGGCCGACGAGGTGGTGGTCAACCCGGGTGCTGTGACCGAGATGCTGTTCGTCGCGTACAACCCGACTGACAAACCGATGACCGCCCAGGCGGTGCCGAGCATTTCCCCGGCCGAAGCGGCGATGTACTTCCACAAGACCGAGTGTTTTTGCTTCACCCAGCAAGTGTTGCAGCCAGGCGAACGTATCGAGATGCCAGTGCGCTTCATCGTCGATCGCGCCATGCCCAAGGATGTGAAGCATTTGACCTTGGCCTACACGCTGTTTGATATCACTGCGCGCCAGCCGCCCGTGGCGGCCCACAGCGGCGGCTAGCTACTGTTTGCCCGCTCAATCAGGAGAGCGAATACATGTCGACTCATGATACGTACTACGTACCAGCGCAAAGCAAATGGCCGATCATTGCCACGATTGGCCTGTTGGTCACCGTGTATGGGCTGGCCGTGTGGTTCAACGACCTCAAGGCGTTACGCCCGGAATCCCACGGCCCGTGGATCTTCTTCGTCGGTGGCCTGTTGCTGGCCTACATGCTGTTCGGCTGGTTCGGTGCGGTGATCAAGGAAAGCCGCGCCGGCTTGTACAGTGCGCAAATGGACCGTTCGTTTCGCTGGGGCATGACCTGGTTCATCTTTTCCGAAGTGATGTTTTTCATCGCGTTCTTCGGCGCGCTGTTCTATGTGCGTACTTGGGCGGGGCCATGGCTGGCGGGTGAGGGACCCAAGGGCGTCGCGCATATGCTGTGGCCGAATTTCGAATTCGCCTGGCCCTTGCTGAACAACCCGGACCCCAAGCTGTATCCGGCACCCAAGGGCACGATCAGCCCGTGGGGCCTGCCGTTGGTAAACACTATCCTGCTGGTGAGTTCCAGCGTGACCATCACCATCGCCCACCATGCCTTGCGCAAAGGGCACCGCGGCGCGCTGAAGATCTGGCTGGCGCTCACCGTGCTACTGGGCCTGGCGTTTCTCGGGTTCCAGGCCGAGGAGTACATCCACGCCTATAAAGAGCTGGGCCTGACGCTGGGTTCGGGCGTATACGGCGCGACGTTCTTCATGCTCACCGGGTTTCACGGTGCCCACGTGACCATCGGCACGATCATTCTGTTTGTGATGCTGATGCGCATCCTGAAGGGGCATTTCAATGCCGAGCACCAGTTTGGTTTCGAGGCGGCCAGTTGGTATTGGCACTTCGTGGACGTGGTGTGGATCGGGCTGTTTTTCTTTGTGTATGTGCTGTGAACCGTTCTACCACGGCGCATGCGAGACCAACTGGCCACTGAAAAAGCCCCAGGCGATCAGCCCGACGGTGATGGCGGCCAACACGACACGCACGGTCAGGGCAGTGACGAGGCGGTTGGAACGGCCCTCGTCCTTGACCAGGAAGAACAAGCCACTGAACAGGCTCGCGACAGTCGCGATCAGCATCAGGGCAATGGCGGCTTTGAGCATGGTCTGGCTCCGGGCTTCAGGGGGAGGGGGCAATGAGATTCAGTATAGCCAGTGCCAGGCAGCGCCTGCGGCCCGGCATCGCGCCGACCTTGGTGGTGCTGCTGTTGCTGCCGTTGATGGTCGGTCTGGGCTTCTGGCAACTGTCGCGCGGTCAGGAAAAACAGCGCTTGGTCGACACTTACGCAGAGCGGCGTGCGGCCGAGCCCCTGGGCAGCGAGCAGCTTGCAGCCAGTGCCGACCCAGCCTTCCGCCGGGTTCGTCTGCACGGCAACTTCGATGCCGAACACAGCGTGCTGCTCGACAACCGTATGCGCGACGGCAGGGCCGGGGTTGAGCTGTTACAACCCTTCCATGACCAGGCCAGCGGCCTGTGGTTGTTGCTCAATCGCGGTTGGCTGCCCTGGCCGGACCGCCGCACGCCACCGCTTTTCACCACCCCGGATCAACCGGTGAGTCTCGTTGCCTGGGTGTACGTCGCCCCTGGCGAAACCTTCCAATTGCGCGTCGACCCCACAACCGCGCAGTGGCCGCGCCTGTTGACCGCGTTGCATCCCGGCGCGCTGTGGGCTGAATTGCGCCGCAGCGGGTTCGCCTACGAGCTGCGCGCCGAAGCCGGCCCCGGTACCTACGACACCACCTGGCCGGTGGTCGCCATGGGCCCGGAAAAACACCTGGGGTATGCGGTGCAGTGGTTTGCCATGTCACTGGCGCTGCTGGCGCTTTACCTCTACCTCGGATGGCACAACGCAAAGGAGAAGCACCATGGGAGCCGCCATGAATCCACTCAACATGTCTGAGGCGCCGGACCGGCGTAAAGGCCGCTTTCAGCTGATCCTGATTCTGCTGATGGTGGTGGGCCCGATGGTGCTGGCGACCTTTATGTACAAGCTGCAGTTCTGGGTGCCGGACAATCGCAGTTATCACGGTGAAATGATCGGTAACGGCCAGACCCGCGCCGACATCGGCGTGCAGGCCGATGAGCAGCGCTGGCAACTGTTGGTCACCGCCCCCGCCGCTTGCGCCGCCGAATGCCAGCAACTGGTGTACCTCGCGCGCCAACTGCAGATCGGCCTCGGTCGCGATGCGTCCCGCGCCAGCCACGCGCTGGCCAGTGCGCAGCCGGTCGCTACCGACTACGACGCCAGGCTCAAGGCCGAGTACCCGCAATTGCAACGCTACTCACTGGACCTGTCGACCTTCAATCGCAATGCCGCCGCGCCGGGGGATGCGCACCTGTGGATCGTCGACCCCCACGGTAACCTGGTGCTGCGCTACGACGCCAAGGTCAACGGCAAGGATTTGCTCAACGACCTGCGCCTGCTGTTGAAACTGTCAAACATCGGATAAGGGCATCATCATGGCCAAGCCTGGATTTCGCCTCGCGTTGTTTGCCACCTTGCTGGCGCTGATCGTCGTGTTGCTTGGCGCCTATACCCGCCTGACCCATGCCGGCCTCGGGTGTCCGGACTGGCCGGGTTGCTACGGCTTTATCAGCGTGCCGCAAAGCGCAGCCCAGTTGGCCCATGCCGAGCTGCATTATCCGGATACGCCGGTGGAGGCCGACAAAGGCTGGGCCGAGATGACTCACCGCTACTTTGCCGGCACCCTCGCCCTGCTGATCGCGCTGCTGGCGGCGCGTGCGTGGAGCCACCGACGCGACCCCGGCCAGCCGGTGAAATTACCGCTGTTCGTGTTGATGGTGGTGATCGCGCAGGCGGCGTTCGGCATGTGGACGGTGACCCTCAAGCTGTGGCCGCAAGTCGTGACGGGGCACCTGTTGGGCGGCTTTGCCACCTTGAGCCTGCTGTTCCTGTTGACCCTGCGCTTGTCCGGTGTGTTGCCCGCGTTGATCGTGCCCAGGCGCCTGCAATATTGGGCAACGGCGGGGTTGGTGCTGGTGATCGGGCAGATTGCGCTGGGCGGATGGGTCAGCTCCAACTACGCGGCGGTGGCCTGTGTCGATTTGCCAACGTGCCACGGCCAATGGTGGCCGGCAGCGGACTTTGCCAACGGCTTTCACCTGACCCAGCATATCGGCCCTAACTACCTCGGCGGGCAACTGGACAGCGATGCGCGTACGGCCATTCACCTCACCCATCGCGTCGGGGCGGTGCTGGTCACGCTGGTGCTGCTGGGCCTGGCCTGGCAATTGCGCGCGGTGGGCATGACGCGCCTGGCGGGCTTGCTGTTGATCGCCCTGGCGGCGCAAATCAGCCTGGGCCTGAGCAATGTGGCGTTCGGCTTGCCACTGCCGGTGGCGGTGGCTCACAACGCCGGGGGCGCGACGCTATTGCTGAGCCTGGTACTGGTCAATTATCACGCGCGTACCAGCCTGGTCCGGGTGCGCGTTCCACGCCCGATTGCCTGGCGGTTTATTCCGCGCAAACAGGTATCGGGCCTGATAACCCTTAAAGGAGAGATGCCATGGCGTCCTTGATCGGCGCGGGTCACGGCCAGGCTATCTGGCGCGACTATCTGGAGCTGACCAAGCCGAAGGTGGTGGTGCTGATGCTGATCACCTCGCTGGTGGGCATGTTCCTCGCCACTCGCGCCGGAGTGCCGTGGACGGTGCTGGTTTTCGGCAACCTGGGCATCGCCTTGTGTGCGGGCGCGGCGGCTGCGGTCAATCATGTGGTGGACCGGCGCATTGATGCGTTGATGGCGCGTACGCACAAACGGCCATTGGCCGAGGGGCGCGTCTCGCCGGCTGCGGCACTGGCTTTTGCGTTGTTGCTGGCGGTGGCGGGCCTGGCGCTGCTGCTGGCCTTTACCAACCCGCTGGCGGCATGGCTGACGTTGGCCTCGTTGCTGGGCTATGCGGTGATCTACACCGGCTTTCTCAAACGCGCGACGCCGCAGAACATCGTCATCGGTGGCCTGGCCGGCGCCGCGCCGCCGCTGTTGGGCTGGGTCGCGGTAACCGGGCATATCAGCGCCGAGCCCCTGCTGCTGGTGTTGATCATCTTCGCCTGGACGCCGCCGCACTTTTGGGCGCTGGCCATTCACCGCAAGGAGGAGTACGCCAAGGCTGACATCCCGATGCTGCCGGTCACCCACGGCGAGCATTACACCAAGGTGCATATCCTGCTCTACACCTTTGCCCTGCTGGCGGTGAGCCTGATGCCCTATGTGATCCATATGAGCGGGTTGCTGTACCTGGTCTGTGCGCTGGTATTGGGCGGGCGCTTTCTGCAATGGGCCTGGGTGCTGTACCGTGGCAGCCAGCCGCACGCGGCGATCAACACCTTCAAGTACTCCATCTGGTACCTGCTGCTACTGTTTATCGCCCTGCTCGTCGACCACTACCTACTGTTGAACCTATGACTCGAACTCAGAAAACTGTCTTCATTCTCGTGGCCCTGGTGGCGTTGATCATGGGCCTGACTGTCAACAAGGTGCTATCGGGCAAAGGCCAGGGCGATCCCACTGCGCTGATCGACGCCGGCATCATCCTGCTGCCGCAAAGTCGCCAGCTGCCTGCGGTGAGCATGACCAACCAGGACGGCCAGCCGGTGCTGGTCGATGAGCTGAAAGGCAAGTGGAGCCTGCTGTTCTTCGGCTACACCTTCTGCCCGGATATCTGCCCGACCACCCTCGCCCAGCTGCGCCAGATCAAGAGCGAACTGCCCAAGGACGCGGTGGATAAGTTGCAAGTGATCCTGGTCAGCGTCGACCCGAACCGCGACACCCCGGCCCAGCTCAAGCAGTACCTGGGCTATTTCGATCCGCAGTTCCAGGGGCTGACCGGTGCGAATGTGCAGGAGGTGCAGACGGTCTCGAATGCGGTGAGCATCCCGTTCATCCCGGCGGACACCAGCAAGCCCAACTACACCGTCGATCACAGCGGCAACCTGGCGCTGATCGGGCCGGACGGTACCCAGCGCGGGTTCATTCGCGCGCCGTTGAATAACCAGAAGTTGGTGGCGCAGTTGCCGGGGCTGCTGCAGCGTAAATAGCTCACGACACAAAACAAATGTGGGAGGGGGCTTGCCCCCGATAGCAGGATGTCAGTCGATGAAGATGTTGACTGACCCGCCGCTATCGGGGGCAAGCCCCCTCCCACATTTTGATCTCCAGTGTATTGGAGATCGTTCCCACGCTCTGCGTCCGCGTTGAATCAGAACGCTGGCTTGATCGCGCCTTTGTACTTCTCTTCGATGAATTGCTTCACTTCAGGTGTGTGCAGGGCGGCTACCAGCTTCTTCACCGCGTCCGAATCCTTGTTGTCTTCACGGGTCACCAGGATGTTCACGTAAGGCGAGTCGCTGCCTTCGATCACCAGGGCGTCCTTGGACGGGTCCAGCTTGGCTTCCAGCGCATAGTTGGTATTGATCAGGGCCAGGTCGACCTGGGTCAGCACGCGCGGCAGGGTGGCGGCTTCGAGTTCGCGGAACTTCAGGTTTTTGCTGTTACCGGTGATGTCCTTGGTGGTCGACAGGATGTTGGTCGGGTCCTTCAGGGTAATCAGGCCGTTGTTGGCCAGCAGCAACAGGGCGCGGCCGCCGTTGGTGGCGTCGTTCGGGATCACCACATTGGCGCCGTCCGGCAGCTCGTCCAGCTTCTTGTATTTGCTCGAGTACGCGCCCAGCGGTTCCAGGTGCACGCCGCCGACGCTCACCAGGTGAGTGCCCTTGGCCTTGTTGAATTCATCCAGGTACGGCTGGTGCTGGAAGAAGTTGGCGTCCAGGCGCTTTTCAGCCACCTGTACGTTCGGCTGCACATAGTCGGTAAAGACTTTGACCTGCAGGTCCACGCCTTCTTTGGCCAGCGCGGGTTTCACGAATTCCAGGATTTCTGCATGCGGCACTGGCGAGGCGGCGACCTTGAGGGTCTCGGCGTGGGCGGAAAACGCGGCAACGGCGGCGAAAGCAACCAGTAGTTTTTTCATCCAGCAAGCTCCTTGTTCGGGCATCTGCCGGCACCAGGCCGGCCATGGCCGTTATTTTCGAGAAAAGTGCACCACCAGCTTGTCGCCGACGGTCTGCAGAATTTGCACCAGGATCAATAGCATCACCACGGTGACTACCATCACGTCGGTCTGGAAACGCTGGTAACCGAAACGGATCGCCAGGTCGCCCAGGCCACCGGCACCGACCACGCCGGCCATCGCCGTGTAGGAAACCAGTGTAATCGCCGTTACGGTAATTGCCGCAAAAATGCCGGGGCGTGCCTCGGGCAGCAACGCGTTGATGATGATCTGGCGCGTGCTGGCACCCATCGACTGCGTGGCCTCGATGATGCCGCGGTCCACTTCACGCAGGGCGGTTTCCACCAGGCGCGCAAAGAACGGCGTGGCGCCCACCACCAGCGGCGGAATCGCACCCGCTACGCCCAGCGATGTGCCAGTGAGCAGCACGGTGAACGGAATCATCACGATCAACAGGATGATGAACGGCAGCGAGCGCAGGATGTTCACGATCAACGACAGCAGCGCGTACAAGCCTTTTTGCTCGAACAGCTGACGTGGGCTGGTCAAGAACAGCAGCACACCCAACGGCAGGCCCAGCACGACCGTGAAGAACAGCGAACCGAACAACATAGTCATGGTATCGCCGGTGGCGAGCCAGATTTCGGACCAGTCGATGTTGGCAAAGAAGCTCAGGAAAACGTCCATCAGCGCAGCACCTCCATATGAACGTCAGCGGCGGTGAAGCGCGCAAACGCGGCTTCCATGTCACCGCCGGTGACGGCGAGGGTCAATTGCCCATAGGGGATGTCTTTGATGCGGTCGATACGACCGGCAAGGATGCTGTAGTCCACCCCCGTTTCACGGGCGACGGTACCCAGCAATGGCGCGTAGGTCGCGTCCCCTTGGAACGTCAGGCGCACGATACGGCCCGGTACGTGGGCGAAGTCATCGTGCTGCTCGCCTTCATCGACCTGTTCGGCTTCCTGGACGAAGCGCTTGGTGGTCGGATGCTTGGGATGCAGGAACACGTCGGCCACCGAGCCCTGCTCGACGATCACGCCGGCGTCCATCACGGCCACCTGGTCGCACACGCGGCGAATTACGTCCATTTCATGGGTGATCAACACGATGGTCAGCTTCAGCTCGCGGTTGATTTCCGCCAGCAACTGCAGGACCGACGCGGTGGTTTGCGGGTCCAGAGCGCTGGTGGCTTCATCGCACAGCAGAATCTTGGGTTTGGTCGCCAGGGCGCGAGCGATGCCGACGCGCTGTTTCTGGCCGCCAGACAATTGCGCCGGGTACTTGCGGGCGTGGTCCGACAGACCGACGCGGGCGAGCAGCTCGGCGACACGCAGGTCGATTTCCTTGCGCGACAATTCGCCGGCCAATGTCAGCGGCAGCGCCACGTTGTCTGCAACGGTCTTGGACGCCAGCAAGTTGAAGTGCTGGAAAATCATGCCGACTTGCTGACGGAAACGGCGCAGGCCGTTGGCATCCAGTGCGGTGACTTCTTCGCCGTCGACACTGATCTGCCCGCCACTGGGCTCTTCAAGGCGATTGATCAGGCGCAGCAGGGTACTTTTTCCCGCGCCCGAGTGGCCAATCAGGCCAAACACCTGGCCGTTTTCGACGCGCAGGCTGGTGGGGTGCAGGGCGGGAATATCCTTACCGGCGACGCGGTAGGTTTTATGGACGTTTTGAAACTCGATCACGTAGCGAACCTTGTGGGGCGCATGGAAAAGGGATCAGCGGTTAGCCGGGCGCGCATTTTAGCCTGTCCATCCAGTGATTCTTAGCATTTATTTCGTATCCATCCTGCGATTTGGCAATAACGAGACAGAAGGTCATAAAAAGGGAACGGCTCATAACGCTGTCAGTCACTACTTAAGCAATGCGATGTTCCGGGTGCCGTGCCCGGGGCTTCATTCAAACGAGCCGGGGACCGCTCTGGCCACTTTGACTAAGGAGTTTTGACTGATGAGTACCAAGAAGCCAGGCACCCCGCCGAAGAGTGAACTCGCGGGTACCGATACCCTGGACCGAGGCAATACCAACACCAAATTGCAGGCGTTGGAAGAATTCCGTTCCGATGCGACCGGCCAGGCCCTGCGCACCAACCAGGGCGTGAAAATCTCCGACAACCAGAACACCTTGAAGGTCGGCGCTCGTGGCCCTTCGCTGCTGGAAGATTTCATCATGCGTGAAAAAATCACGCACTTTGACCATGAGCGCATCCCGGAGCGCATCGTGCATGCCCGTGGCACCGGCGCCCATGGCTATTTCCAGAGCTACGGCGACCATTCGGCGCTGACCAAGGCTGGTTTCCTACGCACTCCGGAGCATAAAACGCCGGTGTTCGCGCGTTTTTCCACGGTGCAGGGGCCGCGCGGTTCCGGTGACACGGTGCGTGACGTGCGCGGTTTCGCCGTAAAGTTTTTCACCGAGGAAGGCAACTTCGACCTGGTGGGCAACAACATGCCGGTGTTCTTCATTCAGGACGCGATCAAGTTTCCTGATTTCGTGCACGCCGTTAAGCCTGAACCGCACAACGAGATTCCTACAGGCGGCTCGGCCCACGATACGTTCTGGGACTTTGTCTCGCTGGTACCGGAGTCGGCGCATATGGTGGTGTGGGCGATGTCTGACCGCGCCATTCCGAAAAGCCTGCGTGCAATGCAGGGTTTCGGCGTGCATACCTTCCGTTTGATCAACACCGAAGGCAAATCGAGCTTTGTGAAGTTTCACTGGCGGCCAAAGGTCGGTACCTGCTCGCTTGTGTGGGACGAAGCGCAAAAGCTGGCGGGTAAAGATACCGATTACCACCGTCGCGACCTGTGGGAAGCGATTGAGAGCGGCGACTACCCCGAATGGGAACTGGGCGTGCAGATCGTTGCAGAAGAAGACGAGCATAAGTTCGACTTCGACCTGCTCGACCCGACCAAGATCATCCCAGAGGAACTGGTGCCGATCACCCCGCTGGGCAAGATGGTGCTTAACCGCAACCCGGACAATTTCTTTGCCGAGGTCGAGCAGGTTGCGTTCTGCCCAGGCCATATCGTGCCGGGCATCGACTTCACTAACGACCCACTGCTGCAAGGCCGTCTGTTTTCCTACACAGACACCCAGATCAGCCGTCTCGGCGGGCCGAACTTTCATGAGATCCCGATCAATCGCCCGGTCGCACCGAACCACAACAACCAGCGCGATGCCCTGCATCGCAGCGTGATCGATAAGGGCCGCGCAGCCTACGAGCCGAACTCCATCGACGGCGGGTGGCCGAAGGAAACGCCGGCAGGTCCAACCGACGGCGGTTTTGAGTCCTACTACGAGCGCATCGATGCGAACAAGGTCCGCGAGCGCAGTGAGTCGTTTGGCGACCATTTCTCCCAGGCCACGCTGTTTTTCAACAGCATGAGCCACCACGAGAAAGAGCACATCATCGCCGCCTACAGCTTCGAGTTGGGCAAGGTCGAGCGCGAACATATTCGTGCCCGCCAGGTGAATGAAATCCTGGCCAACATCGACCTGGAACTGGCCAAGCGCGTGGCGCAGAACCTGGGCCTGCCAGCGCCGACCAAGGGCACGGTGCCGGTACGTGAAACGTCGTTGAAGCAATCGCCGGCATTGAGCCAGGTGAATTTGCTGTCCGGCGACATCAAGACGCGCAAAGTGGCGATTCTGGCGGCTAACGGCGTGGACGGTGCAGCGATTGATGCACTCAAAGCCGCACTTGAGGCTGAAGGTGCGCATGCCAAGTTGCTGGGGCCGACCTCGGCGCCTGTGACCACCGCCGATGGCAAGTCGCTGCCGGTGGATGCGTCGATGGAAGGCATGCCGTCCATTGCGTTTGACGCAGTGTTTATCCCTGGCGGTAAAGAGTCGGTCAAAGCGCTGAGCGGCGACGGTGTGGCGCTGCACTACGTGCTGGAAGCGTACAAGCACCTGAAGGCTATCGCGGTGGCCAGTGACGTGAAGCCTTTGTTGGATCTGCTGAAGCTGGAGGCGGATGCGGGGTTGATCGTGGGTGCGGATGCCAAGGCGTTCAAGGCGTTCTTCGCCGCGATTGCCCAGCATCGGGTCTGGGATCGGGAGCCTAAGGCCAAGGCGATTCCGGCTTAATTCTTTGGTTGGCTGTTAGATCGCCATCGGGGGCAAGCCCCCTCCCACATTTTGAACTGTGAATACATTCAAATTGTGGGAGGGGGCTTGCCCCCGATGCTTTTAATCTGCCTTACGCGGTATCAGCACAACCTGCGCCGGAATGTGTTTCAAAATCTGCCGGTGAATCTTCAGGTCATACCCTGCATCAATGCGCTTCACCCGTTTGGTCAGCAACGTGGCCAGCCACGGGTAATCCTCGGTGCGTGGCACCTGGAGGCTGACGTCGCACTGGTAATTCACCACGTCGGTGGCGATGGCATCCAACTGATGGCGCATGGCTTCGACATCCGCCAGGTTCAACGCCACGGTGGTGCTCGGCGCCGCCGGGTCGATGACCTTGGCGGCGGGCTTGGCTTCGGCGGCTTTCAAGGCGGCCTCGGCCTGATCCAGCTCGGCTTTGCGCGCATGGCTGATGGCGCTGTTGACGCCACCGGTCAGGGCCGGGGCCTTGGGCATCAGCGCGCGGGCACGGCTCAGGGCTGTGGCGGCGGCGTTGACATCACCCTTTTGCAGCACGATCTGGCTGCGCTGCAGGTAGGCTTCGGCCAATTGCCGCTGGTAAGCCTCGAGCGCCGGATCGTTGGGCGATTGGGCCTGCAACGTGGCGAGCTGGTCTTCGGCGGTGGCCAATTCGCTGCTGGCCAGGTTTTGCTCCAGTTGCGCGATGGCCGCAGCACGGGGGTCCAGCGCTTCGGGGGCGGCGGGCGGTGTGCTTTGACAGGCGCCCAGCAGCAGGGAAAATGCGGCAAGGAGCAGATAACGGAAGGTGAACGGCTTCATTCCTGCGACTCTCTATTTGCGCAAAAAGCGAGCAAGTCTACACCCCTCGACGGGGCAGGACAAAACTCAGCAGAAACAGGGCGGCCGCCGATACTACGATCGACGGCCCGGCCGGTGTGTCCTTGAACCATGACAACGCCAGGCCTCCACACACTGCCAACATGCCCAAAAGGCTCGCGCCGATTGCCATTTGCTCCGGCGAACGAGCATGGCGCTGAGCGGCGGCTGCGGGAATGATCAACAGCGACGTGATCAACAATACGCCGACAATCTTCATCGCGACAGCGATCACCACCGCGATCAATAACATCAGCGCCAGGCGCAGGGCCGGCACGGGCAAACCTTCCACCGTGGCGAGTTCCTCGTGCACGGTAATCGCCAGCAGCGGGCGCCACAGGCTCACCAGCAGCACCAGCACCGCCGCGCTGCCGCCCAGGATCCACATAAGATCGACAGGGCTGATCGCCAGCAGATCGCCAAACAGGTAGGCCATCAGGTCGATGCGCACTTCATGCATGAAGCTCAGCACCACCAGGCCCAGGGACAAGGTACTCGGCGCCAGGATGCCCAACAGCGTATCGGAAGCCAGTGGCTGGCGCTGTTGCAGCGTCACCAACAACACCGCCAGCAGCAGGCAGCCGACAGTGACGGCGATGGTCGGGCTCACATCCAGCAGGAAGCCCATGGCCACGCCGAGCAGCGCGGCATGGGACAACGTGTCGCCAAAGTACGCCATGCGCCGCCAGACCACGAATGAGCCCAACGGGCCCGCCACCAGCGCCAAAGCCAAGCCTGCCAGCAGGGCGTAGAGCAGAAAATCAGCCATGCTTGCAGCTATCTCCATGAACATGAGGGTGGGGTGCGGCGGAGTCGTCAACCACGGCGCCGTGCAGATCATGGGCGTGGTCATGGTGATGATGGTAGATCGCCAGGCTTTGCGCGTTCTTACCGAACAGCTCGACGAACGCCGGGTCGCCGCTGACCTGTTCCGGATGGCCGGAGCAGCACACGTGACGGTTGAGGCAGACCACCTGGTCGGTGGTGCTCATCACCAGGTGCAAATCGTGAGACACCATCAGCACACCGCAGCCGTGACGGTCGCGCAAGCGAGTGATCAGGCTGTACAGCTCGGCTTGCCCGGCGACGTCGACGCCTTGCACGGGCTCATCGAGCACCAGCAGCTCTGGCTCGCGCAACAGCGCGCGGGCCAGCAGCACGCGCTGCATTTCACCGCCGGAGATGCTCTGCACCGGGCTGTCGATCACCTGTTCGGCGCCGACTTCCTTGAGCGCCGCGTGCGCGCGGGCACGGTCAACCCCCGGTACCAGGCGCAGAAAGCGCAGTACGGAAAGCGGGAGTGTCGGGTCTACGTGCAGCTTCTGCGGCATATAGCCCACGCGCAGTTTGGGCCTGCGCCATACGCTGCCACGGTCCGGCTTGAGCAGGCCCAGCACGGCGCGCACCAGGGTGGTCTTGCCGGCGCCATTGGGGCCGATCAGGGTAACGATCTGCCCCGGCTCCACGCTCAATGCGATGTCATCCAGCACGTTTTGCCCGGCGAACGTGACCCCAACCTGCTCCAGGCGGATTAACGCATTGCTCATCACGCCCCCTGACAGCCCGAGCACAGGCCGACCACTTCGACCGTTTGCCCTTCGACGCTGAAGCCGACTTCAGCGGCGCTTTTGATGATGGCGTCACTGATGCTTTTTTGTTCAAGCTCGATGGCGGCGTGGCACTGGCGGCAAATCAGGAACTGACCCTGATGCGCGTGTTCCGGGTGGTTGCAGCCGACAAAGGCATTGAGCGAAGCGATGCGGTGCACCAGGCCGTTTTCCAGCAGGAAATCCAGCGCACGGTAAACCGTGGGCGGCGCAGCGCGGCGGCCGTCCTGCTCGCTGAGTACGCCGAGGATGTCGTACGCGCCGAGCGGCTTGTGGCTTTGCCACACCAGCTCCAGCACGCGACGACGCAGCGCGGTCAGGCGCAAACCCTTCTGCGCGCACAGGGTGTCGGCCTCCGACAGCGCGGTGTGAACGCAGTGAGAGTGGTCGTGGGGACGGCTGGCAAGAGGTGTTATAGGCATGAGCGGCGACAGATATTTGATAGAGACGTTATTATGTTACCCGTTCCTACGCCATTGAGTGGTCATCGTGTCCCGACTTTTTCCCGTTTTTGTCGTATTTGTCACCAGTTTGTTCATGGCTGGCGCCGCTCAGGCCGGGGTCAAGGTGCTGACCAGCATCAAGCCGCTGCAACTGATTGCCGCTGCTGTACAGGACGGTATAGCGGTTCCGGAGGTGTTGCTGCCACCGGGTGCGTCGCCGCATAACTTCGCATTGCGCCCATCCGACGTACGGCGCGTGCAGTCGGTAGACCTGCTCTACTGGATCGGGCCGGACATGGAAACATTTCTGCCGCGCGTGCTGAAAGGCCGTACGGCGACAACGGTGGCCGTGCAGGACCTGCCGGGCATGAAACTGCGCCGGTTCGGCGAAGATAGCCACTCCCACGCCGATGAAGCCGACGAACATGACCACGATCATCGCCCCGGCAGTGTGGATGCACATCTGTGGCTGTCGACGGTGAATGCGCGGGTGATCGCGGCGCGTATGGCGGCTGACCTCAGTGCCGCCGACCCTGCCAATGCCGCGCGTTACCAGAGCAACGCAAAGGCCTTCGAGGATCGCCTGGATGCGCTGGATGTGCGCCTGAAGCAGCGTTTGGCCGGCGTTGAGGGCAAACCTTACTTTGTATTTCACGAAGCCTTTGATTACTTCGAAGACGCCTACGGTTTGAAGCACGCCGGCGTGTTTGCCGTTGCAGCCGAAGTGCAGCCAGGCGCCCAGCATGTGGCGGCGATGCGCACGCGGTTACAGGAAGTGGGCAAGACCTGTGTGTTCAGCGAGCCACCGTTGCGGCCGCGTCTGGCCGAGACGCTGGTGGCGGGTTTGCCGGTGAAGCTCGCGGAATTGGACGCGCTGGGCGGTTACACCCCGGCCACGGCCCAGGGTTACGAGCAGGTGCTGGAAAAACTGGGCAATGATCTGGCTGGCTGCCTGGAATCGCTCTGACTGCCACTGCAGATCAAATGTGGGAGGGGGCTTGCTCCCGATGTGGGAGTGTCAGTGAGCACATCATTGGCTGACCCACCCTAATCGGGAGCAAGCCCCCTCCCACATTTTTGATCGTGTGTATCTTTAGAGGGCGAACGGCAAGTGGACAGCTACTTGCTGACGCTGCATCAGCCGCTGCTCGAACTCCGCCGGGTCATGAATCAGCACATCCTGCCCGGCAAACGCCTGCGCCGCGATCAGCCGCGACAGCCAGAAGCGCACGCACGCGACGCGCAACAGGGTCGGCCACAGCTCGGCTTCCTTCGCGGTAAACGGCCGCAGCCCCGCGTAAGCCCCAAGCAACGCACGGGCGCGCTGCCCGTCAATCACGCCGTCGGCATCCGAACACCAGTCATTCAAGGCGATGGCGACGTCGTACAGCATCGGCCCCGAGCAGGCGTTGTAGAAGTCGATCAGGCCGGTCAGGTGCGTGCCTTCGAACATGGCGTTGTCGCGGAACAGGTCGGCGTGAACGTTGGCGCGCGGCAGGGCAAGGATCTGCGTCTTGCAGGCCTGGATCTCGCTCAAGGCGTCCTGCAGAAGCCGCTGTTGCGCGTCGTTCAGGTGCGAAATCAACTGCGCGCCTTCACTGAGCATCCAATCCAGCCCGCGATCGGTCTTGCGCTCCAGCACCTTGTCGCCCTGGGTCGCCAGATGCAGGTGACCGAGCAAGTCGCCGACCTGAGCGCAATGCTGGGCGTTGGCGTCCTTGATATGCTTGCCGGCCAGGCGTGGTTGCAGCAGCGCCGGCTTGCCGGCCAGCGTGCGCAGGGCAACGCCGTCAGTGGTGCGCAGGGCGTAAGGCACAGGCAGGTCGGCGTCGTGGAGTACGTCGAGCAGTTCGATGAAGAACGGCATTTCGGCGACGGGGCCCCGTTCGACCAGGGTCAGGACGTACTCGCCCTGTTCCAGGCTGATAAAGAAATTGGTGTTTTCGCTACCGGCGGCAATCCCCTGGAAATCAAGCAGGCGGCCGAGCCCGTAAGGGGCAAGAAAGGTTTCCAGCTCGGGCCGAGCCAGGGGGGTGAACACAGACATGGTTAAAACTGCCATTACGGGCGCCGCTCAGCGCGGCGCCGGTTGAAGTTAGGGAATCATTTCCATTCGAAGATCTTCCATGACGGGATCAGCATATCCGGCTGGTCAGAACGGATGAAGTTCGCATCGGTTCCGTCAGCGCGTACCAGGAAATACGGTGGCGCACCTTTTGGCGTGACCTTGATGGCGTACAGGAAGCCGTTTTGGCGGTACTCCTGGATAGTCTTGTCGCCTTCCGTGCGAATGGTCACTTCCGGATCGGCCGACGGCGCATCGTCTGCCGCCATGGCAGCCATCGGAGCGAGTGCAATCAAGCCAGTGAACAGCAGGCGATTGAATGTACGCATGATAACCTTGTCCCTTTGTTTTCATTGGTCCGGCTATTCTAGCGCCTGACCCGCCGAAAAGGTTGATCCTGCTCATGAGCCAAGCGCCTCTCGTCCTGGTGGACGGTTCTTCTTATCTGTACCGCGCCTTCCACGCGCTGCCACCGCTGACCACCTCCAAAGGCCTGCCCACCGGCGCGGTCAAGGGCGTGTTGAACATGCTCAAGAGCCTGCGCAGGCAATACCCGAACAGCCCGTTCGCCGTGGTGTTCGACGCCAAGGGCGGGACCTTTCGCGATGAAATGTTCGCCGAATACAAGGCCAATCGCCCGAGCATGCCCGATGACATGCGCCTGCAGATCGAGCCCCTGCACCAGAGCGTGATCGCCCTGGGCTTCCCGTTGCTGTGCGTCGAAGGCGTCGAGGCCGATGACGTGATCGGCACCCTGGCCCGCAGCAGCGCGGCCGCTGACCGTCCCGTGGTGATCTCCACCGGCGACAAGGACATGGCGCAACTGGTGGACGGGCACATTACCTTGGTCAACACCATGACCGGTAGTTCGATGGACATCGAGGGCGTAAAGGAGAAATTCGGCGTCGCTCCAGAGCAGATCATCGATTACCTGGCGTTGATGGGCGATTCGTCCGACAACATCCCTGGCGTTCCCGGAATTGGCCCGAAGACCGCCTCCGGTTTGCTGGTGGGTGTGAATGGCGGCCTGAAAGAGCTGTATGAGCAACTGGATATTGTGCCGACCCTGCCGATTCGTGGCGCCAAGACGCTGCCGGCGAAGCTGGAAGAGCATAAGGAGATGGCGTTCCTGTCTTACCAGTTGGCGACGATCAAGATCGACGTGCCCCTGGATATCGGCCTGGACGACCTGCACCTGATCGAGCCGGATCGCGAAAAGCTGCTTGAGTTGTACACGCTGCTTGAGTTCAAGAGCTGGTACGAAGAGATCCAGCGCGATACCAAGCGTGTCGAGCTCAAGACGGCAAACGAGGTTGCGCCCGTCGCCCAAGCGTCGGTTGAGGCGGTGATAGCGGTGCCGGTGGAGTCGGTTTACACCACCATCCTGGACCAGGCCACGTTCGATCTGTGGCTGAAGAAGCTCAACGACGCGCCGTTGTTTGCCTTCGATACCGAAACCACCGGGATCGACGCCCAACAGGCCCAGTTGGTTGGGCTTTCGTTCGCGGTGCAGCCCCATGAAGCGGCCTATATCCCGCTGACACATGCCTACACTGGCGTGCCGGATCAATTGGACCGTGACACCGTGCTGCTGGCCTTGAAGCCGTTGCTGGAAGATCCGACCAAGCTCAAGGTCGGCCAGCACGCCAAGTTCGACATGAATATCCTGGCCAACTGCGCTATTGGTGGTGACCCTGCGCAGGGCATCATCGTGCGGGGCATCGCCTTCGATACCATGCTCGAATCCTACGTACTGAACTCCACCGCGACCCGCCATGACATGGACAGCCTGGCGAAAAAATACCTGGACCACGACACCGTCAGCTTCCAGGACATCGCCGGCAGGGGCGCCAAGCAGCTGACATTCGACCAGATCGCCCTCGAGCAAGCCGGCCCGTATGCGGCCGAAGATGCCGATGTGACGTTGCGCCTGCACCAGAAGCTGCACGCGCAGCTGGCAGCGGTCCCGAGCCTGGCCAGTGTGTTGACGGATATCGAGATGCCGTTGGTGCCGGTGCTGGCACGTATCGAGCGCCAGGGCGCCCTGGTGGACAAGGCACTGCTGGGCATCCAGAGCATCGAGCTGGGCAACAAGATGGTCGAGCTGGAGCGCCAGGCATTCGAGATCGCCGGCGAGGCGTTCAACCTCGGTTCGCCCAAGCAGCTCGGGGCGATTCTCTACGAGAAACTCGGAATGCCGGTGTTGAAAAAGACCGGCAAGGGCCAGGCATCCACGGCTGAAGAAGTGCTGGCCAAGCTGGCCGAGGATGATTTTCCGCTGCCCAAGGTGCTCATGCAGTACCGCAGCATGAGCAAGCTGAAAAGCACCTATACCGACCGCCTGCCGGAACAGATCAACCCGCGTACTGGGCGTATTCATACGTCTTACCATCAGGCGGTGGCGGCGACCGGGCGTTTGTCCTCCAGCGATCCGAACCTGCAGAACATCCCGGTGCGCACCGCCGAAGGGCGACGCATTCGCCAGGCGTTTATCGCACCCAAAGGCTACAAGCTGCTGGCAGCGGACTATTCGCAGATCGAGCTGCGGATCATGGCGCACCTGTCGAAAGACGAAGGGTTGATGAACGCCTTTCGCAACGACTTGGACGTGCACACCGCCACGGCTGCCGAGGTATTCAAGGTTGAATTGAGCGAGGTTACCTCCAACCAGCGCCGCAGTGCCAAGGCGATCAACTTCGGCCTGATCTACGGCATGGGCGCCCAGAAGCTCGGCAAGGACATTGGCGTCGACACCAAGACCGCCAAGGCTTATATCGATGTGTACTTCGCCCGCTATCCCGGCGTGCGCGAATACATGGAGCGCACCCGCGCCCAGGCGGCGGACCAGGGTTTTGTGGAAACCTTCTTCGGGCGGCGCCTGTACGTGCCGGATATCAACTCCAACAAGCCTCAGGAGCGCGCGGCGGCAGAGCGCACCGCGATCAACGCGCCCATGCAGGGCACGGCGGCGGACATCATCAAGAAAGCCATGGTGAAGGTGGACAACTGGCTGACCGAGTCGGGCCTGGACGCCAAGGTCATCCTCCAGGTGCATGACGAACTGGTACTGGAGGTGCGTGAGGATCTGATCCCGGAGGTCAGCCAGAGAATCCGCGAACACATGAGCGCTGCCGCGCAGTTGGACGTGCCCCTGGTGGTGGACGTGGGCGTTGGCGATAACTGGGACGAGGCCCATTGATTCTGCGGCTGTGCCATCACCGCGCGTGATGGCACGGCGCTTTAGATCGGAAACTGCCGTCAGTTATTTCCAAGAGTTTTTTGAACCCGCCGGAACTTAACCTGTGAACCGTCACTCAGAGTTACTGAATGGGTGGTGAAGCCCTTCAATGCTCCTATGTTGTGTTAAGTGTTGGCAGATATCTGGACCCCGCCCTAGCGGTCCGGAACTTGGACCCCGAACTTCCCTCCCCATACGAAGTCCGGGGTTTTTTTTGCCCGCGCAAAAGTTACTCGGCGATCTCAGCGCCTTTGTCCGCCAATTCCATCCAGCCGGCCAGTACAGTGTAGGCATCTTCCAGGCCCATGCGCTTTGGCGCGGAGAACAGTTGGATGCTGATTGCGTCGCCCCAACCCTTACGGATCTCGGTCTGCACTTTGAGCAGGGTGTTCTTGGCTGCGCCGTAGGTCAGCTTGTCGGCCTTGGTCAGCAGGATATGCATCGGCATGCCGCTGGCGACCGCCCAGTCGAGCATCAACAGGTCGAAATCGGTCATTGGATGACGGATGTCCATCATCAGGATCAACCCCTTCAAACTCTCCCGGCCACCCAGGTAAGCCTCCAGGTGACGCTGCCAATGCAGCTTCAATGGGATAGGGACTTTTGCATAACCGTAGCCCGGCAGGTCGACCAGACGCCGATCATCGTCTAGCTTGAAGAAGTTGAGCAGCTGCGTGCGACCCGGGGTTTTCGAGGTGCGTGCCAGGCTGGCGTGGGTCAGGGTGTTCAGTGCGCTGGACTTACCGGCGTTGGAACGGCCTGCGAAGGCGACTTCAAAGCCTTCGTCATCGGGGCATTGGTCCACTTTGGCGGCGCTGAGCATGAAGGTGGACTGTTGGCACAGGCCGAGGATGGGATTCTTGAGTTGCATGAGATTTCCGATGTGGGCGGTGCCGAAAAAGGGTGCGGCAAGCGGTGTCGTTTCCGTTTCAGTAGCGCCAGTATATAATGCCGCAGATTTTGTGTGTGCTTTGTCCCAGCGAAGGATGAAGTTCACGGGAGCGAAAGACCTTCATTGCGCATTAGAACGCAAAACGCTCTCAAACCCTGAACAGGTCGATGTATGACCTGATGGTGACTCGCTTCGGTGTCCTGATCGCGCGTTAAAGCGCCCAGGCTACACAGGAACCGCAAGCGCTGTACAACCGAGTTTGCGTGGTCATGTCGGTGTAACGCATGACCCGGGGTTTCAAGGCAATGCCGCCGCGTGGTTTGTGCAAGGACTGCAGTACTGAGGATTACCAGGCCATCATTGAGTTGATGGTGAGTAAACCCGGTAGATAACTCTTAAACCCTTAGCCGTAGTTGGATTAGCTGATGAACAAACTGATCGTGAGTCTGCTGTTGACCTTGGGCATCACCGGTGTTGCCCATGCTGCAGGCGACGCTACCGCGGGGCAGGCGAAAGCCGCCGTGTGTGGTGCTTGCCATGGACCGGACGGTAACAGCCCGGCACCGAACTTCCCCAAACTCGCCGGCCAGGGTGAACGTTACCTGACCAAGCAGATGCACGACATCAAGGATGGCAAGCGCGTGGTGCTGGAAATGACCGGCTTGCTGGCCAACTCCAGCGATCAGGACATGGCTGACATCGCGGCGTATTTTGCCAGTCAGAAAGGCAGCGTGGGAGCTGCCGATCCGAAACTGGTCGCCCGTGGCGAGAAGCTGTTTCGTGGCGGCGACCTGGACAAAGGCCTGCCCGCCTGCACCGGCTGCCATTCGCCCAATGGCGCAGGCAACGCCCCGGCAGGCTTCCCGCACCTGAGTGGCCAGCACGCCACTTACATCGCCAAGCAGTTGACCGACTTCCGCAAGGAAGAAGCCGGCCGGGCCAACGATGGCGACGCAATGACCATGCGCACCATCGCCCGTAAACTGAGTGACGAAGACATTGCGGCAGTCTCCAGTTACATCCAAGGCTTGCACTGACAGCCTGCAACGTTAACGCTCGATTAATCCATCGATGCAAGCATAAAAAGGGTGGCTACGGCCGCCCTTTTTTGTGGCGGCTGCCGTTACACTAACGAACTCATGTCCGCGTAGACCTGTCACACCTAAAGGTCGCGTGAGGCGACCGTATTTGTCCAGGAGTAAAGCATGCGTAATCTGATCCTCAGCGCCGCCCTCGTTACTGCCAGTCTCTTCGGCATGACCGCACAAGCTGCCGACGTGCCGCTTGAAGCCGGTAAAACCTACGTTGAATTGGCTAACCCGGTGCCGGTTTCGGTACCCGGCAAGATCGAAGTGGTGGAGCTGTTCTGGTACGGTTGCCCGCATTGCTACGCCTTTGAGCCGACCATCAACCCTTGGGCCGAGAAGCTGCCGAAGGACGTGAACTTCAAGCGCATTCCGGCCATGTTCGGCGGCCCATGGGATGCCCACGGCCAACTGTTCCTGACCCTGGAAGCCATGGGTGTGGAGCATAAGGTCCATAACGCGGTATTCAACGCGATCCAGAAAGAAGGCAAGCGCCTGACCAAGCCAGACGAAATGGCTGACTTCGTTGCTACCCAAGGCGTCGATAAAGACAAGTTCCTGGCCACTTTCAACTCCTTTGCCATCCAGGGCCAGATCAAACAGGCCAGAGAACTCGCGCAGAAGTATGGCGTGCAAGGCGTACCGACCCTGATCGTCAACGGCAAGTACCGTTTCGACCTGGGCAGCACCGGTGGCCCCGAAGAGACGCTCAATGTCGCTGACCAGCTGATCGCCAAAGAGCGCGCAGCCAAGTAAGGGGCTCGCCATGCGCCGCTGGGGTACCGAACGCGTTGTAGGCCTGCATGATCCGCGGGTCAACGAACATCATCTGGAATCCACAGGCCTGCCGGCAGACAGCCGCTTGCGGCTGCTCAGTTTCAATATCCAGGTGGGTAACAGCACCGAGAAATATCGGCACTACCTCACGCGGGGCTGGCAGCATTTGCTGCCGCACAAAGGGCGCACCGGCAATCTGCAAAAAATCGGCGACCTGCTCAGCGACTTCGACCTGGTCGCCCTGCAGGAAGCCGACGGCGGGAGCCTGCGCTCCGGCTACATCAACCAGGTGGAGCACCTTGCCCAGCTCGGCGCCTTCCCCTACTGGTACCAGCAACTCAATCGCAACCTCGGGCGCCTGGCGCAGCACAGCAATGGCGTGCTCAGCCGCTTGAAGCCGACCGTCATCGAGGATCACCCGTTGCCGGGCCCCAAAGGGCGAGGCGCGATCCTTGTGCGTTTTGGCGAAGGTCCGGAAGCGTTGGTGGTGGTGATGATGCACCTGGCCCTCGGCGGGCGTACGCGCAACCTTCAGTTGGCCTACGTGCGCGACTTGATCGGCAACTACAAGCACCAGGTGCTGATGGGTGACATGAACACCCATGCCAACGACCTGCTGCAGAATTCCCCGCTGCGCGACCTCGGCCTGCTGGCGCCGCAGGTCGAAGCCACGTTTCCCAGCTGGCGTCCGCAGCGCTGTCTGGACCACATCCTGCTCAGCCCGAGCCTCACACTGGAAAGTGTGCAGGTGCTGGCGCAGCCCATTTCCGATCACCTGCCGGTCGCGGTAGAGATTCGTCTGCCGGGTTCGCTTACGGCTGATGCATTACCCGCGTTGAGCCCAGGCCCTCGCGGACCTCTTGCATGAGCGACGACGCCCAGCGCTGGAAAGAGAAATACCTTAAAAGCATCGAGCAACAAGACAAGCTCGAACGCCGCTGGGCCGCCCGCCTCGACCTGCTACGCCGAGGGCTGGTGCGCAGCACGCTGGCGGCCGAAGGCACTGACCGTGCTGTCGATCAATGCATGAAGGAAATGCGCGATGTGGTGCGCACCGACGACATGGACGCTGCCCTGGCTGCCCTGCTGCCGCGTCTGGAAAAGGCCGTGCTGGATTCCGAGCAGCGCCGCGAAACGCGGGTTGACCAGATCAGTTCCGCCCTCACCGCCCTGGTCGCGCAGTTGCAGAAACTGCCGCTGCCCCGTGAGGTGTCGCGCCCGCTGAAGACCTTCGCGAAACAGCTCGACGCTCGGGTGGGGCAGGCGCGGGAAATTCCGCTGCTGCTCAGCGAGTTGAGCAACCTGCAAGAGCAGGCGCTGCAAAACCTGGAGCCAGAGGGTGAAACCCCACGCTCCGGGCCCGGTTTGTTGCAACGCTTGTTTGGTGCCAAAGAGGTCTCCAATGACACCTCTGCGCCTGAGCCCGAGGTGCTCCCTGCGGCAAAATCCGTTGCGCCCAAACCTGGCCCTGAGCCTGCGGAACCGGCCCAGTCCGAAGAACTGACACAAGCCTTGCGCGCGTTTGCACCGTTGCCACAAACAGTGACGGCCGCCGAGCCTGAGGCCGTTGCACCGGTCAAAGAGCCTGTGCCTGCCGGCGCAACGTTTGAGTTCGAGGCGCCTGCTCAAACGTCACCCGTGTCCACGCCTGACAAAACCCCCGAGCCTGCGGTGCCGCCTGAGGAAGCCGCTCCCGAAAGCGCACTTGCTGCCTTTATCGAAGAGCCCCAAGACTCAGTCGACACGCCTGAAGAAACCCTCATCGGCAGCCTTTCCCTCCCGCCCGTATGGGATACCGCAGAGCCTGATCCCGATGCAGTGCAATCGGAGGGGCTCTACGCGCTGCCCGATTCGCCCGAGCCGTCCTACAGCTCGGTTGCCCAGCACATTGAAAACACCTTGCTCGGCCTGCTGGAAGACCTGTCCCTGCCCGAGCGCCACCGGCCTCAGGCCGAAGCCATGCGCGAACGCCTTGCCCATGGCTTGAACTGGTACGAACTGCTGCCGATCCTCGACGACCTGGCGGTGCTGATGTTGGCTGTCACCGACAGCGGCCAGCATGAGTTCGAGGCTTACCTTAAACAGCTCAACGAACGCCTTGAGGCATTCCAGGGCCATCTGCAGGTTGCCAGCGAAGGTCACGCCGACAGTCGCTCCGCTGCGCGCCAGTTGGACACGCAGATTCGCGAGCAAGTGGACGGCCTGCAAAGCAGCGTGCAGGAAGCTGCCGATCTGGACAGCCTCAAGCAACTGCTGGAGAGCCACCTTGAAGGCTTGCTCGGCACCATGGACGAACACCGCCAGCAGCGCGACCAACGCGAACAGGAAGTGGCCGCACGCCTCCAGGGCCTGGCGGAGCGGGTGGCGAACATGGAGCAGGAAGCCCAGGGCTATCGTGAGCATTTGGAAATACAGCGCCAGAAGGCGCTGATCGATCCACTCACCGGCCTGCCCAACCGCGCAGCCTGGAGTGAGCGCCTGGATCAGGAGGTCAATGCCTGGCATCAACGTGGCAACAGTCTGTCACTGGCCATGCTGGACCTGGACCACTTCAAGCGCATCAACGACGGCTACGGCCACTTGGCCGGCGATAGAGTGCTGAAGATCATTGCCAGTGTGCTGCGCAAGCGCCTGCGGCCGACCGATTTTATTGCGCGCTTCGGCGGCGAAGAATTTGTGTTGTTGATGCCCGACTCAGCCTTGGCGGATGCCCTGGCCGTGGGTGAAGGGTTGCGGGCGGCCATCGAGGCTTGCCCGTTTCACTTCAAGGGCGTGCCGGTAACCATCACGGTATCCATGGGGGTCGCGCAGTTTCAACCAGGCGAGCGCAGTGACCTGGCGCTCAAGCGCGCAGATGAGGCGCTTTACAGGGCGAAGGCAGCGGGACGTAACCAGGTGCAGGCGGCGTAAAAGATGTTCCATTTTGTAATTTCGCCGCCTGGGATTTGACGTTACGTTACACTGTTGCATTATCGTCCTCTGCGTAATGCCTTCTGCCATGAAATCTCTCTTTATTGCTTTTGCCGTTCTTGTGCTCGCCGGTTGCTCCAGCGGCCCGCGCCTGAACACCAGCCATCCTTCGGTTAATCACGACAACCGTGTGCAGTTCGTTGTGGTGCATTACACCTCGGCCAACCTTGAGCGCTCCCTGGCGTTATTGACCCATGGTCAGGTCAGCAGCCATTACCTGATCGGCGATGACGCTTCAGGCACCCTCTACAAGCTGGTTGATGAAAGCCAGCGTGCCTGGCACGCCGGGGAAAGTGAGTGGATGGGGCGCACCTGGCTCAATTCCAGCTCCATCGGCATCGAGATCGTCAACCCGGGCTATAGCGACACCCCGACCGGTCGGGTGTGGTACCCGTACTCCGAAGCTCAGGTGAAATCACTGGTGGTGTTGCTCAAGGACATCAGCAAGCGTAACGGGATCGCCCCTAAGAACATCATTGGGCACAGCGACATCGCCCCGCTGCGCAAGCTGGACCCTGGCCCGTTGTTCCCTTGGAAGCGTCTGGCCGATGAAGGCCTGGGGATTTGGCCGGATGCCCAGGCGGTGGCTCGATTCCAGGCGCAGTACGCCACGCAACTGCCAAGCATCAGTTGGTTCCAGCAAGAACTGGCCCGTCTGGGTTACCAGACCCCACAGACCGGCGAGTTGGATGTGGCCACGCGTCATGTAATCGCCGCGTTCCAGATGCATTTCCGTCCATCGCTGTTTGACGGAACGCCGGATGCGGAAAGTGCGGCGATCCTGCATGCCTTGAACCAGCGCTGAAATGGCTGGCAAGTTTTTGTGGCAAGGCAGCAAGCACCCTCGCCACAAAAGCGCGCGCCTACAGAGGCAAGGCCATATAGAACTGTGTGCCCTGCCCCGGCCGTGAGTACACACCCATGCGGCCGCCGTGCAATTGCACGATCTCCTTGCACAGCGCCAGCCCCAGGCCGGCGCCGCCTTTTTTGCGCCCCACCTGCACGAAAGGTTCGAAGATGCGTCCTTGCTGGCCGTACGCAATGCCTTCGCCGTTGTCCTCGACGCTGATAATTACCCGCTCACCATGACGCCGAGCCTGCAAGCGAATCTGCCCTCTCTCGGCCGTGTGTCGCATGGCGTTACCCAGCAGGTTGTCGAGCACGCGCTCCAGTTGTGCCTGGTCGGCATACAGGCGCGGCAGGTCAGATTGCACCTCCACCATCAGTTCAATACCTTGCGCGCCCGCCGGCTCGGCGAATCGAGCGCGGGCATGCTCGAGCAGGTCAGTCACATCGCATGGCCCCAGCGTGAGTTTCTGCAGGCCGTTCTGATAGCGCGAGAAGTTGAGCAAATCGTTGATCAACTGCATCAGCCGCTGCATTTCTTCATTGACCGTATCCAGCAGGTCCGCTTCGCGTGACTCCGCCGGGAACTTGGCCCGCTCGCGGAACAGTCCGAAGGCCATATGCATGCCGGTCACCGGTGTTCGCAGCTCGTGGGAGGCGCGCAATACGAACTCGCTGCGCACCCGCTCAAAGGCCCGCTGCTCGGTGACATCATGCAGCACCATCACAGCGCCCAGAATGTGCCCCTGTGTATGGCTGACCGGGGTCAGGCTGTACGTCAGCAGACGCAGCTCGCCTTCGACTTCAACTTCCAGATCCTCCGGCGCCCGCTCCAGGTTGCCGCCGCGCAGCACCAAGTGCAGCTGTTCATCCATTTCCGGACGACCCAGCGCTTCGCCCAGGCCCTGGCCGAGGCGCGCTTCGTCCCAACCCAGCTGGCGTTGCGCCACAGGGTTGAGGTGCTCGAGATGGCCCTGGCGATCAATCATCAGCAAGCCGTCGTCAATGCTGTCGAGTACTGCTTGCAAGCGCTGCTGGCCGGCGAGCAGCTCATCGACATTGGTGGCCTGATGTTGGCGCAATGCCTCGGCCATGATGCCGAAGCGACGGGTCAGCTGGTTCATTTCCGCCGCCGACGATATCGGCAATGTCACTTCGAAATCGCCTTGCCCGATTTTGTCGGCAGCCTTGGCCAGCGCTTCGATTGGCCCGCCGAATCGCCGGGCAATGCCATGCGCGGTCACAAAACCGATGATCAGCACCGCAAGGCCTACCAGCCCCAGTAAGCTGGCAATCAACAGCGCCCGTTCGCGGGATCTGTGCTCGCTCGTGCTGATATTTTCCAGCGCCTGTTTGTGGTGAACGATTAGCCCATTGCGCAGGGTATTGAAGGTTTCAGTGAGCTTTTCCTTGCTGCCCGGTACAGGTGGGTTCTGCTGGAATTCGTCAAATGCCTGCAGCAGGTGCTGGTAGTCGTCGCGTGCCTGACTGAAACCGTGGGTCAGTCCGTCACGCTGTTCATGGGCGATGCCCTGGTCCAGCAGGTCGAAGTATTGCTGCTTGGAAGCTTGCAGGGCAGCCGGATCTGGGCGCTTTTCGAGCATCATCATCAGTTGATCGCCCAGGCTCTGGCGCAACTTGAGACCCAGCTCCAGGGTGACGAAGTTGCTGCGAATCAACGATTCCTGGGTCTTGGCCATCTGCATCACGCTGACCAGGCCCAGGACCAGCCCCAGCAGGGCCACGGTGATCAGCGCTGAGATGCTCAGGAATAGTCGAGTACGCAGTTTCATCGCGAGCTTCATGAGGTACAGCTCATAGGTTGTACTGTTTACGTTTGCGATACAGCGTCGACGCATCGATGCCAAGGGTGCGCGCGGCCTGGTCCAGCGTATCGCTGGTGGCCAGGACGGCGCCGATATGGGCTTTCTCCAGCTCGTCCAGGCTCAGTGCCGCACCAATGCGCGGTGCGTTGTTGGTCGGTTGCTCGGCCATGCCAAGGTGGCTGATCTCGACCTTTTCCTGAGGGCAGATGATGCTGGCGCGTTCCACCACGTTGCGCAGCTCCCGGATGTTGCCGGGCCAACGGTAGTTGAGCAGTGCTTCGCGTGCCTGATCGCTGAAGCCGCGAGCCGGGCGGGCATACTCCTTGACGAAGCGCGCCAGGAACCGGTCCGCCAAGGCGAGGATGTCTTCACTGCGTTCGCGTAGCGGCGGCAGGTGCAGGGTGATGACGTTGAGGCGATACAGCAGGTCTTCACGGAAGCGGCCGTCGCGCACCATGTCTTCCAGGTTCAGGTTGGTGGCGGCGAGGATGCGCACGTCAGCGCGACGGGTAACCGGGTCGCCGACACGCTCGTATTCTTTGTCCTGAATGAAACGCAGCAGTTTTGGCTGCAAAGTGAGCGGAAAATCGCCGATTTCGTCGAGAAACAGTGTGCCGCCATCCGCTTGGTTGACTCGGCCCAATGTGCTTTCGCTGGCACCGGTGAAGGCACCGCGGCTGTGGCCAAACAATTCGCTTTCCATCAGTTCTGCAGTCAACGAGGGGCAGTTGATGGTCACGCAAGATTTCTTCGAGCGTTTGCTCCAGCCGTGAATGGCCCGCGCCAACTCGCCTTTACCGGTGCCCGACTCGCCGAGAATCAAAATGTTGGCGTCGGTGCCGGCTACCTGACGTGCGGTTTCCAGTACCACCATCATCGCCGGGCTGTGGGAGTCGAGACCGTCCTTGGATTGGCGTACCGCGCCTTCCAGCACTTCCAGGCGTGCCGAGAGCTGGCGCACTTCCAGTTGCTTGGCGGTGGCCAGGCGCAACTGGTCCGGGCTGCAGGGTTTGACCAGGTAATCGGCGGCGCCGGCTTGAATGGCGTCTACCGCAGTGTCCACGGCGGAGTGGGCCGTCACGATCACGACACGCATCCATGGCGCCTGGACACGCATCTGGGCCAATACATCCAGGCCATTGTCTTCGCCCAGGCGCAAATCCAGGAAGCACAGATCGAACACTTGGCGTTGCATCAAGGCATCGGCTTGGGCCGCGCTGTTGGCGGTGGCAACGGTGTAGCCTTCATCTTCCAGGCAATAACGGAAGGTACGGAGGATCGCGGACTCGTCATCCACTAAAAGAATGCGGCCTTGAAGTTCCTTGGCTGATTCCATCTGTCCCGCGCTCCTTAACTATGAATGTTGGTGTTTAGTCCCGGAATAATCGGGCAAGTTGCATGGTTTATTCTGATCGATAAAAGGCAACGTCGCGCAGCTATCTGCATACCTTCCTACGTGCCCCGCTAAAGCCCCGCGCTAGTGGCGTTTTCATATCTTCTCGCCGCTTCGGCAATCCTGCAGCTACTTTCGCTCCTTCGACCCGACTACTGGCCATCGTGCATTTCGCACGGCCCTACAGGGGGCATCGTGCAGGATGCTGTGGGGCGTGCGTTTAAATAATTCATATCTTATTGATTTTAAAGGGTTTTATTTTGTAATAAACCTGGCATGCGCTCTGCAATAGGTAATGCATAGAGCGTCATGAACGAATAATCAGAATGCGGGAGAAAGCAGTATGACTCGCCAAAGCCTAAGCCAATTGCGTGTATCGCCACTGCATCTGCAGCAAGGCCTGTTCGCCAGTCTGGCGTTGATGGTCACGCTGATCGCCGGCCAGCAGATGCAGCATTGGCAGCAGAGTCAGCAGCCGACTGCGCAGTTCGAGCGTCCCGTCATGACCCAGACCCACTTCCGTTCCGTCGCCAGCACGGCTGTCGATGTAACCGCCCCGCAACTGAGAGTGGCAGACCAGGATTCCACCCTGAGCGAACTGCCGGTTCAGGAACGCTGGGTGTTCTAAGCAACAAAACGTCGCTCATGCCGAGCGGCCGCATGGCATCACTGCTGTTACCTCTATGAAAGCTTAAGGAGAATCACCATGTTGAGTTGGGCAATCACATTTCTGATCATCGCCATTGTGGCTGCAGTCCTGGGCTTCGGTGGTATCGCGGGCACCGCCACGGGTATCGCCAAGATTCTGTTCGTGGTGTTCCTGGTGATGTTCATCGCTTCGTTCTTCTTTGGTCGTCGCGGCCGAGGCTGAATATGACCACTTTGTCCCTCAAAGCCATTGCTGCTGCCGTGCTGTTGAGCGGCAGTGGCCTGGTGATGGCCGCCAACGACGGCCAATCCCGGGCCAACGAATTGCTCAGCACGGATGCGCAGTACCGTGAAACCTGGCAAGGCGTAGTGAAGAAAGAAGAGCGCCTGCCGGAATGGGTGATGAACCTGTCGGGTACGGCTGAGCAGATGAACGCTGTCGAAGAGGATGGCGACAAGTATCTGGTAGGGCCGCTGTGTGAAACGGCAGATACCTGCCTGAACAAGCGCCTGATCGTCGCCTTCAGCCTCGATAAGGAAGATGCCTACGCGATGTTGGTGGAAGTCCCGGCAGGTCTGCCGAAGGACAAGTCCCCAACACGCCACGCCGATTACCGTTTTCTCGGTAAGCCGGACGAAGGCATGAAAAAGCTGCTGATGGAGCAGCTGAAGAAAGATCCGAATTGGTACTAGGTTCCGTCTCACGGAGCCGGCGTCCATAGAAAGAAGCCAGTTCGCTTCTTTCTGTTTGCATCGCTCGCCAAGGGCGATGCATGACCAGGGGGCCGGGTTGCTCTGATCGATCAGGATCGGCGCGACCTACGGGTACAGGGAGTGCCTGCGCAAGGGCCGGGTCAGGCGAAAAGCTGCGACGCAAGTTCACAAGTCCTCAAGCTTGCTGAACTTGCGGCGGGCTTATGCTGTTCATCGTTCGCGCGTCATGCCGCCCATAGCCGACATTCATCGTTTTTCCTCCCGCCAACCATTACCTTGTGTGTCGGCGCGACCATCTATCGAGAAAACTTTGCTGACGCTATAGGCAGTTTCTTACGCCAGGCTGCGGATTTTCCAAGCATTTTCAGCAAACCCCTCTAGCCATTCGGTATCTCTGTGCATACCGGAATTGGCAGCTTCACGGCAGGTTCACCCGCTTGAATGGCGCATTCGAACTGACCGTTCAGACAATTATTTTCAAGAATAGCCATGCCGATTCGGCATAGGGTAGGCGTTTACGGCATTAGACGTCGCTCCCTTGCATGGGAATAGTTGCGGCTTTTTTCGCCTGCCAGTAAGCCATTTCGGCCACGCTGCGGTGACCTTCCATGGAGGCAGATGCACACACTTTTTCGCTTTCGAGCGGTCCAGCTGGCGCATTTGCCTTAAGTTCACTTGAAGTAAGGGTAATGACATGAAGAAGGCAAAGCTAAGCCTCGCCTGGCAGATCCTCATCGGTTTGGTACTGGGGATCGCGATCGGCGCAGTGCTCAACCATTTCAGTGCTGAAAAGGCCTGGTGGATCAGCAACGTGCTGCAGCCGGCGGGCGATATCTTTATCCGCCTGATCAAGATGATCGTCATCCCAATCGTGATTTCCTCGCTGATCGTGGGCATTGCTGGCGTTGGTGACGCGAAAAAGCTCGGTCGCATCGGTGTCAAAACCATCCTCTACTTTGAAGTCGTCACCACCATCGCCATTGTGGTCGGCCTGTTGCTGGCCAACCTGTTCCATCCGGGCGCGGGCATCGACATGAGTACCCTGGGTACAGTCGACATCTCCAAGTACCAGGCAACCGCCGCCGAGGTGCAGCATGAGCATGCGTTCATCGAGACCATTCTCAACCTGATCCCGTCGAACATCTTCGCTGCCGTTGCGCGCGGCGAGATGCTGCCGATCATTTTCTTCTCCGTGCTGTTCGGCCTGGGCTTGTCGAGCCTCAAGCCGGAACTGCGCGAGCCGTTGGTGACCATGTTCCAGGGCGTGTCCGAGAGCATGTTCAAAGTCACTCACATGATCATGAAGTACGCCCCTATCGGTGTATTTGCCCTGATCGCGGTAACGGTCGCTAACTTCGGCTTCGCCTCGCTGCTGCCGTTGGCCAAGCTGGTGATCCTGGTGTACGTCGCGATTCTGTTCTTCGCGTTTGCGGTGCTGGGCATGATCGCCCGCCTGTTTGGTTTCTCGATCCTCAAGCTGATGCGCATCTTCAAGGACGAGCTGGTGCTGGCCTACTCCACCGCCAGCTCTGAAACCGTGCTGCCGCGCGTGATCGAGAAGATGGAAGCCTACGGCGCGCCGAAGGCGATCTGCAGCTTCGTGGTGCCGACGGGTTACTCGTTCAACCTCGACGGTTCGACCCTGTACCAGAGCATCGCTGCAATCTTCATCGCGCAGCTGTACGGCATCGACCTGTCGATCGGCCAGCAACTGATGCTGGTCCTGACCCTGATGGTCACCTCCAAAGGTATTGCCGGTGTGCCGGGTGTGTCCTTCGTTGTGTTGCTGGCGACCCTGGGCAGTGTGGGCATCCCATTGGAAGGCCTGGCGTTTATCGCGGGTGTCGACCGTGTGATGGACATGGCGCGTACCGCGCTGAACGTGATCGGCAACGCTTTGGCCGTGCTGGTTATCTCGCGCTGGGAAGGTATGTACGACGATGCCAAGGGCGAGCGCTACTGGAATTCGCTGCCGCACTGGCGCAGCAAAGAAGCGCTGCCGGCCGGCGAGATCACGCGCGGCTGATCGCTCGATTGCGCTGACACAAACCCCGGATAATTCCGGGGTTTGTCGTTTCTGCCAGCCCCGCTATCATTCGCCCCAACTTTCGGGGGATTTAACTGATGCTCAATGGCCTGTGGCTTGGCTTCTTTGTCGTGGCAATGGTGTCAGCACTGGCGCAATGGCTGGTGGGCGGTAACGCCGGGATTTTCGCGGCGATGGTGGAAAGCATTTTCGCCATGGCCAAATTGTCGGTGGAGGTCATGGTGCTGCTGTTCGGCACCTTGACGTTGTGGCTGGGCTTTCTGCGTATCGCCGAAAAAGCCGGGATCGTCGATTGGCTGGCCAAGGCCCTGGGCCCGCTGTTTCGCCGCCTGATGCCGGAAGTGCCCGCCGGCCACCCAGCCATCGGCCTGATCACCCTCAACTTCGCCGCCAACGGCCTGGGCCTGGACAACGCCGCCACGCCTATCGGCCTGAAAGCCATGAAGGCGCTGCAGGAACTCAACCCTATCCCCAACACGGCAAGCAACGCGCAGATCCTGTTTCTGGTGCTCAATGCGTCCTCGCTGACGCTGTTGCCCGTGACCATCTTCATGTACCGCGCCCAGCAAGGCGCTGCCGACCCGACGCTGGTGTTCCTGCCAATCCTGCTGGCCACGAGCGCGTCGACCCTGGTCGGCCTGCTGTCGGTGGCGGTCATGCAGCGCCTGCGCTTGTGGGACCCGGTCGTGCTGGCCTATCTGATTCCCGGCGCGTTGGTGTTGGGTGGCTTCATGGCGCTGCTGGCGACTTTGTCCGCGACCGCACTGGCCGGCTTGTCGTCGATCCTGGGCAACCTCACCCTGTTTGGCTTGATCATGCTGTTCCTGGTGATCGGCGCGTTACGCAAGGTCAAGGTGTACGAGGCCTTCGTCGAAGGCGCCAAGGAAGGCTTTGACGTTGCCAAGAACCTGTTGCCCTATCTGGTAGCGATGCTCTGTGCGGTGGGTGTGTTACGTGCGTCCGGCGCGCTGGACTTCGGCCTGGAAGGGATTCGCCACTTGGTGGCCTGGACCGGCATGGACACCCGCTTTGTCGACGCGCTGCCGACCGCGATGGTCAAGCCGTTCTCCGGCAGCGCGGCGCGGGCGATGCTGATCGAGACCATGCAGACCCAGGGTGTGGACAGCTTCCCGGCGTTGGTGGCGGCGACGATCCAGGGCAGTACCGAGACCACGTTTTATGTGTTGGCGGTGTACTTTGGTTCGGTGGGTATCCAACGGGCGCGGCATGCGGTGGGGTGTGCGTTGTTGGCAGAATTCGCCGGAGTCGTTGCGGCTATTGCGGTGTGTTACTGGTTCTTTGGTTGAAGCTGGGATCGCTATCGGGAGCAAGCCCCCTCCCACATTTTAACTGCATTCACAGGTCAAAATGTGGGAGGGGGCTTGCCCCCGATTAGGCCATCAGTGTTTAGAAGCAGCATTGCCTTGTGCGACCACCCAATCCACCACCTGTCTGTTCAAACTATCCCCCGCCTGCCCAAACCCAGCCACCACCGCCGGCACCTGGGTATCGCTCACCGGCTGGCGCACTTCAAACCGGCGACTGGCAATGATGCGCTGATCACTGCCGCGCACCAGCCGCGCATCCAGGCGAATCACCACGTCCACGGCCTTGCCGTGATATTCACTCTGAAACGCCTGCAACTGGCCGCCGAGCTCATAGTCGGCTTGCAGGTTAGTCTCGTCGGTACTCAACAGCGTCACCCGGCCGTCACGCTGGAAGCCATCCAGCAGGCGATTACGCAACAGCACCGGCGCCGGATCGCTCCAGCGCGAGTTCGCATAGCTGCTGATCAAATCGCCATTGGGCACCACCGCAATGCGCGGGCTGTCGAGAAATTCGCTGGTCTGTGGCTTGGTCACGCGCAGTGACCAGCTTACTGGTGCGCCTTGGCTGACGGGCTGGGCCGAAGCCAGGCGGTACACGTCGGACGGGTCCGGCTTGGGCAGGATCGAGCACGCGCTCATCAGCGCGAAGGCTGCCGGGGCGATCATTCGGTAAGCACGCTTCATGGCGTGAACTCCTTGTTCTTGTCACTGCCCAGCAGGTAACCGCTGGGGTTGGCTTCGAGGCGGCGCGAGATGGCGCGCAACGAACCGAGGGTTTCGCGCAGTTCGCGCACGGCCGGTGCCAGCTCATTGAGGCCCTGCAGGCCGCTGTTCACCGAGTCCTTGTTGTTGGCCAGCAACGTGTTGAGGGTGGCGGTGCTTTGCTCAAGAGACTTCATCGCCTGCTCCGCGCTGCCAAAGGCTTGCTTGCCTTGGTCATTGAGCAAGCCGTTGGCGTTGCGCATCAGCGCCGTGGTCTGCTCCAACGCACCGCCGGCCTGTTTGCTCACTTGCAGCAATTGCTGCATCACCACTTTGATGTCGCCGCGCTGGTCGGCGATGGCGCCAGTGGTTTGCTGCAGGTTGTCCAGGGTCGTGCTCAAGCGTTCGACGTTTTCCCGGGAGAACAGCTGGTTGGCGTTATGCAGCAGCAGGTTGATGCTGGTCATCAGATCGTTGCTGTTATTGAGCAGACGTGCGATGGGCGATGGTGACGCGATGATTTCCGGCAGGTTGCCATCCTTGCCCTTGAGTTCCGGGCTTTGCGGGGTGCCGCCGCTGAGCTGGATGATCGAGGTGCCAGTAATGCCGGTCAGGGCCAGCTTGGCCTGGGTGTCTTCCTTGATCGGCGTTTGCCCGGCCAGGCGGATGCGCGCCAGCACGCGGCGTGGGTCCTTGGGGTCCAGGCGCAGGCTGGTGACATCGCCCACCTTGATCCCGCTGTACTGCACCGAACTGCCTTGGGACAGGCCGCTGACCGCTTCGTTGAACACCACCTCGTAATCGCGGAAAGCACTGTCGACGCTGGATTTGGCCAGCCACAGGCCGAACAGCATCGCGCCGACCACCACAATTACGCTGAACAATCCGATCATCACATGATGGGCTCGGGTTTCCATGTCATACCTCGTTGAGCGATTGAGCGGCATCCAATGCCGCGCGGCCTCGGGGGCCGTGGAAATATTCGTGAATCCAGGCGTCGTCGGTTTCCGAGACAACATCAATGGCATCGGCCACCAGCACTTTCTTCTGCGCCAGCACCGCCACGCGGTCGGTGATGGTGTACAGCGTGTCGAGGTCGTGGGTCACCAGGAACACACTCAAGCCCAGCGCATCGCGCAGGGTCAGGATCAGTTGGTCGAATTGCGCCGCGCCAATCGGGTCGAGGCCGGCGGTGGGTTCGTCGAGAAACAGGATGTCCGGATCCAGGGCCAGCGCGCGCGCCAGGGCGGCGCGCTTGATCATGCCGCCGGACAGCGACGCCGGGTATTTGTCGGCCGCCGACAACGGCAGCCCGGCCAGGGCCAGCTTGACCGCCGCCAAATGCTCGGCATCCGCACGGCTGAGCCCGGCGTGCTCGATCAACGGCAAGGCGACGTTCTCGGTGACGGTCAGCGAGGAAAACAACGCGCCCTTCTGGAACAGCACGCCGAAGCGCCGTTCCACCAATGAGCGTTCATGCTCGGGCAAGCTCGGCAGGTTCTTGCCGAACACCCGAACTTGCCCCTCGCTGGGCCGGCGCAGGCCGACGATGCTGCGCAGCAACACCGACTTGCCGCTGCCAGAGCCGCCGACCACCGCCAGGATTTCACCCTTGTACAAATCCAGGTCGAGGTTTTCATGCACGCTCTGGCTGCCAAAGCGGTTGCACAGGCCGCGTACCTCAATCACCGCCTCGGTGGGCGCTCGATGCAGACGACTCACCAGCCCATCTCCATGAAAAACATGGCAGCGACCGCGTCCAGCACGATCACCACGAAAATCGATTGCACCACGCTGGAGGTGGTATGCGCGCCGACGGACTCGGCACTGCCGCTGACCTTGAACCCTTCCAGGCAACCAATTGCGGCGATCAGGAACGCGAAAATCGGCGCTTTCACCATGCCCACCAGAAAATGCTGCACGCCGATGTCCGACTGCAGCAGCGACAGAAACATCGCTGGCGAAATATCCAGGGCCACCGCACACACCACGCCGCCGCCGACGATCCCTGAAAGCATCGCCAGGAACGTCAGCATCGGCAGCGCCACCAGCAGCGCCAACACCCGTGGCAGTACCAGCAGCTCCATGGGGTCCAGGCCCAGGGTGCGGATCGCGTCGATTTCTTCGTTGGCCTTCATCGAGCCGATCTGTGCAGTAAAGGCACTGGCCGTGCGGCCGGCGATCAGGATGGCGGTGAGCAATACGCCGAATTCGCGTAGGAAAGAGAACGCCACGAGGTCCACGGTGAATACCGTCGCGCCAAAGCTCTTGAGCACGGTGGCGCCGAGGAAGGCCACGACGGCACCGACCAAGAAGGTCAGCAGCGCGACGATCGGCGCGGCGTCGAGACCGGTCTGTTCGATATGCGCCACCATCGGCGTCAAGCGCCAGCGCTTGGGCCGCAAGATGCCGCGCACGAAGGTTTCGAGGATCAGGCCGATGAAGCCCAGCAGTTTCATCCCGTCTTGCCAGACGGTGTCCACGGCGCGGCCGATGCGCGCCAGCACCTGGATGCTGGTGCTCTCTTCCGGTTCTTTGAGCGGTACGCAAAAATCATTCAGCGAGCGGTAGACCGTCTTGAGCAGCGCCCGGTCGGCGGCGGACAGGCTGCAATCGGTCTGCTCGGCGGAGTGTTCGATGCGGTCGGGGCCCAGCAGCTCCACCAGCAGCGAAGCACCGGCGGTATCCAGGGCGCCGAGGCCGTTAAGGTCGATGCGTGCGCCAGCGTCGTATCGGCCGTCGAGTGTGGCCGACAACTTCTTCAGGTTTGCGTAGTGGGCAAGCGTCCAGTCACCGGTAATCCGCAGCAGCGGCGGTGTGCTGGACGTATCGAGTTGGGCCGCGCCGGCTGTCGTGCGAGTGGTCATAAGCTCCGAGCTTGTTTGGCTATCCACAATTGCTACGTAATAGCATGATCGGGCCTACTCTGGGTTGTCCGTTTGTGCTGAGTCGGTGACGTTGAAGCGCAGCACGCCAATGACTTGGCCGTCTTCGGTCAGCACCCGCACCTGCCAGCGGCCTACCGAGTCCGGCGGGAAGTTCTGCTTGTGGGTCCAGGCGCGGTAGCCCTCCTTGCGGCCGCCATGGATATCCAGGGCAATGCGGTCGACTTCCTTGCCGTTGAATTTCCACACATGGTAGATCCGCTCATCCAGGCCGCGCGGGGCGTTGATGGCGGTGTAGGCGTACAGCCCGCCGCTGCGCAGTTGGGCGGCGCTGACCTGCTTGAGGTCGTCGCCCGGTGTGCGGTCCTGGAGCTGGGTGCTGATGGCCACTTCGGTCATCCACAGGGTGGCAGGTGGCACCCAGCTTCGCAGCAGCCAGCCGGCGCAGCCGATCGCGGCCGTGACGCCCAGCAGCATCGCCCAGCCCTTGATGCTGCGCAGTGGCAGGCTGACGGCCAGGCTCGGAATCGACAGGGCCATGGCGACGCCCAGGGCCAGCTTGTAACTCTCGGCGGTGGTCAGGTGCAGAATGATCGGCAATGCGGTCAGCAGTGCGGCGAATAATGTCAGCGTATGCAAGGCGAGGAACAGGGAGCGCTTGGGCGCCAGCCACTTGTAGTACAGCGGGTCGATGATCGACACCAGCGCCGCCGCACCGAGCAGGCCGGTGAACACCGACTGGCCACTGTTCCAGGCCGTAGTGACGAAAAAGAACGGCAGCACGAAAAACAGACTTTCCTGGTGGATCATCTGGGTGGCGTAGCGCAGCAGCGGTTCGGGTATTTCGCGGTTGAACAGCTTGGTAAACAGTTGCGTGAAGCTGTTTTCCAGCATCAGCCACAGCCAGCTCACCAGCATGATCACGGCAATCCAGCTGGCCATGCCTTGCTGGCGGTCCACCAGGATGAAGCTGCCCACACCCGATATGAAACCGCCGAGTGCGATCACCCCAGGGTAGCGTTTGATCAGTTCTATAACGCGCTGGATAAGGGGCGGTAAGTTCGGCATGGACGATTCACAATGTGTGTGGGAAAAATCCGAGACAGAATAACGTCTTAGTCCGTTGTTCGGTGCTTCATTACAGGGTCCGTTTGCGAGAAAACCGTAGCGCCGCCCCAGCCAGGATGATCAGTCCCAGCACACCCGCGCCGATCCAGCTCAGGGCGTTATAGCTCAACAGCGGCTTTTCGACCCGCCAGTAGCCCGGCTGCTCCAACACCTGGCGCATGGCCTGATTGGTCTGCGCCAGGGTCACGGCCTTGATGCGTTTGGCCGGGTCGCCGAAGCGGCCATCGGCATATTCGCCGGCCGCGCTCCAATAATAGTCGGCCAACGCGCTGTTGCCCTGCACTGCCCAGGCCTGGCGGGCGATGGCGGCTTGCTGCAGGCGAGCGAACACCGCCGGGTCGAGACCGTCCTTGAGCAGCTGCGCCTTGAGGTCTTGCAATACCTGTTCGGCTTGCTCGAGGTTGTCCCGTTCGAGGTCGGCGTTCAGGCTGAGGAAACCGACGCCGCCGAGCACTTCGCGTTCGGTCCACGGGCCGTAAGACAAGCCGTGCCTGAGCCGCAGTTGGCGGTACAACGCCCAGTCGAGGTAGTCCTTGAGCAGGTCGTAGGTTTCATCATGCTGGTCGTCCAGCACCGGTTCCGGGAACAGCCAGTGCAGCTTGGCGTTGTCGCCGACCCAGCCGTGGATCAGGTCACGCTGGCTTGCAGCGGCATGCTGGATTTGCGGCAGCGGCCGGTGTTCGCTCGGCTCTACCGGGTCGAGTTGGCCATAGGTGCGTTCCAGGTAGGCCGGCAGCAGTTTGTCCAGATCGCCGACGACGATCAGGGTCATATTGTTCGGCGCGTACCAATTTTTGCGCAGCGCCTCCAACTGATCGCGCGCGAGGTGGCTGACCTCGGCGCGTTCGGCGCACTTGAGGCCCAGCTCGACGGCTAACTGGTTGCTGGCGTTGTGGCCGAGGTCCTGGCGGTCGAGCAGGCGTTGCAAGTGCGAGTAATGGCCGCCGTCCTCGCGCTCGACCACCTGCTTGGCAGCGTTGATATGGGCGTCGGTCAGTTGGGTGCGGGTGATGATTGCCAGCAGCAGGTCCAGCACCTTGCGCTGGTTCTGCGCGGGCGCCTCGATGACGAACGTGGTGTCGGCGTTGCTGGTGTAGGCGTTCCACTCGCCGCCCAGGGCTTGCATGCGGTCTTCGAGGTCGCCTTCGCCACCGCCATCGATGCCGCTGAACAACAGGTGTTCGAACAGATGCGGCAGTTCTTTCTGGTCGCAGCTGAAATCGTCCAGGCCCACGCCAACCACAAGGCGGATGGCCACATGCCCGCGCTCGGTGCCCGGTTTGAGCAACAGTTGCAGGCCGTTGGGCAAGGTGTAGCCCTCGACTTGCAGGCGGTCAAAGGCAAAGGTGTGTGCCGAGCCCAGCAGCAGGCAGGCGAGTAACAGGCGACGCATAACAAGCTTCCTGGCGAACGAGGTCCATTGTTAACTGACTTCGCTGGCTGGCGTACGTTCAGGGCGAATGGGTGATGTCGGCAATATCTTCAGCAGAGAGTGCGCCGGTGTCGGACGTTTCCAACACGACATAGGCGCTGCTGCAGAACAACGAGTTCAAGCGCTTCATGTCGGCAATCAGCTCCAGGTGCAGGGAACTGGTTTCCAGGCTCTGCACGATTTTACGCTGCAGGCGGCTGACGTGGGCGTGGGCCAGGCGACGTTCCTGGGCGCGAAAGCGGCGTTTCTCACGCAGTAATTGACGGGCGCTTTCCGGATCGCCGCTGAGGAAGACAGACAGGCCCAGGCGCAGGTTGGCGATCAACTGGCTGTGCAGGCCGCTGAGTTCTTCCAGGCCGACCTCGGAAAATTGCCGACGTTGGGAAGTCTTCTGCTGCTGGACTTTGCGCAGCATGCGCTCGATCAAGTCGCCCGCCAGCTTCAGGTTGATGGACAGCTCAATGATTTCCGCCCAGCGTCGGTTGTCCTGTTCACTCAGGTCTTCACGGGGCATTTGCGCCAGGTAAAGTTTGATCGCGCTATAAAGCGCCTCGACGTCATCGCTGAGGCTGCGCATTTCCTGGGTAATGGCGGTTTGTTTGCCGCGCAGCACTTCCTGCATCGAGGTGAGCATGTTGTCAATCAGGTCGCCGAGCCGCAGGGTTTCGCGGGCGGCGTTGGCCAGCGCCAGGCTCGGCGTATTCAGCGAGGCCAGGTCCAGATGGCGCGGCTTGGCTTTGCCATCGGTTTCTGGCCGCTCCGGCAGCAGCCATTCGCACAGCCGTGCCATCGGGCCGATGGTGGGCAATAGAATCAGGCAGCGGCTGACGTTGTAGAGCAGGTGGAACGTGATGACCATGGCCTGAGTGCTGTAGTCCAGGCCGTCCATCCAGCGTACGAGTGGGTCGAGTACCGGAATGATCAACAGCAGGCCGATCAACTTGTACAACAGGCTGCCCAGGGCGACTTGCCGCCCGGCGGTGTTCTGCATGCTGGTGCTGAGAAAGGCCAGGATGCCACTGCCGATGTTGGCGCCGATCACCAGGCCGATGGCCACGTGCAAACCGATCACGCCGGCACCGGCCAGCGTTGCCGTCAGCAGCACGGCGGCGAGGCTGGAGTAGGAAATCATCGCGAACAGCGCACCGACCAGGGCATCGAGCAAGATGTCGCCGGTCAGCGAAGCGAAGATGACTTTGACACCTTGGGCATGGGTAATCGGCCCGGCGGCTTCGACGATCAATTGCAAGGCGAGAATGATCAGCCCGAGGCCGATCCCGACCCGGCCGAGTTGCCCGGCCCGCGTCTGTTTGCGCGACAGGAAAAAAATCACCCCGAGGAAGATCAACAGCGGCGATAACCAGGACAGGTCCAGGGTGAGTACCCGCGCCATCAACGCGGTGCCGACGTCGGCGCCGAGCATGGTGGCCAAGGCGGGCGTAAGGCTCATCAGCCCTTGGCCGACAAAGGACGTCACCAGCATCGCCGTGGCATTGCTGCTTTGCACCATGGCCGTCACCAGGATCCCGGCGACAAACGCCAGCCAGCGCTTGGACATATTCTGCCCGATGACTTGGCGCAAGTTGGAGCCGTAGACCCGCAGGATGCCGGTACGGACGATGTGCGTGCCCCAGATAAGCAGGGTCACGGCGGAAAGCAGATTGAGCAAGGTCAGCATGCTCGGCCCCCCGTGTGGGTGCGCTCCAACAGGAGCGAAGGAAAGTTGCCGCGTGCCGTTCTACGTCTTGTACTTAAGCTGTAGTTGGCGAATGGGCTCTGCGCCAGCATCGCATAGCTAAACTCGGGATTGAAACAAAACTGTCATATGTAGGAGCGAGCTTGCTCGCGAAGAACGTCAACGATTACGCGTACTGCCTGGTTTAACGCGTTGTCCTTGGGTTCTTCGCGAGCAAGCTCGCTCCTACAGGTTTATTGACCCGGAACGTCCTTGCGCAGTTTCACCGGGTCCTGCTGTTTCTTCTTTTTCGCGATGGCGGTGCGCATCTTGATGTTCACCGCTTCCACTGCCAGCGAGAACGCCATGGCGAAGTAGACGTAGCCTTTTGGCACGTGCACGTCGAAGGATTCGGCGATCAGCACGGTACCCACTACCAGCAGGAACGACAGCGCCAGCATCTTCAGCGACGGGTGCTTGTCGATAAATTCGCTGATGGTGCCAGCGGCCAGCATCATCACCAGTACGGCAACCACGATAGCGGCAATCATTACCGGCACATGGGAAACCATGCCGACGGCGGTGATGACCGAATCCAGGGAGAACACAATGTCGATGATCGCAATCTGGATGATGGTGTAGATGAACTTGCCGCCGGCGCCTTTAGGCTCGTCGTTGGTTTCATCTTCACCTTCCAGGGCGTGGTACATCTCCTGGGAGCTTTTCCACAACAGGAACAGGCCACCGAAGAACAGGATCAGGTCGCGACCGGAAATGCCCTCGCCGAACACTACGAACAGGTCGGCGGTCAGTTGCATGACCCAGGTGATCGACAGCAGCAACAGGATACGCGTGACCATCGCCAGGGCGAGGCCGAAGATCCGGGTGCGTGCCTGCATGTGCTTGGGCATGCGGCTGACCAGGATCGAAATCATGATGATGTTATCGATGCCCAGGACGATCTCGAGGGCCGTCAGGGTGAAGAAGGCAATCCAGATTTCCGGATTGGTCAGCCATTCCATGTGTATTCCTTTGAGCAAGTGTTAGACCGCGCAAGCTGTAGCGCCGCGCGGTAGGTGAGTCGGTACGATTATAGAGTGCTGAACAGCGGAAAAATCCCCATCAGCAACGCGGCGAACATTATGCACAGGCATACCAGTACTGCCCACTTGAGGGTGAAGCGCTGGTGATCGCCAAACTCGATACCCGCCAGCGCGACCAGCAGGTAGGTCGAGGGTACCAGTGGGCTCAGCAAATGCACCGGTTGCCCGACGATCGACGCACGGGCCATTTCCACAGCGGTGATGCCGTAGTGGCTGGCGGCTTCGGCCAGTACCGGCAGCACGCCATAGTAGAACGCATCGTTGGACATGAAGAAGGTAAACGGCATGCTTACCAGCGCCGTGATCACCGCCAGGTACGGGCCCATGGCTTCAGGGATGACCGCCAGCAGGCTCTTGGACATGGCATCGACCATGCCAGTGCCCGACAGGATGCCGGTGAAGATACCGGCGGCGAAGATCAACCCGACCACCGCCAATACGCTGCCGGCGTGGGCCGCGACGCGGTCTTTCTGTTGTTGCAGGCACGGGTAGTTGACGATCATCGCGATACTGAACGCCACCATGAACAGCACCGGCAGCGGCAACAGGCCGGCGATGAGCGTGCACATCAGCGCAAGGGTGAGCGCGCCGTTGAACCAGATCAGCTTCGGACGGCGGGCGTCGGGGAATTGCGACACGCTGATGTCGCTGTGGTCGATCTCGTCGCCCTGCAGGTGCAGTTCACCCAGGCGGGCGCGCTCGCGCTTGCCGTACATATAGGCAATCACCAGGATCGCCACCACGCCGGCGGCCATGGCCGGGATCATCGGCACGAAGATGTCCGATGGGTCCACATGCAGCGCACTGGCGGCGCGGGCCGTCGGGCCACCCCAGGGGGTCATGTTCATCACGCCACCGGCAAGAATGATCAGGCCGGCCATGATCCGCGGGCTCATGCCGATGCGCTGGTACAGCGGCAACATGGCGGCGACGCAAATCATGTAAGTGGTGGCGCCGTCACCGTCGAGGGACACCACCAGGGCCAGCACGGCGGTGCCGACCGAGACTTTCAGTGGGTCGCCCTTGACCATCTTGAGGATCTTGCGCACGGCCGGGTCGAACAGGCCGGAGTCGATCATCAGGGCAAAGTAGAGGATGGCGAACATCAGCATCACGCCGGTCGGCGCGAGCTTGGTGATGCCTTCGAGCATCATCGGGCCGATCTTCGGCGCGAAACCGCCGAACAGCGCGAACAGGATAGGCACGATGATCAAGGCGATCAGCGCAGACAGGCGCTTGGTCATGATCAGGAACATGAACGTGATGACCATGGCAAAGCCAAGGAAAGTCAGCATAGGAATACTCCAGGCGTAGCGCGGCTAGGGAATGGCGAACCGGGTGGGGTCAGCGCAGAACGAAAGGCACGTGGCGTACGGGGGGAGTTGGGGCAAACAGGCGGGTACGGACGGACATCGGGAATCACCATTGTTGTTGTTAACAGTCGGTCTGTTGCCGACAGTGGGGGTGATCCTAGACGGGTAAGCTTTCAGCCAGCTTTCGCTGAGAAAACAGGTGATACACGGTCGTGAGGCTTATTCAGATACAAATGTGGGAGGGGGCTTGCTCCCGATAGCGGTGGGTCAGCCAGCACATGTATCAGCTGACCCAATGCCATCGGGAGCAAGCCCCCTCCCACAATTGGTTTTGCGTACCGCTGAATCTTCAGGGCAGTTCGAGACCACCGGCCGCCTTGTGCAAAGCCCGCAGATGTTCGCCCATCTGCTTGAGATTGGTTTCGCAAGCGGCAATCTCGGCAGCACGGGCAGGCTCGAGCAGCGCCCTCACCTCTTTATCCAGTTCGCCGGTCAGCGATTGCAGTTGCTTCTGGCGCTCGGCACTTTCCGATTCCAGCCGCTTGGCCTCCGACGGTTGCGGCAGGCCGTAGCCGCCACTGTCGAGCAGTTCGGCCGGACGGCTGAGGAAGCCGCTGTTGGCGAGAATTTGCTGCAGCGTGTTATTGGCTTTCTCCATGCCGCCGTTTTTCAGCTCCCGGGCATTGAGGTAGCGTTGTTTGACTTCGTCCTGGGCGAGCATCAGTTGTTTGCGATAGCTGGCTTGTTCCAGCAACAGCAACGCGGCGCTGGTGCGCAAATCGGCCTGGCTGAACCATTGGCGGCGCTCTTGCGCATTCAGCGACAGCCACTCTTCGACTTGGCTCTGCTTGATCGGCAGACGCTTGCGCAGTACATCGAACATCGCCTGGTAGCGCTCGCGGAACGAGTCGAAGTGATAACCCAGGCGCAACGCCTCGCGCTTGTCGTTCAGCACGCTGGTGTCGGCCAACCCACGTGCGCTGAGCACTTCCAGCAAGCCGTTGGGGGTGATGTTGTCCAGGCCGGTCAATTGGGGGTTGGCGCTGCCGCTGCGCAACAGCTTCAGGCTTTCTACCGCGCAGTTGTTGGAAATAAAGAAGTAGTTGCCGTCGTAGCTCCAGTGCATCTCGGCGGCATGTTCGACCGTGTCGTTGATTTCCTGGCGGTTGAGCTTCAGCGGCACCGATGCCAAACCGCGCAGCTCGGTCTTGGTGTATTCGTCGATGACCTGGGCCAGCGGCAGCACAAACAGGCGCGACGGGTATTTGCCCACCAGGCCATCCCAGCTCGACAGCTGGACGTCACCGACGAAGGCGCGGTAGGACAACACCAGATGCTGATCCAGGTCCAGCCGGCAATCCGGCCCGCGCGGACGGCCCGGCGCGCAGATCACCAGACGCAGCATACTGTGGCCCCAGCGGCTTACCAGATTCTGGTTGGCTTCGGCGAGCAGGTAGTCGATTTCGTACACGCGCTCCGGGTCGATGTGGCCCAGGGGGGTTTTGGCGAAGTCATTGCCGGCGTTCAAAAACGCGTAGGTATTGCCGCAGGCGTCCTGCCCGGGCGGCGCCCAGCCGAAATGTTCCTTGTAATAGCGCGCCAGCGCGGGGCGGCGGCAGGCGTAGCTTGGGTCGAGGAGGAAGTACTCCATGTTGACCGCGACGAATTCCAGCGGGCTGGTGGTTTCGTAGATATCCGGGCTGCGCACCACCTGATTATTGTGCTGTTCGCGTTCGCCGCGACGGCCGACGTATTGCGGCCAACCGGCGAGGTCCAGCAAGCGTGGGTCGTCACTGAGCGTGAAGCGCCGGTCATTCTGGCCACGGCATTGATCGGGCAGGCCAATCAAACCGGTGATGCTGTTCTGGCGGCTGCAGCGCTGGATCAGGGCTCGCTCGTCTTTGGACCAGAGGCGCGCACGGTCGTAGATATGGGTCAGTTCATGCAGCACGGTGGCGAGCATTTCCTTGCGCACGGTGCCGTGGGGGCGGTTGGTTTTCTGCGTGGCGGCGCTGCCGTCGGTCAGGCTGGCAAGCAGGTTCTGGTTGAGGTCCAGTTCGGACACCAGGGAGGCCTGGCCATAAGCGTTTTCAGGCATCTTGTCGGTCCAGCCGACGTCGATACGGCGGTCCAGCTGCTCGATGAAACGCGGCGGCAAGGCGCCCATCGCTTCATCGAGCAGCGCCTGGCTGGCCTGCTGTTGCGCCGGGCTCAAGCCATCGGTCTTGAGCCGCAGTTGCAGGCTGGCCTGGGCTGTACCGGCACACAGCAGCACGGCCCCGGCCAGGAGCCAGGCGTTGATTCGCCTCACAGAGCGAGGATAGCTTCGGCGAGCGTCTGGTCGCTGGCATCACGGGCTTGTGGCACGCGGGTGCGCAAGGTGTCGAACGCCGCCTCGAGTTGCGCGCCACGAATCTCGCCGTTGGTGGCGACGAAGCTGGCGGCATCATCGTGGGCTTCGCGCACGATTTTGGAGTCGCGGATGGAGGTGGTGGTGTCCGAGGTGAAATCAATAGTGCGCGCCGAAGCACGGACGATGATGTTACTGGTGGCCTTCAGGGTTTGCGCCTGGGCGACATCGGCCAAAAACAGCAGGCCGAGGGCGGCGATGATCAACGGGCTACGCATGGGGTGACTCCAATACAAAGATGGACATACAAAGATGATTATTGGACGAGAATTGCCTGCGCCAGTTCAAGGTCGCTCGCATGAAGTTTTGGCTGGGTACGGCGCAGGTAATCCAGCGCGGACTCCAAGCGTGCGCCCCGCCATTGGCCGTCAGTGGCAATGAAAGCAGCAGCATCATCCTTGGCAACCCGTACCAATTTGTTGTCGAACGGCGCAGAGGTCACCTTGCTGGTGGCGTACGCGCTGACAACGGTGCTCTGGATGGACACGTCAAAGGCCGAAGCCGGCGGTGCCCAGCAGGCGCAGAACATCATAGGAACAATCAACAGACGGTATGAAAAAGCCATGGGACTCGACAACTGAAAACGAGCGCCAAGGCTAGCGCAATGACCGGATGAGGGCCAGTGCGACTGGCCCTTCCCCTGGTTTTAGATCGCCAGGATGGCCTGGGCCAATTGAGCGTCGGTGGCGGTGCTCAACTGCGGCGCCTGCTGGCGGATCTGGGCCAGGGCGCTTTCCAGTTTCACACCACGGATGGCGCCTTCGCTGGCGACAAAACTGGCGGCGTCGTCACGGGCGGCTCGCACCACTTTGTTGTCGCGCAGGGAGGACGTGGCATCAGAGGTGGCGTCGGAGGTGGCTTTCAGTGCGCCAACGATCGAATCGGTGGTCACGATAAAGCTGCTCGCGTTGGCATTGGCAGCAGCGACCAACAGGGCGGCAGTGCACAGCAGGCGAAGACGGGACATGGGGTAACTCCTGTAGATGAGCAAATAAAGTGGCGCAGAGTGGCCACAATGAAACGGACGTTGGCATTTGGGCATCTGACGCCCGTTCTACAAGGTTCGCCACGTAGTGATTGGATATTAGGCCACCGCTTGTCCATTCGGAAGTCGTCGTTTAACTGTTGTGGTTATATTTTAAAATATAAAAACTGTATTGGTTCGGCAGATTATCGCTGTTTCAATTGCATCGCATCAGAAACAGTAAAGCCCGCCTCCGGTTACCCGGGGCGGGCTTTGCTTTGACAAATCAGAGTGCTGGCAGTGGACCCGTCAGGTCAGGGCCAGCGAGCGCCAATCAGCGCCAGAACGGCTTGCTCAGCTCTTCGTAGCGTTGAGCTTCGCTGATACCAGCATCGGCCAGCAGACGCGAATCCAGGCGAGCCAGTTGGTGGCGGCTGGAGATGCGGCGCTGCCACAACATCAGGTTGGCGAGAACGCGCAGAGGCAGGGAAGCCTGGGTGTTAACAGCTTTTTCTTCGAAGAACAGTTCGGAACTGAGTGTACGTTCCATGATGACATCCTTCCGCTTGTGGCGGGATTAGGTAGTGGTTTAACTGATGCCAATCATCCTCCTCGCACGCAAGACTCTCTAGATACAGTTCACCTGTATTGTGAGGGGCCAGTTAACTGTTTATAGAGGCTGTACCGTACGAAATGAGGGCAACTGTACCTGCTCGCACTGAAACAGTGCGAAATAGGCATTTTAGAGGAGAGGTGTAGGATATTTCGGTAGGAAAAGACCGGTACAGCAGTACAGTTTTTGACGTAACCACCGCTTAAGCGACCGGATCGATGAAACTGTCTAGGCATCAACCCGGTTGTGTACCCCTCAACCTTTGAGCATGTGTCCGGTTTCTTCCAGGTTAATGTGCCAGCTCAGTGCATCACGCAGGATGTGCGGGGTATGCCCGCCAAGCGCGCAGGCGGCCTCGAAGTAACTGTTCAGCGCATCGCGATACGCCGGGTGCACACAGTTGTCGATGATCACTCGGGCCCGCTCCCGTGGCGCCAGGCCACGCAAGTCGGCCAGGCCCACTTCGGTCACCAGGATGTCTACGTCATGTTCGGTGTGGTCCACATGGCTCACCATCGGTACCACGCTGGAAATCGCGCCGCCTTTGGCAATCGACTTGGTCACGAAGATCGCCAGGTGCGCATTGCGCGCAAAGTCGCCGGAGCCGCCAATGCCGTTCATCATTCGCGTGCCGCAAACGTGGGTGGAATTGACGTTGCCGTAGATATCGAACTCCAGCGCGGTGTTGATACCAATAATGCCCAGGCGACGCACCACTTCAGGATGGTTGGAAATTTCCTGCGGGCGCAGCACCAATTTGTCCTTGTAGTGCTCAAGATTGCCGAACACGTCGGCATTGCGCCGCTCCGACAGGGTAATCGAGCTGCCGGAGGCGAAGCTCAGCTTGCCGGCGTCGATCAAGTCGAACGTCGAGTCCTGCAGCACTTCCGAATACATGGTCAAGTCTTCGAACGGCGAGTCAATCAGGCCGCACATCACCGCGTTAGCGATATTGCCGATACCGGCCTGCAGCGGGCCGAGCTTGTTGGTCATGCGCCCGGCGTCTACTTCCTGTTTCAGAAAGTTGATCAGGTGATTGGCGATGCCTTGGGTATCGGCGTCGGGTGGCGTCACGGTGGACGCAGAATCCGCCTGATTGGTGATCACAATAGCGACGATTTTTTCGGGCGGGATAGGAATCGCCGGGCTGCCAATGCGGTCGTCGACTTTAACCAGCGGAATCGGCGTGCGGGTTGGCCGGTAGGAGGGGATGTAAATATCGTGCAGCCCTTCCAGGTTCGGATTGTGCGCCAAGTTGATCTCGACGATCACTTGCTTGGCAAAAATCGCGAAGCTGGCCGAGTTGCCTACCGAGGTGGTGGGCACGATATGCCCAAGCTCGGTGATTGCAACGGCTTCGATTACCGCGATGTCCGGCAACTTGAGCTGATTGTTACGCAGCTGCTCGACGGTTTCCGACAGGTGCTGGTCGATAAACATCACCTCGCCCGCATTGATCGCCTTGCGCAGCGTGCTGTCGACTTGGAAGGGCATGCGGCGTGAGAGTACGCCGGCTTCGGTCAATTGCTTGTCCAGGTCGTTGCCCAGGCTGGCGCCGGTCATCAGGGTGATTTTCAGCGGGGAAGTCTTGGCGCGCTCGGCCAGGGCGTGAGGAACGGCCTTGGCTTCACCGGCACGGGTGAAGCCGCTCATGCCGACGGTCATGCCGTCTTCGATCAGTGCGGCGGCGTCTGCCGCGCTCATGACCTTGTTCAACAATGAAGGCAAGCGGATACGATCACGGTACATGAATGGTTATCTCGGGCTACGGAAGCAAGGTGGGCAGTGTAGTGATTTCAAAAAGTTTCGGCCCGCTACCATGGTCGAATGCCGAGTAGCGATTTAGAGCCTTTGGTCGGGTTTCATATGAGTGTGCAAGCGGGACGTGCAACGTCCCCGGCTGCATTCCCACGCAGAGCATGGGAACGAAAAAACCCCAGCCTACGTGAGGCCAGGGTTTCGGGTGTTGCGCTGGCGCAGTGTTATTCGACGGCCTTGACCATGTCTTCGATGACCTTCTTGGCATCACCGAAGACCATCATGGTCTTGTCCAGGTAGAACAACTCGTTATCCAGGCCCGCGTAGCCGCTGGCCATCGAGCGCTTGTTGACGATGATGGTCTTGGCCTTGAACGCTTCAAGGATCGGCATGCCGGCGATCGGTGAGTTCGGATCGTTCTTGGCGGCCGGGTTGACCACGTCGTTGGCGCCCAGCACCAGTACCACGTCGGCCTGGCCGAACTCGGAGTTGATGTCCTCCATCTCGAACACTTGGTCGTACGGCACTTCTGCTTCGGCGAGCAGTACGTTCATGTGCCCAGGCATACGGCCCGCCACCGGGTGGATCGCATACTTCACTGTCACGCCGCGGTGCGTCAGCTTCTCGGTCAGTTCCTTGAGCGCGTGCTGCGCCCGGGCCACTGCCAGACCGTAGCCCGGCACGATGATTACGGTGTCGGCGTTGGTCAGCAGGAACGTGGCATCGTCGGCCGAGCCGGACTTCACCGGCCGTGCTTCTTTAGAGCCTGCCGCAGCGGTGGCGTCTGGCGTGTTGCCGAAACCGCCGAGCAGTACATTAAAGAAGGAACGGTTCATCGCCTTGCACATGATGTACGAGAGGATTGCGCCGCTGGAACCCACCAGGGAGCCGGCGATGATCAGCATCGAATTGTTCAGCGAGAAGCCGATGCCCGCCGCTGCCCAGCCGGAGTAGCTGTTGAGCATCGACACGACGACCGGCATGTCGGCGCCGCCGATCGGGATGATGATCAGCACGCCCAGGACAAAGGCCAGGGCCAGCATCACTGCGAAGGCAGTCAGGTTGCCGGTGAACATGAACGCCAGGCCCAGGCCCAGCGTGAGCAGGCCCAGCACCAGGTTGAGCTTGTGCTGGCCACCGAACTGTACCGGTGCGCCCTGGAACAGGCGGAACTTGTACTTGCCCGACAGCTTGCCGAAGGCGATCACCGAACCGGAGAAGGTGATTGCGCCGATGGCGGCGCCGAGGAACAGCTCCAGGCGGTTGCCCGCAGGAATCGCGTCGCCCAGGTGTTTGACGATGCCCAGCGATTGCGGCTCGACGACAGCTGCGATGGCGATAAACACTGCGGCCAGGCCGATCATGCTGTGCATGAAAGCTACCAGCTCCGGCATCTTGGTCATTTCTACGCGCTTGGCCATGATCGAGCCGGCGGTGCCGCCGATCAGCAGGCCGACGATCACGTAACCGATACCGGCAGTCGCCAGCTCAGCGCCGAGCTTATAGATGAGGCCGACGGTGGTGAGTACCGCCAGCGCCATGCCGAGCATGCCGAACAGGTTGCCGCGCCGCGAAGTGGTCGGGTGCGAGAGGCCTTTGAGGGCTTGGATGAAACAGATCGACGCAATCAGGTAGAGCGTCGTGACGAGGTTCATGCTCATTACTTTGGCGCCTCTTCTTTTACTTTCGGGGCTTTTTTCTTGAACATCTCAAGCATGCGCCGCGTGACCAGAAAGCCACCAAATACGTTGACCGCTGCCAGCGCCACGGCCAGGGTGCCCATTGTCTTGCCCAGCGGCGTCACCGTGAGGGCGGCGGCGAGCATGGCGCCGACGATCACGATAGCCGAAATGGCGTTGGTCACGGCCATCAACGGCGTGTGCAGCGCGGGTGTCACGTTCCAGACCACGTGGTAACCGACATAAATCGCCAGCACAAAGATGATCAGGTTGTAGATACCGGGGGAGATAAGCTCTTCCATCGTCTGAATCCCTGCTTAGGCGTTTTTGCGGATGACTTGGCCGTCGCGGCACATCAGGCACGCGGCGACGATGTCGTCTTCGAGGTTGATTTCAAACTGCCCTTCCTTGGTGAACACCAGCTTCAGGAAGTCCAGCAGGTTGCGTGCATACAAGGCCGACGCATCGGCGGCCACGGCGCCGGCCAGGTTGGTCGGGCCGCAAATGATCACGCCGTTTTCCACCACCACTTGATCTGCGACCGTCAGCGGGCAGTTGCCGCCCTGGGCTGCCGCGAGGTCAATGACAACCGAGCCCGGCTTCATCTGTGCGACGGTTTCGGCGCTGAGCAAGGTCGGTGCTTTACGACCGGGGATCAATGCCGTGGTGATGACGATATCGGCTTGCCTGGCGCGCTCGTGCACAGCCAGGGCCTGGCGCTGCATCCAACTGGTGGGCATCGGGCGTGCGTAACCACCGACGCCGACCGCGCATTCACGTTCCTCATCGGTTTCGTAAGGCACATCGACGAACTTGGCGCCGAGGGATTCGATCTGTTCCTTTACGGCCGGGCGTACATCAGAGGCTTCGATTACTGCACCCAGGCGTTTCGCCGTGGCAATGGCCTGCAAACCGGCGACGCCAGCGCCAAGGATCAGCACGCGGGCCGCTTTCACGGTGCCTGCGGCGGTCATCAACATCGGCATGAAGCGCGGGTAGTGGTGGGCAGCCAGCAATACCGCCTTGTAACCGGCGATGTTGGCTTGTGAAGACAGCACATCCAGGCTCTGGGCCCGCGAGGTGCGTGGCGCGGCTTCGAGAGCGAAGGCCGTGATGCCGCATTCTGCGAGCTTGGCGATGGTTTCGTTGCTGAACGGATTGAGCATGCCCACCAATACGGTGCCGCTTTTGATCAGCGCCAGTTCGCTGTCGCTGGGGGCAACCACCTTGAGGATCAGTTCGGCGCCAAACGCATCGTTGGCGCTGCCAATGGTTGCGCCTGCCGTTTCATAAGCACTGTCGACGATGCTGGCTTTAATGCCTGCGCCGCTTTGTACAGTGACCTTATGGCCCTGGCCGATCAGCTTCTTGATGGTTTCCGGGGTGGCAGCCACCCGCGTTTCACCGGTCTGGGTTTCGAGAGGAACACCAATGTGCACGTCAAATCTCCTGCATGATCTTTTTGCTTTTGATCTTTTTGTAAAAAGGCCAGTGCGCCGTGAGTGGCACAGCTGGGGCGGCCGATCAGCACGATCCCGCTGAAATGACAGCGGGGCGCGGCATTTTGCAGGCGAACTTTACGGCCTTCAAGGGATTATGACGGGTGACGAAAAATTAACTACAAGTCACCCTGTGACTGATTGTCGCAATTCAAAGGAATAACCTTATTGAATACAGGCTGTTAAGCACTTTTGTAGTGAAATATACGGTTTCCACATGGTCATGGTGAATAGTCGGTTATTGACCTGTGATGGTCGCTATAGGCCATGAAAATCATGGCTTTGAGCCTAATTTGTGTTCGGCAGGTACAGTCTGTTTAAATGCGACATCTACGTATATCTGTAGGGCTTTTATTTATCTGACTACAAGGTCAATAAATTGCTGTATGCCTTTAAATGTTGGGGTTGTAGCGCTGAGATTGGCCGATAAGCCATTCTCGGAACGCATGCAATGAAGCAGATTCGACCTTTCGGTCTGGAATCATCAAGTAATAGGCCTTATCGCTGCTCAGGGTCTGGTTGGCGGCGATCACCAACTGTTTCTCCTGTAACTCCCGCTTGATCAAGAAGGGCGGGATCAACGCGATGCCCATGTCATGCATAGCCGCCTGGGACAACATTGAGAATAGCTCGTAACGCGGGCCTGTCATGTCGCGGGGAACGCTCAGTTGCTGGGCGTTGAACCACTGGCGCCAGGCATAAGGGCGGGTTGTCTGCTGCAGCAGGGGCAGTTCGGCGATTTCCCGAGGAGTGAAGTGCGCAAGGTCGCCGAGTAAGCGTGGGCTGCAGACGGGCACAGGGTTTTCACCCATGAGCCGATGGGATTCCGTGCCGGACCAGTCGGCATCGCCGAAGTAGATCGCAGCGTCGAACTCGGTGTCGGCAAACAGGAAGGGGCGCGTGCGGTTGGTCAGGTTGACCGTCACTTCCGGATGCTGCTGTTGGAAGTCCTTCAGGCGCGGGATCAGCCACTGGGTGCCAAACGTCGGTACCACCGCCAGTTCGATCACATTCGCACCCTGCTGGCCCATGACGGAAAGGGTGTCGCGCTCCACTGCGTCCAGTTGCGTTGCCACTCTGCGGCTATAGGACAGCCCTGCCTCGGTCAGCTTCACTCCGCGCCGCGAGCGCCGAAACAGTTCGACACTCAAAAACTCTTCAAGGCTGGCGATCTGCCGGCAGATCGCGCCTTGGGTGATGGAAGCTCCTGCGCCGCCTTGGTGAAGCTCTCGTGGCGGGCTGCTGCTTCAAAGCTGATGAGCGCGGTAGTGCTGGGGATTTTCCTGCGCATGTACATTGTCCTCACATGTAAGGCGCATTTTTGGCCTTATCGAGCATCACGAAGTGAGAAATTAGCACAAGCTCATGCAGAAACCTCGTTTGCCCTCTGCACCGTCCCGACCTAGTCTGCATGCACGACGTTTGATTCTTTTCGTGAGGACTTATTCATGGCTGGCAAGGCAAGCTTCAACTGGATCGATCCACTGCTGCTGGATCAACAGCTCACCGAAGAAGAGCGCATGGTGCGTGACAGTGCCGAGCAATTTGCTCAGGACAAGTTGGCGCCTCGAGTGCTTGACGCCTTCCGTCATGAAAAGACCGACCCCGCGATCTTCCGCGAGATGGGCGAAACCGGCTTGTTGGGAGCGATGATTCCCGAGCAATACGGTGGCAGTGGCTTGAACTATGTCAGCTATGGGTTGATTGCCCGTGAAGTCGAGCGTGTCGATTCCGGTTATCGCTCGATGATGAGCGTGCAGTCCTCACTGGTGATGGTGCCGATCAATGAATTCGGTACCGAGGCGCAAAAGCAAAAGTACCTGCCGAAATTGGCCTCGGGCGAATGGATCGGCTGCTTCGGTCTCACCGAGCCCAATCATGGTTCTGATCCGGGCGCGATGATCACCCGTGCGCGCAAAGTGGAGGGCGGCTACAGCCTGAGCGGCGCGAAGATGTGGATTACCAACAGCCCGATCGCCGACGTGTTTGTGGTGTGGGGCAAGGACGACGCTGGCGACATACGCGGGTTTGTCCTGGAGAAGGGCTGGAAAGGCCTGAGCGCGCCGGCGATTCACGGCAAGGTCGGCCTGCGGGCGTCTATCACCGGCGAAATCGTCATGGATAACGTCTTTGTACCGGAAGAGAACATCTTTCCGGATGTGCGTGGCTTGAAGGGACCTTTTACGTGCCTGAATTCGGCACGATACGGCATCTCCTGGGGCGCGCTGGGCGCTGCCGAGTTCTGCTGGCATACCGCGCGTCAGTACACCCTTGATCGCCACCAGTTTGGCCGGCCATTGGCCGCGACGCAGTTGATCCAGAAGAAGCTCGCCGACATGCAGACCGAGATCACGTTGGCGCTGCAAGGCTGCCTGCGGTTGGGTCGGATGAAGGATGAAGGGACGGCGGCGGTCGAGATCACTTCGATCATGAAGCGCAACTCATGCGGCAAGTCTCTGGATATTGCGCGCATGGCCCGTGACATGCTGGGTGGTAACGGTATCTCCGACGAGTTTGGGGTGGCGCGCCATTTGGTCAACCTGGAGGTGGTCAACACCTATGAAGGTACCCATGACGTGCATGCCTTGATCCTGGGGCGCGCGCAAACCGGTCTTCAGGCGTTCTATTAATAGGAGCATGGGCATGGGCGCGCTTTCGCATCTGCGAGTACTGGATTTATCGCGAGTACTGGCGGGCCCTTGGTCCGGACAGATACTTGCGGACCTCGGGGCCGAGGTAATCAAGGTCGAAAGGCCGGGCAATGGTGACGACACGCGCGCCTGGGGGCCGCCCTTCCTCAAGGATGCTTATGGTGAGAACACCAGTGAGGCGGCGTATTACCTGTCGGCCAACCGAAATAAAGAATCGGTGACCATCGACTTCACCAAGCCTGAGGGGCAGAGGCTGGTGCGTGACCTGGCTGCCAAGTCGGACATTCTGATCGAGAACTTCAAAGTCGGTGGCCTGGCGGCTTATGGTTTGGATTATGAGTCGCTCAAGGAGATAAATCCGGAGCTGATCTATTGCTCGATCACAGGCTTCGGCCAGACCGGACCTTATGCCACGCGTGCCGGCTATGACTTCATGATTCAAGGACTGGGTGGGTTGATGAGCCTGACCGGTCGGCCTGAAGGGGATGATGGCGCGGGGCCGGTAAAGGTTGGGGTGGCATTGACCGATATTCTCACGGGGCTTTATTCAACCGTGGCTATCCTGGCCGCCCTTGCCCACCGGGATCACGACGGCGGCGGGCAGCATATTGATATGGCGCTGCTGGATGTACAGGTGGCTTGCCTGGCTAATCAGGCGATGAATTACCTGACGACCGGAGTCTCGCCAAAACGCCTGGGCAACGCGCATCCGAATATCGTGCCTTATCAGGACTTTCCTACGGCCGATGGTGATTTCATTCTGACGGTGGGAAATGACGGGCAGTTTCGCAAGTTCGCCGAGGTGGCTGGGCAGCCACAGTGGGCGGATGATCCGCAGTTCTCTACCAACAAGATGCGGGTTGCCAATCGTGTGGCGCTGATCCCGTTGATTCGTCAGGCGACGGTCTTCAAGACCACGGCGGAGTGGGTATCGCAACTGGAGAAGGTAGGCGTGCCGTGTGGGCCGATCAATGATCTGGCGCAAATGTTCGCTGATCCGCAGGTCAAGGCGCGGGGGTTGGCCATGGAGCTGCCCCATGCTTTGGCGGGGATGGTGCCTCAGGTCGCCAGCCCGATCCGGCTTTCCAAGACGCCTGTGGAGTATCGCAGTGCGCCCCCGCTGCTGGGTGAGCACACGCTTCAAGTGCTGCAGAGTGTACTGGGGCTGACGCCGTTGAATGTGGCTGCTTTAAGAGAGGCTGGCGTCATCTGAGTGCGCGCTCTATATAGAAGAGGTATCTGTCGGTCGTTTTATGATCAATCCTAACTATTTGATAAGAAAACGAAATTAGAAGTTGACGGCAGATTCTGGGCGCCTATAATTCGCCCCACTTCCGGCGCAGTCGAAACGGAAAACTCCTTGGTAAACAATGAGTTAAGTAGTTTTCGGCAGCAGGTTGCTTCAGTCCATCGAAGCCAAAAGGAAGTTGAAAAAGAGGTGTTGACAGCAGCGTGTAACGCTGTAGAATTCGCCTCCCGCTTACGAGAGATCGCAAGCGCAAGTGGTTGAAGTTGTTGAAGAAATCTTCGAAAACTTCTGAAAATAACCGCTTGACAGCAAATGAGGCTGCTGTAGAATGCGCGCCTCGGTTGAGACGAATAGCTCTTAACCAACCGCTCTTTAACAACTGAATCAAGCAATTCGTGTGGGTGCTTGTGGAGTCAGACTGATAGTCAACAAGATTATCAGCATCACAAGTTACTCCGCGAGAAATCAAAGATGTAACCAACGATTGCTGAGCCAAGTTTAGGGTTTCTTAAAAACCCAAAGATGTTTGAACTGAAGAGTTTGATCATGGCTCAGATTGAACGCTGGCGGCAGGCCTAACACATGCAAGTCGAGCGGTAGAGAGAAGCTTGCTTCTCTTGAGAGCGGCGGACGGGTGAGTAATGCCTAGGAATCTGCCTGGTAGTGGGGGATAACGTTCGGAAACGGACGCTAATACCGCATACGTCCTACGGGAGAAAGCAGGGGACCTTCGGGCCTTGCGCTATCAGATGAGCCTAGGTCGGATTAGCTAGTTGGTGAGGTAATGGCTCACCAAGGCGACGATCCGTAACTGGTCTGAGAGGATGATCAGTCACACTGGAACTGAGACACGGTCCAGACTCCTACGGGAGGCAGCAGTGGGGAATATTGGACAATGGGCGAAAGCCTGATCCAGCCATGCCGCGTGTGTGAAGAAGGTCTTCGGATTGTAAAGCACTTTAAGTTGGGAGGAAGGGCAGTTACCTAATACGTGATTGTTTTGACGTTACCGACAGAATAAGCACCGGCTAACTCTGTGCCAGCAGCCGCGGTAATACAGAGGGTGCAAGCGTTAATCGGAATTACTGGGCGTAAAGCGCGCGTAGGTGGTTTGTTAAGTTGGATGTGAAATCCCCGGGCTCAACCTGGGAACTGCATTCAAAACTGACTGACTAGAGTGTGGTAGAGGGTGGTGGAATTTCCTGTGTAGCGGTGAAATGCGTAGATATAGGAAGGAACACCAGTGGCGAAGGCGACCACCTGGACCAACACTGACACTGAGGTGCGAAAGCGTGGGGAGCAAACAGGATTAGATACCCTGGTAGTCCACGCCGTAAACGATGTCAACTAGCCGTTGGGAGCCTTGAGCTCTTAGTGGCGCAGCTAACGCATTAAGTTGACCGCCTGGGGAGTACGGCCGCAAGGTTAAAACTCAAATGAATTGACGGGGGCCCGCACAAGCGGTGGAGCATGTGGTTTAATTCGAAGCAACGCGAAGAACCTTACCAGGCCTTGACATCCAATGAACTTTCCAGAGATGGATTGGTGCCTTCGGGAACATTGAGACAGGTGCTGCATGGCTGTCGTCAGCTCGTGTCGTGAGATGTTGGGTTAAGTCCCGTAACGAGCGCAACCCTTGTCCTTAGTTACCAGCACGTCATGGTGGGCACTCTAAGGAGACTGCCGGTGACAAACCGGAGGAAGGTGGGGATGACGTCAAGTCATCATGGCCCTTACGGCCTGGGCTACACACGTGCTACAATGGTCGGTACAGAGGGTTGCCAAGCCGCGAGGTGGAGCTAATCCCAGAAAACCGATCGTAGTCCGGATCGCAGTCTGCAACTCGACTGCGTGAAGTCGGAATCGCTAGTAATCGCGAATCAGAATGTCGCGGTGAATACGTTCCCGGGCCTTGTACACACCGCCCGTCACACCATGGGAGTGGGTTGCACCAGAAGTAGCTAGTCTAACCTTCGGGAGGACGGTTACCACGGTGTGATTCATGACTGGGGTGAAGTCGTAACAAGGTAGCCGTAGGGGAACCTGCGGCTGGATCACCTCCTTAATCGACGACATCAGCTGCTCCATAAGTTCCCACACGAATTGCTTGATTCATTGAAGAAGACGATAGAAGCAGCTTTAAGCTCCAAGCTGATAGCTCTTAGCTAATCAGTTGCGCTCGAAATTGGGTCTGTAGCTCAGTTGGTTAGAGCGCACCCCTGATAAGGGTGAGGTCGGCAGTTCGAATCTGCCCAGACCCACCAATTTTGTTATGGGGCCATAGCTCAGCTGGGAGAGCGCCTGCCTTGCACGCAGGAGGTCAACGGTTCGATCCCGTTTGGCTCCACCATTAACTGTTTCTGCTGTTAGAGTTTAGAAATGAGTATTCCGCTGTGAATATTGATTTCTAGTCTTTGATTAGATCGTTCTTTAAAAATTTGGGTATGTGATAGAAAGATAGACTGAACGTTACTTTCACTGGTAACGGCTCAGGCTAAGGTAAAATTTGTGAGTCGCTCTTAATTGAGTATGATCGAATTTTCGGCGAATGTTGTCTTCACAGTATAACCAGATTGCTTGGGGTTATATGGTCAAGTGAAGAAGCGCATACGGTGGATGCCTTGGCAGTCAGAGGCGATGAAAGACGTGGTAGCCTGCGAAAAGCTTCGGGGAGTCGGCAAACAGACTTTGATCCGGAGATGTCTGAATGGGGGAACCCAGCCATCATAAGATGGTTACCTTACACTGAATACATAGGTGTATGGAGCGAACCAGGGGAACTGAAACATCTAAGTACCCTGAGGAAAAGAAATCAACCGAGATTCCCTTAGTAGTGGCGAGCGAACGGGGACTAGCCCTTAAGTGGCTTTGAGATTAGCGGAACGCTCTGGAAAGTGCGGCCATAGTGGGTGATAGCCCTGTACGCGAAAATCTCTTAGTCATGAAATCGAGTAGGACGGAGCACGAGAAACTTTGTCTGAATATGGGGGGACCATCCTCCAAGGCTAAATACTACTGACTGACCGATAGTGAACTAGTACCGTGAGGGAAAGGCGAAAAGAACCCCGGAGAGGGGAGTGAAATAGATCCTGAAACCGTATGCGTACAAGCAGTGGGAGCCTACTTTGTTGGGTGACTGCGTACCTTTTGTATAATGGGTCAGCGACTTATTTTCAGTGGCGAGCTTAACCGAATAGGGGAGGCGTAGCGAAAGCGAGTCTTAATAGGGCGTCTAGTCGCTGGGAATAGACCCGAAACCGGGCGATCTATCCATGGGCAGGTTGAAGGTTGGGTAACACTAACTGGAGGACCGAACCGACTACCGTTGAAAAGTTAGCGGATGACCTGTGGATCGGAGTGAAAGGCTAATCAAGCTCGGAGATAGCTGGTTCTCCTCGAAAGCTATTTAGGTAGCGCCTCATGTATCACTGTAGGGGGTAGAGCACTGTTTCGGCTAGGGGGTCATCCCGACTTACCAAACCGATGCAAACTCCGAATACCTACAAGTGCCGAGCATGGGAGACACACGGCGGGTGCTAACGTCCGTCGTGAAAAGGGAAACAACCCAGACCGTCAGCTAAGGTCCCAAAGTTATGGTTAAGTGGGAAACGATGTGGGAAGGCTTAGACAGCTAGGAGGTTGGCTTAGAAGCAGCCACCCTTTAAAGAAAGCGTAATAGCTCACTAGTCGAGTCGGCCTGCGCGGAAGATGTAACGGGGCTCAAACCATACACCGAAGCTACGGGTATCACGTAAGTGATGCGGTAGAGGAGCGTTCTGTAAGCCTGTGAAGGTGAGTTGAGAAGCTTGCTGGAGGTATCAGAAGTGCGAATGCTGACATGAGTAACGACAATGGGTGTGAAAAACACCCACGCCGAAAGACCAAGGTTTCCTGCGCAACGTTAATCGACGCAGGGTTAGTCGGTCCCTAAGGCGAGGCTGAAAAGCGTAGTCGATGGAAAACAGGTTAATATTCCTGTACTTCTGGTTATTGCGATGGAGGGACGGAGAAGGCTAGGCCAGCTTGGCGTTGGTTGTCCAAGTTTAAGGTGGTAGGCTGGAATCTTAGGTAAATCCGGGATTCTAAGGCCGAGAGCTGATGACGAGTTGTCTTTTAGACGACGAAGTGGTTGATGCCATGCTTCCAAGAAAAGCTTCTAAGCTTCAGGTAACCAGGAACCGTACCCCAAACCGACACAGGTGGTTGGGTAGAGAATACCAAGGCGCTTGAGAGAACTCGGGTGAAGGAACTAGGCAAAATGGCACCGTAACTTCGGGAGAAGGTGCGCCGGTGAGGGTGAAGGACTTGCTCCGTAAGCTCATGCCGGTCGAAGATACCAGGCCGCTGCGACTGTTTATTAAAAACACAGCACTCTGCAAACACGAAAGTGGACGTATAGGGTGTGACGCCTGCCCGGTGCCGGAAGGTTAATTGATGGGGTTAGCTAACGCGAAGCTCTTGATCGAAGCCCCGGTAAACGGCGGCCGTAACTATAACGGTCCTAAGGTAGCGAAATTCCTTGTCGGGTAAGTTCCGACCTGCACGAATGGCGTAACGATGGCGGCGCTGTCTCCACCCGAGACTCAGTGAAATTGAAATCGCTGTGAAGATGCAGTGTATCCGCGGCTAGACGGAAAGACCCCGTGAACCTTTACTATAGCTTTGCACTGGACTTTGAATTTGCTTGTGTAGGATAGGTGGGAGGCTTTGAAGCGTGGACGCCAGTTCGCGTGGAGCCAACCTTGAAATACCACCCTGGCAACTTTGAGGTTCTAACTCAGGTCCGTTATCCGGATCGAGGACAGTGTATGGTGGGTAGTTTGACTGGGGCGGTCTCCTCCTAAAGAGTAACGGAGGAGTACGAAGGTGCGCTCAGACCGGTCGGAAATCGGTCGTAGAGTATAAAGGCAAAAGCGCGCTTGACTGCGAGACAGACACGTCGAGCAGGTACGAAAGTAGGTCTTAGTGATCCGGTGGTTCTGTATGGAAGGGCCATCGCTCAACGGATAAAAGGTACTCCGGGGATAACAGGCTGATACCGCCCAAGAGTTCATATCGACGGCGGTGTTTGGCACCTCGATGTCGGCTCATCACATCCTGGGGCTGAAGCCGGTCCCAAGGGTATGGCTGTTCGCCATTTAAAGTGGTACGCGAGCTGGGTTTAGAACGTCGTGAGACAGTTCGGTCCCTATCTGCCGTGGACGTTTGAGATTTGAGAGGGGCTGCTCCTAGTACGAGAGGACCGGAGTGGACGAACCTCTGGTGTTCCGGTTGTCACGCCAGTGGCATTGCCGGGTAGCTATGTTCGGAATAGATAACCGCTGAAAGCATCTAAGCGGGAAACTAGCCTCAAGATGAGATCTCACTGGGACCTTGAGTCCCCTGAAGGGCCGTCGAAGACTACGACGTTGATAGGTTGGGTGTGTAAGCGCTGTGAGGCGTTGAGCTAACCAATACTAATTGCCCGTGAGGCTTGACCATATAACACCCAAGCAATTTGTTGCTCCTAGTTGAAAGACGAAAGAGGCCAGATTGCGGTGTGTGAAGACGCAATGAACCGAAAGTTCGATGCTCACAAAACACCGACTTCTATCCCATACCCAATTTGCTGAAGCGAGGCCACATGGTCACGACTCAGTACCCGAATTTCTTGACGACCATAGAGCATTGGAACCACCTGATCCCATCCCGAACTCAGTAGTGAAACGATGCATCGCCGATGGTAGTGTGGGGTTTCCCCATGTGAGAGTAGGTCATCGTCAAGATTAAATTCCAGAACCCCTGTTTGCGTACGCAAACAGGGGTTTTGTTTATGTAGAAGTCCATGAATTTCACCAGCACGTTGCTAGCGCAACGATCTGGTACACAGAATTTCTTGACGACCATAGAGCATTGGAACCACCTGATCCCATCCCGAACTCAGCAGTGAAACGATGCATCGCCGATGGTAGTGTGGGGTTTCCCCATGTGAGAGTAGGTCATCGTCAAGATTGAATTCCGAAACCCCTGTCTGCTCACGCAGACAGGGGTTTTGTCGTTTAGGGCTCTAAGTGGCTGATAGTCGACTGTGCTCATACCGCCTGTCGTTCTCTTACGCTAAAAGCGGAAGATTCACACAAATCTCTAAGTTTTATCGATTTCTGGCCGAAAGCCTGACGAGCCATGCGTGCACCGAAATAGAGCGGTCGCAGAGTCCGCCTATCGCGATACATGGAATGTTCCACTCGGCACGCTCACCCCCCTTTGGCAAAAGAAGTCGATGAAATGAATCTCAAGTTCAGTCATAAAATTCTGCTGGCTGCGTCAGGCGTCGTGGTTCTGGCCTTCGCGCTATTCACGTTTTACAACGATTACCTGCAGCGCAACACGATCAGGCAGAACCTGGCGTCCTCCATCCAGCAATCCGGAGAGCTTACCGCCAGCAGTGTGCAGAACTGGCTCAGCGGCCGCATCCTGGTTCTCGAGAGCCTGGCACAAAACGTTGCCCATCAAGGCAGCGCCGCCGACCTTCCCGGCTTGGTCGATCAACCGGCGCTCACCTCCAACTTCCAGTTCACCTACGTTGGCCAAATCAATGGAGTGTTCACTCAGCGCCCCGACGCGAAGATGCCCGAAGGCTATGACCCACGTCAGCGCCCTTGGTACAAGCAAGCCGTAGCAGCCGATAAAACCATGCTTACCCCGCCTTATATGGCGGCTGTAGGCGGCCAGATCGTGACGATCGCCATGCCGGTGAAGAAGAACGGAGAGTTGTTGGGCGTTGTGGGTGGCGACTTGAGCCTGCAAACCTTGGTGAAGATCATCAACTCGGTAGATTTTGGCGGTATTGGCCATGCATTCCTGGTCAGTGGTGATGGCCAGGTCATCGTCAGTCCTGACCAGGACCAGGTGATGAAAAACCTCAAGGATATCTACCCGGGCACCCAGGTGCGCATCGAGAAGGTTAACCAAGAGGTTGTCCTCAATGGACAAGACCGAATCCTATCCTTTACACCAATCAACGGGTTGCCGGGGGCTGACTGGTACATCGGTCTGTCTATCGACAAAGATAAAGCCTATGCCGCACTGGGTAAATTTCGCACTTCAGCGTTGATCGCAATGCTCATCGCCGTGGTGGCGATTGCCGTACTGTTGAGTGTGCTGATTCAGGTGTTGTTGCGTCCGCTGACCACCATGGGCGTTGCCATGCAGGACATTGCCCAAGGCGAGGGTGATCTGACCCGCCGCCTCGACGTGACCAGCAAAGATGAGTTCGGCGAAGTCGGTAGCGCATTCAATCAGTTTGTCGAGCGGATCCACGCCTCGATTTCCGAAGTGTCCTCGGCCACCCGCCAGGTGCATGACCTGTCCCAGCGCGTAATGGCTTCGTCCAACGCGTCGATCATCGGCTCCGATGAACAAAGTGCACGTACCAACAGCGTGGCTGCCGCTATCAACGAGCTGGGTGCCGCTACCCAGGAAATCGCACGTAACGCCGCTGATGCCTCGCAGCATGCCAGCGGTGCCAGTGAGCAAGCTGATGATGGGCGCAAAGTGGTCGAGCAAACCATCCAGGCGATGTCGGAACTGTCGCAGAAAATCAGCCTGTCCTGTACCCAGATCGAAACCCTTAACGCCAGCACCGACAACATCGGACACATTCTCGATGTGATCAAGGGCATCTCCCAGCAGACCAACTTACTTGCGCTTAACGCGGCAATCGAAGCTGCCCGTGCCGGCGAAGCAGGGCGTGGGTTTGCCGTGGTGGCGGATGAAGTGCGTAACCTGGCTCACCGTACCCAGGAATCGGCAGAAGAGATCCACAAAATGATCACTTCGCTGCAAGTGGGTTCGCGTGAAGCCGTGACCACCATGAACGCCAGCCAGGTCTCCAGCGAAGAAAGCGTTGAAGTGGCTAACCAGGCCGGCGAGCGTCTGGTCAGCGTGACACAGCGAATCGTTGAGATTGACGGCATGAACCAATCGGTCGCCGCTGCCACCGAGGAGCAAACGGCGGTGGTTGAAACCCTCAATGTCGACATCAACCAGATCAACCTGCTGAACCAGCAAGGCGTGGCCAATCTCAACGAGACGCTCAAGGACTGCGACGCGCTGTCCCAGCAGGCCAGTCGATTGAAGCAATTGGTCGACAGCTTCAAGATCTGATCCTCGCTGTATCGGAGCGAGGCCTCGCTCCGATACAGCCGAGCAACTTCAATGCGGGCCCAAAGCCTCTCAGAGAAAGCCGATGGCCCTGAGGTAGTCGCAGCCCTTGCGTAACAGTGCGGGGCTCTTTGGCGGATACTGTGTGCCCATTTGTTCCAGGCCCCACTGCGCGTTGCTGTAATGGATCATCGACGTGTCGCCGATGTCTTCACCCAACCCATCAAGGTAAAAGCCCAGTACGCCGAACAACGCATTGTCGTGGCGCACTGTGCGCAACGCCCTTTGCCAATGTTGAAGGCTTATCCGTTCGAAGGTGTGTCCGGCCTGGCTGAATGCATCAAGGTACTGGTCCCAGCTCAAAGGCTGAGGATTGTGCAGGTTGAAGACGTTTCGCCCAGGCACAAAACGCGGGCTGTGAAACGCGATGAAGCGCGCCAGGAAGTCCACCGGCATCAGGTCGAAATTGCCCTCCATTCGAGGAACCCTGCCCAACTGCAGTGATCCCTTGAGCATCAACATCAACCGATTCTTATGGGGTTGGCAGACACCGTTGCGGCTGTTGAAACTGATATTCCCGGGCCGATGAATATTCACCCAGGCCCCTTGCTCGACTGCACGCCCCAACAACCGCTCGGCCACCCACTTCGAGAGGTTGTAGCCGTTTTTTACATAGAGCGGCAACGCGCGGCTTGCGGATGCTTCGAGCACATACCCATCAGTGTCGAGGCGACTGCAGGCCGACAGCGTTGAAATGAAATTGAAAACTTTCTTACAGTGGGTCTCGCAAAGGCGCAGGCATTCAAACATCGGTTCGACGTTGTCGTTGGCCAGTGCTATGTAGTCCATCACATGGTTGACCTGCGCCGCATTGTGCACCAGCACACCATGATTGCGGGCGAGGTGGTCGTACGCCTCTGCAGACAGACCCAGGCGGGGTTGGCGCAGGTCGGCGGCATAGACCTGCACTCGGCTCAGGTCCAGCTGTTCCAGGCGGTATTCGCGCAACGCCTGAGAGAATCGGTCCGCCGCCGACTGGCCTGGAAGCGCCCGGACCAGGCACGCTACTTCCTGCGCCCCGCCCGCCAGCAAGGCCTGGACGATATGCACGCCGACGAAGCTGTTCGCCCCCGTGACAATCACCTTGCGTGGATCCCCGGCGCGGGCCTCGGGCAGCACCTCAAGCGCCAAGGCTCGGGACGCATCTTTTTCCATCTGGCTGAACGATGTATTCGGCAGCGCTGCGCCCTCCATCTGCAAGGCCAGCGTACGAATCGTCGGCGCTTCAAAAAATTGGCTCAAGGAGAGGCTGCGGCCAAACTGCTCGCGCAGGCGCAGCAACAAGGTGGACAGCAGGATCGAATGGCCGCCCAGGTTGAAAAAGCTGTCGTCGATCGACACGTCACCGGCAGGCAACCCTAACAACTCCCCCCACAGGTCTACCAACTGCGCCTGGACTGGCGTGAGCGTGCTGCAACGCGTCATCTCCTGGGCGCGGGTAATCGGCGTTTCCCGCAACGCCTTGCGATCGATCTTGCCGTTGCTCGAAGCGGGCAGGCTCGGCAGCTCGCTCCAGGCGACAGGTTGCATATGCTCAGGCAGCCACTGCCGTGCGTGCTCCTTCAGGCTGGCCAGCGTGGCGCCGGGTTCGGGCTGGGCCGCAAAGCCGATGACTCTGTGCGTCTGATCAATCACTACTGCCACTTGGCGAAACAACCGACTGCTGCGCAGGCAGTGCTCGATCTCCTGAGGTTCGACCCGAAAACCGCGGATCTTGACCTGGTCATCCCGTCGGCCGCCCAACTCGATACCGTCTTGCGTCCATTTCGCCAGGTCGCCGCTGCGGTAAGCCTGCAGCCATTGCCCGTCAGGCAACGTCAGTTTGATGAACGGGGAGTCGGCCTGCGGTGGTCCGTTCATATAGCCCAGGCTCACGCCCGGTCCTGCGAGGTACAGATCGCCCATCACCTGCTCGTCCACCGGTTGCAGGTGCTTGTCCAGGATCAAGACCTGGCTGTTGGCGATGGGCAGGCCGATATTGCGATTGCTATCACCGAGCCGAAACGTTCGATGGGTTGCCAGTACCGTGGCTTCGGTGGGGCCATAGAGGTTGTGAAACTGGCATTGGCCGGCCATTCGCTCGATCACGTAGGGTTCGCAAAAGTCGCCGCCGGTGAGCAAGTGGGCTAGGCCCAGCGGCTGGTCCAGCGGCAAGATGCCGAGCAGTGCCGGTGGCAAGAAAGCATGAGTGACGCGTTGCAGGCGAATCAGCTCGACCAATTGCCGGGGATCGTGACGTTGTTCTGCGCTGGGGACAATCAACGCTGCGCCCGCGATCAAGGCGGGGAAAATATCGATCAGTGACGAGTCAAAGCTCAGCGGCGAAAATTGCAGGACGCGGCTCTTATCGTCCAGCGCCACACAGGTACCGAGCCAGGCCGTGAAATGCGCCAGATTATGTTGGCTGAGCAGCACACCCTTGGGTTGCCCCGTGGTGCCAGAGGTGAAAAGCGCCATGCACGGCGCATCGGCGTGGGGACGATGTCGCATCAGCGGCTGTGTGGAGTCGATGCCGTGTGGGCTGAGCGTACTGACATCAAGTGAAACGAACTTATCCCGCAACGGGTGCAGGCCATTTTCCAGTAATACGCACGCACCTGCGCTTGTCAGCATGCGGTGCTGGCGTTTTACCGGATGGTCCGGAGACAGCGGCAAATACACCGCGCCGCAGCCCAGCACCGCCAGAATGCTTGCGTAAAGCTCGGTAGATTTTTCCAGACACACACCCACCACCGGTGGTGTTTCAATGCTCGCCAACAGGGGCAGCAGGTGTTGCTGAATCGCCACGGCTTTTTCCTGAAGCTGGCGATAAGTCACCCTGCGACCCGCAATATTCAGCGCTGTACGATCGGCGAAGGCATTCAGGCTGGCCTGCAACCGTTCGATCATGGGCGCCTGTGCCGCCCGCAGCAGTGCCGGATCGGCTGTACGGTTGAATCGATGCATGAACGCCAGTGACTCCAGTCCTCCCAAGCCCTGTTCGGGCAAGGTGGCCGGGTTGGCCGTTGCACAGAAATAACCAGGGTCTCTCGAGAATCCGCTGACCAATGACGCTACCCACTCCACCAGAGCGTGCGCCGCACGACGACGCAGGCGCTGGCCGTTGCCGCTGGGCTCCTCAGCGACGTCGTGCACGGCCAACAGGCGCCGATCACGGTCATAGCAGCGAAACTGCAGTGCGGGTAACCCAGTTTCGGACACGGGGCCGATGCCCAGGCGCAGGCTCATCCACGGCGCATCGGTGGATAAGGCTGACGGTGACTGGCTGCCGTCCTCAATCACCAGGTCGACCGACCCCGCCCCCGCGATGTGCCCGTATTGTTCCAGCACCTGCTTGAGGGCCCCCAGTGCTTCACTGGTACCGCCCCATTCAATCGTCAAGCGCCTCATGCCAGCCTCCCCGCCGCGGGCAGGTAGTCGTCCAGCGCGCGTGCCACGCTAGGGGTGTGCAGCACGCCGCTGTGGTGCAGGAAGCTCATGATGTTGCCCATCAACGGGTGCTGGCGGGTGATAGGAAAATCCAACGCAACGATTTCATCCTGCAGCGCCAAACGAATATCGGTACTGACATCCAGGTGTTCGATCAACTGCAGGTCGAAGCCTTTCTGTATGTCGTTGGTCAGGTAATGGGCCAGAAAGGTCGGGAGCACGCCGGCAATGCTTTCGCGGTCTTGCGCGCTTGCCGACTGCCAGTAGATACGCACCAACTGTGTCCAGAACTGTGCGTGGCGCCCTTCATCGAACAGGTGATCGGCCATCAAGCCGCGTACGGACGACTTGATACTATCGTCCTTGGAAAAGGCCGCCACATCATGGGTGACGGTGTTTTCGGCGATGGCCACGACAATCAACTCGACGGCATCGTGCAGGTGCTCCGGTGCCTGCGCCTGCGCGGCCGGCAAGGCGCGGCTCAGTTCGATCTGCCCCGGCAGGTCCAGGGGCTCGATACCGGTCAACGCCACGGCTTGCTGCAGGAAGTCCAGTGCCACCAATGCGTGGTAATCCTCATCCACCACGACGGTCATTGCATCGTAGCGGCAGGCGAGGGGGAGGGGCAGCGAGAAGCGATTCTTGGCAATACGGCGGGCAAGCTTATCGACGATCTCGGTTTCGAAAACCACGATGTCATGGATGAATCGATAAAAGCTTTGCGTCAGCACAAAGTCGCGGCATTGCGAGCAGCGCTCGAGAAAGGTCGCACTCAGTACAAGGGGTTGGCGGCTCAGGGGATAGATCAGTTTGCCGTCGTTTTCCAACATGCGGCGCGGGCGTGTGCGGATGGTTGCGCGCCGCTCCCAGTCTTCGGCAAAGGAGTGATAGCCGGTGGCGCTCATGGGTTTACCTCATGCATTGAGGCGTGTACATCGTCCCAGAAGGTTATGCGGCTTTCCAGGGCACCGAAGGCAGCGCTATCGGCTTGTCGCTGGCGAGTCGGGTCTGCGCCGATCAAATGCTGGAGCACCTGCTCCGCCGCCGGGCCGTGCTCCTGGCTATCCAACTCGATATGACGGTTGAGGTAGTGACACAAGATGGGTGCCTGACGAGCAATCAAGGGGCTGCTGCACAGAAGGCGCTCGAACATCGATGCAATGACGCCTTCACGACCATGCAGGAAGGCCGCCGCGACGCAGTGGGTGGGGGCGCTGAGTGCGATCTGCCATGTGCTGTCGACAAAGTGCGGCACACCGGGGGGCGCACCGATCATTCGCAGCGCTGCGCTGACCTCTACACCCTGGTGTTGCAGGTCAATGAAGCGTGCGATGACACGGGTATTGGCGCCCACCTCCGCCATGGCTTCCAAGTACAGCTCAAAGTGACTGCAATGGCCCCGCGTCGGATGTTCGTCCGACTCCTCGCCCAGCACGATTTCATTGATCAGGCGTGCGGCCTGCGGATTGGCCGGCGGGAGCCAGGGTATTTGGGTGCAAGTAAGATCCTGCTGCAGGCGTTTGGTCAGGGTCATGAAGTCCCAAACCGCAAATACGTGGCTTTCCATAAAGTGTTGTAATTTGCTAAGAGAAGTTATTTCTGCAAATAACGGATGACTGCACAGTTGAAGTTTCTTTTTTTCAAGCAAATGATGATGCATGGTTGACGCCTATGAAGTTGTTGCGACTGCTCTAGTTGCAGTGATGGATTTTGTAGTTGTTAGTTGGAAGATTAACGTTAAGGCGCGCCCACGCGAGGAACGCTGGCTCAATACGCGGACGGCAATTGCGAGGTTTTTGGGTGGGTCGCTGATAATAAGCTGATTAAACGTTTGGATGAGCTTGTGAATGTATTAAATAGTTTTGCGAATAAAAACTTCCCGGAGAAATAGTTGTTTGAAGTGTGAGAGATTTCCTTATATGACGCCGATTTGAATAAGGCTTGCCGGTTTGTTCACAGTGTATCAACGCGGGACGCTTCCTGATAAGGAACGGTACCCCGCGATGCACAGGCTCAACAACGGTAGGAGCCCCTTATAACGCGGCTGTTCTATTCGCAGTTTCGAGGCTATTGAGGTATCTATTGATGACCTCCATGCCTCGCATCAAGTGATTACGCAGTGTCAGGATGCTTTCGTCGATTTTCTTCTGCACCACCAGGTTGAGCAGTTCGCGGTGATCCTCCTGTGACGTCTCGCCCAGTCCCATCGCCTCGAGGTTGAAGCGCAGAAACCGCTCCTCTTCATTCAGCCCATGCTCCACCAATTTGAGCAGGCGATGGTTAGGCGCCTTGCCATACAGGATCATGTGAAACAGGCGATTGAGGCGACCGATCTCGCTGTAGTCTTTCTCGCATTCCAGCGCAGTGATACAGGCCTCTGCCTCGGCGATGTCCGACTCCGTGAGCAATGGGATCGACAAGCGCAAGGCTTCGGACTCCAACAGCATGCGCAGGGCATAGGTCTCAGCCGAATTGTCCTCGATCAAGGGCGCAACCACAGCGCCTTTGTGGGTCACCACATGCAGCAGGGATTGTGCCTCCAGTTGGCGCAAAGCTTCGCGCACCGGCATACGGCTGACGCCGAACAGGCTGGCGAGTTCTTGCTGGCGCATAGCAGTGCCACAGGGCAATCGGCCATCAAGAATGGCGTTACGCAACGTTTCTTCAATAACGGCGCGGGCAAGATGAGCAGGAATAGGTCCGCTGACCTTGATACTGCTTAAAGGGTTCGGCTTCTGCGTCACGGTTACGCTACCCTCCTTTTGAATAATAGAGTGTGTTTATTGGATCCAATGAACACTAGAGATGGGCCAGGTACTTGTCAAACAGCCAGAGTTTCCGTTTGTAAGGGCCCACAGCGTGTATTTTGTACGTCCCACAGGAGGCGGTTATAAACTCGCTCCACCGATGAATGATTGCACTGTGCCATTGTTTTTTGTGAGACGAAGCTTCACCATCCCTTGAAATTCCGTCTCTCTTCATGGACTGAACGCCTTGGCGGTAAGTTTTATTCCCTATCGAGTTTTTTGCTGGCTCTTATCAGCGATCTTATTGGCCGGCCTGATGCTCGGCGGGCTGCATGCCGATTGGGATTTCTCGCAGATCAGCCGCAAGGCCAGCGCCTTGTACGGGCCGTTGGGCGAGGGCCAGCAACGTATTGACGCGTGGCAGCGGCTGCTGAGCACCGAAAAACAGGTCAGCGAGCAAGACCAGCTCAAGGTCGTCAACGTGTTCTTCAACAAACAAATGACCTACGTGGAAGACATCGATCTCTGGCGTGCGGTCGACTATTGGGAGACACCCATCGAAGCACTCTGGAAGGGCGCCGGTGACTGTGAAGACTACGCCATCGCCAAGTATTTCAGTTTGCGTCATCTGGGCGTGTCCAGCGATAAATTGCGCATTACCTACGTCAAGGCCTTGCGTCAGAATCGTGCGCACATGGTCCTGACCTACTATTCGACCCCCGACGCGATCCCCTTGGTGCTCGACAGCCTGATGGACGACATTCTGCCGGCAACCCGCCGTACCGATTTGATCCCGGTGTATTCATTCAACGCCGAGGGGCTGTACCTGCCCGGCGCCAAGGGCAACAAGAAAGTCGGCGATACCAAACGCTTGTCGCGCTGGCAGGATGTGTTGAGAAAAATGCGTGCGGAAGGCTTCCCAGCCGAGCCTGCCAACTAGGAGTAACTGATCGGATGTCTTTGTTCAAACAGCTGTTGATCGCAATCTGTCTGTTCCTGGTGGTCGCCTTCAGCGGCAGCTTCATGGTCAGCCTGGAAAGTTCGCGCACGCAATACGTCAACCAATTGCGCTCCCATGCGCAGGATGCCGCGACGGCACTGGCGCTGTCGCTGACCCCCAATATCGATGACCCGGCCATGGTGGAGTTGCTGGTCAGCTCGATCTTCGACAGCGGTTACTACGCCAGCATCCGTGTGGTGGACCTGGCCACGGACCAAACCATCGTTGAGCGCAGCGGCATACCCGACAACAATGGTGTGCCCCATTGGTTTGTAACATTGATCGGCCTGGAGCCGGCCGGTGGTGATGCGCTGGTGAGCCGTGGTTGGGAGCAGGCGGCGCGAGTCGAGGTGGTCAGCCATCCGATGTTCGCCCTGGCCAAACTCTGGCAGAGCGCCCTGGGCAGCCTTGGCTGGTTGCTGCTGTGCGGTGCGGTCAGCGTGGTGCTCGGCGGGCTGTTGCTGCGCCGGCAATTAAAGCCGTTGGACTATATGGTCAAGCAGTCCCACGCGATCGCCCGTCGGGAATTCCTCAGCCTGCCTGACCTGCCGCGCACGCCGGAGTTGCGCCGGGTGGTGCAGGCCATGAACCAAATGGTGGAAAAGCTCAAGGCGCTGTTCCAGGAGCAGGCCGAGCGCAGCGAAAAGTTGCGCACTGAATCCTATCAGGACAACCTCACCGGCCTGGCCAACCGCCGCTATTTCGAGATGCAGCTCAACGCCCGCGTCAGCAACCCCGAAGAAACCAACTCCGGCTACTTGCTGGTGTTGCGCGTCAAGGACTTGGCCGGCCTGAACCAGCGCCTGGGCGGCCAGCGTACCGACCAACTGCTGCAAGCGGTCGGCGAACAACTGCTGCGCCAGTGCGAGCCGTACCCGGAAACCCATAACCTCGTGACCCGTATTCGTGGCGGCGAATTCGCCGTGCTGGCGCCTGGGCTCACGCGTGAAGAAGCGCTGCAATTGGCGCAGAACCTTGAGAGCACGTTGCTCAGCCTGCAGGCCACCGGCGCCAGCGATGTTACGCCCGTGGCCTACATCGGCCTGGCACCGTTCAACCATGGCGATGCGCCGCAGGCGCTGCTGACCCTCGCCGACCAAGCTTTGGCTCAAGCCGAAGGGCAGGGTGACAGCACCTGGGCGTGCCTCGACCACAGTGCCGCGGCCAGCGTCGGTGACGATCACCATGCCTGGCACACACTGTTGGACCAGGCGCTGACCCAACAGCGTTTCGAGTTGTACTTCCAGCCGGTCGTGGCCAGCCAGGACCCGCAATTGGTCTTGCACTACAAAGTGCTATCGCGCTTGCAGGACTTTGACGGCCATACCCTACCCGCCGGGCGTTTCCTGCCGTGGCTCGAGCGTTTCGGCTGGTCAGCCCGCCTGGACCGCATGATGCTGGAACAGGTGCTCAAACAGATGACCGGCCACAGCCACAACCTGGCGCTGAACCTCTCAGCCGCAACCTTGCAGGATCCTCAGGCACTGCAACGCATTTATGACCTGCTGCGCCAGCACAGCAACCTGGGCTCGCGCCTCACCCTGGAGATCGGTGAAGAGCAACTGCCGGAACAGCTTGTGCTGGAACAGATGACCCAGCGCCTGCGCGAGTTGGGCTTTTCCCTGAGCCTTCAGCGTTTCGGTGGGCGATTCAGCATGATCGGCAACCTGGCCCGCCTGGGCCTGGCCTACTTGAAAATCGACGGCAGCTATATCCGCGATATCGACCAGGAAAGCGACAAGCGCCTGTTTATCGAAGCCATCCAGCGCGCGGCCCACAGCATCGATCTGCCGTTGATTGCCGAACGTGTGGAGACCGAAGGTGAGCTGAAGGTGATTCGTGAGATGGGGATTTTTGGCGTGCAGGGCCAGCTGTTCGGCGAGCCCGCGCCCTGGAAATAACGCAGATCCAATGTGGGAGGGGGCTTGCTCCCGATAGCGGCGTATCAGTCACCCAAATATCGACTGATTTACCGCTATCGGGAGCAAGCCCCCTCCCACCTTTCGATCCGGTTCGCTTCAGGAATTAAATAAGCCCAGCCTCATCATCATTGATCAACTGGCTCAACCCACCCAACGCTTCCCGCGCCTGGTTACGGTCCATCAATTTGGCCTGAGCCGCAGGCGGCAGGTCCGTCACGCTGATGACGCCCTTGCGGGTGAGCACCTGGATCAAGTCGTCCAGTACCCGGATCATCTCCAGGTCACTCTGTTTGAGCTGGGCCAGGCTGGTTTCCACCACTTCGTTGGCGTACCAGGCCTGGATCTCATGGTGATCCGGCGGCAGCGTTTCGGTGGATTCGGCAAAGGCGGTGGCCTCTACGCGACTCAACGCGCCCTGCGCATCACGTTGCACGTAAAACATAAGAACCCCTCGAAAAAAAGCCACACATCTTCAGCCGCATAGGCCGGCCGTGTGTTGATAAGCGCGAGTATGCGATGCAACCGGCCGCCAGGGCCAGCAACGTATCGCCCAAATAAATCGGCCGCCTCGAGGGCGGCCGATAAACCCAAGCTTAGGCGGTGTGATCGATCTTGATGGTCGGGTCGGCACCGCTGATCAGCGAGTTGATGCTGGTGTGGGACCAATCGTTGCCTTCCAGCTTGATGGTCACATCCGCATTGGCCAGGCCACCGGCGGCGTTGAGCTTGCCTTCGCTGCTCACTTGCAGGGTCGACACGCCTTCTACCGTGGTGATCTTGAGGTAGTTGTCGATGGTGCTGTCCGTCTCGCCCTTCAACAAATCGCGCAGGTCAATCCGGTCACCTTCCGACGCCTTGAAGTCCTTGATCACATCGTTGCCGATGTCACCAGCCTTCCACACGAAGGTGTCGGCCCCCGCACCGCCGATCAGGATGTCGTTGCCCTGACCGCCCATCAACGTGTCGTTGCCGGTACCGCCCAGCAAGATGTCATTGCCCTTGCCGCCGTCCAGCACGTCGTTGCCGCCCTGGCCGAACAGAATGTCATCGCCATTGCCGCCGAGCAGCGTGTCGTTGCCGTCCTTGGCGCCGGACACGTCGAAGTCCGCGTAATGTTCGGTGACGTACTGGTGCACGTTCGAGGTGGTAACCGCCGAGACGGCCACACCGGCTTTCTGTGCCACGAAAGCCTGCAGGGCGTTGTAACCCTCGCCGGTCACCCCGCTGAAGCTCACCAGGTCGCCAAAGAGGATGTCATTGCCGTCGCCACCGCTGATGCTGTCCGCGCCTGGCAGAGTCGCCTCGGTATGGCCGAGGATGGCATTGGCCAGGTCCTTCGGATCGATATTGGCCTGTGGCTTGCCATCGCTGTCGTAAGGCTTCAGGTCGCTTAAGCTGATGTCGCTGTTGATGCCGATCGCCTCCACATGCGACAGCCCGCCCAGCAGCGCAAAGGCGCTCTTGGAGTTGGCCAGTGTTGCCGTGTCGGTGCTGTTGCCTCGGCCGTCAAGGTTGGACAACTCAAAGGTGCCGTCGCCCTGGGCGCGGACCGTGCCCAGGTTGTAGGCCGTCCACCAGAAGCCGTTCGAGGTTTGCAGTTGAGCGGCACCCGAGGCGTCGATGCTCAAGTAATGGGTGTTATCCAGGTACTTGCCGACCGCGGTCCCGGGCGTGTAGTTGGCCGTCGTTACCACATCATCGAACTTGACGTTGCCGTACAGCGTCGGGTTGGTCTGCTCGCCGCTCTGGTAGAACGTCGGTTGGCCGTCGGTGATGAAGTACGTCAGGTTGGTCGCGCCGGTATTTTTGGTCGCCAGGTCGCTCTGGAAGAAGTTGGCGGTGGTCTTGAACACGTCTTCGTAGTTGGTGCCGCCTTCCGACCCCATCGAGTCCAGCACCGCTTTGAGCTGGGTCAGCGCATTGGGGGCATTGAGGTTGATGGCGATCGACTTGTTCACCTGGCTATCGAAGTCGGCCAGGAAGATATTCACCGTGCCCGACGTGTTGGCGCCCAGGCTGTTTTTGAGTGAGTTGAACACCGTGGTCAATGAAGCCTTCGCCGCGTCGATCGACGCTGCGCTCATGCTGCCGGAGCTGTCCACCATGAAGGCAAGGTTGTAGTTCTTGCCCTGCACCACGTTCAGGCCGCCGATGTCGGCCACGACGATGTCGTTGCCGTCGGTGCCGATGATCGAGTCGCTGCCCGACGTGCCGGTTACCGAGTTATACGCCGCCGGGTAGACCGTCACCGGCAATTGCGCGGTGGTGGTCGCCGAGCCGCCGATGCTTTCGGTAGACGTCGAGGTCACGGTCAGGTTGAACTGGCCGCTGTAATAGGTCGGCGGCTTGATGGTCAGGGTGCCCAGGTCCCAGCCGTTGACGTTGACTTCGCCCACGGTTTTCGTCGCCGTGAAGGTGTGTCCCGAAGCGTCGGTAAGCACCGAGCCTGCCGGAATGCCACCGATCTTCACCGCCAAGGTTTCCGAACCATCGGTGTCGGTCAGCGCGGTGGTGATCTTGGACAGTTTGACGCTGCCGTTTTCCAGGCCTTCGTTGAGCTTATAACCCACGTAGTAACCGTCACCGTTGCTGCCATGCAGGTCGGACACGGTCACGCCGGCGTTGGTCAGGTCGGCAATGCCGGTGTACAGCGGGACGTTGCTGGTGCTCAAGTTCTGCGTCGCGCCGCCATTGATAGACAGGTTGACGTCAAAGCTACCGGGGCCCGCCTGGTTGGCCTGATAGATCTCAAGGCTGTAATAACCGCTGACCACCGGCGTGAACGTGCCGCTGAACTTGCCGCTGTTGGTGCCCCACAGTCCGCTGGCCACGTCTTTACCGCCGACGTTGATCAGCAGGCTGTCATCGGCGACGCCGCTGAAGGTGTAGTTCTTGCCGGCTTCCATGTACATCAGGCCGGAGATTTTTCCGCCTGAACCGGGGGTAACGTCGGTGGTGGACTCGACATTGGTCACCACCGCTGTGCTGTTCGGCGTGCCGGCGCCATCGATGGCTTTTTTCAGCACGTCCGGTGCGGCGCCGTTGCCGCTGGTGCCAAGGCCGGGAAGGCTGTTCCAGCTCTGCTTGATCAGGCCGACCGAGTTGACGTTGTTGTCAGCCACACCCAGGGTTGGCGCGTCGGCCACCGGGGTGATATCGACTTTCACCGTGGCGCTGGTGCCCAGGTCCTTGCCGTCGGTGGGCTGGAACTTGAACTGTGCGTAATCGGCCTGCTTGTTACCGATGCCCGTGCCGCCATAACCGTCGGTGCCGGACTCGTTGGCGTTTGGCGTAAAGCGTAACTGGCCGCCATCGATCTGGGCTTTGGTAAAGGTCTGGCCGCTGGTCACGTTGGTCCAGGTGGTGCCGTCGGTTGCCAGGTATTGCAGTTTGCCGGCCACCGGCAGGTCGGTGATTTTCACGCCGAGGCTGGCTGATGGCGAGTCCACGTCGCTCACGCCGAAGTTTGCCCAGGTCAAGGCCAGCGCAGTGTCTTCCGTACCGGTCACGGCCCCGCCCGTTGCCACTGGCGCATCGTTGACCGCCACCACGTTGACTGTGGTGGTGGCGACGTTGGAGTAATTGCCGCCGTCGGTCACCGCCACGGTAATGGTGCGCGGCGTGGTGCTTGGGTCGTGGCTGGTGTTGGTGAACGTGATGTTCTGGATACGCTGCATGTAGTCAGCCAGCGTCGCGCTGCCCGACAACGTCAGGGTGATGGTGCCCGTCTGATTGTTGGTGCTGACGCTGATGCCGTTCACGCTGTTGCCCAGGTTCAAGGCATCACCGGCTTGGGCGTTGGTCAGGGTGACCGTTGCGCCCGTCAGCAGGGTGCTGTCCGGATCGGTGATCTTGATATCGGTGTCGGCAATCGACACACCCGGCCCGGCGGTGCCTTCGGTGAAGGAGGTCTTGAAGTCGTTGCCGCTGGCACCGCTGGAGTTGTTGGCGTCCAGGTCGATAACCGGCGGCGCATCGTTGTCGAGGATGTCAGTGCTGACCGTGCCCTTGTCGATCACCAGGTTCTCGAAGTTGCCCCCGGTGGCCTTGTCGATGGTGATGACGATTTTTTCGGTCGGCTCGGTGATTCGGTCGTCAAGTGTGCGGATATCAAACGGCACGCTGCTGGTGCCGGCCGGGATCTTCACGGTGTACACACCATTGAAATCCGAACCATCGGTGGCCGTGCCGCTGTACTTGAGGGTGACGGTCACGTCGGTTTGCGCCGGGTTGCTCAAGGTCAGGGCGTAGTGCGCCGTACCACCTTCGGTCACCGAAGCGTCGCCGCTGATGCTGAGGGTAGTGTTGGTGACCACATCCGTGACTTTGGTGACCACGGTGCTGCCGTCGACCATCAAGTGCTCGTATTTGTCGCCGCCACTGACTACGGCACTGATTTTGGCAGTGACATCATTGGCGCCGACATACGCATCGTTCGGCGCGGTGGCGGTGGTGAAGCTGCTGGACTTGCCGCTGCCGATGGTAATGGTCGAGCCGTTATCCAGCTTCACCACCAGGTCGGAACCGACGTTGGTCACCGCCGCACCATTTTTGTCGACCAGCGACGCGGTGTAGACGATCTGGCCGCCCTCGCTGACCGAACCCGTGGCCTTGAGCACCACGGTTACATCGTCGATGGTGTCGTTGATCGTCGTCGTTGCGCCGTTGTCTGCGACTGCCAGTTTTTCGAAGTTGCCGCCAGTTGCGTCGGTGATCTTGACCGTTTGAGTGCTCTTGTCGATGAACACGTCATCGCTTGGCGCGGGCACAGTTACGGTGCCAACGGTCTCGCCAGCCTTGATCGTGATGCTCGAACCGTTATCCAACTTCAGGGTGACGTCGCTGCCGGCCTTGTTGCTCAAGGTGGCGGTGTAGGTGATCTGGCCACCCTCGTTGACGGCGCTTGGCGCGGTCAGCGTGACGCTGGTGAGGTCGGTGCTGCCTGGGGTATCCGTGACGGTCGTATTAACCGCTGTGGTACCCGGCACCAGGTTTTCGAAATGCTCGCCACCGGTCACGCTTTTGATAGAGGTGGTGACGGTTTGATCGCCTTTGTAAACGTCGTTTGGTGCCACCGTGGTGAGCGTGCCGCTGGATTGGTTTACACCGATGGTGATGGTTTTGCCGTTGTCCAGAGTGACGGTCAGCGGATTGGTAGTGTTGTTCACCAGCGCGCCGTTTTTATCCACAAGGGTAGCGGTGTAGACGATATTGCCGCCTTCGCCGACGGTAGGAGTGGCGGTCAGAACCACATCGACTTTGTCGATGGTGTCGTTGATCGTGGTGGTTGCGCCATTGCCCGCGACTTCCAGTTTTTCGAAGTTGCCGCCAGTTGCGTCGGTGATCTTGACCGTTTGGGTGCTCTTGTCGATGAACACATCATCGGTCGGAGCAGGTACGGTCACGGTGCCGACGGTATTACCCGCTTTGATGGTGATCGACGAGCCGTTGTCGAGTTTCAGCGTGACGTCACTGCCTGCTTTGTTGGAAAGCGTAGCGGTGTACGTAATCTGTCCACCTTCGTTGACTGCGGTTGGCGCTGTCAGGGTGACGGTAGTGGTATCAGCAGTGCCCGGAGTATCCGTGACGGTCGTGTTAACCGCTGTAGTTCCCGGCACCAGATTTTCGAAATGTTCGCCACCGGTCACGCCTTTGATAGCTGCGGTGACGGTTTGATCGCCTTTGTAAACGTCGTTTGGTGCCACGGTGGTGAGCGTGCCGCTGGATTGGTTTACGCCGATGGTGATGGTTTTACCGTTATCCAGAGTGACAGTCAGCGGATTGGTGATGTTATTCACCAGCGCGCCGTTTTTATCCACAAGGGTAGCGGTGTAGACGATATTGCCGCCTTCGCCGACGGTAGGAGTGGCGGTCAGGACCACGTCGACCTTGTCGATGGTGTCATTGATTGTGGTGGTTGCGCCATTACCAGCAACTTCCAGTTTCTCGAAGTTGCCGCCGGAAGCGTCGGTGATTTTGACGGTCTGAGCGCTCTTATCGATAAACACGTCATCAGTCGGAGCAGGCACGGTCACGGTGCCGACGGTATCGCCAGCCTTGATGATGATGCTCGAACCGTTGTCGAGTTTCAGCGTTACATCAGTACCTGCCTTGTTGCTCAAGGTCGCGGTGTAGGTGATCTGACCACCTTCGTTAACTGCACTTGGCGCAGTCAGGGTGACGGTAGTGGTATCAGCTGTGCCCGGAGTGTCCGTGACAGTAGTGTTAACCGCTGTAGTACCTGGCACCAGGTTTTCAAAATGCTCGCCACCGGTCACGCCTTTGATGGCTGCGGTGACGGTCTGGTCGCCCTTGTACACATCATCTGGCGCAACAACCGAAACACTACCGCTCGTTTGGTTTACACCGATGGTAATGCTCTGCCCGTTATCCAGAGTGACAGTCAGCGGATTGGTGATGTTATTCACCGGCGTGCCGTTCTTATCCACAAGGCTGGCGGTGTAGACGATGTTGCCGCCTTCGCCGACGGTAGGAGTGGCGGTCAGAACCACATCGACCTTGTCGATGGTGTCGTTGATGGTGGTGGTTGCGCCGTTGCCCGCGACTGCAAGCTTCTCGAAGTTGCCACCAGTCGCGTCGGTGATCTTGACGGTCTGGGTGCTTTTGTCGATGAACACATCATCGGTCGGGGCAGGCACAGTTACGGTGCCGACAGTGTCGCCAGCCTTGATTGTAATGCTCGAACCGTTATCCAACTTCAGGGTGACGTCACTGCCGGCCTTGTTGCTCAGGGTCGCGGTGTAGGTGATCTGTCCACCTTCGTTAACTGCACTTGGCGCGGTCAGGGTGACAGTAGTGGTATCAGCAGTGCCCGGAGTATCCGTGACAGTGGTATTCACTGCGGTGGTGCCTGGCACCAGATTTTCGAAATGTTCGCCACCGGTCACGCCTTTGATAGCTGCGTTGACGGTTTGATCGCCTTTGTAGACGTCGTTTGGTGCCACGCTGGTAACCGTGCCGCTGGATTGGTTCACGCCGATGGTGATGGTTTTGCCGTTGTCCAGAGTGACGGTTAGCGGATTGGTGGTGTTGTTCACCAACGCGCCGTTTTTATCCACAAGGGTAGCGGTGTAGACGATATTGCCGCCCTCGCCAACGGTAGGAGTGGCGGTCAGAACTACATCGACCTTGTCGATGGTGTCGTTGATGGTGGTGGTTGCGCCATTGCCTGCGACTTCCAGTTTCTCGAAGTTGCCGCCAGTGGTTTCGGTAATCTGAACCGTCTGAGTGCTCTTGTCGATGAACACGTCATCGGTCGGAGCAGGCACAGTCACGGCGCCGACGGTGTCGCCCGCTTTAATAGTGATCGAAGAGCCGTTATCCAATTTTAACGTGACGTCGCTGCCTGCTTTATTAGAAAGCGTGGCGGTGTAGGTGATTTGACCACCTTCGTTGACGGCGCTCGGCGCGGTCAGCGTGACGCTGGTGAGGTCGGTGCTGCCCGGGGTATCCGTGACGGTCGTGTTAACCGCTGTGGTACCCGGCACCAGATTTTCAAAGTGCTCGCCACCGGTCACGCCTTTAATGGCGGTGGTGACGGTTTGATCGCCTTTGTAGACGTCGTTCGGTGCCACGCTGGTAACCGTGCCGCTGGATTGGTTCACGCCGATGGTGATGCTTTGGCCGTTATCCAGGGTCACGGTCAGCGGGTTGGTGATGTTAGTCACCGGCGCGCCGTTTTTATCCACAAGGGTAGCGGTGTAGACGATGTTGCCGCCTTCGCCAACGGTAGGAGTGGCGGTCAGAACTACATCGACCTTGTCGATGGTGTCGTTGATGGTGGTGGTTGCGCCGTTGCCTGCAACTTCCAGTTTCTCGAAGTTGCCGCCAGTGGTTTCGGTAATCTGAACCGTCTGAGTGCTCTTGTCGATGAACACGTCATCGGTCGGAGCAGGCACAGTCACGGCGCCGACGGTGTCGCCAGCCTTGATGGTAATGCTCGAACCGTTATCCAACTTCAGGGTGACGTCGCTGCCTGCTTTGTTGGAAAGCGTGGCGGTGTACGTAATCTGGCCACCTTCGTTCACGGCGGTTGGCGCGGTCAGTGTGACGGTAGTGGTGTTGTCAGTGCCCGGTGTATCGGTAACAGTGGTGTTAACCGGCGTGGAACCCGGCACCAGATTTTCAAAGTGCTCGCCACCGGTGACGCCTTTGATTGATGCGGTGACGGTTTGATCGCCTTTGTAGACGTCGTTTGGTGCCACGCTGGTAACCGTGCCGCTGGATTGGTTCACGCCGATGGTGATGGTTTTACCGTTGTCCAGAGTGACAGTCAGCGGATTGGTGATGTTGCTCACCGGCGCGCCGTTTTTATCCACAAGGCTGGCGGTGTAGACGATATTGCCGCCTTCGCCGACGGTAGGAGTGGCGGTCAGGACGACGTCAACTTTGTCGATGGTGTCGTTGATCGTGGTGGTCGCACCGTTGCCTGCAACTTCCAACTTCTCGAAATTACCGCCAGTGGTCTCGGTGATCTGAACGGTCTGGGTGCTTTTATCGATGAACACGTCATCGGTGGGAGCTGGAACAGTCACGGTGCCGACGGTCTCGCCAGCCTTGATGATGATGCTCGAACCGTTGTCGAGTTTCAGCGTGACATCAGTACCGGCCTTGTTGCTCAAGGTCGCGGTGTAGGTGATCTGACCACCTTCGTTGACGGCACTTGGCGCGGTCAGCGTGACGGTAGTGGCATCTGCTGTAGCCGGTGTGTCGGTAACAGTAGTGCTAACCGCTGTAGTACCCGGAACCAGGTTTTCGAAATGCTCGCCACCGGTCACGCCTTTGATTGCAGCGGTGACGGTCTGGTCCCCGTTGTACACATCATCCGGAGCCACAACCGAAACAGAACCACTCGACTGGTTCACATCAATGGTGATGCTCTGCCCGTTATCCAGAGTGACGGTCAGCGGATTGGTGATGTTATTCACCGGCGTACCGTTCTTATCCACAAGGCTGGCGGTGTAGACGATGTTGCCGCCTTCGCCAACGGTAGGAGTGGCGGTCAGAACTACATCGACCTTGTCGATGGTGTCGTTGATTGTGGTGGTCGCACCATTACCCGCAACTTCCAGTTTCTCGAAGTTGCCGCCAGAAGCGTCGGTGATTTTGACGGTCTGAGTGCTCTTATCGATGAACACGTCATCAGTCGGAGCAGGCACGGTCACGGTGCCAACGGTATCGCCAGCCTTGATGATGATGCTCGAACCGTTGTCGAGTTTCAGCGTTACATCAGTACCTGCCTTGTTGCTCAAGGTCGCGGTGTAGGTGATCTGACCACCTTCGTGAACTGCACTTGGCGCAGTCAGGGTGACGGTAGTGGTATCAGCTGTGCCCGGAGTGTCCGTGACAGTAGTGTTAACCGCTGTAGTACCTGGCACCAGGTTTTCAAAATGCTCGCCACCGGTCACGCCTTTGATGGCTGCGGTGACGGTTTGATCGCCTTTGTAGACGTCGTTTGGTGCCACGCTGGTAACCGTGCCGCTGGATTGGTTCACACCGATGGTGATGGTTTTGCCGTTATCCAGAGTGACGGTTAGCGGATTGGTGGTGTTGTTCACCAGCGCGCCGTTTTTATCCACAAGGGTAGCGGTGTAGACGATATTGCCGCCTTCGCCGACGGTAGGAGTGGCGGTCAGGACGACGTCAACTTTGTCGATGGTGTCGTTGATCGTGGTGGTTGCGCCGTTGCCTGCAACTTCCAGCTTCTCGAAATTACCGCCAGTGGTCTCGGTGATCTTGACGGTCTGGGTGCTCTTGTCGATGAACACGTCATCGGTCGGAGCAGGTACGGTCACGGTGCCGACGGTGTTGCCGGCCTTGATGGTGATGCTGGAACCGTTGTCCAGCTTCAGCGTGACATCACTGCCTGCTTTATTAGAAAGCGTAGCGGTGTAAGTGATCTGTCCACCTTCGTTAGCTGCACTTGGCGCAGTCAGGGTGACGGTGGTGGTGTTATCCGTGCCTGGGGTGTCAGTCACAGTTGTAGTGACTTTGTCGGTGCCCGGCACCAGGTTTTCGAAGTGCCCGCCGCCGGTCACGCCATTGATAGCGGCGGTGACGGTTTGGTCGCCCTTGTACACATCATCGGGAGCAACAACCGAAACACTACCGCTCGTTTGGTTTACACCGATGGTAATGCTCTGCCCGTTATCCAGAGTGACGGTCAGCGGATTGGTGATGTTGCTCACCGGCGCGCCGTTTTTATCCACAAGGGTAGCGGTGTAGACGATGTTGCCGCCTTCGCCAACGGTAGGAGTGGCGGTCAGAACTACATCGACCTTGTCGATGGTGTCGTTGATGGTGGTGGTTGCGCCGTTGCCTGCAACTTCCAGTTTCTCGAAGTTGCCGCCGGAAGCGTCGGTGATTTTGACGGTCTGAGTGCTCTTATCGATAAACACGTCATCAGTCGGAGCAGGCACGGTCACGGTGCCGACGGTCTCGCCAGCCTTGATGATGATGCTCGAACCGTTGTCGAGTTTCAGCGTGACATCAGTACCGGCCTTGTTGCTCAAGGTCGCGGTGTAGGTGATTTGCCCACCTTCGTTGACAGCGCTTGGCGCGGTCAGCGTGACGGTAGTGGTGTTGTCGGTACCCGGTGTGTCGGTAACAGTGGTGTTAACCGGAGTAGTACCTGGCACCAGGTTTTCGAAATGCTCGCCCCCGGTCACGCCTTTGATTGCAGCGGTGACGGTCTGGTCCCCGTTGTACACATCATCCGGAGCCACAACCGAAACAGAACCGCTCGATTGGTTTACCCCAATGGTGATGCTCTGGCCGTTATCCAACGTCACGGTCAGCGGATTGGTGATGTTATTCACCGGCGTACCGTTCTTATCCACAAGGCTGGCGGTGTAGACGATGTTGCCGCCTTCGCCGACGGTAGGAGTGGCGGTCAGAACCACATCGACCTTGTCGATGGTGTCGTTGATTGTGGTGGTCGCACCATTACCCGCAACTTCCAGTTTCTCGAAGTTGCCGCCAGAAGCGTCGGTGATTTTGACGGTCTGAGTGCTCTTATCGATGAACACGTCATCAGTCGGAGCAGGCACGGTCACGGTGCCAACGGTATCGCCGGCTTTGATGGTGATCGACGAGCCGTTATCCAACTTCAGGGTGACGTCACTGCCGGCCTTATTGCTCAAGGTTGCGGTATAGCTGATCTGGCCGCCTTCGTTAACCGCGCTTGGTGCGGTCAGCGTAACGGTGGTGGTGTTATCAGTGCCTGGGGTGTCAGTCACAGTTGTAGTGACTTTATCGGTACCCGGAACTAGGTTTTCGAAGTGTTCGCCACCGGTCACGTCCTTGATAGCGGCCGTGACGGTTTGATCGCCTTTGTATACGTCATTCGGCGCAGCAATCGAAACGCTGCCGCTCGACTGACTGACGCCAATGGTGATGCTCTGGCCGTTATCCAACGTCACGGTCAGCGGATTGGTGATGTTATTCACCGGCGTGCCGTTTTTATCCACAAGGCTGGCGGTGTAGACGATATTGCCGCCCTCGCCAACGGTGGTGGTGGCGGTCAGGACTACGTCAACTTTGTCGATGGTGTCGTTGATCGTGGTGGTCGCGCCATTGCCCGCAACTTCCAGTTTTTCGAAGTTGCCGCCCGTGGCGTCAGTGATCTGAACAGTCTGACTGCTCTTATCGATAAACACGTCATCGGTAGGCGCAGGCACCGTCACAGTGCCGACGGTCTCGCCAGCCTTGATGGTGATCGAAGAGCCGTTGTCCAGCTTCAGAGTGACGTCACTGCCGGCCTTGTTGCTCAAGGTTGCGGTGTAGCTGATCTGGCCGCCTTCGTTAACCGCGCTTGGTGCAGTCAGCGTGACGGTGGTGGTGTTATCGGTACCCGGCGTATCGGTAACGGTGGTATTGACCGGCGTGGTGCCCGGCACTAGGTTTTCGAAGTGCTCACCGCCAGTGACAGTCTGAATGGCAGTGGTGACGGTCTGGTCGCCTTTGTAAACATCATCAGGTGCCACGGCGGTGACCGTGCCGCTCGATTGGTTTACCCCGATGGTGATGCTCTGGCCATTATCCAAAGTGACAGTCAGCGGGTTGGTGATGTTGGTCACCGGCGTGCCGTTCTTATCCACAAGGCTGGCGGTGTAGACGATATTGCCGCCCTCGCCAACGGTGGTTGTGGCGGTCAGAACCACATCGACCTTGTCGATGGTGTCGTTGATTGTCGTCGTCGCACCGTTACCCGCAACTTCCAGTTTCTCGAAGTTGCCGCCAGAAGCGTCGGTGATTTTGACGGTCTGAGTGCTCTTGTCGACGAACACGTCATCGCTTGGCGCTGGCACGGTCACGGTGCCGACGGTGTCGCCAGCCTTAACAATGATCGAGGAGCCGTTATCCAACTTCAGCGTAACGTCACTGCCCGCTTTATTGGAAAGCGTAGCGGTGTAGGTGATTTGACCACCTTCGTTGACCGCACTTGGCGCGGTCAGCGTAACGGTGGTGGTGTTATCAGTGCCTGGGGTGTCAGTCACGGTTGTAGTGACTTTATCGGTACCCGGAACTAGGTTTTCGAAGTGTTCGCCACCGGTCACGTCCTTGATAGCGGCCGTGACGGTTTGATCGCCTTTGTATACGTCATTCGGCGCAGCAATCGAAACGCTGCCGCTCGACTGATTGACGCCAATGGTGATGCTCTGGCCGTTATCCAACGTCACGGTCAGCGGATTGGTGATGTTATTCACCGGCGTGCCGTTTTTATCCACAAGGCTGGCGGTGTAGACGATATTGCCGCCCTCGCCAACGGTGGTGGTGGCGGTCAGGACTACGTCAACTTTGTCGATGGTGTCGTTGATCGTGGTGGTCGCGCCGTTGCCCGCAACTTCCAGTTTTTCGAAGTTGCCGCCGGAAGCGTCGGTGATCTTGACGGTCTGGGTGCTCTTATCGATAAACACGTCATCGGTAGGCGCAGGGACGGTCACGGTGCCAACGGTATCGCCAGCCTTGATGGTGATCGAAGAGCCGTTGTCCAGCTTCAGAGTGACGTCACTGCCGGCCTTGTTGCTCAAGGTTGCGGTGTAGCTGATCTGGCCGCCTTCGTTAACCGCGCTTGGTGCGGTCAGCGTAACGGTGGTGGTGTTATCGGTACCCGGCGTATCGGTAACGGTCGTGTTGACCGGAGCAGTACCAGGCACGAGGTTTTCGAAATGCTCGCCACCGGTCACGTCCTTGATAGCGGCCGTGACGGTCTGGTCGCCCTTGTACACATCATCGGGCGCAACAACCGAAACGCTACCGCTCGTTTGGTTTACACCGATGGTGATGCTCTGGCCGTTATCCAACGTCACGGTCAGCGGGTTGGTGATGTTAGTCACCGGCGCGCCATTCTTATCCACAAGGCTGGCGGTGTAAACGATGTTGCCGCCTTCGCCAACGGTGGTGGTGGCGGTCAGAACTACGTCGACCTTGTCGATGGTGTCGTTAATCGTTGTCGTTGCGCCGTTGCCCGCAACTTCAAGCTTCTCGAAGTTACCGCCAGTGGTCTCGGTGATCTGAACAGTCTGACTGCTCTTATCGATAAACACGTCATCGGTAGGCGCAAGCACCGTCACAGTGCCAACGGTATCGCCAGCCTTGATGGTGATGCTCGAGCCGTTGTCCAACTTCAGCGTGACGTCACTTCCCGCTTTATTGGAAAGTGTCGCGGTGTATGTAATCTGCCCACCTTCGTTAACTGCACTTGGCGCGGTCAGCGTCACGGTGGTGGTGTTATCGGTACCCGGCGTATCGGTAACGGTCGTGTTGACCGGAGCAGTACCAGGCACCAAGTTTTCGAAATGCTCGCCACCGGTCACGTCCTTGATAGCGGCCGTGACGGTTTGGTCGCCCTTATACACGTCGTCTGGAGCTACAACCAAAACAGAACCGCTCGATTGGTTTACACCGATGGTGATGCTCTGGCCGTTATCCAACGTCACGGTCAGCGGATTGGTGATGTTAGTCACCAGCGCGCCGTTCTTATCCACAAGGCTGGCGGTGTAGACGATGTTTCCGCCTTCGCCAACGGTGGTTGTGGCGGTCAGAACCACATCGACCTTGTCGATGGTGTCGTTAATTGTCGTCGTCGCACCATCACCCGCAACTTCCAGTTTTTCGAAGTTGCCGCCAGTGGTCTCGGTGATCTGAACAGTCTGGGTGCTCTTATCGATAAACACGTCATCGGTAGGTGCAGGCACCGTCACAGTGCCAACGGTATCGCCGGCCTTGATGGTGATGCTCGAACCGTTGTCCAACTTCAGCGTGACGTCGCTGCCGGCTTTATTAGAAAGCGTAGCGGTGTAGGTGATCTGACCACCTTCGTTCGCCTCGGCCGGAGCTGTCAGCGTGACGGTCGTAGTGTCGATGGAGTCGGTAATGGTGGTAACCGCTGGCGTCGTACTCGGCACCAGGTTTTCAAAGTTGCCGCCGGTTGCGCCAGTAATGGTGGTGCTGATGGTGCTGCCGTTGACGTAGACATCGTTCGGCGGCGTGTCGACGACCACGCTGCCTACCGACTCGCCCGCCTTGATAGTGATCACCGAGCCATTGCTCAAGGTGACGTTCACCGGCGTCTGAGCCGGGTTGGTCAAGGTCGCGGTGTAAGTGATCTGCCCGCCTTCGGTCACAGTCGAACCGGCCGTCAGCGTGACGGTGGTGGTATCAACCGAGTCAGTAATCGTGGTGACCGCAGGCGTCGTGCTCGGCGCCAGGTTTTCAAAGTTGCCGCCGGTTGCACTGGTAATAGTGGTGCTGACAGACGACCCATTAACGTAGACGTCGTTGGCCGGAGTATCGACCGCCACCGTGCCCGACGATTCACCTGCCTTGATGGTGATCACCGAGCCATTGCTCAAGGTGACGTTCACCGGCGTCTGCGCCGGGTTGGTCAAGGTCGCGGTGTAGGTGATCTGACCGCCTTCGGTCACAGTCGAACCCGCCGTCAGCGTAACGGCGGTGGTATCGACCGAATCAGTGATGGTCGTAACGGCAGGCGTGGTGCTCGGCACCAGGTTTTCAAAGTTGCCGCCGGTTGCGCCCGTAATCGTGGTGCTGACAGTCGAACCGTTAACGTAGACATCATTAGCCGGGGTATCGACCACAACGGTGCCCGTCGACTCGCCGGCTTTGATAGTAATCACCGAGCCATTGCTCAAGGTGACGTTCACCGGCGTCTGCGCCGGGTTGGTCAAGGTCGCGGTGTAGGTGATCTGGCCGCCTTCGGTCACGCTCGTGTCGGCAGTCAGCGTGACGGCGGTGGTATCGACCGAATCAGTGATGGTCGTAACGGCAGGCGTTGTGCTCGGTACCAGGTTTTCAAAATTACCGCCGGTGGCACCGGTGATCGTGGTGCTGACGGTCGAACCGTTAACGTAGACATCGTTAGCCGGGGTATCGACCACAACGGTGCCCGTCGACTCGCCGGCTTTGATGGTAATCACCGAGCCATTGCTCAAGGTGACGTTCACCGGCGTCTGCGCCGGGTTGGTCAAGGTCGCGGTGTAGGTGATCTGGCCGCCTTCGGTCACGCTCGTGTCGGCAGTCAGCGTGACGGCGGTGGTATCGACCGAATCATTGATGGTCGTAACCGCTGGCGTCGTACTCGGCACCAGGTTTTCAAAGTTGCCGCCGGTGGCACCCGTGATGGTAGTGCTGACAGTCGAACCGTTAACGTAGACATCGTTGGCTGGGGTATCGACCACAACGGTGCCCACGGACTCTCCGGCCTTGATAGTGATCACCGAGCCATTGCTCAAGGTGACGTTCACCGGCGTCTGCGCCGGGTTGGTCAAGGTCGCGGTGTAGGTGATCTGGCCGCCTTCGGTCACGCTCGTGTCGGCAGTCAGCGTAACGGCGGTGGTATCGACCGAATCAGTGATGGTCGTAACGGCAGGCGTGGTGCTCGGCACCAGGTTTTCAAAGTTGCCGCCGGTGGCACCGGTGATCGTGGTGCTGACAGTCGAACCGTTAACGTAGACATCGTTGGCCGGAGTATCGACTGCCACCGTGCCCGTCGATTCACCTGCCTTGATGGTGATCACCGAGCCATTGCTCAATGTAACGCTTACCGGCGTCTGCGCAGGGTTGGTCAGGGTAGCGGTGTAGGTGATCTGACCGCCTTCGGTCACAGTCGAACCCGCCGTCAGCGTGACGGCGGTGGTATCGACCGAATCATTGATGGTCGTAACGGCAGGAATTGTGCTCGGTACCAGGTTTTCAAAATTACCGCCGGTGGCACCGGTGATCGTGGTGCTGACGGTTGAACCGTTAACGTAGACATCATTAGCCGGGGTATCGACCACCACGGTGCCCACGGACTCGCCGGCCTTGATAGTAATCACCGAGCCATTGCTCAATGTAACGCTTACCGGCGTCTGAGCCGGGTTGCTCAGGGTAGCGGTGTAGGTGATCTGACCGCCTTCGGTCACAGTCGAACCTGCCGTCAGCGTGACGGTGGCGGTATCAACCGAATCGGTAATCGTAGTGACCGCAGGCGTGGTGCTCGGCACCAGGTTTTCAAAGTTCCCGCCGGTTGCGCCGGTAATAGTGGTGCTGACAGTCGACCCATTAACGTAGACGTCGTTGGCCGGAGTATCGACCACGACCGTACCCGTCGACTCGCCGGCCTTGATAGTGATCACCGAGCCATTGCTCAAAGTGACAGTCACCGGCGTCTGCGCCGGGTTGGTCAAGGTCGCGGTGTAAGTGATCTGCCCGCCTTCGGTCACGCTGGAACCGGCCGTCAAGGTCACGGTGGTGGTGTCGAGGGTGTCGGTAATCTGTGTCACGGCCGGGTTAGGGTCGAGGGTCAGCACCAGGTTGTTACCGCCGGTGGTGCCGGTGACGTTGACGCTGATCTGGCTGGCGTCGATGTACGGGCTGTCGTTAGGTGCCAGGGGCACGTTGACGGTGCCGGTCAGTTGGCCGGACGGGATGGTAATCACCGCGCCGTTGGACAGGGTGACGGTCAGGTCGCTGGTGCCGGGCTGGGTCACGGTGGCAGTGTAGGTCAGCACGCCGCCGGCTTCGGTGATGCTAGGCGTGGCGCTCAGGCTCAGGGTCGCAGGCTGCAGCGCCAGGTTGCCGTTGCCGGTAGAAGCCTGGGCACCCGTAAAGGTGTTCAGGGTTGACGTGCCCTGGCCGATAGGGGCGGTGGGAAAGCCAATGGTCGGATCGACACGGCCGGCGGTCGCGTCCAGCACTACAAAGCTGTGGCCCCCGCCTGCGGCGCCATTACCGGCAGCGGTTGCGCCAGCGGCCGTGGCTTCCAGGTCGGTGGTCGGGTCGGCGCCGGCGGCGATGGCTTGTTGCAGTTCGGCTACCGATGGCGCGGCCTGTTCGGTGGCGGCAGCCAGGTCGGCAGTGGAGTCCGGCATGTCGGCGCTCCACTGGGTGTCGCGGCCCAGGTCCAGCGTGCGCCCATCAGCCAGTTCCAGGCTCACCGCGCCCGACAGGCCCGTGTCAATCTGGTCGCCCGCGAACAGGCGATCACCCTCAACCAGAACACGGCGCGTTCCTTCCGGAGAAATAACGAACACTTGACCAACAATGCTTTTGACGATGGCAACAACATTGCTCATTAAATATTTCTCCGGCGATCCGTTTCTGATGATTTCCATGTGGCCACTAAAGAGTAGGGCCAAACTGGAGGGGGCGTAGTCTAGATAGTTACTGACGTCAAATATTTGGCTGTAATTTTTAGTTATCTAGTTTCTGCCAAACTATTGACCTTATGGTCGCCATCCTAAACAATCGCCTCCGTAATGTCACATTGATATTTATGCGGCGAACCGTCCTACATGTGTGAAGCAGTTCCGCTATTTGAACTTTCCGACGTACGGTCATTACGGTAGCCATTATCCGACGCGGCGGCGCCAATCGCTGTGATTTGAGACAAGAAGTCCTGGGGAATTTTTTAATGCGTCTGCACCTGCTTAAGGCAATACCGTTCGTTCTCGCCGCCAGTTTTGTCCAAGCCCAAACATTGCCCCAAGCCATGCAGCAGGCACTGGATGTGCACCCTGAGATTCAGGCCGGTGTGAACAGTCGTATCGCCGCCGATTACCAGCTGCGTGCGGCGCAGGGCGGGTATCTGCCGCGTGTCGATTTGAATGCCGGCTATGGCCGTGCAGGCACCGATAACGCCTCCACCCGCCTCGCCAATGGCACGGGCGGCAACCACTGGGAAACCCTCAATCGCGGCGAGTCCAGCCTGCGCCTGCAACAAATGATTTTTGACGGTTTCGCCACCTCCAGCGAAGTCGGGCGTCAACAAGCCAACGTCAACGCCCGTGCCTATTCCCTGCTCGGTACGTCCGAGCGTACCGCGTTGACCGTCGCCCAGGTCTACCTGGAAGTGTTGACCCGTCGCGAGTTCGTGCGCCTGGCCGAAGACAACCTGCGCAACCACGAACGCATTTACGATCAGATCAAGCTGCGCACCCAGCGCGGCGTCGGTAACGGTGCCGACCAGGACCAGGCCGAAGCGCGTCTGGCCCAGGCCCGCAACAACCTGATCACCGAGCAGACCAACCTGGCGGATGCGCAAACCAACTACCTCAGCGCCGTTGGCCAGATGCCCGACCAGCTCGAGCGCCCGGCACCGTTCATGGCCATGCTCCCGGCCGACCTGAATGAAGCGCGTCGCCAGATGCTCGATAACAGCCCGGTCCTGCGCTCGGCCGAGTCGGACATCTCTGCCGCCGAGAAGCAGTACGCCGCCGCCAAGTCCAGCTTCTATCCGCGCTTTGATGCCGAACTGGGCACCAATGCCGACAATAACGTCGGCGGCGACGCCAACCACAGTAACGGCTGGGAAGCCATGGTGCGTATGCGCTTCAACCTGTTTGCCGGTGGCAGCAACAAGGCCGACCTGCAATCGAAGTCGTACCAGGCCAACCAGGCCCTGGACATCCGCAACAACGCCCTGCGCCAGCTCAATGAAGAACTGGGCCTGGCCTGGAACGCCCTGAACAACGCCAACGCGCAACTGCCGGTGGCCCAGCAGTATGTGGACCACAGCACGCGCGTGCGCACCTCCTACCAGCAACAGTTCAGCCTGGGCCAACGTACCCTGCTGGACTTGCTCGACAGCGAGAACGAATTGTTCACCGCTTCGCGTCGCCTGGAAGAGATCAAGAACATTCAGTTATTTACTCAGTACCGAATCAAGGCGACCATGGGCCAATTGCTCAAAAGCCAAGGCGTAGTCGCTCCAATGGCCTCCATCGTGCAAAACGATGTGAAGCCCAAAGTCCAGCTGCCTGGGATGAACTGAGTCACCCCATAGCCCCATCTGTTAGTCGAGAGTGCACCGCGTGGAATCCGAAGTCAGTCGAGTTCATCTCAGTCATGATCCACGCACGCTGCACGACGACCCGTTACTCGACGGGTTGTTGGCACTCTGCGCCCTGCATCAGAAACCGGCCAGCGCGGCCATGCTCACCACCGGCCTGCCGCTGCCTTCGCAGCGCCTGAGTGCCGAGTTGCTGGCGCGTGCCGCCGCGCGTGCCGGGCTGCAGGGCCGGCTGTTGCAACGCAAGCTCGAACAGATCCCAGCCATCGCGTTGCCAGCGCTGCTGCTGCTCAAGGACGGGCGCAGTACTGTGCTGGTCGGCTGGCAGGGCGACGATGAAGCGCGGGTGCTGCTCAGCGAAAGCGACGGCGGGGAAGTGCTGATCAAGCGCGAACTGCTGGCCGCCGACTACATCGGCAAAGTCTTCTTCGCCCAGCCGCAGCACAAATTCGACGTCAACCACGGCACCCTGATCCCGCGGGCGCGGTCCTGGTTTCGTGACACCCTCAAGCGGTCGCGCTGGCTGTACACCGACGCCATCGCCGCCAGCTTCCTGATCAACATCATCGCCATGGCCGCGCCGCTGTTCGTGATGAACGTGTACGACCGCGTGGTACCCAACCAGGCCACCGCCACCCTGTGGGTGCTGGCTGTGGGCATCTGCGGCGCGTACCTGTTCGACCTGGTGCTCAAAAGCCTGCGCAGCCTGTGCCTGGACCTGGCCGGTAAGAAAACCGACCTGATCATCTCCGCCACGCTGTTCGAACGCATCGTCGGCATGTCGATGAAGTACCGCCCGGCGCGGGTCGGCAGCTTTGCGCAGAACATCCATGAGTTTCAGAGCCTGCGCGACTTCCTCGCCTCGCTGACCCTTACCAGCCTGATCGACCTGCCGTTCACGCTGCTGATCTTCCTGGTGATCGCCCTGCTCGGCGGCCATCTGGTATGGATTCCGGTGCTGGCGTTCCCGATTGCCCTGGGTATCGGCTACGCCCTGCAGAAGCCGTTGGTCGCGACCATGGAACGCACCATGGCCCTGGCCGCCGAGCGCCAGTCGAGCCTGATCGAAACTCTCGCCGGGCTGGACGCGGTCAAGGTCAACAACGCCGAGAGCGAACGCCAGTACGGCTGGGAACAGACCATCGGCACCTTGAGCCGGCTCGAACTACGGGTGAAGTTGCTGTCGGGCCTGTCGATGAACATGACCCTGCTGATCCAGCAACTGGCCGGCGTGATCATGATCGTGTTCGGCGTGTACCAGATCATCGACGGCAACCTGAGCATGGGCGGCCTGATTGCCTGCTACATGCTCAGTGGCCGCGCGTTGAGCCCGCTGGCTTCGCTGTCGGGCCTGCTCACGCGCTACCAGCAAGCCAAGGTCACCATGACCTCGGTGGACCAGATGATGGAACTGCCCCAGGAGCGCAACTTCGAAGAGCGCCCCATGAGCCGCCGCACCCTGCAAGGCGCCATCGAGTGCCGGGGCCTGAACTTCACGTATCCAAACCAACAGAACGCTGCGCTGAAAAATATCAATCTGGTGATCAAGCCAGGGGAAAAAATCGGCATCATCGGCCGCAGCGGCTCGGGCAAAAGCTCCCTGGCCAAATTGATCGTCGGCCTTTACCAGCCCGACTCCGGCGCGTTGCTGGTGGACGGCGTGGACGTGCGCCAGATCGATGTCAGCGAACTGCGCCACAACATCGGCTACGTCGCCCAGGATATCCAACTGCTGGCCGGCACCCTGCGTGACAACCTGGTCAGTGGTGCACGCTACGTCGAAGACGAAATGGTCCTGCAGGCGGCGGAATTGGCCGGCGTGCACGAATTCGCGCGCCTGCATCCGCAAGGCTACGAACTGCAAGTCGGCGAGCGTGGGCAGAACCTGTCCGGCGGCCAGCGCCAGAACGTCGCCCTGGCCCGTGCGCTGCTGCTCAACCCGCCTATCCTGCTGCTGGACGAACCCACCAGCGCCATGGACAACACCGGTGAAGAACGCTTGAAACAACGCCTGCACGCCGTGGTGCAAAACAAGACCGTGGTGCTGGTGACGCACCGTGCCTCGCTGCTCTCCCTGGTAGACCGCCTGCTGGTGGTCGACCGTGGGCAGATTCTTGCGGACGGCCCGAAAGCCGTGGTCATGGAAGCGTTGAAGAAGGGGCAGATCAGTGTTGCTTAACTCCATCAAAAACGCGGTCGGCCGCTACTTCAAAGGTTCCGACTCGCTGCACGGCCAGCCGCTGCCCGAGGTCAACAAAGCGTTGATCGAAGATGCGCCGCGAGTCATCCGCCTGACCATCTGGGCCATCATTGCCTTCTTTCTGTTTCTGGTGGTGTGGGCGGGTTTCTCCGAAATCGACGAAGTGACCCGTGGCGACGGCAAGGCGATTCCGTCGTCCAAATTGCAGAAAATCCAGAACCTGGAAGGCGGCATCGTCGCCGAGCTGTACGTCAAGGAAGGCCAGATCGTCGAGGCCGGTGCGCCGCTGATTCGCCTGGATGACACGCGGTTCGTGTCCAACGCCGGCGAAACCGAAGCCCTGCGCCTGGCCATGCAATTGCGCGTCGAGCGCCTGAGTGCGCAGGTGGATGATCGCCCGCTGAACATTCCCGACGAGGTACTCAAGGCCGCGCCCAGCCAGGCCGCCAACGAGCGCTCGCTGTATGAAAGCCGTCGCCAGCAGTTGAAAGACGAAGTCGGCGGCTTGCAGGAGCAACTGGTGCAGCGCCAACAGGAACTGCGCGAGTTCACCTCCAAGCAAGGCCAGTACCGCAGCCAGCTTTCCCTGCAACGCCAGGAAATCAACATGTCCGAGCCGCTGGTGGCCCAGGGCGCGGTGTCGCCGGTGGAAGTGCTGCGCCTCAAGCGCGCCGAAATGGAAACCCGCGGCCAGCTGGACGCCACCACCCTGGCAATCCCCCGCGCCGAATCGGCGATCAAGGAAGTGCAGCGCAAGATCGATGAAACCCGTGGCAAATTCCGCAGCGAAGCCCTGACCCAACTCAACGAGGCCCGCACCGAACTGAACAAGGCCGAATCCACTGGTCGCGCACTGGAAGACCGTGTCAGCCGTACCCTGGTCACCTCGCCGGTGCGCGGCATCGTCAAGCAGCTGCTGGTCAACACCGTCGGCGGCGTGATCCAGCCGGGCAGTGACATGGTGGAAATCGTGCCGCTGAACGACACCCTGCTGGTGGAAGCCAAGATCCGCCCGCAAGACATCGCGTTCCTGCACCCTGGGCAAGAAGCGGTGGTCAAATTCACCGCTTATGACTACACCATCTACGGTGGCCTGAAGGCCAAGCTCGAACGCATCGGCGCTGACACCATCACCGATGAAGACAAGAAAACCACCTACTACATGATCACCCTGCGCACCGACCGCAGCCACCTGGGCACCGATGAGAAGCCGCTGCTGATAATCCCCGGCATGGTCGCCTCGGTGGACATCATCACCGGCAAGAAAAGCATCCTCAGCTACCTGCTCAAGCCGATCATCAAGGCGCGGGCCGAGGCGTTGCACGAGCGGTAATCTCTATCGCTCTTGCCGGCCCAATCGGGAGCAAGTCGAATCGTCGCACCGCCCCTCCCACACTTGATTTGTGAGCACATTCAAATGTGGGAGGGGGCTTGCCCCCGATGAGGCCATCAGCATCACCAAAGCATATGGATATGCCCTAACAGTATTTAAACTTCCATTCTTAGACCTATAAATTCACTCCCCTGTCTGCCGGAAGTGAACCCCATGTCCACCATCAACCAAACCTTCGACATCCGCCCCTTCTCCGGCAGTGTCGGCGCCGAAATCATCGGCCTGGATCTATCCCAACCCTTCAACGACCAGGACTTCGCCCGCATCCATCGCGCACACCTGGACCACCACGTCATCGTGTTCCGCGACCAACGCATCACCCCCGAACAACAGATCGCCTTCAGCCGCCGCTTTGGCGTGCTGCAAATCCATGTGCTCAAACAGTTCCTGCTGGCCAATCACCCGGAGATCCTGATCGTCTCCAACATCATCGAAAACGGCCAGTCCATCGGCCTGGGCGATGCGGGCAAATTCTGGCACTCGGACCTGTCGTACAAGGAGCTGCCCAGCCTGGGCTCGATGCTGCATGCCCAGGAACTGCCGTCCGAAGGCGGCGACACGCTGTTTGCCGACATGCACAAGGCCTGGGAGCAACTGCCCGAGCACCTGCGCAACGCCGTCGAAGGGCGCCGCGCCGCGCATTCCTACACCGCGCGTTACAGCGAGAGCAAATTCGAGGGCAACTGGCGTCCCACCCTGACCCCTGAACAGCTCGCCCAAGTGGCCGAAGTGGAGCACCCGATCGTGCGCACCCACCCGGAAAACGGCCGCAAGGCCCTGTTCGTCAGCGCGGGCTTCACCACCCGCATCGTCGGCCTGCCAGAGGACGAAAGCCGCGACCTGCTGGCCCAGCTCTACGCCCACAGCGTGCTGCCGGCGAACATCTACCGCCACCAGTGGCAGCCCCATGACCTGGTGTTCTGGGACAACCGCTCGCTGATCCACCTGGCGGCCGGTTGCCCGAGCCACCTGCGCCGCAAGTTGTTCCGCACCACCATCCAGGGCGACGCGCCGTTCTGAACCGCTAAAGCCTGCTAGGATTGCGTCCAGTTCACTCCCGACCGAACACGAGTGCTTGGCATGCAACTTCCCGACATGAACCTGCTGGTCGCCCTCGACGCGTTGCTCGATGAAGGCAGCGTGGTGGGCGCCGCGCGACGGATGAACCTGAGCCCGGCGGCCATGAGCCGTACCCTCACGCGTATTCGCGAGGCGGTGGGTGATCCGATCCTGGTGCGCGCCGGCCGCGGCCTGGTGCCGACGCCCAAAGCGCTAGAGCTGCAAGGCCAGGTGCGCAACGTGGTGGAGCAGGCGGCGTTGTTGTTTCGCTCGGCGGACCAGGTCGATTTGAGCACTTTGCGCCGCCGCTTCAGCGTGCGCGCCAATGACTTTTTCATCGGCGTGTATGGCGGTCGGCTGTTCGACACCCTGCAACGCGCGGCGCCGTTCTGCGAACTGCGCTTCGTGCCCGAAGGCGACACCGACGATGAAGCGCTGCGCGAAGGGCGGTTGGACCTGCGGGTGAGCAATACCATGCCGGCCGGGCCTGAAGTGAAGGTGCAGAACCTGTTCTCGACCACGTTTGTTGGCCTGGCCCGGGAAGATCACCCGCTGTTCGACGAAGAGATCACCGCCGCTCGGTTTGCCAGCTATTCCCACATCAGTATCTCGCGACGCGGCATCGCCCGTGGGCCCATCGATACCGCCTTGAATGCCCAGGGCCTGGAGCGCCACGTGGCAATGATCGCCCCCGGCTTTCACGGCGCGATGTTCATGCTGCCCGACTCCGACCTGCTGTTGCCGGTGCCCAAGGAAGCCCTCCTGAGTGCTCGGCGCCTGAAGCTGCCGCTGCGCTCGTTCGCCTTGCCGATTTCGCTGCCGACCCTGGTATTGGCGCAATCCTGGCACCCGCGTTTCGACAAAGACCCGGCGCACAAATGGCTGCGCGAGACCATGCGCGAGAGCTGCCACGCCACCTGGCTGGAAGCCCAGCCCAGCTGAAATCAAATGTGGCAGGGGGCAAGCCCTAATGCCAGTTAGTTAAGGCGACACCGAACCTGTGGCGAGGGAGCTTGCTCCCGCTGGACTGCGCAGCAGTCCCATTGTTTGGGGCCGCTTCGCGCCCCAGCGGGAGCAAGCTCCCTCGCCACAAGTTAGTTCTCGCTCCTGCTACTTCTTAACTGACCGGCATTAGGGCAAGCCCCCTCCCACATTAAATGCCCCGCATTACCCGGTGGATTGCGTATGACGCACTTATAACCTGCCAACAAGTCACTTTTTGTCATGCATTTGCCTGATTAAACTGCTCGGGTATTCCCATTCCGAGTTACTTGTCCATGACTTCCCTCGCTGCCCCCGCCTTCGAGGCCGCAGCCAAACCCACTGCGCCCAGCCCTCCGGTGTTCGGCCCGCGCATCATCATCGGCCTGGTCGGCGTGTTGCTGGCGGTGCTGGTGTCTGGCCTCAACGAAATGGTGACCAAGGTCGCCCTCGCCGATATCCGGGGTGCGCTGTACATCGGCTTTGACGAAGGCACCTGGCTGGTCGCGGCGTACACCGCCACTTCCGTCGCAGCCATGGCATTCGCGCCGTGGTGCGCGGTGACGCTCTCCCTGCGGCGTTTCACCCTGGGCGCCATCGGCGTGTTCACGCTGCTCGGCATCCTTTGCCCGTTTGCACCGAACTACGAAAGCCTGTTGCTGCTGCGCACCGTGCAAGGCCTGGCCGGTGGCGCGTTGCCGCCGATGTTGATGACCGTGGCGCTACGCTTTCTGCCGGCCAACGTCAAACTGTACGGGTTGGCCGGCTATGCGTTGACGGCCACTTTCGGCCCGAGCCTGGGCACGCCATTGGCGGCGCTGTGGACCGAATACGTCGGCTGGCAATGGGCGTTCTGGCAGATCGTCGGGCCGTGCCTGTTGGCGATGGCCGCCGTGGCCTACGGCTTGCCGCAGGATCCGCTGCGCCTGGAACGCTTCAAACAGTTCAACTGGCGTGGTCTGCTGTTGGGCTTCCCGGCGATCTGCATGCTGGTGATCGGCCTGTTGCAAGGCAATCGCCTGGACTGGTTCGAGTCGGGCCTGATCACCTTTTTGCTCAGTGGCGGCGCGCTGCTGCTGGTGCTGTTCATGCTCAACGAATGGTCGCAGCCGCTGCCATTCTTCAAGCTGCAGATGCTCGGCCTGCGCAACCTGTCGTTCGCCTTGATCGTACTGGCCGGGGTGTTGATGGTGCTGACCTCGGTGATCATCATCCCGTCGAGTTTTCTCGCCCAGGTCCAGGGCTACCGGCCACTGCAAACCGCGCCGGTGATGTTGCTGATGGCGCTGCCGCAGTTGATCGCGCTGCCGCTGGTGGCGGCGCTGTGCAATCTGCGCTGGGTCGATTGCCGCTGGGTGCTGGGCATTGGCCTGAGCATGCTGGTGGTGTGCTGCATCGGCAGTTCGCACCTGACCTCGGCGTGGATTCGCGATGATTTTTATGGCTGGTACCTGCTGCAGATCTTTGGTCAACCGATGGCGGTTCTGCCGTTGCTGATGCTGTCCACCGGCAGTATTCAACCCATCGAAGGGCCGTTCGCCTCGGCGTGGTTCAACACCGTCAAGGGTCTGTCCGCCGTGATCGCCACGGCGGTGCTGGATACGCTGACCACCCAGCGCGGGCATTTCCACTCGAGCATGCTGGTGGACCGCCTGGGCAACTCACCCCTGGCCGACGGCGACGCGCCGGGCCTGGCGCACCGCCTGCACGAGCAGACCGTGGTGCTCACCTCTTCGGATCTGTATGTCGTCATGGCCGGTGTCGCGGTGGCGTTGATCCTGCTGATTTTCTGGATGCCCACGCGGATTTTCCCGCCTCGTGCACCGACCTGACCCCAAGGATTTCTCATGAAACGCAAAGACAAAATTGCCGTCTCCGTCATCGCCGTATTTGCCGTGGGCGTGCTGGTGTACCTGGTTGCGCCGGGCATCCTGGGCAGCCAGCGCCAGACCACCAACGACGCCTTCGTCGCCGCCGATTTCACCCTGGTTGCACCCCGCGTTGCCGGGTTCATCAAGGACGTGCTGGTGGAAGACAACCAGCGCGTCAAGGCCGGCCAGCTGTTGGCGCTGATCGACGACCGTGACTTTCGCGCCGCCGCCCAGGCTGCCGACGCCGACACCCTGGTCGCCCAGGCCCAACTGAAAAACGCCACCGCGACCCTTGAACGCCAAAGCTCGGTGATCGCCCAGGCCCAAGCCACCGTGGCGGCCGATCGCGCCGAAGTGGCGTTTGCCGAACACGAACTGAACCGCTACAACCACCTCGCCGGCGTCGGCGCGGGCACCGTGCAGAACGCCCAGCAAGCCAAGACCCGCATCGACCAGGCCACCGCGCGCCTGGCCAAATCCACGGCGGTGCTGGCAGCCGAACGCAAGCAAGTGGAAATTCTCACCGCCCAGCGTGACGCTGCCGAAGGCGGTCTCAAGCGTGCACAGGCCGCGCTGGAAATGGCCAGTTATCAGCTGTCCTACACCCGCATCGTCGCGCCGGTGGACGGCATGGTCGGTGAGCGTGCGGTACGGGTGGGCGCCTATGTCACGCCGGGCAGCAAGATCCTCGCCGTGGTGCCGCTGGCCCAAGCCTATGTCGTGGCCAATTTCCAGGAGACGCAACTGTCTCACATGCAGGCCGGCCAAGCCGTGCAGGTGCGGGTCGACAGTCTCGATGGCGAGTTGCTCAACGGCCATCTGGAAAGCCTGGCGCCTGCCACGGGGGTGACCTTTGCCTCGGTCAAGCCGGACAACGCCACCGGTAACTTCACCAAGGTGGTGCAGCGTATTCCGGTGAAGATTGTGCTTGAGCCAAACCAACCGCTGACCGAACGCTTGCGCGTAGGGATGTCGGTGGAAGCCAGTGTCGACACCCACGCCGCCGCACAACAACATGAGGTGGCCCAGCAATGAGACATCTCGCCTGGCTCACCCTGAGCCTGATCAGTTTGAGCGCTTGCACCGTCGGCCCGGATTTCCAGCGGCCGCAGGGTCCGTCTGTGGCCCAATGGACTGAGCCCCAGGGGCGTCAGGCGGCCAGTCGCGCCACCAGCGACCCGTTGCAAGAGCGCTGGTGGGACGTATTCCACGACGAGCAACTGTCGGCCCTCACACGCCGCGCCCTCAGGGATAACCTCGACCTGAAACTGGCCAGCAGCCGCCTGCAACAAAGTCGCGCCGTGCGCCAGGTAACCACCGCCGAACGTTACCCCAACGTCGACGCGGGCGGCGCTTACCAGCGTAAGCGCAACAGTGGCAGAGGCTTGAACGACCCCTCCGGCGAGAACGGCCGCTCGGCGTTCAACCAGTGGGACATGGGCTTTTCCGCCGCTTGGGAAGTGGACTTCTGGGGCCGGGTCAAGCGCGAGACCGAAGCCGCCGACGCCACCCTGGAAATCGCGGAAAACGACCGCCGCGCCGTGTTGCTGTCGGTGCTGGCCGAGACCGCCCAGGACTATATCCAACTGCGTGGCGTACAAAACACCCGCGCCGTCACCGAGCAGAACCTCGACGTCGCCCGCCACAGCCTCAAGCTTTCGCAACTGCGCCTGGCCGATGGCGTGGCGACCGACCTGGACGTGGCCGAAGCCGCCGCCCAGGTCGCCGCCATCGAAGCGCGCCTGCCGGATTTGCAGCAGCGCCAGGACCAGTTGATCAACGCCCTGAGCCTGCTGATGGGCGAGCCTCCGCAAGCCCTGCACGCGCAACTGTCCAAGGACGCCGCCGTGTCGCAGACCCAGCGCCAGGTCGCTATCGGCCTGCCGTCGGAACTGGCCGAGCGCCGCCCGGACATCCGCCAGGCCGAAGCCCGCCTGCACGCCGCCACCGCCAGCATCGGCGTGGCCAAGGGCGATTTCTACCCGCGCATCACCCTGTCCGGCAGCCTCGGCTCCCAGGCCATGCAGCTCGCGGATCTCGGCTCCTGGGGCTCGCGCGCCTTTGCCTTCGGCCCGCAGTTCAGCCTGCCGCTGTTCAACGGCGGGCGCTTGCAAGGCATGGTGAATCTGCGCGAAGCCCAGCAACAGGAAGCGGCGCTGGCCTACCAGCAAACCGTGCTGCGCGCCTGGCATGAAATCGACGACCAGTTGACCCGCTACAACGCCAGCCAACTGCGCCGCGACAGCCTCGCCGAAGCCGTGCGCCAGAACCAGATCGCCTTGACCACCGCACAACACCAGTACGTCGAAGGCGTGGCGGATTTCGTCAACGTGCTCACCGTGCAAAGCGCGCTGCTGGCGACCCAGGAACAGTGGGTGGAAAGCTCTACGAGTGTGTCGTTGGCGATGGTGGGCTTGTATAAAGCGTTGGGTGGCGGCTGGGAGTCGGTGTATCCACTGGCGCGTTCAGATGCGCAATAGGACGGACGTGAGGTCGTCTTCGGCTGCGCACCCGGGTCATGCCATCAGCTGCGTTTCAAACCGGGTGCATACCTTGGAAAGCATGCTGGTATCGGCACTGCTGCAGCCTGTGGCCTCAAAAAAGCCGGAGGCTTCTCGCACGACGGCATAGACGTCAGTGACGATGGATCTTGCTTCATCCATTCCCAAGCCAAAGCGCTCGGGCGTACTCAGCAAATTGCTGATAGACGATACCCTTCCTTCATTCCCGATGATCAGCGCCTGCAAGCCTAGTTGCGTCGGATGGGGCAGCACGTCAAATACTGGCGCAAGGGAGTAGCCCGACGAGCTGGTCAACAGCAGTCCGGTTTGTTTCAGGTGGTCGTCGCTATTTCCGATGAGCACATTGAATGCCATGCGTCGATAAAGTTCACGCATGTCGAGCGTTGCATCGTCGCTGACCTTCTTCAAAACGTCGGCGATTCTGGAATAGGAAACGTCACTATCAACCGCGCCAACGCGCATTCTCGGCTTCTCGGCGCTTACCAAAGAGTTGCAGCTGACATAGTGCTCGCGGCCCGTTCCTTCATGCCGGTCAAAGCGCTCGACCATCAATACCGGCCTGCCGGCTACCTCGACCAACTTGTGCCCCGCTGCCGGTAGACCCGCCGCGTTCGCCATTTGCAGGCTGGCAAATTCAGCACGGGGCTGATCGAAAACATCGTCGCTACGGCCGAACTTGGCAATCCATTCCTTACCTTCATGAGTCACGGTGACCTTGGGTCTGGCGCCGCCCATAGAGCTTCCGAACTCGAATAGCCGTGCGATTTCCGCAGGGAGGTCTACATCGCCTTTCTCGACTTGATCGAGGCCCACCATGATTTTTTCGAGATCTTCAAATTGTGGCGGCTGGTGCAGGGTAGGTAACAGATGTCGTGAAGCACTGAAAAGCAGGCATCCAACCCCGGCACCCCGCGAGGCAAGCAGCCATTCTATGTCGTTTTGTGGATGCTGCTTGTGAGTGGCCAGCAGAACACGCCGGCCCCAATTGTCCGGAGTGGCGTCGTCAAGCACCCCAAACATGCGCGTGGAGGAATATTGGTTAGAGGTCAGTGGCAAATTCAGCGGGTCAATCGCGAATGCGTTGGGTCTTGCGAGCCAGCTGTTCGCGTAGCGAAAAACGAACCCGCCCCCGTGCATCGCCACTTCACCGACGGGGACCGGATCACCGACTGAGTGAGCCGAAAAAACAAATGCATTACCAATCGGCTTCCAGGACATGAGGGTCTCCTTCTGTGCGAATTCGGTCAGGCTCACGGGCGAGGCTCAGGGTTATCCCAACCTGGTCAAGGTCTGGCGATGCGATGCTCGCCATCCCTTCCTCCAGGTCCATCGCGCTGAGCACATTCATCAGTACACCGAGGGATACGCCGGCTTCTCCCTGTCTCAGTCGTTGATACGTTTGCCGGGTGATACCCGCGCGGCTGCATATGGTGGAAATTTTCAGCCGACGACGAACACGGGCTATTTCGATACCGTTTCCGATACCTTTCATCAGCTCATCGCTTCGCTCTGAGATGTACCCTTTGTGAGGGTTCGGCTTGCCCGACGCTTGCATGATATATCACCCTTTAATGCGGTAAGAGTAACTTATATCATCCACTCTGTTTAAGCCAGTGTGCATAAACTCCAGCTCGATGCGGATTTTTCCCTGTCGGAGGACTTACCGGTTCTGCAAAAACACCACATACCCCCGAAACCACTCACTCCCCTGTAAATACTCCGGCGCTTGCCAGTCCCCGCCCTGAATCAGGCCGACCTTGAACGGCACACCCAGCCGGTTCATGCGGGGCAAATACGCGGCGTAGTCGGGGATGCTGTGCCGCCCTTGATAGGTCTGTACCACCACTTCATCCACCACGCCCTTGAGCTGGGCGATGGCGGCGGGGTCGGCGTTGCTGCTCCAGTCCAACAGGCCGGTGATGCTCAAGCGCAGGTCGGTCGGCAGACGTTGGCGCAGGTCGCGCAGGAAGGCCGCGTATTCGTGCAGGTATTGAGTGCGGGCGTCGAAGTCGATCTGGATGCCGACCACCGGGTTGCCCGCCTCGCGCCAGCGTTGCACCTGGCCAAGCAGTTGGGTGTAGACCTGTTCCGGCCATCGCAGAGTATGGGCGCGGTAGACCACCCAGATGTCGCCCTGGGTAATGCGCGGCACGTTCATGCCCTGGGCCATCAGTTGCACACCGCGTTGCGGCGCGCGGCGGGTGGAGTTGATCTGGCCCTGCAGGATGTACAGGGTCTTGGCCTGCTTGAGCACCGGCTGGGGCGCGACGCCGCTCCACAGCCAGAAGGCGTCGTAGTTACGGGCGTCAACAGCACCGAAGGCCGGGCTTGCCAGCAACAGCAGGCCCAGCCACAGCATTTTCACCAGTAGTACTGCAGCGATTTGCCCCACTGGGTGTCGGCGAAACCGCTTTTGAGCTGGCGGAACCAGCCTTTGCGCACGGCCGGTGCCACGTCTTCGCCGCCGCAGCTGTTGTAGCCGGCCGGCGCGTAGCAATTGATCGCGCGAAACAGCGCGTAGGCCCGGTCGGTTTTGGGCGCCTTGGCATTGGTGATCACCTGCTGGTAGCCGTCCAGGCGCGAGAAGGTTTCACCTTTGAACTCCGAGGCGGTGCTGCCAAGGCTGCCGGTGGCGCGAGCTTGCTCCAGCGGCATGCCGTCCAGGCCATTGCGCAGGATGAATTCCCCCAGGCAGTTGAGGGCTTGCGGGTTTTTTGCGTCGCTTTGCAAGGTCGCGGCGGTTTGCGCGACGCTCGGGCAGGCATAGCCGGATTCGGCCTTGTCACCGTTCCACTGGAACAACTTCAGGCTTTGCCCGCCGCTGTAGGTGTAACCCAGGCTGGTGCCGAGTTTGTCGTCAGACAGCGAGGCCTGCTTGAGGTCGTCGGCGAAGGTCGCGAACTGGCGGTGCAGCAGGTCTTTGTAGAGCAGCACGAATTGGGCGGTCTGGCGTTCAGTGGAATCGTTGGCCTTGGCGATCTGCTGGCGCAACAGGTCGGGACCGGCCACGTTGCGCAGCAGGATGTATCGCACCTGCCTGGCACTGATCGGCGAGTCGGCGGCGAACACCTTGGCCAGTTGGCCGCTGCGCTCGTAATTCATCGCCAGTGCCAGCTCCAATTGGTCGCGTTGCAGCGGTTGCTTGGCCAGCGGCAGCAGTTGCAGCCACAGCGCTTCGGCGCCTTTCCAGTCTTGCTTGGCTTCCAGGGCCAGGGCGCGCAGGGTCTGCTGGCTGAAGGCGAAGTAATCCAGGTTTGGCGGCAGGTCCGTCGGCAGATGCTTCAGGGCCGTGTCGGGTTGGTGCTCGACATACAGGGCATACGCCGCTTGCAGGTAGTCGAACAAGGCCGGCTCGTTGGCGAAGGTGCTCTTTTGCTTGTCGAGGGCTTCACGGCTCAAGAGGGGCGGGGTATGGGCACGCATGGCCATCAGGTCGCTGACCAGTTGCAGCATCGGGCTGTTGGCCGCCTGGTTGCTGGCCATCAGCAATTTGAGGTCGGCTTCTTCCACCAACGCGTCCACGCTCACATTGTGCTGGGCGTCGCTGGCTTCGGTGAATTGCCAGGTGAAGTCTGCGGCGAGCTTGGTCTCGTCACTCGCCAGCCAGTGCACCCGGCGCAGCAGGCCGCGGGCGGACGCGACGTAAGCGCCCTGCGGGTAGGTTTTCAGGTAGCCGAGAAAGCCTTCTTCAGCGTCGCTCAACGCGGCCTTGTCCACATGCTCGCGCTGGGGCACACCGTATTCGTCGAAGGCTTCGGCCTGGGCTTGGTTCAGCGAGGTGCGCGCGGTCATGTACAGCGCGGTTTCCTTCAGCCAGGGCACCTCGCTGGTCGCGGCGGCGGCGAAACCGCGCTCGGCGTTACCGAAGCGGCCGCTGTAGAAGTCAGCGGCGGCCTGCAGATAAGTGCGAAACAGTTGGGCGCTGGCCGAAGGGGTCAGCTGCGCATCCACCACCTGGCCGTCCCAGTCACAGGTGGTCAGCAGCTGCAGACGTGCTTTCACCAGCAGGTCGCGCTCGGCGGGCGGCATATCGGCCTTGATCACCTGGCTGATAAACGCGGTGGCGCTGTCATCAGCGTTGCTGCGGCAGCGGCTGCCTTCGCCATCGAGAAATGCTTCGCCTGCGGTCTTGTACTCCTCACGCTTGATGCCCAGCGGCGCGAGCAGGGTGTCGAGCTCGGCGGTGCGCGAATCGTCCGCTTGGTTATCGGGTTCGTCCTCTGCGGCCGGAACCGGCACCAGGCGATACACCGGAAACGGCACCGGGCCGAAACCCTGGGCCAGGTCGTCTTCGCCCAGGGCATTCGGCGCCAGGGGTGCGGCCTTTTTGTCGGCCAGCAACAGGCGCAGGTTTACCCGGCTATCGTTGCCTGGGCTGAGAAAGGGTTGGTTGCTGCAGGGTTCGAGACTGTCACGCGACACCCGCCAATCGGGATAGCACGAGTCGTCGGAGCTGGCCTGGGCCGCCAGGGGAATACCGGCCAGCAGGGCCAGTGCCAGAGGTGACAAAAAACCGATGCGCATGACGTGTCCTTGATCCTGGGTCCTTGGAGGACGGCAATCATAGCGTGATCCGACGCCAGCTTCGGTGAACGCTCACACAAATCACGGATTTGTCCGATTGAGGGTAGTGGCGTTTTAACCTTGCTGACATAGACTGCATTCTTCATCAGGGAGGATCGTATGAAGCTATTGCGGCTATGGCTGTTGAGTGTTGCCTGCGTGATGGGCGTGGCGCCTGTCGCCATGGCGGACGACCCCTTGCTGGATCACCCGCCGGCGGCTGCGGCCGGCACTGATGAGGCGCGCGGCGTGTTACGGGCCCGCGACCAGGCGATGCTGGCCAGCGAGTTGTCGGGGCGCATCGTCGAACTGCCGTTCAGTGAGGGCGAGTCGTTCAAGAAGGGCGACACCCTGGCGCGTTTCGATTGCTCGGCCTACCAGGCGCAATTGAATGCCGCCCAGGCTGCCAGCCGTGGCGCCGGTGAAGAGCTGGCCCACAACAAACAGCTGGCGGCGCTCAATTCAGTCGGGCGCTTTGAAGTGGCCCGCGCCGAAGCCAAACTCAGCGAAACCCAGGCCCAGTCCCAGGTCTATCAGGTGCAGGTCAAGCGTTGCAGCGTGCTGGCGCCGTATGACGGCCAGGTGGTGCAGCGCAAGGTGCAGCGCTATGAAAGCGTATCGGCCGGGGCGCCGCTGTTGGAAATCGTCGACAATCGCAGCCTGGAAATCCACCTGCTGGTGCCGTCACGCTGGATGGACAAGCTCAAGCCCGGCCAGACCTTCACCTTTACCCCCGATGAAACCGGCCAGGCGTTCAGCGCCACGGTCAAACGACTCGGCGCGCGCATTGACGAGGGCAGCCAGACGCTGCTGCTGGTCGCCACTTTACCCAACGCCGCCGGGTTGATGGCAGGCATGAGTGGCACCGCACACTTTGCGCAATTGCAATGAACGCCCCGATGCCGGGCAGCAGCGAGCGGGTGTTTGCGCAGTTTCTGGACCTGGAACGCCAGACCCGCGCCGCGCGCACCACCGAGCAACTGGCCTACAGCCTGGTCAATGACAGCCAGCCGCTGTTCGGCTATCGGCATGCCGCACTGTTGATCGCCGGCAAGGTGCAGGCGGTGACAGCCGTGAGTAACGTCGACCCGAATGCGCCGTTCGTGGCCTTTGTCGAGCAGGCGGTGGCGCAGCTGCACAAGCAGGCGCTGGCCCAGACCGCACGCGTAGTGCCGGCGGAGCAGTTGAGCGAGGCGGTGCGGGCGGACTGGCAAAGCCTGTCTGCCGGCCAGGTGTTCTGGTTACCGTTGATCGACCCCCAGGGCCGAGTGTTCGGTGGCCTGTGGCTGGCGCGAGATACCCCGTGGAATCCGGCCGAGCAAGTGTTGCTGGCGCAATTGGGCGACACCTGCAGCCATGCCTGGCATGCACTGCAGCCGCAGCGGCCGTGGCGGTTGCGCCTGACTCGCAAGCGCCAGCTGATGGTGGTGGTCGCCTTGCTGCTGTTGCTGCTGATTCCGGTGCGCCAATCCGTGCTGGCGCCCGCCGAAGTGGTGCCGCTGGCCGGGCAGGTGGTGGCGGCGCCGCTGGATGGGGTGATTGCACAGTTTTTGGTCAAGCCCAACCAGGCGGTAAAAACCGGTGACCTGTTGCTGCGTTTCGAAAGCACCACACTCACGGCCCAGGCCGACGTGTCGGCGCGTGCCCTGGGCGTGGCCGAGGCCGAGTTGAAGGCCAGCGCGCAGCGAGCTTTTGCCGATGCCGAATCGAATTCGCGTATCGACCTGCTGGCGGCCCGGGTCGAGCAAAAACGCGCCGAACGCGATTACGCCCGCGAACTGCTCAAGCGCAGCGAAGTGCGCGCCGAGCGCGACGGTATCGCCGTTTTCGCCGACGCCGAGCGCTGGACCGGCAAGCCCGTGCAAACCGGCGAGCGCCTGTTGCAGATTGCCGACCCCGACCAGGCCGAGTTGCGCATTGAGCTGGCGGTAGGCGATGCGATCGCCCTGGAACCGAACGCCCAGGTAGCGCTGTTCCTCGACAGCGACCCTTTGCATCGCCACCTGGCGACCTTGCAACGGGCAGCCTATGAAGCGCAGCCCACACCGGGTGGCCAACTCGCCTATCGCCTGGATGCGCAATTCGACGAAGCACCGCCGCGTATCGGCTTGCGCGGCACGGCCAAGCTGTTTGGCGAGCGCGCGCCGCTGGCGCTGTACCTGTTGCGGCGGCCGCTGGCAGGCCTGCGCCAGAGCGTGGGCCTCTGATGGACTTGCCCAAACTGCGTGAAGACCTGCAACTGTCCAGCGCCGGCGCGGCCCTGGACGGTTCGCCGCGCTGGACCCTGGCCGACCCGGTGCGCGGGCGCTATTTCAAACTGGGCGCCACCGCCATTCGCTTGCTGCGCCACTGGTCCCTGGGTGACCCGGAAAAAGTCCTGCAGGCCGCCAACCGCGAGCCGGGCCTGGCGTTGGGCGGCAGTGAAGTGGATGAGCTGCTGGGTTTTCTGCGCGCCCACGACCTGATCGCCGCCCTCGACCCGCAGCAGCGCGCCAGTTACCTCTACAAATCTGCCGCGCACAAACAAAGCCTGTGGCAGGTGCTGCTGCATCAATACCTGTTTTTCCGGATTCCGCTGTGGCGCCCCGATGCGTTTCTCAACCGTGCCTGGCCGCTGCTGGCGCGCTTTGGCCCTGGGTTGCTGCGCTACGGCTTGCCGATCATTTTGGCGCTTGGGGTGTTTCTGGTCGCGCGCGACTGGCAGCGCTTTGTGGCGACGTTTCCGCATCTGTTCAGCCTGGGCGGCGCCCTGGCGTTTGGCGTGGCGCTGTTCTTTGCCAAGCTGTGCCATGAATTCGGCCATGCCTTTATGGCCAAGCGCGCCGGGTGCAGGGTGCAGAGCATGGGCGTGGCATTCATGGTGTTGCTGCCGATGTTCTACACCGACGTAAGCGACGCCTGGCGGGTCAATGATCGTCGCGCGCGCTTGATGATCGGGGCGGGTGGGGTCATGGCCGAGTTGTTGCTGGCGTGCATCGCCCTGCTGGCCTGGTCGCTGCTGCCGGACGGCCCGGCGCGCACGGCAGCGTTCATGCTGGCAAGCGCCACCTGGCTGACCACCCTGGCGATCAACCTCAACCCGTTCATGCGCTTCGATGGTTACTTTCTGATCAGCGATTGGTGGGAGGTGGATAACCTGCAAGGTCGCGCCTTTGCGCTGTGTCGCTGGCGCTTGCGCGAGCTGCTGTTCGGGTATGGCGAACCGGCACCGGAGCCGTGGTCGCCGAATATGCAACGCCGGCTATTGTGGTGGGGCTACCTGGCGTGGCTGTGGCGCGCGGCGCTGTTTTTAGGGATCGCCCTGGCGGTGTATCACCTGTTTTTCAAGCTGCTGGGGATCGTCCTGATGGGCGTGGAACTGGTGTGGTTTATCGGCCTGCCGATCTTCAAGGAGTGGCGCCAATGGTGGAGCCGACGCAGCCAGGCGCATGCGCCGCGGGTCATGCTCAGCAGCCTGGGCCTGGTGCTGTTGGTGCTCGCGCTGGTGGTGCCCTGGCGTAGCGCGGTGGAGCTGCCGACCATGCTCGAAGCCGGGCGCGCCAGTGCGCTGCATGCGCCGGTGGCGGCGCGGGTCAAGCACTTGCGGGTGGGGGACGGGCAAGAGGTGACCCAGGGCCAGGTGCTGATCGAGCTGGAATCACCGGACCTCGACGCCCGGCAAGGTATCGTGCGTCGCGAAGTGGAGATTTTGCAGTTGCAGATGCGCCGCCAGGCCGGGCGCAGTGAAACGGCAGTGGACGCGGGCATCAATGATCAGCGCCTGTCCCAAGCCCTCGCCGAATACCGTGGCCTGGCCGCCCAGCGCGAACGCCTGCTGCTGCGCGCGCCTCACGCCGGTACGGTGCGCGATGTGCTGCCGCAATTGAGCGTGGGGCGCTGGCTGTCGCCCAAGGATTCGCTGGCGCGGGTGGTGGAAGAAGGCGCCCGCCTGCGCGGTTACATCGCCGAGGCCGAGCTGTGGCGAGTGGCGCCGGGGGCGACCGGACGGTTTATCGCCGATGACCCGATGCACGCGGCTATTCCGGTGGAGTTGATCGATATCGACGCCAACGGTGTGGCCTACCTGGACCAGGAGGCGCTGACCTCGGACCACCACGGGCCGATTGCCGTGCGCCGCGATGAAAACCAGCGCCCGGAGCCTGTGCAGGCGCAATACGGCGCACGCTTGAAAAGTCTGCAAGCGATTGCAACGCCCCGTCAGCCGTTGCGCGGCGTGGTGATACTGCAGGGGCGCAGTGAGTCGGTGCTGGGCGTGGCCTGGCGCCGGGCGGCGGCGTTGGGTGTACGGGAAAGCGGGTTCTAGGAGTGAACGCAATGTCGAACAAGCAAGGTGCCCTGGCGCAGGGCCTGGTGATGCGCCCCTCACGCAGTACCGACGGGCCGTTTTTGCAGCGCCTTTACCGCTCGGCACGTGCGGATCTGCAGTGGATTGATGGCGAGCAGGCGCTGGTCGAGGAGGTGGTCGCCCAGCAATTCCAGGTCCAGGAAAAGGGCCTGGACGAGCATTTTCCCGGTGCGCTGCACTATGTCATCGAAAAGCTGGACACGCCTATCGGCGCCTTGAGTGCCGACTTTGGGCCCCATGAAATCCGGGTGTTGTACCTGGCATTCATTCCCACCGCGCGTGGCCAGGGTTTTGGCCGCGCGGTTTTGCAAGGGGTGCAGCAGGCGGCCACGCAGGTGATGTGCCCGGTGTGCACGGTGGTGTGGGCGAGCAACCCCCATGCGTGCCGGCATTACCTGGAGCTGGGGTTTCGGGTGGAAGAACAGACGCCCGCCGCGCAGCGGTTGGTGTGGTACCCGTCTCAGTTGAACACGATGCAGAAATAACCCCGCTCGCTGTCGCGGCCCATGGCGGGCTCGCGGGACACAAACACCTGTTCGAGGCAGGCGTCCGCCAGCGGTAAACGGCATAAGCCGTCGACGAAATCCGTGGGTTCAAGGCTTTCGAGCAGCACCCTGAAGGCCCCGCGCGGGCTGCCTGGCAAGGTGGCTTTGGGGGTCTCGCTGAGGCTTTGGACCTGGATCGGCAGCGCCGAACCGTCGGGCAGGTAAAGCACGGCGGTGCCATCAAGCAACGGTCGAAAGTGTTCCGGGGTGACCAGGTTCAACATGTGAGGCTCCATTTCAGAGATGCCGGGGCCTGCGAGCCCCGGCCAGGGGTTAATCGCGCGACGGAAAAAGCCCGTTCAAGGCAATGCTGAAATTGATCGCAAGGTAAGGGTTCATGGTGGCCAAGGCCTGGCCCTGACCGGCGACACTGATCGTGCCTCCGGCCACGGCGGTGCTCACGCCCTGCAGAGGGACCGGCGTGGCGCCCTGCTGGTCTGAATAGATTGCGGCGCTGCCCGGCCCACCGCCGGAAGCGCCGATAAACGCGTTGGTAGCGCTGGGTACTGTCAGCGGGTTGCTGGAGGTGTTCGCCAGTTGCACCGAGGTAGTGGCGGTGAGTGGTGTCATGGCGTGGGTGTGGGCAGGCAGGTTGAGCAGGGTGGCGGTGACGGATTCCGTGCCGGAGATTTCGCCAATGACGCGCGCCGACAACCCCGCGCCGCTGCCTTGACCAATGGGCATTCGACCTTGCAGGTTAGGCAGCATGAAGCTGACGCTGCCATTTCCGCCGTAAACGACACCGAGCAGGGCATACAGCGCCTGGTACTGGTTGACAGCAAGGGTTTGCCCGGCGCACAGGGCCCAGTCTCTGGGGGCGAAATCAAACGCAAAGGGTTGGATGGTGCCGATGAAAACTTCCATGGATCGTTCATCCTTGTGATGGCTAGACAGGGGGGAGGACGCCAATCGGTCCGGCGCCATCGCAGAGCGTAGTCGCCGTTGTTGCTTGCTGCCTGGCGGTTGCGAAACAGCGAGCGAAACCGGGGCTTTTGTCCTAGAGTGGCGCGTGTTTGCGCATGTGCGGAGTTTGCTCGGTAAACGGGCTGTGTCTGGGGAGTTGAGGTGCGACGGTCTGTGGTAGAACAAGACGACAAAGTGGCGGCACTTTCCTTAGTCAATCGCCTTGCGAGCGCCTGGGAAGGCGCCGGTTGGCTCAGCCGTTTGTGGTGGGTACCGATCCTGGCGCTGGCCATGGCCGTGCGGTTTTATGGCCTGACGACTGCGGCGATCTGGGGCGATGAGGGCTCAAGCCTGCTGCTCAGCGAATACGCCCTGGACGACCTGTGGTTTCACGCCGCCCATGATGTGCACCCGCCGCTGTACTTTTTCATGCTGCGCGGCTGGATCGAACTGTTCGGCGACGGCATCTGGTCGATTCGCGGCATGAGTGCGATCCCCGGCGTGCTGGCGGTGGGCCTGGGCGTCTGGCTCACACGGCAACTGTCTACCCGTCGCGCTGCGGTGCTGGCGGGGGTGCTGCTGGCGCTGTTCCCCTCCGCCGTGCGCTACAGCCAGGAAGTGCGCATGTACTCGCTGCTGGCCGTGTGGTTGCTGGGGGCCACGCTGGCGCTGGTGTACTGGGTGCGCCAACCCGCGCGCACGCGTTACCTGGTCGTTTATGCGCTGTTGATGGCCGCCGGGTTTTATACCCATTACTTCACTGCACTGTGCGTGCTGGTGCACTGGGCTTACCTGGGGCTGCTGTGCCCGTCCCAGGCGCCCAGCCAGCGCCTGATCCTGCGTCCGTCGTGGTGGTGCGCCAATGCGCTGGTCGTGGCGTTGTACCTGCCCTGGCTGCCGAACCTGCTTGACCTCGTGCAACACGTCGAACAGCTCAAGGTCGGCGGTGACATTGGCTGGGAAGACCCGGTCACGTTGACCTCCGTGCCGTCGATGATCTGGCAGTTCACGCTTCAGGATGAAGGCGTGGACTTCTGGCGACCGCTGTTCTGGCTGTTCCCGCTGTTGTTGATCGCCGTCGTGATAGCCACCGCCTGGCAGGATCGCGAGCGCCATCACCCGGCCCGCCTGCTGGCGCTGTTCTTCCTGTTGCCGCTACTGCTGGTGTATGCGGTGTCGTTCATCTCGCCGGTGTTTATCGAGCGCTACCTCACGGTATACGCCCTGGGCTTGCCGATCCTTGTGGCCCTGGCCATCGACCGCCTGCCCACGCGCCTGGCATGGCTGGGCGCGGCGTTGTGCGTGGTGTTTGTCGGAGTGGAGCTGCTGGGGCTGAAAAACAATGCCACGGTGGATGGGCATGATCAGTTCAACGTGCCGGTGGAGTTCGTCAACCGCAACTACCAGGAAGGCGACCGCATCGTTCTCAGCGACATGATGTGGTACCTAAGCTACGTGTATTACGACCAGACCGACGCCCAACTGCAGCTTTACACCCCGCCCAGGCCCGACGGCACGCCGACTCGGCCGAATGCCTATGGCTTCGGCACCCTGGTGGATCAGGACGGCGGGCGCATCTACCTTGACCGTCTGTCTGCCTTAGCGCCCGACACCCGCCGTGTCTGGCTGATCAGCAGCAACGAGCTGCCGGATGAATTCGCGCCGATTCCGCCAGGCTGGCAAGAACTTTTGCAGCAGGACGGCGGCGGCGCGCGGGCGCGGCTATTCGTGCTGTGTGGCGGGCCAGAGCCTTCGCGGCCCGCCGGTTGCCGCTAATCACGAATTGGTATTAGGGGCATGCCAAAATAGTGGCAAATGATCGCTAGTCGGCACTGCATTTCTCAACTACGCTCCGGCCCACAAATGGATTTTTGTCCTACAAAGTGGTGAACGGATTGCAGTATCACTTTATCTCGGGCTTGCCGCGCTCCGGCTCGACCCTGCTCTCTGCGATTTTATTGCAGAACCCGCGTTTTCACGCCGGCATGAGCAGCCCTTTAGGCACTTTGTTCAATGGTGTGCTGGCGCAGTGCAGCGCCGGCAGCGAGTTTGGCTCGGTCATCGATGCCAACACCCGTCGTCGCCTGTTGCGCGGCCTGTTTGATTCCTACTACGCCGACAAAGCCTCCATCCCGGTGGTATTCGACACCAACCGCCAGTGGTGCGCGCGTATGCCTGCGCTGCACGACCTGTTTCCCCAGGCCAAGGTCGTCGCCTGTGTGCGCAACGTCGCCTGGATCATGGACAGCCTGGAGCGCTTGTACCGCGCCAATCCCTTCGAAAACACCAAGCTGTTTGGCGATGACGTCGAGCGCAACACGGTCTACAGCCGCTGTGAAACCCTGGCCCAGCGCAACCGTCTGGTGGGGTTTGCCTGGGCGGCGCTCAAGGAAGCCTATTACGGTGAGCATGCCGATTCTTTGCTGATCGTCGATTACGACCTGCTCAGCCAGGCCCCGGAGCGGGTCATGCGGTTGGTCTACGATTTTATCGGCGAGCCGTGGTTTGAGCATGACTTCGACAACCTCGCCTACGACGCGCCGGCATTCGACGAGGCGCTGGGCGTTTCCGGCTTGCACAAGGTCCAGCCCAAGGTGCGTTTGCAGACGCGGCGCACCATCCTGCCGCCGGACTTGTTCCAGCAGTACACCGAGTTGTCGTTTTGGCAGGACGGCTCAGCCAGCGCCGCCAATGTGATTCGTATGAAGGCCAACGCCGCGATCAGTTGATCGCGGCGTTTTCATTTTTCTCAAGAACGTTTGACGCCGGGTGAGCAGCATGTGGTGGAGCAATCGCAAGTCGCGGGAAACCGAAGCAGTACGGGCACGGGTCTCGCCGATGATCATGCACCTGGAGCCGCGTATGCTGTTCGACGGCGCAGTCGCCGCCACCGTGGCTGAAGCGGCGCAACCCGACAGCCATCCCACCGCTGACGCCGCCAAGCCGCCGACGGCTGACCACCCGAGCGTGAGCAAAGACACCCACGGCCAGGCCGACGCGCCAGCCGTTTCCCCCGTAGCCGTGCCCGGTCAAACCGTGGTGTTCGTGGATGCCCGGGTCAAGGACTCCGCCAGCTTGTTGCAAGGCGTGGCGCCGGGCGCCCAGGTCATCCAGCTGGATGCGAGCAAGGACGGCCTGCAGCAGATTGCCGACTACCTCGACACCCACCAGGGCGTCAGCTCGGTGCAGATCATTGCCCACGGCAACGCGGGCGATCTGTGGCTCGGTACTACCTACCTGTCGGCCGACAACGTCGCGGCCCGCAGCGCGGTGCTGGGGCAAATCGGCAAGGACATGAACGTTGGCGGCGACATCCTGATTTACGGCTGCTACACCGCCGAGGGCGAGCGCGGCCTGAATTTTGTCGATTCCCTGGCGCAGTTGACCGGCCGCGACGTGGCGGCGTCGATCAACCGCACGGGCGTGGGCGGCGACTGGGACCTGGAGATCGCCACCGGCTCCATCGAAAGCGCCAACGTGCTGTCGACCAAAGCCATGAGCGATTACCAGTGGGGCCTGGCGACCTGGACCGCTACCAACAACCTCAACACTGGGGTCGGCTCGCTGCGCGCGGCCATCGCCTCGGCGCAGAACGGCGATATCGTCACGTTCAATGCCGGCCTCTCCGGCTCGACCGTGGCGCTCACGTCCGAGTTGCTGATCAACAAGAACATCACCGTCGATGGCGACCTGGACAACAACGGCACTGCAGATATCACCCTCGATGGCCAGTACCGGTCCCGCGTCGTGGAAATCGCGTCCGGCAGCACGGTAACCCTCGATGGCCTGGTCATCACTAAAGGGCTGGTGGCGGGCAACGGCGGCAACGGCGGCGCGGCAGCGGCGGGCGCGATGGGCGGCGGGATTTTCAACGCGGGCACCCTCACGCTCAACAACGTGACGGTCACCGCCAACGCCGCGTCCGGTGGCGGTGGCGGTGGTGGCGTGACGCCCGCCTATTCCGGCGGCGGTGGCGGCGGCGGCGGGGGTATCGGTGGGGGAAGCGGCGGCCATGGCGGTTCGACCGGCCCAGGCAACCTCACGTATGCCGGGGGCGCCGGCAGCGCCGGCGCTGGCGGCTACGGGGGTGGCTACTCAGTCAACGATATGGGCGGACGCGGCGGCACCAGCACTGGCGGCCTGGGTGGCAATGGCGCGTCCGGCTACAGCCACGGCGGTGACGGCGGATCGGCGACCAACGGCACGCTTTCGATTGGCGGTGGCGGTGGCGGCTCCGGCTGGGACAAGGTCGGCGGCGTCGGCGGCAATGCATCGGGCGGTATCTACAACGCTTCAAGCGGCACCCTGAAAGTGATCGGTGCTTCGGTGATCAGCAACAACATCGCGGCCGGTGGCGGCGGTGGGGGCGGCGGCAGCGGCGGCAAGATCTTCGATGGCGGCGCTGGTGGTCGCGGTGTGGGGGCCATCTGGAACAACGGCGGGACCGTGTTGATCACCGCCGCCAACTTTGCCGCGCTGAGCGGTAACGCCGCGGCCAGCGGGGTGGGCGGCCCCACGAGCGGGGGCACTGCGGGCACCACGCCGAGCGCGCAGCCCTCGATTTACAGCAGTGGCGGCGTGCTCAATACCGCCTATGTCGAGCCCCCGACCGCGACCATCGTGCTGGCCGATAGCGCCCTGAAAATTGGCGATACCTCCCTGGTAACCATCACCTTCAGCCGGGCCGTGAGCGGTTTCACCAATGCCGACCTGGCCATCGCCAATGGCACCTTGACGGCGGTTTCCAGCGCCGACGGCGGCATTACCTGGACGGCGACGTTTACGCCCACCAATGCCATCTCGGACACCACCAACGTTATCTCCCTGGACAACACCGGCGTGGCAGCCATCTCCGACGGCGCAGTCGGCGTCGGCACCACCAATTCCGCCAACTACGTGGTCGACACGCTTCGCCCGACGGCCACGATCGCCATCACCGACACGGCACTCAAAGCCGGCGAAACCACGGCAGTGACCTTTACTTTCAGTGAAGCCGTAAGCGGTTTCACCAACGCTGACCTGACCATCGCCAACGGTACGCTGAGCGCGGTGAGCAGCAGCGACGGCGGTATCACCTGGACGGCGACCTTTACCCCGACCACTGCTATCACCGACGCCACCAACCTGATCACCCTGGACAACACCGGCATTGCCGACCAGGCCGGTAACGCCGGCAGCGGCACCACCGATTCGGCCAACTACGCCATTGATACGGCTCGGCCGACCGCGACCATCGTGGTCGCCGACACCACCTTGAGCATCGGTGAAACCTCGCTGGTGACCATCACTTTCAGTGAAGCGGTGAGCGGTTTCACCAACGCCGACCTGACCCTCGCCAACGGCACGCTTTCGGCCGTCACCAGCGGCGACGGCGGCATCACCTGGACGGCCACGTTCACGCCCACCAACAGCGTTAATGACACCACCAACGTGATTACCCTGAATAACGCCGGGGTCGCAGACGCTGCCGGGAACACGGGGCAGGGCACCACCGATTCGAACAACTTCGTGGTCGACACCACGCGTCCGACCGCCACCCTCGTCGTGGCCGACACCGCGCTGGCCATCGGTGAAACCTCAACGGTCACCATCACGTTCAACAAGGCCGTGAGCGGTTTCACCAACGCGGACCTGGCCGTCGCCAACGGTACGTTGTCGGCCGTCAGCAGCAGCGACGGCGGCATCACCTGGACCGCGACGCTCACCCCGACGGCCAGCATTACCGACACCACCAACCTCATCACCCTGGATAACACCGGGGTCAGTGATGCGAATGGCAACCAGGGCCTCGGCACCACCAGCTCCAACAACTACACCATCGACACCCAGCGCCCTGCTGCGTCCATCGTAATGGCCGACACGGCCCTGAAAATCGGCGACACCTCGTTGGTGACCATCACCTTCAGTGAAGCCGTGACGGGTTTCACCAATGCCGACCTGACGATTGCCAACGGCACATTGACGTCCGTCAGCAGCAGCGACGGGGGGATTACCTGGACGGCGACCTTTACCCCTGCCGCCAGCACCAGCGACACCACCAACCTGATCACCCTGAACAATACCGGCATTGCCGACCAGGCCGGCAACGCCGGCAGCGGCACCACCGACTCGGCCAATTACGCCGTCGATACCCTCCGGCCAACCGCGACCATCGTGGTCGCCGACCCGGTGTTGAGCGCCGGTGAGACCTCGTTGGTGACCATCACCTTCAGTGAGGCCGTCAGCGGTTTCACCAATGCCGACCTGTCGATTGCCAACGGCACGTTGACGGCCGTCAGCAGCAGCGATGGCGGGATCACCTGGACCGCCACCTTCACGCCGACGCTTGGCGTCAACGACGCCACCAACCTGATTACCCTGGCCAATACCGGCGTCGCCGACCTTGCCGGCAACGCCGGGTCCGGCACCACCAACTCGGCCAACTACACGATCGACACCGTACAGCCGACAGCGACCATCGTGGTCGCGGACACCGCGTTGAGCATCGGTGAAACCTCTCTGGTCACCATCACCTTCAGCGAAGCGGTCAGCGGTTTCAGCAACGCCGACCTGGCCATCGCCAACGGTACGCTGAGCGCGGTGAGCAGCAGTGACGGCGGCATCACCTGGACGGCGACGTTCACGCCCACCAGCGCCATTACCGACGCCAGCAACCTGATCACCCTCGACAACAGCGGTGTACAGAACGGCTCGGGCAACGTCGGCAGCGGTACCACTGACTCCAACAACTACGCCATCGACACACAGGCCCCGACTGCGAGCATTGTGCTTGCCGATACCGCCCTCGGCGTCGGCCAGACGTCGCTGGTAACGGTCACCTTCTCCGAGGCAGTCACCGGCTTTACCCTCGCCGACCTGACGGTTGCCAACGGTACCTTGAGCGCCTTGAGCAGCAGCGATGGCGGCATTACCTGGACCGCAACCTTCACGCCGACGGCCGGAATCACCGACACCAGCAACCTGATCACGCTGAACAACACCGGCATCGCCGACCAGGCCGGCAACGTCGGCAGTGGCACCACCGATTCGAACAATTACACCATCGACAGCCAGCGCCCAACGGCCACGATCGTGGTCGCCGACCCAGTGTTGAGCGCCGGTGAGACCTCGCTGGTGACCATCACCTTCAACGAGGCGGTTGCAGGTTTCGACAACAGCGACCTGAGCGTGCCCAACGGCACGCTCTCGGCGGTGAGCAGCACGGACGGCGGCATCACCTGGACGGCAACCTTCACCCCGAACGCCAGCGTGCGCGACACCACCAATCTGGTCACCCTGAACAACGCCGGGGTCGCCGACCTGGCTGGTAATGCCGGTACCGGTATCACCAACTCGGGCAACTTCACCCTCGATACGGTGCAACCGACGGCAACCATCGTGGTCGCGGACACCGCGTTAAGCGTCGGCGAGACCTCACTGGTCACCATCACTTTCAGCGAAGCGGTCAGCGGTTTCAGCAACGCCGACCTGGCCATCGCCAACGGTACGCTGAGCGCGGTGAGCAGCAGCGACGGCGGTATCACCTGGACGGCAACGTTCACGCCGATCAGCAATGTCACCGACACCAGCAACCTGATCACCCTGGACAACAGTGGCGTGCAAAATGGTGCGGGCAACGTCGGCAGTGGCACCACTGACTCCAACAACTACGCCATCGACACACAGGCCCCGACTGCGAGCATTGTGCTTGCCAATACCGCCCTCGGCGTCGGCCAGACGTCGCTGGTAACGGTCACTTTCTCCGAGGCGGTCACGGGCTTTACCCTCGCCGACCTGACGGTTGCCAACGGTACCCTGAGCGCCTTGAGCAGCAACGATGGCGGCATTACCTGGACCGCAACCTTCACGCCGGCGGCCGGAGTCACCGACACCAGCAACCTGATCACGCTGAGCAACACCGGCATCGCCGACCAGGCCGGCAACGTCGGCAGTGGCACTACCGATTCGAACAATTACACCATCGACAGCCAGCGCCCAACGGCCACGATCGTGGTCGCCGACCCAGTGTTGAGCGCCGGTGAGACCTCGCTGGTGACCATCACCTTCAACGAGGCGGTTGCAGGTTTCGACAACAGCGACCTGAGCGTGCCCAACGGCACGCTCTCGGCGGTGAGCAGCGCCGACGGTGGCATCACCTGGACGGCAACCTTCACCCCGAACGCCAGCGTGCGCGACACCACCAATCTGATCACCCTGAACAACGCCGGGGTCGCCGACCTGGCCGGTAATGCGGGCACCGGCATCACCAACTCGGGTAACTTCACCCTCGATACGGTGCAACCGACGGCAACCATCGTTGTCGCTGACACCGCGTTGAGCGTCGGTGAAACCTCACTGGTCACCATCACTTTCAGCGAAGCGGTCAGCGGTTTCAGCAACGCCGACCTGGCCATCGCCAACGGTACGCTGAGCGCGGTGAGCAGCAGCGACGGCGGTGTCACCTGGACGGCAACGTTCACGCCGATCAGCAATGTCACCGACACCAGCAACCTGATCACCCTGGACAACAGTGGCGTGCAAAATGGTGCGGGCAACGTCGGCAGTGGCACCACTAACTCCAACAACTACGCCATCGACACACAGGCCCCGACCGCCAGCATTGTGCTTGCCAATACCGCCCTCGGCGTCGGCCAGACTTCGCTGGTAACGGTCACCTTCTCCGAGTCGGTCACGGGCTTTACCAACGCCGACCTGACGGTTGCCAACGGTACCTTGAGCGCCTTGAGCAGCAGCGATGGCGGCATTACCTGGACCGCAACCTTCACGCCGACGGCCGGAATCACCGACACCAGCAACCTGATCACGCTGAACAACACCGGCATCGCCGACCAGGCCGGCAACGTTGGCAGCGGCACTACCGATTCGAACAACTACACCATCGACAGCCAGCGCCCAACGGCCACGATCGTGGTCGCCGACCCGACCCTGGCCGCCGGGGAAACTTCGCTGGTGACCATCACCTTCAACGAGGCGGTTTCAGGTTTCGACAACAGCGACCTGAGCGTGCCCAACGGCACGCTCTCGGCGCTGAGCAGCACGGACGGCGGCATCACCTGGACGGCGACGTTTACGCCGACCAGCGACATTCACGACACCACCAACCTGATCACGCTGGATAACGCCGGTGTCAGCGACCTGGCAGGCAATGTCGGCAGTGGCGTGACGGGCTCCGGTAACTTCAGCATCGACACGCTGCGGCCGACGGCGACGGTTGTGGTCGACCACGGCGCATTGAAGGTGGGGGAGACCGCCCAAGTCACCATTACCTTCTCCGAGGCAGTCAGTGGCTTGATCACCGGCGACCTGAGCGTGGCCAATGGCACTCTGGGCAACCTGGCCTCCAGCGATGGCGGCGTGACCTGGACCGCGACCCTGACGCCGACGGCCAACATCACCGACACCAGCAATCTGGTCACGCTGAACAACAGCGGCGTGCAGGACGCTGCCGGCAACGCCGGCAGCGGCACCACCGATTCCAACAACTATGCCGTCGACACCCAACGCCCCACCGCGAGTATTTCCGTGGCCAACGGCACCTTGGGCATCGGGCAGACCACCACCGTTACCATCGCCTTCAGCGAAGCAGTGAGCGGCTTTGACCTGTCGGACCTGAGTGTGGCCAATGGGGTGCTGTCCAACCTGGCAAGCCAGGATGGCGGTAAAACCTGGACCGCCCTCCTGACCCCGACAGCAGTGATCAGCGATGCGACCAACCTGATCGTGCTGGATGCGGGTCAGGTCAATGACGCGGCGGGTAATGCCGGCAGCGGCATTGCGATCTCCAACAACTATGCGATCGATGGCGAACGTCCCACCGCGACGATCAGCATCGCCAACCCGAACCTGACGGTGGGCCAGACCACCACCGTGACCTTCACCTTCAGCGAGAAAGTCAGTGGCTTCGACCTTGATGACCTGAGCGTGGCCAACGGCAGCTTGTCCAACCTGGCTACCAGCGATGGCGGCCGGACCTGGACGGCCACTTTGACCCCGGCAGCCAACCTCAACGACCCGAGCAACTTCATCACCCTCGATACCGGGCTGGTGAATGACCTGTCGGGCAATACGGGCAGCGGTTTTGCCAACTCCAACAACTTCTCGATCAATACCGTTACGTTGACCGGCGATCCGCTGTTTCGCGTCACCGAGCTTGCACCGCCGCAGGCTGCGACGAACATGCCATTGCAGCCGGTTATCTTCGGCCAGCCGACCGGCAATCTCGGCTCACTCATCGGCTTCTCGCCGTTGTTTGCACCGCGCGAAATAGGCGCGGGTTTGCCGCCCCTGGGCAGTATCTTCATTCAAAACGGTGCGTCGGCGCCGAGCTTTATCGCCCAGGTTTTCAGCACTAACGACGCCGGTGACGGCAGCGGCAAGGGCTTTCTCGGCTTTGGCGGCGGCGATGGCGGGGTGTTTGGTTCAAGCTCCTTGTCGAGTCTGTTCAACCGTGAAACCGGCGGCGACGACAGCGGCCTCAAGGCGTTCGACAGCAAGTCGATCAAGGGCCAGTCCGACCCGGCCCACGGGTTGCGTGGCGTATTTGGCGCGCCGACCCTCGGCCAGCAATTGCAGCATCTCAAGGACACCGAACAACGCCAGGTGATTGACCTGGCGCATGCACTGCAACAGGTCGGCATCAGCGAAATGCAGGCTTGAACATACTTAACTCAAGACGCAGGAACAGGGGCGCTCCAAGGATGAAAACAGGTCATAAGTTGTTCGGCGCCAGCTTGCTGGCGCTGGCGATCAGCGGTTGTGCGGTCACCAGCGAGCCGATTGAACGCAGTGTCAGTGAGCAGCGAGCCCGCAGCGATCTGCAAGGCATGTACAAGGACCAGGAGCCGCTGAGCGGCCCGCTCACGTTGCACCAGGCCATGGCCCGTGCGGTGAAGTACAACCTCGAAGGCCGCTTGAAGATCATGGAAGAAGCCCTGGCCATGCGTCAGTCCGACCTTTCCAGCTTCGACATGCTGCCGCGCATGGCCCTGTCCGCGGGCTACGCCGGGCGCAACAACACCAACGCCTCCAGCAGCCAGAGCGTGCTCAGTGGCAACCAGTCGCTGGAACCGTCCACCTCCCAGGACCGCGACCGCCGCGTGGCGGACCTGACCATGGTGTGGAACGTTCTCGACTTTGGTGTGAGCTACATCAGCGCCAAGCAGCAGGGCGACCAGCGTCTGATCATCCAGGAACGTCGGCGCAAGGTGATCAACACCATCGTGCAGGACGTGCGCTCGGCCTATTGGCGCGCCGTGGCGGCTGAACGCTTGCTGACCCAGATCGACAGCCTGATGGCGCGGGTCAACCAGGCCCAGACCAATAGCCAGAGCATGAGCGAGCAGCGCATCGGCGACCCGGTGCAGGCCCTCGGTTACCAGCGCTCGCTGATCGAAGCCACGCGCCAGTTGCAGGAACAGCGCCGCGCGCTGTCCCTGGCCAAGACCGAACTGGCTACCCTGATCAACCTGCCCATGGGCACCGACCTCAAGCTGGTAACGCCCGATGACTACAGCGTGCCGCAACTGAAGGTCAAGCTGGCCAGCCTGGAGCAGGAAGCCCTGGCCAACCGCCCTGAACTGCGCGAGCAGGACTACCAGACCCGCATCAGCGCCGCCGAAACCCGCAAAGCGATGCTGCGCCTGCTGCCGGGCCTGGAGTTTTCGGCCGGAGGCCATTACGACAGCAACTCGTTTCTGGTCGACAACCGCTGGGCCGACTACGGCGCGAAGATCACCTGGAACCTGTTCAACGTGATCTCCGCGCCGGCCGCCATTGACGTCGCCAAGGCCGGTGAAAACGTCGCGACAGCCCGGCGCCAGGCGATGTCCATTGCGGTGCTGGCCCAGGTCTACGTGGCCAACGCCAATTACCAGGAAGCCGTGCGCCAGTTCAAGACCAGCGAACAACTGGCCAGCATCGACGGGCAAATCCTCACCCAGTTGCGCAACCGCCATGAGGCCGCCGGGTTAGGTGAGCTCGACTTGATCCAGGGCGAACTCAACACCCTGCAAGCCGACCTGCGCCGCGACCTGGCCTACGCCGACCTGCGCAACGCCTATGGCCAGATCTTCGCCAGCGCCGGGCTCGACCCGTTGCCCGAAGAGCTGGACTCGGACCGCGTGCAGTCCATCGCCACGGCGTTGGCTGGCCGCGAATCAGCGTGGGCTGCCGGCAATATCACCACGCCGGTGCCACGTGCCGTCGCCAAATAACCTGGTGGCGCCGACGGCGAGCGTCACTCGCCGTCAACGCGAAGCGCGCAATGGGCATTGCGGCGTGGCGATCCTGCTCACCGGTTTGCCTGCCTCGGGCAAATCCACCCTGGCCCAGGGGCTGCAAGCGGCGCTGTTCGAACAGGGCCGACAGAGCCTGGTACTCGACGGCGACGCCTTGCGCGGTGGCCTCAATAAAGACCTGGGTTTTGCCGACGGCGATCGCCTGGAAAACATCCGCCGCGCCAGCGAACTCGCGGCATTGCTGGTGGAAAACGGGCACATCGTGATCCTGGCGCTGATCGCGCCGCTGGTTGAGCTGCGCGCGGTGTTTGCCGAGCGCCTGGGCGCCGATTATCGCGAAGTATGGTGCAGCGCCTCACTGGCGGTGTGCGAAGGCCGCGACCCCAAGGGTCACTACGCCCGGGCGCGAAGGGGAGAACTGCCGGGGTTCACCGGCATCGGCTCGCCTTACGAGCCACCGCCCCATGCGTCGCTGGTGCTGGATACCGGCGTGCTTTCGGCACAGCAGTGCGTCGAGCGGTTGCTGGCGTGGCTGGGGCCTGGGCTAGACTCTGGGAAATCGTCTTCTTAGGAGCCCGCCATGGAATCGCCTGTGCATAGCTTGTCGTCACTGTTCAAACAGCTTGGATTAGCGGATGACCCGGTGAGCATTGAGCAATTTGTGGCGGTTCATTCACCGCTCAAGCCGGAACTGAAACTGGCGGATGCGTTTTTCTGGACCGATAGCCAAAGAGCGTTTTTGCGTGAGGAGATTCTGGAAGATGCGGATTGGGCGGTGGTGGTGGATGAGTTGAATGTGATGTTGCGGGGCGGGCGAGATGTGCAAAAAAATGTGTGAAAAGGCCAAAACTTGAAAAAAATGGTGAGGGTTGAAAAAAACCGAGCTTTAGTCGGCTAGGTGAACTTTTTTTGAGAATGTGGGAGGGGGCTTGCCCTAATGCCAGTCAGTTAAGGCTTTTTGTAGGAGCGAGCTTGCTCGCGAAGAACTCAAGGCCCCCTCGTTCATCCAGAATGAACGCGTTGTCTGGGCGTTTTTCGCGAGCAAGCTCGCTCCTACAGTGAAGCCCTTTCGCTTAACTGACTGGCATTAGGGCTTGCCCCCTCCCACATTTGCCCTGCGGGGTTGCCGCCAAGTCGCTCCACTCATCCGCGAAATTGTTTCCAAACTTGACGGGCGCGCATCGATCCACCATATTGATAGTTAGCAAACTAACTGTATGCGAACTATCCAGTGCCTCAATCTCTCGAACAACTCCAGATGAACCTCAGCAGCAGCATGGTGGTAGGCGCCCGTCACTGGCGCAAAATCTGCCAGACCACGCTGGTGAGCTATGGCATCTCTGAAGCCTGCGCCGTGCCGCTGTTGATGATCGGTCGCCTGGGTGACGGCGTGCATCAGGTCAAAGTGGCCCAGGCGTCGGGGATGGAAAGCCCGTCGCTGGTGCGCCTGCTCGACCGGCTGTGCCACGACGGCTATGTGTGCCGTACCGAAGACATCCACGACCGCCGCGCCAAGGCCCTGAGCCTGACCGCGCGTGGCCGCGAGTTGGTGCAGGCGGTCGAGGCGCAACTGGTGCGCCTGCGCCGCGAAGTGCTGGCGGACATTACGACCACCGATATGCAAGCCGCGCTGCGTGTACTGCGGGCCTTTGAGGCGGCGACGCCTTGAACGGATTCTTGACCGGCTTTCCGCCCGCTCGCGACTGGTTCTACGGGGTGCGTACCTTCGCCGCCTCGATGATCGCCCTGTACATCGCCATGCTCATGCAAATGCCGCGTCCCTATTGGGCGATGGCCACGGTGTATATCGTCTCCAGCCCGTTTGTCGGGCCTACCAGTTCCAAGGCGTTGTACCGCGCTATCGGCACCTTGATGGGCGCGGCGGCGGCGGTGTTTTTTGTGCCGATGTTCGTGCAGTCGCCTTACATCCTGGTGGTGGTGATCGCGTTGTGGACCGGGACCTTGCTGTTTCTCTCCCTGCACCTGCGCACCGCCAACAACTACGCGCTGATGCTGGCCGGCTACACCTTGCCGCTGATTGCCCTGCCGGTAGTGGATAACCCGCTGGCGGTGTGGGATGTGGCTGAGGCGCGCACTGAGGAAATCTTCCTCGGCATCGCCGTGGCGGCGGTGGTGGGCGCAATGTTCTGGCCGCGTCGCCTGATGCCTGTGTTCGATGGCTCCGTGGCCAAGTGGTTTACCGACGCCCAGGTCTACAGCCAACGTTTTCTCACCCGCGATGTTGACCCGGAAGCCGTCAGCACCCTGCGCGGTGGCATGGTCGCGACCTTCAACACCCTCGAATTGATGATCGGCCAGTTGCCCCACGAAGGCGCGCGGCCGCAGACGGTGCGCAACACCAAGGAACTGCGCGGGCGCATGATTCACCTGTTACCGGTGATCGACGCCCTGGACGATGCGGTGTACGCCATCGAACATCGCGCCCCCGAGTTTCTCGCTCAGCTCACGCCGTTGCTCCAGGAGGCCGACGCCTGGCTGCAAAGCACCACCCAAACAGCTCCCCTTGAACGTTGGCGCGTGCTGCGCGACCAGATCGACGCCGCGCAACCCCAAGGCGAAGCGCTGGACGACCGCCACACGTTGCTGTTCTCCAACGCTCTGTACCGCCTCGGCGAATGGGTCGACCTGTGGCAAGACTGCCGCAGCCTGCAAGCCGCCATCCAGTGCGAAAGCCAGGACACCTGGCGCGCCGTATACCGTCACTGGCGCCTGGGCCGGCTCACGCCGTTCCTCGACCGGGGCCTGATGTTCTACTCGGCGTTTTCCACTGTCAGCGCGATCATCGTCGCCTCGGTGCTGTGGATTCTGCTGGGTTGGACCGACGGCGGCAGCGCAGTGATCCTGGCCGCCGTCGCCTGCAGCTTTTTCGCCTCGATGGACGACCCCGCACCGCAGATCTACCGGTTCTTTTTCTGGACCGCCATGTCGGTGCTGCTCGCCAGCCTGTACCTGTTCCTGGTGCTGCCCAACCTGCACGATTTCCCGATGCTGGTGCTGGCGTTCGCCGTGCCGTTCATCTGCATCGGCACCCTCACCGTGCAGCCACGCTTTTACCTGGGCATGCTGCTGACGCTGGTCAACACCTCATCGTTCATCAGCATCCAGGGCGCCTATGACGCGGACTTTCTCAACTTCGCCAACGTCAACCTGGCCGGTCCCGTAGGCCTGCTGTTTGCCTTTATCTGGACCCTGATCGCGCGGCCCTTCGGCGCGGAACTGGCGGCCAAGCGCCTGACCCGTTTCAGCTGGCGCGATATCGTCAGCCTTACCGAACCTGCGACCCTGGCCGAACACCGGCACATGGCCGCGCAAGTGCTCGACCGCCTGATGCAGCACCTGCCGCGCCTGGCCCTTACCGGCCAGGACACCGGCACCGCGCTGCGCGACCTGCGCGTGGCGCTGAACCTGCTCGATCTGCTCGCCTACTCGCCACGCATCCTCGGCGTGCCACGCGTGCTGCTCAATCAGGTGGTGGAAGGCGTGGGCGGTTATTTCAAGGCGTGCCTCAAGGCCGGTGAACGCTTGCCCGCGCCCAGCGGTCTGCTGATGACCCTGGACCGCACACGCCGCGCCCTCAACGGCCAAGGCCTGCAAGACGACGGCGACACGCGCCTGCACCTGCTGCATGCCCTGGCCGGCCTGCGCCTGGCGCTGTTGCCTGGCGTGGAGTTCATTGGCGGCACGGAAATGGAAGCGCCGCTACCCGATGGAGCGCCTTTATGATCGGTGACCTGGATATCAGCGGCGTATTCCTGCCCACGCTGCTAGTGCTGATGGGCATTACCTATGTGTTGTTTCTGGTGGTGCACGGGCTGTTGACGCGCATGCACTTCTATCGCCTGGTCTGGCACCGGGCATTGTTCAATGTGGGGCTCTACGCGCTGTTGCTGGGCGCGGTGGACTCACTCAGTCGATATTTGATGACATGAAAAAACCTTTTTTGACCATCGGCCGTGTAGTCCTGACGCTGTTGATCGTGAGTTTCGCGGTCGTCGTCGTGTGGCGCATGGTCATGTACTACATGTTTGCGCCCTGGACCCGCGACGGGCACATCCGCGCCGACATCGTGCAGATCGCCCCGGACGTGTCCGGGCTGATCCAGCGGGTGGACGTGCGCGACAACCAACTGGTGACCAAGGGCCAGGTGCTGTTTGCCGTCGACCAGGACCGCTTCAAGCTGGCCCTGCGCCAGGCCCAGGCCGCCGTGGCTGATCGCCAGGAAACCCTGGCGCAGGCCCAGCGCGAGTACAAGCGTAACCGTGGCCTTGGCAACCTGGTGCCCAGCGAGCAACTGGAAGAAAGCCAGTCCCGCGTGGCCCGTGCCCAATCGGCGCTGGCCGAGGCGCAAGTGACGGTGGATTCCGCCCAGCTCAACCTCGACCGTTCGGTGATCCGAAGCCCCGTGGACGGCTATGTCAACGACCGCGCGCCGCGCACCCAGGAATTCGTCACCGCCGGGCGGCCAGTGCTGTCGGTAGTGGACAGCAATTCCTTCCATATCGACGGCTACTTCGAAGAGACCAAGCTCGACGGCATCCACGTCGGCATGGGCGTGGATATCCGCGTGATCGGTGACAACGCCCGCCTGCATGGGCATGTGCAGAGCATCGTCGCCGGTATCGAAGACCGCGACCGCAGCAGCGGCTCCAACCTGCTGCCCAACGTCAACCCGGCGTTCAGCTGGGTGCGCCTGGCCCAGCGGATTCCCGTGCGTATTGCCTTTGATGACGTGCCACCGGACTTTCGCATGATCGCCGGGCGTACGGCGACGGTGTCGATCATCGATGACAAGGCCAAAGCCGGAGACCAGCCATGAAGCAACTGCTGGCCACCGCTGCGCTGGGGGTGTTGCTGTCGGCCTGCCAGGCGGTCGGCCCGGATTACAAACTGCCGGACACCGCTGCCGTCAACCGTGGCGACCTGCAAGGCGCTATCGCGGGGGAGGGCAATAACGTGGTGTCCGCGCCCGTGCCGACGGACTGGTGGAAACTCTACAAAGATCCGCGCCTGGATGAGTTGGTGCGCCAGGCCATGGCTTCCAACACCGACTTGCGCGTGGCGGCCGCCAATTTGCAACGCGCGCGCTATCAGACCCAGCAGGCCGAATCCGCAGGCGGCTGGAGCGCCGGTGCCAAGGCCGAAGCCCAGCGGTTGCAGGAGTCCGGCGAAGCCTTCTTGCTGGAAGACAAAGTCCCGGTGGGCAATATCGGCAGTGTCGGCATCACCACCTCGTATCAATTTGACCTGTTCGGCACCCTGCAGCGTGGCATCGAAAGTGCCCAGGCCAGCGCCGATGCGACCCAGGCGGCCGCCGATATCGCGCGCATTACCCTGGTGGCCGATGTGGTGCGTTCCTACACCCAGGTCTGCGCCGCCAACGAAGAGTTGGCGATTGCCAACGAATCCCTCGACCTGCAAGCGCAAAGCACCCAGCTCACCCAACGCCTGCGCGACGCCGGGCGTGGTGATGAAACCCAGGTGACGCGCTCGCAAACCCAGTACAAATCCCTGCGCGCCGATATGCCGCGCTACGAAGCCGCGCGCCAGGCGGGGCTGTTCCGGCTGTCGATGCTGCTGGCCAAACCGCTCGAGCAACTGCCGGCCGGCACCGCCAGTTGCGCCGAGCTGCCGCACATCGCGCAGTTGTTGCCGGTGGGCGATGGCGCGGCCCTGCTCAAGCGCCGCCCGGATGTACGCCAGGCCGAACGTCAACTGGCCGCTGCCACCGCACGCATCGGCGTGGCCACCGGCGCCTTGTACCCGGACATCGCCATTGGCGCCACGGTGGGCACGGTGGGCCTGCTCGATAACCTCGGCCAGCCGGCGACCAATCGCTGGGGCTTTGGCCCGATGATCAGCTGGACAGTGCCGACCAATGGCGCCCGCGCCCGTATCCACGAAGCCGAAGCCGCGACCCAGGGCGCCCTGGCGCATTTCGACGGGGTGGTGCTCAACGCGATCCGCGAAACCCAGACCGGCCTGGCGCAGTACACCGCCATGTTGCAGCGCCGTGAGGCGCTGGCCGACGCCGAACGTTCGGCACGTGAAGCGGCAGACCAGACCCACCGCTTCTTCCAGGCCGGGCGCGAGTCGTTCCTCGCCGACCTGCAAGCGACCCGCACCTACACCACCATGCGCGCGCAACTGGCGGCGGCCAACACCCAGGTTGCGATGAGCCAGATCGACCTGTTCCTGGCCCTGGGCGGCGGCTGGGAAAGCGGACGAACGCAAGGGGTAAAACCCGGCAATCCGTGAGGTGATGGCTATGCTGTGTCTAAGGGGCGTAACGCCTCGCCTGACACTGCTCGCGTTTGCTCATGGGGATTCCAATAATGAAAAACCCTTATGCTCCCGCTTTCTGGTGCGTGCTCTTCGCACTGGTGCTGTTATCGGCCGCGTATTTCTACGGGGTCATGCTCGCCCACCAGCTCGACAAGGCCATGGTGTTTCTCGACAGCGCCTGCCTGGTCATCGGCACCTTGTCCATCGGCGTGGTGGCCTGGGCGTCCTATCAAAACCAGCGGGTGAAGCGAAAACTGCTCGAGCAAGGCAAGACCCGCGTAACGATCTGGGACACCAAGGTTGCCCTGCGCCGTGTCGAAACCGTGTTCGACCGCTATTTCTGGGGCAGCTACTGGCAACCCGGGCGCACCTTCCAGGAAGTCATGGGCGACCTCACCGGCACGCCCCTGGAAAAAAGCCTCGAAGTCCTCAAGAAACAGTGCGTGGTGCTCGACCGGCAGGTCGCGGATGGCAGGCACTGGCTCAATAATGCGCGGGAATTGTCCGATGTCGCCACGCAGATGGCCCGTGAACGCTACCAACTGGACTTCTGTGACCCCAAGACCGACACCCCCGGCAATGCGGTCATACACCGCGAGTTTGAGGTGCTGGTCTACACCTGGACGGCGCGCTTGAAGAGTTTCGATCACCAGTTGGATGAAATTGAACTGGAGTACTCCTGAACTCCTGCTGAACTGATCCCTCTGAAAGGCTGGGCCGTTTGCGGCCGCCAGTGCTAATCTTCCCCAGCCTTTCGGCCATACGGGCCAGTACTGTAGGAGCGAGCTTGCTCGCGAAAAACGTCAACGATAACGCGTGCATTCTGAATGAACGCGGTGCCTGTGCGTTCTTCGCGAGCAAGCTCGCTCCTACAGTTCAAGGAAGACAGCCCACTTCTCACAGGATTTGATCAGGTCACTTCATGAATAAGCCAGCAGTCGTTCTTTTGGGTTTCGTTGTCGCCGTTGGCGTCGTCAGTGCAGGCGGCGCCTGGTACACCGGTAAACAACTGGAGCCGGTCCTGCAAACCGCGATCCAGAACGCCAACAAGGAACTGCAGACCTCCATGGCCGGCGTCGACGGCAGCGTGTCCCTGGAACTGGTGTCCCTGGACCGCGGCGTGTTCAGCAGCACCGCCCACTACCGCCTCAAGGGCCAGGGCAGTGTGTTCGGCGAGCAAAACCCGAACCCTGAGCTGCTGTTCGTCGACCATATCGAACACGGCCCGTTGCCGTTCTCGCGCCTGGTCAGCCTGAAGTGGCTGCCAGTGATGGCCACCAGTCACTACGCACTGGAAAAGAACGCCACCACCGAACAATGGTTCGCCGCCAGCAAAGACGTGTCGCCGCTTAAAGGCGTGGCCAATATCGGTTACAGCCGTTCGGTCAGCGGCAACGTCGAACTGCTGCCCCTGGAATTCAAGGACGACAAGTCCTCGGTGAGCTTCTCCGGCGCCAACCTCGACTTCGACAGCAGCGCCGAAGGCCAGAAGGTCAAGGCCGACGGCTACATGAACAGCCTCAAGATCGCGGCGGTCGATGCCAACGGCGACGCGTTCGAAGCCGAACTGGCCGGCCTGACCGTCGCCAGCAACCTGGCCAAATCCACCTTCGGGTTCTACACCGGCCAGAACACCATCGAACTGACCGACACCAAGGTTACCTTCGGCCCGCAGAAAGCCGTGCTGACCCTCAAGGGCTTCGAGCAGAAAGACTCCAGCGAAACCAAGGACAACAACCTGGCCGGCCGCGTCGACTACAAGATCGACGAGATCGGTTACCAGGGTAAGCCGGTGGGCTCGGCCGCCATGGCCGTCAGCATGAAAAACGTCGATATCCCGGCGATGCTGGTGCTGACCAAGCTCTATCAGGACAAGATGCAGCCGGTGCAAGCCGCCGCTGCTGCCGGCCAACCCGCGCCGGAGCTGCAACTGACCGAAGCCGAGCAGACCCTGGCCGAAGCCAACGTCAACCAGGTGCTGGCCGCCAAGCCGCAACTGGCCGTGGAAAACCTGTCGCTGAAAACCACCCATGGCGAAAGCAAGTTCAGCCTGGTGCTGGACCTGGCCAAGCCGGCCTCCATGGAACTGCCGCCGGTTGAACTGGGCAAGCAGATGATCTCGCTGCTGGACGCCAACCTGATCCTGTCCAAGCCGATGATCGGCGACGTGGCCGCGCTGCAGGCGCAGGTCGGCGGCGTGACCGACCCGAAAGCCATCGAACAGCAATCGCAGATGGCGGCCGATATGGTCAGCGGCATGGCCGTGGGTACTCAACTGGCAACCCTGGAAGGTACCGATGTGGTGTCCAAGCTGCACTACGCCAACAACGAAGTGACCTTCAATGGCCAGAAGATGACGGTTGAGCAGTTCATCAGCTTCGTGATGTCCAAGGCCGGCGCAATGAGCGGCGCGCAGTAAGCAAGTCAGAAATGCGGTAAAAATGTGGGAGGGGGCTTGCCCCCGATAGCGGTGGGTCAGTTAAAAATTTACTGACTGACACTCCGCCATCGGGAGCAAGCCCCCTCCCACATTTTGTTTTGTGTTCGGCAAGAAATCGCTTTCAGCCAATTCTGAACAATTGTTCTGAATTACCCTTGGCCTCGCCTGGCTGAGGGATAGTTCCCATAGGAAAGCTAGGTCGGGTCCCGAGACGCCGACACCCTGATGCACATCGCTCAGGATCACCCATCGTTGCAGCTTTCCTTGTAAGGAAGCTGACGCCATGTTGCCAATCCATTCACTCAGTGCATCAGGCCGGTTGCGGTTGCTCATCGGAGCAGCCCTGTGCAGCCAATTGCTGATGCCCGCCTACGCCGTGGCCGACCCTGCCTATGACGCGCTGATCATCCAGGCCCGCAACGGCCACTTCACGCCGGCCCTGACTCAACTGCGCCAACTGTCCGCCGAACGTCAAACCCCTGGGCAGGTCAGCGATCACCTGGTGATCGCAGGTTGGGCCGGGCAGGACGCCGAAGTGCTGAAGGTGTATGAAGCCCAGGGCAAAAATCGCAACCTGACCAGCCAGGCGCTGGCCACCGTGGCGCGCACCTATCGCAATCAAAAACAGTGGGCCCAGGCCGAGACGGTCTATCGCCAGGCGCTGGTGCGTGAACCAAACAATATCGACCTGCAACTGGGCCTGGCGCTCACCCAGGCCGATGGCGGCAAAGCTACCGAGGCGGTGCAACGCTTGCGCGCGCTGGTGGCCGCGCAGCCGAATGACCCCAACCGTCGCATGGCCCTGGGCTATGCGCTGAGCCGCGCCGGCTTGAACTACGACGCACTGTTTGAATTCGACCAGGCGTTTATACGCGCCGGCGACAAACCCGACGTGGCCCGTGAATACATCGTCGCCCTGCAAAAGGCCCGGCTGCCGGAAGCCGCGCTGCGCCTGTCGGCCAAACGCCCAGGGCTGGTGGATGCGGTGACCCAGCGCCGTCTGGAAGGCGACCTCGCCGCCGAGCGCGTGCGCATCGCCGAGTTCGCCACGCGCACCGAAAAAGAACGCTACGTGGTGGCCGACCGCGCGCACAATGACTACGACCGGCTGATTGCCCGCTGGGCCCCGGACGCCAGCGCCCATGACGACGTGGTGCGCTGGCGCATCGACCGCCTGGGCGCGCTGAAGGCCAGGGCGCGTACCGCTGAAGTGATCCGCGAATACCAGACCCTCACCGGCGAAGGCGTGCAGTTGCCCACTTACGCGTTGCGTTGGGTTGCCGCGTCGTACCTCGACCAGCGCCAGCCGGAACAAGCCGAACCGCTGTACCGCCAGGTGTTGAGCGCACCGGATGCCGACGCCAGTTACCGCGTCGACGACAGCACCGCGTTGTTCTACGCGTTGCTCGAAAGCGACAAGATCGAGGACGCCCGCCAGGTCGCCAACACCCTGGCCAAAGAACAGAACCCCCGCGTCGAACTCAAGGGCCTGCCGATTGGCAACCCCAACGACAACTGGATGGACGCGCAACAACTGGCCGCCCAGGCCGGCACCTTCGGCGGCGACCTGCCGGGCAGCGAAGCCAGCCTGGAAGCCCTGGTGGCCAAGGCGCCGGGCAACGTCGGCCTGCGCCTGGCCCAGGCCGACATGTACCGCGCCCGTGACTGGCCGCGCCGCGCCGAAGGCACCCTCAAGGAAACCGAAGCCCAGGCCCCACGCGACATCGGCCTGGAAGTTTCCCAGGCCTACACCGCCATGGACCTGCAGGAGTGGCGCCAGATGGACGCCCTCACCGACGACGTGGTTGCGCGCAACCCGGACAACCGCCAAGTGCAACGCCTGCGCCGCCTGCGCGATGTACATGACATGGCCGAACTGCGCGTCGAGGCCTACACCGGCAAAAGCTATGGCGGGGGCAATGACAACGACGCCGGTGCCGTGGCCGGTAGCCGTGACTGGGGCATTGAAAGCGTGATCTACACGCCGCCCATCGACGAAGACTGGCGCCTGTTCGCCGGTGCCGGCTACGCCACCGCCGACTTCAGCGAAGGCACCGGCCAGCACCGTTGGCAGCGCGTTGGCGTGGAGCGGCGTACCCGCGACATGACCATTGAGGCCGAAGTGTCCAACCATTCCTACGGCGATGGCTCCAAGCAAGGCGCGGCAGTGTCGATTGCCCGCGACATCAACGACCACTGGCAGTACGGCGGCAGCGTCGGCTACCTGCTCACCACCACGCCATTGCGCGCCTTGAACGACGGCGTCACCGCCAATGGCGGCAGTGGGTTTATCCGCTGGCGCGCCAATGAAAGCCGCGAGTGGAAACTGACCCTCAGCCCGTCGCACTTCAGTGACGGCAACGACCGCTTCGAAGCGCTGCTCAGCGGCCGCGAAGGCCTCTACAGCTCGCCCCATGTGCAAGTCGACCTGGGCCTGGAAGTGGGTGCCAGCCGCAACAGCAAGGAAGACACCGCGTACTTCAACCCGAAGTCGGACTTCACGGTGTTACCGATGATCAACGTCAATCACGTGCTCTATCACCGCTACGAGACCCAGTGGAGCCAGCAGTTCCAGATCGGTGCGGGCACCTACAGCCAGCGCGACTACTCCACCGGCGGCATCGGCCTTATCGGTTACGGCCAACGCTTTCGCTGGAACGACGTATTGGAAATGGGCGCCAACCTCAGCCTGATCAGCCGACCTTATGACGGTGATCGCGAACGCGATCTGCGCCTGCTCGTCGACCTCACTTACCGTTTCTAGAAGAGCCTGACCATGACCGTCCTCAGCCGTTGCTTGTTGGTCCTGGGTGTAATGCTGGCCGCCGCCTGCGCCCAGCAACCCGCGCCCTACACCCCACCCGCGCAGCGGCCAACAGCGCCGAACGAAGCGCCTTGGCCGAAAAACCATTTCCTGGGCATTGCCTACCACGACGTCAATGATCGCGACCCCGACCAGACGGTGGTGGCGGTGCGTACCGAACGCTTGATCGAGCAACTGTCGTGGCTGCGGGAGAATGGCTACCAGGCGGTCAGCGTCGACCAGATACTGGCGGCGCGCAACGGTGGCCCTGAACTGCCGCCCAAGGCCGTGATGCTCAGCTTCGACGACGGTTATACGAGCTTCTACACCCGCGTGATGCCGATTCTGCGCGCCTACCACTGGCCGGCCGTGCTGGCGCCGGTGGGCTACTGGATCGATACGCCGCTGAACAAGCCGGTGGACTTCGCCGGCTCACCGCGACCGCGTGGCGAATTCCTCACCTGGCAGCAGATTCGTGAAGTGTCCCAGTCGGGCCTGGTGGAAATCGCCGCGCACACCGACGCCAGCCACACCGGGATTCTGGCCAACCCCCAGGGCAACCTGGAGCCGGCGGCGACCTCGTTGCGCTACGACCCGGCGACCCAACGCTATGAAACCCAAGCGCAATTCCAGGCGCGGATGCGGGCCGATGTGGCGGCCATCACGCAGAAAATCCGCAGCGTGACCGGCAAGGCGCCACGGGTGTGGGTGTGGCCGTACGGCGCGGCCAAAGGCACGTCCCTGGCGGTGGTCAGCGAGCAGGGCTACCAGATGGCCCTGACCCTGGAAGACGGCCTCGACAGCCCCGGCAACCTGATGAACAGCCCACGCTTCCTGGTGGCCTCCGACCCGGACGGCGAGCACTTCGCCAACAGCATCGTCGCGGCGCAGACCCCGGCGCCGCTGCGCGTATTGCACGTGGACCTGGACAACGTCTACGACCCCGACCCGGCCCAGCAGGCGCGCAATCTCGACGTACTGGTCCAGCGGGTAGTGGACATGGGCGTCGGCACGGTATTCCTGCAGGCCTTCGCCGACCCCAAGGGTGACGGCCTGGTGCATTCGCTGTATTTCCCCAACCGTCATCTGCCGGTGCGCGCCGACTTGTTCAACCGCGTCGCCTGGCAACTGCACACCCGCGCCCATGCTGCGGTGTATGCGTGGATGCCGGTGCTCAGTTTCGCCCTCGACCCCAAGCTGCCCCGCGTGACTCGCTGGGACCCGCAAAGCGGCAAGCTGGGCGCCGATCCTGATCAGTACAAACGCCTGTCGCCGTTCGACCCGCAGGTGCGCAAAATCATCGGCGAGATCTACGAAGACCTCGCCCGCAACAGCGCCATCGACGGTGTGCTGTACCACGACGACGCCGTGCTCTCGGACTTCGAAGACGCCAGCCCCGCCGCGCTCAAGGCTTATGCGGCCAATGGCTTGCCGAGCAGCATCGCCGCTTTGCGCGCAGACCCGGCAACGCTGCAACGCTGGACCCGCTTCAAAAGCCGCTACCTGATCGATTTCACCCAGGAGCTGACCACCAAGGTGCGCGCCATCGCTGGGCCGCAGGTGCTGACCGCGCGCAATATCTTCGCCGAGCCGATGCTGAACCCGGCCAGCGAAGCCTGGTTCGCGCAGAACCTCGATGACTTCCTGCAGGCCTACGACTGGACCGCGCCGATGGCCATGCCGCTGATGGAAGGCCAGTCGCTGGAGAACTCCAACGCCTGGCTGGAAAAACTGGTCGCCACCGTCAAGGCCCGCCCCGGTGCGCTGGAGCGCACCGTGTTCGAACTGCAAGCCAAGGACTGGCGTACCCAGCAAGCGCCCGATATCAACGCTGTGCAAATGGCCGAATGGATGGGTGTGCTCAAACGCCAGGGGGTCAAGAGCTTTGGCTACTACCCGGACAACTTCCTGGAAAACTCGCCGGACCTGAAGACCGTACGCCCGGCCCTTTCCAACCAGTGGAACCCTTGATCATGTTCGACAGAATCCTGGCTTTATTCGTGTTGGCGTTGGTACTGGGGGTGCCCCTGGGCCTGATCTTCCTGGTCACCGGGCAGTTCCTGATGGACTTCGTGTTTTTCTACCCGTTGTTCATGTCTGCGCTGTGGATCGCCGGCGGCCTGTACTTCTGGCTGCACTGGGAGCGCCACTGGCCGTGGAAGGAAGACACCCCGGCGCCGACCCTGGCCGGCAACCCGCTGATCTCGATCATCATCCCTTGCTACAACGAAGGCGATAACGTCGCCGACACCATGGCCGCCGCGTTGGCCCAGGTGTATCCGAACATCGAAGTGATCGCGGTCAACGACGGTTCCAGCGACAACACCGCCGCCGTGCTCGACGCGCTGGCGCTGCAACACCCACGCCTGCGCGTGCTGCACCTGGCGCAGAACCAGGGCAAGGCCGTGGCCCTGCGCATGGGGGCGGTGGCCGCGCGCAGCGAATACCTGGTGTGCATCGATGGCGATGCGTTGCTCGACAAAAACGCGGCGGCCTATATGGTTGCGCCGATGCTCGACAACCCGCGCCTGGGCGCCGTGACCGGCAACCCGCGTGTACGCACACGCTCAACCCTGATCGGCCGGGTACAGGTGGGCGAGTTCTCCTCGATCATCGGCCTGATCAAGCGTACCCAGCGCGTGTTCGGGCGGATCTTCACCGTGTCGGGGGTGGTGGTGGCGTTCCGTAAGAAGGCGCTGAACCGCATCGACTACTGGAGCACCGACATGATCACCGAGGACATCGACGTGAGTTGGAAGCTGCAGCTCGACCACTGGGCGATCTTCTACGAGCCGCGCGCGCTGTGCTGGATCCTCATGCCCGAAACCGTCGGCGGCCTGTGGAAACAGCGCCTGCGCTGGGCCCAGGGCGGTGCTGAAGTGCTGTTCAAAAATATCCGCGGCATCTGGCAATGGCGCCATCGCTACCTGTGGCCGCTGCTGTTCGAGTACTGCCTGTCCACCGGCTGGGCGTTCACCTTCCTGCTCTCGGTGTTTTTCTGGGGGCTGGGTAAATTCATGGTGTTGCCGCAGGCGATTACCGTCGTCTCCCTGGTGCCCCCGGCGTTTACCGGACTGGTCCTGGCAATGGTGTGCCTGCTGCAGTTCGCGGTGAGCATCCTGATCGACCGGCGCTACGAAAAAGACCTGTGGAAAACCCTGTTCTGGACCGTGTGGTACCCGATGGTGTTCTGGCTGGTGAGCCTGTTCACCACGCTGGTCAGCTTTCCCAAGGTGTTGTTTAACCAGCACCAGAAACGCGCCCGCTGGGTCAGCCCGGACCGTGGTATCAAACCTGCCCAAGAGGAGGCGTGACGATGAAACTGGTCAGAACCCGCCAGCACCTGATGATGTGGATCATCGATGTGTTGCTCACCCTGCTGGCCTGGGGCGGCCTGGTCTGGCTGCTGGCCCGGGGCATGAGCGCGATGCTCGAAACCCACGGCGGCCCGCGCCTGGAAGCGCCGATTTTCGCCGCGCTCAACACCTTGCAGATCTATCTGTGGATCGCCCTGTTCAACGCCGTGATCCTGATCGCCTGGGCGCGCTACCAGCAGCGCAAAGGGCGAAGATTCGCCCAGCGGCGCGCCGAGGCGAATGCGCTCAGCGACCAGCACTTGAGTGAAAGTTTCAACCTCGGCGCGGGCGACCTGGAGCAACTGCGCCGGCCTGGCGTGCTGGTGATCCACAACGATGAAGAGGGTGGCGTGGGAGAAGTGAAGTCCCACGTATCCCGCGACGTCGAGCGCCCCGGCCTGGCCCTGGTGCCCGGCTCGGAAAAAGACAAGGGCATTGGCTAGGCTCTTCCAATGCTGCGAATACCCAATGTGGGAGGGTAAAGATCATTCCCACGCTCCCGCGTGGGAATGCCTCCTCGGACGCTCCGCGTCCCGCCAACCGCTCACACAGGTGACGCGGAGCGTCACGGGCTGCATTCCCACGCGGAGCATGGGAACGATCCCCTAGGCGCAGCGGTTCAATCCCTGTTCTCGAAATTCCGATAAGTGGGATCCAATTCACAAAACCCCCGCGAACTTTCCTCCAATCCCCGGTACTAACCTAGCGACGACACCTGATGGCTAAATAATGGCGATCAATGGCTGCTCAGTCGAATGCTCATCGAAACAGCTGCCGCCGGTCGGATTAAACGTTCCAGCAATCGGCCTTAACGCTGTTAGATAATTAAATTTTGTTACTAATCAATACATTAAGTGTCTGGCACCCTTGAACACCCAACAGCCCAGCGTCTTGGACTGCTGGAAGTTCGATGTTAGTTTGCCGGCCCTTGATTTTCGACGGATCGAACATGCCTCTGTTAATGCCACGGACTCGGTTTCTTCTATGCACTGTCTTGCTCACTTGCCTGGGCCTGAACACTGCATTCGCCGCCCCCACCCCCGGCGACCAGGACCTGATCCGCGACCGTCAAAACCGCCTGCTCGAAGAGCAGCAACGGCGTCTGCAGGAACTCCAGGACCTGCCCGGCAAGGCAATCAAGCCCGAAGCCCCGGCCACCTCCGCCGACACGCGCTGCTTTCCGATCCAGGACATCGAACTCAAAGGCGCCGACAGCCTGCCGGCCTCCGACCGCGCGCGCCTGCTCAAGCCCTACATCGGCCAGTGCCTGGGCGTGTCCCAGCTCAACGAACTGCTCAAGGCCATCACCGACTACTACCTCGGCAAAGGCCGCGTCACCAGCCGTGCCTACCTGCCGCAGCAGGATCTCTCCAGCGGCCACCTGCAAGTGCTGGTGGTGGAAGGCAAGCTCGAAGCCCTGAAAAGCGCCGAAGGCAGCACGGTGACCGAGCGCGAATTGGCCATGGCCTTTCCCGGCAAGGTCGGCGAGGCGCTGAACCTGCGCGAAATCGAGCAACTGGTGGACCAGCTCAACCGCCTGCCGTCCAAACAGGCGCAGATGGAGCTGACCCCCGGCAGCCAGGTCGGCGGCAGCGACGTGGTGGTCAAGAACACCGCACAAAAGCCTTGGCGCGCCAGCCTGTCGCGCAACAACGACGGCCAGAAAAGCACCGGCGAACAGCAATGGGGCGCCGGCCTTGAGTGGGACAGCCCGCTGGGCCTGGGCGACCAGTTGATGCTGCGCGGCGGCCACGACGCCATCAGCGACCATCAGAAAACCTCGAAAAACACCCTGCTTTACTACAACGTACCGTGGGGCTGGTGGAACTTCAGCTACAGCTACAACGAGAGCGACTACCGCACCTACCTGTTCGTCGATAACGCCAAGTACAAGCAGGACGGCGACAACCAGAACCACCAACTGCGCGCCGAGCGGGTGATTCACCGCGATGACGTGAGCAAGACCTCGGTCAACGTCGGCCTGGCGCACCTGCGCACCAACAACTACCTCCTCGACGTGCGCACCGCGCCCAGCAGCAACCGCCTCAGCGAACTGCAACTGGGCATCAACCACGGCCGGCGCATCGGCAGCGCCTTCGTCAACCTCGACCTGGGCATGCAAAACGGCATCGGCCTGCTCGACGCCCAGTCGCAGGAAGAGCGCGATGAATTTGGCCGGCGTCAGCCGAATTCGCGCTACCGCAAATACACCGCCACCGTCAGCTACCTGCAACCGTTCAGCCTGTGGGGCGAGTCGTTCAGCTTCAGCAGTTTGGCCACCGGCCAACGCAGCGAAGACATCCTCTTTTCGCCCCAGCGCATGAGCCTCGGCGGTTCGGCCTCGGTGCGCGGCTTCAAGGACCAACTGCTGACCGGCGACAGCGGCGGCTACTGGCGCAACGAAGTGCGCTGGGCGCGCCCGGTGACCCTCGACTGGATGCGCCCGGCCTTTTTCGAATACGGCGCCAGCGTCGGCTACGACCAGGGCGTGATCAGCAACGACCGCTACAACGACAACCTGCATGGGCGGGTCTCCAGCAACTCCCTGGAACTGTTCGCTCGCGGTAAAAACGTCAGCACCAGCGTGACCTTTGCCCATTCGTTAGAAAGACCTGGCGTGATCACCGAGCGCGAAGCGCCGATCTACTTCCGCATGGATTTCTTCCTGTAATTCAACGCCCCGCTGCAATGAGAACCTGACAATGGACGTCCGCCAATTCGCCTTCCTGGCCCGCCAACCTTCTGCCGCCCTGAAGCCGCGCAACGCGTTCTTCGGCCTGCCCAAGCGCGGGCTGGCGTTGATCCTCGCCAACGCGTTGTTCTGGCAGCCGCTGCTGGCCCAGGCCGAGGGCATCGTGGTCAGCGCGCCGGGTACCACGGTGGGTGCGGCGGGCAATGGCGTACCGGTGGTGAACATCGCCACGCCCAATGGCGCAGGCTTGTCCCATAACCAGTTCCAGCAGTACAACGTCGGCCCCAACGGCGTGATCCTCAACAACGCCACCGGCACCGTGGTGAACACCCAGCTGGGCGGCTACATCGTCGGCAACCCCAACCTCAAGGGCGGCGCGGCCAGCGTCATCCTCAACGAAGTCAACGGCGGCAGCGCCAGCCAGTTGCGCGGTTATACCGAAGTGGCGGGGCAGTCGGCCAAGGTCATCGTCGCCAACCCGTACGGGATTACCTGCAGCGGCTGCGGCTTTATCAACACGCCGAACGTGACCCTGACCACCGGCAAACCGGTGCTCGACCCGACCGGCCAGCTCAAAAGCTACCAGGTCGACGGCGGCGCCGTGACCATCGACGGCGAAGGCCTGAACGCCAGCAACGTCGACCGCTTCGACATCATCACCCGCTCGGCCAAGATCAACGCGCAGATCAACGCCCGCGAACTCAACGTGATCGCCGGGCGTAACGACGTCGATGCAAAAACGCTCAATGCCACGCCACGCGCCGACGACGGCAGCGCCAAGCCCGAGCTGGCGATTGACTCGTCGGCGCTGGGCGGCATGTATGCGGGTGCGATCAAACTGGTGGGCACCGAGGCCGGCGTGGGCGTGAAGCTCGACGGCACGCTGGCGGCCAGTGGTGGGGATATCCAGCTCGATGCCAATGGGCGCTTGAGCATGGCGCAGGCGGCGGCCACCGGCAACGTTAAGGTCACGGCGCAAAATGTCGATCTAACCGACAAGGTCTACGCCGGTAAAGCGCTGGACGTGCAAGCCCAAGGCGATCTCATCAACCGCAAAAGCCTCGCCGCACGTGACCGCATCGCGCTGTCCAGCGGCGGCACGCTGACCAACAGCGACGTCATCGAAGCCGGCGTCAACGCCGATAACACCCGTAACACGGCGGGTGATGTGAGCCTGCGCGCCACGACCCTCAACAACACCGGCACCAGCGTCATCGCCAGTCGTGCGTTGACCGTTGATGCCCAAGCCTTGAACAACCAGGGCGGCACCCTCAGCGCCCGGCAACACACCAGCGTCACGGCGGCTGCGCTCGATAACCGCAACAAGGGACGAGTCCTCAGCAACGCCGCGCTGGAGGTCAGCGCCAGCGAACTGCAGAACGGCCAGGGCGGATTGGTCACCAGCAATGGGCCACTGACCGCCAACGTGGGCGCGGTGCAAAATACCGGCGGCGAAATCTCCAGCCTGGACACGGCCACCCTGACGGTGACCACCTTGGACAACGTCGCGGGCCTGGTCACCGCAGGCAAGGCGTTGAGCCTCAGCGCCGGCACGCTCGACAACCAGAACGGGCTGGTCACCAGCCAGGGCGTCCTTCACCTCACCGGTAATCGCCTGGACAACCGCCAGAAAGGCCTGGTCGCCAGCACCGGCGGCGTGCAGATCGACGTCGCCAACATCGACAACCGCAACGGCGAGCTGTCCAGCCGTGCGGGCGTGGCGGTAAACGGCACGCAGTTGGATAACAGCGATGGCGGCCTGGTAGTGGCCGGCAGCGGCTTGAACCTGAACGTCGATCAATTGCTCAATCGCAACCAGGGCCTGATCAGCAGCGAAGGGCTGCTCACCGTGACCGCGGGCACCTTGGTCAACCGTGGTGGCGCGCTCTCAAGCGCTGGCCCGCTGACCATCGGCGCCCGTGACGCGGTGGACAACCAGGGCGGGCGCCTGGTGACCGACGGCACCCTGACCCTGACCAGCGCAAGCGTCGACAACAGCCAGCAAGGCACCCTCAGCGCACGTGATGCGTTGCGTATCGACACCCGTGACCTGAACAACCAGCAAGGCGGCCAGGTGACCAGCGCCACCGGCCTGACCCTCGAACTCAATCGGGGCCAATTCAACAACCAGGGCGGGCTGATCAACGGCCCGCTGTTGGTGCTCAACAACCTCAAGGATGTGAATAACCAGGGCGGCGAGATTTCCAGCAGCCAGGCATTCACGCTCACTGCCGACAACCTCGACAACAGCGGCGGTAAAGTGCTCGGCAATACTGCCCTGACCCTGCGCATCGGCCAGGCCCTGGCGAACGTCAAGGGCATGATTGCCGCCGCTGCGGTGGATGCACGCGCCGCCAGCCTGGACAACAGCGGCGGTACCCTCACCAGCCGTGGCGACACCGTGCTCAACGTGAGTGGCCCATTGACCAACCGGGCCCAGGGCCTGATCAACGCGGCCAACCTTCTGAGCATCAATACCGCGAGCCTGGATAACCAGGGCGGCTCGTTGCTGGGCAGCGCGATTGCCGTGGACTTCGGCAGTGCCACCGGCGATCTGAATAACTCTGGTGGCCTGATCACCACCGCCGGCAACCTGAGCATCGATCACCTGCGCGACTTGAATAACCAGGGCGGTGAACTCTCCAGCGCGCAAACCCTGAACCTCGGTGGACGCACCCTCGACAACAGCGCGGGCAAGCTGATCAGCAATAACCTGCTGGTGCTCAACGCCGACACGCTGATCAACCAAAACGGGTTGATGTCCGGCTGGCAAGGCCTGAACGCCACTGCCGCAAGCCTGGACAACCGCAACAGCGGCACTCTGTCGAGCCGTTACGGCGCCCTCAATGCCACACTCACCGGCAGCCTGCTCAACAGCGGCGCGGGTGCGTTGGTCAGCCAGAAGGCGCTCACGGTCAGCGCCGCCGAGTTGGATAACAGCGACAAGGGCGTGCTTTCCAGCGCCACCGAACAAAACCTCAAGGTCACCGGCCTGCTGAACAACGCCAACGGTGGCGCCATCGACAGCGGCACGGCCCTGGACCTGACCGCGCGGAACCTGGACAACAGCGCCGGCAACATCAGCGGCGGCACCGACACCAGCCTGGACCTGCTGGCGACCCTGACCAATACCAACGGCAAATTGGCCAGCGGCGGCTCGCTGTTGATCAACCGAGCGGCGCAGATCAACAACCAGGGCGGGCAGCTCGCCAGCCAAGGCCTGTTGACGCTGCTGACCGGCGGCCTGGATAACCGTAATCGCGGCACACTGGCCGCCAATGATCGCCTGAGCATCACCGCCAGCGGCCTGGTGCAGAACGGCAGCGATGGCCTGATCTACAGCCAGAACGCTGACCTCAAGCTCAGCGCCAACCGGCTGGACAACGGCAAAGGCGCCGTGCAAAGCCAGAACGGTCTGACCCTCGACGTGGTCGACGCTGTCGACAACCAGAGCGGAAAATTGATCGCCCAGACCGGCGACCTGACTATCAAAGCCGCCAGCCTCGACAACCGTGGCGGCACCCTCGCCAGCCTTAAGGCCCTGCTCCAGACCCGAGTCGTCGGCGTGCTGCGCAACGGCTACGACCTCAACAACAATCGCCAGGGCGGTGTGATGCAGGGCCAAACCCTGGACCTGCAAGCCGGCGCCGTGGACAACTATGGCGGACGCATTTCTGCGCAGGGTGGCAACGGCCTGGTCACCACCGGCAATTTCGATAACCGCAACGGCGGGCTTTATGCCAAAGGCCTGATGCGCGTGGTTGGGCACGATTTCGATAACAGCGGCGACAACGATGGCCAGATAGCTGCCCAACAGATCGACCTCGACCTGAGCGGCGCACTGAACAACCGCCTGGGCATCATCGAAAGTGAGTCCACCCTCAAGGTGCACGCCGCCAGCCTCGACAACCAGACCGGACGCCTGCGTGCCCTGGGCCCCGACGGCACGACTGAGTTCGCCATCGGTGGCGTGTTCGACAACCGCAACGGCGTGCTGGAAACCGCCAACACCAACCTGACACTGGACGCCGGCAGCCTGCAAAACCTTGGCGGTAGTGTGCTGCACGTGGGCACCGGCAACTTCGGCATTGCCCCCGCCAACCTCAATGACGTCGGCGGCAGCCTGGTGACGCGGGGCGACCTGACCATCACCCGGGACAACTGGACCAACAGCAGCGTGATCCAGGCCGGGCAACTGACGGTCAACGTCAACACGCTCGACCAGACAACAACCGGCCAATTGCTCGGCGCCCGGCGCTTTATCGGCAGCGGCGGCAACTGGTCCACCAACGGCCTGATCGCCAGCGACGGCGACCTCGACCTGAGCTTGAGCGGCGCGTTGAACAGCACCGGGCGCATCAGCAGCCTGGGCAAGCTGAACCTGACCGCCGCCCAGGCCAACTTGAGCGACACCGCCAGCATCGCCGGCGGCGGCGTGACCCGCGCAACCATCAGCGGCACCCTGAACAACCGTGGCCGCCTGACCTCGGCCACCGACCTGCTGATCGACGCGGGCGCGCTCAACAACTACGCCACGCTTGGCAGCGGGCAAGCGCTCACGGTCACCACTGGCGCGTTGCTCAACGACCACGGCCTGATCTTCAGCGGCGCTGACATGAGCCTGCGCGTGGCGTCGCTGAACAACAGCTACGGCGACATCTACAGCATGGGCAACCTGAGCGTCGATCGCGACGGCAAGGGTGGGTTGGCTGACAGCATTATCAACAGCTCTTCGAGCATGCAGAGTGACGGTGACCTGAGCCTGACCGCCGCCGCGATCAAAAATGAACGTGCGGTACTGACCGTCAATGATGCTGGCGTATATACCGCCTCCGCCACGGAAGGCACGTGCATCGAGTACGTCAACGCCGGTGACTGCCATGCTGGTGGCACGGGGCGTAACTACGTGTGGGAAGTGGTGACCCGCGACAAACTGGAGGTGACCGCGGCCAGTGCCGGTTCGAGCATCACTTCGGGCGGTAACATGACCCTGGCCGGCGGCGACCTGCTCAACAGCAGCAGTTCGATTGCAGCCGGCGGCAACTTCACGGCGCGCCTGAACAACCTCGTCAACACGGGGATCGAAACCGGCGAGACCGAGACCTATCGGCTCTTTACATCAAGACGCACCGAGCATCCAAGTAGCTGGTTCAACGCCGCTCGCGCACTGACCAATAAGTATTGGTATCTAAGCCCTGGCTACACGCCCAATGACCTTGGCGGCCTGGAAGCAACCGTGGCCAACTTCATTGGCATGATGGAGAGCGAGCGCACCCAGTTCGGCAAAGTCACCAAAATCGCCAGCGATGATCAGCGTTACGCCGCCGTGATTCAGGCTGCCGGCGCGGTGGACGTCAAGGCGCAAGCCGGTATCGACAACAGCGTGGTGCGCCTGGGTTACCACTACATCGGTGCGGGCGCAAAAACCCCAACCGACGCCACGGGCGCCAGCGCCGCCGCCGGTTACTCGACCCGCATCACCCTCAACGCGCAATTGCCCCCGGACCTGGCCCAGCAGCAGATCAACCCGCTGAGCTTGCCCGGCTTCACCTTGCCCAGCGGCCAGGGCGGCCTGTTCCGCCTCAGCGGCCAAAGCGCCAGCGCGCCGGCCAGTACCGGACCGCAAGGCTGGACCCTGGGCGGCGGCAGCGTAGACCGGGCCCCGGTTTCCGGGCCGGTGGTAGCCGGCACCGGCACCTCGGCCGACGGTGTAACTATCAATCGCGTGCAAGGCCTGCCCGACAGCCAGTTCGTCTCCAACCCACAGAAATACCTGATCGAAACCAACCCGCAGCTGACCAACCTCAGGCAGTTCCTCAGTTCCGATTACCTGCTGTCCAAGCTCGGCTACGACCCCGACCAGGCGCAAAAACGCCTGGGTGACGGCCTCTATGAACAACGCCTGATCCAACAGGCGGTCATTGCCCGCACCGGCCAGCGCTTCATCGACGGCCAAACCAGTGACACGGCGATGTTCAAGTACCTGATGGACAACGCCATCGGCAGCCGTCAGGCGCTCAACCTGTCGGTAGGTGTAAGCCTCACCGCCGAACAAGTGGCGGCCCTGACCCACGACATCGTGTGGATGGAAAACGCCACCGTCGCCGGCCAGCAAGTGCTGGTGCCCGTGCTCTACCTGGCCCAGGCCAACAACCGCCTGGCGCCCAATGGCGCGTTGATCACCGGCAGCGATCTGAGTCTGGTAAGCGGCGCAGACCTCAACAACGTCGGCACCCTGCGCGCCACCAACAACCTCGCCGCCAGCGCCGGGCGCAACATGGTCAACAGCGGCCTGACCCAGGCCGGCAACCGCCTCGACCTGCTCGCCGGCAACAGCCTGACCAACCGCGCCGGCGGCATCATTGCCGGACGCGATGTCAGCGTGGGCGCGATCAGCGGCGATGTCCTCAATGAGCGCAGCGTCACCAGCCACCAGAGCAGTAGCGGCTACCGCACCGAACGCACCGACTTCGTCGACAACGCCGCGCGCATCGAAGCCGCCAACAGCCTGACCCTGCAAGCCGGTCGCGACGTCAACAGCACCGGCGGTGTACTCAAGAGTGGCGCCGACACGCGCCTGCAAGCCGGGCGTGACGTGAACCTGGCGACCGCCGAACAGCGTAACGCCAATATCGTCAGCACCTACTCACGCAGCAGCAGCGCGACGCAGTACGGCACGGTGGTAGAAGCCGGGCGGGACTTCCAGATTGTGGCGGCACGGGACATCAGCGCCATCGGCAGCCAGTTGAATGCAACGCGTGATCTGGCGATGGTGGCCAAGGGCAATTTGAACCTGGCTTCGGCGGCGAATGAACAGCATTCGGCGTTTAATTCCAAGAAGGTCACCAGTCAAGAGGATCATGTTCAGCAGGTATCGACTGTGCTCAAGGCAGGCGGTGACGCCACCCTGAGCGCCGGGCAGAACCTGCAACTGATAGCCAGCCAAGTGGATGCGGGCAAAGAAGCCTACCTGGTCGCGGGCAATGACCTAGCCCTCAAGGCGGCTGAAAATCAGGACTACAGTTTCTACAGCAAAACCAAGAAGACCTCGTCCGGGAAAAAATTCCGCCTGGATGAGACTTCTGCCATCAACAATGTCGGCAGCTTGGTCAGCGCGGGCACCAACAGCACCGTCGTGGCGGGTGCAAACCTGTTGCTGGCTGGCAGCGCCGTCACCGCCGAAAAAGGCGCGGCGCAACTGGTCGCTGGTCAGGACGTGAACATCCTGGCCGCCACTAACTCAGACAGCGCCCGTCACGAACGCAAGGAAAGCAAAAGCAGCTGGGGCGGCCTGAAGTCGAGCAAGGTTCAGGACAAAGTCGACGAAAAACGCACCACCGCCCTGGGCAGCATGGTCTCCGGCGAAACCGTCACCATCGCCGCCAAACGCGATGCCACGGTCACCGGCTCGTCCCTGGTCAGCACCGGCGACCTCGCCGTCCAGGCCGGCCGCGACCTGACCATCGATGCGGCGCAGAACACCTTCGCCCGCACCGACATGCACAAGGAAAAAAATCGCGACCTCACCGGCGTGCTGACCGGCAACAAGCTCGGTCTGGACGACATGACCGGCAACCAGAAGCTGTACATCAACAGCTCGAAGCACAATGGCACGGCCAATGAAATGACCTTGACCGGCAGCACTATTGGCTCGAGTGCGGGCAATGTGTCGTTGACAGCGGGGCGTGAGTTGAAGGTGGTGGCCAGTGATCTGGTGAGCACCAAGAACATGGAGTTGAGTGGTGCCAATGTCACCGTCACCTCGGGTGTGGAGACTGCCAATCAGACCAGTAAGGACAGTTCCAAGAGCTTGGCCGTTGGGCGCGTGATCGCGGGCTCGGTAGTGGACACCGCCACCAGCATGCGCGACGCCGTCAAAGCGGCCCGTAGTGCTGATGATCCACGCCTCAAGGCAGTCAAAATCGCCCAGGCTGCCCTCGCCGCCTACAACCTGAACGGCCAGGCTTCGGACGCCAATGCGCAAAGCTCCGGTTTCAAAAATAAAATCGGCGGCACGCCCGGCAACGGTTCGCTGATCAAGATCGGCACTGAACTGGCCAATAACCGCAGCAAGAACAGCAGCGAATTCAACAGCGTCACCGCCAAGCAGAGCACGCTCAACGCAGGGCAGGACTTGTCGATCGTTGCCACGGGCGCAGCGGTGGGTACTCAGGGTGATATCCAGATCACCGGAAGCAGCTTGAAAGCCGCCAACACCTTGTTGTTAGCCAAAAACGATGTGTTGATGCAAAGCGCACAGAACACCACCGACCGCAAAAACGAAGGGTCGAAAAATAAAACCGCCATTGGCGCCAGCTTCAATATTGGCGAGCAAAACGGCTTCACCCTCGACCTCGGAGCGCAGGGTGCCAAGAACAATGGCAATGGTAACTCCGTCACTCAGGTCAACAGCACCCTCGATACCGGCAGCCTGTTGTTGCAAAGCGGCGGCGATACCACTCTGAAAGGCGCCCAGGTCCGCGCGGACCGTATCAAGGCAGATATTGGCGGCAACCTCAATATCATCTCCCTCCAGGACATCGAGTCGTCGCGCAGCAAACAGAGCAGCGCGGGCTTCGGCGCGAGTATTTGCATCCCGCCGTTCTGCTACGGTGCCACCGTCGCGGGCTCGGCGAACCTTGCCGCCGCGAATATGAACAGCGACTACAAGGGCGTGACCGATCAGAGCGGTTTGTATGCGGGTACAGGCGGCTACGACATCAATGTCGGCAGGACCACCACCCTGCAAGGCGCGGTGATTGCCAGTGAGGCGTCAGCTGATAAGAACCGCCTAAGCACTGACCGCCTGATTGTCAGCGATATCAAGAATGTCAGCGAAATCAAAAGCCAGTCTGCCGGTATTTCGGTGTCTTCCAGCAGTACCAGCGGTGCGTCTATGGGCGGCAGCATCCCGATAGCACTCAAGGAGAAAGACCATAGCTACACCCGTAGCGCGGTCAGCGAAGGCACGATTGTGGTTCGCAATGCCGAAGGCACCAATGATTTGGTGGGGTTGAACCGCGACACTGCCAATGCCAATCAGAAGCTCGACCGGCCTGATGAAAAGGCCATGCAAGAGCGTATTGACCTGATCCAAAGCTCGGCGCAGTTGGCCAGTGGGGTGATCAGTGCGGTGGGCAGGGCGAAGGCGGATGAGGCCAAGAAGCTTGGGCAGGCGGCGAAGGAACAAGCAGACGCAGGTGCGCCTGGTGCTGCTGATACCGCCCGTGCCGCCGATCTGGCTTATTCGGAAGCCAAGCGCTGGCAGTTCGGCGGCGACAAGAAAATGATGGCGGATATCGCGACGGGACTGATCGCCGCGGGCCTAGGTGGCGCGCCCGTCGGTACGACAGTCGGTATCGTCGCCAATACAGCGTCTAGCGAGATCTTCAAGCGAGTGGGTGATTACGCCGAGGCGCAATCCCTGAACCCGAAATCGGACGCGGCCACCCGAGCTGCATGGGCAGAAGGTGGAGCAGCACGCGTCATGTTGCATGCGTTGGCAGGTGCCGCCATGGGGTTGTCCAGCGGCAGCGTGGAAAGTGGCGCGTTGGGGGCCGGTGCTTCTGCTGCGTTGATGCCCTCGATTGCAAAGGCGCTGGAAAACAGCAAATTATCTGAGGCCAGCCAGGACAACATCGCCGCGTTGGTTGCGACCGGGATCGGCGCTGGAGCAGGCGCCGGGAATGGCATCGGCGGCGCGGCTGTCGGGAGTGGGACAGGTTACGGCGTCGAAGTATTCAATCGCCAACTTCACCTGACCCAAGAGGTGCCAATTCTCAAGAAGAAAGCCGAAGAGCTAGAGAAAACGCAGGGCAAGCCAAAGTCGGATGCCTTGTGGGAAGACTTGCTACGTATGGCAGCAGGATCAAAGGTCGATGCCGTAGAAAACGCCCGTTTAGATGCACTGGAAAAAAACTGGGGCAGCGATCCGACGCGGGATTGGCTTGAACGTGATTTGGCGATTGCCAAAGGCGCGATTCAAGAATTGGCGGACCAGAAGATTCCATTAACGTGGAAAGACGGCACTGCAATTATCGCCAATGGCTCTGCGGTTTATGCTTTTAATTCGACCAAAGAGCAGTTTGTAGACACAAGCTTGTTTAATGGTACGGGCGCCGGCCTTTATGGCGAATTGCGCTTGACTGACAAATGGGCTCAATACGGTCGGGAGCAGGCAGATGCTCATGCGACAGAAATCATTAACGTCTCTACCAACGAGCTGGCTTCAAAAGACGCGATGTCGAGGCTGTTGGTATTAGCCAGGAAATCGGCAGAACCGGTCACGGTGATTGACGATACGTTGCTTTCTCTCACTGGTGTACGCATAGGCGCGAAGATTTCAGAGATCGTTGCTGCTGCCTTGGCGAAAAGAAAGTTGGCGACGGAGGAGTCGGGTGAGCTTTTAGCCCAAGGTGCGAAAGGGTTCACCGAACTGTCGAGTCAGGCTCGTCGTTATCTTAAAGATCTCGAAGCGCAGACCGGATTTAAAGTGACAGATGAACAACGTGCTAACCTCGCCAACATTTTGCGCGAGCAAGAATTTACCAAGCTTTCTCCGGAATTGTCTGACATTAATAGGAAGCAGTTCAATAAAGTGAAGAATGATTTAATCAGTCAGTGGGAGGCCAATACAGGCCAAATGTGGCCGCGCTATACTGAGGACGTTATTGCTAAAAATGGCCTTACAGTGTCACGAAAGGCGGGTCAACCTTTCGATGCGCATCATATTATTGAAAACAGCTTTGGGGGCCTAATGAATGGTGGAATATGCACCCTGCAAGATTTCCGGATCAGCACCAAGGTGGAATCCATCGCGCCGGAAGCGTAGCGCGAGAAATTTTCTTAGATAAAAAATAGAGAGGCTGTGATGGAGAACTTTGAAGTTTTGATGAGAGAGAAGAAGGATGAGCATTTGTTGGATGGGTTAGATGCTGTGGATGATGCAGTTTTACGTGCTATCAAAGAAAATTTTCAAAATGTTCCCGAAGATTACTTGGCATTCTTAAAAGAGTATGGAGCTGGAGAAATTGCCTATGCAGGTATCATGCTTTACAGCGGTTTTTTAGAGGCTGAAGAGATTTTTGATGCAGGTGCTGCGAACGATTTTCGGGATATTCAATTTTTCGGAGATGATATGCAGGGCCGATGCTTCGGCTTCGATACAAGCCACAGCTGGTCTATAGTCGAAGTGGATTCTTCGGATATGAGTGTTAGAAGATTATGTGATGAATTTTCTTATTTTGTATATGGTTTGCTGAGTTGAGATGGTGGGGGCGGGCGGGGTCAGACAACTTTTTTTCGAATGTCTGCGGGGCAAATTTTGACATTACGCTCTTTAAAAATTAGCTTTTTTATTTTCATTTGCTTGATGCTTTTTAAGAAAGGCGGTTATAAAAATAACCGCCCATTTTTTATTTATAAGTTTGGGAGAATAGGGGTCAGACCACGTTTTTGCGCAAAGCTCCGGTTTCAAAAATAAAATCGGCGGCACGCCCGGCAACGGTTCGCTGATCAAGATCGGTACTGAACTGGCCAATAACCGCAGCAAGAACAGCAGCGAATTCAACAGCGTCACCGCCAAGCAGAGCACGCTCAACGCAGGGCAAGACTTGTCGATCGTTGCCACGGGCGCAGCGGTGGGTACTCAGGGTGATATCCAGATCACCGGCAGCAGCTTGAAAGCCGCTAACACCTTGTTGTTAGCCAAAAACGATGTGTTGATGCAAAGCGCACAGAACACCACCGACCGCAAAAACGAAGGGTCGAAAAATAAAACCGCTATTGGCGCCAGTTTCAATATTGGCGAGCAAAACGGCTTCACCCTCGACCTCGGAGCGCAGGGTGCCAAGAACAATGGCAATGGTAACTCCGTCACTCAAGTCAATAGCACCCTCGATACGGGCAGCCTGTTGTTACAAAGCGGCGGCGATACCACTCTGAAAGGCGCCCAGGTTCGCGCGGACCGTATCAAGGCAGATATTGGCGGCAACCTCAATATCATCTCCCTCCAGGACACCGAGTCGTCGCGCAGCAAACAGAGCAGCGCAGGCTTCGGCGCGAGTATCTGCGTGCCTCCGTTCTGCTATGGCTCTACCGTAGCGGGCTCGGCGAACCTTGCCGCCGCGAATATGAACAGCGACTACAAGGGTGTGACCGACCAGAGCGGTTTGTATGCGGGCACGGGCGGCTACGACATTAATGTCGGCAAGACCACCACCTTGCAAGGCGCGGTGATTGCCAGCGAAGCGTCAGCTGATAAGAACCGGCTCAGCACGGATCGGCTGATCGTCAGCGATATCAAGAATGTCAGCGAGATCAAAAGTCAGTCTGCCGGTATTTCGGTGTCTTCCAGTAGTACCAGCGGTGCCTCGATGGGCGGCAGCATCCCGATAGCGCTCAAGGAGAAAGACCATAGCTACACCCGTAGCGCGGTCAGCGAAGGCACGATTGTGGTTCGCAGTGCCGAAGGTGCCAACGACCTGGTGGGGTTGAATCGCGATACCGCCAACGCCAATCAGAAACTCGACCGGCCTGATGAAAAGGCCATGCAAGAGCGTATTGACCTGATCCAAAGCTCGGCACAGTTGGCCAGTGGGGTGATCAGTGCGGTGGGGAAGGCGAAGGCGGATGAGGCGAAAGCACTGGCCGATAAAGCCAAAACCCAGACCGAAACCGGTTCGCCGGATGCCGCTGGAACGGTGCTCGCAGCGAATGCCGCTTATACGGAAGCCCAGCGCTGGCAGGTCGGTGGCGACAAACGCTTAATGGCCGATATCGCGTCCGGACTAGTCGCCGCAGGGCTGGGTGGCGCGCCTGTAGGAGCGACGGTGGGTATTGTCGCTAACACGGCCTCCAGCGATATCTTCAACAAGATTGGCGATTATGCCCAGTCGCGTGCGACTGATCCGAAGTCGGATGCGGCCACTCGGGCGGCATGGGCTGAAGGCGGTGCGGCACGTGTGATGTTGCACGCGTTGGCGGGGGCGGCTATTGGGTTGTCCAGTGGCAATGTGCAGAGTGGTGCATTGGGTGCGGGAGCTTCTGCGGCCTTGATGCCTAGCATTGCGGATGCACTGGGGAAAAATGGCATCAAGGGTGTGGATCAAGATGCAATGGCCGCCTTGATCGCGGCAGGCGCCGGGGCCGTGGTTGGCTCTGGGAGCGGTACCTCAGGTGCTGTTGTCGCGGGAGGAAACGCGATGTCGGTGGACGTCTATAATCGAGCAGCTCATGAGACGGAGATGGCGGCGATCAAGGCTGAGGCGCAGAAAGGCGACTTTACCGAGGCTAATCTGCGAAAAGCGTTGTGCTACGTTATTCAGTGCTGGGCTCAGTTGGATCGAGGTACCCAGGAGTATCACGATGCAGTTCTGACTGAGGCTGATATGGTCGGTTTGAGCAATGAACTTGCGTGGGCGGATGCTCAGAAAGACAAGGGCTTATTCAATTATTCGTTTACTGACAGCGTGAAGGACTGGGGCACGCGCGATGTTATTCCTCTGGCTGGTAGCGCAACCTCCTTGGTAAGCGGGGGCATTAGTGTAGGTTCTGGCGGGGTATTGTGTGCCACGGCCGCAGGCTGTGTATTTGGGGCGCCTATGATGACGTTTGGCGCGGGGAACATGTGGGAAGGCGGATCTGGCGTGTGGAACCATTACACCGGCTTAAATGACAACAGCAACCCCGTGAGAGCCGCCTTTGATCTTATCCCAGGTGGTTACGGACCTACGGTCTATAGCGGTGCCGATCTTGCTTTTTCAGTGGGAGCCGGTTTTGTGAAGGTACCTTTGAAATTAGGTCTTGCAGACGGCTTGAATAGGTCAAAATCAATGTTCGGTGTAACGGTGCGAAAATTTGATAACAACCAGTTCTACTTCTGGACTGGGAAGCCTATTCGCTATGGGAGCGCTGCAGCGGTTTACCTAAAATCTGTGGGTGAGAAGGGCTACACTTTCTATGAGGAGGCCTCTCGTGATAAGAATTAACCCTATTCGAATGTTCATTTTAGCGGTGGGCTTATTGGGCGTTGTTTATGGCATTAGTTTTTTTATAGCTGTTCTGATTTCCGGTTTCATCGGCGTCCTGCTAAAAACAACCGATGATTGGGTTTATCTTTGGATCGGCGCGCCACTTTCAATTGTCTTGGCTGTTTACTGGACAGTCAGCCGATGGGCGTATGTAAAGGAGTTCGTAACGGGCCGCAGAGGTTGGTAGACGCTTTATGCTAGTTAGGATGACTCTAACATGCCATCAAGCGAGTGAAATCAGCCTTGTACACCTACAGGTATTTATTGGGAGCATTGCTGTTGATCGCCGCATTACTCAATTGTTTTTTTCGATTTTGGGGCGATGCAAGGCCATTTTTTAGCGCGCTGATGCTCAGTTATGGTTTGGGCAAGCTGTATTTGCCTATCTGGGAGGTGGCTGGGATTTTCGGAAGTCGGCCGGCTTGGGGTACAGATACACTTCGACTTTGGCGTCGGGTCGCATCATGGCGAACGGGCTCCTGAGAGAATCGGGAGCACAGCATCCGACATCAGCTTAGCGCTTTGAATGTGGGGTTCATGGAGCGCTTACGAAGAAATAAATGGATCGGTGGGTTTTTCTTATCGATCTCACTGTTTTCCATGATTCTGGCGGCTAGCCTGCTACTCGCGATGATCATCGCTGCAGTGATTTCACTTGCCCTGCGCACTGACTCGCCTTGGGTATACAACTGGATCGGCTTTCCTCTTACGTTTGTATTCGCGGCGTATTGGATCCTCACTCGATGGACGTATGTGAAGTCTTACATATCCGGTAATGGGGGAATGTAGTGACCCCTTGCGATAAACCCCGACAGGTGCACTGCCGGGTACCTTTACCTGTTCAAGGACGATCAATGAAACCCGGAGAAAAGGCCCTGGCCGATAGCGATCTGAGGTGGGTAGCATGATCGCGAACTTATACAAATATCAGCACGGCATTGGCCTGATCTTACTCCTGGCTGCGCTACTCAATGGCTTTCTACGATTTGACGGTAGCTGGAAGCGCTTTTTCCTCATGGCGCTGGTGCAGTTGTGGTTTGGCCAGGCGGTCTAGCTATGCGCGAGGCGCCAGGGTGGCCATCGCGCCGGGCGGCATGAGTAAGGATGCCGACCCGGAGTGGCGAGCGGCGTTGGCCGGCTTCGCCCTGTTTTTATACGGGGTCGTATTTTTTTGAGTTTATGATCCTTGCATGGCCCATGTATCTACACGGAAAACCCTTATGAGAAAAGTTGCCTTTATCCTCTCGGCCCTGATCCTCACGGGCTGTCACTCCAATGTTCGCGACTCGTCGTCTAGCCTGCTCAAAGACGGCGTGCAGTTGCAGCAGAACAAGGTCGTGGCCGATGCCGAGCAAGCCAAGGTGATCATGCGGGCCACCGGTTTTACCTACCCTGTGCAGTTCTCCGTGCGCCGTGGCGGTGATTCCGATCAGCGGCCGGAGATCCTCGGCACGGTGGTAGATTCGGGCCGGGGCAAGGTGTTCGGCTGGATCGCCAAGATGAGTGAGGTTGCCAACAGCGCGGCGGTCAAGCGCTTCCCGCAGTTGGAAGTGTTGGCTGATCCGGGGCAGACAATCGAGGTATTGGGCGAGTCGCGGGTGTATGACTCGAACTACTACCGCTACGCCGAAAAAATTGTCTACGCCTGCGGCCCTATGAGCTCGGCGTTCAAGCCGCAGAAGCAGAAGGTTTACCTGGTGGAGTTCGTGATCATCGGCGCGGGCTGTGAGCAGCATGTGTATGACATCACCGATCCCGCGCAGCGTATTCCCGTCCTCGCGCCTACAGGCGTTTTTTAGAGTTCAGGGGAATAGGGGGCAGACCACGGTTTTGGGTTTTTAGAGTTCAGCAGAATTGCTCTTTAAAAGTATGATTTATTTTTTAATTATTCTATTGGTTGGCCTGTTGATGGGCGGCTAAGCTGTACATTCTTATCCAGTTAGGAACAATAATGGTCTGACCCCTATTTTGCACGGGCCGTTTATCTACAGTAGTGCGGATTTCGCATTGTCACTGGGCTCAGGCTTCGTTAAGGTCCCGCTTAAAATAGGCCTCAAGGATGGCCTCAATAAAAAGGATTCAATGTTCGGCGTCACCGTGCACAGCTTCGACAACAACAAGTTTATGTTTGGCAAGGCAGAACCTTACGGGGCAGCGCTGGGAGCGCACCCGAAGTCTGTTGCTGATAAAGGGTATACGTTTTACGAGGTGGCTTCGGGTGAGAAGAAATAAATGGATCGGTGGGTTTTTCTTATCGATCTCACTGTTTTCCATGATTCTGGCGGCTAGCCTGCTACTCGCGATGATCATCGCTGCGGTGATTTCACTTGCTCTGCGCACTGACTCGCCTTGGGTATACAACTGGATCGGCTTTCCTCTTACGTTTGTATTCGCGGCGTATTGGATCCTCACTCGATGGACGTATGTGAAGTCTTACATATCCGGTAATGGGGGAATGTAGTGACCCCCTGCGGTAAACCCCGACAGGTGCACTGCCGGGTACCTTTACCTGTTCAAGGACGATCAATGAAACCGGAGAAAAGGCCCTGGCCGATAGCGATCTGTCGCCTGCTGATCAAAAAGCCATAGCGTCCTTGATTGCTACAGGTGTGGGCGGCGCCGTGGGCTCAGGTGATGGTGTGGCAGGTGGGGTAGTTGCCGGCGGTACAGCGTTTGCGGTCGACAAATACAACCGTCAGTTGCATCCTGCGCCAGCTCCTCAAGTATTTACTCCTGAGGCAGGTAAGGATTATGAGGCGTATCTGGACCGGCATGACTGGAGATGCGGCGCAGTGATTCGATTGCTCTCCGGTGTAGAGACGCCTGGCCCTGTCGCAGAAGTCCCATCGAGTAGTTGCGCAAAACAATAGATATTCTGCCTGAGTTTCGGCCGCTTCTCCCAAGCTCAGGTAGGCGCCCGCTGATGCGCCAGCAACTCATCGATCTCAGTCGCCGATTGCATCGATGCTATTCAAACCAGCCCTGCACATAAATTCCGATAAGTGGGATCCAATTCACACAACCCTCGCGAACTTTTGCCCCTTTCCTTGTACTAACCTATTCGGCGATCTGATGGCTAAGTAGTGGCTCTTTCTCGATATGGATATAAGAGCTGACGTTCTATTTCCCGCCAGCCTGACGATCGCGTGTCGACAGTAATGAGCGAGCCACAGCGCCGGTTACTACCGCATGTCCTTAATGCCCGCTGCAACGAGACTACGAAAATGGATGTTCGCCAATTCGCCTTCCTGGCCCGCCAACCTTCTGCCGCCCTGAAGCGCCCGGACGCGTTCTTCCGCCTGCCCAAACGCGGGCTGGCGTTGATCCTCGCCAACGCGTTGTTCTGGCAGCCGCTGCTGGCCCAGGCCGAGGGCATCGTGGTCAGCGCGCCGGGTACCACGGTGGGTGCGGCGGGCAATGGCGTACCGGTGGTGAACATCGCCACGCCCAATGGCGCAGGCTTGTCCCATAACCAGTTCCAGCAGTACAACGTCGGCCCCAACGGCGTGATCCTCAACAACGCCACCGGCACCGTGGTGAACACCCAGCTGGGCGGCTACATCGTCGGCAACCCCAACCTCAAGGGCGGCGCGGCCAGCGTCATCCTCAACGAAGTCAACGGCGGCAGCGCCAGCCAGTTGCGCGGTTATACCGAAGTGGCGGGGCAGTCGGCCAAGGTCATCGTCGCCAACCCCTACGGGATTACCTGCAGCGGCTGCGGCTTTATCAACACGCCGAACGTCACCCTCACCACCGGCAAACCGGTGCTCGACCCGACCGGCCAGCTGAAAAGCTACCAGGTCGACGGCGGCGCCGTGACCATCGACGGCGAAGGCCTGAACGCGAGCAACGTCGACCGCTTCGACATCATCACCCGCTCCGCCAAAATCAACGCGCAGATCAACGCGCGCGAACTCAACGTGATCGCCGGGCGCAACGACGTCGATGCGCAAAGCCTGAACGCCACGCCACGCGCCGACGACGGCAGCGCCAAACCTGAGCTGGCAATCGACTCCTCGGCCCTGGGCGGCATGTATGCGGGTGCGATCAAGCTGGTGGGCACCGAGGCCGGCGTGGGGGTGAAGCTTGACGGTACGCTGGCAGCCAGTGGTGGGGATATTCAGCTCGATGCCAATGGGCGGTTGAGCATGGCGCAGGCGGCGGCCACCGGCAACGTCAAGGTCACGGCGCAGAATGTCGACCTGACCGATAAGGTCTACGCCAACGGCAACGTGCAGGTCACCAGCGCTCAGAACCTGGTCAACCAGAAAAGCATCGCCGCCGGCCAGCGCATCGAACTCAACGCGGCCAACCTGAGCAACCCCGGCATCATCGAAGCCGGCGTCGCCGCCGACAACAGCCGCAACACCACCGGCGATCTGGTGGTCAACGCGCAAACCGTCACCACCTCCGGCAACCTGCTGGCCAGCCGCGCCCTGGCGATCACCGCCGCGCAGGCGCTGACCAATCAGGGCGCGATCATCCAGGCCAAGACCGTCGACCTCAGCAGCGCCAAGCTCACCAACCAGGGTGCCAACGCACGCCTGTTCGGCGAGCAGAGCCTGGCGATCAACTCACCGGCCATCGTCAACCTCGGCGGCCTGATCCGCTTCGGCGAAGGCCAGGCCGCCACGCTCAACAGCGCCTCCCTGGACAACCGCCAGGGCCGTATCGAAATGGCCGGTGGCAGTCTGGTCGTGACCAGCGCCAACCTCAACAACAGCGGCGGGCAAGTCATCGCCAACGACCTCAGCGTCAACGCCGGCAACCTGAACAACCAGAACGGCGTGCTGGTGGGCAAAACTGCCACCGTCAATGCCAGTAACCTCGACAACAGCCTCAAGGGCCTGATCCAGGCCGACGGCGGCGCGCTCAACCTCACCGTTGCCAACACCTTCAACAACAACCAGGGTTTCGCCCAGGCCAGCGCCGACCTCAACGTCACCGCCGGCAGCCTCAGCAGTAATGCCAGCGGCGTGCTCAGCGCCGACACCGGCAAGCTGACCCTCACCGCCGCGCAACAGCTCAACAACGCCCAGGGCCGCCTGCAGGCGGGGCAGGGCGATATTGAACTGCACGCCGCGAACCTGGATAACCAGAACGGCGTGATCGTCGGCAAGCAACTGCTGCTCGACGTTGCTGGCGGTGACATCGACAACCGTGCCGGGCGCGTATTGGGTGACCAACTCGACGTGCGGGCTTCCGGCCTCGACAACCGCAGCGCCGGCCTGCTCGCCGGTGGTGCCCAGGGCGTCAGCCTGCTGCTCAAAGGCCCGGGCCAGTTGCTTAACGCCCAGGGCCGCATCCAGAGCGAAGGCCTGCTGCAATTGCAGGGCGAGCGTTTCGACAACAGCGCCGGCATCCTGCTGGGCCAGACCGTCGACGTGACCGCGCAAACCTTCAACAACAGCAACAAAGGCGCGCTGGTCAGCGATGGCGGCGACGTGGTGCTCAAGGTCAGCGACCTGCTCACCAACGTCGGCGGCCAGATCGACGCGGGCGAGCGCAGCGTGCTGGTCAAGCAGCTCACCACCCTCAACAACGACGGCGGCACCCTGCGCGGCAAGCGTCTGGACATCGCCGCCCAGCACCTGAACAACGACAACGGCCAACTGCTGGCCGGCGCCGGGGGCTTGAGCTACAGCGGCCAGGACCTGAGCAACCGCAAGGGCCTGATCCTCAGCGGCGGCGCCCTCACCGAATTGACCACCGCCAGCCTGGATAACCAGGGCGGCACCGTGCAGGGCGACAGCCTGAGCGTCTCCGCCGACAGCGTGAACAACGGCAGCGACGGCCTGATGGCGAGCCTGGTCGGCAATCTGCAACTCACCGTGCAAGCCCTGGCCAACCGTGGCGGCAAACTGTTCGGCAAAGAACAAGTGACCGTCAGCGGCGCCACCCTCGACAACAGCGCAGGCGGCCAGATCAGCGGCAACCAGCTCAACCTCACCTCTCGTGACACCCTCACCAACCAGGGCGGCCTGATCGAAGCCAACCAGGGCCTGACCCTCACCGGTGGCAACCTGGATAACAGCGCCAACGGCCAACTGCGCGGGCTGGGCGGCGCCAGCAGCAGCCTCAACCTCAGTGGGGCGGTAAACAACCAGAATGGCACCCTGGAATTCGGCAGTCAGGCCTTCAACCTCGACGCGGCCAGCCTCAACAACCAGAACGGCATGCTGCAACACGCCGGCACCGGCCTGTTCCACCTCAACACCGCCAGCCTGTCCGGCAGCCAGGGCAATATCCAGGGCATGGGCAGCGCCGACTGGGCGTTCGGCAAAGTCGACGGCCTGGGCCGCGTGCAACTCAACGACGTGCTCACCTACAAGAGCGACCAAGCGCTGGCCCTCAAGGCCGGTGACCGCATGGCCAGCGCCAAGGGTTTGGTCCTCAACGTGGCCAGCCTGGACAACGGCGGCGAACTGCTCAGCGACGGTGACATCAGCATCACCACTGGCGATATGAGCAACAGCGGCCGCGTCTCGGCTCTGCAAACCCTCACCGTCGCTGCGAACAATCTCAACCAGAACGGCGGCCGCCTGGCCGGCGTACGCACTCAGCTCAACCTGAGCGGCACCTTGGACAACCTCGGTTTCCTCACCGCCCGCCAGCAACTGGATATCGCAGCCGCGCAAATCGACAACCGTGGCACCCTCGGTGCCCAGGGCGCGGTGAACCTGACCGCCGTCAACGGCATCACCAATGCCGCCGATTCGCTGTTGTTCAGCGGCGGCGACATGGCGTTGCGCGCCAATGGCTTCAGCAACCTTTACGGTGACGTCTACAGCAAGGGCAACTTGAGCTTTGCGGCGGTAGATGGCGGGCGTGCGGCAGGTTTCAGCAACCTTTCCGGCACTGTGGAAAGCGAAGGCAATATCGGCATCAATGCCGCGTTTGTGGAAAACGCCAAAGCAGAGTTCGAGCTGGGCCAGACACTGACAACCGGCCGTATAGAATGGGTTTGTGGCCAGCATTGCGCCGGCCACGACTGGTTCAAGCGCGGGCAGATCAACATTTACCAGACCTATCTCGAGTCGGCGATCAAGGACTCGGCACCTGCTCGCCTGGTCGCTGGCAAAGACGTGGTCATCCAGGGCGACAACGTTCAGAACCGCTACAGCCTGCTGGCCGCCAATGGCAACCTGAGCATCAGCGCCAACGACCTGCTCAATCAGGGCGCGGGCACCCGCACCGGCCAAAACAGCATCGTCGTGGGTACACCCAAAAAGATCGACACCGATTATTGGGACCAGATGGAGTTTCACGACGTCCCAGCGTTCAATGCCGCCGTCGCAGCCGGCAACTTCGATCTGGCACGGTTTGAAGCGCTCAAGGCGCGGTCTTCTGATGCCCGTTTTGCCGAGGTCAGTAATGTCACTACCTGGACCGACAACGGCGGCCCTGGCTACGCGGCGACGCTACAAGCCGGCGGCACGGTCAACCTCAACGTTGCTCGCACCCTGCAAAACGGCACCCTGCACGAAAACACCCTGGCACAACTCACTGGAACCCTCGGCGACGACCAGACCGGCATCCCCGTCGGCGGTATCAACATCAACCTGAGCAAACACGCCAACGACCCGAGCGCCCAGGCGCCCGGCAGCGTATTGCCTGTAGTGGGCGTGGCCCCCGGCGGCGGCTTCGTGCCTGTGGACTACACCGGCACCGCCTTCGCCCCGGTCGACCCCACCACCTCGCCCACCTTCCAACTGCCCAAGGGCGAGTACGGCCTGTTCGTCAAGAACGCCGACCCCACCAGCCACTACCTGATCGAGACCAACCCGGAGTTCACCTCGGTGTCGGGCTTCTTCAGCTCCGACTATATGCTCGGCAAACTCGGCTTCAATTCCGACAACGCCTGGCGCCGCCTCGGTGACGGCCAGTACGAAACCCGCCTGATCCGCGACGCCGTGCTCGCGCAAACCGGCCAACGCTTCCTCGCCGGCGGCCTCTACAGCGACGCCGACCAGTTCCGCTACCTGATGGACAACGCACTGGCCAGCAAAGACGCCCTGCGCCTGAGCCTCGGCGTGTCCCTCACCGGCCAGCAAGTCGGCGCCCTGACCCACGACATCGTGTGGATGGAAAACCGCGTCATCGATGGCCAGACCGTCCTCGTGCCCGTGCTCTACCTGGCCCAGGCCGAGTCGCGCAACGTGCGCGGCAACAGCCTGATCCAGGGCCGCGACCTCAACCTGGTCACCGGCGGCGACCTGATCAACGTCGGCACCCTGCGCGCCAGCAACAACCTGTCCGCCATCAGCAGCGGCAGTATCTACACCGGCGGCCTGGTCGAAGCCGGCAACAACCTCAACTTGCTGGCCCAGGACAGCATCCGCAACGCCATGGCCGGCGAAATCCGCGGCAAGCAAGTCAGCCTCACCGCGCTCAAGGGCGATGTCACCAACGACAACACCGCCAACCAGGTACGTGACGGCGCCGGCATGCGCACCCTCACCGACACCAGCGCCGGCACCATCGTCGCCCGCGAAAACCTCGCCATCGACGCCGGCCGCGACCTCACCAACCGCGGCGCCCTCACCGCCGGCAACGACGCCAACCTCACCGCTGGCCGCGACCTCAACCTCATCGCCGCCAGCGATACCCGCGTGAAACACGAGTTCAGCGACGGCGGGCACAAATCCAGCATCACCACCGACGTCAAAAACCTCGCCGCCAGCGTCACGGCAGGCGGCAGCATCAACATGCAGGCCGGGCAAGACGTCAACATCATCGGCAGCAACGCCACGGCCGGCAAAGACCTCAACATCGCCGCCGGCCGCGACCTCAACGTTGCCTCCGTCAGCGACATGCACAACGTCGAGGGCAAGGAAAAACACGGCAAGAAACGCATCAAGACCTCGGACGACCAGACCACCCAAGTGGCCAGCGTACTGACGGCGGGTGGGGATTTTGTCAGCCAGGCTGGGCGTGACACCACGATCGTGGCGAGCAGGATCAGTGCGGGGAATGAGGCTTATCTGTATAGCGGGGATAAGTTGAGTTTGTTGGCGGCGCAGAACAGCACGCATACCCTGTATGACATGAAGGAAAACGGCGGCTGGGGCGCGAAAAAAGCCAAGCGTGATGAAGTTACCCAGACCACCAACGTCGGCACTGAGATCAAAACCGCAGGCAACCTGACTTTGGTTAGCAACAGCGACCAGCTGTACCAGGTCGCCAAGCTCAACAGCGGCAACGACCTGATCCTGAAAAGCGGCGGCGCCGTGACGTTTGAAGGCGTAAAGGACTACCACGACGAAAGCCATACCAAGAGCAAGAGCAACATGGCTTGGTTCTCGATGAAGGGCAAAGGCAAGACCGATGAAACCTTGCGTCAGAGTGAACTGGTTGCCAAGGGGCAGACCGTCATCGAAGCCGTTAACGGCCTGAAGATTGACGTCAAACAAGTCGACCAGCAAACCGTCAGCCAGACCATCGACACAATGGTCAAGGCCGACCCGCAATTGGCCTGGATCAAGGACGCCGAGAAGCGCGGCGACGTGGATTGGCGGCAAGTCAAAGAGCTGCACGACTCCTTCAAGTACAGCAACTCCGGCATGGGCCAGGGCGCCATGTTGGCGGTCATCATTATTGTCACCATTGTGACGGCGGGTGGCGCGAGTGCATTGGTGGGCGCAGGTGCATCGGCTGGTTCAACCATGGCCGCCGGCACAGCTGCGGTTGCGGCGACCAGTACGTCGGCGGCGGTTGCAGCCACAAGTGCGGGGCTAGGTAACATGATGGCCACCGCCGCGCTGACCTCGCTGGCCAGTACCGGTGCTGTGAGCACGATCAACAACAAAGGCAACATCGGCATTGCGCTCAAGGACACTTTCAGCAGCAGCAGCCTGAAAAACGCCGCTATCGCTGGTCTGGCAACCGGGGCGTTGAACTACGCCGACAGTAATTGGTTCAAGGGCGCGAGCCCGGCCGACGGCGCGGGCGCGAAAGTCACTACGGCGGGGCCGGTGCAGAACCCGGGTTATTCCAGTGATTGGCTCAGCTGGCCAAAAGCTCAGGATGCTGTCCTGCGCGGTGGCACTCATGCCGTCATCGAAAGTGGCATTTCTACAGCCATCAACGGCGGCAGCTTGAAAGACAATCTGAGCTCCGCCTTGGTGTCGCAAGGTTTCGACCTTGCCGCTGCGGCCGGCAACAAGGGGCTTGGCAATCTGGCGAGCGACCTTGATCTGAGCCCCGGCTCGGCGGAGAAGGTCCTGATGCATGCCATCTTGGGTGGCGCACTTTCAGCTGCTCGAGGCGGGGACTTCAAGACCGGCGCCATTGCCGCCGGCGCGGCTGAAGGGCTGACAGCAATTGCGACAGAGAACTTGGGTAAGTACCTGGATGATCGTTTCGCAACGGATAATCAATTCAAAGTCGCAACCGCGCAAATCATCGGTATTGCGGCTGGTTCTCTAGTGAACGGCAATCCGAACGACGCCGCTTGGGTGGCGGGCAATGTTGAACGTTACAACGAGCAACTGCACCCGCGAGCCGCCGAACTGATTAAAGATCAAGCGCCAAAAATGGCGGCGGATTTAAAGATCAGTCAGGAAGAGGCCTCGCGGCGCATGGGGGTTGCGCTGGCCTATTACACCGATGATGGCTGGAGAAAATCAATCTCGGCAGATGATGTAAGCAATATCGATACAGCAACCTTGCAGCACTTAGGTGTGGCTCTGGCACCCATTGCGGATAACTACGCGCGAACCGATGCGTCCGCGGACGGAAGCCAGCGCGGATACAGTGGTAATGAGACGGCGGCCTTGATTCTTGATTTCAAGGACACGCGCCCGTCTGCCTACAAAGACGGCACTAGAAATATCGACTACTTGGGCGACCCTGAAGGGCACAACAGCCAAGGAACAGTGGATTTCTATCAGTCCAATTTGAACTACAGCGATAAGCCGACGGACTACCTGGAGAGCTTTAAAGGCGGAGTGGCAGGCGTAGGTCGTAGTGCGTGGGGCCTAGTTACATCCACTGCTAAGCTCGGTAGTGAGCTTTTGGGTGGAAATGCACTGGGCGTTGCCAATGACTTCCTGGGGCCTGTTGCCGATCCGTCTCTGAACCCGGTTGGTCAAATGACCACCCGGCAAACGGGTCGGGCATTCGTTTCAGGCCTGCAAGGCAACAGCTATGAGTCAGCTGCGCAAGTTTCAGAGTTAGTCACTGACGCTGCGACTATGGCCGCTCCTGGGTCTACTGCTGGCAGGTTTGGGCAGATTTCCAAGGCTAGCGAAGCCTCGGCTCTTGTCAGGGCTGACAGTGCCCTGGTGGCGAGAAGCGAAGCCGCTGCGGGGATGACGGCCCGATTGGCGGATGACATCCCAACCTACGGCCTGAGCCCCAACAGCTTTGACACCACGTTACAGTTTGAGCGCACGGGCACCCGTACACCGACCACATCCGTCGGTGCCTATCAACCGACTGCCCTCACTGGTGATGTAGGCAGCTACGTCAGAGCGGATGACTTACTTGCTGCCCGAAGCAATGAAGTCGTGCTCACGAAATACAAAGAGCCCTGCTGCTTCGCTGCCGGCACTAAAGTCTCAACCCCTAACGGCGACCGCGCCATCGAATCGCTCAAAGTCGGCGACGTGGTCTGGAGCAAACCGGAAAAAGGCGGCAAACCCTTCGCCGCTAAGATCCTGGCGACCCATCAGCGTTCCGACCAGCCGATTTACCGCCTCAAACTGAAAAGCGTTCGGGCAGACGGCATAGCTGAGGGCGAAACCCTGCTAGTCACGCCGGGTCACCCGTTCTATGTTCCGGCCAAGCGCGACTTCATTCCTGTCATCGATCTGAAACCGGGCGATCTGCTGCAGTCCCTCGCTGATGGCGAGACGAACAACACATCGTCTGAGGTGGAGTCGCTGGAGCTTTACTTGCCTGTGGGCGAGACCTTCAACCTGACGGTGGACGTGGGGCACACGTTCTATGTTGGAGAGTTGAAGACGTGGGTGCACAATACGGGGCCGTGTGCGTTGCCGGAGGGGTATTTTGGTCCAAAAGGCGCAGGTACATCTCTAGAGCGAGGTCTTGCCTACGACAACCCATCTAACCTTATCCAAAGCCGTGTAAGTGAAATTCAGTCACAAATACCTGCGAATTCTCAAGGCCGAATAACTATGGGTGTTGCGGTAGTAGAGGATGCCAATGGTGTTCGCTCTGTTCTGGTCAGTACAAGTGAACCTCGTGGCTATCTTCGTCCTGGAGTGAGTTTGCAAGAAGGCGAGAAAGTAGTTGTTGGAACTGGCCACGCAGAAGCGGATATTGTCAGCTATGCCAACGCTAACGGATTGAAAGTTGTTGATATCGGTGCGACACGTCCTGTCTGTGCATCATGTCAGAACGTAATTGAGCCGACAGGGGCCAATGTGTCAACGCCATTAAAACCACTGCCAAAGGCTAAACAATGATTATGCGTTTAGAAATGGTTGAGAAAGGACTTGTAGAAAAGCTTAAGTTGGTCAGTGAGGAGCAACGAAGAGTTGCTGTAAAAGTGGCTTGCGAACTTGCTTTTCAGGCTTGTCCAGTAGAAGTGCCTATTGTTGTCGAGTCTCTTAGGCAACTACTATCTGGTAATAGACTCACAAATGATCAGGTTTCTGGGCTAGATGCTTTAGCTGCACAGTTAGATGAGAAGTATTTTGACTTGCAAGACAGCCTGGATGAAGGGCAAAACTTAAATCTAGAAGGTCTTCAGTTGTTTAGCCAAGCTCGTGCTGTATCGGCGCTGTCCTTAGCTGGTGGAGAGAATTCGCTTATGACAGCGACCGAAGCAATATATGAAGCATCGTCAGCCGTTGATGATGGAACTCATATTTTTAAAGCAGTACTTTCGGTTTTGCCAGAGTCTTAATCATCAGGTGTTTTGCTTTGGCTGAGATCCGGCGCACTCTTGCGCCGGTATTTCCAGTTTCTGTTGCGCCCTGATTGCACCCTATTTGCACTCTTTCTGCATCCTATTTGCATCCTTTTTGCCGTCAAGTTGCATCCCTTTTGCACCCACCCTTTGGTTCATCAACCGACCATGGAAGATGTAAAAGTCATTCTAAATAAATATAGTAAATTCGATGGCGTCGCGTCGTTGTCTATTTCCCTGGGACCTGAATATGGGCCTTACGAAATCAACCTTTACGCTGATTCTGGAAATTATCTTTTGATGCTAAATCAATACCTCGATAATGGGGAGCACGCTGTGCGTACTCTTAGTAATACGTCGGCTGGAACAAGTCCGGTTGAGATTCTGGGCGATTATTATCCGGCGAATTTCATCACAAGAGATATAGATATCGTCATTTCTTGTTTTCAAGAATTTTTGAATTCTGGTGATGTAAGCTCTTTAAGTGAATAATTAAAGGGAGCAGGAAGCAAAAGGGGGACAGATTTATTTTAATTCGACATGTTGGTTAAAATTCTATTAAATAAACCTATCCTTTTTTGTTTGCATTTATTTAGATAGTGATGGCGAGTTATGTTGGACAAGCAAGTATGCGAGCTAACGATTGATGATTTTGATAGCTGTAACGTTTGGTTTTTTCCGATGGACGACACCGTGGAGGACGAGTTAACTGTACGCCCCCTGTGCGAACAAGACGCGTGCTCAGACTTTCAGATTATTGTTCGAGCTGATTTTTTTGGTGTGAATGGGACTGTATATTGCGGTTATTTGTATTGGGGCTTTAATGCCGAAGTTGAATACTTGAAGCCTGTTATATTATCTGATGAGGGGAAGGTCGTAACTTTTTGGAGCGGTATAGTAACGCCTGCGTGGGAAAGCTCAGAGTTTGCCTGTTCGATTAGGTCCGAGTTGCCTCTTTCTTATGTCTCAGAACCGGTTTTTGGTCTTCCTTCTATTTGCGGAAAACTTGAGGGGCTTTATTACCTTTCCGATGATCAGGTGTGCTGCGTGAAATGACCGGGAAAGTCGCGAGCTGAATTGATCCACTTTCTTCGGGTCGCCAAACCCGGTCGCTTTTTGAGCGACCGCCGGACTATAAGCCGCACCATCAAACCCACGCAAGGCATCAAAATGCCGCCTCGTCGGAGAATACCCACAACCCCTAACGTCTTCCCCTCCATTGCCGATAGGTTATCGACGAAAAACGCACCACGAATACAAAATCCACCCTCAAACATTAAAGGACTGATGTGAAAAACCTCCTCCTAATCCTTTTCACCACCCTCATCCTCGGCGGTTGCGTCAGCCACCCGCTCACTCCCGAAAACCGCGCGCAGATCAAGACGGTAAAAGTCCTGCCCGTGAAGTGGGAAAAGAACATGGTGTACTTCGGCCGCGAACAAGCCTGGGGCGCGGCACTGGGGGCCGGGGTTGGCGCGGGTGTTGGCGTGGCCAGCGGTGCGTCCAAGGTGGGTACTGCGGCGTTGAGCGGCGCCGGTTTGGCTGGCGGCATGAAGCTTGGGCAGTTGGCAGAGATGCCGACGTCGATGGCGATCCTGACGCTGATCGAAGCGGAAAAAATCGACGTGGGTGTGTTGCTCAAGCAGGGCTTTGTCGATGCACTGGGCAAGACCTCGACGCTCAAGGTGGTCGGTGACGATGAACCGGCCGATGCGCAGATCCAGTTGACCGTGTCCGAGTGGGGTTTTCGCCTGACCCAGGGGTTCAGCAGCGTGATTTACCCCACCATTAGCGTGGTGGCGCAGATGAATCGCGGCGATGAGATGATCTGGCGCACCTTTGAAACGGTTACACCATTCAATGGCCAGAACGTTTATGGCTACACGCCGCTGACTTATCGCACCGACCCTGAAGCCTTGCGCCGGGCGTTGACCGGGATTACGCAGATTTCTGCGCAGTATCTGGTGAAGGAGCTCAAGTAAGGCGGACGGTGATGTAACAACGGCTAGGCGGCGTTTTTCTGGTTGCTCGCGTTATCGTTGACGATTTTCGCGAGCAAGCTCGCTCCTACAGGGTGGGCGGTGTTGGGGCGTGCCGCTTATAGCTTTGAACATTTTGTTTATCCCAGTGTCTTTACCCCGCCCACCCGCAATCGGTCGGGCTGCATGGACTGCAGCGTTTTCAAATGACATTAAGGATTGATGTGAACCTTTCCCTCTTACGACCCCTTTCTGCCACCGCCTGCGGTGCACCGGCTCGCGCCTGCGATTCCCAGGGACGTCAGAGGCATCATTCGGATCGATTGATCCTTTCCCACAGCACACCTACTGCCGCCGGGCCTCTTGGCGGTTTTGACCTGTAGTTCATGGAGTTAGAAATGAAGCGCAAGCAGTTCCAGAAAAGTCTGTTGGCAATCATGGTCGGCGCGATCAGCACCCAAGTGCTGGCAGTCGAGTTCGACCTGGGTCAGGGCAAGAATATTTGGGCCAATGAGACGTTTAACGAGCCAGTAACCATTACTGGCAAGTTTTCCGAGGTGGTCGATTCCAGCACGACTGACCCCGCCGGTCTCGGATTTGTGAACACCAACATTCAAGGCTCGCTGATCAATCGCGCAGACATCACGCTGGACTCACAGGGCAAAACCATTCGCGCCATCGCCATCGACCCGATGTTCTGGTCTGGTCCTTCCGGTCTGAACCCCGGCACAATCACTGGGGATGTGGTTCAGGCGGGCAATATCCTGATGACCCATGGCGCCTATGAAGGGCTTGAAATCGGCGCTACCACCATTGGCGGCAGCGTTATCAACTCCGGCACCATCCGTTCCACGCCGCCGGTGAGCGCCGAGCCCTTTCCCGGCTACCTGGGCGGTGGTGAGGGTATTTACCTGCACGGCACCACGGTTGCCGGTGACGTTTCCAACACTGGCGTGATTGATATGGCCGGCCCGGAAGCGATCGGCCTGGTCCTCGACGTCAACAGCGGCACGCCGACCACCATCGGCGGCAAGCTGCTCAACTCGGGCTCGATTATCGCCACAGGTAATGGCGCCTGGGGTATGGAAGTTGAGACCGCTACCAACCCCCTGCGCATCGAAAACAGTGGCCTGATTTCCGCCAACGGCAATGAAGCCAAGGGCCTGACGTTTTACGCGGGCACCGTCGATTACATCCTCAACACCGGCACCATTGAAGCCAAAGGCGCGGCGGCCAATGCCTTCGACCTGTCCGGCGCCAGCTTTGCGCAGAACAGCGCCACGGGCGCGCGCGGTATCGTCAACCGCGGCCTCATCACCGCCGACGGCACTGCGATCCAGGTGAGTGCGGCTGAGCAGTCCTCGCCGTTCGAAATCAACCAGCAAGCCGGCGAAATCCGCAGTAACAGCGGCATCGCCGTCGACGCCAATAACCTCGCCAGCCTGAACTGGACCGGCGGCAAAATCACCGGCGACTTGCTCAACCTCAGCGCGGTCAACGTCGATGGCCAGGCAGGTTTCAGCGGTGGCCGTATCATCGCGCCGGTGTCGGTCAACTCGGGTTCGCTGAACCTCTCCGCGCCCGGCACCGCTATCACCGGCAACCTCAATGTGGCCAGCGGCGCGGGCATTGATATGCACCTGGCCGACAGCGTGGTGCCGACCACGCCGTATCTCACCGTCAACGGCACGGCCAATCTGGCCCAGGCCTCCAAGCTGACCGTCAGCGCCAACCCGGGCGACTTCGCCGCGCCTAAAGCCGGCACGCAATACACCTTGCTGCAAGCCACCAACGTGCAGAACAGCGGCGTGGCCGTGGCCAGTGCGTCGTCGTTGCTGAACGTGCTCAGCTACTCGGCCGATGCGCAGACGGTCAAAGCCGTGGTGGCGGTGAAAAGCGATCAGCAGGTGCAGCAGGAACTGGCGGGTGCCAGCGCGGGGGCGTCGGCCGCAACCGCCGTTAACGTGTTGAAGAACGATGTGCTCGGCCAGCTCAACCAAAACGATCCGGTGTTCCAGAGCCTGGCCAACGCCGGGACGGCACAGCAACTGGCGCAACTCGCCGACCAACTCACCCCGGACGTCAACCGTGGCGCCCTCGACGTGGCGCTGTCGGGGCAAACCGTGGTCAACGGCGCGATCTTCAATCGCCTCATCGACCAGCGCGAAAGCCACCAGGTCGGCGGCGTGTGGGTGCAGGGCCTGAGCAGCAACATGGACCAGGACGGCCGTGGCGGCAACAACGGTTACTCGGCCAACAGCAGCGGCATGGCGGTGGGCGTGGACGGTCGTGTGAACGACACCACCACCTTGGGTGTGGCCTACAGCTACCTCAACTCGAATATCCATTCGGACCTGGGCAACAAGACCGAAGTCGAGGGCCACGCGCTGTCGCTGTACGGCAATTGGGCGCTGCAGAACTGGTTCGTGGATGGCAGCCTCAGCTACGGCCATAACGAGAACGACAGCAAGCGCCACGTCGCGGGCACCACGGCCAAGGGCAGCTACGACAGCAATGTGTTGGCGGCCAGCGTGATCGGCGGCTACAGCTTCAAGCCGTCCCAGGCGGTGGTGATCGAGCCACGTGTAGCGGCGCGCTATGCCAACGTACGCATGGATGGTTTTACCGAGAAAGGTTCGTCGGCGGCGTTGAGCACGGCTTCGCAGCGTTATGAAGTGGGCGAGCTGGGTGCTGGTGTGCGTTTGGCGGCCAACCTGCCGTTGAGTGCCGGCACGCTGCAACCGGAAGCCACGTTGATGGCCTATCACGACCTGATGGGTGATCGCGTCGCGCAAACCTCCAGCTTCGTGGCGGGTGGTTCGCCGTTTACCGTGACCGGCGCATCGGTGGCGCGTGACAGCTATGAAGCCAGTGTGGGCGTGAATTACCAAGTGTCGGACTTCACCGTCGGCGCCAGCTACACCCGCCAGGCACGCAGCGGTTTCGATGCTGACGGCGTCATGCTCAAGGCGCGATACGCGTTCTAAGCAACCGCAAAACAAGTGTGGGAGGGGGCTTGCTCCTGATAGCGGTGGTCCAGTCAATGATGTGTTGACTGACTCACCGCCATCGGGGGCAAGCCCTAATGCCAGTCAGTTAAGCGTACACCGCCGTCTGTAGGAGCGAGCTTGCTCGCGAAAAACGTCAACGATAACGCGTGCTTTCTGAATGAACGCGGTGCCTGTGAGTTTTTCGCGAGCAAGCTCGCTCCTACAAAAAGCCCTAACTGACTGGCATTAGGGCAAGCCCCCTCCCACATTTGGATTTGTGTGAATCCGTCAGAACAACTTGCGCTGTACCGCCTCATCCAGCGTGCTGCGCGTCAACGCCTCTACCACTTCCCGGGTGTCTGCCTGGAACGGGATGCCCACGATCAGCACCAGGTGCATCCAGGTGCGTACCGACTCGCTCTTCTTGACGCGGCCCAATTCCTTGCCATCTTTGTCCTTGAACACGGTTTCCAGGGTAAAGGTGTTCTTGGCTGTGGACGGGATGATGAAGAACGTCACGCCGGTGATGATCGCCGAGGCCATGCTGAACTGTTCGTTGTTGTACAGGGTGGCGTCGGCGTAGATGTCCGAGTCGACCTTGTCGGTGCTCACCCGTGCAAAGCGGTTGGACTGGCGGAACCCATCCGCCACGGCTTTTTCCCACAGGGCGGCAGGTGCGCCGGCAGCGGCGTTGGCGGGGCCGCCGTTGATCTGGTTCAGCCCGGTGGTGCGCACGTACGCCGTAGGTTTGTGTGCGGGCGCGTTGGCGGTGGGCGGCCAGGTCTGTACTGGTGGCAGTTCGTGTTGCGAGTAAGACACGCAGCCCGTCAGCAAGACTGCCGCGAGTACCAGGCCGTGCTTGATCAATCCTTTCATGTGGTGCTCCCTGCGGTTACGGTTTGGCCAGTTTGGCGGTGGCGGTGTCGAGCAGTTGCGCGACGAGTTCGTTCAGTTGTTTGGCGCCCATGGTCGGGGCCCAGTATTCGCGACCGTAAAGGCCCACGTTGCGCTCGAACTTGACCTCTTGTTTGCTGCTGGCCAGTTCCTTGCCGTCGCGGTCGACGATCACCAAGTCGCCGGCCAGGTCGAAGGTGTCGACGTAGATGGGGCCGTTGACCCAGATCCAGATCGTCAACGTCAGCAAAGCACCGGGCACGTAACCGGGGTGCACGCCGCGATGGCCCTTGAGCGACGTCATGTTGAACTTGAGCGAAACATCCTGCTCACCCAGGCGCACCGGGTACTCGGTAACCTGCTTGAAGTAACCGGCCGCGCGCACGTACTGGTTGAGCTGCAGCGTCAACGAACGGCTGATCGCGGTTTTGTTGGCGTCGTTGACGTCGGCGGCGTTCACCGTCACATCAGCGATTTGCGCGCTGCGCGGGCTGCTGACAGAAGCCGGGTGTAACGGGGCGCCGATAGGGCCGGTGACGGTGTAGGACACACAGCCGGTCATCGACAGTGCGGCAACGAGGGCCGCTGCCCGCAAGAGGATTTTCAACACGCAATATCCCTATTAATGAATGAACCAGATCAGGGTCTCGGCACGTCGGCTCAGAACTTTAGGCCGATCCGGTTTCCCTCCCTCAGCAGCCCCATTCATCACTTAACCCTGCGTTTATTCAAAACACCTTGAGAACCGCTCTCAACCCCGTAAAATGCCGCAGCCGTTGCGGCACGACAGGTTCAGGGATGAATACAGACGCACGTGTTTCCCTCCCCGAAAATGGCCGCAGCCCTGCGCTCTGCCGATTTCTCACTTTAGGAGCAACACGTGAAGACACTGTCCAAAATCCTGCTGTCGGGCCTCACCGCCGCGGCGCTGTTGACCGTGGCCGGTTGCGCCACCGAGAGCAACCGCGCAATGCCGGTGGAGCAAGTCGCCAGCGCCAGCGTGGCCTATTCCGGCGTGCGCGTGCCGATTGCCGTGGGCAAGTTCGACAACCGCTCCAGCTACATGCGCGGTATCTTTTCCGACGGCGTCGACCGTCTCGGTGGCCAGGCCAAGACCATCCTCATCACCCACTTGCAGCAGACCAACCGCTTCAGCGTGCTGGACCGCGACAACATGGGCGAAATCTCCCAGGAAGCCAAAATCAAAGGCACCGTGCAGAAGCTCAAGGGCGCTGATTACGTGGTGACCGGCGATGTGACCGAGTTCGGTCGCAAGGAAACCGGCGACCGCCAGCTGTTCGGCATCCTCGGCCGTGGCAAGACCCAAGTGGCCTACGCCAAAGTCGCGTTGAATATCGTCAACATCAACACCTCCGAAGTGGTGTATTCCACCCAGGGCGCCGGTGAGTACGCGCTCTCCAACCGTGAAGTGATCGGCTTCGGCGGCACCGCCAGCTACGACTCCACCCTCAATGGCAAGGTGCTTGACCTGGCCATGCGCGAAGCGATCAACCGCCTGGTGGACGGCATCAACGCCGGCGCCTGGAACCCACGTAACTGATCAGCAACACCTCAAGGAGCAGTACACGGATGAGCAAGGCAGTGAAGTTGGCGCTGACGCTGGCAGCAATCGCGACGGTAACCGGGTGCCAGACGGCGCCCCAGCCCCTGTATCAATGGGAGAGCTACCAGCCGCAGGTTTACGAATACTTCAAGGGCGAGCCCAAGGAAGCGCAGGTCGAGGCACTGGAGCGCGACCTGCAAAAGATCAACGCCACCGGCCGCAAAGCGCCGCCGGGCTACCACGCGCATTTGGGCATGCTGTACATGAACATGGGCAAGGACGACCAGATGGTGCAGGAGTTTCGTACCGAGAAGGCGCTGTTCCCTGAGTCGGCCGCCTACATGGACTTTCTGCTGAAAAACGCCAAGACCGGAGTCGCCACTAAATGAGCCTGTTAAAACTCACCGGCGCCCTGCTGGCCCTGGCCTTGCTCGGCGGTTGCGCGGCGCCCAAGACGTTTGATTACTCAGCCTACAAACAGGCGCGGCCCAAGTCGATCCTGGTACTGCCGCCGATCAACGAATCGCCGGAAGTGCAGGCGTCCTACAGCCTGGTGTCGCAAGTCACCTACCCGTTGGCCGAAGCCGGCTACTACGTGCTGCCGATCGCCCTGGTGGATGAAACCTTCCGCCAGAACGGCCTGACCACCGCCAACGATATCCAGGCCGTACTGCCGGCCAAGCTGCATGACATCTTTGGTGCGGACGCCGCGCTGTACATCACCGTCAGCGAGTACGGCACCAAGTACATGCTGATCTCCAGCGACACCTCCGTGACCGCCTCGGCCAAACTGGTCGACCTGCGCACCGGCACCACCCTGTGGACCGGCACGGCGCGTGCGTCGAGCGAGGAGGGCAACAATAACAGCGGTGGCCTGGTGGGTATGTTGATTACAGCGGCGGTCAAGCAAGTGATCAACAGCTCCACCGACGCGGCGCACCCGATTGCGGGCATCACCAGCGCACGGTTGCTCTCGGCCGGGCAGCGCACCGGCATCCTGTACGGCCCGCGCAACCCGAAATACGGCACGGACTGATAGGCTCTGCAGATCAAATGTGGGAGGGGGCTTGCCCCCGATAGCTTAGTGTCAGCCACTGCATCTGGTGGCTGACCCACCGCCATCGGGAGCAAGCCCCCTCCCACCCTGATTTCTGCTGTTATCTAAATCGAGAGCATTAACCCGAACCCCGCATTCCTCGCGTCTGACCTTGTGAACGGACTATTCACTCACGAGGTTCAGCCCATGTCCCGCCCTCTGCTCTCCCTGCGTCCTGCTGCCCAAGGCTTCTCCCTTACCCTGCTGGTGGCGCTGGCCGGTTGCGGGCTGTCGTCCTCGCCTGACCTGGCGAAACCGGCTGAGCCTGTCGCAGAGCTTCAGCGTGCGCCGGCCCAGGGCGTATTGGTCAAGCGCATGGCCATGCCTGCACCGATGCAAATGCGCGAGACCGCGACCATGGACTACCGCAGCGAACCCCGCGAGCAATACGCCAACCTGCCCGACAACCCGGTGCATCGCGTCGCCGAAACCCCGGTCTCCACCTTCAGCGTGGATGTCGACACCGGCAGCTACGCCAATGTCAGACGTTTCCTCAACCAAGGCAGCCTGCCGCCCGAAGGCGCGGTGCGATTGGAGGAAATGGTCAACTACTTCCCCTATGACTACGCGTTGCCTACCGATGGCTCACCCTTTGGCGTCACGACCGAAGTCGCCGCCACGCCGTGGAACCCACGGACTAAACTTCTGCGCATCGGCATCAAAGCGTCCGACCGCACCGTGGCGGAACTGCCGCCGGCCAACCTGGTGTTTCTGGTGGATGTGTCCGGCTCGATGGATCGTCGCGAAGGTTTGCCATTAGTGAAAAGCACCCTGAAATTGCTGGTGGATCAACTGCGTGATCAGGACCGCGTGTCGCTGGTGGTCTATGCCGGTGAGTCCCGCGTGGTGCTCAAGCCGACTTCGGGCCGCGACAAAACCAAAATCCGCAACGCTATCGACCAACTCACCGCCGGTGGATCCACTGCTGGCGCGTCCGGCATCGAACTGGCCTACCAGATGGCCCGCGAAGGCTTTATCGACAAGGGCATCAACCGCATCCTGCTGGCTACCGACGGTGACTTCAACGTGGGCATCAGCGACTTCGAAAGCCTCAAGCAAATGGCCGTCGACCAGCGCAAAAGCGGCGTTTCGCTGACCACCCTCGGTTTCGGTGTGGGCAACTACAACGAACACCTGATGGAGCAACTGGCCGACGCCGGTGACGGCAACTACGCCTACATCGACAACCTGCGCGAAGCCCGCAAGGTGTTGGTAGACCAGCTCAGCTCAACGCTGGCGGTGGTGGCGCGGGACGTAAAATTGCAGGTGGAATTCAACCCGGCACAGGTCAGCGAGTACCGCCTGCTCGGCTATGAAAACCGCGCCTTGAAGCGTGAGGATTTCAACAACGACAAAGTCGATGCCGGCGAAATCGGCGCAGGGCACACGCTGACCGCGCTGTACGAAATCGTACCGAAGGGCGAGAAGGGCTGGTTGGAGCCGTTGCGCTATGCCAGAGCGCCTGCAGCTGAAAACACCTCGGCCGAACTGGCGACGGTGCGCGTACGCTACAAACCTGCGGCGGGCGGTGATAGCCAATTGATCGAACGGGCCGTCGATAAAATATCCACCAAGCCCAGTGACGACCTGCGCTTCAGTGCCGCCGTGGCCGCCTTCGCCCAACAGCTCAAGGGCGATGGCCGCTACACTGGCAGCATGAGTTTGCAGGACACCGCCAACCTGGCCCGCACTGCACGCGGCGGCGACCCGTTCGGCCTGCGCAACGAGTTCGTACAACTGGTCGAACTGGCCCAAAGCCTGAAACGCTGACCAAATGTGGGAGGGGGCTTGCCCCCGATAGCGGTGTGTCAGCCAGCATGTCCGATACTGACCCACCGCCATCGGGAGCAAGCCCCCTCCCACAGTCAATCCTGCTTCGGCTGACAAAAAGGAGTTCACCCCAGCACATGGCCGTCCCAGACGATCCACCCAGCGACGAATTGCTGCTGGCCCGCTACCGCACCGGCGACTCCGCTGCTTTCGAAGCCTTGTACGCCCGGCACCGCCAAAGCCTGTACCGCTTCCTCATTTCCCTGTGCAACAAACCCGAACTGGCCGAGGAAATCTACCAGGACACCTGGCTCAGCCTGATCCGCAGCACCACCCAGCCACATGGCCGGGCGAGTTTTCGTACGTGGCTGTTCCAGATCGCGCGCAACCGCCTGATCGACCACTGGCGCAAGCACGGCATCCACAACCCGCTGCACGACAGCTACGACGAGCAGCTGCACGCCCAGGCTGACCACAGCGCCGGCCCCGAGCAACACCTGAGCCTGAGCCGCGACCAGGCGCGCCTCGACGCCGCCGTGCAAGACCTGCCCGAAGACCAGCGCGAAGTCTTCCTGCTGCGCCTGCACGGCGAACTCGAAGTCCCCCAAATCGCCACGCTCATCGGCGCCCCGCTGGAAACCGTAAAAAGCCGCCTGCGCTACGCCCTGCAGAAATTGCGGCGCTTGCTGGCCGACGAGGTAACTGTATGACTGACACTCGACCCACCCCAGACGACGAACTGCTCCAGCACTACCGCCAACACAGCACCGGCGAACCCCCCGCGTCCCTCGACGCCTTCATCCTCGCCACCGCCCGCCGCGAAGCCCCGGCGCCACAACCGAACCTGTGGCAACGCTGGCTGCACGCCTGCCAACGCCCACGCTGGCAAATGGCATTCGCCACTGTCGCAGGTTTAGCGCTGATGATCGGCGTGCTCACGCGCTCCCCGGTGCCGCAGCCCGAAATCTCCACCGCGACATTCTCCGCCCTGCACCACCAAGAAGCCGCCCAGCCAACGCCGCAAGCCTTCTCAGCCCCCGCGCCAATGGCCCGAATGGCAGCGGCGCCCAGGCTTGAAAGTACACCGGCTCAGGCTGAAACCGCAGATGCACTGGCGGCTCCGCCAGCGGCAAAGCTCAGCAAGGCCGCGCCGGTTGCATTGCCGTCTTTGGAGCAGGAGTTGCAGGCGATCGTGAAGTTGCGTGAGGCGGGAGAGAGCAAGGCAGCTGATGAGAAACTGCTGGCGCTGCATAAGCGCTTTCCCGAGGAAGATTTGCCGGCGCGGTTGGAGGCGTTGCAGAAGCGCTGAATTGGCACCCACAAAAAAGCCCCAGGCCTTTCGGCCTGGGGCTTTTTCATTCATATCTGATGCCCCGGCGTCGTTTGAACTGGGCGGTAAGATGCCCGTATTTATTGGGCTTCTTTGGTGGTGCGTCGGTTAGGCATACACCTGGGCATACAGGGCGCAGTGTGCTGACGCCTTTAACGCTCTTTCTGGAGGTTCCATCGAAGCTCCTCGTGACCTGGATCCCGATGGGTGACTCGCTGTCTTCAATGGCCTCTCCACGTTGAATCCTGTGGTCCTTTCGCCACCAGCATAACTACGGTGCTTTCGCGACATTCAGTAATTGGGTGAAGGTATTAATTGCTAGGTGGATGTCATCTTGGGTATCTCCGTCCCACTCCTCAACCGTTTCTAACTCGGCTCGTAAGCTGACGATACGCTGTTCGATTTCTTCGATCTCAGCGGCACCGCATTGCTTAGCGATTGTCTGCCAACTGTCATCAGAGATTTTTTCGTCGAGAGCTAAGCCGGATCGGGCATTTACGATTAGGTTCTGGAGGTTACTCATCTGAGATCTCGGTGGGTTGCAGAAAAAGGTGCTGGGGTCCCTGACGATATCCTGAGTATACGGGGGCATGAAACCCGCGGGATTAAGTTAGTGGGAGGCGTCGGAAGTTACTGAAATTTCAATCATTGAAATTGAAAGGATCTTGAAGAAAAAGGGTTATCGTTACAGCTTCGGTAAAGGTGGCTGTGTGTGTTGCTGATAGTGAACACCTGCATGGCGTCAACCATGGTGATGGGTGTCAACCACGTCAACCTGTCAACCAACTTAAAAAATCCAGCCGCTAACACGAACGCGCGGGTTCTATGCCCCGTACCTTTAAGAATGCTCCAGGGTCCCCACTATCGAACCAAAGCCAAGAGCATGACCCGCCTCGCTTCGCTGGAGGAGCAATACTAAATGGGGCTAGGGGGATACCCTGATAAAACCGTGTTACGGGTGTTACGCGTATTACTTAAGTAGGTAAGCGTATGATTTTAAATGATTTATATGGCGTTACACAGCTGTGACTGGTTTGCCGATATGCGTGTTACATGGCAAATAGGTGTTACATCAATGAATGCTCTGGGAGGAGCGGTTTGTGATGATTAAGGCGGGTCTTATCAATTAGGGGCTTTCGCTTAGAGGGCCGCTACCGCCGCTGCCCGTCGGCATCAGGGAATAAGGAGATTGATCATGTGGCTCAAAAATGTAGCATTTGCGCTGTTGATTTGCCCCCACGTCACCGCTTGCTTTAGCAAGCCATTCCAGCCCCCCACGGCCGATGCCGACTTGTGGGAGAAAACCCGGCGCCAGTCATCAGGATGTGGTTGCGTCCATGTTGGCGTGTGGTGAGAAGAATGGTTCCGGCGTTGATCCCAAGGCCAGCTTCCAAGAGATGGCCCAGCGATTTGTATGTATGAAGCGTGCGGGCTATACCAGGCGTGACGGTTTCGACATCTGTGCATTGCACCCCAAGGAGCCGTTGAAGGCCTGTGAGTCGGCGCTATGAAGCCATAAAGGCATCGCACGGTATTAAAACTCGTTAGGGCGAGTTGCCCCAGGTATCTATAGGTACATCCAGCTGACTGCTTCCGGCCAATAGCAGCCTATCGCCGACACTCCGTTTTAGGCGGTTCGACGCCCTTTCCAGTGATCGCTTACCATGGCTCACTGATTTTGATTTTCAATCATTAAATGGTACTGAGTAATGAAAAGGTTTATATCCCACGCCCTCGTATTGACGTTGCTCTGTGCACTTTCTAATGGAGTGTCCGCTGAGACGCCTTCTCATCGGGACGCCAAAATTTTCGTCAATCAGGCACAGATCGGCCGAAACCTTCCCGGTATTGCACTATCGGTGGCAAAGCGGACGGTGACCTTTACAATTCTCGCCGGCAGGCTGGGACATGCGGATGCGGCTTCAGCGGTATCGAAAGAGATCGACGCACTACTGCCCAAGTATCAATCCAGGTGGGATGAAAACATCGCGCAAGCATATGAAAAATCATTCTCTGATGAGGAGTTGTCTTCGCTCGCATCGGAAGGCCGATCATCAAAATACGCGGCGAAAGTCAGAGAGCAACAAGACAAGATCGGTATAGCGATGGAGTCAAGCTCCAAACCGATCCTGAGCGAAATGGTCTCAGAAGCCCTCAATGCTACGTTTTCCAAGCAATCCTTTGAATAAGTGTTCTGTCATTGAAACTATCGACGTGTCTTCCGCTTTCAATTTCAAACGACCGACAACTTCGCCCCCCTTCACGATGGGCAGCAATCGGCCAATAGCGGTCATTGCAATGTCATTGTGAGCGGATTGAGCCCTGGATTGCGCAAATAGCAGCCAGCAATTGACTTCATGGTGCGAGACCGCCATACATAAATTTTCCAACGTGGCGTAGGTAGATCTGACAATGGTGCAAGTGGATGCAAACCTGATTTCTGATTGGCAAACATTCCACAATGTTTTCGCAGAAAAGTTCGGCTTTCCTGGCTTTTACGGTCGCAATATGGACGCCTGGGTTGATTGTCTTTCATACCTCGATGACCCCGGCGCAGAAATGTCGTCTATCCACGTTCAAAGCGGACAAACACTTGCATTGGTCATCGACAATGCCCAGAGCTTCAAGCGCCGCTGTCCTGAACAATTTGAAGCGCTTGTGGAATCTGCCGCTTTTGTGAACTGGCGAATCGTGATCGCTGGCGGAACTCCGCTCTTGGCACTTGCTTTCAATGTTTAAATGCTCGCCCATGCCAATCGACGGGATGTCATCCACTTGTGACTATTGGGATCAGGTGCCTACGTCATTTATCAGTTCGCGCCAGAAATCCCTTGCCTTCTGCTCAGAGGTAAAGACTTGTACTTTTGGATGCCAGAACTGCCCCTCATTTACGATGCATTCCAAGGTAGAGTCCTGAAACGTAAAGACATAATGGATGGCATCTTTTAGAAACCGCTGTTTATCGTGTCGCGGATGAATGGCGTTTCTCTGTTCAAGCTCTGCTAACCAGGGCGAGTTATCTATTCGATGAATTCTGTAGTGCTTGAGGCCATGTCCAATGAGCGGATGCCCGGCCAGAGCCTCGTCGTTTGGTGAGCCGAACTGAATTTTTTTCACTAGGGGAAAATGGATTACAGCTATTTTTTCCTCAGCGGTGCAATACCGTAAACAAAGCTGCGTGTCCGTGGCGAACACCACGGGTTCGGGTGACGTACTTGGCTGTGGCCAGGAGTCGAGCAGCACTACGGTTGCAAATGACATAGGGGCGCCTAGTGAAGAAGTAGGGGGCAAAACAGAGTGCGAGAGCGACGCGTTGTCGTCAAACGGTTCTGATCGCGTTCGGCTGCTTTTGGCCGATTTCTGCCTGTTATGATTGACCTACATCGACCCACTAGGGCCAGTCGCGACAGGTAGACCCCAGCCATGAGAGTGCGAACTGTATGGCACCCAAATTTGTGGAGAAAATCGCTGTGCGAGTAAGAAAGGAGCAAAGCATTTGTGAATGGCAGGGGGTTATCCCAGATCGACCACAATCTGGGTCAAAAATCGGAATAGCGTTGGGCACCCTGGGGCTACAGCCCATAAATGGGTTAAGGGTTAATCCGGAAAACGGTACGAACGGTTGGTACCTGTGGTGCGGTATGGAGTGGTCTGAGGCTGACGATTTTTTTTCACCCCTGCATGTAGGGCACATCACGGACTATCTACCGGAAGTTGTCGAATATCTCGATTTGCCGCCAGGGTATCGTTTTTACATCGACGGCAATAATTTTGAAGACGTTTGGCTTGACCCAGAGTTGGTACGCACTTGACTCTCCCCGTGAATTGCCGTGAGTTTTCACAGACACATCGAATGACTACTCCTGGCCGATTTCTGCCGCTGATGACGGGCAGCGATCGGCCAGAAGTGGTCACTCGCCTGACGACAAGAATGCGCCCCCATTTGAGTTTGCTGGAGTAAGCTCCGCTCGATAAAGTTGACCGTTATATATTGCCCGTTTTGTCTTTGCTCGGAAAAATAAAAGGAGCTGCGGCTACGTCAAATTTATCTATTGTAATAGTGATCTTATCGTCATCGGAGTCCACATCACCAGTTACGTCAAGGTTGCTGATCATAAATCCATTTTTGAGATTACTGGCAAATGGGTTCGCGTGGTTCGTAGGTTCGTTCCATCCGTGCGCCCGAATGAACTCTTCGGTAGATATCTCCCCTGCGAGAAGTCGAAGCAGCCCTCTAGATGAGATTGTAACCTTATTTCCTTGCATAGAATATCTTCCTAATTGATCGTATCCAACGCCTGGAGTTTTCAGCAGCGAAGCAGAATGATAGGCGGGACGTAATGGCCTCGGTAAGTTTGGTAACGCGACATGCAACGCTGCGGTCAATGATTCAATTGATTCATTCGTAGCTCGGCGAGAGCGAGCCAAAAGAGGAGCAAAGATTAGCTCGTAGCTCATCTGATATTCTGGTGGACTACCAAATGGTTGATGCGGCTCATCTATGGCGACTAGCAACACAGCATCAATACTACTATTCTGACGAAGAAAGTCTTCTGCGACTTCTCGCGCGCTATAGGTATAATGTGATTTCCCTCGATTTCCGCGTCTAATTAAATCGCAACCGCCATCACAGGCGATGATAATACGAAGAGAGTCATCTGACGCGCCATTTAGCTGCTTAACTTTACCTTTTAGCGCACTAAATAAAGGGTTGATACTTTTTGATGTGGCTACAGTGTAGCTAGTATGGCTGCCACCACCACTCTCCCAATTCGGATCGTAGATGATTTGAAGGCTGGTGTTGTTTTCGGTACGATCAAATCTGGATTTTATTGCGGGGGCTTCTCTGATGCTATAAAACCATGGTTCAAGCTCTGTTTTGATGAAGCTACTCATCTCAGCTTTTTCAGGTAGCATCAGGCGCATTTTGCTTCTATGGCGAGGCCCTGTAGTTTCTCCACGCACATCTATCCAAAAATTTCCGGGGCGCAATCCAAACTTAGATGCAATTCGAAGAATTTCTTCGCTGATATATTTTAGGGGGTTCTGAGCGTCAAGCCCATCATCTGATATTGTGGTGATATCACCGATGATCGTTAGTGTGCCACCGTCTTGCTTATTTATCGTCCAACGGATGTCAGGGCAACGTCCATTTGGCAACGCCTGCTCGTGCTTGAGGTGTCCCGCTTGGGAGAGCCCATGCAATATTACTAACTCCCACATTACATGCAGTCGGGTGGCGTTCGTAGCGTTGAGTCTGTTGATGATTGCCGTGAGCTGAGTGGGGCTAAGGGTTTTCGCAAGGTCATTGATGCGAGCTTGCATTGCTCTACGTGAAAATACGAAATTAGTCACTCATTCCCTCCACGGGGCGGTCATCATACATCGGCGGCATTGTGACATTGCACTCGACGAAGGGCAGCCTATTGGTCGAAAGCAGGCGATCGGAAGCTTCCGCTTATGGCCGATAGCGTGCTGTCAAAGTTTGTATGTTGCCCATCATCAGGATTCGCTGAGCGCCTCTCGATGCCACGTCGTCTGTTAGCACTAGTAATGCGAGGGCTAGGGAGGCCGCTTTCACCGAAAGTGGACTGACGGCAAGGTTAGCTCCTGTGAAAGTCGGCCCGTATTAGCTCACGATCTTTTAAACCGGTAACGACCATCAATCGGTTCAGTTGGACGGCAAATATAGCAATTAGCTACTATGTCGCCGCATTCATAAAGCGACTCCGCTTCAATCGCTGAACAAAACCTGCCCTGCCTCAAGCCGACGGCTCGAAGTGGTATAGCCTCCATCGATTCAAAACCAATTTTCTGCCTATCCACGAATGCGACAAGGACTGTTCAATGCACCACGATAAGGACGATCCTAAAGGCTACTACGCAGTCTTGGGTCTAACATCGATCGTCAGCGCCGAGCAGATCAAAACGGCATTCCGCAGACGCGCCATGGAGCTGCACCCTGACCGCAACCCTGGCAACAACACGACTCAGCAATTTCAGTTTTTGAATGAGGCGTACGCAGTGCTTTCGGACCCGGCTTCCAAAGCCGATTACGATACTCAGACCACTCGTAGCAGGGCCGTAGAACCCGAGACGTCTAAAGTACCAGATCCCATCGTGTGCTCCGTTTGCGCCAAGGTATCAGCCCAGCCACGAGTAGTGGTGTTCCGTTCCGTGAAGAGCTTCCTCTTACTTACAATTCGTAAACCCATCGTTGGCGTGTATTGCAGTCCCTGCGCCCAAAAGCAGTCTCTCAAGGCGTCAGCAACCAGTTGGCTGCTTGGATGGTGGGGATTTCCATGGGGCCCGCTGTATACGGTTCATGCATTGGTCACCAACATGTTCGGTGGATCACATCCACCGCTGGAGAACGCCAGAATGTTGGGTTACCAAGCATATTACTTCTACTCAACCGGTCGTCCAGACCTAGCGCGGTCAATCGCCCAAAACGCGATAACGTACTGCAAGAAGATCCCTAAGACGCTTGGCCGCACTGAGGCAGGGATCAACGAAAGAGATAGCCTGACCAGCAACCTTGAAGCCTTCATAGACGAACTTGGCGGCGACAAAGACAATCGTTTGAAGAGTAGTTGGGGTTTCATTCACAGCCGATTCTTCATCCATCTCGGCGCTATCGCTACAGTGGCTGCGGTGATCATTATCACGGTAATGAATTCGTCCGGAACGCATTATTCCGCTCCGCGTGGTCCGATGCCGTATTCCGCTCAGGCCGTTCCATCGGTTACAGCTTCTAACGGCTCAGGTACCAACGCAGCTCAACGCCCTATAAGCGTTGCAAATCAGCGCGAGGCGGCCGCGAAGAAGCCGGCCTACGTGCGGCCAAAAAACGCGCCCAATGGCCGCCCATGGCCCCGTACTGCCGGTTACCTAGTAGATGAGCCACAAACGCACAAAGCCGGCCATTCAGAAGTAACCATCGACAATGGGCAGAACAACTCAGACGTGTTTCTAAAACTCGTCTCCCTACAAGGCGCGGTAGCCAGGCCGGCAAGGCAGATTTACATTCCTGCACGAAGCCGCTTCACCATCAAAAATCTCACTGCTGGTGCTTATGACGTTCGGTATCGCGACCTGACCTCTGGGGGCCTTTCACGCTCCGAATCAATGACGCTCACTGAAACCACCACCAGCCGGAACATCCAATACAGCGCAATCACGCTCACGCTCTACAAAGTTGCTAACGGCAACACTGCGACATACGGCCTTTCAGAGGACGAGTTCTAGATAGATCTGGAATAGGTGCAAGACATGGCCATCCGGTTCAGCACCAATTGGCGGGTGCTGTGCGCCTCGCCTGATTACTTGGCGCGATACGGTGAGCCCCAGAAGCCTGCTGATCTGGATAACCAAAAGCTCATCGTGCTGATGACATCCGCAGGCCCATTGAACACCTTTCACTTTGTGGTGGACGGCCATGGTGGAATTACACCGTGCCCATGAGCCAGGCGTGGGAAATCAATGATGGCGCACTCGCGCGTAAATGGGCGTTGGCCGAGCATGGCATCGCACACAAAAACCATTTGAGACGCGGCGGCCGATGTCCGTGCCGGAAGGCTAAAAGTCCTGTTGCCGGAGTTTTGTGTTCGAGAGGCCGACGTTTAAGCAGTGCTGCACGGCAATCATTACCGGGTTGCGGAACCTTCAAGATCAACGGTCTCAACGTTTAGCGCAAACGAGTTACCTCGGTGGTTTGTACGGAACCTTGCTCGGAGTTACGACGCGGCCACTTTGAATTCGTGGCAGGACGACTTCCGCGTAGTAGTGACCCAGCGGCCAGTTGAAAAAGTGTCGTGGCCGCCTAATAGCAGATCGTGCATGACTCACTCGATGCGTGAGACCCAATTAAGTGCCCTTTCAACTTTCTGCATTGTTGTTGACGTTCGCTTGGGGTCGATTTATGCCTGTAGCCACCGTCAGCTTTTGGCGGAAAGCGGTCCTAAGCCCACAGCCGCCAAAGATCAGAAGCCGAAAAATCTAGAGGCTTGTTTCGTAATCGGAGGATCTAGAGAAGCGGAGGCTGTTTAGGCTTCCGCCTCTTCTTTATCCGGCCTTTCTTTTGAGCTGAAGGTCAATGAAGTGGAGCTCCGCCTTGATTGCATCAATCGTGAGCGTCTCAACTTTAGTTTCTTTGATTCCTATTGCGTTGAGCTTTTTAATTCTGGTCATGCCGACAATTATCCCGTTCAAATGCAGCTTTCGGGACTTTAGGTAATCCGGCATCTGAGCACTGTTCTGTAGTGTCTTGTTCATTGTTAGACCGATGGTAGGCCCGAATCAACCGGCCCTCGCCGGTTGCTTCGGGGAAGGTTTGAGTTAGGCCGCCAACAGGTCAAGCAGGCTGTGTTGGTGTGAGCGAGCCGCGAGTTCTCGCCAGGTCCAGCTTCCAAAGTGCTCGCCCAGTTCAGGGATATCCAGCTTCATCAGTGCAACCGGGTCACGACTAATCAGGTTGCGTGCGGCCCACAGCTTGCCGCCGGTCTCCAGCAGTGTTTTGGCGGCCTCATTCCACTGTTCTTCCAGCACAGTGTTCGCCAGGTGAGCCGCTTTATTCTCGATCTCGGTGCGTTCCTTTTGTGCCTCTGTGATATGCAGATCAATCGTCACCAGCTCCTGCTCCAGTGCGGTGATGAGCAGTTGTTGGCGGCGGTGATGCTCAGCCGCAGCCGTGAGGTTTTTTGCTGCCTTTTGAGCTTCTGCGTTAGCCGCTTTTTCGCCCTCTACATCGCCCCAGGCGACGGCCTGTGAATAAGCGGTGGCCGCGTCCGTTTCAGCTTGTCGAGCTTTTGCCATGTCTTCCTGATCGCTCTGGCGGACCTGCTGTAACCGAGTCTCGATGCTGCTGCGCTTTTCGTTGAGTTCCATCTCGTCGGCTTTCCAGTTCGCCATATCGCTGAGATATCCCGCAGCCAAGCTCTCACGGTTTGCCAATCTCTCAAGGCGAAGAATCTTTTGATTCAGGTTGCTGATCTCCAGATTTCGCGAGTCGATACGTCTTTTGTGATCGTTGATTTCATCTTGCACGGCTCGTTGACGGCCCTGCTGGATGACCTCTGGGCTTTCCAGCGCCTCTTCGAAGGGAGCCAGGTCACCCTGAATGCTCTCAACTTCGAGGGTCAGTTGGTCGCGGCGGTCTTTCAATTCTTGGATAGTGTTCATCTGTATTGTCTCTGGGTACTGCGGTTAATAGGGATGGTTGTCGAATGGCTGGCAAGGCCGGTAATGAGCCGGCGCTACCTCGATCAGCAGGCTCGCCGTCAGGCGGCCTTGGCCTCGCCTTCGTCCGTTCCTGGAACGGTCTTCACCACGTAGCAGCGCTGGGGCCCTAACCCGGGCAGACGGATCAAGCTGTATGCCTTGCCGTCACTACCTGGCTCAAGCACGCCGCGTTGCAGCAACTCCTTGTTCACCGCACTGATGTTTATGCCCTTGAAAATCTCGGCCCTCCAGGCTTCAGGCAGCACGTAATAGGTGTTGGTTGTGTGCAAGGCATCGCCCATGCCGTGTTCCAGGGTCTTGCGAAAGCCCAACCGATCAATCGTGCGTGGGCCGTGTTCATCGATCTTGGCGGCGGCGGATTCCCAGCGGGTAAAGCGGCTTTCTCCAAAGCGCTCGATGACCTGTCTCAGTCGCGCCAAAATCGCATCGCCCTCGAAATTTCCGGCGCCGCCACGCTCGGCTAGCCACGCATGCAGACATACACGTGCAGCGGTCGTGGCTGTGCCGTCCGGCCAGCCGGTGACTCCGAAGGCGGTGGCTAACTCTCCGGCCGCTGCGGCGAGGCCGAAGCGAAGGGCGGCACGCTGCGCCTGACCACTGGCCGAGGCTGGTAGGTTTTGGGTGATGAACTGTTCCACCGTGCGGCGCACGATCACTGTCCACCTGAGCATTTCCCCAGGCGCACACAGTGCGTGCAGGAACGCGGTGAGGGGCGTGCCGTAATATTTGGCTACTCGGGCCTTGAGCGCATCGGAGAGGGCGGCAGCGTCCTCAAAACCATTCAGCACATCGAACATGCCGAGGCCTTTGCTGGCATCCGCTGGCACGGCGAGCATGCGCACCTCCATACCGGCTTTCAGCTCCTTGTTTGCATCCGCCATGTGCTGCGCCAGCGTCTTCTCGCCGGTCGAGAGAAACAGCAAGCGCCACTCCTGCACCTGTCGGCCCGCTTGTCCTCGGTCATTCGCCCGGGCCTTGCCGGTGCCGTTGCCGAGCATGTACACCGTCTCGCCAATAATGCGCGGGTCGCACATGCCGATTTCATCCAGTACCGGGAGACCGTCTGAGTGTGCGGCGGCGATGGACTCCAGGGCGTTATCCGTGGAGCGCCACGAGCGCACCAGACGCGGTCCGCCATAGACCGAGGCAGCGACTTGCAAGTGGGGGGGCTTGCTATCTGAGCTGTCGCCGTAGAGGTGGAAGCCGGACTCATGTCCGAGCATGTTCAATATTGGGCCTGCAAAGGCTACAGAGATGACAAACGCTAAGCGGTGGTTGCCAACGCACAGCGCGCCGATTTGCTGCTGCCATTGTTCCAGAGAGCCCGCCTCGCTGATCGGCGGCAACTGCGCACCGGCCTCATAAAAATGCAGGTGTTCGGAGTGCGAGCCGATCTGTTGTTTGGGCAATAGAAACGCGTTGTCGTGCCAGCCCAGGCGCGTCACCAAGCGTGCTCGCTGGGCGCTATCGAAGCCGCCGAGATAACTCATCGCGGGCATTGCGCCCTGATCGGGTTCCCGCGAGGCGCAGGCCCATGTCGACCGGGGGACCGAGTACGTCCTTGCCGAAGTCGCCAGTCATGGTTCGGGCCGGAATGTTCCAGCGCTTTTTGGCGCCGTCCGGGTAATCGAATTCGACCAACAAGCCCCAGTTGTGGCCCTTGTCGTCGCGATTACAGGCGACGGATAGCCAGAAACAAGAAAGCCCGCACGGGGCGGGCTTCTTGGAGTGTTTCGTAGACTGTCTGAGACAGCCCGAGACTGCTATATGGTGCACCCGGCGGGATTCGAACCCACGACCCCTGCCTTCGGAGGGCAGTACTCTATCCAGCTGAGCTACGGATGCTTGTGCGGGCGACATCATACCCATGTCGACCTTGGGCGTCCATGCCGGTCTTTGGGCCTTTAAGTGTAGGAATCCGCCGCGTGCAGGCTCTGGGCCGGGGGCCATCGATCAGTGCGGTGAAACCAAGTGCAACTACGCTGATCAGAAAGGTCTGACGGATAGGCCGTTTTTGTTCTTTTTTTCGAACATCCTATTGCCCTGTACCCCCATTGCTCCTAGGATTCGTTTGAGATTTCAAACGCTCTGTCTCCCGTGCGCACTTTATTGGTTCTTGCGCAGCGAGGCCGATTTCCCTGACGGCAGCCCACCAGGCGCCTTTCAACAACTCTAATTCGCTCCGCGCGCGCGCGGTGCTGTTAAGGAAAGCCGACATGCAGCTTAAAGACACCCAGTTGTTCCGCCAGCAAGCGTTCATCGATGGCGCTTGGGTCGATGCGGACAACGGTCAAACCATCAAGGTCAACAACCCGGCCACGGGCGAGATTCTCGGCACCGTGCCGAAGATGGGCGCCGCCGAAACTCGCCGCGCCATCGAAGCCGCCGACAAGGCCCTGCCGGCCTGGCGTGCACTCACCGCCAAGGAGCGCGCCAACAAGCTGCGCCGTTGGTTCGAACTGTTGATCGAAAACCAGGACGACCTCGGCCGCCTGATGACCCTCGAACAAGGCAAGCCGCTGGCCGAAGCCAAGGGCGAAATCGTCTACGCCGCTTCCTTTATCGAGTGGTTCGCCGAAGAAGCCAAGCGCATCTACGGTGACGTGATTCCCGGCCACCAGCCCGACAAGCGCCTGATCGTGATCAAGCAGCCGATCGGCGTGACCGCTGCCATCACCCCGTGGAACTTCCCTGCGGCAATGATCACCCGCAAAGCCGGCCCGGCCCTGGCCGCCGGTTGCACCATGGTGATCAAGCCAGCGTCGCAAACCCCGTTCTCGGCCCTGGCCCTGGTTGAGCTGGCACACCGTGCCGGCATCCCGAAAGGCGTGCTGAGCGTGGTCACCGGCAGCGCCGGCGACATCGGCGGCGAGCTAACCAGCAACCCGATCGTGCGTAAATTGTCCTTCACCGGCTCCACCGAAATCGGTCGTCAACTGATGGCCGAGTGCGCCAAGGACATCAAGAAAGTCTCCCTGGAGCTGGGCGGCAACGCGCCGTTCATCGTGTTCGACGACGCCGACCTGGATAAGGCCGTCGAAGGCGCGATCATCTCCAAGTACCGCAACAACGGCCAGACGTGCGTCTGCGCCAACCGCCTGTACATCCAGGATTCGGTCTACGACGCGTTCGCCGAAAAACTCAAAGTGGCCGTGGCCAAGCTCAAGATCGGCAACGGTCTGGAAGAAGGCACCACTACCGGCCCGCTGATTGACGAAAAGGCCGTGGCCAAGGTCCAGGAACACATCGCCGATGCACTGAGCAAAGGTGCCAAACTGTTGGCCGGTGGCAAGGCGATGGAAGGCAACTTCTTCGAGCCGACCATCCTGACCGACGTGCCGAAAAACGCCGCCGTGGCCAAGGAAGAAACCTTCGGCCCACTGGCACCGCTGTTCCGCTTCAAAGACGAAGCCGAAGTGATCGCGATGGCCAACGACACCGAGTTTGGCCTGGCGTCCTACTTCTATGCCCGCGACCTGGGCCGTGTGTTCCGTGTGGCTGAAGCCCTGGAATACGGCATGGTCGGCGTCAACACCGGGTTGATCTCCAACGAAGTGGCGCCGTTCGGCGGCATCAAGGCTTCGGGCCTGGGCCGTGAAGGTTCCAAGTACGGGATCGAGGATTACCTGGAAATCAAATACCTCTGCCTGGGCATCTGACCGGTAAGGGATTGCAGTAAACGCAGAGGGCACGAGAGCGCTGTCCCTTTGCGTGTTTCACGCCGTTATTCGCAGTGGCCGGAAAGCTGTGGCAGTCGATCATCGCATGCTGCCGTAGTTGCCTCCCCGCCACCTATCCTTGAGCCACGCCGCCCGATGAGCGGCGAATGAGGACTTTATGAGCAAGACCAACGCTTCCCTGATGAAACGCCGCGAAGCCGCTGTACCGCGCGGTGTTGGCCAGATTCACCCGATCTTCGCCGAATCCGCGAAGAACGCCACCGTGACCGACGTTGAAGGTCGCGAGTTCATCGACTTCGCCGGCGGTATCGCCGTGCTGAACACCGGTCACGTGCACCCGAAAATCATCGCAGCGGTGACCGAGCAGCTGAACAAGCTGACGCACACTTGCTTCCAGGTCTTGGCCTACGAGCCTTACGTGGAGCTGTGCGAAAAAATCAACGCCAAGGTGCCAGGTGATTTCGCCAAGAAAACCCTGCTGGTCACCACCGGTTCCGAAGCGGTCGAGAACGCCGTGAAAATCGCCCGTGCCGCCACGGGCCGTGCCGGTGTGATCGCCTTCACCGGCGCGTACCACGGCCGCACCATGATGACCTTGGGCCTGACCGGTAAGGTCGTGCCGTATTCGGCCGGCATGGGCTTGATGCCGGGCGGCGTGTTCCGTGCGCTGTTCCCCAATGAACTGCACGGTGTGAGCGACGACGACGCCATCGCCAGCATCGAGCGTATTTTCAAGAACGATGCCGAGCCGCGTGATATCGCTGCGATCATCATCGAGCCGGTGCAGGGCGAAGGCGGTTTCTACGTCGCGCCGAAAACCTTCATGAAGCGCCTGCGCGAACTGTGCGACAAGCACGGCATCCTGCTGATCGCCGACGAAGTGCAAACCGGTGCCGGCCGCACTGGCACTTTCTTCGCCATGGAACAGATGGGCGTCGCCGCCGACCTGACCACCTTCGCCAAATCCATCGCCGGTGGTTTCCCGCTGGCCGGTGTGTGCGGCAAGGCCGAATACATGGACGCCATCGCCCCAGGCGGCCTGGGCGGTACCTACGCCGGTAGCCCGATCGCTTGCGCGGCCGCGCTGGCGGTAATGGAAGTGTTCGAAGAAGAGCACCTGCTGGACCGCTGCAAAGCCGTCGGCGAGCGCCTGGTAACCGGCCTCAAGGCCATCCAGGCCAAATACCCGGTAATCGGCGAAGTGCGTGCCCTGGGCGCGATGATTGCCGTGGAGTTGTTCGAAGATGGCGATAGCCACAAACCGAACGCCGCTGCCGTTGCATCCGTGGTGGCCAAGGCGCGTGACAAGGGCCTGATCCTGCTGTCCTGCGGTACCTACGGCAACGTCTTGCGCGTACTGGTGCCGCTGACCTCGCCGGACGAGCAGCTGGACAAAGGCTTGGCAATTATTGAAGAGTGTTTCGCAGAGCTTTGAGCCCAGCGCTTTTCTCGATAGAAAAACCCCGCGTCGGCGGGGTTTTTTTATAACCGGTGAATCACCTCCAGGCGTTGATTGGGTTAATCCGCGATCACCACACCGATCAACGGCACGATCAACGCCGTACTGATCGCCATGGACAAGACGTTGCCGATGTAGGGGTGCAGGTAGCCAGGCAGACGCCCGGCAATCGCGCAGGCCAGCGGCGGGGCGATCAGCGCGCCCAGTATCGCGCTGGCTACAATCACTGTCGGGTTGCCGCCATAGGTCAATACGGCAGCGGGCACTACCGACACCAGGGGCACATAGGTTGGGTACCAGCCACGCTCACGCCATTGCCGACGCCACAAAAGAATACCGATGAGTGAGGTCAGCGCTTGGCCTGCAATCAGGTGTGGCAACCATCCAGATCCATACGCGGGGCTCAGGGGATTCAGCGCATAAGCCAGCAACACCCCAGCGAGCAAACCCAGGCTGGCCCACTCATTGCCATAGAACGGCGCTTCGGAAAAGTCCGCCAGCACCCGACGTAACGTCCAGCGTATACCGTAATCGGGTATTTTCAGGGCTGTGGCGGGAGGGATGCTGGCCCTGGGTTCAGCTGCACGGCTTACCAGCACCGGCAGGGCACGGCATAGTAAAAACGCCACCACACTGCCCAAAGCCATGCCCAATACATTGCCAATCACCACCGGCAAACCCAGCGGAATGCACAGGTAGTTGACCAGCAACAGGCAGCTCGGCGTCACCAAAAGCGCGCCGAGCAAGGCGCCATTGAGCGTGACCTTCCACCCCCCGCCAAACAGCAGCACCATGGCCGCCGGCAGCGAAACAAAGGCGGCGAACGTGGGTTGCCAGGCGTCTGCCGTCAGGGTCCAGCCCCACATCGCATTGCTCAGCAGCAGGCCCAGCAATGAACTGGTCACCAGCCAGGGCCAGAGCCCCGTGCCGTAGGCGATGCTGAAGCCTTGCCAGGCCTGGGCATAACGACTGGTCCAGTAACCGAAAGCGCCACCGAGCAGCAGGCCGAGTGACGCGAACTCGTGTTTGTAGAAGGCCACCTCACTGATATCGCCGACCACCCAACGCAACCACGCTGTTGGTGTGGGCAGGCTGGCCATCATGTCGTTGTAGCTTGGCCAAAGCTCCGGCGCCGAAGTGGAGTAAGCCACTGACAACCCGGTGAGTGACACTACCAGGGTGAGCGAGGCCAGGAACAGAATGACAAGGTGGCGAACAGGTGAGTCTGATGGCAGTTTTTTTGTCGGTAGGAGAGCCATGGTCGCACCCCCATCAGCGTGGCAGGCACGGGTGAAGGCGGTAGCCGAGCATCCCGTCATACAGGTCGCTGCGACGATCCCGTTGCAGGTCGTTGAGGCTGTTCCAGATCGGTGCGCTGCGAGCGCTGGAGAGGTCGATGTCGGCGTAAATAATCGCTTGCTCGTTAGGTGAAGCGATCTTGCCGATGGGCCAGCCGTTGGTGCCGGCAATCAGTGAACACCCAAGGTAACGTGCATCCTGTTCCTCGCCGATACGGTTGGCCGCAGCAATGAACACGTTGTTGACGTGGGCGGCCGTCATGGTCAAGTACGAGGCCATGCATTTGCCGGCTTCGTCGAACAGCGGCGGTGGGGTCCACACCCAGTTGTTCAGGCTGCAGATGATATCGGCGCCTTGCTGGGTCAGGATGCGTGGGACCTCGGGGAACCAGATGTCCCAGCAGATCAGTAAACCTATACGGCCTATGGGGGTTTCAAACACGGGGAATCCAAGGTTTCCGGGGCTGAACCAGAGCTTTTCCTTGTTCCAGAGGTGGGCCTTGCGGTATTTGCCAATCAGGCCGTCGGGGCCCAGCAGCACGGCGGTGTCGAACAGTTGCATGCCGTCGCGTTCAGCCAGGCCTGCCACGAGATGCACCTGGTGAAACTGCGCGAAATCCATCCAGGCCCGCAGGCTGGGACCGTCTGGAACGGGCTCGGCATGCAGATAGGCATCCTGGCGACTGTTGAACAGATAACCGGTATTGGCCAACTCGGGCAGCACAATCAAATTGGCGCCATTGTTAACCGCTTGCAGGGCAAGGCTCAGGCTGGTTTCCAGGTTGGAAGCGCGATTGTAGGTGCCGACTTGCGGATCAAATTGCACAACGGCGACGCGTACGGGGCTCGTGGACTCGTTCATGGTGCAGACCTCTTATTGTTATGAGCCCACCGGAATGGGTGGGCCGTTTAATAGGAAGTCTTCTTTTGCTGGGCGTCAGTAGGTTGTTTCCTTTTGAAGCGTAGGCAGTTGCTGTATCAGCGGCTGCCTCTGGTAGCGCGGTACGCGACTAGCGCTGCCAACCCAATACGAGCTAACCCGCGATCACCCGATTTTTACCCTGGCGTTTTGCCTCATACATCGCCGCATCGGCGCGGCCGAACAGGCTGTCGAGGGTCGAGTCGTCTTCGCGCAGGCTGGTCAGGCCTTGGCTGACGGTCACTGTAAACGCGTGGCCTTCAACGCTGAAACTCAGCGCCTGGATTTCCTTGCCCAGCCGCTCGGCTACCTGCAGGGCCATGTCCGGGGCGCAGCCGGGCAGTATGGCGGCGAATTCTTCGCCGCCGATGCGGCCGAACAGGTCGCCACGGCGCAACACGCTTCGGCCACTTTCGGCGATGCGCCGCAGCACCTGGTCACCTTCGAGGTGGCCATAACTGTCGTTGATGTCTTTGAAGTCGTCGATGTCCAGCAACAGGAACGCCAGCGGCGTGCCCTGCATACAGGCGTTGTCAAAGGCCTGGTTGGCGAGTTCGAAGAAGTGCCGGCGGTTGCTGCTCTGGGTCAGTACATCGGTGGTGGCCAGGCGATGCAGTTCCAGCTCCAACTGCTTCTTTTCGGTGATGTCCTCGGCCATGCCCACGACGATCATCGGCTTGCCCGGCTCGGCCTGCTGATTGATATAGCATTTGTCGCTGAGCCAGCGGATCTGCCCGTCGACCGTGACGATGCGGTATTCGCGGTCTTCCACGGCGCCCTGTTCCAGCACGCGGGCCAGGCTGTGTTCGGCGTAGTCGAGGTCTTCGGGGTGGATGCTGTTGCGCCATTCCCGGTGATCGGCCAACAGCAAACCGGCGCTGCGGCCGAATATCCGTTCGTAGGCCGGGCTGACGTACAGCACGCGACGCGTTTCCCAGTCGATGGCCCACAGCACCGCGTTCACGCTCACCAGCAGCGAGCTGAGCAGCTGCTCACGCTCACTCAGCCGCTCGACCTCGCCCTGGGCATGCATCAGCGCCAGCAGGGTCGACGCCGCCGCTGGGCGCGGTGGCTGGACGGTGGACAGGTCAATCGGGCAGGGCTTTTCGTGAACCATCGGAACAACTCTCTCTGGGCGCGCCGCAGGATGGAACAGCGGTCACTACAAGGGGTCACCATGATGGCGAAGTGTTCTTTGAGAGAGGGGAATTGCGGTGAAGTTCCGTGATCGGGATGGATTGGCGGTGCCCGGAAAATGGCGCCAAAAAGCCAGTGTGCGGGAGGGAGAGCCCTCCCGCAGTACCGTCAGACCGCTGCGGGACGCAGTGAATAGGTCTTCAATTGGTGAGCGAAATCACGCAGAGATTGAATGCCGCTGGCCTCGGCTTCGTGCACCCATTCCTTGATCGCCGCCAGCATGTCGTGGCCGTTGGAACTGGTTTTGAGCCAGATTTGCTGCAGCGCCAGGCGCTTCTCGTAGATCACGCTCAGCGCATGGCTGTGTTCCAGCATGCTCTGGATGCGCACGTGGTGGCGATCGCTCAGCAGGCTGGTTTCCCGCGACAGCAGGCGCTTGGCGCGGTGAAACTGGTGGCGCACCGAATGATCGACTTTCTCCAGCTCCTGCTTGACCAGCGGGCCGATCACCAATTTGCGGTATTGGGCCATGATCTGGAAGCGGTTGTTGAGGATCGCCATCGCGGTGTCCATGTCCAGGTGGCCCTTGCCTTCGACACGGTGGGCGATCGGCGCGACGCGCTGCACCTTGGCCAGGCGCAGGAAGCTGAATACCTTGATCCAGGCCCAGCCCAGATCGAATTCCCACTTCTTCACCGACAACTTGGCCGAGTTGGGATAGGTGTGGTGGTTGTTGTGCAGTTCTTCGCCACCGACGATGATGCCCCACGGCACCAGGTTGGTCGCCGCGTCGCGGCATTCGAAGTTGCGATAGCCCACGGCATGGCCCAGGCCGTTGATGACGCCGGCGGCCCAGAACGGGATCCACATCATCTGGATCGCCCAGATGGTGATGCCAATGGTGCCGAACAGCAGCACGTCGATGACACCCATGATCGCCACGCCCAGCAGCGGGTAGCGCGTGTAGAGGTTGCGTTCGATCCAGTCGTCCGGGCAGTTCTTGCCGTAGATGCGCAGGGTCTCGGGGTTTTCCGCCTCGGCGCGGTACAGTTCGGCACCTTTGCGCAGCACGGTGGACAGGCCCTTGATCACCGGGCTGTGCGGGTCATCGACGGTTTCGCATTTGGCGTGGTGCTTGCGATGGATGGCGGTCCACTCGCGGGTGTTCTGCGCCGTGGTCAACCACAGCCAGAAGCGGAAGAAGTGTTTCAGGCCAGCATTGAGCTCGAGCGAGCGATGGGCCGAATAACGGTGCAGATAGACGGTGACCCCGATAATGGTCACATGGGTCATCAACAACGTGACTGCCACCAGTTGCCAGGCTGACAGGTCAAGAAAACCGTTGTACCACATAGGCTGTATGGCCCTCAGATAAAGTAAAGAACAGCTCACGCATTATCACTAAGCCTACAGAGAAAACCAGCCGCCCTTTCAGATAGAAGTGACTGGATGTTTCTTATTCTATAATCCTCAGCCTTCGTAGGGCGATTGTGTTTTTTTGGTAAGGATTACTGAGCATATGTTGTTTTCATACCGAGGAGCCCTACGTGCGGGGCTGGTATACCTGCTGATTTCCGTTCTATGGCTCCAGCTTAGCCACCAATTATTAATCAGCTTTATCGATGATCCACGGGTCTTGGCGCATTGGCTGCAACTGCGCGGCTATGTCTGGGTAGGCCTGAGCGCGCTGGCTATTTACCTGATGGGCGCGCGGTTTGCCCGTGCCCACACGTTGCAGCAACCCTTGAAAGAAAACCGTGAACGCCTGCAACAGGCCGCTGCGGTGTTTGATTGCACCCGCGAAGGCGTGCTGGTCACCGACGCTCAGGGCCTGATCGTGCACGTCAATCGGGCGTTCATCGAGATCACCGGATACCGCCGCGAAGACGTCATGGGCCGGCCCCCCAGCCTGTTCAAGTCCGGGCGCCATTCGTCGAATTTTTATCAACAGATGTTCCATGCCCTCCAGCGCAGCGGTGAATGGAGCGGCGAAATCTGGAATCGACGCAAAAGCGGAGAAATTTACCCCCAGTGGCAAACCATCCGCGTCATCCGTGATGACCAGGGCCACATCAGCCACTACGTCGCCGTGTTCTCGGATATCAGCGCCATCAAGGACTCCGAACACGAGCTGGCGCACCTGGCCCACCACGACCCGCTGACCGGCCTGCCCAACCGCCTGCTGTTCACCGACCGCGCCGAGCAGGCGCTGGCCTCGGCACGCGTGCACAAGCGCGGCTGTGCATTGCTGTTGATGGACCTGGATCACTTCAAGATCATCAATGACAGCCTCGGCCACAATGTTGGCGATCAACTGCTCAAGCTGGTGGCCGACCGTCTCAAGGGGCTTTTCGGGCCTGGGGTGACCCTGGCGCGCCTGGGGGGCGACGAGTTCGCCGTGCTGGCGGAAAGTTGTCCACAGGTGATGCAGGCTGCGGCCATGGCCCAGCGCATGCTCGAGGCCATGAAGGAGCCGTTCATTTTTGACGGCAACCAGCTGTTTATCAGCGCCAGCATCGGTATCAGCCTGTTCCCCAGTGATGCGCTGAGCGCCGAGCAATTGTTGCGCAACGCTGACTCGGCCTTGTTCAAGGCCAAAAACGCGGGCCGTGAAAGCTACGCCTTATACACCGAGGAACTGACGGCTCACGCGCAGAGTCGTGTGGAAATCGCCAGCGAATTGCGCCGCGCCCTCGACCGGCAGGAACTGCGCGTCTATTACCAGCCCGTGCACGACCTGCAGAACAGCCGTTTGATTGGCGTGGAAGCGCTGGTGCGCTGGCAGCACCCGGAGCGCGGCCTGGTGCCGCCGGCTGAATTTATCCCCATCGCCGAGCGCACCGGGTTGATCGCCGACATCGATGCCTGGGTGATGGACCAGGCCTGCCGCCAGATGTGCCTATGGTTGGCGGACGGCGCGCCGTTGGGGTTTATCGCGATCAATGTCTCCAGCCGTCTGTTTGCCCGGCGCGAGCTCTACGAACAGGTGGGTCAGGTGCTCCACGACACAGGCCTGGACCCAGCCTTCCTTGAGCTGGAAGTCACCGAAAGCGCGGTGATGGATGACCCGGAAGTCGCCCTTGAACAACTGCACCGCCTGCGCGAACTGGGCTTGCGCCTGGCCATCGACGACTTCGGCACCGGCTATTCCTCGCTGTTGCGCCTCAAGCGCCTGCCGGTGCAGAAACTCAAGATCGACCAAGGTTTTGTCGCCGGCTTGCCTTGGGATGAAGACGACGCCGCTATCGTGCGCGTGGTCATCGCCCTGGCCAAAAGCATGGGCATGCAGGTGCATGCCGAGGGGATCGAGCAAGTGGAGCAGGCGCGCTTCCTGCTGGACCAGGAATGCGACATGGGCCAGGGGTATTGGTTTGGCAAGCCGATGCCGGCCCAGGAGATAGATTGGACCCGGACACCCCCCATCCACATTTGAAATGCATTCAACTGTGGGAGGGGGCTTGCTCCCGATAGCGGTCTATCAGGTTAGAAAATCTTGTCTGACCCACCGCCATCGGGAGCAAGCCCCCTCCCACATTTGGATTACATCAGGCCTTAATTTCAGTGGCTGAACGCAAAACCTGCGCGCAACCCCACGTCCCGTCAGAAAATTCTTTCTGGTTATATAAACATTCTTAAATAGTATTTTTAAGAATATCCGCGCTTATCTACTATCGCCCTCACGCCGCAAGCAGTGCCGCCACTGCCAGGCATTATTCATTTCAGGAGCGAGACCATGAGCGCATCTCTACGTAGCGTCGACGGCCAGGACGAAGCAGCCATTTTGCGTGAGATCCAGAGCGCCTTGCGCGATCTGCGGTTTGGCGCGGTGGAAATCACCGTACACAACGCTCAAGTGGTACAGATCGAACGCAAGGAAAAATTCCGTCTGCAGAACCCGGGTAACAAACCCGCCTAAGAATAAGCCACCAGTAGGAGCGAGCTTGCTCGCGAAAAACGCCAACGATAACGCTGCGCATCAGGTTTAACGCGGTGCTCCTGGGTTTTTCGCGAGCAAGCTCGCTCCTACAGGGTTGCGCCAACATAAGAATTTCAGGAGCTTCTATGTCGTCGATTCGCCGTTACGCCCTGGCCGCATTGGCCAGTGCCGTGTTTGCCGGTTCCGCCGTTGCCAAGGACTACGAGTTGCTCAACGTCTCGTACGACCCGACCCGTGAGCTGTACCAGGACTACAACGCTGAGTTCACCAGCTTCTGGAAACAGTCTCACCCGGGCGACAACGTGAAGATCCAGCAATCCCACGGTGGTTCGGGCAAGCAGGGCCGCGCGGTGATCGACGGCCTGCGCGCCGACGTGGTGACCCTGGCCCTGGCCGGCGACATCGACGAAATCGCCAAGCTGGGCAAGACCCTGCCGGAAAACTGGCAGACCCGCCTGCCGGATGCCAGCACCCCGTACACCTCGACCATCGTGTTCCTGGTACGCAAGGGCAACCCCAAGGGCATCAAGGACTGGGGCGACCTGATCAAGAAAGACGTTTCGGTGATCACGCCCAACCCGAAAACCTCCGGCGGTGCGCGCTGGAACTTCCTCGCGGCCTGGGCCTACGGCCTGAAGACCGGCGGCAGCGAAGCCAAGGCTCAGGAATACGTCAAGGAGCTGTTCAAGCATGTGCCGATCCTCGACACCGGCGCGCGCGGTTCCACCATCACTTTCGTCAACAACGGCCAGGGCGACGTGCTGCTGGCGTGGGAAAACGAGGCGTTCCTGGCGCTGAAAGAAGACGGCGGCGCCGACAAGTTCGACATCGTCGTGCCTTCCCTGTCGATCCTCGCCGAGCCACCAGTGGCCGTGGTCGACAAGAACGCCGAGAAAAAGGGCAATACCGAGATCGCCACCGAATACCTCAAGCACCTGTACAGCCCGGCTGGCCAGGAGATTGCGGCGAACAACTTCTACCGCCCACGCGATGAGAAAGTCGCCGCCAAATACGCCCAACAGTTCCCGAAACTGGACTTGGTGACTATCGACAAAGATTTCGGCGGCTGGAAAACTGCCCAACCGAAATTCTTCAACGACGGTGGCGTGTTCGACCAGATCTACACGGCGCAGTAAGCCAAAGTACCTGTAGGAGCGAGCTTTCTGTGGCGAGGGAGCTTGCTCCCGCTGGAGTGCGAAGCGCTCCCAGTACCGGTCCCCACGGTTCATCGGGTCGCCTGGTCCTGGGGCTGCTGCGCAGCCCAGCGGGAGCAAGCTCCCTCGCCACAACAGCTGGCTTCTACAGTGGTTTCTACCCTTTAACCAAGGACTCTTATGTCGCGTCGTATCTCCCCCGTCATACCCGGCTTCGGGCTGACGCTGGGCTACACCGTCGTGTACCTCAGCCTGATCGTGCTCATCCCGCTGGCGGCGATGTTTGTACACGCCGCTCAACTCACCTGGGATCAGTTCTGGAACATCATCTCCGCACCCCGCGTGCTGGCGGCGTTGAAACTAAGCTTCAGCACCGCGTTGTACGCCGCGCTGATCAACGGCGTGATCGGCACCCTGCTGGCCTGGGTGCTGGTGCGCTACACCTTCTCCGGACGCAAGATCATCGATGCGATGATCGATCTGCCGTTCGCCTTGCCCACCGCCGTGGCCGGTATCGCGTTGACCGCGCTGTATGCGCCTAACGGGCTGGTTGGCCAGTTCGCCGCCGACCTGGGCTTCAAGATCGCCTACACCCCGCTGGGCATCACCCTGGCGCTGACCTTCGTTACCTTGCCCTTCGTGGTGCGCACCGTACAGCCGGTACTCGCCGATATCCCCCGGGAAGTCGAGGAGGCCGCCGCCTGCCTGGGCGCCAAGCCGCTGCAAGTGTTCCGTCACATCCTCGTGCCGGCGCTGTTGCCGGCCTGGCTGACCGGTTTTGCATTGGCCTTCGCCCGTGGCGTCGGCGAGTACGGTTCGGTGATTTTCATCGCCGGCAACATGCCGATGAAAACCGAGATTCTGCCGCTGCTGATCATGGTCAAGCTTGACCAGTACGACTACCGCGGCGCCACCTCGATCGGTGTGCTGATGCTGGTGGTTTCCTTTGTCCTGCTGCTGCTGATCAACTTGTTGCAGCGGCGCATCGAACGTCCATAAGGAGGCGCGGAACATGTCCCAATCGTCTATCTCCGCCGCGTCCTCGGCCAACGCCGCCCGGCGCGGCAGCGCCACCTCGCGACGCATCCTGATCGGCCTCGGCTGGCTGGTGTTCGCGCTGTTTTTGCTGCTGCCGCTGTTGATCGTGGTGTCCCAGGGCTTGAAGAATGGCCTCGGCGCGTTCTTCACTGCGATCCTTGAACCGGACGCGCTGTCGGCGCTGAAACTCACGGTAATCGCCGTGGTGATTTCGGTGCCGCTCAACCTGGTGTTTGGTGTCAGCGCCGCGTGGTGCGTGAGCAAGTATTCTTTCCGTGGCAAAAGCATATTGGTAACGCTGATCGACCTGCCGTTCTCGGTCTCGCCCGTGATCGCAGGCCTGGTGTATGTGCTGATGTTCGGCGCCCAGGGATTCTTCGGACCGTGGTTGCAGGCCCATGACATCCAGATCGTGTTCGCCTTGCCCGGCATCGTGCTGGCGACCATCTTCGTCACCGTGCCGTTCGTGGCCCGCGAGCTGATCCCGTTGATGCAGGAGCAGGGCACCCAGGAAGAAGAGGCCGCGCGCCTGCTCGGTGCCAACGGCTGGCAGATGTTCTGGCATGTCACCGTGCCGAACATCAAGTGGGGCCTGATCTACGGCGTGGTGCTGTGTACCGCGCGGGCCATGGGTGAGTTCGGCGCGGTGTCGGTGGTGTCCGGCCATATTCGTGGCGTAACCAACACGCTGCCGCTGCACGTCGAGATTCTCTACAACGAATACAACCACGTCGCCGCCTTCGCGGTGGCCAGCCTGTTGCTGATCCTGGCGCTCTTCATCCTGCTGCTCAAGCAGTGGAGCGAGAACCGAATCAACCGCCTGCGCAACAGCGCCGGTGAGGAATAAGTCATGTCGATCGAAGTCCGTAATGTCAGCAAGAACTTCAATGCCTTCAAGGCCCTGGACAGCATCAACCTGGATATCCAGAGTGGCGAGCTGGTGGCCTTGCTGGGCCCGTCCGGCTGCGGCAAGACCACCTTGCTGCGCATCATCGCAGGTCTCGAAACCCCGGATGACGGTAGCATCGTGTTCCACGGCGAGGACGTCTCCGGCCACGATGTGCGTGATCGCAACGTGGGCTTTGTGTTCCAGCACTATGCGCTGTTCCGCCACATGACCGTGTTCGACAACGTCGCCTTCGGCCTGCGCATGAAGCCGAAAAACCAGCGCCCGAGCGAAAGCCAGATCGCGACCAAGGTTCACGACCTGCTGAACATGGTGCAGCTCGATTGGCTGTCCGATCGCTACCCGGAACAACTCTCCGGCGGCCAGCGCCAACGTATCGCCCTGGCCCGCGCCCTGGCGGTAGAGCCTAAAGTGCTGCTGCTGGACGAACCCTTCGGCGCCCTCGATGCCAAGGTGCGCAAGGAGCTGCGCCGCTGGCTGGCGCGCTTGCACGAGGATATCAACCTGACCTCGGTGTTCGTGACCCATGACCAGGAGGAGGCCATGGAAGTCGCCGACCGGATCGTGGTGATGAACAAGGGCGTGATTGAGCAGATCGGCTCACCGGGCGAGGTGTATGAAAACCCTGCCAGCGATTTTGTGTACCACTTCCTGGGTGACTCGAACCGCCTGCACTTGGGCGAGGATAAACACCTGCTGTTCCGCCCCCACGAGGTGTCGCTGTCGCGGCATGAGCTGGAGGATCACCATGCGGCTGAGGTGCGCGATATTCGGCCATTGGGCGCGACCACACGGGTGACGTTGAAGGTGGAAGGCCAACCCGAGCTGATCGAAGCCGAAGTGGTCAAAGACCACGACAGCCTCACCGGCCTGGCCCGTGGCGAAACCCTGTTCTTCAAACCCAAGGTCTGGCAAAAAACTTAAGCTCACCGCAGTGCCAAATGTGAAATGGGGCCAATGTGGGAGGGGCTTGCTCCCGATAGCGGAGTGTCAGTTGGCCTATGAATCAGCTGACCCACCGCCATCGGGAGCAAGCCCCCTCCCACATTCAGACCTCGCTTGGCTTGAGATCGCGACGAGCCACCGGCCCCGAGCGCGCTTCAATCTGTTGTTTCAGGTCCTGCCGCAAGCCCACCAGAAACGCCAACTCCGCCACCACAAACAACGGCCCCACGATCAGCCCCGACACGTCGTCCACAAACGCCGGCTTGCGGCCTTCGTAGTAATGCCCGACAAACTGGATCACCCAGCCCAGTACAAACAGGCCCACGCCGCTGCCCAGCCACACCGTCGTGCTCTGCGCCGCCAGTACATGCCCGGCCCACACCGACAAACCCATCAGCACCGTCATCAACCCACCCAGCGCCAGCTCCAGGCGCAGGTAGAACCACGCCGAAAACAGCGCCAGCAGCACCGCCGGTGATAGCCACAGCCCGCCCACCGCCCATTCGGGGCGTGACAGCAGCACGGCGACCGCCACCACGATCAACGGAATGCCGATGAAATGACTGGTGATATTGCGCGGGTCGCGGTGGTAGGCGGCGTATTGACTGAGGTGGTCGACGAGGCTTTTCATTGTTATTCCTCTTGTAGGATGTTTGATCATGCCCTGTCAGTCGGCTGCCAGCGGCTGCTGCTGATGATCGCGCAAGGCCAGGGTGAAGTCGAGCAGGCGCGCCTATGAACCGCGATAGGTGGAGAAGCCGTAAGGGCTGAGCAACAGCGGGATGTGGTAGTGCTGGTCAGCCTGCTTGACTTGGAAAATCACCGGCACTTCGGGGAAGAAGGTTTCGCGGTTGGCTTTCTTGTAATAGTCGCCGGTCTTGAACACCACGCGGTACTCGCCCGGCTTCATTTTGCGGTCAGCCGGGAACAGTTCGGCGATGCGCCCTTGCTGGTTGGTCACGCCTTGGGACAGCGCCTGCCATTGGTCGCCCACGTGTTCTTCCAGGGTGACGTTGACGCCGGCGCTCGGCAGGCCATTTTCCAGGTTGAGCACATGCACGCTCAGCGGGTTGCCGTCGGCCAGGGCCAGATTGCACAGGCCGCTCAGGCTGAGGGCGGCGAGGGTCATGCTTAGGGTTTTCATCGAGAAGTCCTTGTTGACAGGAGTGGAATCAAGGGGTGATTTTCAAGCCCAGTTTCTCGGCCGCCTGTACGGCGCAGGCTTCATCCTGCGGCGCGCCGCCGGCACCGGCGATGCCCAGCGCGCCGACCAGTTCGGCCTCGGCAAACAGCGGCACGCCACCGCCAAGCAACAGCAATTCGGGCAAGCTGTTAAGGTTGGCGGCCTCGGGGTTGTTGCGCGCAAGCTCGGCGAACAGCCGGGTTGGGGTTTTGGTCGACAACGCCGTGTACGCCTTGCGCTGGCTGGCGAGGCTGTTGTGCGGGCCGACGCCGTCGGCGCGCAGGCTCAGCAACAGATTGCCGCCGCGGTCGAGCACAGTCAGCGCGGCGTTGCAGTGAGCCAGGCTGGCATCGGCCAATTGGCGCGCGGTGCGTAAATCAAGCGTGGCGTGGCGTGGCAGTTGTGGCGTCGCCTGGGCGGCAGTCGCCACGGCGAGGCTCAGGAATAAAGCAGTGCGATACATGGTGAACGCTCCAGAAGGCAGGCCGTCACGGTAGCCAGTGGAGGTGGACAAAAGCCGCACAATTTGATGACAGGTTTGTAATCAAACCCAGAGGTAAGGCATGCACGTGTTGTTAGTGGAAGACCAGCCGCAACTGGCGCAACGGATGGCCCAGGGCTTGAGCGAGGCCGGTTTTACCGTGGAAGTCGCGGCCAACGGCATGGCCGCGCAGCGGTTTGTGGAAAGCACCGTGTACGACCTGGTGATCCTGGATGTGATGCTGCCGGGCCTGAATGCCTGGAAGTTGCAGCAGGAGATTCGCCAACGCGGCGAAACGCCCGTGCTGTTTCTGACCACGCCCGATGGCATTGAAGATCGTTTGCGCGGGTTGGAATTGCATGAAGACGACTACTTGCTCAAGCCGTTTGATGCCAAGGCATTGGTGGCGCGGGTGAGGAAGGTGTTGAGGCGTGATCGGGGGCGGTGATTGCCTGGACCACCGCTATCGGGGGCAAGCCCCCTCCCACATTTGAACTGTATTCACAAATCAACTGTGGGAGGGGGCTTGCCCCCGATGAGGCCCTCAAAGCCAACCCCACATCTGCCTACCGCAACCCATCCCTGAACTGCCCCGGCGTCATCCCCGTCCAGCGCTTGAACGCCCGATTGAAGCTGCTGGTATCGGCGAACCCCAGCAAATGGCTGATCTCGGCCAATGAACACTGCGGATCGCGCAGGTGCAACAGCGCCAGGTTCTGCCGACACTCATTGAGCAGCGCATCAAACCGGCAGCCTTCATCCGCCAGGTGCCGCTGCAGGCTGCGCAGGCTCAAATGTAGCGCCTGGGCGATCCGCTCCGCGCTGGGTTCGCCGTCGGGCAGTTGCGCCTCGATGGCGGCGCGCACCTTGCGTTCCCAGGTCAGCGGTTGCAGTTGGGCCAGGGTGCGCTTGAGCACGGTTTCATTGTGTTCGGCCAACTCCGGGTTGGCGTCGTCCAGGTGGCTGTCGAAGTCGCGGGCGGCGAACTCCAGGCGGTCTTCCTCGGCGCCGAAGAACACCGGTGAGCGAAACACCGTGTGCCACGGTGCAGGGTCGGCCGGTTCCGGGCGCCGCAGGTATACCGCCAGCGGTGCGTAGTCACGCCCCAGGCGATTGCGGCAGGTGCGCACATAGATCGCCGCGAACGCATCGATGGCTTCCAGCGCCGGCGCCGGGCTGCCTTCGGGTTGCAGCAGGCGGAAACGGTAGCCGTCACCGTGACGGCTCAGCTCCAGGCTCAGGGCATCACTGACCACCTGGTGATAGCGCACGATACGCTCGAACACCTCGCGCAGGCTGCCGCTGGCCACCAGCGCATACCCCAACGCATGAAAGGTGGTGGGGCTGACAAACCTCGACACCCGCAAGCCAATCGCCGGATCGCCACTGGCCTGCACCGCCAGTTCCCAAAGGCGCGTGGTGGCCGACAACGGGTAGCGCGCATTCGGGTCGTCCATCAACAGCGGGTCGAGCCCGGCCTCGCGGCAGAGCGCGGCGCTGTCGAGGCCCAGGGCGTCGAGTTGCTTGCGCAGGGCGCGGGTCCAACTGGCGAGGGAGGTGGGTTCGGTCATGGCGATTGGCGCTTGCGGTCAACAGGTTGGCGTGCGGAGCTAGCGCCCTGCGCCAGGGTAGGGTGCAGGATGCAGGCATCACTCCACTAGAGAATGGAAGCATGGACGGTACTTGTGCAAGTCCCCAGCAGATGAACGCCCAACAGCGTTCGGCGCATATCCGTGAGGTGGTGCTGGCCGAGGGCGTGCGATTGCGCCAGCGCCACCCCTGGCTGCTGCATCAGGACGCCCTGGGCGCGGGCATCCTGGCGTTTGCGCTGGTCGGCATGCTGGGTTCGGCAGCGCTCTATATCAGCGGCCAGATGGCCTGGTGGGTGTGCCTGCTGCTCAATGCCTTCTTCGCCTCACTCACCCATGAGCTGGAACATGACCTGATCCACAGCATGTACTTTCGCAAGCAGCGCGTGCCGCACAACCTGATGATGGGCCTGGTCTGGCTGGCGCGACCGAGCACCATCAATCCATGGATTCGCCGGCACCTGCACCTTAACCATCACAAGGTCTCCGGTACCGAGGCCGATATGGAAGAGCGCGCGATCACCAACGGCGAGCCCTGGGGCATCGCGCGCTTGCTGATGGTGGGCGACAACATGATGTCGGCATTGATCCGCCTGCTGCGCGCCAAGACCTGGCGGCACCGGTTCAGCATCCTCAAGCGCGTAGTGATGGTGTACGCACCGCTGGCGCTGCTGCATTGGGGCGCGTGGTACGTGTTCCTGGGTTTTCATGCCGCCAATGGCATCGCCAGCCTGATGGGCGCGCCCATCGAGTGGTCAGCCGGCACGCTGCAGATGATGCAGGTGATCGACATCGCCGCCGTGGTGATCATCGGCCCCAACGTGCTGCGCACCTTCTGCCTGCACTTCGTCAGCTCCAACATGCATTACTACGGCGATGTGGAGCTGGGCAATGTGATCCAGCAGACCCAGGTGCTCAACCCCTGGTGGATGTGGCCGTTGCAGGCGTTCTGTTTCAATTTCGGCAGCACCCACGGCATCCACCATTTTGTGGTGAAGGAGCCGTTCTATATTCGCCAGATGACCGCCAAGGTGGCGCACAAGGTCATGGCCGAGATGGGTGTGCGCTTCAATGATTTGGGCACCTTTGCGCGGGCCAATCGGCTTGAGCGCCAGGAGCAGCCGCGCAGCGAACTGTCGTTCAGCAAGCGATGAACGCCAACGGCAGGTCGCGGATCTGTTCGCGCGCCGGCGGCTGGTAGTGATCGTCGCTGGTCAATTCATGCAGCAGCTCTTCGCGCAACTGGTGGAATTCAAAGCTGCTGCGCTGGCGTGGATGGGGCAGGGCAATCTCGACCACCTGCTTGATCCGTCCCGGTCGAGGCTCCATCACCACCACCCGGTCGGCCAGGAAAATCGCTTCCTCCACGTCGTGAGTCACCAGCACCGTGGTGATGCTGGCGCGGGCGCGGATCGCCAGCAATTCGTCCTGCATCTGCTGGCGGGTCAGCGCATCCAGTGCGCCGAACGGCTCGTCCAGCAGCAGAATTCGTGGGCTGGCGACCAAGCCGCGAGCGATCGCCACCCGTTGCGCCATGCCGCCGGACAACTGGTGAGGATAGGCGCGGGTGAAGTCAGTCAGGCCCACCAGTTCGATAAAGTCGCTGATGCGCCGGCTGCGCTCGGCCTCGCTCAAGGGCTCGTTGACCAGACCCAGGCCAATGTTCTGTGCCACCGTCAGCCACGGAAACAGGCGGTGTTCCTGGAACACAATGCCGCGTTCGCCACCGATGCCGTTCACCGGTTTACCGTCCACCTGAATCTCGCCGCGAAACTGCGTATCCAGCCCCACCAGCAAGCGCAGCAGCGTGGATTTTCCGCAACCGCTGGAGCCGACAATCGCAACGAATTCGCCCTCGGCGATCTGCAGGTTGAACTCACGGATGGCCTCCAATTCGAAGCCGTCCACATCGAAAGACTTGCCCACATGGTTGAAGCTGACAATCGGTGCGTTCATGCGTGTCTCCAGCGGGTGGCGCGAGTTTCCAGGCGTTGGCCGACAAGGTTGAGGGTGGCGCCGGTAAGGCCGACCAGCAGCATGCCGCTCATGATCAAGTCCATGCGCAGCAGCTGTTGGGCGCCGATCATCAGGCTGCCGATACCGCCGTTGGACGGCATGAAGTATTCCGCGCCGATGGTGCCCAGCCAGGCGTAGATCAGGCTCAGGCGCAGGCCGGCGAAAATTCCCGCTGCCGCGCCGGGCAAGATCAGGCAGCGCAGCCGTTGGGGCAGGTCCAGGCGCAGCACTTGGGCGGCTTCGCTCAGTTGGGGGGACAGGTTCAACACGCTGCGCTGGGTGGCGACAAACAAGGGGAAAAACGCCGCCAGGCCGATAAACACCCACTTGGCCAATTCCCCCAGGCCAAACCAGGCCGTGAGCAGTGGCACCCAGGCGAAGATGGCGATCTGGCGCAACGCGGCGAGGGTAGGGCCCAGTACCCGCTCACTGCGCGGTGACAAGCCCAGCCACAAGCCCACGGCAAACCCCAGGCTGCCGCCCAGCACCAAGCCGCCCAAGGTGCGCCCCAGGCTTTTGCCCAGCGCCCCCGACAGCGTGCCATCCGCGACACCCGAGGCGGTGGTGTGCAGCACCGTCCACGGGCTCACCAGGATATTCGCGTCGACCCAGCCCTGTTGCGTCGCCACCTGCCACAGCGCGAGCAACAACAGCGGCAGCAGCCACGGCTGCAGGCGTGGCCAGCCGTGGTAACGCGGGCCGCGACGGATCTGCGCCGTGGCCGGATGCGGCCAGTGCACCCAGCGCCGATCCAGCCAGCCGATGCCACGGTCCATCGCCACGCCCAGCACGCCGATGACCACGATGCACACAAAGACGATATCGAGCATGAACAACTGGCGCGCCCACACCATCAGGTAGCCGATGCCTTCGCTGGAGGCGAGCAGTTCCACCGCCAGCAGCGACGTCCAACCGGCTGCCAGGGCCAGGCGCACGCCAGCCATGAACGCCGGCAGGGCGGCGGGCAGGATCAGCCGGCGGATCAGCAGAGGGGTGGGCAGGCGCAGCACCCGCGCAGCCTCACGCAACTGCGGTTGGGCATCGCGCACGCCGACCAGCGTATGCAGGGTGACCGGCACCACGATGGCATTGACCAGCACCACCAGTTTCAGCGTCTCGCCAATGCCGAAAAACACCATGAACAGTGGGATCCACGCCAGGGTCGGCACCTGAGACAGCGCGCTGAATGTCGGAAATACCAGGCGCTCGGCACGCGCGCTGAAGCCCAGCCAGGCGCCGAGCAAGGCCCCGGCGCTGATGCCCGCCAGCAAGCCCCAGCACAAGCGTTGCAGGCTGATCGCCAAATGGCTCCACAACTCGCCGCCCGCCAGTTCCACCGCGCTGCGCCAGACCAGTGAAGGCGGCGGCAGGATCTGTTCGCTCATCCACTGCTGACGGCTGGCCAGCCACCACAGGGCAAACAGCGACAGCGGCAGCAGCCAGTGGCTGAACGACGGCCAGCGCAGGATGGGCGTTGTCAGAGGCGGGCTCAACCGTGCGCTCCGGGCCATTGAGGACTTCCCTTTCGTTATGTGATTTCGATCTTATAAAAACGTAATCAAGATGATTGTGGGATAAGAGAACTCATTTAAAGCCTGCGCTCCACACGCATCCAATGCATTCGAAGAATATTTTCGATGCTGTTTATGCATAGGTCGCTGGAGCCTGCGGTTTGGCTCGCATAGTGCTGAAAGCTATAAAATTGTGAATTTATAGTATTTAAAGTTTTCAGCAGCCTGTGCCTACTTTCAGCTCCCCGGCGACCGACGCCCACCAGGAGCTGCGCTTATGAAACTGCCCTTCAAACGTCTTATCACGCTGTTCGCGGGCACCGCACTGGCGGGGCTGGTGCATGCCGCCGAACTCAAGGAAATCCGCATTGCCGTGCCCGACCTCAGCGCTGGCACCCAACACAGCGGTGGCGGCATCACCGATGTGTTGCGCCAACAGCAGATCTTCGAAAAGGCCTTCGCCGACCAAGGCATCACGATTCAGTGGAATTACTTCAAGGGCGCGGGCCCGGTGATCAACGAAGCCTTTGCCAACGGCCAGGTGGACCTCGCCTACCTGGGCGACCTGGCGGCCATCATCGGCCGCTCCAATGGCCTGCAGACCCGCTTGCTCAGTGCAACGGCACGGGACATCAAGCAGTACCTCGGCGTGGTACCGGGCTCGGGCATCAAGACCCTGCAAGACCTCAAGGGCAAGCGCGTCGCGGTGTTTCGCGGCACGGCCAGCCAGTTGTCGTTCGACAGCGCACTGGCCAGCCAGGGCTTGAATGAGAAAGACCTGAAAGTCATCAACCTGGATTTCAACGCGGCCGGTGCGGCGCTGGCCGCCAAGCAAATCGACGCGACCTGGGGCGGCTCGAACCTGACCGCGCTGCAAGCCAAGGGGCTGGCCGAAATCGCCCTGACCACCAAGGACCTCGGCGGTGCCGGCAGCATTCAGGCGGTGCTGGTGGGCAGCAAACAGTTTGTCGATGAGCATCCCGACGCCGTGGCCAAGCTGCTCAAGGCCCAGCAGCAGGCGGTGCAATGGTTGACCGATGACAGCAACAAGCAGGCTTACATCGAACTGGTGTCGGGGCTGGCCAGTTATCCGCCGGTGATCCTGACCAATGATTTGAAAGACCAGCAGCTCAGCGCGATTTTCCCGGCAACGCTTGATCCGGTGTTCCTTGGCAAATTGCAGGATGCAGTGGACTTGGCGTCCAGGGAAAAGCTGATTCGCCGGTCGTTTCAGGTGAGTGACTGGGTGGCGCCTGGGTTGGTGGCGGCGGGGCTTTGAGCTGAGTGGTGCCTGGGCCATAGCTATCGGGGGCAAGCCCCCTCCCACACTTTGAATGTGTTCGCAGTTCAAATGTGGGAGGGGGCTTGCCCCCGATGAGGCCTTCAGACCGCCACACTCACCTCTTGCCTGTCTACCTCAACCAACGTCTCGATCATCGCCTTGGCCGCCGGCGACAAGCGTGACCCGGTACGGCTGACAACCCCGCACCGCGCACTCAGGGTCTCCAGGCTCTGCGGCAGATTGCGCCAGTGCAGCAGCACCAGCGCACCTCGGGCGATGTCCTCGGCGAACGCTTCTTCGGTGCCCACGCCGATGGCATTGGACTGCAGCACAATCTTTACCAGCGCCGGGAAGTGTTCGGTCTGGATGCTCGGTGAAAAGTCCATGCGCCCGCTCAGGTTTGCCAGCAGTTTGCGAATGCCCTGGGAGATCAGCGGCGCGGCCAGCGGGTAGTCGAACATGTCGTTGGTCGACAGGCTGTCCTTGGCCAGCAGCGGGTGCCCCGGGCGGCAGAAAAACACGCCGCGCTTGGGCGTCAGCGCACGGGTCTGGAAGTTCGGGTCGGCTTCGAACTGGCGGATGTCGGCAATGAAGAATTCGATCTCCTCACGGCTCAGTGCACGGCTGAGCTTTTCCCAGTTATCCACTTGGAAACTGGTGCGGATTTTCGGGTGCGCGCCGATAAAACGCGCCACCGCATCCGGCACCAGCTTCACCGCGGGCGCCGGGCCGCAGCCGAAGCGCAGGTCGCCGGCATCGAGCTTGGTCATGCGCGTGACTTCACTGCTCAGCAAGGCGGCGCCATGCACCAGGGTCAGGGCGTGTTGCAGCACCACCTGACCTTCCGGTGTCGGGCGCAGGTCCTTGTGGCCACGGTCCACCAGCACGCAGCCAAACTCCTGTTCCAGCCCCTGGATACTGCGGCTGAACGCCGGTTGCGTGATGCCCATGGCGTCCGCCGCACGCACAAAACTGCGGTGTTCGTTGAGGGCGATGAAGTAGCGCAGCTGACGAAGATCCATATGCATTCCCGGCATTTGAAAAATAGGTCGAAGGCATTTGCGAGCGACGCAGCTGAGGTTTTAAATGCAAGCTCTTATTCCGTCAACGAAGCATTGGTTCAATTGCTAGATCTAAAAGGCATATGAATAGAGCGTTGTCGGCGAGCGTTCCACCATCCGCAGGCACATGAGGGTCACTACAATGAGCAACGCCGCATTAGCTGTTCAACCCATCGCCCAGGCACTGGAGATTCATCCGGTTGCCGGCCGCATCGGTGCCGAGATTCGTGGCATCACACTGTCCGGTCACCTCGATGCCGCCACGGTCGAAGCCATCCAGCAAGCGCTGGTGCAGTACAAGGTGATCTTCTTTCGCGAGCAAACGCACCTCGATGACCAGAGCCAGGAAGCCTTCGCCCATCTGCTCGGCGAGCCGATTGCGCACCCGACTGTGCCGGTACGCGACGGCACGCGCTTTTTGATGGAGCTGGACGGCACCCGCGGCCAGCGCGCCAATTCCTGGCACACCGACGTGACCTTCGTCGACGCCTACCCGAAAGCCTCGATCCTGCGTTCAGTGCTGGCGCCAGCCTCCGGCGGTGACACCGTCTGGGCCAACACGGCGGCCGCCTACAACGACCTCAGCGTCGAACTGCGCGCCCTGGCGGACAACCTCTGGGCCATTCACAGCAACGAATACGACTACGCCGCGCGCAAGCCGGATGTGGCGGTGGAGAAGCTTGAAGAATACCGCAAGGTGTTCACCTCGACGGTGTATGAAACCGAGCACCCGGTGGTGCGCGTGCATCCGGTCAGTGGCGAGAAAACCCTGCTGCTGGGGCATTTCGTCAAACGCCTGAAAGGCTACTCCCAGGCTGACTCGACGCAACTGTTCAACCTGCTGCAAAGCCACGTCACCCGCCTGGAAAACACCGTGCGCTGGCGCTGGAACAGCGGCGACGTGGCCATCTGGGACAACCGCGCCACCCAGCATTACGCGGTGGATGACTACGGCACCCAGGAACGCATCGTGCGCCGGGTGACGCTCAAGGGCGATGTGCCGGTGGGTGTGCAGGGCCAACGCAGCCAGACCACCAAAGGCCTTTAAATTCACACAGATGATCGTTCCCACGCTCCGCGTGGGAATGCCTCCTGGGACGCTCCGCGTCCCGCTACCGCGCACAGGTGACGCAGAGCGTCACGGGCTGCATTCCCACGCAGAGCGTGGGAACGATCATAGGCCTTACCAGACCCCAATCTGCACCACCCTCTCCGCCTCCGGCTCCCCATAGCGAAACCACTGGCCACGCACTTCAATCTCCGTGTGGCTGATGGTCGTGCGCCGCTTCAACCCACGCAGCCACTCGAACAGATAACCCACGTGTGTCTCGCGCACATCCGCATAGGCCGGATCGGCGCCCAGGTCGTGCACTTCCTGCGGGTCGTTTTCCAGGTCGAACAGCTGCGCGCGAAAGCCGTCGTACGCCAGGTATTTCCAGCGCTCGCTGCGCACCATGGTCATGCGGCAACGGTCGATCGGCTGGCCCAGGCGCTCGCGGGCCGGCGCCTGGAAGGCGTAGTCGTATTCGGCAATTGCATACTGGCGCCAAGGGGTCGGCTGACCATGCAGCAGCGGGATCAGCGAGCGGCCTTCCAGGCGGTGATCGGCGGCGGGCAGGCCCAGGGCGTCGAGGAAGGTCGGCAGGGCATCGATGGTCTCTACCAGGCGCGCGTCCACCGAGCCGCGGCTGCTATCGGCACTGGCGCGCGGGTCGCGCACAATCAAGGGAATGCCCACGGCAGGCTCCAGCAGAAATTCCTTTTCACCGAGGAAGTGGTCGCCGAGGAAGTCGCCGTGGTCGCTGGTGAACACGATCAGTGTGTCATCCCAGCGCCCGTTGCTTTGCAGGAAATCGAACAGCCGCCCGAGCTGGTCGTCGATCTGTTTGATCAACCCCATGTAGGTCGGAACCACCGTGAGCCGCACCTCGTCGCGGGAGAAATTCACGCTCTCCTGGTGCTGGCGGAACGCCTGGTACACCGGGTGATCGCTGGTCTGCTCCGGTTGAATCGGCGCCTGGACATGCTCGGCGGCGTACAACGCGTGGTACGGCGCCGGTGCGATATAGGGCCAGTGCGGCTTGATGTAGGACAGGTGCAGGCACCAGGGTTGCTCGGCCTGCTCCTGGATGAAGTCGATGGCGCGGTCGGTGGTGTAGACGGTTTCCGAATGCTGCTCGGCGACCCGTGCCGGCAAACCGGCGTTGCGCATATGCCAGCCGCTGAGCACTTCGCCGTTTTCACCTTGTGCGGCATTGGCCCATTCATGCCACGGGTTGCTGCCGCTGTAGCCCTGTTCGCGCAGGTAATGCGTGTAGGGCGCGGACTCGCGTTTATCCTCGAACAGCGGGCTGTCGGGGTAGATGCCGTCGTGACGAAAGTAGGCGTCGAAGCCCACTTCATTCAGCGGCTCGGCCTGGGCGCTTTCGGGGTCGATGTTCACGCGTTGCAGCGCATCCAGATTCGGCGTGGCGTGGGTCTTGCCCACCAGCGCAGTACGGATGCCGTGGGGGCGCAGATAGTCGCCAATGGTCAATTCGTCCAGCGGCAGCGGCACGGCATTCCACGCCACCTGGTGGCTGCTGACATAACGCCCGGTGTACGCCGACATTCGCGACGGCCCACAAATGGTGCCTTGGGTGTAAGCCCGGCTGAAACGCACGCCGGCAGCGGCGAGGCGGTCGATATTGGGGGTGTGCAAATGCGCATGGCCGTAGCACGAGAGGTAATCGCGGCGTAGTTGATCGCACATGATGTACAGCACATTGCGCACGGGTTGGGGTTTGGACATGAGGCTTCACCGAACGGAGGACAGGTGACGGTTTTCGCCGTTCGGATGGGCGCTGGCAAGTGCATTTGGGGTCTGGGTTTCATGCAGTGAATGCATGGGGCTTGCCCCCGATGGCGTCGGTTCACACAGCGACATTCTCCAGCGTACAAATGTCTTCATCCAACTCATCAATCTCCTTGATCTGCTCAATCATCGCCTCCGCCAGCGGCGACAACCGATACCCCGCGCGGCTGACGATGCCGTAGCGGGTGTAACGCTCCTCCAGGTTTTCATCCAGGCCGTCGATCGTCAGGCACACCAATTCGCCGCGAGCCATCTGCAGCACGTCGCTGTTGGCGCTGACGATACCGATGGCGTCCGAGCGCAGCACCACCCCAGCAGGCTGTAGCCGTTTTCGCATTCGACATTGGGCAGGTAATCCGGTCGGCCGCTGAGGTCGACGATGACTTTGCGCAGGTTCGGTGGGCGGATGGTCACGGCCAGCGGATAGCTCATCAGTTCGGCGGCGCTGACGCTGTCGCGGGCGGCGAGGGGGTGGCCGACGCGGCAGCAGAAATACCAGCGGCGCGGGCGCAGGCGATGGGTGTGATAGTCGGGGTTGGCCTCGAAATGACGGGTGTCGGCGACGAAGAATTCGAACTCTTCGCTGAGCAGGCGTTTGCTCAAGCTTTCCCAGTCGTCCACCTGGAACTGCACGCGGGCCTTGGGATAGCGCCCGATAAAACTGCCGATGGCGCGGGGGATCAAGCCGCCCGCCGGGGCCGGGCCGCACCCGAAGCGCAGTTCGCCTGCCTCGAGGCCATTGAATTGGCTGATTTCGTTAGCCAATTGCTGCGCGCCGCTGACCAGGCGCCGGGCGTGTTCGAGCAGCACCTGGCCTTGTTTGGTCGGCGCCAGGTCTTTGCGCCCGCGGTCCACCAACTGGCAGCCGGCGCTGTGTTCCAGGGCCTGGATGCTGCGGCTGAAGGCCGATTGCGACAGGTTCACCGTCAACGCCGCCGCGACAAAACTGCGTTGTTCGGCGAGGGCGATGAAGTGGCGAAGCTGGCGCAGGTCGATATGCATTTTTCACATCAAAAATATCCGGGAAATGCATTGGCTATGCATTAGGTCGACTCCTTATAAAGGCTATCTCTTATGCAGTAAATGTTCGTAAAAACATAAATAAATAACCTAAAGGAATATCAGAGATTGAATATTCCCGGGTTCCGGAGCCGCTCATGAGTCTGTTCACGCCCGCTGTACCTTGCTTCCCCTGGACGCTCAAGCGCCTGCCCTTGGCCCTGTTGCTCGCGGGCAGTGCCGGCTGGTCGTCCAGCCACGCGGCTGAGCCGGCGCCTGCGGGCGAAAGCATTAGTGGCCAGCTGGAAACCGTCACGGTCACGGCCCGCCGGCGCACCGAAAGCGCCCAGGCGGTACCGACGCCCATGAGCGTGGTCGGCGGCCAAGCGCTGGAGAGCCAGCGGGTGTACCGGATTCAGGATTTGCAGCAACTGGTGCCCAGCGTCAACGTCGCCTATATGCATGCGCGCCAGTCCAGCGTGTCGATTCGCGGCCTGGGCAACAACCCGGCCAGTGACGGCCTGGAAGGCAGCGTGGGGTTGTATATCGATAACGTGTACCTCGGCCGCCCCGGCATGGCGGTGTTCGACCTCATGGACATCGAGCAGCTCGAGGTGCTGCGCGGCCCGCAAGGTACGTTGTTCGGCAAGAACACCACGGCGGGGGTGATCAATATCAGCACGCGCGCGCCGAGTTTCACCCCGGAGCGCAGCATCGAAACCTCGCTGGGCGAGGACGGTTATTTCCAGACCAAGGGCACGATTTCCGGCCCGCTGACCGATGAGTTGGCCGGGCGCTTTTCGGCCTATCGCACGCGCAGCGACGGCGACATCAAGAACGAACATGACGGGCATGACCTCAATGGCGGTTCGCGCCAGGGCTTTCGCGGGCAACTGCTGTACAAGCCCAATGAGGCGTTCAACCTGCGCTGGATCGGTGACTACAACGAGGAGGATTCCAGCGCCGGTACCCGCGTGCTCTACAGCACCGGGCCGACCATCAACGGTACCAACCTCTACCAGTCCAGGGCCAACGCAGCGGGCGCGACGCTGGTCGATGGCACCCACCGCAAGGTCAATCTGGACAATGACCAGCACGTCACGGTGTTCCAGGGCGGAACGTCGCTGGAGGCCAACTGGACCTTGCCGAGCGATTTCACCCTGACGTCGGTCAGCGCCTACCGCTGGTGGAATTTCACCCCGCGCAATGATGACGGGCTTAACGTGCCGGCCTCGTATAACGCCGGCGTATCGGTGGAAGACAAACAGTGGTCCCAGGAATTTCGCCTGGCTTCACCCCAGGGCGGGTTCTTCGACTACGTGCTCGGCGCCTATTACTTCGGCTCAGACCTGGATAACCAAGCCTTCGCCTACTACGGCCCGAGGGCCGACATCTGGAACGGCACGCCGACCGGCGCGTTGAATAATGTGAGCAGCGTCGGCAACGGGCACATCCGCACCGACAGCTTTGCGCTGTTCGCCCAAGGCACCTGGCACCTGACTGAACGCCTGGATTTCACCGCCGGCCTGCGCGGCACCTACGAAGAAAAAAGTGCCTGGGTGACACGCAATGCCCCGCTCGGCGGCGTAGCGGTCAGCGGCGCGGCTGCCACGGCGCGGCGCGGGCGTGCCGGGGCGTATGACTCGGGTGACCTGACGCAATACAGCGCCACGCCGTCGGGGCTGCTCAACCTCAGTTATCACTTCAACGACAACCTGCTGGGCTACGCGACGCTGTCCCACGGCGAGAAGTCCGGTGGCGTCAACCTGGCGGTCGGCTCGGCACCGACGGCCGGGGCCGACTCGCTGCTGATCGGCACCGAGCGCGCCAACAATGCCGAGTTGGGTTTCAAGAGCACGTTGTGGGATCGACGCCTGCAGCTCAATGCCAACCTGTTCTGGACCCAGGTCAATGGCTACCAGACCAACGCTTACGATCAGGACAACCGGGTGCAATACCTCACCAACGCCGGCTCCGTGCGCTCGCGGGGCGTTGAAGTGGAAAGCACCCTGGTGCCGATCAAGGGCCTGACGTTGAATATCAACGGCTCGTTCAACGACGTGAGTTACCTGTCTTACAAGGACGCGCCCTGCCCGCCGGAAGTCAGCCTGCGCCCCGGTGCGCCGGCGTCCTGCGACTTGACCGGGCACCAGGTGGTGGGCGCGTCGAAATGGATTGCCAATGCCAACGGCGAGTACAAGTGGAACCTGGATAACGGCTTTGAACCCTACGTCACCGCCAGTTATGCCTTCCGCTCCAAGGCGGTGGGCACGGTGGAAGACTCCGACTACGGGCAGATCCCCGCCTATGCGCTGGTCAACCTCTCCACTGGCCTGCGCGGCAACTACGAGCAAGGCCAGTGGGATGTGTCGTTGTGGCTGAAAAACGCCTTCGACAAAACCTACTACACCACCCTGTGGACCGGCGGCAACGGCGGTTACGAAGGCCTGCTGGGCACGCCGCGCACCCTAGGCGTGACCGGGCGCTACGACTTCTAGCCCGGTGCGGTAGGTGGCCGGGCTGAACACCCGCGTCACCAGCAGCATCGCCACCGCCGTTACCGTGAGCACGACCCAGGCGCTGATGAAGTTGCCGGTGAGTTCGCGCAGCCAGCCGGTCAACCACGGCGAAATCGCGTTGATCAAAAAGCCCACGCCTTGTACGAAGGCCGCCAGTTGCCCGGCCTGGCGTGGGTCGCGGTGATGGTCGAGGGTCAGCAGCAGGCTCAGGGCGAAGCACGCACCCAGGCCGAACCCGCACAAGGCCACCCACAGGTGCGGGAATGCGGTGGGCGCGATGATCAGGCCGAGGTAGCCGAGGGTTTGCGCCAACAGGCTGAAGCCGAGCAGCGGGCGACGGTCGATCCCACGTTGCGCCAGTACCGGCATCAGCAGCGCGGCGATTACTTGAAAAATGGTCATGAACGCCAGCAACGAGCCGCTGGGCAGCACGCCCCAACCCAGTTGCTGATAGTAGGCGGGCAGCCAGGCCACCATGCTCATGTAGCCGCAATTGACCAGGCCGAAATACAGCGCCAGCAGCCAGGCGCGGCGATTGCGCAGGCCTTTGAACGCAGGGGCAACCTGTGTATTTCGGGCGGCGCCCAGTGGCAACCCTGCCCATAGCAACAACGCCCCCAGCGCCGGCAACAGCCACACGCCCAGGCCCGCCTGCCATTGCTGGAAATACGTGGCCACCACCGGGCTGAGCAGCGCCGCGAGCCCTCCACCGGCCATCAGCGACGCCGAATACACGCCCATCGCCACCGGCACTCGATGCTGAAATTCGCGCTTGATCATCGCCGGTACCAACGCCTGGATCAGCGCCACACCCGCGCCGCCGAGCAATGCCGTGACCAACAGCGCCGAGGCCTGGCCCATCAGCCAGCGCGCCAGGCACGCCAGCAAAATCATCACCAGTCCCAGCGCAATACCGCGCCGTTCACCCAGCCGTGCTTCTACCCTCACGCCCACCAGCGCCACCAACCCCATGCACACCACCGGCAGGCTGGTGAGCAGGGCGCTGCTCTGGAAGCTCAGGCCGGTGGCTTGGCGAATTTCACCGAGCAGCGGGCTGATGGAGCTGAGGATGGGCCGCAGGTTCAGGCCCAGGACCACCAGGAGACCCCAGCCTGCGAGCTTGCTGGCGATCGAATGGTTAAGCGTCATGCAGGACCTGCCGGAGTGCAAAAAGAGGCAGGGAGTATGCCAGCCGTTGTGCTGGGTCGACAGCCTGAGCACGCCTGGGGTGAGTTGCTTATCTGGTGCGATGCAAATCCCGTTTGAACCATGCCTTCGCTGAATATTTTGTATGCCGTAAACGCATGCAAAAACAAGCGCTTCGTGCAAAGCCACGGAAGACGCGGGCTTGACGCAGGGGACGTATTTTTATATTCGCTTTAGATATATCCATAACTTTAAAGATTACTTTAAGAGATAAGCGCTCAACCCCGATGATTCAGCCCTCGACGGCCTTTCAAGCAGGCCTGTCGGTTTTTTGGTCTTAAAGCCGTAGGGAGTGAATCAATGGGCAATGTCCAGACCGCCGCCAGTGCACAAGAGGCGCAATGGCGCCTGGCACCGGGTGGTGAGTTGGTCGACCTTGGCCGGCCGCACCGTGCGCCGTTGGGTCAGTTACGCCTGCAACAGACCCCCAAGCGGTTTTCCAGCCGACGCGAAGGCATTCTGCTGGGCTTGTTGGTGCTGGCCTTGCACGGCGCCGTGATCTATTGGGTGAGCCAGAAGCCCACTCCGGTGCTGCCAGTGGTGCCGCCGGAAATTCCGCCGATGACCATCGAGTTTTCCCGGCCGGCGCCACCCGTGGTCGAGCCGCCACCGCCCGTGCCGCCACCACCTGCGGTGGTCGAGCCGCCACCGCCGGTGGTGGATGAGTTGGCCGCCAAGCCGGCGCCGCCCAAACCGATTCCTAAACCCAAACCCAAACCCAAGCCCGTGCCCAAACCTGAGCCCAAGCCGGTACCCAAGGCGATCGAACAGCCGCCCGCGCCGCCTGTACCCGCGCCGCCGGCACCTGTTGCACCGCCCGCGCCGGCCCCGGTAACGCCCGCTTCGGCCAACGCTGCGTACCTGAAGAACCCGGCGCCGGAATACCCGTCGCTGGCCCAGCGCCGCGGATGGGAGGGCACCGTGTTGTTGCGGGTGCACGTACTGGCCAGCGGCAAACCGGGTGAGATCCAGCTGCAGAAAAGCAGCGGTCGCCAGCAACTCGATGACGCCGCATTGGCCGCCGTGAAGCGTTGGAGCTTCGTGCCGGCCAAGCAGGGTGACGTGGCCCAGGACGGCTGGGTCAGCGTGCCGATCGATTTCAAGATCCATTAATTATTCAGCTGCACAGAGGGAACACATCATGGCTTTGGCATCTCCACTTGAATCCATTGAAAGCGCGGTGATCTGGCTGTTGGTGGTCTTTTCGGTCGCCACCTGGGGCTTGGCGTTGTTGAAGGGCGTGCAATTCGGGCGCCTCAAGGCCCAGGATCGCCGGTTTCATAAAAAATTCTGGGCCGCCTCGAGCCTGGACGCCGCCGCCGAATTGACTGAAACCCAACCGGGCGCGGCGGCCCGAGTAGCCCATGCCGGTTACGCCGCGATCCAGGTCGGCGATACCCAGCACGCGGCTGACCTGAGTCAGGCCATCAATCATCAGGACCGCCTCGAACGTGCCTTGCGCCAGCAGATCGTGCGTGAACGCCGCTCCCTGGAAACCGGTCTGGCCGTGGTCGCCAGCATCGGCAGCACCTCGCCGTTTATCGGCCTGTTCGGCACGGTGTGGGGCATCATGGAGGCGCTCAAGGGCATCAGCGCCGCCGGCTCGGCCAGCCTGGAAACCGTGGCGGGGCCCATCGGTGCAGCGTTGGTTGCGACGGGCGTGGGGATTGCCGTCGCGGTGCCGGCGGTGCTGGTCTACAACTATTTCCTGCGTCGCCTGAAGCTGACGGCTGCCGATCTGGATGACTTTGCCCACGACTTCTACAGCCTCGCGCAGAAAAACGCCTTCCGCGTGCTGTTGCACCCGGCGCTGACCAAGACCAGCGCCGCCCAACCGCAAAAAGTGAAGGAGGCCTCCTGACATGGCCTTCTCCACCCAAGACAGCGACGAGGTGCTGAGCGAGATCAACGTCACGCCGCTGGTAGACGTGATGCTGGTGCTGCTGGTGGTGTTTATCGTCACCGCGCCGCTGCTCACCAATGCGATTCCGATCAACTTGCCCAAGACCGAGGCCGTGGCCCCGGTCGAGCAGAAAGACCCGCTGGTGGTGAGCATCGACGGTGCCGGCAAACTGTTTATCAACAAGGACGAAATCCAGCCGGACCTGCTGGAGTTCAAGCTGCAGGCGGCCAAGGCCAAGGACCCCGATGTGCGGGTGCAACTGCAGGCTGACGATGGCGTGAACTACGGCGAAGTGGCGCGAGCCATGGCGTCTATCGAGCGCGCGGGGATAACCAAGCTGTCAGTGATTACCGCACGTTAATCGCAACAAAGCCGCGACGATTTTTGGGCCGTTTCCTTGGCAGGGTGCGGCCTTTTTTTTGGATGTGGGAGGGGCAAGCCCTAATGCCAGTCAGTTAAGAAGTAGAAAGGGTAAAAAGTAACCTGTGGCGAGGGAGCTTGCTCCCGCTGGACTGCGCAGCAGTCCCATTTTTGGGGCCGCTTCGCGGCCCAGCGGGAGCAAGCTCCCTCGCCACAGGTACAGTGTTCGTCCTTAACTGACTGGCATTAGGGCAAGCCCCCTCCCACATTTGATCATCATTGGTTATGGAATTTGGTTATTAATAAATAGCTTCTTATTCCTTAACGAATATAAACCACGTCCCTATACTGGTCTGCAACGTTAAACGCTGCAGGAGGGCACACCCATGCACAGCGAATCGATTCGTTACCTGATCGTGCCGGGCTGGCAAGGATCGCCAGAAAATCATTGGCAAAGTCACTGGCAGAACAGCCTGCCCAACAGCGCGCGCGTGGAGCAGGATGACTGGCTGACCCCGCGCCGCGAAGACTGGGTGGCGGCGTTGGCCGAGGCCATCGCCGCCGACAGCACGCCGGTGATCCTGATCGCCCATAGCCTGGGTTGCATCACCGTGGCGCATTGGGCCGCCACCGCGCCGGTGAATTTCCTGCGCCAGGTGCGCGGTGCCTTGCTGGTGGCCCCGGCGGATGTCGAACGTCCGGCCTGCGCCCCCGCTCTGCGCAACTTTGCGCCGATTCCTACCGACCTGTTGCCGTTTCCCAGCCAAGTGGTCAGTTCCGACAACGACAGTGCCGTCAGCGCGCCACGGGCGTTGGAGCTGGCGCGCCACTGGGGCGCCGAAGCCGGCATCCTGTCGGGGGCCGGGCATATCAATGTGAAGTCCGGCCACCAACGTTGGGAGCAGGGTTTCGCGTACCTCTATCGCCTGCAAAATCGCCTCGAGCATCACGCTCGGCGCCGTGCATAACCTATTTCAACGCCCTGTCCCTGAGTGGATGGGGGCGGGAGCCTGCCATGAGTCTGCATGAAACCTACGGCCAGCCATTGCTGACCTTCCCCGATGCCGAAAAAAGCCCGCTGAGCATCCGCGCCAAGGCGCTGGTGTTCGTCGACCCACGTTCGCGGCAGCTGCGCGAAGAGCTGGAAAGTCTCGCACCGCGTGCGCTGCCCGTGTTGATTCGCGGCGAGACCGGTAGCGGCAAAGAGCTGCTGGCGCGGCATATTCACCGTGGCAGTGATCGCTCGGGCTTGTTTGTGTCGGTCAATTGCGGCGCGATCAGCCCGACTTATGCCGACGCGGAGCTGTTCGGCTATGCCGCCGGCAGCCATAGCGGCGCGGCGAGCAGCCGGGCGGGGTGGTTCGGTTCGGCCAATGGCGGCACGCTGTACCTGGACGAAATCGGCGATTTGCCGTTGCCGATCCAAGTCAAATTGCTCGCCGCCCTGGAAAACCACGAAGTCACCCGTGTCGGCGCCCACCAACCCAGCCCGGTGGACGTGCGCCTGGTGGCCGCCACCAGCATCGACCTGGCCCAGGCGGTGGCCGCGGGCAAGTTCCATGAGCGCCTGTTCCATTATCTGAGCGAAGGTCAATTGGACCTGCCGGCATTGCGCGAGCGGGTCGGCGACATCCTGTCCCTGGCCGAATACTTCCTGGGCATCTACAGCCAGCGCCTGGAACTGCCGGTGCCGCTGATCAGCGACGCCGCCCAGCGCGTGCTGGAACGTCATAGCTGGCCGGGCAATACTCGCGAGCTGGAAAACGTTATCCACTTTGCCCTGTTGGTGAGCAGCGGCGATGAGATTCTGCCCGAGCATCTGAACCTGCCCGCCGCTGGCTCGCCGTTGGAGCAGGTGCAGCGGATTTTCGCGAACGCCAGTCCCACCGAACGGGAGACGCTGCGTACCTTTCTGTATGAGCAAAATGGAATATCAACGTGAATAAAAGATATTGTTCGGGAATAAAAAATCTAGGTATTGTCCACTCCACGCCGCGATAGCACTTCGCTGGCACTCCACATAAAAACGGTCGTTAGAAGGACATTGCATGAAAAAGGTTCTGTTGTTTACCGCACTGGCGGCTGCCCTGACTGCCAGCTTCGCCCAGGCCAACGAGAAACTGGTGGTGGCCGCCACCCCGATCCCGCACGCCGAGATCCTTGAGCTGGTCAAGCCAACCCTGGCCAAGGAAGGCGTAGACCTGCAGATCAAAGTCTTTACCGACTACGTACAGCCGAACGTGCAAGTGGCCGAGAAGCGCCTGGACGCCAACTACTTCCAGACCCTGCCGTACCTGGAAAACTTCAACAAGGGCAAGGGCACCAACCTGGTGACCGTAGTCGGTGTGCACGTTGAACCGTTCGGCGGTTACTCGAAAAAGATCAAAAATATTTCCGAGCTCAAGGATGGCGCCACCGTGGCTATCCCGAACGAAGGTTCCAACAGCGGCCGCGCCCTGTTGCTGCTGCAGAAAGCGGGTGTAATCACCCTCAAAGACCCGACCAATGCCCTGGCCACGCCGAAAGACATCGCCAGCAACCCGAAAAACCTGAAATTCAAGGAGCTGGAATCAGCCCTGCTGCCACGCGTGCTGGACCAGGTTGACCTGGATCTGATCAACACCAACTACGCGCTGGAAGCCGGCCTGAACCCAGCCAAAGACGCGCTGATCATCGAAGACGCCAAGTCGCCCTACGTGAACTTCCTGGTCGCTCGCCCGGACAACAAGGACAGTGACGCGATCCAGAAACTGGCCAAGGCCCTGACCAGCCCCGAAGTCAAAGCCTTCATCGAGAAGAAGTACAACGGCGCGGTCGTGCCAGCGTTCTGATGTAAGTCAAAACCCCCTTCAAGGTTTCAACGCCGGTGGCTAATAAAGCGCCGGCGTTTTTTTTGTGACAGATACAGGGCGCCGAAGTGAGGCGTTAAGTTGTGGAGCGCAACTTTATACCCGTTACATTAAGGGAGTTTATTGGTTTTGTTTGTGGATTAGTTCCATTGAATGTTTTCTTGAATTGCCGGCTTATGTTTCTTAAATAATCTTACATTTGTATCTTTGTTTTTTTGTTTTTTTACCCGCAGGCTTGGAGTCGATGAAGGAATTAACGCATGGAGGCGCCGGCAAGTGTTGTCAGCTTTTTGGAGCCAATAGTTATGACTCAGCATGTCTCTTCGCATCAACTGCTCACCACCTCCCCAAGCATGAGTCCGGTAGCGGCCCAGCCCCAGAGCCCTAAGAGCTTTGAATCCACCTACCCTCTAAGCGAATTCAAGCCCGTCCCGAACAATATCCATATGGTGTGGGTGGGCTCGGAACCAAGCGCCAAGCAGGATGAATACTTGCGTCAGTGGGCATCCAAGAACCCTAACCATGAAGTCACGCTTTGGGTGGATTCCACTCAATTTGATGCTTACGCCACGAATAAGTCCGCGCAGGCAAAAGCGGAAGCTATTTATCCAGGCTATCAATCAGAGCGTCCCATTCGCGGTTTATTCAGCCAGCTCAAAGTGACTACGGAATCTCCCAGGCAGCGTAAAGCTGCAGAACAGTCACAAGTCATCAGCGAGTTGAACAAACAGCTGTCTGCCTCGAGTAACAAACAGTTGAAAGCGCTACTGCTGCCCGAAGGTGGAAACGTGACGGCTGCTAACGCTCGGCAGGTACTTGACGGATTTGAGCGTTACGCGCAGCGCACCGACGATAAGTTTTATCAAGCAGAAGCCGTGATTCTGGACCAGACGACAAAATCCTGGGACCGTTACGCGAGTAACCCTCCCCGTGATATCAGTACGCTGACGAGTTTAAAAGAGCGGTTTGCCGATCAAAAGAACATTCAGATTCGTGACCTGAGCAATCCCTCGGACATTCGATTACAGAACAAAGACGTGTATCAACACGAAATTATCGGACGCAACGGTGGCTATGCTGCAGCCTCGGACGTGGCACGTTATGAAATCGTCAATCGTTATGCGGGCACTTATACGGATATTGATCTGGAGAGCGTACGACCCCTCGATGGCGCACTGCATGCCCATCCCGATTTAATGCTGGTCGGCATGGCTGAAGGCAAAAATGACGCAAAGGGCAGCGCCACCCCTTATTTCGCCAACGCCTTATTTTCCAGCCATGCCCAGAGTGCGATGCTGTCCAGCCTGATTGATGACATCGGCAACAACTACCGTTCCATGAAGGGCAATGAGTACGGCGGTGACCGTTACTTCAGTCGCCCGAATAAAAGCACGATTGAAACCACCGGCCCCAATGCATTACGCGGGCATGTCGACAAAGTGATACAGCAAGCGAAGGGGCAGCCGGATCTGGTGCGCAGCGACGCCCGCTCTCTGGCTGATCGAATATGGGACAAAGCAAAGCCGCAAAACGAAGAGTACTGGAAACTCGTGGATTCCCATTTCAAATTCCCCGACAACTACGTCAATTTTGAGACCGAAGAGCAGCAAAACAGCGCTACCAAAGCAATGGCCGGTGGCGGCCAGCCCGACACGCTGAAGAGGGGCTAAATAGTGTTGAAAGCCTTGCCTGTCGGCAGGGCTTATTTTATCGAAGCCTTCACGTCTTGTGCTCGGTTAAGCAATCCCCCAATAGGTTAGCTATTTGGGTGATATTAATATGCTATTTCGGTATTTAAATTTTTCTTTTTATACCTTTAAAGTTCGCGCTACCCGACGTTACCCACGCCGGAACGGACAGCGCTCGCCGCATTATCCTGCGGCGTCATGGACTCAAGATGACCTTCGATTTTGCTTTTATCCTCAGCACCCTGCCGGCATTTCTGAAAGCGGTCGGGGTGACGCTGCAAGTGGGTCTGATCGCCATTGCCACCTCCTTGCTGGTGGCGCTGATCAACGCAGCGCTGTTGGTGTTTCGCACCCCCTACCTGTCGCGGTTGGTGGCGCTGTATGTAGAGCTGGCGCGTAACACGCCGCTGCTGATTCAACTGTTCTTCGTGTATTTCGCGCTGCCGGCCCTGGGCTTGAATATTTCCGGGTTCTGGGCGGCGATCATCACCATGACCTTCCTCGGCGGCGCCTACCTCACCGAAGTGCTGCGCGCCGGTGTGGAAGCGGTGCCAACGGCGCAGATCGAGTCAGGCAAGTCCATCGGCCTGTCCGACTGGCAGCTGCTGCGCCATGTGATTCTGCCCCAGGCCGGCATCCTCAGCCTGCCGGCGCTGTTCGCCAATTTCATCTTTCTGCTCAAGGAGACCACGGTGGTTTCCGCTGTGGCGGTGCCCGAGATTCTCTACACCACCAAGAGCTACATCGCGCTCTACTACAAGACCTACGAAATGCTCGCCGTATTGACGCTGATCTGCGTGCTGCTGTTCTTGCCGTTGTCGCTGTTGCTCAGCCGCTTGGAAAGGAGGCTCCAGCATGGCCAGTTCGGGTCTTGAATTGTTATGGGTGTCGTTGCCGCAACTGGGCAAGGGCGCTGCGCAAACCCTGTCGATTTCGTTCTTGAGCATCGCCTTCAGCACGGTCGGCGGCGTGTTGTATGGCGTATTGCGCACCTTGGACAACCGCGTGATCAATGCGCTGCTGCGGGTTTACCTGGAGCTGTTTCGCGCCATCCCGGTGCTGGTCTGGCTGTACCTGTTGTTTTTCGGCCTGCCGATCTTCTTCGGCCTGAGCATCCCCAGTTTCTGGTGTGCGGTGCTGGTGTTGTCGTTGTGGGGCGCCAGTGAAGTCGGCGAAGTGGTGCGCGGCGCCTTGCATTCGCTGCCCCGTGGCCAGCGCGAAGCCGGCTTGTCGATCGGGTTGTCCGACCCGCAGCTGTACGGCTACGTGCTGCTGCCCCAGGCCCTGAAACGCATGACGCCGCCGACCATCAATATCTACACGCGGATCATCAAGACCAGCTCCCTGGCCGTGCTGATCGGCGTAGTGGATGTGATCAAGGTCGGCCAGCAAATCATCGAGCGCACCTATGAGTCGGTGTTGATCTACGGCGCGCTGTTCCTGTTTTTCTTCTTTATCTGCTACCCGTTGTCGGCCGCCTCCAAGGTGCTGGAACGGCGCTGGGCCCAAGCATGAGCGCATTGATCGAGTTTCAGGGTTTCAACAAATTCTTCGGCGAACAGCAGGTGCTCAAGGGCATCGACCTGAGCGTGCACAGCGGCGAAGTGGTGGTGATCCTCGGCCCCAGTGGTTGCGGCAAAAGCACCTTGCTGCGCTGCCTCAATGGCTTGGAAGTGGCTCACAGCGGGCACTTGCGGTTCGCCGGCAACGAGCTGTTGGCAAAACATACCGACTGGCGCCAGGTGCGCCAGGACATCGGCATGGTGTTCCAGAGCTACCACCTGTTCCCGCACATGAGCGTGCTCGACAACATTCTGCTCGGCCCCTTGAAGGTGCAAAAGCGCGACCCGCGTGAAGCGCGTGAGCAGGCGGAAAAACTGCTGGCGCGCGTGGGCCTGGCCGACAAGCGCGACGCCTTCCCACGCCAGCTTTCCGGCGGCCAGCAGCAACGCATCGCCATCGTCCGTTCGCTGTGCATGAACCCTCAGGTCATGCTGTTCGACGAAGTCACCGCCGCCCTCGACCCGGAAATGGTCAAGGAAGTGCTGGAAGTCATCCAGGGCCTGGCCCGCGACGGCATGACCCTGCTGATTGTCACCCACGAAATGGCCTTCGCCCGCGCCGTCGCCGACCGCGTGGTGTTTATGGAGGCCGGTCGCATCCTCGAACACAACACCCCCGAGGCATTCTTTACGAACCCGCAAACCGCACGCGCGCAGCAGTTCCTGGAGAAGTTCTCCTTTGTTTCAACATTGCCCAGAAAGATCAAGGAACCGGAGCTGCTATGAAAAAGTTACTGCTGCCACTGTTTGCCGTCGCGTTACTGGCCGGCTGCGACAAGAAGGCCGAAGAGCCCGCCAAGCCTGCCGCCAGCGCGGTGAGTGCCATCGACAAGATCAAGGCCCGCGACAAGCTGATCGTCGGCGTCTTCACCGACAAGCCGCCGTTCGGCTTCGTCAACGAAGCCGGCCGCTACGTCGGCTTCGATACCGACATCGGCCGCCAATTCGCCAAGGACCTGTTGGGCGATGAAAACAAAGTCGAGTTCGTCGCCGTGGAGCCGGCCAGCCGTATCCCGTTCCTGCAAAGCGATAAGGTCGACCTGATCCTCGCCAACATGACCGTGACCCCTGAGCGCAAGGAGGCGGTGGACTTCACCAACCCCAACCTGAAAGTCGCGGTACAGGCGCTGGTGCCGAACGACAGCCCGGTCAAGAACCTGGATGACCTGGCCACCCGCACCACCATCGTCACCACCGGCACCACCGCCGACATCTGGCTGACCAAGCACCACCCGGACTGGAAACTGCTCAAGTTCGAGAAAAACTCCGAGTCGCTGCAAGCGCTGTCGGCCGGCCGTGGCGATGCCTACGCCCAGGACAACCTGGTGCTGTTCAGCTGGGCCAAGCAGAACCCCGGCTACCGCGTGCTGGAGCAGAAGCTCGGTGACGAAGCACCGATTGCCCCGGCGGTGAAGAAGGGCAATATCGAACTGCGCGACTGGGTGAATGCGGAGTTGGCGAAGTTGGGCGAAGAGAAGTTCTTGCTCAAGCTCTATGACCAATATGTGCGTAAAGAGCTGAGCGATGACACCAAGCCTGAGAGTGTGATTGTTGAAGGGGGCAAGTGGCAGGGCTGAGGCCTGGCTTTGGTGTTGGCTGTTCTGCCGCCATCGGGGGCAAGCCCCCTCCCACACTGGATTGGGTTCACAGGTTCTGATTTGTGCATATATCCAAATGTGGGAGGGGGCTTGTTCTGGTCAAGTTTTTCCGGACACCGATTACGGTGATCAAGCCGCCTCCTGCTCCATGGCTATTGGCGACAGGTAGTTGTTGTAGCTGTGGAGCCTGATTCGGTTGTATCGCATGAAGAAGCTGGTCATATCCTGCTTGGCTTCTTCAACTGTCGTATAGCCTTGGGTGGGCACCCACTCTGATTTGAGCGTTCCGAAGAAACGCTCTGTTGGCGCGTTGTCCCAGCACTGCCCCCTACGGCTCATGCTTTGCGTTATCCCATGCCCCAGCAGCTCGGACTGAAAGTGCTGGCTGGTGTATTGGCAGCCTTGATCTGAATGAAACATCAAGCCTGCATGTTTGCCTCGAACCTCCACCGCCATTCTCAGCGCCTTGCTAACCAGGTTGGCGTCATTGATCAGAGAAAACGCCCAGCCAACGATTCGGCGGGCGAACAGATCAATGACCACTGCCAAGTGATACCAGCGTTTCCCAACCATTAGACTGGTAACGTCGCCGCACCAGACTTGATTAATTGCGGTTGGCTCGAAGTTACGCTCAAGCAGGTTCTTGGCCACAAATGCTTCAACGCCTCTAGAGCGATATTGATGGCGGCGGCGCTGTCTGCTGGCCAGATTTGCCTCCGCCATAAGTTTTCCGGCCAGATGCCGACCTACCTTGATCTGCTGGGCCTTCAAGTGCTGAGAGATCATCCGTGCACCTGCACTTCCCCGGCTTTCGTCATGCAGTTGCACGACTTTTGCTCTAAGCGCGTCACGCTTGGTATTCGGCTCTGAGCGACGCTTAAGCCAGTCATAAAACGCGCTGCGAGAAACGCCTAGCGCACTGCAAAGCAGGCTGGTCGGATACGAACTCGACTCCCTCAGTTCCTCGATCAGGAAAAACGATCGGGATCCGACATCAAGAGAGCCGTAGCCTTTTTTAAGATTTCAGCCTCACTCTCCAGGCGCTTGACCTTGGCTCGTAGCTGTTGAAGCTCTCGCTGTTCGTCGCTGATAGCCTTGGTACCTGCCACTGGCTGCCCTTTGTGACGCTCTTTACGAACCTGATCAACCCAGCGGCGCAGAGCCGTAGGGCCAACGTCCATCGATGCACAGACGTCGGAAACTGAGCAGTTATCATCAAGAACCATGCTTGCAGCACGTTGCTTGAACTCGTGGGTGTAGGTCTTTCGCTGTTGCATGGAACCTCCTGATTGGGCGAATCATATCGCCCTTAAGAGGTGTCCGGGATCATTAGGCCAGTTCAGCTTGCCCCCGATGAGGCCTGTGCAGTCACCCCCTATTCCGGCCACTGCCACGCCGGCGCATCCAGCATCCCCTGGCCCACCACTCGCGTCTCCCCCAGCACCTTCTCCAGCACAATCGAATTGCACTCCTCATCCTGCTGCAACGCCGCAATCAAGCGGCTGGCATGGGACACCACCCACACCTGGCACTGCGCCGACGCCTGGATGATCAAGCGCGCCAACGCCGGCAACAGGTCCGGATGCAAGCTGGTTTCAGGCTCGTTCAGCACCATCATGGTCGGCGGCCGTGGCGTCAGCAGCGCGGCGATCAGCAGCAGGTAGCGCAAGGTGCCGTCCGACAACTCTGCCGCCGACAACGGGCGCAGCAGGCCTTCCTGGTAAAACTCGATGGCAAAGCGCCCGCCCTGCAACGGTTGGATATTTAAGCGCGCGCCTGGAAACGCATCGCTGACTGCGCGCTGTAACGCCTCGGGGTCGCCAATTTCACGAATGGTTTGCAACGCTGCGGCCAAATCGCGCCCGTCGTGATGCAGCACCGGCGTGCGGGTGCCTAACTGCGGTTGGCGCACTGGCGCGTCCACGTCGCTGCGAAAGTGATCATAAAAGCGCCAGCCACGAATGCTCTCGCGCAGCAGCAATACTTCCGGCGAGCCACGCAAACTGCCGACTTGGTCGAACAGGCTGTGATAGTTCGGCGTGTGCTGGGCCAGTACATCCCAGGCACGGCCTTCGCGAGCGCGCACCAACGGCCCGGAACGCTGTACCAACAGGCTGGCCGGGCGGTAGACGTGCCCGGCCCAGATGCATTCCCTCTTCACTTCCGGGTCGAGGCTGAAAAACGACTGGGTGAGTTCCGGCAAGCCCAGGGAGATCGCGTAGCTGAAATCTTCGGCGGCGAACCCCAGGCGCAGACGCTTGACGCCCTTGCGCACGACAGCCTCCACCGGCACTTCGCCGCTGTGCATGCGCCGGCTGATGGTTTCCGGCCCGGCCCAGAACGTCGAGTCCAGCCCGCCTTCCCGGGCCAGGGCATTGATCACCCCGCCCTGGGCGGTTTCGGCCAGCAGGCGCAGGGCGCGATACAGGTTGGACTTGCCGCTGCCGTTGGGGCCTGTCACCAGATTCAAGCGGCCCAGGGGCACCACCAATTTATTGATCGAGCGGTAATTGGCCACCGCGAGGGTCTTGAGCATGGCAATTGAGTCGGTAGGGGAACCATTGAAGTATGGGATCCTCCATGCAGATAAGGAACCCTGATCTAAGCTCACAGTCGCATACACACTGGCACGTCGGCATCACGCAAAAGGAGCCTGCATGGGCGGTCGCATTTCCACATTTTTATTCGGGCTTGGCTTACTGACGCTGCTGGGCGGTTGTGGCCAGGAAAAGGCCGAGCCCAAGGCCCATTCGCGGGTGTTCGTGCAAACCGTGCAGCCGGCGGATTTCGCCGCAGCGGTCACGCTGACCGGGGATGTCCAGGCGCGGGTGCAAACCGATTTGTCCTTTCGGGTGGGTGGCAAGATCATCCAGCGCCTGGCCGACGTCGGTGATCGGGTGACAGCCAAGCAAGTGCTGGCCAAGCTCGACCCCAAGGACCTGCAGACCAACGTCGATTCCGCCCAGGCCCAGGTCGTGGCCGAGCAGGCGCGGGTCAAGCAAACCGCCGCCGCCTTCGTGCGCCAGGAAAAACTCTTGCCCAAGGGCTACACCAGCCGCAGCGAATACGACGCCGCCCAGGCCGCGTTGCGCAGCAGCCAAAGCGCCCTGGCCGCCGCCCAGGCGCAGTTGGCCAATGCCCGTGAACAACTGGGCTACACCGCGCTGGTCGCCGATGCGCCGGGCATTATCACCGCGCGCCAGGCTGAAGTCGGCCAGGTCGTACAAGCCACCGTGCCGATCTTTAGCCTGGCCCGCGATGGCGAACGCGACGCGGTGTTCAACGTTTACGAATCGCTGCTGGTGGAGCCGCCGCCGGACGCGCCGATCACCGTCAGCCTGCTGGATAACCCGAGCATCAAGACAGTGGGCAGAGTCCGCGAAGTCACCCCTGCCGTGGCCGCCAATACCGGCACCGTGCAAGTGAAAATCGCCCTGCAAAGCCTGCCCAAAGGCATGGAACTGGGCTCGGTGGTGAGCGCCACCGCCAATGGCCCGGCCAAGGCCAGCATCGAGTTGCCGTGGTCGGCCTTGACCAAGGACCTCAGCGAACCCGCCGTGTGGCTGATAGACGGCGACGGCAAGGCGCAGCTGCACAAGGTTACGGTGGCGCGGTACCTCACCGGCAAAGTGATCATCGGTGACGGCCTTAAAGGCGGCGAAAAAGTCGTGGTGGCCGGTGGGCAATTGCTGCACCCCGGCATGCTCGTCGAAATCGCCCAGCAAGGAGCCCAGCCATGAAGCACCTGACGGTGATCCTCGCCGCCAGCCTGTTGCTGGTGGCCTGCTCTAAGGAAGACGCGCCGCCCGAACCGGTGCGCCCGGTGTTGTCCATGGAGGTGAAGGCCGAAGACCAGGCACACCTTGGCCGCTTTGCCGGCACCATTCAGGCCCGCTACGAAAGTAACCTGGGTTTCCGTGTGCCGGGCCGTATCGCCCGCCGCGCGGTGGACGTTGGCGCCGAGGTGGAGAAGGGCGCCTTGCTCGCCGTCCTCGACCCCACCGACCAGCAGAACCAACTACGCGCCGCCCAGGGTGACCTGGCCCGCGTGCAGGCGCAGTTCATCAATGCCCAGGCCAATGCCCGCCGCCAGCAGGAGCTGTTCGACCGTGGCGTCGGCGCCCAGGCGCAGTTGGACGTGGCCCAGACTGACCTGAAAACCACCCAGGCGACCCTCGACCAGGCTCGCGCCTCGGTCAATCAAGCCAAGGACCAGCTCAACTACGCCGAGCTGCGCACCGACCACGCCGGCATCGTCACCGCCTGGAACGCCGAGGCCGGCCAGGTGGTCAGCGCCGGCCAGCAAGTGGTGACCCTGGCCCGCCCGGACATCAAGGAAGCGGTGATCGACCTGCCCGCCGGCCTGGCCGAGCGCCTGCCGGCGGATGTGGTGTTCCTGGTGGCCGGGCAACTGGACCCCAGCGTGCACACCACCGCCATCGTGCGCGAGATCGAGCCCCAGGCCCAAAGCGCCACGCGTACCCGGCGCGCACGCTTGAGCCTGACTGACACCCCCGCCGCGTTTCGCCTGGGCACCGCCATCAGCGTGACCTTGAGCAGCGCCATCGCGCCGCGTATCGAGCTGCCGTTGAGCGCGTTGCAGGACGTCGACGGCAAGACCCGCATCTGGCTGCTCGACACCCAGAGCCAGACAGTGCAACCGCGTGACGTCACGGTGGTCAGCCGTGACGCCGACAGCGCAGTGCTCAATGGTGGCATCAAGCCCGGCGAGCGCGTCGTCACCGCCGGTGTGAACAGCCTGAAACCCGGGCAGAAAGTCAAAATCGACGAGGACAGCCCGCGATGAAAGGCAGCTTCAACTTATCCGACTGGGCCATCAAGCATCAGTCCTTCGTCTGGTACCTGATGTTCGTCGCGCTGCTGATGGGCGTGTTTTCGTACATGAACCTGGGCCGCGAGGAAGACCCCTCGTTCACCATCAAGACCATGGTCATCCAGACCCGCTGGCCGGGCGCGACCCAGGAAGAAACCCTCAAGCAGGTCACCGACCGCATCGAGAAAAAACTCGAGGAACTCGACTCCCTCGATTATGTGAAGAGCTACACCCGGCCGGGCGAATCCACGGTGTTCGTGTTCCTCAAGGACACCACCAGCGCCAAGGCCATTCCGGAGATCTGGTACCAGGTTCGCAAGAAGATCGACGATATACGCGGCACCTTCCCCCAAGGCTTGCAGGGGCCGTCGTTCAACGACGAATTCGGTGATGTGTTCGGCTCGGTGTACGCCTTTACCGGCGATGGCCTGTCGATGCGCCAGTTGCGCGACTACGTGGAGCAGGTGCGCGCCGAAATCCGCTCGGTGCCGGGGCTGGGCAAGGTCGAGATGATCGGCCAGCAGGACGAAGTGATTTACCTGAATTTTTCCACACGCAAACTGGCGGCCCTGGGCATCGATCAGCGCCAGGTCGTGCAAAGCCTGCAATCGCAAAATGCCGTGACCCCCGCCGGGGTGATCGAGGCCGGGCCGGAGCGGATTTCCGTGCGCACCTCGGGGCAGTTCGCCTCGGAGAAGGACCTGGCCAACGTCAACCTGCGCCTGAATGACCGCTTCTATCGCCTGGCCGACATTGCCGACATCAGCCGGGGCTACGTCGACCCGGCGCGGCCGATGTTCCGTTTCAACGGCAAGCCGGCGATCGGTTTGGCGATTGCGATGCAGAAGGGCGGCAATATCCAGTCGTTCGGCAAGGCGCTGCACGGGCGCATGGATGAGCTGACCGCCGACCTGCCGGTGGGCGTCGGTGTGCACAAGGTTTCGGACCAGGCCGAAGTGGTGGAAGAGGCGGTCGGTGGCTTTACCAGTGCGTTGTTCGAAGCGGTGATCATCGTGCTGGTGGTGAGCTTTATCAGCCTGGGCATGCGTGCCGGGCTGGTGGTGGCGTGCTCGATTCCGTTGGTGCTGGCCCTGGTGTTCGTGTTCATGGAATACAGCGGCATCACTATGCAACGGGTGTCGTTGGGCGCCTTGATCATCGCCCTCGGCCTGTTGGTGGACGATGCGATGATCACCGTGGAGATGATGATCACACGCCTGGAAAAAGGCGAAACCAAGGAGCAGGCCGCCACCTACGCTTACACCTCCACAGCGTTTCCGATGCTCACCGGCACGCTGGTGACCGTCGCCGGTTTCGTGCCGATTGGCCTCAACGCCAGTTCGGCGGGGGAGTACACCTTCACCTTGTTCGCGGTGATTGCCGTGGCGATGTTGGTGTCGTGGGTGGTGGCGGTGCTGTTTGCGCCAGTGATCGGCGTGCATATCCTCAGCGCCAATGTGAAGCCCCATAGTGCCGAGCCGGGGCGCATCGGCCGCGCGTTCAACGGTGGCATGCTATGGGCGATGCGCAACCGCTGGTGGGCCATCGGCATCACCGTGGGCCTGTTTGTGGCGTCGGTGTTCTCCATGCAGTTTGTGCAGAACCAGTTCTTTCCGTCGTCGGATCGCCCGGAAATCCTCGTCGACCTCAACCTGCCGCAAAACGCCTCGATCAACGAGACGCGCAAGGCGGTCGACCGTCTGGAAGCGATCATCAAGGACGACCCGGACATTACGCGCTGGAGCACCTACATCGGCCAGGGTGCGATCCGTTTCTACCTGCCCCTGGACCAGCAACTTGAAAACCCCTACTACGCGCAGTTGGTGATCGTCAGCAAGGGCCTGGAAGAGCGCGGTGCGTTGATCGCACGTCTGCAGAAGCGCCTGCGCGATGACTTCGTCGGCATCGGCAGTTTCGTGCAGCCGCTGGAAATGGGCCCGCCGGTGGGACGGCCGATCCAGTACCGCGTGTCCGGCAAAGACACCGACCAGGTGCGCAAGCACGCCATCGAACTGGCGACCCTGCTCGACCAGAACACCCACCTGGGCGAGATCATCTACGACTGGAACGAGCCGGGCAAAGTGCTGCGCGTCGACATCGCCCAGGACAAGGCGCGGCAACTGGGGCTGTCGTCGGAAGACGTGGCGCAGTTGATGAACAGCGTGGTCAGCGGCGCCTCGGTGACCCAGGTGCACGACGACATTTACCTGATCAATGTGGTCGGCCGCGCCGAAGACGCCGAACGCGGTACACCGGAAACCTTGCAGAACCTGCAGATCGTCACGCCCAACGGCACCTCGATTCCGTTGCTGGCCTTCGCCACCGTGCGCTACGAGCTGGAGCAGCCGCTGGTGTGGCGTCGCGACCGCAAGCCGACCATCACCATCAAGGCCGCGGTGCGCGACGAGATGCAGCCGACCGACCTGGTCAAGCAGCTGGCGCCGACTATCCAGAAGTTCAGCGACGGCCTGCCGGTGGGTTACAAAGTCGCCACCGGCGGCACCGTGGAAGAAAGCGGCAAGGCCCAGGGTCCGATTGCCAGCGTGGTGCCGCTGATGCTGTTCCTGATGGCGACGTTCCTGATGATCCAACTGCACAGCGTGCAGAAGATGTTCCTGGTGGCGAGTGTCGCGCCGCTGGGGCTGATTGGCGTGGTGCTGGCGCTGATTCCCACGGGCACGCCCATGGGGTTTGTGGCGATCCTCGGTATCCTCGCGCTGATCGGCATCATCATCCGCAACTCGGTGATCCTGGTGACGCAAATCCACGAATATGAAGTGGCCGGCTACACACCGTGGGACGCCGTGGTGGAGGCCACCGAGCATCGGCGCCGGCCGATCCTGCTCACGGCGGCGGCGGCGAGCCTGGGCATGATCCCGATTGCCCGGGAAGTGTTCTGGGGGCCGATGGCCTACGCGATGATTGGCGGGATCATCATCGCCACCTTGCTGACGCTGTTGTTCCTGCCGGCGCTATATGTGGCCTGGTACAAGATCCGCGAGCCACAGCAGGAAGAACGCGGTTAAAAATGTGAGCGGGGCTGATCGTTCCCACGCTCCGCGTGGTAACGCCTCCTGGGACGCTCCGCGTCCCGCTGCAAATTTCGGCTACTGCGCACAGGTGACGCGGAGCGTCACGGGCCGCATTCCCACGCGGAGCGTGGGAACGATCTTTGAGACGTGGGAAACTTCCGGAAGCGACGGGTGTTGCCCTGGTCACCCCGTTGAGTGTTTTACCCTCCGGCCTCCACCTCTCAACGGTCGCCTGCCATGAACCGTCTGCGTCATACCTTGCTGCTCTGCTGCTTCCTGTCGCCCCTGGCCTTTGCCAGCACCGTACTGGAAAACCCGTTGTGGCGAGTCGAACTCGACCCGGCCACCCTCGCCATCCGTGTGACACCCAGCGGCCAACCCGAGGTTCAAGCCTCCCAAGGCGTATCGGCCCGCGCCGTCAGTCAACTCGCAAAAAACGATCAACAGGTCAGTTGGCAATGGGACGACGGTGCCTATCGCGTGATTGCCAGCCTTGAGCAGCGCGACCTGCTGCTGTCGATCAGGGCGCGGGAAGACGGTGAACTGCCGATCCTTGTGCAGCCGGCGAGCGCCCTGGGCAAGGGGTTGATGTGGCCGTTGGCCGAAGGGCATTACGTGCCGGCTGGCAATGCCCTGTGGAGCGAGTTCCTGGTAGAGCAGGGCGATATCAACACCACCCAGGACCTCAGCCTGCCGCTGTGGGGTGTCGATCACGGCGCCTTTACCTTGAACTGGCTGCTGACCAATCCCTACAACAACCGCCTGCGCTGGCAAGGCCAGGCGTTGTCGTTGGCCCATGAGTTCACGTCGCTCGCACCTGCCGCGCCCATGACCCTGTTGTTGCACCTGGGCGAAAGCGACCCGTTGGCCGGCGCCAAGCGCTATCGCCAATGGATGGTCGAACAGGACCGTTACGAACCCTTGGAGGCCAAGCTGCGACATACGCCGGGCGCGCAAAAACTGCTGGGCGCCAGCCATGCCTACCTGTGGGGCAATGACCTGCTGGCGCTGGAGGATGTGCGTGATTGGCCGCTGTTGCTCAAGCGCTTGCGCGATCATGCGCTCAAGGGCCTGTTGGACAAGGACTCCGCAGCGCTGCTGGCGCAGCCGCGCAGGTTGAATCGCTACGAGCAAACCGTGCTGTTGCGCGGCCTCAACGCGGCGATCAACCAGAAGGCCCGGCAGAGCTGGCAGGTGGACGAGCCCGATATGACCCGTCTTGCCGCCCGCTACGGTGAGTTGCGTCGCGAACTGGCCGTGGATTTTGCCGGTGCCCTCGGCGGTAGCCCCGACACCTGGGGCAGCAAGGTAGTACAGACACTGCGCGACGCCGGGCTGCCACGCTTGATGTTGACCCTGGGCGAAGGCTGGGAAGGCGGCCTGTGGCACCCCGAAACCATCCGCGCCGGTGTCGACGCGGGCTACCTGATGGCGCCCTACGACTCCTATCAAACCGCGTTGTCCGCCACCGAAAATCCCGACTGGACCACCGCCCACCTGGGCAGCAAGGCCTACCGCGACTGCGCCATTGTATTGAAGGACGGCCAGCTCAAGACTGGCTTCCAACGGTCCGGCCACTACACCGATCCGCGCTGTGTGCGGCCGTTATTGGAAGCGCGGGTGAAAGCCGTACAGGCCAGGGCCGGCTTCAACGCCTGGTTTCTCGATGCGTACGCTACCAGCATGCTGCTCGACAGCTACCGCGACAGCGCACCGATGACCCAGGCGCAAAACGCTGAAGGCAATATCGATGCGTCCCGTTGGCTGAACACCACGCTGCAATTGCCGACAGGCTCCGAAGACGGCAACGCCATCACCGCCCAGGGGATCCTGTTCGCCCATGGCATGCAAACCCCGGTGCTGGGCTGGGGGGATCGCGACATGACTCAGGACAAACAGTCGCCCTACTACGTGGGCAACTGGTATCCGCCGGAGCAACCGGCGGTGTTCTTCAAGTCGGTGCCGCTGAACGAGCCGTTTCGCACGCTCTACTTCGATCCGACGATGCGCCTGCCGCTGTACCAGGCGGTGTTCCATGGTTCAGTGATCACCACCCATCACTGGCTGTTCGATAGCCTCAAACTGAGCAATGTGCGGGCTGAAAATGAGCTGACGCAGTTGCTCTACAACGTACCGCCGCTGTATCACCTGAGTGCTGCGACGCTCAAGGAACGGCTGCCGTTGATCCAGCGCCAGGACCGATTTTTCCGTCCCCTGCATGAGCGCCTGGCGACTCAGGCGATGACCGGGTTTCGTTGGCTGACGGCGGATCGGCAGGTGCAGGAAACCACGTTTGCCGATGGCACGCGGCTGGTGGCGAATTTTTCCACCGGGTCGAGAGAGGAGTTTGCGGCAAGGAGTGTGACAGCGGTGTTGGATGAGAAATCGGTGGTGTATCAGGTGGAGTAGCGGCGTCCATCAGTCCGTCATCGGGGGCAATACATCACTTAAACCCGACGCCACACACTGGCCAACCAAGGCTGCTGTTCCCGAGGCAATCCCGCCGGCCGGTAATAATGTTCCAGTTCCGCAAAGCCGGCCTCAGCCAGCAAGCCACGCCACGCCGCCAGATCGTGATAAGACCCATACCGTGGCCCATTCCAGCCTTCCTGGTTGTCACCGCGAGGGTTGGAGCTGAACAGCACGCCCCCAGGCTTCAACGTGCCATGCAGTTGCTTGAGGACCCGGGGCAATTCCTGCTTGGGAATATGAAACAGCACCGCATTGGCAAACACCCCATCGAAGCGCCCGTCGGGCAGGTCCAGCTTGAGGAAGTCCTGCTGCAACACCTCACAGCCACTGTCGTCCCGCGCCATCTGTGCAAACCGTTCGGAACCATCGAGCCCCACAGCGATATGCCCCAGGCGTGCAAAGGTCTGCAGATCCCGCCCCGGCCCGCAGCCAAAATCCAGCACGGTAAACGGCGGCGTGCCCTGGATGTGCCGCAGCAACGCGTCGATGTTCTGGCTCACATCGTGATCGCGGGTGCCCTCGCGGAAGTCTTCGGCGACTTTGTTGTAATGGCCGAGGGTGGTGGCGGTGATCTGGTTAAGGTCGTCGGGCTTGAGGGTCATGAAAGGCAATACCGGGCGCTGGGATGCGCCGACTATACCTCACCTCTTGTTCAGCACCCGCGCCAGTCGATCGCCGCCGAGTTGGATCACCGCCACCAACACCACCAACAGCACAATCACCGTGAGCATGATCTGCGTATCGAAGCGCTGGTAGCCATAGCGGTACGCAATGTCGCCCAAGCCACCGGCGCCAATCGCCCCGGCCATGGCCGATGAGTTGATCATGGTCACCAGGGTAATGGTGAACCCGCCGACGATCCCCGGCAGCGCTTCCGGCAACAGCACGTGCCAGATGATGTGCCAGCGGCGGCACCCCATGGCCTGCGCCGCTTCGATCAAACCATGGTCGACCTCGCGCAGGCTGACTTCGGCGATGCGCGCAAAGAACGGCGTGGCCGCGATGGTCAGCGGCACGACTGCCGCCCATACGCCGTAGGTGGTGCCGACGATCAGGCGCGTGAACGGGATCAGCGCCACCATCAGGATCAGAAACGGAATGGAGCGGAACAGATTGACGAAGGCCCCGAGCACCCGGTTCAGCGCCGGTGCCTGGTAGATGCCACCTTTGTCGCTGGTGACCAGAAACACCGCCAGTGGAATCCCTACCAGCAAGGCGATCAACGACGACACGCCGACCATCAACAAGGTGTCGATGGCGCCCTGTACTAAACGATCAAACCACATAGCCCAGCACCTCCACCTGTTGTGCCCAGTTCGCGGCGCGGTTGCGCAGTTCTTCGGTGCTATGGGGCGAGCCATTCACCGCCAGCAGCAGTTGCCCCAAGGCATGCCCCTGAATCCGTTCGACACCGCCCTGCAGCAGACGCACGCGGCCGCCGAGGGCACTGAACAGCGCGGCCAGGTCGGGTTCATCGCTGGCGCTGCCGGTGAACTGCAAGCGCAGCACCACGGCGGCTTCCGGCGATTCAGGCTGGGTATGCAAACGGTTTTGCAGTTCTTCCGGCAGCCCATGTTGCAGCGGCGCCAGCAGGGTCTTGCTCACCTCGTGTTGCGGGTTACCGAACACTTGCCACACCGGGCCTTGCTCGACGATGCGCCCATGCTCCAGCACCACCACGCGGTCGCAGATGTCGCGGATCACCGCCATTTCGTGGGTGATCAACACGATGGTCAGGCCCAGGCGCCGGTTGATCTCGCGCAGCAGGCCGAGGATCGATTGGGTGGTTTCCGGATCCAGCGCCGAGGTGGCTTCGTCGCACAGCAAAATCTCGGGGTCGTGCACCAGCGAACGGGCGATGCCCACGCGCTGTTTCTGCCCGCCCGAGAGCTGCGCCGGATAGGCCTGGTGCTTGTCTTGCAAACCCACCAGTTCCAGCAGCTCACGCACCTTCTGCTCACGTTGCGGCTTGGGCACCCCGGCGACCTTGAGCGGCAGTTCGACGTTCTGCCAGACGGTCTTGGCCGACATCAGGTTGAAGTGCTGGAAGATCATGCCGATGCGCCGGCGCAGCGCGACCAGGCGGTCTTCATCGAAGCTGCCAATGTCCACTTGATCGATCAGCACGCGCCCGCTGCTGGGTTGCTCCAGGCGATTGATGGTGCGGATCAGCGACGACTTGCCGGCGCCGCTGCGGCCGATGATGCCGAACACTTCGCCGCGCGTAATCGCCAGGTCAATGCCTTGTAGGGCATGCACCGTGCCGTCATAGGTTTTGCCCAGGTTGATGAAACGCACATGGGCGCTGTTGAAGTCCGGATGCAGTTCGGTCTGCTCGGCGCCCCTGGGAAATGTGCCCAGGTCGCGCAGTTGGGCGTTGGCAGCGGTCATTTTTTATCGTCCCAGCCGACCTGGTAGAGCTTGCCGAGGGATTTATCCAGGGCGGCGCGCACCGTCGGCGAGTGCTGGTAAATGTCGACGAACTTGATCACCCTCGGGTCGGTTTTGCTCTTGGGCTGGATCACGAACTGGATCACGTATTCCGGGTGGTCGAGGCCATCGAACAGCAGCGCCGTCTCGGCATCGAAGGTCTTGGACAGGCGGATGTACGCCGGGTAGCCCTGCACCAGATCGGCGTCGTCATAGGCGCGTACCAGTTGCACGGCCTCGACTTGCAGGATCTTGATCTTTTTCGGGTTGCTGACGATGTCTTCTTCAGTGGCCTTGTAGCCCACCCCCGGCTTGAGCGTGATCAGCCCGGCTTTGGCCAGCAGTTGCAGGCCGCGCCCGCTGTTGATCGGATCGTTGGCGATGGCCACGCTGGCGCCTTCGGGCAGGTCATCGAATCTTTTGTACTTTTTCGAATACAGACCGACGTTGTTGATGATGCCCGGCGCATAGGGCACCAGGTCAAAGCCGGCGGCGGCCTTGGCATTTTCCAGGAAGGGGATGTGCTGGAAGTAGTTCACATCGATATCGCCGGCGGCGAGGCTGACGTTCGGCGCGATCCAGTCGGTGAATTCCACCAGTTCGACCTTCAGGCCTTGTTTGCCGGCCTCTTCCACGGCGGCTTCCAGGGGAATCGCGAAGGCGGCGGTGGTGCCGACTTTCAACGGCGCATCGGCGGCGAATACGGCCGAGCTGAACAAGCCGAAGGCCAGGGAGAGCACTATTTTTTTCATATGAATTTCCAATTGTAGGAGCGAGCTTGCTCGCGAAAAACTTGAGGGCGCCTCGGTAAACCAGATGCACCGCGTTATCGTTAACGATCTTCGCGAGCAAGCTCGCTCCTACAGGGGTTAGTGGCGGTAGGTAGACCCGGTGTGTTGTTCGGGAAGACGCGCAGTGCCGTGGAAGACTTTTTCGCGCAGCGTTCCCTGCTCATATTCAGTCTTGTACGAACCACGCTTTTGCAGCTCCGGCACCACCAGATCAATGAAATCCACATAGCTTTCCGGCGTCACAATGCGCGTGAGGTTGAAGCCATCCAGGCCGGTTTCGCTGATCCACGATTCCAGTTCGTCGGCGACCTGCTCGGGCGACCCCACCAGCGTGATGTAGCGCCCACCGAGGGCGTGCTGCGCGAGCAATTTGCGTCGGGTCCAGTCGTTGTTCTGCAGGTTCTTGGTCGCCGACTGGATGGCGTTGCTTTTCACGTACTGGATCGGTTCATCCAGTTCGTACTCGGAAAAGTCGATCGCCGTGGACGCCGAAAAGTGCGCCACGCCGGCCTCCGCGCTGGCATAGCTGAGGTACTCGGCATGCTTGGCCCAGGCCAGTTCCTCGGTCGCGCCGACGATCACGTTCAGGCCCATGAACACCTTGATGTCATCCGGGTTGCGCCCGGCCTCCACCGCGCTGGCGCGCACCTTGTCCACCTGGATTCGGGTCGCGGCCTTGTTCTGCCCGCTGATGAACACGCACTCGGCATGGCGCCCGGCGAACTGCAGGCCACGGTCCGAACTGCCGGCCTGGAACAGCACCGGCGTACGCTGCGGCGATGGCTCGCACAGGTGATAGCCCTGCACCTGGTAGAACTCGCCATGGTGTTCGACCTTGTGCACCTTGCCCGGCTGCGCATACACCCGTGCCTTGGGATCGTTGACCACCGCGTCATCCTCCCAGCTGCCTTCCCAGAGTTTGTACAGCACCTCCAGGTATTCATCGGCCTGGTCATAGCGGCGGTCATGCTCGACCTGCTCGGTCAGCCCCATGGCCTTGGCGGCGCTGTCGAGGTAGCCGGTGACGATGTTCCAACCCACCCGGCCCCGGCTCAGGTGGTCGAGGGTGGACATGCGCCGGGCGAACAGATACGGCGGCTCGTAGGTCAGGTTGGCAGTGAGGCCGAAGCCGAGGTTCCGGGTGACGGCCGCCATTGCCGAAACCAGCAGGAGCGGGTCGTTGACCGGCAACTGGATTGCTTCCTTGAGCGGCACGTCGATGGACTTTTGGTACACGTCATACACGCCGACGATATCGGCGATAAACAAACCGTCGAACAGCCCGCGCTCGAGAATTTTTGCCAGGTCAGTCCAGTACTCGAGGGTCTTGTACTGGGTGGACGTGTCCCGTGGATGGGTCCACAAACCGTGGTTGATATGCCCGATGCAGTTCATGTTGAAGGCATTGAGCAGGATTTTTTTCTTGCTCATCAGATAGTCCCCCGCAGCGGCGGGTTTTCATCGTTGAGGTAGTAATTGCCCACCGCGTGGTATTTCCAGCGCACCGGGTCATGCAAGGTGTGCACGCGAGCGTTGCGCCAGTGGCGATCCAGGCCATGCTCGGCCAGGGTCGCCTGGCTGCCGGCCAGTTCAAATAGCGTGCTGCCGGCGGCCAGGGAGATTTCGGTGCTCAAGGCGCGTACTTCGGCGACGGCGATGGAGGCGGCCGCGACGGTCTGGGCATTGCTGTCGGCCTGGGCACGGTCGAGGAATTCGCCCGAGCGCTCGAGCAGCGCTTCGGCGGCGTGCAGGCGAATGCTCAAGTGGCCGAAGCTCTTCAAGGTCAGCGGGTCATCAGTGGCCTTGTCGCTGCCCGAGTCGATCCAGGGACGGGTCTTGGTGCGCACAAAATGCAGCGCGTCTTCGAAGGCGGCGCGGGCGATACCGGTGTCGATGGCGGCATGAAGAATCTGCGCCAAGGGGCCGACGGTGGTCGGGCGTTCGAACGCGCTCTGGAACGGGATCACCTCCTGCGCCGCCACCCACACGTTGTCGAATACCACTGAGCCGCTGCCGGTGGTGCGCTGGCCGAAGCCGCTCCAGTCGTCAATCACGCTCAGGCCCGCGCTGTCGCGGGGCACGAAGGCGAGTTGCTGAACCCCATGTTCATCCACCACTGAAGTGGGGATGCGCTGGGCGTAGATCGCGCCGGTGGAATAGAACTTGCGGCCGCTGATACGGAAGCCATCACCGTCGCGGGTGATTTTGGTGACGCGGTCATGAGCGGTTTTCGTGCCCAATTCCGCCAGGGCGTTGCCGAAACGCTGGCCGGCCAATACTTCTGCATACAGGCTGCGTTGCTGGGCCGGGCTGCCATTCACGCGCAGCACTTCCAAGGCGTAGAAATGGTTTTGCGGAATCTGTCCCAGGGACGCATCCGCCTGGGCGATCAAGGCGATGACCTTGGCCAGGGTGACGTTGGACACACCAGCGCCGCCGTAGGCCTTGGGCACGCTGATGCCCCACAGGCCGGAGCGCGAAAAGGCGTCTAGCTCGGCCAGCGGCAGGCGGCGCTCGCGGTCGCGCTGGGCGCTGTCGCGGCGCAAGTCCTCAGCCAGGTCGCTGGCGACAATAAGGGCTTGTTCGTCGCTGGTGATGACCGCGACGGGGTGAGAGAAAGTCATGATGTTCTCCAGATGTCTGGTCGGTCAGATCCAGGAATGGCGAGCCGGCAAAGTGCCGTTCAGGCGATAGGCGCCGATGGCGTGATACTTCCAGCGCACCGGGTCATGCAGCGTGTGGACCCGCGCATTGCGCCAGTGCCGGTCAAGGTTGAATTCGGCGAGGGTGGCGCGGCTGCCGGCCAGCTCGAAGAGTTTTTCGCTGACCAGCAATGACACCTCAGTGGTGAGCACTTTGGCTTCGGCGACGGCGATCGACGCGCGTGCGGCGGACTGCGCGGTGATCGGCGCAGCGCTGACCCGGTCCAGCACCTGGCCGGCCTTGCGCAACAGCGCCTCGGCGGCGTGCAGTTCGATTTTCAGCTTGCCGATGTCCGCGATCACATACAGGTCGTCGCTGGCCCGTTCGACCTTGGCGTCGATCCACGGGCGCGAGCGTTCACGTACAAAGGCGATGGTGTCGTCCAGGGCGCCACGGGCAATGCCGGCGTCGATGGCCGCCTGGATCAATTGCGAGACGGCACCCTGGATATTCGGGCTTTCGCCCAGGCGCCAGTTGTCCACCACCAGTTCTGCGTCCACCGGTACCCGGTCAAGCAGCACGGTGCCGCTGGCAGTGGTGCGTTGGCCAAAGCCCGACCAGTCATCCACGATGCGCAGCCCTTCGCTGCCACGGCGCACGAACGCCATGACTTGCTTGCCGTCGTCGTTGAGCGCTTTGATGGCCACCCAGTGCGCAAACAACGCGCCGGTGGAGTAGAACTTCTGGCCGCTGACCACATACCCGTCACCCTCGGCGGTGATACGCGCCTTGAGCTCCAGGGTATTTTTGGTGCCGCGTTCCGGGCCACCATTGCCGATGCGCCAACCGTCGAGCACGCTCTGGAACAGCTGCTTTTTCTGGCGCTCGCTGGCGGTGTTTTGCAACAGGTGCAGGATGCCGAAATGGTTCTGCGGGATCTGCCCCAGGGCCGGGTCGGCCGCGCTGATGATCGCGAAGACCTCGGCCAGGGTGACGAATGAAACCTGCGGGCCGCCGTACTCACGGGGAATGGAAATGCTGCCCAGGCCGCTGCGGGTGAACTGTTCGACCTGCGCCCAGGGCAATTGGCGTTGCTGGTCGCGCTTGGCGGCTTGCAGGCGCGCGGCGTCGGCCAGCTCATGGGCGGCGCTCAGCGCCTGGGCGTCGTTGCGCAGCACCGTGGCCGGCAACAACAGTGGGGCTACGTCCAGATCACTCTGGAGGGGTGTTAGAGCCAAGTTAGACATCAGCGCCGCTCCTTGGCTGCACGTAATGCCCTGGCGTTATGCACCGGGGTAATTCTGACCATACCGACCTCGCATTCAATGAAATAAAAACAAAACAATCAGGAATGTCCGGTGGTCCGGTGCATATACCCTAAGCGTGTTTATTTTTTAAATAAACTAACTTTTAGGAATATGCATAGAAGGGGCGTCACCCCGGTTCGCAGGGGGAGCCGAAAGGGCGGGGTTGATACACGTCCTTGGCTGCGCCAGGACAGGTGGGAACCCAGGCGGCGATGCGCAAGGTGCGGGCTGGCGCCCAGCGCGAATTGTTGCCGACGCGGTCCAGGATGCAGTACGTCACCTCCAGGCGGCAGTCGTCACCGCCTTCGATAATGACTGTCGAAGGCACCCAGACCTGCACCGCCAGGCCGACGTCCCTGGCCTGGATGTTCGGCAGGTCCATGCGCACGTCACCCCAGCGCAGCGTGATGGCATCGCCACTGGCCATGTTCGCGTAAGGCTCGATGCTCAGCGGAATTCCGCGTTGCACCTGGCGACTGTTGACGCCCTGGCGGCGGATGGTCTCGGGCAGGCTGACCGGCGCGAGGTTCTGGTTTTCGTCGCTGTACAGGGCCGACGGCGCGCCGCCCGGGTAGTTGGTTTTGACGCGGACCTGGGTGGTGGCCGAGCGCGCCGGGCCGTGGCCGATCTGCATGATCTGGTAATGCACCCGCGCCGGGCCATCCTGTACAAAACTTTCCGGCACTCGCAGGTGGGTAGGCGTGCCGATTTTGCCGGCGGTCACCCGGCGTGAGGCGGCAAAGCAGTTGTTCCAGAACAGCTCGATCAGGTCGCCTTCTTCCATGCCGGGGTAAGGTGCGATGTCGACCTGCAATTGGGCAGCCGCGTGGGCACTGATGCCGTTTCGAACGGCTTGGGGCAGGGTGGGTGCGGTCAGCATGGCCGGGGTTGTAGTGTGCGTCATAAGTGATCTCCTTGATGCAGCCAGCAGCAATCGTTCCGGGCCTGGGCGCGGGTGCGCAAAGGGGCCGAAAGAACGATTCAGTGAGTAGCCGGGATAGGATCCAATCCTCTGGACGCTAGATAAGAGGGTTGGGCCGGGGGCGTCAATGGCGGCAAAAGGCTAAACGGCGGGTTGGAGGATATTCAGAAGGGTCTGACTGGAAGGGGTATTTCAAGAGGGGCGCAGCGTGATGTTTTACCGGCGGCAATGGCGATTCGGTGTAGGAGCAGCGTTTTTGTGGCGAGCAAGCCCGCTCGCCACAAAAAGCTGGGTCAATGGGCGAGAAACTTGCTCAGGAACTGCTGGGTGCGTTCTTCCCTGGGATTGGCGAACAGCGCCTTGGCTTCACCCTGTTCGACGATCACGCCCTTGTCGAAAAAGATCACACGGTTGGCCACATCCCGGGCAAAGCTCATCTCGTGGGTGACGATCACCATGGTGCGGTTTTCTTCGGCCAGGCTGCGGATGGTCGCCAGCACTTCACCCACCAGTTCGGGGTCGAGGGCCGAGGTGGGTTCGTCGAACAGGATGACCTCCGGCTCCATGGCCAGCGCCCGAGCGATCGCCACACGCTGTTGCTGCCCACCGGACAAGCGCCGAGGATAAGCCGCCTCCTTGCCCGCCAGGCCCACTTTGGCCAGTAGCTTGCGGCCCAGTTCGGTCGCCGCCTCGCGTGGCATCTTCTTGACCACGATCGGGCCTTCGATGACGTTTTCCAGCGCGGTGCGGTGGGGGAACAGGTTGAAGTTCTGGAAGACAAAACCGACGTGCTGGCGCAGGCGTCGCACCAGGCCCTGTTGCTGGTTGAGTGGCTTGCTGCTGTCGATCTCGATGTCGCCCACCTTGATGCGGCCGCTGGTGGGTTCTTCGAGAAAATTCAGGCAGCGCAGGAAGGTGGTCTTGCCGGAACCGCTGGGGCCGATGATGGCCACGACTTCGCCGGCCTTGACCTCCAGGTCGATACCGTTGAGCACCACCTGGCCGTTGAATTGTTTGGTCAGCTTTTCAACCACGATCATGCTTCAAGACTCCAGGTCGTGCCGGTTGACCCGGTCTTCCAGACGATTTTGCAGATGCGCCAGGATGCTCGCCAGGATCCAATAGATCAGGGCTGCGGACAGATACATGGTGAAAATTTCGAAGGTGCGCGCCGAGACCAGTTGCGCCTGACGGAACAGCTCGGGCACCTGGATAGTGGCGGCCAACGCCGTGTCCTTGACCAGCGAAATGAAACTGTTGCCCAGCGGCGGCAAGGCCGTGCGCATGGCTTGCGGCAGGATGGCCCGGCGCAACGTCTGCGCACGGGTCATGCCGATACTCGCGGCGGCTTCCCACTGGCCACGCTCGATGGACGCGATGGCGGCCCGCAGGATTTCACAGGCGTAGGCGGCCATGTTCAGCGAAAAGCCGATCATGGCGGCCGGGATCGGGTCCAGCTCGATACCCACTTGCGGCAAGCCGTAGTAGATCAGGAACAGTTGCACCAGCAAGGGCGTACCGCGAAAGAACGACACGTAGACCCGCGCCGTCCAACTCAGCAGCTTGAAGCGCGACAGGCGCATCAACGCCAGGCCAAAGCCCAGCAGCAGGCCGAAAAACATCCCGCCCAGGCTGAGGATCACCGTGTAATACGCGCCCTTGAGCAGAAAGGGCGCGGAGTCCAGCGCGAGTTGGAAACCTGCTTCCATTATTGAGTGACGTCAGCGTTGAAGTACTTCTCGGACAACTTCTTCAAGGTGCCGTCGGCGCGCAGCTTGTCGAGGGCCTTGTTTACCGCGTCGAGCAGTTCAGGCTCGCCCTTGCGCAGGGCAATACCGGCTTCCTGGCGCGAGAAGGCGTCGCCGGCAGCGGCGGTGTCCTTGGCTTTCTTGGCGTATTCCAGAGCGGCCAGGCGGTCGATCAGGATCGCGTCGATGCGGCCGATGCGCAGGTCCTGGAATTTGGTCGGGTCGTCGTTGTAGGTCTTGATGATGGCTTTGGGTTGGTTTTCCTTGAGCCATTGTTCGTAGTTGGTGCCCAGGCCCACCCCGACTTTCTTGCCGGCCAGGTCGTCGGCGGTCTTGATGCTGTCGACATTCTTCGCCAGGGTCAGCGCCTGGATACCGGAAATGGTGTAGGGCTTGGAGAAGTCATACTTCTTCTTGCGCTCTTCGGAAATCGTCACCTGGTTGACCACGGCGTCCAGGCGTTTGGATTCCAGGGCGGCGAGGATGCCGTCCCATGGCGTGGCTTGCAGCTTGACCTTGACGCCCAGCTCCTTGGCCAGCGCCTCGGACAGCTCCACCTCGAAGCCGCTGAGCTTGCCGCTTTCATCGACAAAGCTGAACGGTGGGTAGGTGCCTTCCAGGCCGATCTTGATCTCGCCGGCTTTCTTGATGGTATCCAGTTGCTCGCCGGCGACCGCCTGGCCAAGCATGCCTGCGCCGAGCGCCAAGCCCAATGTGCCGACCAGCAATGTGCGACGCAATACAGAAATAGTCATGAAGAGCCCCTGTGGTTTTTTATGGTGAGCGAAGCCGGTGACGCAGTAGCCGTATCCTGCCTTAAAGCGCGGTGCGCGTCTTCGCCTTCGGCGCGATGATAAAGGCGGTTTTTAAGACTTGAAAATAATATAAATCCAACTTCATATTCATATTTAGAATATCAATGAGGTCAAGTGTGGGAGGGGGCTTGCTCCCGATGGCGGTGTAACAGTCCCTTTATCTGTATCTGACCCACCGCTATCGGGAGCAAGCCCCCTCCCACATTCCGGTCCGTGTTCAGTCAGTTGAACACCGAATCATAGGCAAACAACGCCGGCGCTCCGCCGGTATGCAGGAAAATGATCGGCCCGTCTGCGAACCGCTGGCGCCCGATACCGTCCAGCAGGCCGGCCATGGCCTTGCCCGTGTAGACCGGGTCGAGCAACAGACCTTCCTGGCTGGCCAGAAGTTTGATCGCCGACAACGTACCCGCATTCGGCTCGCCATAACGCGGGCCGAAGTATTCGTCCCACAGGATCACCTTGAAGGCTTCCGGCACCTGCATGCCGAGCAGCTCGGCCGTGCGCTCGGCCAGGCCTTGCACTTTCGGACGTTGGGCTTCGTCGGTGCGCGACACGGTGACGCCGATCACCGGCAAGCTCGGCAGTGCTTCGCTCAACGCCAGTGCCAGGCCGCTGTGGGTGCCTGCGCTGCCGGAGGCCAGTACCACCGCCGCAAAGTCGAGGCCGCTGTCTTCGATCTGCGCCGCCAGCTCCAGGCCCGCGCGCACATACCCCAACGCACCGAGGGCATTCGAGCCGCCGATAGGCACCAGGTAGGGCTTCTTGCCGTTGCTGCGCAGGCGGTCGGCGAGCGCGTTGAGTTGGTCGTCGGCATTGTCGAGGTTTTCTACCCGCTCCACCTTGGCGTCGAACAGCTCCAGCAACAGGCGGTTGCCGTTGCCCAGGTAGTTGGGGTCTTCGGTGCCGGTGGGGTTTTCCAGCAGGGCGACGCAGCCCAGGCCGAGCCTGGCAGCCAGCGCGGCGGTCTGGCGCACATGGTTGGACTGGATAGCGCCGGCGGTGACCAGGGTATCGGCGCCCTGGGCGATGGCGTCAGCGGCGAGGTATTCAAGTTTGCGCAATTTATTGCCACCCATGGCCAGTGGGGTGGTGTCGTCGCGCTTGACGTAGATATCCCTGCCCAGCCAGGCCGACAGCCGCTCGAGTTTTTCCAGGGCGGTGGCGCCGCCCAACAGTTCCAGACGGTTAAAGCGGTCGAGCTGTTGTTTGATCATGGCTATGCACGGTGGCTGAGTGATGGGGCGACTATAGGCAGGCACTTTTCATCGGGCAACCGCCAATCGCTTATGTCAGATGGTTCTTAGCCTCGCACCATTGGTTCTTAAGCGCTGCCAGGGCCATACCGTAAAGTGAGGGCCATTTCGTCAGGAGTGAATACCGTGAGTGAGCGTTCCAGCCATTGGCAACTACAGACCATCGTCAGCCAACTGCGCAGCGCCCGGGACCAGTGGCGAACGCGCAATGGCCGCTTGAGTGGCGAACATGGAGGCCGCGAACTACCGTCTCGCCAGGCGGTGGCGCAGATTCTCGAAGCCTTGTGCGGCGCACTGTTCCCGATGCGTCTAGGCCCGGTGGACCTGCGCGAAGAAAGTGAAGACTTCTACGTCGGGCATACCCTCGACGTCGCCCTTAACGCCTTGCTCGCCCAGGCCCGCCTGGAGCTGCGCTACGCCGCGCGCCAGGGCGGCCAGGATGACCGTGAGGTCGACGCCCAGGCCATTCGCCTGATCCAGGATTTCGCCCTGGCCTTGCCGGCGTTGCGCAGCCTGCTGGATACCGACGTACTGGCCGCCTACCACGGAGACCCGGCCGCGCGCAGCGTGGATGAGGTGCTGCTGTGCTACCCCGGCATTTTGGCGGTGATTCACCACCGCCTGGCCCATCATCTGTACCGCGCCGGTTTGCCCTTGCTGGCGCGGATCAGCGCGGAAATCGCTCATTCGGCCACCGGTATCGATATCCACCCCGGCGCGCAGATCGGCCCGAGTTTCTTCATCGACCACGGGACCGGCGTGGTGATTGGCGAGACGGCGATCATCGGTGAGCGCGTGCGCATCTACCAGGCGGTGACATTGGGCGCCAAGCGCTTCCCGGCGGATGAAGATGGGCAATTGCAGAAAGGCCATCCGCGTCACCCTATTGTGGAGGACGATGTGGTGATCTACGCCGGCGCTACGATTCTGGGGCGGATTACCATCGGCCAGGGTTCGACCATTGGCGGTAATGTGTGGCTGACCCGCAGCGTGCCGGCCGGGGCGAATATTACCCAGGCCAATCTGCAGCATGATGATGGTGCGCAAAAGTAAGGAATCTGCACAAATCCCCTGTGGGAGGGGGCTTGCTCCCGATAGCGGTGGATCAGCCAATACCTGTGTTGGCTGACCTACTGCTATCGGGAGCAAGCCCCCTCCCACATGTTTGACTGCATTCCAAAATCATCCCGTCATTGCTGAACGAATTCCGGTCCTCACGCGTCATACCAATCCCTAAGCTAGTGTAGGAATCACCTACCACTCGGCCCCGAAATTAGTCCCAAACCGCCTATCCATGTTTAACTTGAACGTTCGTTCAAGTTAAACCGGTGGTTCGCTGCCCGCTCACAACAGGAGGCTTACCTTTGCTGAGTCCGTTATTGACAGCCACATTTCACACCTCGGGGGTGCATGGTTCATGAGTGCATCGTCTACCCCGTCCAGCGGTCAGGTGCGCATGAATGCGCCCGTCTTCTACTTTGCCGCCACGGCTATTCTGCTGTTCGGCATCACTGTCATCGCTATTCCGCAACAGGCCGGTGCCTGGCTGCTGGCGGCGCAAAACTGGGCGGCCAATACGGTTGGCTGGTACTACATGCTGGCGATGACCCTGTATCTGGTCTTCGTGGTGGTCACCGCGTTATCGGGCTACGGCAAGATAAAACTCGGTGCCGACCACGACGAGCCCGAATTCAGTTACCTGTCCTGGGCCGGCATGCTGTTCGCCGCCGGGATCAGCATCACGCTGTTCTTCTTTTGCGTGTCCGAGCCCCTGACCCACCTGGTGCAACCGCCCCAGGGCGAGGCGCTGAATGCCGATGCGGCGCGCCAGGCCATGCAGATCCTGTTCCTGCACTGGGGCCTGCACGGCTGGGGCGTGTTCGCGTTTGTCGGCATGGCCCTGGCGTACTTCGCCTACCGGCATAACCTGCCGCTGGCGCTGCGTTCGGCGCTGTACCCATTGATCGGCAAGCGCATCAATGGCCCGATCGGTTACGCGGTGGATGGCTTCGGCATCATCGCCACGGTGTTCGGCCTGGGCGCCGACATGGGCTTTGGCGTGCTGCACCTCAATTCCGGCCTGGATTACCTGTTCGGTATTGCCCATACGCAGTGGATCCAGGTGGGCTTGATCACCTTGATGATGGGCGCGGCGATCATCGTCGCCGTGGCCGGTGTGGACAAGGGCGTGCGGGTGATGTCCGACATCAACATGCTGCTGGCCTGCGCGCTGCTGCTGTTTGTGTTGTTTGCCGGGCCCACCCAGCATTTGCTCAACACCTTGATCCAGAACATCGGGGACTACCTGGGCGCCTTGCCGACCAAGAGTTTCGATGTGTACGCCTACGACAAACCCAGCGACTGGCTGGGTGGCTGGACGGTGTTCTATTGGGCGTGGTGGATCGCATGGTCGCCGTTCGTGGGCCTGTTCATCGCACGCATTTCCCGTGGCCGCACCATCCGCGAATTCGTGTTCGGCGTGCTGCTGATCCCGCTGGGTTTCACCCTGGCGTGGATGTCGATCTTCGGAAACAGCGCCATCGACCAGGTGCTCAACCATGGCATGACCGCGCTGGGCCAGTCCGCCATCGATGAACCGTCGATGAGCCTGTACCTGCTGCTGGAAACCTACCCGTGGAGTAAAACCGTGATTGCGGTCACGGTGTTCATCAGCTTTGTATTCTTCGTGACCTCGGCGGATTCCGGCACCGTGGTGCTGTCGACCCTGTCGTCCAAGGGCGGCAACGCCGATGAAGACGGGCCGAAATGGCTACGCGTGTTCTGGGGCGCAATGACCGCCCTGGTCACCAGCGCCTTGCTGTTTGCCGGCAGTATCGATTCGTTGAAATCAGCGGTGGTGCTGACTTCGCTGCCGTTCTCGCTGATCCTGTTACTGATGATGTGGGGGCTGCACAAGGCGTTCTACCTCGAATCGCAAAAGCAGATCGCCCAGTTGCATTCGTTGGCGCCGGTGTCGGGCTCACGCAAGGGCACGGGCGGTTGGCGCCAGCGTTTGAGTCAGGCCGTGCATTTCCCGTCGCGGGATGAGGTGTACCGCTTCCTTGAGACCACGGTACGTCCGGCGATCGAAGAAGTGACGGCGGTGTTTGTCGAAAAAGGCCTCAACGTCGTCACCCAGCCCGACCCGTCCAACGACAGCGTCAGCCTGGAAATCGGCCACGGCGAAGAGCATCCGTTCGTTTACCAGGTGCAGATGCGCGGCTATTTCACGCCTTCATTTGCGCGCGGCGGCATGGGGTCCAAACAGCTCAACAATCGCCGCTATTATCGGGCGGAAGTGCACTTGCGTGAGGGCAGCCAGGACTACGACCTGGTGGGCTACACCAAGGAGCAGATCATCAACGACATCCTCGACCAGTACGAGCGGCACCTGCAGTTTCTGCACCTGGTGCGCTGAGAAAACGTACGGCGCACCGTTCCTCTCAAGTAGGTCTTTGCTGTAAAAGGGAAAGGCAGACTTAAGCGATTCAGCGGGCAGATAAGGCCTGGGAATAACCTTATTCCCAGGCCTTATCTGCCCCAAGCCCAGAGAGGATTCGATGACGTACATTGCTGCCGAAAACCGCTATGAATCTATCCCTTATCGCCGCGTAGGCCGCAGTGGATTGGTGCTGCCGGCACTGTCCCTGGGGTTGTGGCACAACTTTGGCGACAGCACCCCGATCGCCACCCAGCGTGCCCTGCTGCGCACCGCATTCGACTTAGGCATCAACCACTTCGACCTGGCCAATAACTACGGCCCGCCCTACGGCAGCGCCGAGATCAACTTCGGCCGGTTGCTGCGTGAAGACTTCAAGCACTACCGCGACGAGCTGATCATCTCCAGCAAGGCCGGCTGGGACATGTGGCCCGGCCCCTATGGCCAGGGCGGCGGTTCGCGTAAATACGTGCTGGCGAGCCTGGACCAGAGCCTGCAACGCCTGGGCGTGGACTATGTGGATATTTTCTACTCCCACCGTTTCGACGCCGACACGCCGCTGGAAGAAACCGCTAGTGCGCTTGCCACCGCCGTGCAGCAGGGCAAGGCGTTGTACATCGGTATCTCGTCCTACTCCGGCGTAAAAACCCGTGAGATGGCAGCGCTGCTCAACGAGTGGAAAGTGCCGCTGTTGATTCACCAGCCGGCCTACAACCTGCTCAACCGCTGGGTGGAAAAAGACCTGCTCGACACCACCGAAGAGCTCGGCGCCGGGGTGATTGCGTTCACACCGTTGGCCCAGGGTTTGCTCACCGACAAGTACCTCAACGGTGTGCCGGCCGACGCACGAGTCAACCGCCCGGGTGGTGGCTCGCTGCAGGCCAAGCACCTGTCCGACGCCAACATTGCCCATGTTCGCGCCCTCAACGAAATCGCCCAGCGTCGCGGCCAGAGCCTGGCGCAAATGGCGCTGGCCTGGACCCTGCGTGATCCACGGGTGACCAGCGCGCTGATCGGTGCCAGCCGGCCGGAGCAGATCATCGAGAACGTCGGGGCGTTGAAGAACCTGAGTTTCAGCGCGGAGGAACTGGCGGAGATCGATCGGTTTGCCCAGGAAGGCGGGATCAACTTGTGGGAAAAACCATCCACCGCTGAATGACCTGACACAACTGGGTTAAAAGTGTGGGAGGGGGCTTGCTCCCGATGGCAGTGGATCAGTCAATAGATACAGTGACTGACCCACCGCTATCGGGAGCAAGCCCCCTCCCACATTTGAACCGAGGTGTTCTTAGAACGGCACATCGCCCAGGATGGTTGCCCGATGCATCACCCGCCGCTGCGGCCGGTAGTCATCCACCGCGTAATGCTGGGTCACGCGGTTGTCCCAGAACGCCACGTCATTTTCCTGCCAGCGCCAGCGGATGGTGAATTCCGGGCGTGTGGCATGGGCGAACAATAGTTTGAGAACCGCCGCGCTTTCGGCCGATTCCAGTTCATTGATCCGGGTGGTGAAGCCTTCGCTGACGAACAGCGATTTGCGCCCGCTCACCGGGTGCGTGCGGATCACCGGGTGCGACAGGGGTGGGTTTTTTCGGCGGGCTTCTTCCCAGCGGACTCGGTCGTCGGCGGTGTTGCCAAAGCGCTCCAGTGGGAAAGACTGGGTGAAGTCGTGGGTGGCAGTCAGCCCATCGAGCAACGCTTTGAATGGCTCGGACAGCGCTTCATAAGCCGCAATCCCACTGGCCCACAAGGTATCGCCACCGAACGCCGGCAGCAGTTTGGCGCTGAGCACCGCGCCCAGGGCTGGTGTGGGCAGGAAGGTCACGTCGGTGTGCCATACGGCGTTATCACGCACATCGGTGACCGCCGTGTCGAGGATCAACACTTCGGGCTGTTCCGGTACGTTGGGGTAGATCGGGTGGATGTGTAGGTCGCCGAAATTCGCCGCGAACCGTGCCTGTTGCTGCGGGGTGATCGGCTGGTCCCGGAAGAACAGCACCGAATGCTTGAGCAGGGCGTGTTCGATGGCGTCGCGCTGTTCGGCGCTCAGTGTCTGGGTGATATCGACGCCACTGATCTGGGCGCCGAGCGCGATGCTTAGGGGGGTAACGGTCAGGCTGCTCATTTATTCATCATCACTCAGTGTGCCTGGCCATGCCACGGCACTAATTTACGCTGCAGGGCGCGCAGGCCCATTTCCATGGCGAAGGCGATCAGCGCGATCACCAGGATGCCCAGGACCACGACGTCAGTGACCAGAAACTGCGCCGCCGACTGCACCATGAAGCCCAGGCCGCTGGTGGCGGCGATCAGCTCGGCGGCCACCAGGGTCGACCACCCCACACCCAGGCCGATGCGCACGCCAGTGAGGATGTCGGGCAGGGCGCTGGGCAGGATCACATGCCGAATCAACTGGGCCCGGGTCGCGCCCAGCGACTGTGCGGCGCGCAACTTGGCCGGGTCGACCGTGCGTACGCCGGTCGCGGTGGCGATGGCAATCGGCGCAAAGATCGCCAGGTAAATCAGCAGCACCTTGGACAGCTCGCCAATGCCGCACCAGATCACGATCAGCGGCAGATAGGCCAGCGGAGGGATCGGCCGGTAAAACTCGATCAGCGGATCGAGAATGCCACGGGCGATACGGTTGGCACCGATGGCGATGCCCACCGGCACGGCCGTCAGCACCGCAAAGCCCAAGCCGAGGCCAATGCGGCTGAGGCTCGCGCCCAGGTGCTGCCACAAGGTGGAATCCATATACCCCGTGGTCGCCAGCAACCAGCCTTTTTGCAACACGGCAGAGGGCGGCGGCAGGAACAGCGGCTCGATCAAACCGCTGGCGGTCACGGCCCACCAGATAGCCAGCAAGGCCAACAGGGTCAACAGGCTGATCCAGCGCGTGCTCACGCGGCGGCGTACGGGAATGACGACGTGTGTCACCGGCTTGGCCGCCGTGGCGGCGAATTCGTAGCTGCTCATGCGCCCACCTGCCGTTGCGAGAACACTTTGCCCAGCACGTGTTCACGGGTTTCGATAAAGCGCGGGTCGGACTTGATTGCCCGTGCCGATTCGCCCGCCGCGTAGCGTTGGCCGAAGTCCAGGTGCAGGCGCTCGACGATCTGGCCGGGGTTGGGGGCCAGCAGAATCAAGTCGGTGGCGAGGAACACCGCTTCTTCGATGTCATGGGTGATCAGGAATACCGGCTTGGCCGTGCGTCGCCAGACTTGCAGCAGCAGCTCCTGCATCTGTTCGCGGGTGAAGGCATCGAGGGCGCCGAAAGGCTCGTCCATCAGCAATACACGAGGGTCGGCCGCCAAGGCGCGGGCAAGGCCGACGCGTTGCTTCTGGCCGCCGGAGAGTTGCCAGATGCGGCGGCTGTCGAAACCGCCCAGGTCCACCAGCGCGAGCATTTCCCGAGCGCGCACTTCACGTTGCGCCTTGGGCACGCCGGCCAGTTCCAGGCCGAAGGCGACGTTGGCCAGTACGTCCTGCCAGGGCAACAGGGCATCGTCCTGGAACACCACGCCGCGCTCGGCACTGGGCCCCTTGACCGGCACGCCATCGAGGGTGATGCGCCCGGCCGAGGGCTCGACAAAACCGGCAATCAGGTTCAACAGCGAAGTTTTGCCACTGCCGGACGGGCCGAGGGCCACCAGCAATTGCTGGGGCCCAAGCTCGAGTGAAATATCCGCCAGTACCGGTTCCGGAGCGCCTGGGTACTGTGCGCTGATGCGCTCCAGTTGTAGCAAGGCCATCGCGATGAACTCCTCAATTAGTGATGAATTTGGCGCTGATGTAAGGGGCGTAGTCTGGGAGCACGGCATCGACCTTGCCCTGTTCCTTGAGGAACGCCGCAGTGTCGGTGACGGCCTTGGTGGTCGGCGCGCCCAGCAGGGTCACCTGGTCAGCGGCCAGCGGGTAGACGTTGCCTTGCAACAGCAGTGGGATGTCGCTGGCCTTGGCACCGGAGAGCTTCACCAGTTTGTCGACGTTGCCTTTGTCGGCGAGCCAGGCTTGTGGGTCTTTGCGGTACGCCGCGTAGGCATCCAGGGTGACTTTTGCGAAGGCGGTGACGATTTCCGGATGCTCCTCGGCAAAGTCCTTACGCACGATCCAGGCATCGAAGGTCGGTGCACCGAACTTGGCCAGCTCGCCGGAGGTGATCAACACCTTGCCGTTTTCCTTGGCTACGCCCAGGGCCGGGTCCCACACATAGGTGGCGTCGATATCACCGCGCTTCCAGGCGGCGATGATGGCCGGCGGTGCGAGATTGAGGATGGTTACTTTCGAGGGGTCGATGTTCCAGTGCTTCAGCGCGGCCAACAGGCTGTAGTGACCGGTGGACACGAACGGCACGGCGATCTTTTTACCGATCAGGTCCTGCGGGCTGTTGATCCCCGAACCATCGCGCGCCACCAGGGCTTCGGCGCCGCCGATCTGGGTGGCGACGAGGAAGGTCTGCACCGGTACGTTGCGCGTGATCGCGGCGGTCAACGGGCTGGAACCGAGGTAACCGATCTGCACGTCGCCCGAAGCGATGGCGGCGATGATATCGGCGCCATTGTCGAATTTGCGCCAGTCGATTTTGGCATTGGTGGCTTTTTCATAGGCGCCATCGGCCTGGGCGACTTTCGCCGGGTCGACGGTGGTCTGGTACGCGACGGTCACATCCGCCGCCTGGGCAAACAGGCTGGCACCGGCCAGGGACAACGCCGCCAGCAAGCGCAGGGGGGTCAGCAGTTTCAAAGGGAAGCTCCTCGATCAGGCGGCCGGGGGTCGGCGTGTGAGGAGACTAAATGATCTAAGAATCCGAAAATAAATAACATTTTCGAATTAGCTTAGTTACAGAAGTAACCGTGAATTTGAATGCACAGAGAGCAAATGTGGGAGGGGGCTTGCTCCCGATAGCGGTGGATCAGTCACTGATCGGTCGACTGACACTCTGCTATCGGGGGCAAGCCCCCTCCCACATTTTTAAAGCAGCTTCGGCGTTTAATCAGTTACTGATCGCCAGAATACTCGCCTGGTACGACCCCACAAACACATCGAAATCGCCCACTTCGTTCTGCTCAAGCTCCGCCTGCTGGGCCAGGGACGTACGCGCCAGTTCTTCAAAACGCGCCTGTTCCTCGGCCGGAAGCGGCTCCTTGCGGAAATACTCAGCATGCACCTCGCTCTGATGCAGGGAGAACTGCGCAAAGCTTTCCTTGCGCTCGGCCATCGCTGCCAGCACCTGAGCCGACGGCGTCAGTGACGGGTCATTGACCTTCGCCAACTGCGCGTCCAGTGCCTGGCTGTGCTCAGTGATGCCGTGGCTTGCATCGAGCAGGGCGGCCAGGGGGGCGATGTGCTCCAGCAGCTCGGTGGCCCACTCTTTCATATCCACCGCTTGGCCCTCACGCTGCAATTGCAGGCCCGGACGGCGACCTTCCTTGACCACGCTGAGGAAGTTGGAGGTGGCATTCCCACATTCATTATTGGCGAACAGCGGGCTGTCATTCAGCGCGCAATAGAGCAGGAACGCGTCGAGAAAGCGCGACTCTGGAAGATCGATACCCATCGGCAGGAACGGGTTGATGTCCAGGCAGCGCACTTCGATGTACTGGATGCCTCGCGCCATCAGGGCCTGGATCGGCCGTTCGCCGGTATAGGTCACGCGCTTGGGGCGGATGTTGGAGTAGTACTCGTTTTCGATCTGCAGGATGTTGGTGTTGAGCTGCACCCATTCACCGTCCTTGTGCGTGCCGACTTCAACATAGGGCGCGTAGGGCGTTGCCACCGCTTCGCGCAGGCTGTCGGTGTAGCTGGCCAGGTCGTTGTAGCACGGCGTCAGGCCAGCCTGGGCGTTGCTCTGGTAACCCAGGTCGCTCATGCGCAGGCTGGTGGCGTACGGCAGGTACAGGGTGTCGGCGTCGAGCACTTCAAGCTGATGCGAGCGACCGCGCAGGAAGCCGGCGTCCAGGGCCGGCGAGGCACCGAACAGGTACATCAACAGCCAGCTGTAGCGCCGGAAGTTACGGATCAGCGCGATATAGGCGGTGGACTGATAGTCGCGGTCGGTGCCGACAAACCCTTCGGCTTCCTTGAGCAGCGGCCACAGCTGTTCCGGCAACGAAAAGTTGTAGTGGATACCGGCAATGCACTGCATGGTCTTGCCGTAGCGCAGGGCAAGGCCCTTGCGATAAACGTACTTGAGCTGTCCGATATTGGAGGTGCCGTAGTAGGCGATCGGAATATCTTCCTCGGCCGGCAACGGGCACGGCATCGAGGGGCTCCACAGGTACTCGCTGCCCAGCTTGGTGTAGGCAAAGCGGTGGATCTTGTCCAGGCTGCTCAGGGTATCGGCCGGGTTGGGCAGCGCGGGAGTGATGAACTCCAGCAGCGATTCCGAGTAGTCGGTCGTGATCTGTTCGTGAGTCAACGCGGCGCCCAGGGCTTCCGGATGCGGTGTCTGGGCCAGGCGGCCCTCGCTGGTGACGCGCAGGCATTCACGCTCGATGCCATGCAGGCAGTGCTCTAGCAGGGAGAGGTGTTCGCGCTTGCCGAGCAGAGCCAGGCGGCGGTTGAGAAGTTCGCTCAAGTTGGATTCCTTCACGCGTCAGTCGCCCCAATATGGGGGTGGGCAAGACGGTCTACAAGGGTGAAGTTGAAACTGGCGTGATCGCCTGGTTCTGAGTCGATTTGACCCGCTCTGAATATGCCGACTTCACTCCATGAATTGGGCTACAGCGCAGCGAGAAAATTCCGACGCTGTTGTCACAGGGCCGAAATTAACTCAAATCATGGGCGGGGAGCTATAGGACAGCGAACGTGCCCTGTGCTTTTGCGACAAGTCTGTCGCCTTGGTACACGTCGGCTTCGACCACTAATGTGCGCCTGCCGGCGTGGATCACCCGGCTGGTGCACAGTACGTCACCGTCTTCCACGGCGCGGATATAGTTGATTTTGCACTCGATGGTCGCGCTCTGCTGGTCGAACCCATGGGCGCTGGAGCAGGCCAGGCCCATGGTGATGTCCACCAGGCTGAAAATCGCGCCGCCATGCAGCTTGCCGCCGCGATTGCGCAAATGCGGCGCCAGGCTCAGGGCCACTTCGGCAACGCCCTCATCCAGGCGCTGCAGGCGGCAGCCGATCAGTTCGCTGAACGCGCTCTGGGTCAAACCGGCCGGAATCTCCATCAGCGCTTCTTCAACTGTTTTGCGTTGGCGAACAGCGAAGCCATGGCGTTGTTGCTCGGAGCAGCTGTCGCGGTTTCCTTGCGCGGCGCGGTGTTCTGCGACGAGCGCGGGGCCGAGCCAGGACGAGCGCCACGGGCGCCGTCGATTTTCTCGCCGGGGGTGTCGCTCATGCGCATCGACAGGCCAACGCGTTTACGTGGGATGTCGACTTCCATCACCTTGACCTTGACCACGTCACCGGCCTTAACCGCTTCGCGCGGGTCCTTGATGAATTTCTCCGAAAGCGCAGAGATATGCACCAAACCGTCCTGATGCACACCGATATCCACGAATGCGCCGAAGTTGGTCACGTTGGTCACCACGCCTTCGAGGATCATGCCCAGCTGCAGGTCCCTGAGGTCTTCGACGCCGTCCTGAAACTCGGCGGTCTTGAATTCGGGGCGCGGGTCGCGGCCGGGTTTTTCCAGCTCTTGCAGGATGTCGGTGATGGTCGGCACGCCGAAGGTTTCGTCGGTGTACTTCTTCGGGTCCAGACGCTTGAGGAACGCCGCGTCGCCGATCAGCGAGCGGATGTCGCGGTCGGTTTCGGCAGCGATTCGTTGCACCAGCGGGTAGGCTTCCGGGTGAACCGCAGAGGCATCCAGCGGGTTATCACCGTTCATTACGCGTAGGAAACCGGCGGCTTGCTCGAAGGTTTTCTCGCCCAAACGCGCGACCTTTTTCAGCGCGGCGCGGGTTTTGAAGGCGCCGTTTTCGTCGCGGTGAGTAACGATATTTTGCGCCAGGGTAGCGTTGAGGCCAGAAATACGTGCGAGCAGCGCCACGGAAGCGGTGTTCACGTCCACACCCACGGCGTTTACGCAGTCTTCCACTACCGCATCCAGGCCACGCGCCAGCTTGAGCTGCGACACGTCGTGCTGGTATTGGCCGACACCGATGGATTTAGGATCGATCTTCACCAGCTCGGCCAGCGGGTCCTGCAGGCGACGGGCAATCGACACGGCGCCGCGGATCGACACATCGAGGTCCGGGAATTCCTTGGACGCCAGTTCCGAGGCCGAGTACACCGAAGCGCCTGCCTCGGAGACCATGACCTTGGTCATCTTCATGGCGGGGTATTTTTTGATCAGCTCGGCGGCCAACTTATCGGTTTCGCGGCTGGCGGTGCCGTTGCCGATGGCGATCAGGTCCACGGCATGCTTGGCGCACAGGGCGGCCAGGATGGCGAGGGTCTGGTCCCACTTGTTGTGCGGCACATGCGGGTAGACGGTGGCGTGGTCCAGCAGCTTGCCGGTGGCGTCGACCACCGCGACCTTGCAGCCGGTGCGCAGGCCAGGGTCCAGGCCCAGGGTGGCGCGTGGGCCCGCCGGAGCGGCCAGCAGCAGGTCATGCAGGTTGTGGGCGAATACGTTGATCGCCTCGGTTTCGGCGCCGTCGCGCAGTTCGCCGAGCAGGTCGGTTTCCAGGTGGGTATAGAGCTTGACCTTCCAGGTCCAGCGCACGACCTCACTGAGCCACTTGTCCGCAGGACGATTCTGATTCTGAATGCCGAATTGTTGACCGATCATGCCCTCGCACGGGTGCATGGTGCCCGGCAGTTCGTCGCCGACTTTCAGCGCGGAGCTGAGAATGCCCTCGTTACGGCCACGGAAAATCGCCAGGGCGCGGTGGGACGGCATGCTCTTGAGGGGCTCGTCGTGTTCGAAGTAATCGCGGAACTTGGCGCCTTCTTCCTCTTTGCCGGCGATGACGCGGGCGCTGAGGATGGCTTCCTGTTTCAGGTAGGTACGCAGTTTTTCCAGCAGGCTGGCGTTTTCCGCGAAGCGCTCCATCAGGATGTACTTGGCGCCTTCCAGGGCAGCCTTGATATCGGCGACGCCTTTTTGCGCGTCGACAAAGCGCGCGGCTTCGGCTTCCGGGGTCAGCGACGGGTCATTGAACAGGCCGTCGGCCAGGTCGCCCAGGCCCGCTTCCAGGGCGATCTGGCCCTTTGTGCGACGTTTCTGTTTATACGGCAGGTAAAGGTCTTCGAGGCGGGTCTTGGTGTCGGCGAGCTTGATGTCGCGTTCCAATTGCGGGGTCAACTTGCCCTGTTCCTCGATGCTGGCAAGGATGCTGATACGCCGCTCGTCGAGTTCTCGCAGGTAACGCAGGCGTTCTTCCAGGTGCCGCAGCTGGATGTCGTCAAGGCTGCCGGTCACTTCTTTTCGGTAACGGGCGATGAAAGGCACCGTGGAGCCTTCATCCAGTAGCGCGACGGCCGCTTCGACCTGTTGTGGGCGTACACCGAGTTCCTCGGCGATGCGGCTGTTGATGCTGTCCATAAAACCACCTGAAATTCTGAAAAGCAGCTCGCAGGCCCGAAACACAAGGCTTTGCGAGGCTGGTTGAGCGGCCCGACTGGCGCCGCTGCCTGGGTCAAGAGGCAGTCTGTTGACCCTCGAAATCGAAAAAACACGACAAGCGGGTAAAAAAAGCCTGGCAGTAAACGGTAACGATCTGACGTTGCCCTGCACGAAGGCGCCGCATTATAACCAGCGTTCTGCCCTTGGGGGCTACTGCGCCAGTGGTCGTAGAGCGCGGCTTGGCTGGCAGTAGAGGAAAAATCTGCTAACAATGCACACGGTGCGTATAACGGCAGCTAGGCCATAATGCGCGCCGAGATAAGAGGAGCATCTAATGAGCAGCACTGCACAAACTGCTGAAGGCGAAAAAATTCTCATCGTTGACGACGATCCGGGGCTGAGCAGCCTGCTGGAGCGTTTTTTCAACTCCAAAGGCTACCGGGCGCGCGCGGTGCCGAACACCGAGCAGATGGACCGCCTGTTGGGGCGTGAAGTGTTCAATCTGGTCGTGCTCGACCTGATGCTGCCCGGCGAAGACGGCCTGACCGCCTGCAAGCGTCTGCGCGGTGCGAACAACCAGATCCCGATCATCATGCTCACGGCCAAGGGTGATGAGCTGAGCCGCATCAAGGGCCTTGAACTGGGTGCTGATGACTACCTGGCCAAGCCGTTCAACCCGGACGAACTGATGGCCCGGGTCAAGGCCGTATTGCGTCGCCAGGCACCGTCGGTACCGGGTGCGCCGGGCAGCGAAGACGAAAGCGTCACCTTTGGCGACTACGAGTTGTCCCTGGCGACCCGCGAGCTCAAGCGTGGCGACGAAGTGCACATGCTCACTACCGGCGAATTCGCGGTGCTCAAGGCCCTGGTGATGAACGCTCGCCAGCCGCTGACCCGCGACAAGCTGATGAACCTGGCCCGTGGCCGAGAATGGGACGCCCTGGAGCGCTCCATCGACGTGCAGATCTCCCGACTGCGCCGGATGATCGAGCCGGACCCTTCCAAGCCGCGGTATATCCAGACGGTGTGGGGTGTGGGTTATGTGTTTGTGCCGGATGGCACCGCAACCAAGTGACCGATGATTTGCAGGGGCGGGCATCCGGCGTTTGATTCCATGAGGATCGACGGGGTGTCCGGCGTCTGCAATTCTGCGAGCGCCGCTCGTTCCTGCAAGGTGTCTAGCTGTCTCCTATGAAAACCCCGCTGTGGTTCCCGCAAAGTTTCTTCTCCCGCACCCTTTGGCTGGTGCTGATCGTCGTTCTGTTTTCGAAGGCACTCACACTGGTTTATCTCTTGATGAACGAGGACGTGCTGGTGGATCGGCAATACAGCCATGGCGTCGCCTTGACGTTGCGCGCCTACTGGGCCGTAGACCCAGAGAACCGTGAAAAGGTAGCCAAGGCCTCAACCCTGATCCGGGTTGATGGGGCCGGCGTGCCTGAGGGCGAACAGCATTGGCCCTACAGTGAGATCTACCAGCGCCAGATGCAGGCGGAACTGGGCGACGACACCGAGGTGCGGCTGCGCATGCATGTGTCGCCTGCGCTGTGGGTGAGGGCGCCCAGCCTGGGAGATGCCTGGATCAAGGTACCGCTGTATCCGCACCCGTTGCGCGGGCAGAAAATCTGGAACGTATTGGGCTGGTTCCTCGCCATTGGCTTGCTTTCAACCGCGTCCGCGTGGATTTTCGTGCGCCAGCTCAATCAACCGCTCAAGCGCCTGGTGTTCGCGGCCCGCCAATTGGGCCAGGGGCGCAGTGTGCGCCTGCCGGTCAGCGATACGCCCAGTGAGATGACCGAGGTGTACGGCGCGTTCAACCAGATGGCGGAGGATGTCGAGCAGGCCGGGCGCGAGCGCGAGCTGATGCTGGCGGGCGTGTCCCATGACCTGCGCACGCCGTTGACGCGATTGCGCTTATCCCTGGAGTTGATGGGCAACCATACCGACCTCACCGATGACATGGTGCGCGACATCGAGGACATGGACGCGATTCTGGACCAATTCCTGGCATTCATCCGTGATGGGCGCGACGAGGTAGTGGAGGAGGTTGACCTGACCGATCTGGTTCGTGAAGTGGTCGCACCCTACAACCAGAGCGGTGAGCAGGTGCGCCTGCGCCTGGAACCGATTCAGCCGTTTGCGTTGCGCAGGGTGTCGATGAAGCGCCTGCTGAACAACCTGATCGGCAATGCCTTGCATCATGCCGGTTCGGATGTGGAAGTAGCGGCGTACGTGTCTGGCGACAGCGCTGCGCCCTATGTGGTGCTGAGCGTGATGGACCGCGGCACCGGTATCGACCCGGCGGAACTGGAGGCCATCTTCAACCCGTTCACCCGTGGCGACCGCGCCCGTGGCGGTAAAGGTACCGGCTTGGGCTTGGCGATTGTGAGGCGGATTGCGTCGATGCATGGCGGCAATGTCGAATTGCGCAACCGCGAAGAGGGCGGGCTGGAAGCACGGGTGCGCCTGCCGCTTGGATTGATGTTGCCCCGGGATGCGGTCTAACAGACAACATGAATCAAATAGTGGGAGGGGGCTTGCTCCCGATAGCAGAATGTCAGTCAATGCAGATGTGACTGACCCACCGCTATCGGGAGCAAGCCCCCTCCCACATCTGAACTGATGTTGTGTCAGGGGCAGAGCTTTTCAGCCCTTTCCCTTGGTTCGGGTCATGTTCGGCCCGCCATTTTTTTCCAGATGCTCAATGATGATCCCCGCCACATTTTTGCCCGTGGTGGTCTCGATCCCTTCCAGGCCCGGCGATGAGTTCACCTCCATGACCAACGGGCCATGGTTGGAGCGCAGGATATCCACGCCCGCCACGGCCAACCCCATGACCTTGGCCGCACGCAACGCAGTCATGCGCTCCTCCGGCGTGATCTTGATCAGGCTCGCGCTGCCGCCACGGTGCAGGTTGGAGCGGAACTCACCCGGCTTGGCCTGGCGCTTCATGGCGGCAATCACCTTGTCGCCCACCACGAAGCAGCGGATATCCGCACCGCCCGCTTCCTTGATGTACTCCTGCACCATGATGTTCTGCTTGAGGCCCATGAACGCCTCGATCACCGATTCCGCCGCCGTTGCGGTTTCGCACAGCACCACGCCGATGCCCTGGGTGCCTTCCAGCACCTTGATCACCAGCGGCGCGCCATTGACCATGTCGATCAGGTCGGGGATGTCATCCGGGGAGTGGGCAAAACCGGTGACCGGCAGGCCGATACCCCGGCGTGACAGCAGCTGCAGCGAGCGCAACTTGTCCCGCGAGCGCGCGATGGCCACGGATTCATTCAGTGGGAAGACCCCCATCATTTCAAACTGGCGCAGCACCGCGCAGCCATAGAACGTCACCGAGGCGCCGATGCGCGGGATCACCGCGTCAAAGCCTTCCAGCGGCTTGCCCCGGTAGTGGATCTGCGGCTTGTGGCTGGCAATGTTCATATAGGCCCGCAACGTGTCGATCACCACCATTTCATGGCCACGTTCAGTGCCGGCCTCGACCAGGCGGCGGGTAGAATACAGACGCGGGTTTCGCGACAGCACAGCGATCTTCATGCAGCACCTGGGGCAGAAATAGTAGAGACCGGGAACACCGGCTTGTCTTGAACGTACTTGACGCCCGGGCTGACCACCAAATGGCCGTCAATCAGCGCCTTGGAGCCTAGCAACAGGCGATAACGCATGGCTTTGCGGCAAGCCAGGGTGAACTCCACCCGCCACACCCGATCGCCCAACGCCAGGGAGGTGCTGATCACGTAGCGCACCTGCGCATGGCCGTTGGAGCTCTTGATGGTTTTCATCGTTACCAGGGGCGCCTCGCAGCGGCGGTGACGCAGTTGCACCACGCTGCCCAAGTGGGCGGTAAAACGCACCCACTTTTCGCCATTACGCTCGAATGGCTCGATTTCAGTGGCGTGCAAGCTCGAGGTACTGGCGCCGGTGTCGATCTTGGCGCGCAGGCCAGCCACTCCCAGGTCGGGAAGCGCCACCCACTCTCGCAGACCCACAACGGTCAAATGGTCAAATGTCTTCAATATGGGTACCGGTCAATGTGCCCAGGCGTCAGGCGAAACCTTGGCTAGGGCATTGAATGCGGGCTTGGCGAACCAATAGCCCTGCATTAGAAATATTCCACAGTCGGAGAGGAAGTCCCGCTCGCCGGCACTTTCGATGCCTTCGGCGATGACAGTAACCCCCAACTGCTCACAGATTGTGACAATCCCCCGGACGATCACCTGACGGACACGGTCTTGGTCGACATCGCGAATCAGCGCCATGTCGAGTTTGATCAGGTCCGGCTGGAAATCGGCCAGCAGATTCAGCCCCGAATAGCCCGCGCCGAAATCATCGATGGCGGTCTTGAAGCCGAATTCGCGGTATTCACGCAGAATATTCGTCAAATGGCGATTGTTATCTACATGCTCGCTTTCCAGTGTCTCGAAAATCAGGCGGTCCAGCGGAAAATTGTGCGCGCGGGCGGCCTCCAGGGTGCTGCGGATACACAGTTCCGGACGGTAAACGGCATTGGGCATGAAATTGATGGAAAGGTGAGTCTGCATGCCCAGGGCGGCAGCGCCGGCAATTGCCTGGGTGCGGCAGCGCTGGTCGAAGCGGTAGCGATTGGTTGCGTTGACGTGGGCCAGCACCGACGACGCGCCTTCACCCTGGATGCCGCGCACCAAGGCTTCATTGGCGAATATCGAATGATCACGCAGGTCTACGATAGGCTGGTAGGCGAAAGCAAAATCGAACCCCAGAGGCTCGCTTTGCTGGCAACCCACGCACCGCTGGTTGGGCGAGGTGAGTGAAACGGGAAAGTCGGTCACAGCGTGTCCTCGCGAAAACAGAGTGCTACCTGGCGTATCTTAGGTGAGCCTCAGGGTTTATGCGTCGAAGCGTTTCAACGGTAAGGTTGCGACATTTTTCAGAGCGAGGAATTCAAGTGGCTCAAAAACAGGAAGAGGAAGAAAAGGTCCGCCTGGACAAGTGGCTGTGGGCCGCGCGTTTCTACAAAACCCGTGCCCTGGCCAAGGCCGCTATCGAGAGCGGCAAGGTGCACCATCGCGGTGAGCGCTGCAAGCCGGGGAAGGAACCGCGTGTCGGCGACGAGTTTCAGATTCGTACAGGGTTTGATGAAAAGACCGTCGTGGTTCAGGCGCTTTCTGTCGTGCGCCGGGGCGCGCCAGAAGCGCAGACACTGTATGCGGAGACCGAAGCCAGCATTACCAAGCGCGAGAACGCTGCGGCCATGCGCAAGGCGGGAGCTTCGGGTTTGACCACCGATGGCAAGCCGAGCAAAAAGCAACGCCGTGACTTGTTCAAGTTTCGCGGCAGTGGCAATGATGATTGATTACACGAATCTCCAACCCAAAGGAGATCAAAATGTGGGAGGGGGCTTGCTCCCGATTGCGGTAGGTCAGTTACCGATAAGCTGACTGATCCACTGCTATCGGGAGCAAGCCCCCTCCCACATTTGGTCGGCGGTGTTAAGGGGTTGTGCGCATGACACTCAATCGCCCGATCACCGGCAATTTGCCGAGCAACCCGAAAACCGGCGCTGTCATCCGCAGCAGGAACCCCGACACCTTCGCTGCAAACGGCGTGTAGTAACCCCAACCCAATGCCAACAGCGCCAGCAAAACCCCGCCGATGTAATCGTCCTGGCCCCAGTGCGCGCCTGCTACCAGTCGCGGCATCATGAACAGCAGCGCCAGGCCCCAGATCACCAGCACCTGGCCGATGCGCTGGGCGAACAGGGTCATGAACATCGCCCAGATCAACAACACCGAAGCATGATCGCCGGGAAAGCTCTGGCTCGATCGGTCTTTCAGTTCCCAGGTTTTCTCCAGCCCAGGGAAAAAATCACTCATCTGCACTGCGCCGCCGATCACCATCGACGGGCTGCTGTGCTGCCAACCCATCTGCGCCGCGAGTTTGGAAAACAGCATTCGGATAAACAGCAACAACAAAAGAATGCTGAGGAAGCCAAAGAACGCTTGGCGAACCTGCACGGCCTTGAACACCCAATCGCCGCGTATCAGCAGCGCCAACAGAATTACCCCGACGACCGCATCAAACGGTCGCAGGCTCGCCACGGCCCACACGTGCAGCCAAGTAGAATTGCTCGCCAGCGGACCATTGAGCAGATGAAACAGCCACTCGTCGAAAATCACACACAGCATCTGCCCCGTGGGCCACAGCCAAAAACACAGCAGCCCGATAGCGAGTAGATTGCAAAGAGCCCATCGCCGGAGGTTCCAGTTCGCTTGGAACAAACCCGGATTGTTCATAAACTGTCCCTCATCGTCCTATTAAGCTCCTTGTTTTCAGGAGAATCCGCACCAATATGGTGCTAAAGCGTTTAATTTTATAAACGTTGTAATCATTTTGTCATCACTTCAGATACCCAGACCTATGACTGATCTACCGGATACCGACTTCACCCAACGCTTTATCTTTGACGAGAACGACGCCCGCGGCGAATTGGTTTCGTTGGAGCTCAGCTATGCCGAAGTCCTTGCCAAACACGCGTATCCGGAGCCGGTCGCGCAGTTGCTCGGTGAGTTGATGGCAGCGGCTTCGCTGCTGGTGGGCACGATGAAATTCGATGGCTTGCTGATCTTGCAGGCGCGTTCCGAAGGTCCGATCCCGATGCTGATGATCGAGTGTTCCAGCGAGCGCGAGATTCGTGGCCTGGCCCGTTATGACGTCGACCGGATTACACCGGATGCCACCTTTTCCGAGCTGATGGCCGATGGCGTGCTGGCGATCACCGTTGACCCCACCGAGGGCCAGCGCTACCAGGGTATCGTTGACCTCGACGGCGAGACCTTGGCGGACTGCTTTACCAACTATTTTGTAATGTCCCAGCAAGTCGGCACCAAGTTCTGGCTCAACGCCGACGGCAAGCGCGCTCGCGGCCTGTTGTTGCAGCAATTGCCGGCTGACCGGATCAAGGATGAGGATGATCGCGCTGAAAGCTGGCGGCATATCATCGCCCTAGCCGACACGTTGAAGGCCGAAGAGCTGCTGGGCCTGGACAACGAAACCATCCTGCACCGCCTTTACCACGAAGAGGCCGTGCGCCTGTTCGACGAACAGTCCCTGCGCTTCAATTGCAGTTGCTCCCGCGAGCGCTCGGCCAATGCCTTGATCAGCCTGGGCCTGGAAGATGCGCAGAATCTAGTGGTGGAACACGGTGGCCATATCGAGATCGACTGCCAGTTCTGCAACGAGCGTTATCTGTTCGATGCTGCCGATGTCGCCCAATTATTCGCCGGCGCAGGCATCGACACCCCTTCCGACACCCGCCACTAAAACGTTTAAGCACAGGTAAATCACCTGTCAAATGCCGGATTAGAGGCGTTCTGACGGGAGGGCCCTACTCTTTTTGGGCTTTTCTGGCATAATCCGGCCCACTTTTTTCGCGGTAGTAGTGCGCAACTTTCTACTACAAAACGTTTGGAGCACTCGGCCATAGGCCGACGGGGAACCTCATGACGCAAGCCAATAACGCCGTATACACCGATCTGAGTGTTGACGATCTGGTCAAAGAAGCCCTGCAGCGCGGTGAAGGCGTGCTTGCCGATACTGGCGCGCTGGTCGTAGAAACCGGTCACCGCACCGGTCGTTCGCCGGTCGATCGTTTCATCGTTGAAGAGCCGACTACCCAGGCTGCAATCGCCTGGGGCCCGATCAACCGCAAGTTCCCGGCCGACAAGTTCGATGCCCTCTGGGCTCGCGTCGAGGCCTTCAACAATGCGCAAGAACATTTCGTTTCCCACGTTCACGTAGGGGCTGCCGAAGACCACTACCTGGCCGTGAAAATGACTACCCAGACGGCTTGGCAGAACCTGTTCGGTCGCTGCCTGTTCATCAACCCGGCGCAGTACAACCCGGCCGGTCGTGAAGAGTGGCAAGTGCTCAACGTGGCCAACTTCGAGTGCGTGCCAGAGCGTGACGGCACCAACTCCGACGGTTGCGTGATCCTCAACTTCGCCCAGAAGAAAGTGCTGATCGCCGGCATGCGTTACGCCGGTGAAATGAAGAAAGCCATGTTCTCGGTGCAGAACTTCCTGCTGCCGGCCGCCGACGTGCTGCCGATGCATTGCGCCGCCAACATCGGTGAAGCAGGCGATGTGACCCTGTTCTTCGGCCTGTCCGGCACCGGCAAGACTACCCTGTCCGCCGACGAAAGCCGTTACCTGATCGGTGACGACGAACACGGTTGGGGCGAAGGCGTGGTGTTCAACATCGAAGGCGGTTGCTATGCCAAGTGCATCGACCTGTCCGAGCAGAACGAGCCGGTTATCTGGAAGGCCATCAAGCACGGCGCCGTGCTGGAAAACGTCGTCATCGACGAAGCCGGGCATGCCGACTACGCCGATGTCAGCCTGACCCAGAACAGCCGCGCCGCCTACCCGCTGGAACACGTTGCCAAGCGTTCCGAAAAGAACCTGGGTGGCGAGCCCAACGCGGTGATCTTCCTGACCTGCGACCTCACCGGCGTTCTGCCGCCCGTGTCGATCCTCAGTGAAGAACAAGCGGCCTACCACTTCCTGTCCGGCTACACCGCACTGGTGGGCTCGACCGAAATGGGTTCGGGCAGCGGCATCAAGTCGACTTTCTCCACCTGCTTCGGCGCACCGTTCTTCCCGCGCCCTGCCGGTGAATACGCTGAGCTGCTGATCAAGCGCATCCGCGGCTTCGGCTCCAAGGTCTACCTGGTCAACACCGGCTGGACCGGCGGCGGCTACGGCGTCGGCAAACGCTTCAACATCCCGACCACGCGCGGCGTGATCGCAGCGATCCAGAGCGGCGCGTTGATCGGTGCCGAAACCGAACACCTCGACACCATCAACCTCGACGTGCCATTGGCCGTGCCGGGCGTTGAGACTGGCCTGCTGAACCCACGTAACACCTGGGCTGACAAGGCTGCCTACGATGAAGCGGCGAAGGCGTTGGCCGGGTTGTTCATCGAGAACTTCAAGAAGTTTGAAGTGAGCGATGCGATCAAGGCTGCAGGGCCTAAGTTGTAAGATTTAGCTGCAGTGAAAAAGCCGCCTTCTGTAGGCGGCTTTTTTGTGCGCGAAAGATCAGTCGGCAATGTGCAAAACCACTGCTCCGACCAGCACCAGCACAACCCCCAGCACCTGCACCGCCGTCAGCCGCTCCTTGAAAAACACAAACCCCAGGATCGCTGCAATCCCACCTGACAGCGTACTGATCACCGTCACCACCGAAACCGACCCTGCCATCGCCCCCCACGAAAACGCCGAGAAGCCACCGAGGTTCATCACGCTCGCTCCGGTCAATGTCGCGCAGTTTTTCAGCGGCGGGATTTTCAAGCCGTCCTTGATCTTCAGCACCATCATCACCATTACGCACCCCCCAACCAGGTAACCCAGCCACAGCATGGTGATGGGGCCCAGCGCTGGCAGCGTATAGCGGCCTTGCAGCCAGAAACTGGTGCCGTACAGCAGCGCGGCGAGCATGGCGTAGGCGATGGACAGGCGCGGATTGTTGTGGGGTACGCCGTTGTCCTTATGGAGGCTGGAAAGGATCACGCCGATGACGCACAGGCCGATACAGCCGAGTTGGATCAGGCTGATCTGCTCGCCGCTGGCCCAGGACAGCAAGGTGGTGACTACGCCGTATGAGGTCACGAGTGGCGCAACGATGGCGGCTTTGCCCAGGGCGAAGGCCTTGGACAGTGCGAGGGCGCTGGACACGGTGAGCAGCGCGGCCGCGATACCCAGGAGCCAGACGCTTAACGGCGCATTGAGGGATTTGAAAAAGAAGGCAGGAAAACTGACCAGCAGCAGGGTCATGATCAAAAAGCCGAGGGCTTGGCCGAAATACACCGCGCGTTTAACACCAACGGCCCGGGCGTTGAGGCCCACCAGAAAGTCCGTGCCGCCCCAGAGCAGGGCGGCCAGCAGGCCCATCGTTACGTCCATGTAAGGTCCTTGTTATGTATCGCTCGCCAGATTTGCGCAAAGCTAATGTGGGAGGGGGCTTGCCCTAATGCCAGTCAGTTAAGGACGAACACTGTACCTGTGGCGAGGGAGCTTGCTCCCGCTGGGCCGCGAAGCGGCCCCAAAAATGGGACTGCTGCGCAGTCCAGCGGGAGCAAGCTCCCTCGCCACAGGTTACTTTTTACCCTTTCTACTTCTTAACTGACTGGCATTAGGGCTTGCCCCCGATTGCGGTTTAACAGTCAAAAATTTGCTGGCTGACACACTGCTATCGGGGGCAAGCCCCTCCCACATTTGAACCTCAGCGCTCTGAGTTCAGCTCAGGTTTTCCAGCGTTTGCGTGTCCCAGCTGTAGGTCTTGATCGCCAGGTAGAGCATACCAATGGTCAGCGGGACTTTGTCGCCATGCCCCTTGGCCCGGCGCTTGAGGAACACGTCGAAGACCGGTGGGTTGAAGTAACGATAAGTGTCGTAGTCGCCCAGGTCGAGGGCGAACTCCTGCTCCAGTGCTTCCATCAGTTGCTTGGCCTCGCCGCCGTCACAGCCCAGGTCGAAATTGAGTGAGGTTTGCAGATGGATGGTCTTGTGTTTCGGCAGGCCGATTTCTTCGTGCAGCAGTTGCAGGAGTTGCTGCATGGCGGGGTCTTTGGGGAAGTTGGGGGCGAGGTTCACGGTAGGGGCACGCAGGAGTGGGTGAGGGGGACGGTTGCGTTGGTGGCGATACTTGTTTTGGCTTTTTAACAAAATGATGCCTGTTACAAAAGCGATGACCGGCAGGCTCTCTGTTTGTGTCTCCCTTATCCAAGAGGTGGCGCAGAATAAGATTGTCGGACCGCTCACCACGAGTATGAGCCCAAAAGCCTTTCTGAATACGGGCCGCTTGATTGTTTTGTCGGCTAAAGCGGCAAGTGCCAAGAGTAGAATCAAATTTATCCATTGGATGTACATGGTTATCGTATTAGCCACCCTGAAATTGTCGGACCATTGACGAGAGAGATCGCTGAGGGCCGATGCCTCCGTTGACCTGAGCGTCGATCCCTATAACGACGTCACCGGCGTGATAGCTACGAATGAGGCCTTTGATAGTCAGACCTACGGCTGCTCCTGCGGCGAGTCCAACTGCTGGAGATGCCAGACTCATTGGCGCTGATACCGCGCCGCTGATTAATCCTGCAACGATTTCCCCGCGAATGTTGAGCAAGTCGGCATGTTGCCGGGTGATTGGCTTCGAGATGCCGATGGTGATTTTGCAAGGCAAATCACGGGCAAGCATTTTGTCGTATAAATCTACGAGCCGCTGGCGCAGCTCATTTGCGAATGTGCCTGCTTCCAGCAGGCATAGGTTTGCCAGTGCGTGCCGGTTGGCTGGTAAGGCTATAAGGCGAAGCACCGTGAAGGTGATGCCATAATGGCCGATGTATTGAGTCCTTTCGATGTTCACGGGTGTCCGCCGAGAAAGTTGAGACCGCGCTATTTTCATTCAGCTACGGGTAACTTCTGTAGACGTTAGGTGGGTATTTGGAGCAGTTTGGGAAGGGGATGTCGCGGTGTTTGGAAGTTTCTTACAGCGGTTTCCGGCATTTGTGCCTTGGCAGCGACGCCATAGGTAAAACTGGTCAAATGTGGGAGTCGGGCTTGCCCGCGTTGACGTTGGGTCAGGTGTGGAAATGTCGCCTGATACTCCGCTATCGCAGGCAAGCCAGCTCCCACAGGGTTAGCTGTGTGGCTGGCTAGTTGGTGTTGGACTGCCGGCCGCCGGCTGTAGCTGCACGTGTTGCGCCGCTTCCAGCAAATCACATCCGTCCTGGACGAGCAGGTACAAGGCGTTGGTGATGTGGGAGATGTCTTTGAGGTCGGCGTGTTCGAAGGTCAGGCAGGAGAAGGTTTCCAGTAAGTCGGTGGCAGCGCGGATGCGTTGGTGGGCGGCGGACTGGATGTCTTCGGCTTTGGCTTGGGTGTCGATGAGAAGCGGATGGGTATCAGTGAAATTGGTGCGTAACTGACGATAGCGAATCATCGTTTCAGGGATTTGCATTTGAAGTTACTCAGTTTGCTGTTAGGTAACCGACATCACCGTGACCAAGCGGTGGGAGGCGGACTGTGCGCAGGTTGGTCAACCGGAAACAGCAATCCGGCACACCCGAAGGCGTCCTACACACAGCCGCCATAGCATCGCGTTACGAGACGATAGACGTCTGTAGAGCAAGTAATGGCACTTATGTGTGCTGTTTTTCGGGTGACCAAACCCGGTCGCTGATTTAGCAGCGACGGAACGAACCTTAGAAGTGAGTGTGTTCTTGGGCAATAAACGGATGGTTTAATCGTTCGTAGTTTTATCAGGTGCTGGCAGGTTTACTGATACACCGCTCAAAAATCGCCTCCAGCCCCCGATAGTCACACGCCACCGCGTCAATATTTGCCGGTATCCACGCCGCATGTTTGACCAGCCACCAGTTCACCGAAAATCCCGCGTTCACGATGATCTGTTCAAACAAAATTCGCTGCGCCCGGCCATTGCCTTCGCGGAAAGGGTGGATAACGTTGAGATCGCCATAAGCCTCGGCGACTTTACTCGCCAACTCGGGTTGGTTCGCGCCGACAAACCAGTTTGCCTGCTCCATCTGCCGGATGATTTTCGCGGCTTCTGGCGGGATACGTTCCGGAGTGCAGAACAGCGTGTCGCCTTTCTGGAGGTTGACGCTGCGTAGCTCACCGGCCCAGTCGTAGATGTCGCCGAACAGGATGCGGTGGATATGTTGCAGGCGTTCGAGGTCGTAGGGCGGGGGAAAGAGTGGGAGGTTGCCTACGGCGATTTCGGATAGTTCACGCTCGGCTTGGTGCAAGCGGTGCTCGTCGAGCAAGTCGAGTCGGTTGCGCAGGACACTGCTACCGGGGTAGCAGTACGGGTCCTGGCCCACCCCGTACTTGTCGAGCATTAGCGTGGGGTGTTGCGGTACTTGGCAAGGACGGCTTCGCGTGTCGGCAGCGGCTTGTCGACGTCGGTCGGTTGGGTGTCGAACCCTTCCAGGCGCAGGCTGGCCAGGTAATTGGAACGGCGGATCTTATGATAGTGATCCTGTTTTTGCTCAAACGTCAGTTCGCTCATTGCAGCGTACTCCTAGTTAGCAAGGCTTTGATTGTAGCGCAATGCATCAGGGGGCAGGCAGGATAAAAACCACGTCACACTCTATACAAAAAAACCGCCAAAAATCTGAATTCAGCGTATGTTTCACCGCAAAATCTTGTAGGGCAATTCCGCCCACTACTTAAAGGGAATTAGCATGGGTTTGCTTCGTGTCGCTTCGGCGATGTCATTGTGTGCGGTGGCTTTTTCCGTTCAGGCCGAGCAGTTGCCGATCGAGGTGCTGAGTGCGGTGGTCAAGGACCAGAAAATCGCCGACGCCGAGGTGCTGCTGCAACGCAACGGTGCGCAGAACGTGGTGGGCCGCACCAACGCTCAAGGGCAGGTGACGCTGACCAGCGAGGCGGCTGACGACGCCAGCAACCTATTGATCATCAAAAAACCGGGCTATTCCAACCTGGTGGTGAAATGCCCGTGCAAGGGCATGACCTACGCTATCAGCCCTGTGATGGAAAACCTCGATGGCTTGCGCGTGGTGCTGAGCTGGGGCCAGACGCCGGACGATCTCGACTCCCATATGATCTTCCCCGGCAACAATATCTACTTCGAGAACAAGACCGGCACCGACGCCGAGCTGGACGTGGATGACACCGACAGCTACGGCCCGGAGACCATCACCCTGCAGAAAAAACACTACGGTGAAAGCTACGTTTACGCTGTGCATGACTACAGCAACGGCGGCAATCCAGGCTCGCGTCAGTTGTCCAACAGTGAAGCCAAAGTATTCGTGTACATGGGCCAATCGCTGGTGCGCACCTACTACGTGCCGAAAAACCGCAGCGGTAACCTGTGGACCGTGTTCCGCATGACCGGCAGTGGCGATTTCCAGGACATCAACACCTTCAGCGGCGTGACCGTGAATGCCGCCAATGTACTCAACGAAGTCAAACCATTGCTGGACGACAGCGTTGCCGTTACCGCAGTAGCCGTCAGCTCTTCCGCACAGACTGATGCGAAGCGTCTGAATGTGCAGGGTGAAACGGCCTACCAGGCGGGTAATCTGGACCAGGCGATTGACCTGTTCCGCCAGGCCATTGATCTGGATAACGGCTTCGGTAAAGCCTATGGCAACCTCGGCCTGGCGTATCAGAAGGCTGGCAACACCGCCGAGTCGATCTGGGCCAACCGCAAGGCTATCGCCCTGGCGGCGGGGGCCAATGCGGCAACCGTACGCGCGGGTGCCTACTACAATATTGCGCGAATCTACGAAGCGGCGGGCCAGTTCCCGGATGCGCTGCGTCACTACCAGTTGGCCAAGGAGCAGAAGGCCAATCCGGTGTACGACACGGCGATTGAGCGGGTGCAGAACCGCTGATTCGGTTGTAGCGCGGTTTTGGAATGTGGGAGGGGGCAAGCCCCCTCCCACATTTGTTTTTGGTGTTCCTACCGTCGTATTTGGCCCAAGGCCATTGCTGCACCCTGTGTATCATCCTGTCTCTTTTTTCCATGCGACCTTTCTCGATCCGCTGAACTTAATGGGCTACGTTTTTAAGCCACGTTCAACGGTCAATGGAGTGACAGCCTATGCACGACACCCTCCAGCAGGTCTTTGGTTATCCACAGTTTCGTTTGGGCCAGGAAGAGACGGTCAGCGCCGTGCTGGCCGGTCGTTCGGCGGCCGCTATTTTCCCCACCGGGTCGGGCAAGTCCCTGTGTTATCAACTGTCAGCCGTATTGCTGCCACACCTGACGCTGGTGGTGTCGCCGTTGTTGGCGTTGATGCAGGATCAGTTGGGTTTCCTGAAGCGCCACGGTATTTCAGCGGGCAGTATCGACTCGGCGCAAAGCCGCGAGGACGCCAATGACGTGATGGCTCGCGCACGTTCAGGGGAATTGAAAATCCTGATGATTTCCGTGGAGCGCTTGAAAAACGAGCGTTTCCGCAACTTCCTGCAAAGTGTGCAGCTCTCGCTGCTGGTGGTGGATGAGGCGCACTGCATTTCCGAATGGGGCCACAACTTCCGTCCGGACTATCTGAAGCTTCCCGACTACCAGCGCCAGTTCAAGATCCCACAAGCGCTGCTGCTGACGGCTACCGCCACGCCCAAGGTGATTGCCGATATGCAGGCCAAGTTCGCCATTGCGCCGCAGGATGTGATTACCACGGGCTTTTACCGGCCCAACCTCAACTTGTTGGTAGAGCCGGTGAGCGGCGCGGACAAACGCCGCCGTCTCGTGCAATGGATGAGCGAGCGGGCCAATCAGCCGAGCATCGTCTACGTCACCCTGCAAAAAACCGCCGAGCAGATCGCCGAGCACCTGAACCGTAACGGCATCCAGGCCGAGGCGTATCACGCCGGTTTGCCCCACGACAAACGCGAGGGCATCCAGCAGCGTTTCATGGGCGGGCGCTCCAATTGCATCGTCGCCACCATCGCGTTTGGCATGGGCATCGACAAGAGTGATATCCGCAATGTAGTGCACTTCGACCTGCCCAAATCCATCGAAAATTACAGCCAGGAAATCGGCCGCGCCGGGCGCGATGGTCAGCCTTCGGACTGCCTGGTGCTGGCCAATCGCGACAGCCTCAATGTGCTGGAAAACTTCGTATACGGCGATACGCCGGAGCAGGAAGGTATCCGTCGAGTGCTGGAAGAGGTGCAGGCCGCGCGAGACGAGGGTCAATGGGAGTTTTTACTCAGGTCTTTATCGGACCACAGTAACATTCGCGAGCTGCCGTTGAAGACGCTGCTGGTGCAGTTGGAGCTCAAGGGCGTGATCGCACCGCGCTACGCGTTTTATGCCGAGTACCGTTTCAAGTACCTGATCGAACCCGAGGCCTTGCTGGCCCGATTTTCCGGGGAGCGACAACAGTTTGTCGCGGCGATCATCCAGGTGTGCAAGCGCGCGAAAACCTGGGCGACCGTGGATTTCGAGGCGCTCTACCAGCAGCACAACGCCGAGCGCAGTCGTGTGGTGAAAGCGTTGGATTACTTCCAGGAACAGGGCCTGATCGAATTGGAGAGCAAGCAGATGACCGAGGTCTACAGCTTGCTGAACACCGATTTCGACCCACAGGTACTAAGCGCCGAGTTATACACAGGCTTCAAGCAGCACGAGGTGACAGAAGTGGCGCGGATTCACGCCATGCTTGATCTGTTCGCCACCGAGCAGTGCCTTGGGCAACGCCTGGCGCGCTATTTTGGCGACGAAAATGTACCTGAGCGTTGCGGGCATTGCTCGGTGTGCCATGGGCACGTCGCCCATCTACCGCCGCCGCCGCGCCTGCCGCCGCTTGTGGATAAAAACTTTATGGGGCTGTGCGGTGATTTTATCCACAGGCATCATGAGCACACCGGCCAATTGCCGGGTGCGGAACGGTTGACGCGCTTTCTGGGTGGGATCAGCGTGCCGTTGTTCACCAAGTTGAAGGCGCGGGGTATTCCCGGGTTCGCTGCGCTGGAGGACTACCCCTACGCCGAGGTTCGTGAGTGGGCCGAAGCTCATTTGAATGACCTGTAAACTCCTTCTAACGAGAGGTGCCCATGCCTGACTCAGTGCCACAACGTGCCGATTACGCACACTTCCAGCCGATTATTACGCGCTGGCACGACAATGATGTGTACGGCCATGTGAATAACGTCACCTACTACAGCTTTTTCGACACGGCGGTGAATACCTACCTGATCGAACAGGGCGAGTTGAATATTCATGACGGGGAAGTGGTCGGGTTTGTAGTCAGTTCGGCGTGCGATTACTTTGCGTCGATCGCTTTCCCTGAGCGCATTGATATCGGCCTGCGGGTGGGCAAGTTGGGCAATAGCTCAGTGCAATACGAGTTGGCGGTATTCAAGGCAGGCGAGCAGGAAGCCTGTGCGGCGGGGCGTTTTGTGCATGTGTTTGTCGACCGGGGCACGAACCAGCCGGTGACGATTCCGGGGAGGTTGCGCGAGGCGTTGCAGAGATTGGTGGTCTGACTCGTTCAAACACCCAAAACCAAATGTGGGTGAGGGCTCGCCCTAACGCCATTCAGTTAAGCGAAAGTGGTCCACTGTAGGAGCGAGCTTGCTCGCGAAAAACGTCTAGGCAACGCGTTCATTCTGAATAAACGCGGAGGCCCAGAGTTCTTTGCGAGCAAGCTCGCTCCTACAAAAGCCTTAACTGACGGCATTAAGGCTTGCCCCTCCCACATTGATTCGCAGTGTTCTTTAAAGCTTAGCGGTGACGGTAGTGATGTTTGTTCTTGCGATGCCCATAGGCATGACCGCGGCCAGGGTGGTCATCACGGTAGTAGCGACGGTCGTCGCGGCCACGGTAACGACGGTCATCGTCATCGCTCTTGTTGCCCATGTAGTTGCCCAGCGCGCCACCTGCGCCACCGCCGGCGGCTGAGCCGATCAGTGCGCCGGTGCTGCCGCCGACACTGCGGCCTACCACGTTGCCACCGGCGGCGCCCAGTGCGCCGCCAATGGCGGCTTCGCCACGGCTGCGCTTGTCGGCGCCGACTGCACTACCGCCCGCGCCACCCAGCGCTGCGCCAATGGTCGAACCAGTGTTGCCGCCCAACTGCTGGCCGACAACCGAACCTAGAACCCCGCCCAATGCGCCGCCCACACCGGCTTCGGTGGTGCCACCGGCCATGGCTGCGCCACTGACCAGGCCAAGGGACAACAAGAGAATCGAGGAGAACTTCATTCAGGGAAACCTCAAGGGGATGACGGCGCGATCCTGAGGTTGTATCGAGCCGCTGACAATCGAAATCCGACCGGCGGCAGCAGTTGTATACAATTTGCTAAGTTGCTGTTTTGTATAGGGAACTTAAGTTGTTTTTACGAGTCTTTAGCTACTTGGGAAAGGCCGCTTTTATATAAAAAGCGGCCTTTTTTGTGCCTGCAAAATGTGTAGCACACGTCAGGCCGAGCGCGCCATGATCAACCCATTATCGCTCGCCGCTTCCAAACGAATCGCCACAAACTTCGACGTTGGCGTATGGCTACCGTCGCCCGTGCTTTCCAACGGCACCAGAGGGTTCACTTCCGGATAGTAAGCAGCGGCCTGCCCGGCCGGAATATCGAACGCCAGCAGGGTGAAGCCCTTGACGCGCCGCTCTCGGCCGTCTTCCCACAGCGAAATGATGTCCGCCTTCTGCCCCGGCTTGAAGCCCAGGCGGATGATGTCGGCTTCGTTGACGAACAGCACATCCCGTTGGCCTTTGACGCCGCGATAACGGTCGTCTAGCCCATAGATAGTGGTGTTGTACTGATCGTGGGAGCGCATCGACTGCATGATCAGGTCCGGCACACGCCCTGTGGCGTGGGTGCGTTCGTGAATCAGGTCTTTGGGCAGGACGTTCGGTCGGAAGTTGGCGCGGCCCGATGGGGTGTTCCAGCGGCGTGCGCCGGCGGAGTTGCCCAAGTAGAAACCGCCCGGGTTTTTGAGCTTCTCGTTGAAGTCCTTGAAGCCTGGGATGGTGTCGGCGATCAGGTCGCGAATGCGTCCGTAGTCAGCCACCAGCCAATTCCAATCCACCGGTTTGCTGCCCAGGGTCGCGGCGGCAATGCCCGCCACAATCGCGGGCTCCGATTTCATCAGCTTCGACAGCGGCTGCAACTGGCCGTTGGAGTCGTGGACCATGCTGAACGAGTCTTCCACAGTCACGGCTTGCGGGCCCTCGGCCTGGATATCGATGTCGGTACGGCCCAGGCATGGCAGGATCAGCGCGTCTTTGCCGTGCATCAGATGGCTGCGGTTGAGCTTGGTGCTGATCTGTACAGTCAGGTCGCAGTTACGCAATGCTTCGAACGTGCGGGTGCTGTCCGGCGTGGCCTGGGCGAAGTTGCCGCCAAGGCCGATAAACACCTTGGCGCGGCCTTCAAGCATCGCGTGGATGGCTTCGACCACGTTGTGGCCATTGGTGCGCGGCACCTGGAACTGGAAGCGGCGCTCCAGTGAGTCGAGGAATGCCACCGGTGGGCGTTCGTTGATGCCCATGGTGCGGTCGCCCTGCACGTTGCTGTGACCGCGCACCGGGCACAGGCCGGCGCCTGGGCGGCCGATATTGCCGCGTAGCAACATCAGGTTGGCGATTTCCTGGATGGTCGGCACCGAGTGACGGTGTTGGGTGATGCCCATCGCCCAGCACATGATCACGTTCTTGCCTTTGGCATACATGCGCGCGGCTTGCTCGATCTCCACCAGCGTCAGGCCGGACTGCTCGACGATTTCCTCCCACGAGGTGTCGTCGATCTGGCCCAGATAGTCCAGCACGTTGATGGTGTGTTCGTTGAGGAAGTCGTGATCGAACACCGCTTCCTTGCCTTCGGCCAAGGCTTGACGCTCCCACAGCAGCAGGAACTTGGCCATGCCGCGCAGGATGGCCATGTCGCCGCCCAGCGCAGGGCGGAAGTAGGCGGTGTTGGTTGGCTTGTCGCCGTTGGTGAGCATTTCCAGCGGATGTTGCGGGTGCTGGAAGCGTTCCAGGCCACGTTCTTTCAGGGGGTTGATACACACCACCTGAGCGCCGCGCTTCACCGCTTCGCGCAGCGGCTCGAGCATGCGTGGGTGGTTGGTGCCGGGGTTCTGGCCCCAGACGAAAATCGCGTCGGCATGTTCGAAGTCATCAAAGGTCACAGTGCCTTTGCCCACGCCCACACTCTGGGCCAGGGCCACGCCGCTGGCCTCGTGGCACATGTTCGAGCAGTCGGGGAAATTGTTGGTGCCGTAGGCGCGCACAAACAGCTGGTACAGGTAGGCGGCTTCGTTGCTGGCGCGGCCCGAGGTGTAGAACTCGGCCATGTCCGGGCTGGGCAGGGCATTGAGGTGCTTGCCGACCAGGTCGAATGCGGCGTCCCAACTGATGGGCTGGTAGCGGTCGGTCGCGGCGTCGTAGCGCATAGGCTCGGTGAGACGCCCTTGGTACTCCAGCCAGTAATCGCTTTGTTCCAGCAGCGCGGTCACGCTGTGTTTGGCGAAGAACGCGGCGTCCACGCGGCGCTTGGTGGCTTCCCAATTGACCGCCTTGGCGCCGTTTTCGCAGAACTTGACCATGCCACTTTCCGGGGAGTCGCCCCAGGCACAGCCCGGGCAGTCGAAACCGCCGTTCTGGTTGGTCTTGAGCATCATGCGCAGGTTTTTCAGCGCGTTGTCGCTGGTCAGCCAGGCGTGCGCCACGCTGATCAGTGCACCCCAGCCGCCTGCCGGGCCTTTGTAGGGCTTGTAGCGTGGGGTTGGGGTTTGGTCGGCTTGGTGGTGAAGGCTCATGGCTGGTACTCCATCGCTGGGCTGTAAACCCGCGGCGCGCTTTTCTGCGGCAGGTGGATGAGATTGAGGTTATGCCGGCGCGCCCATTGCAGGGCAAGGCCGGTGGGCGACGACAGGCTGACCAGGGTCTGGATGCCCGCGCGCAGGACTTTCTGAATCAATTCGAGGCTGCAGCGGCTGGTGACAATTGCCAGGCCGCCGTCGGTCGGAATCTGTTGGCGGATCAGTGCGCCAATCAATTTATCCAGGGCGTTATGCCGGCCGATGTCTTCGCGGCCCATCAGCAATTCGCCCTGGTTGTTCATAAATATGGCCGCGTGCACCGCGCCGCTGTGTTGGCCCAGGGGCTGGAAGGCGCTGATGCGCTGGCGCAGGCCATCAAGCCATGCGGCGGGTGGCAAGGGTGCGCCGGGCAGCACCTGCAGGTCGGGCAAAGCCTGCTCCACGGCTTCGACGCCGCACAGCCCGCAGCCGCTGGTGCCCGCTAATTGGCGGCGCTGCTGCTTGAGGTTCCAGAACGCCCGGCTGGAAATCTGTACCTGGGCATACTGTGCAGAGCCCGAGCCGCTGAGCTTCAGGTCATAGATGTCGCTGACGTCGGTGATAATGCCGCTGCCAAGGCTGAAGCCGACAATGAAGTCTTCCAGGTCGGTCGGCGTCACCAGCATGACGGCCTGGCTGATGTCGTTATAGGCAATCGCCAACGCCACCTCTTCGGCCAGCGCAGTACTGCCGACGTCTGTGTGTTCGAGATTGCTGTACTCATAGCTCTGGCTGGCGGCGGGCGCGGGCATTTCAAGGGCGGGCGCCGCGCAGGTTGGGCGCTTGGCGTTCATGAGGCAATTACCACCGACGGATTGATCAGTGTTCAGACTAGGCGCGACAAAGGGTCGCGTCTAATTGCCAGTATTGATGTAGTGATAGACGGCGTCGATCAAGGCTCGGTTTTGCGCGGTCGTCTGCTCGTCTTCGGGAGCGCTGGAACCCAAAACCTTGGGACTGGTCTAGTCTTGGGCATCAGGAACTTAAACCCAAGGAGAGCGCACTATGAGTATTTTCAGCTTTATCAAAGAAGCCGGCGAAAAGATCGTCGACCTGTTGACGCCGGGTAATGCTAACGCGAGTGAACAGTTGAAGGAGCATGTGAGCAAGGTGGGCCTGGGTAATCCAAACGTGCAAACCACGGTGGATGGCGACAAGGTCACCGTGACCGGTGAAGTGGCCACCCAGGAAGAGAAAGAGAAGATCCTGCTGGCACTGGGCAACATCGCCGGCGTGGCGAGCGTGGATGATCAGATCACCGTCACGGGTCCTGCGGTTACCGCTGCGCGTTTCGTCGTGGTGAAAAAGGGCGATACCCTCAGCGCGATTTCCCTGGCTGTGTACGGTAATGCCAACCAGTACAACAAGATTTTCGAGGCCAACAAGCCGCTGTTGTCGCACCCGGACAAAATCTACCCAGGCCAGACCCTGCGTATTCCTGAGTAATACGCACAACAACCTTGTGGGAGGGGGCTTGCCCCGATGGCAGTGTGTCAGTCACTGGATGTGTTTCTGATACACCGCCATCGGGAGCAAGCCCCCTCCCACATGGGTTCAGAGTCCGGCTATTAGATCGCGGTAGTCCTCGACAGCCGCAAACTCTGCGGTGTCCTTCGGGCCCTTCGTGCTGTCGGGCTCTTTGACTGCCAGCAAATGCCCCACACCGAACTCCCTGGCGCTGCGCAGGATCGGCAGGGTGTCGTCGATAAACAGGCTGCGGGCCGGGTCGAACTGGATATCAGCGTGCAGCGCTTCCCAGAACTGCTGGTTTTCCTTGGGAAAACCGTAATCGTGGGAGCTGATCAGTTGCTCGAAGTACGGCGCCAGCTCAATGCGCTCCAACTTCAATGACAGCGAGTCGCGGTGAGCATTGGTGATCAGGATCACGCGTTTGCCGGCCTGTTTGATCGCCGCCAGAAATGTATCGGCGTCCGGGCGCAGGGCGATCAGGTGGGCGGTTTCAAGCTTGAGTTCGCGCACTGGGATCTTCAGTTCGGCGCTCCAGAAATCCAGGCAATACCATTGCAACTGTCCGGCGTTACGCTCGAACAGGGGCTGCAATTCCATTTCGGCCATGGCCCGGCTTACACCGTGCAGTTCGGCATAGCGCTGGGGCAGGTGCTCCATCCAGAAATGGTTGTCGTAGTGCAGGTCGAGCAATGTGCCGTCCATGTCCAGCAGGACGGTGTCGATGGCGTGCCAGGGCAAAGAGGGCATGGGGCGTTCTCATGTAAGTAAAGATATCCGACACAGACAATCGGAAAAGCCACGGTATAGTAACCCGATCACGCCAAGGAGCCGTTCATGCGCCAGAAACCCACCGTCCTCGCCCGCGAAATAGTCGCCAGTAGCCGTTTGTTCCGCGTGGAGGAAGTGCAATTGCGCTTTTCCAATGGCGTTGAACGGACCTACGAGCGCCTGGTGGGCCGTGGTGCCGGTTACGGCGCAGTGATGATCGTCGCGATGATCGACGAAGACCATGCCTTGCTGGTGGAAGAGTACTGCGGTGGCACCGACGAGTATGAGCTGTCCTTGCCTAAAGGCTTGATCGAGCCCGGCGAGGATGTGCTGGCGGCGGCCGACCGCGAACTCAAGGAAGAAGCCGGCTATGGCGCACGCCAGTTGGAACACATCACTGAGCTTTCACTGTCACCCGGCTATATGAGCCAGAAAATCCAGGTGGTGCTGGCCACCGAGCTTTATGAAGAGCGCTTGGAAGGCGATGAGCCCGAGCCCATGCGCGTGGAGCGGGTCAACCTGCGTGAGCTGTCGGCACTGGCGCAAAACGAGCAGTTCAGTGAGGGCCGGGCGCTTGCCGCGCTGTACCTGGTGCGAGACCTGCTGACCCAGCGTGGAGTGTTTACCTTATGAGCGAACTGTTTCTGGGCCACCCCTTTATCGCGCCCGTCATTGAATTGGCTCGCCAGGCAGGTGAAGCCATCCTGCCGTACTGGCGTGCCGACGTCGCGGTTACCTCCAAAGCGGATGATTCGCCGGTGACGGCCGCCGACCTGGCTGCGCACCATCTGATTCTCGCTGGCCTGACTGCGCTGGACCCAAGCATTCCGGTGCTGTCCGAAGAAGACGCCGATATCGACCAGAGCGTGCGCGCCGGTTGGCAGCGTTGGTGGCTGGTGGACCCGTTGGATGGCACCAAGGAATTCATTGGTGGCAGTGAAGAATTCACCGTCAATATCGCCTTGATCGAACAAGGCCGCGTGGTGTTCGGCGTGGTGTCGATGCCCACCAGTGGTCGTTGCTACTTCGGCGGCGCGGGCCTGGGGGCTTGGCGTTCGGATGTGAATGCCGCGCCCAGGCAGATTCAGGTGCGCCAGACGCCGGCCGCGGGTGAAGCCTTTACCGTGGTTGCCAGCCGCCGTCATACCAGCCCGGAGCAGGAGCGTTTGCTGGAGGGGCTGAGCCAAGGCTTGGGGGAACTGAAACTGGCGAATATCGGCAGCTCGTTGAAGTTCTGTCTGTTGGCCGAGGGCAGTGCCGACTGCTATCCGCGCCTGGCGCCGACCTCGCAGTGGGACACTGCGGCGGCGCAAGGCGTACTGGAAGGGGCGGGGGGCGAAGTGCTGGAGTTGAATGGCAAGTCGTTCAGCTACCCGGCGCGGGAATCGTTGTTGAACCCGTTCTTCCTGGCGTTGCCGGCCAAGGCGGCGTGGCGTGAGCGCCTGTTGACCCTGGCCCGTTCTTGAAGTCTGAGCCGATCTAAATGTGGGAGGGGGCTTGCCCTAATGCCAGTCAGTTAAGCGAAAGTGGTCCACTGTAGGAGCGAGCTTGCTCGCGAAAAACGCCCAGGCAACGCGTTCATTCTGAATAAACGCGGAGGCCCTGAGTTCTTCGCGAGCAAGCTCGCTCCTACAAAAAGCCTTAACTGACTGGCATTAGGGCTTGCTCCCGATAATGGAGTGTCAGTCACTGAATGTGCTGCTGATACACCGCTATCGGGAGCAAGCCCCCTCCCACATTTTTAGCGGTGCAGGACGTACTGGCCAGTAAACGACACGGCCTGCTCTGCGCTGCCCTCATTCACAATCCACGTCTCCAACGTCAACCGCGCTCGCCCATAACGCTTGTACGTTGCGACAAAGCGCTTCCACACTTTCTCCTCCGGCGCCGCGCAAATCACCGTCGCATCCTGCGTCACCGGCAACGGATAGCTGATCTGCCCTTCCTGAATCACGATGTGCCCGTCTTCGATGCCCTCTTCGCGCAGTCTCAGGTGCAACCAACCCCAACCCGCCAGCACGGCGCCGCAGTAGAGGCTGCCGCCAAACATGGTGCTCTTGTGGTTGATATTGGCCTGCAAGGGTAAATGCAGTTGCAGTTGGCCGTGTTGCCAGTCGAGCACCTTGAGGCCCATTTCCCGGGTGAGGGGGATGTCGTGGTGGAGGATGGATTCCAGGTAACGGCTGTCGCGGCTCATGGCGGTCTCTTGGCGGATGGGCAGGGTCATTCGTCGTCTGCGCTGTGGCTGGCGCTGTCGGCGAAGTTCAGGCCATGCTTGCGCAGTTTGTCGTGCAGGGTTTTGCGGGGCACGCCGAGGGCTTCGGCGAGGCTGCGCATGGAGCTGTGGGGGCGCGTCAGTTCGGCGGCGATCAGGCTTTTTTCGAATTGTTCGACTTGCTCGCTCAAGCCGCCGGGCGTGGAGGTCAGTGTGCTGGCCGATGGATTGTCCAGCGTACTGTCCAAGGCCAGTTCCAGGCCCAGGGCAAAGCGTTCGGCGGCGTTTTGCAGCTCGCGCACATTACCCGGCCAACTGTGGCGCAACAGCAGCGCGCGCTGGCCCGGTTGCAGCTCATGCAAGGGCAGGCCGTGGCGGCTGCTGGCTTCGTCGGCGAAGTGCTGGAACAGCATCAGCGCATCTTCACCACGCTCGCGCAGTGGCGGAATGCGCAGCGGCGCGACATTCAGGCGGTAATACAAGTCGGCCCGGAAGCGGCCCTGGTCGGCCGCCTGGCGCAGGTCTTCCTTGGTGGCGGCGATGATGCGGATATCCAGTGCAATCAACTGGTTGCCGCCCAGGCGCTCCACGACGCGCTCCTGCAGCAGGCGCAACAGTTTGACCTGTACATCCAGGCTCATGCTTTCGATTTCATCGAGGAACAGCGTGCCGCCATTGGCGAATTCGAACTTGCCGATACGGCGCTTCTGCGCGCCGGTAAACGCGCCCGGTTCATGGCCGAACAGCTCGCTTTCCACCACCGATTCGGCCAGGGCCCCGGCGTTGATCGCCACGAACGGACCGCTGCGGCGGCTCGACAGATCGTGCAAGGCGCGGGCGACTACTTCTTTGCCGGCACCGGTTTCGCCAAGGATCAGCACATCGGCCTTGGTCGCTGCCAGTGCGCCGATTTGCTCGCGCAGGCGCAGCATCTGCGGCGAATGCCCCACCAGCCGCGTGCTCAGTTGCTGCCGGTCGCTGAGGGCCAGGCGCAGGCTGCGGTTGTCCAGCACCAGTCGGCGCAGGGCCAGGGCGCGGCGCACGCTGTCGAGCAAGGCATCGCTGGCGAAGGGCTTTTCGAGAAAGTCATAGGCGCCGGCACGCATGGCCTGCACCGCCAGCGGCACGTCACCGTGACCAGTGATCAGCAGCACGGGCAGGTCCGGGTCCTGGCCGTGCAGTTCGGCGAGCAATTCCAGGCCGTCCATGCCGGGCATGCGGATATCGCTGACCACCACGCCCGACCAGTCCCGCGACAAGCGCGCGGTGAGGCCGCTGGCTTCGCCCAGGGGCAGCACTTTCAACCCGGCCAGGTCCAGGGTCTGGCACAGCGCCTGACGCAAATGGGGATCGTCATCGATCAGCACCACCTGAATCTGGTTATCGATACTCATACACTGCGGTCCTCGGACGGTTGCAGACTGACGCCCGGCGAGCCGGCACGCAATTTCAAGGTTAACAGCGCGCCGCCTTCCTTGTGGTTGGCGAATAGCAGTTCGCCGCCGAAGGCACGCATCAGGGTGTCACAGATCGCCAGGCCCAGGCCCAGGCCCTGGGTGCGCGTCTTGGTGGTGTAGAACGGCTCGCTGGCGCGGCCCAACGCCTCCATGCAAAAACCCGGGCCGTTGTCGCGAATGTACAGGTTGACGCCTTGGTCAGTGGTTTGGGCACTCAGCCACAGTTTGCGCGGCGGGCCTTTTTCGGTAAGGGCGTCCAGGGCATTGGCCAGCAGGTTGCCCAGCACCTGGCGCAGACGGGTTTCACCGGCTTGTACCCATAAGGTCGCTTCGGGTAAGTCGCGGATCAATTCCACTTCCATCGAGCGCCGCCGTTTGGCCAGCAAGGCCAGGGCATCGTCCAGCGCGGGTTGCAATGCCACGCTTTCCGGCGCGTGACGGTCACGGCGGGCGAACGCGCGCAAGTGGGCGATGATCGAGGCCATGCGCCCGGTCAGTTCGCTGATCAGCTTGAGGTTGCCGCGCGCATCGGCGGTGCGTTCATGGTCGAGCAGGATTTCAGCGTTTTCCGCGTAGCTGCGAATCGCTGCCAGGGGTTGGTTCAGTTCATGGCTGATACTGGCCGACATGGTGCCCAGCGCCGAGAGTTTACCGGCCTGCACCAGGTCATCCTGAGCACGTACCAGTTCCTGCTGGGCGTGTTCGCGCTCCAGCACTTCCTGTTTCAGGCGCCGGTTCAGGCCTTCCAGGTCGCTGGTGCGCTCGGCCACGCGCATTTCCAGCTCGCGGCGCGCCTTGGCTTCGAAGGCGATGCGCTCCAGGTAATGCCGGCGGCGCTGCATCATCAAGCCGAGCAGCAGCATCAGCACCAGCAACGTCGCGCCGCCTACGGCCACCACGGTACGCACCGGGCGGTTGATCAAGGATTGGGGGGCGAGGATTTCCACGTTCCAGCCGGTCTCGGCGATGGCGGTGGATTGGCGCAGCCAGGCGCTGCTGCTGAGGTTCAGCGGCTGAGGATCACGGGTGGGATAAGGCTGAATGGCAATAATGGCCTGGCGCTCTGCGGCGGTCAGCGGCCGGGTGGCGCGGAACCGCCATTGCGGGCGCGAGGTGAGGATTACCACGCCGTTGTGGTCGGTCACCAGGAGTTGTTCCGGGGTGTTGCCCCACAGGCTTTCGGTGTGGTCCAGGTCTACCTTGACCACCAGCACGCCGATGATTTTCTCACCATCGCGCACGGCGGCGGCGAAGAAGTAGCCGCGCTTGGCCGAGGTGGTGCCTAGCCCGAAAAAGCGCCCCAGGCGCCCGGCCATGGCTTCGCTGAAATAGGGGCGAAAGGAAAAGTTGCGCCCGACGAAGCTGTCTTGTTTGTCCCAGTTGGACGCGGCGAGAGTCTTGCCGGTGGTGTCCATCAGATACATCACCTCCACCCCGGCCTGGGCGGCGACGTCCTTGAGCAGCGAGTTGGCGTTGACCAGGTTGGTGCTGACGTGAGGCGCATCCAGCGCGGTGCGCAGGGCCGGCAGGTCACCGAGGATCTGCGGCAGCACTTCATAGCGATGCAGGGTGCCCAACAGGTTGGCGACGTACAGGTCGAGGGTCTGACGGTTCTGCCCGGCCAGCTCGCTGCGGTAGTAGCGCTCGGCCAAGTGCTCCAGCGGCCAGAGCAGCGGCGCCAGGCACAACGCCAACAGGGCGAGGCTGCGCCAGCGGGGTCTTCGCGGAAGGGGTGGGGTCATGGGAATCGTGCGCCTGTGGGTACAGGCGCATTATGCCTAGTGCTGCTCGGCAAGACACTCGTGCAATGCGTCTTGCCACTGCGGCTGGCTGACTTGCCATTGCTGTTGCAGGCGGCTGCAATCCAGGCGCGAGTTCAGCGGGCGCTGGGCGGGTGTCGGATAGGCGCTGGACGGGATCGCTTCCAGCTCGGCGCAGGCTTTGCCCGCAGCGCGAAGGGCATGACCAATGGCCTCGGCAAAGCCGAACCACGACGTTTCGCCTTGGGCCGTGAGGTGGTAAACCCCCCAATCCCCGGCGTTACCGGCTTGCCAGCGCTCAATCAACGCACGCGTACTGTTGGCGATGGTCCCGGCCCAGGTTGGCGCGCCGATCTGGTCGGCGACGATCCGCATCTGCGGCTTCTCCTGCAGCAGACGCTGCATGGTCAGCAGGAAATTCTTGCCGTGGCTCGAATACACCCAACTGGTGCGCAGAATCAGGTACTTCCCGCCCACGGCCGCAATCGCCTGCTCGCCCGCCAGCTTGCTCTGGCCGTAGACGCCCAGTGGGTTGGGCGAATCGCTTTCGGTGTACGGGGCCGATTTGCTGCCGTCGAACACGTAGTCGGTCGAGTAGTGAATCAGCGGGATGCCAAGGGCCCTGGCTTCTTCGGCGAGGATGCCGGGGGCGATGGCGTTGATGGCGAACGCAGCGTCCGGTTCGCTTTCGGCCTGATCGACCGCCGTGTGGGCGGCGGCGTTGATGATCAGGCTTGGGCGGTAAGCGCGCACTTGTTGGCGAATCTGCTCGGCGTTGGCCAGGTCAAGCTGGTCGCGGCCCAGGACGATGAGTTCGCCCAGGCCTTGGAGCCGCTGTTGCAGCTCCTGGGAGACTTGGCCGTGTTGGCCGGTGATCAATATCTTCATGGGCACTGTCACGGGAACAGGTCCGCATCTTTCAGGCTTTTACCGGTTTGATCCTTGGCGGACAGAGTCGGTGGGCCATTGAGCTGCCAATCGATATTGAGGTCCGGGTCGTCCCAGCGAATGCACCGCTCTGCAGACGGCGTGTAGTAATCCGTCGTCTTGTAGAGGAATTCGGCGTAATCGCTCAGCACAACGAACCCATGGGCGAAACCGGGTGGAATCCACAGTTGACGATTGTTCTCGGCAGACAAGCGCACGCTGGCCCATTGACCGAAATGAGGAGAGCTGCGGCGGATGTCCACCGCCACGTCCAATACTTCCCCGGCTGTCACCCGCACCAGTTTCCCCTGGGCGTGTTCTACCTGGTAGTGCAAGCCGCGCAACACGCCTTTCAACGAGCGTGAGTGGTTGTCCTGCACGAATTGAAGTTTCAATCCGCTGGCGTTTTCAAACTCGCGAGCGTTGAAACTCTCATAAAAAAAGCCGCGGTCATCGCCAAAAACCTTTGGTTCGATGACCAATACACCAGGCAGCTCAGTGGTGCTCACATTCATTTAGGGTTCCCGGCCAGAGTGTACAGATACTGACCATAGCCGGTTTTGCCGAAATATTTCGCACGTTCCAGCAGATAGTCACGATCAATCCAGCCGTTCTCGTAGGCGATCTCTTCCAGGCAGGCTACTTTCAGGCCCTGGCGGTGCTCGATGGTCTGCACGTAGGTCGACGCTTCCAGCAGGCTGTCGTGAGTGCCGGTGTCGAGCCAGGCGAAACCACGACCGAAACGCTCAACGTGCAGGTCGCCGCGCTTGAGGTAGGCGTTGTTGACGTCGGTGATCTCCAGCTCGCCGCGTGGCGAAGGCTGGACGGCCTTGGCGATCTTGATCACGTCATTGTCATAGAAATACAGGCCGGTCACGGCATAGCTGGATTTAGGCTTCGCCGGTTTTTCTTCGATCGACAGGGCACGGCCTTCTTTGTCGAAATCGATCACGCCAAAACGCTCCGGGTCTTTCACCCAGTAGCCGAACACCGTGGCGCCCGATGGGCGTTGGGCGGCGTTACGCAATTGATCACCGAAATGCTGGCCGTGGAAAATGTTGTCGCCCAGGATCAGGCACACCGGGTCATCCCCGATGAATTCCTCGCCAATGATGAACGCTTGTGCCAGGCCGTCCGGCGAAGGCTGCTCCGCATAGCTGAAACGCACGCCGAACTGGCTGCCATCACCCAGCAGGTTGCGGTATTGCGGCAGGTCCACGGGCGTTGAGATCACCAGGATGTCCTTGATCCCCGCCAGCATCAGCACCGAGATCGGGTAATAGATCATCGGCTTGTCATACACCGGCAACAGTTGCTTGGACACGCCCAGGGTGATGGGGTGCAAACGGGTGCCGGAACCGCCGGCCAATACAATTCCCTTCATCATGCGATCAGATCCTTTACGTCAGTATTGCCAAGTCGTTCACCTTGATAACTGCCATCCTGGACCCTACGGCACCATTCCAGGTTATCGAGGTACCACTGCACGGTCTTGCGCAGGCCGGTTTCAAAGGTTTCTTCCGGGACCCAGCCCAGTTCGCGCTCGATCTTGCTGGCGTCGATCGCGTACCGCTGGTCGTGACCCGGACGATCCTTGACGAAAGTGATCAGGTCGGTGAATTTTTCCACCCCGGCTGGGCGCTGTGGCGCCAGCTCTCCCAACAAGGCGCAGATGCCGCGAACTACGTCGATGTTCTTCTGTTCGTTGTGGCCACCGATGTTGTAGGTCTCGCCTACCACCCCAGTAGTCACCACCTTGAGCAGCGCACGGGCGTGGTCTTCGACGAACAGCCAGTCGCGCACTTGCAAGCCATCGCCATAGACCGGCAGCGGCTTGCCTGCGAGAGCGTTGAGGATAACCAGTGGGATCAACTTCTCGGGGAAGTGGAACGGCCCATAGTTGTTCGAGCAGTTGGTCAACAGCACCGGCAAGCCGTAGGTACGCTGCCAGGCGCGGACCAGATGGTCGGAGGCTGCCTTGCTCGCAGAGTACGGCGAGCTGGGGGCGTAGGGCGTGGTTTCGGTGAAGAGATCGTCCACGCCGTGCAGGTCGCCATACACCTCGTCAGTGGAGATGTGGTGGAAGCGGAATGCGCTTTTAGCCGGTTCTGCCAGCGTCTGCCAGTACGCCCGGGTGGCTTCCAGCAGGCTGTAGGTACCGACAATGTTGGTCTGGATGAAATCCGACGGGCCGTCGATGGACCGGTCCACATGGGACTCGGCCGCCAAATGCATGATCGCTTCGGGCTTGAAGCGCGCCAGCACAGCGCTGACGGTGGCCTGGTCGATGATATCGGCCTGGACGAACTCATAGCGGCTGTTGGACGCAATGCTGGACAGCGACTCAAGGTTGCCGGCGTAAGTGAGTTTGTCCAGGTTGAGCACTTCGTGCTCTGTGTGCTGGATCAGATGCCGGATCAGGGCCGAGCCAATAAATCCGGCACCGCCGGTGATGAGAATACGCATGTCGAGGGCCTTTTCCTTAGACGGACATTAAGCGAAAGAAGCATAGCTTGAGTTGTGAATCGGGCGGGCGCAAGCGCGGCGAGCAAGAGGGGTTGATTAACGCCCCGGAACAATGGCGATATAGACGCCTGATAAAACCGAGGTCGTCACAATGTTGCTTGCCACATTGATCCATCGTGCCAGTTTGCCTTGCCCCCAATTGAGCTTCCAGCAGGCGGCCCAGTTGCTTGAGCAGCATTACGGCCTCAGGGGCACATTGCAGTCATTGGGCAGCCAACAAGACCTTAACTACAGGATCGACAGCGCCTTGGGCCGCTTCGTTCTGAAAATCTGCCGGGGTGACTACGCCGCAATCGAGCTACTGGCCCAGCATGCAGCCCTCAACGAGCTGCAGGCCCACGTACAGGTGCGCGTGCCCAGGGTCATCAAGGCCCTCAATGGCGACGAACTGCTGAGCGTCACCGTCGACGGGCAAACCCTGCACCTGCGGCTACTGGACTACATCGACGGCCAGCCGCTGACCGATTTGCCTCACCTGGGCCGCGATGTAATCGCAGGGTTCGGCGACCTGTGCGGGCGAATGAGCCTGGCACTGTCAACGTTCACCCATCTCGGCCTGGACCGCACCCTGCAATGGGACCCACGCCACGCGCAGGAGCTGATTACCCATCTGCTGGCGACCTTGCCCGAGCTTCCCCATCGCACGGCACTGGAGCAGGTCGCCGGGCGGATCGAAGCGCATATCCGCCCTCTGGCTGCACACCTGCCCTGGCAGGCCGTGCACATGGACATCACCGATGACAACGTGGTCTGGCGGCGTGATGCGCAGCGGCACTGGCAGGTCCAGGGGGTGATCGATTTCGGCGACCTGGTACACACCTGGCGCATCGCTGACCTGTCGGTGACGTGCGCTGCGCTGCTGCATCACGCTGAGGGCGACCCGTTTGCCATCCTGCCGGCGATCCAGGCCTGTCATGCGATCACGCCGTTGCAGCATGAAGAGTTGCGCGCGCTGTGGCCGTTGATCGTCGCCCGCGCGGCGGTGTTGGTGCTGAGCAGTGAGCAGCAGCGACGTCTGGACCCTGATAACGCCTACCTGTTGAAGAACGCCGAGCACGAGTGGGAAATTTTCCATGTCGCCACGTCGGTGCCGTTCGAACTGATGGAAGCGGCGATCCTGAGTAGCGTCGGCGAGGCGTTGCCTGCCTTGGCCAGCCAGGACTTTGCCCCCTTGCTGCCGGGGCTGGTCGGACGGGAGTTCGCGCTGATCGACCTGGGCGTGCTCAGCCCGCATTTCGAGGCGGGCAATTGGGAGACGCCGGGCATGGATCGGCGGCTGCTGAACGAAGCCGCTGCGGTGCATGGGCTGGCAGCCAGCCGTTATGGGCAATATCGCTTGTCGCGCACCCGCCCGGACAGTGCTGGGGAGCCGGACACCTTCGCTCTTCATGTCGAATTGAGCCTACCCCATGGCACAGTGCTTGAGGCACCTTTCGCCGGCACACTGCGCGAGGGCGCCGACGGCTTGCTGTGTGTGTACGAAGAGCGCCTGAATCTGCGCGTATGGGGCGTGACAACGCGGCTCAAAGCCGGTGCGCAGGTGGTGAAGGGGCAAATACTCGGTGAAGTCCACGGGCCGTTGATCGTGCAGCTGTGTCGTGCCGATCTTGCGCCCCCGCTGTTCTGTAGCCCTTCCCGGGCGTCGGCGTGGCAGGCGCTGTGCCCGTCACCGGCGGCGCTGCTCGGGCTGGCCTGTGATGCTGAACCGGAGCTGGACCCCGAAGCCCTGCTGGCCCGGCGCGACGCCAGCTTTGCCCGTTCGCAGAAGCACTATTACGTCGACCCGCCCCGTATCGAGCGGGGCTGGCGCAATCACTTGATCGACATGCAGGGCCGCTCCTACCTGGACATGCTCAACAACGTGGCGGTGCTGGGCCACGGCCACCCGCGCATGGCGGCGGTGGCAGCGCGGCAATGGTCACTGCTCAACACTAATTCACGTTTTCATTACGCGGCGATTGCCGAATTTTCCGAGCGTCTGCTGGCGCTGGCGCCGGCGGGCATGGACCGGGTGTTCCTGGTCAACAGCGGCACCGAGGCCAATGACCTGGCGATCCGCCTGGCCTGGGCCTACAGCGGCGGGCGCGACATGCTCAGCGTGCTGGAGGCCTATCACGGCTGGTCGGTGGCGGCGGACGCGGTCTCTACCTCGATTGCCGATAATCCCCAGGCGTTGAGCAGCCGCCCGGAATGGGTGCACCCGGTGACGGCGCCGAATACCTACCGGGGTGAATTTCGCGGGCCAGACAGTGCGCCCGACTATGTACGAAGCGTGGAACATAACCTGGCGAAAATCGCCGCTGGCCAACGCCAACTGGCGGGTTTCATCTGCGAACCGGTGTATGGCAACGCCGGTGGCATTTCGTTGCCGCCCGGCTATTTGCAGCAGGTTTATGGGCTGGTCCGCGCCCAGGGTGGTGTCTGCATTGCCGATGAGGTGCAGGTAGGTTATGGGCGCATGGGGCATTTTTTCTGGGGCTTTGAAGAGCAGGGCGTCGTGCCGGACATCATTACCATGGCCAAGGGGATGGGCAACGGGCAGCCGCTGGGCGCGGTGATCACCCGTCGAGAGATTGCCGAAGCCCTTGAGGCCGAGGGCTATTTCTTCTCGTCATCGGGCGGCAGCCCGGTGAGCTGCCGTATCGGCATGGCGGTGCTGGATGTGATGGAAGAGGAAAAGCTGTGGGAAAACGCCCAGGTGGTGGGCGGATATTTCAAGACATGCCTGCAAGCGTTGATCGAGCATCACCCGCTGGTCGGTGCGGTACACGGTTCCGGCTTCTATCTGGGCCTCGAGCTGGTACGTGACCGACAAACCCTGGAACCCGCGACGCAAGAGACTGCGCTGTTATGCGAGCGTCTGCGCGAACTGGGAATCTTCATGCAGCCGACCGGCGACTACCTGAACATCCTCAAGATCAAGCCGCCGATGGTCACGACCCGGCGCAGTGTGGATTTCTTCCTCGACATGCTGTCGAAGGTGCTGGATGAGCTGTAGTCATTCGATTGTTATCGACTAAATTGCGTGATCTAGCCTAATTATTATTCCTGTTCACTATTAAAGCCGATATTTATCCGTTATAAAGTCGGCTTTCACCCCATTCGGAGTCCTCATCGCCATGACCACCCTGCACAGCACACCTCGCGCCGATGGCTTCCATATGCCCGCCGAATGGGCGCCACAGACTCAAACCTGGATGATCTGGCCCGAGCGCCCGGACAACTGGCGGCTCGGCGGCAAACCGGCGCAAGCGGCCCATGTGGCGGTGGCCAAGGCCATCGCGCGGTTTGAGCCGGTGACCGTTGCGGTTTCCGCCAGCCAGTATGAAAACGCTCGTAGCCGCCTGGACGTGCCGAATATCCGCGTGGTGGAAATGTCCAGTGACGACGCCTGGGTACGGGACACGGGGCCGACTTTCGTGATCAACGACAGCGGTGAAGTACGCGGGGTGAACTGGGATTTCAACGCCTGGGGCGGTTTCGATGGTGGCCTGTATGCGCCGTGGAACCGTGACGCACAGGTGGGCGGCAAGATTCTCGAGATCGAGCGCGCGTCGCGTTATCGCACCGAAGGTTTTGTGCTGGAGGGCGGTTCGATCCACGTCGACGGCGAAGGCACCCTGATCACCACCGAAGAATGCCTGTTGAACCGCAATCGCAACCCGCATCTGGACCGCGCAGCTATTGAAGCGGTGCTCAGCGCCAACCTGGCTGTGGATAAGATCATCTGGTTGCCGGATGGCCTGTTCAACGACGAAACCGACGGCCATGTGGATAACTTCTGCTGCTACGTGCGCCCAGGTGAAGTGCTGCTGGCCTGGACCGACGACCCGCAAGACCCGAACTACCCGCGCTGCCATGCCGCCATGGAGGTACTGCAAAGCAGCACCGACGCCCGCGGCCGCTCGTTCACGGTGCATAAGATGCCGATTCCGGGGCCGCTGTATGCCACCGAAGAAGAATGTGCCGGTGTCGATCCGGTAGATGGCAGCCAGGAACGTAATCCGAGCGTGCGGTTGGCCGGTTCCTACGTCAACTTCCTGATCGTCAACGGTGGCATCATCGCGCCGAGTTTCGATGACCCGCTGGACCATCAGGCCAAGCAGATCCTGCAGAACCTGTTTCCACAACACGAAGTGGTGATGGTGCCGGGCCGCGAACTGTTACTGGGGGGTGGCAATATTCACTGCCTGACCCAGCAGCAGCCAGCACCGCAGAGAAATTGAGTGCAGTTGTAACAGCGCCTTGAGGGCGAGCGAGCACTGCGCGAGCGCAGTGTTCCAGGCAAGCCCGCGACCCAGCACGGTCGCGGGCTTTTTTGTGCCTCAATACCTGTGAATGCGGGAGATTGGCATAGCTCTTGTATCGGCAACACACCACAGAGCGCCAAGGTGATGACCGCATGGTTCTGTCACAAACCTTGAGTAAGTTAGCCGCTCACGCAGCAGGAGAGAGCGCTGAAATGAATGCCGAAATCAACCCGATGTACACGCGCACGTTCCACCCGGTGCGGGTCGACGGCGACGCGATCCACGCGCTGGCGCTCTGGTTGAAGGAAAACGGCGCGCGCCAGGGCAGGCAACAGCCTGACTTGCGCAGCGTGATGAGTGAACGCTACCCAGCGGGCTTGTTCACGGAGGATGAGGTGCAGGTGTTGTGCGAGCTGGAGCGCAACTGAAAGCGCCGACGAATCAATATGGGAGGGGGCAAGGGCTTTTTTGTAGGAGCGAGCTTGCTCGCGAAGAACTCAGGGCCCCCGCGTTTATTCAGAATGAACGCGTTGCTTGGACGTTTTTCGCGAGCAAGCTCGCTCCTACAGCCAAAGCGCTATAGGTCTGTGCTTAGAATTATTTAGCCTAAATAGAGGCGGTTCACGAAATTGACACATAGTTCAACGCGCGCATAGGATTGCGTCCAACGCCTGTGGCTAACAGCCATGACTCATCCAATAAGAAAAGGCCCGCGGCAGTTCAGTCGTCCGCGGGCCTTGTTTTTTCTGGAGAAAGTCGACACCAGAAAGCGATACGGGGCCTGGTGTCATAGCGCGTACTCAACCAGTAATAAGGAATATAAGAAAATGTTGAAGCAACGGATGAGTCTGATCGCTCTGGGGATTTTGAGCGCATCGACAGCCATGGCGAACGACCAGGAGCAATCCAAGGGTTTCGTTGAAGACAGCCACCTGAATATCGCAGCACGTAACGCCTACATCAGCCGTGACTACAAGAACGGCAAGCAGGACAAGGCCGAGTGGGGCCAGGGTTTTATCGGCAAGTTCGAGTCCGGCTTCACCCAGGGCACTGTGGGCGTGGGTGTGGACGTGATTGGCCAATACGCTATCCGTCTGGACGGCGGCAAAGGTCGCAGCGGTGCGGGCGGTATCGACTTCTTCAAGCAGGGCGATAGCGGCGAAGCTGCCAACGATCTGGCCAAAGGCGGCGCAGCCGTCAAGGCGCGCATTTCCAACACCGTGATCAAATACGGTCAGCAGATGCCAGCCGTGCCTGTGTTGCAGTACGACAATTCGCGTTTGTTGTCGGAAACCTACGAGGGCACCTCGATCGTTTCCAAGGAAATCGCCGGTCTGCAACTGGACGCCGGCCACTTCACCAAGGAAGCACGCAAGAGCGCCGAAGGCAGCGACAGCGGTGGCCTGAAAAGCATCAACTACATCGGTGGTAGCTACAAATTCAACGAAAGCCTGTCGGCAGCGTTGTATGCCTCCGACATGCAGGACGTGCTGAAGAAGCAGTACGTCAACGTCAACTATGTGCTGGCGCTGCCAGAGAAACAGTCGCTGACCTTTGACTTCAACGGCTACAAAACCAAGCTGGACCGCAGCTTCGCCCTGGAAAACCAGAAAGACGCCGACGCTCGCGACAACAAAATCTGGAGCCTGGGCGCTACCTGGGCCGTTGGCGCGCACAGCTTCACCATCGCTCACCAGCGCAGCACCGGTGACACCGGCTACCTGTACGGCGGCTACCGCAACGCTGGCGGCATCGGCGACGGCGGTAATACCATCCTGCTGGCCAACTCCTACTGGTCCGACTTCAACGGCAAGGACGAGCGCTCTTGGCAAGCGGGCTACGGCATCGACTTCACCACCTTCGGTGTACCGGGCCTGACCTACAACATTGCCTATGTACGCGGCACCAATATCGACGACGGCACTGGCCGTGGCGATGGCACCGAGCGTGAAATCTGGAACCAGTTCAAGTACGTGGTCCAGAGCGGCCCGGCCAAAGACCTGAGCCTGCGCGCTCGCGCCTCGTGGTTGCGCGTTTCCAACAACGCCAGCGAATACAACGTGGGCGGTAACGAAATCCGCCTGTTCGCCGACTACCCGATCAATGTTTTCTGATTGATCGCAGGTCGCGCCTGATGCCAGGCGAGAAAAACCCCGACTGGTTCGGGGTTTTTTTATTTCTGACGACGAGCATTTCCCGCTAGGCGGTGAGCATCGAACGTCAGGCCTTGATCGGCGCGAGCTTCTTGCAGTTTTCCTTGCGTGTCGGGTATTGCTCACACTTGCGCAGCACGGTTTGCACCTGCTGCACATTCTGCAGTTGCTGGTTGGCCAACAGTTTTTCTGTGATGAACAGTTCCTCCGAGCCCAGATTGCGTTCGGCCTTGTCGATCATCTCCAGTGCCGATTGCCCGTCGCCCCGCTTGAGGTGGTAGCTGATCATCAAGTCATAGGTGGAAGGGCCGGCCAGGGACCAGTCCTTGATCGCTTGCAACTCTCTCACCGCCTCGCTGTTTTTACCCTGGGCCAGGCGCAGGGTATAGGCAGTGCGCCGAATGCTCGGCTGGTCCTTGACGGGCGAGGCCAGGGCCTTGCGAACAAACCTTTCGGCATCCGGTACCTTGTTTTTCTCCAGGGCATCGATTGCGAAGTACGCGTCTTTGTAGCCCTGCAAGGCCTCCGCCACTTTGGGCGTAGCCTTCATCTTCGACCAGCTTTGCGGGTTGACCCGGGCGCGGCGTTCCTGGCGATATTCGCGCTGCAAATATTGGCGCAGCTCGGTGTCGCGGTCCGTGGCCGACATATGCGAGCGGTTGAAGTACTGCGTGGTTGCGGTGATGCCGGTGGTCAAGCCGTCCTTGACCAGTACATCCAACTCCTTGGTGAACTGGTTGAGATTGAACTGTTGCAGCGAATCCTGCATGGCATTCTTACGCGCCGTGAGGAACCCAGTGAGCAAGGGTTTCTGTTTGCCCTGGAAGTCGTTGAGACGCTCCAGACTATGGGTGGCGGCGCGCGGCGCGTAGCCGGCGCGGATCATCAAGTCGGTGCCAAGCAGGTCGGCCTGGTCTTCCTGGCTACGGCCCCAGGCGGTGCTCCACACTTGGTCGGAAAACGTATTGGCCAGCGCGGTGTACAGCACCGTGTTGCCGATGGTCTTCTGGGTACCGGCCGGGTCTTTGCTGAACAGCTTCATGGTACCGGCGCTACGGTCGACGCCAGTATCGGCAGCCATGGTAGCCAGGGCGACCGTGGAGGCGACGGTGGTAAACATGTCTTTCTGCTGCTGGAAGGCCGCCATGCGGTCATGGTGATGCAGCAGCACATGGCTCATTTCGTGGCCAAGCATCGCCGCGATTTCGTCTTCGCTGGCCACGTTGTCCAGCATGCCCAGCGGTACGAACAGGTTGCCGTAAGGATCTGCCGACGGTCCGAACCCATAACTGTCGGTGATCTTCACCTGTAGCGGCGGCACTTCGCCCGGCCAGCCCTTGGACAAGCGCGTGACAATGCCCTGCAAGTAGCCTTGCAGCATAGGGATATCCACCAGGTTCTGCTGGCGCGCTTCGGCAGCGGGCACCGCCCGCCCGTCGTAGCTCAAGCGCTGTTGGCTCTGGCGTTGGGGGTCCAGCTTGTAGTACTGGCGCACGTCGATGTTGTCCACGTAGTGGCCTTGGATCCGCGACTGGGTCGACGGCCCTACCAGATTCAGGAACGCCTGGTCCGCGCCCTTCAAGGTGGCGCAACCACTGAGCACCGAACTGGCCAATAGGCTGGCTGCTACTAGATATTCCCTCACCGCAACGCTCCCTTTATTGATTGCAACCGGCACCAAAACCTATGGTGGAATTATTGCGGGCGTCCCTGGCCTGGCTTTTCGTCAGGCCAAGGCACGGCAGGTCGACCACGTTCAGCGGCGGTTCGATGCGCAGGTCCATGGTGTCCAGCCAGACTTTCTGGCCTGCCAGTTCTACCTGCACCAGGTCCAACGCCTGGTTGTACTGCAGCACCGGCATGGGCTGGGTAGGCGCATCTTTTTTCGCCAACTCGCGCTGTGGCTTGCCCTGCTCGTCGAGCACCGTCACCGGGTCGGCGAGGAACGCCTGAATACTGTGGGTTTCCGCCCAGGCACCCTGGGTGAAGAGGGCTGCGAGCAAGACGATGAGGCTTCTGTTCATCCTTGAGTTCCTTGAGACAAATGGCAAAGCGGCACGCTCAACGATCGCGGTCGAAGAAGGCTTCGATCCGCTCGCTGAACAACACCAACGACAGCAATACAATGCCCAGCACGTTGACCGGGGTGATGTCATTTAGGCTCAGCAGCACACTGACCAACCCCAACGTTGACATCACCAACAGCCACGACGGGCACGGCGAGGTAAAAAACCAGATTTCCTGGCGCCGCCACCGGCTCCAGGTGCGATGGCCCGCCAGGCGTCGTGCGTGCAGCGCCTTGAGCACAGCGATCAACGCCAGCAGCCCGAGCTCCAGCAGGTCCAGCCAATTGAAAGGCAGGTGGGGGAAGTCGGCGGGTTCATGGTCATAGTTCATACCTGCATTGATCAGGTTATCCAGGGCCATGGCGTGCAGGTAAACGCCGGGGAGCTGGCCGTGCACCGGCGACTCCACCAGGTCCCCGGTGGACGCAATATTGGCGCCGATCAGCACCAGGCGGTCGTGGAGTAACTCGGCGATCAAGGCTTGGTCGTCCGGGTCACTGACTTCCAGGTCACTGGCCGATAACGTCAGCGTATAAGGGCACTGCGCCTGGGCGGAGTCATCCAGCTTCCAGAACACGGCCTGGAAGAACTGTGCCACTCCGTCCAGAAAGAAATGCCGTGCCGCTGCGCAGTGGCGGATATCGGCAATACGCGCCTGGTCCGCTGCCAGCTTCAGCCCCCATTGCACGGCGATGGGCTGGCGCTGAGCAGCAGTTTGCGCATCCACTGGCGGCGACGTGCAGTCTTGCGTGGCACAGAACACCCGGTACAGTGCCATGGCGGGGGTTTCCATCAGCCCGGTCTGTGTATGCTTAGCCAGTGGGTACTTGTCGTCCACCCCTTCCCACGCCACCAGTGCTGGCCGGCTGACCTGCATAAAAGGCGCCAGCGTATTGGCCTGGCCCGCCTCTGCTCGCGTCAGCCCAGTATTGGCCAGCCACAGCGGGATGCCCTGGTGTTGATAACGCTCAAACACATTCGCCAGCAACTGACTGCCCCGCGACGGGTCGCCGAACGAGTGGTCGTGGCTGTAAAGCAGATCCACAAACACAGCCCGTGGCTTGTATGCCAGCAAACGCTTGAACAATTTGCTCTGGTCGCTGTACGGCATTGGCCATGGGCTGTCATTGCGCATCAGATAGGCATCATCAATCAACACCACCGCCACCTGCTGTTGTCCGAGGCTTGGGTAGTGGCTGGCGAACATACGATTGAGCCACTGCGCCGACGCCTTGTCGCTGGAACTGGCCAGGCCGAAAGGATCAAGAATCGCCAGCAACACGATGATGGCCGCCAGCCAATAGCGGCGGTATTTGAACAGCGGGGGGTTGGACGACATCCATGTCTCGATTAAATGCACAGCAAGGCGGGTTTTTTAACGGAGTAGAGAAGGGGTGTCAATCAAAGAGATGGCTAAGTGCCACATTCTTCGTGCGCTTGGATCGCCTTTCGCAAAAAAAACTATCGGAGCGTAATGGTGACCTTGCCTTTTGCTCTGCCCTGCTCGACGTACCGCAACGCCTCTGCGGTCGATGTAAACGGGAAGGAGCGATCAATGACCGGTTTGATGACGCCAGCCTCGATCAGCGAGGTGATTTTTTGCAGCTGTACCCCGTCGGCATGCATGAACAAAAACCCATAGCTCACCCTCTGTTTGCGGGCTTTTCTGCGAATGCCACTGCTGAGCAGGCGCATGACCTGCCCCAGCACCCAGGGCAGGCCTTGGGCTTGGGCAAATTGCGCAGTCGGCGGCCCTGACAGGGAAATTAGCTGGCCGCCAGGCTTGAGAACCTTGACCGATTTCTCCAGTACATCGGTGCCGAGGCTGTTCAACACCACGTCGAAATCGCGCAACTCGTTGGAAAAATCCTGGCGTTTGTAATCGATGACCACGTCCGCCCCAAGTGCTTTCACCCATTCGACATTCGCCGTGCTGGTGGTGGTGGCAACGAAGGCACCGAGGTGTTTGGCGAGCTGGATGGCAAGCGTGCCAACACCGCCGGAGCCGGCATGGATCAACACCTTCTGGCCTTTTTTCACCTGGGCGGTTTCAACCAGCGCTTGCCAGGCCGTCAAGGCGGCCAAGGGGATGGACGCCGCCTGGGCCATGTCGAGGTTCGAAGGTTTCAGCGCCAGCGCGTCTTCGTTCACAGCGATCAGTTCAGCGAAGGTCCCGATCTGCGCGTCGGGAGGCCGAGCGTACACTTCGTCTCCCGGCTTGAATCGCGTCACCGCCGCACCCGTGCGAACCACCACCCCGGCCAGGTCATTGCCCAATATCAATGGAAGTTTATAGGGCAGGATCAGCTTGAACGCCCCCGCCCTGATCTTCGAATCCAACGGGTTCACGCTCGTTGCATGCACTTGGACCAGCACGTCATGCACACCGACCGCAGGGTCGGGCACTTCGCCAATCGTTCCGTTCTGCTTACCGTAGCGGTCGATAAAAAATGCTTTCATGGTGCAACTGCTCTTGTCGGTGGAATGAGGAGAAGCGCGGCCCCGGCAACGTCAAGCCGTTCAGGCTTGAGTCAAATAGCGTTGGGCCACCGTGGACTGCTTGATCTGCCCCAACAGCCCCCCACGCGCGGCTTGCAGCGCATCCCAACGCTCGCCTTCCTGCAGCGCAGGAATAGTCACCAACTCGCGTCGGTCGAAACCCAGCAGGGCGGCATCGACCAGCTCACCCACTTCCATGATTTCGCTCAGGGTGTTGATGTCGATACCGGCGCGGTCCCAAATCTCCGTGCGGGTGGCGGCGGGTAGTACGGCTTGTACGTAAACACCCTGGGGCGACAGTTCCAGGCTCAGGCCCTGGGAAAGGAACAGCACAAACGCCTTGGTCGCCCCATAGACCGACATGCCGAACTCAGGCGCCAGCCCCACCACCGAACCGATGTTGATGATAGCCCCGTCACCTGCTTTGGCCAGGCGTGGCGCGATGGCGCTTGCGAGCCGCACCAGCGCGGTGGTGTTGAGGGCCACCAGTTGCGCAACGCTCTCGGTGCTTTGCTCGATGAACGTGCCGGATTGTGCGGCGCCGGCATTGTTGACGAGGATGCCGATGCGCGCGTCATCGCGCAGGCGCGCTTCAACGCTGTGCAGGTCGCTGAGTTGGGTCAGGTCGGCCTGAAGTACGTCAATGGCGACGTTGTGTTCGTCCTGCAACTTCGCGGCGAGCGTTTCCAGGCGCGCGTGGTCGCGGGCGACCAGCACCAGATCATGCCCGCGTTGGGCGAAACGCTCGGCGTACACCGCGCCGATGCCAGTGGAAGCGCCAGTGATGAGAACAGTAGGGCGGGTAGTCATGATGTCAGCTCTTTATCAGGGGTTGAGATTGAGGCACGCGTAGAACCAGGCTCGATCAGCCGACGCCTAGTTCGCGACAGCGCTTGATTCGGCAAGCGTCGGGTAGTCGATGTAACCTGCCGCACCGCCGCCATAGAGCGTGGCGGGGTCGAAGGCGGACAGTGGCGCACCGGTCTTGAGCCGCTCCACCAGATCGGGGTTGCCGATAAATGGCCGACCAAAGGCGACCAGATCGGCCTTGTCATGCGCCACGCGTGCCTCGGCCAGGTCCAGGTCGTAGCCGTTGTTGGCGATGTAGGTGTTCTTGAAGCGCTGGCGCAAGGCCTCGAAATCAAAGGGCGCGACGTCCCGTGGGCCGCCGGTCGCGCCTTCGACGACGTGCAGATACACGATGCTCAGCGCATTGAGTTGGTCGACGACGTAATCGAACTGAGCCTGTGGATCGCTGCTCGATACACCATTGGCTGGCGACACAGGCGAAAGGCGAATGCCGGTGCGATCAGCACCAATCTCGTCGACCACGGCCGCCGTCACTTCCAGCAGCAGACGCGCCCGGTTCGCGATCGAACCACCGTAGGCATCCGTACGCTGGTTGGCGCCGTCCTTGATGAACTGATCCAGCAGATAGCCGTTTGCACCGTGGATTTCCACGCCGTCGAAGCCCGCCGCAATCGCGTTCGCCGCTGCCTGGCGGAAGTCGTTAACGATGCCCGGCAGCTCGTCGGCCTCCAGCGCTCGCGGCTCGGAAGCATCCTCGAAGCGGTTATTGACGAACACCTTGGTCGCGGCACGAAGCGCGGAAGGGGCAACCGGCGCTGCGCCTTGCTGCTGCAGATCCACATGAGACACACGCCCCACATGCCACAGCTGCAGGAAAATTTTCCCACCCTTGGCGTGCACAGCATCGGTCACCGTGCGCCATCCTTCTATCTGCGGCTGCGTGTAAATGCCCGGGGTGTCTTGATAACCCTGGCCCTGCTGCGAAATCTGCGAGGCTTCGGAAATCAACAAGCCTGCGCTGGCCCGTTGGCTGTAATAGGCAGCAGCAAACTCACTCGGCACAAAACCTTTGCCCGCGCGATTGCGTGTCAGTGGCGCGAGAACCACACGGTTCGCCAGCGTCAGATTGCCAAGTGTGTAGGGAGTAAACAGATTCAGATCGCTCATGGATGTTGGTTCCGTGGCCGTGGATAGAGGTCATGTCGCTTGCGATTAGGATGATGATCGAAATCTAAACTGTCAACGGTTTTGATTATGAACGACATCTATGTATCATCAGCCCATGAATTCAGCGGTAGAGAGGTAGCGAACATGCGCGTGTCCAAGGCCCAGGCCCAAGCAAACCGGGAGCACGTCGTCGAAACGGCTTCAGTGGTATTTCGCGAGCGCGGTTTTGACGGCGTCGGCGTGGCCGACCTGATGGCCGCCGCCGGCTTCACCCATGGCGGTTTCTACAAACATTTCGGTTCCAAGGCCGACCTGATGGCCGAAGCCTCGGCCTGCAGTCTTTCGCAGTCCCTGGCCAGCGCCGAAACATTGAGCGTGAAGGACTTCATCGACCTGTACGTGTCCAGGGCTCATCGCGACAACCGCGCCACGGGCTGCACCATGGCGGCGTTGTGCGGCGACGCGGCGCGTCAGTCGGGCGATTTGAAATCGACCTTCGCCGAAGGCATCGAGCACATGTTGCAAACCCTCGGCGAAAAGTACCCAATCGGCCCGGATGCCGCGCCGAATGAGGCGAGGGTGAAAATGATTGATCTGCTGGCAAGAGCGGTTGGCGCGATTGTGTTATCGCGTGCTTGTCCTGATGATTCGGCGTTGGCGGATGAGATTTTGGGGGTGTGTCGGGGGGAGATGATTGAGGCGTTGTTGGTACAGGCGTAGAGGGGATAGGGATCGTGACGTTGCAGGGCTTCTGAAGCAAAACGCGTTGAAGGCCGGTCATTTGTCTATGAATTAGGACCGTTGATGTGGCAGCTATCAACCACGTTAGAGTTAGAGTAGGTCCATGGTGTTCATGGAATCAGCCATTTTAGTTTGCGGGCTCCTAACGAGCCCGCTCAAAATTCCTTAAAGCCACGGATCGATTAAGGCTGAATATTTTTCCAGTTTCGCCGCGCCTACATGATGATGCCTGACTTCTCTCCTGTAAGAATAAACACTGCGCGTACACTTCGTATCTCAAATTTTCTCGCTACTTCTTGTGAGGCGTCAATATCCAAAGCGCATGCCAAGATTCGGTCGCCATATTTTTCCGCCAACTTTGTTAATAATTGGTCTCAGTTCCTTGCATAGGCCGCACTATGTAGCCGTAGCATCTATTAGGACCGGGATAGGTGCGTTAACAATGTCGCGATCATAGTCGAGAAGTTCAACGTCTTGAAGTGTCATTTTTGTATTCTGAAGGTTGGAGTTCTGGAAGCTCTCTATGTCCAATTTATTTTTTTAAAAAAATATATACTGTGAGAAGTGACAGTTTTTATAATTTATAGGACTAAAAAATATTTCGAATGAACCGAAAAGAGCGAGACGCTAGATGCAAAGAGGGACAGTTTTCAGGCTGAGACGGGTTACGGGACAGAATTATGCAGACGGAAAGTCACCACGCTCTAGGCGCCCGATGCACTGCACCGGGCGCGAACTGCCTACTGCGGGTGTGGACCACCTGGCTGCATGGCCAGAAGCAGGTCATCGACAATCGATTTGCCCATTTCACACAGGTAGTGCGAGGCAAACGCAAACTTTTCCGCCCTAGGGTCCATGGCGGCTTCAAGCGCGAGCATTTTTGCGTAGTAGAGGACGTGTGCTGCGTGTTCCAAGGCTTCCAGGATTGGAACTCCGGCGTTGACGCGAAACAATTTCAGATGGTCCTTTTCCTCGCCGCAATCTGCGAAGGTCTGGACGCCGATAGTTTTGGTTTCTGAGGATGGGGTGCTCATTGCTGACCTCCCGCACACGTGGAGGCTATATTGAGACGGATGGCGCTACGGTAATCAAGCATGGTGTGAAACCTCTCTGATGACCAACTGAGACGGCCACACATCGTTTCCAGGCGATGGGTGGCAGCCGTGCGCAGGCTGGAAACCGAGACAGAGACAACTCGGCAGACACGAATGTCTCCCACACACGGCCGCCAAAAAGCACAAACGGCAGACATAAAAAAGCGCCTGCTGATTGTTTGACGACGCTACGTGCGTCTCGGTGACGGGTTTCCAGGCCCGATCGCTGATGAGCAGCGACCCGAGGAAGCTTAAATGGATGGCTGGATTCGTGCAACTCTGTGCACCGCATGGCTCAGGTGTGGACTATTGCTTATCACGAGCTGTTTGAGTCAATCTCCGCCTTGATGGCTCGGTGCCATGCAGGGTTAGCATGGTAGCAAGCACAAGGCTAATAATTCGGCCTTGATGTGCAGAATGGAGATGGAAATTGACTGCGTATCCTAGAGGCTCCGAGTGGCGTAAATGGGACTTACACGTCCATACCCCAGCGTCGGTATTACAAAGCGAGTTTGGTAAAGACTGGGATGGATATGTCGTAACTCTATTCCGTCGAGCTATTGAAGAAAATATTAGCGTAATAGGTATCACTGATTACTATCTTCCGGAAGGTTACGAGATATTAAGGCGGGATTACCTCGAGAACTCCGAAAAGTTAAAAGAGCTGTTTGATGAAGAAGCTATTTCTGCTATAAAAGAAATCAAAGTATTCCCGAACATTGAGTTTAGACTATCAAAGCTTGTGATTGGAAAGGAGCGAGATTTATCGTGGAATCGAAAGGTTAACTATCATGTTGTATTGTCTGATGAGCTTGCAATAGAAAAGATAAATAGCGATTTTATTTCACAGATACAGTTTTGTTTTAATGCATCCGCTGGCGCCGAATTGGAGCGTCGGCCGCTAACAAAGTCTAATCTTGAAGATCTAGGACGGAGGTTGATCGCTGAGCACCCGGAATTTGACAAGTATGGAAATGCTTTATTTGTTGGGATGATGAATGCCTCTGTTGATGAGAATGAACTGATTAAGTTGCTTCGTAATAATACGATATTTAGGGATAGACACCTCGTTGCCCTCCCTTGTGATGAAGACCTCAGTATTGTTAACTGGAATTCCCAAGGACATATGCTTCGTAAAAGCTTGATAAAGCAAGCACACTTTATATTTTCATCCAATCCTAATACAGCAGCATTCTTCTTGGGTGGTAAGGATAAGGTAGGGTTCGTTAGAGAGTTTGGAGCTGTAAAAGCGTGCTTGTGGGGATCCGACGCGCATTGTGAGGGGAAACTATTTAAGCCCGACAATAACAGGCACACCTGGATTAAGAGCGATCCGACGTTTGAAGGTCTAAAACAGGTTATTTATGATCCTAGTTCGAGAGTTGTTGTACAGGAACTGTCGCCGCAGCAAAAAAGCAGTTACCAAACTATAGATCGAGTGCGTTTCGTGAATAAGGCTGGGGTCGGATCTTTCAGCGAAAGCTGGATAGTATTGAATCCCGATCTAAATACAATAATAGGTGGGAAGTCTTCGGGCAAATCGCTGCTTCTGTATCATATTGCACGCTCGGTTAATCGAGATGAGGTTGACAGTAAGGTTCGACTCTCAAAGTCCTCAACTTATAGTGGAATTGAGCTGGGAGATTTTGAAGTTCTTTGGTCTAATGGTGATATTAGCAAGCTTTCGGATTTGGAGGGCAAAAAGCCTTTGACCTATATACCTCAATTGTATATAAATCACTTGGCAGAAGAAGATGGTAAGGAACAGCTAAATTCTTTGGTAAAAGATATACTTTTGCAAAGTAAAGGGTTTAGAGAGTTCTCTGAATTTCAAGAAGGTGTAATCATTTCTTTGGGGAAAGAGATTAATTCAAAAGTTGATTATTATTTTGAGCTTAGAGATAAATTCAAAGTTCTATCAAAGCAGTCGGAAGAGTTTGGTGTTAAGGCAGCAGTTGTTCTGGAAATTGATCGGTTGCGACAAGAGATTAAATCTTTACGCGAAAAGTCCGGTTTTACGGAGGTGGAAGAGAACTGGTATAAATTTCTAGCTTCAAGAAAGGCCACACTTGAGAAGCGTGAGTTAGTCATCGGTAAAATAGAGTCTGCTGCAGACAAGATGGTGAATATTTCGTCGACCCTACTTGGCTCTTTGATTAATGACTTTAAAGAAGGGCTGACTTCTGAAGTTGGGCTGCCATACGACTCAACATACCTAGCCAATTCTTTAAAATTGCTTGAAAAAAAGGTGGGTGACGCAGTTGTTGAATTTGGTCTGGAGATCATGGCGAGATTCAACTCCATTGAGAGTAGCAAGGCGAGAATTGCGCTTGAGTACATTGATATTGATAAGAAACTTCAACCTTTACTGATAAAAATCACTGATCAAGAGTTGTTAAATCTTACGATAAAGAAACTTAATGACGAAGAAGTTAAGTTAAAATTCCTTAATGAGATATTAGAGCGTCAAGTGTCGATAAAAGCACTTGGACTTGAGTGCTTAGAAGAATTGGCCGGTCTCTATAGTGGCCGAGTATGTGCTTATCGAGATTACGCGGCAGAAATTGACAAGCCAGAATATCAATTTGAATCTGGTCTTGATGTCTCCGCTGTTGTGGAATTTAATGAAGACAAATTTAACGAATTTTTGTTTTCATTCGATAGACGAGGTAGTCTAGAAGCGTTACTTAGCGGTTTGCTGGCGCCTGATGGAAGTTTTAACTTCAATCTGGACTCGCATGCTGAGCGCGTAGAAAACATACGTGCCAAGATAATCAAAAAGCACGGCGTTCCCTTAGTTAGGAAGGGCGTTGAGGATATTGATCTGCTCAAAAAGCTGTATAGTGATTGTTTTTATATAAGTTACGTGGTCCGATACAGAGACGATGACATTGCTACGATGTCCCCTGGCAAAAGGGGGTTGGTGCTACTGAACTTAATTTTGCATTTAAGCAACTCATCTCACCCCATATTAATTGATCAACCTGAGGATAATCTCGATAATCGTACTATTTATGATCAGCTTAAAGATTTTGTTAGGCAGAAGAAGTCTTCGAGGCAAATCATCATGGTTACACATAATGCGAACCTAGTTGTTGCCGCTGACGCTGAGTGTGTTGTTGTTGCAAACCAAGATGGTCAGCAACTTAATGTTGACATTGACTTACCTCGTTTCGATTATTTTAGTGGCGGTTTGGAGTGCTCGTTCGAAAGGACGAGCGACGATGGGACACTTAGAAATCAAGGTATTCGACAACACGTTTGCGAAATACTAGAAGGCGGTGTTACAGCATTCAAGGAACGGGAGATGAAGTACGGATTAAAGATTTAGGTGGTCAGGAGCAAGCGCACGAACACACGGTTCGTGCGCTTGCTGCCCTTTGAGAATCATGAACGCGCTTTACATTGATGTGGGCCATTCCTAGATTCAGATGTGTTAAGTCGTAATTTGATTTTTATAAAAACGTAAAAACGGGGTGAAACCACAATTTCCGTTATTGAATTGAAAACATAATCTGACCCAGATTCCTCAAATAGATTTTACTCCGTGATGCTTACGAGTGAGTTGCGCAAGCCCCCGCCTTCTATAAGCGCTACATAAACCCCACATTCAAAGAAAAAGGGGACGGACTTATTTTCTTGCAATTGCCACTATTCATTCAAACGCCAGATACCACAAAGCCCCGAGTTAAGGGGCTTTGTATTGTGGTGACGAGTCGGACCTACCGACTTGTAATCAGTAGGTCAGTTACCTGGGCGCTCCTGCGTATCAACGATCACCAATCCTCTTGACGCTCCGAATGTTGGTGAAGAATCCGGAAGACCATCACGCGGTCACCCTGCAAGCTATAGGTCGCTCGATACGGGTACGTGGTGATAATCAGCTCTCGGCAGTCGGGCATTGGAGACGCTTTCCCTGCATTAGGAAAACGCTCCAGCATTTCCAGGCAGTTGAGGATGTGGAAGACGGCTGCCTCCCCCAATTCCGCGCCGACTAAACCTTCGTAATGCTCGTAAATTCCATTCAGGTCACTTTCCGCTTTGCTGCTTAACGCGATCTTCGGCACGTTTTACCCACTTAGCCTTTACGGCATCCAAATCGGTGACGTTGCCGGCATCAGCATCTGCGATGCCTTCCTGCACGGCTTTGAAATGCCAGGATTCATCGGCCACATAGCGGCTCAAAGCCCGTTGCAGGTGGTATTGGCGGTCTCGGTCGGTCGCCTGCGCCAGTTGATCCAGCTCGCTGGCAAGTTCGGGCTTTACTCGGAAAGACAGAACGGGAGAGGCTGCCATAACGTTGCTCCATACATTTTTGTATACGCTGTGTACACGGTATACAAACGTTAGGCTTCGGCAGGTTGGCGGTCAATAGCGGTTTGTCGGTTTGGGAAGGGTTTGCAGGCGAGCGGCTGGGGTTGTCTTAACCCAGAAACAACAAAGCCCTCACATTTCTGCGAGGGCTTTGTTTTGTATGGTGCCGGCACCAGGAGTCGAACCCGGGACCTACTGATTACAAGTCAGTTGCTCTACCAACTGAGCTATACCGGCGTGTTAGGGCGACGATTATAGCGATTGAAAAGGTTCTGTAAACCCCTGAATTCTGACTATTTTTGCAAACGCTGCGGTTTTTTGCAGTCGCCGTGTTTTTTGCCCAATGTCACTGCATGAAAACCTGCGCAAGCAGCACTCAGAAAAAAGCCATTAAATTGACTTTTTACCGTTCATCCAGAAAGCACAAAACAAAAACATCAAAATAATGACACGCCCTACCCGTTGCCACAGAATGCCCAAACAAGGACGCCTATAATAAGACCTGCGGTAAGTATCCGCGCTTGCCGAGCTTCACGTCTTAACGCTGCGTCGTGAGGAGCAGGTTATGAGCCTTAGCAGAGAAATCCTGGCGTTGTTCGGCAAGGATGTCGCCCATGACGCCGATGGCAACAATGCGCGAATGCACTTTTTCGGCAGTGTCCCTGAACAATCCCTTCAATATCTCCAACCGCTGGTTACCCCTGTGTTGCGTCCAAAAATAGTGGCGCTTGTGTCGATCAATGGCGGTGTCGGGCGCAGCACGCTGGTTACGGCGTTGAGCAGCGGTTTGCAACGCCATGGGGAGTCGGTGGTGGCGTTGGACCTGGACCCGCAGAATGCTTTGCACCACCACTTCGGCGTTAGTTCCACGTTGCCTGGGATCGGGCGCACCAGTCTGGAGCATGGGCAATGGGGGCCGCTGCAGCAGTTGGGGTTTGCCGGTTGTCAGGTGATCACCTTCGGCGATATCGATATCCAGCAGCAGGAGAATCTGGAGCGTTGGCTCAAGCATGAGCCCGATTGGCTGGCGCAGCGTCTCGCGTCGCTGGGCTTGAGCGAGCGGCAGACGGTGATTATCGATACGCCCGCCGGCAATAATGTCTATTTCCATCAGGCGCTGAACGTGGCCGATGTGGTGCTGCTTATTGTGCAGCCGGACGCTGCGTGCCTTGGTACGCTGGATCATCTGGACACGCTGCTCGCCCCGTACCTTGAGGGCCAGTGCCCACCGGCTGCGCACGTAGTGGTCAACCAGATGGATGAAAGCAATGCGTTCAGCCTGGACATGGTTGAGGCATTCAAACGTCGGCTTGGCACAGACCTGCTGGAGGTGCATCGCGACATGGCGATCAACGAGGCCTTGGCCTTCGCGGCCGACCCGTTGGATAACGTGACCAAGCGGCTCGCCAGTGACGATATCAATGCGTTGTGCCTGCTGCTGAAGGCGCCGAGGAAAACCGCGTGAAAGCGCGGTTTATACGGTTTACGCCAGATGCTTATGCACAATCGGTTGGTAACGGTGGTTACTGAACGGCCATTTTGTGGAGCCGTTCTCAATACGCTGCAACTGCCTGTTTTGCGTGCGTTTATTGTGTGAACAAAAAATGACCAGCGCCGCTTTTGGTCTGTAGCGCTGATGGCTACAGCTTTGGTAAAGAATTCATCAACAGAGTTATCCACAGGGCGCGGTAGGAAGTTGTGCTCCTTAATCGCGCTCGGCGAGCACCATCAGGTTGCGTGGGGTGAGGGTGTGTTCACAGAAGCTGCCGAGCTCGACATTGTAGCCGTGCTCCATCAGGAATAACGCGCGATCCAGTACCAGCCACATTTCCAGCGGGCGGCGAAACAGGCCTCGGACCAGTTCCAGGTTTCGCACCTCGGCCAGCCGGCGCCAGCCGTGTGCTTCCAGCGTCCCCCAATCCTGGTCACCGGTAGATAAATCCTTCAGGCGTGCCAGCTCCCGGCAATAGTCAGCGAAGGATTTATCCAGCCACTTCGTGGGCAGGGACGGCGTGGGCAGGTAGTCGTCGCAATCCCGCAGCTGCCGTTGCAGCCGGTCGAAGCCCAGGCGCCGGGCCATGGAGGTATCGCGTTGCTGGCGGACGCGGTTGCCGGCAGTGACGGTTTCGCTCAGCGGCAGGCCCAGATCCTCGATCGACAGCTGCAGGGCCGACGCGCGCCCGGTCGCGGACAGCGCTTGATAGCGGTCGGCGCCGATGCGGTTATAGCAGCACGGCGCCAGCGCCAGTTGCTTGCAGCCGGCAGCGCTGGCCAGTTGCAGCATACGCACGTGCAGGTCGCCGCAGGCATGCAGGGCGATGGGGGTGTGCTCGGGGCTGATCGCCACATCCGCCATCACGTCTTGCAGGCGATGGGCAACGCGCAAGCCGTGGTGATCACTCAAAGCTGTGCCGGAGGCAATCAGGGCCGGGTCATATTCCAGGCAAGTCAGCTGTTGGCCAGGTTGCAGCAGGCGGCGGCCGAGATGGCCTTTGCCGGCGCACCAGTCCAGCCAGTGGTGGGGCTCTGCGGCAAAATTCAGGGCGGCGCCGAAGGCTTCGATCTGCTGCCACTTGCGGCCCGGAACGTCGACATCCAGGCGATGGCGAGCGGGTGCAAGCGCGTGTGTCGGCAACTTATCCACAGCGCTGAGGCGCAGCGCCTGTGCGGCCAATTGTGGAAAAGGCGCGGGCGCCGGCAGCTCGTGGGGGTGATTGTGGCTGGCTTCGGCGTCGTCCAGCGAGCGTTGGCGTAGCCACTGCGCTAGCGCGGGATGTTCGGTTTCCCAGGGTAATTGAAGATGGGTAAAGGGCCGTGGTCGCCACAGCCCTTGGTGCTCGATCAGAAACCCATCCAGTGCCTGGAAGCGTGCCTCAACGTCCTTGGCATGCATCGACGCGCAGCCACTTTTCCAGCAGTTTGAAACCGCGCACCAGCACGTAGGCCATCACCAGGTAGAACAGCCCGGCCGCGAAGAAAATCTCCACCGGCAGGTAGGTACGGGCAATGATGGTCCGGGCCATGCCGGTCAGTTCCAGCAAGGTCACGGTACTGGCCAGGGCGCTGGCCTTGAGCATCAGGATCACTTCGTTGCTGTAGGCCGGCAGGCCGATGCGCGATGCGCGGGGCAGGATGATGTAGAACAGTGTCTTGGGCCTGGACATGCCCAGGGCGCGTGCCGCCTCGATCTCGCCTGGGGGAATGGCCTGGATCGCGCCGCGCAGGATTTCAGCGATATAGGCGGCGGTGTGCAGGGTCATGGTGGCGGTGGCGCACCAGAACGGATCGCGCAGGTAGGGCCACATGAAGCTGCCACGCACGCTGTCGAATTGCGCCAGGCCGTAGTAGACCAGAAACAACTGCACCAGCAACGGCGTGCCACGGAAGAAGAAAATGTAGGCATAGGGCAGGGCACTCACGTACCAGCGACGCGAAGAGCGAGCGATGCCCAATGGGATCGCCAGCAGCAGGCCGGCAGTCACGGCAATTGCCACCAGCTCCAGGGTGAGTGTCGCGCCCTGGGCCAATTTGGGCAGCCATTTGATGATCACGGCCCAGTTCAGGCCCAGGTCGAAATGCGACAGCCAGCTGTAATCACCGCTCATTGGGGGCTCCTTGCAAAGCCGCGGGCGGCGCGTTTTTCCAGGAAGTGCATGCTGGTCATGGCGAGCACGGTCAGGCCCAGGTACATGAAGGCGGCGACCATGAAGAAGGTGAACGGCTGCTTGGTGACGGTCACGCCGATCTGCGCGTGGCGCATGATTTCTTCCAGGCCGATCACCGATACCAGCGCGGTGTCCTTCATCAGGATCATGAACAGATTGCCCAGGCCCGGCAGGGCGATGCGCCACATCTGCGGCATGATCAGCCGCGTGAAAATCCGAAATTTCGACAGCCCCAACGCCACACCGGCTTCACGGTGGCCCTTGGGAATGGCGAGGATCGCGCCGCGAAACACTTCCGTGGCGTAGGCGCCAAAGCACAGGCCCAGAGCGATGACGCCGGCGGCAAAGGCACTCAGGGACAGGTCGGGGTTACCGAAGAGTTCCCCCAGGGCACGCATCAGGTTAACGGTGCCGAAATAAATCAGCAGCACCCACAGCAACTCGGGAATACCGCGAACGATGGTCGAATAAGCACCGCCCAGCCATTGCAACGGCTTGTACGGTGAGGTCTTGGCCAAGGCACCGGCCAAGCCCAGCACCAGCCCCAGGCACAGGGCCGTGAGCGCCAGTTTGACGGTCATCAGCGCGCCGGCGGCAAGGGCCGGGCCGAATCCGTAGAGGTCGAAATTCATGGTGTTTTCATATCGCGGCAGGCATTGCTGGAAGCCGGCGCGCTCGGCTGAGCGCGCCGGTCAGGCCGTTCAGATCATTCGATGCTGAACGGGAAGTACTTGTCGTTGATCTTCTTGTAGGTGCCGTCTGCCTTGATCTCTGCCAGGGCTTTGTTCAGGCGCTCGCGCAGCGGGTCGCCCTTGCGCACGGCGATACCGATCTTGTCGCTCTCTACAACCGGGTCGCCCTTGAATTCATAGGCCGAACCGTCTTTGCTCTTGAGCCATTCGTACTGCACGTACTTGTCGGCCAGGATGCCGTCCAGGCGGCCGGAAGTCAGGTCGAGGTAGGCGTTTTCCTGGGTGTCATACAGCTTGGCTTCGGTGTCCGGCAGCTTGTCTTCCAGGTAGGTACCGGCCAGCGTTGCACGTTGTGCGCCGATGACTTTGCCCTTCAGGTAATCCGCGTCGGGTTTGAAGTCGGCGGTAGCTTTTGGCGCGATGAACTGCAGCTTGTTGGAGTAGTACGGGTCGGTGAAGTCGACAGCCTGCTTGCGCTCATCGGTGATGGACAGCGAGGACACCAGGAAGTCGAATTTCTTGGCGTTCAGGGCCGGGATGATGCCGTCCCAGTCGGACACATACACTTCGCACTTCTCGACTTTCATCTTGGCGCACAGGGCGTCGCCAATGTCTTTGTCGAAACCGACGACATTGCCACTGGCGTCTTTATTGTTGAAGGGCGGGTAGGCCGCTTCGATCCCCATTTTCAAGGTTTCTGCCATGGCCGTGGCGCTGAACGCCATCGAGACGGCCGCGGCCAGAAGGAATTTTTTATAGGTCTGCATGCATGTTGCTCCGTTAGCGGTTGCTGGACATGAATTGTTTGCAGCGCGCCGAAAGCGGGTTGTCGAACACCTGCTGTGGCGATCCTTGCTCTTCGACCAGGCCCTGGTGCAGGAACACCACCTCGCTGGACACTTGGCGGGCGAAGCCCATTTCGTGAGTGACCAGCAGCATGGTGCGGCCTTCTTCGGCCAGCGCGCGGATCACATTAAGTACTTCCTGGACCATTTCCGGGTCAAGCGCCGACGTCGGCTCATCGAACAGAATGACCTTGGGCTGCATCGCCAACGTACGCGCAATCGCTGCGCGTTGTTGCTGGCCGCCGGACAGTTGAGCCGGGTAGGCGTGGCGCTTGTCGGCGATGCCGACCTTGGCCAGCAGGGCCTCGGCCACTTCTATCGCCTCGGCCTTGCTCTGGCCGAGCACGCGGCGAGGGGCCTCGATGATGTTGTCGAGGATGCTCATGTGCGGCCACAGGTTAAAGTTTTGAAACACAAAACCAATTTCGCTGCGCAGGCGGTTGATCTGCTTGCCGTCGGCGGCCATCAACTCGCCGTTTTTTGCGGCCTTGAGCTTGAGCTCTTCGCCGGCCACCAGAATCTGGCCCTGGTGCGGGTTTTCCAGCAGGTTGATGCAGCGCAGGAAGGTGGACTTGCCGGAGCCGGAGGAACCCAGGATCGAGATCACATCGCCGTCGCGAGCGGTCAGCGAGATACCTTTGAGTACCTCCAGCTCACCGTAGCGTTTGTGCAAGTTGCGGATTTCAAGCGCGGGCGCGGCCTCGGCCATGTGCGGTCCTCATTGTGTGCATTGCATTCCTGCTGTTGGGCCGCCTTCCTGGCGAGGCGCCAAGCTAGCATAGCGTTTGGATGACAGCCAACAGCGCTGCGGACGGTTAACAGGTGGTCTGCGGCAGGGTGTCGCATCGGCGCAGCAGCGTGTCGCGCCATCAACAACTAACAGACGTCTGGACCTGGCCAATCCACAGGCTTCGCGTAAAAAAGGGCGCGATGGTGCCAGCTTTGGCCGGGTGTTGGAAGGGTTAACCGGGTAAACGGTGTATATCGGCCCTTTTATAGAGCGCCTCCTACTTTTTGTGTGTGTTTTTGGTGCGCTCTTGCGCTATGAAAATGGGTCGCTCGGTAACGCTATAGCGGAATGCCATTGTTCTCAATGACTTGCGACGACTGAGGAATTGTCCTACAGCCCGCGTCAATTCAGGCTTTGTAATATTTTGGCGCAAAACTTGCGTAAAAAATAAAGAACGCCCTGTTGGTTTCTTTTCACGAAGACTCCGGGCCGGGCGAACCGTTTTCGCAATTCCTCCCAAAGGTGTGTCAATGAGTAGTACGCAAAGCTGCAATGACCTCGAACAGGGGCTTAAACCGCGTCATGTGACCATGCTCTCGATTGCCGGGGTGATTGGTGCCGGTTTATTTGTGGGCTCCGGCCATGCGATTGCTGCCGCCGGCCCTGCCGTACTGCTGGCATATGCCGCTGCGGGTACGCTGGTGGTACTGGTGATGCGCATGTTGGCCGAAATGGCCGTTGCCTCACCGGACACCGGTTCGTTCTCTACTTACGCCGACCGTGCGATCGGCCACTGGGCCGGGTTTACCATCGGTTGGCTGTACTGGTGGTTCTGGGTGCTGGTGATTCCGTTGGAAGCCAACGCGGCCGCAACCATCCTGCATGCCTGGTTCCCGGGCGTAGCCATTTGGGCCTTTACCCTGATCATCACCTTGCTGCTGACGGCGACCAACCTGTTCAGTGTGAAGAATTACGGTGAGTTCGAGTTCTGGTTCGCGCTGATCAAGGTCGTGGCGATCGTGGGCTTTGTCATCCTTGGCCTGGCGGCGATTTTCGGCTTTTTGCCCACCAGCCAGGTCAGCGGTGTATCGCACCTGTTCGACACCCAGGGCTTTATGCCGAACGGCATGGGCGCGGTGCTGGCGGCGATCCTGACCACCATGTTCTCGTTCATGGGCACTGAGATCGTGACCATCGCTGCCGCAGAATCGAAGAACCCCGGCCAGCAAATCACCAAGGCCACCAACTCGGTGATCTGGCGGATTGGTTTGTTCTATCTCTTGTCGATTTTCATCGTCGTGTCCTTGGTGCCTTGGAATGATCCGACGCTGGCCGCGGTGGGTTCCTACCAGACCGTGCTCGAGCGCATGGGCATCCCGAATGCCAAGCTGATCGTCGACCTGGTGGTGTTGGTTGCCGTGACCAGCTGCCTCAACTCTGCGTTGTACACCGCCTCGCGCATGCTGTTCTCCCTGGGCCGTCGTGGCGACGCCCCGGCTGTGGCCAAACGCACGAATAAAAGCGGCACGCCTTACTGGGCCGTGTTGCTGTCCACGGGCGCTGCGTTCCTGGCGGTGTTTGCCAACTATGTGGCGCCGGCGGCGGTGTTCGAATTCCTGCTGGCCAGTTCGGGCGCCATTGCCTTGCTGGTGTATCTGGTGATTGCCGTGTCGCAACTGCGCATGCGTCAGAAGCGTACGGCAGCAGGCGAGAAGATTGTGTTCAAGATGTGGCTGTTCCCGGGCCTGACCTACGCGGTGATGGTCTTTATCGTGGGCACGCTGACCATCATGCTGTTCCAGGAAGCGCACCGCGTTGAGATCATCGCGACAGGGATCCTGAGCTTGCTGGTGGTGTTGGCGGGGCTGTTTGTTGCGAGTCGTCGCAAGGCCCAGAGAATGGGCACTCCCGTACTGAACTGACGAAATGCAGATCAAAGTGTGGGAGGGGGCTTGCTCCCGATGACGGTGGGTCAGTTAACAAATAAGTGACTGACACACTGCCATCGGGAGCAAGCCCCCTCCCACATTTGGTCTGTGTCAGTCTGCTGAATTTGTCAGCGTTTGGGATGCGGCTAAGTAGTCCGCCTGGAACTGCGGCGATTCGATCCACGCCAATGCGGCGGCCTCGTCATCGCTGTCAGTGGCCCATTGCCGATATTCGATCAGCGCGGCCAGGATAAAGTCGGTCGCTTCCTCTTCGCCTTCCTGCTCCAGCACCAGCGCGAGCAACGGATGCGACAGGAAAGCGGCACACAACGCCTGCTGGCTGACCTCACCCGCAACACGCATTTCTTCGAATAGCTCGGTCAAATCCACTGACTCAAGATCGATACGGCTGTCATCGCCGGCAAATGCATCGGCCTTGGTCGCGACGGCACGCTGGGTGCGGTTTTGCTTGGCCTTGGTTTTTGCCCGCTGGGCGCGTTTTTGCTGCTTGTTTGGCGAGGCCATGGGCGTAACGTCCTGGGGTTTGGGGCAGGTATTGAAGCGCAGGTTGGGAGAAATCCCAAGAAGGTTTGGTCGCTCATCCAACTCGACCGCCAGGCAATAGATGAATAGGCTTGGCCTTTGCAACTTGCCAGAGCGTCTTCATGACCCGCGACACCCTCGAGCACAACCAGATTCCCGTCTACTTTGGCGCCATCCTGCTCGCCGCTCTGTGTGGCGTATTCGCGCCGTCGTACGCTCAGGACCTCAGCGTTCTGATCACGCCGGCCATCGCGGTATTGATGTACGCGATGTTCCTGCAAATTCCTTTCCTGGATCTGCGCCGCGGCTGGGGCAGCAAGCGCTTCATGGCGGCGTTGCTGCTGGCCAATTTCATCCTGGTGCCCTTGCTGGTATGGGCGCTGACCCGTGGCCTGCTGGGGCACCCTGCGCTGTTGGTGGGCGCGTTGCTGGTGTTGCTCACGCCGTGTATCGATTACGTGGTGGTGTTTACTCACATCGGTAAAGGCGACTCGCGGTTGGTACTGGCGGCCACGCCGTTACTGCTGCTGATGCAGTTGGCCTTGCTGCCGGTGTACCTGGGTTTGATGCTGGGCACGCAATCCGGGGTGGTGATCGCGGTCGGGCCGTTTATCCAAGCGTTCATGGGGTTGATCGTGGCGCCGATGTTGCTGGCCACATTGACCCTGTTCTTCGCCCGGCGATCAATGCTGATCGGCCGGTGGAACAGCGCCTGGGCCTGGCTGCCGGTGCCGGCGATGGCGCTCGTGCTGTTTGTGGTGATTGGCTCGCAAATCACATCGGTGATTCGGGACATCGGCGTACTGCTGCCAGTGCTCGCGGTCTACGCAGGCTTCGTGCTGCTGGCGCCGCTGATGGGAATGCTGGCCGCGCGGCTGTTTGCGCTGCCGGCGGCCACGGCGCGTGCGGTGACGTTCAGCGCATCCACCCGCAATTCGCTGGTGGTGCTGCCCCTGGCGCTGGCGTTGCCTGAAGGCGTGCGCGGGTTGGCCGCAACGGCGGTCATCCTGCAAACCCTGGTCGAGCTGGTCGCGCAGTTGATCTATATCCGCCTGATCCCGGCCCTGGTGTGGCCCGCCAGCCGCTAACGCGTGAATAATCAGGTTTGTTCAGGCGCTATTCAGGGAGGCGGCCGGCACCATAAGCCCGCGCCTCCCACCTGACAGGTCACCCGATGGATCATCGCAACCGCTATCGCCTGGAGTCACTGGGCATCTTTCTGATCGCCTTATTGCTGTTCACCTGGGGTATCTGGGACCAGCAGCCCCAAGGCTTTGACGGACGTTGGGCGCTGTTCCTGCAGGAAATGTTTCGCCACGGCGCGAGTCTTTTCCCCACCACCTACGGCCAGCCGTACGCGGATTACCCCGGCACCGCGACCTTCTTCAGCTACGTCTTCGCGCGGTTGTTCGACGCGCCCAACCATCTGGCGAATGTGCTGCCCACCGCGCTGGCTTCGGCCGGCGTGATTGCCTTGATCTATCGCCTGCTGGCGCCGTCCAGCCGGCCCTGGGCATTACTGACGGTGCTGCTGACATTGCTCACCACCCAGTTGCTCGAAAAGTCGCGCTCGGTGTGCCTGGACCAGATGATCGCGCTGTTGTGCATCGGCACTTTCTACCTGCTGCACAGCGGCGAGCGCCTGGGCTCGCGGGTCAGGCAACTTGCGGTGTTCCCACTGTTTATCCTGGCCTTTGCGATTCGCGGGCCGCTGGGGTTGATCGAGGTGTGTGGCGTTACTTGCGTGTACTGGGCGCTGGGCCGGCCGGGGGAGCGGGTCAGGCAGGTGTTGATTCACGGCGTTGCCGGGTTGGTGTTGCTGGCGGCGTGCTGGTGGCTATTGATGAAGCTCGCGCGCATCAGTGGTGGCGATGCCTTTGCCAATGAGGTGTTCAAGATGCAGGTCGGCGGGCGCCTCGATGAGTCTGGCGAGCCGTTCTACTTTTACTTCCAGCTGAGTCTGTACCGCTACTTCCCGGTGGTGCCATTGGCGCTGGCTACCTTGATTGCGCTGCGTCATCGCTGGGCGGAGCGCTGGGCCAATGATGATGTGCAGATGCTGATACGGCTCGGCGCGTGCGGCCTGATGATTCTGCTCGGCCTGTCCGTGCCGCATTTCAAGCGTGCTTATTACATTCTGCCCATGGTGCCGATGTTTGCCGCCGTCGCGGCTTATGGGCTGCTCCAGGCGCAAGGCTGGCTCGTTGGCGTGCGTCGCGGTTACGAAGGGCTCGTTGTAGCGCTGCCGGCGCTGTGCGTGGTGGTGCTGTTTGTGTGTCGGCATGCCTGGCACAAGCAGGGTTACTGGCCCGACGTGTCCATGCCGCTATTGATCGGCGTGCTGGTGCTTCTGCAGGTGGCGGCGATCCTTGCGTGGCATCGGGCTACGCGATTGGTGTGGCTCAGCGCAATCGCCCTGGCGGCCCAGTGGTTGTTGCTGGTGAGCGTCATCGAGCCGGCCAAGGACCTTCAGTTCGATACCCGGCAGTTTGTCAGTCAGGTAGAGGCATTGCGGGATGCGCAGCCGGGGCCTTTGGTGTTTGTCGACCTGGCCCGGGACACCTGGGCGGTGCGCTACATGATGAACCTGGACCACGATGAGCAGCCGCTGTTCGTCGGGCGTAACGAGCTTGAGAAGCTCGTCACATTGCCCCGGCCATCCTGGGTGATTGTGCCGCGCAAGGACACGGCGCTGTTGAAGGGCTCGCCCGTGGAGCCATTGGCGCCGAGCTTTCAGGGGCGGTTGAATGACAATCCGTTGATGGTGTTTTTGCTCAGGTAAGAAGCTCTTCAAGCATAGGGATTATCCAAGTGCTCAAGGCCTCATGAGGGCCTGCACTATCTCAAAAACAGCGCTCAGATAATTGAAAGGCGTCTGAGAAGAATTCCGGCCACCATCAAATCGCAGGCAATAAAAAACCCCAAGGAACACATTGTTCCTTGGGGTTTCTCGGTATTTTGGTGCCCAGAGACGGAATCGAACCGCCGACACGGGGATTTTCAATCCCCTGCTCTACCGACTGAGCTATCTGGGCAACGGGGCGCATTAAACGGGTTTTTCAGGGGGTCGTCAAGCAAGTTTTCAAAAAATATTTAATTATTACCGTCGCTTACGTGCCGACCCCGGTTTTTGATCAATTATTGAGCAGGCGGAACGTAGCCTTCGGCTTGGGCGTATTCCTCGCCGGAAAAGAACTTGTCCATTTCGCCCTGCAGGTATTTGCGGTCTTCGGCGTTCATCATGTTCAAGCGTTTTTCGTTGATGAGCAGGGTCTGGTGTTTCTGCCAGTCGCCCCAGGCTTTGGCGGAGACGTGGTCGTAGATGTCCTGGCCCTTGGCACCCGGAAAAGGGGCGCGTTCGAGTGCGGGCAGTTCTTCTTTGTACTTGCGGCACATGATGGTGCGGGTCATGACGACTCTCCTGCGTTCAATACGTCAGCCGCGCGCTTCAGCAATTTTTTTACCGGGGCGGCAAGGCCCAGGCGCGGCGGGGTGGCGAGGTTATACCAGAGCCAGTCGGCCTCGGCCACGTGATGGGCGCTTTCCTCGACCTGGACCAGCCAGGGTTCGATGGCCAGCTGGAAATGGCTGAAGGTGTGGATCAGCCCTGGCAGTTCCTGGTGCTTGCCCAATGCCAGTGCGTGCTGGTTGGCCAGATGATCGAGGTCTTCCAGGTCGTCCAGCTCCGGCAGGCTCCATAAACCGCCCCACAGGCCCGTGGACGGGCGACGGTAAAGCAGGATCGCGCCTTCGGCATTGGCGAGCATCGGCATCAGCGTGCGTTTCTGCGGGATGGTCTTGCGTGGTTTGGGGATCGGGTAGCGCGTCTCCAGGCCGAGCATGTGCGCTTCGCAGGCTTTTTCCAGCGGGCACAGCAGGCAGCTGGGTTTGCTGCGGGTACAAAGGGTCGCGCCCATGTCCATCATCGCCTGGGTGTAAGCGTTGACGCGGTCATGGGGCGTGAAGCGCTCTGCGGTGGCCCACAGCTGCTTGGCGACCTTGGGTTCGCCTGGGTAGCCCTCTTGCGCGGTAAAGCGTGCTAGCACGCGTTTTACGTTGCCGTCGAGGATCGGCGCGCGCAGGCCCATGCTCAGGCTGGCGATCGCTCCGGCGGTGGACAGGCCGATGCCGGGCAGTTCGGTGAGCTTTTCGACATCCCTGGGAAACTCGCCGCCGTAGTCGGCTACCACGATCTTTGCGGTTTTTTGCAGGTTACGCGCCCGGGTGTAGTAACCCAGGCCGGTCCACAGGTGCAGCACTTCGTCTTCCGGCGCGGCGGCCAGGGCTTCGACCGTCGGCAGGGACGCCATGAACCGGTCGAAGTAATTGAGCACGGTGCTGACCTGGGTCTGTTGCAGCATGATTTCCGACACCCACACCCGGTAAGGCGTAATGCCCTGTTGCCAGGGCAGGTCGTGGCGACCATGGCGGTCGTACCAGTCGAGTACCGCCGCTGAAAACTGCTCGTTTCTCATCGGTTGAACAAGCCTTTCAGTGCGTCTTTGAGCTTTGGATTCACTTTGTCGAGCTTCTCTTCGAGCTTCTCGTTAAGACGGTTGCCCGCCGCCTTGATGGCGACCTGGCCAAGCCCGTCCTTGTCCAGGCGGCAGGCCTTGGCGCCCAGTTCCAGCGGGCCACGGCAACGCAGCGGCACTTCGATGCCCTGGAAGTTGGCGCCGACCTGGCAGGCCGGGTCCGGCACGTCGCGCTGGTCGCCTTCGACGATGATGCCCACGCGGTAGTCCATGCCCAGCACGCGCAGGTCGACATCGCCATCGCCGTTGAGCGTCAGCCCCGGAATGCGCACCTTCAGGTCAGGGTTGCTGGCCACGCCATTGCGGAACGTCAGGTTGCCGCGCAGTTCCTGGAAGGGCGTGTCCTTGCCTTGTGGCGTGGTGCTCAGGGTTTTGCGGTTGAGCAGGGCGATACCGGTACACAGTTGTTGCTCGATGTTGGCATTGAGCAACACGCCGTTGTTGATCACGACGTTGGCGGTGCCGTTGAGGCTGTCGATCAGGGCCTTCTGGCTGTTGCCTCGGCCACTCAGGTTGCTGTCGAGGGTAATCAGGCCCTTGACCGGCGGGGTTTTCCCCTGGGCTTGCAGGATGCGTTCGACGGGCACTTGCTTGATATGGCTTTGCAGCGCCAGCAGCGGGATGTCCTGGCGCACGTCGAGGCTGCCGTTGGCCTGGAACGTACCGTTGTAGAGGCCGCCGCTGAGGCTGTCGAGCTTGAGCTGGCCGTCGATGCCGGAGGCTTTCAATACTGCATTCTGGATTGGCAACTGGCTCAGGGTCAGCTGACCAAAGGCGAGGTCAGCGTTCACATCCAGGCTGCGCAGGCGGGTCAGCGGCAGCAGTTTGTCACTGCTCCAGGCGCCCTTGGTCGGTGCTTCCGGCAGCGGAGTGGTACCGCCGGCGGCCATCGCCCCGGCTTCGCTGCTCTGCACTTCGGCTTGGCGTGCGGCGGTGGCGCCCTTGGCGGCGTCGGATTTGGCCGGCAGGTAATTGTCGGCGTTGAAGGTATCGCCCTTGAGCTGCACGCGCAGGGACTGCTTGGCGAAATCATCCACAGCGACGCGACCGGTGAAGGTGCTGCCGTCGAGTTTCAGGTTCAGGTCTTCCAGCGCAACGCTGGTCGGCGTGCCCTGGAGGCGGCTGACCAGTTCGACTTTGCTCAGGCTATCCGGCGCCATGGCCGGCAGCGGGTGGCCGACGCTCTCGAGAAACTTGGCCAGGTCGAACTGGGCGACCGACAACGCGCCGCTGACCTGCGGGGTTTTGTCCAGGTCATTGACCCGCAGTTCGCCGAGGGCGCGCAGTTGGTTGGCCGAGAGTTTCAGGTTGGTCCATTCGGCGAAGTTGGCCGCCAGGTCCACCAGCACTTGACCCTGGGTGGAGAAGGTCACGGTCTTGCCTTGCAGCGGCTCGCCGGTGGCTTCGCCGCTCAGGCGCATGTCTTCGAACTGATAGCGCTTGAGCGCGCGCTGGATGCGCAGATTGCCATTCAGCTCGGTCTTGAGCCGCATGACCGGCTGGTTGCTGCCCAGGAACGCGGTGAGTTTCAGCGGAATGTTGGCGCCTTCGTGGATCGCGCCGGCACTGAGCTGGATGCTTTCGGCGCTGAACTGCTTGCCGGTCTGTTCATCGTTGTATTCAACGCGGGCGTTGTTGATGGTCAGGCTGTCGATGTCCAGGCGGATCGGCTGCGGCGGTTTTTCCGGCTTGGTTTCGGCCACCGGCTCGACCGGCGCGGGAGCGGGGGTGCCTGTGGGTTCATCGGGCAGGTTCTTGCCGATGTCTTCCCAGTTGCCGTGGCCGTTCTTGTCGCGGTTGAGGCGCAGGTTCAGGCCTTCGACGCGCACATCGCTCATCTGCACTTCGCGGCGCAGCAGCGGCAGCACGCGTACCGACAGGCCGAGCATCTGCAGGTCGGCGAACGGTTGGGTCGGGTTGGTCAGGGTCGCCACCCCGGCTTCGTGCAGCTCCAGGCCCAGCCAGGGGAACAGGCTCCAGCCGATGTCGCCATTGAGCGTCAGCTCGATGTGGGCCTTGTCGCGGGCAATCTGGCGAATTTCTTCTTTGTAGTCGTTGGGATCGAAGAGGTGGGTCAGGGCAAAGCCGAGAGCCACAATGATCAGCAACAGCCCGAGAAATACCAGACCCAGGATTTTGCCGAACGCTTTCATGGGCGAGTCCTTGTATGTCGATTTCAAAATTTAGCCGCAGAGTATAACGCCCGACGGCCTGCATCAGTTCGTGGATCGTTACATTGTATCTACGACCGCCGAAACAAGATTCTGGCGTCAAAAAAAACCGATTTGCTGAAAAAAGTGATGTCACTTTGGTTTTTCTCACGTCCGCAAGTGCTAATCTCTGCGCGTTCGTCCGCCTTCTGCGACGTATCGTCGCGCCAAAATGGAGTTTCACCCAAAAAAACGGTCACGCTTTGCGTGCAAGGCCGAGGGGGAGAGCGCCTGACGGACGCATACCAATAACTGGGGGAAACACCAATGAGCACTAGCACTGCGGCCGATATCAACGCCGCACCGCCTGCGTTCCTGTCCAAGGAACGCATTATCGCCAAGCCCGGCTTCAACCGCTGGCTGGTTCCGCCGGCCGCCCTGGCTATTCACCTGTGCATCGGCATGGCCTACGGTTTCTCGGTGTTCTGGTTGCCGCTGTCCAAGGCGCTGGGTATCACCGCGCCGGTCGCCTGTGCGCCGGACATGGGCTTCATCGCCCAGGTCTTTTCGTCCCAATGCGACTGGCCCATCTCTATGCTGGGCTGGATCTACACCCTGTTCTTCATCTTCCTGGGCTGCTCGGCAGCGATCTGGGGCGGTTGGCTGGAGCATGCCGGGCCACGCAAGGCCGGTGTCGTATCGGCACTGTGCTGGTGTGGTGGCCTGCTGATCTCGGCCTTGGGTATCTATACCCACCAGATCTGGCTGATGTGGATCGGCTCCGGGGTCATTGGCGGTATCGGTCTGGGCCTGGGCTATATCTCGCCGGTGTCGACCCTGATCAAGTGGTTTCCGGACAAGCGCGGCATGGCTACCGGCATGGCGATCATGGGTTTCGGTGGAGGCGCGATGGTCGGCGCACCGCTGGCCGCAGCACTGATGGGCCATTTCGCTTCGCCGATCAGCGTGGGCGTATGGCAGAGCTTTTTGGTGATGGCTGCGATTTACTTCGTGTTCATGATCGGCGGCGCACTCTCGTATCGCGTGCCGCCGACCGGCTGGAAGCCTGAGGGCTGGACCGCGCCGGCGAAAAAAGCCAGCAACGCGATGATCACTCACCGTCATGTACATGTGAACGTGGCGTGGAAAACCCCGCAATTCCGTCTGGTATGGCTGGTGCTGTGCCTGAACGTGTCGGCCGGTATCGGCATCCTCGGCATGGCGTCGCCACTGTTGCAAGAAGTGTTCGGCGGCAAGCTGCTGGGTGTGGATGTGCCGTTTGGTCAGCTGGATGCCGGGCAACTGGCGTCGATTGCAGCCATCGCGGCAGGCTTCACCGGGTTGTTGAGCCTGTTCAACATCGGTGGCCGGTTCTTCTGGGCGTCGTTCTCCGACTACCTGGGCCGTAAAAATACCTACTTCGTGTTCTTCGCCCTGGGCTTTGCCCTGTACGCGCTGATCCCGAACCTGGGGCACCTGGGCAACGTGGCGCTGTTCGTGGCGGCGTTCTGCATCATCCTGTCGATGTACGGCGGTGGTTTTGCGACGGTGCCGGCTTACCTGGCGGACCTGTTCGGTACGCAAATGGTCGGCGCGATCCATGGTCGCCTGCTGACTGCCTGGGCTGCGGCCGGCGTGCTGGGCCCGGTATTGGTGAACTACCTGCGTGAATATCAGCTGAGCATCGGCGTGGAACGCGCTGCGGCCTACGACATCACCTTGTACATCCTCGCCGGCCTCCTGGTGCTGGGCTTTATCTGCAACCTGCTGGTGCGTCCGGTCGCCGACAAGTACTTCATGACCGACGCGGAACTTGCCGCCGAACAGGCGCTGGGCCATGACAAAGGTGCTGATGCCAGCACTTCCCTGGAGTGGAAAGCGGCTCCCGGCACCGTGCCCATGGCGATCGCCGCCTGGCTGGTGGTGGGCATTCCGCTGGCGTGGGGTGTGTGGGTGACGTTGCAGAAGACGGCCGTGTTGTTCCACTAACACTGCAAAACCTTTGTGCCTGATCGTTCCCGCGCTCCGCGTGGGAATGCATCCCGTGACGCTCCGCGTTACCAGCGCGCAGGCTCTGAGTCTTGCACCCGTTGGCGGGACGCGGAGCGTCCCAGGCGGCATTCCCACGCAGAGCGTGGGAATGATCTTCGCGCACCATGCTGGGGCGCTGTGATCAACTCGTCAGTCTTATCCCCTCCGATGTTTCTGTTTAGCGCCCGCGCCCCTATAATGGCTGCCTTTTTCGCCCAATGATTTGCGGAGCTGGTGATGGTCGAACGTATGGCGTCCGTCGAGCGCGACACTCTGGAAACCCAGATCAAAGCCTCGATCAACCTGGATGGCACCGGAAAGGCCCGATTTGATATCGGTGTCCCTTTTCTTGAGCACATGCTGGACCAGATCGCCCGTCACGGGCTGATCGACCTGGATATCGTCAGCAAGGGCGACCTGCATATCGACGACCACCACACGGTGGAAGACGTAGGCATCACCCTCGGCCAGGCATTTGCCAAGGCCATCGGCGACAAAAAAGGCATTCGTCGCTACGGCCACGCCTATGTCCCGCTGGATGAAGCGCTGTCGCGCGTAGTCATCGACTTCTCCGGCCGCCCAGGCCTGCAGATGCACGTGCCCTACACCCGCGCCACCGTGGGCGGCTTCGATGTCGACCTGTTCCAGGAATTCTTCCAGGGTTTCGTCAACCACGCACTCGTCAGCCTGCACATCGACAACCTGCGCGGCACCAACACCCACCACCAGATCGAAACCGTATTCAAGGCCTTCGGCCGCGCGCTGCGCATGGCCGTCGAGCTCGATGACCGCATGGCCGGGCAAATGCCGTCGACCAAGGGCGTTTTGTAATGCAGACGGTCGCGGTTATCGATTACGGCATGGGTAACCTGCACTCGGTGGCCAAGGCCCTCGAGCACGTAGGGGCCGGCAAGGTGCTGATCACCAGCGATGCCAGCGTGATTCGCGAAGCCGACCGCGTGGTGTTCCCAGGCGTGGGCGCGATTCGCGACTGCATGGCCGAGATCCGTCGTCTGGGCTTTGACAGCCTGGTGCGTGAAGTCAGCCAGGACCGCCCGTTCCTCGGCATCTGCGTGGGCATGCAAGCCTTGCTCGACAGCAGTGAAGAGAACGATGGCGTTGACTGCATCGGCCTGTTCCCAGGCCAGGTCAAGTTCTTTGGCAAGGACCTGCATGAAGACGGCGCCCACCTGAAAGTCCCGCACATGGGCTGGAACGAAGTGCGCCAGAGCATGGATCACCCGCTGTGGCACGAAGTGCCGGACATGGCGCGCTTCTACTTCGTGCACAGCTACTACATCGCCGCCGGTAAACCCGAGCAGGTGGTGGGTGGCGGGCACTACGGCGTCGACTTCGCCGCCGCGCTGGCCGACGGTTCACGCTTTGCCGTGCAGTTCCACCCGGAGAAGAGCCATACCCATGGCCTGCAATTGCTGCAGAACTTTGCCGCGTGGGACGGTCGCTGGTAAATGGCCAAGAAGCCCAAGCCGCCGATCTTGAACCTCACGCCCGAGCAGGAGCGTGAGGCTACCGACAAGATCAAGCGTTTCATGGAGGACCGCTTCGAGCTCAAGCTGGGCTCGTTCGAGGTCGCCGAGATTCTTGAGCTGTTCACCACCGAAGTGGCGCCGCACTATTACAACAGGGCGATTTTCGATACGCAGACGCTCCTTAAAGAAAGGTTCGAAAGCATCGAAAGCGACTTGTGGTCGCTTGAGAAACCCTGATTTCCCAAGCATTGCTGAATATCGAATAAGGTTTGCCAGATGCTGATTATCCCCGCTATCGATCTCAAGGACGGCGCCTGCGTACGTCTGCGCCAAGGCCGCATGGAAGATTCCACCGTGTTCTCCGATGACCCGGTGAGCATGGCCGCCAAATGGGTGGAAGGGGGCTGCCGTCGTCTGCATCTGGTGGACTTGAACGGTGCCTTCGAAGGCCAGCCGGTCAATGGCGAGGTGGTTACCGCCATCGCCAGGCGCTACCCGAACCTGCCGATCCAGATCGGCGGCGGCATCCGTTCCCTGGAAACCATCGAGCACTACGTCAAGGCTGGCGTGAGCTACGTAATCATCGGCACCAAGGCCGTGAAAGATCCGGCCTTCGTTGCCGAAGCCTGTCGCGCATTCCCAGGCAAAGTGATCGTGGGCCTGGACGCCAAGGATGGTTTTGTCGCTACCGACGGTTGGGCTGAGATCAGCACTGTGCAAGTGATCGACCTGGCCAGGCAGTTCGAAGCCGACGGCGTGTCCGCTATCGTTTATACCGACATCGCCAAAGACGGCATGATGCAGGGCTGCAACGTGCCGTTCACCGCAGCGCTGGCAGCGGCGACGAAGATTCCGGTGATTGCGTCCGGTGGTATCCACAACCTGGGCGATATCAAGTCGCTGCTGGACGCCAAGGCGCCTGGCATCATCGGCGCCATCACCGGCCGCGCGATCTACGAAGGTACCCTGGACGTCGCTGAAGCCCAGGCTTACTGCGATGCCTACAACGGCTGAGGACTGACCATGGCGCTGGCCAAACGCATCATCCCTTGCCTGGACGTCGACAACGGTCGCGTGGTCAAGGGCGTCAAGTTCGAGAACATCCGGGATGCCGGCGACCCGGTGGAAATCGCCCGTCGCTACGATGAGCAAGGTGCCGACGAAATTACCTTTCTCGACATCACCGCCAGCGTCGACGGCCGCGACACCACCTTGCACACCGTCGAGCGCATGGCCAGCCAGGTGTTTATCCCGCTGACCGTGGGCGGCGGCGTGCGCACCGTGCAGGACATCCGCAACCTGCTCAATGCCGGTGCGGACAAGGTCTCGATCAATACCGCCGCGGTGTTCAACCCGGAGTTCGTCGGCGAGGCCGCGCAGCACTTCGGCTCGCAGTGCATCGTGGTTGCCATCGACGCCAAGAAAGTCTCCGGCCCTGGCGAAACCCCGCGCTGGGAGATCTTCACCCATGGCGGGCGCAAGCCCACCGGCCTGGACGCGGTGGAATGGGCGATGAAAATGGAAGGCCTGGGCGCCGGTGAAATCCTGCTGACCAGCATGGACCAGGACGGCATGAAAAACGGCTTCGACCTGGGCGTGACGCGCGCCATCAGCGACGCGCTGGGCATCCCGGTAATCGCTTCCGGCGGGGTCGGCAACCTGCAGCACCTGGCCGATGGCGTCATCGAAGGCCACGCCAGCGCGGTGCTGGCGGCGAGTATTTTCCACTTCGGCGAATACACGGTCCCCGAGGCAAAGGCCTACATGGCCGCGCGCGGTATCGTCGTTCGCTAAACGCTGGACACCATGGCAGGCTCGCGGCACTCTCTGCGCTTGCCATGGATTCCGGTAGCCTTCATGTTCAAACACCTGCTGCTCGCCCTCGCCAGTTCCTCCATGCTCATGGTGGCTACGGCACACGCCGAAGAATCGTCTGACGCCTCCCTGGTGTTGCTGACGGAAAATTTCCCGCCCTACAACATGGCGAAGAACGGCAAGAATTTCGCCAAGGACGAGAACATCGAAGGCATCGCCGTGGACATCGTGCGGGAAACCTTCAAGCGCGCCGGCATTTCCTACAATCTCACGTTGCGGTTTCCTTGGGAGCGAATCTACAAACTCGCCCTGGAAAAGCCTGGCTATGGCGTATTCGTCATGGCGCGTTTGCCGGACCGTGAAGCGCTGTTCAAATGGGTCGGCCCCATTGGCCCGGACGACTGGGTGCTGCTGGCCAAGGCTGACAGCAAGATCCAGCTCGACGGCCTTGAGCAGGCGCGCCGCTACAGGATTGGCGCCTACAAGGGCGATGCCATTGCCCAGAGCCTGGACAAGCAGGGGCTCAAGCCGATTGTCGCCTTGCGTGACCAGGATAATGCGCAAAAGCTCATGGAGGGCCAGATAGACCTGTGGGCCACCGGCGATCCTGCTGGCCGTTACCTGGCGCGGCAGGTGGGGGTAACCGGGCTCAAGACGGTGTTGCGGTTCAACAGTGCGCAGCTCTACCTTGCGTTGAACAAGGATGTGCCGGATGAGGTGGTTGCCAAGCTCCAGGCGGCGCTGGATGAATTACGCAAGAGCGGTCGAGTAGACGAAATCATGGCGCAATACCTGTAGGAGCGAGCTTGCTCGCGAAAGACGTCAACGATGACGCGAGCCTCCTGGGTGTACGCGGCGGTCTCAGGTTTTTCGCGAGCAAGCTCGCTCCTACAGGGGCGGAGGGGCCGTCAGCGATAGATGCCGTTTTTGCCGTGGGCACTCATGGCCTGATTACTGCGCACGCTGATCATCAACTTGATATCGATCCACTCCACGCCCTGGGCCTTGAGCTTGGGCAGCTCGCGCTCGAGCACCGCCAGCGTTTGCGGATAAGGATGCCCGATCATCACCGCCGAGCCCTGCTTGTGTGCCAGCTTGATTGCGGTTTGCAACTGCGTGGTAATCGCCGCCTCGGTGCGTTCGTCATCCAGGAACACATCCCGCGAAACATGCGCCAAACCAATCTTCTGCGCCTCAGCCGCAGCCACCGTTTGTGCGCTGGTACGGCTGTCCACAAAGAACTTGTGGCGCCGCTGCAGCTCGCCCATCAACCACGCCATCGCTGCCGGCTGCGCGGTCATGCGGCTGCCCATATGGTTATTGATGCCGGCGGTGTAGGGCACGGCCTTGAACGCCGCGTCCAGGCGCTTGCCCAGCTCTTCGATCGACAGCTCAGGGTGCCAGGCGAACGGCCCGGTGGCCGGGTCCATGGGCATGTGCAGGATGACAATCTTGCCGGCCTTGTGGGCTTCACGGGCGAATTCGGCGGCGTGGGGGGTATCGGGCATGATCGCGGTGGTGACCGGCCCAGGCAGGGCCAGCACGCGACGATCCCTGGGCAGGTTTTGCCCAAGGTCGTCGATGATCAGGGTCAGGTAGGCCTTGTGCGGTTCGCCGGCCGGCGTCGCTTGGGCGAATCCGGCCAGGCTGCACAGCACCGCGATAATCAGTGCAACACGCATATCAACGGCTGCGCGTGATGCTCAGGCCCTTGAGCAGGCTCAGCGCCTGGGCCAACTGGTAGTCGTCGTCCTGCGGCATCGGCTTGGCTTTGGCGCCGCTGCCGGTCGGCTGGTCGGCCCCGCCGTTGCCATTGCCCAGGTGGCCTTGCAGATCGGCTTCCTTGTAGTACTCGCTGTCGATCTCGTTGGTGATCTTGGCCCTGCGCACTTCGATGTCCGGCACGATGCCCTGGGCCTGGATCGAGCGACCATTGGGCGTGTAGTACAGCGCCGTGGTGATCTTCAGCGCACGTTCGTTATTGAGCGGCAGCACCGTTTGTACCGAACCTTTACCGAAGCTGGTGGTGCCCATCAGCACGCCGCGCTTCTGGTCTTGCAGGGCGCCGGCGACGATCTCCGATGCCGAGGCGCTGCCGCCGTTGATCAGCACGGCCAGCGGCACGTTCTCGCTGAGGTCGTTGCCGGTGGCCGAGAAGCGCAGCTCGGAATTGGCGATACGGCCCTTGGTGTAAACGATCAGGCCCTTGGTGATGAAGTGATCGACCACTTCCACCGCCGACTGCAACACGCCGCCTGGGTTGTTGCGCAGGTCGAGCACGATGCCGTTGAGCTTCTTGCCGTTGTCCTTGCGCAGCTTGGCCAGGGCCTTGGCCACTTCGTCGCCGGTCTTGACCTGGAACTGGGTGATGCGGATGTAACCGTAGCCCGACTCCAGCAACTGGCTCTTCACGCTCTTGACCGTGATGGTCGCGCGGGCCAGCGTCACGTCGAACGGGTTGCCGCCGTCGCGCACCAGGGTCAGGGTGATTTTCTGGCCGAGCTTGCCGCGCATCTTGTCGACGGCTTCGGTCATGGATTGGCCGCGGGTCGGCTGACCGTTGATCTTGACGATCAGGTCGCCGGCCTGGATGCCGGCCTTGGACGCGGGGGTGTCGTCGATGGGCGAGACCACTTTGATCTGGCCGTCTTCGGAGCCCACTTCGATGCCCAGGCCACCGAACTCACCGCTGGTGCTTTCCTGCAGTTCGGCAAAGTCTTCCGGGCCCAGGTAGGCGGAATGCGGGTCGAGGTTGCTGAGCATGCCCTTGATGGCATTTTCCAGCAGGGTCTTGTCGTCTACGGGTTCGACATAGGCTGCCTTGATCCGGTCCATGACCTCGGCAAAGGTGCGCAGCTCGTCCAGCGGCAACGGCGCCTTGGTGGTCGCGGCCATAGCGGCGGGCGCAGCCGGTGCGGCCTGATCGGCGAAAGCCAGAGGCGCGCCGATCACCAGGGCGATCGTCAGGGCCAGCGAAGTGAGGCGGGACAAATGCAGCATGTCGAACGAGCTCCTAATGTAGATGCGACCCTATCCTTGGGATCGGCACCATTGTGCGGGATCGCTCGGGCGACCCTGCTGACGAATAGCGAAGTACAGCGCCGGCGTGTCCTGGCCACCACTGTTACCGACAGTGGAGATGGATTCACCGGCTTTTACCACATCACCTGCCGACTTGAGTAACGTCTGATTGTGGCCGTAAAGGCTCAAATAGCCATTACCGTGGTCAAGAATCACCAGCAAACCGGCCCCGCGCAGCCAATCGGCAAACACAACGCGCCCGCCGTGGACGGCGTGGACCTGGCTGCCGGCAGAGGCGCTGATCATCACCCCATCCCACTTGGCGCGGGTGTCGTCGCCACGGGTTTCCCCAAAGCGTGCCAATAGTCGACCATCAACGGGCCATGGAAGTTTTCCGCGAGCTGAAGCAAAAGGCCCGCCGAACGACTCGCCACTGCTGGAAACCAGCGGGCCAGGCGCTGCATGTGCCGGCTTGCGTGGGGCCGGCGCATCGGTAGTGGCTGCCAGTTCGGCCTCACGCTGGCGCTTTTTTTCGGCTTCCTGCTGCGCGATCAGCGCCTTTTGCCGCGCTTCTTCGGCCTCGCGCGCCTGGCGGGCCAGGGTTTCTTCGATAGTCTTGAGCACTTTGGCCAAATCGGCCTGGTCTTGCTCGCGCGCTTGCAGCTTGGCGTCGCGGGCTTTTACATCGTCGTTGAGCTTGGCCAGGGCTTGCTGGCGTTCCTCGCGGACTTTATCGAGCTCGTTGCGCTGGGTGTCGAGTGCGGTTTTCTGGTCGAGCAGCTGTGCCTGCTGGTCATTGATCTCCTGCTCGACATTGGCCAACTGGCGCAGGGTTTCGTTGAAGCTCTTCAATTGCGCCAGGCGTGCCTGGCTCACGTAATCGTAATAGGTGAGGGTGCGGGCGAATTTTTCCGGGTTCTGCTGGTTGAGCAGCAGCTTGAGGTATTCCTGGCGGCCGCTCTGGTAGGCGGCGCGGGCCTGGATCGCGATCAGGCGTTGCTGCTCAATGCGTGCGCTCTGGAGTTTTTTTTTCTCAGCGTCGAGTCGCTCCAGTTCCGACTCGCTCTTCTTTAATTCTTTTTGCAGCTCCTGGACCTGCTTCTCCAGCTTGCCCATTTCGGTTTCCGTGCCGCGCAGGTCTTTCTGCACGCCGGATTTCTCTTCCTGGAGCTTGCCGAGCAGTTTTTTCAGCTCGGTAATGTCCTGACGCGTAGCGTCCAACTGTTGTTGGGTTTGTGCGCGCTCATCGGCAAACGCCGGTTGGAGCAGGCAGACAAGAGCGAGGGTAATCAAGGCGCGAAGCATAGAGGCGGGCGACACCAGGGGAAAGGGACGGCCTAGTATGCCCGCCAAGCGCTGCAAAAAAAACGCCCAATTGGGGCTGGCGGGCAAGATAGGTGCCGAGTGGCGGTGGTATGGCAAAAAGATATCTATCAAACACTGCCTGACCAATGTGGGAGGGGGCTTGCTCCCGATAGCAGTAGCTCAGTCACATAAGTGTCGACTGGCACACCGCTATCGGGAGCAAGCCCCCTCCCACACTGTTTTGTGGTGTGTTTTGGATTAGACCAGGATCGAGGTCCCGGTCATCTCTTTTGGCTTCTCCAGCCCCATCAACATCAGCATGGTCGGCGCCACATCCGCCAGTACGCCACCGTTGCGCACTTTGAAATCGCGCTTGCCGACGTAGATGAATGGCACCGGTTCGGTGGTGTGGGCCGTGTGGGCCTGGCCGGTGGATTCATCGGACATCTGCTCGCAGTTGCCGTGGTCCGCCGTGATCAGCGCTTCGCCACCGACCTTGTCCAGGGCGTCGACAATGCGGCCGACGCACAGGTCCAGGCATTCCACGGCCTTGACCGCCGCTTCCAGGTTGCCGCTGTGACCGACCATGTCGCCGTTGGCGTAGTTGACCACGATCACGTCGTAACGCTGATGCTCGATGGCGTCGACGATCTTGTCGGTGACTTCCGGCGCGCTCATTTCCGGCTGCAGGTCGTAGGTGGCGACTTTGGGCGACGGGATCAGGATGCGCTCTTCGCCGGGGAACGGTTCTTCACGCCCGCCGGAGAAGAAGAAGGTCACGTGGGCATATTTTTCGGTTTCTGCGATGCGCAGTTGCGTCTTGCCGTTTTTTGCCAGGTAGTCGCCCAGCACGTTTTCCAGGCTGCCCGGAGCGAATGCCGAGGGGGCCGGAATATTGGCAGCGTATTGGGTCAGCATGACGAACTCGACGTTCGGCTGGCGCGCGCGTTCGAAGTCTTTGAAGCCGTCGTCGACAAACACATGGCTCAGCTCACGGGCACGGTCGGCGCGGAAGTTCATGAACACCATGGCGTCGCCGTCTTCGACCTTCACCGGCTCGCCGATGGTGGTGGCCTTGACGAATTCATCGCTCTCGCCACGCGCGTAGGCGGCTTCCAGGCCTTGCTGGGCGGTAGGGGCGTTGAATTCGGCCTGGCCGTCGACGATCAGGTTGTAGGCTTGGGCCACGCGGTCCCAGCGGTTGTCGCGGTCCATGGCGAAGTAGCGGCCCACGATGCTGGCGATACGGCCCTTGCCCAGGGCGGCGAAGGTGGTGTCGAGCAGTTCGATGGACGACTGCGCGCTTTTGGGCGGGGTGTCGCGGCCATCGAGGAAGGCGTGCAGGTAGATTTTGTCGGCACCGCGCTTGAAGGCCAGTTCGGCCATGGCCACCAGGTGGTCCTGATGGCTGTGCACGCCGCCATCGGACAGCAGGCCCATGAAGTGCACGGCCTTGCCGGCGGCGACGGCTTTATCCACCGCAGCGCAGATGGTCGGGTTCTCGAAGAACTCGCCATCGCGGATCGCTTTGGTCACACGGGTGAAGTCCTGATAGACCACTCGTCCGGCGCCGAGATTCATGTGGCCGACTTCCGAGTTGCCCATTTGACCGTCCGGCAGGCCCACGTCCATGCCGGAACCGGAGATCAGGCCGTTGGGTACGGTGGCGGTGAGGCGGTCCAGCACGGGCTTGTTCGCTGCGTACACAGCGTTGTCGTGGTGGCTTTCACTGTGTCCGAAGCCATCGAGAATAATCAGGACCAAAGGTTTAGGCGTGGTAGTCATAGATCCTCTCGCGGCGGTAATAAAGGAAGACAATGGAAAAGGGAGTGGCAGTTTAAAGCGAAGTTCCAACCGCGTCACCGCTTTACGGGGGTTGGCCGCCCCTGGCGGCTGTGTATACTTACCGCCATTTTAACGCCCTGGAACCTCCTTGATGGTTGATCACCTGATTGCATTTGCCACTGCCCACTATCTGCTCGTGGGTGCCTTCGTCATCCTGCTGGCGCTGCTGATCGCTCACGAATTGAGCCGTGGTGGCCGCAGCCTGAGCACGTCGGAGCTGACCGCGCTGGTCAACAAGGATGAAGCGGTTGTCGTGGATATCCGCCCGGCCAAGGATTTCGCCGCCGGCCATATCGTCGGTGCCCTGAACATTCCCCAGGACAAGCTGATGGCGCGCCTGGGCGAGCTGGAAAAGCACAAGGCCAAGACCATCATCCTGGTCGACGCCCAGGGCCAGCATTCCGGCACTCACGCGCGTGAAATGCTCAAGGCCGGCTTCACCGCCGCCAAACTGTCCGGCGGTATCGGCAGCTGGAAGGCCGATAACCTGCCGCTGGTGAAGTGATATGAGCCAGGTTGTCGTGTATTCCAGCGATTATTGCCCTTATTGCGTGCGAGCCAAGGCTTTACTGGGTAAGAAGGGCGTTGCCTTCGAAGAGATAAAAGTCGATGGCAAGCCCCAGGTGCGCGCCGAAATGGCCCAGAAGGCAGGGCGCACGTCGGTCCCGCAGATCTGGATCGGCACCCGGCACATCGGTGGCTGCGACGACCTGTTTGCCCTTGAGCGCGCCGGTAAACTTGATGCGCTGCTGTCCGCCTAACCCCTAAAAGCCCCAAGATAGAGAAGGATCTGCGATGACTGATCAACAGAACACCGAAGCAGCAGAAGCCCAAGGCCCACAGTTTTCGCTGCAGCGCATCTATGTGCGTGACCTGTCGTTCGAAGCGCCGAAAAGCCCGGCCATCTTCCGCCAGGAGTGGACCCCAAGCGTTGCGCTGGACCTGAACACCCGTCAAAAAGCCCTGGAAGGTGACTTCCACGAAGTCGTGCTGACCCTGTCGGTCACCGTCAAGAACGGCGAAGAAGTGGCCTTCATCGCTGAAGTGCAACAGGCCGGTATTTTCCTGATCCAGGGCCTGGACGAAGCGTCCATGAGCCACACTCTGGGCGCGTTCTGCCCGAATATCCTGTTCCCGTACGCCCGTGAGACCCTGGACAGTCTGGTCACCCGTGGCTCGTTCCCGGCGCTGATGCTGGCACCGGTGAACTTCGATGCCCTGTACGCCCAAGAGCTGCAGCGCATGCAACAGGAAGGTTCGTCGACGGTTCAATAAGTCGATGCGGTAAAAAATGTGGGAGGGGGCTTGCCCCCGATGGCGGTGGGTCAGCTACAGATATGCTGGCTGATATACCGCTATCGGGAGCAAGCCCCCTCCCACATTTGCTATGCGGTGTTACTTGAAGCCGAGTTGGCGCCAGCCTTCATAGACCGCCACGGCGACGGTGTTCGACAGGTTCAGGCTGCGACAGCCTTCGCGCATCGGCAAGCGCAGGCGATGGCCGTCGGGCAGGGCGTCGAGCACTTCGGCCGGCAGGCCCCGGCTCTCGGGGCCGAACAGAAACGCGTCACCCTCGGCGAAGCTGGCATCATGAAACGGCCGCGAGCCCTTGGTGGTGAACGCGAACAAGCGCGGGTGGCCCAGGCTTTCCAGGCAGCTTGCCAGGTCGGCGTGGCGCTTGAGGGTAGCGTACTCGTGGTAATCCAGCCCGGCGCGGCGCAGGCGTTTGTCGTCCATGTCGAAGCCCAGCGGCTCGATCAAATGCAGGTGGCAGCCACTGTTGGCGCACAGCCTGATAACGTTGCCGGTATTCGGCGGAATTTCTGGTTGAAAAAGGATGACGTGAAACATGCACGGCTCCGAAGGTAAAGATGCGCTGCATTCTACCCCCGAAGACGACCCGAGGCCGAAGCTATTGCCGCGGGTGCTCGGCTCACTGGCGATTGTCGGCTTGATGATTGGCTTGATGATCGGTCGCTTGACCACTGCCGACCCGGTCGAGCTGCAACAGGTGGAACCTGCGGCGGACGGTTTGGTGGTGTGGTTCAACAGCGAACCCAAGCTGCATGGCGAGCATATCGACGGCACCGTGGCGCTGCTGTTCGACGCACAGGGCAATGCCGCCAGTGGGCAACTCAAGGTCAATGACAAGGATGTGAACTGGCGCGTACGCAAGACCGACGGCGGCTTGCTGCTGAACCTGGTGGCGGCTCGACCATTACGCGGGGAGTGGAAGGGCGAAGAGGTCGATGACCGCTGGCGGCTGGAGATCCATCTCCACGAACAATAAAAGAGGGAGTTCCCGGCCTGCCTGTACCAGGGCTCCCAAAACGGGGTGAAGCCTAGGGCTTCGGTGTTAAAGAGGGGATTCTCGGCCTGCCTGTACCAAGGTCCCCGAAACTGGGTAGTACAAGGGGTATTGCAGGGGGCGTGCCAGAGTTTGCAAATTGCCTCGTAAAAACTTGCAAGAAAGCGCAAAGCCCCGGAATTCGGGGCTTTGGTGGTTTCAGCTTTGGAGAGTTTTTCAGTCGTAGCAATCTTTCGGGTGCCGGCTCCATGCCCGATGCCGGTTCATGGTGCATTGAATCGGTGCATGACTATGAGCCTTGTGAAGATCCAAATGTGGGAGGGGGCTTGCTCCCGATAGCGGTAGATCAGACACAGATGTTGTGACTGAACCACTGCTATCGGGAGCAAGCCCCCTCCCACATTGGATCTTCGGTGGATCAGAGGGCGGTGATCATGCCTCGTCACCGTCGTCGTCATCCCCGCCGTCGACCTTCATCCCCAGCTCCTTGATCTTGCGCGTCAGGGTATTACGCCCCCAACCCAGCAGCACGGCGGCATCGCGACGGCGGCCAGCGGTGTGCTTGAGCGCGGTCTCGATCATGATCCGCTCAAACGCCGGCACCGCGCTGTCCAGCAGGTTCGACTGGCCGCGTGCCAGGGCCTGGTCGGCCCATTGGCGCAGTGCCTGTTCCCAGTTTGTGACCGGTGCCGAATCCTGCGGCAGGCTCAGCAGTTCTGGCGGCAGGTCACTGATATGCACTTCGCGCCCGGACGCCATCACCGTGATCCAGCGGCAGGTGTTCTCCAGCTGGCGTACGTTGCCGGGCCATGGCAGGTTCTTCAGGTATTCCTCGGTCTCGGTCTTGAGCAGCTTCGGCTCGACGGCCAGCTCCTGGGCGGCGCGGCTGAGGAAGTGGCGGGCGAGGGTAGGGATGTCTTCGCGGCGATCCGACATGCGCGGGATGTGGATGCGGATCACGTTGAGGCGATGGAACAAGTCCTCGCGGAATTTGCCGGCGTGGACCAGGGTTTCCAGGTTCTGGTGGGTCGCCGCGATGATGCGTACATCGACCTTGACCGGCGTATGCCCGCCGACGCGATAGAACTCGCCATCGGCCAGCACCCGCAGCAGGCGGGTCTGGGTATCGGCGGGCATGTCGCCGATTTCATCGAGGAACAGGGTGCCGCCGTCCGCTTGCTCAAAGCGCCCGCGCCGCAGGTTGGCCGCGCCGGTGAACGCGCCTTTTTCATGGCCGAACAGCTCGGACTCCATCAAGTCTTTCGGGATAGCCGCCATATTCAACGCGATAAACGGCGACGCCGCCCGAGGGCTGTGACGGTGCAGCGCGTGGGCGACCAGCTCTTTACCGGTACCCGACTCGCCGTTGATCAGCACGGTGATGTTGGAATGGCTTAAGCGCCCGATGGCGCGAAACACTTCCTGCATCGCCGGCGCTTCACCGATGATTTCCGGCGTGCGCGTCAGGGCCGGCGGGGCTTCCTGGTTCTGCTGTTCCTGGGCGTGCTGGTTGGCGCGCTTGACCAGCGCTACCGCCTCATCCACATCGAACGGCTTGGGCAGGTATTCGAAAGCGCCGCCCTGATACGACGCGACAGCGCTGTCCAGGTCCGAGTGCGCCGTCATGATGATCACCGGCAGGCGCGGGTGCTGTTCGCGAATCCGCGCCAGCAGGTCCAGGCCGCTGGCGCCGGGCATGCGGATATCGGAGATGATCACATCCGGCTGCTGGCGAGCCAGGCGGCTCATCACACCGTCGGCGCTGTCGAAGCTCTGGGTGGTCATGCCTTCCTGTTGCAAGGCTTTCTCCAGGACCCAGCGGATAGAACGGTCGTCATCGACGATCCAGACAGTTTCACTACGGCTCATGTCGTGGGGGCTCCTTGTTCCAATGGCAGGAAGATCGAGAACGTGGTGTGGCCGGGATGGCTCTCACATTCGATCAGGCCCTGATGCTGGCTGATGATGTTCTGGGTAATGGCCAGGCCCAGCCCGGTACCGTCCGGGCGGCCACTGACCATGGGGAAGAAGATGGTTTCCTGCAATTCCGCAGGAATGCCCGGGCCGTTGTCGATGATTTCGACCTTGGTCACCAGGCGATGGCGCACATGGCCGATGGTGAACTGGCGCAGGGCGCGGGTGCGCAGGCTGATGCGGCCCAGGCGCAGCTCGTTCTGGCTGCTGATGGCCTGCATGGCGTTGCGCACGATGTTGAGCACCGCTTGGATCATCTGCTCGCGGTCGATCAAGACATCGGGGATGCTGGGGTCATAGTCGCGCACCAGGGTGATGCAGCCCTGGCTTTCGGCCTCGACCAGTTGGCAGACGCGCTCCAGCACTTCGTGCACGTTGGTCATCGCCAGCGACGGCAGCTTGTTGGAGCCGAGCATGCGGTCCACCAGGTTGCGCAGGCGGTCGGCCTCTTCGATGATGACGTTGGTGTAGTCCTTGAGATGCTCCTCCGGCAGCTCGCGGGCCAGCAACTGCGCCGCGCCACGAATGCCGCCCAGCGGGTTCTTGATCTCGTGGGCCAGGCCGCGCACCAGCATCTTGCTGGTTTCCTGCTTGGACAGCTGCGCTTCCTCCTTGGTGATGCGCAGCAGGCGGTCGCGGGGGTGCACTTCGAGCAGCAGCAGCGTCGCGCCATTGCTCAGGATCGGCGTCACCGCGTAGTCGACAGTCAGCGTCTGCCCGGTCAGGGCGGTGAGCATCGCTTCGCGCTTGGTGAACGGGTGTGCCTGCTCCACGGCCTGGCGCAACGAGCTCAAGGCCTCGGCCGACTCGGTGAACAATTCGCTGATGAACTGCCCATGGCTGCGCTGGCCGCTGATGGCCAGTAGCATCTCCGCCGCCGGGTTCATGTACTCAAGGCGCAGGTCGGCATTGAGCAGGATGGTCGCAGTGGTCAGGTTGTCGAGTAGCAAACGGTGCAGTGCATCACTGATGGTCATCAGGACCTCTTTTGGAGCAAGGCGCAGGCTTGAGGCACACGCTGATACAAGGAAAATGCAAAAACCAAACCAAGGCTCCGAAAAGAAGCGTTAAAGCCCTGAAATAAGGGGTTCAGGCGCGAAACTGTGGCGCTCTGCCAGCTTGTTCGGGAAGAATCGAACCAAAATGGGCTGGGTCGCTGGGATGGGTGCAACCTATCGCACCAATATAGTGCGGTTTGAGAAAGTCTGTTCAGGAAGCTGAATGCACCCAAATCCAATGTGGGAGGGGGCTTGCTCCCGATAGCGGTGTATCAGCTGTTAAATATGCTGACTGACACTCTGCTATCGGGAGCAAGCCCCCTCCCACAGTTGTGATTGGGTTTGCAGGCGTTAACCTTTGTAGACGCACAGCTCCGCTGTGGCGCGAATCATCGCCAGTTGGCGCAGCGGATCATTCAGCGGCTCATGCACCGCCTCGGCAAGCCATTGCGGGCATTGAGGGTCTGTGCGCAGGGGCGTGAAGTCGGCCAACTGCTGCAGCAGGCGTTTTTGCAGCTCATCCAATCGCGGGCGAATCTGCTTGACCAGGTCCGGACGCGGATCGTCGGGGGCCTTGCCCTGGAATTGCCAGTCGGACAAGTGGGTGTACTGCACCAGTTTGTTTGCCTCGATCTGCGCCGAGAAAAATTGCTCGGCGGCGGCGGGGTCCAGTTTGTAGCTCGGTGCTTGGGCGACGACGCTGGCGATCACTTCCTGCTCGCGCTTTTTATCTTCCACGGGTTTATGGCTGTCCCATTTGCTCAAGGCTACCTGGTCGGCTATTTCCAGGCGCTCGGCGATGCTGTTGAGCAGCGGCTCGAGGGTAGGCGGTGCGGCGCAAGCGCCGGCACTGACGAACATCAAGGCAAATACGAATCGAGATTTCAAAGGCGATCCCCTGTAGGAGCGAGCTTGCTCGCGAAGGTCGTTAACGATAGCGCGTAAATGTTGAAGAAATGAGGTGTCTTTGCGTTTTTCGCGAGCAAGCTCGCTCCTACAAAAAATTGCGCAAAAAAAGACCTCCCGAAGGAGGCCTTTTGCCATCACGCTAAGTCAAGCAGCGCTACCGGATCAGCAGCTGTAGTACAGCTCGTATTCCAGTGGGTGTACGAAGGTACGAACCTTGATTTCTTCTTCGCTTTTCAGCTCGATGTAGGCATCGATGAAGTCGTCGCTGAATACGCCGCCTTTGGTCAGGAACGCACGGCCCTTGTCCAGTTCTTCCAGGGCTTCTTTCAGGCTGCCGCACACTTGTGGGATCTCTTTGGCCTCTTCAGGCGGCAGGTCGTACAAGTTTTTGTCGGCGGCGTCGCCAGGGTGGATCTTGTTCTGGATGCCGTCCAGGCCAGCCATGACCAGGGCTGCGAAAGCCAGGTATGGGTTGGCTGCCGGGTCCGGGAAGCGGGCTTCGATACGACGAGCGCGCGGGCTGGACACGTAAGGGATACGGATAGAGGCGGAACGGTTACGGGCCGAGTAGGCCAGCATCACCGGCGCTTCGAAGCCTGGGACCAGACGCTTGTAGGAGTTGGTCGACGGGTTGGTGAAGCCGTTCAGGGCCTTACCGTGCTTGATGATACCGCCGATGAAGTACAGGGCGGTGTCGGACAGGCCGGCATAACCTTCGCCGGCGAAGGTGTTCTTGCCTTCTTTGGCGATGGACAAGTGAACGTGCATACCCGAACCGTTATCGCCGTACAGCGGCTTAGGCATGAAGGTAGCGGTACGGCCGTAGGCATCAGCCACGTTGTGTACGCAGTACTTCAGGGTCTGGACTTCGTCAGCCTTGGCGACCAGGGTGTTGAACTTCACACCGATTTCGTTCTGGCCGGCAGTCGCCACTTCGTGGTGGTGAACTTCGATGACCAGGCCCATTTCTTCCATGGCGTTGCACATGGAGGTACGGATTTCGTGGTCGTGGTCGAACGGCGGAACCGGGAAGTAGCCACCTTTGATGCCTGGACGGTGGCCTTTGTTGCCGCCTTCCACGTCCTGGTCGGACATCCACGAGCCTTGTTCGGAGTAGATCTTGAACATGGAGCCGGAGATGTCGGACTTGAACTTGACCGAATCGAAGATGAAGAATTCTGGCTCTGGGCCTACGAATACGGTGTCGCCGATACCGGTCGACTTCAGGTATTCCTCGGCACGCTTGGCGATCGCACGTGGGTCGCGGTCGTAGCCTTGCATGGTCGAAGGCTCGATCACGTCGCAGACGATGATCAGGGTTGGGTCTTCGGTGAACGGGTCGAGGACGGCAGTGCTGTCGTCCGGCATCAGGATCATGTCGGAGGCTTCGATGCCTTTCCAGCCAGCGATGGAGGAACCGTCGAACATCTTGCCTTCTTCGAAGAAAGCATCATCCAGCGCGTCGCGAGCCGGCATGGTCACGTGGTGCTGAGTACCTTTGGTGTCCGTGAAGCGCAGATCAATCCATTTAACGTCATGATCTTTGATGAGTTGAACCGACTTCGACATGGTGTCCTCCGGGTGGCTTCGGGCTAGGGTAGTGGAGTTAGCCCTTAGAATTTGGGTGATGCCGGCGCGGATACTCCGCCAAGGCAACCTGCCTCACAAGAGAGCAAATTGCATGCCAGTGCGCCAACATGGTCTTTTTGCTTCAAAATGGCCCCTATAACGGTGCAATCGGCCAAAGCGCGGTAAATAGCGCACTGCAATGTAGCGCTAACGGGCGAAAATGACCCGTTTTGGTGCGTAGCGAATGCGCTGCATATTAACTGGTTAAACCTTGAGCGATTTCCGCTATAATCCGCGCCCCCCTTTTTCAGCAGGCCCGGCGCGCGCTGTTTCCATGAAATTAATCGTTAAAGTCTTCCCCGAGATCACCATCAAGAGCCGACCGGTACGGACGCGTTTCATCCGTCAATTGGCCAAGAACATCCGTGCCGTGCTCCGTGACCTGGACCCGGCTGTGGTGGTGAATGGCGTGTGGGACAACCTCGAGCTGGAAACCCGCCTGACCGACGCCAAAGCCTTGAAGGACATGACCGAGCGCCTGAGCTGCATGCCGGGGATCGCGCATTTCCTGCAGGTGGATGAGTACCCGCTGGGCGACTTCGACGACATCACCGAGAAGTGCAAACAGCACTTCGGTGACGCGTTGGCCGGCAAGATTTTTTCGGTGCGCTGCAAGCGTGCCGGCAAGCATCCGTTCAGCTCCATGGATGTGGAAAAATATGTCGGCAGCAAGCTGCGTCGCGAGTGCGGCGCCGCCGGAATTTCCCTGAAAACGCCGCAAATTGAAGTGCGCATGGAAATTCGCGACAAACGGTTGTTCGTGATCCACAGCCAGCACAACAGCATCGGCGGCTACCCGCTGGGCGCCCTGGAACAGACCCTGGTATTGATGTCCGGCGGTTTCGATTCCACCGTGGCGGCCTACCAGATCATGCGTCGCGGCCTGATGAGCCACTTCTGCTTCTTCAACCTGGGCGGGCGTGCACACGAATTGGGCGTGATGGAAGTTGCGCACTTTATCTGGAAGAAGTACGGCAGCTCCCAACGCGTGCTATTTGTGAGCGTACCGTTCGAGGAAGTGCTGGGCGAAATTCTCGGCAAAGTCGATAACGGTCATATGGGCGTCGTATTGAAGCGTATGATGTTGCGCGCGGCGTCGCGGATTGCCGATCGCTTGCAGATCGACGCGCTGGTGACCGGTGAAGCGATCTCCCAGGTCTCCAGCCAGACGCTGCCAAACCTGTCGATCATCGATTGCGTCACCGAGAAACTGGTGTTGCGCCCGCTGATCGCCAGCCACAAGCAGGACATCATCGATCAGGCAGAGCAGATCGGCACCGCCGATTTTGCCAAGCATATGCCTGAGTATTGCGGGGTCATCTCGGTGAACCCCAAGACCCACGCCAAGCGCAACCGCGTGGAGTATGAAGAACAACAGTTCGACATGGCGATTCTGGAGCGAGCGCTCGAGAACGCCAAACTGGTCCCGATCGATCGCGTCATCGACGAGCTGGGCCAGGATGTGCAGATCGAAGAAGTCAGCGAAGCCCTGGCCGGCCAGATCATCATCGACATCCGTCACCCGGATGCCGCCGAAGATGAGCCGCTGGAAATTCCTGGCATCGACGTACAAACGCTGCCGTTTTATGCATTGAACGCGCGTTTCAAGGAACTGGATGACAGCCGTCAGTACCTGCTGTATTGCGACAAAGGCGTGATGAGTCGCCTGCATGCCCACCATTTGCTCAGTGAGGGGCATGCCAATGTGCGCGTTTATCGACCGAGCTAAGAGCCCGGGGCTGTTTGCCTGTGGCCTGCGTCACCGGCCCCCCGACTCTGCCGTCAAGCTGTAACGGCAAGGCCTGACTCTACTGTAAATCGCTGCCACGACCTGTCAGCACACCGAATCCTCTGATCGAGATACACAAGTGATCGAAAATCTACGTAACATCGCCATCATTGCTCACGTTGACCATGGTAAAACCACCCTGGTAGACAAACTCTTGCGTCAATCCGGCACCCTGGAGCGCAACGAGCTCAACGACGAGCGCGTGATGGACTCCAACGACCAGGAAAAAGAGCGCGGTATTACCATCCTGGCAAAAAACACCGCAATCAACTGGAACGGCTACCACATCAACATCGTGGACACCCCGGGCCACGCCGACTTCGGCGGCGAAGTAGAACGCGTAATGTCGATGGTTGACTCCGTTCTGCTGCTGGTTGACGCTCAAGACGGCCCTATGCCGCAAACCCGTTTCGTGACCAAGAAGGCCTTCGAAGCCGGCCTGCGTCCGATCGTGTGCATCAACAAGGTTGACCGTCCAGGCGCGCGTCCGGACTGGGTTCTGGACCAGATCTTCGACCTGTTCGACAACCTGGGTGCCACCGAAGAGCAGCTTGATTTCCAAGTGATCTACGCCTCGGCCCTGAACGGTATTGCCGGTCTGGAACACACCGCCATGGCGGAAGACATGACCCCGCTGTACCAGGCCATCGTTGACCACGTTCCACCACCGAAGGTTGACCGTGAAGGCCCGTTCCAGATGCAAATCTCGGCACTGGACTACAACAGCTTCCTGGGTGTTATCGGCGTTGGCCGTATCGCCCGTGGCAGCGTCAAGCCGAACACCCCGGTTGTCGCGATCGGCGCGGATGGCAAGAAGCGTAACGGCCGTATCCTGAAGCTGATGGGCCACCACGGCCTGCACCGTATCGACGTCGAAGAAGCCTTCGCTGGCGACATCGTGTGCGTCAGCGGCATGGACTCGCTGTTCATCTCCGACACCCTGTGCCAGCCGGACACCGTCGAGGCGATGAAGCCTCTGACCGTTGACGAGCCAACCGTTTCCATGACCTTCCAGGTCAACGACTCGCCGTTCTGCGGTAAAGAAGGCAAGTTCGTGACCTCCCGTAACATCAAGGAGCGTCTGGACAAAGAGCTGCTGTACAACGTTGCCCTGCGCGTTGAAGAAGGCGACTCGGCCGACAAGTTCAAGGTCTCCGGCCGTGGTGAGCTGCACCTCTCGGTACTGATCGAAACCATGCGTCGCGAAGGCTTCGAAATGGGTGTTGGTCGTCCGGAAGTGATCATCCGTACCGTTGACGGCGTGAAGCAGGAACCGTTCGAAAACGTCACCATCGACACCCCGGAAGAATCCCAGGGCAAGGTGATGGAAGAGATGGGCCTGCGTAAGGGCGACCTGACCAACATGGTGCCGGATGGCAAAGGCCGTGTGCGTCTGGAATACAACATCCCTGCTCGCGGTCTGATCGGTTTCCGTAACCAGTTCCTGACCCTGACCAACGGTGCTGGCATCCTGACCTCGATCTTCGATCGCTACGACACCATGAAGTCCGGCGACATGTCCGGCCGTCAGAACGGTGTTCTGGTATCGGTAGAAACCGGCAAGGCGCTGACCTACTCCCTGGAAACCCTCCAGGCGCGTGGCAAGCTGTTCGTTGAACACGGTCAAGAGATCTACAACGGCCAGATCGTTGGTCTGAACAGCCGTGACAACGACATGGGTGTCAACCCAACCAAAGGCAAGAAGCTCGACAACATGCGTGCTTCGGGTAAAGACGAAACCATCGCTCTGGTTCCACCGGTGAAGTTCACCCTGGAACAGGCTCTGGAATTCATCCAGGACGACGAGCTGTGTGAAGTGACGCCTAAGTCGATCCGCCTGCGTAAGAAGATCCTGGACGAAGGCGAGCGCACCCGCGCTGCCAAGAAAGCCAAGAACTGAGTTAACTCAGGCTGAATAAAAACGCCCCCGGTCGAAAGGCCGGGGGCGTTTTTTTATGTCTGATCGTTCCCACGCTCTGCGTGGGAATGCCTCTGGGGACGCTCTGCGCCCGCCCTTAAGAGCGGACGCGGAGCGTCCAGGGCTGCGTTCCCACGCGGAGCGTGGGAACGATCATCAAAACTTGTCGAGCGTCTTGAAATTAGTCTCGCGCACCACTTCCTTGGGCTTGTACGCGCAATACCCCGGCCGCGGCCCGATTTTCGGGTGGTTGCGGCAGGTATCCGGGCGCTTGTCATAAATAGTGCAAAAGCGCGTCTTACGATCCAGGTACAGGCAGTCGTTGTTGCTCATGCGCTGCAAGGTAAAAATTTCGGATTTGGAATTGAAGCGCTCGACGATGCCTTCCTTCTGCAACCGCTTGGCGATGTTCTTCGGCGGGTCGCCGCGCTCGAACTCATCGACGATGCCGATGCGGATCAGGTCCTTGATCTTCACTTCGACCGGCAGCGTGCAGCAGCTGGACACGCAGCCACCGCACATGTGGGCGGAATATTTCTGCCAGGTCTCGAGACGGTCGAGTTCCGCGGCGGCGATCAGTTGAGGCTTCATCAGGGTTCCAAAAGGTGGGGCTGTATCCGGGCGCGCGATCATACCGGGATTGGTGGTTTTTTGAACAACCTTTTCAGAGTTTCTGCGCGAACGGCGATCAGGCACGACCTCTGCATCAAATTCATGCAATGCGCAATGAGTTAAAAAACTGACGAACCAGAGCGTCCACCGTCTGTCAGACCGTCTAGGCTCTAGCAACTCCTTCTATCTCGCCCGAGGTCGCAATTGATGTCTCAGGAACCACTTGCACGAGAAGCAGAGGTAGCCGCATTTCGCGATGCTGTCTTGACCAAACTCACCTACGCGGTGGGCAAGGACCCGGATCACGCCTTCGACCACGACTGGTTCGAAGCCATTGCCCTGGCCGCCCGCGACCAGATGGTCGACCACTGGATGGACCATACGCGGCGCATATACCGCAAAGGCCAGAAACGGGTCTATTACCTTTCCCTGGAATTTCTTATCGGTCGCCTGCTCTATGACAGCCTGAGCAATCTCGGCGTACTGGAGATCGCACGCGACGCGCTGTCCGAGCTGGGCGTCGACCTTGAGCGCATTCGCCTGCTTGAACCCGACGCGGCGCTTGGCAACGGTGGCTTGGGCCGTCTGGCGGCGTGCTTCATGGAAAGCATGTCGACCCTGGGCATTGCCGGCCATGGTTATGGCATTCGTTACGAACATGGCTTGTTCCGCCAGGCGATTGTCGATGGCTGGCAGCAGGAGCAGACCGAACGCTGGCTGGATTTCGGCAACCCGTGGGAGTTCGAGCGCGCCGAGGTGATTTACCCGATCGGCTTTGGCGGCAGCGTCGAAACCCTGCCGGACGCCTCCGGCAAGCTGATCCAGGTGTGGACGCCCAGCGAAACAGTACGTGCCGTTGCCTACGACACCCCGGTGGTCGGCTGGCGTGGCGCCAGCGTCAATACCTTGCGCCTGTGGCGCGCACGGGCGGTCGAAGATTTGCACCTGGAACGCTTCAACGCCGGTGACCACCTTGGCGCCGTCGCCGAAGTGGCGCGGGCCGAGAGCATCTCGCGCGTGCTCTACCCGGCCGACAGCACCGAAGCGGGGCAGGAACTGCGTCTGCGCCAGGAATACTTCTTCGTTTCCGCCTCGTTGCAAGACTTGCTGCGCCGCCACAAGAACATGCACGGCTCGGTGCTGAGCCTGGGCGAACACGCCGCTATCCAGCTCAACGATACCCACCCGTCCATCGCCGTGGCCGAGTTGATGCGCCAGTTGGTCGACCTGCACGACATTCCGTGGGAAGCGGCGTGGGACGTCACCGTCGAAACGCTTTCCTACACCAACCACACCTTGCTGCCCGAGGCATTGGAAACCTGGCCGGTCGGTTTGATGGAGCGCATGCTGCCCCGGCATATGCAGATCATCTACCTGATCAACGCCCAGCATATCGACTCGCTGCGCGCCAAGGGCATTCACGACTTCGACGTGCTGCGCGCCGTGTCGTTGATTGAAGAAGACAACGGCCGTCGTGTGCGCATGGGCAACCTGGCGTTCCTCGGTTCCCACAGTGTCAACGGCGTGTCCGGCCTGCACACCCAGTTGATGCGCAGCACGGTGTTTTCCGAACTGCATAAGCTCTACCCTGAGCGCATCAACAACAAAACCAACGGCATCACCTTCCGCCGCTGGCTGTACCAGGCCAACCCGAAGCTCACCGATATGCTGGTGCAAGCCCTGGGCCCTGACATTCTCGACAACATGGAAACCCGCCTGGGCGAGCTGGAAACCTTCGCCGAGAAACAGACCTTCCGCAAAGCCTTCGCCGACCAACGCCTGCACAGCAAGCGAGCCCTGGCCGAGATCATCCATGAGCGCCTGGGTATTTCGGTGAACCCGGCGGCGATGTTCGACGTGCAGGTCAAACGGATCCACGAGTACAAGCGCCAGTTGCTCAACCTGCTGCACACCGTGGCGCTGTATCAGGCGATCCGGGCCGAGCCGGAGGTCGACTGGGTGCCGCGGGTGAAAATCTTCGCCGGCAAGGCGGCGGCGAGTTATCACCAGGCCAAGCTGATCATCAAGCTGACCAACGATATCGCGCGCACCGTCAACAACGACCCGACCGTACGCGGCCTGCTCAAAGTGGTGTTCCTGCCCAACTACAACGTCAGCCTGGCGGAGAGCATCATCCCGGCGGCGGATTTGTCTGAGCAGATTTCTACCGCCGGTTTCGAGGCGTCGGGCACCAGTAACATGAAGTTCGGCCTCAACGGCGCGCTGACCATCGGCACCATGGATGGCGCCAATGTGGAAATGCACGAGCGGGTGGGCGCCGAGCACATGTTCATCTTCGGCCTCAGTGCCCAGCAGGTCGAAGCCCGCAAGCACGCTGGTGAATTCAACGCCGGGCCGGAAATCGCAGCCTCCCATCGCTTGAGCGATGTGCTGCAGGCGATCCGTGGTGGGGTGTTTTCGCCGGATGATCCGGGCCGGTATGTGGGTTTGATCGACGGGCTGATCGACTACGACCGCTTCCTGGTGTGTGCCGACTTCGACTCCTACTGGGACGCCCAGACGCGGGTCGAGGCGCACTGGCATGACTCCAAGGCCTGGTGGCGCTCGGCGGTGCTCAATACGGCGCGGATGGGCTGGTTCAGCTCGGACCGTACCATTCGCGAATACGCCACCGAGATCTGGAAAGCCCTCGACTAAAACCGCAGTACAAGATGTGGGAGGGGGCTTGCTCCCGATAACGGTCTACCAGTTAACAGATATGTCGACTGGAACACCGCTATCGGGAGCAAGCCCCCTCCCACATTGGTTGCGCGTCGATATACTGGCCCCCGGTTTGCCCGCCTCGGGCTGCTTTGGGAATATCGACCATGCAATGGATTTTCATGCTGATTGGCCTGGTGCTCGGCTGGACGCTCGATGAGTCGTTCAGCGATGCGGGCATCGGTGCGTTATTGGGGCTGGGCATCGGCCAGGCGATTCGCCTGTCGAAACTGGCGACCCAGGCGGACCAGCAGGCCCAACAGCTGGAAACCACGCAGAAGGCGCTGATAGCGCTGGGTGAGCGATTGCGGCGAGTGGAGGTGCCGGAGCCGACCTATCACTCCGTGGTTGAAACGCCTACTCCTGAGCCTACACCTGTCGCCAAGGCCCCCGAGCTTGTCTGGGAGCTGCCGGCTGAATTGACACCCGTCGCCGTGATGGCCGAGCCGAGCCAGCCGCTGCCGGACAACGTATGGGTTTCTGCGCAGCGCCCTCAAGCGCCTGCCACCCCCCGTGAGCCCAACCTGATAGAACGCGGCATCAGTGCTGCGCGCAATTGGTTGTTCGGCGGCAACACCGTGCTGCGCGTCGGCGTGGTGCTGTTGTTTCTCGGCTTGGCGTTCCTGCTGCGCTACGCCACTGAGGGCATGGTGGTACCGGTCGAACTGCGCTACGCCGGGGTTGCCGCCGCTGCCGTTGGCCTGCTGGGCCTGGGCTGGTGGCTGCGACTGCGCAACCGCCAATACGGGCTGATGCTGCAAGGCACCGGCATCGCGGTGTTGTACCTGACGGTGTTTGCGGCGATGCGCCTGCACCCGCTGATCGACCCGGGCGCGGCGCTGGGCCTGCTGGTGGCGGTCACGGTGTTCTCGGCGATCCTGGCGATTACTCAGGATGCGTTGGGGCTGGCCTGCGCTGCGGCGCTCGGTGGCTTTGCAGCACCGATCCTCACCTCCACGGGCGCCGGCAACCATGTCGCGTTGTTCAGTTATTTCGCCCTGCTCAATGCCGGCATCCTCGCCATCGCCTGGTTCAAGGCCTGGCGTCTGCTCAACCTGATCGGTTTTGTCGGCACCTTCGGCATCGGCTTTGCCTGGGGCATTCGTTCCTACATCCCCGAACTGCTGTGGAGCACCGAGCCGTTCCTGGTCGTGTTTTTCTTGATGTACCTGGCGATCGGCCTGCTGTTTGCCCGGCGCAAGTTGCTGGAAGCGGGGAATGCGCCCGAGGACCGTTATGGCTTGCTGCGCTGGTCGGCGGCCAAGGGCGATTATGTCGACGGTAGCCTGCTGTTCGGCCCGCCGCTGGTGGGGTTCGGCTTGCAGTGCGCGCTGGTCCAGCACCTGGAATTTGCCGTCGCCTTCAGCGCGTTGGGCCTGGGCATTATCTATATGGGGCTGGCGCGGCTACTGAGCGGCGGGCGCGCCTTGCTGCTGGCGCAAACCTGCTTGGCGCTGGGCGTGATCTTTGCCAGCCTGGCAATTCCCCTGGGGCTGGATGCGCGCTGGACCGCTGCGGCCTGGGCGGTGGAAGGGGCGGGGATCTTCTGGCTGGGCTTGCGTCAGCAACGGCCGTTGGCGCGGGTGTTCGGCTTGCTGTTGCAGTTGGGTTCGGCGCTGGCGTTTCTCAGCGAGCTGCACCCCGGCGAGCTGACGTTGCTCGACGGCGCTCCGTTGGGCGCGTTGCTGCTGGGCGCAGCGCTGCTGGGCGCAGCGCTGCTGTTCAGCTTCCACCATTTGCGCAAGGCGCCGACCGAACAGGCGAGGGATTGGGAGCGCAACGGCTTGCCAGTGCTGGCGAGCCTGGGCCTGGGCTTTTTATACCTGCTGGCGCCGCTGCTATTGCTGACCCAGGGCACTGCCATCAGTTGGGCAGTCGCTGGCCTGGTGACGTTGTTCGTCGGCCTGCGCATCGCCTCGCGCACTTTCCTCTTCGCGGCCTTCGCCGTGCAGTTGCTGGGCGGCGCGTTATTTCTGCTGCGCTTGCAAGGCGGTGATGGCGCGGCCGTGTTCAGTGCTGGTTGGGGTGGTTTGTTCACCGCCTCGTTGATCGGCTTGGCCTTGATCGCAGGCATGCTGCTGGCGGCGCGTGACGATAGGGTGCGCAGCGATACACGGCTGCTGCGCGGGCTGTCGGTGGTGTTGCTGGCCGGACTGGTATTGATCAACCTGGCGGTGCTCTTCGTGCTGCCATGGGAAAGCGCCAGCGGCGTATGGGCGGCCAGTGGTTTGTTGATCATCTGGCTGAGCCTGTACCTGCAACAGCGCGTCAGTTTTGTGTTTGGTCTGCTGCTGCAACTGGCTGGCGGCGGGTCTTTCCTGCTCGCCGTGCCGCAGTGGGTCGGGCCGTTGGCCAGTGAGGGCTTGAGGCCCCTGGCGCACAGCGGTTTCTGGACGCCGATGGTGCTGGGGCTGGCGGCCTTGGTTGGCGCCTGGCGTTTGCAGCGTGAACCCCTTGCGCCGGTGTTTGCTAGGCTCAAATTGCAACGTCTGTCCGACCTGTTGCTGGTGTGGGGCGCGGCCTGGTGGACACTGGCGGTGATGGGCGAAGTGTTGAGGTTTGTTCCCGGCGAGCTGCGCGGCGCCTTCCTGCTGGGCGGCGCGGCAGTCAGCGTGGCGGTCTGGACGCTGCTGGCCTGGCGGCTGAAGTGGCCCTCATTGGGCCTGTTGTGCACCTTGCTGATGCCGGCGGCGAGCGTGGTGTTGCTGGTGTGCGCGCATACCTATTACCACCCGGCGGCGCATTACGGCTGGCTGGCTTGGCCGGCGCTGTTTGGGGTGCATTTCCTTTCGCTGCGCCGCTTGGCGGCGGTGGCTCCGCGCAGCGCGCTAAGCGTCGCCCATGTGTTGGGCTGCTGGATGTTGCTTGGCCTGCTGGCGCTGGAGCTGCGTTACGGGTTACTGCGCTTTACGGCCGAATACAACGCCTGGCGCTGGCTGGGCTGGGCGATCCTGCCAAGCCTCTACCTGGTGCTGGCCGCCGCGCCGCGCAGCTTTGCTTGGCCGGTGTCGGCGTATGCCAGGGAATACCGTGTATTCGCAGCGCTGCCCCTGGGTGTGCTGATGCTCGGGTGGTTCTGGCTGGCGAATATATTCAGCGACGGTACGGCCAATCCGTTGCCCTACGTGCCCTTGCTGAACCCGCTGGACCTGGGCCTGCTGTTCGCATTGCTGGGAGTGTATGTGTGGTCGCGAAGCGTGGCGCCGCAGCGCGGGCCGCATGCCGAGCGGCTCGCCCAAGGTATCGCGGGGCTTTCACTGTTTGCGTTCTTCACCGCATTGGTGATGCGCACCGCTCACCATTGGAGCGGCGTGCCGTTCCATCTGGATGCGTTGCTCGAATCGATGCTGGTGCAAGCCGGCCTGTCGATCGTCTGGACCCTGATCGCGCTGGGCCTGATGATCGGCGGCCACCTGCGTCATCGTCGCGAAGTGTGGCTGATCGGCGCGGCGTTGATTGCCGTGGTGGTGGCCAAGCTGTTTTTTGTCGAACTGAGCAACCGTGGCGGCTTGGCGCGGATCGTGTCGTTCATCGGCGTGGGCGCATTGTTGCTGGTGGTAGGTTACTTCGCGCCGCTGCCGCCCAAGCGCGCCGAGCCCGTACTGGAAACTGAAGGAGCAGCCTCTTGATAGGTAAGTTGAGCGTAGTCGCAGTGGGCATGTGTGCGACGTTGTCCGCGTGGGCTCAGGAAACGCCCGCCGACTTCAGTACCCAAGTGGCGCTGAGTGTCAGCGGCGAAGGCCCTTGGTATCGCCTCGAATTGCCCTTGGCCGTGCAATTGAGCGCGCGCCAGGCCGATCTCAGCGATGTGCGGGTGTTTAACGCCGCCGGCGAAGCGCAGGCTTATGCGCTGTCGCGTCAGTCACCCTCGCACACTGAGAGTCGCGATGTGACGCCCGTAAAGTGGTTCCCGTTGTACGCCGCCGACACCCAGGAAAACCTGCCCGGTGTGGTGATGAAGACCACCTCCGAAGGCACGCTGGTTGAAATCAAACCGGCCAGCGCTGTGAAACCCGGCAAGCAGGTCCTGCGTGGCTGGGTGCTCGACGCCAGCGCGATCAAGGCCCCGTTGCAGCAACTGAGCCTCGACTGGAGCCGCGAGCAAGACGGTTTCCAGCGTTTCAGCATCGAAGCCAGCAACGACTTGCAGCACTGGCAAGCCTGGGGTGACGGGCAAGTGGCGCGCCTGTCGTTTGCCGATGAGCGGGTCGAACAGCATGACGTCAGCTTGCCGGGCCAATCAGCGCGTTACCTGCGCCTGGTGTGGCAGGGGCAGGCGGCGCCACTGCTGACGTCTGCCACGCTGGCGAGCGCGACGCGCAGCAGCCTGCCGTTGCCGCTGGTGTGGTCGCAACCATTGGCGGGCGTGCGGCTCACGGCGGGTGAATATAGCTGGCAGTTGCCGACGGGGCTGAATGTCGAGCGCTTGCGCGTCGAACTGAAGCAGTCCAACACCTTGGCGCCTGTGACGCTGCTGGGGCGAAGTGATGCCAGGCAAACGTGGCAGCCGTTGAGCAAGGGCTTGTTGTACCGCCTGACCCAGAACGGCAAGGACGTGATGCAGGACCAATTGCAGTTGCCGGGCCAGGCGGTCGCTGAGCTGAAACTGCAAGTGGACGAGCGCGGCGGTGGCCTGGGCAGCGAAGCCCCGGCGTTGCGCTTTGCGGTGCGCTCCACGCAGCTTGTGTTCCTGGCGCGGGGCGAGCCACCGTTCACGCTGGCGCTGGGGAATGGGGCGGTCAAGGCGGCGAATCTGCCGTTGTCCACCCTGATTCCCGATTACAGCACTGAGCGTCTCAACGCGCTCGGGCAGGCCACGCTTGCGGGGGAGGTGGTGCTCAAGCCATCTGCCGTTGCCGTATCGCCGCCGGTGGGCGCCGACTGGAAAAAGCTCGGTCTGTGGGCCGTGTTACTGCTCGGCGTGGCTGCGCTTGGGGCGATGGCCTACAGTCTGTTGCGCAAACCGCAGGGCCAGCCGTGAACTCTATTGGCGTTAAATCCTCTGATTAGAGGAAATCAGCCCCGACCCGCGTTAAACTGCGCGGGTTTTTAAGCCCCCCATTCTCCGGAGCCGTCCATGTCCCGCGTTACCTTGAGTCGCTATTTGATCGAGCAGACCCGCAGCAACAACACGCCTGCCGATCTGCGCTTCCTTATCGAAGTGGTGGCGCGTGCTTGCAAGGAGATCAGCCACGCCGTGTCCAAAGGCGCACTGGGTGGTGTCCTGGGCAGCATGGGCACTGAAAACGTGCAGGGCGAAGTGCAGAAAAAGCTCGACGTTATCTCCAACGAAATCCTGCTCGAAGCCAACGAATGGGGCGGTCACCTGGCCGGCATGGCCTCCGAGGAAATGGACAATGCCTACCAGATTCCGGGCAAATACCCTAAAGGCGCGTACCTGTTGGTATTCGACCCACTGGACGGTTCGTCCAACATCGACATCAACGCGCCGGTCGGTACTATCTTCTCGGTACTGCGTTGCCCGAACGAATACCTGAGCCAGAACGAAGCCCTGAACGAAAAGGCCTTCCTGCAGCCGGGCACTGAGCAGGTCGCCGCCGGTTACGCGATCTACGGCCCACAGACCATGCTGGTGCTGACCCTGGGCGATGGCGTCAAAGGCTTCACCCTGGACCGCGAAATGGGCAGCTTCGTACTCACCCACGAAGACATCTCCATTCCGGCCTCCACCCAGGAATTCGCGATCAACATGTCCAACCAGCGTCACTGGGAAGAACCGGTGAAGCGCTACGTCAACGAGTTGATGGAAGGCGAAGAAGGCCCGTTGAAGAAAAACTTCAACATGCGCTGGGTCGCGGCCATGGTTGCCGATGTGCACCGCATCCTGACCCGAGGTGGCTTGTTCATGTACCCACGTGACGGCCGCGAGCCGTCCAAGCCGGGCAAGCTGCGCCTGATGTACGAAGCCAACCCGATGTCGTTCCTCGTGGAACAGGCGGGCGGTGCGTCCACTGACGGCCACCAGCGCATCCTCGACATCCAGCCCGAAGGCCTGCACCAGCGCGTGGCGGTGTTCCTGGGTTCCAAGGAAGAAGTTGAGCGTGTGACGGCGTATCACAAGAAGTAAGCTGCTGCGATAGGTTATCCGCCGTGTTGTGAGGCGGATCACCGTTAAAGAAGCCCCGAAACGTTTCAGCGTTTTCGGGGCTTTTTTGTTTTCGCTCGTCGGGAACCAGACACCTCTTTTCCCTTCTAAGCTTCTGGCAGATACCCCAGCTGCCTTGTCTCTCCAGGAGCTTTTCCATGTCTTTACGCCGTCTCGCCCTGCTGGCTTTTTGCGTGCTGTTAGCCGCCTGCAGCAAGGTCAACCAAGAAAATTACCAGAAGCTGTCGGCCGGCATGGCCAAGGCCGAGGTGGAGTCGTTGCTGGGCAAGCCGACCGATTGTTCCGGCGCACTGGGCATGTCCAGCTGCACCTGGGGCGATAAAAACAGCTTTATCAGCGTGCAGTACGCCGGTGACAAAGTTCTGATGTTTTCCGGGCAAGGCCTGAAGTAAACCGGGGCGCGAGCCTGCGGGAGAAGAAGAATGATGCGTTTTGTTGTGTTCCTTTGCGCCAGCCTGTTTTTGGCGGGCTGCGCCAGCCATTCTGGCGATGATCTGCAACCCAAGACCGCGAGCAACGTCAACCTCAAGCGTTACCAGGGCACCTGGTATGAGTTGGCTCGCTTGCCGATGTACTTCCAGCGCAACTGCGCGCAGTCCGAAGCCCGCTACACCTTGTTGCCGGATGGCGACATGTCGGTGTTCAATCGCTGCCTGACGCCTGAGTGGAAATGGCAGGAAGCCAAAGGCACGGCCACGCCGCAAGTGCCGGGCAAGACCGACAAGCTCTGGGTAGAATTCGATAACTGGTTTACGTCGTTGTTGCCGGGCGTTGCCAAGGGCGACTACTGGGTGCTGTATGTCAGCGATGACTACAAGACCGCCATCGTCGGTAGCCCGAGCCGGCGTTACATGTGGATTTTGTCGCGTACGCCGACGGTGAGCGCCGATACGCGTGAAGACCTCTTGAGCAGGGCACGACAGCAGGGGTATGACACCACGCGTTTGATCTGGCGCACGTCGGACAAGCAGATGGCGAAAACCTCGCAGTAAAAATGTGGGAGGGGGCTTGCCCCCGATAACGGTGTGTCAGTATCAGATGTACTGACTGACACACTGCTATCGGGGGCAAGCCCCCTCCCACATTTTTAACCGAGTAGGTCTTTCAAGACCTGGGTGAATGCCCGGTTGCTGTCTTGCTCAGCAGCGTGATGGCCGTCGCGAACCACCCACTTGCCATTGACCAGCACGTCGCGCACTTGTCGATCACCGCCGGCAAACAACCAACGGTTGAGAATCCCGTCCTCGCTGGCCGTCGCCAGGTACGGATCGTCACCGTCCAGAACGATCCAGTCCGCGCGCTTGCCCACCTCCAATCGACCAATCGGCTGGCCCAATGCCTGGGCGCCGCCGTCCAATGCGGCATCGAACAGCGTGCGGCCGACCATCGGCTGGTCATTGCGATACAAGCGATTGCGCCGTTGATCGCGCAGGCGCTGGCCGTATTCCAACCAGCGCAGTTCTTCCACCACGCTCAGTGACACATGGCTGTCGGACCCGATGCCCATGCGCCCGCCCTGGGCCAGAAAATCCACCGCCGGGAAAATCCCGTCGCCCAGGTTGGCTTCGGTGGTCAGGCACAAACCGGCAATCGCCCGGCTCCTGGCCATGCGCGCGACTTCGTCGGCATCGGCGTGAGTGGCGTGCACCAGGCACCAGCGCTCGTCGACGTCCACGTTGTCGTACAGCCACTGCAACGGGCGTTTGCCGCTCCAGGCCAGGCAGTCGTCGACTTCTTTTTGCTGCTCGGCAATGTGGATGTGCACCGGGCACGCCTTATCACTGGCGGCCAGCACGTCCTTGATCTGCCCGGGCGTGACCGCACGCAGAGAGTGGAAACACAGGCCCAGCTGCTGCGCAGGTTGCGCGGCGAGCATCGGCTGCAAGCGCGCCTGCAGATCCAGGTAGTTGTCGGTGCTGTTGATAAACCGGCGCTGGCCATCGTTGGGCGCCTGGCCACCGAACCCCGAATGCGTATAAAGCACCGGCACCAGCGTCAAGCCGATGCCACTGCTGGCGGCGGCCTGGCTGATCTGGCGCGACAGCTCTGTGCGGTCGGCATAGGGCTGGCCACTGACGTCGTGATGCACATAATGAAACTCGGCCACCGAGGTGTAGCCGGCCTTGAGCATCTCGATGTACAGCTGGCGGGCAATGACCTGCAACTGCTCCGGGTTGATCTTGCCGACCATGCGGTACATCAGGTCGCGCCAGGTCCAGAAGCTGTCATTGGGGTTACCCGCCACTTCCGCCAACCCCGCCATGGCGCGCTGGAAAGCATGGGAGTGCAGGTTGGGCATGCCGGCCAGTACCGGGCCTCTGAGCCGTTCGGCACCCTCTGCGCTGGCATTGGCCTCAACCTGTATCAGGGCCCCATCGGCGCTGACTTCAAGACGTACATCATTGGCCCAGCCATCAGGCAGCAGCGCGCGTTCGGCAAAGAAAGCGGACATGATCAAGGCACTCCGGTCGTGTGTTTATTTGTATATACATATACAGACGTTTGCCTGCTCGGTAAACTCCGGCAATCTATGCATCTTTTCCCCCTGCAAGGATTCCCTGTGCCGACTCCGCCTGCCAAGTCTCCGCTGGCTGCCCACATGGACGAAAGTCCGGCGCCCTTGTATGCCCGCGTCAAACAGATGATCAGCCAGCAGATCCTCAACGGCAACTGGCCGCCCCATTACCGCGTGCCGTCGGAAAGCGAGCTGGTCAGCCAACTGGGCTTCAGCCGCATGACCATCAACCGCGCGTTGCGCGAGCTCACGGCCGAAGGTTTGCTGGTGCGCATGCAGGGCGTCGGTACGTTTGTCGCCGAGCCCAAGAGTCAGTCGGCGCTGTTTGAAGTGCACAACATTGCCGATGAGATCGCCTCCCGCGGCCATCGGCATACGTGCCAGGTCATCACCCTGGGCGAAGAAGCGGCCGGTTCGGAACGTGCCGTCGCGCTGGAAATGCGCGAAGGCGGGCGGGTGTTTCACTCGTTGATCGTGCATTTCGAAAACGACATTCCGGTGCAGATCGAAGACCGTTTCGTCAACGCCCTGGTTGCGCCGGAATACCTGCAACAGGATTTCACCCAGCAAACGCCCTACGCCTACCTCAACCAGGTCGCACCGCTGACGGAGGGCGAGCATGTGGTCGAAGCCATCCTCGCCGATGCTGCCGAGTGCAAGCTGTTGCAGATCGAGCCGAGCGAGCCCTGCCTGTTGATCCGCCGACGCACCTGGTCTGGCCGCCAGCCGGTGACGGCCGCGCGCTTGATTCACCCAGGTTCGCGGCACAGCCTTGAAGGACGCTTCAGTAAATGAGTTCAGTCAACGTCTGGCGCGCTGCCGACTACGTGCGCATGCCGTGGAAGAACGGCGGCGGCAGCACCGAAGAAATCACCCGTGATGCGGGCACCGGCCTCGATGGTTTCGGCTGGCGCCTGTCGATTGCCGACATCGCCGAGTCGGGTGGATTTTCCACCTTCGCTGGCTACCAGCGCGTGATCACCGTGATCAAAGGCGCGGGCATGGTGTTGACGGTGGACGGTGAGGAGCAGCGCGGTTTGTTACCGCTGCAACCGTTCGCGTTCAAGGGTGACAGTCAGGTGGCGTGCCGCTTGATCACCGGGCCGATCCGCGATTTCAACCTGATCTACTCGCCCCAGCGTTATCACGCGCGGTTGCAGTGGGTGGATGGCGTACAGCGGTTTTTCAGCTCGGCGCATACTGTGCTGGTGTTCAGCGTGGCGGATGAAGTGAAGGTGCTGGACCAGAAACTCGGTCACCATGACTGTTTGCAGGTGGACGGTAACACCGGCCTGCTGGACATCTCGGTGAGTGGCCGCTGCTGTGTGATCGAACTGACCCAGCGCGGTTAAAAATGTGGGAGAGGGCTTGCTCCCGATAGCGGTGGATCAGTCAATATATCTTTGACTGACACACCGCTATCGGGAGCAAGCCCCCTCCCACATTTGTTTTGTGTTGCTCTTAGGATCTGTTTCCACAGCCCCGCACCAAATTGTTACTTAACGCCCCAGCACGGCGCAAAGCCACGTTGTCGTGACAAACCTCCCTCGCTGCAAAACTCCTTCGTAAGAAATTTCATCACGCCTCGAAGCCTTAATTTCCAAGGCTCCCACGGCCTTTCGAAAAAAATCCAAACCCTCGCTCTGAAAGTTGGCCGCTTGATTGCATATGCTTGTACATACAAGTAAAGATGTGTGCGTAAGACTCTGCTTCGCACCATCCATGTTCGCGCATCATGCCGAGGAGTCCAGCTGTGACCGATTTTTCGAAAGCAAGGCCTACAAAATACCGTGACGTCGAAATCCGCGCTGCCCGCGGTAACAAGCTCACCGCCAAAAGCTGGCTGACTGAAGCGCCGCTGCGCATGCTGATGAACAACCTCGACCCGCAAGTGGCCGAGAACCCCAAGGAGCTGGTGGTGTACGGCGGTATCGGGCGTGCCGCGCGCAACTGGGAGTGCTACGACCAGATTGTCGAGAGCCTTACGAATCTGAACGACGACGAAACCCTGCTGGTGCAATCCGGCAAGCCGGTCGGCGTGTTCAAGACCCACAGCAATGCCCCGCGCGTACTGATCGCCAACTCCAACCTGGTGCCGCACTGGGCCAGTTGGGAACACTTCAATGAACTGGATGCCAAGGGACTGGCCATGTACGGCCAGATGACTGCCGGCAGCTGGATCTACATCGGCAGCCAGGGCATCGTCCAGGGCACTTACGAAACCTTCGTCGAAGCCGGTCGCCAGCATTACGACAGCAACTTGAAAGGCCGTTGGGTCCTCACCGCCGGCCTCGGCGGCATGGGCGGTGCCCAACCTTTGGCCGCGACCCTGGCCGGCGCGTGCTCGCTGAACATCGAATGCCAGCAGGTCAGCATCGATTTCCGCTTGAACAGCCGCTATGTCGACGAGCAGGCCACCGACCTTGACGACGCCCTGGCGCGCATCGCCAAGTACACCCAGGAAGGCAAGGCGATCTCCATTGCCCTGCTGGGTAACGCGGCTGAAATTCTGCCGGAGCTGGTCAAGCGTGGCGTGCGCCCGGACATGGTCACCGACCAGACCAGCGCCCACGACCCGCTCAACGGCTACCTGCCGGCCGGCTGGACCTGGGACGAATACCGCGCCCGCGCCAAGACCGAGCCTGCCGCTGTGATCAAGGCCGCCAAACAGTCGATGGCGGTGCACGTCAGAGCCATGCTCGAGTTCCAGAAACAAGGCATTCCGACCTTCGACTACGGTAATAACATCCGTCAGATGGCCCAGGAAGAAGGCGTGGAAAACGCCTTCGATTTCCCAGGCTTCGTACCGGCCTACATTCGCCCGCTGTTCTGCCGGGGTATCGGCCCGTTCCGCTGGGCCGCGCTGTCGGGCGACCCGCAAGACATCTACAAGACCGACGCCAAAGTCAAAGAACTGATTCCCGACGACGCCCACCTGCACAACTGGTTGGACATGGCCCGCGAGCGCATCAGCTTCCAGGGCTTGCCGGCGCGTATCTGCTGGGTCGGCCTGGGGCAGCGCGCCAAGCTCGGCCTGGCGTTCAACGAAATGGTGCGCAGCGGCGAGCTGTCCGCGCCTGTCGTAATCGGTCGTGACCACCTCGACTCCGGCTCAGTGGCCAGCCCCAACCGTGAAACCGAATCCATGCAGGACGGCTCCGACGCTGTGTCCGACTGGCCTTTGCTCAATGCCTTGCTCAACACCGCGAGCGGCGCGACCTGGGTGTCGTTGCACCACGGCGGCGGCGTCGGCATGGGCTTTTCCCAGCACTCGGGCATGGTGATCGTGTGTGACGGCACCGACGAAGCGGCCGAGCGCATTGCGCGGGTGCTGCATAACGACCCGGCTACCGGGGTGATGCGGCATGCGGATGCGGGTTATCAGATTGCGATCGATTGCGCCAAGGAACAGGGCCTCAACCTGCCGATGATCAAGTAATAGGTGTGGGAGGGGTCAAGCCCCCTCCCACATTGGAACGGCGGCAAACCCAAGACAATCCATCAGAGGTTGAACACCCATGGCTGCAAACGACACCACCCCGTTGATCGAAAGGCGTTCGATCGACTACATCCCGGAAGCGGAAAGACATGGTCGTCTATTGAGCCAGTTCACCCTGTGGCTGGGTGCCAACCTGCAGATCACGGCTATCGTCACCGGGGCCCTGGCCGTGGTGCTGGGCGGGGATGTGTTCTGGTCGTTGATCGGTCTGTTGATCGGCCAACTGCTGGGCGGCGGGGTGATGGCGTTGCATGCGGCGCAAGGGCCCAAGCTCGGCCTGCCGCAGATGATTTCCAGCCGGGTGCAGTTCGGCGTGTATGGCGCGGCCATCCCGATCGTGCTGGTGTGCCTGATGTACCTGGGCTTCACGGCTACCGGCACGGTGCTGTCCGGGCAGGCGCTGGGCCAGTTGTTCGGGATCAGCGACAGCGTCGGCATCCTGATCTTCGCCAGTGTCATCGCGCTGGTTACGGTGCTCGGTTACCGGGTGATCCACTTCATCGGTCGCGTCGCCAGCGTCATTGGCGTGATCGCCTTCGTCTACCTGTTCAGCCGCTTGATGGGCCAGGCCGACATCGGCGCATTGCTGCAGATCCGCCATTTCAGCTGGAGCAGCTTCTTGCTCGCGGTTTCGCTGGCCGCGTCCTGGCAGATCGCGTTCGGGCCCTATGTGGCGGACTACTCACGTTACCTGCCGAGCAGCACCTCCTCGGTGAAAACCTTCCTGGCGGCTGGCGCAGGCTCGGTCATCGGCGCGCAGGTGGCGATGGTTCTCGGCGTCTTTGCCGCCGCCATGGCCAACGGGCAATTTGCCGGGCACGAAGTGGCTTACATCGTTGGCCTGAGCGGCAGCGGTGCAGCGGCGGCGTTGCTGTACTTCAGTATCGCGTTCGGCAAGGTCACGATTTCCACGCTGAACTCCTACGGCAGTTTCATGTGTATCGCGACCATCATCAGCGGCTTCCAGGGCCACCTGCGGGTATCGCGCCTGCAGCGCCTGCTGTTCGTGCTGGCGATTGTCGGCACGGCCACCCTGATCGCGCTGCTCGGCCAGCATTCGTTCCTTGGGGCGTTCAAGTCGTTCATCCTGTTCCTGCTGGCGTTCTTCACGCCCTGGAGCGCGATCAACCTGGTGGATTACTACTGCATCACCCGCGAGCGTTATGACGTGCCGGCGCTGGCTGACCCCAAAGGTCGCTACGGGCGTTGGAACCCCCTGGGCATCAGCGTTTATGTATTCGGTGTGCTGGTGCAGCTGCCGTTCATTTCCACCAAGTTCTATACCGGCCCGCTGGTAGAAACCCTGGGTGGGGTGGATATCTCCTGGATCATCGGCCTGGTGTTGCCGGCAGCCCTGTACTACCTGTGCGCGAAAAAATGGCACGGCACGATGCCTGATCAACTGATCCTGCCGATCGAGCAGGACAGCGTTGCACCCACGCAAACAAGCGGTATCGGTCGCGCTGCGGCGCAGGCCTGACGGGACGTGGACAAGGCAGGATGCCTTTTGACTGCCGTAATCCATTTCATGATTGGGAGCGTCACACAATGAAAATGCATAAGACCCTGCTGACCACGTTGCTTTCTGCGGGCTTGCTGGCAAGCGCCGGCGCCCAGGCGGCCGGCTGGTGCGAATCCGGCAAGCCGGTGAAGTTCGCCGGGCTGAACTGGGAAAGCGGCATGTTGCTCACCGACATCCTGCAAACCGTGCTGGAGAAAGGCTACGACTGCAAAACCGACAGCCTGCCGGGCAACTCCATCACCATGGAAAACGCCCTGAGCAGTAACGACATCCAGGTGTTTGCCGAAGAGTGGGTCGGCCGCAGCGAAGTCTGGAACAAGGCCGAAAAGGCCGGCAAAGTCGTTGGCGTCGGTGCGCCCGTGGTTGGCGCCATCGAAGGCTGGTACGTGCCGCGCTACGTGATCGAAGGCGACGCCAAGCGCAAGCTGGAAGCCAAGGCCCCGGACCTCAAGACCATTGCCGACCTGGCCAAGTACGCTGCGGTGTTCAAGGACCAGGAAGAACCCTCCAAGGGGCGCTTCTACAACTGCCCGGCCGGCTGGACCTGCGAGCTGGATAACAGTGAAATGCTCAAAAGCTACGGCCTGGAAAGCACCTACACCAACTTCCGCCCCGGCACTGGCCCGGCGCTGGATGCGGCGGTGTTGTCGAGCTACAAGCGCGGCGAGCCGATCCTGTTCTACTACTGGTCGCCGACGCCGCTGATGGGCCAGGTGGATCTGGTCAAGCTGGAAGAAAAGCCGGGCGTGGATAAAAGCGTGAGCATCAAGGTCGGTCTTTCCAAGGCCTTCCACGAACAAGCGCCGGAACTGGTGGCCGTGCTGGAAAAGGTCAACCTGCCCATCGACCTGCTGAACCAGAACCTGGGCCGCATGGCCAAGGAGCGGATCGAGTCGCCGAAACTGGCGAAAATTTTCCTCAAGGAACATCCTGAAGTCTGGCACGCCTGGGTGAGCGAAGACGCCGCCAAGAAAATCGACGCGGCCTTGTAGGTCAAGCGTGTCCGGCTACCCTGAGGGGCAGCCGGGCGCCTGGCCTCAACCCACTGGATCGAGAGCACGCTATGTTTCCTGAGAGTTTTACGTTTTCCATTGCCGACTGGGTCAACGGTTGGGTGGATTCGCTGGTCACCAACTACGGCGACGTGTTCCGGCACATTTCCGACACCCTGCTATGGGCCATCGTCAATCTGGAAAGCCTGCTGCGCGCAGCGCCCTGGTGGCTGATGCTGGCCATCGTCGGCGTCATTGCCTGGCACGCCACGCGCAAGGTGGTGACCACGGCCGTGATTGTCGGTTTGTTGTTCCTCGTCGGCGCGGTCGGCCTGTGGGACAAACTGATGCAGACCCTGGCGCTGATGATGGTCGCCACGGTGATCTCGGTGCTGATCGGCATCCCCTTGGGCATTCTTTCCGCGCGCAGCAATCGCTTGCGTTCGGTGCTGATGCCGTTGCTCGACATTATGCAAACCATGCCCAGTTTCGTGTACCTGATCCCGGTGCTGATGCTGTTTGGCCTGGGCAAGGTGCCGGCGATTTTCGCCACGGTCATATACGCCGCGCCGCCGCTGATCCGCCTCACAGACCTGGGTATCCGCCAGGTCGACGGCGAAGTCATGGAGGCTATCAACGCCTTTGGCGCCAACCGCTGGCAGCAGCTGTTCGGTGTGCAACTGCCGCTGGCGCTGCCGAGCATCATGGCGGGCATCAACCAGACCACCATGATGGCGTTGTCGATGGTGGTGATCGCCTCGATGATCGGTGCCCGTGGCTTGGGTGAAGACGTACTCGTCGGCATCCAGACCCTCAACGTCGGCCGAGGCCTCGAAGCCGGGCTGGCGATCGTGATTCTCGCCGTGGTCATCGACCGCATTACCCAGGCCTATGGTCGTCCACGGCATGAGGCGAGCAAATGACTACTGTCAGCAAAATCGAAGTCAAGAACGTCTTCAAGATCTTCGGCAACCGCTCCAAAGAAGCGCTGGCGCTGATTGGCCAGGGCAAGACCAAGGATCAGGTGCTGGCCGAGACCGGTTGCGTGGTCGGTGTGAACGACCTGTCCCTGAGCATCGGCACCGGTGAGATCTTTGTGATCATGGGCCTGTCGGGCTCCGGCAAATCCACCCTGGTGCGTCACTTCAATCGCCTGATCGACCCCACCAGCGGCGCGATCCTGGTTGACGGTGAAGACATTCTGCAACTGGACATGGAAGCCCTGCGCCAATTCCGTCGCCACAAGATCAGCATGGTGTTCCAGAGCTTCGGCCTGTTGCCCCACAAGAGCGTGCTCGACAATGTTGCCTATGGCTTGAAAGTGCGCGGCGAAACCAAGCAGGTGTGTGCTGAACGCGCCCTGCACTGGATCGAAACCGTGGGCCTCAAGGGCTATGAAAACAAATACCCGCACCAGCTCTCTGGCGGCATGCGTCAACGTGTCGGCCTGGCCCGCGCCCTGGCGGCTGACACCGACATCATCCTGATGGACGAGGCCTTCAGCGCCCTCGACCCGCTGATCCGCGCCGAGATGCAGGACCAGTTGCTCGAGCTGCAAAAGACCCTGCACAAGACCATCGTATTTATTACCCACGACCTCGACGAAGCGGTGCGCATCGGCAACCGCATTGCGATCCTCAAGGACGGCAAGCTGATTCAGGTCGGCACGCCCAGGGAGATCCTGCATTCGCCGGCGGATGAATATGTGGACCGGTTCGTTCAGCGACGGGCGGCGGTGGTCTGACTGATCGTTCCCACGCTCCGCGTGGGAATGCATCCCGTGACGCTCTGCGTCACTCCCTGACAGCGGGACGCGGAGCGTCCCAGGCGGCATTCCCACGCAGAGCGTGGGAACGATCAACTTAAGAGGCTGAAAATGTCCCAGGCAACAAAAATCACCCTCGCCGACGCCCCAATGCACTGGCAGGACGTCGTCGCCGTCGCCCGCCACGGCGCCGTGCTCGAACTCTCGGGCCACGCCTGGGCGCGTATCGACAATGCCCAGGCCATCGTGCAGCGCATCGTCGCCAGCGGCGAACGCGCCTATGGGGTGAACACCGGCCTGGGCGCGCTGTGCAATGTTTCGCTTGAGGGCGAGCAACTGAGCCAGCTGTCGCGCAACACCTTGCTCAGCCACGCCTGTGGTGTCGGTCCGGCGCTGAGCGACGAGCAGACCCGCGCGATCATCTGCGCCGCCATCATCAACTACTGTCACGGCAAATCCGGCCTGCACCCGCAAGTGGTGCATGCGCTGCTGGCGCTGCTCAACCATGGCATCACGCCGCAGGTGCCGTCCCAGGGTTCGGTCGGTTACCTGACCCACATGGCCCATGTCGGCGTGGCGCTGCTCGGGGTCGGCAACGTCAGCTATCGCGGCCAGGTGGTGACCGCGCAAGCAGCGCTGGCAGCCGAAGGTTTGCAGCCGGTGGTGCTCGGCGCCAAGGATGGGTTGTGCCTGGTCAACGGTACGCCGTGCATGACCGGCCTGAGCTGCCTGGCCCTGGCCGATGCGCATCACTTGCTGGAATGGGCCGACGTGATCGGCGCCATGAGCTTCGAAGCCCAGCGCGGCCAGATCGACGCGTTCGACGAAGCAATCATCGCCCTCAAGCCGCACCCGGGCATGCAGTACGTCGGCCGCCATCTGCGCGCCTTGCTCGACGGCAGTGAAGTGATCGCCAGCAGCCGGGGCATTCGTACCCAGGACGCCTTGAGCCTGCGCTCGATCCCGCAAATCCACGGCGCGGCGCGCGATCAAGTGGAGCACGCGACCCGCCAGATCGAGACCGAACTCAACAGCGCCACGGATAACCCGCTGCTGCTCGGTACGCCGGACAACTACCGCGTGGTGTCCCAGGCCAACCCCCACGGGCAGTCCGTGGCGCTGGCCGCCGACATGCTCGCCATCGCCATGGCCGAAATCGGCTCGGTGGCCGAACGCCGCCTGGACCGCCTGATCAACCCGCACGTCAGCGGCCTGCCGGCATTCCTGGTGAGCAAACCGGGGGTCAACTCCGGAATGATGATCGTGCAGTACGTCGCCGCTTCCTTGTGCGGGCAAAACCGCCAGTTGGCGCAACCGGCGGTGCTCGACAACTTTGTCACCTCGGGCCTGCAGGAAGACCACTTGAGCATGGGCACCAACGCCGCGCTCAAGCTGCATCAGCTACTGGCCAACGTTACCCAGATTCTGGCCATCGAATACCTGCTGGCGGCCCAGGCGTTCGAGTTCCTCAAGGACCAGCGCTTCGGCGCCGGCACCGACCGCGCCTGGCGCTTGCTGCGCGAAGTCGTACCGGCCTACGAAGAGGACCGCTGGCTGGCGCCGGACATCGCGGCGGCCGCCCACCTGCTCAAACACACTGCATTACCGAATGTGCACTGAACACCTATTCAAGAAGAACAATTCACAAGGAGAACGAATGTGACTGCGCTAAACCTGATTCCAGGCCAACTGAGCCTCGCCCAACTGCGGGCCATCTACCAGCAGCCGGTAACCCTCAGCCTGGATGACAGCGCCACGGCGCAGATCGACGCCAGTGTGGCCTGTGTGGAGCAGATTCTCGCCGAGAACCGCACCGCCTATGGCATCAACACCGGTTTCGGCCTGCTGGCCTCGACCCGCATCGCCAGTGAAGACCTGGAAAACCTCCAGCGTTCCCTGGTGCTGTCCCACGCCGCCGGCGTGGGTGAGCCGATCAGCGATGCGCTGGTGCGGCTGGTCATGGTGCTCAAGGTCAACAGCCTGAGCCGTGGGTTTTCCGGGATTCGTCGACAGGTGATCGACGCGCTGATCGCATTGATCAACGCCGAGGTTTACCCGCATATTCCGCTCAAGGGCTCGGTCGGTGCGTCCGGTGACCTGGCGCCTCTGGCCCATATGTCCCTGGTGCTGCTCGGCGAAGGCAAGGCGCGTTACCAGGGCGATTGGCTTTCGGCCACCGACGCATTGAAAATCGCCGGCCTCACGCCGCTGACCCTGGCTGCCAAAGAGGGCCTGGCCCTGCTCAACGGCACTCAGGTGTCCACCGCCTACGCCTTGCGCGGCCTGTTCGAGGGCGAAGACCTGTTCGCCGGCGCGCTGGTCTGTGGCGGCCTGACCGTGGAAGCGGTGCTCGGCTCGCGCTCACCCTTCGACGCGCGCATTCATGCCGCGCGCGGCCAACGTGGGCAGATCGATTCGGCGGCGGCCTATCGTGACCTGCTCGGCGAAAGCAGCCAGGTGTCCCAGTCGCACCAGAACTGCGACAAGGTGCAAGACCCGTATTCCCTGCGTTGCCAGCCACAAGTGATGGGCGCCTGCCTGACCCAGTTCCGCCAGGCTGCCGACGTGTTGGTCGTTGAAGCCAACGCCGTGTCGGATAACCCGCTGGTGTTTGCCGCAGAAGGCGATGTGATTTCCGGCGGTAACTTTCACGCCGAGCCGGTGGCCATGGCCGCTGACAATATGGCCCTGGCCATCGCCGAAATCGGCTCCCTCAGTGAGCGCCGTACCTCGTTGATGATGGACAAGCACATGTCGCAATTGCCGCCGTTCCTGGTGGGCAATGGCGGGGTCAACTCCGGTTTCATGATCGCCCAGGTCACGGCTGCGGCCCTCGCCAGCGAAAACAAGGCGCTGGCCCATCCCCATAGCGTCGACAGCCTGCCGACGTCGGCCAACCAGGAAGACCACGTGTCCATGGCCCCGGCTGCGGGCAAGCGCCTGTGGGAAATGGCCGAAAACACCCGTGGCATTCTGGCTATCGAGTGGCTGGCCGCCTGCCAGGGCCTGGATCTGCGCGACGGCTTGAAAACCTCGCCAGCACTGGAAAAAGCCCGTGGCCTGTTGCGTGACAAAGTGGCGTTCTATGACAAGGACCGTTTCTTCGCCCCGGACATCATCGCCGCCAGCGAACTGCTTGCCAGCCGCTGCCTGAATGAACTGGTGCCGGCCAAGTTGCTGCCGAGCCTGTAACCCACCGATCGTTCCCGCGCTCTGCGTGGGAATGCCGCCCTGGACGCTCTGCGTCCGCTTTTAGAGTGGTGACGCGGAGCGTCACAGGATGCATTCCCACGCAGAGCGTGGGAACGATCTTCTCCTCATAAGAATGTCTCATCGATAACTGAGGGAGGCGTTGATGAAAACCCTTTGGCAACACTGCCACATCGCGACCATGGCTCATGGCAAATACTCGATCATCGAGGACGCCGCCATGGTCACCGCACATTCGCTCATCGAGTGGATCGGCCCGCGCAGCCAAGTGCCGACGGCGGATTACGCCCAGGTCCACGACCTGCAAGGCGCGTGGGTCACCCCCGGGCTGATCGACTGCCACACCCACACGGTGTTTGGCGGTAACCGCAGCGGCGAATTCGAGCAACGCCTTCAGGGCGTGAGTTACGCCGAGATCGCGGCCAAGGGCGGCGGCATCGCCAGCACCGTGCGCGCTACCCGTGCGGCGACGGAAGATGAGTTGTTCGTCAGCGCGGAAAAACGCCTGCGCAGTCTGTTGCGCGACGGCGTGACCACGGTGGAGATCAAGTCCGGCTACGGCCTGGACCTGGCCAACGAACGCAAGATGCTGCGTGTGGCGCGACGCCTTGGGCAAGCGCTGCCGGTGAGCGTGCGCGCCACCTGCCTGGCGGCCCACGCGTTGCCGCCGGAATACAAAGACCGCGCCGATGACTACATCGAGCACATCTGCAACGACATGCTGCCGGCCCTGGCGGCCGAAGGGCTGGTGGACGCGGTGGATGCCTTCTGTGAATACCTGGCGTTTTCCACCGAGCAGGTGGAACGTGTATTCAAGGTGGCCCAGCAACTCGGCCTGCCGGTGAAATTGCACGCCGAGCAATTGTCTTCCCTGCACGGCTCCAGCCTGGCAGCGCGCTATCAGGCGTTGTCGGCGGATCACCTGGAATTCATGACCGAAGAGGATGCCATCGCCATGGCTGCTGCCGGCACGGTCGCCGTGTTGTTGCCGGGCGCGTTCTACTTCCTGCGTGAAACCCAGTTGCCGCCCATGGAGGCTTTGCGCAAGCACGGCGTGAAGATTGCCATTGCCAGCGACCTCAACCCCGGCACCTCACCGGCACTGTCGGTGCGCCTGATGCTGAACATGGCCTGCACCCTGTTCCGCATGACCCCGGAAGAAGCCCTGGCCGGCGCCACACAGCATGCGGCCACCGCGCTGGGCATGGGCGATACCCATGGTTCCCTGGAAGTGGGCAAGGTCGCGGATTTTGTCGCCTGGCAGATCGATCGCCCCGCCGACCTGGCCTATTGGCTGGGTGGCGAACTGGATAAACGCGTCGTACGCCATGGCGTCGACGTCACTGTGTAAGGAGTCGCGTTGTGGATAAAGTTCTGACCTTCAAACAAGGCAACACGCCGCTGCTGATCAGCATGCCTCACGCGGGCCTACGCCTGACGCCTGCAGTGGAAGCCGGGCTGATCCCCGAAGCGCAAAGCCTGCCGGACACCGACTGGCACATCCCCACGCTGTATGACTTTGCCGATGAACTGGGCGCCAGCACCTTGTCGGCCGAGTATTCGCGGTTCGTCATCGACTTGAATCGGCCGTCCGATAACAAGCCGCTCTACGCGGGCGCTACCACCGGCCTGTTCCCGGAGACGCTGTTCGATGGCGTGCCGTTGTTCCGCGACGGACAGACACCCTCCGAGACCGAGCGCGCTACCTATCTGCAAAAAATCTGGGGCCCGTATCACCGCACGCTGCAAGAGGAACTCGCCCGCCTAAAGGCCGAGTTCGGCTACGCGCTGCTGTTCGACGCGCATTCGATCCGCTCGGTGATCCCGCACCTGTTCGACGGCAAATTGCCGGACTTCAACCTCGGCACCTTCAACGGCGCCGCGTGCGATGCGCAACTGGCCCGCCAGCTCGAAGCCATCTGCGCCAATCACCCGCAATACACCCATGTGCTGAACGGGCGCTTCAAGGGCGGCCATATCACCCGCCATTACGGCAACCCGGCGCAGGATATTCATGCCGTGCAGCTGGAGTTGTGCCAGAGCACCTATATGGAAGAGGTCGAGCCGTTCCACTATCGCCCCGACCTGGCCGAGCCGACCCAGGTGGTGCTGAAACAATTGCTGCAAGCTTTGCTGGCATGGGGGCAAACCCGCTATCGATAATGGCTGACACCGGTACAAGCGCTCAAGGGCATGCTCATTGCACAATTCGGGTTTATGATGCCAGACGGCAAAAATAATAGACGTCCCCCCAGGGATGAACCCGACACCCTACGGAGCGCGCAATGCAGACTTGGTACCCGCAGATCAAACCCTATGCCCGGCACGATCTGGCAGTCGATGATGTTCACACCCTGTACGTCGATGAAAGCGGCTCCCCCGAAGGGCTGCCCGTGGTTTTCATCCATGGCGGCCCAGGCTCCGGTTGTGATGCCCAGAGCCGGTGCTACTTCGATCCGAACCTGTACCGCATCGTTACCTTCGACCAACGCGGCTGCGGGCGCTCCACGCCCCGCGCCAGTCTGGAAAACAACACCACCTGGGACCTGGTCGCCGACCTTGAACGCATCCGCGAGCACCTGGGCATCGACAAATGGGTGCTGTTCGGTGGCTCCTGGGGTTCGACGCTGGCCCTGGCCTACGCGCAAACCCATCCCGAGCGCGTGCATGGCCTGATCGTGCGCGGCATTTTCCTCGCGCGCCCACAGGACATCGAATGGTTCTACCAGGCCGGTGCGAGCCGCCTGTTCCCGGACTACTGGCAGGACTACCTCGCGCCGATTCCTGTCGATGAGCGTCACGACATGATCGCGGCCTACCACAAGCGCCTGACCGGCAACGACCAGATCGCCCAGATGCACGCGGCCAAGGCTTGGTCCGGCTGGGAAGGGCGCATGCTCGGCCTGTGCCCGAGCCCGCAGCATGTCGAGCGCTTCTCCGAGCCGCAGCGTGCCTTGTCCATTGCCCGCATCGAATGCCATTACTTCACCAACAACTCGTTCCTGGAGCCCAACCAGCTGATTCGCGACATGCACAAGATCGCCCATCTGCCTGGCGTCATCATCCATGGCCGCTACGATATGATCTGTACGCTGGATAACGCCTGGGAGCTGCATCAGGCCTGGCCGAACAGCGAACTGCAGGTGATCCGCGAAGCGGGCCATGCGGCGTCCGAGCCTGGGATTACCGATGCGCTGGTACGCGCAACCGGCGAAATGGCACGACGCCTGCTTGATTTACCGCCTGAAGAAGCATGAAGGGCCTGTTGCAACGGGTGCGAGGCGCCCGGGTCGAGGTTGCCGGCGAAGTCGTCGGGGCGATTGAGCAGGGTTTGCTGGTGCTGGTGGCCGTCGAACCTTCAGATACCCCCGAGAGCGCCGATAAACTGCTGCATAAGCTGCTTAACTATCGGGTGTTCAGCGACGACGAGGGCAAGATGAACCTGTCGTTGAAGGACATCGGCGGCGGTTTGCTGCTGGTGTCGCAGTTCACGCTGGCGGCGGACACCAAAAGCGGGCTGCGGCCAAGCTTCTCCACAGCGGCCCCGCCGGCCCTGGGAGCGGCGCTGTTTGATCACTTGTTGTTACAAGCGCAACAATTGCATGGCAAGGTGGCGTCAGGGCGTTTTGGCGCGGATATGCAGGTGCATCTGGTCAATGATGGCCCTGTGACCTTCCTCTTACAGACCTGAATGTATGAAAAGCGACGTTAATGCCTAAAAACGCAGGGTTTCGCTACAAATACTTCGTTGTCCCTGATGCGTTGTCTCGCGGGCTACTAGATAATCGCGCGCTACGGGGATCAGCGTTGTTTGGTCCATTTTTGACTTAGGTAGAGACTTGTCCGACAAACCAGTGGGGAATCATTTTGCCCCTGAGGAGTCGGAACAATGCTCGCCAACCTGGCATATAGATAGCTGGCCGTTGGTTTTTTGATCTGTTTTCGGCGAGGGTTGCTCGTGATTGTTAGTCCCTGTAATGCACCAAAATTGTCTGCCAAACGGTTACGAAACGCACTGGTGACGGGCTCTGCCCTGTTTTGCCTGTTCGGCGCGGGTCAACTGTGGGCATTCAGTCTGGACGATGTGTCGGCCAAGGCAAAAGAACTGGCTGGGCAGAAATACGAAGCTCCGCGCAGCAATCTGCCGAACGAATTCCGCGAAATGAAATTCGCTGACTACCAGAAGATTCGTTTCCGCAACGAAAAAGCCGAGTGGGCCGATCAGAACACCCCGTTCAAGCTGTCCTTCTATCACCAGGGTATGCACTTCGATACACCGGTGAAAATCAATGAAGTCACCGCTGACAGCGTCCAGGAAATCAAATACGACCCCAATCGTTTCGATTTCGGCGACGTAAAGTTTGATCCAAAAGCCACCGAACAGTTGGGTTATGCCGGCTTCCGTGTGCTGTTCCCGATCAACAAGGCTGACAAGCAAGACGAAATCATGACCATGCTTGGCGCCAGCTATTTCCGCGTCGTCGGCAAGGATCAGGTGTATGGCCTGTCGGCCCGTGGCATGGCGATCGACACCGCGCTGCCGTCCGGCGAAGAATTCCCGCGTTTCACCGAATTCTGGATCGAGCGTCCGAAGCCGGGCGACAAGCACCTGGTGATCTTCGCCCTGCTGGATTCCCCACGTGCCACGGGCGCCTACCGCCTGATTCTGCGTCCGGGCACCGACACCGTGGTCGACGTCAAATCCCAGATGTACCTGCGCGACAAGGTCAGCAAGCTGGGCGTGGCCCCGTTGACCTCGATGTTCCTGTTCGGCGCCAACCAGCCGTCCAAGGTCCTCAACTACCGTCGCGAGCTGCATGATTCCAGCGGCCTGTCGATCCATGCCGGCAATGGCGAGTGGATCTGGCGCCCGTTGAACAACCCTAAACACCTGTCGGTCAGCAACTTCAGCGTCGAAAACCCGCGTGGGTTCGGCCTGCTGCAACGTGGCCGCAACTTCAGCCATTACGAGGACCTGGACGACAACTACGACAAGCGCCCGAGCGCCTGGATCGAACCTGAAGGCGACTGGGGCAAAGGCAGTGTCGACCTGGTAGAAATTCCGACCGCCGACGAAACCAACGACAATATCGTTGCCTTCTGGAGCCCGGCCGAACTGCCGGAAGTCGGCAAGCCGCTGGACGTGTCCTACCGCCTGCACTGGACGCTGGACGATGCTGCCTTCCATTCGCCTGACAGTGCCTGGGTCAAGCAGACCCTGCGTTCCACCGGTGACGTGAAGCAATCCAACCTGATCCGTCAACCGGACGGCAGCGTGGCTTACCTGGTGGACTTCGAAGGCCCGGCCCTGAAAAAACTGCTGCCGGACGCCCCGGTGCGCAGCCAGGTGAGTGTTGGCGACAACGCCGAGCTGGTTGAAAACAGCGTGCGCTACAACGAGCACACCAAAGGCTGGCGCCTGACCCTGCGCATGAAAATCAAGGACGCGAGCAAGCCGACTGAAATGCGCGCCGCGCTGGTGCAGGAGATCGCACAGGCCGAACCAGAACAGGTGTCGACCCACGTGCTCAAGGCTGACAAGGTCTTGGCCAAGCAACACGAGAAACAGGCCAAGAAAGACGCCAAAGAGGCGAAGGACAAGGACGCCAAGCAGCCAGAAGCTGCCCCGGCGCCTGTCACGCCGGAGCCGGCCAAGACCGAACAAGTCCTGACCGAAACCTGGAGCTACCAGTTGCCCGCCGATGAGTAATTCACAAGTCAAGCCAGAGACTCTGACCGAGTACCTGGCGCATCTGCCCATGACCGCTGAGCAGCGTGCCGAACTGGCGGGCTGCAGCTCCTTCAGCGAATTGCACGAACGCCTGTCGTCCGCAACCTTCGACGCACCTACCGACGCCGCCCAAGCGTCGGTGGGCCGCAGGCTGACCCTCAGCACGGCCGAAGAGCTGCAGGACGCCGAGATGCTGGCGCTCGACGCCAGCGGTCGCGTCTGCCTGAAGGCCACGCCGCCGATCCGTCGAACCAAAGTCGTGCCCGAGCCTTGGCGCACCAATATCCTGGTACGCGGCTGGCGCCGGATGACGGGTCGTACCAACCCGCCCAAGCCGCCGAAAGACGAGCGGGTCCTGCCGGCTGCGCGCTGGCGTACCGTGGGTTCGATCCGTCGCTATATCCTGCTGGTGCTGATGCTTGGCCAGACCATCGTGGCCGGCTGGTACATGAAAGGCATCATGCCGTACCAGGGCTGGTCGCTGGTGGACTTCGACGAAATCCGCAACCAGACCCTTCTGCAAACCGCTACCCAGGTTCTGCCTTACGCACTGCAGACCAGTATCCTGATCATGTTCGGGATTCTGTTCTGCTGGGTCTCGGCCGGTTTCTGGACCGCGTTGATGGGCTTCCTCGAACTGTTGACCGGCCACGATAAGTACCGTATCTCCGGTAAAAGTGCTGGTAATGAGCCGATTCCGAAGGATGCCCGCACCGCGTTGGTCATGCCGATCTGTAACGAAGACGTGCCTCGGGTATTCGCCGGTTTGCGTGCGACGTTCGAATCGGTGGCGGCTACCGGCGATCTGGACCGCTTCGACTTCTTCGTGCTCAGCGACAGTAACGACGCCGATATCTGCATTGCCGAACAGCAAGCCTGGCTCGACGTGTGCCGCGAAGCCGGTGGTTTCGGCAAGATTTTCTATCGCCGCCGTCGCCGTCGCGTCAAGCGCAAGAGCGGTAACCTCGACGACTTCTGCCGTCGCTGGGGCGGGGACTACAAGTACATGGTGGTGCTCGACGCCGACAGCGTGATGAGCGGCGAATGCCTGACCAGCCTGGTACGCCTGATGGAAGCCACGCCGGATGCCGGGATTATCCAGACCGCGCCGCGTGCGTCGGGCATGGACACCCTGTATGCGCGCATGCAGCAGTTCGCCACCCGCGTCTACGGCCCGCTGTTCACCGCCGGCCTGCACTTCTGGCAGCTGGGTGAATCCCATTACTGGGGCCACAACGCAATCATCCGCATGAAGCCGTTCATCGAGCACTGCGCCCTGGCGCCGTTGCCGGGCAAAGGCGCGTTCGCCGGTGCGATTCTCTCCCACGACTTTGTCGAAGCCGCGCTGATGCGCCGTGCCGGCTGGGGCGTGTGGATTGCCTACGACCTGCCGGGCAGCTACGAAGAACTGCCGCCGAACCTGCTCGACGAACTCAAGCGTGACCGTCGCTGGTGCCACGGTAACTTGATGAACTTCCGCCTGTTCCTGGTCAAAGGCATGCACCCGGTGCACCGTGCGGTGTTCCTGACTGGCGTGATGTCCTACCTGTCGGCGCCGTTGTGGTTCTTCTTCCTGGTGCTGTCCACCGCGTTGCTGGCGGTGAACACCCTGATGGAGCCGCAGTACTTCATGGCGCCACGCCAGTTGTACCCGCTGTGGCCACAATGGCACCCGGACAAGGCGGTGGCGCTGTTCTCCACCACTATCGTGCTGCTGTTCCTGCCTAAATTGCTCAGCATCATCCTGATCTGGGCCAAGGGCGCGAAAGAGTTCGGCGGCAAGTTCAAGGTGACCCTGTCGATGCTGCTGGAGATGCTGTTCTCCATGCTGCTGGCGCCGGTGCGCATGATCTTCCACACCCGTTTCGTACTGGCCGCGTTCCTCGGCTGGGCTGCGACCTGGAACTCGCCGCAACGCGACGACGACTCCACGCCTTGGAGCGAAGCGGTCAAGCGCCACGGTCCGCAGACTGTGCTGGGCTTCTTGTGGGCACTGCTGGTGGTGTGGCTGAACCCGAGCTTCTTGTGGTGGCTGATCCCCATCGTCGGTTCGCTGATGCTGTCGATCCCGGTGTCGGTGATTTCCAGTCGGGTCAAGCTGGGCCTCAAGTCTCGCGACGAGAGCCTGTTCCTGATCCCCGAGGAATACAATCCACCGCAGGCGTTGCTGTCGACCGAGAAGTACACCCACGAAAACCGTTGGCACGCGCTTAACGACGGGTTCGTACGTTCGGTGGTCGACCCACAGCAGAACGCCCTGGCCTGCGCCCTGGCGACTTCACGTCACCGCGAGGCGGAGCCGATCGAGTACCTGCGTGGGGAGCGTGTTCGCCACGCGTTGAAAGTCGGCCCGGCCGGCCTCAACAACGGCGAACGCCTGGCCTTGCTCAGCGATCCGGTGGCCCTGGCCCGCTTGCATGAACAGGTGTGGAGCGAAGGCCATGCCGAGTGGCTGGACGCCTGGCGTGCTTCGATCAAGGCTGACCCGCACGCGCCATTGCTACCCCTGCAACCGCAGTCGTCCCAGGCTCTACCGGCCTGATTCAGACGCCCCCGAGGGCTCACCTCGGGGGAGTTCCAAGTGCTTGTCCTACAGCGTTTACCGCCCCTTCCTTTGTTTGCTAACCCCTTGTTATTTCGAAACAAAACACCTTCGTTCGAAGCGTATTGCCGTGCCTGTGGCTGGGGTAGCATCGCCCCCAATTTGACTCGCCACGGGGGCACACATGTTCAAAAGGTATGGTTCGGCACTGCTGATGGGTGTTGTCGCATTGATTCACACAGGCTTGCTCAACGCCGGGGCAATTGACGACGCCGTTCGCCGTGGAGTGCTGAAAGTCGGCACCACGCCGACTTACGTACCGTTCGAAATGACGGACAGGCAGGGGCGCATCGTCGGCTTCGAGATCGATTTGCTCCACGCCATGAGTCGCGCGCTGGGGGTTGAACTCGAACTGGTCACGGTGCCCTATACGGAGTTGCTGTCGGGGCTGATCACGAAGAAGTTCGACTTGATCGGCAGCGGTATGACGGTCACCCAGGAGCGCAACCTCAAGCTCAATTTCAGTGATTCTTTTATCGTGGTGGGCCAGACCGTCCTGCTGCATCCGCGCCTGGCCGGCACGGTGTCGAGCATCGAAGACCTGGACGAGGCGAGCTATCGGATCGCGGTCACCGAAGGCACCACCGGCGAGGCGGCGGCGCAGCGCTTCCTGGGGGCGGCCCGGCTGATGAGTTTCGTAACGCCGGAGGAGGGTGTGCGCGAGGTGGTGGAGGGCAGGGCCGACGCTTTTATTTATGATGCGCCCTACAACCTGATCGCGATGGCCCGGCCCGAGAACAGCGCATTACTGACGCTGGAGCAGCCGTTTACCTTTGAGCCTCTGGCGTTCGGCCTGAAAAAAGGTGATTACGACAGCCTCAACTGGATCAATCATTTTCTCAACCAAGTGGCCCAGGACGGGACCTACGATCAATTGCATGACAAGTGGTTCAAGGACACTGCCTGGATCGCGGAAATTGACTTGTCGTCATAACTGCTTACACATCAACCCATTAGTGAACCCAGGCGTTGACCGGCCCAGGCCTGCGGTCATGCGCGGCGCCGTAGGGTTCCTCTTACACAAGCCGATAACATTTAGCCGTGAAACCTTTGTGACGGGCAACGAGTGGGTTAGGATCGCACCCCGAAATGGCGCAGCCCTTTTGTGCGCCCCACTTTATAAGAACCGTTCAGGGGACTTGATGATGAAAAAGTATCTTTCGATGCTGATGCTCGGCGTCACCGCGCTGGTGGCGGCCACTGCGGCCCAGGCCGGCGCCATCGATGATGCGGTCAAGCGCGGCACGCTGAAAGTCGGCATGGACCCGACCTACATGCCGTTCGAAATGACCGACAAACGCGGTGACATCATCGGTTTCGAAGTGGACATCCTCAAGGCCCTCGCCAAGTCCATGGGCGTCAAGCTGGAACTGGTGTCTACCGGTTACGACGGTATCATCCCGGCCTTCCTGACCGGCAAGTTCGACATGATCGGCAGCGGCATGACCCTGACCCAGGAACGCAATCTGCGCCTGAACTTCAGCGAACCGTTCATCGTGGTCGGCCAGACCCTGCTGATTCGCAAGGACCTGGAAGGCACCATCAAGTCTTACAAAGACCTGAACGACGAAAAGTACCGCCTGACCTCCAAGCTTGGCACCACCGGTGAAATGGTTGCCAAAAAGCTGATCGCCAAAGCCAAGTACCACGGCTACGACAACGAGCAGGAAGGCGTGCTCGACGTGGTCAATGGCAAGGCTGACGCGTTTGTCTACGACGCCCCGTACAACGTGGTGGCCGAGAAGAAGGTCGGTAATGGCAAGCTGGTGTTCCTTGACGAACCCTTCACCTTCGAACCCCTGGCGTTCGGCCTGAAGAAAGGCGACTACGACAGCGTCAACTTCATCAACAACTTCCTGCACCAGATCAAGCACGACGGCACCTACGATCGCATCCATGACAAGTGGTTCAAGAGCTCCGAGTGGCTCAAGGACATGGAATAAGGCTGATTGATCGTTCCCACGCTCCGCGTGGGAACGCAGCCCGTGACGCTCAGCGTCACAAAGCAGACGCAGAGCGTCCATTGAGGCGTTCCCACGCGGAGCGTGGGAACGAGCTCTAATCCCGGAATCTGAAATGAAACAGAAAAAAGCCCAATGGCCCTGGCACCTGCTGACGGTGCTCGTACTGGTCGGCCTGGCTGGTGCCTTGTACTACGCCACCTCGCTGATGTCCTACGAATGGCGCTGGAACCGCGTGCCGCAGTACTTCGCCTATCAGGCTGAGGAAGCGCAGCGTGCGGCGGATATTTCGACGGTCATTGAACTGGTACGCAAAGGCGACGTGGCCGAGGTTACCCTGCGCAATGAGGCCGGCACCGAACAAACGCTGACGGTCGCCGACAATAGCCTGCAGGTGGCGCGCGGCGATGATGTGGCTGAAGGTGACGTCATCGGTGTCAACCGTCATTGGGCGTTGGGGCCGCTGATGTGGGGCCTGTGGACCACACTGTGGTTGTCGGTGGTGTCCGGCGTCCTGGGCCTGGCGATTGGCCTGGCCACCGGTTTGTGCCGCCTTTCCAGCAACCCGACCTTGCGCGACCTGTCGACGCTCTACGTCGAACTGGTGCGTGGTACGCCGCTGCTGGTGCAGATCTTCATTTTCTATTTCTTTATCGGCACGGTGCTCAACCTGTCACGGGAGTTTGCCGGGATCGCCGCACTGTCGCTGTTCACCGGCGCCTATGTGGCGGAAATCGTGCGTGCCGGTGTGCAGTCGATCACCCGTGGCCAGAACGAGGCCGCGCGCTCCCTGGGCTTGAGCGCCAGCCAGTCGATGCGCCATGTAGTGTTGCCTCAGGCGTTCAAACGCGTGCTGCCACCGTTGGCCGGGCAATTCATCAGCCTGGTGAAAGATACCTCGCTGGTCTCGGTGATCGCGATCACCGAGTTGCTCAAGAGTGGACGCGAAGTGATCACCACCTCGTTTTCGCCGTTTGAAATTCTGTTCTGTGTGGCAGGCCTGTACCTGCTGATCAACCTGCCGCTGTCGAAAATGGCCAGCCGGCTTGAGCGGAGGCTCGCGCAAAGTGATTGAAGTCCGCGATCTGGTAAAAGTCTTCGACACCCGTGGTCATGTGGTGCGTGCGGTGGACCATGTCACCACCCAGGTGGCAAAGGGCGAAGTGCTGGTGGTGATCGGTCCGTCCGGCTCCGGCAAGTCCACCTTCCTGCGCTGCCTCAATGGGCTGGAGGAATTCGACTCAGGTTCGGTCAGCATTGACGGTTTGCAGCTGGCCGACCCGAAGACCGATGTGAATGCCTATCGCCGTGAAGTCGGCATGGTGTTCCAGCATTTCAACCTGTTCCCCCACATGACCGTGCTGGAAAACCTGTGCCTGGCGCAAAAGGTCGTGCGCAAACGCGGCAAGCAAGAGCGTGAGGCCAAGGCCCTGGCACTCCTGGAAAAGGTGGGTATTGCGCAGAAAGCCAATGAGTTCCCGTCACGCCTTTCCGGCGGCCAGCAACAGCGGGTCGCCATCGCCCGGGCGTTGGCGATGGAGCCCAAGGTGATGCTGTTCGACGAACCCACCTCGGCGTTGGACCCGGAAATGGTCGGTGAAGTGTTGGATGTCATGAAGACCCTGGCACTGGAAGGCATGACCATGGTGTGCGTTACCCACGAGATGGGCTTTGCCCGCGAGGTGGCGGACCGGGTGTTGTTTTTCGATCACGGTAAATTGCTGGAAGACGCGGCGCCGGCCGAATTCTTCGCGGCGCCGAAGGACCCGCGGGCCCAGGCTTTCCTGCGCCAGGTCTTATAGGTTCGGGCGCCTATGTGGGAGCAAGCCTCCTCCCACATTGGATGGCGGTGTTTCAGAGCTTGAATTTGCCGATCAGCGTCTGCAGATCCAGGCTCAACCTCGTCAACTGAACACTCGCGGCCGCCGTTTCCTCGCTGGCGGCGGCGGTCTGTTCCGACACATCCCGCACCTTCAAGACACTGCGATTGATTTCCTCGGCCACCGCGCTTTGCTGTTCGGCGGCGGCGGCAATCTGCGGGTTCATTTCCTGGATGACCGATACCGTGCGGGCAATCGCTGCCAAGGCCTCGCCGGCGTCGCGAGTCAGGGCAACGCTGTTGTCGGTCAGGTTGCGACTGCTGTCCATGATGTCCGCGACCTGCTGGGTGCCGTTATGCAACCCAAGGATCAGCCCTTCAATCTCTTCAGCCGATTCCTGTGTGCGCTGGGCCAGGCTGCGCACTTCATCGGCGACCACGGCAAACCCTCGCCCGGCAGTGCCTGCGCGCGCCGCTTCGATGGCGGCGTTCAGGGCGAGCAGGTTGGTCTGCTGGGACACGGACTTGATAACGTCCAGCACGCTGGCGATCTTTTCGCTCTCTTTTTGCAGAGCCAGCATCGCGCGGCCGGATAAGGCCATTTCACTGGCCAGGTTGCCGATTTGCTCAACCGCCTGGATGACTACCTGCTCGCCGGCGCCGGCCTGCTGGTCTGCTTCGTTCGCTGCAACGGACGCGCGTTCGGCATGGCGCGCCACTTCCTGGGCGGTGGCGAGCATTTCATTCATCGCCGTGGCCACTTGGTCGGTTTCATCTTTCTGATTGTTCAGCCCGTTGCGGGTCTGTTCGGTCACGGTGGATAACTGCGTCGCCGCACCGGCAATCTGCCGAGCGCTGTCACCGATGCTGCTGATCAGGCTGCGCAGGCTGCGGGTCATTTGCCCGATGCTTTGTTGCAGCTGGCCCAGTTCGTCGCGGCGCTCCACGTGGGTGTCGTGGCTCAGGTCGCCTTGAGCGACACGGTTGGCGGCAACGAGGATGTCACGCAACGGCGAGGCGATCTGGCTGGCAATCCACCACGCGGCCAGGGCGCCCAGCACCAGTGCAGCCGCCGTGACGCCAATCAGCAGCGTGCGCGTGTGGTCGGCCTCGTCATTGCGCTTGGTGTTCTGGCTCTGGCTCAGCAAGTTACTGTTCTCGCGCAACTCATTGAGCTGCTGTTCGAAGCGGTTTTGCACGGTTTCGACGTTGAGCTGGGCTTGCTTGAGCTTGAGCAGTTGTGCACGGTAGTCGTTCAGGTCGGTTTTGAGCAGTGCTGAGTCCACGGGCAGCATGAACACTGCCTTCTGTGCGATGTCCAGCGCATCCAGCGCCTGGCTTGCTGCCTCGGCATAGGCTTGCAACGACTCGGCGGCCCAGGCGGGATTCTGGGCGCGATCCTCGGCCTGCTCCATGGCTTGGCGCAGTTGCTCAATGGCGTCGAGCGCCTTTTCGTCATTCTGGTCGGGCAAGTCGCTGGCGAATTGGGCCAGGGTGTCACTGGCCTGCAGGGCGGATTTTTTGAGCGCTGGCCGGACACTCTCTCGCTGCTCGATCAACGCGGGCAGCTCCGCCAGCGCGGCCTTCAAGCCAGCCACCAGGCGTGTCGCCTCCTCATTGCGTTGCACATCGATCGGGTCTACCAATCGATGCGAAAGGTCTGCCAGGAGCTGGTCGATTTTCTCGGTCTTCTGCGTCATCTGAGCCAGGCTGGCTTTGTCCGCAAGGGTGCGGTAGACGGTGCGGTCGGCGCGCATGGCCTCCGCGTACACGGCCAGTTCGCCCAGGCTCGTCAGGCTATTGGACCGATAAAGCACGGCGTTCAGGGCTTGCCAGCCCGCCGCGGCGATCATGAAACTGAGGATCAGCACTTGGCCAAAACCCAGAGCCAGCTTGAGGCGAACACTGGCGTTAACCAGTATGCGGGTCAGCCGAGAAAACATGGCACACCTCCCAATCAGAAAAAGCGTTTCGCGACAGATGAACGCTAATCCGATTCGAGGTGAGGGCTGGCTGATAACTGTGTAGGAAATTTCACAAGATGCGGCGGCCTCAATCGGCCGCCGCTCAAGTCAGTCAGATGCGGAAGCGCCCGACCAGGGTTTGCAGGTAGATGCCCAGGCGTGCCAGCTCTGCACTGGACGCCGCCGTTTCTTCGCTGGCTGAAGAGGTTTGTTCGGAGACATCGCGCACATTCAACACGCTGCGGTTGATCTCTTCGGCTACCGCGCTTTGCTGCTCGGCGGCCGTGGCGATCTGCGAGTTCATCGCCTGGATGGTCGAAACGGTACGTGTGATGTTCTCCAATGCGCTGCCGGCGCGGCGGGTCAGTTCGACACTGCTGTCGGTCAGGCCGCGGCTATTGTCCATGATGGTCGCCACCTGCTGGGTACCGTTTTGCAGGCCGACGATCAGTTCCTCGATCTCCTCGGTGGACTTCTGTGTGCGCTGGGCCAGGCTGCGCACTTCGTCGGCTACCACGGCGAAGCCACGCCCGGCTTCACCGGCACGCGCCGCTTCAATGGCCGCGTTCAGCGCCAGCAGGTTGGTTTGCTGGGCCACGGACTTGATCACGTCGAGCACGCTGCCGATTTTGTCGCTTTCGCGCTTCAGGTCTGCCATGGCGATCGTCGAATTGCCGACTTCGGTGGCCAGGCGCTCGATCTGGGCGATGGCTTCGCCAACCACCTTGTCGCCTTCACGGGCCTGCAGGTCGGCGGCCACGGCGGCTTCCGAGGCTTCTTCGGCATTGCGCGCAACTTCCTGCACGGTAGCGGCCATCTCGTTCATGGCCGTGGCGACCTGGTCGGTCTCGATCTTCTGACTGTTGACCCCGGCGCTGGTCTGTTCGGTCACTGCCGACAACTGCTCGGCGGCGCTGGCGATTTGCGTGACGCCATCGCTGATGCCGCCAATCAACTCGCGCAGGCCCACGGTCATGCTTTGCATGGCGCGTTGCAGTTGGCCGAGTTCATCCTGGCGGGCGGATTCCAGGTTGTGGCTCAGGTCGCCCGAGGCTACGCGTTCGGCGACCTTGAGGGTTTGATTGAGCGGAATGATGATCTGGCGAGTGATGGCCCAGGCGGCGAAGAGACCAAAACTCAGTGCCAGCAGGGCAGCCAGCAGCAACAGCCGTTTGGCTTGCGCGGCATCACTGTCGCGGACCACGGTTTGCGAGGCGGTGAGTGTGCTGCTGCGGTCCAGCAGAATGTCGCCTTGGACGTTCATGAGTTTCAGCGCAGCGGCGCTGGCCACCTGCGAGTCGCGGTACTGGCTGACAGCGGCGCGGTAGGCTTGCAGCGAGGCGCTGGCCTGTTGCAGGTTGGTCGAGAATTGGTCAGGTAGCTGGCCGTCAAGGGCGGCGATTTTCTTCAGCGCATTGTCGATGGCATCCAGCGCAGGCTGCTCGGCCTCGACTTTGCCGCTGTAGGTGTAGCCGCGAACCTGAAACCGCGCCTGCTGGATCAGCTTGCTCAGGTCGACAATGCTGTTGAACTGGCTGACGCTATCGCCCTGTAACAGGGCCTTTTCCACTTCGCCGACTTTGAGCACCGCGTTGTCGGCGGTATCGCCGAGTTTGCTGCGCGCGTTTTCGCGATTGGCTCCTGCCTGGACCATGGCGTCGAATGCACGCTTGTACTGGTCAACCGCCGCAAGTTGGTCATCGACCAACGCGATATCGGCGGGCTGTTCAATCAGCGCCCGCGCAGTTTTCAGGCCGCTTTCCAGGTGGTCGAGAAGGCCATTGACGGTTGCCGGGCCCTGTTCGCCACGACGCATTTCAAAGTCCAGTCGCGCGATGCGCAGGTCCTTGCTCAAGTCGTTGAGGCTGGCGATGTAGCCCAGTTTGTCGCCACGGCTTATCACGCTGGAAAGCCCGGTCCAGCCGGTGAGTGTGATGATTAACGTAAGCAGCAACACCAGGCCGAAGCCTAAGCCCAGTTTGGTTTTGATGCTCACATTTCCGAGCTTTTCGGCCGACCAACGATACATGCTGCGAACTCCCCTGGAACAAGGCTTGGACTTATTCACAGGCTATCGGCATGTGCACGGGATTCTGTAGCGCCACCGATTCACTGGGGGAGGAGGCTTGCCCTAATGCCAGTCAGTTAAGGCTTTTTGTAGGAGCGAGGCGGGCGGCTAGCCCTTGCTCGCGAAGAACTCAGAGCCCCCGCGTTTATTCAGAATGAACGCGTTGCCTAGACGTTTTTCGCGAGCAAGCTCGCTCCTACAGTGGAGCACTTTCGTTTAACCGACAGGCATTAGGGCTTGCCCCGATCATCATAGAGCGTCCGTGACAGGCGCCTGAGGCAGCGCCGCACCCTTGGGCCACAACATCCAGATCTGCCCCTGTTGCTTCATGTTCCCCGCCAACTCGCCCGCTGCCTCGCCTGTGCCCCAGAACAAGTCAGCCCGCACTTCGCCGGTGATTGCGCCCCCGGTGTCCTGGGCTGCGACGGGTCTGGTGATGGCTGAACCGTCAGGTTTGGTGGTCGACAGCCACAGCAGGCTGCCCAGCGGAATCACCTTGCGGTCCACCGCCACGCTGTACCCCGCCGTCAATGGCACATTCAGCGACCCGCGCGGCCCTTCGTTGCTGTCGGGGCGGGCGCTGAAGAATACATAGCTGGGGTTGCTCGCCAACAACTCTGGAATACGCTGCGGATGCGCCTTGGCCCAGGCGCTGATGGCACCCATGCTCACCTCTTCTTTTTTCAGCTCGCCTTGCTCGACCAGCCAGCGGCCGATAGGGCGGTAGGGGTAGCCGTTCTGGTCGCCATACCCCACGCGCAGTTGACGCCCACCGGCCAGTTGAATACGCCCGGAGCCCTGGATCTGCAGGAATTGCAGGTCCATCGGATCGGTCAGCCAGGCTATCGGCTTGGCGGTCGAGCCCTGGCCGTTGATGGTGCTGGCATCGTCATACGGCTTGAGCACGCGGCCTTCCAGGCGGCCGCGCAGGCGTTTGCCCTTGAGTTCCGGGTAGATTGCTTCCAGGTTGACGATAATCAGGTCATCCGGCACGCCGTACACCGGCACATGCGCGGTGGCGGTTTCGGTCAGGCTGCCGGGGTAGACCGGCTCGTAGTAGCCGGTGATCAGGCCGTTCGGGGTGTTGTCGGCTGAACGCAGGCCGAATACATCCAGGCGCTCTTTAAGAAACCCGCGAACCGCCACGGCATTGCCCGGTACGCTGGCTGCCGCTGCGCAGGTCGCGCTCCAGATCGGGTCGGCCTTGAGGCGCTGACAGGCACTGCGCCAGGATTCGAAGCCCGCCAGCAAGTCGCTGTCGGAAACCGCCGGCAGCGCTTCCCACGGAGCGCTCACGTAAGTGGCGACGGCATGGGGTTTGGGCGCCTCTTCTTTGGCTGTCTCTTTGCCAGCGTCTTTGCCCACGTCGCAGCCGGCCAGCAGCGCGATCATCGGTAGAGCCCACGCCAAGCGGCTCCAGGGTTTCCAATTGACATTCATGCACGTAATTCCTGAAGCGATTGCCCGTGCTTTTTCGCGCTTGGGCAATCCTTATTATTAATAGGGCTATTGGTCTTTGCGGAGGGGGCGGGGATACTGACCGCCGTTTCCGTGACCCTGAGCCACCATGACTTTAAAAAATATGACCGTTGTAGTGTTGGCCTGCCTGGCCTTGTCCGCCTGCGGCGGGGTTGACCCCAATTCCCCCCTGGGCCAGCGCAAGGCGATCTTCAAACAGATGCTCAAGACCGCCGAAGGTCTGGGCGGCATGTTGCGCGGGCGCATCCCTTTCGACGGCGCCCAGTTCGCCGACGGCGCGGTCAAGCTGGACGCGTTGTCCCATCAACCCTGGCAGCACTTCCCGAACGTGCGTGAAGAGGACCACACCAGTGCCAGGGACGAGGTGTGGCAAAAGCAGGCGCAGTTCCAGCAAATGGCCCGCGACCTTGAGGCGGCCACCGGTGAATTGGTGATCGCAAGCCAGGTCCAGCCCTATAAGGCCAGCAATCTTCAACCTGCAGTGCAGAAAGTTGAAGATGCCTGCAGCGCCTGCCATAAGCAGTTTCGGGACCACTGACCGGTTTACTGGTCGAGTTCTTCCACCGCATCCTGCAGTTCTTTGCGCGATTCGGCGAGCTTGTCCTTGCGCTTGTTGATCTTGTCCGGATCGCCTTTTTTCATGGCCTTGTCGAGGTCGGCCTGACGGCGGCTGACTTCGTGCTTGGCATCCAGCACCTTGTTTTCGCGTTCTTTCTTCAGCGATGCGTCAGTGCAGTTGGCGGTGACCTCGCTCAGGGCTTTTTCCAGGCCGGCCTGTTGGGCGCTGTTGCCATGGGCCTTGGCCTGTTCAATCTGGGTGCTGATGGCCTGGCGCTTGGCGGCGCAGCCGGTCAGTTCGGGCGCTTCGTCGGCGGCCAGCACCGGCGTGGCCATGAAGCTTGCGACAGTCAGCAAGGCAAGAGGGGCAAAAAATTTCATATAAGGACTCCAAGTAGCATTCAGAGGGTCGGGCCGGACTCAGAAACCGTCTATGCCGGCTTCACGTAATGTTTCAGCCAATGCCTGGACCTGCGGGTCGCGGAAAAAGGCGCTCAGTTGCGCTGCGCGGCCCGGGCCGATGCCGTCCGAGGCCAGCCAGGCTTGGGTGTCTTTGGCGACCAGGGTATGCCAGTCGCCCTCCAGGTTGTTGCGCGCCGCAGGCGGTACGCCAAGGGCTTTGAGCCATTGTGCAAACGGGCGTTGCCGGGCGCTGTGAATACTGTCGAGCACCCGCGCGCGGGTGCGTTCGCCGAAGCCATCAATGTTAGCAAGCTCTGCCGCATCCAGGGTCAACCAATCGAGAAAGCCTGCGATTAGACCGGCCTGGATCAATACGTTCCAGGTTTCCCGCCCCATATGTGGCAAGGCCAGGCCCTGGTTGCTGCTCAGCCAGGTGAGGCGCGAGAGCAGTTGCTCCTCGCAGCCAGGGTCCAGCTGCCAGCAGCTCAAGGCGTGAAAGTCTCGAGTATCGGGTACTGGCACTTCCACTCGGGTGTTGTTGCGCAGGATCACCTCGTCGAGCCGGGGAATGACCTGGCCGGCAAGGCTGATGGATACCTGATCGCCGGGCCGGATGTCGAGGGCCTGCCAGTTTCTCAACGAACCCGCGCTGACTCGGCTGATTTGCCGGTCATCCAGTCGCACCGGTTCCAGTTCGAGAATCGGTGTGATACGCCCGGTACGCCCGATCCTGAACTGTACTTTGCGTACCAGTGCCAGCGCTTTGGTCGCAGGGTACTTCCAGGCCACCGCCCAGTAAGGTGCGCTGGCTTGCCAACGTTTGGCGGGTGCGCGCGCAGCCTGGTGCAACACCACCCCGTCGCTGGCGAATGGCAACGGATGGTTGTACCAATGTGTACGCCAGCGCGTGGCATCGCTGATGCTGTCGATGGACTGGCTATACCGCTGGCTGTCGGTGAACCCCCACCGTGCCAGCGTGGCCAGGCGCTCGGTGAAGCTCGCCGGGCCTTCGGGCCAGGCCCAGACGAACAACCCGATCCCGCCCGCCTCGGTGTCACTCAATTGGCGTCGGTTCATCAAGCCGGCCACTTTGCTACGCGCGTTGAGCCCGCCGTTTGCCGACTGTACGTGACCGTCGAGGCGCCAGTAGAGCTCGCCTTGCAGCACGGCGTCGACGGGGTCCGGCAGTTGCTGGACGATACCCGGCATCTTGCGCGCGGAAGCTGTCCAATCGTGACCGAGCAGGCCATCGCCGCGGCTGATGAGTTGGTGCAGCTGGCCCTTGCGATACACCAGGGTCACGGCTACCCCGTCGACCTTGGGTTGAATCCAGACGTCCTGGCGGGTGCTGAGCCACTCACCCACATCGGACGCGTCCAGCAGCTTCTCCAGGCCGGTATGCGCGACCGGGTGGCGTAGCGTGCCGCGTGAGCTTGCCAGCGGGTTGTAAGCCCTGGGTGTGGGTTGAAGGTCACATTTGCGCCAATGAGTCAGGCGTTGGCGGGCCTGGTCGTACAGTTCATCGCTGATGGGGGATTGACCCTGTCGATGGTAGACGTCATCCCACTGGCTGACCTGCCTGGTCAACGTGTCGATTTGCGCTCGGGCATCCTCGGGACAGTCTTCGGCCCAGGCCCAGCACGGTAGAAAGCCAATCAGGAGAACCATTGACGCGCGCATCGGGAGCATCCTTGCTCGAAAAGGGCGTTCAGCCTAAGTGATCCGCACGGCCACAAAAAAGCCCCGACCGAGCGGGGCTTTTTACCGGGTGTTTCTGCCTGCTTGAACCAGCCGTCCAACGCCTCCGGCGCGTCGTGGTTATCAGCCTCGGCCGCCCGATTTTGCTGGCCGCGTCGACTTCGGCCTCGGTTTCAACGATTTTGTTGCAATCTTTGAAAATCAAAAAGCCCCGCCGGGCGAACCTGGCGTGGCTTTGTCAGCCGCGAACGATTACAGACCGGCAGCGGTACGCAGGTCGTTGGCGCGGTCAGTTTTTTCCCAGGTGAAGGTGGTGAAGGTGTCGTCGCCGACCGTCTTCTGCGCAGGGGTACGACCGAAGTGGCCGTAGGCTGCGGTTTCCTGGTACATCGGGTGCAGCAGGTCGAGCATGGTGGTGATCGCGTACGGGCGCAGGTCGAAGATCTCGCGCACCAGCTTGACGATCTTGTCATCGCTGATCTTGCCGGTACCGAAGGTATTCAGCGAGATCGAAGTAGGCTGGGCCACGCCGATGGCGTAGGACACCTGAATCTCGCAACGCTCGGCCAGGCCGGCGGCGACGATGTTCTTGGCCACGTAACGACCGGCGTAGGCAGCGGAACGGTCGACCTTGGATGGATCTTTGCCGGAGAACGCGCCACCGCCGTGACGGGCCATGCCGCCGTAGCTGTCGACGATGATCTTGCGGCCGGTCAGGCCGCAGTCGCCCACCGGGCCGCCGATGATGAACTGGCCGGTCGGGTTGATGTGGAACTGGGTGTCCTTGCTCAGCAGCTCGGCAGGCAGTACGTGCTTGACGATCAGCTCCATCACGCCTTCGCGCAGGTCTTTGTAGGAGACATCCGGGTTGTGCTGGGTGGACAGTACGACGGCGTCGATACCCACCACTTTGCCGCCTTCGTAGCGGCAGGTGACCTGGGACTTGGCGTCCGGGCGCAGCCACGGCAGCAGGCCGGATTTACGTGCTTCGGCCTGGCGCTGTACCAACTGGTGAGAGAAGGTGATCGGCGCGGGCATCAGCACCTCGGTTTCGTTGCTGGCGTAGCCGAACATCAGGCCCTGATCGCCAGCGCCTTGATCTTCAGGCTTGGCCCGGTCGACGCCCTGGTTGATGTCGGGGGACTGCTTGCCGATGATGTTCATCACGCCGCAGGTCGCGCCGTCAAAGCCGACGTCGGAGCTGTTGTAGCCGATGTCGGTGATCACGTCGCGCACGATCTGTTCCAGGTCGACCCAGGCCGTGGTGGTGACTTCGCCGGCGATGATCGCCACGCCCGTTTTCACCAGAGTCTCGCACGCCACACGGGCGAACTTGTCTTCAGCAATGATGGCGTCCAGCACCGCGTCAGAAATCTGGTCGGCGATTTTGTCCGGATGCCCTTCAGACACGGACTCGGAGGTGAAAAGGGAGTATTCGCTCATCTCGATGTTTTCCTGATATTTACCGATGGTGAGTGTCGCCAGCCGGTCGCTGAAAATGGCGGACCTGAATCTGGAAACCATTACGTAAACCTACATAGAGGCTTTCCCCGGGAACGAGTCCCGCAGCGGTGGCCCAACGGGCCAGATCGTCCTGTTCAAAACCCAACCAGAGATCACCGCAGGCCTCCCTGGCCCAATTCTGGTTGTGGCTGCATAAATCCGTTACCAGCAGGCTACCGCCGGGGTGCAGCAACCCGGCCATTTGCTTGAGCGCGTCGGCGGGGGCGGCAAAGTGGTGCAAGACCATATTCAGCACCACGCAATCGGCCCGCAGGCGGGTGTCGCTCAGGGCGTCGGCCAGTTGCAGGCGGACGTTGCCCAACGCCTCGCGTTCACACAGCTGGCGCGCCAGTTCAAGCATCGCCGGGCTGTTGTCCAGCGCCGTCACCTGGCCAAAGCGCCGCGCCAGGTCCGGCAGGAAACCGCCGTCGCCAGGACCGACTTCCAGGGCCGTGGCCTCATTGCTGAAGCTCAGCTTGTCCAGCAGCGCCAGTACGCTTTCGCGGTACTGGGGCAAGCCGGCGATCAGGTCTTGCTGAGCACGAAATTTCTCGGCAACCCGTGCGAAAAAATCCTGGCTGGCAGCGGCGCGTTGCCCATGGACCTGACTGACGCGCGACTGTACGTCGCTCGGCAGGTCCAGGCTGTCCACTTCGTCAAGCAGGGCGGCGTGCAGTTTGCCGCCGAGCAACTCGGTGTGGGGCAGGGCGCGACGGTAAAAAATTGCATTGCCTTCGCGGCGGGTCGCCACCAGGTCGGCCTGGGCCAGTACCTTCAGATGATGGCTCATGCCGGACTGGCCGATGGCGAAGATCTGCGCCAGTTCCAATACGCCGAAGGAGTCGTTGGCCAGTGCGCGCAATACGTTCAAGCGCAACGGATCACCTGCAGCCTTGCAAAGGGCTGCCAGTTCATCGCCGTCGTCAGGACGCAGGGAGGGCACGGGTAGGTTCATAAGGCCAGCAGTCTAGTGACGGGTGGTAATCGCCGCAAGGCCAATATCAAAAAGTTTTGATATTGATCGATAAGTGGCAGTTATAAGCGGGCGCTATAACCTTTGGACGAACCGGCATCCGGGTTCTGCAAGGGATTGGCGGGCAAACCGCAGGAAAAACCGCTTCAAGTGACTATCTGTCATTGCCCGCAGGCGGTGGCTGAGGGAAAATGCCGGTCCTTTTTTCCGTTTCTTTGTTCAAGCCCCCAGGAGATCAGCGATGCCCAGCCGTCGTGAGCGTGCCAACGCCATTCGTGCCCTCAGCATGGATGCCGTGCAAAAAGCCAACAGCGGCCATCCCGGTGCCCCGATGGGCATGGCGGATATCGCCGAAGTACTTTGGCGTGACTACCTGAAGCACAACCCGAGCAACCCGTCGTTCGCCGACCGTGACCGTTTCGTACTGTCCAACGGCCACGGCTCGATGCTGATCTATTCGCTGCTGCACCTGAGCGGCTACGACGTCACCATCGATGACCTCAAGAGCTTCCGCCAGTTGCACAGCCGCACCCCGGGCCACCCGGAATTCGGCTACACCCCAGGCGTCGAGACCACCACCGGTCCCCTGGGCCAGGGCCTCGCTAACGCGGTTGGCTTCGCGCTGGCTGAAAAAGTCTTGGGCGCGCAGTTCAATCGCCCGGGCCACGATATCGTCGATCATCACACCTACGTATTTTTGGGTGATGGTTGCATGATGGAAGGCATTTCCCACGAAGTCGCTTCCCTGGCCGGCACCTTGGGCCTGGGCAAGCTGATTGCCTTCTACGATGACAATGGCATTTCCATCGACGGCGAAGTCGAAGGCTGGTTCACCGATGACACCCCCAAGCGTTTCGAAGCCTACAACTGGCAGGTGATCCGCAACGTCGACGGCCACGATCCGGAAGAAATCAAGATCGCCATCGACACCGCTCGCAAGAGCGCGCAGCCGACCCTGATCTGCTGCAAGACCACCATCGGCTTCGGCTCGCCGAACAAGCAAGGCAAGGAAGACTGCCACGGCGCCCCGCTGGGTGACGCGGAAATCGCCCTGACCCGCGAAGCGCTGAAGTGGAACCACGGCCCGTTCGAGATCCCGGCCGACATCTACGCCGAGTGGGACGCCAAGGAAAAAGGCCTGGCCACCGAAGCCGAGTGGGACCAGCGCTTCGCTGCCTACTCCGCCGAATTCCCTGAGCTTGCCAATGAGCTGGTACGCCGCCTGGCCGGTGACCTGCCGGCCGATTTCTCGGAAAAAGCCTCGGCCTACATCGCCGAAGTCGCGGCCAAGGGCGAGACCATTGCCAGCCGTAAAGCCAGCCAGAACACCCTGAACGCCTTTGGCCCGCTGCTGCCTGAGTTCCTCGGCGGTTCGGCCGACCTGGCCGGTTCCAACCTGACGTTGTGGAAAGGCTGCAAAGGCGTGTCGGCCGAAGACGCCAGCGGCAACTACATGTACTACGGCGTGCGCGAGTTCGGCATGAGCGCCATCATGAACGGCGTGTCGCTGCACGGCGGCCTGGTGCCTTACGGCGCGACCTTCCTGATGTTCATGGAGTACGCCCGCAACGCGGTACGCATGGCCGCGCTGATGAAGAAGCGCGTGATCCATGTGTACACCCACGACTCCATCGGCCTGGGCGAAGACGGCCCGACGCACCAGCCGGTCGAGCAATTGACCAGCTTGCGCACCACGCCGAACCTGGATTGCTGGCGCCCTGCCGACGCGGTGGAATCCGCCGTGGCCTGGAAGCACGCCATCGAGCGCAAGGACGGCCCTTCGGCGCTGATCTTCTCGCGCCAGAACCTGCAGCACCAGGTGCGTACCGACGCGCAGATCGCCGACATCAGCCGTGGTGGCTATGTGCTCAAGGACTGCATCGGTGAGCCGGAACTGATCCTGATCTCCACCGGTTCCGAAGTGGGCCTGACCGTTCAGGCGTACGACAAGCTGACCGCCCAGGGCCGCAACGTTCGCGTGGTGTCCATGCCCTGCACCAGCGTGTTCGAAGCCCAGGACGCCGGCTACAAGCAATCGGTATTGCCGTTGCAGGTCAGCGCGCGTATCGCCATTGAGGCGGCTCACGCCGACTACTGGTACAAGTACGTAGGCTTGGAAGGCCGCGTGATCGGCATGACCACCTACGGTGAGTCGGCGCCGGCACCTGCCTTGTTCGAAGAGTTCGGTTTCACCCTGGAAAACATCCTGGGCCAGGCTGAAGAGTTGTTGGAAGACTAAGGCGCTAACGCGGTGGCCCATTGACCACCGCCTCTACTGTAGGAGCGAGCTTGCTCGCGAAGATCGTTAACGATAACGCAGCGTTTCTGGTTTAACGCGGCGCTCTCAAGTTCTTCGCGAGCAAGCTCGCTCCTACAGTGGTTTGTGTCGCCCCTACTGCGAGAACCCCATGCCCCAACCGCGTCCCTACAAAGTTGCACTCAACGGCTACGGCCGCATTGGTCGTTGCGTCTTGCGTGCTCTGTTCGAGCGAGGGGCGGCGGCAGGGTTTGAAATTGTCGCGATCAACGACTTGGCCGACATGGCCAGCATCGAATACCTGACACGTTTCGACTCCACCCATGGCCGCTTCCCTGGCGAAGTGCGGGTCGAGGGCGATTGTCTGCATATCAATGGCGACTGCGTAAAAGTACTGCGCAGTGCCACCCCCGAGGGCATCGACTGGGCGGCGTTAGGCGTCGACCTGGTGTTGGAATGCTCCGGCGCCTACCACACCCGTGCCGACGGCCAGCGTTTTCTCGATGCCGGCGCTCCGCGCGTGCTGTTTTCCCAGCCGATGGCCAGCGAGGCGGATGTCGACGCCACCGTCGTCTACGGCATCAATCAGGACTGCCTGACCGGCGCCGAGCTGCTGGTGTCCAACGCCTCGTGCACCACCAACTGCAGCGTGCCGTTGTTGCGCCTGCTGGATCAGGCGATCGGCCTGGACTACGTGTCGATCACCACGATCCACTCGGCCATGAACGACCAACCGGTGATCGACGCCTATCACCACGAGGACCTGCGCCGCACGCGCTCGGCGTTCCAGTCAGTGATTCCGGTGTCCACCGGCCTGGCGCGTGGCATCGAGCGATTGCTGCCGGAACTTGCCGGGCGAATCCAGGCCAAAGCGGTACGGGTGCCGACGGTGAACGTATCCTGTCTGGACATCACCATGCAAACCGTGAGCGATACCGATGCGGCGCAGGTCAACCGGATATTGCGCGACGCCGCCACCAGCGGCCCGCTCAAAGGCTTGCTGGCCTACACCGAGTTGCCCCACGCCAGCTGCGATTTCAACCATGACCCGCATTCGGCAATTGTCGATGCCAGCCAGACCCGCGTTTCCGGCCCGAGGCTGGTGAACATCCTGGCCTGGTTCGACAACGAATGGGGCTTTGCCAACCGAATGCTCGATGTTGCAGAACACTATCTGCAAGTGGCTTCCAAACAACCTCAACAGTAATTCAGGAACTGCGACCCATGACCGTGTTGAAGATGACCGACCTCGATCTGCAAGGTAAGCGCGTACTGATTCGCGAAGACCTCAACGTCCCAGTCAAGGACGGTGTTGTCACCAGCGATGCGCGAATCCTGGCCTCGCTGCCGACCATCAAGCTGGCCCTGGAAAAAGGCGCGGCCGTGATGGTCTGCTCCCACCTGGGTCGCCCGACCGAAGGTGAGTTCTCCGCCGAAAACAGCCTCAAGCCTGTGGCCGAATACCTGAGCAAGGCCCTGGGCCGCGACGTACCGTTGGTGGCTGACTACCTGGGCGGCGTTGACGTCAAGCCTGGCGACATCGTGCTGTTCGAAAACGTGCGCTTCAACAAGGGCGAGAAAAAGAACAGCGACGAGCTGGCCCAGCAATACGCGGCGCTGTGCGACGTATTCGTGATGGACGCTTTTGGCACCGCCCACCGCGCCGAAGGCTCGACTCACGGCGTGGCCAAGTTCGCCAAGGTCGCCGCTGCCGGTCCGCTGCTGGCCGCTGAGCTGGATGCGCTGGGCAAGGCCCTGGGCGCTCCGGCGCAACCGATGGCCGCCATCGTGGCCGGTTCCAAAGTCTCCACCAAGCTGGACGTACTCAACAGCCTCAGCCAGATCTGCAACCAGTTGATCGTCGGCGGCGGCATTGCCAACACCTTCCTGGCCGCAGCCGGCCATCCGGTGGGCAAGTCGCTGTACGAGCCGGACCTGCTCGATACCGCCCGCGCCATCGCCGCCAAGGTCAGCGTGCCGCTGCCGGTGGACGTGGTGGTCGCCAAGGAATTCGCCGAAAGCGCCGAAGCCACCGTCAAGCTCATCGCTGACGTGGCCGACGACGACATGATCCTGGATATCGGCCCGCAAACTGCAGCCAACTTCGCTGAGCTGTTGAAAGCCTCCCAGACCATCCTGTGGAACGGCCCGGTCGGCGTATTCGAATTCGACCAATTCGGCAACGGCACCAAGGTGTTGGCCAAAGCCATCGCTGAAAGCTCGGCGTTCTCCATCGCGGGGGGTGGCGACACTCTGGCGGCCATCGATAAATATGGCGTTGCTGATCAGATCTCCTACATTTCTACCGGTGGCGGTGCGTTCCTCGAGTTCGTCGAGGGCAAAGTGCTGCCGGCCGTGGAAGTGCTGGAAACCCGAGCCAAAGGTTAAGGCGCGCGTGATCAGGAAAAAGGAGCGTCCCATGATCAAGTCGTTGGCACTGGTGATAGCAGTGGGCCTGTTAGCCGGCTGCAGCAGCACGCCAAGCGCGGCGCCCGAGGCGGATAAAGCCACGGCACCGCTGAAAAAAAACTGCTACCAGGCCGACTGGCAAGCCGAGACCATGCCGGTGATCAACAAGCGCATGGGCAATGACCGGCTGGAGAAATACGACTCCGCGCCCAACGGTCAGGAACAGGGTTGCCCTTGACGGGTCTGATCCACTAACCCACAGCAATGACGGCCTCAGGTCGCCCTGCGAGGATTGGCAATGAAAGGCGTTATCGCCCTGGCAACCCTGGCCTTGTTGGCCGGTTGCAGCAGCATGAACATGTTCGACAAGGCTGGGCCGGAAGGTAAATGGACGACGTGGACCTGCGACAGCAAGGCCGAGGTCAATTGGCGCTTCGCCAACCCGGCCCGCACTGAGGTGGATGTACGCCTCGGCGGTTCCGACCAGGTTTATCGCCTCAAGCAGGACGTTGCGGCTTCGGGCGTGCTGTACAGCAATGATCAGCTGGCGTTTCACACCAAGGGTGAGGAAGGCCTGATTTACTGGACGGCCACGGATGATTTGATTGGACGGGGCTGCAAGGCCCAATAAGGTCTCGAATGTGACGAGATCCAAATGTGGGAGGGGGCTTGCCCCCCGATTACGGTAGGTCAGCCAGCACACAGGTGTCTGGCAAACCGCTATCGGGAGCAAGCCCCCTCCCACATTAAATCCGGTTCCAAAGTGACATAGGTTGTGAGCCGGACACTGCAATAACGATTCAGCAGCACAAGGCTCAACCCCTTGATCTGCAATAACTTGAATAGCAGCCGCCGCTACGGCAGGCTTGCACGATTAACGACCCTCGACCGGGAGAGACAACACAATGGCACTTATCAGCATGCGTCAAATGCTGGACCACGCAGCCGAGTTCGGCTACGGCGTCCCAGCCTTTAACGTCAACAACCTCGAGCAGATGCGCGCCATCATGGAAGCCGCTGACAAGACCGACTCCCCCGTGATCGTCCAGGCTTCGGCCGGTGCCCGCAAATACGCCGGTGCGCCGTTCCTGCGCCACCTGATCCTCGCGGCCATCGAAGAATTCCCGCACATCCCGGTGTGCATGCACCAGGATCACGGCACCAGCCCTGACGTATGCCAGCGCTCGATCCAGTTGGGCTTCAGCTCGGTGATGATGGACGGCTCTCTCGGCGAAGACGGCAAGACCCCAACCGACTACGAATACAACGTACGCGTTACCCAACAAACCGTGGCCATGGCTCACGCCTGCGGCGTATCGGTTGAAGGCGAGCTGGGCTGCCTGGGTTCCCTGGAAACCGGCATGGCCGGCGAAGAAGACGGCATCGGCGCCGAAGGCGTGCTGGATCACAGCCAGATGCTGACCGACCCGGAAGAAGCCGCCGACTTCGTCAAGAAGACCCAGGTAGATGCCCTGGCCATCGCCATCGGCACTAGCCACGGCGCCTACAAGTTCACCAAGCCACCGACCGGCGACGTGCTGGCCATCGACCGCATCAAGGAAATCCACAAACGCATCCCCAACACCCACCTGGTGATGCACGGTTCTTCCTCGGTACCGCAAGAGTGGCTGGCGATCATCAACCAGTACGGCGGCGACATCAAAGAAACTTACGGCGTACCGGTTGAAGAAATCGTCGAAGGCATCAAGTACGGCGTGCGCAAGGTCAACATCGACACCGACCTGCGTCTGGCCTCCACGGGCGCGATGCGTCGCCTGATGGCGACCAACCCGAGCGAGTTCGACCCGCGTAAATTCTTCGGCGCCACCGTGACTGCAATGCGTGATGTATGTATCGCACGTTACGAAGCCTTTGGTACTGCGGGTAATGCTTCGAAGATCAAGCCGATCTCGTTGGAAGCGATGTATCAGCGGTATTTGAAAGGTGAGTTGAACGCTAAGGTCAATTAAGCCCGCAGCTTTACCAAGAAGCCCGCAGCGATGCGGGCTTTTTTGTGTTTGGAATTTGATCAGGCAGCGCTGGGAGTATCGAAGCCACGGTGTTCGATAACGCGGAACACGTCACTCACGTCCTGTACCAAAATACGCGCAGTGTTAGCCACATTGTTCAGGTCGCGCTCGGCGAAGTCCGGCAGGCTGGAGCAGGCCATCAGGTTGAGGTGTTCCAATGCGGCGTTGAGGCGTTCGCGCAGGCAGGCGTGGAGGTCGAGCAGTGGGGCTTCGCTGTCGATAAGAAGCACGGGGTAGTCGGTGGCGGTTTCCGTGCAGGGGCTAAAACGGCGGGGTGGAAGTTGTTGGGTCATGGCTGATATTCCTCGTATCTGAAAGGACTACCGCCATTCGCTGCGAAACGAATTGGGTGGTAGCTGTGTGCGGGTTCGCAGACCGAGGATACGAGGAACCCGGCAGACCCGAAGGTCTCCCACACACAGCCACCATAAAACAGACGACGGGCGCCTAAGCGCTCATCATTGTATTCATGATGCTTGGTTACACACGTATCGTTAGGGCTGCGAAACCCTATCGCCGATCAATGCCAGCGACGGGGCGAACTATAAGCGGCGAGTTGCCTTGCCGCAACGGTGCTGTAGGACCGGCACCGCATCCTCAGGCCAAGCAGGGCAAATGTGGGAAGGGGCTTGCCCCCGATGGCGGTGCGTCAGTCACTGCATGTGCAAGCTGATACACCGCCATCGGGAGCAAGCCCCCTCCCACAGGGGATTCAGGTGTCTGCACTTACTGGGGAATGACCCTCGCGCTCATCGGACATGGCCTACGCGCATTGAGGCCAGTCCACCTATTCATGATCAATATCCAACTTCGCAAACGTCACCTTTGCCCCTTCCTTGCTATCCCCGCTGTTGTCCTGCACATACACCCCAGCCTTGAAGTACAACGGCTTGTCGGCCCAGGCTGCGCCGATGCGTTCATTCCACTCACTGTCGGCCGCGTACACGCTGAGCAGCCCGGCTTTGTTGAGGTTGATCACATAGGTGAAGGTCTTTTCCAGTGGCACATTGGAGGCAACGATGATTACCCGGCTTTCAGATTCGTCCGGGCGCATGCGCACTTTGGCGACGATGTTGCCGGTCTGGGTTTTTTCCTTGAACTGGTACTCCAGCTTGATCAGCGGTTTCTGACTGTCGTAGGCGTGGATCTGGCCGATCACGACCTTGCCGGTGGACGGTACCTGGTTGACGGTGAGCGTGGCGCGCAAGAAGTTATCGGCTTCGGGGTAGGTCCAGTTGCGCAAGCGCCCGTCGGCGTAGGTCTCGCGCAGTTCGCTGCGCGGGTAGATGGCGTTTTCGGTGCGGGTGCCGGTGACAGGGGTCCAGAACTGCACATCGCTGCCTTCGGCCTGGAAGTACTGGTCATTGAAGCCGTTGAGCAGCTTCGGGGTTTCGATGGTCGTGGGCGGGGAGCCGACCGGAATGCTCAGGTTCCAGGTGGAAAGGTCGATCATGGTGTTGGCCTTTTACGAGGGGTGAAAGCTTTAGCCCGAGGGCTGCACAGGTTCTTTATAGGTGGTGTTAACCAAGTTGTTAACACTGACTGGCAATTTATTGGCGTCAGAGGAATGCCAAAAAGCCATGTTGCCCATGGTACGCGGGCTACAGAGCCTGACCGTTAGTCGGCTGCCTCGGCTTTGGCGCAATGATGGCATCGACGTTACTTCTGCTTTTTTATAACCGGGGCTAGAGTGAGGCCTCATTATTTGTCCGGTTTAAAGTACCCGAAGTGACCGGTGCAGTTCCTTAAGGAAGAGACGTAGCATGGATTGCGCTCCAAACCTCGGCGACGGCAGTTCAGTTCTCTTGGTGGTCGATGACTACCCGGAAAATCTCGTCAGCATGCGTGCAGTGTTGCAGCGCGAAGACTGGCGAATCATTACCGCCGCTTCCGGTCTGGAGGCCCTGGAATTGCTACTGGTCCACGACGTCGATCTGGTATTGCTGGACGTGCGAATGCCCGGTATGGATGGCTTCGAGGTGGCACGCCTGATGCGGGGCAGCCAGCGTACGAGCATGACGCCGATCATCTTTCTCACTGCCGATGCACAGTCGCCCGACGCGGTGCTCAAAGGCTATGCCAGCGGTGCGATCGACTACCTGTTCAAGCCCTTCGACCCGCATATCCTCAAACCCAAGGTGCAGGCGCTGTTGGAGCATCAGCATAATCGCCGCGCCCTGCAGCGGTTGAGCCATGACCTGGAAGCCGCCCGCGCCTTCAATGCCTCGGTGTTGGACAACGCCGCCGAAGGCATTCTGGTGGTGGGCGAGGGCAGCGTGATTGAGTATGCCAACCCTGCGATCTGCAGGCTGCTCAACGCCACGATGGCGGAGTTGCAAGGCGAGAGTTTCTTGAGCTTCCTGCAAAAACCCCATGTGCCCGCCTGGTTGGGGTTCCCGATGTATGAGGCCTATCGCAAAGGCGAAACGTGGCGCTTGCACGATGCCATCTTGCGCACCAGCCGTGGTCAACAGGTGCCGGTGGCGTTGTCCTGCGCGCCCTTGCCCGCAGAGCAGAAGGCGATGGTGGTGACGGTGCTGGACATGTCCGAGGTGCGTCACTTGCACCAGCAACTGGAGTTCCAGGCGGTGACCGACCCGCTGACCGGGCTGCTCAATCGTCGCGGCTTCTACCAGACAGTGGGCAACATGTTGTCGCGCAGCGAGCGCAATGAGCAGTCGCTGGTGTTGCTGTACCTGGATCTGGATGGCTTCAAACGAGTCAACGATACCTTGGGCCACGACGCCGGTGATCGCGTGCTGCGCTGGGTTTCCGAGCAGATGCAGGCGTGCTTGCGCTCCTACGACATTCTGGGACGCATGGGCGGGGATGAATTCACTGCCTTGCTGGAACTGGAGTTCCCGGAGCAGGCGGCGAAGATTGCGGAAAAACTGATCGAACGGGTGTCGGTGTGCCAGCAGGTCGACGGTCTGGAGGTGATGCTTGGGGTCAGCATCGGTATTGCGACGTTTCCCGACTGTGGCTCGGACCTGAGCGGCCTGTTGCGCGCGGCGGACATCGCCATGTACGAAGCCAAGCGCGCCGGCCGTCAGCAGTATCGCTATTACGACCAGGAAATGAACGGTCGCGCCCGTTCACGCCTGATGCTGGAAGACAGTGTGCGCACCGCGATCCAAAACAAGGAATTCACCTTGGTGTACCAGCCGCAGGTGTCGCTGCAGGATGGGCGCTTGCGCGGTGTCGAGGCGTTGCTGCGCTGGCAGCACCCAAGCGTCGGCGATGTATCGCCGGGTCTGTTTTTGCCGTTGCTGGAAGAGGCGCGCTTGATCAGCCAGTTGAGCACGTGGATTTACCAGCAAGTCGCCGCCCAACGCCAGGCCTGGCAAGCGGCGTTCGATGAAGAGCTGGTGCTGAGCGTGAGCCTGAGCAGCAGCCAGTTCAATATGCCTAACCTGGCCAGCCAACTGCGCCAGGTCCTCGAAAGGCACGGGTTACAGGGGCGGCAGTTGGAAGTGGAAATCAGTGAAGACTGCCTGATGAGTAACCTTGAGGAATCGACCAAGCAGCTCAAGCTGTTGCGTGGGCTTGGGGTGCGTATCGCCCTGGATGACTTTGGCTCAGGACGTTGTTCCCTGGCCCATCTGCGCGACCTGGCGTTCGACACCCTCAAGCTGGACCCGCAATTGGTGGCTCGCCTGCCAGGCTCGGCACGGGATGCAGCGATGGCGCGCAGCATCATCGAGCTGTGCGGGCATTTCGATGTTTTGGTGATCGCCGAGGGCGTAGAAACCCTTGAGCAGTCGCAGTGGCTCAAGGCCCATGGCTGCTCGTTCATCCAGGGCACCTGGGCGGCGGCGCCGCTGATGGCCGAGGACGTTGTCGGTTGGTCGCACCCTCACGCGCTTTGAATTCGCTACACTGGCGCCCGTCCGAACCACGTTGCAGACCCCATGACCGCGTTGAAATACCTCCAGGCCTATCCCGCTGCCCTTCAGGAGCAAGTTCGCCAGCTGATCGCCAAGGACCAGTTGGGCGCCTATCTGGAGCAGCGTTATCCCGAGCGGCACGCCGTGCAGAGCGACAAGGCCCTGTACAGCTACGCCCTAGCCTTGAAGCAGGAACACCTGCGCAATGCGCCGTCGATCGACAAGGTGCTGTTTGATAACCGCCTGGACCTGACCCACCGCGCCCTGGGATTGCACACCACGATTTCCCGGGTGCAGGGTGGCAATCTCAAGTCCAAGAAAGAGATCCGCATCGCCTCGCTGTTCAAGGAAGCGGCTCCCGAGTTCCTGCGCATGATCGTGGTGCACGAGCTGGCGCACTTTAGGGAATCGGACCACAACAAGGCGTTCTACAAACTCTGTGAACACATGATGCCCGGCTACCACCAGGTGGAATTCGACCTGCGGGTGTACCTTACCTGGCGCGATCTGCAGGGCAAGCCCTAATCACAAGGCGATTGACCATGGATGTGAGCAAGACCAAGAGCAGCTTCTACCGCCGCCTGTATGTGGCGTATTTGATCGACAGCGGGCTGGCCAGCAGCGTCCCTGCATTGACCGAAGCGACTGGCATGCCCCGGCGCACGGCGCAGGATACGATTGCGGCGTTGGCCGATCTGGATATTGTGTGCGAGTTCGAGCAGGAGGATGGCGCCCGTAACCATGCCGGGCGTTATCGGATTCGTGATTGGGGGGCGATTGATCGGCGGTGGATCGAGGGGAATCTTGCGGTGATCAAGCAGGTGTTGGGGTATCCCTGAGGTCTGCGGTGGATGGGCTGACGCTATCGGGAGCAAGCCCCCTCCCACATTTGACCGCATTCCTACCGGTTGAACGCGGCCCCATGTGGGAGGGGGCTTGCCCCCGATGAGGCCCTCAAGCCCGCCGCATCCCGATATGTGGAATATCATCCTCAAGGTATTCCTCACCCACCACCACAAACCCGTACCGTCCGTAATACCCCTGCAAGTGCGCCTGGGCTGACAGAAAAATCGGTGTCTCGGGCCAGATATCCCGGACCTGATTAAGGGCCTCCTCCATCATCAAATGTCCCAGCCCGGTGCCCCGCGCCGATGGCGCGACGATCACTCGACCGATCACCACATCGCCGCCCTGGGTCTCTGGGTCCAGCAGCCGCAGGTAGGCCACCAGCTCATTGTCGTTCCAGGCCATCAGGTGGTGGGTATCGCCTGACAGGTCCTGCCCGTCAATGTCCTGGTAAACGCATTTCTGTTCAACGACGAACACCTCGCCGCGCAGGCGCAGGATGGCGTAAAGCTGTTCCTTGCCCAGATCGTCGTGATGTTTGCAGACCCAATCAACCGTCATGATGTGCGCTCTTGTCAAAGGCTTGGCAGGGATAGTAAGCGCGACCGGCGCTGCTGTCTAAAACCGGCTATTTTGTGAATAGCGTCAATTTGCCATCATTCAGTGCATGCGCGGCCGACTTCTTTGTGTAATAAGCAATAGACGCTCATTGATGAGCTACTGTTATCAGGCCATCGCCTGTCCGCCAAGGATTTTAAGCATGCCGCGATTGTCTCGTGCCGTTGCTTTGATTGCAGTGTTGCTGCTGGCTCAACCGGTGGTGGCGCAGCGTCTGCGTCTGGTGGCGGATGGCTGGCCACCGTTTACCGATGTCACCTTGGTCAACGGCGGGCTGGCCACGGATATCGTCAGCACCGCGCTGGCTCGGGCGGGGTATGCCAGTGATTTTGAGCAGGTGCCTTGGGCGCGCGCGCTGAAGGGTGTAGGCGATGGGCGCTACGACGTGCTGATCAACGCGTGGTACGACGATGCCCGCACGCAGCTGGGGCAGTTTTCCGAGCAATATCTGGTCAACCGTGTGCGTTTTATCAAGCGTCGCGACGACGCTATCGATTATCAGAGCCTGGAACAGTTGCACGACGAAAGCATTGCCGTGGTGCGCGGCTATGCCTATTCGGCGGCATTCGACCAGGATGCGCTGTTACAGAAAGTCCCGGTGCATAACTTTGCCATGGCCGTGCGCATGCTGGCGGCGGGCCGTGTACGGCTGACGCTGGAAGACGAGTACGTGGCGCGTTACTACCTGGCGCGGGAGTCACCGAGGGTGCGCAATGCCGTGGAGTTCCTGGGCAAGCCGCTGAGTGAGAACAGCCTGCATATCCTGGTCAGCCTGAAGAACCCCGAGCATGCGCAGATCGTGGCCGGCTTTGATCGGGAGATTGCCAGGATGAAGGCCGATGGCAGTTATGCCAAGTTGATGAAGGCGCATGGGATGTAGTGTTCTTGCTTGCCCCCGATGGCAGTCTAAGCCGCGCGGGTATCCTTGATCAGATGCGCCGCCAACGTGCGCAACGGCCCCAACTGCCGACAGATCAACGCCAACTGCGTTTGCACCAGCCGCTGGCCTTCGTCGATCTCATCCGGCATCTGCTCAAGCTGCGCCGCCAGTGCTTCCTCCTCATCACTCTGAATCGCAATCGGCTGTTTATTCGCCAGCCCACTGGCGATCTCGTCGATGCTCAACGCCAGGGCGTGCCCGGCACCGTCGATCAACTGCTCCCGCACCTCGGCCGGCAGCTGGGTGTCGCGGTGTGCGCCAAGGCCCGACAAGTAGCTGAGCAGGGTGTGCGACAGCACCAGGAACCTGAAGCCCACATCCGCTTCCTTACGGAAATGCCCCGGTTCCATCAGCATGTTCGCCAGGGTGGTGGACAGCGCCGCATCGGCGTTGTGCGCGTTGCGACGGGCCAGGCGGTAGGCCAGGTCGTCGCTCTTGCCAGCGGCGTACTGCTGCATGATCTGGCGCAGGTAGATGCTGTTACAGGTCAGGGTATTGGCCAGCACTTTGTTCAGGCGCCGGCCTTGCCAGTCCGGCAGGAACAGGAACACCGCCAGGCCCGCGATCAGGCTGCCGAGCAGGGTATCGAACAGGCGTGGCAGGAACAGTCCGTAGCCATCGCCTACTTGGTTGAAGCAGAACAGCACCATCAGGGTGATCGCTGCCGTGGCCAGGGTGTAGCGCGTGGTGCGATTGATAAAGAACACCAGGCCGGCAGCGATGGCGAACATCGACTGCACCACCGGGCTGGGGAACAGGTCGAACAGCGCCCAGGCCACCGTGAGGCCGATGGCGGTGCCGATGATCCGCTGGCCGAGCTTGCGTCGCGTCGCGCCGTAGTTCGGTTGGCAAACAAATAGCGTGGTGAGGATGATCCAGTAGCCCTGGGATGCGTGGATGGCATGCAGCGTGGCGTAGCCGACGGTGAGTGCCAGGGACAGGCGCAGGGCGTGGCGAAACAGCAGCGAGGTCGGCGTGAGCTGGGTGCGCAGGCGCGTCCACATTTCCTTGAGGTTGCGCGGGGCGCGGTCCAGCAGGTTGCTGTCGGTGGCGTCGGCCAGGGCGTCGGGGTTGCTCGCGTCGCCGAGCAGGCGGTCGAGGGTGGACAGGTTGGCGGCCAGGGCGCGCAACGAGCGCAGTAAACCGCGCCAGGCCGGGTTGCTCTGGATGCGCAGGTGTTCCAGGGAGGCGTTCAAATCGCCCAGGGCTTCGGCGAAGCTGTCGTCATAGATGAACGGCTGGCGCAGCTGGATCGACTCGGCCAGGGCCTGGCACGCCTTGCCTTGCTGGCGCAGCAGGCGTTGGCAGCGGAACAGCACGTCGCTGTGGAAGAAGGCTTCGGCCAGGGCGTTATACGGGTAATGGGACGAACTGGCGCGCTCGTGGATGTCTTGCGCCAGGAAGTACAGCTTCAGGTACCGGCTGACCTTCGAGCCTGGGCGACCATTGCCGACGCGGTGCAGGATGATTTCCTTGGCGGCATTCAAGGCGGCGACGACCCGGCCATTTTGCTGGGCCAATTCCAGGCGCCGCGCCTCTACGTCCAGCTGGCGGATCGGTTCGAACAGCGACGACTTGAGTTTGAGGTAACGCCCCAGCTCGCGGAACAACCGCGCCAGGCTCTGCTGCACCGGCTGGTTGGAAAACAGCGCCTGCCACAGCACCGACAGCACGCCGTACCAGGCCGCACCCGCCACCAGCAGCAAGGGCTCGTGCCAGAAATCACTGACGGCACCGCCGCGCTGGTCCACGCCGATCATGGTATAGACCGACAGAATCAATGTGGCCGAGGCAATCGCGCCATAGCGTTCGCCGAGCGCGCCGAGCATGGTCAGGCCGAACGTGGCCAGGGCCAGGGAGGCCGCGAAAATCCAGGGGTAAGGGAACAGCAGTTCCACCGACAGCGCCGCGATGCTGAAGCACACCAGCGTCACCGCCAGGGCGTTGAGGCGGCCTTGCCAACTGTCATCGGTCTCGGCCAGGGCGCTGGCGATAATCCCCAGGAACAGCGGGATCAACAGCGTCATTTCATCCTGATACCAGCACAGCGCCATGCTGCCGGTCAGGGCGATGAATACCCGAATGCTGTAGCTGAATTTATCCAGTGCCCACAGGCGCCGCAGGGACTGCTTGAACGAGGTCGATGACATGAAGTCGGGAGTCTTCCGGGACGATGCCGCTAAATTGAGCTATCAAGGACGCCACGGCAAGGGTGGTGATCACATCCACCCGCAAAATATTTCCCTGGCTCACCACAGACCAAATGTGGGAGGGGGCTTGCCCCCGATAGCAGTGGACCAGTCAACTCATCAGGTGACTGACACATTGCTATCGGGAGCAAGTCCCCTCCCACATTTTTTACCGTGTTGAGTCAGACGTACTGCGCAGCCGCATAGCCTGACGCCCAGGCCCACTGGAAGTTGAACCCGCCCAAGTGGCCGGTTACATCCAGCACTTCACCGATAAAGTACAGCCCTGGGCTTTTCAGCGACTCCATGGTCTTGGATGACACTTCCCGCGTATCCACCCCGCCCAATGTCACCTCGGCGGTGCGATAGCCCTCCGTGCCCGCCGGTACCAACTGCCAGCTGCCGAGCATCGAAGCGATATCGGCGATTTCGGCGTGGGTGTACTGCTTCATCGGCTTGGACGCGAACCAGGTCTCCGCCAGCAGATTGGCCATCTTCTTGGTGAAAATCTCGCCCAGCAGGGTTTTCAGCTCGCTGTTGGGGCGCTCGGCCTGTTGCTGTTGCAGCCAGGCGTGGGCGTCGTGGTCGGGCAGCAGGTTGATTTCCACGGTGTCGCCGGATTCCCAGTAGGAAGAAATCTGCAGGATCGCCGGCCCGCTCAGGCCGCGATGGGTAAACAGGATGTTCTCGCGAAAACTCTGGCCGTTGCAGCTGACCAGGCAGTCCACCGAGGTGCCCGACAGCTCGCCGCACAAGTCCTTGAGCTGATCGGTGATGGTGAACGGCACCAGTCCCGCGCGGGTCGGCAGCAGCTCATGGCCAAATTGCCTGGCCACTTGATAACCGAAACCGGTGGCGCCGAGGGTCGGGATCGACAGGCCGCCCGTGGCGATCACCAAGGACTCGCAGCGCAGTTCGCCCAGGGTGGTCTGCAACTGGTAGCCGTGGTCGACCTTGGCGATGGCTTCAATCGAGGTGTCCAGGTGCAGGCTCACGCCGGTCTGGATGCATTCGTCGAGCAGCATGCCGAGGATGTCGCTGGACTTGTTGTCGCAGAACAGCTGGCCAAGTTTCTTTTCGTGGTACGGCACGCCGTGCTTGGCTACCAGCCCGATGAAATCCCACTGGGTATAGCGCGCCAGTGCCGACTTGCAGAAGTGCGCGTTGTGCGAGAGGAAGTTGGCCGGCTCGGTGTACAGGTTGGTGAAATTGCAGCGGCCACCGCCGGACATCAGGATCTTTTTGCCGGCCTTGTTCGCATGGTCGATCAGCATCACCTTGCGCCCCCGCCCCGCGGCGGTCAGCGCGCACATCAAGCCTGCGGCGCCGGCGCCAATGATCACAACTTCGGTCGAGCGCACAGCAATGTCCTCATACAAATTCTGAATTGGAATACAGTCAAATGTGGGAGGGGGCTTGCTCCCGATAGCGGTGTATCAGTAACAGATGTACTGACTGACACACCGTAATCGGGAGCAAGCCCCCTCCCACATTGGATCTTCATTGGATCAACGGTTGTGTTACAGAATCCGCACGCGCAACGAACGGCCTTTGATCTTGCCGTCGTTCAAACGCTGCAGTGCCTGCTTGGCGACCCCGCGTTCCACGGCGACGAAGGCCTGGAAGTCAAAGATCGCGATCTTGCCGACCTGGGCACCCGGAATGCCGGCATCGCCGGTCAGTGCGCCAAGGATGTCGCCTGGGCGAACCTTGTCTTTACGCCCAGCGGCGATGCACAGGGTGCTCATCTGCGGCAGCAGCGGGCCGCCGCTCTGCGGCTTGAGGTTGTCCAGTTGGTCCCAGTTCAAGGGCGACTTTTGCAACTGCTCGATGGCTTGGGCACGGTGCGCTTCGGACGGCGCCACCAGGCTGATGGCGATGCCGGTCTCACCCGCGCGACCGGTACGGCCGACACGGTGGATATGGATTTCCGAGTCGCGGGCCAGTTCGACGTTGATCACCATGTCCAGTGCGTCGATGTCCAGGCCACGGGCGGCCACGTCGGTGGCTACCAGGACCGAGGTGCTGCGGTTGGCGAACATGGCCAGCACTTGGTCACGGTCACGCTGCTCGAGGTCGCCATGCAGGCCAACGGCGGAGATGCCTTTGGCGGTCAGGTGATCCACGGTTTCCTGCACTTGCTGCTTGGTAAAGCAGAACGCCACGCACGAAGCCGGGCGGAAATGCGCCAGCACCTTGGTCACGGCGTCCATGCGCTCTTCCGGCGAGATCTCGTAGAAACGCTGCTCGATCTGGTCGTCGGAGTGGAAGGCTTCGGCTTTCACCTGTTGCGGCGCGCGCATGAACTTGGAGGCCAGCTGCTTGATGCTCACCGGGTAGGTGGCCGAGAACAGCAGAGTCTGGCGGCGTGGCGGGGTCTTGCTGATGATGTCTTCGATGGCGTCGTAGAAACCCATGTCGAGCATGCGGTCGGCTTCATCGAGGATCAGCGTGTTCAACCCGTCCAGTACCAGCGAACCTTTGCGCAAGTGCTGCTGGATACGGCCCGGAGTGCCGACGATCACGTGGGCACCGTGCTCAAGGGAGGCGATCTGTGGGCCGAGGGACACGCCACCGCACAGGGTCAGCACCTTGATGTTGTCTTCGGCGCGGGCCAGGCGACGGATTTCCTTGGCAACCTGGTCGGCCAGCTCGCGCGTCGGGCACATCACCAGGGCCTGGCAACCGAAGTAGCGCGGGTTGATCGGGTTCAGCAGGCCGATACCGAACGCGGCGGTCTTGCCGCTGCCGGTCTTGGCCTGGGCGATCAGGTCCAGCCCCTTGAGGATCACCGGCAAGCTCTGCGCCTGGATCTGCGTCATCTCGACATAACCCAGCGAGTCGAGGTTAGCCAGCATGGCGGCGGACAGGGGCAAAGTATTAAAAGCGGTGGCGATGGTGGTCACGGGACTGGCTCTGCAAAACAAAATGTCGCGCAGTGTACCAGTCTCGTGGGAATTTCCCCGCAAGTTCTAGACGAGCCGCCGGTCAATGCTCCAGGTCGTGCTCGCGGCTGACCACGCGTTTGCCGTCTTTTGGCGACAATTGCAGGAAGATCGCCGCCGCCAGCATGGCCATGATGCCCACCGTGAGGAACGTCAGCTGGAACGCGCCCAGTACCGTGTTCACCCCATCGTTGCCGGTCTCCAAGGTAAACCCGCCGAGCAACGCACCGGCGCAGGCCACGCCCAGGCTCAGGGACAGTTGCGCCACCACCGACAGCAAACTGTTGCCGCTGCTGGCCTGGGCGTCGTCGAGGTCGATCAGCGTCACGGTGTTCATCGCGGTGAATTGCAGGGAGTTGATCGCGCCCAGCACCGCGAGCATGCCCAGCAGCACGGGATAGGGCGTCTGTTCGCTGACCAGGCCCATGCTCGCCAGCATGGCGCCCAGGGCCAGGGTGTTGCCGGTGAGCACCACGCGATAACCCAGGCGCTCGATCAGCGGCCGCGCGATGGACTTGGCAAACATCGCCGCCGCCGCGAGCGGCAGCATGCTCATGCCGGCTTCCGACGGTGAATAACCCAGCGCCACCTGCAACAGCAAGGGCACCAGGAACGGCAGGGCGCCGCTGCCCAGGCGTGCGAACAGGTTGCCGAGGATGCCCACGGCAAAGGTGCGGGTCTTGAACAGCACCGGGGAGAACAGCGGGTTATCGACATGCCCGGCGCGCAGCCAATATGCCGCCAGGCACGCCAGGCCACCGAACAGCAGCAACATCACCCGCAAGTGCGGCAAGTGCAGTTCGCCCAGGCCTTCCATGGCGATGGTGATCAGCACCATCGCCGCGCCGAACAGCACGAAACCCAGGCCATCGAAGCGCGTGCGCTCGCTGCCGCGCAGGTCGGGGATGAACTTCCACACGGCATAGCAACCGATCATGCCCACCGGCAGGTTGATCAGGAAGATCCAGTGCCAGGTCAGGTATTGCACCATCCAGCCGCCCATGGTCGGGCCAAGCAACGGGCCGAGCAGGCCGGGGATTGTGATGAACCCCATGATCCGCACCAGCTCGGAACGGGGATAGGCGCGCAATACCACCAGGCGCCCGACCGGCAGCATCAGCGCCCCGCCCAAACCCTGGATCACCCGCGCACCCACCAGCATGCTCAAGCTGCTCGACAGCGCGCACAGCAATGATCCGATGCTGAATAGCAAAATGGCGCCAAAGAAGATTTTCTTGGTACCGAAGCGATCGGCGATCCAGCCTGACGCCGGGATCAGCAAGGCGACGGTCAGCATGTAGGCAATGACTACGCCCTGCATGCGCAGCGGGTTTTCCGCCAGGTCCCGGGCCATGGCCGGCAAAGCCGTATTGAGGATCGTCCCGTCCAGCGACTGCATGAAGAAGGCAATCGCTACCACCCAGGGGAGCCAGCGGGCGGTCTTGGCGTCGAGAGGGGCACGATTCGGCATGGGAACCCTTTTGTTAGCAGGCTATGTGTCGGCGATTATGCGCCATCCGTCGCTGCTTTTCCCACTGGCGGTTCGTCTAAATCCGACATTGAAGCGTGCTCGCCCACCAGAAAATCCAGCAAGACGCGATGCACTGCCAGCGCCGCCTCGCGGGATTCCAGGTCAAGCAAATGGCCAGTATGTTCGGCCACGGCGAAACTGCTGCGCCTCACGTAACTGCCGAACAGTTGTGCATCGGCGGCGGGGGTGTATTCGTCCAGCGTGCCGTTGAGAAAGTGCACCGGCGTTTCAATCTGCCTGAGCGCCGGCAGGTAGTTGCCGTCGCCCAATGCCAGCACCTGATGGATATGAAAGCGTGCCTGGCGATACTCGGTGGTGGCCATGTTCGCCAGATGGCGGTGGTTGTTGCGCTTGAGGCGGGGCGACAAGTATTTCCCGACCGTCTCGTTGAGCAGATGGCCGACGGCGGATTTGTCATCGGCCTCGATCAACACGCGTACGCGCTCTACGTACTCGAGCATCGCCTGGTTGAGGTTGGGCGCCAGGGCCATCACCACCGAGCTTTCGATGGAGGGCGGGTTATGGGCCAGGGTCAGCAGCGTGGAGATGCCACCCCATGAGGCCGAGATCAGATGGTTGACCGCAAAGCGCTGCACCAGCGCCCGCAGGATCTGCACTTCGTCATCCTTGGTGACCAGGTCGAGGTCGGTATTGTGCTCGCGGGAATAGCCGGAGAAGGGCAGGTCGAACAGCAGCACATTGAAATGCTCGGCCAGGCATTTACTGGTGCGGGCAAAGGAGCGCGTGGTGGACAGGGCGCCATTGACCATCAGCACGGTTTTTCTGTGTGGGTCGTTGCCCAGTTGCTCTACGTGGACGTTGTAGTGCTTGTACAGCTTGTCTATGACAAAACTTGCCTGGGTCATCGCAACACTCCCTGTCGTGTGGCGGTATGCCATTAGCTTTTATAACGGGGTTTATTGCGGGCGACAACAGGCTGCCCGGAGTATGGGATTGAACGGTAGGATCTGGCTTATCGGAGTGTCCGAAATCAACACAGGACAATGTGGGAGGGGGCTTGCCCCCGATAGCGGTGGACCAGTCGAGAAATACTTGGCTGATCCACCGCCATCGGGGGCAAGCCCCCTCCCACAGGGGATTTTTCTGGATTACAAGGTCAGTGTCAGGCGTTTGACCAGTGCGCCTGGCAGGAGGTTGGACGCTGTGTTGCGCTGGCCATACGTACTCGCCGACAGCAGCAGTTCCCGGTCAGCGGTCAGCGCTTCCAACTGCGAGCCCAGCAGGCTGAACACGCTGTCGTCAAAGCGCATGGTGCTGACCGGCGCCTTGATCTCGCCGTCTTCCACCCAGAACGTGGCGAAGCGGGTCATGCCGGTCAGGCGCGCCGCTGGCAGGTCGGAGTAGTTCAGGTACCACAGGTTGCTGATGTACAACCCGGTGCCCAACTGCTTGAGGATATCGGCCTGGGCCAGGTTACCGGCGGCCATTTGCAAGGCGCTGGGGGATTCGTCGCTGCTGGCGCCATTGGCGCTCAGGCCATACTCGGCGGCGCTGCGCGAGTTGACCAATTGGCCGTCGGCCTGGCCGGCATGGATCAACGTGACGTCACTGCGCGGGTAGCCTTCGGTGGAAAATGCCTGGCTCAGTGAACCGCTGATCTGCTCGGTCACCGTTACCAGCGGGCTCAGGTGTTGTTCCCCGGCATACAGGCGTTGCAGCGAACTGCCCTTGCTGGCGATGGCCTGGGCGGAAAAACCGCCCCAGGTCACGATGCTGATGATTTCTTCGAGTGCCGCCGGAGCGAGGTAGGCGCGGTATTGTCCCGGTGCCAGCGGGTGCAACGGTCGGCCGAGGAATTCAAGCTGGTCGCGGGCCTGCTGGACGCGCCGGGCGAACTCGGCACTGTCCCAGGTGTGCCCGGCGTAGCTGGCCTTGACCGCTTCGCCATTGGCGTGGAACAGGCTGAAGTCGAAGTTGAAGCTATTGGCCTGGTGCCAGCCGAACGCGCCGTCGGAGCTGGCAAAGCCACGGCTGATCGGGCCAGCGGCATAGAAGCCGACCAGGTCCACGCCTTCGGCGGCCTGGCTGATGTCTTGCAGCACCTGGGTCAGTTCCGGCAAGGGTCGCAGTTGTTCGTTGTGGCTTTGCCAGGCGTTGTGGTTCAGCAGCAGGTAGGGGTCTGGCGGCAGCAACGGCAAGGTTTCGCGCAACTGTTGCAGGCCTGTGGCGAGGCGTTGGCGGTCCAACTGAGGATCACCCGCCAGGGTGATGCCGAGGTCGGCATGGCGACCGGCGTTGATCAGCTTGAGGTTGAGGCTGGCCTGCTGCACCTGGCCGGCCTGGCGTACCTGGGCGTGGTTGAAACGCACGAACTCGGACGCTTCAGCAGCAAAGCCGAGGTGAAACTGTTCCTGCTCGGTGACGGCCTGTTTGAGCCAGTCCACCAGTGCCTTGAAGTCGTTCATCAGGCATCTCCCCCAAATACGTCGACGTTACTGAACACACACGCCGGCGAAGCATGGCCGACGCGGATCACCTGGTTAGGTTCGCCTTTGCCGCAGTTCGGTGTGCCCAGCACCTTGAAGGTACTGGCATCGCCGACCGCGCTGAGCTTGCGCCAGAACTGCGCGGAAATGGCGCGGTAGTTGGGGTTCTTGACCACGCCCTTGAGCTCGCCGTTTTCGATCAGTTGGCCCCATTCGCAGCCGAACTGGAATTTGTTGCGCGCGTCGTCGATGGACCAGGAACGATTGGTCGACATCAGGATGCCGTGTTCGATACCGCCAATCAGCTGGGCCAGGCTCTGGTCACCCGCCTCGATATTGAGGTTGGCCATGCGGTCGATCGGCGGGCGGTTCCAACTGCTGGCACGGCTGTTGGCCACACCGCCCAGCCCCGCGCGAAATTGCGACAGTGCGCCGCCCAACGGCTTGAGCAGCAGCCCTTCGCGAATCAGGAACTGTTTGCTGGCGCGGCTGCCGTCATCGTCATGGCTGTAGCTGGCGAGCTGTTCGGGGATGTCCGGGTCGAACGTCACGTTGAGCAGGTTGGAGCCGTATTGCAGATGGCCGAAGTCGCTGGCCTTGACGAAGCTGGTGCCGGCGTAGTTGCGCTCGTCGCCGAGAATGCGGTCCAGCTCCAGCGGGTGGCCGATGGACTCGTGGATCTGCAGGATCATCTGGTCGGGCATCAGCAACAGGTCACGCGGACCCTGGGGCGTGTTCGGTGCCAGCAGCAGTTGCAGGGCCTCGTCGGCCACGCGTGGCGCGGCGCCGATCAGGCCGAAGCGGCTGATCACGTCAAACCCGCCTTGCTGGCCGAAGTTGCTGCCGCCAAGGGTGCGGGTCTGGCTGTCGTTGCCATCGAAGGCGGTGACGTTGACGCCGGGAAACACAAAGCGCTGGGCCTGGCGCAATTGCGCGCCAGCGGTGTTGAGGTAGATCTGTTCGACCGTGGTCTGGCCGAGGCTGACGTCCCAGCTCACCAGGCGCTCATCCCTGGGCACGGCGGCCGACTCATCGCCGAGCAGTTGGTAGCAGTCGCTCAGGGACGGGAAGGGCTGGTCGAAGTCGGGAGACAGGTAGTCGGCAACGTCACTCGACACCGCTTGCTCGCGCAGGTCGAGCAGCGCGTGGGGCTTGATCCGCCGGGCCTGCTGTTCGGCACGTTCGAGGGCGGCTTGCAGGCCGGCCAGGGACATATCATTGGTCGCGGCGTAGGCTTCGACGCCGTTGAGGCGCACGGTGAGCATGGCGCCTTCGTCATGGCTCAGGTGTGGCGGCTCGGCGACGTTCTTGCGCACCGACAGGTACCGGCCGGATTCGCGCACATAGCGCAGGGAGAAGAATTGGGCGGTGGTGCGCAGGGCACTGAAGTGTTGTTTGAGCGTGGCGTGGTGTTCGAACATGGGGCCTTCCTTGTGGGCAGCTCAGCGCGGGGCAGGCCAACAGAGTAGGCCGGGGCTGGGGGCTGATCAAGGAGGGGAAGGTGATCGTTCCTACGCTCCGCGTGGGAATGCATCCTGTGACGCTCCGCGTCACGACCTCAAGAGCAGACGCAGAGCGTCCAGGGCGGCATTCCCACGCGGAGCGTGGGAACGATCGGTTGGCGGTGTATCAGTTATTGCGCAGCGGCCCCACTTCACGCAGCGGCTTGCCACGCACTGGCGCATCGCCTGCCACGTAGTAGTCGGCGGTGCTGCGCGGTAGCGGCTGGCGGCCACGGATCTTGTCGGCGATTTTCTCGGCGATCATGATCGTCGGGGCGTTCAGGTTGCCGGTGGTGATGATCGGCATGATCGACGCATCCACCACACGCAGGCCCTGCATGCCATGCACGCGACCCTCGCCATCGACCACCGCCATCTCGTCGGTGCCCATCTTGCACGAGCAGGACGGGTGGAACGCGGTCTCGGCGTGCTCGCGGATGAACTGGTCGAGCTGTTCATCGGTTTGCACCTCGATACCCGGGCTGATTTCGCGGCCACGGTATGGGTCCAGCGCCGGCTGCTGCATGATTTCACGGGTCAGGCGGATGCCGTCGCGAAATTCCTGCCAGTCCTGCTCGGTGGCCATGTAGTTGAAGAGGATGCTCGGGTAGTCCCGTGGGTTCTTCGACTTCAACTGCACACGGCCACGGCTCGGCGAACGCATGGAGCCCATGTGTGCCTGGAAACCGTGTTCTTTCACCCCGTTGCTGCCGTTGTAGTTAATCGCCACCGGCAGGAAGTGGTACTGGATGTTCGGCCATTCGAATTCCGGACGCGAACGGATAAAACCGCCGGCTTCGAACTGGTTACTGGCGCCAATACCCGTGCCGTTGAACAGCCACTCGGCACCGATGGCCGGCTGGTTGTACCAAAGCAGCGAAGGGTACAGCGACACCGGCTGAGTGCACGCATATTGCAGGTACAGCTCAAGGTGGTCCTGCAGGTTTTCGCCGACGCCTGGCAGGTCGTGGACCACCGGGATGTCGAGGCTTTCCAGCAGTTTGGCCGGGCCGACGCCGGAGCGTTGCAGCAGCTGCGGCGAAGCGATCGCGCCGCTGCAGACCAGCACTTCTTTACGCGCACGGGCTTCGACACGCTCTTCAGCGGCGCCGATCAGGTAACGCACGCCGACCGCACGCTTGCCTTCGAACAACACTTTGTCGGTGAGGGCGTGGGTAACGATGGTCAGGGTCGAACGCTTCTTGGCGACGTCCAGGTAACCGCGTGCGGTGCTGGCGCGACGGCCGTTCGGCGTAACGGTGCGGTCCATCGGGCCGAAGCCTTCTTGCTGGTAACCGTTCAAGTCTTCGGTACGCGGGTAACCGGCCTGCACGCCGGCTTCAACCATGGCGTGGAACAGCGGGTTGTTGCCGGCTTTCGGCGTGGTCACGCTGACCGGGCCCTCGCCACCGTGGTAGTCGTTGGGGCCGATGTCGCGGGTTTCGGCTTTGCGGAAATACGGCAGGCAGTCCAGGTAGGTCCAGTCTTCCAGGCCCGGCAATTTCGCCCAGTTGTCGTAGTCCATGGCGTTGCCACGGATGTAGCACATGCCGTTGATCAGGGAAGAGCCACCCAGGCCCTTGCCACGACCGCATTCCATCCGGCGCCCGTCCATGTGTGGCTCAGGATCGGTCTCGTAGGCCCAGTTGTAGCGACGGCCTTGCAGCGGGAACGCCAGGGCGGCGGGCATCTGGGTACGGAAGTCGAGGCGGTAGTCCGGGCCACCGGCTTCCAGCAACAGGACGGTGAAGCCTTCGTCTTCGGTCAGACGGGTCGCCAGGGTGTTACCGGCAGAGCCGGCACCCACAATGATGTAGTCGTATTCTTGGGACATTGAATGCACCCTCTTTGAAGTGTGGTCAGGTCGGGCCTCATCGGGGGCAAGCCCCCTCCCACATTTGACTGTATTTACACATCTGAACCTGTGAATACAGTGAGTGTGGGAGGGGGCTTGCCCCCGATGGCAGCCTCAAAGGCAATACAAATCCCGGGTCTTAAAACACCGAGGCGTAATCGCCCAGCTCAACCTGTACCGATTTGATGCGGGTGAAGTTATTCAGCGAGCTGATCCCGTTTTCACGGCCCACACCGGATTGCTTGTAGCCGCCGACCGGCATCTTCGCGTCGGATTCGCCCCAGGCGTTGATCCAGCAGATACCCGCTTCCAGCTGGTGAATCACACGGTGCGCGCGATTCAGGTCTTTGGTCACAAGGCCGGCAGCCAAACCGAAGTCGGTGTCGTTGGCGCGGCGGATCACTTCTTCTTCGGTTTCATAGGTGAGGATGCTCATCACCGGGCCGAAGATCTCTTCACGCACGATCACCATGTCATCGGTGCAGTCGGTGAACACGGTCGGTGCGACGAAGGCGCCCTTGGCCAAGTCGCCGTCGGTCAGGCGGTCGCCGCCGCACAGCAGGCGTGCGCCTTGCTCTTTGCCTTTGGCGATGTAGCCCAGCACGCTCTCCATGTGCGCGAAGCTGACCAGTGGGCCGAAGTTGGTGTTGTCATCTTGCGGGTCGCCCACACGGATGCGCGCAACACGTTCAAGAATCTTGGCTTCGAACGCCGCTTGCAGGTGCTTGGGCACGAACACACGGGTGCCGTTGGTGCAGACCTGGCCGGAGCTGTAGAAGTTGGCCATCATCGCGATGTCGGCCGCACGGTCGAGGTCGGCGTCTTCGAACACGATCAGCGGCGACTTGCCGCCCAGTTCCATGGTCACTTCCTTGAGCGACGAGCTCGACGCGCTGGCCATGACTTTCTTGCCGGTGTCGGTGCCGCCGGTGAACGAGACTTTCTCGATGCGTGGGTGTTCGGTCAGCCAGGTGCCGACTTCACGGCCGCTGCCGGTCAGTACGTTGAATACGCCGGCTGGAACGCCCGCCTCGGTGTAGATCTCGGCCAGTTTCAGGGTGGTCAGCGAGGTGACTTCGCTTGGCTTGAAGATCATCGCGTTGCCAGCGGCCAGGGCCGGTGCGGATTTCCACAGGGCAATCTGGATCGGGTAGTTCCACGCGCCGATACCAGCAACCACGCCCAGCGGCTCGCGGCGGGTGTAGACGAAGGACGTGTCGCGCAGCGGAATCTGCTCGCCTTCGATGGCCGGCACCAGGCCCGCGTAGTACTCCAGCACGTCGGCGCCGGTGACGATGTCGACGTACTTGGTTTCGGAGAAGGCTTTGCCGGTGTCCAGGGTTTCCAGGGCGGCCAGCTCATCGTTGCGCTCGCGCAGGATGTCGACGGCGCGACGCAGGATGCGCGAACGCTCCATGGCGGTCATGGCGGCCCAGATCTTCTGGCCTTTTTCAGCGCTGACCACGGCACGCTCGACGTCTTCCTTGGTGGCGCGTTGCACTTGGGCGAGAACTTCACCGTTAGCCGGGTTGATGGCTTCGAAGGTGGCATCGCTGCCAGCGTCGCTGTAGCCGCCGTCAATGTAGAGTTTTTGCAGGTCGAAACGGGCCATAAAGTCCTCGCAAGTGCATAAGTGGTTGGCGTTACCCGTCGAACAGTGGGCCATGGGGATGTGGCAATACTGCGCGGCGGACGTTCAGGGGTTGAGCGTTTATAAGGGCTCTAACTCACCTGCTTGGCCAATTGGAAATCCATGTAGTCGTAAGCGATCCGTTGCGCCTGCTCCGTGTCGAAAGCGTCTCCCGACAAGGCGCCGCGCAACCACAAACCGTCGATCAGGGCCGCCAGGCCTCGAGCTGCGCTGCGTGCCTCGGGTAACGGCATCGCACGGCGGAACTGGCAGCACAGGTTGGAATACAGGCGGTGATCGTTGATCCGCTGCAACCTGTGCAAAGACGGGTGATGCATGCTGGTGGCCCAGAAGGCCAACCAGGTTTTCATTGCCGGGCCGTTGACCTGGCTGGCGTCGAAGTTGCCTTCGATGATCACCCGCAGATGCGCCCGTGGGCTGTCATCGTTCAGGGCACGCCGGCGTTCCTGGACGTTCTCGATCAGCGCGTTCATCAGGTAACGCATCGTCGCTGCGATCAGGCCGTTCTTGTCCTGAAAATAGTGACTGATGATGCCATTCGAGACACCCGCCAGACGGGCGATCAGCGCAATGCTGGCATCTCCCATCCCAACCTGATCGATGGCCGTCAAGGTGGCTTCGATCAACTGCTGGCGGCGTATGGGTTGCATACCGACCTTGGGCATGTAGCACCTCTCCTTAGGCCTGCTGACGGGCGATCACGTCCATCGGCTTGAAGGCCAGTCTATTTTGTTTTGATTGAACGTTCAATCAACAAAGAATAAGCTCTGCGACAAATGGTCGCTGCCTACAGATATTTCCTACCTGGGAGCCGCGCCCCCTGACACCTGCGAAAACCCCTGAAACAGGCCGTATCAGGGCCTGGCTACCGCTTCGGCGGGGTTGGGGATTTTCGGGGTGTCTTTATAACACCCGTCCGTCGACTGCCGAAAAATCGATGTCCCGGGATAACCGTTGCCTTGTGTTTCTCTCTCGCACTGCCCGGAGCATCTGCGCCATGAGTTCTGCCTCTCTTATAAAGACCCCACCGGAAAAGGTCCGGGTCAACGGTTGGGTGTTCTACACCTCCACCGCGCTGATTCTGTTGTTGACCGCCATTCTGATCATCGCCCCGCAGGAGGCCGGGCGCATGCTCGGCGTCGCCCAGGCCTGGCTGTCGAAAAGCTTCGGCTGGTACTACATGGTGGTCATCGCCGCCTACCTGGTGTTCGTGGTCGGCCTGGCGTTTTCGTCCTACGGCAAGTTGAAACTGGGCAGCAAGGACGACACCCCGGACTTCAGCTACGGCGCCTGGGCCGGCATGCTGTTTTCGTCGGGCATCGGCATTTCGCTGCTGTACTTCGGCGCCTCCGAGCCCCTGGACCACTACTTCAACCCGCCCGAAGGCACGGCCGCCAGCAATGGCGCGGCACGTCAGGCGCTGCAACTGACCTTCCTGCACTGGGGCCTGCATGGCTGGGCGATCTATGCGCTGGTCGGCCTGGCCGTGGCGTACTTCGCGTACCGCCACAACCAGCCGCTGGCCCTGCGTTCGGCGCTGTACCCGCTGGTGGGCGAGCGTTGGGTGAAGGGCGCGGCCGGCCATGCGGTGGACGGTTTCGGCATGTTCGTGACCCTGCTCGGCCTGGTGACCAACCTGGGGATCGGTTCGATGCAGGTGTCGTCCGGGTTGGAAAACCTGTTCGGCATGGCGCACAGCAACACCAACCTGCTGATCGTGATCATTGTGATGAGCACGGTGGCGACCATCGCTGCGGTGTCGGGTGTGGAGAATGGCATTCGCCGCCTGTCCAACCTCAACATCGTGTTGTTCAGCGGTTTGCTGATCTTCGTGCTGCTGTTCGGCCCCACCCTGCACCTGCTCAACGGCCTGGTGCAAAACACCGGTGACTACCTCAACGGCATCATTCTGAAAACCTTCGACCTCTATGTGTACGAAGGCGACGCCGACAAGACCGAGCGCTGGATGGGCCTGTGGACCCTGTTCTACTGGGCCTGGTGGATTTCCTGGGCGCCATTCGTGGGCATGTTCATTGCGCGCATTTCCCGTGGCCGCACCGTGCGCGAACTGGTCGCCGGCGTGCTGCTGATCCCGCTGGGCTTCACCCTGGCGTGGTTGTCGATCTTCGGTAACTCGGCGTTGGACCTGGTGCTGAACCATGGCGCGGTGGAGCTGGGCAAGACTGCGCTGGAACAGCCGTCCATGGCCATCTACCAGCTGCTTGAGCATTACCCGGCGTCGAAAGTCGTCATTGGCGTGTCGATCTTCGTGGGCTTCGTGCTGTTCTTGACGCCTGCGGATTCCGGCGCGGTGATGATGGCCAACCTGTCGTGCAAAGGCGGCAACGTGGATGAAGATGCGCCGCACTGGCTGCGGATCTTCTGGTCGGCGGTGATCACCCTGGTGACCATCGGCCTGCTGTTCGCCGGCAACTTCGAAGCCATGCAGACCATGGTGGTGCTGGCGGGGTTGCCGTTCTCGGTGGTTCTGATTCTGTTCATGTTCGGTTTGCACAAGGCCATGCGCCAGGATGTGGCCATCGAACAAGAGCAGGCGCAGTTGGCTGAACGCGGGCGCCGGGGGTTCAGCGAGCGCCTGACCGCGCTCGACCTGCAACCGAGCCAGGGCACCGTGCAACGCTTTATGGACAAGCACGTCACGCCGGCATTGGAAGAAGCCGCCACAGCGTTGCGCGAGCAGGGATTGGAAGTGCAGACCTTGCTGGGCAAATCCAAACGCTGCATCGGTGTGCGGATCGAGATGGAAGAGGGCAACCCGTTCGTCTACGAAGTCAGCCTGGATGCTTATTCCTCGGCGCCCACTGACCTGCCCGAAGAAGAACGCACCCGCTACTACCGCGCTGAGGTGTACCTGCACAACGGGCCGCAGGAATACGACCTGATGGGCTTCACCCAGGAGCAGATCACCCGTGACGTGCTCGATCAGTTCGAAAGCCATCGGCAGCTCCTTGGCCGGGTTTACAGCTGAAGCCAGGCAATGCGCTAAATGTGGGAGGGGGCTTGCTCCCGATAGCGGTGTGTCAGTCAGCACATTTGATGCTGATACACCGCAATCGGGAGCAAGCCCCCTCCCACATTGACCTGGTTCCTTCAGTTGTTTTGCGGTGTTGGTCAGCCCAGGTTCTTGCCTAGGAGGGCGTGATACAGCTCGCTGTCGCCCAGGATCCCCACCACTTTGTTGTTGTCATGCAACACCAGCTTGTTCCCCGTCTGATAGCGGATCTGCAAGGCGTCACGCATGCCGATATTGGAGTCCACCAGCGTCGGCACCCGGCCCAAGCCCTCCACCGCTTGCCCCGGCGCCCAGTTCTGCAGGTTCATCACCACGCCATTCTGGCGTGCGCCCTGGATGGTGTTGCCTTCGGCCAGGTCCAGCCAGGAGTCGGCGCCTGGGTCCAGGCATACCGAACCGTTCACCCGCGTGCAGTTATCCAGCGTGCGCATCAGGCTGCGGCCGCACAGTACGTTCAGTGGGTTGGTGTGGGCGACGAAGGTGCGCACATAGTCGTCCGCCGGGTTCAGCACGATTTCTTCCGGCACGCTGTACTGGATGATCTTGCCGTCTTTCATGATCGCGATGCGGCTGCCCAGCTTGAGGGCTTCGTCGAGGTCGTGGCTGACGAACACGATGGTCTTGCTCAGCTTGCGTTGCAGCTCCAGCAGCTCATCCTGCAGGCCCTGGCGGATCAGCGGGTCGAGGGCGGAGAAGGGTTCGTCCATCAGCAGGATATCGGCGTCCATCGCCAACGCACGGGCCAGGCCCACGCGCTGTTGCATGCCGCCGGACAGCTCATCGGGCTTCTTGTTGCGCCATTGGCTCAGGCCCACCAGCTCGAGTTTTTCATCGACCAGGGTGCGCCGTTCCTTCTCCGGACGGCCCTGCATTTCCAGGCCGAAGCTGATGTTCTCGCGCACCGTCAGCCAGGGCATCAGGGCGAACTTCTGGAACACCATGGCGATGCGTTTGGTGCGCATCATTTTCAGCTCGGCGGGGGTGCAGGACGCGATGTCGATCTGGCGACCTTCATGCTCCACGAACAATTGGCCACGGCTGACGGTGTTGAGGCCGTTGATGCAGCGCAGCAAGCTGGATTTGCCGGAGCCCGACAGGCCCATCAGCACGCAGATCTCACCTTTCTCCACATCCAGGCTTGCGTTTTCAACGCCGACAATCTGCCCGGTTTTCTTCAGGATTTCGTTACGGCTCATGCCCTGGTCCAGCAGCTTGAGCGCTTCGCGTGGGTCTTTGGAAAAGATCACGTCGACTTTATCGAATCGGATAATGCTCATGCATCACCCCCTACTTTGGCGTCGGGTTGTTTGCAGATACGGTCGAGCATGATGGCCAGCAACACGATGGCCAGCCCGGCTTCGAAGCCCAGGGCGATGTCAGCGGTGTTGAGTGCGTTGACCACCGGCTTGCCGAGGCCATCGGCGCCGACGAGCGCCGCGATCACCACCATCGACAACGACAGCATGATGCATTGGGTAATACCGGCGGCAATGCTCGGCATCGCGTGGGGCAGTTCAATGCGTGAGAGCAACTGACGGCGCGAGCAGCCAAAGGCTTTGCCGGCATCCATCAACTCTTGCGGTACATCGCGGATGCCCAGGTAGGTCAGGCGGATCGGCGCGGCAATCGCGAACACTACCGTGGAAATCAAGCCGGGCACCACACCCAGCCCGAAGAGGGTCAGGGTAGGGATGAGGTAGACGAAGGTCGGTACGGTCTGCATCAGATCGAGTACCGGCCGCATCATGGTGTAGAACATCGGCTTGTGCGCGGCAACAATGCCCAGCGGCACGCCGATGACCACGCAGACCAGGGTGGCGAACAGCACCTGCGCGAGGGTTTCCATGGTTTCCTGCCAGTACCCCAGGTTGAGGATCAGCAGGAAGGAGGCGATGACAAAGACGGTCAGGCCCCATTTGCGTTGGATAAAGTGAGCCAGCAGCGCAATCAGACCGATCAATGCCAGCGGATTGAACCAGGTCAGCGCAAACGTCACGCCGTGGATCATCGTTTCCAGTGTCGATGCGATTGCGTCGAAATAGTTGGCACCGTGTTGGGTCAACCAGTCGACGAAGGCAGCGATGTACTGGCCTAGTGGGATTTTCTGTTCAGTCAGCATGGTAGTGAATGTCCACATGCGAAGAGGGAAACATCCCGGGGCAGCGCACCGCCCCGGGGTCAGCGGGTGCTATTTGGCGAGGTAAGCTTTAACGGCATCGAGCCCTGGTTGGCCATCAACGGTGGTGACACCGGCCAGCCAGGTGTCGAGGACTTGCGGGTTCTTCTGCAGCCAGGCCTTGGCGGCAGCATCGGGCTTCATTTTGTCGTCCAGGACGTTGCCCATCAGGGTGCTTTCCATGTTCAGCGTGAACTGCAGGTTTTTCAGCAGTTGGCCGACGTTGCTGCATTCCTGGGTGTAGCCCTTGCGGGTGTTGGTGTAGATGGTGGCCTGGCCGTAGTTGGGGCCGAACGAATCGTCACCCCCGGTCAGGTACTTCATCTTGAAACGGGTGTTCATCGGGTGCGGTTCCCAGCCGAGGAACACGATGGCCTGGCCGCGCTTGGTGGCGCGCTCAACCTGGGAGAGCATCCCGGCTTCGCTGGACTCGACCACTTTGAAACCGGCCTTCTTGAGGCCGAAGGCATCCTTGTCGATCAGCGTCTGGATGGTGCGGTTGCCGTCGTTACCCGGCTCGATGCCGTAGATCTTGCCGCCCAGCTCATCCTTGAATTTGGCGATATCGGCGAAGTCTTTCAGGCCCTTGTCATACAGCGCTTCGGGCACCGCCAGGGTGTACTTGGCGTTCTCCAGGTTGGCGCGTACGGTTTCCACGGTGCCGGCATCGCGGTACTGCTTGATGTCGTTTTCCATGGTCGGCATCCAGTTGCCGAGGAAGATGTCCATGTTCTTGCCGTCAGCCAGGGACTTGTAGGTCACGGGGACCGAAATCATCGTGGTGCGCGGCTTGTAGCCCAGGCCCTTGAGGATTTCGCTGGTGGTCGCGGTGGTGACGGTGATGTCGGTCCAGCCGACATCGGAGAAGTTGACGGTCTTGCATTGTTCCGGTTCTGCAGCGTGCGCCATGACCGGCAGACTCAGCATGGCGGCCAACAACAACGAGGGTGAACCTTTCATCGGGGTAGACTCCTGTGTTTTTTCTGGCGGCATTCGCCGCGCTTTATAGGTGCTGCTATTGGAGTATGCGTCGGACAGCTCTGGCACGGTGCCTTGCAAACGAGTCGAGACTGATCATGTACCAGTGAAAATCTGACGCCTACAGGGGGCGTCGTATCCAGTACAGGGAGGGTCGCATCCAGTGTCGGTGACGTCGCTTACAGATTTTTACCACAGTGAAACTGCAGTTTTTACTCATCTGCACCGTTAAAAACGGCCAAAACAGGCGATCGCACGTTAGCGACGCTGGTGAGCATGGGTGCGTCGGTGTGAGACGCCGTGACGGCGGATAAAAGCTGGATGATGCCGCCATCTGGGCGATCTGAGCGTAGCACCTCGTTCAAGCCTGGCCGCGCTTATCGAGGAGTTTCAGGTTAATGGCTATCAGCGTTTTCGACTTGTTCAAGATCGGCATCGGGCCCTCCAGCTCTCACACCGTCGGCCCCATGCGCGCTGCGGCGTTGTTCGTTCAAACGTTACGCGAACGTGGCCTGTTGGAACAGGTTCGGCGTGTCGAAGTGCAACTCTACGGTTCCTTGTCGGCCACCGGCATCGGCCATGGCAGCGACACCGCCAGCATTATGGGGCTGATGGGCGAGTGGCCGGACGCAATCGACCCGTCCCAGATTGGCGTGCGCATTCACACGCTGCGCGAAACCGAGACCCTGTTGCTCGACGGTCGCTTGCCGGTGCCGTTCATATGGTCACGGGACATGCGTCTGCTCGACGAAAACCTGCCGTTCCATCCCAACGCCATGACCCTGGTGGTGTTCGATGCTGACGGCGAGTTGCACCGCGACACCTACTACTCGGTGGGCGGCGGTTTTGTGGTGGATGAAGCCCAGGCCCAGAGCGGCGTGGCGGACATGGACCGCACCGAGCTGCCGTATGACTTTTCCAGCGCCGCAGAACTGTTGCAGCTGTGCAAGACCCACAACCTGCGCGTCGCCGAACTGATGCTGGCCAATGAGAAGGTCTGGCGCTCCGAAGAAGAAATCCGCAGTGGCCTGATGACCCTGTGGCGTGCCATGCAGGCGTGCGTGGAGGAAGGCCTCAAGCATGAAGGCATCCTGCCTGGCGGCTTGAACGTGCGCCGTCGCGCGGCCAAGTTGCACCGCAGTCTGCAGGAGTTGAACAAGCCCAATGTGATCGGTTCGACCTTGAGTGCCATGGAGTGGGTGAACCTGTTCGCCCTGGCGGTCAATGAAGAAAACGCCGCCGGTGGACGCATGGTGACGGCGCCCACCAATGGCGCAGCGGGGATCATCCCGGCAGTGCTGCATTACTTCATGAAGTTCAGTGAAGAGGTGACGGAGGCCAACGTGGTCGACTACCTGCTCGGCGCGGCGGCGGTGGGCATTCTGTGCAAAAAGAACGCCTCGATCTCCGGCGCCGAAGTCGGTTGCCAGGGCGAAGTCGGTTCCGCCTGCGCCATGGCCGCAGCGGGCTTGGCCGAAATTCTCGGCGCCACCCCCGAGCAACTGTGCAACGCCGCAGAAATCGGCCTGGAACATAACCTGGGCCTGACCTGCGACCCGGTGGGCGGCTTGGTGCAAGTGCCGTGTATCGAGCGCAATGCGATTGCGGCGGTCAAGGCGATCAACGCCGCACAAATGGCCTTGCGCGGCGATGGGCAGCATTTTATCTCCCTGGACCGGGTGATCCGCACCATGCGCGATACCGGTGCAGATATGCATGACAAGTACAAAGAGACGTCGCGGGGCGGGTTGGCGGTGAGTGCGGTTGAGTGCTGAGACCGGGTCACCTGCATCGGCAGACGCAGGTGATCTCAGGCCTTCACATGGCCCAACGGCGCCAACTTCGCCAACCTCAACGCCACCAGCAACGCGCCGATCAGCAACGCCAGGATAAATGCGCCTATCCCGTTCCATCCGGCAAAGTGCCAGAAGAATCCGCCCGCTGTGCCGGCAATGCTTGAACCTGCGTAATAGCAGAACAGATACAGCGACGACGCCTGTCCCTTCGCCTTCACCGCACGACGGCCGATCCAGCTGCTGGCTACCGAGTGGGCGCCGAAGAAGCCGAAGGTAAAGATCAGCATGCCCGGCACCACCAGCCATAGCGGGGTGAAGAGTGTCAGGGCCATGCCGGCGAGCATCAGCACAATGGTGCCCCACAGCACGCGGCGGCGGCCCAGGCGGTCGGCGAGGGAGCCGATTTTTGCCGAGCTGTAGATGCCCGACAGATACACCAGCGACAGCAGGCCGACCACGGCTTGGCTCAGGTCATACGGATCGGCCAGCAGACGATAGCCGATGTAGTTGAACAGCGTGACAAACGCGCCCATCAGCAGGAAAGCTTCAAGGAACAGCCACGGCAGGCCCGCGTCCTTGAAGTGCATGACAAAGCCGTCCAGCAGGTTTCGCGGCTTGAGGCTGCTGGCGCGGAAGTTGCGCGATTCGGGGAGGATTTTCCAGAACACCGTTGCGGCGATCAGCGCCAGGGCGCCGATGATCAGCATTGCGGTGTGCCAACTGACGAAGTCGATCAGCACGCCGATGATCAAGCGCCCGCTCATGCCACCAATCGCATTGCCGCCGATGTACAGGCCCATGGCCAAACCGATGTGCTGCGGGTGGATCTCTTCGCTCAGGTAGGTCATGGCCACGGCGGCCAGGCCGCTCAAGGACAAGCCCACCAGCGCCCGCATCAACAGGATGCCTTCCCAGCCCGGCATTAAGCCGCTGGCAATGGTGGCCAGCGCTGCGCAGAACAACGCGGCGACCATCACCGGCTTGCGCCCCAGCCTGTCGGAAACCGGCCCGGTAATCAGCAGGCCGAAAGCAAGCATCGCCGTGGCGACCGACAGGATCAGGCTGCTTTGTGCGGCATTGATGGAAAACTCGTGGGACAGCGCCGGCATCATCGGCTGCACGCAATACAACAGGGCAAACGTGGCAAAGCCGCCGGAGAACAGCGCCAACACCGTGCGCATGAACATCGGCGTGCCTTTTTCGATGTACTCGTCGTTGAGCTGCGCGACGACCTCATCCAGGGCAGTGGGCGGGGCTTCTTGAGCGTGTGCAGCAACAGCAAATTTCACGGTGACCTCGGGGAGGAAAGACTGCCACGGCCGGCAATACGAAAAAGAATATAGCTGGCTAATGATTCTTTCCAATATATTGTTCGACCCGTTTGATAGCTTTAGCGACCTAATGAGGTTTGCATGGAATTACGTCACCTGCGGTACTTCATCGCCGTCGCCGAGGAGCTGCATTTTGGCCGCGCCGCGCAAGTGCTGGGCATCTCGCAACCGCCGTTGAGCCAACAAATTCAGGCGTTGGAGCAAGACGTGGGTGCGCGCTTATTTGAGCGCACCAATCGTCGGGTCGAGCTGAGCGAAGCAGGGCGACTGTTTCTGCACGAGGCGCGCCTGGTGCTGGCGCAGGTCGATAAAGCGGCAGACGTCGCGCGACGTGCGCAGTTGGGGGAGCTTGGAGAGCTGAAAATCGGCTTCACGTCGTCGGCGCCGTTCAACGCCAGCATCCCGCAGGCGATCTTTGCGTTTCGCCAGGCGTTTGCGGCGGTGCATTTGAGCCTGGAAGAAATGAGCAGCACCCAGGTGGCCGAATCGTTGCTCGATGAGTCGATCCAGGTCGGGCTCATGCGACCGTTGCCGTTGCCGGATTCCCTCAGTGTGATCGAGCTGATGCGCGAGCCGTTGGTGGCGGTATTGAGCGCCGGGCACCCGTTGGCCCAGGGCAGCGAAGGCGGCTTGCACCTGGCGCAATTGGCTGACGAACCCTTTGTATTTTTCCCGCGCAGTTATGGCAGTGGTCTCTATGCACAATTGCTCAATCTGGCCCGCGACGCCGGGTTCAGCCCGCACTTTGCCCAGGAAGCAGGCGAGGCGATGACCATCATTGGCCTGGTGGCGGCGGGCTTGGGGGTGTCGGTGCTGCCCGCGTCTTACCAGCGTATCCGCATCGATGGCGTGGTGTACCGCACCTTGCTGGACCCGGAGGCGGTGACGGCGGTGTGGCTGGTGCAGCGCAAGGGCGCGCAGTCGCCGATGGCGCAGGCGTTTGTGGAGTTGTTGACGCGTAAGGCGCAGGTGTAGGCCGGGTCACATATCAGGTAACGCAACCGGCTTAGTTATTCGAGAGAAACTTGCGCAAAATCGCTGTTTTTCAAGCGAGTGAATATGGATGGCACTTCTCTATCAGCCCAAGGAGGGCAGCGTGTTGATTTGTGATTTTCGTGGCTACGAGGTTCCGGAAATCACCAAGATTCGGCCCGTTATTGTGGTACGCAAACATCGGACTAATAAGCTGCTCGTCACGGTGGTCCCTCTGAGTACCACCGCCCCACAGCAGGTGTTGGAGCATCATTTGCAGCTTGATAGCCACCTTCAGGGAGCGAGCCCGATCTGCTGGGCAAAATGCGACATCGTTGCGACAGTTAGCTTGGGCCGACTGGACCGAATCAAGAGTAAAGATCGTCATGGCAAACGAACTTACAAAATCGCAGAACTCACCGGTGACCAATTCTTGGCAATAAAGGCGGCGGTGCGCAGTGCGCTTGGGTTGCGATAAAGTAAGACGGCATTCTGCCACTGATTGCAGGCCGCCTGTTTTCAGGCATACTGGCCGAGTTCCCGAAAGGGGCTTGTGAGACTCTGAGGATCCTGGGCAACCAGCCATCGCAGAGCCAGGCAGGAAGCGGCGATGACAAGCCAACCTGTTTGAGAAGAGGGCGCCGAAAGGCGCCCTTTGTCGTTTCTGGCGTTACTGCATTCCCGCCGAGCGCAACCCGGCCATGATGTCGCGGTCCAGCATGCTGATCCAACGGTTGTAGTTGCGATGGATCTTGCCGTCCTTGTAGCCCAGGTCGCGGCTGTCGCGGTAGGTGATGGCGTAGCTGTTGCGGGTGTAGCGAATATCGATGGCTGCATAAAACTGGTTGCGCACGGTGATCTCGGCCTGCACCAGTTGCGGGCTCAGGCGTTGTACCGTCCACTCGCGTTTTTGCAGGGCGGCGACGATCACCTGTTTCATTTTTTCTTCGCTGACCTGAGTGGTGGCCGGCAGTTCGTGCTGGGTGTTAAGTACCGGTTTATTGGTGCAGCCGGCGGTGGTCAGCAGGGCCAGGGTGATCAGGGTAGCGCGTAGCAGGGAAGACATTCCGTTTTCTCCAATTGATTAAAAAGTCAGGACCAGCGGCGGAAGATCAACGAGGTGTTGACGCCGCCGAAGGCAAAATTGTTGTTCATCACGTAGTCGTGATGCATCTCGCGAAAGCCACCTTGCAGGTAATCCAGCTCGCCGCATTGCGGGTCGACGGCGTCCAGGTTGAAGGTGTGCACGTATTGGTCGCGGTTCATCATCTCGATGCTGAACCATGACTCCAGCGCCCCACACGCGCCCAAGGTGTGACCAAGGAAACTCTTCTGCGAACTGATGGGCATGCGAGGACCGAACAGGCTGCTGGTGGCCAGGGTTTCGGCGATGTCGCCCTGGTCGGTGGCGGTGCCGTGGCCGTTCACGTAGCCGATGGCGGACGGCTCAATCCCGGCATCCTCCAGCGCCAGTTCCATGGCGCGACGCATGGTTTTCTGCTCCGGACGGGTAGTGTGCTGGCCGTCGGCATTGCTGCCGAAACCAACCAGTTCAGCATGAATATGCGCACCCCGCGCCAACGCGTGTTCCAATTCTTCCAGCACCAGCATGCCGCCGCCTTCACCGATCACCAGCCCATCGCGGCCGCTGTCGTAGGGGCGCGGGCTGGTTTGGGGCGCGTCGTTTTTCAGGCTGGTGGCGTAGAGCGCGTCGAACACCATGGCCTCGGTGGGGCACAGCTCTTCGGCGCCTCCGGCCAGCATCAAGGGCAGGCGGCCGAACTTGATCGCCTCGTAGGCATAACCGATGCCCTGGCTGCCGCTGGTGCAAGCGCTGGAGGTGGGGATCAAGCGGCCGGTCAGGCCAAAAAGATGCTGATATTCGCCGCCGTGGTGTGCGGCATCATGCGCACATAGGAGTTGGCATTCAGCCCCTCGGCCACCGAGTTCAGCAGCATGTTGCCGAACGCCTTGATCTCATCGGTGCTGCCGGTGGACGAACCACACGCCACGCCCATGCGCCCGTCCTTGATCGACGCGTCACCGAGCAAGCCGGCATCCTGCAACGCCTGCTCCGCTGCCCACACCGCCAGGCGCGAGACACGGCCCATGCTGCGCAGCTGTTTGCGCGTCCAGTGCGCGGGCACGACGAAATCATCGATCGGCCCGGCCAAGCGCGTGTTCAATTCGGTGAAACGGTCCCACTCATCCATACGCCGGATGCCGCTGCGGTTGGCGCGAAAGTTGGCGGCGATGGTGTCCCAATCGCTGCCCAGGGAGGTCATGCCGGCCATGCCGGTGACGACGACGCGCTTCATCAGCACAAGCCCCCGTTCACGGCCAACACCTGGCGCGTGATATAGCCGGCCTCGGCCGACATCAGGAAGTTCACCGCCCCGGCGACTTCTTCCGGGGTGCCCATGCGCTGCGCCGGGATCATCTTCATCAGCTCCTGCACCGGTACGTTTTCATCCAGCATGGCGGTGTCGATCAAGCCCGGTGCGACACAGTTGACGGTGATCTTGCGCTTGCCCAGCTCGATGGCCAGCGCCTTGGCTGCGCCGATCAGGCCCGCTTTGGAAGCGCTGTAGTTGACCTGGCCACGGTTGCCGATCAGCCCGGAAACCGAGGTGATGCACACGATGCGCCCGGCGGCACGCCGACGAATCATCGGCATCATCACCGGGTGCAGCACGTTGTAGAAACCGTCGAGGTTGGTGCGCATCACCACGTCCCAGTCCTCTTCCGACAGGGCCGGGAAGGCGCCGTCGCGGGTCAGGCCAGCGTTGAGCACCACGCCGTAATAAGCGCCGTGCTGCTCCACATCGGCTTCAAGGATTGCCTTGCACGCGGCGCGGTCTGCCACATCGAACTGCAGCACCCGCGCCTGGCGGCCCAGGGCTTGGATCTCGACCTGTACCGCGTCGGCTTCGGCACGCCCGCTGCGACAATGCAGCACGATGTCATGCCCGGCCTGGGCCAGGCGCAGGGCAATGGCGCGGCCGATGCCACGGCTGGAGCCGGTGACCAGTACGGATTCAGTCATGGCGTTTCGTCCTTCGTTTCAGCTAAATAGTTGGCCGCCTGGGGCGGTCGAAATACGTTCAAGCGTGCGCTGGCCTGGATTGCGTCGCCAGTGAGGTGGCATTCGAACACCCCCATGCCATTGTCGTCTTCCAGGGAGCGCAGGCCGTGGATGTTCAGCTCGGCGCCGACCGGGAAGTGTTCCACGTTGCACTCGAATTTACGCGTGCCCAACAGGAAGCCCAGTTCCACCGGCAGGCCTTGCTGGCGCGCGCGACAACCGGCATAGGCGGCGACGCTTTGCGCCATCAGCTCGATACCGACCCAGGCCGGCAGGCTGCCGTCTGCGCGGTTGAACAGGCCACCAGGCTTGACGGTGAGGCGGGTATGCACCTGCTCTTCATCGAACGACAGCACCTGGTCGATCAGGATCATGTCGCCCGCGTGGGGCAGCAGTTCGGCGAGTGGCCAATCGATCATGGGGCCTCTCCAATAATCAGGCTGACGTTGTTGCCGCCGAAGGCAAACGAGTTGCTCATCAGGTAGGGTTTTTCCAGGGTGTCGCCCTTGTGCGCCCACTGCAACGCGGGCAGCGCCGGGTCAATGTGGCCGTCCCACACATGGGGCGGGACAAGGCCGTGAGTCAGGCTCAACCAGCAGAACGCCGCTTCCAGTGCGCCCGCCGCGCCGAGGGTATGGCCGCTCATGGGTTTGGTCGACGAACAGGCCACGCCGCCCGGAAACAGGCTGGCGACCGCCTGGCTTTCCATGGCGTCGTTGTGTTGGGTGGCGGTGCCGTGCAGGTTCAGGTAACCGATCTGCTCGGGCGTAAGTTTCGCGTTGGCCAGGGCCTTGCGCATCGCCTGCAACGCCCCCTTGCCGCTGGGCTCGGGCGCGGAGATATGGTGCGCGTCGCAACTGGCGCCGCTGCCCAGCAGGGCGACCGGCGCCGCCTCGCGACTCATCACGAACAACACCGCCGCTTCGCCGATATTGATGCCGTCGCGGTTCACCGAGAACGGATTGCAGCGCTCGGCAGACACCGCTTCCAGCGCGGTAAACCCGTTCAGCGTCAGCCTGCACAGGCTGTCGACGCCGCCGCAGAGCACCGCATCGCACACGCGCAAGTCGAGCAGGCGCTGGGCGCTCATCAATGCGCGGGCGCTGGACGTGCAGGCGGTGGAAATCACATAGGCCGGGCCGCTCAACTGCAGCCAGTCGGCGAGGAAATTCGCCGGAGCGCTGAGTTCCTGCTGCTGGTAGTCGTAGTCGCCAGGGAACGCGTGATCGCGCAGGTAGTGGGCAATGCCGCGACTGGCTTCGTCGATGCCCGAAGTGCTGGTGCCCAGCACAACGCCCACCCGTGAGGCGCCGTAGGTGTCGATCACCTGACGAATCTGCGCCTCGATCTGCAACGCCGCTTCCAGCAGCAACTGGTTATTGCGGCTGCTCTGCTGGCCCAATTGCGCCGGAATGGTCGCCAGTTCGCCGCGCACCGCTGCGACCGGCACCACACGCTCCGGCACCCAGCCGCTCTCGGCGCGCATGCCGCTGCAGTCACCGGCAAACAGGCTGCGGCTGACCTCGGCCTGGCCGCGACCGAGGGCACAGATTACGCCGAGCGCATTGAGGTAGGCAGTCATCGGCCGCCCCCCAGCGGAGTAATGCGATAGCTCAACGGTTGGCCCGCCATGTTCACGCTGAACACCTCCGAGGACTGATAGACGATTTGCCAATGGCCCGGCAGCGTTCGCGTGAGGTCCCTGGCCTGGGCCGAAGGATACAGCGCACGCACGTCATCCGCCGAGGCCAGGGCAAACAGCAGCGCGGCGAACAGCGCTCGCGCCTGGGGATTGGGCGGCAGCAAGCCGTCGGCCTGCCATTGCCCGTCGATCAGCTTCTGCCGGGCCTGGGGAATGCCCAGCGGATCCATCATCGACCAGCGAATCGCCGCGCCTTCACGCTGGATCACCAACAGCCAGTCCTGGCTGCGCTCGCCCTCCAGGCGTTGCACATGCAATTGCATCGGCAAGGCCAGCGCCGGGATTTTCTCGGGTAACGGTGCCTGGCTGGCGCACGCGCTGAGCAGCAACAGGCAACCCATCAACAGCCGGCGCATCATGAGCTCGCGGCCTCTAACGGCTTGCGCGCCACACAGTTGACCAGGGTTTCCTCACGCTGGCCCACCGGCGGCGCCTTGCGCAGGCCCCAGCGTTCCAGCAGGCCGAAATCGCTGGAACGGCTCCACCACAAATAGGGGTACGAGACGTTCCCCGCGCCGAATTCAAAGCCTTGCTCGCGCAGCATCTGCAGATACTCCTCGGCGCTTTTTTGTACGTGCATCGGGTGGCGGAACAGCCAGCGAATTACCCAGGTGTCGATATAGGCTTCGGTGGACTCGGCAAACAGCAAATAACCGCCCGGCTTGAGTACCCGATAAAACTCCTTGAGTGCGCGATGTTGCTCGACCAGGTGGTGAAAGGTCTGGTGGCAAAACACGATATCGACGCTGGCGTCGGGAACGTCGAGGGTGGCGCAGTCGCTGGCGATCAACTCCACGGCCAGGCCCTGGCGAGCGGCTTCTTCGCGGCTCAGCGCCAGGCTGTGGGGGTCGGCATCCAGGCCGATCAAACGCGAGGGCGCAAACACCTGCTGCAGCAAGTTGAAGGATTTGCCCTGGCCGCAGCCGGCGTCGAGCAACACCGGCGCCACCGGCAGCGGTTCGCTGAACAGGCTGCGCAGGTCGTTGATCGCTACGCGGAGCACATGGTGCTGCCAGGTGTGGCTGCGCAGGAACCAGAAGCCGAACCGGGTTTCTTCGACGTAGTTCTTACTCAGGTAGTTTTTTTCAACGGCAGGGCTGGTCATACCGTCTCACTCGCGCAGATTTGCGACAACATGCGCAGGCGCCGCTTGGGCTCGCTGACGAACGGGTTGCGTTCATCCCAGGCGTAACCGGCGAGAATCGAACTGATCATGCGGCGAATCTCCGGCGAACTGCCGGCGTGGAAAATCACATCCTGGAACGTCCCGGCGTACCAGCCCTCGACGTAGCAGCGGAAGGTGTCGACGCCGCGCTTCAACGGTTCGGCGAACTCGGTTTGCCAGTCCACCGTTTCGCCTTGCAGTTGGCGATGCAGCAAGCCGGCGGCCATGCTCGCCGAACGCATGGCGATGGTCACGCCGGAAGAGAACACCGGGTCGAGAAACTCCGCCGCGTTGCCCAGCAGCGCAAAGCCCGGACCGTGCAGGGTTTTGACGTTGGCCGAATAGCCGCCGATGCTGCGCGCCGGGGTGTCCCACACGGCGTTTTGCAGCACGCCGGACAGGCTCGGGGTTTGCTCGATAAACCCGCGCAGGCAGGCGTCGAGGTCGCCGTCGTGGCCGTCGAAGTGCTCCTTGGCCGCGACCACGCCCACTGAGCAACGGCCGTTGCTGAACGGGATGGTCCAGAACCAGATATCGCGCTTCTCGGGATGGGTGGTCACCAGAATCTTGGTGCGGTCGAAGCCTGGGTGTTCGATGCGGTCTTCGACGTGGGTGAACACGGCCTGGCGCAGCGGAAAATTCGACGGGGCTTCAAGGTCCAGCAGGCGCGGCAGCACGCGGCCATAGCCACTGGCATCCAGCACGAATTTGGCCTTGAGGTGGTACTCGCTGCCATTCTCGCGGCGTACGTGCAGGTAACGACACTCGCCGGAAAAGTCCACGCCGACGATGCTTTCGCCGTAACGGATTTCCACACCCTGCAATGCCGCCTGATCGGCCAGCAGCTTGTCGAACTCGGCGCGCTGCACCTGGAAGGTCGTCGGCTTGCCGTTGCTGAAGGTGTCACCGAAATCGAACGCGCTGTAGCGCTCGCCCCAGGCGAACGCGGCACCGGTTTTCAGTTGAAAGCCGGCCGCCTGCACGGCGTCGAGCATGCCGGCTTCTTCGATAAAGTCGATGCAGTGCGACAGCAGGCTTTCGCCAATCGAGAAGCGCGGAAAATGCTGGCGCTCGATAATCAATACATCATGCCCTTTGCGCTTGAGCAGCGCGGCCGCGATGGCCCCGGACGGCCCGGCACCGATCACCACCACTTGGCGACGTTCCATTTCAACTGTGGGCACGAAGGCTCCTTGCCGCTTTGGCGATAATCACATTCATAAGGCGTGTTTCTGTTGCCCGGCCCAGGGCGCCAGCATAAAGCTGAATGCCAGGCCGAGGCTGACCGACAGGCCGAAATTGCTCACTGCCGGGGTACTGGAGACGGCCAGCAGGCCGAACGATAACCAAGTGGTCAGCGCGGCCAGTAAGGTTCCCAGCAGGCTCACGGCAGCGCCGCCGATCTGTTCGCGCATCAGGATCGCATAATCGACGCTGATAGCCGTGACCAGCAGCAGGCCGAACAGGCTGAACAGGGTCAGCGGCTGGCCCAGCCAACCGAGGCTGGCCAGGCTGCACAGCGCCGCCAGCAGCGGCAGCGCGACGATGCGCAAGGCGCCGATGAAGCCGAAGGGCAGCATCAACAGCACCACGATCAGCACACAGGACAGCAACTTCAACTCGGCGGCGCTGATTTGGGTATCGGCAAACACGCGGTTCAAGTCACCCAGGCGATCCACCAGTTGCACGCCGGGCAAATCCACGGCCTGCACCCGCAGCAAGGCCGGGTTGTTCAGGCCTTGCAGGCTGACCATCGCCGCCACGCCGCCGTCTACCGGGCCCAGCCACAGCGTACGCCATGGCTCGGCCAGCGGGCCTTTGAGCGCGGCGTCGATGTCTTCGGTGGGCAGCGCCTGCAACTGCGCGACCTCGGCCTGCAGCGCGGCGGCGGGCACGCCGAGGTCCAGCAGCGGTTGCCAATGCTGCGCGAGTGTATCCAGCGCCGCGCGCAGTTGCTGCTGCTCGGCGGGCAGGTTGACCAGTTGATTCAGCGCCAGGTAACCCTGCAGCTTGTCCATGTTCACCAGTTGATCCAGGCGCTGGCCCAGCGCCGCTTGGCGTTCGAGTAACTGCTGCTGAGTCTCGGCGCGCACCAGAAAGAACTGGCTGGTGGGCTGGAACCCGGTGATGCGCGCCACGGCCTGGGCCTCCTGCAGCAATTGCGGCGGTGCGCCGATCCACTGGCGGATATCGTTTTTAGTGTTCAACTGCCACAGGCCACCGGCGCAGAACAACAGCACCCACACCAGCAGCACCGAGCCTGGTACGCGCTTGATCAATGCCGCCCGCCATTGCCACAAGCGTTCGGCGATGCGCAGCGGCCATTGCGCCGGGCGCAGTTCCACACCGCTGAGCAGCGCGGGCAACAGGCACACGGCCGATAGATAGGCGCCGACCAGGCCGGCTGCGGAGAACACCGCGATTTGTGTCAGCGCCGGGAACGGCGTCCAGGCCAGGGCCAGATAGCCGATGCAACTGGTGGCCAGGCTCAGGCTCAGCCCTGGCAGGGTCAGGCGTAATGCCGGCCAACTGCGCCAGGGTTGCAGGCTCCAGCTTTTGGACAGGTAGTGCAGCGGGTAATCCACCGCCACGCCGATCAGGCTCGAGCCCAGCACCAGGGTCATCACATGCATATGGCCGAACAGCGCCACACAGGCCACGGCGCCAAACAGCATTCCGACCACGACCGGCACGAACGCCAGCAGCACCCGCCAGCGCCGGAACGCCAGCAACAGCAACAGCAGGATGCCCACGGTTGCGCCGCCGCCGACCCAGGTGATTTCCCGCGTGGCTTGCTGCTGCCCATTGGCCGCATAGAGCAAGCCGCTGGCGGCGAGCAGTTGCACACCTTGCTTGCCTGCCTGGGCGCGGCTGGCCTGGAGCAGATCGGCCACTTGCAGCGGCAGTTTCATATCGAACGCATTGCCGGTGGTGCGCGCCCGCAGCAGCACCCAGCTTTTGCCGTCGGCATCGGCGATCAGCGCGCCGCTGCCGATATCCAGCTGTACCGCCCCGTGTTGCGGCTGGCTATTCTGGATGCGCCCGGTCAGGCCCAGCCAGTCGTCCTGGCTCGGCACCAGGCTGAAGCCGGTGAAGGGGTCGAACAGCGACTGCACACGCTGCTGGATGAAGGCCTCAGGCTGTTCGATCAGTTGCTCGCGGTCCTTGGCCGCAAGCATCGCCAGGCGGCCGCGCAGCAGCTGTTCGCGCAGCGCCGGCAAGTCGGCTTGCAGGTTCCATTGCACCTTTTCAAACAGGCCGCTGGCTTGCCAGCGCTCGGCCAGTTGCTGCGCCACGGCCAGCGCTCGTTGGCGGTCGGCATGCCCCACCAGCACCAGCATCTCGCGGTTCAGCGGCTCCTGCATGCGCTGCTCGGCTTGCAGCTCCAAGGCGTCCGGCGTACTGCCGGGCACCAGTTCCATCAGGTTGGCCGACAACGGCGCACCCGCGCGCCACTGCCAGCCGGCCAGGGCCAATACGGCCACCAGCAGGATCAGGAACAGGCGCGGCAGCAGGCGCTCACTGGGCAAAGTCATGTTGCTCGGCAATGCTCAATGGTTGGTCGGCGCTGCTGTCCTGCATGCGCAGCAGCGTGCTGTCGCCCTGGGTTTCCAGCAGCTCAATGGTATTGACTAGCTCGCCGCCGTCGATATTGATCTGGGTAAAGACTTGCTTGAGCAGCAGCGAACGCGGGATCAGTGTCAGCTTCCATTGCCGGGCTTGCCCTTGCAGTTGCAGTTCGAAGTCACGTTGCAAGCCACTGCTGTCGCCCTGCAGCACCGCAAGGAACAGGCGATTCTGCTCGGCGCCGGCGCTCTTGTTGGGCAGCAATTGCCAGCCGTTGGCGTCACGCCGGGCGATGCCCTGGGCGCTGATGCGGTAGTCCTGTTGCAGCGGGGTCTTCAACAGCCACAGCAAGCCGTAGTCCTTGGCCAGCACGAAGGTGCCTTTGCTGACCAGCGGCTGGGGCAGGGCGCGCAGGTGTTTTTCCTGGATGAAGTTGCCGTGGATCACGCGGGGTTTGGCCAGTTGATTGCTGAGCTGTTGCAGGTCGAAGGCGTGGGCGCTGAAGCTCAGCAACGCGGCGGCCACTGTAGGAGCGAGCTTGCTCGCGAAAAACCTGAGGGCCCTGCGGGGCGTCAGGTGCTGCGCGTTATCGTTGGCGATCTTCGCGAGCAAGCTCGCTCCTACAGGGGATCTCATTTCAAGGCCCTTTCTACGGCGTCGGTGAATATTTTGGGGGAAGCGAGTTGCATCTCGCGGCTGGCGATCTCTACCGCCACTTGCACGGTGCTGGCGCGGGTCAGGCGTTCGCCGCTGGCGAGGTCGGTGATCAGGTAATTCACCTTCAAGCGGTTCTCCCACTCCACCAAACTGGCGCGCACGTTGAGGGTTTGGCCGAAGGTCGCGCCGCGCACATAGCGCAGCTGCATGTCGATGATCGGCCAGGCGTAGCCGGCTTCGAGCATCGCGATGTAGTTGTGGCCGATTTTGTCCAGCAGCGCGCAGCGCGCCACTTCCAGGTATTTCACGTAATGCCCGTGCCACACCACGTTCATCGAGTCGATATCGAAAAACGGCACGAGGATTTCAGTGTCGCTGTGCAATACGCCGGGACTACGCATGCAGCCTCCAGTGTTGCGCGGCAATACGTTGCAGGCACAGGCGCAGTTCGCCTTCCAGGGCGCGGTCTTCAATGACCGGCGGGAAATCCTTGGCCAGCGCGTCATGCATCGCCGCCAGCGCCGGTGGCAACGGCCGGGCATCGTCGGCCTGGGCGCGCAGCCATACCCCTTGGTTGGCGGCGAGCAAGGTGGCGGCGGCGACCTGTTCGGTCAACTCCAGTACGCGGATCGCATCGCGGGCGGCGATGGTGCCCATGCTCACTTTGTCCTGGTTATGGCACTCGGTAGAGCGCGAAAACACGCTGGCCGGCATGGTGTTTTTCAGCGCTTCGGCGGTCCAGGCGCTGGTGCCGATCTGCACGGCCTTGAAGCCATGGTTGATCATCGCGCGGTCGGCCGGCGCGCCCGACAGGTTACTCGGCAGGCCGTGGTTGTAACGCACGTCCACCAGCAGCGCCAGTTGGCGGTCGAGCAAGTCGGCGACGTTGGCCACCAGGGTCTTGAGGCTGTCCATGGCAAAGGCGATGTGCCCGCCGTAGAAGTGCCCGCCGTGCAGCACGCGTTCGGCTTCGGCATCGATGATCGGGTTGTCATTGGCGCTGTTCAGCTCGATTTCGATAAACGAGCGCAACCAATTCAGGCTGTCGGCCAGCACGCCGAGCACATGGGGCGCGCAGCGCAGCGAATAGCGATCCTGCAGGCGGTGCAGCGGTGCAGTCGGTGCATCGATAGCCAGGTCCTGGCGCAGCCAGGCGGCGACTTGCATCTGCCCGGGGTGAGGCTTGGCGGCGAACAGGCGTTCGTCGAAGTGTTCCGGGTTGCCTTGCAGCGCCACCACATTGAGCGCGGTGATGCGCGTGGCCAGGTGCAGCAGGTAGTCGGCACGGGCGAAGGCCAGGCAGGCAATACCCGTCATCACCGCCGTGCCGTTCATCAACGCCAGGGCTTCCTTGGGCCGCAGTACCAGCGGCTCCCAGCCCAGTTCGCGGTGCACGTCGGCGGCTTGGCGCCGTTCGCCACGAAACAGCACTTCACGCTCGCCGGACAAGGTCGCCGCCACATACGACAGCGGCGTCAAGTCGCCGCTGGCGCCCACGGAGCCTTCTTCTGGAATCAGCGGCAGCACATCGTGTTCGAGGAAACCCTGCAGGCGCTCCAGCAGTTCCACGCGCACGCCCGACACGCCATGGCACAGCGACTGCAAGCGCGCCGCCAGCACGGCGCGGGTGGCTTGGGCGTCGAGCAATTTGCCCAGGCCGCAACCGTGGAAGGTGTAGAGATGACGCGGCAGCGCTTCGACATGGTGCAACGGCACCGCGACCACGCACGAGTCGCCGTAACCGGTGGTCACGCCGTAGATCACGCCTTCCTTGTCCAGCAGCGAGTCAAGAAACTGCGCGCCCTTGGCGATACGCTGGCGATACGCGGCATCGTTCTGCAAGCGGGTAGGCACCTGACGGTTGGCCAGGGCCAGTACGTCTTCGATGCGCAGGGGGCGTTCGCCAAAGGTGATTGGCTCAAGAGGCGTCGTCATCGGTCTTCCAGAAAGGGTAAAAGTTGAACCACTGTTGAGGCGCCTGCAGGCAGAACTCGCCCAGGCGCGCGGCGTAGCGGGCGGTCCACAGGGCGATGACCTGCTCGCGGGTGCTGCGCTTCCATTCAATCGATTGCGCGAAGGGCTCGATGGTCAGGCGATAGCGGCCCTGGTGCTTGAGGCACATCAGCAGGTTGACCGGGGATTTGAGCAGGCCGGCCAGCAGCCACGGGCCTTGGGGGAACGCGGCTGCATGCCCGAGGAAATCCACGCGCACCGTGCGCCCGCCGTGCAGCGGGATGCGGTCGCCGGCAATCGCCAGCCATTCGCCGTCGTCCAGGCGCTGGCTGAGCAGCAGCATGGTGGCCGGGTCCAGCTCGCTGACCTGGATCAGGCGCAAATGGGTCGCGCCCGCTTCGCCCAGCAGGCGATTGAAACGCTCGGCATGCTTGGTGTGCACCAGCACATTCATGGTGACGCGTTCGCCGATTTCCGCCAGGGCGCGGCACACTTCCAGGTTGCCCAGGTGCGCGCCCACCAGCATCTGCCCGCGCTCGCCTCGCAATTGGCCGCGTAATTGCGCCGGGTCGTTGATGTCGATCTGCTCCAGGCGCAGCTTGCCGTTCCACACGTCCAGCTTGTCGAGCAGTGAGTCGGCGAAGGCCATGAACTGGGCAAAGACCGTCCTGTGGCTCGGCAGCAGGTCATCACGCCCGCTCCACTGCGCCAGGCGCTGCTGGTAGTGCCAGGCGCTCTGGCGCGCGGTGCGGCCGAACAGGAAAAAGTACAACACGATGCTGTAGAGCAACGGGCTCAACAGGCGCCGGCCGAGGACTTTTGCCGCGATCGCCGTGAGTTTCATCAACCAGAAGCTGCCGCGCTCCTCGCGATCGGCCCAGTGTTTGCCGCTGTCGCTCATGCCTGCCACCGACGCCACAAAATGGCCGGCACGCGCACCAGCATGCCGAAGAACAAGCGCGTATGCATGGCGCTGATGCGCACGTTGTCGCGGAACAGGCGGAAGTGCGACAGGCCGTCGGCGGGGTAATGCACCTGGGTCGGCAACCAGCGCATGGGCTGGTTGCGCCAGGCCAGGCGCACGAGGATGTCCGAGTCGAAATCCATGTGCGTGCCGATGTAGGCCGAGTCCATCAGCGCCAGCGTGAGGGCCAGCGGGTACACGCGAAAGCCGCACATCGAGTCGCGAATCTGCAGCGACAGGGTGTTGATCCACACCCACACGTGGGTCAGGTAGCGTGCATAAAGGCGGCCTTTGGGCACGCTGTCGTCGTATTCGGGGTAGCCGCAGATGACGGCGTCGGGGTGCCGGCGGGAGGTGTCGATAAAGGTCTCGACTTCGCGAAGATCATGCTGGCCGTCGGCATCCACCTGCAGGGCATGGGTGTACCCCAGCCGCGCGGCTTCGCGAAAGCCCGCCATGACCGCGCCGCCCTTGCCCTGGTTGCTCGGCAGGGTCAGCAGGGTGACATTCTCCAGCAGCGCCAATTGCGCGAGCACTGCCGCGCAGGCCGCGCTGCTGCCATCGTCCACCAGCAGGCAGGGCAGGCCGCTGTCCAGCAGGCTCTGGACCACAGCGGGCACGGCGGCTTCGTGGTTGTAGACCGGGATCAGGGCGCAGGGGTTATGCATGGTGGACCTTCTCAAGGTTGTCGCTCATCTTGTGGCGAGGGAGCTTGCTCCCGCTGGGCTGCGAAGCAGCCCCAATGCAGGCGAACGAATTCATCCGGGCAAATGGCGGTGCCTGAGTCGGGAGTGCTGCGCACTCCAGCGGGAGCAAGCTCCCTCGCCACAAAAGCCTATTCACTTGGCAGGCTCCAGCACGATTCGGCCACTGGAGCAGGCGGCGGCGCCATTGCGGTAGGCGAAGTACAACTTGCTGCGTTCGCGGTCAAAGCGCAGGTGCAATTCGATATGATCGCCGGGGCGCACCAGTTGCTGGAACTTGAGCACTTCCATACCCGCGAACGTCGCCGGCAGGTCGAGCAATTGCTGGCCCAGGTTGAAGGCCCATTCCACCTGCACCACCCCCGGCAGCACCGGCGTCACCGGGAAATGCCCGCTGAAATAGGCCAGGTCCGGCGGAACGCTCAGTTGCAACGTCCATTCGCCGTCGGTTTCCACCTGCGCCAGCACCTCCGGCGCCTTGGGGCGCGGCGCCAGCAACAGCGCCTCGGTATCGGCCTGGGGCAGCTTGCCCTGGCTGTTGAGCGGCAATTGGCGCAGCAAACGCCAGCGGCGCGGCAAGGCCAGGGCTTCGCAATGCTGGCTCAGGTGCTGGCGCAGGGTTTGGGTCAGCGTGCGCCGGCCCTGGTTGCGCAGGGCATGCAGGCCTTCGGCACTCAGCACCACCAGGGCGCCGAGTGAGGCGCGGTTTTCCTGCACCACGCCCAGGCGGGTTTCAGCGACCCATGGATGGTTCATCAAGGCCTGTTCGAGCATCGGCAAGGCGATGCGTTTTTCTTCCAGCTTGACGATGCGGTCCAGGCGCCCGAGCAGCTCAAAACGGCCATCGGCATGGATGCGCGCGGCGTCGGCGGTCTGTTCGATATGCCCCTCGGGCAAGTAAGGCGAGGCAATGCGCAGGGCACCATCGGCATCCTGGCTCAGTTGTACATCGGTAAACGGCTGCCACGGCTGGGCACCCTGGCGCCAGGCGATACCGCCGGTTTCCGAGCTGCCGAGGATTTCCGTCGGCCATTGCTGCAAGCGGTCGTAGAGGCTGGCGGCGGCGTCGACAGGTAAGGCACCGCCGGAGGAAAACACCCGTGAGACCTGGCTCAGCGCCGGCCAGTCGAGGTTATCGCCCATGCGCTTGAGCAATGCCGGGCTGGCCACCCAGGCGAAGTGCGGATGCTCGCGACTGGCACGCTGCATGTCTTCCGGGAATGCCAGCTGCCTGCGCCCAAAGGGGCGCCCGGCGCACAGCGGCCACAGCACACGGAACAGCAAGCCGTAGATATGTTGGGTGGCGACGCTGCCGATGATGCAGGCGTCTTTCAGGTCGGCGCCCCACAGCGCTTCCAGCGCCTGGACCTCATTGGCCAGCTGGCGCAGCGACTTGTCGATGCGTTTGGGTTCACCGCTGGAGCCGGAGGTGCACAGGCTCAGTTGGCAGCTATCCAGGTCGAGTGCGGCTGGGCTAAGTGGCGTGTGATACAGCGCCTCCAGCTCCGATGCCTGCGTCAGCCAGGCATCCACGGCGGCGGCCCAGCGTTGGCGGGTCTGGGGTTGCAGGTCGGCCGGCAGCAGCACGCTGACCCCGGCACGCCAGGCGCCGAGCAGGGCAGTCGCCAGCACGCCCGCGTCTTCCAGGTGCACCGCCAGGCGCTGTATGCCACGCGCTTGCAGGCCCGCCGCCAGGCGCAGGGATTGTTCCACCAGTTGTGCATGATTCAGCGCAGGCTCAATGGTGACCTGGCGGTTTTCCTGCGGCTCGAGCAGCAGATGCTCAAGTTTCAAACCTTTCATACGCGGCCTCGAACCCTTTGTCGTACCAGCCATTCCACGGCAAACAACAGCCCCATCAGCCCGTAGGCGATCAAGCCGTTGTACAACGTCCACCAGCTCAGCGGCGCCCACAGGGTGAGGGCGGCGGCGAGCAGGCCATTACCCAGGAAAAACACACTCCACACGACGGTGACCCGGCGCGTATACACAATCGCATGCGGCGGCAACTGCGGGTCGCTCATGCGCGCCAGGCGCTCGACCATCGGCGGCCCGTATTTAAGGCTCAGGCCGAACAGTGCCAGCATGAACGCGCTGACCAGGCTGGGGTACCAGCGCAGCCACTGCGGGTTATCGAACCAGGCCAGCGCCAGGCAAAACACAATCACCACCACCGCCATCCAGCGACTGCCGGGGCGGCGTGCAGCGGTGAGCGCGCGCAGCAGCCACAGGCTGCCCAGCAGCAGGCCGAATTGCCATGGCGCAAAATGCTCGGTGCCGTAATACACCGCAAAGGGGTACAGCAGCCCCGCCAGCAACAGGCCAAGGCCGATCAGCCGGCTCATGCGGCGGGCTGGACCAGACGGTACACCGCCTCAACCACGTCATTCACGGTGCGCACCGCCTTGAATTCTTCGGCGGCGATCTTCTTGCCGGTCTGGCGCTTGATATGGTCGATCAGGTCCACCGCATCGATGCTGTCGATTTCCAGGTCCTGGTACAGGTTGGCATCGAGGGTGACGCGTTCAGGTTCCAGTTCAAACAGTTCCACCAAGGCGTCGCGCAGGGTGTTGAAAATATCGTCACGAGTTTGCATGGTCCGGTCTCAAGCTGCCTGTCTGGCCGTGACGAATGCCGCAAGGCTGGCCACGTTGGTGAAGTGATTGCGCGTGTCCTTGGCGTCGGCGTCGATCTTGATGCCGTACGTTTTCTGGATGGCCAGGCCCAGTTCCAGGGCGTCGACCGAATCCAGGCCCAGGCCTTCGCCGAACAGCGTCTGGTCGCTGCCGATGTCGTCGGCACTGATGTCCTCCAGGCCCAGGGCCTCGATGATCAGCGTCTTTATGTCGTGCTCAAGGCGGTGTTGGTCGCTCATCTTCGGCGAGCTCCTTAATGAAATAGTGATGCAGGTAATCGTTGAGCTTGCGTGACGCCTGGGGCGCGGGGCCCAGTGCGGCGAACGCCTGTGGTTCTATATCGGCACCCACGCGCAAACTGAAGTGGAATCGGCATCTGGGAATGCGATACCAGGGCTCGGCCTTGGTCAGGGTGGTGGGGCTGACCTTGATCACCACCGGGGTGATGATTGTCGCACCGCGCAGCGCAATGGCCGCGCCGCCGCGATGAAAGGCAGGTGGCGCGCCGGGTGTGGTGCGGGTGCCTTCGGGAAAGATGATCAGGGTCTGGCCTGCGCGCAGGGCGTCGGCGGCCGCGTCCAGCATGTCGGCGCTGCCGTCGTTACTGATATAGCCGGCATCGCGCACCGGGCCGCGGGTGAACGGGTTCTGAAACAGGCTCTGCTTGACCACACAATTGGTCTGACGCATCAGGCCGATCAGGAACACGACGTCAATCAGCGACGGGTGGTTGGCGACGATCATCTGGCCGGGGCGGCCGAGTTTGTCCGCACCCTCGACGCTGTAGGTGAGGATGCCCAGAAACTTCATCATCCGGATAAAAAACCAGAACAGGCAACTGATGGTGTGACGTGCGCGTCGTTGATGCTGCCTGGCGTCGCCCGGCAGACAACTGAGCAGCGGGAATACCAGCAGGCGCAGGCACAGCCCGCCGACACCGAACATAAAGAAGCTGGTGGCCGTGGCGAACAGGCGCCAGTAATAGGCCTGCCGTGGTTTGTCGGTCAGGATTTGCGTCGCCAGTTCCATACTCGGTTCTTCCAGGCATGTTGGCAGGCGCCCTGTTCGGTCAGCAGGGTGCGCAGCAGGTTCAGGGCGTGGGGCCACTGGGTTTGAGTGAGTTGGACAGCGCTGCTGTTTAGTTCCAGTTGCCACTCGTCGCCGGGCGTGAGCAAAAGACCGAGGGCGTAGGGGAAGGGCACGTCGGCGATCCAGCTGGCATACGCCTCGGGCGGTTGTTCCTCGGTAATCACCAGCAATACCGCCGGGGCGCCTTCGTTGAGCAACGCGGCGGCTTCGAGCAGGCCGTGTTCGAGGCCATCGCCGGCGGCGGCGAGGGCGGTCATTTCGCTGGTTTCATTGCGCAGGATCGACCACAGGCCAATCACCGCATTGTGCACCGACAGGCTGAACTGGGTCGGCGACAGCGGCTGTTCGTTGGCCAGGTCACTGAGGATGTCGAGGGTGCGCGGGGTCTCGCCGTGGCGCGAAACAAACACCAGCGGCAGCGCTTCACGGCCTTCGGCCAGCGGCCAGCCCACACTGAATGCCATGCGCGCCAGACGGCTCAAGCGCCGGCGCTGCATGGCTGGCAAAAATGACACATCCGGAGAGGCATCGCTGGCGGGCAGCAACACCGGGTCCCGGCACCAGGCCAGCCAGTCGTCCGCACGCTCCAGGCCAGGGGCCCAGGCGCGCCATTGGGCGATGTTGAAGTTGATCACTGAGAAGTTATCCCGCCCCTGCGGGCTTCCATGTGCGGCCAATGGCCCCGGATTCCGGGACAGAGGGCAATGGCCGAATGGCGCGCATTATCCCGGTGCCGTGGGCTTCTAGCAAATATTGGTAAAAATTTGTTCACGACGGATCACAAATAAATTGGACGGATTCACAAATTGTGCGTGATAGAGGGCCGAACTGGATTGTCGGAGCGTTCCCATTCATTTGTGGGCCAGGCACAGCGAATGGATGAACGAGGTAGCTAACCGGCGCTTTTGCGCTCTACACTCGGTCATTCATTGATACACGGAGGTTTTCCCATGCGGCGCGTGGTGTTCAATCAGAAAGGCGGCGTGGGCAAGTCCAGCATCGCCTGCAACCTGGCGGCGGTCAGCGCCAGCGAAGGTTATCGAACCCTGTTGGTGGACCTCGATGCACAGGCCAACTCCACCCAGTACCTTACGGGGCTGACCGGCGCCGACATCCCTATGGGGATCGCCGACTTTTTCAAGCAAACCCTGTCTTCCGGGCCGTTTTCGAAGAAAAACAAGGTGGATATCTACGAAACGCCGTTCGACAATCTGCACGTCATCACCGCCACCCCCGAACTGGCGGACCTGCAGCCCAAGCTTGAGGCCAAGCACAAGATCAATAAGCTGCGAAAGCTGTTGGACGAGTTGAGCGAGGATTACGACCGTATTTACCTGGATACGCCGCCGGCGTTGAATTTCTACGCGGTGTCGGCGCTGATTGCCGCTGATCGTGTGCTCATTCCCTTTGATTGCGACAGCTTCTCGCGCCAGGCCTTGTATGGCCTGTTGGCTGAAATCGAAGAATTGAAGGAAGACCACAACGAAGGCCTGGAAGTCGAAGGCATTGTGGTCAACCAGTTCCAGGCCCGGGCGAGCCTGCCGCAGCAGATCCTCGACGAATTGATTGCCGAAGGCTTGCCGGTATTGCCGGTGTACCTGGCCAGCTCCGTGCGCATGCGCGAGTCGCACCAGGAGAACAAGCCGCTGATTCATCTGGACCCACGGCATAAGCTGACGCTGCAGTTTGTGGAACTGCACAACTTGCTGGAAAACAACTGATCTCAAGCACTACACAGACCCAATGTGGGAGGGGGCTTGCTCCCGATAGCGGTGTGCCAGCCAGCTTATCTGTAGCTGACCCACCGCCATCGGGGGCAAGCCCCCTCCCATTTGGATTGCATTCCAGTTGGGTTTCTGGGACTTATCCTACGAACGCTGTAGGAGCGGTCTGGCAGCAGGGGATGGGCCTTGTAACCTTGCCTACAGCTACGCCAGAATCCGCCGGCTTGTGCGTCTGGATGGGCATCTCTAAGGTTTGCCGGTCGCTGAATGTTCAGTGATCGGGTTTAGTAGCCCACTCAGACGAAAGCATGTGCACCGCTCCAAAAGCATGGCGTTTCTTGCCTGTCGATGGTAGCTGTGCGCAGGGCACCTTCGGGTGCGCCGGGTTTTGCTTTCGTTCTACCGGTCTACTAACCTGCGTACAGCTGCCGCCCCTTGTTTAGTAGCAAGCAGGCGATGGCCCTGGCAGAGAACGAAAATATGAATTTATTTACCGTCACACCCAACCTTCCTACCGAAGCGCTGGTCATCAACAGCTACGAAACCTTCGCCTCAGTCCGCACCTTATTGCTCAATCTATCCAACGACCTCACCGGCGAACAACGCGATGTGGCCTTGGCTATCCATCAATTGAGTGAGCTTGGCGTCATGCTGGTCAGCCAAATGATGGACCGCCAAGCCCCGCTGGCCCAAGGCTGAAACGCGGTCAAAATGTGGGAGGGGGCTTGCTCCCGATGGCGGTATGTCAGCCAGCTTATCTGTCACTGACCCACCGCTATCGGGAGCAAGCCCCCTCCCACACTGACCTGTGGTGCTTTCCTGATCGGGTTACACCCCCTGACTACGCAACCAACTCATCAACTGCGGCAACGGAAAGGCCCCACTCTGGCGCGCTATTTCGCGGCCATTCTTGAACAGAATCAAACTGGGAATCGAGCGAATCCCCAGCTGCGCCGACAACTGCTGATTGGCCTCGCTGTCCAGCTTGGCCAGCCGGCACTTGCCTTCCAACTGCCCGGCCGCCTGTTCAAACACCGGCGCAAACGACTTGCACGGCCCGCACCAATCCGCCCACACATCCACCAGCAACGGCAGGTCGCCCTTGATCTGGCTGGCGTAGTCGCCCTGTTTCAATTCAAAAGGTTTGTTCAGTAAAACCGGCTGCTTGCAGCGCCCACATTTCGGCGCATCACCCAGGCGTTCGCCGGGGATGCGGTTGAGGCCGTTGCAATGTGGGCAAGGGATTACGAGAGGTTCAGACATCGGAGGCTCCTGGGGACTGGCCAATAGGTTGTATCTGGTGCCGAGGCTGAGATTTATCAAGGCTGGGTGCAGAGACTCATTCGCTCACAGTTTTGCCCGCGCTGCGGTGAGTCGTCTGTCTAGGCTTTTTGGTGTGCGCCACCGGTCTGTTTTTGGTTATAGCAAATTGCGATAGTCCGGATTCAGGCTTAACCTTCATAGCAAGATGCGATAAGGACGTTGCATGCGAGTGATCAGTGAAAAAAGGATCTGGGAAGCCAAGGAAAAATGGCCGCGTTCAGCAACGGCTCTGGATCAGTGGTACCGCGTCATCAAGCGCAACAACCCCGCAGACTTCGCTGCAATGAAAGCCATGTTTCCCGCGACCGACAAGGTGGGCGAATTTCATGTGTTTGATATTGGCGGTAACAAGCTGAGGCTGATTGCGTCGGTGCAGTATCGGGCGCAACGCGTTTACATCAAGCATCTGCTTGACCATCGCGATTATGAGAAAGACAAATGGAAGGAAAAAATCAGATGAGCGCGCTTATGCGAGTAGCGGCAAAGCATTGGGAATACGTTGCGCCTGTGCTGCGCAAGCCGCAAAACGAGGCAGACTACGACGCACTGGTCTGCGGTTTGGATGAGCTGTTGAGCCTGGTGGGCGATGACGAAGACAGTCCGCTGATGAGCCTAGTCGATATTTTCAGCGACTGGATCGAAGCCTACGACCGTGAACATCGTCCAATGCCAGTGGCCAGCGGTGTTGATGTGCTGCGCTACATGATGCGCGAGCACAATCTCACTCAGAGCGACCTTCCGGGGGTTGGGACGCAATCAGTCGTCTCTGAGATATTGAGCGGAAAACGCCAGCTTAACGTGCGCCAAATTCGGTGGTTGGCCGAGCGCTTCGGGGTCTCCGTGGAGACCTTTATCTAAAGGCTCAAGACGAACAACTGATCTCCAGATGCTTGCCCCAATCCGGCGGCCGCTGTGCGTACTGTTCCATTCCCGCTTGTTCCTCAAACGGCTTGGTCAGTACCTCATGCAGCCGTCGCACTTCGCTGTAGTCCCCGGACTCGGCGGCGGTGATAGCGTTTTGTGCGAGGTAGTTGCGCAGAATGTACAGCGGGTTCACGGCATGCATGCGTTCACGGCGCTGTGTCTCGCTGTCGTCCCCGTCTCGGGCAACACGGGCCTTGTACAGCTCGGCCCAGGCATCGAAACCGGCCAGGTCGACAAAGTCATCGCGTAGCCGCGTGACTGCCAAGGCTGCCGACTCATCGCCAAGACGTCGGAAAAACAGCGTGTAATCCACGCCGCTGTTCTGCATCAGCTTGAGCAAGCGTTCCACCAGCTGCTGGTCGTCGTCTTCGGCGATGGTCAGGCCCAACCGGCGACGCATCAGGTCCAGGTAGTGCGCTTGATACAGCGGCAGGTACAGGCCGAGCGCTTCTTTGAGCGCGTCAACGCTGATGAACGGCGTCAGTGCCTGGGCCAGAGCGCTGAGGTTCCACTGCCCGATCGGCACCTGGTTGCTGAACGAGTAACGCCCTTCGTGATCCGAGTGGTTGCAGATGAAGTGCGCATCGAAATCGTCCAGAAACGCAAACGGCCCGAAGTCGAAGGTGATGCCCAGGATCGACATGTTGTCGGTGTTCATCACGCCATGGCAGAAGCCATAGGCCTGCCATTTGGCGATCATCTCGGCATTGCGCTCGACGATTTCACGGAACATCGCAAGATACGGCTCAGGCTGTTCCCGGCACTCGGGGTAATGCAGGTTCAAGACGTGTTCAGCCAGCTCGGCCTGCTGTTCGGGCTGCTTGGTGTAATAGAAATATTCGAAATGCCCGAAGCGGATATGGCTGGATGCCAGGCGCAACACCATCGCCCCGCGTTCCTGCTTCTCACGCCACACCGGCGTGCTGGAGCCGATCACGCACAAGGCGCGGCTGCTGGGAATGCCCAAAGCATGGAGCGCTTCGGAGGCGAGGAACTCACGGATCGAGGAGCGCAATACCGCACGCCCGTCGCCCATGCGCGAGTAGGGCGTCATGCCTGCGCCCTTGAGGTGCAGGTCCCAATGCTCACCGGCCTGGTTATACACCTCGCCCAGCAGCAGCCCTCGGCCATCACCCAGTTGCGGGGTGTAGCCGCCGAACTGGTGCCCGGAATAGACCATCGCCCGCGGTTCAGCTTCGGCCCATAGCTTGTGGCCACCAAACAGTTCGGCAAATACGGGGGTTTCGGCCACGGCCGGGTCAAGGTCGAGCAGGGCCATGGCGGCGTTGCTCGCCACCACCAGGCGCGGCTCGTCGAGGGGCTCGGGCAGCACGTGGGTTGAGAACGCGTCGCCCAGGCGTGCGAAGCGGTTGTCGAAGGTCAGTTCGTCGAGGGCTTTCACCGGCCATCTCCAGCAGGATGCCCCCAGCGTTTTGCTGGGGGTAATTCGTTAGTCGAGTTTGCTCGGCGGTGGTTCAGGCGCGTCTGCGACCTTTCCGGCGGGCGGCTCGGGGGTGTCCTGCTCGGGCGCGACGATGGTCTTGCGCTCGTCCTCGGCCGGCACCAATTTGTATTCCTGGCCCTGCATGTTTTTCAGGTAGATTTCCATCTGCCTGAACGAGATGTTGATGTGCTGTTTCTTGAACTCACGGTTGATAAAGCGGTTGACCTCGTCCAGCACAGGGTTGCGGTCGCCCAGGTCGCGCACATGCATGCGCAGCTCGTGGTCGAGGGTGCTTTCGCCGAAGTTGAGGAAATACACGTGGGGCTCGGGCTCTTTGAGTACCCGTGGGTTTTCCTTGGCGGCCTTGAGTAACAATTCCTTCACCAGATCCAGGTCGGAGCCGTAGTCCACGCCCAGTTTCAAGGTGACGCGAGTGATGGTGTCGGTCAGCGACCAGTTGATCAGTTGCCCGGTAATGAAGGTCTTGTTCGGGACAATGATGTCCTTGTTGTCGAAATCGGTGATGGTGGTGGCGCGAATGCGGATCTTGCTCACCGTGCCCGACAGGTTGCCGATGGTGATGGTGTCGCCGATGCGCACGGGGCGTTCGAACAGGATCATGATGCCGGAGATGAAGTTGGCGAAGATTTCCTGCATGCCGAAGCCCAGGCCGACCGACAGCGCGGCCACCAACCATTGCAACTTGTCCCAGCTCACGCCCAGGGTGGACAAGGTGGAGACAAAACCTACGCCGGCAATCACATAGGACAGCAATGTCGTGGTGGCATAGGCGCTGCCTTGTGCGAGCTCCAGTTTGGACAGCACCAATACTTCGAGTAGACCGGGCAGGTTGCGCGCCAGGGCGAAGGTGATACCGATGATGATCAGCGCGCCGAGCATGTCGCCGATGCTGATCGGCACCATGCTGATATTCGAGCCGGTGCCGCTGGTGTATTCGTACAGCGTGACGTTATCGAGGTAGGAAAATACCGAGATCAGGTCCGACCAGACCCAGTACAGGGCTGCGATAAAGCCCCCGAGCAAGGCCAGGCGGATCAGGCGCAAGGATTGTTCGTTGACCTTTTCGATGTCCAGGGTGGGCTCTTCCACCACCGCTTCGCCTTCACCGGCTTCCTTGGCGGCCTGGCGCTTGGCCAGGGCGCGCGCATAGGCCAGGCGTCGGGCGGCAACGCTCAGCCAGCGCACGAAGGTGGCTTCGATTACCAGCCAGAACATCAGCAGGTACAGGGTGTTGATCAAGCGGTCGCTGAGTTTCAGTGCGGTGTAGTAGTAGCCAAAGCACACGGCAATAAACAATGCGACGGGCAGGGCGGTGAAGACCAGCCCGATCGTCTTGCGAAACAGCGAGGCTTTTTCATGGGTGGGGCTGTTCAGCAGCAGGCGACTGAGCAACCACGCCATCAGCGCGTAGCAGGTGAGGACCACGGCGATGCCCAGCACGTCTTCGGCGAGCGCCGCCGGTTGGTGCTCGGCGATGGCCACCACGGCCACCAGGGCCAGTACCACCAGCCCGAGCTTGCGTACCCAGCCTTGCAGGAATTCGACCTGGGGTTTTTCCCAGCGAAAGTGCAGCTCGGCCACGCCGCCGGGCGCCAGGATGCGGTAAGCGGTGTAGAACACCAGCCACGCCTGGGCGATCTGCAGCAGGGCCGAGCCCAGGTTGGCGTTTTGCCCACGGGCGTCGATCTGCAACGCATAGCCGCACAGCGCCAGGCCCAGGGACACCGGCATCGCCAGCAGAATATTGATCAGGATCGCCTGGGGCGTGTGCCATTGGCTGTCGCGCTTGAAGTGGCCGATGTCCAGGTGAACTTTGTTGAGGCGCTGATACAGCGCCTTGCGCCGCCACAGCAGCGCGCCGATCAACAGCAGCAGCGGCAGGAACAGCCACGGGCGCTGAGTCAGGCCGTCATACAGTTCGCTGACGCTGGAGGCCCAGGGCAGGGTGGTGACTTGCTTGCTCAGGTGCGCCGGTACGGTTTCCAGCCACTCGGTGTCCAGCGGCTTGTTGCTCGGGATCCAGAACATCTGCTCATCGAGCGTGGCGCGCAGGGTGGTCGCGGTGCTCAGCAGTTGTTTCTGGTTCAGTTGCAGGGTGATGGATTCGTTGAGCAGCGCGCTCAATTCACGGCTCAGGCGCTCCAGCAGGTCGCTGCGGGTAATTGCCAGTTCCAGCAGGGTGCGGCGCAATTGCGGGGTGACGTCGTCCGGCGGCTGGTTGGCCAGCAGGTTATCCACATACGCGCTGGGCGAGCTGATCAGCTCGCGCTGCTGGTTAACCTCGAACTGGTACAGGCGAATGTTGGCGATGTCGTCGGCCAGGTCACGGTCGACGGTCAGGCGTGGCAGGGCCTGCTTCTGTTTATAGAGGATCTTGGACAGCAGCAGGCTGCCCTTGAGCACGTTGATCTGCTCGTCCAGCGCCGAATCACTTTGGGTGACGGTGTCCAGTTGCTGCTTGGTCTGCAGGTTTTTCTGGGTCAGGTCGTTGAGGCGGTCGGTGCTCTTGAGCAAGTAGTCGGAGAGCTTCAGGTTGGCCGCGCTTTCCGTGGCCAGCAGGCTGCTGCCGCCGGCTTTCTGTGCTTCGATGGACTGTTGGGTCACCGTCTGCTGGGACTGGGCCAGGCGTTTCTGGTTGATCAGGGTTTGCAGGTCCTGGATTTCCTGCTCCAGGCGCGCGGTTTTTTCCTGGATCAGGTCGTGCTGGCTGTTGCCCAGGTCTTGCAGCTGGCTGTTGCCGGCCAGTTCCTGGCGGCGCAGGGGGATCAGCGCATTCAGGGCGGCGAGTTCGGCGTTGAGCTGGTTGCGCTGGTCGGCGCTTAGGGCTTTGCCGTTGTCTTTGCCGGTCTTGAGGGTCGCATTGATCTGCTGGATGCGCGTCTGGCTGCTGCTGATTTCGGTTTGGGCGCGCTCGGGGCGGGTTTGGGCGGCGATGGTCAGGCTATTGGCGTCGGCCAGTTCTTTTTGCAGATCACCTTGCTGGGTGGTGCGTTGCACCAGCAATTGTTCAAGCTGCGGCACGGGCAGGCTGGCGTAGCGTTGGGCCACCGGGATGATTTTGGTGGCCTTGAGCCGAGTCAGCTCGCGCTGGTTGTCCGTCGTCTGGCGCGGGGCATCTTCCAGCTGGCGCTTCAGGTCTGCCAGGCGCTGCTCGTACTCCTGCTTGTTAGCCAGGTAAGTCAGGGTCTGTTGCAGGATGCTCTGCAACGCCTTCATGTCGGCGTCGGGTAGCTTGCGGTCGGGCAGTTTGTCCAGGGTTTGCTGGACGGCGTCGGCGCTGGGTGGGTCGGCCGCGTGAACGGTGCCAACACAAAGAGTCAGGCCCATCAGGGCAGTGGCGAGAAAAGTGCGCAGGGTTGGCATAGAGACCGGTCGAGCTAGATGAAGAATCGGGGCGTTGTCGCCCCGCAGTTTAGAGGAAGAGACCGGGGCCCGGGCGACTTCCTTCGGGGAATCTGACGCCGACTTTGCCAATCTTGTTCCCGTCCATGACCGCGACGGTCCAGATGGTGTTGTTCCACTCCACCTGGTCGCCCACCACCGGCGCGCCGCCGACTTTCTGGGTGATGAAGCGGCTCAACGGCATGTCCGGGTCGATACCCTCGAGCTTGAGCCCGTACAAGGCCGACACCGCGCCGAGCTGGGCGTCGCCTTCGAGTACGAAGTCGCCGAAGAAGCGCAGGTCCAGGCCTCGCTGCGGCGCCTGGCTGAACAGTTTGCCCAGGGCCGGCAGGTTATGTTCATGGCCGATGACGCAGAGCAAATCATCGACTTCCAGCACCGTACTACCCGACGGGTGGAGCAATTGCTGGCCACGGAACAGCGCCGCGATCCGCGTGCCCTCGGGCATTTTCAACTCGCGCAGGGCGGCGCCGATGCACCATTTCTCTGCGCCCAGGCGGTAGACGAACAGCTCCCACTCGCTGGTTACGTGCACTTCCAGGGCCGCGCGGGAAATTGGTGCCGGGTCTGGCGGTACGGTGACTTTCAGCAACTTGGCCACCCACGGCAGGCTGGTGCCCTGCACCAGCAGCGACACCAGTACGATAAAGAACGCCAGGTTGAAGTACAGCTGGGCATGGGGCAGGCCGGCCATCAGCGGGAACACCGCGAGGATGATCGGCACCGCGCCGCGCAGGCCGACCCAGGCGATAAAGGCTTTTTCCCGGCCGTGGAACGCCTTGAAGGGCAACAGGCCGACCATCACCGACAGCGGCCGTGCAAACAGGATCATCCACAGTGCCAGGCCCAGCGCCGGCAGGGCGATCGGCAGCAAGTCATGGGGCGTGACCAGCAGGCCCAGCACCAGGAACATGCCGATCTGCGCCAGCCAGGCCATGCCGTCGAGCATATGCAGGATGCCATGACGGCTGCGCACCGGACGGTTGCCGATCACCAGGCCGCACAGGTACACGGCGAGAAAGCCGCTGCCGTGCAAGGCGTTGGTCAGCGCAAAGACGAACAGGCCGCCGGCGATCACCAGGATCGGGTACAGGCCGGTGGCCAGGTTGATGCGGTTGACCATCTGCAGCATCAGCCAGCCGCCGCCCAGGCCGACCAGGCCGCCGATGCCGAACTCGCGGACCAGGTGGGTCAGCAGGCTCCAATGCAGGCCGGTCTGGCCGCTGGCGAGCATGTCGATCAAGGTCACGGTGAGGAACACCGCCATCGGGTCGTTGCTGCCGGATTCGATTTCCAGGCTGGCGGTCACCCGTTCGTTCAAGCCCTTGCCGCCCAGCAGCGAGAACACGGCGGCCGCGTCTGTGGAACCGACGATGGCGCCGATCAGCAAGCCCTGCACGATGTTGAGGTCGAACAGCCAGGCCGCGGCCATGCCAGTGAGGCCGGTGGTGATCAACACGCCCACCGTGGCCAGGGACAACGCAGGCCAGAGTGCCACGCGAAAACTCGCCACCCGCGTGCGCAAACCGCCGTCGAGCAGGATCACGGCCAGCGCCAGGTTGCCCACCAGGTAGGCGGTCGGGTAGTTATCGAAGATGATGCCGCCGCCATCGACGCCGGCGATCATGCCCACGGCCAGGATGATCACCAGGATCGGGATGCCCAGGCGCGACGACAGAGAACTCACCAGAATGCTCGCACTCACCAGCAACGCGCCGATCAAGAACAGGCTGTTGATGGTCGTCGCATTCAAAGGCAGTACTCCGGAGCAGGGAAAGACAGGGCGCAAACTGACCATGCAGTCTGCGTGCCAGGGATTCTAACCTGTTGAATTGCTGCGCTGTCAAAAGATCGTTCCCACGCTTTGCGTGGGAACGCCTCATTGGACGCTGCGCGTCCGCTCTTGACGTCGTGACGCAAAGCGTCACCTGAGGCATTCCCACGCGGAGCGTGGGAACGATCAAGCCCCCTCCCACATTTTTACAGGCGGAAGCGGCCAACCATCCCGTTCAAATCCACCGCCAGGCGCGACAACTCGCTGCTCGCCGCGCTGGTCTGGCTCGCACCTGTCGCCGATTGCACCGACAGATCGCGGATATTCACCAGGTTACGGTCGACTTCCCGCGCGACCTGCGCCTGTTCTTCCGCTGCACTGGCGATCACCAGGTTGCGCTCGTTGATCTCGACAATTGCCGTGTTGATGGTATCCAGCGACATTCCTGCGCCCTTGGCGATGTTCAGCGTGGATTCGGCGCGCTCAGTGCTGTTGCGCATCGAATCCACCGCATGCTCGGTGCCGGCCTGGATGCTGCCGATCATGCGCTCAATCTCGCTGGTGGACTGCTGGGTGCGATGGGCCAACGCGCGTACCTCGTCCGCCACTACCGCAAAACCACGCCCGGCCTCACCGGCCCGCGCCGCTTCGATGGCCGCGTTGAGGGCCAGCAGGTTGGTCTGGTCGGCCAAGCCACGGATCACGTCCAGCACTTTGCCGATATCGCGGGATTCATTGGCCAACTCACCGATCAAGGTCGCGGTGGCTTGCACGTCGCCGCTCATGCGTTCGATGGCGCTGACGGTTTCCTGCACCAGGTCGCGACCATCACCGGCCGAGGTAGTGGCGTTGCGCGAGGCTTCGGAGGTGCTCACGGCATTGCGTGCGACTTCCTCGACCGCGCTGGTCATTTCGTTCACCGCGGTGGCGGCCTGTTCGATCTCATTGTTCTGCTGGGTCAGGCCACGCGCGCTTTCGTCGGTGACGGCGTTGAGCTCTTCGGCCGCCGACGCCAGTTGCGTGGCGGAGCCGGCGATGCGTTGCAGGGTGTCGCGCAGTTTGTCCTGCATCTTGGCCATGGCGGCGAGCAGGCGGCCGGCCTCATCGTTGCCCTCGACTTTGATCGGGCGCGTGAGGTTGCCTTCGGCCACTTCCTCGGCCGCTTCCAGCGCCTGGGAGATCGGCACGGTGATGCTGCGGGTCAGCAGCCAGGCGAATAACAGGGTCAGCGCGGTGGCGATCACCAGCAGGCCCACGACCATGTTGAACGCCAGGTCGTACTGGTCTTTGGCTTGCTGGTTGGTGTCCAGGGCCATGCTGTTGTTGATTTCCAGCAGGCGGCTGAGCACCGCATTGACCTGCTCGGAGTTGTTCAGCAGTTCAGTGTTGAGCAGGGCGCGTAATTCGTCGACCTGGTTGGCCCGGGACAAGCTTTTCATGCGCTCTTCGATCTGATGGTACTGGGCCAGCAATCGCACGTATTCATCGTAGGTCGTGCGTTCTTCGCGGCTCTCGATCAGCTTTTCATACACGCCCTGGGCGGTGCGGATCTGCTGGTTGCGCACGTCGAAGGCTTCCAGGGTTTTTTGTTGTACCTCCGGCTCGCGGTTGGTGAGCAAGCGGTACGACAATACGCGCAGGCGCAAGGTCAGCTGAGTGAATTCGTCGAGGGCGCGGATGCTTGGCACGCTGGACAGGGTGATGTCTTCGGTGGCAGCACGGATCTTGCTCATCTGGTTCAGGGCGAACACGCCGAGAAACAACATCAACGCGCCGATAAACGCGAAGCCGAGGAAAGCCCTCGGGGCGATATTCATATTACGAAGAGACATGCTGGAATCCTGGGGAGAAGCGCGATCCATGCGGCCATGAGACGGGGTGTGCATCGCGTATCGGCCCTGCGACTAAAGTCTTAAGGGGGCGCGCGCTTTTGTCGCAGCTGACCGGGGGTTGTACGGATTCAGGAACCAGATCGGGTAATTACAGTCACTAAGGCTCGAAAGCGCGGCCCGGCCCTTGAACATCGGGCTGCGCGCCGGGGATAACCCTGGCATCCGAGGTGAATTTTCTTTATCGTCACCGCCCTTTTAAAAAGCCCGAGAAATCAAAATGTTAGAAGCATCCCTCAGCCAACTGGAACAACTGGTCAACGACCTGGTACAGCAGAACCAGGACCTGCTGAGCAGCAACGAATCCCTCAAGGCGCAGCTGGCCCAGGCCAAGGACGAAAACGACAGCCTGCAACTGAACCTGATGGAACAGGAAGAAAAGCATGGCGCCACCGCTGCCCGCATCCAGGCACTGGTTGAGCGTGTGAGCGCAGGGCCTGTCAGCGCATGAATGAAGGGATAAAGGTCGTTTCGATTCTCGGTGAGGATTACTCGATCAAGGCGCCGGCCGGGGAAGACCAAACCCTGATGCACGCCGTGACCATGCTCAAGGCTTCCCTGGCCACGACCAAGAAAAAGTACCCGACCCTCATTGGTGACAAATTACTGGTATTGGCCGCGCTGAACCTGTGCGCCGAGCAGATCGAAATGCAGCAGGCTCACCAACAGGAACTCGACCGTTACCAAGAGCAAGTCAGCGCCACGGTCGAGGTGATTTCCAAGGCGATCCAGCCTTAGAACCACGCATCCTGCATGCCCAGGCACGTATCGTCGCGTGCCTCCAGAATCGCCAGTTCATGATGGCAGCTTGGTACTTCCCAGGTCAGGAAGTACCGGGCGGCCTGGAGCTTGCCTTTATAGAAGGCCACATCGGCCGCATTGCCCTTGGCCAGACCTTCTTCGGCGCGAATCGCCTGTTCCAGCCAGCGCCAGCCAATCACCGTGTGCCCGAACACTTTCAGGTACAGCGCCGAGTTCGCCAGGCTGCTGTTGACCTTGCCCTGAGCGAGATCGCTGAGCAGGCCCAGGGTGACCTTTTGCAGGCGATTGACCAATTGCTCCAGCGGTTCCCTCAGCGCGGTGAGCGTTGGGTATGGCTGCGCCCGAGCACCTGTCTCGGCGATCAGTCGAATCAATTGCTTGAGCCCGGCCCCTCCGTTCTGCGCCAACTTACGCCCAAGCAGGTCCAGGGACTGGATGCCATGGGTGCCTTCGTGGATCGGATTCAGGCGGTTATCGCGGTAGTACTGCTCGACCGGGTACTCGCGGGTATAGCCATGGCCGCCGAGAATCTGGATCGCCAGTTCGTTGGCCTTGAGGCAGAACTCCGACGGCCAGGATTTGACGATGGGGGTCAGCAGGTCCAGCAACTCGTGGGCTTGTTTGCGTTCGGTTTCGCTTGGCAGGGTGGTGGTGTCGTCGAACAGGCGTGCGGCGTACAGGCCCAGGTCGAAGGCGCCTTCCACGTAGGCTTTTTGCGTGAGCAGCATACGTTTGATATCGGCGTGCTGGATGATCGACACCGGCGCGGTGCTCGGGTCCTTGCTGTCCGGCAGGCGGCCTTGCGGACGTTCGCGGGCATACTCCAACGAGTAGAGATAGCCCGCGTAACCGAGCATCACCGCGCCCATGCCGACGCCGATCCGTGCTTCGTTCATCATCTGGAACATGCAACTCAGGCCCTGGTGCGGTTTGCCCACCAGATAGCCGACACAGTTGCCGTTATCGCCAAAATTGAGTGCTGTGGACGTCGTGCCGCGCCAGCCCATCTTGTGAAACAGCCCGGCCAGCAGTACATCGTTGCGCTCGCCCAGGCTGCCGTCAGCGTTGACCAGGAATTTGGGCACGATAAACAGCGAAATGCCCTTCACCCCGGCCGGTGCATCGGGCAGCTTGGCCAGCACCATATGCACGATGTTTTCCGACAGCGGATGGTCGCCACCAGAGATGAAGATCTTGTTGCCCTTCAGGCGATAGCTGCCGTCAGCCGCAGGCTCCGCACGGGTACGAATATCCGACAGGGATGAGCCAGCATGTGGCTCGGTCAAGGCCATGGTGCCGAAGAAGCGGCCTTCGATCATCGGTTGCAGGAAGCGCTGTTTCTGCTCCTCGGTGCCGAAGCTTTCGATCAGGTTGGCGGCGCCCATGGTCAGGAACGGGTAGGACGTTGATGCCGCGTTGGCGGATTGGAAGTGAGCGAAGCAGGCCTGGGACAGCAGGGTCGGCAACTGCATGCCGCCGGCTTCGAAGCTGCGGGCGGCATTGAGGAAACCGGCTTCCAAGAAGGCATCCACCGCCGGTTTCACTTCCGGAATCAGAATCGCCTTACCGTCTTCGTAGCGCGGTTCGTTTTCATCGTTCTTGCGGTTGTGAGGCGCGAAGTACTTTTCGGCAATGTTGCGCGCTGTGCTGATGGCGGCGTCGAAGGTTTCGCGGTTGTGCTCGGCAAACCGCTCGCGCTGGGTCAGGCCTTCGGCATCGAGGACTTCATACAGCTCGAAAGCCAGATTGCGGGAACTGAGCAGCGTCTCGGACATGGCGGCTTACCTTTTAAGGAATTGCCGTGAGTCTAAGTGCGCGAATAGAGGCTGGATAGCAAGATTGATCTGGGTGATGGAGGAGCAAAACGCAGGCAGGGAATTGAACTGAGGCCAAATGTGGGAGGGGGCTTGCCCCCGATAGCAGTGTGTTTAAGATCGTTCCCACGCTCTGCGTGGAAACGCCTCTCTTGACGCTCCGCGTCACGCTTCTGGACGCAGAGCGTCCTTGAGCTGCGTTCCCACGCGGAGCGTGGGAACGATCAGCCCGCGTTTAACCGATGGTCATCAGGCTGGCATTGCCGCCGGCAGCAGCCGTGTTAACGCTCAACGCCCGCTCGATCACCAACCGCTCCAGGGCAATGGATGTCTCACCCTGGGACAAACCATGCACCCCAACAATCGCCCCACCGCGCTGCGCCACTTGCTGGCACACCGCACGCAGTTGGTCGGAATCACCGTGATGCAGGACAGCGTCGAACACCACGTCGTCCTTGGTCCAGTCGGCCACGCGCTTGATCTTCGCCTGAATATCTTTCGGCAGGCGTGGGAACACGGCCTTGGTCAGTTCGGTTTCCGGCCATACCGCCGAACCGCCTACCGCCAATACCGCAGCGAGTTGGGTCAGCAGGTCACCTTCCACTTCCGCCAGGCACAGCACGTGTTCACGCGGCAGGATCGCATAGCTGTTGCGCTCGCCGGTCGGGCCGGCCAGTTGGCGGGTGATACCGCTTTGCGACTGGGCGGCGAATTGGCTGCACAGGGCGCTCAGTTCGCTGAAGTTGTGGCTGTCGGCCCAGGTTTTCAACGCGGTCAGCGGTTGGCTCATGGCGTCGCGCAGGCGCAGGTCCGGTGCGGTCAATGCGTCGCCACGTACGAAGGATTGCTCGATCGCATCGGTAGGACGAGTCGACAGCAGGCGGTACAGGTACAGCGGGCCACCGGCTTTCGGGCCGGTACCCGACAGGCCTTCGCCGCCGAACGGCTGCACGCCCACCACGGCACCCACGATGTTTCGGTTGACGTAGACGTTACCGGCATTGACGTTGTCGATCACCTTGGCGATGGTCTCGTCGATGCGGGTGTGCACGCCCAGGGTCAGGCCGTAGCCGGAGGCATTGATCTGGCCGATGAGCTGGTCGATCTCTTTGCGCTTGTAGCGCACCACGTGCAGCACCGGGCCGAAGATTTCGCGTTGCAGCTCGTCGAAGCTTTCCAGCTCGATCAGGGTAGGCATCACGAAGGTGCCACGCTTGATCTCTTCGCCATCGGCGATCGCCACCTGATAAACGTTGCGGCCTTTGTCGCGCATGGCCTGGATGTGTTTCTCGATACCAGCCTTGGCTTCGGCGTCGATCACCGGGCCGATATCCACCGACAGGCGTTCCGGGTTACCCAGGCGGCATTCCGCCATGGCGCCCTTGAGCATTTCGATGACACGGTCTGCCGAATCTTCCTGCAGGCACAACACGCGCAGGGCCGAGCAACGTTGGCCGGCGCTGTCGAAGGCCGACGACACCACGTCAATCACCACTTGTTCGGTGAGCGCCGAGGAATCCACGATCATGGCGTTCTGGCCACCGGTTTCGGCGATCAGCGGAATCGGACGGCCCTGGGCATCCAGGCGACCGGCGACATTGCGTTGCAGCAAGCGCGCAACCTCGGTGGAGCCAGTGAACATCACGCCTTTGACACGATCATCACCGACCAGGCGGGCACCGACACTTTCGCCCTGGCCCGGCAGCAATTGCAGCACGCCTTGCGGAATACCGGCTTCGAGCAGGATGCGCACGGCCTGGGCTGCGACCAGCGGGGTTTGTTCGGCCGGTTTGGCCAGCACCGGGTTACCGGCAGCCAATGCCGCCGCGACCTGGCCGCTGAAGATCGCCAGCGGGAAGTTCCAGGGGCTGATGCACACCACCGGACCCAACGGGCGGTGGGCGTCGTTGGTGAAATCATTACGCGCCTGCACCGCGTAGTAGCGCAGGAAGTCCACGGCTTCGCGCACTTCAGCGATGGCATTGGCGAAGGTCTTGCCGGCTTCACGGGCCAGCAGGCCCATCAATGGCTGGATCTCGCCTTCCATCAGGTCGGCGGCGCGCTCCAGAATTGCGGCGCGTTCGGCGGGCGGGGTGGCCTGCCAGATCGGGGCGGCGCTGATGGCGCACTGGATGGCATTGTCGACGTCTTCGACGGTGGCCTCCTGAACGTGACCGACCACATCGCGCACGTCGGACGGGTTCAGCACCGCTGCAGCCGGTTGTTCGCTGGCGGCGCAACCGAGCATCGGCGCGGCTGTCCAGTTGTTGTGAGCAGTGGCCAGCAGGGCGCAGGACAACGATGCCAGGCGATGCTCGTTGGCCAGGTCGATACCGGCCGAGTTGGCGCGGTCGCTGCCATACAGGTCACGCGGCAGCGGGATACGCGGGTGCGGCAGGCCGAAGCCGCCTTCCGCTGTCGCCATCTGCTCGATGTTCGCCACTGGATCGGCTACCAGCTCCTGAATCGAGATGGAGTGGTCGGCGATGCGGTTGACGAACGAGGTGTTCGCACCGTTTTCCAGCAAGCGGCGCACCAGGTACGCCAGCAGTGTTTCGTGAGTGCCGACCGGTGCGTACACGCGGCACGGACGGTTCAGCTTGCCTTCGGAAACTTTGCCCACCACTTGTTCGTACAGCGGTTCACCCATGCCGTGCAGGCATTGGAACTCGTACTGGCCGGGGTAATAGTTCTGACCGGCAATGTGATAGATGGCCGACAGCGTATGGGCGTTGTGCGTGGCGAACTGCGGGTAGATGGCTTCCGGCACCGACAGCAGTTTGCGTGCGCAGGCAATGTAGGAAACGTCGGTGTACACCTTGCGGGTGTACACGGGGTAGCCTTCCAGGCCTTCAACCTGGGCGCGCTTGATTTCGCTGTCCCAGTACGCGCCTTTGACCAGACGGATCATCAGGCGGTGGCGGCTGCGGCGTGCCAGGTCGATCACGTAGTCGATCACGTAAGGGCAACGCTTCTGGTAGGCCTGGATCACGAAACCGATACCGTTCCAGCCAGTCAGTTGCGGCTCGAAGCACAGGCGCTCAAGCAGGTCCAGGGACAACTCGAGGCGGTCGGCTTCTTCGGCATCGATGTTCAGGCCGATGTCGTATTGCTTGGCCAACAGGGTCAGCGACAACAGGCGCGGGTACAGTTCGTCCATCACCCGCTCGTACTGCGCGCGGCTGTAACGCGGGTGCAGGGCGGAGAGCTTGATGGAGATGCCTGGGCCTTCATAGATCCCACGGCCGTGGGACGCTTTGCCGATGGAGTGAATGGCTTGTTCGTACGAAGCCAGGTACTTCTGGGCGTCGTGTTCGGTGAGGGCGGCTTCCCCGAGCATGTCGTAGGAATAGCGGAAGCCCTTGGCTTCGAACTTGCTCGCGTTGGCCAGGGCTTCGGCGATGGTCTCGCCGGTGACGAACTGTTCACCCATCAGGCGCATGGCCATGTCGACGCCCTTGCGGATCATCGGCTCGCCGCTTTTGCCGATGATGCGGCTCAGGGACGAGGTCAAGCCTGCTTCGTTATGGGTCGCGACCAGTTTGCCGGTCAACAGCAGGCCCCAGGTAGCAGCATTGACGAACAGCGACGGGCTGTTGCCCAGGTGGGGGTGCCAGTTGCCGGTGCTGATCTTGTCGCGAATCAGCGCATCGCGCGTGCCTTTGTCGGGGATGCGCAGCAGCGCTTCGGCCAGGCACATCAGCGCCACGCCTTCCTGGGACGACAGGGAAAATTCCTGCAGCAGGCCCTGAACGATACCGGCACGGCCGCCAGCGCTTTTCTGGTTGCGCAATTTTTCCGCAATCGTGGCGGCCAGCTTGTTGGTGGCTTCGGCCATCTCTACCGGCAGGCGCGCCTGCTCGATCAGCATCGGCACCACTTCCGGCTCGGGGCGACGGTAAGCGGCGGTGATCGAGGCGCGCAGTACCGATTGCGGCAGGATGCTCTCGGCGAACTCAAGGAAGCACTGGTGGGCGTGGTCATGCTGGACTTCGCCAGCGTCGTCGGCATCCTTGCTGCCCGAGCCGTTGAGCTCGGAAAGGGTTGCACCACCCTCGAGTTTCTCCAGGTAATTGAAAATTGCCTGTTTGATCAGCCAGTGCGGCGTGCGATCAATGGAGGACGCGGCAGCCTTCAGGCGCTCGCGGGTCGGGTCGTCGAGTTTGACCCCAAGGGTGGTCGTAGCCATTTTCTTATCCTCATGGGTGCCACTACCGAGTGGCATCTGCTGGCGGCAAGATTAGCCTCGCCCATGAAGAGGTGCAACCGGTGCAACCCTTTTTATTCAGGAAATTTCCGACGGTTGATCGGAAAAATTCCGGCCTTCTCTCGAATTGACTTCTTGTTGGTGCATTTGCTTCTGAGATGGATTGTTCTTGCTCCGAAAAGGAGCAAAAAACCGGTGTTTGTCCTGAAATCCGCGTAGGTGCAACTTATTCGCGAGAAACTGGTTGCACCTTATTTGCTTTGTTGAATAGCATTCGCGCACCAAGGTGCAACCACTTCCACAGGTCGGTTCATCGGCTGGCGGCTTTCCTGGGGAAACGCCAGTCATAAATGCGCGGCAGGCAGCATCGTTTACCGGTTAACCACCGGTAGCGGGCTGACAGACCGTCGCTACATAAAAACAAAGCCAGGGCGTCACTTCTATGAGCGTTAGTAATCCCACCCTGATCACGTTCGTGATCTACATCGCAGCAATGGTACTGATCGGCTTGATGGCCTATCGCTCCACCAATAACCTTTCCGATTACATCCTGGGCGGTCGCAGCCTCGGTAGCGTGGTGACCGCTTTGTCCGCCGGCGCTTCCGATATGAGCGGCTGGTTGTTGATGGGCCTGCCGGGCGCGATCTACATGTCGGGCTTGTCAGAAAGCTGGATTGCTATCGGCCTGATCGTCGGTGCCTACCTCAACTGGCTGTTCGTGGCCGGCCGCCTGCGCGTGCAGACCGAACACAACGGCGACGCCCTGACCCTGCCGGATTACTTCTCCAGCCGCTTCGAAGATAAAAGCGGGCTGCTGCGGATCATCTCCGCTGTGGTGATCCTGGTGTTCTTCACCATTTACTGCGCCTCCGGCATCGTGGCCGGTGCCCGCCTGTTCGAAAGCACCTTCGGCATGTCCTACGAGACTGCCCTGTGGGCCGGTGCCGCAGCGACCATTGCCTACACCTTTGTTGGCGGTTTCCTGGCGGTCAGCTGGACCGATACCGTGCAAGCCACACTGATGATCTTCGCGTTGATCCTGACGCCGATCATCGTACTGCTGGCGACCGGCGGCGTGGACACCACCTTCCTGGCCATCGAAGCCAAGGACCCGACCAGCTTCGACATGCTGAAAAACACCACCTTCATCGGCGTTATCTCGCTGATGGGCTGGGGGCTGGGTTATTTCGGCCAGCCGCATATCCTCGCGCGGTTCATGGCGGCGGATTCGGTGAAGTCGATCGCCAACGCGCGTCGCATCTCCATGACCTGGATGATCCTGTGCCTGGGCGGCACCGTGGCGGTGGGCTTCTTCGGCATCGCTTACTTCTCGGCGCATCCTGAGGTGGCCGGTCCCGTGACCGAAAACCCTGAGCGCGTGTTTATCGAACTGGCTAAGATCCTGTTCAACCCATGGATTGCCGGTGTATTGCTGTCGGCCATCCTGGCGGCTGTCATGAGTACCCTGAGCTGCCAATTGCTGGTGTGCTCCAGCGCCCTGACCGAAGATTTCTACAAGGCATTCCTGCGCAAGGGCGCGTCCCAGCTTGAACTGGTATGGGTCGGTCGGATCATGGTGCTGGTGGTGGCCTTGATCGCCATCGCCATGGCCGCCAACCCGGAAAACCGCGTACTGGGCCTGGTCAGCTACGCCTGGGCCGGTTTCGGCGCAGCCTTCGGGCCTGTGGTGCTGATCTCGGTGATCTGGAAAAACATGACCCGCAACGGCGCACTGGCCGGCATCCTGGTCGGCGCGATCACCGTGATCGTGTGGAAACACTTCGAAGTGCTGGGCCTGTACGAAATCATCCCAGGCTTCATCTTCGCCAGTCTGGCGATCTACTTCGTGAGCAAGATGGGTGCCCCGACTGCCGGTATGGTCGAGCGCTTTGATGCCGCGGAAAAAGACTACAACCTCAACAAGTAATACAGCCGGGCGTTGATCGCCTGGTATTCGAAAAGAAGGCCCACGTCCTATGGATGCTGGGCCTTTTTTTATGAAGAAAAAAAGCCCTGCGCAGGATTTCGGCACTGTCGATGTAGGACGTTACTTATTTGCCGGCACAGCGCTCGACTCGGCAAACGGCTGAGGCAGAATCGCTCACCCACCCTTCGCAGAGAAACACCGGATGTTCGCTCCTGCCAATCAAAGTGCCTTTAACCTGACCCTGGACGGGGAGCCTTATGATCTCAAGGTTCATGGGTTCATGGGCGACGAATTTATCAGCCTGCCCTTTCGCTTTGACCTTGAGTTGGTGAGCGAGCGACCCGATCTGGACCTCGATGGCCTGCTGCACCGTCAGGCGTTCCTCGGGTTTGACGCTCAGGGCCACGGTATCCATGGCCGAGTTTACCGGGTCGCGCAAGGCGATTCGGGCAAGCGGCTTACCCGTTACCAGATCACCCTGGTGCCGCAGTTGGCCTATCTGGAGCACAGCACTCACCAGAGGATCTTTCAGCAGAAAACCGTGCCGCAGATCATTACTCGGGTGTTGGAGGCCCAGGACATTCAGGGTGATACCTTCGTGTTCCGCCTGAGCGGAAAATATCCCGAGCGTGAGTACTGTGTTCAGTTCGACGAAACCGATCTGCAGTTCATTCAGCGCTTGTGCGTTGAGTCGGGCATTCACTATCACTTTCAGCACAGTCCCGAGCGTCACCTGTTGGTGTTTGGCGATGACCAGAGTGTGTTTGGCCAGCCGGACCAGGTCACCCCCTACCTGGCCGGTTCCGGGATGGTGGCCGAGGCCCCTGCGATAAAGCGCTTCATCCTGCGGCTGAAAACCCGTACCGCCGGCGTGAACCTGCGGGCCTACGACTTCAAAAAGCCCAGCCTGGTGTTGGAAAGCACGGCCTCCAGCGGGCAGCACCTGCCCCTGGACGAGCAACGTTACCCTGGAAACTTTACCGATCGTGCGCATGGCAAGTACCTGGCACAGCGTGTGTTGGAGCGTCATCGCAGCGACTTTCGCCAAGCCAGCGGCATCAGCGATCAGCCGGCCTTGGGCACTGGGCGGTTTCTGAAGATGGCTGGCCACCCGCGTCAGGAGTGGAATGACCTGTGGCTGGTTACCCAATTGCACCACACGGGGCAACAATCGCAAGTGTTGGAAGAGTCTGCGCCTGACACCTATAGGGATGACTTGCCTGCGGGTTATAGCAACGATTTTGTAGTGACGCCCTGGGATGTGCCGTTTCGAACGCCTCTGATCACGCCCCGGCCGCACCTATCCAGCTACCAGAACGCGGTGGTCACCGGGCCTGTCGACAGTGAAATCCATTGCGACGAGTACGGTCGTGTCAAAGTGCAGATGGCCTGGGACCGCGACGGTGAGCACAACGATCATTCCAGCTGTTGGCTGCGCGTGGCGAGCGGCTGGGCCCATGACCGTTATGGGGCGGTGCTGATCCCGCGAGTCGGCATGGAGGTACTGGTGGGTTTCGTCGATGGCGACATGGACATGCCGCTGGTCATGGGTTGCCTGCCCAACGCGGCGAATCGTTTGCCCCTCGACCTGCCGGCGGACAAAACCCGCAGTATTTTTCGCAGCCAGAGCAGCCCTGGTGGCGGAGGCTACAACGAACTGCGCATCGAGGACCGCAAGGGCGCCGAGGAAATCTACCTGCGCGCTCAGCGCGACTGGACCCAGCATGTATTGCATGACCAACAGGTGCAGGTCGATAACCAGCGCCGGGTGAGGGTGGGCGGCGAATCGCACCATGAGTTGCAGGGCGAAGAGCAGCGCATCACCCATGGCAACCGCCTGACGGAACTCAAGCAGGATGACCACCTGGTAGTCGGCGGTTCTCAGCACATGCGTGCCGGTCGCACCCTTCAGTTGGCGGCCGGGCAAAGCATTGTTATCGACGCGGGAGCCAGCGTTACGATTCAGGCGGGAGGGCAGTCGATCACGCTGTCGGCGGGCGGTATTTTCAGCAGCGTGCCGATCCAGCTTGGCGGGGCGCCAGCCCCTGCGGCGGCGCCGTTGAGGCCGGGCTTGGAGGAGGCAGCACTGGCGGCGGTCCCGCTCGCCCTGAGCCCTGTGCAAATCGCCAGCCTGAAACGCAGCGCGCCTTTTTGTGAAGAGTGCGAACGCTGCCGTGACGGGCAGTGCAGTATCCCCGAGCATGCACGGAGTGTTTCTTGATGCAGACGCCCATGGACCCCAGCACCTGGCTGGCGCAGTTCCCGCTGCTTGCCGGTGAGCGAATCTTTGTCGTGCTAGGCACTACCAGCGACGCCAAGCCACTTGCCGCCTGGCAAGCCATGACGGCAGGGCCGGCGCCGCACGCGATCTGGGCCGGCACGGCCTACGACGCTTGGGATGAGGTGATGCCTTACGTGGGCATCGTCGAGTCGGGCAGCGCATTTCTCGATTGGGTCGCCACTGTGCAAGCCGTGGATTGGGGTTGGCTGGCGGTGTCCTCCAGCCCGTTGGAAACCGTAGTTGCCCATCTGCAAAGCTTGACCAAGGTGTTTATGCCCAATGACCAGGCGGTGTTCCTACGCTTCTGGGATGGCGCTCAGTTTCAGCCGATGTGGCAGCAATTGGGTGACGAGGCAGGGACGGTCTTGCCGGTGTTTGGACGTTATCTGATCAATGGCCAGCCGCTGACAGTGGCGACTGGCCCGGTGACACCCGCGAAAACCTGGCCCTGGTGGCGAGTGCCTGAGCCGTTGCTCAGGCACCTGGCTGAGCAGTCGCCGCAGGTACTCGTCGACAATCTGTTGCAATGGTTGCAAGAGCAGCGTCCCGATCTGTATGCCGCCTTCACGCCGAGCACGTTGCGGCACAAACTCACCTGGCTCGCGCGCACGCCGGGGGTCAACCATGCAGCGCTGGCCGATTACCTCGCTGCGCAGTTGAGTTGACAAAAACACTAGCCGCCATGCGGCCCTGCACCTTTGCGCCGGTAGAAGGTAAACTTCGCCCCCTGCGCAGGAGCAACCATGAATTATCGTCACGCCTTTCACGCCGGCAACCACGCCGATGTCTTCAAACACCTGACCTTGACCCGCCTCATCGCCTTGATGTCGCGCAAGGAGCAGCCGTTCGCCTACCTCGATACCCACGCCGGCATCGGCCTGTACGACCTGCAGGGTGACCAGGCCAACCGCACCGGTGAATACCTGGAAGGCATCGCCCGCCTGTGGGGCGCAAGCGACCTGCCGCCGCTCACCGCCGATTACATGCGCGTGCTCCACGAGATGAACCCGGATGGTCAGTTGCGCTACTACCCAGGTTCGCCGGAGCTGGCGCGGCGCCTGACGCGCCCCCAGGACCGCGTACTGCTCAACGAAAAGCACCCGGAAGACGGCGTGTTGCTCAAGGACAACATGAAGGGTGATCGTCGGGTCAAGGTGCACCTTGGCGAAGGCTGGCACGTGCCGCGCGCCCTGTTGCCGGTGCCGGAAAAACGCGCGCTGATGCTGATCGATCCACCGTTTGAAAAGCTCGATGAAATGCAGCGTTGCGCGGCGTCCCTCAAGGAAGCCGTCAGCCGCATGCGCCAGACGGTCGCGGCGATCTGGTATCCGGTGAAAGACCCGCGCATGTTGCGCCGCTTCTACCAGGACCTGGCCGGCACCGGTGCGCCGAAACTGTTGCGCGTAGAGCTGCTGGTGCATCCGCTGGACACGCCCAACACCCTGACCGGCTCAGGCCTGGCAATTGCCAACCCGCCGTGGGGCCTGGAAGAGGAGCTGCGTGAATTGCTGCCGTGGCTGTCCAGGCAACTGGGCCAGACCCAGGGCGGCTGGCAGATGGATTGGCTCATCGCTGAATAGCTTTATCTCGAGCCAAACACAAAACCAGTGTGGGAGGGGGCTTGCTCCCGATAGCGGGGTGTCAGTCAGTACATCTGTCACTGATACACCGCTATCGGGAGCAAGCCCTAATGCCAGTCAGTTAAGCGTACACCACCGTCTGTAGGAGCGAGCTTGCTCGCGAAAAACTCACAGGCACCGCGTTTATTCAGGAAGCACGCGTTATCGTTGACGTTTTTCGCGAGCAAGCTCGCTCCTACAAAAAGCCTTAACTGACTGGCTTTAGGGCAAGCCCCCTCCCACATTTTGAGCTGTGTTGCCCCTTTATATCGGGCAGGTCACGCCGGTGCCGCCGATGCCGCAATAACCCTGGGGATTCTTCGCCAGGTACTGCTGGTGATACGCCTCGGCGAAGTAAACCGTCGGCGCTTCGTCGATTTCGGTGGTGATCTCGCCCAGGCCAGCCTTGGTCAGCTCTTGCTGATACGCCTGGGCACTGGCTTTGGCCGCCGCCAGTTGCTCCGGTGTGGTGGCATAGATCACCGAGCGGTATTGGCTGCCGATATCGTTGCCCTGGCGCATGCCCTGGGTCGGGTTGTGCAGTTCCCAGAACATCTTCAGCAAGTCTTCGTATTTCACTTTGGCCTGGTCATACACCACCAGCACCACTTCGCTGTGGCCGGTCAGGCCTGAGCAGACTTCTTCGTAGGTCGGGTTCGGCGTGAAGCCGCCGGCGTAGCCGACCACGGTGCTGACCACGCCATCGCGCTGCCAGAATTTGCGTTCCGCGCCCCAGAAGCAGCCGAGGCCGAAGATCGCAAAACCGACGTCGTCGGTAAACGGGCCCAGCAGCGGGTTGCCGTTGACGAAATGCGTCTGCGGCAGGTTCATCGGGGTTTCACGGCCAGGCAGAGCTTGTTCTTGAGTAGGCAGCACGTTTTTGTTCACCAGAATTTCCGAGCGCAAGACCATGATCAGTCCTCTCGTCAGGTTGATTAGCAGTAAATTGTCAGACAGCCAGTGTGCCCGAGTGTTACAGCGCTGTCAGGCGATTGGCCCGCGTGGGTAGCGTTTAAGCTTCTCCAGCAGCTCTGCGCCGGGGATTGGCCGGTCGAACAGGTAGCCCTGGCCCACGTCGCACCGATGCCGGCGCAGGAACGCCAATTGCGCGGCGGTCTCGATGCCTTCGGCTACCACCTTGAGCTTGAGGTTGTGGGCCATGGCGATGACCGCCGAGGTGATTTCCATGTCGTCCTGGTTATCCGGGATTTCGTGGATAAAGCTCCGGTCGATCTTAATGATGTCGATGGGGAATTTTTTCAAGTAGCTCAGCGACGAATAACCGGTGCCGAAGTCGTCCATGGCCAGGGTCAGGCCAAAGCTCTTCAGTTGGTCCAGTTGCAGGCGCGTGTCTTCGGTGGCTTCCAGCAGCAGGCCTTCGGTCAGCTCCAACTCCAGCAGATTGGCCGGCAACTGTTCTTCCTTGAGAATCGAGGCGATCGAGGCCACCAGGTCCGGGTCGGAAAACTGCTTGGGCGACAGGTTGATTGCCACCTGCAGATTCCCCAGCCCCGCTGCCGTCAACTGCCGACTCATGCGGCACGCCTGGCGCGCGATCCATTTGCCGATGGGGATGATCAAGCCGGTCTCTTCGGCCACGCTGATGAACTGATCGGGGCGGATCATGCCCTTTTCCGGATGGTTCCAGCGCAACAGCGCTTCCATACCCAACAGGCGGCCACTGCGCAGGCACAGCTTGGGCTGGTAGAACACGTCCAGCTCGTTCTGGGTCAGGGCGCGGCGCAGGTTGTTTTCCACGAACAGTTTGTAGCTCGCTTCGGCATTCAGGGCTTCGGTAAACACCTGCACCTGGTGTTTGCCGTTGGCCTTGGCCTTGTGCAGGGCCAAACCGGCGTTGCGCATCAGGGTCTGCGGGTCGCGGCCGTGCAGCGGTGCGCAGGCCAGGCCTACGGAGCCGGTCACGCTGATCAATTGGTTGTCGACGAACATCGGCTTGTCGAGGGTGGCCAGCAACTGGCTGGCGACCTGCTGGCCGGTCTCCAGGTCGGCATCATCGAGCAGCACCGCAAACTCGTTACTGGCAAAGCGCGCCAGGCTGCCGCCGCTGCTCAGGCTGTTGCGTAGACGACGGGCCAGGCTGATCAGCAGCTTGTCCCCGGTCTGGTGCCCGAGGCTGTCGTTGATGCGCTTGAAGTTGTCGATGTCCACCAGCAGCAGGCTGATCGGGCTGTCGCTGTCGCGGGCAAAGCGCTCGTCGAGGTTGCGGATGAAGGCCGGGCGGTTGCCCAGGTTGGTCAGGTTGTCGGTATAGGCCAGGCGTTCGATGCGCTGTTGCGCCAGCTTGGTCTGGGTGATGTCTTCGTAGATGCCGATGTAGTGGGTCAACTCGCGGTTGTCGCCATACACCTTGGAGATCGACAGCTGGCCCCAGTAGGGTTCGAGGTTTTTGCGTCGGCTTTTGAATTCACCTTGCCAGCTGTTGCTCTTGGCCAGGCTCGACGGCGCATCGAACAGCAACTCGCTGAGGTTCTCGAGGGCCGGCAACTGCGCCAGGCGGTGGCCGTGCACCTCTTCGGCGCTGTATTGGGTGATCGCGGTAAAACTTGGGTTGACGTACTCCACCACGCCATCGCAATTGACCAGCAGAAAGGCGTTGGCACTTTGTTCCACGGCACGCTGGAACAGGTGCAGGGCGCTGGTGGCGGTGCGGCGGTTGTGGTTGTTGATGACCTGGGCGAACTGGTCCGCCAGCTCGCCGGCAAAGGCGATTTCATCGGACTGCCAGGCACGCGAACTGCCGCTTTGCTCCAGGCACAGCACGCCGACGACCTGGCCATCCACCCGGATGCTCGCGTCGAGCATGGCGTGGATATCCTTGGCGAACAGGCTTTCGGCCATTTCCCGGGTGCGCGGGTCGCGCAGGGCATTGGTGGCATCGATCGCGCGGCTGCTGTGCAGGGCTTCGAGGTAATCGGGGAAGCAACTGGCGTCAATCGCTTCAGGCACATGGTATTGCTGATCGGCGCGGTGATAGGCCGAAATCGGCACCAGGCGCTGGCCTTCCAGGTTCCAGATACTGGCGCAATCGATCTGGTAGATGTCGCAGGCGCTGCGGGTGATCAGTTCGGCGGCTTCTTGCAGCGAATTGGGCGTTGTGTAGCGTTGGCGGGCCAGCAGCAGGATCAACTCCTGCTGGGCGCGTACCCGCTCCAGGTGCTGCAGCTGTTCCTGTTGCGCGCGCTGGTTGAGTTCCAGGGCGATTTGCAGGCGGCTGTTCTGGTTCTCCAGGTCGGCGGTCGGCACCGTGGCGGGAATTTCGCTGAACAGGCCATCAACCACCATCAGGTAGCCGCGCAGCAGGTGGCGATTGTGTTGTTTGTAGGCCTCGCCCATTTCCAGCAGGCTCAGCGGGCCATCGTTGGTGTGCAGGGTGTAGCGCACCAGGTAGTGGGGGCTGAGGCTCAGTTGCTGCTGGATCGCGTCGTGCAGTTGATAGCGTGCCTGGGGCTCCATCAGGCTGGCGTACGGCGTGCCGATCAGGGCACAGAGCTCGACCGCCGACAGGCCGAATTGGCGCTCGCAATTGGGGTCGAGGTAGAGCAGCGCCCAGCTTGCCTCATTAAGCCGCTCGAAACGCAGCATACCGAGGCGCGAAGGCACCGGTAATTGCGTCACTACCTCGGCCGCCGTTCGGGCGACATCGGGTTGGCTTTTCATGGGGGAAACTCGCTTGGAAAAATGCGCACGGCGCCGGGCTCACGCCCTCTTTACTGTTGCCTGCGGCAAGGTTGCATCATGCGGCACGCACTGACAAGAGAGGATGAAGGCTAAGTGCTATAACCCTGTTATCGGCCGCCCAGGGGGTTTCTGCAGTCGAAGTGACGGAAGGTGTACAAGCCTGTCCTATGTATACAACAAACGGGCAAAAAAAGCCCCGCCAAGTGGCGGGGTTGAGGTACGAGCGTGGCGCTCGGAAATCGGTGCGGCAAAGGCCTCCCGCCGACGGGAGGCCGCTGCGGCTTACAGCAGGATGGTGCGGATGTCGTTCAGCAGTTGGCTCAGGCGCTGGGTGAAGCGCGCCGCCGCGGCGCCGTTGATCACGCGGTGATCGTAGGACAGCGACAGTGGCAGCATCAGCTTGGGCTGGAACGCTTTACCGTCCCAGACTGGCTGGATAGTTGCCTTGGACACACCCAGGATCGCCACTTCCGGCGCGTTGACGATTGGCGTGAAGCCAGTACCGCCAATGTGCCCGAGGCTGGAGATGGTGAAGCACGCGCCCTGCATGTCGTCCGGGGTGAGCTTCTTGTCGCGGGCCTTGGCGGCCAACGCAGCAGCCTCGGCAGCCAGTTGCAGCAGGCTCTTCTGGTCGACGTTTTTGATGACCGGTACCAGCAGGCCGTCAGGCGTGTCTACCGCAAAGCCGATGTGCACGTACTTCTTGCGAATGATCGCCTTGCCGCTTGGCGCCAGCGAGCTGTTGAAGTCCGGCAGTTCCTTGAGCAGGTGCGCACAGGCCTTGAGCAGCAGAGGCAACACGGTCAGTTTCACGCCGGCCTTCTCGGCCACGGCTTTCTGCGCAACGCGGAAGGCTTCCAGGTCGGTGATATCGGCCTGGTCGAACTGAGTCACGTGCGGGATGTTCAGCCAGCTCGCGTGCAGACCTGCCGCGCCGATTTGCATCAGGCGGGTCATCGGCACTTCTTCGATTTCGCCGAAACGGCTGAAATCCACGGTGCGGATCGGCGGAATGCCCGAGCCACCGGTAGCGCCGCCGGCAGCTGGCGCTTCCTTGGCTTTCTGCATCATGGCTTTGACGTAAGCTTGCACGTCTTCCTTCAGCACACGGCCGTGAGGGCCGCTGGCCGAGACGGCGCCCAGCTCGACACCAAACTCACGGGCCAGCTGACGCACGGCAGGGCCGGCATGAACCTTGGCACCGCTTGGCGCAGGCGCGGCGGCAGCAGGAGCCGGTGCAGCTTCGGCTTTTGCAGCCGGAGCAGGAGCAGCCGGAGCAGCTTCAGCCTTGGCCGCAGCCGGAGCGGCGGCAGGTGCTGGAGCAGCAGGCGCTGCGCCTTGTACTTTCAGCTTGAGGATGAAATCGCCAGTGCCGACTTCGTCTTCCAGCTTGACCCCGATGCTTTCCACCACGCCAGCGGCCGGCGATGGGATTTCCATGGAGGCCTTATCGGACTCCAGGGTGATCAGCGACTGGTCGGCTTCGACGGTGTCGCCGACCTTGACCAGCAGCTCAATGATCTTGGCCTTGCCCGACGAGCCGATGTCCGGAACGTGGATGTCCTGGACGCTGGCGGCGGCAGGTGCGGCGGCCGGGGCTGGAGCAGCCTCGGCAGCAGCAGGCTTTTCAGCAGCCGGCGCAGGTGCAGCGGCAGCAGGAGCCGCCGCAGGGGCCGCATCAGCGGCACCTTCGATTTCCAGCTCCAGCAGTTCGTCGCCTTCTTTCAGGCGGTCGCCCAGCTTCACTTTCAGGCTTTTGACCACGCCGGCCTTGGGAGCAGGGATTTCCATGCTCGCCTTGTCCGACTCCAGGGTCAGGATGCTCTGGTCGGCTTCGACGGTGTCGCCAACCTTCACAAACAGCTCGATTACTTCACCTTCACCGCTGCCGATGTCAGGTACGCGAATGAGTTCGCTCACAAAAAATCTCCTCAGCAGTCCAGTGGGTTGCGTTTTTCCGGGTTGATCCCGAACTTGACGATGGCGTCAGCCACCACCTTGGGTTCGATCTCACCACGGTCAGCCAAGGCTTCCAGGGCTGCCAACACCACGAAGTGACGGTCGACTTCGAAGAAGTGACGCAGCTTCTTGCGGCTGTCACTGCGGCCGAAACCGTCGGTGCCCAGGACTTTGAATTCCTTGGACGGGACCCACTGGCGAATTTGTTCAGCAAACAGTTTCATGTAGTCGGTAGAGGCGATGACTGGACCCTTACGGCCGGCCAGGCACTCTTCGACGTAGCTCAGTGCAGGCTTCTGGCCCGGGTGCAGGCGGTTGCTGCGTTCCACGGCCAGGCCGTCGCGACGCAGTTCGTTGAAGCTGGTAACGCTCCACACGTCGGCGCCGACGTTGAACTCGTCACGCAGGATCTTCGCCGCTTCACGCACTTCGCGCAGGATGGTGCCGGAGCCCATCAGCTGTACGTGGTGCGCCGCTTCCTTGGTGTCTTCTTCGAGCAGGTACATGCCCTTGATGATGCCTTCTTCCACGCCAGCCGGCATGGCTGGCTGCTGGTAGGACTCGTTCATCACGGTGATGTAGTAGAAAACGTCCTGCTGCTCTTCGGTCATCTTCTTCATGCCGTCCTGGATGATCACCGCCAGCTCATAGCCGTAGGTTGGATCAAAGGTGCGGCAGTTCGGGATGGTGGCAGCCAGGATGTGGCTGTGACCGTCTTCGTGTTGCAAGCCTTCGCCGTTGAGCGTGGTACGGCCGGCGGTACCGCCGATCAGGAAGCCACGGGTACGGCTGTCGCCTGCGGCCCAAGCCAGGTCGCCAATGCGCTGGAAGCCGAACATCGAGTAGAAGATGTAGAACGGCAGCATCGGCTGGTTGTGGCTGGAGTACGAAGTACCGGCAGCGATGAAGGAGCTCATGGCGCCCGCTTCGTTGATGCCTTCTTCGAGGATCTGGCCCTTCTTGTCTTCCTTGTAGAACATCACCTGGTCTTTATCGACTGGCTCGTAGAGCTGGCCGACGGAGGAGTAGATGCCCAACTGACGGAACATGCCTTCCATACCGAAGGTACGGGCCTCGTCCGGGATAATCGGCACGATACGCGAGCCGATTTCCTTGTCCTTGACCAGTTGCGCGAGGATCCGCACGAAGGCCATGGTAGTGGAGATTTCGCGGTCGCCCGAGCCGTCCAGGATAGCCTTGAGGGTATCGAGTGGCGGCGTCGGGATGCTCATGCTCTTGGCGCGGCGTTGCGGCACGAAACCGCCCAGTGCAGTGCGACGCTCGCTGAGGTAGCGGGCTTCGGCGCTGTTCGGCTCAGGCTTGAAGAACGGCAGGTTCTCCAGCTCTTCGTCCTTGACCGGGATGTCGAAGCGGTCGCGGAACAGCTTCAGGCTGTCAACGTCGACTTTCTTGGTGTTGTGCGCTGTGTTCTTCGCTTCGCCGGCACCGGTGCCATAACCCTTGATGGTCTTGGCCAGGATGACGGTCGGTTGCTCTTTGTGGTTGACCGCTTCGTGGTACGCCGCGTAGACCTTGTACGGGTCGTGGCCGCCACGGTTGAGTTTCCAGATCTCGTCGTCGGACAGGTCGGCAACCATCGCCTTGAGTTCAGGCGTGTTGAAGAAGTGCTCACGCACGAACGCGCCGTCTTTGGCCTTGTAGTTCTGGTACTCGCCGTCGATGACTTCGTCCATGCGACGTTGCAGGATACCGTCGACGTCCTTGGCCAGCAGTGGGTCCCAGAAACGGCCCCAGATGACTTTGGTCACGTTCCAATGTGCACCGCGGAACACGCCTTCGAGTTCCTGGATGATCTTGCCGTTGCCGCGAACCGGGCCGTCGAGGCGCTGCAGGTTGCAGTTGATGACGAAGATCAGGTTGTCCAGCTTCTCGCGGCCGGCCAGGGAGATGGCGCCCAGGGATTCCGGCTCGTCGCACTCGCCGTCGCCCAGGAAGCACCAGACTTTCTGCTTGCCTTCGGGAATGAAGCCACGGGCTTCCAGGTACTTCATGAAACGTGCCTGGTAGATCGCCTGGATCGGGCCCAGGCCCATGGATACCGTCGGGAACTGCCAGAAATCAGGCATCAGCCAAGGGTGCGGGTAGGACGACAGGCCCTGACCGTCGACTTCCTGGCGGAAGTTGTTCATTTGCTCTTCGGTGATGCGACCTTCCATGAACGCACGGGCGTAGACGCCTGGCGAGGTGTGGCCCTGGAAGTAGATCAGGTCGCCGCCGTGTTCGTCGGTCGGGGCCTGGAAGAAGTAGTTGAAGCCGATGTCATACAGGGTTGCGCTGGAGGCGAAGCTGGAGATGTGACCGCCCAGGTCCGAATCCTTCAAGTTCGTGCGCATTACCATCGCCATGGCGTTCCAACGTACCAGCGAGCGAATGCGGCGTTCCATGAACAGGTCGCCAGGCATGCGTGCTTCGTGGGTAACGGGGATGGTGTTGCGGTATGGCGTGGTGATGGCGTAAGGCAATTGCGAGCCGCTGCGGGTCGCGAGTTCGCCCATACGGGTCATCAGGTAGTGAGCACGGTCTTCGCCTTCTTTGTCGAGAACCGATTCCAGGGCGTCCAGCCATTCCTGGGTTTCGACGGGATCGAGGTCTTGCATGGCTTGCTCCAGGGCGGAAAGGCTACCAGAATCGGTTGCCTGAAGTTTGCGACTGGCCTTGTGGGCAGACGACATAAATTCTTGGATGGCCGAAGGTTGCTTCGGCGTCCTGTAGTTTTACTACAAATCGTCGGCCATTTCAGCCTTTCGAATGTATATACGAGTAGTAAAACTACACAAGACTGAGCGTATGACTCGGTCTGGCTGGTGAGCATAATCGTTATTGTTGGTCTATTGCGAACAAGAAAAGGTGAAAGTTTGATGTTGCCTGCCAAGATTAATTTAATTTCAGCTATTTCTAACTTTTGTTCGACAGTCCTTCATCGAGCATGGCTCCTGCGTTCACAACTACACGCCATTTACACGCCGATCAAGGATAGACCATGAGCCTTCCAACGCTGGCCGAACTGCCGGCCATTCTCTTGCCTTACGCCAGCCGGGCCGAGCAGTCATTTCGTGACGCGGTAGCCGCGCTGGATGACGATCATGGCCTTTCTGGCTGGACGCCGCAACGGTGGGCCGACTTCGCGCGGGTGTGCGCCGCCAGTGATTTTGTCATTGAACAGAGCGTGCGTGACCCTTTGATGTTGCTCGAGCTGGTGGCCTGGGGCGAGCTGGACCGAGGGTTTGCGCCGGGTGAGCTGTGCGGGCAGATTGCCGGAGCCGTGCAACAGGCCGAAACAGAAGACGAACTCGGCCGTGTGCTGCGCCGCCAGCGTACGCGCCAGCAGGTGCGCATCATCTGGCGCGACCTGACCCGCCAGGCGGATTTGGTGCAAACCTGCCGCGACCTCTCCGACATGGCCGACGCCTGCATCGACCAGGCCTACCAATGGCTGTACCAGCGCCATTGTGTGCAGTTCGGCACGCCAACCGGGCGGCGCAGCGGCGAGGCGCAGCACATGGTCATCCTTGGCATGGGCAAGCTCGGGGCGGTGGAGCTTAACCTGTCGTCGGATATCGACCTGATCTTCGCCTACCCAGAAGGCGGCGAGACGGTGGGGGTCAAGCGCTCCCTGGATAACCAGGAGTTTTTCATTCGACTTGGTCAGAAATTGATCAAGGCCCTCGACCCGATGACGGTCGACGGTTTCGTGTTCCGCGTCGACATGCGCCTGCGTCCCTACGGTTCGGCCGGCGCGCTGGTACTGAGCTTCAACGCGCTGGAGCAGTACTACCAGGACCAGGGCCGTGATTGGGAGCGTTACGCCATGATCAAGGCCCGCGTCGTCGCCGGTGACCAACTGGCCGGCGCGCAGTTGCTCGACATGCTGCGCCCGTTCGTCTATCGCCGTTACCTGGACTTCTCGGCCATCGAAGCGCTGCGCACCATGAAGCAGCTGATCCAGCAGGAAGTAAGGCGCAAGGGCATGGCCGAGAATATCAAGCTGGGTTCGGGCGGTATTCGTGAGGTGGAATTTATCGCCCAGGCGTTCCAGCTGATCCACGGTGGCCGCGATCTCAGCCTGCAGCAACGTCCGCTATTGAATGTGCTGGGCACCCTGGAGGGCCAGGGTTACTTGCCGGCCGCCGTGATCAGTGAGTTGCGCAATGGCTACGAGTTTTTGCGCTACACCGAACACGCGATCCAGGCGATCGCCGACCGCCAGACCCAGATGCTCCCGGACAGCCCGGAAGACCAGGCGCGTATTGCCTTCATGCTCGGTTTTGCCGACTGGGCCGCGTTCCACGAACGCCTGATGTATTGGCGTGGGCGGGTGGATTGGCACTTCCGCCAGGTGATTGCCGACCCTGATGAAGAAGAGGGCGCAGAAAGCGAACTTGTTGTCGGCGGGGAATGGTTGCCGCTGTGGGAAGAATCCCAGGATGACGACGCCGCCTGCCGCCAGTTGAGCGAAGGCGGCTTCACCGATGCGCCCAAGGCCCTCAAGGCCCTGGCTGGCTTGCGCGGTAGCCCCCAATTGCGCGCCATGCAGCGCCTCGGCCGCGAGCGGCTGGACGCGTTTATTCCGCGCCTGCTGGCCCAGGCTGTCGAGCACGCCAACCCGGACCTGGTATTGGAGCGCGTATTGCCGCTGGTCGAGGCGGTCGCCCGGCGTTCCGCTTACCTGGTGCTGCTCACTGAAAACCCCGACGCCCTGCGCCGTCTGCTGACGCTGTGCGCTGCGAGCCCGTGGATCGCCGAGCAGATCACCCGTTTCCCGCTGTTGCTCGATGAACTGCTCAACGAAGGGCGACTGTTCAAGCCGCCGTTGGCGCCGGAGCTGGCCGCCGAATTGCGCGAGCGCCTTACGCGTATCCCTGAAGACGACCTCGAGCAGCAGATGGAAGCCCTGCGCCATTTCAAGCTGGCGCACCGCCTGCGCGTGGCCGCGTCGGAAATCGCCGGCAGCCTGCCATTGATGAAGGTCAGCGACTACCTCACCTGGCTGGCTGAAGCCATCCTCGAACAAGTGCTGGCGCTGGCCTGGCGCCAGACCGTTGCCCGTCACGGCTCGCCGCAACGGCTGGACGGCAGCCTGTGCGATCCTGGGTTCATCATTGTCGGTTATGGGAAAGTCGGCGGGATCGAACTGGGGCATGGTTCGGACCTGGACCTGGTGTTTATCCACGACGGCGACCCCCAGGCCGAGACCGACGGCGCCAAGCCGATCGACGGGGCGCAGTTCTTCACGCGCCTGGGCCAGCGCATCATTCACTTGCTGACCACCCAGACCAACTCCGGCCAACTGTATGAGGTGGACATGCGCCTGCGGCCTTCAGGTGCGTCCGGGTTGCTGGTGAGTTCGTTGGGGGCGTTCGACCGCTATCAACAAAATGAAGCCTGGACCTGGGAGCATCAGGCGCTGATACGCGCGCGGGTGTTGGTCGGCAGCCAGGATGTGGGCCAGGCCTTCGAGCAGGTCCGCGCCAAGGTATTGGGGCGTGAACGGGACTTGGCGAAGCTGCGCCAGGAGGTCAGCGAGATGCGCGCCAAGATGCGTGACAACCTGGGGACGCGGAGCACAGCGGCCGGTATGGGCGCCAATGCCTTCGAAGCCACGGCGCTGTTCGACCTCAAGCAGGACGCCGGAGGTATCGTCGATATTGAATTTATGGTGCAATACGCCGCTTTGGCGTGGTCTGCGCAACATCCATCGTTGCTGCGCTACACCGACAATATCCGCATTCTGGAAGGCCTGGAGCAGGTCGGGCTGATGCCCGCCGCCGATGCCCATTTGTTGCGCGAGGTGTATAAGGCGTACCGCTCCGCCGCGCACCGCCAAGCCTTGCAGAACGAGGCGGGCACGGTGGCCGGGGACCAATTTGCAGACGAGCGGCGCCAGGTGATGCGAATCTGGCAGGCGCTCGGTTTGAGCTGAAACACTATTAGGGCGGGGAGGCATAAGCCTCCCCGCATCGTTTGTGGAAACTACATGAATATTCTGATCGTTGGGCCCAGTTGGGTCGGTGACATGGTGATGGCACAGACACTGTTCCAGTGCCTGCGGCTGCGCTATCCGGACTGCCAGATCGACGTGCTCGCCCCTGAGTGGAGCCGGCCGATCCTCGAGCGCATGCCCCAGGTGCGCAAGGCCTTGAGCTTTCCGCTCGGCCATGGCGCGCTGGAATTGGCGACCCGTCGGCGCATCGGCAAAGCCATGGGCGGCCAGTACGACCAGGCGATCCTGTTGCCCAACTCGCTGAAGTCGGCGCTGGTGCCTTTTTTTGCCGGCATTCCCAAGCGTACCGGCTGGCGCGGCGAGTTTCGCTATGTGCTGCTTAACGATGTACGCACCCTGGACAAAGCGCGCTACCCGTTGATGATCGAGCGTTTCATGGCCCTGGCCTACGAACCCGGCGCCGAGCTGCCCACGCCGTATCCGCGCCCCAGCTTGCAGATCGACCCGCTGACCCGCGATGCGGCGCTGGCCAAGTTCGGCCTGGCGCTGGACCGCCCGGTATTGGCCTTGTGCCCGGGCGCCGAGTTCGGCGAGTCCAAGCGCTGGCCGTCGGAACACTACGCCAAGGTCGCCGAGACCAAGATCCGCGAAGGCTGGCAGGTGTGGCTGTTTGGCTCGAAAAACGATCACTCGGTGGGTGAAGATATTCGCCAGCGCCTGATTCCAGGCCTGCGCGAAGAGGCGGTGAACCTCAGTGGCGAGACGTCCCTGGCCGAGGCCATCGACTTGCTGTCGTGCGCCGACGCGGTGGTGTCCAACGACTCCGGCCTGATGCACGTCGCCGCTGCGCTGAATCGCCCGTTGGTGGCGGTGTACGGCTCTACGTCCCCTGGGTTCACTCCGCCCTTGGCCGACCAGGTCGAAGTGGTGCGCCTGGGCCTGGATTGCAGCCCCTGTTTTGATCGCACCTGCCGTTTCGGCCACTACAACTGCCTGCGCCAATTGCTGCCGCAGCCGGTAACCGATGCCTTGCAGCGGTTGCAGGGCGACGTGGTCGAGGTTCACTGAGTTGCGGGTACTGGTAATCAAGACCTCATCCCTGGGCGACGTGATCCACGCCTTGCCGGCACTCACCGACGCGGCGCGGGCGATCCCCGGCATCCGCTTCGATTGGGTGGTGGAAGAAGGCTTCGCCGAAATTCCGACCTGGCACCCGGCGGTGGACAAGGTGATCCCGGTGGCGATTCGTCGCTGGCGCAAGAACCTCTGGCAAACCATCAAGAGCGGCGAATGGCGGCGTTTCAAACAGGCCGTGCAGTCGACCAAGTACGACCTGGTGATCGATGCCCAGGGCCTGCTCAAAAGCGCCTGGCTGACCCGCTACGTGCGGGCGCCGGTCGCCGGCTTCGATAAAACCTCGGCCCGCGAGCCCCTGGCGGCGCGTTTTTATTCCCGACGCCTGGCCGTGGCCCGTGGGCAACATGCGGTGGAGCGGTTGCGCCAATTGTTTGCCGTGGCGCTGGGCTATGACCTGCCCAAGGGCCTGGGCGACTATGGGCTGAGCGTCGAAAAACTGCTTGGCCTGCCGCCGAAGAAACCCTTCGTGCTGCTGCTGCACGGCACCACCTGGGACACCAAGCACTGGCCCGAAGCCTACTGGCGCGAACTGGCCGAACGCATGGCCCGCCTGGGCGTGGACGTGAAGTTGCCGTGGGGCAACGCCGCCGAAAAAGCCCGCGCCGAGCGCCTGGCCCAGGGCTTGCCCAACGCCGAAGTGCTGCCAAAACTCAACCTGGCGGGCGTGGCCCGTGTATTGGCCAGTGCCCGCGCCTGTGTGGCGGTAGATACCGGCCTCGGCCACTTGGCGGCGGCGTTGGATGTGCCGACCATTTCGCTGTTCGGGCCGACCAACCCGGGCCTCACCGGCGCCTACGGCAAAGGCCAGGTCCACTTGGCCAGCGACTGGCCGTGTGCGCCGTGCCTGCAAAAGCACTGCACCTACCAACCCACCGCCGATGACCTGCGGCGGTTCGACATCACGCGCGAGTCGCCCCTGTGCTTCACGCGCCTGAATCCTGAGCGCGTAGCAAGCCGACTGAGCGCGTTGTTACTGGCTGAGGAGCAGCACTGATGCAACTGGCTTTCGTACTGTACAAATACTTTCCCTTCGGTGGCCTGCAGCGCGACTTCATGCGCATCGCCCTGGAGTGCCAGCAGCGCGGCCATCAGATTCGTGTCTATACGCTGATCTGGGAAGGCGATATCCCGCCCGGCTTCGAAGTGCTGGTGGCGCCGGTCAAGGCGCTGGTCAACCATCGCCGCAACGAAAAGCTCTACGCCTGGATCCAGGCCGACCTGGCCAGGCGCCCGGTGGACCGCGTGGTGGGCTTCAACAAGATGCCGGGGCTGGACCTGTACTTCGCCGCCGACGGCGTGTTCGAAGACAAGGCCCAGACACTGCGCAACCCGATGTACCGCTGGTTCGGGCGCTACAAGCATTTTGCCGAATACGAGCGTGCGGTTTTCGATAAAAATGCCAAGACCCAGATCATGGTGCTGTCCGAGCATCAACAGCAACTGTTCAGCCAGTATTACGGCACCCAGCCCGAGCGGTTCCACCTGCTGCCGCCGGGTATCGCCCGTGACCGGCGCGCGCCGCCGAACGCTGCCGACATCCGCGCTGAGTTTCGCCGTGAGTTCGGCTTGGCCGAGGATGATTTGCTGCTGGTGCAGATCGGTTCGGGCTTCAAGACCAAGGGCGTCGACCGCAGCCTCAAGGCCGTCGCCGCATTGCCGTCCAAACTGAAGAAACGCACCCGCCTGTTTGTAATCGGCCAGGACGACCCCAAAGTCTTCCAATTGCAGAGCGCCACGCTGGGCCTGGGCGACCAGGTGCAGTTCTTCAAGGGCCGCAACGATATCCCGCGCTTCCTGCTCGGGGCGGACCTGTTGATTCACCCTGCCTATAACGAGGCGGCCGGCATGGTGCTGGTCGAAGCGGTGGTCGCCGGCCTCCCGGTACTGGTGAGCCGAGTCTGCGGCTACGCGTTCTACATCGACAAGGCCCAGAGCGGCCGGGTGTTGGACGAGCCGTTCGAACAGGCCCAGCTCAACCAGTACCTGGTGGATATGCTCGAAGATCCACACGCGCGCGCGACCTGGAGTCGCAATGGTCTGGCCTTCGCCGAGACGGCCGACCTGTTTAGCATGCCGCAGTACGCTGCGGACCTGATTCTGGCGGAGCCAAACCGATGAAGTTGATTCTTGCCGAACCCTTCAACACCCTCTGGGCCGGACGCGATGCGTTCGCCGAGGTCGAGAAACTGCAAGGCCAGGTGTTCCGCGAGCTGGCCGCTCGCCGTACGTTGCGTACGGTGGTGCAGGGCCAACCCTATTTCGTGAAGATCCACCGTGGCATCGGCTGGGGCGAAATCCTCAAGAACCTGGTCACCGCCAAATTGCCGGTGCTGGGCGCAGGCCAGGAGTGGCTGGCGATCCAGCGCTTGCAGGAACTGGGCGTGCCGACCATGACGGCGGTGGCCTTTGGCGAAAAAGGCAGCAACCCGGCCGACCAGCATTCGTTCATCATCACGCAAGAGTTGACGCCGATCATCAGCCTGGAAGACCTGACCCTCGATTGGGTCAAGCAGCCGCCCGTGCCGGCGATCAAGCACGCTTTGACCGTCGAGTTGGCGAACACCGTCGGGGCGATGCACCGGGGCGGCGTCAATCATCGCGATTGCTATCTCTGCCATTTCTTGCTGCACACCGACCGGCCGATTGCGGTCGACACCCTCAAGCTGTCGGTGATCGACCTGCACCGCGCCCAGGTGCGTGCGACGATCCCCGTGCGCTGGCGCAACAAAGACCTGGCCGGGCTGTATTACTCTGCCCTGGAAATCGGCCTGACCCAGCGCGACAAGCTGCGCTTTCTCAAGCATTACTTTCAGCAGCCGTTGCGCCAGATCTTCGCCGAGCAAACCGCGTTGTTACGCGAACTGGAGCGCATGGCCGCCAAGCTCTATGCGCGCAAGCAGCGCTACGGGGATGCGCTCTGATGGCGGGTTGGAATCTGGAGCCTGCCTACGCCGCCCTCGCGGACGACTTCGGAAGCCTGGAAGCGGTGTTTGCCCTGCAAGGCGAGCGCCTGACCCGCGATCCACTGTCGGAAGTGATTCGGGTGGAGCGCGGCGGGGTCAATTATTACGTCAAGCGCTATGTCGGGGCTGGCAAAGGCCTGCGCCGCTATTTGGGCAAGCCGCGGGTGAAGTCCGAGTGGCAGAACCTCAAGCGCTTTGCCAAGTGGGGCATTCCCACCGCCGAGGTCATTGCCTGGGGCCTGCAACGCAGCGGATTGGCCTACGACCGTGGCGCGATGATCACCCGTGAGCTGCCCAAGACTGAAGACCTGTCGGCGTTGGCAGAGCGCAACGATCCGCGCCTCAAAGACCCCACGTGGGTCGATGCGATCAGCCGCCAGCTCGCCGAATACACGCGCACCATGCACGATCACCGCTTTACTCATAACGACTTGAAGTGGCGCAACCTGCTGGTCGACGACCAGCGCACCCTGTACCTGATCGACTGCCCCAACGGCGATTTCTGGCGCGGCTTCTGGCTCAAGTACCGCATTACCAAAGACCTGGCCTGCCTGGACAAGGTCGCCAAGTATCATCTGTCGGCCACCCAGCGCCTGCGTTTCTACATGCAATACCGCCAACGCACGCACCTGAAGACGTCGGACAAACAACGAATTCGCCATGTGGTGAAGTTTTTCGAGGGACGTGAATGAGTGACTTCCTGGCGGCCGAAGACCGCGCTCTGCTTGAGCGCAACGGCCTGGCTAGCTTCGACGCGCTGTGGGCCCGGCAACTGGACGCGGTGGACGAGCCGAACACCAGCGGCGACGGCTGGAGCAGCGTGTATCGCCTGGAGCTTGAAGGTCAGGGTTACTACCTCAAGCGCCAGAGCAACTACCTGACGCGCACCTTGCACCGGCCGTTTGGCGAACCGAGTTTCGCCCGCGAGTTTCGCAATATCAGCCTGTACCGAAAGCTGGGTATCCCGGCCTTGCAGGCAGCCTTTTTTGGCGAGCGCAAGGTTGCAGGCGAGCGCCGTGCGATGCTGCTCACCCGCGCGCTGGACGGCTGGAACGACCTGGACTCGTTGCTGGAACAATGGACGCAACTGAGCGACGCCCAGCAGCACGCGATCCTGCTGGCCTGCGGCAAGCTTGCGCGGCATTTGCACAGCGTGGGCCAGGTGCACGGCTGCTTTTACCCCAAGCATATTTTCCTGCAGGCGCGTGGCGACAGCTATGCCGCGCAACTGATCGACCTGGAAAAAACCCGCCCGCTGCTGTTCGGCTGGCGTGACCGGGTCAAGGACCTGGAACCGCTGCTGCGCCGTGCACCGCAGTGGACAGACGCCCAGGTGCGACAGCTGTTGGCGGCTTACCTTGAGCAGCCCGAAGACAGCGCATTGGTGTCTACCTGGCACCAGCGCCTGACGGCGCGCCGCAGCCACAAGGAGAACCGCTGATGCGTTTGTCCGAGCTGAAAAGTGTCGGCCGTACACCCCGCCTGCCGCTGACCCTCGATCTGGCGGATGCGGCAGGTCCGGGGCAACTGCAACTGCTCAGCCTGTTGCGGGTATTGCCGGGGCAGCGCTACGTCGGCGCCGCCGTGTGGCGCGGTCGCCCGGTGCTGGCCAAGTTATTGGTGGGCAGCAAGGCGGCGCGACATTTTCAACGTGAGCTCAGCGGTGTGCGACTGTTGGCCGAGCAAGGCTTGACCACGCCGCTGTTGCTCGCCGACGGCTTGCAGGAAGGCGAGGGGGGCTGGCTGCTGTTCGAGTTTCTCGAAGGCGCCCACAGCCTGGCCGACGCCTGGCTCGCTGTCGAAGGCTTGCCGCCCTTGGCCGACGAACAAACCGCCGTGCTCGCCGAAGCGCTGGGCGCGATTGCGCAGATGCATGCCCAAGGGCTGTGGCAGGAAGACCTGCACCTGGACAACCTGCTGCGCCACGACGGTAAACTGTATTTGATCGATGGTGCCGGCATTCGTGTCGAAGAGGCGGGCAAGCCGCTGTCGCGCAATCGGGTGCTGGAAAATCTCGGGGTGTTCTTTGCCCAGTTGCCGAAAAACCTCGAGCCGTTTACCGAAGAATTGCTGGTGTACTACCTGCTGGCAAACGGCGAACATGCCTTGCCCCTGGAAGCGCTCGAAAAGCAGGTGCGCAAAGTCAGCGCCTGGCGCTTGAGGGACTACCTGAACAAGGTCGGTCGCGACTGCACGCTGTTCAGCGTGGTGCGTGGCGCCTTCGGCCTGCGCGCGATTCGGCGTGAAGAAGAGGCGGCCATGCTGCCCGTGCTGGAGCAGGCCGATGCGCTGCTCGACCAGGGCCATCTGTACAAGACCGGTGGCGCGGCGAGCGTGGCCAAGGTCGAAGTGGCCGGCCGGCCCCTGGTGATCAAACGCTACAACATCAAGGGTTTCGCCCACTGGCTCAAACGCTTCTGGCGCCCCAGCCGTGCCTGGCATTCCTGGCGCGAAGGCAATCGCCTGGCATTCCTTGGCATCGCCACGCCCAAGCCGCTGGCGGTGTTGGAGAAGCGCTTTTTCTGGTTGCGCAGCCGTGCGTATCTGGTCACTGAATACCTGCCTGGACCCGACATTATCGAGCGTTTTGCGCCCTATGTTGAAAACGGCGATGCGCCTGAAGATGAGCTGTTGGCGCTGGACCGGTTGTTCGCCGAGTTGATCCGCGAACGCATCAGCCATGGAGACTTCAAAGGCCACAACCTGTTCTGGAGCGAAGGCCGCTGGGCGATGATCGATCTCGACGCCATGTGCCAGCACCACTCCGCTGCCAGCTTCGCTGGGGCGTATGCCAAGGATCGTGCGCGGTTCATGCGTAATTGGCCGCAGGGCAGTGCGTTGTATCAGGTGATTGATCAGCGTTTGCCTAAAGAGGTCAGCGCCGCCGGTTGAAGCGGGCCTTCGGCCCTATCGGGGGCAAGCCCCCTCCCACATTTTACTGTATTTACACATTTGAAGAGGTGAGCACAGTCAGTGTGGGAGGGGGCTTGCCCCCGATAGGCCCGCCCAGGCGCTGCGTTCAGAACTGATACTCCGCCCCCGCCCCCGCATACCATGACCGCCCCGGCGCCGCTTCGTAGTAGCGACCATTGCCGTCCCCCACGATCACCGATCCCACGTACTGACGATCCAGCAAATTATCCAGGCGCAAGGTCTGGTGAAAGGTCCAGTGCTCTGCCTTTTGCTCGAACCGCGCGCGCCAGTTGAATACGTTGTAGCCCGGTGCGGCGTGTTGGCGGTTGGTGTCTTCGACGTAGACTTTGCTGCGGTACATGCCTTCGAGGGCGGTACTGACCCAGTCGCGCGGTTTCCAGTTCAGTTCGGTGAACAGCGTGCTTTGCGGTACGCCGGGCAGGTAGTTGCCTTTGTCGATAGTATTCGCGCCGCTGACAAAGTCGCTGTCGTAGGTCGCTTGCAGGCGTGTATAGGCGAGGCTGGTGCTCCAGTGTTCGCTGAGCTGGCTCTCCACGCTCAGTTCGAAGCCGCGACGCAAGGTTCGGCCAGCGTTCTGGTAGCTGGTGCGGCCACCGATGGATTGCTGCACGACCAGTTCGTCTTCAGTGGTGATCTGGAACACGGCGGCGTTGACGCGGGTGTTGGCCAGTTGAGCCTTCAGGCCTATTTCGTATTGCGTGCTTTCAGACGGCTTCAAGCCAAAGTTGAAGCCTTCGACATTGCCTGGTGCATAGGCCAGCTCGGCCTGGGTGGGGGTTTCGAAGCCTTTGCCTGCGCTGATGTAACCGTGCAGGTCGGGCGTGAACGCGTACATCACGCTCATCGATGGGGTGTTCTTCTGGTAGGTCTTGTTGCCGCTGGCGTCGCCATTGCTCAGGAACTGATCGTCGACGTCCATCTGCATGGTGCTATGGCGGATGCCGGCTTGCAGGGTCCAGCGGTCGAGGGCCCAGTTGGCCTGGATATAGGGATCGAGGCTGCGAGCGGTGTCGATTTCGTCGCGGCGTAGCTGGCCTTTCACGCCCAGGGTGTTGCCGCTGTAGTTCTGATAGCCGTGGCGGCTGTCTTCGCTCTGGTCGAAGTCCAGGCCGGTGATGATCATCAACTCGCCCGGCGCGCGTTCGATGGGCTGCATCCAGCGCACGCTGCCACCGTAGAACTTGCGGTCGAATTGCACGACGCCACCGCCACGCTCGTTCGCGGGCGTGCCCTTGGGGATCGACAGGTATTGAATCACGCTGCGCCGCCCGGTGTAGGCGTTGACCTGCAAGGTCGCCTCGCCAAAGTACCGTTCGTAATTCATGCCCAATTGCTGATGATCGATACTTTTACGTGTGTTGTAGGTCAGCGCATTGGCACTCACCGAACGTGGATCAGCCTTGTATGCCGCCAAGGTCTGCCCCAGCGGATCTTGGGTGCCATTCTGTTCCAGGCTGCTGTAGATCAACGCCAGCTTGCTGTCGTCATCCGGTTGGAAATTGAGCTTGGCGAACGTCTGGTCGCGGCGCGCACTGCTGTGGTCGCGATAGCCGTCGGTGTCCATGCGCGAGGCGTCGAGCACGAAGCCGGCGCCGTTGGCCGCACCTTCGGCGGTGAGATGGTTTTTGTTCAGCCCGTCGCTGCCGACCAGGGTTTCGGCACCGATGCGCGGTGGGCCCTCGCCGTCGCGGGAGAACATCTGGATCACCCCGCCGGCGTTGCTGCCATACAGCGTCGCGGCGGGGCCGCGCAGTACTTCAACGCGTTCGGCGGTGTCGAGGTTGAAGGTTGCCGCCTGGCCCTGGCCGTCCGGGGTGCTGGCGGGAATCCCGTCGGCCAGCAGCTTGATGCCGCGCACGCCGAAGGCTGAACGGGCGCCAAAGCCACGGGAGGAGATTTGCAGGTCCTGCGCGTAGTTCTGGCGGTTCTGCACCACCAGGCCGGGCACACGGGACAAGGCTTCGGAGGCGTTGATGCCGAGTTGGCCGTCGCTGATCTGTTCGCGGCTGATGCCGTCGACCGAGTAGGGCAGGTCAAAGGTGGGGCTGGCGCTGCGCGCACCGGTGACCACGCTGGGGTCGAGGATCAGCGGCGCATCGTCGGCCTGGGCGGTATTGACCAGGCCCAGGAGCAGGGCCAGGCAAGCGGGGGTAGATGAGTTCATGAACAGGTCGGGTCCGTGGCGCCACCCGACTCAGGTGCGCGGGTGCAAATATCGCAAGTTTAACGATTCAGCCTGGGAATTGCCGAGTTCCTTGCCGTTGGGCCGAATGAGAGGTTTCCTACACCATGCAGCGGCTATGGAAACCTGAGTCGGCGGGCTCTAGGGTGCTAGATTTTCGGTCCTCTCAATAAGAAAGAAGAAGCAAATATGTGGAGCCTTATCGTGCGGTTATCGGTGCTGCTGGGAATATCGTTGCTGATGGGCGGCTGCGGTACCGCGACCACTGTGCTGCGAGGTGATGACGTCACTGTTCGCGATCTCAGGGGCAAGAAAACCTATTGCCAGTCTGTTTCACGCATCTACAGCGGCGTGGCGTATGACCTGTGTGTCCTGCACGGGCCGCCCAATTCCGCAGGCGGACTCTCGCTGAACGGTATTCCGTGGGCCATTCTCGATGTGCCCGTCTCCGGAGTGCTGGATACGCTCGTCCTGCCCTATACCCTCTACCGGCAAAACGCCGACGGTAACCTTGAGCTTCGCTAGCCCTTGGCGCTAACAGCTTCCTAGTGCTTTTAAGCTATAATCCCGCCCTTTAGCTGTTTCCCGCCCGTGCGGGAGGCACACTTTTTTCAGGCGCGACCCGCCTGCATGCAGACTAAAAGAGGCTAGACCCCAGTGGCATTGACGATTCTTGGCCTGTCCGGCGCCCTTAGCCATGATCCTTCCGCGGCCCTGTATATCGATGGCAAGCTGATCGCGGCCGCCGAAGAAGAGCGCTTCGTACGCGACAAACATGCAAAGAACCGCATGCCCTACGAGTCGGCGAAGTTCTGCCTGGAGCAAGCGGGCATCAAGCCTTCCGACGTTGACGTGGTGGCTATTCCGTTCGCTCCGATCAGCTTGTTCGGCGAAGCGCGCTGGCACTATGCCAAGCGTTACTGGTACGCCCCGGACCGCGCGCTCGACGCGATCCTGATGGGCAACCGCCGCTACAAGCGCTATCGCAACAAGATCGTCTGGTGCCTGGAGCAACTGGGCTTTGATCCGAAGAAAATCAAGATCGAACCGGTTGAACACCACCTGGCCCACGCCTCCAGTGCCTACCACTGCTCCGGCTTCCAGGAAAAAACCGCGATCCTGGGCATCGACGGCAAAGGTGAATACGCCACCACGTTCTTTGGTTACGGCGAAAACGGCAAGATCCACAAGATCAAGGAATTCTACGATCCGGACTCCCTGGGCGGCCTCTATGGCGCGATCACCGAGTTCCTCGGTTTCGAGATGCTCGACGGTGAGTTCAAGGTCATGGGCATGGCGCCTTATGGCGATGCCAGCAAATACGATTTCTCGCGCCTGGCCTCCTTTGAAAATGGCGAGTTGGTGATCAACACCGATTACGCCAACGTCATCGGCCTGCGTCGCTATAAAGAGAAGGGCAAGGGGTTCTACTTCTCGCCAAAACTGATCGAGTGGCTGGGGCCCAAGCGCGAAGGCGATATTGCCGACGAGCCGTACATCCACTACGCGGCCAGCATGCAGGCACTGTTCGAGAAACTGGCCTTGCAGATGATCGACCATTACCTGGGCGACATCCTCAAGGACACCGGCAAGCTGGCCTTTGCCGGCGGCTGTGCGCTGAACGTGAAGCTGAACCAGAAAATCATTGCCCGCGATGACGTCAAAGAGCTGTTTGTGCAGCCGGCGTCCGGCGATGCCGGCACTGCCGTGGGTGCGGCCGCCTATGTCTCCCACGCCCGTGGTGTGCCGGTGGAGAAGATGGAGCATGTCTATCTCGGCCCGTCCTATAGCAACGAAGACGTCATCGCGGCGTGCGCCAAGCACGCGAGCAAGCCGAACTGGCGCAAGATCGAAAACATGCCCAAGCGTATCGCCAAAATCATGGTCGATGGCAACCCGGTGGCCTGGTTCCAGGGCCGCATGGAGTTCGGCCCGCGTGCCTTGGGCGGTCGTTCGATCATCGGTTGCCCCAGCGCCACCGGCGTGGCCGACCGTATCAACCACCAGATCAAGTTCCGCGAGCGCTGGAGGCCTTTCTGCCCGTCGATGCTCGACACCGTGGCCCCGCAGATGATCAAGGTCGATCACCCGGCGCCGTTCATGACCTTCACCTTTGAAGTCTCGGAAGAATGGAAAACCCGCGTGCCGGAGGTGGTGCATGAAGACGGCACCTCCCGTGCCCAGGTGCTCAAGCGCGAATACAACCCGCGCTACTACGACATGATGAAAGAGCTGGAAGTCCTGACCGGCAATGGCGTGTCCCTGAACACTTCGCTCAACCGTCGTGGCGAAGCGATGATCTGCTCGCCAACCGACGCACTGAACATGTTCTTCGGCTCCGACCTGCAGTACCTGATCATGGAAGACATCCTGGTGGTCAAGGATGGCGTGGACCCCTATGACGCCGTGGTTTAAATGCTGAACCGCTTGCGGGGCTGGCGTGAACGTGGCTGGACGCCTGTCGAGGCCGAGGTTTACGCCCAGGCCTGGCAGCGTTACGGCGGCAGTGTGGCGACCCATCCGCAGGTCATCGAACGCTTGGCCGGCCTGGCGCAGCTTCCGGTGCGCTACCTGGGTTGGGAGCAGGACGGCGAACTCAAGGGGGCGATTGCCACCTGGGGGCGCGACCTGGCCCTGTCCAAGGACGTACTCAAGCGCACCGGCAGGAAGGGCCTGTTTGACCTGGGCAATGCCGAGCTCATCCTGCCGATTGCCGCCGATGCGCAGGTACCGTTGCGCCACCGTGGGCGTTACTTGTCAGCGCTGAACGAAGGGCGCATCAGCACCCTCAAGCCCCAGGCCGAGCAATTGGCCATGGCGCGCACCCCTGAAGAACTCTCGAAAAAGTTTCGCTACAACCAGCGGCGTGAGTTGCGTTTGCTGGAAGAAGCGGGTGGCGTGGTGCGGGCGGTCAACGAGTTTTCCAGCGTGGAACTGGCGGCGATCTATTGCGACCTGTTCCAGCGCCGCTGGGGGTTCCCGGCGGCCGGCGCGGCGCGCTTGGCCGAGGTGCTGGAGCTGCTCAAGGAGTTTCTGTTCGGTTCGGTGCTGTTTCTCAACGACGCCGCAATCGCTGTGCAGTTGGTGTATCAGGTGCAGTCCCGCGAATGGTTCAGCGCCGAATACGTCAACGGCGGTGTCGACCCTGAAACTCGCGCGTTCAGCCCCGGCAGCGTGTTGAGTTTCCTTAATACCCAAAGTGCCTGGGAGCAGGCGCGTGCGGCCGACAAGTCGCTGCGTTTTTCCTTCGGGCGCGCCGACCGCGAATACAAGGAGCGCTGGTGCAACCCGGTGCCGGTGTTCAGCGTATGAGCCGCAAACAGCAACTGCTCAAGCGCCATCGGCGCAACAAGCGCATTGCGCTGTTGATAGGCTTGCTGGTGCTGATCGCGACCGGTGTGCTGGTGGCCTGGTGGCTGCCGCCGATCCTCGCGGTGCTGCTGTGGGCGGCCCATGAAGCCTGGTTTGCCGACCACCTGTTCTACTCGCCAAAAGACCCTTATGCGTACGCCTTCCCGGCCGGCAGCGAACAGCCCGGTTTGCGTCTAGAGGCAGGACGGCTATTGCTGGAAGCGCCGTTGGCGGCCGATGAAACCCTGATCGTTGGGGTTGAGTTGAAAAGCTCATGGCTAGGGCGCTTCCTCGACCCGGCGTTGGACGTGCTGGGCCTGGACACACCGGACCGGCAAGTCTTCGAACGGGGTGTCGCCGGGCGGCGTTATCTCAACCTGACCGGCGCCACTGAAGCACTTGCGGCGGGCAATATCGTCTTGCGCGGACGTTTTTGCCGGGTCGAGGGCCAGCCGACGCTATGGCGTTTTCGCCAACCCGACTATCGCCAGCAACGCGTAATGGTGATCGCCCCCCACGCCGACGATGCCGAGCTGGCCGCGTTCAGCCTTTACAGCCAGGCGACACAAAGCTGGATCGTGACCCTGACCGCCGGCGAAATCGAAGCCGAGCATTACCAGCACATGGGGTTGCCCAAAGCTGAGGCGGCGCGGCTCAAGGGTCGCCTGCGCGCCTGGGACAGCGTTGCCGTGCCGCGTTGGGCCGGTGTGCCCGAGGCGCAGTGCGTGCAACTGGGTTATTTCTGCATGCAATTGCAGGCCATGCAGGCCGCGCCGGATCAGCCTCAGGCCTCGCGCGAAGCCGACTTGGCCGATACGCGACTGTTCCGTCAATTCAATAGCTTTGCTTTGCCCGGGGATGTGGACGGCGCGCCGACCTGGCACAACCTGATCGGCGACCTGCGCGCACTGCTGCTCAAGGCGCAGCCCCAGGTGATCGTGTTGCCCACGCCGTTGCTCGACCCGCACGCCGATCATATCTGCGCCCATGCGGCGGTGCTTGAAGCGTTGCAGGGCCTGGCGTGGCAGCCCGACACATTGCTCGGCTACGCCAATCACCTGCATGATAACGACCGCTGGCCAATGGGCGATTCCGGGGCCGGGGTGGCGCTGCCGCCGCATTTCGATGCCGCCGTAGCGCTGGTCCCGTGCAGTTTCACCCTGACCTTGCGCCAGCAGCAGGACAAGGCCATGGCCCTGGGCATGATGCATGACCTGCAGCCGCGAGCGCCGTTCAAGCGTCGCGTGCGCAAGTGGTTGCAGCAGGTGCTGGCGGGCCGTAGTCCATCGCCTTATGGCGAGAACGAATTCTTTCGCAAGGCCGTGCGTCGTCACGAGCTGTTGTGGGTCCTTAAGCAGGACTGAGACCCTATCGAAGGCAGGCCGGCATGGGCCTGTCGCTGTTTTTTACCGGGCCGTGCGCCCGTAGCCAGATCGCTGCATGGAGAGTTATGAAGCCGCGTTTCAAGGTTTTGCAGTTACAGCCGGACTACAACGTCAAGACCCATGATTTCGCCGACCTGGGTGAGCAGATCGTCAAATCCCTGCCGGTTGAGCGTTTCGAGGTGACCTCCGGTTTTCTCAGTGGGCGTCCGCAGCCAGGCCAGCCCTTGAGCGTGGCCGAGCACTCCCACTATTTCGAGTTGCCGGAGAAGTCCCTCAAGGGCATCCGCTTTGGCGCCATGTGGCAGATCTACAAGTATTGCCGCGAGCAGAAATTCGACGTGGTCATCTGTAACCGCTTCAAATCGGTGAACATGATGCTGTCGCTCAACCGTTGGCTGAAGATCCCGTTGTGCATCGGCATCTCCCACGGTTTCGGCGAGTATGCCCGTGGCTATCGCCGGCGCCAGACCCGGCGTTGGGTCAGCCCGGCCTGGCGGTTCGTCGGTGTGTCGGAGGCGGTGAAGGACTACCTGGTGGACCTCAACTGCGGGTTCACCCGCGAGAACACCACCTATGTGACCAACGCGATCGATATTCCCCAGGCAGAAGCTTTGCAACTGTCCCGCGAGGACGCCCGCCAAGCCCTGGGCCTGCCGATGGACGCGCGCATGATCGGCGCCCTCGGCCGCCTGGTGCCGATCAAGGGCCACACCCATTTGCTGCAAGCCTTTGCCACCCTCAAGGACAAATACCCTGAGGCGCAGGTGGGCATCATTGGTTCCGGGCGTGCCGAAGCCGATCTGCGCGCCGACATCGAGCGCCTGGGCTTGACGGGCCGTGCGCATTTGCTGGGCTTTCGCGAAGACGGCATGAAGTACGTGCGCGGCTTCGACATCTGGACCATGCCATCGCTGTTCGAAGGCCTGGGCCTTGCGCTGCTGGAAGGCATGAGCGGCCACTTGCCGGTGATTGCGTCCAACGGCCCTGCGATGCTGCCCCTGGTGCAGGGCGCGGGCGGCTTGTCCCATGACCCTGGCAATGTCGAGCAATTGGCCGAGGCGCTGGATACCTATCTGGCGCTGAGCGATGAGCAGCTGCGCGCCAAGGGTGAAGAGGTGTTCCGCTATCTGGAAGCCAACCACACCCTCGACGAGTTCAAGCACAAGTACCTGACCCTGATTGAAACCGGTTTGCGTGAAGTAGGTAGAGCATGAATCAGCAGCAACCCCTGGTCTCGGTGATCATTGCTTCCTATAACCATGCCCGGTACATCGAGCAGAGCATCCTCAGCGTGTTGGGGCAGACCTACCCCCATATCGAGTTGCTGGTGGTCGACGATGGTTCCAAGGATGACAGTGTCGAGCGCATCCGGCGCCTGCAGGCCGAGCATGGCTTTGATTTCCAGGTGCAACAGAACCAGGGGCTCAGCGCCACCCTCAACGGCGCGATCGCTCGCGCCAAGGGCAGCCTGATCGCACCGTTCGGCTCGGATGACATCATGCTGCCGGACCGTATCGCCACTCAGGTGGCGTATATGGAGGGCAAGCCGAAGGTGGGCATGTGCGCCGGCAACATCGAGCTGATCGATGGCGATGGCAACCTGCACCCGGAGAAGAAGCAACGTCGCGATGTGCCGTTTCGCAGTCTCGATTTTGACGACATGTTCATGGACCGCAAGCCGTTCCCACCGGCGCCCACCATGCTGATTCGTCGGGACGTGCTCGAGGAGGTCGGCGGTTTCGACCCGCAGATTCCCCTCGAGGACCTGCTGATCCAATTGAAGATCACGGCGGCGGGCTACACCATCGACGCCCTTGACGTGGTGATGGCGCAGTATCGGCAGCACGGCAGCAACACCTACAAGAACCACCGCTACATGATCCAGAACATCCTCAAGACCTACGCCAAGTTCAGCGACCACCCGGCCTATGACGCGGTGCGCTACAACTTCCTGAACTCGATGTTCTTAAAGACCGCCCAGCGCGACCGGCCGCTGGCGCGCGAGATTCTCAAGCAGATTCCGCTGAAGTTCTGGGGCCGCAAAACCTTGCGCGGGTTGGTGCGGCTCTACCTGGCACCGCTCAAAAGCTGAAACGGCGCGACCCATGTAGGAGCGAGCTTGCTCGCGAAAAACTCAAGGACACTGCGGGCACCCTGAATGCCCGCGTTATCGTTGACGATCTTCGCGAGCAAGCTCGCTCCTACAGATGCTTATCGACTGGACGGGCCAGGCTCTGTACCTGCTCGCGAATTTTCGCAGTGGCCGTTGGGCTCGCAACGGTTGCGTAGCCCTTCACCAGTTGCTCGAAGTGCGTTTCGAACAGCCAGTTGCGGTCCTGCGGATAGCGTTGCATGTGGCGCAAATTACGCTGGCGCAATGCGTAGCGCAGGGGCGACGGGAAGATGCGCAGGTCGGCGACGTCAATCAGGCCGAACTCACCGTCGTCCATCAGCAACACGTTGCCCAGGTGCAGCGAACGGAAGTACACGCCGCGCTCATGCAATTGCGCCATGAACCGACCAAAACGCTCGACCAGCGATTCGCGCAGGCTGCTGTCCAGGCTTTGCAGGGCCTGGCGCAGGGTCAGGCCGGGCAGGGGCGTGTAGGCCACGGCGCTGCTGGCATCGGGCAGGGAGTAGAGCCCGAGAATGTGCGGTGCGGGGATGCCCAGGGTGCGCAATTGCTCGCTGTTGCTGGCAAAGCGCTCGGAATACGGGTTGAAGCTACCGGAGGTGTACCAGCGGCGTGGGCGGAACAGCTTGAGGAAGCTGCCATCTTCCAGGCGCAAGACCTTTGGCCCGAGGCCATCGGCTTCGATTACATGGGCATTGCTGCACAGCTGGTCGAATGCCTGAGGCTTGATCGATTGCACAGGCATGCGCAGCAGACTGCGGTGGCGCTGGGCGACGCTCAGGCCGGCAATGATTGCCAGCGGGATCCACAGCAGGAACCAATGCTCCTTGGGTCGCGACAGGATGCCACCGCCTTCGGTCAGGCCGGCACCGATGCCGTAGGCCAGCAGCGACGATGCCAGGATAAACAGCGGTTGCGCGCGTTGCTGCAGGCTCTTGTACAGGGCCCAGCCGAGCATGAATATCCACGGGATGAAGCCAATGATGCCGACGTAATAGAGCACGCCAAGGGCAAAGCTGTGGGGTTCGCGCAGTTGGTAGCCGTCTGCCAATGTCAGGTACAGCTCGGAATTATAGCTATGGCCGATCCAGGGACGCTCGGCGATAAGCTGCAGCGACATGCTCCATAGCTCCAGGCGGAACGAGCTGCCGCGCGAAATAATCCATTCGGGATAGAACACTACCAGCACGGCCGCTCCCACCACCGTACCGGCGATAAGCAGCACCGAACGACGGTTGCGGCTGATTAAAGCCATCCACCCAATCGCCAGTATCAACGCCACTAATGGGGTACGTGAGCCGGTTGCCAGCACCGCCATAGTCATGATCGCCAGGGCCGGCACGCTGAACCACAACACTTTCAGGCGCTGGGTCGTCATGCACACGTACAGCCAATACACCGTGAAAAAGCCGAACAGGTGAGAGCTGAGCAGCGGATTGTCGAGGGCGCCAAGGCCGCCGATCATGCGCGTGCCAGGTTGGTAGCCCTTGGCGAACGCCATCAGGTTGGCCAGGCACACCACCAGCGCAATCACTGCGGCGCCGAAGAAAATCGGCTTGAGCAACTCGTTGCGGTAATGCAGCAGCAGCGCGCAGCCGCCAAACAGCATGAAGGTGTTCAGCGGACGTTTGAAAAAATCGGTGTCGGTGCTGTGCTCGGGGCTCCAGAGCAGGCTGGTCAAGGCCCAGGCGCAGAACGCCAGGAACGCCAGAGCGATAGGTTCGCGCAACAGGTCCTTGAGTTCCCGGGGACGCATGCACAACAGCAACAAGGTGGGCACGCTGAACAGGATGTAGAAAACCCGGTGCAGTACGTTACGGTTGCCGACAAAGAACAGCGCACTCAAGAGCAACAGCAAGCCAACAGGCAAAATCCACAGGACCAGGAAGTCGAAAACGCGATTTGAGCCATAGATAAGGCGCTTTGAGTGCATACGATAAAGCCATTCCAGAAAGAGAAAGCCGACCATCTTAAGGTAGTGGCTATGTAATGTCGCCCGTCTGATCCAACCGGGCTGCGGGTTACGCCGGGTGCAAGTACAACAGAGAAGCTGTGCTAAAGTCAGCCTCCTTTTTCAAAACGCCGCGTGATATGACCGACTCCAGTCCGAGCGCAAGCCCTTCGAGCTTGAAAATATACTTCCGCCTGCTCAGTTACGTTAAGCCTTATATGGGCTTGTTCGCGTTGAGTATCCTTGGATTTCTGATTTTCGCGTCGACCCAACCGATGCTGGGTTACATCCTCAAATACTTCGTCGACGGCCTGTCCAACCCCGAAGCCGTGCTGTTTCCGACCGTGCCTTTCCTGCGCGACCTGCAGCTGCTGCAGGCGGTGCCGCTGCTGATCATTCTGATCGCGGCCTGGCAAGGCCTGGGCTCATTCCTGGGCAACTACCTGTTGGCCAAGGTCTCCCTGGGGCTGGTCCACGATTTGCGCGTGCAGTTGTTCAACAACCTGCTGACGCTGCCAAACCGTTACTTCGACAACCATAACTCCGGCCACCTGATTTCCCGCATCACCTTCAACGTGACCATGGTCACGGGGGCGGCAACCGATGCCATCAAGGTGGTGATCCGCGAAGGCATGACAGTGATATTCCTGTTCGCCTCGCTGCTGTTCATGAACTGGCGCCTGACGCTGGTGATGATCGCCATCCTGCCGTTGATTGCGGTCATGGTCAGCACGGCCAGCAAGAAATTCCGCAAGCAGAGCAAGAAGATCCAGGTGGCCATGGGTGACGTCACCCACGTCGCCTCGGAAACCATCCAGGGCTACCGCGTGGTGCGCAGCTTCGGTGGCGAGGTCTACGAGGAAAAAAGATTCTTCAAGGCCAGCCAGAGCAACACCAACAAGCAATTGCGCATGACCCGCACCGGGGCGATCTACACGCCGGCGCTGCAACTGGTGATCTACTCCGCGATGGCGGTGCTGATGTTCCTGGTGCTGTACCTGCGAGGCGATGCGTCGGCCGGTGACATGGTGGCTTACATCACCCTGGCCGGTTTGTTGCCCAAACCGATCCGCCAACTGTCGGAAGTCAGCTCGACTATCCAGAAAGGCGTGGCCGGTGCCGAAAGCATTTTCGAACAGCTGGACGAAGAGGTGGAGGTCGACCACGGCACCCTCGAGCGTGAAAAAGTCAGCGGCCGCCTGGAAGTGCGCAACCTGAACTTCACCTACCCGGGCACCGAGCGCCATGTGCTCAAGGACATCAGCTTTACCGCCGAGCCTGGGCAGATGATCGCCCTGGTGGGGCGCTCGGGCAGTGGCAAGTCGACCCTGGCCAGCCTGATCCCGCGGTTCTATCACCACGAAAGCGGTGAAATCCTGCTCGACGGCATCGAGATCGAAGACTACAAGCTGCTCAACCTGCGCAAGCACATTGCCCAGGTGACCCAGCACGTGACCCTGTTCAGCGACACCGTGACCAACAATATCGCCTACGGTGACCTGGCCGGCGCGCCCCGCGAAGACGTCGAGGCGGCGGCGGCAGATGCCAACGCCAGGGACTTCATCGACCAGTTGCCCAAGGGCTTCGATACCCAGGTCGGCGAGAACGGCGTGCTGTTGTCCGGCGGCCAACGCCAGCGCCTGGCGATCGCCCGTGCCCTGCTCAAGAATGCGCCTGTGTTGATTCTCGACGAAGCCACCTCGGCCCTCGACACCGAGTCCGAGCGGCATATCCAGGCCGCGCTGGACAAGGTCATGCAGGGCCGCACGACGCTGGTGATCGCACACCGCTTGTCCACCATCGAAAAGGCTGACCTGATCCTGGTGATGGACGACGGTCGGATCGTCGAGCGCGGCACCCACGGCGAACTGTTGGCGCAGAACGGCTATTACGCCCGCCTGCATGCCATGGGCCTGGATGCGCCGGTACCGGCCGATATCACCTGATCTGAAATACGCACACATCTACTGTGGGAGGGGGCTTGCCCCCGATAGCGAAGTGTCAGCTTGCAGAAGTGCTGGCTGATACAGCGCCATCGGGGGCAAGCCCCCTCCCACATTTGCCCTGCGCTATATTCGGCGTCGCGCCAGTCGCAAGCCAGCGCAAACCCTGTGCTAATATCGCGCCCCTGTTCATTTTGTATGTGGGTTGCTCCATGAAGTTGTCCATGCCGCGATTCAATCAAGCCCCTGTCTTGGTGGTCGGCGATGTCATGCTCGACCGTTACTGGCATGGTGGTACCTCACGGATTTCCCCTGAGGCGCCGGTACCGGTCGTCAAGGTCGAGCAAATCGAAGACCGTCCAGGTGGCGCTGCCAACGTCGCCCTCAATATTGCCGCGCTCGGCGCCCCGGCCTCTCTGGTGGGTGTGACCGGTGACGACGAAGCGGCCGACAGCCTGGCCAACAGCCTGCGCGGGGCGGGCGTGCGCGCATTATTCCAGCGCATCGCTCATCAGCCGACCATCGTCAAGCTGCGAGTCATGAGCCGTCACCAGCAATTGCTGCGCATCGATTTCGAAGAACCCTTCGCCACCGACGCCCTGGCCCTCAATAGCCAGGTAGAGGAGTTGCTCGAAGGCATCAAGGTGCTGGTGTTGTCTGACTACGGCAAAGGCGCCTTGAAGAACCACCAGGTGCTGATCCAGGCCGCCAAGGCCCGCAACATTCCGGTGCTGGCCGATCCCAAGGGCAAGGACTTCTCGATTTATCGGGGCGCCAGCCTGATCACGCCAAACCTCAGCGAGTTCGAAGCCGTCGTCGGTGGTTGCGCCGATGAGCACGAGCTGGTGAGCAAGGGCGCGGCGCTGATGGCCGATCTTGAGCTTGGTGCCCTGCTGGTGACCCGTGGCGAGCACGGCATGACCCTGCTGCGTCCAGGCCATCCGGCGATGCACCTGCCGGCGCGTGCGCGAGAAGTGTTCGACGTCACCGGCGCCGGTGACACGGTGATTTCCACCCTGGCCGCGTCCATCGCCGCCGGTGAGGAGCTGCCCCACGCCGTGGCCCTGGCCAACCTGGCGGCGGGCATCGTGGTTGGCAAGCTGGGCACCGCTGCCATCAGCGCACCCGAGTTGCGTCGCGCCATCCAGCGCTCCGAAGGCTCGGAACGCGGGGTGCTGGGGCTCGAGCAATTGCTGTTGGCGATTGACGACGCTCGCGCCCACAACGAAAGCATTGTCTTCACCAACGGTTGCTTCGACATCCTGCACGCCGGCCATGTGACTTATCTTGAGCAAGCGAGCGCCCAGGGCGATCGCCTGATCGTCGCGGTCAACGATGACGCGTCCGTCAGCCGCTTGAAAGGCCCTGGGCGCCCGATCAATAGCGTCGACCGGCGCATGGCGGTACTGGCGGGTTTGGGTGCGGTGGACTGGGTGATCAGTTTTTCTGAAGGCACCCCGGAAAACCTGTTGGCCCAGGTCAAGCCAGACGTGCTGGTCAAGGGTGGTGACTATTCCGTCGACCAGGTAGTGGGTGCGGACATCGTCAGTGCCTACGGCGGCACGGTCAAAGTGTTGGGGCTGGTGGAAAACAGCTCGACCACCGCGATCGTCGAGAAAATCCGCAATAACGAATAAAGCCTGTAGCCGCTGGGCTCGCGCCTAGCGGCTGGTTTTCTTCGGCACGATCTTGCGCAGCATCTGCTGCGCCTTGCCGGTCAAGCGCTTAAGCTTCGACTCTTTTTCCGGTTCTGCCAGGCCTTGCTGGCGCAGCCAGTCCTTCCAGCGAATCCGCTCATCACGCACCAGCCAGCCCTCCTGCTGGGCGAAGCTTTCGGCCAGGTACAAACCACGCGTGCTCGCCGGGTACAACTGATCTTTCTTGACCGTGTAGAGCTCGGCCAGCGGCTCGCCGTCTTTGAGCGGCATCAAGTACAGATCCGGACGCTGTCGATCCAGGCGCGCCACCAGTTGGTCACCTTCCAGGCGCTCATCCACATGAAACAGGCTCAGCGACTTGGCCTCCTTCGGCACTTCCAGGCGCAGATCGTAAATCAGCTGCAGTGACGCCGTCGGCAGGTGCACATAGGCCCGTGGGCGCTCGATCAACTGGGTGGTCGCGCAGCGCACCGGGCGCGCGGCGCCGGACAGCGGGCTCAGGCGAAACGGCAGGGCTTCACGGTAATGCAGCGCGGCGGAGTAGGGCGCCGGCAGCCACGTGTCGTTGAAGCGCCCGCCGAGCCAGCCTTCCGGAGTTTCCAGCAAGCACTCTTCGGCAATTTCCTGGATGGCGGTATGCAGCGGCAGGTTCAGTTCATGGGCCGGGACGTAGCCGGAGATCAGCTTGAGCACCACATCGCCGCGATCCTGGCGCCGCTGGCGCACCAGTACCCAGTAATCCTTGTTTTGCCAGTGCAGCGTCAGACGCACCGAGACGCCGAGGTTCGCCAGCTCCAGAGTGAAGCGTTCTGCGTCGGGCACCTCGACCGGCTTGCGCCGTTGCAGGGTCTGGGCGAAGTTGAGCGGCATGCCGACGCTCTGGTAGCTCAGGCCTTCTGGGGTGGCTTCTACGTGCAGCGGCAGTGTCTTGAAGTTGCTCGGGTTCTTTCTTATGAGCGTACGCGGCATGTCGGCTCCTTTTTGCGACGGGGTCGGCCGCGTGGGCGGCATCAGAGTTGACGGATGACTCGGGCAGCGGTTGCCACGTTATGGGCCAGGTGCAGCGGATTAATGGTCCCGACAATAGCACTGGCGACGCCCGTTTGCGCAAACAACAACATGAAACTGGCCTGAATTGGATCCATTCCAGGCTCCAGGCACACGTGGCCGCTGGCCAGGGCTTTTTTCACCAGGATGCCCTTGCCATGGGCCGCCGCGTATTCAATGACGGCTTTTTCAGCTTGTTCGTTCAAATTGTAAGTGACCATTGCGCAATCACCCTGTTCCAGCGCCTTCACACCGCCTTCAACGGTCTTGCCGGAGAAGCCGAAACCGCGAATCTTGCCCTCTTTTTTCAGCGCCGCCAGGGTCTGGTACACCTCGCAATCGTTGAGGATATGCAGGTCGTTACCGTCGGAGTGCACCAGCACCAGGTCGATAAAATCCGTTTCAAGTCTTTTCAGGCTGCGCTCGATCGACATCCGCGTATGGGCGGCGCTGAAATCGTGGCGGGAAACGCCCGCTTCGAATTCCTCACCGACCTTGCTGACGATCACCCAATCCTTGCGCTGGTCGCGCAGCAGAGGCCCGAGGCGCTCTTCGCTGCGGCCGTAGGCGGGCGCGGTGTCGATCAGGTTTATGCCCAGCTGGCGCGCCTGGCGTAGCAACATCCGCGCCTCGTCGTCATCCGGAATCTTGAAGCCGCTGGGGTATTTCACCCCTTGGTCACGGCCCAGCTTGACGGTGCCCAGGCCCAGTGGCGACACCAGCAAGCCGGTACTGCCCAGGGGGCGATGCAGGTCGTGCAGGGTTGGCAGGCTCATGGCAACAGTTGCTCCCAGGCGGGTTGGCCGATAGCAGGCTTTGGCAGCTCGGGCAGGGGGGCGCTGGCGCTTGGGCGGATGCCATCGCGTTCCAGGCTGTTGATCACGCGGTCGGCGAAGTCCGGTGCAAGGGCCAGCTTGGTCGGCCACCCCACCAACAGGCGACCCTGTTCGGCAACGAAGGCGTTGTCGGGACGGGTCAGGCCCGATTGCAGTGGCTCGGCGCGGTTGACGCGCAGGGTGGCCCACTGGGTCTGGCTCATGTCGATCCACGGCAACAACTGGGCAAGCTCTTTCTGGGCGGTAGCGATCTGCTCTTGCGGCGTGCGTGCCACGCCGTCGGCCTCGGCGATATCGCCACCGATGTACCACACCCAGTTACCGTCGGCGGCCGGGTGGGTGGTCACGGTCAGGCGCGGCTTGGTGCCGCCGCCCAGGCAGTGGGCATACAACGGCATGAGGCCCGGGCCTTTGGCGATGATCATGTGCAGCGGGCGGGTCTGCATCGCCGGCTGGCTCAAGCCCAGGGCCGCCAGCAACTCCGCCGTGCCGGCGCCAGCGCTCAGTACGATGCGCTGGGCGCGGATGTCGCGGCCATCAACCTTCAAGCCGACCAGCGTGTTGCCGTCGAGCAGTGGTTCGATGTGCTCGCCTGCGAGCAAACCGTCACCGGCCAGGTGCGCCAGGCGTTCAATCAGGCTCGGCACGTCCACTACCAACTCCGCCAGGCGATAGACTTTGCCCTTGAAGCGGCGATCTTGCAGCGCCGGGGGTAGTTCGTCGCCCTTGACCTGATCGACGCGACCACGCACGGCCTTGCTGGCGAAAAAGCTGGTGAGATTACCGGCGAGGGTGCCGGGGGACCACAGGTAGTGGGCTTCAGAAAGCAGGCGCACGCCGGACAGGTCCAGCTCGCCAGTGCCGGCCAGGGCTTCACGCCAGCGGCGCGGCATGTCGGCAATTGCTTCGGAGGCGCCGGTGAGGGCGCCATGCAGGGCATATTTCGCGCCGCCGTGGATGATCCCCTGAGACTTCACACTTTGCCCACCACCCAGGGTCGCGCTTTCCACCAGCACCGTGGAAAACCCCTGGCGGCGCAGGCGCGCATTGAGCCAGAGGCCGGCAACCCCGGCGCCGACAATCAGAACGTCGGTGGAAATAACGGATGGCATCGGCGACCTCAATGTTCAAGACAAGAGGCGCAGTATACAGGCTGTTGAGTGGCGGTCAGTGACCGGCGGTTTTCGAGAACAGCTGAATCACCACCACGCCCAGCACAATCAGGCCCATCCCCAGCATGGCCGGGATGTCCAGCTTCTGCCCGTAGATGAACAGCGCTGCAACGCTGACCATCACGATGCCCATCCCCGCCCAGACGGCATAAGCCACGCCCACCGGCACCGTGCGCACCACCAGCGTAAGCATCCAGAACGCCACGCCGTAACCGACGATCACCAGCAACAGCGGAATCGGCGTGCTCCAGCCCTTGATGGCTTTCATGGAAACGGTTGCGATCACTTCCGAGCAGATGGCGATGGCCAGGTAACAGTAGGCGGCGTTCATGGTGCGTTCCTCAAGGTGAAGCTCGTTTGATAAGGTCGGCATTCTAGAGGTTCAACAGATGGGGTAAAGTCATTACCTATCCGAATTCAAGATAGGTTCAGCCATGAGCGTGCAGTGGGATCTGGAACAGATGCGCCTGTTTGTCAGCGTAGCCGAGCAGCGTTCGTTCTCTGCCGTGGCGCGCGGGCAACGCAAGGCGCAATCGGCCATCAGCAACGCTATTGCGATGCTGGAGGCGGACCTCGGCGTCAGCCTGTTCGAGCGTAGCAGCGGCCGCCAGCCGCGCCTGACTGAAGCCGGCAGTGTACTGCTGGAGGAGGCGCGCGAAGTGCTGCGCCAGTGCGAGCGCCTGACGGGACGGGCGTTGTCGTTGACCCGTGGCGAGGAAGCGTGCCTGCGCCTGGCCCAGGACGAGGCGATGTTGTTCCAGCCGGTGCTCGACAGCTTGGAAGCGCTGGCCGTGCGCTATCCGTTGCTTGAAGTGCAGCTGTCCAGCGCCGCTCAGGGCGATGTGGCGCGCAAGTTGGTGGAACGCCAGGCCGACCTGGGCCTGTTGTTCTACCACGACCAGATCCCCGAAGCCCTCGAACGGCGGGTGGTGGGCAGTGTGGAAATGGTCACGGTGTGCGGTGTGAATCACCCATTGGCCAAGGAAAAGTACGTGGATTGCCAACGACTGGCGCAGTTTCGCCAGTTGCTGATGTCGACCCAGACCAGCGTCTACCCCGGCAGCGAAGCCGCCAGCCCGCTGGTGTGGCGGGCCGACAGCTTCTACGTATTGGCCGAATGGCTGATGAGCGGCCTCGGTTGGGCGTGGTTGCCACGGCATATCGTGCAATACCCGACCTACCAGCAACAGATGGTTGAACTGGACAGCGAATGGACCCCGCCGGCGCTGGTGGTTGAACTGGTGTGGCGCCGCGATGAGCCCCTTGGGCCCGCCGCGCGTTTTTTGGCTGAACGTTTTGCCGAGTGCCTGCAGGCGATCGACTGAAAAAGCCGATAAACTCCGCCGCCATGAATAGAACTCTCTACAGCTGTCTGTTTTACCTCGCGCTGCCGTTGGTGGCTTTACGTCTATGGTTGCGCGCGCGCAAGGCGCCGGCCTATGCCAAGCGCGTGGGCGAGCGGTTTTCCTATGGCTTGCCGGTGATGCAGCCCGGCGGCATCTGGGTGCATGCGGTGTCGGTGGGCGAAAGCATTGCCGCCGCGCCGATGATCCGCGCCCTGCTGGAGCGTTATCCGCAGCTGCCGATGACCGTCACCTGCATGACGCCCACCGGTTCCGAGCGCATCCAGGCGCTGTTCGCCAATGAACCGCGCATTCAACATTGTTATCTGCCGTACGACTTGCCCTGCGCCGCCAAGCGTTTCCTCGACCGGGTACAGCCTAGGCTCGCGGTGATCATGGAGACCGAGTTGTGGCCTAACCATATTCACGCCTGCGCCCAGCGCGGTATTCCGGTGGCCCTGGCCAATGCGCGGTTGTCGGCGCGCTCGGCCAAGGGCTACGCCCGGTTTGCCAGGCTGACCGCGCCGATGCTGGCGCAAATGAACTTGATTGCGGTGCAGACCGAGACCGAGGCCGAACGCTTTCGCAGCCTCGGCGCGCGTCCTGAAACCGTTGAAGTCACCGGCTCGATCAAGTTCGACCTGACCGTCGACCCGCAACTGCCGGCCCGCGCCGCTGCCCTGCGCGAACAATGGGGTGCCGGCGAGCGGCCGGTGTGGATCGCCGCCAGCACCCACGAAGGTGAAGACGAAGTCGTGCTTGCGGCCCATCGCCAATTGCTTGCCAGCTATCCCAACGCCTTGCTGATTCTGGTACCGCGTCACCAGGAACGCTTTGACCCGGCCTTTGAGCGTTGCGTGCAGCAGGGCTTTGCCACGGTACGTCGTTCCAGTGGCGAGCCGGTCACCGCAAACACCTCAGTGTTGCTCGGCGACACCATGGGCGAGTTGCTGTTTCTCTACGCCTTGGCCGACAGCGCCTTTGTCGGCGGTAGCCTGGTCCCGACCGGTGGGCACAACCCGCTGGAGCCGGCCGCGCTGGGCAAGCCGGTGATCATGGGGCCGCACCTGTTCAACTTCCTGGAAATCACCGCGATGATGCGCGACGCCGGAGCATTGCGTGAGGTGGATGATGCAGACGGCTTGGCCGAGGCGGTGCGGCAGCTGTTCGAGCTGCCGCAGGATGCGCGCAGGATGGCGCAGGCGGGATTGAAGGTGATGCAGGCCAACCAGGGCGCGCTTAAGCGCTTGCTGGATGGGCTGGACAGACTGATAAGTCACTGACCCAACACCGATCCAAAATGTGGGAGGGGGCTTGCCCCCGATAGCGATCTGTCAGTTTAAATGGTTTTAACTGACACTTCGTCATCGGGGGCAAGCCCCCTCCCACATTGGTTTTGCAGTGTTCTCAAGAACCTGGGCGGGCCTTCAATTGCTCGGCGGCGGCTTTGGCCAGGTCCGGTGGCAGGAAGTCCTTGTCCGGGTTGTAGTCGGCCTTGAGGTAGCGCGTCAGGTCCTGCAGATCCCCTGGGTTCAACGTGCCCGCAGCCTGCTTCAAGCGCAGGTTGTCGAGGATGTAGTCGTAGCGGCTATTGTTGTAATTGCGCACCGACGCGTAGAGCTGGCGCTGGGCGTCGAGTACGTCGACGATATTGCGCGTGCCCACCTGATAGCCGATTTCCGTGGCTTCCACCGCGCTCTGGTTGGAGATGATCGACTGGCGGCGCGCCTGTACCTGCTCCACGTCGGTATTCACCGCGCGGTGCAGGTTGCGGGTGTTTTCCACGACCTGGCGGCGCAGGCCTTCGCGTTGCTGCTCGGTCTGGCCCAGGCGCGAGTAGGACTCACGGACCTGAGAGCTGGTCAGCCCGCCGCTGTAGATCGGAATGTTCAGACGCAGGCCGATAGTGCGCTGTTCGACGTCACCGCGATAGGGCGTGCCGAACGCATTCGGGTTGCTGAAACCCAGGGCATCGTTATCGCCTTTTTCGTACTGCGCCACCGCGTCCAGGGTCGGCGCGTGGCCGGCCTTGCGCTGCTTGAGGGTTTCCTCGGCGGCGGTGACGGCGTAGTTGCTGGCCAGCAGGTTCAGGTTCTGGCGGCCGGCGGTTTCGACCCAGGCCTTGGCATCGTTCGGCAGCGGTGGCAACACCGGCAGCGTATGGACAATGCCCTGGATCGAATTGTATTGGCGATTGGTCAGGGTGATCAGCGCCTCGAAGGCGTCTTCCACCTGGCGCTGGGCGAGGATACGGTTGGCCCGTGCCGTGTCATAGCTGGCCTGGGATTGCAGCACGTCGGTTTTGTCTGACAGGCCCACATCAAAGCGTTCATTGGATTGGTCCAACTGGCGCTTGAAGGCATTTTCTTCGGCCTTGGTCGAGGCCAGGTTGTCTTGGGCGCGCAGCACGGCGAAGTAGCTCTCGGCGCTCTGCAGGATCAGGTTCTGTTCGGTCGCCGAGAGCTGCAGCGCCGCCTGCTCGTTGGTGGCTTCGGCGGCTTGCAACTGGAACCAGCGGTCGGCACGGAACAGCGGCTGGCTCAGGGTTGCACGCCAGGAGTGCGCATCGCGATTGGCGGTGGCGGCCGGCGTGTCGATCTGGGTGCGTACGTTGTTGATATCAACGCCGCCGGTCAGGTTCGGCAGCAACCCGGCGCGAGCCTGGGGCACTACTTCCTTCTGCGCGCCGTACTGGGCGCGTGCGGCGGCCAGATCAGCGTTGTTGTCCACCGCTTCCTGATAGACGCTGACCAGGTCGGTCCTGGCAGACAAGGGCGCTTCAGCTGCCCAGACCATTGTGTGGGTCGCACAAGACACGGCAACTGCCAGTGAAAGTTTGCGCAGCATGAGTCGATCCCTGAGTAAATATTACGATGATAATTTATTGGCCAAGGCTACGGTGACCCAACTGGAGCGTCAAGCCTTGAGGCAGCTCCCGAGTGTAGTGGCCGGACCGCGGCACAACAATCCTGCAATCACGCCATTTATCATGCCCAATGCGGCGCCATTGGCAATTTGCCCACGCCATGGTCTAGACTGGCCGCGTTCTTGTCGGGGTGCCTTGTTGGAAGGCTGAGATCGGTAAATACCGGATCCCGTTGAACCTGATCAGGTTAGCGCCTGCGTAGGGAACAAGATTTCTCGTCCCCCGGCGAGTCCTCTTGTGCTTCGTCCGGGAAGTTGTTCGACAATCGAACAGCCCTCGTGCGCCAAGCACAGCACTGGTTCCAGTGCCTCCGTCCGTCACAGGTTCGCTCCGACAAACATCCACCGCCTGGAGAGTTGGAGAGCCCGTGATGAGCACAGAAATAAAAAGTACAAAACTGAAAAACACCGTGCACTTGAGTGAATCGGCCAAGGTCGACTCCGGCTCCGTGCAGCCGTTTACCCGCTCGCAGAAAATCTACGTACAAGGCACTCGCCCGGACATTCGTGTGCCGATGCGCGAGGTCAGCCTGGATGTGACGCCCACCGATTTCGGCGGCGAAATCAACGCGCCCGTGGTGGTCTACGACACCTCCGGTCCGTACACCGACCCCAACGTGATCATCGACGTGCGCAAAGGCTTGGGCGATGTGCGCTCGCCCTGGATCGAATCTCGCGGCGACACCGAGCGCCTGTCGGGCCTGAGTTCGCACTTCGGTCAACAGCGCCTGAGCGATGCCGAGTTGACCGCCCTGCGTTTCGCCCATGTAAAGAACCCGCGCCGCGCCAAGGCCGGGGCCAACGTCACGCAGATGCACTACGCGCGCAAGGGCATCATCACCGCCGAGATGGAATACGTTGCCATCCGCGAAAACATGAAGCTTGAAGAAGCCCGCGCCAGTGGCTTGCTTGACCAACAGCACGCCGGTCACAGCTTCGGCGCCAGCGTACCGAAGATCATCACCCCTGAATTTGTGCGTGAAGAAATCGCCCGTGGCCGCGCGATAATCCCGGCCAACATCAACCACACCGAATTGGAACCGATGATCATCGGCCGTAACTTCCTGGTGAAGATCAACGGCAACATCGGCAACAGCGCGCTGGGCTCGTCCATTGAAGAAGAAGTGGCGAAACTGACCTGGGGTATTCGCTGGGGTTCGGACACGGTGATGGACCTGTCCACCGGCAAGCACATCCACGAAACCCGCGAGTGGATCATCCGCAACTCGCCGGTGCCGATCGGTACTGTGCCGATCTACCAGGCCCTGGAAAAAGTCGGCGGCGCCGCCGAAGACCTGACCTGGGAGCTGTTTCGTGACACCTTGATCGAACAGGCCGAGCAGGGCGTCGACTACTTCACCATCCACGCCGGCGTGTTGTTGCGCTACGTACCGCTGACCGCCAAGCGCGTCACCGGCATTGTGTCCCGTGGCGGCTCGATCATGGCCAAGTGGTGCCTGGCCCACCACAAAGAGAACTTCACCTACACGCATTTCGATGAGATCTGCGAAATCATGAAGGCCTATGACGTTAGCTTCTCCCTCGGCGACGGCCTGCGCCCTGGCTCGATCGCCGACGCCAACGACGCCGCGCAATTCGGTGAACTGGAAACCCTTGGCGAGCTGACCAAGATCGCCTGGAAGCACGACGTGCAAACCATGATCGAAGGCCCGGGCCACGTGCCGATGCAGTTGATCAAGGAAAACATGGACAAGCAGCTGGAGTGCTGCGACGAAGCGCCGTTCTACACCCTCGGGCCGCTGACCACCGATATTGCGCCAGGCTATGACCACATCACCTCCGGTATCGGCGCGGCGATGATCGGCTGGTTCGGCTGCGCCATGCTCTGCTACGTCACGCCCAAGGAGCACCTGGGCTTACCGAACAAGGATGACGTGAAGACCGGCATCATCACCTACAAGATCGCGGCGCATGCTGCCGACCTTGCCAAGGGCCATCCGGGTGCGCAGATACGCGACAACGCGCTGAGCAAGGCACGCTTCGAGTTTCGCTGGGAAGACCAGTTCAACCTCGGCCTGGACCCGGACACCGCGCGTTCCTATCACGACGAAACCCTGCCGAAGGATTCGGCCAAGGTCGCGCATTTCTGCTCGATGTGCGGGCCGAAATTCTGCTCGATGAAAATTACCCAGGAAGTGCGTGAGTACGCGGCTAACCAGCGCATTGAAGCGGTGGATGTGGACGTGGCCAAGGGCCTGGCGGAGCAGGCGGAGCGGTTCAAGCAGGAAGGCAGTCAGCTGTACAAAAAAGTCTGAAACCCATGATCGTTCCCACGCTCCGCGTGGGAATGCATCCCGTGACGCTCGCGTCACAAAGGCGGACGCAGAGCGTCCAAAGCGGCATTCCCACGCAGAGCGTGGGAACGATCAGCCCCTCAGAGATACCCCTCTTGAACATTCAACCGAGTACCTACTCCCCCGACATCGCGGTGCCCACCGACAAGCGCGTCTTCGGCGCCCGCGACCTGTTCTCCCTGTGGTTCTCCCTCGGCATCGGCCTGATGGTCCTGCAAACCGGCGCGCTGTTGGCGCCTGGCCTGGGTTTGTCCGGCTCATTGTTGGCCATCTTCCTTGGCACCCTGGTGGGCGTGCTGTTGCTGGCATCCGTCGGTGTGATCGGCAGCGACACCGGCTTGTCCGCCATGGCCGCACTCAAGCTCAGCCTCGGTGCCAAGGGTGCCAGCCTGCCGGCGCTGTTGAACTTGTTGCAATTGATTGGCTGGGGCTCGTTCGAAATCATCGTGATGCGCGATGCCGCCAGTCTGCTGGGCACAAGAGCGTTCAGCGAAGGCAGCCTGCTGGCGAGCCCCTTGCTGTGGACGCTGTTCTTCGGCGGCCTTGCCACCTTGCTGGCGGTGAGCGGCCCGCTGACCTTCGTGCGCCAGATCCTGCGCAAATGGGGTATCTGGCTGCTGCTTGCGGCCTGCCTGTGGCTGACCTGGAACCTGTTCGCCAAGGCCGACCTCGCTGCCCTGTGGGCCCAGGCCGGTGATGGCTCGATGCCGTTTGCGGTGGGCTTCGACATTGCCATCGCCATGCCGCTGTCCTGGCTGCCGTTGATTGCCGACTACTCACGCTTCGGCAAGCGCGCCAAAAGCGTGTTCGGCGGCACTGCGCTGGGGTTCTTTGTGGGTAATTTCTGGCTGATGAGCCTGGGGGTGGCCTACACCCTGGCATTTGCGCCAAGCGGTGAGGTCAATGCATTGCTGCTGGCCCTGGCTGGTGCCGGCCTGGGTATTCCGCTGTTGCTGATCCTGCTGGACGAGTCGGAAAACGCGTTTGCCGATATTCACTCGGCAGCGGTGTCGAGCGGGATTCTGCTGCGCTTGAAGGTCGAGCACCTGGCGTTGGCTATCGGTGTGCTCTGCACCCTGATCGCCTGCTTTGCGCCCTTGGCGCAATACCAGAACTTCCTGTTGCTGATCGGTTCAGTATTTGCGCCACTGTTCGGCGTGGTACTGGTGGATCACTTCATCCTGCGCCATCGGCGCCAGGGCGCGGTGACCCTGCTGCACTGGCCGGCGCTGGTGGCCTGGCTGGGCGGCATCGCTACCTATCATCTGCTGGCCAACCTCTATCCGGATATCGGCGCAACCCTGCCGGCATTGCTGCTGGCGGGGCTGCTGCAGTTCATCCTGGGGCGGGCGGTCAGTGGCGCGCGCGCATCAGCTCAGGCTTGATCACACCGGTAAGGCGCGCATAGGGGATGGTGATTTCGATCAACCCCTGTGCATAAGGGGCGATGGTGCTCACGTTGTACTTGAGCACCACGCCGCCACTGGTCAAGGCCACGTTCGGGGTTTTCTGGAACGGCCAGTTCTTCACGAACTCCGGATCGCGGTCCATCTTGGTGTTGATCAACCAGCTGTTATGGGCAACTTTTGCCGTATTCCAGAAGGCCTGCTCCTGGCCGGGCAACAGCATGTCGGCCAGGCCCAGCTCTTTATGCAGCACACGTGAATAGTTGATGAACCCGCGGCCAGGCTCACCGTGGGCCACGCCGGTGTCCAGGTAGCTGGACACTTCGACGATCACCAGGGCGTCATGCTGCTCGCGTACCTTGGCTTGCAAATACATGCTGTGGCGGTCGGGGGATTCGCGCAGGAACTTGTCCCGGTAGGCATTCAGGGTTGCCGGTACGCTGGCGCCGGGGCTGGTGCGGGTCATTTGCAGCAAACGCTGCTCCACCAGGCTGTCGAGTTGCGGGTCGGCGGGGAAATGCACGGTATCGATGTTCACCAGCGGGCAGTCAGGGCTGCCGCAGCCGGGTTTGGTTTGCTCCGATTTGTCGGTGGTAACGTCCAGCGGCTTGAGCTGGCTGGGTTGGAACAGGCTCTGGCAGGCACCCAGGGTCAAGGCAATGCAAGCCACGGAGGCGATTTTTAAAAGCGACATGTGTGTCCTTCGTAAATCGATGGAAAGCGAAAAGAGTAGCGCTTGGACTGCCAACAGGGCCGCCAGTTCGCCACTAGACTGATTAGAGTGAGTTTGACGCCCGCCGTCTATCCCGGCAACCGGAAAGGGGCTGCGCCGACCTGCATGGGCGCGTTAGGATGGCGCCCATTGCACGGCTTATGACGAGGAAGGATATGACGGATTTTACGAAGTCGACGCCGAATAAAATCGAGATTGTTCAGCGCGACTCTGCCTACAAGGGCTTCTACCAGCTCGATCGCGTGCAGTTGCGCCACGAGAAGTTCGACGGCGGCATGAGCCGCGTGATCAATCGTGAAGTCTTCGTGCGCCATGATGCGGTGTGCGTGCTGCCCTACGACCCGCAGCGCGATGAAGTGGTGCTGATCGAGCAGTTCCGCGTGGGCGCCATGGGCCGCACCGACAACCCCTGGTTGGTGGAAATGGTCGCCGGCCTGATCGACAAGGACGAGCAACCGGAGGAGGTTGCACACCGCGAAGCCGAGGAGGAAGCTGGGCTGACGTTCTCCGCGCTGTGGCCGATCACCAAGTATTTCCCCTCGCCTGGCGGCAGCACCGAATTTGTCCACTTGTACCTGGGCCGTTGCGACAGCTCCCAGGCGGGTGGTATCCATGGATTGGAAGAAGAGGCAGAAGACATCCGCGTCACCACCTGGGCATTCGAAGATGCCTTGCAGGCGGTACGCGACGGTAAGATTTCCAACGCAGCCAGCATTATCGCCCTGCAATGGCTTGCGCTTAATCGCGCGGAAGTGAGGGGGTTATGGCAGTAAAGGCACGGGAACGTTATCGAGTTGACCTGATCGGGCTGCAAGCCGCGTGCGAGGCCAACTATGCGCGGCTGATGCGCCTGCTCCCCGATATGCGCCACGCGCCCGAGGCGCGGCGCATTGCCGTGACCCACGGCGACCAGATGCTCGGCGTGCTGGCCCTGGAAGTCATCGTCAATTGCCCGTACACCACCACCCTGCGCGTGCGCCAGGAACACAGCCTGCCGTGGCTGCCGGTGCCGCAGCTGGAAGTGCAGGTGTACCACGATGCGCGCATGGCCGAAGTGATCAGCGCCGAACATGCACGGCGCTTTCGCAGCATCTATCCTTACCCGAATGTGTTCATGCACCAGCCCGATGAGAAAGCCCAGCTCAATGTGTTCCTTGGCGAATGGTTGAGCCACTGCCTGGCCTTGGGCCATGAGTTCGAAGTCGTGCGATAGATGTGAACGGTGTCCGTTTGTCCAGATTTCCTCTTTGTGTCCTGCCCTAGCATAATTGCCCCAACTATCTATTCCTGTGATTGCTAGGAGAGCGCCTTGCCGAGCGTATCCGCCGTGAACCCTGACGCTGTGCTGCTGGTGCAGCTGACCGACAGCCATCTGTTTGCCGAGGCCGACGGAACGCTGCTGGGTATGAATACCCGCGAGAGCCTGCAGCGGGTGATCGAATTGGTCCGCGAACAGCAGCCGTCTATCGATCTGGTGCTGGCCACCGGGGATCTGTCCCAGGACGGCACGCTGGCGTCATACCAGCAATTTCGCGATATGACTGCGCCGCTAGGTGCTCCCGCGCGCTGGATTCCCGGCAACCACGATGAGCCGCAAGTCATGGCCCAGGCTGCCGTGCACAGCGACCTGCTGGAGCCGGTGGTCGATGTCGGCAATTGGCGCATCATCCTGCTGGACTCCGCCGTACCCGGCTCCGTGCCCGGCTACCTGCAAGACCAGCAACTGCAATTACTCGCCCAGGCCTTGAGCGAAGCGCCGAACCGGCATCATCTGGTGTGCTTCCATCATCACCCGGTGTCGATCGACTGTGCCTGGATGGAGCCTATCGGCCTGCGCAACCCCGATGCGTTGTTTGCCGTGCTCGACCGCTTCCCGCAGGTCAAGGCGGTGCTCTGGGGCCATGTGCACCAGGAAATCGACCGCGAGCGTAACGGTGTACGTCTGCTGGCTTCGCCGTCCACGTGCATCCAGTTCGCACCCGGCAGTGAGCACTTCAAGGTCAGCGAGCAAGCGCCGGGCTATCGCTGGCTGCGCCTGCATGCCGACGGGCGGTTGGATACCGGCGTAGAAAGGCTCCAAGGCTTCGCGTTCCAGGTGGACTACGGCAGCAACGGCTATTGACCACCGACGGCGCGGCTATAGGTCCAGCGCCTTCGCCAACCTGACCACGGTAACGCCTTGCCCCAAGTGTCGCAGCGAGGGTTGGATCAACACGCAGTTGTCATACGGCGTGAGGATTTCGCGTTCGGCGTCTCGGGCGATCACTGTTCCCGCGTGAGCGATCCGTTCCAGGCCACGGAAGTCATCGGTAAAACTGAAGTCCATGCTGTTCGCGATCACCGGATCGGTGACCTGCAAACAGTGCTGGGCAACGGGCTGGTCCCGGCTTAGAAACCTCGAAACGTCAGCCCCGGTGACGGTTTCAGTCGCCACCAGGAAACGAGCGGCTATATCGAGGGCGACGTGTTCGCTCTTTTTTGAAAAGTGCTGACCTGTTTCGATCAGCAGCGCGTTTTTGGTGCTTTTGGCGTCACCAAACCCGCCGTAGTCACGCATGCGTCGACCATTGGCGTGGCCGGCGTCGGCGACGACGGTGGCCGGTACACCCAACGATTTTGCAAATGCCAGGCCTTTGGCGCACGCCCCGCACATCATCAGGGGTGGGGACTCTTCGTGCATTGAATGGATATCGAGCAGAAAATCGACGTCGTCGATCAGCGGTCGCAGCTCACGGGCGCGGCACAACTCGACAGACTCTCGCTCGCCGTCCAGTGCGGATGGCAGCCAGACACGGTTCATGTCCTCGTCAATGAAGCGGGACGCGTCGATGTTTTGCGGGTCGAAGCGTTGATAGGCCTCAACGTTGCCGAACGCCAGTGACAAGCGGCCCTTGCGCGGACGGATACCGCTGCGTAACAGGGTGTCTACCGCGATGGCTCCGCTGACTTCATTCCCATGGGTCAATGCCATGATCAAAACATGCGGCCCCGGTTCGCCGCTGTCGAAGCTGTAAACGTAGTCGATCCCGCCATTACCGTTTTTCCATGGGCTGAGGTCGGGGAAGTTAACCTCAACCGGATATGGCTTCAGGGATGCACGCACTTGCTCTAAGGTTTTCATTTCTGTCTCCGATAGACCAACGTTTAGACGTGTCGCCAGATAGGGCGCGACAATCATGGGAAGCTGGCTTTTATAAGGGCCCGGCTCAACTGGCCGAAGGTTGCGTACCGCGCATGCGCCGGCCGAGGCAGACGATCGACACGACACTGATCAAGATGGTCCCCATCACGTAAAAGCTCGGTGCGAGCTTGCTGCCGCTGGCTTCGATCAACGCGGTCACGATCAATGGCGCAAAACCACCAAACAGGGTGACGGAAAAGTTGTAGCTCAGCGCCAGGCCCGTGCCGCGAATGCTGGTCGGGAAAATGTCGGAAAGCATCGCTGGAATCGGCCCCAGGCAGGCTGCGATCAACAAGCCAACAAGGGCTTGCACGATCAGCAGTGTGGTGAAGCTGGGGAAGGTGTTGAGCAGCACGAACATCGGGTAAGACGAAAACCCGGTAATCAACAGCGCAATGGTCAGTACCCGGTATCGTCCGTAGCGGTCTGAAAGCCCGCCAAATACCGGCGCCATCAGCATTAACGTCACGCCCGTCATCAGCGCCCCGAGGTAAGAAGACGTGGCGGCGATGTTCAGTTGCTTGAACGCGTAGATCGGCATGTACAACTTATGGACATAATTGAATGCGGTCGCACCGGCCACTACACCGATAGCCAGCAGCAGGCTGACATGCCCCTTGATCAAGACGTCTCGCAGCGGGGTTTTGGCCGTGCTGCTGGCCAGCGTTTTCTTGAAGTCCGGGGTTTCATCGATTTGTGTACGAATGTAATAGCCCACCGGCCCGATCAGCAGGCCGAAACCGAATGCGACGCGCCAGCCCCATTCGTTCAACTGCACATCCGACAGTACATAACTGAGGATCGCGCTGACGCCCGCTGCCAGGACGGTTGCCAGCCCTTGGGTGGACAGTTGCCAGCTGGCAAAGAAGCCCCGGCGCTTGGCGTCTGCGTGTTCGACCATAAACGCCGTCGCGGCGCCGAACTCACCGCCCGTGGAGAACCCCTGAAGCATGCGCGCAACGATGATCAACAACGGCGCGGCCAAGCCAATCTGTTCATAGGTGGGTGCGAAAGTGATTATTGCGGTGCCGAGCAACATGATCATGATCGACAGTGTCAGCGAGGCTTTTCGCCCGGCTTTGTCGGTGTAGGAACCCAGCACAATGGCGCCTAGCGGACGCATCAGAAAGGAAATACCGAATGAGCCCACGGCCAGCAACAGTGAGGTGGTTTCGTTATCGGAGGGGAAAAACTGTTTGCCGATGACGACTGCAAAATAGCCGTAGATCAACAAATCATAGAACTCCAGCGCATTGCCGAAACTGGCAGCGATGATTTCCTTCCATGGGCCTCGTCGGGCTGGGGTCGTTGCCGAGGGTAAGACGGGTGATTGAGCGGTCATGGGTGTGCCCCGGGTGTATTTCACGTTTGGCATTCGGATTCGCCCAAGCTGCTACGCGGCCTGGCGAGATCGAAAGCGTTAATTGTTATGGGTGAAAGCCCGGATGAAAGTGAATCAATAGCGGTGTAGCGGCAATTGCTGATTTGGCACAGGTTTGAGCTGTTTTGGCACGGGCCAGGCCAGCCGCGGCTGGTAGCGGTGGTGAAGCGGAAAAACGGGCGATTATGAGGGGGGCGGCAGCGTTTCAAACGCTGCCAACGCTTCCCATATCTTCATCACCATCTCGCTCTGGTTATCGCGTAACCGATGCAGCGAGACGTCGAAGCTGACGCAAAACTCGGCGCCGCCTGCAATCAGCAGTTCGCCCGACGCCAGCGCATCGTTGACGACCATCTGCGGTAACCACGCAAGGCCCTTGCCACGCTTGGCCATTTCCAGAATCGCATCATAGGAATCGGCTTGGTAAACCATCCGCAACGCCAGGCGCTGTGGCAGTCGCTCCAGGTGCTGCGCCAGCACGCCGCGCAGCGCAAGGGAAGGTGAAAAGGCCAGCCAGGGAATGGGGAGGGCGTTACTGCTTGCGGCTATCTGCTGGCGCGGTTGGCCCTGAGCGTCCGGCGCACTGACCGGTAGCAATTGCTCCTTTGCCAGCACTCGAGAGTCAAAACGCTGCGGGTCGATCAATGACTGGGTCAGCGGGCTGGAAAAGCTCAGCAGCAGATCGACTTCGCCAGCCGACAGCCGGCTGATGGCCTCTTGCGCACCGCTGGTGAGCAGTGACACCGCAAAACTGCCCAATTGCGGGTGCAGCGACTCGTACCAGTCGGGGAAGAAGTCACAGGCCAGGGTTCGCCCGGTGGCGATACGCACGGGTTCATCGCGGCTCAGGGGGCCACCTTTGAATTGCGCTCTGACGGCGGTCAGCAGTTCCAGCGATTGGGTTGCAGCATCCAGAAACAGTACGCCGCAAGGGGTCAGTGACACCGGTTGTGTACGTTCGATCAATGGCGTGCCGACCCATTCTTCCAGCGCCCGGATACGGCGCCCGAACGCGGGGTGCGTGACGCACCGATTTTCCGCCGCGCGCGACAGGCTGCGGGTGCGGGTCAGTTCAATAAAGTCCTCAAGCCATTCCAGTTGCATGCTGTTTTCCCGCTCGGCAACCTATTTAACGCGCCGCCAGTACCGGCGAATTCCACAAGCAATGAAGAAAGAGTGCACTGATCAAAAAATGAGCAGTTTGCAGCCGATCAGGTGCTTAAGGGGCGTGGAACGGATAGTAACGCCAGCGGCGATGGGCTGCACCCACGACCCCGCTGTTACCTGTAAACTGCGCCTCTTTGGCGCAAGCATGGAGAGCCCGGCATGTCCGCATCAATCTTGTATATCCACGGTTTCAACAGCGCGCCGGCGTCCAACAAGGCCAGCCAGTTGATGACCGTGATGGACAGCCTCGGCCTGGCCGACCAGTTGCGTGTACCGGCCCTGCATCACCACCCGCGTCAGGCGATTCCTCAATTGGAGGAAGCCATCGCGCAACTGGGTCGGCCACTGCTGGTGGGAAGCTCACTCGGCGGCTACTATGCAACCCATCTTGCCGAACGCCATGGCCTCAAGGCGCTGCTGGTCAACCCGGCGGTCAGCCCCCATCGGATGTTTGACGGTTACCTGGGCACCCAGAAGAACCTCTACACCGATGAAACCTGGGAATTGACCCACGATCACGTCACAGCGCTGGCCGAGCTGGAAGTGCCGGCTCCTCAAGACGCCGCGCGTTATCAGGTGTGGTTGCAGACCGGGGATGAAACCCTGGATTATCGCCTGGCCCAGCAGTATTACCGGGCCTGTGCCTTGCGCATCCAGGCCGGTGGCGACCATGGTTACCAAGGGTTCGCCCAGCAATTGCCGGCACTGTTGAGCTTTGCCGGCATTGGCGCAGATCAGTATCAATCCTTCGATTTTTCGTCACTGTAAAAATCGCGGGTTACTTTTTTAATCGAACGACTCACGACGAGACCCCATGGCCACTCCCAGCGCTAGCTCTTATAACGCCGACGCCATCGAAGTCCTCTCGGGCCTCGACCCGGTGCGCAAACGCCCCGGCATGTACACCGACACCAGTCGGCCGAACCACCTCGCCCAGGAAGTCATCGACAACAGCGTTGACGAAGCCCTGGCCGGCCACGCCAAGTCGGTGCAGGTCATTCTCCACGCCGATCACTCCCTGGAAGTGTCCGATGACGGTCGCGGCATGCCAGTGGACATCCACCCCGAAGAGGGTGTGTCGGGCGTCGAGCTGATCCTTACCAAGCTGCACGCCGGCGGCAAGTTCTCCAACAAGAACTACCAGTTCTCCGGCGGCCTGCACGGCGTGGGTATTTCGGTGGTCAACGCGCTGTCGAACCACGTCCGGGTCAAGGTCAAGCGCGACGGCAACGAGTACGAGATGACCTTCGCCGATGGCTACAAAGCCACCGACCTGCAGGTGATCGGCACCGTTGGCAAGCGCAATACCGGCACCAGCGTGTACTTCGCGCCGGACCCGAAATACTTCGATTCGCCGAAATTCTCCATCAGCCGCCTCAAGCACGTGCTCAAGGCCAAGGCCGTGCTGTGCCCGGGCCTGCTGGTGAGCTTTGAAGACAAAGGCACGGGGGAGAAGGTCGAGTGGCACTACGAAGACGGCCTGCGCTCCTACCTGGAAGACTCCGTCAGCGACTTCGAGCGCCTGCCCAACGCGCCGTTCTGCGGCAGCCTGGCCGGTAACAAGGAAGCCGTCGACTGGGCGCTGTTGTGGTTGCCCGAAGGCGGCGACAGCGTGCAGGAAAGCTACGTCAACCTGATCCCCACCGCCCAGGGCGGCACCCACGTCAATGGCTTGCGCCAGGGCCTGCTGGATGCCATGCGCGAATTCTGCGAATACCGCAGCCTGCTGCCACGCGGCGTGAAGCTGGCGCCGGAAGACGTGTGGGAGCGCATCGCCTTCGTGCTGTCGATGAAAATGCAGGAGCCGCAATTTTCCGGCCAGACCAAGGAGCGCCTGTCGTCCCGCGAGGCGGCGGCGTTTGTCTCCGGTGTGGTCAAGGATGCCTTCAGCCTGTGGCTCAACGAGCACCCGGAGCTGGGCCTGGCCCTGGCGGAACTGGCGATCAACAACGCCGGTCGTCGCCTCAAGGCCAGCAAGAAGGTCGAGCGCAAGCGCATCACCCAGGGCCCGGCATTGCCCGGCAAGCTGGCCGATTGCGCCGGGCAGGACCCGATGCGTTCCGAGCTGTTCCTGGTGGAAGGTGATTCCGCCGGTGGTTCCGCCAAGCAAGCGCGGGACAAGGAGTTCCAGGCGATCCTGCCGTTGCGCGGCAAGATCCTCAACACCTGGGAAGTCGACGGCAGCGAAGTCCTGGCCAGCCAGGAAGTGCACAACATTGCCGTGGCCATCGGCGTCGACCCGGGCGCGGCGGACATCAGCCAGTTGCGCTACGGCAAGATCTGCATCCTCGCTGACGCCGACTCCGACGGCCTGCACATCGCGACCCTGCTGTGTGCGTTGTTCGTGCAGCACTTCCGCCCGTTGGTGGATGCCGGTCACGTCTACGTCGCCATGCCACCGCTGTACCGGATCGACCTGGGCAAGGAGATTTTCTACGCCCTGGACGAAGCCGAGCGCGATGGCATTCTCGACCGCCTGGTGGCCGAGAAGAAACGCGGCAAGCCACAGGTCACGCGATTCAAGGGCCTGGGCGAAATGAACCCGCCGCAACTGCGCGAAACCACCATGGACCCGAACACCCGGCGCCTGGTGCAGTTGACCCTGGAAGACTTCGCCGGCACGTCGGAAATGATGGACATGCTGCTGGCGAAAAAGCGCGCACCGGATCGCAAAGCCTGGCTCGAATCCAAAGGCAACCTGGCCGAGGTTCTGGGCTGATGCGCACAGGCGTCGCCCTGGCGATCCTGATGGTGTGCGGGTTGGCGACCACCGATGTGGTTGCCGCGCCCGTGGCTGAACTCAAGCTGGTGTCGGAACACCCGGTAGACGGCATGCGCGGCGGGAACCTGTCGGGCCTGGCGCTATGTGGCGAGCAATTGTGGACCGTGTCGGACCGTGATGATGAGCAGATTTATCGCCTGGACACCCGCGCGCCGACCTGGACCGCCGAAGTGGTGAAGATCGACGTACCCCCCGTGCCCGAATCCGGCCTGCCGTGGGGTTTGCGCTCGCGCACCAAGGCGGCTTCGTTCGTTCGCGGTGGCGACCTGGATTTCGAAGGCATCAGCTGTGATGCCGCAGGCAACCGCTACATCGTCAGCGAAGCCCACGCGGCGGTGTTGCAGGTGCCGGTAGCAGGCGCACCCGAGTGGCTGAAAATTGCCCCAGGCATGGTGCGCGAGGCCCGGGCCAGCGGCATGTTGCTGCACTTCAATGCGTTGTTCGAGGGCCTGACGGTGAACCCGCAAGGCGATCGCATCTGGCTGGCGGCCGAGCGTGAGCGCCGTGGCCTGGTCTCGATCAAGCGCGGGCAGAGCGTGTGGGATTGCGACGGTGCTTGCGTGGTGTTGAGCGACGCCGGCCTGGAAGTGCAGCCGGCGCACTTCCCCAACGCCAAGGCGGTGTCGAAGGACTTTGCCGACCTGGCGCTGTTCAACGGCAAGCTGTTTACCCTGGAGCGCAATGCGTTCCAGATTTGCCGGCGCGATACGGTGACGGCCGAGGTTGAGCTGTGCTGGTCGTTTGCCGACGAAACCCTGACGCCCGAGCGGCGTTACCCCCAGCCTTACGGCCTGGCCGAAGCCCTGGCGGTGGACGCCGACGGTGCCTGGATTGGCATCGACAATAATTTCGGCGCGCGTGCCGATGGTGAAAAGCGCCCGGTGGTCTATCGTTTCGCCGCCCCGGCCGGTGGCTGGAGTGCCCAGCCATGAGCCGTCACGAATTTGAATTGAATCAGCGCAGCGGCAATTCCGTTGCGCCTTACCCCATGATGAGGCCCGCATGAGTGACATCCTCGCAGACAGCTTAGATGGCGTAGAACGCCGATCGCTGGCTGACTTCACCGAAAATGCCTACCTCAACTACTCCATGTACGTGATCATGGACCGTGCCCTGCCGCATATCGGCGACGGCCTGAAGCCGGTACAACGGCGCATTATCTACGCCATGAGTGAGTTGGGCCTGGACGCCGACTCCAAGCACAAGAAGTCGGCGCGTACCGTCGGTGACGTGCTCGGTAAGTTCCACCCCCACGGCGATTCGGCGTGCTATGAAGCCATGGTGCTGATGGCCCAGCCGTTCAGCTACCGCTACACCCTGGTCGATGGCCAGGGTAACTGGGGTGCGCCGGATGATCCCAAGTCCTTCGCCGCCATGCGTTATACCGAGGCGCGCCTGTCGCGCTACTCGGAAGTACTGCTCAGCGAGCTGGGCCAGGGCACCGCGAACTGGGGGCCGAACTTTGACGGCACACTCGACGAACCCCTGGTATTGCCGGCACGTTTGCCGAATATCCTGCTAAATGGCACCACCGGCATCGCGGTCGGCATGGCCACCGACGTGCCGCCGCACAACCTGCGCGAAGTCGCCACGGCCTGCGTGCGCCTGTTGGATGAGCCAAAAGCCACGGTCGAGCAGCTGTGCGAGCATATCCAGGGCCCGGACTACCCGACCGAGGCTGAAATCATCACGCCGCGCGCCGACCTGCTGAAGATGTACGAAACCGGCAAGGGCTCGGTGCGCATGCGCGCGGTGTACCACGTCGAAGACGGCGACATTATTGTGACCGCATTGCCGCATCAGGTATCCGGCGCCAAGGTGCTGGAGCAGATTGCCGCGTTGATGCAGGCAAAACCGTCGAAATTGCCGCAAGTCGCCGACCTGCGCGATGAGTCCGACCACGAAAACCCTTGCCGCATCGTGATCATCCCGACCAATAGCCGGGTTGATCATGAAGTGCTGATGCAGCATTTGTTTGCCAGCACCGACCTTGAGTCCAGCTACCGGGTCAACGTCAACATCATCGGCCTGGACGGCAAGCCACAGCTCAAAAACCTGCGCAATTTGCTGGTGGAATGGCTGGAGTTCCGCGTGCAGACCGTGCGCCGCCGCCTGCAATTTCGCCTGGACAAGGTCGAGCGCCGCTTGCACCTGTTGGACGGCTTGCTGATTGCCTACCTCAACCTGGATGAAGTGATTCATATCATCCGTACCGCCGAGCACCCGAAGGCCGAGCTGATCGCGCGCTTCGAGCTGAGCGAAATCCAGGCTGACTACATCCTCGACACCCGCTTGCGCCAGTTGGCACGCCTGGAAGAAATGAAGCTGCGCGACGAGCAGGACGCGCTGCTCAAGGAACAAGCCAAGCTGCAGGCGCTGCTGGGCAGCGAAACCAAGCTCAAGAAGCTGGTGCGCAGTGAACTGATCAAAGACGCCGAAACCTACGGCGATGACCGCCGCTCGCCGATTGTCGAGCGCGCAGAAGCGAAAGCTCTGACAGAAACCGAGCTGTTGCCTAACGAGAAAATTACCGTCGTTCTGTCGGAAAAGGGTTGGGTTCGTTCCGCCAAAGGGCATGATATTGACGCTACTGGCCTTTCCTACAAGGCGGGTGATGGCTTCAAGACTGCGGCGGCTGGGCGTTCCAACCAATTTGCGGTGTTTATCGATTCGACGGGGCGCAGTTATTCGGTGCCGGCCCACACCCTGCCCTCAGCACGCGGGCAGGGCGAGCCGCTGACCGGGCGCCTCACGCCGCCGCCGGGGGCGAATTTCGAGTGCGTGCTGTTGCCGGACGATGATTCGCTGTACGTCATCGCCTCCGACGCCGGCTATGGTTTCGTGGTCAAGGGTGAAGACCTGCAGGCCAAGAACAAGGCGGGCAAGGCGCTGTTGAGCCTGCCGAACAACGCCAAGGTGATCCTGCCGCGACCGGTGGAGGATCGCGAGCATAACTGGCTGGCCTCGGTGACCACCGAAGGGCGTTTGCTGGTGTTCAAGATCAGCGACCTGCCGCAGTTGGGCAAGGGCAAGGGCAACAAGATCATTGGTATCCCCGGAGAGCGGGTAGCCAGTCGCGAGGAGTACGTGACCGACATCGCCGTCATCCCGGAAGGCTCAACCCTGGTGCTCCAGGCCGGCAAGCGCACGTTGTCCTTGCGCCCCGACGACCTTGAACATTACAAGGGCGAGCGCGGTCGACGCGGTAACAAACTGCCTCGCGGCTTCCAGAGAGTGGATGCTTTGTTGGTAGAAACGCCTGCTTAAGGCGTACTAGAGGCCTCGATCTACGATTTAACGCGTAGATCGACGCTTTGGCGCTGGAGTCATGGCGCATATTCACGGATGATATGGCCTTTCCAGCGCCGGCGTGGCCGAGCGTATTTAGGTTATTTTTAGTATTACATTGTGGTTCGCCGTGCGGCAGCCACCTGGATGGGATGATGACTGCTCCACGCCTTCCTCTATTTTTGATGCTCGCTGGCCTGTTGGGGCTGGCGGGTTGCAGCACGCACCAGCCGGTGTCGCTGTACCAGCTGGACAGCGGAAGTCCGGCTCAGCCAGCACAAACCGCCGGCATGGCCGTTCTGCTGGGGCCGGTAATCGTTGCCGATTACCTGCAACGCGAAACCCTGCTGCAACGTCAGAACGACGGCAGCCTGCAAGGTTCCACCGATGGTCGTTGGGCGGGCAGCCTGTCCTCCGATATCAATCAATTGATGTTGCGTCAGGTGGCGGGTCAGTTGGACAGCCAGCGTGTGGTGCTGGCGCCGGGGCCATCCGGGTTTACCCCGGATGTGCAGGTGCTGCTGACGATCACGCGGCTTGACTCCGGTACCTCGCAGCCGGCGATCCTGGATGCACAGTGGCGCCTGATCGACCGTCGCGGCCAGGTCCGGGACAACCGTATCGTGCACCTGCAGGAAGAACATACCGGCACCACGGCGTCCCAGGTCCAGGCCCAGGGCGTATTGTTGCAGCACCTGGCGCAACAGTTGTCGGTCGCGATCAAGCCGTTGGCCAACCAGCCGCCGATTGCCGAGGCCCCGCGCAAACAGACGCCGGCACAGGCCAAGCCCTCAGCGCCGGAAAAGCCCAAGATGCCGATGGCGACACCGATTCGTACGGATTTGGAAGTGTTCAGGTTTTGATCTGAATAGCAGACAAACAAAAGGCCCGCTGAGTAAGCGGGCCTTTTTTGTATCTGAAATAGAAGCCATGGCGCAGTCAAATGTGGGAGGGGGCAAGCCCCCTCCCACAGGGAGCAATTGCGTGCCTTATGTCTTTGTGCGCGTCTCATGCATCCGCGCCAGCTGCCGTTCCAGCATTGAGGGATAAGGTTCCATCAAGCGCTCCACGCAGCTGGCGCCCTCAGGGCTGGCAATCGGGCGGATGCGTGCGCGTTGGCGGATCAACGTGTCTTCACTGATCTTGCGCTCTACCAGCAGCAGGTTGCGGCTGTGTTGCGACAAGGCCAAGGCATCCTGGGCGATCTCGGTCAGCAGCAGGTCGATCTGGCTGATGCCGAACAGGTCATCACCCACCGTCAAGCCCAGTTGCAGTTGCAACGTGATGCCGCTGTCCGCCACTTCAATCTGCAGGGCATGACCCAGGGCGCGCAACAACTCGCCGCAGCAGATGGCGTTGGTCAGGTAGTCCTCGCCGCTGTCTTCGCTGTGGAACAGCATCAGCGTGCTGCCGTCGTTCAGGGTGTGCAGTTCGCTCTGGTAGAGCGAGGCGGCCTGGTCGAGACAGTCGCGGTAGCGTTCCAGCAGTTCCGTCAAGCGAGCGCGGGGCAAGCGGCGCAGTTGGTCCTGGGCACCCAGTTGCACGGCGAGTACGGCGCTGTACTGAGGTTCGCTGCTTTTGGCGGGAAGCGGCTTCGGCGCCACGACGGGCACGGCCTCGGCGGTATCACGCAGGTCGGCGAACGGGTCTTCGTCGTCCAGCTCGTCTTCTTCGGCCCTGATTACATGCCGCGGCGCAGGCTTCAAGCCCGCCACCGGAGCGCTTTCGTCGAAGCCTGGGTCGCGCAGGTCGCGTACTTCAAACTCAGGTTCGTCGGTGTAGTCGGCGTCGTCGTACTCGGGTTCGGGTTCGACCTCAGGCACGGTCGGCTCCGGGGCGAAGCTGGCATGCAGCTGGCGCGCCAGGTCGCCGATTTCGTCCTGGCGGTCGGTGGCTGGGGTGTGTTCGTCGATATCGCGCAGCCAGATGCGCAGTTGCATCAACGGCGTGGAGATATGCCGTCCCAGGCGCAGGCTCAACGCCAGGGCCAGGGCCAGCAGGATCGCGCTCAAGATGCCCATGCTCTGCAGGCTGATGGTCATCGGCTGCTGGAATTGCTGCATGTCCAGGCTGATGCGCAATTGGCCGGCTTTTACATCCTGAAACGTGATATTGCTCTGATACAGGCCCTCGGCTTCGCCCAGCAGGCCGTTTTTCGGGCGCTGCCCGGCTTCGGCCATGATCCGGTTGTCCACGCTATAAATGGCGGCGTGGGCCACCAGCGGGTTCTTGGTCAGGTTGTTGAGCAATACGTTGAGGCTGAGGATGTCGTTGGACACCAACAACTCAGTCGCCGAGGTGGCGGTCTGGGTGGTCAGGCTCTCGCCGAGGGCGTCGGCCTGCTCGTGCATGGCCTGCTTGAACTGCAAACCCATCACGCAGGCGTAGATCACCAGGGCCAGGGCGACCAGGATCACGTTATGGCTGGCGATGCGTAATGCGATCGGTACACGGCGGTGACGCAGTGCCCGGAAGATCAGCAGGAAGAAGTTATCGGTTTTTACTGGCGTGGGCCGGTTCACTTGCGCTCGGCTCTTGGTCCGTGAAGTTGACGCGCAGTATAGCGACAGGCCCATGACCGGCAAAGCGCTGGCTGTGCCCGATGATCACTGAAAGTGGGTAGAATGCGGTTTTTTTCCAGCCTGGGGGTGCGCTTTGCGCGAAATTGTCCTGATCAACATCACGGGTCTTGACCGACCGGGTCTCACCGCTGCCATTACCGGCGTTCTGGCTCAGGGTGGTGTGAACATTCTCGACATCGGCCAGGCGGTGATCCACGACACCCTGTCGTTCGGCATCCTGGTGGAAATCCCCAGCAACGAGCAGGCTTCGTCGGTACTCAAGGACATCCTGTTTACGGCCTACAAGCTGGATCAGCAGGTGCGTTTCACGCCGGTGTCAGAAGCCGATTACCAGCATTGGGTCGAAGGCCAGGGCAAAAAACGCCATATCGTGACCTTGCTCACCCGCAAGGTCACGGCCGAACAGTTGCAGCGCGTCAGTTCGATCACGGCGCACTACGGCTTGAACATCGACCATATCGACCGTCTGTCGGGTCGCATGCCCTTGGACACGCCCGCAGACAAAGGCAAGGGCTGCATCGAGTTCTCCGTACGGGGCGAGCCGGCCGATGCGCAGGCGCTGCGCGCTGAATTCCTGAGCGTGGCCCAGGAGCTGAATGTCGACATCGCTTTCCAGGAGGACTCGCTGTTCCGACGCAACCGTCGCCTGGCGGTGTTCGACATGGACTCCACGCTAATCGAAGCCGAAGTCATCGACGAACTGGCCAAGGCCGCCGGTGTGGGCGAGCAAGTCTCGGCCATTACCGAGCGCGCGATGGCCGGCGAGCTGGATTTTCGCGCCAGCTTCAAGGAGCGCCTGGCGTTGCTCAAGGGCCTGGATGTGAGCGTGCTCGATTCAATCGGCGCGTCCCTGCGCCTGACCGAAGGCGCCGAAACCTTGTTCGCCGAGCTCAAGCGCCTGGGCTACAAGACGGCCATCCTGTCTGGCGGCTTCACCTACTTCGCCAAGCAACTGCAGGCCAAGCTGGGCATTGACTATGTATTCGCCAACGAGCTGGAAGTGGTGGATGGCAAAGTGACCGGCGTGGCGGTGGAGCCGATTGTCGATGCACAACGCAAGGCGGACCTGCTCAAGGAGCTGGCGCACAAGGAAGGCTTGCGTTTGGAGCAGACCATTGCGGTCGGCGACGGCGCGAACGACTTGCCGATGCTGGCGATTGCGGGATTGGGTGTGGCGTTTCGCGCCAAGCCATTGGTCAAGCAATCGGCCAAGCAGGCGATTTCGACCTTGGGGTTGGATGGGGTGCTGTATCTGCTGGGCTTGCGCGACCGTGATGGTCAGCTGTAACTCGACAGATCATTCCCACGCTTCGCGTGGGAATGCCTTCTGTGACGCTCTGCGTCAGGCTTTGGGGGCGCAGAGCGCCCTGCGCTGCATTCCCACGCAGAGCGTGGGAATGATCATCAGGCTTTAGGTGAGCCGATACCCTGGCCCATCTGCACCGGCGTGCCCGCCGCCAGTTCCTGCGCCCACTGCACCTGGTCCGGCCCAAACAGCACGATCGCAGTAGAACCCAACTTGAAGCGACCCAACTCCGCACCTTTCTCCAGGTGAATCGGTGCGCGAGCAGCTTCGTCATAGCGGAAGGTTTTCAGCTCGCGCTTCGGTGGTGTTACCAGCCCGGCCCACACCGTCTCGATCGAGGCTACGATCATCGCGCCCACCAATACCACGGCCATCGGGCCGCGTTCGGTGTCGAACAGGCAGACAACCCGCTCGTTACGCGCAAACAGTTCCGGCACGTTCTCGGCGGTGGTCTGGTTCACCGAGAAAATCCGCCCCGGCACATAGACCATTTCGCGCAAGGTACCGGCCAGTGGCATATGTACGCGGTGATAGTCCTTGGGCGACAAGTAGATAGTGGCGAAGTCACCGCCCATGAACGGCGCAGCCAGCGCGGCGTCGCCGCCGAGCAATTCCAGCACGCTGAAACTGTGGCCCTTGGCCTGAAACACACGGCCATGCTCGATCGGGCCGAGCTGGCTGACCGCACCATCGGCCGGGCTCAGTACGGCGCCCGGAGTTTGGTCCAGTGGGCGCGCACCGTCTTTCAATGCGCGGGTAAAGAAGGCGTTGAAATGCTCGTAGGCGGTCACGTCTTCAACCAGCGCCTGGGACATATCCACCTGGTAACGCTTGGCGAACCAGCGGGTGAAGGCGTTCTTGAACCAGCGCACGCGGCACTCGGCAATGCAGCCGGCCAAGCGCGACAGCAGGTGGTGCGGCAGCAAGTACTGACTGAGGATAAACAACTGCTTTTTCATTAAGTGTCCTTAAGCTTCAAATCTCGACGGGGGTGTCGGGGTGGTTGCCCCATTCGCCCCAGGAACCGGCATAACCTTTGACTCGCGGATAACCGAGCGCCTTGGCCACCAGGTAGGTGAAGCCAGAGCGGTGGTGGGTCTGGCAGTGGGTGATGATTTCTTTATCGCGGGTCAGCCCGAGGTCTTCGAGGATTTGCGGCATGTCGCGGCGGATACGCAGGCTGCGCGCCTTGTCCATGCCAGCGGTCCATTCGAAGTTCACCGCGCCGGGGATGTGCCCGGCTTTGGCCGCGAGCACTTTTTCGCCGGAATACTCCAGCGGGCCGCGTGCGTCCCAGATACCCAGGTCGGCTGCGCCGAGCCGGCTTTGCAGGTATTCGCGGGTGGCGGTGGGGCCGTCGTGCAGCGTAAGGCTGACCGGGCTGCCGGCGGGCGCGGGCACCTCGGTGGAAACCGGGTGCTTTTCCTCCAGCCACGCCAGAAGGCCGCCGTCGAGGTAGTGGTACTTCTGGTGGCCGATGACATCGAGCATCCAGATAAAGCGCCCGGCCCAGCCGCCGCCCTCGTCGTCGTAGACCACATAGGTGGCGTCGGGGGTGTGGCCCAGCTCGCCGAACAGCTTTTCCAGGTCGGCCTTGTGCGGCAGCAGGCCTGGCGCGGGGGCTGGCCCAATTGGGTGCGCTTGGGGTCAACGAAATGCGCGCCGGGGATATGCCCTTCGGCGTAGCGGGCGGCACTGGTGAGGTCCACCAGAATCAGGTGGTCGGCATCCAGGCGACCTTGCAGGTCGCTGGATTCGATCACCAGCGGCAAGCCAGAGAAGTCAGGCATGTGAGGTCTCCTGGGCACGAATATTGGCAATAAAGGAGGGCGATTGTAGCGCAAGCATCAGGCGCTGCGGTTGGTAAAGCTGTGCAGGGCCTTTTCGATGCATTGCGCGGTTTTACCAAAGGCTTGCACGGTGGTTTCCGAGAACGGCCCGCCACCCTGGTCCGCCACCATCAGCATCACCACGCGGCCATTGCAGCTCAGCGAGCGCAACAGCAGGTGCTCGCCGGTAAACAGGCGCCGCAGGATCGGTGGCAGCAGGGCGGAGAACTGCGCATGGTTGTCAGGGCTGAGACGCACCTGGGCGGACTTTTCCAGCAGGCGTTGCAGCAATGTACTGTTGACCACATCCAGGCTCAGGTTGGCAGCGTCCCTGGGCAAGCCATCGGCCTGATGCACGCGCAAGGTGCTCAAAGCGCGATCCGCCATGAACAGCAATACGCGCTGCATGCCGCTGGCGACCAGGGCTTCCCTGGCGCAAGTGGTCAGGTGCATCGCGTTGGCAAAGCGGCTCGGCTCGACCAGCAGCTCCGTGCAGCGGCTGCGCCACACGGCCAGCGATTCGGCCGTCGGCGGCGGCGCGGGCAACAGGCCACGATGGACTTTTTGCACATGCCACGGCCAGATCAGCGACAGCGCCGGGTGCCAGAGGTCAGGCATCAGGGTGCTGCGGGCACTGGTTACCGCTTGCTGGTGCACCTGCTGTTGCACATCGCCCAGTGGTTCCTGCAGGTACAGCGCAGTGAGGTGTTGCCAGCGTTCAGTGTGCGGGCAGGTCCAGGACTCCTGCGCCGACATCGCCAGGCCGTTGGCCAGCAGTACGGTGTTGGCCGGCTGGTTCAGCCAGCGGCGCAGGTTGGGTTCGGCATCGAGTAATTGTTGGTGGCGCAGAGGGTCGTCTTCGCGGGCGATACGCAAGGCCTTGACCAGCAGGCGCCGCTCGCCCAGTAACAGATTGTAGCCCTGGGACACCCAGATCGGCAGGTGCCAGGCCGCAGTCAGGCCAAGGCACAGGTCCAGCAGGCGCACGCCGAACAATTGCTGCTCGACCTGGCGCGCCGACTCGCCTTTGTGGATCACCCGCAGTTCCCATTCTTCCAGGAGCTTGGGGTAGGCGACGGCCATCGGCCACAGCGGTGACAGAAACAACAGGCTGCCCCAATGAATGTCTTGCCACAGACGCGCCAAGCGGTTGCCGAACAAGCCGTTGGCCTGCTGCGAGGCATGCTGGCTGATCAACAGCAGCTGGCGCAGCGCTACGGGAATTTCTAGGGCCGGCACCGAAGGCAGGCGTGCCAGCAGTTCCTCGGCGCGCTTGAGACCGAGGCGGTTGAGCGCCACTTCGAGGTTTTCCGCCGGTTCCGCCAGGCTGCCGTGAGTGTGGCTGTTGGCCTCGCGCATCACGCTGAGCACCAGGGCCGGGCTGTCCTGCATCAGCTCGGCAATGTCCCTTAACGAGCTGCGGCTGTCGCGGATGGCTTTGCACACGCGCTCGTGGCTGGCCTGGGGAACGGGCAGCAGCACGTCGTCCAGGCACTTGATCCAGGCGGCGAGTGTGGCGGGTTTTGCAGTTGGGACTGTCGTTTCATTAGCCATGATTGGGGCGCGATCGTCACTTGTGTTCAACACGCCCTGAACGGGCTGAATTGGCTTTTCGCCTTAACGGGCTATAGTCTGGCGCAGTTTTGCCGATAAGTAGAACAAGAGTTTTTCAGCTGCACCCACTATGTCCATGAACCCGACGGCGCAAGTACAGATCCCCTATGGCTAAAATTATCGGCATCATTGTCGTCCTCGCAAGTGTGCTCGGTGGGTACGTCCTGTCCCACGGTAAAATTGCCGCGCTGATTCAGCCTTTCGAAGTGTTGATCATTGGCGGCGCCGCCTTTGGCGCCTTCCTGCAGGCCAACCCCGGCTACATGACCATGCATGTGATCAAGAAGTCGCTGGGCATGTTCAGCTCGCGCTTCTCGCACACGTTCTATCTGGAAGTGCTGGGGCTGGTCTACGAGATCCTCAACAAGAGCCGCCGCGAAGGCATGATGGCGATTGAAGGAGACATCGAAGACGCCGCCGCCAGCCCGATCTTCGCCAAGTACCCCGCCGTGCTCAAAGACGAGCGCATGACCGCGTATATCTGCGATTACCTGCGCATCATGTCCTCCGGCAACATGGCTCCCCATGAGCTTGAAGGCCTTTTCGACATGGAGCTGTTCAGCCTCAAGGAAGAGCTGGAGCATCCTTCCCACGCGGTGACCGGCATTGCCGACGGCATGCCCGGTTTCGGTATTGTTGCGGCGGTGCTGGGTATCGTGGTGACCATGGCTTCCCTGGGCGAGGGCGACCAGGCGGCCATCGGCATGCACGTCGGCGCGGCGTTGGTCGGTACCTTCTTCGGTATTCTCGCGGCCTACGGTTTCTTCGGCCCGCTTGCCACGTCGCTGGCCCACGATGCCAAGGAAGAGATCAACCTCTACGAAACGATCAAGGCGTGCCTCGTGGCTTCGGCATCCGGCATGCCGCCGTCGCTGGCGGTAGAGTTCGGACGCAAAGTGCTGTACCCGAAACATCGCCCAAGTTTCGCCGAGCTGGAACAAGCGGTTCGCGGTCGCTAAGCCATGGAAAACAACCAGCCGATCATCATCAAGCGCGTCAAGCGCTTCGCAGCGGGGCACCATGGCGGCGCCTGGAAAATCGCCTTTGCCGACTTCGCGACGGCAATGATGGCGTTCTTCCTGGTGCTGTGGCTGATGTCCACCGCTACCCCTGAACAGAAGATTGCCATCGCGGGTTACTTCAAGGACCCGATTGGTTTTTCGGAAAGTGGCACGCCCTTCGTGATCGACCTGGGTGGCTCGCCGCAGTTGGCGCCGGAGCGCACCATCAACCCGGAAGTGCAGACCGAATCGCCCCAGGAAAAAATCCCGATCGAGCGCGATAAGGTCGAAACCATGGCCGAACAGGTCGAGAAAGAACGCCTCGAGCTGCTGTTGCAGGAGCTGCAGACGAAGGTTGAGGAAAACCCGCAACTGCTGAAGTTCAAGGATCAGATTTCCTTCGAGATCACCCCGGAAGGCTTGCGCATCCAGATCACCGACGCGGCCAACCGGCCGATGTTCGATTCCGGCAGCGCACGCTTGAAGCCGTACTTCGAAGACATCCTGCTGGCCATGGCCGACACCATCAAGGCGGTGCCGAACAAGATCAGTATCAGCGGCCACACCGATGCCAAGCCCTACGCGGGGCAGGGCGACTTCGGCAACTGGGAACTTTCGGCCAACCGCGCCAACGCCGCCCGCCGTGCGCTGGTGGCTGGCAGCTACCCGGACCCGCAAGTGGCGCGGGTGGTGGGCTTTGCGTCATCGCAGCTGTTTGACCCCAAGGAACCGTTCAACCCGATCAACCGTCGGATCGACATCGTCGTGCTGACCAAAAAGGCCCAGCGTGCGATCGAGGGCGATCAACCGCCACCGCCACAGCCGGCTCAGGGTGAAGGCGCCCCCGGTGAAGTACCGGCGGACCCGAATGCGCTCCCACCAGGGCAGGAGCCGCTGCCGGCCCATGAACTGCGCCAGAAGCTGAACCTGTTTGATGATGGTGGCGTGAAGGACCCGACGGCGCCTGCGCCTGCGCCGTAAGCGGTCTCTATAAGCCAGAAATGAAAACGCCCCGATCAGCCGGGGCGTTTTCATTTGCGGTCAGAGTGGCAGGTACGCTTTGACGCCACCGATTACGCCTCGCATATCATCCGCGCACAGGCGCGGTACGAAGTACTCTCGACCCTTGGAGCGGGTCTTTCTGTGCAGTTTGTCGAGGCGTTCGAAGCTGACGGTGTAAATCATGTCGCACTTTACCCACAGCTCTTTGTAACCGTCGGATTGAAGTGGGTTGGCGCGTAGCAGATGGTGCCAGTCGTGCCGGATATCTGGTGCAGTAGAGGAAATCGGCACCACGGTGCACAGTTTGCGATTGTGCGTAGAGGTTGGGGATATCACTACGACCTTATGGATCTTCAGCATCTCCGGAGCCACAAAGCCCCGCGTGAAGTCGCACAGCAGTACATCGCCCTGTTTGGGGTGATAGTAGAGAGCCAATTGTTAATTCCCCACAAAAAGCAAAGCCGCCCGAAGGCGGCTTCATTCGACACGCAGCGGAGCTTGCTTCGCCCCTTCTGCGCCGCTGGATCAACTCCGAAAAGGATCCAGACTCCTGCCAGCTTTCGCTGGTGACGGAGCAATTATGGGCATCAGAAAATCCGAATACAAGCCAGCTTGTGTTTGTAAGCCACCGAGTTGGCCTGAATTCTTGATGCCTGCACCTATTAAATCAATGGATTATGAGGGTCGGCGTCCTGATTTATATGTATCAAGAAGTTGACCATCAGTAACTGCTCTCAGGCAAACTCGCAATAATCGACCGATAGCTGTTCATCCGTTGCTGCTGCACGCGGCCATCTTCCAGGGCCTTGAGCAATGCACAACCCGGTTCGCGGTCGTGTTTGCAGTCGCGGAAGCGGCAGGTGCCGATCAGGTCGTTGAACTCGATGAAGCCCGCTTCCACGTCGCTGCGGCTGACATGGCCGAGGCCGAATTCACGAATGCCTGGGGAGTCGATCAGCTCGCCGCCACCGGGGAAGTGGAACAGCCGTGCGGTAGTGGTGGTGTGCGTGCCCTGGCCGGACAGCTCCGACAGCGGGCCGACACGGGTGTCGACTTCCGGCAGCAGGCTGTTGACCAGCGATGACTTGCCCACGCCGGACTGGCCGACAAACACGCTGATACGCCCGTCCAACTGCTGTTGCAGCTGTTCCATGCCGTTGCCGTGGTGTGCCGAGACTTCCAGTACCGGATAACCCAGGGTGCGGTAGACCGCCAGTAATGCGTTAAGCGCCGGCGCGTTCTGCTCGTCGATCAAGTCGAATTTGTTCAGCAGCAGCAGCGGGCGGATACCGGCATGCTCGGCGGCGACCAGATAGCGGTCGATCAGGTTGGCGTGGGGCTCGGGCAGCGGCGCGAACACAATCACGATCATGTCGACGTTGGCCGCCACCGGCTTGAGCTGGCCGCGGCTGTCGGGGCGGCGCAGCTCGGTGCTGCGGGGCAACTGGGCGACGATCACGCCGATGCCCTGGTTGCCGGCACGCCAGACGACCTTGTCGCCGGTCACCAGCGCAGGCAGGTTGGCGCGCAAATGGCAGCGGGATACCGAGCCGGCGAGCTCGCCTTCCAGCGCCTCGACTTCGACCTGTACGCCGAAGTGCGCGATCACCAGGCCCGTTTGTTCGGGACCCAGGTCGCCGCCCTCAAGCGCTTCCACGGCGGAGGACTCTCGTTTGGCGGCGCGCGCTGCGCGTTCACCTTGAATCTTTTCGATGCGCCAGTTTTGGCGACGATTGAGCTGGCGTTTGGCCATTGGTGTTCCGTGTCGATAATGCAAAAGTTGGGTGAAACGGTCGCGAGTCTAGCACGGCGCCGCCTGCTAAACTGCCCGGCTACGCCAAGGTGCCAAGAGAATCAAGCCATGCAAAACCCACAGAACCTGATTTGGATCGATCTGGAAATGACCGGTCTGAACCCCGACACCGACGTCATCATCGAGATGGCAACGATCGTCACCGACAGCAACCTCAACACCTTGGCCGAAGGTCCGGTGATCGCCATCCATCACAGCGATGCGGTGCTCGCCACCATGGACGAATGGAATACCCGCACCCACGGCAACTCCGGCTTGACCCAGCGTGTACGCGACAGCCGCATCAGCATGGCCGAAGCCGAAGCCGAAACCATCGCGTTCCTGGAAAAATGGGTGCCCAAGGGCAAATCTCCGATCTGCGGCAACAGTATCTGCCAGGACCGTCGCTTCCTTTATACGCATATGAAGGCGCTGGAGAGCTACTTCCACTATCGCAACCTGGACGTGTCCACCTTGAAAGAGCTGGCTGCACGCTGGGCGCCGGAGGTCAAAGACAGCTTCCACAAAGGCAGCACGCACTTGGCGCTGGATGATATTCGCGAGTCGATCGCCGAGTTGCAGCATTACCGCAAGCATTTCATCAAGGCTTGAAGACCTTCCGCCTTGGATCGTTCCCACGCTCCGCGTGGGAATGCAGCCCAGGACGCTCTGCGTCCCAATGTGGGAGGGGGGGGGCCCCGATGGCAGGCGACTCGGTTTATCGCCAAGCGCCCCCTTTTGGTGCCATCAGCAAATGATTAGACTGCCGGCCTCTCTGCAAGGATCGCCATCATGCTGCTGATGCTCTACCTCATCGCCATCACCGCCGAAGCCATGACGGGCGCCTTGTCCGCCGGCCGGCGTGGTATGGACTGGTTTGGCGTGGTGCTGATCGCGTGCGTGACGGCGCTGGGTGGCGGTTCTGTGCGCGATATGTTGCTGGGGCATTACCCGCTGACCTGGGTCAAGCACCCTGAATACCTGGTGCTGACCTCCGTCGCCGCACTGGTGACTATCTTTATCGCACCGTTGATGCGCCATCTACGCTCGCTGTTCCTGGCGCTGGATGCCGTGGGGTTGGTGGCGTTCACTTTGATCGGCTGCATGACCGCCCTGGAAATGGGGCATGGCATGCTGGTCGCCTCGGTCAGTGGCGTAATCACTGGTGTCTTTGGCGGCATCCTGCGCGACATCTTTTGCAACGACATCCCGCTGATCTTCCGCCGTGAGCTGTACGCCAGCGTGTCGTTCCTCGCTGCCTGGTTTTACTTGCTGTGCCTGTATCTGGAATTGCCCAGCGAACAGGCGATCCTGCTGACCTTGTTCAGCGGCTTTCTACTGCGCCTGTTGGCGATCCGGTTTCACTGGGAAATGCCCAAGTTCGTCTACAACGACGACGTCCACTAGCGGGCGGCGTGCTGGTTCAGCGCCCATTCCACATGTTCACGCACCAGTTCCGACGGGTAGTCGCGCCGCGCCTTCAAGGCTTCCAGCACCGGAATGCTCGAGGGTGCGTTACCCAGGCCCACCGCCAGGTTGCGCAGCCAGCGCTCGTATCCGGCCCGGCGCAAGGGTGAGCCTTCGGTGCTGCTGAGGAATTTATCCTCGTCCCACATAAACAGTTCGGCCAGGGTCGCGTTATCCAGATTGTGCCGTGGCTTGAAATCGCTTTCGCCAGTGGGTCGGGCGAAACGATTCCACGGGCAAACGATCTGACAGTCATCGCAGCCAAATACCCGGTTGCCGATCAGTGGGCGCAGGTCCTCGGGAATGGCGCTCTTGAGCTCGATGGTCAGGTAGGAAATGCAGCGCCGGGCATCCAGCACGTAAGGGCCGACGAACGCGTTGGTGGGGCAGATGTCCAGGCACGCCGTGCAGCGGCCACAGTGCTCGGTGGTATGGGGTGGGTCGATCGGTAACGGCAAATCGACAAACAGTTCGCTCAGGAAGAAATAGCTGCCGGCCTTGCGATTGAGTACCAGGGTGTTCTTGCCGATCCAGCCGAGGCCGGCCTGTTCGGCGATGGCTTTTTCCAGTACGGGTGCGCTGTCGACAAAGGCTCGAAAGCCGAACGGCCCGATCTGCGCCTGGATACGGTCGGCCAGTTGCTGCACGCGCTTGCGGATCAGCTTGTGATAGTCGCGGCCCAGGGCGTAACGCGAGACATAGGCTTTTTCCGGCTCGGCCAGTAGCTGTGCCATTTGCGTGTCGCCGGGCAGGTAATCCATGCGCAGTGACACCACGCGCAAGGTGCCGGGCACCAGTTCTTCGGGGTGGGAGCGTTTGCTGCCATGGGCGCCCATGTAGTCCATCTCGCCGTGGTAGCCCGCGTCGAGCCAGCGTTGCAGGTGCTGTTCATGCTCAGCCAGGTCGAGACCGCTGATGCCGACTTGTTGGAAACCCAGCTCGCGGCCCCAGTCTTTGATCGATTGGGCGAGGGCGGGCAGATCGGAGGTAATAGCGGGCATGAGACACGGGAAACCACAGGTTAGATGCGTATAATTCTGCCAGACATCGGAGCTTGAAGACGCATGCCTCAGACAAAACACGAAATAACCGACGTGCAGCCGCTGTTGCCCGGCCACTTGCCGCAACTGGCTGCGCGCTCCCCGGACGCCCATAAAGGGCAGTTTGGCCATCTATTGGTGATTGGCGGCGACCGAGGCTTTGGCGGCGCCGCGCTGCTCAGTGCCGAGAGCGCGTTGCGCAGTGGCGCCGGCATGGTGTCCCTGGCGACCCGTATGGAGCATGTTCCCGCCGCGCTGGCGCGCTTGCCGGAAGTGATGATCGTAGGCGTGAGTTCGGCCAATCAACTGATGGGCTTGCTGGAAAAAATCTCGGTCATTGTGATCGGCCCCGGTCTCGGGGATGCGTCCTGGGGTGAAAGCCTGCTATCCGTCGCCGCCAACGCGCACCTGCCGCAAGTCTGGGACGCCGATGCCTTGAATCAATTGGCGACCGGCAGCGTCAGCCTGCCCGCCAATTGCGTGATCACCCCGCATCCAGGCGAAGCCGCACGGCTGCTGGGCATTTCGACAGCCGAGGTTCAGGCCGACCGCCTTAAGGTGGCGCGCGCGTTGAGCCGTAAATTCGACGCAGTGGCTATTCTCAAGGGTGCCGGCAGTTTGATTGCAAGCCCGGACGGGCGCGTTTCACGTTGTGACCAGGGCCATCCCGCCATGGCGACGGCGGGGCTCGGTGACGTATTGGCCGGCCTCGTGGGCGCATTGCTCGCCCAGGGCATGCCGGCGTATGAGGCCAGCTGCCTGGCCGTGTGGCTGCACGCCACGGCAGGGGATCGCCAGGGCACCTTCGGTCGCGGGCTGGCAGCGAGCGACCTGATACCTGCCATTCGTCAATTGTTGGAGGAGCAGTCGCCGTGCCTGAAGTAAATCTTTTCCTGGCCGATGAAGACGCGATGGTCGCGTTCGGTCACGCTATTGCACGAGTGACGGGCGGGGCGGGGCTGGTGTTTCTCGAAGGTGACCTGGGGGCGGGCAAGACTACGCTGTCTCGGGGCATCATTCGCGGGTTGGGCCATACCGGTGCGGTAAAAAGCCCGACGTTCACCCTGGTCGAACCCTACGAGATCGGTGACGTGCGTGCCTTCCACTTCGACCTCTATCGCCTGGTCGACCCTGAAGAGCTGGAGTTCATGGGCATTCGTGATTACTTCGACGAAGACGCGCTGTGCCTGATCGAGTGGCCAGATAAAGGCACAGGCTTTTTGCCAAAGCCTGACATGACCATTACCATTACGCCGCACGAGCACGGACGTCAGCTGAAGTTGTTGCCCCAGAGCCCGCGCGGTGAAGCGTGGCGTGATGCTCTGGCATTGGAATTCAAATAATTGGTGGGGTTAGGTATGCGCTTTCGCGCGTTGGTTGCTGTCGTGGGGGTGTTGCTTGCGGCAATGACTGTCAATGCTGTGGCTGCTTCACAGGTCAAGAGTGTCCGCCTGTGGCGAGCGCCGGATAACACGCGACTGGTGTTCGACCTGTCGGGCCCGGTCCAGCACAGCGTCTTTACCCTCACGGCGCCTGATCGCCTGGTGATCGACATCAACGGTGCGACCCTGGCCGCGCCGCTGAAAGTCTCCACCGCCAACACCCCGATTACGATGATGCGTTCGGCCCAGCGCACGCCGACCGATTTGCGCGTGGTCATCGACCTGAAAAAAGCGGTCACCCCCAAAAGCTTCTCCCTGGCGCCCAACGCCCAATATGGCAACCGCCTGGTGGTCGACCTGTTCGACAACCCCGCCGATGCCGCCCCGCCGCCTGCGCCGACGCCCAGCGTGGCGACGGTGCCGGCGGTGCCGGTCAACCCCTCGCAGCCGCAGGTCAAGCTGCCACCGCCGCCGCCCGCTCCGGCAGGCAAGCGCGACATTATCGTGGTGATCGATGCCGGCCACGGTGGCGAAGACCCCGGCGCGTCCGGCTCGCGCGGCCAGCATGAAAAAGACGTGGTGCTGGCGATCGCCCGCGAACTGCAACGCCAGGTCAACGGCATGAAAGGCTATCGCGCCGAACTGACCCGTACCGGTGACTATTTCATCCCGTTGCGCGGGCGTACCGAAATCGCCCGCAAGAAGGGCGCGGACCTGTTCGTATCGATCCACGCCGACGCCGCCCCATCCTCGGCGGCGTTCGGTGCGTCGGTGTTTGCCTTGTCCGATCGTGGCGCCACGTCCGAGACCGCCCGTTGGCTGGCCGACAGTGAAAACCGTTCCGACTTGATCGGCGGGGCCGGCAACGTCTCCCTCGATGACAAAGACAAAATGCTCGCCGGCGTACTGCTCGACTTGTCGATGACCGCCTCGCTGACCTCCAGCCTGAATGTCGGCCAGAAAGTCCTGAGTAACATTGGCCGGGTCACCTCGCTGCACAAGCAACGCGTGGAGCAGGCCGGGTTCATGGTGTTGAAGTCGCCGGATATCCCGTCGATCCTGGTCGAAACCGGCTTCATTTCCAACGCCAACGAGGCCTCGAAGCTGGCCAGTGCCAGCCACCAGCAAGCGTTGGCGCGCTCGATCAGCGCCGGCGTGCGCCAGTTCTTCCAACAGAACCCGCCACCGGGCACTTACATCGCCTGGTTGCGTGACTCCGGCAAAATCGCCCAGGGCCCGCGTGACCACCGCGTGCAGCCTGGCGACACCGTGGCGATGCTGGCCGTACGTTTCCAGGTCACCCCCGCCGCCTTGCGCAGCGCTAACAACCTGAAAACCGACGAGTTGAGAATTGGCCAGATGTTGACCATCCCCGGCACTGAATTGGCGGCGCAGTAATGAGCGAATCTGTGTTGAATAGTGGCTCGCGCATCGAACTGCTCAGCCCGCGCCTGGCTAACCAGATCGCCGCAGGTGAGGTGGTCGAGCGCCCGGCGTCGGTGATCAAGGAACTGCTGGAAAACAGTATCGATTCCGGCGCCAAGCGCATCGACGTAGACGTGGAGCAAGGCGGCGTCAAGCTGCTGCGGGTACGTGACGATGGCAGCGGCATCTCTTCGGATGACCTGCCGCTGGCCCTGGCCCGTCACGCCACCAGCAAGATTCGCGACCTGGAAGACCTCGAGCGGGTGATGAGCCTGGGCTTTCGCGGTGAGGCCCTGGCCTCCATCAGTTCCGTGGCCCGCCTGACCCTGACGTCCCGTACGCGCGGCGCCGAACAGGCCTGGCAAGTAGAGACCGAAGGCCGCGACATGGCGCCTCGGGTCCAGCCGGCGGCCCATCCGGTGGGTACCTCGGTGGAAGTGCGCGACCTGTTCTTCAACACCCCGGCGCGGCGCAAATTCCTCAAGGCCGAGAAAACCGAATTCGACCACCTGCAGGAAGTGATCAAGCGCCTGGCCCTGGCGCGCTTCGATGTGGCGTTCCATCTGCGCCACAACGGCAAGACCATCCTCAGCCTGCACGAAGCCAATGACGACGCCGCGCGCGCTCGGCGAGTGGCGGCCGTGTGCGGTGCCGGCTTCCTGGAGCAGGCGCTGCCGATTGAAATCGAACGCAATGGCTTGCGCCTGTGGGGTTGGGTCGGTTTGCCGACCTTCTCCCGCAGCCAGGCCGATTTGCAGTATTTCTTCGTCAACGGCCGTGCGGTGCGCGACAAACTGGTGGCCCATGCGGTTCGCCAGGCGTACCGCGACGTATTGTTCAACGGTCGGCATCCGACGTTTGTGCTGTTTTTCGAGGTCGACCCCTCGGTGGTCGACGTCAACGTGCACCCGACCAAGCACGAAGTGCGCTTCCGTGACGGGCGCATGGTGCATGACTTCTTGTACGGCACCTTGCACCGTGCCTTGGGCGATGTGCGCCCGGATGACCAGTTATCCGCGCCAATCGTAACGGCGGTGGTCCGCCCGAGCGGCCCCGAGGCTGGCGAGTTCGGTCCCCAGGGCGAAATGAGCCTCGCTGGCAACCTGCTGCAATCATCGCAGCCGCAGCCGAATTACACCGCGCCCAATTCGGGAGCCGGCGCAGGGTATCAATATCAATACACGCCACGGCCGCAATCGACCGTGCCGGTGGCTGAGGCCCAGGCGGCTTACCGTGAATTCTTCGCGCCGTTGCCGGGTGCCGAGTCGGGCACCGTTGCCTTGCCCGAGGGCGGCGGTGATATTCCGCCGCTGGGCTACGCGCTGGCGCAACTCAAGGGCATCTACATCCTCGCGGAAAATGCCCACGGCCTGGTGCTGGTGGACATGCACGCCGCCCACGAGCGGATCATGTACGAGCGCCTGAAGATCGCCATGGCCAGTGAAGGGCTCAGTGGTCAGCCGCTGCTGGTGCCGGAATCCCTGGCAGTCAGCCAGCGCGAAGCCGATTGTGCCGAGGAACACCACGGTGTGTTCCAGAAGCTGGGCTTCGAACTGCAACGCCTGGGCCCGGAGGCCCTGGCGATCCGTCAGATTCCTGCGCTGCTCAAGCAGGCTGAGGCCAATCGCCTGGTGTCCGACGTACTGGCGGACCTGATGGAATACGGCACCAGCGACCGTATCCAGGCGCATATCAACGAACTGCTCGGCACCATGGCCTGCCACGGTGCCATCCGCGCCAACCGCCGACTGGCCCTGCCGGAAATGAACGGCCTGCTGCGCGACATGGAAAACACCGAGCGCAGTGGCCAATGCAACCATGGCCGGCCGACCTGGACCCAGATGGGCCTGGATGATCTGGACAAACTGTTCCTGCGCGGTCGCTGATGAGTGCCTTGCCCCCCGCGATCTTCCTGATGGGCCCGACGGCCGCGGGCAAGACCGACCTGGCCATCGAACTGACCAAGGTCTTGCCGTGCGAGCTGATCAGCGTCGACTCTGCCCTGGTTTACCGGGACATGGACATCGGCACGGCCAAGCCTTCAAAAGAGCTGTTGGCCCGGCATCCGCATCGGTTGATCGACATTATCGACCCGTCCGAAAGCTATTCGGCCGCAGATTTCCGTACCGACGCCCTGGCCGCCATGGCTGAAATCACCGCGCGGGGCAACATCCCGCTGTTGGTCGGCGGCACGATGCTCTACTACAAGGCTTTGCAGGAGGGCCTGGCGGACATGCCGCCCGCTGACGCCCAGGTACGCGCCGAGCTTGAAGATCAAGCCGCGCGCCTCGGCTGGCAGGCCCTGCACGACCAGCTGGCGGCGGTAGACCCGGTGTCTGCGGCGCGCATCCACCCCAACGACCCCCAGCGACTTACCCGTGCGCTGGAAGTCTGGCGCGTCAGCGGCCAGACCATGACTGAACACAGACTGAAACAAACTGCGCAAAGTGCTGATGCAGACGCATCTGGTCAGTCACAATTGCCCTATACTGTGGCGAATCTGGCCATCGCTCCGGCAAATCGCCAGGTGCTGCATGAACGAATTGCACAAAGATTCACAATTATGTTGGAACAGGGGTTTGTGGAGGAGGTCGTAGCACTGCGTTCCCGAGGTGATCTGCATCCAGGATTGCCTTCGATACGTGCTGTAGGCTACCGCCAAGTCTGGGATCATCTGGATGGCAAGCTGACGTCAGCCGAAATGCAGGAGCGCGGCATCATTGCCACGCGCCAATTGGCGAAGCGCCAGTTCACCTGGCTGCGCAGCTGGAGCGATTTGCACTGGCTGGACAGCCTGGACAGCGACAATCTGTCACGCGCCTTGAAATACTTGGGAACGGTCTCCATATTGAGCTGAGTCCTTGCAATTGCCGTCTATCCTTGGGGGTGTGACGGCCATGAGCTATTTATTTTCCGATTTTTACTATTGATCCTTAAAGGAGTGCGGCACATGTCAAAAGGGCATTCGCTACAAGACCCTTACTTGAATACTTTACGTAAAGAGAAAGTGGGGGTTTCCATCTATCTGGTCAACGGTATCAAGTTGCAAGGTACGATCGAGTCGTTCGACCAGTTCGTGATCCTGCTGAAAAACACCGTCAGCCAGATGGTTTACAAACACGCTATCTCTACAGTCGTCCCTGTTCGTCCGATCCGTCTGCCTAGCGCAGCAGGTGATGAAGCAGCTGACGCTGAGCCAGGTAACGCCTGATAGGAGTCTCCTTTGTTCTTTGAGCGCCACGGTGGTGGTGAGCGAGTAATCCTCGTTCACTTGGATGGACAGGACCCTGAGGCGCGCGAAGATCCGCAGGAGTTTCAGGAGTTGGCAAATTCGGCCGGCGCCGAGACCGTTGCGTTTTTTAACGTGCCGCGTCATCGGCCAACCGCCAAATACCTGATCGGCAGCGGCAAGGTCGAGGAATTGCGCGACCTGGTCCACGCTGAAGAAGCCGATCTGGTGATCTTCAATCACACCCTCACGCCCAGTCAGGAACGTAACCTCGAACGTGTCTTCGAGTGTCGCGTGATCGACCGCACCGGTCTGATTCTCGATATTTTCGCCCAACGCGCGCGTACCCATGAAGGCAAACTGCAGGTCGAACTGGCCCAGCTTGACCACATGAGCACCCGCCTGGTGCGCGGTTGGACTCACCTTGAGCGCCAGGGCGGCGGCATCGGCATGCGTGGCCCGGGTGAAACCCAGCTGGAAACCGACCGACGCCTGTTGCGGGTTCGCCTGCGCCAGATCAAGGGCCGCCTGGAAAAAGTGCGCAGCCAGCGCGAGCAATCGCGTCGAGGCCGTTCGCGTGCGGATATCCCTACCGTGTCACTGGTGGGGTACACCAACGCCGGCAAATCCACACTCTTCAACAACGTGACGAAATCGGACGTGTACGCGGCAGACCAACTGTTCGCCACGCTCGACCCGACCCTGCGCCGCCTGGATATCGGCGACCTGGGGCCGATCGTCCTGGCCGATACCGTGGGTTTCATCCGGCACTTGCCGCACAAGCTGGTCGAGGCATTTCGGTCTACGCTCGAAGAGTCGAGCAATTCCGACCTGCTGTTGCACGTAATCGATGCGGCTGAACCGGATCGCATGCTGCAGATCGAGCAGGTGATGGTAGTGCTGGGCGAGATTGGTGCACAGGACTTGCCGATCCTCGAGGTCTATAACAAACTCGATTTGCTTGAAGGCGTCGAGCCACAAATTCAGCGCGACGAGAACGGCAAGCCTCAACGGGTCTGGCTGTCGGCGCGTGATGGCAGTGGCCTGGAGCTGCTGGAACAAGCCATTGCCGAGTTGCTCGGCAGCGATTTGTTCGTGGGCACCTTGCGCTTGCCGCAGCGTTTTGCTCGACTGCGTGCACAGTTTTTCGAGCTGGGCGCGGTACAGAAAGAAGAACACGACGAAGAAGGTGTCAGCTTGCTGGACGTTCGATTGCCACGCTCGGAGCTCAATCGACTGGTCAGTCGCGAGGGTGTTGTACCGGCAGAGTTCATCGAGCAACACACTTTGCAATAAAAGCCTGAGAAAGCGGTTGTGCCGCGGTGGCAGGCATTCTGTAGCATTGGTCGGCGCGCCGTGGGTGCGTCTTTGCTTTATCAGATGGAGAGCGCTATGGCTTGGAATGAGCCGGGTGGCAACTCGAATAATCAGGATCCTTGGGGTGGTAAGCGCCGCAATAATGGCGACCGCAAGGGGCCACCGGATCTCGACGAGGCCTTCCGAAAGCTGCAGGAAAGCCTGAATGGGTTGTTCGGTGGTGGAAAAAAACGCGGTAGTGACGAGGGTGGTCGCACGAGCAAGGGCGGTGGCTATGGCCTGCTGGGCCTGGGCCTTGTCGTGCTTGCGGCCGTCTGGCTGTACAGCGCGGTCTATGTAGTGGACGAGCAGGAGCAAGCCGTGGTGCTGCGCTTCGGCAAGTACTACGAGACTGTCGGGCCAGGCCTGAACATCTATTTCCCGCCGATCGACAAGAAGTACATGGAGAACGTCACGCGTGAGCGTGCCTACACCAAGCAGGGCCAGATGCTGACCGAAGACGAGAACATCGTCGAAGTGCCGCTGACCGTGCAGTACAAGATCACCAACCTGCAGGACTTCGTGCTGAACGTCGACCAGCCGGAAATCAGCCTGCAACACGCAACCGAAAGTGCCTTGCGCCATGTGGTGGGTTCCACCGCCATGGACCAGGTGCTGACCGAAGGGCGTGAATTGATGGCCAGCGAAATCAAGGAGCGCCTGCAACGGTTCCTCGATACCTATCGCACCGGTATCACCGTCACCCAGGTCAACGTACAGAGCGCTGCCGCACCGCGTGAAGTGCAGGAGGCCTTTGACGACGTGATCCGTGCCCGTGAAGACGAGCAGCGTTCGCGCAACCAGGCTGAAACCTACGCCAATGGCGTGGTGCCGGAAGCCCGTGGTCAAGCCCAGCGCATCCTTGAAGATGCCAACGGTTATCGCGACGAAGTGGTCTCCCGTGCCAAGGGTGAGGCAGACCGCTTTACCAAACTGGTTGCCGAGTACCGCAAGGCACCTGAGGTGACCCGTGAGCGTCTGTACCTGGACACCATGCAGGAAGTCTTCAGCAATACCAGCAAGGTTCTCGTGACCGGCAGCAAGGGTGGGCAGAACAACCTGCTGTACCTGCCGCTGGACAAGATGATCGAAGGTGGTCGTAGCGGCACCAGCGCGCCGTCCACCGGTTCGAATGCCGCTGCCAACGAAGCGAGCGCCCGTGCGGCCGCTGACTTGCTGCAACAGCAAACACGTACCAGGGAGAGCCGTTGATGAGCAATAAATCGCTGACCGCCCTGATTGTGGGCGTCGTCGTGGTCATCGCTGCCTGGAACTGCTTCTACATCGTGGCTCAGACCGAGCGTGCGGTGCTGCTGCAATTCGGTCGCGTGGTCCAGGCGGATGTCCAGCCGGGCCTGCATGTGAAAGTCCCCTACGTCAACCAGGTGCGCAAGTTCGACGCCCGCCTGATGACCCTGGATGCACCTACACAGCGCTTCCTGACCCTGGAAAAGAAAGCCGTGATGGTTGACGCCTACGCCAAGTGGCGCGTCAAGGACGCCGAGCGCTTCTACACCGCGACTTCCGGCCTCAAGCAGATTGCCGACGAGCGTTTGTCGCGCCGTCTGGAATCGGGCCTGCGCGACCAGTTTGGTAAGCGCACCCTGCATGAGGTGGTATCCGGTGAACGTGATGCGCTGATGGCTGACATCACCCGTTCGCTGAACACCATGGCGGAGAAAGAGCTGGGTATCGAAGTGGTCGATGTGCGCGTCAAGGCCATTGACCTGCCCAAGGAAGTGAACCGCAGCGTGTTCGAGCGCATGAGCACCGAGCGTGAGCGTGAAGCCCGTGAGCACCGCGCCAAAGGTAACGAGCTGGCCGAAGGTATCCGTGCGGATGCCGATCGTCAGCGCCGTGTACTGCTGGCGGAAGCCTATCGCGAGTCTGAAGAGGCCCGTGGTGATGGTGATGCTCAAGCCGCGGCGATCTACGCCAAGGCTTACGGCCAGGACCAGGAGTTCTACGCGTTCTACCGTAGCCTGCGTGCCTACCGTGAAAGCTTCGCGAACAAGACCGACGTGCTGGTGCTGGACCCAAGCAGCGACTTCTTCCGCTACCTGGAAAAGTCCAAGTAACAGGCCTGTGATTCTGCAGGACCACTCCGTCGGGCGGCTAAAATGCCTGGCGGGGTGATCCTTTCAGAAAACGGGTGTATGATGCGGCAGCCGGGAAATTCCCGGCTTTTTTGCGTCTGCATGTTCGATTCGGCAGGCGTGACAGGTTTTTCGAGGAAAGTGCCCGACGAGGCCGGTTACAGGTCGTTCGTCACGTCGCTCTTGCGCGTGGTTTATGCAGGCGGCGGGTATTTTCTGCTTCACTCAAGGCTCGGCCGAGGGCTGGCCGCCCGGATCATAGGGGAATGGCGTAATGGCAACGGTAGACCGCTGGCTGCTGCCAGATGGCATCGAAGAAGTACTGCCACCAGAAGCTGCGCGCATTGAAATAGCGCGTCGCCAGGTGTTGGATCTGTTCCAGAGCTGGGGTTACGAGTTTGTCGTGACTCCCCATATCGAGTACCTGGAATCCCTGCTGACCGGCGCGGGCCAGGACCTGGATCTGCGCACCTTCAAGGTTATCGACCCGCAATCGGGCCGGCAGATGGGGTTTCGTGCCGACATCACGCCGCAAGTGGCGCGTATCGATGCGCACACCCTGCGCCGCGAAGGCCCGAGCCGCCTGTGCTACGCCGGCAGCGTGCTGCATGCCCAGCCACGTGCCTTGTCATCGTCCCGCAGCCCGATCCAGTTGGGCGCCGAGCTGTATGGCGATGCGAGCCCGAGCAGCGACGTCGAGGTGATCAGCCTGATGCTGGCCATGCTGCAACTGGCTGATGTGCCGGATGTGCACATGGACCTGGGCCACGTCGGTATCTACCGTGGCCTCGCTCGTGCCGCTGGTTTGTCCGGTGAAGCCGAGCAACAACTGTTCGACGCCCTGCAACGCAAGGCGATTGACGAAGTGATCGCCCTCACCGAAGGCGTGCCGGCTGACCTCGCGCAGATGTTGCGCGCGTTGGTCAACCTGTGCGGCGGCCGTGAAGTGCTGGTGGCTGCGCGTGAGCGCCTGGCCAATGCGCCAGCGCCGGTATTGGCGGCCCTGGACGATGTGCTGGCGATTGCCGAGCAGTTGTCGGCGCGCTTCCCGCAATTGCCGCTGTATTTTGACCTGGGCGAGTTGCGCGGCTACCACTACCACACCGGTGTGGTGTTCGCGGTGTTCGTTCCGGGTGTTGGCCAGGCCATCGCCCAGGGCGGTCGCTACGACGATATCGGCGCCGACTTCGGTCGCGCCCGTCCGGCCACTGGCTTTTCCACCGATTTGAAAACCCTGGTGACCCTGGGGCGTGCTGAGGTCGAGCTGCCGTCTGGTGGCATCTGGATGCCCGACAGTACGGACGCGGCACTCTGGCAGCAGGTTTGCCAGTTGCGCAGTGAGGGTCAGCGTGTCGTCCAGGCCTTGCCTGGGCAGCCATTGGCCGCCGCCCGTGAAGCGGACTGCGACCGGCAATTGATTCAGCAGAACGGGCTTTGGCAAGTATCGCCACTGGCTTCTTGAGTTTTCCTGCCGGCCATCGCCGGCACCAAGTTTGCGCGAATGAGGACAAGTGTTATGGGTAAGAATGTCGTAGTCCTGGGCACCCAATGGGGTGATGAGGGCAAAGGCAAGATCGTTGATCTGCTGACCGAACATGCTGCCGCCGTAGTGCGCTACCAAGGTGGCCACAACGCGGGTCACACCCTGGTCATCGATGGCGAAAAAACCGTCTTGCACCTGATCCCGTCGGGCGTCCTGCGCGAAGGTGTGCAGTGCCTGATCGGCAACGGCGTGGTGGTTGCACCGGACGCCCTGTTGCGCGAGATCACCAAGCTGGAAGAGAAAGGCGTACCGGTGCGTGAGCGCCTGCGTATCAGCCCATCCTGCCCGCTGATCCTGTCCTTCCACGTGGCGCTGGACCAGGCCCGTGAAAAGGCCCGTGGCGAGCTGAAGATCGGCACCACCGGTCGCGGCATCGGCCCGGCCTACGAAGACAAGGTGGCGCGCCGTGGCCTGCGTGTGGGCGACCTGCTCAACATGCCGCGCTTTGAAGACAAGCTGCGTGAACTGGTGGATTACCACAACTTCATGCTGGTGGGTTACTACAAAGAACCGGCCATCGAGTTCGAAAAGACGCTGGCCGAATGCAAGGAATACGCTGAGCTGCTCAAGCCGCTGATGCTGGACGTGACGGCCGAGTTGCACGACCTGCGTCGCGCCGGCAAAGACATCATGTTCGAAGGCGCCCAGGGTTCGTTGCTCGACATCGACCACGGCACCTACCCGTACGTGACCAGTTCCAACACCACCGCTGGCGGCGTTGCTACCGGTTCGGGCGTTGGCCCGATGTTCCTGGACTACATCCTGGGCATCACCAAGGCTTACACCACCCGCGTAGGTTCGGGCCCGTTCCCGACTGAGCTGTTCGACGAAGTCGGCGCGCACCTGGCCAAGCAAGGCCACGAGTTCGGCGCAACCACTGGCCGCGCCCGTCGTTGTGGCTGGTTCGACGCCGTTATCCTGCGTCGCGCTATCGATGTGAACAGCATCTCGGGCATCTGCCTGACCAAGCTGGACGTGCTCGACGGTCTGGAAGCCATCAACATCTGCACCGGTTACAAAGACGCCGCAGGTAATGACGTCGCTCCTACTGACGCCGACAGCTACGTGGGCCTGCAGCCTGTGTACGAAGAAGTGCCGGGCTGGACCGAGTCGACCGTGGGCGCCAAGACCCTGGAAGAGCTTCCAGCCAATGCCCGTGCTTACATCAAGCGCGTTGAAGAGCTGATTGGCGCGCCGATCGACATTATTTCGACGGGCCCGGACCGCAACGAGACCATCGTTCTGCGTCATCCGTTCGCTTAATAAGCTGTTGATGTAAAAAGCAAAGGGCTCCTTCGGGAGCCCTTTGTCGTTTGTGTCTGGCAAGCGGCACGACCCTTGCTGTGTTTCCTTCTTTCCGAGGTGCTATCAATTTAATGGCACCCGTGGTGGAGGGATTCCCAGTGTCTGCCGTTCTCTCGTTGTTACAAAGTCGTCTGTTGCGGCCAGTATTCGTTACCCTAGGTATCGCTCTTTTGGTGCAAGTGCTGGTGGCCGTCGCGCTGACGCGGAGCACAGTCACCGCCTTGGAGGCAGATTTGGGTAATCGCCTGGGCATCGACAGCCAGAAACTGTCCGGCGAATTGGCCCAGGCCGGCAAGGAAGTCACGTCCAGTCTGGACAGTTTGTCCACTAGCACCCGTCAGCGTCTGACCGCAGGGCTTTCCACGCGCCTTCAGCAAGAGCAGAAGCAATTGCGTGCGACCCTGGAAAAAGATCTGCAGGACTCTGCCAATGACATGGCGCAGTTGCTGGCGTCGGTGGCGCCGCGAGCCATGTGGGACAGCGATGTGCCAACCTTGTCGGAGTTCGCCCGGCGTGCGCAGCGCAATCCCAACGTGTTGTTCGTGGTGTATGACGACGCGGCGGGCGAGCACCTGACCCGTTACCTGAACCGTGAAAACCCGATCAACCAGGCCCTGTTGGCAAAGGGCGCGGGGGAGCGGGCCCTGGATAAAGTGCTGGACGCGGCCAAGACTGATCCTGCGGTGTATTACGTCGAAGCCTCGATCAGCCCCAACGGCGTGGAGATCGGCAAGGTCCGCATGGGGGTTTCCACCGCGTCGGTCGAGGCCGATCTGCAAGCGCTGGACAAGCGTTTTGCCGCGCTGATTGCCAGCGGTGATCAACTGGTCGGTGACAGCCTCAAAGGCGCAGCGGCGGATAGCGCTGCGGCCATGGGCGCGCGCCTGCAATCGGCGCAAGCCACCGCCACCCAGATGACCGCCAACACCACCAGCGCGGTTCAAGAGGCCGCCGGCACCCTGCGCTGGCGCATCGGCATGGGCCTGGCGCTGGTCGGTCTTGGCGTATTACTGCTGATCGCCATCGTGCTCGGTCGCCGCGTCGTCAACCGCTTGAAGCTGCTGATCGCTGCCATGGATGATTTGGCGGCGGGCGAGGGCGACCTTACCAAGCGGGTGCAAATCAGCAGCAAGGATGAGATCGGCGACATGGCGTCGGCGGTCAATCGCTTTGTGGATAAGTTGCAGCCCATCGTGCGCGAAGCGGGTGAGGTGGCCCAGCGCACCGGTGTGGAAATCGGCGCGATGACCTTGCGCAATGCGGGTGCCGACAAGGCTGCCGGTTTGCAGCGTGATGAAGTCGCCGAGAGCCTGCGCGCACTGTCGCAGATGGCCGATGAGGCCCAGGCCGAAAGCCATGCCATGCAGGCGGCGCTGCAACAGGTGGTGGAGATTCGCCAGGCGACGGATGAGAACTCACGCACGTCGGCCGAAGTTGGCAGTTTGATCGAAGCGTTGGCGGGGCAGGTGCAGGCGGGGTCCCAGGTCATTGAGCGCCTGGCCCAACAGAGTGAGCAGATTGAAGTGGTGCTGACGGTGATCCATGGGATCGCCGAGCAAACCAACCTGCTCGCCCTGAACGCCGCCATCGAAGCGGCGCGCGCCGGTGAAACGGGGCGCGGTTTTGCGGTGGTTGCAGACGAAGTGCGCGCACTGGCCAGTAAAACCCAAAGCTCCACCGGTGATATCCAGGCGCATATCGTGGCGTTGCAGCAGGGCGCGCGTGAGGCGGTGGACACCATCGGCAAAGCCGGGCGCCAAGCCAGTGAGGGCTTGCTGGTACTGCGCGAGAGCGTGCGTTTGCAGCAGACGGTGCAGGCTTCGGTGGAGCAGGTGCATGCGGCAATCGGCCTGGCGACACGCGCGGCCGAGCACCAGGCCCAGGGCGCGCATGCGGTGCGTGGGCGCGTCGAGGTGATCCACGCCCAGGCCGAGCGTGCTGCGCAGGCGGTGGTGGAAACTACGGCCAGTGGCAAGGTGCTGGACGGGTTGGCGGCGCAGTTGAAGGCGAGTTTGGGGCAGTTCAGGGCTTAGTGTTGCCTGTTCTGGCCAAGCCCCCTCCTACAGGTGAAATGCATTCAAAATGTGGGAGGGGGCTTGCCCCCGATAGCGGTCTCAGCGACTCAGATACATCCGCGTCGTCAGCAAATAAACCGGCAACCCCGACACCAGGATCAACAATGCCGCATAAGGCGCCGCCGCCGCAAACTCCACATTCGACGTATGCGCCCACACAGCAGTCGCCAAGGTGTTCAACCCAGTCGGACTCAGCAGCAAGGTCGCCGTCAATTCCTTCATCGCATCCAGAAACACCAGGGCAAACGCCGCACCCAATGCCGGGAAGATGATCGGCAGTGTCACCCGGCAAAACGCACTGAAGGGCGATGCCCCCAGCGTCCGCGCTGCCTCTTCCAGTTGGGGCGCGGCCTTGTTCAATGCCGTGCGTATCGGCGCCTGGGCCAGCGGCAGAAACAACAGCGCGTAGGCGATCAGCAGCAGCGCCGACGTTTGATACAGCGCCGGCACGTAATGCAGGGCGAAATACACCAGAGTCAGTGCAATCACCAGGCCGGGCAGGGCGTGCAGCAGGTAGGGCAGGCGTTCAGCCCAGATCGCCAGTCGGCCTTTATAGCGCACCACCAGCAAGCCTACCGGCACCGCCAACGCCAGGCACACCGCTGCGCCACCCAGGGACAGCGCCAGGGACGATAACAACGCTTCACTGATCTCGGCCACCGGAAACGCCGCCGATGAGCCCACGGCCAGCCAATAACCGAGCATCCCCAGCGGAATGCCGCTGCCGATGACTGCCAGCGCCAGGCAATACAGCTGACCGAGCGGCGCCCACTTGCCCAATTTCACCTGTTCGGCATGCCGCGCCGCGCCCTGGCCAATACGTACATGGCGGCCCTTGCCACGCATGCACAGTTCCAGCCACAGCAGGGTCAGGCACATCGCCAGGAGCACCGCCGAGAGCATCGCCGCATTGGCGTTGCTGAACTCCAGCTCGAATTGCTGATAGATCGCGGTCGTGAAGGTCTGCAAGCCGATGATCGACAAAGCCCCGAACTCCACCAGCATGTGCAGCGCAATCAGCAGCGCGCCGGCCACCAGCGAGGGCCACAACAGCGGCAAGGTGATGCGTCGAAACACGCCCCAGCGATTCAGGCCCAGGGTGCGCGCTGATTCTTCCAGGGCGGGATCAAGATTACGCAGTGTCGCGGCCACCGGCAGAAACACCAGCGGGTATTTGGACAGGCTCATCACCAGGATCGCGCCGCCGAGGCCTTCGAAGTTGGCGCTCAGCGACACCCAGGTGAAGCTGCTGACAAACGCCGGCACCGCAAACGGCAGACACAGGATCACCCCCCAGAGGCGCCGTCCAGGCAGGTTGCTGCGCTCCAGCAACCAGGCCAGGGACAGGCCGACCACGCCGCACACCACCGTCACGCCCACCATCAGCGCCAGGGTGTTGCGCAGCAGCCCGAAGACATAAGGTCGCCACAGCAGATGCACCGCCTGCGCCCAGCCAGCCTGCCAGGTCTTGAGCCCGACATAGGCCAGCGGCAACAGACTCAGGCCTACCAGGAATAGCACCGGCAACAGCAGCCAGATCGAAGGGCGTTTGCGCCGGGGGCGAAAACCTGCGGCGCTGAGCGATGGGTTCATCAGTTCAAGCCAACGTCACGTTCCAGGTCCAGGGCCTCTTCGGCATTGCCCAGGTCGGCGGGGGTGACTTTCGGCGGCTGCAGTTCGTTGAAAGGCTTGAGGCCGCGATTGGACTGCATGCCTTTGCGCAGCGGGTATTCAGCCGAGGTGTTGGTGATCACGCGCTGGCCTTCTTCACTGGCCATGAACGCCAGCAGTTGCTGGGCTTCCTTGGGGTGTTTGCTGGATTTCAGCGCGGCAGCCGAAGACACGGTAATCAGGCCGCCGGCATCGCCGTCGGTGAAATAGTGCAGTTGGGAGTCGAGGTTGGTTTTCTCTTTCTTCAAGGCAAACCAGTAATAGTTGTTCACCAGCACGGTGGCGACTTCGCCGTTTTCCACGGCTTTGAGCGCAACCATATTGTTGCTGTACACCTTGCCGAATGCGCGCAGGCCGGTCAGCCATTCTTCTGCGGCTTCACGCCCGTGCAGCTTGATGATAGCCACCGCCTGCTCCTGGAACGCACCGCTGGTGGGCACGAAGCCAACCTTGCCTTGCCACTCGGGACCGGCGAAATCCAGCACCGATTTGGGCAGGTCTTTTTCGGCAATCAGCTTGGGGTTGAAAGCGACGACGCGGGTGCGTGCGGTCACGCCCATCCAGTCACCGTTACTGCCGACATAGTCCTTGGGCAATACATCGAGGGTGCTGGCGTCGATCCTGGCCAGCAGGCCTTGCTCGCCCAGCTTGTTCAGCGGCGGTGATTCTTCGGTGTAGATCACGTCGGCAGGCGAGCGGTCGCCTTCTTCGACGATTTGGCTGGCCAGTTGATTGCTGCTGCCTTTGCGTACATTGACGTGAATGCCGGTCTTGGCTTCGAAGGCTTTGGCGAGTTCATCGCCGACTTCCTTGTGCTGGCCGTTGTACAGGGTCAGGGAGATCTTTTCGGCGCTATGGGCGGCGGGCGAGAGCAGGGTCAGGCCGAGCAGAGTGATGGTCAGGCCACGCAGAAGGGAGGTCTTGAGACGGGTATCGCGGATCATCATCCGGGGTTTTCCTCACTTGTAAGCTACAAATTCTTACAAGGATAAACGATAAACCTTCTCAAGTGCGCATGAGCAGGCCCCACCACCAAGTTTTAAACCCCAGAAACGAAAAAACCCGCTTTCGCGGGTTTGATCTGAATTTGGTGCCCAGGAGAAGACTCGAACTTCCACGACCTTGCGATCACCAGCACCTGAAGCTGGCGTGTCTACCAATTTCACCACCTGGGCATTATCAAGCAACGTTGCCGCTGTTGATGGGGCGAACTATACGGCGGGCTTTTTGATCTGTAAACCCCTGATTCAAAAAAATAAATCAGGTTTTACGTTAAGAATCAAAGACCTGAAACGAAAAAACCCGCTTTCGCGGGTTTGATCTGAATTTGGTGCCCAGGAGAAGACTCGAACTTCCACGACCTTGCGATCACCAGCACCTGAAGCTGGCGTGTCTACCAATTTCACCACCTGGGCAGCATCAACAACGTTGCCGTCGTCGATGGCGCGCACTATACGGAGCCCTTTTTCAGCTGTAAACCCCCGGTATGAAAAAAGCCTGGAAAATTCCCTCAATGGTCGTGCAAGGTATGCGTCGGTGGGCTACAAAGGGCTTTTAAACACTTGTTGATGCCTGAAATTTCCCGTTTCAATACGCGTATGCCAAACTAACCCGCATATAGACAAGGTGAAAACTCTCTAATGGCCGATTGGCAGTCCCTCGATCCCGAGGCCGCTCGTGAAGCGGAAAAATATGAAAACCCTATTCCTAGCCGCGAACTGATCCTGGCGCACCTCGCCGATCGGGGTTCGCCTGCTAGCCGTGAGCAGCTGGTTGAAGAATTCGGTCTGACCACCGAAGACCAGCTCGAAGCCCTGCGCCGCCGTTTGCGTGCGATGGAGCGCGACGCTCAGCTGATCTACACCCGCCGTGGCACCTATGCGCCGGTCGACAAGCTCGACCTGATCCTCGGCCGCATCGCCGGTCACCGGGACGGCTTCGGCTTCCTGATCCCGGATGACGGCAGCGACGACCTGTTCATGAGCCCTGCGCAAATGCGCCTGGTGTTTGACGGCGACCGTGCGCTGGCGCGTGTTTCCGGGCTGGACCGTCGTGGTCGTCGTGAAGGCGTGATCGTCGAAGTGGTGTCCCGTGCCCACGAGTCCATCGTCGGCCGTTACTTCGAAGAAGGCGGTATCGGCTTCGTCGTGCCGGATAACCCGAAGGTCCAGCAGGAAGTGCTGATCACCCCGGGCCGCAATGGCGCCGCCAAGGTCGGCCAGTTCGTCGAGGTGAAAATCACCCACTGGCCAACTGCGCGCTTCCAGCCCCAGGGCGACATCGTTGAAGTGGTCGGCAACTACATGGCGCCGGGCATGGAGATCGACGTCGCGCTGCGCACCTACGATATTCCTCACGTCTGGCCCGACGCTGTGCTCAAGGAAGCCGCCAAGCTCAAGCCGGAAGTTGAAGACAAGGACAAAGAGAAGCGCATTGACCTGCGCCATCTGCCGTTCGTCACCATCGACGGCGAAGACGCCCGCGACTTCGACGATGCGGTCTACTGCGAAGCCAAGCCTGGCAAACTGCGCCTGTTCTCCGGCGGCTGGAAGCTGTTCGTCGCGATTGCCGACGTGTCCAGCTACGTGAAGATCGGTTCGGCCCTGGATAACGAAGCCCAGGTGCGCGGCAACTCCGTGTACTTCCCTGAGCGCGTCATCCCGATGCTGCCCGAGCAGCTGTCCAACGGCCTGTGCTCCCTGAACCCGAAAGTCGACCGTTTGGCCATGGTGTGCGAGATGACCATCTCGAAAACCGGCGAAATGACCGATTACCAGTTCTACGAAGCGGTGATCCATTCCCAGGCGCGCCTGACCTACAACAAGGTCAGCACCATCCTGGAAACGCCGAAGACCAGCGAAGCCAAAGCCCTGCGTACCGAGTACGCCGACGTGGTGCCGCACCTCAAGCAGCTGTACTCGTTGTACAAAGTGTTGCTGGGTGCCCGTCATGTGCGTGGCGCGATCGATTTTGAAACCCAGGAAACCCGGATTGTCTTCGGTTCCGAGCGCAAGATCGCCGCGATCACCCCAACGACGCGTAACGACGCGCACAAGCTGATCGAGGAATGCATGCTGGCCGCCAACGTGGCCACCGCTGAATTCCTGAAAAAGCACGAGATTCCTGCCCTGTACCGGGTGCACGACGGCCCGCCGCCGGAGCGCCTGGAAAAACTGCGCGCCTTCCTCGGTGAGCTCGGCCTGTCCCTGCACAAAGGCAAGGACGGCCCGACGCCGAAGGACTACCAGGCTCTGTTGGCCAGCATCAAGGACCGTCCGGATTACCACGTGATCCAGACCGTCATGCTGCGCTCGTTGAGCCAGGCGGTGTACAGCGCCGATAACCAGGGCCACTTCGGCCTGAATTACGAGGCGTACACCCACTTCACCTCGCCGATCCGGCGTTACCCGGACTTGCTCACGCACCGCGCGATCCGCAGCGTGATCCATTCCAAGCAGAACACCCCGCACGTCAAGCGCGCCGGCGCCATGACCATTCCGAAGGCACGGATCTATCCGTACGACGAAGCGGCCTTGGAACAGTTGGGCGAGCAGTGCTCCATGAGCGAGCGCCGCGCCGATGAAGCCACCCGCGATGTGGTGAATTGGCTCAAGTGCGAATTCATGAAGGATCGCGTGGGCGAGTCGTTCCCGGGTGTGATCACCGCCGTGACCGGTTTCGGCCTGTTCGTCGAGCTGACCGACATCTACGTCGAGGGCCTGGTGCACGTCACCGCCTTGCCGGGCGACTACTATCACTTCGACCCAGTGCATCACCGCCTGGCGGGCGAGCGCACCGGGCGCAGTTTCCGCCTGGGTGACACGGTGGAAGTGCAGGTCATGCGCGTCGACCTCGACGAACGCAAGATCGACTTCGGTATGCCTGACAAGCCGGCCGAACCTGCGGGTCGCAAAAAGCGTGGCGGCGAAACCACCGCGCCGGCCAGCAAAGGCAAAGGGGCTCCTGCAAAAGCGGCGGCCGCCGAGCCCGCGCCGGCCAAGGCTGGTCGTCGTTCTTCGGCCAAGGAAAAGGCCCCGGAAGCCTATCGCCCAAGCGACGCAGCGGCGAAAAATGCCGAGCTGCGCAAGAGTCGCGAGTTGAAGCAGCAGTTGCTCAACGAAGCCAAAAGCGGTGGTAAAGCGGCGTCTGGGGGAAAGTCCCAAGGGGCGGAAAAACCGTCGAGCAAGCCCAGTAAACACCGTAAAGGCCCGCCCAAAGCGGGTTCGGCCCCCGCGAAAAGCGGCGGGTCGCGCAAACCTAAGGCCAAGCCATGAGTCTGGAAAAAATCTACGGCGTGCATGCCGTAGAAGCACTGCTGCGTCACCACCCCAAGCGCGTCAAGCAAGTGTGGTTGGCGGAAGGTCGCAGCGAGCCACGCGTGCAGGCGCTGGTCGAGCTGGCCAACCAGAACAAGGTTGCCATCGGCCAGGCTGAACGCCGTGAAATGGACGTATGGGTAGAAGGCGTTCACCAAGGCGTGGTTGCCGACGTCAGCCCGAGCCAGGTGTGGGGCGAGGCCATGCTCGACGAGCTGCTCGACCGTACCGAAGGCGCGCCGTTGCTGCTGGTGCTGGACGGCGTGACCGACCCGCACAACCTCGGCGCCTGCCTGCGTTCGGCGGATGCCGCCGGCGCGCTGGCGGTGATCGTGCCTAAAGACAAGTCGGCGACCCTCACGCCGGTCGTGCGTAAAGTCGCCTGCGGCGCGGCGGAAGTGATTCCTCTGGTGGCCGTGACCAACCTGGCGCGCACCCTGGAAAAGCTCCAGCAACGTGGCTTGTGGATTGTCGGCACGGCGGGGGAGGCTGAGGTCAGCATCTATGACCAGGACCTCACCGGCCCGACCATCCTGATCATGGGCGCCGAAGGCAAGGGCATGCGCCGCTTGACCCGTGAGCATTGCGATTACCTGGTGCACTTGCCGATGGCCGGTAGCGTCAGCAGCCTGAACGTTTCGGTGGCGACAGGCGTGTGCCTGTTTGAAGCCCAGCGTCAGCGCGGTGCGAAAGCGAAGGCCAAGCCCAAGAAGTAAGCCAGGCCTGGCCCGGATCAACATGTGGGAGGGGGCTTGCTCCCGATGGCGGTGAGTCAGTCACAACATCTGTAACTGAAACACCGCTATCGGGAGCAAGCCCCCTCCCACATTTGTTTTTGTGGTGTTTGGGGGATTGTTCAAATAATCACCAATCACCTTGCGCCGCTCCTTCCCCTTCTCTACAATTGCGCCCCTTGCCCACCTGGCAGGCACGCATGTGCCTCCCCTGCGGCAAGATCCATAAGTGTCATTCACTCCTTGTCTGACCGTTTTTGAGCGGCAGGCTACAACCCGTAAGGAGCATTCATGCGTCATTACGAAATCATCTTTTTGGTCCACCCGGATCAAAGCGAGCAAGTCGGCGGCATGGTTGAGCGTTACACCAAGCTGATCGAAGAAGACGGCGGCAAAATCCACCGTCTGGAAGATTGGGGCCGTCGTCAACTGGCCTACGCAATCAACAATGTTCACAAGGCTCACTACGTGATGCTGAACGTTGAATGCACTGGCAAGGCCCTGGCCGAGCTGGAAGACAACTTCCGCTACAACGATGCAGTGATCCGTAACCTGGTCATCCGTCGCGAAGAAGCCGTTACCGGCCAATCCGAGATGCTCAAGGCTGAAGAAAACCGCAGTGAGCGCCGTGAGCGTCGCGACCGTCCTGAGCACGAAGGCGCTGATAGCGCTGATAGTGATGACAGCGACAACAGCGATAACGCTGACGAGTAATCCACGGACCTTTTAAGGAGCCTATCAAATGGCACGTTTCTTCCGTCGTCGTAAATTCTGCCGCTTCACCGCTGAAGACGTGAAAGAGATCGATTACAAAGATCTCAACACTCTGAAAGCCTACGTATCCGAGACCGGCAAAATCGTTCCAAGCCGTATCACCGGTACCAAAGCACGTTATCAGCGTCAGCTGGCCACCGCTATCAAGCGCGCCCGCTTCCTGGCCCTGCTGGCCTACACCGACAGCCACGGCCGCTGAGACCGGGCAGTCGACAAGTAGTAAGGGATTGAATGCATGCGCGCCTTAGCTGAGTTCATCATGCGCGGTCGTATGCAGGCCACTCTGGTAGTGGCTGGCTGTGCGGCATTGCCGTTGCTTTATTGGTTGGGTGCTGCCGCAGGTTGCCTCGTGCTCCTGCGGCGCGGTTTGAAGGACGCCCTTGGCGTTCTTGCCCTGGGTTTGTTGCCGGCCTTGATCTGGTGGCTGCAAATGGGTGATCCACGGGTACTTCTGGTACTGCTGGGGTCATCGAGCCTTGCGTTGGTTTTACGCGCAAGTGAGTCCTGGGTCCGCACGCTGCTGGTCAGCGTGGCATTGGGATTGGTGTACTCAGTGATGCTTGGCGCGGCTTTCCGCCCGCAAATCGAGGCGCTGGCGCAGGAAATCGTCAAGATCCTGCCGCTGGCCCTCGGGGATCTCTACCAGCAGTTGTCGGTAGATGAGCGAGCGCGGTTTGCGTCACTGATTGCGCCGGTCCTGACCGGCCTGATTGCGGCTTTGTTGCAGGTTGTCAGCGTGCTGAGCCTGATTCTTGGGCGTTATTGGCAGGCGTTGTTGTACAACCCGGGTGGTTTTGGTCGCGAGTTTCGCAGTATCAGAATTCATGCGGGGCCGGCGATGTTGCTGCTGGCGTGCATGGTTGTCGGGCCGAACTTCGGTCCACAGATGGCCTTGCTTGCGCCGATTTGCAGCGTACCGCTGGTATTTGCCGGGCTGGCCCTGATTCATGGGCTGGTTGCGCGCAAGCGCCTGGCCAGGTTCTGGCTGGTGGGGTTGTACGTCACGCTCTTGCTGTTCATGCAGCTGATCTATCCGTTACTCGTGGTTTTGGCCATTGTCGACGGCCTGATTGATTTTCGCGGACGTCTAGCGTCGAAAGATGCCGATAGCGCGAACGGTGAAGGTTAAAAGTTAGAGGATTTTCACATGCAACTGATCCTTCTGGAAAAAGTCGCCAACCTGGGCAACCTGGGCGACAAAGTGAACGTTAAGGCCGGCTACGGTCGTAACTACCTGCTGCCATACGGCAAAGCCACCGCTGCAACCGCTGCCAACCTGGCTGCGTTTGAAGAGCGTCGTGCTGAGCTGGAAAAAGCAGCAGCAGACAAAAAAGCTTCGGCCGAAACTCGCGCTGCCCAACTGGCTGAGCTGGAAGTGACTATCACTGCCACCGCCGGTGACGAAGGCAAGCTGTTCGGTTCGATCGGCACCCACGACATCGCTGATGCACTGACCGCCTCCGGCGTTGAAGTGCAGAAGAGCGAAGTTCGTCTGCCGAACGGCACCATCCGCAACGTAGGCGAATTCGACGTAGCCGTGCACCTGCACGCCGAAGTTGAAGCCACCGTACGCGTTGTCGTGGTAGCAGCTTAAGCCGCACCTAACTGACTGGCACCTCGCGTGTCAGCCGGTTAACATCGGGCACGATCCTGTTTACAGGTCGTGCCTTTTGTTTTTCTACACACCCCTAAATTCCAAGTGGCCATGAACGAAATCTCCGCTCCTGAGCAATACGATCTGCAAACCGCTGCCCTGAAGGTGCCGCCGCATTCCATCGAGGCCGAACAGGCCGTGCTCGGTGGCTTGATGCTGGACAACAACGCCTGGGAACGCGTGCTGGATCAAGTCTCGGACGGGGATTTCTATCGTCATGACCACCGCCTGATCTTCCGTGCTATCGCCAAGCTGGCCGACCAGAACTCACCGATCGACGTGGTGACCCTGGCCGAGCAACTGGACAAGGAAGGCCAGACCTCCCAAGTCGGCGGCCTGGGTTACCTCGGCGAACTGGCGAAAAACACGCCGTCCGTCGCCAACATCAAGGCCTATGCGCAGATCGTCCGCGAGCGCGCCACCCTGCGCCAGTTGATCGGCATCAGCACTGAAATTGCCGACAGCGCCTTCAACCCCGAAGGTCGCACCGCCGCCGAGATCCTCGACGAAGCCGAGCGCCAGATCTTCCAGATCGCCGAAGCCCGCCCGAAAACCGGCGGCCCGGTCAGCGTCAACGACCTGCTGACCAAGGCCATCGACCGCATCGACACCTTGTTCAACACCGATGCCGCAATTACCGGTATTTCCACCGGCTACACCGACCTCGACGAGAAGACCAGCGGCCTGCAGCCGTCCGACTTGATCATCGTGGCCGGCCGTCCGTCGATGGGCAAGACCACCTTTGCGATGAACCTGGTGGAAAACGCCGTACTGCGCAGTGACAAGGCGGTGCTGGTGTACTCCCTCGAGATGCCAGGCGAATCGCTGATCATGCGTATGCTTTCGTCACTCGGCCGTATCGACCAGACCAAAGTGCGTTCCGGCCAGCTCGAGGATGACGATTGGCCGCGCCTGACCTCGGCGGTCAACCTGCTCAACGACCGTAAGCTGTTCATCGATGACACTGCCGGTATCAGCCCGTCCGAAATGCGCGCGCGCACCCGTCGCCTGGTGCGTGAACACGGCGACATTGCGTTGATCATGATCGACTACCTGCAGTTGATGCAGATTCCGGGTTCCAGCGGCGACAACCGCACCAACGAGATTTCCGAAATCTCCCGATCCCTCAAGGCCCTGGCCAAGGAATTCAACTGCCCGGTGGTGGCGCTGTCCCAGCTCAACCGTTCCCTGGAACAACGTCCCAACAAACGTCCGGTGAACTCCGACTTGCGTGAATCCGGCGCGATCGAGCAGGATGCCGACGTGATCATGTTCGTGTACCGCGACGAGGTGTATCACCCCGAAACCGAGCACAAGGGCATTGCCGAAATCATCATCGGCAAGCAGCGGAACGGGCCGATCGGCTTTATCCGCCTGGCGTTCATCGGTAAGTACACACGCTTTGAGAACCTCGCGCCGGGCAGCTATAACTTCGACGACGATGAGTAATCGGCTTCAGGCGTTTGCCTGGGGGAGCGGGCCGAACAGCGCCCTCACCGTGGGCTCGTTGTATTGGTAGTTCCAGCGCAACTCGGCGCCGGCAGGGATGTCTTCACTGGCAAAGAATGCACTGAGGAAAAAGTTGTCCCTGGGTTGCTCAGCAATCTGTGTCGTGACGTTGAACCGCGCAACCTCTACGTTATAGCCCGTGGATGCCTGCCTGACCGGCAGATTTGCTTCGTACTCAAAAATCGTATTTATTCGCGAAAGTACGTTGTCACCCGACAAAATGACCGGCTGTGGTGCAGCGGGAAGGGGTTCAAAAGGTTTGACGTCGATCAAATAGGGATCCTGCCGATAAGCCGCCACATAATACGGCACCAGTTCCCCGCCATAGACGCCGAGCGCCTCACCTTTTATCAACGGCTTCCTGCTTATGGCGGTCTGCTCGCCGATCATCACTGCCTCCTGCACACACTTTTGGTGGGCCGCAGTGAAGGGTGTCACTTCTAGTTTGTCTTCATAGAGGCGTGCAACCCGTTCATACCCTCCCCACTGCAAAAAAGGCAGGATCAGCTCCTTGCTGAAAGTTTGATCGGACGTGAGCGATTTGCTGCGGATTTGTATGCTTCTGATCCGCAATGGGCGACCTGTTAAATCGCGCAGGGGGTAGCGGCCATTGTTGGCGCGATCATAAATGCGTCGATAGTTCTGGCTGTGTTGATAGCTTCGTGTGGACCGCATGGTCTCCATCTCCTGCGGCGTATACAGGCTGTTGACCGTGCCTTCTTCTGCTGAGTCGTATTCGCTGGATGAGTGCGCCGACTCAAACTCGTCGCTGAGCTCCATCGGCTCTCCCGACGACGAAACAGCCGCTTGCATGCCACCCATCAACCCCTGGCTGCTCGGATCGATATCCCAGCCACCGGCGGTTTTCGCGCGCAGGTAGGGCCGGTAAGCCCTGAACGGGCTGCGGGCATCGATCAGTCGCCATTTCTGCCCTTCGGCTTTGACCTGAAAGTAGTTCCCGCCCTCCAGGACGTAATAGTGATAGCCACCGTTGGGCAGCGGGGCTGACTGATGGATACCATCAGCGCGCAGCGTCAGGCCTGCCGGGGCGGTTTGCGTGGCGAACAGTGGATCAAGCGCAATCCCGAGGGCCTGCACGGGCGCCGTTGGGGCTAGCCTGGCGAGCGGCGGCAGCGGCGGTTTGGCGATCATTGCCAGGCTATGCTGGTGGATGGCTTGTTTGAGCGTGCCTGTATTCGACTCACGCAAAAGCGCGCTGCGTTCGGCCTCGGTCAGCGTATGTTCCAGCGCGCTGAACAGCGTGCTCGGTGCATGCAGCTCTGTCGCCTCGGCGTCCTGCACGGCGTACTGTTCGCCCTGGCGGATCAGGATGTGACGCAGACTGTCCTGTTCGCTGCCAATATGTCCCAGCAGCGGGCCGCTGTTATCATTTTCGTACACCTCGATACGGCGTGCGCCTGGCCAGCCTGGCAACTGTTCCAGAGTGTGCAGCACCAGTGGCACGCTCTCGTTACTGCTCATCGAATCGAGAAAAATGCCTTTGTGGATGCGTGCGCTGCGCGCCACGTCGCGGTATTGGGTGGCCTCCCACTCTTGTGTTGACGGCAGTTTTTTCTCCTGGTGCAGGCGTTGCCGTTCCTGCGGGCTGAGGGTGGTTTCCATTTCTTCAAGGTGATGCTTGGACAGTTCGGGCATGGTTGGGCGAAGATCCTGTTCAACCTGGCTGACGGGTTCCTCGCCGTGGCTATCGAGCAACGAAAACAGGCGCTGGCGTTGTGCCGGAACGCTTTCCTGCAGGCGTGAGGCAAGGTTTTCGACCGGGGTGAAATAGTCGATGTACAGCGCAGGTAGCAATTGATTGAATTCTGCCCGCGGCATTTGCTCCTCCAGTGCATGCAGCAGTTCGCCTTTTCTGAAGCGTGAAGCGCTCACCTCGATCGCGTTGGCGCCGTTACCGTGGCTGATCAGTATCTGTTGCCGTTCGTCGACGATTTTCAGCCGCCGGGTCGCGGGCCATTCCGGCAATGCACACACCAAGTGAAACTGGATGAAGGGGGACTGCGGTGTAACCTTAGTGCCTTCGGCGCGATCGAGGTTGAAGTCGGCGATCTCCTGGTCCAGGTTGAAGTGCTTGATCGTGTCCCGCAGCAACGGCGGCGGCCTCAGCATGTCCTGATGGAGTTCGCGCAGGCCGGCGCTGTCCATGCCGCCGAGCAGCAGGATCGGCTCAACGGCGGGCTGTTTGATCGTGGCCCCGTCCGGGCCCAGGCGTTGGATCAGCTTGAGGTCGTCCCAGTCGGCGGGGGTCTCATGCTCGACGCGCCATCCGCCGACAGAGTTGCCCCGCACGGGCGGCGCGTAGGCGTCGGGGTCGGTGGGGTGGGACAACTGCCATTGCTGGCTATCGGGCGCCCGTTGCACGGCATGAACCTGATCATCGAGCTTCAGGTAATACCACTGCGCATGTTTATACAAACCCTGCTTATCCGCGACCAGGCCGTCGGGCAGCATCTTGGGATGCCGATAGGGGGTCAGGTCGGGGTTCCACAGGCGCAAGCCTTTGTTGGCCACGTGCACTTTCAGCAGTTTTACACCGAAGCCGGCGGTCTTGATCACGCCTGCGGTGGCGACTGCCATCGCGACGTCGTCCACCGCGTCGAGAAAGTCGTTCAAGGCCTCTTCGCTATCGCCGCGGCTCCAGGCGGCGAAGCCGTCATAGACGGTATTGAGCAGTTGCAAGGCGCTGACGGCCAACAGCACTTCACCGACGATTGGAATGAATGACGCGGCAAAAAAAAACAGTGACTTACCCAGTTCCAGATAGCCCTGCAGACGCTTCTGCCGGCTCACCAGGTCGACGTCGGCAGTGGGCACCGCCAGGATGCGTGCGTCATTCCTGATCTGGATGATGCGTTGCGTAGCCATGTCCTGAAACACATGCGTACGGACCGGGGTCAGGCTGAGCGTGCTCACCAGGCTCGGGCGCGCATTCAGCGACGGTCGCGGGGCCAGATGCAACAGGCTGTCCTGATGTTGCAACGGTACCAGGCGAGTGAAAAAAGCCAGGTACTGCGGCTGTTCCAGGCGTTCGGCCAGGCCGTGGTAGAGATCCTCCCAGGTTGGATGCAGGCGAAACGCCGCGCTGGGGTCCTGGGGTGTGTAGAGAACCATCGGCAGCCCGATCGCCGACGCCTGAATCACCATGACATTGGGCAGAACAACATCCTGGAGGGTCAAAAGGCTGCACCGTATGTCGATGTTATTTCCAGTGGTCTGGAGGCTGCGCAGCTGCAGAAACTGCCAGGTGGTGAACGCCTTCTGCAGGTAGGCGATATGCAGTGCGACCCCAAAGGCAAGCTGCTCTTGACTGGACAAGAGTTGCATGACCTCGGCGGCGGTACGGGACGTGCCGGAGTTGGGCGCGGGTTCAAGCACGTTATCGATATGCGCGAGGTACTGGCTGCCGATATCCAGGTTGCGGCAGACGCTGGCGAAGCGTGTCGCAGCAATAATGCTCAGCACTTCGCCGGTGGGGCCGGGATTGTAAATGGCGGTGCCTGTTTCCATGCCGCCGGTCTCGGCTTCGGTCGCTTCGAAATTCTGCAGGGCCGCTTCCAGCAGCGTCTGCCGGGTGGTGCGGGCGTGTGTACGGATCAGGCCCAACAGGTGATGGTTTTTCCATTCGCGGGACAGGATGGCGTTTTCATCGTCCTGCAAACCGAAAAACTCGGTTCGCAGGGTCTGGCGTAACAAAGGCCGGGCAAACTCCTCGGGGTTCTGCAGTTCATCCATCAGGGCCTTGAGGTCGTGCCTGGCCTGATTGCTGCTGATCAGGTCGCGGCGAAAATCGGCGAGCTGCGAAGCCGGCGCCTGGGTCAGCCAGGCCGGTAAGTTGGATTTGATGAATGCCTTGTGGGGCGATTGTGGCAAGGGACTGCTCATGGGCTAGGCCATCCGGAGTGATGATTGACCTGCCGCAGATTACCCATGGAATTTTCGATCAACGGTTAACGGATTAGCCCCAGTGCCTTTTATAAAGGAGCTTAGTTTGCGGGCCCGCGAGCCTATGGCTTAAAAGCCGACCGCCATCGTCGGAATTGGTCAAAATTTGTGCTATATTCCGCGCCCGCGATTTTTCATCTCAACACCGGTCACCGTCATGCAAACAGCCAAGCCGTTATTTGACTATCCCAAGTACTGGGCCGAATGTTTCGGTCCTGCGCCATTCCTGCCGATGAGCAGGGAGGAGATGGATCAGCTTGGCTGGGATTCATGCGACATCATCATCGTCACCGGTGATGCCTACGTTGACCATCCGTCGTTCGGCATGGCGATCATCGGCCGGCTGCTGGAGTCCCAGGGCTTTCGCGTCGGGATCATTGCCCAGCCAAACTGGCAGTCCAAAGACGACTTCATGAAGCTCGGCGAGCCGAACCTGTTTTTCGGCGTCGCGGCCGGCAACATGGACTCGATGATCAACCGCTACACCGCCGACAAGAAAATCCGTTCCGACGACGCCTACACCCCAGGCGGCATGGCCGGCAAACGCCCGGACCGCGCGAGCCTGGTGTACAGCCAGCGCTGCAAGGAAGCCTACAAGAACGTGCCGATCGTGCTCGGCGGCATTGAGGCCTCCCTGCGCCGCATCGCCCACTATGACTACTGGCAGGACCGCGTGCGCAACTCGATCCTGATCGACGCCACCGCCGATATCCTGCTGTATGGCAACGCCGAGCGCGCGATTGTCGAAGTCGCCCAGCGCCTGTCGTGGGGCCACAAGATCGAAGACATCACCGATGTGCGCGGCACCGCGTTCATTCGTCGTGATACTCCGGCCGGCTGGTACGAAGTGGACTCCACGCGCATCGACCGTCCGGGCAAGGTCGACAAGATCATCAACCCGTACGTCAATACCCAGGACACCCAGGCTTGCGCTATCGAGCAAGAGAAAGGCCCTGTCGACGATCCGGAAGAAGCCAAGGTCGTGCAGATCCTGGCCAGCCCGCGCATGACCCGCGACAAGACCGTGATCCGCCTGCCGTCGGTGGAAAAAGTCCGTGGCGACGCGGTGCTCTACGCCCACGCCAACCGCGTGTTGCACCTGGAAACCAACCCAGGCAACGCCCGCGCCCTGGTGCAGAAGCACGGTGAAGTGGACGTGTGGTTCAACCCGCCGCCCATTCCCATGACCACTGAAGAAATGGACTACGTGTTCGGCATGCCGTACGCCCGCGTACCGCATCCGGCGTATGGCAAGGAGAAGATTCCGGCCTACGACATGATCCGTTTCTCGGTGAACATCATGCGTGGCTGCTTCGGCGGCTGCACCTTCTGCTCGATCACCGAGCACGAAGGCCGCATCATCCAGAACCGTTCCGAAGAGTCGATCATTCGCGAGATCGAAGAGATCCGCGACAAGGTGCCGGGCTTTACCGGGGTGATTTCCGACCTCGGCGGCCCGACCGCGAACATGTACCGCATCGCCTGCAAGAGCCCGGAAATCGAATCCGCGTGCCGCAAGCCGTCGTGCGTGTTCCCCGGCATCTGCCCGAACCTGAACACCGACCACTCGTCGTTGATCCAGCTGTACCGCAGCGCCCGTGCGTTGCCGGGTGTGAAGAAAATCCTGATTGCCTCCGGCCTGCGCTATGACCTGGCCGTCGAGTCGCCGGAATATGTGAAAGAGCTGGTCACCCACCACGTGGGTGGCTACCTGAAGATCGCCCCGGAACACACCGAGGAAGGTCCGCTCAACCAGATGATGAAACCGGGCATCGGCAGCTATGACAAGTTCAAGCGCATGTTCGAGAAGTACACCAAGGAAGCCGGTAAGGAACAGTACCTGATCCCGTACTTCATCGCCGCCCACCCCGGCACCACCGATGAAGACATGATGAACCTGGCCCTGTGGCTCAAGGGCAACGGCTTCCGCGCCGACCAGGTGCAGGCGTTCTACCCGTCGCCGATGGCTACCGCCACCGCGATGTACCACTCGGGCAAGAACCCGCTGCGCAAGGTCACTTACAAGAGCGACGCGGTGACCATCGTCAAAAGCGAAGAGCAGCGCCGTCTGCACAAGGCGTTCCTGCGCTACCACGACCCCAAAGGCTGGCCGATGCTGCGTGAAGCGCTGACCCGCATGGGTCGCGCCGACCTGATCGGGCCGGGCAAGGACCAACTGATCCCGCTGCACCAGCCGTCCACCGACAGCTACCAGAGCGCCCGTCGCAAGAACTCGACGCCGGCCGGCAGCCATAAGGTCGCCAAGGAAACCACCACCAAAATTCTCACCCAGCACACCGGCCTGCCACCCCGTGGCAGCGACGGCAGCAATCCGTGGGACAAGCGTGAGCAAGCCAAGGCAGCGGCCCAGGCACGGAACAAGCAGGCGGCGAAGGAACGTACCGATGCGGCGAAGGGCAAAGGCGGCAAGCCTGCGCGCAAGCCGGTTGTGCCGCGTTGATCGCAGCTTAAATATGCAGAACGCCAGCCTCGTGCTGGCGTTTTGCTTTCTGGCCGGTGGTGAGCCTGTTTGGTAAGGTGGCGCCCATTGAAGCGCTATCGGGAGCAAGCCCCCTCCCACATTTGAATGTATTCACACATCCAAGTGTGGGAGGGGGCTTGCCCCCGATAGCGTCAGTCCAGTCACCCCCTTCAAGGAAGAGCACCTCCATGAGCAACCCCCTGCTCACCATCGGCATGGACTCCAACCGCTCCCAGTTCATGGCGCGCCAGCGTATTGAAAGCCAGATCAACCTGCCGCGCCTGTTTGCGGCCATCGACGCCGATCCAGGCATCGTTGGCGCAGGCGTTGTCTACATCGACGCCGACTTCAACGTCATTACCCTGCGCGAATTCAGGCCCATCTGCAGTATCAAGCCCAAGCGCATCATTTTACGCGAGGCGCAGAAGTACATTTCGCCTGCCCAGTTTGTGGAACAAGTAAAGACAGACCCCCGTGAAGGGCGCCTCCAGAAGGAGGCATTTGATATGGGTCTTTCCTGCGGCGCAGCGGTGATCGGTTGGATCGTGGTGTTCAGCGGCAGCGTCGCCGTTCCGTTCACAGCCGGTGCCAGCGCTTTTGTCGTGGGCATTGGCATTACGGCGGCGCTGGCCAGCAGCGCCCAATGCGGGTTTGGTGTTGCGCGTACCTATAACGAAGTGCTTGACCCAGATGCCAACGACCGCATGGACGACGCCGAATGGTATGGCGCGGTTTCACCCATCCTGGATGCGGCCTCGCTGGTGGGTATTGGCACGGGGGCCTTGACCACGGTTAGGCTGCTCAAGGCCAACAAGGCCGCCGCGTTGGGTAAGAGTTGGTATGAACTGCTCAAGGGCCTGAGCCGTCAGGAGCGCAAGAAGTTGACCAAGGAGTTGCTCAGCCTGCGCGATCCGAGCCTGACGCCCAAGTTACTCAAGCTGCAGCAGCGCGCCGGCAAGCTGACCAAGAGCTACAGCTCCACCGAAATCCGTCACGCCACCCTGACCCAATTGAAAGATGCGCTGGGCGGCCTATTGGGTATCACCGGTAGCTATCGAACAGGGCATGTCGGTACGGCCAGCACCATTGCGATCGGCTTGTACGAGGATTTGACCGAATGAGCGGCTTCCCCGATATGCGCAGTTTTCTCGCCCGTTATTTCCCGGTGTTCATGGGGACTGTTTTCATGGCGATCTTCTCCGGCTCAGTTGCCGTTTCCACGGCGGGCGTGACCTATTTGCGTGGGGTAGAGCCAGCGCTCAAGTCCAATTATTCCGGGGCTGCGATCCTGCTGCTGGTGGCGGTGCTGGTGTTTGGCAACGTGATGATCGCGCGTGGCTATCCCTGGGCGGCCAGGCTGGTGGCGGGATACCTCGGCGCTTGCCTGTTGTTCGTCTTGCCGATGATTCAGTACGACCTCAATCGCCTGGTGTACGGCTCGGCGGTGTTATTCCCTCTGCTGGGGTTGCTGTTGCTCAACAGCAAGCGCCATCGCGAAATGCGTCAGCGGCTACTTGAAATACGGCGCCTGCGACAAGCCGTCGGCGCCAGGCACAAGGCCCCATGACTGCATAGGTATCTACATAACTGTGTAGCAGCCTACGGTAATCACGATGCGAAGCGAGCCGCTCTTGCTTGTGATCTTGCTTTTGATCTAGGCGCCCCGTTAAACCACGCTGGCCGGAATTCGATATTGATTTGGGGGGTAAACCGGCAGGGATGCCGGTTTAGCCGCCCCGCGCCATGGATGGCGCGTGGCGGCGGACCCCCAAATCAATGTCGGATTACGGGCACACCGAGCCCTAAGCGAGGTGCCGAGTGGTGGGGCAAGAGCGTTTTGCTTACTTTTGCGCTTTTCAAAAGTGAGCCGCCGTAAGGGCGGAACCCATAGCAGCCGTTACCGCAGCAACGGATATGTACTCGCCTTGATCCAACATCTTGGTCGGCTGTCAGGCCGCTATCGGGAGCAAGCCCCCTCCCACATTTGGATCGCGCGGCATCAGTCAGATAGCTATAGGCCGCCAGCTCGCCACGGGAGCAAGCTCCCTCGCCACAGGTTCAGGGCTACGCCAAAGTGTGTAGATACCTACGGCTATCGAGGGCAAGTCCCCTCCCACATTTTGAATGTATTCACACATCCAAGTGTGGGAGGGGGCTTGCCCTAATGCCAGTCAGTTAAGGCTTTTTGTAGGAGCGAGCTTGCTCGCGAAAAACTCACAGGCACCGCGTTTATTCAGGCAGCACGCGTTATCGTTGACGTTTTTCGCGAGCAAGCTCGCTCCTACAGACGGTGGTGTACGCTTAACTGACTGGCATTAGGGCTTGCCCCCGATAGCGTCAGTTCAGTCACCCCCTTTCAAGGACGAGCCCCCATGAGCAACCCCCTGTTCAGCATCGGCCGACACAATTCGCTCAACATGTGATGAGCACCCCAGAGAGTCCAGGCTGATCGGCGAGGCCGTGAACACCGGGATCTCCTGTCTGGGTGCTGTCATCAGTTGGGCTGCGATTGCCAGCGGTACCCTCCTGGTGCCGTTCAGTGCGGTCGCTAGTTCCGTCGTCGTGGTGATAGGGTAGGCGGCGGGCGCGAGTTCGCTGCAATGCATCAATGGCTTGCCCGCACAACGCTTGAGGTGGCAGGCCCGAGGTCAACGATTGGCAGATCAAGGACGCCCTGAGCGCAGTCGTAGGGTTCGGCGGGAGCGCCTACTCCGGAAACGTCAATACCATCGCGATCGGGCTGTACGAGGAAGTAAAAGAATGGGCGAATTGATGACGCTCCGGGACTTTTTCAGGCATTACTTTCTGACGTTTCTGGGCGGCGTATTTGCGGCGTATTTTTCATTGGCGTTGGCCGTGGCGCTGGCGTTCGTCACCTATTTTGATGATGCGCCCCTTGCTCAAGTCGGGCTCAAGATCATGCTGGCCGGGGCGGTGTTCACGCTGCTGACGGTGCATAGCAACTTTATGATCTTGCGCGGCAAACCCTCTTGGGCATGGTTGATGGTCGGTATTTACGTCGCTTGCCTGCTGTTTGTGTTGCCGATGATCCAATACGGCCCTCATCGTGTTCTTTATGGGTTGGCGCTGGTTTTTCCACTGTTCGGGCTGCTGATACTCAACAGCAAGGGGCAGCGCGAGATGCGAGCCAAACTCGTTGAAATTCGCCACCTGCGCCAAGCCCTCGGCGCCAGGCACAAGGCCCCATGACTGGGTAGATTCACCACCTCCCTCCAAGGGTTCGCCACAAATATGTGCGGCGGTCGCACCATGGCACGTACGATGGCGTCGTTTTGGTGCTGTACTGCACCGGGCCCCACGATAAAGCGCAATGACTGCCGCTCTGGCATAAGTCTTGCGCGCGTTGTGCCCATGCCCTGGCTCGCAGGAGGCCGCCGTGTCGATTCATGTCGCGTTGCACCACGTTACGCATTACCGCTACGACCGCGCCGTCGAACTCGGCCCGCAGATTGTGCGCTTGCGCCCGGCTGCCCACAGCCGCACGCGGATTTTGTCCTATGCGCTGAAAGTGCTGCCCGAGCAGCATTTCATCAACTGGCAGCAGGACCCCCAGGGCAACTACCTCGCGCGCCTGGTGTTTCCGGAAAAGACTGACCAACTGCGCATCGAAGTCGATCTGATCGCCGAGATGGCGGTATTCAACCCCTTCGACTTTTTCCTCGAGCCCTACGCCGAGAACATCCCTTTCAGCTACGCCGCCGATGAGCAGCGCGAGCTGGCGCCTTACCTCGAAACCTTGCCACTGACGCCGAAGTTTGCCGCCTACCTGGCCGGTATCGACCGCACACCGTTGCCGGCCGTGGATTTCCTGGTCGGGCTAAACCAGCGCCTGGCCGCCGATATCGGCTACCTGATCCGCATGGAACCGGGCGTGCAAACCCCGGAATTCACCCTGGAAAACGCCTCGGGCTCGTGCCGCGATTCGGCCTGGCTGCTGGTGCAACTGCTGCGCAACCTGGGGCTGGCGGCGCGGTTTGTCTCTGGCTACCTGATCCAGCTCACCGCCGACGTCAAAGCCCTCGACGGCCCTTCCGGCACCGAGGTGGATTTCACCGACCTGCACGCCTGGTGCGAAGTGTATTTGCCCGGCGCCGGCTGGATCGGCCTGGATGCCACCTCCGGGTTGTTCGCCGGTGAAGGGCATATCCCGTTGGCCTGTAGTCCAGATCCATCTTCCGCAGCCCCGATCAGTGGCTTGGTGGAACCGTGCGCGTGCGAATTCACCCACGAAATGTCGGTAGAGCGGATTTGGGAGGCCCCGAGGGTCACCAAGCCCTACACCGAAGATCAATGGCTGGCGATCCAGGCCCTGGGCCGGCAGATCGATGGTGACCTGCTCAGGGACGATGTGCGCCTGACCATGGGCGGCGAACCGACGTTCGTGTCCATCGACGACCCCGACGGCGCCGAGTGGAACACCGCCGCCCTGGGGCCGGACAAGCGCCGCTTGTCCGCTGAACTTTTCCAGCGCCTGCGCAAGCACTACGCGCCCCAGGGCCTGGTGCACTTCGGCCAGGGCAAGTGGTACCCCGGCGAGCAACTGCCGCGCTGGTCGCTCAACTGCTACTGGCGCCGCGACGGCGTGCCGATCTGGCACAACAGTGCGCTGATCGCCGATGAGCAAGCAGACTATGGTGCGGATGGCCCGTTGGCCGGGCGCTTCCTGGCCAGCGTTGCCGAACGCCTCAAGCTGCCGGCGCGCTTTGTGTTTCCGGCGTTCGAAGACAATTTCTACTACCTGTGGCGCGAAGGCGCGCTGCCGCAAAACGTCACTGCCCAGGACCCGCGTTTAACCGACGACCTGGAACGCGAACGCCTGCGCAAAGTCTTCGGCCAAGGCTTGGATAAAATCATCGGCCAGGTGCTGCCGCTGGCGCGCACCGCCGCCAATGATCGCTGGCAGAGCGGGCGCTGGTACCTGCGCGACGATCACTGCCGCCTGGTGCCCGGCGATTCGCCGTTGGGTTATCGGCTGCCGTTGGCCTCGCAGCCTTGGGTGACGGCAGCGGAATATCCGTTCGTGCATCCGACCGACCCGAATCAGGATCAACCGCAACTGCCGACCACCGCGCAATTGCAAAGCCATGGCGAGCCCGCGCCGAGTGAAGAGCGTGTGCCACAGCTGGATGAATCCGCCGACTGGCTGACCCGCACCGCGCTGTGTGCCGAAGCACGGGAAGGGCGCCTCTATCTCTTCATGCCGCCGCTGGAGCGCGTGGAAGACTATCTGGAGCTGGTGACGGCCATCGAGGCCACCGCTGAAGAACTGCATTGTCCGGTGTTGCTGGAGGGCTATGAGCCGCCGGCCGATACGCGCCTGAGCAACTTTCGCGTCACGCCGGACCCTGGCGTGATCGAGGTCAACGTGCAGCCATCCGCCACGTGGGACGAGTTGGTGGAACGCACCGAGTTTCTTTACGAAGAGGCGCGGCAAACCCGCCTGACCACCGAGAAATTCATGATCGACGGTCGCCACACCGGCACCGGCGGCGGCAACCATTTCGTGTTGGGCGGCGCGACACCCAAGGACTCACCGTTCCTGCGCCGGCCCGACCTGCTGCGCAGCCTGATCAGTTACTGGCACAACCATCCATCGCTGTCCTATCTGTTTTCCGGTCTGTTTATCGGCCCGACATCCCAGGCACCCCGGGTGGATGAAGCGCGCAACGACGCACTGTATGAGCTGGAAATCGCCTTTGCGCAAATGCCCGCGCCGGGCGAAGAATGCCCGCCCTGGCTGGTCGACCGGCTGCTGCGCAACCTGCTGATCGACGTGACGGGCAATACCCATCGTGCCGAGTTCTGCATCGACAAGCTCTATTCCCCCGACGGCGCCACCGGCCGTCTGGGCCTGTTGGAACTGCGCGCGTTTGAGATGCCGCCCCATGCGCGCATGAGCCTCACCCAGCAGTTGCTGTTGCGGGCGCTGGTCGCGCGTTTCTGGCGTGAGCCTTATGCGCCACCGAAGCTGGCGCGCTGGGGCACCGAACTGCATGACCGTTTCCTGCTGCCGCACTTTATCGAGCAGGATTTCGCGGATGTGATCGCGGAGCTCAACGCCGCCGGTTATCCGCTGCGCGCCGAGTGGTTTGCCGCGCACCTGGCGTTCCGTTTCCCCAAGGTCGGCGACTATGCCGTCAGTGGCATCGAACTGGAACTGCGCCAGGCCCTGGAACCCTGGCATGTGCTGGGCGAGGAGGGTGCGGTGGGCGGCACGGTACGTTATGTGGATTCTTCCTTGGAACGCCTGCAGGTGAAATTGAGCGGCTTGCCGGCGCAACGCTATCTGCTGACTTGCAATGGCATCCCGGTGCCGCTGCAGCCCACCGGCCGCGTCGGCGAGTTCGTCGCCGGCGTGCGTTACCGCGCCTGGCAACCGTCCAACTGCCTGCAACCGACCATCGCGGTGCATGCGCCGCTGGTGTTCGACCTGCTGGACACCTGGATGCAGCGTTCGCTGGGCGGCTGCCAATACCACGTGGCCCATCCGGGCGGGCGCAATTACGACAGCTTGCCGGTGAATGCCAATGAAGCCGAGAGCCGGCGGATGGCGCGGTTTTTCCGCTTGGGGCATAGTCCAGGCAAGCTGGATGTGCCAACTGTAGTGGTGAACGATGAATTGCCAATGACCCTGGATTTACGCCGCTTCCCCAATAAAAATGATTGAATGCGATCCAAATGTGGGAGGGGGCTTGCTCCCGATGGCGCAGCATCAGCCGATACATGAGTTGACTGATTCACCGCCATCGGGAGCAAGCCCCCTCCCACAGGGGATTTGCAGTGTTTGTTGAGTTAACCTGACTTCCCTTGCCTCTGCCGAGCGTTCCATGTCCGATTTGCTCGACCGTTACCCCCTGACCCCAGGCACCTATCACGAACTGCTGGATGACAGCGGCGCAGTGCGGGCCCATTGGCAGCGCCTGCTCGACCACCTGCAACGCAGCACGCCGGCCCAACTGGCCCAGCGCCAGGCATTGCTGACCCGGCAGATTCAGGAAAACGGCGTGACCTACAACGTCTACGCCGACCCCAAGGGCGCCGATCGTCCGTGGGAACTGGACCTGTTGCCCCATGTGCTGGCTGCTGATGAGTGGCAGCACCTGTCGGCCGGTATCGCCCAGCGGGCGCGTCTGCTCAATGCCGTCCTCGCCGACCTCTATGGCCCGCAGCGCCTGATCAAAGAAGGCCTGCTGCCCGCCGAGCTGGTCTTTGGCCACAACAACTTTCTCTGGCCGTGCCAGGGCATCCAGCCGCCGGACGGGACCTTTCTGCACCTGTTCGCCGTGGACCTGGCCCGCACGCCGGATGGTCGCTGGTGGGTGACCGCCGACCGAACCCAAGCCCCGTCGGGCGCCGGCTACGCCCTGGAAAACCGTACTATCGTGTCCCGCGCCTTCCCGGATCTGTACCGTGACCTGCAGGTGCAACACCTCACCGGTTTCTTCCGCACCCTCCAGGACACCTTGGCCCGCCAGGCGCCCGGCGATGACCAGCCGCCGCTGATCGTGCTGCTCACGCCGGGGCGCTTCAACGAAAGCTATTTCGAGCATCTCTACCTCGCCCGTCAGCTCGGTTACCCGCTGGTGGAAGGCGGCGACCTCACCGTGCGCGACAGCACGGTGTTCCTCAAAACCCTCAGTGGCCTGCGCCGCGTCAACGCGATCATGCGTCGCCTGGACGACGACTTTTGCGACCCCCTGGAGCTGCGCACCGATTCGGCCCTCGGCGTACCCGGCCTGCTCGATGCCGTGCGACAAGGCAATGTGCTGGTGGCCAATGCCCTGGGCAGTGGCGTGCTGGAGTCGCCGGGGCTGCTCGGTTTCCTGCCGAAGATCAACGAGTTTTTATTTGGTGAACAACTGATCCTGCCGTCCATCGCCACCTGGTGGTGCGGTGAGGCGCCGGTGCTGGCCGAGGCGCTGGAAAAGCTGCCGCAGTTGCTGATCAAACCGGCATTCCCCTCGCAGAGTTTCGCCCCGGTATTCGGGCGCGACCTGAATGCCGAACAACGCCAGGCCCTGGCCGAACGCATGCGCGCGCGGCCCTACGCCTACGTCGCCCAGGAGTTGGCGCAGCTGTCCCAGGCGCCGGTGTGGCACACCGTGGATGACCACTTGCAACACCGCGCCATCGGCATGCGCGTGTACGCCGTGGCCAGTGACGACGGCTACCGCGTACTGCCCGGCGGCTTGACCCGCGTGGCCGCCGACGCCGACGCCGAAGTGGTGTCGATGCAGCGCGGCGGTGCGAGCAAGGACACCTGGGTACTCGGCGAGCGTGCCCCCGGTGGCGAGCAATGGCGCGCCCAGCGCGCGATCGGCGCACACGACCTGGTGCGCCGCGATCCGTATCTGCCGTCACGCGTGGTAGAAAACCTGTTCTGGTTTGGGCGTTATTGCGAGCGCTGTGATGACAGCGCGCGCTGGCTGCGTATCGTGCTGGCGCGCTATGTCGACGGCGACGATCCGTTGGCGCTGCAGGCGGCGGTGGAGCTGGGTGAGAGCCTGCGATTGTTGCCGGATGAAGGGGCGCTTCCCGAACGCTTGCTGGCCGCGTTGCTCGGCGATGATTGGCCGTCGAGCCTGCGCGCCAATCTGCAGCGCTTGCAGTGGGCGGCGTCCCAGGTGCGCGGCAAGTTGTCCCGGGAAAACTGGCAGGCCCTGGTGGAACTGCAACGCGAAGCCATGGAGCTAGAGAGCGAAACCCCAGACTTCGGTCAACTGCTGGATTTCCTCAACCGCCTGGTGATGTCCCTGGCGGCGCTGTCGGGGTTTGCCCTGGACGATATGACCCGCGATGAAGGCTGGCGCTTCTTGATGATGGGGCGGCGTATCGAGCGCCTGCAGTTTCTCAGCAGCAGCCTTGCCGCGTTCCTGCGCGGTGTGGCGGTATTCGATCAGGCGGGGTTGGAGTGGTTGCTGGAGCTGGGCAACAGCAGCATCACCTACCGCTCGCGTTACCTGGCAGTGCCGCAACTGATTCCGGTGCTCGACCTGCTGTTGCTCGACGAGCAGAACCCCCATGCGGTGCTGTTCCAGCTGAAACTGGTGAGCCGTACCCTGCGGCGCTTGAACGATGATTTCGGCGTGCCACGGGAAACCGGCCTGGGGCCGTTGGTGGAGCAGTTGGCGCGCTTTGACCTGGGGTGCCTGGAGAACCCGCTGTTCGGCGAAGCCAGCGTGCGCGCCGCGTTGGACGGCCTGGCCGACCTGCTGCAAGCGGTGGCCGATGAGAGCGGGCAAGTGTCGGATCGCCTGGCCTTGCGTCACTTTGCCCATGTGGATGATGTCAGCCAGCAAACGGTGTCGGTGTGATGAGTGCGCGCTATCAGATTTTCCATGACACCCATTATCACTATGACAGCCCGGTGTCCCTGGCCCAGCAGCTGGCGCATTTATGGCCGCGGCCCTGTGCGTGGCAGCGCTGCACCTGGCAAACCCTGGATATCAGCCCGCAGCCTTCTTCACGCCGCGATGAACTGGACGTGTTCGGCAACCCGATCACGCGCGTGGCGTTCGAGCGGCCCCATGATGAACTGCTGGTCAATGCCGGGCTGACCGTGGAAGTGCTGGCGCGACCCGCGTTGGACTTCCGGCAATCGCCGCCGTGGGACCGCACCCGTGACAGCCTCACCTACAGCAGCCAACCGCTGTCGCTGGAGGTGATCGAAGCCTGCCGCTACCGCTTCGAATCGCCTTACGTGCATCTGAAAAAAACCTTCGTCGAGTTCTCCGAAAGCTGCTTCCCGCCTGGCGCGCCCTTGTTGATAGGCGTGCAGGCATTGATGCACAAGATCTTCAGCGAATTCACCTTTGATGCCGAAGCCACGCAAGTTGCCACGCCGCTGGTGGAAGTGCTGGAGCGCCGTCGCGGCGTGTGCCAGGACTTCGCCCACCTGATGCTCGCCTGCCTGCGTTCGCGGGGGCTGGCGGCACGCTATATCAGCGGCTACCTGCTGACCCAGCCACCGCCCGGCCAGCCACGGCTGATCGGCGCCGATGCGTCGCATGCATGGGTGTCGGTGTTCTGCCCGGAGTCGGGCTGGGTAGACTTCGATCCAACGAATAATGTGCAGCCGGCGCTGGAGCACATCACCCTGGCGTGGGGCCGGGATTTTTCCGATGTGTCGCCGTTGCGAGGGGTGATCCTGGGAGGAGGGAGCCATGACCCGGAGGTGCGGGTGACGGTGATGCCGCTGATGTAACGGGATCGTTCCCACGCTCTGCGTGGGAACGCCTGCGGTGAAGCTCAGCGTCACTGTGCGCCGGGACGCGAAACGTCCAAGGCTGCATTCCCACGCAGAGCGTGGGAACGATCAATTATTCAGCCGGGTCTTTCGGGGTTTCAGTCTCGTCTGCTGCCACTTCACCTTCCGCATCCGGGTTCAGTGCACCTGCTTCTTCATCTGCAGCGGCTTTCTTGCGTTGCAGCTTTTCCTCTTTCTTCTGTTCCTTGGCCAAGTCTCTCTGACGTTTGGCGAAGGAGTAATTAGGTTTGGCCATGGGCGATCCTCTAGGGTACGAAGGTGAGGGTGGGCGGCGCGCGGCTGCCTTGGGTGGCTATGGTAGCAGCTTAGCAGCGCGCTTGGCCTTCACTTACCGCTGGCGTAGGCGGCCAGCAGGCTGTTGAACAGTTGATTGAGATGCATGGCTCGGGCTCCAAGGGTGATGGGCCGATCATATTCAGTGGCTGCGAGGTTGGCTTGTAGATTGTGTTGATCAGTCTGATAGCCTAAAGTTGTATACAATCTGTTGATGCAGATCATAAGAACTCACGCCTGATTGAGGCACCCTTGTCGCAATACGCGTTATTCAACCCTGCCTTGGAGATTCACATGTTCGCCAAACTCGTTGCTGTTTCCCTGCTGACTCTGGCTAGCGGCCAGTTGCTTGCCGCAGAGTGCAAGGTCACTGTCGACTCCACCGACCAGATGTCGTTCAACACCAAAGAAATCACTATCGACAAGAGCTGCAAGCAGTTCACCGTTGAGCTGACTCACTCCGGCAGCCTGCCGAAAAACGTCATGGGTCATAACTGGGTGCTGACCACCAAGGCCGACATGCCTGGCGTTGCCGCCGACGGCATGGCCGCCGGTATTGACAAGGACTACCTGAAAGCAGGTGACGACCGCATCATCGCCCACACCAAAATCATTGGTGCAGGCGAGAAAGATTCGGTGACCTTCGATGTGTCCAAACTGGCCGCAGGTACGGATTACGCGTTTTTCTGCTCGTTCCCGGGCCACATCTCGATGATGAAAGGTACTGTGGTCGTCAAATAAGACCGCGTTATCGTTCATCGGGGGCAAGCCCCCTCCCACATTTGAATGTATTCACAAATCAAAGTGTGGGGGGGGCTTGCCCCCGATGGCATTCTGACAATCAACGCAAAACTCTCTGCCTCACCTCAAGGCGCAAATGGCATCACGCGCTTGTGCTCAGTCTTGCGATACGTCTCGCAGATAATCCTGAACGCCTCCTCACGCACCGGCTCACCGTGCAGGAACGCATCGATCTCGGCATAGGTCACGCCATGTGACGCTTCGTCCGGCTTGCCCGGCGACAGGTCTTCCAGGTCGGCCGTCGGCACTTTCTCCACCAACGACTCCGGCGCGCCGAAATGTCGCGCAATCGCCCGTACCTGGTTTTTCACCAGCCCGCTCAGCGGCGCCAAGTCGCAGGCGCCGTCACCGAACTTGGTGAAAAAGCCCATCACCGCTTCCGCCGCATGGTCGGTACCGATCACCAGCCCACCGGCCGCGCCTGCGATGGTGTACTGCGCGACCATACGCATGCGCGCCTTGGTGTTGCCCAGCACGAAGTCGCGGGAGGCCACCGGTTTGCCCTCGAACGCCGCCACTTCATTGGCCAGGGCTTTGACCGCCGGGCCGATGTTGACGGTGTGGCGCTCGTCCGGCTCGATGAAGTCCACCGATGCCTGGGCTTCGTGTTCGTCGAACTGGGTTTCGTAGGGCAGGCGCACGGCGATAAACCGAAAGGCCTCGTCGCCGCTGCTGGCGCGCAGTTCCTGCACGGCGCGCTGAGCCAAGAGGCCTGCGGTCAGGGAGTCGACACCGCCACTGATGCCCAGTACCAACGACTTGAGCCCGGAATTGCGCAGGCAGTCCTGGATAAAAGCCACGCGCCTGGCGACTTCTGCCTCAAGGGCGGCCTGGTCTTTGAACGGCGCTTGCACCTTGAGCTGCTGCGCAATCTCACGCTGTACGGCTTGCATGATTCACTCCTTGCTGGATAGGGCAGGTACTTTGAAAACGTGACGCAAATAGGCGACGAAATTGGGGTCGGTGCAGTGGGTCTTGCCCGCTTCATCGGAAATCTTCGCGACGGGCTGGCCATTGCAGGCGGTCATTTTAAGCACGATGCTCATCGGTTCCACCCCTGGAATATCACAGGTCAGGTTGGTGCCGATGCCAAAGCTCACATTGATCCGACCGCGCAGCGCACGGAAAATCTCCAGGGCCTTGGGCAGCGTCAGGCTGTCGGAGAACACCAGGGTCTTGCTCATCGGCTCGATGCCGAGCTTGTGATAGTGGGCGATGGCTTTTTCCGCCCACTGCACCGGGTCGCCGGAGTCGTGGCGCAGGCCATCGAACAGCTTGGCGAAGTACAAATCGAAGTCGCCGAGGAACGCGTCGGTGGTGATGCAGTCGGTCAGGGCGATGCCCAGCAGGCCACGGTACTCGCGGACCCAGCAATCGAGGGCGGCGATCTGGCTGTCGATCAGGCGCGGGCCGAGTTGTTGGTGGGCCATGATCCACTCATGGGCCATGGTGCCCAACGGCTTCATATCGAACTCGCGGGCCAGGTGCACGTTGCTGGTGCCGACAAAACGCCCGGGGAAGTCGTGCTTGAGCACGCTGACCACTTCCTCCTGCACCCGGTACGAGAAGCGCCGACGCGTGCCGAAGTCGGCCACTTGCAACTCGGACAGCTCATCGCTGCTGGCGTTGGCGGTCAGCCAGTCGAACTTGCGGTACAGCTGCTCGCGGGCCTGTTCCAGGATCACGGTCTGGTAGCGGTAGCGGTTACGCACTTCGCTGACGATGGCCAGCATCGGCACTTCAAACAGGATCACATGCAGCCACGGCCCGCGCAGGCGGATAAACAGCTCGCCGTTCTCGATACCGGTCTGCACGTAGCGCAGGTTGAAGCGGAACAGCCCGAGAAAACGCAAGAAATCCGGCTTCATGAAGCTGATGCGCTCCAGGAAACCCAATTGGTCCGGGCTCAGGCTCAGCTCGGCGAGGCGCTCGATCTGGTAGCGGATCTCCGCCAGGTAAGGGCGCAGGTCTTCGCTGTTGCGGCAACGGAACTCCCATTCAACTTCCACGTTCGGGTAGTTGTGCAGCACCGCCTGCATCATGGTCAGCTTGTAGAAGTCGGTGTCGAGCAGGTTCTGCACGATGCGATCGGCAAACACACTCTCGCTCATAACGGGAATCTCCAGACGGGTCGGCGAGGGGCGCCGGCCTTTACGCTCAATTGAGGAAGGGGGCTAGTGGCGCATAGACCTGTGGGGTTTTGCCAGTGATTTTTTTGGTGTGGCTACTGGCCTCATCGGGGGCAAGCCCCCTCCCACATTGAAATGCATTCCAGAATCAGACCTGCTCCAGCATCCATTTCACAAATTCGCGCACCTTGGGCACCTCCGCCGAATGCTCCGGATATGAGAGGTAATACGCATCCTGGCTCGGCATTGCATGCTGCCAGGGAATCACCAGCTTGCCGTCGGCCAGTTCCTCTTCCACCAGAAAGCGCGGCAACAGCGCCACGCCGCAGCCGACTTGCGCTGCGCGAATGCACATATAGAAGGTGTCAAAGCGCGGCCCGTGATAACTGTGCTCGGTGTGGAAACCCTGGCTGGCGAACCAGTCATGCCAGCCTTGGGGGCGTGAGGCGTTTTGCAGCAGCACCAGCTCGCTCAGTTGGGTGGGGTCGGTGAACGGCGCTGCCGGCAGGCTCTCCGGGGCGCATACGGGGATGAGTTCTTCGCTGAACAGCTTCAAGCTTTCGGTGCCGGGGCGTGAACCCTGGCCGAAGTAGAACGCCATGTCGGCCTTGCCTTGCAGCAGTTCGTCCGGTTCCTGTTCGTTGCACAGGTCCAAATGAATCTGCGGGTGGCGCAGGCCCCAGCCCTTGAGGCGCGGCACCAGCCAGCGCGCCCCGAAGGTGTAGGGCGTGGACACGCGCAGTACTTCGGTTTCGCCGCCGTAGGAACGCAGGTAGTGGGTAGACATCTCCACTTGGGTGAGAATCTTGCGCACCTCTACCAGGTACAGATCGCCCGCCGGGGTCATCTGCAAGCGGCGCCGCACCCGGCGAAACAGCAGGTGTTGCAGCAACTCTTCCAGCTGCGCCACCTGTTTGCTCACCGCGCTTTGGGTGAGGTTCAGTTCCTCGGCGGCGCGGGTAAAGCTCAGGTGGCGGGTGGCGGCTTCGAAACACTGCAGGGCGGTGATCGAAGGCAAATGTCTTTTGTTCAGCACGGCATGCCTCTTTTTATTCTTTGCATGAATAAACGGAATGATATCTCGCCTAATCGTCGTTTGTTGGCAAGTCTTGGGCCAGCTACAAATGAGGCCTGGATCGCCGCGCCGGTTGCGGCGCACATTTTTCTGCTTTTGTTTGAAGGAGTGACCCATGGTTGCCGCATTGCTTGACCGTCTAGGGGTAAACCCGGCGCTGTACCAGGCGGGTACCCAGCCCGTGCATTCGCCGATCGATGGCAGCCGTATCGGCAGTGTGCACTGGGAAGGCGCCGCCGAGGTGGAGCAGCAGGTCAGTCGCGCCGAGCATGCATTCGACGCTTGGCGCAAAGTGCCGGCCCCGCGTCGCGGCGAGCTGGTGCGTCAGTTGGGCGACATGTTGCGCCAATACAAGGCCGACCTTGGCGAGCTGGTATCCTGGGAAGCCGGCAAGATCACCCAGGAAGGCCTGGGGGAAGTGCAGGAAATGATCGATATCTGCGACTTCGCCGTCGGCTTGTCACGCCAACTCTACGGCTTGACCATCGCCTCCGAGCGCCCCGGCCACCATATGCGTGAAACCTGGCACCCACTGGGCGTGGTCGGCGTGATCAGCGCGTTCAACTTCCCGGTGGCCGTGTGGGCGTGGAACACCACGCTGGCGCTGGTGTGCGGCAATGCGGTGATCTGGAAGCCGTCGGAAAAGACCCCGCTCACCGCGCTGGCCTGCCAGGCGCTGTTCGAACGGGTGTTGAAGAATTTCAAGGATGCACCGCAGTATCTCAGCCAAGTGATTATCGGCGGCCGCGATGCCGGCGCCGCGCTGGTGGATGACCCGCGTGTGGCGCTTATCAGCGCCACCGGCAGCACGCGCATGGGCCGCGAAGTGGCGCCGAAAGTCGCCGCGCGCTTTGCCCGCAGCATCCTCGAACTGGGCGGCAACAATGCGATGATCCTCAGCCCCAGCGCTGACCTGGACATGGCCGTGCGCGCCATTTTGTTCAGTGCGGTCGGCACCGCCGGCCAGCGGTGCACCACCCTGCGCCGGCTGATCGCCCATGAGTCGGTCAAGGCCGACATCGTCACCCGCCTCAAGGCCGCCTACGCCAAGGTGCGCATCGGCCACCCGCTGGAAGGCAACCTGATCGGTCCGCTGATCGACAAGCACGGCTTCGACAACATGCAGGACGCCCTGGAGCAAGCTCTGAGCGAGGGCGGCAAGGTGTTCGGCGGCAAGCGCCAGCTCGAAGACCAGTTCCCCAACGCCTACTACGTGTCGCCGGCGATTGTGGAAATGCCCGAGCAGAGCGACGTGGTGTGCACCGAGACCTTCGCGCCGATTCTGTATGTGATCGGCTACACCGACTTCGCCGAGGCCCTGCGCCTGAACAACGCGGTGCCACAAGGCTTGTCGTCATGCATCTTCACCACCGATGTGCGCGAAGCCGAGCAGTTCATGTCGGCGGTGGGCAGTGACTGCGGGATTGCCAACGTCAACATCGGCCCGAGTGGCGCGGAAATCGGTGGTGCGTTTGGCGGTGAGAAGGAGACGGGCGGCGGGCGTGAGTCGGGCTCGGATGCGTGGCGCGGGTATATGCGGCGCCAGACCAATACCGTGAACTACTCGCTGGAGTTGCCATTAGCTCAAGGCATTACATTCGACTAAAGCCGCAGTGATGATGATCGTTCCCACGCTCCGCGTGGGACTGCATCCTGTGACGCTCCGCGTCACGACGTTAAAGCGGACGCGGAGCGTCCAGGGCTAAATTCCCACGCAGAGCGTGGGAACGATCGGTGGTGGGTCCATCCCGGAGTCTGGCAATGCCTTTACGCGAAACATGTTTGTGGGAACACCTCACCCCGAGCCGGCCGGATCGCGCTGCGCTCAAAGGCGAAATCAAGGTGGATGTGTGCGTGATCGGTGCCGGCATCACCGGTTTGTCGGCGGCCATTCACTTGCTGGAACAGGGTAAAAGCGTCGCGGTGCTGGAGGCTCACCGCACCGGCCATGGCGGTTCGGGGCGCAACGTCGGGCTGGTCAACGCCGGCATGTGGATCCCGCCGGACGAGATCGAAGCCGGTTTCGGCGAAGCCGTGGGCAGTCAGCTCAACCGCATGTTGGGCGCCGCGCCGTCGCTGGTGTTCGGCCTGATCGACAAATACGCCATCGATTGCCAACTGCGCCGCGAGGGCACTTTGCACATGGCGCACAACGCTCGTGGCGAGGCGGACTTGCGCAGCCGTGAAGCGCAATGGAAGCGCCGCGGTGCGCCGGTCGAGTTGCTGACCGGGCAGGCGTGCGAGCAGGCCACCGGCACCACGAAAATAGCCGCCGCGTTATTGGATCGACGCGCCGGCACCTTGAACCCGATGGCCTACACCAGCGGCCTGGCGAATGCGGCGGCCGGGTTGGGCGGGCAGTTATTCGATCATTCCCCGGTCACCCAGCTTGAGCGCCAGGGTGCAGACTGGCTGGTGCAGACCGCCCAGGGTGCGGTGCGGGCCGCACAGGTGGTGATCGCTTCCAATGCCTACACCGAAGGCGAATGGACCGAGTTGCGCCGCAATTTCTTCCCCGGTTATTACTATCAGGTGGCGTCGGCACCGCTCACCGACGACGCTGCCTCACGCATCCTGCCGGGTGGCCAGGGTTCATGGGACACGCGCCAGGTGCTGAGCAGCATCCGCCGCGATGCCGATGGCCGCCTGTTGCTCGGCAGCCTGGGCAACGGCAACCAGAAGCCGGCCTGGTTCCTCAAAGCGTGGGCCGATCGGGTGCAGCAGCACTACTTCCCGTATCTCAAGTCGGTGCAGTGGGAATACACCTGGACCGGCTGCATCGCCTTTACGCCCGATCACCTGATGCGTTTGTTCGAGCCGGCGCCTGGGCTGGTGGCGGTCACCGGCTATAACGGGCGTGGAGTGACCACCGGCAGCGTGGTCGGTAAAGCGTTTGCCGACTATTTGTGTCACCAGAATCCCCAGGCGCTGCCGATTCCCTTTACACCGATGCAGCCGCTGGCGGGCGCAGGCCTGCGCAGTTGCCTGTATGAAGCGGGATTCTCGCTGTATCACGCCGGGCAATGCCTGCGGATCGTGATCTGATCCGCGAAATAGCGCGCGGAAGCCGGCATTTTCTTAGCCGGCTACCCATCTGTATTGGTGCAAGTCGTAGCAATCGCGCACTGTAAATGTGCAGTTCCGTTACGCAGCTGGTTACAAGTAGTGGAGCTGTTGTTTATCCCTCCGGTTGCAGGTGCCACCGTTCGGGGTTGTACTTTTTTGGTGTGCCGGTTGCACCTGTCGGAGCTAGACGGTTGCACGTCCTGGCGAAAGGACTCGAAACGCCAGCAATAACAATGACACCGTGTCTTTTTGAAGAATAAAAAAGTAATGGCACGCGGCTTGCTCTGAGCTTTCAGTGAAAAGTTTGAATGCAAGTTGTCGTGCCAAAAATCAAAAATATCGGAGCACCACTCATGTCCCAGACGTTTTACAAGAAAGGTTTTCTGGCCCTCGCCGTTGCAGCGGCGCTGGGTGTTTCTACGTTTGTTCAAGCTGATGTGAAAATTGGCGTGGCAGGCCCGATGACGGGTGCCAACGCCGCTTTCGGTGAGCAGTACATGAAGGGTGCCCAGGCGGCAGCCGATGAGGTCAACAAGGCGGGTGGCGTCAACGGCGAAAAGATCGTGCTGGTGGCCGGCGATGACGCCTGCGAGCCGAAACAAGCGGTGGCCGTGGCCAACCGCCTGGCCGACCAGGACAAAGTGATCGGCGTGGTCGGACACTTCTGCTCCTCCAACACCATCCCGGCCTCCGAGGTGTATGACGAAGCGGGCATCATCGCAATCACCCCCGGCTCCACCAACCCACAGGTGACCGAGCGCGGCCTGGGCGCCATGTTCCGCATGTGCGGGCGAGACGACCAGCAAGGCATCGTCGCCGGCGACTACATCGTCGACGTGCTCAAGGGCAAGAAAGTCGCGGTCATCAACGACAAGGACACCTACGGCAAGGGCCTGGCCGACGCCACCGCTGCCCAGTTGACCAAGCGCGGCGTGAAGCCGGTGCTGGAAGAAGGCCTGACCCGTGGCGAGAAAGACTTCAGCGCCCTCGTCACCAAGATCCGCTCCCTGGGCGCCGACGTCGTGTACTTCGGCGGCCTGCACCCGGAAGCCGGCCCGCTGGTTCGCCAGATCCGTGAAGCCGGTTTGAAAGACGTCAAGTTCATGTCCGACGACGGCATCGTGACCGACGAACTGGTGGCGACCGCCGGTGGTGCGCAGTACGTGGACGGCGTCTACATGACCTTCGGCGCCGACCCGCGCCTGCTGCCGGACAGCAAGGCGGTGGTCGAGCAGTTCCGTAAAAACGGCACCGAGCCCGAAGGCTACACCCTGTACGCCTACGCCTCGATCCAGGCCCTGGCCGCCGGCTTCAACGGCGCCAAGTCGAACAAGGGCGAGGACGCAGCCAAGTGGCTGAAGGCTCACCCGGTTAAAACCGTCATGGGCGAAAAGGCCTGGGATACCAAGGGCGACCTGAAAATCTCCGACTATGTGGTTTACCAGTGGGACAAAGACGGTAAATACCACCAGCTGGAAAAGCAGAAGTAAGCCGAACTGAATGCGGCACCTCTGTAGGAGCGAGCTTGCTCGCGAAAAACCCGAGAGCGACGCGGGCATTCAGGATGCCCGCGTCATCGTTGACGTTCTTCGCGAGCAAGCTCGCTCCTACAGGGGATGTTGCCAAGCCTCTGTTTTCCTCCAGAAGCGCCGCACACCCACCGGTGTGCAGGTGCTCACCGCGTGAGATTGCGTTATGGATGGTATTTTCCTGCAGCAACTGGTCAACGGCCTGACCCTCGGGTCGGTCTATGGCCTGATCGCCATCGGCTACACAATGGTCTATGGCATCATTGGCATGATCAACTTCGCCCACGGCGAGGTTTATATGATTTCCGCTTACCTCGCGGCGATCAGTCTGGCACTGCTGGCTTACTTCGGCATCGAATCCTTCCCGCTGCTCATTCTCGGCACTCTGGTCTTCACCGTCGTCGTCACCGGCGTGTACGGTTGGGTCATCGAACGTGTCGCCTACAAACCGCTGCGTAACTCCACCCGACTGGCTCCGCTGATCAGCGCCATCGGTATCTCGCTGATCCTGCAGAACTACGCGCAGATCGCCCAGGGCGCCAAGCAACAAGGCATTCCCACCCTGCTGGCCGGCGCCTGGCGCGTCGATATCGGCACCGGGTTCGTGCAACTCACCTACACCAAAGTGTTCATCCTCGTGGCGGCCTTCGCCGGCATGGCGTTGCTTACCTACATCATCAAATACACCAAGCTCGGCCGCATGTGCCGCGCCACCCAGCAAGACCGCAAGATGGCCTCGATCCTGGGCATCAACACCGACCGCGTGATCTCCTACGTATTCGTCATCGGCGCCGCCATGGCCGCCCTGGCCGGCGTGCTGATCACCCTCAATTACGGCACCTTCGACTTCTATGCCGGCTTCATCATCGGCATCAAGGCGTTTACCGCAGCGGTACTCGGCGGCATCGGCTCCCTGCCTGGGGCGATGCTGGGCGGGATCATCCTCGGTATCTCCGAGTCGCTGTTCTCGGGGTTGATCAACTCCGACTACAAAGACGTGTTCAGTTTCTCCCTGCTGGTGGTGATTCTGATTTTCCGTCCCCAGGGCCTGCTTGGTCGCCCACTTGTGGCGAAGGTGTAAACATGTCTGCTGCCAAATCTATCGATATCAAGAAAAGTGTGGTCGATACGGTCCTCGCCGGGCTGATTTCGCTGATCGTGTTCGGCCCGATCGTCGGCGTGGTGCTCGACGGCTACAGCTTCAACCTGGAACCGGCGCGCGTGGCCACGTTGGTCGCCATCGTGATGGCCGGGCGCTTTGCCCTCAGCCTGTTCCTGCAAACCCCCAAGGGCGTGAAGATCCTGCAGGGTTTCGAAAGCAGCGGCTCCGGCGTGCACGTGCGGGCGCCGGACTACAAGTCGCGGCTGCGCTGGATCATTCCGGCGCTGATCGTGATCGCCATCGTGTTTCCGATCTTTGCCAACAAGTACCTGCTGACCGTGGTGATCCTCGGGCTGATCTACGTATTGCTCGGCCTGGGCCTGAACATCGTGGTGGGCCTGGCCGGTCTGCTCGACCTGGGTTATGTGGCGTTCTACGCCATCGGCGCCTACGGCCTGGCGCTGGGTTACCAATATCTCGGCCTGGGCTTCTGGACGGTGCTGCCGCTGGCCGCCATTGCGGCGGCGTTGGCGGGGTGCATACTCGGCTTTCCGGTATTGCGAATGCATGGTGACTACCTGGCCATCGTGACCCTGGGCTTCGGTGAAATCATTCGCCTGGTGCTCAACAACTGGCTGTCGTTCACCGGTGGCCCGAACGGCATGCCGGTGCCTTCGCCGACCTTCCTCGGCCTGGAGTTCGGCAAGCGTGCCAAGGACGGCGGCATCCCGTTCCACGAGTTCTTCGGCATCGATTACAACCCCAATATCAAGTTCATGTTCATCTACATCGTGCTGTTCCTGGTGGTTCTGGCCGTGCTGTACATCAAGCATCGCCTGACCCGCATGCCGGTCGGGCGTGCCTGGGAAGCCCTGCGCGAAGATGAAATCGCCTGTCGCTCCATGGGCCTGAACCACGTACTGGTCAAGCTCTCGGCGTTCACCATCGGCGCCTCCACGGCCGGCTTGGCCGGGGTGTTCTTTGCCAGCTACCAGGGCTTCGTCAACCCGTCGTCGTTTACCTTCTTCGAGTCGGCGTTGATCCTGGCCATCGTGGTCTTGGGCGGCATGGGCTCGACGGTCGGTGTGGTGATCGCGGCGTTCGTGTTGACCGTTGCGCCGGAACTGCTGCGCAGCTTCTCTGAATACCGCGTGCTGCTGTTTGGCGTGTTGATGGTGGTGATGATGATCTGGCGACCGCGCGGCTTGATCCGCATCAGCCGTACCGGTGTGACACCACGTAAAGGAGTGGCGCCATGAGCAAGGAAGTCGTCCTTTCCGTTGAACACCTAATGATGCACTTCGGTGGCATCAAGGCCTTGAGCGATGTGAGCCTCAAGGTGAAGCGCAACTCGATCTTTGCCCTGATCGGCCCCAACGGCGCCGGCAAGACCACCGTGTTCAACTGCCTCACCGGTTTCTACAAGGCCAGTGGCGGCAAGATCGAACTCAACGTGCGTGGCAAGCAGACCAATGTGATCCAGTTATTGGGTGAGCGCTTCCAGGCCACCGATTTCGTCTCGCCGAAAAGCTTTTTCAGCCGGGTGTACTACAAGATGTTCGGCGGCACCCATTTGGTGAACCGCGCGGGCCTGGCGCGGACCTTCCAGAACATTCGCCTGTTCAAGGAAATGTCGGTGCTGGAAAACCTGCTGGTGGCCCAGCACATGTGGGTCAACCGCAACATGCTCGCCGGTATCCTCAACACCAAGGGCTACCGCAAGGCCGAAAGCGATGCCCTCGACCACGCCTTCTACTGGCTGGAAGTGGTCGACCTGGTGGACTGCGCCAACCGCCTCGCCGGCGAGCTTTCCTACGGCCAGCAGCGCCGCCTGGAAATCGCCCGCGCGATGTGCACGCGGCCGCAGATCATCTGCCTGGATGAACCGGCAGCGGGCCTCAACCCTCAGGAAACCGAAGCCCTCAGCGCGATGATTCGCCTGCTGCGCGACGAACACGACCTCACAGTGGTGCTGATCGAACACGACATGGGCATGGTGATGAGTATTTCCGACCACATCGTGGTGCTGGACCACGGCAACGTGATCGCCGAAGGCGGGCCGGACGCAATCCGCAACGACCCGAAAGTGATCGCCGCCTACCTGGGCGCAGACGAAGAGGAACTCGTATGAACGGGCCTATCCTCGAAATGAAGGACCTGGACGTGTTCTACGGCCCGATCCAGGCCCTGAAAAAAGTCTCGCTGTACATCAACGAAGGCGAAACCGTCAGCCTGATCGGCTCCAATGGCGCGGGCAAATCCACGCTGCTGATGTCGATCTTCGGCCAGCCACGGGCCGAGTCGGGGCAGATTCTCTACAACGGCGTGGACATTACCCACAAGTCGTCCCACTACATCGCCTCCAACGGCATCGCGCAATCGCCGGAAGGGCGGCGGGTATTCCCCGACATGACCGTCGAGGAAAACCTGCTGATGGGCACCATCCCCATTGGCGACAAGTTCGCGCAGGAAGACATGCAGCGCATGTTCGAGCTGTTTCCACGGCTCAAGGAGCGGCGTAACCAGCGCGCGATGACCATGTCCGGTGGCGAGCAGCAAATGCTCGCCATCGCCCGCGCGCTGATGAGCCGGCCCAAGCTGTTGCTGCTCGATGAGCCCAGCCTGGGCCTGGCGCCGATCGTGGTGAAGCAGATCTTTTCCACCCTGCGCGAGCTGGCCTCCACCGGGATGACCATCTTCCTGGTGGAGCAGAACGCCAACCACGCCCTGCGCTTGTCGGACCGCGCCTATGTGATGGTCAACGGCGAGATTCGCCTGACCGGTACGGGCAAGGAACTGCTGGTGAATGAGGAAGTGCGCAACGCCTACCTGGGCGGGCACTGACTGCGCGGTACCCTGTGGGAGGGGGCTTGCTCCCGATAGCGGAGTGTCAGTTTCAGATGTGCTGACTGACAAAACGCTATCGGGAGCAAGCCCCCTCCCACATTGTTTTGTGTGATCCACAAGGCCTGCGCCAAATTGTGGAAAACAAATTCAGCTCCCCTCCAAAGCGCGACATATAGCCGCCGCAAATCCCTGTTTTGTCACAGTTTTGACTTGTCCCCATCCGCTGTGGAACCGGCTGTGGGTAAGGTGGGAGTAGCTGGCTGCAGGCCTCTGAAACCGTGGCTTGCAGCGGTGTGGTTAGTATTTGATCAGCCACTTTTTCGCGACCCTTCGAGGGGTTTGTCAACCTGTTTAAAGACACAGGTATATGACCGTTGCATGTCACTCCTGCCTGTGGATAAGTCTGTGACTAAACTCTGGAAAGACTGCCGCAGAGGCCGGAATGACTGGCCTGGAGCCATCGTCTAGATGTTCACCGGGGAAAACGCCTACATACGCCTCTGTCCAGGTCAAGCAAAAAACTTTCTAAAAGCTCCTGCAGGCCTTGTATCACGCGGCTCAAGGCGATTTGCACTTGCCCCCAAAGACTGTGGGCGCAGTTGTGGATAACCTGCGCGTATGTGGCTGCAGGCCCTGATCTGCATAGCTCTGCCCGGCGTGGTTAAAAAGTGATCAGGCGAGTAGGAAGATGCGCGCGTAGCGGTTGCCGCGAGGGCAGCGTAAGGGCATTCTGCTGGCAACTTTTCCCGTTGCCCGCAAGGAGACCACCATGTCCGACACGCTGTTTATTACTGGCGCCACTTCAGGTTTCGGTGAAGCCTGTGCCCGCCGTTTTGCCGACGCCGGCTGGAAACTGGTGCTCACCGGCCGGCGTGCCGAGCGCTTGAATGCGCTGGTCGAAGAGCTCTCCAAGCAGACCGAAGTGCATGGCCTGGTGGTGGACGTGCGGGATCGCAAAGGCATGGAAGACGCCATTGCCAACCTGCCGCCCTCGTTCGCCACGTTGCGCGGGCTGATCAACAACGCCGGCCTGGCCGTGGGCACCGACCCTGCGCCCAAGTGCAACCTCGACGATTGGGAAACCATGGTCGACACCAATATCAAAGGGCTGCTGACCACCACCAACCTGCTGCTGCCGCGCCTGATCGCCCATGGCCGTGGCGCCGGGATCATCAACCTGGGTTCCATCGCCGGTAACTACCCTTATCCGGGCAGCCATGTGTATGGCGGGTCCAAGGCGTTCGTGAAGCAGTTCTCGCTGAACCTGCGCTGCGATCTGCAAGGCACCGGTGTGCGGGTGACCAACATCGAGCCGGGCTTGTGCGAGAGCGAATTTTCCCTGGTGCGTTTCGGCGGTGATCAGGCGCGTTATGACGCGACCTACGCGGGCGCCGAGCCGATCCAGCCGCAGGATATTGCCGACACGATCTTCTGGGTGCTGAATACGCCGGCGCACGTGAATATCAACCGCTTGGAGCTGATGCCGGTGAGCCAGACCTGGGCTGGGTTTGCGATTGAGCGTGGGGCCAAGTAAGGCTCAACTGATTGTTCCCACGCTCCGCGTGGGAATACCGCCGGGGACGCTCTGCGTCGCGCTTTGCTGGTGACGCAGAGCGTCACACCATGCATTCCCACGCAGAGCGTGGGAACGATCAAAGGTACACTCCGCTCCTGAAAACCCTCCGCACTGTGCGGTTTAAAGGTTTTGACGGGAGGAAATGTGAGTAACCGAGGTGAGCAGGCACTGCTCAAACAATCGACCATCCTGATGTTCGCAGTTGCGATCGCCGGGATTGTCACGGGTGTGATATCCGGCGCCCAATCCATTCTGTTCGACGGCTTTTTCTCGCTGATCGCCACCGCCATCAAGGTGTTGATGCTGATCACGGCCAAGCTGATCGCCAAGAAAAGCAACGAGCGTTTCCAGTTCGGCTACTGGCACCTGGAGCCCATGGTGCTGTTGATCGAAGGCAGCTTTCTGCTGTTGATCGCCATCTATGCGTTTCTCAACGGCGTGTTCGGCATCATCAACGGCGGGCGCGAGATCGAGTTGGGGCTGGTGATCATTTATGCGGCGGTGTTTACCGTGGTGGAGTTCGCCTACTTCTTCTATGTGCGCTACCGCAATCGCACGCTGAAATCCTCGCTGATCCAGTTCGACAACATCAGTTGGCTGGTGGACGCGATGCTGTCGGTAGGCCTGTTGATCAGCTTTCTGGCGGCACTGCTGCTCAAGTCCCAGGGGTATGGCGAATGGGCGGTGTATGTCGACCCGCTGATCCTGATCCTGTTGGCCCTGAGCATGCTGGCACCGGCGTTCAAGATCCTGCGCCCGGCGTTGCGTGAGGTGCTGGGGATCGCCCCGGATCACCTGGACGACACCGTGCGCGAAGTGATGGACGCGGCCAAGGCCAGGCATGGTTTCGATGACTACGTGTCCTATGTGCAAAAGCACGGGCGGGCGCGGTTCATCGAAATCCATGTGGTGTTGCCGGCGGATTACCCGGTGGATAACGTCGCGACCCTCGACGGACTGCGCGAGGAGATATCCACAGGGCTCGGCACGCCGGATGCGGCTCGTTGGCTGACGATCAGTTTTACGGGGGATCGCAAGTGGATTGCGTGAAGTCAGTTAGACCGAGGTGAGGCCATCGGGGGCAAGCCCCCTCCCACATTTGAATGCATTCACAAATCAAAGTGTGGGAGGGGGCTTGCCCCCGATGAGGCCCTGAAGGTCAGCCCTGGTGCTGGATCAGCCCCTGATAGCAAGTAGCCAAATGGTAAGGGGTGGTCGACGGCATGTCCCGTCGGCTCACCGCACCCTGGGCATCCAGGCATTCGTGCCAGCCCTTGTCGTGCAGGAAGTTGTTCTGCAGCGCCAGCAACTGGCGTTGCAGCACCGCTCCGCTGCCGGGCCGCAAGGTCAACGCCCGCAGGTATTCAGCCTGCGCCCAGATACGCTGGGTGCCGTCGCGCACCGTGCCATCCACAGACAGCATGCCGCTGACCGCACCGCTTAACTTATCCACACCCTTTTGCTCAGCATAGGCAAACGCTCGCGTCAGTGAGGCATGCAGCGCTGTACCGCGCAGCACCTCTGACGACTCGAGCAAAAAGAACCACTCGAACTGATGCCCTGGCTCGAACCAGTTATCCACAGCGCCCAGGGGTTTTTCCATCATTACGCCGTGCTGGCGGTCGATAAAGCGCTTTTGCAGGGCGCCGGCCAAGTCCAGCAATGCGTCACGCGTGAGGGGATCGTCACGCACCGCCAGTGTGGCGAGAAAGCCTTCGGCCAGGTGCATCAGCGGGTTCTGCAAGGGGCCCGACTTGAGGCTTGACCAGTTGCGCTCCAGCACCGCTTCGTAGAGGCCGTCGCCGCTGGCGAAGCGTTCGGCGACCACGGCAAGCGCGGCATTGAGCACCGATTCCACCAACGGTTCACGCACCTTGGCCCAGTAATGGGCGCAGGCAAAGATGATGAAGGCGTGGGTGTAGAGGTCTTTGCGTTTATCCAGCGGCTGCCCGGCCGGGTCGATGCTGTAGAACCAGCCGCCGTGTTCGGCGTCGTGGAAGTGCCGTTGCAAGGAGCGGAACAGTGTGGCGGCGCGTTCCTCGGCAAAGGCTGCACCGGGTTCGCCGATCAGGCTGGCGAACAGGTACAACTGCCGGGCGCAGGCCATGGCGCGGTAGCGTTGTGGGGGTAACGGCTGGTGATCGGCGTCCAGTGCCTCGTACGGCAGCGCCAGGTCGGCATTCCAGCCCGGGCCCTGCCAGAGCGGCACGATCAGGTTGTGGAAGTGCGTGAGCACGGAGTTCAAAAGAGGTTGGGGCATCGGCTGGCGTCGTCACGGCAGGGGTGTGGCGCGCATGGTATCAGGCTGATCGTTCCCACGCTCTGCGTGGGAATGCTTTTCATGACGCTCCGCGTCATGCGTAGGAACGCGGAGCGTCCCCGGCTGCATTCCCACGCGGAGCGTGGGAACGATCTATCAGCCCGCCAACAACCAGACCCCAGTCGCCGCCGACGCAGCCCCGGCCACCCGCACCAACGGTGCCGCCGCCGCTGGCAGCAAACGTACCACCGCATAGCCCGCCGCGTGCAGCGCCGCAGTTGCGCCGACAAACCCCGCCGCATACGCCCAGGGGCTGGACATGTCCGGCAGTTCCAAGCCATGGGCCACGCCGTGAAACAGGGCAAACAACGCCGTCGCCGCCACCGCCACGAACAACGGCGGCCGTACTACCAGCGCCACCGCCAGGCCCAGCGCCAGCACCGACGCGGCGATCCCGCTTTCCAGCGCCGGCAGTTGCAGGCCTTCAAACCCCAGCATGCCGCCAATCAACATGGTGCCGGCGAAGGCGCAAGGCAGGGCCCAGCGTGCATTGCCTTTTTGCTGCGCCGCCCACAACCCGACCGCAACCATGGCCAGCAAGTGATCGAGACCGCCCAGCGGGTGGCTGATGCCGGCAACCAGGCCATTGTCGCCGTGACCCGGGTGAGCAAACGCGAGGGCGGGGGCCAGCAGCAACGTGGCGGCGGCGAACAGTTTCTTGAGGTTCATACACAGGCTCCGTAGGGGGATCAGGCAGCGGTCAGCAGGCCTTGGCGTTCGATAAAGGCGACGATTTCATCCAGGCCGACGCCGGTTTTCTGGTTGCTGAACACAAAGGGTTTGCCATTGCGCATGCGTTGGGTGTCGCTGTTCATCAACTCCAGCGAGGCACCCACCAGCGGCGCGAGGTCGATCTTGTTGATCACCAGCAGGTCGGATTTGCAAATACCGGGCCCGCCCTTGCGCGGGAGTTTGTCGCCGGCGGACACATCGATCACATAGATGGTCAGGTCTGACAGCTCGGGGCTGAACGTCGCCGACAGGTTGTCGCCGCCGGACTCCACCAGAATCAGGTCCAGGCCGGGAAAACGCCGGTTGAGTTGGTCCACCGCCTCCAGGTTGATCGAGGCATCTTCGCGGATGGCCGTGTGCGGGCAGCCGCCGGTTTCCACGCCGATGATGCGCTCCGGCGCCAGGGCCTGGTTGCGCACCAGGAAATCAGCGTCTTCGCGGGTGTAGATGTCGTTGGTGACCACCGCCAGGTTGTAGCGGTCGCGCAGTGCCAGGCACAGGGCCAGGGTCAGGGCGGTCTTGCCGGAGCCTACCGGGCCGCCGATGCCGACGCGCAGGGGTTGTGTGTTCATGTCAGGTTCTCCAAAAACAGTCTCAGGAACGGAACAGGCGGCTGTACTGGCGTTCATGAGCCATGCACGCCAAAGACAGGCCAAAGGCGGCGCTGCCCAGATGATCGGGTTCGATGCGGTCGGCCTCCTGCTGGGCCTGTTGCAACAGCGGCAGCAGCTCGCTGGTCAGGCGCTGCGCGGCTTGCTGGCCCAGGGGTAGGGTTTTCATCAGCACGGCCAGTTGATTTTCCAGCCAGCTCCATAGCCAGGCGGCGAGCGCGTCGTCGGCGCTGATTGCCCAGGCCCGCGCGGCCAGCGCCCAGCCGAGGGCGAGATGGGGTTCAGGGTGTTGGGCAAGAAAGTCACGGGCGGCGGCGTCCAGTTCCGGCAAGCCATTGAGCAGTTGTTGCAGGGAGTAGCCCATCTGCCGGCTCTCCTGATACAGCTCGCGGGTTTCGCGGCTGGCACGGTGTTCTTCACACAGCTGCGCCAGGCGTGGCCACGCCTGTTCAGTGGCCGCGCGGCAATGGGCGAGCAGCAGCGGCGCTTCGAAACGCGCGAGGTTGAGCAGCAATTGATCGCTGATCCAGCGCCGCGCGCTGGCGGCATTGTTGACGCGGCCGTTGTCCACGGCCATTTCCAGGCCCTGGGAATAGCTGTAGCCACCAATCGGCAACTGCGGACTGGCTAGGCGCAACAGCGCCCAGGCTGGGTTCATAGACGCACGCCGAACTGATGCAGTTTGGGCGCGTAGTTGAAGGCTTCATCGCCATGCCGCGAATGATGATGGCCACCGCCGTAGGCCCCGTGTTCAGGCTGGAAGGGCGCCTCAATGGTGTGCACGTCGGCGCCCAGCTGCTCAAGCATGGCCTTGAGCACATAGTCATCGAGCAGGCGCAGCCAGCCATCGCCGACCTGCAGGGCCACATGGCGGTTGCCAAGGTGATAGGCGGCGCGGGTCAGTTCAAACGCGTTGCGGCAGGTGACGTGCAGCAGCTGTTCAGGGCGCGCGCAGACACGTACGACGCGCCCGTCTTCAGCTTGTAGGAATTCGCCATCATGCAGCGGCGGTTGCCCACGCTCCAGAAACAGGCCGACGTCTTCACCCTCGGCACTGAAACAGCGCAGGCGGCTTTTGCTGCGGGCTTCGAAGTTCAGCAGCAGTTCGGCGGCCCAGAGGGCTTGCGGGGCGATTCGGCGGTGGATCACCAGCATCAGAAAGCTTCCGGCTATGAGCGATAAGGGAGCTAGAGCAAGGGGCTTGCCAACCCGGCAGGCGCGTAGGAATTTCCTGTCAGCAGGGCGCGAGCGCCACAAGGCAGGGCATTCGCTGAGTGCAACTGTGTTGCGATTTGGTGCGCTCGAACAGGTTTTAGCACCGAAAAAGGGCATTTTGCGTGGTGAACGGCCGTGTGTTGCATGAAACTTCTTTCATCCAATTCTTCGTGGCGTTTTTAAGGATTTTTCCCACAAGGCCATGGGAATCGGCCTTCGTGGAGTTACACGGGGGTTGTTTAAGATTCGCGCCGTGTTTAATTCACTGCGATGTTCATCATGTTCAAGTCACTTATCTGTTCCGTCATTGTCAGCCTGTCGTGCCTTATCTCATCAGCCTCGGCCACTCTTCAACAGCCGCCCACCTTTGTTTCCAAGCCCGCATCGTCCTCGGTCGACGATGTGATCGACCGGGCCCATCAATTGCTCGGCACACCCTACAAGTGGGGCGGTACGTCTACCGAGCAAGGGTTCGATTGCAGCAGTTTCCTGGTCTATCTGTTCAAGACCGAAGCGAATATTCAGCTTCCGCGCACCACGGCTGCGATGCACCGTTCCACCGCCGCGACCATCAAGCGCAATGCGTTGAAGCCGGGCGACGCGGTCTTTTTCAAAGGCAACGGGCAGGGGCGGGTAAGTCACGTCGGGCTGTATATCGGCGAAGGCAAATTCATCCATTCACCGCGTACCGGCAAAAATGTGCGTATCGATTCGTTGAGCAATACCTATTGGAGCAAGAACTACACCACGGCCAAGCGCTTTCATACGGCCGGCTGAGGCATTACTCGGTACTGCCCAGGCCTTGCCAATGCTTGAGGCCGATAAAGATGAAGCGCAATTGCTGGGTGATCTTCGCCTGGGGCGTGAGATGGGCAGGCAACGCGTGGGCGGGTGGGTCGATGATGTCGGGCAGGGTGGCGAACACGCTTTTGACGATGAGGTCGGCCATTACGTGCAAACCTTCGGCATCCAGGTGTTGCAGCTTGGGCATCAGCGTGAGGTCGGCCGCCAGGTCGCGGGTGATGTCTTCGCGCAGGGCGCCGATGGCCTGGCGCACTGCCAGGCAACCGCCATATTGTTCGCGGGCCAGGAACAGGAACTGGGAACGGTTGGCCGAGACCACATCGAGAAAGATCCGCACAGACGCATCGATGATCCCGCCCATCACGAATTCGTTGTGGCGCACCAGGCGAATCGTGGCGCGGAAGGTCTGGCCGACTTCACTGACCAATACGAGCCCAAGCTCGTCCATGTCGGCGAAATGGCGATAGAACCCGGTAGGCACGATACCCGCTGTCTTGGCCACTTCGCGCAGGCTCAGGCTGCCAAACCCACGGCCACACTCCATCAGATGGCGGGCAGCGTCCATCAAGGCGAGGCGGGTCTGTTGCTTCTGTTCGGCGCGGGGCAGCATGAGCGGATGGGCTTTGTCGGCGAGTACAGCGACGCACTCTAGCAAAACCGCTTTGCCGGCGTCGAACTTGGCGGGGGCGAGACGTGACGCGGTCTATATAAAAGCGAAAGCCCGATCGACAGACCGGGCTTTTTTCTGGGCCACCATGGGCTTAGCTCTGTGCTTGATGCAGTTCTTCCAGACGGTCGGCACCGCCTTCGGCAAGACCTTGGGTGTAGGCGCGATCATTGGCTTGTTCAGCGCCGCCTTCTACCAGACCTTTTTCTTGCAGGCGGTCGTTGCCACCTTCGGTCAGGCCTTCGGTGTAGGCGCGTTTGTTGGCCTGTTCCGAACCGTTTTCAGCGACAGCGCCTTTAGCGTAATCACGATTTTCGTCTTCTTGCGAACCGCTGCGCGCCAGGGTCTGGCTGGACTGCACGGCTTGGGCTTTGTTCTGTGGGGTGGCCTGTTCGGCGGCTGGCAGGGCAAAGGCACTGGAAGCCAGGATGGATAACAGGACGGTAGCGAGTACTTGGCGTTTCATGAGGGTTGCTCCTTGGGAGGGCGATAAAGTGGGTACAGGGCTAATGCTACTCTTGATAAGTCGATATAAAAGTTCATAAAGACAATGGTAATAATCAACAGAATTGATTGTTCCCACGGGAGGCTCTAGAACGCGCCTCTCAAGCACGCGGTTTTGCACCGGGGTGGGTATTTTCGACACGAACCTGGGTAACAATGGTGCGTCGTTGATGATCAACCTTGTCGGATTGATCAGGAAAATCGGTTTTTTCGGCTAAATCGGCCGTTGCGTTAAACCCCCAGGCACTTTGCCAGTCGTAGTCCTATAAGCTGTGTCAAAGGCTGTTGCCCAGCCAGTCGTATTCAGGAGCCCTGTGCAATGACGCGCACTCGAAAAATTGTCGCTTGGAGCTGCGCCAGCTTCGTTCTGTTGATTGCCATCGCGGTATTGGTCCTGGTGTTCTTCGACTGGAACCGCATCAAGCCCCCCCTCAATGCCAAGGTCTCCGAAGAGTTGCACCGCCCGTTCGCCATCAATGGCAACTTGGCGGTGGTGTGGCAGCGTGAGCCCGACGAAGGCGGCTGGCGCGCATGGGTGCCGTGGCCCCATGTGATTGCCGAAGACCTGAGCCTGGGCAACCCCGACTGGTCCAAGCAGCCGCAGATGGTCACGCTGAAGAAAGTCGAGTTGCGTATTTCGCCATTGGCCTTGCTGGCACAACGTGTGGTGATTCCGCGTATCGACCTCACCGAACCGAGCGCCGACCTGCAGCGCCTGGCGGACGGCCGGGCCAACTGGACCTTCAAGTTCGACCCCAAAGACCCCGACGCCGAGCCTTCCAGCTGGGTGGTGGACATCGGCGCCATCGGCTTCGACAAGGGCCACGTCACCCTCGACGACCAGACCCTCAAGACCCGCCTCGATGTGATCATCGACCCGCTGGGCAAACCGATTCCTTTCGGTGAAATCGTCGGTGACGCCGATGCCAAAAAGGCCTTGGAGAAAGGCTCGGCGCCGCAGGACTATGCGTTCGGCCTCAAGGTCAAAGGCCAATACCATGGCCAGGCGCTCGCCGGCACCGGCAAGATCGGCGGGTTGCTCGCCTTGCAGGACGCGGCCAAGCCGTTCCCGCTGCAGGCCCAGGTCCAGATCGCCGACACCAGCATCGCCCTGGCCGGCACCCTGACCGACCCGCTCAACCTCGGCGCCCTCGACCTGCGCCTGAAGCTGTCGGGCAGCAGCCTCGGCAACCTCTACCCGTTGACTGGCGTGACATTGCCCGATTCGCCGGCGTACTCAACCGACGGTCATTTGATCGCCAAGCTGCACGAAGCCAGCGGCGCTTCATTTCGTTATGAAAACTTCAACGGCAAGATCGGCAACAGCGACATCCACGGCAACCTGGCCTACGTTGCGAGCCAGCCACGGCCCAAGCTCAGCGGCGCGCTGGTGTCCAACCAACTGCTGATGGATGACCTGGCACCCTTGATCGGCGCCGACTCCAACGCCAAGCAGAAAGCCCGTGGCGGCGAAAGCAAACAACCGGCCACCAAAGTCTTGCCGGTTGAAGAGTTCCGCACCGAGCGCTGGCGCGAGATGGATGCCGACGTGGAATTCACCGGCAAACGCATTGTGCACAGCGCCGACCTGCCTTTCACCGACCTCTATACGCACCTGGTGCTCAATGATGGTGAGCTGAGCCTCGAGCCCCTGCGCTTCGGCGTGGCCGGCGGCAAACTCGATGCGCAGATCCGCTTGAACGGCCGCACCACGCCGATGGAAGGCCGCGCGAAACTCACGGCGCGTAACTTCAAGCTCAAACAGCTGTTCCCGACCTTTGAACCGATGAAAACCAGCTTTGGTGAACTCAACGGCGACGCCGATATTGCCGGGCGCGGCAACTCCGTGGCAGCACTGCTGGGCACGGCCAACGGTGACTTGAAGATGCTGATCAACGACGGCGCCATCAGCCGTGGCCTGATGGAAATCGCTGGCCTTAACGTGGGCAACTACGTGGTGGGGCGCCTGTTTGGCGACAAGGAAGTGAAGATCAACTGCGCGGCGGCGGACTTCGGCATCAAGACCGGTTTGGCGACGACACGCTTGTTTGTGTTCGATACCGAGAACGCGATCATCTACGTCGATGGCACAGCGAATATGGCGACCGAGCAGTTGGACCTGACCATCACGCCGGAATCCAAGGGCTTTCGTCTGTTCTCCCTGCGCTCGCCGTTGTATGTGAACGGGCCGTTCATCAAGCCCAATGCCGGGGTGAAAGCCATCCCCCTGGCGCTGCGCGGCGCGGGCATGGTCGCCCTGGGTGTGATCGCCGGCCCGGCTGCCGGGTTGCTTGCACTGGTCGCCCCAAGTGGCGGCGAGCCGAATGCGTGCGCACCGTTGCTGCAACAGATGCGAGAAGGCAAGGCGCCGAAAACCGTGAAGTAATAACGAAATGTGGGAGGGGGCTTGCTCCCGATAGCGGTGTATCAGCCAATCAATCTTTGACTGAAACAATGCTATCGGGAGCAAGCCCCCTCCCACAGGGGTATTGCGGTGTTGCGGGTTACAGACCCTGCAGAATATCCGCCATGTCATCGGCGTGTTCTTCTTCCTGGGCCAGGATCTCTTCGAAGATGCGACGGGTAGTCGGGTCTTTATCGCCGATGTACTGAATGATCTCGCGATAGCTGTCCACCGCGATGCGCTCGGCCACCAGGTCTTCGTAGACCATTTCCTTCAGCGAATTGCCCGCCACGTATTGTGCGTGGGAATTCTTCGACAACAGGTCGGGGTTGAACTCCGGCTCGCCGCCCAGTTGCACGATGCGTTCGGCGAGTTTGTCGGCGTGTTCGGCTTCCTGGGTGGCGTGCTCCAGGAACTCGTCGGCGGCGACGCTGGCTTTCAGGCCGCTGGCCATGAAGTAATGACGCTTGTAGCGCAACACGCAGACCAGCTCTGTGGCCAGCGCTTCGTTGAGCAGGCGGATGATTTCTTCGCGGTCGGCGTTATAGCCTTCGGTCACGGCACCGTTTTCGACGTTCTGGCGGGCGCGGCTGCGCAGGGTCGTAACGTCAGTCAAGTGTGCTTCAGTCATCTCAATCTCCTGGGGCTAATCCGGTTTTACGCCACGCTCTGCCGGCGTGATCGCTCCAGGTTGTGAGTCGCGCAAAGGGCGAAAAGTTTTATCGGATTTAACCGGATGTGTCATGAGCACTCCGTGTACTGGCATCGCGGCGACTGGAATATCCATGGCCGGTGAAGTTGTAACGAGTTTTGACTACACTGCGCTGTAGGCCGCGCCCTTCGGCACGGTAACCGGGAGAAAACTCCATGAAGATGCTGCGTATTCCGTTGATCATGATGAGCCTGCTGCTGTGTTCCCAAGGTTTTGCCGCCACCGCCCAGCAAAACAAAATGACCACCTGCAATGCCGAAGCCTCTACCAAGACCCTCAAGGGCGACGAGCGCAAGGCCTTCATGAAGACCTGCCTGTCGGCCCCCGCGGCCAACGACGCCAAGACCCTGACCCCGCAGCAGCAGAAGATGAAGGATTGCAACGCGTCGGCGAAAACCAAGGCGTTGGCCGGTGATGCGCGCAAGACCTTCATGAGTACTTGCCTGAAGAATTGATAGCCCCAGGCCATAGAAGGCTGCGACACTCGTACACAGCCCCCCTGTAGGAGCGAGCTTGCTCGCGAAGAACTCAATTACCCCCGCGTTTATTCAGAATAAACGCGTTATCGTTGGCGACCTTCGCGAGCAAGCTCGCTCCTGCACATCCTTTAACGCCGTTCGTTTTGAGGCTGTATGCCAACGTTTTCTCAGCGTCATGTGTTGTTGCTGTCCAGCTACATCATCATTTTCGGCGGGTTGCTGCTGGTGCTGCCGCTGAAACTGCTGCCCAGCCTGCTGGCTGGCCTGTTGGTCTATGAACTGGTCAACATGCTTACGCCCCAGCTGCAGCGCCTGATCGAAGGGCGGCGTGCGCGCTGGCTGGCGGTGGCCTTGCTGGGTACCTTGATCGTCAGCGTGCTCACGCTGATCTTCGCCGGCGCGATCAGTTTCCTGCTGCATGAAGCGGAAAACCCCGGCGCCTCGCTGGATAAATTCATGCATGTGGTCGACCGCGCACGCGGCCAGTTACCGCCGTCCATCGATGCCTATCTGCCCGCCAGCGCCGCCGAATTCCGCGTTGCCATCGGCGACTGGCTGAGCAAACACCTGAGCGAACTGCAACTGGTCGGCAAAGACGCGGCTCATATGTTCGTCACCTTGCTGATCGGCATGGTGCTCGGCGCGATCATCGCCCTGCAGCGCGTGCCCGACCTGACCAAGCGCAAACCCCTGGCCGCCGCGTTGTTCGACCGCCTGCACCTGTTGGTCCAGGCGTTTCGCAACATCGTCTTCGCCCAGATCAAGATCGCCGCGCTCAACACCGCCTTCACCGCCGTGTTCCTCGCCGTGGTGCTGCCGCTGTGCGGCATTCACCTGCCCCTGACCAAAACCCTGATCGTGCTGACCTTCTTGCTCGGCCTGCTGCCGGTAATCGGCAACCTGATGTCCAACACCCTGATCACGATTGTCGCGTTGTCGCTGTCGATTTGGGTCGCGGTGGCGGCGCTGGGGTATTTGATCGTGATTCACAAGGTCGAGTACTTCCTCAACGCGCGCATCGTCGGCGGGCAGATCAGTGCCAAGTCGTGGGAGTTGTTGTTGGCGATGCTGGTGTTCGAGGCCGCGTTCGGCTTGCCGGGGGTGGTGGCGGGGCCGATTTATTATGCGTATTTGAAGAGTGAGCTGAAGCTCGGTGGGATGGTTTAGGTTTTGTGTTGCCTGGGCTGACGCCATCGGGAGCAAGCCCCCTCCCACATTTTGACCGTGTTCACAAATCAAAGGTGGGAGGGGGCTTGCTCCCGATGGGGGCGCCGCAGATTCAAGTTACAACTCAGTTGCCGTAACGTTTGCTGGCCTCAATCGCCAACCCACTGCCAATACTGCCAAAGATATTCCCTTCCACATGCCGCGCATTCGGCAGCATCGCCGAGATGCTGTGGCGCAGTGCCGGGATCCCGCTGGAACCACCGGTGAAGAACACCGTGTCCACCTGGGCCACATCCACCGAGGCGTCGTTGAGCAGTTGGGTCACGCTGTTGCGCACGCGCTCGAGCAGGCCATCAATGGCCGATTCAAACAGGTTGCGGCTCAGTTCCACGCTCAAGCCAGGCTCAACCCGGTCCAGCAACACCAGGCGGCTGTCTTCATGGGTCAGCTGGATCTTGGTCTCTTCCACTTCCATCGCCAACCAGTGCCCGGCACGCTGTTCGATCAGCTTGAACAGGCGGTCGATGCCGCCAGTGTCTTCGATGTCGTAGCGCATGCTGCCCAGGGCCAGCTGGGATTTCTGCGAGTACACCGAGTTGATGGTGTGCCAGGTAGCCAGGTTCATGTGGTGGCTGGTCGGCATGTAGGCGCCGCTTTTCATGCGGCTGCCGTAGCCGAACAGCGGCATCATGCCTTGCAGGCTGAGCTGCTTGTCGAAGTCGGTACCGCCGATGTGCACGCCACCGGTGGCGAGGATGTCGCTCTGGCGGTTGTCGTTGTGACGACGGTCCGGCGACAGGCGCACCAGGGAGAAGTCGGAGGTACCGCCGCCGATGTCGACGATCAGCACCAGCTCTTCTTTTTCGATGGTCGACTCGTAGTCGAACGCGGCGGCAATCGGTTCGTACTGAAACGAGATGTCCTTGAAGCCGATCTTGCGGGCCACGTCGACCAGGGTGTTTTCCGCTTCCTGGTCGGCCATTGGGTCGTCATCGACGAAAAACACCGGGCGCCCCAGCACCACTTCTTCGAACTCGCGGCCGGCGGTGGCTTCGGCGCGGCTCTTGAGCTGGCCGATGAACAGCGCCAGCAGGTCGGTGAACGGCATCGCCGTGCCCAATACGCTGGTGTCGTGCTTGATCAGCTTGGAACCCAGCAGGCTCTTGAGCGAGCGCATCAAGCGGCCTTCGTAGTTCTCCAGGTATTCGTGCAGCGCCAGGCGACCGTACACCGGGCGGCGTTCCTCGAAGTTGAAGAACACCACTGACGGCAGGGTGATCTTGTCGTCCTCCAGCGCGATAAGCGTCTCCTCGCCGGGGCGGATCCAGCCGACGGTGGAGTTGGACGTGCCGAAGTCGATGCCGCAGGCACGGGCTGGGGATGGGTTTTTCATGTCGATCGGGTTCCGGTTGCAAAACGGCCGCGCAGTGTATGCCAGTCGACGCCGGATGCGTAGGCCGACCATCCGTTAAATAGCGCTTGAAAGCGCGTGATTCGCCCCCACATCTGGTGCATACGGCAAGTGCCTGTAAAACTCCGACGCACCCCAGGCCGCAAGACTCAACACGTGCAAACCAGCGCACCTTGTGTCCGGGCTGTGCGATCTCGTTTAAGGATGGTGAACCACCGATGGATTTCAAAGACTACTACAAGATTCTGGGTGTCGAGCCGAGCGCCGACGACAAGGAAATCAAAGCCGCCTATCGCAAGCTCGCGCGCAAATATCACCCGGACGTGAGCAAGGAAAAAGACGCCGAAGCCAAGTTCAAGGACGCGTCTGAAGCCTATGAAGCCCTCAAGAGCGCTGACAAGCGTGCCGAGTACGACGAGCTGCGCAAATATGGCCAGCACGGTCAGCCGTTCCAGGGGCCACCTGGCTGGCAGAGCCGTGGCGGCTTTGGCGGTAGCGCGGGCACTGAGGATTTCTCGGACTTCTTCAGCTCGATCTTCGGCTCGCGCAACGACGGGTTCGGCGGCGGCCAGCGCCGCCCTGCCGGACGCAAGGGCCAGGACGTAGAGATGCAGTTGTCGGTGTCCCTCGAGGAGACGCTGTCCACCGAGTCCAAGCAGATCAGCTTCCAGGTGCCTCAGTACGACGCTTCTGGCCGGCACGTGAGCAATACGGTCAAGAACCTGAACGTGAAGATCCCGGCCGGTGTGGCCGACGGTGAACGCATCCGCCTCAAGGCCCAGGGCGCGCCCGGAATTGGCGGCGGCGCCAACGGTGATCTGTACCTGATCATCAAGTTCGCGCCCCACGCCAAGTTCGAAGTGGATGGCGAAAACCTGGTGATCAACCTGCCGCTGGCGCCGTGGGAATTGGCGCTGGGCACGGAAGTCCCGGTGCCTACGCTGACCGGCAAGATCAACCTCAAGGTGCCCGCCGGCAGCCAGAACGGCCAGCGCATGCGCGCCAAGGGCCACGGGTTGCTGAACAAGGCTGGCCAGCGTGGTTTCCTGTTCGTGCAGCTCAAGGCGGTGATGCCGCCGGCAGGTAGCGACGAGGTGAAAGCGTTGTGGCAGGAGCTGGCCAAGAAAGCCAACTTCAACCCGCGCGAGAACTTCTAAGCTGCCTTAATGTAGGAGCGAGCTTGCTCGCGAAGATCGTCAACGATAACGCGTACAACCTGAATAAACGCGGCGTCCTTGAGTGCTTCGCGAGCAAGCTCGCTCCTACAGTTACAGTGAGGCGGTTGTTAGAACAGGAAATACCGCTGCGCCATCGGCAGTACTTCAGCCGGTTCACACCACAGCAATACACCATCGGCCTTGACCTGATACGTCTGCGGGTCCACCTCGATATCCGGCAGGTAATCGTTATGGATCAGGTCGCTCTTCTGCACCTCGCGACAGCCCTTGACCACCGCAATCTGCTTTTTCAAACCCAGGGCCTCGGGCAGGCCGGCCTCCTGCGCCGCCTGGCTGATAAAGGTCAGGCTGGTGGCATGCAGTGAGCTGCCGAAGCTGGCGAACATCGGCCGGTAGTGCACCGGCTGCGGTGTCGGAATCGAAGCGTTGGCATCGCCCATCAGGCTGGAGGCAATCGCGCCGCCCTTGAGGATCAGCGTGGGCTTGATCCCGAAGAACGCCGGGCGCCACAGCACCAGATCGGCCCATTTGCCGACTTCGATGGAGCCGACGATATGGCTGATGCCATGGGTGATCGCCGGGTTGATGGTGTACTTGGCGATATAGCGTTTGGCGCGAAAGTTGTCGTTGCCCGGGCCGTCACCCGGCAGGGCGCCGCGCTGTTTTTTCATCTTGTCGGCGGTCTGCCAGGTGCGGGTGATCACTTCGCCGACGCGGCCCATGGCCTGGCTGTCGGAACTGATCATCGAAAACGCACCGAGGTCGTGCAGGATATCTTCGGCGGCAATGGTCTCGCGACGGATGCGGCTTTCGGCGAAGGCCACGTCTTCGGCGATGCTCGGGTCCAGGTGATGGCAGACCATCAGCATGTCCAGGTGTTCGTCGATGGTGTTGCGGGTGAACGGCCGCGTCGGGTTGGTGGAACTGGGCAGCACATTCGGCAAGCCGCAGGCCTTGATGATGTCCGGCGCATGCCCGCCACCGGCACCTTCGGTGTGGTAGGTGTGAATGGTGCGGCCCTTGAGCGCGGCGAGGGTGGTTTCGACGAAGCCGGATTCGTTGAGGGTGTCGCTGTGGATTGCCACCTGCACATCGTATGCATCGGCGACGCTCAGGCAGTTATCGATGCTGGCGGGCGTGGTGCCCCAGTCTTCGTGCAGCTTCAAGCCAATGGCGCCGGCCTTGACCTGTTCGATCAACGGCTCGGGCAGGCTTGCGTTGCCCTTGCCGGTAAAGCCGATGTTCATCGGGAACGAATCACTGGCCTGCAGCATGCGCGCCAGGTGCCAAGGCCCTGAGGTGCAGGTGGTCGCGTTGGTGCCGGTGGCAGGTCCCGTGCCGCCGCCGATCATGGTGGTGACGCCACTGGTCAGCGCCTCTTCGATCTGCTGCGGGCAGATGAAATGCACATGGGAGTCGATACCGCCGGCGGTGAGGATCATGCCTTCGCCGGCGATCACTTCGGTGCTGGCGCCGATGGCCATGGTCACGCCGGGCTGGATGTCGGGGTTGCCGGCTTTGCCAATGGCGTGGATGCGGCCGTTCTTCAGGCCCACATCGGCCTTGACGATGCCCCAGTGGTCGATGATCAGCGCGTTGGTGATCAGGGTGTCGACCACTTCATGGGCGAGCAACTGGCTTTGGCCCTGACCGTCACGGATCACCTTGCCCCCGCCGAATTTCACTTCTTCGCCATACACGGTGAAGTCCTGCTCCACTTCGACGAACAACTCGGTGTCGGCCAGGCGGACCTTGTCGCCAACGGTGGGGCCGTACATGTCGGCGTAGGCTTGTCTGGAAATCTTCATGTGTGTGTCCTCGATCGTTCCCACGCTTTGCGTGGGAATGCATCCTGTGACGCTCTGCGTCACGATGTTAAGAGCGGACGCGGAGCGTCCATGGCGGCATTCCCACGCGGAGCGTGGGAACGATCAGTCGAGGTCGCCCATGATCCGACCGGCAAACCCAAACACCCGGCGCCCACCGCTCAAGTCCACCAGCTCGACCTCCCGACTCTGCCCCGGCTCAAACCGCACCGCCGTGCCCGCCGGAATATTCAAGCGCATGCCGCGGCTCGCGGCGCGGTCGAAGGTCAGCGCATCATTGGTCTCGAAAAAATGATAATGCGAGCCCACCTGAATCGGCCGGTCGCCACTGTTGGCCACGCTCAGGCTGATGGTGCGCCGGCCCACGTTCAGTTCGATCTCGCCAGGCTGGATCTGGAATTCGCCAGGAATCATGCAGGTTGCCCCAGGGTCTTGAAGTAAATGGCGGTCGGGCTGTAGCGCCCGTCCGGGCTTTGGCAGTAGTCGGGCAATTCGCCGACCTTGGTGTAGCGCAGCGACTGGTAGAAGGCCTCGGCGCCGGAGCCGGCTTCGGTGTCGAGGTAGAGCAAGCCGCGCTTGTGCTGGCGTGCGGCGAGTTCCAGGGCATTCATCAATTGCTGCCCCAGGCCGTGGCGCCGCGCACGGCTGTGCACCAGCAGCTTCTGCACCTCGGCACGGTTCAGGCCATTGGCTTTCTGGCACAGCGCCAACTGCACGCTGGCGACCACCTGCTCATCGCGCACCACCACCCACAGCAACAGGCTGGCGTCTTCGATGCCGGCTTGCACACCGGTCAGGTAGGCGCGGGCCTGGGTCTCATCGAAGTCGGCCATGAAGCCCACCGAGGCGCCATGTCGGACCGCGTCCAGCAACAGCTCGATCAAGCCGAGGCGGTAATGGGCAAAGCTTTCAGCATTGACTCGACGCAGTTGCGCAGCGCTCATCGATCTCACTCCTTGGGCGGTTCGGCGCCCGGGTTCAAGGCCAGTTGCATAAAGGTCAGGTCGAGCCAGCGGCCGAACTTGATACCCACGCGTGGCATCTGCCCGGTGATGACGAAACCCAGGCGTTCATGCAGGTGGATCGAGGCCAGATTGCCGCTTTCGATGGCCGCCACCATTACCTGTTTGCCGCAGCTGCGCGCGCGCTCGATCAGGGCCTGCAGCAAGCGCGGGCCGAGGCCCTTGCCGCGCTGGTCGTTGCGCACGTACACCGAGTGCTCGACGCTGTAGCGAAAGCCTTCAAAGGGCCGCCAGTCGCCGAACGAGGCGTAGCCGGTGACTTCGGCGTTTTCCACCGCCACCAGGATCGGATAGCCCTGGGCCTGGCGGGCGCTGAACCACGCCTGGCGGTTAGCCAGGTCGACCGGCTGTTCGTTCCAGATCGCCGTGGTGTTCAACACCGCGTCGTTGTAGATATCGCGGATTGCCGGCAGGTCTTGCTCGGTAGCATCACGAATCATTGCCGCGCCTCACGCAATGGGTTGATGGACAGTGACCAGCTTGGTGCCGTCCGGGAAGGTGGCTTCGACCTGGATGTCCGGGATCATTTCCGGAATGCCTTCCATCACTTGCTCACGGCTGAGCAGGGTCGTGCCGTGGTGCATCAGGTCGGCCACAGTGCGGCCATCGCGGGCGCCTTCCATCAGCGCGGCGGAAATATAGGCGATGGTTTCCGGGTAGTTGAGCTTCACCCCACGCGCCAGGCGGCGTTCGGCTACCAGGCCGGCGGTGAAGATCAGCAGCTTGTCTTTTTCCCGTGGGGTCAAATCCATGGTTCAAGGTCCTTTAAATACATTCTTAAATACAATGCAGATCAAGTGTGGGAGGGGGCTTGCCACCTCCCAAATTTTGATCTTCATGTGCTCCAGATTCTTGGTGCGACTGCTTCGCGGCCAAGCAGCGCCGGGCGCAACAGTTTCCATAATTCAATCAACCATCCCCGCGCCAGCAGCGCTTCGCTGGCCAGGCAGCGCGCAACCAGCAAACCGGGCAGTTGGGTCAAATCGCCGCGCACCGCGTGGGGCAGTGAGCGGCAGTGTCCGAGCAATTGAGCATCGATTTCACCGGTCACCAGCAACGTGGCAAACACCGGTTGCCCATCCAGCCCGATAGGCGAGTCCAGCAGCCCGTCGCCGCCCACAATGCGCTGGCGCTCATGCCAGAGCAACTGGCCGTCGCGGCGGATATCAAGGTGCGATTGAAAGTGGCCGAGGTCGAACCGCTCGCCACTGGCCGGGCGCCCGAGGGCGACCACGTCCCAGTAGAACAACCGCGCATCGCCGTGCAGGTCGATGCGCGTGCTCAGTTCGGCCTGGGCGGCGCTGAATACGATGGTTTCCTGGGGCAGCCATTCCAGGGTCGCGCCGGCCTCCACGCTCAAATTCAACTGCTGAAACGCCGGGCCGCTGGCGCGGTACCACTTGGCCGCGCCGGGGCTGGTCAACTGTGCCCAGGCGCCTTGGGCAACCTGCGCGCTGATGTCGAGGCGATCACCGCCGGCAATGCCGCCGGGCGGGTGCACGATGATGTGCTGGCACACCTCGGGGCCTTCGGCGTACAGGTGTTTTTGCACGCGCAGCGGGCCGAGGTGGCGGCGCAGCACCGGGCGTGTGGTGTCGCCGAAACGCGCATAGCCCAGTTCCAGCTCGGCGCGCCAGCTGGGGGTGAACAGGGCAGGGGTAACGGGCAGGTTCATGGTTTTGTGCTTATCGTTAGGACGCTACAGATTAGATGGTTACCAGCCCGCGTACACCTTCGCTTTGCATATTTTCCCCCCGGCCCTGCTGCACGATTTCGCCACGGGACATCACCAGGTACTGGTCGGCCAGTTCAGCGGCGAAGTCGTAGAACTGCTCCACCAAGAGAATCGCCATGTCACCGCGTGCCGCGAGTTTCTTGATCACCGCGCCGATTTCCTTGATCACCGAGGGCTGTATGCCTTCGGTGGGCTCATCGAGAATCAACAACCGCGGGCGACTCGCCAAGGCGCGGCCGATGGCCAACTGTTGCTGCTGGCCGCCGGACAAATCGCCGCCGCGCCGGTGCTTCATCTGCAGCAACACCGGGAACAGCTCGTAGATAAAGGCCGGCACTTCCTTGGCTTGGGCACCGGGGAAGCGCGAAAGGCCCATCAGCAGGTTTTCTTCCACCGTCAGCCGGCCGAAAATTTCCCGGCCTTGGGGCACGTAGGCAATGCCAGCATGTACGCGCTGATGCGGCTTGAACCCGGTGATCGGCTTGCCCTCCCAGCTCACCGCGCCTTCCTTGGCCGGCAGCAGGCCCATCAGGCACTTGAGCAGGGTGGTCTTGCCCACGCCATTACGCCCGAGCAAGCAGGTGACTTCGCCGATCTGCACGTCAAACGACAGACCGCGCAGGATATGGCTACCGCCGTAGTACTGGTGCAGCTTGTCGACTTGCAGCATTCTCAAACCTCCTGTTGAAAGGACGCGGAGCGTCCAGGGCGGCATTCCCACGCGGAGCGTGGGAACGATCAGCGACCGAGGTAGACCTCGATCACCCGCTCATTTTCCTGCACCTGCTCCAGCGACCCTTCCGCCAGCACGCTGCCCTGATGCAGCACGGTGACGTGGTCGGCGATCGAGCCGACAAAGCCCATGTCATGCTCCACCACCATCAACGAATGCTTGCCCGCCAGGCCCTTGAACAGTTCGGCGGTGAATTCGGTTTCGGCATCGGTCATGCCCGCCACCGGTTCGTCCAGCAGCAACAGTTGCGGGTCCTGCATCAGCAGCATGCCGATCTCCAGGAACTGCTTCTGCCCGTGGGACAGCAACCCGGCCGGGCGCTGTGCCGAGGCCGTGAGGCGGATGGTGTCGAGCACCTCGTCGATGCGGTCTTTTTGCTCGCCGCTCAAGCGCGCGCGCAGGCTGGCCCAGACGGACTTGTCGGTCTTCTGCGCCAGCTCGAGGTTTTCGAACACCGTGAGGGCTTCGAATACCGTGGGTTTCTGGAACTTGCGGCCGATACCCGCCTGGGCGATCTGCACTTCGCTCATGCCGGTCAGGTCCAGGGTTTCGCCGAACCAGGCCTTGCCGTGGCTGGGCCGGGTCTTACCGGTGATCACGTCCATCAGCGTGGTCTTGCCTGCGCCGTTGGGGCCGATGATGCAGCGCAGCTCGCCGACGCCGATGTAGAGGTTGAGGTCGTTCAAGGCCTTGAAGCCATCGAAGCTGACGCTGATGTCTTCCAGGGTCAGGATGGTGCCGTGGCGGGTGTTCAGGCCCTTGCCCGCAGCCTGGCCGATACCGATGGCCTCGCGGCCGCTGCCCGCGTCGAAAATAGGTTCAAGCATGACGTTCCTCATTTCTTCAGCAGGCCGATAACGCCCTTGGGCAGGTACAGGGTGACGAGAATGAACAACGCCCCGAGGAAGAACAGCCAGTATTCCGGAAAGGCCACGGTGAACCAGCTCTTCATGCCATTGACCACGCCGGCGCCGAGCAACGGGCCGATCAAGGTGCCACGCCCGCCGAGCGCCACCCACACGGCGGCTTCGATGGAGTTGGTCGGCGACATTTCGCTGGGGTTGATGATGCCCACTTGCGGCACATACAACGCCCCCGCCAAGCCGCACAACACTGCGCTCAATACCCACACGAACAGCTTGAAGCCGCGCGGGTCATAGCCGCAGAACATCAGACGGTTTTCCGCATCACGCAAGGCGGTGAGCACCCGGCCGAACTTGCTCTGGGCCAGGCGCCAACCGAGGTACAGGCTCGTCACCAGCAGCAGCACCGTGGCCACGAACAACACCGCCCGCGTGCCCGGCTCGGTGATGCCGAAGCCCAGGATGCTGCGGAAATTGGTAAAGCCGTTGTTGCCGCCGAACCCGGTCTCGTTGCGAAAGAACAGCAGCATCCCGGCAAAGGTCAGGGCCTGGGTCATGATCGAGAAATACACGCCTTTGATCCGCGAGCGGAAGGCGAAGAAGCCGAACACCAGGGCCAGCAACCCCGGCGCCAGCACCACCAGGCACAGCGCCCACCAGAAGTGTTGGGTGCCCGCCCAGTACCAGGGCAATTCGGTCCACGACAAGAAGGTCATGAACGCCGGCAACGCATCGCCGGACGCCTGGCGCATCAGGTACATGCCCATCGCATAACCGCCCAGGGCGAAGAACAAACCGTGGCCCAGGGACAACATCCCGGCGTAGCCCCACACCAGGTCGAGCGCCAGGGCGACGATGGCATAGCAGAGGATCTTGCCCACCAGCGTCAAGGTGTAGGCGGAGATATGAAAGGCGTTTTCCGCCGGCAACAGCGACAGCAACGGCAGCGCCAGCAGCACCGCGAGCAGGATCGCGCCGACGGTGATCGTCACCCTGGGGCCGGCTTTCTGTGCGGCCGTAAGCATCAATGGCTGGTTCATCAGTCGATCACCCGTCCTTTCAGTGCGAAGAGTCCTTGCGGGCGTTTCTGGATAAACAGAATGATCAGCGCGAGGATCAGGATCTTGCCGAGCACGGCGCCGATCTGCGGTTCAAGAATCTTGTTGGCGATGCCCAGGCCGAAGGCCGCCGTGACGCTGCCGGCAAGCTGGCCGACACCGCCAAGCACCACCACCAGGAACGAGTCGATGATGTAGCTCTGGCCCAGGTCCGGGCCGACGTTGCCGATCTGGCTCAGGGCGACGCCGCCCAGCCCCGCGATGCCGGACCCCAAGCCAAAGGCGAGCATGTCTACCCGCCCGGTCGGCACACCGCAGCACGCGGCCATGTTGCGGTTCTGGGTGACGGCGCGCACGTTGAGACCCAGGCGCGTCTTGTTCAGCAGCAGCCAGGTCAGCACCACCACGAACAGCGCAAAGGCAATGATCACCAGGCGGTTGTACGGCAGCACCAGGTTGGGCAATACCTGGATGCCCCCGGAGAGCCAGGCGGGGTTGGACACTTCGACGTTCTGTGCGCCGAACACCAACCGCACCAGTTGGATCAGCATCAGGCTGATGCCCCAGGTGGCGAGCAGGGTTTCCAGCGGGCGGCCATACAGGTGACGAATCACCGTACGCTCCAGCGCCATGCCGATGGCGGCGGTGACAAAAAACGCCACCGGCAGCGCGATCAGCGGGTAGAACTCGATGGCCTGGGGCACGTAGCGCTGCATCAGCAACTGCACGACGTAGGTGGAATAGGCGCCGAGCATCAGCATTTCGCCGTGGGCCATATTGATCACCCCCAGCAGGCCGAAGGTGATCGCCAGGCCCAGGGCCGCGAGCAGCAGAATCGAGCCCAGCGACATGCCGCTGAAGGCTTGGCCGAGGATCTCCCCGACCATCAATTTGCGTTTGACCTGGGCCAGGCTGGTCTCGGCGGCGGTATGCACGGTGGCATCGGTTTCGACGCCGGGCGCGAGCAACGTCTCCAGGCGCGTGCGGGCCAGCGGATCGCCCGTGCTGCCGAGCAAGCGCACGGCGGCCAGGCGCACCACCGGGTCGCTGTCGACCAATTGCAGGTTGGCCAGGGCCAGGCTGAGGGCGCTGTGCACTTGCTCATCGGGCTCGGTGGCGAGCCGTTGGTCGAGGAATTTAAGCTGGGCCGGCACCGCGCTTTTTTGCAGGGTGCGCGCCGCATCAAGGCGTACCTTGGGATCGGCCGCGAGCAGTCGCTGGCTGGCCTGTACATTATCGATCAGGCCGCGCAGGCGGTTGTTCAGGCGTACGGTCTTGGTTTCACCGTTGACGGTGAGTTGGCCTTGTTGCAGGGCGTCCACCAGTTCGATGCGCGCCGGGTCTGGCTGGGCGGCCCAGTTCTGGAGGAGCTTGGCTTGCTGCGCCGGGTTGGCGTTGATGAAGTCTTCGGCGTCGCTGGCGTGTGCGGCCAAAGGCAGCCACAGCAGCAAGGCGAGTAAATAGCGATTGAGGGCAGCGGGCATAAACAAGTGTCCTAGTCATGCACGGACAGTGTGGGAGGGAGCAAGCCCCCTCCCACATTTGGCCTGTGGTGGGGCTTTAGTTGCTCTTCACGGCGTAGTCCGGCTTTTTGTCATTGCCGGGGATATACGGGCTCCACGGTTGTGCACGGATCGGCTCGTTGGTCTGCCACACCACCGAGAACTGCCCGTCAGCCTGGATTTCGCCGATCATCACCGGCTTGTGCAAGTGGTGGTTGGTCTTGTCCATGGTCAGGGTGAAGCCGGACGGTGCGGCGAAGGTCTGGCCGGCCAGGGCTTCACGCACTTTGTCGACGTCGGTGGACTTGGCCTTTTCCGCCGCCTGCGCCCACATGTGGATGCCGACGTAGGTGGCTTCCATCGGGTCGTTGGTCACGGCCTTGTCTGCGCCTGGCAGGTTGTGTTTCTTGGCGTAGGCTTTCCAGTCGGCCACGAACTTCTGGTTCACCGGGTTCTCCACCGACTGGAAGTAGTTCCAGGCCGCGAGGTTGCCCACCAGTGGCTTGGTGTCGATGCCGCGCAGCTCTTCTTCACCCACGGAGAACGCCACCACCGGTACGTCGGTCGCCTTCAGGCCCTGGTTGGCCAGTTCCTTGTAGAACGGCACGTTGGAGTCGCCGTTCACGGTGGAAATCACTGCGGTCTTGCCGCCGGCGGAGAACTTCTTGATGTTGGCGACGATGGTCTGGTAATCGCTGTGGCCGAACGGGGTGTAGACCTCTTCGATGTCTTTGTCCGCCACGCCTTTGGAATGCAGGAACGAGCGCAGGATCTTGTTAGTGGTACGCGGGTACACATAGTCGGTGCCCAGCAGGAAGAAGCGCTTGGCGCCGCCGCCTTCTTCGCTCATCAGGTACTCCACCGCCGGGATCGCCTGCTGGTTCGGCGCCGCACCGGTGTAGAACACGTTCGGCGACATTTCTTCGCCTTCGTATTGCACCGGGTAGAACAGCAGGCCATTGAGCTCTTCGAACACCGGCAAGACCGATTTGCGCGACACCGAGGTCCAGCAGCCAAACACCACGGCGACCTTGTCCTGGGTCAGCAACTGACGGCCTTTCTCGGCGAACAGCGGCCAGTTGGACGCGGGGTCGACCACCACCGGCTCGAGCATCTTGCCGTTCACACCGCCCTTGGCGTTGATCTCGTCGATGGTCATCAGCGCCATGTCCTTGAGCGAGGTTTCGGAGATCGCCATGGTCCCGGACAACGAGTGCAGGATGCCGACCTTGATGGTCTCGGCGGCCTGGAGGGTCCAGGTCATGCCCATGGCGGCAATGGATGCCGACAAAGTGAAAGCCTTGATCAAGCTGCGACGCTTCATGGTGCGATCTCCGTAAAACCGATAGTTTTTGTTGGGCAGATACACACGACTTTGCAAGGGCTGTGCCTGCTACGCGAGGCACAGGATTACAGGCGGGTTTGGGAGGCGCCTCGGCACAGTGGCGCACCAGCATGGCGCCACATTCCGTTGCGCAGTGCACGGCAAGCTTCAAAACAGGGCGTTGCGCAATCCACTATTAAGCGGTGACGCTGACCCGTGACAGGAGCAGGCGGTCCAGCACCCACACGACGATCAGCGAAGCGCCCACCAACGGGAAAATGATTGCCAGGCCGAGCATGATCGCCATGGCGGTTTTCCATCTGGGCAAATCATGACGCAGAGGCGGCACACCCAACCCGCCCTGCGGCCGACGCTTCCACCAGATCACCACGCCACTCACCGCGCTGAGCAGGATCATCAGGCAGATCACCAGTACGATCAGCTGGTTGACCCAGCCGAACATCTTGCCTTCGTGCAGCATCACGCCGGTTTCGGTGGCGCGTGCGACGCCGTTGTAATGTGCCCAGCGCACGTCAGCGAGTACCTTGCCGGTGTACTGGTCCACATGCAGCGTGGCGTCGTTGCGTGGGTCGTCGGCGAACACCGCGACAGTGAACACGCCCGTGGCCGTGGTGGGAAAGGTGATGCTGTAGCCGGGCTCGACCTGGCGCGCCGTGGCCAGGTCGACCACCTGTTGCAGGCTGACGGTGGGCGCGGCGGGGCCTGCATGCATGGCGCCGTGATTCATGTGTTCGGCATGATCGCCGGACATCGGCATCGGCGTGTTTTCCATCGCCCAAGGCACGGTCTGCTGGCTGGCGGTATTGAGGCTGCGCGCCTGCTGGTCCGATTGCGGCACGTTGTTCCACATCGCCGCCGGGAACGTGTTCCACAGGTCGGCGTATTGCTTGCCCCAGAACCCCGTCCAGGTCATGCCGCTGAGCAGCATCACCAGCAGGAATGCCGCGCCCCAGAAACCGGCTACGGCGTGCAGGTCGCGCCAGAACAACCGCCCTCGGCTGCCCAGGCGTGGCCATAACACGCCCGCCGATGACTGACCGCGCGGCCACCACAGGTACAGGCCGGACACCACCAGCATCACGCCCCAACCGGCAGCAAGCTCAATCAGGCGGTCACCCGTGGTGCCGATCATCAGCTCGCCATGCAGGGCGCGGGCGATGGCTTGCAGGTTGTTCTTGGCGTCCTGCTCACCGAGGACGGTGCCGCGATACGGGTCGACGAATACAGTGATTTCGCGGCCTTGGTGTTGCATCACGAACTGCGCGCTGCTGGTGGCGTCGGCGGGCGGCAGGTATTTGCTGATCGCGGCCTGAGGGTAAGCGGCCTTGGCCCGTTGCAGTTGCGCGTCGGCGCTGAGTGCCTGCGCGGCGGCGGGCACTTTGAGCAGGTCGCCGTACATCAGGGGATCGAGCTGGGGTTTGAACAGGTAGATGATGCCGGTCAGGGCCAGCAGCACCATGAAGGGGGCGACGAAGAGCCCGGCGTAGAAGTGCCAGCGCCAGGCCAGGTTGTAGAAGGAGATTTTTTGAGTGGTCATCAGGGATGCTCCGCAAAAGCTTGAATTTTTGTCGTTGGTCGGCCGCCATCGGGGGCAAGCCCCCTCCCACACTTGACTGTGTTCACAAGGCTCAATCTGTGAACCCGATCCAATGTGGGAGGGGCGGTGCGACGATTCGACTTGCCCCCGATGCTTTTAGAAGCTCATATCCACCTTGGTCCAGAGGGTGCGCCCCGGCTCCTTGATGGCTTGCGGGTCGCTGGCCGGGTAACCGAACCCGGCGTTGCCGGCCAGGTTCAAATGCTCGGCATAAGCCTTGCCGAACAAATTGTCGACACCGGTACTGACCTTGAAGTTTTTATTGATGCGGTACGCCGCGTTCAGTGAGAACACCCCAAAGCCGCCGCTCTTGTCGAAGTCCTTGCCGACCACATTGCCCTTGTTCGGGTCGATACGGTTTTGCGCCGCGACCACGCGCCACAAGGCCCCGGCGCTCCAATCATCTTCGCTGTAGGTCAGGCCCAGGCGCGCATCCAGCGGCGGCATCTGTGGCAGTGCCTTGCCGTCGCTGCTGTTCTTGCCCCAGGCGTAGGCGAGGCTGGCGTCGGCTTTCCAGTGTTGCGTCAGTGTGTAGGCCGCACCCAGTTCACCGCCCATGATGCGCGCGTCGACATTGCGCGCCTGGGAGGTGGTGCCCATCATGCCGGGCCGGTAGTCGAACAGGATGAAGTCGCGCACCTGGCCGACGTAAGCCGAGGCCCAGGCTTGCAGGTCGGCGGTTTTGTATTGCGCGCCGAAATCCAGCTGGGTGGTCTTCTCGGGCTTTACGCCGTCGAAGGCATTTGCCGAGCCGAGCGCGCCGGTGTTGGGGGAAAACAGCTCCCAGTAATCCGGGAAGCGTTCGGCGTGGCCCACGCCGGCATACAGCGTGGTGGGGGTGTCCGCCAGGTCGTGCTCGTAGCGCACAAAGCCGGACGGCAAGGTATCGGCGCGGGTGTCGCCAGCGGTCGGGTTGGGGCGCGACATCATTCCCGAGCCGGTGCGTTGGCGAAAGTCCTTGGCCGAGGCGCGGTCCAGGCGTGCGCCGGTGATCAGGCGGTCACGGTCGGCGGCGTACCAGGTCAGCTCGCCAAATACGCCGTAGTTGTGGAAGTTGGCGTCCTTGTCGCGCGGCAGGTCCTTGTAGGTGTCGACGCCCATGCTGCTGCGCGCGCGGTGTTCGTTGGTCTGCGCATCCAGGCCGCCGATCAACTGCACATCGGCCCAGCGCCACGTGGCCTTGACCCTTGCGCCGAGGGTGCGGCGGTCGACGTTGGAGGCCATGGGCCCGGCCATCATGCCGGTGCCGGAAGGTACGCGCAGACTGTAGTTGTCCATCACGTGGTCGGCGTAGTTGTAGTAGACCTGGGCCTCAAGCTTATCCAGCACCTCGCCGAGGTTGGACTTCTCGAAGCGCAACCCCAGGCTTTCGCGCAGGAACTGCGACCCGTCCATGCCGCGCCCGGCGTAACGTGCCTCGCCATCGCCACGGCCGGCGGTGAGCTCGAGCAGCGTATCCGCGTCGGGGGTGAAGCCGACGGCGACATCGCCATTCCATTTGTCATAGCGCGACGCGACGGTGTCGTTGTTGCCGTCCTTGTAATCGTCGGCATGGGCCTGGTTGCCGATCACCCGCACATAGCCCAGCGGCCCGCCGGCAGCGGCATCGATGACCTTGTCGAAACGGCCGTTGGAACCGGCCAATACGCTGGCGTTGAGCCGCGTGCCCAGCTCGCCGAAGTGTTCCGGTTCACGCTCGAACAGCACGGTGCCGGCTGACGCACCGGGGCCCCACAGTACGGTTTGCGGACCCTTGATCACGGTGAGCGTGTCGTAGGTTTCCGGCGAGATGTACGAAGTGGGCGCATCCATCCGGCCGGGGCAGGCGCCGAGCATCATGCCGCCGTTGGTGAGGATATTCAGGCGCGAGCCGAACATGCCGCGCAGCACCGGGTCGCCATTGGTGCCGCCGTTGCGTACCAGGGCGAAGCCGGGGATGGTCTTGAGGTAGTCGCCTCCATCACTGGCGGGCACCGGCTGGCGTGGGTCTTTCGGGTTGGTGACAACGGTGAGTGGCGAGCTGGGGGCGATCGCGGTGATCACCGTGGGGCTCAGTTCGTGTTCGTCCGCGTGGGCCTGCGGAGCAAGCAGTGCGCCGCACAGTACGGCAACAGCAGGGGCAACCCCCAAACGGGGGTCGGCAGAAAACCTGGACATGAAAAATTCCATCAATCAATCGTAAACGACACGGCCAGCAGCCTGCGGCTGTCTGTTTAAAGTCGGCCGGTGTGAAGTAGCGCGATGTGGGGCTTACGAGGCGATGGGCGGCGCACGACTGCGGGCGCCGGGGAAGATGCTTTGCCGGGCATGGCCCAGGCGCGGGGCGGGGGGAAGGGCGTTGGCGGGCGGCGGGGCGTCGAGGGCAATGAAGGACACGCCGCCGGGCAGGGCCGGGCAACTGAAGAGCAGGCTGCAATAGCCGCACTTTTCCCAGAGTACGTGGTGCTCGTCGGGGGCCTTGGTGGGCTTGGGCTCGCCATGGCAGCTCGGCATGTCCATCGACATACCGGCGTGATGATCCATCGGCATCGCTTGGGAAATCAGCGGGCCGATAAAGATCATCAGCATGGCGAACAGGCTGATCCAACTGCCACGCATCAAGCGCGGGCGTGGAGACAACCTGGCGCGAGAGGCGCCCATCGACGTCAGCCTATTGGGCGTGCTGGTGCGCGTGGGCGGCCATAGGCGGCGTTTTCTGAACCGATACGTTCACGTCGACCTTGCCGGCCTTTTCAAAGGTCAGGGTCAGCGGGAACTGCTTGCCGTCGGCCAACAGGCTGCGGTCTTTGAGGCCCAGCAGCATGACGTGGTAAGCCATCGGCGCGAAGGTCAGCTCGCCCTTGGCCGGCACGGCGACGCTGGGCACTTGGCGCATCTTCATCAGGTCGCCTTGCATCACATGTTCGTGCAACTCGGCTTTTTCGGCGACGCTGGTTTCGACACCGAGCAGGCGATCCGGGGAAGCGCCGCTGTTATGAATCACGAAGTACGCCGCAACGGTGGGCGCATTCGGCGGTAATTCCTGGGACCAGGGATCGCTGACCAACAGGTCGCCGACCTTGTAGTTCTCGGCATTGGCGGCACTGAACACCGGCAGCAGCAACGCCGCCAGAAGCAGGGAAGATTTGAGCATGGCAGTTCTCCAGAACAGTTCTAAACGCAGTTCACTTGCGAAGAAGATCAGACCGTTGGAGAGGCTCGGGGGTTGAGGCTCGGCCATTGCTGGCGTGGCGTGGGGTTTTGCAGTGCAGGCGCCGGCAGGCTGCGCAGGGCTTCGAACCGTGTGACATACAGCTGCGGCACATGCCCCGGCAACGCCACCCACGATGCCGAACCTGAGCAACACCAGCAATGCTGCATGGTGGAATGATCGTCCTGCTGCGGCGCCGGAATCTCCAGCGTGCCCAGGGCGAGCGTCTTCAGACTGGCGCCGTTGGACGAACAGAAACTGCCCCACATCAACCGCTTGACCGGGTCATCCGCCTGCTGCATCGCACCGGCCAGCGGCATGGCAAACGCATTGAACAGCACTGCAAGGCAGGCGATCCAGGCAATTGCAAAGCGTTGACGGGCCATGGCGGATAATCCGTAGGGTTAAACGATCAGGCGGGTATTTAGCCTGATCGGGGGGATAAGTAAAAAGGGGCGGTGTGGTTTGGTGTCGCAGTGCTGGGTTTGAGGATAGACGGGGAATCGAGGGAGTGCCGATCAACAAGGCCACACAGGCTCAATGTGGGAGGGGGGTTACCCCGATAGCTGAGTGTCAGTCAGCCCATGTATGGCTGACACGTACCCATCGGGGCAAGCCCCCTCCCACATTTGGATTCGATTGTTCCCACGCTCTGCGTGGGAATGCAGCCCAGGACGCTCTGCGTCTGCTCTAGTAATTGTGACGCGGAGCGTCACGGGATGCGTTGCCACGCGGAGCGTGGGAACGATCAAGTCACGTTGGACGTTTGGTATCGCGAATTATGCAATAGGAACTCCGTGGACCTGCATATCGACACCTAAGGCTTTTCTAATCACTGCAAAAATCGCCGCGAGGTTATCCATACTAGGATTGCCACCGGCTGACAGCATCCGGTGCAGGCTTTTACTCGGTTTGGCGGTTTCTTTCGCCAGGCCTTCAAAGCCCACTGTGGCGTTGACCAAATCACGTAGAATCACGCGCGAAATTTCCGGCTCACCATTGAGAAACAGCGTAGCGGCCTCATCAAGGAGCGCTTGGGCAAATTCAGGGTCGCGCTGAGCACGTTCGGCGATGGTGTGTTTGTAGCTGCGGGTAAGCGCCATGTTGGTTACCTCTTTTGTTTCAATTTCTTGCCACGCTGATGCTCATTGATCAGCGAATTTACGACTTTGATATCGCGTTTTTGACTGGACTTGTCGCCACCACCGAACAGGATGATTAATCGGTGGCCTTCTTGTATCAGATAGATTCGCAGGCCTGGTCCCCAATCGATGCGGTATTCGCCTAGCCCATCGAACCACTTGATGTTGCTGGTGTTGCCCGTTTCAAGTCGAACCAAAGCGGTTGAAACTCGAGCTGCCGCTGGGACACTCAAAGATGAAAACCACTCATCGAACGGACTGGATTCGTTAGCGCGTCGGTATTCTTCAATCTCAATCATTAGCCGTCCTGAAGGTAACAAATAGGTTACTGATCAAGCAAGCGAGCGATCCTGACTTATCAAATGAAATTTGCCAACGAGCTGAGTGTTTCTTCAGGCGACAGGAGTTTTTTGTCTACTTGAGCCAATATCGGCCGGCGTCCGTTTCTCAAGTTGTGACGCGGAGCGTCAAGGAGTGCGTTACCACGCGGAGCGTGGGAACGATCAAGAGTGAGACCTGACCAGAAACGTCCGACAACTCTTTGAGGTTTCGATCGTTCCCACGCTCTGCGTGGGAATGCCGCCCAGGACGCTCTGCGTCTGCTCTAGAGGTTGTGACGCGGAGCGTCACGGGATGCGTTGCCACGCGGAGCGTGGGAACGATCAAACAGAAATCTCCGACAACTCTTTGAGGTTGCCGGTAGGAAACTCAATCTCTAGTCTCCGTACACCGCTGCAAACTCAGCGGTCGGGCGTCGCGGCCCGGATTTCTATGGACGCTGAGCGTCATCGTCTGCTTTCAGTTGGCGCTTTTTTATCGTCTACTGTGCAGCGCTATGGCGGCTGCGCGCGGGATACCTTCGGGTATGCCGGGTTTCCTTAGGACCGGTCCGCGAACCTGCGTACAGCTGCCACCCCATCGCGTCGCGGCGATCAATGGCAGCTCCACTTTCCTAAGGAGCTTCACAATGATCAAACCCACCCCCAATCCCCCCATCCGGCTGTTCACCGTAGCCGATGGAGTCAGCACCGAAGACCTGCTGGTCAACCTCAGCGAAACACTCGCCTCGGCCAATGCGCTGAGTTGCGACATTGCCTTTGACCTGGAAGGATCGAAAAGAGAGGAATTGCTGGGCGTCGCGCAGTTGATTGAGCTTGCGCAGTTGTTAGCCGAACGAGCTCATGATGGTGTCGGGCAGGCCATAGTGGCAGGCAACTGACAACTCGGCGTAAATGTGGGGGGGGCTTGCCCCCGATGCAGTGGATCAGCCAATAAGACATTGACTGACACGCCGCAATCGGGGGCGGGCCCCCTCCCACATTGGACCGGTGTTGTTCAGTGAGCGTGAATGGCCTCCAAGGCCGCTGCCACTGTGGTGAATTCCCGATCCACCGCCGCCAACACCGGCCGCTTCAACACCAACACCGGCACCCCCCGTTCCCGCGCCACTTCCAGCTTCGGCTCGGTGGCTGTGCTGCCACTGTTCTTGCTGATCAGCACATCAATCCCGCATCGTTCAAACAACGCGCGTTCTTCTTCGATGAGGAACGGCCCACGCGCGCCAATCACTTCACAGCGATCATTGCCGGGATACACATCCAGCGCGCGCAGCGTCCAGAATTGGTTGGCGGGGATTTCGTCGAGGTGCTGCAACGGTTCGCGACCCAAGGTGAAGAGGGGACGATTGAACGGTTTGAGTGCTTCGATCAGCTCGGCCCAATCACTGATCTCACGCCAATCGTCACCGGCCTGCGGCTGCCATGCCGGTCGGCGCAACGCCCAGCAGGGCACACCGCACAACTGCGCCGCCCGCGCCGCGTTCTGGCTGATCTGCGCCGCATATGGATGGGTCGCGTCGAGGATCAGGCTGATCCCCGCATCCCGAACAAACTGCGCCAGGCCCTCAGCGCCACCGTAACCGCCGACCCGTACCTGGCAGGTGAGATCGGTCGGCACACGTCCCACGCCCGCCAGGCTGTAGATATGCTGCGGCCCTAACGTCCGCGCGATGGCCAGCGCTTCGGTCACGCCGCCCAGCAGCAGAATCCGTTTCATAGCGGCTTGACCACTTCCAGCAAGGTGATCGGCAATGCCTGGCGCCAGGTATCGAACTCTCCCAGCGGCTGGGCCTGGGCCACATGGATGCGCGTCAGTTCGCCGCCGTGCTCGGCGCGCCAGTTCATCAGGGTCATTTCGCTTTGCAGGGTTACGGCGTTGGCGACGAGTCGACCGCCGGGGCGCAGCTGTTGCCAACAGCTGTCGAGCACGCCGTCGCGGGTGACGCCGCCGCCGATGAAGATGGCGTCGGGTGTCGGCAGGCCATGCAGGGCGTCCGGGGCGGTGCCGCGTACCAGGTGCAGGCCGGGCACGCCGAGGGCGTCGCGATTGTGTTCGATCAAGTCTTGGCGGCCTGCGTCGGCTTCAATCGCCAGTGCGCGGCAACTGGGATGAGTGCGCATCCATTCGATACCGATGGAACCGCTGCCCGCGCCCACATCCCACAGCAGCTCGCCAGGCATGGGGGCCAGGCGCGCGAGGGTCATGGCGCGCACATCGCGCTTGGTCAGTTGGCCGTCGTGCTTAAAGGCGCTATCCGGCAGGCCTGCCAGGCGCGACAGGCGTGGCGTGTCGGGCGAGGCCAGGCACTCGATGGCGACCAGGTTCAGATCGGCGGCCGAGTGGTGCTGCCAATCCTCGGCCAGGCCGTCGATACGTCGCTCATTCGCCCCGCCCAAGTGTTCAAACACGCTCAATCGGCTCGGCCCGAACCCGGCCTCGGTCAACACAGCCGCGATCAACGCAGGGCTGCCACCGTCATTACTCAGCACTAACAAGCGCACACCGCTGGCCAGATGCGCGTTGATTGCCGCGACGGGCCGCGCCACCACGGATAACGTCACCACGTCCTGTAACGGCCAGCCCAAACGCGCGGCTGCAAGGGATACCGACGACGGCGCGGGCACAATCAGCAACTCTTGCGCCGCAATCTGTCGCGCCAGACTTGCGCCCACGCCATAGAACATCGGATCGCCACTGGCCAATACGCACACCGGTTCACCGCGCCGCGCCAGTACCGGTTCCAGGGAGAACGGGCTCGGCCACAACTCGCGCTCACCGCGAATGCACACCGGCAACAGGTCCAACTGGCGCTGCGCCCCTATAATCCGCGTGGCGCGCAACAAGGCGTGCCGGGCGTTTCTGCCCAGGCCCTTGAAGCCGTCTTCACCGATGCCTACTACCGTCAGCCAGGGCGACATATCAATTCCTTGAACGACATCCGACGGGCAGGCTTTTCATGCCGTCGGACAAAGCAGGCATAATACCGCGCCTTTACCCGTCAACCGGAAGCCCCGTGAAGCCAACGCCCGCTCTGAATACCTTGCGCCCCTCGGCTTGTCCGGGGTTGTTGCGCATCGTCCAGGCGCTGGACGGCGGTATTTGTCGGATCAAACTGGCCGGTGGCTCGATCACCGCGGCCCAGGCCAACGCCGTGGCGGACGCTGCCCAGGCGTACGCGGGCGGGGTGATCGAGGCGACCAACCGCGCCAACCTGCAGATTCGCGGGATCGGCGCCGAGCCGGAGGCCTTGATCGCGATGTTGCTGGCGGCAGGCCTCGGCCCGAGCAATGCGGGCGGTGATGACGTGCGCAACCTGATGCTCAGCCCCAGCGCCGGCATCGACCCGCAGATGCTGCTCGACACGCGCCCACTGGCCGGGCAGATCCTCGCCACCCTGGAAAACCATCCACGCTTTCATGAGCTGTCGGCCAAATTCGCCGTGCAGCTGGATGGCTTCGAGGCCTTGGCGATGCTCGAACATCATCACGATCTGTGGCTGTCGGCCTTCGAACAGGCGGGTGAAACCCTGCTCGCGTTCGGCCTGGCCGGCTGTCCTGGCCTGAATGCACCGTTGGCCGCTGTGCGCTTGGACCAGGGCCATGCGCTGGTGGTGGCCGTGCTCGACGCCTTTCTCGACCTGGCCACGCCGGAACAAACGCGCATGCGCCAGTTGGTTGTGGATAACTTACTGAGCCGCCTGAGCCTGCCGCTACTGCCTGCGGATGGCTTCAACCGCCCGGCCAGCGGCGCTTCAGGCCATCCGGGCAGTTATCCACAGCGCCAGCAAGGCCGGTTCTATGTCACCGCCGCCGCGCCATTGGGCCGCCTGGATTCGGCGATGCTCAAGGGCGCTGCACAGCTGACCTGCGCGTATGGCGACGGCACCTTGCGGTTCACTCCTTGGCAGGGCGTGCTGCTGCCTAACCTCACACAGCCAGGCGTGGTGACCGAGCAGTTGGCGCAACTGGGCTTTCTCTGCGCAGCCGACCAACCCCTGGCGCGCATGATCGCCTGCACCGGTTCCAGCGGCTGCGGCAAAGGCTTGTCGGATACCAAGGCCGACGCCGTGCAATTGGCCGCCCTGCAACCGGGTCACGACGTTCACCTGTCCGGCTGCCCGCGCTCCTGCGCCGCCGCACACACCGCGCCGGTCACCTTGCTGGCGGTGAGCCCCGGCCACTACGACCTCTATTTTCGCGACGCTGCTCATCCAGGTTTTGGCCGGCTGCACGCGCGCACTCTTTCTATTGACGCGGCGGGCGCCTTGCTGCGCGCTCGCCCACGGAGCAACACCGATGATTGATTACATCCGCGACGGTCAGGAGATCTATCGCAACTCCTTCGCCATTATTCGCGCGGAGGCCAACCTGGCGCGTATCCCGGCGGACCTGGAGAAACTCGCGGTGCGGGTGATTCATGCATGCGGCATGGTCGAGGCCATCGACGGCCTGCAATTTTCCGACGGCGCAGGCAAGGCCGGGCGCGACGCGCTCGCGGCGGGCGCACCGATTTTATGCGATGCGCGGATGGTCTCCGAAGGCGTGACCCGTGCGCGCCTGCCGGCCAACAACAAGGTGATCTGCACCCTGCGTGACGACAGCGTGCCAGAGCTGGCGCGCGAGCTTGGCAACACACGCTCCGCCGCTGCCCTGGAACTCTGGCGCCCGCATTTGGCCGGCAGCGTGGTGGTGATCGGCAACGCGCCGACCGCCTTGTTCTACCTGTTGGAAATGCTCGACGCCGGCGCGCCGAAACCGGCGTTGATCCTGGGTTTTCCGGTGGGTTTTGTTGGTGCCGCCGAATCCAAGGCGATGCTCGCCGCCGATAGCCGTGGCGTGCCGTTCGTGATCATGCAGGGCCGCCTGGGTGGCAGCGCCATGGCCGCCGCCGCCGTCAATGCGCTCGCCACGGAGGTTGAATAATGCCTGCACGCGGACGTCTGATCGGCCTGGGCGTAGGGCCCGGTGACCCGGAACTGATCACCCTCAAGGCGCTGCGCCTGCTGCGCGAATCGCCGGTGGTGGCGTACTTCGTGGCCAAGGGCAAGAAGGGCAATGCCTTCGGCATCATCGAAGACCACCTGGTGCCCCAGCAAACCCTGATGCCGCTGGTGTACCCGGTGACCACCGAGGCGCTGCCGGCGCCGCTGTCCTATGAGCAAGTGATCAGCGATTTCTACGACACGGCCAGTGTCGCTGTGGCCGCGCACCTGGATGCCGGCCGCGATGTGGCGGTGATCTGCGAAGGCGACCCGTTCTTCTACGGCTCTTATATGTACCTGCACGACCGCCTCGCCGAACGCTATGAGGCGCAGGTCATCCCGGGCGTGTGTTCGATGCTGGGCGGTGCTTCGGTATTGGGCGCGCCGCTGGTGTATCGCAATCAGAGCCTGTCGGTGCTCTCTGGCGTGTTGCCCCACGATGACCTCAAGCGCCGACTGGCGGACGCGGATGCGGCGGTGATCATGAAGCTGGGGCGCAACTTTCCCAAGGTGCGCCAGGTATTGGAAGAACTCGGTCTGGCCGCGCGCGCGCTGTATGTGGAGCGAGCCACCATGGCCAATCAGAAAATCGTGCCGCTGGATCAGGTGGAGCCGATGTCGTCGCCGTATTTCTCGTTGATCATCGTACCCGGTGAACGGTGGCAAGGTTGATGAGCCCGGCGATTGTCATTCTGGGCCAGGGCAGCCTGGCGACCGCGCGCAGGATCCAGCAGCTTTACCCGGCTGCGCTGATCCATGGCCTGGACGGTCGGGTTGAGGGTGCAGACCAACGCTACAGCGAATTCGGCGCCACCCTGCGCCAGCTCTACCAGCAGGGCACGCCGCTGATTGCGCTGTGCGCCGCCGGCATCGTGATCCGCACCCTCGCGCCACTCTTGCTCGAAAAAGGCGAGGAGCCGGCCGTGCTGGCCGTCGCCGAAGACGGCAGCGCCGTGGTGCCGCTGCTGGGCGGCCTGGGCGGCGTGAATGTGATGGCGCGGGAGATTGCCGCCGCATTGGGCGTGGCAGCGGCGATCACCACCAGCGGCGAATTGCGGTTCGGCACCTGCCTGCTCAACCCGCCAACGGGCTATGCGTTGGCGGACCTGGAGCTGGGCAAGCGCTTTGTCTCGGACCTGCTGGCCGGTGAAAGCGTGCGCATCGAAGGCGCGGCGCCCTGGCTGGAGCAGGCCAATTTGCCGCAGGACCCGAGGGCACGCCTGGCGATTCATGTGGGCAGTGCCGAGCGTACGCCTGCCGCCAACGAATTGCTGATCTACCCGAAGACGGTCTGCGTCACCTGCAAGCCGGGTGCGCACCTGGCGGCACGTGTGCGCACGGCCTTGCATGAGGCGGGCGTTGCCGTGCAAGCGTTGGCGTGCCTGCTGGCGAGCGACACGCAGATGGCCGAAGCCTCGTTGCATGAGGCGGCGTTGGAGTTGGGTGTGCCGCTGCGCTTTGCCAAGCTTGAGCCGCACGCGGACATCACCCTCAGCGTGGCCGAGCAGCCGGTGGATGTGTCACAGGTAGGCCGCCCGCGTGGCCGTCTCGCCGTGATCGGCCTTGGCCCTGGCGCCGCTGACTTGATGGTGCCGGCCGTCAAGGCCGAGTTGGCGCGCTGCACCGATGTGCTGGGCTACGAAACCTACGTGCGCATGGCCGGGCCGTTCCGTGACGACCAGGTGCAGCACTGCACGGACAACCGCGAAGAAATGCAGCGCGCACGTCACGCCTTCGAGCTGGCCGCCCAAGGGCGCTCGGTGGTGGTGGTGTCGTCCGGCGACCCCGGTGTATTCGCCATGGCCGCTGCGGTGATCGAGGCGTTGCATGAGTCCAGCGACCCCGCCTGGCATCAGGTCGAGCTGCAAATCCTGCCTGGTGTCTCGGCTTCCCTGGCCACCGCTGCCCAGGCGGGCGCGCCGCTGGGGCATGATTTCTGTGTGATGTCGCTGTCGGATAACCTCAAGCCCTGGTCGATCATCGAAAAGCGTCTGGACCTCGCGTCCCAGGCCGACCTGGCGCTGGCGTTCTACAACCCGATTTCCCGTGCGCGTCCGTGGCAACTGGGGCGCGCGCTGGAGATCGTCGCGCAGCACCGCACGCCTGAAACACCGGTGGTACTGGGCCGTGATATCGGTCGCCCCGGCCAGACGCTGCGCGTCACCACGTTGGGCCAGCTCACCCCGGACGAAGTGGATATGCGCACCATGGTGCTGGTCGGCTCGTCCACCACCTGCACCTTTGCGCGTGCCGGCGGCGGGGAATGGGTGTACACACCGCGCTGGTACGGCGGTAAACCCGCCTCCTGAAAACACCTCGGCGGTGGTCCGAAAGCTCCGAATGACTCGAGGATTTTCCTGTAGTCGTCCGGGGCTTTTTCTTTTTTTCACGACGAAACCATGAAGCCCTTCGTGCATGCCGCGCTATTGCTGGACGGCGCGCTTGGCCGAGCCGCGCCAAGGGATGTTTGTCGTCTGGAAAGCCCGCCGGTCAGTGGACTAGTGTGGTTACAAGCCCCGAGTCGGGGTGTACGTGGAGAATTGGAAATGGAGCGACATCACAGAAGGATCAACAGTACCAAAAGGCGCAAGTTGATTGCCGCCTACAAATTGCCGGGTGCGCCAGCTACGCACGCGGCTTCACCGCTGGACACCGAAGATGACTGCAATGCGGCGGTGGTCAACAACGGCGTGATTTCTTTCGCCGAGGGGTTGTCCGGGCTTAACCGCGAGTACATTCGCAAAAGCTACCTGTTGGCCAGCAGCTATGTGAGCGATGTATTGAAGGTTCATCGGGGCACCGAGGCCTGGTACGACGAATTTATCAAGGTCATGGTCAGCCTCGGCTGGTTACCGTTGCGCAGCAGTTTTGAGCGAGTCTCACGGGTCGGCGAGGGGCTGACGGTGCAACTGGCCGCACTGAATATCATCGGCGCGATGCTCGCTTCGATGTCGTTGTCGGGGCCGCTGCTCAGCCTGCTGCCGAAACTGGCCGCGGATGCGCTGGAAGCCTTGAAGCAACAGCCGGCGTCGTTCGATTTGTTCAAGCGCAACTGCAGCGTGCACCAGGGCGGTGACTTTGGCGTGGCGTCCTGCGCGCAAACCAATGGCGAAGTGATGATGGTGCTGGTGACCTACAGCAGCCATGGCGTGAGTAAACAGGTGGGTTTGCCGTTCCTTGAATGGGACAGCTCATCGTTCGAGGCCTTCAGCGGGCAGACCTGCCTGGTGCTGAATACCTCGGTGGTCAACGAAAAGACCCTTCAATTGATGCGTGACAGCGCGGGCGACAAGGTGCAGTCGGCCATTGCCAAATACCGGATCTAGGTCACCAGATAACCGCGCACCCCGGTAAAGATAATTTGCGCGGCCAGGGCACACACGAACAACCCCATCAACCGGCTGACAATCTGCAAGCCCTGGTCGCCGAGAATTCGTTCGATCCGATTGGACAGGTACAGCACCACGCCCACGGTAAGGCTGGCCAGGGCGATGCTGAGGATGGCGGTGAGCTTGTCGTCCCAGTGGGGCTGGCTTACCCCCATCACCAGCAGCGCGCCGATGGTGCCGGGGCCGACCGTCAGCGGGATGGTCAGCGGTACGATGGTCACGTCCTGCTGCACGTTATCGGTCTGCACCGCCGACTTGCCCTGGGCCATGCCCAGGGCGGAGATAAACAGCACGCTGCCGGCACCGATGCGGAAGGCATCCACAGTGATACCGAACACACTGAAAATCACCCGGCCGAACAGGTACAGCAGCACGCTCGATACCAGCGTCGCCAGCGCGACTTTCCACGCCAGGCGCCGCCGCTCCTTGCTGGAATAACCACGGGTCAGGCTGATAAAGCAGGACAGCACAAAGAACGGGCTATAGAGCACCAGCATCTTCAGGTAAACGCTGAACAACACATGGAGCATGAGGGGCGGCTCGCGGGTGGTGGAAGTGTGGAGGAGTCTATCAGGCGCCAGAGATCAAATGTGGGAGGGGGCTGATCGTTCCCACGCGCTGATCGTTCCCACGCTCCGCGTGGGAATGCATCCGGTGACGCTCCGCGTCACGCCAGGCGCAAGACGCGGAGCGTCCCAGGCGGCGTTTCCACGCGGAGCGTGGGAACGATCAGTCAACGATCAGTCAGGAGGGGGCGTGCTCTGGCCGTTGTTGGCGCTGCGCCACCCAGAATTCCACCAGCTCGCGCAACTGCGACAGTTCCACCGGCTTGGCCATATGCCCATCCATCCCGGCCTGGCGCGCACGTTCCTTGTGTTCCGAAAGAATGTGCGCGGTCAGCGCCACCACCGGCGTGCGTACACGTTGGTGGCTGACTTCCCACGCGCGCAGTTGCTGGGTGGCGGAGAAACCATCGAGGATCGGCATTTCACAGTCCATCAATACCAGGTCATAACGCTGGGCTTTCATCGCCTCCAGCGCTTCTTCGCCGTTGCTGGCGGTGTCCGGGTTGAGGTTGAGCTTGCCGAGCATGCCGCGGATCACTTTGGTAGAGATGCTGTTGTCTTCGGCCACCAGGATGCGGAAGTCGCTGGGCACCGTAATCACTGCCGGGGCGGCTGGAGCGGGGCGAGGGTGGGTCACGCCTTTGCTGCGTTGGGCCAGTTCGTCGGCCAGGGTGGTCTTGAGCGTATAGCCGGCCACCGGTTTGGCCAGGATGCGCTTGATCCCGCAGTTGCGCGCGATGATCTTGCTCGGTGCGTTGCTGATGCCCGTGAGCATGATCAGCAGGATATCGTGGTTCAGGCTCGGGTCTTCCTTGATCTTCGCCGCCAGCTGCATGCCGGTCATGCCGGGCATGTTCTGGTCCAGCAGCACCACGTCGAAGTAATCGCGCAGGTGCGCCTTGGTACGCAGCAGGGCCAGGGCCTCTTTGCCGGAAGCCACGGCGCTGACGTTCAGGCCCCAGGCCGAGCATTGCTGCAACAGCACCTTGCGGCAGGTGTCGTTGTCGTCCACCACCAGTACGCGTGCGTCCTTGAGCGGGCCGTCGAGATCGGAGGTCGGATGCTCGAGGCGTTCCGGGTCCAGCGGCAGGGTCAGCCACAGCGTGCTGCCTTGGTGACTGCCGCTCTTGATACCGAACTCGCCGTTCATCAACAGGATCAACTGACGTGCGATAACCAGGCCCAGGTGGCCGCTCAAGCGTGTCGCCGAGAGGAAGTTCTTGCTGTGCAGTTCGCTGTGCAGCAGGGCGTCGCGTTCGGCGGCTTCCATCGGCACGCCGCTGTCTTGTACCGCGATGCGCAGGCGTGGCTGGGTGCTGCGTTCGTCGAGGGCCACGACGATCAGCACTTCGCCCTCGTCGGTTTTGTGCAGGGCGTTTTCCAGCAGGCTCAGCAACGCCTGGCGCAGGCGTGTCGGATCACCGCTGATCACGCGCGGCACCTGGGGCTGGATGAAACTGATCAGCTCGACATTCTGCTGCTCGGCCTTGGCGCGGAAGATGCTCAGGCAGTCGTCGATCAGCGCGTTGAGGTCGAACTGCACATCATCGAGTTCGATCTGTCCCGACTCGAGCTTGGAGATGTCGAGGATTTCGTTGATCAGCGTGAGCAACTCGTTGCCGGCGCTGTGGATGGTCTGCACATAGTCGCGTTGTTTCACCGACAACGGCGTGCCCAGCAGCAACTCAGTCATGCCCAGCACGCCGTTCATGGGGGTGCGGATTTCGTGGCTGATCTTCGCCAGGAATTCGGCCTTGGCGGCAATTTCGGCGTTGCTGGCGGCCAGGTCGCGGCTGAGGCTGAAGCGGGTTTCGACAATGGCGCGCTGGCGCTCGCCGAGGGCCAGGCTCATCAACAGGCCGCTGAGGCAGATAAACGTGAGCAGGGTCACGATCAGGCCTTGCGGCGCCACCAGCGTGAGGCCGAGCAGGGCGGGCAGAATGATCAGCGTGCCGATGTTGAACACCACCATGCCGGCCACGAACAGGCGCGCCGGGCGATAGCCTCTTTGCCAGTGATAGGCCGAGACAAACAGCATGCTCAGGCCGGCCAGCGCGACCAGGGCGTAGGTGATGATATTCAGCGGCAGGGTGTTGACGAACAACAGCAGCAGGCCACACAGCACGATCAACAAGATGTCGGCCATCAACAGTTTGTTCAGCGGGTGTGGGCCCAGGGGCATGAAGAAACGATAGGCAAACATCAGCCCGCAGGGCGCGGTCAGCAGCAGCGCGAGGTAGGCGCCTGGGGTCTGGATCGCATGCCAGTTCGGCAGCCATGGCCCCACCACGTTGAGCAACAGCGCCAGGCTGAGCATCAGCAGCACTTCGCAGGCCGCCAGCCACAGGCTGCTGCGCGAGCGGTGGTAGGCGAAGCGTGTGAGGTTATGCAGGATCAGCATCAGCAGCACGCCGAACAACAGGCCATAGAGCAGCGTCTGGTTCTGGTTGGCGGCGGCCAGTACGGCGGGTTCCAGCGTGATGTAAGGGCGTAGCTCGTGCTCCGACACCAGGCGCAGGTACACCTCGAGCGGGCGCTGGCTCTGCGGCATCGGGAGCATGAAGTCACTGCTCGGCAGCGGGCGCTCGGCCTGGGGCTGGCGCGTGCCGGTGGTCTGCTGTTCCACCAGGGTATCGCCGTCCAACACATACAGGCTCAGGTGCGACAGGTCCGGCGCGAACACCCGCAGCACTTGTTCATGCTTGCCGGGTTGCAGCTTGAAGCGTACCCACAACGCACCGTCTGGCTGCGCGGCGGTAATCCGGTCCAGTTCGATGGGGCTGAATTGATTGGTGTAGCGGGCGGAGCGGATATCGCTCAGTTGCAGGTCGGCCTGCTCATCGAGCAATACTGCCCAACCACTGCCTTGCGCAGCGGCTTGAGCCGGGGCCAGGCAGAGCAAGGTCAGCAGGCTGACTGTAAAAGCTAAGGCGATCCTGAGCCAGCGCAAGGCGAAGTCCCTTCGTAGGTGAATGCACGGGTTAACTATGCGCGGGGGGCATGAGTACGGCAAGGGCCAGAGGCCCTTACCTACCCGAACGGATAGCTACTCAGTTGCTCTCGCCACGTTCACGGGCAATGGCGCGGTAACCGATGTCGGTGCGATAGAAGCAGCCTTTCCAGTCGATTTTCGCGGCCAGTTTGTACGCCTGTTGCTGCGCGGCGTCGACACTGGCGCCCATGGCGGTGGCGCACAGCACGCGGCCACCGGCGGTGACGACCTGGCCGTCCTTCAGCGCAGTGCCAGCATGGAACACCTTGCCTTCCAGAGCTGCCGCCGCCTCCAGGCCCTCGATCACATCGCCCTTGGCGTAATCGGCAGGGTAGCCACCGGCCGCCAGCACGATACCGACGCTCGGGCGTGGGTCCCACTGGGCTTCGACCTTGTCCAGGGCCTGGGCCAGCGCGGCTTCCACCAGCAACACCAGGCTCGACTGCAGGCGCAGCATCACCGGCTGGGTTTCCGGGTCGCCAAAGCGGCAGTTGAACTCGATGACTTTCGGGTTACCGGCTTTGTCGATCATCAGGCCGGCATAGAGGAAGCCGGTGTAGACGTTGCCTTCGTCGGCCATGCCGCGCACGGTCGGCCAGATCACCAGGTCCATGACGCGCTGGTGCACGTCGGCGGTGACCACCGGCGCCGGGGAGTAAGCCCCCATGCCTCCGGTGTTCGGGCCGCTGTCGCCGTTGCCGACGCGCTTGTGGTCCTGGCTGGTGGCCATTGGCAGTACGTTCTTGCCGTCGACCATCACGATGAAGCTGGCTTCTTCGCCGTCGAGGAATTCTTCGATTACCACGCGCGAACCGGCGTCACCAAAGGCATTGCCGGCGAGCATGTCGCGCACGGCGTCCTCGGCTTCCTGCAGGGTCATGGCGACGATCACGCCTTTACCCGCAGCGAGGCCGTCGGCCTTGATCACGATCGGCGCGCCTTTTTCACGCAGGTAAGCCAGGGCCGGCTCGATCTCGGTGAAGTTCTGGTAGTCGGCAGTCGGGATCTTGTGGCGCGCCAGGAAATCCTTGGTGAAAGCTTTCGAACCTTCCAGTTGAGCGGCGCCGGCGGTCGGCCCGAAGCAATCCAGGCCACGGCTGCGAAACAGGTCGACGACGCCGGCCACCAGCGGCACTTCCGGGCCGACGATGGTCAGGGAGACATTGTGCTCGGCGAAATCTGCCAGTTGCTCAAGGGCCAGCACGTCGATAGCGACGTTCTCGCACTTGGCTTCAATGGCGGTACCGGCGTTACCCGGTGCAACGAAAACTTTCTGGACGCGTGGGTCCTGGGCAACTTTCCAGGCCAGGGCGTGTTCACGGCCACCGCTGCCAATGATCAAAACATTCATTTCAAAAACCTCGTTAGCATGATCGTTCCCACGCTCTGCGTGGGAATGCAACACGGGACGCTCCGCGTCCCAAAGCGTGACGCAGAGCGCCACAAGAGGCATTCCCACGCAGAGCGTGGGAACGATCGATCAGTGGCGGAAGTGGCGCATGCCGGTGAACACCATCGCAATGCCAGCTTCGTCGGCAGCAGCGATGACTTCAGCATCACGCATCGAACCGCCCGGTTGGATCACGGCGGTCACACCGGCTTTCGCGGCATTGTCCAGACCATCACGGAACGGGAAGAACGCATCGGAAGCCATCACCGAGCCGGCTACCTGCAAACCGGCGTGTTCGGCCTTGATCGCAGCAATACGTGCCGAGTTCACGCGGCTCATCTGGCCGGCGCCGACACCGATGGTCTGGCGATTCTTGGCGTAGACGATGGCGTTGGACTTAACGTACTTGGCGACTTTCCAGGCGAAGATCAGGTCGTTGATCTCCTGCTCGGTCGGCGCGCGTTTGGTCACGACTTTAAGGTCCTGGCTGCCGATCATACCGATGTCGCGGCTCTGCACCAGCAAACCGCCATTGACACGCTTGTAGTCCCAGGCAGCGGCGCGGTCAGCCGACCATTCGCCGCAGGCCAGCAGACGCACGTTGGCCTTGGCGGCGACGATGGCTCGGGCTTCTTCACTGACGCTTGGCGCAATGATCACTTCGACGAACTGACGCTCGACGATGGCCTTGGCCGTCTCGGCATCCAGTTCACGGTTGAAGGCAATGATGCCGCCGAACGCCGATTCGGTGTCGGTGGCGTAGGCCAGTTCGTACGCCTGGCGGATCCCGCCTTCAGCGTCCGGGCTCACGGCCACGCCGCACGGGTTGGCGTGCTTGACGATCACGCAGGCCGGTTTGACGAAGCTTTTCACGCATTCCAGCGCGGCGTCGGTATCGGCCACGTTGTTGTAGGACAGTTCTTTGCCTTGCAACTGGGTGGCGGTGGCGATGCCCACTTCGGCCGGCTTGGCTTCCACGTAGAACGCCGCGCTCTGGTGCGGGTTCTCGCCGTAGCGCATTTCCTGGGCCTTGATGAACTGGCTGTTGAAGGTGCGTGGGAACTGGCTGCGGCCTTCGGTGCTCAGGACGTCGGCGGCCTGGTTCACGGTGCCCATGTAGTTGGCGATCATGCCGTCGTAGGCGGCGGTGTGTTCGAACGCCTTGAGCATCAGGTCGAAACGCTGGGCGTAGGTCAGGCCACCGGCTTTGAGGCTGTCGAGCACTTGGGTGTAGTCGCTGGCGTTGACCACGATGGCCACGTCTTTGTGGTTCTTGGCGGCCGAGCGAACCATGGTCGGGCCGCCGATATCGATGTTTTCGATGGCGGTCGGCAGGTCGCAGCCTGGCTTGTTGATGGTGGCTTCGAACGGGTAGAGGTTAACCGCCACCAGGTCGATCGGCTTGATGCCGTGCTCGTTCATGATGGCATCGTCGATACCGCGGCGGCCAAGGATGCCGCCGTGGATTTTCGGGTGCAGGGTCTTGACCCGACCGTCCATCATTTCCGCGAAACCGGTGTAGTCCGCGACTTCTACTGCGGCCACGCCGTTGTCCTGCAGCAGTTTGAAGGTCCCGCCCGTGGAGAGGATTTCCACGCCAAGGAGCTGCAAGCTCCGGGCAAATTCGAGGATCCCGGTCTTGTCGGAAACACTGATCAAGGCGCGGCGGATCGGCAGGCGGGTAGTCTGGTCGGTCATCTCAATTTCCATCAAAAGCAAAGGAGTCAGCAAAAAAGGCGACCGTTTTTACGCGGGCGCCTTTCTGGTTTGATTGAATGCTTACAGCAAATCGTATTGCTTGAGCTTTTTGCGCAACGTGCCCCGGTTGAGGCCCAGCAGCTCACTGGCTTTGGTCTGGTTGCCCTTGACGTAGTTCATCACGCTTTCGAGCAGGGGCGCCTCGACTTCGGAGAGCACCAGGTTGTACACGTCCGTGACGGAAGCGCCCTCGAGGTGGGCGAAATAATTGTGCAGCGCCTTCTCGACACTCCCGCGAAGGGTCTGGCCTTCTTCGCTCGGCGTGTTGAGGTGCTGTTTCAAATTGACGTTGTCGCTCACGGGTGCTGTTCCACTCACTAAAGTCTCGGTCATCATCGTCATGCGGCCACCCCTTCTCCATCCCCTGTTCCCAGGCTCTTGTCACGTTCGGCGAAGAACTCACGAACGGTGGCGACCTGTGCCTGCGTTTCATCCAAACGGTTGAACTGAGCGCGAAATTCCCTGGCGCCCGGCAAGGTGGCGAGGTACCAGCCGACATGCTTGCGAGCAATGCGTACGCCCATCACATCCCCATAGAAGGTGTGCAGGGCGGCCAGATGCTCTAGCAGAATACGTTCCACCTCGGTCAGTCCCGGTGCCGGCAACACGTCGCCGGTACGCAGGAAGTGCTCGATCTCGCGGAAAATCCATGGCCGCCCCTGGGCGGCCCGGCCGATCAACACGCCGTCGGCACCGGTTGCGTGCAGCACGCGCCGGGCTTTCTCGGCTGAATCGATATCGCCATTGGCAAATACCGGCATCGACACCGCCTGCTTGATCGCGGCGATGGTGTCGTACTCGGCTTCCCCGGTGTAAAGGTCGGCGCGGGTGCGGCCATGCACCGCCAGCGCTGCAATACCTGCCTGTTCGGCGATCTTCGCCACCGTCAGGCCATTCTTGTTGTCCCGGTCCCAGCCGGTGCGAATCTTCAGGGTCACCGGCACATCGACTGCGGCGACAACGGCCTGCAGGATCTCGGCAACCAACTGCTCATCTTTCAGCAGGGCGGAACCTGCGGCCTTGTTGCAGACCTTCTTGGCCGGGCAGCCCATGTTGATATCAATGATCTGCGCACCCAGCTCCACATTGGCCCGGGCCGCCTCCGCCAGCATCTGCGCATCACCCCCGGCGATCTGCACCGAGCGTGGCTCGGGATCACCTTCGTGGATCATGCGCATCCGCGACTTGCGGGTGTTCCACAAACTCATGTCGCTGGTGACCATTTCAGAGACTACTAGACCCGCGCCCAAACGTTTGCAGAGCTGACGAAAGGGCTGGTCCGTGACGCCCGCCATTGGGGCGAGGATCAAGCCGTTGTGCAATGTATATGGGCCGATGCGTACCGCCGACATAGGACTTCCCTGTTGTGGGGCCGGATCATTAGAGTTCGAAAAAGGGTTGGCATGATACCCGCTCTCGATGACTGGATAAAGGCTGAATTGGATAAAATCTGAACAGTTATTTTTTTATCGCCAGCGGTTTGGTTGACGTCGGCGCAGTCAATAAACCGCCGTCAAACCTCGGTACTGGCGCAGCTTCACTCGGGCGAATGGAAGCTCAGGCTGTAGTTCACCGCTTTGCTGCCGGGGTCAAGGATGTCCAGGGAAATGTGGATCGGTGTCTGCGACGGCATTTCACTGACCCCGGCCAACTCGCCGCTGAGGTACTCGGCGGGCTTGAAGCGCCGACTGGCGATCAGGCCGCCGTTCAAGTCGGCAAAGCGCAGCTCCAGCTGCGGAAAGGGCTGGGAGAAGGTCGCGCGGTTGTAGATGATCGCATCCACCACCAGCGCCCCGGCGAACTCCGGATGGCTGCGCACCACCAGGTTGCTGCTCTTGATGTGGGCGATGTCGACCCGTGATGGCACAGTGCAGCCCAATTTCGGGCACAGTTGCTGGAACCACGGACGGTAGGCGTCCTGGCGGGCCAGTTCGTCGAATTGATAGGCGATGTACTGGCCCGCCAGGCCCGCGGCGGCGAGCAGTACCAGCACGATCCAGGTCAGGCGGCGGCCCAGGCCTGACGGACGCTTCTGCGCATACAGGTGCAGCGGGTCGTCCTCCAGGTCCTGGAACACCTCGTCGACATTGGCCTCGGCACGCGCGCGCTTGCGCCGGGCGTGGGGGCGGTCGTCGGTGGCTTGCGCCGCTGGCGTCAGGGGCGTGAAGGGTGGATCGGGATCGTCGTCCGGGGTCGAGCGCAGTGGCGGTTCGTCGTCGTCGAGATCGTCGCGGTGAAACGACAGGGACGGCTCGGTGCGCTCGCTCGGCTCCGGCTCGGCTTCGGCGGGCAGGACGCGCTCTTGCGGCGGCTCGCTGAACAGGCTGGCGGCCCACTTTTCTTCCTCGGCCTTGACTGTATTGCGGCTGGCGCTGAGGGCATCTTCCTTGTGCCGACGCTCGGCACCGGGCTGGCGGCGGTCCGCGCCGACGGGCTGGGTGTGCTGAATTTCGCGGCGCTCGAGCTTGGCCAGTTCCTCGTCCAGGTCCAGGTTGTCCAGGTCCAGCTCTTGGGCTGTCCACTGTTTCTGGCTGATTGCGCGCGGCGGCTCAGGCGTGGGTTCATCAGCGCCGGACTGTTCAGGTTGCGCTGCCGGCACCTGGGCGCGCTGCTCCAGTAACTGGCGCGCGGCGTTGAACACCTGCAGGCAGGAGCCGCAGCGCACCACGCCACGGGCCACGCTCAATTGAGCGTGGTTGACGCGAAAGCGTGCTTGGCAATGCGGGCACTGGGTGACGAAACTGTCGCTCATGCGGCCATCCGATTCAGACAAGCGCTCATTCTAGCGCCGACGACCGCTGATGCGTACCCAGCCGTCACGGTTGGCGATGGGGTCCAGCTCGAAATCCCTGGCGTAGGCGGCGGCGACCTCTTCACCTTGCTCGGCGAGAATGCCCGACAGTGCCAGGCGCCCGCCAGGCTTGACCAGGCTCGACAACTGCGGCGCCAGCGACACCAACGGCCCGGCGAGGATGTTGGCGACCAGCACATCGGCCTGTACCTGGGGCAAATCCTCAGGCAGATAGAGTGGGAACTTGCCTTCGGGAATGTGGTTGCGCCCGGCGTTATCGCGGGAAGCTTCCAGGGCCTGCACGTCGATATCGGTGCCCACGGCCTGCTTGGCGCCCAGCAGCAGGGCGGCAATGGCCAGGATCCCCGAGCCGCAGCCGAAGTCGAGCACGTTGCAGTCGCTCAGGTCCTGGCCGTCCAGCCATTCCAGGCACAGCGCGGTGGTGGGGTGAGTGCCGGTGCCGAACGCCAGGCCCGGGTCCAGCAGCAGGTTGACGGCATCCGGCTCGGGGGCGGCGTGCCAGCTGGGTACGATCCACAGGCGCTGGCCGAAACGCATGGGCTGGAAGTTGTCCATCCAGCTGCGTTCCCAATCCTGGTCTTCGATCACTTCGCTGTGATGCTCCGGCAGCGGGGTGCCGGTGAGCAATTCCAGATGGGCCAGCACGCTGGCGGCCTCGGTACCGTCTTCGAACAGGGCCAGCAAGTGGGTGTGGGACCACAGCGGGGTGGTGTTGAGTTCCGGTTCGAAGATCGGCTGGTCTTCAGCGTCCATGAAGGTCACCGACACGGCGCCGACTTCGAGGAAAGCGTCTTCGTAGGTTTCGGCTTGTTCTGGGCTGATGGCGAGACGGACTTGCAGCCAAGGCATGGCGGGCACCTTTGAAAAAATGAGTGTGCAGCGGGGATGGGGCTGCGAAAGCGCGCAAGTTTACGCGAGCGAACAGCAGAAGACGACATTACTGACTGAACGCCGACCAAATGTGACGATCGTTCCCACGCTCAGCGTGGGAATGCTGCTCTGGACGCTCCGCGTCCGTGACGCGGAGCGTCACAAGAGGCGTTCCCACGCCGAGCGTGGGAACGATCAATCGGAGTTCCAGAAACAACAAAGCCGCCCGAAGGCGGCTATGTTGGGTGGAGCACTTACTGGTTGGCCAGCTTGTGTTCCAGGTAGTGAATGTTCACACCACCTTCGCAGAAGCCTTCATCACGCACCAGGTCCCGATGCAGCGGGATATTGGTCTTGATGCCGTCGACCACGATTTCGTCCAGGGCGTTGCGCATGCGGGCCATGGCCTCATCGCGGGTAGCGCCCCAGGTGATCAGCTTGCCGATCAGCGAGTCGTAGTTGGACGGAACCTTGTAGCCGCTGTACAGGTGCGAATCCACACGTACGCCGTTGCCGCCGGGCGCGTGGAAATGCTTGACCAGGCCTGGGCTCGGCATAAAGGTTTGCGGGTCTTCGGCGTTGATCCGGCATTCCAGGGAGTGGCCGTGGATCTTCACGTCGTCCTGGGTGAAGGACAGCACGTTGCCGGCGGCGATGCTGAGCATCTCCTTGACGATGTCGATACCGGTGACCATCTCCGACACCGGGTGCTCTACCTGCACGCGAGTGTTCATCTCGATGAAGTAGAAACGGCCGTTCTCGTAGAGGAACTCGAAAGTACCGGCGCCACGGTAGTTGATGTCGATGCACGCCTTGACGCAGCGCGCCAGGACTTCCTGGCGGGCTTTCTCGTCCAGGCCCGGTGCCGGGGCTTCTTCCAGTACCTTCTGGTGACGACGCTGCAGCGAGCAATCGCGGTCGCCCAGGTGGATCGCATGGCCCTGGCCGTCGGACAGTACCTGCACTTCCACGTGACGTGGGTTGGTCAGGTACTTCTCCAGGTAGACCATCGGGTTGCCGAACCAGGCAGCCGCTTCGGAGCGGGTCTGCTTGGCGGCTTCGATCAGTTCTTCTTCCTTGTGCACCACGCGCATGCCGCGACCACCACCGCCACCGGCGGCCTTGATGATCACCGGGTAGCCGACTTCACGGCCAATGCGCAGAGCGGTTTCCTCATCTTCCGGCAGCGGGCCGTCGGAGCCGGGAACGGTAGGCACGCCGGCCGCGATCATGGCGTCCTTGGCCGAGACCTTGTCGCCCATCAGGCGAATGGTTTCGGCTTTCGGGCCGATGAAGGCAAACCCGGATTTTTCCACCTGTTCGGCGAAATCGGCGTTTTCCGCGAGGAAACCGTAGCCTGGGTGAATGCCATCGGCGCCGGTCACTTCGGCGGCAGCGATGATGTTCGAGACTTTCAGGTACGAGTTGGTCGCCAGGGGCGGGCCGATGCAGATGCTCTCGTCCGCCAGTTTCACGTGCATCAATTCGGTATCGGCCGTCGAGTAAACAGCGACGGTCTTGATGCCCTCTTCCTTACAGGCGCGCAGGATACGCAGCGCGATCTCGCCGCGGTTGGCGATCAGGACTTTTTGCAGTTTCTTCGCAGGTTTCAACATCGAAGGCGCTCCGCGGTTCAAACGATGGTGAACAGCGGCTGGTCGTACTCAACCGGCTGACCGTTTTCTACCAGGATGGATTCGATGACGCCGGCTTTTTCAGCCGTGATGTGGTTCATCATCTTCATCGCTTCAACGATGCAGATGGTGTCGCCCACTTTCACGGTCTTGCCCACTTCAACGAAGGCTGGCGAGGTCGGTGCCGGGGTGCGGTAGAAAGTACCGACCATTGGCGACTTGACCACGAAACCGTTCAGCGCAGGGGCTGCTGGCGCCGCAGGCGCGGCGGCGGCTGGAGCGGCTGCAGGTGCGGCAGCGGCCGGAGCCGGCGCTTGCATCTGTGGCGCGTAGAACTGTTGAGCCGGGGTCTTGCTGTGGCGGCTGATCCGTACGGACTCTTCGCCTTCCTTGATTTCCAGCTCGTCGATACCGGATTCTTCCAGCAGTTCGATCAGTTTCTTAACTTTACGGATATCCATGAATCATCAACTCCCAAGGGTCGGTCAGGGGCGTTTAGCCTGTTCTTCAACGTGTTCCAGGGCGGCCTCCAGGGCCAGTCGGTAACCGCTGGCGCCAAGGCCGCAGATCACTCCTACCGCTACATCGGAGAAGTAAGAGTGATGGCGGAAAGCTTCGCGTTTGTGCACGTTCGATAAATGCACTTCGATGAATGGGATGCTCACCGCCAGCAGCGCGTCACGTAATGCAACGCTTGTGTGCGTAAAAGCGGCGGGATTGATCAGAATGAAATCCACGCCTTCGCCACGCGCGGCATGGATGCGATCAATCAATTCATACTCGGCATTGCTTTGCAGGTAGAGCAAATGGTGGCCGGCGACACGGGCCCGCTGTTCCAGATCGAGGTTGATCTGATCCAGGGTCACTGCCCCGTAGACGCCCGGTTCACGGGTGCCGAGCAGGTTCAGGTTGGGTCCGTGAAGAACCAGTAAGGTCGCCATCGGCTGTTCCTTGTTATTGGTGGGGTACGGCAGAACCCGGCGACTATGCCGCAAAGCCTTTGTGACTGTCCAGTTCTATGCAGTAGCCAGCACGATTAGCGAGGATTGCGCGAAATTTGTGACTGTGGCTCAAGATCTGGTCATTGGCAACACTGTTATGAATTCAATGGGGATCCACTGTGGGAGGGGGCTTGCTCCCGATTGCGGTGTGTCAGTTATAAATGCTTCGACTGACCCGCCGCTATCGGGAGCAAGCCCCCTCCCACATTTTGATCTTCACTGGGCGCAAGGTCGGGTCAGACCCGAAAGGCTTTTACAGCCGTATTGAGCTGTCCGCCCAGCACCAGCAGATGCTCGCCCTGGCTGCGTCCCTGGCCGATACGCCGCAGGTTGTCTTCACCCAGTTGGTGAATTCTTTCGCTGTTGTCGCGAATCTCACTCACGGCCCCGCTTTGCTGCGCCGTCACGTCAGCGATGCGTACGGCGGTCGCGGAGATGGTCTGGATCGCCCCGACGATTTCATCCAGCGCGCCATCGGCGGCCTGGGCTTGCTCGGCGGTGGCTTCGGCGTGTTCGACCTGGGCCCGCATGCCTTGTACCGATTGGTGGGCGGCGGTTTGCAGGCCGGCGATCAGGCCCTGGATTTCGGCGGTGGCGCCGGCGGTACGTTGGGCCAGGGAGCGCACTTCATCGGCGACCACGGCAAAACCGCGCCCGGCCTCACCGGCGCGGGCCGCTTCGATCGCCGCGTTGAGCGCCAGCAGGTTGGTCTGCTCGGCGATCGAGCGGATCACCGTGAGTACGCCGCCGATGGTGGCGGACTCTGCGGCGAGTTTCTCGATCATCTGCGCATTTTGCTGCACTTCACCCACCAGGGCATGCAACCCGGCCAGGCTCAAGCCGATTACCCGCTGACCTTGTTCCACGGCGACACCGGCACTGCGACTGGCGCCCGCAGCCTGGCTGGCATCACCCGCCACTTGCTGGATGGTCGCCTCCAGTTCGCCCAGGGAGTCACGAATCTGCGCGGTGTCCCCGGCCTGGCGTTCGGCGCCGTCGTGCAAACCGCTGCTCAGTTCGGCCAGGGTGCGGCTGCTGCCAGCGACTTCTTCGGCATTGCCGCGGATCGTGCCGACGAGGTCCACCAGATAAGCGCGCAGGCGATTCAGCGAGGCTTCGATGTCGCGCAGTTCGCGGTTGGTCCTGCCCAAGGCGATCGGCTGGCTGAAGTTGCCTTCGGCCCAGGTGGACAGCGCCGGGGCGAGGTGGGTCAGCACCCGCGCCAGGCGGCGTTGCAGGGTATCGATCAACAGTGCGATCAGCAGGATCAGGCCAATCATCAGCCCCTGCATCAGGCGCACTTCGCCCTGGATGTTGGCGTGCTGCGCGCGCACCACCGGCTCCAGGCCGGCGATGGCTTGTCGCACGCGGGTGATCTCGATGTGTGTGGCGGCGGCGAGGTCGGTGCGTTGCTGGATCTGTTCGCGGGTGCGCTTGAGTTCGGCGGGGTAGCGGGTCAACAGGCTGTTGAGTTCACGCTTGAGGTCGACGCCGGTGTCCTGGGCTTCGGTTTTTTCAGCGTTTTCCAGGCCCATCAACGCGGAAAAATCGTCGCTGCTGGATTCGGCGCTGGCCTTCACCCCGAGCAAAGGCAGCTGGGCCAACAGGTCGGCCTGGGTACGAATGTTGGCGATTTCACGCTCGACATCATCGGCCAATTCGGCGCGACCGCTGCTCACCAGTTTGTCCCGGGCCAGGGACAGCTTGCCCAGGTGTTGCGAGGCGGCCAGCAGTGGCGGCAGATAGCGCGCCGCGTCCGGGGCATTCACGGCGCTGGCGTACTGGCTCAGTTGCTCCAGGTTCGCCCCCAGCTCGCGTTCGGCCTGCAATAACAGCGCTTGCGGGTCACCGGCCAGTTTACCGGCGGCGAGCAGGTCGGTTTTGCTGAAGGCGTCTAGCTCCGTGAGGCTGGGGCGCAGGTTCTGGGCCAACTCGGGCGGCAGTGAATCGAGCTGCTGCAGCAGGCTTTCCAGGCTCTGGCCGGCGCTGCTCAAGCGCAGGGCATCGCCGCTGGCCAGGTAGTCGTCGATATTGCGTGCGGCCTGGTTCTCGAAGGCCTGGGACAGCCCCAGATAGCGCTCCATCAACAGGTACGGGCGCTCCAGTGCTCGTTGCGACCACCACAGCGTCGCCCCGAGCGCCAGGCACACGGCCACCAATAAAAGGGTATTGAGATTGGTCAGCAGCTTCAGGCGCATGCGTGGTTTCAACCGACAGCAAAAGATAAGTGCCTGAAGTTATTGCGTTTACATTACAAAGTTATGACCGAATCAGTGGATTCCGGTGAAAAGATGGCACTTTGCTTTGATGTGCGAGCGGCTTGCACGCGGTTACGTCCGGCATGCTTGGCGCGGTACAGCGCCTCATCGGCCTGGGCGGCCATCGTCAGGCTGTCGGAACCGTCGCACAGCTCCACCAGCCCGGCGCTGAAGGTGCACCATAAATCCTGGGGTTGGGCCGGGTAGTGGATTTCCGCAAAACGCCCACGAATCTCGTCCAGCACTTTGCAGGCCGAATCGAGGTCGGTGTCGGGCATCACAATGGCGAATTCCTCACCGCCATAGCGGCCGATATAGTCGCTTTTGCGCAAACGCTGCTTGAGAAACAACGCCAGGCTTTTGATCACGCGGTCGCCCATGGGGTGACCGTGGCTGTCGTTGACCCGCTTGAAGTGGTCGATATCGAGCATGGCAAAGCTCAGCGGCTTGTTCTCGCGGCGGGCGCGGAAGCTGCAGTCTTCGAGCAGTTGCAGGATATGCGTGTGGTTGTACAGCCCGGTCAGGCTGTCGCGCACCATCCGCGCTTTCAAATTGCGCGCACGCGCCGCGCGGTTGCGCACGGTGGTGATCAGGTGGCGCGGCTTGATCGGCTTGGTCAGGAAATCGTCACCGCCTTCGCTCATCGCATCCAGCTGTTTGTCCAGATCGTCTTCGGCCGATAGGTAGATGATCGGTACGCTGACATAACGGTCGTTGTGACGAATCACCTTGGCCAGCTCGGTGCCGGTGCAGGCGGGCATGTACATGTCGAGGATGATCAGGTCGGGCTGGAAGTCGGCCAGTTCGGCCATGGCCCGGATCGGCTCGATCAACGTGCGGGTGACGATGCCGGCGCTGTTGAGCAGGCGCTCGGTATGCAACGCCTGGGCGCGGGAGTCGTCAATGATCAGCACTTTATACGGCTCATATTGAGCCACGCAGGTCAGCACTTCGATCTTTTCCAGCAGGCTCGAGGCCTCCAGCGTGCCGGTCAGGAATTCTTCACCGCCGGCGCGCACGGCGGCCAGGCGGGTCGGGGTGTCGGTTTCATGCAGGCTGAAAAACAGCAGCGGCAGCTTTTGCTCCAGGCCTTCCTGGGCTTCGGCAGCCAGTTTCAGGCCCAGGCCGGTGCCGCAGAAATCCACGTCCATCACGATGGCCGACGGCAGGCGCTCGGCCATGGCGGCGCGAAAGGCTGCGACGCTGTCCAGGGACTGGGCGCTCATGCCGAAGAATTCCAACTGCTTGGCCAGGCGCTCGGCGCGGTTATGGTCGGCCAGCATCACGTAGATCGGCTTGCGCATCGGCGGCAGCAGGGTTTGTTCCAGCTGATCGCCCTGGCGCAACCCGGTGCGCGATAAGCGCTGCATCAAGCGATTGAGCTCGGTGATCAATTGGCTGCTCAAGCGCCCGCGGTTTTCATCCACCGCCTTGAGGGACTCGCCAATGTGCTGGGCCAGTTGGCGGTGTTCGGGCTGTTCGAAGCGCTCGGCAAAGCGCTGCAGGCGCAGATTGGCTTCATTGAGCTCGGAGAAATCCGCGTTGGACCATTCGCTACGCTGCAGGCGCTGCCAGATCTCAAGGATTTGACGTGCCTGATGAATTACCCGCTGGGCAAAGTGCTGCTTGAGACGCTCGCGGCTGGGGTCTTCTGACTCGGTCATATCCTGACTACTGTGCGGGTGCATGCTGAGGTCGACTGATGGCTCTATGCTAGCATCTCTTTTCTGACGAATGAGTGTCATACGTCAATTAAGTAGGTGTCTGCGGTATTCATTTTTTGACCTCGTGGTCGCGCTGTGTAAAAAGTGTGCATCCTTTATAGTCCAACCTTCGGTATGCGCCAATTTGGTTTAAAAGCCCGCACCGATGGGCACGATGGGGTAGGGTTGTGGTCGGAATGTTTGACCGCACCCGGACAATTGATGTGCATGAACTCAAGTGATTGAAAGGATATCGCCATGCTGGACTGGAAAAACCGCGAAGGCAGTGCCAAAGGCCCCGCCCCTGAGCCCAAGTCGGCCAATCGCAGCTACGTTCGCAACCTGCTGATGAGCCGCGCCTTGCTCAGCGTGATCTGCTTGTACTTGCTGGTCACCGGTGGCCTGGGTTGGTATTGGAGTCAGGAACCCGCGTTGTTCCCGGTCCAGCAAAACGCCCAGCTGGCCGCCGAGAAGGAAGGCAAGCAGATGGTGATCGGCTATACCACCGTCGAGACCCTGAAAAGTGTGGTCGGCACCCTGCTGAACAAGCCAGGTGGCTACATTTCCAACGACCGTTTCCCGCCAGGCCTGTGGATGGACAACATGCCCAGCTGGGAGTACGGCGTGCTGGTGCAGGTGCGTGACCTGACCCGTGCCCTGCGCAAGGACTTCGCCCGTTCCCAGTCGCAGTCGGCTGAAGACGCTGACCTGGCCAAGGCCGAGCCGCGTTTCAACTTCGACAACAAGAGCTGGGTGCTGCCGTCCAGCGAGTCGGAATACCAGGAAGGCATCAACTCCCTGAACCGCTATGAAGCACGCCTGTCCGACCCGAACCAGAAGGGCGCGCTGTTCTATTCCCGCGCCGACAACCTGAACAACTGGCTGGGCGATGTCGCCACCCGCCTGGGTTCGCTGTCGCAACGCCTGTCGGCCAGCGTGGGCCGGGTCAAGCTGAACACCGCGCTGAAAACCGAAGCGCTGGCGCCGGGTGAAGTGCCGCAGGTCGATGAGGAAGTGGTGGAAACCCCCTGGATGCAGATCGACAACGTGTTCTACGAGGCCCGTGGCCAGGCGTGGGCACTTTCCCACCTGCTGCGCGCCATTGAAGTCGATTTTGCCGACGTGCTGGCCAAGAAAAACGCCACCGTCAGCGTGCGCCAGATCATTCGTGAGCTGGAGGCCTCGCAGGAACCGGTGTGGAGTCCGATGATTCTCAATGGCAGTGGTTTCGGGGTACTGGCGAACCATTCGCTGGTAATGGCCAACTACATTTCCCGGGCCAACGCTGCAGTGATCGACTTGCGTCAGCTCCTCAACCAGGGTTGATGATGGACGCTACTCAAAGGGAGGCCGCCCACCGCGAGGCCTCCGACGCTGAATTGATCTGCTGGGTCGACGAGCAGGACAACCTGCTCGGCCACCTGGTCAGGTCCGACCTTCGCCGGCGTGGCTTGATCGGCCGTTGCACCTTCATATTCCTGTTCAATACCAAGGGTGAGTTGTGCGTCCATCGGCGCACCCTGAGCAAAGCACTGTACCCCGGGTTCTGGGACACGGCTGCGGGCGGGATGGTCGCGGCAGGGGAAACCTATGCCGATTCGGCGGCCCGTGAGCTTGCAGAAGAACTCGGCGTCAGCGGCGTGGAATTGGCCGAACATGACCATTTCTATTTCGAAGACGGCGACAGCAGGCTTTGGTGCACCTCCTACTCTGCGGTATGGGACGGGCCACTGTGCCTGCAGCCCGAAGAAGTCATGGAAGCGCGCTTCCTGCCGATTGAAACGGTGTTGAGCGAGGCGAAACACAAGTCTTACTGCCCGGACGCTCAAGAGGGCCTGCGGCGCTATATGGCGTTGCGTCGCTAAAGTTGCATGAAATGGCGCCATTTGGCCCTTAGCAACTTGGCTTTTTGCCGTTACACTGCGCCACTTTTCATCCCCTAGAGGATTGCCGGTGGCCAAGAAAGCCGCATCCTTCGCCGCCCTGGGTGGCCTGGTATTTTCCACCGACGCAGGTCGACACTGCCCGGACTGTCGTCAGCCCGTGGACTCGTGCACCTGCAAACACACCCTGATTCCCGAAGGCGACGGCATTGCCCGCGTACGCCGCGAGAGCAAAGGCCGTGGCGGCAAGACGGTGACCACCATCACCGGCGTGCCGCTGGCCGAAGAGGCGCTCAAGGAGCTTGCCACCGCGCTGAAAAAGCGCTGCGGCACCGGTGGCGCGTTGAAAGACGGGGTCATCGAAATCCAGGGCGATCACGTCGAACTGCTGTTGGCCGAGTTGATCAAGCTCGGTTACAAGGCCAAGAAGTCCGGCGGCTGAAAGCCTCTTCCCAACCTGTGTCTAAACTCTGTCCTGCAAGCGAGGTCTACCTCCCTCACAGGCAAATCGTCATTTTCATTCTTTAGACTGCGCCAGCCTCCGCTTGAGGTGGCGCCTTCGCCTTCATTTATAGGGGACTTCGATGTCCGTACGACGCACACGCAAAGACGATGGCAGCCAATGGACAGTTGCGGACAGCCGTAGCGTTTATGGGATTCGCCATTGGGGGGCCGGTTATTTCGCGATCAATGAAGCCGGTCGCGTAGAAGTCCGTCCGAACGGTCCGAACAGCACGCCCGTCGATCTGTACGAGCAAGTCGACGCGTTGCGCAAAAGCGGCCTGTCGTTGCCGCTGCTGGTGCGCTTCCCCGATATCCTGCAAGACCGTGTCCGCCAGCTCACCGGTGCCTTCGATTCGAACATTGAGCGCCTGGAATACCAGAGCCAATACACCGCGCTGTATCCGATCAAGGTGAACCAGCAGGAAGCGGTGATCGAGAACATCATCGCCACCCAGAACGTCTCCATCGGCCTGGAAGCCGGCTCCAAGCCTGAGCTGCTGGCCGTATTGGCCCTGGCGCCGAAGGGCGGCACCATCGTCTGCAACGGTTACAAGGACCGTGAGTTCATCCGCCTGGCGCTGATGGGCCAGAAACTCGGCCACAACGTGTTTATCGTGATCGAGAAAGAATCCGAAGTGGGGCTGGTGATCGAAGAGGCTGCCAGCCTCAAGGTCAAGCCGCAGGTTGGTTTGCGTGTGCGCCTGTCGTCGCTGGCTTCGAGCAAGTGGGCTGACACCGGCGGTGAAAAGTCCAAGTTCGGGTTGTCGGCGGCGCAACTGCTGTCGGTGGTCGAGCGTTTCCGCGCGGCCGGCCTTGACCAGGGCATCCGCCTGCTGCACTTCCACATGGGCTCGCAGATTGCCAACCTGGCCGACTACCAGCACGGGTTCAAGGAAGCCATTCGTTACTACGGCGAACTGCGCAACCTCGGCCTGCCGGTGGACCACATCGACGTCGGCGGTGGCCTGGGCGTGGACTACGACGGTACCCACTCGCGTAACGCCAGTTCGATCAACTACGACATGGACGACTACGCCGGCGTGGTGGTGGGCATGCTCAAGGAATTCTGCGACGCGCAGAGCCTGCCGCACCCGCACATCTTCTCCGAAAGCGGCCGTTCCCTGACCGCCCACCACGCCATGCTGGTGGTGCAGGTGACCGACGTCGAGAAACACAACGACGAAATCCCGACCATCGAGAACAAGGAAAGCCTGCCGGAAACCGTGCAATGGCTGGTGGACCTGCTCGGCCCGACCGATATCGAGATGGTCACCGAAACCTACTGGCGCGCCACCCACTACATGAGCGACGTGGCCACCCAGTATGCCGACGGCAAACTGACCCTGGCCGAGAAAGCCCTGGCCGAACAGTGCTACTTCGCCGTGTGCCGCCGCCTGCACAACTCGCTCAAGGCGCGCCAGCGCTCGCACCGCCAGGTGCTGGACGAACTCAACGACAAGTTGGCCGACAAGTACATCTGCAACTTCTCGGTGTTCCAGAGCCTGCCGGACACCTGGGCCATCGGCCAGGTATTGCCGATCCTGCCGCTGCATCGCCTGGACGAAGAGCCGCTGCGCCGCGCCGTGCTGCAAGACCTGACCTGCGACTCCGACGGCAAGATCAAGCAGTACGTCGACGAGCAGAGCATCGAGACCAGCCTGCCGGTGCATGCCCTGAACGAGGGCGAAGACTACCTGCTGGGTATTTTCCTGGTGGGGGCTTACCAGGAAATCCTCGGTGACATGCACAACCTGTTCGGCGACACCGACTCGGTGAACATCTACCAGCGTGAAGACGGTTCGGTGTACAGCGCCGGTATCGAGACCCACGACACCATCGAAGACATGCTGCGCTATGTGCACTTGTCGCCGGAAGAGTTGATGACGCATTACCGTGACAAATGCGCGAGCGCGAAGATCTCCGCGTCGGAGCGCACCCAGTTCCTGGATGCGCTGCGCCTGGGCCTGACCCGTTCTTCGTACCTGTCCTCGTAATAGCAACTGATACAGCTCTAAAAATGTGGGAGGGGGCTTGCCCCCGATAGCAGTGGATCAGTCAGAACATTAGTGGCTGACACACCGCAATCGGGAGCAAGCCCCCTCCCACATTTGGATCGGGTTTCTTCAGCTGGCGCCCAGCCACAGGCCCTGCCGATTCAACCGCCACGCAATCGCCCACAGGGTTAGACTGCGCACCGCCATGAACACCAGGAAGGTTATCCACAACCCGTGGTTGCCCAGCCCCTGCAGTGCCCAGGCGACCGGCAGCACCAAGAGCACCGTCAGCAACATCCCATTGCGCATTTCCCGCGCCCGCGTTGCGCCGATAAACAGCCCATCCAGTAAATAACTCCACACCGCAATCAACGGCAATACCGCGAGGTAGGGCAGGTATATATCGGCGGTTTCGCGCACGCTGGGGATATCGGTCTGCATGGCGATAAACACATGGCCGCCGAAGGTAAAGAGCAATGCGAAGCCCAGGCTGGCGATCAATGACCAGCCACAGGCCACCACCAATGAACGTCTCAACGCCTGGCGATCATGCGCACCGATGGCGTGGCCGCACAGGGCTTCCACCGCGTGGGCCAGGCCGTCCAAAGCGTGAGCGGTCAGCAGCAGGCCGTTGAGCAACAGCGCATTGGCCGCCACGGTGGCATCGCCCAGGCGCGCGCCTTGTACCGTGATCATGAAAAACACCGACTGCAACGCCAGGCTGCGGATAAAGATGTCGCGGTTCACCGCCAGCAGCGGGCGCCAGCTTTCCCACAGTTTCAATGCGCCCCAGGCGATATGCCCGGGGTAGGCGCGCAGGGCTTTTTGCGTGAGGGCCAGGCCGAGCAGGGCGCCGGTCCACTCGGCGATCACCGAGGCGCGGGCCGAACCGACCACGCCCCAGTCCAGGCCGAGTACGAACCACAGGTTCAGCGCGATATTGACCAGGTTGGTGGTCAGCAGAATCGCCAGCGGCGCACGGGCGTTCTGGGTGCCGAGGAACCAGCCGACCAGCGCATAAGTGGCCAGTGCCGCAGGCAAACCGAACAGGCGCGTATGGAAGAATTCACGGGTCAGTTGGTTCAGTTCGGCGGAGGGCTGCATCCACTCCAGGGCCAGGTGGCTCAGCGGAATGCCGACGGTTCCCAGCAACATCGCCAACCCCAGCGCCAGCAACAAACCCTGCAGCAGGATCTGGCGCAAGGCCGCGCCGTCATTACGCCCGGCGGCCTGGGCGGCGAAGCCGGTGGAGCCCATGCGCAGGAAACCCATGGCCCAGGCGAGGAAGGTATACAGGCTGGCCCCGACGGCCACGGCGCCCAGTTGGTGAGCGTGGGGCAGGTGGCCGATGACCATGCTGTCGACCAGGGCTACCAGCGGCACGGAGATATTCGACAGGATCATCGGCGCGGCCAGGGCCCAGACACGGCGATGGGTGGGGCGGTGGCGCCAGTCGGCGAGCAGGGTGGTCATGAAGGCTCCTTCGAAGGTGGCGCATTGTAACCGTCCACCCGCCACACCGCAGAACCAATGTGGGAGGGGGCTTGCTCCCGATGGCGGTGTGTCAGTGGTTGACTCCAGTTCTGACCCACCGCTATCGGGAGCAAGCCCCCTCCCACATTTCGATCCCCGATGGCTGTGGCATCGGGCTTGGATTCAGGCCCGCTCACCCCTCTGTCGGTCAATGTGATCGCCGCCACAGCGGCCTGGCTTGCGCTGATATATAGTTCACCCCCGGTTTCCTCTGACGACGAGTGCCCCATGCTTAACAAAGGATTGTTCCTGGCCTGCGCGCTGGCCCTGCTGAGCGCCTGCGATTCTTCCGATAAACCGTCTGCGCCCTCCGCCCCGGCGGCGAGCGTGGCGCCCAAGCCGGCCAAGGCGGCGGTGGATGTGGCGGCGTTGAAGCAGCGCTACGCCGGGCGCGAGTTGAGCGTGGTGGACGTATCCGAGGTGCAGTTGGATGGGGCCAGCACCTTGTCGGTGAGTTTCTCCATTCCCCTGGACCCGGATCAGAAGTTCGCCGACAAAGTCCATCTGGTGGACAGCAAGTCAGGCAAGGTCGATGGCGCCTGGGAACTCTCGGACAACCTGATGGAATTGCGCCTGCGTCACCTGGAGCCGCAGCGCAAGCTGGTGCTTACGGTGGATCCGGGTATCAAAGCGGTGAATAACAACCTGCTGCCCGCCGAGTACAGCGCCCGCCTGGAAACCCGTGACCTGCAGGCCACCGTCGGCTTTGCCAGCCGCGGCACGTTGTTGCCCACGCGCCTGGCCGAAGGCTTGCCGGTAATCGCGCTGAACGTCGACAAGATTGACGTCGAATTCTTCCGCATCAAGCCCGAGTCCCTGCCGTCGTTCCTGGCGCAGTGGGGGCGCAATACCAGCCTGCAAAGTTACGAGTCGCGCGAATTGCTGCCGATGGCCGATCTGGTCTACGGCGGGCGTTTCGACTTGAACCCGGCGCGCAATACCCGGGAAACCCTGTTGCTGCCGATCGCCGGCCTCAAGCAATTGCAGCAGCCCGGAGTGTACCTGGCGGTGATGCGCGCCTCAGGCACCTACAACTATTCGCAACCGGCCACGTTGTTCACCTTGAGCGATATCGGCCTGTCGGTGCACCGCTACGCCAATCGCCTGGATGTGTTTACCCAGGCGCTGGAAGGTGGCAAGGCGCTGAACGGCGTCGAGCTGGAAATTCTCGATGCCGAAGGCCGTGTGCTCGGCCAGGGCAAGACCGAAGACGGTGGCCACGCCGAGTTGCCGCTGCCGAAAAAAGCCCAGGTGCTGCTGGCCAAACAAGGCGAACAGACCAGCTTATTGCGCCTCGACAGCGCGGCGCTGGACCTGGCCGAGTTCGATATTGCTGGCCAGCCGTCCCATCCGCTGCAGTTTTTTGTGTTCGGTCCGCGTGATTTGTACCGTCCCGGTGAAACCGTGCTGCTCAACGCGCTGTTGCGTGACAAGGACGGCAACGCCGTCAAGCCGCAACCGGTAAGCGTCGAAGTGCGTCGCCCGGATGAGCAGGTCAGCCGCAAGTTCGTGTGGGACGCCGACGCTTCCGGCCTCTATCAATACGCGCTGCAACTGGCCGGCGAAGCGCCGACCGGGCGGTGGCAGTTGGTGTTCGACCTGGGCGATGGCAAACCGCAGTTGTATGAATTCCTCGTCGAAGACTTCCTGCCCGAGCGCCTGGCGCTGGAACTCAAGGGCAGCGACACCGCGCTGAGCCCGGCGGATGACCCGGTCATCCAGGTCAACGGCCGTTATCTGTACGGCGCGCCGGCTTCGGGCAACCGGGTCAGCGGGCAGGTTTATGTGCGCCCGTTGCGTGAGGCGGTCAAAGCCCTGCCGGGCTTCCAGTTCGGTTCGGTCACCGAAGAAGAGCTGAGCCAGGATTTCGAACTGGACGAAAGCACGCTCGACGCCAAGGGCCAGGAAGAACTGACCCTGGAAAGCAAATGGGCCGAGGCCAAGTCGCCGCTGCAACTGATCGTGCAAGCCAGCCTGCAAGAGTCGGGCGGCCGGCCGATCACCCGGCGCCTGGTACAGCCGATCTGGCCGGCCGAGCAGTTGCCGGGCCTGCGCGGGCTGTTTGACGGCACTGAAACCAACGGCGACGGCCCGGCGGAATTTGAAGTCGTGGTGGCTAACCAGGACGGGCAGAAACTCGCCGCGCAGAACCTCAAGGTGCGTCTGGTGCGTGAGCGCCGCGACTACTACTGGAACTACTCCGACAACGATGGCTGGAGCTATCACTACAACGAGAAATTCCTCAACCTCGACGAACAGACCCTCGACATCAAGGCTGGAGATACCGCGAAGGTCAGCTTCCAGGTGGAGTGGGGCCCTTACCGCGTCGAGGTCGAAGACCCGCAGACCGGCTTGATCAGCAGCCTGCGCTTCTGGGCCGGCTATCAGGCCCAGGACAACACCGAAGGCGGCGCCGTGCGCCCCGACCAGGTCAAACTGGCGCTGGATAAACCCGCCTATGGCGATGGCGACACCGCCAATGTCACCGTCACCCCGCCGGCTGCCGGCAAAGGCTACCTGTTGGTGGAGTCTGCCGAGGGGCCGCTGTGGTGGCAGGAAATCGACGTGCCGGCCGAAGGCAAGAGCTTCGCCGTGAAGCTCGACCCGAAATGGTCGCGGCATGATCTGTACGTGAGCGCACTGGTGATCCGCCCTGGCGAGCGCAAAGCCAATATCACCCCCAAACGCGCGGTGGGCCTGCTGCACCTGCCGTTGGATCGTACCCAGCGCAAGCTGGGCCTCACGCTGACCGCGCCGGAAAAAATGCGCCCCAAACAGCCGCTGACGGTGAAGATCGCCGCCAGGAATGCCGACGGCAGTGTGCCCAAGCAGGTGCATGTGCTGGTGGCCGCGGTGGACGTGGGCATTCTCAATATCACCGAATACCCCACACCCGATCCGTACGCCAGCCTGTTCGGCCGCAAGGCCTACGGCGTGGACCAGTTCGACATCTACGGCCAGTTGATCGAAGCCGGGCAGGGCCGCCTGGCCAGCCTGGCGTTCGGTGGCGATGCGGCACTGGCCAAGGGTGGCAAGCGCCCGGACACCAGCGTGACCATCGTCGCCCTGCAAAGCGCGCCGGTCACCCTCAACGAAAAGGGCGAGGGTGAAGTCAGCGTCAATATTCCGGATTTCAACGGTGAACTGCGCCTGATGGCCCAGGCCTGGAGCGATGATCGCTATGGCATGGCCGAAGCCAAGACGGTCATCGCCGCGCCGCTGATCGCCGAGCTGTCGGCGCCGCGCTTCCTGGCCGGGGGTGACCAGACCACCCTGGCGCTGGACCTGTCCAACCTCTCGGGCAAGGCGCAGAAGCTTGACGTGCAACTGAGTGCCGAAGGGCAGTTGGAGTTGGTCAACACTGGCGCGCAAACCGTCGAACTCAAGCAAGGCCAGCGCACCACCCTGCGTATCCCGGTAAAAGCCTGGGGCGGTCTGGGGCAAGGCAAAGTTAAGGTCACGGTCAATGGCCTGGACCTGCCCGGTGAAACCCTGCCGCCGTTCAGCCGTGAATGGACCCTGGGCGTGCGCCCTGCTTACCCGGCGTTGCTCAAGCATTACCGCGCAGTGCTCAAGGACCAGCCGTGGAGCTTGCCGGCAGGCACCCTGGAGCAGTTCGACAGCTCTGGACGCGAGGCGTTGTTGAGCCTGTCCAGCCGGCCGCCGTTGAACCTCGGCGCGCAGATCAGTGCGCTCAAGGCTTACCCCTACGGCTGCCTGGAACAAACCGCCAGCGGTCTGTACCCCTCGCTCTATGCCGACGACGCGCTGCTCAAACGCCTGAGTATCAAGGGCGAGCCGGATGCCGAGCGTAAACGCAAGATCGAGCTGGGCATCGAACGCCTGTTGGGCATGCAGCGCTACAACGGCAGCTTCGGTTTGTGGGGCGCGGACGGCGAGGAAGAATATTGGCTGACCGCCTACGTCACCGACTTCCTGCTGCGCGCCCGCGACCAGGGTTTTGCCGTACCGGCCGAGGCGCTGAAGAAAGCCAGTGAGCGTCTGCTGCGCTACGTGCAGGAGCGCAACCTGATCGAAGTCGACTACAGCGACAACGCCGACCACACCCGTTTCGCCGTGCAGGCCTACGCCGGCATGGTCCTGGCGCGCAGTCAGCAGGCGCCGCTGGGGGCCTTGCGCAGCATCTTCGAACGCCGCAGTGATGCGCGTTCCGGCTTGCCGCTGGTGCAGCTGGCCATCGCCCTGCAGAAAATGGGCGACCAGCCGCGTGCGGACCAGGCGTTGCTCGCGGGCCTGGCGGCGCAGCGCAGCGCCAAGGAATGGTTGGCCGACTACGGCAGCCCATTGCGCGACCAGGCGATGATCCTGGCCTTGCTGGAAGAAAATGACCTGGCCAAGGGCAAGCGCGAGGAACGTTTGTTTACCCTGGCGGACCAGTTGGCGGCCAGCCCGTATCTGTCGACCCAGGAGCGTAACTCACTGTTCCTCGCTGGGCGCCTTGGGCTCGCCCAGCCAGAGGCGAGCTGGCAGGTGTCGCTGACCGGCAGTGGCGCGGTGCGCGAACTGAACAATCAGCAATCGACGCTGCAACTGGATGACAAGCTGCTGTCCAGCGACTTGACCCTGAGTAACCAGGGCGAAACGCCGGTGTATCAGCAACTGACCCTTTCCGGTTATCCACAAGTGCCACCGGCAGCGGGCGGCGAGAATCTGAGCATCCGTCGCGAATACCTGGGCATGAACGGCCAGCCGCTGAACCTGCACAGCCTCAACAGCGGTGATTTGGTGTTGGTGCACTTGGCGGTCAGCGCCAAACAACGGGTGCCGGACGCCCTGGTGGTCGACCTGCTGCCCGCCGGCCTGGAACTGGAAAACCAGAACCTGGCGCAGAGCGCGGCCAGCCTGGAGAACGCCAGCAGTCAGGTGAAGGAGTGGCGCGAATCGATGCAGAACGCCTCGCTCAAGCATCAGGAGTTTCGTGATGACCGTTATGTGGCGGCGATGAACCTGGATGGCTATGGGACGACGCACTTGCTCTATCTGGCGCGGGCTGTAACGCCGGGCACCTACCGCGTGCCGCCGCCGCAGGTGGAGTCGATGTACCGGCCGAACTGGCAGGCGGTGGGCGAAACCCCGGCAGATATGGTGATCAAGGGACGCTGATCGCTGAAGTTGAAATGGGGACTATTGTGGGAGGGGGCTTGCTCCCGATAGCGGTGTTTCAGTCAATGTATCCGGCAACTGACCCACCGCTATCGGGAGCAAGCCCCCTCCCACATGGGATCGGGGACATTCTCGGGCTTAGTGCACAACCCAACTGAGCAGCCACAACCCCAGGATCAACCAGATAATCCCCATGATGATCGACGCACGCATGAACGCCCGCACGGCCGAGTACAGCAGCAACAGCCCGACGATCAGGGTAAGGATGCTGATGATCGAGGTGTCCATGCCCAGGGTGCGTGACAAGCCATCGATAAAGTTGCCGCCGGCGTGGGTCAGGGCTCCGAACAAGCCGCTCAGACCGTCGACGATAAAGCGGATGACGGAGCCGAGCGCCTGGCCCAACCACTCGAAAAAGCTTTCTACCTGCATGTGCGTGTCCTGATAAGAAGGTGGGCGTAACTGTGCCTTTGGTCGTTGTAGCGACAGGCGAGTTCCCTACAAGCATAGAGGTTTGCCCGCTTGAATTTGCGTTTTGTTGCCCGCTGGACACTGGTGAGCCTGTTGTTGGCGATTGCCCTGCTATGGCTGGCCGACCGTATCTGGCCCTTGCCGTTGCCCCAGGACGACCTGGCGCGGGTGGTGTTGGCCGAGGATGGCACGCCGTTGTGGCGCTTTGCCGATGCTAATGGCGTGTGGCGCTATCCAGTGCAAACCAGCGAAGTCTCACCGTATTACCTGGACGCGTTGCTGACCTACGAAGATCGGTGGTTCTATCGGCACCCCGGAGTAAATCCGTTGGCATTGGCGCGGGCGACGTGGCAGAACCTGACCGGCGCACGGGTGGTGTCGGGCGGCAGTACGTTATCGATGCAAGTGGCGCGTTTGCTCGATCCGCATTCGCGCACCTTCCTCGGCAAGTTGCGTCAGCTGTGGCGTACCGCGCAGTTGGAGTGGCACCTGTCCAAGGAGCAGATCCTCAACCTGTACTTGAACCGCGCGCCGTTCGGCGGCACGTTGCAGGGCGTGGCGGCGGCCAGCTGGGCTTATCTGGGTAAATCCCCGGCGCAATTGACCCACGCCGAAGCGGCCCTGCTCGCGGTATTGCCCCAGGCACCGAGCCGCTTGCGCCCGGACCGTCACCCGCAGCGCGCCCAGCAGGCCCGCGATAAAGTGCTGCGCCGGCTCGCCGAGTTCCAGGTATGGCCGCAATCGGCGGTGGATGAGGCGCTGGAAGAACCGCTGCTGCTCGCGCCGCGCCTGGAACCGAGCCTGGCGCCGTTGCTCGCGCGGCGCCTGAACCGTCCCGACAGCCCGCCGCTGATCCGCACCACGGTGGATGCCACGTTGCAGCGCCGTCTGGAAGACCTGCTGTTGGGCTGGCGCGCGCGTTTGCCCGAACACACCTCCGCCGCGATCCTGGTGGTCGAGGAGGAGACCATGGCCGTGCGTGCCTACCTCGGCTCGGTGGATATCAATGACGCCAAGCGCTATGGGCATGTGGACATGATCAGCGCGCTGCGCTCGCCCGGTTCCACCTTGAAGCCCTTCCTCTATGGCATGGCCCTGGACGATGGCTTGATTCATTCCGAGTCCCTGCTGCAGGACGTGCCGCGACGTTACGGCGATTACCGGCCGGGCAATTTCTCCATGGGCTTTACCGGGGCGGTGCCGGCGAGTACGGCGCTGTCCAGTTCGCTGAACCTGCCGGCGGTGCAATTGCTGGAAGCCTACGGGCCGAAACGCTTTGCCGCGCAGATGCGCATCGGCGGCATGCCGTTGGCGTTGCCGGCATTGGCCGAACCGAACCTGGCGTTGATCCTGGGCGGCGCGGGCAGCCGCCTGGAAGACTTGGTCAGCGGCTACAGTGCGTTCGCCCGCGACGGCAAGAGCGCCACCCTGCGCTTGCAGCCGGATGACGCGCTGAGGGAGCGGCCATTATTGTCGCCGGGAGCGGCCTGGATCGTGCGGCGTATCCTCAGCGGCCAGGCGCGCCCCGACCGCGACCCACGGGCCGAACTGGTGCAACGCCCGACGCTGGCCTGGAAAACCGGCACCAGCTATGGCTTTCGCGATGCCTGGGCGATTGGTGTCGGCCCGCGTTACCTGATCGGCGTCTGGATCGGTCGACCAGACGGCACGCCTGTGCCAGGGCAGTTTGGCCTGGCGTCGGCGGCGCCATTGATGTTGCAGGTGCATGACGTGCTGGCCAACCGCGACAGCCAGCGCGGCATCAGCGCACCCGTCAAGCCGGTGCCGGCCAATGTCGGCGTGGCGGCCATCTGTTGGCCGCTGGGCCAGCCGATGAGTCGCAGCGATCCCAATTGCCGTCGCCAGCGCTTTGCCTGGACCCTGGACAACACCACGCCGCCGACCTTGCAGGCGCTGGACCAACCCCTGAGCGTGGGGTTGATGGAAAACCTTTGGGTCAACGCCAAGGGGTTACGCGTGGATGCCCATTGCCCCGGCGCCGAAGCGAAAAATATCGCCCTGTGGCCGGCGCCGCTGGAGCCTTGGTTGCCCAGGGCGGAGCGCCGCGAAGCGCGCATCCCGGCAGCCGATCCGCAGTGCCCGCCGCCGGCACTGGCCGCCGCTTCGCCGTTGTCCATTGTGGGCGTGCGCGAGGGCGATCAACTGCGTCTGCCCGCTGCCAGTCAACAGGCGCTACGCCTGAAAATCTCCGCCCTGGGCGGGAGCGGGCGGCGGTGGTGGTTTCTTAACGGGGCGCCTTTGGGTGACAGTGCCAACCAGGATTTCATCAATGCCAGTTTCGAGCGATTGGGCCGTTATCAACTGAGTGTTCTGGATGAGGCGGGGCAAACTGCCAGGCTTGAGTTCAGTGTGGTTGATTAGGGCCTCATCGGGGGCAAGCCCCCTCCCACACTGGACCGTGTTCACAAAACAAATGTGGGAGGGGGCTTGCCCCCGATAGCGTCCTCAAGCCCACCACCGCTATTCACTTGCCTTCAATCTCCATCCCCCTGAAGCTATACCCATTCAGGAGCCCCCAATGAACCTCGAACACCTCACCGAACGCCTGCACCGCATCCGCGATACCAACGATTGGAAGCAGTTCCACAACCCGAAAAACCTGGCCATGGCCGCCAGTGTGGAAATGGCCGAACTGGTGGAGATCTTCCAATGGCTGAGCGAAGACCAGTCGCGCCAATTGCCCGCCGATAAGCTGGCTCACGCCGGTCAGGAAGTCGGCGACATCGTGCTGTACTTGCTGTTGCTGTGCAGTGAGCTGGGCCTGGACATGAACGAGGTGGTGCGCGCCAAACTGGCCGACAGCGAGCGGCGGTTTGCCCATGAGTGATCGGCATTTCGACCAGTTGGCCACGCGTTTTGCCGAGAAGATCTATGGCGGCGCCAAGGGCGCGATTCGCCTGGCGGTGTTGCAGGCCGATCTTACCGAAGCCTTGCCGGACCGCCCGTTGCGCGTACTGGATATCGGCGCGGGGTTGGGGCATATGTCGCTGTGGTTGGCCGAACGCGGCCATCAGGTGACCCTGGCCGAGCCCGCCGAGCCTATGCTCGAAGGCGCACGCCAGCGCTTCGCCGAGGCCGGGCAGAACGCCACGTTCATCCACGCGCCCTGGCAAGACTTGCTCGGCCAACTCACCGAGCCCTACGACCTGGTGCTGTGCCATGCGGTGCTCGAATGGCTGGCCGAACCCCATGCGATCCTGCCGGTGCTGCACCAGTTGACGCTGCCCGGCGGCTGGCTGTCCCTGGCGTTTTACAACCGCGACGCGCTGATCTACCGCAACCTGCTCAAGGGCCACTTTCGCAAGATGCGCAAGAACGATATGGCCGGCGAAAAGCAGAGCCTCACACCGCAGCAGCCGCTGGACCCGCGGGAATTGGCGGCGCAACTCGAAGGGCTCTGGCAGGTCGAAAGCCAAAGTGGCGTGCGCGTGTTCCACGACTATATGCCGGTGGAATTCCAGGCGCGTGCCGATCTGCAGGATTTGCTGGAGATGGAGCTCGCTCACCGTCGTCACCCAAGCTTTGCCGGACTTGGGCGTTATTTGCACTGGGTGTGCCGTCCGGTTTAAGCGGCCCAGTCTGCGGAGGTCCAAATGCGTCGTCTCGGTTTGCTCCTGTTGTCTCTCGGGTTAGGCGCCTGTTCCAGCCCTAACCCTTATGTGGCCGCTTCGGCGCCGATCCCGCCGGCCCCGGCGCAAGCGGCCACGACCTTCGATGCCAGTGCCTACCCGGCGCCGGTGCGCGACTATGGTGCCTACCGCAATTGGGCCTGGCGTAACGGCCAGTTGCCGGCCGGCACCGCGTGGGCGGATTCAGCCCAGGTGGCCGAAGCGGTCAGCGGCGCACTGGACCAGCGCGGCCTGCGCCCGTTGCACGACAATCGCGCGCCCGACCTGTTGGTCAGCGCCGATGTGCGCCTGGAGAAACGCCTGCGGCAAGTCCAGGATGACTATGGCTACGGCTATGGCGGCTACAACCGCTATGGCAATGGTTACGGCATGTACAACTCGGTGCCGATGGTGCGTACCTATGAAGTGCAGGTCGTGGTGGTGCGGGTCAACCTGTTCGATGCCCGCAGCGGCCAGCCGGTGTGGAGCGCCAGTGCGGAAACGGGCAGCCAGGGCAGCCTGAGCGAGCGTGCGGATGCGCTGCGCCAGGCGGTGCAGAAGGCACTGACGGCGTATCCTCCGCGTTAACCGCTATTCTGATTTAACGCCTGGACCGAACGTTGGAGAGCCATCATGTTTCGTCGTATCGCTACGCTTGCCGTTGTGCTGCTGCTGCTGGGCGGTTGCCAGAGTAACCAGGTCAACCACGACTTTGACGCCAGCCGCGACTTTGCCGCCTACCGTCACTGGGCCTGGAAGGAACCGGCGCTGCAATACCGCCCGGATGACCCGCGCATCAAGAGCGACCTCACCGAGCAGCGCATCCGCCAGGCCGTGGGCGAGCAGCTTGACCAGCGCGGCTTGCGTCCCGCAGCGCCCGGCACCCGGGCTGACCTGAATGTGCAGGCCTACTTGATCGTCGAAGACCGCCAGCAGCAGGTCTCCACCAACTACGGCGGTGCCTGGGGTGGGCCATGGAACGGCTACTGGGGCGCGCCGATGTACAACGAAACGCGCAACATCACTTACAAGGTGGCGACCCTGCAGATCGACCTGCTCGACGGCAAGGACGGCAAGCTGGTGTGGCGTGGCAGCGACGAGCAGATCATGGCCAGCTCGCCGAACCCCCAGGACCGCAGCGCGGCCATTCGTAACACCGTGAGCAAAATCCTCGCTAACTACCCGCCGCGCTGACGGACAGTGCTGTGTTTCACGCAATCGGCCGCCACTTCCCAAGCATATGCTGGATATCACCCGCGCCGTTCAACACGAACTCGCCAGTTGAACCGGCGCCGCGGGTCATCAGAATCACTTCACTGGGCAGGCGTACGGGTTTCTTGAATTCAACGGCTATTTCGACATTGGCCACCGGCAGTTGCGCGCCCATGGCCGCCAATGTGCGGGCCTTGTTCCACAACCCGTGGGCAATGGCCTGGGGAAAGCCGAATAGCTTGGCCGTCACTGCGCTGAGATGAATCGGATTGTAATCGCCGGATGCGCGAGCATAGCGGCGACCGATATCGGCAGGCGCTTTCCAACGCGTGAGCTCGGTGAGGGCCGCGTCAATTACCAGCGTGCGTTCCTCGGCCTCGCCCTCAAGCTTTACGCTCCGGCACAACATCGTGCTTTCAGCTTCCCAGAGCAGCCCAAGGGCATCCTCGACCACGGTCACCACATCGAACGTCGCACCTTTGGCATGGGGCTTGAGGTTGCCGGTGTACACCCCGACGCTCAGCTCACTCACACTACCCAAGGGGCGATGCAGGCGAATGCGGTTGTTCAGGTGGATCAACCCCAGCAACGGAAACGGGAACGCTTTGTCGGTCAGCAGTTGCATCTGCAGGCCGAATGCGAGGATATGCGGATAGGTCGCCGGCAGCATCGGGCTGTCGGCGAAACCGCAGACCTTGCGGTACGCCGCCACAGCCCTGGGGTCGACGCGAACCTGGCAGCGCAGGCCGTGCTCGGGCAGGGCGCTGCCGGTGATCTTGCGCTTGAGCGCCGCACGCCAGTACAGCGGCGGTAGATACGGCGTGCTGTCCAGTGTCTGCCATTGCATATTCACGCTCCCAGAAGACTTTGCCCACACACCCGCAGCGCCTGGCCGCTGACGGCGCCCGAACCCGGCTGGCTCAGCCAGGCCACGGCTTCGGCCACGTCCTGCGGCACACCGCCCTGGCCCAGGGAACTCATGCGGCGCCCGGCCTCGCGCAGGGCGAACGGAATATGTGCGGTCATCTGGGTTTCGATAAAGCCGGGGGCGACGGCATTGATGCTGATCCCGCGCGTTTGCAGCAGCGGTGCCCATGCCTGGGCCAAACCGATCAGCCCGGCCTTGCTCGCCGCATAGTTGGTTTGCCCGCGATTGCCGGCAATGCCGCTGATGGAAGCCAGCAGCACCACGCGGGCATTGTCGCGCAGGGTGCCGCTGTCGAGCAGCGCCTTGGTCAGCACCTGCGGCGCATTGAGATTGACCGCCAGCACCGCGTCCCAGTATTCCGGGGTCATGTTGGCCAGAGTCTTGTCGCGGGTGATACCGGCGTTGTGCACCAGGATATCGAGGCCGTCCGGCAAGTGTTCGATCAACTGGCCGGCGGCATCTTCGGCGCAGATATCCAGCGTGAGGGTGCGCGCATTCAAGCGGGCGGCCAGGGCGTCGAGGTCGGCCTTTGCTTGGGGCACATCCAGCAGGATCACCTCGGCGCCATCGCGGGCCAGGGTCTCGGCGATGGAGGCGCCAATACCACGCGCAGCGCCGGTCACCAGGGCTTTGCGCCCGGCCAACGGGCGTGTCCAGTCTTCGACCGGCGTGGCGCAGGCCTGCAGGCGAATCACCTGCCCGGAGATATAGGCGCTTTTGGGCGACAGGAAAAACCGTAGTGCGCCTTCCAGCTGGTCTTCGGCACCTTGGTCCACCTGCAGCAACTGCAGCACGCCGCCGCTGCGCAGTTCCTTGGCCAGCGAGCGGCTGAACCCTTCCAGGGCGCGCTGGGCGCTGGCGGCGAACGGGTCACTGAGGCTTTCCGGCGTGCGGCCAAGGATCACCAGGTGGGCGCTGTGAGCGAGGTTTTTCAGCAAGGGCTGAAAAAATTCACGTAGCTGCTTGAGTTGATCGGTGTGCTGCAAGGCGCTGGCGTCGAAGACCACGGCCTTGAGCTTGGGACCGTGGCCTGGAATCCACGCCGGCGCGTCCAGCGCTTCGGCACCGTAGCTGTAGACGGCATCGGTGAGTTTGTTGGCAAACGGCAACACTTTAGTTGCCAGCGTGCCACCGCCCAGCAGCAGTGCACCTTCCACCGGGCGCAGGCGCCCGGCTTGCCAGCGTTCCAGGCGTACCGGCGACGGCAGGCCAAGGGCGGCGACCAGGCGATGGCCGAGGCTGGAGTTGGCGAAGTCGATATAACGGTCTGACATGGAACGCTCTCCGAAGACTGGGGTTCAAAAGGTTGACCATCCCAGGGTAGCAGTCGTTCGACTAGGCTCACTGATCACGCCCATAACAGACAGGGGGAGCTTTCCATGACTCAATTGCGCCGTGTGGCGATCATTGGCGGTAATCGCATTCCTTTCGCCCGCTCCAACGGCCCCTACGCCACGGCAAGTAACCAGGCGATGCTCACTGCTGCCCTGGAAGGCCTGATCGAACGTTTCAACCTGCACGGCCTGCGCCTCGGCGAGGTGGCCGCCGGCGCGGTGCTCAAGCACTCCCGCGATTTCAACCTCACCCGCGAATGCGTGCTCGGCTCGCGCCTGTCACCGCAAACCCCGGCCTACGACGTGCAGCAGGCCTGCGGCACCGGGCTTGAGGCGGCGTTGCTGGTGGCCAACAAGATTGCCCTGGGCCAGATCGAATGCGGTATTGCCGGCGGGGTGGACACCACCTCCGATGCGCCGATCGGCGTCAATGAAGGCCTGCGCAAGATTTTGCTGCAGGCCAACCGCAGCAAGTCCATGGTGGATAAACTTAAAGTCTTGTTACAACTTCGTCCGCAGCACCTCAAGCCGGAACTGCCGCGCAACGGTGAGCCGCGCACCGGCTTGTCCATGGGCCAGCACTGCGAGCTGATGGCGCAGACCTGGCAGATTCCTCGCGCCGAGCAGGACCAACTTGCCCTGGAGAGCCATCAGAAAATGGCCGCCGCCTACGCCGAGGGCTGGCACAACGATTTGCTGACGCCGTTTCTGGGGCTGACCCGCGACAACAACCTGCGCCCTGACCTGACCCTGGAAAAACTCGCCGCGCTCAAACCTGCTTTCGAGCGCGGTGAAAAGGGCACGCTCACCGCCGGCAACTCGACGCCGCTGACTGACGGCGCCTCGCTGGTGCTGCTGGGCAGTGAAGCCTGGGCCAACGAGCGCGGCTTGCCGATCCTTGCGTACCTGCGCGATGGCGAAGCGGCGGCGGTGGATTTCGTCCACGGTGCCGAAGGCCTGCTGATGGCGCCGGTGTACGCCGTACCGCGTTTGTTGGCCAGGAACGGACTGACGCTGCAGGACTTCGATTACTACGAGATCCACGAAGCATTCGCCGCCCAGGTGTTGTGCACGCTCAAGGCCTGGGAAGATGCCGACTATTGCCGCACGCGCCTGAGCCTGGATGCGCCGCTGGGCGCCATCGACCGCAGCCGTCTGAACGTCAAGGGCAGCTCCCTGGCCGCCGGGCACCCGTTTGCCGCGACCGGTGGGCGCATCGTCGCCAACCTGGCCAAGTTGCTGGATGCAGCCGGGAAAGGACGTGGGCTGATTTCGATCTGTGCGGCGGGGGGGCAGGGTGTGACGGCGATTATCGAACGTTGATTACCGGGCAAAATTGGCATATTGAATGCATTCTTCGTGGGCCAGAGGTCGGTAGCCTCTCCCACCGGCGCGCCGATTGCCGTATAACGAGTGCCACACGCGTGTTTGGTAATACAGGACCCACAATAAAAGCTGATGAAGACTCCTAAACGCATTGAACCCCTGATCGAAGACGGTCTGGTCGACGAAGTGCTGCGCCCACTGATGAGTGGTAAAGAAGCAGCTGTTTATGTGGTGCGCTGCGGCAACGAATTGCGTTGCGCCAAGGTTTACAAGGAGGCGAATAAACGAAGCTTTCGTCAGGCGTCCGAATACCAGGAAGGCCGTAAGGTCCGTAACAGCCGCCAGGCCCGGGCCATGGCCAAGGGCTCCAAGTTCGGCAAGAAAGAAACCGAAGATGCCTGGCAGAACGCCGAAGTAGCGGCGTTGTTCCGCCTGGCCGGTGCGGGCGTTCGCGTGCCCAAGCCGTACGACTTTCTTGAAGGCGTGCTGTTGATGGAACTGGTCGCCGACGAGTATGGCGATGCGGCGCCACGCCTGAACGACGTGACCTTGGAGCCGGACCAGGCGCGTGAATACCACGCCTTCCTGATTTCCCAGATCGTGCTGATGCTGTGTACCGGGCTGGTGCACGGTGACCTGTCCGAGTTCAACGTACTGCTCACGCCAACGGGCCCGGTGATCATCGACCTGCCCCAGGCAGTGGATGCAGCGGGCAACAACCACGCATTCAGCATGCTGGAGCGGGATGTGGGCAACATGGCTTCCTACTTCGGGCGCTTTGCCCCGGAGCTGAAGAAGACCAAGTACGCCAAGGAAATGTGGGCGCTGTATGAAGCCGGTATCCTGCACCCGGCCAGCATCTTGACCGGTGAGTTCGACGAGCCGGAAGAACTGGCGGATGTGGGCGGTGTGATCCGCGAGATCGAAGCGGCGCGGCTGGATGAAGAGCGCAAGCAAGCGAATCGCGCGGCAGATGATGCCCCACCCACCAAGACTGCCGAAGAACCGCCGCCGCCTTGGATGCAGTGATTTCCCGGCACATGGAGATCGAAGTGTGGGAGGGGGCTTGCTCCCGATAGCGGTGTTTCAGTCAATATTTACAGTGACTGATACACCGCCATCGGGAGCAAGCCCCCTCCCACATTTGGTTGTGTGTTGAGTCAGTTGGAGCATCAGGTGCAGCAACTGCCGGAGGCCAATTCCTTGAGGATCGGGCAATCCGGTCGGTGGTCGCCCTGGCAGTGCTCCACCAGGTCTTGCAACGTGTCGCGCAGTTGCGCCAACTCGCGGATTTTTTGATTCAGCTCATCGATATGCTGGCGCGCCAAGGCTTTCACGTCGGCGCTGGCCCGTTGGCGGTCCTGCCACAAGGTCAGCAGTTTGCCGACCTCTTCCAGTGAAAACCCCAGGTCGCGCGAGCGCTTGATGAACGCCAGGGTGTGCAGGTCGTCGGCGCCATAGATGCGATAACCGCTGTCGGTACGGTGGGCTGCCTTGAGCAGACCGATGGATTCGTAGTAGCGAATCATCTTCGCGCTCAGCCCGCTCTGGCGAGCGGCTTGGCCGATATTCATGGGCGTTGATCCTCCAAGTCCTTGGGTTTCCAGGTTTTCAACAGCAACGCATTGCTCACCACACTGACGCTGGACAAGGCCATCGCCGCGCCTGCCAGCACCGGGTTGAGCAGGCCGAAGGCGGCCAGGGGAATGCCGATCACGTTATACACAAAGGCCCAGAACAGGTTCTGGCGGATTTTCGCATAGGTCTTGCGGCTGATCTCCAGGGCCGCCGGCACCAGGCGCGGGTCGCCGCGCATCAGGGTGATGCCGGCGGCGTGCATGGCTACGTCGGTGCCGCCGCCCATGGCGATGCCGATATCGGCGGCGGCCAGGGCCGGTGCGTCGTTGATGCCGTCGCCGACCATGGCCACCACGCCGGTTTTTTTCAGTGCGGTCACGGTGGCGGCTTTGTCGGCGGGCAGCACTTCGGCGTGTACATCGTCGATGCCCAGCGCCTCTGCAACCACCCGCGCGCTGCCGCGATTGTCGCCGGTAAGCAGGTGGCTGCTGATGTGCTGCGCCTTGAGTTGCTGCACGGCCTGCTGCGCGCCGGGCTTGAGCGTGTCGCCGAATGCGAACAGCCCCAGCACGCGCGGGCTTGCGCCTTGCTCGATCAGCCAGGACAAGGTACGCCCCTCGGCTTCCCATGCCGTCGCGCGCTGACTCAACTGGCCCGCGCTGAGGCCGGCCTCTTCCAGCAGACGCCGATTGCCCAGGGCCAATGGCCGGCCATCAAGGGTACCGGCGATGCCGCGCCCAGTCAGGGACTGGCTGGCGCTGACATCGGCCACGCTCAGCCCGCGTTCGTCACAGGCGTCCAGCACGGCCTTGGCCAGCGGGTGCTCGCTGCCGCGCTGCAAGGCCCCCGCCTGTTGCAGCAGTAACGATTCGTTGCCATCCAGCGCCGCCAAATGGGTGATTTTCGGCGTGCCCGAAGTGAGGGTGCCGGTTTTATCGAAGACCACGGCGCTCACCCCACGGGCATGCTCCAGGACTTCGGCATCCTTGATCAGAATGCCATGGCGCGCGGCGACGCCGGTGCCGGCCATGATCGCCGTCGGCGTCGCCAGGCCCAGGGCACATGGGCAGGCGATCACCAGTACCGCGACCGCGTTGATGATTGCGCTCTCCAGCGGGGCGCCGTACAGCCACCAGCCCGCCAGGGTGAGCAATGCCAGTACCAGCACGGTCGGGACGAATACCTGGCTGACTTTATCCACCAGTTTCTGGATCGGTGCCTTGGCGGCCTGGGCGTCTTCGACCAGGCGGATGATCCGTGCCAGCACGCTTTCCGCTCCCAGGGCCCGGGTACGCACCAACAGGCGGCCTTCACCGTTGATCGCGCCGCCAGTAACCGTATCGCCGGGCCGCTTCGGCACCGGCAGGCTTTCGCCGCTGATCAGTGCTTCGTCGGCATGGCTTTGGCCGTCGACCACTTCGCCATCCACCGGAAAACGTTCGCCTGGCTTGACCAGCACCAGGTCACCGAGCGTAAGCGTGTTGATGGCGACCTCTTCCTCGCGCCCCTCCAACACGCGGACCGCCCGCTCAGGGCGCAAGGCTTCGAGGGCGCGTATGGCGCTGGCGGTTTGGCGCTTGGCGCGGCTCTCCAGGTATTTGCCCAGCAGCACCAGGGCGATCACTACGGCCGAGGCTTCGAAGTACAAGTGCGGCGCGGGTTGGGTGAGCCATTGATAGACGCTCAAGCCGTAACCGGCGCTGGTGCCGATCGCCACCAACAGGTCCATATTCCCCGCACCGGCGCGCACAGCTTTCCACGCGGCACTGTAGAACCGCGCACCGAGGATCAATTGCACCGGCGTCGCCAGGGCGAACTGGACCCAGGCGGGGAGCATCCAGTGCACGCCGAAGGGTTCCACCAGCATCGGCAGTATCAGGGGCAACGCCAGCACGATCGCGAGCATCAGCGCCCAGCGCTCGTGGTGCAGGCGTTGGGCTTGATTGGCCTGGGTGGCGGTTTCGCTCTGGGGCAGGGTGGCGGTGTAGCCGGCTTTTTCGACAGCGGCGATCAATACGCCGGGATCCAGTTGGTGGAGTCCTTCAACGTGGGCACGTTCGTTGGCCAGGTTGACGCTGACGCGTTGCACCCCCGGCACCTTGCCCAGCGCACGCTCCACACGGCCGGCGCAACTGGCGCAGGTCATACCGCTGATGGGCAGGTCAAACGTGGTGGGTCCATTCATGGGGCAGTCCTCCAGAAGACGATGCTCCTAGGATCAACCTTGACCTGTGGGGAAGGTCAAGCGCGATCGTTCCCACGCTCTGCGTGGGAATGCATCCCCATGAGGCGTCCCCACGCGGAGCGTGGGGACGATCGGCGGCTTCAGTATTCCAGCGTGGCGGCTTTGAGGTACATACCGTCCGGGCCTTGGGCGATACGCAGTTTGCGTACATCGCCGGCCTTGAGTGTGATGTTCTGTGCCGGCGGTGCCAGCATGCCCGGCAAGCAGCCCGGTGTCTGGCCCGGCAGCAGCTTGAGGCGCAATGACACATCGCCCGGCGGCAAATTGAAGGAGGTGGCTTGTTCCTGGAACAGGCGCCCGGCCAGTTGGTCCTGAATGTAGAGGCCGATCTCACAGTTGGTCGGCACTTCCAGGCGCTCGCGGGAAATGATCAGCACCGCATAGTCTTCAGCGGCGGGCGCAACGGCAGAAAAACTCATCAGGCCGGCAAGGGCAAAAATCGACCAGCGCATGGCGAATGCTCCGTGGTTCACATCTATTGAAGGTGAAGCTTGGCCGACGTCGCCACCGAATACCAGCCCGGCCGACGTTTCTGAAACTTGACCTTGCCATCGTGGCAAGGTCGAGACTGCGTTCAACCTCATCAAAGGAGACATGTCATGCAAGTATTCAAGGTGCAAGGAATGACCTGCGGCCATTGCGTTCGTGCGGTGACCCAGGCGGTGCGCAGCCAGGATGCAGATGCCGAGGTCACGGTGGACCTTGCGGCCAAGCAAGTCAGTGTCCAAAGCAAACTGGACCGTGAAGCGATCGCGGGCCTGATCAAGGAAGAAGGCTACACAGTCGTCTGATTCTCGATAGTTAGCGAGCTATCTTAATGTTCAAGACGCCCAAGCGCGGCTAGACTGTCGGGCTGCCGACTCACTTGGGTGTCTGATGAACCTCCGCATAATTCTGATCCTGGGCGCCTTGAGCGCCTTCGCGCCGTTGGCGATCGATTTTTACCTGCCGGGTTTCCCGGCGATAGCAGCCGCTTTTGCAACCGATGAAAAACACATCCAGTTGACCCTGGCGGTGTATTTCGGTGGGCTGGCCATCGGCCAATTGATCTACGGCCCCTTGGCCGACCGCTTTGGCCGGCGCGTGCCGCTGCTCAGCGGCGTCACGCTGTTTACCCTTGCGTCCTTCGCCTGTGCGTACGCGCCCACCCTGGAATGGCTGATCGGCGCGCGCTTCGTGCAGGCCCTCGGCGGTTGTGCGGGCATGGTGATCTCACGGGCGGTGGTGAGTGACAAATGCGATGCCGTGGGCTCGGCCAAGGTGTATTCGCAACTGATGCTGGTGACTGGCCTGGCGCCGATTCTCGCACCGCTGGCGGGCGGGATAATGGTAGGCGTGTGGGGCTGGCAGTCGATTTTCCTGGCGCTGTCGCTGTTCAGCGTGATGGCGGCGGTTGCGGTGGCGGTGGGCTTGCCGGAAACGTTTCCGGCGCATCAGCCGCGCCAGCCGTTGTCCGGCTCGCTGCGCCGCTACGGCGCGCTGTTGTCGGACCGGGTTTACCTCGGCTACGCCTTGACCGGCGGCATCTCGATTGCCGGGATGTTTGCCTACATTGCCGGTTCGCCGTTCGTGTTCATCAAGCTGTATGGCGTACCCGCCGAGCATTACGGCTGGCTGTTTGGCTCCAACGCCGCCGGGTTTATCCTGGTGGCGCAGTTGAATGCGCGGCTACTGGCCAAGCGCGGCCCGGCGTTTTTGCTCTCGCGTACGGTGTGGGTTTACGTAGCGGCGGCGTTGGCCCTGCTGGGCATTGCAGCGCTGCGCACCGAAGCCCTTTGGCCGTTGCTGGTACCGCTGTTCATCTGCATCGCCAGCCTGGGCTGCATTTTGCCCAACACCTCGGCGTGCGCCATGAACGGGCAAGGCGCTCGCGCGGGCAGCGCGTCGGCGTTGCTCGGTTGCATTCAGTTCGGCGTGGCGGCGGGGGCGGCATCGTTGGTGGGCGTGTTGCATGACGGCACGGCGATGCCGATGGCGATGGTCATCAGCCTGTGCGGTGTACTGGCGGTGACGATTGCGATGTCGACCCAGCGCCTGCAACGGGCCAGGGCCGCGCAGGCGCAGGTCTGATCTGAAGGACCGATCAGCCAGCGGCGGCGCGTTGCTGGCTGAGTGGGAAACGGTGGGGAGCCTGGATGCGGGCTTGCAAGGTGTCGGCGAAAGCACGGGCCTCGGCTTCGGTGTGGAAAATAATCGACTTCTGGTCCAGGCGGACCTCCCACTGCGATTTTGCTAACGCTTTTATCAGGATCTTCATTGCTGACTTCCTCACGTAAAAGAATCGTGGCAAAGGCGGCCAATATAAACCCGTATGCGCGCACAAATATGACAAACGTCAACTCTCGGACTAATGGTGTCGCCCATTACCTACATCAGTGACAGACGACACTGACAGCCGTTTTCTAGAACCCTTCTAAAACGATCTTGCCCTTGGCCTTGCCGCTTTCCAGCAGCGCGTGCGCACGTCGCAGGTTCGCCGCATTGATCACGCCGAAGTGCTCGCCTACCGTGGTTTTCAGGGTGCCGGCGTCGATCAGCGCGGCCACGCGGTTGAGCAGGTGATGCTGCTCGATCATGTCCGGTGTCTCGAACATCGAGCGGGTGTACATGAACTCCCAATGCAGCGACAGGCTCTTGCGCTTGAGCTTGCTGACGTCCAGCGCCTTGGGGTCGTCGATCAGCGCCAGCTTGCCTTGGGGCTGCAGGGCTTCCACCAGTTGATCCAGGTGATGGTCGGTCTGGGTCAGGCTGGCGACGTGGGTCACGTGCGGGTGGCCGGCGTGTTTCAGCGCTTCGCTCAGCGGCTGGCTATGGTCGATCACCAGGTCGGCGCCGAGGTTCTTGGCCCATTCTTGAGTCTCCGGGCGCGAGGCGGTGCCGATCACCTTCAGTGCAGTGAGCTGGCTGGCCAACTGGGTCAGGATCGAACCCACGCCGCCCGCTGCGCCGACGATCAGCAGGCTCTGGCCCAGGTCCGCCTTGCCCTCGGGGACCTGCAGGCGTTCGAACAGTAGCTCCCAGGCCGTGATGGCGGTCAACGGCAGCGCGGCGGCTTCGGCAAAACCCAGGGTCTGTGGCATATGGCCGACGATGCGTTCATCCACAGTGTGCAATTGACTGTTACCGCCCGGGCGCACCAGGGAGCCGGCGTAGAACACCTTGTCACCGGCCTTGAACAGCGTGACTTCGCTGCCGACCGCCTTGACCACACCGGCTACGTCCCAGCCGAGCACCTTGGCGGCGCCGTGTTCCGGGGCGACGTTCTGGCGCACCTTGGTGTCCACCGGGTTGACCGAGATGGCTTTGACTTCCACCAACAAATCGCGCGGCCCGGCCACGGGCTCGGGCAGTTCGATGTCTTGCAGGGCGTTCGTGTCGCTGATGGGCAGGCAGCTGTAGTAGGCGATGGCTTTCATGATTTCTCCGGGTAAAGGGTTGGTGGTCAGGCGAGAAACTTCAGGCGCTTGAGGTCGAAGTGTTCAATCACCTCGGCGGCCTGGGCCCGGAAGCTCTGGATATGCGCGCTCTGATCGTGGTCGGCCAGGGCCGCCTCATCGCTCCAGCGCTCGAGCATGTAGAACGTCTCGGGATGTTGCAGATCCTGATGCAGGTCGTACTGCTCACAGCCGGGTTCCAGGCGGGTCGGTTCGAGCAGGCCGCGCAGCAGGGTTTCCAGAGTGGCTTGTTGGCCAGGCTTGGCGATCAGCGTGGCGATGACGTTAAAAGCAGTGGACATACTCAACTCCTGGTCGAAAAGGTACGGCGTGGGCAGATGATTGGCTATTTCCAATGCAGATAAAAGCCGATAAAACAGCGTTCTGTTTCAATAAAAAATTGATAATTGGCGGGAATGCATGCTTCGCTTTGATGATTTGCAGTTATTTGTGCGGGCGGCGGACCTGGGCAGTTTGTCCGCAGCCGCGCGGGTGATGGACCTGTCCCCCGCAGTGGCCAGTGCCGCGTTGAAGCGTATAGAGCAGCAACTGGGCGCGCGCTTGCTGGCCCGCTCCACCCGCAGCCTGCGCTTGACCGCCGAGGGCGAAGGTTTTCTCACCTACGCCCGCGCCGCGTTAAGTTCACTGGATGAAGGGCGGCGCTTGTTGGCCAGTGGGCAGGACCACGTGAGCGGCCTGCTGCAACTGTCGGCGCCTTCGGATTTCGGACGCAATCAGCTGTTGCCCTGGCTGGATGATTTCCAGCGTGAATACCCGCAACTGAGCGTGCGCCTGTTGCTGGGTGATCGCATAGCCGACCTGTTCCGGCAACCGGTAGACATCGCTTTGCGCTATGGCGAGCCCGAGGATTCAAGCCTGGTGGCGCTGCCCATCGCCCCGGAGAATGTACGGGTGCTGTGCGCAGCACCCAGCTATCTGGCCCGCCATGGCGAGCCGCGACACCTTGAACAACTGGCCCAGCATAATTGCTTGCTCTATATGCTCGCCGGTCGCGTGCATGACCACTGGCGTTTTTTTGATGGCAAGCGCGAGGTCAGCCTGACCGTCTCGGGGGACCGGGTCAGTGACGACGCCGACGTGGTGCGCCGCTGGGCGGTGGCGGGTGTGGGCATTGCCTATAAATCCTGGCTGGATGTGAGTACCGACGTCGTGGCTGGGCGTTTGCGCTTGATCCTGCCGGAGCTGCGCGGTGAGCGCACGCCGCTTAACCTGCTGTGTGCGCATCGTGCGCAGTTGAGCAAACCCGTCAACCTGCTGCGGGAGATGCTCGTGTCCCGTTGTGCGACATTGACGGCGCAACGGTCGGAGCGATTCGCGGCTAAGTAATGGCCGGCAGAAAAGCAGGAAATTTCGCTCAAGTGCTGTCCCTGTCCAGGCTGTAAGACGCCATGGAACCGGCTGTTTTGGCCCCTATACTTTGGCGCCAACTGCGGCAGAAAAACGCGTCAACAGGGAGTCGAGAGATGGAACAGGCACCATGCATCAGTCATATCGCCAGCTTGCTTGCCGAGCCCAAGCGCACCGCAATGCTGTGGGCATTGATGGACGGTTCGGCAAAATCTTCAGAGGAGTTGGCGACGTGCGCCGGGTTGTCTGCAGCGTCGGCCAATGCCCATTTGGCGCGGTTGACCGGCAGCGGCCTGCTGCGGGTCGAAGCGCGACGGGGCAAGCGGCTGTTTCGTGTGGCGGCTGCGGACGTCAGCGCCGCCATCGATGCCCTGGCGACGACCACCATGGCCAGTGTCGGGCGCAGCACGCCGGATACTCAGCCAGCGGCGTTGCGGGTACCGTCGCTGTTGCGTCGCGCCCGTGTGTGCCAGGACCACCTCGGCGGTGAACTGGCGGCTGGCCTGTACGAGCGGATGATGGAGGCAGGGTGGATCCAGCGCTACGAACAACGTACCGAAGTCACGGTCAAGGGCACCCAGCATTTGGCGAGCCTGGGTATCTTTATCCAGGCATTCTCGTCGCCGTTGGTGTGTGACTGTTTCGACTGGAGCCAACAGCAACCGCATGTGGGCGGTGCGCTCGGCGCGGGGTTGTTGCAACTGTTCCTGCAGTCGAACTGGGTCAGTGCGATCGATGAATCCCGGGCCTTGGCGGTCAGCGACGCCGGGCTTGCGGAGATCAACCGGCTGGCCACAGCGTAGGCGCGTCGCTCCTGGTTTCGGTCAGGTCGCATCCAGCAAACGCCAGGGCAGACGATGCCGCACACTCTTTGGGGGACTTTTCAGACAGGGGCGGCGGCATGGGTATGCAAGGCTATAGCGCAGCGGAGCGGCTGGAACGGTTGCCCATCAGTGGTTACCACCGAATCATTTTCATCATCATTGCCCTGGCGTTTTTCTTCGACTCCATGGACCTGGCGATGATGACGTTTCTATTGGGCTCGATCAAAGCCGAGTTCGGCCTGAGTACGGCCCAAGCCGGGTTACTCGCCAGTTCGAGCTTTTTCGGCATGGTGATCGGTGCGTCGCTCTCGGGGATGCTCGCGGACCGTTTCGGGCGCAAGCCGGTGTTCCAGTGGAGCATCGTGTTGTGGGGCGTCGCCAGCTACCTGTGCTCCACGGCGCAGACGGTCGAGACGCTGACGCTGTTTCGCATCTTGCTGGGCATTGGCATGGGCATGGAATTTCCCATTGCACAGTCGATGTTGTCGGAGCTGATTCCGGCGAAGCGACGCGGGCGGTATATCGCGTTGATGGATGGTTTCTGGCCGCTGGGGTTTGTCGCCGCCGGGGTGCTGTCGTATTTCCTGCTGCCGGTGGTGGGCTGGAGCGACATCTTTCTGGTGTTGGCGGTGCCGGCGGTATTTGTGCTGGCCATCCGGTTCTTTATTCCGGAATCGCCACGTTGGCTGGAACAGGCCGGGCGCCATGAGGCGGCGGACAAGGTATTGCTTGGCATCGAGCAAAAGGTGCGCGACTCCCTCGGGCGCGCCGACTTACCTGAGCCGGTGGCCTTGCCGCGAGTGGCGAGTACCCCAGGCACGTTCTTCTCGGCCTTCCAGCAACTGTGGTCGGCGCAGTACCGTCAACGCACTTTGATGATCTGGAGTGTGTGGTTCTTTGCCCTGCTCGGCTTCTACGGGCTCACCTCGTGGTTGAGTGCGTTGTTGCAGCAGTCAGGCTTTGCCGTGACGCAATCGGTGTATTACACGGTGATCATTTCCCTGGGCGGAATACCGGGTTTCCTCATGGCCGCGTGGCTGGTCGAGCGTTGGGGGCGTAAGCCGGTGTGCGTGGTGACATTGCTGGGTGGCGGGGTGATGGCATTTTTGTATGGGCAGAGTGCGGTGTTTGGCGGCAACGTCGGGCTGCTGATTACGTCCGGCTTGTTGATGCAGTTCTTTCTATTTGGCATGTGGGCGGTGTTGTACACCTATACGCCCGAGCTATATCCCACCTCGGCGCGCGCAACCGGGTCCGGCTTTGCTTCGGCGATTGGGCGGGTGGGGTCGTTGCTGGGGCCACTGGTGACCGGGTTGGTGTTTCCGGTTACCGGACAGGGCGGGGTGTTTGCCTTGGGCGCGCTGTGTTTTGCGGTGGCGGCGCTGGTAGTGTGGGTGTTCGGGATGGAGACCAAGGGCAAGACGTTGGAAGAACTCACTCAGGCTTGAGACTGGTGGGGTAGATGTGGGGGAAGGCCCTAGTGCAGCCGGTCAAGCGAACGTAGTCCACTGTAGGAGCGAGCTTGCTCGCGAAAGACGCCCAGGCAACGCGTTCATTCTGAATAAACGCGGGGGGCCTGAGTTCTTCGCGAGCAAGCTCGCTCCTACAAAAAGCCTTAACTGACTGGCATTAGGGTTTGCCCCTTCCCACATTCAGCCTTCGCTATTCAGTGAATAACGGTCAAGGCTTTACCAGTCGCGCATCCAGGCTGTTCTGCGCCAGGCGTTTGGCCTGGTCCTGGGTCATGCCCAGGGAGGTGTGCAGCGCGTGGAAGTTCTCGGTGACATAACCGCCGAAGTAGGCCGGATCGTCCGAGTTCACGGTGACCTTCACGCCACGCTCGAGCATGTCGAGGATGTTGTGCTGGGCCATGTCGTCGAATACGCACAGCTTGGTGTTGGACAGTGGGCAAACGGTCAGCGGGATCTGCTCGTCGATGATGCGCTGCATCAGGCGCTCGTCTTCGATGGCGCGCACGCCATGGTCGATGCGCTGGATTTTCAGCAGGTCGATGGCTTCCCAGATGTACTCGGGCGGGCCTTCTTCGCCGGCGTGGGCCACGGTGAGGAAGCCTTCGTGACGGGCGCGGTCGAACACACGCTGGAACTTGCTCGGCGGATGCCCCATTTCTGAACTGTCCAGGCCCACGGCGACGAACGCGTCACGGAACGGCAGCGCCTGGTCGAGGGTTTTCTCGGCTTCGGCTTCGCTCAGGTGGCGCAGGAAGCTTAAGATCAAGCCGCTGGTGATGCCCAGTTGCTGCTCGCCGTCTTTGAGGGCGGCAGCGATGCCGTTGAGCACCACTTCGAACGGCACGCCACGGTCGGTGTGGGTTTGCGGGTCGAAGAAGGGTTCGGTGTGGATCACGTTCTGGGCTTTGCAGCGCAGCAGGTAGGCCCAGGTCAGGTCGTAGAAATCCTGGGACGTGCGCAGCACATCGGCGCCCTTGTAGTACAGGTCGAGAAACTCTTGCAGGTTATTGAACGCGTAAGCCTTGCGCAGGGTTTCGACGTCGTTCCACGGCAGTGCAATCTTGTTGCGTTCGGCCAGGGCGAACAGCAGCTCGGGCTCCAGCGAGCCCTCCAGGTGCAGGTGCAGTTCAGCCTTGGGCAGGGCGTTGAGCCAATCGTACATGTCTAAAAATCTCATCAGGTGCAATGGCGGCATTCTACAGGCCATGGCCGAAATAATCGGCAAAACCTGACCAGCAGGAGAGTATTTGATTTTTTCGCGCAAGAGCGGCGTGAACTAAGGTGTAACGAAACGTTAGCGGCTGGGCGCAGTCTGTACCCCAACGATGACTGATTTGCTGCACATAAAGGCCTCCCATGCTCACTTCCCTCAAGCAAGAAAAATTCATGCTGCTGGCGCTGATTGCCGCCATTGCCGCCTACCCGCTGGAACACTGGATGCTCCACAGCGGGCAGATTGTGGCATTGCTCGCGGGCCTCGGTTTGATCGCGTTTATCGTGATGGCGTCGATGCGTGTAGCCCATCATGCCGAGCAACTGGCGGAAAAGGTCGGCGACCCTTACGGCACCATGATCCTGACCTTGGCGGCCGTGCTGGTGGAGGTGGTGATCCTGGCGATCATGATGAGCAACGAGCCTTCACCCACACTGGTGCGCGACACCATCTATTCGGCGGTGATGCTCGATATCAACGGCATCCTCGGCCTGGCCGCGCTGATGGGCGGTATCAAGCATGGCGAGCAGTCCTACAACGATGATTCTGCGCGCACCTACAGCGTGATGATTCTCACCGCCATGGGCGTGTCGATGGTGGTGCCGGAATTTATCCCCGAGGCCGACTGGAAAATTTACTCGGCCTTCACCATCGGCGCCATGGTAGTGCTCTACACCCTGTTTCTGAGAATGCAGGTCGGCCCACACAGTTATTTCTTCAGCTACAGCTACCCGGAAAAACGCCGCAAGAAATTGCCGGAAGACGAGCAAGCGCCGCCCGTGAACCTCGCGTTCTCGATCGGCACCCTGGTGTTTGGCGTGATTGTGATTGGCGCGTTGGCCGAGGTGATGTCCAAGACCCTCGACCTGGGCCTGGAAGGCACGGGCGCGCCGCCGGTGATCACCGCGATTGTAGTGGCGGCTATTTCCGCCGCGCCGGAAATCCTCACCGCCTTGCGCGCCGCCTTGGCCAACCGCATGCAGTCGGTGGTGAACATCGCACTGGGTGCCTCGTTGTCGACGGTGATTCTGACGGTGCCGGTCATGGAAGCGATGGCGCTCTACAGCGGCCAGCCGTTCCAGATGGCAATGACGCCGGTGCAGACGGTGATGGTGTTTATTACGCTGATCGTCAGTGCGATCAACCTCAATGATGGTGAAACCAATGCCATTGAAGGGATGACGCATTTTGTGTTGTTTGCGACGTTTATCATGTTGTCGCTGTTGGGGTTGTAACCCGATTTCAAGCACACCATAAAGCCAAATGTGGGAGGGGGCTTGCCCTAATGCCAGTCAGTTAAGGACGAACACTGTACCTGTGGCGAGGGAGCTTGCTCCCGCTGGGCCGCGAAGCGGCCCCAAAAATGGGACTGCTGCGCAGTCCAGCGGGAGCAAGCTCCCTCGCCACAGGTTACTTTTTACCCTTTCTACTTCTTAACTGACTGGCATTAGGGCTTGCCCCCTCCCACATGTTGAACTTCGTTTGGCTTAGTTTCCGGCGATCAGCTGGCGGGCTGCCTGGCTGTGATCGGCGATCAGGCCTTTCAGGTCCAGGCCTTCCACCTGCCCATCAATGACCCGCCACTTGCCGCCGATCATCACCCGGTCCGCCCGATCTGCGCCGCACAGCAGCAGTGCGGAAATCGGATCATGGCTGCCGGAGAAGCGCAGCTCATCGAGTTTGAACAGCGCCAAGTCAGCCTGTTTGCCTACGGCCAGTTCACCAATATCCGTACGCCCCAGTAGCTGCGCCGAGCCTTTGGTCGCCCAGCCCAATACACCTTCGGGCGTGATTTTTTCTGCCCCGTAACGCAGACGCTGAATGTACAGGGCCTGGCGGGTTTCGAGGATCATGTTCGAGGCGTCGTTGGAAGCCGAGCCGTCCACGCCCAGGCCGATGGGGGCACCGGCGGCGAGCAGGTCGAGGGTCGGGCAGATACCGGAGGCCAGGCGCATATTCGAGCTTGGGCAGTGGCAGATGCCCGTGCCGGCAGCGCCCAGGCGGGCGATTTCATCCGGATTGAAATGAATGCCATGGGCCAGCCAAGTGCGCGGGCCAAGCCAGCCTACGCTGTCGAGATAGTCCACGGTGCGCAGGCCGAAGCGCTGCAGGCAGAAGTCTTCCTCGTCGAGGGTTTCCGCCAGGTGCGTGTGCAGGCGCACGTCGAGCGAGGTGGCCAGTTCGGCACTGGCGCGCATGATCTCCGGGGTGACGGAAAACGGCGAGCAGGGCGCGAGGGCAATCTGGATCTGCGCACCGTCGCCGCGCTCGTGATATTGGCGGATCAGGCGCTGGCTGTCGTCGAGGATCACTTGGCCTTGTTGCACGGTCTGCTGCGGCGGCAGGCCACCCTCGGCTTCGCCCAGGCTCATGGAACCGCGGGTGAGCATGGCGCGCATGCCCAGTTCACGCACGCTGTCGACCTGCACATCGATGGCGTTTTCCAAACCGTCGGGGAACAGGTAGTGGTGGTCTGCCGCTGTGGTGCAGCCGGAGAGCAGCAATTCGGCGAGTGCCACCTTCGACGCCAGGGCGAGTTTTTCCGGCGTCAGTCGTGCCCAGACCGGATACAGGGTTTTCAGCCAGGGAAACAGCGGCTGGTTGACCACCGGCGCCCAGGCGCGGGTCAGGGTTTGATAGAAGTGATGGTGGGTGTTGATCAGTCCGGGCAGAACCACGTGCTCGCGGGCATCGAACACCTGCGCACAGGGTTGCGCGGGTTCTTGCCCCTGGGCCAGCACTTCGGTGATGACACCGTCTTGCAGCACCAGGCCGCCACGGGCATCGAGGCCATTGGCAGTGAAAATAGCGAGGGGGTTTTTTAACCAGATACGGGTCGCAGGCATTGGCCGGCTCCTCTGAATGATGGGTTCAGGTTTGCCAGCTCAGTGTTGCCCTGTCTGCTGATCCAGGGTCGCCGGGGAGGGCGAGGTGGCTAGATTACGTGTTGGTCCACATGCAGGCAAGCGGACGCGGTCAGTGTGGGAGGGGGCTTGCTCCCGATAGCGGCGGACCAGCCAACTTATGTTTGGCTGACATACCGTAATCGGGGGCAAGCCCCTCCCACAGGTTAATCGGTGTATCTACCAGGCGATGGTGTCGCCTTTGTAATCCACGAAATGGTGACCGCCTTTGCCGGTGTAGGCATTTACCTGGTCCACCAGGCCGCGCACGCTGGTTTCGACGTCGATGTGCGCATTCTCGCCGCCCATGTCGGTTTTCACCCAGCCTGGGTGCAGCGATAACACCGTCGGCTTGTGTTCGCCCAGTTGGGTGACAAAGCTGTTGGTCATGGAGTTGAGCGCCGCCTTGCTGGCTTTGTACAACGCCATGTCCGAACCATCAGGAATGGTGACGCTGCCCAGCACCGAACTCATGAAGGCCAGCACGCCGGTGTCCTTGCGGATCTGCCCGACAAAACGCTGGGCCAGGTTGATCGGGGCCACAGCGTTAGTGAAAAACAGTTGGCCGACTTCCGCCAGGGTCGCGTGGCCAGGTTCCTGGTTCGCCGGGCCCTTGACGCCGGCGTTGACGAACAGCAGGTCGAAGGTGCGGTCTTTCAGGCGCTGGGCCAGGGCGATCACGGCTTGCTGATCGTCCATGTCGAGTTTCTCGATCTGCACCGGGCCCACGGCTTTCAGGGCGTCAGCCTTGTTCGGGTCGCGCACGGTGGCGGTCACGTCCCAGCCGTCCTGGAGCAGTTGCTTGACCAGGCCAAGGCCCAGCCCGCGCGAGGCGCCGATGATCAGTGCGGTTTTTGGCGTAGGCATGAAAAGCTTCCTTTTAGAGTCGCGGTTCAGGGAGTTCAGCAAATAACAGTAACAGTTTTCAGCGTTGCAGCAGGATACGTCCACGGCTCAGGTCGGCCAGCTGGGCCTGCAGGGTATCCACCTGCTCTTCGCCCAAAGCCAGTTGCAGTTCGACACCTTTGGCGGTGAAGGTTTCTTCCACCACCAACCCGCCGAGGTCGGCAACGCGCAGTTTTACCAGGTTCAGCTCGGCGAATGCGCAGGCGCAGCGCAAGGGTATGCGGCTGATCAGCTCGATGCGCTCGGCATTCTGCAGGCACTTGTTGGCGCCGCCGCCATAGGCCCGGGCCAGCCCGCCGGTGCCCAGTTGAATGCCGCCGTACCAGCGAATTACCAGCACCGCGACCTGATCGAAACCCTGGGCTTCGATGGCCGCGAGGATTGGCCGCCCGGCGGTACCACCGGGTTCGCCGTCGTCGTTGCTGCGGTATTGGTCGGCCAGCTTCCAGGCCCAGCAGTTGTGTGTTGCGTTGAGGTCGCTGTGCTGCTCGAAAAACGCCTGGGCGTCGTGCGGGCTGGTAATGGGCGCCGCCAGGGTGATAAAGCGGCTTTTGCGGATTTCTTCACGAAATTCGCAAAGGCCTGTAAGCGTGAATGGCATAAGTCGCTTCGTTTATTGGGCCGGCTTGATGCCACAGCCTTTGAGAATGATGTGGATCAGGTTGGTGCCGGCGTCTTCCATATCCTGCTTGGTCAGCTTGGTGCGCCCCGTGACGCGGCAGATCTGCGTGGCGAAGTCGGCGTAGTGCTGGGTGCTGCCCCACAGCAGGAAGATCAGGTGTACCGGGTCGATGGGGTCCATCTTGCCAGCATCGATCCAGGCCTGGAACACGGCCGCACGGCCGCTGAACCAGGCCCGGTAGTCCTGGCTGAAATATTCGGTAAGGCATTCGCCGCCGCTGATGATCTCCATGGCAAAGATTCGCGAGGCCTGTGGCTGGCGTCGTGAGAATTCCATCTTGGTGCGGATGTAACGGGAAAGGGCTACGGCCGGGTCGTCCTCGGCGGTCAGCGCGTTGAACGTGCTGTCCCACAATTCGAGAATATTGCTGAGCACCGCAATGTACAGGCCAAGCTTGTTGGTGAAGTAATAATGCAAGTTGGCTTTGGGCAACCCGGCACTGGCAGCGATGGTGTTCATGCTGGTGCCCTTGTAGCCGTGGCGCGCGAACTCATCTTCAGCAGCCTGGAGAATCGCTTGTTCGTTCTTTTGCCGAATGCGGCTGGCGGGTTTACCGGCGTGGTTGCTGTGGGCAGGAACTTCGAGGCTCATGGAGGTTTCCGTGCTGATCGATAGAGGCGACGTGTGCACAGATAACCCACCCTCAAGCCTCAGACAAGTGTTGATGCAATAAAACCGTCAAAGCGATTCCAGGGAGTCACTTTCGGGCGTGTGGTTTGCAACGGCACCGGTGGTTTTGGCCTCGGGCAATAGCAGGCACAGCACAATGGCAGTCAGGCCGCCGCTGGTGATGGCGGAGTCGAACAGGTTCTGCACCAGGGTTGGCATCAAGTGCAGCAGGTTGGGCTGGGCGGCGATGCCCAGGCCGACACCGAAGGAGGTGGCGATGATCAGCATGCTGCGTCGATCCAGCGGCGCCTGCGCCAGGATGCGCACACCTGCCGCAGCGACGCTGCCGAACATCACCAGGGTCGCGCCGCCCAGCACCGGTTTGGGGATTTGCTGCAACACCGCGCCGATCATGGGAAACAACCCGAGACAAATCAACACGGCGCCGATGTACAGGCCGACGTAACGGCTGGCCACGCCGGTGAGTTGGATCACCCCGTTGTTTTGCGCGAAGGTGGTATTGGGGAAGGCGCTGAACGTCGCGGCGATCATGCAACTGACCCCATCACCCAGCCACGCCGCCTTTGAGTCGGCTTATATAAGACACACCGCTGATGGGCTGGCGGGCGATCATGCAGTTGGCCGTAAGGTCACCAACGGTTTCGATACTGCTGATCAGATAAATCAGCGCGATTGGCAGGAAGGCGCTCCAGTCGAAGTTGAAACCAAAGCGAAACGGCGTAGGCAAGCTGATCAGAGGCAGGTCGGGCAAGGCATGGGGCACCAGCTTGCCGCTGAACCAGGCGGCCAGGCTGCCGAGGGCCAGGCCGATGATGATGGCCGAGAGGCGTACCCAGGGCGTGTTCGAGCGGTTGAGCAGGATGATCGTCAATACCACGAACAGGCCCAGGGCCAGGTTGGTGGGGGCGCCAAAGTCGGGGGCGTTGAAGCCGCCGCCGAGATCGGTGATGCCGACTTTTATCAGGCTGATGCCGATCAGCGTAATCACGATCCCGGTCACCAGGGGCGTGATGACCCGGCGCAGTTGGCCGATACAGCGGCTCAGCACGATCTGCACCAAGGCGCCGAAAAAGCACACGCCGAAGATCATCGCCAGGATGTCCTCAGGGCTGCCGCCGCGTTGCTTGACCAGAAAACCGGCGGACAACACCGCACCCAGGAAGGCAAAGCTGGTGCCTTGCAGGCAAATCATCCCGGCGCCGATACCGAACGGCCTGCGCGCCTGGATGAACGTGCCGACGCCGGAGACCATCAGCGCCATGCTGATCAAGTAGGGCAGGTGCGCGGTGAGGCCCAGGGTGGAACCGATGATCAGTGGCGGGGTGATGATGCCGACAAACGCGGCCAGCACATGTTGCAGGGCAGCCAGCAGGGCGGGCAGTGGTTTCGGACGGTCATCGAGGCCGTAGATCAGGTCGTTGGGGCTGGAGGATTCTGGTGGCATGGCGAGTCAACTCGGGGCGGACGGTTCAAGGTTCTTGTGCCTTGCAAAAAACTGTCCACCTGCTCAGCTTTTTTTGCGGGGCCCGAACTAGCGCGTTGCTGCCAGGCTTTCCAGGAAGCTTTCCAGCACCAAATGGGGGCGGCGGCCCTTGCGCGTGACCGATGCCAGGCTTAAATCGTAAAACCGTGTAGCCGATTTCAGCGCGCGGAGTCGGCCTTGTTGTACCCACAGGCTGGCGTAGTGGTCGGGCAGGTAGCCGATATAACGGCCGGTGAGGATCAGGAACGCCATGCCTTCGCGGTCCGAGGCACTGGCCGTGCAATTGAGCGCCTGGTAGTGGGCCTGAATCTCGGCGGGCAAGCGGAAGGTCGGGGCGATGGCGTCCTGGCTGTCGAGCCGTGCGTCGTCCAGTTGCTTGTCGTCGGCATAAAACAGCGGGTGGCCGACCGCGCAATAGAGCAGCGAGCGCTCGCTGTACAGCGGTTGGTATTCCAGGCCTGACAACGCGCTGGCCTGGGGCACCACGCCAACGTGCAGACGGCCATCGAGTACGCCTTGCTCCACTTCATTGGGGGCGATCATGCGGATCTGGATCTGCACGTCCGGGCCGCGCTCCTTCAACTGCGCCAGGGCGTGGGTAATGCGCATATGGGGCAGGGTGACGAGGTTGTCGGTGAGACCGATGATCAGCTCTCCACGCAAGTGCTGGTGCAGGCCATTGACCTCGGTGCGAAAACTTTCCAGGGCACTCAACAGTTGCAACGCCGACTGATAGACCTCGCGGCCTTCTTCAGTCAGTGAGAAGCCGGCGCGGCCGCGTTGACAGAGCCTCAGCCCAAGGCGCTGTTCCAAGTCGCTCATTTGCTGGCTGATGGCCGAGCGACCAATCCCCAGTACGGTTTCCGCCGCCGAAAACCCGCCGCACTCCACCACGCTGCGAAAGATGCGCAGCAAGCGTATATCAAAGTCGCTGACCTGGGCGAGGGGGTCGGGACGACGGCTCATAGTTTAGTGAAGTCCTGACTGAAGGTTAGAAGAGTTGAATTTCACCGACTTTATCCCCGTGGCAATTTAGCTGCAACAACGCTTTTTCAATCCCGACGCTGCCTTTTGCCTTGCGAGGTTTTGCTGATGAACATGCCGGAAAACGCCCCATCGTCCCTGGCCAGCCAACTCAAGCTGGATGCTCACTGGATGCCTTACACCGCCAACCGCAACTTTCAGCGTGATCCGCGCCTGATCGTGGCGGCCGAGGGCAGTTGGTTGACCGATGACAAGGGGCGCAAGGTCTACGACTCGCTGTCGGGCCTGTGGACGTGCGGCGCCGGGCATACACGCAAGGAAATCCAGGAAGCGGTGGCCAAACAGTTGGGCACCTTGGACTACTCACCGGGCTTCCAATACGGTCATCCGTTGTCCTTTCAGTTGGCGGAAAAAATCACCGACCTGACCCCGGGCAACCTGAACCATGTGTTCTTCACCGACTCCGGCTCCGAGTGTGCCGACACTGCGGTGAAGATGGTGCGTGCCTACTGGCGCCTGAAGGGCCAGGCTACCAAGACCAAAATGATCGGCCGCGCCCGTGGGTACCACGGGGTGAACATTGCCGGCACCAGCCTTGGCGGCGTCAACGGTAACCGTAAGCTGTTCGGCCAGGCCATGATGGACGTTGACCATCTGCCGCATACCTTGCTGGCGAGCAATGCGTTCTCGCGTGGCATGCCGGAGCTGGGCGGTATCGCGTTAGCCGATGAGTTGCTCAAGCTGATCGAGCTGCATGATGCTTCGAACATTGCTGCGGTGTTCGTCGAGCCAATGGCCGGTTCTGCAGGCGTGCTGGTGCCGCCACAGGGTTATCTCAAGCGCCTGCGTGAAATCTGCGATCAGCACAACATCCTGTTGGTGTTCGACGAAGTGATCACCGGTTTCGGCCGCACAGGTTCGATGTTCGGCGCCGACAGTTTTGGCGTGACCCCGGACCTGATGTGCATCGCCAAGCAAGTCACCAACGGCGCGATTCCCATGGGCGCGGTGATTGCCAGCAGCGAGATCTATCAGACCTTCATGAACCAGGCGACACCCGAGTACGCGGTGGAATTCCCCCACGGCTACACCTATTCGGCGCACCCGGTGGCCTGCGCGGCCGGCCTCGCGGCACTCGACCTGCTGCAGAAGGAAAATCTCGTGCAGAGCGTAGCCGAAGTCGCACCGCACTTTGAGAATGCGTTGCATGGCTTGAAGGGCAGCAAGAATGTGGTTGATATTCGTAACTACGGCCTGGCCGGGGCCATCCAGATTGCCCCGCGCGACGGTGATGCGATCGTGCGTCCGTTCGAGGCCGGCATGGCGCTGTGGAAAGCCGGTTTCTATGTGCGCTTCGGCGGTGACACCCTGCAGTTCGGGCCAACCTTCAACAGCAAGCCGCAGGACTTGGATCGCCTGTTCGATGCGGTCGGTGAAGTGTTGAACAAGATCGACTGATTTCTCCTTCTATATAGAACAACTTTTCAGGAGCCCTGCATGAGCCTTATCCAGCATTTGATCAACGGTGAGCTGGTCAACGACAGCGGTCGCAGTGCCGACGTGTACAACCCGTCTACTGGCCAGGTGATTCACCAGGTGCCGTTGGCCAGTCGCGAAACCATTCAACAGGCGATCGACGCGGCCAAGGCAGCGTTCCCGGCCTGGCGGAATACGCCGCCGGCCAAACGTGCGCAGGTGATGTTTCGTTTCAAGCAGTTGCTGGAACAGAACGAAGCGCGTATTTCGCAGTTGATCAGCGAAGAGCACGGCAAGACGCTGGAGGATGCCGCCGGTGAGTTGAAGCGTGGCATCGAGAATGTGGAGTACGCGTGCTCGGCGCCGGAAATTCTCAAGGGCGAATACAGCCGCAACGTGGGGCCGAACATTGATGCCTGGTCGGATTTTCAGCCGCTGGGCGTGGTGGCGGGGATTACGCCGTTCAACTTCCCGGCGATGGTGCCGTTGTGGATGTATCCGCTGGCGATTGTGTGCGGTAACTGTTTCATCCTCAAACCGTCGGAGCGTGACCCGAGTTCAACGTTGTTGATCGCGCAATTGTTGCAGGAAGCGGGTCTGCCTAAAGGCGTGCTGAGCGTAGTACACGGTGACAAGGGTGCAGTGGACGCTTTGATCGAGGCGCCCGAGGTAAAGGCGCTTAGCTTTGTAGGATCGACGCCGATTGCCGAATACATCTATGCCGAAGCGACCAAACGCGGTAAGCGCGTGCAGGCACTGGGCGGGGCGAAGAACCACGCGGTGCTTATGCCCGATGCGGATCTGGATAACGCCGTCAGTGCCTTGATGGGCGCGGCATATGGCTCCTGCGGCGAGCGTTGCATGGCGATCTCGGTGGCGGTGTGCGTGGGGGACCAGGTGGCGGATGCGTTGATCGCCAAGCTGGTGCCGCAGGTCAAGGCGTTGAAGATCGGCGCGGGCACAACCTGTGGCTTGGATATGGGGCCGCTGGTGACGGGGCAGGCGCGGGATAAGGTCAGTGGCTATATAGAAGACGGTGTGTCGGCGGGGGCCGAGTTAGTCGTCGATGGTCGCGGCTTGAGCGTTGCCGGGCATGAACATGGGTTCTTCCTCGGTGGCAGCCTGTTTGATCGCGTGACCCCCGAGATGCGTATCTATAAAGAAGAGATCTTCGGGCCAGTGTTGTGCGTGGTGCGGGTGGACAGCCTGGAAGCTGCGATGCAACTGATCAACGATCATGAATACGGCAACGGCACCTGCATCTTCACCCGTGACGGTGAGGCGGCGCGTCTGTTCTGCGATGAAATAGAAGTGGGCATGGTGGGGGTCAACGTTCCGCTGCCGGTGCCGGTGGCTTATCACAGCTTCGGCGGCTGGAAGCGTTCGCTGTTTGGCGACCTGCACGCCTATGGGCCGGATGGGGTGCGGTTCTATACCCGTCGCAAAGCGATCACTCAGCGTTGGCCGCAGCGAGCCAGCCATGAGGCATCGCAGTTCGCTTTCCCGAGCCTGTAAGGTTGGGTGAATAGAAGGCCGGCCCCTTGGGGCCGGCCTTTGCGTTTTCTGGGCTTTTTGACCTATATGACAGAAATGTGAAAAAGAAGGTTGACGGCAGATTCTGGGCGCCTATAATTCGCCCCACTTCCGGCGCAGTCGAAACTGAAAACTCCTTGGTAAACAATGAGTTAAGTAGGTTTCGATAGCAGGTTGCTTCAGTCCATCGAAGCCAAAAGGAAGTTGAAAAAGAGGTGTTGACAGCAGCGTGTAACGCTGTAGAATTCGCCTCCCGCTTACGAGAGATCGCAAGCGCAAGTGGTTGAAGTTGTTGAAGAAATCTTCGAAAACTTCTGAAAATAACCGCTTGACAGCAAATGAGGCTGCTGTAGAATGCGCGCCTCGGTTGAGACGAATAGCTCTTAACCAACCGCTCTTTAACAACTGAATCAAGCAATTCGTGTGGGTGCTTGTGGGGTCAGACTGATAGTCAACAAGATTATCAGCATCACAGTTACTCCGCGAGAAATCAAAGATGTAACCAACGATTGCTGAGCCAAGTTTAGGGTTTCTTAAAAACCCAAAGATGTTTGAACTGAAGAGTTTGATCATGGCTCAGATTGAACGCTGGCGGCAGGCCTAACACATGCAAGTCGAGCGGTAGAGAGAAGCTTGCTTCTCTTGAGAGCGGCGGACGGGTGAGTAATGCCTAGGAATCTGCCTGGTAGTGGGGGATAACGTTCGGAAACGGACGCTAATACCGCATACGTCCTACGGGAGAAAGCAGGGGACCTTCGGGCCTTGCGCTATCAGATGAGCCTAGGTCGGATTAGCTAGTTGGTGAGGTAATGGCTCACCAAGGCGACGATCCGTAACTGGTCTGAGAGGATGATCAGTCACACTGGAACTGAGACACGGTCCAGACTCCTACGGGAGGCAGCAGTGGGGAATATTGGACAATGGGCGAAAGCCTGATCCAGCCATGCCGCGTGTGTGAAGAAGGTCTTCGGATTGTAAAGCACTTTAAGTTGGGAGGAAGGGCAGTTACCTAATACGTGATTGTTTTGACGTTACCGACAGAATAAGCACCGGCTAACTCTGTGCCAGCAGCCGCGGTAATACAGAGGGTGCAAGCGTTAATCGGAATTACTGGGCGTAAAGCGCGCGTAGGTGGTTTGTTAAGTTGGATGTGAAATCCCCGGGCTCAACCTGGGAACTGCATTCAAAACTGACTGACTAGAGTGTGGTAGAGGGTGGTGGAATTTCCTGTGTAGCGGTGAAATGCGTAGATATAGGAAGGAACACCAGTGGCGAAGGCGACCACCTGGACCAACACTGACACTGAGGTGCGAAAGCGTGGGGAGCAAACAGGATTAGATACCCTGGTAGTCCACGCCGTAAACGATGTCAACTAGCCGTTGGGAGCCTTGAGCTCTTAGTGGCGCAGCTAACGCATTAAGTTGACCGCCTGGGGAGTACGGCCGCAAGGTTAAAACTCAAATGAATTGACGGGGGCCCGCACAAGCGGTGGAGCATGTGGTTTAATTCGAAGCAACGCGAAGAACCTTACCAGGCCTTGACATCCAATGAACTTTCCAGAGATGGATTGGTGCCTTCGGGAACATTGAGACAGGTGCTGCATGGCTGTCGTCAGCTCGTGTCGTGAGATGTTGGGTTAAGTCCCGTAACGAGCGCAACCCTTGTCCTTAGTTACCAGCACGTCATGGTGGGCACTCTAAGGAGACTGCCGGTGACAAACCGGAGGAAGGTGGGGATGACGTCAAGTCATCATGGCCCTTACGGCCTGGGCTACACACGTGCTACAATGGTCGGTACAGAGGGTTGCCAAGCCGCGAGGTGGAGCTAATCCCAGAAAACCGATCGTAGTCCGGATCGCAGTCTGCAACTCGACTGCGTGAAGTCGGAATCGCTAGTAATCGCGAATCAGAATGTCGCGGTGAATACGTTCCCGGGCCTTGTACACACCGCCCGTCACACCATGGGAGTGGGTTGCACCAGAAGTAGCTAGTCTAACCTTCGGGAGGACGGTTACCACGGTGTGATTCATGACTGGGGTGAAGTCGTAACAAGGTAGCCGTAGGGGAACCTGCGGCTGGATCACCTCCTTAATCGACGACATCAGCTGCTCCATAAGTTCCCACACGAATTGCTTGATTCATTGAAGAAGACGATAGAAGCAGCTTTAAGCTCCAAGCTGATAGCTCTTAGCTAATCAGTTGCGCTCGAAATTGGGTCTGTAGCTCAGTTGGTTAGAGCGCACCCCTGATAAGGGTGAGGTCGGCAGTTCGAATCTGCCCAGACCCACCAATTTTGTTATGGGGCCATAGCTCAGCTGGGAGAGCGCCTGCCTTGCACGCAGGAGGTCAACGGTTCGATCCCGTTTGGCTCCACCATTAACTGTTTCTGCTGTTAGAGTTTAGAAATGAGTATTCCGCTGTGAATATTGATTTCTAGTCTTTGATTAGATCGTTCTTTAAAAATTTGGGTATGTGATAGAAAGATAGACTGAACGTTACTTTCACTGGTAACGGCTCAGGCTAAGGTAAAATTTGTGAGTCGCTCTTAATTGAGTATGATCGAATTTTCGGCGAATGTTGTCTTCACAGTATAACCAGATTGCTTGGGGTTATATGGTCAAGTGAAGAAGCGCATACGGTGGATGCCTTGGCAGTCAGAGGCGATGAAAGACGTGGTAGCCTGCGAAAAGCTTCGGGGAGTCGGCAAACAGACTTTGATCCGGAGATGTCTGAATGGGGGAACCCAGCCATCATAAGATGGTTACCTTACACTGAATACATAGGTGTATGGAGCGAACCAGGGGAACTGAAACATCTAAGTACCCTGAGGAAAAGAAATCAACCGAGATTCCCTTAGTAGTGGCGAGCGAACGGGGACTAGCCCTTAAGTGGCTTTGAGATTAGCGGAACGCTCTGGAAAGTGCGGCCATAGTGGGTGATAGCCCTGTACGCGAAAATCTCTTAGTCATGAAATCGAGTAGGACGGAGCACGAGAAACTTTGTCTGAATATGGGGGGACCATCCTCCAAGGCTAAATACTACTGACTGACCGATAGTGAACTAGTACCGTGAGGGAAAGGCGAAAAGAACCCCGGAGAGGGGAGTGAAATAGATCCTGAAACCGTATGCGTACAAGCAGTGGGAGCCTACTTTGTTAGGTGACTGCGTACCTTTTGTATAATGGGTCAGCGACTTATTTTCAGTGGCGAGCTTAACCGAATAGGGGAGGCGTAGCGAAAGCGAGTCTTAATAGGGCGTCTAGTCGCTGGGAATAGACCCGAAACCGGGCGATCTATCCATGGGCAGGTTGAAGGTTGGGTAACACTAACTGGAGGACCGAACCGACTACCGTTGAAAAGTTAGCGGATGACCTGTGGATCGGAGTGAAAGGCTAATCAAGCTCGGAGATAGCTGGTTCTCCTCGAAAGCTATTTAGGTAGCGCCTCATGTATCACTGTAGGGGGTAGAGCACTGTTTCGGCTAGGGGGTCATCCCGACTTACCAAACCGATGCAAACTCCGAATACCTACAAGTGCCGAGCATGGGAGACACACGGCGGGTGCTAACGTCCGTCGTGAAAAGGGAAACAACCCAGACCGTCAGCTAAGGTCCCAAAGTTATGGTTAAGTGGGAAACGATGTGGGAAGGCTTAGACAGCTAGGAGGTTGGCTTAGAAGCAGCCACCCTTTAAAGAAAGCGTAATAGCTCACTAGTCGAGTCGGCCTGCGCGGAAGATGTAACGGGGCTCAAACCATACACCGAAGCTACGGGTATCACGCAAGTGATGCGGTAGAGGAGCGTTCTGTAAGCCTGTGAAGGTGAGTTGAGAAGCTTGCTGGAGGTATCAGAAGTGCGAATGCTGACATGAGTAACGACAATGGGTGTGAAAAACACCCACGCCGAAAGACCAAGGTTTCCTGCGCAACGTTAATCGACGCAGGGTTAGTCGGTCCCTAAGGCGAGGCTGAAAAGCGTAGTCGATGGAAAACAGGTTAATATTCCTGTACTTCTGGTTATTGCGATGGAGGGACGGAGAAGGCTAGGCCAGCTTGGCGTTGGTTGTCCAAGTTTAAGGTGGTAGGCTGGAATCTTAGGTAAATCCGGGATTCTAAGGCCGAGAGCTGATGACGAGTTGTCTTTTAGACGACGAAGTGGTTGATGCCATGCTTCCAAGAAAAGCTTCTAAGCTTCAGGTAACCAGGAACCGTACCCCAAACCGACACAGGTGGTTGGGTAGAGAATACCAAGGCGCTTGAGAGAACTCGGGTGAAGGAACTAGGCAAAATGGCACCGTAACTTCGGGAGAAGGTGCGCCGGTGAGGGTGAAGGACTTGCTCCGTAAGCTCATGCCGGTCGAAGATACCAGGCCGCTGCGACTGTTTATTAAAAACACAGCACTCTGCAAACACGAAAGTGGACGTATAGGGTGTGACGCCTGCCCGGTGCCGGAAGGTTAATTGATGGGGTTAGCTAACGCGAAGCTCTTGATCGAAGCCCCGGTAAACGGCGGCCGTAACTATAACGGTCCTAAGGTAGCGAAATTCCTTGTCGGGTAAGTTCCGACCTGCACGAATGGCGTAACGATGGCGGCGCTGTCTCCACCCGAGACTCAGTGAAATTGAAATCGCTGTGAAGATGCAGTGTATCCGCGGCTAGACGGAAAGACCCCGTGAACCTTTACTATAGCTTTGCACTGGACTTTGAATTTGCTTGTGTAGGATAGGTGGGAGGCTTTGAAGCGTGGACGCCAGTTCGCGTGGAGCCAACCTTGAAATACCACCCTGGCAACTTTGAGGTTCTAACTCAGGTCCGTTATCCGGATCGAGGACAGTGTATGGTGGGTAGTTTGACTGGGGCGGTCTCCTCCTAAAGAGTAACGGAGGAGTACGAAGGTGCGCTCAGACCGGTCGGAAATCGGTCGTAGAGTATAAAGGCAAAAGCGCGCTTGACTGCGAGACAGACACGTCGAGCAGGTACGAAAGTAGGTCTTAGTGATCCGGTGGTTCTGTATGGAAGGGCCATCGCTCAACGGATAAAAGGTACTCCGGGGATAACAGGCTGATACCGCCCAAGAGTTCATATCGACGGCGGTGTTTGGCACCTCGATGTCGGCTCATCACATCCTGGGGCTGAAGCCGGTCCCAAGGGTATGGCTGTTCGCCATTTAAAGTGGTACGCGAGCTGGGTTTAGAACGTCGTGAGACAGTTCGGTCCCTATCTGCCGTGGACGTTTGAGATTTGAGAGGGGCTGCTCCTAGTACGAGAGGACCGGAGTGGACGAACCTCTGGTGTTCCGGTTGTCACGCCAGTGGCATTGCCGGGTAGCTATGTTCGGAATAGATAACCGCTGAAAGCATCTAAGCGGGAAACTAGCCTCAAGATGAGATCTCACTGGGACCTTGAGTCCCCTGAAGGGCCGTCGAAGACTACGACGTTGATAGGTTGGGTGTGTAAGCGCTGTGAGGCGTTGAGCTAACCAATACTAATTGCCCGTGAGGCTTGACCATATAACACCCAAGCAATTTGACTACTCGAGAGAGCATCAGATTGCGGTGTGTGAAGACGCAATGAACCGAAAGTTCGATGCTCACAAAACACCGACTTCTATCCCATACCCAATTTGCTGAAGCGAGGCCACATGGTCACGACTCAGTACCCGAATTTCTTGACGACCATAGAGCATTGGAACCACCTGATCCCATCCCGAACTCAGTAGTGAAACGATGCATCGCCGATGGTAGTGTGGGGTTTCCCCATGTGAGAGTAGGTCATCGTCAAGATTAAATTCCGAAACCCCATTTGCGAAAGCAGATGGGGTTTTGTTTTGGGCGGTCGAAAAGTGCCAACACTCCCTCACCACCTCCGACAAATTTGCACAGTTATTTCTGAACCAGACCACTAGAATAGGCACCTAACCTTTTTTAGAGCCCGAGCCCTATTTATGCCCGATCCGGTTGATGCCCTTGAGGTGTCGGATTTACCCCTGGACGACTTGGTGGCATGCCATGAGTGCGACTTGCTGATGCGCAAACCCTCGCTCGCCCTCGGTGAGAAGGCTGAATGCCCACGTTGCGGTTACGAGCTCTACGCTCATCGTCACAACGTCGTCGAGCGCAGCCTCGCCTTGGTGTTGGCAGCACTGCTGCTGTATATCCCCGCGAATTTTTTACCCATCATGCAGCTCAATCTACTCGGGCAGTCCTCGGAGGATACCGTGTGGACCGGCGTAGTCGGCCTGTTCAACACCGGAATGCAAGGCGTTGCCGCTGTGGTTTTCCTGTGCAGCATGGGCATCCCCCTGCTCAAATTGTTGTGCCAACTGGCTGTGCTGCTCAGTATCCGCTGGAGCATCGGTCGCAGTTATGGACTGCTGTTCTATCGCATCTACCACCATATGAAAGACTGGGGAATGCTGGAGGTCTACCTGATGGGCGTACTGGTGGCACTTGTGAAGCTGGCTGACATGGCCTCCATTACGCTTGGCTTGGGTCTGGTCTGCTTCGTCAGTCTGTTAATGGTTCAGATTCTGCTCGAGGTGGTGATGTCACCCCACCAGATCTGGCAAGCGCTGTCAGGAGAGAATGACCATGCGGGCAATTGATGCAGGCATTCTGATTTGTACCGAATGCCATGAATTGAACAAGCAGCAAGCCGATGCCGACGAGCAACTCTGCACCCGTTGCGGTGCGCTGATCCACCCGCGTCGTCCCAATAGCCTCATACGCACCTGGGCACTGCTGGTGAGTGCGGCGATCCTGTACATCCCGGCCAACCTGCTGCCGATCATGACCGTCAACTCTCTCGGCCAAGGCGACCCGAGCACCATCATGTCCGGCGTGATCCAACTGGTACAGCACGGCATGTTTCCGATTGCCGCCGTGGTGTTCATCGCCAGTATCCTGGTGCCGACGTTCAAGCTTGTGGGCATCGGCCTGCTGCTATTTTCGGTGCAGCGCCGACAACCGCTGTCTGCGCAACAACGCATTATCATGTACCGCTTTATCGAATTCATCGGTCGCTGGTCCATGCTGGATATCTTCGTGATCGCCATCCTGGTGGCGGTCGTAAACTTTGGGCGGCTTGCCAGTGTCGAGGCCAATCTTGGCGCTGCAGCGTTCGCCAGTGTGGTGATCTTGACGATGTTTGCCGCAGTAACCTTCGATCCCCGACTGATTTGGGATAACACGGAGTCGGATGACGACCATGAGTGATTTGCCTAAAGCTAAAACCCGCCCTGCGTCCAACTGGTCGGCCATCTGGGTGTTGCCCCTGATCGCCCTGATCATCGGTGGCTGGCTGGGGTGGCGTGCCTACTCCCAGCAAGGTATCGAGATTCAGGTCCGCTTTGAAAGCGGCGAAGGCATTCAAGTCAACAAGACCGAAGTGGTCTACAAAGGGATGACGGTGGGCAAGGTCAAGGCCTTGGCGCTGGATGACGAAGGCAGCAATCGCGGGGTGATTGCCACCATCGAGATGAACAAGGACGTCGAACAATACCTCAAGACCAACACCCGCTTCTGGCTGGTCAAACCGAGCGTCAGCCTCGCCGGCATCACTGGCCTGGAAACCCTGGTCTCGGGCAACTACATCGCCGCAAGCCCCGGGGATGGTGAGCCCACCCGCAAATTCAAGGCGCTTTCCGAGGAGCCGCCGTTATCCGACGCCAAGCCCGGCCTGCACCTGACCCTCAAGGCTGATCGTCTGGGTTCGCTGAACCGTGGCAGCCCGGTGTTCTACAAGCAGATCCAGGTGGGGCAGGTCAAAAGTTACTTGCTGTCTGAAGACCAGAGTACGGTTGAGATCAAGGTCTATATCGAACCAACCTACGCCAACCTGGTGCGCAAACATACCCGTTTCTGGAACGCCAGCGGCATAAGCATCGACGCCAATCTGTCCGGTGTGAAGGTGCGCAGTGAATCCCTCTCCAGTATCGTCGCCGGTGGTATTGCCTTTGCCACCCCGGAAAACCGCAAGGACAGCCCGCCAACCGACCCGAGCCTGCCTTTCCGCTTGTACGAGGATTTCGACGCCGCCGCCGCGGGCATCAAGGTCAAGGTCAAGCTCACCGATTTCGAAGGCCTGCAGGCTGGACGCACTCCCGTGATGTACAAAGGTATCCAGGTCGGCAGCCTGAAGACCCTGAAGATCGACCCGGACCTGTCCAGCGCCAGCGCTGAATTGACCCTCGACCCATTGGCCGAAGACTACCTGGTTCAGGACACGCAATTCTGGGTGGTCAAGCCATCCATCTCCCTGGCCGGCATTACCGGCCTGGAGGCCCTGGTTAAAGGGAACTACATCGCCATCCGCCCCGGCGACAAAGGCACTGCGCCACAACGTGAATACGTGGCGCGCGCCAAGGCGCCACCTTTGGACCTGCGCTCCCCAGGCCTGCACATGGTGTTGCTCACCGACAACCTCGGCTCGCTGGATGTCGGCAGCCCGATTCTGTACAAGCAGGTCAAGGTTGGTTCGGTACAGAGCTACCAGTTTTCACGCAAAAAAAAGCAATTAGTGATCGGCGTTCATATCGAGAAAGAGTATGAAAGCCTGGTCAACGGTTCGACACGTTTCTGGAATGCCAGCGGTGTCACCCTCACCGGTGGGCTTACCGGCGGTATTCAGGTGAAAAGTGAATCCCTGGCCAGTCTGATGGCCGGCGGTATCGCCTTCGAAACGCCGGAACCGAATGTGCCGCTGAAACGACGCATCCCCCGTTTCCGCTTGTTTGCTGATCGGGACGCTGCCAATCAGCATGGCACCCTGGTCACCATCAAGGTCGATCGCGCCGACGGCTTGAGCCCGGGCACGCCGGTGCGCTTCAAAGGCCTGGAAGTGGGCAAGCTCGAGAGCGTGGACCTGAGTGCCGACATGCAATCGGTGCTGCTCAAGGCGCGTATCACCCAAGTTGCGGACCGTATTGCCCGGGTTGGCAGCCAGTTCTGGGTGGTCAAGCCCGAATTGGGCCTGATGAAGACGGCAAATCTGGAAACCCTGGTCACGGGTCAATACATCGAAGTGCAACCGGCCGCGAAAAATGCCGGCCCGCAGAAGAGCTTTGTCGCCCTTGCCCAACCGCCTGAGGCTGTCCGCCAAGAGGCCGGCCTGAGCCTGACACTCAGCGCCGCACGCCGTGGTTCGCTCAAGGAAGGCGTGCCCGTCACCTACCGTGAAGTCACCGTGGGCAAAGTTACCGGCTATGAGCTGGGACAGACCGCCGACCGTGTCCTGGTGCACATCCTGATCGAGCCCAAATACGCGCCGTTGGTACGCAGTGGCAGTCGCTTCTGGAACACCAGCGGCTTCGGGCTCGACTTCGGCTTGTTCAAGGGCGCGACGGTGCGTACCGAGTCCCTGGAGACGTTGGTTGCCGGCGGTATCGCCTTTGCCACGCCTGAAGGCGAGCGCATGGGCAACCCGGCACGGCCGCAGCAGACCTTTGCACTGTTCGACAAGTTCGAGGATGAGTGGCTGACCTGGGCGCCGAAGATTCCACTCGGCAAGTAGATCGAGGCGCGGCTATCGGGGGCAAGCCCCCTCCCACATTTGACTGTATTCACACATCAGAAGGTGGGAGGGGGCTTGCCCCCGATGAGGCCTTCAATATCACTGCAAAACCTACAAAAAAAGGCCGCGATCCAAACGATCGCGGCCTTTTGCCTTTCAGCGCTACACGTCAGACGGCATCCAACTCCGGCTCGTCCGCCTGCACGTTCAGGGTGGCCTTCACCGCATCGTGACGACGGATATATTTCCAGTCGGCCTCATCAATGTAGATCCCGTTCGGCCCGCTGCCGCCTTCCAGGTCGATCGCTACCTGGGCAGACACCTGCGGCTTCACGCTGGCCAGGATCGGCACGAAGCCCAACTGCAGGCTGGTTTCCAGCAACGCTGCCTGGTTCTTCTCATCGATATCCGCCGCCTCGTCGAGGTAGTACGGCAAGCGCACGCGACCGGCCTGGTCGCGGTCCATCAGGTGCAGCAACAAGTACATGTTGGTCAGCGCCTTGATGGTCATGGTGGTGCCGTTGGACGCGGCGCCGTCGATGTCGGTATGAATCACCGGTTGGCCGTTCACCTTGGTGATCTCGAACGCCAGCTCGAACAGGTCCTTGAGGCCCAGTTGGTTATGGTTGGCCGCCACGAGGCGGGCCAGGTATTCCTTGGCTTCTTCGTTCTTGTTGTCCTGCTCGGCGCTCTGGCTGAGGTCGAACACCGACAACGTCTCGCCTTCTTCATACTGACCGGCGCTGTGGATGATCTGGTCGATATGCTTGAGGGCTTCCTTGTTCGGCGCCAGCACGATGCGAAAGCTCTGCAGGTTGGAGACCTGGCGCTTGTTGATTTCGCGGTTGAACAACGCCAGTTGGTGTTCCAGGCTGTCGTAGTCGCTACGGATATTGCGCAAGGTCCGCGCAATATCGGTGACGGCCGCGCGGCGCGCCTTGCCCAGGGTCAACGCCTCATCGGTACGGTGCGCATAGGCGTTGATCAGCAGTTGCAGACGCCGCTCCATGTCGTCCTCACTGTCGAACTTGGCCACGCCCTTGAGGCGCACCTGCGCATACAGCGCTTCGATCTGGCCATCGGCACGCAGCAAGCCTTGCCAGCTGTCCTGATAGTCGTTGAGCAGCGGCAGCAGGTTGTCCATGGAGTCGTCTACCGGGTCCATGAACGGCGTGCCGAACGGCAGGTCCGCCGGCAATAGCTGGCGCCGACGCAACGCATCGTCCAGCGTACGCTGCTTGGCTTCCATGTCGCCGATCTGGCGACCGACCAATTGCAGCTTGGCCGACAGCTGCTGGACGCGCTCGGTGAACGCATCGCTGGAGCGCTTCAGTTCGTCCTGGGCCGCTTCCATCTGCGCGAGATTATCCAGCTTCTCGCCTTCCTCCGCGCTCAGGGTCTGGGTGCGGCGGAAATCTTCCAGCGCCTTCTGCGCGTCCAATACCTGCTGGTACAGCGCTTCGGTCTGGGTCTTGCTCGCCGCTCGGTCGGAAGCGACCGCATGTTGGGTTTTCAGTTGCTTGAGTTCTTTTTCCAGGCGTTCTTTCTGGTCGCGCAACGCCGCGCGATCCGCCAGGGCCTGCAAAGCCGGTGGTTCGATGTGCGAGAGGTCGATGGACAGCCCCGGCACTTCGAAACGCTCGCCCTTGAAACCCTCGAGGATCTGTTCCAGGGATTTGACCCACTGGCCTTGCTCATCCAGCGTGATGCCATGTTCACCCAGGGGCAGGCTGAACAACGCGCTGTTGAACAGGCGCATCAAGCGCTCGACATCCTGTTGCGAGAATTCTTCGCGCAGCTTGGCGTAGCTGTTGTTGTCCGCGTGATCGAGCTGCTGCTTGACCGACTTCAAGCGTTTTTCCAGGTCGCGCAGACGCTCGTCCAGGTCCTCGGCGCTGAACTGACGCGACTGCGCCAGCGCACCCGCCAATTCGTCGTGAGCGTCCTTGGCCGCGAGCAGTTGCTGCTCCAGCACCCGCACATCATCGACTAGCGCGAAGCGATGCTTGAGCACCGACAACTCGCCCAACCAGCGTTGGATGCCGCTGATTTCGCGCTCCAGGCGCATCAGCTCCTGGGTGCCGCCACGCTGGTCGTTCTGCAGCGCATCCTGCTCGTTGCGATAGTGTTCGGCCTGGATCGTCAGCTCTTCCTTGCGCGCACTGGCGTAATCCGACCAGGTGCCCAACAGCGAATCGAGCAACGGCGACAGGCGATGCAATTTGCCGCGCAAAATGTCGCGCTGTTTCACGCCATTGGCGAGTGCTTCGACCAACGGCCCGGCGGCCACCAGGGAGTTGTAGTCCTGCTCCATGCGCCGTACATCGCGGAAGGCTTCTTCGCACGCGGCGATGTAATCGACGCTGCCGGAGCGCAGGCTGTGTTCAAACGCATCGAGGAACAATTGCTTGAGCTTGGCGGCGGTGATTTCGCGCATGTGCAGCAGGTTGATGAACAACGCGCGGAACGTCTTCAGGCTCTGTTCGCTGGTGGAGCGCAGTGGGATCAGCGTCAGGTCCAGCGGGATCGAGGTGTGGCCGCCCACCAACAGGCGCCGCAGTTCGTCGGGCTTGAGTTCATAGGCCTTCAGGCCTTCGCGCTCAAGGTTGGTGAACAGCTCTTTCTGGCGCAGGCAGGTGTCGTTTTTCTGATAGTGGGCCAGGTCCAGCTTGCCGGCATAGGCGAAGAACTGATGACCGAAACCACCGCCCGGGCCGCGCCCGACCACGCCAATCACATGCGGGCCGTGGGGCAGCGAGACTTCCACGAGGATGTAGCTGGTGTCGGTGGCAAAGTAGAAGCGCCGTGATTGCTCCAGGGTGTACTTGCCGAAACTCATGTCCGACATGCGCGCCAGGATCGGGAACTGCAAGGCGTTGATCGACGCGGATTTACCCAGGTTGTTCGCGCCATACACCGACAGCGGCTCTTCCAGCGGGAACAAACCCAGGCTGTAGCCGGCGGTATTCAACAGGGCGAAGCGGCGTATGCCGTAGCGTTCCTTACTCATGCGTCGGTCTCCTGTTCTTCGGCAATGGCGCGGGCGAGGGCGTCTTCTTCGCTGTCTTCGGCGAAGTCACTCAAGTCCAGCGGGTCATCGGTCTTCAGCAGTTTTTCATCGCTGTCTTCGTCGATGATCACCGGCGCCGGCAACGGCAAGACGCTGTGCACACTGGCGGCGAGGTCGCGGTCCTGCTGGACCGACAGGCACACATCAAGGAAACGATGCATCGGCGGCAGGAAGCGATAGATGCCGTTGTCTTCGCTGGCGAAACCCAGCTGAGTCATGCGGCGCATGATTTTTTCTTCGAGTTCTTCCTGGGTCTGCACTTCGGCCTGGATAAACAGGTCGCGGTATTTCTCCAGTAACGACGGCAGTTCATCGCGGCCCAGGCTGCCGCCATCGAGCACGGCAACCGGGTCGCGGCCCTGGTCGGCCAGGTGCTCGACGAGGATGAAGGTGAACAACGCCAGGCGCTGGGCGGTCTTGTTCACCTGCGCGCTGGCAATCGCGGAGTCCGGCACGAAGTAGTAGAAGCCACGGGTATCGCAGACCAGCTCAAAGCCCAGGGCCTTGAACAGCGTGCGGTACTGGTCCTGGAAGTTCGACAGTTGCGCGTACAGCTCCGGGTCGCGGCGGCTGACGTGGTAGCCCTTGAACAGCTCGCGAAAGATCGGCGCCAGCTGGGACAGTTCGGATAGATCAAGATGCATTTGGGATGCTCGCAGAGTGCTCGGCCGCGTCAGAGCTGGCCGGGAGCAGGGCGAAGGAGCGCAGGCTGACCTGGTGCTCGTGGGTGTGGTAGTCGCGGCGCTCTAGACGCTCGCGCTTGAAGCGTTTTTCCCGCGAGAGCCGCGAGAACCAGTACAGCAACTCGTCGGTGGCACCGTCCGGTTCCTGCTCCAGCAGCCAGGTCATCAGGTCCGGCATCGGCAGCGCGTCTTCGCAGCGCTCGAGCATTTCCTTGACCGTTCGCGGTGCGCGCGGGGCTTCGCCCTTGTGGGTTTTGTGCGCCTTGGGGAAACGCGCCGGTTTCGGCTCGAAATTCGCCAGGGCGTACACATACGCCTCGACCTGGCTGGCACTGCCGAGGAAGGTGCTTTGCGGCCGGCTGAACATTGGCATGGCAGCCTGCGGCACCGCGTCCAGGCCTTTGCGGCGAATGGCCGACAGGGCCAGTGCCGCGCCACGGGTCACGGCGTTGTGCCGGCGTGCTTCTTCGCGCAGCGGCAACAGCAGCTCGCGCGCATGGCGCAGGGTCAGTTGGGCGCTGGTCTGCATTTCGAGGATGCGCGCGTGGGTGCGCAGCAGCATGTCGTCGTCCACCAGGTGGCCCAGACGCTGCTGCTCGGTGAGCATACGCAGCAGCACGTTTTCCACCTTGCGCACGCCTTGCTCGAACGCGCCGTCGGCGTTCACCAGTTGGATCATCGGTTCGACGTATTCGTCCCAGGTGGCCAACACCTCGGCGTAGCGCTGGCGCAACGGGATCTGCCGGTCGCTGGTCTTGGCGCGGTCGGCCACGGCAGCGAGGGCCTGTTCGTCGTTGGCGAGTTTTTTCAGCACGTCGCGCACGCGCATATCCAGCAGGCGCAGTTGGCGAGCCAGGTCGTGGCCATCGCGGATATCGAAAGCGTCCTGGATATAACCGGCCAGGCGCTCGAGATGACGCAGGTAGGCTTCGATTTCCAGGCACAGGCCAAGCCGGTGCTCCTTGCGAAGATACGCCAGGAAGTCGTGGATCTGCGCGTTGAGCTCGAAGCGGTTCGGGCTCTTGGCCACAGGCACCAGGATATCCAGGCGGATCCACACGTCCAGCAGGCTGGTGATGTCCTGGGGCGTGCTGTCCAATTGTTGGGCGGCCAGTTGCGCGCGCAGTTCGCCCAGGCTCAGGGTGCCTTGGTCGAAGTGTTCGCACAGTGGCTCAAGTAAGGCCCAGTGTTCGGCGAGGGCGCGCAGGACGCGCTTGGGTTCGATCATGGGAAAGGCCGGCTGGTTGGCGATTAAAAGTCGCGATTGTACTGCATCGGGCGCGGGATTTATCCACAGCCGGTCAGTGTGCAGTGGGCGATTGTTGCCGAACAGCTGTAGAATCCCCGCTCTTTAGTTATCCACAAGTGGCTGAGCTGTGCTTACCGAGTCCCGACGTCGCGCTTACTTGAGCGCCATGCAGGTGGTCAACTGGCTGCCCCGCACCGAACTGCCGTTTGCCGCGCCGTCGCGGCCCGAGCTGTTGCAGGCGCCGGAGCCCTATGAAGCGTTCGCGCCGTCAGGCGAGGAAGCCGCCGCGCCAGTGGCGGTCATCAAGCCTGTGCCCGAAACGCGGCCGACGGTTGCGCGCACGAAGATCGAGGTGCCGCGCCCGTCACCGGTGGTCAAGGCAGTGGTCGCCGAAGACACTGCCCCGGTGGCCAAGGCCCCGGTCGTGCCGCCGCCACGCTTTGCCCTGCAACTGCTGCGCGCCGGGCGTTGCCTGCTGCTGGTGGAATTGCCCACCGGCGAACGTTTCCAGTCGCGCGACCCGGCCTACCTGCTGCTCAAGGACATGCTGCGCGCCGCCGGCCTGCCCGACAGCCCGCAAATTGTCGGCGACCCGGTGCGCTGGCCACTGCTGGTGCGCGGCACCATGGACCAGGGCCCGGACGCCGCGCGGGATTTTGTACAGAGCTTTGTTGCGGCACGCCTGGAAGACGAACCGTGCGTCTGCCTGTGGCTGATCGGCTTGCCAGCCGTGCGCTTTGCCGGTGAGGCGGACGCCGAAGCCTGGTACCGCGAACTGCAGGTTGAAGGCCTGGGTTCGGTATGGGCCCTGCCGGGCCTGGAATTATTAATGGAAGAGCCACAGCGTAAGGCTGATATCTGGCAAGCCATGCGCCGGCTGATGGCGCGCTGGAAAACAACCGATGAGTGAGGCTTTATCCTTCCGCCCGATGACCGAGGCTGACCTCGATGCCGTGCTGAAGATCGAATACGCGGCGTTCAGCCACCCCTGGACCCGGGGCATCTTTCTCGACGGGCTGGGCAAGTACCAGATCTGGCTGATGTTCGAAGGTGAGCAGCAGGTGGGCCATGGCGTGGTGCAGATCATCCTCGATGAGGCGCATCTGCTCAATATCACCGTGAAGCCGGAGAATCAGGGCCGAGGTTTGGGCTTGGCACTGCTCGAGCATCTGATGTCCCGCGCGTATGCGGCCAATGCTCGTGAGTGTTTCCTGGAATTGCGTGACAGCAATACCGGTGCATTCCGCTTGTATGAGCGCTATGGCTTCAACGAGATTGGCCGTCGTCGCGATTACTACCCAGCCGTGGGCGGCCGCGAAGACGCAGTCGTGATGGCCTGCACCCTCATCGATTAAACGCCGAACCCGATGTGTGTGGGAAGGGACAAGCCCTAATAATTGTAGGAGCGAGCTTGCTCGCGAAAAACGTCAACGATAACGCGTGTTTTCTGAATGAACGCGGTACCTGTGAGTTTTTCGCGAGCAAGCTCGCTCCTACAGGGGCAGGGGACCATTTCCGTTTAACTGACGAGCCCCCCACATTTTGACCCGAGTTGGGTCAGCGCTTGCCGTTGAGCGGGTCCAGATCGGCCAACTCGGCCTCATCCAACCCGTTCCCACCGCCAATCTCATCTTCATCGACGATGCTCAGGTCATAATCCGCCGCGCTATCTTCACCTTCCTCCCGTGCATCTCGTGCGCCGTCCTCATGGATCAGCGTTTCCGGGCTCATGTCATCATCGGTCGACTCATGGTCATCCGTCGAAGCCCCGGTCAGCCCGGCCTCGCGTACCCGTTCGTCGGGCATCAGGTGCTCGCGTTCGCCAGGTGGAAGTTCATCGCCGATTTCCGCGGTCTGGTCTTCTTCATCAAAATCCAGCTCGCGCATCGAACCCATGCGGTCTTCGTTATCATCAATGGGTTCGGGCTGCGTAGCGCCGTAGGGACGTCGTGATTCAGTCATGGCCAATCCTCATACTGTGGGGCTTATAGTGTGTGGACAGGCTTTGCGCCGCAAAGATTCAAGCTAATTTGCGCAAGGCGTGACCTGGACGAAGGCTTGTCAGTCACAAAACTGCGCATCATTCCTGAGGCTTTCCCTGATGAACGAACTACAAGACCTGCTAGATAACAACGAACGCTGGGCGGATGCGATCAAACAGGAAGATCCCGAATTCTTCGCCAAGCTCGCCCGCCAGCAAACCCCGGAATACCTGTGGATCGGCTGCTCCGATGCGCGTGTACCGGCCAACGAGATCGTCGGCATGTTGCCCGGTGATCTGTTCGTGCACCGCAACGTGGCCAACGTGGTGCTGCACACCGACCTCAATTGCCTGTCGGTGATCCAGTACGCGGTCGATGTGCTCAAGGTCAAACATATCCTCGTCACCGGCCACTATGGCTGCGGCGGCGTGCGCGCCGCGATGCAGGACCGTCAGTTCGGCCTGATCGACGGCTGGCTGCGCACCATTCGTGATCTCTACTACGAAAACCGCGACGTGTTGGCCCAGTTGCCCACCGAAGAAGAGCGCGTCGACCGCATGTGCGAGTTGAACGTGATTCAGCAGGTGGCCAACGTCGGCCATACCAGCATAGTGCAAAACGCCTGGCACCGCGGGCAGAGCCTGTCGATCCATGGCTGCATCTATGGCATCAAGGACGGCCGCTGGAAGAGCTTGAACACCACCATCAGTGGCTTTGAGCAATTGCCGCCGCAATACCGTCTGCGGCCGTTGGGCGAAGTCTAAGTCCGTTTACGCTCGCGCAAATGGGCGCCGCGCAAGACTCACCGAAGTCAGGGCCGATGGCTACTGTCAAATCTGACAGTAGCCATCCTGGGTGCTCCTCATAGCGCGGGCGGCGCGAGGGTGGGCGTTGGCGCTGCACCGCGCAGTTGCTTCAGCTGGGCCTTGATGGTGGGCGTGGCGCATTTGGCGTTGGCCTGCTCCGGACTCAGGTTGCGCACCGAGGTATAGAACAGTTCGCAGGTCTGCTCCTTGCGCGTGACCTGCCAGGTGTTCATGCACGCCTTGAGCAATACATTCGCGTCGCTGGCGGGTTTCTGGCCCATGCCGGCTTGCCAGCAGGCTGCGCTCAGATCCTGGCCCATCACTTTCAAGCCGGCCTCATCGGCCTTCTGCTCATTGCCGTCATACGTGTCCGGGCTGGCGGCGTACCAGATGTAGCTTGGGTGGTTGGCGCCGAGCACCGAGACCGGCCTGCCCGGCTCCGGGTTGATCTGCGCCAGGCCCAGCACCGCCACCGGTTGCCCGTATTGTTGCTTGATCCAACTGCGCACCGGCGCGCCGAAGGCCACCATCGGCAACGAATCGCTGGGGCGCAGGCTCAGCTCCTTGACCATGCGGGTCTGGTAGTCGGTGAAGTAGCCGTAGACGGCTTCCAGGTCTTTACCCGCATTGGACGGCGCGGCGATGGGGGCGATATCGATGATGGTCTGGTAGGCCGGGGTTTCGCTGGCAGGAATGCCATTGCTGGTGAGCAAGGTCGCCCAGCGGTCGGTGGTGGCCGATTCGAGGTAATCCTGGGCCTGGGTCAGCGAATAATCCGGCGGAAAGTGCAGCAGCTCGATGCTTTTGCGGTTTTCCAGGGCCATACCCAGCGGCAGGAACAAGTACCAGTTATAGGCCCACTTGCCGTCGCTGTTGAGCTGGCTGGCACCTTGGTAAGCCAGGTCGGCGGTATCGAGCAGCGTGGTCAGGGGCTGGCCGTAACCGTCCGGCACGCCGCTGAAAGTTGCCGCGACCTGGCCGTCATGCACCCTGACGCTGACCTTGGCGCGGCTGTAGCCGTCACGTTGCAGGCTCTGGTTCAAATAATGCTCGGCGGTCTGCTCCAGCGTCCAGGGCCGAAAACAGATCACGTTGCAGTTGTTGGGAAACGCGAACAACTGGGTGACACGCTGTGTACTGCCCAACGGCACTTCGATGTCGGCCTGTACGACCGCACTGGCCAGCAGTGCGGCCAGGGTCAAGCACAGCCTGGTCGGTTTGAACATAATTGGTTCCTTGTCAGCGAAAGCCCGTCTGCGCGGGATGAAAGCCCACCCTCACACAGTAGCGGCTGACCGGGAAAACCGCGTGCTAAATCGCCGCGTGTGTCGCGATTGGATAAGTGAACCTACACGCTGAACTGCAAGGTATTGCTCAAATCCCCCATGGGTTTCTGGCCGCGCGCGATCATCGCGGCATCCCTTTGCTTGAGGCCGTCCAGGGTCTCCAGCTGAAACACGCGGGTGATCAAGCGTAGAATCGACGCGGTGTCGTAGAGCGTGTGGTCAACCGTGCCTTTGCGTGCGAACGGCGACACCACCAGGGCCGGAACCCGTGTGCCCGGACCCCAGCGATCGCCCTTGGGCGGTGCCACGTGGTCCCACCAGCCGCCGTTCTCATCGACGGTCACGACCACCACCATGTTGTTCCACTGCGGGCTTTCCTGCAGCAGCTTCAAGGCGCGGACGATATGGCGGTCGCCCGAGGCCACATCGGCATAGCCGGCGTGCATATTCAGGTTGCCCTGGGGCTTGTAGAAGGTCACGGCGGGCAGCTTGCCCGCTTGGGCGTCGGCGAAGAACCTGTTGGTGCTCGACTCATCGCCCAACCCGCCGTCGCGCAGGCGTTTGTCGCGCTCGGCACGGTTCTCGGGGCCCTGCTGCTTGAAGTAATTGAACGGCTGATGGTGGTACTGGAAGTTCGGAATCTTGGGGATACCGCCCGAGTCCTTGAATTGCTCCAGGGTGGCTTGCCAGGCGCCAGCGTACCAGGCCCAGTCGATGTTCTTTTTCGAGAGCTTGTCGCCAATGTGTTCATGGGTTTGCGGCACCAGCACATTGGGCAGGTCCGGTTTGGCGTAGTCCGGGTTCTGCGGGTCGCGGATCCAGGTCGGCCAGTAGGGCGGAGCCAGCGTGTTGACGGCGTACCCGTCCGGCGTCAAGGCGCTGGGGCCGAACTGCGGCGGGCCGGCCATGGCGCTGGCCGGCGAGGTGTCCAAGGGCTTGAGGCGCGTGTCGGCGGGGTCATCGCTTTGCAGCGTGGCGATCTGCGCCTTGGCCACCGATTGCGCGGCATTCGGGTAGATCGGTGCCGTGGCGCTGATCAGGTACTGATGGTTGAGGAACGAGCCACCAAACGCACCCTGGAAAAAGTTATCGCACAGCACAAATTCTTTGGCCACGTCCCACAGGCGCAGCGAATAGCGGCTCTGGGCGTAATGGCCCATCACCAGGCCACCGGAATCGCCCCAGGCAACGAAACCGTCATTCTTGCCGCCGTTGATCTGCATCTGGTTCTGGTAGAACACATGCCACAAGTCACGGGTCACCAGGCTCAGCGGTAAGTCCTGCGCATCCGGGCCCTTGAGGGCGAACGGGGCGTTGGGCAGGTTCTCCTGGAATTGCACGGCGCTCGGGTAGGTCACGCCATCCACGCTTTGCGGGCCCACCTGCAACACGCCGCCCCAGGTCGGGGGGAGGGTGGCCAATACGCTGCCATCGCGGTCGCGTTGTTGAACGTCAGCCACCGAAAGCGCCGAGAGAGGTTTCTCCAGCCCGGGGAAGTCTGCAAACAGATTGTTGAAGCTGCGGTTCTCGGCGTAGATCACTACGACGGTTTTCACATTGTCGCGCAAGGCTTTATCCAGCTCCTGCGAGGTGAGTGGGCGCGGCATCGGTTTTCCCGGTGCTTCGCCGGTATTGCCGCACGCACTCAAGGTCGCGCCCACGCCCAGTACCGCCGCGCCCCCGAGGAAGCGTCGGCGGCTGCTGTCAACCGGCGGTTGGCCTAGCGAATCCGTGGAAGGGCGGTCTACGTGCTCGTCACTCATTGCGCGGGAGTCCTTGGGGAGGTGTTGCAAGATGTTTCGCAGGACGGTAGCAATGGAATGTGACGGAACAAAGACAGACCTATGATGAGTGGGCCGTGTCTACACCGCATAAGCGCTGCTAGACTGGCCTCCTGACACAGGCCGTCGAGGTGAACCGTGAAACCATCAATTGCACTTGATCTACAAAGAGCCGCTGTTAGAGAAGTGGTCGGGCGTTTTCGTATATCAAATCCGAGGGTGTTTGGGTCTGTATTACTAGGGACCGATCACGATGGCAGTGACCTGGACTTGCTGGTCGACGCGCCGCCGGGAACGACGCTTTTTGATCTCGGTGGGTTGCAGGTAGAGCTTGAAAGCTTGCTGGGCGTCAATGTGGATCTGCTGACCCCTGGTGATTTGCCTGTGAAGTTTCGCGCGAAGGTGTTGGCTGAGGCTCGTCCGGTATGACGGAAAATCGCCTTGGGGATTATCTGGAACACATCAAGCAGGCTTGCACTGACGCGATTACCTTTGTTGAGGGGTTAAGCAAAGAAGAGTTCTTGGAGGACAGGCGAACGCAACAAGCAGTGGTCATGAGCCTGATCATCATTGGTGAGGCGTCGACGAAAATCATGGACCGGCACCCCGACTTCGCTACAGAACATTCATATATTCCCTGGCGCAATATGCGCGCGATGCGCAATCGAATTGCTCACGGTTACTTCGATATCAACTTCGATGTCGTTTGGGACACGATACAAAGCGCATTGCCCGATTTGCTGGAGCGCCTTCCCCCCACTGAATGACCGCGCCTACTGTAATAGCAGGTACGGTCGGTCGCTATTTTATGGCATCACCGGCGGCAAATACGTCAACGTCGTCCCCAACGCCCACAGCAAGAACAACACCAACGGCGTGTGCACCAGCAATTGCACGAACGAAAACCCGATCAAATCCCGCGCCTTCAGCCCCAACACGCCCAGCAACGGCAGCATATAGAACGGGTTGATCAAGTTCGGCAGCGCTTCGGCCGCGTTGTAGATCTGTACCGCCCAGCCCAGGTGATACTGCAAGTCATTGGCCACTTGCATCACGTAAGGCGCTTCGATGATCCACTTGCCGCCGCCGGAGGGGATGAAGAAGCCCAGCACTGCGGAGTACACGCCCATCAGCAGGGCGTAGGTGTCGTGGGACGCGATGGAGGTGAAGAACAGCGAGATATGGTGCGCCAGGGTCTGGCCGTCGCCGCCTTTGACCGCGGTCATCAGCGCCGCGATCGAGCCGTACAGCGGGAACTGGATCAGCACGCCCGTGGTGGTCGGCACGGCGCGGGCCACGGCATCGAGGAAGCTGCGCGGGCGCCAGTGCAGGAGCGCGCCGACCATGATGAACAGGAAGTTATAGGTGTTGAGCCCCGAGATGGCGCTGATCGCCGGTTTGGTCGAGAACTCGTGGAACAACCAGCCGGCCGCCAGCAGCGCCAGCAGAATAGTCAGCAACGGGCTGTGCTCCAGCCATTCGCCGGGTCGGGTCGGCGCCTGCGGCTTGGGCAGGTTGAATGCCGGGTCGACACCGCAGGCCTTGGCATCCCGCGCACTGTTCGGGCCTGGCGCGGTGGCGTAGGCGATGATCAGCGACACAATGATCAGCGCCAGCAACAGCACGCCGGATTGCCACAGGAAGATGGTCTCGGTAAATGGGATCATCCCGGTGATCGCCAGGATCGACGGCGGCAAACTGGCCGGGTTGGCCTGCAACTGCGCGGCCGACGACGACAACCCCAGCGCCCATACGGCACCCAGGCCCAGATAGGCCGCAGCGCCAGCGGCGCGGTAGTCCATGCGCAAATCCGTGCGACGGGCCAGCGCACGCACCAGCAAACCGCCGAACACCAGGGACAGGCCCCAGTTGAGCAAGGAGGCCACCATGGAGATCAACGCGACCCAGGCCACTGCCGAGCGGCCGTTCTTCGGGATGCGCGCCAGGCGGTCAATCAGCTTTACCGCAGGCGGCGAACTGGCGACCACATAACCACCGATCACCACAAAGGCCATCTGCATGGTGAACGGGATCAGGCTCCAGAACCCGTCACCAAAGGCTTTGGCGGCTTCGCTGGGCGCAGCGCCCATGCCCAGGGTCGCCACGGCGACGATGATCACGGCAAGCGCGGCGAACACCCAGGAGTCGGGGAACCAGCGCTCGGCGAAGTTGGAGCAACGCAAGGCAAATCGGGCATAGCGGCTTTCTTCGATAGCATCGGCCACGAGTCTTTCCTCTTGTATTTATTATGGGGATGGCAGTTTTTCGGCATGTTCCTCCAAGGTCATTGATTTGGGAATGTAGTTATCTTCATTGATCAATGAGTAAAACAAATATATCCGTCGCGATTGCCATCATCCGGTGCAACTCATAACCTGCACGCCATTTTGTTTGTCTGCCGAGCCCGTACATGACTGCCACCTTTTCGTCACAGGCGCAGCGTTTTTCCCGCTCCGACTACAAAACCCTGGGCCTGGCCGCCCTCGGTGGCGCCTTGGAAATCTACGACTTCATTATCTTCGTGTTCTTCGCGCTCACCCTCAGCCAACTGTTTTTCCCCCCGGAAATGCCCGAGTGGCTACGCCTGCTGCAAAGCTTTGGCATCTTCGTCACCGGCTATCTCGCGCGCCCGCTGGGTGGCATTCTGATGGCGCACTTTGCCGATCACCTGGGACGCAAGCGCGTGTTCAGTCTGAGCATCCTGATGATGGCCTTGCCCTGCCTGCTGATCGGCATCATGCCGACCTACGCGCAAATCGGCTATTTCGCACCGCTGATCCTGCTGGCGCTGCGTGTATTACAAGGCGCCGCGGTGGGCGGTGAAGTGCCCAGCGCCTGGACCTTCGTCGCTGAACACGCCCCGCGCAGCCATCGCGGTTATGCCCTGGGTTTTCTGCAGGCCGGCCTGACGTTCGGCTACTTGCTCGGCGCACTCACCGCCACCTTGCTTGCACAGGTCTTCACCCCGGCCGAGATTCTCGACTACGCCTGGCGCTTGCCCTTCCTGCTCGGCGGCGTATTCGGCGTGATTGGCGTATGGCTGCGCCGCTGGCTCAGCGAAACCCCGGTATTTCTCGAAATGCAGGCCCGCCGCCAGGCGGCTGCCGAACTGCCGCTGCGCACCGTATTGCGCGACCACCGCGCCGTGTTGCTGCCGGCGATGATCCTCACCTGTGTGCTCACGTCGGCGGTGGTGGTCCTCGTTGTCATCACCCCGACCATGATGCAGAAAACCTTCGGCATGAGCCCCAGCCACACTTTCGCCTTGAGCGCGTTGGGAATTGTGTTCCTCAACATCGGCTGCGTGCTGGCTGGCCTGCTGGTCGACCGCATTGGCGCCTGGCGCGCGGTGCTGGTCTACAGCCTGCTGCTGCCGGTGGGGGTGTTTATCCTGTACGCCAGCCTGATCAACGGCGGTATCTGGCTGGGCGCGGCGTATGCCGTGGCCGGCTTGAGCTGCGGGGTGGTGGGCGCGGTGCCGTCGGTGATGGTCGGACTGTTTCCGGCGCAGGTGCGCGTATCGGGAATTTCCTTCACCTACAACATCGCCTATGCGCTGTGGGCGAGCACTACGCCGCTGATGTTGATTGCGTTGATGCCCACTAGTCCGTGGATTTGCGTGGGCTATTGCGTGGTGATGGGGGCGGTGGGGGCGGGGAGCGTGGCGCTGTACGGCAAGCGCCACACCTTGGCGGGCTGAGGTTCAGGTCAGGAAGTGCCAGAGCAACAACGTGCCGACCATCATTGAGAGCGGAATATAGTTCGGCCAATGCCGCAAGCCCTCTTCAGAAAAGGCCAGCTGCGCCGATGCAGGTTAGACACCCACCTCACTTGCCATCGGTGCCCCATGTTCAATACCCGCCTGAAGCAGGAGCTGTCGGCTCTTCGCGAAGAATTGTCGAGCTTGCTCCAGGTTAAAGAGAGCCTGGAAAACGAAATGCTGTGTCTGACGCTCGGTCCTGATGGGCGGGTGGAGTGGGCGAATGCCAACTTCCTGCGGGAACTGGCCTACCCGTTGGGCGAGATTGTGGGGCGGCCGATCGAAGACCTGACGCCGGCCCACATCCGCCAGAACGAATTCCAGTTGCGCTTCAAGCATGCGCTGGCGCGTGGCGAACATTTCGCGGGGGCTGTGCGCCTGATGCGTGGCACTGGCAAAGAGGCGTGGCTACGCTCGATCCTACAGCCGGTGCGCAGTTCGGACGGGCGCCTCCTGCATTTTGCGATGTATTCCAGCGACCTCACGCGCACCATCGAGAGTTCGCGTGAACATGAAAACCTGATCACCGCGCTGATGCGCTCCACTGCGTTGATCGAGTTCGACCTGGACGGGCAGGTGCTCACCGCCAACGACCGCTTTCTCAACGCCATGGGTTACAGCCTGGCGCAGATCGAGGGTAAACATCACCGTATGTTCTGTGAACCGCAGGAATACAACAGCCCTGAGTATCAACAATTCTGGAAGCGCCTGAACGCCGGTGAGTTCGTCGCGTCGCGCTTCAAACGCGTAGACAGTCATGGCCGCCCGGTATGGTTGGAAGCCACCTATAACCCGGTGCGTGACGCCAATGATCGGCTGTACAAAGTGGTCAAGTTCGCCACGGTGATCACCGACCAGGTCAACCGCGAGCTTGCGGTGGCCGAGGCCGCCAACATTGCCTACAGCACCTCCCGGCAAACCGATGACAGCGCCCAGCGCGGCACCACCGTGGTGACCCAGGCGGTGGAGGTGATGCGTGACCTGGCCCAGCATATGCAACGGGCCGGCGAAGGTATCGAGGCGTTAAACGCCCAGTCCCAGGTGATCGGCAGCATCGTCAAGACCATCAGCGGCATCGCTGAACAGACCAACCTGCTGGCGCTCAACGCGGCCATTGAAGCCGCACGGGCCGGTGAGCAGGGACGTGGCTTTGCGGTGGTGGCCGATGAGGTGCGGCAATTGGCTTCTCGGACCAGCAAAGCCACCGAAGAAATTGTCGGTGTCGTGCGTCAGAACCAGGACATGGCCCGCGACGCAGTAGCCTTGATGGTCGGCGGCCGCCAGCAAGCCGAACAAGGCCTGGCGCTGGCGGCGGAAGCGGGCACGGTGATCGTGGAGATTCAGGATGGCGCGCAAAAAGTGGTGAGCGCCGTCGGGCAATTTGCCAACCAACTGACGAACTGACTGATTAGGGTTTCTCCCTCAAAAGCACGCTCCAGCTCCACATTCGGTTCGTGGTGTTTTCAGGTACGCGGCATGCAGTCGATGGTGCGATTTAGCACGGTCTTGGCGATCTCCAGCAAATGCCACACGGCGTGGATCTTGGCTCGGTCGTGGGGTTGCAGATGGTCGCAACAGTCCCATACGGTTGCCGATGCGCTATGGATCAGATGGGAAATATAAAGTTGGGCGTCTTCGAAGCTGAGCTCTTCATTGACGACGAGGCAATCCATGGGTGGATCGGGAAGTGCTTTGGTCATGGTGTGGCTCCTATTGAACAAGGGAGCGACCACCAACGCTGCTAAACGTAGGGTGGCAGCTGTACGCGGGTTAGCAGACCGGTCAATAGGAAACCAGCGCACCCGAAGGTGCCCCACGCACAGCCGCCATAATGCAGTGTGAACGTGTGCCTATTGAACTCAGGCTGCTAAACCCGATCACTGAAATTCAGTGACGGACCGAAGACTAGCCATCGATTCCAACAGGCACAAGGCGGCGGGGATTGTCTCGGAAACGTCCTGCAATTTAAAGGGACACGGCTTGCTGGCCCTTTACAAACCATGACCAAATGCCAGCAACGCCACCTTATCCAAAGTGTGGGAGGGGGCTTGCTCCCGATAGCGGTGCGTCAGCCAGCCTAACTGGCGCTGATACACCGCCATCGGGAGCAAGCCCCCTCCCACATTTTTGAATGCATTCCAAGTCAAGATCGTTCCCACGCTCCTGCGTGGGAATGCAGCCCGTGACGCTCCGCGTCACCTGTGCGCTGGCGGGACGCGGAGCGTCCCAGGAGGCATTCCCACGCAGAGCGCGGGAACGATTAATCAGCGCCCGAGCATCTTCACCCACCGCGACGGCGGCATGCCGTAGGCGCTGCGAAATTGCCGGGTCATGTGGCTTTGGTCGGTGAAGCCGGCGGTCATTGCCGCATCCACCAGTGGCAGGCCCTGGGCCAACAATTGGCGCACCAGGTCCAAGCGACGCATGGTCAGGTAGCGGTAGGGGCTGGTGCCGAACAGCAGACGGAAATCCCGTGACAATGCCCAGCGGTCGCGCTCGGCGTGCTCGGCCATTTCATCCAGGGTGATGCTGCGGCCCAGGGCGCTGTGGATAAATTCCCGGGCGCGCTCAGCGGCGATGTAGTCAAAGGATTTGCGGTTGGCGATTGCGCCGCACGCCTCGCTCAGCGCCTGGGCCAGGTCGAACATCGCGTCCTGCTCCTGCATCGGGTCGATCGGGCAATCCAGGCTTTGCAGCAGCACTTCGCTGGCGCGATGCAGCCGAGGGTCGGTGGACACACCGCCGGGTATGAAGGGCAACGGCTTACCGCCGAGGATCTGCTGGATCAGCGCCGGCTGCACATAAATCATCCGGTATTTGAAGCCTTCCGTGCTGCCAGCGCGGCCGTCATGGACTTCATCAGGGTGAATGACCATGGTGGTGCCGGGCAAGCTGTGGGTCATGCCGCCGCGATAATGAAAACTCTGCACGCCGAACAACGTGCGGCCGATGGCGTAAGTGTCATGGCGATGGGGGTCGAACGCAAAGCCGGCAAAGTACGCCTCGATACGGTCCAGGCCGCTGGCGTGCGGGGCGCGGTGCAGCCAGTCGAGGGTGTGGGTAGGGTTGCCCATGGTGACTTGTCACAAAAGGAGGTGGAAACACGTTAACCCAGTCTGTATGCCTTGTCTGCCGAGGTCTTGTACGATCGTGCAGAGGCTGGCGAGCCTTGGCAGGAAGCCTTGCTTTCAACTCGCCGCGCCACACAGGGCGGGTCAATCGCCCAGTGCTTCGCCTTCGCGCCGTGGGTCTGCACCGCCGCTGAGTGACACCTTGCCCTGAGCATCCCGTGTGCGAACGATCGCCTGGACGCCGCTGGTCATCTCGATCTCGCTCAGCGCATGGCCCTTGCTCTTCAATGCCTGCTTCACGCCCGGGCTGAACAACCCGGCTTCCAGTTCGGTGGCGCCGTTGCGGCTACCGAAATTGGGCAGGCTGATCGCAGCTTGCGGGTCGAGTTTCCAATCGAGCATGGCCACCAGTGATTTGCTCACGTACTCGATGATCTGCGAGCCGCCCGGCGAACCCACCGTGGCCAGCAATTCACCGCTCTGACGATCGAACACCAGCGTCGGTGCCATGGCCGAACGCGGACGCTTGCCGGGCTGCACGCGGTTGGCGACGGGCTGGCCGTTTTCTTGGGCAATGAACGAGAAGTCGGTCATCTGGTTATTGAGCAAAAAGCCCTGCACCATCACATGGGAGCCGAACGCTGCTTCCACTGTGGTGGTCATCGAAACGGCGCCGCCCTGGTCATCCACGGCCACCACTTGTGAGGTGGAGATGCGCAGCGGCGAACGGTCTGGCGCGTAGGCTACCCGGATGCCCGCCGGTTGGCCTGGCTTGGCCACGCCCATGCTGCGTTCACCGATCAGTGCGGCGCGCTGGGCCAGGTAATCAGGGGCGATGAGACCTGCGACCGGCACCGGCGTAAAGTCCGCATCGGCCACGTAAAGTGCACGGTCAGCGAAGGCCAGGCGCCCGGCTTCAGCGATCAGGTGCACGGCCTCGGGCGTCGGTTCAAGCCCGGCGGGCGAGGTGCTCCGGATTGGCGTCATCGGCGCGATGGCCAGGCGTGGATCGCGGGTCTCCAACGCTTGCAACGTCCCGAGGATTTGCGCAACGGCGATCCCACCCGACGATGGCGGCGGCATGCCACACACCTTCCAGTGTTTGTAGTCGGTACACAGCGGTGTGCGCTCTTTGGCGGCGTAGCCCGTAAGGTCGGCCTGAGTCAGGCTGCCAGCATTGCGATTGCCTTGCACCTTGCGCGCGATCTCATCGGCAATCGAGCCGTGATACAGCGCATCCGGCCCTTCCTTGGCGATGCGTTTGAACACCTTCGCCAGCGCCGGGTTCTTCAACAGCGTGCCGGTGGCTTTTGGCGACCCATCGGCGTTCAGAAAGTAAGCGGCCATGTCCGGCGATTGCGCGATAAAGCGGTCGGCCGCGATCAAGCTGTGCAAGCGCGGGGAAATCGCGAAACCCTGTTCGGACAAACGAATCGCCGGTTCGAACAGCTTGGCCCATTGCAGATGGCCGTGCTGCTTGTGCGCCATTTCCAGTGCCCGCAATACCCCTGGCGTGCCCACCGAGCGCCCGCCAATTTGCGCATCGGTGAATGCCATCGGCGTACCGTCGGCGTTCAGGAACAACCGTTCTGTCGCCCCGGCCGGGGCGGTTTCACGGCCATCATAGGCGTGCACGTTTGCGCCGTCCCACAGCATGATAAAGGCGCCTCCGCCGATGCCGGAGGACTGCGGTTCCACCAGCGTCAGCACCGCTTGCATGGCGATCGCCGCATCGATTGCCGAGCCGCCCTGGCGCAACATCTCGCGCCCGGCTTCGGCGGCCAGCGGGTTGGCGGCGGCGGCCATATGACGTTCGGCGTGGCGGGGGGTGAGGTCGGTGCGATAGCCCGAACCCAGCTCCGGGGCGGGCGGTGGTTCATTGATTGCGGTGTGGCAGCCGGCCAGGGCGAGGGTGGTGGCAACTATTGCCAGTTGACGGCGGGAAATAAAAAGCACGCGCTGAACTCCGTTCATCTTGAGAATGATCTGGTCTTCCTGTCGGCAGACTTTAACGCACGAAAGACGGGGAAGGGCGGTCGGGCTGTTTTTTCTGGCTGAGCCCGTCGAGGCCTGGTTTTATTTCGCGACGCTGGAACCAAAGCCCCGTAAACGCTCACAGCATTACTGGTATTAAGCTATTTCTGGAGCCAGTTATGCACAGAAGACTAGACAATTTTCCCCACGCGCAGCTCAGTGTTATCGACCACTCCTCCACACTCGGCAAGGCTGCGGTGCCCGCCCAGCAGTCACCCCGCTATCAATCGTTGACCCCCGCCTCAATGCTGTTCGATATCCGCCTCAAGGACGGGCAACTGGAACCTGACACGACCAGGGTGGCACGCGATATCGCTCTTCATCTCAACGCGCCAACCAAACACTTTGCCGCCGATGGCGCCTGCGCCGCAGGTACCTTGCGTGTCAGGGATGGGCGAGATTACCTGTTTCATATTCAGTCTACGCCCGCTGTCGCGGCGGTATTCAAAAGCAGCGTGCCCGATCCTGTCGGCGGCGACGGGGGCGTTTCGTCTTTTGACAGCCCTGGTCGCGGGCATTTGGCAAGCGTCAGCGGTGTACAGACGACGGTCGACGGCAAGCAGTTTCGTCTGGACGAACAGCGCCTGTATCGCTTCGAACCTCTCACCCTGTCGTGGTTGCCCGACCCCGACAACCAGGCCTACAGCCGTATTGGGCTGACCGGTGAGGGGCACTTGTCGAAAACACCCCAGGGGGCGCTGGACAGCAGCGCGCAAGGGCGCAGCTCGGTTGTATTGAGTCAGGTTCAGGGTGCGCCGATGGTGCAGATTCAAGGTGCCGGCGCGGCGGATGTACGCCCGGTTGATGAAACCGGCGCGCCTGTACAACTTACCCGAATCGGTTTGGCCGGCAGTACGCTGTATGGCGCCACGGTCGACGGCGAACTGCTGCGCGCGGACGTGCGCATGGCTCGGGACGGCGTGTTGCCTATGGCTGCGCAATCGCTCGAATCATTGGAGCAGGCGCTAAAGGGCGCTGTGCGTGTCGAAGGTTTCTTTCATGATGATGCCGGGCAGCTCAATGCCCAGGTTCGCGATGCCCGGCAGCAACTGCACAGTGTCCCCGTGGATAACGCAAGCGTGCTGCGCCCTCAGTGGAACCTGAGCGATGTGTGGGTCAAGGGCATCGAGAAAGGTCTGCCGTTGCCCAGCCAGCAGGCGCTGACGACCGCAGTCGACCTGGGCCCTCGCGGCAAGGTTGCGTTTGACGCAGGCGCGTTGTTGAGCTGGGACGCGGCTGCGCAACGTTGGGATCACTCGGGGCTGCAGGGCGTCACACAGCTGGAGCGAGGGTTGGACGGACGTGCCTATGTGCTGCAGGAAGGGCAGCTCAAAGCGGTGACCCTGCAAAAGGTGCGTGACCCCGTCTTCGAGGGGGCCAGCCATGAATTGAGCGCACTGCCCAAGCCCCGTCCTCAAGTGTCACTTGACGAGGTGCTGGCGGGGGATCCTCAGCGCCCTGTCACCGGATTCGCTATCGCTGACGGTCGCAACTTTGTAACTGTCGATAAAAACCATCAGCTTCAAGCCTGCGTGGATGGGGTGGTCAACCCGTTACGGCTTTCCCCCGCGCTCGCCATACAAACCCTGGCGCTCGATCATGAAGCAAGTCTTTATGCGCACACCCAGGCGGGCGAATTGTTCAAGGCGGATTACCACGCCTGGCAGGGCCGCGATGGTGCCGCGCCAAGCTGGACCCAGGTTGAATTACCGCAGGGCCAATCGCTGGACTCCTTGCGGATGGGGGCTGATAAGCATCTGGTTGGCGGATGGGATAAACAGTTCCATCGACTCGATAAGGCGGCCTTGGGCGCAATGGCGTGGGGGCCGTTGGCAATGGCGGTGCAGCGGCCCTCATTGACCGATACGTTATCGGCCGCGCAGATGCGCAAGCCGATGGCAGGAGGCGCGCTGACGGCCACAAGCACTGTCGTGGGCCAAACCCGTGAAGGCGTGCCGCTCCAGCGCAATTTTTTCCAGGGACTCAATGCGCACTTTCATCCTCTGGAAGCCATCAGTGAGAAAGGCAAATCCATTCAACATCACGTAAACGGGCGCCGGGGGCTGGAGCACGTTTACGCTGACGATAAGCAACTGCACCAGCAGCTCGCATCGCTTTCCAAGAGCAAGCCGGTTGCCGCTGACCTGAATGCGCGTCTCGCCGCCTTGTGCGAGCCCGGGCCGCGTCAGGCATTGGCCATGCGGATCAGCCAGGCGTTGACGCAGGTAACAGAAAGCAGCCAATCGAGCGCCCGCCTGTTAGGAGACGTACACGGGCTGGCGTTTGACCCACGGCCCACGCTGAGCCGAGCGCTGACGAGCCCTGAGTCGACGCTGCACCAACTGCATGAGGCATTCAAACGGGTTGCGCCTTCATCGGAGCCTTCAACGGCAGGCCTGCTGGCCAACTTCGAAGGTCAAGGCTTGACACTGCCCAAGTGGAAACCTGAGCGTAAACGCGATCTCGCCCACCCTGCGGCCATCGTCGAGGGCGACCTTATTCACCATGCCAATACGCTCAAGCAACTAAACGACCTGGCCCAGGAACTCGACAGCACTACTGGCCACAGCCCCAGTGCCTTGAAAAGAATCGAAGCGTCCATGGGCACTGTGATGAAAGAGTTTGATGACAGCCCTGTCCATAAACTGGCCAGCCAGAAAGTCGCCAGTTATAGCCAGGCGGAATCCCTGTATGACAATTTCAAGCTATTGGCCAAGGACCTTGGCACGCCGGGGTCTGCCTTGCATTGGCACCTTTCGGGCCTGCTGGGGTTGCCCGCCGATGCGTCCATTACGCAGGCAATGACACAGCAAGTGCAGCAGATGGAAAGTGGTCAAACCCTTAACCCCAGCCGAACCCAGGGCGAAAGCCTGGGGCTGATGGTGACCGGTATAAAACCTGCGCCAGCCGTAGAGTTTTTTCTGGGAGCCTCCAAGTCTCATACGCACGGTGTGAGTATCACCCGTACCGACAAGGGAGCCAGGGTCCAGATCAGCCGCGACGATATGCGGCGCCTGGCCGGCTCCGTGGCCACGGGGGCGACGTTAGGTCGCGGGGACGGTGCAGTGGGGCCCGGCCTGAGAGTTGCCGGTGAGTTGACGGCCGCCGTTGTGAAGAACACTGGATCGAACATCAGTTTCGATGTGAAGGAGTCGGACTTCGGCAAGATGATGTCGATACTGATGGGGCAGTCCGGGGGCTTCCACGACTTATTGGCGCTGGGAGAAAAAGGCGCAGTTGGCGAAAGCTCGAAACTCAGTGCTGACGTTAACCTGGATGGGCTCGCGCAATTGCGTTTGATGTACAGCCCGCAGGAAGACATCGCCGAGTTGGATTCAGTGATACGCGCCGGGATAGGAGTGATGGGTAACCTTAACCTTGCGCACACGGATAAAAGCCAAGCCACCACGCGCTCTGCGACGGGCACCAGCCGTGACCAGGCAAGCAGCGCGCAGTGGCTGAGGCAGGGCGGTGCTGGGGCCAACTTTGTGCCGATCAGTACGTTGGCGTTGGCGGGCAGTGCCGGGGCCAGCGGGCCGGCAACGGTGGTTGCGGCCTCGGCGGACGTATCGGTCATGGTGAAATTTGACCGTGGGCAGTCACAGGCCTTTAGCTTTTCTTTCAAGCCGCCGCAACCAGTGACTCAATCTCAGGTCGATGATATTCACAGCAGCCTGTCACTGTATTCCCCCCAGTTCAAACGGGACTTGGCCGCCGCTGACCCGTTGGGCGCGCAGGGCTCCCCAAAAGAACAACTGGCCAAGTTGCAGCAGTTTCTTTCCACTCATCCGGCGTTGGCGACAAAGCCGGACGCTTATTACGCCATCAGTCAGTCGCTGGACACGTTGATGACCCAACAAGACTTGATGAACAAGGGGCTGCAGCAGTTGGCATCGGTCGAGTCTTCCGTCACGCGCGTGGGGTTACGCGATAACGGGCGGCATGACTGGTTGGACGATGTCGCGCCGGCCAACAAGGCCGCCATCGAACAGTGGCTCAAGGATGACCCGCAGTTTGCCCAGGTGATCGGTCAACTGCAGCGGGGTGAAGGGACTTCAGTGAGGCTTGGCATGGAGCTCAAGCCAGAGGTTTTACGCGCCATCGAGCGCAGCCTGCTCGCGGGCGCAGATACCGAGCCGCTGATCAAGCAGGCACTGGGAGGTCCGAACCACCTGCGCGTCAAAAGCATGAGCATGAGCTACACCGCGAGCCAGTCCCATGGCATGTCGGTGCCAGCCATGATGAATCTGAGTTTTTCCAGCAGCGCGGCCGTCAGCTATACGCAAAAACAGGTCAACGTCGACTTCGAGTACGGGGTGGATGCGGATAAACCGCTGCGGATGAACTTGAACGATACGCTGAGCAGCCTGCCTGGCCATGACCTGACGATTGACCTGGGGGACCTGCGCATAAGGACGCCGGCTTCCACCGCCTGAAAGGTAAACAGCGGGCATAAAAAAACGGCCTACCTTTCGGTAAGCCGTTTTTAGTACTTGGTGGCTACACAGGGACTTGAACCCCGGACCCCAGCATTATGAATGCTATGCTCTAACCAACTGAGCTATGTAGCCAAGTGGCGCGCATTATTCGCGTAGAACGGGAATGCGTCAAGAGATTTTGTTAAGTTTTTTCTACGCTTTCAACTGTTTAACGAAAAACAGGCTGATTGGCGACGAGCGGCGGGGGCTCTTCAGGCTGCGATTCTCGGGCGGTCGCGCCCATCAAGCGTCAATCGCGTTGGGCAGATATCCTTTTCGCCCAACGGTGTTGCTGTGGCGAGACTTACGGCAACGGGTTGCGCGTCACGCGTTTGAGCTGTTCGCGCGCTCGCGACAAACGTGAGCGTACCGTGCCGATGGGGATGTCCAACGCATCGGCGGTGTCCTGATAGCTACCATCGGTCTCGAGCGAAGCGTAAAGCGTTTTGCGCATTTCTATAGGCAGGTGGTCGATGGCGTTCAGGGTCTTTTCAAGCCGTCGGTTGACTTCAAACTCCCAGTCCAGGCTGTTGTGTTCTTCCTGGCCATGCCACAACGATTCATCGAACTCGCAATGCACCGGTTTGGCATACATGCGCCTGAAGTGGTTGCGGATCAAATTCTGCGCAATTCCGCACATCCAGGTGCTGAGTGTGGCCTGCCCGCTGAAACGCTCTCTGTTGCGCCATGCTTCCAGGTAAGTCAATTGCAGCAGATCGTCAGCATCTTCAGGGTTGAGCACGCGTTTATGAATGAAGCGTCGCAGTTTTTTTTGCTGGTCGTCCGTCAGCTGGACCATGAACTGAGGCGAATTGCCGACGAGGTGAACTAGATCGCCAATAGGTATTTTCATGTTGTTTTTCCTCCGGGAAGGCTCGATCGAAATGGTTTCGATAGGGACCCCTTTTGCACCGGCTGTGCCAAATAGGAAAAACACACAACTTATTGATTTATATAGATATATATTTTTTGTTAGGGGTTTTTTGTGCCGTAACTTGCAAAGAAGACGATCTGGGTGTGCGGGTATTTTCATACCCCTCGCCGTGAAATGTTTTGATGGAACTGAACCGCAGCGGCTTGCCACATAGGGACACAAACTTCCCATTCTGGCCCGCCCATGAAAGTCGAATCCTTCAACGATGTGCAGCAGATCCAACCTGCGGACAAGCCCAGTGTGAGCACTGTCGATGTGCCAATCCGTTCGCAGGGCTTAGATGACATCGCGCAGATTTTCAGCGAAGAAGTGGCACTCAACGCACAGGCCCTGGGCCGGCGATCCATTGGCGCAAAAGTTTCGCCTGTCGCAGAGTTCGTGCAGCTCTATGAACAACTGGGTCACCCCGGCCTGGCCACGCTGGAAACCGTTGTTCGTCGGCTTCGGTTCGAGTTGCTGCGCAAGCCCACTGTCGAAAAATTGGTAAGCCATGCCGGTGGTGACCCCGCGCGTGCCTTCGTGGTGCTTCAATTCATCGCCAACGAAGCGCAAACCAATGGGCTGACAGTAGAAGAGGGCCTGGCGCGCGGGGCCTTGAAAGCGCTGAGGCAGGATTTCGGCGGGCACATCCAGGCAGGCCTGAATATCGCCTTGGCATTGAAGGAGGCCAGCGCTGACCCGCAGGAGCGTCAGGACGTACGTGCGCTTTATTACGCCTCCGTGGTCGTTCGCCAATCCTTGGCGTTGATGCTGCAGACGCTGTTGAAGATGTACGGCTTAACGGCGTTTCCCAAAGGCGTCGACCTGATGACTCAGGCGCTGAACAGCGATATCGCGGCGCACACCCAGTCGGTGCCCACGGAAAAATTGCACCTGCTGCTTAAGGGGTTGGCGCAGTGTCGTCAATTGCGTTCGGTGCTGGGCAACTGTGATGCGTTGATCCGGCGCCTGAACGTCGATCTGGAGGCGGTGGATTTATTGCAGCGTTTTCTGGGTTATGCCAGTACCGGTATCGATGCGGCCGAGGTGCAAAGGCTGGCCAGTGAGTTTGGGGGGACGCTGCTTGCCGCTCGTCTGCGCTCGCTTAATGAATTGGCCACGGAAGTAAAAAGTCTGCCCAAGGACTGGTGGCTTGATGCGCAATCCCAGGCATCTGCCGTGAAAGCGTTCAAGGACGTCATGGTTGAGTGGGCGCGCGAAGAGCGCGGTCATCAGACATTTCCCGGCGAGACGAGGACGTCCGGGTGACACTGCTGTCATCGGTCAATGGCGTGCTGCTCAAGGTGGCGCGGCGTGCCGAAGTGCTCGGCGCGGTGGTGGTCCTGGCCATCGTGTTTATCTTTATCGTGCCGCTGCCCACTTGGCTAGTGGACATCCTGATCGCGTTGAACATCTGTATTTCCTGCTTGTTGATCGTACTGGCGCTGTACTTGCCGGGGCCGTTGGCGTTCTCGTCGTTTCCATCGATCCTGCTGTTGACCACCATGTTTCGCCTGGCCCTGTCGATTGCCACCACACGCTTGATTCTGCTGGAGCAGGACGCGGGCGACATTGTGGAAGCGTTCGGTAATTTCGTGGTGGGCGGCAACCTGGCGGTGGGGCTGGTGATCTTCATGATCCTGACCATCGTCAACTTCCTGGTGATCACCAAAGGTTCGGAGCGGGTCGCCGAAGTGGCTGCCCGCTTCAGTCTGGATGCGATGCCGGGCAAGCAGATGTCGATCGACAGTGACCTGCGCGCCGGGTTGATCGATGGTATGCAGGCTCGTGACAAACGCGAGCAGTTATCCCGCGAAAGCCAGCTGTTCGGGGCGATGGACGGGGCCATGAAGTTCGTCAAGGGCGATGCCGTTGCCGGTCTGATCATCGTGGTCATTAACCTGCTGGGAGGCTTTTCTACCGGCATGTTCCAGCACGGGATGAGCGCGGGCGAGTCGATGGCGCTGTATTCGGTACTGACGATCGGCGACGGCCTGATCGCACAGATTCCCGCGTTGTTGATCTCCCTGACGGCCGGCATGATCATTACCCGAGTGGCGCCGGACGGGCGCAAGGGCGTCACCAACATGGGCGCCGAAATTGCCCGGCAGATGACCAGCGAACCCAAGAGCTGGATGATCGCGTCGGTGGGCATGTTGGCCTTCGCCACGCTTCCCGGCATGCCTACCGTGGTGTTCATTCTGATTTCGCTGATGACCGGCTCCCTGGGGTACTACCTCATGCGCCAGCGTCAGCGCGAGGACTCCCCGGCGGCGTCGGACGAAAAAGCGGTCCGTCCGGAAGAGAACGGCAGTGAAGACCTGCGTGGCTTCGACCCGTCACGGCCGTATCTGCTGCAATTCAACAGCCAGATGTACGGGGCCCCCGAGGTCATCGACATCGTGCAAAAAATTCGTCAGGCCCGAAATGCGCTGGTCGCCAATATCGGGCTGACGCTACCCCCGTTCGAAGCCGAGTTCAGTGAGGCGCTGGCCGTCGACGAGATGCGCTTTTGCGTGCATGAAGTTCCGACCGTGACGGCGACCCTCAGCGACCGTGTTGCGGTTGAATACGCCTCCTTGGCGCAGCCCCCGGACAGGGGCGATAGAGGCCTGGCTGAGCGGGACGAGGCGGACTGGTTGTGGCTCGACCCTGATGATCCATTGCTCGATGACCCCCAGATTGAGCGTTTCAGCGCCCAGAGCCTGATCATCGAACGGATGAAGCGGGCGATGTTGCTGAGCGGACCGCGGTTTCTCGGCATCCAGGAATGCAAGTCGATCCTCAGTTGGCTTGAACACAACCAGCCGGAGCTGGTGCAGGAGCTGCAGCGCATCATGCCGCTTTCGCGCTTTTCGTCGGTGCTGCAACGCCTGGCGAGTGAGGGTGTGCCATTGCGCGCCGTACGTTTGATCGTCGAGTCATTGATCGAGTACGGCCAGCATGAGCGTGAACCGGATGCCCTGGCCGATTACGCACGGATCGCCCTCAAGTCGCAGATTTTTCACCAGTACAGCGAAGCCGATGGCCTGCATGCGTGGCTCCTGTCGCCACAGACCGAGAACATCCTGCGCGAAGCGTTGCGCCAAACCCAGAGCGGGGTGTTTTTCGCCCTCGATAACGACAGCAGTGCGGCCTTGGTCGGGCTGCTCAACCAGGCCTTTGTGCTAAGGCCGAAAACCAAGAGCGTGCTGTTGGTTGCCCAGGATCTGCGCAGCCCGTTACGGGCGCTTTTGCTGGATGAGTTCAACCATGTGCCGGTGATGTCTTTTGCCGAGCTGGGGAGCAACTCCAAGGTCAAGGTATTGGGCCGTTTCGACCTGGGCCAGGACGAACCAATGCGTGGGGCGGCGGCATGAGCGCGTTATTTTTATCCGGATCGAGGGTGGCCCCATGATGTTCGAGCTGCGGGTGCTGGATGGTATGCATCAAGGCGCCGCGCTGCCGTTGTTTGGTGAGCAGTGGGGCGTGGGTGCCAATTCGGACGCTGATCTTCTGTTGAACGATCCCGGGGTTGCCGAGCATCACGCACGTTTGCGCTTGGCCGATGGCCGGTGGTCGGTGCAGGCCGAGGCGGGGCTGCTTAAAAACAGCGATGGGCAAGTGCTGGCGCAGATCGGCGAGCTTGCGCTGAACACGGTCTTTTTGATCGGTCCCGTTCGCTTGTGCGTCAGCCCTGCCGATCAGCCCTGGCCACAGGCACCCGCACCCGCGCCTGCGGCGCCTGAGCCTGCGGAGCAGGCGCCGCTCGCGTTGAAACTGTCATCAATTCCATCGTCCCAACAAAAGCGTTTGCTTAGCCTGGTACTTGCGTTCGCCGTACTCATTGCGGCAGCCGGCATCATCTTTAGTGGCGAGCGCAAGGCCCAGGCATCGCTGATGCCGGTAGTGGTTCAGAAGCCAGAACTGGGCTCGCCCTTTGAGGTGCGCCAGCAATTGCTGAAGATGCTCAGCGAGCGGGAATTGACTTCACGGGTCAGCTTGCAAGTCATCAATGGGCAGATTTCCCTGAGCGGTGATGTTTCCCAGGAAGAGGCGGACTTGGTCGCGCGCATGCTCGACCGCTTTGCCGGGCAGTTCGAAACCGCTGTGCCGGTGATCAGCCGCGTACGCACGCGTGACGGAGCACTGCCGTTCAAGATCGTGCAGATCATCAGCGGACCGAACGGCCACGTTGTGCTGGAAGAGGGCACCCGGTTGTTTGTGGGCGACGAAGTCAATGGCCTGCGCCTGGTGCTGATCGATAACAGCAAGGTGGTGTTCGACGGTGCGCAGCGCTATGAGGTGCGTTGGTGAGCGGCGCGTGGCAAGAGCGTCTCCAGGCTTGGCAACGCAGTCAGTCGGCGGCGTTGGACAGCTTTGCGCCGGTCACGATGCGCGGTCGCATACAGCGCGTCAACGGCATGCTGATGCAGTGTCGGCTGCCCCAGGCGCGCATCGGCGACCTGTGCCAGGTTGAAAAGCAACCGGGCGATTACATGCTCGCCGAGATCATTGGCTTCGATCAGCAGGATGCGGTGCTCAGTGCCCTGGGGAATCTGGAAGGCGTGAGTGTGGGCGCCAGCGTGGAGCGTCTTGGTGTGCCGCACAGGGTACGGGTGGGTGATGACCTGCTGGGCCAGGTGCTGGACGGTTTCGGCCGGCCGATTGCCGGCAACGGTCCCAGTGCGTTCGCCGAAGCGGATACGCCCGACGCAACCCCGGTGTTGTGCGAGGCGCCGTTACCCACGGAGCGGCCGCGCATCAACCGCGCATTGGCCACGGGGGTGCGATCGATCGACGGCCTGATGACGCTGGGAGAAGGCCAGCGCGTCGGGCTGTTCGCGGGGGCAGGCTGTGGCAAGACTACCTTGTTGGCCGAGATCGCCCGTAACGTGGACTGCGATGTGATCGTGTTCGGTTTGATCGGCGAACGGGGCCGAGAGTTGCGCGAGTTTCTTGACCATGAATTGGATGACCAACTGCGGGCCAAGGCGGTGCTGGTGTGCTCCACCTCTGACCGTTCCAGCATGGAGCGCGCCCGCGCCGCCTTCACCGCGACGGCGCTCGCCGAAGGTTTCCGGCGCAAGGGCCAGCGGGTGCTTTTGTTGATCGATTCCTTGACGCGTTTTGCGCGAGCCCAGCGTGAAATCGGCCTGGCTGCCGGCGAGCCGCTGGGGCGGGGCGGTCTGCCGCCTTCGGTGTACAGCCTGTTGCCGCGCCTGGTGGAACGGGCGGGGTTGACGCGTGACGGCGTGATCACGGCCATCTACACGGTGTTGATCGAGCAGGACTCGATGAATGACCCGGTGGCCGACGAAGTTCGCTCGCTGCTGGACGGCCATATCGTGCTGTCACGCAAGTTGGCCGAGCGCGGCCATTATCCGGCCGTGGACGTGCTGGCCAGCCTGTCGCGGATTTTGACCAATGTCTGCGAGCCCAGGCATATCCAGGCCGGTACGGCTTTGCGACGCCTGTTGTCGGCCTACCAGCAGATCGAGCTGATGCTCAAGCTGGGTGAGTACCAGGCAGGCAATGATGCCCTGACCGACATGGCGGTAAGCAGCCGCCAGGCGGTGGATAGCTTCCTGCGCCAAGACTTGCGTGAGCCTTCTGCGATCGACACGACGATGGACCAACTGACGGAGCTGACTGCCTATGTCCCATTCTGAAACGTTGCCCGGTGAGATCGAAACCCTGCGGCGGTTGCGTCGGTACCGGGCCGATCGTGCCGAACGTGCGCTGCGCGAGGCCAAACGATCACAGCAGGCATTGGTGGCGCACATCCAGCAGGCCCAAGACCTGCTGGAGAAAACCCGTCAGGAAGAGCAACGCCAATGTGCACAACTGTTGAGCGAGCACCAGGGGCAGGTTGTGAGCGTTCAGGCGCTGAAGTCGTGGAATCGCAAGGAACAAAGCCTGTCTGCCGGTACCCGGCGTGAAGAAGGCCAGGTGCAACAGCTGCAAGGGCAGCAGGAACAGCGTGAGGTGGAGGTAGGTATCGCGCAGAAGCACGTCTCCCAGTGCCTTCGCCAAGTAGAAAAACTGCAGGAATTGGCCAATTTACTCACGCAGGAACCGCTATGAACGCTATTTCAGCCAACACGCCTGAACGCCAACGCCGACGCGACCCTCGCGAGGACCGTGTCCACGAGGTGGGCGCCCCAGTGCCTTGGGAGCAACGGCAGCTCTTTACCCAATTGTTCGGTGATGACGAACAGGATTCGGGCCGTAGCGCGTCTCAGCCCGGAACCCGGGCCGGCGGTGATGTCGCCATGGTCGAGGCGTTGTCGGAGCAGTTGATACCTCGGCTGCAAAGCGGCTCGACGTGGCCGCTGACAGTGGCCATGTACTTGCCACGCCTGGGGCGGATCAATGCCCGTATTCGTCGAGAAGGGGCGGGGTGGAATATCGAGCTTGAGGCGCAGCAGGACGCAACAGCGCGCTGGCTCTACGGCGTACGGCACCAATGTGAGCACAGGCTCGCCGCGAGCCTGGTGTTACCGGTGGCGCTGTGCGTGGCGAATTCGGCGCCGGCATGATGTTGCCCTCTCTGGCCTTGTGCACTGTGAGGGCTGATGCAGTGGCTGCCCGGCGACGGCTGGGGCGTGGGTTGCACATGCCGTTCCAGGTGGCCGAACAGCGCGGTGAATTACGCCTGGAGCCTGGCACTGAGCCGGTTGGCGCTCAGTCGCTGTGCTTTGAAACCACCAGTGGGGTATTGGCGTTCAGCGAACCGGGGCCGCAATTGAGCTTGATGGGTGAGTGCCCGGTGACGTTGGCCCAGGCCGGCAACGATCCGGACTCCTGGTTCTGGGCATTGTTTCAGCACTACTTGAGCCCCCAGATACGTGACCTGTTCGGCTATATGCGGCTGCTGGAGACGGATCGGCCCGAGGGGTTCGGTTGCCGGCTCAGCGTGTCCCTGGGCGCCTCACGGGTCATGGGCTACCTGTGGCTGAGCGCTGGAAGCTTCCTCGCGTTGTGCGAGGCCGCCCCATGGCGCTCTGTCGCTGCACCCCTGCCGGGGCAGTTTCAACTGGCGATTGCCGTCACCCTGGGGCGCATGCGCCTGACCATTGCACAGGTACACGGCCTGCGCGCCGGTGATGTGCTGGTCCCCGAGCTCGCGCTGTTCCAGGCGCAGGGCAGCGGTTATATGCAGGTTGGCAGGCATCGGCTGCGGGGCAGTATTGACGATGAAAACGGGACTCTGTGCCTGACCCTTTCTTCTATCGAGGACACGTCTGTGGACGATAATTTTGCGGCGCACGCCTACTCCGAGGATGCGCAGGATGAACCTGTGGTGGATATCTTTGGCCACGAGCCATTCGATGAGTTGAGCATGGCGCTGAATGTTCGCTGCGGCACGCTGAACCTCACGCTGGGCGAGTTGCGCAATCTGGGGCCTGGCTCAGTGCTGGGCATTACCGGTTACGCGCCTGGCCTGGCAGGCCTGTATTACGGCGACCGTCCCATTGGGCAGGGCCAACTGGTGGAAGTCGATGGCCGCTTGGGGTTGCAGCTGTCCCGCGTGCTTTTCGGTCGATGACAGTTCAGGGGCTGGACCCCCTCGTTCTCGCACTGTTTATTGCCACGCTGACGCTGATGCCGATGCTGTTGATTATCTGCACATCGTTTTTGAAAATCGTGATTGTGCTGATGATTACCCGCAATGCCATCGGCGTGCAGCAAGTGCCGCCGAGCATGGCTATCAACGGCATCGCATTGGCCGCGACGCTGTTTATCATGGCGCCGGTGGGTTACCAGATCGCAGAAAGCCTCAAGATTTCTCCGCTGGACACGAGCAGCGTGCAGGGGGTGCTGCAGACAGGCGCAGAGGCCATCAAGCCGTTGCGTGCATTCATGCTGCGCAATCTCGACCCCGACGTGCTCACCCACCTGTTGGAGAATACCCACCGCCTCTGGCCCGCGCAGATGGCGCAGGAGGTGCAGCGTGAAGACCTGATCCTGCTGATTCCCGCCTATGTATTGTCGCAACTGCAGGCGGGGTTCGAGATCGGGTTTCTGATCTACATCCCCTTTATCGTGATTGACCTGATTGTCTCCAACCTCTTATTGGCGCTGGGCATGCAAATGGTTTCACCCATGACCATTTCCCTGCCGCTCAAATTGCTGCTGTTTGTAATGGTGTCCGGCTGGTCGCGGCTGCTCGACAGCCTGTTCCTTTCTTATCTCTGAGCTGAATATGGAACCGATCGTATTGTTCAAGCAGGGCATGTTACTGGTCGTGGTATTGACCGCACCGCCGCTGATCGTGGCTGTGGTGGTAGGCGTGCTGACCTCGCTGGTTCAGGCGCTGATGCAGGTGCAGGATCAGACGCTGCCGTTTGGCATCAAGCTGGTGGCGGTGGGTGTCACCCTGATCATGACCGGACGCTGGATCGGCGTGGAGTTGATCCAACTGATCAACCTGACGTTCGACATGATCGGCCGTTCGGCCCTCCACTGAGGTTGCTTCTGTGCTGCTGTATCTTGAATACCTGCCAAGCCTGGTGATTGCCATGGCGCGCATTTATCCCTGTGCCTTTCTGGTCGCTGCATTCTGTTTTCAACATATACGTGGCATGCCCCGGCACACGATCGTGATGGTCATGGCATTGATCCCCGCGCCGGGTATCCATGCAGCGTTGGAGGGGCTGGATTACTCGGGCCTCATGCTCGTCGCCTTGGCGCTCAAGGAGTTGGCCCTCGGGGTAGTACTGGGCGTGTTGCTGTCGATGCCGTTCTGGATGTTCGAGTCGGTGGGCGCGCTGCTGGATAACCAGCGAGGCGCGTTGGCCGGGGGCCAGCTCAACCCGTCGCTGGGCCCGGACGCAACGCCCATCGGGCATATGCTCAAGCAGTTGGCGATTTTTCTGTTGATGGTCACCCTGGGGCTTGGCGCACTGACCCAGGTGATCTGGGACAGCTACCTGATCTGGCCGCCGACGGTGTGGTTCCCGCTGCCGGGGCCCAATGGGTTCAGCGTATTCATCGCGCTGCTCGGGGATACGTTCACCCATATGATGCTCTACGCGGCGCCCTTTATCGCCGTGCTGCTGTTGCTGGAGTTCGGCATCGCGCTGCTGGGTGTTTACAGTCAGCAGTTGCAGGTGAGCACACTGGCTCCGCCACTCAAGAGCCTCGCGGGTATCGGTATCCTCTTGCTGTATTTTGCGTTATTGCAGGATCTGATCGTCGGGCGTATGAGTTTGCTGGGTGACCTCAAGCATTCCCTTGGGCTGCTGTTCAAGGTGGCGATGCCATGAGCGACTCGGGAGAGAAAAAACACCCCGCCTCCGCTAAAAAGCTGCGTGACCAGCGTAAGAAAGGCCAAGTCTCCCAGAGCCAGGATGTAGGCAAGTTGCTGGCGCTGACCGCCATCAGCGAAATCGCGCTGTATACCGCCCAAAGCAGTTTGCAACGTTTCGAACAATTGATGGTGCTACCGATTTCACGCATGAATCAGCCCTTCGTGCGAGCGCTGGAAGAAGTGCTGTTCGATGGGGTGGTGGTGTTTCTATCGTTCGCCTTATTGATGGTTGGGGTGGCGATTGCCACGAAGCTGATCAGCAGTTGGTTGCAAGTCGGGTTTCTGTTCGCCCCGGAAGCACTCAAGCTCGATTTCAATCGGGTCAATCCCATGAGCCAACTCAAGCAAATGTTCTCCGCCCAGTCGGTGATGAACCTGCTGATGAGCGTGGCCAAAGCGTTTCTCCTGGGCCTGATTGTGTATCTGGTGGTCTGGCCCTCTTTGGGCACGCTGATTAATCTGGCCAACAGCGATCTGCAAAGCTACCTGCTGGCGCTGATTGCGCTGTTCCGCTATCTGCTCCATGCCTGTCTCGGATTGCTGTTGGTGTTGGCACTGACCGACCTGACCCTGCAAAAGTACTTCTTCGCCAAGCGCATGCGCATGACCCAGGTCGAAGTGGTCAAGGAATACAAGGACATGGAGGGTGACCCGCACGTCAAGGGGCAGCGCCGCTCGTTGGCGTATCAGTTGGCGCAGGAGGAACCCAAGGTCAAGTTGCCCAAGCTGGAAGAGTCGGACATGTTGGTCGTCAACCCGACCCACTTTGCCGTCGCCCTGTATTACCGTCGCGGCAAGACGCCGTTGCCGCAGTTGGTGGCCAAGGGCACGGATGCGCAGGCGCGCAAACTGATCGATCGCGCCAAGGCGGCTGATGTTCCGGTCATTCAATGCGTATGGCTGGCCCGCACGATTTACGAGAAAAAGCTCGGCGCGCCGATTCCTCGTGAGACGTTGCAGGCCGTGGCGTTGATCTACCGTACCTTGCGTGAGCTTGACGATGAGGCCAAGCGTGAAACCCTTACATTGCCGGAGCTCGAGCAGCGCTGATCAGCGTATGACCGAAAGGTCCAGAGCGTGCAAGTTGGCCAGAGACAGCATCCGGCTGAGGATTTTTTCCAGCGCCTGGGGTTGTGCGGGCAGGGCGTGCCAGATAACCAGCGCGCCCTGGTTGTCCACATAGAGGTAACAGCCGTCAAACGCCAGCGCCTGTTGGAAACGACGCTCCAATACCTGTTCCAACTGCCCAGCTTGCAGGGCCATGCCTGCAATGTGTAAGGCTACGCCCTTGCGTGTGCCCGCATCGCACGAGCGCAATGTAATCCCCCTGCACAACTGCTGATGAGCGGGACGGCCGCTCACCAGGTCGTCAATGAGCATCTGGCGGTTCACAGGGGCGCCTGCCTCCACGCTCATCGCTCCAAGGACACGGTCTGATAGTCCGAACGCTCCCCGGCCGGGCCAGGTTCGACGCGCATCTGCGGGGGCCACCAGACCACCATCTTGTCTTTGCTCGATTGCGGACGTGAGCAGGAGTCGCCTTTGCAGGTCGATGTGCAACCGGTAACAAGCAGTACGGCAGCCATAAGCGCGGCATGCATCAGTTTGTGGTTCATGGTGTAGGTGTCCGGGTTGGGAGTGGGGTGATCAGGGAAGGGCGTGGCACACTCAGATGTTCATCCTTGATGACCGGACGCATGGCGATAAACACTTCAGCTTCTTCACCAGGCTTGAGCCAGGCACGCGGCCAGACGGTGACTGCCAGCGTTTGCGAATTGCTGCATTCCTTCTCATCGATGCGCACATTGCGCTTGAACTGATTGCGCAGCACCACCACCGCCACGTTGTAGTGCGGGCCTGCATACCATTGGCTGCGCTCAGTATTCAGCGCCAGCAAGTCGCGGGTGCTGCACAACGTGTTCAGCCCCAGCGGCATAGGTTCGGCCTTGAACGCCTTGGGAACTTCTCCACTGACTAGGTGCGCGAGGGTGCTGGTGATATCGCTGCGATTAATCACCGGCTGATGGGGGGCGTAGCGCCGCGCCAATGGCTTGAGCGCAGCTTGCAGTTCGACCTGATCGTCCTGAGGCAAATAGCGCGAAGGATCCGACTGATCGCCGATCACTCGCGGGGTCAGGATGAACAGCCGCTCACGCCGGTTATTCTGCCGTTCGGTCGAGGAAAACAGCGCCTTGCCCAGTAACGGTATGTTCCCCAGCACGGGGACCTTGTTTTGTTTGTCGGTGCTTTCGGTGACGTGGAACCCACCCACCACCAATGAGCGCTTTTCTGCCATCACGGCTTGGGTGCTGACCTTGCCTCGGCGTACATCCGGGCCAATACGTTCGGGGTTGGACTCGTCAAAGTTACCGTCTTCGATGTCTATCGCCAGATGGATCTGATGACCGCCCCGGCTGGTGATCACTCGGGGAACCACCTGGAAGCTGGTGCCCACGGTGATGGGCAGGATCGTCGCGTTTCTGGTGCCGGCAGTCAGGTATTGAGTACGGTTGAAGTCAATGATCGCCGGTTGGTTTTCCAGGGTCAGCACCGAGGGATTGGAGACCATGGTTGCCAGCCCGCGGGACTCCAGCGCGCGGATATCGGCGTAAAAGCGATCAAGACGTCCGATCGATAATTGTGATGCGGTACCGGGCGCCATGTTGACGCCGCCACGGAAGCGACTGTTCTGAAAGCCCCACTTGATACCGAATTCATTTAATTGCGTGCGCTCGATGTCGAGGATGATTGCATCGATTTCCACCAGCTTGCGCGCGACATCCAGTTGGCTGATCAACTCGCGATACATCGCTTGTCGCTCCGGCAAGTCATAAATCAGGATGGCGTTGTTACGCACATCCGCCTCGACGCGGATCCGGCTGGTGCCCACTGGCGCCCGAGGCGTAATCGACATGCCGGCATCCGGGGCAGGTGCACTGAGCATTTGCCCCAGCAGCGGGTTGCCCAAGCGCGCAAAGCTGGGCGTGACCGGTGCGGGCTGGGACTGGGACGGAGAACGTTGGGCCAGCCCGGAAAGCGTCGTGCCGGAGCGCGGCTCCAATAGCCCGCGCAGCATGCTGGCAACGCCAGGGATAACGATTTTTTCGCTGCGATACTCTATCTGGCGGTCTGCGGCATTGGCGAATTTCAGCGGGAACGTCAGCACGCTCTGTTTTTCATCCGCAGAGCGACGCTGGCTGCTGAATTGCTTGATCTGTTCGATGTAGCTTTTGGGGCCGGATACCAGAACGATGCCGTCTTCCGGCAACTCGCCCCAGCCGAAGCGACTGTCGAGCAGACCGATATCAGTTAGCGCCTGCTTGAGGTCGGAAACCGTCTCGGAAGAGACTTCCAGGCGCGCGGACTCTTGTTGGTCCAGTGTGCTGATAAACAGTGTGTTGTTGTACATGTACCACTGGAAGCGGTGTTCGACGCCCAGTCTGTCCAGCAGCGACTGCGGTGTGTTCGCTCGGATCTTGCCATTGACGTCGCCCTCCAGCAGGCCCTCGATTTGCAGTTGCGTGCCGAAGGTCTGGGCGAAGTCCTCGAGCACTTCGCGCAGAGGCTTGTGTTCGGCCTCATAGGCGTAGGCGGTGTTTTTCCACTCGGGAGGGATGGCAGCAAAGGCGCTGAGCACCGGAGCGAGCAAACCGGCGAGCGCGATCAGGCACCTGAAGTGGGCACGTCTGGACGAAGTCTCAGGCGGGTTAACACGCAAGCTGTTGCGCTTGAAGAGGTTCTTATACATAGATGTTTCCCTGATTAGTGCGACAACGAACGTAGCGAGGTGGGGCTGAGCGGATGGGGCGGCTTGTTCAGGCGCGCAAAGGTTGCCCGCCAGGTATCGCGTTGGTTGAGCAGGGACTCTATACAGCGTTGCAGAGGCTGTTCGCCGTAGGGCTTATGCAGGCAATGAACCAGCCAGAGTTCACCGCTGGTTGGGTGCTGAGCGAGAGCACCCTGGAAGTGATGCAGGCTTATTGCGCCCAGTCGCATCCACGTCATCAGCACTGATTTATTCGGGAGTTGTTGGGTCAGTTGGACACTTAGCAGAAGAGTGTCCGGACAGTGACGCAAGACGATTTCGTCGTCGTTTTCGAATAACCTCAACTCTGCGCCGCCACTTCTCAAACACTCGGCAAGTAGCTCTTTCATGTTACTGGGCGCTGTCCAGAGCAGACTTCATTAGCATGAACTTTACGCGGGTCTGTTCATTGATGAGGTATTCAGACTTGCGGTGTTTTACCACAAGGTCATAAAACAAGTCCGCGTCCTGCTCTGACCCGGAGTAATTGTTTACTGCAGAGTCGACCTCACGTTTAACGTGTTTTGCGTCTCTGACAAGTCTATCTCTAAGGCTGTCGAAAAAGTTCATGTGAGGTGCCTTTCTGGGTGTGTAACCCTTTATGGCTTTTATTTCGAAATGGTTCCATGTGTTGCGTCTTATATGTTAAGAAATATGTCCCCGTCGTCCGTTGTCGAAGGGCTTTCATCGTTGCTCATGACGGCCTTGACCATAGAGATCCAGTCAATCCGGAAATCTCCCTCATCGGTATTCAATAACAGCGTTTGAGGCTCGATCGAGTTTGCTGCGCGCAGCGACCAGTGATGACTACCGCTGCTGTCTAGGCATCGCCTCACCGTCTCGAGGTCATGTGGATTACAAAGTAATGTCGCCTTGATTGCAGGGATTTGGCACGCCAGCAACTGCTTGATCAGGGCTCCGATACGTTGAGGTGGGGACGTTTGCTCAAGCAAAAGGTGAATAGCCTGGTTGGCAATTGAAGTGGCGCATCGTTCGAGGTTTTCAAAGAGGACCTGACGCTCTGCTTCCCAGCGTTTGAGTTGGGCATCGGCACGCTGCCATATTTCAAACCCTGCTTGTTCAAGCAAGTGTTCCCGTTGTTCGTGTGCTTCCCTCAGCAATTGTCTGGCACCAGCCTTTGCCTGCTCTATCACATCACTGGCCTGGGTATAACTGGCCAGGGTTTCACCGGAAATCAGGCTTCCCGGGAGAGGCGGCGTAGCGCCAGGCGAGTTGATCGTACGTCGACATAGCATCGTTAATCTCCTTGCGGCTGCGGCCATGACTCGCAAGCACTGCTGTTAAGGTTCAGCGTGCCTATACGCCACACCACGGCGTGCCAGAGGGTATCGAGCCGACTGTGCGATCCATTGAGCGCCAGTGGCATTTCTTCCAGATCAAGCACGCGTCGGCGTGCAAAGCGTAGCCTTATCCGTTGCCAGGCGGCAGGTGGGATCCAAGCGCGCAACAACTGCAACGGATCCTTATCCGGTTGCACAATATCCAGGCATAGCGCCTTGGACAGGCTGTTACACCACAGAAGATGGTGCTCATCCAATGCTGCTGCGTAGCTGGGCCGGCAGATACCGTCGATCAGTGCCAGCCCCAGCTCAAGTTGCTCGCATGAGGCAATTGCCAATTGGAGTAAGGCGGGGTCAGGCATTGTCGGCAGGCAGGGAGTAATACCGTAATGTGTACCCGTTGCGACTAGCCCGCGGCGATGAATGTCTACAAGCGCCGCATGGGTATGCGTGCTTTTCCAGTCTGCGTGCGCATACAACCAGGGGGCTGCCCACCATCGGGCCCATGCGAGGTTACTCATTGTTTGAATGAGCGGGCATGTCAGGGGACCGCGCGTGCGTTTGAGCGTGCAAGACAGGTTCGGGCGTGGCTCGCTGTTTTCGCTTCTGCCAGAACAGGGTGGCCGACACCATAAGCGCCAGGACCAATAGCGAGACCGTCACGCTGGCTCGCCAAAAACCAAGGTCGTCGCCTGGGACCAGAAACGGCCCGAAGTAAACCAGGCTTTGTTGTTCCGTATAAGCTGTCGCTGGCACGAATACCACGGTCAGTTTCTGCGGATTATCGAGCGCCGTGGCCATGCCGGGTATGCTACTGGCAACCAGCCTGCGCACACGGGCCCTGATATTGTCGGGGTCAAGCCGCGGATCATGTTTGATAAACACCGACGCGGAGGCCGGTTGGACAGGCTCGCCCGGCGCCACTCGCTCAGGCAGTACCACATGGACCCTGGCCACGATGACCCCATCAATGTTCGATAAGGTGGTTTCCAACTCCTGGGACAGGGCGTAGATGTAGCGTGCTCGTTCTTCCAGCGGCGTCGAGATGACGCCTTCTTTACGAAAAGTGTCCCCCAACGTAGCGCGTGCTGCCCGGGGTAGTCCAACGGCCTCCAGCGTTCGTACGGCCCTTGCAATATCGATGGCATTGACTACCACGACAACGCCGTCTTTGGCGGGAACCTTGCTCGCACGAATATGTTTGTCCGCCAGTTCTGCTACAACTTCGTTGGCCTCTTGTTCCGTTAATTGCCGGTGGAGTTCGACACGTTCACTGCAGCCACTTAGCATGAGTGTGAAAGACAGGGTTAATGCAGTAAACAACGTGCGCGTCATGTTGACCTACTGGAGGTTGCTGATTTTATCAATGCACTGCGCGGTTTTACCAACACACTTCGTCAACATTAGCTGAAGCAATAATGCGTCGGAGAGTTGGCCTGGGTATTTTCGGGCCTCGTCAAGTTTGTCTGTGCTGCCGAGTGCACGCAAACTTTTGGACATGCGTTCAGTTACACCGGTTAGCTTGCCTGCGGTGTCGGTCAACAGGTTTTTTGGCGTTGGCTGATCAACTGTCGGGCTCGTATAGGCAGATGGCGTCATGGCCGAATTGAAAAAGTTCACATCTGTGCTTGAGGCGAACACTTCTTCTGTTCTGTAGGCGCCCGGCAGTCTGGCGTCAGCAGGCTTTATAACTTCTATCATCATGCAGCCCCGTGGTTGAGTAGTTGCCAATGCGGTGTTGATAGTCGGTAATGGAGTCTGCACTTAAATGGCCCTCCCGGCAGAGGCTGCCGGAAAGGCCAGATACGTTCAGGCGGTTACAAACGCAGGGCGTCGACAGCCGATTTGATACCACTGGTATTGGCGTTCTCTGCCGCTTTGAACGCGTTTTTTACACCGTCTGCGCGTTTCTTGCGTTCAGAGGCTTCCAAGCCAGCGTCGGCATCCTGCGCAGACATACCGCCACTGCCACCGCCAAAACCGCCCGCATAAGGTGAATAGGAAGATCCACTAGGAATAGTCATATCATTTTCTCCGTAGATAACGTTATTTTTACTGGGGTCAGCAATACGCTAAAAAATGTTTGTATAACCGTAGTGCCTTTCCATCATTTAAGTGGTTCAAGAGATTTTTGCGTTCCATGGGGTTCCGAGCGGAATGTTTCAAAAAATGTAAGTTGATAGCGGTATAGGTCGTGGCGATTCTCAGCTCAGCGAAACGCCCAGATGCTTCATCCGGTGGTAGAGCGTTCTTTTGGCTACTCCTAGTTCTATCGCCACACTGTCGACACAGCGGTCGTTTTGACGAAGAGACTCCTCAATCAGCGATTTCTCCATCTGATGCAAGCGGGCCTTCAGGCTCATTTCCCGTTCCTGGCGCGTTATCACCGTTGCTGAGAGCGGTGGCAGGCCCAGTACAAAACGCTTCGCCGTAGAACGTAACTCGCGCACATTGCCCTTCCAGGAATGACACAGCAACTGTTGTAACAACCACTTGCCGGGACGGGGCGGAGCAGGGAGTTTGAAGTGCTCAGCCTCATGCTCAATCATGTCGAGGAACATCGGTATAATTCGCTCTCGCCGCTCCCGTAAAGCCGGAAGATGAATGCTGACAACATTCAAGCGAAAGTACAGGTCTCGCCGGAAGGTACCTTGCTCGACCATGTCGTGCAGCGCGTGCTGAGCAGAGGCGATCACTCGCATGTCCACTGGTATGAATCGGGTCGAGCCCAAACGCTCAACCCCGCGAGACTCCAATACCCGTAGCAGCTTGGCTTGCAGCGTCAGTGGCATGCTGTCGATTTCATCGAGGTATAAGGTGCCCAAGTGTGCCGCTTCAACGAAGCCGGCTCGAGATTGCATGGCGCCCGTGTAGGCGCCGCTGTTGACGCCGAACAACTGGCTTTCGGCAAGGCTTTCCGGGATGGCCGCACAGTTGACCGCAACGAAGTTTCCTTTGCGGCGTGACAGGTGGTGAATACGTTGTGCCAGTGTATCTTTACCGGTACCTGTTTCTCCCATCAGCAGAATATCTATATCGAGAGCGGCTGTGCTGTTAACAGTCGTTTCGATGTTCGGGCAATCAGAAAAAGTTATATCTGTTATAGGTTTATTCTGACTGAGCGTCGACATAAATGCTTTGGTCCATTGCGGTAGCCACTCGATAAGGGCTGTCTCCATTAGCGTTAGTTAAACAGGATTTTTTTGGCTTGTCATGATCCTGTTAAAGCAGCAGGCAAAATGAAAAGTATGAATGCTCAAGCGATAAAGGATTTCAAGTGAAGATTAGAAGTGTCAGGCAAGTTGGGTGTAAGAGAAATCCTGAATTAATAGCGATTAATTTTAAATGGCGAGTTTTTTAACGAGGGATAACAGTTAATGTGCGGCGAGCGTTTGAAGTTAAAACGTATCAGCAGATGTCATGCTTGCAAAGTTTGTTTCTTCATAGGAAGTATTTTATTTGCGCGGCGCTCTAACGCCCACAAAAAAGCCGATGCAATGCATCGGCTCATTTTTGCGGCGTCAAAAACCGCAGGCAATTCTTACACGTTGAAACGGAAGTGCATCACATCACCATCCTTGACGATGTATTCCTTACCTTCAAGACGCCATTTACCGGCTTCCTTTGCACCCGCTTCGCCCTTGTACTGGATGAAGTCGTTGTAGGCGATCACTTCAGCGCGGATAAAGCCTTTTTCGAAGTCGGTGTGGATCACGCCGGCGGCCTGTGGCGCGGTGGCGCCAACCTTGACGGTCCAGGCGCGGACTTCTTCGACACCGGCGGTGAAGTAGGTCTGCAGGTGCAGCATTTCGTAGCCGGCGCGGATCACGCGGTTCAGGCCAGGCTCTTCCAGGCCCAGGGCCTCGAGGAACATGTCTTTTTCTTCGCCGTCATCCAGCTCTGCGATTTCCGCTTCGATCTTGTTGCACACGGGGACCACGATCGCGCCTTCTTCGTCGGCGATGGCCTTGACCACGTCCAGCAGCGGGTTGTTCTCAAAGCCGTCTTCAGCGACGTTGGCGATGTACATCACAGGCTTGGTGGTGAGCAGGTGGAAACCCTTGATCACGGCTTTTTCGTCGGTGCTCATGTTCTTCATGAGGCTGCGCGCCGGCTTGCCTTCGGTGAAGTGAGCGATCAACTGCTCCAGCAGGCCTTTCTGGACTACTGCGTCCTTGTCACCGCCCTTGGCGTTGCGCGCGACTTTCTGCAGTTGTTTCTCGCAGCTGTCGAGGTCGGCGAAGATCAGTTCCAGGTCGATGATCTCGATGTCACGCTTGGGGTCAACGCTGTTGGAGACGTGAATCACGTTCTCGTCTTCAAAGCAGCGGACCACGTGGGCGATGGCATCGGTCTCACGGATGTTGGCCAGGAACTTGTTGCCCAGGCCTTCACCTTTCGAGGCGCCCGCTACCAGGCCGGCGATGTCGACGAATTCCATGGTAGTCGGCAGGATGCGCTTGGGATTGACGATGGCCGCCAGTGCAGCCAGGCGTGGGTCGGGCATGGCCACGATGCCGCTGTTGGGCTCGATGGTACAGAAGGGGAAGTTCTCCGCTGCAATACCGGACTTGGTCAGGGCGTTGAACAGGGTGGATTTGCCGACGTTGGGCAGGCCGACGATGCCGCAATTGAATCCCATGGTGTTTCCCCTCGGTAAAAGTCAGGCCTTCTGGCTGTGCAGGTTTTTCATCGCACGGTTCCATTCACCGGCGAAGATATCCGGCAGCACGCCGAGGGCAAAGTCGATGCTGGCATCGAGTTTTTCCTGTTCGGCGCGTGGCGCACGACCCAGGACGAAATTTGAAACCATACTGGCAACGCCTGGGTGGCCAATGCCGAGCCGCAGACGGTAGAAGTTATTCTGATTCCCCAACTGCGCGATGATGTCGCGCAGGCCATTGTGCCCGCCATGCCCGCCGCCCAGCTTGAGCTTGGCAACGCCGGGTGGCAGGTCCAGTTCGTCATGGGCCACCAGGATTTCCTCGGGTTTGATCCGGAAGAACCCCGCAAGCGCCGCGACAGCCTGGCCGCTGCGGTTCATGTAGGTGGTGGGAATCAGCAGACGAACATCCTGACCCTGGTGCGAGAAGCGCCCGGTCAGGCCAAAATATTTGCGATCGGCCACAAGATTGATGCCTTGGGCGTGGGCGATGCGCTCAACAAAAAGGGCCCCCGCGTTATGCCGGGTCTGTTCGTATTCGGCGCCTGGATTTCCCAGGCCAACGATCAGTTTAATGGCGGTCACGACAGGGGCCCTTCCTTTGGAGTTGTGGATAACATCGCTGCAACCAACGTGCGGCGAAAGTGGACGACAGGAGCTCACTTATCCAGAGATAAACTTCGCGTTATCGCCCGCTTTCTCGCTACGTTTCGGTCCGCGATGTTTCCTCAAGCTCCGACGCTGCACAGAGCATTACTCGGCAGCGGTTTCGCCTGCTTCATCTTCTGCTACAACACGTGGCGCGTGGACGTTGGCAACAGCCTTGTCGTCGTTGTGAGCCAGTGCAACGAACTCAACGCCTTTAGGGGTCTTGAGGTCGGACAGGTGAATGATGGTGCCGATTTCAGCAGCCGACAGGTCGACTTCGATGAACTCAGGCAGGTCTTTCGGCAGGCAGCTTACTTCCAGCTCGGTAGTAGTGTGGGAAACAACGCCACCTTTCTTGACCGGAGCTTCTTCACCAACAAAGTGCACTGGAACGATGGCGGTCAGTTTCTGACCGGCAATAACGCGTACAAAGTCAGCATGCAGCACGTGGCCTTTGGCCGGGTGACGTTGCAGGGCTTTGATGATCACGTTCTGCTTGGTGCCACCGACGTTCAGTTCGATAACGTGGCTGTAGGCAGCATCGTTTTCGAGCAGTTTGGCAACTTCTTTAGCCAGCATGCTGATGGATTCAGGGGCTTTGTCGCCACCGTAAACTACAGCTGGAACCAGGCTTGCGAGACGACGCAGGCGGCGGCTCGCACCTTTCCCCAGGTCGGAACGCACTTCAGCATTCAGAGTAAAATCGTTCATGTTGTATCTCCAAAATAACCACATTCGCCCCAGCGTTTGCGACCAGCGCTAAAGGCGATATGGGCAAAAAAGCCCCGCCCCAGCGGAATGCTGGGGCGGGGCGCTTTTCGTCAGTGAAATGGTCCGCAGGTTTGACCCTTAGCGGAACATCGCGCTGATCGATTCTTCGTTGCTGATGCGGCGAACCGCTTCGGCAACTACCGGTGCGATATCCAGTTGACGGATACGCGAACAGGCTTGAGCTGCAGCGGACAACGGGATGGTGTTGGTCACCACCAGTTCGTCCAGCATGGAGTTCTCGATGTTCTCGATCGCTCGGCCCGACAGCACAGGGTGTGTGCAGTAGGCGAAGACTTTTGCGGCACCGTGCTCTTTCAAGGCTTTCGCCGCGTGGCACAGGGTGCCGGCGGTGTCGACCATGTCATCAACCAGAATACAGGTACGCCCTTCGACATCACCGATGATATGCATCACTTCAGAGTGATTGGCTTTCTCGCGGCGTTTGTCGATGATACCGAGGTCCACGCCCAGGGATTTGGCGACAGCCCGTGCACGCACGACACCACCAATGTCCGGGGACACGATCATCAGGTTTTCAAAGCGTTGGTCTTCGATGTCATCCACCAGGACGGGGGAGCCGTAGATGTTATCTACTGGAATATCGAAGAACCCCTGGATTTGGTCAGCGTGCAGGTCAACCGTGAGAACACGGTCGATACCTACCACGGTCAGCATGTCAGCAACGACTTTCGCGCTGATGGCCACACGTGCGGAGCGCGGACGGCGATCCTGACGGGCATAACCAAAATAAGGGATTACAGCTGTGATTCGAGTCGCTGAGGAGCGGCGGAAGGCATCAGCCATCACGACGAGTTCCATCAGGTTATCGTTGGTCGGAGCGCAGGTCGGCTGAATAATGAAGACGTCTTTACCGCGAACGTTTTCATTGATCTCGGCAGTAATTTCGCCGTCGGAGAATTTACCGACAGAGATGTCACCGAGAGGGATATGCAGCTGACGTACGACACGTCGAGCCAGATCGGGGTTGGCATTCCCCGTAAAGACCATCATCTTGGACACGCGCAGTACCTAGAGGCTGAGGGTAACCTGGATGAGTATTAGAAAATGGCAGGGGCGGCTGGATTCGAACCAACGCATGGCAGGATCAAAACCTGCTGCCTTACCGCTTGGCGACGCCCCTGTATCTGTTGCAACGAGTGCCTAACACTCGATTCCTTTTAGAGCAGATTTTGCAGCTTGCGATGCAACATCGAAACGTTGCTTCCTTTTGCTACAAACCCTGTAAGGGTCTCTGTAAGAAGGGCCGAGACTTTATCAGCTTCAGCTTTGCTTGGGAAGCCCCCAAACACACAACTTCCAGTTCCGGTTAATTTTGCTTCGGTAAATTTACCTAACAAATTCAAAGCGTTACGTACTTCTGGATAACGCCTTGCTACAACCGGTAAGCAGTCATTTCGACTGTTTCCCTTGGGAACGGGGCGCACTTTAATGGGAGAAGAGTTACGTGTCAACAACGGATCTGAAAAAATTTCTGCTGTACTTACAGATACTTGCGGCACCAGCACGAGATACCACGGCTCTTCGGGCTCCACGGGGGTCAGTTTCTCCCCCACACCCTCGGCAAATGCGGCATGCCCATGCACGAAAACCGGGACGTCGGCGCCGAGTGTGAGGCCCAGTACGGCCAGGCGATCAAGGTCCCAGCCCAGTTGCCACAAGTGGTTGAGCCCGAGCAGGGTGGTCGCGGCATTTGAACTGCCGCCACCGATACCGCCGCCCATGGGCAGGATCTTATCGATCCAGATATCGATGCCGAGTGGGCAGCCGGATTGCTGCTGAAGTTTCTTCGCGGCCTTCACGATCAGGTTGCTGTCGTGGGGCACGCCTTCGAACGCGGTGTGCAGCTTGATCACGCCATCGTCACGCACGGCGAAGGTCAGTTCATCGCCGTAGTCGAGAAATTGAAACAGCGTCTGCAACTCGTGGTAGCCGTCTTCACGACGGCCCAGGATGTGCAGCATCAGGTTGAGTTTGGCGGGAGAGGGCAGCGTCAGTGTTGCGACAGTCACGTTATTGCCCCAATTTACGTGGTTGCCAGTCCTTGATCACCAGCGTGACGTCAAGGTCGGTGCCGTGCAGTTTGATGCGCTCGGGCAGCCAGTAGCCGTTCTGCTGCACGTAGCTCAGGTACTCGACCTGCCAGCCGTTCTGCTCCAGGGAAGCCAGGCGACTGTCGCCATTGAGGCTCAGGCGGCTTTTGCTTTCCGGCGCGGGCAGGCCGCGCACCCACCAGACCAGGTGTGATACGGGCAGCTTCCAGCCGATCTGCTGCTCCAGCAGTTCTTCCGGGGAGGTCGCTTCGTAGCGGCCCTGGTTGGCCACTTCAAGGCTGACTTGTCCCGGCCGGCCGGTCAGGCGAGCGGCACCGCGACCCAGCGGGCCTGAAAGACGAATATCGTAGTAATCCTGGCGTTGCAGCCAGAACAAGGTGCCGCTGCCGGAATCTTTCGGCGCGCGTACTCCGACCTTGCCTTCGATCTGCCAGCCGTCAATGCTGCTGAGCTGGTCCTTGTGCTGTTGCCATTGTGCCGGGTTGCCCTGGCCTTCAACGGATTCGCGGTTGCCTACACCCGCGCAACCGGCGAGCAGGGCGATGAAACTGAAAACGATAACGTGGCGCAAGAACATAAGCTTATAGGGTCTCGGATCCGGTCAGGCGCTTGATGGTGCCGCGCAGGATGGGGCTTTCGGGTTGTTCCTTGAGGAATTTTTCCCAGATTTGTTGCGCTTCGCGTTGCTTGCCGTTGGCCCACAGCACTTCGCCCAGGTGGGCGGCTACCTCTTGGTCGGGGAAGCGCTCCAGCGCCTGGCGCAGCAGGCGCTCGGCCTCGTCGAGGTTGCCCAGGCGATAGTTGACCCAGCCCAGGCTGTCGAGCACGGCCGGGTCTTCCGGGTTGAGCTTGTGGGCCTGTTCGATCAGCACCTTGGCTTCGGCGTAGCGCGTTGTGCGGTCGGACAAGGTGTAGCCCAGGGCGTTGAGGGCCATGGCGTTGTCCGGGTCGCGCTTGATGATCAGGCGCAGGTCTTTTTCCATCTGCGCCAGATCGTTGCGTTTTTCTGCCTGCATGGCGCGGGTGTAGAGCAGGTTGAGGTCGTCGGGGTATTGCAGCAACGCTTGTTGCAACAATTTCCAGGCGCGTTCGCCCTGGTTGTTGGCCGACAAGGTCTCGGCCTGGATCAGATACAGCTGGATCGCGTAGTCCGGTTCGGCATCGCGGGCCGCGGCCAGGCGTTTCTCCGCTTCGTCGGTACGACCGTTGCTCATCAGAATATCGGCCTGGCGCAACTGGGCCGGCAGGTAATCATTGCCCGGGCCGACCTGGGCGTACTCGAGCAAGGCCGCTTGCGGGTCGTTGCGTTCCTCAGCGATGCGGCCCAGGTTCAGGTGCGCCGAGTCCACATGGCTTTCGCGCGCGACCAGCTCTTCCAGATAACCCTTGGCCTCGTCCCAGGCCTTGGCTTCCAGGCACACCAGCGCGAGGGAATAGCGCAGTTCGTCATCGTCCGGGTATTGCTGGACCAGATTGGCGAACTGCACCTTGGCGTCCTCCATGCGGTCCTGCTCAACCAGCATCCGCGCGTAAGTCAGGCGCAGGCGTTTGTCGTCCGGATATTTCTTGATGCTTTTTTCCAGCAGTGGAATCGCTTCCTTGCCGCGGTTGAGGTTCTGCAGCAGGCGGGCACGTAGCAGGATCGGTGCAATCTGACCGTCTTCCGGCGGGTTCTGCTCCAGCAGCTTGAGGGCGGCGTCGGCTTCATCGTCCTGCTGCAGCAGCAAGGCTTTGCCAAAAATCAGCTGGCTGTTCTTCGGGTGTTTTTGCAGCAGGCGGTCGAAGCTCTTCATCAGGCCATTGCGCGTGTCCTGATCGGTATCGGCGGCTGACAGCGCAAGGAAGTCAAAATGCGTGTCGCCTTTGCCTTGCAAGACTTTTTCCATGTAGACCATGGAATCGTCATAGCGCCCGGCGCGTGCCAACTGCACAGCTGCCGCCCGTTGGGCTTCCAGGTCGTCCGGGGCGTTTTTTGCCCAGATCAGCGAGGCGTCCAGCGCGGCCTGGTCGGCGCCCAGGTACTCGGCGATGCGAAACGCGCGTTCCGAGATACCGGGGTCCTGGGTATTGATGGCCTGGGTCACGTAGTTATCCAGGGCAATATCGAAGCGATTGCGCTGGCCGGCCAGTTCTGCGGTCAGCAGGCTGTAGACCGTTTCTTCGCTGAACGAGGAATAAACCTTGGGCTTTTCAGGGGCGGGGGTGCTGTCTTCCACCGGCGCTGTAGCGTCCGGCGACACGGGTGCCATGGCCTGGCAGCCGCTGAGGAAGACAAAAGCAAGGAGCAACGCGGAAGATCTATTCATATAGGAAGAGGACGACTAACCTGCGGTCGGATCATCATGACACAAGCCTTCGGCCAAACATAACCGAGTCTCAATGGATGCCTTTATAGGCACAACGTATAGGGACAATAGACGACGGTGGTTGTTCTGGATCTTTCGAAGTAGGACAATTGTCGGCTTCCCGACATCATCAGCGATAGTGAATGGCCTTTCTCGCACTCGGTATTAACCACAAGACTGCCTCGGTAGACGTGCGCGAGCGCGTAGCGTTTACGCCAGAGCAGTTGGTTGAGGCCTTGCAGCAGCTCTGCCGGCTTACCGACAGCCGCGAAGCTGCAATCCTTTCGACCTGCAATCGCAGTGAGCTTTATATAGAGCAGGAACACCTGTCTGCCGATGTTGTGCTGCGCTGGCTGGCCGATTACCACCATTTGAGCCTCGATGACCTGCGCGCCAGTGCCTACGTGCACGAAGACGATGCGGCCGTTCGTCACATGATGCGCGTGGCGGCCGGTCTCGATTCGCTGGTGCTGGGCGAACCGCAGATTCTTGGCCAGATGAAATCAGCCTATGCCGTGGCCCGCGAGGCCGGCACGGTCGGCCCGCTGCTGGGCCGCCTGTTCCAGGCCACCTTCAATTCCGCCAAGCAGGTGCGCACCGACACGGCCATTGGCGAGAACCCGGTATCCGTGGCGTTTGCCGCCGTCAGCCTGGCCAAGCAGATTTTCAGCGACTTGCAGCGCAGCCAGGCGTTGCTGATCGGTGCCGGCGAAACCATTACCCTGGTCGCGCGTCACCTGCACGAACTGGGTGTGAAGCGCATTGTGGTGGCCAACCGCACCCTTGAGCGCGCCAGCATCCTCGCCGAGCAGTTCGGTGCGCATGCCGTGCTGCTGTCGGACATCCCGGCTGAGCTGGTGCGCAGTGACATCGTCATCAGCTCCACCGCCAGTCAGTTGCCGATCCTGGGCAAAGGCGCGGTCGAGAGCGCGTTGAAGCTGCGCAAGCACAAACCGATCTTTATGGTGGATATCGCCGTTCCCCGGGATATCGAACCAGAAGTCGGCGAGTTGGACGACGTTTACCTCTACAGCGTCGATGATCTGCACGAAGTGGTCGCCGAAAACCTCAAGAGTCGCCAGGGCGCCGCCCAGGCCGCTGAGGAAATGGTCAGCACCGGCGCTGAAGATTTCATGGTGCGCCTGCGTGAACTGGCGGCGGTGGATGTGCTCAAGGCGTATCGTCAGCAGGGCGAACGCCTGCGCGATGAGGAGCTGATCAAAGCCCAGCGTTCGTTGGCCAATGGCAGCAGCGCCGAAGAGGTGTTGATGCAGCTGGCCCGTGGCCTGACCAACAAGCTGCTCCACGCCCCCAGCGTACAGCTTAAAAAATTGACTGCCGAAGGCCGCCTTGATGCGCTGGCCATGGCCCAGGAACTCTTTGCCCTCGGTGAGGGCGCGTCAGACAGCTCTTCGGATAAAAAACCGCAATGAAAGCGTCACTGCTCAATAAACTGGATGTGCTCCAGGACCGTTTCGAAGAACTGACCGCCTTGCTCGGCGATGGCGAGATCATTGCCGATCAAACCAAGTTCCGTGCCTATTCCAAGGAATACGCCGAAGTCGAGCCCATTGTGGCCACCTACACGCACCTGCTCAAAGTGCAGGCCGACCTCGAGGGCGCCCAGGCGCTGCTCAAGGACAGCGACCCGGACATGCGCGAAATGGCCGTGGAAGAAGTGCGCGAGGCCAAGGAAAAGCTCGTCGAGCTGGAAGGCGATCTGCAACGCATGTTGCTGCCCAAAGACCCTAATGACGGGCGCAACGTGTTCCTCGAAATCCGCGCCGGCACCGGTGGCGACGAGGCGGCGATTTTCTCCGGCGACCTGTTCCGCATGTACTCGCGTTACGCCGAGCGTCGCGGCTGGCGCGTGGAAATCCTCTCCGAGAACGAAGGTGAGCACGGCGGCTATAAGGAAGTCATCGCGCGGGTCGAGGGCGATAACGTCTACGGCAAGCTGAAGTTCGAATCCGGCGTGCACCGTGTGCAGCGTGTTCCGGCGACCGAGTCCCAGGGCCGTATCCATACCTCGGCGTGCACTGTGGCGGTATTGCCCGAGCCGGACGAGCAGGAAGCGATCGAGATCAACCCGGCGGACTTGCGCGTCGACACCTACCGCTCCTCGGGCGCGGGCGGCCAGCACGTCAACAAGACCGACTCGGCGATCCGCATTACTCACTTGCCGTCCGGCATTGTGGTGGAATGCCAGGAAGAACGTTCCCAGCACAAGAACCGTGCGCGGGCGATGTCCTGGCTGTCGGCCAAGCTCAATGACCAGCAGACCAGCGCCGCCGCCAACGCGATTGCCAGCGAGCGCAAGCTGCTGGTGGGGTCGGGCGACCGCTCCGAGCGCATCCGCACCTATAACTTTGCCCAGGGCCGGGTCACCGACCACCGAGTCAACCTCACCCTGTATTCCCTGGATGAAATTCTCGCCGGTGGCGTCGATGCCGTGATCGAGCCGCTGCTCGCCGAATACCAAGCCGATCAATTGGCGGCGATAGGTGAATAAATGACCATCATCGCCAGCCTGTTGCGTGCCGCCGACCTGCCCGACTCGCCCACCGCGCGCCTGGATGCCGAATTGCTGCTGGCCGCTGCGTTGGGCAAGTCCCGCAGCTACCTGCACACCTGGCCGGAAAAGATCGTCAGCAGCGAGCACGCCCTGACCTTTGCCGGCTACCTGCAACGCCGTCGCGGCGGTGAGCCGGTGGCCTATATCCTCGGCCAGCAAGGCTTCTGGAAGCTGGACCTGGAGGTCGCCCCTCACACGCTGATTCCGCGTCCGGATACTGAACTGCTGGTGGAAACCGCCCTGGAATTGTTGCCGGCCACGCCCGCGCAGGTCCTGGATTTGGGCACCGGCAGCGGCGCCATCGCCCTGGCGCTGGCCAGCGAACGGCCGATGTGGCAGGTCACCGCCGTCGACCGCGTGCTCGAAGCGGTGGCTTTGGCCGAGCGCAATCGCCAGCGGTTGCACCTCAATAACGCCGTGGTGCTCACTAGCCATTGGTTCGGCGCGTTGCAAGGCCACACCTTTGACCTGATCATCAGCAACCCGCCGTATATCGCCGCCAACGATCCACACCTGGCAGCCGGCGATGTGCGCTTCGAGCCGGCCAGTGCGCTGGTGGCCGGCGATGACGGGCTGGACGACCTGCGCCTGATCATCAAACAGGCCCCGGCCCACTTGAATCCCGGTGGCCGCCTGTTGCTGGAGCATGGTTACGACCAGGCCTCGGCCGTGCGCGAGCTATTGCTCAGTGAAGGCTTTGAAGAGGTGCACAGCCGCATCGACCTCGGCGGCCATGAACGCATCACCTTGGGACGCCGCCCGTGCTGAGCGACCAGGAGCTGTTGCGCTACAGCCGACAGATTCTGTTGCAGCATGTGGACATCGACGGCCAGTTGCGCTTGAAAAACAGCCGCGCGTTGATCGTCGGCCTGGGCGGGCTGGGTGCGCCGGTTGCGCTGTACCTGGCCGCCGCTGGCGTAGGTGAGTTGCATCTGGCGGATTTCGACACGGTCGACCTGACCAACCTGCAGCGCCAGATCATCCACGATACCGACAGCGTGGGGCAGGCCAAGGTCGATTCGGCCATGGGGCGGCTGAGCGCCCTCAACCCCGAGGTCGCGCTGCTCGCCCACCGTTCCGCGCTGGATGCCGATTCGTTGGCGGCAGCCGTCGCTGCCGTCGACGTGGTGCTTGATTGCAGCGACAACTTTTCCACTCGCGAGGCGGTTAACGCGGCCTGTGTGATGGCCGGCAAACCCTTGATCAGTGGCGCGGCGATTCGCCTTGAGGGGCAGTTGTCGGTCTTCGACCCACGTCGCCCCGAAAGCCCGTGCTACCACTGCTTATACGGGCATGGCAGCGACACCGAACTGACCTGCAGTGAAGCCGGCGTGGTCGGCCCTCTGGTGGGGCTGGTCGGCAGCCTGCAAGCGTTGGAAGCGTTGAAGCTGCTGGCCGGGTTCGGCGAACCGTTGGTGGGGCGCTTGTTGCTGATCGACGCGTTGACCACGCGCTTTCGTGAGTTGCGCGTCAAACGCGACCCTGGTTGCAGCGTGTGCGGGACGCAACATGGTTAACGACGCGCCCATCGGTGTGTTCGATTCCGGGGTCGGCGGCTTGTCGGTACTGGAGGAAATCCAGCAGTTGTTACCCCAGGAGTCACTGTTGTACGTGGCCGATTGCGGGCACATCCCCTATGGCGAGAAAACCCCGGCCTTCATCCGCGAACGCTCGCGCCGGGTCGCCGAGTTTTTTCGCGGGCAGGGGGCCAAGGCGTTTGTGATTGCCTGTAACACCGCGACGGTCGCCGCTGTTGCCGATTTGCGCCAGGACTACCCCGACTGGCCCCTGGTCGGCATGGAGCCTGCGGTAAAACCGGCGGCTGCCGCGACGCGCAGCGGGGTGGTCGGCGTGCTGGCCACCACCGGCACCCTGCAAAGCGCCAAGTTCGCCGCCTTGCTCGACCGCTTCGCCAACGACGTGCGGGTAATTACCCAACCCTGTCCGGGCCTGGTAGAGCTGATTGAAACCGGCGATCTGGACAGCCCGGCGCTGCGCCAGTTATTGCAGGGCTACCTCGAACCGCTGCTCAGCGCTGGCTGCGACACCATCATCCTCGGCTGTACCCACTACCCTTTCCTCAAGCCACTGCTGGCGCAGATGCTGCCCCCGAGCATCATCCTGATCGACACCGGCGCCGCCGTCGCGCGCCAGCTCAAGCGCTTACTGGGCGAACGCGACTTGCTGGCCAGCGGCGCATCGGCCTCTTCACCGCTGCCTGCGCAGTTCTGGACCAGCGGCGATGTGTATCACCTAAGAAATATCCTACCGACACTTTGGAAACATCCTGGAGTTGTGCGAAGCTTCGCCTCGTGAAAATTTCGTGAAATCTCGCTGAACTTCTGGCTCTACGTCAGCTTCTATAGCGAGATGGCCTGTAAATAACCAACAACTTCGTTCGCAAAGGTAGTTTCTATGAAGCGCTTGTTCTGTATGGCTGCTATTGCGGCTGTGATGGTGGGACACTCTATTACCACCCAGGCCGCCGGCCTGGAGTTCGGGCTGGGCAGCACCAGCGATTCAACGCTGACCTACCGTCTGGGCCTGACCTCGGATTGGGACAAAAGCTGGATGCAGAGCAATGTCGGTCGCCTGACAGGCTACTGGAGCGGCGCTTACACGTATTGGGAAGGTGATGACCGTGCAGGCGCCAGCAGCCTGTCGTTCTCGCCGGTGTTTGTGTATGAGTTTGCCGGCGAGTCGGTCAAACCCTACATCGAGGCCGGGATCGGCGTGGCGTTGTTCTCCCGCACCCAACTGGAAGACAACAACATCGGCCAGTCCTTCCAGTTCGAAGACCGCCTGGGTTTCGGCCTGCGGTTTGCCGGCGGGCATGAAGTGGGCATTCGCGCCACGCATTATTCCAACGCCGGAATCAGCAGCAACAACGATGGGGTAGAGAGCTACGCGCTGCACTACACCATGCCGTTGTAAAGACACAGCAAATCCATGTGGGAGGGGGCTTGCTCCCGATAGCGTCATGTCAGTCACTCTTAATTTGACTGACAGGCCGCTATCGGGAGCAAGCCCCCTCCCACATTTGGATCCCTACGCATTTCAGTATCAGCGATAGACCGTAGCAATACCTGCACGCTCTTCCAGGCACTCCGGCGCCCCCATCTCGAATTCCCGGCATATCAACGGCCGAAGCTCATAGATCGTGCACATCATCGTGTTCCGGTCCAGCGCCGCACACCAGCCGTCATCCAGGCGCAGCATCACTTCGCCGCCCCAGTCGTCGGTATCGATATAGCGCTGCGGCACGCCGGTGTCGGTGATCAGCATGACTTCCAACTGGCAACAGCAGGCCGCACACGTCGAGCAGGTGACGGCGGGTTCGGTGATTTGAATGTGAGGGATGTTGGTCATAGGCGCGCAGTGTAAGCCAAGCAGGCCATGGGTGTAGGAATGCGCGACGGACGTCAGTGAGCCAACCGCTGCATGCCGACGAACACGGCGGCCCAAAGTACCGCCAGCCCGGCCATCGTCGGCCCCAGTCCATAGCCAAACTGCACGCCAGCCAATTGGCTGCCGGCGTAATACGACAACGGCCCACCCACCGCGCCCAACAGGGCGGCACGCCACCAGGGCCGGGCGCTCCAGGCCAGGCAATGGCGCAGGGTGGTGGCCAGTAATGCCCACAGCAGCATCAACCAGAACGGAATCAACGGCCCCGGTTCGCTGAAGTGGAATACCCCCAGGGTGCGCAACAGCGTGTCGAGCAGCGTGCCGGCGAGCGTCACGCCGATGATCAACACCCCGTCATCCGCCAGCGGGCTTATCCACAGCAGGTTGATCACCAGTACCGCCAACCCCACCAGCAACCACAGGCTGTCGCCGCCGAGCACACAGGCAAACCAGCCGCATTGGAACAACGCGGCATTCGCCAGGGATTTAAGCACTGAAGCGCCCGAGCAACGGCGGGTTGATTGCCGCTGGCTTGGCCAGCAGTAACTGCGCGGTGCCAATCGTGCGCTCCATGAAGCCGCCCTCGCAGTAGCACAGGTAGAACTCCCACAAGCGCAGGAAGTACTCGTCGTAGCCAAGCTCCGCGAGGCGGCCATGGGCACGGCGAAAGTTCTCATGCCACAGGCGCAGGGTTCGTGCGTAGTGCAGGCCGAAATCTTCCATGTGCAGCAGGTTCATGTCGGTGTCGCGGCAGACGATCTGCAGCATGTTCTGCACACTGGGCAGGGCGCCGCCGGGAAAGATGTAGCGTTGAATGAAGTCGACGCTGTGCTTGGCCTGCTCAAAGCGTTGTTCGCGGATGGTGATGGCTTGCAGCAGCATCAGGCCGTCGGGTTTGAGCAAATGCGCACACTGCTTGAAATACGTGGCCAGGAAGCGATGGCCTACCGCTTCGATCATTTCGATGGACACCAGCTTGTCGTACTCACCCGTGAGGTCGCGGTAGTCCTGCAGCAGCACCGTCACCTGACTGTGCAGGCCCGCCGCCGCGATGCGCTGCGCGGTGTAGGCAAACTGCTCTTTGGACAAGGTGGTCGTGGTGACCTTGCAACCATAATGCTGCGCCGCGTACAGCGCCATGCTGCCCCAGCCGGTGCCGATTTCCAGCAGGTGGTCAGTGGGCTTGAGCGACAGTTTCTGGCAGATGCGTTCCAGCTTGTTCAGTTGCGCCTGTTCCAGGGTGTCGTCGGCGCTGAGAAATTGCGCTGCCGAATACATCATGGTCGGGTCGAGAAACGCCTCGAACAGGTCGTTGCCCAGGTCGTAATGGGCCGCGATGTTTTTCTGCGAGCCCTTGCGTGTGTTGCGGTTGAGCCAGTGCAGGCCCTGGGTGAACGGCCGCGCCAGGCGGGCCAGGCCACCTTCCATCGCATCAAGCACGTCGAGGTTGCTGACCATCACCCGCACCACGGCGGTCAGGTCCGGGCTGCTCCAATAACCGTGGATAAATGCCTCGCCGGCGCCGATAGAGCCGTTGGCGGCCACCAGGCCCCACACCGCCGAATCCAGGATCTGGATTTCCCCCAGCAGGTGCGCTTCCCGTGCGCCGAACACTTGTCGCTCGCCGTCCTCGACGATCACCAATTGCCCATGGCGCAATTGGCTGAGTTGACGCAACACGCCTTTGCGCAACAGCGCAGCGCTGATGCCATTGACGTTCAGGCGATTGGCCTTGACCGATAAGCTAGGGGATTTCATGGCGGCGGTCCTTGGTATACCCGACTGCGGTGCTGGAGACGCCATCGGCGGCTCGGTGGGGGAAAATCGGTGTGCGTTTGAGCAGCAGGCGCAGGGCCTGCCAGTAAATCGCGAGGCAAGTCTTGGCGGTCATCCAGGGAAAGCGCCATAGATAGCGATGCAGGCTGGCGCGGGTCAGGGCCTCTTTTTGCAGGCTCAAGGTGGCGTCGAAGACTTTATGCGCGCCTTGCCAATCGGCCATGTGCACGCCGAGCCGGGCGGCCGGCGGGCTGAAGCTCATGCGGTATTCCAGGTCGCGCGGCAGGAAGGGCGATACATGGAACGCCTTGGCCACGGCGAAGTGCTGATGCTCATCGGCGCCCATTACCTGGGCCGGCAACACGTAGTGATAGCGCTCGCGCCACGGTGTGTTGGTGACTTCACACAGGATCGCCGCCAGTTGCCCGTCGGCCTCGTAGCAATAGAAGAAACTCACCGGGTTGAACGCCAGGCCCCAGCTGCGAGCCTGGGTCAGCAGGCAGATAGCGCCCTGCGGGGTGCGCCCCAGGGCCTTGCCGACTTCACCGCGCACCGCGTCGCTCAAGCTCATGCCGTGGCGCGTGAATGGGCGCAGGTAGTCCTGCTGGCGAAAGCCGAACGGCGCCAGGCGGCTCACGCCGGCCAGGGGGGAGAGCGCGAGCACCGCGTCCTCTTCGCTGAGGTCCAGGTACAGCAGGCCGATGCGGTAGCGAAAGGCATGGGCCTTGGGCGTAAACCGACGATGGGCGATCCAGCCGCTGTACAAGGCGCTGTTCACAGGGTTTCCCCAAAGGCCTGGGCCACGCGCAGGGCGCTGACCACGCCGTCTTCATGGAAACCGTTGGCCCAGTAGGCGCCGCAGTAGAACGTGTTGCGCGCGCCATGCAATTCTTCCCAGCGCGCTTGCGCGGCCACCGCTGCCAGGCTGTATTGCGGATGGGCATAGGTGTAGCGCGCCAGGATCTTCAGCGGATCGATCATCGACGTCTGGTTGAGGCTCACGCAAAAGGTGGTGGCGCTGTCGATGCCTTGCAGGATGTTCATGTCGTAGGTGACAGCGGCCTGATGCTGCTGACTGCCGCTCAGCCGGTAGTTCCAACTGGCCCAGGCCAGCTTGCGGTCGGGCAGCAGTCGGGTGTCGGTGTGCAGCACCACGTCATTGTCGGCATAGGGCAGGGCGCCAAGGATTTGCTGTTCGGCCAGGCTGGGGTCGGCGAGCAATGCCAGGGCCTGGTCACTGTGGCAGGCGAAGACCACACGATCGAACGTCTCGCTGCCGGCCGCGCTGTGGATAACCACGCCGTCGTCGGTGCGTTGCACGTTATGCACAGGGCAGTTGAGGCGCACGTGATCGCGGAAACTGCGGGCCAGCGGTTCGATATAACAGCTGGAGCCGCCTTCAATCACGCACCATTGCGGGCGATTGCTCACCGACAGCAAACCGTGGTTCTTGAAGAAACGCACGAAGAACTGCAAGGGAAACTTGAGCATGTCGGCCAAAGACATCGACCAGATCGCCGCGCCCATCGGCACGATGTAGTGGCGAATAAAGCGCGGGCCATAACCGCCGGCGTCGAGATAATCACCCAGGGTCATGTCGGCGCTGATGCGCTGCGCTTGCAGGTCCTGCGGCGCCTGGCGATTGAAGCGCAGAATATCGCGCAGCATGCCCCAGAACCCTGGCGACAGCATGTTGCTACGTTGGGCAAACAGGCTGTTGAGGTTATTGCCGTTGTATTCGAACCCTGCGCTCTGGTCACACACCGAGAAACTCATCTCGGTGGGTTTGAACCTGACGCCGATCTGCCCCAGCAGGCGGATGAAATTGGGATAGGTCCAGTCGTTGAACACAATAAAGCCGGTGTCCACCGCATAGCATTGGCCTTCGACCGTCACGTTGGCCGTATGGGTATGCCCGCCGAGGCAGTCACCCGCCTCGAACAGCGTGATGTCGTGGCGCCGACTGAGCAGGTAGGCGCTGGTCAGCCCGGCGATACCGCTGCCGATAATGGCGATCTTCACAGGTCGTCCTTGTGCGGCGGCGGGCTGCGCAACATGCGTTTGCCGATGATCAGTTGGGCCCGGTTAGGCAGCTTCGACAGCGGCCACAAGGTGGCGATGAACATGGCCGGAAAGGCGATCTCCAGCGGGCGCTTTTCCAGTTTGGCGAAGATGTGCTTCGCCGCCTTGTCGGCCGACCAGCTCAACGGCATGGGGAAATCATTGCGTTCGGTCAGTGGCGTGTCGACAAACCCCGGGCTGATCACCGTGACGTCGATGTTCTCGGGCGACAGGCTGATGCGCAGGGATTCGAACAAGTAGCGCAGCCCCGCTTTCGAGGCACCGTAGGCTTCGGCACGTGGCATGGGCAGGTAGGTCACGGCGCTGGCCACGCCCACCAGGTGCGGCGTACGCCCGGCACGCAACAGCGGCAGCGCGGCTTCGACGCAATAACTGCTGGCCAGCAGGTTGGTGCGCACCACGTGTTCGACAATCGACGCATCGAACTGCCGGGCGTCGACGTACTCACAGGTGCCGGCGTTGAGGATCACCGTATCCAGCGAGCCCCAGGCTTCGCCGATTCGTTCACCGATTTCGCGTACGGTTTGGCTGTTGGTCAAGTCGCCGGCCACCACCAGCACCTGCCCCGGATAACGCTGGGCGAGTGCTGCCAATGGGCCTTTGGTGCGCGAGCTGAGCGCCACATGGGCGCCGCTGTTGAGCAGCTCCACGGCCAGCGCGGCGCCGATGCCACTGCTGGCGCCGGTCAACCAATAACGACGGGGCGGTGTCAGGCTCATCCCATTCTCCTCTCTGGACGCGTGGGCAGGCTGCGAAAGGCGGCAAGGGCGCGCTCGCGGGAGTGTTTCAGGTCGACAATGGCGCGCGGGTAATCGGCGATGCCGAACAAACCGCCGGCGGCTTGCGGGTTGTGCACGTCCTTCTTGTTCAGCGCGGCCAGCTCCGGCAGCCAGTGCTTGATGAACAGGCCTTCGCTGTCGAATTTTTCCGACTGGCTCAACGGGCTGAAAATCCGGAAATACGGCGCCGAATCGGTGCCCGTCGACGAACTCCACTGCCAGCCGCCGTTGTTGGCCGCCAAGTCGCCGTCGATCAGGTGCCGCATGAAGAAGCGCTCGCCCTCGCGCCAGTCGATCAGCAGGTTCTTGGTCAGGAACATCGCCACCACCATGCGCAGGCGGTTGTGCATCCAGCCGGTTTCCAGCAGTTGGCGCATGGCCGCGTCGATAATCGGCAAACCGGTGCGCGCTTGCTGCCAGGCGGCCAGGTCCTCGGGCGCGTTGCGCCAGGCCACGGCTTCGGTTTCGGGGCGGAACGCACGATGGCGCGAGACCCGTGGGTAACCCACCAGGATGTGTTTGTAGAACTCACGCCACAGCAGTTCGTTGATCCAGGTAATCGTGCCGATGTCGCCGCTTTCGAACTCGCCCTGGTTGGACTGCAACGCCGCGTGCAGGCACTGGCGTGGTGACACGACTCCGGCGGCCAGGTAGGCGGACAGCTGGCTGGTGCCGGGCTTGGCGGGAAAGTCGCGCTCGTCTTTGTAATAGCTGATTTGCTCGTCTGCAAATGCGTCGAGGCGGCGGCGCGCTTCGTCTTCACCGGCGGGCCACAGGGCACGCAAGGTTTCACTGGGTGGCGCGAACCCTTCAACGCGGGTGGGGATGACGTCGCTTTTCACGTCGAGCCTGGCCTGGGCCTTGGGGCTTGCCACCAGGCGCGGCAAGGCACTGTGCAGGCGGGTGTAACACACCTTGCGGAACTGGCTGAATACCTGGAAGTAGGTGCCGGACTGGGTCAGCACGCTGCCCGGCTGGAAAAACAGCTGGTCCAGGTAACGCTGGAAGGTCACGCCCTGGGCTTCCAACGCCTGGGCCACGGCGGCGTCGCGCCGGCTCTCGTGGATACCGTATTCGTCGTTGACGTGCACCGATTGCACCTTGAGCTCCCGACACAGCTGGCTCAATACGCCGGGCGCCTGGTCCCAGGTGTCGGCGTGACGGATCAACAGCGGGATGTTCAGGGCTGCCAGCGCCTGGCTCAGCGCTTGCAGGTTGCGCAGCCAGAAGTCGACCTTGCAGGGCGCGTCATCGTGGGCCAGCCATTGTTGCGGCGTGATCAGGTAAACCGCCGCGACCGGGCCTCGCTGGCTTGCGGCAGCCAGGGCGGTGTTGTCGTGAAGGCGCAGGTCGGTGCGCAGCCAGATCAAGTGCATTTAGACAATTCCACGCTGGAGCAATATCTGATGGGCCGACAACGGGTCTTCGGCGACGAACACGTCGGGGAGGTCATGGGTGAGTGCGGCCAACTCGGCGTGGTGGATGCACACCGTGGGGCCGGCAATCAGTATCGGGCAACCAACGCCGGCCAGCAGTTTGGTGAGTGCCGGGACCTGCAGCGCTTTGCTTGAATACAGCAGCACCGCGCGCGGTTGCAGGTGTTCTACCGCCAGGGCCAGTTCGCCAGCGGGCAGCGGCCAATCGAACACTTCCACCGGGCAGTCGGCGCTGCTGGCCAGCCAGGCGCTGAGCCACAAGTGCGGTTCCAGGGGTAAGTCGGAGTGGTTGACCAGCAGCAACGGGGCGCCGTGGAGTTGACGATTGTTGTGGTAAATCCGCGCGCCAAACTTGCTGCGCAGCCAGGACAGGAAAAACACCCGCTCCATCTGCGCGCCGAATTGACCCTGCCATTTCTGTTCAAGCTCGCTGAGCAGCGGCAGCATCAACTGCTCGCACAAGGTACGCGGTGGGTAGAGCGCCATGGCTTGGTTAAAAGCATCGTCGACCCGGCGCTCGGCCAATTCGCCGATGGCATTGACCAAGGTTTGACGCAGGGCGTGCCATTCGTTTTCCATCGGCTCGGGGTTGGCCTGGGCGGAGTCGATCAGGCCTTTTACCTGGCTGACCGGCACGCCCCGATTGAGCCAGGTGAGGATGGCGTGGATGCGTTGCACATGTTCGGCGCTGAACAACCGGTGCCCTTTGGGCGTGCGCTGGGGCACGATCAGGCCGTAGCGGCGTTCCCAGGCGCGCAGGGTCACGGCGTTGACGCCGGTCTGGCGCGCCACCTCGCGGATCGGTAACCAGCCATTTTTCAGGGCTTGGGCGATGTCTTCGCCGGTTTCGCCTTGCAGGGCAACGTTCATGGCTTAGATCGCATTACGCAGGCTGAGATTTTCCGGGTGCGGTTGCAGGTAGGCCTGCTGCGCAATGTAGCGGTCCGGGTGTTGACGAAAGTGATGCTTGAGCAGGGTAAGCGGTACCACCAGAGGCACGATGCCTTGGTGGTATTGGCCGATGATGGTTTGCATTTCCTGCTTGTCGTCGGCGCTGATCGACGCCTTGAGGTAGCCGCTGATGTGTTGCAGCACATTGGTGTGGGTACCGCGGGTGGCGCACCTCTTAAGGCCCGTCATCAGTTCGCAGAAGTAGCAGGTGGCCAACTCGTCGAGTTTGTCATCCTTGCCCATGGTGCCGAGCAACTGGCCGAGGCTTTTGTAGTGCGCCGGGCTGTGGGCCATCAGCAAGTATTTGTAGCGCGAGTGAAAGGCCAGCAGGCGATGACGCGTCAGGCCATCGGCGAGCAGTTGCTGCCAACTGGCGTAGACGAACACGCGGGTGAGGAAATTTTCTCGCAATACCGGGTCATTCAGACGGCCGTCTTCTTCCACCGGCAAGTTGGGGTGGCGCGCGCAGAATGCCTGGGCGTAGACACCGCGCCCCCCGCCATCCACCGGTGCGCCATTTTCACGGTAAACCTTGACCCGCTCCAGGCCACAGGACGGCGATTTCTGCATAAAGATGTAGCCGCACAGGTCGGTATGTTCACGCGCCATCGCCTGCCCGTATTCATCCAGCGGCTGGGTCACGTTGAGTTCGCGGTGCACGGTGCCCACGGCCTGGGGATTGTTCGCGTCGCCGACCAGGCGAATGGTTTCGCGGGGGATGCCCAGGCCGATTGCGACTTCAGGGCACAGCGGCACGTAGTCGAAGTAGTCGGCCAGGGTCTGGCTGCACAACAGGGATTGTTTATGCCCGCCGTTGAAACGCACGTTCTCGCCCAGCAGGCAGGCACTGATGCCGATCTTGGGTTTCACGGAATGGGGCATGGGCAAACCTCTGTGAAATTCCTGTACAGGTGCGAATTACTGTACAACTAATCTCATCATAGATTTGATCTTGTACAAGTCAATTATTTTGTACAGGTTTTTTCGCAGGGCTTACTGCCATCCCATTTTCCAGCTATCCGTATTCTGCAATGTTTGCCAGCCAACGCGCTCGGTTCGTCGGGTCATCACCGCTTGCAGCTCGATCTCCAGCACGGTGCCTTCCTCGTCACGAAACAGTTCGGTGACGAGGAAGTGTTTTTCCTTGTTTTTCGGCAAGGTGGCTGTCCATTTCGACAATAGCAATTTGGCCGGGTTGATGCGATTCATTGCAGGTGCTCGATCAACCGTCGCGCCGCCTCCTGGCCGCTGAGCCAGGCACCTTCGACACGCCCCGACAAACACCAGTCGCCGCAGACGAACAGGCCCAGGTCGGCATCGGCCAGCACGCCGAATTCATGACTGCTGGACGGTCGGGCGTAGAGCCAGCGGTGTGCCAGGCTGAATGAGGGCGCGGGCATAGTGCAATGCAGCAGCTCGGCGAAGGCGCCGTGCAAGTGTTCGATCACGGCCTCTTTGGGCAGGTCCAGGTGCGCCTTGCTCCAGGTGCTGGTGGCATGTAGCACCCAGGTGTCGACGGTGACGTCACGCCCCGGTTTGCTGCGGTTGCGCGCCAGCCAGTCGAGGGCGCTGTCTTGCACGAAGCAGCCTTCCATCGGTGTATCCAGAGGCGTGTCGAAGGCCAGGGCGATGGCCCAGGTGGGGTCCATTTTCACCCCGGCCACGACGCTCGCCAGTTTCGGTGCGGCGGCCAGCAGGGTGGTAGCCTGGGGCGCCGGCGTGGCGATGATCACATGGCTGAACGGGCCGTGATGGCCGCCATCGGCGTCGAGCAGGTTCCAGTGCTGGGTGCCCTGGAACACCTCGGTGATGCGGCAACCGAATTCCACCGGCAGGTCATCGAGCAGTGCGCGGGTAATGGCGCTCATGCGTGGCGTGCCGACCCAGCGGATCTGTTCGTCGGGGGAGGGCGTCAGTTGGCCGGACTTGAAGTTGTACAGCTGGGGTTTCCACTGTTGCGCCCAGCCATGGCTTTGCCAGCGCTGCACTTCGTTGACGAAGCGCCGATCACGCGCGGTGAAGTACTGTGCGCCCATGTCCAGGGCACCGGCATCGCTGCGCTTGCTGGACATACGGCCGCCGCTGCCGCGGCTTTTATCGAAGAGTTGTACAACGTGCCCCGCGTCTCGTAACGCTCGGGCGGCGGAGAGACCGGCAATGCCGGTACCGATGATCGCAATGGGGACAGTCATGGGAGGCCTCGTTTTACCGTTGGGTACAGACTACGCCGACACCAATAGCTGTACAATATTGTTTTTTGGTATAAGTTTTGGCGTGCCTGATTGTGTGGCGTGACCTATGGTTAAGCTAAGGGCTGAATGGCCGCCACGCTCGATTATTAAATTGATCCCTGCTTATAAAATAGACCAGTGAGCGGCGGCGAACGTTACATGAGGAGCGTCCCATGCATATTTTGCTGACCGGCGGTACCGGTTTGATCGGCCGTCAACTGTGCCGGCACTGGCTTGCCCAGGGCCATCGCTTGACCGTGTTGAGCCGCAAACCCGATGCCGTTGCGCGGGTCTGCGGCGCGCAAGTGGCGGGTGTCGGGCGCTTGCAGGACGTGATCGGCGGCGTCGATGCGGTGGTCAACCTTGCCGGTGCGCCCATCGCCGACCGTCCCTGGACCCACAAACGCAAGGCTTTGCTGTGGAGCAGCCGCATCAGCCTGACCGAAAGCCTGCTGGCATGGCTGGAAGGCCTCGAGCAAAAACCGGCGGTGCTGATCTCCGGGTCTGCCGTGGGTTGGTATGGCGACGGCGGCGAGCGCGAACTGACTGAAGCGTGCGGCCCGGTGCAAGACGATTTCCCCAGCCAGTTGTGTATCGCCTGGGAAGAAACCGCCGTGCGGGCCGAGGCCCTGGGCATTCGTGTGGTGCTGGTGCGTACCGGCCTGGTGCTGGCGGCCGAGGGCGGCTTTTTGTCGCGCCTGCTGCTGCCGTTCAAACTGGCGCTGGGCGGGCCGATCGGCAATGGTCGGCAATGGATGCCGTGGGTGCATATCCAGGATCAAATCGCCCTGATTGATTTTCTTCTGCACAAGGCTGACGCCAGCGGTCCTTATAATGCCTGCGCGCCACACCCGGTGCGTAACCGCGAATTTGCCCAGACGTTGGGCCAGGTGCTGCATCGGCCGGCGTTCATGCCGATGCCGGCCTTTGCGCTGAAGGTCGGCTTGGGCGAGTTGTCGGGCTTGTTGCTGGGCGGGCAAAAGGCCCTGCCTGAGCGGCTGCTGGCGACGGGTTTCACTTTCCAGTTCACTGAGTTGCGTGCGGCCCTGGACGACTTGTCCAGCCGCCTCTAGAGATAGGATGTTGCATGACGGATCACGCGTTGTTACTGGTCAACCTGGGCTCACCGGCCTCCACTTCGGTGGCCGATGTGCGCAGCTACCTCAATCAGTTCCTGATGGACCCTTATGTGATCGACCTGCCGTGGCCGGTGCGCCGCCTGCTGGTGTCGCTGATCCTGATCAAGCGCCCTGAGCAGTCGGCGCATGCCTATGCGTCCATCTGGTGGGAGGAGGGCTCGCCGCTGGTGGTCCTCAGCCGTCGCCTGCAGCAGCAGATGACCACGCAATGGACCCAGGGCCCGGTGGATCTGGCGATGCGTTATGGCGAGCCTTCGCTTGAAACGGTGCTGACACGCCTGGCCGCCCAAGGCATCCAGAAAGTGACCCTGGCGCCGCTGTACCCGCAGTTTGCCGACAGCACCGTGACCACGGTGATCGAGGAAGCCAGGCGCGTGGTGCGCGACAAGAAACTCAAGGTGCAATTCTCGATCCTGCAGCCGTTCTACGATCAGCCTGAGTACCTCGATGCCTTGGCGGCGAGTGTGCGGCCGTATGTAGAACAGGATTACGACCACCTGCTGTTGAGTTTCCACGGTTTGCCTGAGCGTCACCTGACCAAGCTCGACCCCACGGGCCAGCATTGCTTCAAAGACGCTGATTGCTGCAGGAACGCGTCCCCGGAGGTGCTTGCCACCTGCTACCGCGCGCAGTGTTTCAGCGTCGCCCGGGATGTAGCCGCGCGGCTGGGGTTGCCGGACGGCCAGTGGTCGGTGGCGTTCCAATCCCGCCTGGGCCGCGCCAAGTGGATCGAACCCTATACCGAGGCGCGTCTCGAGGCGTTAGCGCAACAAGGCGTGAAAAAACTGCTGGTGATGTGCCCGGCGTTTGTCGCCGATTGCATCGAGACTCTGGAGGAAATCGGTGATCGCGGGCTGGAACAGTTCCGTGAGGCGGGGGGCGAGGAGTTGGTGTTGGTGCCTTGCCTGAATGATGACCCGCAGTGGGCGGCGGCGCTTAATACCTTGTGTGAACGCGCGCCTGTGTCGCTGTAATTAAGCCGTGCGAATAACCAAATGTGGGAGGGGGCTTGCTCCCGATAGCAGGGTGTCAGTCTCAGTATTGCTGATTGATACACCGCTATCGGGAGCAAGCCCCCTCCCACATTTAGTATGGCGTTTGCTTAGAGATTGAGGGTCAGGCTGAGCGTGAGGTTGCGCGGCTCACCGGGGTTGACCCAGTAGCTGCTGTAGGACCGCTCGTAATAGTGCTCATCGAACAGGTTGTTGAGGTTCAGGCCCACGGTGACGTTCTCCGTTGCCTTGTAATGCGCGAGCAGATCGACGGTATGGTAGGCGGGCAGTTCGAAGCCGGTGCCCGCTTCACCGGAGCGATCACCGACATAGGTAAACGCCGCCCCCAGGTCCGAACCGCGTAACGCGCCGTCCTGGAACTCATACACCCCCAACAGACTGCCGCTGCGCTTGGCCACGCCGAGGATGCGGCTGCCCGCCGGAATGGTGTTATCACCCTTGGTCACTTCGGCGTCGATGTAGGCGAAAGCGCCGATCACGCGGATGGCGTCGGTGACTTGCCCGGTCAGTTGCAGATCGAACCCCTGGCTGCGCGCCTTGCCCATGGCGCGGTTGGTGTTGGTCGACGGGTCCAGGGTCAGCACGTTTTCCTTTTCGATATGAAAGGCGGCGAGGGTGGCGCTGAGGCGGTCGTCGAACAGCTCGGTCTTGATCCCCATTTCGTACCCCACGCCTTCTTCGGGTTTGAAGGTCTGACCGCCGGCATCCACACCGCTGTTGGGCTTGAACGAGGTGGAGGCGTTGGCGAATACCCCCACCTGCGGCGTCAGTTGATAGAGCAGGCCGGCACGCTGGGTAAGGGCGTCGTGGGTCTGCCGGCTTTTGGCGTGGTTGCGGGCGAAATCGTCGGTGCTCTGTTCGAAATGCTCGAAGCGTGCGCCCAGCATGCCGCGCAGGCGGTCGGTGAAGATGATCTGGTCTTGCAGATTCAATGCGTGGCTTTTGGTTTGCTCGAAGAAGTCGGTGCCGGAGCGTTTGCCGTTGGGTTTGGGCTGGCCGTAGACCGGGTTGTAGAGGTCGATGGGGTAGCTGCCGTCGGTAGCGGTCACGCGTTCCTGCTTGCGATAGTCCTCGTATTCGGTGCCCACCAGCAGTTCGTGCTGCCAACTGCCGATATCAATCAGGCCGCGCAGTTCCAGCTGGGTGATGCTGTCGTGCCAACCCATGGAGCGCTCGCGGTAGCGGCGGTTGAGGGTGTGGCCGTCTGCATTCAGTGCACGGTTTTCCGACGCGTCGCCCCACAGGCTGCCCTGTTTGTAGTGGCTGGCCAGGCGCAGTTTCCAGGCGTCGTTGAGGTGATGTTCCAGGGTGGCCTGGATGCGATTGTTGTGGTTGTCGATGTCGCCGTCGTTGGGTTCGCCGAGGAAGGTGGAGCGTGATACCCCAGGTGCGTCGACGATGCCGCGATCGAAGGTCGAGCTGTGGCGCACGAATTCGCTTTCCACCAACAGGCTGGTGTCCGGGTTCAGCTGCCAGCTGAACGAAGGCGCGACGAACACGCGCTTACTCTCGACGTGATCACGGAAGCTGTGGTTGTCTTCCACTGCCAGATTGACCCGTGACAGCACATTGCCCTCGGCGTCCAGCGGTGTGTTGACGTCGAGGGCTGTGCGATAGCGGTCCCAACTGCCGGCACTGGTTTGCAGGGTCGTGAAGGCTTCCGGCTGGGGCTTCTTGGTGACGATATTTACCGTGCCGCCCGGATCGCCACGCCCATACAAACTGGCGGCAGGCCCCTTGAGTACTTCGATGCGTTCGATATTCGCGGCATCCGGCGTGCTCGGGTAGCCCCGGTTGGCACTGAAGCCATCCTGATAGAACTCAGAAGTGGTGAAGCCGCGCACGCTGTATTCGTAAAGGGTCAGGCCGCCGAAGTTGTTTTGCTTGGAGACGCCGCCCGCAAACTCTAAAGCGCGTTCCACGCTGGTACTGCCCAGGTCCTTGAGCACCGTGGCGGGAATCACGCTGATCGATTGCGGGATGTCGCGCAGGGCTGTGTCGGTCTTGGTGGCACTGGCGGAGCGAGTGGCGCGGTAGCCCTGTACCGGGCCGGTCGCCGACTCATAAGCGTCGGTGGTGACGCTGATGGTGTCCAGTTCCAGGGTGTTTTCTTCGGCGTAGGCGGAGTCGAGCAGCAAGCCCAGGGCCAGGCCGGCCAGGGGCGCAAACTTTCGAGACGGCATGATAGAGCGTTCCAATGTTGGTATTGAAACAATATAACATGTCTAATGAGATGGGTTGTTATGTAATATCATTTTGCAGGTGCCCTCGAGCGGGCACCTGCAAGATGCCGCTTATTCCTCTTCTTTTACCGGCGCTGTGGCTGGCGGTGGGCGCAGGCCGATTTCCGCCGACAGCTTGATTTCCTTGCCGTTGCGCATCACCTGGATCGCTACCTTATCGGTCGGCTTGATCCGCGCCACCTGGTTCATCGACTTGCGGCCATCACCGGCCGGAGCGCCGTCGATGCTGAGGATCACATCGCCCAATTGCAGGCCGGCTTTCTGCGCCGGGCCGTCGCGGAAGATCCCCGCGACTACGATGCCAGGGCGCCCGGTCAGGCCGAACGACTCGGCCAGTTCCTTGGTCAAGGGTTGCACTTCAATGCCCAGCCAGCCGCGAATCACCTGGCCGTGCTCGATGATCGACTTCATCACCTCCATCGCCAGCTTCACCGGGATCGCAAAACCGATACCCTGGGAGCCGCCGGACTTGGAGAAAATCGCCGTGTTGATACCCGTGAGGTTGCCATTGGCATCCACCAGCGCGCCGCCGGAGTTGCCGGGGTTGATCGCCGCGTCGGTCTGGATGAAGTCTTCGTAGCTGTTAAGGCCCAACTGGTTACGCCCGGTGGCGCTGATGATGCCCATGGTTACCGTCTGGCCAACGCCGAACGGGTTGCCGATGGCCAGCGCCACGTCGCCTACGCGCAGGCCATCGGAGCGGCCGAGGGTGATCGAGGGCAGGTTCGTCAGGTCGATTTTCAGTACCGCAAGATCGGTTTCCGGATCGCTGCCCACGACGCGGGCCAGGGTCTCGCGGCCGTCACGCAGGGCTACCACGATCTGGTCGGCGCCGGTGGTCACGTGATTGTTGGTGAGGATGTAGCCTTCGGGGCTCATGATTACCCCGGAACCGAGGCTCGATTCCATGCGGCGTTGCTTGGGCCCGTTGTCACCGAAGTAGCGGCGAAACTGCGGGTCTTCGAACAACGGATGCGCCGGCTTGTTGATGACCTTGGTGGTGTACAGGTTGACCACGGCAGGGGCGGCGATGGTCACGGCATCCGCATAGGTCACCGGGCCTTGCACCACGGTGCTGGTTTGCGGGGCCTGTTGCAGGTTCACATCAAGGCTGGGAAGGCCAACCCACTGTGGATAACGCTGAATGATCAGCATCGCGATCAGCACGCCAGCCAGCAATGGCCATCCAAAAAAACGCAGCGCCTTGAGCATCAAGTAAGTCCTGACAGGTTGCAGGGGGCGCGGGAGCGCCCATAATGACGCGCATTATACGAGGCTGCGACGCCAGCGAACGGGATATTTAGGAGTCTTTTATGGCCGTCCCCCTTACCACCCTCGTCGAGGAAGCGGACCGCTACCTTGGCAGCTTGAAAATCGCCGATTATTGCCCCAACGGCCTGCAAGTGGAGGGCCGGCCGCAGGTGATGCGCATCGTCAGCGGCGTCACCGCCAGCCAAGCCCTGCTGGACGCCGCCGTCGAAGCCCGGGCCGACCTGATCCTGGTGCACCACGGGTATTTCTGGAAGGGCGAAAACCCCTGCATCACCGGCATGAAGCAACGTCGCCTGAAAACCTTGCTCAAGCATGACATCAGCCTGCTGGCCTACCACCTGCCCCTGGATCTGCACCCTGACGTAGGCAATAACGTGCAGCTTGCCAAGCAACTGGACATTACCGTCGAAGGCCCGCTCGACCCAGGCAACCCAAAAGTCGTCGGCCTGGTCGGCTCGCTCGCCGAGCCGCTGTCACCGCGCGACTTTGCCCGCCGCGTGCAGGACGTGATGGGCCGAGAGCCGCTGCTGATCGAAGGCAGTGAAATGATCCGCCGCGTCGGCTGGTGCACCGGGGGCGGCCAGGGGTATATCGACCAGGCAGTGGCTGCCGGTGTCGACTTGTACCTGAGCGGCGAAGCCTCGGAACAGACCTTCCACAGCGCGCGGGAAAACGACATCAGTTTCATCGCCGCCGGCCACCACGCCACCGAGCGCTATGGCGTGCAGGCGTTGGGGGATTACCTGGCACGACGCTTTGCCTTGGAGCATATCTTCATCGATTGCCCGAACCCGATCTAAGCCACACAGCCGAGGCAAATGTGGGAGGGGGCTTGACCGAGTTTCAGGCCAAACTTGGGGGTATATTCATATACCGTTTCGATCTAGTTGGCGCCCTGAATAGAAGCAGGTGCTGTGCTAGCATGCCCCGCTCGAACACGGCCCGCTGGCCGTCCACACGATCGTTTTTCCGTGAGTAGCCATGGTCGACAAACTGACGCATCTGAAACAGCTGGAGGCGGAAAGCATCCACATTATCCGCGAGGTCGCCGCCGAGTTCGATAACCCGGTGATGCTCTACTCGATCGGTAAAGACTCCGCCGTGATGCTGCATCTGGCCCGCAAGGCCTTCTTCCCGGGCAAATTGCCGTTTCCGGTAATGCACGTCGACACCCGCTGGAAATTCCAGGAAATGTACAAGTTCCGCGACAAGATGGTCGAGGAACTGGGCCTGGACCTGATCACCCACATCAACCCCGATGGCGTGGCGCAGAACATCAACCCGTTTACCCACGGTAGCGCCAAGCACACCGACATCATGAAGACCGAAGGCCTCAAGCAGGCCCTGGACAAGCATGGTTTCGACGCAGCCTTCGGCGGCGCCCGTCGCGATGAAGAGAAATCCCGCGCCAAAGAGCGCGTGTACTCATTCCGCGACAGCAAGCACCGCTGGGACCCGAAAAACCAGCGCCCGGAGCTGTGGAACGTCTACAACGGCAACGTCAACAAGGGCGAATCGATCCGCGTATTCCCGCTGTCCAACTGGACCGAGCTGGACATCTGGCAGTACATCTACCTGGAAGGCATCCCGATCGTGCCGCTGTACTTCGCCGCCGAACGCGACGTGATCGAGAAGAACGGTACGTTGATCATGATCGACGACGACCGCATCCTCGAGCACCTGTCCGACGAAGACAAAGCCCGTATCGTCAAAAAGAAAGTCCGTTTCCGCACCCTTGGCTGCTACCCGTTGACGGGCGCGGTGGAGTCCGAAGCCGAAACGCTGACGGACATCATTCAGGAAATGCTCCTGACGCGAACTTCCGAGCGCCAGGGCCGGGTCATCGACCATGATGGCGCCGGCTCCATGGAAGATAAAAAACGTCAGGGTTATTTCTAAGGGGTTGTCATGTCGCACGTATCTGATTTGATCAGCGAGGACATCCTCGCCTACCTGGGCCAGCACGAGCGCAAGGAAATGTTGCGCTTCCTGACCTGCGGCAACGTCGATGACGGCAAGAGCACCCTGATCGGGCGACTGCTGCACGACTCCAAGATGATCTACGAAGATCACTTGGAAGCCATCACCCGCGATTCGAAGAAGTCCGGCACCACCGGTGACGACATCGACCTGGCGCTGCTCGTTGACGGCCTGCAGGCCGAGCGTGAGCAGGGCATCACCATCGATGTCGCCTACCGCTACTTCTCCACCGCCAAGCGTAAATTCATCATTGCCGATACCCCAGGCCATGAGCAGTACACTCGCAACATGGCCACCGGTGCGTCCACCTGTGACCTGGCGATTATCCTGATCGACGCGCGCTATGGCGTGCAGACCCAGACCCGCCGCCACAGCTTCATCGCCTCGTTGCTGGGCATCAAACACATCGTGGTGGCCGTCAACAAGATGGACATCAATGGCTTTGACCAGAGCGTATTCGAGTCGATCAAGGCCGATTACCTGAAGTTTGCCGACGGTATCGCGTTCAAGCCGAGCACCCTGGCCTTCGTGCCGATGTCGGCGCTCAAGGGCGACAACGTGGTGAACAAGAGCGAGCGTTCGCCGTGGTACACCGGGCAGTCGCTGATGGAGATTCTCGAGACCGTCGAGATCGCCAACGACCGCAACTACACCGACCTGCGTTTTCCGGTGCAGTACGTCAACCGTCCGAACCTGAACTTCCGTGGTTTCGCCGGCACCCTGGCCAGCGGCATCGTGCACAAGGGCGACGACGTCGTGGTGCTGCCGTCGGGCAAGAGCAGCCGCGTCAAATCCATCGTCACCTTCGAGGGCGAGCTGGAACAGGCGGGCCCGGGCCAGGCCGTGACCCTGACCATGGAAGACGAGATCGACATCTCCCGTGGCGACCTGCTGGTGCATGCCGACAACGTGCCGCAAGTGACAGACGCCTTCGACGCCATGCTGGTGTGGATGGCCGAAGAACCGATGCTGCCGGGCAAGAAGTACGACATCAAGCGCGCCACCAGCTATGTGCCGGGCTCCATCACCAGCATTGTGCACCGCGTGGACGTGAACACCCTGGCCGAAGGCCCGGCGAGTTCGCTGCAGTTGAACGAGATTGGCCGGGTCAAGGTCAGCCTTGACGCGGCTATTGCGTTGGACGGTTACGACAGCAACCGCACCACTGGCGCGTTTATCGTCATCGACCGCTTGACCAACGGCACCGTGGCCGCCGGCATGATCATCGCACCGCCAGTCAGCCATGGCAGCGCGGCGCAGCACGGCAAGTTGGCCCATGTAGCCACCGAAGAACGCGCCCTGCGTTTCGGCCAGCAACCGGCCACCGTGCTGTTCAGCGGCCTGTCCGGCGCCGGCAAGAGCACCTTGGCGTATGCGGTCGAGCGCAGGCTGTTCGACATGGGGCGTGCGGTGTTTGTGCTGGACGGCCAGAACTTGCGTCACGACCTCAACAAAGGTCTGCCGCAGGACCGCGCCGGGCGTACCGAGAACTGGCGCCGTGCCGCTCACGTGGCGCGCCAGTTCAACGAAGCCGGCCTGCTGACCCTGGCCGCGTTCGTCGCCCCGGATGCCGAAGGCCGCGAACAGGCCAAGGTGCTGATCGGCAGCGACCGTTTGCTGACCGTGTACGTGCAGGCGTCGCCGCAGGTGTGTGCCGAGCGTGATCCCCAAGGGCTGTACGCGGCGGGCGGGGATAACATCCCCGGTGAGTCCTTCCCGTATGACGTGCCGTTGAATGCCGACTTGGTGATCGACACCCAGACTTTGTCGCTGGAAGACAGCGTCAAGCAAGTGCTGGAGTTGTTGCGTCAGCGTGGCGCGATCTAAGCGTCACGCGCACAAAAAAGCCCGCCATGTTGGCGGGTTTTTTTATGGGGCTTTGAAAACAGCGCAGTCAAATGTGGGAGGGGGCTTGCTCCCGATAGCGGTGGATCAGTAACAGCTGTACTGACTGACACGCCGCCATCGGGAGCAAGCCCCCTCCCACAGGTTGATCAGCTTTTGCCAGGAAATTCTGTGTGCAGCTTTTCCAGCAACACATCCTTCTCTTCCCACAACCGGTTGATCCAGCCCTGGAACGCCAACCGATATTCCCCGTCCTGCTCATAATTCTTGCCGATAAACTCGACCGGAATCTGCACCTCTTCAAACTGCACCACCACATCCTTCACATTCCCGCACAGCAAATCCCAATAGCCCGGACGGCCGCCAGGGTAGTGAATGGTCACGTTGACCAGCGACTTCAACTGCTCACCCATGGCATCCAGCACGAACGCAATCCCTCCGGCCTTGGGTTTGAGCAAGTAGCGAAACGGTGACTTCTGCTGTGCATGCTTGCCCGGTGTAAACCGTGTGCCTTCGGCAAAGTTGAAAATCCCTACCGGGTTGTTGCGAAACTTCGCACAGGTCTTGCGGGTGGTTTCCAGGTCCTTGCCTTTCTTTTCCGGGTGTTTTTCCAGGTACGCCTTGCTATAGCGCTTCATGAACGGAAAGCCCAGCGCCCACCACGCCAAACCAATCACCGGCACCCAGATCAGCTCCTGCTTGAGAAAGAACTTCAGCGGGCGAATGCGTCGATTGAGCACGTATTGCAGCACCATGATGTCGACCCAGCTCTGGTGATTGCTGGTGACCAGGTACGAGTGTTGATAGTCCAGGCCTTCAAGGCCGCTCAAGTGCCAGCGGGTGCGCCGTACCAGGTTCATCCAAGCCTTGTTGTTGCTGACCCAGGCTTCGTGCGTGTGGTTCATCAAGCCTTCGCTCATGCGCTTGGCGAAAGGCAGGGCCTTGAACAGCGCCACGATAAACAGGAACGAGCACAGCAGGATTGTGTTCAGCGCCAACAGCAGGGAAGCGATTACTCCGCGTACGGCGGCAGGTAGAAAATCCAGCATTTAGATATCCATAGGTCGGTTGGCGGCTTGGATCGCGGTCAGGGCGATGGTGTACACGATGTCGTCCACCTGGGCGCCGCGCGGCAGGTCGTTGACCGGTTTGCGCAGGCCCTGGAGCATCGGCCCCAGGCTTACGCAATCGGCGCTGCGTTGCACGGCTTTGTAGGTGGTGTTGCCGGTATTCAGGTCGGGGAAGACGAACACCGTGGCCTTGCCGGCGACCTGGCTGTTGGGCGCCAGTTGCCGGGCCACGCTTTCATTGGCGGCGGCGTCGTATTGCAGCGGGCCGTCGATCAGCAACGAGCTCTGTTGTTCGTGGGCGAGCAGGGTGGCTTCGCGGACTTTTTCCACTTCCTCACCGCTGGCCGACTCGCCGCTGGAATAGCTGATCATCGCCACGCGCGGGACGATGCCGAACGCGGCGGCCGAGTCGGCGCTCTGCAGAGCGATTTCCGCCAGCTCCGCAGCGCTTGGGTGCGGGTTCATCACGCAGTCGCCATACACCAGCACCTGCTCGGGGAACAGCATGAAGAACACCGACGATACCAAGGTGCAGCCCGGCGCCGTCTTGATCAGCTGCAGGGCCGGGCGGATGGTGTTGGCGGTGGAGTGGATCACCCCGGACACCAGGCCGTCCACCTCGTCGAGGGCGAGCATCATGGTGGCGATCACCACGGTGTCTTCCAATTGCTGCTCGGCCATTGGCGCGTTCAGGCTCTTGCTCTTGCGCAATGCGACCATCGGTTCGACGTAGCGCTGGCGGATCAGGTCCGGGTCAAGTATCTCCAGGCCTTCCGGCAGTTCGATACCCTGGGCCCGCGCCACCGCTTCCACGTCCGCCGGCTTGGCCAGCAGCACACAGCGGGCGATGCCGCGGGCCTGGCAGATCGCGGCGGCCTGCACGGTCAGCGGCTCGCTGCCTTCGGGCAGCACGATGCGCTTGTTGGCGGCCTGGGCGCGCTGGATCAACTGGTAGCGAAAGACCGCCGGTGACAGGCGCATCTCCCGTGGGGTGCCGCAGCGCTGGTGCAGCCAGCGCGCATCGAGGTGGCTGGCGACGAAGTCGGTGATGATCTCCGCGCGCTCGCGGTCATCGATGGGGATTTCCTTATTGAGGCTGTTGAGCTGGTTGGCGGTGTCGTAGGAACCGGTGCTCACCGACAGTACCGGCAACCCGGCCTGGAACGCGCCACGGCACAAATCCATGATTCGCGGGTCGGGCAGGGTGTCGCTGGTCAGCAACAGGCCGGCCAGCGGTACGCCGTTGATCGCGGCCAGGCTGACGGCGAGGATGATGTCGTCGCGATCGCCCGGCGTCACCACCAGCACACCGGGCTTGAGCAGCTCCACGGTGTTGCGCATGGTGCGCGCGCAGATGATGATCTTGGTCATGCGCCGGGTTTCATAGTCGCCGGCATTGAGGATCTGCGCGCCCATCAGGTCGGCCACGTCGCGGGTACGCGGCGCGTTGAGTTCGGGCTGGTAGGGAATGCAGCCGAGCAGGCGGAAATCACCGCTGCGCAATAACGGCGAGTGCTCCTTGAGGCGCGCCGAGAAGGCCTCCATGCTTTCGTCGGTGCGCACCTTGTTGAGGATTACGCCCAGCACTTTCGGGTCTTTCGGGCCACCGAACAATTGGGCCTGCAGTTCCACGCGGCCGGACAGTTCGGTGAGCACTTCATTTTCCGGGGCCGAGACCAGGATCACTTCAGCATCCAGGCTTTTGGCCAGGTGCAGGTTGACCCGTGCCGCATAGCTGGCGCTGCGGGTCGGCACCATGCCTTCGACGATCAGCACGTCCTTGCCCACCGCGGCTTGCTGGTACAGCGTGATGATTTCTTCGAGCAACTCGTCGAGCTGGCCGTCGCCGAGCATGCGCTCAACATGGGCCAGGCCCAGGGGGTGCGGCGGCTTCAGGCCGTGGGTGCGCGCCACCAGTTCGGTAGAACGCTCGGGGCCGGTATCGCCAGGGTGTGGCTGGGCAATCGGTTTGAAGAAACCGACTTTCAGGCCGGCCCGTTCCAGGGTACGCACCAGCCCAAGGCTGATGGAGGTCAGACCCACACCAAAATCGGTGGGCGCGATAAAAAAAGTCTGCATGCGAATTCTCTGGAGGTGCATGGCTGGGGTGGCACTCTATGCGTGAGTGCCTACCGCGAATCAGGCGCCAAGGTTATCGTTATTCGGGGTGTTGCGCACACCAGCCGCACGCAAAGGGCTGGCCGATTTTTTCAAGGCGCTGCGCGGGGTCGAGCACCCAGGCGCGCGACTGCCATGGCGGCTGGTGGCGCAGATGCTGGGTGTGGCCGCAGGACAGCTCGACGACCCAGTGCAGGTCGTCGTCCTGGTGGAATCCGCTGATCGTCGAGACCGTTGGTCGGCCCCGTCTGTCCGGGTTCTGTTCGCTTTCGGGCAAATCCTTGTTTAGACTTGTCCGTTCTTCATTCTTATGCAAAAGGTCTCGCCCCATGACGATCGCCGCTAACAAGGCTGTCTCCATCGACTATACCCTGACCAACGACGCTGGTGAGGTCATCGACAGCTCCGCCGGCGGCGCGCCGCTGGTCTACCTGCAAGGCGCGGGTAATATCATCCCAGGCCTGGAAAAGGCTCTGGAAGGCAAGGCAGTTGGTGATGAACTGACCGTTGCCGTAGAACCTGAGGATGCCTACGGCGAATACTCCGCCGAACTGGTCAGCACCTTGAGCCGCAGCATGTTCGAAGGTGTTGATGAGCTGGAAGTGGGTATGCAGTTCCACGCTTCCGCCCCGGACGGCCAAATGCAGATCGTGACCATCCGCGACCTGGACGGTGACGACGTGACCGTTGACGGTAACCACCCGCTGGCTGGTCAGCGCCTGAACTTCCAAGTGAAGATCGTTGCCATCCGCGACGCTTCCCAGGAAGAAGTGGCTCACGGTCACGTCCACGGTGAAGGCGGTCATCAGCATTGATCGATGTTTTGATCAAGCGGTAGCAAAAACGCCCCGACTGGTTCGGGGCGTTTTTTTTGCGCGGTTGAAAATGCACCACTATTCAAATGTGGGAGGGGGCTTGCTCCCGATAGCGGTGGATCAGTCACTAGATGCGGTGGCAGACCCTCAGCCATCGGGAGCAAGCCCCCTCCCACATTTTGATTTATGCACTCCAGAAAACAAAAATGCCCCGCACCTTTCGGTACGGGGCATTTCTTAACTGATTCGCAACCTGGGCTGCGTAGCAGTTGTTACCACTTAGGCTGCAGCAGGAACGCTCAGAGCCTTGATGTGGCCATTCAGGCGGCTCTTATGACGAGCGGCCTTGTTCTTGTGGATGATGCCTTTATCGGCCATACGGTCGATAACTGGCACGGCCAGAACGTAAGCAGCTTGAGCTTTTTCAGCGTCTTTGGTGTCGATGGCTTTAACTACATTCTTGATGTAGGTACGAACCATGGAACGCAGGCTGGCGTTGTGGCTGCGACGCTTCTCAGCCTGTTTTGCACGTTTTTTGGCGGAAGGTGTGTTGGCCACCGTCGAGCTCCTCGAAAGACTTTTTAGGAAATAGCAAACAAAATAGGCCGCGAATCATGCCGATGACTTGATGGGTTGTCAAGGGCGGCTGATGCGAACTGCTGAGTGGTCGATCTGAAGAGGCGGGTGATTTATTTCCGGCGCTTGACCTGTAAACTCGCGAGCTTTGGCTCTGTGCTGTTGCAGGCGCGCAGTATCGCATAAGTAGGCGCTTTGTTCGCCTGCTCTTTATCTATAGGCGCAAACTCTTTCAATGAATCTGCTCAAATCGTTGGCTGCCGTCAGCTCTATCACGATGATCTCCCGGGTTTTGGGGTTTGTGCGTGACACCCTGCTGGCGCGCATTTTTGGCGCCAGTATGGCCACGGATGCCTTCTTTATTGCCTTTAAATTGCCCAACCTGCTGCGCAGAATCTTCGCCGAAGGCGCGTTCTCCCAGGCCTTTGTGCCGATCCTGGCCGAATACAAGACTCAGCAGGGCGAGGAGGCAACCCGCACGTTCATTGCCTACGTTTCGGGCCTGCTGACCCTGGTGCTGATGCTGGTGACCCTGGTCGGCATACTCGCCGCGCCCTGGGTGATCTGGGCCACGGCGCCGGGCTTTGCCAACACCCCGGAAAAGTTCGCGCTGACCACCGACCTGCTGCGCGTGACCTTTCCTTATATAGTGCTGATCTCGCTGTCATCCCTCGCCGGGGCGATCCTCAATACCTGGAACCGTTTCTCGGTGCCGGCCTTCGTGCCGACGCTGCTCAACGTCAGCATGATTATCTTCGCGCTGTTCCTCACGCCTTACTTCGACCCACCGGTGATGGCCCTCGGCTGGGCAGTCCTGGCCGGTGGCCTGGCGCAGTTGCTCTACCAACTGCCGCATCTGAAAAAAATCGGCATGCTCGTGCTGCCGCGCCTGAACCTCAAGGACACCGGCGTCTGGCGTGTGATGCGCAATATGTTGCCAGCGATCCTCGGGGTGTCGGTCAGTCAGATTTCCCTGATCATCAATACGGCGTTCGCTTCGCTGCTGGTATCCGGCTCGGTTTCGTGGATGTACTACGCCGACCGCCTGATGGAATTGCCGTCCGGCGTGCTCGGGGTGGCCTTGGGGACAATTCTGCTGCCGACCCTGGCGCGCACCTACGCAAGCAAGGACCGCCAGGAGTACTCGCGCATTCTCGACTGGGGCCTGCGCCTGTGCTTCCTGCTGGTGCTGCCATGCGCCTTGGCCTTGGGAATCCTGGCTGAGCCCTTGACGGTCTCGCTGTTTCAATACGGCCAGTTCGACGCCCATGACGCGTTGATGACCCAGCACGCGCTGGTGGCTTACTCCGTCGGCTTGCTTGGCATTATCGTGATCAAGGTGCTGGCGCCGGGCTTCTATGCCCAACAAAACATCCGCACGCCGGTGAAGATCGCGATTTTCACGCTGATCGTCACGCAACTGCTCAACCTGGTATTTATCGGCCCGCTGGCCCATGCCGGCCTGGCGTTGGCAATCAGCGCCGGTGCGTGCATCAATGCCGGCCTGCTGTTTTATCAACTGCGCAAACAACAGATGTATCAGCCGCAGCCAGGCTGGGGGGTGTTCACCCTCAAGCTGCTCGTGGCGGTCGCCGCGATGTCCGCCGTGTTGCTGGGCCTGATGCATGTCATGCCGGCCTGGGACCAGGGCCATATGCTGGAGCGCTTCATGCGCCTTGGCGTGCTGGTGGTGGCGGGCGTGGTGGTGTACTTCGGGATGTTGCTGCTGCAGGGTTTCCGCCTGCGCGATTTCAATCGCAAGTCCCTGGGGTAGAGAGTTTGTCGCGATAAAACGGCTGTTTTATCGAATCGATCCATTTGGCCTGTGCTGTTGCCTGTCGCCCGGGGCCGGGTGTGGTTATAATCGACCACTTTATGAGCAAGAAGCGCGTTATGCAGCTGGTTCGAGGTCTCCACAACCTGCGCCCCGAGCATCGGGGCTGCGTCGCCACTATTGGCAACTTTGACGGTGTTCACCGTGGCCACCAGGCTATCCTGGCCAGGCTGCGCGAGCGTGCGGTCGAGTTGGGCGTGCCCAGCTGCGTGGTGATTTTCGAGCCGCAGCCGCGGGAATATTTCACTCCCGAGACCGCGCCGGCCCGTCTGGCCCGCCTGCGCGACAAGCTGCAACTGCTGGCAGAAGAAGGCGTCGACCGCGTGCTCTGCCTGGCCTTCAACCAGCGCTTGCAAAGCCTGAGCGCCGCCGAGTTCGTCGACCGCATCCTCGTCGATGGCCTGGGCGTGCAGCATTTGGAAGTCGGCGACGACTTCCGTTTTGGTTGCGACCGCGTCGGAGATTTCGATTTCCTGCAACACGCCGGCGTCAACCAGGGGTTTACCGTCGAAGCCGCGCAAACCGTCGAACTGGACGGCCTGCGCGTGAGCAGTACCCAGGTGCGTAACGCCCTGGCCGCTGCCGACTTCGCCTTGGCCGAGCGTTTGCTCGGTCGCCCGTTCCGCATCGCCGGGCGGGTATTGCACGGCCAGAAGCTGGCGCGCCAACTGGGCACGCCAACCGCCAACGTGCAACTCAAGCGCCGTCGTGTGCCGCTGACCGGGGTTTACCTGGTGAGCGTCGACATCGATGGCCAATCGTGGCCGGGAGTCGCCAACATAGGCGTCAGGCCCACGGTTGCAGGTGATGGCAAGGCCCACCTGGAAGTTCACCTTCTGGATTTTGCCGGTGATTTATACGACCGGCGTTTAACGGTGGTTTTCCACCAGAAGCTGCGTGAAGAGCAGCGTTTCGCCTCCCTTGAGGCGTTGAAAACGGCGATCAATGCGGATGTCGCCGCCGCCCGTGCACTAGCCGCACCTAGCGCCCATCGCTAACCGAAGAGCCTTAAATGACCGACTATAAAGCCACGCTAAACCTTCCGGACACCGCCTTCCCAATGAAGGCCGGCCTGCCACAGCGCGAACCGCAGATCCTGCAGCGCTGGGACAGTATTGGCCTGTACGGAAAGTTGCGCGAAATTGGCAAGGATCGTCCGAAATTCGTCCTGCACGACGGCCCTCCTTATGCCAACGGCACGATTCACATCGGTCATGCGCTGAACAAGATTCTCAAGGACATGATCCTGCGTTCGAAAACCCTGTCGGGCTTCGACGCACCGTATGTCCCGGGTTGGGACTGCCACGGCCTGCCGATCGAACACAAAGTCGAAGTGACCTACGGCAAGAACCTGGGCGCGGATAAAACCCGCGAACTGTGCCGTGCCTACGCCACCGAGCAGATCGAAGGGCAGAAGTCCGAGTTCATCCGTCTGGGTGTGCTGGCCGAGTGGGACAACCCGTACAAAACCATGAACTTCAAGAACGAGGCCGGTGAAATCCGCGCCTTGGCCGAAATCGTCAAGGGCGGTTTCGTGTTCAAGGGCCTCAAGCCCGTGAACTGGTGCTTCGACTGCGGCTCGGCCCTGGCCGAGGCGGAAGTCGAGTACGAGGAAAAGAAATCTTCGACCATCGACGTGGCCTTCCCGATCGCCGACGACGCCAAGCTGGCCGAGGCCTTTGGCCTGGCATCGCTGGCCAAGCCCGCTGCCATCGTGATCTGGACCACCACGCCATGGACCATCCCCGCCAACCAGGCACTGAACGTGCACCCGGAGTTCACCTACGCGCTGGTCGATGTTGGCGATCGCCTGTTGGTGCTGGCCGAAGAAATGGTTGAGTCGTGCCTGGCGCGCTACGAGCTGCAAGGTTCGGTGATCGCCACCACCACCGGCACCGCGCTGGAGCTGATCAACTTCCGTCACCCGTTCTATGACCGCCTGTCGCCGGTATATATGGCTGACTACGTCGAGCTGGGTTCGGGCACGGGCATCGTTCACTGCTCGCCTGCCTATGGCGTGGACGACTTCGTGACCTGCAAGAAGTACGGCATGGTCAACGACGACATCATCAACCCGGTACAGAGCAACGGCGTGTATGTGCCGTCGCTGGAGTTCTTCGGCGGGCAGTTCGTCTTCAAGGCCGACCAGCCGATCATCGACAAGCTGCGTGAAGTCGGCGCGCTGATGCAGGCCGACACCATCAAGCACAGCTACATGCACTGCTGGCGCCACAAGACCCCGTTGATCTACCGCGCCACCGCGCAGTGGTTTATCGGCATGGACAAAGAGCCGGCCAGCGGCGAAACCCTGCGCATACGCTCGCTCAAAGCCATCGAAGACACTCAGTTCGTCCCGGCCTGGGGCCAGGCGCGCCTGCACTCGATGATTGCCAACCGTCCGGACTGGTGCATCTCCCGCCAGCGTAACTGGGGCGTGCCGATCCCGTTCTTCCTGAACAAGGAAAGCGGCGAACTGCACCCGCGCACCGTCGAGCTGATGGAAGAAGTGGCACAGCGCATTGAACAGGAAGGCATCGAAGCCTGGTTCAAGCTGGACGCCGCCGAGCTGCTGGGCGATGAAGCGCCGCAGTACGACAAGATCAGCGACACCCTCGACGTGTGGTTCGACTCCGGCACCACCCACTGGCACGTGCTGCGCGGCTCGCACCCGATGGGCCACGACAGCGGCCCGCGTGCCGACCTGTACCTGGAAGGTTCCGACCAGCACCGTGGCTGGTTCCACTCCTCGCTGCTGACCGGCTGCGCCATCGACGGCCATGCGCCGTACCGCGAACTGCTGACCCACGGCTTCACCGTCGACGAAAACGGTCGCAAGATGTCCAAGTCGCTGAAGAACGTGATCGAGCCGAAAAAGATCAACGACACCCTGGGCGCCGACATCATGCGCCTGTGGGTAGCGTCGACCGATTACTCGGGCGAGATCGCCGTGTCGGACCAGATCCTGGCCCGCAGCGCCGATGCCTACCGTCGCATCCGTAATACCGCACGCTTCCTGCTGTCGAACCTGACCGGCTTCAACCCGGCCACCGACCTGCTGCCGGCCGAGGACATGCTCGCCCTCGACCGTTGGGCCGTGGACCGTACCCTGTTGTTGCAGCGCGAGTTGCAGGAACACTATGGCGAGTACCGCTTCTGGAACGTCTATTCGAAGATCCACAACTTCTGCGTGCAGGAGCTGGGTGGGTTCTACCTCGACATCATCAAGGACCGCCAGTACACCACCGGCGCCAACAGCAAGGCGCGCCGCTCGGCGCAGACCGCGCTCTACCATATCAGCGAAGCGCTGGTGCGCTGGATCGCACCGATCCTGGCGTTCACCGCCGACGAACTGTGGGAATACCTGCCGGGCGAGCGTAACGAGTCCGTCATGCTCAATACCTGGTACGAAGGCCTGACCGAACTGCCGGCCGACTTCGAACTGGGTCGCGCGTACTGGGAAGGCGTGATGGCCGTGAAGGTTGCGGTGAACAAGGAACTGGAAGTGCAGCGCGCGGCCAAGGCCGTGGGTGGCAACCTGCAAGCCGAAGTCACCCTGTTTGCCGAGGACGGCCTGACCGCCGACCTGGCCAAGCTGAGCAACGAGCTGCGCTTTGTGTTGATCACCTCCACCGCCAGCCTGGCGCCATTCGCCCAGGCTCCGGCAGACGCCGTGGCGACCGAAGTGCCGGGCCTGAAGCTCAAAGTGGTCAAGTCGGCCTTCCCTAAGTGCGCCCGTTGCTGGCACTGCCGTGAAGATGTCGGCGTGAACCCGGAGCATCCGGAAATCTGCGGTCGCTGCGTGGATAACATCAGCGGTGAAGGCGAGGTTCGCCACTATGCCTGATGCAACCAGTCGTTTCGGACGTCTTGGCTGGCTCGTATTGAGCGTGCTGGTCCTGGTCATCGACCAGGTCAGCAAGGCTCATTTCGAAGGCACCCTGGAAATGTTCCAGCAAATCGTGGTGATCCCGGATTACTTCAGCTGGACCCTGGCCTACAACACTGGCGCGGCCTTCAGCTTCCTCGCCGATGGCGGCGGCTGGCAGCGCTGGCTGTTCGCACTGATCGCCGTGGTGGTCAGTGCGGTGCTGGTGGTCTGGCTCAAGCGTCTGGGCCGTGATGACACCTGGTTGGCCATTGCCCTCGCCCTGGTGCTGGGCGGCGCGCTGGGCAACCTGTACGACCGCATTGCCCTGGGCCATGTGATCGACTTCATCCTGGTGCACTGGCAGAACCGCCATTATTTCCCGGCGTTCAACTTCGCCGACAGCGCCATCACCGTTGGTGCAATCATGCTGGCGCTGGATATGTTCAAGAGCAAGAAAACCGGAGAGACCGTCAATGACTGATCAGGTATTGGCTGAGCAACGCATCGGCCAGAACACGGAAGTCACTTTGCACTTTGCATTGCGCCTGGAGAATGGCGACACGGTCGACAGCACTTTCGACAAAGCCCCGGCGACCTTCAAAGTCGGCGATGGCAACCTGCTGCCGGGTTTTGAAACGGCGCTGTTCGGATTCAAGGCTGGCGATAAGCGCAACCTGCAGATCCCGCCGGAAAATGCCTTTGGCCAGCCCAACCCGCAAAACGTGCAGATCATCCCGCGTTCGCAGTTCGAAGGCATGGACCTGTCGGAAGGCCTGCTGGTGATCTTCAATGATGCGGCGAATACGGAATTGCCCGGCGTGGTCAAAGCCTTCGATGACGCGCAAGTGACCATCGACTTCAACCACCCGCTGGCCGGCAAGACACTGACCTTTGACGTCGAGATCATCAACGTCAAGGCGCTGGTCTAAAATGTGGGAGGGGGCTTGCCCTAATGCCAGTCAGTTAAGGCTTTTTGTAGGAGCGAGCTTGCTCGCGAAAAACGTCAACGATAACGCGTGCTTCCTGAATAAACGCGGTGCCTGTGAGTTTTTCGCGAGCAAGCTCGCTCCTACAGACGGTGGTGTACGCTTAACTGACTGGCATTAGGGCTTACCCCCTCCCACCTTTGATCCCCATTGTCCTTTAGGTCAGCACAAACCTGGCCCAAAGTGGCTGCAAGACACGAGGCACAGCATGCAAATCAAACTCGCCAACCCCCGTGGCTTCTGCGCCGGCGTGGACCGGGCGATCGAAATCGTCAACCGCGCCCTGGAAGTCTTCGGCCCGCCGATTTATGTGCGGCATGAAGTCGTCCACAACAAGTTCGTGGTCGAAGACCTGCGTGCTCGCGGAGCCATCTTCGTCGAAGAGCTCGACCAGGTGCCCGATGATGTCATCGTTATCTTCAGTGCCCATGGTGTGTCCCAGGCCGTACGCACCGAAGCGGCCGGCCGTGGCCTGAAAGTGTTCGACGCCACGTGCCCGCTGGTGACCAAGGTGCACATCGAAGTGGCGCGCTACAGCCGTGATGGCCGCGAATGCATCCTGATCGGCCACGCCGGCCATCCGGAGGTCGAAGGCACCATGGGCCAGTATGACTCCAGTAATGGCGGCGCGATCTACCTGGTAGAAGACGAAAAAGACGTTGCCAGCTTGCAGGTGCAAAACCCTGAACGCTTGGCCTTCGTCACCCAGACCACCTTGTCCATGGACGATACCAGCCGCGTTATCGACGCCCTGCGCACCCGATTCCCAGCCATTGGCGGCCCGCGCAAGGACGACATCTGCTACGCCACGCAAAACCGCCAGGATGCAGTCAAGCAACTGGCCGATGAGTGTGATGTCGTGCTGGTGGTCGGCAGTCCCAACAGTTCCAACTCCAACCGTTTGCGCGAGTTGGCTGAGCGCATGGCGACGCCGGCGTACCTGATCGACGGCGCCGAGGACATGCAGCGTAGCTGGTTCGACGGCGTAGAGCGCATCGGCATTACGGCAGGCGCCTCGGCCCCGGAAGTTTTGGTGCGCGGCGTGATCCAGCAATTGCACGCCTGGGGTGCCACCGGCGCCGATGAGCTGGCGGGCCGGGAAGAAAACATTACGTTTTCAATGCCCAAGGAATTACGGGTTCGCTCGCTGCTCTGAACCCTGGAGGCTGCCTTAACTTCGGCATAGCGCCTGCTCGGTCTTGTCACTGCGCAGGCTGATACGCCCGCTGGGAGCGAGCACGACCTGATACAGACTCTGGGCCGGTTGTGTGTCGCACACATGCACGGTGCCGGCACGAAATCCCCCGCCCGCAAACACTGGCTCCCCCAAACCGCTGAAACGAACCTGGCTGCTGACCGGGCCGTTGCCGGCAACCGGTACTTGCCCGCTGTCCTGTCGCTCCAGTAGCACCGGATTCTCGTCGTCCAGGTGGCCGCGCCCACTGATATCCAGTATCACCCGCCATCCTTGGCTCCAGTCCTCATCCCGCGCATGGATCACCACCGCATGATTGCGTGCAATCGCCTCGGTGCGCGCGTAACGCAGCCCGTCGGCCAGTGCCCGGGCCACGCTTTGTCGCTGCTGCGATTCCAGCAAACCTTTGAAGTTGGGTATGGCCAGTTGCGCCAGAACACCCGTCAAGATCAATCCCAGCAGTAATTCGATCAGGGTGAAACCTCGTTGTGTCATGTGTGCTCCCTCCGTGGATGCGAGTGATCGTCAAGTGGCAGGCATAGGTATAGCGCTTGGTCCCTGGTGCTGAATGATGGCCTTTACGTCCAATGTATTTCCCTTTGTTCCGGTAGCGGCAGCGGTCGAAAACCGACGCTAGTCTTGGGACGCACAGCAGGTTTTTCCTGTTTTCCTGAGGCCTTCGACATGGATGACGACGGTATGCCTTTCTGCCGGAATACATTTTCTCTACGCGCTTTTTATCGGCACCAATCCGGCATGACGCTGATCGAGGTGCTGGTCGCGGTGCTGGTCCTGGCGCTCGGACTGCTGGGGGCCGCAGCGATCCAGCTCAACGCGCTCAAGACCACCGACAGCGCAAGGATGACCAGCCAAGCCAGTTTTATTGCCTACGACATGCTCGACCGTATTCGCGCCAACGCCGCTGTCGATTACTCCCAGGCTCGCACCGGCAGCACCTCGGCTACCAGCGTGCGTGACCTGGACCTGCGTGACTTCGAGGCCAATATCACTGGTTTTGCCGGCAAGGACGCCAAGGGTGCGATAGCGGCCAGCGGCGATGAGGTCACTGTCAGCATCAGTTGGGAGGATGTCAGGAGCAGACTGGGTGAGCGGCAAACCTTCACCCTGACCAGTCGGATCGCCAATGGGCAAGGGCGGTTGCAATGATCCGTCCTGCGCGAGGTTTCGGGCTGGTGGAGTTGCTGCTGGCGCTGGCCGTCGGGCTGGTGGTAGTGCTCGGGGCGAGCCAGGTGCTGATCGGTTCGCGGTTGACCCAGGCCAGCCAGCAGGCCGCCATGGTGCTGCAGGACGATGCGCGGTTCGTCCTGAGCAAGATGACTCAGGATATTCGCCAGACGGGCATGCTGGGGTGTCTGGCCACGGCTTTTATCGACAACGCCCCGGCGGCCTTTGATCGGCCGATTGGCTGGGAAGCTTCGGCAAGCGCAAAGTCACTGACTCTGGTGACCGCCAATGCCAGCGACAGTACAGGCAAGCCTGACTGGACGGTGGTATCCGACTGCAAAGAGGCCGCCCAGGCCTATACCGGGACGCCGTCTGGGATTGCGCCCGGGCAGATTCGTTTCGCTATACGCGAGCTCACCTACACCTATGAGACGGGTCAGTTGAAGATCAGTACCCCGTCAGCTCCGGCCAAAGCCGTACTGATGGATAACGTACGGGCCTTCGAGATCAGTTTTGGTGTGGCGGCCAGGCCTGAATCGACCGGCGTGGTGCGTTACGACAGCCACCCGGCCGACGCATCGTTGATACGCAGCGTGCGCATCCTCATGACCCTGCAAGACCCCACCGGGCGGGTGAAAGACCAGGCCTACGCCGTCGTGGCGGCACTGCGCAACCGGCTGGAGTAGGGCGATGACAATGATGCGGTGTAGCCAGGTGCGGCAGGCGGGGATGGTATTGCTGATCAGCCTGGTATTTCTGCTGTTGTTGTCACTGGTGGGGTTGTCGTCGATGCAGGGCGCGCTCGCTCAGCAGAAGGCGGCTAATAGCCTGTGGCAGCGTAATCAATCGTTCCAGACGGCTGAAAGTGGCCTGCGGCTGGGGGAGTCGGCGGTGCGCAGGGGCGGGCAGGTGATGCCGGTTTGCCAGTCGATCATCAGTTGCGCGCCGCCCGATGAAGCTTCATCGGTGGTGGGCGCCGGACACAATCCGGTCTCGGCGGTGACGTGGGTGGCGTTCAAGGACGGGGTGTATGGCGTTCAATCCCTGGGCGCGGGTTCGGGCCAGACACATTTGCCGCCGTATGCCCCAGCCGCGCTCTTCCGCGTGACGGCCGTCGGGCTGGGTGGCCAATCGCGCACCGTGCTGGAGGCTGTGTATGCGCGGGTGGAGGAGGGCGACGGCGAACGGTTTCGGCGAGTCTTATGGCGGCAACTTCAATAAGGAGCAATCGAATGGGCATGGATAGCCAGGGCTTTACCCTGATCGAATTATTGATCGCCGTGGCGATCATTGCGTTGCTGGGCGGAATCGCTTACCCCGCATATACCGTCCAGGTGAAAAAGGTCCACCGGGTGCAGATCGTCGCGCTGCTGGCCGAGCAAGCTCAGTACCTGGAGCGTTTTTACACGCGCAACGGCACTTATATTGATGCAAGCGGCGTCAGTACAGGCAACGATCACTATAGAATCAGCTCAGTCTTGAACCCTCAGGACTTTGCCTTGCTGGCCACGCCTGCCACGGGCTCTGTCATGGCGAACGACGCCTGTGGCCGGTTCAGCTTGACCAGCACCGGCATGCGGAGCAATCCGGGAGCGGCACCAGAGATGTCGCTCAAGGCATGCTGGGGGCAGTGATGAGAGTGCTGGATGAATGGGCGCCGGGCGCGCTTTTACCTTTTTATCGGCTGGATCAAATGATGGCTAAGCAACAGCGAGTAGTGATTGTCGGCGGCGGAGTGATTGGCTTGTTGACGGCATACAACCTGGCGAACCGGGGGCTGGCGGTCATATTGCTGGAGCGCGCCGGGCTTGGGCAGGAATCATCCTGGGCCGGCGGCGGAATTGTTTCGCCGTTGTATCCGTGGCGCTATAGTCCGGCGGTGACCGCTTTAGCCCACTGGTCCCAGGATTTCTACCCGCAACTGGCGCAACGGCTGTTCGCCGCGACCGGGGTTGATCCTGAGGTTCACACCACGGGCCTGTATTGGCTCGACCTGGATGACGAAGCCGAGGCTCTGGCCTGGGCTGCGCGTGAAGGCCGGCCCTTGAGCAAAGTGGACGTGTCGGCCGCCCATGACGCGGTCCCGGTGCTGGGCGGCGGTTATTCGCGGGCGATCTACATGGCCGACGTAGCCAATGTGCGCAATCCGCGCCTGGTCAAATCACTCAAGGCGGCGTTGTCGGCGCTGCCCGGTGTGACGATTCACGAGCAGTGCGAGGTCGCTGGATTTATCGTGGAAGGCGGCACTGTGGTGGGCGTGAATACGTCTGCTGGCGTCATCACGGGTGATCAGGTGGTGCTTGCGGCCGGTGCCTGGAGCGGGGCGTTGCTGGGAAAACTGGGCTTGGCGCTGCCCGTGGAGCCGGTAAAGGGCCAGATGATCCTCTACAAATGCGCGCCTGATTTTTTATCGAGTATGGTCCTGGTCAAAGGACGCTATGCGATCCCGCGACGGGATGGGCACATTCTGATTGGCAGCACCCTGGAGCATGAGGGGTTCGATAAAACGCCGACCGAAACCGCACTGGAAAGTCTCAAGGCTTCTGCGGTGGAACTGCTTCCCGCCCTGGCGGACGCCGAGGTGGTGGGGCATTGGGCGGGGTTGCGGCCCGGCTCGCCGGAAGGCATCCCTTATATCGGCGAGGTGCCCGGCTTCAAAGGCCTGTGGCTCAATTGCGGGCACTACCGCAACGGCCTGGTGCTTGCCCCGGCGTCCTGCCAGTTGTTTGCCGACTTGTTGCTGGGGCATGCGCCGATCATCGACCCGGCACCTTACGCGCCCGCCGGTCGACTTAACGCTGGATAGACTTCGGCCCTTGCTGCAGGTGCGCCTGGGTGCAATACCATTGCTGGCCCGAGCTCAGGGCACGATCCTGCGGCACATGCACGCCGCAATGGGCGCAACGCACCATCAGTGCGGCATTGGGTTCGCCGGTACGGGGTTGGCCGGACGCTGGGCTTTTAAATTTGCGCCAGAGCCATACCGCAGCGGCAATGACGGCGATCCAGAACAATAGACGAAGCATGATGGGCAGTTTCTCGATGAGGAATGCGCCAGTTTAGCCAAGGTCGCCATGGGCGCACAGCGCAATAAATATTCGCCCATGAAAAAGGGAGCTCCTGAGAGCTCCCTTTTGCGTTGCGTCGAACGGTCAGTCGAACACACCGAAGGTCATGTAGCTGAACCACGAGCGGTCCTGGTTGTTGCCCAGGGCTTGCGGCTCTTCCTCTTCGATCACGTCGCCGTTCTCGTCGTGCGGCTTGAGATCCGAAGGAATCGCGTCCTTGGCGTCCTGGTACTGCTTGATCACGTCCTGGTTGGCGCGTGTTTCGCCCGGCGGCAGCGGTGGGCGGGACTCGATCAGGCCCAGGGTGTATTTGCTCAGCCACGAACGGTTGTCGGCTTCGTCAACCTGAGGCACGAACTGGCCGTCTTTCAGGCTTGGGTGGTCCGGATAGTTGAGCTTCAGGGTTTCCAGGCTGGTGCTTGCCAGTTCGTCCAGGTGCAGGCGCTGGTAAGCCTCGGTCATCACGGCCAGGCCGTCGCCCACCGAAGGGGTTTCCTGGAAGTTCTCCACCACGTAGCGGCCACGGTTGGCGGCGGCCACGTACGCCTGACGGGTCAGGTAGTAGTGGGCCACGTGGATCTCGTAGGAAGCCAGCAGGTTGCGCAGGTAGATCATGCGCTGCTTGGCGTCCGGCGCGTAGCGGCTGTTCGGGTAGCGGCTGGTCAGCTGGGCGAACTCGTTGTAGGAGTCGCGGGCAGCGCCCGGGTCACGCTTGGTCATGTCCAGCGGCAGGAAGCGCGCCAGCAGGCCGACGTCCTGGTCGAACGAGGTCAGGCCCTTCATGTAGTAGGCGTAGTCCACGTTCGGATGCTGCGGGTGCAGGCGGATAAAACGCTCGGCAGCGGACTTGGCAGCTTCCGGCTCGGCGTTTTTATAGTTGGCGTAGATCAGCTCGAGCTGCGCCTGGTCGGCATAGCGTCCGAACGGATAGCGCGACTCCAGGGCCTTCAGCTTCGCTGTGGCGCTGGTGTAGCTATTATTGTCCAAGTCAGTTTGAGCTTGCTGGTACAGCTCGACTTCGCTCAGGTTTTCGTCGACGACGTCCTTGGTTGACGAGCAAGCAGCAGTCATGGCGAGGATGGCGATCAGCAGCAGGTGTTTCACTTGCATGGCGGCTTGCGTCCCTATGACGGCCGCTGTCTTGGGCGGGGCCGTCCTGTTATGATGAGCGCCCCGTTGAAAGCCTCGGGGCAAAAGACGCCGTATTTAACCACAAGCGCGCAGCCGAAACCAAAGGCTGTGCCACGCCTAGTCTGAGCATGTCCGATAAAATTGAACTTCGCGCAGAGGTGCCGTCCGAATTGGGCGGCCAACGCCTCGATCAAGTCGCCGCACAATTATTCGCTGAGCACTCGCGCTCGCGCCTTTCCGCCTGGATCAAAGACGGCCGCCTGACTGTGGATGGAGCGGTTATCCGCCCGCGAGACATAGTGCATGGCGGTGCGATTCTTGAGCTGACTGCCGAGCAGGAAGCCCAGGGAGAATGGGTTGCCCAGGACATCGAGCTGGATATCGTCTATGAAGACGACGACATCCTGGTCATCAACAAACCCGCAGGCCTGGTGGTTCACCCGGCTGCCGGGCACGCTGATGGCACCTTGCTCAATGCCCTGTTGCACCACGTGCCGGACATCATCAATGTGCCGCGCTGCGGCATCGTGCACCGTCTGGACAAGGACACCACCGGCCTGATGGTGGTGGCCAAGACCATTCAGGCGCAGACGCAACTGGTTACTCAATTGCAGAGTCGCAGCGTCAGCCGGATCTACGAGTGCATCGTGATCGGCGTCGTGGTGGCCGGGGGCAAGATCAACGCCCCTATCGGTCGCCACGGCCAGCAGCGCCAGCGCATGGCGGTGATGGAGGGCGGCAAGCAGGCCGTCAGCCACTATCGCGTGCTGGAGCGTTTCCGTTCCCACACGCACGTGCGGGTCAAGCTGGAAACCGGTCGTACCCACCAGATCCGCGTGCACATGGCCCACATCAACTTCCCGTTGGTCGGCGATCCGGCCTACGGTGGTCGCTTCCGTATTCCGCCGGCGGCCAGCCAGACCATGGTTGAATCGCTCAAGACGTTCCCGCGCCAGGCGCTGCATGCACGCTTCCTGGAACTGGATCATCCGACGAGTGGTAAGCGCATGAGCTGGGAATCGCCGCTTCCAGACGATCTGGTCTGGTTGTTGTCGCTGCTCAAGCAGGATCGCGAGGCGTTTATCGGATGAGTGACTGGCTGATACCTGACTGGCCCGCGCCGTCTCAGGTCAAAGCCTGCGTCACCACCCGTGCGGGCGGCGTCAGTGTGGCGCCGTTCGACAGTCTCAACCTGGGCGATCATGTCGAGGACAGCCTTGAGGCCGTCCTGGAAAATCGTCGCCGTCTTACCGATGCCTTCGGTATCCAGCCGGCCTGGTTGCGTCAAGTCCACGGCACCACTGTGGTCGAGGCCGATCCGGGCCGTATCGCCGAAGCGGATGGCAGTTGGACCAGCACACCCGGTATCGCCTGCACCGCGATGACGGCTGATTGCCTGCCTGCATTGTTCTGCAATCGGGCGGGCACCCGTGTGGCGGCGGCGCATGCCGGTTGGCGTGGGCTCGCGGCCGGGGTGCTGGAGGCAGCCTTCGACAGCCTGGGTTGCGACCCCGCCGACGTGCTGGTCTGGCTCGGCCCGGCCATTGGTCCGCAGGCCTTTGAAGTCGGACCCGAGGTGCGTGAAGCCTTCATGCAACAACTACCTGCGACTGCCCAGGCCTTCGTGCCCAGCTGTAATCCCGGCAAGTTCATGGCCGATATCTATCAGCTCGCCCGTCTGCGCCTGTCTGCGCGGGGCATTAGCGCTGTGTATGGTGGCGGTTTGTGCACCGTAACCGACCCGCGCTTCTTTTCTTATCGCCGCAGCCCACGCACGGGCCGGTTCGCCTCCCTTATCTGGCTCGAACGCTAGACTGTCCTGATCTGTATCAACCATCCGCTGCTTGAATCCCCCAGAATCCACCCCATCTATAGGGGTATCTGGCAGGTTTCTTCATTCAGGATGTTTCTACAGCTCCGGCCTGCTCAAAAGGAAGGTGACTTATGCGTATTGATCGTTTAACCAGCAAATTGCAGTTGGCCTTATCGGACTCCCAATCCCTGGCGGTCGGTCTCGACCACCCGGCAATTGAACCTGCGCACTTGATGCAGGCGCTCCTGGAGCAACAAGGTGGTTCTATCAAGCCCTTGTTGATGCAGGTGGGCTTTGACATTAACAGCCTGCGCAAGGAGTTGAGCAAAGAGCTCGACCAACTGCCGAAAATCCAGAATCCTACCGGCGACGTGAATATGTCCCAGGATTTGGCGCGCCTGCTGAACCAGGCCGACCGCCTGGCCCAGCAGAAAGGTGACCAGTTCATCTCCAGCGAGCTCGTGCTGCTCGCCGCCATGGACGACAACAGCAAGCTCGGCAAATTGTTGCTGGGCCAGGGCGTGAGCAAGAAAGCCCTGGAAAACGCCATCAACAATCTGCGCGGCGGCGAGGCGGTGAATGACCCCAACCACGAGGAGTCGCGCCAAGCCCTGGATAAATACACCGTTGACCTGACCAAGCGCGCCGAAGAGGGCAAGCTTGACCCGGTCATCGGCCGTGACGATGAAATTCGTCGCACCATCCAAGTGCTGCAACGCCGTACCAAGAACAACCCCGTGCTGATCGGTGAGCCTGGCGTGGGTAAAACCGCCATCGCCGAGGGCTTGGCCCAGCGCATCATCAATGGTGAAGTGCCGGACGGCCTTAAAGGCAAGCGCCTGCTGTCCCTGGACATGGGCTCGCTGATCGCCGGCGCCAAGTTCCGTGGCGAGTTCGAAGAGCGCCTCAAATCCCTGCTCAATGAATTGTCCAAGCAGGAAGGGCAGATCATTCTGTTTATCGACGAACTGCACACCATGGTCGGTGCCGGTAAAGGCGAGGGCTCCATGGATGCCGGCAATATGCTCAAGCCTGCCCTGGCGCGAGGCGAGTTGCATTGCGTCGGTGCCACCACGCTCAACGAATACCGTCAGTACATTGAAAAGGACGCGGCTCTGGAGCGGCGTTTCCAGAAAGTGCTGGTGGAAGAACCCAGCGAAGAGGACACCATCGCCATCCTGCGTGGCCTGAAAGAGCGTTATGAGGTCCACCATAAAGTCGCGATCACTGACGGCGCGATCATTGCGGCGGCCAAGTTGAGCCATCGCTATATCACCGATCGTCAATTGCCCGACAAGGCCATCGATTTGATCGACGAAGCGGCCAGCCGGATTCGCATGGAGATCGACTCCAAGCCCGAAGTGCTCGACCGCCTGGATCGCCGCCTGATTCAACTGAAAGTCGAATCCCAGGCGCTGAAGAAAGAAGAGGATGAGGCGGCGAAGAAACGTCTGGAAAAACTCCAGGAAGAAATCGTCCGCCTGGAGCGGGAGTATTCGGACCTCGAAGAAATCTGGACCTCGGAAAAAGCCGAAGTGCAGGGTTCGGCGCAGATCCAGCAGAAAATCGAGCAGTCGCGCCAGGAGCTGGAAGCCGCACGCCGCAAGGGCGATCTGAACCGCATGGCCGAGTTGCAGTACGGGGTGATCCCGGACCTGGAACGCAGCCTGCAGATGGTCGACCAGCACGGGCACAGTGAGAACCAGTTACTGCGCAGCAAGGTGACCGAGGAAGAAATAGCCGAGGTGGTCTCCAAGTGGACCGGCATTCCTGTGTCGAAAATGCTTGAGGGCGAACGCGACAAGCTGCTGAAGATGGAAAGCCTGTTGCACCAGCGCGTCATTGGCCAGGAAGAGGCCGTGGTGGCGGTGTCCAATGCGGTGCGGCGTACCCGCGCCGGGTTGTCCGACCCGAATCGCCCGAGTGGATCGTTCATGTTCCTCGGCCCGACCGGAGTGGGTAAGACCGAGCTGTGCAAGGCCTTGGCCGAATTCCTCTTCGATACTGAAGAGGCGATGGTGCGCATCGACATGTCCGAGTTCATGGAGAAACACTCGGTGGCGCGCCTGATCGGCGCCCCACCAGGCTATGTGGGCTACGAGGAGGGCGGTTACCTGACCGAAGCCGTGCGGCGTAAGCCTTACTCGGTGATCTTGCTGGACGAGGTCGAGAAGGCGCACCCAGATGTGTTCAATATCCTGTTGCAAGTGCTCGAGGACGGCCGCCTGACCGACAGCCACGGCCGTACAGTGGATTTCCGCAACACGGTGATTGTGATGACCTCTAACCTGGGCTCGGCGCAGATCCAGGAGTTGGTGGGCGATCGCGAGGCCCAGCGGGCAGCGGTGATGGATGCGCTGACCTCGCACTTCCGCCCGGAATTTATCAACCGGGTGGATGAAGTGGTGATCTTCGAGCCTTTGGCCCGGGATCAGATTGCGGGTATCACCGAGATCCAATTGGGACGCCTGCGTGCACGCCTAGCCGAGCGCGAACTGGCGCTGGAGCTGAGCAGCGAGGCGTTGGACAAGCTGATCGCGGTGGGTTACGACCCGGTGTATGGCGCACGGCCGTTGAAGCGTGCGATCCAGCGCTGGATCGAAAACCCGCTGGCGCAGCTGATCCTGTCGGGCAGCTTTATGCCCGGCACCCCCGTCAAGGCGACGGTGGAGAACGACGAAATCGTCTTCCATTAAGCCTGGCAGCCAGTGCTGTAAGAGGAGGCCCCGCATTGCGGGGCCTTTTTTTTCGATAGGGCGTTGAACTGTAAGGCAAAGGCTTGTAAAGTGCGCCCCGCAGCAACGTCAGCCCACGGGTTTCTTCTCCCCAAGAAGAAATCAGAAAGAAGCGCAAATCATTGTCTTAAAAGCAATTTAAAGGGTTGACAGGGGTTTTTAAGATTGTAGAATAGCGCGCCTCAGAGACGCTAACGTAGCGATACGGACAGGGTCGAAGAGAAGGTTTTACCGTAGTAAAAGTTGCACTTTGAAATATGTAGTTCCGTGATAGCTCAGTCGGTAGAGCAAATGACTGTTAATCATTGGGTCCCAGGTTCGAGTCCTGGTCACGGAGCCAATTTCAAACCGGGGTATAGCGCAGTCCGGTAGCGCGCCTGCTTTGGGAGCAGGATGTCGGGAGTTCGAATCCCCCTACCCCGACCATATTTGGGTCGTTAGCTCAGTTGGTAGAGCAGTTGGCTTTTAACCAATTGGTCGTAGGTTCGAATCCCACACGACCCACCATTTTTGAGACCAGTTAACGCTGGAATCAGATCTTAAGATCAGAGGCCAAAAGCACTGATCGAAGAAGGCGACTGAAAGGTCGCCTTTTTATTACCGGGGTATAGCGCAGTCCGGTAGCGCGCCTGCTTTGGGAGCAGGATGTCGGGAGTTCGAATCCCCCTACCCCGACCATATTAAAAATCCTCGTATTGAAAGATACGGGGATTTTTTTTGTCTGAAAATTATCTCAAGTTCAACACAGCACTAATGTGGGAGGGGGCTTGCTCCCGATAGCGGTGGGTCAGTTAAGTATTTTTACCTGACCCACCGCTATCGGGAGCAAGCCCCCTCCCACATGTCTCAGTGCAGTTTCAGACGCGGCTCAGTCCCCCGACCGATCTTGCTGCCCAGCATCAGCATCGCCGTGCGGAAAAAGCCATACAGCGCCATCTGGTGCATACGGTACAGCGACACGTAGAACATCCGCGCCAACCAGCCCTCCAGCATCACACTGCCGGTCAGGTTGCCCATCAAGTTGCCCACGGCGGAGAATCGCGACAGCGAGATCAGCGAGCCGTAGTCGGTGTACTTGTAGGTCGGCAGCTCCTTGCCTTCAATCCGCAGCTTCAGCGATTTGGCGAGCAATGAAGCCTGTTGGTGAGCGGCTTGCGCGCGTGGCGGAACATTGCGGTCGGTGCCCGGTTGCGGGCAGGCGGCGCAATCGCCAAAGGCAAAGATGTTTTCGTCACGGGTGGTCTGCAGCGTCGGCAGCACCTGCAGTTGGTTGATGCGGTTGGTCTCCAGGCCATCGAGGTCCTTGAGAAAACCCGGTGCGCGAATCCCGGCGGCCCACACTTTAAGGCTGGCCGGGATCACCTGGCCGCTGCTGGTGATCAGCGCGTCGGCGGTCACTTCGCTGACGGCCGAGTTGGTCAGCACGGTCACCCCCAATTTTTCCAGGGTTTTATGCACAGGCCCGCCAATCCGCTCCGGCAGCGCGGGCAATACCCGAGGGCCGGCTTCGATCAGGGTGATGTGCATGTTTTCCGGCTTGATACGGTCCAGGCCGTACGCTGCCAGCTCATGGGCCGCGTTATGCAGTTCGGCGGCCAGTTCGACGCCGGTGGCGCCGGCGCCGACGATGGCGACGCTGATCTGTTCAATGGTGTCGGTTTGCCCGGCGTGTGCGCGCAGGTAATGGTTGAGCAACCGCTGATGGAAGCGCTCGGCCTGCTTGCGGGTGTCGAGGAACAGGCAATGCTGCGCCGCGCCCTCGGTGCCGAAATCGTTAGTGGTGCTGCCCACGGCAATCACCAGGCTGTCGTAGCTCAGTACGCGCGCAGGTACCAGCTCCCGGCCCTCTTCGTCGAGGGTGGCGGCCAGTTGGATTTTCTTCTGTTCACGGTCAAGCCCGCTCATACGCCCCAGCTGGAACTCGAAGTGGTTCCATTTCGCCTGGGCGACGTAATTGAGTTCGTCTTCCGAAGAGTTCAGCGAGCCGGCCGCGACTTCATGCAGCAGCGGTTTCCAGATATGCGTCAGGTTGGCGTCCACCAGCGTGATGCTGGCTTTGCCGCGTTTGCCCAGAGTCTTACCCAGGCGGGTCGCTAGCTCCAGGCCGCCGGCACCGCCGCCGACGACAATAATACGATGGGTCATGGGGATATCTCGCAAGGCTAAAAGAAATCGGAGCAGTTACCCCCGCGAGCGCCAGGCAGCTCATAGCGTCAGGTAACTCAAAAGGCGGCTCAGCAAGCCGAGCCCGATCACCACCACCAGCACCACACCAAGGAGCAGCCACGGCCTGAAAGGCTTGCGCTCGACTCTGTGCTGGGAGAGTTGCAGGTACTCTTCGACATGCTGTTGGTCATCGGGTTTCAGGCGGCTGGTCATAAAGGCCTCGTCAGGTAGACGTTGCAAAAGGGCGCCACGTTACAGCCAGGGCATCAAAGGCTGATGCCCACATCGAACACTATGCTGCGGCCCAGGTTGTTGCGCAAGAAATCCGGCGCTTCCGGATGCGCGAACAGTACCCGCGCAAAGGTTGGCCCCACCAGCGACAGCGAGCGCCAGCCCTGGCGCAGATATTCGGTAGGCGGTGGGAAGTGGCTGTTGAGGTCCAGCACTTCGCGTTTGAGGCTGGTGAAGGCAATGAGGTCCAGTTCCCCCAGGTCCATTCCGCGTTCTTTGTAGTTGTGCGCTTTTTTGCGCAGGGTCGGGGCCAGGCGCAGGAGGAACTCGTGGGCAGGGATGCGCCTTGGCTTGGCTTCGCGGCGCACCAGTTGGCTCAAGGAAAAGGCGCTGCGCCGGCGCAGCAATTCGTCGCGCCATTCGTCGTTCAGCCGGCGGCCTTCGTCCAATACGAAGAACACCTCAAAACTGGCGTCGCGAAACAGCACGTCCGGCGGCTCCTGGCCGGCGGCGTGGAACTCCTCGGCGCGATAGGGCACGTTCAAGCCTTGCAACAGGCGCTGACAGACCCAACGCTCACGCTCCCATTTGCGGGCATTGGACAGGAACGCGTTGGCTTGTTCGGCTGCTACGGTGAGCAGGCGCAAATAATCTGAGTCATCCATAGGCGTAGCTTAGCGTTCAAATGATGACCGCAGGAAGACTCGTTGCGGGCCCAGCGTTGCTCAGCCTTACAGCTGGCTACCCTGTAACCTGGCGATGTAATCTGACCATCCGGCAGCGACTCTGGAAACGAGGCGTTCATGTACAGGATCAATGCGGCCAGGCCCATGACGGGCTATGAGGCGGCTAGACAGGTGAAACGGTGATCGGCGCGGCGGTACTGATGCCGCAGACCCTTGGCATCGGCTGGCTGTTGTATGCCCCGCTGGTGGTCTGGGCGATCTGGCGTGCGCCTTGGGTCGAGGTGTTTGCCGACCGACGGCGCCAGCATTTGCTGTTCGGCACGGTGTTCGCGCTGTTCATGTTATGGCTGGTGCGGCGGGATTTCGATACGGGGGTGTCTTACCATTTTATCGGCATGACCGCCGTGACCTTGCTGCTGGACTGGCCGTTGGCGATCGTGGGTGGGTGTGCCGCGCAGTTGGGTTTGGTCTGGCTGGGGCGTCAGGATTTCGCCGCAGTCGGTGCGAACGGCCTGCTGTTGATTGGGCTACCGGTGCTGGTGACCGAAACCTGTGCGGCGCTGGTAGAGCGGGCGCAACCGCGAAACCCTTTCGTGTACATCTTCTGTTCCGGCTTTTTGGCTGCCGCCTTGTCGGCGTTGCTGTGCCTGTTGGCCGGCCTGGGGCTGCTATGGTTCGATGGACGATTTGCGATGCCGGAATGGCTGGAAGACTTTGTAGGCTACCTGTGGCTGATCATCTTTCCCGAAGCGTTTATCAACGGCATGGTGATCAGTGCCCTGGTGGTGTTCTGTCCGGACTGGCTGGAGACGTTCAACCGCACCCGCTATCTCTCGGCACCCTGGAAGGATGACGATTCGCGGGGTTGATCCAGATCAAACACCGGATGGCCGCAGGGGCCCATGCTCGGCGAAATTTCAGGAGCACGAATCATGAGTGTGTACGAATGGGCACGGCAGGAGTTGCGCAGGAGCCAGGATGCCGCACAGGAAATCGGGTTTGATCCGGGCCTGACCCTGCGCGCCATGCTCAGCGCGGTGGTGGAGCAGAGCACGGGCGTGCGCAGCTTTGAAGACCTGGCCGACGAGTTGCAATACCTTGCGGAAAACCTCGACGACCAGCAGGAATACGCCTTTATGCGGCCTTAGTGGCGCGGCGGCAGGTCTTCGGAAAACAATTCGTCTTCGGCGTCAGGGGCCACCGGGATCTTGTGTTCTTCAGCAGCCCAGGCGCCCAGGTCGATGAGTTTGCAACGGTCCGAGCAGAACGGCCGGTTGAGGTTGTCGGGTTTCCATTCCACGGGGGCGCCGCAGGTTGGGCAATCGACGGTCAAGGGTTGGCTCATGATCGGCCTCCACGCAAAGTGAGATAAAAGTGGTGCAGTCGCTCGACCTCGCCGTGCAGCCAGGCAAGGTCCTGGTCATTGACCAATACGTCATCGGCATGGTTCAGGCGGTCTTCGCGGCTCGACTGGGCCTTGAGAATGGCCTGCACCTGTTGCTCGCTGATGCCGTCGCGCTGCAGGGTACGCTGAATCTGCAGGGATTGCGGCACGTCGATCACCAGGATCCGTTGGGTCATGCTGTATTGACCGGATTCGATCAGCAGCGGTGACACCAGAATCGCGTAGGGTGATCGGGCGCGCGCCAGATGGTCGCGAATCTCTTCGGCGATCAGCGGATGCAACAAGCCTTCCAGCCAGAGACGTTCGGCGGGTACGTCAAAAATCAATTTTCGCAACGCGGCGCGGTCCAGCTGGCCGTCCGGTTGCAGCACGCCGCTGCCGAAATGTTCGGCAATGCGCGCCAGTGCCGGCCGGCCGGGCTCTACCACCCAGCGGGCTGCATGATCGGCGTCGATCAGGTCGACACCCAACTTGGTGAAGTGCTGGGCCGCAGCGCTTTTACCGCTGCCGATCCCGCCCGTAAGGCCGAGAATCCAGGGTGTTGCAACAGGAGTGGTCATCTGAAACCGACAGACTGCAAATAGAAGTCGGTTATTTGACCACCCCAGAGCAATGCAATCCAGCCGGCAATTGCCAGGCAGGGGCCAAATGGCATCGGCACCGACGCTCCGGTCTTGCGCCAGCGCATCAGCAGCACGCCGACGAACACGCCGAGCAGTGACGCCATCAACAGCGTCATCGGCAGGATTTGCCAGCCACCCCAGGCTCCCAACAATGCGAGTAGCTTGAAGTCACCATGGCCCATGCCATCCTTGCCGGTGACCAGCTTGAACAGCCAGAACACGCTCCACAGGCTCATGTAGCCAAACACCGCGCCCCATAACGCATCGGGCAATGTCGCCAGCAGGCCCGCGCTGTTGACCATAAGCCCCAGCCATAGCAGTGGCAGCACCAATGCATCCGGCAGCAACTGGTGATCCACATCGATCAGGCTCATGCCCAGCAGCCCCCAACTCAGCAGCAGCACCGCGCCCGCCTGCCAGCTGAAACCGAAATGCCAGGCGACATTCGCGCTGATCAGCGCGCATGCCAGTTCGGTGAGGGGGTAACGCGCGCCGATGGTTGCATGGCAATGGCTGCAACGCCCCTTGAGCATCAGGTAGCTGAGCACGGGGATGTTTTCCCAGGGGCGAATCCGCTGGTCGCAGCGCGGGCAGCACGAGCCGGGGTGCATGAGGTTATAGACCGGCCCCGCCGGTACGACGGGCAGGCCGAGAATTTCATGGGCCTGGGCGCGCCATTCCCGCTCGAGCATTTTGGGCAGGCGCCAGACCAGCACATTGAGGAAACTGCCAACGATCAGGCCCAGCAGCAGCGCCACGCCCACAAACACCCAGGGCTGCTCGCCCAGCAACGCACTCAAAATGCCGACCCTAATTGAAACACCGGCAGGTACATCGCAATCACCAATGCACCGACAATGCTCCCCAGCACGACCATGATCAGCGGTTCCATCAGGCTGGTAAGGTTATCGACGAGGGTTTCTACGTCGGCCTCGTAATGGCTCGCGACCTTGTCCAGCATGCGGTCCAGCGTGCCGGACTCTTCGCCGATTGCTGTCATCTGGATCGCCATGCCGGGAAACAGCCCGCTGGCGGCCATGGATTGATTCAACTGCATACCCGTTGATACATCGTGGCGCATATGTTCGATTGCCTGTTTGAAAGGGCCGTTACCGACGGCGCCGGCCACTGAGCCCAGTGCCTGCACCAGGGGAACACCTGCCGCAAAGGTGGTTGAAAGCGTGCGGGCGTAGCGGGCGACGGCCGCTTTGTTCAACAGTTTGCCTGCCAGGGGGACTTTCAACAAACCCGCCTCCAACCCGTGGCGAAAACCCGGCGAAAGCCGGTAGGCGTGGCGCAGCGCGCCTATTGCCGCGCCCAGGCCCAGCGCCAGCATCCACCAGGCCTGTCGCAGAAAGTCGGAGAGGGCGATGACCCCCAGGGTAAAACCGGGCAATGGGCTGTCGACCCCGGCGAACAGGTTCTGGAATTGCGGCACCACCTGCATCAGCAACACTGCGCTGACCAGGCTGGCCACCACCAATACGGCGAGAGGGTAGGTCATGGCTTTCTTGATTCTGGTCTTGAGCCGTTGGCTTTTTTCCAGATGAATGGCCACTCGCTCCAGCAGCGTTTCCAGGGCACCTGCCTGTTCACCGGCGGCAATCAAATGGCAGTACAGCTCATCGAAATAACGGGGGTATTGGCGCAGCGTGCTGGCCAGGCTGTTACCGGCGGCGACGTGTTGTTTCAAACCCTCGACCAACTCGCGCAGCGCTCGGTTCTCGACGCCCTCGCGGATGATGTCGAAAGCTTGCAACAAGGGGATGCCAGCCTTCAACAGCGTCGCCAGCTGGCGGGTGAACAGGGCGATGTCGGCGGACTGAATCGGCGGAGCCAGGCTTGGCAGGCCCGACGATTTCCTGCGCACACGCTCGGGGCAGATGCCTTGCTGGCGCAGTTGCGCCTTGATCAGCGCCAGGTCATGCCCCGTGGTTTGCCCGCACACCCGGCGGCCTTTGCGGTTGATGCCTTGCCAGGTGTAGATCGTTGAGGTGTCGTTCATGTCGCCTTCGCACATGCAGGTTGAGAATTTACAGCTTAGTCAGAGGGCGGATGCAGGCCAGGCTGGCGTTGGCCGATAAAATGTCAGATTGTGCGTCTGGTACGCGATGGGCCACGCAGGGATGAGTACACTGGCGCCGCTGCACAATACGGGGCGCAGGACGCGCCTTGTCATGGTTCTATTCTGGAGAGTGAAAGTGATGCGTCAGAAAGGCTTTACCTTGATCGAATTGTTGATCGTCGTGGCGATCATCGGCATTTTGGCCACGATTGGCTTGCCCATGTACACCAAGCACCAGGCCAAGGCCAAGTTCACGGCGGGGTTGGCGGAAATCAGCGCGTTGAAGGCCGGCTACGAGGATGTCATCAACCAAGGCACGGTGCCCAAGCTTGATCTGATCGGCGGCAACAGTCCCACCGCCAATTGCAAGATCGACGTGACAGGCGATGTTGCGACGGGTAGCGGCTCCATCAGCTGTGAAATCCTTGATGCGCCTGCGCCCGTGCTGGGCAAGACCATCACCTTGACGCGCAGCGCCAACACCGGCTGGACCTGTGTAACCACGGCCGATGCGCAATACGTCGCCAAGGGCTGTGGCGCCAACGGAGCATGACGGCGACCGGGCGGTGAGCGAGCCGGTTGCCGCATGTTCAATGCGGTGCTAGCTTTAGCCCACCGCCCGTGTAGCTCAGCCGGTAGAGCAGCGCACTCGTAACGCGAAGGTCGCAGGTTCGATTCCTGTCTCGGGCACCAAGGCAACACTGTTTCAAGGGCCTGTTTCAAAGGCCTGTTTCAAAGGCAATGTTTTCAGATGATCCCAGAATGGTTCTGAAGGCCAGACGAGCGGGTATTCGCGCCCACTCTTTTGTATCTGCGCAACCTTGATGACCCAGATGCATCCCCATTCCTCGATCTAAGAGAACGACATGACCACGACTGAGATGACCCAGGAAGTTCGGCACCAAGCAGCACTCGACAAATACCTCGAGGCAACGCCGCAGCTTAAAGAAGAGATCAAGGACCTGAGCGCGGATGACCAGCGTGATCAGGTCCAGTGGGCATTCGAGGACGAGGCAGAAAGCCAGGGCCTCCAGCCTTGGGAACTGACCCTCAAATACACCTCTACACCGGAAGAGTTCGAAGCCACACGCCTTGTCTTGCACAAGGAGGCCGCCGAAGTGCTGGGCGTCGAATGGGAAGAGTACTGCGAGATGAACAACCTCGTAGTTTGAAGGCAGCCTGTAGGAGCGAGCTTGCTCGCGAAAAACGTTAACGATACCGCGTGAACTCTGAATGCACGCGGTGCCTTTGAGTTTTTCGCGAGCAAGCTCGCTCCTACAGTCAGGGCGCTTTAGATACTCAACCGCATCGACAAATCCACCGCCTTCACATCCTTGGTCATCGCGCCAATGGAGATGTAGTCCACGCCGGTCTCGGCGATGGGCAGCAGGGTGCTTTCATTGATCCCGCCGCTGGCTTCCAGCTTGGCCTTGCCCGCGTTCAGCCGCACGGCTTCGCGCATGTCGTCCAGGCTCAGCTCATCCAGCATGATGATGTCGGCGCCCGCCGCCAAGGCTTCGCGCAACTCCTCAAGACTCTCCACTTCGATTTCCACTGGTTTGCCCGGCGCAATCCTGTGGGCGGCGCCAATTGCCTGGGCAATGCCTCCGCAGGCGGCGATATGGTTTTCCTTGATCAGGAAAGCGTCATACAACCCGATGCGATGATTTTGGCAGCCGCCGCAGGTGACGGCGTATTTCTGTGCCAGGCGCAGGCCCGGCAGGGTCTTGCGGGTGTCCAGCAGCTTGACCTGGGTGCTGGCGACGAAATCCGCCAAGTATTGGGCACGGGTGGCGACGCCGGACAGCATCTGCAGGAAATTCAGCGCACTGCGTTCACCGGTGAGCAGCGAACGCGCCGGGCCTTCAAGGTGAAACAGCGGCTGGTCGGGACTGACACGCTCACCGTCGGCGACCTGCCAATGCACCGCGACGCGCGGGTCCAGTTGGCGGAATACCGTATCCACCCAGGCGGTACCGGCGATAACGGCTGCATCACGGGTAATGATCGTGGCCTTGGCCAGCCGTTCGGCCGGGATCAGCTGTGCGGTGATATCGCCACTGCCGATGTCTTCCAGCAGTGCGCGGCGCACGTTGGCTTCGATTTCGGCGGTGAGGTCAGCAAGACGCAGATTCGGCATAACAGGCTCCACAAACAAAGTGTCGCGATTATAGGGGTTGTGTGGATTGGAACCCAGGCTGGTCAGTCATTTAGCGCGCAGGGGCAGAGTTTGCTGGCGCAACCGCCCTCATTTGCCAGATAATCTCGCGCCTTGCAATTGGCGTCATAGCTTTGACGTCCTGATGGTGACCAGGTATTGGCAGCGCCCAGAGGGCTTGCCTGCGTTCCTTGCCCATCTCAACACCCGCCGCTTCAGGAGGCCAGGATGCACAATGACGGGAAGGTGGTGCCGATCAAGCAGGCTCAAGCCACGCCATCGCCGCTCGCACGCCTGCCGGTGGTGGTGTTGCAGGTGCGTGACAAAGCCGCGCAACACCTGCAGCAGGGGTTGCAGGAACTGTTCGATAACGCCGACGACACGTTGTTCGAAATGGCCGACAAGGCCCGTAGCACCGTCGACCAGCATATTTTCTTCGAGGCCATGCGCGACCTGCGCCTCAAGCGCAAGAACTTCGAGCGCGTGTTCATGGAGCAGCTGTTTGCGGGCTTCGCCAACCTGGGCCAGGCCGATAGCGTCGGGTTGCATCCGGTGCCGGTGGTGTCCTACGAGGTGACCAGCGGTACGCGGGCGGATGCGCGGGAAAAGGCCGTGGCGCTGGAGGCGATGCTCGGTCGCGTGCAACACCGTGACGGCTTGGCGCTCGGGCAATTGAGCGCGCGGTTGAGTGAGGTGTTGGGCAGGTGCATGAGCGATCAGGAGAACCCACTGGGCCCGGCACGGCTTTGTCAGTTTTTTCTGCAGGCGGGCCGCAGCCTTGGGGTGGAGATCCGGGTCAAGCTGATCATGCTCAAGCTGTTCGAGAAATATGTACTCAGCGATGCCGACCAGCTCTATGGCGACGCCAATCAACTGCTGGTCGCTACCGGGGTGCTGCCTGAACTCAAGAGCGTGCCGTCCCGTCGTGCCGGTGGGCGTGCGGCGCGTGAGCTTCAATACCAGGCCCGTGTGCCGGCTGCCGAACCGCCGTGCGACGAAAACGGCCAACAAGCCTTTGCCGCGTTGCAAGCCCTGCTGGTCGCGGTGCGCGGTAGCGTAGCGCCGACGCTTGAAGCCACTGCACAACCGCAACCCATCGCCACCCGAGACCTGCTGCGTCTGCTTTCGCATTTGCAACAATATGTACCGGAGCCTGCGGCGGAGGACGATTTCGACCTGCGCAACCAGCTCGAACAGTTGCTGACCCGAGTCAGCGTCAAGAGCGGCAAGTCGCGGGTGGTGGAAACGGCAGACGAGGATGTGATCAACCTCGTCGCCCTGCTGTTTGAGTTCATCCTCAATGACCGCAGTCTGCCCCACGCCTTCAAGGCCCTGATCGCGCGTCTGCAGATCCCGATATTGAAAGTCGCCGTGCTGGACAAGAGCCTGTTCAGCTGCGCCGGGCATCCGGCACGGCGCTTGCTCAACGAGATCGCCAGTGCCGCCCTGGGTTACAGCCCGCAGAATGGCGATCAGAACGACAGCCTGTACCTGCGTATCGAACAGGTCATCCAGCGCCTGTTGACTGAGTTCGTTGAAGACCCGGCGATTTTTTCGCAGTTGTTGACGCAACTGAGCCCATTCATTGAAGAAGAGCGTCAGCGCAGCGAGTTGCTCGAACAGCACACCCGTGACGTCGAGCAAGGGCGCCTGCGTACCGAGGTGGCCCGCCAGCGTGTGGCCCAGGCGCTCAACCGGCGGTTGTTGGGCAAGGCCTTGCCGCCGTTCGTGGTGCAATTCCTGCAACAAACCTGGAGCCAGGTACTGTTGCTGGCCACTCTCAAGCATGGCGAACAATCGGTGCAATGGCAGACCGAACTGCGCACCATGGACGACTTGATCTGGAGCGTCGGCCTGCGCGAAGACACCGAGGCCGGCCGGCATTTGCTCGAGCAATTGCCAGGGTTGCTCAAGGCATTGCGCGACGGGTTGGCCAGTGCGGCGTTCGATCCTTTCAGTACGCGTGAATTCTTTTTGCGCTTGCAGGCCTTTCACGTTCAAACCTGCGAAGGCGAGGGCGACGACAGGCTGATTGAAGTCCGCGAGCCCTTGGTTCTCGGCAGCCAGTTGTCGGACGCCTTGGAAGACCCGCCCGACGATGACCCGGACCTGCTCAAGGTTCACCAGTTACGGATCGGCGGTTGGGTAGAGTTCCAGCAGGGCCCGGACACCGCGCTGCGGTGCAAGCTCACCGCGATCATGGCGCCAACTAATCGTTATATTTTCGTCAGTCGCGCGGGGCTTAAAGTGCTGGAGCAAACCGCCGGCCAATTGGCCATGGCGTTCAAGCAGGGCGCCCTGCGCAACCTGGACGAGGGTTTGCTGTTCGAGCGCGCGCTGGCTGCGGTGGTTGGCAACCTGCGTCAACTCAATCGCGGCAAGTGATCGCAACGGCAGGGCGGAACGCGGCATACTGGTAACACTTCGTCTCATTCAAGGAGCCTGTATGCAGTTGGACCCCGTCAGCGGTTGGTTCGAGGGCATTCGCCATTGCCCTTCGCCCAACTTCAACGAGCGCCCGGCCGGCGAGATATCGCTGTTGGTGATACATAACATCAGCCTGCCCCCGGCGCAGTTCGCCACGGGCAAAGTGCAGGAGTTTTTCCAGAATCGCCTGGATGTCTCGGAACACCCCTACTTTGAAGGCATTGCCAGCCTACGGGTGTCTGCGCATTTTCTGATTGAGCGCGACGGCACGGTCACGCAATTTGTCGCATGCCGCGACCGGGCCTGGCATGCAGGCGTGTCCAGCTTTGATGGGCGTGAAGTGTGTAATGACTACTCCCTGGGGATCGAGCTGGAAGGCACCGACGAGCTGCCATTCACCGATGCCCAATACGCGGCGCTGATTGACCTGACGCGCCAATTGCTCGCAGCCTACCCTGGGATCACTGCCCAGCGTATCTGCGGTCACAGCGACATCGCCCCCGGCCGCAAAACCGACCCGGGCCCGGCTTTTGATTGGATGCGCTTTCGCGGCGCGCTGCAGGATGGAGGACATAAACAATGAGTTTTCTGGTGCTGGTGCTGGCGGTGTGGATCGAGAAGTTCTCGGCCTTGCGCCAGCGGTTGCAGCGCGACGGCGGCTGGCTGCATGAGCTGGCCAAGCTTGAATCGAGCCCGCGCATGGGGACGCGGCCGTGGCTGATCCTGCTGGTGCTGGTGGTGCTGCCCGTGGCCTTGCTGGGCTTGCTGCTGTTGGTGCTGGAACCCGTGGCCTATGGCTTGTTGGCGTTGCCGGTGCACGTGTTGGTGGTGATCTACAGCCTCGGCCGTGGCGATCTGCTGGCCGCGCTGGGGCCGTTTCGTGATGCCTGGCGGCGGGGCGATCTGCAAGCCGCCGAGCATGTGGCCGAGCGTGACTTGACGCTGGGTGCCGACAACGGCGCGCAGTTGCTCGAGCGGGTTCAGGGCTATTTGCTGTGGCAGGCCTACCAAAGCTTTTTCGCAGTGATTTTCTGGTATTTCCTGCTGGGCCCGGTGGCCGCTCTGGCCTACCGCCTGCTGGCGCTGGCCAGTGAACACAGCCAGAACCCGCTGGTGGCCGAGCGCGCCACGCAATTGCGTCATGCCTTCGACTGGCTGCCGGTGCGCCTGCTGGCGGCGAGCTTTGCCCTGGTGGGCAATTTCGTCGGGGTCAGTCGGGTGATGCTCCACGAACTGCTGAACTGGGATATCAGCGCAGCACAGTTGGTGGAAAAAGTCGGCCTGGCCGCCGCAGAAATACCGCCGCCAGCGGTGGGCGCCGAGGGCATCAACAGCCTTGATCGCCTGTGGGAACTGCTGCTGCGTGCGGCGGTGCTGTGGTATGCCGGCTTTGCCATCTGGACTGTGTTGCCCTGAGCCACTCGGCAGGGGTTAACCCCCTGCCGTTAACCTTACGTTACAAAACTCCCTTTGAAATTGAGCTATACAGACAGAGCGCCAAATAGTGGCTATCTGCCGCCGCCCTGCGCCTCAATAAAAATAAAAGAAAGGGGGATCACCCGTGAAGCGCTTGCTCTATCCCGCCGTCGCGTTGATGAATCGCCTGAGTTTCGGCATGAAATTCAGTCTGATCAGCGTGCTGTTCCTGCTGCCGATGCTGGCGACCAATTACTTTCTGGTGCGTGACGCCTGGGCTGAATTCCAGGGCACCCGCATCGAACTGCAAAGCCTTGATCTGCTCGGCAGCAGCCTGATAGTGCGTCGCGAGCTGGAGGCGCTCAATAACCAGGTGCAGATTAATACGACCCTCGGCCAGTCCGGCAAGGCCGGCGACCTTGAAGCCAGGATCGCTGCCGTGGAGCAGAGCGTACTCAGCCGTGTGCAGGGGCTCAGCGCGATGGCTACCCAGCCTGAGCAGATTGCGGCCTTCGACACCAAGCGTGACGAACTGATTGCCGCGTTCAAGGCTCAGCAACAGGAAACCTCACTGCTCAACAAAAGTGCGTTGATCGGCAAATTGCTCAACCAGGCCCAGATACTCAGCCAGATCATTGCCAGTCAATCCGGCTTGAGCCGTGATCCCCAGAGCGATCTGCGCCAGCTCAGCGACCTGATCACCGCCGTCACTCCACAAGTCACTCAGCTGCTGGGGGAGGGCCGGGCGATGGGCGCGTATTCCCTCGGCCAGGGTTTTATCAATTCATCCTCCAGCACACGCTTCGACGAACTGCTGCAGCAGCTGGAAAAACTCCAGGGCGAATATGCCTTGAAGCTGCAGGATGCGCTTGGCGCCAGTCATGCCGCGCAGGCAGCACTCGATACTGCGGCGCAAGCCAGCCGGGCCAGCCTCAAGCAGGGTGCGGAGTTGTTCGAAGAACAAGTGGTGGTGGCTGAAACCCTCGACACACCGTGGCAGGGCTTTTACGACGGCGTCAGCCAACTGATGGCCAAGACCTATCAACTGGATGACGCCACCCTGGCATTCCTCAAGCAGCAATTGGAGCAACGCCTGGCACAAAAGCGCGTGCACATGCTGCTGCTGGTCACGGCGCTGGCGGCGGTGTTTGCGCTGATTTTCTATTTATACGCGGGCTTCTATGCGTCCACACGCATGACCTTGCGCAGCCTCGGGGCGATGATGGACAAGGTGGCGGCGGGCGATATGACAGTCACCTTCGTTGCCGACAGTCGCGATGAGCTGGGGGACCTGGGCCAGGTATTCAATGGCACCGTGGCCAAGATCCACGACTTGATCGAACGCGTCGGGCACACGGTCGCCCAGGTCGAGCTGCAAGCCGGGCAGGTACAAACGGTGTCGGCGCAGAGCAACCAGGCAGTGGCCGGCCAGCGCAGCCAGATCGAGCAAGTGGCAACCGCGATGAACCAGATGTCATCCACCGCGCAGGAGGTCGCGCGCAGCGCCGCAGCCGCCGTCGGTAGCGCCCGCAGTGTCAACGATGAAACCGTCAGCGGCCGTGGGCTGGTGCAGTCCCAGCAAGGCAGCATCGCGCGCCTGGCCACGGAGATTGATGAGTCGGTGCGGGTGATCAACCAGTTGGCGGCCGACAGCCAGGCCATCAGCAGCGTCCTGGAAGTCATCAAAAGCATCGCCGCGCAAACCAACTTGCTGGCGCTCAACGCGGCTATCGAGGCCGCGCGCGCGGGTGAGCAGGGGCGTGGTTTTGCGGTGGTGGCCGATGAGGTGCGCACGCTGGCTCGGCGTACCCAGCAGTCCACCGAAGAAATCGAGCAGATGATCGGGCGCCTGCACAGCGGCGTCGGCGCAGCGGTCAAGGCCATGGGCGCCAGCCATGACACAGCCAGTGGCACGGTGGGGCAGTCGGAAAAAGTCCAGCAGGCTTTGGAAAACATCCTTGGTGCGGTAGGAATGATCGTCGATCAAAACCAGCAGATCGCCGCCGCCGTGGAGCAGCAAACGGCCGTCGCCCATGAGATCGACCAGAATATCGTCGCCATTCATCGTGCGGGCGAACACGCGGCGCAGGGTGCCGACCAGACCGAAGCGGCCAGCCGCGAGTTGTCGCTGCAGGTGACGCAATTGAAGCAATTGATTGGCGCGTTTCGCGTGTAGGAATTTTCGTTCGGATTTGATGCTGTCTGGCGTGACTGAACGCCATTGCCATCGACGAACCCTTTATCTGTACGTATTGCCACGCGTGCCTGCAGCTGTGTTGCCAGAAACAGCTGCGCCAATTCCGCGCCCTGGACCAATGGGCGCGGGTGCGGCCGAGCATGATCATGCTGACATGCGTGACCTTGCTGGCGGCACTGTTTGCTGAATGGCTGGGGTTACTCACGGTGATCGGGCAGTTCAATATTTCCCTGACGACGCTGTTGATCCATTGCCTGGTGCTGCGCTACGCCCGTCCTCGACAAAGGATGACCTTGAACCTGCAAGCCGTCAGCCCGCTACCAATTGAACACTTCGCGCGCGTTGCGTGTGCTCGCCTCAGCCAGCCGTGAAGCGCTGATACCCATCCGTTCGGCCAGGGCGTGGCAGATAGCCGGCAAGTGCGCGGGGCTGTTGCGCTGGCCCGGGTACATGGCCGGGGCCATATCCGGGGCGTCGGTCTCCAGCACCACGGCTTCCAGGGGCAATTGGGCCAGCACCTTGTGCATGCGCAGGGCCTGCGGCCAGGTGGCGGCGCCGCCCAAGCCGAGCTTGAAGCCGAGCTTGATGTACTCGCGGGCTTCTTCCTGGCTGCCGGCGAACGCATGAATGATGCCGCCACGCGGTAGGCGGATGCGCTTGAGCGTGGCGATCACTGCCGCGTGACTGCGGCGTACATGCAGCAAGGCCGGCAGTTGAACGTCCACCGCCAGTTGCAGCTGGGCCTCAAACAGCGCTTGCTGGCGCTCGCGGTCCAAGTGCTCCAGAAAGTAATCCAGGCCGATTTCACCCACGGCGCATAGCTGGCGATGGCCCTGCAGTCGCGTCAGCCAGTCGCCCAACTCCAACAGGTCGGCGGGGCGATGCTCATCGAGATACACCGGGTGCAGGCCGAAGGCGGCGAACAAGCCTTCATCCTCCAGCACCAGATCCCACAACCTTTGCCAATTTTTCTGATAAACACCTAGCAGCACCATGCGCCTCACACCCTGATCGCGGCTGCGGGCGAGGACTTCGTGGCGATCGCCATCGAAGTCCGCAAAGTCCAGGTGGGTGTGGGTGTCGATCAGCTCCACGCTCAGGCCTCGTGAATGCGCTGCTTGAAGGTGCGGCTGATCCCGTGCACGCCGGGCTGGTAGTGTTCTTCTTCAATGGCGGCCAGCGCCAGGCGCAGGGCGGTGTCGGCGATCAGTTGATGCTGCTGGGCCATGGCGTTGACCGGCAGCGGCAGGAAGTCCAGCAACTGAGTATCGCCAAAGGTGCCCAGGCGCAGTGGCCGTGACTTGAGTGGCACGTCGTGCAGTGCATCGAACACGCCTTGCAGCAGTACGTAGGACGTGGTCACCAGGGCGTCAGGCAAGTGCCCCAGGCGTTGCAGTAATTGCTCCATCAGCTGTCGCCCGCAGTCTCGGCTGAAGGCTTCGCCCTGTTCGATGATCACCTCACCAGTAAAACCGTGCAGGGCTTCACGAAAACCCGCGGCGCGTTCCTGGCTGATGCTCAGCTCCGGGCGCGCGCCGATCAGCGCGATTTGCTTGGGCAACGGTTGCAGCAGGCTGCTGGTGAGTTGCTGGCAGGCTTGGCGGTCATCGCTGACCACCGAGCAGAACTCGCTGGGCTCCATGACCCGGTCGATGGCGATCACCGGCAAGCCTTTGGCCTGCAGCTCGCGATAGCTGTCATCGCTGGCCGGCAAGCAGCTGGCGACGAACAACGCATCGCAACGCCGCGCGCGGAACAGTTGCAGCAGTTGGCGCTCGCTGTCGGCCTCGTCATCGGAGCTGGCGATCAGCAATTGATAGCCGCGCGCCCGCGCCCCCTGTTCAAGCAACTTGGCAATGCGTGCGTAACTGGGGTTTTCCAGATCCGGCAGGATAAAGCCCAAGGTGCGTGTGTGCCGGCTGCGTAATCCGGCGGCTTGTGGGTTAGGCGTAAAACCATGGGCCTGGACCACGGCCCGCACTCGCTCGACAGTCGCGTGACTGATGCGCTGTTGTTCGGCCTTGCCATTGATGACATAGCTGGCGGTGGTCACGGACACACCGGCCAGACGTGCGATATCACTGAGTTTCAAACCGGGATTTCCTTGTTTTTTAGAGCGTGCCCCGACATTTTGTTCAATCCTAACCGATTCCAGCCTGTGGCCAATGTGCCACAGCAGGCGCCGAGTGGCCCTTCAAGCTTGCGCAATTAACGCGTAATCTGCCATAAATTCTAGATTAAACGTTTCAGCAAGCGTATTTTTACGATGTTCGCCACTGAGTAGCTACTGCCAATTGACTGCTCAGTCAGTTGTTTCTGAACACCGCTAAGCTGATTTATTCAAAACAATACCTAGTGCGCACCTCGCACTAACTAGGAGAACGGCATGCTCGAGCTCACTGTAGAGCAGATATCCATGGGCCAGGTGGCGGTGGATAAATCTGCTGCCTTGCACCTGCTCGCTGAAAAACTGGTGGCCGATGGCCTGGTCGCCGAAGGTTATCTCAGCGGCTTACAAGCCCGTGAAGCCCAAGGCTCGACCTTTCTCGGCCAAGGCATTGCCATTCCCCACGGCACCCCGGAAACTCGCGATCAGGTGTTTTCCACCGGCGTGCGCCTGTTGCAGTTTCCCGAAGGCGTGGACTGGGGCGATGGCCAGGTCGTCTATTTGGCCATCGGCATCGCCGCCAAATCCGATGAACACCTGCGCCTGCTGCAACTGCTGACCCGCGCCCTGGGTGAAACCGACCTCGGCCAGGCACTGCGCCGTGCCGGTTCCGCCGAGGCCTTGCTGAAATTGTTGCAAGGCGCGCCGCAGGAACTGGCGCTGGATGCACAGATGATCAGCCTGGGCGTATCGGCCGATGATTTCGAGGAATTGGTGTGGCGCGGCGCGCGCCTGTTGCGCCAGGCCGATTGCGTGAGCAACGGCTTTGCCGCCGTGTTGCAGCAAGTCGATGCGCTGCCCCTGGGGGATGGCCTGTGGTGGCTGCACAGCGAACAGACGGTCAAGCGCCCGGGCCTGGCATTCGTCACGCCGGATAAACCCATGCGCTACCTGGGCCAGCCGCTTAATGGCCTGTTCTGCCTGGCCAGCCTGGGCGAAGCGCATCAGGCGCTGCTCGAGCGCCTGTGCGCCTTGCTGATCGAAGGACGCGGCCAGGAATTGGGCCGCGCCACCAGCAGTCGTGCCGTGCTTGAAGTGCTGGGCGGCGAACTGCCGCCCGACTGGCCCAGCGCCCGCGTCACCCTGGCCAACGCCCACGGCCTGCACGCGCGTCCGGCGAAGATCCTGGCGCAACTGGCCAAGCAGTTTGACGGCGATATCCGCGTGCGCATTGTCGACGGCCCGGTCGGCGCCGTATCAGTCAAAAGCCTGAGCAAGTTGCTGAGCCTCGGCGCGCGGCGTGGCCAGGTGCTGGAATTTGTCGCCGAGCCGACGATCGCGGGCGATGCGCTGCCGGCGCTGTTGGCTGCCATTGAAGAAGGCCTGGGCGAAGAAGTCGAGCCGTTGCCGACGGTCAGCGCCCAGCCCGTCACCGTCGACATCGAACCGGTCATCAGCGCGCCGCTGCCCGGCAGCCAGATCCAGGCAATTGCCGCCGCGCCCGGTATCGCCATCGGCCCCGCGCATATCCAGGTGCAACAGGTGTTCGACTACCCGTTGCGCGGTGAGACCTGCGCCGTTGAACGCCAGCGTCTGCACACCGCGCTGAGTGAGGTGCGTCGAGATATTGAGGGCCTGATCGAACGCAGCCAATCCAAGGCCATCCGCGAGATTTTCATCACCCACCAGGAAATGCTCGACGACCCGGAACTCACCGACGAAGTCGACACCCGTCTCAAGCAAGGCGAAAGCGCCGAAGCCGCGTGGATGAGCGTGATTGAAGCCGCCGCCAAGCAGCAGGAATCGTTGCAGGACGCCTTGCTCGCCGAACGCGCCGCTGACCTGCGCGATATCGGTCGCCGCGTATTGGCGCAACTGTGCGGCGTCGACACCGCTCAGGAACCTAATGAGCCCTACATCCTGGTAATGGACGAAGTCGGCCCTTCGGACGTCGCGCGCCTGGACCCGGCCCGTGTTGCCGGCATCCTCACGGCCCGTGGTGGCGCCACGGCCCACAGCGCCATCGTCGCCCGTGCCCTGGGCATTCCTGCGCTGGTCGGCGCCGGGGCGGCGGTGTTGCTGCTCAACGCCGGCACGCCTTTATTGCTCGACGGCCAGCGCGGCCGCCTGCACGTCGACCCCGACATCGCCACCCTGCAGCGCGCGACGGTCGAGCGCGACACCCGCGAACAACGCCTGCAAGCCGCCTCGGCGCAACGCCATGAACCGGCGCTGACCCGCGACGGCCACGCGGTGGAAGTGTTCGCCAATATCGGCGAAAGCGCCGGGGTTGCCGCTGCGGTGGAACAGGGCGCCGAGGGCATCGGGCTGTTGCGCACTGAACTGATTTTCATGGCCCACCCGCAAGCGCCGGACGAGGCCACCCAGGAAGCCGAATACCGTCGCGTGCTCGACGGCCTCGACGGGCGTCCGCTGGTGGTGCGCACCCTCGACGTGGGCGGCGATAAACCGCTGCCGTACTGGCCGATTGCCGAAGAAGAAAATCCCTTCCTCGGTGTGCGCGGTATTCGCTTGACCTTGCAGCGCCCGCAGATCATGGAAGCGCAATTGCGTGCGTTGTTACGCTCGGCGGACAACCGGCCGTTGCGCATCATGTTTCCCATGGTCGGCAGCGTGGATGAATGGCGCGCCGCCCGGGATATGACCGAGCGCCTGCGCCTGGAAATCCCGGTGGCCGACCTGCAACTGGGGATCATGATCGAAGTCCCTTCGGCCGCGCTGCTGGCACCGGTACTCGCCAAGGAAGTCGACTTTTTCAGCGTCGGCACCAACGACCTGACCCAATACACCCTGGCCATCGACCGTGGCCACCCGACCTTGTCGGCCCAGGCCGACGGCCTGCATCCGGCCGTCCTGCAATTGATCGACATCACCGTGCGCGCCGCCCATGCCCATGGCAAATGGGTCGGCGTGTGCGGCGAGTTGGCGGCCGACCCGCTGGCGGTGCCGGTGTTGGTCGGCTTGGGGGTGGATGAGTTGAGCGTGTCGGCGCGCAGCATTCCCGAAGTAAAGGCGCGCGTGCGCGAATTCAGCTTGAGCGAGGCCCAGGGCCTGGCGCAAAAAGCACTGGCGGTGGGTTCGCCCGCCGAAGTGCGTGCCCTTGTGGAGGCCGTGTAGATGGCAAAGATTCTGACCCTGACGCTGAACCCGGCGTTGGACCTGACGGTGCGCTTGGCGCACCTGGCGCCCGGCGCAGTCAACCGCAGTGAAACCCTGCTCACCCATGCCGCCGGCAAAGGCGTGAACGTGGCGCAGGTGCTGGCGGACCTCGGCCACGAGGTCAGTGTGGGCGGCTTTCTCGGCGCGGATAACCCCCAAGCTTTCGAAGCTCTGATCGCCAGCCGTGGGTTTGGCGATTCGTTCATCCGCGTGCCGGGCGAAACCCGCAGCAACATCAAGATTGCCGAGCACGACGGCCGGGTGACCGACATCAACGCACCGGGACCGTTGGTGAGCGAGCAGGCGCAAAAAGAGCTGCTCAAGATGATCGCGATGGTCGGCCCCGAATTCGACGCGGTGGTGGTCGCCGGCAGCTTGCCGCGTGGCGTGAGCCCGCAATGGTTTCAGGCACTGATCGAGCAATTGAAAAACCTCGGTTTGAAAGTAGCCCTGGACACCAGCGGCGAAGCCTTGCGCGCCGGGTTGAAGGCAGGCCCGTGGTTGGTCAAACCCAATACTGAAGAGCTCGCCGAAGCGCTGGACAACGCCACCGATGCCATCAGCCAGCTGCATCAACAGGGCGTCGAGCATGTGGTGGTCTCGGACGGTGCTGCCGGCGTGAACTGGTACAGCGCGGGCGCGACCCTGCAGGCCACGCCGCCCAAGGTGACGGTTGCCAGCACCGTAGGCGCCGGCGATTCGCTGCTGGCCGGCATGCTCCACGGCCTGCTGCGCGACGAAGCGCCTGAGCAGACCCTGCGCCGCGCCACGGCGATTGCCGCGATGGCGGTGACGCAAATCGGTTTCGGCATCAGCGATGACGCGCAGTTGGCGCGCCTTGAAAGCGGTGTCGATGTACACGCGCTGACAGAACAATAAGAGGGTTTGTGATGAAGTTAGCCATTGTTACCGCCTGCCCGAACGGCATGGTTACCAGTGTGCTGTGCGCTCGTTTGCTGGACGCCGCCGCACAGCGCCAGGGCTGGAGCACCAGTGTCGAAGTGGTGGACGTGCAACGCCCGGACAGCCAGCTGTCCCAGGCGACCCTTGATGACGCCGAATGGGTGTTGCTGGTCAGCAGCACGCCGGTGGATATGCACCGTTTTGTCGGCAAGCGCGTGTTCCAGAGCACGCCGGCCCAGGCGTTGGCGGATGTCGACGCGGTGCTGCGCCGGGGCGCAGAGGAGGCGCAGGTGTATGTGGCGACCGAGGCGCCGGTCGGGAATGTCCCGCGCATTGTCGCGATTACCGCTTGCCCCACCGGCGTGGCCCATACGTTCATGGCCGCCGAGGCCTTGCAGCAGACCGCCAAGCGCCTGGGCTACGACTTGCAGGTCGAGACCCAGGGCTCGGTCGGTGCGCGCACGCCATTGACGCCTGAGGCCATCGCCAACGCCGACGTGGTGCTGCTGGCGGCGGATATCGAAGTCGCCACCGAGCGCTTCGCCGGCAAGAAGATCTACCGCTGTGGCACCGGCATTGCCCTCAAGCAATCGGAAGCCACGCTCAACAAGGCGCTGGCCGAGGGCGCGGTGGAAAGCGCGGCCAGCGGTGCGGTGGCCAAGTCGGAAAAAACCGGCGTGTACAAACACCTGCTCACCGGGGTGTCGTTCATGTTGCCGATGGTGGTGGCGGGCGGCCTGTTGATCGCCTTGTCCTTCGTGTTCGGCATTCATGCCTTTGAGGAGAAGGGCACCCTGGCGGCGGCGCTGAAAACCGTCGGCGACCAGGCATTCATGCTGATGGTGCCGTTGCTGGCGGGCTACATCGCCTACTCGATCGCCGATCGCCCCGGCCTGGCGCCGGGCATGATCGGCGGGTTGCTCGCGGGCACCCTGGGCGCTGGTTTCATTGGCGGGATCTTCGCCGGTTTCCTCGCCGGCTACAGCGTCAAGCTGATCTCACGCGCGGTGCGCTTGCCGCAAAGCCTGGAGGCCCTCAAGCCGATTCTGATCATCCCGTTGCTGGCAAGTTTGTTCACCGGCCTTGCGATGATCTATCTGGTCGGCCCTCCGGTGGCACGCTTGCTGACCGGGCTGACGGATTTTCTCAGCACCATGGGCACCACCAACGCGGTGCTGTTGGGCATCCTGTTGGGCGGCATGATGTGTGTGGATCTGGGCGGGCCGATCAACAAGGCGGCGTATGCGTTTTCCGTCGGCCTGCTGGCGGCGTCGAGCGGCGCGCCGATGGCCGCGACCATGGCGGCCGGCATGGTGCCACCGATTGGCATGGGCATCGCCACCTTCCTGGCCCGGCGCAAGTTCGCCCAGACCGAACGCGAAGCCGGCAAGGCTGCGATGATTCTCGGCCTGTGTTTTATCTCCGAAGGGGCCATCCCGTTTGCGGCCAAAGACCCGTTGCGGGTGATCCCGGCCAGCATTGCCGGCGGCGCGCTGACGGGGGCGCTGTCGATGTACTTCGGGTGCAAACTGGCCGCGCCCCACGGCGGCTTGTTTGTGCTGGTGATTCCGAACGCGATGAATCATGCGCTGCTGTACCTGCTGGCGATTGTGGCCGGCAGTGTGCTGACCGGGTTGGTGTATGCGCTGATCAAGCGGCCGGAAGCGGCGGAGTTGGCGGCGGGCTAAAAATGTGGGAGGGGGCAAGCCCTAATGCCAGTCAGTTAAGGCTTTTTGTAGGAACGAGGCGGGCGGCTAGCCCTTGCTCGCGAAAAACTCACAGGCACCGCGTTCATTCAGAAAGCACGCGTTATCGTTGACGTTTTTCGCGAGCAAGCTCGCTCCTACAGACGGCGGTGTACGCTTAACTGACTGGCATTAGGGCTTGCCCCCGATAGCCATAGGTATCTACACAACTTTGTAGCCGCCACGGTAACCACGATGCGAAGCGAGCCGCTCTTGATCTTGCTCTTGATCTAGGCGCCCCGTTAAACCACGCTGGCCGTAATCCGATAGTGATTTGGGGGGTAAACCGGCAGGGATGCCGGTTTAGCCGCCCCGCGCCATGGATGGCGCGTGGCGGCGGCCCCCCAAATCAATGTCGGATTACGGGCACACCGAGCCTAGGCGAGGTGCCGAGTGGTGGGGCAAGAGCGTTTTGCTTACTTTTGCGCTTTTCAAAAGTGAGACGCCGTAAGGGCGGAACCCTAAGCCGCCGTTACCGCAGCAACGGATATGTACTCGCCCTGATCCAGCATCTCGGTCGGCTGTCAGGCCGCCATCGGGAGCAAGCCCCCTCCCACATTTGGATCTTCAGTGTCTGTGAGGGCGGTGTCATATCTGCTTCATCCCATCATGCTTAAGTTGGCCTTTTGATACTCAAGAGGGCACTGCATGAGCCACTTCGATCTCGGCCGTCGCCGCGTGATGCAAGCTGTCGGCGCCGGCCTGTTGTTGCCGGGACTGGCGCCGGCGGTGATTGCGTCGGTAAAGGACCGTCCGCTGCTCACCGATGGCGTGCAGTCCGGCGACCTGCTGGGCGACCGCGCGATGATCTGGAGCCGCAGCGACCGCCCGGCGCGGATGGTGGTGGAGTGGGACACCCGCAGTGTGTTCAGCAACCCACGCCGGTTCGTCTCGCCCCTGGCCGATAACCGCAGCGATTTTACGGCCCGCGTTGAACTCACCGGGCTGCCCGCCGACCAGGCGATTTTCTACCGCGTGCATTTCGAAGACGCCCAGACCGGCATCGCCAGCGAGCCGTGGTTCGGCCACTTGCGCAGCGTGCCGCAACAGCGTCGCGACATCCGCTTTGTGTGGAGCGGCGACACCGTCGGCCAGGGTTTCGGTATCAACCCGGACATCGGCGGCATGCGCATCTACGAAGCCATGCGCCTGCGCCTGCCGGATTTCTTTATCCACAGCGGCGACACCATCTACGCCGACGGCCCGGTGCCGGCGCAACTGGCCACTGAGGGCGGGCGTATCTGGCGCAATATCACCACCGAAGCCAAGAGCAAAGTCGCCGAAACCCTCGAGGAATATCGCGGCAATTACCGCTACAACCTGCTGGATGAAAACGTGCGGCGCTTCAATGCCGAGGTGCCGCAGATCTGGCAGTGGGACGACCACGAGGTGATCAACAACTGGTCATCGAGCAAACAGTTGGACGAGCGCTACCAGACCCGCGACATCAATACCCTGGTCGGCCGTGCGCGCCAGGCCTGGCTGGAATATTCACCCATGCGCCGGCAAAGCGCCGACGGCGGCGGGCGGATTTATCGCAAGCTCAGCTATGGGCCGCTGCTGGATGTGTTCGTGCTGGACATGCGCAGCTATCGCGGCCCCAACGACGACAACCTGGGCGGCGCAAAACCCTTCCTGGGGCGCGAACAGTTGGACTGGCTCAAGCGCGAACTCAAGGCCTCCCAGGCGCAGTGGAAAGTGGTCGCGGCTGACATGCCCATCGGCCTCGGTGTGCCGGATGGTGAAGTCAGCCCTGGCGTGCCGCGCTGGGAAGCGATCGCCAACGGTGATCCCGGCGCGGCCCAGGGGCGTGAGCTGGAAATTGCCGAGCTGCTGGGATTCCTGCGCGCACACCAGGTGCGCAACCACGTGTGGCTGACCGCTGATGTGCACTATTGCGCCGCGCATCACTACCACCCGGATCGGGCGGCGTTCCAGGATTTCGAACCGTTCTGGGAGTTCGTCGCAGGGCCGTTGAATGCAGGCAGCTTCGGGCCGAATCCGTTGGACAAGACCTTTGGGCCAGAGGTGGTGTTCGAGAAGGCACCGCCTGCGCAAAACACTTCGCCGTTTGCCGGGTTTCAGTTTTTTGGCGAGGTGCAGATTGATGGGCAGACGGCGGAGTTGACGGTGATCCTCCGGGACTTGGACGGAGTCTCGGTGTTCGAGCAAAAACTGCAACCCGTCTGAAAACTGTGGGAGGGGGCTTGCCCTAATGCCAATCTGTAGGAGCGAGCTTGCTCGCGAAAAACGTCAACGATAACGCGTGTTTTCTGAATGAACACGGTGCCTGTGAGTTTTTCGCGAGCAAGCTCGCTCCTACAAAAAGCCTTCCCCCTCCCACATTTGATCTTCAGTGTCTGTTAGGGATCAGTACACATCCCGGCGATAGCGGCCTTGCTCGATCAAGCGCTCCACTGTTTCACTGCCGAGGATATCCACCAGCGCCTGATCCACCCCCGTCGCCATCCCCTGCAAGCTGCCGCACACATAAATCGCTGCGCCATCGGCCAGCCATTTGCGCAACACGTCCGCCGATTCACGCAGGCGGTCCTGCACGTAGATTTTCTCCTCCTGGTCCCGCGAGAACGCCAGGTCCAGCAGGGCCAGATCACCACTGGCCAGCCAGCCTTGCAGTTCTGCCTGGCACAGGTAGTCGTGGGCGATGTGGCGCTCGCCGAACAGCAGCCAGTTACGCTGCTGACCGTCGGCGATGCGCGCCTTGAGCAAGCTGCGCAAGCCGGCCAGGCCCGTGCCGTTGCCCAGCAGGATCAGCGGCACCGCTGCTTCGGGCAGATGGAAACCGCTGTTGCGGCGCAGGCGCAGGCTGATGCCCGCGCCGATGGCGGCGTGTTCAGTCAGCCAGCCGGAACCCAGGCCCAGGCTGCCGTCCGGGTGGCGTTCCTGGCGCACGATCAGCTCCAGCACACCGTCGCTGGCAATCGAGGCGATCGAATATTCACGCAGGCCCAGCGGTATCAGCGCATCGACCAGTGCCTGGGCATGTAGGCCGACTAGGTGGGTGCGGTTGTCCGGCAATTGGCGCGTGGCCAGGGCCTGGTTGAGCGTTTGCGCCAGGCCTTCAATCAACACGCCGTCGCTGCCGGCCAGCCCCAGCCCTTCCAGGAAGTGCTCGACGGCTCGCGGGCTATTGCGCGGCAGGATTTCCACCAGGTCACCGGCCTGCCAACTGAGGGGCGAGGGCGGTGTGAGGCCCAGCAGGTACACGGGCGCGCCGACGCTGCCAGGGTTGAGCAGGGTGCGTTGGCGCAGGGTCCAGTGTTCGAACTGGGCGGTCTGCCAGGCCGCTGCCGGCGTGTGGCCGGTGAGCTGGCCGAGCTGCTGTTGCCAGGTCAGCAAGGCCTCGGTATCGCCGCTGTCGACTTCCACCGGCGCAAACAGCGGGTTGCCGCCCTGATGGGTCAGCCAGAAATGCAGGCGCCGGGCAAAGCCGCAGAAGTGTTCATATTGCCGGTCACCCAGGGCCAGTACCGAGTAGTTCAAGCCCTTGAGGGACACGTCCTGGCCGAGCACGCTGCGTTCGAAGCCACGGGCGCTGTCGGGGGCTTCGCCGTCGCCGAACGTGCTGACCACGAACAAGGCATTTTCCGACTGGCTCAGGTCGTGCTGGCTAAGCGTGCCCAAGGGCTGCACCTTCACCGGCAGACCTGCCGCCTGCAATTGCCCGGCCGTCTGCCAGGCCAATTGTTCGGCGAAACCGCTCTGGCTGGCAAAGCCGATCAACCAGGCCGGGGCATCGCTGGAGTGGGCGTCAAGACCCTTGCGTGCGTCCCTTACCTGGCGTTTTTTGCGGCGCCGGTCGAGGTACAGCAACCAGCCGGTAATGAAGAACAGCGGCATGCACAACGCGCTCAGGGTGAGCACGATCCGTCCTGCCAGCCCCCAATAGCTGCCGGTGTGCAGGGCATAGACGCTGGTCAATAACTGCGACTTATAGCTTTTGCTGGCGTAGCGCTCATGGGATTTGACCTCGCCGGTGGCCGGGTCGAGGTTGATCTGGTTCAGTGCACGGTCATGGGGTGAGTCTTCCAGCAGGTAATACACGGTGGCCGGTTGCCCGGCGACGGCCGGCATACGGATGTTGTAGGCGCTCAAGCCAGGCCCCGCGTTGCTGTAGATGCTGCTCCAGATGGCCTCATAGTTGGTCACGTAGTTGGCCACGGGCGCAGGGCCTGCCGGCGGCGGGCCGCGCTTGAGCGTGCGCTCGTTCTGCGGCGCATCGGACAGCAGTTGGGTCACGCCACGGTTGTACCAGTCGTACGACCAATACAGCCCGGTCAGTGCCGCCAGCAGATAAAACAGCAGGCACCAAGTGCCGAACACCGAGTGCAGGTCCCAATTGAAACTGCGGCCCTTTTTACGCCAGTCCAGGGTCAACCACACGCGCCAGTTCTTTACCTGGCGCGGCCAGCGCAGGTACAGGCCGGAGAGGCAGAAGAACAGCAGGATCAGGGTGCAGGCGCCAGTGATCGTGCGCCCGGTGTCGCCTATCGCCAGGAAGCGGTGCAACTGCAGGATAAAGCCGAATACATCCTGGCCGACGGCGTCGCCCAGGTAGTCGCCGGTATACGGGTCGAAGTAGCGTAGCGGGCCCCGGCGCTCGCCCGGCGGCGGGGTGAAGGACACGCGCCCGGCGTTGCCGCTGTCGCGTTCCACCCACAGCATCGCCACGGTGTTGCCTTCGGTGGCTTCCAGTTTGCGCACCAGTTCGGCGGGCGGCAGCACCCCTGCTTCGCGTTTTTCGACATGCAAGACGTGCGGGTTCAGCGCCCGCAGTATTTCATCCTGGAAGGAGTACGCCGCCCCGGTGATCCCCATCAAGGCCAGCACCAGCCCGGCAGTGATGCCGAAGAACCAGTGCAACTGGAACAGGGTTTTCTTCAACACGTCGGACCGCCTCGCTCAACTGGTTATGAATGCCACGGCGCGCATTATGCCGTGGCTTATCGAGAAATATTCTGTTTAGCATGCAAAAGCCCCACGCATCCGATGCGTGGGGCTCAAGTCGTGGCGCGCTTGCGCTTAGAAGTGGAAGCTGGTGGTCAGCAACGCCGTCCGACCGGCCGCCTGGTTGGCGAAGTGCGAGGCGTAAGCTTTGTCGTAGTAGGTTTTGTCGGTCAGGTTCTGCACGTTCAATTGCAGGTCGACGTTTTTAGTCAGCTTGTAGCTGGCCATGGCGTCGTAGCGGGTGTAAGACGGCACGTACACCGTGTTGCCCGCATCGCCGTAAACCTCGTCGACATAGAAGGCGCCGCCGCCGATGGTCAGCTTTGGCGTGATGTCGTAGGTGGTCCACAGACTGAACGAGTTCTTCGGCGTGTTGGGCATCTGGTTGCCAGTATTGGAACCGGCGCTCACCACGCCGTTACGCCCGTTGAGGCCGGACTTGACCAGTTCGCTGTCCAGGTAGGTGTACCCGGCGAACACTTGCCAGTGCTCGGTCAGCTTGCCGCTGGCGGACAACTCGACGCCGTCGACCCGTGATTCGCCGGCGTTCTCGTAGGTGAGCGCATCAACCAGCACGCGGGTGTTTTTCTTCTCGGTACGGAACACGGCAGCGGTCAGGGACAGGCGGTCGTGGAACAGGTCCCACTTGGTGCCCAGCTCGTAGTTGACCGTCTCTTCCGGCTGCAGGTCGCTGATGGCGGCACCGGCTGACAGCGGGTTGCCATCGGCGCCTTCACCCACCAGGCCACCGGCCGGAGTGGCCGACGTCGCGTAGGAAGCGTAGATACTGCCATTGTCCAGCGGCTTCCACACCAGGCCCGCCTGCCAGTTGAAAAACTGGCTGTCATCCTTGATTTTGCTGCGCCCGGTGGTGGCGTTGGTGTTGGCTTCGGTGTCGAAGGTGTCGTAGCGCAGGCCCACGTTCAGCAGCCATTTCGGGTCCAGTTCAATGGTATCGAACACATAGGCGGCGCGGCTGGTGGCCTTGGTGTTGGTGCCGTTGTAGTTGCGCGCGACGCTGCCGTTCCAGGCATCGTCCGGGTTCGGGTTGCTCAGCGAGGTGCACTGGCCGCCCAGGCTGCCCTTGGCCACGGTGCACACCGGGTTGGCGTTGGGGCTGACGGTGTAGCCGCTGACACGGGTTTCTTCACCGGTGAATTCCAGGCCGGTGGAGTAGGTGTTCTTGAAGCCCAGCGCCTGGAAGCTGCCGAACAGGTCGGTCTGGTTGGTGGTCGTGGTGGTGGTCGAGACGCGGCTGTTGGCACGACGCCACACAGTGCCGAACTTGTTGACGTTGAGCTTGCTGTCATCCGGCTGGGTGAGCACATAGTCCTGGCCGGTGCTGCCGTGGCGCAGGGTGTTCTTCAGCGTCATGTTGTCGTTCAGGTCATGCTCGATGGAGAACGTGCTGATGTCGGCGCGGGTCTTGCGAAAGTCGCGGCTCTTCAAGCCATAGAAATTGTTGCTGTCGCCGCCGTCGTCGGGTTTGTCATGCCCGTGGGCGGTGGCGGTCGACGAGCCGTAGCCATACGGCATTCCTGAATCCGGCAGGTCGTCGCTTTCCATGTGGTAGTAGCTGAGGTTGACGCGGGTCGGTGTGCCCAGGCCAAAGGTCAGCGACGGCGCCACACCCCACCGGTCGTAATTGATCGCGTCGCGACCGGCCACGTTTTGTTCGTGGCTCATCAGGTTCAGGCGAAATGCCGCGCTGTCGTCGAGGAACTGGCGGTTCACGTCGAGCACGTAGCGGCGGGTCTGGTCGGAGCCGTAGGTAAAGCCGCCGTTGGTGAAGTCCCGCGCTTGTGGGGTTTTGCTCACCAGGTTGAGGCTGCCTCCGGCTGAGCCGCGGCCGCCGAAGGACGAGTTCGGGCCCTTGCTGACTTCGATCGATTCAATGTCGAAGATCTCCCGGCTCTGGCCGCCGGTATCGCGCACGCCGTCCAGGTAGGTGTCGCCTTGGGCGTCGAAACCACGGATGAACGGACGGTCGCCCTGGGGGTTGCCGCCTTCACCTGCACCGAAAGTAATCCCCGGTACGGTGCGCAGTGCATCCTGCAGCGAGGTGGCGGCAGTGTCTTTGAGCACTTGCTGCGGGACCACGGTGACCGAGCGTGGTGTGTCTACCAGCGGTGCGGTGTATTTCTGCGAAGCGGCTTTTTCTACCTGATAGGAAGGAGTGACCTGCTCCTGACCGGTAATGTTGGTGGCGCCGAGGGAGATAGGGTTGCGCTCGCCTTGTTGTTCGGTGTTCTCCGCCGCCTGCGCCAAGTGGGCGGCTGAGCTGGCGCTGAGGGCTACGCCGATGGCCGAAGCCAGCATGCGTGGTGAACTGGCGGTGGTTGTTGGTGTGATGCGCGACATGACGTGTCCTTTCCCCAAGGATGTGAGGTCGCGGAATATAGGGCTAACAAGACTTTCTATCAATTGCGATACATTGCTATTCGCATCGAATTTACATTCTTTACACTTTTTGCTTACGGTTTTTACAGTCTCGTTCGTCTTGATGTTTTACACAGAGGATAAGAATCAATACCATTGGCACCCCTCTGATCGCAGGTATTGCCCCATGTTGCTGCATATTCCCGGCCTGTTCTCGCGCGAGGAAGTGCAGCGCATTCGCCAAGCCCTGGAAGCGGCCGAATGGGCCGACGGTAAAGCCACCGCCGGCCATCAATCGGCCAAGGCCAAGCACAACCTGCAATTGCCCGAAGGCCACCCGTTGGCCAAGGAAATCGGCGCGGCGATGCTGGAGCGCTTGTGGAGCAACCCCTTGTTTATGTCAGCGGCGTTACCGCACAAGGTGTTTCCGCCGTTGCTCAACTGTTACACCGCCGGTGGCAGTTTCGACTTCCATATCGACAACGCCGTGCGCCAACCCAAAGGCAGCCACGAGCGCGTGCGCACTGACCTGTCGTCCACGCTGTTTTTCAGCGACCCCGACGAATACGACGGCGGCGAACTGGAAATCCAGGACACCTTCGGCCTGCAGCGCGTCAAGCTTCCCGCCGGCGATATGGTGCTGTACCCCGGCTCCAGCCTGCACAAGGTCAACGCGGTGACACGCGGCGCGCGCTACGCCTCGTTTTTCTGGACCCAGAGCCTGGTGCGCGAAGACAGCCAGCGTACCCTGCTGTTCGAAATGGACGGCGCCATCCAGCAACTGAGCCGCGACGTGCCCGATCACCCGGCGCTGATCCAGCTCACCGGCACCTATCACAACCTGCTGCGTCGCTGGGTCGAGGTCTGAGATGGGCTTTTTATTGCGTCGCCAGGAAGTGCTCAACGTCGAGCAGCTGCAATCGATGCTCGATGATTCCCCGGTGCGTGCGGCCCAGGCGATCCTGATCGCGGCCAGGGAAGGCGTGGTCGATGCCCAGGCCTTGCTCGGGCAGATCCTGCTGGAAGGACGCGGCATCGCACGGGATGAAGCACTGGCGTTGCGCTGGTTCCGGATTGCCGCCGAGGGCGGGCATTTGATGGCGCGCAATATGATTGGGCGGTGTCTGGAGCATGGTTGGGGCTGTGCGGTAGACGAAGCGGCGGCTGCGCGGGAGTATCGATTGGCGGCAGAGGCGGGTTTGGACTGGGGCCAGTACAACTACGCGAATCTGTTGGCGACCGGTCGTGGAGTCGCTGAGGACTCTGTTAAGGCACTGGCGCTTTATCGCCAGGCGGCAGAGCAGGGCCATGCCAAGTCGATGAACCTGGTGGGGCGTTATCTGGAAGACGGGCAGTATTGCCCGAGGGATTTTGAAGCGGCCGTTGAGTGGTACCGGCGTTCAGCCGAAGCCGGGGATTTTCGTGGGCAGTTCAGTTATGCGGCAGTGTTGGCAGACGGTGGCCAAATCGAAGCGGCACTGGAGTGGTTGCACAAGGCGCTGGCAGGCGGGAATCTCAAGTTCTTACGGATAGCACACCAGACGCTGGCAGCGGCCAACCATCCACAGATTCGCGCGATGGCTGAAGCCTTTCGACAACGCGCTGCCAATCTCTCTTAGCTCATCTGAGCCAGACCGGGGCACAAAAAGCGGGTGCTGAAGGATCATCGGTATGCGTCGCGGTCAGGTTTTCTGGCGACGGCAGCGCTGCGTGAGCTATCTGCCTGACGCAATGCGCGACATTCCACCTGACAGCCATAAAAAAACCCATGACACGTCATGGGTTTTATACGCAGCGTGCTTACACGTAAAACGACTTCAACGGCGGAAACCCATTGAACTCAACCGCGCTGTAGCTGGTGGTATAGGCACCGGTCGACAGCCAGTACATGCGGTCACCAATGGCCAGATTCAGCGGCAGGCCGTACTTGTAGTTTTCGTACATGATGTCGGCGCTGTCGCAGGTCGGGCCGGCGATGACCACTTCTTCCATCTCGCCTTTCTTCTCGGTCCAGATCGGGAACTTGATGGCTTCGTCCATGGTTTCGATCAGGCCGGAGAATTTGCCCACGTCCGTGTACACCCAACGCTCGACGGCGGTGCGCGATTTACGCGCCACCAGCACCACTTCGCTGACCAGGATGCCGGCGTTGGCGATCAACGAGCGGCCGGGCTCGAGGATGATTTCCGGCAGCTCATCACCGAAGTCTTCCTTGAGGAAACGGATGATTTCCTCGGCGTAGGTTTCCAGGCTGTTGGTGCGGGTGATGTAGTTGGCCGGGAAGCCGCCGCCCATGTTGATCAGCTTCAGATGAATGCCGTCTTCTTCCTTCAAGCGTTCGAAGATCACTTTGACCTTGGCGATCGCCGCATCCCATACGCTGATGTCGCGCTGCTGCGAGCCGACGTGGAACGAGATGCCGTAAGGCACCAGGCCCAGGTCGCGGGCGAGGATCAGCAGGTCCATGGCCATGTCGGTCTGGCAGCCGAACTTGCGCGACAACGGCCAGTCAGCCGTGGTTGAGCCTTCGGTGAGGATACGCACATAGACTTTCGAGCCCGGCGCGGCCTTGGCGATGTTGCGCAGGTCGGCTTCGGAGTCGGTGGAGAACAGGCGCACGCCTTTCTCATAGAAGTAGCGGATGTCCTTGGACTTCTTGATGGTGTTGCCGTAGCTGATACGGTCGGCGCTGACGCCGCGGTCCATGACCTTGTCCAGCTCGTAGATCGACGCGATATCGAAGCTCGAACCCTTGTCTTTCAACAGGTCGATGATCTCGACAGCCGGGTTGGCCTTGACCGCGTAGTACACCTTGGCGAATTCGAAACCGGCGCGCAGGTCATCGTAGGCCTGGCTGATCATCGCGGTGTCGATCACCACGAACGGGGTTTCTTGCTTGTCGGCGAACGCCTTCATTTTGTCAAACGTGGCGCGCGCGAAATAGTCTTCGACGTTGATCGACATGCTGGGAACTCCTAAGGGCAAACTGTAGTAATCAATGGGTGCAACTGAACGTCCTCCGTATCCCCACTTTGGTTCGCCTACTTCCCAAGGCATGTCGCCGAAAGCAAAAAGGCCATGGGATACGCTTCCCTTGGCCTTGCTGTCTCGTCGTCAGTACTTGAGCCGGATGGATCGTTTCCAGCATGGACGTTCGGCGCGAACTTTAGGGCTTGATGGGCGTGGGATCAACTAAAAATGTCGCGTTTTTGCACGCGTTCGTCGCGCGACCCCGTGCAGCTACTATGTAACCGACCGGTGTGACGGATTGATGTTCCCCGGATGGGCGAATTGAGTGCATTTCCCTGACACCCTGCAGAGCCAAATGTGGGAGGGGGCTTGCTCCCGATGGCGGTGTGTCAGTTACACATTTATCAACTGACCCACCCTCATCGGGAGCAAGCCCCCTCCCACATTTTTTACCGCGTTGTGTCAGGCCAGTGCGGTCTCTGCAGGCGAAACGATACTGGTCTTGCCCCCACGCGACTTACCGGAACTCAGGTACTCGGCAATCGACTCCTGCGTCACTTCACCCAAAAACACCCGCTCGGCATCCATCACCGGTAACCACGAACGGTTGAACTCGTACATCCGCGACAGCAGGATGCGCAAGTGCTCGTCATACGCGGCGGTGGCGTTGAATTCGCGCAGGTACTGGCCGCAGGTACCGGTCTGACGGTGCAAGTCGCGACGGCGTACATAGCCCAGCGCCTTATTCTCGGCGCAGGTGACCACCACATAGCGCCGGTCGTGCTCGTCCATCAGCTCCAGTGCATCGGCCACCGGCGTTTCCGGGCTCACCGACGGCGCGTTGTCCGCGGCATCCTCGGCCTTCACCAGCAGCAGGCGCTTGAGGGTGCTGTCCTGGCCGACGAAATTGCTCACGAACTCGTCCGCCGGGTGCGCCAGCAAGGTATCGGGATGGTCGATCTGCAGCAGCTTGCCGGCGCGGAAGATCGCAATCTTGTCGCCCAGCTTGATGGCCTCGTCGATGTCGTGGCTGACCATGATCACGGTCTTGTTCAGCGCACGCTGCATCTCGAAGAACTCGTTCTGGATCATCTCGCGGTTGATCGGGTCGACCGCGCCGAACGGTTCATCCATCAGCAGCAACGGGGCATCCGCCGCCAGGGCGCGGATAACGCCGATGCGCTGTTGCTGCCCGCCCGACAGTTCACGCGGATAGCGATGCAGATACTGCTTGGGTTCCAGCTTGATCATGCTCATCAGCTCGCGGGCGCGGTCGTGGCATTTCTGTTTGTCCCAGCCGAGCAGCTTGGGCACCACGACGATGTTTTCTTCGATGGTCATGTTCGGGAACAGGCCGATCTGCTGGATCACGTAGCCGATATTGCGACGCAGGGTCACTTCATCGAGGTCGGTGGTGTCTTCGCCATTGATCAGGATCTTGCCCGAGGTGGGCTTGATCAGGCGGTTGATCATTTTCAGCGTGGTGCTCTTGCCGCAGCCCGACGGGCCGAGGAACACACAAATCTCGCCTTCGTTGACGGTCAGGCTGACATCGTTGACGGCGGTGACAGTCTTGCCGTTGCTTTGAAAAGTCTTGGACAGGTTTTGAAGTTCGATCATTTGAGCAATCCTTTTGGAGTCAGCGAGCGTTGCAGCCATTGCAAGAGCAGGTCGGCAAAGATGGCCAGGAGACTGACCAGTACGGCGCCGACGATCAGCATCGACATGTCGCTGCGGCTGATGGAAGCCAGAATCAGTACACCCAGGCCGCCGGCACCGATGGTGGCGGCGATGGTCATCACGCCGATGTTCATCACCACGGCGGTGCGCACACCGGCGAGGATCACCGGCACGGCAATCGGCAGCTCGACCATGCGCAGGCGCTGGGCGAAGGTCATGCCGATGCCTTTGGCGGCCTCGCGAATGCCCGGTTCGACACCGGTGAGCGCCAGGTAGGTGTTACGCATGATTGGCAACAGGGAGTAGAGAAACACGGCGGTGATCGCCGGCATCGGCCCCAGGCCCTGGCCGAACTTGGAGTAGAACGGCAGCAGCAGGCCGAACAGCGCGATGGACGGTACGGTCAGCAGCACCGTGGCGCTGGCCTGCAGCGGGCCGGCCAGGGTCGGGAACCGCGTCATCAGGATGCCCAGGGGCACGCCGATCAAGATCGCGAGGACAACCGCGACGCCGACCAGGGTGATGTGCTGCCAGGTCAGTTGCAGGACTTGGGCCCAATCAAGGTGGGAAAAGGCGTTGAGAAATTCCATGTCTTTTCCTCTTATTGATTGATCGGATGCTGGCGCAGGAAATCTGCGGCAACAGCGGACGGGCTTTCATGGTCGACGTCGACCCGCGCATTCAGCTGGCGCATGGTTGCGTCGTCGAACAGCGCGGCCAGTGGCTTGAGCTCGGCCGCCAGTTGCGGGTGCTGGTCGAGGTATTCCTGGCGGATCACCGGGGCGGCGGTGTAGTCCGGGAAGTAGTGCTTGTCGTCTTCGAGCAGCTTGAGTTTGAAGGCATTCAGGCGACCGTCGGTGGTGTAGACCAGGCCGGCAAACACCTGGCCGTTGCGCAGCGCGGTGTAGACCAGGCCTGCGTCCATCTGCCGGGTGTTTTTGCGCGTGAGGTTCATGTCGTACAGCTTGACCATGCCGGCCAGGCCGTCGGAGCGGTTGGCGAACTCGGTGTCCAGGGCGACCAGGCGGTGTTCCTGGGTGTCTGCGGCCATGGCGTGGGTGAGGTCACTGATGCTGTTGATCTCGGGATGTTCCTTGGCGACTTTCTCCGGCAACGCCAGGGCGTAGGTGTTGCTGAAGCGCGACGGTGAGAGCCAGACCAGGCCTTTTTTCGCGTCGAGTTCCTTCACGCGAGCGTAGGACTGTGCGCTGTCGAGTTTCTCGTCGATGTGGTTGTACGCCACCAGCGACACGCCGGTGTATTCCCAGATCAGGTCCAGTTGCCCGCTTTCCTGGGCGCTGCGCGCCAGGTTACTGCCCAGGCCACCGGTCACGCGGGCGTCGTAGCCCTTGGTGCGCAGATACTGGGAGGTGATTTCGGCGAGCAGGGTCTGTTCGGTGAACACCCGTGCGCCGATGCGGATTACCGGTTTTTCAGCGGCTTGCGCAAAACCTGCAAACAGCAGGGCGCAGCTCAATATCAAGGTCAGTTTTTTCATGTGATTTCCTTTGCCAAGCCTTAAGACGGACGCAACCCGCGTTCCAGCCAGAGGCGGCTGGCCATGGTCACCAGGCCGTCGAGCAGCAATGCCAGCAGTGCGGTGCATGCGGCACCGAGCAGCAGTTGCGGCTGGTTGTTCAGGGCGATGCCGGGGAAGATCAGACTGCCCAGGCTGTTGGCGCCGATCAGGAACGCCAGCGGTGCGGTGCCGACGTTGATCGCCAGGGCCACACGCACGCCACCGATGATGATCGGCACGGCGTTGGGCAACTCCACGCGAAACAGCACCTGGCGTGGCGTCATGCCGATGCCGGTGGCGGCTTCTTTCAGCGAGCCTTGAACGTTTTTGAGGCCTTCGTACGTGTTGCGCACGATGGGCAGGAGGGAGGCGAGGAACAGCGCGAAGATCGCCGGGCCGCTGCCGATGCCGAGGACGCCGAGGGCGATGGCCAGTACGGCCAGGGGAGGGACGGTGTTACCGATGTTGAAGATCTGCATGAAGCGCTCTGCACGCCCGACCATGTTCGGTCGGCTGAGCAGGATGCCGGCGGGGAGGCCCACAATCAGGGCGGCCAGCATGGAAACTAAAACCAGAATCAGATGAGCTTGCAGGTAAAACAACAAATCGTCGCGGTACAGTTCGATCGTGTTGATGCCGATCCAGTGGACCAGCAGGGCCAGGAGCGCGACGACAACCGCGCCTCCTATCAGCCCTTTGCCATAGCGAATAGCCACAGGCGGACTCCTTTTTTTCTTTTGTCGGCGAACACATTCTCCGGTGGCAATGCCATGGCTGGCTGCCTCTGAATGAGTTCGCGAAAAGCAGCTCGCCGATACTGGCAACGCAGTATGCGATCGAGCCATGAGCGCAGCCTCGTCAGGCTAACTTGCTGATTTTTCAGCCCCTGTTCCGAGTGCGATAGCAGGGGAGTGGACGTCTCTACCTTTTAAAAGGTTCCACACTTGGGAGCATTTAGCCACCCCCAATGGGCTCAACGGTGGTCTGTAACCCTGGGTTTGCGCTATACTCGCCGCCCTTTTTTGACTCACCTGCCAGGCGATTTCCCATGACCCACCAGGCCGCCGAAGTCGCGAAACGCCGCACTTTCGCTATTATTTCCCACCCCGATGCCGGTAAAACCACCATCACCGAAAAGCTCCTGCTGATGGGCAAGGCAATCGCGGTGGCCGGCACGGTGAAATCCCGCAAATCCGACCGCCATGCGACATCCGACTGGATGGAGATGGAGAAGCAACGGGGTATTTCCATTACCACGTCGGTCATGCAGTTCCCGTATCGCGACCACATGGTCAACCTGCTCGACACCCCGGGCCACGAAGACTTCTCCGAAGACACCTACCGCACCCTCACTGCGGTGGACTCGGCGCTTATGGTCCTCGACGGCGGTAAAGGCGTCGAGCCACGCACCATCGCGTTGATGGATGTGTGCCGTTTGCGCGACACGCCGATTGTCAGCTTCATCAACAAACTCGACCGCGATATCCGTGACCCCATCGAGCTGCTGGATGAAATCGAAGCCGTCCTGAAGATCAAGGCCGCGCCGATCACCTGGCCGATCGGTTGCTACCGCGACTTCAAGGGCGTGTACCACCTGGCCGACGACTACATCATTGTCTACACCGCCGGCCATGGTCATGAGCGCACCGATGTGAAAATCATCGAAAAGCTCGACTCCGACGAAGCCCGCGCCCACCTGGGCGACGAGTACGACCGCTTTGTCGACCAGCTCGAACTGGTACAGGGCGCGTGCCATGAGTTCAACCAGCAGGAGTTCCTCGATGGTCAACTGACCCCGGTGTTCTTCGGGACGGCCTTGGGCAACTTCGGCGTCGACCACGTACTCGACGCCGTCGTGAACTGGGCGCCAAAGCCCCTTGCCCGTGTCGCCAACGAGCGCACCGTGGAACCGGTCGAAGAGAAATTCACCGGCTTCGTGTTCAAGATCCAGGCGAACATGGACCCCAAGCACCGCGACCGCATCGCCTTCATGCGTATCTGCTCCGGCCGCTACGAAAAAGGCATGAAGATGCGCCACGTGCGCACCGGCAAGGACGTGCGCATCGGCGATGCCCTGACGTTCTTCTCCTCCGAGCGTGAACAGCTCGAAGAAGCCTACGCCGGCGACATCATCGGCCTGCACAACCACGGCACCATCCAGATCGGCGACACCTTCACTGAGGGCGAAGCACTGGGCTTCACCGGCATCCCGCACTTCGCCCCGGAACTGTTCCGCCGCGTACGCCTGCGCGATCCGCTGAAATCCAAGCAACTGCGCCAAGGTTTGCAGCAACTCGCCGAAGAAGGCGCGACCCAGGTGTTCTTCCCCGAGCGCAGCAACGACATCATCCTCGGCGCCGTGGGTGTGCTGCAGTTCGACGTGGTCGCCAGCCGCCTGAAAGAGGAATACAAGGTCGAGTGCTCCTATGAGCCGATCACCGTGTACTCCGCGCGCTGGATCGATTGCAGCGATAAGAAGAAGTTGGAAGAGTTTTCCAACAAAGCGGTGGAAAACCTGGCGATCGACGGCGGTGGTCACCTGACCTACCTGGCCCCGACCCGGGTCAACCTGGCGCTGATGGAAGAGCGCTGGCCGGATGTGAAGTTCAGGGCGACGCGTGAGCACCATTAAGGGCTGAGCGGTAAAGAGCAGGGCGAAGCTGTGATGGCTTCGCCCTTTTATTTAACTTTCTTTTGCCTTAATGCCCCGAACAAATTTCATTTTTAATGCGGACTTATAAACTCGACCAGCCCGCCATTTTGAAACGTCTTTTGGTGTTTGTTCGAAAAAACCCATGTCTTTCATTGTTCGAAGTGCACTTTTAATGGCTTCTTCGGTTATGGATGACCCAATATCACTGCAGATCTTTTGTGCCAACGAGTCAAGTGTGAATGGTGTCGCCTTACCTTTCAGTGCATCTAGTAGAAGATTGACCTGTCTAAGGTTTTCAGAAAGCTCAGGGTCTAACGTGATTGCATGAGCTAGTTCTTGCTTGGCATCGTTTATAAAATTTGTTGCGGCCGTATCATATGACTCAAAAATAGATGACTGCACTATTTTCCCATTCTCATCAATAGGGTTCGTTAGTTTTTCAAGGTGAGAAAAAAGCGATGTGATAAAGTTTAAAAATAGCCTTGGGTAGAATGTTGCCAGATGTTCATTATCCTGCGAAGAAGCATCGCGGAAATATGTTTTTATAAAGGTGATTGTTTTGATGTTGCTTCGGCGCAGATTGTCAGGAAATATTTGAAGTAGGAATGTTTCGCAGTCTTCTGTTAATAATTTGCCTAAGCAAATCTCTTGTTTGTGTTGTTCGATTTTTTTTATTGTGTCAGGGAATTTTTTCTGAACCCAAGAGTTGGATGCTATGCATGCTAGTGCATAATTCATTTGGGCTTGCTCGTCCCAGTACAAATCAATTTTTCTGCCTGAGGTTTGCTGCTCAATATTTTGACTTCCAATTGCTAAGTCAACACGTATAAAGAGTCTAATGCTCAATCGCTGGCGGAAATCACTGCTGTTTTGTACCGTATTCATACATAATAGGATGCCTTCAACAAATCTCTTCAGCTTTGTTGATGGTACGGCCGTTTCCAAGCCGTCTACTAATAGATTTATTTTCCGATTTCTAAGCTTGTCTACTACCTGTAAAGGCGAAGCAATCTGTGATAACTCTTGGAATTCAAGCCTGGCGTATCCTTGGAGTATAGTTTTATATTGTGAATTAGATCGCTCGGCTTCTAGTCGAGCAGCAATTAATGCCCACCAAAAAACCTCGTAATCTTCATTTGTGTTGCTGAGGATTGCCTTTATATAAGTGTCTGAGCTATTTGGTATGTTAGCGTCTATTTCGCCGTATTCGCTCGGCGACAATAAAGGAAGGCCAATTCCGCGTTCCACAGACTCTTTGAAAAGCCGACTTTTACCTGTGCCTTTTCGCCCAAATATATAGTTAAGATTCGAATCCTGCTGAAGAATCGACCTTGTCATATCAGACTCCACAAACCAGGTTTCATCTATGATGCCTGAGGAGGATGTCTTACTTTGAACAGCAATGTCCGGCGCTGGTATTTTGGCCGTAGGTTTGTTTATTCCAAGAATCTCTTTCAGTTGGCTAATAGCGTATATATTTTCAGTTTGAAGTTGAGATATTTTTGGAAGCGAACTGTTAAAAAAGGCGCGGTCATAAATCCAAGGAATATAATAGCGTTCTAATTCATCAGTAGGAAGTGGTTCAGGGTCTTCCGCATCAATGACTAAAGCTTCTGACAATATTTCAAGCAGCTTCTCCTTAAACTCTGCCTCGGCCTCAGTTGTATTGCCTTTCTTTTTTAGGTTGTCTAATGAGAAGGATACATACGCGCCAGGGTTTTTTGGGTTAAAAGAGAGTAGCGTTCTGATCCCTTGCATCCAGTTCGTTTGATTGTCGGGACGACTGAAAATTACGCAAGGACCGGGAATGGTACTAATGATTGGAATGACAGAAGTAGTAGCCCCTGTGCGGTGGTCAACTAAAATTGTGTCAAACTCACCATTTTGTACATTATCAATCTGAAAGATTTTTGTAAAAATATCAGCAAGTGATTTTGGATCTAAGCTACAGCGTAAGGAAAAAGCTTCATAATCCATCTCCCAATCTTCATTGGTAGGACGGCATCCAATAAAATAAACACCCGGTATTGTAGGGTTAGAAGTATAACTTGGTTCTTCTGCCCATCCTGCATACCCCATTAAAGAATTTTCAATTTCGATTTGTTCTATGCCGAAAATTGTATGTAAGGTTGGCGCTTCAATGTCGGCATCTATGACCAAAACTTTATGTCCGTTATCAGCGAGATCCCTCGCAAGAGCGCCTACAACAGATGAGCGTGCTTGTCCGCCTTTTTGTCCGTAAAAATGTATCGTGTTAGTGTTTTTAGTATTCTCATGCTTTATATTGTCTTTGAAGCAGCTGTTATGCTGTGAAAGCCAGTGATTGTTTAGCCTGTTATTTAGTAGAAAGCTATAGTCGCTTTCTAACTCTTCGCTTGTAAGTAAAAGTATTTGCGAGGCGCTGCTATGTATAATTCTCAGTAGTTCGATTTCGGAAATGGCGCATTTTTCCATAAATAATAGATGGCGCCGGTTTTCCTCTATGTTATCGAAATCTTCATGCGAAACTATTATGTAGATTGTTGGATAGTTAAAGCTAATGTTAGCACTTGGATAAGTATCGCGGATTTTTTTGAAAAGTTCTGATAGGGTTTTCATATGGCTTTCCCTAATGCTTTAAGTGTTTGTAATGTGCTTTTTACAACATTGTTCAAGTCAGACACTTTGGAGTGGTCGGTGATGTGGGAAGGCCAGTCGTTAATGAAGCGAATATATCTAACATTTGGGTATGACGCTAGCGAAAGTGTGCCAGTTCCTTTTATTGACTCGACATATATGTTATTAAAGGCAGTAGTCAGCTCTGAAATTCTTGAGCTCAGAGCGCCTGAGTGTGGTCCTCCAGCAGCGCTCTTGGACAAATTTTGTAATTTGTTTATTATGTCATGAGATTTTAAGGGTTTTATGTCGGAAAGTCTTAATTCAATAGCGATTAGCCGGCAATAACTTTCGACTAGATCACTTCCGCATGAAAACGCCTTCTTGAATTCTGTAATGTTTTGGATGTGTGCCACGGATGACTCCTGTCCGGCATTTTCTGAATGTAGGGCAGTTATGTTACAGGCTTGTACTAGGTTTGCCAAGATACAGATGAGAGGAGGGCGTCTGTGACTTTGCGCTTTGGTGTTTGAGGTTGTTTAATTATGTCGCGTAACGTGCATTTTTCTGTTGTGTTAGTTGGGCTTTTTTAACTTGTGACGCTATACTTTGAAGGTGTCGGTATTTGTAAAAGGGTGGTGCTATTTTAAAGCTAGTTTGGTGTAATAAGTTTAACTGTCGGAGGCTTTTTGAAAGATATTATATGGACGTTTTTTTCGAGCGCAGCAACGACATCATCCTCGGCGCCGTGGGTGTGCTGCAGTTCGACGTGGTCGCCAGCCGCTTGAAAGAGGAATACAAGGTCGAATGCTCCTACGAGCCGATCACCGTGTACTCCGCGCGTTGGATCGATTGCAGCGACAAGAAGAAGCTGGAGGAGTTTTCCAACAAAGCGGTGGAAAACCTCGCCATCGACGGCGGCGGTCACCTGACTTACCTGGCCCCGACCCGGGTCAACCTGGCGCTGATGGAAGAGCGCTGGCCGGATGTGAAATTCCGTGCGATTCGCGAGCATCATTAAGGGCTGAGCGGTAAAGAGCAGGGCGAAGCTGTGATGGCTTCGCCCTTTTTTATGCCTGCTGCAAAGCCAAAATGTGGGAGGGGGCACACTGTAGGAGCGAGCTTGCTCGCGAAAAACGTCCAGGCAACGCGTTCATTCTGGATAAACGCGGGGGCCCTGAGTTCTTCGCGAGCAAGCTCGCTCCTACAGTATTGAGGGCTTGCCCCCTCCCGCATTTGATCTTCATAACGCCACGAATTGGCGGGAATCCTGCTTCGGGTCTAGCGTTTACCCACCGACTGCAAAGGAGACGACCGTGCGAAATGCTCAAAGCGCCATCACCCTGGTATTGCTGGCCGCCCTGGGTCTGACGAGCCTTCCGGCATCGGCCGACGCCGGGGCGCCCCAGTGGAAAGACACCGGCCCGGTCACCAAGAAAAAGCAGAACGAGGTCAACTCGGGCAGTTGGAAACCGCAGCCCCAGCCCACAGACGTCAAAGACCCGGAAAACCCCATCAACGAAGGGGAAGACAGTGTCACCTTCGACGACGGCGAAACCTGATACCTGGCACGAACCGGGCATTGGGGCTAGCTTTTATCCTGGCGACGGTAAGCGCTGTCGTGCGGGATTTCGCTACTGACTGGACGGAGATCGACCATGAGTATTTTTCAACGCGGGGTGTTGTTGATCAAGGTGCTGGTGCTGTTGTCCTTGGGGATGTCGACAGCCTGGGCGCATAACCCGGTGCAGGGCGCAACGGTCGCGCAGGGCGTCCAGAGCATGGACTTGCAGTTGGCCAAGTCTGAAGCTGAGCCTGGCGATCAGGGCCAGGGCGGCAGCGAAGATGACGATGACGCCACAACCCACGAGCCGGACAGCGACGATTCGGACGATGAAGGCGACAGCCAGACTTAGATCGTGAGCAAAAAGAAGCCCCTCCCGCTCGGCTGATGCGCAACCTGGCGGGAAGGGCCGTAGAACTCAGACTTTGATCGTTCCCACGCTCCGCGTGGGAATGCATCCCTGACGCTCCGCGTCACCTCAACGGCGGGACGCGGAGCGTCCTAGGCGGCATTCCCCACGCGGAGCGTGGGAACGATCGTCAGGCGACGAATTGCTCCGCATAGTGGCAAGCCACCTGGCGATTATCCAACGGCCGCAACAGCGGCTCCTCGGTGCTGCAGCGTGCCGTCGCGTACGGGCAACGCTTGTGGAACGCGCAACCCGACGGCGGGTTCAGTGGGTTGGGCAGCTCGCCGACGATCTTGATCTTGGGTTTGTTCGGGTCTGGGTGGATGGTCGGCGTGGCCGACAGCAGCGCCTGGGTGTACGGGTGCAGGGGGCGGGCGTAGATGTCTTCCTTGGGGCCCACTTCCACCGGGCGGCCGAGGTACATCACCATCACGTCATCGGCAACGTGCTGCACCACAGCGAGGTTGTGGGAGATGAACACGTAGGCCGTGTTGAATTCCTGCTGCAGGTCCATGAACAGGTTGAGTACCTGGGCCTGGATCGACACGTCCAATGCCGAGGTCGGTTCATCCGCCACTAGCACTTTGGGTTGCAGCATCATCGCCCGGGCCAGGGCGATACGCTGGCGCTGGCCACCGGAGAACATGTGCGGGTAACGCTGATAATGCTCAGGGCGCAGGCCCACTTGCTTCATCATCGCCTGCACTTTTTCGCGGCGTTCGGCGGCGGACAGGTTGGTGTTGATCAGCAACGGCTCGCCGAGCTGATCACCGACTTTCTGCCGTGGGTTCAACGAGGCGTACGGGCTCTGGAACACCATCTGCACGTCTTTGCGCAATTGCTTGCGCTGGGCCTTGTCGGCACCGGCCACTTCCTGGCCGGCGATTTTAAGCGAGCCGGATGACGGCTCTTCGATCAGCGTGAGGGCGCGGGCCAGGGTGGACTTGCCGCAACCCGACTCGCCCACGACGGCAAGGGTCTTGCCGGCTTCCAGTTCGAAAGACACACCATTGAGGGCACGCACCGTAGCGTGGCCCTTGAACAGGCCACGGGACACTTCGTAGTGACGGGTCAGGTCGCGGGCGGTAAGAACGACGGCCATTACGCCACCTCCTGGTTCAAGGGGTAGAAGCAGCGCGCAAGGCTGTTGGTTTTCGGGTCAAGCGCAGGGCGCTCGGTACGGCAGTTCTCACGCACATACGGGCAGCGCGGCGACAGCAGGCAACCTTGCGGGCGGTCGTAACGGCCGGGCACGATACCCGGCAGCGTGGCCAGGCGTGTGGCGCCCAGGCTGTGCTCGGGGATCGCCTTGAGCAGCGCTTCGCTGTAAGGGTGCGCTGGAATGTCGAACAGTTGCGGGACCTGGCCGACTTCAACGGCCTGGCCGGCATACATCACGCACACGCGCTGGGCGGTTTCAGCCACCACCGCGAGGTCGTGAGTGATCAGCACCAGGCCCATGTTCTGCTCTTTTTGCAGGGCCAGCAGCAGGTCCATGATCTGCGCTTGAATCGTGACGTCCAACGCGGTGGTCGGTTCGTCGGCGATCAGCAGTTTCGGCTCGCCGGCAATCGCCATGGCGATTGCCACGCGCTGGCTCATACCGCCGGATAGTTGGTGCGGGTAGGCATCCATACGGCTGGAAGCGCCAGGGATTTCCACTTTTTCCAACAGTTCGATGGCGCGCTTGCGCGCTTGCTTGCCGGACATTTTCAGGTGCAGGCGCAGCACTTCTTCAATCTGGAAACCCACGGTGTAGCTGGGGTTCAGCGCGGTCATCGGGTCCTGGAACACCATCGCCAGGTCTTTGCCGACGATCTGGCGGCGCTGGCGGTTGCTCAGCTTGAGCATGTCCTTGCCGTCGAAGTTCAGGGCATCGGCGGTGACGATGCCGGGGTGCTCGATCAGGCCCATCAGCGCCATCATGGTCACGGATTTACCCGAGCCCGACTCGCCAACGATTGCCAGGACTTCGCCTTTGTCGACGGTAATGTCGAGGCCATCGACCACTGGCACGGCGGTCTCGTCGCCGAAGCGAACGTTGAGATTCTTGATTTCTAACAGTGACATGGGAATCTCCTCAGGCGGCGTTCTTGAGTTTCGGGTCCAGCGCGTCGCGCAGGCCGTCACCCATCAAGTTGATTGCCAGCACGCTGAGCAAAATGGTCAAGCCCGGCAAGCTCACGACCCACCAGGCGCGTTCGATGTAGTCGCGGGCTGATGCCAGCATGGTGCCCCACTCCGGCGTTGGCGGTTGTACGCCAAGGCCGAGGAAGCCCAGGGCGGCGGCATCGAGGATCGCCGACGAGAAACTCAACGTGGCCTGCACGATCAGCGGCGCCATGCAGTTGGGCAGCACGGTGATGAACATCAGGCGGGGCAGGCCGGCACCGGCCAGGCGCGCGGCGGTCACGTAGTCGCGGTTCAGTTCGCCCATCACCGCGGCGCGGGTCAGACGCACGTAGGACGGCAGCGACACAATGGCGATGGCGATCACGGTGTTGATCAGGCCAGGGCCGAGGATGGCGACAATCGCCACGGCCAGCAGCAGCGACGGCAGGGCCAGCATGATATCCATCAAGCGCATGATGGTCGGGCCCAGCAGGCGCGGGAAGAACCCGGCGAACAGGCCGAGCAGGATGCCCGGAATCAGCGACATCACCACGGAGGACAAGCCGATCAACAGCGACAGGCGCGAACCCTGAATCAGGCGCGAGAGCAAATCCCGGCCGAGTTCATCGGTGCCCAGCAGGAACTGGATCTGCCCGCCTTCCAGCCATGACGGCGGAGTGAGCAGGAAGTCGCGGTATTGCTCGCTCGGGTTATGCGGTGCAACCCAAGGGGCGAAGATCGCGCAGAACACGATCAGCAACATGAACAGCAGGCCGGCAACCGCGCCTTTGTTCTTGGAGAAGGCTTGCCAGAATTCTTTGTACGGAGACGGGTACAGCAGGCTCTGATCGACTGCTGACACTGGAGTAGAGGTAGTCATGGTCATGATCTCAGCGCTGGTGACGGATGCGTGGGTTGGCGAAGCCGTAGAGGATATCCACCACGAAGTTCACCAGGATCACCAGGCAGGCGATCAACAGAATGCCGTTTTGCACCACCGGGTAGTCCCGCGCGCCAATGGCTTCGATCAGCCATTTGCCGATGCCGGGCCACGAGAAGATGGTTTCGGTCAGTACCGCACCGGCCAGCAACGTGCCGACTTGCAGGCCGACCACGGTCAATACCGGGATCAGCGCGTTGCGCAGACCGTGTACGAACACCACGCGCGCCGGCGACAGGCCCTTGGCCTTGGCGGTACGGATGTAGTCTTCGCGCAGCACTTCGAGCATCGACGAACGGGTCATCCGCGCAATCACCGCCAGCGGGATGGTGCCCAGCACGATGGCCGGCAGGATCAGGTGGTGCAGTGCGTCCCAGAACGCGTCCGGCTCGTCGGCCAGCAGGGTGTCGATGAGCATGAAGCCGGTGCGCGGCTCGATGTCGTAGAGCAGGTCGATACGCCCGGAAACCGGGGTCCAGCCCAGGCTTACCGAGAAGAACATGATCAGGATCAGGCCCCACCAGAAGATCGGCATCGAATATCCCGCCAGGGAGATGCCCATCACCCCATGGTCGAACAGGGATCCTCGTTTCAAGGCCGCGATCACCCCGGCCAACAGGCCCAGGATACCGGCGAACAACAGGGCGGCGATGGACAGTTCCAGGGTCGCCGGAAAGAGTGCGGTGAACTCGGTCCACACGCTGGTGCGGGTACGCAGCGATTCGCCAAGGTCGCCCTGGGCGAGCTTGCCGACGTAATCCAGGTATTGCGCATACAACGGCTTGTTAAGGCCAAGGCGCTCCATTGCCTGGGCATGCATTTCGGGGTCAACCCGCCGCTCGCCCATCATGACTTCTACGGGGTCGCCTGGAATCATGCGAATCAACGCAAAGGTCAGCAACGTGATGCCGAAGAACGTGGGGATCAATAACCCCAGTCGGCGGGCAATAAAACTAAACATCTTGGTGTGTACCTCAATCAGCCGGTTAGGCAGGTTCGGCGCCGTCAGGGTCGACGGCGCCGAGCGTTTTTCTTATTTACTTCACCTGGGTGGTGGCGAAGTTATTAGTCCCCAGAGGGCTTTGGGTGAAGCCTTCTACGTTCTTGCGCATGGCGGTGAACAGTTTCGGATAAGCCATGGGTAGCCATGGTTGGTCCTTGTCGAAAACGTCCTGGGCTTGTTCATAGAGTGCAGCGCGCTGGGCGGGTTCAGCGGTGGCGCGCGCTTTGTCGATCAAGTCTTGAAACTCTTTGTTACACCAGCGCGCGTAGTTTTCGCCGTTTTTCGCTGCATCGCAACTCAGGTTTGGCGTCAGGAAGTTGTCAGGGTCGCCGTTATCACCGACCCAGCCAGCCGATACCATGTCGTGCTCGCCGTTTTTAGCGCGCTTGAGCATCTCGCCCCATTCCATGACTTTGATATTCACCTTCAGGCCAATCTGCGCCAGATCCGCCTGCATGCGCTGGGCGCCGAGCATCGGGTTGGGGTTGGTCGGGCCGCCGCCGTTACGCGTGAACAGGGTGAATTCGGTGCCTTCCGGCACGCCGGCTTCCTTGAGCAGGGCGCGGGCCTTGTCCAGGTCGCGGGGCGGGTTCTTCAGTTTGTCGCTGAAACCCAGCAAGGTCGGCGGGTACGGGCCGGTGCCTACCACCGCATTGCCTTTGCCGAACAGGGCTTCGGTATAGCCGGCCTTGTCGAACGCGATGTTGATCGCGTGACGCACCCGCGCATCGCTCATGTATTTGTGGGTCGTGTTCAACGCGGTGTAACTGGTGGTCATCGCCGCCAGTTCATCGACTTTCAGGTTTGGGTCTTTCTTGATACTTGGGATGTCATCCGGCTTGGGGAACAGCGCGATCTGACATTCGTTGGCCTTGAGCTTCTGCAGGCGCACGTTGTTATCGGTGCTGATCGCCAGGATCAGCGGGTCGACTGCCGGTTTGCCACGGAAGTAGTCGGGGTTGGCCTTGAAGCGCGCCTGGGCGTCTTTCTGATACCGGGTGAAGATGAACGGGCCCGTGCCGATAGGCTTGGCGTTGAGGTCTTCGGTCTTGCCGGATTTGAGCAACTGGTCGGCGTATTCCTTCGAATGGATTGAAGAGAATGCCATGCCCAGGTCGGCCAGGAAGGGGGCTTCAGGACGGGTCAGGGTAAAGACGACGGTGTGGTCATCGGTCTTCTCTACGCTCTTGAGCAGTTCCTTGAAGCCCATGCTTTCGAAATACGGATAGCCCACGAGGGACTTTTTATGCCAAGGGTGATTCGGGTCCAGCTGACGCTGGAAACTCCAAAGCACGTCGTCGGCGTTCAGGTTGCGCGTGGGTTTGAAATAGTCGGTGGTGTGGAACTTGATGTCGTCACGCAGGTGAAAGGTGTAGGTCAGGCCATCGGCGCTGATCTCGGGCAGGTCTTTGGCCAGCGCGGGAACGACTTCGGTGGTGCCGGGCTTGAAGTCCACCAGGCGGTTGAACATGGTTTCCGCAGCGGCGTCAGCGGTCACGGCGGTGGTGTACAGGACCGGGTCAAAACCTTCCGGGCTGGCTTCGGTGCAGACCACCAGCGGTTTGGCCGATACGCCGATCGCCACGCTCAACAGCGCAGCGGCCATGGCAGCTTGTAACGGGAGCATTTTCATTCAGAGCCCTCTGCAATCGATGGAGCCAGAAACGTGTAGGCGGCGGGCTCGTCCTGAGCCCGCCGCCTGCCTGGCGCTAATTAAAGAATGTTGAACGGAATGGTGGTGACCAGACGGAATTCCTTGATGCTGCCGTCGGACTGGAACTCGCTGCCACGGTGCTCAACATAGGTTGCGCGCACGGTAGTGGCTTTGAGTGGGCCGCTCTGCAGGGCATAAGAAGCGCCTACACCGTATTCCTGGTGCTTCTCGCCGTCCTGGGACTGAATGCCGTCGTAGGCGAACTTGGCCCGGCCGTTGTTGCCGGTGTAGTGGGTGCCGTCGATGCCCCAGCCGCGCGCCGAGTAGGCGTTGAACTTCAGGCCTGGCACGCCGTATTCGGCCATGTTGATGGCGTAGGCGATCTGGAAGGACTTCTCGTTCGGGCCGTTGAAGTCCGAGGTCAGGGAGTTGGCCAGGTAAATGCCGTTGGTTTCGTGCAGGTAGTCGAAGTACTCGTTACCGTTCACTTGCTGGTAGCCGAAGGTCAGGCTGTGTGCCTGGTGAGTCAGGCCCAGGGACAGGGAGAAGGTATCGTTGTCGATTTCCCCCATCTCTTTTTTGCCTTCATCGACAGTCTTGTAGTAGTTGAAACCGGTGGTCAGGCCCAGTTGCTTGGCGTCGCCCAATTCGTGGGTAGCACCGAAGTAGTACTGGTTCCAGAAGTCCTTCACGTTGGCGGCGAAGAAGCTGGTCTTCAGGCTTTTCAACGGCTGGTAGTTCACACCCAGGGTGGAGACTTTATCGGTTTCTGCGCCATTGCCGTATTCGCTGCGGAATTTCGACAGGCTCTGTTCGCTACGCGGTGACACGCGATCGAAAACGCCGCCCTGGAACGACAGGTTGCTGAACTCTTCGCTGTTGAAGCTCACACCCTGGAAGCTGGAAGGCAGCGCACGGTTGCCGATGGTATCGACGATGCCGCTGCTGAAGTTCTGGCGACCGGCGGTCAAGGTGGTGTTGGACACACGGAACTGCACGTTGGCCAGGCCCAGTTTGCTCCACTGATCTACAGCGTCGCCGTTGGAATCGGCCAGGGTGCGGTTGGAGCCGCCTTTGATGTCACGCTTGCTGCGGTCCAGCACCAGCGCATTGTACACCGCCACTTCGGTCTTGACGCCAACAGTGCCCTGGGTGAAACCCGAGCTGGCGTTGAGGATGGTGCCCTGTACCCAGTTGGTACGGTTACGGTCGGTCAGGGTTTGGCCATGCTTCTGGTAGGCGAAGGTGCCCCCACGGTATTTGCTTTCATGGGAGTACCAGTTACGCGTGGTACCGCCCAGGCTGAAATCTTCGATAAAGCCTTTGGCCTCGCTTTGCGCGCTGGTGCCGGCCAGAGTGGTAGGAACGAAGTCCTGGCTCTGCGTTTCAGCGTAGGCGGTGGCCGTGATACTGCTGATGGCCAAGGCCAGAAGCGCTTTGCTGCTCAGTTTCATGGGTGAAGCTCCTTTGGTTCTCTTTTTATGCCGGTCTTTTTAGGTGAACCGGCTATTGGGTGTGTAACTCGTTCAAGCTATTGCAAACGTTTGGCGTAGGAAAAATCCCAACAAAAGGCTGCACGTTTGCCGAAGGGCCGCTTGGCCCTTCGCCATCCGGTTATTTTTTCTTATGGGGTGATACTGACGCCCGAGAACACGTTGCGGCCGAAGGGGCTCACCTTGAAACCTTCGACTTTGGCGCTCAACGGCTGATTGACCGTCGAGTGGGCGACTGGCGTGATCGGCACCTGCTGCTTGAGCAGTTGCTGCGCCTGTTTGTACAGAACAGTCCTTTGTTCGCGGTCGGTCACGACCTTGGCTTGCTTGATCAGCTTGTCGTACGCTGGGTCACACCACATGGAGTAGTTGTTCCCGCCGATGGCGTCGCAGCTGTAGAGAGTGCCCAGCCAGTTGTCCGGGTCACCGTTGTCACCGGTCCAGCCGATCAGGCTGACATCGTGCTCGCCGTTCTTGGTGCGCTTGATGTATTCGCCCCATTCGTAGCTGACGATTTTTACTTTGAGGCCGATTTTGGCCCAATCGTTCTGCAGCATTTCCGCCATCAGCTTGGCGTTGGGGTTGTACGGCCGTTGCACCGGCATCGCCCACAGGGTGATCTCAGTGCCTTCCTTCACGCCGGCGGCCTTGAGCAGTTCCTTGGCTTTTTCCGGGTTGTAGGCGGCGTCCTTGATGCTGTCGTCGTAAGACCACTGGGTCGGCGGCATGGCATTGACCGCCAGTTGCCCGGCGCCCTGGTACACCGCATTGAGGATGCTCTGCTTGTTCACCGCCATGTCCAGCGCCTGGCGCACTTCGAGCTGGTCGAAGGGTTTGTGGCGCACGTTGTAGGCGATGTAGCCAAGGTTGAAGCCGGGCTTGGTCAGCAGTTGCAGGTTCGGGTCGGCCTTGAGCGCGTCGACGTCGGCGGGACGCGGGTGCAGGGTGACCTGGCATTCGCCGGCCTTGAGCTTCTGCACGCGCACCGAGGCGTCGGTATTGATGGCGAAGATCAACTGGTCGAGCTTGACCTTGCTGGGGTCCCAATACTGTTTGTTGGCCACATAGCGAATCTGCGAGTCTTTCTGGTAACGCTGGAACACGAACGGGCCAGTGCCGATGGGCTTCTGGTTGATATCGCTGGGTTTGCCTTCCTTGAGCAATTGCTCGGCATACTCGGCCGAGAGGATTGCGGCGAAGCTCATGGCGATGTTTTGCACGAACGCGGCATCCACCGTATTCAGGGTGATCACCACGGTGTGCGGGTCGGTTTTTTCGACCTTGGCAATATTCTTGTTCAGGCTCATGCCGTTGAAATACGGAAACTCGGTAGGGTAGGCCTTGCGGAACGGGTGGTCAGGGTCAAGCATGCGGTTGAACGTGAACAGCACGTCGTCGGCGTTGAAGTCGCGTGTCGGCTTGAACTCCTTGTTGCTGTGGAACTTCACGCCTTCGCGCAGATGAAAGGTGTAGGTCAGCCCGTCTTCGGAAATATCCCACTTGGTTGCCAGCCCAGGCACTACGTCAGTCGCCCCTTTTTCGAATTCGACCAGGCGGTTGTATAACGGCTCAGCGGCATCGTTGTCGGTGGCGGTGGTGTATTGCGCCGTGTCAAAGCCCGCCGGGCTGCCCTCGGAGCAGAACACCAGGCTCTTCTTTTCGGCGGCCTGAGCCGTGGTGGCCACAGCCAGCAGGCTGGCGGCAAACATTGCTGATAGAACGGTGGTATGGCGCATGACGATTCCGATCCTTGTGTGTAGTTATCAACAGCGAGCAATCCCTCAGGCCTGTAGCCAAGGGGACATCACTGGTCCCACATGCGGTAAGTGCCTTTCCCAAATTGGTACCTCTGTAGTCCTACGACGTTATGGGTCGCGGACTTCACAGTAAATGCGCCAAATCGGATTGACCCTGTAGGCAACGGAGGCACGAAGCGCAGTTCATTGCTGTAAGGCGGCAACGCTTGCGGGTGTGGTCTGTTTCCTACGGGTCTGGCAGATGTAATAACGGCGACGTTATGAGCGTCGCCGCTATCGATCCTTACTTGCCGCTTACGCTGACGCCATAGAAGGAGTTCAAGCCAAACGGGCTGATCTTGAAGTCCTGCACGGTGTTGCGCATGGGTTGATACACCGTCGAGTGCGCGATAGGTGTGTAAGGCAGTTCACGTTTAAGCAGTTGTTGCGCCTGTTTATACAGTTCGGTGCGCTTGGCAACATCTGTGGTCGCCTTGGCCTGGCTGATCAGGGCGTCGTAGTCTTTGTTGACGAATTTGGAGAAGTTGTTGCCGTTCAATGCCGGGGATGAAAACAGCGTGCCCAGCCAGTTGTCCGGGTCACCATTGTCACCGCTCCAGCCAATGATCATGGCCTGGTTCTCACCACCTTTGGAACGCTTGATGTATTCGCCCCACTCGTAGCTGACGATGTTGACCTTCAGACCGATCTGTTTCCAGTCGCTCTGCAGCATCTCGGCCATCAGCTTGGCGTTCGGGTTGTACGGACGCTGTACTGGCATGGCCCACAGGGTGATCTCGGTGCCTTCCTTGATGCCGGCTTCCTTGAGCAGTTCCCTGGCTTTTGCCGGGTCGTACTTGGCATCCTTGATAGTGGTGTCATACGACCACTGGGTTGGCGGCATGGCGTTGACGGCCAGTTGGCCAGCGCCCTGGTACACGGAGTCGATGATCTGCTGCTTGTTCACCGCCATGTCCAGCGCCTGGCGAACCCGCAGGTCAGCCAGTGGGTTCGGCGTGGTCTGGCCTTTAAGCACAGGCATCACGTTGTAGGCGATGTAACCCAGGTTGAAACCGGCCTGGTGCGGCATCTTCATGTCCTTGTCCGCTTCCAGTGGCTTGATGTCCGCCGGGCGAGGATAGGCCGTGATCTGGCACTCGTTTTTCTTCAGTTTCTGGATGCGGACCGATGGGTCCGTGGAGATTGCGAAGATCAGGTTGTCGATCTTGACGTCTTCAGGCTTCCAGTATTCCTTGTTGCCGGTGAAGCGAATATTGGAGTCTTTCTGGTAGCTCTTGAACACGAACGGGCCAGTGCCGATTGGCTTCTGGTTGATGTCGCTGGCCTTGCCTTCCTTCAACAGCTGGGCGGCGTATTCGGCCGACTGGATCGAGGCGAAGCTCATCGCCAGGTTCTGGATGAAGGCGGCGTCCACGGTGCCAAGGGTGAACTTGACGGTGTGGTCATCGACTTTTTCGATGTTCTTGATGTTCTTGTCCATCTCCATGTCGGAGAAGTACGGGAACTCAGTGGGGTAGGCTTTGCGGAACGGGTCATCCTTGTTGATCATGCGGTTGAACGTGAAGAGCACGTCATCGGCATTGAATTCACGCGTCGGCTTGAAATACGGGGTGGTGTGGAACTTGACGCCTTCCCGAAGGTGGAAGGTATACGTCAGGCCGTCCGGGGACACGTCCCAGCTGGTAGCGAGGCCAGGAATCACGGCGGTGCCGCCGCGTTCGAACTGGCTCAGGCGGTTGAACATGGTTTCGGCCGAGGCATCGAAGTCTGTTCCGGTGGTGTACTGGCCTGGGTCAAAACCGGCCGGGCTCCCTTCGGAGCAGAACACCAGGTTAGTTGCCGCTTGGGCAAACGGGGCTGCGGCCATAAGGCCAGCGCTCACTAAGAACGGAAGGACTGCGTGTTTAAGCATGTTGGCCTCATGATTTGTTGTCATTTTTGGTGGTGAGGGCGACCTCGTGAGTCGGCCTGCGGATACTTATGCAGGCGCCATACCCATTGCAAGATGTTGAACGGTTGCAAGCGCCAAACAGTGGGACGGGCGTACAAGAATGTCGCATTTATGAAAGTTTCGACATAAATGCATCTATTTGGCGGGTTTTTTCGGTGCGCCGCGCGCACCGAAAAGGCCCAACCGACGTGTCTAGTGCACTCGGTTGGGGCGTTGTTGTTACTTATCTAGACTCACGCCATAGAACGGTGTCAGCCCAAAGGGGCTGATCTTGAAATCGCGAACTTCCTTGCGCAGCGGCTGGAAAACCGTCGAGTTCGCAATAGGCGTTATAGGTACTTGTTCCTTAAGGATTTGTTGTGCCTGCTGATACCACTTGATGCGCTGCTCGCGGTCGTTGCTGACCTTGGCCTGCTGCACCAGCTTGTCATAGGCCGGGTTACACCATTTGGCGTAATTGCTGCCTTTGACCGCGGCACAACTGTAGAGCACGCCGAGCCAGTTATCCGGGTCGCCGTTATCGCCGGTCCAGCCGTAGATCATGGCGTCATGCTCGCCATTTTTGGCGCGCTTGATGTATTCGCCCCACTCATAGCTGACGATGTTGGCCTTGATGCCGACCTTGGCCCAATCCTGCTGGATCATTTGTGCCGACATGCGCGCGTTCGGGTTGGAAGCGCGTTGCACGGTCATTGCCCACAGGTTGATGGTGGTACCTGGTGCAACCCCTGCTTCTTTTAGTAGCGCCCGGGCCTTGGCCGGGTCGTAGGGGGCGTCCTTGATCGTCGGGTCATAAGACCACTGCGCGGGAGGGAGAGCGTTCTGCGCCAATTGTCCGGCGCTTTGGTAAACGGCCTTGATGATGGCCGGTTTGTCGATGGCCATATCCAGCGCCTGGCGCACCTTGAGTTGGTCCAGCGGCGGGTGGGTGACGTTGTACGCCAGGAAACCCAAATTGAAGCCGGCCTGCTGCTGCACGCGCAGGTTTGGGTCCTGCTTGATCACCTCGATGTCGGACGGGCGCGGGTAGCCGCTGACCTGACATTCACCCGCCTTGAGTTTCTGCACGCGCGCGGCGGCGTCAGGGGTGATGGCGAATACCAGGTTGTCGAGCTTCACGTCCTCGGGTTTCCAGTACTGCTTATTGGCAACGTAGCGGATCTGCGAGTCTTTCTGATAGCGCTTGAACACGAACGGGCCGGTGCCGACCGGTTTCTGATTGATGTCCTCGGCCTTGCCCTGTTCCAAGAGCTGGGCGGCATATTCGGCCGATTGCACCGAAGCGAAACTCATCGCCAGGTTCTGCACGAACGATGCATCAACGTTGTTCAGGTTGAAGCGCACGGTGTGTTCGTCGAGTTTGTCGAGACTCTTGATCGTGGTGTTCAAGCCCATGTCGGTGAAGTAGGGCGATTCGGAGGGGTAAGCCTTGCGAAACGGGCTCTCGGCATCCAGCAGGCGGTTGAAGGTAAACACCACGTCATCGGCGTTGAAGTCGCGGGTGGGGGTGAAGAAATCGGTGGTGTGGAACTTGACGCCGTCCCGCAGGTGGAAGGTATAGGTGAGACCGTCTGCGGACACCTCCCAGCGGGTGGCGAGGCCGGGCTCGACTTCGGTACCGCCGCGCTTGAACTGGGTAAGGCGGTTGAACACGGTTTCGGCGGAGGCGTCGAACTCGGTGCCGCTGGTGTATTGGCTGGGGTCGAAGCCGGCGGGGCTGGCTTCGGAGCAGTAGACCAGGGTGGTGGCCGCCTGGGCCAGTGGCGTGAAGGCCAGAACGCCGACGGCGAGAAGTAGCGGTTTGAAGATGACTCTTTCCATGATTCCCCCTGAAGTGACAGACATAAAGCGCTGCCCGAACTCAAACGAAGATAACCGAGGTTGTCGTCAATGTGGGGAGTGACGATAGGTTAAATTGCCGTCTGCACGGTTCAGACAGCGCACTTGTATTAGTCAGGCGCTTAGGGTCAGCTTATGAAAAATTGCACGGAAAGCGAGAGTTTGACGAGGTAAGGGGGTACATGGAAAGAGGCACCACCATCATCGTGATGCGCTACGTTGGTCGAAGCGAACGGGGTTGTATTCAAAGGTCCACCACTTCCACGGGTTCCAGTATGGGTTTTTCTTCAAGGTTCTGAAGTGCTTCATTACATCTTCATTAACATCGCGTTCGGCGAGAAGCCTGATGTCATTTCTGAGGCTGTCCGTCATCGTGATGTTTTTTTGTTTGGCTTGGTGTACATAGTGGTTTTCAATTTTGTCGGTGAAGCGCTTTATTGCTTCCGGCGTCACGCCCACCGTTACCGTGCCTTTATAACCTTTTACGGGGCGATCTATGAGTCGCTGGAACTCGGCGGCAAAGGATGCGGTACCGCCATCTGCAGAGCCGCATGATAGAAGGCGAACGTTTCCATAGTCTTGTGGGTTTATGCCTTGAAAACGTAAGGTGTCGAGTAAATCCTGTGGGGTATTAAGTTCCCCGTCATATATAACTTTAGCGATACCTGTGGCGGGATCGGATAGGCCATGCACCAGTATGTTCAAACGAGTGTCCTTGCCCAGCTTGGTGCTATCTACAAAGGTATAGAGTTGCTCATCGATTTCCTTGAGTTGGCTTATTTTTCCATCCAGCGTGCTGAAATTGTTTTTATCGGAGAATAACTCATCAATGCTCGGCGAGCCCTGGCGTGAAATCAGTTGTCTGAGGGTGGCGATTTTTTCGTCGGTTAGCGTGGGTGTGGGCGGGATGCCATTGTCTGGCGAGGGCGTTAGCCCGACATCGACGGGGTCTGTTTGGGTTGAAGCCTGCCTCACCCGCACTAATTCCAACTGATGTGTTTGCTCATCGGACTGCCACCTGTAATACGCGCCATTAGAGAAGTTCACCGGCGGTTCTTCTGCCCCGTGCACTCCGATGGGTGCAAGTTCGTGCGCCAGTTGCAGGCCGGATATGACTGCCGCGGCATTGCCGCCAACCCGATCCTCTGCGGTCTGGCCATAGAGGCCATCGTGCACGCCGAAAACGATATTGCCTGCATTGCCAACGATGGGTAAGTAACCAAAGGTGTTGCCCCAAAACTCTTTTGCCTCTTTCCAGTGTTGCTGAGAGGCGCCAAATACCTCGGTTTGGTCTGCCCACAATGCATTTTTCGCATTCATCGCCTGATAGTGAGGGGCAATGCCGTTTTTGAGGTCACCGAATTTCAGGTAGTAATCGCTGTCGCGCGATTGTGCGTAATTGAATAATTCTCGGACCGGCACGGCCTTATCCGAGAGGGGCCCTTTTCTCCCCGGAAACGTGGAATGCTTGTCTAGAATCAAAGCGGTGAGTACGTAGCCGGCGCTTACCCAGTGGGCGTCGTGACCGCCTTGCCTATCGCGGGCGTTGAAACGGTTGAGTAATTGGGCATGGTTATGTTTAGCCCAGTTTGCGAAATTGTCATCTCCGTCTATTTCACTGACGGTGCCGTTCTTCAAATCGATCATCAGGCCTTTGTTGGGGCGGTGGTCGTAATCACCGTGATAATTGATGTAGGGAATAAAGGCATACCCGGCCAATGGATAGCCGTATAGGTTTGGAATGACGGCGTTTCCACGGATTTCCAGTGTGCGAGTAATGGCAGCCTGAGCAGCAGGGGACAAACGTTCATAACTGTGTTTGTCGTTACGTAGACTTTGCAATGTTCCCTGCAACACATAGGCGTCTGCTTCGCCCGAGCGTTTTGCAAGTGCTCCCGAAGCGTCGCGCAGGGGGGCGGCGACATCATGTTCCCAATGATCTTGCAAATGGCTGCCCAGCACTTCCAGTTCGTCGATTTTGTTTTTGTCTTGCGCACTGATTTGCATACCCTGGAAGTTCAGCGGGCCACCCCTTGGAACCTTGTCATGGGCAAATGCTCCGGCTGCAATTTCCCAGGCAAAGTAGGTGCGTACGTCCCTATTGGTTTCCTCCTGGGGTGTGCCCATTCCTACATAGGAGTAGAAGGTGACCGTGACTTTCTCGTGGGGGTCGTAGCCAGCTGCCAACAACCCACCGCTGAAGTAACCGGCAGGTTCGAGGAACGGGCGAGTGTGCTGGAACTTGGTATTGCGCTCACCGTCGCTGCCGCTTTCGATGTGCTTGATTTGTGTGGCGACACGATCGGCGTAGGCTTGGATACGCTGCTCGCGTTCGTGCCGCGTATAGTTCGCCGTTGGCGGAATAACGTTGACTGAACCGTAGATGACGGTCTTGGAAGTATCAAGCTCATGCTCGGGTGTCGGTGCTGGAACTGGATGCAGTCCGAGCGAATTTTTAGCAGGGGGTGGGTCTACCCTTTCTTCCAGTGCCCTTTTTTGCATTGTGTGCGAGTCATCTATTCCCCGTTGCTGACGATTGTTCGTGGGCGGTGTGGGGAAGGAGGTAGGCGTGGGAACGAGAGCCGCCGCTATATTCATAATCAACTCACATTAATGATTGGATTAATAATCGCCGTTGACCGAAAAACAAAAGAATCGTTATGCGCAATGTCCTGTGGGTGGGATGTGTGTTAGTTGGATGGTTGTTCGATGCTCTGTTTCAAAGTAATTGTGGTCGCTACAGTGGGTGGATAATTAGGCGGCTTAAGTTCCGAGCTTATATCGAGGGTTTTTAACGAGAAGTCTCTAGGGTGTAACGGGGGAGTTGGAGAAAGTGACTGTAGTCTAAAGCCTTTGAGTTTGTCGTAACGGTCCTGGTGTTCCGTAGGCGGCAATAAAAAAGGCGTAACCCTTAAAGGATTACGCCTTGTTGGTATGTCGAAAACTTATTGCAAAACTTCAATGACACCGTCTGCGCTCATGTTGACCTGACTGGTGCCGGCCTCCACTTCAGGCGTGGGCGCTGAATCGGCCATGGCCGCTTTCATCATCATCCCGCCGCGCGCATACGGCTGTGGATAACCATTGGTGTTGAAGTTCAGGTTGACGATCTTGTAGCCCTTGCCGCCCAGCGCATCGGTGGCCAGTTGCGCGCGAGCCTTGAACGCGGCAACCGCGTCTTTGAGCAGCGCGTCTTCGCTGGCCTTGCGCGTGCTGTCAGCGATGGCGAAGTCCATGTTGTCCATTTTCAGGGTGTTCAACAGCTCGCCGGTGAGTTTGGACAGCGCCGGGAAGTCCGCGCTTTCCAGGCGCAGTTCGGCGCGTTCGCGCCAGCCGGTGATTTTTTGGTTCTTGCTGTCGTAGATCGGGTAGCTGTTGCGGCTGCCTTGGCGCAGGGTCACGGCCTTGACTTCACGCGCCTGGCCCAGGGCCTGGTTCATAGTGGTGGTGATTTCAGCGGCCAGCTTGGCCGGGTCGGCGTTTTGCGCTTCGGTGTAAAGAGTGACGATCATCTTGTCGCGCGCCACTTCCTGGCTGACTTCGGCGCGCAGGGAGATCTGGTTGTAATGCAGTTCATCGGCGGCCATGGCCGGCAGGCTGGCCAGGGCGCTGGCGCCGAGGGTGAGAACCGCTGCACTGCGAGTGAAACGAGACATGAAAGCTCCTTGGGATTGTCGTGTTCGGTATGACTGTAGACGGTGGCATCGGGTTCTTCGGGTTTACACATTCCCTACATCTTGCAGCAGCCCCGACGAGCGGTCATCTGCGCGCCTGCGTCAAAGAGCCACACGCGCCGTGCCAGGCGGTCTGCTTCGTTTATACTCGTGCCGATCCGCCTGCAGCGCTCATCGGGAGAGCTCATGCTCGCCGCCGTAAAACTGACTTCCGCCACCCGCCAGAACCTCTGGCGCCTGACGTTCATTCGCACCCTGGTATTGGCCGCACAGGCAGGTTCCGTCGGGCTCGCCTATTGGTTCGACCTGTTGCCGCTGCCCTGGCTGCAACTGGCGGTGACCCTCGGCTTCTCCACCGTGTTGTGTGCGTTTACCGCGATTCGGTTGCGCACCACATGGCCGGTCACCGAATTGGAATATGCCCTGCAATTGGCGTGCGACCTGTTTATCCACAGTGTGTTGCTGTATTTCTCCGGCGGTTCCACCAACCCGTTCGTTTCTTATTACCTGGTGCCACTGACCATTGCCGCCGTGACGTTGCCGTGGCGCTATTCGGTGGTGCTGTCGGGCATCGCGCTGACGTTGTACACCTTGCTGCTGGCGCAGTTCTATCCTTTGCAGACGTTTCCCATCGCCCGGGAAAACCTGCAGATCTACGGGATGTGGCTGAGCTTTGCGCTGTCCGCCGCCGTGATCACCTTTTTTGCCGCGCGCATGGCCGAAGAGTTGCGCCGCCAGGAAGAACTGCGCGCAATTCGCCGTGAAGAAGGCCTGCGCGACCAGCAATTGCTGGCCGTCGCCACGCAGGCCGCAGGTGCCGCCCACGAGTTGGGGACGCCGCTGGCGACCATGAGCGTGCTGCTCAAGGAGATGACCCAGGACCATCACGACCCGGCGTTGCAGGATGACCTCAGCGTGCTGCAGGAACAGGTCAAGCAGTGCAAATTGACCCTGCAGCAGCTGGTACGCGCCGCCGAAGCCAATCGACGCCTGGCGGTAGAAATGCAGGATGTCACCCAGTGGCTCGACGAAGCGCTGAACCGTTGGCACCTGATGCGTCCCGAAGCCAGTTACCGGTTCAGCCTGTTGGGCCAGGGCAGCGTGCCACGCATGGCGCCGCCGCCGGACCTCACCCAGGCCTTGCTCAACCTGCTGAACAATGCGGCCGACGCCTGCCCGAAGGCCTGGGCGTGCAGTTGGACTGGGACGCGGAAAACGTCACCATCAGCATTCGTGACCACGGCGCGGGCGTGCCGCTGGCCATTGCCGAGCAAATCGGCAAACCGTTCTTTACCACCAAGGGCAAAGGCTTCGGCCTCGGCCTGTTTTTGAGCAAGGCCAGCGTGACCCGCGCGGGCGGCTCAGTGAAGCTCTATAGTCATGAGGAAGGTGGCACGCTCACCGAGCTGCGCCTGCCCCGTGTCGCACGAGGAGATATCGATGAGTGACGAGATCCAAGTCGAAGGCGAAGAACTGCCGCATCTGTTGCTGGTAGATGATGACGCCACCTTTACCCGCGTGATGGCCCGCGCCATGAGCCGTCGCGGTTTTCGCGTCAGCACTGCGGGCTCAGCCGAAGAAGGCCTGGCCATCGCCCAGGCCGACCTGCCGGACTACGCCGCGCTCGACCTGAAAATGGACGGCGACTCAGGCCTGGTGCTGTTGCCCAAGCTGCTCGAACTCGACCCGGAAATGCGCGTGGTGATCCTCACCGGTTATTCCAGCATCGCCACCGCCGTCGAAGCGATCAAGCGTGGCGCGTGCAATTACCTGTGCAAGCCGGCGGATGCCGATGACGTGCTCGCCGCGCTGCTTTCCGAGCACGCCGACCTCGACACCCTGGTGCCGGAAAACCCCATGTCGGTCGACCGCCTGCAGTGGGAACACATCCAGCGCGTACTGACCGAGCACGAAGGCAACATCTCCGCCACTGCCCGCGCCCTGGGCATGCACCGGCGTACGTTGCAGCGCAAACTGCAGAAACGCCCGGTACGGCGCTGAACGAAGACTGAACAATCTGCCTCAGGCTGCACGGAGCCGTGAACCGATCGCCTATGATCGGTTCAAACGCCTGTCATAATTTCCTACCGAGCCTGAACGATGAATCAGAACGCTGAATACTCCGCGGTCAATGATGCGGTGCGTGGGCAATTCTTCCGCCGAACCTGGGCGATGATCACGCCGTATTGGCGCAGTGAAGAGAAGGGCCGGGCCTGGTTGCTGCTGGCTGCCGTGATTGGTTTGTCGCTGTTCAGCGTGGCGATCTCGGTGTGGATCAACCACTGGTACAAGGATTTCTACAACGCCCTGGAAAAGAAGGACACGGCCGCCTTCTGGCAATTGATCGGTTACTTCGGCGGCATCGCGGCCGTGGCGATCCTCGGCGCGGTGTATCGCTTGTACCTGACCCAGATGCTCACCATTCGCTGGCGTGCCTGGCTGACCGAAAAGCACTTCGCGCGCTGGCTTGCCCACAAGAACTACTACCAGCTGGAGCAGGGCGGCTACACCGATAACCCGGACCAGCGGATCTCCGAAGACCTCAATACCTTTACCACCAGCACCTTGAGCCTGGGCCTGGGACTGCTGCGCAACGTGGTCAGCCTGGTGTCGTTCTCGATCATCCTGTGGGGCGTGTCGGGCAGCATCGAAGTGTTTGGCATCACCATTCCCGGCTACATGTTCTGGTGTGCGCTGCTGTATGCCGCCGTGGGCAGTTGGCTGACGCACCTGATCGGGCGACGCTTGATCGGTTTGAACAATCAGCAACAGCGCTTCGAAGCGGACCTGCGTTTCTCCATGGTGCGGGTGCGTGAAAATGCCGAAAGCATCGCCCTCTATAACGGCGAGCCGAATGAAAAGCAGCGCCTGAGCTCGCGCTTCGGCAAGGTCTGGCACAACTTCTGGGACATCATGAAAGTGTCCAAGCGCCTGACCTTCTTCACCGCCGGCTACAGCCAGATAGCGATTATCTTCCCGTTTATCGTCGCCGCGCCGCGCTACTTCACCGGCAAGATCGAACTGGGCGAGCTGATGCAAATCAACTCGGCGTTTGGCAATGTGCAGGAAAACTTCAGTTGGTTCATCAACGCCTACTCGGAACTGGCGGCGTGGCGTGCCACCAGCGACCGTCTGCTGAGTTTCCAGCAGGCCATGAGCGACAACGAGCAGCGCGCCCCGGCCATCGATGTGCGCCCTGAAGGCGAACACCTGGTGATCAAGAATCTGGGCATGGACCTGGCCGATGGTCGTCACTTGCTCACCGACGCCGACATGATCGTGGAGCCGGGTCAGCGCGTGATGCTCAGTGGGCGTTCCGGCAGTGGTAAAAGTACGCTGCTGCGCGCAATGGGCCATTTGTGGCCAGCAGGGCATGGCAGCATTCGCCTGCCGGCAACGCGTTATCTGTTTTTGCCGCAGAAGCCTTATTTACCGATTGGCACGTTGAAGGCAGTGTTGAGTTATCCACAAGAGGACAGCGCCTACCCTGCGCAACGTTATGCACAGGTACTGGAAACCTGCCGCCTGCCGCATCTGGTCAGCCGTCTGGATGAAGCCAACCACTGGCAGCGCATGCTCTCGCCGGGCGAGCAGCAGCGCCTGGCCTTCGCCCGCGCCTTGTTGTTCGCGCCGCAATGGCTGTACATGGACGAAGCCACCTCGGCCATGGATGAAGAGGATGAAGCGACGCTGTATCAGGCGCTGATCGATGAATTGCCGGGGCTGAGCATCGTCAGCGTCGGTCATCGCAGCAGCCTCAAGCGTTTCCATGGGCGGCATGTGCGGATCGAGGGTGGGCGGTTGCAGGAACAGCAACCGGCCTAAGGTCATGTGGGTTCAAGTGTGGGAGGGGGCTTGCTCCCACATTGGATCTTCACTGAGCAACAGAAACGGCCCAATAAAAAGCCCGGCTGATCATCGATCAGCCGGGCTTTGTGTTGCTGGAAGCTAACTTACTTCTTCAAGCCGTAATGCTCATCCAGCATGCCTGGGGCGTCCGGCGTTTTTGGCGCGTAGTCCCGTGGCGGTTCCTGGTTTTCCCGGGGCGGGGTCAGGCGTTCCCGTGGGGTCTGCGGTGCATCGGAATGCAACGCGGCCAGCAGGCGCTGGCGGGTGATGTCGTCGAGGGCCAGGCGGTTAGCGCCATCGGCGAGATGATCCTGTACTTCCTGGTAGCTCTGGGTGAGCTTCTTGACCAGGGTCGCGGTGCTGTTGAAGTGGGTAACAACCTCGTTCTGATAACTGTCAAAACGTTCCTGAATGTCATCCAGCTGACGCTGCGTGCGGTTAGGCGCGGCATTCGGCAGCAGGCGAGCAACCAGGAATCCAATGGCGACACCGGCAACCAGGGCAAGAGTCGGCAACAACCAAACTAAGAGCGAGTGTTCCACGAGTCCTTCCTCTATAAACGGCTTTGCTTTACGTTAACGGCTCAAACCTGCGCTGTATACCGCGATTAAGCTCGCAATGATGCCATGCACAGACTTTTAGCTAGACGAGTCGACCCCTTGAGAGGTCACGGAGTTCATCCTTGCTCATGCGTGAAACCCCCGTTTTGATCGATGGCCCGGTGGGTCAATTGGAAGCCCTGTACCTGGATCACCCCGCCCACGCGGTCTGGCGCTGATCTGCCATCCTAACCCGGTGCAGGGCGGGACCATGCTCAATAAAGTGGTATCGACCCTGCAACGCACCGCCCGTGATGCCGGCTTGATTACGTTGCGTTTCAATTATCGTGGCGTCGGCGCGAGTGCCGGTAGCCACGACATGGCCAGCGGCGAAGTTGACGATGCCGAAGCGGCCGCCACGTGGCTGCGGGAAAAACACCCTGATCTACCGCTCACCCTGCTGGGCTTTTCCTTCGGTGGCTATGTGGCCGCCAGCCTCGGCGGGCGCCTGGAAGCCAAGGGCGAGAAGCTGGCGCACCTGTTCATGGTGGCTGCCGCAGTGATGCGCCTGCGTGACACGGATGTGCTGCCACATGATTGTCCGTTGACGCTAATCCAGCCGGAAACCGACGAAGTGGTCGACCCGCAAGTCGTCTACGACTGGTCAGGCGCCCTGAAACGCCCCCATGAGCTGCTGAAAGTGGCAGAATGCGGACACTTTTTTCACGGCAAGCTCACCGATCTGAAGGATCTGGTGCTGCCGCGCCTCTCGAATTGATAGCAGTCTGATAAGCGATTACCCATGACGACGCGTACCCGTATCCTCACCGGCATCACCACCACCGGCACGCCGCACCTGGGCAACTACGCCGGTGCGATCCGCCCGGCGATCCTTGCCAGCCAGGACGCCAATGCCGATTCCTTCTACTTCCTGGCCGACTACCACGCCCTGATCAAATGCGATGACCCGCAGCGCATCCAGCGCTCGCGTATGGAAATCGCCGCGACCTGGCTGGCCGGTGGCCTGGATGTGAACCGGGTGACGTTCTATCGCCAGTCCGACATCCCCGAGATTCCCGAACTGACCTGGCTGCTGACCTGCGTGGCCGCCAAGGGCCTGCTCAACCGCGCCCATGCCTACAAAGCCTCGGTGGACAAAAACGTAGAGGGCGGCGAAGACCCGGATGCGGGCATCACCATGGGTCTGTACAGCTATCCGGTGCTGATGGCAGCGGACATCCTGATGTTCAACGCGCACAAGGTGCCGGTGGGTCGTGACCAGATCCAGCACGTGGAAATGGCCCGTGATATCGGCCAGCGTTTCAACCATCTGTTCGGCAACGGTAAAGAATTCTTCACCATGCCCGAGGCGTTGATCGAAGAAAGCGTCGCCACCTTGCCGGGCCTGGATGGCCGCAAGATGTCCAAGAGCTATGACAACACCATCCCGTTGTTCACCAGCGCCAAGGACATGAAGGAGGCAATCTCGCGGATCGTCACCGACTCACGCGCCCCCGGCGAGGCGAAGGACCCGGACACGTCCCACCTGTTCACGCTGTACCAGGCATTTGCGAGCAAGGCCCAGGAGCAAGAGCTGCGCAGTGAACTGCTGCAAGGCCTGGGCTGGGGTGAGGCGAAGAATCGTCTGTTCCAGTTGCTGGACGGTCAATTGGGTGAAGCGCGCGAGCGTTACCACCAACTGATGTCGCGCCCGTCAGACATGGAAGATCTGCTGCTGGTCGGCGCCAAGAAGGCCCGTGCCGTGGCGGCACCGTTCCTCGCCGAGCTGCGCGAAGCGGTGGGCTTGCGTTCGTTCGTCAACCAGGCTGCGGCGCCGGTTGCCACCAAGAAAAAGGCGGCGAAGGCCGCGCGCTTCGTGAGCTTTCGTGAAGACGACGGCAGCTTCCGCTTCCGCCTGTTGGCCGCCGACGGCGAGCAACTGCTGCTGTCGCGCACCTTCGCCGACGGCAAGGCGGCGGGCGCGGTGACCAAGCAATTGCAAAGCGGCGGTACCTTGGACATACGCACCCAAGCCCTGGGCTTCAGCGTATGGCTGGGCGACGCGGCCGTGGCCGACAGCGCCGAGTTCGCCGACAGCGCGTCCCGTGACGCCGCCATCGCCGCCTTGCGCGTCGCGCTGACCCCCTCCGAGGATTAACCCGACCAAGGGTTGATTGCCATTATCCAGGGCCGTCGTTACAGTGACGGCCCGTTTTTGTTGCCTTGCTAACGAAATTATGACGCCCCTAGAACGATATCAAGCTGATCTGAAACGCCCTGACTTCTTCCATGACGCGGCCCAGGAAAATGCGGTGCGTCATTTGCAGCGCCTGTACGAAGACCTGGTCGCGGCTTCGCAAAGCAAGCAGGGCATGCTCAGCAAGCTGTTTGGCAAGAAAGACCGCACGCCGGTCAAGGGCCTGTACTTCTGGGGTGGCGTCGGCCGGGGCAAGACTTACCTGGTGGACACCTTCTTCGAAGCACTGCCGTTCAAGGAAAAGGTCCGCACCCACTTCCACCGCTTCATGAAGCGCGTGCACGAAGAGATGAAGACCCTGCCGGGGGAGAAGAACCCGCTGACGATCATCGCCAAGCGTTTCTCCGACGAAGCGCGGGTGATTTGCTTCGATGAGTTCTTCGTCTCCGACATCACCGATGCCATGATCCTCGGCACCTTGATGGAAGAGCTGTTCAAGAACGGCGTGACCCTGGTCGCCACCTCGAACATCGTGCCCGATGGTCTCTACAAGGATGGCCTGCAGCGCGCACGCTTCCTGCCGGCCATTGCGTTGATCAAGCAGCACACCGATATCGTCAACGTCGACAGCGGCGTCGACTATCGTTTGCGTCACCTCGAGCAAGCGGAGCTGTTCCACTTCCCGCTCAATGAGGCGGCCCACGACAGCCTGAAGAAAAGCTTCCGCGCGTTGACGCCGGAATGCACCCAGGCCGTGGAAAACGACAAGTTGATGATCGAAAACCGCGAAATCATCGCCTTGCGTACCTGCGATGACGTGGCCTGGTTCGAATTCCGCCAACTGTGCGACGGCCCGCGCAGCCAGAACGACTACATCGAATTGGGCAAGATCTTCCATGCGGTGATCTTGAGCGGTGTGGAACAGATGGGCGTGACCACCGACGACATCGCGCGGCGTTTTATCAACATGGTCGACGAGTTCTACGACCGTAACGTCAAGCTGATCATCTCGGCGGAAGTCGAGCTCAAGGACCTCTACACGGGCGGTCGCTTGAACTTCGAATTCCAACGCACCTTGAGTCGTTTGCTGGAAATGCAGTCCCACGAATTCCTTTCGCGCGGCCACAAACCGTAAGGCCGATGTAGATCAAAGTGTGGGAGGGGGCTTGCCCCCGATTGCGGTGGATCAGTCAGTACATCTGTTACTGACAGACCGCTATCGGGGGCAAGCCCTAATGCCAGTCAGTTAAGGACGAACACTGTACCTGTGGCGAGGGAGCTTGCTCCCGCTGGGCCGCGAAGCGGCCCCAAAAATGGGACTGCTGCGCAGTCCAGCGGGAGCAAGCTCCCTCGCCACAGGTTACTTTTTACCCTTTCTACTTCTTAACTGACTGGCATTAGGGCAAGCCCCCTCCCACATTGGTCCCGTATAAGCCGCTGCTTATGCCGCCTGCTGGAACTGCTGGCGATACTGATTCGGCGACAACTCCGTGTGCTGCCTGAACAACCGCGCAAAGAAACTCGCATCGTCGTAACCCACCTCATAGCTGATGGTCTTGATGCTCTTGCGGCTGCCCGACAGCAGGCCCTTGGCCGTCTCGATGCGCAGGCGTTGCAGATAATGCAGCGGCTTGTCGCCGGTGGCGGTCTGGAAGCGTCGCATGAAGTTGCGGATGCTCATGCCGTGCTCGCGGGCGACGTCTTCAAAGCGGAACTTGTCGGCGAAGTGTTCTTCGAGCCAATGCTGGATCTGCAGGATGATCACATCCTGGTGCAGCTTCTGCCCGCCAAAACCGATACGCCCTGGCGAGTAGCTGCGCTGCACTTCATACAGGATGTCGCGGGCCACGGCCTGGGCGATGTTGGCGCCGCAGAAGCGTTCGATCAAATAAATGTAGAGGTCGCAGGCGGAGGTGGTGCCGCCGGCGCAATACAGGTTATCGGCGTCGGTCAGGTGCTTGTCCTGGTTGAGCTGCACCTTGGGGAACCGTTCGCTGAAGGCGGTGAAGAAGCGCCAATAGGTGGTCGCTTCCTTGCCATCGAGCAGGCCGGCTTCGGCCAGCCAGAACACACCGGTGGCTTCCCCGCACAACACGGCGCCGCGTGCGTGCTGTTCGCGCAGCCAGGGCAGTACCTGTGGGTAGCGGGTGCACAAGGCCTCGAAGTCGTCCCAGAAGGCGGGCAGCACGATGATGTCGGCATCTTCCAGGCCGCCGTCCACCGGCATGATCACATTGCTGAAGCTGCGTACCGATTGCCCGTCGGGGCTGACCAGGCGCGTCTCGAATGCGGGCGTCAGGCCCAGGCCCTGTTGCTTGCCATACCGCAGGCTGGCGAGATGGAAGAAATCTTTGGCTTGCATGAGGGTTGAAGCGAAGACCCGATCGACGGCCAGGATGCTGACGCGCCGCAAGGGCGTGGAGATTTGGTTAGACATAATTTCATTTATTCTTATAGGGGAAAGTGGTCACCAGACGGCTGGATCGTCTTATTTTTTGTCGCATGTGTCCAGTGTCCCGTGACGCATTCGCGGCATAGGCTCTGTGAGCCCGTCCTTGTCCGACAATCCTCACAGGTGAGCCATGATTCCCAGAACCTTGTTCAGCCCGGAGCACGAACTCTTCCGCGAAAGCGTGCGTACCTTCCTCGAAAAAGACGCCGCGCCATTCCATGGGCAGTGGGAGAAACAGGGTTACATCGACCGCAACCTCTGGAACAAGGCGGGGGAGGCGGGGATGCTGTGTTCGCACGTACCGGAAGCATACGGCGGGCTGGGCGCGGATTTCCTTTACAGCGCGGTCGTGATCGAAGAGATCAGCCGCCTGGGCCTGACCGGCATTGGCTTTTCCCTGCATTCGGACATTGTTGCGCCGTATATCCTGCATTACGGCAGTGAGGCGTTGAAGCACAAGTACCTGCCCAAGTTGATCTCCGGCGAGATGGTCACGGCCATCGCCATGACCGAGCCTGGGGCCGGTTCCGACCTGCAAGGGGTCAAGACCACGGCGGTGCTGGACGGTGATGACTATGTGATCAACGGCTCCAAAACGTTCATCACCAACGGCTACCTGGCCGACCTGGTCATTGTGGTGGCCAAGACCGACCCCAAGGCCGGCGCCAAGGGCACCAGCCTGTTCCTGGTCGAGGCCGACACGCCGGGCTTCGATAAGGGCAAGCGCCTGGAGAAGGTCGGCATGAAAGCCCAGGACACCTCTGAGCTTTTCTTCCAGGACGTGCGTGTGCCCAAGGAAAACCTGCTGGGCCAGGCCGGCATGGGCTTCGCATATTTGATGCAGGAATTGCCCCAGGAGCGGCTGACGGTGGCGATTGGTGCACTGTCGTCAGCCGAGGCGGCGTTGCAATGGACCCTGGAATACACCCGCGAGCGCAAGGCGTTTGGCAAGGCGATAGCCGACTTTCAAAACACCCGCTTCAAGCTGGCAGAAATGGCCACCGAGATTCAGATCGGCCGCGTGTTCGTGGACAAATGCCTGGCGCTGCACCTGGAAGGCAAGCTGGATGTGCCCACCGCTGCAATGGCCAAATACTGGGCCACGGACCTGCAATGCAAGGTGCTCGATGAGTGCGTGCAACTGCACGGCGGGTACGGCTTCATGTGGGAATACCCTATAGCCCGGGCGTGGGCCGACGCGCGGGTGCAGCGGATTTATGCGGGGACCAATGAGATCATGAAGGAGATTATTGCGCGGGCGCTTTGATGCTCGTTCCCACGCTCCGCGTGGGAATGCCTCAGATGACGCTCCGCGTCATGGCTCTTGCAGCGGACGCGGAGCGTCCAAGCCGGCATTCCCACGCAGAGCGTGGGAACAATCAATCAAGGCGCCGGATTCGGATGATCCTTTTGAATCGCCTCAATCCCTTCCAGCACTTCCTTGGACAATTTCAAATCGGCACTGGCAATGTTGCTGTCCAACTGCTCCAGGCTCGTGGCCCCGATAATATTGCTGGTCACAAACGGCTGTTGCGTCACAAACGCCAACGCCATCTGCGCCGGGTCCAGCCCATGCTCCCGCGCCAGTGCCACATAACGGCTGCACGCCGCTTCCGACTGTGGGTTGAAATAACGACTGAAACGGCTGTACTCCGTCAGACGCGCCTTGGCCGGGCGCGCACCGCCTTCGTACTTGCCGCTGAGCATGCCGAATGCCAGCGGCGAGTAGGCCAGCAAACCGCATTGTTCGCGGATGGCAATTTCAGCCAGGCCCACTTCAAAGCTGCGGTTGAGCAGGTTGTAGGGGTTCTGGATCGACACCGCGCGGGTCCAGCCACGGGCTTCGGCCAGGGCCAGGAATTTCATGGTGCCCCACGGAGTTTCGTTGGACAGGCCAATGTGGCGGATCTTACCGGCCTTGACCTGCTCATCCAGCGCTTCAAGGGTTTCCTCCAGTGGGGTGAGGTCGTCTTCGTCCTTGTGTTTGTAGCTCAACTGGCCAAAGAAATTGGTACTGCGCTCCGGCCAGTGCAGCTGGTAGAGGTCGATCCAGTCGGTCTGCAGGCGCTTGAGGCTGGCGTCGAGGGCGTCGACGATATGCTTGCGATTATGGCGCAGGTAGCCATCGCGGATATAGTCGATGGTGTTGCCGGGGCCGGCGATCTTGCTGGCGAGGATCCAGTCGGCGCGATCGCCACGGCTCTTGAAGTAATTACCGATATAACGCTCGGTGGTGGCGTAGGTCTCGGCCTTGGGCGGTACCGGGTACATTTCTGCCGTGTCGAGGAAGTTGATGCCCGCGGCCTTGGCCCGTTCGATCTGTGCGAAGGCCTCTGGCTCGCTGTTCTGCTCGCCCCAGGTCATGGTGCCCAAGGCAATCGCGCTCACGTTCAGATCGGTCCGGCCCAGCTGTCGATAATCCATCGGGTACTCCTTCAGGGGAAAACATTCATAAAAGCAGGTTGAATTTTTTTTCGCAATCTGCATAATTGCCCACCTCTTTCTGCAGTGGAAGTGATGCGCCGTCTGCCGAAGAATCTTGCCGTTGAACGGACGCGCTGACCCGAGCCCCCGATAGCGTCTGTATCCGGCTGCCTTTGACCTTGTCAAAGTACGCACTATTCAGTAAGATCCGCCGTCTAATTTACAGGGCGGCCCCTGAGGCTATTAAAGAATGACAACTTTTACTGCAAAACCGGAAACAGTTCAGCGCGACTGGTTTGTCGTCGACGCCGCTGGTCAGACCCTGGGTCGTCTGGCCACTGAAGTCGCCAGCCGTCTGCGTGGCAAGCACAAGCCTGAATACACCCCGCACGTTGATACCGGTGACTACATTGTCATCATCAACGCTGAGCAGGTACGTGTTACCGGCAACAAAGCGCAAGACAAAATGTACTACCGTCACTCCGGTTTCCCAGGCGGTATCAAGTCTTCCAACTTTGAAGGCCTGATCTCCAAGAAGCCTGAAGCCCCGATCGAAATCGCGGTCAAAGGCATGCTGCCTAAGGGCCCACTGGGTCGCGATATGTTTCGCAAGCTGAAAGTCTATGCGGGCGCTGTACACCCTCATGCTGCTCAGCAGCCCCAAGAACTGAAGTTTTAACGGAATAGTTCATTATGTCGGCGACTCAAAATTACGGCACTGGCCGTCGCAAAACCGCAACCGCACGCGTTTTCCTGCGTCCGGGCACTGGTAACATCTCGATCAACAACCGCACTCTGGAAAACTTCTTCGGCCGCGAAACTGCCCGCATGGTAGTTCGTCAGCCGCTGGAACTGACCGAGACAGTTGAAAAGTTCGACATCTACGTCACCGTTATCGGTGGCGGTGTAAGTGGTCAAGCTGGCGCAATCCGCCACGGTATCACTCGCGCTCTGATGCAGTACGACGAAACCCTGCGTGGCGCTCTGCGCAAAGCTGGCTTCGTTACTCGCGATGCTCGTGAAGTTGAACGTAAGAAAGTCGGTCTGCGTAAAGCGCGTAAGCGTCCGCAGTACTCGAAGCGTTAATTCGCTTTACGTTCCACAAAAACGCCCAGCCTCCTCACGGAGCTGGGCGTTTTTTATTGCCTGCGATTTATGCACATTTTTCGCCGTGACAACTTGCCACATCCACAGACCCCCTATACTACAAGGCCTGGGGGTGGTGGCCCGGGCAATTCCCTTGTCATCCGTGGGGCTTTTCATTACCATCCGTCAAAATTTTTATAAGTAAAGATTCAACACTTAGTAGACGCCTGATTTAACAGGCCAAAAAGCTGATGGGAGAGGACTGAATGAGCAATGACGGCGTGAATGCAGGCCGGCGTCGCTTCTTGGTAGCAGCCACATCCGTGGTGGGTGCTGCAGGAGCGGTGGGGGCTGCGGTCCCGTTCGTGGGGTCATGGTTTCCCAGTGCCAAGGCGAAAGCCGCAGGTGCACCGGTGAAGGTGAATGTCAGCAAGATCGAGCCAGGGCAGCAGATGATTGCTGAATGGCGCGGCCAGCCGGTATTCATTGTTCGTCGTACCGAGGAAATCCTGGGGAATCTGAAAAAGATCGAAGGCCAGTTGTCTGACCCTAAATCCGAGAATTCCGACCAGCCCGCCTACGCCAAGAACGAAGTGCGTTCGATCAAGCCAGAGATTCTGTTGCTGGTAGGTCTGTGTACCCACCTGGGTTGCTCACCCACCTTCCGCCCGGAAGTCGCCCCTGTCGACTTGGGCAAGGACTGGGTCGGCGGTTATTTCTGCCCGTGTCACGGTTCCCATTACGACCTTGCCGGCCGTGTCTACAAGTCTCAGCCCGCGCCCCTGAACCTGCCGGTTCCTCCGCACACCTACGAAACTGACGATCTCATTGTCATTGGCCTCGATAAGGAGAACGCGTGATGAGCAAGTTCATGGATTGGGTGGATGCGCGTTTCCCCGCCACCAAGATGTGGGAAGACCATCTCAGCAAATATTACGCGCCAAAAAACTTCAACTTCTTCTACTTCTTCGGCTCCCTGGCGCTGCTGGTGCTGGTCAACCAGATCGTCACCGGTGTGTGGTTGACGATGAGCTACACGCCGTCTGCGGAAGAGGCGTTCGCCTCCGTCGAATACATCATGCGTGACGTCGAGTACGGCTCGATCCTGCGCCTGCTGCACTCCACCGGCGCGTCGGCGTTCTTCATCGTCGTCTACCTGCACATGTTCCGTGGCCTGCTCTACGGCTCGTACCAGAAGCCGCGCGAACTGGTGTGGGTGTTCGGCATGCTGATCTACCTGGCGCTGATGGCCGAAGCGTTCATGGGCTATCTGCTGCCGTGGGGCCAGATGTCGTACTGGGGCGCCCAGGTGATCATCTCTCTGTTCGGGGCGATCCCGGTGATCGGCAACGACCTGACCCAGTGGATCCGTGGTGACTATCTGATCTCCGGCATTACCCTGAACCGCTTCTTTGCCTTGCACGTTGTCGCCTTGCCGATCGTGATTCTCGGCCTGGTGGTGCTGCACATCCTGGCGCTGCATGAAGTGGGTTCCAACAACCCGGATGGTGTGGACATCAAGAAGCATAAGGACGAGAACGGCATCCCGCTCGATGGCATTCCATTCCACCCTTATTACACCGTGAAAGACATTGTCGGCGTGGTCGTGTTCCTGTTCGTGTTCTGCTCGATCGTGTTCTTTTTCCCGGAGATGGGGGGTTATTTCCTCGAGAAGCCTAACTTCGAACAAGCCAACGCGTTCAAGACGCCCGAGCACATTGCTCCGGTCTGGTACTTCACGCCGTTCTACGCAATCCTGCGTGCGATCCCCGACAAACTCATGGGCGTGATCGCCATGGGCGCGGCGATCGCGGTGCTGTTCGTGCTGCCGTGGCTGGATCGCAGCCCGGTCAAGTCCATGCGCTACAAGGGCTGGCTGAGCAAGATCTGGCTGTGGGTGTTCTGCATTGCATTCGTGATCCTGGGCGTGCTGGGCGTATTGGCGCCGACCCCTGAGCGCACGTTGCTGTCGCAGGTCTGCACCTTCCTGTACTTCGCCTACTTCATTCTGATGCCGTTCTACACCCGGCTCGAGAAGACCAAACCGGTTCCGGAAAGGGTGACTGGCTGATGAAAAAATTATTTGTTGCATTAGTGCTTGCGGCCCTGCCGCTTCTGTCTTTGGCTGCCGAGCATGGCGCGGAACTGGAAAAAGTCGACATCGACGTCGCCGATAAAGCCGCTTTGCAAGATGGTGCACGTACCTTTGCCAACTACTGCATGGGCTGCCACAGCGCCAAGTTCCAGCGTTACGAGCGGGTTGCCGATGACTTGGGCATCCCCCATGAGTTGATGCTGGAGAAACTGGTGTTCACCGGAGCCAAGATCGGCGACCACATGAACATCGGCATGAAACCGGCAGACGCCAAGGCCTGGTTCGGCGCAGCACCGCCCGACCTGACCCTGGTGGCGCGCGTGCGTGGCACCGACTGGCTCTATGGCTACCTTAAATCCTTCTACGAAGACCCCGCCCGCCCTTGGGGCGTGAACAACAAAGTGTTCCCGAACGTCGGCATGCCTAACGTTCTGGTCGGCCTGCAGGGGCGCCAAGTGGTAGGATGCAAGCAGGTCCAGGTCGTTGAAGACGGCAAGAAGCAATATGATCCGTTGACCGGCACGCCGCTGACCCATGAAGCGTGCGATCAACTGACCATCGTGCCCAAGACCGGTACGCTGAATGAAGAGCAGTTCGACGAGAAGGTCAAGAACCTGGCGACTTTCCTGGCCTACTCGGCCAACCCGGTCAAACTGCAGCACCAGCGCATCGGTACCTACGTCTTGCTGTACCTGGCTTTCTTCTTCGTATTCGCCTATCTGCTCAAACGCGAGTACTGGAAGGATGTGCATTGATCCAACCGTAAGCAATTGCTGTTAATCTTGCGCGCCCAGCGGCATCTCTGAACACGTAGCGTCGGTTGTTCCGGACGTTACAGAGATGCTCCCTGGGCGCGCTCGTTTTTGAGCTTTCGATAATTTCAACAAGCGAGGAGGACCGCCATGGGCGTGACCAACCGGTTGGCCTGTTACTCCGACCCCGCCGACCACTATTCCCACCGAGTACGCATCGTGCTCGCAGAGAAGGGTGTCAGCGCCGAGATCATCAGTGTAGAAGCGGGTCGTCAGCCGCCGAAACTGATCGAAGTGAACCCTTACGGCAGCTTGCCCACCCTGGTCGATCGTGACCTGGCGTTGTGGGAGTCAACCGTGGTGATGGAATACTTGGATGAGCGTTATCCGCATCCGCCTTTGCTGCCGGTGTACCCGGTGGCGCGCGCCAACAGCCGCCTGCTGATCCATCGGATCCAGCGTGACTGGTGCCGGCTGGTGGATGTGATTCTGGATTCACGCAGCAAAGAGCCGGCCCGTGTCGTGGCGCGCAAGGAATTGCGCGAAAGCCTGACCGGCGTTTCGCCGCTGTTCGCCGACAAGCCTTTTTTCCTCAGTGAGGAACAAAGCTTGGTGGATTGCTGCCTATTACCCATACTCTGGCGCTTGCCGATTATGGGCATTGAACTGCCGCGGCCTGCCAAGCCGCTGCTTGATTACATGGAGCGCCAGTTTGCGCGTGAGGCTTTCCAGGCGAGTCTGTCTGGTGTCGAACGCGATATGCGCTAAGGCTTAAGGAGCCGCTGATGAACTCCAGTCGACCCTACCTGGTCCGCGCGCTCTATGAGTGGATTGTGGACAACGATTGCACCCCGCACATGCTGGTCAATTCCGAATTTCCTGCGGTGCAGGTTCCGCAGGGTTTTGCCAGTGACGGACAGATTGTATTGAACGTATCGCCCAGTGCCGTGCGCCACCTGCACATGGACAACGAAGCGGTCAGCTTCGAAGGGCGTTTCGGCGGCGTGCCGCATACGCTGTTCGTGCCGATTGGCGCCATCCTCGGGATTTATGCCCGTGAGAATGGCCAAGGCATGGTGTTCGATCTGGAGTCGCCTTTCGAGGATGACGAAACGATCGAAGGCGAAGGCGGCGATGATGTGCCGCCACCCGATAACGAGCCACCGCGCCCTACGGGCCGGCCGAGCTTGAAAGTGGTGAAGTAAGCGGCTGTTGCCTTCGGGCGAGCCTGAAAAATGCCTCGGCGGTTGCCGGGGCATTTTTTTGCCTGCCGCGCAGAAGTGAAAGTCTCGACAGGAACGGTGATCGTACAACCGCCATGGGCTATGATGCGTCTTCAGTTCGCCGAGAAAGATGATCCATCATGGAAAACGCCAACGCCGCCCCACGTCTGCCCCGCAAGCGCCGCAGCCTTGCCCAGGAATTGGTCACGGTGTTGTCCGAACAAATCCGCGACGGCCAGCTCAAGCGTGGCGACAAGCTGCCCACTGAGTCGGCGATCATGGATGCCCATGGTGTGAGTCGTACCGTGGTGCGCGAGGCCATCTCGCGCTTGCAGGCGGCGGGGCAGGTGGAGACGCGTCACGGTATCGGTACGTTTGTATTGGACACGCCAAGCCCGAGCGGTTTCCGGATCGATCCGGCCACCGTGGTGACGTTGCGCGATGTGTTGGCGATTCTGGAGTTGCGTATCAGCCTGGAAGTGGAATCGGCAGGCCTGGCTGCCTTGCGCCGCAGTGACGAGCAGCTGGCGGCGATGCGTGCGGCCCTCGATGCCTTGAATGAAAGCGCGGCCCACGCGGGTGATGCGGTGGCATCAGACTTTGCGTTCCACCTGGAAATAGCGCTGTCCACCGGCAACCGTTATTTCACCGACATCATGACCCACCTGGGCACCAGCATCATTCCGCGTACCCGCCTGAATTCGGCGCGTCTGGCCCATGATGACCAGCAGCATTACATGGGACGCCTGAGTCGCGAACACGAAGAGATTTATGAGGCGATCGCGCGCCAGGATTCGGACGCGGCGCGTGCGGCGATGCGGTTGCATTTGACGAATAGTCGGGAGCGGCTGCGCCATGCCCATGAAGAGGCAGAGGCGCAGCGTGGGTAAAGTTGGGCTACGGGAATGGATTAGGGGACTGCTCCAGATAAATGACAATTTGGTTATTTACCTCGTCAAAAACCTTGCGCGTAACAATTTGTAAGCCAGCTATAGAATCGTTGACCTCGTCGCCAATTTGGGGCTCGTAATCCAGCGAGCGTGGCGTTTTACCTGCGGTGCTTACTTTAAAATTCTTACTCATGGGTCACCTCCAACGTTATGAGAAGTAGCGTGCCTCCAATACCGCACCGTCTCTAGACTCGTTCACACGGCGATCGGGAAGTCGAATCCAGGTTATGACTGAAAGTGAGTAGAGCACTACTGTCAGAATTGACAGTGGCGACAGACGGTTTATGCCGTGTGAGGCATTGAAAAAAAATTGGGGCTGCCTTGAGTACTGCGCTCACAGGTCACGGATTGCCCGCTCGATCTCTCAACTGACTTCCCACGTCAACCAGGCACCACTCAACTCCTCCCTAAGTGAACACTGACGATTTGCAGTTGACGAATCTTTTTATAGTTGTACGATGACGTACGACATCACCAAAACCAACAATAACCTTTCGACAGAAAGTCTTTACCCAGGGTGTTCGAATAATGAATCCACAAGAACTGAAGTCCATCCTCTCCCACGGTCTGCTGTCTTTTCCGGTGACCGATTTCAACGCCCAGGGTGACTTTCACCAAGCGGGCTATATCAAGCGTCTGGAATGGCTTGCCCCATACGGCGCCACCGCGCTGTTCGCCGCGGGCGGCACCGGTGAGTTTTTCTCCCTGGCCGCCAGCGAATATTCCCAAGTGGTGAAGACCGCTGTTGATACCTGCGCCACCAGCGTGCCGATTCTTGCCGGTGTCGGGGGCGCGACCCGCCAGGCCATCGAATACGCTCAAGAGGCCGAGCGCCTGGGTGCCAAGGGCTTGCTGCTGCTGCCGCACTACCTGACTGAAGCCAGCCAGGACGGGGTTGCCGCCCACGTTGAAGCGGTGTGCAAATCGGTCAAGATCGGCGTGGTGGTGTACAACCGCAATGTCTGCCGCCTGACCGCGCCGCTGCTCGAGCGCCTCGCCGAGCGTTGCCCGAACCTGATCGGCTACAAGGATGGCCTGGGTGACATCGAGTTGATGGTGTCGATCCGCCGTCGTCTCGGCGACCGTTTCAGCTACCTCGGCGGTCTGCCGACCGCAGAGGTTTACGCCGCTGCCTACAAGGCCCTGGGCGTGCCGGTGTACTCCTCGGCGGTGTTCAACTTCATCCCGAAAACCGCGATGGATTTCTACCACGCGATTGCCAAGGATGATCACGCCACTGTCTCCAGGATCATCGACGATTTCTTCCTGCCCTACCTGGACATCCGTAACCGCAAGGCCGGTTACGCCGTGAGCATCGTCAAGGCGGGTGCGAAAATCGCCGGCTATGACGCCGGCCCGGTGCGCACCCCGCTGACCGACCTGCTGCCGGAAGAATACGAAGCCCTGGCCGCGCTGATCGACAAGCAAGGCGCGCAATAACTTATCAACAAGGCCGCTGAGCAATCAGCGGCCTTTTGCGTCAGGAGAAGATTCGTGTCCCAAGCAAAACGTTTCGAGAACTACATCAACGGTGAATGGGTTACCGGCACCGACTACTGCACCAATATCAACCCGTCGGACCTTTCCGATGTGATTGGCGAATACGCCAAGGCCGATGTCGCCCAAGTCAACGCCGCTATCGAGGCCGCCCGCGCCGCATTTCCGGCCTGGTCCACCTCCGGCATCCAGGCGCGCCATGATGCGCTGGACAAAGTCGGCAGCGAAATCCTCGCCCGCCGTGAAGAGCTTGGCACCCTGCTGGCCCGGGAAGAGGGCAAGACCCTGCCCGAAGCCATCGGTGAGGTGACCCGCGCCGGTAACATCTTCAAATTCTTCGCCGGTGAATGCCTGCGCCTGTCCGGCGACTACGTGCCGTCGGTGCGCCCGGGCGTCAATGTAGAAGTTACCCGTGAAGCCCTCGGCGTGGTCGGCCTGATCACCCCCTGGAACTTCCCGATCGCCATCCCAGCGTGGAAAATCGCCCCGGCCCTGGCCTATGGCAACTGTGTGGTGATCAAGCCGGCCGAACTGGTGCCCGGCTGTGCCTGGGCCCTGGCCGACATCATTTCCCGCGCCGGTTTCCCTGCCGGGGTGTTCAACCTGGTGATGGGCAGCGGCCGTGTAGTGGGCGATGTGTTGGTCAACAGCCCGAAAGTCGACGGCATCAGCTTCACCGGTTCGGTGGGCGTGGGCCGTCAGATCGCCGTCAGTTGCGTGTCGCGCCAGGCCAAGGTGCAGTTGGAAATGGGCGGCAAGAACCCGCAGATCATTCTCGACGACGCCGACCTCAAGCAGGCAGTCGAGCTGTCGGTGCAGAGCGCGTTCTACTCCACCGGCCAGCGTTGCACTGCATCCAGCCGCCTGATCGTCACCGCCGGCATCCACGACCAGTTCGTCGCGGCCATGGCCGAGCGCATGAAGTCGATCAAAGTCGGCCACGCACTCAACAGCGGTACCGACATTGGCCCGGTGGTCTCCCAGGCCCAGTTGGACCAGGACATGAAGTACATCGACATCGGCCAGAGCGAAGGTGCGCGGCTGGTCAGCGGTGGCGGTTTGGTGACCTGCGATACCGAAGGCTACTACCTGGCGCCGACGCTGTTTGCCGACAGCGAAGCCGCCATGCGCATCAGCCGTGAAGAAATCTTCGGCCCAGTGGCCAACGTGGTGCGCGTGGCCGACTACGAGGCGGCGCTGGCCATGGCCAACGACACCGAGTTCGGTTTGTCGGCGGGCATTGCCACTACGTCGTTGAAGTACGCCAACCACTTCAAGCGTCATTCCCAGGCCGGCATGGTCATGGTCAATTTGCCCACCGCTGGCGTGGATTACCATGTTCCGTTCGGTGGCCGTAAGGGTTCGTCCTACGGTTCGCGTGAGCAGGGTCGCTATGCGCAAGAGTTCTACACCGTGGTGAAAACCAGCTACATCGGTTCGTAATACGCAACACAGACTCGCATCCCTGTAGGAGCGAGCTTGCTCGCGAAAAACTCAAGGGCACCGCGTGCATCCTGAATGCCCGCGTATTCGTTGACGCTTTTCGCGAGCAAGCTCGCTCCTACAGGGGGCGGCACACAACAAGACAATTACCCGCAAAAAAAATAATTAGTGGGAGTACTTCTACATGCAAGCGACCAAGCCGACCCACGTCCGCTATTTGATCCTGCTCATGCTGTTCCTGGTGACCACGATCAACTACGCCGACCGTGCAACTATCGCCATCGCCGGCTCCAGCCTGCAAAAAGACCTCGGCATCGACGCGGTCACCCTCGGTTACATCTTCTCTGCATTCGGTTGGGCCTATGTCGCCGGGCAAATTCCCGGCGGTTGGCTGCTCGACCGGTTCGGTTCGAAAAAAGTCTATGCCCTGAGCATCTTCACCTGGTCACTGTTCACCGTGCTGCAAGGCTACGTCGGTGAGTTCGGTATCTCCACGGCCGTGGTTGCGCTGTTCATGCTGCGCTTCATGGTGGGCCTGGCCGAAGCGCCATCCTTCCCGGGTAACGCGCGGATTGTGGCGGCCTGGTTCCCCACGGCCGAACGCGGTACGGCGTCGGCGATCTTCAACTCGGCGCAGTACTTCGCCACGGTGTTGTTTGCACCGCTGATGGGCTGGATCGTTTACCGCTTCGGCTGGCAGCACGTGTTTATCGTGATGGGCGCGATCGGCATCGTGTTCTCGCTGATCTGGCTGAAAGTTATCCACAGCCCGCGCCAGCACCCGATGATCAACACAGCCGAGCTCGATTACATCGCGGCCAACGGCGCGATGGTCGATATGGACCAAGACAAGGGCAAGGGTAAGAAAACCGACGGCCCGAAGTGGGATTACATCCGCCAGTTGCTGACCAACCGCATGATGCTTGGCGTGTACCTGGGCCAGTATTGCATCAACGGCATCACTTATTTCTTCCTGACCTGGTTCCCCGTGTACCTGGTGCAAGACCGTGGCATGACCATTCTCAAGGCGGGTTTCATCGCCTCGCTGCCGGCCATCTGCGGGTTTATCGGCGGCGTACTGGGCGGGGTGATTTCCGACTACCTGCTGCGCAAGGGCCATTCCCTGACCTTCGCTCGCAAGGCGCCGATCATTGCCGGCCTGCTGGTGTCCAGCAGCATCATTGCGTGTAACTACGTCGACGTTGAATGGATGGTGGTGGGCTTCATGGCACTGGCCTTCTTCGGCAAGGGCGTTGGCGCACTGGGCTGGGCGGTAGTGTCTGACACCTCGCCGAAACAAATCGCCGGCCTCAGTGGCGGCTTGTTCAACACCTTCGGTAACCTGGCGTCGATCACCACGCCGATTGTCATCGGCTACATCATCGCCACCACCGGTTCGTTCAAGTGGGCGCTGGTGTTCGTCGGCGCCAACGCGCTGGTGGCGGTGTTCAGCTACCTGGTCATCGTCGGCCCGATCAAGCGTGTAGTACTCAAAGAGCCGCCAGCCAAGGGCCCTGAGTTGACCAACCTAACCGAAGCGCATTCCTGAGGTTCGTGTGATGCAGTTGATTGAACATGCCGACTCGCCGCGCTCGATTCGTTTGCACGAGCGCGACAATGTAGTGATCGTGGTGAACGACCAGGGCGTCCCGGCCGGCACCGAGTTTCCGGACGGCCTGGTCACTGTGGAGTTCATCCCGCAGAGCCACAAGGTAACCCTGGAAGACATTCCCGAAGGCGGCCAGATCATTCGCTATGGCCAGACCATTGGCTACGCGCTGGCGCCGATCCCGCGTGGCAGCTGGGTGCAGGAAGACCAGTTGCGCATGCCCACCGCGCCGCCGCTGGACAGCCTGCCGTTGTCCACCGAGGTGCCTGAAACCCAGGCGCCGCTGGAAGGCTTTACCTTCGAGGGCTACCGCAACGCCGACGGCACTGTGGGCACGCGCAATATCCTCGGTATCACCACCACGGTGCAGTGCGTGACCGGCGTGCTGGACCATGCCGTCAAGCGCATCAAGGATGAATTGCTGCCCAAGTACCCGCACGTCGATGACGTGGTGGCGCTGACCCATAGCTACGGCTGCGGCGTGGCGATCACGGCCACGGATGCCTACATCCCGATCCGTACCGTGCGCAACCTGGCGCGTAACCCGAACCTGGGCGGCGAAGCCCTGGTGATCAGCCTGGGCTGCGAGAAATTGCAGGCCAGGCAAGTGATGCACGACAACGACAGCTCCGTCGACCTGAGCGAGCCTTGGCTGTACCGGTTGCAGGATTCCAGCCACGGCTTTATCGAGATGATCGAGCAGATCATGGCACTGGCCGAAGTGCGCTTGAAAAAGCTCGACCAGCGCCGCCGCGAAACGGTACCCGCGTCCGAGCTGATCCTGGGCATGCAATGCGGCGGCAGTGATGCCTTTTCCGGGATCACCGCCAATCCGGCGCTGGGTTATGCCTCAGACCTGTTGTTGCGTGCCGGGGCCACGGTGATGTTTTCCGAAGTGACGGAAGTCCGTGACGCTATTTACCTGCTGACGTCTCGGGCCCAGAGCAAGGAAGTTGCCCAGGAGCTGGTCAGGGAAATGGACTGGTACGACCGTTACCTGGCCAAGGGCGAGGCGGATCGCAGCGCCAATACCACGCCGGGCAACAAGAAGGGCGGGCTGTCGAATATCGTCGAGAAGTCGTTGGGCTCCATCGTCAAATCCGGCAGCAGCGCGATCAACGGCGTGCTCGGCCCAGGCGAGCGCGTCAAGGGCAAGGGCCTGATTTTCTGCGCGACCCCGGCCAGTGACTTTGTGTGCGGCACCTTGCAACTGGCGGCGGGCATGAACCTGCACGTGTTCACCACCGGGCGCGGCACACCTTACGGCTTGGCGATGGCGCCGGTGGTCAAGGTGTCGACGCGCACTGAGCTGGCGCAGCGCTGGCCAGACCTGATCGATATCGACGCCGGGCGTATCGCCACCGGGCGCGCGAGCATCGAAGAGCTGGGCTGGGAGTTGTTTCACTTCTACCTGGATGTGGCCAGCGGCAAGAAGCAGACGTGGGCGGAGCGGCACAAGCTGCATAACGACATCACCTTGTTCAACCCGGCGCCAATAACCTGAGACCGGGTCGCCTGCATCGGGGGCAAGTCGAATCGTCGCACCGCCCCTCCCACACTTGACCGCGTTCTAACGTTGAAATGCGGTCGAATGTGGGAGGGGCTTGCCCCCGATAGCGGTCTACCAGGCACCATCGAGCTGTATGGCTTATCATTAGCCAACTAACGACGCTCACCAAGGTTCCCCCGGCATGCTGGCAATCTTCCTCACCACGCTCACCATCACCGCGCCGGTGTTCGCCATGCTCTTCCTCGGTGTGCTGCTCAAGCGCATCCGCTGGATCAACGACAACTTTATCCATACCGCCTCGTCCCTGGTGTTCAACGTCACCATGCCGGCGCTGTTGTTTCTCGGCATCCTGCATGCCGACCTGCATTCAGCGCTCAAGCCGGGTTTGCTGATCTACTTTGCCGTGGCCACGCTGGTGAGCTTTGCCATGGCGTGGGGCTGGGCGATTCTGCGCTGCAAGCGCGAAGACCGGGGCATCTACACCCAGGGCGCGTTTCGTGGCAATAACGGGGTGATCGGCCTGGCGCTGGCTGCCAGCATGTACGGCGACTACGGTATCTCCCTCGGGGCGATCCTCGCGGCACTGGTGATCCTGTTCTACAACACCCTGTCGACCATTGTGTTGGCGGTGTACAGCCCGGTGATCAAGTCCGACCCATGGAGCATCTTCAAGAGTGTGGTGGCCAACCCGCTGATCATCAGCGTGTTCGTCGCGGCGCCGTTCGCCTATTTCCAGATCGGCCTGCCCGGCTGGCTGGAAAAATCCCTGCAGTACCTGGCCGACACCACCTTGCCGTTGGCGTTGATCTGCATTGGCGGCACCCTGTCCCTGGCGGCGCTGCGCAAGAGCGGCAAGATGGCATTGAGCGCGAGCCTGATGAAGATGGTCTGGCTGCCGGTGATCGCCACAGGGGGCGCGTGGTTGCTGGGCTTTCGTGGGCCGGAGCTGGGAATTTTGTTCCTGTACTTTGGCGCGCCCACGGCGGCCGCGAGCTTCGTGATGGCCAGGGCCGCCGAAGGCAATCATGAACTGGCGGCGGCGATTATCGTGATCACCACGCTGATGGCGGCGGTGACCACCAATATCGGGATCTTCGTCTTGCAGGCCGGTGGCTGGATCTAAGCTCTTTTCTGAGCGGTTATTGCGATTCCCTCTTGTGTTGGCGGTGCCAGGCGCGCAACGACGTGAACAACAGCCCCACCCCTAACGCCGGCAAGACGTAAAACAGCATCAAGTGTTCAAGCTTGGTGGCCAAGGGCATGCCGGTGGTAAACGCCATGACATGCAGGCCATACGCCAGGTACAGCCCCAGCAACACCAGGCCTTCTGCCCGCGTGACGCGGTAGCCGGTATAGAACACCGGCAGGCACAGGACGATGGCGCCGAGCATGACCGGCAGGTCGAAGTCCAGCGCGTTGGGCGAGACCGACAGCGGCGCAGGCGCCACCAGGGCGGTGAAGCCCAGCACGCCCAGCAGGTTGAACAGGTTGCTGCCGATCACATTGCCCACGGCAATCTCGCGCTCGCCACGCAGGGCGGCAATCAACGAGGTGGCGAGGCAGGGCAATGAGGTGCCAACGCCGATCAGCGTCAGGCCGATGACGCGCTCCGACAAGCCCAAATCGCCCGCCACCTCCACGGCCGCACCCAGCAGCAAATGCCCGGCCAGCACCAGCACCAACAACCCGCCGAGCATCAACAGCACGCTGCTCAGCCAGGGTGCCTTGGTCATGCTGGCCAGCGTGCGTGGGCGACGCGAGTGGCGCGTCTGGTAGTGCAGCACGCCGAGGTAGGCCAACAGCGCAACCAGCAGCACCAGGCCGTCGAACGGCGTCAGCGCCTCGTTGGCAGCCAGGACGAACACCAGCAGGCCGGCGACGATCATCACCGGAATATCCAGGCGCACCAAATGGCGCGACACCCGTAACGGAATGATCAGCGCGGACAGGCCCAGGGTGACGAGGATATTGAAGATGCTGCTGCCGATCACGCTGCCCACGGCAATATCGGTGTTGCCGGCCAGGGTGGCCTGCAGGCTGATGGCCATCTGTGGCGCGCTGCTGCCGAAGGCCACGATGCTCAGGCCGATGATCAACGGCCGCACCTTGAGGCTGGCGGCCAGGCGCACTGCGGCCCGCACCAGGATTTCCGCGCCGACGATCAACAGCAGCAAGCCGCCGACCAGTTCGAGCAGGCTCCAGGGTGAGAGGGCGTTCAATCCAAAAATGCTCAAGGCTGCCTCGATCAGTTGTTCAGGGCTTGCAGGCGAACCCGCGCGGTGCCGCTGCCGAGCATACGCAGTTGCTCGGCGGCCTTGCGTGAAAGGTCGATCAGGCGTCCACGGGTATGGGGGCCGCGATCATTGATACGCACCACCACAGACCGGTTGTTGTCGAGGTTGGTCACCTTGACCTGGGTACCGAAGGGCAAGCGCCGGTGGGCGGCGGTCAGGCCGTTCTGGTTGAACGCTTCACCGCTGGCGGTGCGTTTGCCATGGTGCTTGGCGCCGTAATAGGACGCGGTGCCGGTCTCGTCGTAGCCGTTGGGGTCGATGACGCCGCTGGCGCAACCGGTCAGCAGGGAAAAGACAGCCAGGAGGCCGAGTAGACGCTTCATTCCAGGTATTCCCGTATCAAATGTGGGAGGGGGCTCGCTCCCGATAGCGGTGGGCCAGTCACTGGTGTGTTGACCGAATCACCGCTATCGGGAGCAAGCCCCTCCCACAGGAGGTCCGAGTCGAGCATGAACACTCACTCGGTTCCTTCACCGCTATCAGCCCTCAAGCTTGCTTTTGAGCAATTCGTTGACTTGTTGCGGGTTGGCTTTGCCCTTGGACGCTTTCATCGCCTGGCCGACAAAGAAGCCGAACATCTTGCCGCGCTTGGCTTCGTCGGCTGCGCGGTATTGTTCGACCTGCTCGGCGTTCGCCGCGAGCATTTCATCGAGTACGGCCGAAATAGCGCCGCTGTCGGTGACTTGCTTGAGGCCACGCTTCTCGATGATGTCATCGGCACTGCCTTCACCGGCGGCCATCGCTTCGAACACGGTCTTGGCGATTTTGCCGGAGATGGTGTTGTCCTTGATGCGCAGCAGCATGCCGCCCAGTTGTTCGGCGCTCACCGGTGCTTCGTCGATTTCCAGGCCCTGTTTGTTCAACAGGCTGCCCAGTTCGACCATCACCCAGTTGGCCGCCAGCTTGGCGTCGCCGGCAATGCTCACGACCTTTTCGAAGTAGTTGGCTTGCTCACGGCTGGACGCCAAGACGCTGGCATCGTAGACCGACAGGCCGAACTGCGCCTGGAACCGTTCGCGCTTTTGCTGTGGCAGTTCCGGCAGGGTGGCGCGGATATCGTTGAGGAACGAGTCCTCCAGCACCACCGGCAGCAGGTCCGGATCGGGGAAGTAACGGTAGTCGTTGGCTTCCTCCTTGCTGCGCATGGCGCGGGTTTCGTCTTTGTTCGGGTCGTACAGGCGCGTTTGCTGGATTACCTTGCCGCCGTCCTCGATCAGTTCGATCTGGCGACGCACTTCGCTGTTGATCGCCTTCTCGATGAAGCGGAACGAGTTGACGTTCTTGATCTCGCAGCGGGTGCCGAACTCGACCTGGCCCTTGGGGCGGATCGACACGTTGCAGTCGCAACGCAGCGAGCCTTCGGCCATGTTGCCGTCGCAGATGCCCAGGTAGCGCACCAGCGCGTGGATTGTCTTGACGTAGGCCACGGCTTCCTTGGCGCTGCGCATGTCCGGCTCGGAGACGATCTCCAGCAACGGCGTGCCGGCACGGTTCAGGTCGATACCGGTGGCGCCGGGGAATTCTTCATGCAGGCTCTTGCCGGCGTCTTCTTCAAGGTGCGCACGGGTCACGCCGACACGCTTGATGGTGCCGTCTTCCAGCGGGATGTCCAGGTAGCCCTTGCCGACGATCGGCAGCTCCATCTGGCTGATCTGGTAGCCCTTGGGCAGGTCCGGGTAGAAGTAGTTCTTGCGCGCGAACACGTTGTGCTGGCCGATCTGGGCGTCAATCGCCAGGCCGAACATCACCGCCATGCGCACCGCTTCCTGGTTCAGCACCGGCAGCACGCCGGGCATACCCAGGTCGACCAGGCTGGCCTGGGTGTTGGGTTCTGCGCCGAACGTGGTGGCGCTACCGGAGAAAATCTTCGATTGGGTGGCGAGCTGGGTATGAATCTCCAGCCCGATCACAACTTCCCATTGCATAGTGTTCTCCTCAGAAGCCGGTAGGGGTGCGAGTGTGCCAGTCGGTGTTCAACTGGTACTGGTGCGCCACATTCAGCAGGCGGCCTTCCTGGAAATACGGGGCGAGCAATTGCACGCCCACCGGCAGGCCATCGACGAAACCGGCGGGCATGGACAAGCCCGGCAAGCCCGCGAGGTTGGCGGTGATGGTGTAGAGGTCTTCGAGGTACTCGGCGATCGGGTCGCCGGTCTTGGCGCCGATCTTCCAGGCCGGGTTCGGCGTGGTTGGGCCGAGGATCACGTCGACTTCTTCAAAGGCTGCCATGAAGTCGTTCTTGATCAGGCGGCGGATCTTCTGCGCCTTGAGGTAGTACGCGTCGTAGTAGCCAGCCGACAGGGCGTAGGCCCCGACCATGATCCGGCGTTGTACTTCCACGCCGAAGCCTTCGCCACGGGAGCGCTTGTACAGGTCGGTGAGGTCTTTCGGGTTTTCGCAGCGATAGCCGAAGCGCACACCGTCGAAACGCGACAGGTTGGAGGAAGCTTCAGCCGGGGCGATCACGTAGTAGGCGGGAATCGCGTGCTGGTTGTTCGGCAGGCTGATGTCCTTGATCACGGCGCCGAGCTTTTCCAGCTCCTTGATGCTGTTGTGCACCAAGTCGGCGATACGTGGGTCGAGACCGGCGCTGAAGTATTCCTTGGGCACGCCGATGCGCAGGCCCTTGAGCGACGTGTTCAGGCTGGCGCTGTAGTCCGGCACCGGCTCATCGATGCTGGTGGAATCCTGTTTATCGAAGCCGGCCATACCTTGTAACAATATCGCGCAGTCTTCAGCCGTGCGGGCCAGCGGGCCGCCCTGGTCGAGACTCGACGCGTAGGCAATCATGCCCCAGCGGGACACGCGACCGTACGTCGGCTTCAAACCGGTGAGGTTGGTGAAGGCTGCCGGTTGGCGGATCGAGCCACCGGTGTCGGTGGCCGTGGCGGCGGGCAGGAAGCGCGCGGCAACGGCGGCGGCCGACCCACCGGACGAACCGCCGGGTACGTGGTCCAGGTTCCACGGGTTTTTCACCGCGCCGTAGTAGCTCGATTCGTTGGCCGAACCCATGGCGAATTCGTCCATGTTGGTCTTGCCCAGGGTCACGGCCCCGGCGGTGGCCAGCTTGGACACCACTGTGGCGTCGTAGGGCGCCTTGAAGTTGTCGAGCATCTTCGAGCCGCAACTGGTGCGAATGCCCTGGGTGCAGAACAGGTCTTTGTGGGCGATCGGAGCGCCCAGCAGCGCGCCGTTCTCACCGTTGGCGCGACGCACGTCGGCGGCCTTGGCCTGGCTCAGGGCCAGCTCTTCGGTGAGGCTGATGAAGCTGTTGACCTTGGGATCCAGCGCGGCGATGCGCGCCAGCAGGGTCTTGGTCAGCTCTTCGGAAGAAAACGTTTTGTCGGCGAGACCGCGGGCGATCTCGGCCAGAGTCATGTGATGCATGAAAGGCTCTTTCCCTTTAGTCGATGACTTTCGGAACCAGGTACAGGCCGTTTTCGACCGCTGGCGCGATGGACTGGTAGGCCTCGCGGTTATTGCGCTCGGTCACGACGTCTGCGCGCAGGCGCTGACTGGCTTCCAGCGGGTGAGCCAGGGGCTCGATGCCGTCGGTGTCGACGGCCTGCATTTGGTCAACCAGCCCGAGAATGCTGTTCAGGGCTGCGGTGGTCTGTGGAAGATCGGCGTCATTGAGGCCAAGCGAGGCCAGATGCGCGATTTTTTCCACGTCGGAGCGTTCAAGCGCCATGGGATTCTCCAGTGGAAAACAGAACGGAAGGCGTCCGTGTGTTAGATTGTCGGAACACTACCGCATTTCTACGGTCATAAGGCCGCGATTGTGGGGGTTGGTGCACAGAAAGTCGGCCAATTTAGCACATTGGCGCCTTGCCCAAAATCCCTGTCGTTGTTAGAGTTTGCCGCACTTTTTTACCCACGCGTTGCCTAGGGTCCCTTTCCCATGTTCAAGAAACTGCGTGGCATGTTTTCCAGCGATCTTTCCATTGACCTGGGCACTGCCAACACCCTTATTTACGTGCGCGAGCGCGGTATCGTCCTGAATGAGCCATCGGTTGTGGCCATTCGGACCCATGGTAATCAGAAAAGTGTCGTTGCCGTTGGCACCGAGGCCAAGCGGATGCTCGGCCGAACACCAGGCAATATTGCTGCCATTCGTCCGATGAAAGACGGCGTGATCGCCGACTTCAGTGTCTGCGAGAAGATGCTGCAGTACTTCATCAACAAGGTTCACGAAAACAGTTTCCTGCAGCCCAGCCCTCGTGTGCTGATCTGCGTCCCGTGCAAGTCCACCCAGGTGGAGCGTCGTGCCATCCGTGAATCGGCCCTGGGTGCCGGTGCCCGCGAAGTGTTCCTGATCGAAGAGCCGATGGCCGCCGCAATCGGCGCCGGCCTGCCGGTTGAAGAAGCACGCGGTTCGATGGTGGTGGATATCGGTGGTGGTACCACCGAGATCGCCCTGATTTCCCTGAACGGTGTGGTGTATGCCGAATCCGTGCGTGTCGGCGGTGACCGCTTCGACGAAGCGATCATCACGTATGTGCGTCGTAACTACGGCAGCCTGATCGGCGAATCCACCGCCGAGCGCATCAAGCAGGAAATCGGCACCGCTTACCCGGGCGGCGAAGTTCGCGAAGTCGATGTTCGCGGCCGCAACCTGGCCGAAGGCGTGCCACGTGCCTTCACCCTGAACTCCAATGAAGTGCTGGAGGCTCTGCAAGAGTCCCTGGCCACCATCGTTCAGGCGGTGAAGAGCGCCCTGGAGCAGTCGCCGCCGGAGCTGGCTTCCGATATCGCCGAGCGTGGCCTGGTACTGACCGGTGGTGGCGCCTTGCTGCGCGACCTCGACAAGTTGCTGGCCCAGGAAACCGGCCTGCCGGTGATCGTCGCCGAAGACCCGCTGACCTGCGTGGCGCGTGGCGGTGGTCGTGCACTGGAAATGATGGATAAACACACCATGGACCTGCTCTCCAGCGAATAAGCTTGCCTGGATGGTTCATGCTCGGCCGGCAGGCAGCACTTTGCAGTGCTGCCTGCTGGCGTTTATCTTCTTCAATCTGCATCCAGGCCGGTTTGATGCCGTATGAATAAAGAGAACATTTGCCTGGGAGGAGCGGCCTATTAAACCGCTCTTCGCCAAAGGCCCCTCATTGGGCGTGCGCTTGTTGGTGCTGACCGTGCTTTCGGTCGCGCTGATGGTGGTCGACGCCCGTTTTGCGCTGCTCAAGCCTGTGCGTAGCCAGATGTCGCTGGTGTTGATGCAGACTTACTGGATCACCGACCTGCCGCAACGTCTCTACCAGGGCGTGGCCAGCCAATTCGGCAGTCGCACCGAGCTGATTGCCGAGAACGAAAAACTCAAGACCGAAAACCTGCTGTTGCAGGGTCGCATGCAAAAGCTCGCGGCCCTTACCGAGCAGAACGTGCGGCTGCGCGAGTTGCTCAACTCTTCGGCATTGGTCAACGAAAAGGTCGAAGTGGCCGAGTTGATCGGCATGGACCCCAACCCCTTTACCCATCGCATCATCATCAACAAGGGTGAGCGCGACGGCGTGGTCCTCGGCCAGCCGGTGCTCGATGCCCGTGGCCTGATGGGCCAGGTGGTTGAATTGATGCCCTACACCTCGCGCGTCTTGCTGCTGACCGACACCACTCACAGCATTCCGGTGCAGGTCAATCGCAACGGTTTGCGCGCGATTGCCAGCGGCACCGGTAACCCGGAACGCCTGGAGTTGCGGCACGTGGCCGATACCGCCGACATCAAGGAAGGCGACCTGCTGGTCAGCTCCGGCCTGGGTCAGCGTTTCCCGGCGGGCTACCCGGTGGCGACGGTCAAGGAGGTCATCCACGATTCCGGCCAGCCGTTTGCCATTGTGCGTGCCGTACCGACCGCCGCGCTGAACCGCAGCCGCTATCTGCTGCTGGTGTTCAGCGATAACCGCACCCCGGAAGAGCGCGCCAATGACGCCGCGCAGGCCCAGGAAGCGGAAGACAAGCAGAACGGCACCGCGCCTGTGATTCCCGCCACCGTGCCGAAACCGGCGTTCGTGGGGCCACCGGCGCCTGCGGTCGTACCCGTAACCGCAGCCCCCGCCGCCACACCGACCAAGCCGGCTGCACACAGCGCACGTCCGGCGAAACCGGCGGCGACCACCGCGCCTGCCGCCAGGCCTGCGACAACCGCCCCGGCCACCACGCGGCAGAGGGAGGAATAATGGCCAGTACTCATTCGCGCAATGGCTGGATTGTCTGGCTGACCTTCGCCATCGGCCTGTTGCTCAGCGTTTCACCGCTGCCACAATTCATGGAAATCCTGCGCCCGCTGTGGCTGGCGCTGCTGCTGGCGTTCTGGTCGTTGAACCTGCCGCACAAGGTAGGCATGGTCACGGCGATGTGCCTGGGCTTGGCGGAGGATGTGCTCTATGGCACCTTGCTCGGCCAGAATGCGTTGATACTCACCCTGATTACCTTCCTGGTGCTGTCGTTGCAGCAGCGCTTGCGCATGTTCCCGATGTGGCAGCAGTGCCTGGTGATCCTGGTGATCTTCGGCCTGGCGCAGTTGGTTCAGCTCTGGCTCAGCGCCCTGACCGGCAATCGCCAGCCTACTCTCGCGCTGGTGTTGCCGGCCCTGGTCAGTGCATTGCTGTGGCCTTGGGTCAGCTTTGGCCTGCGCGGGCTACGTCGTCGCTACAAAATCAATTGACGGATTGCGAGGCTCTGCCTGGTTACCGAACCCTACAGGGAGAGTCTGCAATGAATGTGCTTTATCTGGCCTCGGGCTCCCCGCGGCGACGTGAGTTGTTGACCCAGATCGGTGTGCCTTTCACCGTGGTCAGCGCCGCCATCGATGAAACGCCTCTTATTGACGAAACCCCCGTCGCCTATGTCGAGCGCCTGGCTCGAAGCAAGGCAGCGGCGGGTCTGGCTGCGCTCGAGCACAGCGCAGGCATCTGCGTGTTGGGTGCCGATACCGCTGTGATCGTGGATGGCAAGATTCTTGGCAAACCGGTGGATCAGGCCGATGCCTTGGCGATGTTGATGGCGTTGGCGGGGCGCGAGCATGAAGTCCTCACGGCCATCGCCGTTACCGACGGCCAGCGCTGTGAAACCCGATGTGTAAGCAGTCGCGTGGGGTTTCGTGAGATTTCTGTCCAGGAGGCTACGACCTACTGGCACAGTGGCGAACCCCAGGACAAAGCCGGCGGCTATGCTATCCAGGGGCTGGGCTCGGTGTTCGTGAGCGGGCTCAATGGCAGCTATTCCGCCGTAGTCGGCCTGCCGGTGTGCGAAACCGCGCAACTGCTCGGCCAATTCGGCATACCCTGCTGGCAAAACCTTACCGCGCGCTGAACGCCTCTACTTGCGCGCCAAGCCATAAGCGATCGGTCACTATTGTGAAAACGCCTGAACGAGACCCAGCCATGAGTGAAGAGATTCTGATCAATATCACGCCGATGGAATCGCGCGTGGCGGTGGTAGAGAACGGTGTTCTGCAAGAAGTGCATGTGGAGCGCACCCAGAAGCGCGGGATCGTCGGCAACATCTATAAAGGCAAGGTGGTGCGCGTATTGCCGGGCATGCAGGCGGCGTTCGTCGACATCGGCCTGGACCGCGCCGCCTTCATCCATGCTTCGGAAATCTCGCTGCGTGAAGGCCCGGCGGTGGAAAGCATCAGCGCTCTGGTGCACGAAGGGCAGAGCCTGGTGGTGCAGGTCACCAAGGACCCCATCGGTTCCAAGGGCGCCCGGCTGACTACCCAACTGTCGATTCCGTCGCGGTACCTGGTGTATATGCCGCGCACGGCCCATGTCGGTATTTCCCTCAAGATCGAGGATGAGGCCGAACGCGAGCGCCTGAAGAAGGTGGTCAGCGACTGTGTAGCTGCCGAGGGCATCAAGGAAGCCGGTGGTTTTATCCTGCGCACCGCCGCCGAGGGTGCGGGCGCCGATGAAATCCTGATGGATATCCGCTACCTGCGGCGTCTGTGGGACCAAATCGCGGCGCAGATTCAGACCATTGGCGCGCCAAGCGTCATCTATGAAGACCTCGGCCTGGCGTTGCGTACCTTGCGCGATCTGGTCAGCCCGAAAATTGAGAAAATTCGCATCGACTCGCGGGAAACCTTCCAGCGCACCACGCAATTTGTCGCCGAGCTGATGCCGGAAATTGCCGACCGCCTCGAGCACTATCCGGGCGAGCGGCCGATCTTCGACCTGTATGGCGTCGAAGACGAAATCCAGAAAGCCCTGGAGCGCAAGGTCCCGCTCAAGTCCGGTGGCTACCTGGTGGTGGACCCGGCAGAAGCCATGACCACCATTGACGTCAACACGGGCGCGTTCGTGGGGCACCGCAACCTCGAAGAGACCATCTTCAAGACCAACCTCGAAGCTGCCACGGCGATTGCGCGCCAACTGCGCCTGCGTAACCTGGGCGGCATCATCATCATCGACTTCATCGACATGGAAGACGCAGAGCACCAACGCCAGGTACTGCGCACCCTCGAAAAACAGCTGGAGCGCGATCACGCCAAGACCAACATCATCGGCATCACTGAGCTGGGCCTGGTGCAGATGACCCGCAAGCGCACCCGCGAGAGCCTTGAGCAAGTGCTGTGCGAACCCTGCAGCAGTTGCCAGGGCCGGGGTAAATTGAAAACCCCGGAAACGGTCTGCTACGAAATTTTCCGTGAAATCCTACGGGAGGCACGCGCCTATCAGGCCGAAGGTTATAGAGTGCTCGCCAACCAGAAAGTGGTCGACCGCCTGCTCGACGAAGAGTCGGGCAACGTCGCCGAACTGGAGGGGTTTATCGGGCGCACTATTCGTTTTCAGGTCGAAACCATGTATTCCCAGGAACAATACGACGTGGTGCTGCTCTGATCCCCATTCGTTTTTCTTTTCCGAGATCGACAGGCAATGATCTGTCGTCCGACTACCGCTTTGAGGGTCGCCTGACATGGAGCGTCTGATACGCTTTTTTGCCGCTTTGACCCGTTGGGGGCTGGGCCTGTGTGCCTTGCTGCTGGTATTGGCTGCGGTGTACGTGAGCCTGGGGCGTGAATTGACCCCGCTGGTGGCCGAATACCGCGCTGAAGTCGAAACCAAGGCCCAGGCTGCGGTGCAGATGCCGGTACATATCGGTAGCCTCGAAGGCCGTTGGAGTGGCTTTGCGCCGGTATTGCTGGCCCACGACGTGATGGTCGGCGAGGGCAGCAGTGCGTTGCGCCTGGACCAGGTCGAGGTGGTGCCCGACCTCTGGGCCAGCCTGATGGCCCGTGAAGTGCGCATCGCCCATCTGCAAGTCAGCGGCGTGCAGTTGAGCGTCAAGGAAGACCAGGACGGTCGCTGGACGCTGCAGGGCTTGCCGTTACATGACAGCCCGTCACTGGACCCGCAACAACTGCTCACCCGTATGCAAATGGTCAAGCGCGTCTCGGTGCTCGACAGCCAGGTGACCTTGCAACCGTTCGACCGGGCGCCGGTGACCGTGACGTATGTGGGCCTGAGCCTGCACACCGGTATGGCCCGGCAACGCCTGGACGCGCGCCTGACGTTACCCGACGGCCAACCGCTCGCCCTGAGCCTGCGCAGCCGTATACGCGCCAGCCAATGGAAAGACGCTGAGGTCGAGGCCTACCTGAGCCTGCCTCAAAGCGACTGGGCCAAGTGGATTCCGTCCCGGCTGACCCAACAATGGAAGCTCACCCAGCTCAAGGCCGGCGGTGAGTTCTGGCTCAACTGGGCCAACGGCACCGTGCAAAGCGCGGTGGTGCGCCTCAATTCGCCGGAGGTAAAGGGCAGCTATGCCGAGCGTCAGCCGGTGCATATCGAAAACCTGGCCCTGACCGCGTATGTGCAACGCAGCGACAGCGGCCTCAAGGTGCTGTTGGATTCGCTGGCGATGAACATCGGCGAAACCCGTTGGGAATCGCGCATGCAACTGCAGCAGAGTCTGGCCACCGATGACGCCCAGGAAGTGTGGAAGCTTCAGGCCGATCGGCTCGACCTGACCCCCATTACGCCATTACTCAATGCCCTGGCGCCGCTGCCGGAAGGGTTCGCCAAGGCTGTCGAGCACCTGAAAGCCACCGGCTTGTTGCGCAATGTGCTGGTGGACTTTCGCCCCCAGGACACCACCGATCAAAAAGTCAGTTTTGCCGCCAACCTCGAGCGTGTCGGTTTTGACGCGTACTTCGGCGCGCCGGCTGCGCGCAATGTGTCCGGCAGCATCAGCGGCGACCTGGGCCATGGCGAATTGCGCATGGACAGCAAGGATTTCTCCCTGCACCTGTTCCCGATCTTCGCCAAGCCATGGCAATACATTCAGGCCAATGCGCGCCTGACCTGGACGTTGGACAAGCAGGGCTTCACCCTGATCGCGCCGTATATCAAGGTGCTGGGGGAGGAAGGCAAGGTCGCGGCGGATTTCCTGATTCGCCTGCATTTCGACCATAGCCAGGAGGACTACATGGACCTGCGGGTCGGCATGGTCGATGGCGATGGTCGTTTTACCCCCAAATATTTACCGGCAGTGCTGAGCCCGGCGCTGGATGAATGGTTGCGCACGGCGATCCTAAAAGGCGCGGTAGACGAAGGTTTTTTCCAGTACCAGGGCTCCTTGAGCCACAACGCGGTGCCGGCTTCGCGCAATATCAGCCTGTTCTTCAAGGTGCATGATGCCGAGCTGGCCTTCCAGCCGGGTTGGCCCCATGTGAACAAGGTCGATGGTGAGGTGTTCGTCGAGGAGAGCGGCGTGCGCATCCTGGCCAGCAAGGGCCAATTGCTCGATACCCAGGTCAAGGACGTCTACGTCAATATCCCTCACGCGCCGGCCGGCAAGGACAGCCACCTGCTGCTCACCGGCGGATTTTCCGGTGGTTTGGGCGACGGTTTGAAAATCCTCCAGGAAGCCCCCATCGGCACCGCATCCACCTTTGCGGGCTGGAAGGGCGAGGGCAACCTGCAAGGCAGTCTGGACCTGGACGTGCCCCTGGCCAAAGGCACCGAGCCTAAGATCGTGGTCGACTTCAAGACCGATAAAGCGCGCCTGCAACTGGCGGAGCCCACCCTGGACCTGACCCAGCTCAAGGGTGACTTCCGTTTCGACAGCGCCAAGGGCCTGAGCGGGCAGAATATTTCGGCCCAGGCGTTCGACCGTCCGATCACCGCGCAGATTTTTGCCGAGGGCACACCCGGCAATATCAACACCCGCGTTATCGCCAAGGGGCAGGTGACGGTCAAGCGGCTCACCGACTGGTTGAAAATCAGCCAGCCGCTGCCGGTGTCCGGCGATATTCCGTACCAGTTGCAAGTGATCCTGGATGGCGCGGACAGTCAGTTGATGGTCAACTCCAATCTCAAGGGCGTCGCGGTGGACCTGCCGGCGCCGTTTGGCATGCCGGCGAGCCAGGGCCGTGACAGCACGTTCCGCATGACCTTGCAGGGTGCTGAGCGGCGTTACTGGTTTGACTACGGTGAGCTGGCGAACTTCACGTTTGCGGCGCCGCCGGACAACTTCAATGAGGGCCGCGGCGAATTGTTCCTTGGCGATGGCGATGCAGTGTTGCCCGGCGCGAAGGGCTTGCGCATTCGCGGGGTGCTATCCGAACTTGACATCGACCCGTGGAAACAACTCGCCAACCGTTACGCCGGTAACGATCCGGGCGGCAATGCCAAGCAGCTGCTCAGTGGCGCTGATTTCAAGGTAGGCAAGCTGACCGGTTTCGGTACTCGGTTCGATCAGGTCAAACTGCAACTGGATCGCAAGCCCGTGGCCTGGGGCCTGCAGTTCGACAGCCAGCAAGCCAAGGGCACGGTCAACCTGCCGGACGCCAAGGGCGCACCTATCGCAATCAACCTGAAGTACGTGAAGCTGCCTGCGGTCGACCCCACCGTACAGGCGGACGAGAACGCGCCGGACCCGTTGGCCGATATCGATCCTAAGGATATTCCGGCATTGGATATCGCCATCGATCAACTGTTCCAGGGCCCGGACCTGGTGGGCGCGTGGTCGCTGAAAGTCCGGCCGACCGCCAAGGGCCTGGCCTTCAACAGCCTGGACCTGGGCCTCAAGGGCATGCAACTCAATGGTGCCGGCGGTTGGGAAGGCGCGCCGGGGGCCAGCAGCAGTTGGTACAAAGGGCGATTGGACGGCAAGAACATTGCCGACGTGCTCAAAGGCTGGGGCTTTGCGCCCACGGTAACCAGCGAGGACTTCCACCTGGACGTGGATGGCCGCTGGCCCGGTTCGCCCGCCTGGGTTGGGCCCAAGCGGTTCTCCGGTAGCCTGGACGCAGCGTTCCGTAAAGGCCAGTTCGTGGAAGTGGAAGGTGGCGCCCAGGCACTTCGGGTGTTCGGCCTGCTTAACTTCAACTCCATCGGCCGTCGTTTGCGCCTGGATTTTTCCGACTTGCTCGGCAAGGGCCTGAGCTATGACCGGGTCAAGGGCTTGCTCGCGGCCAGTAACGGCGTGTTCGTGACCCGTGAGCCCATCACCATGACCGGGCCATCCACCAACCTTGAACTGAACGGCACCCTGGACCTGGTGGCGGATCGCGTCGATGCCAAGTTGCTGGTGACGCTGCCGGTCACCAACAACCTGCCCATCGCGGCATTGATTGTCGGCGCGCCGGCCATTGGCGGCGCGTTGTTCCTGATCGACAAGCTGATCGGTGACCGGGTATCGCGCTTCGCCAGCGTGCAGTACACCGTGCAAGGCCCGTGGAAGGACCCGAAAATCACCTTCGACAAGCCATTTGAAAAGCCAAACTGAGAGGCTGTGGAGTAGCATGGCCCCATGCCCTTTACGAAGTGTCGGCCCATGTCCTTTGCGGTAATTCAAATGGTCAGCCAGAGTGATGTGCTGGCGAACCTGGCCCAGGCACGCCGCCTGCTGGAACGCGCGGCGGCGGATGGCGCCAGGCTTGCGGTACTGCCGGAAAACTTCGCCGCCATGGGCCGCCGTGACATGGCCGACATCGGTCGCGCCGAGGCCTTGGGTGAAGGCCCGATCCTGCCATGGTTGAAACAGGCCGCCCGCGACCTCACCTTATGGATAGTGGCCGGCACACTACCGTTGCCACCCAAGGACCAACCGAACGCCAAGCCTAACGCCTGTTCGCTGTTGATCGATGACCGCGGTGAAATCGTCGCTCGCTACGACAAGCTGCATTTGTTCGATGTGGATGTGGCGGATGCCCGGGGTCGTTATCGCGAATCCGACGACTATGCTTTCGGAAGCAACGTGGTGGTGGCGGATACGCCGGTGGGGCGCTTGGGGCTGACGGTGTGCTATGACCTGCGCTTCCCCGAGCTGTACAGTGAGCTGCGCGCGGCGGGGGCTGAGTTGATCAGCGCGCCCTCGGCGTTTACGGCGGTGACCGGGGCGGCGCATTGGGATGTGCTGATTCGTGCACGGGCCATCGAAACCCAGTGTTACCTGCTGGCGGCTGCCCAGGGCGGTGTGCACCCGGGGCCACGGGAAACCCACGGGCACGCGGCAATTATCGACCCCTGGGGGCGGGTGTTGGCCCAACAGGATCAAGGCGAAGCGGTGTTGGTGGCCGAACGCGACAGCAAAGAACAGGCGTCGATACGGGCGCGCATGCCGGTGGTCAATCACCGGCGCTTTTTCTCGCAGGGCGCACAGCGACCTGCTTCAGAACGATGAATTTAAGGCCAAACCTATGAGCGAGTTGTTGTCCTCAGTCAGTGAACATCTCCTGGCACCCGGTGGCGTGACCATCGAAAGTCTGCAAGCCGTGCTGGGCGATCTGGCCGGACCCGGGATCGACGCGGCCGACCTGTATTTCCAGGGGCAGATTTCCGAGTCCTGGGCGTTGGAAGACGGCATCGTCAAGGAAGGCAGTTTCAACCTTGACCAGGGTGTAGGCGTTCGCGCGCAATCCGGAGAAAAAACCGGTTTTGCCTACAGCAACGCCATTACGTTGGAGGCCCTGGGCCTGGCTGCGCGTGCGGCCCGTTCGATTTCCCGTGCAGGGCAGAACGGCACGGTGCAGGCGTTCAGCACCCAGGACGTGGCGCAGTTGTACGCGCCGGATAATCCGTTGGAAGTGATCAGCCGCGCGGAGAAGGTCGAGTTGCTCAAGCGTGTGGACGCGGCGACCCGCGCCCTGGACCCGCGCATCCAGCAGGTCACCGTGAGCATGGCCGGCGTGTGGGAGCGCATCCTCGTCGCGTCTACCGACGGCGGGCTGGCGGCAGATGTGCGGCCACTGGTGCGTTTCAACGTGAGTGTGATCGTCGAGCAGAACGGCCGCCGCGAGCGCGGCGGCCATGGCGGTGGCGGGCGTACCGACTACCGTTATTTCCTCGCCGAAGACCGCGCCATGGGTTATGCCCGTGAAGCCTTGCGCCAGGCGCTGGTCAACCTGGAAGCGATTCCGGCGCCGGCCGGTACCTTGCCGGTGGTGCTGGGTTCGGGTTGGTCCGGTGTGCTGCTGCACGAAGCCGTGGGCCATGGGCTGGAAGGCGACTTCAACCGCAAGGGCAGTTCCGCCTACAGCGGGCGTATGGGCGAGATGGTCGCCTCCAAGCTGTGCACCATTGTCGATGACGGTACCTTGGCCGGTCGCCGGGGTTCGTTGAGTGTGGATGACGAGGGCACGCCCACGGAGTGCACCACCCTGATCGAAAACGGCGTACTCAAGGGCTATATGCAAGACAAGCTCAACGCCCGCCTGATGGGCGTGGCGCGCACCGGCAACGGTCGCCGCGAATCCTATGCCCACCTGCCTATGCCACGCATGACCAACACCTACATGCTCGGCGGCCAAAGCGATCCGGCAGAAATCATTGCTTCCGTGAAGCGCGGCATCTACTGCGCCAACCTCGGCGGCGGGCAGGTGGATATCACCAGCGGCAAGTTCGTGTTTTCCACCAGCGAGGCGTACTTGATCGAAGACGGCAAGATTACCGCGCCGGTCAAGGGAGCGACGTTGATTGGTAATGGGCCGGAGGCCATGAGCAAGGTGTCGATGGTCGGTAACGACCTGTCGCTGGACAGCGGCGTGGGCACGTGCGGGAAGGATGGGCAGTCGGTGCCGGTGGGCGTGGGCCAGCCAACCTTGAAAATCGATGCGATCACCGTGGGTGGCACGGGCTCGTAAGCCCGCAAGCTCCGGGTGGCGAAGGTCGCCACCCGGGGAAGAGGATCAGCGCAGGCCGCGTTGAGTCTCGTCCAGCTCACGGATGTATTTGAAGATTTTACGGCTGGTGGCCGGCGCCTTGTTATGCGCCGTTTCATGTTGGGCTTGACGGATCAGGGAGCGCAATTGCTGGCGGTCCGCTTCCGGATAGTCCAATACGAATTTCTCCAGCACGGCGTCATCGCCCTCAATCAGGCGGTCACGCCAACGTTCCAGGTTATGGAAGCGTTCGTTGTACTGGCGAGTGGAGGCATCGGTTTGATCGAGCAAGGCCAGAATGGCGTCAGTGTCCTGATCGCGCATCAGCTTGCCGATAAACATGATGTGCCGTTTGCGCGCGATATTCGCGGTGTGCTTAGGCGCATCGGCCAAGGCCCGACGCATTTCGTCGGTCAGTGGCAGTTTTGCAATCAAGTCCTTTTTGAGCGTTGTAAGGCGCTCGCCAAGGTCAACCAGAGCATGCAGCTCACGTTTGACCTGGGTTTTGCTTTTCTCCCCATCGAGGGAGTCGTCGTAAGAATCAACCATGGTGGCAGTCCGCAAAGAAACGCCGCCATGATAACCAGTCGGGGGCCGCTTGTCCGGCCCGGTCGCTCGATGGCCTTAACCGAGAGCAGAATTTGAGTGGAGAAAACCATGAGTGCAGCCCAAAGCGTCGGTCCGCAAGCGTTACCGGCACTGCAGGAACAAGTCGAGCAGATCCTTGCCGAAGCCAAGCGCCAGGGGGCCAGCGCCTGTGAGGTAGCAGTGTCGCTGGAGCAGGGGCTGTCGACTTCGGTGCGTCAGCGGGAAGTGGAGACCGTAGAATTCAATCGCGACCAAGGGTTTGGGATTACCTTGTATGTGGGCCAGCGCAAAGGTTCGGCCAGCACCTCGGCCAGTGGCCCGGAGGCGATCCGCGAGACCGTTGCCGCCGCGTTGGCAATCGCCAAGCACACCTCCGAGGATGAAAGTTCAGGCTTGGCCGACAAAGCGCTGATGGCCAAGGACCTGCAGGATTTCGACCTGTTCCACGCCTGGGATATCACGCCTGAGCAAGCCATCGAACAGGCGCTGACCTGCGAAGCCGCGGCGTTCGACGCCGATGCGCGTATCAAGAACGCCGACGGCACCACGCTGAGTACGCATCAGGGCTGCCGTGTCTACGGTAACAGCCATGGTTTTATCGGTGGCTATGCGTCCACGCGTCACAGTCTGAGTTGCGTCATGATCGCCGAAGCCGGCGGCCAGATGCAGCGTGATTACTGGTATGACGTGAACCGCCAAGGCGAGTTGCTGGCCGACCCGGCAAGCATTGGTCAGCGTGCGGCGCAGCGTGCAGCCAGTCGCTTGGGCGCACGCCCGGTGCCTACGTGTGAAGTGCCGGTACTGTTTTCCGCAGAATTGGCCGGTGGTTTGTTCGGTAGTTTTCTTGGGGCGATTTCCGGCGGCAACCTGTATCGCAAATCTTCATTCCTTGAAGGCGCAATCGGCCAGAAGCTGTTCCCGGAGTGGCTGACCATTGATGAGCGCCCGCACCTGATGCGCGCCATGGGCAGCGCCTCGTTCGACGGCGACGGCCTGGCCACGTATGCCAAGCCGTTCGTTGAGAAGGGCGAGTTGGTGTCTTATGTATTGGGCACCTACGCTGGACGCAAGCTTGGCCTGCCAAGCACCGCCAACTCCGGCGGGGTTCACAACCTGTTCGTGACCCATGGCGATGAAGACCAGGCGGCGCTGTTACGTCGCATGGGGCGCGGCCTGCTGGTGACCGAATTGATGGGCCAAGGGCTGAACATGGTGACGGGTGACTATTCCCGTGGCGCGGCGGGGTTCTGGGTGGAAAACGGTGAGATTCAGTTCGCCGTTCAAGAAGTGACGATCGCCGGCAACATGCGCGATATGTTCAAGCAGATCGTGGCCGTGGGTAACGACCTGGAATTGCGCAGCAATATTCGCACGGGCTCCGTGTTGATCGAACGGATGACAGTCGCCGGTAGCTGAACTGCGACGCTTCAGCAAAAAGGCGCGCCATATCGATAATGGCGCGCCTTTTTTTGTGCCGCTGGCGGACAGGATTAATCTGCTGTTGTTGTTTTGATTCTTAATATCATTTAATAATGAATATCATTACTGAATGAGTGTGGATCATGAGTTCTGTCTTGCATGAGGACCCGTACCTGGAAAGTTGGCGGTGGATGAGTCGTCAGATTCGCTGCGGGCTCGACCCCAATGAGCCTCGCCTGATCGAACATTACCTCAATGAGGGGCGCTATCTGGCGTGTTGCACCGCGACCCACCCGTGGACGATCGCTGAAACGTCATTTCGATTGCTCATCGACACCGCCAATGATGTCGCGCTGCCCTGGCATTGGCGCTCCTCGTGCCTGGACCAGGCCTGGCGCCCCCTGCGCGACCTGGAAAAACTCTCCCACTGTGCCTGCCGCCTCAAGCGCTGGCAGGCCTTCGCCTGGCAATTGGCGACCTGCCAATTGCTGCCATCCCTCTCTCACGCCGACTTGGTGCAAGGATCTGATGATGAGTAACACCCGTATCGAACGCGACAGCATGGGCGAACTGCAAGTCCCCGCCGAGGCCTTGTACGGTGCGCAAACCCAGCGCGCGGTGAACAACTTTCCGATCAGCCATCAGCGTATGCCCGCGCAGTTCATTCGCGCGCTTATCCTGGCCAAGGCCGCTGCCGCCAGGGCCAACGTCGACCTCAAGCAAATCAGCGAAGGGCAGGGCAAGGCCATTGTCGATGCCGCCCAAGGTTTATTGGAAGGCGACTACATGCAGCACTTTCCGGTGGATATCTTCCAGACCGGCTCCGGCACCAGCTCCAACATGAACGCCAACGAAGTGATTGCGACCCTGGCCAGCCGCTTGCTGGGCGAGGTGGTAAACCCCAATGACCACGTCAACTGCGGACAAAGCAGCAACGACATCATCCCGACCACCATTCATGTCAGCGCCGCGCTGGTGCTGCACGAGCAAACACTGCCGGCCTTGCTGCACCTGGTGCAGGTGATCGAGCACAAGGCCGAAGCGGTTCACCCGTTTATCAAGACCGGTCGTACCCACTTGATGGATGCCATGCCGGTGCGCATGAGCCAGGTGCTCAATGGCTGGGCGCAGCAGCTCAAGGCCAATGTCGGCCACCTGCAAGACCTGCTGCCGGCGCTGCAGGCGCTGGCCCAGGGTGGCACGGCGGTGGGCACTGGCATCAACGCGCACCCTGAGTTTGCCGCACGCTTCAGCCAGCACCTGAGCCACCTGACCCAGGTGACGTTCACGCCGGGCAAGAACCTGTTTGCGTTGATTGGCTCCCAGGACACCGCCGTTGCCGTCTCCGGCCAGTTGAAAGCCACTGCAGTATCGCTGATGAAGATCGCCAATGACCTGCGCTGGATGAACTCCGGCCCGTTGGCCGGCCTCGGCGAAATCGAGCTGGAAGGTCTGCAGCCGGGGTCGTCGATCATGCCGGGCAAGGTCAATCCTGTGATTCCGGAAGCCACGGCCATGGTGGCCGCCCAGGTCATCGGCAACGACACGGTGATCACTGTCGCTGGCCAGTCCGGCAACTTCGAGCTGAACGTGATGCTGCCGATCATCGCCCAGAACCTGCTCAGTAGCCTGGAGTTGCTGGCCAACGCCAGCCGTTTGCTGGCGGACAAGGCCATTGCCAGCTTCAAGGTCAACGAAGCCAAACTCAAGGAGGCGTTATCGCGCAACCCGATTCTGGTCACTGCCCTCAATCCGATCATTGGTTACCAAAAGGCCGCTGAAATCGCCAAGCAGGCTTATCAGCAGGGTCGTCCGGTGATCGATGTCGCCCTCGAACACACCGACTTGCCGCGCAGCCAACTGGAAGTCCTGCTGGACCCGGAAAAGCTCACGGCCGGCGGCGTGTAATCACCGACCCTGCTTTGGAGGCTCACCATGGAGCACTGGAAACGCACGATCGAACGGGCCAATCGCTGCTTTATGGCGGGCGAGCTGGTAGACGCCCGCGAGGCCTACTTGCAAGCCCTGGCCCTCGCCCAGGTGTTGTTCGAACGCTGGGCGGATGCCGACGAAGCCGTGGCGGCTTGCGTCATTTCCCATCACAACCTGGCAGACCTGCACCTGCGCCTGAACCAGCCTGAGGAAAGCGCGGAATACCTCTGCGCCATTCACCAGCGCCTACTGCAGGCCATGCAGGACGCGCGGCTCAGTTCGCAGTTGCGCGAGGCCGCGTTGCGCCAGAGCAGCAAAACCTATGTCGAACTGTTGAATTTCATCAGCGATCACGGCGAGTACCCGCGCACCCATCGCTTGCTGGGCGGTGCCGCGTCGCAACCGACCCCCTCTTACTATGGAGCACATTGATATGACCTACACCCTGCCGGCTTTGCCTTACGCCTACGACGCCCTCGAACCCCATATCGATGCGCAAACCATGGAAATTCACTACACCAAGCATCACCAAACCTACATCAATAACCTTAATGCCGCCGTCGAAGGCACCGAGTTCGCAGGCTGGCCGGTGGAGAAGCTGGTTTCCAGCGTTGAAAAATTACCGGAGCAATTACGCGCTGCCGTGGTCAATCAAGGAGGCGGGCATGCCAACCATTCGCTGTTCTGGGCGGTCATGTCGCCCACAGGTGGCGGAAAACCCGAGGGGGAACTGGGCAAGGCGATCGACGAGCAACTGGGTGGCTTCGACAGTTTCAAGGAGGCCTTTACCAAAGCGGCGTTGACCCGTTTCGGCAGCGGCTGGGCCTGGTTGAGCGTCACCCCGCAAAAGACCTTGGTGGTGGAAAGCAGCGGCAACCAGGACAGCCCGCTGATGAGCGGCAACACGCCGATCCTCGGTTTGGACGTTTGGGAGCACGCCTATTACTTGCTGTATCAAAACCGACGACCGGAGTACATCAATGCATTCTATAGCGTCATTAACTGGCCCGAGGTCGCCGCGCGCTACCAGGCCGCTTCGGCCTGATATTCACCCTATAACAAGATCTAAGGCCGACTATGGGTACTGAAACACTGGCGATTAGCAGCGTGCGATTATTTCGCTACGCGTTAGGCTCCCTGCTTGTATTAGTCGGTACGGCATTGCTGGTGGCCCATGGGCTAGCCTGGCTCGACCTGGAGCCACGCATCTTGCGCGCCTTGCAAGGCGGGGCGATTTGCGCACTCGGCACCGCCTTGGGCGCGGTGCCGGTGCTGGTGATCCGCCGAATGCCAGCGGCGCTGAGCGATACCTTGCTGGGGTTTGGGGCGGGGGTAATGCTGGCGGCGACCGCCTTTTCGCTGGTCGTGCCGGGCATTGCCGCCGCTGAAAGCCTGGGATTGTCACCCTGGGGCGCGGCTGGTTTGATCAGCTTCGGCATTATGCTGGGTGCATTCGGGCTCTATCTCGTGGACCGCAAGGTCTCCGGCGCCAGCCCGGAAATGCTGGTGGGCACGCCGGATAAGCCGGTTATCCCGCCGCGCATCTGGCTGTTTGTGTTTGCCATCATTGCCCACAACATTCCGGAAGGCATGGCCGTGGGGGTTTCTGCGGGTGGCGGCATGGCGGATGCAGACAGCCTCGCCATGGGCATTGCCCTGCAGGACGTACCGGAAGGCCTGGTGATCGCGCTGGTACTGGCTGGGGCGGGAATGTCGCGGATCAAGGCGTTCCTGATCGGCGCTGCGTCAGGTTTGGTCGAACCGGTCTTTGCAGTGCTGTGCGCGTGGTTGGTGAGCCTTGCCGAAGTGCTGTTGCCCCTGGGGCTGGCGCTGGCTGCTGGCGCGATGCTGCTGGTGGTGACCCATGAGGTCATCCCCGAGTCACGCCGAAACGGTCACGATAAGCTCGCCAGCCTGGGGTTGTGCATCGGGTTCTGCTTGATGATGATGATGGATACGGCGTTGGGATGAAGCTTGCTCCTACAGCGGAAGGCGGTTATTCGCCTTCATCAAAGTAATTGTTAATCAGCGCCACCAATGCGTCCATGGCTTCCTGCTCTTGCTCACCCTCGGTTTTCAGGTGGATTTTGGTGCCCTTGCCTGCGGCAAGCATCATCATCGCCATGATGCTTTTACCGTCGACCATGGTTTCCGGCGTGCGCCCTGCACGGATTTGGCAGGGAAACTGCCCGGCAACGCCGACAAACTTGGCTGAGGCCCGGGCGTGCAAACCCAGCTTGTTGATGATTTCAATTTCCCGAGCCGGCATCGCAGTGGTGTTCCTTTCAGCTAAGGTCGCGGTGGCGAACCTGGACATTCTTGAGGGTTTGTTGCAACACCTGGCCGAGCCGTTCCGTCAGGTAGACGGAGCGGTGGTGGCCACCGGTGCAGCCAATGGCAATGGTGACATAGGCGCGATTGCTCGCGGCAAAGCGCGGTAACCATTTGAGCAGGTAGGTGGAGATGTCCTGGAACATCTCTTCCACATCCGCTTGTGCCGCCAGATAGTCGATCACGGGCTGATCGAGCCCGGACTGATCGCGCAACTCCGGCTTCCAATAAGGATTGGGCAAGCAGCGCACGTCGAACACCAGGTCGGCGTCCACCGGCATGCCACGCTTGAAACCAAATGACTCGACCAGAAACGCCGTGCCAGGCTCCGGCTGATTCAGCAATCGCAGTTTGATCGCATCGCGCAGCTGGTACAGGTTCAGGTTAGTGGTGTTGATCTTGAGGTCGGCCAGATCGATGATCGGCCCCAGCAGCTTGGTCTCGTCCTGGATGGCTTCCGCCAGCGAGCGGTTGGCGCTGCTGAGCGGATGGCGTCGACGGGTTTCGGAGAAACGCTTGAGCAGGGTTTCTTCGTCGGCATCCAGGTACAGCACGTCGCAATGAATATGCTTGGCGCGCACTTCTTCAAGCAGTTCGGGGAAGCGCGAGAGATGGCTGGGCAGGTTGCGGGCGTCGATCGACACGGCGACCAGCGGTTGCGCCAGTTCGGTGTGGATCAGGGCGCGCTCGGCCAATTCCGGCAGCAGGCCGGCGGGCAGGTTGTCGATGCAATAAAAGCCGCTGTCTTCAAGCACATTGAGGGCAGTGCTCTTGCCCGAGCCGGAACGGCCACTGACGATGATCAAACGCATGATTATTGCCCGCTTTGCTCATCCAGGACGACCTGATACAACGCCTCATTACTTTCGGCACTGCGCAGTTTATCGCGTACTTCCTTGCGGTCGAGCATGCTGGCGATCTGCCGGAGCAGTTCCAGGTGCGCATCGGTGGCGGCTTCCGGGACCAGCAGGACGAACAGCAGATCAACCGGGGCACCGTCGATGGCGTCGAAATCGATGGGTTTTTCCAAGTGCAGTAGGGCACTGACGGGCGTGACGCAGCCTTTGAGGCGGCAGTGAGGAATGGCTATGCCGTTACCAAAACCGGTCGAACCGAGTTTTTCACGGGCAAACAGCGCCTCGAACACGTCCTGCATCTCCAGACCCGGCACTTCGCGCGCGATCAGGTTGGCAATTTGTTCGAGGGCTTTTTTCTTGCTGCCGCCCGGCACGTTCACGAGGGAACGGCCGGGGGTCAGGATGGTTTCAAGTCGGATCATGGGGGGAGAGTTAACGACCTGTACCTTGCATCAGGTGCAGATTCTTTTCCTTATGCTTTTTGAGTTGGCGGTCAAGCTTGTCGGTGAGCAAGTCGATCGATGCATACATGTCTTCATGCTCGGCGTTAGCAACCACTTCGCCACCGGGTATCTGCAGGGTCGCTTCAATTTTCTGCTGAAGCTTATCGACCTTCATGATGACCTGCACGTTGGTGATCTTGTCGAAATGTCCTTCAAGCTTTTTCAGCTTCTGTTCGACGTATTCGCGCATGGGTGGGGTGACTTCTACATGGTGTCCACTGATGTTGACTTGCATACAGCTTCTCCTTCGTTGCCAGTGCATAAAGCGGCAGGCGAAAAGCGCCTGCCACTGGAACGCTGTGCCCCGCCCGTCACATCAAACGCTTTCGCTCGCTGGAAGGCGCGATCCCGAGAGACTCGCGGTACTTGGCGACGGTTCGACGGGCGACCTGAATGCCTTGTGCCTCCAGTAAACCAGCGATCTTGCTGTCACTCAACGGCTTTTTCTGATTTTCCGCGGCAACCAGTTTTTTGATGATCGCGCGGATCGCCGTGGACGAGCATTCACCGCCTTCGGAGGTGCTTACATGGCTGGAGAAAAAGTATTTCAGCTCATAAATGCCCCGTGGGGTATGCATGAACTTTTGCGTGGTCACCCGTGAAATCGTCGATTCGTGCATGCCGACTGCTTCAGCGATGTCGTGCAGTACCAGCGGCTTCATCGCCTCGTCGCCATATTCCAGGAAGCCGCGTTGGTGCTCGACGATCTGGGTGGCGACTTTCATCAGGGTTTCGTTGCGGCTTTGCAGGCTCTTGATGAACCAGCGTGCTTCCTGCAGCTGGTTGCGCATGAACGTGTTGTCGGCGCTGGTATCGGCGCGGCGCACGAAGCCGGCGTATTGCGGATTGACCCGCAGGCGTGGCACCGATTCCTGGTTCAGTTCCACCAGCCAGCGCTCGTTGTCCTTGCGCACGATCACATCAGGCACGACATATTCTGCTTCGCTGGACTCGATCTGCGAGCCCGGCCGAGGGTTGAGGCTCTGAACCAGCTCGATGACCTGACGCAGCTCGTCTTCCTTGAGCTTCATGCGGCGCATCAGCTGGCTGTAGTCGCGGCTGCCGAGCAGATCGATGTAGTCGCTGACCAGGCGCTTGGCTTCAGCGAGCCAGGGGGTCTTGGCCGGTAGCTGGCGCAGTTGCAGCAACAGGCACTCGCTGAGCGTACGGGCGCCAATGCCGGCGGGCTCGAATTGCTGGATACGGTGCAGGACGGCTTCGATCTCGTCCAGTTCGATATCCAGCTCCGGGTCGAAGGCCTCAAGAATTTCTTCGAGCGTTTCGTCCAGATAACCCTGGTTATTGATGCAGTCGATCAGGGTGACGGCGATCAAGCGATCGGTGTCGGACATCGGTGCCAGGTTCAGTTGCCACAGCAAGTGGCTCTGCAGGCTCTCGCCGACCGACGTACGGGTGGTGAAGTCCCATTCGTCGTCGTCATTGCTGGGCAGGCTGCTGGCGCTGGTCTGGTAGACGTCTTCCCATGCGGTGTCCACCGGAAGCTCGTTGGGAATGCGTTCGTTCCATTCGCCGTCCTCGAGGTTGTCCACCGTAGGGGCGGTTTCCTGATAGGACGGTTCCTGTACATCAGGATTGGGCTTTTGCTCGATATTGTCGGCCAAGGGGTCGGTGTTGTCGAAGTCGTCGCCTTCTTCCTGGCGTTCGAGCATCGGATTGGACTCCAGGGCCTCCTGGATTTCCTGTTGCAGGTCCAGGGTCGACAATTGGAGCAGGCGGATGGCCTGTTGCAGCTGCGGTGTCATCGTCAGCTGCTGGCCCATTCTCAGGACTAGCGATGGTTTCATGGCAGGGGCTTAACACCTTATTCGCCGGCGCAATGCGCCATCCACGACAGGGCGCGTGAGCGCCAAACATAAGCAAATTATATGCCTGATATCGGGGCCTTTGCCTAGAGCGCGGTAACAATAAAAAAGCTGAGTTTTTTATTGACTCGCTCGCGCGCTCGCAAATGGCCCGATATCACCGTGTTTACAGGCGGAACTCGTGACCCAGATAAACTTCTTTCACCAGTTCGTTGGCCAGGATAGTCGCGGAATCCCCTTCGGCAATCAGCTGCCCATCGTTGACGATATAAGCGGTTTCGCAGATATCGAGGGTTTCACGGACGTTGTGGTCGGTGATCAGCACACCGATGCCCTTGGCCTTGAGGTGGTGAATGATCTGCTTGATGTCGCCCACCGAAATCGGGTCAACGCCAGCGAACGGTTCGTCCAGCAAGATGAATTTGGGGGCAGTTGCCAGGGCGCGGGCGATCTCCACGCGGCGACGCTCACCACCGGACAAGCTCATGCCGAGGTTGTCGCGAATGTGGTTGATGTGGAATTCCTGCAACAGGCTTTCCAGTTCCTTGCGGCGGCCGTCGCGGTCGAGTTCCTTGCGGGTCTCGAGGATTGCCATAATGTTGTCGGCTACCGACAGTTTGCGAAAGATCGACGCCTCCTGCGGAAGATAGCCGATACCTGCACGCGCACGGCCGTGCATCGGCTGGTGGCTGACGTCCAGGTCATCGATCAATACACGCCCCTGGTCCGCCTGGACCAGCCCGACGATCATGTAGAAGCATGTGGTCTTGCCGGCGCCGTTGGGGCCAAGCAGGCCGACAATCTGGCCGCTGTCGATCGACAGGCTCACATCGCGTACCACCTGGCGGCTTTTATAGGCCTTGGCCAGATGCTGGGCTTTCAGGGTTGCCATTACTCGGCCTTCTTCTTCGGCTGGATGACCATGTCGATCCGTGGGCGAGGCGCGGTGACCTTGTTGCCATTGGCGCGACCCGCCTGGGCGACCTGGGTCTGGGTGTTGTAGACGATCTTCTCGCCTTCGGTGGAGTTACCGTCGGCACTGAGCACCTTGGCCTGGTCGATCAATACGATGCGATTTTGCTGGGCATGGTACTGGATAGTCTTGCCATAGCCTTTCATCGGCCCTGGGTCTTCTGCCTTTTGCTTCTGCTCGAAGTAAGCCAGGTTGCCCACCGAGGTCACGACGTCGATATCGCCGGCCTGGGTGCGAGTCAGTGTCACCGTATTACCGGTGATCTTCATCGAGCCTTGGGTGATGATCACGCCACCGGTGTAGGTCGCGACGCCTTGCTTGTCATCCAGCTGCGCATCGTCGGCCGAGATGTGGATCGGTTGCTGGCTATCGTTCGGCAGAGCCCAGGCGCTCACGCTTCCCAGTGCTGCGCCCAGACCGAGCAAAATAGGGAGGGTTTTAACGAGCCTCATACTGTCCTCTTACGTTCGATAGCAGGTGTATCCTGCTTTCTTTCAAATACGCTTTCATTCCCTTGCCGGTCGATACACCGCCAGCGCCGTCGATTCTAACGTCTTGCTCGGTCTGCGCATATTGCTGTTGTGGGAATACCGTCATGCGACTGCTGGTAATAATGGTGTCCCGGTTCTGCGCGTCTGTACGTGCGACGCGCACCGAGTCGATCAGTTCGATTTCGGTGCCGTCCGGATTGACCTCGCCACGCAGGCTGGTGACGTGCCATGGCAGTTCGGTGCCACGGTACATGTTCAAGTCCGGGTTGGTCAGCAGGCTGACTTCCGAGGCTTTCAAGCGCTCGACCTTGTCGGAGACCAACTCGTACTGCACCTTGCCATCGGGCAGGAACTGCACGGTATGGGTGTTGGTGGCGAAGTTGTCGATGATGCTTTCATCCACCTGCACGACAGGCTTGTCGAGAAAGCGCTCCGGGCTGATATTCCAGTAGCCCACCGCGAGCAATAGCGCGGCGATGGCTCCGAATAGCAGGAAGTTGCGAATCTTTTTGCTCAGCATATAACGCTCTATAAGTAGGCGGCGTGGGCCGCTTCAAGACTGCCCTGGGCACGCAGGATCAACTCGCAGAACTCGCGGGCGGCACCTTCGCCACCGCGGGCGGCGGTAATGCCATGGGCGTGTTCACGCACAAACGCTGCGGCATTGGCGACGGCCATGCCCAGGCCTACCCGACGGATCACCGGCAGGTCAGGCAGATCGTCACCCAGATAGGCGACTTGTTCATAGCTTAGGTTGAGTTGGCCAAGAAGCTCGTCCAGCACCACCAGTTTATCCTCGCGGCCTTGATACAGGTGAGCAATTCCGAGGTTTTGTGCGCGGCGTTCCACAACGGGGGTCTTTCGGCCGCTGATAATCGCTGTTTGCACGCCTGCCGCCATCAACATCTTGATGCCCTGGCCGTCGAGGGTGTTGAACGTCTTGAATTCGCTGCCGTCTTCGAGAAAGTACAGGCGGCCATCGGTCAGCACGCCATCGACGTCGAATATCGCCAACTTGATGTTTTTACCGCGTTGCAATAGGTCGCTGGTCATTTACATCACTCCTGCACGCAACAAGTCGTGCATGTTCAAGGCGCCGATAGGGTGGTCGTGGTCATCGACCACCACCAGCGCGCCGATCTTGTGGTCTTCCATGATCTTCAGGGCTTCGGCTGCAAGCATTTCGGGGCGCGCGGTCTTGCCGTGGGGCGTCATCACGGCATCGATGGTTGCGGTATGGATGTCGATGGCCCGGTCCAGGGTGCGCCGCAAATCACCGTCGGTGAACACGCCGGCCAGTCGGCCATCGGCTTCCAGGATCACGGTCATGCCCAGGCCCTTGCGGGTCATTTCCATCAGCGCGTCCTTGAGCAAGGTGCCGCGTTGCACGTGAGGTAGTTCATCGCCCGCATGCATGACGTTTTCCACTTTCAACAGCAAGCGACGGCCCAGGGCGCCACCGGGGTGCGAAAATGCGAAATCTTCAGCGGTGAACCCGCGAGCCTCAAGCAGCGCCACCGCCAGCGCGTCGCCCATGACCAGTGCCGCAGTCGTCGACGAGGTGGGCGCGAGGTTCAGCGGGCAGGCTTCATGGGCGACATGAACGTTCAAGTTCACTTCGGCGGCCTTGGCCAGTGTCGATTCCGGGTTGCCGGTGACGCTGATCATCTTGATGCCCAGGCGCTTGATCAGCGGCAGCAGGGTGACGATTTCGTTGGTGGTGCCGGAGTTGGACAATGCGAGAATCACGTCATCCTTGGTAATCATGCCCATATCACCATGGCTGGCTTCGGCCGGGTGCACGAAGAACGCTGTGGTTCCGGTGCTGGCCAGCGTAGCGGCGATCTTGTTGCCGACGTGGCCGGACTTGCCCATGCCAACCACGACAACGCGGCCTTTGCTGGCCAGAATCATCTCGCAGGCGCGTACGAAATCTGCGTCGATATGCGCCAGCAAACCTTCTACGGCTTCCAGCTCGAGGCGGATGGTGCGTTGTGCGGATTGGATGAGGTCGCTGGATTGGCTCATGTCTGAAGTCGTATAGCCTGACGAAAAGGCGGCGATTATAGCGGTAATGATCGATTCGCTCACATAAGTTCGTCAGGCTTTATTCTGAGCGTCTCCAGGATTCGTCTGAATAACATAGCCGGCAACGTTTTTCGCTGTGCTGAATCTGAACAAGCGCTGTTCCGGCCTTGGGGGCTCTGCACCAGCAGTGATATAGTTCGCGGCCAGTTCGGTCCGCCCAACCCATGGCGTAACTATTGCACATCCGTTGCAAACCAAAATCGCATACATGGTGTCTGAGTGAAAGGCTGCATCCCAAGGAGATTAGATGAGTGCCGATAACGCCTACGCGGTCGAGCTGAAGGGCCTTTCCTTCAAGCGCGGTACGCGCAGCATCTTCAATAACGTCGATATTCGCATTCCTCGCGGAAAAGTCACGGGCATCATGGGGCCTTCCGGTTGCGGCAAGACCACCTTGTTGCGCCTGATGGGCATGCAATTGCGCCCCAGTGCCGGCGAAGTGTGGGTCAACGGCCAGAACCTGCCGACGCTGTCGCGCAGCGATCTGTTCGATGCGCGCAAGCACATGGGGGTACTGTTCCAGAGCGGTGCGCTGTTTACCGACCTCGATGTTTTCGAAAACGTAGCGTTCCCGCTGCGGGTGCATACCCAGCTGTCCGATGAAATGATTCGTGACATTGTGTTGCTCAAGCTGCAGGCCGTAGGGCTTCGCGGGGCCATCGACCTGATGCCTGACGAATTGTCCGGTGGCATGAAGCGTCGTGTCGCCCTGGCGCGAGCCATCGCCCTCGACCCGCAGATCCTGATGTATGACGAGCCTTTCGTAGGCCAGGACCCCATCGCCATGGGCGTACTGGTGCGCCTGATCCGTCTGCTCAACGATGCCTTGGGCATCACCAGCATCGTGGTATCTCACGATCTGGCCGAAACCGCGAGCATCGCTGACTACCTCTATGTAGTGGGTGATGGCCAGGTGCTGGGGCAGGGGACGCCAGAAGAGCTGATGAACGCCGATAACCCGCGCATTCGCCAATTCATGACCGGCGATCCTGATGGCCCGGTGCCTTTTCACTTTCCGGCAGCGGACTACCGCGCAGATCTTCTGGGGAAGCGCTGATGCGCAAGACATCTATTATCGAAAAGGTTCGCCTTTTCGGTCGCTCGGGCATCGACATCGTCGAAGTCCTCGGGCGTTCGACTATTTTCCTGTTTCACGCCTTGCTCGGCCGCGGCGGCATCGGCGGCGGCTTTGGCTTGCTGCTCAAACAACTGCATGCGGTCGGCGTGATGTCCCTGGTGATCATCGTGGTCTCCGGGATGTTCATCGGCATGGTGCTGGCGCTGCAAGGCTTCAACATTCTGTCCAGCTACGGTTCAGAACAGGCGGTAGGGCAGATGGTTGCCCTGACGCTATTGCGTGAACTGGGGCCGGTGGTCACCGCGTTGCTGTTCGCCGGGCGTGCAGGTTCTGCGTTGACCGCCGAAATCGGTAACATGAAGTCCACCGAACAGCTGTCCAGCCTGGAAATGATCGGCGTGGACCCGCTCAAGTACATTGTTGCCCCGCGCCTGTGGGCCGGCTTCATTTCCCTTCCGCTGCTGGCAATGATCTTCAGCGTGGTCGGGATCTGGGGCGGTTCGTGGGTGGCGGTGGACTGGTTGGGCGTCTACGACGGTTCCTACTGGGCCAACATGCAAAACAGCGTGACCTTCACGGGTGACGTGCTCAACGGCATCATAAAGAGCATCGTCTTCGCCTTTGTAGTGACCTGGATCGCCGTATTCCAAGGCTATGACTGTGAGCCCACTTCAGAAGGGATCAGTCGCGCCACCACCAAGACCGTTGTATACGCCTCGCTGGCGGTACTGGGCCTTGACTTCATTTTGACCGCCTTGATGTTTGGAGATTTCTGATGCAAAACCGCACTGTGGAGATCGGTGTCGGCCTTTTCTTGCTGGCTGGCATCCTGGCTTTACTGTTGCTGGCCCTGCGGGTCAGTGGCCTGTCGGCCAGCCCCACCGCCGACACATATAAACTTTATGCGTACTTCGACAATATCGCCGGTTTGACGGTCAGAGCTAAAGTGACCATGGCCGGTGTGACCATCGGCAAGGTCACGGCAATCGATCTGGATCGCGACAGCTTCACCGGCCGAGTGACGATGCAGTTGGACAAGAAGGTAGATAATCTGCCGACTGACTCCACGGCATCTATCCTCACTGCTGGCCTGCTGGGCGAGAAGTACATCGGTGTCAGCGTAGGTGGGGAAACAGCCCTGCTCAAGGATGGCTCGACCATCCACGACACACAGTCGTCGTTGGTGCTTGAAGACCTGATCGGTAAATTCCTGCTCAACACGGTCAATAAAGACGCCAAATGAGGAATCTGTTCATGCTCTCTACCTTGCGACGTGGCCTTCTGGTTCTGCTTGCAGCGCTGCCGTTGATGGCCAACGCAGCCGGTTCTGCCCACGAACTGGTGCAGGACACCACCAACAAAATGTTGGCTGACCTGTCGGCCAACAAGGAAAAGTACAAACAAGACCCGAGCCAGTTCTACAACGCGCTCAATACCATTGTCGGTCCGGTGGTGGATGCCGAAGGCATCTCCAAAAGCATCATGACCGTCAAGTATTCGCGCAAGGCCACACCTGCGCAGATGCAGCGTTTCCAGGAAAACTTCAAGCGCGGCCTGTTCCAGTTCTACGGTAACGCCTTGCTTGAGTACAACAACCAGGGGATTACCGTCGCTCCGGCCGGTGATGAGTCGGGTGATCGCACCAGCGTCAACATGACCGTCAAAGGCACCAATGGCGCCGTGTACCCTGTGCAGTACACGCTGGAGAAGGTCAATGGCGAGTGGAAGCTGCGTAACGTGATCATCAACGGCATCAATATCGGCAAGCTGTTCCGTGACCAGTTCGCCGACGCGATGCAGCGCAATGGCAACGACCTGGACAAGACCATCAATGGTTGGGCCGGCGAAGTGGCCAAGGCCAAGGAAACTTCCGATAAGGAAGCCGGGAAACCAGCGCCATGACCGAGTCGGCTGTTCGTATCGGCGATGCCGGCGAGCTGTTCCTCAGCGGCGTGCTCGATTACCGCACCGGGCCTGACCTGCGCAAGCAGGGCCAGGCCCTGATCAAGGCCAGCACCGCGCCTGCGCTGGTGCTGGATTGCTCGGCGGTAACCAAGTCCAGCAGCGTCGGTTTGTCGTTGCTGCTGTGCTTCATGCGCGATGCCGCTGCGGTAAAAAAGCCGGTCAGTCTCCGTGCGTTGCCTGAAGACATGCGCGAGATCGCCGAGGTTTCCGGATTGACCGAGCTGTTGGCACACCCGTAATACACATTTATCAAAGAAGCCCTCCGTCAGAGTCCTGCTATGCGGGGTTCGCAGGCGCGGGGCTTTTTTTGTATGATGTGCGACCCGTGCGCACTGGGCGCCGATAGAGGTTGAGCATGCAGGCCCTAGAAGTTAAGAGCTTCCTTGAAGGAAAGCTGCCGGACACGGCTGTAGAAGTTGAAGGCGAAGGCTGCAATTTCCAGCTGAACGTGATCAGCGATGAACTGGCGGCATTGAGCCCGGTCAAGCGTCAGCAGCAGATCTATGCCCATTTGAACCCATGGATCACCGATGGCAGCATCCATGCGGTCACTATGAAATTTTTCAGCCGCGCGGCCTGGGCCGAGCGCACCTGAGCCCCCAAGGCGTCGAGATTCTTATGGATAAATTGATTATTACCGGTGGTGCCCGCCTCGATGGCGAGATCCGCATTTCCGGTGCGAAAAACTCCGCCTTGCCGATCCTGGCAGCGACCCTGCTGTGCGACGGCCCTGTCACGGTGGCCAACCTGCCGCACCTGCACGACATCACCACGATGATCGAGCTGTTCGGTCGCATGGGCATCGAGCCGGTGATCGACGAGAAGTTGTCCGTCGAAATCGACCCACGCACCATCAAGACCCTGATCGCCCCGTACGAGCTGGTGAAAACCATGCGTGCGTCGATCCTGGTGCTTGGCCCGATGGTCGCGCGTTTCGGTGAAGCCGAAGTGGCCCTGCCTGGCGGTTGCGCCATTGGTTCGCGTCCGGTCGACCTGCACATCCGTGGCCTTGAAGCCATGGGCGCGGTCATCGACGTGGAAGGCGGCTATATCAAGGCCAAGGCGCCGGAAGGCGGCTTGCGTGGCGCGAACTTCTTCTTCGATACCGTCAGCGTGACCGGTACCGAGAACATCATGATGGCCGCTGCCCTGGCCAAAGGCCGCAGCGTTCTGCAAAACGCCGCGCGCGAGCCCGAGGTGGTCGACCTGGCCAACTTCCTCAACGCCATGGGCGCGAAGGTTTCCGGCGCTGGCACCGACACCATCACTATTGATGGTGTAGAGCGTCTGCACACCGCTACCTACAAAGTCATGCCTGACCGCATCGAGACCGGCACGTACCTGGTTGCAGCTGCCGTTACCGGTGGCCGCGTGAAGGTCAAGGACACCGATCCGACCATCCTCGAAGCCGTCCTGGAAAAACTCAAGGAAGCCGGCGCAGAAATCACCACCGGTGAAGACTGGATCGAGCTGAACATGCACGGCAAGCGGCCAAAAGCTGTCAACGTGCGTACCGCCCCGTACCCGGCATTCCCGACCGACATGCAGGCGCAGTTCATTTCCCTGAACGCGATCGCTGAAGGCACCGGCGCCGTGATCGAGACCATCTTCGAAAACCGTTTCATGCATGTGTACGAACTGCACCGCATGGGCGCCAAGATCCAGGTCGAGGGCAACACCGCCATCGTTACCGGCATCGACAAGCTCAAGGGCGCGCCAGTGATGGCAACCGACCTGCGTGCTTCGGCCAGCCTGGTGATCTCGGCACTCTGCGCCGAAGGCGATACGCTGATTGACCGCATCTACCACATAGACCGTGGCTACGAGTGCATCGAAGAAAAGCTGCAGATGCTCGGCGCTAAAATCCGCCGCGTTCCGGGCTGATGCCCGCTGTTCTGTAGGAGCGAGGGGGACGCCTAGTTCTTGCTCGCGAAAAACGTCAACGATAACGCGTTTATCCAGAATCAACGCGGTGCCCATGAGTTCTTCGCGAGCAAGCTCGCTCCTACACACACACACTGGTTTGTTTCAAATCGAGGCTGTAAGGGCCTCGATCTGTGTCTGGCGCCGTTTGCGACCGGACAGCAATAGCCTGATGAAGGACTGACATTTCCCATGTTGACCATCGCACTGTCCAAGGGCCGCATCCTTGACGACACGCTGCCGCTTCTGGCTGAAGCGGGCATCGTGCCGACCGAGAATCCGGACAAGAGCCGCAAGCTGATCATCCCCACGACCCAGGACGATGTTCGCCTGCTGATCGTGCGGGCTACCGACGTGCCGACCTACGTTGAACATGGCGCCGCCGACCTCGGTGTGGCCGGTAAGGACGTGCTGATGGAATACGGCGGCCAGGGTCTCTACGAGCCCCTGGACCTGCGGATCGCGCTGTGCAAACTGATGACCGCCGGCCGTGTCGGCGATGTCGAGCCCAAGGGCCGCCTGCGGGTGGCGACCAAGTTCGTCAACGTCGCCAAACGCTACTACGCCGAACAAGGCCGTCAGGTCGATATCATCAAGCTTTACGGCTCGATGGAGCTGGCGCCGCTGATTGGCCTGGCCGACAAGATCATCGACGTGGTCGACACCGGCAACACCCTGCGCGCCAACGGTCTCGAGCCCCAGGATTTCATTGCCGACATCAGCTCGCGCCTGATCGTCAACAAAGCTTCGATGAAAATGCAACATGCCCGTATCCAGGCGTTGATCGACACCCTGCGCACGGCAGTGGAGTCTCGACACCGCGGTTGACTCACCCGCGTAGCCCAAAGGCTGCGCCCGTCTATCCGCCTCATAGCCAGAATTCTCAGGTGCCCAAGCGGAGCGAACGGTAGTTTAGGGCGCCTGAGTTTTTGCCAATCTATTGAGGCCCTCGCTATGACCACGTCCACTGCAATCGCCCGACTCAACGCTGCCGACCCGGATTTCGCCGATCATCTGGATCATCTGCTGAGCTGGGAAAGCGTGTCCGATGACTCGGTCAACCAGCGGGTGCTCGAGATCATCAAAGCCGTGCGCGAGCGCGGCGATGCGGCGCTGGTGGATTTCACCCGTCAGTTCGACGGCCTGGACGTCAAGTCCATGGCGGACCTGATTCTGCCCCGTGAACGCCTGGAGTTGGCCCTGACGCGCATCACCGCGCCCCAGCGTGAAGCCCTGGAAGTGGCGGCGGCGCGGGTGCGCAGCTATCACGAAAAACAGAAGCAGGATTCGTGGAGCTACACCGAGGCCGACGGTACCGTGCTGGGCCAGAAGGTCACGCCGCTGGACCGCGCCGGCCTGTACGTGCCGGGCGGCAAGGCCTCGTACCCGTCGTCGGTGTTGATGAACGCGATTCCGGCCAAAGTGGCAGGCGTGACCGAAGTGGTCATGGTGGTGCCGACCCCGCGTGGTGAAATCAACGAGCTGGTGCTGGCTGCCGCCTGCATTGCCGGCGTCGACCGCGTGTTCACCATCGGTGGCGCCCAAGCGGTTGCCGCGTTGGCCTATGGCACCGAAAGCGTACCAAAGGTCGACAAAGTAGTGGGGCCGGGCAATATCTATGTCGCCACCGCCAAGCGCCATGTGTTTGGCCAGGTCGGTATCGACATGATCGCCGGCCCCTCGGAAATCCTCGTGGTGTGTGACGGCCAGACCGACCCGGACTGGATCGCCATGGACCTGTTCTCCCAGGCCGAGCACGACGAAGACGCCCAGGCGATCCTGGTCAGCCCCGACGCCGCGTTCCTCGATCAGGTCGCCGCCAGCATCAACAAGCTGTTGCCGACCATGGAGCGCGCCGAGATCATCGAGAAATCGATCAATGGCCGTGGCGCACTGATTCTGGTCAGCGACATGGAGCAAGCCATCGAAGTGGCCAACCGTATCGCGCCGGAGCACCTTGAGCTGTCCGTAGCGGACCCACAAGCCTGGTTGCCGTCGATCCGTCACGCCGGCGCGATCTTCATGGGCCGCCACACCAGCGAAGCCCTGGGCGACTACTGCGCAGGTCCGAACCACGTACTGCCGACCTCCGGCACCGCGCGTTTTTCGTCGCCGCTGGGGGTGTATGACTTCCAGAAGCGTTCATCGATCATCTTCTGTTCGCCCCAGGGCGCGTCCGAATTGGGCAAGACCGCCTCGGTGCTGGCCCGTGGCGAATCGCTGAGCGCCCACGCGCGCAGCGCTGAATATCGCATCCTCAAGGGAGAGTAAGGCATGAGCAAATTCTGGAGCCCTTTCGTCAAGGACCTGGTGCCTTACGTGCCCGGCGAGCAGCCAAAGCTGACCAGGCTGATCAAGCTCAATACTAACGAAAACCCCTATGGTCCTTCGCCCAAGGCGTTAGAGGCCATGCGGGCCGAATTGAACGACGACCTGCGTTTGTACTCGGACCCCAACAGCGACCGACTCAAGCAAGCGGTGGCGAAGTATTACGGCGTCGAGGCGAACAAGGTGTTCCTTGGTAATGGCTCCGACGAAGTCCTGGCGCATATCTTTCACGGCCTGTTCCAGCACGAGTTGCCGCTTTTGTTCCCGGATATCAGCTACAGCTTCTATCCGGTTTACTGCGGTCTTTATGGCATCAAGTCTGATCCTGTGCCGCTGGATGAACAGTTCCGGATTAACGTGGCGGATTACGCCAGGCCCAATGGTGGGATCATCTTTCCCAACCCGAACGCGCCAACCGGTTGCCTGCTGGCGCTGGACGCTGTTGAGCAAATCCTCAAGGCCAACCCGGAATCGGTCGTGGTTGTAGACGAGGCTTATATCGACTTCGGTGGCGAAACGGCAATCACCCTGGTGGATCATTACCCGAACCTGCTGGTGACCCAGACGTTGTCCAAGTCGCGTTCGTTGGCGGGCCTGCGGGTCGGCCTGGCGGTGGGACATCCGGACCTGATCGAAGCGTTGGAGCGAGTCAAGAACAGCTTCAACTCCTACCCGCTGGATCGCCTGGCGATTGTCGGCGCTGCCGTGGCGTTTGAGGACCGTGAATACTTTGAGAAGACCTGCGGGTGGGTGATAGACAGCCGTGAAAAACTCACCGGCCAGTTGCAGGCCAAGGGGTTTGAAGTATTGCCTTCGGCAGCCAACTTCATCTTTGCGCGCCACCCACAGCATGATGCGGCGGGCCTGGCGGCCAAGCTGCGTGAGCAAGGGGTGATCGTGCGGCACTTCAAGCAGGAGCGGATTGCCCAGTTCCTGCGGATCAGCATCGGGACGCCGGAGCAGAACCAGGCGCTGATCGATGGGCTCGGCGAGCTCTAAGCCACACTGAAGATCAAAAAATGTGGGAGGGGGCTTGCTCCCGATGGCAGTGTCTCAGTCAATACATCAGTGACTGACACTCCGCTATCGGGGGCAAGCCCCCTCCCACATTTAGTTAGAGCAGCGGTTCGTCAGGCTTCTTGTGCTTCCAACCATCATTGCCCGGCAACAGCAGGTTCAAGCCAATCGCTACCACCGCGCACAAGGCAATGCCCTTGAGGCCGAAATCGTCCGGGCCGGTGCCGGTACCCACCAGTACACCGCCAATCCCGAACACCAGCGTCACCGACACAATCACCAGATTGCGCGCTTCACCCAGGTCGATCCTGTGGCGAATCAGGGTATTCATCCCCACCGCCGCAATCGAGCCGAACAGCAGGCACAGAATTCCGCCCATCACCGGTACCGGAATGCTCTGCAACAGCGCGCCGAACTTGCCGATGAACGCCAGGCTGATGGCGAACACCGCGGCCCAGGTCATGATTTTCGGGTTGTAGTTCTTGGTCAGCATCACCGCGCCCGTCACTTCGGCGTAGGTGGTATTGGGCGGGCCGCCAAACAGGCCGGCGGCCGTGGTGGCAATCCCGTCACCCAGCAATGTGCGGTGCAGGCCTGGCTTCTTCAGGTAGTCGCGACCGGTCACGCTGCCGACCGCTATCACGCCACCAATATGTTCGATCGCAGGGGCCAGGGCCACCGGCACGATAAACAGGATCGCCTGCCAGTTGAACTCCGGCGCGGTGAAGTGGGGCAGGGCGAACCACGGTGCGGCGGCGATCTTCGCCGTGTCGACCACGCCAAAGTAGAACGACATGGCAAACCCCACCAGCACGCCGGAGATGATCGGCACCAGGCGGAAGATGCCCTTGCCGAACACCGCCACGATCAAGGTGGTCAGCAGCGCGGGCATCGAGATCAGCATGGCCGTCTGGTAGTGGATCAGCTCGGCGCCGTCGCCGGACTTGCCCATCGCCATGTTGGCGGCGATCGGCGCCATGGCCAGGCCGATGGAAATGATCACCGGGCCGATCACCACCGGCGGCAGCAGTCGGTCGATGAAACCGGTGCCTTTGACCTTCACGGCAAGGCCCAGGAAGGTATAGACGAAACCCGCCGCCATCACTCCGCCCATGGTCGCTGCCAGGCCGAATTGGCCCTTGGCGAGAATGATCGGGGTGATGAATGCAAAGCTCGAGGCCAGGAACACCGGCACCTGCCTCCCCGTCACCACCTGGAACAGCAACGTGCCTAAGCCTGCGGTGAACAGTGCGACGTTTGGATCAAGGCCTGTGATCAGCGGCATCAACACCAGCGCGCCAAATGCTACGAAGAGCATTTGTGCGCCAGACAGGATCTGGCGCCAAAGCGGGTCGTTGAATTCATCCTGCATGCTCACGCGTCCTTCTGCTTGGTGCCGAAGATCTTGTCACCGGCATCGCCCAGGCCTGGGATGATGTAGCCGTGTTCATTCAGGCGCTCGTCGATGGAGGCGGTGTAGATCTGTACGTCAGGGTGCGCTTTCTCGACGGCGGCAATGCCTTCGGGCGCGGCGACCAGCACCATGGCGCGGATGTCCTTGCAGCCGGCTTTTTTCAACAGGTCGATGGTGGCGACCATGGAACTGCCGGTGGCGAGCATCGGGTCGATGATCATGGCCAGGCGTTCGTTGATTTCCGGGACGAGTTTTTCCAGGTACGTGTGGGCCTGCAACGTTTCTTCGTTGCGGGCCACGCCGACGGCGCTGACCTTGGCGCCCGGGATCAGGCTGAGCACGCCTTCGAGCATGCCGATACCGGCGCGCAGGATCGGTACCACGGTAATTTTCTTACCGGCGATTTTCTCGACCTGTACGGGACCGGCCCAACCGGGGATCTCGTAGGTTTCCAAGGGTAAATCCTTGGTAGCTTCGTAAGTGAGCAGCGCTCCAACTTCCTGAGCAAGCTCACGGAAATTCTTCGTGCTGATGTCGGCACGGCGCATAAGGCCGAGTTTGTGTCGGATCAGCGGGTGGCGGATCTCGCGAGTGGGCATGGGAAAGGCTCCGGCGGCGGGCAAAAAAACCGGCCTAGATTAATCTATCCGAGGGTGTTGTCCTATAGACATCAAGTACGTTAGTCCATAAAGGCTTGATTGGAGCGCAGTAGAAGCGTAACTTCGCCCGCTTTTCTTGCCACAGCACCCCTTGGAGAGCGCCATGTCCGCTGATCTCGAGCATATCCGTCAAATCATGCACGAGGCTGACTGCCTGTACACCGAAGCGCAAGTCGAAGCAGCGATCGCCAAGGTCGGCGCGCACATCACCCGCGAAATGGCCGACACCAACCCGGTAGTGTTCTGCGTGATGAACGGTGGCCTGATCTTCGCCGGAAAATTGCTCACTCACCTGCAATTCCCGCTGGAAGCCTCTTATCTGCACGCTACCCGCTATCGCAACGAAACCAGTGGCGGCGATCTGTTCTGGAAGGCCAAGCCGGAAGTTTCGTTTATCGACCGTGACGTGCTGATCATCGATGACATCCTCGACGAAGGGCACACCCTGGGCGCGATCATCGACTTCTGCAAGCATGCCGGCGCGCGCAAAGTACACACCGCCGTGCTGATCGACAAAGACCACGACCGCAAGGCGCGCCCTGAGCTCAAAGCCGATTTTGTCGGGCTGCCGTGCATCGACCGCTATATCTTCGGTTATGGCATGGACTACAAGGGCTACTGGCGCAACGCCAATGGCATCTACGCAGTTAAAGGAATGTAATCGATGGCCCGCTTTCTTGATCAGACGTTATTTGCGGAGTTGGCCGAGAAAGCGGGCGCCAGCCCCCGTGGCCGGCACCATCACAATTTCCACCAGATGGAAGAGCCGTGTCATCGGCTCGCCGTGGCCCTGCAGCCGAGTACCTATGTACCGCCGCATCGGCACCTGAGCGCGGACAAGGCGGAAACCTTGCTGGTGCTCCAGGGGCGACTGGGCCTGCTGATATTCAGCGACACCGGTGAGGTCATCACCAAGCGCGTGATGCAGGCAGGGGGCGAATGCGCGGGCGTCGACCTGCCGCCGGGCGTGTTCCATGGCCTGGTGGTGCTGGAGCCTGATACGGTGATGTTCGAGTGCAAGGCCGGGCCCTATCGACCGGTGGGCGAGGGTGAATTGGCCGATTGGGCGCCCCGCGAGGGCGATGCCGGTGTGGCTGCCTACCAACGCTGGATGCTCGCCCAGTTCGATTGAGCTGCAGTGCTGCTGTAGCCAAAACACCGGATCTTCAGCGCTTTCGAAGCCTGTGCACCACAGGTAGACTTCAACCCCCGTATCAATGTCTGCAGGCTGGAGTCGGTAATGCGTAAAGATAAAAAACAGGTGATCGGTGACGAGATCGGCGACGACCAGATCAAATTGTTCCTGAACTTCGAGCCGGTCGATGCGACGTCCCCGTCCCTGCACAAACTGATCAAGGCCTATCGCGGCCTGCGTATCGACGACTTCGAGCGCTTCCTGGGCTTCTTCAAGGAGGCCGGTCTGGACCTGGATGGCAAGGATGAGCATGGCCAGACCTTTGTCGACCTGATCAAGGACCAGCGCAACGCCGCCGAGTACATCGAGCTGATCGACAAAGCCCGCAGCTGATTATCCGAGCCATAAAAAAACGCCCCGACCTCATAAGAGTCCGGGGCGTTTCGCTTTTAACGGTAGGAGCGAGCTTGCTCGCGAAGAACCTGAGAGCGCCGCGTCAAACCAGATGCGCTGCGTTATCGTTATCGTTTTTCGCGAGCGAGCTCGCACCTCCATCTACCAGCTCCAGGCTGATGTTGTTTTGCGTATTGATCTTGCGATACAGCTCGGCATCCGTCTCCAGCACTTTCTCGCGCGCCGGGAAAATCTCGTGCAGCTTGGTCGCCCATTCGCCCTTGGCTTTCTCCGGGAAGCAGCGCTCGATCAGGTCAAGCATGATCGACACCGTCACCGAAGCGCCCGGCGAGGCGCCCAGCAGCGCCGCCAGCGAACCATCCTTGGCCGCCACCAGCTCGGTGCCGAATTGCAGCACGCCGCCTTTCTTCGGGTCTTTCTTGATGATCTGTACCCGCTGGCCGGCCACTTCCAGGCGCCAGTCTTCGGCTTTCGCCTCGGGGTAGAAGCGGCGCAGGGATTCCAGGCGCTGCTCCATGGACTGGCGCACTTCGCTGACCAGGTACTTGGTCAGGTCCATGTTGTCGCGTGCCACGGCGAGCATCGGACCGATGTTGCCGGCACGAATCGACATCGGCAGGTCCAGGAACGAGCCGTGCTTGAGGAATTTGGTGGTGAACCCGGCGTATGGCCCGAACAGCAGGGACTTCTTGCCATCCACCACGCGGGTATCCAGGTGCGGTACGGACATCGGTGGCGAGCCCACGGCGGCCTGGCTATAGACCTTGGCCTGATGCTGTCTGACCACTTCTGGGTTGTCGCAACGCAGCCACTGGCCGCTGACCGGGAAACCGCCGAAGCCTTTGCTTTCTTCGATGCCCGACGCCTGCAGCAGCGGCAACGCCGCACCGCCGGCGCCGAGGAAGACGAACTTGGCATCCACGTCGCGGCTGTTGCCGCTGTTGACGTCCTTGATGCTGACGGTCCAGCCGGCACCATTGCGCTTGAGGCCGGTGACGCGCTTGCAGTACTTGACCTGGGCGTCCGCCGAACTGGTCAGGTGGCTGAGCAGTTGGTTGGTCAGGGCGCCGAAGTTGACGTCAGTACCGTTCATCACGCGGGTCGCGGCGATTTTTTCGTCCAGCGGGCGGCCCGGCATCATCAGCGGCATCCACTCGGCCATCTCGCTGCGGTCTTCGGTGTAGCGCATGTCCGAAAACGCATGGTGCTGGCTGAGGGTTTCAAAACGCTTCTTGAGGAAGGCAACGCCGTTTTCGCCCTGCACGAAACTCAGGTGCGGGACCGGGCTGATGAAGGATTTGGACGAGCCAAAGGTGCCTTTTTTGGTCAGGTACGCCCAGAACTGTTTCGACACCTCGAACTGGGTGTTGATGTGCACGGCTTTCTTGATGTCGATGGAGCCATCGGCGGCCTGCGGCGTGTAGTTCAGCTCACACAGCCCGGCGTGGCCGGTACCGGCGTTGTTCCACGGGTTGGAACTCTCCGCGGCACCCGAATCCATCAGCTCAACGACTTCCAGCTTGAGGCCGGGGTCGAGCTCCTTGAGCAGCACGGCCAGGGTGGCACTCATGATGCCGGCCCCTACCAGAACTACGTCGACTGCTTCGTTATGCGCCATTTAACGCGTCTCCAAAATCTGCAGCACCAAATTGACGGCATGGCTGCCAGGAGTGACGGGGCGGTTCACGTGTTGCCCCAGGTTACCCATGGCCAGGATCGCCATGTCCGTTTCGCAATTCTTTGCAACTTCAGCGCACGCTTCCTGCCCGGCTAATCTGCCTATGAACGCATTCATGGGCGCCTGTGGCAATTCGACTTATGGTCAAAGCGTGCGTTTCGTGCAACCAATCCGTAGCGGACAGGCTCAAGCTCCGGTTGTAGAGGAGTACTCGGTCCTGTGTTGGGCTGTTCCAGACGCTGATGGTGCTTGTACAAACGCCAAACTATTCATTTGCTCGCCACACTCTTGTGAAGTTGTGAAAACCCGTTTTTTCACGCTCTTTTGAAGACGTGAACCTCAAAAAAGGGCTGCCCAGCCTGGCACCTGGCCCGTGAAACGGGCAACAAACTCAAGTGGCCGAGCGCAATGGCAGCTCTGGCAGATTCGATAAAGACGGGTGGTTTGCAAAGGAAACAGCAAGCACGCCAGCTTCACTCGATCTGTGTGGGCGGCTCTCTGTGGGCAATTGGGAGGTTAATGCCGAGGCAATAACGATGCTGCGGGGCCCGATCAGGAGACGTCCTTATAATCGGGGGGAGATTGTAGCGAAGAACGCCGGGGAAATGGGCGTGTTTTATGACTTTTATTAGTGCGCTGGTCAGGAGGCCAACGCTTGTCGTGAAGATGCGCGTACAAACTCAGGGCTGACCCGTGCACTGGCCGGCAGCGGGCGGTGCATCCAGCCAAGGTGTGTCTCTGCAACTTCCACCCAGCCTTCACCGACGGGCGGCAGGCTGCATTGCTTGAACGCCAGGCAATGGCCGTGGGCGTCGAGCAGGGCAAAGTGGCGGTGGCGGGCGTGTGACAGGAACAGTGACTTGAGAAGGCGCATGGCGATGTACCGGTTGCGTTACATGCTTGAAGGTTCTCAGTCTGCCATGACATTGCAATGACGCTTTTATGTGAAATTGTAATTTGCCCCATGCCTTCAGCTGCGGTTCAGGATTGCTGGTGAGTGACGCGCGAGCACCGTTATACTGGCGGCCTGTGTGCGCCTAGTCCTGGAGAAATGAGTATGTTGCAACGCCTGTTGTTCGGTTTGATCACTGTGACCAGTTTGGCTTTGGTTGGCTGCGCCAACAGCCCGCAACAACTCAGCCCGCAACCCAAAGTCACGGCGCAGTTGGCCCCGGTCGGTCACGGTCAGCCGGTGTCGGTGCGTGTGGTAGATGGCCGTCCGTCACCTACGCTGGGTTCGCGTGGCGGCCTGTACCCGGAGACCGCGCTGATTTCGGTGACCGGCCAGGACGTGCTGCCCAAGCTGCAGGCCCAGGCTGAAGCCGCTGTGCGCTTGTTGGGCTTTACGCCGACCAACACGCCGGGTGCGCCGCAACTGACCGTCACTCTGGCCGAACTGAAATACCAGTCGCCCAAGGAAGGCCTGTATGTGACCGAAGCGTCTATCGGCGCAACCTTCAAGTCCGACGTCAGCGCCGGTACGCGTCGCTACAGCGGCCGCTACGCTGCATCCCTCAACCAGCGCTTCGGTATGTCGCCGAACCAGGAAACCAACACCAAGCTGGTCAGCGATGTGCTCAGCGACGCCTTGACCCGACTGTTCAAGGACCCAAGCATCGGCCAGTTGCTCAGTTCGCAATAAGCTGTTCAAAAAAACCGGGCTCATCGCTGAGCCCGGTTTTTTTTCGCCTGGCGCTTTCACGCGGCCGTGTCGACATAAAAATCCAACATGCTCACGCCAGTGAGTAAATCCAGCTCCGGCAGGTCGGCATGCACCTGCCCGGCGAGGGCGCAATACACCAGCCAGTGGCGGTCCTGGACGTTGAACGCAAGGCCGCCGACCAATGCCTCCTGTTCATCGCTTGGGGCAATCAGATACAGCCGGTCCTGGTTTTGCGCATGCAGCATGACAAGCACCTCACGTCGAAGGGCATCAGAGTGGCTTGTTAAGGTGACGTTCAGGTGACGCTGTAAATTACTGGATACATTAGCCGTCAACGGGGAGGGAGCAGTAACGGCGCAGGAAGCCACTATCGTTCAGGTTTGTATCTGGACCGATACCCGAATACTGTTTCGCCGAGGTTTGCGATGGCGTTGTCCGCGCTGCTCATCAATGCTGTAGCCCTATTGATTGCCTGCTCGGGCGCCGTAGTGCTGTTCCTGACCCGTCTGCGCGCGCAACGTGCGATGGCCGACCTCGCCCTGCGCAGCGAAGAGCGGGCCATCGACCAACCGATGCTGTTCCTGGATACGCGCACCGAACGGGCCTATCGCCAGGCTTACCGCGTCGGGTTCGCGGGCCTGGGGCTGGCGCTGGTGCTGTCCTGGCTCAGTACCCATTTGTAAGTACGCCGCCAAACAAATGTGGGAGGGGGCTTGCTCCCGATAGCGGTGGGTCAGTTGCAAATACCTGCACTGACACACCGTAATCGGGAGCAAGCCCCCTCCCACATTTTTTGACCGGTGTTTACAACGGGATCCCCGCCTTCACCCGATACTGATTACGCACCGGCATCGCATATTGCGTCACCAGGTACGGGCGGTGCTCGGATGGGCATTCGTGCAAGCGCCGCTCCCACTCTGTCTTCGCCTTGGCCAGCTCGTCGGCCGGGAATACGTCCGCAGCCTTGGGCACTTGCAGTTGTGGGTCGGCATCGTTCCATTGGGCATACGCCAAGTAGTGCACCGGGAACAGCCGATAACCGCCCAGAATCTGCCGGTCCATTTCGGCAGCCAGCACCTTGGTGTCTTCGAAGCGCTCGGTAATCGGCGGCGCGAAGTTCACGTGCACCCGGCCTTTGTAGCCGGTGATGCCCAGCGCAATGCTGACGTCATCCTCGCCCGGCGCCTTGCAGTAGGTGCCGGTGGTGGCGCGGATATACAGCTCGCGGGCCTTGGCGGCGTCGCACGGGTCGTACTCGTAGCTGATCGACACCGGCGTCAGGTTCAACGACTGGATGACTTCGGCGAACGGCTCGTCCTTGCGGCTGACGTGGAACATCTTGAGGATCGCCGATTCGGTGCGATCATCCCCATCCTTGGCCCGACCTTCGGCCTGGGCGATCCAGATCGACTGGCAGTCGTTGCGGATCGAATGGTTGATGTAGGCCGACAGCAACTGGTAGGCCGCCATCTTTTCCTTTCGCCCGGTGATCGAGCGGTGCACGATGAAGCTCTTGTTCAAGCGCATCAGGTCGCTGACAAACGGCTTTTGCAGCAGGTTGTCGCCGATGGCGATGCGCGGCGTCGGCAGGCCGGCATGGTAGACGGCGTAGTTGACGAAGGCCGGGTCCATCACGATGTCGCGGTGGTTGGCCAGAAACAGGTAGGCGCTACCGGATTTCAATTGCTCGACGCCGGTATAGGTGACGCCGTCAGTCGCGCGGTCGATGGTATGGTCGACGTAATACTCGACTTTATCCTGCAGCGTCGCCACGGTGGTGACACCGGCGAATTCACGGCGCAGTTTGCGCGCGATCATCGGCTTGAGCAGCCAGCCCAGCGCACCAGCGAAGCGCGGGAAGCGGAAGTGGGTCAGGATGTCCAGAAAGGCCTTGTCACGGAACAGCCGGTCCAGCACCGCCGGGACTTCGCTGTCGTTGTAAGGTCGGATGGTATCGAATTCGCCCATCATGCTCTCTTGTTAGAAACGGCTAGGGTAAGTAGAAGAAATACCAGGGTGCGGCCTGAGTAATGGGCTCAGCCGAAATATAACCCTGTAAATAGACCGGCGATTATACGCACAAGTCACTCAGGAGACCGCGATGCTGGAAAATGCGCTGTACGATTGTCCTTATTGTGGTGAAACGGTCGAAACGACGGTGGATTTGTCCGGCGGTGATCAGGTTTACATAGAGGACTGCCAGGTGTGCTGCCGGCCGATCACGTTCAACCTGCAGGTCCACGGGGAAGAGTGGATGCTCGAGACCCGCAGCGAGAACGAATAAACAACAGGTAATGCGATGCAGCGAATCTACGAACCGGAAAACCTCATGGAAGGCGAGCTGCTGCAACAGATGCTCGCCAGCGAAGGCATCGAGGCGCACCTGGTGGGGCGCCATTTGCTCGGTGGCACGGGCGAACTGCCGATCTTCGGCTTGCTGGGGCTGGAGGTCGACAATGATCAGGCCGCCTACGCCCGCGAACTCATCACCGCCTATAACGCCGCGCAACCCTTGCCCGGCGACGAACCCGACAGCTTCCCCGACGTATTGGTCTGTTAGGCTGTCGGTCGGTTTACCCAAGAGTCGTGTTGCCCCATGTGTGGACGTTATGCCCTGTTTCGCTGGACCCCCGCTTTTGCTGCCTTGCCGGGGTTCCCGGCCGACCAGCAGGCCCAGTGGAATATTTCCCCCAATGATTCGGTGCTGATCCAGCGCGCCCTCGACGGCCAGCTCACCCTGGCGCGCGCCCGTTGGGGCCTGACGCCGCCCTGGCTCACTGACCTGTCCCGCACGCCGGCCCATGCCCGCGCCGAAACCCTGGCCGAGCAACCGATGTTTCGCGAAGCGTTCCGCCAGCGGCGTTGCCTGCTGCCGGCCAACGGGTTTTACGAATGGCGCGGCACCCAGCGCAAACGCCCGTACTGGCTGACGCCGGGGGAGGGCTCTACGCTGTTTTTCGCGGCGATCTGGGAAGCGTATCCGGTGCAGGAGCAGGTGTGGTTGAGTACGGCGGTGGTCACCCAGGCGGCGCAGGCTCAGCGTCGGCCATTGATCCTGGATGAAGCAGGGCAGGCCGCCTGGCTGGACCCCGCGACACCGCTGGCGGTGCTGCAAGGTCTTCTGGCCAGTGAGCCCGCCGCTTTGCGCGAGCGGGTCCTGGCCAATATGGTCAACGATCCCAAGCTCAATGGGCCGGAATGCCTGACCCCGGCTTGAACCGTCGACATTCAGCGGTTAAATGTCTGATGTATCTGGCGCCGATACAAATGTCCGCCTACGATACGCGCCATGTTTCCAGGGAGCGTGTTCATGAAGAAGTCATTGGCGGTAAGCGGGTTGGTGGCAGCGATGCTGCTGGCCGGGTGTCAGTCGGTCAATACCACCAGCGGCGGCGCGGTTGGGGTTGAGCGCAAGCAGTACATGTTCAGCATGCTGTCGAGCCAGGAAGTCGACCAGATGTACGCCCAGTCCTACCAGCAGACCCTGGGTGAGGCGAGCGGCAAAGGCGTGTTGGACAAGACCAGCGCCAACGCCAAGCGCGTACAGGCCATTGCCAATCGCCTGATCGCCCAGGCACCGACCTTTCGCCCGGATGCGGCGCAATGGAAGTGGGAAGTGAACCTGATCAAGAGCGATGAGATGAACGCCAACTGCGGGCCGGGCGGCAAGATCCTGGTGTACAGCGCGTTGATCGACAACCTCAAGCTCACCGATGATGAACTGGCCGCCGTGATGGGCCATGAAATCGCCCACGCCTTGCGTGAACACGGCCGCGAAGCCATGTCCAAGGCCTACGGCATCGAGATGGCCAAGCAGGGCGCCGGTGCATTGTTCGGCCTGGGCCAGGACAGCCTGGCGCTGGCCGATACCGTGGCCAACTATGGCATGACCTTGCCCAACAGCCGCAGCAATGAGAATGAAGCCGACCTGATCGGCCTGGAGCTGGCCGCCCGTGCCGGCTACAACCCGAACGCCGCCATTACGCTATGGAACAAGATGGCCAAGGCCTCGGAAGGCGCGCCGCCGGAGTTCATGAGCACGCACCCGGCGTCCGACAGCCGAATCGCCTCGTTGCAGGCGGCGATTCCGAAGGTGATGCCGCTGTACCAACAGGCCAAGAAGTCCTAAGGCCTGATGGGATCAAAATGTGGGAGGGGGCTTGCCCTAATGCCAGTCAGTTAAGAAGTAGCAGGAGCGAGAAATAACTTGTGGCGAGGGAGCTTGCTCCCGCTGGGGCGCGAAGCGGCCGCAAACAATAGGACTGCTGCGCAGTCCAGCGGGAGCAAGCTCCCTCGCCACAGGTTCGGTGTCGCCTTAACTGACTGGCATTAGGGCTTGCCCCCTCTCACATTGGATTGGGTTTGCAGATTTAGATCCACCCACTGCTTTGCATGGCCTTGTACACCGCCACGATTGCCAGTACGAAAAACGCCGTTGCCGCCAATCGACGAATCAACGTCAACGGCAGCTTCTCCGCCGCAAAATTCCCCGCCAGCACCACCGGTACGTTGGCAATCAACATCCCCAGCGTAGTGCCGATAATCACCAGCCATAGTTCCGGGTATTGCGCGGCCAGCATCACCGTGGCGATCTGGGTCTTGTCGCCGATTTCCGCGATGAAGAACGCAATCAGCGTGGTCAGGAACGGCCCGAACTTGCGCGTGGTGCTGGCTTCATCATCGTCGAGTTTGTCCGGCACCAGCGTCCACAGCGCCGTGGCACAGAAGCTGGCCGCGAGAATCCAGTGCAGCACCGCATCGGAGAAGAAACTCCCGAACCAGGCGCCCACAGCACCGGCAGCCGCATGGTTGGCCAGGGTCGCGGCGACGATGCCGGCGATGATGGGCCAGGGCTTGCGAAAGCGAGCAGCGAGAATGAGCGCGAGCAGTTGCGTCTTGTCGCCGATTTCGGCCAGGGCAACGATTGCGGTAGGAACGAGCAGTGAATCCAGCATCAGGTAGGTTTCCAGGGGCGGGTCGACACGGCTATGACACGTACAGCCTTCCCGCCCCGGGTAAGGTGTGCGTGTCATAGGTCTTGTCAAACCCCGGTCCGTCTGTGCGGACTCCTGGGTCGCATACGCCATGGTCTGCTGACCAAGTATGTTGACGTATGCCGGACGAGCGTGGCGCTCGTGGGAGACTACTCCCCTAGGACGGAGCGGATTCTGCCTAGGCAAAACCCATTCGGCAAGCCTTCTTTTTCAAACGCCCGTCAGGGGCGTTTGGCCCGGTAGATGCGAAAACCATTGCCTTCGGCTTTGACGGCGCAGATGCCCAAATGCTCTTCGATCAGCGGCTGGTACTTCAGGAAGCTGTTGGCGACCAGGCGCAGTTCGCCGCCTTTTGCCAGATGTTTTGCTGCTTTTCGCAGCAAATTTTCCGTAGCGAAGTAATCGGTGTGCACCCCGACATGGAACGGTGGGTTGCTCAAAATCGCGTTCAAGCCCATCGGCGCGGCGTCGATGCCGTCACCGGTCAACACTTCGGCGTCCAGACCATTGGCAGCCAGGGTCAGGCGACTGCTGGCGGCGGCGAAGGCGTCCACATCGAGCAGCGTCACGGTGTTATGCGGGTAGCGACGTTTTACCGCTGCCCCCAATACGCCGGCGCCGCAACCAAAGTCGAGCAAATGCCCGCTGGGCAGCTTATCCAGATGCGCCAGCAACAGTTCGGTGCCGCGGTCCAGGCGACCATGGCTGAACACGCCCGGCAGGCTCACTACCTTGAGCGGCCCGTCGGCCAGCGGCACTTCGAAGGTCTGCGCCAGGCTATCGAGTTCGCGCGCTTGCGGCGCGTTGCCCACGGTGACTTGCCAAAGCTGACAATGCCGCGCGTTATCCAGTTTGCGCGGTTTGCCGAAGGGGATCATCTGCTTGGCGGCGCTTTCGATACCGGCTTTTTTCTCGCCCACCAAAAACAGCTCGGCGCCTGGCAGGCGCGCGGCCACGGCGTTGAGCAGGTAGTCGGTGAGGTCTTTGGACTTGGGCAGGAAAATCACCGCCGCATCGAATGCGCGCTCGGGCACGGTCACGCCGAACTGGCTGCGCTCGGGAAAACGCGCCGCAAGCGCCGCCTGGTCGCCGGCATGCCAGCACCAACCGTGGGCATTGGGCAGGCGCCCGAGCAAATCGTCGGCCGGCAAACCGACCAGCAGCAGGTTGCCTTGAAAAAGTTCGGCCTGGCGAAGCAGTACTTCACTGCGCGGATCCATGGTCTGCTCCTTGAAAAGGGGCGCAGTTTATCAACTGACGACGCGAAGCGGGGCACCGTTGAAAAAGCCCAGCGCGTTTTCGCGCAATTGCCCGACGATCCGTTGCCGCGCTTCCCGGCTGCCCCAGGCGTTATGGGGCGTGACGATCAGCCGAGGGATGTCAGCGGTCAGCAGCGGGTTGCCCTGGACCGGAGGCTCGACACTCAGCACATCGGTGGCCGCACCGCCCAGGTGCCCGCTGCGCAGCGCATCGGCCAGCGCCTGTTCGTTGATCAAGCCACCGCGTGCGGTGTTGACGATAAACGCGCCGGGCTTGAGCAGCGCCAGTTCGCGCGCGCCGATAAGGTCGCGGGTGTGCTCGTTGAGCGGGCAGTGCAACGTCAGTGCATCGACCTGCGCCAGCAGTTCATCCAGCGGTACGCGGTCGGCGCGGGCAGGGCGCCCGGGAATCGCGCCGAGCACCACGCGCATACCGAAGGCTTCGGCCAGGCGCCCCACGGCACTGCCCAGCTCGCCATGCCCGAGCAGGCCGAGGGTTTTGCCTTCCAGCTCGACAATCGGGTAGTCCAGCAGGCAGAACTGCCTGGCCTGCTGCCATTTGCCCGCGGCCACATCCCGTTGATAGTCGTTCAGGCGCGTGGCGAGGTTGAGCAGCAGCATGAGTGTGTGCTGGGCCACCGACGGCGTGCCGTAGCCCTGGCAGTTACTCACGATGATGCCTTGGGCACGGGCGGCGTCGAGGTCGACGTTGTTGGTGCCGGTGGCCGACACCAGGATCAGCTTGAGGTCAGGGCAGGCCGCCAGGGTCTCGGCGTTGAGCGGGATTTTGTTGCTGATGGCGACGTGAACGCCCTGCAAGCGTTCGAGCACATTCTGCGGCGTGGTCTGCTCGAACAGCTGCAGCTCGCCGAAGCAGTCGCGCAGCCCGCTGAGGTCGAGGTCGCCGAGGTCCAGGGAGGGGTGATCGAGGAAGACGGCGCGGCGATTGTTCATGATCAACTGTACCTTTTGCGACGAGGTTCGAAGGCGTAATCTGCTGAGCCTATCAGATGAAATAATCCGTTACTTCATGGAGCGCGCATGTACGTCGCCGAGTTTTTAACCGTAGCCTTGATTCACTTGTTGGCGGTGGCCAGCCCCGGGCCGGACTTCGCCGTAGTGGTGCGCGAAAGCGTGACCCACGGCCGGCGCGCCGGTACCTGGACCGCGCTGGGCGTCGGTTCGGCGATTTTTCTGCATGTCGGTTACTCGTTGCTGGGCATCGGCTTGATCGTGTCCCAGTCCATCGTGCTGTTCAATGCGCTGAAATGGGCGGCAGCGGCGTACCTGCTGTATATCGGCTTCAAGGCGCTGCGCGCGCAGCCGGCCAAGCCTGTGGCCGAAGGCGAGCTGCATCGCGAGGCGGGCGAGCGCACCCCACGCGGCGCGTTCACGGCGGGTTTCGTGACCAACGGCTTGAATCCCAAGGCCACGCTGTTTTTCCTGTCGCTGTTCACGGTGGTGATCAACCCGCACACACCGTTGGCGGTGCAGGCCGGTTATGGCGTGTATCTGGCGGTGGCGACGGCGCTGTGGTTTTGCCTGGTGGCCATGCTGTTCAGCCAGCAGCGCGTGCGCGCCGGGTTTGCGAAGATGGGGCATTGGTTCGATCGCACCATGGGCGCTGTGCTGATTGCGATTGGTGTGAAGCTGGCGTTTACCAGCATGAAGTAAACCTGATTTGTGTGGGAGGGGGCTTGCTCCCGATAGCGGTGGATCAGCTAATGAATACTTGGCTGACACACCGCTATCGGGAGCAAGCCCCCTCCCACATTTGATCTTCATGAATCCAGAATGATGGCGCAAAGCTAGCATTTGCTGGGCTTTACAAATCATTCCTTTGGCTGATTTGGTTGAAACATAACGTCTCTACAGTGCAGGTCTTCACGCCAAGACCGCGCAGTCATAAAAGGGATTCGTATGTTGCAGACCCGTGTCATTCCCCCCGCCGAAGGCGCTTACCAGTACCCGCTGTTGATCAAACGCCTGTTGATGTCCGGGACCCGTTACGAGAAGACCCGGGAAATCATCTACCGCGACAAACTGCGCTACACCTACCCGACCTTGATCGAGCGTGTCGCGCGCCTGGCCAATGTGCTGACCGAAGCCGGGGTCAAGGCCGGTGACACGGTGGCGGTGATGGACTGGGACAGCCATCGTTACCTGGAATGCATGTTCGCCATCCCGATGATCGGCGCGGTGATCCACACCATCAACGTGCGCCTGTCGCCGGAACAGATCCTCTACACCATGAACCATGCCGACGACCGCTTTGTGCTGGTCAACAGCGAGTTCGTGGGGCTTTACCAGGCCATCGCCGGGCAACTCACCAGCGTCGACAAGACCTTGCTGATTACCGACGACGACAGCAAGACCGCCGACCTGCCCAACCTGGTGGGCGAGTACGAAACCCTGCTGGCCGCAGCGAGCCCGAAGTACACCTTCGAGGATTTCGACGAGAATTCCGTCGCCACCACCTTCTACACCACCGGCACCACCGGCAATCCCAAGGGCGTGTATTTCACCCACCGCCAACTGGTGCTGCACACCATCGGCGTGGCGACCATCATGGGCAGCGTCGACAGCGTGCGTTTGCTTGGCACCAACGACGTGTACATGCCGATCACGCCGATGTTCCACGTACACGCCTGGGGCCTGCCGTATGTGGCGACCATGCTCGGCCTGAAGCAGGTCTACCCCGGCCGCTACGACCCCGAATACCTGGTGGCGCTGTGGCGCCAGGAAAAGGTCACTTTTTCGCACTGCGTGCCGACCATCCTGCAAATGCTGCTCAATGCCAAGGCCGCCCAGGGCGTGGATTTCGGCGGTTGGAAAATCGTCATTGGCGGCAGCGCGCTCAACCGTTCGCTGTACGAAGCCGCCAAGGCCCGTGGCATTCAATTGACGGCCGCGTACGGGATGTCCGAGACCGGGCCGCTGGTGTCCTGTGCCCACCTCAATGCCGAGCTGATGGCCGGCAGCGAAGATGAACGCACCACCTACCGCATCAAGGCTGGCGTGCCCGGCCCGTTGGTTGAAGCGGCGATCATGGACACTGACGGCAACTTTTTGCCTGCCGACGGCGAATCCCAGGGCGAACTGGTACTGCGTGCGCCCTGGCTCACCGAAGGCTATTACAACGAGCCGCAAAAGGGCGCCGAGCTGTGGGCCGGTGGCTGGATGCACACCGGTGATGTCGCCACCCTGGACGCGTTCGGCGTGATCGATATCCGTGACCGCATCAAGGACGTGATCAAGACCGGTGGCGAATGGATCTCCTCCCTGGCCCTGGAAGACCTGGTCAGCCGTCACCCGGCGGTACGCGAAGTAGCGGTGGTGGGCATTGCCGACCCGCAGTGGGGCGAGCGCCCGTTTGCCCTGTTGGTGCTGCGTGATGGCCATGTGATAGGCGCCCGTGAGCTCAAGGAGCACCTCAAGCCGTTCGTTGAATTGGGCCACTTGAGCAAGTGGGCGATTCCGAGCCAGATCGCCGTTGTTACTGAAATTCCCAAGACCAGCGTCGGCAAGCTCGACAAAAAACGTATCCGTATCGACATCATCCAATGGCAGGCCAACAACAGCACGTTCCTGTCGACCCTCTGACACCGCTCGCGGCGCCCGTTCGGGCGCGCGCTGCTCTATCTCAAGCCTTTACTTGTGATTTGCCGAATTTCAGCCATCCTTGCCGCGTCGACCTTCGTCGGCGTGGCGAAAGGGTTGTGGCAGACGGGTTGGTGATGCAAATCACACTTTAGAGGGATCAAGCACTACCCCCTGCTGGCTATAGTCCCTTCCAGAGTTTTTCGTGGATGTTGCGCTTCGGGCGAGGGTCGCCCGGTTGTCGCTCGGCATTGGAATCGTTGTATCCCGGCCGTTACATGCATCTTCCGAAAGAGCTCACTGCCATAACAATAAAATGCACATGGAGTAGCGTCGATGACCTCAGTAAACCAGTTCTGGCGCCGGGCACGACTGCCCCTGGCCGTCAGTCTCGCTTCTACGCTCGCCGGGCCCGCATTCGGCGTCAGTTTCAACATCGGTGAAATCGAAGGGAGTTTTGACTCATCCCTGTCGGTAGGCGCCAGTTGGAGCACGTCCAAGGCCAATCGCGACCTGATCGGCGCCAACAACGGCGGCAAGGGCTTGTCCCAGACCTCCGATGACGGGCACCTGAACTTCAAGCGCGGAGAAACGTTCTCGAAGATCTTCAAGGGCATCCACGACCTGGAACTGAAGTACGGCGACACCGGTGTGTTTGTGCGTGGCAAGTACTGGTACGACTTTGAGCTCAAGGACGAAAGCCGTCTGTTCAAGGACATCAGCGACAACAACCGCAAGGAAGGCGCCAAGTCGTCGGGCGGGCAGATCCTCGATGCGTTCGTCTACCACAACTACTCGATCGCCGACGCGCCGGGTTCCGTGCGGTTTGGCAAGCAGGTGGTGAGCTGGGGCGAAAGCACCTTCATTGGCGGCGGTATCAACTCCATCAACCCGATCGACGTGTCGGCGTTTCGTCGTCCAGGGGCCGAGATCAAGGAAGGCTTGATTCCGGTCAACATGTTCTACGTGTCCCAGACGCTCACCGACAACCTGTCGGCCGAGGCGTTCTATCAGCTGGAATGGGACCAGACCGTCACCGATAACTGCGGCACCTTCTTCTCCCAGCCAGACGTGATTTCCGATGGCTGCAGCAATAACCTGCGGGTACTGAACAAGCGCTCGACCATCCCCGGCGCAGCACTGCCGACGTTGGGCGCCCTGGGTGTGGACGTGAACAGCGAAGGCGTACTCGTGCGCCGTGGCCCCGACCGCGATGCCCGCGACAGCGGCCAGTTCGGCATGGCCATGCACTACAACTTCGAGCCGCTGGATACCGAATTCGGCGCCTACTTCATGAACTACCACAGCCGTGCGCCGATCTTCAGTGCACAGGGCGCGCCGTCGTCGGCCTACACCCGTCCACTGGGTCCGCTGGGCGCCCTGCGGCCGCTGATCGTGGCGGGCAGCTCCAACTACTTCGTCGAGTACCCGGAAGATATCCGCCTCTACGGTTTGAGCTTCTCCACCACCCTGCCTACCGGCACCGCCTGGAGCGGTGAGTTGAGCTACCGTCCGAATGCGCCGGTGCAGTTGAGCACCACCGATATCCTGTTTGCCGGCGTTACGCCGATCCCGGGCTTTGGCAATGCGTCGGTGCTCAAGGGCTCGCCAGGCCAGGACCTGCACGGTTACAACCGCAAGGAAGTGACCCAGTTCCAGACCACTTTCACGCACTTCTTCGACCAGGTAATGGGCGCCAGCCGCCTGACCACCGTCGGTGAAATCGGCGTGACCCATGTGGGTGGCCTGGAAAGCAAATCCCAGGCCCGCTACGGCCGCGACCCGGTCTTCGGTCCCGGCACCTTGCCAGGTGGGTTCTGCAACGCGCTTAACAACTCCACCGCCAACGGCGCCGGCTTGCCCAACGCGGCTGGCCTGAACACCAACTGCAACAACGACGGCTACACCACCGCAACCTCCTGGGGTTATCGCGCCCGTGCCATCTGGGAATACCCGGACGTGTTCGCTGGCGTCAACCTCAAGCCCAACGTGGTCTGGTCCCATGACGTCAAAGGTTACTCGCCGGGCCCTGGCGCCAACTTCGAAGAAGGGCGCAAGGCGGTCAGTCTGGGCCTGGATGCCGAATACCAGAACACCTACACCGCGAGCCTGGCCTACACCAACTTCTTTGGTGGCAGGTTCAGCACCGTGGATGACCGTGACTTTGTCGCGTTGAGCTTTGGCGCCAACTTCTAAGCACACTCTTTTCAAGTGGCATGTATTCAGGAAGACCAGAGTATGAAAATAACTAAAAGTCTGTTGCACGTGGGTGTGCTTGGGCTGTCGATCCTGGCGAGCAACGTCATGGCGGCGGTCTCGGCCGATGAAGCGGCCAAGCTCGGCACCAGCCTGACCCCGATGGGCGCCGAAATGGCCGGTAACGCGGCCGGCACCATCCCGAAATGGACGCCGATGGCGACCAACGCCGGCGCCGTGGATGCCAAAGGCTTCCTGGCCAACCCTTATGCCAGCGAACAACCGCAGTTCACCATCACCGCGCAAAACGTCGAGCAATACAAAGACAAGCTGGCTCCGGGGCAGTACGCGATGTTCAAGCGTTACCCGGACTCGTTCAAGATGCCGGTCTATCCGACCCATCGCGGCGCCACGGTGCCGGCGGAGGTGTTCGCTGCGATCAAGAAAAACGCCACCACCACCAACCTGGTGTCTGGCGGTAACGGCCTGGAAAACTTCGAGACGGCCGTGCCGTTCCCGATTCCGAAAAGCGGTGTGGAAGTCATCTGGAACCACATCACCCGTTATCGCGGTGGCAGCGTCACCCGCCTGGTCACCCAGGCCACACCGCAAACCAACGGTTCCTACAGCCTGGTGTACTTCCGCGACCAGTTCGTGTTCCGGGACAAGATGAAGGACTTCGACCCGAAAAACCCAGGCAACGTGCTGTTCTACTTCAAGCAGCAAGTTACCGCGCCGGCGCGCCTGGCCGGTGGTGTACTGCTGGTGCACGAAACCCTCGACCAGGTGAAGGAGCCGCGTTCGGCGTGGGTCTACAACGCCGGCCAGCGCCGTGTGCGCCGGGCACCGCAAGTGTCCTATGACGGGCCGGGGACCGCCGCCGATGGCCTGCGTACCTCCGACAACCTCGACATGTACAACGGCGCGCCGGACCGCTACGACTGGAAACTGGAAGGCAAGAAGGAAATCTACATCGCCTCCAACAGCTACAAGATCGATGATCCGAAGCTCAAGTACGCCGACATCATCAAGGCCGGCCATATCAACCAGGACCTCGCGCGCTATGAGCTGCGCCGTGTCTGGCATGTGGTCGCCACCTTGAAGGAAGGCCAGCGCCACATCTACGCCAAGCGTGACTTCTTCATCGACGAAGACACCTGGCAAGCGGCGGTGATCGATCACTACGACGGCCGTGGCCAACTGTGGCGCGTCGCCGAAGCCCATGCCGAGAACTACTACGACAAGCAAGTGCCGTGGTACGCCCTGGAAACCCTCTACGACCTGCAGTCCGGCCGCTACCTGGCGCTGGGCATGAAGAACGAAGAGAAACAGGCCTATGACTTCGGCTTCACCGCCACCACCAGCGACTTCACCCCAGCGGCCCTGCGCCAGGATGGCGTGCGCTAACCTGAACCTATGCTGATACCCCTGTGGGAGGGGGCTTGCCCCCGATAGCGGTGGTTCAGTCAACTAAGCGTTGGCTGACACACCGCCATCGGGGGCAAGCCCCCTCCCACATTTTTGTTTGGGGTGTTGGTGGGATATTTTTTGTCGCAGTTCTTTTTCAGGCGTTTGTTGCAAAGATCTACAATCTCGCCGCTTTTACCGCTAGTCTGCGGACATCTGCAATGCCGACAACAGCCTTCCACAAGAGCCCGGCGATGACTGATCTGTCCCGAATCCAAGGGCCTGCCAGCGCGGTGATTCCGACCCTGGAAGGCCGTTTCTACAGGCCGCCGCTGCCTGACGGCTACGTGCTGCGCCCGCGCCTGTGCGAACGCCTGGGCGCCGGCCTGGAAGGGCGCCTGTTGCTGGTCAGCGCGCCGGCGGGGTTTGGCAAGAGTTCCCTGGCGGTAGAGTTCTGCCAGAGCCTGCCCGCCCACTGGCAGAACCTGTGGCTGGGCCTGAGCCCACGGGACAGCGACCCTGGCCGTTTCCTCGAGCGCCTGCTTGAAGGCTTGCGCCAGTATTTTCCGCAACTCGGCGCCCAGTCCCTGGGCCTGTTGAAAATGCGTCAGCGTCACCAACCCTTTGCCTTTGAAGAATGGCTCGATGGCCTGCTCGATGAGCTGACGGTGCACCTGTGCGTCCAGGCGCCGCTGTTGCTGGTGCTGGACGACTACCACTTGGCCCAGGGGCCGGTGCTGGACCGTTGCCTGCAATTTTTCCTCAATCATTTGCCCGATGGCCTGGTGGTGCTGGTCACCAGCCGCCAGCGCCCGGATTGGCACCTGGCGCGCCTGCGCCTGTCGCGACACCTGTTGGAATTGCATGAGCAAGACCTGCGCCTGACCCATGACGAATCCCTGGCCGTGTTGGACCGGCACAGCAGTTCGTTACGTGGCGAGGCCCTGGAAAATCTGATTCGCCGCAGCGAGGGCTGGGTTGCCGGCCTGCGCTTCTGGCTGCTGGCGGCCTCCGAAGCCGGCAATGACGGCGCCCTGCCGCAGGGTCTGAACGGTGGCGAAGGGCTGATTCGCGATTACTTGCTGGAAGAAGTCATCGATTGCCTGCCTGCGGAGGTGCAAGCATTCCTGTACGACACCGCACCCCAGGAGCGCTTTTGCAGCGAGCTGTGCGATGCGGTCCGCGAGGCCCATGACAGCCCGGAAATCCTGCGCTACCTGCAGGCCCATCAGGTGTTTCTGGTGCCGCTGGATGAACACGGTCACTGGTACCGTTATCACCATTTGTTTTCCGACCTGCTGCGCGCCCGCCGCGAAAAGAGCGCCACGTTACCGTTGGCCAGTCTGCACCTGCGCGCCTGTCGCTGGTTCAACGCCCAGGGCCTGATCGATGAGGCGGTGGAGCAGGCGCTGCGGGCCGGGCACCTGGATGTGGCGGCGAACCTGGTGCAGAACCTCTCCGAAGAACAGCTGCTGGCCGAGCAGAATGTCGGCATGCTGCTGCGCTGGAAGATGGACTTGCCCGACAGCCTGTTGATCAGCACCCCGCGCTTGATCGTGCTGTACAGCTGGGCGCTGGGGCTGGCGTGCCAGTTGGATGCGGCGCAGGAGCTGTCCGGCTACCTCAGTCGCTTCCTGCCGGCGCCGTCGGCCACCGCGCAAAAATCCATGCTGGCCCAATGGCTGGCACTGAGCGGGATCATCGCCCGTGGGCGAGGGGACCGCGAATTGACCCAGCGCTATTGCAACGAGGCGCTGGAGAGCCTGCCGCACAAGCGTTACGGCCAGCGTTTGATGTGCCTGTCGACCCTCTCCAACCTGGCCATCGTCGATGCCGATCTGTGGCGTGCCCGTGGCCTGAACCGCGAATCCCTGGAACTGGCGCAGCGCGTCGGCAACCCGCTGTTTGAAGCCTTGGCTCATTACGACCGGGCCCGGGTGCTGCAAGCGCGGGGCGAGATCCTGCGCGCTCTGGACGAAGTGCGCCAGGGCCTGCTGCGCCTGCAGGGGCTGGCACCCCAGCGGCTGTACGCCGTACGCGCGAGGTTGTCGTTGTATGAAGGCTACCTGCTTCTGCTGCGTTACCAGCCCGAAGCCGGGCTTGCGCGTTTGCGTGCCGGCCTGACCGAAGCCCGTGCCTGCCGGGATATCAGCGTGCTGATCGGGCATTGCGTGATCGCCAGCTTCGAAGGGCGGCGAGGCGATTTCTCCGCTGCCTTTGCCGAGTTGGCCGAGGCTGAGCGCTTGATGCATATCTGGGACGTGCCGCCGATCTACTACCTGGCGATGATCACCCTGATCAAATGCGAGTTGTGGCTGGCCCAGGACCGTACCGACCTGGCCGATGCCTGGCTGACGCGGCTGGGTCAGACCTACACAGGCGAGCAGGCGGCCGCCGCACCGGAGTTTCATCCGCACTTGCCACAACATGTGGAGCTGCAACAGGCCGCGCTGGACGCCATTCGCCATCAGCCCGATAGGGCATTGCGACGGCTTGAGGACCTGGCGCAGCAGGCGCTCGGCAGTGGCCGCCAGATGATTGCCCTGATGGTGCTGACCCAGCAGGCCCATGTTCTGCTGGCGTGTGGTCAGGAAGCCAAGGCCAGGCCGGTATTGGCCCGCGCACTCGACGCCGGCGCGGGCGGCGCGTTGCAACCGTTCCAGCGGTTGCTCGAGGACTATCCGGATTGGCTGCGCGAGCAGTTGGGCAAGCCGCCCCATCAGCCGTTGCACCAGGCATTGCTGGGGCTGCTACCGGCAAGCGCCGTCGTCGCGATCGCGCCTCACCATGAAACCCTGAGTACACGGGAGCTGGCGGTCCTGCAGTTGATCGCCCAAGGCTGTTCAAACCAGGAAATCAGCAACCAGTTGTTCATTTCCCTGCACACAGTGAAAACCCACGCCAGCCATATCAACAGCAAGCTGGGCGTGGAGCGCCGCACCCAGGCGGTGGCGCGGGCCAAGTCGATGGGCTTGCTGGCTTGAGTGCGCCACCGTTCATTGCGCGCTCGGGCACTGCTTCAGAGACGAGCCTGCGGCGCGGTTGATCAGCGCGGCGAAGCGCTTGAGGTTGTTCTGGTGCGCCACCACCACGTCATCGATGCTCGGGCCTGCCGGTGACTGCAAGGTCGAGCGGCAGGTCAGCGCAGGGCGATCGCCGCCGCCAACCGGCCTGAGGCGCCAACGCACATCGAGCAGCGCGTATTGCCCCGGCACCGAATCGAAGCGCTGCACTTCCACGCGCAACGACACGGCTTGCCGGGCATCGCTGCCGGCCAACTGGTCGACCAGCGCGCTCCTCAGCTCATCGGCGAGGGTGGCGGCCCACCACTGGGTTTCGAGGATCGCCAGGCCGCTGTCGCCCTGGCGGATCACTATCTGCGCACGGTCGACCTGGGGCGGCACGCTGATGCTTTCAATGCGGACTGAATCGGCATCCGCCCGTGTGGCGTTATTCAGGTGCGCCGGGGTCAAGGTGTGGAATGCAATCGGCTCGCTGCGGCATGCCGCGAGCAACAGCAGGGCAGTCACCAGGGTGATTTTCAACGGCACTGTCATGGCGGCTCCAATGGTCATTTGCGGGGTGGCCCTTGCAGGTCCAGGGGTGCGGCATTATCGGCGCGACCGCGAATCAGCGACTCCGGATGCCGGCCCAGGTAATCCGAAAGCTCGCGCAAGGAGCGCGACATGCGCGCCAGTTCATCCAGGGTCTGGGTCAGTTGTTCGCGCTGCGGCGAGTCTTCGGCCAGGGTGGAACTGGCCGACTGCAGGGTCTTGCTCACGTCGCCCAGGGTCGTCTGCACACCGGGCAGGGTCTTGGCATTGAACTGCGCCAGGCCCTTGCGCAGCTCGACCAGGCTGGCATCGAGATTGCCGGCGATACGCTCGACCGGCAGTTGGCTGATCTTGTTGACGATGCCTTCGAATTTCTCCTGCAATTGTTCCAGGTTGCCGGGAAGGGTGGGGATGCCCACGGGGCGCTGGTTCGGGTCAAACGCGACTTTCTCGGCCTTGGGGTAGAAGTCCAGGGCGATGTACAGCTGACCGGTCAGCAGGTTGCCGCTGCGCGCCTGGGCGCGCAGGCCGTTTTCGATGAAGCTGCCGATCAGGCGCACGCCGGCCGCTTCATCGTCAGGGTTATTGTTCATCGCCTTGAGCAGCTTGATGTGCGCCTGGCCGAGCAGTTGCGGATAGATCACGATGCCGACGTTGACCGGGAAGCTGCGCTTTTTGGCGTCGAAATCCAGGTTGATCGAGACCACTTTGCCAAACTCGACGCCGAGGAATTCCACCGGGGCGTCAACTTTCAGCCCGCGCAGGGCTTGATCGAAGCGCAGCACCATGTATTGCCCCTTGCCATTGGGCGGGGCGAGGGCACTTTGCTGGTCTTCGAACAGTTCAAAGTTGCGGTTTTCCTCGGCGGGCTTGTCGTTGGGGTTGTAGGGCGGTGCCTGGAAGGAGACGCCGCCCATCAACATGGACGACAACGATTCGGTCTTCAGCGCGAAGCCGTTGGCGCCGACGCTGAGGTCGACACCGCTGGCGTTCCAGAAGCGCGTGTTCTCGGTGACGTAGGCGTCATTGGGCGCATGCACGAACACCTCGATATTCACGCCCTTGCCCTCGCTGTCCAATTCATAGGCAACGACCTGGCCGACCGGGATTTTGCGGTAATAGACCGGCGAACCGATATCCAGCGACCCCAGGCCCTGGGTATGCAGCGTGAAGCGTTTGCCTGGCTCGCCATAGGTGATGGGCGGCGGGTTTTCCAGGCCTTTGAACTGTTTGGCGCGGGTGTCGGACTGGCCGATATCGGCACCGATGTAGTCGCCGGACAGCAAGGTGTCGATGCCGGACACGCCGCCGGCGCCGATGCGCGGGCGCACCACCCAGAACTTCGAGTCTTCGCGGGTGAAGCTCTGCGCCTGCTTGGCCAGCTCGACGGTGGCGTTGACGCTTTTCTGGTCATCGCTCAAGGCGACACCGGTGACCTGGCCGATGACCACGTTGCGGTACTTGACCTCGGTCTTGTTGGCGACCAGCCCGCTGCCGGTCTTGAAGTTGAGGGTGATGGTCGGGCCCTGTTGCAGCACGCTATGGACCACCAGGGAGATACCCACCAGCACGGCGACAATCGGCACGATCCATACCAGCGAAACGCTGAAGCGACGCGTCTTGATTACGGGTGTTCCCGCAGGGGTGTCAGCATCAGCCTTGGATGAGCTCATCCGAGGTCTCCTCATTGTGTGGATTTTCCCAGATCAGCCGGGGATCGAAACTCATGGCCGCGAGCATCGTGAACACGACCACCAGACCAAAAAACAGAATGCCCAGGCGCGGCTCGATGTCGCCTAGGGCCTGGAACTTCACCAGCGCGGCCACCAGTGCCACCACGATCACATCCAGCATCGACCAATAGCCGATCAGCTCGATAAACCGGAACAGCTTCGAGCGCTCCTTGCGCGCCCACTGGCTATTGCGCTGCACCGTGATCAGCAGCAGCCCCAGGGACACGAACTTGATGCCCGGCACGGCAATGCTGGCGATGAAAATGATCAGCGCAATGTCCCAGGCGCCATGCTGCCAGAATTCCAGCACGCCGCTCATGATGGTGCTGTCCGCCCCGGAGCCGAGCATGGTGGTATTCATCACCGGCAATATGTTCGCCGGCACGTAAAAGGCCAATGCCGTGAGCAGGTAGGCCCAGGTGCGGGTCAGGGACTGAACCTTGCGCCGGTGCAAGGGGGCGCCGCAGCGCTCACACTCGGTGGGTTCGCTGCGCATGTCGCACGGCTGGCCGCAGGTGTGGCACAGGCACAGGTTGAGTTCGCGGGCGGTGGGCGGTGAATTCATAGGGTGTCCCACAGGTCACGCACATCGCGCCCGGCGATGCGGATCAGCAAAAGACTGAGGGCGGCCAGCGCGAACAGGCCGATGCCGGGTATCACATCGAGCATGCCGGCCAGCTTGAAGACCGCCACCATCGCGCCCAACAGGCACACCTCCAGCATGCTCCAGGGCCTGAGGGCTTCCAGCCAGCGCATGCACAGCTTGAAGGCCGGTGAGCGCCTGCCGGAGAGGGCAAAACTCAATACCCAGATCAGCAGCAGCAGCTGAAACACCGGCGCGATAATCATGGAAATTGCTGCCACCAAGGCGATAAACGTAATCGGCCCCTGGCTCAACGCGACCACCGAATCCCAGAGTGTCGCGCTGTTCTTCAGGCCCTGCAGGCTGATGCTCATCACCGGATAAAAATTGGCGAACGCCCACAACACCGCTGCGGTGAGCGTCAGTGCGAGGCGCTGCTGCACCGACAGGCCGTTATAGCGCTGCAGTACTCCCTCGCAGCGTACGCACAGGGCTTTCTGATGTTTGGCGAGCGTGACTTTCTGATAAACGCAGTCGCAGTGTTCGCAGATGACCTGTTGATTCGCCATAGGGCTGCTCCAAAAGCGACTGGCTAGGGTGCTGGCCGTTGCCGGAGAGCCAATCGCGTTTGCGTAGCTTAGCAGCCGATGCCACCGTTTTACCTATTACTCGGCATCCTCTCCTTTCTGTAAGGCATTGACGGTTACGCTGTTGCGCCAAGCATTGTGCGTCGCCATATCAGACGCGCCAACGTGATCGACCAGTTGCACAAGGCGACAACCAGGATGATAGAGAGCAACGTCGACATGCCATGGTTGACGATTATTTTACCGGCCAATAACGGAAAGCCGAACACGCCGACAAAGTAGGAAAGACTGAATAAAACCAATGATTGCGCGGTCTGGCCCGCGGGGGCTTCATTGGCTGCCAGCCCGTTTATTACAGAGTAAGTCAGCCCGTAACCTACCCCGAGCACAATGGCGGCCAGCAAATACGCCGCCGAAGAGTGTACGAAGAAGGTGAACATCAATACCGAAATCACCATCAGCGCACTTAACAGGCTCGACATCAGGTAGGGATCGCGCTTGACGATATACCCCGCGACCAGCAGGCGACAGGAGATCGCCGCGCTCATGAAACCCAGGAAAAACAGGGAATAATCGAGATGGTTAAGCGCGGCATAGGAGGTTTGGAAGCTCGAAAGCCCGCCGAAGATTGCGCCGCCGAGGCCGACCATGATAATGGCAAATACCGCCTTGGAACCCAGCACCGCCTGTGCCGCCCGGGCGCTGATCTTGCACACTGTCACCGGCCCAAGACGTGCTTGCTGCTGCTTGATGTTGGGGGCGAGCAGGAAAAACAATGCCCCTCCAGCCAGGCTGGCAATGGCGGCGACGATAAATGCGGACTCCACCGAATGGTCCAGCGCCTCGGCGGCTCGCCCTACCAGCGGCCCCGTGCCGATACCACTCATCATGCTGCCCGACAGCAATGCAAAATACTTCACGCGCCGGGCAGGCTCTATGATCATCGCCACAATGATCGGCCCAAGTGTGTAGAAAACGCCCCATCCAAACCCCAGTATCAAGCCGCTGGCCAGCAGTGCCACGCCGAAAGCAGGCACGGTCGCGAAGCCCAGGCAAGCGGCTGCCAGCAACACCGCGCCCGCTGCGATGGCTCTGGGTGCGCCGATCAGATCAGTCAAGTGGCCTGAAAATATGACTGCCAGGAACGTGCTGAGCATCGCAACCGAGATAATCGTACCGGCGTCGGACTCGCTGCCGCCGCTGTCCCGCAGCTTCATGGCCAATAAGAACGTAGTGCCATACGACAGGGATAGTAGATAGCTGCCCAGGCAAAACAGGCCGAACAGCCCGGTGCCATTAGCGTGGCTCGCGGACGATGGTGAAGACATGGATTCTTTCCTTGTGGAATCGAAAGTCTGATAGTCAGAAGTGATATTAATCAGCGGCGCGTTGTAGTGCAGCGGTCACCCGATCGATATCTTCCTTTCGGATCGTCGACATTTGCGTACGTCTTTTAGAGGCTCGATATCTATAGCAGACCATTAACGACAAACGTCATAGATTCAAAGTTTATGGACTGAACATTAACCCTTCTTAAACATACGGCGGGCTCGATCAGTTCTGGTGTTCATGCGCCAAGTGGTAGCCAGCCGGCGTTTGTCTAACAAGCATTGCAACAAAACCCCAGCTCGCGTTCAGCCGGGGTCTGCTACGGTCTACCTGGCGCCCAGAGTGTCTGGCCTTTTTATCCTGCCGGGGCCGCGCTCACGGAATTTTTACCGCTTGCCATGTTCCAAACCCGGCACAGGTCCGTTGCCCATGTCCTCTGCATCACAGAATGCAAAAGTAGGAGCTTCCTTCATGTTCACTCCGCGTCGTCTGCTTGTTGTCGCCACCGCCGTAGCCCTGTTGTCCGGCTGCGCTTCACCCAACCCTTATGACGGCAGCCAGGGACAGGCCGGCAATGGTTCCGAAAGCGGCATGAGCAAGACCGCCAAGTACGGCGGCCTCGGCGCGCTGGCCGGGGCATTGGCCGGTGCGGCCATCGACCATAACAACCGTGGCAAGGGCGCGCTGATCGGCGCAGTCGTTGCGGGTGCCGGCGCCGCCGGCTATGGCTACTACGCCGATCAGCAAGAGAAAAAACTGCGCGAAAGCATGGCCAATACCGGAGTTGAAGTGCAGCGCCAGGGTGACCAGATCAAGCTGATCATGCCCGGCAATATCACCTTCGCCACCAACTCCGACGCCATCTCCAGCAGCTTCTATCAGCCGCTGAACAACCTGGCCAACTCCCTCAAGCAGTTCAACCAGAACACCATCCAGATCGTTGGCTACACCGACAGCACCGGCAGCCGTCAGTTGAACATGGACCTTTCCCAGCGCCGTGCGCAGAGCGTGGCCAACTACCTGACCTCCCAGGGCGTCAGTGCTGCCAACCTGAGCGCACGCGGCGCCGGCCCGGATAATCCGATCGCCAGTAACGCTGACGTCAACGGCCGTGCCCAAAACCGTCGCGTAGAAGTGAACCTCGGCCCGATCCCCGGCCAGCAGTACGGCCAGCCGGGCGCCCAGCAACAGGCGCCACAACAGAACAACCAGTTCCAGGGCAACCCGTACTCGCAATACCAGTAAACACCGCCACAAAAAAGGGCGCCGTGCATTGACTGCACGGCGCCCTTTTTTTGGCTTTCGGTTACATCAGTCGATGTATTCGAACACCTTGACGATTTTCTGCACACCGGACACACCCTGTACCAGGTTGGCCGCGCGAGTGGCTTCCGCCTGGGTCAACAGGCCCATCATGTAGACGATACCGTTGTCGGTGACGATCTTGATGCGCGAGCCCGGAACGGCGCTGTCGGTGAGCATCTGCGCCTTGATCTTGGTGGTCAGCAAGGCATCGTTGCTGATGGCCAGCAGCGTGATCGGGTCCATGACCTGCAGTTCGTTGTGCACCTTCTTGACCCGTTGCACCGCCGAGGCGGCCTGTTCAGCCTGGGCCTTGAGTTCGGCGCGCGGGGTTTGCCCGGCCAGCAGCACGACGCCGTTGAAGCTGGTGACCACAATGCGCGACGCGCCATTGCCCAGGTCCGTAGCCGCTTTGGCGACGTTGACCTTGACCTTGGTTTCAATCAGCGAGTCGTCGATGGTGCTGCCGAAGGTACGTGTGCCCCGGTCGTCCTGGATGGGGGTGTCCCGTGTAGCGGTGATTGCCGTACTGCAGCCGCTGATGGCGAGGCACAGCGTGATGGCCAAAAGGCTGAGGCGATTAACGGTCATTCTTCACTCCCGAACAGTTGGCTGTCGATCAGATCGCACAGGCAGTGGATCGCCAGCAGGTGGACTTCTTGAATGCGTGCAGTGACATTGGCCGGAACGCGAATCTCCACGTCCTCAGGCAGCAGCAACGAGGCCATGCCGCCGCCGTCGCGCCCGGTCAATGCTACGACAATCATTTCGCGATCATGTGCGGCCTGGATCGCTTGAATGATGTTCGCCGAGTTGCCACTGGTGGAAATCGCCAGCAACACATCGCCCGGCTGCCCGAGGGCGCGGATCTGTTTGGAGAAGATTTCGTTGTAGCTGTAGTCGTTGGCGATCGAGGTGATGGTCGACGAATCGGTGGTCAGGGCGATCGCCGGCAGGCTCGGGCGCTCGCGCTCAAAGCGGTTGAGCAGCTCGGAGGAGAAATGCTGGGCGTCACCGGCCGAGCCGCCGTTACCGCACGAAAGCATTTTGCCTTCGTTGAGCAAGGCGTTGACCATGACCTGACTGGCTTGCTCGATGTGCGGTGCAAGTACGTCCATCGCCTGTTGCTTGGTGTCGATGCTGGCCTGGAAAAGCTGGCGAATTCGGGATTGCATGTCCATCTGTGTGACCTTAATGAGCGCGGCTGTTTGGCACAGAAATGTGCAGCCCGCAAAGCAAAGAGCAAAAGTGTGGGGTGAAGGTGCCGGGTGAGTCAGCTGTCGAAGGCATCTTTGAGCCAATTCAGGTCAGCTGGGCCCGACGGTGTGCTTTCCATGGCAACCACATCGAAACGGCAGGGGCTATCGGCCCAGCGATGCTCTTTGTGCAGGAAAAACTGCGCGGCGAGTATCAGCTTTTGACGCTTGCGCCCATCGATACTGGCGAGCGCGCCACCCCATTGTGCGTGTTTTCTGTAGCGGACTTCGACGAATACTACTGTATCGCCGTCAAGCATGACCAGATCAAGCTCACCGCGTTTACATAACCAGTTCTGCGCCAGAAGGCGCAGACCCTGTTGTTGCAGATAGTTCAGCGCGTAGCGTTCGGCATCCTTGCCGCTTTGTGCGCTGGACGGTTCGGGCATCAGCGCGGGGTATCCGGCAGGCGTTGGATCTCGCCACCCACGAACTTCGCCCACGGCATCTGGCGGTCAACGCGCTGGTTGGCGCTGATGCCCAGGTTACCGGAGAGGCCGTCGACACGGGTGTCCGGCAACGCCTTGAGCTGGCCCAGGCGTGGCGCCAGGCGATAGGCATCGACGCCCATCGCATACAGGCGACCCAGGCTGCCATTGGCCTGCGGCCATTGTGCGGCGACCTGGTTGCGCAGCGGGTCGGTGGTGTTGAGCAACCAAGGGGTTTCGCAGAACATCACGTTGGTCATGTCCAGGTACTGGTTGCGGTCGCCACTGGCGCTGAAGACGTGGGACGTCGCGTAGACGGGCACATCACCGGCGTACTGGAAGTTCAGGGTCGGCTTGATCTGCTGGGCCAGTTGCGGGGTGACGGCCAGGAAGATGAACTCGATGTCCTGGCGACGCGAAGGCTGGGCGGCAACGTCAGTGCCGACGGTGTCTTGCAGGCTCTTGGCGCGGCCTTCGCTTTTGCGCAGTTGGAACAGGTCGGCGATCTGCTGGGCCAGGGCCACAGGCTGGTCGACATATTCGACGCCCATGACGGTGCCGCCGTTGGCTTCCCAGTCCTGGCGGAAGGCCTTGTAGACACGCTCGCCCCATTCGCCACGGGGCACCATGGCGGCGGCGCGATGCAGGCCGTCGGCACGGGCGCGGCGCGACACTTCACGGGCTTCGTCTTCAGCAGCCAGGCCGAACTGGAACAACTGCGCCGGGGCTTGATCGCCCTCGCTGTAGTTCAGCGCCAGGGTGGTGATCGGCAATTGCGGGCGTGCACTGAGCTGTTTGACCAGTGGCTTTTCCAGCGGGCCAACCACCAGCTGCACGCCGGCGGCCTGGGCCTTGGCGTAGAAGTCGTCGATGGAGGTCAGGCGCGAGCTGTCGTAGAACTCAATCACCGGCGGCTTCTGCCCGGCCTGTTCGGCCTGGTAGTGAGCGGCCATGAAGCCTTCACGCAATGCCTTGCCGACCGACGCCAGGGCGCCTTCCTGTGGAAGTAGCAGGGCGATCTTGGTCAGGGGCTGGCTGGCCAGTTCCTTGAGTTTGGTCAAGGGCGTTGGTAATTGCACGGCCGCCGGATGGCCCGGGTTGCGCGCACGCCAGGTATCGATGGCGGTTTGCTGCTGCTCCAGCGTGCCGGCGCCCTTGACCGCCTGGGCCAGGGTGATCCAGCCGTCCAGCGTCGGGTTGCCGGTGGCTTGCAGTTGCTCGGCAGGCAGTGCGGCAATCAACACCCAGATCGCTTCGTGGTTGCTATTGGCGGCGTCACCGGTGAGCAGCGGCGCCATGGCGACACGCTCCCGCGCTGCCGCCAGGGTCTGGCCGTCGGCTTCATAGGCGCGGGCATGCACGGTGCCGGTGCGCACTTGTTGATCGACCGGCAGCTCCTTCAGGCTTTGCAGGCTGGGGTGGTTCAGCGCCGTCAATGCAGCCTTGGGCTGATTGCGGGTCATCGCCAGCTCGGCGGCCAGGGTGCTGGCAAACACTTGCGCGGCCGGTTTCAGGACATCCAGGGGCACCTGCGCAAGTATCTGCGAGGAACGGCCAGGGTTGTTCTGCTGGTAGGCCAGGTCAGCCGCACTCAAGCGCAGCAATGCGGCCTTTTCTGGCGTCTTGGCAGCCGTGGCCTGTTCGAGCAGTTGCTCGATACTGGCGTCGGGCGTGCGTGGTAGGTCGCCAAGGCTGGACGAGGGCGAGCTGGCGCAAGCGGCCAGCAAGGCAGCGAGGCAAAGGGCGGAGAGCAGCCGCAGGCAAGCGATCATGTAAGTGTTCCTGATACCGATCAAATTAGCGTGGAAGTGTACCCAAGCACTGGCCCAGGCGCGATGTTCGTGGCGTGAAACCGTGGATTTAGGTCGTGCAATTGTTGCGTTTTACTAACAATGGCTGAAACGACATCCGCCGTGACGGCATATTTTCAGCGCGTTGACGCGCTACAATGTGGCTTTTGCCAACCATCGAGGTGTGCGTTTTGACTGCTCCAGGTCCTTTGAATTCCACTGCGGGCTCGCTTTTTGTCGTGGCGACGCCCATTGGCAACCTGGACGACATCAGTGCCCGGGCATTGAAAGTGTTGCGCGAGGTTAAATTGATCGCGGCGGAAGACACGCGACACTCCCAACGGTTGATGCAGCATTTTGGAATCCCCACGCCACTGGCGGCCTGTCATGAACACAACGAGCGCGAGGAGGGCAGCCGTTTTATCACCCGTTTGCTGGCAGGTGATGATGTTGCGTTGATCTCCGATGCGGGCACGCCGCTGATTTCCGACCCTGGCTACCATCTGGTCCGCCAGGCGCGCGCCGCTGGTATCAATGTAGTGCCTGTTCCAGGTGCGTGCGCGCTGATTGCAGCATTATCTGCAGCCGGCTTGCCGTCGGACCGCTTTATCTTCGAAGGCTTCCTGCCCGCCAAGACGGTAGGGCGTCGCGCGCGCTTGCAGGCGCTGAAGGAAGAGCCGCGCACCTTGATTTTCTACGAAGCCCCGCACCGCATCCTTGAGTGCCTGCAGGACATGGAGCTGGTGTTCGGCGGCGCGCGCCTGGCGCTGCTGGCTCGCGAGTTGACCAAGACCTTCGAAACCCTCAAGGGCCTGCCGCTGGAAGAGCTGCGCGGGTTTGTCGAAGGCGACAGCAATCAGCAGCGCGGAGAATGCGTGGTGCTGGTGGCCGGCTGGACGGCTCCAGAGGATGAAGATGCAGTCGGTAGCGAAGCCATGCGCATCCTCGATTTGCTGCTCAAGGAGATGCCGCTCAAGCGGGCTGCCGCCCTCGCCGCAGAAATTACCGGGGTACGCAAGAATGTGTTGTATCAGGCGGCGCTGGATAAACAGAAAGCCGAATAGTTCCGGGGCCGGGCCGGTGTTTCGTCCGAAGGTGATGGCAATGCTGCACTTTTAATACTTGTCCTGAGGCCGTCGTGCCGTTAACCTGCGCGGCGGAGAGTCGATTGGACAGTCGCTGCCCTCTATGAAAATTAGGGGGGGAGGAAAGTCCGGGCTCCATAGGGCGAAGTGCCAGGTAATGCCTGGGAGGCGTGAGCCTACGGAAAGTGCCACAGAAAACAACCGCCTAAGCACTTCGGTGCCGGTAAGGGTGAAAAGGTGCGGTAAGAGCGCACCGCACGACTGGCAACAGTTCGTGGCTAGGTAAACCCCACTTGGAGCAAGACCAAATAGGGTCCCAAGGCGTGGCCCGCGCTGGGACCGGGTAGGTTGCTAAAGATGTCCAGTGATGGCCATCGTAGACGAATGACTGTTCAAGACAGAACCCGGCTTACAGATCGACTCTCCACCTTTTTTCCTTCTGTCTGAACCTCGGGCAGAAAACCCGGTAGTAACGCAAGAATCCCTCCCTGCCAAATCATTGGCAGATGCGTCTTCGTAATACCAAAAAAATCTTACTCTTAATAAATTACTTTAACTCTGAGCCATAGCGCTTTGAGTTATTTGTGCTTGTTGAGTCAAAAACCACGCTGAACTCGGGTTTCTCCTCCCGTTACGCTCGTAAATCTCCGTTCTGTAAGGCTTTTCCTTGTATCCGCGCCTTGACGGTGTGGTGGGCGCATTCCTATAGTGTGCGCAAGTGGCGGAAAGTGGCACAAAGTGGGTTTTTTGAACGTAAAACGCTAAAAATTGGAGAAACGCACCTGTGTTTCGCGGAGCTAACGCTATCAGTCTCGATGCAAAAGGCCGTCTCGCCATGCCGAGCCGGTATCGTGACGAGCTCATTTCGCGAAGTTCGGGGCAGTTAATCATCACGATTGACGCGGTTGACCCTTGTTTGTGTGTTTACCCCCTCGACGAGTGGGAGTTGATCGAAACCAAATTGCGCGCTCTCCCTTCATTGCGTGAAGAAAACCGCCGCCTGCAGCGTTTGCTGATCGGTAATGCCGTCGACCTTGAACTCGATGGCAGCGGTCGTTTCCTGGTGCCGCCGCGTTTGCGCGAATACGCCAGGCTCGACAAGCGCGCAATGCTGGTAGGCCAACTGAACAAGTTCCAATTGTGGGACGAAGATGCCTGGGATGCTGTTTCTGCAGCTGACCTGGCTGCTATTCAACAACCGGGCGCCATGCCTGATGAACTGCGTGATTTGATCCTGTGACTATTGATAGCGGCTTTAACCACATCACCGTACTGCTTGACGAAGCCGTTGAGGCTCTCGCCGTACGCGCGGATGGCTGCTATTTGGATGGCACCTTCGGCAGGGGCGGGCACAGTCGGTTGATACTCAGCCAGCTCGGGCCCAACGGTAAACTCCTCGGGTTCGACAAAGACCCTCAAGCGATTGCCACCGGGCAAGCGCTAGCGGCCGAAGACGGCCGCTTTGTCGTTGTGCAGCGCAGCTTTGCCGAGCTGGGCGCCGAAGTCGCCGAGCGCGGCATGGCGGGCAAGGTGGCCGGGATTCTGCTCGATCTCGGCGTGTCTTCGCCGCAGCTCGATGACCCGGAGCGCGGCTTCAGCTTCATGAACGATGGCCCCCTCGACATGCGCATGGACCCTACCCGTGGCGTCAGCGCCGCGCAGTTCATCGCCACCGCGCCGGTGGAAGAAATTGCCCGGGTGTTCAAGGAGTACGGCGAAGAACGCTTCGCCGGTCGCATGGCCCGCGCCGTGGTCGAGCGCCGCGAAATCCAGCCGTTCGAACGCACCGCTGACCTGGCCGAAGTGCTGAAGGTCGCCAACCCCGCATGGGAGAAGGGCAAGAACCCGGCGACCCGCGCATTCCAGGGCCTGCGCATTCACGTCAACAACGAATTGGGCGATCTGGAGGCTGGCCTCGAGGCGGCCCTGGACGCGTTGGAAGTGGGCGGTCGCCTGGTGGTGATCAGTTTCCATTCCCTGGAAGACCGTATCGTCAAACTGTTCATGCGGCGTCTGGTCAAGGGCGAGTCCGACAACCTGCCGCGCAATCTGCCGGTGCGTTTCGAAGCCTTTGTGCCGAAAATCAAAATTCATGGCAAAGCGCAGTTCGCCTCCGAAGCCGAACTCAAGGCCAACCCACGTTCGCGCAGCGCCGTCATGCGCGTCGCGGAGAAGTTGCGGTGAGCAAGCTTTTCGCCAAACCCCTGCCGGGCGGCAGCTTCTTTATGTTGCTGCTGTTTATCGGCGTGCTGGTGTCCGCGATTGCGGTGTCCTACAGCGCGCATTGGAATCGTCAATTGCTCAATACCCTCTATGGGGAATTGAGCGTGCGCGACAAGGCGCAGGCGGAATGGGGCCGGTTGATCCTGGAGCAGAGCACGTGGACGGCCCATAGCCGTATCGAAGTGCTGGCCACCGAACAACTGAAAATGCACATTCCGGGCGCGGCCGACGTACGCATGGTGGCGCCATGATGAAACTTGAAGGCGCACTCTACCCATGGCGCTTCCGCCTGATGCTCGGCTTGCTGGCATTGATGGTGGGTGCGATCGTCTGGCGGATCTTCGACCTGCAGGTCGTCGACCGTGACTTCCTGATCGGCCAGGGCGATGCCCGTAGCCTGCGGCATATTCCGATTCCTGCGCACCGCGGCCTGATTACCGACCGCAACGGCGAGCCTCTGGCCGTGAGTACCCCGGTGACCACCCTGTGGGCCAACGCCAAGGAACTGCAGGTGGCCAAGGACAAGTGGCCCGAACTCGCGGCTGCCTTGGGGCAAGACCGCAAAGCGCTGACCGAACGCCTGGAAGCCCAGGCCAATAAAGAATTTATCTATCTGGTTCGCGGGCTCACCCCGGAACAGGGCCAGCAAGTGCTCGACCTGAAAATTCCGGGTGTCTATGGCATCGAGGAATTTCGTCGTTTCTACCCGGCCGGTGAAACCACCGCGCACATGGTCGGCTTTACCGATATCGATGACCATGGCCGCGAAGGTGTCGAGCTGGCCTACGACGAGTGGCTGGCCGGCGTTCCCGGCAAGCGCCAGGTCATCAAGGACCGGCGCGGCAGACTGATCAAGGATGTTCAGGTCACCAAGAACGCCAAGGCCGGCAAGCCCTTGGCGTTGTCGATTGACTTGCGTCTGCAGTACCTGGCCAACCGTGAATTGCGTAACGCGATCATCGAGAACGGCGCCAAAGCCGGCAGCCTGGTGATCATGGACGTGAAGACCGGCGAGATTCTCGCCATGGTCAACCAGCCGACCTACAACCCGAACAACCGTCGCAACCTGCAGCCGGCGATGATGCGCAACCGCGCAATGATCGACGTATTCGAGCCGGGTTCGACCATGAAAGCCATCTCCATGAGTGCCGCCCTGGAAACCGGACGCTGGAAGCCCAGCGACAAGGTCGAGGTGTACCCAGGCACCTTGCAGTTGGGCAAATACACCATCCGCGACGTGTCGCGCACCGAGGGCCCGGTGCTGGATCTGACAGGCATCCTGATCAACTCCAGTAACGTGGGCATGAGTAAGGTCGCCTTCGATATCGGTGGTGAAACCATCTACCACCTGGCGCAGAAAATCGGCCTGGGCCAGCCCACCGGGCTCGATTTCCCAGGTGAGCGCGTCGGCAACCTGCCGAACTACCGCGACTGGAAAAAGGCCGAGACCGCCACGCTGTCGTACGGCTACGGCCTGTCGGTGACTGCGATCCAACTGGCCCACGCTTTCTCGGTATTGGCGAATAATGGCCGAATGGTTCCACTGAGCCTGATCCATGTGGACGAAGCTCCGAAAGCCACCCAGGTGATCCCGGAAAAAGTCGCCAAGACCATGCAAGGCATGCTGCAACAAGTGATCGAGGCGCCGCGTGGCGTATTCCGCGCCCAAGTGCCGGCCTATCACGTGGCCGGCAAGTCCGGTACTGCGCGTAAAACCTCGGTGGGCACCAAGGGTTATGCGGAAAATTCCTACCGTTCATTGTTCGCCGGTTTCGGCCCGATGAGCGACCCGCGCTACGCCATCGTCGTAGTGATCGATGAACCGAGCAAGGCCGGTTACTTCGGTGGCCTGGTCTCGGCGCCAGTGTTCAGCAAAGTGATGTCCGGCACCCTGCGCCTGATGAACATCACGCCGGACAACCTTGCGCCAACCCAGCAAGCGAACGCCGCACCGGCGGCCGCTGCTGTCAAAGCCAATGGAGGGCGCGGTTGATGTCTCTTAGCCTGAACAAGATTTTTGCCCATGCCGGCCGCGATCTGCTGATTCGCGAGTTGAGCCTGGACAGCCGCAACGTGCGCGCCGGTGACCTGTTCCTGGCCGTGCCCGGTGGCAAGTTCGATGGCCGTGCGCATATTGCCGACGCCCTGCAACGTGGTGCTGCCGCTGTTGCTTATGAAGTGGAAGGCGCTACTGTGTTGCCGATCACCGATGTGCCGTTGATTCCAGTCAAGGGCTTGGCCGCGCAGTTGTCCGACATTGCCGGGCGCTTCTACGGTGAACCGAGCCGCCACCTGAACCTGGTGGGCGTGACCGGCACCAACGGCAAGACCAGCGTGACTCAACTGGTCGCCCAGGCCCTGGACCTGCTGGGTCAGCACTGCGGCATCGTCGGTACCCTGGGCACCGGCTTCTATGGTGCGCTGCAAAGCGGCCTGCACACCACGCCGAACCCGATTGCCGTGCAGGCGACCCTGGCCGACCTGAAAAAAGCCGGCGCCAAGGCGGTTGCCATGGAAGTGTCGTCCCATGGTCTCGACCAGGGCCGTGTCACGGCCCTGGCGTTTGACGTGGCGGTGATGACCAACCTGTCCCGCGACCACCTCGATTACCACGGCACCATGGACGCGTATGCAGCGGCCAAGGCCAAGCTGTTCGCCTGGAATCACCTGAAGTGCCGGGTAGTGAACCTGGATGACGCCTTCGGTCGCCAACTGGCGGCTCAAGACAGCGAAGCGCGCTTGATCAGCTATAGCCTGGAAGACACCCGTGCGTACCTGTACTGCCGCGAAGCCCAGTTCAGCGACGAGGGCGTGCGCGCCACCCTGGTAACGCCACAAGGCGAGCACCATTTGCGCAGCACGCTGCTTGGGCGTTTCAACCTGAGCAACGTATTGGCAGCCATCGGTGCCTTGCTCGGCTTGGATTACGCCCTCGACGAAATTCTGAAAGTACTGCCCAAACTGGAAGGCCCGGCCGGCCGCATGCAGCGCCTGGGTGGCGGTACGCAACCGCTGGTGGTGGTCGATTATGCCCACACCCCTGACGCATTGGAAAAAGTCCTGCTGGCCCTGCGCCCGCACGCCAAGGGCAAGCTGTTGTGCCTGTTCGGCTGCGGCGGCGACCGTGATCGCGGCAAGCGTCCGTTGATGGCCGAGATCGTCGAGCGCCTGGCCGACGGCGTGCTGGTGACCGACGACAACCCGCGCAGCGAAGACCCCAGCCGGATTTTCGACGATATACGCGAAGGCTTCAAAGACACCGCCAGCGTCACGTTCGTGGCGGGTCGCGGCGCAGCCATTGCCCAATTGATCGCCAGTGCCAGCGCGGATGACGTGGTGGTGCTGGCTGGCAAAGGGCATGAGGATTACCAGGAAATCAACGGCGAGCGCCATGCCTTCTCCGATCTGGTCGAGGCGGGTCACGCCCTGGCCGCCTGGGAGGTCGCCCATGCTTAAGCCGATGACTTTCAGCGAACTGGCCCAGGCGTTGTCGGCCCGGGTGCTGTCGAGCGATTGCACGTTCGACGGCGTCAGTATCGACAGTCGCAACATCCAGCCCGGCCAGTTGTTCATCGCACTCACAGGCCCGCGGTTTGACGGTCACGACTACCTGAACGACGTCGCCGCCAAAGGCGCCGTGGGTGCCCTGGTGCAACGTGAAGTGGCGCACGCCACGTTGCCACAGTTGCTGGTCGCCGATACCCGCTTGGCCTTGGGCCAATTGGGCGCGCTGAACCGTGCCGCGTTCGACAAGCCGATTGCCGCGATCACCGGCTCCAGTGGCAAGACCACCGTCAAGGAACTGTTGGGCGGCGTACTGCGCACGCGCGGGCCGGTACTCGCCACCCGGGGCAACCTGAACAATGATTTCGGCGCACCGCTGACCCTGCTCGAACTGGCCCCGGAACACACGGCGGCAGTCATCGAGCTGGGCGCTTCACGCGTCGGTGAGATTGCCTACACCGTGGCGCTGACCAAGCCCCATGTCGCGGTTATCAACAATGCCGGTACCGCCCACGTCGGTGAATTCGGTGGCCCGGAAAAGATCGTCGAAGCCAAGGGTGAAATTCTCGAAGGCCTCGACGCTTCGGGCACCGCTGTACTGAATCTTGACGACAAGGCTTTCGAGACCTGGCGCGTACGCGCGGCCGGTCGCAAGGTGCTGACCTTTGCGGTGCACAACGCCGCAGCCGATTTTCATGCCAGCGACATCACCGTCGATGCGCGTGGTTGCCCGTCCTTCACCTTGCACACGCCGCAAGGCAGTGAACACGTGCAACTGAACCTGCTGGGCAACCATAACGTTGCCAACGCCTTGGCCGCTGCCGCTGCCGCCCACGCCTTGGGTGTGTCGTTGTTCGGCATCGCCACAGGCTTGGGCGCCGTGCAGCCGGTCAAAGGACGCACCGTTGCGCAATTGGCCACCAGCGGCATGCGCGTGATCGATGACACTTACAACGCCAACCCGTCTTCCGTTAACGCCGCCGTGGATCTGCTCAAAGGCTTTGATGGCCGCAAGGTGCTGGTACTCGGCGACATCGGCGAATTGGGCGACTGGGCTGAACAAGGGCACCGTGAAGTCGGCGCCTATGCCGCCGATAAAGTCGACGCGTTCTACGCCGTCGGCCCGAACATGGCGCACGCGGTAAACGCCTTCGGCCCCGGTGCGCGGCACTTTGCGACCCAGGGCGAATTGATCCAGGCGTTGGCTGCGGCTGAACACGACACACACACAACCATTTTGATCAAGGGATCGCGCAGCGCGGTGATGGAAAACGTCGTCGCAGCCTTGTGTGGCTCAAGTACGGAGAAACATTAATGCTGCTGCTGCTGGCTGAGTATCTGCAACAGTTCCACAAAGGCTTCGCGGTCTTTCAGTACCTGACCCTGCGCGGGATCCTGGGTGTGCTGACCGCGCTGTGTTTGTCGCTGTTTCTGGGGCCGTGGATGATCCGCACCCTGCAGAACCTGCAAATTGGTCAATCGGTTCGCAATGACGGCCCGCAGTCGCACCTGTCCAAGTCCGGCACCCCGACCATGGGCGGCGCGTTGATCCTGTCGTCCATTGGCGTCAGCACCGTGCTCTGGGCTGACCTGCACAACCGCTACGTGTGGGTGGTGCTGCTGGTGACCCTGCTGTTCGGCGCCATCGGCTGGGTGGATGACTACCGTAAAGTGATCGAGAAGAATTCCAAGGGGCTGCCGAGCCGCTGGAAGTACTTCTGGCAGTCGGTATTCGGCCTGGCGGCGGCGATCTTCCTGTACACCACCGCACCAAGCGCCGTGGAAACCACCCTGATCATCCCGATGCTCAAGGACGCCAGCATTCCACTGGGCATCGGTTTCGTGGTGCTGACCTATTTCGTGATCGTCGGCTCCAGCAACGCGGTCAACCTGACCGACGGCCTCGACGGCCTGGCGATCATGCCGACGGTGATGGTCGGCGGCGCCCTGGGCATTTTCTGCTACCTGTCGGGTAACGTGAAATTCGCCGAATACCTGCTGATTCCCTACGTACCGGGTGCAGGTGAGCTGATCGTGTTCTGCGGCGCGCTGATCGGCGCGGGCCTGGGCTTCCTGTGGTTCAACACCTACCCGGCACAAGTGTTCATGGGCGACGTCGGCGCACTGGCGCTGGGCGCGGCGCTGGGCACTATTGCGGTGATAGTGCGCCAGGAAATCGTGCTGTTCATCATGGGCGGTGTGTTCGTGATGGAAACCCTGTCGGTGGTCATCCAGGTGGCTTCCTTCAAATTGACCGGGCGCCGTGTATTTCGCATGGCGCCGATTCACCACCACTTTGAACTCAAGGGCTGGCCCGAGCCACGCGTGATCGTCCGTTTCTGGATCATCACCGTGATTCTGGTACTGGTCGGCCTTGCCACCCTGAAACTGAGGTAGAAACGAGTGTCCCTGATCGCTTCAGACCACTTCCGCATCGTTGTCGGCCTCGGCAAGAGCGGCATGTCCCTGGTTCGCTTCCTGGCGAACCGGGGCACGTCGTTTGCCGTGGCCGACACGCGGGAAAATCCACCGGAGCTGGTCACGCTGCGCCGTGACTACCCGCACGTGGAAGTGCGTTGTGGCGAATTGGACGTCGAATTTCTGTGCCGCGCCGATGAGCTTTACGTGAGCCCCGGCCTGGCATTGGCCACACCGGCCCTGCAAGCGGCAGCGGCGCGTGGCGTGAAGCTGTCCGGCGATATCGACCTGTTTGCGCGTCACGCCAAGGCGCCGATCGTCGCCATCAGCGGTTCCAACGCGAAAAGCACCGTGACCACCCTGGTCGGCGAAATGGCGAAGGCTGCCGGCAAGCGCGTGGCGGTGGGCGGCAACCTCGGGGTGCCGGCGCTGGATCTGCTCAGCGACGACGTCGAGTTGTACGTGATGGAACTGTCGAGCTTCCAGCTGGAAACCACCCATGACCTCGGTGCCGAAGTGGCCACCGTGTTGAACGTCAGCGAAGACCACATGGACCGCTACAGCGGCCTGCCGGCCTATCACCTGGCCAAGCATCGTATCTTCCGGGGCGCCAAGCAGTTTGTGGTCAACCGCCAGGATGCCTTGAGCCGTCCACTGATAGGCGAAGGCATGCCTTGCTGGACCTTCGGCCTGAGCAAGCCCGATTTCAAAGCCTTTGGCATTCGCGAAGAGAACGGCGAGAAATACCTGGCCTTCGAATTCCAGAACCTGATGCCGGTGCGCGAGCTGAAAATCCGTGGCGCCCATAACCAGTCCAACGCCCTGGCGGCCTTGGCGCTCGGCCACGCGGTGGGCCTGCCCTTCGACGCCATGCTCGCCAGCCTGCGCACCTTCGCCGGCCTTGAGCATCGCTGCCAGTGGGTGCGCGACCTCGACGGCGTCAGCTATTACAACGATTCCAAGGCCACCAACGTCGGTGCGGCCCTGGCGGCCATCGAAGGCCTGGGTGCCGATATCGACGGCAAGCTGGTGCTGATCGCCGGTGGCGACGGCAAGGGCGCCGACTTCAAGGACCTTAAAGCGCCGGTCGCTGCGCATTGCCGCGCCGTGGTGCTGATGGGCCGTGATGCGGACCTGATCGCCGCAGCCCTGGGCGACGCGGTGCCGCAAGTGCGCGCTACCTCCCTGGACGACGCGATCGCCCAGTGCAAAGCCCTGGCCCAGCCGGGTGATGCGGTACTGCTCTCGCCAGCCTGCGCCAGTTTCGACATGTTCAAGAACTATGAAGAGCGCGGCCAGTTGTTCGCCCGCGCCGTGGAGGCTTTGGCATGAGCCTCAACCTGAAAAACATCATCAAGCCGTACCCGTCGCCGATCATTACCGGGCGCGGCATCGACCTGGATTTCCCGATGCTCGCCGGTTGCCTGGCGCTGCTCGGCCTGGGCCTGGTGATGATCACCTCGGCGTCCTCCGAAGTGGCCGCCGTGCAGTCGGGCAACACCCTGTACATGATGATCCGTCACCTGGTGTACCTGGTGATCGGCCTCGGCGCGTGCATCGTCACCATGATGATCCCGATCGCCACGTGGCAGCGCCTGGGTTGGCTGATGCTGATCGGGGCGTTCGGTTTACTGGTGATGGTGATCCTGCCCGGCATCGGCCGCGAGGTGAACGGTTCGATGCGCTGGATCGGCTTCGGTGCCTTCAACGTGCAACCCTCGGAAATCGCCAAGGTGTTCGTGGTGATCTACCTGGCCGGCTACCTGGTGCGCCGTCAGAAAGAAGTGCGCGAAAGCTGGATGGGCTTTTTCAAGCCATTCATCGTGCTGCTGCCCATGGCCGGCCTGCTGCTGATGGAGCCCGACTTCGGCGCCACCGTGGTGATGATGGGCGCCGCCGCCGCGATGCTGTTCCTGGGCGGCGTCGGCCTGTTCCGCTTCACCTTGATGGTGGTGCTGGCGGTCGCGGCCGTGACGGTGCTGGTGCAGGCGCAACCCTACCGGATGGCCCGTCTGATTACCTTTACCGACCCATGGTCCGACCAGTTCGGTTCCGGCTACCAGTTGACCCAGGCGCTGATTGCCTTCGGTCGCGGCGAGTGGCTGGGCGTGGGCCTGGGCAACAGTGTGCAGAAGCAGTTCTACCTGCCCGAAGCGCACACCGACTTCGTGTTCTCGGTACTGGCCGAGGAACTGGGCGTGGTCGGCTCGCTGTGCACCGTCGCGTTGTTCGTGTTCGTGTGTGTGCGCGGCATGTACATCGGCTTGTGGGCCGAGAGGGCCAAACAGTATTTCGCCGCCTATGTGGCGTACGGCTTGTCGTTCCTGTGGATCGGCCAGTTCCTGATCAATATCGGCGTGAACGTCGGGCTGCTGCCGACCAAGGGCCTGACCTTGCCGTTCCTCAGTTACGGCGGCAGTTCGTTGGTGATTTGCTGCGCCTGCCTTGGCTTGTTGTTGCGCATCGAGTGGGAGAGTCGTACTCACCTGGGCAGCGAAGAGATGGAGTTCAGCGAAAGCGACTTCGCCGAGGAGCCGACCCATGGGCGCTAACGTGCTGATCATGGCCGGCGGCACCGGGGGCCATGTGTTCCCGGCCCTGGCCTGCGCGCGCGAATTCCAGAACCGTGGCTACAGCGTGCACTGGTTGGGAACGCCGCGTGGCATCGAGAACGAGCTGGTGCCGAACGCCGGTTTGCCGCTGCACCTGATCAACGTCACGGGCTTGCGGGGCAAGGGCAAATTGTCGCTGCTCAAGGCGCCGTTCGTGTTGCTCAAGGCGGTATGGCAGGCACGCCAGGTCATCCGTGAGTTGCAGCCTGTGTGTGTGCTCGGCTTTGGCGGTTATGTGACCGGCCCCGGTGGCGTGGCGGCAAAACTCGCCGGCGTACCGGTGATCGTGCATGAACAGAACGCCGTTGCCGGTACCGCCAACCGCTTGCTGGTGCCATTGGCCGCGCGGGTGTGTGAAGCGTTCCCGAATACCTTCAGCGCGTCGAGCAAGCGCCGTACCACCGGCAACCCGGTGCGCACCGAGCTGTTCATGGACATCGCCCGCCAAGCGCTGGTCGGACGCAAGGCGCACCTGCTGATCCTCGGCGGAAGCCTGGGCGCGGAGCCGCTGAACAAATTGCTGCCGGAGGCGCTGGCGCAACTCCCTGTGGAATTGCGCCCGGAGATCTTCCACCAAGCCGGCAAGCACCACGATGAAGTCACCGCCACGCGCTATCGCGAGGCCGGTGTCGAGGCGACTGTACAGCCCTTCATCAAAGACATGGCCCACGCCTATGGCTGGGCCGACCTGGTGGTCTGTCGCGCTGGTGCGCTGACCGTCAGTGAACTGGCTGCCGCCGGTCTGCCGTCGTTGCTGGTGCCTCTGCCCCACGCAATCGACGATCACCAGACCCGCAACGCCGAATATTTGGCCGGGGAGGGCGCTGCCTTCCTGCTGCCGCAAAGAACGACTGGCGCCGCCGATTTGGCCGCACGCCTGACCGAGGTTTTGATGCAACCGGAACGACTCAACAGCATGGCGAGCACCGCAAGCCGCCTGGCCAAACCTGACGCAACCCGCACCGTGGTCGATATCTGCCTGGAGGTGGCCCATGGTTGAGAATCAGAAAGCCATGCCACAACCGGAAATGCGCCGCATCCGTCGCATCCACTTCGTCGGTATCGGCGGCGTGGGCATGTGCGGGATTGCCGAAGTATTGCTGAACTTGGGCTACCAGGTGTCCGGCTCTGACTTGAAAGAGTCGCCGGTCACCGAGCGCCTGAAGTCCTTTGGCGCGCAGATCTTCATCGGCCACCGCGCCGAGAACGCCGCCGAGGCGGATGTGCTGGTGGTGTCCAGCGCTGTGAACACGTCCAACCCGGAAGTGGCCACCGCCCTCGAGCGCCGCATCCCGGTGGTGCCGCGTGCCGAGATGCTCGCCGAGCTGATGCGCTACCGCCACGGCATCGCCGTCGCCGGTACCCACGGCAAGACCACCACCACCAGCCTGATCGCCTCGGTGTTCGCCGCCGGTGGCCTGGACCCGACCTTCGTCATCGGTGGCCGCCTGAATGCAGCCGGCACCAATGCCCAGCTCGGCACCAGCCGCTACCTGATCGCCGAAGCCGATGAAAGCGACGCGAGCTTCCTGCACCTGCAACCGCTGGTCGCCGTCGTCACCAACATCGACGAAGACCACATGGCAACCTACGACGGTGACTTCAACAAATTGAAGAAAACCTTCGTCGACTTCCTGCACAACCTGCCGTTCTACGGGTTGGCCGTGGTGTGCCTGGACGATCCGGTGGTGCGCGAGATTCTGCCGCAGGTCAAGCGCCCTACCGTGACCTACGGCTTCAGCGAAGACGCCGACGTGCGCGCGATCAATGTGCGCCAGGAAGGCATGCAGACCTTCTTCACCGTGCTGCGCCCTGACCGCGAGCCGCTGGATGTGTCGGTCAACATGCCGGGCAACCACAACGTACTGAACTCCCTGGCGACCATCTGTATTGCCACCGATGAAGGCGTCAGCGATGAAGCCATCGTCGAAGGCCTGTCGCGCTTTGCCGGTGTCGGCCGACGCTTCCAGGTCTACGGCCAGCTGCCGGTTGAAGGCGGTGAGGTGATGCTGGTGGATGACTATGGTCACCACCCGACCGAAGTCGCCGCCGTGATCAAGGCCGTGCGCGGTGGCTGGCCGGAGCGTCGCCTGGTGATGGTCTACCAGCCGCACCGCTACAGCCGCACCCGTGACCTGTACGACGACTTCGTCAATGTATTGGCCGATGCCAACGTGCTCTTGCTGATGGAGGTGTACCCGGCCGGTGAAGAACCGATTCCGGGCGCCGACAGCCGCAAGCTGTGCAACAGCATCCGTCAGCGTGGGCAGTTGGACCCAATCTACATTGAGCGCGGCGTCGACTTGGCGCCGGTCGTCAAGCCGCTGCTGCGCGCCGGCGACATCCTGCTGTGCCAGGGTGCCGGTGATATCGGTGGCCTCGCGCCCAAATTGCTGGCCAGTCCATTGTTCGTAAAAGAAGCGCTTGCTGCCGAAAAGGGGAAGTCGAAATGATCACTGACTACGCCTCCCTGTTCTCCACTGTGGCGCCTGCCGACTTCGGTCGCGTTGCCGTGCTGTTCGGCGGCAAGAGCGCCGAGCGCGAAGTGTCGCTCAAGTCCGGCAATGCCGTGCTCGAGGCGCTGCAAAGCGCCGGTGTGAACGCATTCGGCATCGACGTGGGCGATGATTTCCTTGCCCGCCTGCAGGCCGAAAAAATCGACCGCGCCTTCATCATCCTCCACGGCCGTGGCGGTGAGGACGGCAGCATGCAGGGCCTGCTCGAGTGCGCCGGCATCCCCTATACCGGCAGCGGCATCCTGGCGTCGGCGCTGGCGATGGACAAGTTGCGCACCAAGCAGGTGTGGCACAGCCTGGGCATTCCCACGCCGCGTCACGCCGTGTTGCGCAGCGAGGAAGATTGTATTTGCGCAGCCAAGGAACTGGGCCTGCCTTTGATCGTCAAACCAGCCCATGAAGGCTCCAGTATCGGCATGGCCAAAGTGAACTCGGCCGCTGAATTGATCGACGCATGGAAAGCGGCAAGTACCTACGATTCGCAAGTGTTGGTGGAACAGTGGATCCAGGGTCCCGAGTACACCATCGCCACCCTGCGTGGCCAGGTATTGCCGCCTATCGCATTGGGCACGCCCCACACTTTTTACGATTACGACGCCAAGTATGTGGCTTCCGATACCCAGTACCGGATTCCATGCGGCCTTGACGCAACCAGGGAACAACAATTGATGGACCTCACGGCGCAAGCCTGTGAGGCGCTGGGTATCGCCGGTTGGGCGCGGGCAGACGTGATGCAGGATGACCAAGGGAATTTCTGGTTCCTGGAAGTCAACACTGCACCGGGCATGACCGACCACAGCCTGGTCCCTATGGCCGCCCGTGCCGCCGGCCTGGATTTCCAGCAGTTGGTGCTGGCGATCCTGGCCGACAGCATTGAGCCAAGAGGCTAAGCACATGAAAGGCGCATCGCTTCGTCATCAGCCCCCACAAGCACCGAGCCGCAAGCCGGTGCCACGGGGTGCCAGCCGCATGGTGGCCAAAGAGCCGATGTCGGCGCGCCTGCCCAAAGCCAACTTTGGTTTCATCAAGGCGCTGTTCTGGCCGGTGTTGCTGGTGGTACTGGGCTTTGGCACCTACGAAGGGGCGCAGCGTCTGTTGCCGTATGCCGACCGGCCGATCACCAAGATCAGCGTGCAGGGCGACTTGAGCTATATCAGCCAGCAAGCGGTACAGCAGCGCATCAGCCCGTTCCTGGCGGCGAGCTTCTTTACCATTGACCTGGCCGGCATGCGCGCGGAGCTGGAACAGATGCCGTGGATCGCCCATGCCGAAGTCCGCCGCGTATGGCCGGACCAGGTAACGATCCGCCTGGAAGAACAGCTGCCCGTGGCCCGCTGGGGCGATGGTGCGCTGTTGAACAACCAGGGGCAGGCATTTGCGCCGCGTGAAGTGGCGAACTATGAGCACCTGCCGCAGCTGTTCGGGCCGCAGCGGGCGCAACAGCAAGTGATGCAGCAGTACCAGGCCTTGAGCCAGATGCTGCGGCCACTGGGCTTCTCCATCGCACGCCTGGAATTGCGTGAGCGGGGCAGCTGGTTTCTGACGACCGGGGCAGGCAGTTCCGGCCCGGGCATCGAGTTGTTGCTGGGACGCGACCGCTTGGTGGAAAAGATGCGCCGCTTTATTGCCATCTATGAAAAAACCTTGAAAGAACAGATTACGAACATTGCGAGCGTCGACCTGCGTTACGCCAACGGCCTGGCCGTCGGTTGGCGTGTACCGGTAGCGCCCACGGCAGCACAACCCGCTGTCGCGAAGAATTAAGAAGAGGCAGGACCCATGGCAAACGTGCAAAGCGGCAAAATGATCGTCGGTCTCGATATCGGCACCTCCAAGGTGGTGGCGCTGGTGGGCGAGGTCGGTGAAGACGGCACGATCGAAATCGTCGGTATTGGCACGCATCCGTCCCGGGGCCTGAAGAAGGGCGTGGTGGTGAACATCGAGTCCACCGTGCAATCGATCCAGCGCGCCATCGAAGAAGCGCAGCTGATGGCCGGTTGCCGGATTCACTCGGCGTTCGTCGGCGTGGCCGGCAACCATATCCGCAGCCTGAACTCCCACGGCATCGTGGCGATCCGCGACCGTGAAGTCAGTGCGGCCGACCTTGAGCGCGTCCTCGACGCCGCCCAGGCCGTGGCGATCCCGGCTGACCAGCGCGTGTTGCACACCTTGCCCCAGGACTACGTGATCGATAACCAGGAGGGCGTTCGCGAGCCACTGGGCATGTCGGGCGTGCGTCTGGAAGCCAAGGTCCACGTAGTGACCTGCGCCGTCAACGCCGCGCAGAACATTGAAAAATGCGTGCGTCGCTGCGGCCTCGAAATCGACGACATCATTCTTGAGCAGTTGGCTTCGGCCTACTCGGTGCTGACCGACGACGAAAAAGAACTGGGCGTGTGCCTGGTGGACATCGGCGGCGGCACCACCGATATCGCGATCTTCACCGAGGGTGCGATCCGTCACACCGCCGTGATCCCGATTGCCGGCGACCAGGTCACCAACGACATCGCCATGGCGTTGCGTACACCGACCCAGTACGCCGAAGAAATCAAGATCCGCTACGCCTGCGCCTTGGCCAAGCTGGCCGGTGCCGGTGAAACCATCAAGGTGCCAAGCGTCGGCGACCGTCCACCGCGCGAGCTGTCGCGCCAGGCCCTGGCCGAAGTGGTCGAGCCGCGCTACGACGAGCTGTTCACCCTGATCCAGGCCGAACTGCGCCGCAGCGGCTACGAAGATCTGATCCCGGCCGGCATCGTGCTGACCGGTGGCACCTCGAAAATGGAAGGCGCGGTCGAACTGGCCGAAGAGATCTTCCACATGCCGGTGCGCCTGGGCGTGCCCCATGGCGTCAAAGGCCTCGGCGACGTGGTGCGCAACCCGATTTATTCCACCGGTGTGGGCTTGCTGTTGTACGGGCTGCAAAAGCAGACCGATGGCATTTCCCTGTCGGGCCCGAGCATCCGTGACAGCTACCGCAGCGATGACGAAGCGAAAGCGCCGTTGTTCGAGCGGCTGCAGGCTTGGGTAAAAGGCAATTTCTGAAGATTTACCGCGACACCGCAACACCCGTAATAAGCAGTAGGCGAAAAAACTAGAGAAAATGAAAGGAGAGGGAACATGTTTGAACTCGTAGACAACATCCCCGCTAGCCCGGTTATCAAAGTAATCGGTGTCGGCGGTGGCGGCGGCAACGCTGTCAACCATATGGTCAAGAGCAACATTGAAGGCGTTGAATTCATCTGCGCCAACACTGATGCCCAGGCGCTGAAAAGCATCGGCGCGCGGACCATCCTGCAATTGGGCACAGCCGTGACCAAGGGCCTCGGCGCTGGCGCCAATCCGGAAGTCGGCCGTCAAGCCGCCTTGGAAGATCGCGAGCGTATTGCCGAAGTGCTGCAAGGCACCAACATGGTGTTCATCACCACCGGCATGGGCGGCGGTACCGGTACCGGTGCAGCGCCGATCATTGCCGAAGTGGCCAAGGAAATGGGGATTCTGACCGTCGCTGTTGTGACGCGTCCGTTCCCGTTCGAAGGCCGCAAGCGCATGCAGATCGCCGACGAAGGCATCCGTCTGCTGTCTGAAAGCGTCGACTCGTTGATCACCATTCCCAACGAGAAGCTGCTGACCATCCTGGGCAAGGACGCCAGCCTGCTGTCCGCGTTCGCCAAGGCTGACGATGTACTGGCCGGTGCCGTTCGCGGTATCTCCGACATCATCAAGCGTCCCGGCATGATCAACGTCGACTTTGCCGACGTGCGTACCGTGATGAGCGAAATGGGCATGGCGATGATGGGTACCGGCTGCGCCAGCGGTCCGAACCGTGCGCGCGAAGCTACCGAAGCAGCCATCCGCAACCCGCTGCTGGAAGACGTGAACCTGCAAGGTGCGCGCGGCATCCTGGTGAATATCACCGCAGGTCCTGACCTGTCCCTGGGTGAGTACTCCGACGTGGGTAGCATCATCGAAGCCTTCGCGTCCGAGCACGCCATGGTCAAGGTCGGCACCGTTATCGACCCGGACATGCGCGACGAACTGCACGTGACCGTGGTTGCGACCGGGCTGGGTGCAAAAATCGAGAAGCCTGTAAAGGTCATCGACAATACCGTCCATACCAGCCACGCCAGCCAGCAAGCGGCCGCTCCAGCGCCTTCGCGCCAGGAGCTGCCGTCGGTGAACTACCGTGACCTGGACCGTCCGACCGTGATGCGCAACCAGGCTCAGGCCGGTGCTGCGGCGTCCCGTAGCCCGAATCCGCAAGACGACCTGGACTACCTGGACATCCCGGCATTCCTGCGTCGTCAGGCCGATTAATGGAATGTATCAGGGCTATGAAGGTGATTGGTGTTCAGCAAAGGTCTGGTCTGCTATTATCGCCAGCCTTTGTTGATACCAGTTCGCAATTTGCGCTGAAGCGGTCCAAGCCATGATTAAACAACGCACCCTGAAGAATATTATTCGTGCCACAGGTGTAGGTCTGCACTCCGGGGAAAAGGTATACCTGACCCTCAAGCCTGCACCTGTCGACACCGGCATCGTGTTTGTGCGTGCCGACCTGGACCCTGTGGTGCAGATACCTGCTCGCGCGGAAAACGTTGGCGAAACCACTATGTCGACCACATTGGTCAACGGTGACGTCAAAGTGGACACGGTGGAGCACTTGCTCTCGGCCATGGCCGGTTTGGGCATCGATAACGCCTACGTCGAGCTCTCCGCGTCCGAAGTCCCGATCATGGATGGCAGCGCTGGACCCTTCGTATTCCTGATTCAATCTGCCGGCCTGGAAGAACAGGACGCAGCCAAGAAGTTCATTCGCATTCTGCGGGAAGTGACAGTAGAAGACGGCGACAAGCGCGCCACCTTCGTCCCGTTCGAAGGCTTTAAAGTGAGCTTTGAGATCGATTTCGATCACCCGGTATTCCGTGACCGCACCCAAAGTGCAAGCGTGGATTTTTCCAGCACTTCGTTTGTAAAAGAAGTCAGCCGCGCCCGTACCTTTGGTTTCATGAGTGACATCGAGTACCTGCGCAAGCACAACCTCGCACTCGGCGGCAGCGTTGAAAACGCCATTGTGGTCGACGCGGATGGTGTACTGAACGAAGACGGCCTTCGCTATGAAGACGAATTTGTGAAGCACAAGATCCTCGATGCAATCGGTGACCTCTACCTGCTGGGCAATAGCCTGATAGGCGAGTTCAAAGGCTTCAAGTCGGGCCACGCCCTTAACAACCAGCTGCTGCGCAAGTTGATTGAGCAGACAGACGCTTGGGAAGTCGTGACCTTCGAAGATGCCAGCACCGCACCGATCTCTTACATGCGTCCCGTTGCGGCGGTGTAAGTAACAACTCTCTTCTTTAGTTTTAAAGGCTGCCTTCGGGTGGCCTTTTTTTATGTCCCGGCGATCGTCCGATTGCGGCCACTGTGCTTGGCCTTATACAACGCCTGGTCGGCCTTGAGCAGCAAGTCTTCAAGGGACAGACCGCTGCGCTTCTCCCAGGTGCTCATGCCGATGCTCACGGTGATCGGCTGCTCGTCCCATGCCGGCCGTGGCAAGTGCTCAACACCATTGCGGATATGCTCGGCGATCACCCAAGCGCCCTTGGCGTCGGTATCGGGCAGCACCACCGCGAATTCTTCACCGCCGTAACGTGCGGCAAGGTCGGCCGGGCGGCGGATATTGCTGTCGATCACCTGCGCCACCGTGCGCAGTGCGTCGTCCCCGCCCTGGTGGCCATGGCGATCGTTGAAGGCCTTGAAGTGGTCCACGTCGATCATCAGCACCGTCAACGGCTCGGTTGAACGTTGCGCGCGATCCCATTCCAGGCGCAGGCGTTCGTCGAGAGTGCGGCGGTTGGCCAGGCCAGTGAGGGCATCGGTACCTGCCAGTTCTGACAGCACTTGCTCGGCCCGGTGACGCCGTCGCAGCTCCATGCACAGCGCCCAGGTCAGCCACAACAGGCCAATGCACAGCACCCCCGTCGCGAGACTGACCAGCCACGCCGCCCGTCGCCATGGCGCGAACACTTCGTCGCTGGCCAACGCCACCGCGACGATCAGCGGCAAATCGCCCACGTTCGAGAAACTGTAGAGCCGAGGCTGCTGGTCGAGGCTGGAGACGCTGTGGAAAGTGCCGTCTCGCTCGCGCAGCATGCGCGCCACATTGGGCCGCTGGCTCAGGTCCTTGTTGATGATATCCGCTTCCAGCAACGGTTCTTGCGCCAGCAGGATGCCCTGGTGGTTGAGCAGGTTGATGGTGCTGTTGCTGCCGATATTCAGGCTGCTGAACAGTTGGTGGAAGTACGACAGACGCATGGAGGCGACAGCCACACCCAGGAAGCGCCCGTCCGATGACGAAACGCGGCGGCTAAATGCAATGCGCCACGGGTCCTCGCATTCGCAGCGGGCCCTGAACGGTCGGCTGATATACAGCCCGATGTCGGGATTGGTGCGATGAACCTGGAAATAGTCGCGGTCGGCGAAGTTGCCGGCCTTGGGCGTGAGCAGGGACGAGTCGGCAATCACCTCGCCGCTCGGGCCCAGCAACAAGATGTCGCCCTTGTACGGCGCTGTGGCGGAGCGGTCGAACAGCACCAGGTGCCGGATGCTCGCGGACACGCCCTGCAGGTCAGTGCGCTCGGTCGCAGCGATCAGGCCTTTGAGGGCCATGTCATAGAGCTCGACGTTGCGTAGCACATCGGCATCGATCAACTGGGTAATGGTAGTGGCGGTGCGCTTGGCGGCCTGCAAGGTGTTGGCGTGTTCGCGGTTCAACAGTGCGGTGACGATTCCCACGATCAGCAACACCGTGAGGGTGCTGCTCAGGATCAGCAGGCGTTCCGGGCGGCGGGTAGGGCGGGCAAGGCTTGAACTCATCGGGCGTACTTCTGCTCTGAGGATGCCTTTAGCGTAGTAGCTACTCTGGAAGATGGCGCAGAAGCAAAATGTGGGAGGGGGCTTGCTCCCGATGGCGGCGAATCAGCCAACGTATAATTGACTGACACTCCGTCATCGGGGGCAAGCCCCCTCCCACATTGGGTCTTCATTGTTATTCAGATTGGGGTTAGAACACGTTGATTGGGTAGTCGACGATCACGCGGTACTCATCCACATCCCGATCCACCGCCGAGTAGCCATTGCCGCCACGGTTGGTCGCCCATTGCAGGCGTACCGCCAGGTCCTTGGCCTTGCCGCCCTGCACCACGTATTTCAGGTCGATATCGCGCTCCCAGTGCTTGGCGTTCTTGCCGTCGGCGCTGTACCAGCTGCTGTAGCCCCGGCTGTTCGGGTCTACCGTGGTCAGGTCGGTCTTGCCGCTGATATACGACACGGCGGATGTCAGGCCGGGCAGGCCGACACCGGTGAAGTCGTAGGCATACTTGAGCTTCCACGAACGCTCGTTGGGGCCGTTGAAGTCCGAGTATTGCTGGGAATTGTCCAGATACACGCTGTCGCCCTGGGTAATGTAGTCGAACGGCGTGTTGCCGTTGACCCGCTGGTAGGCGGCGGTAACGCTGTGGTTGCCCACGCCCAGGGTCACATGCAGGCTGTAGGTGTTGTTGTCGATAGCGCCCAGCAGTGCCTGGCCGGTGTCCTGGGTGTGGTAATAATGCAGGCCGGGGGTCAGGCTGACCAGGTCGTTGAGTGCATAGGTGTACTCGAGGTCGTAGTAGTACTGGTGCCACACGTCCTTGAGTTCAGCGGCGTACAGGTTGCTGGTCAACCCGGGGATGCCGCTGAACGCTACACCGGCCCAGTTCAGGTGCTGGGCGTCGGCGTCGGCCGGCAATGCGCCATAGCTGGTGCCGATGCGCCGGTGGCCGCTCTGGTTGTAGAGCTTGGTGAAGCTGGCCTGGCCGCCTTCGAACATCCAGCCGTCGAGGCTGTGGTTGGCCAGGCTCACGCCGCGAAACGTCTGCGGCAGCATGCGGGTCATGCCGCCGGCGATCACCGGGTTGTTGAGGAACAGGTCGCCGGCCTTCAGCTCGGTATCGAACGCGCGCAGTTTCAAGGTGCCGCCAGCGGTGGAGAACGTGCCGGGCGCCTTGCCGTTGCCGCTGCCGTACGGAAGGATGCTGGAACCGTCGGTGCCACCGCCGCCGTCGAGCTTGAGGCCGAGCATGGCGTTGAGGTCCAGGCCGACACCGACGGTGCCTTGGGTGTAGCCGGAGGTGAAGGTGCCGATAAAGCCCTGGCCCCATTCCTTGCTGTCATCGGTATGCAGGTCGCGACGGTCGCGATTCATGTAGTAGTTGCGGATGTCGATCGTGAGGTGCGAACCCTCGACGAAACCCTCGGTGGGCGTGGCGTCTGCCCCGTGGGCAAGGGGAGTGATCGTTGCTGCGATGGCGAGGAATAACGGGGTGAATGTCAGCGAGTTCTTCACCGGTGGAGCTCCTTTGGTCAATCATGAACGGCCAGTGTCGTGGGGTGTGCCTGGCCTTTTTTACGGCAAAAAAAAGCCGCTGAAGTCAGCGGCTTTAAGACAGATTCCCAGTGTAGAGCCCTGGAAATAAGTCGAGGGAAATTCGGGTGAGGGTTCGGCTGTCTTTACCGTCGCGCTCATCGATGCGTCAAAGTAACGCAGGCGAGCGGTGCGATACAGAGTGTAACAAGATAATGACTATTGCCCAAATCGTAACAGTTGGCTGCCGGTGGTACCCAGTGTGGGAGGGGCGTGTCAGACGGGCAGGGTGATGCCGAAGGTATTTTCGCCGCCTTCGCTGCGCACAAACACATCGCCGCCATGCATCAACGCAATCGCCTTGACGATAGCCAGCCCCAACCCGTGATTGGCCCCGCTGTTGCTGCGCGACGCATCCACCCGATAGAAACGTTCGAACAGTCGAGGCAGGTGCTCGCTGGCAATCACCTCGCCTGGGTTGGTCACGCCGATCGTTACCTGGTGCTCCAGCACATCGATGTTCACGTCGATGACCTGCCCAGGCGCGGTGTGCTGCACCGCATTGCTCAACAGGTTGATCAGTGCGCGGCGCAGGTGGGCTTTTTCGATATGCACTTGGGCGTCGCCCTGTACCCGCACCTGAACCTGGGCGTCTTCGAAGATAAAATCCAAGTAGTCGAGGGTGGTGGCGACTTCATCGGCCAGGGAGCTTTCAATCAGCTTGGTGGCCTTGCTGCCCTGGTCGGCACTGGCGAGGAACAGCATGTCGTTGATAATCGAGCGTAGTCGTTCCAGCTCTTCCAGGTTCGATTGCAGCACCTCGAAATAATGCTCGGCCGAACGCCCGCGGGTCAGCGCGACCTGGGTCTGGCCGATCAGGTTGGTCAGCGGCGAGCGCAGTTCATGGGCCACGTCGGCATTGAAGGATTCGAGGCGCGAGTAAGCGAGTTCGACGCGGTCGAGGGTGGCGTTGAACGAGTTGACGAACTGACTCAGTTCCGGCGGCAGCGGTGACAGTTGCAGGCGCCCGGAGAGTTTGGGCGGCGCGAGTTTCTGTGCTTCGTCCGAGAGTTTTTCCAGTGGCTTGAGGCCGATGCGCGACACCCAGAAGCCCAGCAACGAGGCCATCACCACGCCGACCAGCGCCAGGCTGATCAGCGCTACCAGCAGATGATGCTGGGTGGCGCGGAAATTCTCGGTGTCGATGGCGATCATGAAGCGCAGCGGTGGGCGTTGATCCTTGGCGGCGAACTGGCTCACCAGCACCTTGAACGGGTAATCGTGGCCGGGCAGGTGCAGGTCGCGTTTACCGGTCGGGCCCTGGGCAAAGGCGCGAATCTGCGCATCCGGTTCACCGTATTCGTAACTTGGGTCGCTGCTGACCACCCAGAAGCGAATGCGCTTGTCTTCCTCCCCCAGCAGCTTGAGCTTGGCCTTGATCTTGACCCAATGCTCCGGCGTGCCGAAGCGGTTCACCGAGGATTCGAGCACGCTGTAGCGCGCATCCAGCTCGGCCCCCGGCAACAACCCCAGGCCGCGATCCACTTGCTGGTACAGCGCGCCGCCGATCAGCACGAAGATCAGCAGCGCCACCAGGGTGAACATCCCGCTCAGGCGCAGGGCGATGGAGTTAGTCGGCACTGCGGTTCTCCAGCACGTAGCCCATGCCCCGGATGGTGTGCAGCAGTTTGTGTTCGAACGGCCCATCGAGTTTGGCGCGCAGGCGCTTGATCGCCACTTCGACCACGTTGGCGTCGCTGTCGAAATTGATGTCCCAGACCATCTCGGCAATCGCCGTCTTGGACAGGATTTCGCCCTGGCGCCGCGCCAATACGCTGAGCAACGAGAACTCCTTGGCGGTCAGGTCCAGGCGCACACCGTTGCGACTGGCCTTGCGGCTGATCAGGTCGATCCACAGGTCGGCGACCGTCACCTGCACCGGCTCATGGCCGCCACTGCGGCGGGTCAACGCCTGCAGGCGCGCCACCAGTTCGAGGAAGGAAAACGGCTTGCCCAGGTAGTCGTCGGCGCCTTCGCGCAGGCCACGGATGCGGTCTTCCACGCGCTCGCGGGCGGTAAGCATGATCACCGGGGTCTGTTTGCGTGCGCGTAAAGCACGCAATACGCCAAACCCGTCGAGCGCCGGCAGCATCACGTCGAGCACGATCACCGCGTAGTCGTTCTCCAGCGCCAGGTGCAACCCCTCGACGCCTTCGCGCGCCACATCGACGGTGTAACCTTGCTCCGTCAGGCCGCGGTGCAGGTAGTCCGCGGTTTTTTCTTCATCTTCAATAATCAGGACGCGCATCAGCCTTTTGTTCCAGGGCGGGGCCTTGGCCTCAGTGTGTGGTCGCCAGCTCGATCGCTGGTTTGGGCCTGTGGAAAAGTCGTTCAAGGTACAAGTATATGACCGGCGTGGTGAACAGCGTCAGCGCCTGGCTCACCAGCAAGCCGCCGACCACGGCGATGCCCAATGGCTGGCGCAATTCCGTGCCAGGGCCTGAGCCGAGCATCAACGGCACCGCGCCAAGCAGGGCGGCGAGGGTGGTCATGATGATCGGCCGGAACCGCGTGACGCAGGCTTCGTAGATCGCGTCCTCAGGCGCCAGGCCGCGTACGCGCTGGGCCTCCAGGGCGAAGTCGATCATCAGGATGCCATTTTTCTTGACGATGCCGATCAGCAGCACCAGGCCGATCAAGGCCATGATCGAAAAGTCCTGGCCCAGCAGCCACAGCATGATCAACGCGCCCAGGCCCGCCGAGGGCAAGGTAGAAATGATCGTCAGCGGGTGCACGAAACTCTCGTACAACACGCCCAGGATAATGTAGACCGCGACCAGTGCCGCGAGGATCAGCCACGGCTGGCTGGCCAGCGAGCTCTGGAAGGCCTGGGCCGCGCCCTGGAAATTTCCGATGATCGTACTGGGCATGCCGATGTCGTTCTTGGCCTGGTTGAGCATGATCACCGCATCCCCCAGCGCCACGCCGGGGGCCAGGTTGAACGACAGGTTGGCGGCCGGGAACATGCCGTCATGGCTGATGGACAACGGCCCCACGCTCGGTGGGTCGACCCTGGCCAGCGCCGACAGTGGCACCATCTCGTTGGTCAGCGGCGAGCGCAGGTAAAAATAGTTCAGGCTCTCGGCCTTGCCGCGCTGTTGGCGGTCCAGCTCCAGCACCACCTGGTACTGGTTGATCTCGGTCTGGTATTCGTTGATCTGGCGCTGGCCGAACGCGTCGTACAGCGCCTGGTCGACGTCGGTGGCGGTCAGGCCAAAACGAGCCGCGGCCTGGCGGTCGATGGTGATGTGGGTGATGCTGCCGCCCAATTGCAGGTCGTTGGACAGGTCCCGGAAGGCCGGGTTGCTGCGCAGTTTTTCGGTGAGGCGCTGGGTCCAGGTGTTCAGGGTCGGGCCGTCGTTGCTCTTGAGTACGTATTGGTACTGGGCGCGGCTGGGGCCGGAGCTCAAGTTGATGTCCTGGCCGGCGCGCAGGTACAAGACGATGCCCGGCACCTTCGCCAGTTGCGGGCGGATGCGGTCGATGAACTGGCTGGCCGACACATCGCGATCACCCCGGTCTTTCAAGGCGATCCAGAAGCGCCCGTTGGCGATGGTCTGGTTGCTGCCGGTCACACCCACCGAGTGGGAGAAGGCTTGCACCGCCGGGTCGGCCTTGACGATGTCGGCCAGCGCCTTGTGCTTGGCGACCATGTCCGGGTACGACACATCGGCTGCCGCCTCGCTGGTGCCCAGCACGAAACCGGTGTCCTGCACCGGGAAAAAGCCCTTGGGGATAAACACATAGCCGACCACGGCCAGGGCCAGGGTCACCACGAAGATCGCCGCCATGCTGCGTTGATGGGCCAGGGCACGCCGCAGGTTGCGCGCATAGCCGGCCAGCAGGCGCTCGCTGAAGGTGGGTTTGGCATGGGCGTGATGGGTTGGCGCACGCATGAACAGTGCGGCGAGGGTGGGCGCCAGGGTCAGCGAAACCACCACCGAAATCAGGATGGTCGAGGTGGCCGTCAACGCAAATTCCTTGAACAGCCGCCCGACCACGCCGCCCATGAACAGCAGTGGAATAAACGCCGCCACCAGCGAGAAGCTGATGGACACCACGGTAAAGCCGATTTCGCCGGAGCCTTTGATCGCGGCTTCGCGCTTGTCCAGGCCGGCCTCCAGGTGACGGTGGATGTTCTCCACCACCACAATCGCATCGTCCACCACAAAACCTACGGCAATCACGATGGCGACAAGGGTCAGGTTGTTCAAGCTGAAGCCCATCACATACATCAGCGCGAAACTGGCCACCAGCGACACACCGAGCACGGCAGACACAATCAACGTCGCCGACAGCTGGCGCAGGAACAGCGCCATCACCGCCACCACCAGCAGGATCGCGATCAGCAGGGTCATTTCCACTTCATGCAACGAGGCGCGGATAGTTTTGGTGCGGTCGGTCAGTACGCTGACCTGCACCGAGGCCGGCAGCATGGCTTCCAGGCGCGGCAGTGCTTGCTGGATGCGGTCGACCGTGTCGACGATATTCGCCCCCGGCTGGCGCGAAATCACCAGGTTGACCCCCGGCGTATCGCCGGACCAGGCCTGCACGTAGGCGTTTTCCGAACCGTTGACGACTTTGGCGATATCCCGCAGTTGCACGGGTGCGCCGTTCTTGTAGGACACAATCAACTGGCCGTATTCGTCGGGGTGAAACAGTTGATCGTTGGTCGACAGAGTCGACACGCTGTTGGCCCCGTAAATCGCGCCTTTGGCCAGGTTCAGGCTCGATTGCTGGATGGCCAGGCGGATGTCCGCGAGCGTCAAGCCGACTGCCGCGAGTTTGTCGGGCGAGGCCTGCACACGAATCGCCGGGCGTTGCTGGCCAGTGATGTTGATCTGGCCGACACCGTCGATCTGGCTGATCTGACGCGCCAGCAGGGTTTCCACGTAGTCGCTCAGTTCGGTGCTCGGCATGCTCGCGGAGTTGACGCTGAGGATCAGCACCGGGCTGTCGGCCGGGTTGACCTTCTTCCAGGTCGGCAGGCTCGGCATATCGCTGGGCAGCTTGCCGGAGGCGGTATTGATCGCGGCCTGCACTTCCTGGGCGGCGGTGTCGATGCTTTTGTCCAGAGTGAATTGCAGGGTCAAGAGGCTTGAGCCCAAGGCGCTGCTGGAGGTCATCTGGGTCATGCCGGGGATGGCGCTGAATTGCACCTCGAGCGGCGTCGCCACCGATGAGGCCATGGTGTCCGGGCTGGCGCCGGGCAGTTGGGCGGTGACCTGGATCGTCGGAAATTCCGCTTCCGGCAGTGGCGCAACGGCCAGCCGCGGGAAGGCAATGATCCCCAGCAGCACCAAGGCAAATGTCAGCAGCAGGGTGGCGACTGGGTGATCGACGCACCAGGCCGAGGGCGAGCGGCTGCCGCTCATGGCTGCACCTTGGCGTCGACGGTCTGGATCACCTGCGGCGGCTCCTTGAGCACTTGCACCTGGGCGCCCGCCTTGAGCCGCGACTGGCCATCGCTGACCAGCACGTCCCCGGCCTGCACGCCCTTGATGATGTTCAGCTCACCGTTCTGGTAGGTGACTTGCACGGGCACCACCTCCACCTGCTCACCGTTGAGCCGGTACACGAAATGTGAGTCCAGGCCACGCTGCACCACCGTCGGCGGCACCACCAGGGCGTTCCTGTCGACGGCGGTCTGGATCTTGATGGTCACCAGTTGTCCCGGCCACAGCTTCTGCGCGCTGTTTGGGAACTCGGCCTTGGCACGCAGGGTGCCGGTGGTGGAGCTGATCTGGTTGTCGATCAGGCTCAAGCGGCCTTCCCCCAGCAGGTCGCCGGTCTGGCCGTCGGTATCGGCCCCCAGGTAGGCATCGACACTGGCTTTTTGCGGGGCGGCGGTCAGGCCTTGCAGGGTTGGCAACATCTGCTGCGGCAGGGAGAACTCAACCGCGATCGGGTCGATCTGGGTGACCGAGAACAACCCTTGGGTATCGCTCATGCGCAGGAAGTTACCTTCATCCACCGTGCGAATGCCCACGCGACCACTGACGGGAGAGCGGATCTGGGTGTAGGAAAGTTGTACTTGAGCTGAATCAATCGCCGCCTGGTTACCTTGCACGGTGGCCTTGAGCTGGTTCACCAGGGCTTGTTGCTGGTCGTAGGTCTGCTTCGATACGCCGTCGTCGATACTCAGTTCCTTGTAGCGCTTGAGGTTGACCTGCGCCACTTGCAACTGCGCCTGGCTTTCCCCCAGCTGGGCCTTGGCCTGGTCGAGGCTGGCGCGGATCGAGCGGTCATCGATGGTCGCCAGCAGGTCGCCGGCCTTTACCTGTTGGCCTTCCTTGACCAGCAAGCGGGTGAGGATGCCGTCGATCTGCGGGCGGATCACCACGCTGTGCAACGACAACACCGTGCCAATGCCGCTGACGAACCGCGGGACATCCTGTTGCGCCACGCTTACCACGCGCACGGGAATAGCGCTGGGTGCCGCCAGCCGGGCCTTGGCGGGCCGAGTCAAGGTCCAGGCTGCCAGCGCCAGGACCAGAAGGGCGCCCACCAGCAGGGCCGTGTTTCGTTTTGTGGGCATAGAGGTGGCGCCAGGCAAAGGATCGGAAACGTGGAATGACCGTTATAGCCTTTTGATCGGGTCAGCAGAGTGACGGCTATCTGACAGCGCTGTCAGTTAAGCGGCGACCATTCGTACGACGACGCTTAAAGATCCGGGGCGCGCAGGTATACTGCGCGCCACTGTGGCCCGCTTGCCGGGCCCGCTTCATCTTTTGCGCACCTCGGAGCACCCATGACTTCCCCGATCCAACCCCCCGTTGAAGCGGTCGACCTCGTCGATTCGGTCGATGCCGACGGCGTTGAAAAAGCCGAAATCCCGGCGTTCAAGTTCCCTTTCAACCCGGGTGAACTGGCCGGGGCCAAGCAGGCCGCCCAGCCCTGGTACAAAGGTGGCGCGAAGAATGGCCATACCAAAACGCCAGGCATGGCGCCGCCGGGTACGCGTCGTTCGATGGGTAAACGTTGAGAGTAATGCGCATATTCGCCGTATAGGCAGTTGCCTACAGCTCGCGTCGATATTTCTTATTGTAGGTCCGCGACCGTTTCTTGAAAGCTTGCGCAGCATCGCCTTGCCCTGATCATTTGTATCGGGACATGGCGACGCAGCTCTCTCCGGAAAAGGACGTTTCCCGTGGCTTTGATACATCTCTGTGTGGCGCTTGCCCTCCTGTTATCGGTGGAGGCCGTGGCCGCCGCCGAGCCGCCGCGACGCGAAATCCGCTTCGCTGTCGCGGCGCATTTTCCCCCCTTTCAAAGCCGTAATCCGCAAGGGCAATTGGTGGGGCTCAATATCGAATTGGGTAACGCCCTGTGCGTGCAGCTCAATGTGCATTGCACGTGGGTCGACCAGATCGTCATGGAAAACTTCCCCGCCCTCGATGCCCGGCAATTTGACGCGATCATGGGGATGGCACCGACCTTGAGTCGACAGCAGAGAGTCAATTTCAGCGATGACCTCTACCCGATCACTACCTGGCTGGTGGCCCGCAGAAACTCAGGCTTGAGCCCGCACAAGCGGTTACTCAAGGGCAAGCGGGTCGGGGTGTTGGTCAGGAGCAATCGCGAAGCCTTTGCCCGGTCGCAGTGGGCGCCGGCTGGCGTGATCATCGAGAGCTACTGGCTCAACGACCAACTGGTGCGCGGCCTGGTTGCGGGCGAGATCGATGCGACGCTGCAGGGCGCCGTGGAAATCCGAGAGGCCTTGCTCGACACGCCTGAAGGCATGGATTTCGATTTCATGGGCCCGCCGGTATCGTCTGACCTGTTGGGCAACAGTGTCGCGATTGCACTGCGCAAAACCGATACCGTGTTGCGTACCGAACTCAACCATGCCCTTGAGCAACTCAAGCAGAACGGCGAGTACCAGCGCATCCTCCAGCCCTACCGCCTCGACACCGCGCCCGTGAACCCGTCGAGTCTCAAGCCGCCCGCAACGGGATAAACGCGTAATTGGCCGGCACTTCGGTAGCAATCTGCGCGCCGGCATCCAGCAGTTGTTCGGCAATCTCCATCCCGGAGACGTGAAACACCCACTCGTTGGCCGTGATCGGCTGGTCAGTTGCCAACGCAATGGCTTGGGCAAACGCATTCATATCCGGCAAATACGCCGTGAACCCGTCGCCCTTGAGTGCGGTAGTACGAATCCCCAGCAAGGCACACACGGCCTCCTTGGTTTGCACATCGTCACGGTCGGCCTGGCGTGAACGGCGGATCAGTTCAGCCAGTTCAGCATCCATCAATGCCCCGCCCACGATCAACGCCGGCCCCTGTTCCCAGGATTCCGGCGGGCAATCCTTGGCGCTCGGGTTCAGCGGGATGTGCGGATTGATCTCCATCGGATAGATCCGGCACACCAGCGGACGTCGTTCATAGATGCCGCAGCGATTGTCTTCGTCAAGATTCCGACAGCGCCCGGCGTTGTAGGCCGCAAAGGTGATCGCCACGAATGCCTGGGTATTGCCGCTGGGCACCACCACTGAACGGCGTTCGGCATGTTCACGCTGCTGCTGGGGCAAACCCAGGCCGCTGGCGAGAAAACCTTCTACCAGAACAATGACATTGCCACCGTCCGCCGCCCACTGCCGGGCTTCGTCGAGGGTCAGGGGCACGTGGTGATCGGAGCAGCATTTGCCACAACCTACGCAGGAAAAGTGAGTATTCATGGCGGATCTGTCACCAGGCAAGGTCAGAAGGCAAGCATGGGCGGTGACGGGTTTTTACCTCTATCCACCGCTTGGGCTCTCTGGAAGCAAGTTATGCGCCAGTGACGTCAGTCCTCAACCACGTCGCGCAGGACGAACCGCATGCCTGCGCTTTCATACAGCTGCCGCGCGCGCAGATTGCTCTCCAGCACCTTGAGGTCCACATAGGGTTCGCCACGCTGCTTGAAGACGTGGAAGGCATGCAGCAGCAACGCTCGGCCAAGCCCCTGGCCCTGGGCGCAGGGGTGTATCGAGAGGTTCTTGATAAAGGCACTGGTCCAGCATTGCGCCACGCCGAGAATGCCCTCGGCGTTACTGGCTACCAGGCACAACGAGGGGTCGAACTCGGCATCGGCAACGAATTGCCGGCGCCATTGCTCAAGGCCCGCGACACGGCCACCGCCCTGATCCTGGGTCATGCGCAATACCGCGTGAATCGCCGGGGCCAGTTCATCGCGATAGTGATCCAGCTGGGTGTTGGCCGGCCACTGCGGCGCCGGCAGGCTGCCGGTCAGGTCGCGTCGCAGCAGCTGGAAATACTCAGCCAAGGCTTACAAACCCTTTTGCGCCACGGTTTGCGCAGCCACCACCAGGCACTTGGTCAGCTCGGGGGAGGAAAACTTGGTCAGCACCGCATCGGCGCCGGCCAGGCGGGCTTTTTCACTGTTCATTGCGCTGTCCAGGGAGGTGTGCAACAGCACGTAGAGCTGCTGGAAGTCCGGAGTTTCGCGCAGCGTGCGGGTGAGGGCATAACCGTCCATCTCGGACATTTCGATGTCCGACACCACCACATTGATTTGCTCGCCCGTGCCTTGCAGCTCCAGCAGCACGTCGATGGCCTCCTTGGCGCTGCGCGCGGTGTGACAGGTCAGCCCGAGGTTGCGCAGCGTATGCACCGATTGCTGCAGCGCCACTTGGCTGTCATCCACCACCAGGATGCGTGCATGGCCGAGGACTTCGGCTTCTTCCATGGTCAGGTCGGTCGGCGCGGCTTCTATCGGCGCCGGGGCGATGCCATGGATGACTTTTTCGATATCCAGCACCTGCACCAGGCCGCCTTCCACCTGGGTCACCCCGGTGATAAACGCGCGATTGCCGCCGGAGCCATAGGGCGGTGGGCGGATATCGGTGGTCAGGCAATGCACGATCTTGCTCACCGCCTGCACATGCAAGCCCTGCTTGGAACGGCTGACATCGGTGACGATCAGGCAGCCGCCGTTCGGGTCCTGCAACGGCATCTCGCCCAGGGCGCGGCTCAGGTCGATCACCGCCAACGAGTTACCGCGCAACGTGGCAATGCCTTTGACGTGGGGGTGCGACTCCGGCAGTTTGGTCAGCGGAGGGCAGGGGATGATTTCGCTGACTTTCAGCAGGTTGATCGCCATCAGCTTGCCGCTGCGCAAGGTAAAGAGCAGAAGCGAAAGTGAGTCTGCGCGGGCTTTGGTGGTGGGCATAAAAACCTTCTGTGGATCAGGGGTGGCGATCTATGGAAGGTTATCGACCCTCTCACGAAAAACTAAAGGTGTGACCTGTGGCGAGGGAGCTTGCTCCCGCTGGGCTGCGAAGCGGCCCCAAAAAGCCTGGGAGCGCTACGCACTCCAGCGCGAGCAAGCTCGCTCGCCACAACAAGCGCGCTCCAACAGGGCGGGGTGTCAGCCTTTCCACACTTGTGGGTTCACCAGGTCCTGCGGGCGTTGGCCGAGCAGGGCGCTGCGCAGGTTGTCGAGCGCGCGGTTGGCCATGGCTTCGCGGGTTTCATGGGTCGCCGAACCGATATGCGGCAGCGTCACCGCATTGCTCAACTGGAACAGGGGCGACTCGGCCAGCGGTTCCTTTTCATACACATCCAGCCCGGCGCCACGAATGCGCTGGGTTTGCAAGGCCTGGATCAGCGCGGGCTCGTCCACTACCGGGCCACGGGAGATGTTAATCAGGATCGCACTGGACTTCATCAGCGCCAGCTCCCGGCTGCTGATCAGGTGACGGGTCTTGTCGCTTAGCGGCACCACCAGGCAAACGAAATCCGCTTCGGCCAGCAACTGGTCCAGGCTGCGAAACTGTGCGCCCAGCTCTTGTTCCAGTGCGCTCTTGCGGCTGTTGCCGCTGTACAGGATCGGCATATTGAAGCCCAGGCGCCCACGCCGGGCCACGGCCGCGCCGATATTGCCCATGCCGACGATGCCCAGGGTCTTGCCGTGTACATCGCAGCCAAACAACGGGGCGCCAACGCTGGCTTTCCACTGGCCGGCCTTGGTCCAGGCGTCCAGTTCGGCCACGCGGCGTGCGCTGCTCATCAACAGGGCGAAGGCCAGGTCGGCGGTGCTTTCGGTGAGCACATCGGGGGTATTGGTGAGCATGATCCCGCGCTCGTTGAAGTAGGCGACATCGTAGTTGTCGTAGCCCACCGACACACTGGACACCACCTCAAGCTTACGCGCGCCTTCAAGCTGTTCGCGGCCCAGCTTGCGGCCCACGCCGATCAGACCGTGGGCGTGGGGCAGGGCTTCGTTGAATTGGGCGTTGATGTCCCCCAGCTTGGGGTTGGGCGCAATCACCTCGAAATCCTGTTGCAGGCGTTCGATCATTTGCGGGGTGACACGGCTGAAGGCAAGGACAGTCTTTTTCATGGCAGGCGGGCTCATCGACTACGGAAGAATGCCAAGCAACCTAACATATTGTCAGGACCCCGTTGAACCGATGTGGGAGGGCAAGCTCCCTCCCACAAGGTTCTTTATCGTCTGCCAGCAATCAGTTCGCCAAACGCGCACCGCTCAGGGTGCCGCTCAACTCGTATGCCACCAATTCCGCTTGATGTGCCGCGAGAATCTCCGGCAGCGAACCGCGCAAGTATTCCACCCAGGTCTTGATCTTCGCATCCAGGTATTGGCGCGACGGGTAGATGGCGTACAGGTTCAGCTCCTGGGAACGGTAGTTGGGCATCACCCGCACCAATGTGCCGTTACGCAAACCTTCTATCGCGGCATACACCGGCAGCAGGCCGACGCCCATGCCGCTGGTGATCGCGGTTTTCATCGCGTCGGCCGAATTGACCAAAAACGGCGAGCTGTTCACCGCAACGCTTTCCTGGCCTTCGGGCCCGTTGAAGGTCCATTTATCCAGCTGGATCACCGGGCTGACCAGGCGCAGGCAGGCGTGATTGAGCAAATCCTGGGGCCTTTGTGCGCAACCCTTGGCCTTGACGTATTCCGGCGAGGCGCAGGCGATGCTGTAGGTGATGCCCAGGCGCTGCGAGACGAAACCGGAATCGGGCAGTTCGCTGGCCAGTACGATGGACACGTCATAGCCTTCATCGAGCAGGTCCGGCACGCGGTTGGCGAGCGTCAGGTCGAAGGTCACGTCGGGATGGGTGCGGCGGTAGCGGGCAATCGCGTCGATCACGAAGTGCTGGCCGATACCGGTCATGGTGTGCACTTTCAATTGCCCGGCGGGACGCGCATGGGCGTCGCTGGCTTCCGCCTCGGCTTCCTCGACGTAGGCGAGGATCTGCTCGCAGCGCAGCAAATAGCGCTTACCGGCCTCGGTCAGCGCGATGCGGCGAGTGGTGCGGTTGAGCAAGCGGGTTTGCAGGTGGGCCTCAAGGTTTGAGACCGCGCGCGAGACGTTGGCGGTGGTAGTGTCCAGCTGCGCGGCGGCGGCGGTGAAGCTGCCGGCCTCTGCAACGCAACTGAACGCGCGCATGTTTTGCAAAGTGTCCATGGGGTGTTCTCAAGGGAGATGGCAAATTGTGACAGAAAGTTGCGCCGTCCAGTGATCCCTACCAACGGATTATCGCCTTAACGGTAACAAAGATTCACAGGAATGACAGCTTATCGGCGCTCATCGCGGGCCCTAGAATTGCGCCACCTCTCCCCGTAACACCCTCTCAGGAATTCGTAAGCGTGCCGCGTCGCATCAGCAGAGAGCTGAAGACTCTCAGTGTTTGGGCCTTTACGCTCGCCATCAGCGGCTGTATCGGAACCGCAGGAATCGGCCCCCAGGGCCAATCCTTGAATGCCAACGAGCTGGCCACGGACGAAGCGATCCAGAACGCCGCCAGCGACGCCCACTGGCCCACCGCCCGATGGTGGCAGGCCTACGGCGATCCGCAACTGAACCGCTGGGTCGAACTTGCCACGCAAAACAGCCCGAGTATGGCCATGGCCGCCGCACGGGTGCGTGAAGCGCGCGCCATGGCCGGGGTGGCGGAGTCTGCCGAGTCCGTGCAGATCGACAGCGACACCACCCTCAAACGCCACAACTGGCCGAAGGATCAGTTCTACGGCCCCGGCGAATTGAGCGGTGCGAACACTTGGGATAACAATTCATCCCTGGGCTTGAGTTACGCACTCGACCTGTGGGGCAGCGAAAGTAACGCCACCGAGCGTGCCGTCGACCTGGCCCATATGAGCGCAGCCCAAGCGCGCCAGGCCCAGCTCGAGCTGCAGAACAACGTGGTGCGCGCCTACATCCAGTTGTCGTTGCATTACGCCGATCGCGACATTGTCGCTGCCACCTTGGCCCAGCAACAGCAGATGCTGGATCTGGCCAACAAACGCCTGGACGCCGGGATCGGCACGCACTTCGACGTCAGCCAGGCCGAGACCCCGCTGCCTGAAACCCACCGTCAGTTGGACGCGCTCGATGAGGCAATCGCCCTGAGCCGCAACCAGCTGGCGGCGCTGGCCGGCAAAGGCCCGGGCGAGGGTGCACAATTGCAACGCCCCAGCCTGTCGCTGGCCGCTGCGTTGAAACTACCTTCGAACTTGCCTGCGCAATTGCTCGGCCAGCGACCGGATGTGGTCGCCAGTCGCTGGCAGGTGGCGGCGCAGGCGCGTGGCATCGATGTCGCCCATGCAGGTTTCTACCCCAACGTCGATCTGATCGGCAGCCTCGGTTTCATGGCCACCGGTGGCGGCATGCTGGAGTTCCTTGCGGGCAGCAAATTCAATTACAACGTCGGCCCGGCTATTACCCTGCCGATCTTTGACGGTGGGCGTCTGCGTGCGCAACTGGGGCAAGCCAGCGCCGGTTACGACATCGCCGTGGCGCATTACAACCAAACCCTGGTCAATGCGCTCAAGGGCATCAGTGACCAACTGATCCGTCGCGAGTCCATGGACAAACAGGCGGCGTTTGCCGCGCAATCGGTGGCGTCGGCGCAGAAAACCTACGACATCGCGATCATCGCCTATCAGCGCGGCCTCACCGACTACCTCAATGTGCTGAATGCCCAGTCCCTGCTGTTTCGCCAGCAGCAGATAGCCCAACACGTACAGGCCGCACGCCTGAGTGCTCACGCCGAACTGGTGACTGCCTTGGGCGGTGGCCTCGGTGCCGACGACGATGTACCGCGCAACGACAAGACCCTCCCCGGCAAGCCCCCTGCGGCGCTGGCCGTGTTCGATCACTGAGTAGATGGCCATGATTGCTTTGCCTGCACCCCTGCGCTGGCTGCACGCCCTTGAGTGGCGCCGTGGTTTTTTCGACTGGGCGCGCAGCGATGGCGTGACCTGGGTGTATATCTTCAAGGTGCTGCTCGCCGCGTTCCTCACGCTGTGGCTGGCGATGCGCCTGGAACTGCCGCAGCCGCGCACCGCGATGATCACCGTATTTATCGTGATGCAACCGCAGAGCGGCCAGGTATTCGCCAAGAGTTTTTACCGCTTTCTCGGCACCTTGGCCGGGTCGGCGGTGATGGTATTGCTGATCGCGTTGTTTGCGCAGAACACTGAACTGTTCCTCGGCGCCCTGGCCATCTGGGTGGGTATCTGCACCGCCGGTGCGACGCGTAACCGTAACTTTCGCGCCTACGGGTTTGTGCTCGCCGGCTACACGGCGGCGATGGTCGGCTTGCCGGCGCTGGCCCACCCGGACGGCGCCTTTATGGCCGCGGTGTGGCGCGTGCTGGAAATTTCCCTGGGGATTCTCTGCTCGACGCTGGTCAGCGCCGCGATCCTGCCGCAGACCTCCAGCGCCGCGATGCGCAATGCGCTCTATCAACGCTTTGGCGTGTTCGCATTATTCGTCACCGACGGCCTGCGCGGTCGCAGCCAGCGTGAAGGCTTTGAAAGCACCAACGTGCGCTTTATCGCCGAGGCAGTGGGCTTGGAAGGTTTGCGTAGCGTCACCGTGTTCGAAGACCCGCACATGCGCCGGCGCAACGGCCGGCTCAATCGTCTCAACAGCGAGTTCATGAGCATCACCACGCGCTTCAACGCCTTGCACCAGTTGCTGGCGCGGTTGCGCGCCGACGCAGCCGATCACGTGGTCGCGGCGATCAAGCCCGGCCTGCAGGACCTGGCCGAAGTGCTCGACGGGTTTTCCGGCCAGGCGCTGACCAGCCCCGACGCGGCACGGTTGGTCAACTTGCTCAGTGCCTATAAGGACAGCTTGCCTGCCAAGGTGCGCAGCCTGCGCGCCGGCTTCCAGCAAAGTGCCCCCACCGAAGCCGAACAACTGGATTTTCATACCGCCTACGAGCTGCTGTACCGCTTCGTCGACGACCTGCACAACTATGCGCAAACCCATGCGTCCCTGGCCGATCACCGCCACGCGCGGGAAGACTGGGACCAGGCCTACACGCCGAAAACCAACTGGCTGGCCTGCGCCGCCGCCGGGATACGTGCCTCGTTCATCCTGGTCGTCCTCGGCAGTTATTGGGTAGCCACTGCCTGGCCCAGCGGCGCCACCATGACCTTGATCGCGGCCGCCACCGTCGGCCTGTCCGCCGCCACGCCCAACCCCAAGCGCATGGCCTTCCAGATGGCCTGCGGCACCTTGATCGGTGCGCTGGTGGGCTTCGTCGAAATGTTCTTCGTGTTTCCCTTGATCGATGGCTTCGCGCTGCTGTGCGTGATGCTGGCGCCGGTGATCATTTTCGGCGCCTTTCTCGCCTCACGCCCGCAGTACGCCGGGGTCGGCGTGGGCTTGCTGATCTTCTTCAGCACCGGCTCGGTGCCGGATAACCTGACGCTCTACAACCCTTACAGCTTTATCAACGACTACATCGCCATGGTCATCGGCATGCTGGTGTGCGCGGCGGCCGGGGCGATCATCCTGCCGCCCAATAGTCGCTGGCTGTGGCGTCGCCTCGAGCAAGACCTGCGCGAGCAGGTGGTGTACGCGATCAGCGGCAAGCTCAAGGGCCTGGCGTCGAGTTTCGAAAGCCGCACCCGTGACCTGCTGCACCAGGCCTATGGCCTCGCTGCCGGCCAGCCGCAGGTGCAACGCGAGCTGCTGCGCTGGATGTTCGTGGTGCTGGAGGTCGGCCACGCGATCATCGAATTGCGCAAGGAACAGGCGATCCTGCCGGTGCACCCGGCGTACGCCGAATCCCAGCCCTGGCGCCAGGCAATCCGCGTGATGGGGCGCTCGCTGGTGCGGCTGTTCCTGCAGCCCAGCGCCAGCAACCTGGAGCGCGGGCTGATCGCCGTCGACCATGCGATCAGCCGCGTGCAGGCCACCGACGAACCCTTCGCGCCGCACTTCGACACCTCGGCCCTGCGCCGTGTGAAAAGCTACCTGCACTTTATCCGCACCTCGTTGCTCGACCCGCAATCGCCGTTGGCGGCCCTAAAAGGCACCACGCAAGGAGCCATGAATGCCCCGTGAAATCGCCTTCCACGGCCTCTATATGCCGAGCATGACCCTGATGTTCCTGATCGCGGCTGTGCTGGCCTGGGCCCTGGACCGTTTCCTGGCCGGGTTCGACCTGTACCGGTTTTTCTGGCACCCGGCGTTGCTGCGCCTGAGCCTGTTCGTTTGCCTGTTCGGCGCCCTGGCGCTGAGCGTCTACCGTTGAGAATGCCCCGATGAAAAAGTTTTTCAGCCTGCTCGCGACCTTGCTGGTGCTGGCGTTGGCGATCTGGATTGGCCGCACGTTGTGGGTGCACTACATGGAAACGCCGTGGACCCGCGACGGCCGTGTACGCGCCGATATCATCAACGTCGCTGCCGACGTCACTGGCGAAGTGGTGGACGTGCCGGTGCGTGATAACCAGTTGGTGAAGAAGGGCGACCTGTTGATGCAGATCGACCCCGAGCACTACCGCATCGCGGTCAAGCAGGCGCAGTCGCTGGTTGCCTCGCGTAAGGCCACCTGGGAAATGCGCAAGGTCAACGCACACCGTCGCGCCGACCTCGATGCGCTGGTGATCTCCAAGGAAAACCGCGACGACGCCAGCAATATTGCCGACTCGGCACTGGCTGATTACCAGCACGCGCTGGCGCAACTGGAAGCGGCCGAACTGAATTTGAAACGCACACAGGTTTTGGCGGCAGTGGACGGCTACGTCACCAACCTCAATGTGCATCGCGGTGACTATGCGCGCATCGGTGAGGCCAAGATGGCCGTGGTGGATATGAACTCGTTCTGGGTTTACGGTTTTTTCGAAGAGACCAAGCTGCCCCACGTCAAAATCGGCGACAAGGCCGACATGCAACTGATGAGTGGCGAGACCCTCAAAGGCCACGTGGAAAGCATCTCGCGCGGCATCTACGACCGCGACAACCCCGAGAGCCGCGAACTGATCGCCGATGTGAACCCGACCTTCAACTGGGTGCGCCTGGCCCAGCGCGTGCCGGTACGGATTCACATCGATGAAGTGCCGAAAGGCGTGCTGCTGGCGGCGGGCATCACCTGCACCGTGATCGTCAATCCAGCACAGAACTAAAATGTGGGAGGGGGCTTGCCCTAATGCCAGTCAGTTAAGGCTTTTTGTAGGAACGAGGCGGGCGGCTAGCCCTTGCTCGCGAAAAACTCACAGGCACCGCGTTTATTCGGGAAGCACGCGTTATCGTTGACGTTTTTCGCGAGCAAGCTCGCTCCTACAGACGGTGGTGTACGCTTAACTGACTGGCATTAGGGCTTGCCCCCTCCCACATTCTTCAATCGAGTCAGGCCTTGATAAAAGTTTCATGCAAATGGCGCCACAACAGCGCACCACTGGCCTGCTTCTCGAACACCACCGTCGCCCGTCGATCCGTCTGCGTACCGCTGTCATCAACCTGATGCTCGCGATAAGTCACCGTGGCACCGCGTGCATGCCGGTCGATGCCGGTCATTTCGCTCAAGGTGATTTTCAAACCTGGGCGCATGCCACCCAGCCGAGTGAACAGGGCATTCACCCCGGCTGTGTTGACCCGCGTACCCGTGGCGGGCGCGACCATGCTGAATTCGGGCGAGAAGCGCGCGAGCAGGCTCTGCAGGGTGCCTTCGGGCGCGACGCCGGCAAACCATTGCTCGATTTCGACGTGGGTCTGGATCACTTCTTCGAAAAAGTCGCTGTAGTCGATCATGGTGTACTCACTTTCAGGCGCTTAAATGGCGAATTACATTCACCAGAACGGGGGCGAAGGGTTTCAGGCGGTTGTTGGCGTCGGGTTGTTGCAGCTCCTCCCTTAGTATCATCAACAAGTCGAAATCGGCGACTTCAAGGTCATCGCCGTCCATACCGCTGTCATAGAGCAGTGCATCCAGGATGGACTTTCTGGCGCCGAACAGGGCGCGATTGTTTTCACGACTGTTTCCAAGGTTCAGTACTTGAATAGAGGTTACTGCTCTGGGAGTCAGGCCTTCCACACGACCGGACAGATAAAATTTCAGCTCGGTTTCGCACTCATTCATCAAGGAGGTAAGCGGCAAAACCTGGTGGGCGTGCGCTTTGCCGCACTGCTTACTACGGTTGCAACTGGCAACGATATTAGAGAAGTCCAACGAACGGTGTGGCGCTGTTTGCCTGGCCTCAACATGTTCGTTGTGGGCGCTGCCTGATGTGATTCCGTGGCAGCAATACGCACATAGGCCATGTTGTTCTTCGATACAGGCTTCTCGGATACAGGTTCTTTCTTGGGGGCTTAAATCTGTATAGCCGCCATTCGGGTGCGTGCGCTTCCATTGTGTCAGGGCGGCTGGCTCATCTCCTTTGGTGATCTTACGCACTGCGCAACTCCAATTTGCGAATCAGAAGGGCGGCTTTGGTCAGTTCGATATGACCGGCGGGCAAGTCGGTGGACAGTTCTTCGAAGAGGGTTTTTGCCTCTTTTAATTTTTTGTCTTGCAGCAGCTCTAGCAGGCGATCAAGCCGGGCTTGAACCTTGCTGTTGCGAACGTCGGTGTCCATGACACTGAGCAGTACCTGATTGGCATCGAGGCCGTAGAGGCCATTGCGCTCTTCCAATTCGCCGTCATCGAGGACATAGCATAGGACGTCTTTGCTATCGCTGATTACCAGTGGCGAGTGGGTAGTCAGGATGAACTGGCAGTTGGGGAAGGTTTCTGTGAATTGGTGGATTAGGCGTCGTTGCCACTTAGGGTGTAAATGGAGATCTACTTCGTCGATGAGCACGACGCCGTAGCCCTGTAGTGGGTTTTCCAGGGAAGGATTCATCATGGCAAGACGACGGGCTATGTCGCCAACCAAGGCCATCATGGACTTTTCGCCTTGTGACAATTGGGAGACATCCAACGTGTGGCCGGATTTATCGATAGCCATATGCAAATGTGGTCGACGTTGGACACGCAGGTTAGTGAACCCAGGCATGAACGCTCCTACAGCGGAACGGACGGCTGTTAACTGTCGATCACGAGATGAGGCGTGTGCTTTTTCCAGGTATTTCCATAACTGACTGTCCGGCGTGCCAATGATTTTTTGCACTTCTGCTAATGCACTGGCTGAAATACCGGTTTCGTTTTCACTGTCCTCTCGCTCCCGGAACCATTCGAAGAAGCGGCGAAAGTCTACACCTCGGTTTAAGGAGTTATCGTAGCCGTCCAACTGGCTAAAGCTGTGCCGGGTTTTAATCTTCAGGGGAACTTCAAGTACTGAACGTTCGACTGGATAGTAGGCAATGAGGGGAACAGACGTGTTTTCGTCACGCGTTAAATTGTCCCTATAAACACTAGCCAGAGCTGATGCGTCGCCGAGTTCGCTGGTGACCTTTGCCTTCCGACCCCGCCTGGACTTTGCCAAAGACCAATGGAAGTCAACATACAGTTCTTCGGCCTCGATAGAGATTGACGCAACGTTTGAACCGTTGCGTAAGGCGCTTTCTTCAATAGGGCTGCCGCTGCCGCTGTCGGTTCGAGTTCTTGCAACCAACCAGCTTAGAGAGGTGGCCAGCGATCTTAGAATCGTCGTCTTCCCCGCCCCATTATTCCCCACAAACACCGTCACCTTCGACGCATGCTTTTCGGTCGGCGCAAAGGCGACTTCCAAGTCGGTAAAACGACCGACGTTATTCAGTCGAATTTTTCTGATTTCCATCGCATTACCCTTGTGGGGCCAGTCAGTGTCTATAGGCAGGCGGCGATTATGGCACTCATCCCAGGTTTTGGCAGGTGCGCTTCATAGATGCTTACAACACGCCACCCAACCCAAAGCGCTTCTTCAACATCGTCTCCAGCAACCCTTTGGGCAACAGCGTCGCCATCAAAGGCAACGCTCGACTGCCATTGCCCGAGCGCAACAGGCGCGGTGGCTGGGTTTGTTGTACGGCCTTGAGCACATCCGCCGCAAACTTGCTGGCCGAAGTCGGCTTGTCCTGCGAGGCCATGGCGCGCGCACGAATGCCTTCACGCAACGGCCACCACGGCGACTGTTCTTTGATCAACAGCTCGGCCTGGGCTCCGGCATTCTTTGCAAAGTGTGTATCGATCGCACCGGGTTGAACCTCCATGACGCGCACGCCAAACGGCGCCAGCTCCATGCGCAGGGCGTCGCTCAATGCATGTACGGCGGCTTTCGACGCGCAGTAGGCCCCGGCGAAGGGTGTGACCAGTACGCCGGAGACGCTGCCGATATTGATGACCAGGCCTCTGCCGCGCCGCAGGGCGGGAAACAGCGCCTGCGTCACGCCGACGATGGAAAACACGTTGGTCTCGAACTGGCGTTGCATCGCCTCGGTGCCGCCATCGAGCAGAGGGCCCATGGCGCCGTAGCCGGCGTTGTTAACCAGCACATCGAGCTCGCTCAGTTGTTCGGCCAGGCGCTGCAAGGCGCCAGGGTCGTTGACGTCCAACTGCACAGCGTTGAAGCCGGCGGCGGCGAGGGCGGCGACATCGTCCGTGCGTCGGGCGCTGGCCCACACCTCGAAGCCGGCGGACTTGAACGCATCGGCCAGGGCGCGGCCGATGCCGCTGGAGCAACCGGTGATCAGTACGTTGGGCATGGGGCAATCCTTTGTCAGTCCGAGAAGCTGCCTTGCAAGTGCTCGGCGCGAAATTCCAGGGTTTGTGGGCGGTAGCCGGGGCGTAACGGCGGGACGGGCAGGCAGTCGTCCCAGGTGGCGCCGGCCTGCAGCTCGCCGGGGCCGCGATAGCGCGGGGCCGCGTACACGTTGTCGGCCAGGTTCACGGTGTCGCCGGGTGCGTAGGCGGCGATACGCCAGCGCAGTTCGGTCAGCGGTACATCGTTGCCGTTGTTCAGCGTCAGCTTCAATGGGCGGTCGGCAGGGCATTCCTGCGCAGCGTAGCTGACGCGCAGTTCCAGGCGGGCCAGTTGCGCGGCTTCGCGGTTGTCGAGCCAAGCCACCCAGACTGCCACCAAACCCAGGCCGACGGCAGCGGCCAGCGACACCGGCAGGGCCTTGGCTGGATAGCGCAGCAGCAGGACCAGCCAGGTGATGATCAGCAACACACCAAAGAACATACACACAACCTCGCACAGGGATAAAACATCCTACTCGTGGGGCAGGCCGATTGCCTATGGTGCAGCGCTGCTTTCCCTCGTGCGCAGGTATCTATTCCCTCTGATGCAGGAACTGCATCGCTCTCTTTTGCCACGAAGTCTTTACAAGGAATGACCTTGAAAGCCAGGAAGGTGCCCAACCGTAGATTCATGAATTCAGGTGCTTTTATGACCGTCTCAAATATCGCCACACCCGTGTTGACCTCCCTCAGCGCACCTATGGCGCCGGTACCGCCCGCTGTGTCGGCAGCAATCAGTCAAGCGCCCAATCCAGAGGTCGGCTCAACATCATTGCCGCGTATGCAGAACCTGGGGCTGACAAGCTTGCGGCAGACTGTCATGCAAGGTCTCAGCGACCAACTCAGTTCATACGTTTCCCCTAGGCTTTCGATGAACTCGGATCAAGCCAAAGGGGCTGCTTTGACGATAGCTGGGGGGTGGCAAAAACGGTTGGACAGAGCATGACGAAATCAGGTGGTGCAAGCTCCAAAGCGGTGGGTACGGCTTTGATATGGGGAGGCAAAACGGCTGAAAAAATTGGCAAGGGCACTTATAAAGAGGCTGGCAAGGATCACGAGACGGGTAATTACAATGCCTTTGCCCCGCGGAACTGGGCCAAGTAGCCATGTCGGCCTGCTATTGAGCTGCGGGCCCGCTGCCCAGCCGCCTGTGCAGAAATGATCGGCCGGCTGGGTCGGCATCTTGATGCACTGCACGGCCAACAGTTTGGGTTTGCAAGCTGCGACGCCGTGCAACATTCATTGCATTAAAAAGCCCCCGCCTGACCGGCTGCGGATAGGGGACGCAGCCGGCTGGGCGGGGGCTTTCTGTACGACTCCTTTATTGCGCGATAGTTTTCACGGAAACACCACGTTCGATCGGCGTCGAGCGGCCGTAGATATCTTCGAACCGCTCGATATCGTCTTCGCCCAGGTAGCTGCCCGATTGCACTTCGATGATCTCCAACGGGATCTTGCCCGGGTTGCGCAGGCGGTGCACCGAGGCAATCGGGATGTAAGTGGACTGGTTCTCGCACAGCAGGAACACGTTGTCGTCACAGGTGACTTCAGCGGTGCCGCTGACCACGATCCAGTGTTCGGCGCGGTGGTGGTGCATCTGCAGTGACAGGCAGGCGCCCGGCTTGACCGAGATGTGCTTGACCTGGAACCGCCCGCCCATATCCACCGAATCGTAGGAGCCCCACGGACGATACACTTCGCAGTGGTTCTGGGTTTCGCTGCGGCCCTGCTCATTGAGGGTGGCGACCATCTGCTTGACGCCCTGGACCTTGTCCTTGTGGGCAATCATCATCGCGTCCTTGGTTTCCACCACCACGATATTGTCCAGGCCGATCACCGAGACCAGCTTGCCGTTGCCATGCACCATGCAGTTGCGGCTGTCCTGGATGACCACGTCACCCTTGCTCACGTTGCCGTTGGCGTCTTTATCGTTGACCGCCCACAGCGAGGCCCAGCAACCCACATCGCTCCAACCGGCGCTCAGGGGTACCACACAGGCGCGCTGGGTTTTTTCCATCACGGCGTAGTCGATGGAGTTGTCCGGGCAGCAGGCGAAGGTGGCTTCGTCGAACGTCACGGTGTCGGCGGTCTGCTCGCTGCGCTCCAGGGTCAGGACGCAGGTGTCGTAGATGTCCGGGTCGTGCTTTTTCAGCTCTTCCAGGAAACGGCTGGCGCGGAACAGGAACATGCCGCTGTTCCAGAAGTAGCCACCGCTTTTGACGAACTCGACCGCGCGTTTTTCATCGGGTTTTTCCACGAACTGCTGTACGCGGCTCACGCCTTCGGGCAGCAGCGAATCGTTGGTGGACTTGATGTAGCCGTAGCCGGTTTCCGGGCGCGTGGCCGGTACGCCGAACAGCACCATTTCGCCGCGCTCGGCCGCCACGGTGGCCAGGGCCAGGGCGCGTTGCAGGGCTTTCTGGTCGTCGATGACGTGGTCGGCGGGCAGCACCAGCATCAACTCGTCACGGCCTTCATTGACCAGCATCATCGCGGTCAGGGCCACGGCCGGCGCGGTGTTGCGGCCGAACGGTTCCATCAGGATGCGTTGGCATTCGAGTTTGCGCGCGCTCAACTGCTCGTTGACGATAAAGCGGTGATCCTTGTTGCAGACCACGATCGGTGAGTCCATGCCTTCGAACACCAGGCGCTCCAGAGTTTGCTGGAACAGCGTGTGCTCGCCGGTCAGGGCCAGGAATTGTTTTGGGAACTGTTTACGGGAAAGCGGCCAAAGACGTGAGCCGCTACCACCGGAAAGGATTACTGGGATCATGTGTTTCTCCTTGAATCAATTTGGGTCAGAGCTACGAAGGTTTGTCGTTTCACTCTTGTTTTTGTCTCGGTCCGAACCGCCGCCTCGATCCCTGTAGGAGCGAGCTTGCTCGCGAAAAACCTGAGAGCACCGCGATAAACCAAAGCGCTGCGTCATCGTTGACGTTCTTCGCGGGCAAGCCCGCTCCTACAGTAGATTGCGTTCAGTTCGGGAAATAATCAGCGGGTCGACACCGGGCGTTTCACCCAGACTGGCGACAGGCTCGAACCCGAACCGGTGACGTACAGCACCGCTGCTTCACCGCGCTCCAGGGCAACCGGCTTCACATCGCCGACTTTCTTGTCGCCGTCATACAGCGCCAGGCTCACCTTCACCGGGTTGATTTCACGTTCGCCACGGCCTTTGGCGGCTACCGACTTGACTACGTCGGTCTTGCCATCGGCGGTTTTCAGGGTCAGGGCCTTGTCGCTGAGGTTCTGCACGCGAACCAGGGATTTCTGCTTGTTCTTGAACGGCGGCTCTTCGATCAGTTGCGGCTGGCCGCTGCTGTTGTTGACCAGGGTGTAGTAGTGATCGGCGGCGAGCTTGACCGGCACGGTCTGGCTGCCGACCTTGGCGCTGTAGTCACCACCGGGCATGAAGCTGAAGTCGCTGCTGGCCAACGGTGCGACGTCGCTGAGGTTGGTGCTGCCAACGGTGGCGCTGACTTCCTGGTTGCTGGCGTTGTAGATGCGCACGAAGCTCGAACCTTTTGGCGCGGTAGGGCCGTAGAGCGCGGCGTCACCACCGGCGAAGGCGGACATCGATACGAAGCTCAGGCCGGCAGCGATAGCCAGGGTCTTGGCGAGACGACGAGGAGTTGTAGTGAAAGTCATGTGAGTTACCTCTCTTTCAGTTTTGCGCCCGGTCGGGCGTCTCGGATTTCTGATTTTTAAAAGCGGGGATGTTCTGTGCCATGTTTTGTTGGCGCGAACCGGCTTCTTTAAGCTGCGCAACCCAGGCCGGGTCGGCATCACCGATTTCGTTATTGACGGGCAGATAGCGTTCAGGGAACTCCCAGATCAGCACCTGCGGCGGGCTGTTCTTGAAGTCATCACTTTTCAGGTAGCTGAGCATCGGCAGGATCGGGCCGTGGCCGTCTTCGGCGTAGCTGACCACGTCGCTGCCCAGGGCTTGCTTGAGGGCGCCGACGAAGTTCCAGTTGGGGTTGGCGCTGTAGCTGGTGCCGACCAGTGCCACCGGGGTTTGGCTGTCGCTGAACAGCGCGTCGTCGCCCTGGGTTTGCGCCAGGTGTGTCACGCGTTTTTCCAGCGGCTCTTTAGGCGGCATCAGGTTTTCGAACAGCGGGTCCAGCGGCAGGAACAGACGCAGGTCGCCTTTATGCGGCTCGGTCTTTTCCGCTTCGGTAACAAAGCGCTGCGGCTCACCGCTCAGCGGAGTTTTATCGGCAATCGCCTTGGCCAATTGCTTGGCGGCAATTTCGGCACCGTCCGGTGTCCAGTGGGTGTCGGTGCGCAGGAACACTTGCTTGCCGCCCAGCTTGGCCTGTTGCAGCGGGCCGAGCAGGTCCGGGGCGATGATCTTGTCCGCCGCGACACGGGCGTGGAAGTCCTGGTACAGGTTGGCGTGGATGCTCGCCGGTTTCACTTCACCCAGGTGCTCCGGATACAGGCGCACCTTGGCCGGTACGATCGCCATCACCAGTTGGATGCCCTGGGCCTTGAGCTTCTGGCGCACGCCTTCGACCAGCGCGTAGTTGCCTTCAAGGTTTTGGTCTTCGTTAACGGCGGGGTTGAACTCCTCGTCGCTGTACAACCAGTGATCGCGGCCCAGCACCACGCCAGGGCGGCCTTCATTGAACAGCTTGTAGTCAAGCGCCGCCCAAAGGTTGGTGCCCAGGCGCTTGATCGGGAACTCGTCGTCGTAATGGGTCTCGACGGCTTTGGTCCAGCGACCATTGAGCACGGTGGCATCGGCATTGGTGCTGAAGCCGAAGAAACTGCGCAGCGACCAGGCGCCCAGTGCCAACAGCACCACCAGGAACAGGCCGATATAGAGGACGCGTAATGAACGGGTCATGGTCGGCTCCCTCAGAATTGGAAGTAAAGGAACGGCGAGAAACTCTGCGCCGACAGTTTCAGGATCGACGCCACGAACAGCAGCAGCACGGCGGCGCGCATGGCGTAGCGTGGCCAGTCAGCGGTCCAGTAGGTCGGTTGCACGGCGGCGTCACGGCCCACCGTGAAGCCCGGCTCGTGGATGCTGCCGGGGTTGTCGCCCGGTACGGCCTTGATCAGGCTCGGATCGCTCGGCTTGGTCTTGTCGGCAGGGCGATTGCGGTAGAAATCGCGCAGGCCGAAGAACGCCAGCGTTGCGTAGGCCACCACCAGGGTCGCCACTTGCAGGCCGGTGAGGCTGGCGCGGTTGAGTTCCGACAGCGACCATTCGCCAAAGCTGAACATCGCACCGTACATACGGCCTGCGACGTGCAGGTTCTCCGCGCGGAAGATCACCCAGCCCATCACGACCAGCAGGAAGGTGAAGGCCCAGCGCAGCACATTGAAGCTGCGCGGCGCGGTGTTGAGGCCGATGGCTTTTTCAATCGCCAGCCACATGCCGTGCCAGGCACCCCACACGATGTAGGTGATGTTGGCGCCGTGCCACAGGCCACCGAGCAGCATGGTCAGGAACAGGTTGCGATAGGTGGTCAGCGTACCTTTGCGGTTGCCGCCCAGGGTGATGTACAGGTAATCGCGCAACCAGGTCGACAGGCTGATGTGCCAGCGCCGCCAGAACTCGGTGATCGACTGGCTGATGTACGGCTGCTTGAAGTTTTCCATGAAGCGGAAACCCATCATCAAGCCCAGGCCGATCGCCATGTCGCTGTAGCCTGAGAAGTCGAAATACAACTGTGCGGTGTAGGCCAGCGCACCAAGCCAGGCATCGCCCGTGGTCGGGTTTTGCAGAGCGAAGCAGTGGTCCGCGACTACCGCCAGGGTGTCGGCGATAAACACCTTCTTGATGAAACCCTGCATGAACCGCGTGCAGCCCTCGGAGAACTTGTCGAGGGTGTGGGTGCGGTTGTTGAACTGGTCGGCCAGGTCACGAAAACGCAACACGGGGCCGGCGATCAGGTGCGGGAAGATCGCCACGAACGCCGCGAAGTCGATCAGGTTGCGCGTCGCCGGCGTATCGCCACGGTACACGTCGATGATGTAGCTGATGGACTCGAAAATGTAGAACGAGATACCAATCGGCAACAGCACGTGGGTGAGGATGAACGGCTCCAGGCCCATCGACTTCATCATCACGTTGATGCTGTCGACGCCGAAGTTGGCGTACTTGAAGTAGCCGAGGATGCACAGGTCGACCGCCACGCCGAGCAACAGCCAGCGTTGGGCCGGCTTGGTGCGCACACCGGCGGCACCGACCTTGAGGCCGATCCAGTAATTCCACAGGGTCACTGCGGCGAACAAAGCCAGGAAGTCCACTCGCCACCAGGCGTAGAACACATAGCTGGCAATCAGCAGCAGCAGGTTGCGATAGCGTTGCCCGCTCAGGTAGTACAAGCCGAGAAAGATCGGCAAGAACAGAAACAGGAACACATTGGACGAGAAAACCATCCCGATCTCTCCATGTTTAACCAACAGTCAAGGGCCAGAGCCCCCCAAACCCCCCACGATTTCGGGGGAGGCTTTGATCGTTCCCACGCTCTGCGTGGGAATGCCTCTTGTGACGCTCTGCGTCACGCTTTGGGACGCAGAGCGTCCCGTGCTGCATTCCCACGCAGAGCGTGGGAACGATCAGCGACTAGCTGCCTTTGTTGCCTTTTTCGTGCGTCGGGTCGTAGACCTTGGTCAGGTCACCACCCAGGCGGAACGTCTTGAATGGCTGCATGCCATGCTTGCGTTCGAGCACATCCGGGGCGCAGGTGTAGAGGGTGCAGAACGGCTCAAGCCAGGCGAATTTCATCGCCTGCTTCAAATCCTTCATGTCCTGCTCCTTGCCGTTCTTCTGTTCGAAGATGTCCGGGTCTTTCACCCCGGCCAGTACCTTGTCGCCCAGGCGCTTGAGCGCACTGTTGTTTTCCTGGCGCAGGTCCACACCGTTGACCAGGGCAAAGCTTGCGATCATCGACAGCGGCGGCAGGGCGTAGTTGTGATACGACAAAGCCCGTTGCTGACGCTTCAATTCGTTGGGCAGGAAGCCCTGGTCGTCGACCTGGTTCACCCCGACCTTGTATTCCTTGACAGCCCAATCGAACAGGTCGCGACGGTTAGTGGCGATGGACGTTGCCATCACCGACCAGGCGGCCCAGTACGAGTGGTTGTTGGTTTTTTCCAGCGGCAGGTTGTCCCAGTCGCTCACCACTTGATCGGCCAGCTTGTTGAACCAGGCCTCGATCAGTTGCGATTCCTGCTGATGGTTGGCCAGCGGGTGCGAGTCGGAGAATTTCAAGCGTACATAGGCCGAGGCCATGCTGCCCAGCGCCCACTTGCGCATTGATTTGCCGGTGTGGTTGAAGTCCTTGGACATCAAGGCGTCGGCCTTGGCCCACGACACCAGCCAGTTCAGCGTGCATTCAAGTTGCTGCGGACGACCGTCGCGCATGAACTGCATCACGCGCTTGCTGGTGTCTTTTTCCAGCTTGGTGATGTCGGCGGTGCTGTCGCGAAAGGCCTGTTCCGATTGCACGTTCAGGGTCGAACGCGCCTTGTCGGAGCCTTCGTACTTGCTGCGAAATTGCAGAGGCCCGGTGTAGGGCGTCGGCATGGCGTCGCAGTTTTCCTTGAAGTCGCCGGTCTTGAACGCTTCGATCGGTGCGAAATAGCCCTGGGGCGGCCGCAGGGGTGCGGCGGCGTTGACGGAGCCGGCAAACATCGCCAGGCCTAGCAGGGTGGGCAGCAATAACTTTTGCATAAGTAACCTCACTTCCCGAGCTGGGCGGTCTGCTGACCACCGCTTGGGAATACGTTGCGTGTGCAAATTTTCGCTTCGACCTTTTGCGCCGCAGCACCCTTTTCCGGGCCCTGCACTTCCACGGCCAGCAAGTTCTGCGAGGCCCAGTCTTCATCGGTGCGCAATTCAAAGGCGAAACGCCCGTCTGTATCGGATGTCTCGGGTTTTTCGATCTTGATGTCCTCGTGGCGCCCGTTCATGTACCAGAGGGTGGCTTGCAAGGTTTTCACCGAAGGATCGGCGAAGCGGATATCGACCTGATGGTTGGCGTTGCGCAGGTCTTTGTTCGCGCTGTTGACCATCAGTTCGTTTTTGCCTGGTTTGAGCGTGGTGCTGGCCGACATCTGCGCGGTCTTGCCCTCACAGCCGTTGTCGAGCAGCGCCATCATCTGGCGGTAGATGGTTTCCTGATCGAGACGGTACAGCGGCGAGAATTCCCAGATCAGGATCTTTGGCGGGTTTTTCTGGAACTCTTCGCTGCCCAGGTACTGGATCATCGAGCCTTCCAGGCCACCGCCGGGGAAGGCGACGTTGAGGATGTCGGCACCGATTTCCTCCTGCAGGAAGCCGGCGAAGTTGTAGTTCTTGCCGCTGTGGCTGGTGCCCACCAGGGTGATCTGCGGGTTGCCCGAATCGCTGAACAGGTCGCCGTCACCGGCTTCGCCCTTGGGCTCGGTGGTGAATTGGTCCATGTACTGGATCGCATAGCTGGTGCCGCACAGCTGCCCGGCCATGTTGTGCAGGGTGCCGGTCTTGCCCATGCGGCCCGAGCGCTTGGTCTCGAATTCGCGCTTGGGAATTTCCGCATACTCCGGCATCTGCTTGACCTTGGCCGCCACGATTTTCGCGGTGCGCTGGGCGCCGTAAGGGGTCCAGTGCTGGTCGCCACGGAAGTAAAAGTCGTGGGCCGGCAGTTCATCCGGCAACTGCTCGTTGGTCAACGGCGAGAGGTCCGGCACCACGTAGCCCATCTTGGCGAAACGGCCGAGCATGGTCTTGTAGTTGGTCAGGGCCTTGTCGAAATCGTACTTGGCCTTTTCCTCGGGGTTGAGCTTGTTGCGGTTCACCAGGCCACGGGTCGGCTGGTAGACCACCACCAGTTCCACGCCCTTGGCTTTGAACGCATCGTGCAACTGCTGCATGCGCTTGTAGCCGGCCGGAGTGGTGTCGAATTCGGTACGCAGGTCTTCCTGGGTCCGGAACAGCCAGTCGCCCTGGGCTTGCACCAGGGTGGTGAAGTTCTGCTGGTAGCGCGTGGTGTAGTTCTTCGCGTCATGGGCCGCCGGGCACAGGCTGCAGCACGGCTCGGCGGTGAACGTCGGTGCTTTCACCTCGTCGGCGCGCACGCCCTGGCTGGCCGCGAGCAGGCCGAGGGTCAGACCCGAGAGGCTCAGCAATTTGATCATGTGTGGGTGCATAAGGGTCATCCTCAGTCCTGCATTTCGGTCTGGCGTTCGACAGGGTCGATCAGCACGGCTTTCTGCTGGCGTACCAGCAGGTCGAGAATCTCTTCCTGGCGCTCGCCAAGAACGCCGGAGAAGCTGATGCCGCTGGATTTGGTCGGCGCCAGCATCGACACGCGGTACAACTCGATACTCAGCGGCGAGTCGATGGACAGCGGCCCGCTGCCGTTGCCCGCCAGTTCACCGCCGACCACGATCAGCGAGACCTTGGCGTCGAATGGGTCAAGGGCGATGTCGCGGTCGGTGTCGGTCAGATCCTTGATGTGGCCGTACACACCGGTCAGGCCGTTGGCCATGGCGGTGTTTTCGTACAGCTTGATGTTCACGCTGTTACGTATGCGGATGCCGTGGCGCCGGTTGCTGATCACCTTGTTGCCCCACAACAGGTTGTCACCGCTCTCATAGAGGGTGATGCCGTCGGTGTGGTTGCGGTAGATCTCGTTGTCGGCGATCAGGTTGTTGACGCTGTTACGGTCGATCACCAGGCCCGAGAGCTTGTTGTCATAGCTGCGGTTGTTGAAGATGAAGCTGTCGTTCACTTCCCGGGAAATGATGATGCCGTGCTTCTTCTTGGTGCCGTACACGGTGTTGTCGGCGATGATCAGGCCGTGGGAACGGTCATGGGGGTCAATGCCGTAGACGATGTTGTCTTTGTAGGTATTGCCCTTGATCACAAAGCCCGTGGTTTCGTAGCAGTAGAAGCCGTACCACATGTCCGAGAACTCGGAGTCGATGATCCAGCCGGTCGGTTCAGGACGCTTGAGCACCTTGGCCATGTTCGGCGTGTACTGGGAAATACTCACCCCGTACGACTTACTGTTGGCGTAGCCGAAGCTGGCCATTTTGGTCTTGGAAATGTAGGTCTCGGTGCCGCCCCAGGCCAGCAGGAACGGGCGGAATTCCTTGGGTGACTTGAACAGTGCCGGGCCGTTGGTTTTTTCATCCCAGCCGGTGACCTTGGTGTCACGCACGAACAGTTGGCCGTCGTTGATCAAAAACGAACCGGCTTGCTGGGACAGGCGCAATTCCTGGGTCTGCTTGTCGATATCGAGGATGCCTTTACGGCCGACCACGATCGGCAATTTGGCCAGGAACACACCCGGCGACGTCTCGCTGAAGTACTGCTTGGGCACCTTGCCCAGCAAGTCCTTGAGGTTCATGTAGCCATCGTCGACAAAGATCGCCTGGGGAATGCCGTGCTGGCGCACCACCCATTCGGCCATCTTGTTATCGCCGCCGATAAAGTCCTTGAGAGCGTCTTCCTGCATCATGCGGCGGATGCTGATTTTGCCCGGTTTGCTTCTGACGATTTTCTTTTCCATGGCCGCGGCGGTGTAGCCCGACAGATCGGGCAGCGCCGGCTTGGCCATTTCCAGCGGCGCGGTCGGCGGGCTGGAAATGGTGTAGGTCTTGGCCTGTTGCAGTTCCTTGGCGATGGTCGGCGCCTTGGCCGCCGTATCGGCGAACGCTGGGGCACTGGCCACCAGCATTGCCGCGACGAGTAGGCTTTGAGCATTCATTGCGCAGGCTCCCATCAGAATTTCCAGATCACGTCGACAAAGGCGCGGTGCATGTACGAGTCGACCTGGCTGCCATAGGCATCGCCCGGTTTGAACACACCGGCGCGCAGGCGCACCAGCGCCGACGGCTCGTCGATCGACTGGCTGAGCGCGGCCGGCAACAGGCCTTTCTTGAAGTACTTGGTGACGACCAGGTCCATCTCCTGACCCAGGTCTTTCTTGCCGTCTTCAAGGGGCAGGGACGTGCTGGACAGGATCGCGCCGGTCACGTCATCGGTGTTGTTCTGCACCGCATCGATGCCGTTGCTGCCCACCGGCTTGTTGCCGTCGACGCGCCAGAACTTGTGGTACACCAGGCTGGCGTCATAGTCCTCGCGCAACTGCCAGGAACCGAACAGGCTCATGGACTGCATGTTGTTCATCTCGCCGCGAAACGCTTCGCCGAAGCGATGCACCCGGGACTGGGTACCGGTCCAGTTCGAACGGTTGCTTTGCAGGCCGTTCTGTTCGTACTCGGCACTGGCGCGCGAATAGGCCGCACCCACTTGCCACTGCGGGTCGAGACGCAGGCGCACGCCGATATCGGTGGCCCAGCCGCTCACGTCATCGCTGCGCTTGGCGTTGGTCGGGCGGGTGCCGTCGGCGTTCAACGCGTTGACCGTGTCGCGGTCGCCGCGCATGCCGGTGATGCTCGCCCAGTAGTTGACGGTGTTGGTGTTGCGCCAGTTATAGGCGTCGCTGTTGGCTTCGATGCCGAGCCAGGTCAGGTCGCCGTTTTCGCGCTTGTCCAACGGGTCGCTGGCCACGCCCGGTTCGGCGTAGTCGAGCTTGCCGTCGTCATGGGTGTGGTGGCCGCGCAGGCCGATCCACTGGCCCGGCGTCCACTGGTAGGCGGCGTCAGCGTAGAAGTGCTGGCGGTCCTTGTCCTTGGGCGACAGTTCCTTGAGGTCGGTGCGGTATTCGCTGAAACGCTCGGCGGCGCCGACGTTGGCCTTGAGCAGGGTGGTGTCGAAGGTCCAGTTCAGCGCTTCGATATTGGTGTCGCGCCATTGGCCGTCGTCATTGCGCAGACGCTGGCGACCGAACTTGAGGAGCTCGCCGGGGTAGGGCGTGAAGCCGCTGTAGCCGACCCAGAACTCGCGCAGGGCCAGGTAGTTCTTCTTGGCCTTGCGGTCGTCGTTGCTCGATTGTTCGGTGGTGTCATCCGCCGACTGCTGCAGGGTGTCGGTCTCGATGATGTCGCTGGACACCACCGCCTGGCCCATGGCGTAGGCGCTCCACGCGCCGCTTTCGGCGTAGATCCACGGGCGCAGGTCGAGGCCGATGCCGTTGACGTCGCCGCCTTTCTGGGTACCCAGGTCGCGATCGTCTTCGGACTGCGCGGTGGCTTTGACTTCCAGGCCGAAGTTCTTGGCTTCGGTCAGCGCGGCCAGGGTCGGGCACGACCACAGCAGGGCGAAGGACAGGCCGATGCCGGCCTTGACGAATGGGTTGAGCTTCATAGGGATTCCTCGCCGTCTTCTTCTTGCAGGGCGTGCAGTTGCAGCGTGCTTTGGGCCAGGGTGCCGCGGGCGGCCAGTTCCTGCTGCACCAGGCGTTGGCCTTCGGCGCGTTGCTCAGGCGTCAGCGGGGCTTCGAGCTGGGTCGCCAGCTCATTGGCCTCTGGCGTGTCCTGGACCTTGGCCAGCTGGCTGAAGACATAGGCGTTCAGCGGGTCGGGCTTGGTGCCCTTGCCTTGGGAAAACAGTTGGGCGATGGCGAAGTCGGCGCTGTTCTGGCCGTTGCGCGCAGCGGTCAGCAGGTGGTCCAGGGCTTTTTGCGGATAGACCTTGCCCAGGTAGCCACGGCGGTAGATCTGGCCGAGGTAGTAATCGGCGGCCACTTCACGGCCCACGGCTTTCTCGAAATGCGCCTCGGCGGCCTTGGCGTCGGCGGGCACCCACTTGCCTTCGTAGTAGAGCTTGCCCAAGAGCAATTCGGCGCGCGGCTGGTCGGCGGCGCGGCCGTTGTCGAGGTACTTCATCATCTGGTCGACGTCGCCCAGTTCGGGGAAGTCGTAGAGCAGTTGCGCCAGGCTGACCCAGGACGCCGGGTAGCCAGGGGCGATTTTTTCCAGCAGGGCCTGGGCGGTTTTCTCGTCCGGCGTGCCGAGGGTGGCATCGCCCAGCACACGGGCGACGCTGTCGACACGTTGGGCGGTGACGGTGCCACGGCTGTAGCCTGCTTCCATCTGCTTGAGCAGTTCGGCCTGTTGTTCCGGCTGGGCTTTTTTCTGGTAGACCGTGGCCAGTTCGACGTAGCAGATATCGGTGGTGTTCAGCGCGGCTTTGCAGATGCGCTCCACATCATCCAGATGCTGGTCGTAGGTGCCCTGGGTGCGGTACAGCAGCACCTGGGCCAGGCCGGCCTCTGGATAACCCGCTGCTTGCCATTTGCTGATCTGCTGCTGGGCATTCACGTTGGGGAAGCTGTGCGGGTATTGCAGGTACAGCATCGCCAGCGGGATCAAGGTGTTGCCTTCGCCATTGGCAAAGGCTTTTTTCAGCAGGCTTTCAGCTTCGTGGTGCTCGGCTTCGGTGGCGCCGGGCTTGGCCACCAGCAGGCGGCCAAGGCGTGCCTGGGCGCGGGGCGAGGTATCCGCCGCAGCACGGTAAGTGGCTTCGGCCTGTTTGATTTGCGCCGGGTCACGGGTGCCTACCTGGATGTCGGCCAGGCCCACTTGGGCCTCGCTGTAGCCCAGGTCGGCCAGTTGTTGGTAATTCTGTTGCGCGGTGACGGTGTCGCCGCGTTTCAGTGCTTCGTTCGCCAGGCGTTGGTCAGGCAGGCCGGCACAACCGGCCAGGCTCACCGCAATCGCCAGCAACGCCACCGAACCCATGTGGGACCGGCGTTTGTGGCGAGGGAGCTTGCTCCCGCTGGGGTGCGAAGCGCCCCCAAGAGCCGGCTCCAGCTGCGCTGTCGAGCGGGAGCAAGCTCCCTCGCCACAACAAGCCCGCTCCCACAGGGATTGTGTTGTTCTTGAAATAGGGTTCACAGGCATGTCCTCGCTTACAGACCGTGAGCCATGGCTTTATCGATCAGCCAGTTCAGCGAAGGGCCACGGTCGCTGGTGACTTCTACCGGGCGGCCGGCGTAGGTGCTGTCCAGCGGGGCGTCAGGCTTGATCTGCACGCGGATGTCCGAAGACAGGTCGGCGCTGTTCAGGCTGGTGCTGCTGACGATGGTGCCGGTGCGCACCTGTTCTTCGTCGGCGACCTGGAAGCTCACCGGCGTACCTGGGCGCACATCACCGAACTGGCGATAGGTGAAGCGTGCTTCCACGTTGGCCTGGCTGCCGCGTGGCACCAGTTGGAAGATCACATCACCCTTGCTGGCGTACTGGCCGTCGGCGACCAATTGCTGGGCGACCACGCAATCACACGGCGAGGTCAGGGTGCCGGTCATTTGCTTGCCGAACAGCTCTTCGACCTTGGCCGGTTGCAGTTGGTCTTCGTCCAGGTGGCCCTTGAGCACGTCCAGCATGCTGGTGCTGAAGGTGGCCAGTGGCGCGCCTTTGGCCGCTACCGCGTCACCTTTGAGCAGGCTTTGCACGGTGCCGTCGCGCGGCATGGTCACGTTCATGCCCGGTACGCTGACAAGCCCGGCCTGGGCGTGGCTGACGAAGTACATGCCGTACAGAGACTTGAAGACAAAACCGAAGGCCGCCAGGCCCACCAGGAAGATCGCCAGGCTGAACGTTACGGCGCGCAGGCGCCCGAACGCGGTCATGCCGCTGCCGCCGTCCTTGACCTTGCGCGCCTTGGTGAAGTTGTCGCGTTGCAGGGTGGCGAGCACGTCGCCCATGGTCACGATGTCGCCCGACAGGTGCGAGGTGATCAGGTGGCGCAGGGTGGAAATGTCCTGGGCATCAAGGTTCTGGAACTGGCAACCGGTGCGGCCGGTCTGGCGGTCGTAGGAGCGGATCTGCAGCTCCACGTCCATCGCCAGGCCGAGGTTATCGATGACGAATTGCAGGCGACCCTTGTGCACCTGGCCGACGGTGAGCGGCTGGGTGGCGGTGAACGCCAGGCCGCCGGCGGACAGGTCGATGACCTTGGCCTCGGTCGGCGTGCGGTCGCTGTTGAAAAAGCGCAGCTTGGCCGGGATTTTTACCCGGGCGTGCTGGCGCTGGGCTTCGGACTCGTGGACAACGTTGGCGTTTACTTGGCTGTTCATCAGGGCAATTTCCTTAAGTTAATTCAGGCTTGGCAGGGTCAGACCATCATCAGCAACACGGCAACGAAGATGCTGCCGGCGGAGAAGGTCATGGTCCGAGACGACCAGGTGTTGAACCAACGTTGAAAGCTGGCCAAATCGCGGGTCAGTTTGGTGTCCTGGCGGGTCCAGGACTGTTGATCAAGGCGGAAGAACACGTAGATCTTCACCAACGCGCCCATGATCTGGTTGTAATAGAGAATCAGCGGGTAGGCCGGGCCGATCTTGTGGCCGGAGCACGACAGCAACAGGGTGAGAATCAGGCGGGTGATGCCGATCCACAGCAGGTACGCGAGGATGAACGCGCCGCCGTACTTGAAGGTGGCGATGATCGCCACGGTCAGGCCGAGCAGGGAGGTCCACATCGACACGCGCTGGTCGAACAGCACCACGCTGGTGAACAGACCGAGGCGGCGTACACCCAGGCCCAGGGCGCGAGAGTTCTGGCGCAGGTTGTTGCCGTACCAGCGGAACATCAGTTTGCGGCTGGCCTTGATGAAGCTCTTTTCCGGCGGGTGCTCCACGGTATTGATCGCGGCATCGGGCACGTAGAAGGTGTCGTAGCCCAGGCGCATCAGGCTGAACCAGCTGGATTTATCGTCGCCGGTCAGGAACTTGAAGCGCCCCAGGCGCCAGTGTTGCAGCGAGTCGCTTTCCACGTCGGCGATAAAGCCTGGGTCGGTCACCACGCTGGCGCGGAACACCGACATCCGCCCGGTCATGGTCAGCACGCGCTTGGACAGGGCCATGGAGCACATGTTGATGTGGCGTTGGGCGAAGCGCAGTTTGTGCCATTCGCTCATGATGTAGCCGCCGCGCACTTCGCAGAACTCGTTGGTGGTCAGGCCGCCGACATTGCCGAACAACTGGAACCACGGCACGGTCTTGCGCACCACGCCCTCGGCGAGCACGGTGTCGCCATCGATCACGGCCACCACGGCGCGGTCATCCGGCAGGTGGCGCGAGATGGCGCGAAAACCGAAGGCCAGGCCGTCACGCTTGCCGGTGCCGGCGATGCGCACGAAGTCGAGCTTGACGTGATCCGGCGGGTTGAGTTTTTCCCACAGGCTCTTGACCAGCAGTTCATCGGACATTTCCACCAGCGAGCAGACCACGGTGGTAGGGAAGCCACATTCGATGGCTTCGCGAATCACCGAGCTGTAGACCTGCGCGGTGGTCAGCGCGTCGATACGGAAACTGGTGACCATCAGGAACACATGGGATGGGTCCGCGGCCTTGCCCAGCTTGCGCACTTTGCGGCGCAGGTGCGGGTAGACCACGTAGAGGAACAGCATGCCGCGAAAGAAATGCGTTGCACCCATCGAGTAGCGCCAGATACCGACGGCGCCAATCAGGAAAATAAAGTTCTTCGATTGCGAATCGAAGGTGCTCGCCGGCAACGCCAGGGCGAGTCCCATCAGCAGGCTGAGGAACAACAGCCAACCGGCGGCTTGCAGGAATACATGTTTTAACTTGGACATAAGCGTCATCCGCAAGGAGAGGAGGTTTCAGGCTGCAAGCGCTGGGGATAAAGACACGTGCAGCCTGAAACTTGCCGTTGCTGTTACCAGCAAATACCTTCGGTACGGCCGCTTACGCTGGTGGCCTTGGACATGAAGCCCACCAGGTCGACCACTTGCTTGCCATCCGGGGCGTTGTGCGCCAGGGCACGGAATTTCTCGTCGCGGTTACCCAGGATGATCACGTCGGAGTTGTTGATCACTTCGTCGAAGTCCGAGTTGAGCAGGGACGACACGTGCGGGATCTTGCCTTCGATGTAGTCCTTGTTCGCACCGTGTACGCGGGCGTATTCGACGTTGCTGTCGTAGATGCTCAGGTCGTAGCCCTTGCCGATCAGCATTTCCGCCAGTTCCACCAATGGGCTTTCGCGCAGGTCATCGGTACCGGCCTTGAAGCTCAGGCCCAGCAGGGCGACTTTGCGTTTGTCGTGGCTGGAAACGATGTCGAAGGCGTTCTGTACCTGGGACTCGTTACTGCGCATCAGCGAGTTGAGCAGCGGCGCTTCCACGTCCAGGGAACCGGCGCGGTAGGTCAGGGCGCGCACGTCTTTTGGCAGGCACGAGCCGCCGAACGCGAAGCCTGGGCGCATGTAGTACTGGGACAGGTTGAGGGTCTTGTCCTGGCAGACCACGTCCATCACTTCACGGCCATCGACGCCGACGGCCTTGGCGATGTTGCCGATTTCATTGGCGAAGGTGACTTTGGTGGCATGCCACACGTTGCAGGTGTACTTGATCATCTCGGCGACAGCGATGTCCTTGCGGATGATCGGCGCGTCGAGTTCTTCGTACAGCGACTGCAGGACATCGCCGGAGGCTGTGTCGAATTCGCCGATAACGGTCATTGGCGGCTGGTCGTAGTCGGCGATGGCGGTGGATTCGCGCAGGAACTCCGGGTTGACCGCAACACCGAAGTCGACACCGGCTTTCTTGCCGGAGCAGTCTTCGAGGATCGGGATCACCACGTTGGCCACGGTGCCGGGCAGTACGGTGCTGCGCACCACGATGGTGTGGCGGGTGGTCTTGTCACGCAGGACAAAGCCGATCTCGCGGCATACCGATTCGATGTAGTTGAGTTCCAGGTCGCCGTTTTTCTTGCTCGGCGTGCCGACGCAAATCATCGACAAGTCGGTATCGCGAATGGCTTCGGCGAAGTTGGTAGTGCCACGCAGCCGGCCCGTCTGGATACCCTGGCTCAACAGCTCGCCCAGACCCGGTTCAACGATCGGCGATTTGCCGGCGTTGATCAGGTCGATCTTTTCCTTGGAGATGTCTACGCCGACCACTTCGTGGCCACGGGCAGACAGGCAACCGGCACACACTGCGCCAACGTAACCCAAACCAAATATGCTGATGCGCATCGCAATTACCTCTGTATTTAAATCATGCCATTAGATGGCCGGAGTTCATGTTTGCAAGCGTCACTGATGCCGCGAAAGTTGGGCGAATAGACGCCGACTTACCGCGTGCAGGCATGTTGAATAACGAGTGACTAACTATTGCACTCAAGTTGTGCGCGACCAGGCCTTATTATTGGGGCTTGCCCTGAAATGCAGCCGGGCTCCCTTGGAGGAAGGCTCCGGCGCCGGTGCTGCAAGGTCTTGATGCAGGAAAAATGCCTTTTTTATCAATGCCTTGAGTGCATGCACGGCTCATTTAGGTCAGGCGCTGCCTTGGCCTGTAGGGGATAGCAATGCATACTTATCGCCACCCTTAACTCGATCAGTTGATGTTGTGACCATAGAGTCAAAGTGTTCTGTGACAACTTGACTACTTCCGTTGGTCGTTATGTAAGTCATCTCTTACAGCAGCAGAGAATTTCGTTACCGGTGGTATGAGCGGTGCTTCAGGATGAAGTTCCTGGCCGCTCATCCTGTTTCCGGAAATTTTTTGAAATATTAGAGAAGATGGCACTGGTACTATAGTGATAGCACTTGCTATTTAGGCCAGTAGTTGTGGGGAGTTGGCACGTTGAGATAGTTTTGTGCCACTACTGTTTAAAAAAAGTGGTGCCACTACGAAAAAAACCGACGAGTGTCGAGTGAAGAATTTGTTAGAGTTGTGTCTGGGTATTTTTCTGACGCCAAATAAATGACGATTCTCATTTGGAATACAGAACAAAATGTGGGAGGGGGCTTGCTCCCGATAGCGGGGTGTCAGTCTCTAAAAAGTTGACTGATCCACCGCCATCGGGAGCAAGCCCCCTCCCACATTTGGTCCTCAGTGCCTGTGGGGCCTTATTCTGGTGCGTGATCGCGCAAAAACACCAGGTTGTCCGGCTTGGACTGCTCCGCATTGAAGCGATAACCCTGCGCATCGAACTGCTTGAGCCTGGCCGGGTCGTTGATCCGCTCTTGAATCACAAACCGGCTCATCATGCCCCGGGCTTTTTTCGCGTAGAAGCTGATGATCTTGTACTGGCCGTTCTTCAGGTCCTTGAACTCGGTGTTGATGACCCGTGCGTTCAGGGCCGTGCGCTTGACCGCCGAGAAATACTCGTTGGACGCCAGGTTGAGCAGCACATCGTCACCTTGTTCGGTCAGTGCCTCATTGAGCCACTCGCTGATGCGCGTGCCCCAGAAGGCATAGAGGTCCTTGCCACGGGCGTTGGCGAGTTTGGTGCCCATCTCCAGGCGATACGGCATCATCAGGTCCAGCGGGCGCAGCAGGCCGTACAGGCCGGAAAGCATGCGCAAGTGATCCTGGGCGTAGCTGAAGTCGGCGTCGCTGAAGGTTTCGGCGTTGAGGCCGGTGTATACGTCGCCCTTGAACGCCAGCAGCGCCTGTTTGGCATTGGCCGGCGTGAAAGCGGGCGTCCAGCTGCCGAAGCGGGCGGCGTTGAGGCCACCGATCTTGTCGGAAACGTGCATCAACTCACTGATCTGCGCCGGGCTGAGTTCGCGCAGTTGCTCGATCAGTTCCTGGGAGTGATCAAGGTATTGCGGCTGGGTGAAGCGCGGGGTTACCGGCTTGGACTCGAAATCGAGGGTTTTGGCGGGGGAAATCACCATCAGCATGAAGTTGGCTCCAGAAATCGTGGCGTGTAGCGTGGGCGCGATTCTAGGGGTTGGGGCGGTTTGACTCCACCTATGATGGTGATAGGCGCGATCCGCTATGATGGCCGGCAACTCTGGAGAGGGAGACCCCAAGTGCGATTAGCGCTTTTTGTGACGGCGTGCCTGTGGTGCCTGAATGTGCAGGCCGCGCCGGTTGATGTCGCCAGCCTCGACCGCGCCACCTGGCCGGAAAAACTCGGCAGCCCGGCGCTGTTCGATGTGGCCTCGCGTGCGGAAATCCTGATGTTTGCCCATGGCTTGATCCTCAGCGAAGCCCAGGACGAAACTGCGCTCAAGCAACGCCTGGGGCTTAAGATCATCAATCTGGCGGCCATCGACGACCTGCGCCGCCAGCTTTGGCAGCGTTTGCTGGAGAACTATACGTCTGCCCAGCAGAGCTGTGAGCAAGACGCCTCGTTCTGCTACCTGGTGGAAAACATCGACGACCTGCGCGAGCAGGCCGGCAAATTCGAAGTCAGTGACAACTCTTTCTATATAGGCTGGGCCGCCCCCAGCCGGCAGTTCCATGGGCGCTATCTGGACGAACTGCTGCGCAAGGCCGCGCTGCTGCCGCAGATCAGCAGCGAAGTCGCGCGCTTCGGTGATCATGAACGCAATGGTGATGAACTCAATGACCGGATGTTCCTGCTGACCTTCGACGGCGGCCCGGCGCCGGTCAGCGGTAATACCGACTGGCTCGCCGACTACCTGCGCCAGCAAAAGATGAACGCTACGTTCTTCGCCCTCGGCAGCAGCCTGCAAACCCGTGTGGAACGCAGCTCGGCCGCCGATGTGCAGGCGCTGTACCAAGGCCAGTGCGTGGGCAGCCAGGGCTGGCAATATCGTTCCCACAGCCATTGGGTCGACTGGCAAGACTCGATCATCCGCAGCGCATCCTTGGTGCAGAACCTGCTGCCGGAAAATTATGTGCCGCTATTCCGGCCGCCTTACGGGCAGCGCCGTGCGGACAGCCAGGGGTTCTTTCAGGCGCAAGGTCTGCAGGTGGCGTTATGGGACATCGACTCCCAGGACGATCCGGGCAAGCTCAAGGCCGAGGAATCGGCGCAACGGGTGCTGACGCTGATGCTGCTGTGGCGCAAAGGGGTGATTGTGTTTCACGACACCCAGGACAAGGCGCGGGTGGCATTGCCGCTGCTGTTGCAGGCAACGGCGCAAAGTGGCTTGGGTTGGCAGGAGTGCCGCGAGGCGTTTCGCTGAAAATGCCCGGCCCTGTTGGGCGAGAGGCATTTTCGGGGTGATTTGCTGCGACATTTCGCAGCAGGCGGACTTCCGACTTTAACGGCCTGCCTGGCACTCGGCTAGTGCTATTCGTCATCCTGAAAAATAAACTTCAAAAAAGCGTCAAAGTGCTTTTTCCTGTCATGGGTTTTGCGGTATTACGAAGTCAGATCGCCGAACCCTGCAACACAGGTGGCGTCTTCCAAGACTCCTCATGTGGGCACCGCACTTGATGTCACTCAAGCTGCGGTCGGTGGTCGAATCGAGGCGCAGCACCGCCCAGGTATTGCGTCGACTGGCTCCCACAAAGGTGACCGAGTATGGATGATCATGGACGCACCCCTTCTTCCGACCAGCCAATCCTTTATGTGCTTGATACCAACGTACTGATTCACGATCCAAACGCACTGCTTAACTTTGAAGAACACCATGTCGCCATCCCGATGATCGTGCTGGAGGAACTCGACAAACTCAAAAGCGGCCATCACAGCGTTGCCGCCGAATGCCGCCAGGCCATCCGCCTGATCGACAAGACTCTGGGTGAAGCCTCGCCCGAGGACGTTGAAGTCGGCGTGCCGATCCAGCGCGGCAAAAGCGGGCCCAAGGGTTTGCTGTCGATCCTGATGAGCAAGCGCAACGAGCCCAACAGCCTGCTGCCGGAAAACCTCAACGACAATAAGATCATCAACCAATTGATCGACCTGCACGCGCGCGACAAGGACCTGCGCGTGGTGCTGGTGACCAAAGACATCAATATGCGCCTCAAGGCCCGAGCGTGTGGGATCGCGGCCGAGGACTACAGCACCGACCAACTGGTTGACGACGTGTCGATGTTGTCGCGCGGTTATCACATGATGTCCGGCTCGTTCTGGGACCGCGTCAGCAAAGTCGAGACCCGCCAGGACCATGGCCGCACCTGGCACCAGGTGCAGTTGATCGACAACCTGCCGGCCGTGCATATCAATGAATTCATCGTCGACGAGCAGGGCTTCGTGGGCTGGATCAAAGAGATCCAGGTCGACAAGCTGCTGATCCTCGACCTGCATCAGGAACCCCTGTTGCACCAGGAAGCCTGGGGCCTGAAACCGCGCGATATCTACCAGAGCCTGGCGCTGTACGCGCTGCTCGACCCGGACATCCACCTGGTCAACCTGACCGGCGCCGCCGGCTCCGGCAAAACCATCCTGGCCCTGGCCGCTGCTATCGAACAGACCATGGTGACCAAGCGCTATCGCCGCATCATCGCCACCCGTAGCGTGCAGGGTCTGGACCAGGAAATCGGTTTCCTGCCCGGCACCGAAGCGGAAAAAATGGAGCCGTGGCTGGGGGCGATCACCGACAACCTCGAAGCCTTGCACATGGATGACGAAAACACCCATGGCAGCGTCGACTACATCCTCAGCAAAGTGCCGTTGCAGTTCAAATCCCTCAACTACATCCGAGGCCGCAGCTTCCAGCAAAGCCTGATCCTGATCGATGAGTGCCAGAACCTCACCCCGCACCAGATGAAAACCATCATCACCCGTGCCGGCGCCGGTTCAAAAGTGGTGTGCCTGGGCAACCTGGCACAGATCGACACCCCTTACCTGTCCGCGACCAGCTCCGGGCTGACCTACCTGACGGAACGCTTCAAAGACTTCCCGAACGGCGTGCACATCGCGCTGCAAGGGGTGCCACGTTCGATCCTGGCCGAATACGCCGAGTCGCATCTGTAACCATTCCTGTAGGAGCGAGCTTGCTCGCGAAGAACGTTAACGATAACGCGGGGCATCTGCTGCCCCGCGTTGTTCTGTGGTTTTTCGCGAGCAAGCTCGCTCCTACAAGGTTTACAATCGGTGCTCCTGATCAGGAGTATCCCTGTGCTGACTCATCTAGATTCCCAAGGTCGCGCCCACATGGTCGACGTCACCGACAAGTCCGTGACGTTCCGTGAAGCGGTGGCCGAAGCGCGCGTGCGCATGTTGCCCGAGACCCTGAAAATGATTGTCGACGGCGCTCATCCCAAGGGCGACGTATTTGCCGTGGCCCGCATTGCCGGTATCCAGGCGGCGAAAAAAACCAGCGACCTGATCCCTCTGTGCCACCCGTTGATGTTGACGGGCGTCAAGGTCGAACTGAGCGCCGACGGCGCAGACTCGGTGCATATCCTGGCGCGCTGCAAACTCTCCGGCCAGACCGGCGTGGAGATGGAGGCCCTGACCGCCGCCAGCGTCGCAGCGCTGACGATCTACGATATGTGCAAGGCCGTGGACCGGGGAATGACCATCGAAAGCATTCGCCTGCTGGAAAAGGTTGGCGGTAAGAGCGGGCATTTCAAGGCGGACCAGGCATGAGCATCAACGTATTGTTTTTTGCGCGTTACAGCGAAGCGATCGGCCTGGATTCGCTGGAGATGGAAGGCGACTTCGCGACGGTCGACGCCGTGCGCCAAGCGTTGGCGGTTGAGCCGGACTTTAAAGTGCTCAACGAAACCAGCCTGATGTGTGCTCGCAATCAGGAGCTGTGCTCCCTCGACGAGCCGTTGCAGGCCGGTGATGAAGTCGCCTTTTTCCCACCCGTGACCGGAGGCTGAACATGGCCATTCGTGTGCAGGTCGAAGCCTTTGATCCCGGCGCCGAAGTCAACGCGATGCATGCGGCCAATGTGGGCGTGGGCGCGGTGGTGAGCTTTGTCGGCTATGTGCGCGATTTCAATGATGGCCGCGAAGTGGCTGGGATGTTCCTGGAACATTATCCCGGCATGACCGAAAAGGCCTTGGCCAAGATCGCCGTCGAGGCCGAGCAACGCTGGCCGCTGCTCAAATTGGAGGTGCTGCACCGCATCGGTGCCCTGGAGCCCGGCGAACCCATCGTGTTCGTCGCAGCCGCCAGCGCCCACCGCCAGGCGGCGTTTGATGCCTGTGCGTTTGTGATGGACTACCTGAAGACCCGCGCGCCGTTCTGGAAAAAGGAAAACACCAGTGAAGGGCCGCGCTGGGTGGAAGGGCGGGACAGTGATCATATGGCGGCGGATCGTTGGAAAGCTTGACTGTTCATCGATCGGTGGCGCTTGCATAAATAAGTAGCCATCGCTGGTGTTTACGATTATGACGCCTTATTAAACTATTTCGATTTGATCTATCTGACTGTCAATTCTGACAGTTACCTTTGTTTTTTTATTGATCTCTAATCTCCTTAAACACCCCGCATTTAAGTGTGTGATGTTTCTCAATCGAATTGATTTTGACCAGTCTCTGTGCGTCGGCTGACAATGAGTTTTGGAGAGTAAAATGATCAGACAGTCAAATAATATGAGACTTTCACATTTTAAAGTCAGATTTGCTGACGGTACCGACTATACGGATGCGCTGTATGCCAATGGGCATCATCAGGTTGAAATTATTATTGAAGTTTTAAAAGAGGTTATAGGGAGGCTGGGTTCATGGAACAATGTTGCGTTAACTGATAGCGAGCGCGCCAGTATAAAAATCGTACCTGTATTAATGTCGGTTGATCAAGGTCAAGCGGTCGGGTGGGCCTTTGATCCCGAGAAAAATGAATACGATTCACGGCTTTGGAATCGCACGGGGGAAGCACCAGGCGGGCCTGGGCCAAATAGTGTTATTGTTGATCCGCGTATAGAAATTATCCGCCGATATGTGCGCGTCGAGGAGACTTCATCACTTGAACCTATACAGTTAATGGCAACCATTATGTTGGATGGCGAAGGCGTCACCCGTAGCTATTCCGAATACCCGACTGACTTTCAGTCATCGGTGTTTATTGCTCCCGTCGCGCCGCCCGTATTGCTCTCTACAGAACTTGATTTAATTACTGACTATTTTGCTTTTGATAGTGTTGGTGTCGATGTGGATATGTATTACTGGGATGGTGTGAATGGTTTGCGTTTTGTTGATAATTATGGATTGGCCGAACCATTGTATGTGCCGAATGAAGGTACGGTTTTTCAGACATCTTATGGTTTTTCGAATGCTTATAAGGGAGGCGTTTTCAAGGGGGTAGCGAGCGTTGATTTGCGTTTGAGTATGGTTCACCAAAATCTTCCAGCATTAAGTCCGGGTGAGGATCCGACTTTTATACGGAAGTGGAATCGCATTATGTGTGCCGTGAGACTTCACACATCGATACCGGATCTTCCGCAGACTGATTCGCAGAGTAAATGGTTGCTGCGGGATAACTTCGGAACACTTCATGTATTCAAAATTGTACCGCATGAAGATGGTAATCGCATGAATGTAGCACCCGTTCAATTAAGAAGACGGCCTAAACACTTGCGAATTACCACTACCAATGGCCAAGACTCAACTGATGCGCTATATGCCAATAGCCGCCACCAATGCAAAGTTTCTATTGAACTCAGTGTGGAGCAGGAAGGAGTTGATGGACTATGGGAAGAGGTACGGCCACGGGCGGACGAGAGAGACAGTGCTACGATCACGCTTTATTCGGCTAATGCGAATCAGCCTTTACCTGCCGGGTGGGCGTGCGATACAGCTCGAAATATATATGAGATAGGACTGTGGAATCGAAGTGTAGAAGGCGGAGAAGGGGATGAGGTAGAGGAGCAAATTACGCAGCAAAAAATGGGGTTGCCGAATGCTATAGAGACAATTGATCGTTTTATGCGTTTAGAGACGGGCGCCTCAATTGAGGCCAGAAGGTTTATGGCCAGGATCGTTATAGGTGGCAAGGTTTATACTACAAATTTTTCTGATGCTGAAATCAATTTCGATAGTTGGGTGCATATTTCACCTCGGCAACCTTTTCGAGTAAGGGTTGCTGATCTTGTACGTACTGTAGATCATGCTTATTGGGAGTTTAGTACGGATACCGATATTGATGTTTGGTATTGGCTGCCGCCGCCGGGATTGAAGTTTGTCTCCCAAATGGGGCTGGACTCACCTATGTGGCTCTTTGATGAGGGAAGATACTTTCAGACAACCTTCGTTCATAGGGCTGACAAGCATTATAGAAAGGTTGGCGTCGTCATAGGGCACGATATCCCTGGAGCAAATCCTAAGATTTATGATATTCACAGAACATTGCCAGATCCCACTCACAGTGTGCCATTTAATCGAGTAAATACGATTATGCGTGCGATGTGGGTTTCCGGTAAGAAAGGCATGCCTGAGGGAGACGCCAGAACACCTTGGCGTCTGCTGGATAATTATGGTTGCATGCATGCATATACGATGCAACGGCGTGGAAATAATATTGAGTTGTTGGATTATGAGAACTGATTAAATTGCCGTGATTTTTCTTGAGCGCAGGAGCTTGACATGAATGTCTATTCCAATGCATTTAATTTTTCCTCGTATTTAAGCGGTTCAGTCGATCCGCGTACAGGTCAATATGGATGCCAGATCCGTTTGGCGCAGTTCTCCCCTCAAGGGCCTCTTGAAGCCAGTCGCAGCATTGTTTTGTCATTCTCCATGCTCAGTTCTGAAAGTGCGCCTTACGGATTGGGTTGGCGGCTGAGTAATACGCAGTTTGATCTCACCAACGCCCAGCTTACCTTGCTCAACGGCGAGCAGTTCAAGACACAAGGCATGCCTTCAGTTGGCGGGGCGATGGTGTTCAAAGATCGAAAACTTAAAGATTTGGTAGTAAGACGCACAGATGAAACCACGCTGCATGTGATTTATCGGGATGGCACTGTCGAAGTTTTGCAGCGTACCAGCAGCACGCTCCCTTATCGGATCACTTCCATACGATTTGAAAATGGTGAAGTGTTCACTTTTCGCTACGCTGCGGGCGGCGCTCTTGAGCGGGTTCTCAATCACAAGCAGGAAGAGTTGCTGGTGCTGACTTATGCGAGTGGAGCCCTGCAAACGGCTGATGCACGGGTGGAGGGCGGTCGTTATGCGCGCATGCGGTTTACTCAGACCAATGGTCGTCTCACAGGTGTTACCGCACCTTATGACCGTAGTGGCCCGCCTGGGGTCGCGGCCTATCAATTTACCTACAGGACACCGTTTCGTAACGGCCTGGTGGCAATCGAGCGGATGCAACTGCCTATGGGCGGGGATGAACGGATCAGCTACACCGAGAACGGCCATCAATATGGCAATAACCAGTTCATCCCTAGGGTGTCCAGTTGGGCGCAAACCCCAGGTGCCAATCAACCTCCCATGATCCGGACTTATAGTTATAGTTCTGGCACAAACTTTACCGGGTTCCCCTATTCCGGTGGTTTTAATGAAGGGGAGGACAATCTGTACCTGATTGGCGGCGCTTATGACTATTGGACTGAGGAGCAAGCCATCGACTCGGCAAATGACAATGCCGTGCTGACTGTTACCCGTACCACCTACAACAAGTTCCACCTGCTGACCGAAGAATCAGTACTGCGTGAAGGTACGCGGGCCAAGACTACCATCGCCTATAACGTGGTTCCCGGCCTGTTCCCCGCCCAACCCCCAACCTCCAACTGCCGAAAACCATCACCAAGCGCTATGAACTCGTGGCCGGCGGCACGGCGCGTGAAGAAATCCAGCAGATCGAGACAGACGACTACGGCAACGAACTGAGCCGCACCGAAACCTCCGGGATTCGCACCGAATACACTTACTACCCGATTGCCGGCGAGAGCGGCAAGTGCCCGGCTGACCCCCATAATTTATTCCCGCGCTACCTCAAGCAAGAGCGCCTCATACCTGTGGGAGGCACGCCTGCACCCGTGCTCACGGAGTACACCCATACCCGCGTGCCGCAGACGGGCAGCAGTTACTTTGTTCTGCAGCAGTCGAGCAGCCAGGTCGGCGGGCTCACGGTGCAGCAAAGCTACTACGAAACACCCGGCGAGTTGGCTGGCCGGCTGAAGAGCAGCACCAGTACGGTCGAGGGGCAGGTATTGGTCAGTGATTTCAGTTACACCATTACAGGTGACAACCTTGTGGAAACCCGACGCCTGACGGGGCGCGAGGGGCAGTGGCTTGAGGCGGTGCGCACGCTGTCGCTGGTCAATCGACGCCTGCTGTCGATGGTGCGAGACGGTGGCAGCACCCTGGCCCTGGCGTTTGATGTCAGCGGCCGGCTGATCGAAGAAACGGTTTCCCCCGGAAAACCACAGCAAGCGAGTCGACGTTATGCCTACCATTTTGCAACGCAGGATAAACGTGCCCATCTGATCACCACGGATGCACAAGGTAACAAGGCCATTACCTACTTCGACGGCGCTGGTCGTCAGGTATCCGAGGCTCAACTGATTGGCGCGAACCAGGACCAGGAGCGTGCCACCGCAACGTGGCGGTATGACGCGCTTGGGCAAACCGTGGAGACGGTCAACTTCGATTACCTGGCTGACCGACAGATTTCACTGAGGAGCACCCATTCCTACAACCGTTGGGGCAATGCCAGCCGCGTGGCTCGTTCCAATGGCCGCGTCGAGATCAATGAGTACGACCCGTTGCTGAATCAAACAGAGGAAGGCGTTGCAGGCGGTGAGCGGCTGGTGAGCTATTTCAACGCGCATAACCAGCCGATAAAGGTGGAACGACTGGACGCCAATAATAATAAAGTCGAAGTGGAGTCGCGCACCTACGATGGCCTGGGCCGATGCCTGTCGGTACTGGACGTCAACAAAAACAGTACTGAATTTGCCTACGATACGTTTGGCCGACTGCAGACGGTTCTTCAAAAACCGGTAGATGGTACCCCGCAGCGGCTGCGCAAAACGGACTATGCCCCAGGTACCAGCGCTGAACTGGCCACTGCGATTACGGTCGATGGTAAGCGGCTGGGGACGCGAACTTACGACAGCCTGGGCCGAATGGCCAGCCAGGCGCGAGGGACGGGGCAGGCTACGACCTGGGAGTATGAGGCGGGGTGGATCGAGCCGATCGCCATGGTGACCCCCCGTGGAGTTCGTCAGAGCCTGACCTATGACAAGGAGTTGGATGTAGCGAGTCAGATTGAGATGACAGGGCTCCCCGTGAGCACCTATCGGCATGACCCGATTAGCGGCGCGTTGACCCGTTCGCAGACCAATGGCCTGATCCATGAGGTCTTTCTGGATGCCAACGGCCATCCCGAAAGGGACGTCCAAACCGCCAGCGGCACCACCTTGACCGCGCAGTACGACTATTCCCCGGCAGGGCGCCCGCTTCATCAAACGGCGGCCGATGGCCAGAGCAGCCTACTTGAGTACGATACCCACGGACGATTCTCCCGAATGACCACCGGGTCCATGGTCATTGAACAGTCCTACGATACGTTGGGCCGGCCCGAGAGCCTGATCACCGCCTATGACAGTACGCGAGTCGTTACCAATGTGTCCTACGATTCGCTGGGGCGGGAAGCCGAGCGCCGCTTTGAGCAAAACGGCGCGCTGTTGCGGGTGATGAGCAGCACCTATCACACCAACAGTATGTTGGCGACCCGGTTCCTTCGGAATGCGAGTTCACAGGTGGTGATCGGCGAGACCTTCACCTACGATGCCTACCTGCGGCTTAAGACCTACCGCTGTGAAGGCCTTGAACATCCGAAGGATCGACTGGGGCGTGCCATCACCGGGCAAGACTTCAGCTTCGATAACCTTAATAACATCACACGGGTAGTGACCACTTTTGCCGATGGCACCCAAGATACGTGCGAGCGTTTTTTCACCGGCGCCGACCCCACCCAACTGACCCGGCTGACCCACACGCTCCCGGTACAGAATTTCACAGCAACCTATGATGCCGCCGGCAACTTGCAGGCGAGTCCCGCCGGCCAGGCCTATACCTATGATGGTTTCGAGCAACTGACCGCTGTGCAGGCCAATGCCTTCAATTACAGCTATCAGTACGACGCCGAAGCCCGGCAGGTCGTCGCGTCTCGCGGCAATGAACCGCCCGTGATGCTGGCATACGCCGGGGACCGCCTCGATACCCTGGTTGAAGGCAGCAGGAAGATCCGCTACTTCGACGGTACGGACCAGGTGATGGCGCGCACTGGCGGGGTGGAAGGCCCGCAACTGCATATGAACGATGCCGCCGGCAGCGTCCGCGGGATTTCGTCCCCGGGCCAGGCACCTGTGGGTCGCCACTACACGCCTTATGGCGATACGCAGATCCCTCTGGATGACGGTACACCCCGCACCATGGCCGATGTGCAACTGCCTGCATTCAACGGCCAGCGGCTGGATGCGGCGATCAACCTGTATTTCCTGGGCAACGGTCAGCGTGCCTACGATCCAGACTTGATGATGTTCTTGCAGCCCGATCCGTTGAGTCCGTTTGATGAGGGAGGGATCAACAGCTACGCCTATTGTGCCGGTAACCCGATTAACCTGATGGACCCCAGCGGGTTGTGGCCAACTTGGTTGAAGTGGACGTTGACCGGATTGGGGCTGGCGCTTTCAATCGTGACGGTGGGGTTTGCGACGCCTGCATTTTTCGGAGCGGTGGCGGCTTATGCGGGCTGGACAGTGGGGGTGACGGTTACGGGGATTGCAGTTGCCTCCAAGGCAGCGCTGTTCACTACTGCGACGTTGGGCGTTATCGCTGGAACGCTGAGTACTGCGGCATTGAGTATTGCCGAGGTTGACAAAAAAATGGGTTGGGATCGTTCGAACCACATCCAAAACCTGGGATGGGCATCTTTCGCGTTTTCTATCGCGTCATGGGTAGTCAGCTTCGGGGGGGCTTATACATCGGCAACTATGGCCTACAGCAACGCCTTGAAAACCGCAGCAGCCAAGGGCGTTGCCGGGAGCACCGCCTTTTTTAAAGCCCCGCTGGGGAGCGGTCTGCTAGCGGCTGGCAAGCGCATGGTAGGCCTGACCTATAGGTTTACCGATAAACAGGGTATTACCATCCGCAGCCAGTTTTTCGGTGGCTTTCGTTTCATATTGAGACTCGTCAACTTTTACCGGGCGGTAGAGGCCAGAATCAAAGCAACATCGGCAGAGTCCGCTCCTGACTCTGCCGAATCGGGCGCCTCTGAGTCGGCCCAGCCCCAGATGCAAGCAACAAGCAGTCGCTTGCTGGACATGCTGACCAGCACTGCCAGCTACTACCAGGAATTCAGAGACGAGGCATCGCGCGTTCGCCAGCCCATCATGGGGGAGTTGTATCGGCGGTAATGCCAGCCTTTGTCGGCGTGGCGCCCCTGTGGAGCGAGTTCGCTCCACAGGGGCATGTTCCTTACGGGTGCTTACGTTCCACAGCCCGCAACAGATGCGTCGGTGGCGTCTCGCAACTGATCTTGCGCCCCAGCAGCGTCTCGATCGACGGCAGCTGATACGAGTCATCTTCCCCGGCAAAGCTGATCGAAACGCCCGCCGCACCCGCACGGCCGGTGCGGCCAATGCGGTGCACATAGTCGTCCGGCATTTCCGGCAGGGTGAAGTTGATCACGTGGCTGATGCCATCGATGTGAATCCCGCGGCCCGCCACATCGGTGGCCACCAGCACGCGGATCTTGCCTTCGCGGAAACCTTCCAGGGTCTTGATGCGCTTGTGCTGCGGCACGTCGCCCGACAGTTGCGCGGCGTTGACGCCATCACGCACCAGGCGCTCTTCGATGCGGCGCACTTCGTCCTTGCGGTTGGCAAATACCATCACCCGCTCCCAACCGTTGTCGTTGATCAGGTTGTAGAGCAGCTTGTACTTGTCGGCACCAGCGACGGCGTAGATGTGTTGCTCGACGTTTTCGCTGGCGACGTTGAGTGCTTCGATCTCGACGATGGACGGGTCGGTGGTCCACTGCTTGGCGAGGTTCATCACGTCTTCGGTGAAGGTCGCGGAGAACAGCAGGGTCTGGCGCTCGGCCTTTGGCGGGGTCTGGCGAATGATCTGACGCACCTGTGGGATGAAGCCCATGTCGAGCATGCGGTCGGCTTCGTCCAGCACCATCACTTCGACCATGTCCAGGTGCACGTCGCCGCGCTGGTTGAAGTCGAGCAGGCGGCCTGGGGTCGCGACGAGGATGTCGCAATGACGGGCCTCGAGGTGCTTGAGCTGTTTGTCGAAGTCCATGCCGCCGACGAACGTCATCACGTTGAGGCCGGTGTACTTGGTCAAGTCGGCAGCGTCTTTGGCGATCTGCACCACCAGCTCCCGGGTAGGGGCGATGATCAGTGCGCGCGGCTCGCCCATGTAGCGCTCTTTCGGCGGCGGCGTCTGCAGCAGCTGGGTGATGATCGAGATCAGGAACGCGGCGGTCTTGCCGGTGCCGGTCTGGGCACGGCCGATAGCGTCTTTGCCGGCGAGGGTGAAGCCCAGCACCTGCGCCTGGATCGGCGTGCAGTACGGGAAGCCCAGGTCCTGGATGGCGTGCATCAGTTCCGGGGCCAGGTTGAAGTCATGGAAGCGGGTTTTGCCTTCCTGGGGCTCGACGACGAAGTCTTCGAGTTTCCACGGCGTCACGGGCGGCTTGGGCGCGCGTTCGCGGCGTGGTTTGGCGACAGGCGCGGCGAGGGTCTCTGCGGGCTCGGCCTGTTCGGGCGGCGTCACCGAGGCTGTTTTCGGTGCGGCGGCAGGTGCGATCCGCTCGGGCTGCCTGCCGTCATTGCGGTTGCCGGGCTTGGGAGCGGGAGCACTGGGAACAGGCGCGAGCGGCTCAGCCTCGCTTTTGCCGAACATCTTCTTGAGTGCTTTGAGCACGGTCATCTCATTAATTGGTTAAGGAATGTACGCCGGCCAGTGTAATGCAAGAATCGGGCGCGGCGTAGTGCGTCTGTCATACAACTACATCAACGCGGGTTTCAGCGCAGGCGCTCGGTCAGCCAGGTGCCGATATCGCGTATCTCTTCGGGTAACACTTCGTGGCCCATTGGGTATTCCTGCCATGTCACGGTGACACTACGGTGCTTTAAATGCTCGTAGGCGCTGCGGCCCATGGCGTTTTGCACCACCTCGTCATACTGGCCATGCAGGCACAGGACAGGGATGCGTTGCTGGCTGGCGGATAATTCCAGCTCATCGTCGAAGGTCGGTGCATAAGTGGAGAGGGCGATCACGCCACCCAGCGGGCCCTGCCATTGTTTAAACGCAGTGTGGAAAACCACTGCGCCACCCTGGGAAAAGCCCGCCAGGAAAACCCGCGAAGCGTCTATCCCGGTTCTCTTCTGCGCCTCGATCAAATCCGTGACCATTGTGGTCGACGCTTCCAGTTCTTCCAGGCTGATGGAACGGGCTGGGCTCATGGCCCTGATGTCGTACCAGCTCGGCATCTCGTAGCCACCGTTGATCGTCACCGCACGGGTGGGCGCCTGGGGCAAAACGAAGCGGGTGGTCAGTAAAGTTTGCTGCAGCATTTCGGCCACCGGCAGGAAGTCGTAGCGATCGGCGCCCAGGCCATGCAGCCAGATAACACAGGCATCTGCGGGCTTGGTGGGCTGAAGAATCAAGGGTTCGGTCATGTCTGCTCCATATATGTGCGGGCGCTCCGATTGGGTGCGTCGGAACGGTGCGCAACAGGTTGATCTGTTAAGAGAATGTCGCAAGGTTGAATCTTTTGCCATTGAACATCGTCATCAGTGGCTCAGCCAGCACTCTGGTACGGGCCTTGCTATGTGTAGGTCGATGTCAGAACTCTCCTAGGGCGGTAACACTATCAGTGACTGCCGCTTGTGGGAAAGCAACTGGAATTACCGCAAAAATCTCATGCTGCTCGACCCCAAAAAAAGCCAACACGGGTCGATATCGCCTCATAAGGGTGCGCTGAGGTTGGAGCTCCGACACAACAAGAGCAACTGGAGGTTTGAATGAAGGTATTGAAATCCACCCTGGCCATCGTGACCGCGGCCGCTGTATTGGGTGTCAGTGGTTTTGCCCAAGCTGGCGCCACCCTGGATGCCGTGCAGAAGAAAGGCTTCGTGCAGTGTGGCGTGAGTGACGGCCTGCCGGGTTTCTCGGTGCCGGATGCCAGCGGCAAGATCCTCGGGATCGACGCTGACGTGTGCCGCGCCGTGGCCGCCGCCGTTTTCGGTGACGCAACCAAGGTCAAGTTCAGCCAGTTGAACGCCAAGGAGCGTTTCACCGCGCTTCAATCGGGCGAAGTCGACATCCTGTCGCGCAACACCACCATGACCAGCTCCCGCGATGCGGGCATGGGCCTGAAATTCCCGGGCTTCATCACCTACTACGACGGCATCGGCTTCCTGGTTAACAACAAGCTGGGCGTGAAAAGCGCCAAGGAACTGGACGGTGCAACCATTTGCATCCAGGCCGGTACTACCACCGAGCTGAACGTTTCCGACTACTTCCGTGGCAACAACCTCAAATACACCCCGATCACCTTCGACACCTCCGATGAAAGCGCCAAGTCGCTGGAATCCGGGCGTTGCGACGTACTGACCTCCGACAAGTCCCAACTGTTCGCCCAGCGCAGCAAGCTGGCCGCGCCGAAGGACTACGTGGTTCTGCCGGAAACCATTTCCAAGGAACCGCTGGGCCCGGTCGTGCGTAATGGCGACGACGAGTGGCTGGCCATCGTGCGCTGGGTTGGCTACGCCATGCTCAACGCTGAAGAAGCCGGCATCACGTCGAAAAACGTCGAAGCTGAAGCCAAGTCCACCAAGAATCCGGACGTCGCGCGTCTGCTCGGTGCTGACGGCGAATACGGCAAAGACCTGAAAGTGAAGAAAGACTGGGTCGTACAGATCGTCAAGCAAGTCGGTAACTACGGCGAAGTGTTCGAGCGCAACCTGGGCAAGAGCACCCCGCTGGAAATCGACCGTGGCCTGAACGCCCTGTGGAACGCCGGCGGCATTCAATACGCACCTCCTGTGCGCTGATCGCTGATGGTTCTGTCACCCGGTGGGCCAACCGCCGGGTGATGTTCTGTTCCATTCTTTCCGGGGCACTTCATGCAAAATCAAATCGGCGCACCCAAGCAGAAGCTCAGCTTCAGCGATCCCAAAGTGCGTGCGTGGCTCTTCCAGATCATCACGATAGTGGCGGTGGTCTCGCTGGGCTGGTACCTCTTCAATAACACCCAGACCAACCTGCAGCACCGAGGCATTACCTCGGGGTTCGACTTTCTTGAGCGCAGTGCCGGCTTTGGCATCGCGCAGCATTTGATTGATTACACCGAGTCGGACAGCTATGCCCGGGTGTTTGTGATCGGTTTGCTCAACACCCTGCTGGTGACCTTTATCGGCGTGATCCTGGCGACCCTGCTCGGGTTCGTCATTGGCGTGGCGCGGCTGTCGCCGAACTGGATGATCAACAAGCTGGCGACGGTGTATGTGGAAGTGTTCCGCAACATTCCGCCGCTGCTGCAGATCCTGTTCTGGTACTTCGCGGTGTTCCTGACCATGCCGGGGCCGCGTAACAGCCATAACTTCGGCGATACTTTTTTTGTCAGCAGTCGTGGCCTGAATATGCCGGCAGCGCTTGCCGCTGACGGTTTCTGGCCGTTTGTGGTCAGCGTCGTGGTGGCGATTGCGGCAATCGTGCTGATGGCGCGCTGGGCCAACAAGCGCTTTGAAGCGACCGGCGTACCTTTCCATAAATTCTGGGTGGGCCTGGCGCTGTTCATTGTGATCCCGGCGTTGTGCGCATTGATCTTCGGCGCGCCGCTGCACTGGGAAATGCCGAAGCTTTCAGGCTTCAACTTTGTCGGCGGCTGGGTGTTGATTCCCGAACTGTTGGCACTGACCCTGGCGCTGACGGTTTATACCGCGGCGTTTATCGCGGAGATCGTGCGCTCGGGCATCAAGTCCGTCAGTCACGGCCAGACCGAAGCGGCGCGTTCCCTGGGCCTGCGCCCCGGGCCGACGTTGCGCAAGGTCATCATCCCGCAAGCGTTGCGGGTGATCATTCCGCCGTTGACCAGCCAATACCTGAACCTGGCGAAAAACTCGTCGCTGGCCGCCGGTATCGGTTACCCGGAAATGGTTTCGCTGTTTGCCGGCACGGTGCTCAACCAGACTGGCCAGGCCATCGAAGTCATTGCCATCACCATGAGCGTGTACCTGGCGATCAGCATCAGCATTTCCCTGCTGATGAACTGGTACAACAAGCGCATTGCGCTGATCGAGCGGTGAGGAAACCTGCATGAGTTCGCATACGTTCAAACCTGATATGCCGCCGCCGAGCAAAGTCTTCGGGCCGATGGCATGGATGCGCGCCAACCTGTTTTCCAGTTGGCTCAATACCCTGCTGACCTTGTTGGCGTTCTACCTGATCTACCTGGTGGTGCCGCCGATTCTGAGCTGGGCGATCATCGACGCCAACTGGGTCGGCACCACGCGCGCCGATTGCACCAAGGAGGGCGCCTGCTGGGTGTTCATCCAACAGCGCTTCGGGCAGTTCATGTACGGCTACTACCCCGGCGACCTGCGCTGGCGCGTGGACCTCACCGTATGGCTGGCCATCGTCGGCGTGGCGCCGTTGTTCATCTCGCGTTTTCAACGCAAGGCGGTCTACGGCCTGAGCTTTCTGGTGCTGTACCCGATCATCGCGTTCTTTCTGCTGCATGGCGGGATCTTCGGCCTGACCAACGTGGCGACCAGCCAATGGGGCGGCCTGATGCTGACCCTGGTGATCGCCACCGTCGGCATCGCCGGCGCCTTGCCCCTGGGCATCATGTTGGCGCTGGGACGACGTTCGAACATGCCGGCCATTCGTGTGGTCTGCGTGACCTTCATCGAATTCTGGCGCGGCGTGCCGTTGATCACCGTGCTGTTCATGTCCTCGGTGATGCTGCCGTTGTTCCTGCCCGAAGGCATGGGCATCGACAAGTTGCTGCGCGCATTGATCGGCGTGATCCTGTTCCAGTCGGCCTATGTGGCTGAAGTGGTGCGCGGTGGTTTGCAGGCGATTCCCAAGGGCCAGTACGAAGCGGCCGCAGCGATGGGCCTCGGCTACTGGCGTTCGATGGGCCTGGTGATTCTGCCGCAAGCCTTGAAGATGGTGATCCCGGGGATCGTCAACACGTTTATCGCGTTGTTCAAGGACACCAGCCTGGTGATTATTATCGGCCTGTTCGACCTGCTCAACAGCGTCAAGCAAGCCGCCGCCGACCCGAAATGGCTGGGCATGGCCACTGAAGGCTATGTGTTCGCCGCCCTGGTGTTCTGGATTTTCTGTTTTGGTATGTCGCGCTATTCCATTCATTTGGAACACAAGCTCGACACAGGCCACAAGCGTTAGGAGTTGATGTGATGAGCGAAGCGATCAAACAGCCTGTGAGCCCTGAAGGCATTATCCAGATGCAGGGCGTCAACAAATGGTACGGCCAGTTCCATGTGTTGAAAGACATCAACCTCAACGTCAAGCAGGGCGAGCGTATCGTACTGTGCGGCCCGTCGGGTTCGGGCAAGTCCACCACCATCCGCTGCCTCAACCGTCTGGAAGAACACCAGCAGGGCCGCATCGTGGTCGATGGCGTGGAATTGACCAACGACCTCAAGCAGATCGAGGCGATCCGCCGTGAAGTCGGCATGGTGTTCCAGCACTTCAACCTGTTCCCGCACCTGACCATCCTGCAGAACTGCACGCTGGCGCCGATGTGGGTGCGCAAGATGCCCAAGCGCAAGGCCGAAGAAATCGCCATGCACTACCTTGAGCGCGTGCGCATTCCGGAACAGGCGCACAAGTTTCCGGGACAACTGTCCGGCGGCCAGCAACAGCGCGTGGCGATTGCCCGCGCGCTGTGCATGAAGCCGAAAATCATGCTGTTCGATGAGCCGACCTCGGCCCTCGACCCGGAAATGGTGAAGGAAGTACTCGACACCATGATCGGCTTGGCCGAAGACGGCATGACCATGTTGTGCGTGACCCACGAAATGGGCTTTGCCCGCACCGTGGCCAATCGCGTGATCTTCATGGACAAGGGCGAGATCGTAGAACAGGCGGCGCCGAACGACTTCTTCGATAACCCGCAGAATGATCGGACCAAGTTGTTCTTGAGCCAGATTCTGCATTGATGAATGGATGATGCTTGAACACTAAACCCGGCCTTGGTGCCGGGTTTATTGTTTGGAGGATCAAGAGGCTTTGAGGGCTTCTGGCGTTTCGTTATTGAGGGTGTAGGTAAAGGCGTTGCGCAGGTCTGCGCCCTCAGCCAGTTCCTTGGCGTCGGCGAGCAAGTGCGGGTAACGATCCAGTAGACGCATCAACACCATCAGTGGTTTGGGCGGTGTTATTTCGCCGCGTTCGTAGCGTGAAAAAGCGTTGTGCCCACCGCCGGACAGCCATTGCACGGTTTCTTTTTGCGTGAGATGCAGCTTGCGGCGAATACGCTTCAGTTCGACGCCCATCAGTCGCCGGGCGGCGTGGAGCAGGTCATCACCTGCCTTGGCATGGCGTTCGCTACTGTCGGGGTCGTACATGCCGTCCTCGCAAACTTGGCATTCCCAGCCCGAAAGATCATCAATGCGCCGCTCCATACCTTTTATACGCAGAGTTTCGCTGCGGCCTTCAAAGCGTGTCATGGCGTCGGGGGCACCACAAATACAGCATTGTTGGGTTTTCATGGGTTCATCCCTTTGAAGGAGATCACCGGTGGGTTACTGCCAGAGCAGTAAGTGACCTTGATGTAAATCTCCAGACCATGTGAATGGATGTGGTAGACGTCTTGCCAGACCCGATGATCGGCATAGGTGGTCATCGACTTGTACAACATCCGGTTTTTCAGTTCGTAAACGATCGCCTGCATCTCGCTGATATCCAGGTCGAGACCCTTTCCTGTTTCCTTGGCCGCACGGGTGAATGCTCTTTCTCCCAGCCGCCTGACATCCGCCTTGATCACCGCCAGATCGTAATGAGGTGTGTACTTTTCCATAAGACACCTGAGTCCAATAATTACCCTCTGAGGGTAATTTTACCAATCGAAAATTCTGTTCTTTTTCCTGCCTGAAAATCCTAGTGCGTTGCCTTTGTAGGCAACTCCGAATAGGCTGTAGGAAAATTCATCCTATGATTGGACGAAAGCGTAAAGCTCATGACAGACATCGCCCCGTTGATCAAACGCTCCCTGGTGGACCAGGCCCTGGAGCAGTTGCGCTGGCGCATAACCGAAGGAAAATGGGCCATCGGCGAACGCCTGCCCACCGAACCGGAGCTGTCTGCCGAGCTCGGCATCAGCCGCAACACCGTACGAGAGGCCATGCGTGTATTGGCGTTTTCCGGCTTGATCGAAATCCGCCAGGGCGATGGCAGCTATTTGCGTTCGATGACCGACCCGCTGGGGGCGATGCGTGCGTTGTCCCATTGCTCGCTGGAACAGGCGCAGGAAACGCGGCAGATCCTCGAAGTGGAAGCCATCGGGCTCGCGGCGTTGCGCCGTAGCGATGACGATCTCGTCGCGCTACGCCAAGCCCTCCAGGCCAGCGCCGCGTTGTATCACGGTGAACTGGAGGCCTACATCAGCGCCGACCTGGTGTTCCACCAACGCTTGGTGGACGCGGCGCACAACCCAGCCCTAAGCGAGCTGTACCTTTATTTTTCAAGCATCGTCGGCGCCCAACTGCGCCAGACCCTGAACACCTCGCCGCGTCGCCAGGCCGTGTTCGACCTGCATATCGCCCTGCTCGACGCCGTGGAACACCAAGACCCGGAACGCGCCAAATCCCTCTGCCGGCAGTTGATCAATGAACCTTGAAGCCCCAAACAAGCAACGTGCAACCGAACTGGAAGAACTGCTGATCGATGCCGAAGCCGACGACGAGCTGGTCCAGCAGCACGAGCCGGTGGTCAGCCGGCCGTGGCTGTTGCTGCTCGGCCTGGTCCTGGTGGCGTTGAACCTGCGCCCGGCGTTGTCGAGCCTGTCGCCGCTGCTCAGCGAAGTGTCCGCCAGCCTGGGTTTGTCGGGGGCCAGGGCCGGTTTGCTGACCACCTTGCCGGTGCTGTGCCTGGGGCTGTTCGCGCCGCTGGCGCCGATCCTGGCCCGGCGTTTTGGCGCCGAGCGCGTGGTCCTGGGGATTCTGCTGACACTCGCCGGCGGCATCATCCTGCGCAGTTCTCTCGGGGAATTCGGGCTGTTCGCCGGTAGCCTGCTGGCCGGTGCGAGCATCGGCATCATCGGTGTGTTGCTGCCGGGCATCGTCAAGCGTGATTTCGCCAGGCAGGCCGGCGCCATGACCGGTGTCTACTCCATGGCCCTGTGCCTGGGCGCGGCCCTGGCTGCTGGCGCGACCGTGCCCTTGAGCCATTATTTCGCGGGCAGTTGGGCCATCGGCCTGGGCTTCTGGATGGTCCCGGCCCTGGTGGCGGCGCTGTTCTGGTTGCCTCAGGTCGGCCAGAAACACAGCGCCCATCAGGTGGCTTACCGGGTCAAGGGCTTGCTGCGCGACCCGCTGGCCTGGCAGGTCACGGTGTACATGGGCCTGCAATCCTCCCTGGCCTACATCGTGTTCGGCTGGTTGCCGTCGATCCTGATCGGTCGCGGCCTGAGCGCCACCGAGGCCGGGCTGGCGCTGTCGGGCTCGATCATCCTGCAGTTGTTCAGTTCCCTGGCCGCGCCGTGGCTGGCCACACGCGGCAAGGACCAGCGCCTGGCAATCGTGGTGGTGATGCTGCTGACGCTCGGCGGTCTGTTCGGTTGCCTGTATGCGCCACTCGATGGCCTGTGGGGCTGGGCGATTCTGCTGGGCCTGGGGCAGGGCGGCACCTTCAGCCTGGCGCTGACCTTGATCGTGCTGCGCTCCCGGGATTCCCATGTCGCCGCCAACCTGTCAGGCATGGCCCAGGGCATTGGCTACACCCTCGCGTCGATGGGCCCGTTTGCGGTCGGTCTGGTGCATGACTGGACCGGTGGCTGGACGGCGATCGGTTGGATCTTCGCCGTGATCGGACTCGGCGCGATTATCGCGGGCCTTGGCGCCGGTCGTGCACGCTACGTAAACGTCACCAGCGAGAAAGTCTGAAGGCAGACACTTTCGACAGTGCCTGCATGGCACGCCACTCCAGTGCGCTGCCAGTGGATAGTGGCTTTTTCGTAGTTGTTGTATCGGCTTTCAATCACTCAAAAGGTTATCTGTTTCTGGTCGATAACGCCCAAAAGGATTAGGCAATCATTCCTGCATAGGGCCCCCATGGCGATTGCATCAGTGTCACAGGTTGCCGCTGGATCAATAGCCATGGAGAGGGAGTGATGGTTCCGCCGCAAGGTTCAACCCCAGGAGCGAGCCGCAAACCAGATCTGCCGGTTGTCCCCCCGCTTCATTGGCAGCACATGAATATCCTGGTGGTGGAGGATCATTCAGCCTACCGGCTGCTGTTGGGCTGGATGTTGCAGAAACTGGGCCTGGGGTACGAGTTGGCCGCCGATGGGTTCATGGGGCTGAAGGCGTTTACCCGCCGGCCCTTTGATTTGGTGATCTGCGATTGCCAGATGCCGTTTATGGATGGTTACAGCATGGCCAGCGCCATTCGCCAGCATGAGCACGACCACGGATTGAGGCGAGTACCGGTCATTGCCTTGACCGCCAATCTGCAAAACGATACCCCCCGGCGCTGTCGCGAAGCGGGCATGGATGCCTGGCTGCTCAAGCCACTGACCCTGGAACAATTGCACGCCGTGCTGATGCACTGGCTGCCTGGCAGTGATGCTCCGCAAGCCGGCCAGGAGACTGCGCCAGCCCCTGGCTGGCCAACCCGCGACACGCTTGTCGCGACGTTTGGCAGCGACGCGATCGTCGATCAGCTGCTCGAAGGCCTGCTGGTGGAAGCCTGGGAAGACTATCGCGTCTTGCGCCAAGCCTGTTCAACGCGCAACGCCTCACTGGTTGCCGAACGCCTGCATCGCCTGGTGGGTAGCCTGGTATTTCTGGGCGGCAGCGACCTTGAGTCCACTGCCACGCAATTGATCGAGCAGGTCCAGTCCGGCGATGTTGCTTCCCACTCGGTGCAACTGGAGCTGTTCCAGGCACGTTTGTGCGTTTATCTCGAATACTTGTCCCGTCTCTGAATCCGCGCCTGCAAGGGCTTTTCGTTTCCGAGTGAGCTGGTTTTGACTGTAGGTGTTTTCCTGTTGTTTTGTAGGCAAAAATTTAGCTAGTACAGAACATTGGGCGTGGCTGCAAGTGACGCTTTGTTAGCTGTTGTTGATGATTGCCGGCGGAGGTATTTTGCGCTGATTCAAGTTGCAATCATTCGTGGGTACCTATGCTTCGAGTAATTATTGCTGACGATCACCCTATTGTTCGCATCGGGCAAAGGGTCGTGATCGAGGCGAATGGAAGATGCACAGTGGTCGGTGAGGCCGACGGTCCTGATCAGTTGCTTGACGTGTTGAGCACAACCCCGTGCGACGTGCTGGTCACGGATTTCGCCATGCCAGGCGGCCAGCAGGCCGATGGCTACGGTTTGTTGGGCCTGCTGCACCGCCAGTATCCGCAGGTGCCGGTGATTGTGGTGACGATGTTCGCCAGCATCGCCATCTTGCGTGCAGCTTTTTCCCATGGTGTGCGCGGCGTGGTCGCCAAGAGTGCTTCGGCCAAGGAGTTGCCCCAGGCGATCAAGGCCGTGTGTGCGGGCCAGACCTTCACCAGCGAATCCCTGCGCTTGCAGCTGGTGGAGTCGGGGGTGGGCGACCAGTCCGGGCAGCCTAAGTTGTCCGACAAGGAGCGCGAGGTGGTGCGAATGTTGGCCAGCGGCATGACAGTCAGCCAGATTGCGGCACAGGTCAACCGCAGTATTTCCACCATCAGCAAGCAGAAAAGCACGGCCATGCAACGTTTGAGTATTTCGACGGATGTCGATTTGTTTGCTTATGCGCGCGATACGGGAATGGTGCCGTAGAAAGCAATGGCATTCTCGTGTTACGCGGACTATCGTTCGGCATCCCTGTTCATCCTGCGAAAACTGCCCATGAGTGATGCCCATAACGCCCTGATCACTGAGTTCTATAGCGCCTTTCAGCGCCTGGATGCCGAAGCCATGGCCGCCTGTTATACCCAGGACGTGGTGTTCAGCGATCCGGCCTTCGGCGAACTGCGCGGGCAGGACGCCGGCGACATGTGGCGCATGCTCACCACTCGGGCCAAGGATTTTTCCCTGACCTTTGACAACGTGCGCAGCGAGGGCAACGCGGGCAGCGCGCACTGGGTGGCGACCTACCTGTTCAGCGCGACCGGCAATACGGTGGTCAACGATATTCAGGCGCGCTTCGTGTTTCGTGACGGCAGGATTTGCGAGCATCACGACCATTTCGACCTGTGGCGCTGGTCGCGCCAGGCGTTGGGCACCAAGGGCCTGTTACTGGGCTGGACGCCCTTGGTGAAAAACGCCGTACGCGCCCAGGCGCGCAAAGGTTTGAAGGCATTCCAGGCCGGTCGTTGATAAGCTGGGTGCTTCTGTACAGTGCCGAATCCCGTCGTGAACACGCCTGAATCCAAACCCTGGTTCGTCTACCTGGTGCGCGCCGCCAATGGCTCGCTGTATTGCGGCATCAGCAATGACCCGGTGCGCCGTTTCGCCACCCATCAAAGCGGCAAGGGCGCGCGGTTTTTCCTCTCCAGCCCCGCCGTTGCGCTGGTGTACACCGAGCAATGTGCGAGCAAAGGCGAAGCACTACGCCAGGAACGTTTGATCAAGAAATTGAAGAAGAGCGCCAAGGAGTGCCTGGCGACCAGTGGTTCATCAGGCTGACTGACAGGTTCCCATCAGGCGCAATAACAAAATATTTGCAAACAAGGGTGAGGTAAACCGCTCGCCCATCCGTGTAGTGCTTGAAACTGCGATCAATTCGCATTAACAGCGTTTTTACACGGGTGCTCACAGCATGAAATCGACGGCGGGCGGTAGGCTCAAACAGTGGCTGGGAGCCTCGGTATTTTCAGTCTCGGCGCTGGCGTTGCTGCCCCTGGCCGTGGCACAGGCGCAGGAACAGCAAAGCGCCCAGTTCACGTTTGCTCTGGCGGCCAAACCACTGCCCCAGGCGCTGAGCGATTTCAGCCGGGTCACCGGGATCAGCGTGATCTATACCGATGAAGCGCCTTACGGCCTCAACGCCCCGGCGCTCAACGGGCAGATGAGCGCGACCCAGGCGCTGCAACGCCTGCTGGGCAACTCCGGCTTCACCTTCCGCCAGATCGACGCCCGTACCCTGGCGCTGGAACCGCTGCCTGCCGATGGCGCGGTCAATCTCGGCGCCACCACCATCAGCGCCGCCAGCCCTGGCCAGGACAGCACCAGCTACCAGCCGCCGCCGACCAGCTCGGTGATGCGCTCCCAGGGCCTGCTGCTGGAAACCCCGCAAACCGTCAACGTGGTACCCGCCCAGGTCTTGCGCGATCAACAACCGCGCAACCTGGATGACGCGCTGGGCAATATCAGCGGCATCACCCAGTCCAACACCCTCGGCAGCACCCAGGACGCGGTAATGCTGCGCGGCTTCGGCGACAACCGTAATGGCTCGATCATGAAGGACGGCATGCCGGTGGTACAGGGCCGTGCGCTGAACGCCACCGCCGACCGCGTGGAAGTGCTCAAGGGGCCGTCGTCGTTGCTGTATGGCATCCAGGACCCGGGCGGCGTGGTCAACATCGTCAGCAAAAAGCCCGAATTGGTGCAGTCCACGTCCTTGACCGCGCGTGGCTCGACCTTCGGCAGCGGCAAGAATGGCAGTGGCGGCAGCCTGGACACCACCGGCCCGATTGGCGACAGCGGCCTGGCCTATCGCCTGATCGTCGACCATGAAGACGAAGACTACTGGCGCAACTACGGCACCCACCGTGAAACCCTGGTGGCGCCGTCGCTGGGTTGGTATGGCGACGCGACCCAAGTGGTGTTCGCCTATGAGCACCGCGAGTTTCTGTCGCCGTTCGACCGCGGCACGGCCATTGATCCAAAAACCAATCACCCGCTGAACATCCCCGCGACGCGCCGCCTGGATGAGCCGTTCAACGATATGGAAGGACGCTCCGACCTGTACCGCCTGACCGTCGACCACGACCTGAACGACGACTGGAAAGCCCACTTCGGCTACAGCTGGAACCGTGAAACCTATGACGCCAGCCAGGTGCGCGTGGTCAAGGTCAACACCAACGGCACCCTCACCCGCAGCATGGACGGCACCCAGGGCGCGCTGACCACTGACCGCTTCGCCACCGCCAGCCTTGAAGGCAAGGTCGACGTGGCCGGCATGCGCCACGACCTGGTGTTCGGGCTGGACGATGAATACCGCAAAATCCACCGCGCCGAGCTGATTCGCCAAGCGCCACGCGGCAGTTTCAACTACAACGATCCGGTCTACGGCAACGAAGTGGCGGGCTCCAACGTCAGCGCGCCGGACAGCAACCAGACCGATCTGCTGCGCAGCGATTCGCTGTTCTTCCAGGATGCCCTGCACCTGAACGACCAGTGGATCCTGGTGGGCGGCGCGCGCTACCAGATGTACGACCAATACGCCGGTAAAGGCGTGCCGTTCACTGCCAACACCGACGGCAACGGCCAGAAGTGGGTGCCGCGTGCCGGGCTGGTGTATCGCTACACCGACGAACTGTCGTTCTACGGCAGCTACACCGAGTCGTTCAAACCCAACTCCACCATCGCGCCGTTGGCCAACAAAACGGTGCTGGAGGGCAGCCTGCAGCCGGAAGAATCCAAGGCCTGGGAGCTGGGTACCAAGTTCGACCTGCCGGGGCGCATCACCGCGAGCGCCGCGCTGTTCACCATCGATAAGCGCAACGTACTGGTGCAGGTGGGCGAGGGGTTGACCTCGGTCTACAGCGTGGCGGGCAAGGTGCGTTCCCGTGGCCTGGAGCTGGATGCCAGCGGCCAACTGAGCGATAAGTGGAGCCTGATCGGCAGTTACGCCTACACCGATGCCGAGGTCACCGACGACCCGACGCTCAAAGGCAATCGCCTGCAAAACGTGGCGAAAAATACCGCGTCGCTGTCGGCCGTGTATGACTTCGGCAGCCTGCTGGGTGGCGATCAACTGCGCGTCGGTGCCGGTGCGCGCTACGTGGGCGAGAGGGCAGGGGATGCGGCCAACAGCTTCGAATTGCCGAGCTATACCGTGGCCGATGCGTTCGCCAGCTATGACACCAAAATCGACGGGCAGAAGGTCAAGTTCCAGCTCAATGTGAAAAACCTTTTCGACCGCACTTACTACACCTCTTCGGTGAACACCCAGTTCGTGTCCATCGGTGATGCGCGGCAGGTGTCGGTGTCCAGCACCCTTACCTTCTGACCGGATTTGCTTTTTTGTGGAGGAGGGGGATTGCACCCTCCCACATTGACACCTGAGCTGTTAGCGTTGCCGGCATTCGATGCCTACGGAAAACGCTACTGATGCACTTTGGAAGATGGCTACACACCTGCGCGCTGCTGGTCGGCTCGAGCTTGTTACTGGGCGGCTGCGCCAGCGTTTCACACCCCGCCACCCCAGCGGCGCTCGACCAACTGTTGGCCGACCCGGCGTTGCGTGGCGCCACGGTTTCACTGACGGTGCGCGACGTACGCAGCGGCGACACGCTGTATCAACACAATCCGAGCACGCGGTTGGTACCGGCTTCCAACCTCAAGCTGCTGACCACTGCAGCGGCTATGGACGTGCTGGGGCCGCAGTACCGCTTCGCCACGCAGCTGCTCAGTGACGGCACGCGCCAGGGCGAACGCCTGACCGGCAACCTGTACCTGCGCGGCCTTGGCGACCCGACCCTGCAGCTCGCCGACTACCAGGCCCTGGCGGCGCAACTGGCCAGTCAGGGCGTTCGCCAGGTGCAGGGCGACCTGGTGTTCGACGATACCTGGTTCGATGCCGAACGCCTGGGCGTCGATTGGTCTCACGATGATGAAACCACCTACTACGGCGCGCAGATTTCCGCGTTGACGGTGTCGCCCAATGCTGATTTTGACGCAGGCAGCGTATTGGTCACCGCCAAGGCGCCGGTGCGGGCCGGCTTGCCGGTGAGTGTCGACCTCTACCCGCCCAGCGATTACCTGCAATTAAGCAACCGCGCCGTCAGTGGGCCGGGCAACAGCTATGGGATCAACCGCCGGCATGGCACCAACCTGTTGCAGCTCAGCGGCACCGTTGCGCCGGGCAGGCAGAGCGAGCAATTGGTCAGCGTGTGGGAGCCGACGCAGTGGGTGGCCAATCTGTTTGAACAGGCGCTGGCACAACAGGGCATCAGGGTGCAGGGCCGTCGCATCATGGGCGGTGCAAGTCCGGCCACGGCGACATTGCTGGCCGAGCATCGATCGGCGCCCTTGCAGGAATTGATCACGCCGCTGCTCAAGCTCTCCAACAACACCATGTCCGAAGCCTTGCTCAAAGCCATGGGCCGCAAGACCGCCAATAGCGGCACGGCGGCGGCGGGTGCCGTGGCCGTGGCAGGGTTCCTCAAGCGTCAGGGGTTGGATACGAGCACCTTGAGCCAGGTGGACGGCTCGGGCCTGTCACGGCGTAATTTGCTGTCGTCGCAGACCCTTTCCGACCTGCTGCTGGCTGCAAGCAAACAGCCGTGGTTCGATGCCTGGTACAACGCATTGCCAATTGCCGGCAACAGCGATCGCATGACCGGCGGCAGCTTGCGCTATCGGCTGCACGCCACGGCCGCCGAGAACAACCTGCACGGCAAGACCGGTTCCATGAGCGGGGTGTCGTCCCTGAGCGGCTACCTCACAGATGCCCAAGGACGGCGACTGGTGTTTGCGATGATCAGCAATAACTACCTGAGCGACACCGCCAGCATCCATGCTCTGGAAAACCGCCTGGCCGTGGCCCTCGCGCAGTGGCACGACTGACTCAGGGCTGATAGCCCATGCGCCAACTCACGGCCCGGGTCGCCGCCAGCAAGCGCTGCGCCGCCGGGCCGTCTTCATCGGCATGGAACAGCGAGGTGGGGCCGACCACGGTCATCACCGCCGCCACTTGCCCGACCGCGTTGAACACCGGCGCCGACAACGCATCCACCCCCGGCATCAGCAAACCATGCACAAAGTGCAGGCCACGGTGGCGGATCTGCTCGCAGGTGATGGCGTAGGCCTGGTCATCCGCCAGGGCATGGGCGGTGCCGGCCTGGATTTCGCGGTCACGCAATTCCACGGTTTCCCGTGTCGGCAGATACGCACTGAACACCAGCCCGGTGGACGAACTGAGCAGCGGCAAGACCGAACCCAGTTGTGTCACCACCGTCACCGCGCGCACTGCCGGCTCGATCTGCACCACGGTCGCACCCTGGTTGCCCCAGACCGCCAGGAAGCAGGTTTCATTCAGGTCGTCGCGCAGCTCCGCCAGGGGCATCGCGCCGACTTTCAGCACATCCATACTGCCCAGCGCAGCCAAGCCTACGCGCAAGGCTTCGCGCCCCAGGCCGTAATGGTTGGTAGCGGCGTTCTGTTCGGCGAAGCCCGAGGCGATCAGCGCCTGCAGGTAACGATGGACCTTGCTCGCCGGCATCTGCACATGCTCGGCCAGGCGCGACAGCGAAGTGGCCGGCGACAGTTCGGCCAGGGCCTTGAGGATATCGGTGCCCACTTCGGCCGAGCGGACTTTCTGTTTACCGGTGTCGCGGGGCTTTTCCATGGGTGAGCGAGAATCCGAGAGATGAGTGGGCGTCTTTATAGCTTGACGGTCCATGGCGATCAAATTACGTTAAGCGTAACTGGATTACGATAAAAACAACTGACCCCCAGAGGATGCTCCATGAACCTCGAATACCTGTCGGGCTTCGGCAATGAATTCGCCAGCGAAGCCCTGCCCGGCGCGCTGCCCGTCGGCCAGAACTCGCCGCAGAAAGCGCCCTACGGGCTGTACACCGAACTGTTCTCCGGCACCGCGTTCACCATGGCGCGCAGCGAAGCCCGGCGTACCTGGCTGTACCGCATCCAGCCATCGGCCAATCACCCGGCCTTTAGCAAATTGGAGCGGCAGTTGGCCGGCGGACCTCTGGGCGCGGTGACGCCGAACCGGCTGCGTTGGAACCCGCTGGACATCCCAGGCGAGCCGACTGACTTTATCGACGGGCTCGTAGGCATGGTCGCCAACGCCGGGTCGCAAAAACCGTCAGGCATCAGCATCCACACTTACCGCGCCAACCGCTCGATGGAGCGCGTGTTCTTCAATGCCGACGGCGAACTGTTGATCGTGCCCGAACAGGGCCGTTTGCGGATCGCCACGGAACTGGGCGTGCTGGAGGTCGAGCCGCTGGAGATTGTGGTACTGCCACGCGGGCTCAAGTTCCGCGTCGAACTGCTCGATGCCCAGGCGCGCGGTTACGTCGCCGAAAACCATGGCGCACCGCTGCGCCTGCCAGACCTGGGCCCCATCGGCAGCAACGGCCTGGCCAATCCGCGCGACTTCCTCAGCCCGGTCGCGCACTACGAAGACCTCAAGCAGCCGACCACGCTGGTACAGAAATTCCTCGGCGAACTCTGGGCTTGCGAGCTCGACCATTCGCCGCTGAACGTGGTCGCCTGGCACGGCAATAACGTGCCGTACAAGTACGACCTGCGTCGCTTCAATACCCTCGGCACGGTGAGTTTCGATCACCCGGACCCGTCGATCTTCACCGTATTGACCTCGCCCACCAGCGTGCACGGCCTGGCCAACCTCGACTTCGTGATCTTCCCTCCGCGCTGGATGGTGGCCGAGAACACCTTCCGCCCGCCGTGGTTCCACCGCAACCTGATGAACGAATACATGGGCCTGATCCAGGGCGCCTACGACGCCAAGGCCGAGGGATTCCTGCCCGGCGGCGCGTCGCTGCACAGCTGCATGAGCGCCCATGGCCCGGACGGCGAGACCTGTACCAAGGCGATCAATGCCGAGCTGGCGCCGCACAAGATCGATAACACCATGGCATTCATGTTCGAAACCAGCCAGGTGCTGCGCCCCACCCAGTTCGCCCTGGAATGCCCGCAACTGCAACCCGCTTATGACGCGTGCTGGGCCGCGCTGCCCGCCACTTTCAACCCGAATCGGAGATAACCCATGACTCAACCCACACAGACCCGCAGCTGGGTCGCCTCCGCCAACGGTCACGCGGATTTCCCCCTGCAGAACCTGCCGCTGGGGGTGTTCAGCATCAACGGCTCGGCGCCGCGCAGTGGCGTGGCGATTGGCGACGCGATCTTTGACCTGCACGCCGCCCTGGATGAGTTTGACGGTGAAGCGCGGCGTGCGGTCGAGGCGACTGCGGGCGGCCAGTTGAATGCCTTTTTCGAACTCGGCCGCGGCCCACGCGTAGCCTTGCGCGAGCGTCTGCTGGAACTGCTCGCCGAAGGCAGCAAGCTGCAAACCCGCGAGGCGCAGGTGTTGCACCGTGCCGCCGATTGCCAGATGCACCTGCCGGCCAAAATCAATGATTACACCGACTTCTACGTCGGCATCGAACACGCGCAGAACGTCGGCAAACTGTTCCGTCCCGACAACCCGCTGTTGCCCAACTACAAGTACGTGCCGATTGGCTATCACGGCCGCGCCTCGACCATTCGTCCCTCGGGTACGGATGTGCGCCGCCCCAAGGGCCAGACACTGCCGGCCGGCCAGGCCGAGCCCACCTTCGGCCCCTGCGCCCGCCTGGACTATGAACTGGAACTGGGCATCTGGATCGGCCAGGGCAACACCATGGGCGACGCGATTGCCATCGGCGATGCGGCCGAACATATCGCCGGTTTCTGCCTGCTCAACGACTGGTCGGCACGCGATATCCAAGCCTGGGAATACCAGCCGCTCGGGCCGTTCCTGTCCAAGAGCTTCATCACCAGCATCTCGCCCTGGGTAGTCACGGCCGAAGCGTTGGAGCCGTTCCGCAAGGCGCAACCGCCGCGGCCCGAAGGCGATCCGCAGCCGTTGCCCTACCTGCTGGACCCTCGCGATCAAAAGGCGGGCGCCTTCGATATCGAGCTGGAAGTGCTGCTGACCACCGCATCGATGCGTGAGCAGAACCTGCCGGCCCATCGCCTGACCCTGAGCAACACCCAGCATATGTACTGGACCGTGGCGCAAATGGTTGCGCACCACAGCGTCAACGGTTGCCAGTTGCAAGCCGGTGACCTGTTTGGTTCGGGCACGTTGTCGGGGCCGCAGCCGGGGCAGTTCGGCAGCCTGCTGGAGATCACCGAAGGCGGCAAAAAGCCGATTGAACTGGCCTCCGGCGAGGTGCGCAAATTCCTCGAAGACGGCGATGAAATCATCCTGCGTGCGCGCTGCAACCGCGAAGGCTTTGCCTCCATCGGTTTCGGCGAATGCCGTGGCACTGTGGTCGGCGCGCGCTGAGGGGGCGGGGGTGATGGAACTCTATACGTACTATCGTTCGACCGCGTCCTACCGGGTGCGCATCGCCCTGGCACTCAAGGGCCTGGATTTCACGGCGGTGCCGGTCAACCTGCTGGTGCCGGCTGGCGGAGCCAATCGCCAGCCCGAGTACCTGGCGATCAATCCACAAGGGCGTGTGCCGGCGCTGCGCAGCGATGAGGGTGGCCTGTTGATTCAGTCCCAGGCAATCGTCGAATACCTGGAGGAACGTTATCCCCAGGTACCGCTGCTGTCCAAAGACCTGGCGGCGCGTGCCCACGAACGCGCCGTGGCATCGATCATCGCCTGTGATATTCACCCGTTACACAACTCCAGCACCCAGAACCTGCTGCGCCAGTGGGGCCATGATGAGGCGCAATTGCTTGAGTGGATCGCGCATTGGATCAGCCAGGGGCTCGGTGCGGTGGAGCAGCTGATTGGCGATCACGGGTTCTGCTTTGGCGAGCAGGCGGGCATGGCCGATGCATTCCTGATTCCGCAGCTTTATGCAGCCGAGCGTTTCAAGGTGCCGTTGGCGGCGTACCCGCGTATCGGGCGGGTGGCCGCACTGGCGGCGCAGCATCCGGCGTTCGTGCAGGCGCACCCGGCCAATCAACCTGACACACCATAATTCCCATAACTTGCACAGAAACAAAATGTGGGAGGGGGCTTGCCCCCGATAGCGGTATGCCAGCTATGAATATGTCGACTGGCACACCGCCATCGGGAGCAAGCCCCCTCCCACAGTTTTTGATCAGCGCCAGCCAATAAAAATAATGAAAGGTACCTTGCGATGCACAATCAGCTTGCCAGCTTTCGCGCGGCACTCGACGCCCGTCCGGTGTCTCGCTATCAGTGGTTGATTCTCCTGCTACTGGCATTGCTACTGGTGACCGATGGCTACGACGCCCAGGTGCTCGGCTATGTCGTGCCGGCATTGGCCAAGGACTGGGGCCTGGAAAAAGCCGCGTTCGGCCCGGTGTTCAGCGCCAACCTGCTCGGCCTCACAGTGGGCTCGCTGCTGGTGACGCCACTGGCGGACCGGTTCGGTGTGCGGCGCATCCTGCTGGGCTGTGTGCTGATCTACGCCAGCCTCACCGTATTGATGGTGTTCGCCAACTCCCTGACCACGCTGATGGCCGCACGCTTTATCTGCGGCATCGGCATGGGCGGCGCAATGCCCAGCGCCATGGCCTTGATGTCGGAATATTCGCCGCCACGCATGCGCACACTGATGGTGACCCTGGCAGCCTGTGGCTTCTCGTTCGGCGGCGCGGCCGGTGGGTTTGTGGCGGCGGGGTTTATCGACGGTTTCGGTTGGCAAGCGGTGTTCCTGGCGGGCGGTGTTACGCCGCTGCTGTTGTTTCCGTTCCTGGTGTGGCGGTTGCCCGAATCCCTGCCGCGCCTGCTGCGCGATGCGCCGCCCTATGCGCGCTTGCACAAGGTCACGGCGCGCATGTTGCCCGATTGGCGGGCGCCCCTGGCGAGCGAGGCGCAGAATCGCCAGGAGCAGGGCAGCCGGTTGACCGTGGTGGAGCTGTTCCGTAACGGCTACGCGCGCCCCACGGTGCTGATCTGGGCGACCTTTTTCGTCAGCCTGATCCTGCTGTATTTCATGATCAGCTGGCTGCCGTCGCTGTTGCTCGAAAGCGGGCTGGCGCTGAACCAGGCCAACCTGGTGACCTCAATGTTCCTGTTTGCCGGCACAGTGGGCGCCATCGGCATGGCCTGGTTCGCCGATCAGCTGAAAAGCAAAGTGCGCCTGTTGTCCGCTGTGCTGGCAGCGGCGGCGGTGTGCACTGTGCTGCTGGGCCTGAATCATGACAATCCGCGTTACCTGGTGGCGTGCGTGTTTGCCGCCGGGTTCTGCATCATCGGCGGCCAACTGACCCTCAATGCGTTCGCCAGTAATTTCTACCCGGCGCACGTGCGCGCCACCGGTACGGGCTGGGCATTGGGGGTGGGGCGATTCGGCTCGATCCTGGGGCCGTTGTTCGGCAGCCTGCTGCTGGCGATGCATATTCCGGTGCAGCAGATTTTCTTCTTCTGTGCGATTCCAGCGGTGATTGCTGCGCTTTTGATTATTCAGGTGCGGTCGCCAGGTACGAGCGAAGCCATGAAGCCGTCGCCGGGCGACCTGCTCAAAGCGCCCTAATGCACTACGGAATTGGGCGGCAGGTGCCCCAGCCGCTCGGTCAGGCGCAGGCGCTGGATAGGGTCTTCGCTGAGCATCAGCGCGTGTTCCAGGTCAAACCGCTCGGCGCTCGGGCAGTCCAGGCGCTGATACAGGCTGGCCCGCGCCAGGTAGTCGGCGGCGCTGGCATTGCCCAGCTCGAGCACACGCTCGGCATCCACCAGGGCGGCCAGTGGTTCGTCGTTGGCGAGGTACAGCTGGCGCAGGTTACGTGACAGCCGTTGCAGAATCGCGCGCGGATCGGCGCTGTGCAGGTGCTCTGCCTGCAGTTTGAGATTGGCTCCGTACTGGCGGTGCAGCAGTTCGCGACAGTCGTTGGGGTACAGCCGCCGACCGCCGCACGGGTCCAGCAGGTGATCGGCGCCGGGTACCCGCAGCAGGAAGTGGCCGGGGAAATTCACCCCGACCAGGGGAATCTCCAGGCGCCGCGCCAGCTCCAGCGCGATCAGGCCCAGGGCCAGGGGTTGCCCGCGTTTACGTTGCAATACCTTGTCCAGCAACGCGGCGGCGGGGCGCAGCGGGGTGAAGTCATCCTGGGCAAAGCCAAGGTCGTTCATGCAGCGCAGCAGCGGCTGGCCCAGTTCATCGGCCGGCAACGTGGGCATGCCCAGGCTGACCTGTTGTTGCAGCAGGCCGAACGCCTGCAGGATCAGTTGTGGCTGTACGCCAGCATCATGCTCGGCCGCAATCCACAGCGCGGCTTCGAACAGCGCAGGGGGTGAACGGTCCAGGCAGGCGAAAAAGGCTGTGCGGGGATTCATTGCATTCTCCGGCGGATGCCCTCGTTTTAGCCTTGCTGCGAATTTTCGTCCAGCATCTTAAGTAAATATCCCACGCTCTTATGCCGCGGGTCCCACGAAACGGGGACGCTTATTCCAGTGCGATCGAGCAGTTTGCTGTTGTCAGCCTATACTTGGGCCACTACCAGAAGTGATTCGGGAGCACGACGATGTTTGCGCTCATGCACAGCACCCGCCTGGAATCGCTGCACCTGAGCGTCGACCCGGTGAGCGGGCTGAAGGCGATCATCGCCATTCATAACAGCCGCCTGGGCCCGGCTTTGGGCGGCTGTCGCTATCTTGCCTACCCCGATGATGAAAGTGCCATGGCGGATGCCGCGCGCCTGGCTCAAGGCATGAGCTACAAGGCCGCTTTGGCGGGCTTGCCGGTGGGCGGCGGCACGGCGGTGATCCTGCGCCCCGCCCATGTGGAGAGCCGCGCAAGCCTGTTTGAAGCCTTCGGTCGCTGTGTGGAGCAACTGGGCGGGCGCTACATTACCGCCATCGACAGCGGCACCTCTGTCGCCGACATGGATTGCATCGCCCAACACACCCGGTTCGTCACCAGCACCACGGCCGCCGGTGACCCTGCACCGCATGCGGCCATGGGCGTGTTCACCGGCATCCGCGCCACCGCCATGGCTCGCCTGGGCAGCGACAACCTCGAAGGCCTGCGCGTGGCGGTGCAGGGCCTGGGCAATGTCGGTTACGCCCTGGCCGAACAACTGCACGCGGCGGGTGCCGAACTGTTGGTCAGCGACATCGACCATGGCAAGGTGCAACTGGCCATGGAGCAATTGGGTGCCCACCCCATCGCCAACGACGCTTTGCTCAGCACGCCCTGCGATATCCTCGCGCCTTGCGGCCTGGGTGCGGTGTTCAATCGCCAGAGCGTCGGCCAACTGCGCTGCGCCGCCGTGGCTGGCTCTGCCAGCGCGCAGTTGACCAACCTGCAAGTGGCCGACCAACTGGAAGGGCGCGGCATCCTCTACGCCCCGGACTACGTGATCAATTCCGGCGGCCTGATCTACGTCGCGCTCAAACACAGCGGCGCCGAGCTGCCGAGCATCACCGCGCACCTGTCCAACATCGGCAGGCGCCTGACCGAAGTCTACGCCCATGCCCAAGCCGAAAAACGCTCCCCGGCACGGGTCGCAGACGAACTCGCCGAGCGCCTGCTGTACCAATGAACAGGCATTAAAAAGGCCCTGAATCCATGATTCAGGGCCTGTTCAATTCGGGCTTTATTCCGCCGCCGCGTTCAGCAACTCGGACAACGCGTCCGGCTGGCTCTTGAACGCCTTGGCAAATACATCGCGGTTCTTCGCCATGTAGATCCCGGCTTCCTCCACCTGCTGCTCGCTCAAGGACGGCACGGCTTTTTGCAACACTTCTGCCAGCAACTCAGCGAGTTCAAGCATCTTGTCATGACGGTCAGCTTCGGCTTTATCCATGAACAAACGCTCCAGATCTCGGCTGCTGCGGTATACCACTTCGACGGCCATTCACCACCTCACATGCCTTCACGATAGTTGTCTTTTGCGACTACTGTATTTATATACAGCGAAAAGCATAAGCCAAACGCGAGGGTTTGGATAGTAGGTTTTTAATGTAGTTGGGAAATGGGGGTTTGCTACAGCGGAAATTTCGCACAGCACGTCGAGGTTGCTGAGCAATCCTACGGTGGCTTACCTTTCACGGGCTTTGCATTCGCATGGCCGAGCTTGGCGGCTCGATTTAAGGGAAGGAGAACCTACGTGTTTACTTTTGGAGTCGTACCATGGAAAGAAATACCTCAGTCAATACCGACCATCTGAATCCAGAGCCGCCTGTCACGCTTTTCAGTGTAACGCCCAACACTGACACAGAGGCCTTGCTTGCTAACGCGAGCGAAACCTTGCGCAGCGCCCGTGAAATGGCCAACGCGCTAGCCTTCGACCTTGAAGGTCCTCAGCGAAGCTTGGTATTGGGGATTCACCAACTGGTGGAGCTGGGAGGCTTGTTAGTCGACCGAGCGCTGGAACACGTCGCACCCGTCTGAGTTCCAACGACACCTTTGCCGAATGCGTTGGACGTGGCGAGTGAGCTTGCTCGCGCTGGGTTGCGTAGCAGCCAAATTCAGGCAAAGGTGTGCTTTCAGAAAAAATCCCAGTGACAGTTTGTTGGAGCGCTTCGCACTCCAGCGGGAGCAAGCTCCCTCGCCACACAAGAGGCGTTCATATGAAAAATGAGTGTTTTGAAAGCCCTCAAAGCTGGGATGACGATCCGGCCTACGACCAATGGTTTCGAGCCAAGGTGCAAAAAGCCTTGGATGACCCATGCTCAGGCATTTCTCATGAAGAAGTCATGAGCGAGATGAACGCACTCATCGAGTCGAAGCTTTCACTCCATCAAGCCGATTAAGTGCCTAATATCAGCCTGCCACCATCTCACTACCCGGCCTCTGGCCTTTTTTCTGCATGCAGAACAACCGTCACGTCCCTCCCGCATTATCCGGTCGAGCCGACCTAAGGAAACATCATCGTGAAAATCAACTGGGCCGAAAAGCTGCGCCAGCGAGTCCATGGGCTGGCCGAGTCGCTGGGCAATCTGTTTGTGGAGTCGTTCCACTACCTGGCGCTGTTCGCTATCGGGGCGGTCACTGCCTGGGCGGCGGTGATGGAGTTTCTGGGGATGCTGGAGAACGGGCATATCAAGATCGATGACATCTTGCTGCTGTTCATCTACCTGGAATTGGGCGCCATGGTCGGGATTTATTTCAAGACCAACCACATGCCGGTGCGCTTCCTGATCTACGTGGCAATCACCGCGCTGACGCGTCTGCTGATCTCCAACGTGTCCCATCACAACCCGCCGGACGTGGGCATTATCTACCTGTGCGGTGGAATTCTGCTGCTGGCCTTCGCGATTCTGGTGGTGCGCTACGCGTCGTCGGCCTTTCCGTCGGTGAAGGTCGAAGGCCCGCGTCGCAAGGGCGAGGCGAGCCTGGAAACCGAGAAGGGCGAGCTTTAAAGCCCGACGCTGAACGGCAGGCTACGGGTGGGCGGTGGCTGCAAGAGCTTGTGATTGTCGCCATCGGTCATCACCACGAGGATTTCCATAGCGCTGTGACCCTGCTCGATGGCGATGCCGAACTGGATGCTCTGCACCAGGCGCTTGAGCCGTTGCGGGTCGTTGCGTTGTTCGGCGCTGATCATGCGTTTGGCCACTACGCCGCTGTCATCGGAGAGCGTGAGCATGATGCTGCCGTCCAGCCGCTGGATGCTCAGGTTGACGCGGTATTGGGGGCTGAAGGTGTCGGTGATGATCTGAAAAGGGTTGTCCATGGTGCGTTACCGCCTGATAAGAACATGCAGTCATTGACGACCGGTGTCGGGAATAGTTCGCGTTGCCTGACCACCGGCCAAAGTCCGTTTTCCTCAGAGGCTGTACAGCAAGGGCCGTGCCGTACAGCGCACTGCCAGACGATCAGCAACTCATGTGGGAGGGGGCTTGCCCCCGATAGCGGTCTTCCAGCCGAGCATTTATTGGCTGACACACCGCTATCGGGGGCAAGCCCCCTCCCACATTTGATACAGGTTGTGCTGGGAACGGTGATCCGTTTCAGGGCAGTACGCAAAAAACGACCGCTGACGGCGCAGTCATCCCGGTCAGCACTCCACCCAGCTGACCGCCAGGCCGCCCCGTGACGTTTCTTTGTATTTGTCATGCATGTCGGCGCCGGTATCGCGCATGGTGCGAATCACCCGGTCGAGGGAAATAAAGTGCTTGCCGTCGCCGCGCAGGGCCATTTGGGTGGCATTGATCGCTTTGACCGCCGCGATGGCGTTGCGCTCGATGCACGGCACCTGCACGAGCCCGCCAACCGGGTCACAGGTCAGGCCGAGGTTGTGTTCCAGGCCGATTTCGGCGGCGTTTTCCAGTTGCTCAGGTGTAGCGCCGAGGATCTCGGCCAGCCCGGCGGCGGCCATGGCGCAGGCCGAGCCGACTTCGCCCTGGCAGCCGACTTCGGCACCGGAGATCGAGGCGTTCTTCTTGCAGAGGATGCCGACGGCGGCGGCAGCCAGAAAGAAATTGACGACGTCGTCATCGGACGCGTCGGCGTTGAACTTCATGTAGTAATGCAGCACCGCCGGGATAATCCCCGCCGCGCCATTGGTCGGTGCGGTGACCATGCGCCCGCCTGCGGCGTTTTCTTCGTTGACGGCGAGGGCGAACAGGTTGACCCACTCCATGGCTGACAAGGTCGAAGTGATCACGTTGGGCTTGCCGATTTCCAACAGGCTGCGGTGCAATTTCGCAGCGCGCCGCGGTACATCCAGGCCGCCGGGCAGAATGCCTTCATCGCGCAGGCCTTGTTCCACGCACTCGCGCATCACCGACCAGATATGCAGCAGGCCGCTGCGGATGTCTGCGTCGCTGCGCCACGCTCGTTCGTTGGCCATCATCAACTCCGAAACCCGCAGGCCGTGCTGGTTGCACAAGGCCAACAGCTCGACGGCGCTGGAAAACTCGTAGGGCAATTGCACATCGCTGGTCGGCGCAATGCCCGACGCGGCTTCGGCAGCTTCGATGATGAAACCACCGCCCACCGAATAATAGGTTTGCTCGCTTAGCAGGCCGCTGTCGCCATAGGCGTGCAGGGACATGGCGTTGGGGTGGTAGGGCAGGCTTTCGTCGAGCAGCAGCAGGTCGGTGTGCCAGTCGAAGGCAATGTTCTGCTGGCCGGCGAGGAGCAGTTGACCGGACTCGCGCAGTTGCTGGATGCGTGCGTTGATCGAGGTGGGGTCGATGCGATCCGGCCATTCTCCCATCAAGCCCATCACACAGGCGCGGTCGGTAGCGTGGCCGACGCCGGTAGCTGACAGTGAACCGTATAAACGCACTTCGACGCGGCGGGTTTCACTGAGCAACCGTTGTTCGGTCAGCGCCTGCGCGAAGGTCGCCGCAGCGCGCATCGGGCCGACGGTATGGGAGCTGGACGGGCCAATGCCCACCTTGAATAGATCGAAAACACTGATAGCCATGCTAAAGCCTTACAAGCAATGGAGTAGAAATCGCTGCCATGTTTTGTAGAGCAGGCGGAATTGACGCGATACTGAGCCTCTGGATCAGCACTGACCAACGAATTATCCTAAGACACTCTTTAGCAGGACTAAACGCTATGACCCGCCCCCTTCATGGCCAGACGTATGGCTGGCTGCATGTGTTTTCATGCGCTGCACGGCACTTGTCGTTCACCCGCTGCGCCGAAGAACTGCACATCACGCCGGGGGCGGTGAGCCAGCAGATTCGCCAGTTGGAGGAGCGCCTGGGCTTTCGACTGTTTTATCGGCGCGCCAGGGGCGTGGAGCTCAGCGCCGAAGGGCAACGCCTTGCGGCGGTGGTGGGGGAGGCCTATGGCAGCATTGACGCCGAATTACAGCGTCTGGACGCTGGGATGATCAGCGGCACCTTGCGCCTGCGTTCGATCCCGTCGTTTCTTGGCAAGTGGCTGACCCCGCGTCTGCCACGGTTGCAGCAGCGTTTTCCAGACATTCAACTGCGCCTGGTCGCCGAAGACAGCAGCATCGCCCTGCACGAGGGCGACTTCGACCTGGCCATCGACCTGAACGACGGTAGCTACCCAGGCCTGTTATCCACAGCGCTGCTGGACGAACAGATCTTTCCGGTCTGCGCCCCCAGCCTGCTACGCGGGCGCCCGCCGTTGCATGGGCCGGCGGACCTGGTGCATTTCCCGCTGTTGCACGACATCACTGCCTGGCGTGGGAGTTATGAGTATGCCGAGTGGGAGTTTTACCTGAATGCCATTGGTTACCACGACGCCGATGTGCGCCGCGGGCATACCTTCAACCGCAACCACCTGACCATCGAAGCCGCCATTGCCGGTATGGGCGTTGCGATTGCGCGGCGCACGTTGCTCAACGATGAACTGGAGCGCGGCAGCCTGATCGTGCCGTTCGGCCTGGCCGTGCCCAACCACAAACGCTACGTGCTGCTGTACGCGCCAGGCGCATTGAGCCATCCGGGCGTGCGCGCGGTGCATGATTGGCTGGTGGAGGAGGCAGGGGTTTTCCGGGCATTGCACCCAATGGGAGCGGGGCAATTGTGAGGATCTTCAGGGGTAAGAAGATGTAACTAACTCCCCACCCTAACAGCGTTTTTGCTTGTCGTCAGGGTTAATTTGTAATGTGGGATTTATCTTTGCAAAGGGGTTGAAATGTTTCAGCGAGTGCTCAATTGTGTAATCAAGAGGTCATGGTTTCACCACCCTGGTGTTGCAGTTTGTGATCTCTGGCGAGCTAGCTGAAATAAGGGAAGAACTATGCAAATCCAAGTCAATAGCGATAACCATATTGAAAGCAGCATCCGACTGGAGGAGTGGGTACGTACTACCATTGAGAGCACGCTCGAACGTTATGAAGAAGACCTGACCCGTGTCGAGGTCTACCTGCGGGATGAGAACGGCGACAAGCCCGGTCCCCACGATTTAAGTTGCCGTCTGGAGGCACGTCCAAAAGGCCATCAAGCGATTTCGGTCTGCCATAAAGCCGATACGCTGGAACAAGCGATCGATGGCGCGGCCACCAAGCTCGACCACGCGCTGGACCATCTGTTCGGCAAACTGCAAGGCAAGCCCCGCGCTGCCGGTAAAAACCAGCCGACCACCAAAGTCAATGAAGATGAGCTTGAACAGGAGTTTCTGGAAAAAGAACGGGCCGTATTCAACGGCTGATGGTTTTTTTCACTCCCCTTGAAGACGGGCCTGCGCATGCAGGCCCGTTTTTCGTTTAACGGCGCCGTTTGAAGAAATACCCGCTAAGCATCGCCAGCCCGCAAGCACCCAACCCTGCAAAGAGCATGGCCCAGCCGGCGCCGTTGCGCAGCGCCGCCTGGGCCTCGTTGAACACCAAACCCGGCACGGCCAGCTTGCCCGCCGCGATGTGCTGGCTGAGTGTCGGCCACTCCATTGCCGTGCTTGGCGGCATGACCTCGGCCAGGTAATGGCCGATCCCCAGCAACAGCACAAGGCCCATCAACGCGATGTTGAGCGCCAGGGTGATCAGCCGTGCGCTGAAGTCGATACCCGAGGCCATGCCTGCGCGATCAGCCGAGACGGCGCCTGTAGTGGTGTTGGTGGTGGGCGAGTTGGTCAGCGCCAGGCCGATGCCGGCGATCACGCAACTGAGCAGCACCAGCAGCGTGCTTGGCTGCGCGACGCCATTGGCGGCGGCCATTGCCAGAAACCCCGCGCCCATCGTCGCCAGGCCCACCGGGATGATGCGTTCGGCGCCGTAGCGCAGGGCCAGGCGCTCGGCCAGCGGCGGCACCAGCAAGGTGGGCAAGGTGTAGGCGAGCAGGGCGCCGCCGGTGGTCAGGGTGTCGTAGCCCAGGCCGGCCTGGAAATACAGCGGCAGGTAGATCATGAACGGCCAGAAGCTGAAGTTCATGCCGATCGAGCCCATCAGCGCACCGGTGAAGCGCTGGATGCGCAACACCGAGATATCGAACATCGGATGGGCGCTGCGCTTTTCAACCACGATGAACAGCAGTAACGCCACCAGCGCCAAACCCGCCCAGCCGAGCATGCCCGGTGTGGTGAAGCCATGCTCGGTGCCCTGGGTGATGAAGTACACCAGGGCGAACACCGCCAGCGTCAAGGTCAGCATGCCGGCGATATCGAGGCGATGGCTGGCCGGGTCGCGGGATTCCTGCACGCTGATGCGCAACAGCACCAAGGTGAACAGGGTGAGCGGCACATGCGCGAGAAATACCCAGCGCCAGTCCGCGACTGCCAGGATCAGCGCACCGACCATCGGCCCGAACCCCAGGCCCACGCCGGCAATCACACCCCAGATCGCGAATGCCCGGGCGCGTGCCGCCGGTTCCCGAAACAAGTGCGACAGTATCGCGAACTGGCAGATCATCATCGCGCCGGCGCCGATGCCCTGGACGAAACGCGCCACGATCAGCGTCGGTGCGTCGTTGGCCAAACCACAGGCCAGCGAGGCCAGGCCGAAGACCCACAGGCACAGCACCAGCATACGTCGCCGGCCAAAGCGATCGGCCAGGGTGCCTGCTGCCATCAGCACGCTGGTGCAGGCCAGGGTGTAGGCATTCATGATCCATTGGGCATCTTGAAACCCCGTGCCCAGTTCGCGCTCCAGGGTGGGCAGGATGACCGGCACGCTAGAGATTTCCAGGCCGAACATCAGGGCCACAAGGCACACGGCGGTGAGCGCCAGACCGTTTCTGGCGACATGCGGTGGGCTGAGGGCCGATAGCGTGGCGGCGGGTGGCATGCGACGTTCCTTTCGAGAGTGGGAGGGATTATTCTCTCGGGAATCTGGTGCTTTATTTGCGATGATTTTTCCATGGATAAGGGAATGCAGGGCGACAAACTATGATGAGCACCCCACGTTTCGATGGCGTCGAGCTGTTTGTGCAAATCGTCGAGAGCGGCAGCCTGAGCGCAGCCGCCGACCGGCTGAATCTCACCCGTTCGGCAGTGGGCAAGGGCCTGGCGCGGTTGGAAGCGCGGTTGGGCACTTGCCTATTGCAACGCTCTACGCGCCGCCAGCGTCTGACCGAGGATGGGCAGGCGTATTACGAGCACTGTCTGCGCGCGCTGGCAGAGCTGGAGGCGGCCGAGTCGGTGCTGGAAAGCGGCCGTCAGCAGCCACGCGGGCGCTTACGCGCGAGTTTGCCGCTGGCGTTTGGTCACCACTATGCCGCGCCTGCGCTGTGGGGCTTGATGGATCGCTATCCACAGTTGGAGATCGATATCAGTTTCTCCGACCGCATGACCGATCTGTCGCAGGAAGGCTTCGATCTTGCCGTGCGCATCGGCCCACTACCGGATACCGACCGCCTGAGTGCGCGGCGCCTGGGCGAGCAGGTCATGGGCCTGGCGGCGTCGCCCGCGTATTTGCAGCGCAGGGGGCCCATTGACTGTATCGAAGACTTGTCGGCTCATCGCGGCATTGCCTACCGCAGCAACAGCGCTCATCGCTCGCGGTTGGTCACGCCCTTGGTGCTGGACGACCTCCAGGCCGTGGCCGATGCGGCCATCGCGGGTGTGGGGCTGGCCTGGCTGCCGAGTTGGTTGATCGCCCACTATGCGCTGCGCGGGCAACTGGCGGCGGTGCTGGCCGATTTCCGCGAACAGCCAGCCCCCATCCACGTGATCTGGCCGACGGCGCCGCACATGCCGGCCAAGACCCGATGCGCCATTGATGCGCTGATCGCGGCCACCCCCAGTTGCCTGGCGGGGAGTTAAAAGACCTCATCGGATCTCTAAGCGGTACTCGGTCCAAATGTGGGAGGGGGCTTGCTCCCGATAGCGGTGGGTCAGTTAAAAATATACTGACTGACACTCCGCCATCGGGAGCAAGCCCCCTCCCACATTTGGATTTGTTGTGATCTACAAAGGCAGGCAGTCAGAACGCGATAGATGTTTGCACGTACACCGTGCGCGGCTCACCCACGTACTTGCCCTTGTTGTTATCGTCGAACGAGCGCGTGTAGTACTGCTTGTTGAAGATATTCTTCACGCCGACCGCCACGTTCAAGTCCGACAGCTGTGGGCCGAAGTCATACGCTGCGCGGCTGCTGAACAGCATGTAGCCGGGGATGCGTCCATTCGCGCCGTCGGCGCTTTCGGCCTGGGTGTTGGCGTTGTCGGCGAATTGGCTGCTCTGGTAGCTGCTGTCCAGGTTGAGCTTCCACGGGCCTTCGGTGTAACCCACGCCGAGGGTGCCTTTGTGCCTGGACGAGAAGGGCACGCGGTTGCCTTTGTTCGGGCCGTCTTCGCGGATGGTCGCGTCGACATACGCATAGGTGGCGTACACATCGAAGCCGGCCAGTGCCGGGTTCAAGCCGTCGAGGGCATAGTTGATGCTCGACTCGATGCCCTGGTGCCGCGTTTCACCGCGTGCGATCACGGTGTCACTGGTTTGGTTGCTGTCGTACTGGTTGTCGAAATTGATCAGGAACGCACCGATTTCCGCGCGCAGGCTGCCGTTGTCATAGCGCGTACCGAGCTCCCAGGTGCGGGCTTTTTCCGGTTTCACTTCACCGCTGCTCACGCGGTTGGGCATCTGGCTGTACTGCACGCTGCCGAACGAGCCTTCAGTGTTGGCATAGAGGTTCCAGTCGTCGGTGAGGTGGTAGAGCACGTTCAACGCCGGCAGCGCAGTGTTGTAGTCGCCTTTGTAATTGACGTTGCTCAGGTTGTTGGTCTGCTGGGACTTGATCATCTCGTAGCGGATGCCCGGCGTGAGGGTCCACTTGCCGATATCGATGCGGTCGTCAATGAAGAACGCATTGGCCTCGGTGCCGCCGCGCGTGTCGCGGTCGTTGCGGCTGTCGGTAGTCGGGATTTGCTGGTTGGCGGCAATCGGCGTGCGGTAGCGCAGCTCGTGGCCGGCTTCGTTGATGTAGCGGTAGCCGACGCCGACTTCGTGTGTGGTGGGGCCAAGGTCGAAGCCTTGGGCGAAGCGGGTTTCCAGGCCGCGTACCCAGTACTCGCGCGGTGACAGCGAGAGGAAGTTGCCCTGGTCGAGGTAACCGCTGCGCAGGGTCTTGGTGAAGAAGCTGTTGACCGTGAACTCACGGCGGTCCTGCTCGTAGCGGTAGCCTAAGTTGACCATCGTACGGCGGCCCCAGAACTTATCGTAGGGGCGGGTCGACTGGTACGGGTCAGCCTTGTAGTCCTTGACGTTCAAGCCGCCGGGCATATCGGCCTGACCTTCGTAGTACTGCGCCATGGCGTTGAAGCTGTTGGCGTCGTCCAGTTGGTATTTGCCCTTGAGGATCAGGTCGTCGATGCGCGTGTCACTGTTTTCGCGCCAGTCGCCGCCACGGGTGCCGGAGTACAGGAGCGCGCCGCCCAGGCCATTGTCGGCGGTGCCACCGGCCAGCAGGTTGCCGGTGGTCTTGAAGCCGTCGTGGCTGGAGGACGGGCTGGTTTCGGTTTGCAGGCCGCCTTTGACGGTGGGCGCATCCGGGATCGCGCGGGTTACGAAGTTGACGATGCCGCCGACGTTTTGCGGGCCGTAGCGCACCGCGCCGCCGCCGCGTACCACGTCGACCGCGTCCATGTTGCCCATGCTGATCGGTGCGAATGACAGTTGCGGCTGGCCATACGGTGCGAAGGGCACGGGAATGCCGTCCATCAATACCGTGGAGCGCGACGCCAGGCGTGGGTTGAGCCCGCGAATACCGAAGTTCAGCGCCATGTCGTGGCTGCCGGTGCCATTGTTGTCCGGGGCGTTGACGCCGGGGATGCGGTTGAGCACGTCGCGGGCCTGGGTCGCGCCCTGGCGTTCGAAGGCTTCGCGGCGGATCACATCGCGCGCGCCGGGGTGTTCGAACACGTTGGTCTGCGCCGCATCGCCGAGCCAGTCGCCGACCACGTTGGAGGTCTGCAGTTCGAGGGTAACCGGGGCGCTGGCCGGTTGCAGGCTGTAGGCGTTGTCGCCCTCGGCACGGGCTTGCAAGCCACTGCCTTCCAACAGTTTATTCAGGCCTTCGGCGGTGCTGTAGGTGCCCGACAAGCCCGGGCTTTGCAGGCCGGCGGTGACCTCGGAGCCGAAAGTCACCAGCACCCCGGCTTCGCGGCCGAACTGGTTCAGGGCCGCTTCCAGACTCGTCGGTGCGATGTGATAGGCCTTGGCTTCGGCCGCCATCACTGGGGGCAGCGCGGTCAGGCTGAGACTGGCGCCGAGGAGGAGTTGGCGCAGGGTACGGGCAAGAAGCGTCGGTTGCAGGGGCATGAAGGGCGGTCCTGAGAAGGAAGGATCAAGGTGGCTTTCCTTCTCTGTCACGCGAGGACGGGAAAACGGCTCACTGTTTTTCTGAATAATTTCAGGCGCGGGCCTGAACCGTCACCCAGTAGCGGGTAAAGCGTCGCACGGTGACCGGCAGGCTGACTTCCAGCAGGTCGAGGATGCGTTCGCTGTCATCCAGTGGATAGCTGCCCGACAGCAACAGGTTTGCCACCTGCGGGTCGCAATTGAGCTGGCCGCGACGGTAGCGCCCGAGCTCGCCGAGGAAATCCTCCAGGCGCATATGCGCAGCCACCAGCATGCCGTCTGCCCAGGCACCGCTGTTGGCGTCAGCGGGGCGAGGGCTGTCCCAGCCTTTGCGGGTGTAATTGACCTGATGCGCAGCCTCGACGGTCAGCGGCAGGCCGCTGTAGTGGTTGGGCATCACGTCGACTTGGCCGTCGAGCACCGCCAGTTGGGTATGGTCACTGAACTGCCGCACGTTCAGTCGCGCCGCCTGGCTGCTGAGCAGACCCTGGCTGGTGAGTACGCGCAGCGGCGTGGCACCGGCGCGGGCGGTCAGCAGGATTTCACCTTCGAGCAGGCGGATCAGTCGCTGCTGGCTATCGACATGCACATCCACCGCGCTGCCGGTGTTGAGCTGCAACTGGCTGCCGTCGGCCAACTGCACGGTGCGGCGCTGGCCGACGGGGCTGCGGAAGTCGGCGGTCAGCGGCGGCAGAATACGCTGCTGGCGCAGGCCCCAGGCTGCCGCCGAACCGGCGCCGAGGAGCAACAGCAGCTTCAGCGCCTGGCGCCGGCTGTTGGACGTCGGTGCATTCAACGCCGCGTGCGCCAGGGGCGAAGGCACGCCGCGCAGGCGCTGGTTGACGCGCTGGATGTGGTCCCACGCGCGCTGGTGCTCGCTGTGCGCATCCAGCCATTGCTGCCAGGCGGCCTGTTGGCGCGGGTCGAGCGTGCCTTGCTGCATTTTCAGCAACCAGTGCACGGCTTGTTCGGCGACGGGGGGCGAGATGTTCATAGAGCGAAGTAGCAGCGCAGAGCGGCTTTATGCAGATGGCGTTTGACCGTGGCAATGGAAATGCCCAACTGCGCACCGATTTGCGCATAGGTAAGGCCATCGAGCTGGGCCAGCAGGAAGGCGCGTTTGACCTGGACCGGCAAGCCGTCGAGCAATTGGTCCAGCTCCACCAGGGTTTGCAGGATGATGGCGCGGTCTTCCTCAGATGGCGTCACCTGTTCCGGCAGTTGTGCCAGGGCATCGAGGTAGGCGCGTTCCAGGTCCTGGCGACGGTAAAAGTTGAACAGCACGCGCTTGGCGACCGTGGTGAGAAAGGCGCGGGGTTCGTTCAGCGTTGGCGCTTCCCGTGCGCTGAGTACACGGATGAAGGTGTCCTGGGCCAGGTCGGCGGCGCTTTCCGGGCAGCCGAGCTTGCGTCGCAACCAGCCGGTAAGCCAGTGATGATGGTCGTTATACAGAACTTCGACGGTGTTGGACGGTGGCAACGGGATCACTCCATCAGCATCGGCATGCTTTAGAGAACAAGAATTGTTCGCATTGTAGGGGCGGGGACGAGGTTCGGCAATCCGCGAAGCCGGTGATTCATCCGTTCTCTTTTGCTTATGAGAATATTTATCATTAATATTGCGCGCTGATGAACTTGGCGCCTGTCGCATGAACAGCAAAACCCCACTGCCCGCGTCCTATCGCCTTGCCGTCACCTCCCGGGTGCTGGCGGCGGTGGTCGGCGGTTATCTGATGGCCTCCCTGGCCGCTATCTGCCTCGCACTGTGGCTGCCCACGACCCGCGCCGATGCGGTGATCACCGGCATGATGAGTTCGTTCGTGTTCTACCTGCTGGCAGTGCTCTGGTGTTTTGCCTGCCGCACGGCATGGCGTGCCTGGGCGGGGGTGATGCTGCCAAGCGCGCTGTTCGCCACCCTGGCGGGCATCGGTTTCTGGGTGGCGCGCACATGAAGGAAGGCTTTCGCCAAGCCATGGCCTGGCTGCACACCTGGGCGGGGCTGATCTTCGGCTGGTTGCTGTTTGCGATTTTCCTGACCGGCACCCTGGCTTATTTCAAGGACGAAATAACCCACTGGATGCAGCCCGAAGTGCAGGCCCACCCATTGGACGACGCGCGCAGCCTCGCCGTGGCGCAGCGCTATCTGCAGCAACAGGCGCCTACCGCCGCGCGCTGGTTCATCACCTTGCCCACCCGCCGCGACCCCGGCCTGTCGGTGATGTGGCAAGACAAGGTCGACCCCGGCAAGCGCGGCAATTTCACCCAGAAAATCCTCGACCCGGTCAGCGGCCAAGCGGTGCAAGCCCGTGAAAGCATGGGCGGCGAATTTTTCTACCGTTTCCACTTCCAGCTGCAAATGCCTTACCCGTGGGGCCGCTGGCTGTCGACCATCGCCGCCATGGTGATGTTCGTCGCGCTGATCACCGGCATCATCACCCACAAGAAAATCTTCAAGGACTTCTTCACCTTCCGTCCGCGCAAGGGCCAGCGTTCCTGGCTGGACGGGCACAACGCGGTGGGCGTTCTGGTGTTGCCGTTCCACCTGATGATCACCTACAGCAGCCTGGTGATTTTCATGAACATGGTGATGCCGGCGCCGATCATGGCTTCGTATGGCAACGACAGCAGTGGGTTCTTCAATGAGGTGTTCCCCAGTTCCGATAATGCGCCGGCGCTCGGCCAGCCGGGCACCTTGCTGGCATTGTGGCCGATGTACCAGCAGGCGCAGCAACAGTGGGCGGGTGGGCATGTCGGACGCTTGGCGGTGAATAATCCGAGTGACGTCAACGCCTCGGTGAATGTGTTCCGCGCCGGGTCCGACAGCGTGGTGCAGGATTTCGGCAGCAGCTTATCGTTCAGCGGCACCACGGGCGAGCTGTTGCGCGCCAGTGGCGAGCCCTCGTTGCCGGCGGTCATCGGCGGCGGTTTCTACGGTTTGCACATGGGCCATTTCGCCGGCCCGGTGCTGCGCTGGCTGTACTTTGTCTGTGGCCTGGCCGGCACCGCGATGATCGGTACCGGGCTGGTGATCTGGCTGGGCAAGCGCCAGCTCAAGCACGTCAAAACCGACGTGATGCCATTTGAGCTGCGCCTGGTGGAAGTGCTGAATGTCGCCAGCATGTCCGGCCTGGTGATCGCCATTGCACTGTTCTTCTGGGCGAACCGGTTGTTGCCGGTGAGCTTCGCCGAGCGTTCCGACTGGGAAGTGCGCGCTTTCTTTATCGCCTGGGCCCTGAGCCTGCTGCACGCGCTGTTGCGGCGCGGCCGCCCGGCTTGGGTCGAGCAATTGAGCGTGGGGGCGCTGCTGTTGGTGGCCATCCCGTTGGTCAATGCACTGACCACCTCCCACCATTTGGGCGTTTCCCTGGTGAGTGGCGACTGGGCCATGGCCGGCTTCGACCTGACGTGCCTGGCCTGCGGCCTGTTCCTGGGCTGGGCCGCCTGGAAGATGCAGCACCGTGCGGCGACGCAGTCCAAGGCGCCGCGCGCAGGTGCATTGACGTTCAAACAGGAGGCCAACTGAATGCTGCTCGCGCTGCTCATGTGCTACGCCGGGTTTACCGCGCTGTGCCTGTCGACCGAGCGTCATCACGGCGAGTTGCTGCGCAGCAAACCTTCGCCTTTACGGCGTCTGGGGTTGCGTGCGGCCGGTTGGTTGCTGCTGGCGCTGTCGCCCTGGCCGGCGGTGGGCGCCATGGGCTGGGGCCAGGGCTTGGTGGAGTGGTGCGCGGTGTTGATGCTCAGCGCCTTGCTGCTGGTGCTGCTGTTGCCGTATCGGCCACGGCTGGCGTTGAGCCTCGCGGGCGTCGGCCTGCTGGCCAGCCCGGTCGCGGCGTTCGGCCTGTTCTGAGTTGCCCATGATGATCAGCCCTGCGCCGAAACCTCAAGACCGTTCGCACCCGGACGCCGCCGGGGGGCGGGCGCATTTCCTGCAGGTGTTCCTGTCCCAGCGTTCGCAGATGGAGGCGCTGGTCAGCCGCCGTGTCGGTTGCCGCGCCACGGCGGCGGATCTGGTGCAAGACCTGTTCCTGCGCTTCTGGCGTCGCCCACTGGTGCAGGTCGAAGAGCTCAGCACCTACCTGCTGCGCTGCGCCAGCAATATCGCCATCGACCATTTGCGCAGCGAAGGCGCCCGCGTGCGCAGCAATGAAGGCTGGCTGCCGGAACAACAGGGCAACCAGGGCTGCGAACCCCAGGCGGCCCTTGAAGCGGGCAATGATTTGCGTCATGTCGAAGCTGCCTTGCGCAGTTTGCCCGAGCGCACTCGCCAGATTTTCCTGCTCAACCGCATCCACGGCCGCAAATACGCGCAAATCGCCAAGGCGATGGGCGTGTCCCAAAGTGCCGTGGAAAAACACATGATGCGTGCCCTCCAAGCCTGCAAGGCGAGCCTGGACGAACCGTCGCCCCCACGCACGCCAGGAAAAGCACCGTGAACGTCACGCCCACGCCCGCCCAGGAACAGGCCGCGCTCGCCTGGCTGAGCCTGCTGCACGACCAGCCCAGCAGTGGCGATCAAGCCAGCTTCAGCCAATGGCTGCGGGCCGACCCCGCCCATGTCCACGCCTATTCCCAGGCCCAGGTGCTGTGGGAGTTGAGCGAAGTACCGGCACGCGCCTTGGCGGACGAAGACGCGCAGGCGTTGCAGGGCTATCTCAATGCGATGAACCGTTCCACGCGCTCGCGCACCTTGCGTTGGTCTGGCGCCTTGGCCATGGCCGCCTGTGTGTTGTTGATGGTGGCGATGGGCGCCGGTTGGCAACCGTCGCGCTGGGTGGATGACTTCGGCGCCGATTACGTGACGGCGCCAGGGGAGGTGCGCACCGTCACCCTGGCTGACCAATCCCTCGTCACCCTTGATGCAGACAGCGCCATTGCCGTGGATTTCAGTCACGGCGAGCGGCATGTCCAGTTGCGCCGAGGGGCCGGGTTTTTCCAGGTTGTCCACACCGGCCAGCCGTTTATGGTCGAGGCGGGCAGCGGAGAAACGCGGGTGCTGGGCACGCAGTTCGAAGTGCGCCTGCAACCGGCGGGGGCACAGGTAACCGTGTTGTCCGGCCGGGTTGGGGTGACGCCCTCCAAACAGGCGCCGCAGCAAATTCTGACGGCAGGCCAGCAAGTAGCCTACGCCGAGGGTGTAGCCGAGCCGTTGCATGCGGTAGACAGCGAAGCACGCCTGGCCTGGCGCGATGGATGGCTTAATTACTACAAGGCGCCGCTGGCCGAGGTGATCGAGGATTTGGCCCGCTATTATCCCGGCCGCATCCTGTTGCTCAATGACGAGATGGGCGCCAGACGCGTCAGCGGCAGCTTTCCAAGCAAGGACCCGGCAGCGGTGCTGAATGCCCTGCAAGCGGTGCTGGGCTTTGAGCAGCGCACAGTGCTGGGCCGGATGATTGTGGTGCGTTAAGCCCTCACCACAAAACCAATGTGGGAGGGGGCTTGCCCCCGATTGCGGTGGGTCAGCTACCCATAGGCTGGCTGACAGACTGCTATCGGGGGCAAGCCCCCTCCCACATTTGATCTGCGGTGTTACTTCAACGCGGCCATGATCGCATCCGGGTCGTAATCGCGGATCAACGTGCCATTGACGTCGACAAACGGAATCCCGCCGCCGCCCAACGCTTCATACGCCTTGCGCGCCTGGGCGTCCTTCTCGATATCGAAGGCCTGGTAAGGAATGCCTTTCTGGTCCAGGAAACGCCGGATCTGCTTGCAGTAGCCGCACCACTCGGTGGCGTAGAGCACCACGCGCGCCGAGGCGCGTACCTGCTCCGAAACCACCTGCGAGGGGTTGAACAGCCGCTCGATCTTGCCCCAGTTCTGAATCACCACGACCACCAGCAGCACCAGCAGGACTTTCTTGAGCACGCCGCCAAGCATCAGTTACGGCGCTTGAGCTGATCGGTCAGTTGGGTCGGCAGGCCTTTGATGATCAAGGTGCCGGCGGCTTCGTCGTATTCGATCTTGTCGCCCAGCAGGTGCGCTTCAAAGCTGATGGACAAGCCTTCGGCGCGGCCGGTGAAGCGGCGGAACTGGTTGAGGGTGCGTTTGTCGGCAGGGATTTCCGGCGACAGGCCGTAGTCCTTGTTGCGGATGTGGTCGTAGAACGCCTTGGGCCGATCTTCATCGATCAAACCGGACAGTTCTTCCAGGCCCATGGGCTCGCCGAGCTTGGCCTGGCTGCTGGCGTAGTCCACCAGGGTCTTGGTTTTCTCGCGGGCCGACTCGTCCGGCAGGTCTTCGCTTTCAACGAAGTCGCTGAACGCCTTGAGCAGGGTGCGGGTTTCGCCCGGGCCGTCGACACCTTCCTGGCAGCCGATAAAGTCGCGGAAATACTCCGAGACCTTCTTGCCGTTCTTGCCTTTGATAAAGGAGATGTATTGCTTGGACTGCTTGTTGTTCTGCCACTCGGAGACGTTGATCCGCGCCGCCAGGTGCAGTTGGCCCAGGTCCAGGTGGCGCGAGGGGGTCACGTCCAGCTCGTCGGTCACCGCCACACCTTCGCTGTGGTGCAGCAGGGCGATAGCCAGGTAGTCGGTCATGCCTTGCTGGTAGTGGGCAAACAGCACATGGCCGCCAGTGGACAGGTTGGACTCTTCCATCAGCTTCTGCAGATGCTCCACCGCCGTACGGCTGAACGCGGTGAAATCCTGGCCACCGTCAAAGTAGTCCTTCAACCAGCCGCTGAACGGGTGCGCGCCGGACTCGGCATGGAAGAAACCCCAGGCCTTGCCTTGTTTGGCGTTGTAGCTCTCGTTGAGGTCGGCGAGCATGTTCTCGATGGCGGCGGATTCGGACAGCTCCGAGTCACGGGCATGCAGAACTGCGGGTGTGCCGTCGGGTTTTTTGTCGATCAGGTGGACGATGCAATGACGGATCGGCATAGGCTTCTCGGCTGGTTGAAGGGGAGCGGTGAGCCTCCCCAAAAAGTTGCCCAGTGTACCGCACCCATTGGTCAAGACGCGCCTGGAAGGGCGTTTTGGACGTTGTCCGACCGGGTATATGCCTTTTTTTCACGGTTTAGAGCGATAAAGCTGACCAAATGGGTATGTTGAGGCGGATATTTCCCCGTCTCTGTGCTAGTTTTGCCCGGTCTTACGCCAAGTCTCGGCGTTAAGCGTGCATTCAGCATTTGTCAGGTCGAACCAATCCCCGTTTCAAGCATCTATAACCCCGTTCTCCGAGGTTATAGCCGGGGTGCCAGGCCAAGAAGGTCGGGCTCGACGGCTGACACTGCACTCTGCAATCCATATGAATTTGATAGGGAAGGAACACCACAATGGCTATTACTAAAGACCAACTGATCGCCGACCTGGCTGAAGCAGTAGACGCACCGAAAACTACCGTGCGCGCTCTGCTGGACCAACTGAGCCAGGTTGTTGCTGATCAGCTGGAAAATGGCGGCGAAATCACTCTGCCAGGCGTTGGCAAACTGAAAGTGACCGAGCGTCCTGCCCGTACTGGCCGTAACCCTTCGACTGGCGCTGCCATCGAAATCGCTGCCAAGAAAGTTATCAAGCTGGTTGTGGCCAAAGGCCTGACCGACGCTGTTAACAAGTAAGACGCAGTAAAAAAACCGTGCACCGGAGCGATCCGGGCACGGTTTTTTGTTGCCTGCGGTTTTTCTGGGATGAGGGGCTAGTCGCGAACCCAGCGCTGGCGCCAGAGCTGCTGTTCGTTCTTGGTCTGGAAGGTCCAGGCGACGAACCGGCTTTGCTTCTGCCCCTGGGACATTTCCACCACCTGGCTTTCCAACACGCCGGCTTTTTTCAGCGCGGTCTCGATCGCCGGCAGGTTTGACGCTTTTGACACCAGGGTGCTGAACCACAACACCTTGTGGGCAAAGTGCGCACTTTCAGCAATCAATTGCGTGACAAAACGCGCTTCACCGCCCTCGCACCACAGCTCGGCCGATTGGCCGCCGAAGTTCAACACCGGCAACTTGCGCTTGGGATCGGCTTTGCCCAAGGCGCGCCATTTACGCTCGCTGCCCTTGGTCGCTTCATCCATCGAGGCATGGAACGGCGGGTTGCACATGGTCAGGTCAAAGCGCTCGGCAGGCTCCAGCAGGCCCAGCAGAATATGCTTGGGATTGGGTTGCAGGCGCAGCTGGATGACTTTGCTCAGGTCGTTGGACTGCACGATGGCCTTGGCGGCGGCCACGGCGATAGGATCGACCTCCGAGCCCAGGAAGTTCCAGCGGTACTCCATATAGCCAATCAGCGGATAGACGCAATTGGCGCCCATGCCGATGTCCAGCACCTTGACGATGGAACCGCGCGGAATCTTGCCGTCGTTGACGCTGGCCAGCAGGTCGGCCAGGCAGTGCACATAGTCGGCACGCCCCGGCACCGGCGGGCACAGGTAATCTGCCGGGATGTCCCAGTGCTGGATGCCATAGAAAGCCTTGAGCAGCGCCCGGTTGAACACCCGCACCGCGTCCGGGTTGGCGAAGTCGATGCTTTCCTTGCCGTAGGGGTTGATGATCACAAATTGCGCCAGTTCCGGCGTGGTCTTGATCAGCGCCGGGAAGTCGTAACGGCCGGTGTGGCGGTTGCGCGGGTGCAGGGTAGCCTCTTTGCGCGGCGCAACGGGTTTGGCCGTGGCTGCGGTTTTAGGCTTCTTGCGTGGAGGTTTTGGCGTAGTGGGGGCGGTCATGATGATTCTGGTGTTGGCTCAAAGTGGTGGGCATTGTCACACATCCTGAGCCCAACTCGTTCAAATGTGGGAGGGGGCTTGCTCCCGATGGCAGTATGTCAGTCATTTATCTGCCAGCTGACCCACCGCCATCGGGAGCAAGCCCCCTCCCACATTGACCGCATGCACAAAAAAAGAGACCCGAAGGTCTCTTTTTTTTCACACGGTTTGGCCCTTACAGGCTGGAAATCCGCGCATGTTGCTCCGCCAGCTTGCCCAAGGCCTGTTCAGCCTCGGCCAGTTTGGCGCGTTCTTTGTCGATCACTTCAGCGGGTGCCTTGTCGACGAACGCCGCGTTGGACAGTTTGCCGCCCACTCGTTGCACTTCGCCTTGCAGGCGGGCGATTTCCTTGTCGAGACGGGCCAGTTCCGCGCCCTTGTCGATCAGGCCGGCCATCGGCACCAGTACTTCCATGTCGCCGACCAACGCAGTGGCGGACAGCGGTGCTTCTGCGCCGTCGGCCAACACGGTGATTGACTCCAGTTTCGCCAGCTTCTTGAGCAGCGCATCGTTCTCGCTGAGGCGACGCAGGTCTTCGGCACTGGCGTTCTTGACGAACACGGCCAGCGGCTTGCCCGGACCGATATTCATCTCGGCGCGGATGTTGCGCGTGCCGAGCATCAGGGTCTTGAGCCATTCGATATCGCTTTCGGCGGCCTCATCGATACGTGCTTCGTTGGCCACAGGCCAAGGTTGCAGCATGATGGTCTTGCCTTCGATACCGGCCAGCGGCGCCAGGCGCTGCCAGATTTCTTCGGTTATGAACGGCATGAACGGATGCGCCAGGCGCAACGCCACTTCCAGTACGCGCACCAGGGTGCGACGGGTACCGCGCTGGCGCTCGACCGGCGCGTTTTCGTCCCACAGCACGGGCTTGGACAGTTCCAGGTACCAGTCGCAATACTGGTTCCAGATGAACTCGTACAGGGCCTGCGCGGCCAGGTCGAAACGGAACTGATCGAGTTGGCGGGTCACTTCGGCTTCGGTGCGCTGCAGCTGCGAGATGATCCAGCGGTCGGCCAGGCTCAGCTCAAAGGCTTCGCCGTTCTGGCCGCAGTCTTCGCCTTTATCCAGCACGTAGCGCGCGGCGTTCCAGATCTTGTTGCAGAAGTTGCGATAGCCTTCGACGCGGCCCATGTCGAACTTGATGTCGCGGCCGGTGGAGGCCAGCGAGCAGAAGGTGAAACGCAGGGCGTCGGTGCCGTAGCTGGCGATGCCGTCGGCGAACTCGTCGCGGGTCTGCTTTTCAATCTTCTTCGCCAGTTTCGGCTGCATCAGACCCGAGGTACGTTTCTGCACCAGGGTTTCCAGGTCGATACCGTCGATGATGTCCAATGGGTCCAGGACGTTACCCTTGGACTTGGACATCTTCTGGCCCTGGCCATCGCGCACCAGACCGTGCACATAGACGGTCTTGAACGGTACCTGCGGGGTGCCGTCTTCGTTCTTCACCAAATGCATGGTCAGCATGATCATCCGGGCAACCCAGAAGAAAATGATGTCGAAACCGGTGACCAGCACGTCGGTGGAGTGGAATTTCTTCAGGAATTCGGTCTGTTGCGGCCAACCCAGGGTGGAGAAGGTCCACAGGCCGGAGCTGAACCAGGTGTCCAGTACGTCGTTGTCCTGTTGCAGCGCGATGTCGGCGCCGAGGTTGTGCTTGGCACGCACTTCGGCTTCGTCGCGGCCCACGTAGACCTTGCCCGACTCGTCATACCAGGCCGGAATGCGGTGGCCCCACCACAACTGACGGCTGATGCACCAGTCCTGGATGTCGCGCATCCACGAGAAGTACATGTTCTCGTACTGTTTGGGCACGAACTGGATGCGACCGTCTTCAACGGCGGCAATCGCAGGCTCGGCCAGGGGTTTGGTCGACACGTACCACTGGTCGGTCAACCACGGCTCGATCACCGTGCCGGAACGGTCGCCCTTGGGCACTTTCAGGCCGTGGTCGTCCACGCTCACCAGCAAACCGGCGGCGTCGAAGGCGGCAACGATCTGCTTGCGCGCTTCAAAACGGTCGAGGCCGGCGTATTCGGCCGGGATCTTGCCGTCGATGCTCTCGTTCAGCGTACCGTCCAGGTTGAATACCTGGCAGGCCGGCAGTACGGCGGCGTTCTTGTCGAAGATATTGAGCAGCGGCAGGTTGTGGCGCTTGCCGACTTCGTAGTCGTTGAAATCGTGGGCCGGGGTGATTTTCACGCAGCCGGTGCCGAATTCAGGGTCGCAATAGTCGTCAGCGATGATCGGGATGCGGCGGCCAACCAATGGCAGCTCGACGAACTTGCCGATCAGGGCCTGGTAGCGCTCGTCGTTCGGGTTAACCGCGACAGCGGCGTCGCCGAGCATGGTTTCCGGACGGGTGGTGGCGACGATCAGGTAATCGTTGCCTTCAGCGGTCTTGGCGCCGTCAGCCAGCGGATACTTGAGGTTCCACAGGAAGCCTTTCTCGTCGTGGTTTTCCACTTCGAGGTCGGAAATCGCCGTGTGCAACTTGGTGTCCCAGTTGACCAGACGCTTGCCGCGGTAGATCAGGCCGTCTTCATGCAAGCGCACGAAGGCTTCCTTCACCGCTTCCGACAGGCCGTCGTCCATGGTGAAGCGCTCGCGGCTCCAGTCCACGGACGAACCCAGGCGACGGATCTGACGGCTGATATTGCCGCCAGACTGGTCTTTCCATTCCCAGATTTTCTCCAGGAATTTCTCGCGGCCCAGGTCGTGACGGCTTTGGCCGGTGGCTTCCAGTTGGCGTTCCACCAGCATCTGGGTGGCGATGCCGGCGTGGTCGGTGCCCGGCTGCCACAGCGTGTTACGGCCTTGCATGCGGCGGAAACGGATCAACGCATCCATGATCGCATTGTTGAAGCCATGGCCCATGTGCAGGCTGCCAGTGACGTTCGGCGGTGGGATCATGATGGTGTACGAGTCGCCCGCACCTTGTGGGGCGAAATAGTTCTCGGACTCCCAGGTGTTGTACCAGGAAGTTTCGATAGCGTGGGGCTGATAGGTCTTATCCATGCGCGGCGGGACCCTAGTTGGCATTAATTCAGGAAAGCCGGCAAGTATAACGGGGGATAGGGCGAAGGGCGAGGCGAAGACAGGCTTGAGGTGCACGCGATCCAATGTGGGAGGGGGCTTGCTCCCGATAGCGGTGGATCAGTCACAACATCACTGACTGACACTCAGCTATCGGGGGCAAGCCCCCTCCCACATTGGATCTTTGTGTGGCTTAAGACTGGTACTGGCTGAGCAAGCGTTCCATCCGCGCATCCATCCGCCGCTTGATCTCGGCTTCGATATGCGGGGCAAAATCGGCGATCACGTCTTGCATGATCATTTGCGCGGCGGCGCGCAGTTCGTTGTCCAGGTGCAGCAGCAATGCGTCGGGCGCTTTTTCTGCGGCGGGAGCGGGCGGCGCGGCCACGGGCTTGGGTGCAGCGGCCTGGTTGTCGAGCATGTCGGACAACAACGGAATCTGTACGCCGGCCTCGACCGATTCGGTCAACAGTGGCGGTTGCAGGTCATCATCACCGAGCAACTGACGGATGGACTCGAGGTCGTCCAGCAAGTGGTCGTCTTTTTTCATCGGGTTGGGCGTGTCCATCATGTACTCAAAGTCGTTGTAGCCGGTGATCCTGCAGAGAATAGCCCTGTTCGCGGTAGAAACGGAAACTCTCCCGCGCGGCCTGACGAATAGCCGGGTCCTCCACCACCACCTCCGCCACACGGGCGAATGCCTTGGCGAAGGCCGGCACTTTCAGGTCGAGGTTGACCAGCAGGTCATGGTGGTCGCCGCAACTGTCGCCCAAACCCAGCACGACTAACCCGTCGGGTTCGGATTCGGCGGGCCCGTGGGGCACGAAGCTTTCGCCCTTGAAGCGCCAGAGGCGGGCATCGAGGTCCTCGCGTTGGGCGGCATCGCTGCAATGCAGATAGATGCGATGGCCCATGCGCCAGGCTTTTTCGGTGAGCTTGCAGGCAAAGTCCAGCCGCGCCGAAGGATCGGCGCTGGGCAGGATGTAGAAATCGACTTGGGTCATTGCGGTTCCTGGGCTGCCGCCGTGAACTGTAGGAGCGAGCTTGCTCGCGAAGAACCTGAGAACAATGCGTTCATCCAGGATGAACGCGTTATCGTTGGCGCTCTTCGCGAGCAAGCTCGCTCCTACAGTTGACGGTGGTAGGCAGTGGGCAGGTGTTTAGGCCTTGGCGCGGTCCAGCAGGTACTGGGTCAGCAGGGGGACCGGACGGCCAGTTGCGCCCTTGTCCTTGCCGCCGCTGGTCCATGCAGTACCGGCGATGTCCAGGTGCGCCCAGTTGAAGTTCTTGGCGAACCGCGACAGGAAGCACGCTGCGGTGATAGTGCCGGCTTTCGGCCCGCCAATATTGGCGATGTCGGCGAACGGGCTGTCCAGCTGTTCTTGGTACTCATCGAACAGCGGCAGTTGCCAGGCGCGGTCGTCGGCGGCCTTGCCGGCGCTGAGCAATTGCTCGATCAGCTCGTCGTTATTGCCCAGCAGGCCCGATGTGTGGGCGCCCAGGGCAACCACGCAGGCACCGGTCAGGGTGGCGATGTCGATCACCGCTTGCGGCTTGAAGCGTTCGGCGTAGGTCAGCGCGTCGCACAGCACCAGGCGGCCTTCGGCGTCGGTGTTGAGGATTTCCACGGTCTGGCCGCTCATGGTCGTGACGATATCGCCTGGGCGCGCAGCACCGCCGCTCGGCATGTTCTCGGCGCAGGCCAGGATGCACACCAGGTTGATCGGCAGCTTGAGTTCCAGCACGGCGCGCAGGGTGCCGAACACGCTGGCGGCGCCGCCCATGTCGTATTTCATCTCATCCATGCCGGCGCCCGGCTTGAGGCTGATGCCGCCGGTGTCGAAGGTGATGCCCTTGCCGACCAGCGCGTACGGTTTCTCGGACTTCTTACCGCCGTTGTACTGCATCACGATCAGGCGTGGCGGCTGGTCGCTGCCCTGGCCCACGGCATAGAACGAACCCATGCCCAGGTCCTTGATCTTTTTCTCGTCCAGCACTTCGACCTTGAGGCCCTTGAATTCTTTGCCCAGCGCCTTGGCCTGTTCGCCGAGGAAGGTTGGGTGGCAGATGTTCGGCGGCAGGTTGCCCAGGTCGCGGGTGAACGACATGCCGTTGGCGATAGCCGTTGCATGAGTGACGGCGCGCTCGACTTCAGCCTGGGCGGCCTTGATGGTCAGCAGGGTGATTTTTTTCAGCGCGCGCGGTTCGGCTTTCTGGCTCTTGAACTGGTCGAAAACGTAGCCGCCGTCCACCAGGCTTTCGGCCAGCAGACGGGTCTTGCCGTAGCTGTCACGGCCTTTTACGACGATTTCATCGAGTGCCAGTGCCGCATCGCTGCCGCCCAGGCCTTTAAGGGTGGTAAGGATGGCGCTGATGATCTTGCGGAACGGACGGTCGCCCAGTTCGGCGTCCTTGCCCACACCCACCAGCAATACGCGCTCAGCCTTGAGGTTCGGCAGGCTCTGCAGCAGCAGGCTCTGGCCGACTTTGCCGGCCAGGTCGCCGCGCTTGAGCACGGCGCTGATGGCGCCGCCGCTCAGTTCATCGAGTTGCTTGGCGGCAACGCCGAGTTTGCGGCCTTCGCCGACAGCGACCACGAGGGTGGCGGTTTTCAACGTTTCGGGGCTAACGCTTTTTACAACCAATTCCATTTTCGGGTCCCTTATACGGTCGGTGAGCCTGGCATGTGTACCCAGGCTTTAAAGCGTGGCAGCCTTGTAAACCGCCAGCGACAAAGGCCGCAGTTTGAACCCCGCCGGCGGAGCCTGACAACCCTCGAAGCACGCTTTGTGTGCGCGCATGAGGTTGCGCAGTGACAGGCGCGGTCAATCACAGGATAATGCGCCATCTTTTTAGCCGGCCCGCGCAAACGGGTCGACTCGGTATGCTTGCTTGTTTGGCCGCCTTAGCCTGACAACCCTGGAGTGTCTGGTTTGATCGTCTTCCGTTATCTATCCCGCGAAGTCCTGTTGACCCTGAGTGCCGTGAGTGCGGTATTGCTGGTCATCATCATGAGTGGTCGTTTCGTCAAATTCCTTGCGCAGGCGGCCTCGGGCGCCCTGGATCCGGGCTCTTTGTTCCTGATCATGGGCTTTCGCCTGCCGGGCTTCTTGCAACTGATCCTGCCGCTCGGCCTGTTCCTTGGCATCCTGCTGGCATATGGCCGGCTATATCTCGAAAGCGAGATGACCGTGCTGTCGGCCACCGGCATGAGCCAGCAGCGCCTGCTGGCCATGACCATGGTGCCGGCCGCCGGCGTTGCCCTGTTGGTGGCTTGGTTGAGCCTGAGCCTGGCGCCTCAGGGGGCCATGCAGTTTCAGCTGTTGCTGAACAAGCAGGACGCGATGACCGAGTTCGACACCCTCGAACCCGGGCGCTTCCAGGCGCTCAACGACGGCACGCGCGTGACCTATACCGAAGAAATGACCGAAGACCGTTCCAACCTGAGCGGTGTGTTCATTTCCCAGAAAAACCTCGGCAAAGACCAGAAAGACCGGGGCATCTCGATCCTGGTGGCCGACGGAGGCCGCCAGGAAGTGCGCCCCGACGGCAGCCGCTACCTGATCCTGGACAACGGCTATCGCTACGATGGCAGCCCGGGGTTGGCCGATTACCGTGTGATCAAGTACGACACCTACGGCGTCATGCTGCCCAAGCCCGATATCAGCGACGAAGTCACCGACCGCGATGCGCTCCCGACCGCATCGCTGTTCGGTAGCCAGGAGCTGCGCTCGATCGCCGAGCTGCAATGGCGCCTGTCGCTGCCGCTGCTGGTATTCATCGTGACCTTGATGGCTGTGCCGCTGTCGCGCGTCAACCCGCGTCAGGGCCGATTCCTCAAGCTGCTGCCAGCAATCCTGTTGTATATGGCGTACCTGACCATCCTGATTTCCGCCCGTGGCTCCCTGGAGAAGGGCAAGATTCCGCCCGCCCTGGGCCTGTGGTGGGTACACGGGATTTTCCTGGTGATCGGCCTGGGGCTTCTCTACTGGGAGCCTATCCGTTTGAAAATGAAGAGCCGTCGTGGCCTGAAGGAGTTGGCTCGTGGCTAAGCTCGATCGCTACATTGGTAGCAGCGTACTGATCGCCATCCTGGCGGTATTGGGCATCATCCTGGGCCTGGCCTCGCTGTTTGCGTTCATCGACGAAGTGGGCAACGTCACCGACACCTACACGGTCACCGACGTGCTGAGCTTCGTGGCGCTGACCGCGCCGCGCCGGCTCTACGACATGATGCCGATGGCCGGCCTGATCGGCTGCCTGATCGGCCTGGGCACCCTGGCCAGCAACAGCGAATTGACCATCATGCGCGCGGCGGGCGTGTCCATCGGGCGTATCGTCTGGGCGGTGATGAAGCCAATGCTGCTGCTGATGGCGTGCAGCGTGCTGATCGGCGAATACGTCGCGCCACCGTCCGAAGCCACCGCTCAGGCCAATCGCGCCCTGGCCCAGGGTTCGGGTGATGCGCAGAGTTCCAAGCACGGCCTGTGGCATCGCCAGGGTGACCAGTTTATCCACATCAACGCCGTGCAGCCCGGCGGGTTGTTGGTCGGGGTGACGCGCTACACGTTCGACAAGGAGCGGCACATGCTGAGCTCCAGTTTCGCCAAGCGCGCGCAGTATGACGGTGAAAAATGGCAGCTGAGCGACGTCACCACCACGCTCTTCCATAACGTGGGCCAGGGCATCAAGTCCAGTACCGAAGTGGTCAATGAGCCCACCCAGGCATGGGACATCGCGCTCAAGCCGGAACTGCTCAATACCGTGATCATGGTCCCGGAAACCCTGCCGATCTCGGGGCTGTGGAGCTACATCCACTACCTCAAGGACCAGGGCCTGAACAATGGCCGCTACTGGCTGGCGTTCTGGGTCAAGGTGCTGCAGCCGGTGGTCACCGCCGCGCTGGTATTGATGGCGATCTCCTTCATCTTCGGCCCGTTGCGTTCCGTGACCCTCGGCCAGCGGGTATTCACCGGCGTGCTGGTGGGCTTCACCTTCCGCATCGCCCAGGACCTGCTGGGGCCGTCGAGCCTGGTATTCGGCTTCTCGCCGCTGTTTGCGGTGCTGGTGCCGACGTTTATCTGCGCCGTGGCCGGGTTCTGGTTGTTGCGCCGAGCCGGTTGATTGCGCGCACGCTGAATGCCCCCACTGTAGGAGCGAGCTTGCTCGCGAAAATCTGCGATACGCCGCGTTCGTCCAGGATGAGCGCATTATCGTTGGCGATCTTCGCGAGCAAGCTCGCTCCTACAATATTGAGCCCCGCGAAAACGGGGCTTTTTTGTGCTCGTCAGCAAAGATGACGTCTGGCCTGAGCATCAGGTACAATTCCCGGCTATTTTTCAGCGGGCAATCTGCCTGCAGCCTTTTTGAGTGTTGATCCGTGAGTGATTTGAGTCATATCCGCAATTTCTCCATCATCGCCCACATTGACCATGGCAAGTCGACGCTGGCCGATCGATTCATCCAGATGTGCGGCGGCCTTGCCGAGCGTGAGATGGAAGCCCAGGTCCTGGACTCCATGGACCTCGAGCGTGAACGCGGGATCACCATCAAGGCCCATAGCGTCACCCTGTACTACACCGCCAAAGACGGTATCAAGTACCAGCTGAACTTCATTGACACCCCCGGCCACGTTGACTTCACCTACGAGGTCAGCCGCTCGCTGGCGGCCTGTGAAGGTGCCTTGCTGGTGGTCGACGCCGGCCAGGGCGTCGAGGCCCAGTCCGTGGCCAACTGCTATACCGCCATCGAGCAGGGCCTGGAGGTCATGCCGGTGCTGAACAAGATCGACCTGCCCCAGGCCGATCCGGACCGCGTAAAGGAAGAAATCGAAAAAATCATCGGCATTGACGCCACCGACGCCGTCGAGTGCAGCGCCAAGACCGGCCTGGGCGTCGACGAAGTGCTCGAGCGCCTGGTCAAGACCATTCCCGCACCCACCGGTAACTACGAAGATCCGCTGCAGGCGTTGATCATCGATTCCTGGTTCGACAACTACCTGGGCGTCGTGTCCCTGGTGCGCGTGCGCCACGGCCGCGTGAAGAAGGGCGACAAGATCCTGGTCAAATCCACCGGCAAGATCCACCTGGTGGACAGCGTCGGTGTGTTCAACCCCAAGCACACCGCCACCACGGACCTGAAAGCCGGTGAAGTGGGCTTCATCATCGCCGGTATCAAGGACATTCACGGCGCGCCGGTCGGTGACACCCTGACCTTGAGTTCCACCCCCGATGTCGACGTGCTGCCGGGCTTCAAGCGCATCCAGCCGCAGGTCTACGCCGGCCTGTTCCCGGTCAGCTCCGACGACTTCGAGGACTTCCGTGAAGCCCTGCAGAAGCTGACCCTCAACGACTCGTCCCTGCAGTACACCCCGGAAAGCTCCGACGCCCTGGGCTTCGGCTTCCGGTGCGGGTTCCTGGGCATGCTGCACATGGAAATCATCCAGGAGCGCCTGGAGCGCGAGTACGACCTGGACCTGATCACCACCGCGCCAACGGTTATTTTTGAGCTGGCGCTGAAAACCGGTGAAACGATTTACGTCGACAACCCGTCCAAGCTTCCGGATCTGTCGTCCATCGAAGACATGCGCGAGCCGATCGTGCGGGCCAATATCCTGGTTCCGCAGGAGCACCTGGGCAACGTCATTACCCTGTGTATCGAAAAACGTGGCGTGCAGCACGACATGTTGTTCCTCGGTACCCAGGTGCAAGTGACCTACGATTTGCCGATGAACGAAGTGGTCCTGGACTTCTTCGACCGTCTCAAGTCCACCAGCCGCGGCTATGCTTCGCTGGATTACCATTTCGATCGTTACCAATCGGCTAATCTGGTGAAACTGGATGTGCTGATCAACGGCGACAAGGTCGATGCCCTGGCACTGATCGTGCACAAGGACAATGCGCACTACAAAGGTCGCCAGTTGACCGAGAAGATGAAAGAACTGATTCCGCGCCAGATGTTCGACGTCGCGATCCAGGCCGCCATCGGCGGGCAGATCATTGCGCGGACCTCCGTCAAGGCACTCAGAAAGAACGTACTGGCCAAATGCTACGGCGGTGACGTAAGCCGTAAGCGCAAGCTGCTTGAGAAGCAAAAGGCCGGTAAAAAACGCATGAAGCAAGTGGGCAACGTGGAAATTCCACAAGAAGCCTTCCTTGCGGTGCTCAGGTTGGATAGTTAGGTCCTATGTCACTAAATTTCCCGCTGTTGCTGGTCATCGCCGTCGCCGTTTGCGGCCTCCTGGCGTTGCTCGATCTGGTGTTCTTCGCCCCGCGTCGGCGGGCGGCTATCGCCTCCTATCAGGGCAGCGTCAGCCAGCCTGATGCGGTGGTGGTCGAGAAGCTGAACAAGGAGCCCTTGCTGGTTGAATACGGCAAGTCGTTCTTCCCGGTGTTGTTCATCGTGCTGGTGCTGCGTTCGTTTCTGGTGGAGCCGTTCCAGATCCCGTCGGGGTCGATGAAACCTACGCTGGACGTGGGCGACTTCATCCTGGTGAACAAGTTTTCCTATGGGATCCGCTTGCCGGTGATCGACAAGAAGGTCATCGAAGTCGGTGACCCGCAGCGCGGTGATGTGATGGTGTTCCGCTACCCAAGCGACCCGAACGTCAACTACATCAAGCGGGTGGTCGGCCTGCCGGGCGACGTGATCCGCTACACCAGCGACAAGCGCCTCTTCATCAACGGTGAGTCGGTGGCCGAGAAACTGCTGGGCGCCGAGCCGAACACCTTGGGCAGCGCCGAGTTGTACCAGGAAAAACTCGGTACGGTAGAGCACCAGATCCGCAAGGAAATGAGCCGCTACCGCGCAATGCCCGATGGTCAGTGGAAAGTGCCTGCCGGGCACTATTTCATGATGGGCGACAACCGCGACAACTCCAATGACAGCCGCTACTGGGACGACCCCACTATTCCCAAGGACCTGCTGGGCATGGTGCCCGACGAGAATATTGTCGGCAAAGCCTTCGCGGTCTGGATGAGTTGGCCGGAACCCAAGCTCAGCCACCTGCCGAACTTCTCGCGGGTAGGGCTGATCAAGTAATACAAGCGGCGCTGTGAACACAGCGCCGAATGCTTTTCTGGGGCTTGGACATTTTCCGCTGCCCCGCAGCACCCATCAGGATTTGAATTTGAACACTGCGTCAATCGTCGATGGCCGCCGGTGCCACCAACTAGATATGGATAAACCGTGACCGTTTCTCTCAGTCGTCTCGAGCGTCAGCTCGGCTACACCTTCAAGGACCAGGAATTGATGGTTCTTGCCCTCACACACCGCAGCTTTGCAGGGCGCAATAACGAGCGCCTGGAATTCCTCGGTGACGCCATCCTCAACTTCGCCGCCGGTGAGGCGCTCTTCGAGCGTTTTCCCCAGGCCCGTGAAGGCCAGCTTTCGCGCCTGCGTGCACGCCTTGTGAAGGGCGAGACCCTGGCCGTGCTGGCCCGAGGTTTCGGCCTGGGCGAGTACCTGCGGCTGGGCTCCGGTGAATTGAAAAGCGGCGGTTTCCGGCGCGAGTCGATCCTGGCTGATGCCCTGGAAGCATTGATCGGTGCGATCTACCTCGATGCCGGGATGGAAACGGCCAAGGAGCGCGTGGTCGCCTGGCTGGCGTCGGAAATCGAGAGCCTGACGCTGGTCGACACCAACAAAGATCCCAAGACCCGCCTGCAGGAATACCTGCAATCGCGCGGTTGCGAACTGCCACGTTACGAAGTGGTGGATATCCAGGGTGAGCCGCATTGCCGCGTGTTCTTCGTGGAATGTGAAATCACCTTACTGAACGAAAAAAGCCGAGGTCAGGGTGTGAGCCGTCGTATTGCCGAACAGGTAGCGGCCGCTGCAGCACTGATTGCCCTGGGCGTGGAGAATGGCCATGACTGATTCAACCGCAACACGCTGTGGCTATGTTGCCATCGTCGGCCGCCCGAACGTGGGCAAGTCCACGCTGCTGAACCACATCCTCGGCCAGAAGCTCGCGATCACCTCGCGCAAGCCGCAGACCACCCGCCACAACATGCTGGGCATCAAGACCGAAGGCAACGTGCAAGCGGTCTATGTGGATACCCCTGGCATGCACAAAGGCGGCGAAAAAGCGCTTAACCGCTACATGAACAAGACCGCTTCGGCGGCGTTGAAAGACGTCGACGTGGTGATCTTCGTGGTTGACCGCACCAAGTGGACCGACGAAGACCAGATGGTCCTCGAGCGTGTGCAGTACGTCACCGGCCCCTTGATCGTCGCGCTGAACAAGACCGACCGCATCGAAGACAAAGCCGAGCTGATGCCACACCTGAGCTGGCTGCAGGAACAACTGCCGAATGCCCAGATCATGCCGATCTCGGCGCAGCACGGCCACAACCTCGAAGCCCTGGAGCGCGTGATCGCCGGCTACCTGCCGGAGAACGAGCATTTCTTCCCGGAAGATCAGATCACCGACCGCAGCAGCCGCTTCCTTGCCGCCGAACTGGTGCGCGAGAAAATCATGCGCCAGATGGGCGCCGAGCTGCCGTACCAGATCACCGTTGAAATCGAAGAGTTCAAGCAGCAGGGCAAAACCCTGCACATTCATGCCTTGATCCTCGTTGAGCGTGACGGCCAGAAGAAAATCATCATTGGCGACAAGGGCGAGCGCATCAAGCGCATCGGCACCGAGGCGCGCAAGGACATGGAATTGCTGTTCGATTCCAAAATCATGCTTAACCTGTGGGTGAAGGTTAAGGGTGGCTGGTCTGATGACGAGCGTGCATTGCGCTCCCTCGGCTACGGCGACCTGTAAGCACACCGCAGGATAAAAAATGTGGGAGGGGGCTTGCTCCCGATGGCAGTCTGTCAGTCACTTATGTGTTAACTGACCCACCGCTATCGGGAGCAAGCCCCCTCCCACATTAGGTTTATGTTGTTTTCAAGATCGAGAACCCATGTCCCCAACCCCACCCCCCAGCCAGCTCGCCTACGTCCTGCACAGCCGCGCCTACCGTGAGACCAGCGCGCTGGTGGACTTCCTCACGCCTCAAGGCCGTCTGCGCGCAGTTTTGCGCAGCGCGCGGGGCAAGGCCGGTACGTTGGCGCGGCCCTTCGTGGCGCTGGACGTGGAGTTTCGTGGCAAGGGCGAGTTGAAGAACGTGGGCCGCCTGGAAAGCGTTGGCACCTCTGCCTGGCTCAATGGCGATGCGCTGTTCAGCGGGCTCTATCTCAATGAGCTGCTGATCCGCCTGTTGCCCGCCGAGGACCCGCACCCTGCGGTCTTCGATCACTACGCCGCCACCTTGCTCGCCCTCGCCGAAGGACGCCCCTTGGAGCCGCTGCTGCGCGCCTTCGAATGGCGCCTGCTGGATGACCTGGGCTACGGTTTTGAACTGCACAACGACCTGCACGGTGATCCCGTCGCCGCCGATGGCATGTATCGCCTGCAAGTGGATGCAGGCCTCGAGCGTGTGTACTTGTTGCAACCCGGTCTGTTCCAGGGCACCGAACTGCTGGCCATGAGCGAGGCGGACTGGACCGCCCCCGGCGCCTTGTCCGCCGCCAAGCGCCTGATGCGCCAGGCCCTGGCTGTGCACCTGGGCGGACGGCCGCTGGTCAGTCGCGAGTTGTTTCGAAAGCCCTGACATCCCCGTGTATGCTGTGCACCGATTCTTTCCCTTTTCAGGAGCGCTTCCGTGAGCACCAGCAATCGCATTCTTCTTGGCGTCAACATCGACCACGTCGCCACCCTGCGCCAGGCCCGGGGCACCCGTTACCCTGACCCGGTCAAGGCTGCGCTGGACGCCGAAGAAGCGGGTGCCGACGGCATCACCGTGCACCTGCGCGAAGACCGCCGCCACATCCAGGAGCGCGACGTGTTGCTGCTCAAGGACGTGCTGCAGACCCGCATGAACTTCGAAATGGGCGTCACCGAGGAAATGATGGCGTTCGCCGAGCGCATCCGCCCGGCGCACATTTGCCTGGTGCCGGAAACCCGCCAGGAACTGACCACCGAAGGCGGCCTCGACGTGGCCGGCCAGGAAGCGCGGATCAAGGCTGCCGTGGAGCGCCTGTCGAATATCGGCAGCGAAGTGTCGTTGTTCATCGACGCCGACGAGCGCCAGATCGAAGCCTCGCGCCGTGTCGGCGCGCCGGCGATCGAACTGCACACCGGCCGCTACGCCGATGCCACCACGCCGGCCGAAGTGGCCGAGGAGCTGCAACGCATCATCGACGGTGTGAACTGCGGCCTCACTGAAGGCCTGATCGTCAACGCCGGCCATGGCCTGCACTACCACAACGTCGAAGCCGTGGCCGCGATCAAGGGCATCAACGAACTGAACATCGGGCACGCGCTGGTGGCTCATGCGCTGTTCGTCGGGTTCAAAGGCGCCGTGGCCGAGATGAAGGCGCTGATCCTGGCGGCTGCCAAGCACTAAAGAACAATGCAAATCCAATGTGGGAGGGGGCTTGCTCCCGATAGCGGTGGATCAGTCAATATATGTACTGACTGACACCCTGCTATCGGGAGCAAGCCCCCTCCCACATTGGGGCCCCAGTGAATTGTAGAATTGCACCATGCGGCAATGCGAACCCTTACTGTTTAGCCCGCGCAGGTGTATCGTATCTGCCCTTTGCGGGCCCTGGCCTGCGACCGATACGTGAGGTTGTTGTGTCCCAATCGTTTTCCCGTCGACAGATCCTCGGTGGCCTTGCTGGCCTGGCCGTCGTAGGTGTGGGCGCCGGTGGCGCCTATCGCTACTGGCTGGGCAAGGTTGCCGATGCCAACGCAGGAAGCGACTATCAACTGATCGCCGCGCCGCTCGATGTGGAACTGGTGCCGGGCCACACCACCCAAGCCTGGGCGTTCGGCCCTTCTGCGCCGGGCACCGAGCTGCGCGTACGCCAGGGCGAATGGCTGCGGGTGCGCTTTATCAACCACCTGCCGGTCGCCACCACCATCCACTGGCATGGCATCCGCCTGCCGCTGGAAATGGACGGCGTGCCCTACGTCTCGCAATTGCCGGTATTGCCAGGGGAATACTTCGATTACAAGTTCCGCGTGCCCGACGCTGGCAGCTACTGGTACCACCCCCATGTGAACAGCAGCGAAGAACTCGGCCGTGGCCTGGTCGGGCCGTTGATCATCGAAGAGCGCGAGCCCACCGGTTTCAAGCACGAGCGCACCCTCAGCCTGAAAAGCTGGCACGTGGACGAAGAGGGCGCCTTCGTGGCGTTCAGTATTCCCCGCGAGGCGGCGCGTGGCGGTACGGCAGGGCGTTTGTCCACCATCAACGGCGTGGCCCAGGCGGTGATCGACCTGCCGGCCGGGCAGATCACCCGAGTGCGCCTGCTCAACCTCGACAACACCCTGACTTATCGCCTCAACATCCCGGATGTCGAAGCGCAGATCTATGCGCTGGACGGCAACCCCATCGAGCCGCGCCCGCTGGGCAAGGAATACTGGCTGGGCCCTGGCATGCGTATTTGCCTGGCCATTAAGGCGCCGCCGGCAGGCGAAGAGCTGTCGATCCGCAATGGCCCGGTGCGTCTGGGTACGTTCCGCTCGGTGGCCAATACCGACGCGCCGAGCGAATGGCCGCCCGCATTGCCGCCCAACCCGGTTGCCGAACCGGACCTGGCCAATGCGGAAAAACTCAACTTCAATTTCGAGTGGGTCGGCTCGGTGTCGGTCAACCTCGACAACGGCAAGCCACCGAGCTTGTGGCAGATCAACGGCCAGGCCTGGGACATCACCGACAAAACCTGCGCCGACCGCCCGATCGCCAAGTTGGAGAAGGGCAAAAGCTATATTTTCGAATTGAAGAACATGACCCAGTACCAGCACCCGATCCACCTGCACGGCATGAGTTTCAAGGTGATTGCCTCGAACCGCCACAAGGTCATCCCGTATTTCACCGACACCTATCTGCTGGGCAAGAACGAACGCGCCCGCGTGGCGTTGGTGGCGGATAACCCGGGCGTGTGGATGTTCCACTGCCATGTGATCGACCATATGGAAACCGGCCTGATGGCCGCCATCGAGGTGGCGTGATGCGCCAGATCCGCCCGGCGATCATCGACCGTAGCCGCGACCAAACCTTCATGCGCGAAGCCCTGGCACTCGCCGCCCAGGGCGCGGCGCTGGGTGAAGTGCCGGTGGGCGCGGTCCTGGTGCAAAACGGTGAGATCATCGGCCGCGGTTTCAACTGCCCGATCAGCGGCAATGACCCCAGCGCGCATGCCGAGATGGTCGCAATCCGCGCCGCTGCGCAAGCGATCAGCAACTATCGCCTGGTGGGCAGCACGCTGTATGTAACGTTGGAGCCGTGCAGCATGTGCGCCGGCCTGATCGTGCATTCGCGGGTGGCGCGGGTGGTGTATGGCGCGCTGGAGCCCAAGGCCGGGATTGTGCAGAGCCAGGGGCAGTTTTTTACCCAGGGCTTTTTGAATCATCGGGTGTTGTTTGAGGGGGGGGTGCTGGCTGAAGAGTGTGGAACGGTATTGAGCGAGTTCTTCAAGGCCCGCCGGGCCAAGCCACCGCTCTAAAGAACACTGATAAGCAAATGTGGGAGGGGGCTTGCTCCCGATGGCGGTGGGTCAGCTACAACCATGCTGACTGACACACTGCTATCGGGAGCAAGCCCCCTCCCACATTTTGTCCTCTGTTTAGTCAGCAAGGGCGGGGTTACTTTTTGGCGATGATCACCGCCCGCATCGGCGCCGGCAGCCCCTCGATCGTCTTGCTGTGATCTTCCGGATCGAGAAAGTCACTCAGCGACTGGTATTTCATCCACTCGGTCCCACGCTGTTCCTCCACCGTGGTCACGCTCACATCCACGCAACGCACATCACTGAAACCGGCACGGCGCAGCCATAGCATCAACGCCGGGACCGAGGGCAGGAACCACACGTTGCGCATCTGCGCGTAGCGGTCTTCCGGTACCAGCACTTGTTGCTGGTCGCCTTCCACCACCAGGGTTTCCAGCACCAGTTCACCGCCCTTGACCAGGGTGTCCTTCAGCGCCAGCAGATGTTCGATCGGCGAACGACGGTGATAGAACACGCCCATGGAAAACACCGTGTCGAAGCCTTCAAGGTTCGCCGGCAAGTCTTCGAACGGGAACGGCAGGTGCCAGGCCCTGGGTGCTGACAGGTACCGCTGCACCGCCTGGAACTGGCAGAAGAACAGCCAGTTCGGGTCGACGCCAATCACGCTGTCGGCGCCGGCGCCGAGCATGCGCCACATGTAGTAGCCGTTGCCGCAGCCCACATCGAGGATGCGCTTGCCGTTCAAATCCAGATGCGGCGCCACCCGCGACCACTTCCAGTCCGAGCGCCATTCGGTGTCCACATGCACGCCGAACAGGTGGAACGGCCCCTTGCGCCACGGGCTCAGGCCCATCAGCGCGGTGTGCATTTGCGCACGGGTGGCGTCATCGCATTCAGTGTCCAACACCAGGCCTGTGAGCAGGTCGACGTGGCTGGGCTGGATCTTCGGCAATGCGTCCAATGCACTTTGCCAGCGCTCCAGGTCGCCATGGCCTTTTTCCATTTTGCTATCGAGCTGCGCTTGCAGGCCCTGGGCCCACACGGCCAAGGGAGTGCCGACCAGATGGCGGGCGAGGGGAGACAAATCAATCATGGCAAGGCAATCAACGAGGCAAAGTTAAGACACTGGAACCACGGCACGACTTTCGAGAACCCGGCCGCCAGCAGGCGTTCGCGGTGTTCTTCGAGGCTGTCGGGCTTCATGACGTTTTCGATGGCGCTGCGCTTCTGGGCGATTTCCAGTTCGCTGTAGCCGTTGGCGCGTTTGAACGCGATATGCAGGTCGGTGAGCAACGCCTGTTCCTGGGCATCGTTGAAGCGCAGCTTTTCCGAGAGGATCAGTGCACCGCCCGGCAGCAGCGACTGACGGATGCGCCCGAGCAACGCCAGGCGTTCATCGGGAGCGATGAATTGCAGGGTGAAGTTCAGCGCGACCACTGAGGCCGGCTGGAAGTGCAGGGCGAGGATATCGCCCTCGATCACCTCCACCGGCAGCAATTCCTGGAACATCGAGTCCTGGCCATTGAGGTATTCACGGCAGCGTTCGACCATCGCCGTCGAGTTATCCACCGCGATCACCCGGCAACCGTCGGTACGCACATGGCGGCGCAGGGCCTGGGTCACGGCGCCCAGGGACGAGCCCAGGTCATACAGCACACTGCCCGGCTGGGCGAACTGGGCGGCGAGCACGCCGAGGTTTTCAACGATGGTCGGGTAACCGGGCACCGAGCGCTTGATCATGTCCGGGAACACCCGCACCACGTCTTCGTTAAAGGCGAAGTCCGGCACCTGGGGCAGGGGCTGGGCGAATAGGCGATCGGGTTCTTTGCTCACGGTTGTTCCGGCGACGAGGAAGGAGGGGCCGGCATTTTAGCCAAGTTGGCGGGGGGATGCGCGGGTTGTCTGATGGAAAGCCGAGTGCCGGCAGCGGCTGAGGTCAGCCCGTCAGTTCACCGTAATGGCGCAGTCGAACGTCTGGGCGGGTTCGGCCTCCGGCTCCCACGGTTGCTGGGAGGTCAGGCGCAAACGGCCTTGCCCGGCGGTAAAGGCCTGGAAGCGCCAGGTGGACTGGCCGCCGCCACCGATCACGCCGGATTCGCTGCTGCTGTACACCTCCGGGCTCAGCGCCCGCAACACGCCGCCGGCGGAGTCCTGGATGGCCCAGCGGTAGCCGGTGGTGGGGTTGCTGGGCAGGGTGAGGATCAGGTTCTGACCGGATTTGAGCTGCAGCGGACAGGCGCTCTGGTCATCCACGCTGATGTTTTGCTTCGGCGCGCTGGCGCACGCGGACAACAAGGCAAGGCTCAAGGGGAGAAACAGGCGGGCAACGGTCATGGGGGCTCCGGTTGTACACGACGAAGGGCGAGCATAACCGAAGATGAGACAAGGTGTGACAGGAGGGGGTTGTGTTGGCAGGTCTGGCCTCATCGGGAGCAAGCCCCCTCCCACACTTGAAGGCATTCACAAATCAAAGTGTGGGAGGGGGCTTGCCCCCGATAGCGCCAGCTCAGGCACTACATAACTGTCAGAACAACACTTTGGCCACATCCGCAAAGCGCTTGGCAAAGTGCACCGTCATGCCTTCCTTCAGGTACTCCGGCAGCTCTTCAAAGCTGCCACGGTTGGGCTCCGGCAGGATCAACTCGTGAATCTTCTGGCGCCGCGCCGCAATCACCTTCTCACGCACGCCGCCAATCGGCAGCACATGCCCGGTCAACGTCAGTTCACCGGTCATGGCCACGCCTTTTTTCGGCGGCTGGTTGCGTGCCAGGGACAGCAGCGCGCTGGCCATGGTCACGCCGGCGCTCGGTCCGTCTTTTGGCGTGGCGCCTTCCGGTACGTGCAAATGGACGAAGGCTTCATCGAAGAACTTCGGATCACCGCCAAACGACTTCAGGTTGGAGCTGATGAAGCTGTAGGCGATTTCTGCAGATTCCTTCATCACGTCACCCAGTTGCCCAGTGAGCTTGAAGCCGCGATTGAGCGTGTGGATGCGCGTCGCTTCGATCGGCAAGGTCGCGCCACCCATGCTGGTCCAGGCCAGGCCGGTAATCACACCGGTGCCCGACAGCACTTGTTCATTGCGAAACACCGGCATGCCCAGGGAGGCTTCCAAGTCCTTGTTCCCGATCTTGATCACCGAATTCGGCTCATCCAGCAGCTTGACCACCGCCTTGCGCACCAGTTTGCCCAGTTGTTTCTCCAGCTGACGCACACCGGCTTCCCGCGCATAGCCATCAATCAACGCACGCAGGGCGCCATCGCTGATGCTCAGGCTGGTTTTTGCCACACCGGCTTTTTCCAGCTGCTTGGGCCACAGGTGGCGCTTGGCGATGGCGACTTTTTCTTCGGTGATGTAGCCCGACAGGCGAATCACTTCCATGCGGTCGAGCAACGGGCCGGGGATCGAGTCCAGGGTGTTGGCGGTGCACACGAACAGCACCTTGGACAGGTCCAGGCGCAGGTCCAGGTAGTGGTCGAGGAATTCGACGTTCTGCTCGGGATCGAGGGTTTCAAGCAGCGCCGAGGCCGGGTCGCCCTGGAAGCTCTGGCCCATCTTGTCGATCTCGTCGAGCATGATCACCGGGTTCATCACCTCCACATCCTTGAGCGCCTGCACCAGCTTGCCCGGCAGCGCGCCGATGTAGGTGCGGCGGTGGCCCTTGATCTCGGCCTCGTCGCGCATGCCGCCGACACTGAAGCGGTAGAACGGCCGCCCCAGGGACTCGGCGATGGATTTACCGACGCTGGTCTTGCCCACGCCCGGCGGGCCCACCAGCAGCACGATGGAACCGGCGACCTCACCTTTATAGGCGCCTACCGCGAGGAACTCGAGGATGCGGCTCTTGATGTCATCCAGGCCCGCATGATGCTTATCCAACACCTTGCGCGCGTGTTTCAGGTCGAGTTTGTCTTCGCCATACACGCCCCACGGTACCGAAGTGGCCCAGTCCAGGTAGTTACGGGTGACGGCGTATTCCGGCGAGCCGGTTTCGAGGATCGACAGCTTGTTGAGTTCTTCATCGATACGTTTCTGCGCCTGGGCCGGCAGCGTCTTGCCCACCAGTCGCTGCTCGAATTGTTCGACATCGGCGCTGCGGTCGTCCTTGGTCAGGCCCAGCTCTTGCTGGATGACCTTGAGCTGTTCCTTGAGGAAGAACTCGCGTTGATGCTCGCCGATCTTGCGGTTCACTTCGGCCGAGAGTTCTTTTTGCAGGCGCGCGACTTCTACCTCTTTGCGCAGCATCGGCAAAACTTTTTCCATGCGTTTGAGCATGGGCACGCAATCGAGCACTTCCTGCAACTCGTTACCGGTGGCCGAGGTCAGCGCAGCGGCGAAGTCGGTGAGCGGCGACGGGTCGTTGGGGCTGAAGCGGTTGAGGTAGTTCTTCAACTCTTCGCTGTACAGCGGGTTGAGCGGCAGCAGTTCCTTGATCGCATTGATCAGCGCCATGCCGTAGGCCTTGACCTCGTCGGTCGGCTCGCTCGGCTGGTGCGGGTATTCGACCTCCACCAGGTACGGTGGGCGGTGGTGCTTGAGCCAGGTCTTGATGCGCACGCGCGTCAGGCCCTGGGCCACGAATTGCAGCTTGCCGTTTTCGCGGCTGGCGTGGTGCACCTTGACCAGGGTGCCGTACAGCGGCAGGGCAGAGGTGTCGAAATGGCGCGGGTCTTCGGGCGGTGTATCCATGAAAAACAGGGCGAGGGAATGGTGGTCGGATTTGCTCACCAGTTCCAGGGTTTCGGCCCAGGGTTCTTCATTGACGATGACCGGCAACACCTGCGCCGGAAAAAACGGCCGGTTGTGGATCGGGATGATGTAGACCTTGTCCGGCAGGTTTTGCCCAGGCAGGGCCAGGCCGGTGTTGGACGAAGTTTCAGCGTTTTCGGGGTCGGCGTAGTCGTTCAGGTCGTAATCAGGGACGTCTTGCTGGTCGCTCATGGGGCACCTGCATAAGGAAGTATGCAGCTTAGATGGGGCAGGGCAGCGGTGGTTTCAATGGTAGGGGTGAGATAGGAACATATTACATAAAGTTACTGCAGCGACGCGGTCAGCTGATTTTGTGGAGGTAGGCCGGCAGTGGCTGCTCGGGCAGTACCGAGAGCACCTTCAAGCGCTGCAACATTCGCTGCCGCGCGCGCTGCAGGTGCTCGCGCAGGTTCAGCGCGGCCGCATCGAAAGCGCCATGCAGCAAAAGCTCCAGGATCAGGCGATGTTCGGCAAGCATGGCCGGATCGGCGCCGATCCCCAGCAATCGATGGAAAATCCGGCTGATGATCATCGGGCTCTGGCCCTGGCGGATCAGCGCGGCGATCTTGCGGTTCTGCAGGCCGGCCAGGCAGCGCTGGTGCAAGTCCTCCTCGATCTGCTCGATGGCTTCGAGGCTGCATTGCGGGTTTTGCTGGGCGGCCGTGACCCGCTGCAACATGGCTTCGAGGACTTCCCGCTCGAGGCCCGGCGCGCTCTGGCGCAAGGCCTCGGGTTCGAGGCAGGCGCGCAGTTCGTAGTCTTCGGTGACTTCCCGCGCGGTCAACGGCCCGGCCAACCATTGGGAGTAGGGCTCTTTCTCCACCAGGCCACGGTCGCGCAGGCGCATCAGCGCTTCGCGGACCACGGCGCGGCTGACGCCGTAGTGGTCGGCGGCGGCTTGTTCGTCCAGGCGGTAATGGCCAAAGGCGATGCAGGTGGACAGTGCTGCGCCGATTTCTTCGACGATCCGCTCGCCCAGGGGCCGGGTGTCCACCAGCTCGTCGTCGCCGTTGAGGCCCAGGTGTGCGTGGCTCAGGGGCAGGCGCAGCGGCTCCACGGCCAGGCCTTCGGGATTGATCAGGTAGCCACGGCCGTTGAAGCGGCAGATCAGGCCCTCATCGTGCAGCAGGTCCAGCGCCTTGCGCACCGGCACGCGGCTGGTGCCGAACAGCTCGGCCAGCGGCGCTTCCAGCAGCACAAGCCCGTGGCGCGCGGTGCCGTTGACGATTGCGTCACGCATCACCTTGTGAATCATCGCGTAACGGGATGCCGGGGCGGACACTGGTTTCATCTGCTTCTCTGAGTCATGAATGCTAGGGCGTGACGATGGCCGGGGATTCTCTCATAGATGGGCCTGTCACTCCGCGCCACGTCGGTGGCACTTTTTTGGGGCCTTTGGCGCAGGACTGTTACTTTTTTGCACCAAAATGTATTTATTCATCAAAGATACGTTATTTCATTGAGGAGCAGGCCCAGCGCTGACCTCGAAATATTTTGCTTCTTACAAAAGCCTCTATCCCGTGGATATTGGCGAAAAGCCGAAATAATACGCGCGGACACATAAAGAGACTGGCACGAAAGCTGCCTCTACAAAACGTACATTTTATAAATATATACGTTTATGAGGTGATCTTCATGTCAGACGCCACGTCAATGGCCGAAGCGTACGCCACCGGTCGCAGCGACCCGGTGCAAGTGCTCGAACAAGCGCTTGCCCACGCACGCACGGCGCCCAGCGTGTTCATCTCGCTGTGCACCGAGCGTGCCTTGCGTGAGGCGCAAGCGTCCGCTGCGCGCTGGCGTGCCGGCCAGCCGCTGAGTGTGTTCGACGGCGTGCCCCTGGCGTGGAAGGACTTGTTTGACGTGGCCGGCAGCATCACCACCGCAGGCGCCGCTTATCGCCGCGAGGCGCCGGCCGCTTTGCTCGATGCGCCAAGCGTGGGGCTGTTGTGCCGCGCCGGGATGGTCAGCGTGGGCAAGACCAACCTCAGTGAGCTGGCGTATTCGGGCCTGGGCCTGAACCCGCATTTTGGCACGCCCCACAACCCCAACAGCAGCGACCAGCCGCGGATTCCCGGCGGTTCTTCATCGGGTTCGGCCGTGGCCGTGGCGGCCGGGATCGTGCCGATTGCCATGGGCACCGACACCGCTGGCTCGATCCGCATTCCGGCCGCCCTGAATGGCGTAGTGGGCTACCGCAGCAGCTGCCGCCGCTACAGCCGCGACGGTGTGTTTCCATTGGCGCGCAGCCTCGACAGCCTTGGCCCGCTGGCCCGCAGCGTGCGTGATGCCCTGGTCATCGACGACCTGCTCCATGGCCGTGCGCAAACCCACGTTGCCCGCAGCCTGAAGGGCCAGCGTTTCGTGCTCGAGCAAGGCGCGCTGGAAGGCATTGAACCGGCGGTGCGCGATAACCTGCTGCGCGCGGTGGACCAGCTCAAGGCTGCCGGCGCGTTGATCGACCTGCGCCCCTGCGCCGCCTTCCAGGCCGCCCTCGACCTGATCCGGCAGCACGGCTGGCTTGGCGCTTTCGAAGCCTTCGCCCTGCACCAGGCCCTGCTCGACAGCCCTGACGCCGAGCAGCTCGACCCCCGCGTGCGTCGCCGCCTCGAAGCCGCGCGCGGCTTGCCAGCCAGCCAACTGATCCACCTGACCGACGCCCGCAGACGTCTGCAGAACCAACTGAGCGACGACCTCGACGGCGCTCTGCTGATCACCCCGACCGTCGCCCACGTCGCCCCGGCGCTGGCACCGCTGGAGGCCGACGACGAATTGTTCGTCAGCACCAACCTGGCGACCCTGCGCCTGACCATGCCCGGCAGCCTGCTCGACATGCCGGGCGTCAGCCTGCCCAGCGGCCGCGACGCCCTGGGCCTGCCCACCGCGCTGCTGCTCAGCGCCCCTTGTGGCGAAGACGCGCGCCTGCTCAGGGCCGCGCTGTCGGTCGAAACCGCCCTCAACCCTAAGGAGACACACCATGGCTAAAGACATCCTCTGTGCATTTGGCGTCGACGTTGACGCCGTCGCCGGCTGGCTCGGTTCCTACGGCGGTGAAGACTCGCCGGACGACATCTCTCGCGGCCTGTTCGCCGGTGAGGTCGGCGCGCCGCGCCTGCTCAAATTGTTCGAGCGCTACGGCCTGCGCACCACCTGGTTTATCCCCGGCCACTCGATGGAAACCTTCCCCGAACAGATGAAGGCCGTGGCCGACGCCGGCCACGAAATCGGCGTGCACGGCTACAGCCACGAAAACCCCATCGCGATGACCGCCGAGCAGGAAGAAATCGTCCTCGATAAATCCATCGAACTGATCACCCAGGTCACCGGCAAGCGCCCCACCGGCTACGTCGCGCCGTGGTGGGAATTCAGTAAAGTCACCAACGAGCTGCTGCTGAAGAAAGGCATCAAGTACGACCACAGCCTGATGCACAACGACTTCCATCCCTACTACGTGCGCAAGGGCGATAGCTGGACCAAGATCGACTACAGCCAGCACCCCGACACCTGGATGAAACCCCTGGTGCGCGGCGAGGAAACCGACCTGGTGGAAATCCCGGCCAACTGGTACCTCGACGACCTGCCGCCAATGATGTTCATCAAGAAAGCCCCCAACAGCCACGGCTTCGTCAACCCGCGTCACCTGGAAGAAATGTGGCGCGACCAGTTCGACTGGGTCTACCGCGAGCATGAACACGCGGTGTTCACCATGACCATCCACCCCGACGTGTCCGGCCGGCCGCAAGTGCTGCTGATGCTTGAGCGTCTGATCGAACACATCCAGAGCCATGCCGGTGTGCGCTTCGTCACCTTCGATGAAATCGCCGACGACTTTATCCGCCGTCAACCCCGCACCTGACCCGAACCCTGTAGGAGCGAGCTTGAACTGGCCTAATGATCCCGGACACCTCTTAAGGGCGATATGATTCGCCCAATCAGGAGGTTCCATGCAACAGCGAAAGACCTACACCCACGAGTTCAAGCAACGTGCTGCAAGCATGGTTCTTGATGATAACTGCTCAGTTCCCGACGTCTGTGCATCGATGGACGTTGGCCCTACGGCTCTGCGCCGCTGGGTTGATCAGGTTCGTAAAGAGCGTCACAAAGGGCAGCCAGTGGCAGGTACCAAGGCTATCAGCGACGAACAGCGAGAGCTTCAACAGCTACGAGCCAAGGTCAAGCGCCTGGAGAGTGAGGCTGAAATCTTAAAAAAGGCTACGGCTCTCTTGATGTCGGATCCCGATCGTTTTTCCTGATCGAGGAACTGAGGGAGTCGAGTTCATATCCGACCAGCCTGCTTTGCAGTGCGCTAGGCGTTTCTCGCAGCGCGTTTTATGACTGGATTAAGCGTCGCTCAGCGCCAAATACCAAGCGTGACGCGCTTAGAGCAAAAGTCGTGCAACTGCATGTCGAAAGCCGAGAAAGCGCAGGCGCGCGGATGATCTCTCAGCGCCTGAAGGCCCAGCAGATCAAGGTGGGTCGGCATCTGGCCGGAAAACTTATGGCGGAGGCAAATCTGGCCAGCAGACAGCGCCGCCGCCATCAATATCGCTCTAGAGGCGTTGAAGCATTTGTGGCCAAGAACCTGCTTGAGCGTAACTTCGAGCCAACCGCAATTAATCAAGTCTGGTGCGGCGACGTTACCAGTCTAATGGTTGGGAAACGCTGGTATCACTTGGCAGTGGTCATTGATCTGTTCGCCCGCCGAATCGTTGGCTGGGCGTTTTCTCTGATCAATGACGCCAACCTGGTTAGCAAGGCGCTGAGAATGGCGGTGGAGGTTCGAGGCAAACATGCAGGCTTGATGTTTCATTCAGATCAAGGCTGCCAATACACCAGCCAGCACTTTCAGTCCGAGCTGCTGGGGCATGGGATAACGCAAAGCATGAGCCGTAGGGGGCAGTGCTGGGACAACGCGCCAACAGAGCGTTTCTTCGGGACGCTCAAATCAGAGTGGGTGCCCACCAAGGGCTATATGACAGTTGAAGAAGCCAAGCAGGATATGACCAGCTTCTTCATGCGATACAACCGAATCAGGCTCCACAGCTACAACAACTACCTGTCGCCAATAGCCATGGAGCAGAAGGCGGCTTGATCACCGTAATCGGTGTCCGGAAAAACTTGACCAGAACAGCTTGCTCGCGAAACGCCTGAGAGCACCGCGTGCATTCAGGATGCCTGCGTCATCGTTGACGATTTTCGCGAGCAAGCTCGCTCCTACAGAAAGCCCACTCCACCTCCCGAGGCGCGCTCCATGTCTATCTACAACAAGCTTGACCTGACCGGCTGGAAACCCCGGCAACTGACGTCCCAGGAAGTGCGCTTCGCCACCTGGATCGCGTTCTTTGCCTGGGTGTTCGCGGTGTATGACTTCATCCTGTTCGGCACTTTGCTGCCGGAGATCGGCCGGCACTTTGGCTGGGGTGAAGTGGAGCAGGCGCAAATCGCGACCTGGGTGGCGGTGGGCACCGCGGTGGTCGCGTTCGCCATCGGTCCCGTCGTCGATAAACTGGGGCGCCGCCAGGGGATTATTCTGACCGTGGCCGGCTCCGCGCTGTGCTCGGCGCTCACCGCGATCGGCGGGGCGTGGGGCAAGTCGCCGCTGATCCTGATTCGCTCGCTGGGTGGCTTGGGGTATGCCGAGGAAACCGTCAATGCGACGTATCTGAGTGAGCTGTACGGCGCCTCGCAAGACCCGAAACTGACCAAGCGTCGCGGCTTCATCTACAGCCTGGTACAAGGCGGCTGGCCGGTCGGGGCCTTGATCGCCGCGGGGTTGACCGCGCTGCTGCTGCCGATTATCGGCTGGCAGGGCTGTTTCGTCTTCGCCGCGATCCCGGCCATTGTGATCGCGATCATGGCGCGCAAGCTCAAGGAGAGCCCGCAGTTCCAGATTCACCAGCGCATCAGCCAACTGCGTAAACGCGGTGCGGTGAGCGAGGCGCAGAACGTCGCCGTGACCTACGGCGTGGATTATGACGAACACAGCAAGGCCGGCCTCAAGGCCGCATTCCGGGGCCCGGCGCGGCGCGCCACCCTGGTGATCGGCGCCGCGCTGTTGCTCAACTGGGCGGCGATCCAGGTGTTCAGCGTGCTGGGCACCTCGGTGATCGTCAGCGTGCACCACATCTCGTTCGAGAACTCGCTGATCATCCTCGTGCTGTCGAACCTGGTGGGTTATTGCGGGTACCTCAGCCACGGCTGGATGGGCGACAAGATCGGGCGGCGCAACGTGATCGGCCTGGGCTGGATGCTCGGCGGCCTGGCATTCGCCGGGATGCTGTTCGGCCCGAGCAACATGCCGATGGTGGTTGGGCTGTACAGCCTGGGCCTGTTCTTCCTGATCGGGCCGTACTCGGCGGCGCTGTTCTTCATCAGCGAAAGCTTCCCCACCAGCATCCGCGCCACCGGTGGCGCGATCATTCATGCCATGGGCCCGATCGGCGCCGTGTTGGCCGGGTTTGGCGCCACCCAGGTGTTATCCGCCGGCAGCGACTGGCAGACCGCCGCGCTGTGGTTCGGCGCGCTGCCGTGCTTCTTGTCCGGCGCGTTGATGTTTGCCGCGCGCCATGTGCGTCCGGAAACCGTTCAGTAAGGAGTTCTCGATGAACCGTAAAGTTGCCTTGATTACCGGTGCTGCCAGCGGCATCGGCCAAGCCCTTGCCGTGGCCTACGGGCGCAGCGGCGTGGCGGTGGTGGGCGGGTATTACCCGGCCGATCCCCATGACCCGCAAAGCACGGTTGCCCTGGTGGAAGAAGCCGGCGGCGAATGCCTGATGCTGGCGCTGGACGTGGGCGACAGCGCCTCGGTGGATGCCATGGCCGAGCAAGCGGTGCAGCATTTTGGACGCCTCGATTATGCGGTGGCCAATGCCGGCTTGTTGCGTCGCGCGCCGTTGCTGGAAATGAGCGATGCGTTGTGGGATGAGATGCTCAATATCGACCTCACGGGGGTGATGCGCACCTTTCGCGCGGCGACCCGGCATATGACCGAAGGCGGCGCGCTGGTGGCGATTTCTTCGATTGCCGGCGGCGTGTATGGCTGGCAGGAACACAGCCACTACGCGGCGGCCAAGGCTGGGGTGCCGGGGTTGTGTCGTTCGCTGGCGGTGGAATTGGCGGCCAAGGGCATTCGGTGCAATGCGGTGATCCCGGGGTTGATCGAGACGCCGCAGTCATTGGATGCGAAGAATTCGCTGGGGCCTGAAGGGTTGGCCAAGGCTGCAAAGGCAATCCCGCTGGGCCGGGTAGGGCGGGCGGATGAAGTGGCGTCGCTGGTGCAGTTCTTGACCAGTGATGCATCGAGCTACGTGACCGGGCAAAGCATCATCATCGACGGCGGCCTGACTGTGCGCTGGCCTGATTGACCGCGCTCGTTCCCACGCTCCGCGTGGGAATGCATCAGCGTGACGCTTCGCGTCACAATAGCGGACGCAGAGCGTCCAAGGCGGCATTCCCACGCAGAGCGTGGGAACGATCAATGAGGAAATAAAAATGAGCCTGTTGAATAACCGCCGCGCCGTCATCACCGGGGCCGGCAGCGGCATCGGTGCCGCCATTGCCCAGGCTTACGCGGTCGAGGGCGCACGCCTGGTGTTGGCCGACCGCAACGCCGCGAGCCTTGCCGAGGTCGCGATCACCTGTCGCAACCTGGGTGCCGAGGTGTTCGAATGCCTGGCCGATGTCGGTACCGTCGAAGGCGCCCAGGCCAGTGTCGACCGGTGCGTCGAGCACTTCGGCGGGATCGACATTCTGGTCAACAATGCCGGCATGCTGACCCAGGCGCGTTGCGTCGATCTCTCCCTCGAGATGTGGAACGACATGCTACGGGTCGACCTCACCAGCGTGTTCATCGCCAGCCAACGCGCCTTGCCGCATATGCTCGCGCAGCGCTGGGGGCGGATCATCAACGTTGCCTCGCAACTGGGCATCAAGGGCGGTGCCGAGCTTTGCCACTACGCAGCGGCCAAGGCCGGGGTGATCGGCTTCACCAAGTCCCTGGCCCTGGAAGTGGCCAAGGACAATGTGCTGGTCAACGCTATCGCCCCAGGCCCGATCGAAACCCCGCTGGTGGGCGGCATCAGCGACAGCTGGAAACGCGCCAAGGCCGCCGAACTGCCCCTGGGCCGATTCGGCCTGGCGGACGAAGTCGCGCCCACCGCCGTGCTGCTGGCCAGTACCCCGGGCGGTAATCTGTTCGTCGGCCAGACCCTCGGTCCGAACGCCGGCGATGTCATGCCATGAGCGGGGCTTAGCCATGTGCGGACTCTGTGGCTTGCTCGGCGAAGACCTGCATTGGAGCGACCCCTTGGGCGATGCACTGCCCAGGCGTCGCGAGCGCCTGCGCCGGATTGCGGCGATCAACCAGGTGCTGGCGGTGTTTCGGCTCAAGGTCGAGGATTTCCAGGGCGCGTCGTACCTGTTGCTCGGCGCGACCGGCAAGCAGGCCCTGGCCAGCGGCCTGGATCAACTCTGGCAGGCGGCCGAAACCATGCTCGGCCGCCCGCTGGATCCCCTTGACCCGCGTCTACTTGACCACCTGGAAAACACCCCACTGTAGGAGCGAGCTTGCTCGCGAAAAACATCAACGCTAACGCGTGTCATCTGGATGTACCTGGCGCTCTCGGGTTTTTCGCGAGCAAGCTCGCTCCTACAGTGGGCGGAGGTAAATATGAGCATTGCTCTAAATGTGATCACCGGTTTCCTCGGCAGCGGCAAAACCACCTTGCTCAAGCGTCTGTTGCAGGGCGAAAGCCTGGGCGACACCGCGTTGCTGATCAATGAGTTCGGCGATGTCGGCATTGATCATCTGCTGGTGGAGGAAGTCGCGCCAGACACCGTCCTGCTGCCCAGCGGCTGTGTGTGCTGCTCGATTCGCGGCGAGTTGAAAGACGCACTGCTCGGCCTATTGCAACGCCGTGAACGCGGGGAAATCCCGGCCTTCAAACGGGTGATCCTGGAAACCACCGGCCTGGCCGACCCGGCGCCGATCCTCGCCACGCTGAACAACGACGTTCAACTGCGCGGGCGTTTTCATATCGGCCTGGTGATCACCCTGGTCGACGCCAGCCATGCCGCCTTGCAGGAACGCCTGCACCCGGAGTGGCTGGCCCAGGTGGCGGCGGCCGACCGGCTGTTGCTGAGCAAGACCGACCTGGTCGACGATTGCGCCGCGCTGCGCGAGCATCTGCACGCGCTCAACGGCGGTACGTTGATCCTCGATACCCAGGCGATTCACAGCGGCGATCAACTGCTGCTCGGCGAGGGCGTGCGCGGCGCCGAGCCCGCCGTCGAGGTCAGTCGCTGGCAACTGCATCAACCCGCCACGGCCAACCACGGCGCGGCGCAGGTGTGCTGCCTGAGCTTCGAGCAACCGCTGGACTGGGTCGGGTTCGGGGTGTGGTTGTCGATGCTGCTAAGATGCCACGGCGAACGAATCCTTCGCGTCAAAGGACTGCTCAACGTGAACGCAAGCTCGGCCCCCATCGTCATCCATGGTGTACAGCACTGCCTGCATGCCCCGGTGCATTTGCCTGCCTGGCCTGGCACTGAGCGCCAGTCGCGCCTGGTGTTCATCCTGCGCGGCCTCGACCCCGCGCTGTTGCGCCGCTCCTTCGACGTGTTCGCGCGGCGGTTCGCGGCATGATCACACTGCGCGTGCTCGGCACCTCCGTGACCTTGCTCGAATGCCTGCGCGTGCGGGCCGAGCAGGAGCTGGGCATTCGCCTGGTGTACCAGGTGCATGATGTGGAGCAAGCCCAGCGTATCGCGGTGATGCAGCCGGACAGCTACGACCTCTACGACCAGTGGTTCCACAACGTCGACTTCGTGTGGCCGGCGCGGGCGATCCAGCCGATCGACACGCGGCGCATCGCGCTGTGGCATGAGATCAACGACTTGCCCAAGCGCGGTCGACTCTCGCCCAACGACCGCCTGGGCAGTGGCAGCGTGCCGAGTGAGCGGCTGTTCGTGCAGCACGACGGCAGCCTCGGCAGCAGCGTAACCGAGCGCATCAGCATGCTGCCGCTGACCCACAACGCCGACAGTTTTGCCTATCGCCCCGAGCGTTTGCCCGAAGGTTTCTGCCACGGCAACGAAAGCTGGGGCTGGCTGCTCGACCCGGCGTGGCGCGCGCGCACCGCCCTGCAAAGCGATGCCGCCATCGGCGCCCTGGATGCCGCGCTCGCCGTGCAGGGTGCGGGGCTGGCGCAGTTCCGGGACATCGGCAACATGAGCATCGAGGAGATCGATGTGCTGGCCGAAATCCTGGTGCGCAAGCAGAAGGAGGGGCACTTTGCGGCGTTCTGGTCGGACGACGAAGAAGCCGCGCAATTGATGCTCAGCCCGAGCATCGACATCCAGAGCCTGTGGTCGCCGACCTTGATGCGCCTGCACCGTGCCGGGGTGAAATACCGGCTCGCCGTGCCGCGCGAAGGCTATCGCGCCTGGTTCGGCGGCTTGTCGTTGTCGCGCCATGCCCAGGGGCCGGTGCTGGATGCGGCCTATGCCTACCTGAACTGGTGGTTGTCCGGCTGGCCTGGGGCGGTGATGGCGCGCCAGGGTTACTACATCGGTAACCCGGCGCGTACCCGCGATCATCTGAGCAGCGCCGAGTGGGATTACTGGTACGCCGGCAAGCCTGCGCGTGAAGAGCTGTCGGGCAGCGATGGCTTGCCATTGATCGACATCGGCGAGGTGCGCGACGGCGGCTCCTATGAGCAGCGCATGGGGCACATTGCGGTGTGGAACTCGGTGATGGACGAGCACAACTACCTGGTGCGCCGTTGGGGCGATTTCATGCGCGCACGTTGCCTGTAAAACCCACGACGGCTTATCAGGCGTGCACAAAAAAGGCGGCTACCCATCAGGTAGCCGCCTTTGTTTTACCGCCGAGTTTACTTAATCCGGCAGTTTGAACGCCATCACGTAGTCACCCTGCTTGGTGCCCAGGGAACCGTGACCGCCGGCCATGACCAGCACGTATTGCTTGCCGTCCTTGCCGGTGTAGGTCATCGGGGTGGTTTGCGCGCCTGCAGGCAGGCGGCCTTCCCACAGTTGCTTGCCGTTTTTCACGTCGTAGGCACGCAGGTACTGGTCGAGGGTGCCGCTCAGGAACGCTACGCCACCGGCAGTGGTGAAGGTACCGCCCAGGCTTGGCACGCCCATGGTCAGCGGGATCGGAACCGGCGAGCTGTCACGCACGGTGCCGTTCTTGTGCATCCAGATGGTTTGGTGGGTGGTCAGGTCGACCGCCGCCACGTAACCCCAGGCTGGCGCCTGGCACGGCAGGCCCAGCGGCGAGAGCAGCGCTTCGAGGATCACGCCATACGGCGCGCCTTTGTTCGGCTGTACGCCTTGGGTTTCGCTGACACGTGGGCCTTGCTTGGCGATGTCGGCGGCCGGAATCAGCTTCGATTTGAACGCCATGTAGCTCGGGTTCACGAAAGCGATCTGGCGGACCGGGTCAACCGAGATGCCGCCCCAGTCGAACACGCCGAAGTTACCTGGGTAGACGATCGAGCCTTGCAGCGACGGCGGCGTGAACGGGCCATCGTAGCGCATCGACTTGAAGTCGATCCGGCACAGCATCTGGTCGAACGGTGTCACGCCCCACATATCGCGTTCTTTCAACGGCGGTGGCATGAAGTTCAGGTCGGACTTGGGCTGGGTAGGGGAGGTGCGATCGCCGGCAACGGCGCCCTGGGGCACCGGGATTTCATTGACGGGCACCACCGGTTGGCCGGTGGCGCGGTCCAGCACGTAGATGCTGCCTTGCTTGGTCGATGCCATTACCGCTTGCTTGACGCCGTCAGCGGTCTTGATGTCGATCAGCGAAGGCTGGCCGCCCACGTCCATGTCCCACAGGTCGTGGTGGGTGAACTGGAAGGTCCACTTCACGTGGCCGCTGTCGATGTCCAGGGCGGTCAGGCCGGCAGCGTATTTTTCGGAGTCATCGGTACGGTCGCCGCCGTACTGGTCGGGCATCTGGTTGCCCATCGGCAGGTAGAGCATGCCGAGTTTTTCATCCACGGCGAACATGGACCACATGTTCGGCGAGTTGCGGGTGTAGGTCTTGCCCTCGGCCAACGGGGTGGTGTCGTCCGGGTTGCCGCTGTCCCAGTTCCACACCAGCTTGCCGGTGTGCACGTCGAACGCACGGATTACGCCGCTTGGCTCGTCGGTGGAGACGTTGTCGGTCACGTGACCGCCGATCACCACCAGGTTTTTGGTCACGGCCGGTGGCGAAGTGGAGTAGTAACCGCCTGGGGCGAAGGTGCCGATATTGGCACGCAGGTCGACCTGGCCTTTGTCACCGAAGTCTTCGCACATCTTGCCGGTGTCGGCGTTCAGGGCGATCAGACGGGTGTCGGCAGTCGGCACGAAGATGCGTTTCGGGCAGGCGGTCGGCGCGGCGGCCGGGCTGGCGCTGCCAGTCGGGCTCTGCTCGGAGGCGTAGGCGGCGTCATCGTGATACGACACGCCACGGCAGGTCATGTGCGCCCAACCCTTGAAGTTCTCGGCACCCTGGGTGGTGATCTTCGGATCGAAACGCCAGATTTCCTTGCCGGTGTCCGGGTCCAGGGCAATCACTTGGCTGTGTGGGGTACACACGTACAGCATGCCGTTGACTTTCAGCGGGGTGTTTTCCGCAGTGGTTTCACCGGGATCGCCTGCGCCCGGAATGTCACCGGTACGGAAGGTCCAGGCCGGCACCAGCTTGTGCGCGTTTTCCGGCGTGATCTGGGCCAGTGGTGAGTAACGGTCACCAAAGGCCGAACGGCCGTAGGAGTTCCAGTCGCCATCGGCTTGGGCAGGTGCAGCGCTGGCCATGCCAGGCACAGCATCGCGGTCCAGTTGGCCGGTCTTGACCATTTCACCGGGGTTGGTGAATTGGCTGGCCAGGGCGGCAGCGCCCGCCAGCACCACGGCCACGCTCAGGGCGCCGGTGCCCAACGGCGCGGCTTGACCACGCAGCAACGGACGGCGAAACCATGGCAACAACATGACGATGCCCAAGGCGAACAGCAGGGCCAGGCGCGGCACCAACTGCCACCAGTCCAAGCCGACTTCCCATAGCGCCCACACCGTGCTGGCGAAAAGCACCAGTGCGTACAGGCCCAGCGCAGCGCGGCGGGTGACCAGCAGCAAAACGCCGGTCAAGGCGATGCCGATACCGGCCAGCAGGTAATACAGCGAGCCGCCGAGCATGCTCAGCTTGACCCCACCGGCCAGCAAGGCCAGCCCCATGATCAGCAGCAAGACGCCTAGCAACCTGGGCAGCAGGCGGCTTGGGCTTGAGGCACCATCAGTGCTCATAGTGTGTTTCTCCGTTACGTTGGAATTATGTAAGCCCGTGCTTCACTCACTGTAGATGACGATTCGGCGCGGGCTTGGTTCAGCGTTATTTTTGGTTTTTTCTGTGGATAACTCAGTTATCCACAGGCGGGCAATAAACCCCCAGGCGCAGGTCGATTTAAGACAGCGCTGTCTTTGCGTGAAGGGAAGATTCGGCAAATGGGGTCAGACCGGGGGTGAAGCGTTTCAGGTTGTTGCAAAGGATAATGCGGCGGGGCGTTTAGAGAAAGGGTGAATCGCAAGATGCATCATTTCAGATTTGGTAACAGTGACAGATCGTCGCTGCAAAAAAAGAGGGTGGGAGGGGACTGATCGTTCCTACGCTCTGCGTGGGAATGCCTTCTGCGACGCTCCGCGTCGCGCCAACTACCGGGCACACGTGACGCAGAGCGTCACGGGCTGCGTTCCCACGCGGAGCGTGGGAACGATCGTTCGGGCGTGGGTTAGAAGGTGGTGCGGATGCCGACTTGCACGCTGCGCCCCGGCGCCGGCGCAATATCGCGCAGGATCGAGCTGGCGTAGCGCACGGTCTGGTTGGTCAGGTTTTCGCCATTGACGAACGCCAGCCACTGGCTGCTGCCGACATTGAAGTGATAACCCGCGCTCGCGCCGAGGGTGGTATAGCCATCGGTGCCGCTTTCGTTACTCGGCACGCGCCCTTGGCCGGCGGCATGTTCTACGTCGATACGCGCCTGCCAGCGATCCAGCTCCCACAGCAAACCGCTGTTCAAGCGCAACGGCGCAATGCGCGGCAGGGCTTCGCCGGTGTCCAGGTTGGTTGCACGCGTGTAGTCGCCCGACAGCTCCAGGGCGAACTTGCCGTAGGCGCTTTCGCCGAGTTTCCAGTGATCCTGGGCTTCGAAGCCGGCGAAACGTGCGCGTACCCCGGAGTAGGTGTACTCGGGAATACCGCCTGCGTCCTCTTCACCTTCGTCGTTCAATGTACGGCCAGTGCCGAGCAAGCCGATGTAGTTGGAGAAGCGGCTGTAGAACACGCCAAAGCTGCCCTTGTGGGTGCCATTGTCAAAGCGCAGGGCCAGGTCGCTGGACACGGCTTTTTCCTTCGACAGGTTGGCGTCGCCCAATTCATAAGTGCCGGTGGCGACATGCGCACCATTGGCGTACAGCTCGTAGAACGTCGGGGCGCGCTCGGTGTAGCCCAGGGTGGCGGCCAGCGACCAGATCGGTGTCAGGCTGTAGACCGCGCCGGAGGACAGGCTGCCTGCGGTGAAGGCATTGGCCTTGTCGGCATTGGTGAAGCGCGCGTTGCCCTTGGCATCCGGGTCGACGCTGGTATGTTCCAGGCGCCCGCCGAGGCTGAGGGTGAGGCGCTCGGTGGCGTGCATCTGCTCAAGAATGAACAGCGCGCCGGCGTTGGTATCGGTCTGGGGCACGAAGGCTTCTTCGCCCAGGGCCGAAAACTCGTTGCGGGTCACTTGCGCGCCGACCACGCCGTCGAGCGGCCCGATGGGCTGGTGGCGGGCTTCCACGCGGGCTTCATAGCCTTTGTTCTTGAAGGTGGTGCCGGTCTCGCCCCCTTCGATTTCGCGGTGCTGGTAGTCGGTGTAGCCTGCGTCGGTTTTCACCGAGGTAAACGGGCCTTGCAGGTTGCGGATTTCGGAGGCGAACGCGTAGTGCACCTGTTGCATGCGGATGCGCACGTCCTGCTCGGCGGGCGAGCCGTAGTTGCTGTCGTAGTTGCTGTAGGACATGCCCGCGTAGCCATCATCCCAGGTGTAGGACCCGCCCACCGCGCCGCCATCCTGGCGCCCGTCGCTGTTGCCCAGGCGACCGTTTTTGCCGGGGCCTGCGTCGGTTTCGGGTGCGTGGCGGCTGCGCGCATAACCCGGAATTTTCAGGTCGTTGAACTCCCGCGCGTTGGCATCCAGGTGCAAGGCGAAGGTGCCGTCGCCGGCTTCCAGCTTGCCCGCGCTGCTGCGCGTGGTGTCGGCACCGCCGTAGCGCAGTTCACCGGCACCGTGGAGGCCCTCGATGGCTGTGGTGGGGATGCGGTTGTCGAAGGTGTTGACCACCCCGCCGATGGCGCTGCCGCCGTACAACAAAGCCGCCGGGCCACGCACGATTTCAATGCGCTCGACGTTGATCGGGTCCAGCGGCACGGCGTGGTCATAGGACAGTGACGACGCATCCAGCGCGCCCACGCCGTTGCGCAGCAGGCGAATACGGTCGCCGTCCTGGCCACGAATGATCGGCCGGCTGGCACCGGGGCCAAAGTACGAAGACGACACGCCCGGCTGCTTGTTCAGGGTTTCGCCCAGGCTGCCTTTTTGTTGCAGGGTCAGCTCGTCGCCCTCCAGCACGGTGGTGGGCGAGGCGAGTTGCGCGCTGCCCAGGGGATTGCCAGTGATGATCTGCGATGGCAGTTCCAGGGCGTGGGCTTCGGAGCAGATCAGCAGCGCGGCGGCGAGGGGCGACAGGCGCCAGAGACAGGAGAGCGACATCGGACATTCCTTGGCAGGATCTTTGATAAGTATCGTTACAATATAACATCTCTTTTTTCGCTGAGAAGGGGAACTTTTAACGGCGGGCTATATTCAATGCAGTGCTTCCACCGGTACGCCCCGTCCGCTAAGGTGCGCGGCTGTGTTTCCTCTCTCGCAAAAGGCCCGGCATGACCGCGACAAGCAACGACCCACTCCACGGCGTGACCCTGCAACACGTCCTCACCACCCTGGTGGAACACTACGAATGGGCAGGCCTGGCCGAACGCATTGATATCCGCTGCTTCAAGAGCGATCCCAGCATCAAGTCGAGCCTGACCTTCCTGCGCAAGACCCCATGGGCGCGGGAAAAAGTCGAAGGCTTGTACGTCAAGCTGATGCGCACCAAACGCCCGCTGGACTGAGCCCGTGAAGCGTTTTGTGATGGCGGCCGCGTTGGCCGGTTGGGTGGGGCTGGCGATTCAGCAATACCTGATTCTGTATTCGCGCTGGTCCAGCGGCGCCAGCTTGCTGGGCGGATTGATCAGTTTCTTCAGTTTTTTCACGGTACTGACCAATACCCTGGTCGTGGTGGTGCTGAGCTATTGGCTGGTCAAACGCGAATCTGCCGGCAAGCGGTTTTTCCTCGCGCCGGGTATCAGCAGTGGTATTGCCGCGAGCATTGTCGTGGTAAGCCTGGCCTACAACCTGTTGCTGCGGCACTTATGGAGCCCCGAGGGCTTTCAATTCATTGCCGATGAATTGCTGCACGACGTGATGCCGGGGCTGTTTCTGATTTTTTGGTGGCGATGCGTGCCCAAGGGCACCTTGCGGTTCAAGCACATTGCCGGGTGGGTGGTTTACCCCCTGGTGTACTTCGCCTATGTGCTGCTGCGCGGGCATTTGCTGGGGCAGTATCAATACCCGTTCATGGATGTGGGCAGCCTGGGTTACCCGCAAGTGTTCGTGAATGCTGGGGGGATTTTGCTGGGGTTCTTACTGATTGCGCTGGCAGTGGTGGTCTTGGATAACCGCCTCAAATCACCCTGAATATGTAGGAGCGAGCTTGCTCGCGAAAAACTCAAGGGCCCCGCGTTTATCCAGAATGAACGCGTTGCCTGGACGTTTTTCGCGAGCAAGCTCGCTCCTACAAAAAGCCTTAACTGACTGGCATTGGAGCAAGCCCCCTCCCACAGTTTTGACCGAGTTCAGGTTTAATCTTCTTCACTGCCTTCTGCCCGCCAGTAACCCGCGGCCTTGAGGTACTCCTCATTGACCTTGTGAGTATCCAGCAACACCCGCCGCACCTGGCGCGACAGCTTGGTTTCGGTCGCGACAAAGCTGTACAACTTTCCGCCGGGCAACGTCAGGTTGCGCACGACCTCAAGCAGGTCTGCCTCGCCGCGCACCACCCAGATAATCTCGACATCCGCCGCGCTCTCCAGCACTTGCTGCTCTGCGGCATCGGCAATCTCGATCACCGCCAGCACCTTGCGCCCGGCGGGCAGTTCTTCCAGGCGCCGGCCGATGGCGGGCAGGGCGGTTTCATCGCCGATCAGCAGGTAGCTGTCGAAGATATCCGGCACGATCATCGAACTCCGTGGCCCGCCGATATACAGGTGCTGGCCGACTTGCGCCTGCTCGGCCCAGGTAGACGCAGGGCCATCGCCGTGCAGCACGAAGTCGATAACCAGTTCGCCAATGCTCAGGTCGTAACGCCGTGGCGTGTAATCGCGCATCGCAGGTTGTGGGCCGTCGCCCTTGATGGTGAACGTCGGGCTTTCCAGGGCCACTTGTTCGGCGGCGTTCTGTGGGAACAGCAGCTTGATGTGATCATCGCTGCCCAGGCTGACAAAGCCCGCCAGTTCCGGGCCGCCCAAGGTAATGCGGCGCATGCGCGGGGTGATGTCCACCACCCGCAGCACCTGCAGGCGGCGGCGTTTGACGTCGTGGGTCACGCGGTGAATGGCTTGTGTGTTCATTGGTCTATCCCGTCGGCAATGGCTTGTGCGGTGCGGTTGAGCAGCGCCGCGACCCGCGCGATTTCTTCCGGGCTCCAGCGCCCGTGATGCGAATGCAAGGCATGGCGCAGGTTGTGCACCGCCTCGTGGATTTCCGGTGGCCGGTCGTGGCCGCGCAGCGAGCGTTTGCTTACGTCCATGCGCATGCGAATGCCTTCGAGGGCAACCGCCTGTTCGCTCAATAACAGACGACCTGCATCGGTGATGGTGTAGCGTTTTTTTCCGCCCTCGGCGTCGCCCGTGATCAATTCGCTTTCTTCGAGAAAGGTCAGCGTGGGGTAGATCACCCCGGGGCTTGGGCTGTAGGCGCCGTCGAACAAGGTTTCGATCCGGCGGATCAGGTCGTAGCCGTGGCAGGGCATTTCGGCGATCAGCGCCGGTAGCAGCAATTTCAGATCACCCGGCGCAAAGACGCGCGGGCCACGCTCGGCCCGTTCGCGGCTGGAGCGTTTGTCAAAGATGTCGCGGCCGCTAGCGGTTGCGCGGTGGGAATGAGGGTCTTTCATTGTCGTGTTCTCTGAAAAATCAAGATACAACGTAAGATATATCTTATCCTGCGTAAAGGCCTTCTCCGATGAGCGGTTCGGCGGCCGCCAAAGGCGATGACGGACTGGTAATGACGAACATACCGAGTTATTAAAAAACTAAGCCAGGATTAAAAGATTGAGTTAATACTCTAATTGGATGTTTAATTAAGCCTCGTTATATCGCCATGTAATACGTTTCTGACAGTCCGGGTTTTTAGCGCGCGTAAGTCATGAGTTTATAGTGTCTTTGTAGGACATGTATTACAGGTGCTGATGGCATTATTTAGCTTTTTTGTTTTTGTCTCACTGGTCATATGGCCTATGGCTACATGCTTTAGAGAAGGCTCTGGCTTACTTTGTTTTTAATTCGGTGGAAGATATGCCTGCGTCTTAAGACACAGTCGGATCTGCAAAGCTGTGCTCTTTAAATACGTGAGAAAGTTGCAAGCTGATCGAGCTTTCAACTCAATTTATGCGATATACAGGTACCTGATAATGCTCAAGAAAACTGCTTTCGTACTGCCACTGGTTATGTTGGCCTTCGGTTCTTCCAGCGTCTTTGCCGCCGGTGAAGCCACCAGCGTCATCAACATCAAGGCAACCATTCCTACCAAACAGTTCCATGCACAACCGCTCAACCCGGACTTCGGTCGCGATGAGACCATGACCTACAACACCGTGACCGGTAACCTGAGCAGCCTGCGCGAAACCTACGCGGTGAAAAATACCGACGGTTCGATCAAGGCTTACATCGAAGGCGGTCCAGCTTCCCTGAGCAACGGCACTGCGTCCATTGCCCTGGCCACTTCCTTCAACGGCGTCACCCTGACCGGCTCGCCGCTGGAAGTTGTCGATGATGCCAGTTCCACTCCAGGTACCCAGGCTGACCTGGTTATTGTTCCAGCCAAACCTGCCGACACGGATGCGGGTCTCTTCACCACCAACTTCACCGTGGTCTTCGACCACGAGCCTCGCGTCACCCTGTGAGCGCAATAAGTTGACCCGTAAGCGTCGTTTTATTGGGTAGCGATTACCGATCAACAGGCAGTGTCCCTGTCGGTTGATCGGCCTTTATTGTGTTGAAAATCCGTATTCAGAGTATTCCGTTCATGTTCCCGATGACTCCCATCGCGGCAGCGCTTGCCCTGTTGTTTTGTGCGGGTGCGTTAGCTGCTCCAGTGGCCGATGGCACAACACCGCGCAGTTTGCTGGCTCAGGCCAAGGGTTTGCCGGCGGACTTTGAAGAGCACTTTTTCGATGTGCCCTGGCCGTTCGAGTTGAGCGTGACCAAGAGTTCGTAGGGGAGGCAATGATTGTCTTGTCTCGTGAAGACACCCTGACCCTGCTTTCGTTTAACGACCATGAAGGAAGCCCGGTCAAGGACGATGAACGTGAGCGCTGGGCCGAATACCTCAAGCAGCAAGTGCCACTGGGCGCCTGCGAGAGTAATTGCCCCGACCAGTTGCTGGCCGTGCACTACAACCTGGAAAAATCCCTGGTCTCACTGCTGACCGAGAACGCCGAGCGCGACACCGAAAGCCGGCGTTACCACGAGCTTCCCCACGAGGGCAGCGCAGGCCTGATTGTGCGTAACCAACTGAACCTTAACGGCGGCCAGGGCCAGGACACGGGCGGGCGTTTTGGGATTGACGCCAGCAGCAGCCTGGGCAATTGGAGCCAGGTGTTGAACGCGCAGTTTTCGCGCCTCGGCGGCCCCGATAACGACGCCCTCAACCATGCGGTGTACTCGCTCTACACCCAGCGCGAACTGGAAGGCCAGTTCCTGCGCCTGGGCTATTTCACGCCCAATGCCGAGGGTCTCACCCGGCAACTGCGCACCTTCGGCGCCAGCCCCGACACCGCCATCGGCGTGATGTACGGCAGCTCCGACACCTTGATGATCAACAACCCCAAGGCCAGCATCTATCCGATTGCCATTACCGCCAACCGCCAGGGTTCGGTGGAGATTTATCGCAATGGCCTGTTGATCAACACCCAGCCCGTCACCAGTGGCCTGCAGAACCTGGATACACGTCCGTTGCCCGGCGGGATCTATGAGGTCGAAGTGCGCCTGATAGAAGACGGCCAGGTCACTAACACCACCCAGGAGTTGGTCTACAAGCCCAACAACTGGCGCAACAACGATGACCGCTGGCGCTATAACGTATTTGCCGGCCAGGAAAGCAAGTTGCTCAGCAACTGGGATGAACAGTCCAGTGGCGACACGACCGCTGGCGTTTCCCTCAACTACCTGGCCCACCCGCGCGTGGTGTTGGGCGTTTCGGGGCGCCAGGTTAAAGACCGCATGCAATACGGCACCTCCATTGACTGGACGCTGGCCAGCTCCGCCAGCGTGTACGCCAACGTCTACCAGACCGACAACTACGGCACCGGTGTCGACCTCAACGGGCTCTATAACTATGGCGCCGGTACGGTGGTGTTTAACCATACCCGCAGTTGGCTGGACACCCGCAACACCTACGAATACCTGCCCGATGGCACGCGCATTCGCCAGGTGAATGTGTTTGTCGGCCAGACCAGTAACTCCTCGATTTCCCTGAATCACCGGCTCAGTAACTTGCGTTCGGTGAGTGCCAGACTGTCCCACACCGAAGGTAACGTAGAAGGTATTGGCCTGGACCTGGGCTGGAGCGAGCGCACCCATCTGTTTGGCAGCGACGCCAACTGGCGCTTGTCCTTGTATGACCGGCCGGGCAGTGCCAGCACTGGCGACAAGCGTAATCGCGGCGTCGATCTGAGTGTCAGCCTGGCGCTCGGCGGCCCGGGTGAACAGTGGTCCGCCAGCCTCGGGACGCGCACCGCCCGGGACGGCTCGCGTGATAACAACGCTTCTGTGACCTATCGCAAAGACCTGCAAGACCACCTGCTGCAAAGCGTCTCGGCCACGGCAATTACCGACACCTACGGCATCGGCATGTCGGGCATGGCCAGCTTTGAAACCGAAGCCCTGCAGGGCGATGCGTTTGTGCAGCAATCGTCGTTCAATAATGAGCTGAGCGGTGGCTTGAACCTGGAGAGCACCCTCGCCCTCGGCGGCCAGAAAATGGTCCTCACCAGCCAGTATTCCGGTACCGGCGCAGGAATGATTGTCGACGTCGAGACCGATATCGACGACATCGCCCTGCGCGCCGATGACTTCAGTGGCGGCAGCACCGCGTTGCGGATTGGGCGCAATTTTATCCCGATCACGGCCTACAAGGGTGGCGCGGTGACGTTTGACTTCGAGGGCAACCACGCGCCTTCGGCCTCGATCCAGCCGCACCGTGTCAGTTACCACCTGAACAAGGGCGGGGTGGAATACCTCAAGGTCAACGTGATGCAAACCGTGACCGTCCTCGGGCGCCTGGTCGACCCGCAGGGCAAACCGCTCAAGGGCCATCACGTCATCAACCACGCCACCCGTGGGGTGAGTGAAGTGGATGGTTTCTTCTCCCTGGAGATGAACGCCAGCTCGCCGACCCTGGAAGTGCGCCACAACAATCAGTTGCTGTGCCAGTTCCGTCTTGATCCGTCCAAAGCGCCCAGCGAAAACAATGTGCTGATGATTGGTGATCTGCGCTGCACGCCGGACACCTTGGCCGATTCCACCCTTAACGCTCAGACCGCCGGTTGAATGTCATGACGAGACCATTCATCCGCATGAAAACCATGAGCGCACTGTTTAGTCAGGTTGTGGCCGTGGCAGCGGCCCTGTTGTTCAGCTCGTCGGCGCCAGGCGTTACTGAAGAGATCACGGCAGTGTTCCGTCCGGATCCCGGCAACCCGATGGTGAACCAGTTTGAGAACACCACGCCGCCTGGAGGGTATTGCCGTGATCACCCGACGTATTGTCAAAATGGGGTGTTCAGCATCAATTTTCCGATCAACTTCAACGCCGTCGTTCCGATTCAGCCTTTGGACCAGATACGTAACGGGCCGATGTTCCAGGTCCCTTCTTCGTTAACGGCTGTGACTGTCCGACACCGGGAAAAGGGGCATACAGAGCAGGTTCTGTTGCGGGTCAGCGGTATAGGCGGAGCCCATGAACAGACGCAGCCACTGCATGAGGGTACATGGGAGGGGGGCAACTGGGTCAATGCTCCATCCCCGTGTCAATATGGCGGCGTAGGGTATGGCAACGCTTACTATTACGGGTTTTTCTGGCGGGTACCTCCAGGCGCCGGTGTTTGCTTCAAGCGCCCTACGCACATCCTCCCTGACTTCAAATACTCGAACTTGAGTATTTCCTATGAACTGATCACACCGAACCCTCTGGGTATGTTATCGGGCACTTATGAGGGGACTCATAATTTTCTGATCGGCCCTGGCCAGGACTTCGACATGGGTGACGTCATGTTGCCCGACGACAACCTATTAACGCTCAACTTCGTTCTGGACGTGGAGCACGCCCTTAAGGTCGAGCTTCCTGCGGGCGGTAATCGTATTGAGCTAGTCCCTCAGGGCGGCTGGCAAACCTGGTTGAACCAGGGCCGCAAACCCGCGCGGTTGTTCCGCGATCAGACTTTCCACATCTACGTGTCGTCGCGTTTCAAGATGCAGTTGGAGTGCGAGCGTGTAATCGGCGACACCTGCGCCTTGAAAAACGGTGACGGCCACAAGGTCCCCCTGGATATCAGCGTAAGCCTTCCCCACGGCCTGACTCGTCCCGATGGCTCCAGCGTTGATCGTCAACCTTTGCTCTTGAGCGGTGCTGGTACCGAGGAGTTCCAGCCAGGGTTCTACGTCAATCACCGCCCGGGAACGCTGCATTTTGAGGTCAAGAAAGAACATGCCGACACGATGGTGGCGCAGGGAGGCACCACCTATTCGGGGCAGGTGACGGTCGTTTGGGATTCAGAACTCTAGATATGCCATTACCGGAACCAGGAGGTGTTTATCCAATGAAATCCGTATGTCTGAAAAGTCTGCTTGAAAAAAATGTATTGAGGGTGTTGTTGGCAGGGTTGTGGAGCAGTGTATTCAGTGCGTCGGCGCTCGGTATTACTCAAAATATCACGGCAGTGTTCCGTCCGGACCCTGGCAATCCGATGGTCAACAAGTTCGAGAACACCACGCCCCAAAGTTCTATCTGTGCAGCCCACATTCCTGCCCAATGCAAGCAGTTGAATATTTTCAGTCTCAGGGCCCAAGCCTTTGCGGCGTTCTCCAATGCCCCCATCGTGGCCAATCACGACGATGAGCGGCAGGGGTTTATGGTCAAGGTGCCGTCCGATTGGCGTGACTTGTCAGTCACGCACGGCGCGACCGGAGAAACCGAGACGGTGCAGATCCGTATCGCCGGTATCGGGATGACGTGGGTAGTTCCTCGGCCGCCGGGTGTGTCGGCCTGGGCGCAACCGGGAGCCAGCTGGCAGAGCCAATGGATAAATGCCCCCAGCCCTTGCCGACGCACTGGACATCTTGTAGCAAGCACTATCGCGGCTTCGTATTTTTGGCTGACCCCCGAAGGTGCAGGTACCTGCAGTCGCCAACCCTCGGTGGACCTGCCCTCACTGCGCTTCTCCACGATGGAGTACGCATACGAAATCAGAACCCCCAACCCATTGGGAATGTCCAGCGGTGAGTACATTGGGGGGATAACCTACAGCATGGGCCCTGGTGGCGATTACGACTTTGGCGACGTAATGGCCCCCTCCCATGACACCATCACCTTCAACTTCACGCTGAATGTGCAACACGACCTTAAGGTTGAAGTACCCCCAGGCGGCAACCGCATCGAACTGGTCCCGCAAGGCGGCTGGCAAGCCTGGCTGAACCAGGGCCGAAAACCTTCACGATTGTTCCGCGACCAGGCCTTCAACATCTCCGCGTCTTCGCGTTTCAAGATGCAGCTGGCCTGTGAACGCGTGATCGGCGACACCTGCGCGCTGAAAAATGGCGATGACCACGAGGTGCCCGTTGATATCAGCGTGAGCCTGCCCCACGGCCTGAGCCGTGGCGATGGCGCCGGCGTCATTCGCCAGCCGTTGCTGTTGAGCGGTGCCGGCACCGAGCTGTTCCAGCCAGGCTTTTACGTCAACCGTCGACCCGGAACGCTGCACTTTGAGGTCAAGAAAGAACATGCCGACACGATGGTGGCGCGGGGAGGCACCACCTATTCGGGGCAGGTGACGGTCGTTTGGGATTCGGAGCTTTGAGGTATATGTCCATGAAACATCTATTCGCGCTGTGCGCGCTCTGCTGGCTGCCGCTGTCACAGGCCGCGCCGAATATCAATGTCGGGGTGTTCTACGACTACCTCGACGGCGATAAAACCACCTACCTCAAGCGTGTCTTCAATGGCGGCGACAGCACGGCATTTATCAAGGTCGCGGTGATGGAAATTGTCTACAACGCTGACGGCACGTCTGAGGAAGTGGAGCTTAAGAGCAACGCCGACAACACCGCCCGGGACGGTCTGATGGCCACCCCGGCGCGCATGATCGTACCGGCCAATGGCATGCAGAGCACACGCTTGCTGTACCTGGGCGAGCGCGAAAGCGAGCGTTATTTTCGCCTGCGCTTCGTGCCGGTAATGCCCGAAAAAGACGATGAGTTTGGCGTCTCCAGCGACGATCGCGAGGCCTACAAAAACAGCCTGTCGGCAGGCGTCACGGTGTTGGCGGGATTCGGCACGGTGTTTTTCGTGCGCCCCAAAACCACCCGGTTTGACACGCGCACCGAAGAGCGTGAGGGCGAGTACGGGTTGCGCAACGCGGGCAACAGCGTGGTGGTGGTCGATGAGTTCAAGGACTGCTCCACCGCTGAACCCCAGGACTGCCAACCCACTACCAAGAGCCACATCCTGCCCGGTCGCGATTTCAGCTTTACCAAGCAGGCCGGTCGTACCTACCGCTTTACCTTGATCGAGGGCGGCGAGAAAAACACACATGAGGTCAAAGGCTGATGGTCAATGAGAGAGCCCATGCGGGCAAATTCCGCAAGGTCGTCCTGGGGATGTTGTTGGTGATCGGGGTGTTGCTCAGTGCCCAGGCCTTGGCCATTCGCGAAGTGCAGGTCTTCGACGTGTCCGTGACCATTCCCACCCGCGACTTTTATGTACTGCCGATCAACCCCGGATTCCTGGAGCGTGAGCAGGAAATGGCCTGGCAACTGGTGCCGGGCACCCTTAAACCGCTACGTGAACACTTCGATGTGAAGAACAGCGGCGGCGGCATTGCGGCGCGCCTGAACCAGGCGCCCGTCCTGTCCAACGGTCCTCGTTCGATTGCGTTGAACGTCACCTTCAACGGCCAGGTGTTGAGCCTGGACGAAACCCTGGTGGTGCCGGAAGCCGAAGCCCGTGCCGGTAAACGGGTGTTGTTGGAGATTGCCGCGGTAGAGCCTGAGGGCGGTTATACGCCGGGTGAATACTTTGGCAGCGTACATCTGCTGTTTGATGCGGTGAGGCCGTGATGTCGAGCGATTTAGCGAGGTGCTTATGAAATATCTATCTGCTGTATTGGTGTGCTGCCTGTGGTCCGTCAATGTCCAGGCCGGGCCGGCCATTCATGTCGGGGATTTTTACGACTACTTGAGTGGCGATAAAAACAACTACCTCAAGCGCATATTCAATGGCGGCACCAGTACCGCCTTCGTCAAGATCAGCGTGACCGAGATGCTCTACAAGCCTGACGGCACGTATGACGAAGTCCCGATCAAGAACCAGTCGGACGCTCTGATCGCCAGCCCGGCGCGCCTGATCGTGCCGGCCACCGGCATGCAGAACACGCGTTTTGTGTTTATGGGCGAACGTGATCGCGAGCGTTACTTCCGGGTGCGCTACCTGCCCGTGGCGCCTGAGAAAGACGACGAGTTCCTGGCCACGGAAGAGGAGCGCAAGGCTTATGAGGACAAGATCGCGGGCGGCGTGCGGGTGATGGCCGGCTACGGCACGGTATTTTTCGTGCGGCCCAAGGACAGCCGTTATGACACTCGGATCGAAAACGGTGGCCGCAACTACACCTTGCGCAACGCCGGCAACACGGTGGTGGTGGTGGATGAGTTCAAGGACTGTTCGGCCAGCAATCGAACCGATTGTGCACCCACTACCAAAAACCACATCTTCCCGGGGCGGGTGTTCAGTTTCGAGAAACAGGCCGGGCGCGTGTATCGCTTTCATGTGGTGGAAGGCGGGACTGACAGGATTGTGGAAGTAAAGGGCTGAATCGTCGCGGCCCAGTACCTGTACGTGTAGGCCTCGGTCAGGTGAATAACAAAGTAGGTAACGTCATGCCCATACGCAAAAAACTATCCGTCGCGCTGATGCTGGCAGCCAGCGTATTTTCGTGGCCTGCACAGGCTGCGGATCAGGAGATCCGGGCGACGTTCGTTCCCGATCCATCCAACCCGATGGTCAACCAGTTTGAGAATAAAACGCCCCAGGCGGGCGTCTGCGCTCTGTGGATGGCCGCCCGTTGCAAGCAACTGGGTATTTTCAGCCTCAGGCTTCCACAGCTTGCGTTCGTTACGGGAAGGGGGATTGAAGCGAACCATGAAGACCCGAGACAAGGCTTCATGCTCACAGTGCCTTCCAGTTGGCGGGATGTGGAGGTGGTCCACGGGTCCGGCGACACAGAAATCGTGCAGATGCGCATTGCCGGTGTCGGTGGCAGCTGGAATATGTCTCATCCGCCGGGGGTGAGTGCCTGGGCGCGCCCAGGGGTGCCCTGGCAGTCGGCGTGGCATTCCGCCCCGGCTCCCTGCGCGAGTACCAACTTTCTCGCGGCGGGTGCCGCCTATGCCCAGTTTTTCTGGCTGACGCCCGAGGGCGCCGGGGCATGTGCAAGGACGCCGTCGGTGACGATTCCTTACTTTCGCTGGAGCGGGCTCGACTATGCGTATGAACTGCGTACCCCCAACCCGTTGACCATGCAGACCGGTGAGTACCGTGGCACGTTGTCTTACACCATTGGCAGGGGCATGGACTTTGATATGGGGGATGAACTGAGCCCCAATATCGACACGGTGACGCTCAATTTTGTCCTGAGTGTGGTACATGCCCTCAAGGTCGATATCCCTGCGGGGGGTAACCGCATCGAGTTGGTCCCTCAGGGGGGGTGGCAAAACTGGCTCAATCATGGACGTACGCCGTCGCGGTTGTTTCGCGATCAAACCTTTGTGATCGCCGCCAGTTCGCGTTTCAAGATGCAACTTGAATGCTCCGTTATTGCAGGCAATACCTGTGGTTTGCGCAATAACAATGGCGATGAGGTACCCGTGCAGGTTGCCGTCAGCCTGCCCTATGGCTTGGCCGGTCAGGACGATCAGGCGGTCAGCCGTCGCCCCTTGCGCCTCGACGGCATCGGTACCGAGCTGTTCCATCCGCGCTATTACGTCAATGATCGGCCAGGCACCCTGCACTTTGAGGTGACCAGGGATGACGTGGCCGACATGCTCAAGCAGCCGGGCAGTACCTATTCGGGCATGGTCACGGTGATCTGGGATTCCGAGGTGTGATGCTCTGCGGGTGAAACAGTGACCGGCAGTGGCTTGTGACGCGTTCGGTTATTCGTACGCGTCCAGCAGTGCCTGTCGCGTCAAACGGCGCGCCAATTCGTTGTAGTCATCCTGGATGTCACTGTAAAGCCGTTGCACGGTGGCATCGGAGAAGGGTTCTTCGGCCAGCACCACGGTATGGGGGATCGTCAGTTCATTGGCCAGCGTGATGAGCTGTTCGCGCAAACGTGCCTTGCGCTCAGGCGTCACCTCGGCGCCGATCCATTGCGTGTGGGCATCCCGTAGATCCTCCAGTTGGCTGCCGGCGTGTGTGCGTTTCTCGGCTTGAGCCTTGAACGCTTCCAGATGGGCGTCATGCAGGTAGTCGGCCCAGAACGGTTGCTCAAGAATGCCATTGACCAGGCCGTCGCCCTGGGACAGCTCGATAACCTGGCGCACCGCAGTATCCAGGTGCTCTTGAGTCAGCCCGGCCGTGTTGCGGTAGACCATGTGTTCGGACAGCCACGGCAGGTCGAGACGGCGTTTGAGCCCGGTTTGGTAGGCGAGGTACACCTGCACGTCATCGACCTGGTTTTCACCGCTGCCAAACGCCTGGCCCAATCCGCCCTCGCTTTCTGGCGCGATGCGATGCTGGATTTCCTTGTGGGCGATTTGGTTGATCTGCTCCAGGCGCCAGGTCTGTTTGGCCAGTGTCACCAGGTGACGTTCGAGGTGAGGGCTGTTGTCATTGCGGATGATTTCCAGCAGGGTTTCCACGCCGATGCGGTTGAACGTATGGGCCCCGGCATCTGCGCACAGGGACGGTGCGCCGGCCAAACTGAATACCCGCTCGCGAAACCCGGTGTTCTCATAGGCACGAAACACCACCTGCCAGATTCGCTGGGAGAGGTCCTCGCGACCTTGTTCAAACAACTGCGCATCGATTTCGGTTTGAAAACCTGCAGGCGGCTGCAACAGTCTGAACACCTCGAACAAACCCTGGGAGCCGTGTTCCGCTTCCACCTCGTCCCACACCTTCTGTGCCGTGTTGCGCTGTTCAGGTGTCAGGCCAACCATCCAGAATTGGCTGTCGGTTTTACCGCCGCGAGGCGTGGTGCGGTAAGGGTCGATCCCCTGGGCCCGGCGATAACTGACGAAGCGTTGTTCATCCTCGAATTCAAGCCTGGTCATATCCAGCCAACTGTTGGCCACAATCCTGGCGGCGGGAGTTTCTGGCGCAAACACGGGGACGGTGTTGATCGCCGTGTTTCTCAGGTCCAGTTCCAGCAGAGCGGGCCTCGGGCTTTCCAGCCCTTGCGGCCACTGAGTGATACCGGTTCTATTGAGTACCAGCAGGCGCAGCTCCGGCATTTGGCTGACATCCGGTGGGGTTTCCAGGCGGGTATTACCTTCCAGATTCAACGCGCGCAACTGTGGGCATTGTTTAAGCGTGGCGTGGTCGGAGGGCGACCATGCAATAGGGTTGTCACCCAGGTTCAGGGCGGTCAGGCCGTTCATGGGCAGTATCTGCGACGGCACTTTGTCGAGACGATTGGCCGACAGGTCCAGGTTGCGCAGGTTGTGGAAATTATCGAGAAAGGGTAATTCGCGATCGCCCAGCGCTGAGCCGCTGAGCTTCAAGCGGGTGACATGACTGAAGTCTGCTCGCAGTGGTCCCAGGCGTTCCAGGTGAAGACCCAGGGCCAGCCCGTTCAAGTCCAGCAGGGTACCGCGGGTTTTCGCTTCCATCGGTTGCATGCGCAGGTAGGCACCGTCTTCCCAGCAGGCAGTCAACCCATGGATGACCTGGTTTCGAGTGTGTATTTCAAGCAGGGCTTGATCGGTGCTTGCCATGGGGTCTACGAGTGGTTTTTTGCGGAACCTGTTCATGTCTTCGTGCAGCGTCGCATGGTCAGCTTCAAGTGTGCCGAGCAGTTGCTCGCCTTGCATAGTGCTCAGGCGGGGCAGCACTTTCTGGATCTGTTCCTCAGTCAAACGCGGGCACAGCTTCATCAGCGTTTCCCGAGGGGTCGGCGGCTGTGGGGGTTGCCTCAGGACCCATCGGCGGAAAGCCCCCCACATGGGTTTTTGCAGTAAGTGTTGTGTGGTGCGCTGCTCAGCCGGGGATAGCGGGCTGTCCGCTATCACGCTGCGGCGTTCGGCCGGTGGCGCCAGTTGCGCTTTGAGCCATTCCTTGAAGTTCGCGCCTTGACCTGGCCGGTAGTCAAGCGTGTCCGTGGGGACCACGCGCAACAACGCTTCATAAAAGCTGTACTGCGGCGGCGGGGTGGAAGGCGACGCATCGTGCAGTTGGTAACGCCCCTGGCCCTTGTACAGGAGTATTTTTTTCGTGCCCGCGTCGACCGGCCCCACCTGGCAACGCAGGCTGCCGCTGGGCGTCTGATCGTGAATGGCAATGTTCAAGTCGCCCAGGGCATCGGTGTGCAGGCGCACGATATTGAGGGCCATGCGCTCGGTGTCCGGGGTCAGCAAGGCGTCGTGGTAGAGGCCTTCACTGGCATGGCTGGCGCGGACTTCATTGGCCAGTTCCCGGGCCAGGTTTTTCAGGCGCAAGGGGATGCGCCGTTCACGGCTCATCACGCTCGACTCTTGTGGCGAGGTGCGCAGCAGCAATGTGGTCACCAGGTCTTTGGGCAATAGCGCAAACTGCTGTTGAATCAGTCGGCCCTGGGGGGTATTGAGCGCTTCATGGGTGCTGTAAAGGTGGTTGAACACGCTGGTGTTCTGCTGCACCAACTCATTGGCCAGGCGCTCACGCAGCGCCATGACGGGTTCGGGCAGGGTTTGCGCGCCGGGTGCTGCAAGCAAGGCCATCCGCTCGGTGTCGCTCAGGAACGCGATGACCCGTTCGAACCACTGGCCGGCTTCCACAGCCTGATAGCTGAGGCGCAAAGTGTTGGCAGCGCTGGCGTCAGTGGCGCCGTAGACGATGGAGTGGCCGGTCAAGTCGCTGTTGATGAACACCTGGATGGCTTTGTTTGCCGGCCAACCCTGGAGTTCGGTGGTGGTTTGCACCGTCCAGTTGGTCGGCAGGTCCGCACTGGCCCCGGTGCGAACCTGCTGCGGCGCACTTTCGAGTTGCTGGCGCAGCTTTATCCGCTTGAGGCTGTCGGCCAATAGCGGCGGTGGGGTGTCGCGTTGGGCGTACATCATGCGCAAGGCGTCATCGTGGGTGCCGCTGGTCTGGCAGGCCTGTTCAAGTTGGGCGGGGCTGAGGTCCTCCACCGCAGGCCCGAGGCGCCGACGCAGCGTCTCGCTGTCCCAGGTGTTGGGGGCCTCGCCTTCATGGACCCACGCGCCACTGGGGTGATGCTCGATGCTGGGTGAATAGGCGTCGGGACGGGTGGGATGCTTGATGCGATGGGTGTGGTGGGTGGTGTCGTGTTCGATGACGTAGTGCCGGTTATCCAGCGGCAGGACTTTCTGGTCCTGGTGCGTATGCAGGCCCAGTTCATCGGGCTGAGAATCGCTCGCCAGCTGCAGGTTGTCGTGGGCGTAAGGCGCCAGGTCCGGGTTCCACAGGCGCTGTTGCCCGTCGACTTCAACCGCGCGCAAATTGTCGACGAAGAGCGAGCGTTTGAACGCGCTCGCGACTTCTCCACCGACGGCGAAGAGTCCCAGTTGGATCGTATCGGTTGCGACCGTGACGAGGTGTTCGGCGGCTTCTATAAACTGCCCTTCGGCCAGGTCTACCACGCCTTCGATCACATCGCTGGTCAGTTGGTAGGCGGTGTATGCCAGCATCAGCTCGCCGAGGAACGGCACGAACGGAGTGATGACCAGCAGCGCGACATTGAAAATATCCGAGAGGATTTTTGTGAAGTTGTCCCACCAGGCCCAGCGCTCTGCTCTGTCGGCGTCGGCCGTAGGCACCGCGATGCTGCGTGCGTCGTTGAATATCTTGTTGAAGGATTGCTGGTAGCGGTATTCCCATAGATCGCCCTCGATGGCGGGCGAGGAGAAGTGCAGTTTGGGATTGTCCAGCGGCGCTTCCCGCCATTGAGGGCGCGGGTCCAGTGGCTGCGCCGGGTGCCACCGAACGTTGGAGAGCCGCTGATTGAGTCCGGCAAAGAAATGCCCGCGTTGATTATGGTCGACAAACTGGCTGAAGAACTGTTGGTAGGTTTGCCCCTGGCGAGATGGTATCGACGCATTGGTTTGCAGCTTGCGGGTCAGGTCGAGCATGAACGCAAGGCTGGAGGTGTACTCCTTGACGGGACTCTCGGGGTCATGGGGGATGTAGGCGATCAGTTTCGAGGCGCTGGAAACCCGATCCAGGTCAGCGGCGATCAGCAGGATACCGCTCAGTGAAGCATCGAGGATGTGCAGTTGATAGAACCGCATCACGCCCCGTTCACCGCGCAACGCGCGCATCAACACGTGGTAGGCCGCGGCACTCAGGTCCGCGACCTGTTGGCCGTCGGTGGGCAGGCAAGCCAGGTGTGCCGCCGCCTTGAGCGCGGCTTTCTGGCTGGCGATGACCTGGTTTTTCAAGGTGGTGCGAGCGCTGAGGTCCGTTGGCAGCAAGTAGTTGTTCAGGTGTTGTTGATAACGTGCGCCGAGGTCCAGTTCACGGCACAAGGCCTTGAACTGTGGGATGGACATCGTGTCGCTCAACGCCAGGGGCTGGAAGTGGCCACGGTAGTCGGGACGGGTGATATAGCTGGAGTCGCTTTCGAAGGATTCCCCGACGGCAAAGTTCTGCAAGGCCGCGTCGAGCAATGACACCTTGCGGCCGGTCACGCCCTTGAAAAAACTGTGGGCGTACCAAGGCAGTTTCTTGGCGATATACAGGTGCAGAAACGTAGCTTTGACGTCCAGGTCAAGGTGGTACTTTTCCAGAATGGCTTGTTTCAGCAGGGGTTCGGCAAAGGCATACACGTCCTGTATGTCGCGCAGTTGTCGGTCCACGGCGTTTTGCGTCCGCCAGCCTTCAGCATTGGCCGCCTGCAGGGCTTGATGCTCTGCGGGGAGGGCGCGGGTGTAAGCGGGCAGTCGAGAAAGGTCGGCGGCGCTCATCTGATGGGCCCGGGCCAGGGAGGTCGTGGCAACCCAGTTGGGAATTGTTTGTTTGATCAAGTCATAGTGAGGGCCTTTATAGGCGCGCGCAGGCGTGCTGGAAGGCAGTGAACGTATAGGCATCAAGTTGAACTCGTTAAGTGGCTCGAGTGCTTAGCCTATCCGTCGAAATCAAGAACAAACGTTCAATATATTGCAGCTAAGTTGGGACTGAAATGTGCGGGTTGTTCGGTGTGCGAATGCAGAATTTGTGCACTGAATGTGCCGGGCTCCCCCGGCTGGCACTGCGTCCGGCTGCCGGGTTGCAGATAAGGGCCGAGCAGCGGCGCCATGCCCTTGAGCACTTGCACCGGCAATGCCGAGGTGAAGGTGAAGCCTTGGGCCGAGGCGCCGGGGACGAATGCGGTCAGCGTGCCGAAATGGCGGTCGCCGATATAGAACACAAAGGTGGCGGTGCGGTTGATCGCCTTGGAGCTGAGTAGGCGCCCGCCGGCACCGATTGCTTCGATGCGGTTGTCGCCGGTGCCGGTCTTGCCGCCCATGGCCAGGGGTGTGCCGTCAGCCAGTTTGAAGCTGCCGGCCACACGTTTTGCGGTACCGGCATCCACCACCTGGGACAACGCCTCGCGCAAGGCGTTGGCGACTTCACTGGGCATGACCCGCTTGCCTCGGTCCGGGTTGTTGACCAGGCGGGTTTCATACGGGGTGCCGGCGGCAAAGTGCAGGCTGTCGATACGCACGGTCGGCTCGCGCACGCCGTCATTGAGAATGATCCCGACCAGCTCCGCCAGGGCCGCCGGGCGGTCTCCCGAGCTGCCAATGGCGGTGGCCAGGGACGGCACCAGGTGATCGAACGGGTAGCCCACAGCCTGCCAGCGTTGATGAATATCCAGGAACGCTTCGATCTCCAGCATGGTGCGGATGCGACTGTCGCGGGCGCTCTTGTGGCGGCTCTTGAAGAGCCAGCCGTAGACTTCCTGGCGTTCGTGCTCACTGGCGGCGACGGCCTGGGTGAAGGTGGCGTCGGGGTGGTTCAGCAGGTAACCGAGCAGCCACAAATCCAGTGGATGGACCTTGGCGATATAGCCTTGGTCCGGCAGGTCGTAGGCGCCGGGACCGTAATCCTTGTAGAGCTTGGCCAGGCGCTCATCAGTGAGTTTTTCCGGGGCCTTGGTGGGCAGGTGCGCGCGCACGAAACGGTTGAAGCTGTCCTGGTTGGCCTGGGGCAGCAGATAACGGTGCACCGCGGCCAGGCGCATGGCGGTGGGGTGCATGCTGTCGAGAAAGGTGTCGAGCCGGGCCTGGGTGTCTTTGTTGCGGTAGCGCTTCCAGAAGCGCAGCAGGAAGGTGGTGCCCTCGCGGTCGGCGAATTGCGCCAGGTACTCCTGGCGGCGTGGGTCGCTGTCGTCCTTGAGCAACTCGGCGCTGCTGTTGGGACCCTGATAGGTGCTGTAGCGCACCAGGTCGCGCATCAGGCGAATGAACGGCAGGTTGATCGACTCACGCAGGGCCTCGCGCAGCGTGGGGTTACGCCCGTTGTCTTCGTTGCGAAAGTTATTGAAGTGATGCAGGCCGCCACCGGTGAAAAAGCGTTCGCCGGGGCTGGCCGAATATTGCCGCTCGAGCGCCGCGTCGAGCATCTTCGGCAGGCTCCGGTCGCGGTTTTGCGCCAGGTAATCCACCGCCCAGCGCGACAGGCGATCCTGCTCGTCGACGCTGATCTTTTTCAGCTCGGCGGGGGGCTGGTCGGCATAACGCTCGTGCAGTTCGCTGATGATTTGCAGGTAGGTGGTCAGCACCCGCAGCTTGGCGGTGGAGCCCAGTTCCAGCTTGCTGCTCTCGTTGATATCGAAGGGTTGGTCGGTGTTGTCGGTCTGTACCCGCACCCGTGCGCCATCGGCGGTCATCTCATAGAGCGTGAAGCTGTAGCGCACTTGCGCGGTGCTGGCGGGCGTCAACAGGCGTGGGCCGAGCAAGCCGATTTGCCCGGCGAAGGCGGGGTCGGCCAGGTGCTTGAGGTAGGTGGTGGCTTGGGTTTGCAAGTCATCCTGCAAGGTGCTGGTGGCGGACAGGTCCAGGCGGTCGAGGTCGTACAGCGGGCGATTGAGCAGGGCGGCCAGGCGACTGCGGGCAACACTGATGCCTTTGTTGGTTTCAATCGGTTGAATCGTCGGCTGTTGCAGCCAATCGCGATAGCTCACCTGGCTGGCCAGGGCGGCCTGTGCCAGGGCCGGGTCGATGACCGCGTTCTGCGCGAGCAGGCGAATGTGGCTGTCGGTCAGGGTCGCCAGTTCGGCGTGGCCCTTGGACAGGTAGTGCGAGGGCCGGCGCTGGGCGATCATCAATGACAACACTTCACGCAGGGCCAGGCCTTTTTGCCCGAGGTTTTGCGTGCTGCTGTCGGCGAGCAGGGCGTTGGTGCGGTTGAAGTCGGCGCCGTACCACACCCGCAACCCTTCGGCCAGGCCATGCACTTCACCGTGACCGGGCACGGCAGACAACGGCACGCTGTTAAGGTAGTCGCGCACGATATTGCGGCGTGCCTGCAAGGTCTGCGGACCCTCCTGGTAGGCGCGTACGCTGGCGGAAAACATCTGCCGCAGTTTCTCGCCGCCCGACAGGGTCAGGCCGTCGGGGGAGTGACGGTACTTTTCCAGCTGGGTCGCGAGGGTGCTGCCACCGGCGGTCTGCCCGGGCAAATGCAGGAGCCTGGCCACTTGTGACCAGGCCGCTTTGGCGAAGCGCGGCCAGTCCACCGCCGGGTTGGCTTCGGGCTGAGCCGGGTCGAGCAGGTCGCGGTTCTCGATGAACAGCAGGCTGTTGACCACCACCGGCGGGATCGCGGCGAAGTTTTCGTACAGTTGTTGCGGATAGTTGTATTGGTAGAGCGGCACGGCGCGGCAGTCGGTGATGGACAGCCCGGCCTGGATTTTTTCCGCGTAGGGCACGAACAGGCCCTTGGCGCTGTAGTCCATCAATTCGGGCGAAAAGCGCGCCTGGGTTTCAATCACATAACCGCGTTTGAGCAAGCGTGGCAGGAACGTGCCGAGGTCGCTGTAACCGAGACGCCGGTCGAAGGGGCCGGCGCCGGGATAGGCGATTGCCGGGCTGGGGCCGGGCTCCAACCGATAGGTCAGGTCACGGGCCAGGCGGCTGAGTTCCTGGGCCTGCAGGCGTGAGGTGCGCAGCTCCTTGGCGACGGCAAACCCCAGGGCCGCCAGCGCCATCAACACAATCAACCAGAACAGGCGCCGTGCGTAACGAGGCCGGGGTTTATTTTTGGATAAAGGCGCTGGGTCCGAACTGCCATGTACTTTCGCAGCCTTGCTCGATTCGGTTTGCCACAGTGCGCCCATAGTCGATTGATCCCTTCACGCAGATAGATCGGACTTGCCCGAAGTTTAGTCGCTGATGGCTGGGTGTGAGGGAATTGTGTTTTGAGTGTAGGAATTTTCCGGCGGATCTGCAGTGGCGCCTCCGCGACGTTTTGTCGCCCGATGCAGGTCAGATGCTCCTGTAAAATTGCATTTTGACCCATGCTTCCCCTAAATTGCCTCGTTTTTATAGTGAAAGGCCCTACTCCGGGCTTTTTATACTGCACGCCCCGTTGATCTTGCCTGGCAAGACGGGCCCGTCCATGAGGCGGCCCCGGTTTCAACAAGGGCGCAGGCTTACCGGCTCGCACCGTGGAAACTCGACGGACAATCCAATAACAAGATGAGGTTGTATCCCTATGCCAGTCGGCAACCAACTGCCCCATGGCGAGACCGCTTCAGGCGGCCCGCTCAAACGCGAATTGGGTGAACGGCATATTCGCCTGATGGCCCTCGGTGCCTGTATCGGTGTCGGCCTGTTCCTCGGCTCGGCCAAGGCCATCGAAATGGCCGGCCCGGCCATCATGCTGTCCTACATCATCGGTGGCCTGGCCATCCTGGTGATCATGCGTGCCCTCGGCGAGATGGCCGTACACAACCCGGTCGCCGGTTCCTTCAGCCGTTATGCACAGGACTACCTCGGCCCGTTGGCCGGTTTCCTGACCGGCTGGAACTACTGGTTCCTGTGGTTGGTGACCTGCATCGCGGAAATCACCGCCGTGGCGGTGTACATGGGCGTCTGGTTCCCCGACACCCCGCGCTGGATCTGGGCCCTGGCGGCGCTGATCAGCATGGGCACCATCAACCTGATCGCGGTCAAGGCCTTCGGTGAGTTCGAATTCTGGTTCGCGCTGATCAAGATCGTCACCATCATTGCCATGGTGATCGGCGGCGTCGGCATCATCGCTTTCGGTTTCGGCAATGACGGCGTGGCGCTGGGCATTTCCAACCTGTGGACCCATGGCGGCTTCATGCCCAACGGCGTGCAAGGCGTATTGATGTCGTTGCAGATGGTGATGTTCGCTTACCTTGGCGTAGAGATGATCGGCCTCACCGCCGGTGAAGCGCGCAACCCGCAGAAGACCATCCCCAGCGCCATCGGCTCGGTGTTCTGGCGCATTCTGCTGTTCTATGTGGGCGCGTTGTTCGTCATCCTGTCGATCTACCCATGGAATGAAATCGGCACCCAGGGCAGCCCGTTCGTGATGACGTTCGAGCGCCTGGGTATCAAGACCGCAGCGGGCATCATCAACTTCGTGGTGATCACCGCCGCGCTGTCGTCGTGCAACGGCGGCATCTTCAGCACCGGGCGCATGCTCTACAGCCTGGCGCAGAACGGCCAGGCGCCCGCGACGTTTGGCACCACCTCGAGCAATGGCGTGCCACGCAAAGCGCTGCTGCTGTCGATCTTTGCCTTGCTGCTGGGCGTGTTGCTCAACTACCTGGTGCCGGACCAGGTATTCGTGTGGGTCACCTCCATTGCAACCTTCGGCGCGATCTGGACCTGGCTGATGATCCTGCTGGCCCAGCTCAAATTCCGCAAAGGCCTGAGCCCGGCCGAGCAGGCGGGCCTCAAGTACCGCATGTGGCTGTACCCGGTCAGCTCCTACCTGGCGCTGGCGTTCCTGGTGCTGGTGGTGGGCCTGATGGCTTACTTCCCGGACACCCGCGTAGCGCTGTATGTAGGGCCTGCGTTTCTGGTGTTGTTGACGGTGTTGTTCTACGTGTTCAAGTTGCAGCCGACCAATGGGGCGGTGCGTTCTGCAGCCTGAGGGCTTGCCCGATGGCGCCGCAAAACCAATGTGGGAGGGGGCTTGCTCCCGATAGCAGTGTGTCAGCCAGCTAATGTGTAGCTGACCCACCGCCATCGGGAGCAAGCCCCCTCCCACATGTCAATCAGCCCGGCACTAACCAGGCGCGGCGACAGCGGCTCTGCGCTGGTCCAATTGCTTGTTGAATTCCAGCCACGCGGCAAACAGCATCATCACTGCGGCCCCCACCAGCGCGGTGAATATCTGCATGGAGAAGGTGTCACCGGTCAGGGCGTTGGCCATGTCCGCCAACGGCGCCAACACCACACCCAGGCAAAAGACTTCCAGCGAGTAGCGCCCCATCCGCCCCAGTTGCCGGGCCAGTGCATGTTGCGTCCAGCCGACACCGGGGAGCAATTTGGCGGTGACATAGGCCAGGGCCAAAAAGTGCAGCAAGCGCACCGGTGACAGGTCGGTCTTGCTGATGGGGTACAGCCATTCGCCGATCAGGCGTGGCATCCAGGCATCGTGCACCTCGGGCCAGCGCCACGACAGGGTGATCACGCAGCTCGTCAGTACATACGCCGCAGCCGCCAGGAACAACGGTTGACGCAACACAGGCCGCTGCTCAGCCGGGCGTGCTGATCGCAAGGCCGCTGCGCCGCCGAGGATAAACAAGCACTGCCAGGTCACCGGATTGAAGTACCAGACCCCGCCGTTGCTGGCCGGCAGGTTCCAGCCCTGCCAGGGCGCCAGCAGGTACACCGCCACAGAAACGCCCACCGCGACCCTCGGCACCCGCAACAGCAATGGCAGCGTAAGGGGCAGGCTCAGAATCAGCACGATATACAACGGCAAAGGGTCGGTCAGGTTGGGCTTGAACCGCAGCAGCAATTCATCGACCAGGGCCTGCTGGGTATTGTTGAGGAAATACTCCAGGCCCATCTCCTGCACCAGGTCGCGGGTTTCGATATGGCTGTTGGCCAATATCACGATGCCCATCAACAGCGCCAGCAGGAAAATATGCACCACGTAGAGCGTCCACACCCGGCGCAGGATTCTTAAACAGGCGATGAAATAACCCTCACGCTGCAGGATCTTGCCGTACGCCAGCACCGCCGCGTAGCCGGCCAGGAATACGAAGATTTCGGCGGCGTCACTGAACCCGATGTTCTGCACGGTGACATGGGCCAGGGGATTGTGGGGCACGTGATCCCAGAATATGAAGATCAACGCCAGGCCCCGAAAAAAATCGATGCGTGGATCGCGTCCGTTCAGCATGGCAGCGGGCTCTTGAACAAGTTGTTGAGTGAGGGGTGGCGAGCGCGCGCGTTGTCGTACGCCGCACGTCGGGCGGGCGCAGGTTGGCGGTATTTGTAAGCGATTGCAAAAGGCTGGGTATTACCGAATGTCTCAGTGGCCTGCCCGAAGGCCGGGCAGGCTTCAACCGTGTGAATCAGGCGGCGGCTACTTCATGCGGTTCAAAACTGTCCGCCCGCGCCATCTGCCACATGCGCGAATAGAATTCGCCGTTCACCTCGCCGGTGAGCAGCTCACCCGGTTTGAGGAACACATGCAGTTGCGAGAACAGCTTGATCTCGGTCGCCGACATGCGTCGCACCAAGTGCTTGGCCGACAACTGCGAAGGATGCTCCAGCCCGGCGGCGGCGAGCATTTCCGCCAGGGCGTGGAGGGTATTGCGGTGGAAGTTGAACACGCGCTGGGCCTTGTCCGGCACCACCAGCGCACGTTGGCGCAGCGGGTCCTGAGTGGCGACGCCGGTCGGGCATTTGTTGGTGTGACAGCTCTGCGACTGAATGCAGCCGATGGCGAACATAAAGCCGCGCGCCGAGTTGGCCCAGTCGGCGCCGATGGCCAGCACACTGGCGATGTCGAAAGCACTGACGATCTTGCCGCTGGCGCCGAGCTTGATCTTGTCGCGCAGGTTCAGGCCCACCAGAGTGTTGTGCACGAACAGCAGGCCCTCGCGCAGCGGCACGCCGATGTGGTCGGTGAATTCCACCGGTGCCGCGCCGGTGCCGCCTTCCTTGCCGTCGACCACGATAAAGTCCGGCAGGATGCCGGTTTCGAGCATGGCTTTGGCGATGCCCATGAACTCCCAGGGGTGGCCCAGGCAGAACTTGAACCCCACCGGTTTACCGCCGGACAACTCGCGAAGCCGGGCGATGAATTGCATCAGTTCGATCGGCGTGGAAAACGCGCTGTGGCGTGACGGCGAGATGCAGTCCTCACCCATCATGATGCCGCGGGTGTCGGCGATTTCCCGGGTGACTTTATGCTTGGGCAGGATCCCGCCATGGCCGGGTTTGGCGCCCTGGCTCATCTTGATTTCGATCATGCGCACTTGCGGGTCTTGCGCTTGGGTGGCAAAGCGTTCCGGGTCAAAGCGGCCGTCACTGGTGCGGCAGCCGAAGTACCCGCTACCCAGTTCCCAAGTGAGGTCGCCGCCGTTTTCGCGGTGGTAGGGGCTGATGCTGCCTTCGCCGGTGTCATGGGCGAAGTTGCCGAGTTTGGCGCCCTGGTTCAGCGCGCGAATGGCGTTGGCGCTCAGTGAGCCGAAACTCATCGCCGAAATATTGAACACCGACGCCGAGTACGGCTGTGTGCACTGCGGGCCGCCGACGATTACGCGAAACGCGCTGGGGTCGCTCAACGGCGCGGGCCGCATGGAGTGGCCGATGAATTCAAAGCCCGACTGATAGACGTCGATCAAGGTACCGAAGGGCTTGTCTGCGGTTTCGTTCTTGGCGCGTGAATACACCAGCGAACGTTGGGCCCGGGAGAAGGGCAGGGCATCGCTGTCGGATTCGAGCAGGTACTGGCGGATTTCCGGGCGGATGGCTTCCACCAGATAACGGATATTGCCCAGGATCGGGTAGTTGCGGCGCACGGCGTGGGGGCTTTGCAGCAGGTCGAATATGCCGATCAAACTGAGCAGGCCGGTGACTATCGTGATGGGCCACAGCCATTCATGTTCGATAAAGGGCAGGCTGGCAAGGGTGAACAGGATGCATACGGCAAAGAACGCGTAACGGCTTAGTAACGACAGGCTCATACGGTTTTCCTTGGTTCGGACTCTTGAGGTCGATCCGCCATTCTGCGCCTGTACTGAAACAGGGGACAAGGATCGGAGGCTCTGGGGCGGCATTTGCCAGGCGCGGGCCATGGAACCGTTCGGCGAAAGGCGGCCACTATCGTGCAGGACGCCCTTTCTCTCATGCTCTTGGAGTCATCGCTCATGTCGAACATATCTGCCGCTTTCGGCCCTTCCATCATTCATCAAGGCGCGTCCGCCGCGATCGACCCTGAGCAGCGAATGCAATCCGCTCAGCACCACCACACTTCCCACGCGTACCGCGACGGCACCCCACCGGGAAAATTCCAGCGGTTTGCCGCTGACGCGGCCAAGAGCCTGTGGTTTATCCCAGGCATGAGCAACGTGTTGCAGGGAATTGCAAAGGCTAAGCCAGGCCTTGATGGCACCATCAGCGGGGCGCTGGACGGGTTTCGTAAAACCCGCGAAGACGGTTTTGACAAGGCGCTTCTCGGTGCGGTTACCGGCGATTACCATGCGATAGCCAACGGTTACCTCAATGCGGTGGTAAGGAACGACGCCACGCCTGAGTCCGTCAAAAAAGGGCTGCGCGAAGGTTCAGGCTTGTTAGACCTGGCCGCGACGCTGCGCCAGCAAAAAATAGCGCTGCAGGCTTGATGGGTAACTGGCCGTACCCGGCGGCGTGCCCTACGCCGCCGTCTGCCGAATCGGCAGCACCACCCGAAACGTCGTGCCCTTGCCCAGCTCGCTGCTGACCGAGATATGCCCACGGTGTTTCTTGACGATGCCGTAGGACAATGACAGCCCCAACCCGGTGCCTTCGCCCACCGGCTTGGTGGTGAAGAACGGGTCGAAGATCTTCTGCACGGTGTCGGGAGCAATGCCGCAGCCGTTGTCCGCCACTTCCAACCAGATGGTGTCGCCGTCCACGCCGTTGCTGATGGTGATGGTGCCGCGCTCCGGCCCCATGGCCTGGGCGGCGTTGATCACCAGGTTCATCACCACCTGGTTGAGCTGCGAGGCCAGGCATTCGATGTCCGGCAGGGGCGTGTAGTGCTTGACCACATCGGCCTTGTACTTGAGTTCGCTGGCGACGATGTTCAGCGTCGAATCGATGCCCTGTTGCAGGTTGGCGAACTGCCAGGTCTGGTCGTTATCCACCCGCGAGAAGTTCTTCAGGTCCTTGACGATCTGTACCACGCGGCCAATGCCGTCCTTGGACTCGCGGATCAGCACCGGAATGTCCTCCTTGAGAAACTCCAGTTCCAGTTCTGTGCGCAACGCCTTGAGCCGCTCGCGCTGGTCCTGCGCCGGGATCAGCGCTTCGCTGTGTTGATAAGCCTCCAGCATCTGTTGCAACTGGTTGAAGTAGCTGTCGAGGGTGCTGAGGTTGGATGAGATGAATCCCACCGGGTTGTTGATCTCATGGGCGACGCCGGCCGCGAGTTGCCCCAGTGAGGCCAGCTTCTCCGACTGCACCAACTGGCTTTCCAGGTGCTTGCGCTCGTTGATTTCCAACTGCAACGCCTGGGTGCGTTGTTCCACCAGCTGTTCCAGATGCTGGGTTTGCAGGGATGCGCGCCGGGCCATGTCCCATTTATTGGCCAGGGTGTTGGCCATTTGCTGGACTTCGATGTTGTCGAACGGCTTTTTCAGGATCAGCAAGCGGTCATAGGCGTTCAGGCGCGACAGCAGGTCATCCCAGGAATAATCCGAGTACGCGGTGCATACCACCACTTGCAGGTCGGGTGCGACCTTCCACAGTTGCTCGATGGTCTTCGCGCCGTCCCAGCCTTGGGGCATGCGCATATCCACGAATGCCAGCGCGTAAGGGCGTTGCTCGTCCATGGCGGTGCTCAGCAAGGCCAGGCCTTCTTCGCCGCCATAGGCGCAGTGCAGCTCGAACGCCTGGGCTTGCGGCGTGGCGGTGTCACCAAACAGCGCCGACTCCATCTCGTCCAGCGCCTCGTTGGATGGCGCGCTCGGCATCAGGATCTTGCGAAAATCCTCATGAATGGACGGGGTGTCATCGATCAGCAGGATGCGCCGGTTGGGAGGCTGGTTCATGCGGTACTTCCGACAAGGGTCAGGGGAATCGTCAAGGTAAACACCGCGCCAAGGCCCGGTCCGTCGCTGTGAGCCGTGAGTTGGCCGTGCATTTCCACGGCGGCCAGGGCGCAACTGTGCAGGCCGAAACCGTGGCCTTCCTTGCGGGTGGTAAAGCCGTGGGTGAAGATCCGCGTCATGTTCTCGACCGGTATGCCTTCGCCGTCGTCTTTCACACTGATTTTAAGGGTCTGGTCATCTACCTGTTCGACCCTCAGGGTGATTTGCCGTGGCCGCTCGGAAAGACCGGTCATGGCGTACTTGGCGTTGCTGATCAGGTTGACCATGATCAGCAGCAACCGGTGTTTGTCCCCCAGAATCTGCGGCACCGGCGCGTATTCCTTGACCACCGTGACGTGGTGACGACTCAGGGCGCCGGCGTTCATGCGCAAGGCATCGTCCATCAGGGCACCGATATCCACAGGCTCCAGCAGCTTGGAAGCGCCGGCATAGGATTGCTGGGTCGAGACGATGTCCTTGATGTGGTCGACGCTTTTGCTCAACTGCGCCAGCTCATCGCTCATGCCTTGCTGCTCGCTGGCAATCGCGTCCACCAGTTGGTTCAGGTAGGCCGGCAGCAATTTGCCTTTTTCATCCTCGGTGAGGAAGCTGCCCAGGTCGCCCTGATGCGCGTTGATCAGTTGCATGGCCTTGCCCAGGCCCTGGGCCTTGCTGCTGCGCAGTTTGCGGCTGACCAGGTCGGCGGAAATATTCACGCTGTTGAGCACGTTGCCGACGTTGTGCAACACGTTGGTGGCGATCTCGGCCATGCCTGCCTGGCGGGCGCTGTCGAGCAGTTCGCTCTGGGCGTCCTTGAGTTGTTGCGTGCGCCGTTCCACCCGTTGTTCCAGGGTTTCGTTGGCCGATTGCAAGGCGCGGTTGACGCGGTTGATCTCGGCGAAACTGCGCAGCAGGCGCACGGCCAGGTAGAGCAGCAGCACTACCAGCAACGTCGAGAACACCAGCAGGTAGCGGTGGTATTGATGATCGATGAGGTCGGCGGCCTGCTGGTCTTGATTGAGGTGAGTGGTCAGCGCGTCGAGGTGCTCGGCCACGGGTACGGCGGCAATCCGTTCGAGCAGGCTGTTGACCACCGGCTGTTCGCGCAGGATCAGCGAAATATGATTGCTGAGGATGTCCACCGGCGCCTGGAACTCAACCGGCAGGCTCTGTTTGTTGATCGCCAGTTTGCCCAGGCCCACCAGGATATCGGCCGCGCGCTCGTCGCTGGTGACCTGGGCGAACTCCAGGCTGCTGAGCAGCAGGTCGTAGGTGTCGGTGGCCACGCTTTGCATTTGCAGGCGGCCTTCGTCGTCAATGCTGTTGAATTGGGCCTGGATGTCATCTTCGGCGGTCGGCAGAAACGCCAGTGAATTACGCAATACCGCGTTGTGGGATTTGAACTGGTCCACCAACCGGGCTTTGTCCTGGATGGCCGCCTGATAGGCCGCCTGGCTGGCTTGCCAACCCGGCAGGTCGGCAGCGCTGTGGTAGGAGTCGCGGCTCGCAAGTTCAGCGCCGATCCGGGTCATTTCCGTCAGGGGCATGACCAGCGGGTCGTAGTTGTGGGTAATCGCGATCCGTGCCTTGAGCACTTCGCTGTCCCACTGGGCATTGAGCTGCTGGAGCTGGCGGATCAAGTCTCGCGACTGGGTATAAGTGGCCGTCTGGTCGCGGGAAGACTTGAGGTACAAAAACACCAGCGTGGAAGCCAGGAACAGGGTCATCAGGCCAAGCAGCACCTGGCTGGCGCGGCGGCGATACAGGCGTGACAAGCGTCTCATAGTGGCTTGCCCGCCCAGTTACCGGTCAGGGTCTTGAGAAATTGAATAATGAGGTCCTTGTCTTCCTGGGTCGGGTTACGCCCCAGTTGGTACTTGAACATCACATCGACCGCTTCTTCCAGGGTCTTGGCCGAAGCGTCGTGAAAATACGGTGCGGTGACGGCGACATTGCGCAGGCTGGGCACCTTGAACACATAGCGGTCCTCTTCGTCCTTTGTCAGCAGGTAGCGTCCCAGGTCTGACTCCTGCGGGTTGCCGCGCGCCTGGAAGTAGTCGCCCATCACTCCGAATTTCTGGAACATATTGCCGCCGATATTCACGCCCTGGTGGCAGGCAATGCAGCCGTACTCCTTGAAGCGCTGGTAGCCGTACTTTTCCTGGGTGGTCAGTACCTCGGTGCTGCCCTGCAGATACTGATCGAAGCGCGAGTCGGGCGTGAGCAGCGTACGCTCGTAGGTAGCCAGTGCGTTTTGCACGTTGGCGGCGTTGAGGCCATCGGGATAAGACTGGGCGAAGGCGCGTTGGTAGACGGGCAGGGCCGCCAGGTTCTGCACCACGGTGTTCCAGTCGCTGCCCATTTCCACGGGGCTGGTGACCACCTGATCAACCTGTGCTTCCAGCGTGTCTACCCGACCATTCCAGAACTGCTTGAAGTTCAGGCTGGCGTTGAACACCGAAGGCGTGTTGAGCACCACAGGTTTACCGTCAAAGCCGATCGAAAACGGCTTGTTGTCGGCACCGCCGGATTCCAGGCGGTGGCAACTGGCGCAGGACAGCGTGTTATTCGCCGACAAGCGCGGCTCGTTGAACAACTGGCGGCCCAGCTCGACCTTGGCCGGATCCAGCGCCGGTATTGCCGGCATGGGCTTGAGCGCCTCGTTCAGCGGTGCGGCGGCCAGCGGTGCGCCGCTGCCCAGGCACAACGCGAGAATGAAGCCGGTACGGACAGTTGAAACATGGCTCAAGCGAGCACTCCTTGCGGCCTGGGGCTATTGATCGGGCATCAGTGTCGCGCTACCCGCCTGCAGCAACTGGACGAAATCCTTCGGCGCCAACGCTTTGCTGAAGAGAAAACCCTGGCCCTCCTCACAGCGCTGGGCTTTGAGGAAATTCAGTTGGTCGATGGTTTCCACGCCTTCGGCAATGATGTCCAGTTTCAGGCTTTTACCCATGCCGATGATAGCCCTGATCAGTTGTTCGTCCTGACTATTAATGCTCAGGCCGCGCACGAAGGATTGGTCGATCTTCAGCACATCGATGGGAAAGCGCCGCAGGTAGCTGAGGCTGGAGTAACCGGTGCCGAAATCATCCAGGGCCAGGCGCACCCCCAGCGCCTTGATCCTTTGCAGGATCGCCACGGTTTCATCGACGTTCTGCATCAGCACGCTTTCGGTAATTTCCAGCTCCAGCAGGGCGGGCGGCAGGCCGGCCTGTTCGAGGATGGCGGCCAGGTTGTCGACGAAGTTGCGTTGGCGAAAGTCGATCGCCGAAATATTCACCGACATGCGCAGCGGCGCCAGGCCCATCTGCCGCCAGGCTTGGGCTTGTGCGCAGGCCTGGCGCAGTACCCACTGGGTCAGGCGCACGATCAGGCCGCTGTCTTCGGCGACCGGAATGAACTCGGCCGGGCTGATCCAGCCGGACCTTGGATGAAACCAGCGTGTCAGCGCCTCCGCGCCGACGATCCGCCCGGATTCCAGCGCAAGCTTGGGCTGGTAGTGCAGCACCAACTCATCGCGCTCCAGCGCCTGGCGTAGCGCGCTCTCCAGGTTTTGCTGGTGTCGGGCGCGCAGGTTCATGTCTTCGGTATAAAAACTGAAGTCGTTCGGGCCGTGCTCCTTGCTGGTGTGCATGGCGGTTTCAGCCTGCTTGATCAACCCCACCGCGTTGGCGCTGTCGTTGGGGTAAACGCTGATCCCAAGGCTCGCGGTCACGCTCAGGTCCTGCCCGGCGACGTGCCGCGTCGCGCTGATGGCATTCAGCACTTTTTGCGCAATGTGCTGGGTTTGCTGGGGGTGCTGGATATCGTTGAGCAGGATCACGAACTCATCGGCGCCGTAGCGAAACACCGAATCCGACGCCCGTACCGTTGCCACCAGGTTCTGGCTGACCTGCTCGAGCACTTCATCGCCCACCGGGTAGCCCAGGGCATTGTTGATGCGCTTGAAGCGGTCGAGCCCGATAAACATCACCGCCAGTTGCGTGTCATGTCGCCGGCCCAGGGCGATGGCCTGGGTCAGCCGGTCGCCCAGCAGCGTACTGTTGGGCAGCCCGGTGAGGGCGTCGTATTGCAACAGGTGCGAGACCTTGAGCAGTTCCTGCACGCGTTCTTCGATGGTGCGCTCCAGGCTGATCACCTTGAGCGCCGCGTCCTGGGCCAGTTGCCATTTCCACGTCAGGGCGCTGGCCATCTGGCGGATTTCCAGGTGATCGAATGGCTTTTTCAGGATCAGCAACTGGTCGTTGTACTTCAAGCGCGCTTCGATCGCCTCGAAGGAATAGTCGGAATAGGCCGTGCACAGGGCAATTTGCAGGTTGGGGTCGACGTCCCACAGTTGTTCGATGGTTTGCAGCCCGTCCCAACCGGGGGGCATGCGCATGTCGATAAACACCAGCGCATAGGGCGCCTGGGCCTGCAGGGCTTTGTTCACCAGCGCCAGCGCTTCCTGGCCCTGGTAGGCAGAATCCAGCTCAAATGCCTGGCGTACCGGCGCGGCGGTGCCGAAAAGGGCCGACTCCAAGGTGTCCAGGGAGGGCTCGCCGTGCTCATCGGCGCAGAGGATCTTGCGAAAATCCTGGTGGATCGAGGCCGTGTCATCGACGATCAGGATGCGACGGTTGGCCCGCCCTGATTCCGGGGTCATGGTGCCCTGCGCCTGTGCAGAAGACTCGACGGCATAACGATTCCTTCCCTGGTTTTACAATCAAAGGGGTGTGAACATGCAGTGACAGCATAGCTGAGCTCCCTTGATATCGACGGCCAGTTGGCGTCAAATCAACAGCATTTTCGCGCTGCTGGCCTGGATCGGCACGGCGCACCGGTTCAATCGAGCTTCACATCGTTTAATTTGAAGGCAGAGTCGCCATGGATGAACAACTCGCTACGAAGTCCGCTGTGCTGCTGGTCGACGATGAAGAGTCGATCCTCAACAGCCTGCGCCGCCTGTTGCGCAGCCAGCCTTACGAGGTGGTGTTGGCCACCAGCGGCGCCCAGGCGCTGGAAATCATGGCAACCCGGCCCATCGACCTGGTGATGAGCGATGCGCGCATGCCCGGTATGGACGGGGCCACGCTGTTGGCGGAAGTCCACCGCCTGTACCCGGCCACCGGCCGCATCCTGCTCACCGGTTACGCCGATTTGACCACCATCGTCAAGGCGATCAACGATGGGCAGATTCACCGCTACATCAGCAAACCCTGGAATGACGAAGAGTTGCAGCTGGTCTTGCAGCAGACCCTCGAACATCAGCGGCTTGAACGCCTCACACGGGAGCAGAACGATCAGCTCAAAACGCTGAACGCCACGCTGGAAAAGCGTGTGACGGCGCGTACCGCCGAACTGCAACAGACCGCCGACATGCTCGACCTGGCCTACGACGAGCTTAAGCGCAGCTACGTGACCGGTACCGAAGTGTTTTCGTTGCTGGCCAACCTGCGGCTGCCCAAGGACAAGCAGACCAACCGCGCGTTGATCGAATTGATCCGCGTGTACTGCGCCGCCCAGGTCATGGATGAAGCCAGCACCCGCGACCTGACCATGGCTGCGGCGCTGTACAACATCGGCAAACTGAGCTGGACCGACAGCATGATGGTTGCGCCGTCCGACAAGCTGTACAGCACCGACCGCGCGCTGTATCGCGAATACCCGACCCAGAGCGAGTCGCTGTTGATGACCCTGGAGCCGATGAAGGATGCGGCGCGGATCATTCGTCATCACCAGGAGCGTTGGGATGGCTCGGGGTTTCCCGACCACCTCAAGGGCGAGGCGATCCCGGCGGGTTCACGGCTGCTGAAACTGGCCGTGGACTTCATCGAGCTGCAAAAAGGCCTGATCCTGGAGCGGCACCTGAACAGCGACGAAGCGTTGCTGTATATCCGCAAGTACGCCGGGCGCCTTTATGACCTGGAGTTGGTCGAGGATTTTGTGCAGGCCTGCGCCACCTTCCTCAGCGACGTGACCCTGGGCGACCCCACGGTCAAAGTCCTCACCACCCGCGAACTTGAAGACGGCATGGTCCTGGCGCGCAACCTCAACGCCGACAACGGCATGCTCCTGCTCAACGCCGGCAAGGTGCTGAACCTGCCGCTGGTGGACAAGCTGATCGCGTTCGAATCGATGGAGGGCGCAAAATACAGCGTATTTATCAAACAACCCGACGAGATAACGATTCCCACATGAGCCCTTCAATTATCCGCATCGCTGCCGCGGTCCTGATCGACAAACACGGCCAGACCTTGCTGGTGCGCAAACGCGGGACCCTGGCCTTCATGCAGCCCGGCGGCAAGATCGACGCGGGCGAACAACCGGTCGAGGCGCTGGCCCGCGAGCTGCGGGAAGAACTGAACCTGCATATCGACCCGGCACAAGCTGTGTACCTCGGCCAGTTCTCGGGGCCTGCGGCCAACGAGCCGGGCTTCACCGTGCAGGCCGACATGTTCCAACTGCACATCGACGTGGCGGTCACCCCGGCCGCTGAAATTGAAGAAATACGCTGGATCGACCCCATGGGCGACGGCGGCCTGCCATTGGCGCCGCTGAGCCGTGACCAGATCCTGCCGCTCTACCGCGCGTCGCTGATCGGCGCATGACGATTCGCCCACTCAATGCCTGCGATGCCGAAGCCTATCGGGCATTGATGCTCGAGGCCTATGATGTTTATCCCCAGGCGTTCACCTCCAGCGTCGCCGAGCGCGCAGCGATGCCGTTGAGTTGGTGGCAAAAGCGCCTGGACGGTGCGTTGGACCGTTTGCTCGGCGCATATGCAGGCGACGCACTGGTCGGCATCGTCGGCCTGGCGTTCGAGCCTCGGGAGAAAGCGCGGCACAAGGTGACGTTGTTCGGCATGTACGTGACTCCAGCCCATCAACGCAACGGCCTGGGCCGCCGGTTGGTGCAGGCGGCACTCGACCAGGCACGCGAGCACCCGCACCTCAAGGTGGTCCAACTGACCGTCACCGCCGGCAATGACGCCGCCTTTGCGTTGTACCGGCGCTGCGGCTTTATCCAGTACGGCCTGGAACCGTTGGCGGTGCGGGTGGGCCTGGACTACTTCGACAAGATCCACATGTGGCGTGAGCTGCGCGGCGAGGGTTAAGGGGGCATTACATTCCCCAGGCGACCGACCGGGTATCGTGATAATCAAAGATACCTCGGAGTACGAAGACATCTTTGCCATCCTCTTTTGCGGTGCGCTCAATGGCCACCCGCCATCGACCACGGCCCGCGCCTGCCTCTATCTGGGGTAAATCAGTATAGGTGTAGTTGCCGATTTTTTTGCGGCTGACACGACCTGCCTGAATGTCCTGAGTGATCTGCTCGAGTTTGTTTCTCGCACTCTCTGATAGCAGCGGGCTTTGCGCTTCTAACAACTCGTCCTGCTTCACGATGTTGACCGCGGGGTCTCGGGCCGTTGGGGGAGCCGGGGAAGGTGTCGGTGCAGGGGATGGTTTTTCAATTTTTTTGATGGGTACACGGGGGGCGTCAAACTCTAAAGACGCTGAAAACCGAGGGAGGTTATTTTCAAAATCCGTGACGGCGACACTGTCGATCATTCTTACGCCAGACTCACCACTCTTGTATGTACCGCGTGACATGGCGACATAGGGAATGCCGGATTTTTTAAAGTCCTCGGCGTAGGACACCACGCCAAGTTCCTTGAGCTTTTCCTTGAATTTTATTGTTCTGAACAGGGTTAAGGATTTTTGTACTTCAGGGTTCGACAAAAGCGATTCCAGCGCCTCTTCGCGCGTAATTTTATTATCGGTAGCTATTCGGGTAAGCGTTTGTTGGCGTCCTTTTTCGTTTAGAAACGCCTTGAGCGAATCCGATGACCAAGTTGAAAGTTTATAATTTTCATCAAATTTATCCAGGCTCTTCATCTGCTTGGGTGTGATCGCATAACCTACAAACTGTGCGTTTGTGTCGGGGTCCTGAATTCTAATGGAGGCTCGGATTTCTTTTGAAAAGTTATCGTTTTTGCCAATTAGTCTTTTTATTTTTTTAAACAATTTATCTTTGTCCAACGGGAGCAGGGGAGTGATCAGGTTCGAGGTTGATCTGTTTATGTGGACGTAAATGTCCGCCTCCGAATGCAGCCTCAACAATGCGTCACGTAATTCATTTTTGGCGCGTGGGCTTAAATTCCGCTGCCCCGAGACCCTGCGACGAAAGGTGGCTTCGTCGATATTACCCATCTGCTCTCGTGCGTTCGCCAGCAGTGTTCGCTTCTGTGGCTCTGTCATTTCTTTAATGAGGGGTTCGAAATACCTTAACTGCTCATCTGTTGAGTAAATACCAAGCGCCGCGATCAGGTCGGCATCGACTTGCTGTTCAGGCGTGAGCCCACGCAGCATGCCCATCACCGTGCCGCCGCCCGCTGTCGTGCGTTCGAAACGTGGCTTCCAGCTTTTTGCGTCGCCCGGCACCACCATAAAGTTCGCGCTGTTTCCTGCCGGGTCTTTTACATAGCGCGCACCGTCTTCGACAAAGGACTGAAACAGGTGATAACGCCCGCCTTCATCCCTCATCGCGATCAGTTGATTATTGTGTTTGTCAAAAAAACACGGGGCGTTGCCCGATGTGCGCCACAGCGTGTAGTGGTTCGCCTGGGCAAATTCTTCCACATCAAAGAATGCGTCGATCGGTTGGGGCAACCGATACGCGGCAACATCGACCCAGGCCGGCTCCAACGGCCGGATCGAAGCCTTTGTGACCGCGATGCGTGCCCTGTGGTGGGTGCCGATTTTTCGAACCAGCCCCGGCATACGGCGGCCCAGTTGTCTGGTCAGGCTTAGCCCTTTCTCTATGCCCCTGCGCACAAACGTCTGTGCGGCCTTGCCGGGCACCAGGCCGATAAAAAGATCGGCCACTTCAATGCCGAACATAAAGGCGTTTACGGTGGACTCGCGGGAAATCTGCGCATTGCTGCGTGAACGGAAAGCGGCATGGGCGAGTTGAAACCCAAGCTGCACCAGATACAAATACGCGTGAAAATTGCCGGTTATCGTTGTTAACGCATAGCGGTGCACGCCGCGTGTGTCGCTGAAGATCCGTGAGCGCTCGTGCGCATCGTTAGTGGCCATGCGCGCGCTGAAGTAGGCTCGCCATTGCGGTTTTGCCTTCAGCGCGTCCAGCTCGCTCAGGCCGTTGGTCAGTTCCCTGAACGGCGCTTCATCCGGGGCATCCGGTGTATACAGCACGCAGACGCCGCCAGGCGTGGTGCCTTTTCGCTGAATGATCAACACGCCGTTGATCACTTGCCCCCCTCGGCCTTCATCCAGTGCGCCGCCCATCACCAACAGGTTCACGTCGATCTCGAACGCGCTGACCCGGGGGCGTTCTGTGGAATCGGGGTACTCGACCACCGTCTTTATCCAGTCAAGCCCGCTCCCGGGCGTCTTGAATATAAACAGCTTGTGAACATCGGGATTCAACCGGCTCTCCAGGGCGTCCTTGTGCATTTTCGCCGCGTTGGCGCGCTGCCAGGCGGTGGCGAAGCTGTTGCCTTCGCTGCCCTGCGCAAAGGTTGACCTGAGGTACTCGGCGTATTTTTCTCCAATGTCGGCTTCTTGGGCGAGCGCGCGTAAATCCGAATCGCCCAGCGTGCCCTTGGTGTTGCCGTCGGTATCGACAAGGGTGGCGGTGGCGCTGATGGTTCTGTGGAAGTCATGGGCGGACCATGGGTCGACATTGCGCTGGGCGTAACTGCCCAGTGTGCGTAGGTCTATGACGACCCGGCTCTTCCAGGTGCCACTGGTCAGTGTCTGGCCTTGCAGAAACCGTGGGATGTTTATTTTTTCATCGGCGGTGATGTAAACGACCGAGGTGTTCTCGTCGCGATACCCCATCAGCTCGACCGGCAGGGAGGCGGATATACGCAGACGAACCAGGCTTTTATACGGGGCAATATCCACGTCGGCATAGGCCGGTTTCTGTTTTTTCAGGACCTTGTCTGTGTGTTCGAGTGAAAACGCTTCCAGTGTCTGAACCTTTTCAAGAAAAGGCATGAGCGCCGCATTGCTGTCACTCATCGCCTGTTCCAGTTGCCTGTAGCGGGCCTGGTCGTGCACGTCGGCAGTTTTCAGCCACTCGGGTTCGCGCACCTCTATCAGGTGCAGATTACGTGTGGCAAAGGCATCGGTGATGTCCAGATACTGGGTGGTGTCCGCCGCCAGATCGAGTTCGCCGGCCACCGGCAATGTTTCCTTGCGCAGGGCTTCGCGCACAGCAAAATATTGTCGAATTCGTACTGAGCGAACACAGTGCGCCACGATATCGGCCTCTATCGTTGGCGGGCTTGCGGCCAGCACGGGCAAACCGGGCAGCCCTGCGCGGGCCGTTTTCGACAGGCTTGCGAGCAGGCGCTTGCCGGCCGGGCCGCCTTCGCGTATGCGCGCCGCCACGGCCTGATTCAAACGGTCCAGGTTTTCATATTCCTCAAACGCCTCGCCCGGGCTGTACAGCATCACGCTGCCCGTAGGCGGAGTCCTGCCTGTGGCGTTGAGGATGAATGCGGCGGCGAACTCACTGCCGTCCTCCAGCATCAGCCGGTATACCGCGGGCCTGTTGTCGATGGCGAAGGCCTTTTCCCGCGCCGCCGCAGTGGGGTACTTGAGCACATTGTCGGCCAGTGTCCGCCCGGCCGACGACAACGCGCCATCCACCGTGCGCAGCGCCAGTTGATGGGCCAGCACCTGGCGACGCAAGGCAATCAGTTGTTCCTCCGGGTCGGGTTGGTCGTCCTCGGCGGTGTCCCAGAACGCGTTCAGACTTTGGATGATGGCGATTTCCGTCGAGCCTGCCAGCTGCGCCGTTGTGCCGTTTGAAGACAGGCGCTTGTCCGCGTCCAGTGTGTTGGGTTCCCGGTAGAAGGCACCGCTCTGTTGGGTCAAATAGGTGCCGCCGTCTGGCGTGCGCAACCGGGTGAGCAACGACCCCAGCGGCTCGCTGGACAAGAGTTGCCGTTGCCCCTCCTGGTCCTCTCGGTAACGGCTGTAAAAGATCTGCTTGGGATTGATGGGCCGGGGCGAATGGGGAAAGGCTTCAGTCAATTTATGCTGATACACCCTGCCCAGGCTTGGCTGTGCCTGTATCAGGTCGTTGGTTTGGACGTTGAGTTTGGCAAGCTCGCCGATGAGGTGCTCCTGCTGGTCCTCGGTCGAAGACGCCGGGGGTACCACAGGCAACGTCACAGGCTGAAAAGTGACGAGAGGCTTGTCTTTGGCCTGGATCGGTTGTGGATCGTCACCCTGTCGGGCTGGGGAAGAAGGCAATGAAGTGTGCATGCGCGAACCCTTACTCAAGGGCGCAGGTTGAGCGAGGGTGCCGTGCGCCCGGATGAATGTGAGGGTCGAGTGTAGGCGCGGCGCCAAGGGGCCCAGCGGTGCATGTGTCTCGGACAGCCGAGCAGTATGCCGGGTTGGTCTCAGGTAACGCATAGCATCAGTTAGAGAGGCTTCGGCTCCTGAGCCGCCACAGGTTCAGGGCCGTGCCAATGCAGGTAACGGGAAGCCTGTCGCGGGCCTCAGCGCACCGCACTCACGCCATCGAGCGTCGAAAATGACGTGTCCTTGGCCGTCAGCAAGAAGTCACGCATGTACGGCGCATCCAGCATGTCCGCGCGAATCCCCGCATACAGTGTGGCGAACAAACCTTTCTCGCCCAGCCGCTTGGCCTTCACATAACCGCGTGAACTGTACTCGTGCAACGCCCAATGGGGCATGCCGCACACGCCACGGCCGCTGGCCACCAGTTGCATCATCATCACCGTGAGCTCCGAAGTGCGCACCTGGGCGGGTTCCACGTCGGCCGGCTCCAGGAAGCGGGTGAAGATGTCCAGGCGATCACGCTCCACCGGGTAGGTGATCAGGGTTTGCGTCAGCAGGTCTTGCGGCACGATGTAGGATTTATTCGCCAGCGGGTGCTGGTTGGCCACGGCGAGCATGGCTTCGTAGGTGAACAGCGGCACATAAGTGATGCCCGGCAGCTCCAGCGGGTCGGAGGTCACCACCAGGTCGAGGTCGCCACGGGCCAGGGCCGGCAGTGGCGCGAAGGCAAAGCCCGAGGCCAGGTCGAGCTCCACTTCGGGCCAGGCATCGCGGAACTGGTCGATGGTCGGCATCAGCCACTGGAAGCAGCTGTGGCATTCGATGGCCATGTGCAGGCGCCCGGCGGTGCCGCCGGCCAGGCGTGCGATGTCGCGCTCGGCGCCGCGCAGCAGGGGCAGGGTGGCGTCCGCCAGTTGCAGCAGGCGCAGGCCGGCGCTGGTGAAACGCACCGGTTTGGTCTTGCGCACGAACAGCGGCATGCCCAGGCGCTCTTCGAGTTCCTTGAATTGGTGAGACAGCGCGGACTGGGTCAGGTGCAGGCGCTCGGCCGCCTCCACCAGGCTGTCGGCTTCGCGCAGGGCGTGCAGGGTCTTGAGGTGACGGATCTCGAGCACGGGCTCTCCATGAAGACAATTTGTGACGAAGCGGAATAGCGTGAGTTTGTCTCATGTTGCCGTGCATGTCGACCAGGACCGCCTGGCACTCTTCATCAAACTGTCATCGAACTGTGGCAGCGCGCTTGAACAAACTTCATCAGACTCGCGCTCTACTGGGGTTCTGCGTTTCGGTGTTTTTCATGCGTGTGTTGCTTTTACTGGCCGCTCTGTTGTTCGGCCTGCCGTCTTTTGCGGCTTCTCGATGTGACGTCAATGTCCCGACCCAAACGGTCGACCTGGCTCAGGTAAGCATCGCCTACCAGAGTATCGGGCGTGCGTCCGACCCTGCCTTGCTGTTGGTGATGGGCCTGGGCGGGCAGTTGATCCACTGGCCTGACGAAGTGGTTGTCGCCCTGTGCCAGCAAGGTTTTCGGGTAATCCGCTACGACAACCGCGATGTTGGCCTGTCCACCTGGCGCCAGGCACCGGCCAGCGCCAACCTGACTTTCGAGGTGCTGCGCTACAAGCTCGGCCTGCCGGTGGCGGCGCCCTACACGCTGACCGACATGGCCGACGATGCCTTGGGTTTGATGGATGCGTTGCAGGTCCGGCAATTTCATGTGCTGGGGGCGAGCATGGGCGGCATGATCGCCCAGCACCTGGCGGCGATGGCGCCGCAGCGGGTGGAAAGCCTGACCCTGATCATGACCAGCTCCGGCGCCGAAGGCCTGCCGGCCCCGAACGCGGCGTTGGTGCAGTTGCTGTCGCGGCGCAGCGCGCCTAATCGTGAGGTGGCGTTGGAACAGCAGGCGGATTTGCTTGCGGCACTGGGCAGCCCGAATGTGCAGGATGATCGCCAGGCATTGCTGCATCAGGCGGCGCTGTCCTATGACCGTGCGTTCAACCCCGAAGGCGTGAAGCGCCAGATCATGGCGATCCTCGCCGAGCCGAGCCGCGTGCCGTTGCTCAACCAGTTGCGGGTGCCGACCCTGGTGGTTCATGGCACCGCCGACCCGTTGCTGCCGGTGATGCACGGCGTTCATCTGGCCGCGCATATCCAAGGCAGCCAGTTGAAATTGATTCCAGGCCTGGCCCACCGTTTCCAGGAAGCGTTCAAGGCGCCGTTGCTGGCGGCGGTGCTGCCTTACCTGCAAGCCCATCGCGAAGATACCGCGCACTGGGCGCAGATCGACCTGGGCGAGCCTTCGAAGCTGCTGTGAAGGTGGTGTATCGTGTCGCTTTTGCGGCGCATTAATGCCAGCGAGGTGGCCTGCCCATGAGTACTCCCCTGAAAATCGATTTCATCAGCGACGTGTCCTGCCCCTGGTGCATCATCGGCCTGCGCGGCTTGACCGAAGCCCTTGATGAGCTTGGCGCCGAGGTGCAGGCCGAGATTCATTTCCAGCCGTTCGAATTGAACCCGAAGATGCCCGCCGACGGGCAAAACATCGTGGAACATATCACTGAGAAATACGGCTCCAGCGCCGAAGAGTCCCAGGCCAACCGCGAGCGCATTCGCGACATGGGCGCCGCGTTGGGCTTTGCCTTTCGCACCGATGGCCAGAGCCGCATCTACAACACCTTCGATGCGCACCGCCTGTTGCATTGGGCCGGGTTGGAAGGCTTGCAATACAACCTCAAGGAGGCGCTGTTCAAGGCCTATTTCACCGACGGCCAGGACCCTTCCGACCATGCGACCCTGGCGATCATCGCTGAAAGCGTCGGCCTGGACCTCAAGCGCGCCGCCGAGATTCTCGCCAGCGACGAATACGCAGCAGAGGTGCGTGAGCAGGAGAAGCTGTGGATCACCCGTGGCGTGACCTCGGTGCCGACCATCGTGTTCAACGACCAGTACGCCGTCAGCGGCGGGCAGCCGGCTGAGGCGTTTGTTGGGGCGATTCGTCAGATCATCAAGGAGGCCAAACAGTAAACACAATGTGGGAGGGGGCTTGCTCCCGATGGCGGTGGATCAGTCAATGTATGCAGAGACTGACCCACCGTCATCGGGAGCAAGCCCCCTCCCACATGTGTCCTGTGTTCATTGCCCTCTGGCCCATCCCTTGCATTGACCCCCTAAAGCCCACCCGGTCTGCGGTTGGGCGCCGCCATTAGGGATGAAGCACTGCCTTGAATATTCTTGACCTCGACCACAGCCTCACCGCTCAGGCGCCGATTGCCCAGCGGTTGGCCAGCGGCCGGGCCACGCGCCTGGATCTGCTGGACCTGGGCCCTAAACTGCGCCTCTGGTCCACCGAAAAAACCTGGAAACGTTTCGTCGAGCGCCTGGCCCAGCGGCCACGGCCCAGGGATGCGCGCCCGGAAATCCTGTTCGTCGGCTCCGGCGACTATCACCACCTCACGCCGGCGTTTCTCGCCGACCTGAAAGAACCCATCAGCCTGATCCACTTCGACAACCACCCCGACTGGGTGCGCTTTGCGCCCAAGCGCCACTGTGGTTCGTGGGTCAACCGCGCGCTCAAGATGCCGGCGATCAAACGCATCGTCACCCTGGGCCCCTGCAGTGACGACCTGCATAACCCGCAGCTGCGCGGCGGTAACCTCGGGGCCCTCAAGCGCGGGCAGTTGCAGCTGTTCCCCTGGCAGCACCCGCCCTCGAAAGTCTGGGGCCGGGTCGGCGATGGCGCCGGGCACCGACAGCAGGAAAATCACCTGCACTGGCGCAACCTGGCGGAGCTGGACTGGACCACGTTCCTGGACCAGATGATCGCCAGCCTGCCCACCGACGCGGTCTGGATCACCCTCGACAAAGACGTGCTCGCCAGTGAAGACGCCGCCACCAACTGGGACCAGGGCGGCATGCGCCTGAGCCACTTGCTCCAGGCCCTGCGGGCGTTGGCCGCGCATAAACGCATCATTGGTATCGACGTGTGCGGCGAGTTCGCCGCGCCTGCCTTCAGCAATGCGTTCAAGCGCTGGGAAGCCAAGTCCGACCAGCCTCCGCCCGAGCGTTGGAGCGCGCAGGATTTGCAGCGCAATGCCGCGACCAATGCGGCGCTGATCGATCTGTTCGAGGAGTTGTTCCCGTGAGCCTGACCGTGGTGATGTTGCTGGCGCTTTCCATCGTGCTCGATGTGATCGGCCAGTTGTGTTTCAAGCTGGGCGTGGACCGTTTGCCGCAACTCGATGGCGGTTTCCGTCTGCGCGCGTTCTGGGGCCAGGTGTTCAATGCGCCATTGCTCTGGGCCGGCATCGGGGCCTATGTCATCGAGTTTTTCGTCTGGCTCGAAGCCTTGTCCCGTGCGCCGTTGAGCCTGCTGTTTCCGCTGGCGGCGTTGGCGTATTGCCTGGTGGTGCTGGCGGGCCGTTGGGTGCTCAAGGAGACCGTCAGCCGACGGCGTTGGCTGGGCACGCTGGTGATTACGGTTGGGGTGATGTTGGTGGCGATTGCGGGGGGCCAGGCATGAGTACGCAAACCGTCGACACGGGCTGGTTGCATGGGCGGCTTGGCACGCTGGTGCTGTGGGCGCTGTTGATCGCCACTGAAAGTGCCGGGCAGTTGTTTACCAAGGTGGCCGGTGATCAATTGGGGCAGATGGATTTCACCTGGCAGTGGCTGGCGGATGTTGCGCGCAACCCGGGAATTCTGGCGGCGATTGCCAGTTATATCAGCGCGTTTTTCGTGTGGATGCTGATCCTGCGGCGCAGCAGTCTGTCGTTGGCCTTTCCGTTGAGTTCGCTAGTGTTTGTGGCGGTACTGCTGGGGTCTTGGCTGGGGTTGGGGGAGCACATCAGCCCGCTGCATTGGGTGGGGGTTGCGGTGATTATTGCCGGTATCGCCCTGTTGGCCGAGGGCGAAGAAAACTGAAACACGGCCCCCTGTGGGAGGGGGCTTGCCCTAATGCCTGTCAGTTAGGGCTTTTTGTAGGAGCGAGCTTGCTCGCGAAGAACGTCAACGATAACGCAGCGAATCTGGTTTAACGCGGCGTTCTCAGGTTTTTCGCGAGCAAGCTCGCTCCTACAGTAAACCCCTCCCACATTTAATCGAAGGTGTAGCTGATCGCCGTCTGCACCTGGCCCTGATTCACCGCGCCTGCTTGCCTGACAATGCTGCTGTTGGCCGCCGAGCCGACCAGGTGCACCCAACTCGCACTGGTCAGCAATGACCAGTTGGGCGCCAGGGGGAACTGGAAGCTCTGGCTCAAGGTGACGTTCTGGAAACCGCCACTGGCGTTATAGGCCTTGAACCCCGTGGCGGCCGCCTCGTTATCGTCCACCCCGAAAAACGTCTGGTTCTGGCGCGCGTCGGCAAAGTGCGCCACCAGGCCGCTGCTGCCGATAATCCCACCGCCCAGCGGGTAACCGAGTTCACCGCCGACCTTGCCCAGCACCCCGCTCTGGGAATGACCACCGCCCACGGCCTGGCCCAGCTGCGCGTAGACCCGCCAGAAATCGGCCGGCGCGTACTGGACGAAACCGCCGACCTCGGCCATGTCCGACACATTGCGCAGGCCTTGCAGCGCACCATTGGAGGTACGGCCCGACAAATAATTGATGTACGGGCCGGCGGTGAGGCCGTGGGCGTTCAATGCGCTCCAGGTCAAGCCGTCATCGATGCTCAGGCTGACGTCGCCCCAGTCCAGGTCCAGGTAGGGCACGGGGCGGGTTTCATAGCGGCTGCCGGTCGGGTCGTGGGGTTGGTAGCTGACGCCTGCGCCGACGTCTCCGGTAATGCCTTCGGCCTGGGCGCTCAGGCTCAGCAGCCCGACGAGTGCAGCGCATGTGATCCTTAACATGGTCACAGTTCCTGATGAGTGAACAGGCGCGCATGAACGCGCAAACCCTGGCGCCTGCGCAAGCACTCATCTTGTTTGTAGCAAGCTACAAAAATTGTAGCTTGCAGCGCACCTGTCGCTCGGAATATCCAGAAAACCCCCAGCCCCGCTGGGCTTTGGCCAATTGGCACACTCCCTGCTCTACCGGTAAGGCAAGCGCATACAGCGCGCCTCTTTCCAAAGGTAGACGCAATGATCCAATGGCATATCGTGTGTGACTTCGACGGGACCATCACCCCCACCGATGTCATCGACAACGTCCTCCAACGCTTCGCCGGTCCCGAATGGGAAACCATCGAACAGGAATGGCTGGACGGGCATATCGGCTCACGCGAATGCCTGAGCCGCCAACTGGCGCTGATCAAGGCGACCCCGAGCGAGTTGCTGGCCTATTTCGACAGTGTCGAGATCGACCCGGACTTTCCGGATTTCGTCGATCACGTCATGGGCCTGGGCGCGACCATCGAAGTGGTCAGCGACGGCATCGAGCAGGGTATCGCGCGCATTCTGTCGCGCAACTACGTGACCTTGCTGCCGATCCTCGCCAACCGCCTGCGCCAGGTCGACCAGAACAGCTGGCGCATCGACTTCCCGTATGCCAGCGATGCCTGCCGCGCCGCTTCCGGCAACTGCAAATGCAAATCCACGCCGCGCAACAAGCGCGTGCTGGTGATCGGCGACGGCAAGTCCGATATGTGCGTGGCCTCCACCGCCGACTTCGTGTTCGCCAAGGGCAGCCTCGCCGAGTATTGCGTCGCCCACCAGATTCCCCACGCGCGCTTCGACACCTTTGCCGAAGTGCCCGCATTGCTGGCGCAACTGCCACAAGGCATCGCCGCCAACGCCACCTCCTTTACTGCCGACACTCAGGAAATTTTCCATCATGTCTGATATCCGTATCGCTACCACTGAAGACCAGATCCTTCTGGATAAGGAAGCCAAGTACTGCTCCTACGGCGACACCGTGCATTACATCGAGCCACCGCGTATTTTCAGCCGTTGCGAAGGTTCCTACGTGTGGGACACCGAAGACCAGGCCTACCTCGACCTGCAAATGTGGTACTCGGCCGTCAACTTCGGCTACGCCAACCCGCGCCTGAACAATGCATTGAAGCAACAGATCGACACCCTGCCGCAGATTGCCAGCCAGTACCTGCACAAGGGCAAGATCGAGCTGTCGGAAATGATCGCGGTGGACGCCAAGAACAAATTCGGCCTCGACGGTCGCGTGCACTTCAACGTCGGCGGTTCGCAGTCGATTGAAGACTCGTTGAAAGTGGTGCGTAACGCGTCCAACGGCAAGAGCCTGATGTTCGCCTTCGAAGGCGGCTACCACGGACGCACCCTCGGCGCCTCGTCGATCACCTCCAGCTTCCGCTACCGTCGCCGCTATGGCCACTTTGGCGAGCGCGCCAACTTCATCCCGTTCCCCTATCACTTCCGTGGCCCGAAGGGCATGACCAAGGAAGAGTACGGCAGCCACTGTGTGCAGCAGTTTGCGCGGTTGTTCGAGACTGAATACAACGGCGTCTGGGACCCGAAAACCAACCAGTGCGAATACGCGGCATTCTACGTCGAGCCGATCCAGGGCACCGGCGGTTACGTGATCCCGCCGATGAACTTCTATCGCGAACTCAAGCATGTGCTGGACCAGCACGGCATTTTGATGGTGTCCGATGAAATCCAGATGGGTTTCTACCGCACCGGCAAACTGTGGTCGATCGAACACTTCGACGTGCAGCCTGACGTGATCGTGTTCGGCAAAGCGCTGACCAACGGCCTCAACCCGCTGGGGGGCATCTGGGCCCGTGAAGAGTTGATCAACCCGAAAATCTTCCCGCCAGGTTCGACCCACTCCACCTTCGCTTCCAACCCATTGGGTACGGCGGTCGGCCTGGAAATGTTCAAGATGACCAGCGAAGTCGACTACGGCGCGATGGTCATGGCCAAGGGCAAATACTTCCTCGAAGGCCTGCAGGACTTGCAGAAACGTTTTCCGATCATCGGCGATGTCGACGGCCTGGGCCTGGCGCTGCGCTGCGAAATCTGCGGCCCGGACGGCTTCACCCCAGACAAGGCGACCCTGGACTACATGGTCGAGGAGGGCATGAAAGGCGACATGCTGGTGGATGGCCAGAAGCTCGGTCTGATCCTCGACGTGGGCGGCTACTACAAGAACGTGATCACCCTGGCGCCGTCCCTGGAAATCAGCTACCCGGAAATCGAGCTGGGCCTGAAGCTGCTCGAGCAACTGCTGGTGCGAGCGACCACACGGTGAGTGCCGTCGAGATCGACCTCGGTGAAGGTGATGCCGGCTTCGTTCTCGGTGCTGGTCCGGTCGGGATCCTGTTGATTCACGGCCTGACCGGCACCCCGACGGAATTGCGCCAGGTCGCCAGGGGGCTGGTCAAGGCGGGCAACTGCACGGTGTACGTGCCCACCCTGGCCGGGCACTGCGGTGATAACAGCGACTTGCAGGCCACCGGCTGGCGGGACTGGTACGAAGGGGTGCGCAAGACCTTCGCACAGATCGAGCGGCGTCACGCGCAAGTGTTCGTTGGCGGCTTGTCCATGGGCGCGGTGATGTCGATGTATGTGGCTGCCGAACACCCTGGGCGGGTTGCCGGGCTGCTGATGTATTCCACCACCTTGAAGTACGACGGCTGGAGCATCAACAAACTGGCGTTTCTTACGCCGTTGCTGATGAAGATTCCGTTCGGCGTGCACCTGTGCAGCTTCGAAGAAAAGCCGCCCTACGGCATCAAGAACGAACGCCTGCGGGCCGTCGTCGAGCGGCAGATGAAGCAAGGCGAAAGCAGCGAGGCGGGGTTGTTGACCATGGAAGGTATCACCGTGCGCGAGTTGCACCGCCTGAACGCCGTGGTCAGGAAACGCATGCCCGAGGTCAAGGTACCGACGCTGGTGCTGCACTCCATCGAGGACGACATCACCAGCCGCTGGAACGCCGATTACGTGGAGCGCCACCTCGGTGGCCCGGTGACCAAGATCCTGCTGGATAACTGCTACCACATGATCACGGTCGACCTGCAATACCGCCGGGTGATCGAGTTGAGCGCCGCGTTTGTCGAGCAGCATTCGGTGCAACTCAATCGTGTGGCCTGATCCCTTTACTTGTAGGAGCGAGCTTGCTCGCGAAGGTCGTTAACGATAACGCGTACTGCCAGGCTGAGTACGTTGTCTGGGCGATTTTCGCGAGCAAGCTCGCTCCTACAGGAAGCGGTGTCGATAAGGAAAAACTGTGATAACCACCCAAGCCTTCCCGACCCTCCGGGCTATCCAGCGCGATGCCTGGAATGACTGTTTTCCCGGTGCCCTGGAGGACTGGGACTATTACCTCGCCGTGGAAAACGCCGCGATCGATGACTTTCAGTGGCGTTACCTGGCGGTTTACGAAGAGGGAACGCTGGCGGCAGTGGCTGTCGCGTTCATCACCCATTATCGTCTCGACACGACACTGTCGGGCGCCGGCAAGCGCTTGACCGAACGTGTGGCGCGACTGTGGCCGGGTCTGTTGCAACTGGGGTTGTATGCCCTCGGTTCGCCGGTGGCCGAGCGCTGCGACGTCGGTTTTGCCAGTGGCGTGGCGGATGCGCGGCGCCCGCAGTTGCTCAAGCACTTGCTGGAGGTGGCGCGCCGGGATGCGGATGACTTTGGCATCGGCCTGCTGGCGGTCAAGGACGCACCGAGCAACGACCCGCATTGGGCCGAAAGTTGCCGTGCGGCTGGCTTTCAAAGCATGCCGAGCCTGCCCACGGGCGTGTTGCCGCTGCCTTACGGCTCAGTGGACGCTTACCTTGGCTCGCTGGGTAAATCCACCCGCAAAGACCTGCGCCGCAAACTGCGCGCACCGGGGCCGCGGGTGGAGTGGCGGCACAACATCGATGATGTGCTGCCCGAGGTCATGCGCCTCTATGAAGCCACGCTGATGCGCGCGGACTTGCAGTTCGAACGCCTGCCCGCCGGTTACTTCACGCGGGTTCTCGAACAGCTGCAAGCGCGTGCGGTGTGTGTTCTTTACTGGGTGGACGAGCACCTGGTGGCGTTCAACCTGATCCTGCTCGACGAGCATCGGCTGATCGATAAGTTTTTCGGGCATGACATCGCGTTCAGCCGTGAGTACAACCTGTACTTCCGTAGCTGGCTGACCAATGTCGACTACTGTATTCAACACAATATTGCGGTGTACGAGTGCGGCCAGGCCGGGTATGCCAGTAAACTGCGCCTGGGCTGCCAGTTCCAGGGCAACAGCCTGTTCTTCCGCCACCGCAATCGGCTGGTCAACGGCGTGCTCAAGTTAGTCAAAATGTTGTTCCGACCGGATCGTTCCGACCCTGCCATGGCTGCTGCGATAAGCGAAACCTGATGATCACCAAGACCCGCCAGAAAGCCCGCCCCTTTGCCATTTCGCGCTGGAGCGTCCAGCGCAAGCTGGTGCTGGCCTTCTGGCTGGTCAGCGTCATTCCGACCATGATCGCGGCGGAATTGGCCGCCACCACGTTGTCGCAGATTTTCGACAGCAACGTGCGTATCTGGCTGCAGGAGTCGACCAAGATCGTCAAGGACGAGATCGGCGACATCCTTCACGACAACGCGCGCATGGCCAAGCTGTTCCTGCGCTACACCAGCCCACCCTCATCGCGGCAGGCCGAACGGCATGACCGGCTCACCGCCGACATCGCCGATGCCACCGACATCGATGTGGTGGCGCTGATTCGTAGCAGTGATCACAAGGTGGTGTTCAGCACCGCCGCCGACGACATCGTCAAGCAGATCAACCTGACCAGCAACACGGTATTGCAGACCGTACAGGTGGCCGGTGTCAGCACGGGCCTGGTGGTATCGACCTTCGAAACCAACCGCGATGGGGTCGATTATCTGTTGCTGGTGGCCACCTACCTGGACAGCAGCTTCCTTACCAGCGTGGCCGATGTACATTCCCTCGACCTGCGCCTGTACCTGGCCAATGCCACGGGGTTTTCCGAGATATTTTCCACCCAGCGCTTCGAAAACCACCCGGCGCGCATCCCGAAGAACGTCGAAGCCGAGCTGCGCAGCACCCGGCAGCCGAGCGAGCAGTTCACCAACCAGTACAGCGGCTTGTACTGGCCGATATTCAACGATGCCGGCGAGCTGCAAGGCGTGATCTTCAGCGGCCTGCTGCGCCACACGAGCCTGGTGGGGCTGGTGAATCAGAGCAACTTGTTCGTGCTGATTTTCCTGGTCAGCTCGGCGCTTTCACTGGCGGCAGGGGTGTGGGTGTCGCGGCGCCTGACCCAGCCGCTGCGGGACCTGTCCCAAGGCGTGAATGCGGTGATCTCCGGCAACTACGCGCACCGGGTAGAGGTCAGCGGCGGCGACGAGCTGGCGCAACTGAGCAGCACCTTCAACCACATGACTGAACGCCTGGGCGAATTGCATCACCTGGAAGCCCAACTGCGCCGGCGTGATCGTCTGCATGCCCTGGGTGAAGTCGCCATGGGCCTGGCCCATGAAATCCGCAACCCGCTGGGCATCATCAAGACGGCCACTCAACTGTTGCACCGGCGCGCCGACCTTCCGGACGCCGACAAGCGCCACTTGGAGTACGTGATCAGCGAGGTCAGCCGGATCAACGACCTGATCACCGAATTCCTCGACTTCGCCAAGCCCAATCCGCCGATCCGCGTACAGCAACCGGCCCGCCCGTTGGTGGAAGACATCCTCGGCTTCTGTGGCCCGGAGTTGAGTACTCACAATATCGATGCACAGATTGACGACCAGGCGCCCGACGCCACGCTCTACGCGGATGCCAAGCAGCTCAAGCAGGCCTGTCTGAACCTGATTCTCAACGCCATCGACGCGATGCCTGAAGGCGGGCGCCTCACCCTGGGTATCCGCAGCGTGGTTGACACTACCGTGATCAGCATTGCCGATACCGGCCAGGGCATCCCGGCAGATATGGTCGAGCGCATTTTCACGCCGTTCGTCACCACCAAGGCCTCGGGCACGGGGCTGGGCCTGGCCAAAGTCTATTCGATCATGGAGAGTCACGACGCCAGCATCGAGTGCATCAGTGAGAAAGATGCCGGCGCCACCTTCAACCTGTACATTCCGGCTAACGGTGAAGACGACGGCGAGGATGAGAACGGGCATGACGCATAACGTATTGGTGGTCGACGACGAGCCCAAGCTCTGTGATCTGTTGTCATCCGCCCTGAGCCAGAACGGCATCCAGGTGTTTACCGCCGGCAATGGCCTGCACGCGCTCAAGGTGCTGGAGCAGGAGGACATCGACCTGGTCATCAGCGACTGGCGCATGCCGGGCATGGACGGGCCGGCGTTGCTGGCCGAGATCAAGCAGCGCTATCCGCAGTTGCCGGTGATCGTGATGACGGCCTACAGCACGGTGAAAAATGCCGTGCAGTCGATGCGCAACGGCGCCTACGACTACATTGCCAAGCCGTTCGATATCGACGAGTTGGACATCACCGTGGCCAAGGCCCTGCAGTTTCGCGACATCATGCGCGATAACGCGCGCCTGCGTGCCGAGCTGGATGAACATGCACAGTTCGACAGCTTGGTGGGTGACAGTCCGGCGTTTCGTAAAGTGCTGCAGGCGGTGGACTCGGTGCGCGACAGCAGCGCAACCATCCTGCTGACCGGCGAAAGCGGCACCGGCAAGGAAATGGTCGCCCGCGCGATCCACAAGCATGGCAGCCGTGCCGACCAACCGTTCGTGGCGGTCAATTGCGCGGCGATTCCTGAGGGGCTGCTGGAAAGCGAAATGTTCGGTCATCGCAAAGGCGCTTTCACCGGCGCCGTGGCCGACCGGGTAGGGCGCTTCATGCAGGCCGACAAGGGCACGCTGTTCCTCGATGAAGTCGGTGATATGCCGTTGGCCTTGCAGGCCAAGATTTTGCGTGCCTTGCAGGAACGGGTCATCGAACCGGTGGGTGATCCCCGCGAGCGCAAGGTGGACGTGCGGGTGATTGCCGCGACCAACAAGAACCTGCTGGACGCGGTGGCCAACAAGGAATTTCGCGAAGACCTGTATTACCGGCTGAATGTCTTCCCGATTCCTTTGCCGGCCCTGCGCGAGCGCGTGGAAGACATCGCACCCCTGGCCCGGCACTTCGCCCGCACCCTCAGCGCGACCGCCGGCAAACGCATCACCGGGTTCAGCCCGGAAGCCTTGCAGGCCATGGCGGCGTACCACTGGCCGGGCAATATCCGTGAGCTGCAAAACTGCGTGGAACGAGCGACCATCGTAGCGGCTTCGCCGGTGATCGAGGATATCGATTTGCCGGGGTATCTGTTTGCTTCGAAACCGAGCGAGGACGGGGTGACGGCGATCCTCAGCGACGGGCCGGGTGTGCCACAGGACCTGGATGCGGCGCTGGCGGAAGTGGAGAAAGCCTACATTCTGGCGGCGTTGCAGGAGAGCAATGGCGTGCAGGCCGCGGCAGCAGCGAAGATCGGGATTTCGGAGCGCAGCTTTTGGTACCGCCTGAAGAAGCTGGGCATCCAAGTCGACAAAATAGTCCGCTGACACACTGTGGTTAAAACTGTGGGAGGGGGCTTGCTCCCGATAGCGGTATGTCAGCCATGAATTTATTGACTGACCCAACGCCATCGGGAGCAAGCCCCCTCCCACATTTGGACTGTGGTGTGTCAGGTGTGCAGGCGTACCCAGACGCTTACCAGGACGGTTGCCGCCATCAACCAGGCCACCGCCGCGACCGCCAGCGACGCCTCCAACCGCATCCGATCCACCATCACATACAACGTCGCCAAGTACACGAAGTACGGAATGATCGACCACATCCCAAACACAATGGTGGTCTTCAAATCCTCGACCGAGCGGCCTTTGCCGATGATGTAATGGGCGATCAGCGCAAAGGTCGGAAACAGCGGCACCAAGCCTGCGATGTAATAGTTTTTGGTCTTGGCCAGTGCGGCCAATATAAGCACCACCGCCGCGCCGAGGGCGGCTTTCAAGAATAGATCCATCAGTGACTCAACCCGTATTTTTTGACCTTGTCGAACAGCGTGGTCTTGGCCATCCCCAGTTCCTGGCTGGCCTGGGTCAGGTTGCCGCCGCTGCGTTGCAGGGCGTCAACGAGCAGGTTGCGTTCAAAGGCTTCCACCGCCTCGGTAAAGGCCAGGCCGTGGGCGCTGCCGCCCGTGCCGCTTTTCTTGAACGCGGGCAGGCCCAGGGCGAAGCGTTCGGCGACGTTGCGCAGTTCGCGTACGTTGCCCGGCCAGTCGTGGCTCATCAGGCTCGACAGGGTCTGGTTGTCCAGCTCCGGGGCGATGCGATCGAAGCGCAGTGAGGACTGCTGCAGGAAGTGTTCGAACAACTGCAGGATATCTTCACGGCGCTCGCGCAGTGGCGGCAGTTCCAGGGTGACCACATTGAGACGGTAGTACAGGTCGCTGCGGAACTGGCTGGCGCGGCTCAGTTCATCGAGGTCGGACTTGGTGGCGGCGATCACCCGGCAATCCACGGCCACGCTCTGGTTCGAACCCAGGCGTTCGAGGGTGCGCTCCTGCAGGACCCGCAGCAGTTTGATCTGCAGGTTGATCGGCATGCTTTCCACTTCATCGAGAAACAGCGTGCCTTCATGGGCGTGCTCGATCTTGCCGATGCGGCGCTTGCCGGCGCCGGTAAACGCGTTGGCTTCGTGGCCGAAGATCTCGCTTTCGAACAGGTTCTCCGGCAGCCCACCGCAGTTCAGTGCGACGAACTGGTGGGCGTGGCGCCGGCTGAAGTCATGCAGGCAGCGCGCGACCAGCTCCTTGCCGGTGCCGGTTTCGCCTTCGATCAGCACGTTGGCCGACGTGTCAGCGACGTTGGCAATCAGTTCGCGCAGGTTTTGCATCGCCGGCGAGCGCCCGATGATGCGACCCTCCAACGAATCGCGCTCGGCCAGTTGGCGCCGCAGCGACCAGACTTCCCGCGCCAGCCCACGCTGTTCAAGGGCACGACGGGCGACGTCTACCAGGCGTTCGGGGGAGAAGGGTTTTTCCATGAAATCGTAGGCGCCATTGCGCATGGCACCGACCGCCATGGAGATGTCGCCATGCCCGGTGATCAGCACCACCGGCAGGCTTTTATCCAGCGCCTTGAGGCGAGTGAGCAAGGCCAGGCCATCAATGCCCGGCAGGCGAATATCGCTGATGACAATGCCGGCAAAATTCTCGCCGATATGGGTCAACGCTTCTTCGGCACTGCCCACGCCAACGCTGGGAATGTCTTCCAGCGCCAATGCCTGCTGGCAACCCAGCAGCACGTGGGGGTCATCTTCGACGATCAGGACGGTGAGGTCTTGGGGTTCAATATTCATGTCGACTCAACTTTTTCAGCGCCCGCCAGCGGCAGGTTCAGGACAAACGCGGTACCACCAGCGGCCGGATGTTCAACGGCCAGGCTGCCTCCGGTGGCCGCCGCGAGGCTCGCGGACAGGGTCAGGCCCAGGCCCAGCCCTTGCTCGCCGGGCTTGGTGGTGAAGAAGGGCTCGAACAGGTGTTTGCGTGCCTCGGGGTCGATGCCGTGGCCATTGTCGCGCACCCGCAGGCGATATTTACCTTCGGCGCTCTGGCCTTCCAGCCACAACTGCGGCGCCGGTTGCGCCTGCATCGCATCGAGGGCGTTGCCGATCAGGTTGACCAGGATCTGCTCCAGGCGCGTCTGATCGATCTGCAACTGGGCATGGGTGAAGTCACGGTGCACGGCCAGGGGCAGGTTGTCCAGGCGCGCGCCGAGCACCTGGAACGCGGCGTCCACCGCCTTGGCCAGGTTCGCTTCGCCCTGGTCGTCACCGCGCCGGGCGAACGAGCGCAGGCTGGCGGTGATGCGACCCATGCGATCGATCAGTTCGTTGATGGTCTTGAGGTTGGCGCTGGCGGTGTCCAGGGCCCCACGTTCGAGGAAGCGCACGGTGTTGCCGGACAGGGTGCGCAGCGCGGCCAGGGGTTGGTTCAATTCGTGGGCGATGCTGGTGGACATCTGGCCGATCGCTGCGAGTTTGCCGGCCTGCACCAGTTCGTCCTGGGCACGGCGCAAAGTCTCTTCGGCCTGGCGCCGTTCGCGGATCTGGCCTTTGAGGCGTTCATTGCTGGCGCGCAGGTCGGCGGTGCGTTCGGCAATCCGTCGTTCCAGCTGGCTGTTGGCTTCCTGCAAGGCCTCCCGTGCGGCGAGGCGGGTGGCGATGACCTTGCGCCGCTCGTTCCAGGCAATCAGCAAAAACGCGACCAAGCCAAACGCGACGGCGACCAGGATGCCCTGGTTGATCGCGGCGCGGCGTAGTTCATTCAGCGGGGTGAGCAGGGTGAAGTTCCACGGTGTGTCATTCAGTGGCCGGGTTTGCGCCAGGTAACTGACTTCTTGCTTGTCGTTGACCACTTCGCTGTTGGCCGGGAAGGTCAGCTTTTCGCTGCCTTCGTTCAGCCGCTCGCGGGCCAGGGGTTCCAGGGCGTCCAGTGTCGCCCAGTAATATTGCAGGCTGTTAGCCAGCCGGTCCCTGGTGTCTTCGCTCAGGGGACGCACGGCCTTGAGGCGGCGGGCCGGGTCACTGGACAAGATGATGATGCCGTTTTCGTCGCTGACAAAAGCTTCGAGGCGCGCGCGTTGCCAGCGCTCTTCAAGCGCTTCCAGGCGGACCTTGACCACGGCGACGCCGATGATCTTGCCATGCTCTTCCAGGCCGTGGGCCAGGTAGTAGCCGGGTTCGCCGTTGGTACTGCCGATGCCGTAGAAACGACCGGGCTGGCCGCGCACGGCGTTCTGGAAATAGGCGCGAAATGACAGGTCTTCACCCTGATAACTGTCGGCGTCGCGCCAGTTACTGGTGGCCAGCACCCGGCCGGTGGTATCCATCACGTAGATGGCGCGGCTGCGGCTGCGGCGGTTCAAGCCTTCGAGGTAATCGTTGACGGTCTTGCGGGTTTCCTGGTTGGGGTCAGCCAGGAGCAGGGAAACGCTGGATTCCAGCTCAAGGAGGCTGGGCAGGTAGGTGTATTTGCTCAGTTCGCTTTCGACGGTGCGAGCGTGCAACTCCAACTGGCGTTCGCCGTTGTCGCTGAGGGTGCGGATGCCATAGTACTCACTGACGCAGAAGCCGATATAACCCAAGCCGATCATCAGGGCGATGATCAACGGCGGCAGGAACAGTTGACGTATCAGGCGAGGCTTCACGGCAAGTGATGGCGGCGCAGCGCGATAGGGGGTGGGGTCGCATTTCATCACAGATGCCTTGGGTCAGCTACCGCCCTCCGGCCAACTGTAGGAGCGAGCTTGCTCGCGAAAAACGTCAACGATGACGCGTGCATCCTGGATGTCCGCGGTGCTCTTGGGTTCTTCGCGAGCAAGCTCGCTCCTACAGGGTGGGAGTGAGGCTGTTTTTAGTGCTGCAGGATTTTCTCAAGGAAGTGCTGCGCACGTTCGGAGCGGGCGCTGATGTCGCCGAAGAACTCTTCTTTCGGGCAGTCTTCGATGATCTTGCCGGCGTCCATGAAGATCACGCGGTCGGCCACTTTGCGGGCGAAGCCCATTTCGTGGGTCACGCACATCATGGTCATGCCTTCGTGGGCCAACTGCACCATCACGTCGAGCACTTCGTTGACCATTTCCGGGTCCAGCGCCGAGGTCGGTTCGTCGAACAGCATGACGATCGGGTCCATGGCCAGGGCGCGGGCAATCGCCACACGTTGTTGCTGGCCACCGGACAGTTGGCCCGGGTGCTTGTGTGCATGGGCCGACAGGCCGACGCGCTCCAGCAGTTGCAGGCCCTTCTTGGTGGCTTCTTCCTTGCTGCGGCCGAGCACCTTGATCTGCGCGATGGTCAGGTTCTCGGTGATGGTCAGGTGCGGGAACAGTTCGAAGTGCTGGAACACCATGCCCACGCGCGAGCGCAGTTTCGGCAGGTTGGTCTTCGGGTCGGCGATGGAAGTGCCATCGACGATCACGTCGCCTTTCTGGAACGGCTCCAGCGCATTCACGCACTTGATCAGGGTGGACTTGCCCGAGCCGGACGGCCCGCACACCACGATCACTTCGCCTTTTTTAACCTCGGTGCTGCAGTCGGTCAGCACCTGGAAGTCGCCATACCACTTGTTGATGTTCTTGATAGAGATCATACGGCAAACCTTTTTTGCAGACGCTTGACCAGCAGCGAGGCGGAAAAGCTGATGATGAAGTAGACGACACCGGCGAAGATCAGGAACTCATTGGAGCGGCCGATGATGTCGCCGTTGGAACGGGCAGAGTTGAGGAAGTCCACCAGGCCCACGGTGTAGACCAGCGACGTGTCCTGGAACAGGATGATGCTCTGCTGCAGCAGCAGCGGGGTCATCTTGCGAAACGCCTGGGGCAGGATGATCAGGCGCATGGTCTGGCCGTAGGTCATGCCCATCGCCTGCGCGGCGGCCATCTGGCCCTTGGGAATCGACTGCACGCCGGCCCGCACGATTTCGCAGAAGTACGCGGCTTCGAACATCATGAAGGCCACGACGCAGGAGGTGAAGGCGCCGATCGGCGTGTCTTCACCGGTGATCCAGCGCAGCACGAACGGCACCGCCAGGTAGAACCAGGTGATCACCAACAGCAGCGGGATCGAACGGAAGTAGTTCACATATGCGCCGGCCACACGGGACAGCAGCTTGCTGGACGACAGGCGCATCAGCGCGAGGATCGTACCCAGGATGATGCCGCCGACCACGCCCATGACCATCAACTGGAGGGTCATGACCATGCCGTTCCACAGGCCCGGGATCGCGGGGATGATACCGCTGAAATCGAAGTCCATTATTTACCCCCCACGGAGATCAGGCCGGGCACCGCGACTTTCTTCTCGACCACGCGCATCAGCAGCATCAGGCTCATGTTCAGGGTGAAGTAGATCAGCGTGGCCAGGGTGAAGGCCTCGAACAGGTTGGCCGAAAACTCGGCGGTCTGCTTGGTTTGCGCCAGCAGTTCCATCAGGCCGATCAAGGACGCCACGGAGGAGTTCTTGAACACGTTGAGGAATTCGGAGGTAAGCGGCGGAATGATGATGCGATAGGCCTGGGGCAGCAGCACGTTCCAGTAGATCTGCGGCAGCTTGAAGCCCATGGCGCGCGCGGCGGCTTCCTGGCCACGGGGCAGCGCCTGGATGCCGGTGCGCACTTGTTCACACACACGGGCGGCCGTGAACAGGCCCAGGCACACGACGACGCTCAGGTAGGCCGAGGTGGTCGGGTTCAGGTCTTGTTTGTACCAGTCCTGCAGGTTCTGCGGCAGCAGATCGGGTATCAGGAAATACCAGATGAACAGCTGAACCAGCAGCGGCACGTTACGAAACAGTTCCACGTAGCAGGTCGCGATGCCCGATACGAGGCGGTTTGGCACGGTGCGCATGACCCCCAGAATGGAGCCCAGCAGCAAGGCGATGATCCATGCCACGACAGCGATGGCGATGGTCCAGCCCAGGCCGGCGATGTACCAGTCGAGATAAGTCTCGCTGCCAACGCCGGTGGACTTGAAGAACACGCCCCAGTCCCAGTTGTAATTCATTAGGGTCTCCCCTCGAGATCGATCGATGTACAAGCACCCGCTTGGGACAGTCCGTTCCCTCCTGACGTTGAACGTCAGGCACACGCAATCGGCTCGAAAACCGCCAGGTCGAGTGTTCCAAGTTAAAGCCAGCAGGTAATTACAAACGCCTGAGGGAGTTTGGCTCCCTCAGGCGATAAGGTTAGCCAGGTTTTAGATCTTTACTTCCGGAGCCGGTTTATCGCTCGGGTTCTTGATCAGTTCCTTGACCTTGTCGCTCATCGGGAAGTTGAGGTTCAGGCCTTTTGGTGGAATCGGGCTTTCAAACCACTTGGCGTAGATCTTGTTGATTTCGCCGGACTTGTACAGGCTGGCGATGGCGTCATCCACGGCTTTCTTGAAGTCCGGGTCGCCTTTGCGAACCATGCACGCGTAGGCTTCGAAGGACTGCGGAGTACCGGTGATCACCCAGTCATCCGGCTTCTTGGCCTTGGCTTCTTCGCCGGCCAGCAGGGCGTCGTCCATCATGAAGGCAACCGCGCGGCCGCTTTCGAGCATCTGGAAGGATTCGCCGTGGTCTTTGGCGGAGATGACGTTCATGCCCATCTGCTTGTCGGCGTTCATCGCCTTGATGATGCGCTCGGACGTGGTGCCGGCGGTGGTCACGACGTTCTTGCCTTTCAGGTCGGCAAAGTCAACGTAGGTCGGCTTGCCCTCCTTGTCTTTCTTGACCAGCAGACGGGTGCCGATTTCGAAGATGTTGGTGGTGAAGTCAACTTGCTGGGCGCGTTCGGCGTTGTTGGTGGTGGAGCCGCATTCCAGGTCCGCGGTGCCGTTCTGGATCAGCGGAATACGGGTCTGCGACGTCACCAGGTTGTATTTGACCTTCAGATCGGGCTTGTTCAGGTCTTTTTTCAGGGCTTCAACGACGGCCAGTTGAATGTCATGGGAATAGCCCACGGGTTTGCCCGAGCCATCCGCAATGTAGGAAAACGGGATAGAGCTGTCGCGGTGAGCGAGAGTGATAGTGCCGGAGTCGTTGATTTTCTTCAGCGTGCCGGTGAGTTCGGCGGCGAAAACTGGAGTGCTGATCAGAGCAGCAGCGATAGCTGCGCCCAGGATATGGGGAACGATGCGCATCAATACTTCCTCGACATTTGTTTTTCTTATAAAGCCAGCTAAACGGCTCTCTTGTACAGCGAATGCCTTGACGGCTGCTGAGGCGTCTCAGGCAATCGTCAGGAAGTGTAGAGCATGAGTCGTGCCATACCGAAAACAAAAGCCTAACCAGTTGATTTATATGGTTATTAACTTTGTACGACAGTGTCAGCTTACTACCGGGGTACGGCAAACCGAATAGGAGCAGATTCTGCGTTCGGAAAACCGAATGGCAGGCACTCCTAAGGTAGGAGCGAGCTTGCTCGCGAAAAACGCAAAAGCGCCGCGTTTATTCCGGATAAACGCGGCGCTCTCAGGTTTTTCGCGAGCAAGCTCGCTCCTACAGTATGGGGCGGTCAGGCCGCTTCGGTCTTGCTGCGGTTCTGTTCAACCTTGGACAGGTAGCGTTGCAGGTTGTCCTGCTCTGCTGCAGTGGTGAACAGGCCCAGCTTGGTGCGGCGCCACAGCACGTCCTGAGGCTGGGTTACCCATTCTTCGGCGCACAGGTAATCGACTTCGCGGGTGTAAAGGCCACCGCCCAGGTGCTCGCCCAGATCAGCCAGGGTTTGCACACCTTCCAGCAGGCGCCAGGTGCGGCTGCCGTAGGTGGTCGACCAGCGACGGGCGATCTCGCTCGGCACCCAGTCGAACTTGCTGCGAATGGCCTCGGCCAAGGCTTCTGGCGTGGTCATGTCTTCGCCGCCCGGCAGACTGGCCTTGGCGGTCCAGCTTGGGCGCATCTGGGTGAAGTACGGCGCCAGTTGCGCCATGGCCGATTCGGCCAGCTTGCGGTAAGTCGTCAGCTTGCCGCCGAACACCGACAGGATCGGCGCCTCGCCGCTGCCGCCGGACAGCGACAGGGTGTAGTCGCGGGTAATGGCCGACGGGTTGTCTGATTCGTCGTTGCACAGCGGGCGCACGCCTGAATAGGTGTGGACGATATCGTCACGGCTCAGCTGTTTCTTGAAGTGTGCGTTGACCACCTTGAGCATGTAGTCAGTTTCACCTTCGGTGATCGTAACTTTCGCCGGATCACCGGTGTATTCGCGGTCGGTGGTGCCGATGATGGTCAGGTGATTGAGGTACGGAATCGTGAAGACGATGCGCTGGTCTTCGTTCTGCAGAATGTGCGCATGCGCACCTTCGTAGAGTTTCGGCACGATCAGGTGGCTGCCCTGGATCAGGCGAATGCCGTAAGGCGAATCCAGCTTCAGGTCGTCCTTGATGAACTTGGCGACCCAGGGGCCGGCGGCGTTCACCAGCGCCCGGGCGCGGATCGAGAACAGGCTGCCATCGGCGCGTTCCATGTTCATTTCCCACAAGCCGTTGCTGCGGTGGGCACTGACGCAACGGGTCTGGGTGTGGATATGCGCGCCTTTCTCGCGCGCGGCCATGGCGTTGAGCACCACGAGGCGGGCGTCGTCGACCCAGCAGTCGGAGTATTCGAAGCCTTTGGTGATTTCGCTTTTCAGCGGGCTGTCGGCACCGAACTTGAGGCTTTTGGAACCGGCCAGCTTCTCGCGCTTGCCCAGGTGGTCATACAGGAACAGGCCGGCACGAATCATCCAGGCCGGACGCAGGTGCGGACGGTGCGGCAACACGAAGCGCATCTGCTTGACGATGTGCGGGGCCTTGGCCAGCAGCACTTCACGCTCGGCCAGGGCTTCGCGTACCAGGCGGAACTCGTAATGTTCCAGGTAGCGCAAGCCACCGTGAATCAGCTTGCTGCTGGCAGAAGACGTGTGGCTGGCCAGGTCGTCCTTTTCGCAAAGGAATACCGACAAACCGCGCCCGGCTGCGTCTGCTGCAATGCCGACGCCATTGATCCCGCCGCCGATTACGGCAACGTCATAGACTTCGGCAAGCGGTGGTGCAGGCAAGGTAGAAGGGTTCATCGGCTGGCCTCGCGATCTTTTCGTATTGGAATTCGAACATTAATGTTCATTTGCGAAAATGGTAGCTGATAAATGCGCGCGCAGCCAGCCAACTTCGATTGAAAAAACTCATCGAAGGGTAGGGAAAGGAAAATTTGTGAACTGATAGTTCCCACGCTCCGCGTGGGAATTGAGCCCATGACGCTCTGCGTCACAGCGGACGCGGAGCGTCCTGCGGTGCATTCCCACGCGGAGCGTGGGAACGAGAAGTCAGACGACTTCCAAACGAACCTTGTGCTGATTCAACAACTGCACCAACGCCGGCACCGGCTGCTGATCAGTCACCAGGCAGTCCACCAGACTGATCGGCCCCAGGCGGATCATGGCGTTGCGCCCGAACTTGCTGGAGTCCGCGGCCAGAATCACTTGTCGCGCGTTGGCGATGATCGCCTGGGAAACCCGTACTTCCTGATAGTCAAAATCCAGCAGGCTGCCATCCTCATCGATGCCACTGATACCCACCAACGCAAAGTCGACCTTGAACTGATTGATGAAATCAACACTGGCCTGGCCTACCACGCCGCCGTCACGGCGCACATTGCCGCCGGTCAGCAACACATCGAAGTCGTCCTTGGCACTGAGCATGGTGGCGACGTTGAGGTTGTTGGTGATGATTTTCAGGTGATGGTGATTGAGCAGCGCACGGGCGATGGATTCGGTGGTGGTGCCGATATTGATGAACAATGAGGCATGATCGGGGATCTGCGCCGCGATGGCTTCGCCGATACGCTGTTTTTCATCGCGCATCTGGTCGGCACGCATGGCGTACGCGGTGTTCTCGACACTGGAGTCATAGGCCGCGCCGCCGTGGTAGCGGCGCAGCAGATTGGCGTCCGCCAGCTGGTTGATATCGCGGCGGATGGTTTGCGGGGTGACAACGAACAACTGCGCCATTTCCTCGATACTGACGTAGCCGCGTTCGCGGACCAGTTCGAGGATTTGTTGTTGGCGGGGAGGCAGATTCATGGGGCGTCCTTTGGGCTGCCATACAAAAGTGGCCCATGATGACGCAGGAATCCGCTCCCTGCCAGTTACAACCGGTGTAGATCCGGCGCTTGGCTTATTCGGCGCCTTCGTGCGGCTCCCAGTCGCGGGTGCGGCTGACTGCTTTTTGCCAGCCTGCGTAGAGTTTCTCTTTAGCCGCTTCATCGAGCTGTGGTTCGAATTCGCGCTCGATCACCGCTTTGCCGCGCAGCTCGTCCAGGCTGCCCCAGAAGCCACAGGCCAGGCCTGCCAGGTAAGCAGCGCCGAGGGCGGTGGTTTCGCGCATTTGCGGACGCTCGACCTGGGTACCGAGGATATCGGCCTGGAATTGCATCAGGAAGTTGTTGGCGACTGCGCCGCCGTCCACACGCAGGGCTTTGAGGCGTTCGCCCGAGTCCTGTTGCATGGCGTCGAGCACGTCACGGGTTTGGTAGGCAATCGACTCCAGGGCTGCACGAATAATGTGATCCACGCGTACGCCACGGGTCAGGCCGAACAATGCGCCACGGGCATACGGGTCCCAGTACGGCGCGCCCAGGCCGGTGAAGGCCGGGACCAGATAAACGCCGTTGCTGTCCTTGACCTTGCCGGCAAAGTATTCGGTGTCGTGGGCGTCGTTGATGATTTTCAACTCGTCACGCAACCACTGCACGGTGGAGCCGCCGTTGAAGACTGCGCCTTCCAGTGCGTAGGCCACTTCGCCACGCGGGCCGCAAGCGATGGTGGTGAGCATGCCATGCTTGGATTTCACCGCTTTGTCGCCGGTGTTCATCAGCAGGAAGCAGCCGGTGCCATAGGTGTTTTTGGCCTGGCCGGGCTCGACGCACATCTGGCCGAACAGCGCGGCTTGCTGGTCGCCTGCAATGCCGCCGATAGCGATGCCGCTTTTGGTGCGGCCGTAGATCTCGGACGAAGATTTAACTTCCGGCAGCATTTCCCGTGGAACGTCCAGAATCTCCAGCATCTTCGCATCCCATTCCAGGGTGTGGATGTTGAAGAGCATGGTGCGCGAAGCATTGGTGTAGTCGGTGACGTGGGTCTTGCCGCCGGTAAATTTCCAGATCAGCCAGCTGTCGATGGTGCCGAACAGCAACTCGCCGTTGCGCGCACGCTCGCGGCTGCCTTCGACGTTGTCGAGGATCCACTTGAGTTTGGTGCCGGAGAAGTAGGGGTCGGTGACCAGGCCTGTGGTGTCGCTGATGTATTGCTCGTGGCCGTCGCGCTTGAGCTGCTGGCAGATCTCGGTACTGCGGCGGCACTGCCAGACGATGGCGTTGTAGATCGGGCGGCCGGTGACCTTGTCCCATACCACGGTGGTTTCGCGCTGGTTGGTGATGCCGATGGCGGCGACCTGGTCGTGGTGCAGGCCAGCCTGGGCCAGCGCCTCAACCATCACCGCGCTCTGGGTGGCGAAGATTTCCATCGGGTCATGCTCGACCCAACCTGCCTGCGGGTAATGCTGGACGAACTCGCGCTGGGCGGTGCACACCACGTTGGCGTCACGATCGAAGATGATCGCGCGGGAACTGGTGGTGCCCTGATCGAGGGCAATGATGTAGTTCTTATTCTGAAGGTCGGTCATGTCAATTGCCTTGGACGAAATAAGGAAGTCAGAAATCAGCCGGGGTCACGAAGGGCAGGGACCCTGGCTGGCGCTTTCAGGAAATGCGGGTGTTGCCGTTGACAGCCGTGTCAGTTGTTTCAGCTATAGCAGGTGCGGCGCTCGGCAGGTGACGGGCAATCAGCCCGCGATACGCTGCGGCGCCGAGGCATGCGCCCACAATCGGCGCGAAAATCGGTACCAGGAAGTAAGGAATATCGCGACCGCCAGTAAAGGCCATTTCACCCCAGCCGGCGAAAAAGGTCATCAGCTTGGGCCCGAAATCCCGCGCCGGGTTCATCGCAAAGCCGGTCAGCGGGCCCATCGCGCTACCAATCACAGCGATCAACAGGCCGATCAGCAGCGGCGCCAGCGGGCCACGGGGCAGGCCATTGTTGTCGTCGGTCAGGGCCATGATCACACCCATCAGGATCGCGGTGATGACCATTTCCACCAGGAATGCCTGGGCCGTGCTGAGTAATGCATGAGGATAGGTGGAGAACACCGAGGCCAACTCCAGGCTAGCCTGGGAGCCACGTACCATGTGGTGGGTTTGTTCGTAATCGAAAAACAGATTGCTGTAGAGCGTGTACACCAGCGCGGCGGAGCAGAAGGCGCCGGCGATTTGGGCGAGGATGTAGAACGGCAGTTTGCGTTTTTCGAAATCGGCGAAAATACACAGAGCGATACTCACCGCCGGATTGAGGTGAGCCCCGGAAATACCGGCACTCAGGTAGATCGCCATGCTCACGCCGACCCCCCAGATAATGCTGATTTCCCACAAGCCAAAGCTCGCACCCGCGACCTTGAGCGCAGCGACGCACCCGGTACCGAAGAAGATCAGCAGCGCAGTGCCGAGGAATTCGGCCATGCATTGGCTCGAAAGTGAAGGCTGTTGAAGAGCAGTTGTCATGGAAAACCTCAGTTGTTGTTCTTGTCTGGCGCAGGCCTCAACGGGCCGTTGCGCGATTTTCACCGTGACGAGGATCCCCATCCTGTGTCACGGCTTACTGCTCGAGTACCGAGGGCTATTCCTACAGTATTCGGAAACGAAAAAATATAGACAAGAATGACCGCTGTCAAAGGTCGAAAGTGAACTGCCAGTCACTTTCGAACTATAGGTTTGATGAATGATCACGCTCATCACATTAAATAGGGTTGGCGAATAGGGCGGACTAGAGCGTTTTGTGCGGGGTTGGCCTAGAATCGAGTCTCAGTTTGCTACGTCCGGAGAGGTCATGACCCCCGCATTGGATTTGTTGAAAAAAGTTCGCGCCGAACATCGCATCCATAGTTATGAGCACGATCCCAAGGCGGCTTCGTATGGCCTGGAGGCCGCGGAGAAATTGGCTCTCGACCCGGCGCAGGTGTTCAAGACCTTGCTTGCCAGCAGTGAGAAGGGCGAATTGTTGGTGGCGGTGGTGCCGGTCGTCGGAAGTCTGGATCTGAAAGCCCTGGCTCACGCGGCGGGCGTCAAGAAAGTCGAAATGGCCGACCCGGCGGCGGCGCAGCGCTCCACCGGGTATCTATTGGGCGGCATCAGCCCTTTGGGGCAAAAGAAGCGCTTGCGCACGTTCATCGATGTGACGGCGCAGCCGTTTGCGACGATTTTTGTCAGCGCCGGCCGGAGAGGGTTGGAAGTAGAGTTACCAGCCAGGGTTTTGGCTGAACATACCCAGGCCATCTTCGCGCCGATTGGTCGGGCCTGATTTTCAGCCCTGCGCAGGTCCAAATGTGGGTGGGGCTTGCCCCCGATGGCGGTGGGCCAGCTAGAGATAAGCTGACTGACCCACCGCTATCGGGAGCAAGCCCCCTCCCACATTTGATCCGGTTTCGACAGCTGGATACTTATGCTTGGAACAGGACCAAGTGCTCGGCAGCCACTCGAATGCCCACATCCGTGCCCATCTGCTGATCGACGTGGCTGGGGAAGATCGACTCCAGCTGCGCACCGGTCGGCAACTGTAGGCGGTACAGGGTCGACGCACCGAGGAAGGTCTTGCCAACAATCCGCGCTTTGAGTGCACTGTCCGGCGCATAGACGATGTCATCCGGGCGCAGCAGCACCTTCACCGCGCCACCGGTGGGCCAGGTATAGGCACGGTTGCCACGCAGTTCACCCAGCTCAGTGCTGACGGACTCGGGCGAGCTCAATTGACCCTGGATGAAATAGCCCTGGCCGATAAAGCTGGCCACATACGGCGTCTGCGGTTCGTGGTAGAGGTTGTAGGGCGTGTCCCACTGCTCAAGACGACCCTCCTTGAACACGCCCACGTGATCGCTGACGGCGAAGGCTTCTTCCTGGTCATGGGTGACCAGGATCGCGCTGGTGCCGCGCGCCTTGAGAATGTCGCGCACTTCATGGCTGAGCTTGCGCCGTAGTTCGCCATCAAGGTTGGAAAAGGGTTCGTCCAGCAGCAGCAGCTGCGGCTCCGGCGCCAGGGCGCGGGCGAGGGCGACACGTTGCTGCTGGCCTCCGGAAAGCTCGTGGGGGAAGCGTTTGCCCAGGTCTTTGAGGTTGACCAGCTCCAGCAATTCGGCCACCACGCGATCTTTATGTGGGTGCTTGCGGATGCCGAAGGCGATGTTGTCGGCCACGCTCAGATGAGGAAACAGCGCGTAGTCCTGAAACACCATGCCGATACGACGTTTCTCGGGTGCCAGCGTGAAACCGGCACTGGAGATCACTTCGCCCGCCAGGCTGATTTCGCCTTCGTGCACCGGCTCGAACCCCGCAATTGCACGCAGGGTGGTGGTCTTGCCGCAGCCCGAGGAGCCCAGCAGGCAGCCGATGTCGCCAGCGTTGAGGTGCAGATTGAGGTTCTGCACCACCCGTTGATCTTGATAGCCGCATGCCAGATTGCGCAGGTTCAGCAGTAATGGCTGGCTCATGCGTGGTGGTACGACGGCGGAACGAGAAATTCGAGCAGGGCCTTTTGCGCATGCAGGCGGTTTTCGGCCTGGTCCCAGGCGACCGAGCGTGGGTCGTCGAGCAGGTCGAGGCTGATTTCTTCGCCACGGTGGGCGGGCAGGCAGTGCATGAACAGCGCGTCCGGCGCGGCCAGGTCGAGCAGGGCACCGGTCACCTGGAACGGCGCGAACAGGGCCAGGCGCTTGGCGGTTTCGTCTTCCTGGCCCATGGAGGTCCAGACGTCGGTGCTGACCAGATGGGCGCCGACCACCGCGTCTTTCGGATCGCGCAGAAGTTGCACGCGGCCATCGGCCTTGGCCATGAACTCGGCGCTGGGTTCGTAACCCTCGGGGCAGGCGATACGCAGGTGGAAGTCGAACTGGATCGCGGCTTCTATATAGCTGTTGCACATATTATTGCCGTCGCCGATCCAGGCCACGGTCTTGCCCTGGATCGAGCCGCGGTGCTCGAGGAAGGTTTGCATGTCGGCCAGCAACTGGCACGGATGCAGGTCATCGGACAGACCGTTGATCACCGGCACGCGCGAGTTGGCGGCAAATTCGGTCAAGGTGCTGTGGGCGAAGGTGCGGATCATCACGGCGTCGAGCATGCGCGACATCACGATGGCGCAATCGCTGATCGGCTCGCCACGGCCCAATTGGGTATCGCGTGGCGACAGGAAGATCGCCTGGCCACCCAGTTGGATCATGCCGGCTTCGAAGGACAAGCGGGTGCGGGTCGAGGACTTCTCGAAAATCATCCCGAGCACGCGGTTTTTCAGAGGCTCGAACAGTACACCGCGGTTACGCAGGTCTTTAAGCTCAATGCCTCGACGGATCACGCTGACCAGCTCTTCGGGCGTGCAATCCATCAGGGAGAGAAAGTGCCTTGCGCTCATCATTAACTACCTTTTGCAACAGACCGCAGATACTCAAAGCCTTGTTTATTGTGACAACGGGCGAGACCTGCGGCGAAAGCCGCACGGGGCGACGAAATAGGGGAAGGCGCGATATTGACATTAAATGTCGCGTCTTACCAATAGGGCTACGGTTTTTAAGGGTGTTCAAGCAGGGCGCCAAAGCGCTTTTGAAGACGATTTCCTGACAGCAGCGGCCCATTTGTACACTGGCGCCGAGACCTTTTGCAATGCGCAGGGGCGGCTCCGGGCCTGGTTTTAGCGGTTTCAGGCGCATGCGGGGAGGTTTCCGAAACATTTGCTCACTCTTGGCCGTGCTTTGGCCTATGGCTGCCGATTCACCGCGCGAACGTTGCTGGCGCACCGAGCGGTCGCGGCCCATAGTTGAACAAAGCCCTTATAAAAGAGACTGGCCATGACCAAGACTCTCCATCACCGTGCCTGCCACCTGTGCGAAGCGATCTGCGGCCTCACCCTGGAAACCAGCCAAGGCGACGACGGCAACTTGGCGATCACCTCAATCAAGGGCGACCCGTTGGACACCTTCAGTCGGGGGCACATCTGCCCGAAAGCGGTGGCGTTGCAGGATATCCAGAATGACCCGGACCGCCTGCACCAGCCTATGTTGCGGGTGGGTAATGAATGGCAACCAATCCCGTGGGAAGACGCCTTCGCGCTGGTAGCCGAACGCCTTGCGGGCATCCAGGCCCGGCACGGGCAGAATGCGGTGGCGGTGTATCAGGGCAACCCCAGCGTGCACAACTACGGGCTGATGACCCACAGCAACTACTTTCTCGGCCTGTTGAAAACGCGTAACCGGTACTCCGCGACGTCGGTAGACCAACTGCCCCATCACCTCTCCAGCCACCTGATGTACGGCCATGGCCTGTTGCTGCCGATTCCGGACATCGATCACACCGACTTCATGTTGATTCTGGGCGCCAATCCTCTTGCCTCCAACGGCAGCATCATGACCGTGCCCGACGTGGAGAAGCGCCTCAAGGCCATTCAGGCCCGAGGCGGCAGAGTGGTGGTGGTTGACCCTCGCCGCAGCGAGACGGCGGCGATTGCCGATCAGCACCTGTTTGTGCGTCCTGGCGGTGACGCGGCCTTGTTGTTCGGGCTGCTCAACACTCTGTTCGCCGAGGGCTTGACCCGCGACAGCCATTTACCGGTTGAAGGTTTGGAGACCGTGCGCCAGGCGATCGCCGGGTTTACCGCCGAGGCCATGAGCCGTCAGTGTGCGGTGCCTGCCGAGCAGATCCGCCAACTGGCGCGGGACTTCGCGGCGGCGGATAAAGCGGTGTGCTACGGGCGCATGGGCGTCTCCACCCAGGCGTTCGGCACGCTGTGTCATTGGCTGGTGCAACTGATCAACCTGGTGACCGGCAATCTGGATCGGGTAGGCGGCGCCTTGTGCACCACGCCGGCGGTGGATTTGGTGGCCTCGACCGGCGGCGGGCATTTCAATCGCTGGCAGAGCCGCGTGTCCGGGCGGCCCGAGTACGGGGGAGAGCTGCCGGTGTCTGCCTTGGCCGAGGAAATGCTCACCGAAGGCGAAGGGCAAGTCCGCGCCCTGGTGACGGTGGCCGGCAACCCGGTATTGTCGACGCCCAACGGCCGTCAGCTGGAGCAGGCGCTGGATGGGTTGGAGTTCATGGTCAGTATCGACCTCTACATCAACGAGACCACGCGCTATGCCGATCTGATCCTGCCGTCCACGTCGGCACTGGAGAATGATCACTACGACACCACCTTCAATATGTTCGCGATACGCAACGTCACGCGCTTCAATCGCGCGATCCTGCCCAAGCCTGAAGGTGCGCTGCACGACTGGGAAATCTTCGTCGGCCTGGCCAAGGCATTCTCGGACCACACCGGCGTGGTGCTCAAGCCGACGATGCCACCCGCGCAGATGATCGACTTCGGGTTGCGCGCCGGGACTTACGGGGATGCATCTGCGCGCAAGCTGTCGGTGGCGATGCTGGCCGATCATCCCCATGGCGTGGACCTGGGCCCGCTCCAGCCAAACCTGGCCGAGCGGCTGAAAACCGCCGATGGCAAGGTGCAGGCGGCGCCGCTAGTGATCCTGGCGGATCTGGCGCGTTTTGCGGCGCAACCGCTGCCCGTGGCTGACGAACTGCTGTTGATCGGTCGTCGCCATGTGCGCAGTAATAATTCCTGGATGCATAACTATCATCGGCTGGTGAAGGGCAAGCCGCGCCATCAACTGCTGATGCATCCTGATGACCTGGCCAGTCGTCAACTGAGCGACGGTCAGCGGGTGCGGGTCAGCTCACGCATCGGCATGGTCGAAATCGAGGTGGTCGCCAGCACGGACATGATGCCTGGCGTGGTCAGCCTGCCGCATGGCTGGGGGCACGGGCGCCCAGGTGTGCAGATGAGCATCGCCAGCGGTCAGCCGGGGGCAAGTGCGAATGATTTAACCGATGAGCGGCAGTTGGACGAGCTCTCCGGCAATGCGGCGCTCAATGGCGTGCCCGTGAAAGTTGCAGCGGCGTGAGGCTGGCTGTCGGCGCGCCCGAGCATCCTGCAGGTTTTTTGCGTTACAATGCGCCACCGTGCCGACCCGTGAGTCGCAAAGTTCCTGCAGAGGTGTTCCATGGATATCATCGAAACGATCAAAGAGCAGATTGCCAACAACACCATTCTGCTTTACATGAAAGGCGCGCCAAACGCTCCCCAGTGCGGTTTCTCCGCGAAAGCGTCCCAGGCCATCATGGCGTGTGGCGAGAAGTTCGCTTACGTGGATATCCTGCAGAACCCGGAAATCCGCGCCAACCTGCCTAAATACGCCAACTGGCCGACTTTCCCGCAGTTGTGGGTGGCCGGTGAACTGGTTGGCGGTAGCGACATCATCACTGAGATGGCAGCTGATGGCTCGTTGCAAGCGCTGATCAAAGATGCAGCGGAAAAAGCGGCAGCCAAAACCGAAGCGTGATGCTCCTGTAAAAGGCGCCACAATAAAAAGCCCCGCCTCTCACAAGAGGGCGGGGCTTTTTTTGGCTTCTCTGTAGGAGCGAGCTTGCTCGCGAAAAACGTCAACGATAACGCAGTGCACCTGATTTATCGCGCTGGCTGGGAGTTCTTCGCGAGCAAGCTCGCTCCTACATTAAAATTAAACGAGAGCCGCAGGGGTTATTCGCCCATCTGCGATTGCAGGTAGTTCTCCAGGCTGACTTTGTCGATCAGGCCCAGTTGGGTTTCCAGCCAGTCGATGTGTTCTTCCTGGTCTTCAAGGATATCCTCGAGCAATTCGCGGCTGCCGTAGTCGCCAGTGGCTTCGCAGTGAGCGATGGCGGCCTTGAGGTCGCTGTGGCTCTTGCGTTCAAAGCCCAGGTCGCTGCTGATCATTTCCTGGGTGTGCTCGCCGATATTCAGCTTGCCCAGGTCCTGTACATTCGGCAGGCCTTCGAGGAACAGGATGCGTTTGATCAGCGCATCGGCGTCCTTCATGGCCTTGATCGATTCCTTGTATTCGCGTTTGCCCAGCTTTTCCAGGCCCCAATCGTCATACATGCGGGCATGCAGAAAGTACTGATTGATCGCGACCAGTTCATTGGCAAGGATTTTGTTGAGTTGCTGGATGACTGTGATGTCGCCTTTCATGACTGGGGTCCTGCCCTGTAATCGCTGTGTAGGGGCAGAGTTTGAGCGGCGAAAAACCTGGTGTCAAACCTAAGTTATTGAATAATAAATGAAAATTAATCGGAATAAGAATGTTTGTGTTCCGCGTCTTGACGCTAACTAATTGAATTGCAGGCATAAAAAAACCGGACACGGAGTCCGGTTCTTTAAAACACGCCTATTTAAGCGTGTGTAAATTCTGCTGAGTAGGGCACGCCAGCCTGGGCTGTCTGCAACTGCGTGAGGGTTTCCCGTACCACTTGCTTGGCGAGGCATGCGCATTTACCGCACTGGCTGGCAACGCCGGTGGTTTCGCGCACTTCCTTGTAGCTGCAGCAACCTTCATAGATTGCTTCGCGGATTTGTCCGTCGGTGACGCCAGTACAGAGGCACACATACATAAGGGAGAACCGTCGCGGGTTTAGGGCTTGAGTGCGATGGATCTTAATGTTAACGAGAATGATTGTCAAAGTAGTTTCATCAACGATCGCACGCACATTGCCTGCGCGCTGACGAACGGTTTTTTCGGTGTATGATGGTCAGTCTTTACGAAGCGTGACCGCGTCACAGGTTTGTCGCTGAGACAAGGCAGACTCGACGCTGGTCCTGTTACTTCAATCGTCACCCCTTCATCAGGAGATATCCAATGAGCGTACTCGTCGGCAAACAAGCCCCGGATTTCGACGTACCCGCTGTTCTCGGCAATGGCGAAATCGTAGACAGCTTCAAACTGTCTGAAGCCATCAAAGGCAAATACGGCCTGGTGTTCTTCTACCCGCTGGACTTCACCTTCGTCTGCCCATCCGAGCTGATCGCTCTGGATCACCGCATGGACGATTTCAAGGCGCGCAATGTTGAAGTGGTCGCCGTTTCCATCGACTCCCACTTCACCCACAACGCCTGGCGCAACACCGCCATCAATGATGGCGGCATCGGCAAAGTCCAATACACCATGGCAGCCGATATGAAGCACGATATCGCCAAGGCCTACGACGTTGAATCCGAAGGCGGCGTGGCATTCCGTGGCGCGTTCCTGATCGACGACAAGGGCGTCGTGCGCTCGCAGATCATCAACGACCTGCCGTTGGGCCGTAACATGGAAGAGCTGATCCGTCTGGTCGACGCTCTGCAATTCCACGAAGAGCACGGTGAAGTTTGCCCTGCCAACTGGAAAAAAGGCGACAAAGGCATGACCGCTTCTACCGAAGGTGTTGCGGCTTACCTGACCGAGAACGCTGGCAAGCTGTAAGCCAGATTCAAGGTAAAAAAAACCGGCCTGGAAAGGCCGGTTTTTTTATGCGCGGGATTCAACCTCAGTCGTTGAAGTCTTCCCAACCGCCCATCTGTTTCCAGCGATTGACGATACCACAGAACAGCTCGGCGGTCTTCTCGGTGTCGTAGCGGGCCGAATGGGCTTCGCGACCGTCGAAGTCGATACCGGCTGCCTGACAGGCTTTTGCCAGTACGGTCTGACCATAGGCCAGGCCGGCGAGCGTAGCGGTGTCGAAGCTGGAGAATGGATGGAACGGGTTACGTTTCATGTCCAGGCGCGCCACGGCGGCGTTCAGGAAGCCCAGGTCGAAACTGCTGTTGTGCCCGACCAGGATCGCGCGTTTGCAGCCATTGGCCTTCAGTGCCTTGCGTACGCCACGGAAGATGTCGGTCAGCGCCGCTTCTTCACTCACTGCCATGCGCAAAGGGTGATCGAGCTTGATCCCGGTGAACTCCAGGGCTGCCGCTTCGATGTTGGCCCCTACAAACGGCTCGACGCGGAAGAAGTGGGTGTGTTCCGGGTACACGAAGCCTTGCTCGTCCATGCCGATGGTGGTCGCGGCAATTTCCAGCAAGGCATCGGTGGCGCAATTGAAGCCGCCGGTTTCTACGTCGATAACGACAGGCAGGTAGCCACGGAAACGTTCGGCCATCGGGTGGCGCGAACCGCCCCCACCGGCGTGTTCCTGGTCGTCATCGTAATGGTCTTCACTCACTTGCTTTCCTCCAGCAGGCGCCAGCGCAGTGTTTCACCGGCGCGCAGCGGGATAACGGTCAACTCGCCAAAGGGCAGGCTGGCAGGGGCGGTCCAGTCTTCACGAACCAGGGTAATGCGGTCGGTATTCGCCGGCAGGCCATAGAAGCGCGGGCCATTGAGGCTGGCGAAGCCTTCGAGCTTGTCCAGGGCGTTGCGTTGTTCGAACGCTTCCGCGTACAGCTCGATGGCAGCGAACGCGGTGTAGCACCCCGCGCAACCGCAGGCGGCTTCCTTGGCGTGCTGCGCGTGGGGCGCGGAGTCGGTGCCGAGGAAGAACTTCGGGCTGCCGCTGGTGGCGGCATCCAGCAAAGCCACCTGATGGGTGTTGCGCTTGAGGATCGGCAAGCAGTAGAAATGCGGCCGAATCCCGCCCACCAGCATGTGGTTGCGGTTGTACAACAGGTGATGTGCGGTGATGGTCGCGCCGACGTTGGCCGAAGCCTCGGTGACGAACTGCACGGCCTCTGCGGTGGTGATGTGTTCGAACACCACCTTGAGCGTCGGGAACAGCTCGACCACGCGGCGCATGTGCTCGTCGATGAAGATCTTCTCGCGATCGAACACGTCGACATCGCCACGGGTGACTTCACCGTGGATCAACAGCGGCATGCCAACCTCAGCCATGGCTTCGATGGCCGGCAGGATCTTGTCGATGCTGGTGACGCCGGAATCGGAGTTGGTGGTCGCGCCCGCCGGGTACAACTTGGCGGCGTAAACGTAACCGCTGGCCTTGGCCTCACGAATTTCTTCAGGCTGGGTGCGGTCGGTAAGGTAAAGCACCATCAGCGGTTCGAAGCGGCTGCCGGCCGGGCGCACAGCGAGGATTCGCTGGCGATAGGCATCGGCTTCGGCCGCGTTACGCACCGGGGGTACCAGGTTAGGCATGATGATGGCACGGCCAAACGTGCGCGCTACATCGGCCACGGTTTGGGGCAACGCAGCACCATCGCGAAGATGAATATGCCAGTCGTCGGGACGCAGCAGGGTCAGGCGGTCGGACATTGGGGATTCCAGGCGGGTCAATCTGGAGGGAATGCTACCGGAAAAGACTCGTGCAGGCACTCGCTATCAAGTTTTGCAGGATGCGACCGATAGCTCTGGGTATGCCTTAACGATGTATGACGCTTTGAAGTGTTGTAGAAACCAGTGGAGCCTCCCGTGCGCCAGCATTATCTAGCCCTGCTCAGTGTGTTCGCCAGCCTGCCCGCGATGGCCCTCACGTTCCAGACACGTCTGGAGAATATTGAGTGGAAGGTGGAGGGCGATCAGTTCGAGTGCCGACTGACCCAGCCGATCACCGATTTCGGCTCGGGTGAGTTCGTGCGCCGGGCGGGTGAGCAGGCGACATTTCGTCTGAAAGCCTATAACGGTTCGCTTGGTGCCGGCTCTGCCACGTTACTGGCCGCCGCCGCGCCCTGGCAACCGGGCCGCGGCGATATCAACCTCGGTGCGGTACGCGTCGGCAGTGGTGATGTGCTGTTTAACAGCTCCCAGGCCCAGGCCGGGCGGCTGTTTACCGGCTTGCTCGAAGGACGCAGCCCGACCGTGCGACATTACGGTCGCGAGGGTGGTTACTCGGAGATTCGCCTGCTGCCGGTGAAATTCAACAAGGCCTACACCGACTATCAGCTGTGTACTACCAAGCTGTTGCCGATGAATTACGATCAGGTCAAGCAGACGGAAGTCGGCTTCCCCGGTGGTGGCATCGAGCTGGATGCCGCGGCCAAGAAGAAGCTGTCGGTGATTGTCGCGTTCATGAAGGCCGACCCCACCGTCAACCATATCGAGTTGAACGGCCATTCGGATAACAGCGGCAACCGCTTGACCAACCGCGATGTCTCGCGACGCCGCGCCTTGGCGGTGATGGACTACTTCAAGGCCAATGGCATCCAGGAGTCGCAGATCACCCTGCGCTTCCACGGCGAAAGCTACCCCTTGGCGCCCAACACCAATGCCGCCAACCGCGCCCGCAACCGTCGGGTCAACGTGCAGCTCGAGCGCGTAGCGGCGCCCGAGAAACCGGCACCCCAGGCCGCCGCACCCAGCAACCCCGCCGCCACCTCATAACGTGCGACCATCGGTCGCGCGTTCGACATAATCTGTCGCTTTATCTTCATTTGCTGTCGCGCCCCTGTAATTTCACGGTTTTGATCGGTAGAATCGTCGCCTTTCCGTACAACCCCGTGGAGTGATGGCATGGCCGACGTAAACAAGGTCGTTCTCGCGTATTCCGGCGGCCTGGACACTTCGGTGATCCTCAAGTGGCTGCAGGATACTTATAACTGTGAAGTGGTGACCTTCACCGCTGACCTGGGTCAGGGCGAAGAGGTCGAACCTGCACGTGCCAAGGCGCAAGCCATGGGCGTGAAAGAGATCTACATTGACGACCTGCGCGAAGAGTTCGTCCGCGATTTCGTCTACCCGATGTTTCGCGCCAATACTGTCTACGAAGGCGAGTACCTGCTCGGTACCTCCATCGCCCGTCCGCTGATCGCCAAGCGCCTGATCGAAATCGCCAACGAAACCGGCGCAGATGCCATTTCCCATGGCGCCACCGGCAAGGGCAACGACCAGGTGCGTTTCGAATTGGGTGCCTACGCCCTCAAGCCTGGCGTGAAAGTGATCGCACCTTGGCGTGAATGGGACCTGCTGTCCCGTGAAAAGCTGATGGATTACGCTGAAAAGCACGCGATCCCGATCGAGCGTCACGGCAAGAAGAAGTCCCCGTACTCGATGGATGCCAACCTGCTGCACATCTCCTATGAAGGCGGCGTGCTGGAAGACACCTGGACCGAGCACGAAGAAGACATGTGGAAATGGACCGTCTCCCCGGAGAACGCTCCAGACAAGCCGCAGTATCTGGAACTGACCTACCGCAACGGCGATATCGTCGCGCTGGATGGTGTCGAGATGACCCCAGCCACCGTACTGGCAACCTTGAACCGTATCGGTGGTGAACACGGTATTGGCCGTCTCGACATCGTCGAGAACCGTTACGTGGGTATGAAGTCCCGCGGCTGCTATGAAACACCGGGTGGCACTATCATGCTGCGCGCTCACCGCGCCATCGAGTCCATTACCCTGGACCGTGAAGTGGCCCACCTCAAAGATGAGCTGATGCCCAAGTACGCCAGCCTGATCTACACCGGTTACTGGTGGAGCCCTGAGCGTCTGATGCTGCAGCAGATGATCGACGCCTCCCAGGCTCATGTGAACGGTGTCGTGCGCCTGAAGCTGTACAAGGGCAATGTGATCGTGACCGGTCGCAAGTCTGATGAATCACTGTTCGACGCCAACATCGCTACCTTCGAGGAAGATGGCGGTGCCTACAATCAGGCGGATGCAGCCGGCTTCATCAAGTTGAACGCCTTGCGCATGCGCATCGCGGCCAACAAAGGCCGCAAGTTGTTCTGACTGTTTCGCTTGTCCTGAAAAAGCCCCTTATGCAAGGGGCTTTTTTTTGTCCTGAATATACCCATATGGGCATTAATTGAGGTGCGACGTTTACAAACGTTTAGTGTTTGTTTAAGGATTCTGCGTCAAATCCATGCAGCTGTTTTTTTTAATTTCAGCATTTTACTTCTCCAAGGAAAGGTTTTTTACATCTGCATAGGAACTATGTCTTACAGAATTTTCACTCATGTAGGAGCAATTGATATGTAATTTATGGAATTTTCTGTAGGAAAATGGAGTGTGTATAAATATGTTAAATGGAACTGAAACTGATGCGGTTTTTTTAGCCCTTCGTTTACGTTGCGGCGTCATACAAGGGGCATTTCCTGAAAGACGTGTGCGCCACGTTTACCGCGTACGCACGGGGATGAGGATATTTCACTCAAAATATGTACGAGCAGGGAAAGGTCTGAAAGGCTCCATAAAGCCGAATACCTCAAAGTTGGCGAATTTTTGTAGGTTAATTCCTATCTTGCTGTGGGTTGGGTCTCTGCCTACTGTTGCTCGGGGGGGGCGCTATGCCAACTAGCAGATGACTAGGCTATTGTGCTTTCTCTAAATAATTCGAACAGCGAAATTGGACTTTCTCATGAATAAAGTGCTGATCGTGGATGATCATCCCGTCATTCGGCTTGCTGTGCGCATGCTAATGGAGCGTCATGGTTATGAGGTCGTTGCCGAGACTGATAACGGTGTCGATGCGTTACAACTTGCGCGGGAACATATGCCGGACATTGTCATACTGGATATTGGAATACCCAAGCTCGATGGCCTTGAAGTTATTTGTCGGTTAGCTTCAACCAAGCAAGCCGTATCGTTCAAGGTACTGGTGCTGACGTCCCAGGCACCTGGTCATTTTTCCATGCGCTGCATGCAGGCCGGGGCTGCCGGCTACGTGTGCAAGCAGCAGGACTTGACCGAGTTGCTGAGCGCCATCAAGGCAGTGCTTTCCGGCTACAGCTATTTCCCGAACCAGGCGCTCAATTCGGTACGCTCCACGATGGGCAACGCCAGTGAAGCCGACATGGTTGAACGTTTGTCGGGGCGGGAAATGATGGTGCTCCAGCAACTGGCCCGTGGCAAAACCAATAAGGAAATCGCCGATGGCATGTTCCTCAGCAACAAGACCGTCAGCACCTACAAGACGCGCCTGCTATTGAAGCTCAATGCCCGCTCCCTGGTCGACTTGATAGAACTGGCCCAACGCAATGGCTTGGTGTGAGCAGGGCGCCCCGCCGCTCTGACGTTCCTGTAACAACCGGCACAAAAAAGCCTCCGTCAGGGAGGCTTCCGACCGTCTGCCAGAGGGTCAAAGATCGAAGTCGTAATCGGCCAATTGTTTCTGCAAGCGTCGCTCTTCCAGAAGATTGTCGATAGTTCGGCGTTTGCTCAAATTGGTCTTGGCTACCTCTGCGACGGGCGCTGGCGCCTCATCGTCTTCCAGCTCCACCAGGTCGTCATCAACTTCGATTTGTTCTTTGCCAGTGCTCATAGGTTCACTCCAGGCTAAGACTGCCGTTGGCGCCCCTTATAGCGATAATCCACGAACGGGTAAAAAAGATTTTTTCAATCGATGGATAGAGAAAACCCCGGAACCCTCAATCGTCGGATGTCTTGTGCTTGTATTCGCATAAATCTTCGATCCTGCAGCTGCCACATCGAGGCTTGCGCGCCTGGCAAACATAGCGCCCGTGAAGAATCAGCCAATGGTGTGAATCGAGCAGATAGGGCTTGGGCACGAATTTCATCAGTTGTTTTTCGACCTCGACCACATTCTTGCCGCGAGCGATGCCGGTTCGGTTGCTGACGCGAAAAATATGGGTGTCCACCGCCATGGTGAGTTGACGGAATGCGGTGTTGAGCACCACGTTAGCGGTCTTGCGCCCGACTCCGGGCAGCGCTTCCAGGGCTTCCCGGGTTTGCGGCACTTCGCTGGCGTGTAGCTCTATGAGCAGGCGGCACGTCTCGATCACGTTCTTGGCCTTGCTGTTGTACAGGCCGATGGTCTTGATGTACTCCGATAATCCCTCCACACCCAAGGCATGAATAGCCTCTGGCGTATTGGCCACCGGGAATAGCTTGGCCGTGGCCTTGTTGACGCCAACGTCGGTGGATTGGGCCGACAGGATCACCGCGATCAACAGCTCGAACGGCGAGGAGTACGCCAGTTCAGTCTTGGGTTCCGGATTGTCTTCGTGAAACCTGCGGAAAATTTCCAGGCGTTTTGCAGCGTTCATAAGGGCGGACGTTTCCTTGCAGGCGGTCGACGGGATTGAAGCGATACACAGTGCAGCATCAGCTGTGGGTCAGGTGTTGCCGGTGGCGTCGGCCTCGGCATCATGCAGCGTCTGCTCGGCGGCGTTCAGCGCGGCGCTCAGGCTGGCCAGTTGTTGTTCATCAGCCTGTTGATCCTGGGCTTTTTTCAACTCGGCCCGGCGCATCGCCAGTTGAATCTTGGCGCGTTTGAGTTCAGGGCCCTGGGTGGTCGGCAGCGTTGGCGGGCTGTTGCCTTCCAGCGCGGCAAGCGCCTGCTCGGAGGCTTCGAACTGCCTTTGCAGGACAATCAATTGCGACTGCTGCTCATAAGTCGGCGGATGCCCAAACGCCTTCAGGGACTTGTGCAGTTGAGCACGGCTCATGGCGAGATTGATTTTGGCTTGCTTGATCGCGGCATCCTGAACGGCCTGGTGGGGATCAGCTTGCGCCGCTGCCACGGGGGCCGTGCGTTTGGCCCGCGCCAGGCGCTCGGCGAGCTTGCAGGCTTCCTCACGTTGCAGGCGCGCGTTGCGCTGTTCGAAACGCCGCCGAGCGCGGTCGCGTTTGAGGCCACGTTCGTGCCGTTCGTGATCGCTGCCCGCCAGGCCGCCCACGATAGGCAAGACGTCAGCGAGTGGGCGCAGCTCGATGCAGTCGACAGGGCAGGGCGCTACACACAGGTCGCAACCGGTGCACTCGTCGATAATTACCGTATGCATCAACTTGGCGGCGCCCACGATGGCGTCCACCGGGCAAGCCTGGATGCATTTGGTGCAACCGATGCATTCGGCCTCACGGATATAGGCGATCTGCGCCGGCGCGTCTCCACGGCTGGTATCCAGGGCCAGCACTGGCACACGCAGCAATTGCGCGAGCCCGGCGATGGTTTCCTGGCCTCCGGGTGGGCACTTGTTGATTGCCTCGCCGTTGGCGATGCCTTCGGCGTAAGGCTTGCAGCCCGGGTGCCCGCACTTGCCGCATTGAGTCTGCGGTAGCAGCGCGTCGATACGTTGAATGAGGTTCATGCTTTGATCATAGCGTTGACGCCAGGCCCACCGGTGCAGGCAGGCTGAAAAGCCCCGGCGCCGAAGCGCCAGGGCATCTTGCAGGGTTTACTTGATGCGTTGACCCGGCTTGGCGCCGCTGTCCGGGCTCAGCAGGTAGATTTCTTCGCCGCCAGGGCCAGCCGCCATCACCATGCCTTCAGACATGCCAAACTTCATTTTTCGTGGCTTGAGGTTGGCGACCATCATGGTCAGGCGACCATCGAGCTTGGACGGGTCAGGGTAAGCGCTCTTGATACCGGAGAACACATTGCGTCGCTCGCCGCCCAAATCCAGGGTCAGGCGCAGCAGCTTGTCGGCACCTTCCACGGCTTCGGCCTTGACGATCAGTGCAACGCGCAGGTCCACGGCGGCAAAGGTGTCGAACTCGATTTCATCGGAAATAGGGTCCTTGGCCAGCTCGCCGTTACCTGCGGGCGCAGTCGAGCCGGTATCTGTCTGGCTGGCGACCAGGTCTTCTTTCGAAGCGTCGGTCATGGCCTGGACTTTCACCGGGTCTATGCGGGTCATCAGGGGCTTGAACGCGTTCAACTGGTGGTTGCTGAGCAGCGTGGCGTGGTCATTCCAGGTCAGTGGCGCGACGTTGAGGAACGCTTCTGCGTCGGCGGCCAGCAGCGGCAGCACCGGCTTGAGGAAGATCACCAACTGACGGAACAGGTTGATGCCGGTGGCGCAGATCGCCTGAACTTCGGCCTCTTTGCCTTCCTGCTTGTTCAGCGACCAGGGTGCCTTGTCTGCAATCCAGGCATTGGCACGGTCAGCCAGGCCCATGATTTCGCGCATTGCACGAGCGAAGTCACGGGCTTCATAGGCGTCGGCGATGCTCGGCGCGGCGGCCAGGAACGCATCGGTCAGTTCCGGAGCGGCATTTTCAGCGACCAGTACCCCCGCATTTCCCTTGTGGATGAACCCGGCACAACGGCTGGCGATATTGACGACCTTGCCGACCAGATCCGAGTTGACCTTCTGGACGAAGTCTTCCAGGTTCAGGTCGAGGTCGTCGACGCCACGGCCCAGCTTGGATGCATAGTAGTAACGCAGATACTCCGGCGACAGGTGGTCCAGGTAGGTGCGCGCCTTGATAAAGGTGCCACGGGACTTGGACATCTTCTGCCCGTTCACCGTCAGGTAGCCGTGCACGGCAATGCCGGTCGGCTTGCGGAAGCCCGAACCTTCGAGCATCGCCGGCCAGAACAACGCGTGGAAGTTGACGATGTCCTTGCCGATGAAGTGGTACAGCTCAGCGGTGGAGTCTTTGCCCCAGAACGCATCGAAGTCCAGCTCTGGCGTGCGGTCGCAGAGGTTCTTGAAGCTGGCCATGTAGCCGATCGGCGCATCCAGCCACACGTAGAAGTACTTGCCCGGCTCGCCCGGGATTTCAAAGCCGAAGTACGGCGCATCGCGGGAGATGTCCCACTGCTGCAAGCCGCTGTCGAGCCATTCGGCGAGCTTGTTGGCCACGGCGTCCTGCAGGGTGCCGCTGCGCGTCCAGGTTTGCAGCATCTGCTGGAAATCCGGAAGTTTGAAGAAGAAGTGCTGGGAATCCTTGAGCACCGGGGTGGCGCCGGAGATGGCCGACTTCGGATCCTTCAAATCAGTCGGGGCATAAGTCGCGCCGCATTTTTCGCAGTTGTCGCCGTACTGGTCTGCGGTGCCGCATTTCGGGCAGGTGCCCTTGATGAAGCGGTCGGCCAGGAACATTTTCTTTTCCGGATCGAAGTACTGGGTGACCGACCGCTGGTCGATGTGCCCGGCTTCCTTCAATCGCAGGTAGATCTGGCTCGAAAGCTCACGATTTTCGTCGGAGTGGGTCGAATGGAAGTTGTCGAAATCCACCAGGAACTCGGCAAAGTCGGCGCTGTGTTCAGCCTGCACATTGGCGATCAGTTGTTCCGGGGTGATGCCTTCCTTTTCGGCGCGCAACATGATGGCCGAACCGTGGGCGTCGTCCGCGCAGACATAAATGCATTGATTGCCGCGATGCTTCTGGAAGCGCACCCACATATCGGTCTGGATGTACTCAAGCATATGGCCAAGATGGATGGAACCATTGGCATAGGGCAGGGCGCTGGTGACGAGGATCTTGCGTGGCTCGGACATGGGGCTCGGCTACTTGATGAAACGGAGGTCGGCCACTATAAAGCGCCGGGAAATTTATTTCACCCCGTGGTGCTGTTTCAGAATTTTCCATCCCTGCGAAAGCATGCCGCTGGCGGTCTGGAACGGTTAGGATAGCCGCCTGTTTCAGTCAGTCTTTTTTCGGGAGTTGCCCATGAGCGCCGTCAATCGCGCAGCGGTGGAAGCCGTTCTTCGCCAGTACACCGACCCCTATTTGAACCAGGACCCGGTCAGTGCCGGCTGTGTACGGGCTATCGAGGTCCAGGGTGACCAGGTATCGGTCCGGTTGGAACTGGGCTATGCCGCTGGCCTGTTCAAAAGCGGATGGGCGCAGATGTTGCAAATAGCCATCGAAGGCCTCGATGGCGTGCGCTCGGCCAAGGTCGATATCCAGTGCGTGATCGCGCCGCACAAGGCCCAGGCGCAGATCCCTGGCCTGGCCAACGTCAAGAATGTGATCGCCGTGGCGTCGGGCAAGGGCGGTGTGGGCAAATCCACCACCGCCGCCAACCTGGCCTTGGCCCTGGCCCGTGAAGGCGCGCGCGTGGGCATCCTCGACGCCGATATCTATGGTCCGAGCCAGGGTGTGATGTTCGGCATCGCCGAAGGTACACGGCCGAAGGTCAAGGACCAGAAGTGGTTTGTGCCGATCGAGTCCCTGGGCGTGGAGGTCATGTCCATGGCTTTTCTGACCGATGACAACACGCCGATGGTCTGGCGCGGGCCGATGGTCTCCGGTGCGTTGCTGCAATTGGTCACCCAGACCGCCTGGGGCGATTTGGACTACCTGGTGATCGACATGCCGCCCGGTACTGGCGATATCCAGCTGACCCTGGCGCAGAAAGTCCCGGTGGCCGGCTCGGTGATCGTCACCACGCCTCAGGACCTGGCATTGTTGGACGCGAAGAAAGGCGTGGAAATGTTCCGCAAGGTCAACATCCCGGTGCTGGGTGTGGTGGAAAACATGGCCGTTCACATCTGCTCCAACTGCGGCCATGCCGAGCACCTGTTCGGTGAGGGTGGTGGCGAGAAGCTGGCGACTCAATATGGCGTCGAACTGCTGGCCTCGTTGCCGCTGTCGATGGCCATTCGTGAACAGGCCGACGGCGGCAAGCCCACTGTGGCTGCCGAGCCCGATGGTCAGATTGCTATGGTCTACCAGGAGTTGGCCCGCCATGTGGGCGCGAGAATAGTGCTGCAGGAAGCGATTGCCCCTGCGATGCCGACGATCACGGTCAGCGACGACTGAACCTTGCGTAGGAACGTGACCTGTCAGGCTCGTTACGCTTTTTCCGCAGTAACCTGTGTAAGCATTCGCTTACTTTTTTGTAGGTATTCGGTTTTTTTACAGGGTGTGAGCGTCTCGAATCCGTGAGCGATGTTTCTAACTGATTGAAATAAAAGAGTTATTCATCTCTGTGTAAACGCCCGCGCCCTGCAGTCGCCCAGTTGGATCCCGTTGAACTTATTTTGGGATTCTCTAACATCAGCCCTGTGTCCACGGATTGGCACGGCCATCAAGGAATGATGGTTTGAAGGAATGTCGCAGGATGCGATTCATCAGGACGATGAAAAGGAATACAGGGACTAAGGAAAAAATGTGGGCGGGTCATACCGCCCCTTTTTTCGCCTGTAGAAAAGTGAAACCGGCTACGTAGAAACGCAAAAAGGCCCGCAAGGGGCCTTTTGGGACGGTGACGCTATCAGCGTTCGAGCTGTGCAATCTTACCTTTTTTGCCGTCCCACTCCGCTGCATCGGGCATCGGATCTTTGCGTTCAGTGATGTTCGGCCAAATCTCTGCCAGCTCGACGTTCAACTGAATGAATTCCTGCATCTCTGCCGGGACTTCGTCCTCGGAGAAAATCGCAACGGCCGGGCATTCTGGTTCACACAGGGCGCAGTCAATGCACTCGTCCGGGTGGATGACCAGGAAATTCGGGCCTTCGTAGAAGCAGTCCACCGGACACACTTCTACGCAGTCGGTGTACTTGCACTTGATGCAGTTGTCGGTGACGACGAAGGTCATTTCTAATTTTCTCCTCAGGCGGCGGCAGCGAAACCCTGTGTGGCAGGGCTCGCGAGGTTCGGGAGCGATAGTCTGCAGGCCAGGCTCATAGCCCGCAGCATCCCAAACCGCGCGAGAGTCTACCAGCTTGCAAGCGTCAGCGTTATATCCGAGTCTTCAGTGCATATAACATTTCGAGCGCTTTGCGTGGGGTCAAGTCATCCACGTCGAGCTTAGCCAACTCATCGAGTACCGGATGGGGCAGGCTGGCGAACATATCGCTCTGATGCGGCACGGCGGATTTCTTGCTGGCCTTGGCTGGGCTGGCGACGACCGTTTCATGGGGCAGGGCCATGGTTTCGAGGCGGCTGAGGTGCTCGCGGGCGCGGGTGATCACATCATTTGGCACACCGGCCAATTGTGCGACCGCCAAGCCATAACTCTGGCTCGCCGGGCCCGGCAGCACATGGTGCAGGAACACGATGCGCTCGTTGTGCTCGGTGGCATTGAGGTGCACGTTGGCTACCAGCGGCTCGCTTTCCGGTAACACGGTCAGTTCGAAGTAGTGGGTAGCAAACAACGTATATGCGCGCAAATGAGCCAGGCGTTCGGCCGCCGCCCATGCCAGCGACAGGCCGTCGAACGTGCTGGTGCCGCGCCCGACTTCGTCCATCAGCACTAGGCTACGCTCGGTGGCGTTATGCAGAATATTGGCGGTTTCGCTCATTTCCACCATGAACGTCGAGCGCCCGCCGGCCAGGTCATCACTGGAACCGATCCGGGTAAAAATCCGGTCCACCAGGGACAGCTCGCAACTGGCCGCCGGCACGAAGCTACCGATGTGGGCCAGCAGCACGATCAATGCGGTCTGGCGCATGTAGGTGGATTTACCGCCCATGTTCGGACCGGTAATCACCAGCATGCGGGTGTCGTCGTCCAGCGACAGGTCGTTGGCGACGAACGGCGTGGTCAGCACCTGCTCTACCACCGGATGGCGCCCTTGTACGATACGCATGCACGGTTCGCTGACAAACCGTGGGCAGTTCAAATCCAGGTTCAGCGCACGCTCCGCGAGGTTGCTCAGCACATCCAGCTCCGCCAGGGCGGCTGCGGTGTCTTGTAGCGGTGCCAGGCGGCTGATCAAGTCTTCAAGCAAGGCTTCATAGAGCATTTTTTCCCGCGCCAGGGCGCGGCTTTTGGCCGACAGCGCCTTGTCTTCGAAGGCTTTAAGCTCTGGAGTGATAAACCGCTCGGCGCCTTTGAGGGTCTGGCGACGTTGATAATCGATAGGCGCCGACTCGGCCTGCTTGCTCGGCAACTCGATAAAATAGCCGTGCACCCGGTTGTAACCGACCTTCAGATTGGCCAGCCCGGTGCGGGCTTTTTCGCGCGCCTCCAGGTCGATCAGGAACTGCCCGGCGTTTTCGCTCAGCGACTGCAGCTCATCCAGTTCACTGTCGTAACCCGTCTTCAGAACGCCGCCATCACGGATGATCGCCGGCGGGTTATCGATAATGGCCTTTTCCAGCAGGGCCGCGAGATCCGGATAAGTGCCGGCGGTGACGGCCAACTGCTGCAGGTGCGCAGTGTCCAACTCGGTCATCGCCGCCTGCAATTGCGGCAGGGCACCGAGGGCATCACGCAGGCGCGCCAGGTCACGTGGACGCGCGTTGCGTAGGCCGATTCGCGCCAGGATGCGCTCTATATCGCCAATCTCTTTGAGTTGCGGCTGCAGCTTTTCAAAACGATAGCCGTCCAGCAGGCAGGTAATGGAAGACTGACGCGCTTGCAGCACGCTTAAATCTCGCAACGGACGGTTCAGCCAGCGGGTCAGCAAGCGGCTGCCCATGGCGGTCTGGCAGCGGTCGACTACCGATTGCAGCGTATTGTCACGCCCACCCGACAAGTTGGTATCCAGTTCCAGGTTGCGACGGCTGGCGCCATCGAGTACCACGGTATCGTCCAGACGCTCATGGCGCAGGCTGCGCAAGTGCGGCAGGGCCGTGCGCTGGGTTTCCTTGGCGTAGCTGAGCAGGCAGCCGGCGGCGCCGATGGCCATGGTCAAGGTTTCGCAACCGAAGCCTTTGAGGTCCTGCACGGAGAATTGCTGACACAGGCTTTTAAGCGCCGAATCTCGCTCGAAATCCCACGGTGCGCGCCGCTTGGTCCCACGGCGCTTCTCCGCCGGCAGGTCCTTGGGCCAATCGTCCGGAATCAACAACTCCACCGGGTTGATACGCTCCAGTTCCGCCAGCAGGTTCTCCCAGCCCTTGATCTCCAGCACGCTGAAATTGCCGCTGGTGATATCCAGTACCGACAGGCCGAACAAACGCTCATCACCCAGGACAGCCGCGATCAAGTTATCGCGCCGCTCATCCAGCAGCGCCTCATCACTCACCGTCCCCGGCGTAATAATGCGCACCACCTGGCGTTCCACCGGCCCCTTGCTGGTCGCCGGATCGCCGATCTGCTCACAGATCACCACCGACTCGCCCAGCTTCACCAGCTTGACCAAGTAACCTTCCAACGAATGGTAAGGAATCCCACACATCGGAATCGACTGTCCCGCCGATTGCCCACGAGCGGTCAGGGTGATGTCCAGCAACTTGGCGGCCTTCTTCGCATCCTCATAGAAGATCTCGTAGAAGTCGCCCATGCGATAGAACATCAACTGATCAGGGTGCTGGTTCTTCAGGCGCCAGTACTGCTGCATCATTGGGGTGTGGGAGGATAGATCGGAGGCGTTTTTACTCATTGGGTAATAGGCAAATTCGTTGAAAGTGATGGGGCAAAGGGCGCGCTTGGCCCAGCATTTTTTGCGATGGCGGCAAGGTTAACACGCGAGGTCGGGGGTTCGCAGTTTGCAAAAGGCCCGGTAATACGCGGGAAGAAAAGCGGCTATGCATTAAAGGTGCACGAAGTGCCGTCTGTAGAGGCTTTACTTTGCCCTGCGACCGCTGGCAGGAAACAAACCTCTGATAACACCCAGGAAAGCCGCAAACAGATTGATCGAAGTTGCGGTGGTGATGGCCATTAACACGTTATCCGAGAACGGCGCTTTACCGGAGTAATACGTCGACCAGCCATTCCACACGAGGAGGACCGCCCAGAAGATCACGCCGCAGGCAGCAAACCAAAAGGCGCGCCCCGCATATTTCTTGCGCAGCTGCCTTTCGGCCTTCTGGTCTTTCAGATTCTGGTTTCTTTCATCGTCGGTGCCTATGGCTTGCTCGCCACCGGCTTGGGAGTCCTGGTCAGGCCCTGCCATGGGGGGCAGGGTGAGTTCCAGGTTGTCGAGTTCTTCACTCACGGATGCGGCTCTTTGGGTGAATGAGTGCTGCCATGTCTTCCCAGTCAATGGCGGAACCGTCGGCGCCCTTGAGGGCCCAGGCTGTGCCGTCCTCGTGGGAAAGGTTGGACAGTTGAGTGCCGGACCATTTGCCGTATTTGTTAATGATCCGGTCAATCAAACGATGGGTGTAGGTATCGCTCTCAGGAACCCTCGGTGTAACAAAGACAATGTCTTCGTCGTCGGGCTTCAAATTGCTGAGCAGCGAAGTCACGGGACGGCTGCCGTAGGATTTCAACTCATGGTAAAGCGAGGGAATGACCGGGCCATATTGCCAGCGGGCAAAGTGGTCATCCATAAGCGGTTGATCCCGCTCGCGCAGATGCCAGGACTGGGTATAGAACAGGAGCTTTTGCAGCTTCATCGGCGTCAGGCCTGAAAGCTTGCCTTCCTTCGCGCGTTCAATGAAGGCGTTAGCGACAGCTAGAGCTGAATAAGCCATGAGCACCTCCGTCGTTGCTGGCTAGGTTGTTACAGAGTTTATACATAGGCCCTGAATTGTCGATAAGCAAGGGCGGCTGTCAATCTGCGCCCTTTTACATCCGGTCGCGTGCGAGTATATGAAGTCGCACGGAATGATAGAGGCTGTTTGACTGTTCGTATATACAGTATTTTGTTTCAGATTCGCCTAGTCAGCTTGTTTAATGCATAAATATGCAAATTAGCATTTGCCATTCGCAAAAACTCTCGTCACTATTCCGGTTATGCAAAAACGCAACGTTTCTATCGTCTTGAAAGAGCTGCTGGATCGCGACCGAATCTCCCCCACGGAGCTTCATCGGCGCACTGGCGTGCCTCAATCCACCCTGTCCCGGATCCTCAGCGGCAAGATCGTTGATCCGTCGGACAAACACATCTCACGCATCGCCGAATACTTCCGCGTCAGCACCGACCACCTGCGCGGACGCGCAGCGGTAGGTACCTTGCGTGATGACGGGCGCGACCCGATGCATTCGGAACTCAAGGACATAAGCCTGTGGGACGACGACACCCCCGTTAATGATGACGAGGTGTCGATCCCCTTTCTGCGTGAGGTTGAATTGGCTGCTGGATCAGGAAGATTCGTCATCGAGGAAAGCGAGAAGGCCAGCCTGCGCTTTGGAAAGCGCAGCCTGCGGCATAACGGCGTGCAGTTCGACCAGGCCAAATGCGTGACGGTACGTGGCAACAGCATGTTGCCGGTGCTTCGCGATGGCGCGACGGTGGGGGTGAATGCCGGCAAGAGCGGGATTGGCGATATTGTCGATGGTGACCTGTACGCCATCAATCATAATGGCCAGCTGCGGGTGAAACAGCTCTACCGCCTGCCGTCCGGGATTCGTCTGCGCAGTTTCAATCGTGACGAGCATCCGGACGAGGACTACAGCTTCCAAGATATCCAGGATGAGCAGATCAGCATCCTCGGCCATGTGTTCTGGTGGGGCATGTATGCCCGCTGACCTACTTACGTAAGACAAAGCCCGCCAACGAGCGGGTTTTTTTTCGCCTGGGGAAAACCGGCAAACCCTTTGCCCACGGGCTCTTGATGCACGAGCGCATGAACCAAGCAAAAATAAATGCATTTGTGCATTGACTGTATATGCATACATGCATATTCTTCATCTCAAGCCAGCCAACAAGGCCTGGTGGAGGCGGCAAGGATGCTGCCAAGGAAGACAAGGAAGGCACGCAACACCGGCAAGGACGCCATCGAAGCGATGGCAAGGATGCCAGGCGACACCGGCAAGGATGCCGACGCTCTTTAGTGGTAGCGCTTCAAAAACAGGCAGCGATGAACCGGCCTTAACGGTTCAGAGGGTTGGCAACTGACCCGGGTGTGCAGCGTAAAGCACCAGAAGCAGTTATCCGGCAGACAGGGATCGTGGTCGGAAAAACATTGAGGAAAGGACCGTACCGCGCCAGTAGCGCCGAAAGTCCGCAGACAGCATTACTGAAAAGCCTGGGCAACCGGGCTTTTTGGAATGCCTACCTATCGAAGTATGTGTAATTGAAAAACGGACTATTCAGTGCTCAGCCAGGAGGCGTGACATGACAAACGAACAACAAGCGTTAGCGGAAATGCCTATCTGGCTGGTGATTATATTGGCGTTGATCGGCGGGGTGTCCGGCGAAATGTGGCGCGCCGACAAGGAGGGCGCCCGCGGCTGGTCGCTGATTCGGCGCCTGGCGCTCCGGTCCGGGGCGTGCATGGTCTGCGGGGTTTCGGCCCTGATGCTGTGCTACGCCGCCGGGATGTCGATCTGGACCGCCGGCGCCATTGGTTGCCTGACCGCCATGGCCGGTGCCGACGTGGCCATCGGCCTTTATGAACGCTGGGCGGCCAAGCGCATCGGGATCAATGAAGGTTCCCGTCAGGACCCGCAGTAACCGCAAGGACGCTACTCAAATGACCCTTATCGAAAAGCCATCCCAACTCCCCCAGGCTATCGGCGTGGCGCTGCATGCAGCCTTCCCCGACCTCAGGGTCGGCAGCCACCAGGACTTCCAGAGCGACGCAGAAAAAATCGGTGTGATGGTCACCGTTGAAGGCAATGGTCCTGGCATCCGCTCTCGCGAAGGCCGCAAGGCCCATGCCCTGGCCATTTCGCTCACCGTCATGGTTGCCCCCGGCGCATTGCCGTTCGATGCCTGCGACCTGGCCAGCCAGTTGATGGACTTGGTGCTGGACAACCGTTGGAGCCTGCCCCAGTCCCAGTGCGATTTGCCAATGAATATCGTCGCCGCTCCCTCTGGGCGTACGACCGCAGCAACGGACTACGACACCTGGACAGTGTCCTTCACTCAAACCCTCTACCTCGGACCCGTGTTGCTCGATGATCCTACAGGCCAACCGCTGTTTGCCTCTACCTGGGACGTCCTGGATATCGATGACCCCGATCAATACAAACCCTTGGCGGAGTAGCCCATGTTCGACACGCTGTTACGCATGCAACTGGGGCCGATTGTCGAGCGCCTGGCGGAGATGGAGGCGCAACTCGAAGACCTCTACCGACGCGCTGAAAGCTTCTGCCGCATTGGCGTTTGCCAACAGGTCGATGCCGCCAGCAATACCTGCAGGGTCAGCCACGGCGAGTTGCTTACGCCGGCCATCCGCTTTTTCAACCCCAGCGCCGGTGCGCAAACCGAAACCCGTATTCCATCCGTGGGCGAGCAATGCCTGCTGCTCAACTACGGCGGTGGGGAAGGGGGCTCACAGTCTGTGGCGCTGTTCGGCCTCAACAGTAGTCGCTTTCCGCCTGTTTCCACTGTGCCGTCCTTGACCCGGCGGCGCCATCAGGACGGCACACAGAGCGACTACGACGACGCCAGTCATACGTTCAACTGGGTCAACGGGCCGACGACGTTCAGCGCTTCCCGCGAACAGGTCGACGTCAAGGTCGGCGCCGCCAGCCTGACCCTCAGCCCGCAGGGCATCACCCTGCAAATCGGCGGCACCGCACTGCTGCTGGATGCCGGCGGCGCTCACTTCAGCGGCCCGGTGATAGACCACCAAGGTCGAGTCATCAGCCCCTGATAAGGACATTCCATGATCGGCATCGATCGCAACACCGGGGCAGCCGTCGATGACTGGCTGCAATTTGTGCAGCGCGCCACCCGAGCGCTGACCACACCCGTCGGCACGCGGCAGAAGCGTCCGCTGTATGGCTCGCTGATCCCGCAACTGCTCGGGCAGAACCTTGGCGATGACCTGCTGCTGCTCGCTCAAAGCCACGCCGCCCAAGCGTTTTACAACGCGCAGAACGGCATCGGCGATTTCCAGCCCGAGGTCATCGTCGCCACTCGCCAGGGCGCCGGGCTGCTGCTGCGCTTTGCCGGCACCTGGAAAAACCGCCAACAATCCTTCGAGGTCGTGACATGAGCATGCTGATCCCTGGCCAGAACCAACTGGCCGAGCCGGCGATTATTGCAGTCGATGAGTTCGAGCCGCTGCTCGCCGAATTCAAGGCGTTCGTGGTCGATTACGTTGCCACCCGTGCACCGCAAAGCGCGGCCAAACTCAAGGTCAGCCTCGACAACGAAAGTGAACTGCTGACGTTGGCGCTCGAGGCCTTTTGCGTGCGCCTGCAAACCCATGAGCGCAAATACAATGCACGCATCAAGCAGATGCTGGCGTGGTGGGCCACCGGCAGTAATCTGGATGCGCGCTTGGCGGACATGGGCCTTGAACGCCAGGTACTCGATCCCGGTGATCCGGCGGCCTTCCCGCCCGTGCCGCCGACCCTGGAAAGCGACGACGATGCGCGCTTGCGCTACTACCTTGCGCCCCACGCTCCGGCTGCCGGCTCGCGGATGCAGTATCGCCGCGAAGTGTTCACCCTTGGCGAGCGACCCACGGTCAAGGTACAGAGCGCCTCGCCGGGCGTGGTGACCGTCAACTACACCTTCGACCCGGACGGCTATGCGGCACAGGTCAAGGACGGCAATGGCCGCCGCACCGCGCCCGGCGAGGTGATGGTCACCGTGTTGTCTCGTGAGGGCGACGGTACCCCATCTGCCGATTTGCTTGACGGTGTACGCCGACATTTCGCACGGCCGGATGTACGGCCGGAAACCGATCTCGTCACCGTCCAGGGCGCACAAATTCAACCCTACAAAATTCGCGTCATCGCCAAGATCAACGCCGGCCCGGACTCGGGCCTGACCCAAGTGGCGGCGCAGCAACTGCTGCAGACTTACGCGGACTCCTGTCATCGCCTGGAAGGGCGCGTCGACCCCAGCTGGATCGACTACGCCATTCACAGTGCAGGGGCGGCGCAACTGCAAATCCTTGAACCGCTGGCGCCGATTGTCAGCAGCGCGTTCCAGGCCCCGTATTGCACGGGTGTCGAGGTGGAGGTGCGTACGCTATGAGTGAACCTGACGCGAGTTTGTTGCCGGCCAACAGTTCACCGCTGGAAAAGGCCCTGGACTTGGGCTTCGGCCAGTTGCTCGAGCGAGTCGCGCCGCCGTTTCCTGCGTTGATGAACCCACTGCAAACCCCCAGCGAATTTCTGCCTTACCTGGCCGCCGACCGCGGCGTCAGCGAATGGGATGCCGACGCCAGCGAATCGGAAAAGCGCCTGACCGTGGCCTTGTCCTGGCAGATCCAGCGCCAGGCCGGCACACCCAAGGCGCTGAGCTATGCCGTGGAATCATTGGGATTCACCCCCAACATCAGCGCCTGGTATCAGCAGCGGCCAATCGGTACGCCCTATACCTTCGACGTGCAGGCGATCATTGGGCGCAGTTGGTCCAGTGGCGACCACAACCGGCTCATCCGCCGCATCAACGCAGCCAAAAGCGAGCGGGATCAGGCGACGATTACGGTTGTTCACGAAACCGAAGGTCGGCTTGCGTTGACGCAGGTCCTTCATGCCCCGCTAAGCGACGGCGAGCTGTGTTTAAACGGCGCGCTGCCGGAGTTGGCGTTGGTTGCTCGACTTAACAGTGTCGGCGTTGCCCGGCACTACACCATTAACGACTACGACCTCAGGGCGCAGCCATGACAGATGAAATCACGCGCCTGGTGCGCTTCACCTCCAAGGGTTTGGATGAAGTGCTGCAGGCAAAGAACCAGGGCCTCAAAGCCGAGATCACCCACATCGGCGCCGGTACCGGCCGGTACACCCCAGACGGCACAGAAGTGGCCTTGCGTGATGAGCGCCAACGGGTCGCCATCGTGGATTACGAAGACCTGGGCGAGCGCCAACTCAGGATGGCCGCGCTGTTTGACGGCGACGGTGAGTATGAGATTGGCGAGTTCGGTTTTTACCTCGCCAGTGGAACCTTGCTGGCGGTGTATTCCGTGGCAGGGAAGTTGCTGACGTATAAAGCGGCGGCGGCGCGGGTACTGCAGAAGTTCACGCTGGATATTTCGCCGTTGCCGGCGGACAGCGTGACGATTGTGGTGGGGGGAGATAATCTCAATATTTTGTTGGCGGAGGATATTGCGGTACTTGCTACTGCGAATATTGACAATATGGCGCGTCAAACCGAGTTGTTGTTTCGTGTGATAACGCTGGAAGCGAGCCGTTAGGGCATTAACAAATTAAGGAGTTACACGTGAGTTTAGAATCGACTATTACATCGCTGGTGACAGCTGCGAATAATTTGACCGCTGCGGTTAATGGGAAAATTGGAAGTATCAATGCGACGATGGCAGGTGCGCTGGCGCAGTTCAATGAGTGGCGCAGTCTAAAAGATGTCGAAGGCGATCCAAATTATCCGGGCACCATCCGCAGCACTATTTTCCAAGGACACGTCTATGGTACCGGTGGCGTATACGAGGCTTTGGCTATAGGTGATTTTAAGCCAGCCGACTTGGGAGCCAGTGCCAACGTTTATATGCATTTTCAGATCCCTCTGAATATCAATGTCAATTCTGAGATGTTTTGGTTCAACATCAAGGGGTATAGCTACGGTACGGCAAAGATTATCGACGAAACACTCGTTGGTTATTGCTATCAGCCGAATCGGACGCTGCACAATGTGTCCACGTTCGGAAATATGACTCCAGCTGTTTACGTAGACGCAAATGGCAATATTGTTATGCGGATTTTGATTCCAAATATTTATTACACCACTATCCGTGTAGACACCATGCGTGTCGGCAATGGTCGTCTATTTAATCTCGGTGACCTTAAAACCAAAGTTTCGTTGGCCGACACTGTGATTTTTAGTTAAGGAGAAATGGAAATGTCTGAACTATCTAACGTCGAAAATCCAACATTTAAGATTGCTACGCCGACACCTGAAATTGAATGGGCTGCCATTCGTGCGCGTCGGGATCAGTTGCTAAGGGCTACCGATTTCACTCAACTGCCCGATTATCCCGCTTCCGATGTGCAACGAACTGAAGTGGCGGCCTATCGCACAGCATTACGTGATATTCCTGAACAGGCAGCTGAACCATCGGCGCTGGAGTGGCCCGTGCTGCCCACGTTCCTGAAATAACCCCCCACCGCGAAAGCGGTTTTTTTTCGTCCTCACAAAGCCCCTCCCCGCAGGGGCTTTGGCGTTTCTCACCCGGAGAATCCTACCCATGCCCACCCGCCAAACCTACACCGTCCTCATCCCTTTCCCCATCGGTAACGGCCACTGGTCCACCGCTGGCGAGGAGCTTGAATTGCTGGACGTCGAAGCATCCGCCCTGCGCACCGCCGGCCGCCTGGAACTGACCAGCGTCCTCAATTCCACCCCCAAGAAGGCTGACTAATCATGGCTGAGGTTTTGAACTTCGAGCACAACGGCATCACCGTGAATGCCACCGAATCCCCGAGGCCATGGGTGGCCTGGGTGATAACGTCATCGGCTTGGTGGGCACCGCCCCCAACGCCCATGCATCGATCCCGAAAAACGCTCCGTTCCGCATCAACAGCTTTACCACCCAGGCGCTGCTGGACCCTACCGGTACTGAGTCGGGCACGCTGTTCCAAGCGGTGTACCAGATCCTCAAAGTGGTGAAGGTGCCGGTCTATGTGGTCATCGTCGAAGAAGGCGCCACGCCGGCCGACACGGTCAACAATGTGATCGGCGGCAACGACCCTGTCACCGGCCGTAAACTCGGCCTGGCTGCCCTGGGCAGCGTGCCTGAAGACCTGACCATCATCGGCGCCCCGGGCTTTACCGGCACCAAGGCTGTGGCCGGTGAGTTCGCCTCCTTCGGCAAGCGCATCAAGGCCCGTGTGGTGCTGGATGGCAAGGACGCTTCGGTCGCCGATCAAGTGACTTACAGCGGCGAACTGGGCGGCGCCGACCTCGGCTTCGACCGTTGCCTGTTGGTGCACAACATGCCGTCGGTGTATTCCAAGGCCGCAAAAAAGAACGTGTTCCTGTCGCCGTCCTCGTTGGCCATCGCCGCGCTTGCCAAGGTCAAGCAATGGGAAAGCCCTGGTAATCAGGTGACCTTCGCCGAAGACGTTTCCCGCGTCGTCGAGTACAACATCCTCGACACCTCCACCGAAGGCGACCTGCTCAACCGTTACGGCGTGAGCTACTACGCCCGCACGGTGCTCGGCGGTTTCTCTCTGCTGGGTAACCGTTCCATCACCGGCAAGTTCATCAGCTACGTCGGCCTCGAAGACGCCATCAGCCGCAAACTGGTCAAGGCCGGCCAGAAAGCCATGGCCAAGAATCTCACCAAGTCCTTCATGGACCAGGAGGTCAAGCGCATCAACGACTGGCTGCAAACCCTGGTTGCCGACGAAACCATCCCTGGCGGCAGCGTCTACCTGCACCCGGAGTTGAACAGCGTCGAGAAGTACAAGAACGGCACATGGTTCATCGTCATCGACTACGGCCGTTACGCGCCCAACGAACACATGGTTTATCAACTCAACGCCCGCGATGAAATCATCGAGCAGTTCCTGGAGGACGTTCTCTAATGTTTACCAACCGAGTCAGACAGGCCATTGCGGCCACCCTTCAAGGCCTGCCGTTGTCGGCCACGGTCGATTCCTTTACGCCGCCGAAGATCGAGTTCGAAATGGACCCGATGACCGGCGGGCGCTTCATCGCCGAAGAGGTGGCCAAAAGCGCCAAGGTGCTGGGCGCAACCCTGGTGTTGCAAGGGGTTGGTGCAGAAATTCTGCTGGCGCTTGGCGTCACGCAGGGTGATGACATCCTGTTGAACGTGCGCGAAGCCGGCCAGGACCAGGATGGCAAGACCTACTTCACCTACCACACCGTCGGCGGCAAGTTGAAGTCTCTGGCCGAAACCGCACTGACGATGAACGCCAAGCCGGTCACCACCCTGGAACTGTCCTGCCGCACCTACAGCCGTCTGGAAAACGGTATTCCGGTGATCGACATCGATGTGCGCACCCAGAAGTTCGTGCTCAACGGCGTCGACATCCTCGGTGACGCGCGCCGCGCCGTGCTGATGCCTTAATCCCCCTGGGGGCGGGTCAGCTCGCCTCCATACCCCATCAAGGAATTGCCCCATGGCCTGGATGCCTCCGTTACACATCCTGCTGTCCCCGATCACCGCCGACACCGGCGTCGTGATCGAGCAGATTCAACTGAAACCATTGTTCTACGCGCCACAGAAAGAAGCCCTGGCACGCGCCGGCGACGATGAGGATGACCAGTTTTTCGAACTGGCGAAGCTCGCCACCGGCCTGTCGGAAAAAGAGCTCGACCAACTCAAGCGCCCGGACTACGTCAGCATCGCGCAATACGTACACGAGATGTCGACTCAGCCTGCATCGTTCTTCCTCGATCAAGCCGATGCGCCACGCGAATCGTTGACCTGCGAGCAGGTCGCGCTGCTGCTGCCCCTTGAGGCCAGCGGCCGCACGCTCACCCACGTCACCCTGGAAATGCCCGCCCTGCGCGCCACCAAAGTGATGAAAAAGCTGCCCACCAATAAAGAACGTGCCGAGTTCATCACCGCGCATTGCGCCGGCCTGATGATTCCCGATCTCGCCGGACTCACCGTGCCCGACTGGACAGAGTTGCAGGGGCGCATTGACGATTTTTTAAACAAACCGGCGGACTTCTTTCGGAACGCGACATCGAAGTGATCCTCGATGTAGTACCGCTGGTTTACTCGGTAAGCGAAGCGGAAATCCTCGATTGGAATGCCGGGAAAGCAATGCGCCGCTATGACATCGCGATCAGTCGCCTTGGGCTCAAACAGGAGTAGAGCGGGATGGCAGACAGTAACTATGCGGGCGGGTCGGCCATCGTCAAGGACGGCTGGCTGACTCAAGGCTCACTGGCACAGGGTGGGGGGCAGGCCAGCCTCAACCCGTTCGCGCAAACGCTGACGGGTCCGGCTGAGGCTGGGCCGGGGAGTGCTGCGAACCTGGCATTGGCATTGGCCGATGCCAGCCTGCAGATCAATCATCTGGCCGAAGGCCAGAGCCGCCTTGTGGAGACGCTCGAGCTGTTCAACGTCTCGTTGCTCAAGGTGATGGACGCTCGGCAAGCCGACGCCGAGCCGGCGGGAGCGAGCGATACAACTACCAGCACGACGGCCAATACAGGCACACCGTCGCAGGCACTGGATGCCGCGATGAGCGACCTGGGCCAACTGTTGCAGTTCGTCGGACGCGAGCGCAAGTCAATGCGTGAAGCCAACCTCGCCATGGCGTCGGAGCCTGTGGTGGCGGCCAGTGGCGCAAGCGCCGTTGACCTTGCGAAGGTCGAGTACGTTGCCGCCAAGTCGGGTATCGGAAGCGACCGAGTTGACGCTTCAGGCAATATCGACCAGGCCGGGCGCCAGGCTGACCTGCAGCAGTTTGCCCGCGACGCCGCGATCATGGCGACGGCATTCAAAATCGATGTCAAGCACGCCGGTGAACTCATGGGCGGCTGGCGCGAGTCAATGCATCTGGACCGCGCACAAACCCTGGACTTGGCCGACGCGACAACGGTGCTGGGCAATGTTGTCTCGCTCAAGGCCGAATCGGCGGATATCGCGGCCATCGTGCGACATCAGGGTGCTGCCGCGACGGATGCGGGCATGAGCCCCGCGCAGGCGGCGGCACTGTCGGCGGCGTTGCTGAGTGCCGGTAATAGCAAAGGCGCTGCTGGCCTCGGGCTGGAAAAAATCAGTGCTGCCCTGGCTAAAGGCGACAGCGCTTCCCCTGGGCAGCGCGACGCCTGGGCAGCGCTAAAGCTTGACCCCGACGTGTTGTCCGGCGGAATGAAACAGGATGCTGCGCAGACCCTGGTCACCGTGCTGGAGGCACTCAAAGCGCAACCGGCCGAAAGGCAGGCGGCGCTGGCGACGCAACTGTTCGACGGTAACCAGGCGATTCTGAGCCTGGTGCCGATGATCGACACTGTGAAGCTGGCCTTTTCGCAAGTGGCCGACACATCCAGCTACGCCACATCGGCGCTGGGGGATCATGGCGCTCTCCTGCGCTCGGCAGCGGTTCGCGCCGATTCCGCCCAGGCCCGTCGACAGGCCTACGAGGCCAGTACTACACGTTTGCAAACCGCTTCCGACACCGCCCTGGCGCCCGTTGTGGATACCTCGCTGACGGCGATGACCAGTTTGGTCAATGGTGTGAGTTGGTTGGCCGAAGCCCTGCCTCAGGCCACCGCCGCCGTCACGCTGGCGGGTGCTGCGCTGGGGCCGTTGATTTCCGGCGTTTTCGATGCCGTGAAAGACAAGGTCTTTGAAAAGGTCGCCGGGAAAATTCTTGGCGAAGGCGGCGCCATCGACTCATCCGCTCGTTCGCAGCAATCTCAGAGTAACGAAACACCCGCAGGCAATCGTACGCCGGGTTCGGCGCCGGGCGCTGGTCGGTCGCGCAGAACGACGAAGGCCAGCAAAGTCGCCAAGGGGGCTGCGTTGGGGCTGGTGCTGGCGAACGCCGGAGTCGATGTCGCCAAGGGCGCGCTGTCGGGGAATCTGGGTGAAGCGGTTGGCACCAGCGTGGGCTCGGTAGGCGGCGGGGTCGCCGGGGGTTTTGCCGGTGAGTTCGCCGGCATGGCGATTGGCCGAGCTGTCGGTACGCTGGCGGGGGCGGTGATCGGTTCGGTTGTGCCGGGTGCCGGCACGCTGCTGGGTGGCGTCATGGGCGGCGTTGCCGGCGGTGCCATCGGCAAGGTGGTCGGCGGTGCCGTCGGGACGTTCGTCGGCAGCGACGTTGGCGCCTGGCTGGCTGAAAAAGTGATGGGCTCTGAGGATCGCTTGCCGTCTCCCACGGAGGTCAGCACTCACCTCAATACCCCTCAAGCCGATAACCGCCAAATCAACTTTGCCCCGCAAATCACTATCAACGCGCCGGAACAAGCTAGCTATCAGCAATTGGCGACACTCGTGGTGCAACAGATCGAAGCGCAATTTACCCCGCTGTCGATGGACAACCTGCTGGCGACGCGACGTGGCGCAGCACTCACCGATGGAGCTGTGTGATGCGACAACAGATGGTGTTGGGCACGTTTATTTTCGGGCTGTCGCGCGGGTTCGCCTACGACACCCTGGATCGTGGAAGCAGTGGTGGCTGGGTCAGCCTGAGCATCATTGCTGGCAAACCCAAGTCCAGCCAAGTGGGGCAGGATCTGGAAACACTGGCCTTTGGTGGCAAGGCAGCGCGTGCCAAGGGCATGCAGCGTCTGGATGAGTTGCGCGCCCTGCAAGACCTGCGGGCACCGTTGCCGTTGGTGGACGGCCTAGGGCGTAACTGGGGGTTGTGGACCATCAAGTCGATCAGCGAAAAACAAACCAGCGTGATCGACGACGGTACGGCGATGGCGATCGGTTGGTCGCTGGTATTGGAGGAGTTCGTCAATGCGTAGGGTTCGAAGTATCGCTGGCGACTCGGTGAACCTGCTGCTCTACCGAGAGCTGGGGCGTTGTGATGATGCCGCAGAAGAAGCGCTGTGGCGCTTGAATCCGGAGCTGGCGGAAAAGGGCGCGGTATTGCCGGCAGGCCTCAGCGTGCTGGTGCCCGAATTGGATGCGCAACCTGCTGCGAGCCGGCCGGTTTCAGCCTGGGATTAAGGAGCGATCATGGCACTTGGATTCACACCTGTAGTGGAGCTGTATGGCGCCAATGCTGCGCTGTTCAACGAGCGGCTATTGGAATGGGAGCATGTCGACGCAGCGGGCTTTGTATCCGACCAGCTCACGCTGACCCTCGATATCGAGGGCCTTGAAGGGTTGCCCGAGCTGGGCGGCAAAATCGGCTTGCGCGTGGGGTACCTTGAGTCCGGCTTGGTGGATAAGGGCGTATTCAAGATCACTCAGCGAACACCGTCGCTGTTCCCGATGCGCTTGGCGTTGGTGGCCACGGCAGCGCCGTTTGATGAGCACGAATTCAAGCAGCGCCGTACCGCCAGCCATGGGCCGATAACCTTGGGCGCACTGTTTCGCCAATTGACCAGCCGCTACGGATTTTCGCCGCGTGTGGCGCCTGAACTTGAGCGCGAGCAGATCGCGCACATCGATCAGACCAATGAAAGCGACATGGCCTTTCTGACCAGGCTGGCCAAACGCTTCGATGCGGTGGCCAAGCCTGTCGACGAGCTGTATGTACTGGGGCGTAAAGGCCAGATCAAGTCACTATCGGGCAAGGCGTTGCCGGATGTGCGGTTGTCGGTTACCCGTGACAATCGCCCGGGTGACCGGGCCTTCATCAGCGCCAGCTTCACCGAAGCCAGCCGTGCCAAATACAACGGCGCGCAAACGTCCTGGTGGGATGCGGCGGCCGGCAAAAAGCATGTCGTAGAGGTGGGCATCGCGCCGTTCAAGGTGGTGACGCAACGCTACCAGAGCGAGGACGAAGCGCGCTCAGCGGCGCAGGGAGAAATGCGGCGTGTGGGACGGGAAGGGTTGCAGATCAATGTGGTTTGCCCCGGTAATCCGTCGTTGGCCGCTGAAGGCTTGCTGCTGCTGGACGAGTCGTGGCCAAGCTTCATGCAGGGGCGCTGGTCAATCAAGAAGGTGACGGCCAGCGGTAAACGAGCAGACGGCTATCGGTGCACGATCCAGGCCAGCGGTTTGTCGGTGTAGACACTTATTCAGAGTAAAACCAATGCTGATGACACTTGCCCAGCTTCTGGGTGTGATGCCTGGAGCCCGCCTTCGAGCGGGCATTTTTTTGTCCCTTTTAAATGCAGCCTTCGTTCGGTATGAGATTAGCAGTGCCAAACGCATCGCCGCCTTCCTCGCCCAGATCGGCCACGAATCCGCCGAATTGCGCTACGTGCGCGAGCTGGGCAGCGATCACTACCTCAGCAAGTACGACACCGGCACCCTGTCCGCCCGCTTGGGCAATACCCCGGAGGCGGATGGTGATGGGCAGAAGTACCGGGGCAGGGGGCTGATTCAGGTCACGGGACGGCGCAACTACCTGGCGTGCAGCCAGGCACTGTTTGGCGATGATCGCCTGCTGCAGCAACCGCAGTTGCTTGAACAACCCCAATGGGCCTGCGAATCCGCCGCCTGGTTCTGGCAAACCAACGGCCTCAACGAATTGGCCGACAAGGACCAGTTCACCACGATTACCCGGCGTATCAACGGCGGCCTGAACGGCCTGCAGGATCGCGTGCAATTGTGGGAACGGGCAAAGGCAGTGCTATGCGTTTCCTAGGCTGGTTGCGCTGGGTCGGCATTTGCCTGCTGCTTGCGCTGGTGTGGCAAGTGCAGGCCTGGCGCTATGGTGCGCAGCTTGAGCGGCAGGCGGCGGGCCATGCGCTGGCGCTCAGCCAGCAACGCCAGGCCGCGTTCGAACAGCAACAGGCAGAACAACAAAAACGCCTGGCCCTGGAGCAACAGCTCAACGCCAGTGACCAACAACACACCCAGGAGTTGAGCGATGCCCAACGTAACCAAGCTGCTCTGCGCGACCGCCTGGCCACTGCTGATGTGCGGTTGTCAGTCCTTCTCGACGCCACCGATCCCGCCGGCGGCGCGCTTGTGCCCGCCTGCGCCACCCCCGGCGGCGTGGTTCATGCAGCCCCACGAGCCCGACTTGACCCGGCGCATGCTCAGCGAATTATCCGCATCACCGACGACGGCGACAACGCCCTGATCGCCTTGCGTGCCTGCCAGGCCTATGTGCGGGCCGTCGCGCGTTAGTCTTTTGATGCACTCTGCAACTTGCATGACCGATGGGCTGCTGTAGGGTAGGCGAACCACCGCCCATTCCTGGAGATGACCGTGAAGGAAATCACTCAACTGGCTGCTGAACTGGGGCGCCGTTTGCAGGTGCTCAATGCCCATGTCACCACCGCCGAGTCCTGCACCGGCGGCGGTATTGCCGAAGCCATCACGCGCATACCGGGCAGTTCGGCGTGGTTCGAGGCGGGCTATGTTACCTATTCCAACCGACAGAAGACCCGGCAATTGAACGTACCGGAAAAGCTGTTTTCCAAAGTTGGCGCCGTCAGCCAGGAAGTGGTCGAAGCGATGGTGCGAGGGGCACAGGAAAAAAGTCTGGCGCGGTTTGCCGTGGCAGTCAGCGGCGTGGCGGGCCCGGACGGTGGTACGCGGGACAAGCCGGTGGGCACGGTATGGCTGGCGTTCGGCGTGGGCGATGAGGTCACGGCCGAGCTTGCGCACTTCCCCGGTAACCGCGATGAAGTCCGGCTACAAACGGTAAAAGCCGCGCTGGAGGGCTTGTTGCGACGAGCTGCAGCAGAAATAGACAATCAGGGGTAGGCGATCTTCGATCTTTGTGGAACAATACTGTCTACTTATACAGGTGTTGGCCGTCAGGCCTTATTGATTACGTGAGGACTTTAATGGACGACAACAAGAAGAAAGCCTTGGCTGCGGCCCTGGGTCAGATCGAACGTCAATTCGGCAAGGGTGCCGTAATGCGTATGGGCGATCACGACCGTCAGGCGATCCCGGCTATCTCCACTGGCTCTCTGGGTCTGGATATCGCGCTCGGCATTGGCGGCCTGCCAAAAGGCCGTATCGTTGAGATCTACGGTCCTGAATCTTCCGGTAAAACCACCCTGACCCTGTCGGTGATCGCCCAGGCTCAGAAAATGGGCGCCACCTGCGCATTCGTCGATGCCGAGCACGCCCTGGATCCTGAATACGCCGGCAAGCTGGGCGTCAACGTCGACGACCTGCTGGTTTCCCAGCCAGACACCGGTGAGCAAGCCCTGGAAATCACCGACATGCTGGTGCGCTCCAACGCCATCGACGTGATCGTGGTCGACTCCGTGGCTGCCCTGGTACCCAAGGCAGAAATCGAAGGCGAAATGGGCGACATGCACGTGGGCCTGCAAGCCCGTCTGATGTCCCAGGCGCTGCGTAAAATCACCGGCAACATCAAGAACGCCAACTGCCTGGTGATTTTCATCAACCAGATCCGTATGAAAATCGGTGTGATGTTCGGCAGCCCGGAAACCACCACCGGTGGTAACGCGCTGAAGTTCTACGCTTCGGTTCGTCTGGATATCCGTCGTACCGGTGCGGTGAAAGAAGGTGACGAGGTTGTCGGTAGCGAAACCCGCGTCAAAGTCGTGAAGAACAAGGTAGCCCCGCCTTTCCGCCAAGCAGAGTTCCAGATTCTTTATGGCAAAGGCATCTACCTGAACGGCGAGATGATCGACCTGGGCGTGCTGCACGGTTTTGTCGAGAAGTCCGGTGCCTGGTATGCCTACAACGGCAGCAAGATCGGTCAGGGCAAGGCCAACTCGGCCAAGTTCCTGGCAGACAACCCGGATATCGCCGCCACGCTTGAGAAGCAGATTCGCGACAAGCTGCTGACCCCTGCGCCAGACGTCAAAGCCGCCGCCAACCGTGAGCCGGTTGACGAGATGGAAGAAGCCGACACTGACATCTGAAGCAAACGATGACTGTTGTACTGGATACACTCGTTGCCGTTCGGCGCACTGCAATGGACCTGCTCGCACGTCGCGAGCATGGTCGAGTCGAGCTGACGCGCAAATTGCGTCAGCGCGGCGCAGAGCCCGAAATGATCGAAACGGCCCTCGACCGCTTGACGGAAGAAGGGCTGCTATCGGAAGCCCGATACCTCGAAAGCTTTGTGTCCTACCGCGCGCGCTCCGGTTATGGCCCTGCGCGGATTCGCGAAGAGTTGAGCCAGCGCGGCCTGCAACGTGCCGATATCGATCTCGCCCTGCGTGAGTGCGGTATCAGTTGGCAGTCGCAGCTGGAAGAGACTTGGCGCCGCAAGTTTTCAGGGCATCTGCCAATTGATGCCAGGGAGCGTGCGAAGCAAGGCCGCTTCCTGAGCTATCGCGGGTTTTCGATGGACATGATCAGCCGCTTGTTAAGCGGTCGGGACATAGACGACTGAACGCCACAAAACGAAAGGCCCACTATGAAAATAGTGGGCCTTTTTTTTCGCCTGCAAAAAATCACGCAGGCTGTGGCGTCACCCGCTGCTGCGTCTCACCCTGAGCCTGGACCCAGTTTTCCGGCAAGTTGATGTAATCCACCAATTCGCGCAATCGCCCTTGGTCGCGGCCATTGAAGTTGAAGACCAGTCGCGTCAAATGACTGAACCTTGGCTCGTCATGGTCTTCGCCTGTGTAGGCAAGCTGCTGGAACGCTCCGCTCAGCCGCAGGCTGGCAAACTCATCCTGCAAATGCGCCAGGGCTCGATCACTGAGTGGATGATTCATGCGCACTACGAACTCACGCTTCAGCCAGCGCGTTGAATGGAAGTTGGCATAAAACCGATTGATCTCGTCCACGGCTTCTTCTGCGCTGTAGACCAGGCGTATGAGCTTGAGGTCGGTCGGCAGGATATAGCGATTAGCCTCCAGCTGGCTGCGGATAAAATCCAGAGCGCCTTGCCAGAAGCCGCCGCCGGGTGCGTCCAGCAGTACCACCGGCACCAGTGGGCTTTTGCCGGTCTGGATCAGGGTCAGCACTTCCAGGGCTTCGTCCAGGGTGCCGAAACCACCCGGGCACAGGATCAGTGCGTCGGCTTCCTTGACGAAAAACAGTTTGCGGGTAAAGAAGAAGTGGAAGGACAGCAGGTTGTCGGTGCCGTCGATGGTCGGATTGGCATGCTGTTCAAACGGCAGGGTGATGTTGAACCCCAGGCTGTGCTCCAGGCCCGCGCCCTCATGCGCCGCAGCCATGATGCCGCCGCCGCCGCCGGTGATGACCATCAGGTCGGAACGCGCCAACGTTGCGCCTACTTCTCGAGCCAATGCATACAGGGGGCTTTCCACTGGCGTACGTGCCGAGCCGAACACCGTCACCTTGCGCCGCCCCTTGAACTGTTCGAGTACACGGAAGGCATGGTCCAACTCACGAATGGCGCGCAAGGTGATCTTGGCGTTCCAACGGTCGCGGTCATCCTGGGCCATGCGCAGAACGGTGAGGATCATGTCGCGATACAAGGGGATATTTGCACTGTTGGGGGCGATCAGCTGGAGTTGCGCGTCCACTTGTTGCGTGAGGTCGGTGCCATTTTGTTCAAAAAGCTGGAGCAGGGAGTCATTCGATTCATAAGGCATTCAACTTCTCCTTCTTCACAGGGCCTGGGTAGCCGACGAGCGTCGGCAGGGGCCGCGACACTGCATGTGTCGTTGCTTGCCGCAGGAGGGCAGGCCTCTTTTGCCCTGAAAAAACGTTGCAGAACAGCAGTGAATGCTGCTGCGGGCGGGCGGATGGAATGATGCGATCATGGGCCGAAAAACCCTTGGCTGGCAACCGCTTATTGGTCACTCGCCATGGCGTCAGTCGTTGAAGCGGGGGAGTGCGCGTCGCCAGGCAGCCACGCGCGAATGGCAAGCCAGGGTTACTTTTTCTTCTTGGTTGGAGCCGGGCAGTCGGCTTCGGCGAATTTTACCGAGGCTACAGGACGGTTGGTCTTGTTCTCGGTAATTTCGTAGCGCATCACCGCGCCCTTCGCCATCAGTTCTCGGTAGCCTGGGTTGGTGCATACGCTGCGGCCCAGTTGGAAATATACCGCCTTGGGATTGGCACGCATCTGTTCGGCGCGGTCAGGCAGCACGCTCAGATGATCAATCAGTTGCGTGCCTTCAACGGTGTAGGCCACTTCCAGAGTTTTTTCATCGATTTCCCGGGGCAGGTCCTTGTTGCTTTCGGTCGCGACGCTTTGCAGCTTCCGGTTCATTTGAGCCTCCAGCAGCGAGGCTGCGTGGGCGCCCACAGGCAAGGCCAGCGCGATAGCGACGGATGGGGCAACGAGGCGCAGCATGGAACGCAGCATCAAACTCTCCTGATTCGGTTACTGGTGCATAGACCAGCCACTGCGCTGTGCGTTCAGTGGCGCGCAATTATAGGTGAGCGCTTGCCACTACAGCCAGGCGTATCGCTGGTAAACTGCGCGCACTTCAATTGCTCTTGAGTGACCCTGTGTCGATTTACCCGTCCGTATGGCGCATCCGATGAGCCACGCCGTCTCCCGCTTGCGTACCGAGCGCCTGGCCCGAGCCGTCAGGCCTTTCCTTAATCGGGGATCGCGTGCCGAGCGATGCTCCGGTTGCCGAGTGATTCCCGAGTATTGCCTGTGCGCATGGCGACCAACGGTTCAGGCTAACGCTGCCATGTGCCTGTTGATGCACGACGTCGAACCGATGAAGCCCAGTAATACCGGCTGGCTGATCGCCGACGTTATCGACGACACCACGGCGTTCGCCTGGTCGCGCACCGAAGTCGATCCGGACCTGCTCACCTTGCTGGCCGATCCGCAGTGGCAGCCGTACATCGTGTTCCCCGGCGAATTCGTGGCGCCCGAGCGGGTGGTCAGCGCGGTGAATACCCAGGCGGGCAAGCGCCCACTGTTCATCCTGCTGGACGGCACTTGGAGCGAAGCGCGCAAGATGTTTCGCAAGAGCCCCTACCTGGAGCATTTGCCTGTGCTGAGCCTGGCGCCGGAGCAGCTGTCACGCTACAAGTTGCGCCGCTCCAAGCGTGATGATCATTTCTGCACCGCCGAGGTTGCCGCGCTGTGTCTGGAGTTGGCCGATGATCAGCTCGCCAGCGAAGTCCTGGACGCCTACCTCGATGTATTCAGCACGCATTATCTGGCCGCCAAGTTTCAGTTGCCTCTGGACGCGACGGACAGTGTCCACACGCGTTTGGCGCCTTATATCCCCGCGGCCTGACCCCTCGACGTTCGCATGATGGCACCTTAATCGCGTAACCCGCTAAAATCCCCATGGGCGTAGCGCTTGACCCCCCAGGCTGCGCTGGGCATGCTGGGCGCCGATTGGGGCGCTAGCTTGGTTTTTCGACGTTGTTTCGCATGTTTTTGACGTTGAGCGTGCCCCGTGGCGATGGCTGCCTGGCTGTTGCCTTGTGTACTGGCGGACCCTGAACCCATCAGGGCTCCCCTAAAAACAGGATCATTTAATCAATGGCCACATACGAAATCCTGATAGCCGATGACCACCCGCTGTTTCGCAGTGCGCTGCATCAGGCCGTAACCCTGGGCCTTGGCCCGGACGTGCGCCTGGTCGAAGTCGCCAGCATTGCCGAGCTGGAAGCCCGCCTGACTGAAAAATCCGACTGGGACCTGGTGCTGCTCGACCTGAACATGCCCGGCGCCTATGGTTTTTCGGGGTTGGTGCTGCTGCGCGGGCAATATCCGCAGATTCCCGTGGTGATGGTCTCGGCCCAGGAAGACGCCGATGTGGTGGTGCGCTCCAAGGAGTTCGGCGCCAGCGGCTTCATTCCCAAGTCCAGCGCGATGGAAGATATCCAAAAGGCTGTGCGTGCCGTACTGGACGGCGATGTGTCCTGGCCACCGCAAGCGTTTGAAGAAATCAACGTGTCCGACGAAGCCAAGGCGGCTCGTGATGGCTTGGCCAGTTTGACGCCCCAGCAGTTCCGCGTATTGACCATGGTCTGCGAGGGCTTGTTGAACAAGCAGATTGCCTACGAGCTGAGCGTGTCGGAAGCGACCATCAAGGCCCACGTCACGGCGATTTTCCGCAAGTTGGGGGTGCGAACGCGCACCCAGGCGGCGTTGCTCTTGCAACAACTTGAGTCAATTTCGCAGCATTAAGTTACAACCGGTTCACGCTTTTTTGACTTTGCGTGATCTAGCTTCCCCACTTCTTTGGTTCAGTTGCCTACATCTATGTCGCCTTTCAAGGGTCAAACCGGTATCAAACGTATCTTCAACGCAGGGGGCTATTCCCTGGATGGCCTGCGCGCGGCTTTCACCGGCGAGGCGGCGTTCCGCCAGTTGGTACTGCTGAACGTCATCCTGATTCCGTTGAGTTTTTTCCTGCAGGTCAGCCGCGTCGAACGGGCGTTGCTGATTGCCGTGTGCCTGCTGGCGCTGATCGTCGAATTGCTCAATTCTGCGGTGGAAGCGGCGATCGACCGCATTTCCCTGGACCGCCACCCGCTGTCGAAAAACGCCAAGGACATGGGCAGCGCCGCGCAATTCGTGGCCTTGACCATGATCACGCTGGTGTGGGCGGTCATTCTGATCTAACGATCAGGCGATGCTCGGCAATACGATTTCGTCGCTGCGCTGAACCCCGGCGGTAAAAGCGCGGCACAGTTCCAGGAACTCGCGCATCGCCGAGGTCTGGTACTTCTGCTTATGCCAGATAAAGTAGAACTGCCGGGCCAGGTCCAGGTCCGGGGTTTCTACCGGCACCAGGCTGCCACGCCGGAATGCATCGCGCAGTGCCAGTCGCGAAATGCAACCAATCCCCAAACCCGACTCCACTGCTCGTTTGATCGCCTCGGTGTGTTCCAGCTCCAGGCGGATATTCAGTGCGCTGCGATGATGGCGCATAGCCTGATCAAATGTCAGGCGCGTGCCTGAGCCTTGTTCCCGCAGGATCCACGCCTCATGGGTCAGCTCATCCATGCTGGCCACGCCACGCTTGGCCAAGTGATGCTGGGGCGCGCAGAACACCACCAGCTCATCCTCCACCCAGGTCTGCACCTCGATGTCCGGATGGCTGCAATCGCCTTCAATCAGACCCAGGTCAATTTCGTAATGCGCCACCTGATGCACGATATGCGCAGTGTTTTGCACATGCAGTTTCACCTGGCTCTCGGGGTGCTGCTGCATGAAGCTGCCGATCAGCAGGGTGGCCAGGTAATTGCCGATGGTCAGGGTGGCGCCCACGGCCAGTGAGCCAAAGCCGGACTTGCCGTTGAGCAGGTCCTCGATCTCCTTGGCCTGGTCCAGCAGGGCCACCGCTTGAGGCAGCAATTGATGCCCGAGCGCGTTGAGGCTCAGGCGTTTGCCGGCGCGGTCGAATAATTGGCAGCTGGATTGGCGCTCCAGCTCGGTAATCGACGTGCTGGCGGCGGATTGGGATAAGGCCAGAAGGCCAGCAGCGCGGGAGACGCTTTCCTGCTGGGCGACGGCAACGAAGACTTGCAGTTGACGGAGAGTGAATCGCATATCGATATAACCGATAACCCTTATCTTAATAATCCAGTTAACAGATATTGTCGCCGCCATTAGAATGCTGTGCAATTGCGCACTTCACCTTTGGCGCAGGCCCATTTCCAGGAGTCCCCCGTACATGAGCAACATGAACCACGAGCGTGTCCTCAGTGTTCATCACTGGAACGACACTCTGTTCAGCTTCAAGTGCACCCGCGATCCGGGTTTGCGCTTCGAGAACGGTCAGTTCGTGATGATCGGCCTGCAACAGCCCAACGGCCGCCCGCTCATGCGCGCCTACTCCATTGCCAGCCCGAACTGGGAAGAGCATCTGGAATTCTTCAGCATCAAGGTGCCGGATGGCCCGCTGACTTCCCAGTTGCAGCACTTGAAGGAAGGCGACGAGATCATCATCAGCAAAAAACCGACAGGCACCCTGGTGCTTGACGATTTGAAGCCGGGCAAACACCTGTACCTGCTCAGCACCGGCACGGGCCTCGCGCCATTCATGAGCGTGATCCAGGACCCGGAGACCTACGAGCGCTTCGAAAAAGTGATCCTGTGCCACGGCGTGCGTTACGTCAACGAAGTCGCCTACCGCGAATTCATCACCGAGCACCTGCCGCAGAACGAATTCTTCGGCGAGGCCTTGCGTGACAAGTTGATCTACTACCCGACCGTGACCCGCGAGCCGTTCGAAAACGAGGGCCGCCTGACCGACCTGATGCGCAGCGGCAAGCTGTTCAGCGACATCGGCCTGCCACCGATCAACCCCGAAGACGACCGTGCCATGCTGTGCGGTAGCCCAAGCATGTTGGACGAGACCAGCGAAGTGCTGAACAGCTTCGGTCTGAAAGTTTCGCCGCGCATGCGTGAGCCGGGTGATTATCTGATCGAGCGTGCGTTCGTCGAAAAATAAACGCGATAAAAAATGTGGGAGGGGGCTTGCTCCCGATAGCAGTGTGTCAGTCAACTCATCTGTGACTGAACCACCGCCATCGGGAGCAAGCCCCCTCCCACATTTTGTTTCCGGTCCATTCAGTTGGCTGGAAGTACTTCCAGCACACAAATAAGCCCCGCCTCGGGATAGTGCCAACGCACATCCACATCCCAGAACTGCACACCGTACTCGCGTTCAGGCCCGGGCGTCTGGTAGGCAGGGCGCGGGTCCTGCGCCAGGCACTGATCGATCAACTCCACCAACGGCTCGCCAAGACGCTGCGCATGGCCCTGGGCCTGTTGCAGTGCAGTCTTGAGCCACTGCACGCCAATCAGCTGCGGCGCACCGCTGGCGATGCGGTTGGTGGCGGTATCAACGCTGTCGGCATAGGGCACATACGGCTTGATATCCAGCACCGGCGTGCCGTCGAGCAAATCAATCCCGGAAATCCACAGGCGCCCCGGTTCTACCTTGTCCAGCTTTACCACCGACTGGCCGATGCCATTGGGGCGATGGGTCGCGCGGGTGGCGAAGACGCCCATGGCGGTGTTGCCGCCCAGGCGCGGCGGGCGCACTTTAAGGCGTGGCTTGTCTTCCAGCGCCTGGTGGAACAGAAACAGCAGCCACACATGGCTGACCTGCTCCAGGCCTTGCACCGCTTCGCCGCCATCGAACGGCGCCACCAGCTCCAGCACACCGCGGGCGGCCGGCGCCAGTTGCGGCTGGCGCGGGATAGCGAACTTCTCCTTGAAGCAGGAGCGTACGAAGCCGACGGGCGCGACCTGATAACTCATGGCTTACGCGCGAACCCGCAGCGTCAACCCCTTGAGGAAGTTGCGCAGCAACTGGTCACCACAGGTGCGGTAGTTGGTGTGACCGAACTTGCGGAACAGCGCGCTCAGCTCCGGCTTGGACACTGGGAACTCGGCAGCCTTGAGGATGGCGTGCATGTCGTCTTCCTTCAATTCGAAGGCCACGCGCAGTTTCTTCAGGATGATATTGTTGGTCACCGGGGTTTCGATCGGCTGCGGCGGACGGCTTTCGTCCTTGCCGCGCTTGAACATGACCAAGCCATCGAGGAAATGCGCCATCACCTCATCCGGGCAAAACACGAAGCCTTCTTCCTCATCTTTCTTGAGGTAAGTCAGCACGTCTTCCTTGGTTACGTCCATGCCGCCGAGCTTGATGATCTCGACCATCTTGTTGTCGCTGATGTCGAGCATGTAGCGCACGCTGCGCAGTACGTCGTTGTGAATCATGGTGGGCAATCCTGGTTTTCAACGGGGTAGACACTGCCCAGTCAGGCAGTGTCGGGAAAAGGGCACCGGCTTAGAACTTCTCTTTGCCGGACAGGTAACGCCATTGGCCCACGGGCACCTTGCCAATGGAGACGCCACCGATGCGAATGCGCCGGATGGCGACGACTTTCAAGCCAACGGCTTCGCAGAACAGCGCTATCACCCCCGGCTGCGGGTTTTTCAGCGCAAACCGCAGGCGGTTTTCGTTCTGCCAGCTGGCTTTCACAGCCGGCAGCTCCTTGCCTTTGTAGGTCAGGCCGTGGTTCAGGCGGTTGAGGCCGTGGGCCACGATGTCGCCCTCGACTTCCACCACGTATTCCTGCTCGATCTTGGCGGCATCGGCGGTCAATTTGCGCAGAATCTTCCAGTCCTGGGTGAATACCAGCAGGCCGCTGGCCTTGGCTTGCAGGTCGGCACTGGCGGTCAGGCGCAGGAAGTGACCCTTGAGCGGGCGCTTGCTGAAGCGGTGTTCTTCCGACAGGGTCTCGGCGCTGATCGACGCCATGGCCGTCTCGGCATCCATGCCCGCCGGAGCGTGCAGCAGGATGGTCACCGGCTCCGGCACCGTGGCTTTAGCTTCGGGGTCCAGCTCGACCTTCTGGGTGGTGACCTTGAACTGCGGTTCGTCGATCACTTCACCGTCCACCGAGACCCAGCCGCCTTCGATAAACAGCTCAGCCTCCCGACGGGAGCAACCGACCAGTTCGATAAGGCGTTTGGAGAGGCGTATGGGGTCAGTCATGACAAGGGCCGTAACAAAAGGGGGCGGCTATTGTACCTGTGTGGGGCCGGTTAATCCCGGCCCCATTTCAGCGCGGTGCTTTATTGATAAAGCGCGATTCAAAAGGTGGTCAGCCACTGCCTATGTGCTGCTGCTGGCGCAGGCGCATATGCAGCAACGGATAGGGCTGGCCCAGGCCGTCGTGTTCCGTGCGTCCGACCACTTCAAAGCCTTGCTTGAAGTAGAACCCCAGCGCCTGGGGGTTCTGCTCGTTCACGTCCAGCTCATCGGCATTCATGCACTCGATCGCATAGCGCAGCAATTGCCGGCCCAGGCCCTGGCCTCGAAAGGGTGGGTCGATAAACAGCATTTCGACCTTGCCCGCAGCCACCCCGGCGAACCCGGTGATGCGTTGGCGCGCGTCCTTGGTGCAGATCAGCATCACGGCGTCCAGATAGCGAGTCAGCACATGGTTTTTCAGGAGCAGGATGTAGCTGTCCGGCAAGAAGTCGTGGGTAGCCCGCACCGAGGCCTCCCAAATGCGTGTCAACTCTGGGTAGTCGCAGGTTTTAGGTGTGTGGATGACCGAATGCTGACGCATGCCCGCGACCCTTTGCCTTATTGGGAGTGATGGGCAAAACGATAGACGTAAAAAAGCCCCGCATCCTGTTCAGGAGCGGGGCTTTTTATTTTTTTACAATCAATCGCGCTTTTCAGCCCACAAGTCGTACTCGTCGGCGTCAGTCACCGTGCACCACACCTTATCGCCGGGTTTCAAGCCGCTGGCATCGTCGATAAACACGTTACCGTCGATTTCCGGCGCATCGAAGAAGCAACGGCCAACCGCGCCTTGCTCGTCGACTTCGTCGATCAGCACTTCGATCTCCTTGCCGATGCGCAGTTGCAGGCGCGCCGAGCTGATCGCCTGCTGGTGCGCCATGAAGCGCTCCCAACGGTCCTGCTTGACGTCGTCCGGCACCACGGCCAGGTCCAGCAGGTTGGCCGGGGCGCCTTCAACCGGCGAGTACTGGAAGCAGCCGACGCGGTCCAGCTGGGCTTCGGTCAGCCAGTCCAGCAGGTACTGGAAGTCTTCCTCGGTTTCGCCAGGAAAACCGACGATAAAGGTCGAGCGAATGATCAGGTCCGGGCAGATTTCGCGCCAGTTCTTGATGCGTGCCAGGGTCTTGTCTTCGAAGGCCGGGCGTTTCATGGCCTTGAGCACCTTGGGGCTCGCGTGCTGGAACGGGATGTCCAGGTACGGCAGGATCTTGCCGGCGGCCATCAATGGGATCAGCTCGTCAACGTGCGGGTACGGGTAAACGTAATGCAGGCGCACCCACACGCCCAGGCTGCTCAAGGCTTCGCAGAGTTCGGTCATGCGGGTTTTCACCGGCGCGCCATTCCAGAAACCGGTGCGGTATTTGACGTCGACGCCATAGGCGCTGGTGTCCTGGGAAATCACCAGCAGCTCTTTCACGCCGGATTTGACCAGGCGCTGGGCTTCGTCCAGCACGTCGCCGACCGGACGACTGACCAGCTTGCCGCGCATCGACGGAATGATGCAGAAGCTGCAGCTGTGGTTGCAGCCTTCGGAAATCTTCAGGTAAGCGTAGTGACGGGGGGTCAGCTTGATGCCTTGCGGCGGCACCAGGTCGATCAGCGGGTTGTGGTCCTGGCGCGGCGGCACCACGGCGTGTACGGCGTTGACCACCTGCTCATACTGCTGCGGGCCGGTCACGGCGAGCACGCTTGGGTGGACGTTGCGGATATTGCCTTCTTCCACGCCCATGCAGCCGGTCACGATGACCTTGCCGTTTTCCTTGATGGCTTCGCCGATCACTTCCAGGGATTCAGCCTTGGCCGAGTCGATGAAACCGCAGGTGTTGACCACCACCACGTCGGCGTCCTGGTAAGTGGACACGACGTCATAGCCTTCCATACGCAGTTGCGTGAGGATGCGCTCGGAGTCAACCAGAGCCTTCGGGCAACCCAGGGATACAAAGCCGACCTTGGGGTTGGCTTTTGCGATGGTGGTGGACATGTCTAACCTCGGTATTGAATGACGCCGCCAGTCGGGCACGACACGGCGGTACACGGGCGTTTGTGACGCCTCTGATCAAAAAGTGCGCAATTCTAGCGGCGGGCCACGCACTTGACCAGCTTTATGCAGGGAAATGCGACGAGTGCTGCGCTTGACCTGCGCGCCGTTCTGGTCGAGATCAGCCAGCACACCGGATTGCGCTTTCGCGTTCCGGATCGGCCCTGCGCCGGCGTAAAGGCGCCTATCTTCTACAGTTTCGCCGCTGGCTACCAAGCCATGGACGGCGTCGTCCGGGTTTTCAATATCCCCGACTTCATCTGGCAGCAGCAGGGGAACGGGGAGGTATTCGTGGGCAGTTGGGCCGACAGCTTCTTCGACGTTCGTTCGCCGCTGCAACTGCCTGTGGAACTGTTCGACGACTACCAGGGCAATCAAAGCGCGATGATTGCAGCACTTTCCGGGTTGCGACCAGGTGCAACAAATCAACCATGGCGAGCGTATCACCAGTGTGGCGCTCATCGACAACCAGATGGTCATCCGATGGACGACGCAATCCGCCGCAGCGTAGAACGACAATTCCCTGAACTTACCGGCGGTTACCACCTGCCACGCTTTGCACGGGTTGTCACCGTGGCCGATGCCCCGGCCGGCGCCGGCATCTGTAATGACTTCCGGCCGCGCTATGCGGTCGACATCGAGGTCATGGGGCCTGACGGCGAGCCAGACACCAAGCTGCCGATCCTGGCCGGCGTGCCTCTGCCCACTGGTGGCGAGGAAATGGGGATCTATGCGTTCCCCGAGGAAGGCACCCAAGTCGTGGTGTGCTTTGCCTACGGCCTGCCGCACAAGCCCTATATCCAAACGATCCTGCCCCACGGCCTGAGCCCCAGCGTGCCGAAAAGTGATCAGGTGTGGCAGCACAGCGAAGCCTGTCAGCAACGTGTTGACGCTGACGGCAACTGGCTGCGTCAGACTGACGGCAAGATTCTGGACAAGGCGATCGAGCGGGAAGTCGAGGCGATGGGGAATAAGGAGACGTTCCAGAATCACACCAGGACGGTGGACGACCATTCAACCGAGTCAGTGGGCGGAATCAAGACGATCGAGGCGTTGGGCGCGCTCAAGCTGCTTTCGGGCGGGTCCGCGAGCCTGGCGGCGGTGGATGATCTGCACCAAGCGACCGGGCGGGACTTGAACCTGGTTGTGGGGCAGAAGCACAACGCCACGGTGGGCGGCGATATGGAGGAAAGGATTCAGGGGCTGCGTAAGAGTGTGGCAGAGGTCAGCCAATGGCTGGTCGCACCCAAGACCTGGTTGGGATCTGAAGGAGTGAATGTGCTGCAGGTGCTGTGCGATTTGCTCGATCTGGTGCAGCAGATGAACGCCCAAATAGCGAGCCATACCCATGGGCCACGCCGCCACCAAGTAATGCTTCGGCATTCACCAGTTATGCGGCGCAGGCTACGGCGCTATCAGCGTCGATGGATCCGATTTCGATATAGCCCTCCTACCACATAACTCACCGCAAAGACTACCGGGGGAAAGATACGCCAGAAAACTCGTCGTTTTATACGTGATAAAACATGAATATTACGTTTTAAACTTCGTAGAGTCTCAATGGACGTTTATGGATCTGATAAAGGTCTTTGTATTGGTGTACGCAACTTTCCCTGGTTGTTTTATTTGCATTTTCATAGGCGCTAGCCATACATGGATAAGTTTTATTACCGCCCGTCGGGTAATTTCATTGATGTGGTTTCGACATCATTGTGTGCTTGATTAAACGGTGCGAGGAATAAGGATAGGGAAACCCCGGTAGTTACCGGGTTAAGTGCCTTTGGCCGAGAGAGGGGAGGTGCATAGAAATTGAAAAGACCCGCGTATGCGGGCCTTAAGGTGCAGATTTACAGGTTGCTTCCGTTGGGAAGACTTGTGCTATCGTCGCCCTAACTGCTCGACGCCGTATTGCTTTGTTACCGACATTTCAGAGCGTATGGCCCAGCGGCGCACCAGTCAAGCTCAGGCATGCGATCAAACGACGTAAGATACGAAGTAAGTTACGAAATAGTTTGAGGCTTAGTTTGAGGCTAAACCTTTACAGTTGTCGGTAAAGAATTGATTGCGCTTCGTTGCTCGTTGAGTAGGACATTCTGCGATTGCTTGCAAAGAACTGTAGGTCTTACCAAACTGTAAAGGATTGCTCTATGAAAACGGTCATAAAAAAACTGTTTCCCGAAGAACTGATTCGGTTGCTGCAGACGGCCTATTGGGTTGTTCGTTTGCTTCGAATCATTCAGCAACTCTAACCAGCAAATAGCGAGGGTCTTAGGCCCTCGCTTTTTTAACTATCCAAGTCTGCACCACCAGGACTGTGCATAGGCGCATCCATCAATGTATTCGATCCCGTTCAGCACAAAGCCCGAGGGAGCCATCCCCGAGAGTGTAGCGTCCAGCAAATGAGGAAGGGGGCTAGGCTCAAGCGGCATTCCTTTGTGCAGTACGGCTATGTTAGAGCTGCGCCCTAACTCGTCGGAAATCCCCGCGTTTACTCGCACGTCTCCCGCTATGGCCGGATACCGACGCCTTTCTTCAGGGGGCAGCGGCACGCCCTTGCACCGCATCGGTGTGACCAGCATATGCATAGACACCTCTCGCTCAAATGTTGCCTGATTCTTCAAGGCGTGCTTCTACAGCATAAGCCAGAGCACTGTCGGCTAGCTCAAGTAGGTCGCACAGCTCGTCTCGCTCGATCAATTGTGCTCTGTACAGCTCGTGCGCCTGCAGCAAGAGGGTCCTATGGTGGGCACCAGGATGTTGGAGCAGTGCAGACTGATCCCACAGAAATAACATCCATGTCTCACCGGTCCATGCCTTGGATAGGTTGGCAGCATTCATAGATACACCAAAAAATATACTGTATATGCAGACAGTATGTGGTGTGGCTCGATTGCGAGGCTGGAGATCCGACGAAGTGCAGGGAGAGGGTCGGATCTTAGGGCGTGAAGAAAAAAATGGACGAAAAAGCAGTTATCCCCCTCCCGCCGACAGGCTTTGTGCCCCTTTTAAATGCAAAGGTGGAGATAGTGGTATTGGAACTCCAGCCTAGGCCGGCCGGTGGCTTCCGCGGGCGAAAGACATTTACACAGAATGCAACGTTTTCTAAGAAAGTGTCATATGGATGCAATGCGCACCTAACCCATTCGAATGGAGAAGACTGCTGAAAGCCCCGGCGTGCTTGGCTAAGAGTTTTAAAATACCGATTTCAAGGTGTTTTCGAAATCGGTAACGGTCTGGAGATCGTACTCGGACAGTGTCGTTTCATGACGCGACCATTCAATGGAGCTAAGGTGGGCTTGGGCTGGAGGCTAGTTTTTCGTCAGATGAAAATTGCATTAACTCGCACAACAAAACCTCTTAAGAAATGCCGCAAACGTCGTTGAAAAAAAACGGTAAGGGTGTGCGAACCAGGAAAATTAGCTTTTTGGTATGCTTGATTATCGTAAACTGGGGTCAGCGATGGCGTGCAGGCCCGTTTAGGACCTGTGCCAAAAAACCGTATGTATTTCTCCTACAGCTCACTTCTTTTCTGTGAGATAAAAGTTGTGCCCTAAATCGATGAAAACTAAATAAAAAGTATTAAGGTCGTATGGGGCTTCACCCTTTTCTTCTTTGTTTTTCGCATCTCCAGGAATTGTGAAGCCGACAAGTCTACCAAGGTTGTCAATTCTGAAGCGGCCCCAGTGCGCATCATTTGGAACAAATTTAGGAAATGTAAAGTTGGTCTTTTTAGGAAAGCCGGGGTAGTCCTCGTATATTTTCAGGCCCTGCGAGCCGCACCGCTTATTGCGCCAGTAGTTCAGTGGCTGAGTCGTATAATTAACAATCTTCGCTTGGATCGAACTCAGAGTTTCAATGGTGAGAGCGGAAAAGTCGGAACCGTGCTCTTGAGTGTTGTCGAAAAAAGATAAATTAAATTTGCACCTGTTATTGATGTCACTTGTACTTATTAGAGTGTCTGGATACTGGCCTATAAATTTTTTCTTCAGCGGGTTGGAAAATTTTTTCATATTTTTGGAACCCCGCCAAGCTTACCGTCCCTGTAAAGCCCGGAAATTGGACGGTCATTTCTAATTATTTCTCCTGGGATTTCGTCTAGACGATAGCAATAACTTTCGCTGAACTCTTTCGCTACTAAATAAGTTCGGTATTTGCCGAGATAGTCCATGATCTCCAAGTTATGAGAAGTAAATATAAACTGAGCGTCTTTAGGGTTGGTGTGTTTATCTAAGAATAGATTCAAAATCTGGGGTAGAAGAGCAGGGTGATAGTTGGTATCAAATTCATCCATGATCAAGACACCTCCATCTTCAAGGACTCGAAAATATTGGGATAATCTACGGAAAAGGGCGGTTGTCCCATCCGACTCTTCCCAGTACGTTAGCCATCTTTCTTCATCGATTCCGTCATTTCGTTCGTGATGGAATATCGGAAAATATCGGGGGTCGCCATTTTCCTTAACTCCCTCATGGATCACAATGTCAGTTATTCCAAGGTCGGAGTTCTTAATTATGCGTTTCGCGAACTCTAATGCTTCTGGGTTTCTATGGTAGAACTCACAAATTTTGTCGTGGTCATAAATTTCAGTGTCATGCATAGGGCCTAGACCCGTTACATTACCTCTAAAATTTCTGAAGAAGTTGTACACATTTGTAATGTCTTCTCCAATGTTGTCTAGCTTGTAATGCATAATGGTGTCGATCATAGATGCATTCGATCTTAGCGAAATAATCTTGGCCGAGTTTAACTCTGAAACGTTGCTAACGATCTCGTTTTCTTTTCTTTCTATCAGCGGAATAGTCCGTGCGATTTTTTTGGAGATAGCCTCGCGAAGAATTTTTGTAGGTGTTAGCGTCAATTCGTAAGTGTACTTAATATTTTTTTCGACAAAATTTATATAAAAATCAATGGGCTTTAAATTGTCAAAAAAACTTGCCACAGGCAAAGGGTCTTCGGGATTTGCTCTGAACGAACGTGAAGTAACGAATGCTAGAAATTGCAAGCATTTTAAAATATTGGTTTTCCCTGAAGCATTCCCTCCTTTTATGCCAAGTATGGTTGAAGTTTTTTTTGATTTTGAAATTGCTTTAGGGACCTTAGAGTTGAGTTCGAGCGAGACCTCAAATCCGTCCTTAAAAGAGAAATAATTTTTAGCCCCAAATGAAAGTATCATACCTGCCCTTAATCGAGTAACCCGTCAAAAATGACGCGAGTCGAGGATAAGGTAAATAGGTTGCGAGCGCCAGAGATATGTGCATTTGCGAGGCTTATTTGATGGGCGTGCCCATATGGGAGGGTGACCGTTCAGAAAGTCTGTCCGACAAGCGGCGAGGCAGGAAGTTGTCATATGGACCGCAGATGCAATGCTCAGGCGGATTGAGAGGGTCCAAAGTAAGCGATAAAGCACCCTCAAAACGAAGATCACATTTGTATAGATTGGCAATCGTAAGGCCAACCCAGGGATACAAAACCGACCTTGGGGTTGGCTTTTGCGATGGTGGTGGACATGTCTAACCTCGGTATTGAATGACGCCGCCAGTCGGGCACGACACGGCGGTACACGGGCGTTTGTGACGCCTCTGATCAAAAAGTGCGCAATTCTAGTGGCGGGCCACGCACTTGACCAGCTTTATGCAGGGAAATGCGACGAGTGCTGCGCTATGCTTCGCGCCGTTGCGCGTAGGTAAAATCCTAAGGTCAACAAAACGTCTGTTACGTGAAGTAAAACAGCGCATGCTAGGGGCCGTTTGGGCACGTTGTTTATAAAAGACCTCAGGTCAAAGGGCAGGAGTGGTTGATGGGTCAGGCAAGTAGTCAGGCAGCGGGTGCCGAGCATTCAAACGCCAAGCCGATTGGCATGCTGGTGGCAGCGGTAGGGGTGGTGTACGGCGATATCGGCACCAGCCCGCTCTACACCCTTAAAGAGGTGTTCAACGGCGGTTATGGAGTGCAGGTCAACCATGACGGCGTATTGGGGATCCTGGCGCTGATCTTCTGGTCGCTGATCTGGGTCGTGTCGATCAAGTACATGCTGTTTGTGCTGCGCGCCGATAACCAGGGCGAAGGCGGCATCATGGCACTGACCGCCCTGGCACGCCGGGCGGCAGGGGAGCGCAGGAAGTTGCGCAGCTTCCTGGTGGTGTGCGGCTTGTGCGGCGCAGCGCTTTTCTACGGCGACAGCATGATCACCCCGGCGATTTCGGTGTTGTCGGCCGTCGAGGGCCTGGAACTGGCTTTCGATGGCCTGGAACGGTGGGTAGTCCCTATCGCGCTGGTGGTACTGGTGGCGCTGTTCCTGATCCAGAAACACGGCACAGACCGCATCGGCAAGCTGTTCGGCCCGGTGATGGTGACCTGGTTCCTGGTGCTTGGCGGCCTCGGCGTGTATGGCATCACCCTGCACCCTGAGGTGCTCAGCGCCATGAACCCGATGTGGGCCGTGCGCTTCTTCGAGGCGCACCCCGGAATTGGCGTGGCCATCCTCGGCGCGGTGGTGCTGGCCCTGACCGGGGCGGAAGCGCTGTATGCCGACATGGGCCACTTCGGCCGCAAACCCATCGCCCGCGCCTGGTTCATCCTGGTGTTGCCGGCGCTGGTGCTCAACTATTTCGGCCAGGGCGCCATGCTGCTGGGCGATCCGGAAGCGGCCCGCAACCCGTTCTACCTGCTGGCGCCGAGCTGGGCGCTGGTCCCGCTGGTGGTGCTGTCGACCCTGGCCACGGTGATTGCCTCCCAGGCGGTGATTTCCGGTGCGTTCTCGTTGACGCGCCAGGCGATCCAGTTGGGCTATATCCCGCGCATGCACATTCAACATACCTCCAGCGCCGAACAGGGCCAGATCTATATCGGCGCGGTGAACTGGTCGCTGATGGTCGGCGTGATCCTGTTGGTGCTGGGCTTCGAGTCTTCCGGTGCGTTGGCGTCGGCCTATGGCGTAGCGGTGACCGGCACCATGCTGATGACCACGATCCTGGTGTCTGCGGTGATGCTGCTGCTGTGGAAATGGCCGCCGGTGCTGGCGGTGCCGGTGTTGCTCTGCTGCCTGTTGGTGGACGGGCTGTACTTTGCCGCCAACGTGCCGAAGATCATCCAGGGCGGTGCCTTCCCGGTATTGGCCGGGATCGTGCTGTTCGTGCTGATGACCACCTGGAAGCGCGGCAAGCAATTGCTCGTCGAGCGCCTCGACGAAGGCGGCCTGCCGCTGCCGATATTCATCAGCAGTATCCGCGTGCAGCCGCCCCATCGCGTGCAGGGCACGGCAGTGTTCCTCACGGCGCGGCCTGACGCCGTGCCCCACGCGCTGTTGCACAACCTGCTGCATAACCAGGTGCTGCACGAGCAGGTGGTGCTGCTGACCGTGGTCTACGAAGACATCCCGCGTGTGCCTGCGACGCGGCGTTTCGAAGTAGACGCCTATGGCGAAGGGTTCTTCCGGGTGATCCTGCACTTCGGCTTTACCGATGAGCCGGACGTGCCCGAGGCGCTGAAGCTGTGCCATCTGGATGAACTGGATTTCAGCCCGATGCGCACCACCTACTTCCTCAGCCGTGAAACCGTGATCGCCTCGCGCATCAAGGGCATGGCGCGTTGGCGCGAAGCGTTATTCGCGTTCATGCTGAAGAATGCCAACGGCAACCTGCGCTTCTTCAAACTCCCGGTCAACCGGGTGATCGAACTGGGCACCCAGGTCGAAATGTAAGGCGCTGCCCTGCGGGAGCCGGCAATGGCTCCCGGTTTACTTCTGAACCGTTTACCTCTGAACCCTGTGCGATCCGTCGTTGTCGACTAGGCTCTAAGCACCATGAAAGAGAGCCTTGGAGCTTGCCCACAGAACCCGAAGAGGTGCGCCATGAGTCAGCTGCTCGAACCCTACACCCTGCGTCAACTCACCCTGTTGAACCGCATCGCGGTCTCACCGATGTGCCAGTACTCAAGTGAGGATGGCCTGGCCAACGACTGGCATCTGGTGCACCTGGGCAGCCGCGCCGTCGGTGGCGCCGGGCTGATTTTTACCGAAGCCACCGCCGTGACCGCCGATGGCCGCATCACCGCCCAGGACCTGGGCCTCTGGAAAGACGAACAGATCGAACCCTTGCAACGCATTACGCGCTTCATTGCGGCCCAAGGCGCGGTGGCCGGTATTCAGCTGGCGCACGCCGGGCGCAAGGCCAGCACGTATCGGCCCTGGATCGGCAAGCATGGCAGCGTCAAGCCAGCAGACGGTGGCTGGGTGCCGGTCGGCCCATCGCCCATCGCATTCGACCCCCAGCACACCCAACCCACGCCGCTGGACGAAGGGCAGATCCAGCAGGTGATCGCCGATTTTGTCGCCGCCGCCAAGCGTGCCTTGACTGCCGGTTTCGAAGTGGTAGAGATCCATGCCGCCCACGGTTACCTGCTGCATCAGTTCCTGTCGCCCATCAGCAACCAGCGTCAGGACCAGTACGGCGGCTCGTTCGAAAACCGCATCCGCCTGGTCCTGGAGGTCACCCGCGCGGTGCGCGACGTGTGGCCCCAGGACTTGCCGCTGTTCGTGCGCGTGTCGGCCACCGACTGGGTGGAGGACGGCTGGAACCCCGATGAAACCGTCGAACTGGCGCGCCGGCTGAAAGACCTGGGCGTGGACTTGATCGACGTGTCCTCCGGCGGCACCGCCGCCAACGCCGAAATCCCCACCGGTCCCGGCTACCAGACGCGCTTTGCCGAGCGCGTGCGCAAAGAGTCGGGCATCGCTACCGGCACGGTCGGCATGATCACCGAACCGGCCCAGGCCGAACACATCCTGCGCACCTGCCAGGCCGACCTCATCTTCCTCGCCCGTGAATTGTTGCGCGATCCGTACTGGCCGCTGCATGCCGACGATGACCTGGGCGGGCGCAAGGCGATCTGGCCGGCGCAATATCAGCGGGCGACGCACCGCGACCAGCCGATTCATGAGTCCGATCTCAGGGATTGATCCTTAGCGTATGCCTACAGAGCCCACCCTGATCCGGTGGGTTTTTTTTGCCCGCCTATATGAAGAAGGCGGATTTAAGCGACGAATGCATGGGAATCGACTGTAGATATTTATTACCGGTCTAATTATTTAAGTTAATACTCTAAAAAAATCCCACACGTAACTGGATTCTTTCTAAGCTTAAGGCAGGAGTATTGGATCGATATCAGGAGAAGTAGTCCATGGCCAAGTCCTATGGTGTAGCGGGTGGGGTGTTATCTTTTCTGACCCGCAGGATGTCCTTGCGTGGCCGCAGTTTGAGTTCGGATGAAGTTGAATTGCTGGCGCATTATCGCGCCCTGACCGAGAGCGACCAGGTAGCGATGCGCTATCTGATCGGGGCGATGAAAACCGTGTCGCGGTTCTGAATGACGAAACGGGCTCGCCACGACGCCCTTCAGGCAAGGCGAACACGGTACCTGTGGCGAGGGAGCTTGCTCCCGCTGGACTGCGCAGCAGTCCCATCGTTTGGGGCCGCTTCGCGGCCCAGCGGGAGCAAGCTCCCTCGCCACAGATGGTTCAGGTGTATTTGCGCTTGTCCGGCGCGGGCGGGAAGTACTGATACAGCCAGGTTTCGCTCAAGGTGCGGTCCTGGGTGCGGATAAACAAGCGCAGCTCTACCGGCTCCACGCTGTCACTGGTGGGGTACCAGTCGAACAGAATGCGATAGCCCTTGATGTTATCGAGCACCAGCACGCTGAAGTCTTTCACCTCGCCGTGGGAGCAGGTGACCACCGGCTCGATGCCCGTGCCGGGTGGCAAACGGTCCAGGCCGCCGCCCTTGAAGTCCACGGCAAAGCGGCGTGCCCACACCTCAGGGTAATGCTCGCCCGGGGCCCAACCTTCGGTGAACCCACCCATACCTGAACGGGTCGCGTCGACCTGGGCCAGCGGTGTGCTCACCGGCGGCAGGGCGCTCCAGTAGAGCTTGTAGCCGTAGTTGAGCGAATCACCGGCCGCCACCGGCTTTTTCGGGGTCCAGAAGGCCACGATGTTATCGAGGGTTTCGCCGGTGGTCGGGATTTCCAACAGGTCGATCGAGCCCTCACCCCAAGCGGTGGTGGGTTCCACCCACAGGCTGGGGCGCTTGCTGTACCAGTCCACCGTGTCCTGGTAACTGGCGAATTCGTGGTCGGTTTGGACCAGGCCAAAACCTTTGGGATTAGTGTCGGCGAATGCGTTGAATTGCAGCTTGGCCGGGTTGTTCAGCGGGCGGCAGATCCACTCGCCGTTGCCGCGCCACATGGCCAGTCGGTCCGAGTCGTGAATTTGTGGGTGGATGGTGTCGCACATCCGCCGCTCATGCGTGCCGCAACTGAACATGCTGGTCATTGGCGCAATCCCCAGCTGTTCGATGGCGGTGCGCGCGTTGATATGCGCGTCGATGGCCATCACTACTTGATTGGCCTGGCAGTCGATATCGAAGCGGTAGGCGCCGGTAGCGCTGGGCGAATCGAGCAGGGCGTAGACCACGAAGCGGGTGGCGTTCTTGTCCGGGGTTTCGAACCAGAACTGCGTGAAGTCAGGGAATTCCTCACGTTTTTTCGCGTAGGTGTCAATGGCCAGGCCGCGCGCCGACAGGCCGTACTGGCCGGTGGAGTCCACTGCACGGAAGTAGCTGGCACCGAGGAACGACAGCACATCATGCCGGTCCAGTTCCGGCGCCTTGAACAGTTTGAAGCCGGAGAAGCCCAGATCCCCGGTCAGTTGTTTAGTGTCGACCGTGGTTTTTTCATAGTTGAACAGCGAAGGGCGGAAATGCACTTCGCGGGCCTCGCGGGTGTTGGGGTCGACGCTGTGCATGCGCACCGGCGTCTTGAAACCCATGCCGACGTGGAAAAACTGCACGTCCAGCTGCCCCTTCAGTTCCTTCCACAACGAATGGTTGGCGTCATAGCCGATGGCGTTGAAATTCTGTGGCGTCATGGTCGCCAAGGTGGGCGGCAGCACCTGCCGAGTATCTTTATACGCGCTGCCAGCGAGCTGCTTGGCCTGGGCTTTGAGCGTTTCAAAATCGAATGCAACGGCCTTGCCATCGGCGGCACGGTTGCCGGCCCAGGCCTGCGCGGCCAACAGGCCACTGGCCGACAAACCGGTGTAGGCCGCAATGGCCATGGACGCTTTGAGCAAATTCCTGCGGTGCATAGAGACAACCTGTCGTGAGCGAATCCCGCGCCGTTCCTGGCACGTAACGGATCAGAAATAACGGTTCGGACATGCCTTCGGCCAAACGCAACGGACAATAAACAGACGCCGGATAGCTTAAGCGGTTCGATGGTGAAGGAAAAATCATTGATGGCGGGATGATGGCGCCGCTGTGCAACAAGACATTTCTGATATCAGGGTGAGCGTTACATCTGGAAGCACTCTAGATCGGGGCTTTTTGGCACTTAGTTTTACGCTGGGGGCCTATTGGTCCTACGAACCCAAGTGTCTGGAGGCTACGCATGAATACCCGTGGATTGCTCGATCAGTTGCTCAAGTCTGGTCAGGACATGTTGCAGAACAAGGCTGGCGGCCAGCGCCCATCAGCCGACAAAGGCGCCCTCGGTGGGCTGCTTGGCGGCGGCGGGCTCGGCAGTTTGCTCGGTGGCGCCGGCGGTGGCGCACTGGCGGCCGGCGCCATGGGCTTGCTGCTGGGCAACAAAAAGGCCCGCAAATTCGGCGGCAAGGCCCTGACCTACGGAGGCCTGGCCGCCTTGGGGGTCATCGCCTACAAAGCCTATGGCAATTGGCAGGCGCAGCAGGCCAGCGCGCCCCAGGGTGAGCCGCAGACCATCGACCGCCTGCCGCCGGCCCAGGTCGAACAGCACAGTCAGGGCATTCTCAAGGCGCTGGTTGCCGCCGCCAAGGCCGACGGCCACGTGGATGAGCGTGAACGCGCGTTGATCGAAGGCGAGTTCACCAAACTCGACAACGACCACGAGCTGCAAACCTGGCTGCACGCGGAGCTGAACAAACCCCTCGACCCGGCCGACGTCGCCCGCGCCGCCAGCACCCCGGAAATGGCCGCCGAAATGTACATCGCCAGCGTGATGCTGGTGGACGAGGAAAACTTCATGGAGAAGGCCTACCTGGACGAACTGGCACGCCAGCTGAAACTTGAGCCGGGGTTGAAGGCAGAGCTGGAGAAACAGGTACGCCTCAACACATAAGCAGCGCCGTGCATCCATTCAAGTGTGGAGAGAGCAAGCCTCTCCCACATTAAATCGAGTCTGGCTGAGTTGCCGCAATGGCGCAGCCCAGTACTGGCACTGTTGCTAAACCCCCTAAAACCATTGATTAGTAGACGCCCGCGCTCAGCTATACTCCCCTCCATTTGAATGGCCCTGCGAGGAATTACTGTGAAGAACTGGACCCTGCGCCAACGGATTTTGGCGAGCTTTGCGGTAATCATCGCGATCATGCTGCTGATGGTCGTGCTCTCGTATTCGCGGCTGCTGAAAATCGAATCCAGCGAAACCCTGGTCCGGGACGACGCCGTGCCTGGCGTGTTTTTAAGCTCGATGATTCGCAGCGCCTGGGTCGACAGCTACCTGCAAACCCAGGAGTTGGTGGGGATCCACAAGAACCAGGGCGTTTCCGAGGTCGAAAAGCAAGGCTACAAGTCTTTCGAAACGCGCCTTGAAAAGTACATGGCCGATTACACGAAAACCATCAGCTCCACTCAGGACCGCAACGAGTTCGATGCCTTCGAAAAGCTGCATCAGAGCTACAACCAGACCCTCGCCAAGGTGCTCGAGGCGCAGCAGAACAACAACGCCGCCGAGGCACTCAAGCTGTTCAACGAACAACTGACGCCCGCCTGGGTCGCCGGCCGCATGAAACTCAATGACATCATCCTCGCGAATAAACAGGTCGCCGACGGCGCCACCGACGCCATCGACAGTGCCGTCGAGGCCGCGAAAATCAGCATGGGCGTCTCGCTGCTGCTGGCGATTCTTGCCGCCGCGCTGTGTGGCCTGCTGCTGATGCGCGCAATCATGGCGCCGATGCAGCGCATCGTCGATATCCTCGAAACCATGCGCACCGGCGACCTGAGCAAGCGCCTGAACCTGGAGCGCAAGGACGAGTTCAACGTGGTTGAAACCGGCTTCAACGACATGATGACCGAACTGACCGCTCTGGTTTCCCAGGCACAGCGCTCGTCGGTGCAGGTCACGACCTCGGTGACCGAGATCGCCGCTACCTCCAAGCAGCAGCAGGCGACCGCCACTGAAACCGCCGCCACCACCACTGAAATCGGCGCCACCTCCCGTGAAATCGCCGCGACCTCCAAGGACCTGGTGCGCACCATGATCGAAGTGTCCACCGCTGCCGACCAGGCCTCGGTCGCCGCCGGTTCCGGCCAGCAGGGCCTGGCGCGCATGGAAGAAACCATGCACTCGGTGATGGGCGCCGCCGACCTGGTCAATGCCAAGCTGGCGATCCTCAATGAAAAGGCCGGCAACATCAACCAAGTGGTAGTGACCATCGTCAAAGTGGCGGACCAGACCAACCTGCTGTCCCTCAACGCCGCCATCGAGGCCGAGAAAGCCGGTGAGTACGGGCGCGGTTTTGCGGTGGTCGCCACCGAAGTGCGCCGCCTCGCCGACCAGACCGCCGTTGCGACGTACGACATCGAGCAGATGGTGCGTGAGATCCAGTCGGCGGTGTCGGCCGGCGTGATGGGCATGGACAAGTTCTCCGAAGAGGTGCGCCGAGGCATGTTCGAAGTGCAACAGGTGGGTGAGCAATTGTCGCAAATCATCCATCAGGTGCAGGCCCTCGCGCCGCGGGTGCTGATGGTCAATGAAGGCATGCAGGCCCAGGCCACCGGCGCCGAGCAGATCAACCACGCGCTGGTGCAACTGGGCGATGCCAGCAGCCAGACCGTCGAGTCCCTGCGCCAGGCCAGTTTTGCCATCGATGAACTGAGCCAGGTTGCGGTCGGTCTGCGCAGCGGCGTGTCGCGTTTCAAAGTCTGATGAGCGACCTCGCGGCTAAACGCGGCGCCGTCCCGGCAGCGAAAAAGGCGTTGTTCCTGGTGTTCCACATCGGCAGTGAACGCTTTGCCCTCAAGGCGACGGAGGTGGTCGAGGTGCTGCCGCGCCTGCCGCTCAAACCCATCGCCCATGCACCGGTGTGGGTGGCGGGCATCTTTGCCCATCGCGGCGCGCTGGTGCCGGTCATCGACCTGAGCGCCTTGACGTTCGGCGTTGCGGCCCAAGCGCGTACCAGCACGCGGCTGGTGCTGGTCAATTATCAGCCACAGCCCTGGAGCGAAGCGCGTTGGCTGGGGCTGATTCTGGAGCAGGCTACCGACACCTTGCGTTGCGACCCCGCCGAATTCCAGCCCTATGGCCTGGATAACCGCCAGGCGCCTTATCTGGGGCCGGTGCGCGAAGATGCGCTGGGCTTGATGCAATGGATTGGCGTCGCCGAGCTGTTGACCGATGACGTGCGCGCCTTGCTGTTTTCCAGCGAGTTGAGCCTATGAGCAGTGACCCGCGCTTCTGGGCCTTCCTTAAAGAACGCATCGGCCTGGATGTTGCCTCGGTGGGCGAGGCGATCATCGAGCGCGCGGTGCGCCAGCGTTGCCAGTTGTCCCAGGCGCAAACGGCAGAAGCGTACTGGCAGCTCCTGCACAGCTCCCATGATGAGCAGCAGGCGCTGATCGAAGCGGTGATCGTCCCCGAAACCTGGTTTTTCCGCTACCCCGAGTCCTTTGCCACCTTGGCTCGCCTGGCGCACGCACGGTTGGCCGAAATCAAGCAGATGCGCGCGTTGCGCATTCTCAGCCTGCCATGTTCCACCGGCGAAGAACCCTATTCGATCGCCATGGCCCTGCTCGACGCGGGCCTGGCACCGCACCAATTCAAAGTCCAGGGCATGGACGTCAGCCCGCTGTCGGTGGAGCGTGCGCGCCGCGGCGTGTACGGCAAGAACTCGTTTCGCGGCGGCGACCTTGAGTTTCGCGACCGTCACTTCACTGAAGACGGCGGTGCCTATCGCATTGCCGACCGGGTTCGCGAACAAGTACGCCTGCAAGTCGGCAACTTGCTCGACCCGGCCCTGCTGGCCAACGAGCCCACCTACGACTTTGTGTTCTGTCGCAACCTGCTGATCTACTTCGACCAGTCGACCCAGAAGCAAGTCTTCGATGTGCTCAAGGAGCTGACCCACGTGGACGGCGTGCTGTTTATCGGCCCGGCCGAAGGTGCCCTGCTGGGGCGCCATGGCATGCGCTCGATTGGCGTGCCGCAGTCCTTTGCGTTCAGTCGGCATGTGGAACCGGTCGCACCCGCCCCGGTGTTTGTACCGATGCCGGCGCCCACGTCGCAGCGCAGTCCGGCGCCGATCGCGCTCAAGCCGCGCCCGTTCAGCACGGCCGGCACCCAGGCGGCACCGGTCAAAGCGCCGCCCCCGGAGGCAGGCGAGATGCTCAACCAGATCGCCACCTTCGCCAATCAAGGCAAAAGTGCCGAGGCCCGTGCTGCCTGCGAACGTTATTTGAACAGCCATCCGCCGGCCGCCGCCGTGTTCTACTGGCTGGGCCTGCTCAGCGATGTCGCCGGCAGCGCCGTGGAGGCGCAGAGTTATTACCGCAAAGCCTTGTACCTGGAACCGCAGCATCCGCAGGCCTTGATGCACCTGGCCGCGTTGCTCGAGTCCCAGGGCGACAGTGCGGGGGCGCGCCGTTTGCAGGCGCGCGCCGCGCGTAGCGAGCGAGCAGACAGTGAGTCCAAACGATGAGTAGCCCTGACGCGCTCGGCACCGCAGGCCTGGACCTGACCCTGGCCGACACCCAAGCCATTGATGACTGCTGGAACCGCATCGGCATTCATGGCGACAAATCCTGCCCCTTGCTGGCAGAACACATCCATTGCCGCAACTGCTCGGTGTATTCCGCCGCCGCCACGCGCCTGCTCGACCGCTATGCGCTGCAGCAGGACGACCGGCCTGCGCAGGCGGCTGGCGAGCTCGACCACCAGGTGGTCACCCGCTCCTTGCTGATGTTCCGCCTCGGCGAAGAATGGCTGGGCATTGCCACCCGTTGCCTGGTGGAAGTGGCGCCGTTGCAACCGATCCACTCGTTGCCTCACCAGCGTTCCCGGGCCTTGCTGGGCGTGGCTAACGTGCGCGGGGCATTGGTGGCCTGCTTGTCGCTGGTGGAATTGCTCGGCCTGGACAGCAGCAGCACCGGCGCCACCGGCGGGCGCATCATGCCGCGCATGTTGATTATTGCCGCGCAGGATGGCCCGGTGGTCGTGCCGGTGGATGAAGTGGATGGCATCCACTCCATCGATGAGCGCACCTTGAACGCCGCATCGGCCTCCGGCACCCAGGCCAGCGCGCGCTTCACTCAGGGTGTCGTGCAGTGGAAAGGTCGCAGCCTGCGCTGGCTGGACGAAGCCCAATTGCTGTCCGCCGTGACCCGGAGCCTCGCATGACCCCCGACCAGATGCGCGACGCTTCGCTGTTGGAATTGTTCAGCCTGGAAGCCGATGCGCAAACCCAAGTGCTCAGCGCAGGCCTGCTGGCCCTGGAGCGCAACCCAACCCAGGCCGACCAGCTCGAGGCCTGCATGCGCGCCGCGCATTCGCTCAAGGGCGCGGCGCGGATTGTCGGCGTGGAGGCTGGCGTCAGCGTGGCCCATGTCATGGAGGATTGCCTGGTCAGCGCACAGGAAGGCCGCTTGTACCTGCAGCCCGAACATATCGACGCGTTGCTGCAGGGCACGGATTTACTGATGCGCATCGCCACCCCGGGCAATGACGTCGGGCCTGCGGATATTGCAGCCTATGTGGCGCTGATGGAGCGCTTGCTGGACCCGTCGCAATCCAGCGCCCTGGTCGCGCCGAAACCCGAGCCGGCTGCCGCGCCGGTGATCGAAGCGCCGGAACCGGAACTTGCGCCTGCCGTACTGAGCGAGCCGCCGCGTCAGAGCAAACCTATGACCGAAGGCGGCGAGCGCGTGCTGCGGGTCACGGCCGAGCGCTTGAACAGCCTGCTGGACCTGTCCAGCAAGTCGCTGGTGGAAACCCAGCGACTCAAGCCTTACCTGGCCAGCCTGCAGCGCCTCAAACGCATTCAAAGCAACAGCCTGCGGGCCCTGGATGTCCTGGACGGTCACCTCAAGGTCGTCGATTTGAACCTCGAGGCCCAGGAAGCCCTGGCCGATACCCGCCGCTTGTTGAGCGAAGCCCAGGCGCTGCTGGCGGAAAAAAATGCCGAACTGGACGAGTACGCCTGGCAGGCCGGCCAGCGGGCCCAGGTGCTCTACGACACCGCACTGGCCTGTCGCATGCGCCCGTTTGCCGATGTGCTGGCCGGGCAGGCGCGCATGGTGCGCGACCTCGGTCGCAGCCTGGGCAAGCAAGTGCGCCTCGAGATCGAAGGGGAAAAAACCCAGGTCGACCGCGACGTGCTGGAAAAGCTTGAGGCGCCCCTGACGCATTTATTGCGCAATGCTGTCGATCACGGCATCGAAATGCCCGAGCAGCGGCTGCTGGCGGGCAAGCCGGCGGAAGGCTTGATTCGCCTGCGCGCGTCACATCAAGCCGGGCTGCTGGTGCTGGAGTTGAGCGATGACGGTAACGGCGTCGACCTTGAGCGCCTGCGCGGCACCATTGTCGACCGGCACCTGTCCCCCGTGGAAACCGCGCTGCGCCTGAGCGAGGAGGAACTGCTGACGTTCCTGTTCCTGCCGGGGTTCAGCTTGCGCGACAAGGTCACCGAAGTCTCCGGTCGCGGCGTGGGCCTGGATGCGGTGCAGCATATGGTGCGTCAATTGCGCGGCGCGGTGGTGCTGGAGCAGGCGGCAGGGCAGGGCAGCCGTTTTCATCTGGAGGTGCCGTTGACCTTGTCGGTGGTGCGCAGCCTGGTGGTGGAAGTCGGCGAAGAGGCGTATGCCTTCCCGCTGGCGCACATCGAACGCATGTGCGACCTGGCCCCGAGGACATTGTGCAACTGGAAGGTCGCCAGCATTTCTGGCACGAGGGCCGGCATGTCGGCCTGGTCGCCGCCACTCAGCTGTTGCAGCGTCCACCGGGGCAGACCCCTTCGGAAACCTTGAAAGTGGTGGTGATCCGCGAGCGCGATGCCGTGTATGGGATTGCCGTGGAACGTTTCATCGGCGAGCGCACCCTGGTGGTGTTGCCGCTGGATGCTCGCCTGGGCAAGGTCCAGGATATTTCCGCAGGCGCGTTGCTCGACGATGGCTCGGTGGCCTTGATCGTCGACGTGGAAGACATGCTGCGTTCGGTGGACAAGTTGCTCAACACCGGCCGCCTGGAGCGCATCGCAAGGCGCAGCCAGCAGGCCACCGAAGCGCCGCGCAAGCGCGTGCTGGTGGTGGACGACTCGCTGACTGTGCGTGAGCTGCAACGCAAGTTATTACTCAATCGCGGTTATGAAGTGGCCGTTGCGGTCGATGGCATGGATGGCTGGAACGCATTGCGCTCCGAGGATTTCGACCTGCTTATCACAGATATTGATATGCCACGCATGGACGGTATTGAATTGGTCACACTCTTGCGCCGTGACAGTCGCCTGCAATCGTTGCCGGTGATGGTGGTTTCCTACAAGGACCGCGAAGAAGACCGACGCCGTGGCCTCGACGCCGGCGCCGACTATTATTTAGCCAAAGCCAGCTTCCACGACGACGCCCTGCTCGACGCCGTGGTTGAATTGATTGGAGGCGCCCGGGCATGAGGATTGCAATCGTCAATGACATGCCGTTGGCCGTCGAGGCGTTGCGTCGCGCCTTGAGTTTCGAGCCTGCCCATGAAGTGGTATGGGTCGCCAGCAATGGCCTGGAAGCGGTGCAGCGTTGCGCTGAGGTGATCCCGGATCTGATCCTGATGGACTTGATCATGCCGGTGATGGACGGCGTGGAAGCGACCCGCCAGATCATGGCCGACACGCCATGCCCGATCGTGATCGTCACCGTGGACCGCCAGGCCAATGTCAGCCGGGTCTTTGAAGCCATGGGCCACGGCGCGTTGGATGTGGTGGACACGCCAGCGCTGGGGGTGGGCAACCCCAAGGATGCGGCGGCGCCGTTGTTGCGCAAGATCCTCAATATTGGCTGGCTGATCGGCCAGCGCGGCAGCCGCGTGCGCGCTGAAACCGCGCCGCAGCGCAGCACCGGCAAGCGCCAAAGCCTGGTGGCCATTGGTTCGTCGGCGGGTGGCCCGGCGGCCCTGGAAGTGCTGCTCAAGGGGTTGCCGCGTGACTTTTCTGCCGCGATCGTACTGGTGCAGCATGTGGACCAGGTGTTCGCCGCTGGCATGGCTGAGTGGCTGAGCAGTGCGTCCGGCCTGCCGGTGCGCCTGGCCCGTGAAGGGGAGCCGCCCCAAAGCGGGGTGGTCTTGCTGGCCGGTACCAACCACCATATTCGCTTGTTGAAAAATGGCACGCTAGCCTATACCGCAGAGCCGGTGAACGAAATTTACCGGCCTTCCATCGATGTGTTTTTTGAAAGTGTCGCCAGCCATTGGAACGGTGACGCCGTCGGCGTACTGCTGACCGGCATGGGGCGCGACGGGGCCCAGGGCCTCAAGTTGATGCGAGAACAAGGCTATTTGACCATCGCCCAGGACCAGAACAGTTCGGCGGTGTATGGCATGCCCAAAGCGGCAGCGGCGATTGACGCCGCTGTTGAAATTCGCCCACTGGACAGAATTGCGCCGCGACTGCTGGAGGTCTTTGCAAAATGATAGAACATCTCCCGCTGTGCTGGTTTGCAGGCAGTAATTCAGGTGACTGCACATGATTGATTTACAACTCGACGGCTTCAAGACCGACGAAAACGCCGCCATGGTGCTGCTGGTCGACGACCAGGCCATGATCGGCGAAGCCGTGCGGCGCGGCCTGGCCCATGAAGAAAACATCGACTTCCACTTTTGCGCCGACCCGCACCAGGCGATCTCCCAGGCGATTCGCATCAAGCCGACGGTGATTCTGCAAGACTTGGTCATGCCCGGCCTCGACGGCCTGACCCTGGTGCGCGAATACCGCAATCACCCGGCCACGGCGAATATCCCGATCATTGTGCTCTCCACCAAAGAGGACCCGCTTATCAAGAGCGCAGCGTTTGCGGCCGGCGCCAACGATTACCTGGTCAAGCTGCCGGACAATATCGAACTGGTGGCGCGCATCCGTTATCACTCGCGCTCCTACATGACCCTGTTGCAGCGGGACGCGGCTTACCGCGCGCTGCGGGTCAGCCAGCAACAGTTGCTGGACACCAACCTGGTGCTGCAACGGCTGATGAATTCCGATGGCCTGACCGGGCTGTCCAATCGCCGTCACTTCGACGAATACCTGGAACTGGAATGGCGCCGTGCCATGCGCGACCAGACCCAGCTCTCCTTGTTGATGATCGACGTGGACTTCTTCAAGACCTTCAACGATAGCTTCGGTCACGTCGAAGGCGACGAAGCCCTGCGCAAAGTCGCCGCCACCATCCGCGAAGCCAGCAGCCGCCCCTCGGACCTGCCGGCGCGCTACGGCGGTGAAGAATTCGCCCTGGTGCTGCCCAACACCTCACCGGGCGGTGCGCGGCTGGTCGCGGAAAAACTGCGCATGGCGGTGGCCGCGCTGAACATCCCGCATATCGCACCGGCTGAGGGCGCGAGCCTGACCATCAGCATTGGCCTGTCGACGTTGACACCCGTTCAGGGCACCGATTGCCGCCAGTTGATCATGGCGGCGGACAAGGGGTTGTATATGGCAAAGCACAATGGGCGCAATCAGGTCGGCATCGAGTAACTCAAGGCCGGCTCAAAGCCAAATGTGGGAGGGGGTTTGCTCCCGATGGCGGTGTGTCAGCTCAGGATAAACTGACTGCCAGACTGCCATCGGGGGCAAGCCCCCTCCCACATTTAGATCTTCATTGGCCTTGGGATTGTGTACCAATTCGTGCCTTTTCGGCCAGGCGGGCTGCCGTTTCCGGGTGTTTGCCGTTATACTCGCCGGCTTTCAAAAGTTCGCCAACGAGTGCTGCCCGCCATGGAAATCAACCCGATCCTGAACACCATCAAGGACCTGTCCGAGCGCTCCGAAACTATTCGGGGGTATCTTTGACTACGATCAAAAGCATGAGCGCCTGACCGAAGTCAATCGCGAGCTTGAAGATCCGAGTGTCTGGAACAAACCTGAATATGCCCAGGAACTGGGCCGCGAGCGCGCTGCGCTGGCGCAGATCGTCGACACGCTCGACGAACTGAACACCGGCCTGGCCGACTGCCGCGACTTGCTGGACATGGCCGTCGAAGAAGATGACGAAGGCGCAGTGGGCGATGTCGTCGCCGAGCTGGCCCGTCTCGAGGAAAACCTCGCCAAGCTTGAATTCCGCCGCATGTTCAGCCACGAAATGGACCCGAACAACGCCTACCTGGACATCCAGGCCGGTTCCGGCGGCACCGAGGCCCAGGACTGGGCCAACATCCTGCTGCGCATGTACCTGCGCTGGGCCGACAAGCGCGGTTTCGACGCGACCATCATGGAACTGTCGGCCGGTGAAGTGGCGGGCATCAAGGGCGCCACCGTGCACATCAAGGGTGAATACGCCTTTGGCTGGCTGCGTACCGAGATCGGCGTGCACCGCCTGGTGCGCAAGAGCCCGTTCGACTCCGGCAACCGTCGCCATACCTCGTTCTCCGCTGTTTTCGTCTCGCCAGAGATCGATGACAAGGTGGAAATCGAGATCAACCCGGCCGACCTGCGTATCGACACCTACCGCTCCTCCGGTGCCGGTGGCCAGCACGTAAACACCACCGACTCGGCCGTCCGCATCACCCACGTACCGACCAACACCGTGGTCAGTTGCCAGAACGAGCGTTCCCAGCACGCGAACAAGGACACCGCCATGAAAATGTTGCGGGCCAAGTTGTACGAGCAGGAAATGCAGAAGCGCAACGCCGCTTCTCAAGCACTGGAAGACACCAAGTCGGACATCGGTTGGGGTCACCAGATCCGCTCCTATGTGCTCGATGCGTCGCGGATCAAGGATTTGCGCACTAACATCGAACGCAGCGACTGCGACAAGGTGCTCGACGGCGATATCGACGAATACCTGGAAGCCAGCCTGAAATCGGGCCTCTAAAGAACCCTGTAGGAGTGGGGGGGACGCCTAGTCCTTGCCTCGCGATCCCCAGCCGAAGGCTGGGGAAAACGTATCTGTGATGGAATTTCAAAAGACATGAGCGACCAACAACTCGACCCGCAAGCCCTGCAACAGGAAGAAAACTCCCTGATCGCCCTGCGCAAGGAAAAGCTTGCTGCCGAGCGCGCCAAGGGTAACGCCTTCCCCAACGACTTCCGCCGCGAAAACTACTGCGATGCGTTGCAGAAGCAGTACGCGGACAAGACCAAGGAAGAGCTGGCAGAAGCGGCGATCCCGGTCAAGGTGGCGGGTCGCATCATGCTCAACCGTGGCTCGTTCATGGTGATCCAGGACATGACCGGGCGTATCCAGGTCTACGTCAACCGCAAGACCCTTTCCGAAGAAACCCTGGCCTCGGTGAAAACCTGGGACATGGGCGACATCATCGCCGCCGAAGGCACCCTGGCCCGTTCCGGCAAGGGCGACCTGTACATCGAAATGACCAGCGTCCGCCTGCTGACCAAGTCGCTGCGCCCGCTGCCGGACAAGCACCACGGCCTGACCGACACCGAGCAGCGCTACCGCCAGCGCTACGTTGACCTGATCGTCAACGAAGACGTGCGCCAGACCTTCCGCGTGCGTTCGCAAGTCATCGCCCACATCCGCAGCTTCCTGATGCAGCGTGACTTCCTCGAAGTGGAAACGCCGATGCTGCAGACCATCCCCGGTGGTGCCGCAGCCAAGCCGTTCGAAACCCACCACAATGCGCTGGACCTGCCAATGTTCCTGCGCATCGCGCCGGAGCTGTACCTCAAGCGCCTGGTGGTCGGCGGTTTCGAGAAAGTCTTCGAAATCAACCGCAACTTCCGTAACGAAGGCGTCTCGACCCGGCACAACCCTGAATTCACCATGTTGGAGTTCTACCAGGCCTACGCCGACTACGAAGACAACATGGACCTCACCGAAGAACTGTTCCGCGAGCTGGCGCAGCTGGTGCTGGGCAGTACCGACGTGCCGTACGGCGACAAGGTCTTCCACTTCGGCGAGCCGTTCGTGCGCCTGTCGGTGTTCGACTCGATCCTCAAGTACAACCCTGAGCTGACCGCCGATGATCTGAACGACATCGACAAGGCCCGTGCCATCGCCAAGAAAGCCGGCGCCAAGGTGCTGGGCTTCGAAGGCCTGGGCAAACTGCAGGTGATGATTTTCGAAGAGCTGGTGGAGCACAAGCTGGAACAGCCGCACTTCATTACCCAGTACCCGTTCGAAGTGTCGCCGCTGGCCCGTCGCAACGATGACAACCCGAGCGTCACCGACCGTTTCGAGCTGTTCATCGGTGGCCGCGAAATCGCCAACGCCTATTCCGAGCTGAACGACGCGGAAGACCAGGCCGAGCGCTTCATGGCCCAGGTGGCCGACAAGGACGCCGGCGACGACGAAGCCATGCACTACGACGCCGACTTCGTACGTGCGCTGGAATACGGCATGCCGCCAACCGCCGGTGAAGGTATCGGCATCGACCGCCTGGTGATGCTGTTGACCAACTCGCCGTCGATCCGCGATGTGATCTTGTTCCCGCACATGCGGCCACAAGCGTAACCGTAGCGAAATCCGAAGCCGCCTTTTATAAGGCGGCTTTTTTATGTGGCGTGTACTCGCGTCAAGCAAACAGCGCCAGGTTTTGTTCTATTCAAGGATGTGTGTGGTGAACCGCGTAATGGCTCAAGAAGGCGCCGCCGGCATTGCCGCTGCCGTGGCTGAAAGCGTCCAGTACCAAGGCCGCAAGGCCAGCCGCCGGGGCAGTGAACAACGTCGGCAAGACATTCTCGATGCGGCCATGCGCATCGTGGTCCGCGAGGGGGTCCGTGCCGTGCGCCACCGGGCGGTGGCGGCGGAGGCCGGCGTACCGTTGTCGGCGACCACCTACTATTTCAAAGACATCGATGACCTGCTCACCGACACCTTTGCCCAATACGTCGAGCGCAGCGCTGCCTTCATGGGCAAACTGTGGGTGCGCAACGAAGGCCTGCTGCGCGAGATGGTCGCGTATGGCGATGGCAGCCCGGCATCGCGCTCGCAGCTGGCCGATGACATTGCGCGGCTGACCGCCGACTACGTGCAGCGCCAACTGGCCAACCGCCGTGAATACCTGATGGCCGAGCAGGCCTTCCGCCAGGAAGCCTTGTTGAATCCGCGCCTGGCCGAACTGGTACGCTCCCACCAGCAGATCCTGTTGCAGGGCACCGGGCAGTTTTTCCAGGTATTGGGCTCCCGCGAGCCGCAACAGGATGCCAAGGTGTTGACGGCGATTATCAGTCGGATGGAATATCAGGGCCTGTTGGGCGGCGCAGAGCCTCTGACCGGTGACGAGATGCTGGAGATACTCAAGCGTTACATGCACCTGGTATTGGCTTCGGTCTGATACCAGCAAGGCCACGTTTAAAGAGGAAGCACCGGGTGGACGATTACCAGCAGACGATACGCACCTTGTCCGATCGCATTGTGCTGGCGCAAACGCCGATCCGCGTCCTCGACGCCGTGAAGTGGGACGAGAATATTCGCCAGGGCTTTCTCAAGGCCAAGGGCAAGGCCATGCCCGCCGTGGATCGCGATTACTACCTGAACCGCCCGTTGTCGTTCGACTCCAGTGCGGTCAAGCTGGAATTCCAGAACATCGAGCGCGACATCACCCGCCGCCTTGGCCAATTCAGCCCGGTAGGGCAGATCATGCGCCGTATGTGCCGGGAGTACCGCATGGTCGTGCGTATGCTCGAAGCCCGTGGCACCGAGGATTTCGGCCTGATTTCCCAGGAACTCTACGGCGCCGCGTCCGACGCCTTCCACGCCGGTGACCCGACCCTGGCCGATCTGGGCCTGATGCTCTCGGACTATCTGAACAATATCGACGGCCGTGGCGACCTCAAGGACGAAGCCAAGACCTTGACCGCCAAGGACGCCGTCGCCTTGCTGCAAACGCGCTTGAACAAAGTGTTCGGCGAGGCCGAAGAAACCATCCGCGTGTTCGAATCCGATGGCATCGTCGCCGACGCGGCGGCGGGCGCCGACTACATCAAGATCCGCGCCGACGCGATGTTCAACGACCGTGACGTGCGCGCCCTGGAAGTGCACGAAGGCCTGGTGCATGTGGGCACCACCCTCAACGGCCAGAACCAGCCGATCTGCACGTTCCTGTCCAAGGGCCCACCTTCATCCACCGTGACCCAGGAAGGCCTGGCGATCCTGATGGAGATCATCACGTTCGCTTCCTACCCCAGCCGGCTGCGCAAACTGACCAACCGCACCCGCGCCATTCATATGGTGGAGGAGGGCGCTGACTTCCTGCAGGTGTTCGAATTCTTCCGCGAGCAAGGCTTTGAAATGGCTGAAAGCTACGGCAACGCCAGTCGCGTGTTCCGTGGCTCGGTGCCCACTGGCTTGCCGTTTACCAAGGATCTGTCCTACCTCAAGGGCTTTATCATGGTCTACAACTACATCCAGCTGGCCGTGCGCAAGGGCAAGTTGGAGCAAGTGCCGTTGTTGTTCTGCGGTAAGACCACCCTTGAAGATATGCGCACTTTGCGCCAACTGGTCGATGAAGGCCTGGTAGTGCCGCCCAAATACCTGCCCGAACAGTTCCGCGACATGAACGCACTGGCGGCGTGGATGTGCTTCTCCAACTTCCTCAACCATTTGAGCCTGGACCGCATCGAGGCGGACTACTCCAATATCCTGTAAGGATGCTGGCTATTTTCAACTCACCCACGAGGCTTCAACGGATGAGAATCCTCGGCATTCTTTGCCTGCTACTCACCTTGAACGGCTGCAGCTCCCTGCTGTTCTACCCGGAGCCCGGCCTGCCGTTCACGCCGCAAAAAGCCCACCTTGCGTACCGCGACGTCACCCTCACCACCGCCGACGGCGTAAAACTGCACGCCTGGTGGCTACCCGCCAAGCCCGGCGTGCCACTCAGAGGCACAGTGCTGCACCTGCACGGCAATGGCGGCAACCTGGCCTGGCACCTGGGCGGGAGTTGGTGGTTGCCGGAACAGGGCTACCAAGTGCTGCTGCTCGACTATCGCGGCTATGGGCTCTCCGAAGGCAAGCCGTCATTGCCGGCGATTTATCAGGATGTGGACGCCGCGTTCAGTTGGCTCGATCAGGCGCCCGAAGTCCGCGGCCAGCCGCTGATCGTCCTTGGGCAGAGCCTGGGCGGTGCGTTGGCCGTGCATTATCTGGCGGCCCACCCCGAGCGCCAGTCCCGGCTCAAGGCCCTGGTATTGGATGGCGTGCCCGCCAGTTATCGTGACGTGGGACAATTTGCCCTGAGCACGTCCTGGTTAACATGGCCGTTGCAGGTCCCTCTGTCCTGGCTGGTGCCCGACACCGACAGCGCGATCAACGCCATGCCCCAACTGACTGGCGTGCCCAAGCTGCTGTTTCACAGCCTGGATGATCCGATCGTGCCCTTGGCCAACGGTATCCGCCTGTACCAGGCGGCACCGGCGCCCAGGGTGTTGCAACTGACGCGAGGTGGGCATGTGCAGACATTTGCCGACAAGACCTGGCAAACCGTGATGCTGCGTTACCTGGATGACCCGCTGCACTTCAACGGCCTGCGGCGTCTCGGCGAAATCCCGAATTATCCCCTACCTGAAGCTGACCCATCAGAGAGCCCGCAATGAGTGAAGAGCGCAACATGATCCCGCTGATTCTCACTGGCATCGGCACCATCATCGTTACTGTCGGTTGCCTGTGGTACTACGGCTACCTGCACTTCGCCAAGCCGGAGGATGCGCTGTTGCTCAGCGATTTCACGATGCTCAAGACCGTGCCGGGTGAGGACTACAAAATCTCGTTGACCCCTGCCGCTCAAGTGGCGCAGTGCATTGATGGCGTATTGGTGATGTTCGACACCGACCAGAAAGGCTTGAGTGGCGTGCTGGTGAATAACAAGAAGCAGGCAGTGCGTTGCATGGGGCAGGAAACCCCACAACTGCAGCGGTGACAGCCGGCTTCCCCGCCGTGGGAAAGTGCCGTTATCTCTACAGATTATGGATTTGTCACCTGTCAGTCCGCCCCGCTGGGCGGAACCATCCTGACGCTCCCACCACAGATATGGACTGATTGGCGCTGCTGATCAGTCCATTTTATTCATTGGTTGGAGTGAGCGTTTATGGCGGGAATCAACGGCGTATCGGGTGGTGCAAACATGGGTGGCCTGGGCGGTGTCGGTAATACCGGCAATCGCCAGGGGGGCTCGCAGCAGGGGCTCGACCAACAGATTCAAGATGTAAAGAATCAGATTCAGGAGCTTAAATCCAAAGGCTCTCAGGAAAACCAGGGAAATAGCGGTGCGGGTGGCGAAGATCCTCTGAAGGCATTGGAGGAACTGCTGAAGAAACTGCTCGCCCAGAAAGCTGGCGGGGCGCAGGGTGGTCAAGGCGCACAAGATGGCCAAAGCGGGGGACAAAGCGACGGTCAGGGCCAGGGCCAGATCCAGTCTCCGCCATCCCAAGGTACAGGCTCCGTCGACTACTGATGGGTGCCTCTGGAAAACCGCCTTCATTGGCGGTTTTTCAGGTTGCATCAAGCGACCGGTTTTGTTGTTGACGCGATATCTGGAACCGTATCGCGTCAGATGCCACAGACAGCGATGAAACTACACAAAGCGGGGCCTAGAATGTGGCGATAACCATTGCTGCAATACGCAACATGTTGGACATGGCCAGGGAGCATCAGAAGCTGGAGCGCAGAGACGCTGAGGACGATGAACTCAAGCAACTGATGGATAAGCTGTCGCAAAATGCTTATGGCCCCAAAATCGAAATGCCTGCCGACGATACTCACCGCACCATCCAGTTTGACGAACCCAAAAAAAACCCACCGTAAGGTGGGTTTTTTCATGCCGCTTAAACCAATCAGTTAGCGACGGAAGAACGTGGCTTGACCGGTTGGTTGTCGTTGGAGATGGTCACTTCAACGCGGCGGTTCATTGCACGGCCCGATACGCTGCCGTTGTCGGCAACCGGGTATTCCTTGCCATAGCCCTGGGTCACGATGCGCGAAATATCCACGCCTTGCTGTGCCAGTGCACGTTGCACGGAAGCCGCACGGCGCTCGGACAGGCTCTGGTTGTACGAGTCGGAACCGGTGCTGTCGGTGTAGCCTTCGACAATCACTTTACGGTCCGGGTTGTCGCGCAGGAACTGAGCCAGCTTGGTGATATTCACCAGGCCGCTGGACTTAAGGTCAGACTTGTTGGTGGCGAACAGTACGTCACCAAAGGTCACCAGGGTGCCGCGATCGGTTTGCTTGGCGTTCAAGCTGTCTTGCAGTTGCTTGATCTGCGCGTCACGGGCGTCCAGCAGGGCGCGGGCACGTTCGTCGCCAGCGTTTTTCAGCTTGGCTTCGGACTCACGCAGAGAAATGGTGTCTTTGGCCACTTCTACACGCTGGTTGGTCAGGTAAGCCAACTGGTCGACTTTCTTCTCGTCTTCCTTGTCGCGGTAGGCCTTGTCTGCCTTGTCCAGCCACTCGCTGGCGTCTTTGGTTTCCAGCGCTGCGAGCTTGGTAGCCTGCGGGTTGGTTTGCAGGGCCGTGAAATTGGTCCGTGCGTTTTCCAGATTTGCGTTCGGCGGGGTGGAGCAGGCTGCCAAGGCAACGCTCATCGCCAACAGGGCAGGGATCATCAATTGTTTACGCATAGTCGTGTCGTCCTTTCAATTCGATATCAGGTGCGATGCAGTCAAGGGGCAGCGGCTTACTTCTGCTGGATAGCAGCCGGGCGCATGCCTTCCTTACGCAACTCGTCAACTGCTTTCTGGGAATCCTTCACCGCTTGCTCAGCCTTGGCAGCCTGGGCTTTACGCTCAGCGACACGAGCGTCCCACTCGGCTTGTTCAGCCAACTGACGAGCCTTGTCGTAGTTCTTGTCGTGCATGGCGATTTCGGCTTCTTTGAGCTTGTCCTGGGCCGACTTCATTTCCACGGCTGCAAACTCGGTACCGCCGGCGCTGACCGCGCTGTTGACCGCAGATTGGGTCACTGCGTATTGCTCGGTCGGCGGGTTACCGGCACAGCCAGCCAGAACGAAGCTGGTGCCGATTGCCAGCGCGGCCAATTTGAGCCCGCGCAGGTGGTTAAACGAGGATTTGGCAGTGCTGGTCTTCATCGTCTTCAACTCCATTGGATAACTCCTGAAAAATCCATCCTGGCGTTCGTTTGCGGGCCCGGCGGTTAAGCACATGACGCCAGTTCAAACGAGCGTTCCAAGTGATGGCTTACTGGCTGTGACCGGATGCTTTTTTCAAAAGTTCAGCGGAGATGGCGATTTGCCTAAAAAAATATCTGACTGAATGGTCAGCATCAGAAAATTGGAACTTTCACCCCGCGCAGCGGTACGCCGGGCCGCTGAAAGGCCCGGAATACAGGGGTTGAATGGGTTTGAATAAGGGAAGATCAGTGCTGCGGTTCGTCAGCACTCGCTGCCAAATCATGCAGATAGCGGCGCGACAATGTCAGAAAGCGCGGTGTGGGCCCGACGTCTTCATACAGCGGATCGCCTTCTTCATCGGTGGCAATCACCTGCTGGCCCTTGACGTAGGGAAAGCTGGCTTCCAGCTCTTCGAGGGCGGCGCCGATCAGTTCGCCAAGCAGTTCTTCGGTGTGGCGCTTGGGGTACATTTCGGCAAGGGCAGCCAGCCGCGCGGCGGCTTCTACGTCCAGATGAATCGCGTATTGGGTTTGGGTCAATCGACCCTTGGCGGTTTCTTCCCAATGCTGGGGCAGGTCTCGAATTTTCATGGCAACCTCAATAATGAGTGACCAGCCACCGGTGTGGATAACCCGGCGACTTAACCTTGAGACTAGCTGCAAGCCGCAAGGTTTAAAGTGTCTTGTCAGAAAGCGCCGCCGACGGCACTCTGGAACACCTGCGCGTCCCGGATTTCTGGCTGGAGATTGGCTGATGAGTGATATCGATGCACGCTTGCGTGAGGATGTTCACCTGCTGGGTGAACTGTTGGGCAACACCATTCGAGAGCAATACGGCGATGCTTTTCTCGACAAGATCGAGCAGATCCGTAAAGGCGCCAAGGCTGACCGGCGTGGCGCGGGCGCTGAGCTCAGCGCGAGCCTGAATCAGCTGCAGGAAGATGAACTGCTGCCTGTAGCGCGGGCCTTCAACCAGTTCCTCAACCTGGCCAACATTGCCGAGCAGTACCAGTTGATTCATCGGCGTGATGAATCGCAGCCGGCGCCCTTCGAGTCCCGTGTGCTGCCGGAGTTGCTGGCCCGCCTGCAACGCGAAGGCCACAGTGACGAATCCCTGGCCCGCCAATTGGCGCGGCTGGAGATCGAGTTGGTCCTCACCGCCCACCCCACCGAAGTCGCGCGCCGCACGCTGATCCAGAAATATGACGCGATTGCCGCACAACTGGCGCTGCAGGACCACCGTGACCTCACCAGCGCCGAACGCGAGCAGATCCGTGAACGCTTGCAACGCCTGATCGCCGAGGCGTGGCACACCGAAGAAATCCGCCGCGTCCGGCCCACGCCGGTGGATGAAGCCAAATGGGGCTTTGCGGTCATCGAGCATTCGTTGTGGCAGGCCATTCCCAATTATTTGCGCAAGGCCGACCAGGCCTTGCACGCCGCCACCGGTTTGCGTCTGCCGCTTGAGGCCGCGCCGATTCGATTTGCCTCGTGGATGGGCGGCGATCGGGACGGCAACCCGAATGTCACGGCGCCGGTCACTCGCGAAGTGCTGTTGCTGGCGCGCTGGATGGCGGCGGATTTGTATCTGCGCGATATCGATCAGCTCGCTTCCGAGCTGTCCATGCAACAGGCCAGCCCGGCATTGCAGGCCCAGGTGGGGGACAGCGTCGAGCCTTACCGTGCCTTGCTCAAGCAACTGCGCGAACGCCTGCGCGCCACGCGCCAATGGGCCCATGCCGCGTTGAGTGGCGCTACACCAGCACCGGCGCAGGTGTTGCAGGACAATCGCGACCTGCTCGGCCCCTTGGAGCTGTGCTATCAGTCGCTGCATGAGTGCGGCATGGGCGTGATTGCCGATGGTCCGTTGCTCGACTGCCTGCGCCGCGCTGTCACTTTCGGCCTGTTCCTGGTCCGCCTGGATGTGCGCCAGGATTCCACGCGTCACTCGTCGGCCATGACCGAAATCACCGACTATCTCGGCCTGGGTCGGTATGAAGACTGGGACGAAGACACGCGCATCAACTTCCTGAGCAAAGAACTGACCAATCGTCGACCGCTGCTGCCGGGTTATTTCAAACCGTCGGCGGACACCGCTGAGGTGTTGAACACCTGCCGCGAAATCGCCGCTGCACCGGCCGCATCGCTGGGCTCCTATGTGATTTCCATGGCCGGCGCCGCCTCGGATGTGCTGGCGGTGCAGTTGCTGCTCAAAGAGTCGGGCGTACAGCGGCCAATGCGCGTCGTGCCGCTGTTCGAGACCCTGGCCGACCTGGATAACGCCGGGCCGGTGATGGAACGGCTGTTGCAACTGCCGGGCTATCGCGCGCGACTGCACGGCCCCCAGGAAGTGATGATCGGCTATTCGGACTCGGCCAAGGACGCCGGCACCACCGCTGCCGCCTGGGCGCAGTACCGGGCACAGGAACGGCTGGTGGATATCTGCCGCGAGCAACAGGTGGAATTGCTGTTGTTCCACGGTCGTGGGGGCACCGTCGGCCGTGGCGGTGGCCCGGCGCATGCGGCGATCCTGTCGCAGCCGCCGGGCTCGGTGGCGGGGCGGTTCCGCACCACCGAACAGGGCGAGATGATCCGCTTCAAGTTTGGCCTGCCGGATATCGCCGAACAGAACCTCAACCTCTATCTGGCGGCGGTACTCGAAGCCACGCTGTTGCCACCGCCGCCACCGGAGCCGGCCTGGCGTCATCTGATGGACGAATTGGCGGCCGACGGTGTCAGCGCCTACCGCGCGGTAGTGCGGGAAAATCCGCAATTCGTCGAGTATTTCCGCCAGTCCACGCCGGAGCAGGAGTTGGGGCGTTTGCCGCTTGGCAGTCGACCCGCGAAGCGGCGCGCCGGCGGCATTGAAAGCCTGCGCGCGATTCCGTGGATCTTCGGCTGGACCCAGACCCGCCTGATGCTGCCCGCCTGGCTCGGCTGGGAAGCGGCATTGAGCAAAGCCCTGGAGCGCGGCGAGGGTGAGTTGCTGGGGCAGATGCGCGAGCAGTGGCCGTTCTTCCGCACGCGCATTGATATGCTGGAAATGGTGCTGGCCAAGGCCGACGCCGATATCGCCCGCCTCTATGATGAGCGCCTGGTGCAGCCCGACTTGCTGCCATTGGGCGCGCACTTGCGCGACCTATTGTCGCAGGCGTGTGACGTGGTGCTTGGCCTGACTGGTCAGTCGCAGCTGTTGGCCCACAGTCCGGACACCCTGGAGTTCATCCGCCTGCGCAACACCTACCTCGACCCCTTGCACCTGCTGCAGGCCGAATTGCTTGCTCGCTCGCGCCAACGCGAAGCGGCGCAAGACAGCCCTCTGGAACAGGCGCTGCTGGTGTCCGTCGCCGGTATTGCCGCCGGTTTGCGCAACACCGGTTGAGGTTTTTCGCCTGTTCTCAATAGCTTGCGAATCAACCGCGACGACCGCCCTGAAACGGGCGGTCGTTGTTTGAGGGAGTAGGTTGCGCCCAGGCAAACCCTTTGGCTGACGCATGCCTGGCGCGGGTTTCTCCTACTTTTGGCGGCTTGTGTGGTAAGGGCCTGCTGTGTATCTTGATCAGCCTTTGGCCGTTTGATCGGCCTGGAACCACATTTTTACGAGATTGGCCCCACGCGGCGAATCCGAGCGTCATCTCTATAAAAAATTGAGGAGCACATCGATGCGCGTCATTCTGCTGGGAGCTCCCGGGGCCGGTAAAGGTACTCAGGCAAAGTTCATCACTGAAAAATTCGGCATTCCACAAATCTCCACCGGCGACATGCTGCGCGCGGCCGTCAAGGCCGGCACCGAGCTGGGCCTGATCGCCAAGAGCGTGATGGACAGCGGCGGCCTGGTCTCCGATGACCTGATCATCAACCTGGTCAAGGAACGCATCAGCCAGGAAGACTGCAAGAACGGTTTCCTGTTCGACGGCTTCCCGCGCACCATTCCCCAGGCTGAAGCCCTGGTGAAAGCCGGTGTCGAGTTGGACGCCGTAGTCGAGATCGCGGTTGAAGACGAAGAAATCGTCCAGCGTATCGCCGGTCGACGCGTTCACGAAGGCTCGGGCCGCGTGTATCACATCGTCTACAACCCGCCGAAAGTGGCTGGCAAGGACGATGTCACCGGTGAAGACCTGGTGCAGCGTAAAGACGACACCGAAGAAACCGTACGTCATCGCCTGTCGGTCTACCATTCCCAGACCAAGCCTCTGGTGGACTTCTACCAGCAGTTGTCCGCTAAACAGGGCAAGCCGAAATACAGCCATATTCCTGGCGTCGGCTCCGTGGAGGCGATCACTGCCAAGGTGCTGCAAGCACTGAGCTGATGGGTTGATCGGCTGCATTCACGACGGCCCGCTTGCGGGCCGTTGTTGTTTATACTGGCGCACTTTTTTTCGACTTGGACACCCACACCCATGAGCACCCTGCTGGCCCTGGACACCGCGACTGAAGCTTGCTCCGTGGCCTTGCTGCACGACGGCAAGGTAACGAGCCACTACGAGGTGATCCCGCGGCTGCACGCGCAGAAGCTGCTGCCCATGATCAAGCAACTGCTGGAAGACGCCGGAACCAGCCTGGCCGCCGTGGATGCCATCGCTTTCGGCCGTGGCCCCGGCGCGTTTACCGGTGTGCGGATTGCCATTGGCGTGGTGCAGGGCTTGGCGTTTGCGTTGGAGCGTCCGGTATTGCCGGTGTCCAACCTCGCGGTACTGGCCCAACGTGCGCTGCGTGAGCATGGCGTCACGCAAGTGGCGGCGGCGATTGATGCGCGCATGGACGAAGTCTATTGGGGCTGCTACCGCGAGAGTGCCGGTGAAATGCGCCTGATCGGCGTGGAAGCCGTGCAAGCGCCGGAGTCATCGGTACTGCCCGGTGATGCCAGCGGCGACTGGTTCGGTGCCGGGACTGGCTGGGGCTATGGCGAGCGTATGGGGGTGCAGCTGGCGAATCAGGACGCTGCGATGCTTCCCCATGCCGAAGACCTGCTGACCCTCGCGCGCTTTGCTTTCGAGCGCGGCGAGGCGATTGCGGCGGATCTGGCGGCGCCGGTCTACCTGCGCGATAAAGTCGCACAGACCAAGGCAGAGCGAGGGATTATTTGACGCCAGAATTGCGGTAAATCTGCGGCAAATAGCGCCAATCGTCAGAATTTGCACCGGGTTTTAAACCTTTTTCAAATTATGTGTTCTAGTTATCACCAGAGCATTTGCGCGCTACGGATCGCGCCACTAAAATGCCATTACTGATAGCGAGTTCGCGCCTATGCGTATTGATGGCTTTTCCTCACAGTCGTACCCAATCAAACGTAAGCCGCGTAAGGCTAACGTTACTGTGGACGACTCCGTCGAGGACTCGCCAGACTTCATTGAAGTCCAATCCGACGCCCAGCCCAGCACCCAAGCCCGCATCAGCGGTCTTCCCGCCCGTCAGCAAGACATGGTCTTCCCCCGCTCCATGAGCAAAAGCGTTGCCACTGCCCTGGCCAGCTACCTGACCACCGCCGGCTTTGTCGAATGGGATATGGAAGTGCTGGGTCTCGATATCCACATCTGATGCGTCTGCCTTACTACATCGGCTGCCCGTCCTGGAGTGAAAACGCCTGGCGGGAATATCTGTATCCCGCCGATGCGCGCTCCAATGATTACCTGGCACTCTATTCCCAGGTCTTCAACGCGGTTGAAGGCAACACCACGTTTTATGCGCGCCCCTCGGTCGCCACGGTGCAGCGCTGGGCCGAGATCATGCCCGAGCACTTTCGCTTCACCGCCAAATTCCCGGGTGATATCAGCCATGCCGGTGACTTGCGCGAGCAGTTGCCGGCGGCGGAAAGCTTCGTCGGCTTGATGAGCCCCTTGGGCGAGCGCGTTTCGCCGCTGTGGCTGCAACTGTCAAAGGCTTTCACCCCGCAGCGCCTCGGTGAGCTGGCCGGATTCCTCGATGGCATCGATCGCCCGCTGGCCGTTGAAGTCCGCCACGAAGAGTTCTTCGCCCGGGGCGAGGCCGAGCGCAGGCTTAACCGCCTGCTGCGCGATCGCGGTGTCGAACGCGTCTGCCTCGATCCGCGCGCGCTGTTCAGTTGCACCTCCACCTCGGCGGCTGTCCTGCATGCCCAATCGAAAAAGCCCAGGGTGCCTCCGCGCCCGGCGGCGCTGACTCTGTTTCCCCAAGTGCGCTTTATCGGGCATCCCGAGCTTGAAGCCAACGACCCGTTCCTGGTGCCCTGGGTCGAAAAGATCGCCAGCTGGATCGAAGAGGGGCGCACCCCCTACATGTTCCTGCACACCTCGGACAACCGCCTCGCCGCGCAATTGGCCTTGCGTTTCCACGACCAGTTGATGGCGCGTTTGCCAGGGCTCGCGCCGCTGCCAACCTTGCATCGAGAACCCGTCGCGGAGCAACTGGGGTTACTCTAGGGCTTCTTTCCCGCCAGGAGTCAGTCATGGATGCCCAAACCCTTCGCGCCGAAACCTTCAAAGCCTTGCACGAGCGCGACCGTGCCTTTGTCATGCCCAATCCGTGGGATGCAGGTTCCGCCATCATGCTTGCCAGCCTGGGCTTCGAAGCGTTGGCCACCACCAGCGCGGGGTTTGCGTTCAGCCTGGGACGGCCGGATGCGGAAGGCGCGCTGTCGCTGGAAGACACCCTGGGCAATGCCGGAGCCATTGTTCGGGCGACTTCGCTGCCAGTCGCCGCTGACTTGGAAAACGGCTTCAGCGACACCCCCGAAGGCTGTGCCCAGACCATCCTGCGAGCTGCCGCCACCGGTATCGTCGGCGGCTCCATCGAAGACGCCACCGGAGTTGCCGTCGATCCGATCTACCCCTTCGACCTCGCCGTCGAGCGCGTCGAGGCTGCCGTTGCCGCCGCCCGCAGCCTGGGGTTTCCCTTCACGCTGACGGCTCGTGCAGAAAACTTTCTGCATGGTCGCCCGGACTTGCCCGACACCATTCGCCGCCTGCAAGCCTACGCCGAAGCGGGCGCCGATGTGCTGTATGCGCCGGGCCTGCGCAGTGCCGAAGAGGTGCTGGCGGTGGTCAAGGCCGTCGCGCCCAAACCGGTGAATGTGTTGATGTCCGGTGGCCTGAACCTCAGCGTCGCGCAGTTGAACGAACTGGGCGTGCGGCGCATCAGCGTGGGCTCGGCCCTGGCCCTGGCGGCCTATGGCGAGTTCTATCGGGCGGCGCAGGAAATCTACGGGTTGGGCACCTTTACCTTTACCGAGCGCAAGATGCCGTTCGACCAGGCCAATCGATTCTTCAAGGGCTAAGTGGTGCGGTCGATCAGCTGGATGGGCGCGTTGCTGGTGCTCGGCGGCGCGCTGGCCGTGGGCGTATGGCGCGGCTGGGTGCCGTTGCCGCATGAATGGAACCCATGGGCGCCGCTGGATGTGCGCGTCAGTCCGAACCTGTTGACGCGCTACAAACTGGGGCGGCTGCAGGATGATCCCGCGCTGTGCGACCAGGTGCTGAAAACCTCGGGGTTGCGGGTGAGCCATCAGGCCGACTCGCGCGCCGACGCCGCTTGCCCCCTGCGCAACACGTTGAGGGTACAGGGCGCAGAGGTAGGCTTGAGCAGCAGCTTCCTGGCCAGTTGCCCACTGGCGGTAGCGTTTGCCTTGTTCGAGCGCCACAGCCTGCAACCGGCGGCTCAGGCGATATACGGCCAGGCGGTGACGCGGGTCGATCACCTGGGCAGTTTTGCCTGTCGCAATGTCTACAACCGCGCCGAAGGCCGACTCAGCCAGCACGCGTCGGCCAATGCATTGGATATCGCCGGGTTTCGCCTGGCCGATGGACGTCGTATCAGTGTGCTCAAGGACTGGCCGGGGCAGGGCGCTGACGCACGGTTTTTGCGTCAGGTGCGTGACAGTGCGTGTCAGGCTTTCAATGGGGTGTTGAGCCCCGACTATAACGCCGCGCACCGTAACCACTTCCATCTGGATATGGGCCGCTGGTGGATGTGTCGCTAAGCGTCAGGCGGCCAGGCGCAGGTTGTTGGCGATCAGCGGGCGTGCCCAGTGGTAATCAAAATCCAGGGCCTTCTGTTGTTCTGCCAGGGCCTGTTCGGTGAACGGAGTCGCGGCCGGTGGCAACAAGTCCAGCTCGAACTCGGCAATCGGCAAGTGCAGCGGGCGGGGTTGCGGCGCCGGGCCCGGCTCAGCGACGGGTTGACCTGCACTCAGGACAATCGGGCGTACCCAGCCGCTTTCGAAATTCTGCTGGCGTTGCTGGGCGATGATGTCTTCATCAGGAAAGGGTGCCGCCGCGGGTGGCAGCAACTCGGTCTCGAGTTCGGCAATCGGCAGGAACAGCGGCTCAGGCGGGGCGATCGCGATGTCTTTCACGTCGCACTCGCGCTGGGTGAGGATCTGCGCGAGCAGGTCGGCGCCTTCGCTGGGTTCCACCGCCGGGTCTTTCGGTGCAGTCGCCATGGCGGCCAGCGCGCCCGGCGTGGCACCGAGCTGCTCGGCCAGGGCGCGGGCGAAGAAGTCCTGCCACACATGGCTCACCCCGGCCAGCGCTTGAGTATTGCGCAGGCCGTAGTGGTTGTGGGTCGGCAGTACACCGATAGTTAGGGGAAGAATGTCTGACATTTTTTTCGGTCGACGCTCAGCTCTGGCAAAATACCTGACTGTTGTTTTTATCGGCCGGTGTTTGCCGATCCTTAATATTTTTGAGCGTAGCGATTGATGAGCGAACAACCAGCGGCCAGCCGCATTCGGGTCGAGGCTTTGGCCGAAGGATTCCAGGCCCGCGCCGAGCAGTGGGCGGCGCTGCTTGGCTTGCCTGTGCAACTCGATGATGCGGATTTTTCCCTGCAAGTCGGGGAACAAGGCCTGCAGTTGCAACAGCTCGGGCCTGACGCGCCAGGGCCGGTGCGGGTCGACTTTATCGAAGGCGGCGCAGCGCACCGGCGGCTGTACGGCGGCGGCAGCGGGCAGATGATCGCCAAGGCCGTGGGCATCGCCCAAGGCGTTCGCCCGCGCGTGCTCGACGCCACGGCGGGCCTGGGCAAGGATGCCTTCGTGCTGGCCAGCCTGGGCTGCGAGATGAGCCTGGTCGAGCGCCAGCCGTTGATCGGCGCCTTGCTTGAAGATGGCCTGGCACGCGCTGCGGAGGATTTTGAAGTGGCGCCGATCGTGGCGCGGATGCAGCTGCTCAAGGGCAACTCCATCGAAGTGATGTGCAATTGGGAGGGTGAGCCGCCGCAGGTGATCTACCTAGACCCGATGTTCCCGCATCGTGAGAAAACCGCCCTGGTGAAGAAGGAAATGCGTCTGTTCCGGCCACTGGTCGGCGATGACCCGGACGCACCGGCCTTGCTCGCAGCGGCGTTGGCCCTGGCCAGCCACCGTGTGGTGGTCAAGCGCCCGCGCAAGGCACCGTGCATTGAGGGGCCCAAGCCGAGCCATGCACTGGAGGGTAAATCCAGTCGGTACGATATTTATCCCAAGAAGGCGCTGAAGCCTTAAACGTCTCTGGCCTTCAGGGCCCCATCGCGGCATAGGTATCTACACAACTGTGTAGCAGCAGCCTACGCTAACCACGATGCGAAGCGAGCCGCTCTTGATCTTGCTCTTGATCTAGGCGCCCCGTTAAACCACGCTGGCCGTAATCCGATATTGATTTGGGGGGTAAACCGGCAGGGATGCCGGTTTAGCCGCCCCGCGCCATGGATGGCGCGTGGCGGCGGCCCCCCAAATCACTGTCGGATTACGGGCACACCGAGCCTAAGCGAGGTGCCGAGTGGTGGGGCAAGAGCGTTTTGCTTACTTTTGCGCTTTTCAAAAGTGAGACGCCGTAAGGGCGGAACCCTAAGCCGCCGTTACCGCAGCAACGGATATGTACTCGCTCTGATCCAGCATCCTGGTCGGCTGTCAGGCCGCCATCGGGAGCAAGCCCCTCCCACATTTGGATCGCGGGGCGTCAGTTAGAGAGGCTTCGGCTCCCGAGCCGTCACAGGTTCAGAGCGACGGCAAAGTGTGTAGATATCCATGCTGCGATAGCGCCAGTCCAGACAGCGAAGGCTTCATAGGCGGTAAGCCCGCATAAACAACCCCACCACCTCCTGCACATGCGCCTCGGCGTCCGCCTCGCTCAACTGCCCGCCACAGCCATACAGCAGGCGGAAGTTCGCCGTGCCTTTGAGCAGGCAGAAGAAGTGCTCGGCCGCCTTGAAGGGTTTGTCGATGCTCAGGGCGCCACTCTCGTCGATCCGACTGAGCAGCCGCTCCATGCCCTGCAACATGCGCATGGGCCCTGCTTCGAAGAAGATCTGTGAGAGTTTTACGTCCTGATTGCCGGTTGTCATCATCAGGCGATGCAGGTTCACCGACTCCTGGCTGTTGATCAGCCGATGAAACCCGCGCGCGATGTTCAGCAGCACCGTTTGCACCGGCATGGCATCGGGCAGTTCGAAATACATTACCGGCAGTTGTTCCTCGCACTTGGCGACGACGGCGGCAGTGAACAAGGTTTCTTTGTCGGTGAAGTGGCTGTAGACGGTCAGTTTCGACACCCCCGCTTCAAGCGCCACAGCGTCCATGCTGGTACTGGCATAGCCATTGCCCAAAAACAGAACTTTGGCGGCTTCGAGGATTGCCTGGCGTTTTGCCATGTCCTTGGGGCGCCCGGGGCTGTTGGTGTTTATAGGATTGTCGGACATTTTCACCTTTAATACTGGACTGGTGAGTTTGGTATTAATAACATACCGGCCAGTATAATTATTCCTAGCTTCATTTGCGAAAGGTCCTACAGCATGCGCAGTACTTTCCTGCCCCTTGCGTTGCCTGTCAGCTTGGTCTTCCTGCTAGCCGCTTGCGGCCACGAAGACGCGGTCCAAACCACCATCCGCCCGGCCATGGTGGTGCAACCCCAGCCTTCGGCGCAGGCGATGGACAGTTACCCAGGTGAAGTGCGCGCCCGCTATGAACCGGATCTGGCCTTTCGCATCGCTGGCAAAGTCAGCAAACGCCTGGTGGAAGAGGGTGAGCGGGTCAAGGCCAACCAGCCCCTGGCAGAGCTCGACCCCCAGGATGTGCGTCTGCAACTGGAAGCCTCCCGTGCCCAAGTGGCTGCTGCCCAAGCCAATCTGAGCCTGGTGCGCGCCGAGCGTGACCGCTACAAGACCCTGATGGACCGTCAGATGGTTAGCCGGTCCCAGTACGATAATTCCGAAAATCTTTATCGAGCCGGTGAGGCACGTCTCAAGCAGATCAACGCTGAATTCGACGTGTCCAGCAACCAGGCCGGCTATGCGGTGCTGCGTGCGCCCCAGGACGGTGTCGTCGCCAGGCGCGCGGTTGAAGTCGGCCAGGTCGTCTCCGCTGGCCAAACCGTGTTCACCCTGGCCACCGATGGCGAGCGTGAAGTGTTGATCAGCTTGCCTGAGCAAGGCTTCGGCCGTTTCAAGATCGGCCAGCCGGTGTCGGTTGAGCTGTGGAGCCAGCCGGATCAACGGTTTGCCGGGCGCATTCGCGAGCTGTCGCCCGCCGCCGACCCGAAGTCGCGCACTTTCGCTGCGCGGGTGGCGTTCACGGGCGGTAAAGTCCCGGCGGAACTCGGCCAGAGCGCCCGCGTATTCATACAGGTCGACGGTGTGATTCCACTGTCGGTGCCGCTGTCTGCCCTGAGTGCGGAAAACGGCGCGTCGTACGTCTGGCGTGTGCAACCGGACAACACCCTCAAGCGCACACCCGTGCGCATCGGCGCGTTTGGCGAGAAGACCGTGCCGGTACTCGAAGGCCTGGCGCCCACCGACTGGGTGATTGCGGCGGGTGTGCATGTGCTCCATGAGGGGCAGCAAGTGCGCCCGGTGGATCGCGCCAACCGTGTGGTGAATCTGGCGGCCAAGGAGTAGTCCCCGATGGGTTTCAATCTTTCCGAGTGGGCGTTGCGTAATCGCCAGATCGTACTGTTCCTGATGATCCTGCTGGCGGTGGTCGGCACTTTGTCCTACACCAAGCTGGGGCAAAGCGAAGACCCTCCCTTCACCTTCAAGGCCATGGTGATCAAGACCAACTGGCCTGGGGCCACGGCCCAGGAAGTTTCACGCCAGGTCACCGAGCGCATCGAGAAAAAATTGATGGAAACTGGCGAGTACGAGCGCATTGTCTCGTTCTCGCGGCCCGGCGAATCCCAAGTCACCTTCATCGCTCGTGATTCCATGCACTCGGCGCAGATTCCCGAGCTGTGGTACCAGGTGCGCAAGAAGATCAGCGATATCCGCCAGACCCTGCCGCCGGATATCCAGGGGCCGTTTTTCAACGATGAGTTCGGCACCACGTTCGGCAATATCTACGCCTTGACCGGTGACGGTTTCGACTACGCCGTGCTCAAGGACTACGCCGACCGCATCCAGATTCAGCTGCAACGGGTGCCGGACGTGGGCAAGGTTGAGCTGCTTGGCCTGCAGGACGAAAAGGTCTGGATCGAGCTGTCCAACCTCAAGCTCGCTACCCTCGGCCTGCCAATGGCCGCTGTGCAGCAGGCGCTGCAGGAGCAGAACGCGGTCTCCACCGCAGGCTTCTTTGAAACCCCGACCGAACGGGTGCAGTTGCGGGTGTCGGGTAACTTCAAGAGCGTGGAAGAGATCCGCAACTTTCCGATTCGGGTGGGCGAGCGAACCTTCCGCATCGGCGATGTGGCCGATATTCACCGTGGTTTCAATGACCCACCGGCACCGCGCATGCGCTACATGGGCGCCGACGCCATCGGCCTGGCCGTGGCCATGCGTGACGGCGGCGACATTCTGGTGCTGGGCAAGGCCCTGGAGCGTGAATTCGCACGATTGCAGAAGAATCTTCCGGCGGGCATGGAGTTGCGCAAGGTCTCCGATCAACCGGCAGCGGTGAAAACCAGTGTCGGCGAATTCGTCCAGGTGCTGGCTGAGGCGTTGGCCATTGTGTTGCTGGTGAGCTTCTTTTCCTTGGGCGTGCGCACCGGCATGGTGGTGGCGTTGGCGATTCCGTTGGTACTGGCGATGACTTTCGCCGCCATGTACTACCTCGGCATCGGCCTGCATAAAATCTCCCTGGGTGCCCTGGTATTGGCCTTGGGTTTGCTGGTAGATGACGCAATCATTGCTGTGGAAATGATGGCGATCAAAATGGAGCAGGGCTACGACCGGCTCAAGGCCGCGAGTTTCGCCTGGACCAGCACCGCGTTCCCGATGCTCACCGGTACCTTGATCACGGCGGCGGGCTTCCTGCCGATTGCCACCGCGCAATCGAGTACTGGCGAATACACCCGCTCGATCTTTCAGGTGGTGACCATCGCTTTGCTGGCGTCCTGGGTTGCCGCCGTGGTGTTCGTACCCTATCTGGGCGAAAAGCTCCTGCCGGACCTGGCGAAGATTCATGCGGCCAAACACGGCACCAACGGTCCTGACCCTTACGGCACGCCGTTCTACCAGCGCGTAAGACGATTGGTGGAGTGGTGCGTACGTCGGCGCAAGACGGTGATCGTCCTGACGCTGCTGTTGTTTATCGGCTCGGTTGCATTGTTCCGTTTCGTGCCGCAACAGTTCTTCCCGGCCTCCGGTCGCCTGGAACTGATGGTCGACCTGAAACTGGCCGAAGGTGCCTCCCTGAGCAACACTGCCGACCAGGTCAAACGCCTCGAAACCTTGCTCAAGGAACACGCCGGCATCGACAACTACGTGGCCTACGTGGGTACCGGGTCGCCGCGTTTCTACCTGCCGCTCGACCAGCAACTGCCGGCGGCCAGCTTCGCGCAATTCGTGGTACTGGCCAACACCATCGAAGAGCGCGAAAGCCTGCGCACCTGGCTGATCGAAACCCTGAATGAACAGTTTCCTGAACTGCGTTCACGCGTCACCCGGCTGGAGAATGGCCCGCCGGTGGGCTACCCCGTGCAGTTTCGCGTGACCGGCGAGCACATCGGAGAAGTCCGCGCCCTGGCGCGCAAGGTGGCGACCAAGGTGCGCGAGAACACCCACGTGGTCAATGTGCATCTGGACTGGGAAGAACCGAGCAAAATCGTCTACCTGAATATCGACCAGGACCGCGCCCGCGCGCTGGGCGTGAGCACCGCCAACCTGTCCAGGTTCCTGCAGAGCTCCCTGACCGGCAGCACCGTCAGCCAGTACCGGGAGGATAACGAGTTGATCGAAATCCTCCTGCGCGGCACCGTTCACGAACGCACTGAGTTGTCGCTGCTGCCCAGCCTGGCCGTACCCACCGACAACGGTAAAAGTGTGGCCTTGGCCCAGATTGCAACCCTTGAGTATGGCTTTGAGGAAGGCATCATCTGGCACCGTAACCGTCTGCCTACGGTGACCGTGCGCGCCGATATCTATGGCAAGGAACAACCCGCGACGCTGGTCCAGCAGATCCTGCCGACCCTTGAAGGCGTGCGTGCCGAGTTGCCTGATGGCTATTTGCTGGAGGTCGGTGGCACCGTGGAAGACTCTGCGCGCGGACAGAACTCGGTGAAGGCCGGCGTGCCGTTGTTTATCGTGGTGGTGCTGACCTTGCTGATGCTGCAACTGCGCAGCTTCTCACGCACCGCGATGGTGTTTCTGACTGCGCCCTTGGGCCTGATCGGCGTCACCCTGTTCCTGCTGGTGTTTCGTCAACCGTTTGGTTTCGTGGCGATGCTCGGCACCATCGCCCTGTCGGGGATGATCATGCGCAACTCGGTGATATTGGTCGACCAGATCGAACAGGACATCAAGGCGGGACTGGCGCCCTGGCAGGCGATCATTGAAGCCACGGTCCGACGCTTCCGGCCGATCGTGCTGACCGCACTTGCTGCGGTACTGGCGATGATTCCACTGTCGCGCAGTGTGTTCTTCGGGCCGATGGCGGTGGCAATCATGGGCGGGTTGATCGTGGCGACGGCGTTGACGCTGCTGTTTCTACCGGCGCTTTACGCCGCGTGGTTCAGGGTCAAGCGGCAATGATTGGAATCTTCGCAAGGAACGTTTCTTAAGGTTTCGCCACTCATGGACTACCTGATTACAGGTATTCGGTCCGACGGATTTCATGCCGGCGGGCCGGATCTCACATCTGATGATTCAAGGAGTGTCCAATGGGATTATTCATCGGCAAATCGTTGAGTGTTTCTGTCAGCAGCAGCTTCGGCGGCGGTAACTGCGCAAAACCCAAGCCGCCTGCAAATGACTGTAATGACAAGTGCAAACCCAAACCCGACTGCCATGGCGGTGGTGGCTCGATCAAGTTCGGCGTAGGCGTGATGCCGCTGGGTGCGGTGATCTTTGGCGGGCTGGCCGGCAAGCTGTTTTGACGGTGCAGTGAGCGGCTCCCGAGCAGGTGATCTTCCCCGCCTGCTCGGGTGCATACATTGTCTACAGGGCGCCGAACACTTTCTTGGCAAGGCTGGTGGCGGCAGCTGCCGGATTTTTGCGAATCGTTTCTTCCTGCTGCGCGATCATCTTGAACAAGCCGTCCAGCGCCTGTTCGGTCACGTAGTTTTCGACATTGGCGCTTTTGGCGTCCACCGCGCCAAACGCGGCGGCCTTGCCGGCGAGTGCGTTGTACTGCTGGGCTACGCCGACCTTGTCGGTGGCAGCCTTGACGATGGGCAGGAACTTGGCGCGGATTTGGTCGCGACTGCTCTTGTTCAGGTACTGGGTGGCTGAGTCCTGGCCGCCGCTGAGGATGCCTTTGGCATCGGTCACACTCATGTTTTTCACGGCATTGACCAGAATCGGCTGAGCCTGGGTAACGGCGGTTTCCGCCGCTTTGTTCATGCTGGTTTCGAGCTGGGTGACCTGATCGCCCATGCCGAACATCTTCAACTTGTCAGCGACCTTGCCCAGCTTGCCCGGCAAGCCGATCTTCACGTCGGGGTTATTGCTGAAGCCACCGGGCGTGCCCAGTTGTTTCACGGCGATCTGCGCGCCTTGGGTCAAGGCGTCCTTGAGGCCGCCGCTGGCGTCGCCCTGGGACAGGCTGCCAAGGTCCAGTGCCATGGCGCTGGTGCCCAGCAGCAGGCCGGTGAGCAGGGCCGTGAGGCGAAGAGGGTTACGGAGCATGGGCGCTTCCTTGTGGTTGAATTCAGTGGGCTGCAGCATCGACGCGCACGCGCAGCGGCTGTTGATCCTGGCCGTCGAGCTGTACGGCGTGCCGTTCAGTGGTGATGAACAGTAGCTTGCCATCTACCTCGATGCGAGCGCTGACCGAGTAGCGATGGCCCGGCTTGACCTGCGCCGGGTCATAACTCAGGTGAAACGGCAGCGGCACCTGGCCTTTGATCGGGCCTTTCTGTTCGGCGAGCACCACGGCCGGGGCGTCCATCAGCGACACGTCTTGCAGGCTGACGCTCAAGGTGGCGGTAGGCGGCAGGGCGATGCGTTGCAGGTAGAACACTTCGCCGTCGAGGCTGGCCTTGGGGGTGGGAGACATGGATTGGCAGGCTCCGAGCAGGGTAGTGAGGCCCAGGAGGATGATCTTCTTCATGGTGCAGCTCCTTATCAACGGCGCCGGAAACCGCCCGGCGCCTTGTTCAATCTTGTGGGGATTGCGCCGGTTCCACCGGTTGCTCGGCCGCCCCATCGACGCGATGCAACGCTACTTGGCGGATCGACAAGCGAATGTCCGCCGGCAGTACACGCTTGGCCGCGCCTTCGGCCAGCTCGCCGAGCAGGTCGTGATAGCTCAGCTTGCCGGCTTCATCGCGGCGCAGCACATCTTGCTCCAGCAAGGTCTGGATGAAATGTCGGAAAAGGCTCTTGTCGAAGAATTCCGGGGCATTGAGGCCATGCAGGATCGACAGCCGCTGGGCCATGACCGTGCACAGGTCTTCCAGCTCCTCGGCGCTAATGCTGTTCTGGCCGCTGTTGAGCAGCAGCGAGATCGCCATGTAAAAGCGTTGCAGGGTCTGGGCGATGCTCTTGGACAGTAGCGTCAGCAGCACGAAATGCCGCGAACTCGGCGCCGGGCGCAGGTACACGTTGTTTTCGAAGCGCAGCAGGCCCTGTTCGACGAACGCATCCAGCCATTGGTCGACCACCGCATCCAGCTCCTCCAGAGACCAGCGGATGAACAGCTCCGACTGCAGGTACGGATAGAGCGCATGGGTGTAGCGCAGGATCTGTTCGCGGCTCATCCGCGAACTGCTCTGGAAGAAACTCGCCAGCAGCGCGGGCAGGGCGAAGATGTGCAGCACGTTGTTGCGGTAATAGGTCATCAGGACGGCGTTCTGCTCATCCAGATAGACGATTTTGCCCAGGGCATCGCTCTGTTCCGACAGCAGCTTCATGTCCTTGACGTGCTTGATCAGCGCCAGGCCGTCGCCTTCCGGCAGGGTGGTATGCGGTGAATAGGGCACGCGGCGCAGCAGCGCCAGGTACAGGTCCAACTGGCGGGCCATGGCCTGCTCATCCAGCGCCAGGCGAGTGGTAGACAGCAGCGCCAATGCCACCAGGTTCACCGGGTTCACCGCAGCGGCTTCGTTCAAGTGGCGGGCCACCTGCTCGCCGAGGCGGTGAGTGGTTTCATTCAGCCAGGCCGGCTTGTAGTTCGGGCCCAGTTCCTGAGAGCGCCAATCCGGTTGCTCGTGGTCGAGAAACTCCGCCAGCTTGATCGGCTCACCGAAGTTGACCGCGACCTGGCCGAAGCGCTGCTTGAGCGCGCCTGCCACTTTGAAAATATCGAAAATCGACTCTTTCTTCTTGCTCGCACCGCGCAGCTCGCCCAGGTAGGTACGGCCTTCCAGCACCCGTTCATAGCCGATATACACCGGCACGAACACGATGGGCATGCGCGAAGAGCGCAGGAAACTGCGCAGGGTGATCGCCAGCATCCCGGTTTTCGGCTGCAGCATGCGCCCGGTGCGCGAACGGCCGCCTTCGACGAAGTACTCCACCGGGAAACCCTTGGTGAACAGGGTGTGCAGGTATTCGTTGAATACCGAGGTGTACAGCGGGTTGCCCTTGAAGGTGCGGCGCATGAAAAACGCACCGCCACGACGCAGCAGGCTGCCGATCACGGGCATGTTCAGGTTGATGCCGGCGGCAATGTGCGGCGGGGTCAGGCCATTCTTGAACAGCAGGTAGGACAGCAGCAGGTAGTCGATATGGCTGCGGTGGCAAGGCACGTAGATCACTTCGTAGCCCTGGGCAACCTGTTGCACACCCTCGATGTTATTGACCTTGATGCCGTCGTAGATTTTGTTCCAGAACCAGCTCAGCACCACTTCCAGGAAGCGGATCGCCGTGTAGGTGTAGTCCGAGGCGATTTCATTGCCATAGCGCAGGGCCAGGGCCTTGGCTTTTTCCGGCGAGATTTTCTCGCGCTCGGCTTCATCGGCAATGGCCTGGCGCACCAGCGGCATATTGACCAGGCCCTTCACCAGGTTGCGACGGTGGGACAGGTCGGGGCCGATCACGGCGGTCTTCAGGTTACGAAAGTGCACGCGCAGGATGCGTTGGGCCATGCGCACGGTGCGTTCGTGCCCTTTATTGTGCTCGATCAATTCACGCAGGTTGATGGGCGCGGAGAATTGCACCCGGGTCTTGCGACCCAGGATCAGAATGCTCAACAACCGGCGCAGGCGCCCGGTGACCGCCCAGCTGTCGGCGAACAACAGTTTCCAGGGGCTGGACTCACTTTCGGGGGATTGGCCCCAGAACACGCTGACCGGAATGATTTGTGCATTCTCTTCGGCATGTTCGGTCAGGGTGTTGACCAGGCGCGTCAGGGTGGGCGGTGTGCCGCGCTTGTCCTGGCGGCCGAGCCAATCCGGGTCCGGCGTGAGGTAAAAGAACGCTGCGGGTTCCATCAACGGGCCTACCGAAACCGGCAGCACCGGGCGCGGCAGGCCGGCCTTGGTGCACTCGGTATCGACCACGGCCAATTCGGTCAGGGAGGGCGATTGCAGGACGTAGAACACCGGCCGGCTGCGGTCCAGGTTAAGGGTGAGGGACGACTGGTTGATCGTCTCCGAGCGAACCCAGAGGTACAGCAGTCGACGCAAGGTGCCAAACACCAGACGACGGAACGGGGAGCGGGTCATAGGCGAACTGCTTCAAGTGGAAAAAACCGAGCAGGCGCTCGGGCGGGTAGTGTGCCGTATTCACCGAAAATCGGCAAAAAAGCGGCGATGTAAAGTTGGGTTGATGGTTTTTGAACGTGTCTTATACTCGGCAGTTCAACGCCAGCGACTCAATAATAAAAACCAGTGGGAGTGAACAGATGACAACGCGCGAAACCGGCAGTGTGAAGTGGTTCAACGACGCCAAGGGCTATGGCTTTATCCAGCGTGAAGACGGCAAGGATGTGTTCGTGCACTACCGTGCCATTCGCGGTGACGGCCACCGCTCGCTGGCCGAGGGCCAACAGGTGGAATACGCCGTGGTGACAGGCGATAAGGGCTTGCAGGCGGAGGATGTGGTCGGCCTGTAATTTGCTACACCGCCAAACCCATGTGGGAGGGGGCTTGCTCCCGATTGCTGAGTGTCAGTCGCTGAATAAATCGACTGATCCACCGCTATCGGGAGCAAGCCCCCTCCCACATTTTTGATTGGGTTTGCAGCGTTCGGGGTCAGGCGGTTTTCCAGATGATCTGTTCTTCGCCGTCTGCGCTGATGCGAATCCAGGTGTCAGCGCTGTCTTCGCCCTCTTCCTCGACCCAAGTCCCTGGCGCGCAGCGCACTTCAACATTCAATGCGGCAAACGCGGCGCGGGCGCAGGCGATGTCGTCGTCCCACGGCGTCTGATCGCTTTCCAGGTACAGGCTGTTCCATTTGCCGACCGCTTTTGGCAGCCAGGTCACCGGCACGTTGCCGGCTTTGCACTTGTAGGTCTGGCCCTTCTGGACCCAGTCGGTGCACGGGCCCAGGGCGGCGCCCAGCCAGGCGGCGATGGCCTTGTAGTCGACGTCGGCGTCCTTCAGGTAAATCTCAATATCGGGTTGGCGCATGGATGTTCCTCGTTGCGGGATTCGAAAATCCATTCGCGGGTGCTGAAAAGTCGGTTATTGAAGCACGAAATAATCGTAGCGCATCGACACGGTGACCTGCAGCGGCTCGGCGGCTTCGATCACCTCGCTGCGGCGCTCGGCGCTCGCACGCCAGCCGTGAGGGGTCATGGCCAGCAGGTTGGCGCGGTCCCCGGGCTCGGCCAGGCGCAGTGTGAACTCAAGGGTTTCACTGTGCGCCAAGCCCATGCCATCCGGCACCAGCGCCAGGTGTTTGTCGTCGGTGTATTCGCGCACTTCGTCGTACAAGCGTTCGCGCAGCTCCATCAGGTGGCCGCGGGTGGGGCCCACCTTCATCAAGCCACCGCCAGGGCTGAGCAGGCGCTTGGCTTCCTGCCAGTCCAGCGGGCTGAACACGCTGGCGAGAAACTGGCAACTGGCGTCGGCCAATGGGACGCGGGCCATGCTGGCGATCAACCAGGTCAGCGCCGGGTTGCGCTTGCACGCGCGCTTGACTGCTTCCTTGGAAATATCCAGGGCGTAGCCGTCGGCGTCGGGCAGGGCATCGGCGATTTGCGCGGTGTAGTAGCCCTCGCCACAGCCGATGTCCACCCAGCGCTGCGGCGCGCGTTCGGCGGCCAGCTCGGCCAGTCGCTTGGCCACAGGCGCGTAGTGCCCGGCATTGAGGAAGTCGCGGCGCGCCTCGACCATCGCCAGGTTATCCCCCGGGTCGCGGCTGTTCTTGTGCTGCACCGGCAACAGGTTCAGGTAACCCTGGCGCGCGCGGTCGAAACGGTGCCCGGCGGGGCACGCCACACCGTTGTCCACCGCAGTGAGCGGGGCGCTGCAAAGGGGGCAGGCAAGCATCAGGCGAGCAACTTGATCAGGGTCTGGTAGTAAATTTCGGTCAACACATCGAGGTCGCTGGCGAGGACGCGCTCGTTGACCTGATGGATCGTCGCATTCACCGGGCCCAACTCGACCACCTGGGTGCCCAGGGTCGCAATGAAACGGCCATCGGAGGTACCGCCACTGGTGGATGCCTTGGTTTCACGCCCGGTGATCGCCTTGATGCTGGCCGATACCGCGTCGAGCAATGCGCCCGGCTCGGTGAGGAACGGTAGACCCGACAGCGCCCAGTCCACATGCCAGTCCAGGCCGTGTTTATCCAGAATCGCTGCGACCCGCTGCTGCAACCCTTCCACGGTGGATTCGGTGGAGAAACGGAAGTTGAACACCGCTGTCAGGTCGCCGGGAATGACGTTGGTGGCGCCGGTGCCGGAATTAAGGTTGGAGATCTGGAAACTGGTCGGTGGGAAGAAGGTGTTGCCGTCATCCCAATGCTCGGCGGCGAGTTCGGCCAATGCCGGTGCGGCCAGATGGATCGGGTTCTTCGCCAGGTGCGGATACGCCACGTGGCCCTGTACACCGCGTACGGTCAGGGTGGCGCCGAGGGAGCCACGACGGCCGTTCTTGACCACATCGCCCACCAGTGTCGTGCTCGATGGCTCGCCGACGATGCACCAGTCAAGGCGCTCGTTGCGTGCGGCCAGGCGCTCGACCACGGCCTTGGTGCCATGGTGCGCCGGGCCTTCTTCATCGCTGGTAATCAGGAAGGCAACCGAGCCTTTGTGGTCCGGGTAGTCGGCGACAAAACGCTCCGCCGCCACCAGCATCGCCGCCAGGCTGCCTTTCATATCCGCCGCGCCACGCCCGCACAGCATGCCGTATTCGTCGATCAGCGCGTCGAACGGGTCGTTCTGCCAGGCCTGCACCGGGCCGGTCGGCACCACGTCGGTGTGGCCGGCAAAGCACAGCACCGGGCCTTCGCGTTTGCCATGGGTGGCCCAGAAGTTATCCACCTCGAAGATGCGCATCGGCTCGAGCGCAAAACCGGCGTCGCCCAGTCGCTGCATCATCAGCTTCTGGCAATCGGCATCGATCGGCGTGACCGACGGGCGACGGATCAGGTCGATGGCGAGTTGAAGGGTCGGCGAAAGGTCGGCATGGGCCGTCATGGGAAAACTCCGGAAATCGAGACAGCGACGTTCTAATTGTAGGAGCGAGGCGGGCGGCTAGCCCTTGCTCGCGAAAAACGCAAGGGCTCCGCGTGCATTCAGGGTGCCCGCTTCATCGTTAACGATTTTCGCGAGCAAGCTCGCTCCTACAGTAATGTGTGCAAGGCGTGTAAAACGGCCGTTATCTTATAGCAAAACGGCGGCCAGAGGCCGCCGTTTAGTGCATTGCGCAAGTTTTTACACGGCGGTGACAGGCTCTGCCTTCGGCGCCGGTTTCGGCAGCGACGACAAAAACGCCATGATCAGCGCCGCCAAGTACGGCAGCGACTGCACCAGCAACATCACCACCCAGAAGCGCATGTCATTGCTCGGCAGGCCTTGCACCAGGTAAATCCCCAAGGCGGCGCCCCACAACAGCAGCATGATGAACATTTCTTCGCGGGCTTCGGAAATCGCCACCCAGAAGCCATGGTTATCCGCGTTTTTCGGTGTACGAAAGAACGGAATGCTGGTGGTGAAGAAGCCGTACAGCACCGCTTTGGCGATGGTGTGCGACAACGCCAGGCCGGCCAGGGCCGCGCAGAAGGCATCCTTGAGGTTCACCCCGACCGCACGGCGGTAGAGGAAGATGATCTTGCCCACCTTGAACACGAACAACGCCAACGGCGGGATCGCGAAGATCAGCAACGGCGGATCGACGCGGGTCGGCACGATGATCATCGCCGCCGACCACAGCAGCGCGCCCACGGTGAAGAAGATGTTCATGCCATCAGCCACCCACGGCAGCCAGCCCGCGAGGAAGTGATAGCGCTGGCCACGGGTCAGCTCGGTGCCTTTGCCGCGCAGCAGGCTGGCGGTGTGGCGCTTGATGATCTGAATCGCACCGTAGGCCCAGCGGAAACGCTGTTTCTTGAAGTCGATAAAGGTATCGGGCATCAGGCCCTTGCCGTAGCTGTCGTGGTAATACGCCGCCGACAGGCCTTTCTCGAACACGCGCAGGCCCAGTTCGGCGTCTTCACAGATGCACCAGTCGGCCCAGCCGAGTTCTTCGAGCACCGAGCGACGGGTCATGGTCATGGTGCCGTGCTGGATGATCGCGTCGCGGTCGTTGCGGGTGACCATGCCGATATGGAAGAAGCCTTTGTATTCCGCGTAGCAGAGCTTCTTGAAGGTGCTTTCGTTCTGGTCGCGGTAATCCTGGGGCGACTGCACCACGGCGATTTTCGGGTCGGCGAAGTGCGGCACCATGTGCTTGAGCCAGTTGGGCGACACGCAGTAGTCCGAGTCGATCACCGCGATCACTTCGGCGTCCTTGGCGGTGTGCGGGATCAGGTAGTTCAGCGCGCCGCCCTTGAAACCGGCCAGGGGCGCGACGTGGAAGAACTTGAAGCGCGGGCCCAGGGTTTCACAGTAGTCGCGCACCGGTTCCCATACCGCCGGGTCCTTGGTGTTGTTGTCGATGATCAGGACTTCGTAGTCCGGATAGTCGAGTGCGGCCAGGGCGTCGAGGGTCTGTTTGACCATCTCCGGCGGCTCGTTGTAGCACGGCACATGGATCGACACTTTCGGACGGTAGTCCGATTCCCCTTCGACCGGCAGGAATTCACGTCGGCGTTTGTGGGTCCACACCGCTTCCGCCAGTTCGTGGGCTTCGGTCAGCAGCACGATAAACACACCCAGGGCACCGAGGGCCAGGAGAATGCCCACGGTCACGCTGAACCAGGTGCTGTATTGCTGGCTGTAGTCGTAGCCGATCCACACCAGCACCGAACCGCACAGGAACGCGATAAACGTCAGGAAGGTACGACCGCGCTGGCGCAGAGCCGAGCCGTCGATCATCAGCAGGGTCAGGGACAGCAGCGCCAGCACCACCGAACCGATGGCCAGCACGCGCCACTGCGGAATTGCGACCACCGGGCCTTCAAAGTTGAATTTCTGCTGACGCGCGGCGTTGAATACGCCCCAATAAGCGCCCGCCGAGCCTTCGTCGCTGACTTTCCAAGGCTGATCGAACGCCTCGATGACAAAGTAGTTGTAGCCCTGGCGATTGAGTTTGTTCACCAGCGTGCGCAGGTAAACCGCCTGGTCGGCAGGTGAGGCTTCATTACCACCGCGCATGCGTCCGTTACTCGGCCAGCCAACTTCCGACAGCAGCAGCGGCTTTTTCGGGAACAGTTTCTTCAGGTCCCGCGCACGGTCGAGTACGTACTGGCCGGCCTTGTCCATCGGAATGAATTCCCAGAACGGCAGGATGTGCGCGGCGATCAGGTCGACGTGCTTGGCCAGTTCCGGGTTTTTTTCCCAAATGTGCCACTGCTCGGAAGTCGTCACCGGCACCTTGACCGCTGCACGCACGCGGTCCAGTAGCACGATCAAGTCCTGCGGGGTGATTTCTTCACGGAACAACGCTTCGTTACCGACCACCACACGCACGACGCTGCGCGAGCTGTTGGCGATTTCGATGGCGCGCTGGATTTCGCGTTCGTTGCGCTCAAGGTCCGGGCTGATCCAGATCCCCAGTGTCACCCGCAGGCCGAACTCTTCGGCCAGCTTGGGAATATCGCCCAGGGTGCCGTCGACCGAGTAGGTCCGGATGTTGTCCGTCAGCTTGCTCATGATCGCCAGGTCCTGGCGCATCTGGTCGTCAGACGGGTACTGGTTTTTCTGAGGATACTGGCCTTGCTGGAACGGCGAGTAAGAGAACCCGGAGATCTGTTCGGGCCAGTTGGGAGCGGTGACCGGGCGGTTGATCAGCGCCCAGAAGCCAGTGAACAGCGCGGCGATTGCCAGCACGATCACCAGGTTGAGTCCAAATTTACGCGATGCCATGGTTATTTCGGGTTCCAAAGGGTGTGGAACGAAAAGAGGTGTCGGCCTGCACCGAACGGCGCGCATCCTACACCGGCCTTTCCCTGAGCGTACAGCAGACAGAGAAAAGCCGGACGTTAGTCCGCGAATGTTCACCTAAGTTCTTTACTTGTAGCTGGAAGCTTCGAACTTGTCGCGGCGTAGTCCATAATGCGCGCCGGTTTTTAGGGTAATGGTCATGAGCACAGAAGATCCGCGGTTTGCAGGCGTCGCCCGCTTGTATGGCATTGAGGGCCTGGAACGCTTGAAAGCGGCCCATGTGGCTATCGTCGGCGTCGGCGGCGTGGGCTCGTGGGCGGCGGAAGCGATAGCCCGTTGCGGGGTGGGCGAGATTTCGCTGTTTGACTTGGATGACGTTTGCGTCAGCAACAGCAACCGCCAGCTGCATGCGCTGGACAGCACCGTGGGCAAACCCAAGGTCCAGGTGATGGCCGAACGCCTGCGCGGTATCAACCCGGATTGCACCGTGCATGCGGTGGCGGACTTCGTTACCCGCGACACCATGGCCGAGTACATCACCCCGAACATCGATTGCGTGATCGATTGTATCGACGCGGTCAACGCCAAGGCGGCGCTGATTGCCTGGTGCAAACGCCGCAAGATCCAGATCATCACCACCGGTGGCGCCGGCGGGCAGATCGACCCGACGCTGATCCAGGTATGCGACCTGAACCGCACCTTCAACGACCCGCTGGCCTCGAAAGTGCGCTCCACTCTTCGTCGTGACTATGGCTTCTCACGCACGGTAACCCGCCATTACAGCGTGCCCTGCGTGTTTTCCACCGAGCAGCTGCGCTATCCCAAGCCGGACGGCAGCATCTGTTTGCAGAAGAGTTTTGTCGGCGATGGCGTGAAGCTGGACTGCGCGGGAGGGTTTGGCGCGGTAATGATGGTGACCGCCACGTTCGGCATGGTGGCGGCGACCAAGGCGGTGGACAAGATTGTGGCCGGGGTGCGCCGGCCGTCGGAGCGGGTCAAGCCTGCCTGAAAATGTGGGAGGGGGCTTGCTCCCGATAGCGGTGGATCAATCAGCTTATTCAGCGACTGACACTCAGCCATCGGGGGCAAGCCCCCTCCCACATTTGGTTTTATGTATGGCTGAGTTCGCGCATGCGCTGCAAGACTGCATTGAGGCCATTGCTGCGTGACGGCGACAGTTGGCGGGAAAGCCCGAGTTGATTGAACCAGTCGGGCAAGTCCACCACCTGCAACTCAGCCGCCGACAACCCATTCACCCGCGCCAGCAATAACGCCACCAGTCCACGAATCATCCGCGCCTCGCTGCTGGCGGCAAACTGCCAATGGCCATTGTGCAAATGCCCCACCAACCACACCAGGCTCTCACAGCCCTGTACGAGGTTGGCATCGACCTTGTCCTCATCCGCCAAGGCGGGCAGGCGTTCACCCCATTGCATCAGCATTCGGGCGCGTTGTTCCCAACTGCCGACTGACTGAAAGGCTTCCAGCGCGGCCACCGCATCCATCGGCAAGCTCATCGCAGCATCTCCAGCGCCTGGTCCAGCGCTTCAAAGAAGCGCTCCAGGTCATCGGAGTCGTTGTACAGCGCGAGGGACACGCGAATCGCCCCCGGCAGCTGCAGCATCTTGAGCAACGGCATCGCACAGTGATGACCGGCACGCACGGCGACCCCCTGCTCGGTCAGCAGGTGCGCGAGGTCGGCGTTATGCACGCCCTCGACCACAAAGCTGACCAGCGCCACTTGCGGCGCGCCGAGTATGCGCACGCCATTGCGCGCTTTTAAGCCGCGCAGCAAATAATCGTGCAGTGCCGCTTCATGCCTGACCACCGCCTGTGGATCCAGCGAAGTCAGGTAATCCAGGGTCGCCCCCAGGCCGATCACGCCGGCTATCGGTGGCGTTCCCGCCTCAAGACCCAGGGGGGCAGGGCGGAAGCTGGCGCTGTGGTAGTCCGCCTGCTGCACCATTTCTCCGCCAAACTGCCAGTGGCGCAGGCGGTGCAAGGCTTCGTGGCGGCCGTAGAGCACGCCGACCCCGTCTGGGCCGTACAGTTTGTGACTGGAAAATACATAGAAGTCGCAGCCCAGAGCCTGCACGTCGTGGCGGCCATGGACAATGCCTTGGGCACCGTCGATCACCGTCAGCGCGCCGTGGCTGCGGGCCAGCCCGAGCAAGGCGTCGAGCGGCTGCCAGGTGCCGAGTACGTTGGATAACTGGCTGACCGCCAACAGCCGCGTGCGCGGGCCGATCAGCCGGGCAGCGGCGTCAAGGTCGATCACGCCGTCAGCGTCCAGGGGCAGTATCACCAGCGTCAGTGCGCGACGTCTGGCCAGTTGCTGCCAGGGCAACAGGTTGGCGTGGTGCTCCAGGGCGCTGATGGCAATCTCATCGCCCGCGTCGAATAAGTGCTCGAGGCCGTAGGCCAGGAGGTTCAGCGCAGAGGTCGCGCCGTGGGTAAACACCACCTGCCCGCTGTCACCCGCATTCAACCACTGCGCAACCTTGCTGCGACTGTCTTCAAACGCCTGGGTCGCATGGGCTCCCGGCAAATGCTGGGCACGGTGCACGTTGGCTGCGCCATTGGCGTAGTAATGGCTGATTGCATCCAGCAGGGCTTGGGGTTTTTGCGTGGTGGCGGCGTTGTCCAGGTAGGTCTGGTCTTGCCGTTGCAGGGTGGCGATGGCTGGGAAGTCGGCACGCCAGGGGGAGGGCACAAGCATGATGTTCAAGACTCGTATAAGCGGGCCGCAACCTGAAGGTGCGGCCCGCTGGGGCATCGAGTGGCTGCTTAGTTGTGAGCGTGCAGCGCTTCGTTCAGTTCGATGGCCGATTTGTGGGTTTTGCACTCCACGGCACCGGTCTCGGAGTTGCGGCGGAACAGCAGGTCCGGTTGGCCGGCCAGTTCACGCGCCTTGACCACTTTGACCAGTTGGTTCTTCTCGTCCAGCAAGGCAACTTTGGTCCCGGCGGTCACGTACAGGCCGGACTCCACGGTGTTGCGGTCGCCCAGCGGGATACCGATACCGGCATTGGCGCCGATCAGGCAGCCTTCGCCGACCTTGATCACTATGTTGCCGCCGCCCGACAGGGTACCCATGGTCGAGCAGCCGCCGCCCAGGTCGGAACCCTTGCCGACGAACACGCCAGCCGATACACGGCCTTCGATCATGCCCGGGCCTTCGGTGCCGGCGTTGAAGTTGACGAAACCTTCGTGCATGACGGTGGTGCCTTCGCCCACGTAGGCGCCCAGGCGCAGGCGGGCGGCATCAGCGATACGCACACCGCTCGGTACGACGTAGTCGGTCATTTTCGGGAATTTGTCCACCGAGAACACTTCCAGCAGTTCGCCGCGCAGGCGTGCTTCCAACTGGCGTTCGGCCAGTTCGGCGATGTCGATGGCGCCCTGGCTGGTCCAGGCCACGTTCGGCAGTTGCGGGAACACGCCGGCCAGGTTCAGGCCGTGGGGTTTGACCAGGCGGTGGGACAGCAGGTGCAGCTTGAGGTAGGCCTCAGGCGTGGAGGTCAGGGCGGCGTCTTCGGCCAGCAAGGTCGCAACCAGCGGCGTATGGCTTTCAGCCAGGCGGCTCAACAGGGCGGCCTGGGTGGCGTCGACGCCTTTGAGCGCGTCGGCCAGTTGCAGGGCCTGGGTGACGGTGAAGGTAATCGCCTGGTTGCCTTCGGTGTAGCCAAGGATCGGCGCGATGGCCGCGACGATGTCAGCCGAAGGGTTGAGCAAGGGCTGTGCGTAAAACACTTCCAGCCAAGCACCTTGGCGGTTCTGAGTGCCGACGCCGAAGCCCAGGCTGAACAGGGAATTGGACATGCTGTTACCTCTACAAAAATGGAAGGCTGGCCTACTTGAGGGCCGCCGAATAACTATCTGGCTTGAAGCCAATCAGGGTTCTGTCACCGAGATCGAGCACCGGGCGCTTGATCATCGAGGGTTGCGCGAGCATCAATTCAATGGCTTTCGACTGATCGAGATCGGCTTTGCGTTCGTCTTCGAGTTTGCGAAAGGTGGTGCCCGCACGGTTCAAAACCACCTGCCAACCGTGCTCGTCGCACCATTGGGTCAAGTGTTCGCGGTCGATACCGGCCGTTTTGTAATCATGGAACTCATAGCTCACAGCGTGCTCATCAAGCCAGGTGCGCGCCTTTTTCATGGTGTCGCAGGCTTTGATGCCGAAAAGGTGCAAGGTTTTGCTTGAAGCGGTCAAGGAATTGCCCCCTTTGGACGAATGAAAAATGAAAGATCGCGGATTATGCCACGCCCAGCGCGTTTCGGCGCCGTTCGTCAGCGCTGTGCGACGTTTGTGCAAAGGGCAGTGCGCCGCATAGCCGGTTACCATAGCTGGGTAATATGGCACTTCAACGGCCAGTTGTTGCCTCATGTGTGTCGTTGCAAGTCGATTGTCTGGGAAACCCGCGTTATGCAAACCGCCTACACCGTTCTTATCCTGCTGATGCTGGTCAGCGTGTCGCGTCTGGTCGGGCGCATCATTCCCCTGCCGCTGCCGCTGGTGCAGATTGCCGCCGGGGCCCTGCTGGCCTGGCCCACGTTGGGGCTGCATGTGGCGCTGGACCCGGAGCTGTTCCTGTTTCTGTTCTTGCCGCCGCTGCTGTTTTCCGATGGCTGGCGCATGCCCAAGCGTGAGCTGTGGCGCCCGCGCGGGCCGATCCTGACCTTGGCCGTGGGGCTGGTGCTGTTTACGGTGGTCGGCGCGGGGTACTTCATTCACTGGATTCTGCCGACGATTCCGTTGCCGGTAGCCTTTGCCCTGGCGGCCGTGTTGTCGCCGACGGATGCCGTGGCGGTGTCGGCGATTGCCCAGAATCGCCTGCCCACGCCCTTGATGCACATGCTCCAGGGTGAGGCCTTGATGAATGATGCGTCGGGCCTGGTGACCTTCAAGTTCGCCCTGGCTGCCGCGTTGACCGGGGTGTTTTCCCTGGCCGATGCCAGCCTGACCTTTGTCTTGGTCGCAGTGGGTGGGCTGGCGGTCGGTGTGGCGTTGAGCTGGCTGGTCGGTCGCCTGCGCGCCTGGATGATTGCACGAGGTTGGGATGACCCGGCCACCCACGTGGTGTTCATGTTGCTGCTGCCCTTCGCGGCCTACGTGCTGGCGGAGCGCTTGGGCGCGTCGGGCATTTTGTCGGCCGTGGCGGCGGGCATGATGCAGAGCTGGCTGGACCTGCTGCCGCGTCAAACCAGTACACGCCTGCTCAATCGCAGTGTCTGGTCGCTGCTGGAGTTTGCCTTCAACGGCCTGATCTTTCTGCTGCTGGGCCTGCAACTGCCGGACATCATCAAGGCAGTGGTGAGTCATGAGCCGACGTTGTGGCCGGCCTTGATGTACCGCTGCCTGGACGTGATTGCGATCTTCGTGGTGCTGGTGGTGTTGCGCTTTATCTGGGTACAAAGCATTTGGCGGCTGTCAGGCTTGCTGCGTCGTGTGCGTGGGAAAAGCGAGCTGACCTTGGTACCCACGGCGCGATCCTGTTGGCTGCTGACGGTGGGCGGCGTACGCGGTGCGGTGACACTGGCGGGCGTGATGTCGGTGCCATTGCTGCTGGCGCCGGGCCAGGCTTTTCCGGAGCGCGACCTGCTGATCTTTATCGCGGCCGGCGTCATTCTGTTGTCGCTGGTCGCCGCCTGTATCGCGCTGCCGTTGCTGCTTCGCGGGATCGAAAAGAGCCCCGATGAAAAGCGTCACCGGGAGGTTCGCGAGGCCTGGAAAAAAACCGCCGTGGCAGCGATCCATGCGCTGGAGGCTGAAGAACCTGATGAAACCGCAGTGTCGGATGCGGCTCAAGCGGCATTGGCCACTGAGCTCAAGGCGCGATTGATGTCGGAATATCGCCACCAGCTTGAGGTATTCAACGATTCTGCCGAAGCCCAGGCCCTGGCGCTGCAGATGGATCAACTGGAACGCAAGCTGCGGCTCAAGGGGCTGCGTGCGCAGCGGCTGGAGTTGTATCGTTTGAGTCGCCAACATCAAATTGGCGATGATGTATTGCGCGAAGTTCTGGCGGATCTGGATATGAGTGAAGCGAACTTGGGCAGCGTCAAGTAGTTTGGGCATTGATCATTGCGCGGATGCCGGTACCGAGCAGTTTGCCGAGCAGTGTTTTATCTTCAGGGTACAGTGACTGCACAAAGCTTTTATCGCCTTCAGACAGTTTGAAGTTGCGCGGGATTGGATTTCCGCTATTCAGGTGTGAGGCGCGAATCCCATAGTGCATGATGGATTTGTCATCATAGTTTGAAGTCTTTACCTCTTTGCGCGAGAAGGGGCGGAGGATATCGTTCTTGGCCTTATAGGAGGGTTCTCCTCTCGATGCATATTCGTCATAGATGTTCTGCCTGTTCAGGTCCAATGTCCGATCGGGGTGCTGATGCTCATGTTTGAGGCCGATGGCGTGGCCGAATTCATGCTGGATCGTTGCGGCGACGCTGCTTGGCGAGACTGTGAAGTTAATGCCCATGGTCGGTTCGGATAAAGGCACCTTCTTTGCGTCGGTGCCCACGTTTGACCATCCTGCTCTCGTGTCAGCGTCCGCAGTGATGCGGATATCGCCATTGGGGCTGTCGGTGAACTTGAAGTAGAGATTGGTATGGGGGGCCCACGCGTTGATGTTGTGCTTTACCAACGCTTTCTGTTCTGGGGTCATGTTCAGCAGGGAGATAGTCAGCACCGAATGCTGAGGCCAGAGCTTGTCGGGCATGGCGACGCCGCGCTTACTTCTATTGAGCGGCGCGGTGACGCAATGAGCAGAAAGCGAAGTGGGCGAAATCGTGAGCGTCATGGGGGGCACCTAAGTGTTTATATGAACTTAGGTGTAAGGTTTGCGTGTTTCTGTTCCCTCGCAATGGTTGCAAGATACAAGGCTGGAGGCCGCCCCGTTGGGAGCGGCTTGTGTCTCAACCGCGGCGCTGGATGAAATCGCGAATCCGCCCAGCCGCTTCGACACATTCGGCCAGCGGTGCAACCAATGCCAGGCGTACACGCCCGGCGCCTGGGTTGAAGCCATCCACTTCGCGGGACAGGTAAGACCCCGGTACCACCGTCACATGTTCCTCCACGAACAAATCACGGCAGAAAGCAGCATCGTCCCCGTTCACATTCGGCCACAAATAAAAGCCGCCGTCCGGGCTTTGCACATCCAGCACCGGTTTGAGGATCGCCAGCACTGCGTCGAACTTCTCGCGATACAGGTCACGGTTGGCCTGTACGTGCGCTTCGTCCTGCCAGGCGGCGATGCTGGCCAGCTGGGTTTGCACCGGCATTGCGCAGCCGTGATAGGTGCGATACAGCAGGAAAGCCTTGAGAATCTCAGCATCGCCAGCGACAAAGCCCGAACGCAGGCCCGGCAGGTTGGAGCGCTTGGACAGGCTGTGGAACACCACGCAACGCTTGAAGTCCTGGCGACCCAGTTCGACACAGGCGCTCAGCAGGCCTGGCGGCGGGGTTTGCTCATCGAAGTACAGCTCGCTGTAGCACTCGTCGGCGGCGATCACGAAATCGTGCTCATCGGCCAGGGCGATCAGCTTTTTCAGGGTGTCCACCGGAATCAGCGCGCCGGTCGGGTTGCCCGGAGAGCACAGGAACAGGATCTGGCAACGTTTCCAGATGTCTGGCGACACGGCATCGAAGTCCGGGTTGAAACCATTGGTATCCAGGCACGCCAGGTAATGCGGCTTGGCACCGGCGAGGAACGCGGCGCCTTCGTAGATCTGGTAGAACGGGTTTGGGCTCACCACCAGCGCGTCGTCACCGCGATTGACCACGGTCTGGGTAAAGGCGAACAGTGCCTCGCGTGTGCCGTTGACCGGCAGGATATTGCGCGCCGGGTCCAGCCAGCCTGCAGGTACGTTGAAGCGGCGCTCGCACCAGGCGCCAATGGCCTCGCGTAATGCGGGGATGCCCAGTGTGGTCGGGTACACCGCCATCTGGTCCAGGTTGTTGCTCAGCGCCTCAGCCACGAAACTCGGTGATTTGTGCTTGGGCTCGCCAATCGATAGGGCAATCGGGCGTTTGTCCGGGTTGGGGGTGACACTGCCGAGCAGGGCGCGCAGTTTCTCGAATGGGTAAGGCTGCAGCTGGTTCAGGGCGTTGTTCATCGCAAGTCTCGTCAATTCAGTTGTCGGCACGCGGTCTGGTTGCCGGCGAAAATTCAATAGTAGGAGGGGGCTTGCTCCCGATTGCGTTGTGTCAGTCAGCTGATCTTATCTGATCCACTGCTATCGGGAGCAAGCCCCCTCCCACATACGCCGGCGTTTCAAATCGTCAGGCGCGTCAGCGCGACGCCAGGTTCCTGGGTCACGCTCAATTGCTCCACGATCGCATCCTGCAAACGGCGGCACAGCTCAGGGTCGGACAGCGGCTGGTTATCGGCGTCGGTGATGAAGAACACGTCTTCCACGCGCTCGCCGAGGGTCGCAATCTTGGCGTTCTGCAGCGACAGGTCGAACTCCAGGAAAATCCCGCCGATGCGTGCCAGCAGGCCTGGCCGATCCGGCGCGCTCAGCTCCAGCACGGTTACCGGGCGCTGGGCGTCGTTGGAGATCGTCACCTGCGGCGCAAAGGCAAAGTGCTTGAGCTGGCGCGGTACCCGGCGCTGGATGATGGTCGGGTAATCATCCGGGTTGCGCAGGGCTTCGGTCAGGCCTTCGCGGATCTTCTTCACACGCACCGGATTGTCGCCAATCGAGTCGCCTTCGGTGTCGAGCACAATGTAGGTGTCGAGGGTGAACTGGCTGCTGGAGGTGATCACCCGGGCGTCATGAATGTTCAGGTTGAGCTGGTCCATAGCCGCCACGGTCACGGCGAAGAAGTCATGTTGGTCCGGCGCGTAGATGAAGATCTGCGTGCCGCCTTCGAATTCGCGCTGGGTGGTTTCCTTGATCAGGACCAGAGGGCCGCCATCGGCCGGCTGTTGAAGGATGGCGTCGGTGTGCCAGGCGACATCGCCGGCGGTGTGGCGCAGGAAATAATCGTCACCCAGTTGCGACCACAGTTGTTCGACATCGTCCGGGTCGTTGCCGCCGCGCACCAGGATATCCAGGGCCGCGCTTTGGGTGCGGCGAATCTGCTCTTCGCGGTCTACCGGGTTTTCCAGGCCGCGGCGCAGGGCGCGCTTGGTCTCGGTGTACAACTGGCGCAACAGGCTGGCGCGCCAGGAGTTCCATAACGTCGGGTTGGTGGCGTTGATGTCGGAGACGGTCAGCACGTAGAGGTAGTCGAGGCGGGTTTCATCGCCGACGATCTGCGCGAAGTCGTGGATCACTTGCGGGTCGGACAAGTCCTTGCGCTGGGCGGTGGTCGACATCACCAGGTGGTTCTGCACCAGCCAGACGATCAGGCGGCTGTCCCACAACGGCAACTGGTGGCGTTGGCAGAACGCTTCGGCATCCACCGCGCCGATCTCCGAGTGATCGCCATGCCGGCCCTTGCCGATGTCGTGGTACAGGCCGGCCAGGTAAATCAATTCCGGCTTGGGCAGCTTGGCCATGAGCTTGCTGGCCAGTGGGAATTTCTCTGACACCTGGGTGTACTGCAACTTACGCAAGTGCTTGATCAGGTTCAGGGTGTGGGCGTCCACGGTATAGATGTGGAACAGGTCGTGCTGCATCTGCCCGACGATAAAGCCGAACTCCGGCAGGTAGCGCCCGAGGATGCCGTAGCGGTTCATCCGCCGCAGGTTGCGGTGGATGCCGATCTTGCACTTGAACAGTTCGATAAACAGGCTGGTGTTGCGGATGTCATGACGAAACTCATCGTCGATCAGATGACGGTTTTCCCGCAGCAGGCGAATGGTATCGGCGCGCACGCCTTTGATTTCCGGCTGCTGGGCCATCAGCACGAAGATTTCCAGCATGGCGAACGGCGTGCGGCGGAATACGTTGTCGTTGCGCGCCTCGATGTAACCGTCGTGCAGCTGGAAGCGCGAATTGATCGGTTGCGGCGGCGCTTCGTCTTCGGGGGCCAGGATCACTTCTTCGAAGTGCTGGATGATCAGGTCGCTGAGCTGGGCAATGCTCATCACCACGCGGTAATACTGCTGCATGAAGCTTTCGATGCTGGTCTTGGCGTCTTCGCCTTCAAAACCCAGCAGGGTCGCGATGGAGCGCTGGTGGTCGAACAGCAGGCGGTCTTCCGAGCGCCCGGCAAGCATGTGCAGGGCGTAGCGTACTTTCCACAGGAACTCCTGGGACGAGGCCAGCAGCGCGTTTTCGCTCTCCACCAGAAAGCCCTCGCCGGCCAAGGCGCGCAGGTTCAGGGTGCCGTACTGGCGACGGGCCACCCACAAGATCGTCTGGATATCGCGCAGCCCGCCCGGCGAGCCTTTGACGTTGGGTTCCAGGTTGTATTCGGTGTCGTTGTATTTGTGGTGCCGCGCCTTTTGCTCGGCACGCTTGGCCAGGAAGAAATCCTTGCTCGGCCACATGTGCGCAGTGTTGGTGACTTCAAGCATGCGTTGGCGCAGGCGCTCGGGGCCGGCGATGGTGCGGCTTTCCATCAGGTTGGTGATGACGGTCAGGTCGGCGCGGGCCTCTTCGGCGCATTCGTCCACCGAGCGTACGCTCTGGCCGACTTCCAGGCCGATGTCCCACAGCAGCGTCAGAAACCGCTCTATGGAATCGCGAAAAATCTCATGGTCGGCGCTGTCCAGCAAAATCAGCAGGTCGATGTCGGAGTAGGGGTGCAGCTCACCACGACCGTAGCCGCCGACCGCCACCAGGGCGATATCTGCCTCGCTGCTCCAGCTGAACTGTTCCCAGGCTTTTTGCAGGATATTGTCGACGAACCAGGCGCGGTCCTCGATCAGCCGGCGTATGTCGCGGCCGCTGCGAAAGCGCGCGTCGAGCACCTCGCGGGCCTGGCGGATCGCCTTCTTGAACGCGGCGATAGGGCTTGCCTTCAGCGCCAGTTCGGCCTGGAACTGGCCACGGTCGAAGAGTTCGGGATCCACCTGGGGCATCGATCGGCTTTCCTTTCTATCTGTCAGTCATTCACAACACGCTGTGGGAAAACCTGGGCAAGCTATCAGGCCGAAACGCGTGGGATTGTGTCATCGGCGCGCAGGGTGAAAATCTCGTAGCCGGTTTCGGTGACCAGCAGGGTGTGCTCCCACTGGGCCGAGAGTTTGCGGTCCTTGGTGATGGCGGTCCAGCCGTCGCCCAGCACCTTGGTGTCGGCCTTGCCCTGGTTGATCATCGGCTCGATGGTAAAGGTCATGCCGGCCTTGAGTTCCATGCCGGTGCCGGCGCGGCCGTAGTGCAGGATCTGCGGCTCTTCATGGAATACGGTACCGATGCCATGGCCGCAGAACTCGCGCACCACCGAGAAGCCGTTCTTTTCGGCGTGCTTCTGGATCACTTCACCGATATCGCCCAGGCGGCAGCCTGGCTTGACGATCTCGATGGCCTTGTACATGCATTCCTGGGTCACCTGGGACAGGCGCTCGGCCCAGACCGGCACGTTGCCGACGTGGAACATGCGGCTGGTGTCGCCGAAGTAGCGGTCCTTGATCACGGTGACGTCGATGTTCAAGGTGTCGCCGTCCTTCAACGGCTTGTCACCCGGGATCCCGTGGCACACCACGTGGTTGACCGAGGTGCAGATCGACTTGGGAAAGCCTTTGTAGTTCAGGGGGGCCGGGATGGCCTTTTGCACATTGACAATATAGTCATGGCAGATCTGGTTCAGTTCTTCGGTAGTGACGCCGGGCTTGACGTGTTCGGCGATCATTTCCAGCACGTCGGCGGCCAGTTTGCCGGCGATGCGCATGCCGGCGATGTCTTCGGCGGTTTTCAAACTAACGGTCATACAGGCTCTCTCTAGCGCGACGCGCTGAAATCAATACGGTTCACGGGCGTGCGACACTTCGCACACGCCACAAAAAAACGCGATTCTAACAGACGCGGGCGACAAACCATGAGCCCCTGACGATCGCTTCTCTCTATAGAGTGGGGGTATATCGGCGCCACTCAAAGGGTTGGAACAGGGTAGCTTGCGGCAAATGTGATTTCGGGTTCCGTTTTCGCCCTTGCTGTGGTATAAAATGCGCCGCTTTCCGGGGATGCCCCGCAGAGCTTAAATCCACACACGTGTCGACACGATGACCTGGGTGCCGGAGGCCTTGAAGCCGCTGGTTGGTCATTGGGATACGTGGAGGCCAAACCCGACTTATTAAGGAACTATCATGTCCCAAGTCAACATGCGCGATATGCTGAAGGCCGGTGTGCACTTCGGTCACCAGACCCGTTACTGGAACCCGAAAATGGGCAAATACATTTTCGGCGCGCGTAACAAGATTCACATTATCAACCTTGAAAAAACCCTGCCAATGTTCAACGAAGCTTTGACTTTCGTAGAGCGCCTGGCCCAGGGCAAAAACAAGATCCTGTTCGTCGGCACCAAGCGTTCCGCTGGCAAGATCGTTGCTGAAGAAGCAGCACGTTGCGGTTCGCCGTACGTCGATCACCGCTGGTTGGGCGGCATGCTGACCAACTTCAAAACCATCCGTGCTTCCATCAAGCGTCTGCGTGACCTTGAAGTGCAAGCCGAAGACGGTACTTTCGCCAAGCTGACCAAGAAAGAGGCGCTGATGCGCACTCGCGACCTGGAAAAGCTCGATCGTTCCCTGGGTGGTATCAAGGACATGGGCGGTCTGCCTGACGCACTGTTCGTTATCGACGTTGATCACGAGCGCATCGCGATCACCGAAGCCAACAAGCTGGGCATCCCTGTTATCGGCGTAGTCGATACCAACAGCAGCCCGGATGGCGTTGACTACATCATCCCAGGCAACGATGACGCAATCCGCGCTATCCAGCTGTACATGGGTTCGATGGCTGACGCTGTAATCCGTGGTCGCAACCACGTTGCTGGTGGTACCGAGCAGTTCGTTGAAGAAGCTCCGGTAGCCGCAGCTGAGTAATTGACGCCCTGGCGTTGACTCAGTAAGCAAAAAGGGGGCTTGGCCCCCTTTTTGCCACCTCGAAAACCATTTGTTGGCGCCCACTTGTGGCGGCGCATCGTTGCTCTGTAACGTGCAGCAGCCTACAACGGATATTCGGGAAGAATTGATCCCCCGTTCGATCGGGTGGAATGGTTGAAAACCTATCCAAGAGGAATTTGAAAATGGCAGCAATTACTGCAGCGTTGGTTAAAGAACTGCGTGAGCGTACCGGCGAAGGCATGATGGATTGCAAGAAGGCCCTGGAAAAGGCCGACGGCGACATCGAAAAAGCCATTGACGACATGCGTGCTTCCGGCGCCATCAAGGCCGCCAAGAAAGCAGGCAACGTGGCTGCTGAAGGCGCTATCGCTCTGAAAGAAGACGGCAAGTCCGCGGTACTGCTGGAAGTGAACTCGCAGACCGACTTCCTGGCTCTGCAGGACGACTTCAAGGCATTTGTTGCCGCCAGCGTTGAAAAAGCGTTCGCCGACAAACTGACTGACGCCGCTCCGCTGATCGAAGCTCAAGAAGCTGATCGCCTGGTACTGGTCGGCAAGGTTGGCGAAAACGTCAACATCCGTCGCCTGGTGCGCGTTGAAGGTGACGTGGTAGGTGGTTACCTGCACGGCAACAAGATCGGTGTTGCAGTTGTCCTGAAAGGCGGCAACGTTGAACTGGCCAAAGACATCGCTATGCACGTAGCGGCCAGCAACCCTGAGTTCCTGTTGCCTTCGGAAGTTTCTGCCGAAGCGATCGAGCGTGAAAAAGCTGTGTTCCTGCAGCTGAACGAAGAAAAAATCAAAGGCAAGCCAGAAAACATTGTTGAGAACATGGTCAAAGGCCGTATCAGCAAGTTCCTGGCTGAAGCAAGCCTGGTTGAGCAGGCGTTCGTCAAGAACCCTGAAATCAAGGTTGGCGAACTGGCCAAGAAAGCCGGTGCTGAAATCGTTTCCTTCACCTACTTCAAAGTAGGCGACGGCATCGAGAAGCCGGTCGACAACTTCGCTGAAGAAGTTGCTGCCCAGCTGGCTGCCGCCAAGCAATAAGACAGTTTTCAACTGTCGCCCGAAAGAGGCTGCCCGCTCACGCGCGCAGCCTCTTTTCAAATGGGAAGGCGAATTTATTTGGCTTCCCCTCGGAACTGGCTTACAAAGCCGTGTTCCGATGGCGCTGTGATGGCGTCCAGCTAGAGTGAACGCAAGCCGTAAACGGCTCGCCAAGAATTTTTTAAAAAATACGCCGCAGGAGAGATTCGCAATGGCTCAGCAGGGCAGTGGTTATCAGGCTCGCTATAAACGCATTCTACTCAAGCTCAGCGGCGAGGCCCTGATGGGCTCGGAAGAGTTCGGGATCGACCCCAAGGTACTTGACCGCATGGCGCTCGAAGTCGGCCAACTGGTCGGTATCGGTGTTCAGGTGGGCCTGGTGATCGGTGGTGGCAACCTGTTCCGCGGCGCGGCACTGAGTGCTGCCGGCATGGATCGGGTCACTGGCGACCACATGGGCATGCTGGCCACTGTGATGAACGCCCTGGCCATGCGTGACGCCCTGGAGCGTGCCAATATCTCGGCCATCGTGATGTCGGCTATTTCCATGGTCGGCGTGACCGATCACTACGATCGCCGCAAAGCCATGCGCCATTTGAACGCCAAGGAAGTGGTGATCTTTGCCGCGGGCACCGGTAACCCGTTCTTCACCACCGATTCGGCCGCATGCCTGCGTGCTATCGAAATCGACGCCGACGTGGTGTTGAAGGCGACCAAGGTGGATGGCGTATACACTGCAGATCCATTCAAAGACCCGCATGCCGAGAAGTTCGATCATCTGACCTACGATGAAGTGCTGGATCGCAAGCTGGGTGTGATGGACCTGACGGCTATCTGTCTGTGCCGCGACCACAAGATGCCGCTGCGCGTATTTAACATGAACAAACCCGGCGCCCTGCTGAACATCGTACACGGCGGCGCAGAAGGGACTCTGATCGAGGAAGGCCAACAATGATCAACGAAATCAAGAAAGACGCTCAAGAGCGTATGCACAAATCCCTGGAATCGCTGAACCATGCATTTGGTCAGATTCGCACGGGCAAGGCTCACCCAAGCATCCTGGGCAGCGTGATGGTGCCCTACTACGGTACGGACACCTCCATTACCCAGGTGGCCAACATCACCGTAAAAGACTCGCGCACCCTGCAGGTCGTGGCCTTCGAGCGCAACATGCTCGGGGCGGTCGACAAAGCTATCCAGAGTGCCGGCTTGAACCTCAACCCGACCAACCTGGGCGAGTTGTTGTTGATTTCCATGCCTGCCCTGACCGAAGAGACCCGCAAGGGCTTCACCAAGCAGGCGCGCAGCGCGGCAGAAGATGCACGGGTTGCCGTGCGCAACATCCGTCGCGATGCCTTGGGTGACCTGAAGAAGCTGGTCAAGGACAAGGAAATCAGCGAAGACGAAGAGCGCCGTGCCGTTGCCGATATCGATAAGTTGACCAAGGATGCGGAGGCCCAGATCACCAAGGCCACCGAAGAAAAAGAAAAGGACCTGATGGCCGTATAAGGGGTCAGGACGCCTTCATGGAAAAGACCAAGCAGACTGTGCCCTCTGTGGTGCCGCGCCATGTCGCGATCATCATGGATGGGAATAATCGCTGGGCGAAAAAACGCTTTATGCCCGGTGTTGCCGGGCATAAAGCGGGTGTCGATGCGGTGCGCGCTGTCATCGAAGTGTGCGCCGAGGCCAAGGTCGAAGTGCTGACGCTGTTTGCCTTTTCCAGCGAGAACTGGCAGCGGCCCGCCGAAGAAGTGAGTGCCTTGATGGACCTGTTCTTCAAGGCGCTGCGGCGCGAGGCCAAGCGCCTCAATGACAACGGCATCAGCCTGCGCATCATCGGTGACCGTTCCCGGTTCCACCCGGAGCTACAGGCAGCCATGCGTGAAGCCGAGGCTATCACGGCCGGCAGCAACCGTTTCGTGCTGCAAATCGCGGCCAACTACGGCGGCCAATGGGATATCGCCCAGGCTGCGCAGCGACTGGCCCGCGAAGTGCAGGCCGGTCATTTGCGGCCCGACGACATCACGCCCGAACTGCTGCAAACCTGCCTGGTGACCGGCGACCTGCCGTTGCCGGACTTGTGCATCCGTACCGGTGGTGAGCACCGCATCAGCAATTTCCTGCTGTGGCAGCTAGCCTATACCGAGTTGTATTTCTCCGACCTGTTCTGGCCGGACTTCAAACACGATGCCATGCGCAATGCGCTGGCCGATTTCGCTTCCCGTCAGCGTCGCTTCGGTAAAACGAGCGAGCAGATCGAAGCTGGAGCCCGGGTTTAAATGCTTAAACAACGAATCATCACAGCACTGATCCTGCTGCCGATTGCCTTGTGTGGTTTTTTCCTGCTCGAGGGTTCCGGCTTTGCACTGTTCATCGGCCTGGTGGTAACCCTCGGCGCATGGGAATGGGCGCGTCTGGCGGGCTTCAGCGCCCAATTGCCACGCGTGGTGTACGCCGCGGTCGTCGCGCTGTTGCTGTTCCTGATGTACATCCTGCCCGATATCGCGCCCTGGGTGCTGGGGGCGTCGGTATTGTGGTGGGCATTGGCAACGTTCCTGGTGCTGACCTATCCGCGCACCAGCGGTCAGTGGTCCAGTGTGGCCTGCAAGTTGGTGATTGGCTTGCTGATCCTGCTGCCGGCCTGGCAAGGCTTGGTGGAAATCAAGCGTTTCCCGAATGGCAACGAATTGATCCTGGCGGTCATGGTGCTGGTATGGGGCGCTGACATTGGTGCCTACTTTTCAGGCCGTGCCTTCGGCAAGCGTAAGCTGGCGCCGGCCGTCAGCCCAGGCAAGAGCTGGGAAGGCGTATACGGCGGGCTGGCCTTGACGCTGCTGATTGCGCTGGCGGTCGGTGTGTGGCGCGACTGGTCGGTAAAAGAGATTTTCCTGGCCCTCTTGGGGACTGCCGTCGTGGTATTCATTTCGGTGGTGGGCGACCTCACCGAGAGCATGTTCAAGCGCCAGGCCGGGATCAAGGACAGCAGCAACCTGCTGCCAGGTCACGGTGGTGTGCTGGACCGTATCGACAGCCTCACCGCCGCGTTGCCGATCTTTGCCGTGTTGCTGTGGATGATCGCTTCGTGAGCCGTCTGCAGCAGGTCACCGTGCTCGGAGCAACGGGCTCGGTCGGGCTGAGCAGCCTGGATGTCATCGCCCGTCATCCCGATCGTTACCAGGTTTTCGCCCTGACCGGCTTTACGCGCATGAATGAACTGCTGGCGTTATGCGTGCGTCATTCGCCGCGCTTTGCCGTGGTGCCGCAGGCCGCTGCTGCGCGAAGCTTGCAGGATGATCTGCGGGCCGCCGGCCTTGCCACCCAGGTGCTGGTGGGCGAGGAGGGGCTGTGCCAGGTGTCCGCGGACGCCGAAGTGGATACGGTCGTGGCAGCTATTGTCGGTGCGGCAGGTTTGCGCCCGACACTGGCTGCCGTCGATGCGGGCAAGAAAATCCTGCTGGCCAATAAAGAAGCGCTGGTCATGTCCGGCGCGCTCTTTATGCAGGCCGTGCGCAGGAGCGGGGCGGTCCTGTTGCCCCTGGACAGCGAGCACAACGCGATCTTCCAGTGCATGCCCGCTGATTTTGCTCGCGGCCTGGGCCAGGTCGGCGTGCGCCGGATTTTGCTGACGGCGTCCGGTGGTCCCTTCCGGCAGACTCCGGTGGATGAGCTGGAGCATGTGTCGCCCGACCAGGCGTGCGCGCACCCGAACTGGTCCATGGGGCGCAAAATCTCCGTGGATTCGGCGAGCATGATGAACAAAGGGCTGGAGCTGATCGAAGCGTGCTGGTTGTTCGATGCGCGGCCTGATCAGGTGGAGGTGGTGATTCACCCGCAAAGTGTGATTCATTCCCTGGTGGATTACGTGGACGGCTCGGTACTGGCGCAATTGGGCAACCCGGATATGCGCACGCCGATCGCCAATGCCTTGGCTTGGCCGGAGCGGATTGATTCCGGTGTGGCGCCATTGGACCTGTTTGCCATCGCGCGCCTGGATTTCCAGGCGCCGGACGAACAGCGCTTCCCGTGCCTGCGTCTGGCCCGGCAAGCAGCTGAGGCGGGCAACAGTGCGCCAGCCATGCTCAATGCAGCCAATGAAGTGGCCGTGGCGGCGTTTCTCGAACGGCGCATCCGCTTTCCGCAGATCGCGAGTATCATCGAGGACGTTCTGGATTCTGAGCCGGTTGTGGCTGTGGATGACCTGGGGGCCGTGTTCGAGGCCGATACAAAGGCTCGGGCCCTGGCCGAGCAATGGCTGGACCGCAACGCGCGTCAGGCTGTAGGCGGGTAAGCGCCTTCAGGCATTGGATTGAAATGCGGAGAAATTAGATGAGTGCGCTCTACATGATTGTCGGCACCCTGGTTGCTCTGGGTGTGCTGGTTACCTTCCACGAATTCGGCCACTTCTGGGTGGCGCGTCGTTGCGGCGTCAAGGTATTGCGTTTTTCCGTCGGTTTCGGCATGCCGCTGGTTCGCTGGCATGACCGTCATGGCACCGAGTTCGTGATTGCAGCCATCCCGCTGGGTGGCTATGTGAAAATGCTCGATGAGCGCGAAGGCGAAGTGCCTGCGGACCAGTTGGATCAATCCTTCAACCGCAAGACCGTTCGTCAGCGCATCGCCATCGTCGCTGCCGGCCCGATTGCCAATTTCCTGTTGGCAATGGTGTTCTTCTGGGTCCTTGCCATGCTGGGCAGCCAGCAAGTGCGTCCGGTCATCGGTGCGGTCGAGACGGGCAGTATGGCGGCCAAGGCCGGGCTGGTGGCAGGGCAGGAAATTGTTTCGATTGATGGCGAGCCCACCACGGGTTGGGGCGCGGTCAATTTGCAGTTGGTGCGGCGCCTGGGTGAGAGCGGCACTGTCAATGTGGTGGTGCGTGAGCCGGATTCCAGTGCCGAAAGCCCGCGTGAGCTGGCCTTGGACCATTGGCTTCAAGGCGCTGACGAGCCGGATCCGATCAAGTCCCTGGGCATCCGTCCGTGGCGTCCGGCGTTGCCGCCGGTACTCGCCGAGCTGGACCCTAAAGGCCCGGCCCAGGCCGCAGGCCTGAAAACCGGCGACCGGCTGTTGGCCCTTGACGGCCAGGCGCTGGGCGATTGGCAGCAAGTGGTTGACCTGGTACGTGTACGCCCTGATACGAAAATTGTGCTGAAAGTTGAGCGCGAAGGTGCTCAAATCGACGTCCCTGTAACTTTGTCGGTGCGTGGTGAGGCCAAGGCTGCCGGGGGTTACCTGGGTGCCGGGGTCAAAGGTGTCGAGTGGCCGCCATCGATGGTGCGAGAGATCAGCTTCGGGCCGTTGGCAGCGATTGGCGAGGGTGCTAAACGCACTTGGACCATGAGCGTGCTGACCCTCGAATCCCTGAAGAAAATGTTGTTCGGCGAGCTCTCGGTAAAAAACTTGAGTGGACCGATAACCATTGCTAAAGTGGCGGGCGCTTCTGCCCAGTCGGGTGTCGCGGATTTCTTGAATTTCCTGGCTTATCTGAGTATCAGCCTTGGAGTTCTGAATTTGCTGCCCATTCCAGTGTTGGATGGGGGGCATCTGCTGTTTTATCTGGTCGAGTGGGTGCGTGGTCGCCCCTTGTCGGATCGGGTGCAGGGTTGGGGGATACAGATCGGTATCAGTTTGGTGGTCGGAGTGATGTTGTTAGCTCTGGTCAACGATCTGGGACGACTGTAACGCTTCGCTGAATTGCGAATCTGCCGCATTTTGCGGCAGTTTGTTTATTGCCAGTTGGAATAAGAAAGGACTTCATGAAACGTCTGCTGCTAACTGCGGTTCTCACCGTATTGATGATCGCCGAAGTTCACGCCGAGTCCTTCACCATCTCCGATATTCGCGTCAACGGCCTCCAGCGGGTTTCCGCGGGTAGCGTCTTTGGCGCCTTGCCGTTGAACGTCGGGGAACAGGCTGATGATCGTCGCCTGGTGGAATCCACTCGTGCGCTGTTCAAAACCGGGTTCTTTCAAGATATCCAACTGGGTCGCGAAGGCAACGTCCTGGTCATCACCGTCGTCGAGCGGCCTTCCGTCGCGAGCATCACGATCGAAGGTAACAAGGCCATCTCCACTGAAGACCTGATGAAAGGGTTGAAGCAGTCGGGCCTGGCCGAGGGCGAAATCTTCCAGCGCGCCACCCTCGAAGGTGTGCGTAACGAGCTGCAACGCCAGTACGTAGCCCAGGGCCGCTACTCGGCAAGCGTGGAGACGGAAGTCATCCCGCAGCCGCGTAACCGGGTAGGCCTGAAGGTCAATATCAACGAAGGCACCGTGGCGGCCATCCAGCACATCAACGTGGTGGGCAACACCAAGTTCGCGGACGAAGACCTGATCGACCTGTTCGAACTCAAGACCACCAACTGGTTGTCGTTCTTCAAGAACGATGACAAGTACGCCCGTGAAAAACTGTCCGGTGACCTGGAACGCCTGCGCTCCTACTATCTGGACCGTGGCTACATCAACATGGACATCGCTTCGACCCAGGTGTCCATCACCCCGGACAAGAAGCACGTCTACATTACCGTCAACGTCAACGAAGGCGAGAAGTACAAGGTTCGTGACGTCAAGCTCAGCGGTGACTTGAAAGTGCCTGAAGACCAGGTCAAGTCCCTGTTGCTGGTCCAGAAAGACCAGGTGTTCTCGCGCAAGCTGATGACCACCACCTCCGAGCTGATCACCCGTCGCCTGGGTAACGAAGGCTATACCTTCGCCAACGTCAACGGCGTGCCGACCCCGAACGATGAAGACCACACTGTGGACATCACCTTCGTTGTCGACCCGGGCAAGCGTGCCTACGTCAACCGCATCAACTTCCGTGGCAACACCAAGTCCTCGGACGAAGTGCTGCGTCGTGAAATGCGCCAGATGGAAGGCGGTTGGGCGTCGACTTACCTGATCGACCAATCCAAGACCCGTCTTGAGCGCCTGGGCTTCTTCAAGGAAGTCAACGTCGAAACCCCGGCCGTACCGGGTGTGGATGACCAGGTCGACGTGAACTACGCCGTTGAAGAGCAAGCGTCGGGCTCGATCACCGCCAGCGTCGGTTTCGCACAGAGCGCGGGTTTGATCCTCGGTGGTTCCATCACCCAGAACAACTTCCTCGGTACCGGTAACCGTGTGTCCATCGGCCTGACCCGAAGCGAATACCAGAGCCGATACAACTTCGGTTACACCGACCCCTACTGGACTGCAGATGGTGTGAGCCTGGGCTACAACGCCTTCTACCGCACCACCGACTACAAAGACCTCGACGTCGACGTTGCAAGCTATGCGATCGACAGCCTCGGTGCTGGCGTCAACGTGGGTTATCCGATCAGTGAGACCTCGCGCCTGACTTTCGGCCTGACCGCGCAGCAGGATGAGATCAAGACCGGTGTCTACACCGTGGATGAGATTTTCGACTTCACCCGTCGTGAAGGCGACAAGTTCCTGAACTTCAAGGCGTCTGCCGGCTGGTCCGAGTCGACCCTGAACAAAGGCGTTCTGGCGACCCGTGGTCATTCCCAGAGCCTGACTGCCGAAGTCACCACGCCGGGCAGCGACCTGTCGTTCTTCAAGCTCGACTACCGTGGCCAGTTGTTCCAGCCGTTGAGCGATAACTACACCATGCGCCTGCACACCGAGCTGGGCTATGGCGACGGTTATGGTTCGACCAATGGCTTGCCGTTCTATGAGAACTACTACGCGGGTGGTTTCAACTCGGTACGTGGTTTCAAGGACAGCACCTTGGGTCCTCGTGGTACGCCGAGCCGTGGTGTTGATAAAACGGGCAACCAGGGCACGGAACCTGACTCGGACAACGACCCGCTTCCATTCGGTGGTAACGTGCTGATCCAGGGTGGTGCGGAGATTCTGTTCCCGCTGCCGTTCGTCAAGGACCAGCGTTCCCTGCGCACCTCGGTCTTCTGGGACGTGGGTAACGTGTTCGACTCCAAGTGCGAGCAGATCAAGAACCCAAGTGGCTTGAAGTCCAACACCCAGTGCAACGATGTGAGCCTGAGCAATATGGCCAGCTCCGTCGGTGTGGGTGTGACCTGGGTGACTGCGTTGGGCCCGTTGAGCTTTGCTCTGGCCATGCCGATCAAGAAACCGGATAACGCTGAAACCCAGATTTTCCAATTCTCCCTTGGCCAGACGTTCTAAGCGTCTGACCTAAGATAACGACAACGGATTCTGTAGGAGTACATCGTGCGTAAGTTGACTCAATTGGTCCTGCTGGCCACTGTGCTGGTAACCACCCCGGCCTTCGCCGAAATGAAAATCGCCGTGCTGAACTATCAGATGGCCCTGCTGGAATCTGACGCGGCCAAGAAGTACGCCGTGGATGCAGAGAAGAAATTCGGTCCGCAATTGACCAAGCTTAAAACCCTGGAAAGCAGCGCCAAAGGCATCCAGGACCGTCTGGTTGCCGGTGGTGACAAGATGCAGCAAGGCGAGCGCGAGCGTTTGGAGCTTGAATTCAAGCAAAAGGCCCGTGACTACCAGTTCCAATCCAAGGAACTGAACGAAGCCAAGGCTGTTGCCGACCGCGAAATGCTCAAGCAGCTCAAGCCGAAACTCGACAGCGCCGTGGAAGAAGTCATCAAGAAGGGTGCCTTTGACCTGGTGTTCGAGCGTGGCGCAGTGATTGACGTCAAGCCTCAATACGACATCACCCGCCAGGTGATCGAGCGCATGAACCAGCTGAAGTAAACCATGACCGCGACCATCAAGCTCGGCGAGTTGGCCGAGTTCCTGGGAGCCACCTTGCGTGGTTCCCCGGAGAAAGACATCACTGGGCTAGCCACCTTGCAGGAGGCTGGCCCAGCTCAGTTGAGCTTCCTCGCAAATCCTCAATACCGTAAATACCTGGTCGATTGCCAAGCCGCAGCCGTGTTGCTGAAGGCTGCTGACGCCGAGGGGTTCATCGGGGATGCGCTGGTAGTGGACGACCCCTACCTGTGCTACGCGAAAGCATCGCACCTGTTCGATCCCAAGCCTGAGGCGGCTGGCGGTATTCACCCGTCAGCAGTGATCGCCGAGGATGCCCAGGTCGACCCGGCGGCCAGCATTGGCGCCTTTGCCGTGATCGAGAGTGGCGCCCATATTGGTGCTGGCGTCACCGTCGGCGCGCATTGCTTTATTGGCGCGCGTTGCGTAATCGGTGCCGATGGCTGGCTGGCGCCTCGCGTTACCCTGTACCACGATGTGCGTATTGGGCAGCGGGTGGTCATTCAGTCGGGCGCGGTAATTGGCGGTGAAGGCTTCGGCTTTGCCAACGCCAAGGGTGTCTGGCACAAGATCGCCCAGGTGGGCGGGGTATTGATCGGCGACGACGTAGAGATCGGTGTCAACACTGCTGTCGATCGCGGGGCCCTGGCCGATACCGTGATTGGCAACGGCGTGAAGCTCGACAACCAGATTCAGATCGCCCACAACGTGCAGATTGGCGATCACACCGCCATGGCTGCCTGCGTGGGGATTTCCGGCAGCACCAAAATCGGCAAGCATTGCATGCTCGCCGGTGGCGTGGGGCTGGTGGGGCATATCGATATTTGCGACAACGTCTTCATCACCGGCATGACCATGGTCACTCACTCGATTACCGAGCCAGGGGCTTATTCATCCGGTACCGCCATGCAGCCAGCGGCTGAATGGCGCAAGAGCGCAGCACGTCTGAGGCAGCTCGACGACATGGCGCGGCGTCTCAAACAGCTGGAAAAGCGTGTTGCAGACGTGACCCCTGGCGGTAATGCTTCATCAGAAGGCTGATACCATTTCCATATCAAGTGTGCACAGCCGCTAGACTGCCTCCTTGATTTGCTAGCGGGGCGTGCTTTTAGTCCGCCCGCCCCCAATCTTTATTACAGGCTTCCCCCCGAAATGATGGACATCAACGAGATTCGCGAATACCTGCCTCACCGTTACCCGTTCCTGCTGGTGGACCGAGTAGTGGACCTCAATGTTGAGGAAAAGCGCATTCGTGCCTACAAGAATGTCAGCATCAACGAACCGTTTTTCAATGGTCACTTTCCTGCGCATCCCATCATGCCGGGCGTGTTGATCATCGAAGCAATGGCCCAGGCTGCCGGTATCCTTGGTTTCAAAATGCTCGACCTCAAGCCTGCCGACGGCACGCTTTACTATTTCGTGGGCTCCGACAAGTTGCGTTTTCGCAATCCGGTCACCCCGGGTGACCAGTTGATCCTGGAAGCCAAGTTCATCAGCTGCAAGCGCCAGATCTGGAAGTTCGAATGCCAGGCCTCGGTGGATGGCAAGCCGGTGTGCTCTGCCGAGATCATCTGCGCGGAACGCAAACTATGAGTTTGATTGACCCTCGCGCAATCATCGATCCGTCGGCCGTACTGGCCGCCGACGTTGAGGTCGGCCCTTGGTCGATCGTCGGCGCAGGTGTGGAAATCGGCGAGGGGACTGTCATCGGGCCGCACGTGATCCTCAAGGGTCCGACCCGCATTGGCAAACACAATCGCATCTACCAGTTTTCCTCGGTAGGCGAAGACACCCCGGACATGAAGTACAAGGGTGAAGAAACGCGCCTGGTAATCGGTGACCACAACATCATCCGTGAAGGCGTGACCATTCACCGTGGCACCGTGCAGGATCGGGCAGAGACCACGCTGGGGGATCACAACCTGGTGATGGCCTATGCGCATATCGGCCACGACAGCGTGATCGGCAACCACTGCATCCTGGTCAACAACACCGCCTTGGCCGGGCATGTGCATGTGGACGACTGGGCGATCCTGTCCGGTTTCACCCTGGTGCACCAATATTGCCATATCGGCGCCCACAGCTTTTCCGGCATGGGCACCGCCATCGGCAAGGATGTCCCTGCATTCGTCACGGTGTTCGGCAACCCCGCTGAAGCCCGCAGCATGAATTTTGAAGGGATGCGCCGTCGCGGCTTCAGCGACGACGCGATCCAAGCCCTGCGCCGCGCCTACAAGACGGTTTACCGTCAAGGGCTGACGGTTGAGCAGGCCCTGACCGAACTGGCCGAGCCGGCAGCGTCGTTCCCGGAAGTCGCGGTGTTTCGCGACTCGATCCAGGCGTCGACTCGCGGCATCACCCGCTGACCATGGCCAAGTTGCGTATCGCACTGGTCGCCGGCGAAGCTTCCGGCGATATTCTCGGTGCCGGCCTGATGCGGGCCCTCAAGGTCCAGCACCCGACCATCGAATTTATTGGCGTCGGTGGCCCGCTGATGCAGGCCGAAGGCCTCACCTCCTACTTTCCGATGGAGCGCCTGTCGGTCATGGGTTTGGTAGAAGTACTGGGGCGCCTGCGTGAGTTGCTCGCGCGTCGCAAGCTACTGATCAAGACGTTGATCGAAGAAAAGCCCGACGTCTTTATCGGTATCGATGCCCCGGACTTCACTCTCAACATTGAACTCAAGTTGCGCCAGGCCGGGATCAAGACGGTTCACTATGTCAGCCCGTCCGTGTGGGCGTGGCGGCAAAAGCGCGTGCTGAAGATTCGTGAAGGCTGCGACTTGATGCTGACCCTGCTGCCGTTCGAAGCGCGGTTCTACGAAGAGAAGGGCGTGCCGGTGCGGTTTGTCGGGCATACCCTGGCCGATGCCATTCCTTTGCAGGCCGACCGTGCCGCAGCGCGTACCGAACTGGGGTTGCCCGATGGCCCGCTGGTCGCACTGATGCCGGGTAGCCGGGGCGGTGAAGTTGGACGCCTGGGCGGCCTGTTTTTTGATGCCGCTGAACGTCTGCAAGCGCTCAAGCCGGGGATTCGTTTTGTACTGCCGTGCGCCAGCCCGCAGCGTCGCGCACAAATCGAAACACTGCTTGAAGGGCGCAACCTGCCGTTGACCCTGCTCGACGGTCAGTCGCACCTGGCCCTGGCCGCCTGCGATGCCGTACTGATCGCCTCAGGCACCGCCACCCTGGAAGCCTTGTTGTACAAGCGCCCCATGGTTGTGGCCTATCGCCTGGCGCCGCTGACCTTCTGGATTCTCAAGCGGATGGTCAAGAGCCCGTATATTTCCTTGCCCAATCTGCTGGCCCAACGGTTGTTGGTGCCGGAGTTGTTGCAGGACGATGCTACGCCCCAGGCACTTGCACAAACGCTGCTACCCTTGATTGACGGCGGCGAAGAGCAGACCCGTGGTTTCGATGCGATTCACCGCACCCTGCGGCGTGATGCCTCGAACCAGGCGGCTGACGCTGTGTTGAACTTGATCGGCCATAGACAGGAAGCCTTATGAGTACGCAGATGGGCCTGGATTTCAGCCTGGTTGCACAGGCCCACGAACTGGTCGCCGGTGTCGACGAAGTCGGGCGCGGCCCGCTGTGCGGTGCGGTCGTAACGGCGGCGGTGATTCTCGACCCGAACCGTCCGATCCTTGGCCTCAATGACTCGAAAAAGCTCACCGAAGCCCGCCGTGAAAAGCTCTATGACGAGATCTGCGAAAAAGCCCTGAGTTGGCATATCGCTCGAGCGGAAGTGGAAGAAATCGATGAACTGAACATCCTGCACGCCACCATGCTTGCCATGCAGCGTGCGGTTGAAGGGCTGCATATCACGCCCAGGCTGGCGATGATCGACGGCAATCGTTGCCCCCAGCTGGCGATGCGCGCTGAAGCCGTGGTCCAGGGTGACAGCAAGGTGCCGGCCATTGCGGCGGCGTCGATTTTGGCCAAGGTCAGCCGCGACCGCGAAATGGCGGCGTTCGACTTGATTTACCCCGGCTACGGCATGGGCGGCCACAAGGGCTACCCGACGCCCGTTCATCTGGAAGCCTTGGCGCGACTCGGCCCTACGCCGATCCATCGCCGCTCGTTCGCCCCGGTGCGCCAGGCTTACGAGCTGCGCGAGAGCCTCAGCGAGGTGTAGTCGCAAGGCTGATGTTTTGCTCAAGGCCCGGTACAATCCCGGGCCTTGTTGTTTCCACGTTACTGCACAGGATCACTATGCCGGCTTCATTCGTTCATCTACGCCTGCACACTGAATACTCCCTGGTCGACGGCCTCGTACGGATCAAACCGCTGGTCAAGACCCTGGTGGGCATGAACATGCCAGCGGTAGCGGTTACCGACCAGAACAACATGTGTTCCCTGGTCAAATTCTACAAAAACGCCATGGGCGCAGGTATCAAGCCGATCTGCGGCGCCGACCTGTGGCTGTCCAACAAGGATCCGGATAACCCCCTGAGCCGCATCAGCCTGCTGGCGATGAACGGCGTGGGTTATCGCAACCTGACCGAACTGATTTCCCGTGGCTTCATCGATGGTCAGCGCAACGGCTCGATCATCATCGAGCGCGAGTGGGTCGCACAAGCCAGCGAAGGCTTGATCATGCTCTCGGCCGCCAAAGAGGGCGAGATCGGTATCGCGCTGCTCGGCGGCAACCCGCAGGAAGCCGAAGTGCTCGCCCGCGAGTGGATGCAGGTGTTCCCTGACCGCTTCTACCTGGAAGTGCAGCGCACCAATCGCCCCAACGATGAAGAGCACCTGCACGCCGCCGTGGCCCTGGCCGACAAGCTGGGCGCGCCGCTGGTGGCAACCAACGATGTGCGTTTTATCAAGAAGGAAGATTTCGAGGCCCACGAGACCCGCGTGTGCATCGGCGAGGGCCGGGCCCTGGATGACCCGCGTCGCTCCAAGAACTACAGCGAAGAGCAGTACCTCAAAAGCGCCGAGGAAATGGCCGAGCTGTTCAGCGACTTGCCCGAGGCCTTGGAAAACTCCGTCGAGATTGCCAAGCGCTGCAATATCGAAGTGAAGCTGGGCAAGCACTTCCTGCCCAACTTCCCGATTCCCGATGGCATGACCATTGACGAATACTTCCGCAAGGTCTCGTTCGACGGCCTGGAAGAGCGGCTCAGCGTGCTGCTGCCCAGGGACACCACCGAAGACTACGAAGCCAAGCGCCAGGTCTACGTCGACCGGCTGAATTTCGAGCTGGATATCATCATCCAGATGGGGTTCCCCGGTTACTTCCTGATCGTGATGGACTTTATCCAGTGGGCCAAGAGCAACGGCGTACCGGTCGGTCCGGGCCGGGGGTCAGGTGCTGGCTCGCTGGTGGCCTACGTGCAGAAGATCACCGACCTCGACCCGTTGGAATATGACCTGCTGTTCGAACGTTTCCTCAACCCGGAACGGGTTTCCATGCCCGACTTCGACGTCGACTTCTGCATGGACGGTCGCGACCGCGTGATCGAGTACGTGGCCGAGAAATACGGTCGCAATGCGGTCAGCCAGATCATCACCTTCGGTTCCATGGCGGCCAAGGCGGTTATCCGCGACGTGGCACGGGTGCAGGGCAAATCCTACGGCCTGGCCGACCGCCTGTCGAAGATGATCCCGTTCGAAGTGGGCATGACCCTGGAAAAAGCCTACGAACAGGAAGAGATTCTGCGCGACTTTATCAAGGTCGATGAAGAAGCCGCCGAAATCTGGGACATGGCGCGCAAGCTCGAAGGTGTGGTGCGTAACGTCGGTAAACACGCCGGTGGCGTGGTGATCGCGCCCACCAAGCTGACCGACTTCTCGCCGATCTACTGCGATGAAGAGGGCGGCGGCCTGGTGACCCAGTTCGACAAGGATGACGTGGAGGCGGCCGGCCTGGTGAAGTTCGACTTCCTCGGCCTGCGCACCCTGACGATCATCGACTGGGCGCTCAAGACCATCAACCGCGACCGCGCCAAGGTCGGCGAGGCACCGCTGGATATCGCCTTTATCCCGCTGGACGACAAACCGACCTACAGCCTGCTGCAAAAAGCCGAAACCACTGCGGTGTTCCAGCTTGAGTCGCGCGGCATGAAGGAGCTGATCAAAAAGCTCAAGCCCGACTGCCTGGAAGACTTGATCGCATTGGTGGCCCTGTTCCGTCCGGGGCCGCTGCAATCGGGCATGGTTGATGACTTTATCAACCGTAAGCACGGCCGCGCCGAACTGGCGTACCCGCACTCCGACTATCAGTACGAAGGCCTCAAGCCGGTACTGGCGCCAACCTACGGCATCATCCTGTATCAGGAACAGGTGATGCAGATCGCCCAGGTGATGGCGGGTTACACCCTCGGCGGTGCGGACATGCTGCGTCGCGCCATGGGTAAAAAGAAACCCGAAGAAATGGCCAAGCAACGCGGCGGTTTCATCGAGGGCTGCGCCACCAACAATATTGACGCGGACCTGGCCGGTAACATCTTCGACCTGGTAGAGAAATTCGCCGGTTACGGCTTCAACAAATCCCACTCCGCTGCGTACGGCCTGGTGTCGTACCAGACCGCCTGGTTGAAAGCCCACTATCCGGCGCCGTTCATGGCCGCGGTACTCTCGGCGGATATGCACAACACCGACAAGGTCGTGACCTTGATCGAGGAAGTGCGCACCATGAAGCTGCGCCTCGACGCGCCGGACGTGAACGCCTCGGAGTTCAAGTTCACGGTAAACGACGAGGGCCGCATCATTTATGGCCTCGGCGCGATCAAAGGCGTGGGTGAGGGGCCGGTGGAAGCCATTACCGAGGCGCGTCAGGACGGGCCTTTCAAGGATCTGTTCGACTTCTGCGCGCGGGTTGACCTCAAGCGTATCAACAAACGCACCCTCGATGGCCTGATCCGTAGCGGTGCGCTGGACCGTCTCGGCCCGTATTTCCATGATGAGCCGAAGGCTTACCAGGCCAATATCGACCGCAACCGCGCGGTGCTGCTCACCGCCATGGAAGAAGCGATCAAGGCCGCCGAACAGACTGCCCGTACCCATGACAGTGGCCACGCCGACCTGTTTGGCGGGTTGTTCGTCGAAGAAGATGCGGATGTGTATGCCAACCACCGCAAGGCCAAGGAGCTGACCCTCAAGGAGCGTCTCAAGGGTGAGAAAGACACCTTGGGCCTCTACCTCACGGGTCACCCGATTGACGAGTACGAAGGCGAGATTCGCCGGTTCGCCCGTCAGCGCATCATCGACCTGAAGCCGGCCCGGGATACCCAGACGGTTGCCGGTATGATCATCGCCCTGCGGGTGATGAAGAATAAGAAGGGCGACAAGATGGGTTTCATCACCCTCGACGACCGCTCGGGCCGGATCGAAGCGTCACTGTTTGCCGACGCGTTCCACTCCGCCCAGTCGCTGCTGCAGACCGACGCCATGGTGGTGGTGGAAGGGGAGGTCAGCAACGACGACTTCTCCGGCGGCCTGCGCCTGCGAATCAAGCGCGTGATGAGCATGGAAGATGCGCGTACCAACCTGGCCGAAAGCCTGCGCCTGAAGGTCAAGACCGAGGCGCTCAAGGGCGATCAGCTACGCTGGTTGGGTGACCTGCTCAAGCGTCACCGTGGTGCGTGCCCGGTGACCATGGAGTACACCGGCAACGACGCCAAGGCCATGTTGCAGTTTGGCGAGACCTGGCGAATCGATCCCGCTGACGGCTTGATTCAAGCATTGCGTGACCAGTTCGGCCGTGACAACGTCTTTCTCCAATACCGCTGATGGCCAGGCGCTTGCTTTTCCCTGAAGAGTATTCGCCTGATCTCGGCCAAACATTTAATCTCGACCTAAACGCGCCTCTCCCTTAAGGTAGGGCGCGAATAGACAACCGGCTGGCCAGGCACCCCTTGGCCGTCGACCCAAGACGGACGCTTATGAACCCGAATTTTCTTGATTTCGAACAGCCGATCGCTGACCTGCAAGCCAAGATCGAAGAGCTGCGCCTGGTCGGCAATGACAATTCGCTGAATATCGGCGATGAGATCGCCCGCCTGCAAGACAAGAGCAGTACGCTCACCGAAGACATTTTCGGCAAGCTGACCAGCTGGCAGATCGCGCGCCTGGCTCGCCACCCGCGCCGTCCGTACACCCTGGACTACATTCAGCACATCTTCACCGAGTTCGACGAGCTGCATGGCGACCGCCATTTCTCCGACGACGCGGCCATCGTGGGCGGTATCGCTCGACTGGACGACCAGCCAGTGATGGTGATCGGCCATCAGAAAGGCCGTGAAGTGCGCGAAAAAGTGCGTCGCAACTTCGGCATGCCGCGTCCGGAAGGCTACCGCAAGGCTTGCCGCCTGATGGAAATGGCCGAACGCTTCAAGATGCCGATCCTGACCTTCATCGACACCCCGGGTGCCTACCCAGGTATCGATGCCGAAGAGCGCAACCAGAGCGAAGCGATTGCCTGGAACCTGCGCGTCATGGCGCGCCTCAAGACGCCAATCATCGCCACCGTGATCGGTGAGGGTGGTTCCGGCGGAGCACTGGCCATTGGCGTCTGCGATCAACTGAACATGTTGCAATATTCGACCTACGCGGTGATTTCGCCGGAAGGTTGCGCCTCGATTCTGTGGAAAACCGCCGAAAAGGCGCCGGACGCTGCTGAGGCCATGGGCATCACCGCTGATCGCCTCAAGGGCCTGGGGATCGTTGATAAAGTCATCGCCGAGCCACTGGGCGGCGCGCATCGTGATCCGGCTGCGGCTGCCGCGACTATCCGTGCCGAACTGGGCTCGCAACTGGCGATGCTCAAGAAGCTGGATAACGAAGCGCTGCTGGCCCGTCGTTACGAGCGTCTGATGAGCTACGGTCTCTAAGCCGACGCGGTAACTCCATGTGGGAGGGTTCTACACCCCGATAGCGGTGGACCCGTCACGAGATTCGGTGACTGACACTCAGCAATCGGGGGCAAGCCCCCTCCCACATTTGCTTTGTGTATGCTTGGCCAACGTATTCCAGGGTTGCGGCGGTACTATCTGATGAAGCCACTTTTATCCGCCACACTCCTGAAAACCCTGGCCCCCTGGCGCAACGCCCCGGCCTGGCATGTCGCTTTTTCGGGTGGCCTCGATTCCACCGTCCTGTTGCATCTGCTGGCTTCTCTGGCAAACATTCCTCCTCTGCGTGCTGTGCATGTTCACCATGGCCTGCAAACTGCCGCTGACGCCTGGCCCGGCCATTGTCAGCGAGTGTGTGAAGGCTTAAACGTGCCCTTGCGGGTGGTGCGCGTGCAGGTACAGCCCGGCGCCAGCCTTGAGCGCGCGGCCCGTGACGCGCGTTATCTGGCCTTTGCCGAGGTGACCGGGGCAGGGGAGGTGCTGCTCACCGGCCAGCATCGCGACGATCAGGCTGAAACCCTGTTGTTCCGCCTGCTGCGCGGAGCCGGGGTGCGTGGGCTTGCGGCAATGCCCGCGCATCGCGCTTTGGCGCAAGGTCATCTGGTGCGCCCGCTGCTGGACGTCACGCGTGTCGAGCTGGAAGCCTACGCCCAGGCCCATCATTTACAGTGGATCGAAGACCCTTCGAACGCTGACCCACGTTTCTCCCGTAATTATCTGCGGCACCGCGTCTTCCCGGTGCTGGCGCAGCGCTGGCCTCAAGTGGTGTCAAGCCTGGCCCGCACGGCTGAACATCTGGAGCAAGCCCAAGGCTTGCTCGATGAGCTGGCCGCCATGGACCTGCAGCGCGCCGATCACCCCTCGCTGTTTCCCTGGTTGCCTTTGCGCTCCCTGGCCCTTGCGCCCTTGCGCGAGCTTTCCGATGCACGCCAGCGCAATGCACTGCGCCATTGGCTGGCTTCACTCACCCGCCTGCCCGACAGCGACCACTGGGCCGGCTGGCATTCCATGCGCGATGCCAAGAATGATGCGCAGCCCCTATGGCGTCTGGCTGACGGCGAATTGCACCGCAGCGGCGAGCGCATCTGGTGGCTGCCCTCTACATGGTCGGAATTTTCCGACGCATCGGTGAGCTGGTCCGATCCGCAAAAACCATTGGAGTTACCCGGCAATGGTCAGTTGAAACTGATTGGCGAGGCGCCTGAAGGTCCGCTGGAAATCCGCTACCGCCAGGGCGGTGAAGTCATCGAAGTGCCAGGCCGTGGCCGGCGCGACCTCAAACGCCTGCTCAATGAGTGCGGCATGCCCGGGTTTGTCCGTGGCAGATTGCCGCTGCTGTATCGGGGCGAGCGATTGCTGGCTGTCCCAACCCTTGCGGGGCTATGGACCGGCACGCCGAACGACTGGCAATTGCATTGGTTGCCACAGACCTGCGATCAAGGTTTGAGCTGATAGAGCCTTTCCGGTAGACTACGCTCCCTTCTTGATACAACTTCTGTGGATTCGCCTGAATCGCAGCAGTTGCCGATTACCAAGCAGTCTTTGCTGGGCGATTTCAAAAAATGTGTAGCGATCAACGTACCGGTGTTCCATTGCTGGTCTGTCACAACGCGGCGGTTTTTTTGAAAGGTGCACTGTGATTAATGCAGGTGATCGGGGGCTTCGGCCTCTCTTCGCTTTCCCCGGCGGCTCGTACCGCTTTAACGCAGACTTCTAGGGTTTTTCATGACGCGCTACATATTCGTCACGGGCGGTGTTGTTTCTTCATTGGGGAAAGGCATTGCCTCCGCTTCATTGGCGGCCATCCTGGAGGCGCGGGGGCTTAAAGTCACCATGCTCAAGCTGGACCCCTACATCAACGTCGACCCGGGCACCATGAGCCCGTTCCAGCACGGTGAAGTGTTCGTCACCCATGACGGCGCCGAGACCGACCTGGACCTGGGCCACTACGAGCGGTTTATCCGCACGACCATGACCCAGAACAACAACTTCACCACCGGCCGTGTCTACGAGCACGTGCTGCGCAAGGAGCGCCGTGGTGACTACCTGGGTGCAACCATTCAGGTGATCCCGCACATCACCGACGAAATCAAGCGCCGCATCATCAAAGGCGCAGGCGATGCCGACGTGGCGATGGTCGAGATCGGTGGCACCGTGGGTGACATTGAATCCCAACCGTTCCTCGAAGCCATTCGCCAGTTGCGTTTCGAAGTCGGCGCCAAGCGCGCGATGCTGATGCACCTCACCCTGGTGCCGTACATCGCCACCGCCGGCGAAACCAAAACCAAGCCAACCCAGCACTCGGTCAAGGAACTGCGTTCCATCGGCCTGCAGCCGGACGTGCTGGTCTGCCGCTCCGATCACCCGATCGATATTTCCTCGCGTCGCAAGATCGCGCAGTTCACCAACGTTGAAGAACGTGCGGTGATTGCCCTGGAAGACGCCGACACCATCTACAAGATCCCGGGCATCCTGCATTCCCAGGGCCTGGATGATTTTGTGGTCGAGCGTTTCGGCCTGCAGTGCAACGGCGCGGACCTGTCCGAATGGGAAGCCGTGGTCGACGCCAAGCTCAACCCTGAGCATGAAGTCACCATCGCCATGGTCGGCAAGTACATGGAGCTGCTCGACGCGTACAAGTCCCTGATCGAAGCGATGAGTCACGCCGGCATCAGCAACCGTACCAAGGTCAACCTGCGCTACATCGATTCCGAAGACATCGAGAACCAGGGCACCGCGCTGCTTGAAGGCGTGGACGCGATCCTCGTTCCTGGCGGTTTCGGCCTGCGTGGCGTGGAAGGCAAGATCACCGCCGTGCAATACGCTCGCGAGAACAAGGTGCCGTACCTGGGTATCTGCCTGGGCATGCAAGTGGCCGTCATCGAGTTCGCCCGTAACGTGCTGGGCTGGAAAGACGCCAACTCCACCGAGTTCGATCACACCAGCGGCCATCCGGTCGTCGGCCTGATCACCGAGTGGGAAGACGCCACCGGTGCCGTAGAGACCCGTACCGAAGCTTCCGACCTGGGCGGCACCATGCGCCTGGGCGCACAGGACTGCCTGCTGGAAGCCGGTTCGCTGGTACACGACTGCTACGGCAAGGACGTGATCGTCGAGCGTCACCGTCACCGCTACGAAGTGAACAACAACCTGCTGCCGCAGATCAAGGAAGCGGGCCTGAAGATTTCCGGCCGCTCCGGCGACGGCAAGCTGGTTGAAGTGGTCGAGGCACCGGATCATCCGTGGTTCGTGGCCTGTCAGTTCCACCCTGAGTTCACCTCGACGCCGCGCGACGGTCACCCGCTGTTCAGCGGTTTCGTCAAAGCGGCACTGACGCAACATCAGAAGAAGGCATAACCCTGATGGCCCAGAAGATCATTCGCGTAGGCGACATCGAAATTGCCAACGACAAGCCCATGGTGCTGTTCGGCGGCATGAACGTACTGGAAAGCCGCGACATGGCGATGCAGGTCTGTGAAGAGTACGTGCGGGTTACCCAGAAGTTGGGTATCCCCTATGTATTCAAGGCCAGCTTCGACAAGGCCAACCGTTCGTCCGTGACCTCCTATCGCGGCCCGGGCCTTGAAGAAGGCATGCGGATCTTCCAGGACATCAAGCAAGCCTTCGGCGTGCCGATCATCACTGACGTCCACGAGCCCGAGCAGGCTGCCGTGGTCGCCGAGGTGTGCGACATCATCCAGTTGCCGGCCTTCCTGTCGCGCCAGACCGACCTGGTGGTCGCCATGGCCAAGACTGGCGCGGTGATCAATATCAAGAAAGCCCAGTTCCTCGCGCCCCAGGAAATGAAACATATCCTGAGCAAATGCGTGGAAGCGGGTAACGACCAGTTGATCCTGTGCGAGCGTGGTTCGAGCTTCGGCTATAACAACCTCGTGGTGGACATGCTCGGTTTCGGCATCATGAAACAGTTCGAATACCCGGTGTTCTTCGACGTGACCCACGCGCTGCAAATGCCCGGTGGTCGCGCCGATTCCGCCGGCGGTCGCCGTGCCCAGGTGCTGGACCTGGCCAAGGCGGGCATCAGCCAGTCCCTGGCCGGCCTGTTCCTGGAAGCCCACCCGGACCCGGACAACGCCAAGTGCGACGGCCCCTGTGCCCTGCGCCTGGACAAGCTGGAGCCGTTCCTGGCCCAGCTCAAGCAGTTGGACGAACTGGTCAAGAGTTTTCCGACGGTAGAGACCGCGTAAGCGGCGTTTCTCCGGTAGAATTTCCCACGCTTTATGCTCAGGCCCCAGGCCTGAGCCTTGTCGTCTGCAAGCCTGCCCTGTTGTTCCACCCTTGCGGTCGGTCAAAAGATTTCCTTCAGCTGCGTCGTTTTCGTCAACTTTGGAGTGTTTACAACAATGGCAAAAATCGTCGACATCAAAGGTCGTGAAGTTCTCGACTCCCGTGGCAACCCCACCGTCGAAGCCGACGTGCTTCTCGATAACGGCATCATCGGCAGCGCCTGCGCGCCGTCCGGTGCTTCCACAGGTTCGCGCGAAGCGCTGGAACTGCGTGATGGCGACAAGAGCCGTTACCTGGGCAAGGGTGTACTCAAGGCGGTAGCCAACATCAACGGCCCGATCCGTGACCTGTTGCTGGGCAAGGACCCGCTGGACCAGAAAGCCCTGGACCACGCGATGATCAAGCTCGACGGCACCGAAAACAAAGGCAGCCTGGGCGCCAACGCGATCCTCGCCGTGTCCCTGGCCGCCGCCAAGGCCGCCGCCCAGGACCAGGACCTGCCGCTGTACGCGCACATCGCCAACCTGAACGGTACGCCGGGCGTGTACTCGATGCCGGTGCCGATGATGAACATCATCAACGGTGGCGAGCACGCCGATAACAACGTCGACATCCAGGAATTCATGGTGCAGCCGGTTGGCGCCAAGACCTTCTCCGAAGGCCTGCGCATGGGCACCGAGATTTTCCATCACCTCAAGGCTGTGCTGAAGGCCCGTGGCCTGAGCACTGCAGTGGGTGACGAAGGTGGTTTTGCGCCGAACCTGGCGTCCAACGAAGATGCACTGAAAGTGATCTCCGAAGCTGTGGCCAACGCCGGCTACACACTGGGCACCGACGTGACCCTGGCCCTGGACTGCGCTGCCAGCGAATTCTTTGAGGACGGCAAGTACAACCTGTCCGGCGAAGGCCAGGTGTTCAACTCCGAAGGCTTTGCCGAATACCTGAAGGGCCTGACCCAGCGCTACCCGATCATTTCGATCGAAGACGGCCTGGATGAGTCCGACTGGGACGGCTGGAAAATTCTCACCGACAAGATCGGTGAAAAAATCCAGTTGGTGGGCGACGACCTGTTCGTGACCAACACCAAGATCCTGAAAGAAGGCATCGACAAGAAGATCGCCAACTCGATCCTGATCAAGTTCAACCAGATCGGCACCCTGACCGAAACCCTGGAAGCCATCCAGATGGCCAAGGCTGCGGGCTACACCGCCGTGATCTCGCACCGCTCCGGCGAAACCGAGGATTCGACCATTGCCGACCTGGCCGTGGGTACCTCGGCGGGCCAGATCAAGACCGGTTCCCTGTGCCGTTCCGACCGCGTGTCCAAGTACAACCAATTGCTGCGCATCGAAGAGCAATTGGCGGGTAAAGCCAAGTACAACGGTCGCAGCGAGTTTCGCGGCTGAGCAGTAAATGGTAAAAAGTCGGCCGATTGCGTCGGAAATCTCACGACAGTGGGCATTTCGGCGCTAATCTGCTGACTGACAAGCACAAGCCTGGTTTATCCAGGCTTCGTGCTATCAGTTGCTGCAAAAGGTTTGCATGACTGTCTTTTTTCACTGGATACCCGGATTTCGATGCGCAGTCCCAATTGGTTGTTCCTCGTCTTGCTCTTGTTGCTGGCTGGCCTGCAGTACCGCCTATGGGTCGGTAACGGCAGCTTTGCGCAGGTGGAAGAGCTGACCCAGCAAATTGCCGACCAGCACGCCGAAAACGAACGTCTGCTGGAGCGCAACCGCGTGCTTGATGCCGAAGTGCTTGAGCTGAAAAAAGGCACGGAGACCGTCGAAGAGCGGGCGCGTCATGAACTGGGCATGGTCAAGGAGGGCGAAACCCTCTACCAGTTGGCCCAATGAACACCGAGTTACCGGCCTTCTGGGCCGTGATTCCGGCCGCGGGTGTTGGTGCCCGTATGGCCGCCGACCGTCCCAAGCAGTATCTGCAACTGGGCGGGCGCACCATTCTCGAACACAGCCTTGGCTGTTTCCTTGACCACCCTGCGTTGCAAGGGCTGGTGGTCAGTCTTGCGGCTGATGACCCCTACTGGCCCACCCTGGCGTGTGCCGCCGACCCGCGTATTCAGCGTGCGGATGGCGGATCGGAGCGCTCAGGTTCCGTGCTCAATGCGCTGCTGCAGCTCAATGCTCTGGGCGCCCGTGATGAAGATTGGGTGCTGGTGCACGATGCAGCGCGGCCCAATCTGAGCCGTGATGATCTCGACAAGCTATTGGGTGAACTGGCTGACGATCCCGTGGGTGGCCTGCTGGCCGTGCCGGCCCGTGACACCCTCAAGCGCGTCGACAAACACGGCCGTGTCGTCGAGACCGTTGATCGTAGCCTGATCTGGCAGGCCTTTACGCCCCAGATGTTCCGCCTGGGCGCCTTGCACCGCGCCTTGGCGGACAGCCTGGTGGCCGATGCGGTGATCACCGATGAAGCCTCGGCCATGGAATGGTCCGGCCAGGCACCACGCCTGATCGAAGGGCGTTCGGACAACATCAAGGTGACGCGGCCGGAAGATCTTGAGTGGCTGCGGTTGCGCTGGGCTAACCGCTCTCTGTAGGAGCGAGCTTGCTCGCGAAAATCGCCAACGATAACGCGGGTTTCCTGGCTAGACGCGGCGCTCTCAGGTTTTTCGCGAGCAAGGGCTAGCCGCCCGCCTCGCTCCTACAACGTCTGGCCATACTCCGGCCTCCCAGCCAACCCCTCCTTCAAGAAATCCACCAACTTCCTGACCTTCGGCGATAAATGCCGCTGCTGCGGATACAACGCCCACACCGCCGTATTCGGCGGCTGATGCGCCTCCAGCAGCGAGACCAGTGCGCCACTGTGCAAGTGCTCCAGCACGTAATAGTCCGGCAACTGGCACAGCCCCATGCCTTGCAGCGCAGCGTCCAGCACCGCCTGCCCACTGTTGCAGCGCCAGTTGCCCTGCACCCGCTGGGAAAATTCGCGGCCGTCCTGGGCCAGTTGCCAGATATCCGAACTGCCGATCAGGCAGTTGTGCCGACTCAATTCCGACAAACTGTGTGGTCGACCATACCGGGCCAGGTAGGAAGGTGACGCACCCAAATACATGCGTCGCGCTGCCAGGCGGCTGGCAACCATGCGCGAGTCTTGCAGGCGCCCGAGGCGAATCGCCAGGTCGAGCCCCTCGTGCACCAGGTCCAGCGGGCGGTTGCTCAGCTCGATATCGACGCGCAACTGTGGATAGAGCGCCATGAACGCTGTCACCAGCGGCACGATAAAGCGTTCGCCATAGGCCACGGCGCAGGTCATGCGCAACATGCCTTTGGGTTCGCTGGTCAGGTCGCCCACGGCGCGCAGGGCCTCTTCGCGACCGTCCTGCAAGCGCTGGCAATGTTGCAGGAACGTCTGGCCCGCTTCGGTCAGCGTCACCTTGCGTGTACTGCGATACAACAGGCGGGTTTGCAGGCGTTCTTCCAGGCGCGCCACCTGGCGGCTGATATGGGACGACGATACCCCCAGGCGCTCGGCCGCAGCCGTGAATTGGCTGCACTCGGCCACGGCGACAAACTCATCGATGCCTTCCCAACGATTCTCCAGCATGAACATTGTCCCCATACAGCAATAATGTTTTGCTTTTGCCTGGATTATTAATCAATCAGCCATGTTTTACACTGGTCCAATCAACTTTTACTCCATGGAGAACCCCGGATGATCAAGTCCCGCGCCGCCGTAGCCTTCGAAGCCAAGAAACCCCTTGAGATTGTGGAAGTCGATGTCGCCATGCCCAAGGCGGGCGAAGTGCTGTTGCGCGTGGTCGCGTCCGGCGTATGCCATACCGATGCCTACACGCTTTCAGGCGCAGACCCGGAAGGGATCTTCCCGTCGATCCTTGGCCATGAAGGCGGTGCCGTGGTCGAGGCCATTGGCGAAGGCGTAACCTCGGTGGCCGTCGGCGACCATGTGATCCCGCTGTACACCCCGGAATGCGGTCAATGCAAATTCTGCCTGTCCGGCAAGACCAACCTGTGCCAGGCCATCCGTTCCACCCAGGGCAAGGGCTTGATGCCTGACGGCACTACGCGTTTCTCCTACAAGGGCCAGCCGATTTTCCACTACATGGGTACCTCGACCTTCTCCGAGTACACCGTGCTGCCGGAAATCTCCGTCGCCAAGATTCCTAAAGAAGCGCCGCTGGAAAAGGTCTGCCTGCTGGGCTGTGGCGTTACCACCGGTATCGGCGCGGTGATCAACACCGCCAAGGTCAAGCCGGGTGACACCGTGGCCATCTTCGGTCTGGGCGGTATCGGTCTGTCGGCGGTGATTGGCGCAGTGAAAGCCAAGGCCGGCCGCATCATTGCCATCGACATCAACCCGGCCAAGTTCGAAATCGCCAAGCAACTGGGCGCTACCGACTGCATCAACCCGAAAGACTATGACCGCCCGATCCAGGACGTGATTGTCGATTTGACTGATGGCGGCGTGGACTTTTCCTTCGAGTGCATCGGCAATGTCCAACTGATGCGTGCGGCCCTGGAGTGCTGCCATAAAGGCTGGGGCGAGTCGGTGATCATTGGCGTGGCCGGTGCCGGCCAGGAAATCGCCACCCGTCCGTTCCAACTGGTGACCGGTCGCGTCTGGCGCGGGTCGGCCTTCGGCGGCGTACGCGGGCGTACCGAATTGCCAAGCTACGTGGAAATGGCCCAGACCGGCGAGATCCCGCTGGATACCTTCATCACCCACACCATGGGCCTGGAAGACATCAACAAAGCGTTTGACCTGATGCATGAAGGCAAAAGCATTCGTACCGTCATCCATTTCTGAGGTCGGCCATGAGTCTGGAAAACCTGTCCTGCCAGAAAAGCTTCGGCGGCTGGCATAAACGCTATAAGCATCACTCCGCTGTGCTTGATTGCGACATGACCTTCGCCGTCTACCTGCCGCCGCAGGCGGAGCAGGGCGGCAAGCTACCGGTGTTGTATTGGCTGTCCGGGCTGACCTGCACCGACGAGAACTTCATGCAAAAGGCCGGTGCCCATCGCATGGCCGCCGAGCTGGGCTTGATCATCGTGGCGCCGGATACCAGCCCGCGCGGCCCCGGTGTGCCGGATGACCCGGATAGCGCCTGGGACTTTGGCCTGGGCGCCGGGTTCTATCTGAACGCCACCCAGGAACCCTGGGCCAGGCATTATCGGATGCATGACTATGTGGTGCAGGAATTGCCGGAGTTGGTGGAGGCGCATTTCCCGGCGTCAGACAAGCGGGGCATCAGCGGCCACTCGATGGGCGGCCACGGTGCGTTGGTCTGCGCGCTGCGCAACCCTGGGCGTTACCAGAGCGTGTCGGCGTTTTCGCCGATCAACAATCCGATGGACTGCCCCTGGGGCCAGAAAGCCTTCTCCCGTTACCTGGGAGAAGAGCGCTCGAAGTGGCGCGAATGGGATGCCTGCGTGCTGATAAGCGAAGCGTCGGAACAGTTGCCGCTGTTGGTGGACCAGGGCGATCGCGACGATTTCCTCACCGTGCAGCTCAAGCCCGAGGCCTTGCAGCAAGCCGCCAAGGCGGCCGGTCATCCGCTGGAACTGCGGCTGCAACCTGGCTACGACCACAGCTACTTCTTTATCGCCAGCTTCATCGATGACCATTTGCGCCATCATGGTCGTGCTTTGCTCGGTTAATGTGAGGCAAAAGTAGGTAGAATCACGCCCTGAATTAAATCGGGGCGTTTTTTTATGCGTATTGGCCACGGCTACGATGTGCACCGTTTCGCTGAAGGCGATTTCATCACTTTGGGCGGCGTGCGTATCGCGCACCACCATGGGCTGCTGGCTCATTCTGACGGCGACGTTGTGTTGCACGCCTTGAGCGATGCGTTGCTCGGCGCAGCGGCGTTGGGTGATATCGGCAAGCACTTTCCGGACACCGATCCAACCTTCAAGGGCGCCGACAGCCGTGTGTTGCTGCGCCATGTCGTCGGCTTGATCCACGCCAAAGGCTGGAAGGTCGGCAACGTCGATAACACCATCGTGGCCCAGGCGCCGAAAATGGCCCCGCATATCGAATCGATGCGCGCCCTGATTGCCGCCGACCTGCAAATAGAATTGGACCAAGTCAACGTGAAAGCCACCACCACCGAAAAGCTCGGGTTTACCGGTCGTGAAGAGGGCATCGCCGTGCACTCCGTCGCCTTGTTGCTGCGCGCATGAACGAACTTGAGTTGCTGGGCCCGCGTGCCTATGGCGAAGCGTTGGGCAGCGCGGTCCTGAAGGCCACGGCCGAAGATTTCCAGGTGGACGAAGTGCTCGATATCCCGCTGACTGGCGAAGGCGAGCACCTGTGGTTGTGGGTGGAGAAGCGCGGCCTGAATACCGAGGAAGCGGCGCGGCGTATCGCCAAGGCGGCTGGCGTGCCCTTGCGCACCGTCAGCTATGCCGGGCTCAAGGATCGCCAGGCATTGACCCGCCAGTGGTTCAGCGTGCAGTTGCCCGGCAAGGCCGACCCGGACATGCGTGCCGCCGAGAACGACACCCTCAGGATCCTGAAAACTGCGCGGCACAAACGCAAGCTGCAGCGCGGCGCCCATGCGGCCAACGGCTTTACCTTGCGCCTGACCCAGTTGAACGGTGATACCGCCGCCATCGACGCGCGTCTGCAACAGATTGCCCGGCACGGTATACCCAACTATTTCGGTGCTCAGCGCTTTGGCCATAATGGCGGCAATGTCGTCGATGCCCGTGACTGGGCGGCTCGCAAGGCCTTGCCGGAACAGCGCAATGCGCGTTCGCGGTTGCTGTCCACCGCCCGTAGCTTGCTGTTCAACAAAGTGTTGGCGGCGCGTGTCGCCGACGGCTCCTGGCAGCGCGCCCAAGTCGGCGACTTGCTGGCCTTCACCGACAGCCGCAGCTTTTTCCCGGCCGGTGAGGCTGAATGCAGCGACCCGCGCCTGGCGATCCTCGACCTGCATCCCACCGGCCCGCAGTGGGGGGAGGGCGAGTCTCCGGCGAAAGGTTGTACCTATGAATTGGAACAATCTGTCGCCGCCGCAGAAGCTGACCTGCGTGATTGGCTGGTGAATGCGGGAATGAGCCAAGAACGTCGCATTCTGCGGCTGCCCATTGGCGGGTTGACGTGGCATTATCCCGGGCCTGACATTCTGCAATTGGAATTCGTCCTGCCGGCTGGATGCTTCGCCACTGTATTGGTGCGCGAACTCGTTGATCTAGTGCCGGTGGGGCCGACGGACAACCCATGCGTATTCTGATATCAAACGATGACGGTGCCACCGCACCCGGCCTCGCCGCGCTTCATGCTGCGCTGGCGGATTACGCCGAATGCGTGGTGGTGGCCCCCGACCAGGACAAGAGCGGCGCCAGCAGTTCGCTGACGCTCGACCGTCCGTTGCACCCCAAGGTGCTGGCCAATGGCTTTATCAGCGTGAACGGCACCCCCACCGACTGCGTGCACCTGGCGATCAACAGCTTGTTGGAGCACGCGCCGGACCTGGTGGTGTCGGGCATCAACCTGGGCGCGAACCTGGGCGATGACGTGCTGTATTCCGGCACCGTGGCGGCCGCCCTTGAAGGGCGCTTTCTCGGCGGTATCGGGTTCGCCTTTTCCTTCGCCTCACGGCAACTGGATAACCTGGCGACGGCGGCGTACTACGCGCGCAAGTTGGTGCAAGCGCACGCGTCCCTGGACCTGCCGCCGCGCACCGTGCTCAACGTCAATATCCCCAACCTGCCGCTCGACCATATTCGCGGTATCCAGCTGACGCGGCTGGGGCACCGTGCCCGTGCGGCGGCGCCCTTGAAGGTGGTCGACCCGCGTGGCAAGGAAGGCTATTGGATCGCTGCGGCCGGCGATGCCGAGGATGGTGGTGAGGGCACGGACTTTCATGCGGTGATGCAAGGCTATGTATCGATTACCCCGTTGCAATTCGATCGCACCTTCAGTGATGCCTTCAGTGGACTTGATGGCTGGCTGGAGGGACTGCGCTGATGGCTCGTGAACAAGACGACTTGCTGCGCCGTGGCATCGGGATGACTTCCCAGCGCACGCGCGAGCGTTTGATCCAGCGTCTGTACGAAGAAGGCTTGTCCAATGCGCAGGTGCTGGAAGTGATCCGGCGCACGCCTCGGCACCTGTTTGTCGACGAAGCCCTGGCGCACCGCGCCTACGAAGACACGGCGTTGCCGATCGGCCACAACCAGACCATCTCCCAGCCCTATATGGTCGCCCGCATGAGCGAGCTGTTGCTGGCCGCCGGGCCGTTGGACAAGGTGCTGGAAATCGGCACCGGCTCCGGCTATCAGACCGCCGTGTTGTCTCAGTTGGTCGAACGGGTGTTCTCGGTCGAGCGCATCAAGGTGCTGCAGGACCGCGCCAAAGAGCGCCTGGTGGAGCTGAACCTGCGTAACGTAGTGTTTCGTTGGGGCGATGGCTGGGAAGGCTGGCCGGCATTGGCGCCCTATAACGGAATCATTGTCACTGCGGTGGCCACCGATGTGCCGCAAGCGCTGCTCGATCAACTGGCGCCCGGCGGCCGGCTGGTCATCCCGGTGGGCTCCGGCGAAGTGCAACAATTGATGCTCATTATTCGCGAGGACGATGGCTTTTCCCGGCATGTGCTCGGGGCTGTGCGCTTCGTGCCGCTGCTCAACGGCCCGCTGGCCTGATCATTTATTTCCAGGCAGTGAATTCCACAGGCGCAGATGTGTCTTACAGCGGGGTCTATAGATTCAACGAGGGAAGGCGCCGGAGTTAAACATGATGAAGTTTTCGTTTCACTCGTGTGCCGGTAAAAAGCCAATGCCCAGTTATACTTGCGTCATCTTTCAAGCCTGATACAGGCGTTAACGTTCAGCCACCACAAAGGGAGCGGCGGGTGAGTCTCACAGGTCCTGCGCAGCGAATGAGTAAAACAAGCTTTCAGCGACTGGTGCTTGGCCTTGTCTTGAGTTCCTTACTGGCAGCCTGCTCGAGCACGCCATCCGGCGGTGCGCGGGTAGTTGACCGCACCAATGCGGCACCGCAGAAGCCGACGGTGACCACCGGCCAATACGTCGTGCGCAAGGGCGATACGCTGTTCTCGATCGCCTTCCGTTATGGTTGGGATTACAAGGCGCTCGCAGCTCGTAACAACATTCCCGTGCCTTATACGATTCATCCGGGGCAGACGATTCGCTTCGATGGCCGCGCCGGTTCGGCGCCCACGGCAGTTGTGACAAAGTCGGGATCTTCGGCTTCTTCTTCGAGCAAAACCACGGTTATCACCAGGCCTGCAGGTACCGCCGCACCTTCGGTGGCGAGCAAGCCGGCACCCGCGCCGTTGCCACCTGCAGGGCCCGCGCCGACCGGTTGGGGATGGCCTTCAAACGGCGTATTAATTGGAAAATTCTCTTCAAACGGCAGTTTGAATAAAGGCATTGATATCGCCGGGGATTTGGGACAGCCTGTTTTGGCTGCGTCTGATGGGACAGTGGTGTACGCCGGGAGTGGTCTACGGGGCTACGGCGAGCTGGTCATCATCAAACACAGCGATACCTACGTCAGTGCCTACGGTCATAACCGCAGGTTGTTGGTTCGGGAGGGGCAGCAGGTCAGGGTCGGACAGACAATTGCCGAAATGGGTTCAACGGGTACAGACCGGGTGAAACTGCACTTTGAGATTCGCCGCCAGGGGAAACCTGTAGACCCACTGCAATTCCTACCCCGTCGTTGATGTGTTGCCAGCCTGTTCCCTCACGTAGAAGGAACAGGCTCCAGCGTTGCCAAGGATAAAGGCGTCGCTTGAGCTTGAGGTCGAACTCACCAAAGGACTATAACAATGGCTCTCAGTAAAGAAGCGCCGGAGTTTGACATCGACGATGAGGTTCTCCTTATGGAGACCGGTATCGCTACGGAACCGATGTCAGATAATGAGGGGGCATCACCACCCTCAGTTCGCACCAAATCCAAAAACTCCTCCGCGTTAAAGCAACACAAGTACATTGATTACACGCGGGCGCTCGACGCGACCCAGTTGTACCTCAATGAAATCGGCTTTTCCCCTCTGCTCACCCCCGAAGAAGAAGTCCATTTTGCGCGTCTGTCGCAGAAGGGCGATCCGGCTGGGCGCAAACGCATGATTGAAAGCAACCTGCGCCTGGTGGTTAAAATCGCCCGACGCTACGTCAATCGCGGATTGTCGCTGCTGGACTTGATCGAGGAAGGCAACCTGGGCTTGATCCGGGCGGTGGAGAAGTTCGACCCTGAGCGGGGCTTTCGCTTCTCGACTTATGCCACCTGGTGGATTCGCCAGACCATCGAACGGGCGATCATGAATCAGACCCGTACGATCCGGTTGCCGATCCATGTGGTCAAGGAGCTCAACGTGTACCTGCGGGCAGCGCGTGAGCTGACACAAAAACTCGATCATGAACCTTCGCCCGAAGAAATCGCCAACCTGCTGGAAAAACCGGTAGGGGAGGTCAAGCGCATGCTCGGCCTGAATGAGCGGGTGTCTTCGGTCGATGTCTCGCTGGGTCCGGATTCGGATAAAACCCTGCTGGACACCCTGACAGATGATCGCCCGACAGATCCGTGCGAGCTGTTGCAGGATGATGATCTGTCCCAAAGCATCGACCAGTGGTTGTCGGAACTCACCGATAAGCAGCGCGAGGTGGTGATCCGCCGCTTCGGCCTGCGCGGCCATGAGAGCAGCACCCTGGAGGACGTAGGCCTGGAGATCGGCCTGACCCGTGAGCGGGTTCGGCAGATTCAAGTAGAGGGGCTCAAGCGCTTGCGCGAGATCCTCGAGAAGAACGGCTTGTCGAGTGAGTCGTTGTTTCAATAAACAACGCTGCTTGAATGCCGAATGTGGGACGGGGTATAAGCCCCCTCCCACATTTTTTATGCCCATCGTTTGCTGATCATTCCCACGCTCCGCGTGGGAATGCAGCACCAGGACGCTCTGCGTCCCATGGCGTAACGCAGAGCGTCACAAGAGTCATTTCCACGCAGAGCGTGGGAACGATCGGCATAAAAAAACCCCGCTTTTAAGGGCGGGGTCTTTTCGACTAAGTCAGTACAAGTTAGATAACTTGAACTTCTTCAGCTTGCATGCCTTTCTGACCGCGGGTAGCGATGAAAGAAACCTGTTGGCCTTCTTTCAGGCTTTTGAAGCCGTCGGATTGGATAGCTTTGAAGTGAACGAACAGGTCGTCACCGGATTGTGGAGTGATGAAGCCGAAGCCTTTTTCATCGTTGAACCACTTAACGGTACCAGTTTGGCGATTAGACATGGTGTAACTCCTTGAACAAAGTTAACTGCGACTCAGGAAAAGCCCTGGCCGAGACTGAGTGCAAAGAGCAGGAAAAATTCTTGGAGATGGTTGGATCGAAATTCAACATATCGTGTAGAGATTCTCAGTGACACAAGCAACACAGTGACGCCACCTTAACCCTTTTTCCGGAACGTGCCAATGGTATTTCCGAAGGTTTCTCTATTTTCGTGACTGGCGGTGGTATTTATTGTCCCCGAAAGTCGCGCCAAGAGCCCCGGCCCCGTTGGCTGCGGGTAATGGAGGCCGGTGCATTCGTCATTAAAAGTCCTGCGCCCTTTGAACCCCACAGCCGGCCCCGGTAAGATGCCCCACAGAATTTTTTCACCTCGCATTCAGGACACCGCCATGAGCATCAAATCGGACAAGTGGATTCGCCGCATGGCGCAGGAACACGGCATGATCGAACCGTTCGTCGAGCGCCAGATCCGTGGTGAAGGCGACGCGCGCGTGATTTCGTACGGAGTCTCCAGCTATGGCTACGATGTGCGCTGCGCCGATGAATTCAAGGTGTTCACCAATATCAACTCGGCGATCGTCGATCCGAAGAACTTCGACGAAAAAAGCTTCGTCGACGTCAAGAGCGATGTTTGCATCATCCCGCCAAACTCCTTCGCCCTGGCCCGCACCGTGGAGTTCTTCCGTATCCCGCGTGACGTATTGACCATCTGCCTGGGTAAAAGCACCTACGCCCGTTGCGGCATCATCGTCAACGTGACCCCGCTGGAACCCGAGTGGGAAGGCCATGTGACCCTGGAGTTCTCCAACACCACCACCTTGCCAGCGAAAATCTACGCCAACGAAGGCGTGGCGCAAATGCTGTTCCTGCAGTCCGACGAGGCGTGCGAAGTGTCCTATAAGGACCGTGCCGGCAAGTATCAGGGCCAGCGTGGCGTCACGCTCCCACGCGCTTGATCGAAAGCTCCTACGAGTAAAGGGAATTAGTCTGCGGAAATTGACTCTATCTAGGTGTACTGCCTCGGCGCGTGTAAAACGCGTCGGGCCACGCTTGAGGAGTGCCCTATGAAGATCAACCCGCGAATCAGCGCAGAACTTGCCCGGCTTGAACCCAACCAGATTGGTGTTCTGGCCTGGTCCTTGATGGCCGACCCTGCTTATGCGGGCGGCATTCCCGGCCAACCTGAACCGGACTATCCGCAGCCTACCGAGCCGGGTGAGCCCACCTTGCCGGATGAGCCGCCTCCCGCACCTGTCGCCTGACCCTGCACGCACGCCTTTGCGTCACTGAACCGGCCAGACCTCATGATCGCCGATCACAAAGATTCGGCGCTCGTCGTCCAGCTCCACTGCGTAACCGCCTGTAAAGGCGCCAAACGCCGGCAGCAGGCTGACGCGTTTGCCAATCTGGAAGCACGGCAGGCGCAGGCTTTGCCGGCCCTTGCCGCGCAAGCGGTACACCGGATGGACATGTCCCGCCAGCACGTGATGGCTGGCGTGGGCGTGCGGTTCGTGTTGTAGAGCGAATGGCCCTATCAAAAGCGGTTCGGGTACCACTTCAATGTTCAGGTCGGCAGGCGGGTCGCCTGCGCGTTGATCGTGATTGCCGCGAATCAGCGTAATCGGCAACTCAGCGTGGCGCGCTCGCCAGGCCCGGAGCGCGCCCAGGGTGCCGCTGGCGTGGGAGCCTGGGCCGTGGAGGAAATCTCCGAGGAAGATCACCCGAGCGCAGGCATAGGCCGCCAGCAACCGATCCAGGCGCTGCAGGTTTTCGCTGGTAGTGCCCTGGGGCACCGGTTGCCCGAGGCTGCGGTAGGCCGAGGCCTTGCCGAAGTGAGCGTCGGCGATCAGCAGGTATTGGCACGCCGGCCAGTACACCGCCTTGTCCGCCAGCAGCCACAATTGCTCACCCTCAAGCGTTACCGAACACACCATCAAGCGTTCCCTCTGTCCGCGACTTTTTCCAGGTCCTTGACCATCCGCGCAATGCGCTCCGAGAGTTTTTCCGAACTCAGGCTTTCGCGCATCCGCTCCACCAGCAGCGGAAAGGCCAGGGGGGTTGGCCGCTGGATCATATGCAGGTCCAGCTGCAGCGCCGACAAGCGAAGCAAGGTCTCTTCCAGGCGCTGAATGTCCAGTTCGTTGCGCAGGACTTCTTCCCCTGCCTGGGTCAGCAGCAGGTTGTGCGGATCATATTGTTTGAACACTTCGAAGAACAGGCCGCTGGAGGCCTGCACCTGCCGGGTGCTTTTCGGCGCGCCGGGGTAACCGGCGAACACCAGCCCGGCGATGCGTGCGATTTCGCGAAAGCGCCGCAACGCCAGTTCACCGGCGTTGAGGCTGGCTGCCACGTCCGTGAGCAAATCCTCTGGGCTGAGCAGCGCCTCGGTCAACAACTGGGGCCAGTGCACCTCGGTGGCGCTCAGCAATTCCAACCCATAATCATTGACCGCAATGGAAAAGGTCACGGGTTGCTGCCGGCTGACGCGCCACGCCAGCAGACTCGCCAGCCCCAGATGCACCTGACGCCCGGCGAAGGGGTAGAGAAACAGGTGCCAGCCTTCGCGCGACTTGAGAAACTCCGCCAGCAAGTGATCACGGGTCGGCAGGCCGGACCAACGCAGTTGTGTCAGCAGCAATGGCTGCACCGCCTGCATCTCCGGGCCGTCGAAGCGCCCCTGTGCCGCCGCGTCGAAGCGCTCGATCACTGCCTGCGCCAGCTCGTTGGAAAGCGGCATGCGCCCGCCATTCCAGCGCGGCACGGCGGCTTTTTTCGCGGTGCTGCGGCGCACGTACGCGGTCATGTTTTCCACGCGCACCAACTCCAGCAGGCGTCCGGCGAACAGAAAGCCGTCGCCCGGCTTGAGTCGCGCAATAAAACCTTCCTCGACACTGCCGAGGTTTTTGCCGCCACCGCCCTTGCTCCAGTACTTCAGGTGCATACTCGCATCGCTGACAATAGTGCCCACGCTCATGCGATGGCGGCGCGCCAGTCGCGCATCGGGAACGCGCCAGATGCCCTGTTCGTCGGGCTCTACGCGGCGGTAATCCGGATAAGCGGTGAGCGACAGCCCGCCATGGCGCACAAAGGCCAGGGCCCAGGTCCAATCGGCGTCGGTAAGATCGCGGTAGGCCCAGGCACCGCGGACCTCCGCCAGCAGCGCATCGGGAACAAACCCGCCGCCCAGGGCCATGCTGACCAGATGTTGCACCAGCACATCCAAGGGTTTGTGGGGCGATTCGCGGGCTTCGATGCCGCGCTGGGCAATCGCATCCTTTGCGGCGGCGGCTTCCACCAGCTCCAGGCTGTGGGTCGGTACCAGGGTCACCCGTGATGGCCGCCCCGGTGCATGCCCCGAGCGGCCGGCGCGTTGCATCAGGCGCGCCACACCTTTGGCCGAGCCAATCTGCAGCACCCGCTCCACCGGTAGAAAATCCACGCCCAGGTCCAGGCTGGAGGTGCACACCACCGCCTTGAGTTGGCCGTCTTTGAGCGCACGTTCCACCCAGTCCCGGGTCTCGCGCGACAGCGAACCGTGATGCAACGCAATCAGGCCGGCCCACTCCGGCCTGGCCTCCAGCAGCGCCTGGTACCAGATTTCCGACTGCGCCCGGGTATTGGTGAACACCAGGCAACTGCTGCTGGCGTCCACTTCGGCCACCACTTGCGGGAGCATTTTCAAACCGATATGGCCGGCCCAGGGAAAGCGTTCGGCGATGGGCGGCAGCAGTGTGTCAACCAGCAACTGTTTGGGCGATTGCCCCTGCACATTGACTCCGCCACCCTGTGGGACCAATACCTCCAGCGCGTGAGCCTGATTACCCAAGGTCGCGGAAATGCCCCAGACCAGCAAGTCGGGATGCCAGCGTCGCAGCCGTGCCAACGCCAGTTGCAGTTGCACACCGCGCTTATTGCCGATCAGTTCATGCCATTCGTCTACCACCACCATGCGCAGATGCGCCAGGCTGACCTCACTGTCGGCGCGCGCAAGCATTAGCGTCAGGCTTTCCGGGGTGGTGATCAGCGCAGTGGGCTGGCGGCGGGTCTGGCGGGCGCGTTCGCCGCTGCTAGTGTCGCCCGTGCGCAGGCCAACGCTCCAGGGGATCTGCAAGGCCGCCAGCGGCGCCTCAAGCGCGCGTGCGGTGTCGGCGGCCAAGGCGCGCATCGGTGTGATCCACAATACGGTCAGTGGTTCGGCCGGCGCCTTGCGCTTGCCGGTAGCGGGCGGGCGCGTGATGGCGAAACGATTGAGGGCAGCGAACCACAGCGCGTAGGTTTTACCCGCGCCGGTACTCGCATGCAGCAAGCCGGATTGACCGTCCTTGACGGCCTTCCACACTTCTTTCTGGAATGCGAACGCACGCCAGCCACGGGTGGCAAACCATTGTTTTGCAAAGTCGACGGGTTTTGCCATGCGGCAGCTGACGCTCTGGAGGCTCTATTGCACAGACCCTCCAGGCGTCACAAAGGTTTACTTCAAGTTGCCGCTCAAAAACTGCTGCAGGCGCTCGCTTTTCGGATTGCCCAGCACGTCCGCCGGCGCACCTTGCTCTTCCACCCGACCTTGGTGCAGGAACAGCACCTGGCTGGAAACCTTGCGCGCAAAGCTCATTTCGTGGGTCACCATGATCATGGTGCGGCCTTCTTCGGCCAGACCCTGGATGACCTTCAATACTTCACCGACCAACTCCGGGTCCAATGCCGAGGTGGGTTCGTCGAACAGCATCACCTCGGGCTCCATCGCCAACGCGCGGGCAATCGCTACCCGTTGCTGCTGGCCGCCGGACAGGAATGCCGGGTATTGATCGGCCACCCGCGCGGGCAGGCCGACTTTGTCCAGGTAGCGCCGGGCGCGGTCTTCGGCGTCTTTCTTGCTGCACCCCAGCACCCGGCGCGGGGCCATGGTGATGTTTTCCAGCACGCTCATGTGGCTCCACAGGTTGAAGTGCTGAAAGACCATCGCCAGTCGCGTGCGCAAGCGCTGCAACTCGGCATCGTCGGCCACGCGCATGCCGTGGCGGTCGCTGACCATGCGGATGGTTTGTCCGTCCAGGGTCATGGCGCCGTCGTTGGGCGTTTCCAGGAAGTTGATGCAGCGCAGGAAGGTGCTCTTGCCCGAGCCGCTGGCGCCGATCAGGCTGATCACGTCACCGGTCCTGGCCTTGAGCGAGACACCTTTGAGCACCTCATTGTCGCCATAGCTTTTATGCAGGCCTTCAACGGTCAATTTGTACATGGGGCGTGCATCCTCAAGGCGAAAGTAAGTAGCCGCTGCGGTAGGCCTCAGTGCCGGCGACATGGCTGATCACCATCCCGGCAGTGGCCATGCGGCGTAGCGAACGGGCGTAAAGCAGGCCGGCATGCTGGCAGTGCACGGGCGTTACGCGGTCAGTGATGGGGTCGATGATTTCGGCGACCCGTTGCCCGGCTTCCAGGTATTCGCCTGGCAAGGCGCTGAACACCAGCAAGCCGCCCACGGGTGTGGTCACCGGCTCCACACCCGCCAATGGCGTGGCCGGGTAGGGCAGCGCGGGCAGGGGCGTCGTGTCGCCTTCAATCGCACCGAAGTGAATCAGGTAATCGATGATCGCCTGGCAGTCCAAGGTCGCGAGGCCGTGGTTGACGTCGCCTTGGCCGCGCAACTCGACGGTCACGGAAAAACTGCCCAGGGGGATGGGGAAGCGCGCGCCGAAGCGTTGCCGCAACTGCCACCACACCAGTGTGAAACACTCATCAAAGGACTGCCCGCCGGAGTCGGTGGCCAGCAGGTTGGCCTCCGATCCCAGGTAACGCGCCAACGGCTCCACCTGCGGCCAGGCCTCGGGCGTGGTGTAAAGGTGCGCCACCGCTTCGAAATCGCAATGCAGGTCCAGCACCATGTCGGCATCGCACGCCAGGCGTTGCAGCACCAGGCGCTGGGATTGCAATTGCGTCGACGCGGTTTGCGCGGCGAGGGCGTCGGATAACGCGGTGCGGATCAATCGGGCGTTGTGCTGGGGATCATCGCTCAGCGAGTTTTCAACCTGATCGCCGACCGCGTCGCTGAGGTCGACGAACAGGCGATTGAAGTTCTGCCCGCTTTCCAGCTCGTAGCGGCCCAGGGGGATGTCCATCAGCACCTGTTCCAGCCCCACCGGATTGGCGACCGGCACCACGACGATTTCGCTGCGCATGCGCCCGGCAGCCTCCAACTGCGCCAGCTGCGCCTTCAGGTGCCAGGCCACCAGCATGCCCGGCAGTTCATCGGCATGCAGGGACGATTGGATGTAAATCTTGCGGTCGGCCTGTTCCGGGCCGAAATGGAAACTGTGAATCTGCCGCGCCGTGCCAGGCACCGGCGCAATCAGGTCATGTTGCTGATGACGCATGAAAGCTCCTTAATGGCTCGGCCCGAGGAAGGCCAGCCAGCGGCGTTCGGCCAATCGGAACAGGCCGACCAGGGCGAAGGTCACGGCCAGGTAGATCAGGGCGGCGATGCCGAACGATTGAAAGGTCATGAAGGTGGCCGAGTTGGCGTCCCTGGCGACTTTGAGGATGTCCGGGATGGTGGCGGTGAACGCCACGGTGGTCGAATGCAGCATCAGGATCACCTCGTTGCTGTAGTAAGGCAACGAACGGCGCAGCGCCGACGGCATGATCACATAGGCATACAATTTCCAACCGCTCAGCCCGTAGGCCTTGGCCGCTTCGACTTCGCCGTGGGCCATGCTGCGGATCGCCCCGGCGAAAATTTCCGTGGTGTAGGCGCAGGTGTTGAGGGCGAAGGCCAGGATCGTGCAGTTCATCGCATCGCGAAAGAACGCATCGAGCACCGGTTGCGCACGCACGGCGGCGATGCTGTAGATGCCGGTGTAGCAAATCAGCAACTGGATATAGAGCGGCGTGCCGCGAAACAGGTAGGTGTAGAACTGCACCGGCCAGCGCACCAGGCGCCGGCGCGATACACGGGCGATGGACAGTGGAATCGACACCACAAATCCGATCACCAGTGCCGCGCTGAGCAGCCACATAGTCATGGCCAGGCCGGTGATGTGCTGGCCGTCGCTATAAAGGAAGGGGCGCCAGTATTCCTGCAAAAGCTCGATCATCGCACGGCCTCCCGTGAGCCTGCGGAGTAGCGCCGTTCAAGACGACGCAGGACGAAGTTGGACGCGCTGGTGATCAACAGGTAGATCAGCGCGGCGAGCACCAGGAAGTAGAACAGTTGGTAGGTGCTCTTGCCGGCATCCTGGGCGGCTTTCACCAGGTCGGCCAGGCCGATGATCGACACCAGGGCGGTGGCCTTGAGCATCACCATCCAGTTATTGCCGATGCCCGGCAGGGCAAAGCGCATCATCTGCGGGAAGGTCACGTAGCGAAACCGTTGCCCGCGCTTGAGCCCGTAGGCGGTGGCGGCTTCCAGCTGGCCACGGGGCACGGCGAGAATCGCGCCCCGAAAAGTCTCGGTGAAATAGGCACCGTAGATAAAGCCCAGGGTGATGACCCCGGCGCTGAATGGGTCTATCTCGATGTACTCCCATTCCATAACGTCGGTCAGGCCGGTCAGCCAGGTTTGCAGGCTGTAGAAAATCAGCAGCATCAACACCAGGTCGGGTACGCCGCGAATCAAGGTGGTGTAGAGCTGGGCGGGGATACGCAGGAAGGGCAGGCTGGACAGTTTCGCGCTGGCGCCGAGCAGGCCCAGCAACACGCTGACGGCCAGGGACAGCACCGACAATTTAAGGGTCATCCAGGTGCCTTGCAGCAACAGCGGGCCGAAACCCTTCAAGCTGAACGCGCTCAGCCCGAGGGTTTGCAACAGATCTTCGAACATAAATCAGGACCTATGGCGATAAAAAAGCGCCCCTTCAAAAAAGGGGCGCCCCAGGCATTATTTGCCGCTGTACAGGTTCAGATCGCCAAAGTGTTTCTTCTGAATAGTGGCGTAGGTGCCATCATCGTGTAACGCTTTGATACCTTTATCCAAAAGAGCCTTGAGCTCAGTGTTACCTTTTTTGATACCGATCGCGGTTTTCGACGGCAGCAGCGGATCATCGATTGCTGCGCTGACTTCGTATCCAGCACCGGCTGGGGACTTCAGAAAACCCAGTTCAGCCTGCAGCATATCCTGCACGGAGGCATCGAGACGGCCGGACGTCAGGTCCGCATACACCTGATCCTGGTTGGCGTAGGCCTTGGTGGTCACGCCGGCCTTGTCCAGCACAGCCTTGGCGTAGGCTTCCTGGATGGTGCCCTGCTCGTAGCCCACGGTTTTGCCCTTGAGCGACTCCGGCGTCGAGTACCCGGCGCCTTTCTTGAACACCAGCGAGGTTGGCCCCGAGAACAGCTCGTTGGAGAAGTCGATCGCCTTCTCACGTACCGGGGTCACGGTCATGGACGAAATCACACCGTCGAACTTGTTGGCTTTCAGGCCCGGAATCATCCCGTCGAAATCGCTTTCAACCCATTTGCACTTGACCTTCAGCTCTGCACAAATAGCATTGCCCAGGTCGATGTCGAAGCCCACCAGGCTGCCGTCGGCGGCTTTGGATTCGAACGGCGCGTAGGAGGGATCGACACCGAAACGCAATTCCTTGTATTCCTTGGCGGTTGCAACACCTGCAGCCATGCACAGAGCCAGTGCAGAAAGGGTCAGCAATGCTTTTTTCATTATGTATTCCCTGGAAACCAAGATAAGCGCTTGTGGCGCATTTAGGACTGTTACTGAACGGTGTCAGACGGATCCCAAGTAGCAATTTCTGCACCATAGTTCCGAATGATCGTTTTAAAAGGTGGGATGAGGGATTTCTGAGCGTAGGAAATGCCCATTAGTGGGCACTGATAGAGTAGTGCACCATTTAGGATCGAACGGAAATCCAAATGTGGGAGGGGGCTTGCTCCCGATGGCGGTGGATCAGACACAAATGCTGTGACTGACACACCGCCATCGGGAGCAAGCCCCCTCCCACAGTTGATTTGTGTCAGGTCAGTAGATCCTGCAGCGTGGCGAGATTGTCGGCTTCCTCCACCGGTTTGTCCTGGCGCCAACGCAACATCCGTGGGAACCGCACCGCAATCCCGCTTTTATGCCGCTTGGACAGGGCGATGCCTTCGAAACCCAACTCAAACACCATGCTCGGCGTAACGCTGCTGACCGGGCCGAATTTTTCCACCGTGGTTTTGCGCACGATCGCGTCGACCTTGCGCATTTCTTCGTCAGTCAGCCCGGAATACGCCTTGGCGAACGGCACCAGGGTGCGCTCGCTGCCCGGCGGGCCGTCCCACACCGCGAAGGTGTAATCGCTGTACAGGCTGGCGCGCCGGCCATGGCCGCGCTGAGCGTAGATCAACACCGCGTCGACGCTGAACGGGTCGACCTTCCACTTCCACCACAGGCCCATATCCTTGGTGCGGCCCACGCCGTAGAGGCCTTTGCGGTCCTTGAGCATCATGCCTTCCACACCCAGGCTGCGGGAGGCTTCGCGCTGCTCGGCCAACGCTTGCCAGGTTGGCCCCTCAAGCAGCGGGGAGGGCAATAACACCGGTTGGTCACACGCTGCGATCACGCTTTCGAGCTGCGCACGCCGTTGAGCCAGGGTGTGGTTGCGCCAGTCGTCGCCCTGATGCTCCAGCAGGTCGTAGGCCAGCACCGCCACCGGCGCATCTTCCAGCACTTTTTTACTCAGGGTTTTGCGGCCGATCCGCTGCTGCAGCAGGGCGAAGGGTTGTACCGCGTCCTTCCAGACCACGATCTCACCGTCGATCACCGTGCCATCCGGCAAGCCACTGACCAGGCTGTGCAGCTCCGGGAAACGCTCGGTCACCAGCTCTTCGCCGCGCGACCACACCCACAGGCGCCCCTCACGCTTGACCAGTTGCGCGCGTATGCCATCAAACTTCCATTCCACCTGCCAGTCGGCGGGGGAGCCGAGCAGGGCATCGAACTGCTCCACTGGTTGCGCCAAGCCATGGGCGAGAAAAAACGGATAGGGCTGACCGCCACGTTGCGCATGTTCGTCGGACGATTCGGCAGCGATCAACTTGAGGTAGCCCGCAGCCGTAGGGCGATTGGACAGGTCGGTGTAGCCCACCAGCCGTTGCGCCACGCGCTTGCTGTCGAGCCCGGCCATGGCGGCAAGCGCGCGGGTCACCAGCAGCTTGGACACGCCCACGCGAAAGCTGCCGGTGATCAACTTGATGCACACCATCAGGCTCGGTTGATCCAGCTGCGCCCACAGCGCAGGCAGGCGTTCGGCCAGTTCAGCGGGCGCAAGGCCGCGCAGCGGCAGCAGTTTTTCTTCCAGCCACACCGCCAGGCCGTCTTCGGAGGTGTAGGTCGATTCGGGTAGCAGCAGGGAAATCGTCTCGGCCAGGTCGCCGACGGATTGGTAACTCTCTTCGAACAACCACGGCTCGATGCTCGCCGCTTGTGTCGCCATATCCCTCAGCAGACGGGTCGGTACCAGTTGCCGCGGCCGCCCGCCGGAGAGGAAGTACACCGCCCATGCCGCATCCTCCGGCGGTGCCTGCTGAAAATAGTCTTGCAGCGCCGCGAGCTTGGCGTTGCTGGACGTCGTCGCGTCGAGGTTGGCGTACAGCTCGGCGAAGGCTTTCATGCGCTGGCCTCCTCTTCGTCATCGCCATATTCGGTGCTGAAACCCTGGGCATCCAGGCCTTTTTCGCGCAGATGGCGCACCAGTACGCCGACCGAGCCGTGGGTGACCATCACCCGTTCGGCGCCGGTCTGTTCGATGGCCCACAACAGTCCGGGCCAATCGGCGTGGTCCGACAGCACAAAGCCACGGTCGACCCCGCGCCGCCGCCGAGTCCCGCGTAGGCGCATCCAGCCGCTGGCGAACGCGTCGCTGTAATCGCCAAAGCGGCGTATCCAGGTGCTGCCGCTGGTGGAGGGCGGGGCGATGATCAAGGCCTGGCGCAGCAGCGGGTCGTTTTTTTTGAAGTCGCCGGCGTATAGCGTTTCCGGAATGTAGACCCCGGCTTCGCGGTACACCCGGTTCAACGGCTCGACGGCGCCATGGCTGAGGATCGGGCCGATGCTGGCATCGATGCCATGCAGAATGCGCTGGGCCTTGCCGAAGGAATAGCAGAACAGCACGCTGGCTTTGCCGGCAGCGATATTGGCCTGCCACCAGTCATTAATGCCGGCAAAAATCTGCGCCTGCGGCTGCCAGCGGTAGATCGGCAGGCCAAAGGTAGATTCGGTAATAAAAGTGTGGCAGCGCACCGGTTCGAACGGCGCGCACGTGCCATCGGGCTCGACCTTGTAGTCGCCGGACGCGACCCAGACTTCGCCCTGGTATTCCAGGCGCACCTGGGCCGAGCCCAACACATGCCCGGCCGGATGAAAACTCAAGGTCACACCGTGGTGCACCAACTGTTCGCCGTAGGCCAGGGTTTGCAGGTTGATGTCCTGGCCCAGGCGCGAACGCAGGATGCCTTCGCCGGGGGCGGCGGCCAGGTAATGTTGATTGCCGGTGCGGGCATGGTCGCCGTGGGCATGGGTGATGACGGAGCGTTCCACCGGGCGCCAGGGGTCGATGTAGAAATCCCCGGCGGGACAATAGAGGCCTTCGGGTCGGGCAATGACAAGGTCCATGGGATGACCGAGGAGATGGGCTTATCATTTAGGAGGATATGACGGTGAGAGAAGTTCTATCTGAATGCATGGGTCCAAATGTGGGAGGGGGCTTGCTCCCGATAGCGGTGTGACAGGCGACACATTCATTGACTGAACTACTGCTATCAAGGATCGTTCCCACGCTCCCGCGTGGGAATGCAACCCGTGACGCTCTGCGTCACCTGTGCACGGTAGCTGAAACTCGGCTCGGTTCGCGCGACGCGGAGCGTCGCAAAAGGCATTCCCACGCAGAGCGTGGGAACGATCAGAGCGCCGGGTTACTTGCCGGGTGTCAGGGTCAACCGGGTCTTGCCATACACCTTGTCAAAATTCTGCGGCTGCATCGGGACGCTCAGGTATTGCGCCTTGAGCGACGGGTCGATGCCGTTGGCATAGTTGGGGCTGGCCGGGTTGCCGGACTGGCCGGTGCCGCCCTGGCCCATCATCGGTTCCGGCTGGCCGAAGTCGACAATCATGCGCAACGCCGACGTCTGGGCCGCATTGAAGTCCTGCCCCCAGCGGTACGGTGCCGGGTTCAGGGTGTTGTGGTCGCCACCACTGGCCAACGGGCCACGGATCACCTGGCCGCTGGTGTTTTTCCAGGTGGTGGTGTGCAGCTTGCCCCATTGCCAGGCCTTGTGATCAGCGCCCAGCAGGCTGTCGCCGGTGCTGATCGTGGCGGCCAGGGTGCGTGCGAGGATCGCCGGCTTGTCTTCTTTGTGCGGCGTGCGCGTGTCATCCCACAGCGGGCTGTCTTCACGGCCCAGCAAATGGTCTGCGGTGGCTGAGTAGGACAGGCTGGCGTTGCTGACAAAGGCTTTCCAGCTGGCGCTCTGTTCCGGACCGAGTTTGTCGAAGAAGATCTGTCTGGCGCTCTCTTGCAGGAACAGCTCGTAGAGCGCCGCGTCGGCGGACGTTGGCGCAAGGCGACCATCGAAGGCCATCAGGCGGCCCAGTGCTTCGCGCGCCTTGGCCTGTTCGGCCGCAGGCAGCGCATCGATTGCCTGTTTCAGCGGCTGAGCCATGCCCGGCGCCTGGAACATGCCTTTGAGTTTGGCGGCAAAGAGGGTGGTCTGGTCGTATTGCATGGCGATCAGACTGCGGCTGTCATGCTTGCCAGCATTGGCCAGTTGCGCCAGGCGCTCGCTGCGCTCCGGCGCATCCCAGGAATTGGACAGCTGCATGCCATAGCCACGCGGGGCGGTGCGCTGGTTGGCGGTGCCGATCCAGCCTTGCGCCGGGTCCTGGTCATAGGGATGCAGCATGGCGTCGGCGTAACCGTCCCAGTCAAAGCGCGTATCCCAGCCCGGCGAGGGCAGCAGGCCTTCGCCTTCGCGGCGGTTGGGGAAGCGGCCGGTGACTTGCCAGCCGATGTTGCTGGCGTCGGCGAAGATCATGTTCAACGCAATGGCGCGAATTTCGCGGGTGGCGTCCGAGGCCTTACCGGCGTTTTGCGCGCGGGACAGGTCGAAGAACGCATCCAGGCTCTTGTCGTCCTTCAAATCGGCGGTTTGCAGGGCCAGGCCATAACCACTGGTGAGGGCCTGGCTGCTGTTGAGCAAGGCGCCGTGGCGGGTTTCGTACACCACGTCGTGAACCGAGCGTTGACCTTTGATGAAGAAGGTCTCGTTACGCACATCGGCCGGTAGCCATTTTCCGTTGTTCTCGTAGTACAACGCGCTGCCCTGGCGTTTGACCTTCTCCAGGAACAGGTCCTGGATATCGCCCTTCACCGCGCTCATGCTCCACGCGACCTTGCCGTTGAAGCCCGACAGCAGGGTCGGCAGGCCGGCAATCGACGCGCCGGCCGCCTGATATTTCGGGGCACGGATCTGCACATAGCTCCAAGGTGACGGCGCTTGCGGCTGGGCGGCGAGATCGTTGGCCAGCAGGCTTTTGCCGCTGCGGCTGCGTTGCGGTCCGATGGCCCAGTTGCTGGACGTGGTCACGCCCAGGGCATTGAGGCTGTTGAGTTGCTGGCTGACCGTGTCCAACCCGGCGAGGCCGGTGATCTGGCTCAGGTTCACGCCCTTGAACTTATCGGCTTCGGCCAGCGGGATCGCCTCGTCCGGCGCGCTTGGGATAAGCCAGGCGAGCTTGTCGACACCGACTTTCTGCGCCAGCACCAGCGACGAAATTTCTTCCTGCAGGTTGCTCGACTCGCTGAAATTCAGCAGGCAGAACAGCAGCGCCGAATCTTCCGGTTTCCAGTACTCAGGCTTGTAGCCGGTCTGGGCCAGGTCTGTCGGCAGCTTGTCGCGGTAGCGGAACAGGTAGGCGTTAACGCCTCGTGCGTAGACTTCAAAGAACCGCTTGAGCCGTGGCGATGAGGCGTTGTACAGCTCGCCGGCGCTCTTTTTAAGGTTGACCGCGCGCATGAAACGGTCGACATCGAGTACCTCAGGGCCGGACATTTCCGCCAGACGGCCCTGGGCCAGCAGCCGCAGGGTGACCATTTGGGTGATCCGGTCGCTGGCGTGTACATAGCCGAGGCTGAACAGCGCGTCGTGGAAAGTGTTGCTCTCAATCAGCGGCATGCCCTGGGCGTTGCGGCGTATCGACACGTTTTGCGCCAGGCCCTTGATCGGCTGTACGCCGGCCATGGGGGGCAGGGTGTCCTGGGTGCTCTGGAGCTGGCAACCGGCCAGGCTTAACGCACTGGCCACTGCCGCGGCAACGCCGAACCGGGGAAGAAAATGTGTAAGGGCTGGCGAGGCCATGGCAAAGCTCCTGCGGGGGGTAGCGTCATTAAAGGCGCTACGTTAGTGAGCGCGACGAAACGACGCAAGCGGGAGTTTTGTAATTGCTTATGCGCAAACCAATGTGGGAGGGGGCTTGCTCCCGATAGCGGTGTATCAGTCGACATAGGCATCGACTGGATGACCGCTATCGGGAGCAAGCCCCCTCCCACATTGGATATTGGGTAGCTTAAGCGCCGTGGCACTTCTTGAATTTTTTCTCGCTGCCGCATGGGCAAGGGTCGTTGCGACCAACGTCTTTCAAGGCGTTGCGCACCGGCTCCTGGTGAGCGTGGCCGCAGTTCGGGCCGTGGACATGGCCGTGGTCGTGATCATGGTGATCGTGACCATGATCGTGAGCATGGTCGTGGTTGCAGTCAGGACCATGGACATGGGGTTGCTGAGTCATTGATGTCGCTCCGGAATAAAATCGCCGGGGATTATCTCGCCATTGTGGGCCACCTGCACGTCATTACCGATGAATAATCCGGTTTTGAGCTCGCCTTCCAGGCGATAGGGCACGGGGCGGTCGGGATTCTTCAGCATCTGCACTACATCGCGTATGCGTGGCCACAGGTTGGTGCGCACCGACACCCGGAAGAATTTATGACTGCGCGGCGGCACGGTCAGCCATTCGTTGGACTCACCTTCGGTCAGCACCAGATCGCCAAGGGTGACCTTGTAGATCAGGCCACGCACGGTCAGGTCAGCGTCGTCGCGGTTGTCCACGCGAAAGTAGAGCTTGAACTTCTGCTCCAGCAGTTTGGCCCGCACCACTTCGACATTCACCAGGGAGACGTGGGGCGGCGGCGAATCGTCTTCGAACCACGAGGCGCAGCCGGTAAGGCCCAGGGTTAACGCCAGCATCAAGCTGAAGGTGCGGTGCATTGGCGTTATCCCTGTCAGGTCGTTAAAAGTAGCTGGAACAGCACTTCTTGAATTTCTGTCCGCTGCCACACAAACATACATCATTACGCGCGGCCTTCACCTCCACCGTCGGATCGATGAAGTACCAGTGCCCCTCGTTCTGTACGAAAGAAGAGCGTTCACGGTGGCTGTGTTCACCAGCACTGTCGTGCCAGCGCGCCGTGAAGGTGACAAAGGCGTGCTCCGGCTGGCCGCCGAACACTTCTGAGCTTTCCACCTCAAGGCCGAGCCAGGTGCTTTGAGCGCTCCAGGCGGCAATCGCGTTGCGATCGAGGCCCGCTTGCTGCGCCGGCAGGGTGGTGCTCACCAGATAGTCCACCAGTCCCAACACGTAGGCGCTGTAACGCGAACGCATCAGCGCCTCGGCAGAGGGTGCCGGGTGGCCGGCGTGGTAATGGCCGCAGCAGGCGTCCAGCAGATTGCCACTGCCGCAGGGGCAAATGGATGTACTCATCGTGTTACCACCAATACTTTCCAAAATTTTCCGGATTGGCCCAGAAGCGGGCGTTGAGCCAGTCCGGCACTTGTTTATAGTCAAGCAGATCGTAGGTAAACAGCGTCAGCACTTGCTCATCACGCTGGAAACGCTCACCGGCTTGCAACGCCAGGGAGAAAAAGTCGGTGTCCTTCCAGGCGCAGGCATCCATGTCCACCAGCACCGCGATGCGACTGGCATTGAGGTTACGGATACCACCCAATAACCTCAGACCCTGGGGTTTGGGCAGGTGTTCAAGGCAATCGACCACCAGCGCCAGGTCAAAACGCTGCGCCGCCAGGTCGGCAGGCAGCGGCCCGGGTTGCGCGACGCTGACATGCACATCGGGGTGCGCCGTTTTAAACGCATCCAGTGCCGGGAAGTGGCTGGCGCCCAACAGCAGCAGGCGTTTGGGAGCGTGCAGGTCCAGCAGCGCAGCCAACGCTTGCTGGGGCGTACGGGCAGAAATTCCAGCGATCATCGCAGATCCTCACATCAGGACCGTAGAGACTAGCGCGCCTGGGCGTGCGGGCCTAGAGCATCAGGGTAATACCGCCGGCACTTGAGTCGTTGCGTGCGAAGTTTTTTGATCCTTCACTGGCAAAGCGCCTGCAGAAGTCGTTACTGTGCGTCCAAAGAAAAATTTGAAAACACTCGGGAGCCCCATGATGCGTAAGGTTTTTCTGCTGGCCCTGTTGGTCAGCCCCGTTGCCCTGGCCCAGAGTGTCAGTGTCGAAACCAACTCGTTGATGCGCCTGCCCAGCAGCACCAGCGTGTTGCAACTGGAGCGCCTGGACGTGGCGGACTACGGCACTCTACTGATTCCGGCCACCATCAGTCAGATCGCGGTGGAAGAACTGCATCTGGGGCGTGACGCGCGCATCGCGATTGTCCCCGGCAATACCGCGCTGCAGTTGCAGGTGCGCCAGGCGCAACTGGAGCACGGCAGCCAGATCACTTCCCGAGGCGCACCCGGCACTCATGAAAAACCGGCCAAAGCCGGGCGTGACCTGACCTTGCGCATTGATTCGCTGACGGCTGAAGAACTGTCGGTGGATGCCCGTGGTGGCGCCGGTGCCCAAGGGTATGCGGGGCTGGATGGCGCCAATGGCGTCGATCCAGGCTGCACCTGGGGTTCGGCCGGGCGCGGGTTCAATGGCGATAACGGCGGCGATGGGTTGCCGGGCGCGTCGGGTGCGGCGGTGCGTATTGAGCTGCCTCAGGATTTCCCAGGCGACAAGATCAAGGTCTTGGTGGACGGCGGCGCCGGTGGTTTGGCCGGTGTAGCGGGCAAACCTGGCAAGGGCGGGCAGTCCAAGGGCTGCCTGGTGTACCGCGCCGATGGCGGCGACAAAGGCCGGCCTGGGTTGGAAGGGCAGCCGGGGCCGGCTGGGCCTGCGGGGTCAGTGACCATCCAGCGCCTCTGAGTCGCTTGTTCTGACGCTATCGAGGACAAGTCGAATCGTCGCACCGCCCCTCCCACAGTTGGAATGCATTCCAATGTGGGAGGGGGCTTGCCCCCGATAGCGGACTACAGGTCTATTCAGAGCATCGGCCGAGCCGAAGCAATCGCCACCACCACCAACCCCACAATCAAGTTAACGCCCACCAGTTTGCGAATCTGCCCCAATGCAGCCGCGCCCGCCGGCCAGTCCTCGGCTGCCACCGCCGCCTTCAACGCCGGAAACTTCAACGCCTGGATGCGAATAAACAGCGCCGTCATCACCAGGTACAAGCCCATCATCACCTGTACATAACGCGGTGCGGTTTCAAAGCCGTTGAAGCGCAGGTGCAGCAGGCCGACGCCGCTGATCGGCAAAATCAGCACCGCCACCCACACCCATACAAAAAAACGTTGAAACACATTTGCCCACAGCTTCAGCCGGGCAGGGCCCTCAAGGGCCGCCATGGCGGCGGGGCGCAGGATCATCCAGGCGAAAAACATACCGCCGACCCAGATCAGGGCGGCCAATACATGCAGGGTGTAAGCGAGGCTAAACGCGGTCATTGTGGTACTCCGTTCTGCGCGGGATTAATTAGCGGGGTATGATAGCGGCCGATCCGAACCACTGAAAATTTATCCAGCGTTTTTTGCGCCCGACTATCCATGATCAGCACTGAACTCAAAACCACGATCCAGGGCGCCTATACGCGTTTTCTCGAAGCCAAGAGCTTGAAACCGCGCTACGGCCAACGCCTGATGATCGCCGAAGTGGCGAAAGTCCTCGGGGATATCGACACTGACGACGAGGGCCGCCGCGCGGGCGAACCGGCGATCGTGGCCGTCGAGGCCGGCACCGGCACCGGCAAGACCGTGGCCTACAGCCTGGCTGCGATCCCCACCGCCAAGGCCGCGGGCAAGCGCCTGGTGATCGCCACGGCGACCGTCGCACTGCAAGAGCAGATTGTCTACAAAGACCTGCCTGACCTGATGCGCAATAGCGGCTTGAGCTTTACCTTTGCCCTGGCCAAGGGGCGTGGCCGCTACATGTGCCTGTCCAAGCTCGACGTATTGCTGCAGGAAGGCCACGCGCAGACCGCCACGGCTTCGTTGTTCGAAGAAGAAGGCTTCAAGATCGAGGTCGATGAGGCCAGCCAGAAGCTGTTCACCAGCATGATCGAGAAACTCGCCGGCAATAAATGGGACGGCGATCGCGACAGCTGGCCCACCGCCCTGGAAGATTCCGACTGGGCGCGCCTGACCACCGACCACAGTCAGTGCACCAACCGCCATTGCCCCAACTTCGGCCAGTGCGCCTTCTACAAGGCCCGCGAAGGCATGGGCAAGGTCGACGTGATCGTCACCAACCACGACATGGTGCTGGCCGACCTGGCCCTGGGCGGCGGCGCCGTATTGCCGGACCCGCGCGACACCCTGTACGTGTTCGACGAAGGCCATCACCTGCCGGACAAGGCCATCGGCCACTTTGCCCATTACACGCGCCTGCGCTCTACCGCCGACTGGCTGGAAACCACCGCCAAGAACCTCACCAAGCTGCTCGCCCAGCATCCGCTGCCCGGTGACCTGGGCAAGCTGATCGAACAGGTGCCCGAGCTGGCGCGGGAGATCAAGACCCAGCAGCAGTTCATGTTCAGCGCCTGCGAGCAGGTGGCCGACTTCAAGCCCGGCGAAGATGTGGAAGGCCGTGAGCGGCCGCGTCACCGGTTTGTTGGCGGGATGATTCCCGAGCATATGCGCGAAATGGGCATTGAACTGAAGAAAGGCTTTTCACGCCTGACCGACCTGTTCACCCGTCTGACGGACTTGCTCAAGGAAGGCATGGATGGCGAGGTCAATATCGGCATCGCCAGCAACCAGGCCGAAGAGTGGTACCCGCTGTTCGGTAGCCTGCTGTCCCGCGCCCAGGGCAACTGGGAGTTGTGGACCGCCTTTACCGTCGAAGACCCGGAAGACAACCCGCCCATGGCGCGTTGGCTGACCTTGTCGGAAAGCGGTGCGCTGTTCGATATCGAGGTCAATGCCAGCCCGATCCTTGCCGCCGAAATGCTGCGCCGCAACCTGTGGAACGTAGCCTACGGCTGCCTGGTGACGTCGGCCACGCTGACCGCCCTGGGCACCTTCGACCGCTTCCGCATGCGCGCCGGCCTGCCGAAAAAGGCTGTCACTGCGGTGGTGCCGAGCCCGTTCCACCACGCCGACGCCGGCGTGCTGCGGGTGCCCGACCTCAAGGCCGACCCACGGGACGCGCCGGCGCATACGGCGGCGATCATCCGCGACCTGCCCGGATTGGTGGAAGGCTCGCGGGGCACCCTGGTGCTGTTTTCGTCGCGCAAGCAGATGCAGGACGTGTTTGACGGCCTTGATCGCGACTGGCGTAAACAGGTGTTTATCCAGGGTAACTTGTCCAAGCAGGAAACCTTGAACAAGCACAAGGCGCGGGTCGATGGCGGTGACTCCAGCGTGTTGTTCGGCCTGGCGAGCTTTGCCGAAGGCGTAGACCTGCCCGGCGCCTACTGCGAACACGTGGTCATCGCCAAGATCCCGTTCTCGGTGCCGGACGATCCGGTTGAAGCCGCGTTGGCCGAATGGATCGAAGCCCGAGGCGGCAACCCGTTCATGGAAATCTCGGTGCCCGATGCTTCCCTGAAACTGGTGCAGGCCTGCGGGCGCTTGCTGCGCACCGAGCAGGACCGGGGCACCATCACCTTGCTCGATCGCCGCCTGGTCACCCAGCGCTATGGCAAGGCCATCTTGAATGCCTTGCCGCCGTTCAGGCGCGAAATTTCTTAAGCCACCGTGGGCGAATTCGTCCACTGCGTGGTCTATCTCACTGTATGTCATCAGGCCAGCCATCGGCCGTTTGGGAGAACCTTGTTCGTATGATTCGCACGCTGCCCGCTCTTTTTGCCCTGCTGTTCGCCGCGCCGCTGTTGGCCGCGCCGGCCGGGCAACAAACCCTGTTCAATTTCGTCCGGCCCGCCGATGTGGTCAAGGTGGCGACCCAGGACGCCAGCCTGCCGCAATACAACGCCGAACAAACCCCCGAAGGCGAGGTGCTGCGCCGCATCACCTTCAACCCGGCCGCCGAACCGAGCCTGGTACTCAGCCCGCAAACGGGCGTGTGGGACTGGTCGCAATCGGGCGCCATGAGCCTGCGTATCCAGAGCGCCATGAACTGGGCGTTGACCCTCTACGTAAAAGTACAAAGTGCCGACGGCAAGACCCTGGTCAGTCGCATCGACCTGCCGGCCGGCCCCGCCCAGACCTTGCTGGTGCCGCTGCAAGCCCACTCGCCGCTGAGCCAGGGCATGAAGGCCGGCCCGCCGATGCCCATGACCGTGGACGGCCAGCGTGTGTTGCTGGCCGCCAGTGCCGGGGAAATCGACCGCAGCCAGGTGGTGTCGGTGACGCTGTCGATGATCAAGCCGAATGCCGCCCAAAGCATCCTGCTGGAGCGCTTTGGCGTGCAGGACAGCGAGCCGGTGATGAAAGCTGCCTACAGCGAACTGGTGGACGCTTACGGTCAGTCCACCCGCGCACGTTGGCCGGAAAAAGTCAGCAACGACGAGCAGCTCAAGGCTGCGGCGGCCAAGGAGCAACAACAACTGAAGGTGTGGCTTGCCGAGCGTGACAAGTCGTCCCTGGATCAATACGGCGGCTGGAACAAGGGCCCGGTGTTCGACGCCAGCGGTTTCTTCCGCACCGAAAAGCGCGACGGTCGCTGGTATCTGGTCACACCCCAAGGCCATCCGTTCTACTCGCTGGGTGTCAACACCGTGGCCCCGGACAACAGCCAGACCTACGTGGCCGGGCGTGAGTGGATGTTTGCGGCACTGCCCAAGGCCGGCGAGCCCTTCGACAAGTACTACGGCAGCGGCGATAACCGCACCGGCAACGGCGCGGGCGAGGGGCGCGGTTTTGGCGCAGGGCGTTGGTATGATTTTTATGGCGCCAACCTGCAGCGCACCTATGGCACTGAAACCGGCACCGACGGTTTCGACCAGAAGCGCTGGGTGAGCCACACCCTCGATCGCCTGCAAGCCTGGGGCTTCAACACCGTGGGCAACTGGAGCGATCCGGACCTGGCCACGGCCGACCGCGTGCCCTACACCTTGCCGCTGTCGATTGTGGGTGACTACGCCAGCATCAGCACCGGCACCGACTGGTGGGGCGGCATGCCCGACCCGTTCGACCCACGTTTTGCCATGGCCACTGAACGCGCCGTGGCCATTGCCGCTCGCGATCATCGCGACGACCCGTGGCTGATAGGCTTCTTTGCCGACAACGAACTGGCCTGGGCCGGCCCTGGCAACGATGCAAAATCCCGTTATGCCCTGGCCTACGGCACCCTGCGCATGACCACCGACGTACCGGCCAAGCGTGCCTTCCTCAAGCAACTGCGCGACAAATACCGCAATGAAGAAGGTCTGTCGAAAGCCTGGGGCATCCACCTGGCCGGCTGGGAACTGATGGAAGACCCTGGCTTCGAGCCGCCGATGCCTGACCCGGAGCATCCCGAAATCGAGGCTGACTTCAAGTATTTCCAGAAGACCTTCGCCGACGCCTACTTCAAGACCATCTCCGATTCGCTGAAATGGCACGCGCCCAACCAGTTGCTGCTGGGTGGGCGTTATGCGGTGAGCACCCCCGAAGCCGTGGCAGCGTGTGCCCAGTACTGCGATGTGCTGAGCTTCAACATGTACACCCTCAAGCCCCAGGACGGTTATGACTTCGCCGCCCTGCGTGCACTCGACAAGCCGGTACTGATCACCGAATTCAATTTTGGCTCGACCGACCGTGGCCCGTTCTGGGGCGGCGTCACCCAATTGACCGCCGAAGAAGAGCGTGGCGCAGCGTACGCGGCCTTCCTCAAGCAAGCCATGGCAGAGCCGTCGATTGTCGGCGTGCACTGGTTCCAGTACCTGGACCAGCCGGTGACCGGGCGTTTGCTGGACGGTGAAAACGGCCACTTCGGCCTCGTTGGCATTACCGACGTGCCCTTTCAGGGCTTTGTCGACAGCGTGCGCAAAAGCAATCTCGCGGCGGTCGAGCAGTTGGGTAAGGCGGCCGAAAAGGCCAAGGCGGTCGGCGCGGCACGCGAGAGCGAGGGCGGCCGGGCAGGCCAGGCCGGCAAAGACGCAGGCCAGGGCGCCGGGCACGCCGGCGGGCACTCCGCAAATGGGCATTGATTCGTCGTTGATGGGTTCACAAAACCCCTAATGGCTGGAACAATGTCGGCCACTTTTCATGATGTTTTTCGAGGTCGCTCAGGTGCAGATTCAGGGTCATTACGAGCTCCAGTTCGAAGCGGTACGTGAAGCGTTCGCCGCATTGTTCGATGACCCTCAGGAGCGCGGCGCCGGACTTTGCATCCAAGTCGGCGGCGAGACGGTCGTCGACCTGTGGGCTGGCACCGCCGACAAGGACGGCGCCGAAGCCTGGCACAGCGACACGATCGTCAACCTGTTCTCTTGCACCAAGACCTTCACTGCGGTCGCTGCGCTGCAACTGGTGGCCGAAGGCAAGCTGAAGCTGGACGCGCCCGTGGCCGAGTACTGGCCGGAATTCGCGGCGGCGGGCAAGGAGTCCGTCACCCTGCGCCAGTTGCTCTGCCACCAGGCCGGGTTGCCGGCGATCCGCGAGATGCTGCCCGCCGAAGCCCTGTACGACTGGCAACTGATGGTCGATACCCTGGCGGCCGAAGCGCCGTGGTGGACACCCGGCCAAGGCCATGGCTACGAGGCGATCACCTATGGCTGGCTGGTCGGCGAGCTGCTGCGCCGTGCCGACGGGCGCGGGCCTGGAGAGTCCATCGTGGCCCGGGTGGCGCGGCCATTGGGGCTGGATTTTCACGTCGGCCTGGCGGACGAAGAATTCTATCGTGTCGCCCATATAGCTCGCAGCAAAGGCAATATGGGCGATGCAGCGGCACAACGGTTACTTCAAGTAATGATGCGTGAACCCACGGCCATGACTACCCGTGCATTTGCCAACCCGCCGTCTATTCTGACCAGCACTAATAAACCCGAGTGGCGGCGTATGCAGCAACCGGCGGCAAATGGTCACGGGAATGCACGGAGCCTGGCCGGGTTTTATAGCGGTTTATTGGACGGTAGTTTGCTGGAAAGCGACATGCTCGAACAATTGACCCGTGAACACAGTATTGGCCCGGATAAAACCTTATTGACCCAAACCCGTTTCGGCCTGGGTTGCATGTTGGATCAACCGCAGTTGCCCAATGCGACATTCGGCCTTGGCCCGCGCGCCTTTGGGCATCCCGGGGCAGGGGGCTCGGTAGGGTTTGCCGACCCAGAGCACGATGTAGCGTTCGGTTTCGTGACTAATACCCTGGGGCCCTATGTACTTATGGACCCACGTGCGCAGAAGTTGGTCGGAATATTGGCCGGTTGTCTATAAACCCCTTGCTGTTTCACAATTTTTTGTTACAAAGACACGTATAAGAAGACGCTGAACGCAATGATGTAACTTCAATGTTCTTTAAGCGTCGGTTTAACGGGGCACCTGGCCCCCCTGGTTTTTTCTCATTTTGTGGATATCTCATGTTATCGAACAAGTCCTTGGCACTGGCGCTGTGCCTCACTATTACCGGCTGTGCACAAACACCACAGAATGATGCCGAAGGTGGGCACTGGTGGTCATTTGGGTCCGATAAGGCGGCTACCAAGGACGCAGTGACCCAAACCGACGCCAAGCCGGACGCCAAGCCCGCTGCCGGCGCCAAGGATTCCGCGCCTGTTGCCGCTGCCGCAGCACCTGCTCCGGCAGCCAAGGCTGACACAGGCTCCAGCTGGTGGCCCTTCTCCACCAAGAGCGCCGACGAAAAGGCCGCCGAGGCCAAGGCCGACCTGAAAGCTGACCTCAAGGCCGCAACCCCGGCTCCGGACGGTGCTCCGGTCGTGGCCAAGACCGATACCGAAGCCCACTGGTGGTGGCCGTTCGACACCAAGCCAAAGCCGCTGGCCAAGGTCGATGTGACCAACGTGCCGATGCCTGATCCGAAAATCACCCAGGCCTGGTTGGACGATTACGAGCCGCGCCTGCGTGCCGCCATCAAGGACAGCAACCTGCAATTGGAACGTCGTGACAACGTGCTGGTAGTGATTGCCCCGGTGGACGGCTCCTACAACCCGAAACGTCCAGCGATGCTGCTGCCGGTGACCCTGGGCCCGTTCACTCGCGTCGCCAAGGCCGTCGAAGCGGATCCAAAGACCGCCGTACTGGTGCTGGGCCACGTGGATGCCACCGGTAGCGCGCCGGCCAGCCAGGCGCTGAGCAAAGAACGTGCGCAGTCGATTGCCTCGATTTTCAGCCTCAGCGGTTTGAAGCAGGATCGCCTGATGCTGCGTGGCATGGGCGACCTGATGCCGCGTGCCGCCAACGACAGTTCCCAGGGCCGTGCGCTGAATCGTCGCATGGAAATCATGTTCACTCAGCGTACAACTATGTTGGCGCTGCTGAACAAGTACAACTCGGGCAAGACCCCGCCTGTGGCGGAAATGGTTGCCGTGCAGGATGTTCCCGCACCGGCCCCGGCGGTAAAAGCCCCTGCGAAGAAAGCGCCAGCCAAGAAGGCCGCCGCCAAGCCAGCTGCTAAAGCCGCAAAAAAAGCCCCGGCCAAACCGGCTGCGAAGAAACCCGCTCCGGCCAAGGCCAAGGCTGCTGCACCGGCGAGTAACGACCAGGCGAAAAACTGATCCGTTGAACCAGAAGGATAACGCCGCATGACCCAGGCACTGGCCGATATGCGCCGTGACTACACACGGGACGGTTTGAGCGAGGCCCAGGCCCCGGACGAGCCGTTTGCCTTGTTCCACCAATGGTTCGCCGATGCGGTGAAAACCGAGCAGGCACCGGTGGAGGCCAATGCCATGACCCTGGCCACGGTCGACCAGGAGGGTCGACCGCACTGTCGCATCCTGTTGCTCAAGGGCCTGGATGCGCAGGGTTTTACCTTCTTTACCAACTATCAGAGCGCCAAAGGTGAACAACTGGCGGCGCGGCCATTCGCGGCAATGACCTTTTTCTGGCCGACCCTCGAGCGCCAGGTGCGCATTGAAGGTCGCGTGGTCAAGGTCACGCCTGAAGAATCGGATGCGTATTATCAGGTACGACCTCTGGGCAGCCGCCTCGGGGCGTGGGCATCGCCGCAGAGCAAGGTCATTGGTGATCGCGAAGAACTGCAGGCGCTGCTGAAGGCGACCGAACAGCGTTTCAGCGACACCCAGCCCGACTGCCCCGAGCATTGGGGGGGTTATCGCTTGTTGCCCGAGCGCATCGAGTTCTGGCAAGGCCGCGCCAGCCGCCTGCATGACCGTCTCAACTATCGGCTGCAAGCGGGCCAATGGACGCGCGAGCGTCTGGCGCCCTGAGCGTCCCCTTTCGTCATCTAATTTGAATCATGCCCTTTGCGCCGAAGTCTTTATGCAGGAGACTTCGGCGTTTTCGGCTGTATGGCTACACTGACTGACCACGCTATGGCATGTTTTGGTTAAGCTACCGTTCGTCGAGCTGTGTGGTGCCGACAGCCTGTACTCAGGCTGAATGAAAGCACTTTTCTGCCTGGCTCGCCGTGACAGGCGCCAGGCTGCAGCGTTTAATGAATACCTGTCCTTTGGAGTTGATGCTATGCGTAAGTCCGTTTTACTAGTTGCCTGCTTTACCACCCTGTCATTGCTGTTGGGTGGCTGCGCCTCGAGTCTGACCGGCGACTCGTACTCCCGTGACGAGGCGCGTCGTGTACAGACCGTCCGCATGGGTACCATCGAATCCCTGCGTCCGGTCAAGATCGAAGGCACCAAGACCCCAATCGGCGGTGCTGCGGGTGCGGTCATCGGCGGCGTTGGCGGCAGCGCCATCGGCGGCGGCCGTGGCAGCATCGTTACCGCTGTGATCGGCGCGGTAGCCGGTGGCCTGCTGGGCTCGGCCACCGAAGAAGGCCTGACCCGTACCCAGGGCGTGGAAATCACCGTTCGTGAAGACGACGGCAGCATGCGTTCCTACGTACAAGCCGTGCAGGAAAATGAAATTTTCCGAATTGGCGACCGTGTGCGCATCATGACGGTCGACGGCACCAGCCGCGTTACTCGCTAAAAGCGTAAGCAACAAGTAAAGAAAAACCCCAACCGGGTGACTGGTTGGGGTTTTTTGCCTGTGGGCCTGATCTTTTTAAAAACGCATAAGTTGCAGGCAATAAAAAACCGCCTTAGTAGGGCGGTTTTTTATCGCAAGGCCATTATGAAGCTTGGCTTGCATGCTCACAGAACGCAATGACATGTCGGAATACTACTGTCGGTTGATGCTTCACGCAAGATGCAGCTCTAAGGGGAACTATCGCTTCTGATACTTTTTTTGTCAGAAAAAAATGGCAATAAATATTACGAGTCATTCTGTGCTTGGTCACACCTTCGACGGGCCGCTCAGCTAGTATCGACGCCGTTCTTAGTGAATGCCCTGCGTTTTTATCACGTATGGGTATTCCTGCGGGACAGCTTCGACGACCTGTAAGGTCTGAGAAGTGGAGCCGCCTCGATTCAGGTCGAGGCGGCTTTTTGGTGTTTGGATGTCACCTCAACTATGAAATAACGGCTTTCTTGCGACTCGCCATCGCCGTCACCGCATAACCAATACACGCCGCAATTATCGACCCGGTCAGAATCCCCATGCGATCCTCGCCGGCGAACTCGCTGACCCCCGGTACAAATGCCAGTGAGCCGACAAACAGGCTCATGGTAAAGCCTATGCCGCACAGGATCGCCACGCCCAGCACCTGGCCCCAGTTCGCACCGCTGGGCAGTGAGGCGATGCCGGTCTTGATGGCCAGCCAGGTAAGGCCGAACACACCGATGGTCTTGCCGATCAACAGGCCGGCGGCGATGCCCATGGGCACGTGGTGGGTGAAACTCTCAAGGCTGACGCCGGTGAGGGACACCCCCGCGTTGGCGAACGCGAACAGCGGCAGGATGGCGTAGGCCACCCACGGGTGCAGCGCATGCTCCAGGGTCAGCAAGGGCGAGGTTTCGGCATTTTTGGTGCGCAGTGGAATGCAGAACGCCAGGGTTACCCCGGCCAGGGTGGCGTGGACGCCGCTCTTGAGCACGCACACCCACAGGATCAGGCCGATGATCATGTACGGCCCGAGCTTGACCACCCCCAGGCGGTTCATCGCGATCAGGGCGATCAGGCAGGCCCCTGCGCCCGCCAGGGACGCGCCGGACAGGTCGGCGGAATAGAACAGCGCAATGACGATAATGGCACCCAGGTCGTCAATGATTGCCAGGGTCATCAGGAACAGTTTCAGCGACACCGGCACGCGCTTGCCCAGCAGCGCCAGGACGCCGAGCGCAAAGGCGATATCCGTGGCCATCGGGATCGCCCAGCCGGCGAGTGCTGCAGGGTTGTCCTTGTTCAACGCCCAGTAGATGAGCGCGGGGACGACCATGCCGCCGATAGCCGCTGCGCCGGGTAGTACGACCTGGGACGGTTTGGACAGGTGCCCATCGAGCAGCTCGCGTTTGACTTCGAGGCCGATCAGCAGGAAGAACAGGGCCATCAGGCCGTCGTTGATCCATAGCAAGGCGGGCTTGGCGATTTGCAGCGCGCCAACCTGTGCCACCACCGGGGTGTCGAGAAAGGCGCCATACAGGTGCGACAAAGGTGAGTTGTTGATAATCAGCGCCAACGCGGCAGCAGCAATCAACAACAGACCGCTGGCGGCTTCCAGCTGGAAAAAACGGGTGAAAGTGCTTCGCAGAGGCAAGGGATGCTCTCCAATCCAGGTTCAATAGGTGGGTACCCTAACCCGTACCGTTAGTTGTTAAAACAAAAGTTATATTCTTATTTGTTATAAGCGTTGGTCAGAGCGGGCGCTGTTTCAAAGCCTAGCAATTGTGTGTCCAATTGAGTCCTCACTGTATCTGTGTGCAGTGTAGGAAACCCCCTAATATCGGGGCTGAAATTCTTAGAGAACCCTCCTCATGAGCGATCACCGTCCCTGGGCCCGCGAAGCCATTCGTATCATTGAAGCGGATTTCCAGCGCAGCGCAGACACCCATCTGATCCCTTTGCCATTGCCGGGTTTGCCGGGTATCGAGTTGTATTTCAAGGACGAATCCAGCCACCCGACCGGCAGCCTGAAACATCGGCTGGCGCGCTCGCTGTTCCTGTACGCGTTGTGCAATGGCTGGCTGAAGCCGCACGCCCCCGTGATCGAGGCCTCCAGCGGTTCGACGGCGATCTCCGAAGCCTATTTTGCGCGCCTGCTCGGCCTGCCGTTTATCGCCGTGATGCCCGCCACCACTTCCCAGGAGAAGATCGCCCAAATCGCCTTTTATGGTGGCAAGAGCCATCTGGTGCAGGATCCCACGCAGATCTACGCCGAATCCGAACGTTTGGCCCAGGAAAGCGGCGGCCACTTCATGGACCAGTTCACCTACGCCGAGCGCGCCACCGACTGGCGCGCGAACAACAACATCGCCGAGTCGATCTTCCAGCAATTGCGTTTCGAGCAGCACCCGGAGCCGAGCTGGCTGATTTCCAGCCCCGGAACTGGCGGCACTACCGCGACCCTGGGGCGCTATGTGCGTTATCGCCAGCATTGCACGCGAGTGCTATGTGCCGATGCCGAACGTTCGGTGTTTTTCGATTATTACCTGAGCGGCGACGCCAGCCTGCGTCTGGACTGCGGCTCACGGATCGAAGGGATTGGCCGGCCACGGGTCGAAGCCTCGTTTTTGCCCGCTGTGATCGATGCGATGGTCAAGGTGCCGGATGCGCTGTCTCTGGCGGCCATGCATTACCTGGCCGAGCGGTTGGGGCGGCGCGTGGGCGGTTCCAGCGGGACCAACCTGATCGGTGCTCTGGTAGCTGCGCAGCAGATGAAAGCGGCGGGGGAGTCGGGGTCGATCGTGGCGATCTTGTGTGATGGCGGCGAGCGCTATGCCACGACTTACTATGATCAGGCGTGGCTGGCGGCGCAGGGCTATGAGTTGCAAGGGTTGATCGCGGCCGTTGCGGCGAGTGTCGAGCAGGGTGAGCCACTGCCGGCCAGCATCCTGCGTGCCAATATCTGACACGCCGCAAACCAAATGTGGGAGGGGCTTGCTCCCGATTGCGGTGCGTCAGTCAAAAACCTTCAGACTGACCCACCGCTATCGGGAGCAAGCCCCCTCCCACATTTTTTCAGGCCTCGATGCCCAGCATATCCCGCGCCAATGCCTCGGCAATCCGGATCCCGTCAACGCCTGCCGACAGGATCCCGCCGGCATAGCCCGCGCCTTCGCCGGCCGGGAACAAGCCTTTCACGTTGAGGCTCTGCATCGACTCGTTGCGGGTAATGCGCAGCGGCGATGAGGTGCGCGTCTCGATACCGGTCAAGACCGCATCGTGTAGCGAGTAGCCTTTGATCTGCTTCTCGAACGCCGGCAAGGCTTCACGGATAGCTTCGATGGCGAAGTCCGGCAGGGCCAGGGCCAGGTCACCCAGGGCTACCCCAGGCTTGTAGGACGGTTCTACGCTGCCGATGGCCGTGGACGGCCGGCCTGCGATGAAATCGCCGACCAACTGTGCCGGGGCCTCGTAATTACTGCCGCCGAGCACGTAGGCATGGGACTCCAGGCGCTCCTGCAGTTCGATACCGGCGAGCGGGCCGCCGGGGTAGTCCACCTCAGGCGTGATGCCGACCACGATGCCTGAGTTGGCGTTGCGCTCATTGCGCGAATACTGGCTCATGCCGTTGGTCACGACGCGATTGGGCTCCGACGTCGCGGCCACCACGGTGCCGCCAGGGCACATGCAGAAGCTGTAGACCGAGCGACCGTTCTTGGCGTGGTGCACCAACTTGTAATCAGCCGCACCGAGTTTCGGGTGCCCGGCGTATTTGCCCAGGCGCGCGGCGTCGATCAGCGACTGTGGGTGCTCGATCCTGAAGCCCACCGAGAACGGCTTGGCCTCCATGTACACGCCACGGCCGTGAAGCATGCGGAAGGTGTCGCGGGCGCTGTGGCCCAGGGCGAGAATCACGTGCCTGGAGAGGATCTGCTCGCCACCGTCGATGACCACGCCCTTCAACTGGCCCTCTTCGATCAGGACGTCGGTGACCCGTTGTTCGAAGCGCACTTCACCGCCCAAGGCAATGATTTGCTGGCGCATGTTTTCCACCACGCCGGTCAGACGGAACGTGCCGATATGCGGCTTGCTGACGTAGAGAATCTCTTCCGGGGCGCCGGCCTTGACGAACTCATGCAGCACCTTGCGCCCGTGGAATTTCGGGTCCTTGATCTGGCTGTACAGCTTGCCGTCGGAGAAGGTCCCGGCGCCGCCTTCGCCGAACTGCACGTTGGACTCGGGGTTGAGTACGCTTTTGCGCCACAGGCCCCAGGTGTCCTTGGTGCGCTGGCGTACTTCCTTGCCACGCTCGAGGATGATCGGCTTGAAGCCCATCTGTGCCAGCAGCAGCCCGGCGAAGATGCCGCATGGGCCGAAACCGACCACCACCGGCCGTTCGACCAAGCCTTCCGGCGCCTGCCCTACCACGTGGTAACTGACATCCGGCGCCGGATTGACGTTGCGATCATCGGCGAACTTGAGCAGCAGGGCGGCTTCGCCCTTTACATTCAAGTCGACGGTGTAGATGAAGCACAGCTCCGAGGACTTCTTGCGGGCATCGTAGCTGCGCTTGAACAGGGTGAAATCGAGCAGGTCATCACTGGCGATGCCCAGGCGCTGCACGATGGCGGGCCGCAGGTCTTCTTCGGGATGGTCGATGGGCAGCTTGAGTTCGGTGATTCGTAACATGACAGGATCCGGTAGGCGGCGGGCAAGAAGGCCGGCTGTTTTGCAAACCGGCGATTATAAGCCCCAATGGCGTCTTTCCGTCAGGTTAAAAAACGGCGCAGGGCGCAATCAGTCGTCCCGCGAGCCACCAAAGGCTGCGCAACCACGCTGGACCTGGCCGTTGACACGCAATTGGGCGGTCATGTGCTGCAGGCTGCCGCTCACGCTGTCGACGCATCGCTGCGGGGCGACCCACAATTCGATGTGCTGGTTATTGGCGTCGGTCATCAGGTTGAAGCGCCCGTCACCCAGTTGCTCTTCGACATAAGGCACTGCCAGGGGCGGTTGGCCTTCGCGCTCCAGCACCATGCCCTTGGCCGTGACGCTCATCGCCCAGGCCGGCTTATGGCCGTTTGCCCGCAGGATCATGCGCTTGAAGTCCGGGTCGCCACAGGCTGAGGTCGAGCGCTCGACGCGATACAGCTGTTGCAGGTCCACCGAACCCTGGGTGCCGCTGGCAACGCCGGAAAACTTGCCACGCAAATCTGCAAACAACGCGCCCTGCTGACCGGCCAGCGAGGCGGCTTCCTGCAGGATGCTGGTGCCACCGGTGTCGTTGACCACGTAGTTGCGCTGGTCGTTGCAGGGCTGGAACAACAGCTTGCCGTCCACCGCCGTCAATTCACCCTGCATGCGGGTCAGCCCCGCGGTAGACAGCTTGGCGGGCTCGCTGTCGAACATCTGGCAAGCGGCGAAGAAGGGGAACAGGGCTAGCAACGTTAGGGTCGAGGCGGCACGCATTTTCGGTCTCCAGACAAGTGCCGCCACGTTACGCAGGCTCGCGCCGCATCACAAGCCCGTGGCCCAGCTTCAGGCGATTCTTACAGACCTGAAACTCAGCCCACGACAAAGGTCTGACCGGTCTGTAAGCCCTCGACACTTTTTGCATAGGCCAAGGCCACTTCAGCGCCAGCAACCGGTTTGAATCCACGGAAATAAGGCGCATAGCTGCCCATGGCTTCCAACAGCACCGTCGGGCTCACGCAATTAATGCGCAAGCCGCGTGGCAGTTCAATTGCCGCTGCTTTGACGAAGGCATCCAGCGCGCCGTTGACCAGGGCCGCCGAGGCGCCGGTGCGAATCGGATCGCGGTTCAAAATGCCGCTGGTAAAGGTAAACGACGCGCCGTCATTGGCGAACTCCCGTCCGATCAGCAGCAGGTTGACCTGGCCCATCAGCTTGTCCCGCAGGCCCAGTTCAAAGTCGGCTTCGCTCATGTCGCCCAGCGCCACGAAGTTCACGCTGCCTGCCGCGCACACCAGCGCGTCGAACTTGCCGGTCTGCTCGAACAGCGTGCGAATCGAGGCGCTGTCGCTGATATCGACGTGGAAGTCGCCGCTGCGGCGGCCGATGGCGATCACCTCGTGACGCTGCGCCAGCTCTGCCTTGACCGCTGAACCGATCGTGCCGTTGGCACCAATCAAAAGAATTTTCATCGTGTTGTTCCTTCAGAGGCTGGGTGAAGGTTGAGTCTAGGGTGGCTTTTTCACAGGATAAACCTGCTAATAGGCAACCTTTGGTTTTCAATTGGAAACAATCCATGAGCGAAATGGATGACCTGGCGGCGTTTGCCGTGTTGATCGAAGCCGGCAGTTTCACCGTGGCGTCGGAGCAACTGGGGTGCAGCAAGGGCCAGTTGTCCAAGCGAATCAGCCAGCTCGAAGCGCAGTACGCCGTGGTGCTGTTGCATCGCACCACGCGCAAGCTGAGCCTGACCGCCGCAGGCGCGGCCTTGCTGCCCCAGGCACAGGCGCTGGTGGTACAGGTGGAGCGTGCGCGTCAGGCCTTGGCCCGACTCAAGGATGATTTGGCCGGGCCAGTACGTATGACGGTTCCGGTGTCATTGGGAGAAACCTTCTTCGATGGCTTATTGCTGGAATTTTCCAAGCACTACCCACAGGTGCAGATCGAGCTGGAGCTCAACAATAGCTATCGGGATCTGGCGCGAGACGGCTTCGATCTGGGCGTACGCTCGGGGGCCATCGAGAATGAGCGCCTGGTGATCAAGCCGCTGCTGGCCTGGCACGAGATGACCTGCGCCAGTCCGGTCTATCTGGAACAGCATGGTGAACCGCTGCATCCGGCGGAGCTGGCGGGCCATACCTGTTTGCTCAACAGTCACTACAGCGGCCGCGAGGAGTGGCTGTACCACCAGCAGCATGAGCTGTTGCGGGTGCGGGTCAGTGGCACTTTCGCGTCCAATCACTACAACCTCTTGAAGAAAGCCGCATTGGTGGGCGCCGGTATCGCGCGCCTGCCGTCCTACCTGCTACCAACGGAATTGGCGGAGGGTCGATTGCGCTGGCTGCTGCGCGATTATCAAACGCGCAGCCAGCCGATGTACCTGGTGCATCCCTATCAAGGTGGCCTGCCGCGGCGCACCCAGGTACTGGCCGACTATTTGGTGGACTGGTTCAAGCGCAGCGGCGCGGCCCTGGACCGTCTTCAGCGGGAGTGACGGGCGATCCAGTGGTCGATGGACAGCCGGCCCGGGCCCTTGGCCATCAGCAGCAGTAACAGCGCGATCCAGGTGCCATGGGTCGGGTAGGCGTCCGGATAGACAAACAACTGAATGGTCAGGGTCATGCCGATCAAGGCAAGGGCCGAGAATCGCGTGGCGAATCCCAGCAGGATCAGCAGCGGGAAAAAGTGCTCGGCAAACGCTGCCAGGTGCGCGGCGACTTCGGGTGACAACAGCGGCACGTGGTATTCGCTGCGAAATAACGGCAAGGTCGAGGCGGCCAGTTTGGGGGCGCCGAGTTGGAAGGTGCCGCTGATCAGATCAATGGCAAACCCTTCGACTTTGGTTTGTCCGGATTTCCAGAATACCGCCGCGATAGAGAAGCGCGCGATAAAGGCGATCAGGCTGTAGGGAATTTTCTCAAAAAGTGCGATGGCCCGTTTCAGCAGGCTGGCGGCGGAATTGTTCATGGCGATACCTTGGGTTCCAGGTGTAAATGAGTAATGGCGTCGTGGCTGATCAACAGCGTCAGGCACCGATGCAGATCGAATTCGGAGGAGGCCTGCAAGGCATGCTCCACCGCCATCTCCAGTCCCGCGCCCTGGTTCAGGCAGTTGATAAAGGCCACCGAGCCGCTGTCGATGGCGAAGACCTTGACCGCCAACCCGTGGCGCAACACCAACGCGTTCTCGGTAGGCCACGGGGTCAAGCCAGCGAGGTCGCCGTCAGCCTGGTGCGCGGCCCATACCGTCACGACCGGGTAAGGAGAGCTCAAGGTGGCGAGCGATGGATGCAGCGTCAGGCTCAACCGCTCTACGCCTGCTTGACCTTGCAGATGCTGGAGAACAGCGTGCTGGCACAGCGCCGGAATGTCGGGCGCGTGATAAGCACGAACCCGCAGGCGTTCCAGCCGCGCGACATCCGCCAGGTAGGGCACGCTGGCGGCTGGTGCGAATGCCTGGATAAACTCGGCCAATGTGCTGCCGTACGCGTTGATCAGCGGGCTGGTGGGCGGGTTGGCCTGGACGAAAACGCCAGCCATGGCGCGGAAAAACTCATCGCCCACCAGCTGTAGCGTCACGGGGTAACTGGCCGCCAGGGCATTGATCAACGAGCTGTGGACGTTATTGCGATACACCGCAAAGCGGCTGGCGGGGTCGGCGCCGTTACTGCTGAACACCCCCTCCGGGCAGGAACCGTGCGCCGCGAGCAGGGCGTTGGTGAACGCGTCCTGAAAGCTCATGACATCACCTGCGACAGATACCATTCGGCGTGCCTGGCCTCGGCGTGCAGCGTGCTGAAGCTCGGCACCTGGTTATCCCGTTCGATCAGCGTGGCGACCGGCCCCGTGCGCTTGAGCAGTTGCGCGTATAGCTGCCACACCGCGTCATCGACCGGCGCACCGTGATCATCGATAAGCAGCCTGTCGCCCAGGCTGTCGCTGTCTTCGGCAAACCCGGCCAGATGGATCTCGCCGACTGCGTGCAAAGGTAAGGCATCGATGTAGGCCAGCGGATCGCGCTGATGATTGATGCACGACACGTAGACGTTATTCACGTCCAGCAGCAACCCGCAGCCGGTGCGCCGAATGACGTCGCTGATGAACTCCGCTTCGTCCAGGGTGGAGCGTTGGAACTGCACATAAGTGGATGGGTTTTCCAGCAGCATCGGCCGCTTGAGCGTGCTTTGCACCTGATCTACGTGCGCGCAGACACGCGCCAGGGTTTGTGCATCGTAGGCCAGGGGCAGCAGGTCATTGAGAAACACCGCGCCGTGGCTGGACCAGGCCAGGTGTTCGGAAAATGAGTGGGGTTGATAGCGTTCGATCAGCCCGGCCAACCGTGCCAGGTGCTCAGGGTCGAGCGGGCCTTCGCCGCCGATGGAGAGACCCACACCGTGCAACGACAGTGGGTAGCGTTCGCGGATCAACCCCAGGTAATGGTGAAAAGGGCCGCCGGCGACCATGTAGTTTTCGGCATGCACTTCAAAGAAACCAATGTCTGGTGAAGAGCCGAGCACTTCAGTGAAGTGCTCGGTCTTCAGTCCCAATCCGGCCCGACGCGGCAGGCCGGATGCCTGAGCCTGGGAGACGGCTTGCAGGGATGAAAGGGTCATCATCAGTACTCAGGTCGCGCTGGGCTTCAGGACTTTGCGGTGAAAGCGGCTTCCTGGCCGAAACCGGTCGGCGAGGTAGTGCTTGGGGTTTTCAGGCAGGTACCGGCTGGGACCAGTTTCCAGGCGTTGGCCTGGTCCTTGGTTTTGGACGTACCGGCGCACGAGGTGCCAGCGCCGGCGGCGCAGTCGTTCTTGCCGGCCTCGGCGATGCCGAAGCATTTCTGCATGTCGTCGGCAGCATGGGCGGTGGTGGTCAGGGCGGTCAGGCTCAGGGTCGAACCGAGGGCCAGGAGGAGGGCGGCAGCGGACAGTTTGGTGGTCATGGAGTATCTCCAGCAGTGGTCGAGTGGCAGGCTTGATTGCCTGCTTGCACCACTAGAGAGAGGGGGACGAACTTCGTTACAAGCCAGCCGGAAAAAATTTAAATATCACGCAAAGCAAATGTGGGAGGGGTTGCCCCTCCCACATTTTAAAGCCGGTTCATCCAGCAACCGTTTTAACCGCCCAGGTAGGCCTCACGCACCTTAGGATCGGTCAGCAACTGCTCGCCAGTGCCTTGCATCACCACCCGGCCGTTTTCCAGCACGTAGGCCCGGTCGGCGATTTTCAGCGCCTGGTTGGCGTTCTGCTCCACCAAAAACACCGTCACCCCGTCCTTGCGCAGTTGCTCGATGATGTCGAAGATCTGCTGGATGATGATCGGTGCCAAGCCCAGGGAAGGCTCGTCCAACAGCAACAGCTTGGGTTTGCTCATCAATGCCCGCCCGATGGCGAGCATTTGCTGCTCGCCGCCGGACATGGTGCCGCCGCGCTGGCTGAAGCGCTCCTTGAGCCGAGGGAACAGGTGCAGCACCTTGTCCATCTGTTCCTGGTAATCGCCCTTGTCGGTAAAGAACCCGCCCATGGCCAGGTTCTCTTCCACGGTCAGGCGCGAAAACACGCGACGGCCTTCCGGTACCACCGCAATGCTCTTGCGCATGATTTCGGCGGAGTGCTTGCCCACCAGCTCTTCACCCATGTAGCGGATGCTGCCGCTGTGGGCCTGGGGCGAGCCGCACAGGGTCATCAGCAACGTGGACTTGCCAGCGCCGTTGGCGCCGATCAGGGTCACGATCTCACCCTGACGCACTTCCACGTTGACGCTGTGCAGAGCCTGGATCTTGCCGTAGAAAGTGGAAACGTTTTCGAATTGCAGCATTTTACGCTTCCCCCAGATAGGCTTTGATCACTTCGGGATTGTCGCGGATCTGCTCCGGCGTCCCGTCGGCGAGCGGCGTGCCCTGGTTGATCACCACGATATGGTCGGAAATGCTCATGACCAGTTTCATATCGTGTTCGATCAACAGCACGGTGGCGTTGTTTTCCTCACGCAACACGCCGATCAGCGCCTTGAGGTCTTCGGTTTCCTTGGGGTTCAAGCCCGCCGCCGGTTCGTCGAGCATAAGGATCCGCGGGCGGGTCATCATGCAGCGGGCGATTTCCAGGCGACGTTGCTGACCATAGGCCAGGGTGCCGGCCGGGCGGTTGGCGAACTCGGTGAGATTGACCTTGTCCAGCCAATACTCCGCGTATTCCATGGCTTCGCGCTCGCTCTTGCGGAACGCCGGGGTCTTGAACAGGCCTGCGAAGAAGTTGGTGTTCAGGTGACGGTGCTGGGCGATAAGCAGGTTCTCGACCGCTGTCATGTCCTTGAACAAGCGCACGTTCTGGAACGTGCGCACCACGCCCTTGCGGGCGATCTCGTGACCGGCCAGGCCCTGTATCGGCTGGCCGTCCAGCAGGATACTGCCGCCGCTCGGCTTGTAGAAACCGGTGAGGCAGTTGAACACCGTGGTTTTGCCGGCGCCATTGGGGCCGATCAGCGCGACGACCTGCTTCTCTTTGACGGTCAGGGCGACGCCGTTGACCGCGAGCAAGCCGCCAAAGCGCATGCTCAGATTTTCGACTTTCAGGATCTCGCGGCTCATTTGCGCAGCTCCATGTGTGGACGTTGCATGGGCAGCAGGCCTTGAGGGCGCCAGATCATCATCAGCACCATCATGGCGCCGAACATCAACATGCGGTACTCGCTGAACTCTCGCATCATTTCCGGCAGTAGGATCATCACGATCGCGGCCAGAATCACACCCAGCTGCGAGCCCATGCCACCCAGTACCACGATGGCGAGGATGATCGCCGACTCGATGAACGTGAACGACTCCGGGGTCACCAGGCCTTGGCGTGCGGCGAAGAAGCTGCCAGCGAAACCGGCGAAGGTTGCCCCAAGGGTGAAGGCCGAAAGTTTGATGACTGTCGGGTTCATGCCCAGTGCACGGCAGGCGATTTCATCTTCGCGCAGCGCTTCCCACGCGCGGCCAATCGGCATGCGCAGCAGGCGGTTGATCACGAACAGTGCCGCCAGTGCCAGCAATAGCGCCACCAGGTACAGGAACACCACTTTGCTCACCGGGTTGTAGGCAATTCCGAAGTACTCGTGGAAAGTCTGCATGCCCTCTGCGGCGGTGCGGTCGAACGACAGCCCGAAGAACGTCGGCTTGGGGATGCTGCTGATGCCGTTGGGGCCGCCGGTGATATCGGTGAGGTTACGCAGGAACAGACGGATGATTTCACCGAAGCCCAGGGTCACGATCGCCAGGTAGTCACCGCGCAAACGCAACACCGGGAAGCCCAGCAGGAAGCCGAACGTGGCCGCCATCAGGCCGGCGAGGGGCAGGCAGACCCAGAAGCTCCAACCCAGGTAGTGCGACAGCAGCGCGTAGGTGTAGGCACCCACCGCATAGAAGCCCACATAACCCAGGTCGAGCAGGCCGGCCAGGCCCACCACGATGTTCAGGCCCAGGCCCAGCAACACGTAGATCAGGATCAGGGTGGCGATGTCGACTGCACCGCGCGAGCCGAAGAACGGCCAGATCAACGCGGCCACGATCAGGCCGATGATGATGTAGCGCTGGGTGCGCGGCAGGGTCAGGAATTGGCTGACCTTGGGCGACACCAACGGCGCACGATTGCCCTTGAACAGGGCGCCGACCTGCTGGGTGAACAGCACGCGCAGGAACATCAGCACCGAGCACAGGGCGATGATGGTCAGGGTCACGGGCCCTGTGCCATGCACTTCCAGGTTGATGCCGACAATGCTCAGCTTGAGGCCGAGTACCGGGAAGGCCACGGCCCACACCAGCAAGGCGCTGAAAAACGCCGATTTAAGATATCTGCTCATACTTTCTCAACCTCCGGACGGCCCAGGATGCCGGTCGGACGGAACAACAACACCAGGACCAACAAGCCGAACGCCACGACGTCCTTGTACTGGTCACCGAAGATATCGGCGCCAAAGGCTTCGGCCACACCCAGCACCAGCCCACCGAGCATGGCGCCCGGAATACTGCCGATACCGCCCAGCACCGCCGCGGTAAAGGCCTTGAGGCCCACCAGGAAACCGGCGTTGGGGTTGATCACGCCGTACTGCATGCTCAGCAATACGGCCGCGACCGCCGCCAGCGCGGCACCGATCACGAAGGTCAGGGCGATGATGTTATTGGTGTTGATGCCCAACAGGTTGGCCATCTTGATGTCTTCGGCGCAGGCCCGGCAGGCGCGCCCCAGACGAGAGCGGGAAATGAACAGTGTGAGGCCGAGCATCGCCACCAGGGTGACGACAAAGACCAGGATCTGCATGTAGGAAATCAGTACTTCTTGCGCACCACCGGGGCCGAAGGAGAAGCTCCCCGGGATCAGGTTGGGAATGGACTTGTCCTTGGAGTCCTGGGACAGCAATACGGTGTTCTGCAGGAATATCGACATGCCGATGGCGGAAATCAGCGGGATCAACCGGTTGCTGCCGCGCAAGGGGCGGTAGGCAACGCGCTCGATACTGTAGCCATAGGCACTGGTCACGACGATCGATGCCAGGAACGCAGCGGTCATCAACAGCGGCAGGGAGTGGATACCCATCATGGCCAGCCCGGCAAGGGCGATGAAGGCCACGTAGGAACCAATCATGTACACCTCGCCATGGGCGAAGTTGATCATTCCAATGATGCCGTAAACCATTGTGTAGCCAATGGCTATCAAGGCATAGGTGCTGCCAATGGTCAGGCCATTAACCAGCTGTTGGAAAAAATGATAGATCTCAGGCATTACAGCGCTCCTAAAAACCCGATACGCATTTCACTGGTGGAGTCATGTTCCGGCCCTGCGCTGTGTTCTGTGAGCACATTTGCACAAAGCGTTTGCCAGCGAACCGCTGGTGACGGTTTTAAGATTTTCAGGTGAGCCAGCGCCCGGATCGCGGGTGACATGGCCCATAAACCTCGTAAAACAAAACCCACTGCTTTCACAGTGGGCTTGTTGACCAGTAATGCCTGGCTTACTGAGGGGAAACTTCGGTTTTTGGTTTGCCGAAGTGCCATTCGTAGACCACGAACTTGAAGTCCTTCAGGTCGCCCTTGGCGTCGAAGCTCAGCTCGCCGGTCGGGGTCTTGAAGGTACCCGCGTGAATGGCCTCGGCCACCTTGGCGGTGTCTTCGCTCTTCGCGGCTTTGATACCGCCGGCGATCACTTCGATGGCCGAGTAGGCCGGGAACACGAACGGACCGGTTGGGTCCTGCTTGTTCTTGGCGAACTCTTCAACGATGGCCTTGTTGGCCGGGTCGGTGTCGAAGGATTTAGGCAGGGTCACCAGCAGGCCTTCGGAAGCGCCCTGGGCGATTTGCGAGATGGAGTCGTTGCCGACGCCCTCTGGGCCCATGAACTTGGCATTCAGGCCTTTTTCCTTGGCTTGGCGCAGGATCAGGCCCAGCTCAGGGTGGTAGCCGCCGTAGTAGACGAAGTCGACGTTGGCTTGCTTGAGTTTCTGGATGATCGAGGAGAAGTCCTTGTCGCCGGCGTTCAGGCCTTCGAAGACGGCAACCTTGGTGCCTTTCTTCTCGAGGGTCTGCTTGACGGCGGTGGCGATGCCTTCACCGTATTGCTGCTTGTCGTGAAGTACGGCAACGATTTTCGGCTTCACGTGGTCGGCGATGTAGTTGCCGGCCGCCGGGCCTTGGGCGCTGTCCAGGCCGATGGTGCGGAAGATCAGCTTGTAGCCACGGGCGGTGATCTCGGGGCTGGTGGCAGCCGGGGTAATCATGATGACGCCTTCGTCTTCATAGATATCGGAGGCTGGCTGAGTGGAGCTGGAGCAAAGGTGACCGACCACGAACTTGACGCCGTCGTTGACCACTTTGTTGGCGACGGCAACGGCTTGCTTCGGATCGCACGCGTCGTCGTATTCCTTGGCTTCAAGCATTTTGCCATCTACGCCGCCCTTGGCGTTGATGTCGGCGATGGCCTGCTTGGCACCCATGAATTGCATGTCGCCGTATTGCGTTACGGGCCCGGTCTTGGGGCCGGCGATGCCGATCTTGATGGTGTCGGCTGCGAACGAATGGCCGGCAACCCCAGCCAGGACCATAGCGGCAAACAGTTTGGAAATCTGCTTAGTAGCCTTATTCATAGTGCTCCACTCTTACTGTTGTATTTTTTATAGTTCTAGCGGCCTTGTGAGCTGCAGAACCGGATCAGATATCTCGGATATCCCCCGGCGATGCCTGGCAACTGTACCGGTACAGTGTAGAGCGCCGGTTGATCGCTTGGAAAGCTGGCTGCTGGGGGCAAAACCGGGTTGTGTCGCTTAAATGAAAGAAAAAGACAGAATTGCGGCGGGGTAATGCCAGCCTTCCGAGCATTCCTTGGCTTTTCCAACACTTTCAATCGCCAGCTTATTTGCTACTGGGTTTTTCCAACTGAGACACGACGTTATGATTGCGCCGATTTTTTACTCAGGTGAACTCCCATGACGCAAGAACCTAGCACCCTCTATGCCAAGCTGCTCGGTGAAACCGCCGAAATTTCCTGGAAGGAGCTCGAACCGTTCTTTGCCAAGGGTGCCCTATTGTGGGTCGACGCCGGCGTGGATTTGATCGAAGCGGCCGAAGCGATGGCCGAAGACAATCGCGACAAAGTCGCTGCCTGGCTGGCTGCGGGGAGTCTTGGCGAAGTGTCTGCGACGCGGGCGGTGGACTTGGTCACGCGTGACCCCGGCCTGTGGGCGGTGGTGGTCTCGCCGTGGATTTTGATCCAGGAAAGGGCAGCGTAAGAAACCACTGAGCCAAATGGGTGCACGGCTCGCGCCTGCGCAAGTGTGTAGCGGAGTAACCGCTTCCCCCGTGATGGCACGTTGCCGTAGAGAAAGGTCACAGGTGACGGTGACGTTAACGTCACGGGAACAGTTGGAGCGCTGGCGTAACGGCTGGGAAATTGTTTCAAGGTATTGGCGCCCGACTACTGGCAGCCTGCCACGTCAGCGGATGGGCCTGACGACTGAAGGCGTGCTGATGCACGTCGGGGCAGGTTCCTTTGGCGGCGGGGCGTCTTTATTACCGTCTGCGCTGAATGTGTGGAGCGGGTTGCGTATCTGCATGCCTTGCATGACGCCAATGATGTCGCTGAAGGCCACCGCCGGGCTCAGCAGATAACCCTGAATGAAATCGCAGCCATGCTGCTGCAACAGCTCGAATTGCGCCTGGGTTTCCACCCCTTCGGTCACCACCTCCAAGTGCAGCGTATGAGCCATGGCAATGATGGCCTGGACGATTTCGCTGTCGGCGGTGGACCTGGGTATGTCCTGGATAAACGACCGGTCGATCTTCAAGGTGTTGAGCGGCAGGCGCTTGAGGTAGGCCAGGGATGAATAGCCGGTGCCGAAGTCATCGATCGCCAGGGATACGCCCAAGGCGCGGATTTGCCGCAACAGGGCCAGGGTGCTGCTGATATTGCCCATCAATGCGTTTTCGGTGACTTCCAGCTCCAGGCGATTGGCGGCAATGCCGGCAAAGCGCAGGGCCGCTTCGATTTCATCCGCCAGTTCATCACGGGCCAGGTTCAGGGCCGAGCAATTCACGGCCATGGTCAACTCGCTATAGCCGCGATCAGACAACAGGCTCAAGTCATGACAAGCCTGGCGCAATACCCAGTGGTCCAGTTCGGCAATCAAGCCGTTATTCTCGGCAATCCCGATAAACCGGTCCGGCGCCAGCAACCCATATTGTGGGTGCTGCCAGCGCACCAGTGCCTCCAGGCGCGTGACCTTGCCGAGCTTCATGTCGAAGATCGGCTGATAAAACAGCACCAACTCATTGCGCCCGCGCAGGGCCGCGCGCAGTTGCTCTTCAAGTTGCAACTCAAGGAAAGCGCGGGTTTTCAGGTTGGAACTGAAGAAGTGCAAGCTATTGCGCCCAGCATCCTTGGACTGGTAAAGCGCCAGGTCGGCGGTTTTCAGCAGTTCTTCACAGGTTTGGCCATCGTCGGGAAACAGGCTGATACCGATGCTGGTAGTCATGACCATGCGCCGGCCTGCCAACTCGATGGGTTCCTTCATTTTTTGCATGATGCGCTGGGCCAGGTGCCGCGCTTCGTCGCGATGATGGATATTGATCAGAATGCAGAATTCATCCCCGCCAAAACGCGCGACCACGTCGGCATGGCTGCGTACCGAGCCTTTGATATGGCTGGCCAGCACGGAGAGCAATTGGTCACCGGCATCATGCCCAAGGCTGTCGTTGATGCGCTTGAAATGATCGATGTCGAGGAAGATCACCGCCATCATGCCGCGGGTCGCGGTTTTTTCCGCGACCTTTTCCGCGAAGATCTGATTGAAGCCACGCCGGTTGAGCAAGCTGGTCAGCGCGTCGTAATGGGCCGCCTGTTGCAGCGAGGCACGGGCCTGGTCCAGCTCGCTGAGCAGTGCGTTGACCCGGCGCAAATCGCGTTCCTTATGCTGCAGCTTTTTGTCGGCCAACGCTGCGCTGATGCTGCTGCCGACAACCAGCAAGGTGATCGTCGCCACCGACAGGCTCAGTTGCAGCGGATTGTTATTGACGGGCAACGACAGATCCGCGCCGTCCGGTATCAGCATTTGCATGGCCTCCATGCCGGTGAAATGCATGCACAGGATGCCGGCGCCCAGCACCAGGCTGGCGGCGTATTTGAGCAATTGATGAAACACGCCGGTACCGTCGCGCAGGTAGCTCGACAACAACAACGCTGCCAGGCTTGCGCCGATGGCAATCGCGACCGAGGCCATGAGCAGCCCGGAGTCGAAGTAGGCCTGGGCCTGGGAGCGCATGGCTGACATGCCGACGTAGTGCATCAGCGCGATACCCAGCCCCATCCACACCGAGGCCAGCAGGTACTGATGGAGCCGCAGGTGCGCATGACCGAGGGTTTGCATGGCGAACAGCGAAGCGATCAGGGCAATCACCAACGAGGCGAAGGTCATGAGCAATTCGTAATGAATGGCGACGGGGGCTTGGAAGGCCAGCATGCTGATGAAGTGGGTCGACCAGATACCGCCCGCCAGGCAACCGGCGCCCAACCAACACCAGCGACGGCGGGCGGTGGGGTCTTCGACATGACCGACGCGCTCGGCCATGTCCAGCGTGCCAAAGCCGGCCGCGCAGGCGACCAGGTACGCCAGCAGCACCAGAAAGGGGTTATGACTGCAATTGAGTAATAAGTGCCCGTTGTCTGGAAGGTCGGTGAAAAAGTGCAGTCCCAGCCATTCCATAGCGTGTCCCGTCATAGTGTCGCGTCATTGCCTCAGGCGATGACCTATGAGGTCGAGTATAGAAGCCTCGCGGGATTTGCCAGGAATAATGGCACTTTGATTCAACTCTTTTTGCATGCCAGCCATAGCGTTTGATGCTAAGCGCTGATGGGCAAATCCAGCGCAAAAAGCGGCTCTTCGAGCGGCGCCAGGCCGAAGGCAGCACGGGCAGCATCGCAATCGGCGTTGTGCACGCCCTGGCTCCAGGAGGCGTCGAACTCGCGGCAGGGGCTTGAGCGCTGTTCATAAATCGAACAGCGCGTGCCTTTGCCCACTTCACCCTCGAGGCTGCAGCAGCGTGCGGGCTTCTGGTCGGTGCCGATCATCGCCACGCGGGTGGGGTTGATCTGCACCACCAGGTCATCGGGCACGGTGCCGCCCGATGAGGCGCACTCGCCCCAGAAGAAAGACACACGAAAGTATGAACAGCAGGCACCGCAATTCAGACACGGACTGGCTTCGGACATGGGCGTCATCGATTAAGAATAGGTAAGGGGGACTGCGGGAAGGCTCGCCATTCTATCCGGGCGCTGGCCGTTGGGAAGGGGGGCGCACACATATATTTTTTGTAGGGAAAGCCCCGTAATGTCGGGTGAAATCACGTCCTATCAGCTTTACGAATCATTACAGACAAGCGCCGCCAGTCTGACTATGTTGCAGATACCTGAGCAGGATGCAGTGGGCATCGCAGCTCTCATAACAATAAAAGAGACGGACCCATGCAGAACTCGACCCAAGCGGCGAATGCCTGGCGCATTCTGTTCCTGCTGTTCCTCGCCAACCTGTTCAACTTCTTCGACCGGACCATTCCCGCGATCATCATCGAGCCGATCCGCATGGAATGGCACCTGAGCGACTTTCAGCTCGGCATCATCGGTACCTCTTTCACCATCGTCTATGCCATCGCCGGGCTGCCGCTGGGGCGCCTGGCCGACACCGGCTCGCGCAGCAAATTGATGGGCTGGGGCTTGTTTGCCTGGAGCGGGCTGACTGCGCTCAATGGCCTGGCCGGCAGTTTCTGGAGTTTCCTAGTGGTGCGCATGGGCATTGGCATCGGGGAGGCCAGCTATGCCCCCGCCGCCAATTCATTGATTGGCGATCTGTTTCCCGCCCACCGCCGCGCGCGCGCCATGGGCATTTTCATGCTGGGCCTGCCGTTGGGCTTGCTGCTGGCGTTCTTCACCATCGGCTGGATGGTCAAGGCGTTCGACAGCTGGCGTGCGCCGTTCTTTATTGCCGCCGTACCGGGGCTGATCCTCGCGGTATTCATGTTCTACATCAAGGAGCCCAAACGCGGCGCAGCGGAAACGGTGCAAGTGCCCCAGGAACGCGTCGACCGCCCGATCCGCCGCGTACTCGCGGTGCCGACCTTCCTGTGGCTGGTGCTGGCCGGGCTGTGCTTCAACTTCGCCACCTATGCGTGCAACTCGTTCCTGGTGCCGATGCTGCAGCGTTACTTCCTGATGCCGTTGCAGGACGCAGCGGTGGCCACCGGTGTCATCGTCGGTGTGACCGGCCTGGTGGGCCTGACCCTGGGCGGCTGGATTGCCGACAAGATCCACCAGCGGGTCGCCAATGGCCGGCTGCTGTTTGCCGCGTGCAGTCTGATCATCTCCACGCTCACCACCGCCTGGGCATTGCATGCCGGACGGATCGAGATCGGCGTGTTCGTCGCGCTGTTCAGTGTGGGCTGGTTGTTTGCCTATAACTTTTATACCTGCGTGTACACAGCAATCCAGGACGTGGTTGAACCGCGCCTGCGGGCCACGGCGATGGCGTTGTTCTTTGCCGGCTTGTATCTGCTGGGCGGGGGCATGGGGCCGATTGTGGTGGGCGGGCTGTCTGACCACTTTGCGCATGCGGCGATGTATGCGGCGGGAGCCGAGCAGATGACCGAGGCCTACAAGGCTGTAGGTTTGCACGACGCCATGTACCTGATTCCGGTGGCGTTGTTCCTGACCATGCTGTTTCTGTTCCAGGCGTCGCGCAGTTTTGTGCGCGATGCCAAGCGGATGAAAGAGGGGTTGGTGGCTGTTGAGGTGCCGGCTGCGGCAGCGACGGCTTGAAACCGCGCTGACTCCATCGGGGGCAAGCCCCCTCCCACATTGATCAGTGGTCGACATGACAACTCGGTCAACTGTGGGAGGGGGCTTGCCCCCGATGAGGCCCTCACAGCCACAGCCATTTGCCAGTGAAAAAAAGGCCCGCATTGCGCGGGCCTCTATTCACCAGGGCAGGGCGGTACTCAACCCGCGACCAACACCCGAATCGCTTCCAGTCGCAACGCCGCCTTGTCGAGCATGGCCAGGCCTTGCTCGCGCTGGTTGCGCAGGGCGACCAGCTCGCTGTCGCGTACGGTCGGGTTGACCGCTTGCAGCGCGGTCAAGCGCGCCAGTTCTTCGTCGGTGTCTGCCGCCAGGCGACGCTTGGCCTCGGCCACACGTTCGGCGTGACGCGGGGCGATTTTCTCTTCGCCGGCATTGATGCGCGGCGTCAATTGGTCGCGCTGGGCCTGCACGAATTTGTTGGCGCTGGCCCGGGGCACGCTTTCCAACTGCTCGTTCAAGGTCACGAACGACACGCGGCCGGACAGGTCATTGCCGTTGGCATCCAGCAGGCAGCGCAGCGCTGCCGGTGGCAGGTAGCGACCCAGTTGCAGCGAGCGCGGGGCAACCACTTCGCTGACATACAGCAGTTCGAGCAATACGGTGCCCGGCTTGAGCGCCTTGTTCTTGATCAGCGCCACGGCGGTGTTGCCCATGGAACCGGACAGCACCAAGTCCATGCCGCCTTGCACCATCGGGTGTTCCCAGGTGATGAACTGCATGTCTTCACGGGACAGCGCCTGGTTACGGTCGTAGGTGATGGTCACGCCTTCGTCGTCGCCCAGGGGGAAGCTGGCGTCGAGCATTTTTTCGCTGGGCTTGAGGATCAGTGCGTTTTCCGAATGGTCTTCGCTGTCGATGCCGAAGGCGTCGAACAGGGTTTCCATATAGATCGGCAGGGCGAACTGGTCGTCTTGCTCGAGGATGTCTTCGACCAGCGCATCGCCTTCACCGGCACCGCCGGAGTTGAGCTCCAGCAAGCGGTCACGACCGGTGTGCAGTTCCTGCTCCAGACGCTCGCGCTCGGTACGGGCTTCGTCGATCAGGGCCTGCCATTCGCCGTCGTCGGCGTTTTCCAGCAGTGGCAGCAGGCGCGGGCCGAACTGATGCTGCAAGGCGTTGCCGGTCGGGCAGGTGTTGAGGAATGCGTTCAGCGCTTCGTGGTACCACTGGAACAGGCGCTCTTGCGGGCTGGTTTCCAGGTACGGCACGTGCAGTTCGATCACGTGTTTCTGGCCGATCCGGTCCAGACGGCCGATGCGCTGTTCCAGCAGGTCGGGGTGCGACGGCAGGTCGAACAGCACCAAGTGGTGGGAGAACTGGAAGTTACGGCCTTCACTGCCGATTTCCGAACAGATCAGCACCTGGGCGCCGAACTCTTCATCCGCGAAGTAGGCCGCGGCGCGGTCGCGCTCAAGGATATTCATGCCTTCGTGGAACACCGTGGCCGGAATGCCGGAACGTACGCGCAGCGCGTCTTCCAGGTCCATGGCGGTTTCGGCGTGGGCGCAGATCACCAGGACCTTGGTGCGCTTGAGCATTTTCAGCTGGTCGATCAGCCACTCCACGCGCGGGTCGAAGCGCCACCAGCGGTTGTCTTCCTCGATGTCCGGCTGCGACTGGAAGCTGACCTCCGGATACAGCTCGGCATGTTCGCCCAGGGGCAACTCCATGTATTCGTCTGGGTTCGGCAGCGGGTAAGCGTGCAGTTTCCGCTCGGGGAACCCCTGTACGGCGGCGCGGGTGTTGCGAAACAGCACGCGGCCGGTGCCGTGGCGGTCGAGCAGTTCACGCACCAGGCGCGCGCTGGCCTCGCTGTCGCCATCATTGACGGCGGTAAGCAAGGCTTCGCCTTCATTGCCGAGGAAGCCCTGGATGGTTTTGTGCGCGGCGGGCGACAAGCGGCCCTTGTCCAGCAGCTCCTGCACGGCTTCGGCCACCGGGCGGTAGTTCTCGCTTTCGGCGCGGAAGGCGTGCAGGTCGTGGAAACGGTTCGGGTCCAGCAGGCGCAGGCGCGCGAAGTGGCTGTCCTGGCCCAGTTGTTCCGGCGTAGCGGTGAGCAGCAGCACGCCGGGAATCACTTCGGCGAGTTGCTCGACCAGCGAGTACTCGGCGCTGGCTTTTTCTTCGTGCCACACCAGGTGGTGGGCTTCGTCGACCACCAGCAGGTCCCAACCCGCGGCAAACAGCGCGTCCTGGGCTTTCTCGTCATCCACCAGCCATTCAAGGGCGACCAGCGCCAGCTGAGTGTCTTCGAACGGGTTGGTGGCATCGCTTTCGATAAAGCGCTCTTCGTCGAACAGCGCAACCTGCAGGTTGAAGCGCCGGCGCATTTCCACCAGCCACTGGTGCTGCAGGTTTTCCGGGACCAGGATCAGCACGCGGCTGGCGCGGCCCGACAGCAGCTGGCGATGGATCACCAGGCCGGCTTCGATGGTCTTGCCCAGGCCCACTTCGTCGGCCAGCAATACCCGTGGCGCGATACGGTCAGCGACTTCACGGGCGATGTGCAGTTGGTGGGCAATCGGTTGCGCACGCACGCCGCCCAGGCCCCACAGTGCGGACTGCAATTGGCGACTGGTGTGTTCCAGTGTGTGGTAGCGCAGCGAGAACCAGGCCAGCGGGTCGATCTGCCCGGCGAACAGGCGGTCGCTGGCGAGGCGGAACTGGATGAAGTTGGACAGTTGGGTTTCCGGCAGGGTGACCTGTTCGTTCTGCCCGTTGAGGCCGTGGTAAACCAGCAGGCCGTCGACGTCGTCGACTTCCTGCACGGTCATCTTCCAGCCTTCGAAATGGGTGATGCTGTCGCCCGGCGAAAACCTCACGCGGGTGAGGGGCGCATTCCGTAGCGCATACTGGCGGGTGTCGCCAGTGGCCGGATAGAGCACGGTCAACAAGCGGCCGTCCTGTGCCAGAACGGTGCCTAACCCCAGCTCTGCTTCGCTGTCACTAATCCAGCGTTGCCCCGGTTGATACTGCTGCGCCATGCTGCCTGACTCCCGCCGTGAAAAAGCCGACTATCTTAACGGAACAAGGCCTCACGCCCAAGGACTCCGACAAAAAGGACTCTGACAAAAAGTACTCTGACAAAAACTACTGCGTTGGCGCCCAGGCCCGCAGGCCGAATCGACGGGCGGCGGGCACTCATAAGTGTCGACTCGGTCACAGCTTGGCCAGCGAATGTTCAAGTCGCCCTTGGGCGCGCCGACAGCCTGTTGACCAGGAGAATCAAGATTATGTTGCCACCCATGCTGCCCGTCAGCGTTGTGCCGGTCACGTCACAACTCGATCCGGTACGCCAGAAGCCGGATATCCCGCCCGTGGTGCCGGTTCAACAAGGCTCCAACGAGAGCACCATCGACCTGAAAAAAGGCGATGCCGAGCAATCGACCTTTTTGCTGCGCGAAGAACAGCGCCGTCAGCAAGAGCAGCAAAAGCGTCAGCGTGAAGCCAGCGAGGACCCCGAGCAGCACCTGCCGATCCCCGGCGATCTGCTCAACGCCGACAACACTGTCCCCGTGGCGCCGCTGATTGAAGACGCGCCGCGCCAGGGCCTGTGGGTGGATATCGAGGTTTGATCGCCGGCTGATTTGCGGTCGAGCGGAGGAGGCCGCATTATTGCGACATTCCCGCCATAACGTAAGCCAAGCCATGAGTGATGATGACAAGCTGATCGACCTGAATGCCGAGCGCGCCAAGCGTGTGCATGATCTCAATGACAAACGCCTGAATGAAGTGCGCCAGGCGTTTGAACAGGCCATGCCCCTGGGTAAGGCCAAGAAGAAATCGAAGAACAAGCCGAAAAAACGTTGAATCAACTGGCCTCCATTGATGCAGGTCAGTTATTGCCTTTCTTTACGCCCCGTCGAGGGCGACATTGATCCCCGTCAATTTTCCAATCCGCCTTCTCGATTAACTTAGCCCTATCGCAACAGGGCAAGTGCAGGAGGCCGGTCATGTTTATCGATAATGTGGTATTTGCCGGAGTGCTGACCGTAAGCCTCATGGTGCTGTTTTTTGTAGGGTTTGGCATTTTTATCTGGAAAGACGCACACAAGCGTAAAAAACCATAAGTCTTTCCGGGTTACAGGGCACGCAAGGCATTTTGGGCGACTTCGGTCGCCTTTTTTTTTGGCCGATCGTTCCCACGCTCTGCGTGGGAATGCCGCCTCGGACGCTCCGCGTCCCGCTGTTGAGGCCTGCGCATGGGTGACGCGGAGCGTCACGGGGCGCATTCCCACGCAGAGCGTGGGAACGATCATCAGGGCCATAAAAAAAGGTGCGATTCTCGCGAATCGCACCTTGTTCATTGCAGGCCGCTATCAGCTGCCCAGCGCCTTGGACGCCAGCCAGAACAACCCGGCCGAGAGGCCTACGGTTGCCGGCAGGGTCAGCACCCACGCCATCAGGATGGTCTTGACCGTGCCGCCTTGCAGGCCGCTTTTGTTGGCGACCATGGTACCGGCCACGCCAGAAGACAACACGTGGGTGGTGGACACCGGCAGGGCGAAGATATTGGCAAAGCCGATCATGGTGGCGGTGGTGATCTGCGCCGACATGCCCTGGGCATAGGTCATGCCTTGCTTGCCGATCTTCTCACCGATGGTCAGTACCACGCGTTTCCAGCCCACCATGGTGCCCAGGCCCAGGGCCAGTGCGACCGCGAGGATCACCCAGAACGGCGCGTATTCGGTCGTGGCGGTCAGGTCTTTGCGCAGCTTGTCGAGGTCGGACTTCTCACGCGCATCCAGGCCAGGCAGCTTGCCGACTTTCTTCGCGGTATCGTCCAGGCAGAGCAGGTAGCGACGCACTTCAATGCGCTGGTCGGCATTCAACGAGTGGTAGTCGGACACACCTTTGAGCGTGTCAACGAGCGCGTTGATGGTCGGCTCGGTCTGCTGCGGGTTGCACTGGAACTTGCCCGGCAGGTCGTCCTTCACGCTTTTGCCCAGTGCCAGGAACTCGCCGAGGGTGGCGTTGTTGCGCTGGTAGAACTGGCTCAGATGCACAGTGGCATCGCGGGTCCGTTCGATCTGGTAGGTGGTGCTGCCCAGGTCGAGCACGAACTGCGCCGGCACGATACCGATCAGTACCAGCATGATCAGGCCGATACCTTTCTGCCCATCGTTGGAGCCGTGCACGAAGCTCACGGCCATGGCGGAAATCACCAGGACCAGGCGGTTCCAGAACGGCGGGTGCTTCTTGTCATCAAGCTTGCGGCGTTGGTCCGGGGTCTTGTGCATCTTCGACAGCGGGCGCCACCACTTCAGGCCGATCAGCACCAGGGCTGCGACCAGGAAACCGGCCATCGGCGAGAACACCAGGGACGCACCGATATCGATCGCTTTCTGCCAGTTCACACCGTCAGCCAGGGGAATATCGTTGATCAGGGCGTTGGCCAGGCCCACGCCGAGGATCGAGCCGATCAGGGTGTGGGAGCTGGAGGCCGGGATCCCGAAGTACCAGGTGCCCAGGTTCCAGGTGATTGCCGCCGCCAACAACGAGAAGACCATCGCCAGACCATGGCCGGTGTTCACATTGATCAGCAACTCCACCGGCAGCAAATGCACGATGGCGTAGGCGACACCCACACCACCGAGCAGCACGCCGAGGAAATTGAACACCCCGGAGAAGAACACCGCCAGGTGTGGCGGCATCGCTTTGGTATAGATGACTGTGGCCACCGCGTTAGCGGTGTCATGAAAGCCATTGATGAACTCGAAGGCGAGGACAAAGGCCAGGGCGAGCAACAGGCTCACTAGAACCCAAGCATCCAGTCCGCTGAATAAATCGATCATGAAGGTTTTCTGACCCGGTCGTAAGGGGGCGCGATTATGCCAGAAAACCTCAGTAATCGATGCATTAGCTGCTCATCGGTAACAATCTACTTGGAAAAAAACCGCTGGAAACGGGCGTATCCCAGGGTTTTCGGGGCTTTGGCAAGTCTTTGATTTTTAACGCCAGGGCGCGAAAAGACGCGGTTTCGTCACGAAAACGTCATGTGTGAAACATTTGTATGAAAATTCGTTGGCGGCAGTAGGGCGCCGACCAGCGGCGGCTAATGCGTGCTGCCCTCGTCCGGTGGCGGGCCGGCCGAGGCAGCAAAACCCTGGGACCAACCCAAAGAGCACTCAGGGCTCTTCGGTCTTGAGTTCCTGCTCGATTTTCTGGATTTCCTGAGCGAATGCCTGGTCCAGCAGGCTGGCGCGCTTGCGCCATGGCTTACGTTCCGGCTCAGGCTGGGCGGCGTAGGTGGTGACTTCCCCGCCGTAAACATCCTTGTAACGTTGCTCCTGGCGCTCAAGTTCCGCGCGCAGTTCATCTTTCGTCACAGTTATACCTAATTGAATTGAGTTTAATAAAAGTGCAACGTCATGCCAAAAGGCCGCCTTGGGGTGTACGAACTTGAACAGACGGACTGTTCAAGTTTGAAGTGGGGACCCGAGGTCGCTTTTTCAATCCGATACTTTAATCGACCCTGCGCTCGAGTATGCGGCGCCGGGCGAGCTCTGATCCCAACAGGTAAATTGGGCTGACCTCTGCACAGGCTGCATTATAGCGATGCATGTGAATAACGCTATCGGCATAAAGTTAAAAGCATCAACTTCATATGCGGGTTTTGTTACATCACAACGTAAGTGTTGGCTGAACATATCTGTCCATGGTCATCTGGTTTTTCTTCCACAAGGCTTTGAAACAGGCTTGGCCACTGAAAATTGCGATAATCGAATGATCGTCCGATAATCGCCCAATGTTGCCGGCCCCGTCTTGTACATCTCTACTGGCGCGGCTAGAAATGACAGCCAGCCCTTCTGTGGTTGAAAACAAGAAAAAGGATCCCTGCAATGAACGATCAATTGCGCAATTCTTTCGCGTCCGTGGCGCCGCCGATCGTGGCCTCACCCGCCAAGCGCATCCAGGCCTTCACGGGTGATCCGGACTTCATGACCTCCCTGGCCCGTGGCCTGGCCGTGGTGCAGGCGTTTCAGGAGCGCAAGCGTCACCTGACCATCGCCCAGATCAGCCACCGCACCGAAATCCCCCGCGCCGCCGTGCGCCGTTGCCTGCACACCTTGATCAAGCTCGGTTACGCCACCACCGATGGCCGTACCTACTCGTTGCTGCCCAAGGTGCTGACGCTTGGCCATGCGTATCTGTCATCGACGCCTTTGGCCGTGTCGGCCCAGCCTTATCTGGACCGCATGAGCGAACAGCTTCACGAAGCCTGCAACATGGCGACCCTCGAAGGCGACGACATTCTGTACATCGCCCGTTCCGCCACCACTCAGCGCCTGATTTCCGTGGACCTTTCCGTGGGCGGCCGCTTGCCGGCGTACTGCACCTCCATGGGCCGTATCCTGCTGGCCGCCCTGGACGATGCCTCGCTGCAGGATTATCTCGACCACGCCGACCTGCAAACCAAGACCAGTCGCACCTTGACCACGCCCGAGGCTTTGTTCGAATGCCTGCAACAGGTTCGTCAGCAGGGTTGGTGCATCGTCGATCAGGAACTGGAGCAGGGCCTGCGCTCCATCGCCGTACCGGTGTACGACGCGTCCGGCCAGGTGTTGGCCGCGCTCAATGTGAGTACCCATGCCGGGCGGGTCAGCCGCAGCGAGCTGGAGCAGCGCTTCCTGCCGAGCATGCTCAGCGCCAGTCGCGAGCTGAGTACGCAACTGTTTGCCTAAGTGTTCGGTGACCGCACAGATCCCGGCTTGATCGATTGACGCTGTTTCCCCTGGCTCATTAATGTGCGGCAGCGCTCCCAAGCGCTCCAATAATAACGGCGACCCCGGTCGCTGACCCGCCATCGGTGTGGAATAAAAATAATGAATCAGCCCTCTGTCGGTACCACCTTGGACGTGCAGTCCTTCATCAACGCCCAGCCGTTGTCGCGTTATCAATGGCGTGTGGTGATCCTGTGTTTCCTGATTGTCTTTCTCGACGGCCTCGACACCGCCGCCATGGGCTTTATCGCGCCCGCGCTGTCCCAGGACTGGGGCATCGACCGCGCCAGCCTCGGCCCGGTGATGAGCGCCGCGTTGATCGGCATGGTGTTCGGCGCGCTGGGTTCCGGCCCGCTGGCCGACCGCTTCGGGCGCAAAGGCGTGCTGGTGGGCGCAGTGCTGGTGTTTGGCGCCTTCAGCCTGGCATCGGCCTACAGCAGCAATGTCGACCAACTGCTGGTGTTGCGTTTCCTGACGGGCCTGGGCCTGGGCGCCGGCATGCCCAACGCCACCACGCTGCTTTCTGAATACACGCCCGAGCGGCACAAGTCGCTGCTGGTGACCAGCATGTTCTGCGGCTTCAACCTGGGCATGGCCGGTGGCGGGTTTATCTCGGCCAAGTTGATCCCGGCGTTCGGCTGGCACAGCCTGTTGCTGATCGGCGGCATCCTGCCGTTGATCCTGGCCGCCGTGCTGTTGGTGTGGTTGCCGGAATCGGCGCGTTACCTGGTGGTGCGCAACCGTGGCACCGACAAGGTGCGCAAGGCCCTGTCTCCCATTGAGCCCGCTATCGTTGCCCAGGCTAGCGCCTTCAGCGTGCCGGAGCAGAAGACCGTCAAGACACGCAACGTGCTCGCGGTGATTTTCTCTGGCACCTACAGCGCCGGCACGTTGTTGCTGTGGCTTACCTACTTCATGGGCCTGGTGATCGTTTATCTGCTCACCAGTTGGCTGCCAACTCTGATGCGCGACAGTGGCGCCAGCATGGAACAGGCCGCGTTCATCGGCGCGTTGTTCCAGTTTGGCGGCGTATTGAGCGCAGTGGGCGTGGGCTGGGCGATGGACCGGTTCAACCCGCACAAGGTGATCGGCACCTTCTATCTGCTGGCCGGGGTGTTTGCCTACGCGGTAGGGCAGAGCCTGGGCAATATCACCTTACTGGCCACCCTGGTGCTGATTGCCGGGATGTGCGTCAACGGTGCGCAATCGGCGATGCCCTCCCTGGCGGCGCGTTTCTACCCCACTCAGGGCCGCGCCACCGGCGTGTCGTGGATGCTCGGTATTGGCCGTTTCGGTGCGATTCTGGGGGCGTGGATGGGCGCTACCTTGCTGGGCCTGGGCTGGAACTTTGAACAAGTGCTGACAGCACTGGTGATTCCGGCAGCGCTGGCCACCGCTGCCGTGGTGATCAAAGGCATGGTCAGCCATGCCGACGCGACCTGACGTCTGGCACGGTTAACTGTGGGAGGGGGCTTGCTCCCGATAGCGGTGGGTCAGTTGACTAATTCCTGACTGATATATCGCTATCGGGGGCAAGCCCCCTCCCACATTGAATCGTGTTCGTTGAGGAGATTAGGTAGGCAACAATTCGTTCGATAACCGAACACTGAGTCGATTATCGGATTGTTCCACCCATTTCCCCGGCTTAATCTTCAAGCACTTCGGCGCCACCTCAGCGCCTTTTTCGATCAACACCGGGAGCCCAACCCCATGGCTGAAATTCTTACCCTGCGTGATGCAGTCAAGCGCTTCGTGAGCGACGGCGATACCGTCGCGCTCGAAGGCTTTACTCACCTGATCCCTACGGCCGCAGGTCATGAAATCATTCGTCAGGGCAAGAAAGACCTGACGCTGGTGCGTATGACGCCTGACCTGATCTACGACCAGTTGATCGGTGCCGGCTGTGCGCGCAAGTTGATTTTCTCCTGGGGCGGCAACCCTGGTGTGGGTTCCCTGCATCGCCTGCGCGACGCCGTGGAAAAACACTGGCCGCAGCCATTGGAGATCGAAGAACACAGCCATGCCGACCTGGCCAATGCCTACGTCGCCGGCGCCTCCGGCCTGCCGTTTGCGGTGTTGCGTGCCTACGCCGGTTCCGACTTGCCCAAGGTCAACCCGCTGATCAAGACCGTCACCTGCCCATTCACCGGCGAGGTGCTGGCGGCGGTGCCGTCGGTACGCCCGGATGTCACGGTGATCCATGCGCAGAAGGCCGACCGCAAGGGCAACGTGCTGCTCTGGGGCATTCTCGGCGTGCAGAAGGAAGCGGCCCTGGCGGCCAAGCGCTGCATCGTCACCGTCGAGGAAATCGTCGATGACCTGAACGCGCCGATGAATAGCTGCGTATTGCCGACCTGGGCCCTGACCGCTGTGTGCCACGTGCCCGGTGGCGCGCATCCGTCCTACGCCCACGGCTACAACGAGCGGGACAACCGTTTCTACCAGGCGTGGGACCCGATTGCCCGCGACCGTGGGACCTTTACCGCCTGGATCGACGAATACATACACGGCACCGCCGACTTCCGTGAATTCCAGGCCAAGCTGGCTGCTGCGCAGGAGGCCAAGTGATGGCTTACTCCACCAATGAAATGATGACCGTCGCCGCCGCGCGTCGCCTCAAGAACGGCTCGGTGTGCTTTGTCGGCATCGGCCTGCCGTCCAAGGCGGCCAACCTCGCGCGCCTGACCTCGTCGCCCGACGTGGTGCTGATCTACGAGTCCGGCCCGATTGGCGCCAAGCCATCGGTGCTGCCGCTGTCCATCGGCGACGGTGAACTGGCGGAAACCGCCGATACGGTGGTGCCTACCGGTGAGATCTTCCGCTACTGGCTGCAAGGCGGGCGCATCGACGTGGGCTTTCTTGGCGCGGCTCAGGTTGACCGTTTCGGCAATATCAACACCACCGTGGTCGGCGATTATCACCAGCCCAAGGTGCGTTTGCCGGGGGCCGGCGGCGCGCCGGAGATCGCCGGTTCCGCCAAGAGCGTGTTGATCATCCTTAAACAGTCGTCCCGCTCGTTTGTCGACAAGCTGGATTTCATTACCTCGGTCGGCCACGGCGAAGGTGGCGATTCGCGTAAACGCCTGGGCCTGCCGGGCGCCGGTCCCGTCGGCATCATTACCGACCTGTGCATCATGGAGCCGGAGGAGGGCACCCATGAGTTCGTGGTCACCGCGTTGCACCCGGGCGTGACCCGTGAGCAGGTGACAGCGGCGACCGGCTGGGCCATTCGGTTTGCCGAGCAGGTCGAGACCACCGCCGAGCCGACCGAGGTTGAACTGAGCGCGTTGCGTGACCTTGAAGCCCGCACCGCAGCCGCCCATGGCCAAGCGCCAGGAGAAGCCTGATGCGTGATGTCTTTATCTGTGACGCTATCCGAACCCCCATCGGCCGCTTCGGCGGTGGCCTGTCCACGGTGCGTGCCGATGACCTGGCGGCCTTGCCGATCAAGGCACTGATGGAGCGCAACCCGACGGTGGACTGGAATGCCGTTGATGAAGTGTTCCTCGGCTGCGCCAACCAGGCCGGCGAAGACAACCGTAACGTGGCACGCATGGCGCTGCTGTTGGCGGGTCTGCCGGAAAGCACCCCAGGCGTGACCCTCAACCGCCTGTGCGCCTCGGGCATGGACGCCATCGGCACGGCCTTTCGCGCGATTGCCAGCGGCGAGATGGAGTTGGCGATTGCCGGTGGCGTCGAGTCGATGTCCCGCGCGCCGTTCGTGATGGGCAAGGCCGATGCGGCGTTTTCGCGCAGCATGAAACTGGAAGACACCACCATTGGCTGGCGCTTTATCAACCCGTTGATGAAGGCCCAGTACGGCGTGGATGCGATGCCGCAGACCGCCGATAACGTCGCCGACGACTACCACATTTCCCGCGCCGACCAGGACGCGTTCGCCCTGCGCAGCCAGCAGCGTACCGCCGCCGCGCAAGCTGCCGGCTTCTTCGCCGAAGAAATCGTACCGGTGCGGGTCGCCCATAAAAAAGGCGAAACCCTGGTGGAGCACGACGAGCATCCCAGGGACACCACCCTGGAGGCGCTGGCCAAACTCAAACCGGTGAATGGCCCGGACAAAACCGTGACCGCCGGCAATGCCTCGGGGGTCAACGATGGCGCTGCCGCGCTGATCCTGGCCTCTGGCGAGGCGGTGAAAAAACACGGTCTCACCGCCCGCGCCCGAGTGCTGGGCATGGCCAGTGCCGGCGTCGCCCCGCGTGTGATGGGCATCGGCCCGGTGCCGGCGGTGCGCAAGCTGGTGGAGCGCCTGGGGCTGGCGATCACCGATTTTGACGTGATCGAGCTCAACGAAGCGTTCGCCAGCCAAGGCCTGGCGGTGCTGCGCGAGCTGGGCCTCGCCGACGATGCGCCGCAGGTCAACCCCAACGGCGGCGCCATCGCCCTGGGCCATCCCCTGGGCATGAGCGGTGCGCGGTTGGTACTGACCGCCCTGCATCAGCTGGAAAAAACCGGCGGCCGCAAAGGCCTGGCGACTATGTGTGTTGGAGTCGGCCAAGGCCTGGCCCTGGCGATTGAACGCATCTAACAAGAGAGGATTGCTCCATGAGTGACAAGCCCGGTTACCGGCGCCCGCAAGCGGGCACTCAACCTGATTACCTGCACCCGGCCTACCAGTCGACGAACCTGCGTTCGCCGTCCCAGCCGTTGGTGTTCCTGCCCCATTCGTTGTCGGAAATCACCGGCCCGACCATCGGTGCCGAGCGCATCGATGCCAAGGACAACGACCTCACCGCCCAGCATGAAGGCGAGCCCCAGGGCGAGCGCATCATCATTCACGGGCGTGTGCTGGACGAGAACGGCCTGCCGGTGCCGGGCATCCTCGTGGAGATCTGGCAAGCCAACGCTGCCGGTCGCTACAACCACAAGCGCGACCTGCACGATGCGCCGCTGGACCCGAATTTCACCGGCACCGGGCGCACCGTCACCGACGCCGACGGCTGGTACCAGTTCCAGACCATCAAGCCCGGCGCCTACCCGTGGGGCAACCACCACAACGCCTGGCGTCCGGCGCACATCCACTTTTCGCTGTTCGGCCCGAGTGTGCTGACACGCCTGGTCACGCAAATGTATTTCCCCGGTGACCCGCTGCTGGAATACGACCCGATCTACAACTGCGTGCCGGACACCCGCGCCAAGCAACGCTTGATCGCCAGTTTCGACCTGGAAAAAACCATTCCTTCCTATGCCCTCGGCTACCGCTGGGACATCGTCCTGCGCGGCCGCGACGCCACGCCGATGGAGAAATGAGATGAGCCTTTACGCAACCACGTCCCACACCGTCGGGCCGTATTACCACATCGGCCTGACCTGGCTTAACCGCGAAGACCTGACCGTGGCCGCCACCCTCGGCGAGCGCGTGGCGATCAGCGGGCAAGTGCTGGACGGCAACGGTGATGTGGTCGACGACGCCATGCTCGAGGTGTGGCAAGCGAACGCCGCCGGCAAGTACGCCCACCCTGAAGACGAGCAGGATAAAGCGCTGGACCCCCACTTTGAAGGCTTCGGCCGCGTGCCGGTGGATGCCGAAGGGCGCTTTCGCTTTACCACGATCAAGCCGGGCAGCGTGCCGGGGCTCAAGGGCACGAGCCAGGCGCCGCATCTTGTCGTGCTGGTGTTTGCCCGAGGGTTGGTGAAGCACCTGCTGACGCGGATTTATTTTGACGGTGAAGCATTGAATGGTGATGACCCGCTGCTGGCGTGTGTGCCGGCCGAGCGGCGCGGCACCTTGATTGCCAAGCCGGATGCGGCGGGTGTGCATCAATGGAATGTGATTTTGCAAGGGACAGATAAGGAAACGGTGTTCTTCGATTACTGAGTTGGCTGGAGGGCCTCATCGGGGGCAAGCCCCCTCCCACATTTTGACCGCGCCGCCTATCAAGTGTGGGAGGGGGCTTGCCCCCGATAGGGGCCCTCCCAGGCAACACTGTCCGAAAAGTCTGCTTGCGGAACATGGTTGTTGCAAAGTATGTCTAGGCTTTAACCGTTCCCATTGAGTAAAAACCATGACAACAAAAACCAGTCACTACACCGGAGAAGAACGCAGCAAACGGATTTTTGCGATTGTCGGTGCTTCCTCCGGCAACCTGGTCGAATGGTTCGACTTCTACGTCTATGCCTTCTGCGCCATCTACTTTGCCCCGGCGTTTTTTCCGTCGGATGACCCCACCGTCCAACTGCTCAACACCGCTGGCGTATTCGCCGCCGGGTTCCTGATGCGCCCCATCGGAGGCTGGCTGTTTGGCCGGGTGGCCGACAAGCATGGCCGCAAGAACTCAATGATGATCTCGGTGCTGATGATGTGCGCCGGCTCCCTGGTCATTGCCTTCCTGCCCACTTACAAGGATATCGGCGCCTGGGCCCCGGCGCTGCTGTTGATGGCGCGGCTGTTCCAGGGGTTGTCGGTGGGTGGCGAATACGGCACCACGGCCACCTACATGAGCGAAGTGGCGCTCAAGGGCCAGCGCGGTTTCTTCGCCTCGTTCCAGTACGTGACCCTGATCGGCGGGCAACTGCTGGCGGTGCTGGTGGTGGTGATCCTGCAACAGATCCTCACCGAAGAAGAATTACGCGCCTGGGGCTGGCGGATTCCGTTCGTGATCGGCGCCATTGCGGCGGTGATCTCCCTGCTGCTGCGTCGTACCCTCAAGGAAACCACCAGCAAGGAAATGCGTGAAGACAAGGACGCCGGCAGTATCGTCGCGCTGTTCCGTGACCACGGCAAAGCGTTCATCACGGTGCTGGGCTACACCGCCGGCGGCTCGCTGATTTTCTATACCTTTACCACCTACATGCAGAAGTACCTGGTGAACACCGTCGGTATGCACGCCAAGACGTCCAGCTACATCATGACCGGTGCGCTGTTTCTCTACATGTGCATGCAACCGCTGTTCGGCATGCTGGCCGACAAGATCGGCCGGCGCAATTCCATGCTCTGGTTTGCCGGCCTCGGCACGCTGTTCACGGTACCGATCCTGCTGACCCTGAAAACCGTCACCAGTCCGTTCCTGGCCTTTGTCCTGATTACCCTGGCCCTGGCGATCGTCAGCTTCTACACCTCGATCAGCGGCCTGGTCAAAGCGGAGATGTTCCCGCCCCAGGTACGTGCCCTGGGCGTGGGCCTGGCGTACGCCGTGGCCAACGCGGTGTTCGGCGGTTCGGCGGAAGTGGTCGCGTTGAGCCTGAAGTCCATCGGTATGGAAAACACCTTCTACTGGTACGTTACCGCGATGATGGCGGTGGCGTTCCTGTTCAGCTTGCGTCTGCCCAAGCAGGCGGCTTATTTGCACCATGATTTGTAAGGGATGAGTTATGACACTGCGCACGAGCAACCAACTGTTCGACGCTTACTTCACCGCTGACAGCATGGCCGAGGTGTTCTGCGACCAGGGCCGCCTGCAGGGCATGCTGGATTTCGAGGCCGCGCTGGCCCGGGCCGAGGCCCAGGTGGGGCTGATCCCGCAGGCCGCCGTGGCACCGATTGCCCAGGCCTGCCTGGCCTCGTTGTATGACGTGGACGCGCTCAGCGTGGCGATTGCCACGGCGGGTAATTCGGCGATTCCATTGGTCAAGGCGCTGGGCAAGCTGATTGCCGAAGCAGATGCCGGGGCCGAGCGCTATGTGCACTTGGGCGCCACCAGCCAGGATGTGATGGACACCGGCCTGGTGCTGCAACTGCGCCGCGCGCTGGGGTTGATCGAAGCGGACCTGGCGCGCCTGGGCGATGTGCTGGCCGCCCAGGCGCAGCGGTATGCGTCAACACCCTTGGCCGGACGCACTTGGCTGCAACACGCCACGCCGGTCACCCTGGGCATGAAAATCGCCGGCTGGTTGGGCGCGGTAACGCGCAGTCGCCAGCGGCTGGTGGAATTGAAACCGCGTTTGCTGGTGCTGCAATTTGGCGGGGCGTCGGGCACCCTGGCGGCGCTCGGCGAGCAGGCCATGCCGGTGGCGCAAGCCTTGGCCGCAGAGCTGCAACTGAGCTTGCCCGAGCAGCCCTGGCATACGCAGCGTGATCGCCTGGTGGAGTTCGCCAGCGTGCTGGGCCTGATCGCCGGCAGCCTTGGCAAGCTGGGCCGCGATATCAGCCTGTTGATGCAAACCGAAGCGGCGGAAGTGTTCGAGCCCTCGGCGCCGGGCAAGGGCGGTTCGTCAACCATGCCGCACAAGCGCAACCCCGTCGGCGCTGCCGTGCTGATCAGCGCCGCGACCCGCGTGCCCGGTCTGGTCGCGACGATGTTCAATGCCATGCCCCAGGAGCACGAACGCAGCCTGGGACTGTGGCATGCCGAATGGGAAACCTTGCCCGATATCTGCCGATTGGTATCGGGTGCGCTGCAACAGGCGCTGCTGCTCAGCGAAGGCCTGGAGGTGGATGTCGCGCGCATGGCCCGCAACCTCGACCTGACCCAGGGCCTGGTGCTGGCCGAAGCCGTCAGCAGCGTGCTGGCCCAACGCCTGGGCCGTGAAACCGCGCATCACCTGCTGGAGCAGTGCTGCAAACGCGCCGTCGCCGAGCAGCGCCATTTACGTGCGGTGCTGGCGGACGAGGCGCAGATCACCGCCGAGTTGTCGTCGGCCGAACTGGACCGTTTGCTCGACCCGGCCCACTACTTGGGCCAGGCTCAGACCTGGGTCAGCCGCGCCGTGACCGAACACTTTGGATTGACTGCGTAAGGAGACCGCTGTGGCTTTCGTACAACTCGCCGAGGGCGAACTGCATTACCAACTCGATGGGCCCGTCGATGCGCCGGTATTGGTGCTGTCCAATTCCCTGGGCACCAACCTGCATATGTGGGACATCCAGATTCCGGCGTTCACCGAGCATTTTCGTGTGCTGCGCTTCGACACCCGTGGTCATGGCAAGTCCCTGGTCACCGCAGGGCCCTACAGCATCGAACAACTGGGCCAGGATGTGCTCGCGTTGCTGGATGCGCTGGATATTCAGCGCGCGCATTTATGCGGGCTGTCCATGGGCGGGCTGATCGGCCAGTGGCTGGGCATCAACGCAGGGAAGCGGCTTAACCGCCTGGTGGTGTGCAATACCGCCGCCAAGATCGGCACGCCAGAGGTGTGGAACTCACGTATCGAAATGGTCTTGCGCGATGGCGCGGCGGCGATGGTCGCGCTGCGCGATGCCTCGATTGCACGCTGGTTCACCGCCGATTTTGCCGCCGCCCATCCCCACCAGGCCAAGCAGATCACCGACATGCTCGCGGCCACCTCGCCCGAGGGGTATGCCGCCAACTGCGCGGCGGTGCGTGATGCGGATTTGCGTGAGCAGTTGGCGTCGATCAAGGTACCGACCCTGGTGATTGCCGGCACGGAAGACGCGGTAACACCGCCGGCCGGCAGCCACTTTATCCAGAACCATGTACAGGGCGCCGAATACGCCGAGTTCTATGCGGCGCACCTGTCCAATGTCCAGGCCGGCGCTGCCTTCAGCGACCGTGTCATTGAATTTCTGCTGGGCCGCTGAGGAGCTTTTCGTGGACGAGAAACAACGCTATGCCGAGGGTCTGCAAGTGCGCCGCGACGTGCTGGGCGACGCCCATGTCGAACGCAGCCTCAACGCGCTGACCGAATTCAACAGCGAGTTCCAGGAAATGATCACCCGCCATGCCTGGGGCGACATCTGGACCCGTCCTGGCTTGCCCCGGCACACCCGCAGCCTGATCACCATTGCCATGCTGATCGGCATGAACCGCACAGAAGAGTTGAAGCTGCATCTACGTGCCGCCGCGAGCAACGGCGTGACCCGCGCCGAAATCAAGGAAGTGCTGATGCAGAGCGCGATCTACTGCGGCATACCGGCGGCGAATGCGACGTTTCATCTGGCGGAGTCGGTGTGGGATGAGTTGGGTGTCGAGTCCCGCGAGACCTGACTCTGGAACACAGGCAAATGTGGGAGGGGGCTTGCTCCCGATAGCGGTATATCAGTGATAGACACATTTACTGAACCACCGCTATCGGGAGCAAGCCCCCTCCCACATTAGATCTCTGTAGGCCATGAAATTTCAGGCATCAGCGCATATCGGCATCCCACACCCAATTCCACACCCCAGGCAGATGCACCGGCTCGTTCACATCCTTGACCGTGCGTGCCAGCGCCGCGCGTTGCAGCGCAGCGGTGTCGGTGTAGAACGGCTCGGCGGCGGTAGTCATCCCGTTGATGCGTGCACTGTCCATCAGGATCTGCAGGTACTCCTGCATATGCCGCGCGGTGTAGCGGTTGATGTCGTGGAAGGTCACCACCACCGGTATTACGCCGTCCACCGACGGCAACTCGCCCAAGGCTATGCGTTCACGCACCACCGACAGCTGCCGGTACAGGTTGGCGCGGCGGCGCGGGCTGGCGTTGAAGCCCCAGATTTTGCCGTCATTGGCACTCAGGTCGGTCAGTAATACCTGCATGCCGTGGCGCTGGTAGGCGGCGAAGGTGCGGCGGTCGTAGTTCCAGAACGGTGGTCGCACCAGCAGGGGCGGCTTGCCGGTGATGGCGCCAATGTGCGCGGCGCCTTCGGTGAGTGTGCGTTCCAGCTCGGCATCGTTCAGCCAGCGGTGGTTGGTGTGAAACGCCGTGGCCGTATGGAAGGCCAGGACATGGCCGGCGGCGTACTCGCGCTCCATGGTCTTGCGCCCCCGGGCGCTGCCGCCGGAGCGTGCCGCTTCGGTCTGCAGGAAGAACACCGCCTTGATCCCTGGCAGCACCGGGTTGTGCGCCAGGTCGGCCATCACCGAACGGGTCGGGTTGTTGTACCCCGATGCGCTGGGGCCATCATCGAAGGTCAGCAGGAAGCGGATCGGCGCCTGCGCTTGCAGGCGCTGTTCGGTCTGCGGCGTCAGGGCGATGGGCGCACCGATACAGCCGGCCAGGCCCAGGGCCAGGGCAAACACTGCGAGTGCTGTAGCGAAGGTTTTCATGCTGTGCGCGGGCCCGAATAAAAGGCCGCTGCTGGGTCGATCAGCAGCGGCAGGCGCGCACCATACAGTAACTGCGGCGCCGGTTTACAGCAGACTTATCGGGTAGCTGACGATCAACCGGTTTTCATCGAACTCATTGTTGTTGTAGTCGCGACGCATGCTGGAGTTGCGCCAGCGCAGGGTCAGGTTTTTCAGGCTGCCGCTTTGCACGGTGTAGCCCAATTCGCTTTCGCGTCCCCATTCCTTGCCGTCGGTCACCGTGCCGGTGTGCACGTTGCTGCCGCTGATATAACGGTTCATCAAGGTCAGGCCGGGTATGCCAAGGGCGGCGAAGTTGTAGTCGTGGCGCACTTGCCAGGATTTTTCCTCGGCGTTGTCGTAGCTCGCGTTATAGCTGTCGTTGGCCAGGGTGCCGCCGCTGGTGCCGTTGACCCGCATCCAGGCGCTGTCGCCAGTGAGCTTTTGCAGGCCGACGTAAAAGGTGTTGCCACCGTGGCGGGCCGATAACAAGCCGGACCAGGTCTTGTTGTCCAGGCTGCCGGCGCGGGCGCTGCCGTCGTCCTTGCCGTAGAAAAACCCCAGGTTGGCGCCCAGGGTCCAGTCGCCCACGGGCTGGCTGTGGATCAGATTGACGAATTGCTGGCTGTAAATGTCCTTGAGCTGGGCATTCCATACCCCGACTTGCGTGCGTTTGTCGTTGAAGGCGTATTCGGCGCCCTGGAAGTTGAAGCGGTCGGAGGTGAACGCAGGTTTGCCGGTCATCGACATGTCGCCCATGCTGCTGTCGTCGCGCGGGCTGTTGGCACGGAACTGACCGCCATACAGGGTCAGGCCCTCGATTTCCTTGGATGTGATCTGCCCGCCACGCAGGGTTTGCGGCAGTGAGCGGCCATCGTCCGCGCGCAGGATCGGCAGCACCGGCATCCATTCGCCGACTTTCACTTCAGTTCTGGAAAAACGCGCCTTGAATGCCACGCCCAGGCGCCCGAACTCATCGGCCGGTCGGCCGTCGTGGTCCAGCGGCAATAACTGAGTGCCGCCGGTGCCGCGCCCGCCATCGAGCTTGAGCGAGTACAGGCCCAGCACGTCCACCCCGAAGCCGACCGTGCCCTGAGTGAACCCGGACTTGGCGTCGAAGATAAAACTTTGCGTCCACTCCTGCGCGCCGCCCTGGGTTTTGGTCGGGTTGGTGTAGTTGCGATTGAAGAAGAAATTGCGCAGGTTGAGGTTGGCGCTGGCATCTTCAAGAAAGCCGTGTTCTTCGGCGACCACCGGGAGGGCAAGACTGGCGACCGCAGTTGCCAGCAACAGCCGGCGCGGGTGGAAAGTGCTCATGGTTTCGGACCTGTTGTTATTGGGTTTATGCAGGTGGCGGCCATGGTGCGCGGCGGTGCGGGGGCGATGAAAGTGGGGGAGGGCGGGTTGTGGGCGATGATCGAACGCAAGTTGGTGATAAAAAACCGGCGTAAAAAAACCGCCTCCGGTGAGGGAGGCGGTTTGTTTACATCGGCGCTATTAGAACAACTTCAGCGGCGGTGCATCTTCTTTCACAGGCTCGTTCTTCGCGGTCTGCTCGTTCCAGCCACCGCCGAGGGCCTTGTACAGGTTGACCTCGCTGGTCAACTGCGCCAGGCGGTCGGTGATCAGCGATTGCTGGGCACTGAACAGTTGGCGCTGGGCATCGAGGAAGGTCAGGTTGCTGTCCACACCGATGCGGTAGCGACGCTCGGCCAGGCGGTAGTAGTCCTGGTTGGCGGCGACGAAGCCACGTTGTGCATCCAGTTGCTGCTTGTAGGTCGCACGCGCGGCGAGGCCGTCGGAGACTTCCTGGAAGCCGGTCTGGATGGCCTTCTCGTAGTTGGCCACGTTGATCTCTTTCTGGATCTTCGAGTAGTCCAGGCTTGCGCGCAGGCTACCGGCGTTGAAGATCGGGATGTTGATCTGCGGCGCGAAGGACCAGGTGCCCGAGCCGCCCTTGAACAGGCCGCCCAGGTTCGGGCTGGCGGTACCGGCGCTGGCGGTCAGGCTGATGCTCGGGAAGAACGCCGCGCGGGCCGCACCGATGTTGGCGTTGGCGGCCTTGAGGTTGTACTCGGCCTGAACGATGTCGGGACGTCGTTGCAGCAGGTCCGACGGCAAGCCGGCCGGGACTTCGCTGAGCAGGTCATCCGACAGTGGCTTGCTGGCGATATTCGCCGGCAGGCCGGTGCCCAGCAGCAGGGTCAGGCTGTTTTCGTCCTGGGCCACCTGGCGCGTATAGCGGGCCAGCTGCACGCGGGCGTTTTCCACCGAGGTGCGCGCCTGGCTGAGGTCGAGGGCCGAGGCCACGCCGACTTCGTTGCTGCGCGAGGTGAGCTTGAAGCTCTGCTCGAACGCGCCGAGAGTGTCCTGGGTCAGCTTGAGCAGTTCCTTGTCGGCCTGCCAGGTCAGGTAGGCATTCGCCACACTGGCCACCAGGCTGATCTGGGTGCTGCGCCGCGCTTCTTCGGTGGCGAAGTATCGCTGCAGCGCTTCTTCACTCAGGCTGCGCACTCGACCGAACAGGTCCAGCTCATAAGAGCTGATCCCCAGGCCGGCCGAATACTGGCTGGCGATGGTCGATTCGCCGGTCTGCGACAGGCGCGCCGGAGTACGCGAACGGCTGCCGCTGCCAGTGGCCGAGACGGCCGGGAACAGGTCGGCACGCTGGATCTGGTACTGCGCCGCATACGCGTCGATGTTCAGGGCCGCGACGCGCAGGTCACGGTTGTTCACCAGCGCAGTCTGGATCAGCTGTTGCAGGGCAGGGTCATGGAAAAACTGCTTCCAGCCTTGCTCGGCGGCGGCCTGGCCCGGCGCCTGGGCCGACGAATACGCCGGCCCCTGCGGGAACTGCGCTGCTACCGGCGCTTCGGGGCGCTGGTAGTCAGGGATCAGCGAGCAGCCACTGAGCACGAATGCGGTGACGGCTAAGGAAAGTAGCGACTTGCTCATTGGCCAGCCTCTTTAGGAGTTTGCTTGGTTTCAGTCTTTTTACGCTCGCCAGCGGAGGACACGGTTGCGTAGAACAATGGCACCCAGAAGATCGCCAGCACAGTGGCCGTGATCATACCGCCGATAACGCCGGTACCGATCGCGTGCTGGCTGCCTGAGCCGGCGCCGGTGGAAATCGCCAGCGGCAATACGCCGAGCACGAACGCCATGGACGTCATGATGATCGGGCGCAGACGCATGCGGGACGCCTCGATGGCCGCCTCGACGATGCCCTTGCCCTGTTCGTGGAGCTCTTTGGCGAACTCCACGATCAGGATGGCGTTTTTCGCCGCCAGGCCCACCGTCACCAGCAAGCCCACCTGGAAGAACACGTCGTTGGACAAACCGCGCATGCTGGTGGCGATCAGCGCACCGATCACACCCAGTGGCACTACCAGGATCACCGCGATCGGAATCGACCAGCTTTCGTACAAGGCCGCGAGGCACAGGAACACCACGAGCAGCGACAGGGCGTACAGCGCAGGCGCCTGGGAGCCGGACAGACGTTCTTCGTACGACAGGCCTGTCCACGCATAGCCGATGCCGGCCGGCAGTTCCTTGGCAATGCGCTCGACTTCCGCCATCGCGTCACCGGTACTGTAGCCAGGCGCCGGCGTGCCGAGGATTTCCATCGCCGCTACACCGTTATAACGCGAGAGCTTCGGCGAGCCGTAGATCCACTTGCCCGACGAAATGGCCGACAGTGGCACCATTTTCCCGGAGTCGGCGCGCACGTACCATTTGTCCAGGTCTTCCGGCGACATACGGCTGGCCGCGTCACCCTGCACATACACCTTCTTCACACGACCACGGTCGATGAAGTCGTTGATGTAGCTACCGCCCAAAGCGATGGCCAGGGTCTGCTGGATGTCCGCGAGGCTGATGCCCTGGGCGCTGGCTTTCTCGTCATCGACGGTCAGTTCGTACTGCGGCTCATCGTTCACGCCGTTGGGCCGCACGCCCGCCAGTATCTTGCTTTGGGCTGCCGCACCGAGGAACTGGTTACGGGCTGCCATCAGCTTGTCATGGCCGACACCACCCTGGTCTTGCAGGAACACGTCGAAGCCGGTGGCGTTACCCAATTCCAGAACCGACGGCGGCACGATGGCAAAAACCATGGCGTCCTTGAAGGTCTGCATGAAGTAGCCCTGGGCGCGCTTGGCAATCTCGAATACCGACGTGGACGCATCACGCTCGTCCCACGGCTTGAGCATCACGAAGGCCAGACCCGAGCTTTGACCACGACCGGCAAAGTTGAAGCCGTTCACGGTGAACACCGATTTCACGCCCTTGCCTTCGCCTGGCTCGCCTTCCTTGTCATGCAGCAGGAAGGCACGCATGTCGTCGATGACTTTTTGCGTGCGTTCCGCCGAGGAGCCTACCGGTGTCTGCACCTGGGCAAAGATCACGCCCTGGTCTTCTTCAGGCAGGAACGCGCTCGGAATACGGGTGAACATCCAGATCATGCCGGCCAGGATCAGCACGTACACCAGGAAGGCCGGGATCTTGTGCTTGATCATCGCGCCCACGCCGCGCTCGTACTTGAGTACGCCGCTGTCGAAGGTGCGGTTGAACCAGCCAAAGAAGCCGCGCTTGGGTTGGCCGTGTTTTTCCGGGTCGATCGCCTTGAGCATGGTGGCGCACAGGGCTGGGGTGAAGATCAGGGCAACCAGTACCGACAACGCCATCGCCGACACGATCGTGATGGAGAACTGGCGGTAGATCACACCGGTGGAACCGCCGAAGAAGGCCATCGGCAGCAGTACCGCCGACAGTACCAGGGCAATACCCACCAGGGCGCCCTGGATCTGGCCCATGGACTTGATCGTCGCTTCCTTGGGCGACAGGTGTTCCTCGGCCATCACCCGTTCGACGTTTTCCACCACGACGATGGCATCGTCCACCAGCAAGCCGATGGCCAGGATCATGCCGAACATGGTCAGGGTGTTGATGGTGAAGCCGAACGCCGCCAGGATCCCGAAGGTACCCAGCAATACCACCGGTACGGTCATGGTGGTGATGATGGTGGCGCGGAAGTTCTGCAGGAACAGGAACATCACCAGGAACACCAGCACGATCGCTTCGACCAGGGTGTGCACCACACCGGAGATCGATTCGGTCACCACCGGGGTCGTGTCGTACGGCACCACGGCTTTCATGCCAGGCGGGAAGAACGGTTCCAGGGACGCCACGGTAGCGCGGATCGCTTTACCGGTATCCAGGGCGTTCGCACCGGCTGCCAGCTTGATCGCCATACCGGAGGCCGGCTTGCCGTTGAACTGTGCACTGATGCTGTAGTTCTGGCCGCCCAGTTCGATACGCGCAACGTCGCCCAAGCGCACTTGGGAACCGTCGGCATTCACCTTCATCAGGATCTTGGCGAACTCTTCAGCGCTTTGCAGACGGGTCTTGCCGATGATGGTGGCGTTCAGCTGGGTGCCGGGCAGGGCAGGCAGGCCGCCCAGTTGGCCGGTGGCCACCTGCACGTTCTGGGCCTTGATGGCGTTGCTGACATCTACCGGGGTCAGCTGGAAGTTGTTCAGCTTGGCCGGGTCGAGCCAGATACGCATGGCGTACTGCGAACCGAACACCTGGAAGTCACCCACACCCGAAGTACGGGAGATCGGGTCCTGGATGTTGGACACGATGTAGTTGGAGAGGTCGTCCTTGGTCATGCTGCCGTCTTCCGACACCAGACCGATCACCATCAGGAAGTTCTTCACCGACTTGGTCACGCGGATACCCTGCTGCTGCACTTCTTGCGGCAGCAGTGGGGTCGCCAGGTTCAGCTTGTTCTGCACCTGCACCTGGGCGATGTCCGGGTTGGTACCCTGGTTGAACGTCGCGGTGATGGTCATGCTGCCGTCGGAGTTACTGTCCGAGGCCACATAGCGCAGGTTGTCGATACCGTTGAGCTGTTGCTCGATGACCTGCACCACGGTGTCCTGCACGGTTTGTGCGGACGCGCCTGGGTAGGTCACCTGGATATCAATAGCGGTTGGCGCAATGGCCGGGTATTGGTTGATGGGCAACTTCAGGATCGACAGGGCCCCGACCAGCATGATCACCAGGGCAATTACCCAGGCAAAAATGGGACGGTCGATAAAAAATTTCGACATGGATTACTCCCCTTGACCAGCAGCGGCAGCAGGCGCTGCAGCAGTACCGGCGGGTTTGGCGTTGTCGGCGTCCTTGACCTTGACTTCAATGCCCGGCTTGATGAATTGCAGGCCTTCGGTGATCACGCGGTCGCCGGCGTCCAGGCCTTTTTCCACCAGCCAGTAGGCGCCGGAAGTCCGATTGGCAACCAGTACGCGTTGCTCGACCTTGTTGTCCTTGTTCACGATCAGTGCGGTCGGAATGCCCTTCAGGTCACGGGTCACGCCTTGTTGCGGCGCGAGAATGGCCTTGCTGTTCACACCGGCTTGCAGCTGGGCGTGCACGAACATGCCGGGCAGCAGCACATGGTCAGGGTTAGGGAACACGGCGCGCAGGGTCACGGAACCGGTGGTCTGGTCGACCGACACCTCAGAGAACTCCAGCTTGCCTGGGTGGCCGTAGTCGCTGCCGTCTTCCAGGGTCAGCTTGACCATGGCGGCGTTGTCGCCGGCTTTCTGCAGTTGGCCGCTTTCCAGGTCGCGGCGCAGTTTCAGCATTTCTGCCGAAGACTGGGTGACGTCGACGTAGATCGGGTCCAGTTGCTGGATCACGGCCATGGCGTCGGCCTGGCCGTTGCTGACCAGCGCGCCTTCGGTCACCGAAGAACGGCCAATGCGCCCGGAAATCGGCGCGAATACCTTGGTGTAGCGCACATTGATCTGCGCGCTCTGCAGGTCGGCCTCGGCAGTCATGCGGTCGGCGACGGCAGTGTCATATTCCTGGCGGCTGACGGCTTGCTCATCGACCAGTTGCTTGTAGCGATCGGTGATCGACTTGGTCTGGGTCAGCTTGGCCTGGGCGCTCTTGAGCGTGGCCTCATACACCGACGGATCGATCTGGTAGAGCTGCTGCCCTTCCTTCACGTCGGCGCCTTCCTTGAACAGGCGCTTGAGAATGATGCCGTTCACCTGCGGGCGCACTTCGGCAATGCGGTAGGCCGTGGTGCGGCCTGGCAGCTCGGTGGTCAGGGTAAAGGCTTGCGGTTGAATGGTGACCACGCCGACCTGAGGGGTTTGAGCGGGCGGTGCCGCTTCTTCCTTTTTACATCCGCTGAGCAGCGATGCCAGGGCGACGGCAGTGACCAGAGCGGTAACAGCTGGCTTAAGTTGCATGAAGATCCTCGGGTCAGGCGCGCAGGGTGCGCACAAGAAGTGTGGAAGGGTGAAAAACAAGCTGTGAGTAGATAAGTAGCTTGCTACGCAATATACTTACGTTCATGGTTGTTTGTAAACTCTTGACAGGCAGGGCGGAATGTAGACAAAGCACCGCCCAAAGCCTCGATTTTAGTACGTTCGGCGCCCATGACGGTGTCGTCCCACAATTATTCTGATGATCGTTCGCGTCTATTAACCTTGCGTTAACGATAGTCCCAAGTGTTCTGATTGAGGTTTTACTGCCATGGTTCGTCGCACCAAAGAGGAAGCTCAGGAAACGCGCAGCCAGATCCTCCAAGCCGCCGAGCAAGCCTTTTATGAACGGGGCGTTGCGCGGACCACGCTGGCGGACATCGCCGCTCTGGCGGGCGTGACGCGCGGTGCCATCTACTGGCATTTCAGCAACAAATCCGACTTGCTGCAGGCGCTGCTCGACACGCTGCACGAACCCTTGGACGAATTGGCCCGGGCGAGTGAAAGCGAGGATGAAATCGACCCGTTGGGATGCATGCGCAAGCTGCTGATTCATCTTTATCATCAAGTGGCTCTGGACCCGAAAACCCGGCGCATCAACGAGATCTTGTTCCATAAGTGCGAATTCACCGATGAAATGTGTGACATGCGCCGCCAGCGCCAGGCCCATACCCTGGAGTGCAACCTGCGCATCGGCCTGACGTTGCGTAATGCGGTGCATCGTGGGCAATTACCGGAAAATCTCGATACCACCCGTGCAGCGGTGTGCATTCATGCCTTCATCCAAGGCCTGATCGGCCAGTGGCTGTTGGTGCCCGACAGCTTTCAACTGCATCAGGACGCCGAACGCTGGGTGGATGCCGGGCTGGACATGCTGCGCCTGAGCCCCAGCCTGCGCAATTGAGACAAAATGCGTAATTACGTCCAGTTGTGTCAACAGTAAAGCCTAAGGATGGTCAATCGTCCTTCTGCCTGATTGAAGGGATGACTTTATATACGCGCTGGCGGGCGGTTGATAGGTAGCGGCCTAAGTATTTTGTAGCGATTTTGTTGCGGTTCTGTGAAGCGATGTTTCCAAGGGGCTACACACAGGCAAAATGTGGGAGGGGGCTTGCTCCCGATAGCGGTGTGTCAGTCACTGATGTGTTGACTGAAGCACCGCCATCGGGGGCAAGCCCCCTCCCACATTTTGTGTCCGACTATCTATTAGATCGGCAGCGTTGGATAGTCGATATAACCCACCGGCCCTTTGCCGTAGAAGGTTTCCGGGTGCGGCTCGTTCAGTGGCGCATCGGCCTTCAAGCGTGCCGGCAGGTCCGGGTTGGCAATGAACGGTATGCCGAAGGCCACCGCATCGGCCTTGCCGGCGGCCAGCCAGGCGTTGGCGCTGTCTTTGGTGAAGCGTTCGTTGGCGATGTAGACGCCGCCGAAGGCTTTTTTCAGTTGTGGGCCGAGGCTGTCCGCGCCTTCTTTTTCACGGGCGCAGATAAAGGCGATGCCACGCTTGCCCAGTTCACTGGCCACGTAGGTGAAGGTTTCCGCCAGGTTGGCGTCACCCATATCGTGAGCGTCAGCACGCGGTGCCAGGTGCACGCCCACGCGGCCGGCGCCCCAGACTTCGATGGCGGCATCGGTCACTTCCAGCAGCAGGCGCGCACGGTTTTCCAGGGAACCGCCGTACTGGTCGGTGCGCTGGTTGGTGCTGCTTTGCAGGAACTGGTCGAGCAGGTAGCCGTTGGCACCGTGGATTTCCACGCCGTCGAAACCGGCGGCCTTGGCGTTTTCGGCGCCGGTGCGGTAAGCGTCGACGATGTCGGCGGTTTCCAGGGCGCGTGGGGTCGGGTAGTCGGCCAGTGGGCGCACCAGGCTGACGTGGCCTTTGGGTTGGATCGCGCTCGGCGCCACCGGGGTTTCGCCGTTCAGGTACGACTCATGGGAGATGCGCCCGACGTGCCACAGTTGCAGGAAGATCTTGCCGCCCGCGCCGTGGATCGCCTTGGTCACATTGGACCAGCCGCGAACCTGGTCGTTGGACCAGATGCCCGGCGTGTCCGGGTAGCCCACGCCCATGGGCGTTACGGAGGTGGCTTCGCTGAGGATCAGCCCGGCGGATGCACGCTGCACGTAGTACTCGGCCATCAGCGCATTGGGCACGCGGCCGGCGTCGGCACGGCAGCGGGTCAGCGGCGCCATGATGATGCGGTTTTTCAGTTCCAGGTCGCCCAGTTTGATGGGATCGAAAATAGTCGGCATGGGAAAGCACCTTTGTCTCAAGTTGATCAGTGGGTCGTGGGGGCCAGCTCGGCATCGCCGGGGGCGCTGAGTTCGGTGAAGAGCGCAGTGAGGAAAGCTTGGATCACGTCCTCATTGCGTTTGAAAAAATGCCACTGCCCGGCCTTCTGGCTGGTGATCAAGCCCGCCCGTTGCAACGTCGCCAGGTGGGCCGACACGGTCGACTGGGACAAGCCGCAGCGCTGGTCGATCTGCCCGGCGCAGATGCCGTATTCGTGATTGTGCAGTTGCTCGGGAAATTGCACTTTCGGGTCTTTCAGCCAGGTGAGGATGTCTCGTCGTACTGGGTGCGCCAGGGCTTTTATTATGTCGTCGAGGTCGAAGGGCATGGCAGAGGCTCGGTGTCGTAAAACGTTATATCGCGATGAGGCGAACCTTAAATCGTTATATCCCGATATACCAATATGATTTTGCTCTGAGGTCAGTCGAATTGGGTATATCGGGTTATAACGATACGTTGGCGGCGGTGGTAGACTGCGCGCCATGAATTATCTCGCACACTTGCACCTGGGCGGCCAACTGCCTGCGCAACTGCTGGGCAGCCTGTATGGCGATTTCGTCAAAGGCCGCTTGCAGGGCCAGTTCAGTCCCTCGATCGAAGCGGCGATCCAATTGCACCGTTCCATCGACCGCTTTACCGACAGCCACCCGTTGGTAGGGGAGGCGTTGTCGCGTTTCAGCCTGACCCGCAGGCGCTATGCCGGGATCGTGCTTGATGTGTTTTTCGATCATTGCCTGGCGCGGGACTGGGCGCGGTATGCCGACCAACCGCTGGAGCACTTCACCGCGCAGGTGTACCGCGTGCTGGCGGCCGAACCGCAGTTGCCGGGACGGCTGGCGCAGATTGCGCCATATATGGCGGCGGATGACTGGTTGGGCTCGTATCGTGAGTTCGCGGTGATGGAGCAGGTGTTGCGCGGGATCTCGCGGCGGTTGACCCTGCCTGAGGAGTTGGGGTATGCGATGCAGGAGTTGCGTGTGTTGTATGAACCGCTGAGCAAAGACTTCAGTGAGTTCTACCCAGAGCTACAGGCATTCGCACAAATCCAACTGGCTACACAAAACTGAATGTGGGAGGGAGCAAGCCCCCTCCCACATTTGACCGTGCCCGCTTAGGCCGCATAGGCGGGCCGAGTGTCTTCCAATTCGGCTTCCGGCAACGGCCCAAACAACGCCCTTTGCACCGCCTGCTGCGCCTGATACGCCAGCGCCGCGCGTTCCTGTCCGGCGCAGGCAATCGGCTTGAGCAGGTGAATCTCCACATCGCCCTGGTCATGGGCAAACAGCCGCATCAGGTGCGACAGCAGATCATCATCGCCAATGAACGGTGCCAGTGGGTCCACCTCGCCATTGCGCCGATAACGAATCGCCACCGGCTGCAGCGACACGTCCGCATCGATCGCACTGGCCAACAATCTCCCGTGAAACGTGCGCAGGCTGCGACCGTCGGTGGTGGTGCCTTCGGGGAACATCAACAGCGGGTGCTGTTGCTCCAGGTGACGGGTCATCTGTTTGCGAATCAACTGGCTGTCACCCGAGCCACGGCGAATGAACAAACTGCCGGCTTTCGCCGCCAACCAGCCGGCTACCGGCCAGGTGCGCACTTCGGCTTTGGACAGGAACGACAGCGGCGTCACCATGCCCAGCAGCGGAATATCCGTCCAGGACACATGATTGCTGACCCACAGCATCGGCGTTTGCGGCAACTGGCCGTGCACCGTCACGCGAAAGGGCAGGGCGTGGGTCAACCGCGCCATGAAGAACCGCGACCAACGCTGGCGCCGCACCATCGAATTGGCCACGCCCAAACGCTCGAACAGGCCAAACACACTGGCCATGGTCAAGCCCAGCGCCACCACCAGCAGCACCCGGGCGATGCGCCCGTACACGCGCAGGCGGCCCATCACATGGCTGCCTTGAAGTGGCGCGCATAGCGCGGGCACAGCTCATCGCGCTTGAGCAGGATGAACACGTCGGCCACCTGGAAATCTTCATCCCAGCACGGCTCGCCGCAAATCTTCGCCCCCAGGCGCATATAAGCCTTGAGCAGCGGTGGCATTTCGGCGATGACGTTGGACGGCAGGTCCATCGCCGGCAGGGGCTTTTTCGGCTCGGCGCGCAGGTGTTCATTGCACAGGTAGCGCTCGCGCAGACGCTGCATGATCGCGTGGGCCTGGATGCCGCCGTCGTGCATCGGGATGCTCGCGCACCCCATCAGGTAGCTGTAGCCGCCCTCGTTGAGCACCTCGGCCAACTCGCCCCAGAGCACCGCGATGGTGCCGCCATTGCGGTAGGCCGGGTCGACGCAGGTACGGCCGATTTCCAGGATCGGGCCCTGCAAGTGCAGCAGCCCGTGCAGGCTGAATTCCTCTTCGCTGTAGAACCGGCCCAAGGTGCTGGCGGCCTGGTGATCGAGCAAACGGGTGGTGGCCACCAGCCGACCGCTGTTTAAGTCACGCACGCCGATGTGGCTGCAGTGAACATCATAGTCATCCATGTCCAGACCCAGTTCCGCGCCTTTCAGCTTGGCGTTGAACTCGCAGCTGAACACGTTGAACCGCAGGGCCTGGGCTTCCTGCAAGGCCGCGGCGCCAACCAGGCGTTCGGCTTGCAGGCGGCGTTCATTGCCGGTGTCGCTGATGCGGGCGAGCTGAGTCATAGCGAGTCTCCGAGTGCCGGCCAGGTTGTGCGGCCAGTCGACTTTGTTGTCCAAACTCAGGCTATGTAGGCTCGGTGTCATCTCCATGAAGTTACGGTGACGGTTGGATGACAGGCCCCTTGTCGTCAATCTGTCATCGGCCTGGATTAGGCTCGCGGGCTTGAATGCCCCTTGAGTTTGCGTCCATGGTCAGAGGCCTGCTGTGCGTTGTCTTGTTATTCATCACCGTGAGTGCGCGCGCTGAAACCTGGCCAGACCATGACTGGGTGACGGGCAGGTTGATCGAAGGTCCTGCTGTCGACGCGCTGAATGCCTACGCATTCCCGCCCCGTGACGACAACACTCGCCAAGGTATTCGTACCGACGCGCTGTTGGTGATCCGCGACGGCCAGATCATCTATGAACGCTACGCAGCGCCCACTAGCGCCAGCACGCCGCACCTGACCTGGTCGGTCAGCAAAAGCCTGATGGCGACCGTACTGGGGGTGGCCTACGGCGAAAACCGCTTCAAACTGAACGACCCCGCCGCGCGCTTTTACCCACCAATGAAACAGCACCCCAAGGTGACGATGGCCGACCTGCTGCACTGGGCCTCGGGCCTGGACTGGCAGGAAGACTATGAATACGCGCCGCTCAAATCCTCGGTAGTGGCGATGCTCTACACCCGTGGCCGCGCCGATATGGCGCAATTCGCGGCCGAGACCGAGGCCGCCGATGCACCCGGCCAGGCTTTCCGTTACTCCAGCGGCGACAGCAATATTCTGTCGGCAGCGCTCAAAGGCATGCTCGGGCACAAGGCTTATATGAGCTACCCGTGGGAGGCGCTGTTCAAGCCATTGGGCATTCGCACTGCAACCTGGGAAACCGATGCCGACGAGACGTTTGTCGCCTCATCCTATGCCTACCTCACCGCCCGCGATCTGGCGCGGGTCGGGCTGCTGATGGCGCGGGACGGGCGTTGGGGCGAACGACAACTGCTGCCCAAAGAGTGGGTCGCGTTCAATCGTCAACCCTTCGCCAATTACAAAGCGGGCCAGGATGAAGCCGTGCCAGGCGGGCAATGGTGGCTCAACCAGGGCACCCCCGCACCCTGGCCCGACGCACCGGCCGACACCTTCGCCGCACTGGGGCACTGGGGCCAGGCGCTGTTCGTGCTGCCCGATGAACACTTGGTCATCGTGCGCTACGGCGATGACCGCGACGGCAGCTACCGACATAACGAACTGCTCAAACGCGTGCTGGCGGCGGTGCGGTCATGATTCGGCGCCATCCGCTTATCAGCGTTTTGCTGCTGCTGTTGCTCGTGTTGTTGGGCTGGGTGTGGCATGAGCGCATCAACCTGCAAGCCTTTCCCGACATCATCGCGGCGTACACGGCCAAGGAGTATTGCTCGTGCAGGTACGTGGAAAACAACCCGGCGCAGTATTGCCGGGGTTACGTGAAGCAGTACGTGCCGACCAGCGCGCTGATCGACAAGCCGGAACGCAGTGAAGTGACGGCGAGTGGGCTGGGGCGTACGCACACGGCACGGTGGCTGGGCGATCGTCAGGGCTGTCGCCTGTACCCCTGAATATACACATCACCCCTGTGGGAGGGGGCTTGCCCCCGATGGCAGCGTGTCAGTCACAGGATGAGTTGCTGACCCACCGCTATCGGGGGCAAGCCCCCTCCCACATTGGATTTGCGCCGTTCGTGAGATTGCGCTTAAGGTTCATCCAGATTTTTTGCCCCATGAGCCTTTATGTTCAATCTCAAACCTTTGGTCTTTGCACTGCTGACCTGTGCCGCTGTGCCTGCCCATGCCGACTGGTACCTGGATAACGAGTCTTCGCGCCTGTCGTTCGTCACCACCAAAAACACCGAAATCGCCGAAGTGCAGCGCTTCCTCGTGCTGCACGGCAAGGTCGACAGCCAGGGCGCGGCCCAGGTCCAGGTGGAGCTGGAGTCGATCAACAGTGGCGTCCCGCTGCGTGACGAGCGCATGCGCAAAGAGTTGTTCGAGATCAAGCAGTTTCCCGAAGCGTTGATCAGCACCCAGATCAACCTGCAACCGATCAATGACCTGGCCTCTGGCGCGCAACTGGAGTTGCGCCTGCCGCTGAGCATCACCTTGCATGGCAAGACCCAGACCTACACGGCCGAGCTATTGGCCACGCGCCTGGATGACCGGCGCTTCCAGGTGGTGACCCTGGAGCCGGTGGTGCTGCATGCCGAGGATTTTGACCTCGCGCCAGGCGTGGCCGCGCTGCGCAAGGTCGCAGGTCTTAAATCGATCAGTTTGTCGGTGCCGGTGGGTGCGGTGCTGATCTTTACGGCGCGCTGACGTGGGCGGCGCGGTATTCCCGTGGCGCAGCGCCAACCGTTTCGAGTTGCTGATCGACGGGCCGAGTTTCTTCCCGCAGATGTTGGCCGGGATTGCGCGGGCTGAGCAGCAGGTCGATCTGGAGTTGTACCTGGTGGAAGCCGGCGCCTGTGCCGAGGCGATGGTGCAGGCATTGGTATTCGCAGCCGAGCGGGGGGTGCGGGTGCGTTGCCTGTTCGATGATTACGGCAGCCTGGCGTTTACCCTCGGGCTGCGCAAGCGCCTGACCGACGCGGGTGTGGAGCTGCGGTTCTACAACCGCCTGAGCTGGCGGCGCTGGATGCGCAACCTGTACCGTGACCACCGCAAGGTGTTGTTGGTCGACCAGGGTATCGCGGTGGTTGGCGGAACCGGTGTGACGGATGAGTTCTGGACGCCGGGGCAGGACAGTGCCGACTGGCATGAAGTGATGGTGCACATCAGCGGCCCCCTGGTGCTCGACTGGCAGGCCTTGTTCGACCGCCAATGGCACGCCAACGCGGCCCGCCGGGAGTGGAAACCCGCGACGCATTTCGGCCTGCCGCGGTTGCCCAAGGTGCCGGCGACCGGGCCTGGCCTGGGCCGGGTGGCCTATGCCGACGCCCGTCAGCATCGCGATATCCTGCAGTCGCTGATCCGCGCCTTGAACAGCAGCCAGCAGCGTATCTGGCTGGCCACGCCGTACTTCCTGCCCACCTGGAGCGTGCGCCGTGCCTTGCGCCGCGCGGCCGGGCGCGGGGTGGATGTGCGCCTGCTGCTCACCGGCCCGCGCACCGATCACCCGTCGGTGCGCTACGCCGGGCACCGTTATTACCCGCGTTTGCTGCGTTCGGGGGTGCAGATCTTCGAGTACCAGCCGTGCTTCCTGCATTTGAAGATGGTGCTGGTGGACGACTGGGTCAGTATTGGCTCGTGCAACTTCGACCACTGGAATCTGCGCTTCAACCTGGAGGCCAACCTGGAGGCGTTGGACCCGGCATTGACGGCGGCGGTGGCGGGCAGTTTCGAGCGTGATTTTGCCCAGAGCCTGGCGGTCAGCCTGGAAGCGTGGAAGGCCCGGCCGTTGTGGCGGCGGGTGAAGCAGCGGGTGTGGGGATGGATTGATCGGTTGGTGGTGAACCTGTTGGATCGACGCGGCTAACAAGATCAATGAGGTCAATGTGGGAGGGGGCTTGCTCCCGATAACGGTGGATCAGTCAGCATATTTGTTACTGATCTACCGCTATCGGGAGCAAGCTCCCTCCCACATTTTTGACCGAGTTCAGGCTTTAAAGCAGTTCAAAGCTCTGCTGCTGCACAGCCTGGGAGTCCAGCCCGATCTGTACATTGAACTCACCCGGTTCTGCGGCGAATTTGAGCTGGCTGTTGTAAAACTTCAAATCTTCCTCGGTAATGCTGAAGTGCAGCGTGCGCTCCTCTCCCGCCTTGAGCATGACTTTCTGGAAGTTCTTCAGCTCTTTCACCGGGCGGATCATCGAGCCGGCTACGTCCTGGATGTACAGCTGCACCACGGTTTCGCCATCGACCTTGCCGGTGTTTTTCAGCGTGACGCTGGCGTCGAGCTTGCCGGTCTTGTTCAGGGTGGTGGACGACAGCGCCATGTCCGACAGGCTGAACGTGGTGTAGCTCAGGCCATAACCGAACGGGAACAGGGGACCTGTGGTGTCATCGAAGTACTGCGAGGTGTAGTTGCCCGGTTTGCCCGGCGTGAACGGCCGGCCGATGCTCAGGTGGTTGTAGTAAGTGGGAATCTGCCCCACCGAACGCGGGAAGGTGATCGGCAGTTTGCCCGACGGGTTGTAGTCGCCGAACAGCACGTCGGCAATGGCGTTGCCGCCTTCGGTGCCGGCGAACCAGGTTTCCAGGATGGCGTCGGCCTGTTGGTTTTCCTCCAGAATCGACAGCGGCCGGCCATTCATCAGCACCAGTACCAGCGGTTTGCCGGTGGCTTTTAGGGCCTTGATCAGGTCGCGTTGGCTTTGCGGGATGTTCAGGTCGGTGCGGCTGGAGGACTCGTGGGACATGCCACGGGACTCGCCCACGGCGGCCACGACGACGTCCGCATTCTGGGCCGCCTTGACCGCCTCATCGATCAACACTTGCGGCGCACGCTTGTCATCCACCACTTCCGGGGCGTCGAAGTTGAGGAAGTTGAGGTAGTCGACCACGGCCTTGTCGTTGGTGATGTTAGCGCCGCGGGCGTAGATGATTTTGCCTTTATCGCCGATCACGGCGTTCATGCCGTCCAGCAACGTCACCGACTGCTCCGGTTTGCCGGCGGCGGCCCAGCTGCCCATCATGTCGATCGGCGCCTTGGCCAGCGGGCCGACCAGCGCGATGGTCGCGGATTTTTTCAGCGGCAGCGTCTGGTTCTGGTTTTTCAGCAACACCAGGCTGCGGCGCGCGATGTCACGCGCGTCGGCACGGTGCAGGCGGCTGTCGGCATAGGTGTCGGCCGGGTCATCCTCGGCCTTGCCGATGCGCAGGTACGGGTCCTTGAACAGGCCCATGTCGTATTTGGCGCCGAGCACTTCGCGCACGGCGTTGTCGATGTCGCTCTGTTCGATCTCGCCGGACTTGAGCAGCCCCGGCAGTTCCTTGCCGTACAGCGTGTCGTTCATGCTCATGTCGATGCCGGCCTTGATCGCCAGCTTGGCGGCCTCACGCCCGTCCTTGGCCACGCCGTGCTTGATCAGTTCGAAGATCGCACCGTGGTCGCTCACGGCCAGGCCCTTGAAGCCCCAGTCCCTGCGCAGCAGGTCGTTCATCAGCCAGGTGTTGGCGGTGGCGGGCACGCCGTTGATCGAGTTGAGCGCCACCATCACGCCGCCGGAACCGGCCTTGATCGCCGCGTGGTAGGGCGGCAGGTAGTCCTGGTACATCTTGACCTGGCTCATGTCGACCACGTTGTAATCGCGCCCGCCCTCTACCGCGCCGTACAGGGCGAAGTGCTTGACGCTGGCCATGATGCTGTCGGCGTTCGCGGCGCTGGCGCCCTGGAACGCCTTGACCATGACTTCGGCAATGCGCGACACCAGGTACGTGTCTTCGCCGAAGCCTTCGGAGGTGCGGCCCCAGCGCGGGTCACGGGAGATGTCGACCATCGGCGCGAAGGTGATGTCGAGGCTGTCGGCGGCGGCTTCCTGGGCGGCGATGCGCCCGGAGCGACCGATGGCGTCCATGTCCCAACTGGAGGCCAGGGCCAGGCTGATCGGGAAAATCGTGCGGTGGCCGTGGATCACGTCGTAGGCGAAGAACATCGGGATCTTCAAGCGGCTGCGCATGGCCGCGTCCTGCATGGGACGGTTTTCCGGGCGAGTGATGGAGTTGAACGTGCCACCGATGCGGCCGGCGGCGATTTCCTTGCGGATCAGCTCGCGGGGCATCTCGGGGCCGATGCTGATCAGGCGCAATTGGCCGATCTTTTCATCGAGGGTCATCTGCTTGAGCAGGTCGCTGACGAAGGCGTCCTTGTCGTCAAGCGCAGCAGGCTTTGTTTCTGCCCATGCGGGGTGGCTGGCCAGAGTGGCAACAAGGCCGAGCAAACACAGCTTCTTCATGAATATCCTTTTTCGGCTCACTGCACAGCGGTCAGGCTGATCGGCCAAAATGTGGGGAGCGTCTATTGTTGTTCGGGTGTTGTTCAGATAAATGCAGCACACTCTGAACTCTTTTTCGCGCTGGGCATCTTTGTAGCTGATTGGCTCGAAGCATTCCAGTGGTGGCGGATTATGCCCCAAGCGCGTGGTTTATAGGGTTAGTCATCACATTCCATCCAGATTGGCAGGAGATACACCATGCAAGCAGCACAAGGTTACCGCTGGGGCTTGAAAGCCGCGGCGCTGTTATTGATCAGCAGCGTATTGAGCGGTTGCGGCATCAACAACATTCCGACCCTCGACGAACAGGCCAAGGCGGCCTGGGGCCAGGTGCAGAACCAGTACCAACGCCGTGCCGACCTGATCCCCAACCTGGTGGAAACGGTGAAGGCCTATGCCGCCCATGAGCAGGACACCCTGACCGCCGTGATTGAAGCGCGGGCCAAGGCCACCTCGATCCAGGTGGATGCCAGCACCCTCGACAACCCGGAAAAACTCAAGCAGTTCCAGCAAGCCCAGGACGGCCTCAGCGGCGCACTCAGCCGTTTGATGGTGGTGTCCGAACGCTATCCGGACCTGAAGGCCAACCAGAACTTCCTGGCCCTGCAATCGCAGCTCGAAGGGACTGAAAACCGTATCGCCGTGGCCCGTCGCGATTTCATCCAGACCGTGCAGGCCTACAACACCGAAATCCGCACCTTCCCAGGCCGCCTGTGGCACAGCGTGATGTACAGCGACTTGCCGATCCGCGCCACGTTTGAAGCCACCAGTGCCGATGCCGATAAGGCGCCGCAGGTGAAGTTCAAATAACGCTGCCTTGAGGTGTCGATGCGTTTATTACGGATAGGCCTGGCGCTGTGGCTGCTGGCCTGCGTGGGCGTGGCCCAAGCGGCCCTGACCTTCCCGGCGTTGACCGGGCGGGTGGTGGACAACGCCCAGATGATCGACCCGGCGGTGCGCCAGCAACTGACGCAGCAATTGCAGGCGCTGGAGCAGACCTCCGGTGACCAGATCGTGGTGGTCACCGTGCCCGACCTGCAGGGTGTGCCGATTGAAGACTACGGTTATCAATTGGGCCGCCAGTGGGGGATCGGCCAGAAGGGCAAGGACAACGGCGCGCTGTTGATCGTCGCCCGTGACGAGCGCAAATTGCGCATCGAAGTCGGCTACGGCCTGGAAGGCGTGCTGACGGATGCGCAGTCCTGGGTGATCATCAACCAGGTGATCGCGCCCAAGTTCAAGGCCGGCAATTTCAGCCAGGGCATCAGCGACGGTGTCGCAGCGATGATCCAGGTGGTGGGCGGTGAACCTTTGGCCGTGCCCGCCCATGTGGCGGATGCGAATTTCGCCAAGGACAATCCCGGGTTTTCCATCGGCTTGTTCATCCTGCTGATCGGCGTGCTGTGGCTGTGCAATCGCATGGGCCTGCCGGTGGGCGCGATCCTGCTGGCGATTCTCAGCAGCAGCGGGCGTGGCGGCGGTGGGGGCGGCGGTGGCGGAGGTTTCCGCGGCGGCGGCGGTGGTTTCGGTGGTGGCGGGGCGTCGGGCGGCTGGTAATGACAATAACGAGAAAAGAGCATCTACAACCATGGCATTACTGACTGAACACGAGCAGCGCCAAGTGGCCGAAGCGATCGCTCGGGTCGAGCAACAGACCGACGCCGAGCTGGTCACGGTGCTGGCGGCGCGCGCCGATGACTACGCCTACATTCCGTTGCTGTGGGCCAGCCTGATCGCATTGGTGGTACCCGGGGTGGTGCATTACCTGTCGGGCTACCTGACCATGTACACCTTGTTGTTGGCGCAGTGGGCGACCTTCATTGTGTTGTGCCTGCTGTTTCGTCTGCCCAAGGTCACCACCCGCTTGATCCCTCGCTCGGTCCGCCACTGGCGCGCCTCGAACCTGGCACGCCGCCAGTTCCTCGAGCAGAACCTGCACCACACGCTGGGCAGCACCGGTGTGCTGATTTTTGTCAGCGAGGCCGAGCGCTATGTGGAAATCCTGGTGGATGAAGGCATCTCCAAACAGCTGGATGACAGCAATTGGGATGGCATCGTCAAGGCATTCACCCAGCAGGTGAAGCAGGGGCAGACGTTGGCCGGGTTCATTGCCTGCATCGAGGCGTGTGGGGAATTGCTCAAGGTGCATGTGCCGGTGACGCAGACGCGTAATGAACTGCCGAACCGTCTGGTCGTACTCGAATAGCCCAGCCAACACCGTTCTAAAATGTGGGAGGGGCGGTGCGACGATTCGACTTGCCCCCTCCCACATTTGGATCTACTTTGGCTGTTGGAACGTACCATTGGTCAAATAACTCCGTGCCCTGGCCAGTTATCCCCCCTAAAATGCCCCGCATTCTTTGCCCGAGGCGTTTTTGTTCATGTCCGTCACCGCTCAACCTGCCAGCCCTGCGCCGGATCATCACGCCCAGTTCATCGAACTGCTGAGCGCAAGCCTGGCGCAGAACGCCTTCATCAAGCTGGTGTTGGCCAAATACGTGGGCACGGAAGCCGAACTGCAGCGGCTGATCATCAAGCCCGTGACGGTCAAGGAGCAGCCCTGCCTGTCCTTCGTCTACCGCTACAAGACCCGCGACATCACCAAGAACTTCCCGCTGGCCGACGCCGTGGCGGCGATTGCCGAGCTGCTGCCAGCCTCGTTCAAGAACGCACACTTGTTGTCGCTGATGGACGAAGCGCAGCTGGAATACAGCAAGAAGAACAAAAGCTCGCTGTTCAAAAGCAAGCCGCAACAATTGCGTGAGGCGCCATCTGCCGAGCATAACCGCGAGAAAAATCGCTTCCTCGACCTGAGCCGGCCGTTCCTTGCCGACCTGGGCGTGACCGACGCCAGCCAAGCGCTGATCCCGTCGATGTCGCGCAAGTGGAAGCAGATCAACAAGTTCATCGAAGTGTTCAGCCATGCGCTGACATCCTCGCCGTTGCAGCTGGACCAACCCGTGCGCGTCGCCGATTTCGGCTCGGGCAAGGGCTACCTCACGTTCGCGATCCACGACTACCTGCGCAACACCCTCAAGGCCGAAGGCGAAGTGACCGGTGTCGAGCTGCGTCAAGACCTGGTAACCCTGTGCAACGCCGCCGCCGCACGCCTGGAACACCCCGGGCTGGTATTCAAGTGCGGCGACGTGCGCAGCGTCGCGCCGAGCGAGCTGGACGTGATGATCGCCCTGCATGCCTGCGATATCGCCACCGACTACGCGATTCACACCGGCATCCGTTCCGGCGCGTCGATCATCATGTGCTCGCCGTGCTGCCACAAACAGATTCGCCTGCAGATCCAGAGCCCGGTGCTGCTCAAGCCAATGCTGCAATACGGCCTGCACCTGGGCCAACAGGCAGAAATGGTCACCGACAGCTTGCGCGCCTTGTATCTCGAAGCCTGTGGTTATGAGACCAAGGTGTTTGAGTTCATCTCGCTGGAGCATACCAACAAGAACAAGATGATCCTGGCGGTCAAACGCGCCGAGCCGGTGGACACTGCGCCGTTGCTGGAGAAGATTCAGGCATTGAAGGCGTTCTACCACATCACCGAACACTGCCTGGAAACCCTGCTGCGCGCCGATAGTTTCTTGAACTAAGCGCGGGGCCCATGTGGGAGGGGGCTTGCTCCCGATGGCGGTGTGTCAGCCGACACATTCATTGGCTGATCCACCGTTATCGGGAGCAAGCCCCTCCCACATTTGGTCTTCTTCGTTCACTGGATCAGTGTTCGACTGGCACCGACAGCGCCGGATTACCCAGTGGATGAGTACGCGCGGCAAAGAATTTCAGTTCCATGCCGGTGCCTTGGAATAACTGCGAATACCGCTGCTTCTGCTGACGAATAAACCCGTCGCTGCGCCCCGATACCGAAATCGCCAGGGTGGTGATGTTGGCCTGGCGGATCGCATCCACCAAGTGTTTATCCCGCGGCCCCAGGCCATGGCCGAAGATGCACAGCGCGCCTTCGTGGGTGAGCAACTGTTCATAACAGAACGACAGATAATCCGAACTGCGGATGGTCTTGAGCTTCTCGTGCACCGGGCCTTCACTGACGAACAGCGGCACGTCGTCCAGGGTCTTGATCGTGTTGTTGATCGCGAAACTGCTGAGCAACGTGCTGTCGGTGGACGGCAGTTTGCGTGCGGTGCCGTCGAGGTTGCGCACCAGGTGCAGGCCGCCGTGCAGGTACAGGATACGCGTGGCATCGGTGCGGGTATCGCGCAGGTCGAAGCTTGAGTCGGCGCTGCGGAACAGGTCGTCGATACCCGGCGTGTGCAGGATCGCCCAGTAGTTGAGCAGGTCGTAGTTACTGGTGAAGACCGTAGCGTAGCGGGCCATTTCGGTGTTCAGGGCCGTCAGGGTCGAGGGCTGCACCAGGCGCCAGGGGATGTGCACGGCGTGGATCGTATTGATCAGCGCTTCCTTGATCGCATAGTAGCGATTGCGTGGCGCCGCCGAGCTGACCGCCAGGGCCTTGTTGACGCGGCTGGTGGTTTTCAGCGCGCCCAGGGCCTGCTCGAAACTGCGGGTTTGCAGCGCGTCGAATACGCTGAGTTCGGATTGGCCTAGGGGCTTTTCTTCCACTGTGCGGGCGTTTTCAAACAGCGAGTCGTAGGCAAAGTCTTCCCAAATCGTGCGGCTTGCGCCGTTGCCGATCAGAATCCCGTTGAAGTCGATGGCGCCGCGCAGTGCGCTCCAGTCTTCAAGGTGGGCGTCAATATCCTGGAAATCCTTCATTGCGGCGGGTCTACTCGAAATCGGCTGGACGGTGACTTTATCACGAGCCGGCGTTGATCCTGGTCAAGATGCGGCATGTGGTACCGGTGGATTCTGTGGCTATAAAGCCCCTGAGGATCGACCATGAGCAGCACGTTCTTTATTCCCGCCGTCAATATCATGGGCATCGGCTGCCTCGACGAAGCCATGATTGCTATACGCAACTACGGCTTTCGCAAGGCGTTGATCGTCACTGACCAGGGCCTGTGCAAAGCCGGCGTGGCCAGCATGGTCGCCGAAAAGCTGGCGCTGCAGGACATCGATTCGGTGGTCTACGATGGCGCCAGGCCCAACCCCACGGTAGAAAACGTCGAAAAAGGCCTGGCGCTGCTGCAACAGAGCGCCTGCGATTTTGTGGTGTCCCTGGGCGGCGGCTCGCCCCATGACTGCGCCAAGGGGATCGCCCTGTGCGCCACCAACGGCGGGCGTATCGGCGACTATGAGGGTGTCGATCAATCGAGCAAGCCGCAATTGCCGCTGGTGGCGATCAACACCACCGCCGGCACGGCCAGTGAGATGACCCGTTTCTGCATCATCACCGACGAAACCCGCCACGTGAAAATGGCCATCGTCGACCGCAATGTCACGCCGCTGCTGTCGGTCAACGACCCGGCATTGATGGTCGCAATGCCCAAGGGCCTCACCGCTGCCACCGGCATGGATGCCTTGACGCATGCCATCGAAGCCTACGTGTCCACCGCCGCCACACCGATCACCGACGCTTGCGCAATCAAGGCGATCGAACTGATCAGCGCCAACCTGCGCCTGGCCGTGCGCGATGGCAGCGACATAGCCGCGCGGGAAAACATGGCGTATGCGCAGTTCCTCGCGGGCATGGCGTTCAACAACGCGTCGCTGGGATTCGTGCACGCCATGGCGCATCAGCTCGGCGGCCTCTACGACCTGCCCCATGGCGTGTGCAATGCGGTGCTGCTGCCCCACGTGCAGAGTTTCAATGCCAGTGTCAGCGCCAAGCGTTTGAGTGACGTGGCGCGCGCGTTGGGGGCCGATATCAAGGGCGTTACCCCGGAAGAGGGCGCGCAGGCCGCTATCGTCGCGATTCGCGCCCTGTCCCAGGACGTGGAAATTCCCGCCGGCCTGCGCGAACTTGGCGCCAAATTGCAGGATATTCCGCTGCTGGCGAGTAATGCGCTAAAGGATGCATGCGGCCTGACCAACCCACGACGGGCGGATCAGCGTCAGATCGAGGAGATTTTTCGCAGCGCGTTTTGATCTGCACGGCAGCGGGCGACGCACACCCCCGCACCGCCCGCCAATGCCACACACAAGAGCGACAATGGCCATGCCTGCTGACTCACCAGCAGGCTCGCCACACCGCCAATCAATGCGGCCATCCACTGATGCATGAAACCGCTCAGCGCCATGGCATAGGAGCCACTTATCGGTGATTCATCGCTGGCCAGTGACAAACTGATCGGGTAACTCATCGACTGCCCCACTATGGCCAGGCAATACGGTAGCCACAGCAGTACGGCGAGCTCGCTGGCAAACACACTGCCCAGCAACATCACTGTCGTTCCCGCCAACACCAACGTCACGCCCCACCCCATCATCATCAACCGTCCCGCGCGAGCGACGAAGCGATTGACCATCAACGCGCCCACCAGATACGCCGCGCTGATCGGCCAGCCCAGCCAGCCGTACTGCGCCGCGCTCCATTCAAAACGCCCCTGCAATATCAACGGTGCACAGGTGTTGAATGCAATGATTATCCCGTAGCCCAATCCGCCAGCCAGTGCCGCATGCAGAAAGGGTGGATACCGCACGATCAGGACATAAGTGCGCCAGGCGCAAACCGACAAATCGACTTTCGCCCGCATTGGGAATTCCACCCGCTGCAGCACCACCATCAACACGACAGCGCCAATCGCTAACCCATAAAAAATCGCCTCCCAACCGAACGTCACCAGCAACAACGAACCCGCGAACTGGCCCACACCTATGGCGATCACAAACGTCATGCCCAGCCACGATAAGCCTTTGGCCAATAACGCACCGCTGAAACTGTCACGCACCAACACCCGCGCCATCACCGAAACACCACCCGCGCCCAAGCCTTGAATCAACCGTAGCGATAGAAAGGCTTCAACGTTGAATGCCGATGGAATCGCCGCGCTGGCTGATGCATAGACCACGAGCGCTGCCAGCAGCACCGGCTTTCTGCCAAAGCGTTCGCCCAGGCTGCCCCATAGCAACATCGGCAATGCCATGCCGACCAGGTAAATCGCCAGGGCCAGTGCTACGTGGTCTTCGGCGCCAGGGAGGGCGTGGGCGATGGCTGGGACTGCGGGCAGGTAGCTGCTGATGCCGACTTGAGCGAGGAAGGCGGAGCAGCAGGCTAGCGTGAGGGTGGTGCTATTTTTCAATGAGGGCCGTCCGTTGCTCAAGGATATGAGAACTTCATCTAAAGTTAGTGTGTTCAAGACGTTTTAGCGTGCTTGAACACATGAGTGTATTGAGAGCGTGTTAGCTAGTTTGTGATTTTGTTTTCTTCTATAAGGGCTAATAGTTTTGAGCAGAATGAACGTATTGTTTCGTGTGTCATATCCGCTCGAAGCGTTATTCTAATTGCCGCCTTTCCGCTAGGCACTACGGGGAAAAATACGGCGGAGGTGAAAAAGCCACTGTCTGCAAGTTGTATGGCGAGTGCGTTTGCTTTTTCAGCTTTGCCACAGGTTACCAAGCGAATAGCGGAGAGTGAGCTTTGTTGGTCGGTGTAAATGAGGCTATCAAATAGTCGGATGTTGGTGCGGAGCTTGTCTTGAAGCATGAGTAGCTCATTAGAGTGGTGTATTTTTATTGACGCCAAACCTGCGCCAATAGCTGCAGAATTTAAGCTTTGGGACCAATTGCTGGGACCGCCATATCGATACATTAAACTTTTTTGTTCGCTACTGCCGAACATAATCAGTCCGCCGGATGCGCCGAATGATTTTCCAAGTGACGCTACGATTAAAGTTTGATCGTCTAGTTCTGGCAGGCGTGGTCGGATAAAACCGCGCCCCTTATCGCCAAATGCGGATAGCGCATGAGAATCATCAAAATAAAGAAATAGTCCGCCTTCCAATATTTTCTCGTTGTAATCAAGACCAAGGTATGAGGTGGTACAGAAGTGATGAAACTTGCGCCCATACTGATCTGCAAGGTAGTTGCGGTCTATAACTGTGGCGTTAATCTCGCAGATTTTACCCGTCTTGGCCGAGCGCCAATCGTTTTCGGAAAGTTCTATTACTTTTTTGTAGTTTGAAAAATTATTTGATGGCTCTGTGCTTACCATTTCTACTCGTCCTTGGCGATGGACGAAAACAGTAGCGGGAAAATTTTTATAGGTTAAGTCAGACGTTTCCCATACCCGCTATCCTAAACGGAAGTTTTGGCGTAAGTCGGTTCCTACATTTTTGAAGGTAAATATGCATCAGTTCGATGATTGTTTGAGCCGTTCGGCGGATAGGTCAAAGACGTATTTAGTGGTGACGTGCTGGGGCCGACATCGAGGCGGGAATGCGATTTGTTGAAGCCGTTCTGTACTGGATTGAGTAAGGTGTGGGGGCGGTGGCCTCAATGTGACGATCGGCTTCAAAGATCTGTCTCTCGGGGTGTCAAAACCAGCTGCATGAATGGAGTAGTTGATGAGAATTCTATTATTCGGCGCCACCGGCATGATCGGTCAGGGCGTACTGCGCGAGTGCCTGCTGGCGCCCGACGTGCAGGAAGTCGTTGCCGTCGGCCGCACGTCGTTGACCCAGGAGCACGGCAAACTGCATCAGGTGTTGCACAGCGACATGCTGGATTTCCAACCCCTGGAAAACCTGCTGCAAGGCTTTGATGCGTGTTTCTTTTGCCTGGGTGTTTCCTCGGCGGGCATGAATGAAATCAACTACACCCACCTCACTTATGACCTGACTTTAGTCGCCGCCAGCACCCTGGCGCGGCTCAACCCGCAGATGACGTTTATCTATGTCTCCGGCGCCGGCACTGACAGTTCCGAGACGGGCAAGTCGATGTGGGCGCGGGTCAAGGGCAAGACCGAGAACGCCTTGCTGCGCTTGCCGTTCAAGGCGGTCTATGTGTTCCGGCCGGGGATTGTCCAGCCGTTGCACGGTGTGCGTTCGAAGACGCCGTTGTACCAAGCGTTTTATAGCGTGCTCGGGCCGTTGCTCTCGTTTGTACGTCGGATAAAGCCGAGCTGTGTCGTCAGCACCGAGACCGTCGGCCGTGCGATGTTGCAGGCGGTGAGCCATGGCGCGCCGCAGCCTGTGGTGGAGCAGGCCGAGATCAACCGCTTGGCCGCCGAGCGTCGCTGATGCTGCACAAAAGCCTGGTGTGCTGCGGTTGGATTTTTCCTTCCCGAGTGCTTTAGCCTCGGTGCACACTCCAAGAATAAGAGGTACATCCCATGACGGCTCCCCTGAACGGTATCAAGGTTATCGAGATCGGCACCCTGATTGCCGCGCCCTTCGCGGCGCGGATGATGGCCGATTTTGGTGCCGAGGTGATCAAGATCGAAGCCATGGGGCAGGGCGATCCGCTTCGCAAATGGCGAAAGCTGCACGAAGGCACGTCGCTGTGGTGGTACCTGCAGTCGCGCAACAAGCAGTCCCTGGCCCTGGACCTCAAGTCGGTAGAAGGCTTGAGCCTGATCAAGCAACTGCTCGGCGACGCCGACGTGCTGATCGAAAACCTGCGCCCCGGTGGCTTGGAAAAACTCGGCCTGGGTTGGGACGTATTGCATGCCCTCAACCCCAAGCTGACCCTGGTGCGCATCTCCGGCTATGGCCAGACCGGGCCCTATCGCGACCGCCCGGGTTTCGGTGCGATCGGCGAGGCCATGGGCGGCATTCGCTACACCACCGGCAACCCGGATTCGCCACCGGCGCGGGTCGGCGTGAGCCTGGGAGATTCGCTTGCGTCGTTGCACGGTGTGATCGGCGCGCTGATGTCGCTGCTGCGGGTCAAGACCGGCCAGGGTGACGGGCAGATCGTCGACGTGTCCCTGGCGGAAAGCGTGTTCAACCTGATGGAAAGCCTGGTGCCCGAATACGACATGCTCGGCCATGTACGTGAGCGCAGCGGCGGTGCCTTGCCCGGTATCGCGCCGTCCAATACCTACCTGACCGCCGACGGCGCCTACGTGGTGATCGCCGGCAACAGCGACCCGATCTACAAGCGCCTGATGACCGCCATCGGCCGCGCCGACCTGGCCGCTGCGCCTGAGTTCGCCCATAACGATGGCCGTGCGGCACAGAGTGGTTTGCTCGACGCGGCAATCACCCACTGGACCAGCAGCCTGCCCATCGAGCAGGTGCTCAGCGCCCTGGAGGCCGCTGAAGTGCCGGCCGGGCGCATCTACTCCGTGGCGGACATTGTCAGCGACCCGCACTACCAGGCACGGGATATGTTGCTCGATGCCGATTTGCCCGGTGGTGTGTCGGTAAAAATGCCCGGCATCGTGCCCAAACTGTCGGAAACGCCCGGCGCGGTGAACTGGCAAGGTCCTGCGCTGGGCCAGCATACCGATGACATCCTCGCAGGCCTGGGCCTGACAGACGCTGACATTCAACGTCTGAAGGCTTCGGGAGTGGTGCAATGATCACCGACTATTCCGACTCGCTGATTGTGTAGGAGGTCTGCCCGCGCCGGGTTTTCGTGTATCAGCATGGCGGTTTGCTGTGGTCGTCAGCCAGCCGTTGCCAATGCACGGGCCGGCGTCGCGCTGAACTGAATCAGTGCGACGCCGCCGATCAACAGCAACGCCCCCACCACGCGGGGCGTTGTGAGTTGGCGCTCCACCAGGCCGAACAGGCCGAAATGGTCGAGCAGCAACGACGCGAGAATCTGCCCGGCCATCGCCAGGGCAACGAAGCCTGATGCGCCCAGCGTGGGCATCAGCACCAATGCCAGCGAGATAAAGCACACGCCGAATGCGCCACCAGCCCACATCCACAGCGGCGCCTGGGTGATAAAGGCCAGGTTCGGCAAGGGCAGCCGTAGGGCGATGATCACCGGCAGCAACACAATGATGCTCACCAACAGCGAAGCCAGCGTCGCCCACAACGGGTGACCGAGCCCGCGACCCAGGTTGGCGTTGATCGCACTTTGAAACGGCACCACGGCACCAGCGATCACCGCCAGCAGCAACACACCCAGCCAATGCAACGTCGTCATGGCGAATCTCCCAAAGGTTTTGCTGGACTCTAGGTTATTCGTCGCGCAAATTTAAATTCCAAGTTCTTATACCGAGCATGCAGCTGATGAATGATCTAAGGCGCATCGACCTCAACCTGTTGGTGATTCTTGACGTGTTGCTCAGCGAGCAACACGTCACCCGCGCCGCCGAACGCCTGCACCTGAGCCAACCGGCGGTCAGCCACGCGCTGGCGCGCTTGCGTGACCTGCTGGGCGACCCGTTGCTGGTGCGTCAGGGCGGCTCATTGATACCAACGGCGCGTGCGCTGGAGTTGGCTACGCCGTTGGCGGAGGCGCTGGCCCAGGTGCAAGCGCTGCTGGCGCCGAACCGCTTTGACCCGGCGTCGGCCAAACGCCGCTTTCGCGTGGCAATGTCGGACTACAGTGCGGCGATTTTCCTACCGGGATTGGTGCGCTTGTTGCGCCGTGAAGCGCCGGGCATCGACCTGCAAATCATCCAGGCCAGCCGCGAAGGCATGGTCGACGGCGTGCTCAATGGCGATCTCGACCTGGCCGCCGGGGTTTTCCCTGACATGCCTGCCGAACTGCGGACTACGCCTTTATTCGAAGAGCATTACACCTGCCTGGTCGACCGCGACAGCCTGCCGACGACGGGTGTGCTGGACCTGCCTACCTACCTGTCACGCCTCCATGTCTTGCTGGAAATGCGCGGCAGCGGCACGCCGGAAATCGAGCGTGCGCTGACCGCGATTCGTCAGCGCCGGCATGTGGCCGTCAGCCTGCCGCACTGGGGCGTGGCACCGCAGTTGATTCAGGGCACGGACCTGATCCTGACCGTCTCCTCCCGGGGCTTGTTGAATATCGATCATGCCCAACTGATCGCCGTGCCACCGCCGTTTCATATTCCTTCGTTTGCATTTGAGCTGGCATGGCATGCGCGACGGGGCGGGGATGCGGGGTTGCAGTGGTTGAGTGGGCGGGTGCAGGGTGTGCTAAAGGGCTGATCAGCCGCTACCAGGAGGTAGGTGGTTGGCGGCGGGTATGAAAAATTCGCATCACCTGTAGTCGCCCTTCACGAATACGGTAAGGGACAATGTAGGGCCACCGGGGCACCACCCATTCACGCGTCCCTGGGACGCGCCCGGTTTTTCCCAACGCGGGAAATTGCGCAATGTGTTCAAGCCCGGCCAAAATCGCCTGGACGAACTCGTAGGCGGCTTTGGGGTTTTCTTCAGCAATAAAGGCCGCTTCATCATCCAGGTTTCTGAGGGCTGTCCTCAGCCACTCAACCTGCATTGTTGCGCCATTTGTCAGCGACGGCTTTTACCTCGGCAGCCGTCGCGAAATCCCCCGCATCAGCTTCTTTCAGCGCCTTTTGAATCTCTTCGATTTGCCATGCTTCACGCGTCAAGTATTCACGTAGCGCGTCAACAGCGAGGAACGATTTGCTGCGACCGGTCGCTTTGGCCAGACTGGCAAGCGTATCGGCGACATCGTCCGGTATCCGCAGGGACATAACAGACATACGAACCTCAATGTAGTGATAGGTAATGCAACATACTACAGTGTCGTCCCATCCATCGATTGTCCCGTTCGTCAGGGGTTTCCTGGAAAAGGAAAAACTTATGCTATCCGGTCTGAATCACCTGACCCTGGCCGTCACCGATCTGCAACGCGGCATCCGTTTCTACCATGAGCTCCTGCAGCTTCGGCTTGACGCCACCTGGGATAACGGCGCCTACCTTTCGCTGCCTGGGCTGTGGTTATGTTTGTCGCTGGACCCGTTACGTAACCCGATCCCGGCCGCCGATTACACGCATTACGCATTGACCGTCGAAGCGCACGATTTCATTTCGCTGGTCGCACGCTTGCGAGCCGCTGGCGTGGGGGAGTGGCGCGACAATCGCAGTGAAGGCGCCTCGTTCTATTTTCTCGACCCCGATGGCCATAAGCTCGAAGCCCATGTAGGCGATCTGGCCTCGCGGCTGCAAGCCTGTCGCGCCAAGCCTTATGCCGGAATGAAGTTTTACCCTTAGCCTGGGAACGTGCAGAAGTCCGGGCCTGTTTGCCGACAAACCCGCCTGACTCAACAACGACCGTTCGTCGCACTGGAAAGTTTTTTCTAAACCTTTGCCTCAAGCAAAATTCGAATCCAGGGCGAGGCGCTGTTTCCTCGCACCTATTTTTGCCCTGGAGGAACCCATCATGAGCCGCATGGCTATCCGGTTACGCACCGCCAGTTTCGCGATGCTGCTGGGCCTCGGCGCCAGCAATGCTTTCGCCCAGTCACCTGCCGAATTCATCGAGCAGGCTTCGGCCAAAGGCATGGCCGATATCGAAACCAGTCGCATGGCCCACGCCAGAACCTCGTCCCAAGAGATCAAGGATTACACCATCGAGGTGATCAATGAGCGCACCCTGGCCAACCAGCATCTGGCGGCTATCGCTAAAAAGCTCGACTTGCCGGTAGCCCCGCGCGAGAAGATCGTCGACAAGGCCGAAACCCTGATGCCCGAACTCAAGGACGGCGACTCCTTCGACGCCGCCTACACCGCGCAGCAGGTCAAGGAAAACGAAGACGCCATCGCCCTGTTCAAGCAGGAAGGCGCGGCGTCGCAGGTGCCAGAGATAAAAGCGTTGGTGGATGAGACGCTGCCCAAGCTGCAGGAGCGTCTGGAAAAAGCCCGCGCCCTGGCCTCGACCTACGGCAAGGGGCACCAAGGCGACGGTTGAAGCTCCCTTTGAAATGAAAACGGCGGTTGGATCATTTCCAACCGCCGTTTTTTCATGCCTGGTTCAAATCGGTTTTGCGCTGCGCAGCGTCGGCGGCAGGGCCGCAACTGCTATTGAGGTTCACATTGCCGGCTTTGCCGATATCACGATATTCCTGACGTAGCTTTTCAAGCTCCTTACGGTCCAGGCCGTCCAGGCTCAATACGGCGTTCTGCGCATCCTTGGACACACGCAACAGCTCGTCGATCTTGATATGCAGGATGTCATTGTCGCGGTTCTGTGTGTTCTGGATCAGGAACACCATCAGGAACGTGATGATGGTGGTCGAGGTGTTGATGATCAACTGCCAGGTATCGTTGTAATGAAAGTACGGCCCGCTCAGGCTCCACGCCAGGATCAGCGCCACCGCCGTGTAGAACGTCCGGGGGCTGCCGGCCCAGCGCGACAGGGTTTGGGAGACTGCAGAGAATTTCATGACCGTTTTCCTCAAGAAGGGTGATGAAACTACTGACAGCAGTCGCTCGCTGAAATTTCTTTTTACAACTTAACAGTCGGACAAAAGTAGAGGTTTTTCTGTCGGGCTTTTAGGAGCGGGCCTACGGCGCTGTGAAACCTTGAGCACAAGACTGGGTTTTTGCCTGGTTATTGCTTATGCACGCTAAAAACGCCCATGCCCTATTTGCACGCTATGACTTGACCGAAGCGCATTTTTTTGCGGCGACCTGCGCGATGTATTGTCGGCATAGCGCCGGTATCAGCACCTATTTTGCTGAGGAACATTGCGCGCCGTGGAATATGTTGTTTATTCGTCTGGGCAGCGCCCCGCTGCGCGAAGCGACGGAGTTACCCCTGGACCTGATCCGTCGTACCTTGATCCCCATTCGCATCGTGATTCCTCAGGAACAGGTCGATGGCTTGCGCGACGTGCTCGCGCAGCTCGGCTTTCAGCCGGCTGAAGAGACCACGGCGATGGTCCTGTCATTGGCGCGCCTTGCGCCATTGATAAACGAGGAAGGTGTGCAGATCAGCCTGACTCGGAACCTGAACGAATGGGCGACTCCGCTCGACAGTGCATTCCTGATAGCGCCCAAAGCGGTCGCGCATTACCAGGCTCGGCACCAGCGAGCCCTGGACGCCGGTGAAGCCCTTTATCACTTCACATTGTCTGTCGAGGGGCAGGTGAGCTGTTCGTTGACCTTGTCGTTATGTGAGGGGGAGGCCCGACTGAGTGATGTCGGCACGCGGGTCGGCTTTCGTGGAAGAGGCTACGCCACTCGATTGATTCAAGCGGCCCTGCTTCACGCCTCGGGCCTGGGGGCTCGCCGGTGTTTTCTCGAGGCCTCGACGCTCGCCGTTGCGCTGTATGGAAAGTTCGGTTTCCAACGCTTGTTCGATTGCGCATCCTTTATTCGCGGGGCTGCCCCACAGCCATGATCAGAACGCCAGTTTCGCCTGGCCGCGATTCTCCAGCGTCAACAGATATTGCTTGGCCTCAAGCCCTCCCGCAAACCCGGTCAGCCCGCCCGAAGCACCCACCACTCGGTGACAGGGCGCAATGATCGAAATCGGATTACGCCCATTCGCCGCCCCGACTGCACGCACGGCTTTCGGGTTGCCGATCTGCTGGGCTATCTGGCTGTAGCTGCGCGTTTCGCCAAACGGAATGGTCAGCAGGGCCTGCCAGACTTGTTTCTGAAAGTCGGTGCCGGCGAAGTCCAACTCCAGCTCGAACTGGCTGCGTGTTCCCGCGAAGTATTCGTTTAGCTGGCGCTGGGCTTCCAATAACACCAGGCTGTCGTTGGCCTCGATTAATTCGCCCAGGCGCACGCGGTTGGCGCGCTCTGTTTGCCACAGGATGGCGCCAAGTTTGCCATGGCGCGCCACCAAGGTGAGTTCGCCGACAGGGGAGGGCATGAGGGTGTATTCACAGGGCATGGGCGGGCTCCTCGAAGGGATGCTGAAGCGTACGGCGCCAGTGTAGGTCCATCAGGGTATTGGCAAACTACGTTTCTTGCGCTCGAATTTTTCGTGGGCTTAGAAGTTCCAGTAAACCCAATGGCTGACGTAGGAATATACGTAGAGTCGAACGATAAAGTAGAGCGCCATCAGCACGGACGCTGTGCTTAACATTACCAACGACACGGCATTGAGCAGGGTAGCGACCAGGGCGAACACAGTCACGCGTCGGCTGGCGTGACGACGGGCGAACACCACCCCATAGACCGACGCGGCGATTGCTCCGAGCGCCAGCCCCAAGCCCAGGGGAAAGGGTGGCCTCGCCAGTGAGACCAGCAGCGGCAGAACCACCACCCAACCGATCACTTGGCGCAGGATGGGCGGTGGCGTGCATTGGTCAGGCTCAAGCATTGCGATACTCCTGATTTCGCGGGAGGCGACGAGCTGACATCATCACAATACCGGTTCGTTGTCGCAGTAAGACTTTACTGAGCCACCGCCACAAGCGTATCGGCACCTGAACGGCAGGCATAAAAAAACCGGCTCCCAGAGCCGGTTTTTTATGCATTTCCTGTCAGGCATGGCATGACAGGAAAGCCAATTTGAGTGGAGCGGGTAGAGGGAATCGAACCCTCAACTAAAGCTTGGGAAGCTTTCGTTTTGCCACTAAACTATACCCGCTCAAAGCGGCTGACTTTGTACCAGATGTTCAGCTGGATTTGAAGTTTTTCTTCGAAAAAATCGCACGTTGCGCGCGCACCGCCCGCAAATGAGCGGCGCCACTGCAGGAACCCGCTCCTACAGTGGGCCTCACTTCAGACCGCCCATGCATGTTGCGTCTGACCCTGCTGGTAGCGTAACCGACTCCCCGGCCGCTGCCCTTTCAAAAAGCCTACCACCGCCTCCCGGCTGTCCCGGCATGCCGCTTTATGCTCCATATCCAGGAAATGCCCTGTGGCCTGGATAGTGCTGAAGCTGCTGTGGGTTATATGTTGCCCAAACAGCCTGGCATCCTCGGCGCTGGTGTACTCGTCCCATTCGCCGTTCAGGAATAGCACCGGAATGTCGATCTGCCTGGCTGCATTGAGGTAACACAAGCGATCGCTGTGAAGCACCTGGCTGATGTGGAAGTGCATCTGCCCGTATTCATGCTCGGCCAGGCTGCTGACGTGCTTGTAGTTGAAGCGCTTGAACAGCGACGGCAGGTGCTTGCCGATGGTGCTGTTGACCAGATGGCCGACGCGGTCGCGGTCGAGGTTGCCGAGGTAGTCGACGCCGCGCTCAAGGTAGTCGCGCATGGGCGCGTTGATCACCGGGGAGAACGAGCTGATCACCGCCTTTTCAATGCGTCGCGGGCGTTGGGCGAGGGCGAACAGGGCGGCAGTACCGCCCCACGAGAACGCGAGCACGTGTTCGGCGGCGAAGCGCTCGATCAGCTCCAGCAGGATCTGGCCTTCGACTTCCTTCGTCAGCATCTGCTCGTGGCGGTTGTGGATTTTGGAACGGCCGGCGTAGGGCTGGTCGTACAGCACCACATTGAATTGGGGGTAAAGGCTTTTCACGGTTTGGGCGAAAGAGGCCGTGGTGGCCATCGAGCCGTTGACCAGAATGATGGTCTTTTCAGCGGCATCCGCGCGATAGAACTCCGTGTAAACCCGGTACTGACCCTGTATATCCAACACAGCGATTTCTGGCCTCATGTCGTAAGACTCCTGGCAAGCGGGTAGGGCGCGCAAATGACTTTGCACGAGCTTTATGACAGGTAGGCATACGCCTGGAAGATGAGCGCCCCTGTCGGCCCGATTGCGGTTGGCCGACAGCGGTTGTCAGGGCGGGATGTTTGCCGGGACGGCCCGTCAATCCAGCACGGGCGGGGCAAGGTGTTTCTTGGAGGTTATAGGTGACTCGCCAGTCATATTTCAACGGGTGAACTTGATTCAAGCACAGACTCGGCAGGTCGCAAGCCGCCTGGCTGGTTTTTTGCCATCAGCGGCTGAACGGTCGTCAGACTTGTCGGATTTCATCGTCAGTCAGGGCTCGGTATTCCCCCGGCGCAAGGGACGGATCCAACTGCAGCGGGCCCATGCGCTCACGGTGCAGCGCGATTACCTTGTTATTGAAGTGCCCGAACATGCGTTTTACCTGGTGATAACGGCCTTCGATGATGCTCAAGCGCGCCGTGGTCGGTCCGAGTAATTCCAGCTCGGCGGGTTGGGTGGTGAGGTCTTCGAACGCGAAGTACAGGCCCGCCTTGAATGTCACCGCGTATTCGGGACCGATTTCCTGCGCTGTTTCCACGCGGTACACCTTGGGCAACTTGGTCGTCGGTTGTGTCAGGCGCCGCGACCACTGGCCGTCGTTGGTGATCAACATCAGGCCGGTCGTGTTGTAGTCCAGGCGCCCGGCAATATGCAGCGTGCCATTGTCCGGCTCATTCAGCAGATCGAGCACGGTAGGGTGTTGCGGATCCGCCGTGGCACTTACGCACCCTTGGGGTTTGTGCAGCATGAAATAGCGCGCCGGTTTGCCCGCCTGCAGCACCTCACCATCAACGCACACCTGGCTGAACTCGCGTACCTCATGGTGAGGATCACTGACCGTTACGCCATCAACGCTGACTCGGCGTTCCACCAACAGCAACCGTACTTGCCTGCGATTGAAGCGCGGCAGGTTGCTGAGGAACCGATCAATGCGCATCAGGGGTGCGCAACTGTACATCCACTTGGGCGCAACGCGGGCACAGGCAGGCTTTATTGCGCAGTTCGTCAGGCAGCGCGAGGAGTACCGCCGGGTCAATGGTGACATTGAAGCACCAGCACGCCTGGTCAACCGTGCGTGGGTCTGCCAGGGCGCAGTCGTTGACGGCTCCGCAGGCGGGGCAAAGCGTGGGTGTGGTCATGGCAGGGTCAGGCTGTATAGGCAGGTGTGCTCGGCCTTGCACAATACAGCTCGGACCCGCAGCAGGACAATGCCGTCATCGAGAGCGACAAGGCATCTGCCTGAATGACTGAAACGATATAGCTTGGGCTCCCGTCGATTGTCCCTAGAGGACTTGCGTGTTGATGTATCAAGTTGTTACTGGAACGCACCAGATGTTGTTTTTGATGTCAGATATTCTGTCATTCGGCGCAAGCTGGATGCCGCTCTCCAGCGTCGCTGGAGGTGCTCTTCCGCGGTCCAGGAGGCCGCCATGTATCGACGACTGCTGCTCACTGTATTACTCGGCCTGACCTTGTCAGCTTGTGTGCCCTACTACGATGGAGGCGCCACTTACTATCGCTCCGAGGTGTATACCGCACCGGCGCCTGCCTATTACTACGGTGGCCCTCGCTATGACAGGGGCAGCTACTACGCGCCGGCTCCACGTTACTATCCGGCCCCGCGCTATTACTCGGCGCCGCGTTATTACCAACCCGCGCCACGTTATTATCCGAGGTCTGCCTACCGGGCGTATCCGAACCAGGGCTGGGGAGGAAATCGTTGGGGAAACGGCGGTCACGGACGGGGTGGTGAGCATGGCGGTGGACGCGGTGGTCACCGCTGAAGAAAGGCTTTGAACGAAGCGGCGCATGATGCGCCGCTTTTTTTTGCCTGCCATTCGTCGGCACTGTCAGATTTAACAGCTATCTTTGAGGCTCAAGATCTAATTCACTGCGGGAAACGTTGTGTGCTTGTGAAGGAAAGCCTCTATGTTCAAACAACTGATGTGCGTGCTTTTACTCGTCGGCTGCGTCATGGGCCCGGCGGGGGCAAAGCAGTTTTGTCCGGATAAATCGATGATCCGAAACGTCAAAGGCTACTTTCAATACCAGCAGGATGGCGTGCTCTGGCAAGGTCCCAAGGTTGAGCCTAACGAATATATACATAGCTTTCTTGGCGCTTTATTCACGCCTGAAAAGGGCACTGACCGAAAAAACGGCTACGTGGAAAAGTGCGTTTATGAAAACCAGCGTGAAGAACTGGTCGTTATGCGTCCTTGCATTTCAGGCGCTGCCAACACCATGTCGCTGACCGACAGCTTGCATTGGGAGCTTGGCAAGATTCCGTTCGATCAACAGGTTTACGTCTGCCGTGACAATCAACCCGATAATTGCGCATTCACGATAAATAACTCGCAACGATAGGCTGTCAATAATCGGATAAATCTGCCAGAGGATTCCTACCCTCCCAGGCTTTTTCAAAATGCGCCTGCACCACCGCCTCTGGAATTGTGTTGATATCCGGCCAGTGCCAGTGCGGCGCCTGGTCCTTATCGATCAACCGCGCCCGCACCCCTTCGGCGAATTCCGGATGACGGCAGCAGTTGAGGCTCACCGTGTACTCCATCTGGAGCACTTGAGCCAACGACAAATGTCGAGCCCGGCGGATTTGCTCCCACACCAGATGGGCGGTCAGCGGGCAGCCTTCGCTCAGCGTCTTGCCGGCGCGAGCCAGCAGCGGATCAGCATGATCACGCAACTGGCTCAACGCGCGCCAGCCGCAGCGTATGTCACCCACATCCAGCCATTCGTCGATCTGCCCACGGCGCGGCAACCACTGCGCTTCGGGTTGCTGGTCGACGGCTTCCTGGGCGAGGGCCTTGAGCAGGCTGTTGAGCTGCATCGCGCTCTGTTCCTGCCAGTTCAGTTGCAGCAGGCCTTCGAGCAGTTCGTCTTGCTGGTCATCGCGCAGGAAACGGTCGGCCAGGCCCAGGTCCAAGGCATCACGACCATTGATGTGGGCGCCGGTAAGGCCCAGGAACAACCCAAGTTTGCCGGGCAGGCGCGACAAGAACCTGCTGGCGCCGACATCCGGGTACAGGCCGATACTGATTTCCGGCATGGCCAGCCGGCTGGTGGGCGTCACGACACGCACGGACGCGCTTTGCAGCAGCCCCATGCCGCCGCCCAGCACATAGCCGTGGCCCCAACAGATCAGCGGTTTGGGATAGGTGTGCAGGCGATAATCGAGGCGGTACTCCGCGGCGAAAAACTGCGCGGCCAGGGCGGGTACTTCGCCGGGTTGTTCGCGACAGGCCTGCGCCAGGCTGCGCACTTCGCCACCGGCGCAAAAGGCCTTGGGGCCATTGCCGCGCAGCAATACGCAGACGATGTTCGGGTCCTTGGCCCAGGCATCCAGGCGATCACCCAAGGCCAAAATCATCGGCAGGGACAGGGCGTTGAGGGTCTTTTCCGCGTCCAGGCTGGCGATGCCGATGCGGGCGCCGTCGCTGCCGGTCAGTTCTTCGAAGTGCAGGTTCATCGTGACCTCAATCGAGAAGGTGAAGGATGAGTATGATCCCTTCGTGGGAAAGCGCCGGTGGTGTGTCAGATCAATTGACAAGCGGGGTCGGCTTTCCTAGGGTTCGCCTCATTCTTTTTTACAAGACAATTCAACTATGACCGATGGCGACCGTATCAAACTCGAACCCAGCTGGAAACACGCCCTGCGCGATGAGTTCGAGAAGCCCTACATGGCCCAGTTGCGCGAGTTCCTGCGCCAGGAACATGCGGCCGGCAAGGAGATCTACCCGCCCGGCCCGCTGATTTTCAATGCCCTCAACTCGACGCCGCTGGACAAGGTCAAGGTAGTGATCCTCGGCCAGGACCCGTACCACGGCCCCGGCCAGGCCCACGGCCTGTGCTTCTCGGTGCAACCGGGCGTGCCGGCGCCGCCGTCCCTGGTCAATATCTATAAAGAACTCAAGCGTGACCTGAACATCGACATCCCCAACCACGGCTACCTGCAAAGCTGGGCCGACCAGGGCGTGCTGATGCTCAACACCACCATGACCGTGGAACGCGCCAATGCCAATGCCCATGCGGGCAAGGGCTGGCAGTTCTTTACCGACCGGATCATCGAGGTGGTCAGCGAGCATCAGCCGCATCTGGTGTTTTTGTTGTGGGGCGCCCACGCCCAGAGCAAACAGAAGCTGATCGATGCCACCAAGCACCTGGTGCTGACCTCGGTGCATCCATCACCGTTGTCGGCGTATCGCGGGTTCCTGGGCTGCGGGCATTTCAGTCGCGCCAACAAGTTTCTGGAGCAGAATGGCGAGGCGCCGATCGAGTGGCGGTTGCCGCCGCTCTGAACTGCGATGAGGATTCAGATGGTTTCCGGCCGGCGGTTCCAATGCCTGAACAACGGCTCCGCCAGAAACAGCACGAACAACAGCCGCATCACCTGCATCGCCGTCACCAACGGCACCGACAATTGCAAGGTTTCAGCCGTGAGGCTCATTTCGGCAATGCCGCCAGGCATCATGCCCAGGGTCAAGGAGCGCAGGTCCAACTGGGTCAGGGCGCTCAGGCCCACCGCCGCCAATGTTGCCAGTGCCATGGTCAAGGCGGTGCCAATCAAGGTGCGGCCCATGAACGCGGGGGCGCGCCGAAAGAACTGGCGGTTGAAGTGACACCCCAAGCCGCTGCCGATCAGCCATTGGCCGATCTGGCTGCCGCCATCGGGCAGGCCGATATGCAGGTCCCAGACCACACTGGCAGTCGCGCTCACCAGCAACGGGCCGAACAGCCAAGGGTTCGGCTGGTGCAAACGCTGCCAGCCCCAGGCCACCAGGGGCCCCATCGGAAACAGCAACGCCAGCCACCGCCAATCCACGGGGGCCGGATGAAACTGCGGCGCGCCACCGCCCAGCAAATACTTGAAGATCGCCGGCACACACAGCACCACTACCAGCACGCGCAAACTCTGCCCCGCCGCAACCCGGCTGAGCACCGCACCATTGCGCGCGCCGAGGTTGACCATCTCCCCGGAGCCGCCCGGCATGCTGGAGAAAAACGCGGTGGCGCGGTCTTCACCGCTGCGGCGCATCAACCACACCCCGACCACGCTCGACAAACTCGTCACCAAGGCGCCGAAGAAGATCAGCCCGAAGTGGCTCATCACCTGTTCGATCACTACCGGCGTGAAGTGCAGGCCGATGCCGATGCCCACCACCCATTGGCCGCATTTGCGCCCGCCGGGAATTTCCGCCAATTGCCAGGGCGTGAGGCAGCGCACCAGGATGATCGCCAGCAACGAGCCGACCATATAGGGCAAAGGCCAGCCGACGAGGCTGGCCAGGTAACCGCCGGCCAGGCCGACCAGCGGTGTTCCCCACCATTGCTTGAAAGTGACCTCAGACATCGGCCACGGCACGACGCTGCAAGGCACGTTTGCGGTAGATGCGCACCAGCGGGAACATCAGCATCAGCGCGGTCAGTACCCAGACGCCGAAGGTGATCGGGCTCGACCACAAGATGTCCAGCGCACCGTTGGAGATCGACAGCGCGCGGCGCAGGTTCTGTTCCATCAGGCCGCCGAGGATAAAGCCCAGCAATACCGGCGACAGCGGAAAGTCGAGCTTGCGCAGGATGTAGCCGAAGATGCCGATACCGACCATCAGGAACAGGTCGAACGTGGTGGCATGCACCGCGTACACGCCGATCGCGGTGATGATGGCGATCACCGGTACCAGCGCCCAGTTCGGCACGGCGAGGATCCGGGTGAAGATGCGGATCATCGGGATGTTGAGGATCACCAGCATGATGTTGGCGATAAACAACGACGCGATCAGGCCCCAGACAATGTCCGGCTGCTGTTGGAACAGCAGCGGGCCGGGCGTGATGTTGTACAGCGACAGGGCGCCGATCATCACGGCCGTGGTGCCCGAACCGGGCACGCCCAGGGTCAGCATCGGCACCAGGGCACCGCAGGCGGAGGCGCCGATTGCGGTTTCCGGGGCGGCCAGGCCACGCATGTCGCCCTGGCCGAATTTACCGCTGGCACCGGCCAGGCGTTTCTCGGTCATGTAGGCAACGGCCGAGGCCAGCGTAGCACCCGCGCCCGGCAGCACACCCATGATGAAGCCGAGCAGGCCGCAACGGATGTTGACTACGAAAACCGAAGACGCTTCCTTCAGGTTGAACATCATCCGTCCGGTGGCTTTGACCGCTTCCTGGCCTCGGTGGGTTTTCTCCAGCAGCAGCAGGATCTCGCTGATGGAAAACAGGCCCAGCACCAACACCACGAACTGAATGCCATCGGTGAGGTGGATGTTGTCGCCGGTAAAGCGATACACGCCGCTGTTGGCATCGATGCCCACCGCCGAGAGGAACAGACCGATCAGCGCCGCCACAAAGGTTTTCAGCGGCTTGTCACCGGCCATGCCGCCCAGGCACACAATGGCAAATACCATCAGTACGAAATATTCCGCCGGGCCGAAGGCAATCGCCCATTTGGCCAGCAGCGGGGCAAACAGCACCATGCCGCAGGTGGCGATAAAGGCACCGATGAACGAACTCCACGCCGACAACGACAGCGCCACGCCGGCCAGGCCTTTGCGGGCCATCGGGTAGCCGTCGAGGGTGGTCATCACAGTGGAGGCTTCGCCCGGAATATTGAGCAGGATCGAGCTGATACGGCCGCCGTATTCGCAGCCCAGGTACACCGCTGCGAGCAGGATCAACGCCGACTCGGGTGGCAGGCCCAGGGCGAATGCGATGGGGATCAACAACGCCACGCCATTGATCGGCCCCAGGCCCGGCAAGAGGCCGACCACGGTGCCGATCAGCGTGCCGCACAAGGCGGTCACCAGGTTGTACGGGCTCAGCGCGACGCCGAACCCCTGGCCCAAATAGCCGAAAGTATCCATATCAGTTCTCCAGTACGTCGAGCAGGCCGAGGGGCAGCGGCACATCCATGGCTTTGTCGAACAGCAGGTACAAGCCGATGGCCATCAGGCCGACGATCACTACGCTGGGTATCCAGCGCCCGCCATACAGGCGTGCCATCGGGATGCCGATCAACAGGCTGCTGAGGATGAAACCCAACGATTCGAAGGTGGCGGCGAACACGATCAACAGCGCTACGCAAATGCCGATCTTGACCAGTGTGTCGCGATCCAGCGCCGGGTCTTCTTCGGTGTGTTGGGTGGGTTGCGGGCGAAACAGCATGTAGATCAGCGCCAGGCTCATCAGCCCGAGCATCAGCAGTGGAAAGGCGCGAGGCCCGACCGGCTCGTAGGAAAACGCCGCCTGATACGGCCAGGCCATCAGGGCGAGGCCAGCGCAGGCCAGCAACAGTACGGCGGCGAAAATGCGTTGTAAGAGCATGGTGAACTCCTGGGCCACACCGCGTGTTTAAACGGGTGTGGCCGCGCGAAAGCGGGGCATTTACTGGATCAGGCCGAACTCTTTGGCCAGCACTTTGTAGTCAGCCACCTGTTTTTTCACGTAGGTGTCCAGTTCCGGGCCTGTCATGGCGAACGGGAACAGCTCGCGCTGATCACGCAGCTTGGCGAACTCGTCGGAAGCCAGCAGTTTGTCGAACGCATCCTTCCACCAGGCATAGTCGGCATCGCTCACTTTTGGCCCGAGGTAGAAGCCACGCACCACTGGCCAGACGATGTCATAGCCTTGCTCCTTGGCAGTCGGGATGTTCTTCATTTCCGGCTCGTCCAGGCGCTGCTCGGAGAACACCGCCAACAGGCGCATGTCACCGCTGAGGATGTGTGGCATGGAGTCGGAAATATCGGTGCTGCCCACCTGAATGTGGCCACCGAGCAACGCGGTAGCGATTTCGCCACCGCCTTCCAGCGCGACGTAACGCAGCTCGCGCGGGTTGATCCCGGCGGCCTTGGCGATCAGGGCGGTTTGCATCCAGTCCTGGCTGCCCACTGTGCCGCCGGAACCTATCACTACGCTGCCTGGATCTTTCTTCAAGGCTTTTACGAGATCGTCGAGGGTCTTGTAGGGCGAATCACTTTTCACTGCGATGGCACCGTAACTGGTGCCTACCGCTGCGAGCCAGCGCACGGCGCTTTCATCGAAGCGACCGAACTTGCCCTGGGCCAGGTTCAGCAATGAACCGCTGGACCATGCCACCAGGGTACCCCCATCCGCAGGGCGCTGAGCGACCACCGCGTTGTAGGCCACTGCGCCCACGCCGCCTGGCATGTAGGTCACGCGCATCGGCTTGCTTAGCAGTTTCTGGTTGACCAGCGCGCTTTGTGCCAGCTTGCAGGTCAGGTCAAAACCACCGCCGGGGGAAGCCGGGGCGATGCATTCAGGGCGCTTGGGTTCGTCGGCGGCCAGCAGTTGGCCGGCAAACAGCATGCAGCCGGCGGTAATGGCAACTTTACGCAGTGAAAGGGTCATGGTGATCTCCGTCTTTTTGTTATGAGTGGCTTAGCCGCGTGCGCTGCTGTGCCTGGCGTTGCGCGAGCGCACGGCCACCGTCTTCGAAGACGGCAAGGGCAGAGTGGTGTGAGTAAGGCGGGAATTTCTTGCAGGCGGGCGAGCCTGGGGCTGTGTCGACAGCATCGTGGTGCACTCCGTTATTGTTCTTATTTTGGCGAAAACGCTTCGAGGCGTTTTTCGGGCGCTACGGGTGAGGTAGCTCGGCGGGCGTAACCACCGTGACTGGATGCTAAAGGGCGAAGCTTTCACTAACCTTTCAGTTGCCTTTCAATGTTTTCGGGCTTCACAGGGCAGGTTGCGCCTGTAAACTGCCCGCCAAAGCGTGGCGTCGCCCACGCCTGCACGAGGTAGAAATTCATGCGTGTCCTTCTGGTTGAAGACCATTTGCAACTCGCCGAAAGTGTCGCCCAAGCGCTCAAGAGCATAGGGTTGACCGTCGACGTGTTGCACGATGGCGTGGCTGCGGACCTGGCGTTGAGCAGCGAGGAATACGCGGCGGCGATCCTTGATGTGGGGCTGCCGCGCATGGATGGTTTCGAAGTGTTGGCACGCTTGCGCGCCCGTGGAAAAAATTTGCCGGTGTTGATGCTCACGGCACGCAGCGATGTAAAAGACCGCGTGCATGGCTTGAACCTGGGCGCCGACGATTACCTCGCCAAACCGTTTGAACTGACGGAACTGGAAGCGCGGGTCAAGGCGCTGCTACGGCGCAGCGTATTGGGCGGCGAGCGCCAGCAGGCGTGCGGCGTGCTGGTGTACGACCTCGATACTCGGCGCTTCACGGCCGGTGGCGAACTGCTGACGCTGACCTCGCGCGAGCAAGCGGTGCTCGAGGCGCTCATCGCCCGGCCTGGCCGCGTGATGAGCAAGGAGCAACTGGCCTCCCAGGTGTTCGGTCTCGACGAAGAAGCCAGCCCGGACGCTATCGAAATTTATGTGCACCGCCTGCGCAAGAAACTCGACGGCCAGCCTATCGCCATTGTCACCTTCCGTGGCCTTGGCTACCTGCTGGAAGCCCGCGATGCATAAGCCCAGCAGCCTGCGCTGGCGCCTGCTGTGGAACCTCGCGCTGTTGCTGGTGCTGCTGATGCTCGCCAGTGGCATGAGTGCCTACTGGAACGGGCGCGAAGCGGCCGACACCGCCTATGACCGCACGCTGCTGGCCTCGGCGCGCACCATTGCCGCCGGCTTGACCCAGGTGGACGGCACGCTCAGTGCCAACGTGCCCTACGTGGCCCTGGACACCTTTGCCTACGACAGCGCCGGGCGTATCTATTACCAGGTCAACGACATCAACCAGAAGCTGATATCGGGTTATGAAAACCTTCCTGGCCCGCCGCCCGGCACCCCGCGTACGGATGATTACCCAGCCTTGGCGCGGTTCTACGACGCCGTGTATCAGGGCCAGCCGGTGCGCGTGGTGAGCCTGCTCAAGGCCGTCTCCGAGCCGAACATGAATGGCATGGCGGAGATCCGTGTCGCAGAAACTGACGAAGCCCGGGTCGCCATGGCCCGAAGCCTGATGGCCGACACCTTGTTGCGCCTGGGCATGCTTGCCATTGGCGCGCTGTTGCTGGTGTGGTTTGCCGTCAGCGCGGCGCTGCGCCCGTTGGAGCGCCTGCGCACGGCGGTGGAAGAACGCCAGCCCGACGACTTGCGGCCCTTGCCGCTGGTAGAGGTGCAGGATGAGTTCGGCCCGCTGGTGCGTTCCCTCAACCATTTCACCGAACGCTTGCGCGGCCAGTTCGAACGCCAGGCGCAGTTCATTGCCGACGCCGCCCACGAGTTGCGTACGCCGCTGGCCGCGCTCAAGGCCCGCCTGGAACTGGGCCTGCGCGCCGAAGACCCGGCCACGTGGCGCACCACCCTGGAAACCGCCGCCCAGGGCACCGACCGCCTCACGCACCTGGCTAATCAGTTGCTGTCCCTGGCACGCATCGAAAATGGTGCCAGGGCCATCGCCGAAGGCGGCGCGCAGTTGCTCGACCTCAGCCAATTGGCCCGAGAGCTGGGCATGGCCATGGCGCCATTGGCCCACGCGCGAGGCGTTGCCTTGGCGCTGGAAGCAGACGAGCCGGTGTGGCTGCGCGGCGAACCGACGCTGCTCAATGAGTTGCTGAGCAACCTGGTGGACAATGCGCTGGCGCACACACCACCGGGCGGCAACGTGATTTTGCGGGTGACGTCGCCAGCGGTGCTCGAAGTCGAAGACGACGGCCCCGGTATCCCGCTGGATGAGCGGGACCGGGTATTCGAGCGATTTTATCGGCGCAGCCAGCAGGGGATGGGGTCGGGCCTGGGGCTGGCGATTGTCGGGGAGATCTGCCGTGCGCACCTGGCGCAGATCAGCCTGCACGATGGCGACTCGGCGGGGTTGAAAGTGCGCGTGAGTTTTATCGCCGGGGATCAGTAGAACATCGAACGTGCTTCATCCAGCTCGGTGCGCAAAGTCTCGCTATAGGGGTCAATCCGCAGCTTCTTCACCGCCGGTACACCCGCCATATCGACGTTCGCCAGTGGGTGTCCGGTGTGGCGGTGACAGTAGAGCACGGCGACCTGCACCACATCGATGTAATCGAGCTGGGCGCCGTCGCGTTCCAGGTTCAGGTACTGGCCGGGTAGTTTTGCCAGCATTTCGGGGAAGTCCCAGCCGCTGAGCAGCTTGTCGCCCAATACCGGATGGATGCTGTCGATCACGTGGTTGAGGCTGACCGGGTCGGACAGCAGCTCGTAATGGTCTTCGGCATAGGTGAGGATCGGCAGCACCCCGATCTGGTGCACCAGGCCGCCCAGGGCCGCCTGGTCCGGCTTGAGTTGGCTATGCCGACGACACAAGGCATAGCTGACGCCCGCGACCTCCAGGCTGCGGCGCCACACTTCGCGCATTTTCTGTTCGACCACCTCGGAGCGGGCGTGAAAGATCTGCTCCATGACCAGGCCGATGGCCAGGTTGCTGCTGTAATTGGTGCCGAGCCGCGTGATGGCGGTGTGCAGGTCGGTAACTTCCTGAGTTGCTCTGAGCAACGGGCTATTGACCACTTTGATCAGGCGCGCCGACAGGGCGGTATCGCGACTGATCACTTTACTCAAGTGGCTGATGCTGATCTCCGGGTCTTCGGCGGCCTGACGAATTTTCAGGGCCACCTCCGGTAATGTCGGCAGAACCAGGTCATCGTTGTCGATGGCCTTCATCAAAGCCTGTTGGACTTTTTCCGCCAGCTCGTTCATTCATACTCTCTAGGGTGTTGCAAAAAAAGTACGGCGGTTAACGCTGGATCTCACGATCGCGGTCCAGCGCGTAGGGCAGGTCAAGCAGCCGCAGGCCCGGGCCTTCCAGGCTGCCTAAGCGTACGTCGCCATTATCGGCAGCTTCGGCTTGCAGCACGGCGAGAAGTTCAATGGACTGACCCGCTTTTGCCGCGATGACCACTTCGCCGATCGAACTGTTATGGCTCGGGGAAAACAGTGCGGTGCCTGGCTCGGGTAATTCGGTCGCAGCCAGACTCAGGCGGTACAGGCGGCGTTTGAGTTTGCCCAGGTACTGCATGCGCGCGACGATTTCCTGGCCGGTGTAGCAGCCTTTCTTGAAGCTGACGCCGCCCACAGCCTGCAGGTTGAGCATCTGCGGGATGAACAGTTCGCGGGTCTGCGGCATCACCTGGCCGATGCCGGCGCGGACCTGGCCCAGCAGCCATTCATTCAGCTCGGCTTGCGGCAGGCTTGCCGCCAACTGGCTGCGCAGGCCTTCGGCGTGTTCGGCGGGTGCCCAGAGTTCAGCGCGGTCGGGCGACACGCGGATGGCGATCAACGTCTCGGTGCGCGCCACGCTGTCGGTCTCGACCGGCAACGCCAGGCCCAGCGCGGCCAGCGCCTGGTCGGCATGCGCCAGGCCGAAACGCACCCAGGCGGCGCTTTCATCGGTGAGTTTGGATTTGGAGAACACTGCGTATTTCTTCAGGTCCGCCAATTGCGGCTCGAGCAGTTCGCTGGCCATGGCCAGGAGCACGCCGTCACCTTGTAGCAGGATGCGAAAACTTGACTGCATCCGGCCTTTTTGCGTGCAGCGCGCGCCCAGGCTGGCCTGGGTGTCACTCAGGTAATTGAGGTTGCAGGTCAGTTGGCCCTGCAGGAATTTGGCAGCGTCCGCGCCGCGGACGGCGAGAACGCCTTCGTGGGACAGCGAGCAGAAGAAAGCAGAGTCGGCCATGGGTCATCGCAGGTCAAAAAGTCATGGGTGCATCATAGAGGGGCGCCCGGCAAATGCATAGTTTCCATGGGGCGCGACCAAAGCCGGCTGTCTCGGTGCCGTCGGGCCTGTATACTTGCGCTCTATTTGAGGAGCGTTCCATGGTCGAAGATGTAGAAATCAATCGCCTCTACTGGCACAGCCGTCGCGGCATGCTGGAACTGGACGTGTTGCTGGTGCCTTTCACCAAAGAAGTCTACGCGACGCTCAACAAGGTAGATCGCGACCTTTACGTACGGCTGCTGGAATGCGAAGACCAGGACATGTTCGGCTGGTTCATGGAGCGCGCCGAATCGGAAGACGCGGAACTGCAACGCATGGTTCGGATGATCCTGGACCGTGTCCAGCCCAAGTAATCGTTTTGAATGCCGCTGGCAGGCCTCACGGCTGTTGCTGGCGGCGTATCTGATTGCGCAACTGTTTGCACTGGGTGCCTGCCTGGTAGTCGATCTGCCGTTCGCATCCCTTGGCATGCTGGCGTGCCTGATCCACGCCGCCTGGGTGTTGCCGCGGCATGTGTTGCTGACTCACCGCTCGTCGATTCGGGGCTTGCGCCGCGATGAGGATGGCTGGCAGTTGTTCGGCGCCGAGCGCGGCTGGCACAGCGTGCAGTTGCGGCCTGACAGCCTGGCGCTGCCGCTGGTCGTGGTGCTGCGCTATCGTGTGCAAGGTGAACGATGGGTGCGCTCGACGTGCGTGCCTCACGACGCGCAGACCGCCGATATGCACCGGCGCCTGCGCGTACGCTTGAAGTTCAGTCGCCGTAGGTGGCTGGCACCAGAATAGTGTCGCGGGCCTCAGGCAGCATCTGCGGGTAGTCGAGGGTGTAATGCAGCCCTCGGCTTTCCTTGCGCGCCATGGCCGAGCGGATCATCAACTCGGCGACTTGGGCCAGGTTGCGTAATTCGATCAGGTCGCGGCTGACTTTATAGTTGCTGTAGAACTCGTCGATCTCATCCAGCAGCAAACGCACCCGGTGCTGTGCCCGTTGCAGGCGCTTGTTGGTGCGCACGATCCCCACGTAGTCCCACATGAAGCGCCGCAGCTCGTCCCAGTTGTGCGCGATGATCACGTCTTCGTCCGAATCCGTCACCTGGCTGGCATCCCAGCGCGGCAGGGCGGCCGGCACCGCGATGCGCGGCAGTTGTTCGAGGATGTCCGCCGCCGCCGAGCGCGCATATACAAAGCATTCGAGCAGCGAGTTGCTGGCCATGCGGTTGGCGCCGTGCAGGCCGGTGAAACTGGTTTCGCCAATGGCGTACAGGCCGGGCACGTCGGTGCGGCCATGCTGGTCGACCATCACGCCGCCGCAGGTGTAATGCGCGGCAGGTACGACCGGGATCGGGCCTTTGGTGATGTCGATGTTGAAGGTCAGGCAGCGTTCATAGACGGTGGGGAAGTGCGTCTTGATGAAGGCTTCGGGTTTGTGGCTGATGTCCAGGTAGACGCAGTCGATGCCCAGGCGCTTCATCTCATGGTCGATGGCGCGGGCGACGATGTCGCGCGGTGCCAGCTCGGCGCGCGGGTCGAAGCGTTGCATGAAGCGTTCGCCATTGGGCAGCTTCAAGTGCGCACCTTCCCCGCGCAACGCCTCGGTGATCAGGAAACTCTTGGCCTGGGGGTGGTACAGGCAAGTGGGGTGGAACTGGTTGAATTCCAGGTTCGCCACCCGGCAGCCCGAGCGCCAGGCCATGGCGATGCCGTCGCCGCAGGCCCCGTCGGGGTTGCTGGTATAGAGGTAGACCTTGGCCGCGCCACCTGAGGCAAGGATGGTGAAGCGCGCGCCGTAGGTGTCGACTTCGCCGCTGGTGCGGTTGAGCACATAGGCGCCGAGGCAGCGCTCGCCGGGAAGGCCCAGGCGTTTTTCGGTGATCAGGTCGACGGCGACTCGCTGCTCCAGCAATTCGATGTTGGGGCGTTGGCGCGCCTGGTCGAGCAAGGTCCTGAAAATGGCGGCGCCGGTGGCGTCGGCGGCATGGATGATGCGGCGGTGGCTGTGGCCGCCCTCACGGGTCAGATGGAACTCGAAGCCGCCGTCATCGCTGCCCGCATGCTCATCACGGGTAAAGGGCACGCCCTGGTCGATCAGCCATTGGATTGCCTCGCGACTATGCTCGACGGTGAAGCGCACCGCGTCTTCATTGCACAGGCCGCCGCCGGCATTGAGGGTGTCTTCGACATGGGACTGTACGGTGTCGGTGTCGTCCAGTACGGCGGCGACGCCGCCCTGTGCCCAGAATGTCGAACCGTTGGCCAGGTCGCCTTTGCTCAGTACGGCTATACGCAGATGGCTGGGGAGGGTCAGTGCCAGGCTCAGGCCGGCGGCGCCGCTGCCGATCACCAGGACATCGTGTTGAAACTGTTGGCTCATTGAATGGATTCCGCAAAAAGCGATCCGAAGAGGAGGCGCAAGCAGGACGCCTGGATCGGCGAATCAAAGGGGCACACGGACCACTAGTATATAGAGGGGTGGAGCGGCACAATAGCCAGGCATTCGTGGCATTGTGAGATTACGGTGCACAGCACCCGGTTAAACAGCCAGTCAGCGAGCGGGAACTTTTTGCATAAGCCCCGACTCAATAGCAGGTTGCCCGAAAGCTGGGAAAAAACGTTGTGTTTATTGGCCCGTCGGGAGCATTGGACGCGTCAGAAGACCGACGAAAAGATTATTCGCGCAGCCGGCGTTGCCTGAGCTGCGTTTTTCGTGTGTGCCAAATCAGTGCGTGCCGGAAACTTGCTTGAAGGGGGAGAACTTTTGCGAAAAGCCCGAGTCTATGTTTGCAAGCCTGATCGATTAGTTATGCAAGCCTCCTTCGAGTACAACGAGGAGTGTTCATGCTAACCCAGGAAGAGGATCAGCAGCTGGTCGAGCGCGTACAACGCGGCGACAAGCGCGCATTTGATCTGCTAGTGCTGAAATATCAGCACAAAATTCTCGGGTTGATCGTGCGGTTTGTGCACGACACCCATGAAGCGCAGGACGTTGCACAGGAAGCCTTTATCAAGGCGTACCGTGCACTGGGCAATTTCCGCGGTGATAGTGCGTTTTATACGTGGCTATATCGCATCGCCATTAACACGGCGAAGAACTATCTGGTGTCTCGCGGCCGCCGCCCACCAGACAGTGATGTCAGTTCAGAAGATGCTGAATTCTATGATGGTGATCACGGCCTCAAAGATCTCGAGTCGCCGGAGCGTGCGTTGCTGCGCGACGAAATCGAGGGAACCGTTCATCGAACAATTCAGCAACTGCCAGAAGATTTACGTACGGCGTTAACTTTACGTGAATTCGATGGTCTGAGTTACGAAGACATTGCGAGCGTCATGCAATGTCCGGTGGGGACTGTAAGGTCACGGATTTTCCGGGCCCGGGAAGCCATCGACAAAGCCTTGCAACCGTTGTTGCAGGAAAACTAAAGACAGCGGCGACAGCCAAGAGAGGAACCGCCATGAGTCGTGATGCCCTGCAGGAATCGCTGTCCGCAGTGATGGATAACGAAGCGGATGAACTGGAACTTCGTCGAGTGCTCAATGCATTTGATGATGCCCAAACCCGTGACACCTGGTCTCGTTACCAAGTCGCTCGGGCGGTGATGCACAAGGATCTTCTAATCCCTCGTCTGGATATTGCTGCGGCCGTTTCTGCCGCGTTGGCCGATGAAGCCGTTCCGGCAAAAGCTGCTCGTGGTCCATGGCGTAGCCTGGGTCGTCTGGCAGTCGCTGCCTCGGTGACCGTCGCCGTACTGGCCGGTGTTCGTCTGTACAACCAGGACGAAATAGCCGGTGCCGAGCTGGCCCAGCAGACTCAGCAACCGGTCATGGCCGGTCCGCAAGTCAAAGGCCCGGCTGTACTGGCTGGCTACAAGGAAAGCTCTGATACCGCCGGCCCTATGGCTAACGGTGTGCTTCAGGGGCAATCCGGCTGGCAGGACCAGCGTCTCCCAGGCTACCTGCGTCAACATGCACAGGAAGCGGCTGGCAAGAACGCTGAAAGTGCTCTGCCATACGCTCGCGCAGCAAGCCTGGAAAACCGCTGAACCGCTAAGGAGCCCTATGCGCGCCATACCGCTCCTTACGCTTTTGTTCAGTAGTTGGTTTGCACTACCCGCCCATGCCGATGAAGCCCAAGACTGGCTGACTCGACTTGGGCGTGCGGAGCGGCAGCAAAGCTTTCAAGGTACGTTCATTTACGAGCGTAACGGCAGTTTTTCTACCTACGATATCTGGCACCTTGTTCAGAACGGTCAGGTCCGGGAGCGGCTTCTGCAGCTCGATGGCTCTGCCCAGGAAGTCGTGCGGGTAGAAGGTCATACTCAGTGCGTCAGCGGCACCCTTGTCGCCGGCCTGGGTAATTCCCGTGACAGTGCGTCACGTTCGCTGAACCCGCAAAAACTCAATCAATTCTACGAGCTGGCCGTTATCGGCAAATCTCGCGTGGCCGGTCGTAATGCAATTATTGTTTCGATCACCCCGCGCGACCCTTACCGCTATGGTTTCGAGCTGCACCTGGATCGTGAAACCGCGTTACCCCTCAAGTCGTTGCTACTCAGCGAGAAGGGGCAACTGCTGGAGCGTTTTCAGTTTGTTCGATTGAATACGTCAGCCGCTCCCGTTGATCGAGACTTGCAGCCCAGCAGCGAATGCACGCCTGTTGCGATTGGCCGCAGCGAGACATCGCAAACGTCCGCATCCAACGCGTGGCACCTGGACTGGTTGCCGCCTGGGTTTGAGCTGAGCAGCACTGCATCGCGCAAAGACCCCCAGACAAAATCCACCCTAGACAGCTTGATGTACGATGATGGGCTTGCACGTTTCTCGGTATTTCTTGAACCCACCGACGGCGCAAGTGTGTCGGAAACCCGCACTCAGCTTGGGCCTACGGTTGCGGTGTCGCGGCATGTGAATACGGTGGACGGGCAGATGATGGTGACGGTTGTCGGGGAAATCCCAATCGGCACCGCCGAGCGCATCGCGTTGTCGGTTCGCGGTGAAAAGGCCGCAGCCAATCCGTGAGTCGTTAATCCAGTGTTCATCCTGATCTTTCACCCTGCTGCCATGCTAGGGTGCCTGTCGAGAGCATGAAATGTCTGGATCAGCATTTTCACTTGCAAAAAATCCTTATGTTTTTTATAGGTCAGGGCTTCTCGGCCCTTGCCTTGTTTTGTTCGCGGAACAAAAAATGCCGGGAGCGGTTTCCGGCTTTTTTTGAACCCTGTCGCTCAACCCTGCTCGTCGTAACGGGAGCTGTATGTCGATACCACGTTTGAAGTCTTACCTATCCATAGTCGCCACGGTGCTGGTGCTGGGTCAGGCCGTGCCCGCGCAAGCGGTCGAGCTGCCTGATTTCACCCAACTGGTGGAGCAGGCCTCGCCTGCGGTGGTGAACATCAGTACTACGCAGAAATTGCCGGATCGCAAAGTTTCGAACCAGCAGATGCCCGACCTGGAAGGCTTGCCGCCGATGCTGCGCGAGTTTTTCGAGCGAGGCATGCCGCAACCACGCAGCCCGCGCGGTGGTGGCGGTGGCCAGCGCGAAGCGCAGTCCCTGGGCTCCGGTTTCATCATTTCGCCCGACGGCTATATCCTCACCAATAACCACGTGATTGCCGATGCTGACGAGATCCTCGTGCGCCTGGCCGATCGCAGTGAGTTGAAAGCCAAGCTGGTCGGCACCGACCCGCGTTCCGACGTGGCCTTGCTGAAAATCGAAGGCAAAGACTTGCCGGTGCTTAAACTGGGTAAATCCCAGGACCTGAAAGCGGGCCAGTGGGTGGTAGCGATCGGGTCGCCGTTCGGTTTTGACCACACTGTCACCCAGGGCATTGTCAGCGCCATCGGCCGCAGCCTGCCCAATGAAAACTATGTGCCGTTCATCCAGACCGACGTGCCGATCAACCCGGGCAACTCCGGTGGTCCGCTGTTCAACCTGGCCGGCGAAGTAGTCGGTATCAATTCGCAGATCTACACCCGTTCCGGTGGTTTCATGGGCGTGTCTTTCGCGATTCCGATCGACGTGGCCATGGACGTCTCCAATCAGTTGAAGGCCGGTGGCAAAGTGAGTCGCGGTTGGCTGGGCGTGGTGATCCAGGAAGTGAACAAGGACCTCGCTGAGTCTTTCGGTCTCGATAAACCGGCGGGTGCACTGGTCGCGCAGATCCAGGACGACGGCCCGGCTGCCAAGGGCGGCCTGCGGGTTGGCGACGTGATCCTGAGCATGAACGGCCAGCCAATCATCATGTCGGCCGACTTGCCGCATCTGGTCGGCGCACTCAAGGCGGGCAGCAAAGCCAAGCTGGAAGTGATTCGTGACGGCAAGCGCCAGAATGTCGAGCTCACCGTGGGGGCAATCCCGGAAGAGGGCGCGACCCTGGATGCCCTGGGTAACGCCAAGCCAGGCGCCGAGCGCAGCAGCAACCGCTTGGGCATTGCCGTGGTTGAGCTGACTGCCGAGCAGAAGAAAACCTTCGATCTCAAGAGCGGTGTCGTGATCAAGGAAGTACAGGACGGTCCAGCCGCCTTGATCGGCCTGCAACCGGGCGATGTGATCACCCACCTGAACAATCAGGCGATCGATACCACCAAGGAATTCGCCGACATCGCCAAGGCATTGCCGAAGAATCGTTCGGTGTCGATGCGCGTGCTGCGTCAGGGGCGCGCCAGCTTCATCACCTTCAAGCTGGCCGAGTAACCTTTCAGCCCAATAAAAAGCCCCGCCATCGGTGAATGATGGCGGGGCTTTTTTGTGGGCGATGGGTTTAGCTCATCATCCCTTTCACCAGGCGTTCCTGTTCGATCAACTCACGCTGGCGTGCATCGATGCGCGAGGACAGTGGAAAATTATTGCCTGCGCGGCGCTTGGCAAAGTCCAGTTGCTGGATGGCTTGCTGGAAGTCGCCCACCAACGCGAAATATTCGGCGCGAGCCTGGTGCAGGCCGATGATATTGCCCGACAAACCACGGGTCTCGGCGACCTGATACCACACGTCCGGATCATCCGGGCGGGACTTGAGCAAGCCATCCAGGGCTTTCTCTGCATCAGCGGTGCGATTCTGCTTGAGCAGCAGATCTACGCGTACCTGGTTCAGCGGGTAGTTGCTGGGGTACTGGGCAAGCATGCGGTCAGTGCGTTGTTGTGCGTCTGGCATGCGATTGCTGGTGATGTCCAGCTCGATCTGCGCCAGGTTGTAGGTGATGTCGTTGGGCGCTTTGGCCAGCAGCGGTGCCAGGCTCTCCCGTGCTTCCTTGAGCTGGGTGCCCTTGATCTGGGCGATGGCCAAGCCATAACGCGCCACATCGTTCTTCGGATTCTCGTCCAACTGGGCCTGGAAGCGCTTGGCGGCGAGGCCTGGCGTGTCTTCGTACTTCAATTGCACCCGAGCGCGGATTAACTGATAGCGCAGGCTGTCTTCCTTTCCGCCGGGTTTGGCCTGCTCGGCGCGGTTGCGGGTGTCGGCGATCCGCGATTCCGTCACCGGGTGCGTCAACAGGAATTCCGGCGGCTTCGCGTCGAAGCGGTACTGGCGCATCAGGCGCTCGAACATGGTAGGCATGGAGCGCGGGTCGTAGCCGGCTTTCTCCAGGTTGAGGATGCCGATACGGTCGGCCTCCTGTTCATTCTGCCTGGAGAATCGACGCTGCTCCTGGATCGCGGCGGCCTGGGAGCCGGCAATCGCGGCAATGCCTGCATCGCCAGCGCCGGCTGCGGCAGCAATGATGCCGCCGAGCAGGGCAGCCATCATCGGGATCTGCATGCGCGACTGCGCTTCCACGCCTCGAGCAAAGTGGCGCTGGGACAAATGCGCCAATTCGTGGGCCAGCACCGATGCGTATTCACCTTCGGTCTGGGCATTGAGGAACAAGCCGCCATTGACCCCGACGATCCCGCCGGGTGCGGCGAAGGCGTTGAGTTGTGGGCTGTTGATCAGGATGAATTCCAGGCGCCGGTCATTGACCTGGCTGGTCTCCACCAGCTTGTACACGCTGGTTTCGACGTAGTCCTTGAGCTGCGGGTCGTTGAGTTGCGAGACCTGCCCGCGCAGGTAGGCCAGCCAGGCGCGGCCCAGTTGATATTCCTGTTGCGGCGAGACAATGGCAGAACTGGCGTCGCCAAGTGAGGGCAGCTCGTCAGCGAAGGCCGGGGAGGCCAGCAGGCAGGCCAGCGTCAGCAGGGTAGGGCGCAGGAAAGTCATGCACAAAGCCTTTCGACAAAGAGCTTACTGTAGCCGGACACTGAGCTTCGGACCAGATATTCTAAGCAGCTCAAATGTTTGCCTGGAGTAACACCATGACCGACGCTGTAGCCTTTGACGCCGAACTCGACGCCAGCGGCCTCAACTGTCCGCTGCCCTTGCTCAAGGCCAAGATGGAACTCAATCGACTGGCCAGCGGGGCTGTACTCAAAGTGACCGCCACGGACGCAGGCTCCCAGCGCGACTTCCGCACCTTTGCCAAGCTGGCGGGCCACACGCTGGTCCAGGAAGAAGAAGCGGCAGGTGTGTACCGTTATTGGTTGCGCAAAGCCTGATGGCTTTATTGGCTGAAGATCAGCTCTTGTTCAGCGCCTGCGCCGCCGCCAAGACCGCGTCCACATGCCCTGGCACTTTCACGCCGCGCCATTCCTGACGGAGCACACCTTCGCTGTCGATCAGAAAGGTGCTGCGATCCACGCCCAGGTATTCCTTGCCGTACAGCTTCTTCAGCTTGATCACATCAAACAGCTGGCACACCGCTTCGTCCTTGTCACTGATCAGCTCGAACGGAAACGCCTGCTTACTCTTGAAGTTCTCATGGGACTTCACGCTGTCGCGCGACACGCCAAACACTTCGGTATTGGCGGCCTGGAACGCGGCGTATTGGTCGCGGAAACCCTGGCCTTCGGTGGTGCAGCCTGGGGTGCTGTCTTTCGGATAGAAATAGAGCACCACTTGCTTGCCCTTGAGGGCCGCAAGGCTGAAGGTTTGGCCGCTTGTGGCCTGGGCTTCGAAGTCGGCGACGGGTGTGTCGATGGCTACCGGCATGGGCAAGTCCTTACATGGGGTTCTGTGGGCGCCAAGGCTCGATCAGGGCGTCAAGGTTCAGGGCGTCGGCGAAATCCAGGAACTGGTCGCGTAGCCAACTGATCTGCACGCCGGCCGGCAAGGTCACGGTGAAGGTGGCGTTGAGCATGGTGCCGCCGGTTTGTGGCGCCTGGTAGGTGTCGCAGGTCAGGTTCTCCAACTCGACGTTATGGTCGATAAAGAACTGGCACAGCTCGTTGACGATGTCCGAGCGGTAGGCCGAGCTGACATACGCCACGTAAGGCAGGGCCTGCGGGCGATTTTCCAGGGCTGCGCTGCGCACCACGTTAACGGTGAAGTCGTGCTTCTTGGCCAGGCCAGGCAGGCCGGTCTCCAGGCGCGCCAAGGCGTCCCAACTGCCGGAAATCTGCAGCACCAGCGCACTGCATTCGCCATGGCGGGTCAGGCGCGAGGTCACGACGGCGCAGCGGTTTTCATGGCTGGCGCGGCACAGGACGTTGGTCAGCTCCATGGGGTTGGCGCCGAGGGCACTGATAACAAGGAATTGTTCGCGAACTGTGGGGGTGGACATGCAGCCTTCCTAAAGCGATGAGCGGTCGATACCGTCAGAGCTGTATCGATCAAAGGATGAAGGGTAGCGAAAACCATCGCCAAGGGCTAGGAGGTGGCGTTTTCATTACCTGAACGGCGTGCTTCACGCGGTGCTTTGGCCCAATGATGGCATTGCCCGTCGTTTAGTTACGCCAGAACGCATCCTCGCACGGTACTTCGCTTGTACAAGCATCTTGGCGCCAGTACCATTACGGCTCTCTTTTTCCGGCAGGAGCGGTTGCATGATTGCGGGCAGTATGGTGGCACTGGTCACACCCATGGATGCACAAGGTCATCTCGACTGGGACAGCCTGGGCAAACTGGTGGACTTCCACCTGCAAGAAGGCACCAATGCCATCGTAGCGGTCGGCACCACAGGTGAATCGGCCACCCTCGATGTGGAAGAACACATCCAGGTGATCGAGTTCGTGGTCAAGCGCGTTGCGGGCCGAATCGCCGTGATCGCCGGTACCGGCGCCAACTCGACGCGTGAAGCAATCGAGCTGACAAAAAACGCCAAGAAGGCCGGCGCCGATGCGTGCCTGCTGGTGACTCCGTATTACAACAAGCCGACTCAGGAAGGCCTGTACCAGCACTTTCGCACCATTGCCGAAGCTGTCGACATCCCGCAGATCCTCTACAACGTACCCGGCCGCACTGCGTGCGATATGAAAGCCGAGACGGTGATCCGCCTGTCCACCGTGCCGAACATCATCGGTATCAAGGAAGCCACCGGCGACCTGCAGCGCGCCAAGGACATCCTGGCCGGCGTGAGCAGCGATTTCCTGGTGTATTCCGGTGACGACGCCACCGCTGTCGAGCTAATCCTGCTGGGCGGCAAGGGCAACATTTCCGTGACCGCCAACGTCGCCCCGCGCGCCATGAGCGAAATGTGCGCCGCCGCCATTGCCGGTGACGCCACGACCGCACGTGCGATCCACGAGAAGCTGATGCCGCTCAACAAAACACTGTTTATCGAATCCAACCCTATTCCCGTGAAGTGGGCGCTGTTTGAGATGGGCCTGATGCCGGACGGTATCCGTCTGCCGCTCACCCGGCTCAGCGAAGCCTGTCACGAACCGCTGCGACAGGCCCTGCGCCAGTCCGGCGTCCTGGTTTAATTGAGGAAGCACTACGCATGAAGCGATTGGCCGGACTTTCCGCACTTGCCTTGATTATCTCCAGCACCAGTGGCTGCGGTTGGGTATGGGGCCCGGAAGGCTACTTCCGTGACCGCGGCAGCGATTACCTGGAAGCGCAAGCAACCAAACCGATGCAACTGCCGCCTGACGTGAGCGTCGCCAAGCGCCTCGACCCGCTGCTGCCGATTCCACGCAATGTCGCCGACGACACCGTCAAGGGCGAATACGTGGTGCCACGCCCGCAACCGATCACGGCGGTGGCCGATGCCAGCGACTACAGCCTGCAGAAGAGCGGCGACAACCGCTGGATCGTGGCTCAGCGCCCACCCGCCGAAGTCTGGCCGGTGGCCGTGCAGTTCTTTCAGGACAACGGTTTTCGTCTCGACCAACAGCGTCCGCAGACCGGTGAGTTCACCACGGCCTGGCAGCGCGGCAGCGAGCTCTCCGCCAACATGGCCCAGCGTCTGCAGGCCAGTGGTGTAGCCGCCGATAACGAAGCCCGTGTGCGTGTGCGCATCGAGCCTGGCGTGCAACGCAATACCAGTGAAGTCTATGTGGTCAGCGCCGAGCGTCCTGCCGGCAGCACCGCCAACGTCGATTTCACCAACCGCTCGGTCAATACCGGTGTCGACGCCGCGCTGGTCGACGAGATGCTGGCCAGCATGAGTCGTATCTCCGAGAAGGGCGGCTCGGTTTCCCTGCTCGCCGCACGCGATTACGACACACCGAGCCGCGTCAGCCTTACCGAAGATGGTAGCGGCAACGTGGTGCTGAACCTGGGTGAAGACCTGGATCGTGCCTGGGCCAGCGTCGGTCGCGCGTTGGAGCAGGGTCCTTGGCGCGTTGAAGACATCAACCGCAGCCTGGGCCTGTACTACATCAACGTGGCTGAAAAGGCCGAGAAAAAGGACGACGAGCCAGGTTTCTTCGGCAAATTGTTCGGCAGCCAGCCGACCAAGGAAGAAGTCGAGACCCGCGCCGAGCGTTACCAGGTTCGTTTGAGCAAGGTTGGCGAGAGCGTACAAGTCACGGTCGAGAAGAACATCAACACTGTCGCGCCAGCTGAAACAGCGCGCAAAGTGTTGGGCGTGATTCAGGACAACCTGGGCTGATCCGATGCGTTTTGCTGTTCTCGGTAGCGGTAGCCAAGGGAACGGCACGCTGGTCGCCCACGACGACACGTACGTACTGGTGGATTGTGGTTTCTCGTTAAGAGAAACCGAGCGGCGCCTGCTGCGCCTGGGGGTTCACCCCGCGCAGCTGAGCGCGATTCTAGTGACCCACGAACATGCCGATCACGTGCATGGCGTGGGTTTGCTGTCTCGGCGCTACAATCTTCCGGTGTACTTGAGTCGCGGCACGTTGCGCGGGATGCGCAAACCCGTTGAACCCGCAGGTTTCCTGGCGGGAGGCGAGCAACTGCAGATCGGTGCCCTGAGCATCAGTGTTGTCGCGGTCGCTCACGATGCCCAGGAACCCACGCAATATGTATTCAGTGACGGCGAGCGGCGCTTCGGTGTGCTCACCGACCTGGGTTCCTACTGCGCCAAGGTGCTGGACGGTTACCGCGACCTCGATGCCTTGATGATCGAGTCCAATCACTGCCGAGACCTGCTGGCTCGCGGTCATTACCCCTACTTTCTCAAGCAGCGGGTGGGCGGCGAACTGGGACATTTGAACAACCATCAGGCGGCGTACCTGGTGTATGAGTTGGGCTGGCAAGACCTGCAACACCTGGTCCTGGCCCACCTGAGCAGCAAGAACAACCTGCCGACGCTTGCCCGGCAATGTTTTGTCGACACCCTCGGGTGCGACCCGGACTGGCTGCAACTGGCCGATCAAGATTCAGGGCTCGACTGGCGACATATCGCCTAGCCCACCTCACTCAAAGCGGAGCCCATCATGGAAAAACGTGAAGAACTCTACCGCGGCAAAGCCAAGTCGGTATACAAGACCGACGACGCCAACCGCCTGATCCTGCTGTTTCGCAACGACACCTCGGCGTTCGACGGTAAGCGCATCGAGCAGCTTGATCGCAAGGGGATGGTGAACAACAAGTTCAACGCTTTCATCATGCAGAAACTCGAAGAGGCCGGCATTCCGACCCAATTCGACAAATTGCTGGGCGACAACGAGTGCCTGGTCAAGAAGCTCGACATGATCCCGGTCGAATGCGTCGTGCGTAACTACGCTGCCGGCAGCCTGGTCAAACGCCTGGGCGTGGAAGAGGGCCTCAAGCTCAATCCCTACACCTTCGAACTGTTCCTGAAGGACGACGCCAAGGGCGACCCGTTCATCAACGAATCCCACGTCGTGGCCTTCGGCTGGGGCACTGCTGAACAATTGGCGCGCATGAAAGAGTTGTCCCTCAAGGTCAACGACGTGCTGAGCAAACTGTTCGACGACGCCGGCCTCTTGCTGGTGGACTTCAAACTCGAATTCGGCGTGTTCCACGACGGCTCCATCGTCCTGGGCGACGAATTCAGCCCTGACGGCTGCCGCCTGTGGGACAAGGACACCAAGAAGAAGATGGACAAAGACCGCTTCCGCCAGGGCCTCGGTGATGTTATCGAAGCCTACGAAGAAGTCGCCAAGCGTCTCGGCGTACCGCTGTAATCGACGCAAGCATCTGATAGCACGGAAAAAAAACGCTTCGGCGCTTTGCTTCCACGAAACAGGCTGTTATGATGCGCGCCGTTGGAGAGATGCCAGAGTGGCCGAATGGGACGGATTCGAAATCCGTTGTACCTTCACCGGTACCTAGGGTTCGAATCCCTATCTCTCCGCCATTACATAAGAAAAGCCCCGCAGCTGAATAAGCTACGGGGCTTTTTCGTTTCCTATGGCTGTTCATGGCTGCTTCAGGGATTCGCTGCAATCGCACCTAGCGCCGGTCCAAGCGCTCAAACGCTTTCCGATAAGCCTGATCATGCTCACGTTTATCAACGGCGACCACAAACACAGTAATTTCCTGATCGATCACTTGATAGACCAGCCTGTACCCGCTGCTACGCAGTTTGATCTTGTAGCAGTCAGGCAGGCCATGCAGGCGGTTCGCGTCAATGTGTGGGTTGTTCAGGATTTTGACCAGCTTCTTCTTGAATTGCTGACGAAGGGTGTCGCCGAGTTTTTGCCATTCCTTCAATGCACGCGCATCAAAATCAAGGCTATAGATCATCTAAAGAAACCTTCACTCGTTGAGGCGACGCAAGGCGCTCACGCACGGTCGCTATCAAGGCTTCATCTTCTTCAGTCATCAGCACGGGCTTGAATGGCAGTTGGCCGCGCTCGGCTACATATTGCAGCGCCTGGCGTATCAGTTCGGAAGGCGTGACACCGAGTTTTTCCAGTTCAAGGTAGGCGCGAGCCTTAAGGTCGTCATCGATACGAATGTTGATAGAGGCCAAGGGATAACTCCTTATGTAATGACGTTCGTCATTACGATGGAGCAAGCGTGCTTCACTGGCAAGCCTCTCTGGACATACGGCAATCTCTCTCATTCATTGACCCTACTTCTTAGCCTTCGGCTTTGCCGGGGGCTTTTTATCCGTTTCCTTTACCGTTTCCCTTGGCCGTTTTTTTGCCTCTTGCTCTGTCACGTATTCACCTGTGACCGCATCGCGGTATCTCGTTGGCATATAAGCATCCTGTCAGTATGTCGCCACGGCGGCGACCTTTTGAGGCTAGCTCAGAGGCTTATGCACACAAGCCTCCCTGTGGGAATTCTCATTACCAAGCTTTTCCGAAACAGGTGCTTACGTTGTGCAGAGCCGGCAGTTTTCGAGCAGCGTTGCGTTGATTAATACTTGCCGCTGGAGCGAAAAAAGCCTGCTGAACTCACGCTCAGCAGGCTTTTTCGCGGTCTCAACCCGGTCAGGCAGGCTGCGCCACCAGGCTATTACTCACCTTGCGCCCCAGCACCAATACCGTCGCAAAACCACATCCCACCAACACCGTCGCCAGGCTCAACAACACCGAGCTACCCATCTGATCGACAATCCGCCCACCAAAGAACGAGCCCAGGGCAATGATCACCTGAAACAGCGCGACAAACAGTGGCATGCCGCGCTCCACGTCCTTGGGTGCCACGACGAACATCCAGATGCTGGCGCAGGCCGGGAACGCACCGAAGGCGAAGCCCCAGAGGGCGATCAGCATCGCGGCGCCGGTCATGCCGGTGGCGAAGTAGGGGAACAGCGCGGTGCTGGTGCCGATCATCAGCGCGACCAGCAGCAGGGTGTTGCGTACGCTGCGGTTGGCGGCGAAGCCGGCGAAGACGTTACCCATCACGCCCGCTACGCCATACAGCAGCAACAGTGAACCAATCGTCGGGCCGTCAAAGCCTGAACTGTTTTTGAAAAACGGCGCGACATAGGTGTACGCGGCAAAGTGTGCCAGGCCGATCAGCAGTACGGCGATCAACCCGACCCGAGCTTGTGGGTTGATAAACAAGGCCGGCAGGTCGCGGATCTGAATGGCTTTTTCCGGGGTGAGTCGGGGCAGCAGGAAAACCTGCGCCAGCAGCACCGGAATGCCCACCAGTGCGGTGACCAGGAAAGTCATGCGCCAGCCCATCAGGCCGCTGAGCCAGGTGCCGACCGGCACGCCCAATACGGTGGCCAGGGTCACGCCCATCATGATGATCGAGGTGGCTTTCGCAACGCCCACGCCCTTGGGCGCCAGCCTTCCGCTGAGCGCAATGGCCGTGGCCCAGAAGCCGCCAATGCTGATGCCGAGCAGTACACGCCCGAACAGCAACAGGCTGAAGTCACTGGCGAAGGCCACCACCGAGTTGGCGATGATCATCACCAACGTCAGGCCGATCAGCAGATAGCGACGGTCCATGGTGCCGATGCTGACCGACAGAAACGGCGCGGCTAGCGCGGCCATGATGCCGGGCAGAGTCACCATCAGCCCAGCGTGACCGGCGCTGATGCCCAGATCGCTGGCGACATCATTGAGCACGCCCACCGGCAGAAATTCGCTGGTCACCAAGGCGAATGCGCCCACGGCGACCGAAAGAATCGCCAGCCACTGCTGTTTGACACTTTGTTGGTTATGTTCGGGAAGCCCGCTAGGGGCCTGGCTCGCGCTTGGCATGGGATTGGGTTCCAACAGGAATGTCGCCTGAAGCCAGGCGGGGGAGGGAATTCGGAAGGGATTATAGGAAGCAGTGTGGGCAATCGGGCAGGCGCTCGTTTCGATAGTAATCATCAGTGCCATCGATGTGACGAGGCGTGCACTTATTCAATCAGCGAGAAGAAATACCAAGAGCCAGCTGACCCGTTTTCAGCAGGCTGTTTTATCCAGTGTTGGACGTTAACTCTCATCTCCCTGCAACAACGCCGTGTAGTCTTGCCCGCCGTAAAATATCCCCACTATCGATACCGTTTCGCAGCCAGCCCTCACCCTGAAAGCAATGAGGGTGGTGCGACGATAATGGGTGATGCGCAAGCCTGTCAGCAGGTCGTCACGACGCAAGCCACGCAAGGGAAACAGGGCAAGGCTTTCACAGTAGCTGACGAGATTGTCGATAAAACGCGCAGCCACAGGCGGGGAGCCGACATCGCTGATGTAGTCTTCGAGGGCATCGAGTTGCGCCAGGGCTTCAGGCGAAAAGACTACCGAGTAGCTCACGCTTTCCCTGTGCCTTTGCGCTGACGTTTGACTGCCATGTGTTCGCGGACCTGTTCAGCGGATAGCCCGAGCTCAGGCTCAGCCTCGAGGGCGGTCGCTGCCGGAATGACTTCATCCCTCAGCCAGTCGTCCATGGCGCGGTCACGTGCCAGCAGCACGCGCAGTCCGTCGCGAATCACTTCACTTTCGCTGGCATATTCGCCGGCAGCCACCTTGGCCTTGACCAGGGCAGCCATTTCAAGGGGCAACGTGATGCTCATTTGCTGGGTTGAGCGCATTTGGATGTCCGCCAGAGGTGAGTAGGATTCAATCCTACTTGACCATTGGCGCGATGCAAGAAGCAGCTGATCGATGCCGATATCCGGCGTCTCGTCGTCCATCCAGAAGTGATAGGTTTCCATGCGGTGTTGCCTCTCCCGTTGTGTAGGTAAGGCTGCAAGTATTGACCCGTTTTGGCGATTGCGTGGTCTGGGGACGCTGATAAGCTGCTGATATGTATGACTTCATATGTGTAACAGAGTTATCCCGGCCAGCCCGCCCGGCACGCATGGCATCCCACCGGCTCCCATACGATAATGCCCGCCACCCCGACCACTTTGGCCTGCCTCCCGTGATCATCAACTTCGACCTCAACGACCTCCAAGCCTTCCGCGCCGTGGTAGACAAGGGCAGTTTTCGCGGCGCTGCCGAAGCCATCCGGATCTCCCAGCCGGCCCTCAGCCGGCGTATCGAAAAGCTGGAATCCGCGCTCGACGTCAAACTGTTCGAGCGCACCACGCGGCGGGTCAGCCTGACCATGGTCGGGCGGGCGTTCCTGCCCCAGGTCGAACGCATGCTCGACGACCTCGACATCGCCTTGATGGGCATCAGTAACGTCGCGTCCACGCGCATGGGCAACGTCACCATCGCCTGTGTGCCGTCCACCGCGTATTACTTCATGCCTCACGTCATCTCCGAATTCCACAAGCTGTATCCGAAAATTCGCCTGCGGGTGCTGGACGCCAGTGCCGGTGAAGTGTGCAATGCGGTAGAAAGTGGCGAGGCGGATTTTGGCGTGAGTTTCAGCGGCAGCCTGGCTGATGAAGTGGAGTTCGAGTTGTTGCTGCAGGAGCGCTATGTGCTGGCCTGTCGTCGTGACCATCCGTTGGCCGCGCGTGAGAGCGTGACGTGGACCGAAGCCTATGAGCATGACTACATCACGGTGGACAAAACCTCGGGCAACCGCTTCCTGCTGGACCAGGCCCTGCGTGGCGTGCGTGTGAAAAAGCCGAGTATCTGCGAGACCCACCACGTGACTACCATGATCGGGTTGGTGGAGGCGGGGTTGGGCGTGGCGATGGTGCCGTCGATTGCGATGCCGGCGTGCGAACACCCGATCCTGGTGAGTGTGCCGCTGGTGGAGCCGCAGGTGATGCGCAATGTGGGCTTGATCAAGCGCCGCGGGCGGACATTGCCGCCGGCGGCGCTGGAGTTGGAGCGGTTGGTGCGGGAGATGCCGTTTCGGTCAGCGTGACACCGAGTCCAGGCCGGTGGACTGCACCACCGGTTGGGCTTCGGGCGACGCCATGAACTGCAGCAGCGCCTTGGCCTCTTGCGGATGTTCGGCGTTTACCGGAATGCCCGCTGCAAAACGCGTAGCGGACTGCACGTCCTCCGGGATCTTGCCTACAAACGTCACGCCCTTGACCGGCAACAATTCCGCCACCTGCTGCAAGCCTACTTCGTAGTCACCCTTGGCCACCTGTTCGCCCACCGGCACGCGTTCGATCATGGTGCCCTTGGCGGGCATGCCGAGCTTTTTGAACAGCTCTTTCTCGACATACACACCGCTGGCGCTGTCCGAATACGCCACTGACTTGGCCTTGCTCAGCACGGCCTTGAGTTCGGCATCGGTGCCGATCGATGGTTTGACCGCGCCTTCCTTGACCACCAAGCCAATCCGCGAATCCGCCAGTTCCACGCGGGAGGCGGGGTCGACCTTGCCTTGTTTGATCAGCTCATCCAGGGCGTAGCCGACCATGATCACCACATCGGCGTGTTCGCCACGGGCCAGGCGGTTGGGAATCGCTTCCGGCGCCTTGCCCATGGACGGGCCGAGGATAGTGTCGAGGGTGTCACCGCTGTGCTTGGCATATTGCGGGCCGAGCAATTTATACGCGGCAGTGAAGCCACCGGAGGTCATCACCTTGAGTTCCTCAGCCTGGGCTGACAGCGCCAGGGCGCCGAGGACCAAGGCCGTGAGGGTTTTGAACAGCGGCTTCATTGTGCAGCCCCCTGCATGACCTGGCCACGGGCATTGGCGCGGCGATACAGCGCCAGGGTAGAACACAAGGCACACAGCGCAGCGAATATCATCCAGTAAGCCGGCGACGCTTTATCTCCGGTGATGTGAATGAACCAGGTGGAGATCGCGGGCGTGAAGCCACCGAACACCGCAGTTGCCAGGCTGTAGGCCAGGGAGAAGCCTGCGACGCGCACTTCTACCGGCATGATTTCAGTCAGCGCCGGGATCATTGCGCCGTTGTACATGCCGTAGAGGAAGGAGAACCACAACAGGGTCTCCAACATATGCGCAAAGCTTGGCGCGTTGACTACGTAGGACAACGCCGGATAAGCCGTAAGAACGGTCAGCACCGTCATGGCGACCAGCACCGGCTTGCGGCCGAAGCGATCGCTCAGGGTGCCGCCGATCGGCAGCCAGACAAAGTTCGACACCGCTACCAGCAACGTCACCAGCAGCGCGTCGGAGGTGCTCAGTTGCAGTACGGTCTTGCCGAAGGTCGGTGCATACACGGTGATCAGGTAGAACGCGGTGGTGGTCATGGCCACCATCAGCATGCCGCCAATCACCACGGTCCAGTTTTTCACCAGGGTGGCCATCACTTCACGCATGGTCGGGCGGTGCTTGCGGTTGGCGAACTCTTCGGTTTCCTGCAGGTTGCGCCGCAGCACGAAGATAAACGGAATGATCACGCAACCAACGGCGAACGGAATGCGCCAGCCCCAGTCGGCGACGACGGCCGGCTCCATCCATACGTTCAAGCCATAGCCCAGTGCGGCGGCGACCACAATCGAGATCTGCTGGCTGCCCGACTGCCAGCTGGTATAGAAGCCCTTGCGGCCCGGGGTGGCCATCTCGGACAGGTACACCGACACACCGCCCAATTCCGCGCCGGCCGAGAAGCCCTGCAGCAAACGACCCAGCAGCACCAGCAACGGTGCCCACAGGCCAATGGTCTGATAACCGGGCACCAGCACGATCAACAGCGTGCCGCTGGCCATGATCGACAGGGTCACGATCAAGCCTTTGCGCCGACCCACGTCATCGATATAGGCACCCAGGATGATCGCCCCCAACGGCCGCATCAGGAAGCCTGCACCGAACACGGCGAAGGTCATCATTAATGAGGCAAATTCATTGGCGGCGGGGAAGAAGGCAGCGGCGATGTAGGTGGCGTAGAAGCCGAACAGAAAGAAATCGAACTGTTCGAGAAAGTTGCCCGAAGTAACGCGCAGTACGGCGCCTGCTTTCGAGGAAGCAGCCGCAGGCCGGGAAGGGCTAGTCATGGTTTTGTGTCTCCAGCGTTCTTTTTAAAGTGCTTGTTTCGCTTAAGACTTGGGATAGTGGCTGACACATTTAGAAATGATAAGTGACAAATTTGGATAGATTGATGCGTCTTGGCTATCAATCGAAAGAGCCGTCGGAATTGTCGGTCCTGTTCTACGCTTGAAGCTGGGTTCAATGCTTACGAATGGGAGGTGGCTATGGGTGAGGAACACAAACAGCACAATGAGCCGGAGCGTGAACAGCCTCGGCAACGACCTGAGGAAGAAAAACCGCAAACCTGGAAGCATCCCGACGATGGGACTGAGCTTTCAGAGCGGGATCAGGAATTCCCTTTGAAACCTTGATGTCGGGGACGACGCGAGCCAAATGTGGGAGTGGGCTTGCCCGCGATTACCATAGGTATCTACACAACTTCGTAGCAGCCAACGGTAACCACGATGCGAAGCGAGTCGCTCTTGATCTTGCTCTTAGGCGCCCCGTTAAACCACGCTGGCCGGAATTCGACAGTGATTTGGGGGGTAAACCGGCAGGGATGCCGGTTTAGCCGCCCCGCGCCATGGATGGCGCGGGGCGGCGGCCCCCCAAATCACTGTCGGATTACGGGCACACCGAGCCTAGGCGAGGTGCCGAGTGGTGGGGCAAGAGCGTTTTGCTTACTTTTGCGCTTTTCAAAAGTGAGACGCCGTAAGGGCGGAACCCTAAGCTGCCGTTACCGCAGCAACGGATATGTACTCGCCTTGATCCAACATCCTGGTCGGCTGTCAGGCCGCCATCGGGGGCAAGTCGAATCGTCGCACCGCCCCTCCCACATTTGGATCGCGCGGCATCAGTCAGATAGCTATAGGCCGCCAGGTCGCCACGGGAGCAAGCTCCCTCGCCACAGGTTCAGGGCTACGCCAAAGTTGTGTAGATACCTATGCCGCGATTGCGGTGTGCCAGTCAATCCATGCCTCTACTGACCCACCGCAATCGCGGGCAAGTCCACTTCCACATGAAACCCGATGCGTCGACCGACATAGACGCCGCCCCATTGCCTTTCTAAACTGCGGCTTGTCTTGGGGAAGGGGCAGGCGCCGATGAATCGCAATGAATTACGCAAGGCCGATATCAACCTGATGGTGGTCTTCGAAGCGCTGATGCTCGAGCGCAACGTGACCCGGGTGGCGGAGAAGCTGTTTCTCGGCCAGCCGACCATCAGCTCGGCCCTCAATCGTCTGCGCACTTTGTTCAATGACCCGTTGTTCATTCGCGTCGGCCACCGCATGGAGCCCACCGCACGCGCCGAAGAAATCATCCAGCACTTGTCGCCGGCCCTGGATTCGCTGTCGTCGGCCCTGAGCCTGACCCATGATTTCGACCCGTCCATCAGCACCATGACCTTTCGTATCGGCCTGTCCGATGACGTTGAGTTCGGCCTGCTGCCGCCGTTGCTGCGGGCTCTGCGTCAGGAGGCGCCGCAGGTGGTGTTCGTGGTACAGCATGTGGATTACTGGCGCATTCCCGACCTGCTGGCCTCCGGCGATATCACCGTCGGCATCACCCAGACCCGCGGCCTGCCGGCGAATGCCAAGCGTAAACTGCTGCGGCATATCCGGCCTTGCCTGTTGCGCGCCGATGCGTCCGACACACCGCTGACCCTCGACGAATATTGCGCACGGCCCCATGTGCTGGTGTCCCACACCGCCAACGTGGCCGGGTTTGCCGATGAATGGCTGGCGGAGATCGGCCGCAAGCGGCACGTGGTGCTGTCGGTGCCGCAATACAGCTCGCTACCGGCGCTGCTCGCCGGCACCGATATGATCGCCAGCCTGCCGGACTACACGGCCCAGGCCATGGCCGCCGGCGGGAACCTGTTCTGCGAGGCGTTTCCATTTGAAACGCCGACCCTGGACTTGTCGATGGTCTGGCTCAGCCACGTCGACACCGACCCGGCAGAACGCTGGATGCGCTCGCGGCTGGAGGCGTTCATGAGTGATCGAGGGCTCGGCGTCCAAGTCTGATTCAGCGTTTCGCAAAGAAGCCGCAGGGAGTGACAAGCTGCAAGCGCCAAGCTAACAGCCACTCCGGCACCTCTTGCCGCTTTTAACTTGCCGCTTGCAGCTGCTCCTCACACACCTTCACCACTTGCTCGCGAAACCAGGTATTGGCGTTGTCCTGTTCGCTGGTTTCATTCCACTGCATATCCAGGGTGAAGCCCGGCAGACCATTCGGCGCTTCGCAAAACCCGTACGCCGCAGTCGACGCCAGCAGCTTTTGCACGCGGCGGGGCAGGGTCACGATGAAGTCGGTGCCGCTGATCATCTTCAACGCCGCGCTGTAGCTGTTGGCCCGCGCGATCACCTGGCGTTTGTGGGCCTGGCGCGCCAGCCAGCCGTCGATCATGTTGGTGTCGGACGTCCAGGGCGTGGGGAACACGTGGCGCCGCTCGACGAAGGCCTGCAGGCCGAATGCCGGTTCCCGGGGCGCCGCGCGTTTATCGAAGACGCATACCAGGTCATCTTCAAGCAGCATTTGGGTCTTGAAGTCTTTATGGGCACGGTGAAAATTGGGGCCGAAGCAGATCACCAGGTCGAGGCGGCCTTCTCGCAAGTCGTCGGCGGGAATCTCGGCTTCCAGCTTGCGCACGTTGACGATCACCGGCAGGTCGGCGCGGTCGAAGTTTTTCAGCAGGCGCGGCAGGATCAACTGTTCGAAGTATTCCGGGGCGCATACATTGAAGGTCACGGCCTTGCGGGTCGGGTCGAAGGCCTGGCCACCGGCATGGCACAGGTTGATGCTTTCGAGGATTTTCTGCACATGGCCGTACATCGTGGTGGCCTTGTACGTCGGACGCATGCCCGCACGGGTGTTGATAAACAGCTCGTCTTCGAAACTGGTGCGCAGTTTCTTCAGGCTGTAGCTCACGGTGGATTGGCTGACGAACAGCGTTTCGGACACGTCGGTAACGCTGCTCTGGTCGTAGACAGCGATAAACACCATCAAGTCCTGCATATCGAGCTTTCTGAGCAAGTTACTGTTTAGCATCGGTTCCGTCCGTAAAACCCTTTGTACCGAACTCAGTACAAGACTGCGCAAAATGTTAACGGAACGCTCGTACCAATAGAAAGCTCTGTAGGACTCTTCTATGTTTTGAGTGGGACAAAAAGTGTTTACAACACGACCTCAGCGGATATGCCGCGCGTAATGGGCGGGATTGAAGCGCGTGACCATCAGCAGCATCACCACCACCACGGCCGCCAATGACCACCAGGCCCATTCGAAGCTGCCCAATTGGTCGCGGATCATCCCAGCGATCAGCGGCGAGAGGCCGGCGATCAGGTAGCCGACGCCCTGCACGAACGCGGTCAGGCCACCGGCTCGGCGCGGGTTGTCGAGGTGGTCGAGGGACAGGATCAGGCTCATCGGAAACAGGCCGCCGATTCCCAGGCCGAGCAGGCACGGCCACACCAGGCTCAGGTGCTGCGGGCTGAGGATCAGGCCGCAGAAGCCGATGATGATCAGCACCAGCAAGACCGCGACCACGCCGCGTTTATCCCTGCGCCGATTGGCGATGGCGGGGGTCGCCAGGCCGGAGACGACCTCCATGGCGGTCAGCAAACCCAGCAGCAAACCGGCCTGCTGTTCGCTCCAGCCCTGCTCGACGTAATACGGCGCCAGCCACGCCAGCACACAGGTGTAGCATGCCGTGCCAAGGCCGAAAAACAGCGCCAGCAGCCAGGCCCGGCGATTGCCGAAAAACGACGCCTGCGGACCGCTGTCGACCTGCGGCAAGGGCGGCAACGCCGAGCGCTGGGCGTACCAGAACACCAGCCCCAACAGCGCCAGCCCCGCCCATATCGCAAGACCCATGCGCCAACTGCCGGTGTGCACTTGCACAAAGGGCGCAAACGAGGCGGCCAGTGCCGCGCCGCCCATGATCGCGGTGACATACAGGCCCATGAACAACGAAACGTCAGCGTTGAAGCGCGACTTGATCAGCGCCGGCATCAACGCCTGGATCAGCGCGATCCCGATGCCTGCAGCAATGGCGCTGACAATCAGCTCCAGCGCTGAATCCAGCCACAGCCGCGACACTGTCGCCACGCCGATCACCAGCAGCGACACCACGATGCTGCGGTGTTCGCCAAAGCGCCTGGCCAGGCCCATGCCAAAGAACATCGCCAGGCCCATGCCCATCACCGGCAACATGGTCAGCAAGGCCGCGCTGCTGAAATTCAGCGGCACCTCAGCGCGAATCGACGACAACAAAGGCCCCACGGCCGCCATCGACGGGCGCAGGTTGAGGGCGACCAGCACCACACTGATCATCAGCCACACGGCGGTGGTGGGTTTTGCCTGAACGTTTTCCATGGGCCTGCCTTGAATGAACCAGGGCGAATCAGGCCACGGGTGGGCGAGGGCAGGCAAATGAGAAAGTCGTTGGGGCTATTGAAAAAATGCTTTATGCCCCAGCGAATTGCGCAAATTGCCACAGCACTGAGGATTCAATGTGGGAGGGGGCTTGCTCCCGATAGCGGTGGTTCAGTGGGAACATCTTTAACTGATACACCGCCATCGGGAGCAGCCCCCTCCCACAAGTTTGACCCTGTTGTGTCAGTAGCCAACGGTGAAGCGTTTGCGCGAGTGTTTGGGGGTTTCCACTTCATCGAGCATGGCAATGGCGTAGTCGGCAAAACTGATCGAGCTTGTTCCGTCAGTGTTGACCAGCAGATCATCCTGGCCCAGGCGGAATTTACCGGTGCGCTCGGTTCCATCGAACAGGGCCGACGGCGACAGGAAGGTCCAATCCAGCTCCTTTTCCTGGCGCAGCGTTTCCAGGAACTCGGCCCCCGCACTGGCTTCAGTTTTGTATTCAGCCGGGAAGCCCGGGCTGTCGATCACCCGGCTGCCGTCCGGCAGCAGCAGCGAACCGGCGCCACCTACCACCAACAGGCGTTTGACCCCGGCCTTCTTGACCGGGCCGATCACGGCGCTGGCAGGCAAGGTGGCGAAGTGCGCCGCACTGATCACCACATCGCTGCCGCTCACGGCCTGTTGCAGGGCATCGGCGTCCAGGGCATCGACGCGTTTGGCCGTGACGCCTGGGCGTGCGGCCAGTTTGTCGGTATTGCGCGCGATGGCGGTGACGGTATGCCCACGGCGCAGCGCTTCTTCCAGCAGTTGGCTACCGGCACGGCCGGTGGCACCAATGATTGCGATCTTGCTCATGACGTTCTCCAGTCAGGTCAGGGTTTAAAACCATTCACCACTTCATTTCGCCCTTGGCGACTTTGGCGCTCAATTCCAGCGAGCTTTCGTCGGCGAGGGTCGGGTAACGCTTTTTCATCGCCGCGATCAGGGCGGCGGAATCCTTGGCCTTGGCGGTTTCGCTGTCGAAGGCCTTGATGTAGTCGGCGGTGAACGTGACCGAGGCCGGTGATGGCGTGCCCAGGTAATGGCCCGGAATCACGGTGGTCGGCTTCAAGTCTGCAATACGTTGCAAGGTGGCCAGCCAATCCTTGTGGGACTGCGGGGTCTGGGTGTCAGCCATCCACAGGTGAATGTTTTGCGCGACCACCACGCCGCCGACCACGGCCTTGATCGACGGAATCCACACAAAACTGCGATCCGGCTGCGGGCCGTCCAGTCCGATGACTTCCAACTCCTGTCCCTCCAGCGTCAGGCTGTGGCCTTCGAGCACCTGTGGCACGACGGTCTTGGCCGGTTTGTCGGCGCCCATTTTCGGGCCCCAGAACGCCAGCTTGGCGGCGACGGTGGCGTTGATATGGTCGACCACCGGTTGGGGCGCCAGCACTTTCGCCTCAGGGAATGCGGCGGTGAGCGTGTCGAGGCCGAAGTAGTAGTCCGGGTCGCCGTGGCTGATGTAGATGGTGGTCAGGTGTTTGCCGCTGGCGCGGATGTTCTGCACCAGTTGCTCGGCCTGGCCCTTGCCGAATTGTGCGTCCACCAGGATCGCGTCCTTGGCACCGCTGACCAGCACCGAGCTGACCGGGAAAATCGCGGCTTCGCCGGGGTTGTACACCTCGAGTTTCAACTCTGCCGCCAGTGCGTGGGCGCTGAAGGCCAGGGCGGCTGTCGCCAGGGTCAAGCGTTTGAAGGTCGAGAACATCGGGCAGCTCCTGCCATCGGTAAGGGGGTGCACAGAGCTTAGTTGCATAAAACATCACAAAAAATGCGATGCTGGGACATAGTTTGTTTCTGAAATCGGGCAAATCATGGATCGTCTTCAAGCAATGCGCGTGTTTGTCAGCGTGGTGGACCTGGGCAGTCAATCTGCCGCCGCCGATCATCTGGACCTGTCGCGCCCAGTTGTCTCGCGCTATCTGGCCGAACTGGAAGATTGGGTCGGCGCGCGCCTGCTGCACCGCACCACGCGCAAGCTCAGCCTCACGGCCGCCGGCAGTGAAACCCTGCCGCGTTGTCGGCAATTGCTGGAGCTATGCGCTGATATGCAGGCCGCCGTCAGCGAGCCAGATGAGACCCCGCGGGGCCTGCTGCGCCTGAGTGTCAGCACCTCGTTCGGCCAGGCGCAGTTGGGCGCGGCCATTGCCGAATACGTCAAACGCTACCCGTTGGTGACGGTCGACCTGCAGATGCTGGATCGCACGGTGAACCTGGTGGATGAGCGCATCGACCTGGCGATCCGCACCAGCAACGACCTGGACCCGAACCTGATCGCCCGGCGCCTGACCGTATGCCGCTCGGTGGTATGCGCCACGCCGGCTTACCTGCTGGAGCATCCGGCGCCGCAGAAAGTCGAAGACCTGGCCCGGCACAACTGCCTGACCCACTCCTACTTCGGCAAGAACCTGTGGCATTTCGAGGAAAACGGCGAGCATGTGTCGGTGCCCGTACACGGCAATATCACCGCCAACGAGGCCAGTACGTTATTGCGCGTAACGCTGGCTGGGGCAGGGGTGGCGATGCTCCCCAGCTATCAGGCCGGCGACCTGATCCGCAGCGGTGAACTGGTGCGCTTGCTGCCGGAAGCCGAGCCACGGCAGATGAATATCTATGCGGTGTACGCCTCGCGCAAGCACATGCCCTCGGCGTTGCGCAGTCTGCTGGATTTTCTGGTGCTGCGGTTTCCCGAGGAGCCCGCTTGGGATGCCGGTCTCTGAGGCGACATAAACGGGCTGAATGGCCTGCAATCATGGCAACTTGCCCGGACTGACCTATGCTTTAAACAGCACCGTATAGATCTGTTCAGAGGTGTGTCATGAGTATTAAAACCAGAAAGTACCTGATGATTTTCAGCCTGTGCGCATTGGCTACCGCGCTGTACGGGACGGCCGCTTATCGCGTGGAACAGACGCGCATGCAGCCCACCTTTGCGATCAGTTGCCATCAGGATATGTGTGTGCCCCGCAGCGGCAGTTTCAGTGCCTTGCGTTGATGCCGGACACGCTGCAAGCCGCCGATGTTTATTGCTGCGGGCTATCGGCCTTCAGCTGCTCGCGAAACGCTTTGGGTGAGAATCCGACCCTGCGGCGGAACAAGCGTGAGAAGTTGGTCGGGTCGGAAAACCCCAGCACTTCCGACATTTCATTGATCGTCATGCTGGTGTACGTGAGCAGGCGCTTGGCCTCCAGCAATTGGCGGTCATGCATGATCTGCAAGGCTGGCTGCCCGCCCAATTCCCGACACGTCCCATTCAAGTGTGAGACCGAGATGCCCAACTTGTGGGCCAGGTCTTCAATCTTGGGGTGTTCGCGGTAATGCTGTTCGACCAACTGGGTGAAGCGTCGGAAATATTCACGGCTGCGTGGCACCCTGGGGTGGCGGCGCTGGATCGCCTGGCGGCTGACCCACACCAGCAGCACGCTGACCAGGGCGTGCATCATCATGTCCCGTGCCGGTTGATCGTCGGCGTACTCGTCCTGCAAACGGGTGAACAGGTTGTTGAGGTAATCACTGTCCTTGCCCGCCGGGTAGTTACCCAGGGCGTGCAGGCCATCGACCGTGCTGCCCAGTTGCGCCTGCAAGTGGCTGACCAGGGGCGCCGACAGGGTCACCACGTAACCTTCGACATCTTCGGAAAAACGAAAACCGTGCACACACAGCGGCGGCAGTACCTGCAGGCTCGCTTCGTTGAGCGTGGTGCGCTGGCCTTCGATTTCCAGGTGTGCCTGGCCCTTGTGCACGTACAGCAGCTGGCAGAGATCCGCGTGCCGGTGGGGTTGGATTTCCCACTGGTATTCCCGACTGCGCCGGGAAATGGTTTCGCAGTGCAACAAATCGGGGGTCGGCCACTGTTGGCTTTCCCCGTAAAGCTTGAAGACCGGAATCGCGGTGTTGGTCATGGTTTCAATCCGATACTCAGGAAGTGGTCGGTAATCGCCCCGATTGGCAAAAAGCGCAGGCTTTGAAACAGTTTTCACCTTCTTATGCTGCTCGCTCAAGTGAAAAATGTCAGCCACACGTCCACTGACAACTCTTTCACTCGTTCGGTTCGAGTGAAGCCTGCAGGCCATAAGAATAATGAAAACGCTGAAAACCCAAGTCGCCATTATTGGCGCCGGTCCGTCCGGACTGCTGCTCGGCCAGTTGCTGCACAATGCTGGCATCCAGACCCTGATCCTAGAGCGCCAAACCGCCGATTACGTGCAAGGCCGCATCCGCGCCGGGGTGCTGGAGCAAGGCATGGTCGACCTGCTGCGCGAGGCCGGTGTCAGCCGACGTATGGACGCCGAGGGCCTGGTGCATGACGGTTTCGCCGTGGCGCGCGATGGCCGACTAACGCACATCGACCTCAAGACCCTGACCGGCGGCCAGTCGGTGATGATCTACGGCCAGACCGAAGTCACCCGCGACCTCATGGCCGCCCGTGCAGCAGCCGGCGCCACGACATTGTATGAAGCCTCGAACGTACAACCCCATGACCTGAAAACTGAACGTCCATGGCTGACCTTCGAGCATCAGGGCCAGGCTTTTCGCCTGGAGTGCGATTACATCGCCGGTTGTGATGGCTTTCACGGCGTGGCCCGTCAGTCGATTCCGCCCGAAGCGCTGCAGGTGTTCGAGCGCGTCTATCCGTTCGGCTGGCTGGGCATGCTTGTCGATACGCCGCCGGTGCATCCGGAGCTGGTGTACGCCAAGCATCCCCGTGGCTTTGCGCTGTGCAGCATGCGTTCGCCGACCCGCAGCCGTTACTACTTGCAAGTGCCCGCGCAGGAGCCTTTGGCCGACTGGTCGGACGAGCGCTTCTGGGATGAGCTGAAAACCCGCCTGCCCGCCGACCTGGCTGAACGGCTGGTCACCGGGCCGTCACTTGAAAAAAGCATCGCGCCGCTGCGCAGCTTCGTGGTGGAGCCGATGCAGTACGGGCGCCTGTTCCTGCTCGGCGATGCCGCGCACATCGTGCCGCCCACCGGCGCCAAGGGCTTGAACCTGGCGGCCAGTGATGTGAACACCTTGTTTCGGATCTTGCTCAAGGTCTATCGCGATGGGCGCGTGGAGTTGCTCGAGCGGTACTCCGCCATCTGCCTGCGGCGGGTGTGGAAGGCCGAACGGTTTTCCTGGTGGATGACCTCGATGCTGCATCAATTTCCCGAGGCGGACGGCTTCAGCCAGCGCATTGCCGAGAGCGAGCTGGATTACTTCATTAACTCCGAGGCGGGGCGCAAGACCATCGCGGAAAATTACGTCGGGCTTCCTTACGAAGCTATCGAATAGCCTGCTATCGTATTCGGCATTCCCGCAGGCTGCCGTTGCCTGCGGGCCCTGCTCGAAGGTTCTGCCGTGACTGCTCTCAATCCGCCCACTCCAACCGTTCCCGCCGTGCGCAGCATCCTCGCCGCGCTGATGCTGGCGATCTTTCTCGGCGCGCTGGACCAGACCATCGTCGCCGTGTCGATGCCGGCCATTTCTGCGCAATTTCATGACGTCAACCTGCTGGCCTGGGTGATCTCCGGCTATATGGTGGCGATGACGGTGGCGGTGCCGATCTACGGCAAGCTCGGCGACCTGTATGGGCGGCGGCCGATGATGTTGATCGGCATGGGGCTGTTCACCGTCGCCTCGCTGTTCTGTGGCGTGGCGCAAAGCATGGAGCAACTGGTGCTGGCGCGGGTTCTCCAGGGCATCGGTGCCGGCGGGATGGTCTCGGTGAGCCAGGCGATCATTGGCGACATCATCCCACCTCGTGAACGCGGGCGTTATCAGGGGTATTTCAGCAGCATGTACGCGGTGGCCAGCGTCGCCGGGCCGGTGTTGGGCGGTTATATGACCCAATACCTGTCCTGGCGCTGGGTGTTCCTGATCAACCTGCCGTTGGGCGCAGTTGCCTGGTACGTGGCCCATCGCACCCTCGTAGGGTTGCCGGTGCCGCAACGCAAGCCGATCATTGATTACCTCGGCACCGTGCTGATGATCATCGGCTTGACCGCTTTGTTGCTCGGTATCACGCAAATCGGCCAGGGCCATGCCTGGCGTGACGATCAAGTGCTCGGGCTGCTGGCCTGTGCGCTGTTGGCGTTGAGCGTGTTCGTATGGCATGAACGCCGCGCGCCGGAGCCGTTGTTGCCCATGCACCTGTTCGTCAACCGCAGCGCGGTGTTGTGCTGGTGCACGATTTTCATCACCAGCTTCCAGGCGATTTCCCTGACCGTGCTGATGCCGCTGCGTTACCAGACCGTGACCGGCGCCGGTGCCGACAGCGCGGCCCTGCACCTGCTGCCCCTGGCGATGGGGTTGCCGATGGGCGCCTATTTCGCCGGGCGCAGGACGTCGGTGACGGGCCGCTATAAACCGATGATCCTCAGTGGCGCGGTGTTGAGTCCCCTGGCGATTTTCGGCATGGCCTACAGTGCGCCTGAGGCAGTCGGGCTGACGTCATTGTTCATGCTGCTGTGCGGGATTGCTGCGGGGATGCAGTTTCCGACTTCGTTGGTGGGGACGCAGAATTCGGTGGAACAGCGTGATATTGGCGTGGCGACCAGTACGACCAACCTGTTTCGCTCCCTGGGTGGGGCGGTGGGGGTGGCGTGTATGTCGGCGTTGCTGTTGGCGTTGTTGCAGGATGGGAGTTTTGTTCATTTGGCCAGTGGTGCGTTGGTGGGCGAGGGGGGCTCTGGCAATGTGCTGCTTGATGGGCTTAACGCTGCGCCTGGGGCGGCGCGGGATGCGTTGCGAGGGGAGTTGGCGGTGACGTTTCGGCATTTGTTGATGGTGAGTGCGGGGGTGTCGTTGTTGGGGTTGGTGGCGGCGGTGGTGATGCCGGATCGGGTGTTGCGGGGGCTTGGGGATAAGCGCTGAGGCTTGGGGGCGTGGCGGCCTCTGGGCCGACCAGGTCGTTGGGGTTGACTGTGTACATATCCGTTTCTGCGGTAACGCCGGCTGGCGGTTCCGCTCTTACATGAACTGCCCCCCAAAAGTTGGACAGGGGACGCTATTGGTTTAGTGCCTGGGTCCGAAATTCTACCGGACTCAAGCCATTCAGTCTGAGGCTTATGCGGTCTTGGTTGTAGTAGGCGATGTAATCCTCTATGCCTGATGCCAACTGCTCCACACTCTCAAATGATTCCAGATAGAAAAACTCGCTCTTGAGCGTGCCGAAAAAGCTTTCCATGGCGGCATTGTCCAAGCAATTACCCTTGCGAGACATGCTCTGCTCGATGCCCTTTTCGGCCAGCATGTGTCGGTAGGTAGGCTGTCTGTACTGCCAACCCTGGTCAGAGTGCAGTATTGGTTTTTCATCTCGACTCAGTCGCCCGAAGGCTTTTTCCAGCATCATCGAAACCATACTGAATTCGGGACGTCGGTTGATCTGGTAAGCCAGGATCTCGCCGTTGTACAAATCCATGAGAGGCGAGAGAAACAGCTTTTGCCCGTTCACCTTGAACTCCGTCACGTCGGTTGTCCATTTCTGGTTAGGGGCTTCTGCCTTGAATTCTCGCTTTAGCAGATCGGGCGCAACAAGCCCTTCAGCACCCCGGTAAGAACGATATTTCTTCACTTTGACCAGCGACTTGAGGCCCATCATCTGCATCAGCCGGTGCACCTTCTTGTGATTGATCAACTCACCACTGTTTCCAAGGGTCGCGGTGATGCGGCGGTAGCCGTAACGCCCCTTATGCCCGTGATAGACGCTGCGGATGCGATCTTTAAGGTCGGCATGCTTGTCGGTTAGCAGTGTTTTGCTTTGGTAATAGAAGGTGCTGCGTGCAAGTCCCGCAGCACGTAGCAACAGAGCAAGTGGATGCTCATGCCTCAATCCTTGGACGGTCTGCGTTTTTTTGGCTGCGCAGTACGGGGATCCGCTTGGATTAAGGCATCGAGCTTTTTTAGATAGGCATTCTCCGCGCGCAGATAGGCCAGTTCTGCGAGCATTTGTTCAGGGGTCAGTCCTGCGTCCGCAGGAAGAGCAGGACTTGCTTTGGGTTGCCTGGAAGGTTTGCGGGGCATGCTGGGCTCTTTAAGACGATGCGGTTGTAGTGCTTTTACACCGCCTTCATCGTACAGCTTTCGCCACTGCCTGATACTACTTGGACCACGGATATCAAACCGTATACAGGCCTGTTGGTCCGACAGTCCGTCTTGTTCGATGCACTGCAAAACCTTCAATTTAAACTGGGCATCGTAATGGCTGTACTTGGCAATCAAGCCAGAGGCGCCGTGCTTTTCAAAACCCTTGACCCAGCGCCGCAGCAGCGATGGACTCAAGTCATGCTTGAGGGCCACCTCATGAACGCTACTGGCAGACAGGCACTCTTCAATCAGTGATTGCTTGAGTGCTAGGTTGTATTTCGTCATGGAACACCCTCCCGAGGGGTCAGGTGTCCAACTTTTGGGGGCAGTTCAACAGCGGGTCACTTTTGGAAGGACCCAAAAGTAACCAAAAGGTCCTCGCCCCACCACTCGGTGCCTCGCCTAGGCTCGGCATGCCCTCACTCCGGCTTGAATCCGTGGGCCGCCGCCATGCGCCATCCATGGCGCAGGGCGGCTAACCCGGCGTCCTGCCGGGTTACCCACGGATTCAAGCCTGCGTTCGGCCAGCGTGGTTTAACGGGGCGACTGAGATCAAGATCCAAAGCAAGAGCAAGAGCAAGAGCAAGATCAAAAGATTGCTGACTTCGTCAGCGTCTGAGGAAGTAGAAGCCACACCGCGCACGCTTCAATGATTAGGTCGGCTCGAAGGCTGTGGGGAGGTTCTAGATATGGCACCGGTAGGAAGTCAGTGGGATGAACCGGGATATGGCGGGAGATAGTGCGACAGGCCAGGCGGGGCAAGGGGTTGAGGAATGCGCTGTTACTCAAACCAATGCCAAAGCGTCGCCAAGCAATAGACAGATCAAATTGAGTTCAGGCGTTGGCCTGGTGCCAGTTTAGCGAAACCTTTGGCACCGGGCGTCAACGCCGCCTCTGTAGGTTGATATTATACCTTGCGAGTCAAATCCAGCCGCCAGCCCACACCACGCGCCCAATTATCTCCAGATCGTTCAACTGCTCCCTGGGGACGACCATATCGCGGTAGGCCTTGTTCTCACTGATGATGTGAATAGACCCGTCAAACTGCCGCTGGAGCCTCTTCGCATAGAGATGGTCATCCAGCCGGATGACATAGACAGCCTCTCCCTCAAGCGTACTGCGGCTGTGGTCAATCATCACAGTATCGCCATCGCTTAGCAGGCCCTCCATCGAATCCCCGTCCACTCGGATTGCGGACAGTCGCGCTGCGTCCAGGCCTTGCTTGCGAAGCGAGTACGCCGTGAACGCAAGCTGGGTTAGGACAGTGGCCCCTTCGCTCCAAGCACCGTGCCCCGCACTACAGTGCGCATCGTACAGCGGCACGTAGGCGTACTTGTCCTCCGCAACAGACTGGGACGCGGCTCCTTTCAACTTCTCCCCCTCACCAGAAGCCAGCCAGCCAATGTCGACGCCGACCGCCTTAGCGATGTCTACACACCGCGCCACCTTGGGCTCACTCTGCCCGGTGAGGTAATACTCAAGAGTGCGTCGGGGGATAGCGGTAAGTCGCGCCAGCTCGTCGCCACTTCCCGCTATCTCGGCGCATTGCCGAATACGCTCCGCAAGCCCTTCACTCATTTCGCTTTCTCCCTTGAGCTATCCGAAACGGCATCCCTGCACAAAGCGAAATTTCGCTTTCTCGATAAAGCCTTACAGATCAAAGAGATAGACAAAATCAACCACCATCTAGCCAAAGATGGAAAGCGAAAAGCCATTTTTCGCTTTACCACGTAGTTATATTTGGCTATGTTTATGCCCTAGGTAACGTTAGACATCCCAAAAAAACACCCTTGCCGGTGTTTATGAATGGACGCTAGGCATGAACAAAACCGAAATCCCGCTTGACCCAGCCCAGCGATGGGAATGGATCAAATACCAACTTCGTACCAGAGGTACGTCACTCGCCACATTGGCGCGTGAGCTTGACGTTACAGACGCTGCCGTCAAAAACGCCAAGCGCACCGCATATCCGCGAATGGAGCGAGCCATTGCGCGTGCGCTCGGCCTCAAGCCAATCGACCTGTGGCCCGAACGTTGGAACGCAAACGGCACTCCACACCGTATTCGGGTACAGCGTGCTGAACACAACGCAACTTCTAGCCAAGAGCATAACCCAGGTTATGCCCTTCGACACCGTAAAACCGGTACGGAGGGATAAACATGCGCCGTGTAAAGGACGATCGTACGTTAGACATCTTCTCTGTTCCCCAGCCAGTTCTGGCTATACCAGGCAATGGCAACAATGCGGCGCAGGTCAGTGAACTGATCAGCGAGATTCTGAAAGGTTCCGATCTGGATCGTTATGAAATTGGCGCACGCATGTCCCGCCTTTCCGGCGATGACGTTAGCAAGCACATGCTTGATGCGTGGTCGAGCCCAGCCCGAACAGACCATAACCTGCCGTTCTATAGAGCACCGTTGCTTGAAGAAGTATGTAGCAGTCACGTTTTAACGGACTGGCTCGTTGAGCAGCGTGGTGGCCGCGTGGCTTACGGTCGTGATGCTCTCAATGCTGAGCTGGGCCGTCTAGCGCGTGTCGCCGCTGACGCGACCAGGCAAGCACGCGAGCTTAAAAAGATGCTGGGTGACGGCCATGCATAATTGGTACTCCGCCCGCGAGCTGGCTGGTCTGCCTGGGATGCCTGGAACAGAGCGGGCAATTCAGATACGTGCTAAACGCGAACGATGGGAAGGCCAGGGCCGTCTTGGCAGTAAGGCTGTCGAGTATCGCTTTGCAGCTCTGCCGCCAGAAACTCAGGCCGCGCTAATCGCCGCCTCCGTGTCCGAGGCTGAACCTGAATGCGCACCGCTTACAGATTCAATATCTGTTCAGCGTGACGCCGTTTCTGCGTCACGCTTGAGCGAAGATCAACGCTCTGTGATGACCGCTCGCCTGGCCTTCGTGCGCGAAATCGAACGCATGAGCCAGACCATCAGCCAGCAACGCGCCATCGACACCTTGGTTTCCCTGGCAAAAGCAGAACAGCTCACCCCCTATTTGAATGGATTGGTGCAGCGCGCCAATGACCGCAAGACCGGCGACCGCTCTTTGAGCGAGCGTACGCTCAAACGCTGGCTGGCCGACTACCGCAAAGAAGGTGAAACCGGCCTCGCACCTGCTCGTCGTCAAAAGGACATGAGTTTGCCTGCATGGTCAGCGTCGTTTCTTGCCTGCTACCAGCGCCCGACCAAGCCAAGCGTCGAATCGGCCTATGCCGAGTTTGCGCTCAAGAACCCGGCTGAACGGCCCAGCATCCATGTCGTGCGCCGCTTCCTTAATAAGCTCAGCGCCGAAGCCCGCGAGCGTGGCCGTCGTACACCGCAGGAACTCAAAGCCCTGCAACCGTTCAAGCGCCGCTCCACCAAGAGCATGTACCCCTGCGACGTATTCACCGCAGACGGTCACAAGTTCGACGCCGAGGTGCTGAACCCTCGTACCGGCAAGCCATACCGCCCGGAAGCAACCACCGTTCTTGATGTCGCGACACGGAAGGCCATTGGCATTTCCATTGGTGAGGCAGAGTCCACCATCGGTGTGATGGACGCGCTACGTGACGCCATGCAGCACGGCATGTTCGCAATGTTCTACGTCGACAATGGCTCAGGTTTTGCCAACGACACCGTCCGCGAAGTTGTTGACCGGCTTGGCGGCACCATGACCCATGCGCTGCCTTACAACAGCCAGGCACGAGGTCTTATCGAACGTTCCCACCAGACCATTTGGGTCAACGCAGCCAAGAAGTTGACCAGCTATATCGGCGCCGACATGGACAAACATGCGGGCACGAAAGTGCATCGAATTGGTCGCAAAGAGCTGCGCGAAACTGGCCGTACCCGCTTGATTCCGACCTTCGCCGAGTTCATGGCCGGTGTCGAATACGAGATTGAAACCTACAACAACAGTCCGCACAGGGGGCTCGCCAAATTCCGCGACCCGCTGACCGGCAAGCTGCGCCACATGAGCCCGAACGAAGCGTGGGAAACCGCACGCGCCGAAGGCTGGGAGCCAATTATCGCCCCGGCCGAACTGCTCAACGACCTGTCGCGCCCACAAGTCGTCCGGCCGACACGTCGTGGCGAAGTCACCTGGGCAGGCGAAACCTACTTCCTTGATGCATTGCGCAGCTTTCATGGCGATGACATCCGCCTGGCTTACGACGTCCGTGACGCTTCCCGTGTGTGGGTTCGAACCCTGGAAGGTGAACTGATCGGTGAGGCGTTGGTGGATGGCAATGCCAGCGACTACATGCCGAAGGCGATGATCGAAAAGGCTTATGACAAGCGCGAAAGCGGCCAGATGAAGCGTGCCGTAGACAAGCTTGAAACCTTGACCGGCAAGCGCGTGGAAATGATCGCGCCGTCCACCGCGCCATCGGCGCAGCTCAGTCTTAAGCAGATGGCCGAAGCTCGCCAGTTCGCCGAACTGTCGGCGCCGAAACCAAAAGCTTTCGACTTACCCACCGACCCAACCGCCCGCTATCGACTCTGGAACCAGCTCGACGCCCGTCTCACCAGCGGCGAGTCGCTGTCACCAGAAGAAACCCAATGGCATTCCCGCTACCCGCAGCACCCGGACTTCACCTCGATACAGCAAATGTTCGCGTTCGCCGAGCAGGCCCGCGCTTAACCCCAGACCTTTAGGAGTCGAATTATGAGTGTTCCCAAGATTGTCCCCCTGACCAACGTCGGCCTCTTGTCTGCCGCTATCGCACGAACTAACAACCGTCCACAGGGGTTGCCTGGCGTGGTGGTGATGTACGGAGCAAGTGGACTGGGTAAAAGCGTCGGTGCTGCCTTCGCCGCAAATCAGCACCGTGCCTACTACGTGGAGTGTCGCGACACTTGGAGCAAAAAAGCTTTCCTGCACGCCATCCTCCGCGAGATGAGCATCCAACCAGCCTCGACCATGTCGGTAATGGTCGACCAAGTCGCCGAACAGCTTTCCAAGAGCGGTCGCCCGCTGTTGATTGACGACGTGCAATACCTACTCGAAAAGGCCGTAGCCAACGTCCTGACCGATATTTACAACGCCAGCGAAGGGACCATCGTTCTGATCGGCGAAGAACGTGTACCCAGTAGCCTGGCAAAGCTTGAGCGCCTGCATAACCGAGTGCTTGAGTGGGTGCCTGCGCAACGCGCCACGCTCGACGATCTGCGGGCATTGGCCGAATCCAGCTACCCAGAATTGCACTTCGCCGATGACTTGCTGGAGGACTTGCGCAAGAAGGTGGATGGCTGCCTGCGTCGTGTAGCGGTCAACTTGTACAAGGTCTACGGCGAGGCCCGCGCCCGCTGCCTTGACAGTATCAACCTTGCTGACTGGGGCTCTGATAGCTGGTTCACCGGCGAAGCGCCGTCGCGGAGGACTTGAGGGATGCCAAGAATCAGAGCCGATTTGGTGATGGTGGGCGGCAAGTCCCCACGTCAATACATTTGGGAAGCTATCCGCGCTGTCAACGCCGGGCCTAAAGCACTGACAACCTACGCTGTTGCACGCAAATCGAACCAGGACGATCAAGCGGTACGTGCCTATTTCCGAGATATGGAAAAGGCCGGGATTGTGAGCAAAGTCCGCAACATCGACCGCCGCGATTCCGAATGGAAGTTACTCAAGGACGAGGGTGTCGAAGCCCCACGGGTTAACCATCACGGTAAGCGAACGACCCATGCAGGCGGTGTGGAAAATATCTGGCGGGCATTGCGCATCCTCGGTGAATTCACCGCCGCCGAGGCCGCAGCCACCGCCAGCGTTAACGGCGTGTCCATAAGTGAGGTCGGCGCTCAGGTTTACTTGTCGGGCCTGGCAAAGGCTGGCTACGTGAGCCGCAGAGGCGGAACAGCAGGCTTTAAAACCCGCTTTCGGCTGGTGCCGTCGCGTTATACCGGGCCTAAACACCCCATCTACCAGCGTGACTTCGACCAGGTCTACGACCCGAACTTGGATCAGGTGGTGTGGCGCAAGGCTGACCAGGAGGTGACCCAATGAACCAGGTCAACCTTTCCGCCTGGGGCAATGAGGTGCCGTTGTTCGTGCGCCTGCTCGCTGCCGAAGTTGCCGCCAGCAATAAAACCAAGGCCAGCCAGCGCATTGGCATGAGCCGCACGGCCGTCAGCCTGATCCTTTCCAACCGCTATGCATCGCCCAGTACAGCTGGTGTCGAGCGGCGGGTGATGGAAACCCTAGGCCGTATTGAATGTGTCGCCCTGGACGAGACCGTCACTAGCGATCAGTGCCAAAGCTACCGCGAAAAACCGGCGCCTACTCATAACCCGCAGGCGATGCAGCACTGGCGCGCCTGCCAACACTGCCCAATCAATCCCGACTGCTGCAACCAGGAGAACGCCCATGCTCGCCTCCACTAACCGCACCTCGTTGAAAGTCCTGACCCCGACCCTGGCCGACCGTCTGCGCGTGTTCAACGCCGCTGCGCGCAAGTTGCAGGCGCATGGCATCCGCATATTGGGGTTTTGCCCGGCCCACAACCTCTTAGTAATTGGTCCAGAAGACGGCAACCGCCTTCTCGGCCAAGCCGACCGCGAAGGCTACATGCGCCACGTTTCGGCAGGTAGCACCCGTTTCAACGTGCAGTTCCAGGGCGTAACCCTGGAATGGCGCGAACCCATCAGCGCTACCCGTCCTGCCGACTGGTCGCGTCCGACTCTCCACTGAGGACATTTGCAATGACACAACAACAAATCATTCCCGAAGGTTACCGGGTCGACGCGCAGAAACGCCTGATTCCAGAGGTTCTGATCAAGCCTATAGATCTGGCACGCGATGCCCTGGTGCTTGACCTGGTCAAGCAGGCACGCGAGGCAAGCACCGTGCTGGCGAAGTTCAAGGCCGCTGCATTTGGCGACATCGAAGCATTCGTAGAACTCAGCGCCGAGCAATACGGCGCTCAGATCGGCGGCAAGAAAGGCAACGTCAGCCTGATTAGCTTTGATGGTCGTTACAAGATCATGCGTGCCGTCCAGGAAAGCATCGCCTTCGACGAACGCCTCCAGGCTGCACGGGCATTGATTGACGAGTGCCTACGCGACTGGACCACTGGGGCGCGTCCCGAAGTGGTCACGTTGGTCAATGACGCCTTTCGCACTGACCAGAAAGGAGACATCCGCACGGCCCGTGTCTTGGCATTGCGTCGGATGGAGATTACCGATGAGCGCTGGCAGCGCGCCATGCAAGCCATCGGCGACGCCTGCCAGGTGGTTGGCTCCAAGTCCTACATCCGCGTCTACCAACGTGTCGGGGATACCGACCAATACGAGCCCATCAGCCTTGATATTGCTGGAGTGTGAAATGAAAAAAACTATCACAGCCTATTGCTTCGCCTCCGGCCATATCGACTTTGGCGCAACCCTTCCTGAGGGAGCCATCGCACTCGCTACAGGTGAGGAAACAATAGTTCGCGACATCATCAGTGTGAGTGCGCGTCTGTCTCGATATGACAACGAAACGCTGTTTGTTCCTGGTGTTCCAGAGGCTGCGAACCAGCGTGAAGGCATCGTCGCTGTAGCGCGCTTCATCCAGTGGATTGCCAAAAGCAATCAGCCCGGCTTTCGAGCTTTGGGGGCCTGACTATGCAGCGCTATCACGATACCCGCAGCGATCCCCTGCCAATGCATTCACCACAACACGACATCGAGCGCGCCAATCTCGACCGGTTGACTGAGGAATTCCTCAAGCGCGGCGGCGCAGTCCAGCAAGTCGGTCACCAGATGAGCAACGCCCCGGCGACGTTCACCATTAACCCGGAGCGCTCGCCGGTTTATGCCCATCTGTTTGCGCCCGTGGCCCCTATTGACGCTCCCGAAGCAAACGTCTGTCCGTCGGATGTCGGCAAGCACGCGGCGTTGATCATGGCAGACGCCGCCATGGGGAACTCCCCTAAATGGATCGCTCGTAAACATCACATGACTGAAAAGTACGTTCGGCAGGTCGCCCGTGACTACCACATCACCTTCCACAAGCAACGCTAGGAGCCCACATGGCCAAGATCACTCTCACCCTTGAAGACCGCCGCGAAGACAACGGCAGGCCCTCTGTAGCCATTGATATGACGGGCGTCCCGACCAACCCGCTGGGCGCGCCCAAACAGTCGGAAGCCGTACGCATTTTCAACAAGGTGTTCGACCTAGTCGCCAGCGAAAAGATGCTAGGCACTGTCCCTGCGTGCCGTTGGCAACCCACCACTACAACCCTTCATTGAGCGAAACCACCCCGGCCTACCGGGGCGGTCTGCCAGGCGTGGTTACCTGGTACTGATGAGCAGCCACCCATGACAGACGAAACACCCCGGCAACGTAAAACCCGCCTGGCACGCGAGCGTAAACGCGCCCAGCGCAAGCGTGAGAGTAACAAGCGCCTGGCTATGGGGGCCAGCAAGCTCAAGATGGAAATCTACAGCGGCACCCAAAACGAGCTGGAACAGATCCGCACTGCGGGGCAGTTCGACGAAGCAGAACATGCGCTCACCATGACAATTCATGGTGTCGCGGCACTGTCCCGCAGCGACCCGGCAGCGTTCCAGGTATTGATCAAAGGAGGGAGACAATGAGCACACGAAACCTGCAATTGAGCAAAATCCATATCGCCAAGAAAGACCTCGGTCTCGATGACGAAACCTACCGCGCCTTGCTAGTTCGCGTGGCAGGTGTGCGTTCGGCCAAAGACCTCAACCCACGCCAGACCGGCGCTGTTTTGGCCGAGTTCGCCCGGTTGGGCTGGGAGCCTACACAGGTTAAAAAGCAGGGCCGAAAAGCACCGACAGCGGCGCCAGACCGGGCAAAGCTAGTGGGCAAGATTGAGGCATTTCTCGCAGAGGCCAAACGCTCCTGGGCGTATGCCGATGGCATGGCTTTGCGCATGTTCAAGGTCGAGCGCGTGGAATGGCTCGACCCCGCGCAACTGCAAAAAATGGTTGCGGCATTGACCTATGATGCCCGCCGACATGGGAGACCGGAGCGATGAACGAAGAACTGTTCCCGGATGACATCGATCAACTGGACGCCAAGAAGGTGTTGGCAAACATGCAAGACCCTACGGTTATATCCCGCTGGGAGGGCTCATTACGAGAAATGGTAGAAATCGCCGAGGCCAAGCTCCTGGTCGAAATCAAGCCGGGTGTGGAAGCCGCCGAACTGGCCCGGCATGTTGTCTTTGCGATTTGTTCTGTGATGGGTGGTCGAGTGGTGTACTTGCCACGCGGGGATGCACTCAAAAGAGCGCTACGCGATGCCATGATTTATCGGGACTGGAAGGATAACGTCATTAAGATCCCGGACCTGGTCAGCAAGTACGACCTTGCGAACCAGACCATTTATGACATCATTCGTCGACAACGGGCGCTGCATCGCAAGAGCGAGCCTGATCTTTTTGGGTTTGACGAAGGGACTTTGCACTGATGAAAAGGAACGTAGTGGCATTAGCCGTCCTGCTGGCACTTGGTTCAAATGCGTTCGCACAGACATATACCACTTCCTCTATCGCTACCATCTTTGCGGAAAAGGACCAGGAGCGCGGAGTAACAGCAACCGTAGAAAGAAAAGAGCAGTTGCTTGAAATGACTCAGCGCGCAGCTCAGCAATGCCGCAACAACCTTGCCAAAGGTCAGGAAGCAGAAAACATCGGTAACATGATTATCGTGACTCGCCAAAAGCTGGACGCTGCACAGATCCCGATCACCCATTATGAGTTACTTGACGTTGTTTATAGTGCGCTTGGAGATGGTAAGTCTGACTGGAATTGCGGGAGTGTGCTTGCAATGTATATGACGTTGAGAGTTCCAACCAAAAGCGAAAGTGGACTTACCCATATCGGTGCGTACAAGACCATTCAGGCCGGTCGTGACAACGGCTTATTGGGCCCGACTTAAACCCTGTTCAGCAAACATCTAGCCCCGCCACCGAGCGGGGCTTTTTCTTAAACCCCGCTGATACTCAACCACTCCCCCCTATACGCGAAGCTGGCACCGTTCCCCTAACGGCAGGTTCGCATCATGCATTCCGCTCCCGCTTCCCCAAAAGTCTCTCGGCCCCAGCGGCCGCGCCAGTTCGCCCAGCTCATTCAAGCTGCCGGGGATGATGCTGCGCGTGCGGTGCTATGGGCCAAGGTTCCGGCCGACTGGCGTGAGTTGGTGCAGTCGCATATCTCGCAAGCCGAAGCCCGCACAGAACAGCACGTTCGTGAACAGGAGAAGTTACGCCCCGCTGTAAGAACCATCACACCAACCTTCGCCGAGTACCGGGCACCCGTCCATGTCCCCGGTGACGCCGTGGTGGCCGCAAATCACCTGGCCGCACTGCGCGCCACTCTTCACTCACCGCGAGTATCCCCATGACTTCTACCGCACCGAAGCGGCGTCCCCGCACGCCTCGTATGACCTTTTGGGCGTTGATCACATTGGCCTTGCTGTTCAGCCTGGCTATCGTCGCCCCAACCAAACTGCCTGTTGTTCTCTATAAATGTGGCCTGGTGACGCTGGGCTGTGTGCTGGGGTACTGGCTGGATCGAGCGCTGTTCCCTTATGCCCGGCCGGACATGGTGCCCAGTTGCGAGCGTTCCATGGCAGGCATTCGCCGCGCCTTGGTCGTGCTGGGCTGCGTCCTCGGCCTGACGCTGGGGCTCTGACATGCGGCGTTCTCGTTCCCTTCTATATATAGCTGCGGCCGGAATTGGCCTGTTGGTAGGTCTGGCCGTCAGCCCACCAGCTAAGGCCGAAATTCCGGACCAAGCCGACCGCTATCGCCGCGACCTGACCCGCATCGCTCAGGCTGAATGGGGCCTTGATGCTCCGGTGTCCACCTTCGCCGCACAGATCCACCAGGAAAGCCGCTGGAAGTTCGACGCGAAGTCGCCCGTCGGTGCGCAAGGCTTGGGCCAGGTGATGCCCTCGACCGCCACTTGGCTTGCCGAGCTGTTCCCCAAGGCCCTCGGCAAGGTTGAACCGTATAACCCGGTTTGGTCCATGCAAGCGCTTGTCAGCTATGACCGCTGGCTGGCGAGCCGCATCCGGGCGCGTAGTTCCTGCGAACAGGCGGCGCTGATCCTTTCTGCCTACAACGGCGGCCTGGGCTGGGTGATCAAAGACCGCAAGTTGGCATCGGCCAAAGGGGCCGATCCGCTGACCTGGTTCGAATCCGTCGAGTGGTTCAACAGCGGACGCTCGGCCGCTGCCTTCAAGGAAAACCGGCAATACCCGCGCTTGATCCTGCTGCGCTGGGAAGCTCTGTACGTCGCTGATGGCTGGGGCCAGGGAGTCTGCCAATGAAGGGCCTTTTTGACCTGGTCAAACCGCTGCTCTGGTACGTGGCCGTTATCGGCGCCGTGGTGTACGGCATCCACTTGAACCGTGAGGACGGCAAAGACGAAGGCTACAGACTGGGCAAGTCTGAGGGAGAAACCGCCGTTGCCGTCCTGCGCCAAGAGTACGCCCTGGAAAAGCAGCGCACCTCTGACACGGCACTGGCGCAGTTGCGAACCGAGCAAGACAAGGGCAACGAACTGGCGACCCAGCTTGCCGACGCCAAGGAAACCCTACGCCATACCACCGACCGACTCTCCGGAGAAATCGCCCGTGTTACCACTCTCTATCGCCGCGCCCTGGATGCGAAGCCAGAGCCGTTGCCTGTTGCTGTGTTCACTAATGGCTTTGTCCGCGTGTGGAACACCGCCAACGGTATCGCCCCCAATCCCGCAATGCCAACCACGAACGGCTCCGGCCGAACTCCTTCGCCTGCCAGCGGAGCCGGAACCGCTGACGACCTCGACTCAGGCGTCACCCAGGAACAACTCCTGACCAACCAGGTACGCAATGGCGAGCTGTATGGAATCTGCCGGGCACAGCTCAGAAACCTGATCAATTGGACCCGCAATGAAAGCAAGTGATTACGCCAGCGTGCTGGAAGCCCTGCACAACGAAAGTGCTTTAGCGACTCATTTGGCACAAGTGGAACTGTTGATCGGCCCTTCGGCTGAGTTCTGTCAGGTGCCTGACTGTGACCTGCCTATCCCGGAAGATCGGCGCCACGCCATTCCTGGAGTGCAACGTTGCGCGCAGTGCCAAAACCATCGCGAAAGGAGAACGCATTGATGGCGACATTCGAAATGCCGGTGTGGCAGATGATCAGTATTGCCGTAACCATCCTGGGAGCTTTCGTCGGTGTAATGAAAATGCTCCTGGTGCAAATGGAACGGCGCCTGGACCAACGCTTTGCCATCGTGGACAAGGACAGTGAGCGCTTGCGCCAGGTCGAGATCGGCATGGAGCGCTTACGTGGCGATATGCCTTTGCACTATGTCCGCCGCGAGGACTGGGTACGCAACCAATCCATTATCGAATCCAAGCTAGATGGCTTGGCGCTCAGGTTAGAAAACGCTCAACTCAAAGGACTACGCCCATGAACATTGATCCAGCCAAGGTGCGCCGCGAATCGCTGCGTTGGTACATCATCCTAACTCTCAACACAGCGCGCCCGGTTGATCCCCACGAAGCCCTGGTGCTGTCGGCCATCCAGGGAATCATTCCAGACGTCACCACCCTGGAACTACGACGCGAACTGGATTACCTGGCTGACCGTAGCTTGGCGACCTTGAAGAAACAGTCTAGCGGCGTATGGATCTGCGGCTTGACCCACTACGGCGTCGACGTGGCCGAGTACACCATCGACTGTAATCCCGGTATTGCCCGCCCAGAAAAATACTGGAGCTGACCCTATGCCCCCGCGTAGCAAAGTCGCCAGTCTGCCTAAGTCGGTTAAAACCTGGTTCGATAAGGCCCTGGTCGAAAACAACTTTAGTGACTATGAAGCCCTGGCCGAAGAACTGGCGAGCCGTGGTTTTTCGATCAGCAAGTCAGCTTTGCATCGCTATGGTCAGGACTTTGAGTCCAAGCTCTCAGCGTTGAAAATGGCGAGCGAGCAAGCGCGTGCCGTAGTGGCGGCTGCACCGGATGAAGAAGGCGCGGTCAACGAAGCGTTGATGCGCCTGGTGCAGGAACACCTATTTAAGCTGCTGATGACCGACGGTGACCAGATGGACTTGCCCAAGGTAGCAAAGGCCGTGGCGGAGCTTGGCAAGGCATCGGTGGTGCAGAAAAAGTGGCAGGCCGAATGGCGCGAAAAGGTCGAGACCGCAGCGGCCCGCGTTGAGAAAATCGCTAAGAAAGGTGGTATGTCCCAGTCGACAGCCGATGAAATTCGGCGCGAGATACTGGGGATGGCATCGTGAGCCTTCCTCTCATCCTGGACAGCACCGCCACTCTGGTTGCTCCAGCGGTATTGCTCGACTATCAGAAAGAGTGGATCGGTATCCGTGCCCCACTCAAGGTCGGCGAGAAGTCCCGGCGTATTGGTCTTACCTGGGCCGAAGCGGCAGACAACGTCCTCGTGGCTGCCAGCGAAAAATCAGCGGGCGGTCAAACGGTCTACTACCTGGGCTACAACCAGGACATGACCGTGGAATACATCCAGGCTTGCGCCATGTGGGCGCGGGCGTACAACTACGCCGCCGAGCAAATCGAAGAAGGCATCTGGCCCGACAGTGACCCCGACAAACATATCAAGACCTACACCATTGCTTTCCCCAGCGGCCACCGCATTGTCGCGCTGACCAGCCGACCGTCCAACCTGCGGGGCCGTCAGGGTGTTGTCGTCATCGACGAAGCTGCATTCCATGCCGACCTGGCCGAGCTGCTAAAAGCAGCCATGGCGCTGTTGATTTGGGGCGGTGAGGTCCATGTGATCAGCACCCACGACGGCACGGAAAACCCATTCAACGACCTGGTCAATGAGATCCGGGCGGGCAAGCGCAATGGCGAAGTGTTCCGCTGCACCTTTGGCGAAGCCGTGGCCGATGGTCTGTACAAGCGTGTCTGCTTGCGTAAAGGGATTGAGTACAAGCTTGAGGAAGAACTCGCCTGGGTACAGGACGTGTATGGCTTCTACGGTGACGCCGCCGATGAAGAGCTTGATTGTGTTCCGTCCCAGGGCGGCGGCGCCTTTCTCAGCATGGCCCTGGTCGAGAAGCGCAGTAACCGCGATGTGCCGGTGCTGCGCTTGGCATACCCGCAGGGCTACGAAACCATCGCTGAACACCTGCGCCTGGCTGAGTCCCTGGAGTGGTGCGAAGAACATTTGCTCCCGCTGCTGTCGGCCATCCCATTGGACGTTCAGAGCTTCTATGGCATGGACTTCGCCCGCTCCGGCGACCTCTCGGTCATCTGGCCGTTGCTCAAGGAGCAGAACCTGCGCAAACGCACACCCTTTGTGGTCGAGCTGCGTAACGTTCCGTTCAAGCAACAACTCCAGATTAAGTTTTACATCATTCGTCGCTTACCCAACTTCCTCAAAGGCGCCGACGACGCCAGGGGCAACGGCTCGCAATTGTCGGAAGACACCGCCATCGAGTTCGGTTTCAACCGCATTGAGCGGGTGATGCTCACCGAGGGCTGGTATCGCGACAACATGCCTCCGTTCAAGGCGTCCCTAGAAGACGACACGTTCTACGACATCCCGGCCGACAAGGACGTCGTTAGCGACGTGCGTGCCTTTCGGATGGTCAAGGGCGTGGCCCGTATCCCGGAAAAGCGCACCAACGAGAAAGGCGAAAAGTCCGGCCCCAAGCGCCACGGCGACGCCGGTATCGCCGCCGTACTGGCCGATTACGCGTCCCGCCAGGAAGTGGAAATCATCGAGTATCACCGAGTCCAGCCCGCGTCTCAGCATGATCGCGAGATCCAGATCGGCGCCGGTTGGCGCTCCACAAAAGGCATTTGGTAATGGCTGAATCCAAAATCGTCGACCAGTACGGTCGACCGATCCAGTACGACAAACTCACCGAAGAGTTGGCCGCAGCACGCACCACCGGCATACGCCAGGTTTGGCACCAGTCGGTCGCGAGCGGCCTGACGCCTGGTCGACTTGCCGCCATCCTGCAGGCGGCTGCCGAGGGCAACGCCCATGACTACCTGACCCTTGCCGAGGAAATGGAAGAACGGGATCTGCATTACGCCTCGGTGTTAGGTACTCGCAAGCTGGCAGTGTCCGGCTTAGCCATTCGTATCGAAGCTGCCAGCGACGATGCCGAAGACGTGCGCCGAGCCGACCAACTCAAGGAAATAGTCGACTCACCCGAGTTCGGCGAGTTACAAGCCGACCTGACCGACGCCATGGGCAAAGGCTATGCCGTCTCCGAAATCATGTGGGACCGCAGTGGCAAGACCTGGAACCCATCGCGCTTTGAGCCACGGGACCAGCGTTTCTTCCAGTTCGACCGCGACACCAGCCGGGAGCTGCGGCTCCTGGATGAAGCCGACATGGTCGATGGCGTTCCTTTGGCACCGTACAAGTTCATCGTTCATTTGCCGCGCATTCGTTCAGGTCTGCCTATTCGTGGTGGCCTGGCGCGTCTAGCTGCCGTGGGTTACATGTGCAAAGCATGGACTTGGAAGGACTGGATGGGTTTCGCCGACATCTTCGGTATGCCCATGCGTGTAGGTCGCTACGGACCTGGTGCCAGTAAGGACGATATTGCTACGCTCATGTCAGCGGTTGCCAACCTGGGCAGCGATGCAGCGGCGGTGATCCCGGACAGTATGCGCATCGACTTCACCCAGGCGGCCAACGTGACCGGCGCCGGGGACTTCTTCAAGGGTTTGGCGGAGTGGTGGGATAAGCAGGTCAGCAAGGCCGTGGTCGGTCAAACCATGTCTACCGACGACGGCTCCAGCCAGGCCCAAGCGACGATCCATAACGAGGTGCGCCTGGATCTGCTGCAAGCCGATGCCAAGGCCGAATCCAATACGCTGAACCGTTATTTTGTGCGCCCCTGGTGCGATCTGAACTTTGCACCTGGTCGCCCATATCCGCGGCTGATCCTCGACGTACCCAAGCCGGAAAACGCCAAGATTCTGATCGAAGCCTTGGAAAAGCTGGTGCCGCTTGGGTTGGAGGTTGAACAGTCGGTTATCCGCGACAAACTCAATATTCCAGCTCCGGCCGCTGGCGCCAAGCTGCTGGGCATTGCTGCGCCCGTTGTTACTCCGGTGTTGGCACAAGCGGCCAACAGAGAGCAGGCGCCCGCGAAACCTGTTGTGGTGCCGGACATCGTGGATAACCAGGTGCGGACGATGGAGCGAACTGTGGGGGTATACATGGACGACATGATCGAGCAGATCAAGGAACTGCTCGACACTGTTCATAGCCTTGAGGAGTTTCGGGACCGTTTGATTGAAACCTACCCCGATATAACAACCAGCCAACTAGCCGACGCCATGACAGATGGTATGACAGCGGCGAGCATGGCTGGGAGGTACGATATTTTGCGAGGTGTTTGAGTGTCAGCCTTCCATCCATGCAGTGAACTCTGCCCAGCTGACTTTTACGCCGTTTTCTTTTTTAGTCTTGCCTTTGCACCAGATAAGTCCTGATTTGACTACGAACATATCGCCCATGAAATTTTCTTGATTGTCGTATACCTCGAATTCGACCCCATTGTTTTTCACTTCCATTTTAACGTCCAGCTTTTTGATACCGACTCGCATGTGCAGCTCCCTAGTGATGAAAGTGTTTGGTTGTACCCCGAACAGTTTGTCTTGTATGAAGGCAATATGCCACTTAAAAACAGGTAAAACGCAATGGCTGTCTCTCATGGTTCACTTTCTTTCAAGGAACAGCTTGATTACTTTCGCGGCAAGGTCAGTGTCCCTACGCCGTCTTGGGCAGATATTTACGCCATCGAACATGACCATGCGTTTGTCGTAGCAGGCGCAGTCAAGCATGGCCTACTCACTGCCCTACGGGGCGCCGTCGAGAAGTCCATTACCAACGGGACAACCCTGGAACAGTTCCGCAAAGACTTCGACCAGGTCGTGGTCAAACATGGCTGGCAGTACCAGGGCGAACGCGGTTGGCGTACCAATGTCATCTGGGAAACCAATTTGCGCCAGTCCTATAACGCCGGTCGCGAAGCGCAAATGGCAGACCCGGAACTACGCAAGCGCCGTCCCTATGGTATCTACCGCCACGGCGACAGCGCACACCCGCGCCCAATGCACTTGGCCTGGAACGGCACCACTCTGCCTTTGGATGATCCATGGTGGTCGACCCACACCCCGCAAAACGGCTGGGGCTGCAAGTGCAAGAAGTTCATGGCTTCGGCCAGGGACATAGAGCGCCAGGGCCTGGCAATTGGTCCCGCACCCGCTATTGAGTGGGAAGACCGGGTCATCGGCAAGAACAGTCCCAATGGCCCGCGCACAGTGCGGGTGCCCAAGGGCATTGACCCCGGCTTTGAATACGCACCAGGTCAGTCGCGCCTGGCTCCAGCCGTTCCACCGTTGCGGGCCTACGACCCATTGCCCCAGCCCGTACCAGGTGCCAAATACAGCGCCACGACAGTGGGCCTCCCAAACCGCCGACTACCAGAAGCCATGCCGACGCCCCGCACAGTCCCGGCAAACCGCGTGCTACCCGCAGGGCTAACTGATCAACAGTACCTAGATGAATTCCTCGGCGAGTTCGGCGCGACAGAGTCAGCCCCCACAGTGTTCAAGGACGTGGTTGGTGATGCCGTTGTGATCGGCCGGGGGATGTTCAGCAACACGCCCACGGGGCCGTTGCTTATCAAGCGTTCCGGCATTGCGCGTGAGTTGCCTCTCCTGGCCGACACGTTAAAAGCCCCCGATGAAGTGTGGGTGCGCCTGGAGTGGCTGAAAGGCCAGAGCAAGGCCGTAGTGCGTCGTCGCTACCTTCGCCGCTTCAAGGTCGAGGGTCAGCCGATACCAGCCCTGGCGGTGTTTGAAGTCGGCGACGACGGCTGGGCCGGAGTCAGTTCCTTTGTGCCAGAGGCAGACAGCGCAGAGTACCTGGAGCAACTTCGCCTTGGCGTGCTGCTATATAGCCGCCCTGAATAGGAGAACCCCATGGCCGGTGCAATGCTTGATGTCGTCATCGACAGCAGCCAGGTTGGCAAAGCCCTGGAAGAGTTGGGCCGCCGCCTGGACGACTTCACCACACCGCTTAATGACATCGGTGAATATCTTCACCAGTCCACCGACGAGCGCTTCCGCCGTAAGGTCGCGCCTGACGGCTCGCCTTGGGCGCCGCTCTCGCCTGTAACCCTAGCCAGAAAGAAAGGTGCAGGTATCCTGCGGGAGAAAGGTACGCTCCAAGACACCCTACGCAAGCAAGTCACCAGTAGAGAACTGGCGTTCGGTACAGATCGGCCCTATGGCGCTGTCCACCAGTTTGGGCAGAAGAAAGGCGCGTCCGGCAAAACGGGCAAGGGTAGTTCTATTCCGTGGGGTGATATCCCAGCGAGGGAGTACCTGGGGCTCTCTGCCGAGGATGAAACAGAGGTGCTGTTCATCATCCACGACTATCTTAACGAGCCACTGATAGGTTGATGGCTGCAAGCGCGCTGTAGGAGCCGATTTGCTTGGGCGGTACATCGGCGCAAATATTGTTACGAAGATGCGTTAGACCTGCGTTAGATTGGCTCCAGTCGCTCGCATTATCACGACTTGTCGAGCGAGCAGAAAAATAAGGAGCCTCAAGAAATGGAAAAACGTTATCAGGTATTTGTCAGCTCTACGTTCTGGGACCTGGAGGATGCAAGGCAAGAGGTAATGCAGGCGCTGCTCGAGCAAGATTGCATGCCGTCAGGTATGGAGCTGTTCCCTGCAACGAATGACGATCAATGGAGCCTTATCAAAAAGGTGATTGATGACAGCGACTATTACATTGTAGTGCTGGCAGGCAGGTATGGTTCCGTAGGACCTTCAGGCCAGAGCTACACGGAGATGGAATATCGTTATGCTTTAGAGACAGGCAAACCCATTTTAGGCTTTATTCATCGTAACATTGGTGATCTGCCTGCCAAGTTCAGCGAAACCAGCACTGAGAATCAAGAAAAACTCGCAAACTTCTATGAGTTAGTAAAACAGAAGCTGTGTAAGCTCTGGGAGACCCCAGCAGAACTTGGCGGACATGTAAGTCGAAGCCTGATCAAACTTACAAAAAGCCATCCAGCTATTGGCTGGGTTCGCGGAAATTTAGTGCCCGACGAGAGTGCCACGGAAGAGATTTTAAGCTTGCGTCGTCGTGTAGATGAGTTGGAGCTTGAAAATCAAACGATTAAAAGCTCTGAGCCAGAAGGCGCTAATGACTTAGCCCAAGGAAGTGATAAATACCGAATCAGATATACTTATTATTCCGTGGCTCGTAATGGGACGTCGAAAAATGAGTATGGCGAAGTTGAGTTTCGTTGGAGTTATATATTTGCAGTTTTGTCTCCACTCATGATTGATGAGGCGTCGGATACGTCTCTAAAATTTACGCTAAGCGAAGCTATTGAGAGCAATATGATAACAAGCATGGAGCCGAATGAGCGCCCGCAAAGGATTATGAACTTCGAGGTGTCAGATGCGGACTATCAGACTATTAAAATACAGCTGCGTGCGCTCGGGTATATTGCCAAGAGCACCAAGAGTCGGAGCGTCAAAGACACTGCAACTTATTGGACGCTAACTCCTTACGGCGATACGGTGATGACCAAGCTACGTGCTATTCGAAAATACGACGACCTAGTCTAAAACGGGTTCACTACTATTTGCTAAACCTTAAACCCCGCTGATACTCACTGATTCCGCCAGTCCTCCCACACTGGCGGCATGAAAACTCAACTCGCACTCAACACCGACCTTTCCGCCACCGTCTCTGACGGCAAGGCCCCGGAGTGGGTCGAACTAATCCCCCTGGTCCCAACGTCACCGGCCGCGATGGTCGGCAATGGCTGTTCGATGAGCAAGCCGGGACGCTGGTCCAGTCCAGCTTCCTCGGCCGTGCCATCGACCTGCCCATTGATTGGGAACATGCCACACAGCACCGAGCCAGCAAGGGCGAATCCGCCCCGGCTGCGGGCTGGATCAAGCAATTGGAACTACGCAACGGCGCGCTGTGGGGCCTGGTTGACTGGACCCCTCGGGCCTCCGAGCAGGTCATCAACCGCGAATACCGTTTCCTTTCCCCTGTCTTCGACTTCGACCCAGATACCACCCGTATTGCTCGCCTGGTCAGCGCGGGCCTGACGAACAAACCCAACTTCCTGCTGACCGCCCTCAATCAAGAAAACACGGAGGTCACGCCTGTGACGCTTTCACCTGCGCTTCTGACTGCACTCGGTTTGCCTGCAACGGCAACCGAAGAACAGGCCCTTGCGGCCACCGCTCAACTCAAAGCAACCGCGCAAGCGGTGAACACCGAGAAGCCCAACCTTGAGCAGTTCATGCCACGGGCGGACTACGACAGCGTTTTGCAACGCGCAACCAATGCCGAGCAAGCCCTGGCTGAGCAGAAGAAAACCGAACACAACAAGCAAGTGGATGCACTGATCACCTCGGCTACCCAAGCCGGGAAGATCACCCCGGCAACGGTCGACTACCACCGCGCCGCTTGCCAAGACGAAACCGGTCTGGCGCGCTTCAAGGCATTCGTCGATGCGGCGCCGGTCGTTGCTCCGCCCTCCAACCTGGACGAGCGAAAGGCCGACAAAACCGTCACCGCGCTCAACGCCGAAGAGCAACACGTCGCCAAGCTGCTGGACATGAGCGAAGCGGACTTCATCAAGGGCAAGGCGTAACTCCCTCTATATATAGGAAGCGATTCATGATCATTACTTCTGGCACCTTGACCGCGTTGTTCACCGCGTACCGGGCCGAGTTCCAAAATGCCCAGGCAGCTACGCCGACCGATTGGGCGCGCATTGCCACGACCGTACCGTCCACGTCTGCCAGCAACACCTATGGTTGGTTGGGGCAGTTCCCGAACTTCCGCGAGTGGATCGGCGACCGTGTTCTCAAGAACATGGCGGCGCACAGCTACTCAATCACCAACAAGAAGTACGAGTCGTCCGTGGGTGTGCCGCGTGACGCCATCGAAGATGACCAGATCGGCGTCTATAAGCCGTTGTTTGCCGAGATGGGCCGGGCGTCCACTGCACACCCGGACGAGTTGGTGTTCAGTCTGCTGAAAGCTGGCTTGACCACGCTGTGCTATGACGGCCAGAACTTCTTCGACACCGACCACCCGGTCTACCCGAACACCGACGGCACTGGCACGGCAATCTCCGTCAGCAACTACCAGGACGGTGAAGGCCCAGCCTGGTATCTGCTCGATGTAAGCCGGGCGATCAAACCGATCATCTTCCAACTGCGCCGCAAGTACGACCTCAAAGCGATGACCAGCATGGACGACGAAAACGTCTTCATGCGCGATGAATACCGCTATGGCGTCGATGCCCGTGCGAACGTCGGTTTCGGTTTCTGGCAGTTTGCGTTCTGCTCGAAAGCCCCCCTTAACGCCGAAAACTATGCCGCAGCGCGTGCAGCCATGAAGGGTTTCCACGCTGATGGCGGTCGCCCACTCGGCGTCAACCCTGGCCTGTTGGTGGTGCCATCCCCGCTGGAAGGTGCTGCGCGCAAGCTACTGGTCAAGGATGCCAACAGCGGCAACGAATGGGCAGGCACCGCCGAAATCTTGGCGCCGAGCTGGCTGGGATAAGGGGGCGTTATGACCATCGTTATCACCTCAAAGCGCGACGGCTTCCGTCGTTGCGGGATTGCCCACCCAGGCAAGCCGACTTTTTACCCGGACGACTTCTTCACGGACGAACAACTTGAGGCGCTTGGGAAAGAGCCTCAATTGATCCTCGCTTATGCGGGGGAAGCATTCGACCAGGTAAAGGACGTGCTCGATGACACCCCCTCGCAAACCGCGCCATCGGAAACGCCCGATGCCATTCCAGGCGCCCAGCCGCAAACGCTTGAAACAGTCATTACGCCAGTGGCTGCTCCTGTGGTCGACGTCGGTCCCACCGACCAAAACAACATCGAGCCTGGACCTGAATTCGTGGGACCAACCCTGGATCTTTCCGAGAGCGGTATCGGCGCCGTGAACGACCAGGACAACACCGTGCCGCCTGCAACGCCGACTCCCGATCCCGTAGAAAAGCCGGCGAAAACCCGCACCAGCAAGGCAAAGGACGCCGGTAAATGAACCTCTCACTGCCGTCCGCCAGCCAGCTCCTGATCCGATTCGGCGCCCGCGACATCACCGAAGTGGCCGTCCCGGACACCGAGCGCGTTATCGATCCTGCACTTGTCTTGGCGGCTGCCGATGGTTCGCCTTTGGAAGAATGGCCGCCCGAGGACATCGCCATTGCCGTTGCGACGCTTGTCAGGATCACCGATGCCGTCAAGCGGGCGCGTAGTGAGGTCTCGTTTTACCTGCGGTTTCGGGCGGCAGGCGAGGATGCGCCTGCATGGGTTACGGATGACCTGGCCGAGATCGCCCGTTATCACCTGTACGACGACGCGGGCAAGGAAGAGTCGACCGTGCGGGTGCTTTACAAGGACGTGATCAAGCGCCTGGAGACGCTCGCCAAGGAAGATAAGGAGCGTGGTGCATCGGACGGCGGGCAGTCTGGTTTTCAGATCAGCCACCAGCCTCGTCTGATGAGCCGCAGCACCTTGAGGGACTTGTAATGGTGGGCGAGCTGGAGGACCTGATCGAGGCGCGGCTCAGCGAGTTGCAAACCCGACTGCCGCGTCTGGTGGTGGAAAGCTACGGCGGCGAATTGAGCGACCCGGACCTGTTACCGGGCTTGCTCAAGCGCTGCCCGGCAATTTTGGTGATGGTGCCAAAGGCCGTATTCAACCGTAGATCTAACAGCCGTTACGTGGTGTCGATCACCTTCCGCCTGATCATCGCAGCCCGTCATCCACGGGGGGAAAAGGCTACTCGGCGCGGGACTTCGGATAAGGACATTGGCAGTTACGCGCTGTGGGAAGCCTGTATGCACCAGCTTGTCGATTGGCAACCCTGGGCGGAGCGTGCGCCGATCAAGCCAACGGAGCTTTCCAACCTGGTCAACGGCAAGTTCTCCAGTGACCACCTTTCTGTCTTGGGGCAGTCATTCAACATCGAACTGGATTGGGAAAAACCTATAGAGGCATTGCCCGACTTCCTGGGCATCACCATGGATTACCACACCCCATCGGATAACCCCGACCCGGTGGCAACCGACAACATCGAATTGAGGGACGTGTAATGCACGTTAAAGCTGCACCTGGTCATCGGGTGCCCACGGAAGACGATCCGTACACGTACATCGAAGGGGGCGAGGCAGTCGACGTGCCGAACACCTCTTACTACCGGCGCCGTGTGGCGGCGCAGGAGCTGCTGACCGTGAAGAAACCGCGCGCCAGTGCCAAACAACCCGCACAGGAATCCACTGAATGAGCATCGAATTCGACACGATCCCGGCGTCTATCCGTAAGCCTGGCGTTTACATGGAGTTCAACACCAGCCTGGCACAACGGAACCTGCCGACCAACAAGCAAAGCGTGTGCTTCATCGTTCCCCTGGGCGAAGGGGCAACCGTGGAGGCTAACGTGCCGACACCGTTCTACAGCGCGCCGGAGGCTAAAGCCTTCTTCGGCGGCACCATCGCTGGAGAAATGGCCGACGCCTTTATCACGGCTTATCGCTACGCCGCCGTCTCGGCAGTGGGCGTGGTCGTTGAGGGTGATGCAGAGCCGGACATCAAGGCCGCACTGGACGCGACTGCGCTGGGCGGTTTTACCATCCTGGTCCCGGCCTGGAACAGCACAACGGCACTGACCGCGTTGCGCGAACACATCAAGGTCTACACCAATTCGATGGAACAGCAAGGCATTATCGGCGTTGCTGCTTTGACCAGTACGTTGTCCGCTGCCACCACTTTGGCTACGTCGCTGAACTCCGGCGCGATCAGTCTGGCGGTTTTGCCAGGCACAGCATCGAAAGCGCACCAGGTGGCCGCTGCCTATGCCGCGATGATCGCCTCAGAAGAAGATCCGGCGCGGCCGCTGAATACCTTGGTACTGGCCGGGATTAAAGTGCCGCCCATCACTCAACGTCTCGGACGCACCGAGCAGGAAACCGCCCTGGCGAACGGCGTCACCCCGCTGGAAGTCGCGGCAGGCGATGTCATTCAGATTGTCCGTGCCGTGACCACGTATACCAAGTCTGCTGCGGGCGCCACAGACGTCTCGCTGCTGGACCTGACCACCATCCGCACCCTGTATTACATCCGTATGGCGTGCCGCGACCGGATTCGCCTGCGCTTCCCGCGCTCCAAGCTTTCAAAGAAAACCCCGGAAGCGGTACGCGGTGAGCTGCTGGACGTACTGCTCAAGGCGCAGGAGCTGGAGATCGTCGAAGAGGTCGAGGCCAACGCGGCCGGGCTTGTGGTCGAGCGTTCGGCCCAGGACGTAAACCGTCTCAATGCAACCATTCCTGTCGATGTCGTCAACGGCCTGCACGTGTTCGCCGGTCGCATTGACCTGCTCTTGTAAGAGGTGATTTTAGATGGCTGATAACTACGTAGGGCAGATCGTTCTGGAGATCAACGGCACCGACTATGAGGTGACGAGCGTTGAGCCGAGCCTCAAGACCGGGCGCAAGGTAGTCAAGACGATGAACCGCAGCGGCCGACCTACCGGCACGGCAAAGGGCATTGAAGAACATGAGCTGAAAATCTCGGTGGTCATTCCCAAAAATGGCGAGCCGGAATGGCGCGCTTTGATGGATGCCAAGTTGACGATCTATGCCCAGGACGGCGGTGGTAAGCGCGAAACCTGGACAGGTTGCTCCCTGATCGAACTGGGCAGCAAGTACCAACTTGAAGGCGAAGCCACGCGAGACCTGACCATCGCTGCTCTCAACTACTACACGGAATAACGTAATGACTGAACAATCAAGCAAACGCTGGGAAGGATTGAGCATTACCCGCGAACTCAAAATGGGCGTCTATTACTCCGGTTTGCGCCACAAGACCTTCACCTTGCGCGTTCCTGTTGCTGGCGACCTGGTCGCGGCTCAGGAACTGCATCCTGGCGCACCATTCCAGCTTGTCACCTTGGAGGTCTATCGCCGCCAGTTGTTGTCATTGGGCGAAATTCCCAATGAAGCGCTGACAACTGAGCTGCTCTTGAACGAACTGACTGAAAGCGATTTGGCGATCATTGCCGACGCCGACGCAGAGCTTGAAAAAAAGCTCGCGCCGCCGAGCGCGGCAACACCGACTGGCGACGAATCGAACATGCCTTCGTCCAGCGAGGCTACCGGCTAGATGAGCTGCGGCAGATGACCAGGGCTGAAATAGACGCTCGTATAGACCTGGTCATCGGCAAAGTGAAAGGCACCCGCTACGTCAGTCAGCGCCAACGCAAAGCGCTGCCCAAACCTAGGTAACAGGCTCGATACCGGGCCTATCCTGTTCGTGTAAGCCCCTCTCCGGGAGTACCCATGAGTTCCGATCTGCGCGTTGCGCTCCGTTTCCAAGCCCATGCGGGCAACAGTCGTCGGGAGATCGAGCAGATCAACCGCGACCTACGCAAGGCCGGTAAGGAAGGCGCCAAGTCACTGGCCGATGAAAGTTGGAAGGCATCCTCGGCCATCACTAAGGTCGGCCAGGTCGGCGCCAACAGCTATAAAACCATCCGTAGCGCCATGCGTGAAACCGCGAAGGCAGGCTCCGGCACGCGCATTGAAGTCACTAAGACCTCTGCCGAACTCAAAGAGATGGCCACCGCCGCTCGCAAGGCTGCGCGTGATGCCAAAACCGAGCTGATCAGTGCCGATAGACAAGGTGTGCAGCCACTGCGTCAGAGCGTTGATAGGACCGAAACGTCTTTTCGGCGCATGGCGCAAAACAGCGGTCGCAGCCTGCGCACGTTGAAAACCATCGCCATGGGTGTGCGTCAGGAGTTTGATCGCATCAAGGGACTGGGCGGCAGTATGCAGGGCCAATTGGCGGGGCTTGGAGTCGGTATCGGTGTTGTTTCGGGTGTGACTGGCAGTGCGCGGCTGGATCGGCAACTAATCCGAACTCAACAAACAGCAGGCATGAGCGGTGAGCAGCGCGAAGAATGGCGTGATGATCAATGGCGCCTTGCCAAAACCTATGGCATCGAACGCGAACAAGTTCAGAGCGGTTTTGACACCTTGGTCGCAAGTGGCCTTTCCTATGACAAAGCGAAGATCAGTACCGAGGCTATTGCTCAGTCAACAGCCGTCACAGGTGCCGACTCCGGGATATTGGCAAAAGCCCTGGTTACCGGTGCCAGCGCGTTTGACATCGACCTGGCAAAACCAGAAGCGGCGTTAGACCTGCTGCAAAAAATGGTTGTTGCCGGGCGCCTCGGTAATGCTGAACTGGAAAACCTTTCAAGCATCTTCCCTAAAGTTGGGGCAGACTCAAAGAAAGCTGGGATGAGCTTGGCCCAATCACTTTCGTTTGTTGAAACGCTTTCCTTAATTGAGTTGGAACCCGACCGATTGGGGACACTTGCTCAGTCTACTTTACGAGCATTCACCAACAACACTTACCGGGAAAACGTCACCAAAACAACGGGCGTAGACTTCTTCGGAAAGCAAGGGGAAACCCGTAATACGCAAGATGTCTTCTTGGATCTTAAAAGGAAATACGGCGCCCTTAAAACGGACCGGGATCGTGCAAAGTTTATGGGGGTGGTTTTCGGAAAGATGGATCAGGACACCCAAAAAGGTGTTAACGCTTTCATGACAGGCAATCGGCTGGAGCAATTCGCATCAAGTACCGGCGATATCAACAACGCAAAAGGTGTTATTGAAAAAGACCTGGCTGACAACCTCAGTAGCTCAACTGCCGTTGGCTCTCGAATGAAAGCGACTCTCGGCCAAGCCATTGATCGAATGGCACGACCTCTCAACAAGGGCTTTGCGGACCTTGGTAGCTATCTGCTGGATGACCTGAACTTATCCGGCGAGCAAATGCTTGCTGGCGGTGCTGCCCTGGGTGTTGGCGGCTATTATGCCGGGCGTGGTGCCAAAGCTGGCGCGGGGGCCTTGCTTAACAGGTTCATGGGCGGACCTGAAACCCTCAAAGGCATTGCCGTAGGCAAGGTCCTGGAGGAAGCCACAGGCGTTACATCAGTGTTTGTCACCAACTGGCCTGCGGGTGCTGCTCTCGGCGCTGCTGGTGGGCCAGACCTGCCGAATGGCTCAAGCTCCAGCAAGGGCAAGCCCGGTGGGTTTATCACCCCATGGCTGGCCCCAATGGCCTTGGGTGTAACTGCCACCCAAATCGGCGGGGCAAGTGCGACAGCCACGGACGAAGGTCGCTTGGATGCAGCCCAGCGCAGCAAGTTGCTAAACGATGACCAGCGCTCTTATCAAACATCGTTCTACCGCAACCGTATGGCCCTGGCTGACAAAAATCCCGACCAGTCATCGGACTGGCTGTCCTCCGAAGCCCAGCGCCTGGCGCACCATGAAACCGGCCTGACCGCTGCGGGCCTGCCCGTCAACGATGCGAACACCTGGGCGCAGGGTATCGCCAATCGCGCCCTGGCTGCGGGTGCCGACACTTTCACCGCACAGCAACGCCTGCGGGACATGATGTCTCAATCTGGCACCAGCCAGCCGTCGACCTGGTTAGCTTCCCAGGCGCAGCGCCTGGCTAATCCACTATCGGCGGCAACCACGCCAGGCTTTCCTGGAATTGCCGGCAACGTCCCCGCACCTGGTGCGGCCGGTGCCAATCCTGCCGCGCAAGCCGCCGAGGATCGCCTCCGTTCGTTGCTCGCCCAACCCCTGGTTATCGAAGTGCGTACTGATTCGCGAATGATCCAGGCCGAGGTTGAGCGGCGAACTGACATTCAAATGAGGCGCGGCGGATGAGCTGGGCAGAGAACTTACTGGACGCCTCTTTCCGTGGTGTCCCGCTCCTGGTCGAAAGCGAAAGCCTGCAATGGCAGCGCGCCTTGTCTGAACATGGAACGCCATTCAAGGATGGTGACCGGGTCAAAGACCTGGGCCGTGGTGCCCGGCGCATTCCGATGCAAGTGGTGGTGTTCGGCGTCAACTATGAAATAGAACTCCAGAACATCCTGCGTACCCTGAACACGCCAGGTACAGGCGAACTGATCCACCCGATCTACGGCAGCATGAACGTCGTCAGCAGTACCGGCGAGGTCAAGCACAACGCCGAGCGGCCGGACTATGCCGAAATCAGCATTGTGTTCGTTGAGGACACGCCCGACGCGCCTTTCTTTGAGCGCCAGTTTGAATTCGTCGATATCGGCGTATTGGGGCTGGAGGATGAATACACCTGGCAGGACGGCATCTTTGACCTGTTTGGCCGCATTGACTCTCTGGTCGGCGAGATTCAATCGTGGATCGGCGGAGGCTGGGTCGGCCTGATCGAAAAGGCACTGGGTTTACCTGGCATTGGCCTGCGGCTGCAACAACTGCGCTCGCAAATCCTGGGTGTGGTGTCCGGTGTTGGGTCAATGGCTAAACGGCCGTCAGGGGCGTTTGATCCTCTGGTCGACCTGATGCGCACACCCTCTGAAATCCGAAGTGCCATCCAGGGCAGCACGCCCAGTTCGTCCACGGCGCTGCTCGCTCGTACTGGTGTGCCCGCCACTTTGCCAGGCAACGCCAGCCTGACGGCGGATGCGGCACGTGCAGGCGCGGGCTTTCTGATCGGTGCGCGCCAAGGCGTGGCACCTACTGTCGGCCCACTGATCGAGGGCGGGCCGACTATTCCAGGGAACGTCCTGGTGCTACTGCCCGATGGAATGCCAGACGATCCGGTGATCGCTAACGGCTTCGCTTTGGTTGTCCTGGTCATCACCGAACTGGCGCTGGCCCACGCCCAGGCGGTGGCTACCGTCATCGAGGACGAAGCCGACACGCCAACCTTGAGCCCGCTGGAATTGGAGGGCCTGGTTAACCTGGTGCGATCCCTGGTGCAGTCGTCCATCCTTCTGCAACGTCACCTCTACGACGTGGAAACCGCCCGACCAATCATTGAGGCATTGCGCAATGTCGCCGCATTGATTCAGGCCCGTGCGCGTCAGGTCATTTTGCAGAGCCCGCCAATGCTGGAGCGCGTGGTTGAAACCCCGGCCAGCCTTCGTCTATTAGCTCACCGCTGGTATGGCGACCATACCCGCGCTGTCGAGCTGATCCGCCTGAATCCCGACCTGAAAACACCGCATAACATTCAAGCCGGTGAGGTGCTGCGTGCCTACGCCAAGTAACGTCCTGGACGAGTCAATACGCCTGTCCATTGGTGGCCTGGCGCATGAGGAATGGGACGGCTGGTCGGTTGAGTCAGACCTGCTGACCGCCGCTGACGGTTTCGAACTGGAGCTGTACACCAAGGACGCCACCCGGTTGCCCAGCGTGTTGGCCGAGGGCGCGCCTTGCTCGCTAACCTTGGGCAAGGACCGCGTATTAACCGGCCAGATCGACGAGTTCGAACATGACATCTCCCGTCAGGGTATCTCTATGCGCATCACTGGCCGGGACCGTGCGGCGCCCCTGGTCGACTGTTCCGCGCCTTTCGTTTCGATGCGCGAAGCCACGTTGGCGCAGATCCTGGACCAGGTCGTGAAGCCGCTGGGCATAACTCAGATAGAGATCCGCGCCGCCCAAGCCAAGACCAGACGCCGCGTGCAAATCGAACCTGGTCAAAGCGCCTGGGAGGCATTGCTCCAGGTCGCCGAGGCCAATGGCTTGTGGCCGTGGGTCGAGCCTGACGGCCGACTGATCATTGGCGGGCCTGACTACAACGCCGCGCCAGTTGGTACGTTGATTATGCGGGAGGACGGCGTCGGCAATAACGTGCAGCGCCTCAGTGTGCGGCGCTCTATCGCCAATCGTTACAGTCAAATCACCGTCCTGGGTCAGCACGGGCAATACGACAATGACGGCCTGGACAGCAAGCGCGCCCACCTACGTTCAGTCATCCAGGACGAAACCCTGGCCCGTCGCGGGATCTTCCGGCCGAAGGTGATTATCGACAGTTCCAGCGAGAACCAGGACATGGCTACCACCCGTGCCCGCAAGCTGCTGGCCGATAGTCGCCTGGAGGGTTTCGAGATCCGCGCCGTAGTCATGGGGCACCGCGCCGATAACGGCCAGGTATGGAGCCCCGGTCAGCGCGTCATCGTGCGTAGCGAGCCCCATGGACTGGATGCGACTTACTTCCTGATGTCCCGCACCTTACGCCTGACTCGCGGTGAAGGGGCTATTACAGAGCTGCGGTTGCGTGAAGACAAAATGTGGGTGCTGGACAGTAACCCCGCCAAAAAGCGCAAGGGCAAGGGCAAAAAAGCCAACCCCGACGCGGCGTTTATCGAAATGATCAAGGGGCTCTAAATGAGCAATATGGCGCGCCTGGTGCGCGATCAGGTCAGTCGGGTGATGAGCAACGTTCGCCAGGCTTTTCGCGGTACGGCGGCACGTAATACCCATGGCACCTTGATCGGCATTGAAATGGAAGGGCTTGCAGGCGAGTCGGTTTCCGGTGAGCTGATGCAGCACTACGGGTTTAGTTCGGGGCCGTTGCCTGGCGCTGAATTTCTCGCGATCCCTGTGGGCGGTAACAGCAAGCATACGGTCGTCGTAGCCAGCGAGGATGGGCGTTATCGGGTTGTGGTCAAAGATGGTGAGGTGGCGTTGTATACCGATGAAGGCGACTACATCCACATGAAGCGCGGCCGATTGATCGAAATCGAAACCGACACGCTGGTAGTCAAGGCAAAGACCAAAGTGCGCTTTGAGACTCCGTTGATTGAACAGACTGGCGACATAAAGGCAGACGGAGAAATCACCGACCATACGCGGAGTATGCAGGACGACAGGGAGCTGTATAACGCACACGGCCACCCAAATGGACCGCCACCAGATCCGCCCCAGTAAACATTAAGCCAATCTGATATGGACAGTCTTAAACCCCGCTGATACTCAGCCGGGCGAGCCTGCGCGTCAGTATGCCAACCTATGGACGCAGGCATAAACCCAACCACTGGCGACTTGACGGGCCAGCGTATCAATACGCTGGGCAACGCCGTTTACATACGCCTCATGACACCCCTCGGCACCTGGTGGAAAGACACCACCGTGGGCTCCCGCCTGCATGAGCTGAAACGCTCCAAAGACCTGCCACGGGTCGGCAAACTCGCCAAGCAATACGCCGAGCAGGCGCTCCAGCCGCTGCTCGATGACGGCCGCGCCCAAGACATCACCATCACCGTCGAGCAGCCCCACAACGGCTGGCTCAACCTGCAAATTGACATCACCGACGCCACCGGCAATCCGCAGGTGTTTCGCCACCCTGTAAGAGTGAATTGACATGGCCTATACCGGTCGATCCCTGGACGCCATTCTGCGGGACATCCTGCGTGATATTCGCAATCTCCAAGCCGAGGCCGATATCGGCCCGGACAGCGACAACAACGTCCGGTCTGCCGCTGTGGCGTCGGCTATCGAGGGCCTGTATCAGAAACTGGCCTGGCTCTATCGACAGATATTCGCGGACACGGCCGACGAAGAGGAATTGCTGCACACTGCCGGGCTTCGTGGCGTTGTGCTCAAAGCCCCTGTAGCAGCCACCGGGACAGCGGCCTTGAAAGGCACGCCGGGTGTTCAATTGCTTCTCGGTGCGACCTTAAAGCATGTCATTACAGGTGAGTTGTTCACCGCCAAGGCCAGCGCGAAGCTTGGCATCGATGGCGCCACCACCGTTCTGGTCGAGGCTCAGACTGTCGGTGCAGCGCTCAACGACCTTACCGGTGCCTTAATCATCACCAGTCCCCCTCTGGGCATGGACGCAAACGCCATGTTCGTTGGCAAGACCACGGGCGGTGAAGACCAGGAGAAAATCGAATCCCTACGGGCCCGCTATCTGGACCTAATCCGAACCCCTCCGGCAGGAGGTGCCGCGCCCGACTACCGCCGCTGGGCGTTGGAGGTCGAAGGCGTTGCCTATGCCAAGGTTATCCCTAAGCGCCGTGGTGGTGGAACTGTCGATGTCGTCATTACCGCCAGCAACGGTACGCCTTCTGCCGAGGTGATTGCTGCCTGTTTGGCGCACATTCAAAGCGTTTGCTCAGTCATCGCTGATGTTTGGGTGTACGCGCCAACGATTCGCGTCGTCCACTCCTACGCCAAGATTGAACTGGCCCCCGATTTCACTTTGGCCGAAGTGCAGGCTGCTGCGCAAAAGGCTTACAACATCCTTTTGAGCGCATTGAAGCCTGGAGATACCCTCAAACGAACCCAGATTGAAGCAATGGTCAGCAACTTGGCGGGAGTCCTAGATCGGGCTGTTACGGCTCCAACCGGTAACGTCAGCGCATCCGATGACCCAAAAATTATTGGCTGGATTCGCCCAGGGTTAATCACTTTGGGGTTGATGGAATGACCACGCTCGCCGATCAAATTCGCTTACTACTGCCCCCGGTTTCCTATAACGGTTCAGCGCCCTACCTTTCGGCCGCCATTGAAGCCGAAGCCAACGCGCTGAACCTGGCAGATGCTAAGGCAAGCATGGTTTACAGCACGATCTTCCCGGACACGGGTGAAGGTTTAGCCGATTGGGAGCGGCTTCTTGGGCTTCCAGACTCGTGTTTGATCGGTCATGCCCAGACCATCGGTCAGCGCGTGCAAGCCGTGGTCAGCAAGGTCCAAGGCCAAATGGGTCAGAGCAAACCTTTTTTCATAGCCCTGGCTAAGGCTATGGGCTACGACATCACCATCACCACATTCAGGCCAGCCCGTGCAGGGATTGCGCGTGCTGGTGACCCTCTCAATGGTGGCGAGTGGAACTACACCTGGCGCGTGAATGCTCCAGCCGTGACAACCAGTCATGCCCGAGCTGGGATTACTGGAGCTGGCGATCCGCTATCTGCATGGGGGAATAGAGCCCTTGAGTGCCGGTTACGTCAGTTGATGCCAGCCGACTCCATTTTGCTATTTGGTTACGGAGACAATTAATGCAAAAAATCAGTGATAGCACCAGTACGGCAAACGCCGATGGCGAATACACCGAGGGCAATCCAGAGGCGGGCGTCGATGCCACACTTATAAAGGCGCGATGGCTGAATACAATTCAGCGTGAGCTAATCAACCTTATCACAGGGGCGGGTATACCTTTAGATGGGGCGGACGACAGCCAGGCTCTGAAGGCTGTCGCACGCCTTGCAGCTTCTGCTGCGGAGTTTCAAAACATCACAAAGAAGCCCGACACGCTCGCGGGATACGGCATCATCGATGCATACACGAAGACTGAGGCGGGGCAATCGTTTGCCAGTCGAGCTACCACTCTAGCGGGATACAACATTACCGATGCGTATACCGTTACCCAGGTGGATGGACTTCTAACAGGCAAAGCGGGCCGTGCTACGACGCTGGCGGGATACGGCATTACTGACGCCTATACGAAGACTGAGGCAGGGCAATCGTTCGCGAGTCGAGCCACCACGCTAGCGGGTTACAACATTACCGATGCGTATACCGTTACCCAGGTGGACGGACTTCTAACAGGCAAAGCGGGCCGTGCTACGACGCTGGCGGGATACGGCATTACTGACGCCTATACGAAGACTGAGGCAGGGCAATCGTTCGCCAGTCGAGCTACCACGCTCTCGGGTTACAACATTTCAGATGCGTACACCGCTACCCAAGTAGACGGCCTACTGACTGGGAAGGCAAATAAGGCCGCGGCGACAGAAACAGTCGCTGGCATCATTGCCCTAGCAACCCAGAACCAGACCAATGCAGGTATTGATGACGCGACAGGCGTCACGCCTAAGAAGATGCGCGCAGGCTTCCTTTCAAGCTTTACGGCGAACGGTTTTATCGCATTTCCGACGTGGTTGGGCGGCCTGGTAATCCAGTGGGGGCGAACTGCAACCATTTTTGACGGGGCATCGACAACCGTTTCCCTCCCTCTGAGTTTCCCTGCCACGGCATTGCAGGTATGGACTTCCATTTACGGGGACGTATCTGGCGACGGTGCAGCCTGCCGGGTGTCGTCCGGTCAATTCTTAAGTCGTTCGGAAATTAAGGTTTCATACAACGAGACGAATGCAGCAATCGGAGGGTCGGCTATCTCTTGGTTGTGCGTCGGTTTTTAATCATTAAAAGGTGCTACCAATGAAGTATTTTTATAGCTCATCCACCAACGGTGCCTACATTGATTCGTTGAATGAGAGAATGCCCAGCGATGCTGTTGAGATTCCAGAAGCTCTGTATCGGAAGCTTTTTACCGCAACCATAGACGGAGTAGTGGGGCCTGGAGAGGGTGGGTTGCCCATACTTATCCGCAATACCGGACCTACCCAAGAAGAGACAGCGCTCAGACGGCGAGACAGCTTGCTGAGCGACGCAACGATCAAAATGGGCCCGTTACAGGATGCGGTGGATCTGGGAGAGGCTACAGCCGATGAAGAGGCTCGGTTAGCGGCTTGGAAGCGCTATCGCATGTTATTGAACCGAATTCAGCAGCAAGCCGAATTTCCAGAAGTCATTGAGTGGCCTGCGGTGCCAAACGTCCTGCAAGTTTTGCCTAGTTGAACTGCTCGCAGGCATGCCAATTAACCCGCTACACGGTGCCAAATCCGTCGTGCGCTTACAAAGGCCGCCTCGCTTTGCTTTTGCTTTTGCTTTTGATCTAAGCGCCCCGTTAAACCACGCTGGCCGGAATTCGATAGGGATTTGGGGGGTAAACCGGCAGGGATGCCGGTTTAGCCGCCCCGCGCCATGGATGGCGCGTGGCGGCGGCCCCCCAAATCACTGTCGGATTACGGGCACACCGAGCGTGAGCGAGGTGCCGAGTGGTGGGGCAAGAGCCCTTTGGTTACTTTGGGGCTTTTCCAAAGTGACCCGCTGTAAGAGCGGAACCCTAAGCCGACGTTACCTAAATAACGGATATGTACTCAATAAAACTCACTACTTGGTCGGCCCAGAGGCCGCCACGAAAAACCCCTAATCAGGGACTGTAATACCCCACCGCCACCATAAACCGCCCCGCCTTACGCAAATAAGCATGCTTATTCTCAACCTTCCCCGTCACCGGATTCTTCCACCGATATTTGTACTCCCCCTGATCCTGCTCAGTCATCAGTTGAAGAATCGGCTCACCCACAGGCTTCCCATCCGGGTCTTTGACCTTGGCAAAATCCGTATTGATCAAGCGCAGGTTGGTGCCATGGGCCACATAGCGCCGCGTATCCAGGTCCACCACGAACACGTAGAGATCGTCCTGCAGAAAACCACCCTGCAATGAGTTGATCGCCTTGAGCGTCCCCGCTTCATCCTTCACCAGCGCGTTCACCGCCTTGTTGCGCAGCGCCCGTGCCTGTTCCGGCGTAGCCCGTGGCAGGTAATAGCCGACCGCCAGGATGCGCTCGCCCACGCGCTGGTAAAACACATGCTTGTGCTCGACCTTGCCGTCATTCCAGTTCTGCCAGCGGTAATCGGCCTGCTGGATACCCTGGCCTTCGGGTGCGCTGATAGCTTGCTTGAACGAAGCCTGCAGATCAGGCCCAAGTACCTCGGACACGTCTCGACCGATCAAGGCCGAAGAGGGGCCGCCACTGGCCAGCAGCACGCCTTTGGTATCGACCACGAATACGTAGCGGTCCTGGTCGATGAACTCACCTTGGCGGCTGAAAGCGGCCAATGCCTTGTCACCGTTGCTCTGGTAGTACGCCAGGGCTTTTTCCAGCAGCGCCTTGGCCGCCTGGGCCTCCGCATCCTCGGCCGTGGCGGCGTGCACCTGGCTACAGCACAACAGCAACAGCCAGGTGAATCGCAGCAGTGTGTTCATTTATCCGTCCCTCGATTTTGTTGGAATGACAAGAGCGTAGACGGTCGGCGAGGGAATCGTGGCGCAAGCTGATCAAGGCGCCGCCAGCCACTGACTGACGATGCCGTCATACACCCCGGTCGCCACGCTCAGGTGCAACCATTGGTCGACGTAGCTTTTCCAGGCCACATCATCGCGCGGCAGCAGGAAGGCTTTCTGGCTGTACTGCATCTGCCGCTCGGGGTTGACCGCGCACAGTCCCGGTTTTTGCTTTTGCTGGTACCGCGCTTCGCTGGCGTCGGTGATCATCACGTCGGCCTTGCCCGCCAGCAGTTCGTCAAAAATCGTCACGTTGTCGTGCAGGCGTATCTGCGCCTGGGCCAGGTGGGTGCGGGCAAACACTTCGTTGGTGCCACCCGCCGGCTCGATCACCCGCACCTGGGGCTGGTTGATCTGTTCGACGCTCTGGTAGCGCTGTACGTCGGCGCAGCGCACCAGCGGGATCTTGCCGTCGACGCCCAGCGGCTGGCTGAAGAAGGCTTTTTTCTGGCGCTCCAACGACACCGAAATACCGCCCACGGCAATGTCGCAGCGTTGCGCCAGAAAATCCGGCATCAGGGTTTTCCAGGTGGTGGGCACCCAGGTGATCGTCGCGTTGAGGCTCTTGGCCAGGGATTCGGCCATGGCGATATCAATGCCTTGATAGTGACCATCGGCACGCAGCGAGGTGTAGGGCATGTAGTCGCCGGTGGTGCACACCGTCAGCGTGCCACGCTCGATGACGTCGTCGAGGCGCGACGGGCGGGTATCGGCCACGGCGGTGGTTGCCATGCTCGCCAGTACACACAGGGCTAGAGGTGCTTTCATGCGGTCGAATCCTTGGGGCAGGTCGGGGTGGTCATTATTGACAGCGCGGGGCAGGGGGACAAGGTGCGCCGCCGGTTTAGCCCTACTGCAATAGCCTCCCGAATCATCAACGGAAGACCCGAAGGGCTTTCGACCTTTTTTCACGTTGCAGTGGTTAAGCTGCGGACCAAGGTCGTTCTACTTCCGTTATAGCCACATGAGCCCGCGATGTCGTCACAACCTCCATCCTCCATCGAGACCGAATTCACCGAGCGCCATGACCGTGAGCATGCCAGGGTCTGCGGTGATACACGTCCGCCTGGGCTGTTGCAGCGCCTGGCCGCATGGCGCGATGCGCGGTTGGTGCGCCATGCGTTGAAGGTCGCCGGGGAGCCGGGGTTGATCCTGGACCTGGCCTGCGGCTCCGGGCGGTTCTGGCCGGTGCTGGGCGAGCACGTCAATCGGGTCATCCTGGCGTCGGACAATTCCGAAGAAATGCTCGACCATGCCCGCACCCATCATCCGGCGGCGTTGCTCAAACGTGTCAAGACATTCCCCGGCTCGGCGTTTTCCATCGGGCTTTCGGCCAACGCGGTGGATTGCATTTTCTGCCTGGAGTTGTTTCGCCATGTGCCCAGCACCGAGGTGCGCCTGGTGTTGCTGCGCGAATTTCACCGGGTCAGTCGCGATACCGTGATTGTGTCCGTGGCCGCGCGTACGCCGGTTGAGGATGAGTTTCGCCAGGCGGGCTTCAAGGTTTTGAATCACCGGGAGTTCCTGCCGGGCTCCAAGCTCTGGTGCGTCTACGTCCTGCGTAAGAGGGGATAACTCCCGCCTGTCGGATTATTCGTCATCTCCTGTCTGAGTTTTCATGGTTGCCTGTGCACTGCGGATGCTCGCAAGCCCCTTTCGCGATATATACTGCGCGCCATTCTTCAAGGGAGAGCCGTGTGGCCATCGATATTCACTGGATCTGCGACAACGATAGCCTCGGCCAGCATTGCGCCGAATGGCAGCAGTTGCCATTCGTCGCCCTCGACACCGAATTCATGCGGGTCGACACCTTCTATCCCATTGCCGGGCTGATCCAGATCGGTGATGGCGTGCGCGCTTACCTGATCGATCCGCTGACCATCGACAACTGGCAACCCTTGGCTGCCTTGCTGGAAGACCCAGGCGTGATCAAGGTGGTACACGCCTGCAGCGAAGACCTGGAAGTGCTGTTGCGCCTGACCGGCAGCCTGCCGGCGCCGTTGTTCGACACCCAATTGGCTGCGGCTTACCTGAACCTGGGTTTCTCCATGGGTTACTCGCGCCTGGTGCAAGCGGTGCTCGATATCGACCTGCCCAAGGGCGAGACGCGCTCGGACTGGCTGCAGCGGCCATTGTCCGACACCCAGGTGAGCTACGCCGCCGAAGACGCCGTGCACCTGGCCGAGGTGTATATCCGCCTGCGCCCGCGTCTGTCGGATGACAAGTACGCCTGGGTGCTGGAAGACGGTGCCGAACTGGTGGCCAACCTGCGTCGCGAAGTCGACCCGTACGAGGTGTACCGCGACGCCAAGCTGGCGTGGAAGCTGTCGCGCGCCCAACTCGCCGTACTGCGTGAACTGTGCGCCTGGCGCGAACAGCAAGCCCGTGCCCGTGACCTGCCGCGCAACCGCATCATCCGTGAACACTCGTTATGGCCCCTGGCCAAATCCCAGCCGGATAACCTCGCCGCCCTGGGCAAGATCGAAGACATGCACCCGCGCACCGTGCGTCAGGACGGCCAGTTCCTGCTCGACCTGATCAAGCGTGCGGGCAGCGTGCCCATGGACCAATGGCCGCCTGCCGTGCCTGAACCGCTGCCGGTCGACGCCGCCGCGCTGATCAAGCAACTGCGCGCCCTGGGCCAGGCTGAAGCCGAACGCCTGGACATGGCCCCGGAACTGATGCTGCGCAAGAAAACCCTCGAAGCCCTGGTTAAAAGTGGCTACCCCGATGGGCCTTACCAATTGCCAGACTCGCTGCGTGGCTGGCGTCGCGAGTTGATGGGCCAGGCGCTGCTCGACAGCCTGGCCACTGCCGGAGAACAGCCTTGAAACGTATCTGCTCCATTTATCGCAGCTTGAAAAAAGACGGCATGTACCTCTACGTCCTCAAAAGTGACGCCCTGGAGCGGGTGCCGGAGCCGTTGATGGTGGCCTTCGGCAAGCCGCATCACGCGTTCGACATGGTGTTGACACCGCAGCGCAAGCTGTCGCGCGAAGACATCGTCGTGGTCCTGGAAAACCTCGACAAGCAGGGCTACCACCTGCAAATGCCGCCGGCCGAGGACGAGTACATCGAACACTTGCCCGAAGAGTTGCTGCGACGCAACGACCCGATGTGATCGGTGGGTGCCCGGTGCCGGGCACATTCTTCAACGCAATCGTATTGAGTTGGCGCTGGCCGTAAGGATGCGGGCGGCCGTCTGCACTGTTTTTGAAAGGTTTGAACCATGCGTGTTCTGATTGCTGAACAGGATCACCCGCTCTACGCCCAATTGCTTCGCGAAGCCGCGCCAGACCTCGAGGTGCTGACCAGCGGCGACTCGGCCGAACTCTCGCGCCTGGCCGCCGATTGTCCGGTGTGGCTGGGCCAGCCGGACCTGCTGGCAACGCTGTTGCGCCAGGGGCATCACCCGCAATGGCTGCAATCGACCTGGGCCGGCATCACGCCGCTGCTGGCTGAAGGCCTGCCGCGTGATTATCGCCTGACCCGTGCGGTCGGTATCTTTGGCCAGGTCATGGCCGAATTCGTCCTGACCTACATGCTCGGTCACGAACGTGAAGTGCTGGCGCGGCTGGTCAGCCAGGTCGAGCGCAAGTGGGACAACCGCTTGGGCCAGAGCCTGGCGGGGCGCAAGGTGCTGGTCGTCGGAACCGGTGATATTGGCCAGAGCGTGGCGCAGTTCCTGCTGCCGTTCGGCGTCAAGCTGTATGGCATCGCCAGCCAGGCCCGCGAGCAGGCGCCATTTATTGAAGTCGCCGGGCTCGAACAATTGGGCCGGCTGGTGGGCGAGGTGGATTATGTGATCAACCTGCTGCCCAACACCCCCGAAACCCATGACCTGTACGACGCGGCCCTGTTCAAGCAATTCAAGCCGACCGGGCTGTTCATCAACGTCGGGCGCGGCGTGGCGGTGGTCGATGCCGATCTGGTCGAAGCCCTGAAAGAAGGGCACCTGGCTGGAGCGGTGATCGACGTGTGCCGCCAGGAACCGCTGCCGCAGCGCCACCCGTTCTGGACGGCGTGGGGCCTATTGTTGACCGGGCACAGCTCGGCGCCCACTTCGCCGTCGATGATGGTGGAGCTGTTTGTGCAGAACGTGCGTGCGTACCAGGCCAAACAGGCACTGCGCGGGGAAGTGGATTTCGAGCGCGGCTACTGACACGACGCGGTAAAAAATGTGGGAGGGGGCTTGCCCTGATGATGCTCCTGTAGGAGCGAGCTTGCTCGCGAAAAACGTTCAGGCAACGCGTTCATTCTGGATAAACGCGGGCGCCTTGGGTTCTTCGCGAGCAAGCTCGCTCCTACAAAAAGCCCTAACTGGCTCGCATTAGTGCACGCTTCAGAGACTGAAGTCGCCTTCCGAGACCAGCTCGCTCAGCGGCTTGCGCGGGCTCGGCGCTTCGCGGCCTTGCAAATACTCCGGCAGGCTCGACTTATCCCCCAGCTTGCCGATGGCCACGGCGGCATGCAGTGCATACCCTTCTGGAATCTTCAGCACCTTGCGGGTCAGCTCCTGATCGAAGCCGGCCATGCCGTGGGTGTGCCAGCCGCTCAGGCTGGCTTGCAGGGCCAGGTGAGCCCAGGCGGCGCCGGTGTCGAAGGTGTGCCACAAGGCCGGGGTTTCTTCCTTGGCACCGGGGGCGATGAAGTCGGTTTTCGAGGCGATGATCACCAGCGCCGACGCATGCTGCGCCCAGCCCTGGTTGAACTCATTGAGCAGGCCCAGGAAACGCTGCCAATCCGGCGTGTCACGACGGGCATAGAGAAAACGCCATGGCTGCGAGTTGTACGCCGAAGGGGCCCAACGCGCCGCCTCGAAGAAGCTCAGCAGGGTTTCCTGGGGAATGCTCTCGCCGGTAAAGGCGCGCGGCGACCAGCGGTCGATAAACTGGGGGTGGATCGGGTAGTCGGCAACACGGGTCATAAGCAGTTCCTGATCGTCGATTCGGCGCTCAAAACTACTGCGCGGCTACTAGACTGACAAGTGTTGTCACACCGCCAGTCGACAGCGCTTGGCCCCAGGGGGCTTGGGCACTAGACTGGCGGCCTTTTCACCTACCGATACTGATGCAGAGCCATGGCCGCCAAAGTCGAACCTTTCTGGATACGCAAAACCCTCGAACACCTCGACCAGGAGGAATGGGAGTCGTTGTGCGACGGCTGTGGCCTGTGCTGCCTGCAAAAGCTTGAGGATGAAGACGACAACAGCGTCTATTACACCCGCATCGCCTGCAAACTGCTCGACCTGAAAACCTGCCAGTGCACCGACTATCCCAACCGTCGCGCGTCGGTGCCCGACTGCATCCAGCTCACACCCGGCCAGGCCGACCAGTTCAAGTGGCTGCCGCCCACCTGCGGCTATCGGCTGGTCAGCGAGCGCAAGGATTTGCCACTGTGGCACCACCTGGTCTGTGGCGACCGCGACGCCGTGCACCAGGAACGCATTTCCCAGTCCGGGCGCATGCTCAGCGAAGGCAGCGTGCCAGAGGACGACTGGGAGGATTACCTGATCTTCCGGGCAGGTTGAACAAGGAGTGTGTATGAGGGTGGGATTCAAGCTGGCGACCTCTGCGCTGTTGCTGGCGCTGAGCATGCCGGCGTGGTGCGCCAAGAAAGTCGACCTGGATTACCACGTCAAACTCCTGCCCCAGAGCGATCAGGCCGAAGTGCGCGTGAGCCTGTCCCAGGGTTCCGCCGTGCGCAGCCTGGATTTTGACCTGGGCCAGGACGGTGACTACAGCGACTTCAAGGCCGATGGGCAATGGAAAGTCACTGGTCATCGCGGTCATTGGCAACCCGGCGCCGACAAGGCCAGCCTGACCTATCGCGTACGCCTCACCCACGCGCGCAAGCCGGGCAGCTATGAAACGCGTATGACGCCAGGCTGGGCGCTGTTTCGTGGCGATGACCTGGTGCCCGCCGCACGGCTGGACCAGCAGGACGGGGTGGAGCTGGTCGCGCGGCTGATGTTTGAGCTGCCGCCAGGCTGGAAAAGCGTCGAGACCGCCTGGCCGCGTATCGGCAAAAATCGGTTCCGCGTCGACAACGTATCCCGCCTGTTCGACCGCCCCACCGGCTGGATGCTTGCCGGTAACCTGGGCAGCCGCCGCATGCGCCTGGGGGAAACCGAGGTCACCGTGACCTCGCCCAAGGGCCAGGGCATGCGGCGTATGGATGTGCTGACGCTGCTGACCTTCGTGTGGCCGCAGGTGGAAGCCGCGTTCCCGCGCCACCCGGCCAAATTGCTGGTGGTGGGCGCCAGCGATCCGATGCGCCGTGGCGCAGTTTCGGCGCGTGACTCGATCTACCTCAACAGCCGCACGCCGCTGGTCAGCGAAGACGGCAGCAGCCCGTTGATCCGCGAAGTGGTGCAGGCCATCGCCCGTTTCAATGACCACGACAGCAGTGACTGGATCAGCGAAGGCCTGGCCGGCTATTACGCCATCGAGCTGGTACGCCGCGCCGGGGGGATCACCGATGAACGGTATCAGGCGATACAGGCGCGCCTGGCGAAGGAGGGCAAGGACGTGACGCGCCTGCGGGGCGAACATGTCAGCGGCGCGACGGTGTCACGGGCCGTGGTGGTGTTGCAGGAGCTGGACCGAGAGATCCGCGTGAAAACCCATAACAAGCGCTCGCTGGATGATCTGGCACAGGCGGTGATGCGGGCCGGTAGCGTTACCACAAAAGAGTTTGTGCAACTGGCTGAGCGCATCATCGATGGTTCATCCGCCGTGCTCGACAGCAAGCTGCTGCGCTGATCTTCAAGCCATGCACAAAGCAAAATGTGGGAGGGGGCTTGCTCCCGATTGCTGTGGTTCAGTCACTGTATGCGGTGACTGACACCCTGCTATCGGGAGCAAGCCCCCTCCCACATTTGAATCTCTATAGGCCGAAGACCTGGGTCACCCCACGGTTTTCGTGGCTTTCTCAGCCGCCACTTCAGCCTTGGTCTTCAAGTTCTGCAGCTCCGCGCCAGCGCGCTCGATCTTCGTGCGTACGCTGTTCATTTCCTGGCGGCCTTGCTCCAGCTTGTCCTTGAGCGAACTGTGCCCGGTGAAACCCCGAGCCAGCGCCACGCCACCAATCGCCACCTGGATCAGCCCGAAGAGCCCGCCACGGCGCAGGCCTTTGCCTACCATCATCACGCCACCGGCCACCGAGCCGATGCGCTCCCAGCCGTGCACGTTCTGTGTACGCGGGGCTTCAGGCTGCTGATGTTCGATGAAAGGTCGCAGGGTTTTGCTGTCGCTCATGGTCTGTCTCCTACAAAGGCAAGTGTAAGTAGCTGACTGTTCTCGAGGGCCGGATGTTCCCGATATTTCAGTACTTGGGGCCCGAGCGGGTGTTGTTGCCCTTGGCCAGGCGGTCGTAGAGCACCACGTTGACGGTGGCGGCAAGGTTCATGCAGCCAGTGGTCGGAATATAGACGACGTCTTCGCACCAGTCGCGAATGTCTTTATCCAGCGAGCCATCTTCCGGGCCGAAGATATACAGCGCGCGGTCGGGGTGGGTGTATTCGGGCAGCGGGCGGGCGCCTTCCACCAGTTCCACGGCGACGGGGATGCAGCCCAGGGGCAGGATCTTCTTCAGGTCATCGATGCCGATCAGCGGAATGTCGTGGTGAACCTTCTTGGTGTCGGTGATGAAGTCCCGCGCGCGCTCGTAACGCACGCCGGTATAGAACACCGAAGCCACACCGTAGCAGCCGGCGGCGCGCATCACCGAGCCGACGTTTTCAGGGGATTTGGGGTTGTACAGACCGATGCAGCTGTAGCGTTTATTGCCCACGGGGAAGGGTGCCTTGGAGAAAAAACGCGATTATACGGCTTTGGGGCATCGTGGTGCTGGGGCGATCGCTATCGGGAGCAAGCCCCCTCCCACATTTTGATTTGTGAATACAGTCAAATGTGGGAGGGGGCTTGCTCCCGATGAGGCCGGAACAGGCGACAAAATCCTCAGTCGTCCTTCTTCATCAACCCCGCCAACGCCGCAAACGGGTTGTGCGTGGCCTTGGCAATCGTCGGGCTGCTGGTGGAGCCTTCGCCGAAGTACTGCTGGTCGGTATAGCGCGAATGCTCGTTGTCATGGCAGTACAGGCAGAGCAATTCCCAGTTGGAGCCGTCCTGGGGGTTGTCGTCATGATTGTGGTTGCGGTGGTGCACGGTCAGTTCGCTCAGGCGCTTGCCGGCGAATTCACGGGCGCAGCGGCCGCACACGTGGGGGTACATTTTCAGGGCTTTGTCGCGGTAGCCCATTTCCCGGTCGCGCTGGGCATCGGCGAGGATGCGGTCCAGCTTGGCGGTGTGGGAGGGCGGATTGGTCGAGCTCATCATGGCTCCTGGCTATTGGGTGGTCACGGACAGGTTGATTCTAGCTAATCACAGCGCAATTAGCCCTTGAGCTTTTCCGCAATCCAGATGGTATGCCGCGTGCCCTTGTTGCCGTGGGCAAACACCTGCACTTCCTCGGCCTTGAAACCGGCCTTGCGCAGTTTGTCGCTGAACAGTTTGTCGGCGCTGGCTGACCACACCGCCAGCACGCCCTTGGGGCGCAGCGCCTTGGCGCAGGCGGCCAGGCCGCCGGCAGAATACAGCCAACTGTTGGCCTTCTGCGTGAGGCCTTCAGGGCCGTTATCGACATCGAGCATGATCGCATCAAAGCCCTGGGGCTCGGCCTGCAGCACTTTGGCCACGTCTTCCAGGCGGATCACCGTGCGTGGGTCGAGCAAGGGGCGGCCGGACTTTTCGCCCAGCGGCCCACGGTTCCACTCCACCACGCCCGGGACCAATTCCGCCACCACCACTTCGGCGCTCTTGCCCAGGTGCTTGAGCGCCGAGGCCAGGGTGAATCCCATGCCCAGGCCGCCGATCAGCACCCGTGAGCCCGGGCGCCCCGCGACCTTGCGGCAGGGGATCTCCGCCAGGGCGTCTTCGGAGCCGTGCATGCGCGTGTTCATCAACTGGCCACCGTCACCGCCCTGAATCTTGATCACGAAATCCTCGCCGTATTCGAACAGGCACAAGGCACCGCCGTTGTCGGGGATCGGAGTGGTGTCCAGCAGAACGAAACGTTTCATGGAAATCTCATTGGGAAGGGCATTCTTGCGCGGTTGGGAGTAGCCTTACGACATTCCGGTCAGGCCATGGAGCCATCGATGAAGTGCAGTATTCTAACGGTCATTGTGCTTGGCGCGCTCGCATTGGGTGCGGCGCAGGCGCAGGAGTCGCAAACCGTACCGGTCGCCCCCGCACCCACCCCCGGCGCGCCGGGCACGCCAACGCCTACGTTGTACCCGCAGGTCACGCCGCCCGTCGTGCCCAAGACCAACGGCTCGCCGCCCCTGGCACCCATCGTGCTGCCGGCGCCGCCCAAGGACCAGACCGTGCCGGGCCTGCAGCAGAACGACAGCAAGCCGAAGACGCCTGGCGGTTAAAACTGTTGCGCCAGTAATTGCCCGTCAGCCATGCGCAAACGCTTGGACAGGGCGATGGCAATCGCGCGGATGATCTTTGCCGCTACCCTGGGCGCTTCGTTGAGCATTTTCTCCAGGGCGTCCTTGCCCAGGTTCAGCAGCACACAGTCGGTGGCCGCCATGCAGCTGGCCGAGCGCCGTTCGCCGTCGAGTACCGCCATTTCGCCAAAGGCCCGGCCGCTGCGCAGGGTGGCAATGGTCAGGCGTTGGCCCGCGTGGTTGGTTTTCTGCACCGCCACCTGGCCGCTGTGGAGGATGCACATGAAGGTGCCAGCATCGCCCTCGAGGAAAATCACCTCATCCTGGGCAATGCTGCTGATATTGAAGTAGCCCGCGGCGATATGAAAATCTTCCGGTAGCAGCGGGTCGAACAGGCCGCAGTCCATCAGCATGTCGCGGATTTCTTGGTTGAGCAGGGTGGGTTCTGACATAACTGCGATCTTGGTCCATCAATTCGGTAGGCGGTCCTGTGTTCAGACAGGACCGCCTGGCTAAGTTCCTAAATCAGTTCCAGCGCCTTGAAGACAAAGGCGTATTCGAGCGCTACGTCACGTAATCCCTGGTAACGGCCACTCATGCCACCGTGACCGGCACCCAGCTCGGTCTTGAGCAGCAGCAGGTTGTCGTCGGTCTTGGTGTCGCGCAATTTGGCCACCCACTTGGCCGCTTCCCAGTACTGCACGCGGCTGTCGTTGTAACCGGCGATCACCAGCAGGTGCGGGTAGGCCTGGGCCCGCACGTTTTCGTAAGGCGCATACGCCTTGATGCGCGCATACACCTCGGGCTCCTGCGGGTTGCCCCATTCGTCGTACTCCGTGACGGTCAGCGGCAGGTCCGGGTCGAGCATGGTGTTGAGCACATCGACAAACGGTACTTCGGCGATCGCCGCCTGGAACAGCTCCGGGCGCTGGTTGAGCACGGCCCCGATCAACAGGCCGCCGGCGCTGCCGCCGCTGATCGCCAGCTGCCTGGCGGTAGTCAGGCCCTGGGCGATGAGGTGTTCGGCGCAGGCGATGAAATCGCTGAACGTGTTCTGCTTGTGTTCCTGCTTGCCGTTGCGATACCAGGCTTCACCCAGTTCGCCGCCGCCGCGCACATGCGCGATGGCAAACGCCACGCCACGGTCGAGCAGGCTCAGGCGTGCGTGGGAGAACCACGGGTCGAGGCTTTGGCCGTACGCGCCGTAGCCATACAGGTACAACGGCGTCGGCTTGCCGAGCTGGTCACGCTTGACCACCAGGCTGATCGGCACCTGGGTGCCGTCGGCGGACGTGGCCCACAGGCGCTGGCTGACGTAGTCGTCGGCATTGAATGCGCCGAGTACCGGGGTTTGCTTGAGCACCTGTTGAGCGCCGCTGGCCAGTTCCAACTGGCGCACCTGGGCCGGGCGGTTCAGGGCTTCATAGCGCAGGCGGACCTTGTCGCTGATAAATTCCAGGCTGTCCTGTACGTAGAGGCTGTAAGCCGCGTCAGGCAATTCCACGCGATAGGCCGGCACGCCCTCGGGGTGCACTTCGATCACCGGCAGGCCACCGATGCGCAGGCTCAAGGTCATGGCGCTGGCATTCAGGCTGATGCCGTCCAGCATCACCTCGTCGCTGTGGGGGATCAGGTTCTGCCAGTCGGCTTCGGTGGGCACCGTGCCGGTGTCGGCGGCAACGAACAGCGCGTAATTGATGCCGTCGCGGTTGCTGCGGATAAACCAGGTCCACTGGCCGTTCAACTGGCCGTGGTCGACATCGTATTCATGGTCTTCTACCCGTGGCGCCAGGCAGGTGAAACCCTGGTGCGGCTGGTCGGCGTCCAGTGCCCAGATTTCGCTGGTGGTCTTGCTGCCCAGGGCCAGCAGCAACTGGCGCTCGGAGCTGGAACGGTAGCAATGCAGGAAGAAACGTCCGTCGGGTTCGTGGAACACTTCCTGCGCCGCCGTGCCGTCCAGGCGGTAGCGGTAGAGTTTGTGCGGGCGATGGGTGTCGTCCAGTTCGCCAAAGAACAGCGTGAGGCTGTCGTTGGCCCAGGTCATGCTGCCGTCGCAGTTGTCGAACGCCAGTTCGCTGACCTTGTCGGTAGCCAATTCCTTCACGAACAGGGTGTAGATCTCTTCACCACTGGTGTCGAGGCTGTAGGCCAGGCGCTGATGGTCGGGGCTGATGCTGAACGCGCCGAGGGAGAAAAACCCGCCATTGGCCAGCTCGTTCGGGTCCAGCAGCAGTTCTTCGCTCTGCTCATCCACCTGGTTGCTGTCATCGGCCGGGCGGCGGCAGCGGTAGTGGCGCGCGTATTCGTCACCGGCGGTGGTGCGGGTGTAGTACAGATACGGGCCCCAGGGGGAAGGCAGGGACAAGTCGGTTTCCAGGATACGGCCCTTGATCTCTTCGAACAGGCTCTCGCGCAACGCCTGCTGGTCGGCGAGCTGCGCCTCTTGCCAGGCGTTTTCGGCCTTGAGGTAATCGAGGACGTCGCGGCTGTCACGCTCCTGCAGCCAGGCGTACGGGTCTGGGCCTGGGGCCTTGCGGGCAATCGGTGCGGTCGAAATAGGCATGGATAATTCTCTATCGGGCGGACGGTGGCCGGCATTGCAGCCGCGACACGCAAAAGCCGTTATCATAGCCGCCTCTTTGCCAGCCTTGCCATGGACACCATGACCGAGAACGACTATCTGACCGCTTGGGGCCTTTACGCCTTCGCCGCTTTGGGCTGCCTGTTAGTGTGGTGGCGCATGACCCGCTGGATGTGGCGCTGGCTGCGTGAGCCGTTGCAGTTACTGATGGCGGTGCTGTTGCTCAGCCCCACCATCGTCGACCCGATCAAGACCCAGTTCGCGCCGGCCGTGGCGATCACCGCCCTGGACCTGGTGCTCAAGGTCGGCAATAACGCCTGGCGCGCCATCTCCGACCTGTTCATGTACACCATGATCGTGTTCGGGCTGTACATCGTGTTCGTGTTGATCCGCTGGCCCCTCGAGCGCGCCGCCAACGCCCGCCGCGAGCGCAAGGCCGCCACGGATGCCGCGTTGGCCGCCGAGCCGGAAGAAGACGAACCGTTCCATCGCCCGGCACCTGTCGGTGGCATGCGGGTCGAACCGCGCCTTTAACGTTGTCCGCCCTGCAGCGAGAGCCCTGGCATGTGTGAATTATTGGGCATGAGTGCCAACGTCCCCACCGATATCGTGTTCAGCTTTACCGGGCTGATGCAGCGGGGCGGACGTACCGGCCCGCACCGCGACGGTTGGGGCATCGCCTTCTACGAAGGCCGTGGCCTGCGCCTGTTCCAGGACCCGGCCGCGAGCAGCGAGTCGGAAGTCGCGTTGCTGGTGCAGCGTTATCCGATCAAGAGCGAAGTGGTGATCGGCCATATCCGCCAGGCCAATGTGGGCAAGGTGAGCCTGGCCAATACCCACCCGTTCGTGCGCGAACTGTGGGGCCGCAACTGGTGTTTTGCGCACAATGGTCAACTGGCCGACTTCACCCCCCGCGCCACCTTCTACCGACCGGTCGGCGACACCGACAGCGAAGCGGCGTTCTGCGACCTGCTCAACCGCGTGCGCGAAGCCTTCCCGGAGCCGGTGGATATCGAGCACATGCTGCCGGACCTGATCGCCGCCTGTGCCGAATACCGTAGCAAAGGCGTGTTCAACTGCCTGCTCAGTGATGGCGACTGGCTGTTTTGCTACTGTTCGACCAAGCTGGCGCAGATCACCCGGCGCGCCCCGTTTGGCCCGGCTCGCTTGAAAGATGTCGACGTGATTGTCGATTTCCAGGCCGAAACCACCCCCAATGACGTGGTAACGGTGATCGCCACCGAACCTCTGACCGACAACGAAAACTGGACCCGCTACGAACCGGGCCAATGGAGCCTGTGGCGACGCGGTGAATGCGTCAGCCAAGGCGTTACCGAATAAGGAATCGACCATGTTGCTCAGTTATCTGCGGTTGGTGCTGTTTGCCATTGGCTTGTTGGTCGGTGTGCAAGTGCCGGGCTTCATCAACGATTACGCCAAGCGCGTCGAAGCCCACCTGATCGAGGCCCAGACAGGCCTGCGCGGGTTCGAGTCCACTGCGCAGCAGTTCTTCAACGGTGACATGCAAGCTTTGGTGGCGCATTACCGTGCCAGTGACGATCCGGTGTTCCAGAGCGACGCGAGCAGCCTGGGCGCGATGCTCGACCGGCAGCTCGAGTTGGACAAGCAATTCCAGGCCATGCAAGGCCCCTGGTACATCCGCGCCCTGCAAGTAGCGGTGGCCGCCGATCCGGATATTCGCCTGGAAACCTGGAATGGCTACAGCTACCAGATATTGCTCACGCCCGAAGCCATGGGCTGGGGCCTGGGTGGGGCGATGCTGTTGTCGTTCGGTATCGAATGCCTGTATCGACTGATCGATTGGGTGGTGCTGGGCGGCCGACGCCTGCGCCAGAGCCGGCCGATCGAAGAGCGGGACCTCAAAGGCCTCTAAAATGTGGGAGGGGGCTTGCTCCCGATAGCGGTGGGTCAGCTGGAAATAGGCTGACTGACACCCTGCTATCGGGAGCAAGCCCCCTCCCACATTTGGGCCCGGTCCATTCAGTGGCTCAGCACCATCCGCTCTTCGCCGACCTCTTCGGCGTAGCGAGCAACGACCTTCTGGCACAACCCCACAATCTCCTCCACCAATTCCACCCCGACCCGCCACGACACCACCACCTGCAGGTTTGGCAACTTCTGCGCCATCGGCAGCATCACCAATTCCCCCGTGCCAGCTCTTCGCTGACCAGCACCGGCGGCAGTGCGCCAATGCCAAAGCCATCGCGCAGTAAACGGGTGATGGCCGACACCGAATTCACGCAATTCATCCGTGGCGCGGCCACGCCGTTGGCCTGCATCAAGCTCAACACATCCTGATGGGGGCAGGAGTTTTTCGAGTAGGTGATGATACGTTCCTGGGCCAATTCGGCGAGGGAAGCGTAGTCGCGGTTATAGATCGACTGGCTGGCGACGATCCACGCCATGGGGTGGCTGCCCAGTTCCAGGCTGCGCACGCTTTCCAGGCGCAGCAGGTCAGTTTGCAGGATCAGGTCGAGGAAGCCTTTTTGCAGCTGATCGCTTAAATTCAAAGCGGTATCGGCGACCAATTCGATTTCTACCCGCGGGAACAGGCTCATCAACTCAGCGACCAACGGGCTGAGCCAGGTGTGAATCACGGTGTCCATTGCGCCGATCCGAATCCGTCCGACCTTGCTGCTGGTGGTTTCCAGGGACTGCTTCAAGCCCTGCATGGTTACCATCATCTGCTCGGCATAATCGAGCACCTTCAAACCTTCCGGGGTCAGGCTCACGCCACGCGAATCGCGCAGGAACAGCTTTACCCCCAACTCGCTTTCGAGCACGGCAATGCGGCTGGAAATCGACGCCTGGGTGGTGAACAGCTTTTCGGCGGTCAGGCGGAAACTCTTGAGCTTGGCCACCCAGACGAAGGTTTCGAGGAACTCCAAATTCATGGGATCAACTTTTTCTTATGCTTGGATCGGTTTTTATTAGTTGGACGCCGCACCGGGCCAGCGCCAAAAATCGAGTCGTTCCACGATAAGCGTCGTTGGGGTTCAGGACAACATCGTTGCGAGATGTTGGTAAAAGATCCCACACTACAAAAAAACAAAGCCTACAGGAGCGACCCCGTGAGCCGCCTGCTATTGAATTGCGACATCGGCGAAAGCTTTGGCAACTGGACGATGGGTCTGGACGCTGAAGTCATGCCGTTCATCGACTGCGCCAACGTGGCCTGCGGCTTCCATGCCGGCGACCCGAGCATCATGCGCAAGACCGTCAGCCTGGCGCTCAAGCACGCCGTGCAAGTGGGCGCACACCCGGCCTATCAGGACCTGCAAGGCTTCGGCCGGCGCTCCATGAACTACACGCCCCAGGAAATCCAGGACCTGCTGCATTACCAGATCGGTGCGCTGGATGGCATCTGCCGGGCACAAGGGGCGCGCGTCAGTTACGTGAAACCCCATGGCGCGATGTACAACGACATGATGGCCAATCCCGCCCAGCTGCGCGCGGTGATCCAGGCCGTGGCCGCTTACGGCGACCTGCCGCTGATGTTGCTGGCCACGCGCGACAACAGCGCGGCCCAGGCCGTGGGCGATGAATACGGTGTGACCCTGTGGTTCGAAGCCTTTGCCGACCGCGCCTATGACAGCCAGGGCCATCTGGTTTCTCGCCAACTGCCGGGTGCGGTGCACCACGATACCGAGACCATCGTCAATCAGGCGGTGACTATTTCCCGAGGTGAGGCCCTGAGCGCCAGCGACGGCAGCGCCTTGGTCTTGCAGGCCCACACGTTGTGCGTACACGGTGATAACGCCAGCTCGATGGCCGCGGTGCAGCGTATCCGCCAGGCGTTGAAACCAGCATGAAGCCACGGATTGAAGTGGTGGCAATCGACTGCCTGATGGTGCGGCTGTTCGATGAGATTGCCGAAACCAACATGCCGTGGATGCTCGCCGCCACCCAGCGGTTGCGCAGCGGGTTCGGCGGTGCCTTGGTCGACCTGGTGCCGTCCTACACCACTTTGATGGTGCATTACGACCTCGCCACCCTGGCACCGGCCGAGGCGCGGGCGTTGATCGACCAGGCGCTGACCGACTTGCAGCCCCAGGCCCAGGGCGGCGGCCGCTGCCATGTGCTGCCGGTGTGGTACGACCTGAGCGTCGGCCCGGAACTGGCCTTGCTGGCACAGCGCAGTGGGCTTGCGGTGGCTGAAGTGATCCGTCGCCACAGCACTCACCTTTATCAAGTGTTCGCCCTCGGTTTCGCCCCCGGTTTTGCCTTTATGGGGCTGGTGGATGAAGTCCTCGCCACACCGCGCCTCAGCACCCCGCGCAAACGCGTGACGGCCGGCAGTGTGGGTATCGCCGAGCGGCAAACCGCCGCCTATCCGGTGGTGTCTCCCGGTGGCTGGAACCTGATCGGGCGCACCCCGGCCAAGCTGTTCGACCGCGAGCGCGATGGCTACAGCCTGATGCAGCCGGGCGACACGGTGCGCTTCGAGGCGGTCAGCCACGCGGAGTTCGTCAACCTGGGCGGCGATGATATGCCCTTGGAGGCACAGGCATGAGCCGCTTGCTGATCGAGGCCAGCACGCCGCTGTGCCTGTTGCAGGATGCCGGGCGTTTCGGCGTGCGCCACCTGGGCGTGACCCAGGGCGGCGCGCTGGATTGGGTGTCGATGTCGTGGGCCAATTGGCTGCTGGGCAATGCGCTGGATGCGCCCGTGGTGGAAATCACCCTGGGCGGCTTTACCGTGCAGGCCGAGGACTACTGCCTACTGGCCCTGGCCGGTGCCGACCTTGGCGCCTTTATCGACGAGCGCGCCATCAGCCCAGGGCGCAGTTTTATCCTGCAAAAAGGCCAGCGCTTGCGCTTTACCCAGCCGTTCAAGGGCGCGCGGGCTTACCTGGCGGCGCCGGGCGGGTTCGATGCACCGCAGGTGCTGGGCAGCTGTGCAACGGTGGTGCGTGAGGAGTTGGGCGGCGTCGACGGTTTGGGCAACGCATTGGTCGAAGGCGGGCGCTTGGCTTATTCCGGCACGGGCGGGGCGATGAGGGTGCTGGCCAACCCGGATTTGCAATCCGGTGCCTCACTGGACGTAATCGTCGGCGCCCAAATAGGCCGTTTCAGCGGGCAGAGTTTATTCGACGCTTTCAACACCGAATGGGCGCTGGACAGCCGCGCCGACCGCATGGGCATGCGCTTGCTCGGCACGCCGCTGCACTATCAGGGACCGTCGTTGATTTCTGAAGGCATTCCCCTGGGCGCGATCCAGGTACCGCCGGATGGGCAGCCGATTGTGTTGCTCAATGATCGGCAGACCATCGGCGGTTATCCACGGTTGGGTGCGCTGACGCCTTTATCCTTGGCACGCCTGGCGCAGTGTTTGCCGGGGGAGAAGGTGCGATTGGCACCCGTGGTGCAGGAAACCGCGCATCGGCAGCACATCGACTATTTGCGCCGATTCCAGTAACACTGCAGTCCAAAATGTGGGAGGGGGCTTGCTCCCGATAGCGGTGGTCCAGTCACTGATGTATTGACTGACATACTGCTATCGGGGGCAAGCCCCTCCCACATTGGATGTGTATTGGATTTGGGTTACTTGGAGAGAAAACGCATACCTTCTTCCAACCCGCGCAACGTCAGCGGGTACATCTGGTCCTCCACCAACTCGCGCACGATCCCCGTCGACGCCGTATACCCCCAGGTATCCTTGGGATACGGGTTTATCCAGATCAGCTTCTTGTACTTGGCCATGAACCGCTGCATCCATACATACCCAGGCTCCTCGTTCCAGTGTTCGACGCTGCCGCCGGCCTGGGTGATTTCATAGGGCGCCATGGACGCATCGCCGATAAAGATCACTTTGTAGTCCGCGCCGTACTTGTGCAGAAGGTCCTGAGTGGAGGTGCGCTCCGAGGTGCGGCGCTGGTTGTTCTTCCACACAGACTCGTACACGAAGTTATGAAAGTAGAAGTACTCCAAGTGCTTGAACTCGGTCTTGCAGGCAGAGAACAGCTCTTCGCAGATCTTCACATGGGCGTCCATCGAGCCGCCGATATCGAACAGCAGCAACAGCTTGATAGTGTTGCGTCGTTCGGGGCGCATCTGGATATTCAACAGCCCGGCGTCGCGCGCGGTGTGGTCGATGGTGCCATCGATGTCCAGCTCTTCCGCCGCACCCTGGCGGGCGAATTTGCGCAGGCGGCGCAGGGCGATCTTGATGTTGCGCGTGCCCAGTTCCACCTGATCGTCGAGGTTCTTGTACTCGCGCTGGTCCCACACCTTCACCGCCTTGCCCTGGCGCTTGCCCGCATCGCCCACACGAATGCCTTCCGGGTTGTAGCCGCCGGAACCGAAGGGGCTGGTGCCGCCGGTGCCGATCCATTTGTTGCCGCCGGCGTGGCGTTCTTTCTGTTCTTCCAGGCGTTTCTTGAATTCCTCGATCAGCTTGTCGAGGCCGCCGAGGGACTGGATCTGCGCGCGCTCTTCATCGCTCAGCGAGCGCTCGAACTCCTTGCGCAGCCACTCTTCGGGGATCAGCGCCTGCAGGTGATCGTCGAGCTTTTCCAGGCCATTGAAGTAGGCGCCAAAAGCCCGGTCGAACTTGTCGAAATGCCGTTCATCCTTGACCAGGATCGCCCGCGCCAGGTAGTAGAACTCGTCCATGTCGGCGAAGGTCACGCGTTGTTTCAGCGCGTTGATCAGGTCGAGCAGTTCACGCACCGACACCGGCACCTTGGCGGCCCGCATTTCATTGAACAGGTTGAGCAACATCAGCGATTACCGCGACGGCTCATGAACGCCAGACGCTCCAGCAATTGTACGTCCTGCTCGTTCTTCACCAAGGCGCCTGCCAGCGGCGGGATGGCCTTGGTCGGGTCGCGCTCGCGCAGCACGGCTTCGCCGATATTGTCGGCCATCAGCAGCTTGAGCCAGTCCACCAGCTCGGAGGTGGAAGGTTTTTTCTTCAAACCGGGCACCTTGCGCACGTCGAAGAACACATCCAGCGCTTCGCTGACCAGGTCTTTCTTGATGTCCGGGTAGTGCACGTCGACGATTTTTTGCAGGGTGGTGCGGTCGGGGAAGGCGATGTAATGGAAGAAGCAGCGGCGCAGGAACGCGTCCGGCAGCTCTTTTTCGTTGTTGGAGGTAATGATGATGATCGGGCGTTTCTTGGCCTTGATGGTCTCGTCGATTTCGTAGACGTAGAACTCCATCTTGTCGAGTTCCTGCAACAGGTCGTTGGGGAACTCGATGTCGGCCTTGTCGATTTCGTCGATCAGCAGGATCACCCGCTCCTCGGATTCGAAGGCTTCCCAGAGCTTGCCCTTTTTCAGGTAGTTGCGCACGTCGTGCACCTTGTCCACACCCAGTTGCGAGTCGCGCAGGCGGCTGACCGCGTCGTACTCGTAGAGGCCCTGGTGGGCCTTGGTGGTGGACTTGATGTGCCAGGTGATCAATCTGGCACCAAAGGACTCGGCCAATTGCTCGGCGAGCATGGTCTTGCCGGTGCCCGGTTCGCCCTTGACCAGCAGCGGCCGCTCCAGGGTGATGGCGGCGTTGACGGCCAGTTTCAGGTCATCGGTAGCCACATAGGCCTGGGTGCCTTCGAACTTCATCGGTCATTCCTCGAATTCATCAATGCCCGACTATACCGCGCAGCCCCGGCGACTGTGAACGCAGACGGGCTATTCAGTCTCTGAATGGCCGGTCAGGCTCACTCCGCCGTTGGCTTGGGTTGTTCATAGCGCGCGTTGAACGCCTGGATGAACCCGTTGCGCAGAATCGCGATCACCGCGGAAAACGCACTGACGTTTTGTTGATGCACGCTGCCGCTCAGCTCAACGCGGGTGGCGAACTGGTTTTTGCGCTGGTTCTTCAACACCGTCTCGCTGGCGCCAACCACAGCCTCCCAGATCGAGCGGAAGATGTTCTTGTCTTTGTTTTCCACGTCCTGCTGCCAGTCGAACACCTCGACATCGCGCAGCAGCGGCTTGATATAGCCGCTCAGTTGGCCTTTTTCGGCCTGGGCTTCGATCACCACGTCGCCGGTGCCGGCCTTGAAGTCGAACTTGCCATAGGCCGAGGCAAAGTCATTCATGCGCTTGAGTTGCAGGTCGCGGGCGCGCAAGCGGAATTCGAACTCTTCGAAATCGCTCAGTGGGTCAAAGGTGGCGTTGGCTTCCAGAGGCGCCTGGCCTTGCAACAGCGCCTTGCCCTCGAAGCGCGCATCGCGCTTGCCTTTGACGTCCACCACGTTGGTCAGGTTGTAGAAACTGGCGTTGACCCCGGTGGCATTGAGGTTGACCTTGGGCGTGGAGCTGAAGTTATGAAACGAGATCTTGCCGTCTTCGATGCGCACTTCATTGAGGGTGATCGGCAGCAGCTTGCGCAGTTGTTCCTGCCAGTCGGTGCCTTTACCAGTCTGGGAGGCCTGCTTGTTGGCGCCACCGTCGACGAAATTGACCTCCGGCCGTACGAAATGCCCTTCGGCTACCACCGCATGGTCGTACCACAGCGAATGCCAGCTCACTGCGAACTCGATGAGCGGCGCCTTGATGAACGGCACCGGTACCTTGCCGTCGACCTTGACGATCTGCAGACCATTGATCCGGTAGGCGCCGCGCCATAAAGCCAGGTCCACATCGGCAATTTCGCCACGGTAGTCGCCCATATTGGCGAGCCTTTCATTCAGGTAGTTGCGCACCAGGTAAGGCAGCGCGATGTGCACGGCAACCAGTACCAGCACCAGCCCGGCGAGGGTCCAGAGCGGCCAGCTGTAACGACGTTTCATGGGGCAGTCCTCCTTGCTCGTAGGTGATGGACTGTTGCAAGGGGCGCAACGTTCCTCCGACTGGACGCCTAGTGGCACGAGGCATACCCTTGGGACCTTTCTGGACATTGCCAAATAGGATCCGTCATGAGCCGCATCTTTGCAGACAACGCGCACTCCATCGGTAATACGCCCCTGGTGCAGATCAACCGCATCGCACCGCGCGGGGTCACCATCCTGGCCAAGATCGAAGGGCGCAACCCAGGCTACTCGGTGAAGTGCCGCATTGGCGCCAACATGATCTGGGACGCGGAAAGCAGCGGCAAACTCAAGCCGGGCATGACCATTGTCGAGCCCACCTCCGGCAATACCGGGATCGGCCTGGCGTTCGTGGCGGCGGCACGCGGCTACAAACTGTTGCTGACCATGCCCGCGTCCATGAGCATCGAGCGTCGTAAAGTGCTCAAGGCCCTCGGCGCCGAGCTGGTGCTGACCGAACCGGCCAAGGGCATGAAAGGCGCGATTGAAAAAGCCGCAGAAATTGTCGCCGCCGACCCTGGAGCCTACTTTATGCCGGGCCAGTTCGAAAACCCGGCAAACCCTGCCATCCACGAGAAAACCACCGGCCCGGAAATCTGGAACGACACCGACGGCGCTGTGGATGTGCTAGTGGCGGGCGTGGGCACGGGCGGCACCCTCACCGGTGTGTCGCGCTATATCAAGCACACGGCGGGCAAGCCGATTCTGTCAGTGGCAGTGGAGCCGCTCGTGTCGCCGGTGATTACCCAGGCGCTGGCCGGCGAAGAGATCAAGCCCAGCCCGCACAAGATCCAGGGCATTGGCGCCGGTTTTGTGCCGAAAAACCTCGACTTGTCGATGGTCGACCGCGTGGAGTTGGTCACCGACGAAGAATCCAAGGCCATGGCCCTGCGCTTGATGCAGGAAGAAGGCATTTTGTGCGGCATCTCCTGCGGCGCGGCCATGGCGGCGGCGGTGCGCCTGGCCGAGAAGCCGGAAATGCAGGGCAAGACCATCGTGGTGATCCTGCCGGACTCCGGTGAGCGCTACCTGTCGAGCATGTTGTTCAGTGATTTGTTTACCGAGCAGGAAAACCAGGCTTGAGCGCCTACACCAGAGGGCGACGGGGTGTTGATTCAGGTCAGCCGGTTGGCCAAGGCCTTCTGCATAATGGCCCAAATGTTTATCATGGCCGGCTGCTACGTCTGCTGTTGGCCAGGCGCTTATTTCCAGGAGTTGCTGCATGACCTTTTCTTTGGCCGCCAAACTGTCGGTGTTGCTGCTGTTTATCGGCAGCACGCTGTACGTGCACCTGCGCGGCAAGGCCCGCTTGCCGATGCTGCGCCAGTTCGTCAACCATTCGGCGCTGTTCGCCCCGTATAACGCATTGATGTACCTGTTTTCCGCGGTACCGTCCAAGCCCTACCTGGACCGCAGCAAGTTCCCGGAACTGGACGTGCTCAAGGACAACTGGGAAGTGATCCGCGAAGAGGCCATGCACCTGTTCGACGAGGGCTACATCCGCGCCGCCGAAAAGAACAACGATGCCGGTTTCGGCTCGTTCTTCAAGAAAGGCTGGAAGCGCTTCTACCTCAAGTGGTACGACAAACCCCTGCCATCGGCCGAGGCCTTGTGCCCGAAAACCGTGGCGCTGGTCAGCAGTATCCCCAACGTCAAGGGCGCAATGTTTGCGCTGTTGCCGGGCGGCAGCCATCTGAACCCGCACCGCGACCCGTTCGCCGGCTCCCTGCGCTATCACCTGGGGCTGTCCACGCCGAACTCCGACGACTGCCGCATCTTCGTCGACGGCCAGGTCTACGCCTGGCGCGACGGCGAAGATGTGATGTTCGACGAAACCTATGTGCACTGGGTCAAGAACGAAACCGATCAAACCCGTGTGATCCTGTTCTGCGACATCGAACGCCCGTTGAGCAACCGCCTGATGACCCGCGTCAACCGCTGGGTCAGCAAGCAGCTGGGGCGTGCCACCGCGCCGCAGAACCTCGACGACGAGCGCGTGGGTGGGATCAACCAGGCGTATGCCTGGAGCAAGACCTTCAGTGACAAGTTCAGCGGCCAGGTCAAGCAGTGGAAGCGCAAGCATCCCAAGGCCTACCGCATTGCGCGGCCGGTGTTGGCGGTGGTTGTGCTGGTATTGCTGTGGAAGTGGTTGTTCTGATCGGAGCGCGGTCAAAAATGTGGGAGGGGGCTTGCTCCCGATAGCGGTGGATCAGGTAAAGATGTTTAACCTGACACTCCGGCATCGGGAGCAAGCCCCCTCCCACATTGGTTTTGCAGTGTTGCTTAAGAGGCGATCAACTGGCGCAGCACGTAATGCAAGATACCGCCTGCCTTGAAGTATTCCACTTCGTTAAGCGTATCGATCCGGCACAGCACCTCGATCTTCTCGCTGCGGCCATCTTCCCGGGTAATCACTAACGTCAGGTTCATCCGAGGTTCGATCTCGGCATTCGTCAGCCCGAGAATATCGATCTTCTCCTTGCCGGTGAGCTGGAGCGACTTGCGGTTCTGGTCCAGCTTGAACTGCAACGGCAGCACGCCCATGCCCACCAGGTTGGAGCGGTGGATTCGTTCGAAGCTTTCAGCAATCACCGCCTTGACGCCCAGCAGGTTGGTGCCCTTTGCCGCCCAGTCGCGGCTCGAGCCGGTGCCGTACTCTTGGCCGGCGATTACCACCAGCGGTGTACCCGATGCCTGGTATTTCATCGCGGCATCGTAGATCGCCATTCTCTCGCCGGTCGGGATATACAGCGTATTGCCACCTTCCTCGCCGCCGAGCATTTCGTTGCGGATCCGGATATTGGCAAAGGTGCCGCGCATCATCACTTCATGGTTGCCCCGGCGTGAGCCGTAGGAGTTGAAGTCCCGTGGCTCCACGCCTTGCTCGCGCAAGTAGTGGCCGGCCGGGCTGTCGGTCTTGATGTTGCCGGCAGGGGAGATGTGGTCGGTGGTCACCGAGTCGCCGAGCAGGGCCAGCACGTTGGCGCCCTTGATGTCTGCGATCACCGGCAGCGGCCCGGCGATATCGTCGAAGAACGGCGGATGCTGGATATAGGTGGAATCCTTCTGCCACACATAAGTCGCCGCCTGCGGCACCTCAATCGCTTGCCACTGTGCGTCGCCGGCAAATACTTCGGCGTATTCCTTGTGGAACATGCCCGTGCTGACCTGGGCCACCGCGTCGGCGATCTCCTGGCTGCTGGGCCAGATGTCCTTGAGGTACACCGGGTTGCCCTGCTGGTCATTACCCAGGGGCTCGCTGCTGATGTCGATACGCACCGTACCCGCCAACGCGTAGGCCACCACCAGGGGCGGCGAGGCCAGCCAGTTGGTTTTCACCAGTGGGTGCACGCGGCCCTCGAAGTTGCGGTTGCCGGACAACACTGAGGCGACGGTGAGGTCGGCTTGCTGGATGGCTTTTTCAATCGGCTCGGGCAGCGGCCCGGAGTTGCCGATGCAGGTTGTGCAGCCGTAGCCCACCAGGTCGAAACCGAGTGTGTCCAGGTAGTGGGTGAGGCCGGCCGCCTTGTAATAGTCGGTAACCACTTTCGAACCCGGCGCCAGGGAGGTCTTGACCCATGGCTTGCGCGTCAGGCCTTTTTCCACGGCCTTCTTCGCCACCAGCCCGGCCGCCATCATCACGCTGGGGTTGGAGGTGTTGGTGCAGGAGGTGATGGCTGCGATGACCACGGCACCGTTTTTCAGGCGATAGGTGGTGCCTTCGTATTCGTAATCGGCTTCGCCCACCAGGTCGGCATTGCCCACGGCGACGCCGCCACCGCCTTCGCTTTCCAGGCGGCCTTCTTCCTTGCTGGTGGGTTTGAATTGCAGGTCGAGGAAATCACTGAACGCCTGGCCCACGTTTGGCAGGGCGACACGGTCCTGCGGGCGTTTCGGCCCGGCAAGGCTGGCTTCGACGCTGCCCATGTCCAGGGCCAGAGTGTCGGTGAAGATCGGCTCCTGGCCGGCGTTGCGCCACAGGCCCTGGGCCTTGGTGTAGGCCTCGACCAGCTTGACAGTTTCCGCCGGGCGACCGGACAGGCGCAGGTAGTCCAGCGTCACCTCGTCGACCGGGAAAAAGCCGCAGGTAGCGCCGTACTCAGGCGCCATGTTGGCAATGGTGGCGCGGTCGGCCAGGGGCAGATCGGCCAGGCCGTCGCCATAGAATTCGACGAACTTACCGACCACGCCTTTTTTGCGCAGCATCTGGGTCACCGTCAGCACCAGGTCGGTGGCGGTGATGCCTTCTTTCAATTTGCCGGTGAGCTTGAAGCCGATCACTTCCGGGATCAGCATAGACACCGGCTGGCCGAGCATCGCCGCTTCCGCTTCGATCCCGCCCACGCCCCAGCCGAGCACGCCGAGGCCGTTGATCATGGTGGTGTGGGAATCGGTACCCACCAGGGTATCGGGGAAGGCGTAGGTGCGGCCGTCTTCATCTTTGGTCCACACGGTGCGGCCGAGATATTCCAGGTTGACCTGGTGGCAGATGCCGGTGCCCGGCGGCACCACGCTGAAGTTGTCAAAGGCGCTCTGGCCCCAGCGCAGGAAGGCGTAACGTTCGCCGTTGCGCTGCATTTCGATGTCGACGTTTTGCTCAAAGGCGTCGGCGTTGCCGAATTTGTCGACCATTACCGAGTGGTCGATCACCAGGTCGACCGGCGACAGCGGGTTGATGCGCTGCGGGTCGCCCCCGGCCTTGGCCACGGCGGCGCGCATGGCGGCCAGGTCGACCACGGCGGGCACGCCGGTGAAGTCCTGCATCAGCACGCGGGCGGGGCGGTATTGGATCTCACGGTCGGACCGGCGTTCCTTGAGCCAGGCGGCGATGGCCTTGAGGTCGGTGCCGGTGACGGTCTTGGCGTCTTCCCAGCGCAGCAGGTTTTCCAGCAGCACTTTGAGCGACATCGGCAGCTTGTCCAGGTCACCCAGGCTCTTGGCGGCTTCGGGCAGGCTGAAGTAGTGGTAGGTCTTGCTGTCTATTTGCAGGGTTTTAAGGGTTCTCAGGCTATCAAGGGATGACATTACATGACTCCTTTTGATCCGCACGGCCACGGACCTGACGGGACGAACAGAGCGTTCAACTTAGCGCGATTTTCATTAGCAGGCTAATAACTGGACTCTATGCTCAAGTCCAAGGTTCCGAACTCGGCTATCATGCGCGCGTTTTCATGACAGGTATTGCGATAGAGCAATCCAGTTGCCAGGAGATTCAATTGAACACCCTTTTTATGCACTGCCGCCCGGGTTTTGAAGGCGAGGTCTGTTCCGAGATCGCGGAACATGCCGCGCGCCTGAACGTTTCCGGCTACGCCAAGGCCAAGACCGGCAGCGCTTGCGCCGAATTTGTCTGCACTGAAGAAGACGGCGCGCAACGCCTGATGCACGGCCAGCGCTTCGCCGAGCTGATCTTCCCCAGGCAATGGGCGCGCGGGGTGTTCATCGACCTGCCGGAAACCGACCGCATCAGCGTGATCCTCGCCCACCTGCGCGAATTCCCGGTGTGCGGCAGCCTGTGGCTGGAGATGGTCGATACCAACGACGGTAAGGAACTGTCGAACTTCTGCAAGAAATTCGAGGTTCACCTGCGCAAAGCCTTGCTCAACGCCGGCAGGCTGATGGACGACCCGAGCAAGCCGCGCCTGCTGCTGACGTTCAAGAGCGGCCGCGAAGTGTTCATGGGCCTGGCCGAATCGAACAATTCAGCGATGTGGCCCATGGGTATCCCGCGTTTGAAGTTCCCGCGTGAAGCCCCAAGCCGCTCGACCTTGAAGCTGGAAGAGGCGTGGCACCACTTTATTCCTCGCGAGCAGTGGGACGAGCGCCTGCATGGCGACATGACCGGTGTCGACCTCGGTGCGGCCCCCGGCGGCTGGACGTGGCAGCTGGTCAACCGGGGCATGCTGGTGACCGCCATTGACAACGGCCCCATGGCCGAAAGCCTGATGGACACCGGCCTGGTGCAGCATTTGATGGCCGACGGCTTTACCTTCGTGCCCAAGCAGCCGGTGGACTGGATGGTCTGCGATATTGTCGAGAAGCCGGCGCGCAACGCGGCATTGCTGGAAACCTGGATCGGCGAGGGGTATTGCCGCGAGGCGGTGGTCAACCTCAAGCTGCCGATGAAGCAGCGGTATGCCGAAGTGAAGCGTCTGCTGGAGCGGATCGAGGATGGCTTCAAGGCACGCGGCATTCGGGTGGAGATCGGCTGCAAGCAGCTGTACCACGACCGCGAAGAAGTCACCTGCCATCTACGCCGGCTGGTGGACGTCAAGAAATCGAGAAAGCACTGATCTCACTGTCAGGAGTGAACTATGAGCGTTGATTTACCCGTCGATGGCACCCTCGACGCCACCGGCCTCAATTGCCCGGAGCCGGTGATGATGCTGCACCAGCACATCCGCGACCTGCCTGCGGGCGGCCTGCTCAAGGTGATCGCGACCGACCCGTCGACCCGCCGCGATATTCCCAAATTCTGCGTGTTCCTTGAGCATGAACTTGTCAGTCAACAGGAAGACGCCGGCACGTACCTTTACTGGATCCGCAAGAAAGCCGATTGACCGCCGAACCCTTGTAGGAGCGAGCTTGCTCGCGAAAAACGCTAACGATCAAGCAGCGCTTCTGGTTTAACGCGGCGCTCTCAGGTTTTTCGCGAGCAAGCTCGCTCCTACAGGGCGCGCGTGAGCGCCTTGTCAGCGTGGATACGCCGGCGTGCACTGCGCGCCAGGCGTACCAGCAACATGCCTGCCGCGCAGCTCAGCCCGACGATCAGGCCTTGCCACAAGCCGCTTGGGCCGCTGGGTTCGCCCAGCCAGTCGGTCAGCCCCAGGGCATACCCCACCGGCAAGCCCACGCCCCAGTAGGCGAACAGGGTCAGCAGCATAGTGACCCGGGTGTCTTGATAGCCGCGCAGCGCGCCGGCGGCGGTCACCTGGATCGAGTCGGAAAACTGGAACAACGCCGAGAACACGATCAGCATCGATGCCAGGTGAATGACCACCGGGTCGGGGGTGTAGATCGCCGCAATCTGCTCGCGAAACACCAGCATCAGGCTGCAGGACAGGCAGGCATAGGCCAGCGCGGTGCCCATGCCAACCCCGGCGGCGAAGCGGGCTTCACGCGGCTCGCCACGGCCCAGGGCCTGGCCGACGCGCACGGTGACGGCCATGCTCAGGGAGTAGGGGATCATGAACACCAGGGAACTGACATTCAGCGCGATCTGATGGCCGGACACCACGGTAGCCCCCAGGCTGCCCAGCAGCAGGGCGATCACCGCGAAGATGCTCGACTCGGCAAAGATCGCCACGCCAATCGGCAGGCCAATCCCTAATACACGCTTGATCACCGCCCATTGTGGCCAGTCGAAGCGCTTGAACAATTCGCTGCTCTGGTAGGCCGGGCCCCAGCGGGTCCAGCCGGCCAAGCCGAGCATCATCACCCACATCGCAATCGCCGTGGCCCAGCCGCAGCCTACGCCGCCCATGGCCGGCAGGCCGAGATGGCCGTAGATGAAGATGTAGTTCAGCGGAATGTTCAGTGCCAACCCGCACAAGCCCATGACCATGCTCGGCCGCGTACGGCCCATGCCGTCGCTGAAGCAGCGAAACACGTAATACAGCGCAATGGCCGGCATGCCGGCGGCGATGCCATGCAGGTAGCCCATGGACGGCTCGATCAGGGCCGGCTCGACCTTCATCGCATGCAACACCGGCTCGGCGCACAGCAACAGCAGCGCACCCGCGATGCCGACCACCACGGCCAGCCACAGAGACTGGCGCACCAATGGCCCGATTTCGCTGTACTTGCCTGCGCCGTAGCGCTGCGCGACTTTCGGCGTGGTAGCCAGCAGAGTGCCAGTCATCAACAGGTAGACCGGGATCCAGATCGAGTTACCCAGGCCAACCGCCGCCAGGTCCTGGGGGCTGACACGTCCGGCCATCACCGCATCGACAAAGCTCATCGCGGTGGTTGCCAGTTGGCCGATGATAATCGGCAGGGCCAGCGTCAGCAGGTCGCGCACTTCCCGGCTGATGCGGGCGGGGCGGGTGAGGGTAGCGGTGGCAGTGTTCACGTACAGGTGTCCAATAAAAAAAAGGCAGTCGCAAGGACGGCGGATTCTACGCTTTGACGCAACGGTCAGGAAAAAACCTGTGTTGGGGATTTGTAAACGATCGACTAAACACACCAATCCCTGTGGGAGGGGGCTTGGCCCCGATAGCAATGGCTCAGTCACAGATGCATCAACTGACCCACCGCCATCGGGAGCAAGCCCCCTCGCACATGGGACCCCTGCAAGCCTGTACACTGCTGATCCGCCAAAGGAGCCTGCCATGCTGATTGTTGCCGACGAAAATATTCCGCTGCTCGATGCATTCTTCCAGGGGTTTGGCGAGATTCGCCGCGTGCCCGGCCGTTCCATTGACCGCGCCACGGTCGAGCAGGCCGATGTGCTGCTGGTACGCTCGGTGACCAACGTCAACCGGGCCTTGCTCGAGGGCACCAAGGTGGGGTTTGTCGGCACCTGCACCATCGGCACCGATCATCTGGACCTCGATTACTTCCGGCAGGCTGGTATCCAGTGGTCCAGCGCACCCGGCTGTAATGCCCGGGGCGTAGTGGATTATGTGCTGGGCAGCTTGCAGACCCTGGCCGAAATCGAAGGCGCCGACCTCAGCCGACGCACCTATGGCATCGTTGGCGCCGGCGAGGTCGGCGGGCGGCTGGTCCAGGTGCTCAAGGGCCTGGGCTGGAACGTGCTGGTGTGTGATCCGCCACGGCAGATCGCCGAAGACGCTGATTACGTGAGCCTGCAGCAGATCATCGAGCAATGCGATGTCATCAGCTTGCACACGCCGCTGACCAAGTCCGGCAATGGCTCCACCTGGCATCTGTTCGATCGCCAGCGCCTTGCGCAGCTCAAGCCCGGCACCTGGCTGATCAACGCCAGCCGAGGCGCGGTGGTGGACAACGCTGCGCTGCGCGACGTGTTGCTGGAGCGCGAAGACCTGCAAGCCGTGCTGGACGTGTGGGAAGGCGAGCCGCAGGTGGATGCCGACCTGGCTGACCTGTGCGTGCTGGCCACGCCGCATATCGCCGGCTACAGCCTCGACGGCAAGCAGCGCGGCACGGCGCAGATCTACCAGGCGTTCTGTGCGCACCTGGGCCAGGAACCGAGCATTCATTTGCGCGACCTGCTGCCGCAACCGTGGCTGGCCGAGGTGCACTTGAACGCGTCGACCGACCCGGCCTGGGCGCTGGCGACCTTGTGCCGCAGTGTGTACGACCCGCGCCGGGACGATGCGGATTTGCGTCGTAGCCTTGTAGGAACGGTAGAAGAGCAGCGCAAGGCATTCGACCTGTTGCGCAAGCATTACCCGGAGCGTCGTGAGATTGACGGCTTGAAGGTGCGCATCAACGGTGAGTCGGCCGTGTTATCGAACATCGTGACCGCACTGGGCGCGGTCTGCGTTTAAACACCCAATAAAAAACCCGGCCACCTGGGCCGGGTTTGCAAGAGCGTCGGCGCTTCAGCCTTGCTGTGCAGGCTTGACCAGGCGCTGTTCCAGTTCGCTGCAGGCTTGCTGGATCATTTCTTCGGTAATCTGCACTTCGCGGCCCTTGGCATCGATGTACGAGCAAGGCAGCTCCTGCGGTTGGCGGATCACTTCAATTTTGGCATCGCTGCTGTTTTGCAAGGTCATGGCCTGTCTCCTCATCAGGTTGTGTACCTATTTTAATTCCCCCGCGTGACCGAGCTATTACAACTCCTTACACGATCATCGGTTCGAACACTCAGTCCACCAGAAACCGGCACATATTTCCAGATCAGTCTTAGACCGATAGCCTCTAGGGGCTTGCATCGGCGGGCATAATTAACCTGACTCATTGCTATTTGCCCAAGTTCCCCCAATGTTGATCAATAGTCTCCTCATTGGTGAAGCCCTAAATGTTCTCAGTCCGACAACGCCGCGCGATTCGCCTGGCCAGCCGCTTCATTGCGCCCTACCGCTGGCAGGCGCTGGGTGCCCTGCTGGCGCTGATCGTTACCGCTGGCATCACCTTGTCCATGGGGCAGGGTATCCGCCTGCTGGTCGACCAGGGTTTCATGACCCAGTCACCGCACCTGCTCAACCAGTCCATCGCGCTGTTCATGGTGCTGGTAGTGGGCCTGGCGGTGGGCACGTTCACGCGCTTTTACCTGGTGTCGTGGATCGGCGAGCGGGTGGTGGCGGATATTCGCCGGCAGGTGTTCAACCACCTGATCTATCTGCATCCGGGCTTTTACGAGAACAACCGCAGCTCGGAAATCCAGTCACGCCTGACCACCGACACCACGCTGCTGCAATCGGTGATCGGCTCATCGCTGTCGCTGTTCCTGCGCAATGCCCTGATGGTCATCGGCGGTATCGTGTTGTTGTTCATCACCAACCCCAAGCTCACCAGCATTGTCGTGGTGGCGTTGCCCTTGGTGCTGGCGCCGATCCTGATCTTTGGCCGACGTGTGCGCAGCCTGTCGCGGCAGAGCCAGGACCGCATCGCCGATGTCGGCAGCTATGTGTCCGAGACCCTGGGCCAGATCAAGACCGTGCAGGCCTATAACCACCAGGTGCAGGACGAACAGCGTTTCGCCCTCACCGTGGAAGAAGCGTTCACCACTGCCCGCAAACGCATCCTGCAACGTTCCTGGCTGATTACCCTGGTGATCATGCTGGTGCTCGGTGCCGTGGGCGTGATGTTGTGGGTCGGCGGGATGGACGTGATCAGCGGGCGCATTTCCGGCGGTGAGCTGGCGGCGTTCGTGTTCTACAGCCTGATCGTCGGCAGCGCTGTCGGCACCTTGAGTGAAGTGCTTGGCGAGCTGCAGCGGGCCGCCGGTGCGGCGGAGCGGATTGGCGAACTGTTGCAGTCGAGCAACGACATCCAGGCGCCGGCCAGCGGTGGCCTACGGCTGCCGGAACGGGTCAGCGGGCGCATGGAGCTGCAGGACCTGCGCTTTTCCTACCCGTCACGGCCAGACAGCTACGCCATCGACGGCCTGAACCTGAGCGTCAACCCTGGCGAAACCCTGGCCTTGGTGGGGCCTTCCGGCGCAGGCAAATCGACGCTCTTCGACTTGCTGCTGCGCTTCTACGACCCCCAGCACGGCCGCATCCTGCTCGAAGGGCAGCCGCTGACCGCACTCGACCCGCTGGACCTGCGCCGCCACTTCGCGCTGGTATCCCAGAGCCCGGCGCTGTTTTTTGGCAGCATCGAAGACAACATCCGCTACGGTAACCCGACGGCCACCCGCGAGCAGGTCGAAGCCGCAGCCCGCATCGCCCATGCCCATGACTTCATCCTGCAAATGCCCGATGGCTACCAGACCCACCTCGGCGACGGTGGCCTGGGCCTCTCCGGGGGGCAGCGGCAACGCCTGGCCATCGCCCGCGCGTTGCTGGTAGACGCACCCATCCTGCTGCTGGACGAAGCCACCAGCGCCCTCGATGCCCAGAGCGAACACCTGATCCAACAAGCCCTGCCGCAATTGATGCAGGGCCGCACCACCCTGGTGATTGCGCACCGCCTGGCCACGGTGAAGAACGCCGACCGGATCGCGGTGATGGACCAGGGCAAGCTGGTAGCCGTGGGCACGCATCAGCAGTTGATTGCGAGCAATCCGCTGTATGCGCGGTTGGCGGCGTTGCAGTTCAGTGAGGGTATGGAAGTGCAATGAAGCTGCGGTATGGCTACGCCTTAGGGCATCATGTGGTTTTTCGATAATGATCTGGATGAGGATATGAGCCGTTATCAACCTCCGTTGACGCTGACGACAAAGATGCTGGCCCTGGTGGCCGATATCAGTGAGCAAATCGGCCAGCTCTCAGTCGGTGACGATAGCCGCCAGACGCCTCAGTTGAGGCGCGATAACAGGATTCGTACTATTCAGGCTTCGCTCGCCATCGAGAACAATACGCTCAGCATCGAGCAGGTCACCGCTGTCCTGGAGGGGAAGCGGGTATTGGGACTGCCACGGGAAATCCAGGAAGTGCGCAACGCGTTTGCAGCCTATGAGGCGATGCCGCAATGGACGCCGAGCGATCGTGCCGACCTGCTGAAAGCCCACGAACTGCTGATGTTCGGACTGATAGACGATGCCGGACGGCTTCGCCAATCAGGCGTCGGCATTTATCGTGGCGAACAACTGGTGCATATGGCGCCGCCTGCGAGCCGCGTGGCGCACCTCATTGATGACTTGCTGCAATGGCAGTCAGTTTCAGATTGGCACCCTTTGATCGCCAGTTGCGTATTCCATTATGAATTCGAGTTCATCCATCCATTTGCAGACGGTAATGGGCGCATGGGGCGGCTCTGGCAAACGTTGATACTCAGCCAGTGGCGCCCGGTGCTGGCTTACCTGCCAGTGGAAGCAGTCATCCGGGATCAGCAGGATGCCTACTATGCGGCGCTTTCGGCGGCGGATCAGCAGGCAGAAGCGACACCTTTTGTAGAGTTCATGTTGCAAGCCCTGAATCTGGCGTTGGCCGAGGCGGTGTAACAACTTCATAAAAAAAAATGCCCGCATAGCGCGGGCATTTTCTTGTCGCTTCAAACTTAGCGCTTGAAGCTCCCTCCCTTACTGATCATCAAAATACCGCTCATGCCAATCCACCAACGGCTGCGGTGAGTTGAGCTTCTGCCCGTAGATCACCGAATAAGACAGCACGTTCTGCACATACTGACGGGTCTCGTCGAACGGGATGCTTTCCACCCACACGTCGAAACTCAGGTGATCCGCACCGCGTAGCCATTGACGCACGCGGCCGGGGCCGGCGTTGTAGGCGGCGGAGGCGAGCACGCGATTGCCGTTGAATTGGCTGTGCACCTGGCTCAGGTAGGCGGCGCCGAGCTGGATGTTTTTGTCCGGGTCCAGTACCTGGGCCGGGGAGGCCAGGGGAATGCTGAACTTGCGCGCGGTTTCCTTGGCCGTACCGGGCATCAGCTGCATCAAGCCGCTGGCGCCGACGCCGGAGCGGGCGTCGTCCATGAAGGCGCTTTCCTGGCGGGTAATCGCGAACACCCAGCTTGAATGCAGGCCGCGCACCTTGGCTTCGCGCACCAGGGTGTCGCGGTGGGCCATCGGGAAGCGGATGTCCAGGTCGTCCCAATACTGCGCCTGGCTGATCGTGCGGATCGCCGGGAAGTACCACTTCATGTCGTAGGCCAGCTTCGCCTGCGCGACCATCTCGTCACGGTTGAAGTGACGGCTGACGTGGTACCACTCGCGACGGCCATCGACGATCTGGCCACGGGCATAGAACTCCAGGGCCCGGCGCACGCCTGGGGTATTGCGCACTTTATTGACCAGCGCCTGGCTCATCACCAGCGGCTTGTTGTTCAGTTGGTAAGGGGTCTTGGAACGGTCCGCGGCGAGGAAGCCGTAGAAATCGCGCTCCTTGGCCACGTTTTTATACAGCACCAACGCCTGCGGGTTTTTCGGTTCGGCCAATTCCAGGCTGCGTGCCTGCCAGTAGCGCCAGCGGTTGGTGGTGGCCAGATCCTGCGGCAGCTTGCGGGTCAACTGGTACGCATCTTCCCAGCGCGCCAGGCGCAACAGCAGGCGCAGGCGCCACTCGGAGACGGTGTTGTCGCGCAGCTCCGGATCGTACTTGGTCATCACGTCCAAGGCGCGAGGATCGTACCGGCGTGCCAGGGTCAGGCCGATTTCCCGGGCGATCGAGACTTTTTCGTCACGGGAGAAGTGCATGCTGCTGGCGTAGCCGTCCAGCAGGGCCATGGCCTTGTCCGGGTCCTGGCGTGCGAGGCGACGCAGGCCCAGGCCTACGGCGTCAGACATGGCCTCGGTGGCCGGCAGAAAGCGCGACGGGTCGCTGAGCATATCGGGCTTTTGCGCCACGTCGATCATCAGGCGGCCTTGTGCGCCGAGCGTTGGCAGGGTTTTCACCAGGCTGTTGGCCAGCGCGTAGTTGCGCGCTTCGGCGGCGAGCTTGGCGCGGTCCCAGATTTTTTGTTCGGTCAACTGTCCGTCTGCTGCCCACTGGCCAAAGGTCGCATCACAGGCCGCCGGTTGGGTTTTACCGGTCATCCACAACTTTTCGGTGGTCTTGTAGCCTTCGGCCTTGAGGTTGTGGGTCAGTTGGAACTGGCCGTGCAGGCAGTCCAGCTCGACGAAATTGAGCTTGGCATCGTAGTACTTTTCAAAGGTCTGCCAGTCACCCCGTTCGGCCAGCCAGCGTAACCAGCGCAGCTTCATCCAGTTGGCCTGGGGCAGGTCGCCATTTTTGGCGAGGAACTGTTCGATTTCCTGGTTGCTCGCGGTTTTAAGACGCGCGGTCAGTTCGTCATAGGCCAGGTACGGCGTCAGCGGGTAGTCGGCCAAGGCCTGGCTGTATTGCATGTACGGGCCGCTGTCACCCTTGGCCAGGGCGCGTTTGGCTTCATCGTAATATTGACGTTGGGTGGTGAGGTCCACGGCCTGGGCAGATTGAACGGCGGTGGCGGAGAGAAGCAGGCAGGATAAAAAGTTGAAAAGGCGACTGCGCATGAGACGTCCGTGCAGAGAAATCACGACTAGCACCGGCACCGCCGACACTGATTGCCCCTAGCTTAGCCTTTTGCCAGCGGCCGGCGAAAGCTTTGCCGGCCGGTTGGTTCAAGTTCGCGGCAAATGTCCTGCTGAACGTGTCGGCAGCGAAAATGCTGGCCGCATCCCACCCTCAACTCAGGTAGAATGCGCGCCCAGTTTTTGGAGAAGTGTATGACCCTGCTCAAATTCAGCGATGTGTCCCTTGCTTTCGGCGCTATGCCGTTGTTGGACAAGGTGTCCTGGCAGATCGCCCGTGGTGAGCGGGTGTGCATCATCGGCCGCAACGGCACCGGCAAGTCCAGCATGATGAAGCTGGTAAAAGGCGACCAGAAGCCCGATGAAGGCTCTGTCTGGCGTGCCCCAGGCCTCAAGATCGGCGAATTGCCGCAGGAATTGCCGGTAGCCGACGAGCGGACAGTGTTCGACGTGGTTGCCGAAGGCCTGGACGGCGTTGGCGAATTGCTTGCGCAATACCATCACCTGGCGCAGAACTGCGTCACCGAAGCCGACCTGGACAAGCTGATGCACGTCCAGCAAGACCTCGAAGCCCGTGACGGCTGGCGCCTGCAGCAACTGGTGGACAGCACCCTGAGCCGACTGCAATTGCCCGCCGACAAGACCCTCGCCCAATTGTCCGGCGGCTGGCGTCGGCGCGTGCTGCTGGCCCAGGCGTTGGTGTCCGAGCCGGATCTGCTGCTGCTCGACGAACCGACCAACCACCTGGACATCGGCGCTATCGCCTGGCTCGAAGAAGCCCTCAAGGATTTCCAGGGCGCCGTGCTGTTCATCACGCACGACCGGTCCTTCCTGCAGAACCTGGCTACGCGCATCCTGGAACTGGACCGCGGTGGCCTGATCGACTGGAACGGCGACTACGCCAGCTTCCTGGTGCACAAGGAAGCTGCACTCTCGGCTGAAGAGACCGCCAACGCCCTGTTCGACAAGAAGCTGGCCCAGGAAGAAGTCTGGATCCGCCAGGGTATCAAGGCGCGCCGCACCCGTAACGAAGGCCGCGTGCGTGCGTTGAAAGCGCTGCGGGTTGAGCGCAGCGAACGGCGTGAACGCACCGGCAAGGCCAATATCCAGCTCGATACCGCCGACAAGTCGGGCAAGCAGGTAATGGTGCTGGAGAACGTCAGCTTCCATCATCCGGACGGCCCGTTCCTGATCAAGGACTTCTCCATGGTCCTGGCGCGCGGTGACCGTATCGGCCTGCTGGGCGCCAACGGTACCGGCAAGACTACCTTGCTCAAGCTGATGCTCGGCGGTCTGCAGCCGACCAACGGCACGGTGGAAGAGGGCACTCGCATCGACGTGGCCTACTTCGATCAGCTGCGCCACCAGTTGGACCTGGAAAAAACCGTGATCGACAACGTTGCCGAAGGCCGCGACTTTATCGACATCGACGGCCAGAGCCGCCACGTACTCAGCTATCTGGGCGACTTCCTGTTCAGCCCGCAACGTGCGCGTACACCGGTGAAAGCCTTGTCCGGTGGCGAGCGTGCGCGCCTGCTGCTGGCCAAGCTGTTCAGCAAACCGGCGAACCTGCTGGTGCTCGATGAACCGACCAACGACCTCGACGTGGAAACCCTCGAACTGCTGGAAGAGGTCTTGCTGACCTTCAACGGCACCGTACTGATGGTCAGCCACGACCGGGCATTCCTCGACAACGTGGTCACCAGTACCCTGGTCTTCGAAGGCGAAGGCAAGGTGCGCGAGTACGTCGGTGGTTATCAGGACTGGCTGCGCCAGGGCGGCTCGCCGCGCCTGCTGGGCGTAACCGAGAGCAAGTCCGGCAAGGCCGACTTGACCTCCGCAGTCGTCGCGCCCGTGGCCGCTGCTGCCCCGGCACCGGAAGCTGCACCCTCTGCGAAGAAAAAACTCAGCTACAAGCTGCAGCGCGAGCTGGAAGCGTTGCCGGGCGATATCGACGCCAAGGAACAACAGATCGCCGCGGTGGAAGCACAAATGGCTGACGCGGGTTTCTACCAGCGTCCGGCGGCAGAGACTGCCGAGGTTATCGCTTCCCTGGAGAAACTGAATCAGGAGCTGGAAGTGCTGGTTGAGCGTTGGGCCGAGCTGGATGGCTGAGTGACCGTCGCGCAATGAAAAAAGCCCGGCGCTCTTTTATGAGCGCCGGGCTTTTTTATATGAAATGCGGTCAACATGTGGGAGGGGGCTTGCTCCCGATAGCGGTGTATCAGTCACCAGATGTATAAACTGACAGACTGCTATCGGGGGCAAGCCCCCTCCCACATTTGGTCCTCATAGGGCTTAAGAGGATTTGACCAGCTTCACCGCCAATACATCGCACGGCGCACCATGCAGTACATCATTGGCAGTAGAACCCAGCAACAACGCCAAACCGTGACGACCATGGCTACCCACCACGATCAAGTCGCAAGCCTTTTCCTTGGCCAAGTGGTGGATTTCCTGGCGCGGTTGGCCGTATGTCAGGTGGCAGTCTTCCTTTTTCAGGTGCGGGTATTTGAGAATCAAACGATCCAGGCGCTCCTTGGCCTGGTCAAATTGTTGTTGCTGCAACTGGGAAAGGTCCATCGGCACGTCACCGCCAAAGGCCATGGCCATGGGCTCGACGATATGCACCAACGACAGTATGGCGCCATTGGCCAATGCAGATTCCTGCGCGCGCTTGATCACTGGATCGCACTCTTCGGTCAGGTCGACGGCGACCAGAATATGTTCGTAGGGCATGGGGCGTTCCTCCAGGGGACTGCAATAAATTCAGTATGGCTGCTTTCAAGCGGATGCGGTTGCTTCAGGTCAAATCCGCTCATCTAGAAATTCGGGAGTACACATATGACGGTCTGGATAGTGGTGTCAATCCTTGTGGTGGTCCTGAGCCCTCTGGCATGGCTGCGCCCGTCGCGCCATCAGAGCGGGCGCATGGCCCTGCGCATGGAGGCGCGCCGCATCGGGCTGGCCATGCAGCTGGCGCCCCAGGAGTGGCCACACTGGCTCAAGCAAGAGCCGCCGAGCCCCTGCGCGCAGTATTGCCGGCCACGACGCGGCAGCACGCCGGCCCTCTGGAGTTACTGGCAGTTGGAGCCGGGGGTGTGGGTCAATCAATGGCGCGAGGTCTGCGTGGATGAAAGGTTGTTGCCGTATTTTTCGACGCTGCCGGCCAACGTGTACAAGATCGAGGCCGACAAGCAAATGATCGCCTTGTATTGGGGCGAGAAGGGCGAGGCGAGCGTGTTGAAGGATATTGATGCGCTGCTCAAGGCATTGGCCTGACGCCGCGCGCTCCTACAAAACAGGCAATAAAAAGCCCGACATATCATCGGGCTGGAGTTGGCCAGGCAGGCCGGTAAATTCATTTGAGGCATTTGGGTTGCAGCTAGCCTAGCCGCATATCCCATTGCGTACAGCCTTTTCCGACGACTTTTCTATTATTGATCCTGTGAATATTCCAATATTGACGGGTAGCGAGCGGGTGGCCGAGGTTCTGAAATGACTGGAAAGTCGCATTTTTCCTAGCCTTTGGAGCGATTGACAATTGCTCGGAATTGGATGAAGGTGGCGTACCCAAATCAAACGGGCGTATGAATTGAGCGTTTGTCCTACAGGCGACTCTGACATAACCCCGACTATCGCACTGGCGGGTGTGCCTGGCGGATTGGCGTGAGCATTGATGCAGTTGTCAATGTCCAACCAGAGGCCAGCGTCCGGTGTGTACTGTTCAGCTTCCATATCGTGGAGATCAGTTGATGATTTACGAAGGTAAAGCCATCACGGTTAAGGCTCTTGAAAGTGGCATCGTCGAATTGAAATTCGACCTCAAGGGTGAGTCCGTCAACAAGTTCAACCGTCTAACCCTGAACGAACTGCGTCAGGCCGTAGACACCATCAAAGCAGATGCTTCGGTCAAGGGCGTGATCGTCTCCAGCGGCAAGGACGTGTTCATCGTCGGCGCTGACATCACCGAATTCGTCGACAACTTCAAGCTGCCCGATGCCGAGCTGGTGGCTGGCAACCTCGAAGCCAACAAGATTTTCAGCGATTTCGAAGACCTCAACGTACCCACCGTTGCTGCGATCAACGGTATCGCCCTGGGCGGCGGCCTGGAAATGTGCCTGGCGGCAGACTTTCGTGTCATGTCCGCTACCGCCAAGATCGGTCTGCCTGAAGTCAAGCTGGGCATCTACCCGGGCTTTGGCGGCACCGTGCGCCTGCCGCGCCTGATCGGTGCCGACAACGCCATCGAATGGATTGCCGCCGGCAAGGAAAACCGTGCTGAAGACGCGCTGAAAGTCGGTGCCGTCGATGCGGTGGTTGCCCCGGACAAACTGGCCGAAGCCGCGCTGAACCTGATCAAGGGCGCCATCAGCGGCGAATTCGACTACAAGGCCAAGCGTCAACCCAAGCTCGAAAAGCTCAAGCTCAACGCCATCGAACAAATGATGTCGTTCGAAACCGCCAAAGGTTTCGTGGCAGGCCAAGCCGGCCCGAATTACCCGGCACCGGTCGAAGCGATCAAGACCATCCAGAAGGCCGCGAACTTCGGTCGCGACAAAGCCCTGGAAGTGGAAGCGGCAGGCTTCGTCAAATTGGCGAAAACCTCGGCTGCACAGAGCCTGATCGGCTTGTTCCTGAACGATCAGGAACTGAAGAAAAAGGCCAAGGCCTACGACGAAATCGCCAAGGACGTGAAACAGGCCGCCGTATTGGGCGCCGGTATCATGGGCGGCGGCATCGCTTACCAGTCGGCGTCCAAAGGCACGCCGATCCTGATGAAAGACATCAACGAGCACGGCATCGAGCAGGGCCTGGCGGAAGCCGCCAAACTGCTGGTGGGCCGCGTCGATAAAGGTCGTATGACCGCTGCGAAAATGGCTGAAGTGCTTAACGGCATTCGTCCTACGCTGTCCTACGGCGATTTCGGCCACGTCGACCTGGTCGTCGAAGCCGTTGTCGAGAACCCGAAGGTCAAGCAAGCGGTATTGGCTGAAGTCGAAGCCCAGGTCAAAGACGACACCATCCTGGCTTCCAACACCTCGACCATTTCCATCAGCTTGCTGGCCAAGGCCCTCAAGCGTCCGGAAAACTTCGTCGGCATGCACTTCTTCAACCCGGTGCACATGATGCCGCTGGTGGAAGTGATCCGTGGCGAGAAGTCCAGCGAGCTGGCCATTGCCACCACCGTTGCCTACGCCAAGAAAATGGGCAAGAACCCGATCGTGGTCAATGACTGCCCGGGCTTTTTGGTCAACCGCGTACTGTTCCCGTACTTCGGCGGTTTCGCCAAACTGGTCAGCGCCGGTGTGGACTTCGTGCGCATCGACAAAGTCATGGAAAAATTCGGCTGGCCAATGGGCCCTGCGTACCTGATGGACGTGGTCGGCATCGACACCGGCCACCATGGTCGCGACGTCATGGCTGAAGGCTTCCCGGACCGTATGAAAGACGACCGCCGCTCGGCGATCGACGCACTCTACGAAGCCAAGCGCCTGGGCCAGAAGAACGGCAAGGGCTTCTACGCCTACGAGGCCGACAAGAAGGGCAAGCAGAAGAAAGTGGCCGACCCGTCGGTGCACGAAGTACTCGCCCCCGTCATCTACGAGCAGCGTGAGGTGTCCGATGAGGACATCATCAACTGGATGATGATCGCCCTGTGCCTGGAAACCGTACGTTGCCTGGAAGACGGCATCGTCGAGACCGCCGCCGAAGCCGATATGGGCCTGGTGTACGGTATTGGTTTCCCTCCGTTCCGTGGTGGTGCGCTGCGTTACATCGACTCGATCGGTGTGGCCGAGTTCGTTGCCCTGGCTGACAAATACGCTGATCTGGGCCCGCTGTACCACCCGACCGCGAAGCTGCGTGAAATGGCCAAGAATGGCCAGAGCTTCTTCGGTTAAGCGCCCAATCGACTAGAGCGAGAATATTTATGAGCTTGAATCCAAGAGACGTCGTGATCGTCGACTTCGGTCGTACGCCGATGGGCCGCTCCAAGGGCGGCATGCACCGCAACACCCGTGCCGAAGACATGTCGGCGCACCTGATCAGCAAGCTGCTGGAACGCAACGTCAAGGTTGACCCGAACGAAGTCGAAGACGTGATCTGGGGCTGTGTGAACCAGACCCTGGAGCAGGGCTGGAACATCGCGCGCATGGCCTCCTTGATGACCCAGATCCCGCACACCGCGGCCGGCCAGACCGTGAGCCGCCTGTGCGGTTCGTCGATGAGCGCGCTGCATACTGCCGCCCAGGCGATCATGACCGGTAACGGTGATGTGTTCGTGGTCGGCGGCGTGGAGCACATGGGCCACGTCAGCATGATGCACGGCGTCGACCCTAACCCGCATATGTCGCTGTACGCGGCAAAAGCCTCGGGCATGATGGGCCTGACCGCAGAAATGCTCGGCAAGATGCACGGCATTACCCGCGAAGCCCAGGACGCGTTCGGCCTGCGCTCCCACCAACTCGCCCACAAGGCGACCGTGGAAGGCAAGTTCAAGGATGAAATCATCCCGATGAACGGCTACGATGAGAACGGTTTCCTGAAACTGTTCGACTACGACGAAACCATTCGTCCGGACACCACCCTGGAAAGCCTGGCGGCGCTCAAGCCGGCCTTCAATCCCAAGGGTGGCACCGTGACTGCCGGTACGTCGTCGCAAATCACCGACGGTGCTTCGTGCATGATCGTGATGTCGGCGCAGCGTGCCCAGGACCTGGGAATCCAGCCGCTGGCGGTGATCCGCTCGATGGCCGTGGCGGGTGTGGACCCGGCGATCATGGGCTATGGTCCAGTACCGGCCACACAAAAAGCCTTGAAGCGCGCGGGCCTGACCATCTCCGATATCGACTTCTTCGAGCTCAACGAAGCTTTCGCCGCACAGGCCCTGCCAGTGCTGAAAGATCTGAAAGTACTCGACAAGATGAATGAGAAGGTTAACCTGCACGGCGGCGCGATTGCCCTGGGCCACCCATTCGGTTGCTCCGGTGCCCGCATCTCCGGCACATTGCTGAACGTGATGAAGCAAAATGGCGGTAACCTTGGGGTTGCAACCATGTGCATTGGCCTCGGCCAAGGCATTACCACCGTCTTCGAACGCGTCTAAGCGTTGGGTTGACGGAAGCCGGGGCCCAGTGCCCCGGCTTTTGTTTTTTGGAATTTTTAATTTTTTTTCAATAAATTTTGTAAGAGGGCCAGAGCATGAAAGTCGAACCCGGGCTCTACCAGCATTACAAGGGGCCGCAGTACCGCGTTTTCAGCCTGGCGCAGCACTCCGAGACCGAAGAAGAAATGGTGTTCTACCAAGCACTGTATGGCGATTACGGCTTTTGGGTACGCCCGTTGAGCATGTTCCTGGAGACCGTCGAGGTTGACGGCGAGCAGGTCCCGCGCTTTGCTTTGGTCCAGGCCGAACCCAGTCTTTTTAAAGGGCAATAACGGCGGGTCGGGCAAAATGCTGCGCTTGACCTCACCTTGTTGCCACTATATATAGCGTTGCCGCGACAGGCGCCAACTGCCTTTCACTTCTCGAATTCAGGAATTTTCCGATCCATGGGCAAATCGCTGGTCATTGTGGAATCCCCGGCTAAGGCCAAGACCATCAACAAGTACTTGGGCAACGAGTACGTGGTGAAGTCGAGTATCGGCCATATCCGAGACCTGCCCACCAGCGGTTCGGCTAGCGCCAGCAAGGAGCCTGCCGCCAAGCGCGGCAAGGCGGCCGCGGGCGAAGGTCCGGTGCTCACGCCTAAAGAGAAAGCGCGCAAGCAGCTGGTCTCCCGCATGGGTGTGGACCCGGATCATGGCTGGAAGGCCAAGTACGAAATCCTTCCGGGCAAGGAAAAGGTCATCGAAGAGCTGCGCCGGCTCGCCAAAGATGCCGACACCATCTATCTCGCGACGGACTTGGACCGCGAAGGGGAAGCCATTGCCTGGCACCTGCGCGAAGCCATCGGCGGTGATGACAGCCGCTACAAGCGCGTGGTGTTCAACGAAATCACCAAGAAAGCCATCCAGGAAGCCTTCTCCAAGCCGGGCGAGCTGGACATCGACCGCGTCAACGCCCAGCAGGCGCGGCGCTTCCTCGACCGCGTCGTGGGCTACATGGTCTCGCCGCTGCTGTGGGCAAAAATCGCCCGTGGCCTGTCCGCCGGCCGTGTGCAGTCGGTGGCGGTGAAGCTGGTGGTGGAGCGTGAGCGCGAGATTCGTGCGTTCAATCCCGAAGAATATTGGGAAGTCCACGCTGACCTCGGCACTGCCAAGGGCAACAACGTGCGCTTTGAAGTGGCCCGCGAAAAAGGCGAGGCCTTCAAGCCGCTGAACGAAGCCCAGGCCATGGCCGCGCTGGAGAAGCTCAAGGCCTCCAGCTACAGCATCGTCAAGCGCGAAGACAAGCCGACCAGCAGCAAGCCGTCGGCGCCGTTCATCACCTCCACCCTGCAGCAGGCCGCGAGCAACCGCCTGGGCTTCGGTGTGAAGAAAACCATGATGATGGCCCAGCGTCTGTACGAAGCCGGCTACATCACTTACATGCGTACCGACTCCACCAACCTGTCGCAAGACGCGGTGGCGATGGCGCGTACTTATATTGAAAGCGAGTTCGGCAAGAAGTACCTGCCGGAAAAGCCAAACGTCTACAGCAGCAAAGAGGGCGCCCAGGAGGCTCACGAAGCGATTCGTCCTTCCGACGCCAACACCGAGCCGAGCAAGCTGAGCGGCATGGAACGCGACGCCGAGCGCCTCTACGAGCTGATCTGGCGCCAGTTCCTGGCCTGCCAGATGTTGCCTGCGCAATACCTGTCCACCACCGTCAGCGTGGGGGCGGGCGACTTTGAGCTGCGCGCCAAGGGCCGGATCCTCAAGTTCGACGGTTATACCCGTGTAATGCCGCAAATCGCCAAGCCTGGCGACGACGATGTGCTGCCGGACATGGCCCAGGGCGATACGTTGAAGCTGATCAAGCTCGACCCGTCCCAGCACTTCACCAAGCCGCCGGCGCGTTATTCGGAAGCCAGCCTGGTAAAAGAGATGGAGAAACGCGGCATCGGTCGTCCTTCGACCTATGCGGCGATCATCTCCACCATCCAGGACCGTGGCTACGTGGCGCTGCACAACCGCCGCTTCTATTCGGAAAAAATGGGTGACATCGTCACCGAGCGTCTGTCCGAAAGTTTCTCCAACCTGATGGACTACGGCTTCACCGCCGGCATGGAAGAGAACCTCGATGACGTGGCCCAGGGCGAACGCGACTGGAAGAGCGTGCTGGACGAGTTCTACGGCGACTTCAAGAAAAAACTCGAAGTGGCCGAGAGCCCTGAGAGCGGCATGCGTGCCAACCAGCCAGTCATGACCGACATTCCGTGCCTCACCTGCGGCCGGCCGATGCAGATTCGTACAGCGTCCACCGGCGTGTTCCTGGGGTGCTCGGGCTACAGCCTGCCGCCCAAAGAGCGCTGCAAGGCCACCGTCAACCTGGTGCCGGGCGATGAAATCGCGGCGGATGACGAGGGTGAATCCGAGTCGCTGGTGTTGCGTGGCAAGCACCGTTGCCCGATCTGCAGCACGGCGATGGACGCTTACCTGCTGGATGAAAAGCATAAGCTGCATATCTGCGGTAACAACCCGGATTGCAACGGTTACGAGATTGAAGAGGGCACCTACCGCATCAAGGGCTACGAAGGTCCGAGCCTGGAGTGCGACAAGTGCGGCAGCGAGATGCAGCTCAAGACCGGTCGTTTCGGCAAGTTCTTCGGTTGCACCAACCCGACCTGCAAGAACACCCGCAAACTGCTGAAGAGCGGTGACGCGGCGCCGCCGAAGATGGACCCGGTGAAGATGCCTGAGCTCAAGTGCGAGAAGGTCAACGACACCTACATCCTGCGCGACGGCGCTTCGGGCTTGTTCCTGGCAGCCAGCCAGTTCCCGAAAAACCGCGAGACCCGTGCCCCGCTGGTGCTGGAAATCGTACCGCACAAGGATGAGATCGATCCGAAGTACCACTTCCTGTGTGAAGCGCCGAAGAAGGACCCGGATGGTCGCCCAGCCGTGATCCGCTATAGCCGCAAAACCAAGGAGCAGTACGTGCAGACCGAAGTCGACGGCAAGCCTACCGGCTGGAAGGCGTTCTACGACGGCGGCAAGTGGAAGGTCGAGGACAAGCGTCAGGGCGCTTGATAGTCCAATGTGGGAGGGGGCTTGCTCCCGATAGCGATGTATCAGTCAACATACCTATGACTGATGCATCGCCATCGGGAGCAAGCCCCCTCCCACATTTGGATCTGCCTCATGGCACTTGCAGTTAACGATGACGCGAGAAATCTGATACACAGTGGTGCTCTCAAGTTTTTCGCGAGCAAGCTCGCTCCTACACAGCCAGCATCACGCCTCATTCGTTGTGGAGATTGCCGTCATGGCCAACGAACTCTATACCCGTACCAACCAGAAAATTTACTTCGCGGGGTTATCCCTGGAAGCCCTTGGTCGTGCCGAGGCGGGCAAGGAGATGAATGCCATCGCGCTGGTCCAGGCGGGGCGTGAAGCCGCTCTGTTTCACCTGTATGGCGCCTTGCTGGGGCTATGCCATGAAATCGCCGGGTTCTACCGCTTGCCCCAGGCCGGTTCGCCCCGCGCGGAAATGATCATGGCCCGAGACGTGTTGGAAACCATGGCTATCCCGGAATTGGCCGAACTGGTGGAAATGGCCCAGAGCCCGGACAGTTGGGTAGCCCGCCTGCTCAAGGCGCACGCCGACATGTTCCAGCCGCCCCGCGTTCCCCATGTACCCAAGGGTGATGTGACGCAGCCATTGATCGTGGCGGTTGCATTGGAGGCGGATGAGCCCAAGCCTTTGAGCCGTGAAGAGCTGGAAAGCTGGCGTCAGGAACTGAAAAAGCTGGCGTTGCGCTTTCGCGAAGGTTTGAGCGAGTGCTGAGCGGGCACGCCTGCACGCGACAACACTGATATAATCCCGCGCTTTCGTGGAGAACAGACTTTTATGCCAACGTCCTTTCTGGAAATTGTTGAACTGCCTGACGGCCGAATCGAGCTGCGTCGGGCCGAGGACGAAGGTTCTCTGGTCATTCTGGACTTTTCCGAAGACGCAAAAGCGTTCCTGCAAGGCCAGCATGTGGAAGTGGCTAAAGCGATGTTGAGCGTTGGCGTGCAAATGGCCGGTCGCCTGGCTGAAGGCGAGCCGGAGAAGGAAGATGGCCCAAAGGTTCTTCACTGAGCCCTGGGTAACCCGCTCACTTCTTACCCCAGTCGAATATTCAAGCTCTGCGCATCGCCCGTGTGCGCGGCGCTGATCAGCTGCTGCTTGGCCGTTGCATTCAACGGGTTCAGCCAGCTCACCACCGTATGGCTACGGCCCAGGCGCAAGGCTTCGCAGGTCAACTGCTGGGCACTTTGCGTGCCCCGTGGCTGCAGCAACAGAATACGCTCACGGTTGAGGCCGGCATCCCGCAGCCAAGCCTGGGTCAGGCTGGCGGGCGGGGCGATCAGCGTCAACCAGCGCGCGTCCTGCTCCTCACTGAGTTCGCGCAGGATCGGCGCCAGCAGGCTCAAGCAGCTCCCGGCAGCCCCACGCAACGACAATTCACTGAATACCTCAGGTTCGCAGCTCCACGGCGCTTCGACCGTTTCCTTGAGGATGGGCGCAAGGGGTTGAGCCATAAAGGCCTCGAACAGCGACAGTTGTGTGTGTTGTGGGGTGTGCACGAGCTGCATGATGTCTCCTTTAGCGGCGAATGACGCCGACACTCAAGCCTTCGATCACCAGGTCCTGGTCTTTGAGGTTCACTTCAATCGGCGCGAACTCCGGGTTCTCGGCCAGGAGCCAGACCTTGCTGCCTTCACGCTTGAAGCGCTTGACGGTGACCTCATCGCCGATCCGCGCCACGACGATCTGGCCATTGCGGGCTTCGCGGGTGGTGTGAACGGCCAGCAGGTCGCCGTCGAAAATACCCACGTCCTTCATGCTCATGCCGTGCACCCGCAACAGGTAATCGGCGCGCGGATGAAAGAAGGTCGGGTTGATGTTGCAAGATTCCTCGACGTGCTGTTGCGCCAGGATCGGCGCACCCGCGGCCACTCGACCGATGATCGGCAGTGTCGATTCGTCGGCCTTGGCTTCGAAGCCAGGGATGCGAATACCGCGCGAAGCCCCAGGGGTCATCTCGATCGCGCCTTTGCGCGCGAGGGCCTTGAGGTGTTCCTCGGCAGCGTTGGGAGACTTGAAACCCAGCTCCAGCGCAATTTCGGCGCGTGTCGGTGGGTAACCGTTGTCATCAAGGCAGCGCTTGATAAAAGCCAGAATCTCAGCTTGGCGTGGCGTCAGTTTTAGCATGTTGATCGCTCTGTCTTTTTATACAGTGACTGGGATTATATACAGTGAACGGCGCTTGGCAATGATCCTTTTGAACGGCTCCGCTGGACGGTCATCCATCATCCGTACTGCGGGGCAGAGGTAGCGCTGCCTACAGGCCATGAAAGATGTGATTAAATAGCGACGAATTAGATGACTGCCCGGCCGGAAAACGGACACGCAGGCTTGACAAGACATACCCTGAAACGTATGTTTCAAACAAGTGTTTGTCAGGCGGAGTAGCCATGGCCCAGTCGGAAACCGTTGAACGCATTCTCGATGCTGCCGAGCAATTGTTCGCGGAAAAAGGATTTGCTGAAACTTCATTGCGGCTGATCACCAGCAAGGCTGGGGTTAACCTCGCCGCCGTGAACTACCATTTCGGCTCAAAAAAAGCCCTGATCCAGGCGGTGTTCTCGCGCTTCCTGGGGCCGTTCTGTGCCAGTCTTGACCGCGAGCTGGAGCGTCGCCAGGCCAAGGCGGATAACAAGCCAAGCCTGGAAGAGCTTTTGGAAATCCTGGTCGAGCAAGCCCTGGTGGTTCAGCCGCGCAGCGGTAACGACCTGTCTATTTTCATGCGTCTATTGGGGCTGGCGTTCAGCCAGAGCCAGGGGCACCTGCGTCGTTACCTGGAAGACATGTACGGCAAGGTGTTTCGTCGCTATATGTTGTTGGTCAATGAAGCTGCCCCGCGTATTCCACCGATCGAGCTGTTCTGGCGTGTGCACTTCATGCTCGGCGCCGCGGCCTTCAGCATGTCCGGGATCAAGGCGCTGCGCGCGATTGCCGAGACCGATTTCGGCGTCAACACCTCCATCGAGCAGGTGATGCGCCTGATGGTGCCGTTCCTCGCCGCTGGCATGCGCGCCGAAACCGGTGTGACCGATCAGGCGATGGCGGTGGCTCAACTGCGCCCGCGCAGCAAGTCCACACCCAGCCTCGCCAAGGTTTGACCGCTGCGGGTGTGCGCGGCCGCTTGCATCCGCTAAGCTAGCCGCCATGCCGATTTCAGCTATTTACGCGCAACCCGTCGTGCTTACCGTAACCGGTAGGGATGACGGGTTGTGCGCGTTATTTAAGGAAGGTTTATGACTGCTGCCCTGCAAGGTTCTTTGATGGTCGACGTTGCCGGTACCTGGCTGACGGCCGAGGACCGCCATCTGTTGCGCCAACCTGAAGTGGGCGGCTTGATCATCTTTGCGCGCAATATCGAACACCCGCGCCAGGTCCGCGAATTGAGCGCGGCGATTCGTGCGGTGCGCCCGGACCTGCTGCTGGCGGTTGACCAGGAAGGCGGCCGGGTGCAGCGTCTGCGCCAGGGGTTCGTGCGCTTGCCGGCCATGCGCGCGCTGGCGGATAACCCCAACGCCGAGTACCTGGCCGAACAATGTGGCTGGATCATGGCCACCGAAGTACTCGCCGTGGGCCTGGACCTCAGCTTCGCTCCAGTGCTCGACCTGGATTACCAGCGCAGCGCCGTGGTCGGCACCCGCTCGTTCGAAGGCGACCCCGAGCGCGCCGCCGTACTCGCCGGTGCCTTTATCCGCGGCATGAACAGCGCGGGCATGGCCGCCACCGGCAAGCACTTTCCGGGTCACGGTTGGGCCGAGGCCGATTCCCACGTCGCGATTCCCAACGACGAGCGCAGCCTGGAACAGATTCGCGCCAATGACTTGGTGCCTTTCGCACGCCTGAGCAAGCAATTGGCCGCCGTGATGCCCGCGCATGTGATCTACCCGCAAGTGGACAGCCAGCCCGCCGGCTTCTCACGCCGCTGGTTGCAGGACATCCTGCGCGGTGAGCTGCAGTTCGACGGGGTGATTTTCAGTGATGACCTGTCCATGGCCGGTGCCCATGTGGTGGGTGATGCGGCCAGTCGGATCGAGGCGGCACTCACTGCTGGTTGTGACATGGGGCTGGTGTGCAATGACCGCGCGGCTGCCGAGCTTGCACTGACTGCAGCCCAGCGGATGAAGGTCACACCTTCGGCTCGCATTGCGCGTATGCGGGGGCATGCAAGTGCCTCGACTGACTACAAACAGGATCCGCGCTGGCTGGCAGCCCTTGGAGCGTTGCGAGACGCTCAGCTGATTGAATAAGAAGCTTGATGTAGGTAGCGTTTGAGTGCGGCTGAGACTGTTTCTTGCCGTAGTGTAGGAGTTGCGCTGCTTTAAGCTCCATTACTGGCTGCTGTAGAGTCTTTGTTTCATGAATGATCTGATTGCACGTATCGTCGAGTTGGATTGGCAAGGGTACTTTGAACCTCGCTCGCTGGAGCGTGGGTTTGAGTACGCTGGCGAAAATCGTCTTGAAATAAAAGAATTCGGGCATCACAGGCTGATCGCGCATTGCAGGGGGTCTGGGCGTAATGTCTACAGCCTGTCGATTACCCTGGAGGGTGCAACATCCCGTCGGCCGGGCATCATCTGTGTGTGTTCTTGCCCGGTGGCGATCAATTGCAAGCACGCGGCTGCGGTCTTGTTTACGTTGACTGCGCTGTACGAAGAGCTGAACGAGCCGAAGAAGCCGGTGGGTGACCGCCTGAGTCCGCAGCTCGAAAACTGGCTCGAAAGCATCCCCAAGCCCACCCCGCCGGGTGAGGTTCAGCCCAAGAACACCGGCACTTGTTTGCTGTACCAAATCACCCCTGATGTTTATTCCAGTGGCTGGTCATTGGAGGTGTATCGGGCGCGCGTGACGAAAAAAGGCGAGTACAGCGATATCAAGCCTCTGCACTCGATGGATGAGGTATTGCGGCGTGCCCCTGGCTATATGCATGAGCTGGATACCCGCATTGGTCGATTGCTGATGTTGGGCCGATCTTATGCCAGCTATGGCAGCAGTTTTCAGTTGGCCGGTGAGACGGGGGCCGAAATTCTCCAATTGGCGTTAAAAACCCAACGCCTGTTTCTTGAGCTGGGCCCAAGACTGGCGCTTAACCCTGGCCCGGCCCGCACCGCTCGTTTCGATTGGGCCGTGATGCCCGATGGCAATTATTTTCCCCGCTGGATCAGCGACGGGCGCGAGTTGGACGAAGTGCTGCCCCTCCAGCCGCTTCACTATCTTGACCTCGATAACATGACGATCGGGGTGGTCGAGCACGGGCTGGAGGAAAATCTGGCCATGCATCTTTGCGGCTTGCCGATGATTCCAGCTGAGCAAGTCGCGTTATTCAGTCATCGCATCAGTGCGGTGTCCAAGGTGATTCCGCCACCACGCGAGCTGACCGAGCGCGTCGTGGATACGTTGGAGCCCCAAGGGTGTCTTACATTGGGAAGCGACGAATCCTACGTGTACAGCCAGGTCGACTATCGGCGGATGCTCGCCCTGGAACACCGCGCCGCCCTGGCTTTTCGTTACGACACAAGCCTGGTCAGCGGCAAGGGCACTGAGGACATCCTGTTTCTCAATGGCACCGAAACCCAACGCATCCAACGCAAGCCCGCAGCTGAAAAAGCCTTGCGCAAGACGCTCACGAAAATCGGCTTTAAAACGGTCAATCGCAAAAGCGGTGCACTGCCTGTCGGTGCAGGAGAGATGTTCGATCTACCCAACGATGAAGCCTGGCTGGCTTTTGTTGAAAGCCAGCTGTCGGTTCTGCGTGAAGCAGGGTGGGAAGTCGTCATTCATCCGGGGTTTTATTACAATGTGGAGGCTGTTGACGGCTGGTACGCGGACATTGAAGAGTCACCCGGTCACGAGTGGTTCAACCTTGAGCTGGGCATTGAGGTCAATGGCGAGCGGCACAGCCTGTTGCCCATCATGCTCGACTTGATGCGGCGTCAACCCAAACTGCTTGACGCCACCTACATGGCCGAACGTGATGATGATGAGCGCGTGTTGGTCAGTCTGGATGCCCGCACTCATATCAAAGTTGCGCTGCCCTACGGTCGTATCAAACCTCTGATGGCGACCCTCGGCGAACTCTACCTGCGCGCGCCTGAAGGAGACGCACTGCGGCTGAGTGCGCCGGATGCGGCAAGGCTCAGTAACCTGGATGCACTACCTCTGGTCTGGCAGGGCGGCGAGCGATTGCGTGATTTCGCCCAGCGTCTCAAGGGCTCCACCCATGCCCAGGTCTCTGCCCCCGAAGGCCTGAGAGCCGAACTTCGTGGCTATCAACTCGAAGGCCTGAACTGGATGCAAACGCTGCGCGAGCTGGAAGTCGGCGGGATTCTTGGGGATGACATGGGCCTGGGCAAAACCCTACAAACTCTTGCGCACCTGCTCGTGGAAAAACAGGCAGGGCGATTGCAAATGCCCGCATTGGCCGTAATGCCCACCAGCCTGATCCCGAACTGGATCGACGAAGCCACACGGTTCACGCCACAGCTCAGAGTTCTGGCGCTGCACGGTGCACAGCGTCAGGCTGACTTCTTGCGCTTGACCGATTACGACCTGGTACTCACCACCTACGCGCTGTTGCCGCGAGACCTTGAGGTCCTGCAGCCGCAGCGCTGGAGCGTGCTGATCCTCGACGAAGCGCAAAATATCAAGAATCCCAACAGCAAGGCGGCCCAGGCCGCTCGCCAACTGGATGCCGGCCAGCGGCTGTGCCTGAGCGGGACGCCGTTGGAAAACCATTTGGGCGAACTCTGGTCGCTGTTTCACTTCCTGTTGCCGGGATGGCTGGGCGATAGTAAAACCTTCAATCGCGATTACCGCACGCCGATTGAAAAGCACGGCAATGCGCAACGCATGCAGCACCTGACGGCGAGGATCAAACCCTTCCTGTTGCGCCGCAAAAAAGAACAGGTGGCCACCGAGCTGCCGCCCAAGACCGAGATCGTGCACTGGGTGGACTTGAGCGACGCCCAGCGTGACGTGTATGAAACCGTGCGTGTGGCGATGGACAAGAAGGTTCGCGACGAGATCACCCGGCATGGTGTTGCCCGCAGCCAAATCATCATTCTCGAAGCGCTGCTCAAGTTGCGCCAGGTCTGCTGCGACTTGCGCCTGGTCAAGACTGCACCCGCCTCCAAACTGGCCCGGGCCGGTACTGGCAAACTCGGCAGTTTGATGGAGATGCTCGAAGAGTTGCTCAGCGAGGGGCGGCGCGTCCTGCTCTTTTCGCAGTTCACCTCGATGCTGGCATTAATCGAAGAGGAGCTGAAGCAGCGTCAGGTCGACTATTCAATCCTGACCGGTGAAACCCTGGACCGGCGCACACCGGTGAAGGATTTCCAGGACGGCAAGACGCCGTTGTTCCTGATCAGTCTGAAAGCGGGTGGAACCGGCTTGAACTTGACGGCCGCGGATACGGTGATTCATTACGACCCCTGGTGGAACCCGGCCGTGGAAAACCAGGCCACTGACCGGGCCTACCGGATCGGGCAGGATAAGCCGGTATTCGTCTACAAGATGATTGCCCGGGGCACGGTGGAAGAAAAGATTCAGGCGTTGCAATTGGAAAAGGCAGCGCTTGCCGACGGCGTGCTTGAAGGGGGCGCCAGTGCGGGTTGGAAGCTGGAGCAGCGGGATATTGAGGCGCTGTTTGCACCTTTGCCTGGCTAACGACCGCGGCTTGCCCTAATGCCAGTCAGTTAAGGACGAACACTGTACCTGTGGCGAGGGAGCTTGCTCCCGCTGGGCCGCGAAGCGGCCCCAAAAATGGGACTGCTGCGCAGTCCAGCGGGAGCAAGCTCCCTCGCCACAGGTTACTTTTTACCCTTTCTACTTCTTAACTGACGGGCATTAGGGCTTGCCCCCGATGTCGATCCGACAGTCAGCGCTTCTCTTGCTTATTCGGCAACGGTGCAAACAGCGCCTCGATATCCTCATTACCCAACTGCCAATCCCCGGTCGAACGCCCATCCAGCACACCCGCCGCCAGGTCGGATTTTTCCTTCTGCAAATGCTGGATTTTCTCTTCCACCGTGCCTCGGGCAATCATCTTGTAGACGAACACCGGCTTCTCTTGCCCGATGCGGTAGGCACGGTCGGTGGCCTGGTTTTCGGTTGCCGGGTTCCACCAGGGGTCGTAGTGGATCACGGTGTCGGCTTCGGTCAGGTTCAGGCCGACGCCGCCGGCTTTCAGGCTGATCAGAAAAATCTGCAGCTTGCCGCTCTGAAAGTCCTTCACCGGTGTGCGCCGATCGCGTGTCTGGCCGGTCAGCAAGGCGTAGGCGATTTTGCGCTGCTTGAGTTCAGCCTCGATCAGACTCAGCATTGAGGTGAACTGCGAGAACAGCAGGATCCGCCGGCCCTCGGCAAACAATTCCTCAAGCATCTGCATCAAGCTGTCGAGCTTGCCCGAGCTGCTGCCGCGGGCGGGCAGGGCGGCATCGTTGACCAGGCGCAAATCGCAGCACACTTGGCGCAGTTTGAGCAGTGCTTCAAGGATGATGATCTGGCTGCGCGCCACCCCCTTGCGGGTGATCTCGTCGCGGACCTTTTTATCCATGGCCAGGCGCATGGTTTCATACACGTCGCGCTGCGCCTCATTAAGGTCGACCCAGTGGATAATCTCGGTCTTGGGCGGCAGTTCCGTGGCCACCTGTTCCTTGGTGCGGCGCAGCAGGAACGGCTTGATCCGACCGTTGAGGTGCTGCAATCGCACCTCACTGGCGCGTTTTTCAATGGGGACGCGGTAATCGCGGTTGAAGCTTTTCACATCGCCGAGCCAGCCCGGCAACAGGAAGTGGAACAACGACCATAACTCGCCCAGGTGGTTTTCCAGCGGCGTGCCGCTCAGGCACAGGCGCTGCCGCGCATTCAGCTCGCGTGCCGCTTGCGCCGCCTTGCTGGTGGGGTTCTTGATGTACTGGGCTTCATCGAGGATCAGCACATGCAGGGGCAGGGCGGCGAGGGTGTCGATGTCCTTGGGCAGCAGCGCGTAGGTGGTCAACAGCAGGTCATAGTCCTGCAGATTGGCGAAATGTTTCTTACGCCCTGCGCCGTACAGCGCCTGCACCCGCAATTGCGGAGTGAAATGCGCGGCCTCATCGAGCCAATTGGGGATCAGGCTGGTAGGCATGACCACCATGCACGGTCGATTCAGCCGTCCTGCATTTTTTTCCGTAAGAATATGCGCCAGGGTCTGCAAGGTTTTACCCAGGCCCATGTCATCCGCAAGAATCCCGCCCACCTCCAATTGGCGCAGCGACTGCATCCAGCTCAGGCCTTCCACCTGGTAAGGGCGCAAGGTTGCATTCAAGCCTTCAGGCGCCACGCAGGTGAAATCCTTGATATCCCGCAGGCGCTGGGCGAAGTTGCGGATTTTCTCGCCGCCTTCCCATTGCAGCGGCAGATCTTCCAGCGGGTTCAAGCGGACCGCATCGGCCTTGGCCAGGCGCAATGTGGTGGTGCCGGGTTCCTGCAGGTAGAACTCGCCGAGGGTCGCCAGTACCGGCTTCAATCGCCCATAGGGCAGCGCCACTTGCAGCGGACCGTGGCCGTTGGGCAGGCCGGGAATGTTCACCAGGATCAATTCATCATCGCGGCGCCGTGCGAGTTTTTCCGGGTTGAGGATTTCGGTGTGGGAACGCATCAAATTCAGCAGGATGGGCAGCAGGCTCAGCCGTTCGCCGTTGACGATGATACCCAGCTCCAGATCGAACCAGTCCCGCTCGGGGGCTTCATCGACGCTGGCGTACCAGTCGTCCACCGGGCTGAGGTCAAAACCGAAGTCTTCATCGATTTGCAGCTCCCAACCTTCGGCCCGCAGGGCAGGGGACGCGTTGAGGGTGAAATTCAACCAGGCGCTGTCATTGACCATCTCGAACAGCTCGCCGGCGCTTTCCGGCAGGGCCTTGCTCTGGCGCGTGGCGATCTTGAACCCGAGCAGGCGCAGTTGCTCGCGATAGGGCTGTTCCAGCTCGGGATGGCGCTTGATGCGCAGGCTTTGGGTTTCCTGGCGCACGATGATATCGGCGTTCTTTTGCCCGCTGACATAGTTGCCCAGATAGTTGAACGACAGCGCCGCGCGATGCTGGATGTAACGCTGCATCTTGCCATTGCGCGGTTCGAACGCGCTGAACTCCACACTGGCTAGCCACAGGCGCGGCACAGGGCGCACATCCTCCATGACCACCTGCGGCAGTACCACACGGTTATCCAACACCGCCTGCAGTTTTCCCAGCAACTCGGCATCCTGGGCCGCCGCCGGGTAGGCCAGGGTTTCCTGCACCTTGAGCAGCACGGCGGCAATATGTTTGCAATTGGTGTGCACCGGGCAGGTACAGCGGCTGTCCACCAGAATCAGCATGCCCTTGGCCGATTCGCGTAACGAAATGGTCTGTCGGTAGACGTTGCCGCCCGAGCCTTCACAACTGGCGGTGATGGTGCTGTCGCCGGACTCGACGATGCGCACCCGATTCTCCAACGCGTAACGCCGCCCGCGCTCCAGGCTTTGCTCTTTGAAGCGATTGGCCCACGAAGGGGCCAGGGGTTTGGTCAGCGACGCTGTCAGGGGCATGGCGCGGGATCAGTCCTGCATGTCGGGCGGTGGTGCGCTGGGGGGCTTGGCGGTCAGCGAAGTGATCTTGATCAGCAGCGCCAGGTGGCCGCCATCCAGGTAATTGAGCTGGTTGTTCTTGGTGCGTACGTCTTTCTGACTCAGGTGTTCGCTGGCGATCACGCTGCCGTTGCTGTCGAACTGGTTGATCCAGAAGTCGGCGTCGATATCAGTGAAGCGCCCCAGTTGCAGGTTCAGCACGCCCTCGATAGGAAATTGGCCGAATTGCTCCTGGCCGTCGGTGATCGCGATCTTCACTGGCTGTTCGCCGAGGCTCTGTTCCCAGGCCTTGTGCGCAAGCACGGTGTAGTTGGAATCGGCGCGCAGTTTTTCGACGATATTGCCCAGGCGCGGCGGGCTCATTCGCTCGCCCAGGCGCTGCGCACCGCTATCCCAGTTTTCCGGGGCGGCGCGGCTGTTGATCACCGGCTCTGCATTCTGGCGTACCAGGATCATCTCCACCTGGTAGGGGCTGTCGGCAAAGGCCGAAGGCGCGAATACCAGCAACAGCAGGCTCAGAATGCGGAACACGCGCATGGAGGCGTCCTTCAAGCAGATTTCGGAATGAGGCGCTCAAACAGCGCCTCCAGGGTATTGAAGCGTTCTTCGGCGCGTTCCATCGGCACCATGAACTTGAACAGCGTAGCCCCTTCGAACTTGTAGCGGTTGGGCTGGCCCTGGATCAGCTTGATCAGCACCAACGGGTCTACCGGCGTTTGCGCTTCGAATTCGATACGCCCGCCTTGCGGCCCGGCGTCGACTTTCTTGATGCCCAGCTGTTCGGCCTGCAATTTGAGCAGGGTCAGGCGCACCAGGTTCTTGGTCGGTTCCGGCAACAGGCCGAAGCGGTCGATCATTTCCACCTGCAGGTCCTTCAGGCCTTCTTCGTCGGTGGCCGAAGCGATGCGCTTGTACAGGATCAGCCGCGCGTGCACGTCCGGCAGGTAGGCTTCGGGGATCAACGCCGGCAAGCGCAGGTTGATTTCCGGGCCACCGCCCAACGGTTGGTCGAGGTTCGGCTGTTCGCCCTTGCGAATGGCTTTCACCGCGCGCTCGAGCATTTCCATATAAAGGGTGAAGCCCACGGCCTGGATCTGCCCGCTCTGGCCGTCGCCGAGCAGTTCGCCGGCGCCACGGATTTCCAGGTCGTTGGTGGCCAGCACGAAGCCGGCGCCGAGGTCCTGGGTGTTGGCGATCGCTTCCAGGCGCTTTTCCGCGTCGGACGTGATCTGTTGGCGTGGTGGCGTCAACAGGTAGGCGTAGGCCTGGTGGTGACTGCGCCCGACCCGGCCGCGCAGTTGATGCAGTTGGGCCAGGCCGAACTTGTCGGCGCGTTCGATGATAATGGTGTTGGCGCTGGGGACGTCGATACCGGTCTCGATGATGGTCGAGGCGATGAGCACGTTGAAGCGCTTGTGGTAGAAGTCACTCATCACCTGTTCGAGTTCGCGCTCACGCATCTGCCCATGGCCGATGGCGATGCGGGCTTCCGGCACCAGTTCGGCGAGGTCGGCGGCGCACTTCTCGATGGTCTTCACGTCGTTGTGCAGGTAATACACCTGGCCACCGCGCAGCAATTCGCGCAGCAGCGCTTCCTTGACCGTGCTTTTGTTCTGCTCCATCACGAAGGTGCGTACCGACAGCCGGCGTGCCGGTGGCGTGGCGATGATCGACAGGTCGCGCATGCCCGACACCGCCATGTTCAACGTACGCGGAATCGGCGTGGCAGTGAGGGTGAGGATGTCGACTTCGCTGCGCAGGGCCTTGAGCTGTTCTTTCTGACGCACGCCGAAGCGGTGCTCTTCGTCGATGATGACCAGGCCCAGGTTCTTGATCTTCACATCGTCCGAGAGCAGTTTGTGCGTGCCGATCACGATGTCGATCTTGCCTTCGGCGAGGTCGGCGATGGCGGCATTCACTTCCTTGGCGGACTTGAAGCGGCTCATCACTTCCACGCTCACCGGCCAGTCGGCAAAGCGGTCGCGGAAGCTGTTGTAGTGTTGCTGGGCGAGCAGGGTAGTCGGCACGAGGATCGCCACCTGCTTGCCGCCATGCACCGCAATGAACGCCGCGCGCATCGCCACTTCGGTCTTGCCGAAGCCGACGTCGCCACACACCAGGCGGTCCATCGGCTTTGGCGCGAGCATGTCGGCGCGCACGGCGTCGATGGTGGTTTGCTGGTCGGGGGTTTCTTCAAAAGCGAAGCCGGCGCTGAAGGTAGCGTAATCGGCTTTCGGGTCGGCGAACGCATAGCCTTCGCGGGCCGCACGGCGTGCGTAGATGTCGAGCAGTTCGGCGGCGACGTCGCGCACCTGTTCGGCGGCCTTGCGCTTGGCTTTCTGCCAGGTCTCCGAGCCCAGGCGGTGCAACGGCGCCAGGGCGTCATCGCTGCCGGTGTAGCGCGCGATCAAGTGCAGGCTGGCCACCGGCACGTAGAGCTTGGCGCCCTCGGCGTATTCCATGGTGAGGAATTCGGCGGCCTGGTTGTCGATTTCCAGGGTCTGCAAGCCGAGGTAGCGGCCCACACCGTGGTCGATGTGCACCACCGGCGCGCCTTCACGCAACTCGGTGAGGTTCTTGATCACCGCGTCATTGTTGGCGTCGGCGCGTTTTTCACGGCGGCGGCGCTGCATCACGCGCTGGCCGAACAACGGGCTTTCGGCGATCAGCGCCAGGGCCGGGTCGTCCAGTAACAAGCCTTCGTCCAGTGGCGCAATAGTGATCGCCAGGCGCTCTTTGCTTTTTACAAAATCCGGCCAGCTGTCGACGGTCTTCGGGCGCAGCTTGAGGCGTTCAAGCAGCTCCAGCAGGACTTCGCGACGCCCGGCGGATTCGGCGGTGAACAGCACGCGGCCAGGGAAGTCGCCGAGGAAGTTGGACAGCGCTTCGAGCGGCTGCGTGGCTTTGGCCTGGATCGCCAGGTCCGGCAGCGTGCCCGCCGGGAAACGCTCGCGGCCGCTGCCGGCGTCCACATCCTGCTGGCTGGCGACCACACGAGGCCAGTTTTTCAGGCGGGCGAAGCAGTCTTCCACCGGCAGGAACAATTCGGCAGGTGGTAATAACGGCCGGGACGGGTCGACGCGGCGCTCTTCATAGCGGTTGCGTACATCGTTCCAGAAGTTTTCTGCGGCCTGTTCGATGCCTGGCAGCGAGAACACCTGGGTGTCCTGGGGCAGGTAGTCGAAGAGGGTGGAGGTTTCGTCGAAGAACAGCGGCAGGTAGTACTCGATACCGGCCGGTGTAATCCCGCTGCTCAGGTCCTGGAAGATCGGGCAGCGGCGGAAGTCCACGTCGAAGCGCTCGCGAAAGCGTGCCTTGAAGCGCGTGACCGCATCTTTTTGCAGCGGGAATTCCCGCGCCGGCAGCAGCTTGATCGACTCGACCTTGTCGATGGAGCGCTGGTTTTCCGGGTCGAAGGTGCGCAGGGTCTCGATTTCGTCATCGAACAGGTCGATGCGATACGGCAACTTGCTGCCCATCGGGAACAGGTCGATCAATGCGCCGCGTACGGTGAATTCGCCGTGCTCGTACACTGTGTCGACATAGCGGTAGCCCGTAGCCTCCAGGCGCGTGCGCATCTGCTCTACGTCGAGTTTCTGGCCGACATCCAGCACCAGGCTGCTGCCCAACAGGAATTTGGTCGGCGCCAGGCGATGCAGGGCAGTGGTGATCGGCACCACCAGCACGCCGTGAGCCAGTTCTGGCAAACGGTACAGGCTGGCGATGCGCTGGGAAATGATGTCCTGGTGCGGCGAGAAAAGGTCGTAGGGCAGGGTTTCCCAGTCGGGAAAGTGCAGCACCGGCAAATCGGGGGCGAAGAAGCTCAGCTCCTGCTCCAACCGCTCGGCGCTTTGGCTGTCGGCGGTGAGCAGCAGGGTAAAGCGCTTGGCTGCGCTGGCAGCCTCGGCAATGGCCAGGCTCAGGGCGGCACCGGGCAGGTTGCCCCAGTGCTGTTTACCTGCCGCGGCAGGGAGTAGCGGTAGACGCAGAACGGGCACGGAAGGTTGAGCTCCAAGCGTTGCGACAAAGTCGGTAATTGTAGCGGCCAGAGGTGCCGCCTGTCAGTTGCTGACTGTGCCTATTACGGTTTGTTGGAAATGTAGTGGCTAAGACAAACAATCGTCGGTTTTGACTCAATATGTAGTGCCAAAATACGCGAATGTTTAGGAGGGTTACGGACAAGTCGAGCTGCTCGGCAAACTAGTGGCCTTCTGGAACCCGCGTATTTCCTGGGCTGTAGCGGGGTGGTATTTTTTTGCAAGGGGTTTTTGTTGCCTGTCGCGCATTGCTCAACGGGCGGTCGGGCGACATAATGTAGCCCCTTTTTTCTGCCCCTACATGTGGAAGGTTCCCGTGACTCAGAAGCCCGACCAGTGTCTTGGTGAATGGATCGACCGTGAAGCACTCGCAGAAGCGATGATCCCGCTTATCGGCCAGCTGTACCGCAATAACAATGTGGTGAGCTCGATCTATGGCCGCAGCCTGATCAATCAGTCCGTCATCGCGATTCTCAAGGCTCACCGCTTTGCGCGTCACCGTTCCGCCGACGACAGCGAACTCTCCGTCCACGAAACATTCCCACTGCTCAAGGCCATGAGCGAGCTCAAGCTCGGCGCGGCGTCGGTGGACCTGGGCAAGTTGGCGTACAAATTCCGTAAAGAAGGCGCCGGCCGCAGTGCCGAGCAGTTCGTGCGTGAAGAAATGGCCGACGTGGTCGGCCAGCAAAACGCCGCTGCCCGCAAAGGCACCGACGTTGTGCTCTATGGCTTCGGTCGTATCGGCCGTCTGCTGGCGCGCATCCTGATCGAAAAAACCGGCGGCGGCGACGGCCTGCGCCTGCGTGCCATCGTGGTGCGCAAAGGCGCCGAAAACGACCTGACCAAGCGCGCCAGCCTGTTGCGTCGCGATTCGGTACACGGTCCGTTCAACGGCACCATCGTCATCGACGAAGAGAACAACACCATCACCGCCAACGGTAACCTGATCCAGGTGATCTACGCGAAGAACCCGTCCGAGGTGGATTACACCCAGTACGGCATCAAGGACGCCCTGCTGGTGGACAACACCGGCGTATGGCGTGATGCCGAGGGCCTGGGCCAGCACCTGGCCTGCCCGGGTGTTGACCGTGTCGTGCTGACCGCGCCTGGCAAAGGCAAGCTGAAGAACATCGTGCACGGCATCAACCACACTGAAATCACCGCTGACGACAAGATCGTGTCCGCCGCTTCCTGCACCACCAACGCCATCGTGCCGGTGCTCAAGGCAGTGAACGACAAGTTCGGTATCGTCAACGGCCACGTTGAAACCGTTCACTCGTACACCAACGACCAGAACCTGATCGACAACTTCCACAAGGGCGACCGCCGTGGCCGCAGCGCCGCGCTGAACATGGTGATCACCGAGACCGGTGCCGCCACCGCTGCCGCCAAGGCCCTGCCTGAACTGGCCGGCAAGCTGACCGGTAACGCGATCCGTGTGCCGACGCCAAACGTGTCGATGGCCATTCTCAACCTGAACCTTGAGAAAGCCGCCACCCGTGAAGAGATGAACGAGTACCTGCGCTACATGGCGTTGCACTCCGATCTGCATAAGCAAATCGACTTCGTCAATTCCCAGGAAGTGGTGTCCACCGACTTCGTCGGCTCGCGCCACGCCGGTGTGGTAGACGCCGAAGCGACCATCAGCCAGGACAACCGCGTTGTGCTGTACGTGTGGTACGACAACGAGTTCGGTTACAGCTGCCAGGTGGTTCGCGTGATGGAAGACATGGCTGGGGTTAACCCGCCGGCGTTTCCGCGCTAAGCATCAGCAATAAATGAAAAAGCCCCGACTGGTTTGGGGCTTTTTTATGCCTGTGGTTTTGTGGTGTGAGTGAGGGCCTCATCGGGGGCAAGCCCCCTCCCACAATTGATTTGCGAATACATCCAAATGTGGGAGGGGGCTTGCCCTAATGCCAGTCAGTTAAGAAGTAGAAAGGGTAAAAAGTAACCTGTGGCGAGGGAGCAAGCTCCCTCGCCACAGGTACAGTATTCGTCCTTAACTGACTGGCATTAGGGCTTGCCCCCGATAGCGGTAGTCCAGCCACAACTTCAACAACTGACACCATCAGCAAAATAGTTGCCGCATAATGCTCATCCCAGAATCGACGCTGATTGGCGGCCTGTTAGTATGGCAAGACTGGCCTATGACGCGACCAAGGGTTAATGTGCGCGGCGTTGAGCCTTATATAGACTGTGCCCCGGTTCACACACTTGAGCCAAATTGTCCTTCATGCCCGCTGGCCGCGGCATGATTTAGCCAGGCGTCCAACCGTACGCCTGGCCTGTTCTGAGGAGTACGCATGGCTGTCTACAACTACGACGTGGTGGTACTGGGTTCCGGCCCGGCTGGAGAAGGCGCGGCGATGAACGCTGCCAAAGCAGGGCGCAAGGTGGCGATGGTCGATAGCCGTCGCCAGGTCGGCGGTAACTGCACCCACCTGGGTACCATCCCGTCCAAGGCGTTGCGTCACTCCGTGCGCCAGATCATGCAATTCAACACCAACCCGATGTTCCGGGCCATCGGCGAGCCGCGCTGGTTCTCGTTTCCGGACGTGTTGAAGAGCGCTGAAAAGGTCATCTCCAAGCAAGTCGCTTCGCGTACCGGCTACTACGCCCGTAATCGCGTCGACCTGTTCTTCGGCACCGGCAGCTTCGCCGACGAGCAAACCGTCGAAGTGGTCTGCGCCAACGGCGTGGTCGAGAAACTGGTGGCCAAGCACATCATCATCGCCACCGGTTCGCGCCCGTATCGCCCGGCGGACATCGATTTTCACCACCCGCGTATCTACGATAGCGACACCATCCTCAGCCTGGGCCACACCCCACGCAAACTGATCATCTACGGCGCCGGGGTGATCGGCTGCGAATACGCCTCGATCTTCAGCGGCCTGGGTGTGCTGGTGGAGCTGGTGGACAACCGCGACCAGTTGCTGAGCTTCCTCGACTCGGAAATTTCCCAGGCGTTGAGCTACCACTTCAGCAACAACAACATCACCGTGCGCCACAACGAAGAGTACGAGCGTGTCGAAGGCCTGGATAACGGCGTAATCCTGCACCTCAAGTCCGGCAAGAAGATCAAGGCCGACGCCTTGCTCTGGTGCAACGGGCGTACCGGCAACACCGACAAGCTGGGCATGGAAAACATCGGGGTCAAGGTCAACAGCCGTGGCCAGATCGAGGTGGACGAGAACTACCGCACCTGCGTGCCGAACATCTACGGCGCCGGTGACGTGATCGGCTGGCCAAGCCTGGCCAGCGCCGCCCATGACCAGGGTCGTTCGGCTGCTGGCAGCATTGTCGACAACGGCAGCTGGCGCTACGTGAACGACGTGCCGACCGGGATCTACACCATTCCCGAGATCAGCTCGATCGGCAAGAACGAGCACGAACTGACCAAGGCCAAGGTGCCTTACGAAGTGGGCAAGGCGTTCTTCAAGAGCATGGCGCGTGCGCAGATCGCCGGTGAGCCGCAAGGCATGCTGAAGATTCTGTTCCACCGCGAGACGCTGGAAGTGCTCGGCGTGCATTGCTTCGGCTATCAGGCGTCGGAGATCGTGCACATCGGCCAGGCAATCATGAACCAGCCCGGCGAGCAAAATACCCTGAAGTATTTTGTGAACACCACGTTCAACTACCCGACCATGGCTGAAGCCTATCGGGTAGCGGCCTACGACGGCCTCAACCGGCTTTTTTGAGCGGCTCCGGCCGGTGGCCTGAGCCGGCCGGGGAGACCGATTTCAGTAATTCCCGAGGGTGGCAGTGGCCAAACCGGGAAAGTCTGTAATCAGGCTATCTACGCCGAAGTCGGCGAGCCTGCGCATCAGCGCAGGTTCGTTGACCGTCCAAACGGATACGTGCAGGCCCTGACGCTGGGCTTTTTCCAGCCGCTCGGGGGTGCACAACGTCCAGTTCAATGCCAGGAACTCACAACCGTAGTTCTGCGCGACCTTCAACGGGTCGAGCCAGGCGTATTCGGCCACCAGCCCGCGTGACAGGTCTGGGGTGAGGTCAACCGCCGCTTTCAAGACTTCCCGTGAACTTGAGGTCACCGTGACCTTGTCCATCAGGCCAAACCGCACGGCCATCTCGCGGATCGCCAACACGGTGGTCGCAGCGCGAGTGCGCGAAGCGCTTTTGACTTCCAGTTGCCAATGATCGAAGTCGCACTGTTCGAACAACTCTTCCAGGCGCGGGATCGGGCATGGGTTGACCCAGCCTGGGCCGCCTTTGCGTGCGTCCATCTTCACCAGGTCCGCCGCCGAATACTCGACGACTTTGCCGCGCCGGTCAGTGGTGCGCTTGAGGGTCGGGTCGTGGATGACCATCAGCTCGCCGTCCATGGACAGGTGCAGATCCAGTTCGCAGCGGCGCACGCCGTGTTTGAGGCATTCCTGAAAGCTGGTCAGGGTGTTTTCCGGTGCTTCGCCTTTGGCACCGCGATGGCCGTAAATCAGGGTCACAATTGCTCCTTTGCGCCAGGCTCGCTGGCGTCGTGAATACGCATTCAGAGTTCGTCGCTTTGTTCTCGCGCCAGGCGACGTTCCTGCGCCTGTTTCTGCAGGATGTAGCGCGCCAGCAGTTGGCGTTGGGCATCGGTCATGGATTCGAACTCCGTGCCCACGTCAAAGCGCTCGCCCTTGGGATCGCAATGGGTCACCCGCGCGCGCAGCAGCAGGCCGAGGGCCTGGGGCATCAGCACCAGCTTGACCGCCAGGTGAGTGTCCGGGGCCAGCGCCACAGGGTGCTGGAAGTCGATGCCGCCTTCGGAAAGGATCACCGGCTGCGGCGCGCCCACCTCGCCGAGCAGCCCGCGAGCCATGACCTGGCTGAGCAGGTCCAGGCGTTTGTTCTGCACTTTGAGGAACGCCGCCAGGCTGCGGTCTTTTTCGTTGATCTGGCGCAGCAGGTGCTGGGCCTCGAATTCGCTGAGGTGCAGTTCACTGAGCAGATTGAACAGCGGCGAATCATCCAGCAACACTTCCTTGCTCGCCGCGTCGGGGGCCGACAGGGGTTTGATTTGGAGTGCGATCATGTCGTCGATACGGTAGTATTCGCGGCGCTCTTCTTCATCTAATGTCGACATGGCGAACCCCAGGTAACGGTAATGGTCTGAGTGTAAAGCTGCTGACCAGACCCCGCCACCGGGACGTCTTCTTTTCCTCCGAACAAGCCCCGACATGTTCAGACCTCTCTTCGTATTTATTGGCACGCGTTACACCCGTGCAAAGCGTCGCAATCATTTTGTGTCGTTCATTTCCCTGACCTCGATGATCGGTCTCGCCCTGGGCGTGGTCGTGATGATTGTGGTGCTGTCGGTGATGAACGGCTTCGATCATGAGATGCGCACCCGCGTGCTGGGCATGGTGCCCCACGCGACCATCGAGGGCGACGCGCCCATCAGTGACTGGCAAAGCCTGGCCGCCAAGGTCAAGCAGAACCCCAAGGTGCTGGCCGTTGCGCCGTTTACTCAGATGCAAGGGCTGCTGACCAACGACGGCAAGGTGCAGAAAATCCTGCTCAATGCCGTCGACCCGGCCCAGGAGCGCAATGTCTCGATCATCGACAAGTTCATGTTGCAGGGCAAACTCGACGATCTGGCGCCGGGCAGCTTCGGCATCGTCATCGGCGACAAGGCCGCTGCCAAGCTCGGTGTGGGCGTCGGCGACAAGCTGACCTTCGTCGCGCCGGAGGTCACCGTGACCCCGGCCGGCATGTTCCCGCGCATGAAGCGCTTTACCGTGGTCGGCACCTTCCATGTCGGCGCCGGCGAGATCGACGGCTACCTCGGCTTGACCAACCTCACTGACCTGGCGCGCCTGCATCGCTGGCAGCCGGACCAGGTGCAGGGCCTGCGCCTGAAGTTCAACGACCTGTTCGAGGCACCGCGCGGCGCCTGGGAAATCGCCCAGCATCTGGGCGAATCGCAGTATTACGCCCGCGACTGGACCCGCACCCACGGCAACCTGTACCAGGCCATCCGCATGGAAAAAGCCATGATTGGCCTGTTGTTGCTGCTGATCGTCGCCGTGGCCGCCTTCAACATCATCTCCACGCTGGTGATGGTGGTGAATGACAAGAAGGGCGACATCGCCATCCTGCGCACCCTCGGCGCCACGCCGGGGCAGATCATGGCGATCTTCATGGTGCAAGGCACGGTGATCGGCGTGGTCGGCACCCTGATCGGCACCGCCTTGGGGATTCTGGCCGCACTGAATGTCAGCGCCGCCATCGCCTTGCTTGAAAAAGTGCTCGGCCACAAGTTCCTCAACGCCGACGTCTACTTCATCGACTACTTGCCGTCCCAGGTTCAGGCCCAGGACGTGTTGATGGTGGGCGGCGCCGCGTTGGTCCTGAGTTTCCTTGCCACCCTGTATCCAGCCTGGCGCGCGGCACGCACCCAGCCAGCACAGGCATTACGTTATGAGTGAATCGGGCATGAGTGAAAAAGCAATCCTGAGCTGCCGCAACCTGGGCAAATCCTACGAGGAAGGCCCGGAATCCGTGGTGGTGCTGGCCAACCTGCAGCTTGAACTGCATCCGGGCGAGCGCGTGGCGATCGTCGGCAGTTCCGGTTCCGGCAAAAGTACCTTGCTCAACCTGTTGGGCGGCCTCGATACGCCGTCCCAGGGCAGCGTGTGGCTGGCCGGTGAAGAGCTGTCTGCCTTGAATGAAAAGGCCCGCGGCCAACTGCGCAACCGTTCGCTGGGCTTCGTGTATCAATTCCACCACCTGTTGCCGGAATTCACCGCCCTGGAAAACGTGTGCATGCCGCTGTTGATCGGCAAGACCGCGATCCCGGAGGCGCGCCAGCGTGCCACGGCCTTGCTGGAACGCGTCGGCCTCGGCCATCGCCTGGAGCACAAACCGGCCGAGCTGTCCGGCGGCGAGCGCCAGCGCGTGGCAATTGCCCGTGCGCTGGTGAACAACCCAGGCCTGGTGATGCTCGATGAGCCTACCGGTAACCTCGACTCCCACACGGCCCAGGGCATCAAGGACTTGATGCTGGAGCTGAGCACCCAGATGCGCACCGCGTTCCTGGTGGTGACCCATGACATGAGCATGGCCCGCCAGATGGACCGAGTACTGCACTTGCAGGAAGGTCATCTGGTCGCTATCTGACCTGTTGCAAGCCCGTTTTTTTGAAACCGGGCTTTTTCATTTTTTCAACGGTGCCCGCGAATGTTCAGACCGTTATCGATTTTCATCGGCACGCGCTATACCCGCGCCAAGCGCCGCAACCGTTTTGTCTCGTTTATCTCGATGACCTCGATGATCGGCCTCGCCCTGGGCGTGTTGGCGATGATCGTGGTGCTCTCGGTGATGAACGGCTTCCAGCGCGAAATGAGCTCGCGCATCCTCGGCATGGTGCCCCACGCCACCATCGTGGGGGTGAACCCGATCGATGATTGGCAGCCGGTGGCCGCTGCTGCAATGAAGAACCCGCAGGTCACGGCAGCGGTACCGTTCACCCAGATGGACGGTATGTTCTCCTACAAAGGCGCGATGCAGCCGATTGAGATCAACGGCGTCGACCCGGCCCAGGAAGGCAAGGTGTCGATCGTGGCCCAGCATATCGTGCGCGGCAAACTGGAAGACTTGAAAACCGGTGAGTTTGGCGTGGTGATCGGCGACATCACCGCGCGTCGCTTTCGGCTGAACGTGGGCGACAAACTGACCTTGATCGTCCCGGAAATCAGCACCGCGCCGGGCGGGATCACCCCGCGCATGCAGCGTTTGAACGTGGTGGGTATCTTCAAGGTGGGCGCCGAGCTGGACGGCTCCATGGCCTTGATCAACAAGGCCGATGCGGCCGAAATCCAGCATTGGCAACCCAACCAGGTGCAGAGCGTACGCCTGGCAGTGACAGACCTGTACGCGGCGCCCAAGGTCTCGGCCGATATCGCCGCCAGCCTCGGCGCGGCGTATAAGGCGGACGACTGGACCCACACCCAGGGCAGCCTGTTCAGCGCGATGAAAATGGAAAAGACCATGATCGGCCTGCTGTTGCTGATGATCGTCGCGGTGGCCGCGTTCAACATCATCGCCACCTTGATCATGGTGGTGAACGACAAGGGCGCGGACATCGCGATCCTGCGCACCATCGGCGCCACGCCCCGCCAGATCATGGCGATCTTCATGGTGCAGGGCACGGTGATCGGCGTTGTCGGCACCCTGATCGGCGGCGTGCTGGGGGTGATTGCGGCGCTGAACGTGAGCGAACTGGTGGGCTGGCTGGAGCGGGTGAGCGGGCAGCATATCTTCAGTTCGGATGTGTACTTCGTCAGCAACCTGCCGTCCGAGCTGCAAGGTGGAGATGTGTTGCTGATTTGCTCGGCGGGGTTTGTGTTGAGCTTTCTGGCAACGATCTACCCGGCGTATCGGGCGGCGAAGATCGAGCCGGCGCATGCGCTGAGATATTCGTAATATTTGAGACCGCTATCGGGAGCAAGCCCCCTCCCACAGTGGTCCTCATTTGCAGGAAGAATGAGGTCAAAATGTGGGAGGGGGCTTGCTCCCGATAGGGCCGGCCCAGCCTGCATCAATCCCCCTGGGGCAACTCAATCACAAACCGCGTCCACCCCACCCCGGACTCACAAAAAATCCGCCCCCCATGCGCCCGCACTATCGACTGGGTAATCGCCAACCCCAGCCCCGCGTGTTCGCTGCTGCCTTCATGGCGCGCCGGGTCGGCCCGGTAGAACCGATCGAACAACCGCGGTAGCAACTGCGCTGGAATGCCTTCCCCGGTGTTCTCAATCGTGAGTGTCACGCCGTCCAACATGCGTACCCGCACTTCGCCGCCCGCTGGCGTAAATCGCAGCGCGTTATCGAGCAGGTTCGACAGCGCCCGACGCAACATACCGCGATCACCCATCGTATGGGCTGTACCTTCTCGCACCAGGCTGACGTGGGCGTCTTCGGCCAGCAACGCAAAAAACTCCAACAACGCCTCCACTTCATCGGCCAGCGCCAAAGGCTCGCGCTTGGGCACCAGCAAACCGTGATCGGCCTTGGCCAGGTACAGCATGTCGTTCACCAACTGCGCCATCCGCTGCAGTTCCTCCAGGTTGCTGTGCAGCGCTTCGCGGTAGTCCTCCAAGGGGCGCGGCTGGGTCAGGATGACCTGGGTCTGAGTCAGCAGGTTCGACAGCGGTGTGCGCAACTCGTGGGCGATATCGGCGGAGAAGGCCGAGAGGCGCTGGAACGCGTCGTCCAGGCGGCCCAGCATGGCATTGAAGGTTTGGGCCAGCTCCGCCAGTTCTGCTGGCATTTGCTGTTGCGGCAAGCGTTGCGTCAGGGAATGCGCGGACACGCCGGCGGCGACTTCAGCCATGCGCCGCAATGGCCGCAACCCGCTGCGCGCCGCCCAGGCGCCGAGCAGTGCGGTGGCCAGGGCCGAGAGGCCGACGGTCAGCCAGATCAAGCGCTGCATGCGTTGCAGGAAATGCTGGTGATGGGTGATGTCGAGTATCAGGGTCAATTGCGCCGAGCCGGGTTGGCCAGGGTTCAGCGGCGCGTTATACACGCGGTAGGCGGTGCCAGCGTTTTGCAGGCTATGCAGGCCGGGGGCCTCGGGCAACGCCACGCCCGGCGCATCGTCAAGCCAGCGCTGGCCGGCCGCCGTGATGCGCAAGGCGAGGTCGGGTTGGTGGCTGAGGTCGGCGCGCAGTTGGGGTTCGCGCTGGGCGAAGGCGTGCGGCGAGTCGACCCCCTGCAACGTGCTGCGCAGCGCCACGAGTTTGCTGTCCAATTGCTGCTGGTCCAGCTCGATGAAGTGCGCCTCGCTGGCATGGTTGAACAGCACGCCGGCCAGCAGCGAGACCACGGCGGTGCAGGCGGCAAACAGCAGCGCCAGGCGGCTGGCGAGGGACAAACGCTTGATCAAGTGAAGCGCTCCTCGAGTACATAGCCCATGCCGCGCACGGTGTGAATCAGCTTGTTGGGAAAGGCGTCGTCGACTTTCAGGCGCAGGCGGCGGATCGCCACTTCGATGATGTTGGTGTCGCTGTCGAAATTCATGTCCCACACCTGCGAGGCGATCAGGGATTTGGGCAGCACTTCGCCCTGGCGGCGCAGCAGCAGCTCCAGCAGGGCAAACTCCTTGGCGGTGAGGTCGATACGCTGGCCGCTGCGCTCAACGCGGCGACGGATAAGGTCCAGGCGCAGGTCGGTCAGTTGCAGGCAGGTTTCCTGCGGTGCACTGCTGCCGCGCCGTAACAGGCTGCGTACGCGGGCGAGCAGTTCGGAAAAGGCGAAGGGCTTGACCAGGTAATCGTCGGCGCCCAGCTCCAGGCCGTGCACGCGATCCGCCACCGCGTCGCGCGCGGTGAGGAACAACACCGGAATGTCCAGGCCGGCACTGCGCACCGCTTGCAGGATTTGCCAGCCGTCACGACCGGGCAGCATCACATCGAGGATCAATAAGTCATAGTCGCCAGTCAGCGCCAGGTGCTGCCCGCTGATACCGTCGGCCACCAGTTCGGTGGTGAACCCGGCTTCGGCCAGGCCCTGGCGCAGATAGTGGCCGGTTTTCGGTTGGTCTTCGACAATCAGCAGCTTCATTCAGGGCTCTTGGTAGTTGGGTACAGGGCTATGTAGGAGCGAGCTTGCTCGCGAAAAACGCCAACGATAACGTGGGCTGTCTGGCTTAACGTGTTGTGCTTAAGCCCTTCGCGAGCAAGCTCGCTCCTACAAAAAAACATCGGGCTTTATACCGTGGGTTTCAGGGTATGGGCGCAAGCTGACAAAGTTGTAATCTAGCAGTCAGTTGGCTGGCAGCGAGGCCCTCTTAAAGTGCTGGCCAAGCGAGTCACCCATTTGGAGAGTCAAAGATGGCGTTGCGTATACCTGTGTTCCTGGCGGGCTGCCTGTTGGCGCTGAGTTTCGATGCCGTGGCCGATGGGGCCCACACCTATGCTTTCGGCCAGCCGGCCGCAGCGGCCACAGCCGCGCGCACAGTTGAGGTGACCCTGCAGGATATTTCCTTTTCGCCCAAGTCCCTCGACGTCAAGGCCGGTGAGACGGTGCGCTTTGTGCTGGTCAATAAAGGCCGGTTGCTGCATGAGTTCAACCTCGGCGACGCGGCCATGCACGCCGAACACCAGAAGGAAATGTTACAGATGCAGGCCAGCGGCATGCTTACGGCCACCGGTATGGGAGAAATGGACCACAGTAAAATGGACCATGGCGCGATGAAGCACGATGATCCGAACAGTGTGCTGGTCGAGCCCGGCAAAACCGCCGAGCTGACCTGGAAGTTCTCCAAAGCCACTGACCTTGAGTTCGCCTGCAATCTTCCCGGGCATTACCAGGCGGGCATGGTCGGCAAACTGACCGTTGAGTAAGGCGTTCCTTAAGGGCGCGGGCAAAGGCTGGTAGACTTGTGCGGTTTATTTAGCCAGGTTTCCGCCATGCATCCCGCAGCCGAACATTCGCCGCTGGGCAAGTCCAGTGAATACATATCCACTTACACCCCTTCGTTGCTGTTCCCGATCCCTCGCGCCGCCAAATGGGCCGAGCTGGGCCTGAGCGCCGAGACCCTGCCTTACAAGGGCGTGGATTTCTGGAACTGCTTCGAACTGTCCTGGTTGCTGCCGTCCGGTAAACCGGTGGTGGCCATCGGTGAGTTCAGCATCCCGGCCGACTCGCCGAACATCATCGAGTCCAAGTCCTTCAAGCTGTACCTCAACTCGTTGAACCAGACCGCGTTTGCCGATACGCCGAGCCTGGAAGCCACCTTGCGCGCCGACCTCACTGCCGCCGCCGGCAAACCGGTGAGCGTGCGCATTCGCAGCCTGGCCGAGATCGAGGCTGAGGGTGTGATGGCGTTGCCGGGTGTGTGCATCGATGATCTGGATATCAATGTCAGCAGCTACGAGCACCCGCGTCCGGAATTGTTGCGCTGTGACGATTCGCGGGTAGTGGAAGAGAGCGTGCACAGCCACCTGCTCAAATCCAACTGCCCGGTCACCAGCCAGCCCGATTGGGGCAGCGTGGTGGTGGAGTACCGTGGCGCGGCGCTGGATCACGCCAGCCTGCTGGAATACCTGGTGAGCTTTCGCCAGCACTCGGACTTCCATGAGCAGTGCGTGGAACGCATCTTCCTGGACCTGCTGCGCTTGCTCAAGCCTGAGAAGTTGACCGTGTATGCGCGGTATGTGCGGCGGGGTGGGTTGGATATCAACCCGTATCGCAGCACCGAAGAGGTGGCGTTTCAGAACGTACGCCTGGCGCGCCAGTAGCCTGCACACAAAGCAAATGTGGGAGGGGGCTTGCTCCCGATTACAGAGTGTCAGACACAGGTGCTGTGACTGACACTCCGCTATCGGGAGCAAGCCCCCTCCCACATTTTGGATCGGTGCTTGGCTGGCGGGCAGCTTAGATGCCGATGTTGCCCAGCGTTATCACGATGTTGCGCAATGTCCCGGCAATGCCTGGATGGTCCAGTTCAAAACCTTCCACTGCCCGGTTTACATCGTCAGCGATGCTGGGGGTCTGGGTGGCCGGCTCCAGTTGTAGCTGCACGTCGAATTTGGCAATCAGCTCTTCGAGGGCTTCACGTTTTTCAGCGGGCAACTCTGGATGATCTTCCAGCTGTTTGCGCACGATATCGGCCTGCTGTTGTAACTTCTGGCGATCAGGCATGACGTTCTTTCCTTTTATCGATAGTCACTGGCATAGACCGCGGCACGCCGGGAAAGGTCTACGAACTGACCTGTAGATTAATCCACTGCGGCCAACCGTGCATGATCCTTGTCAGGGCTTCTCGCCTTTGAGCCGGCGCAGGCGGATGTCGGCCAGGCAGGTGCCGAGTTCACCGAGGTGATCGATCACTGAGTGCACGCCTAATCCATAGAGCGCCACGGTGGCCTTGCCGCGCTTGTGCTCGCGTTCCTTGTCGCTCAGTGCTTGCCACTGCTGCGGCGCGACGCCGCACAGGGAGCCGCAGGAGGCCAGGCCGATGGTCCACAAGCCGGCATTCAGGCCCGATTGCAGCAGTCGCGGCTCGCCGCTGACCAGCACGCAACCGTCCAGACGCGTGATATTCAGCTCCATCAAGGCCTGCCAGCAGGCGTGGGGCGCCGGCCAGCGGATGGCGGAGGGCGAGGCGGCCTTGAGCCAGGCGGGCAGGGTGGCGGCCAGTGGCGTAGTGATCGAGGGCGGCAATTCATCCAGCCAGGCGCAGGGCACGCCTTGTTCCTTCAGGCTGCGCAGAATTTTCAGGGCCCCGGGTGTGGTCTGGGAATCGGGGGAAGGGGAGTCGCTGCGCGCCTGGGAACCGAAATCCACCAGGCAGCCACTCAAACCAAACAACACGGCAGTCAACGCGGGGGCAGTGGTGACGGCTATCTCGGCATGCGGCATCTGAACGTCCCTGAAATAGTTACAACGCTATCGGGGTGGCATGACAGGTGGATGACACAGGTGGGTATTTGTAGGAATTTTGTCCAAATCATGAAAGTCGTTTCCTTGCGACTGCCTAAATCGACACTTCCGTCATATACTGACGGCCTTATTCAGGGCATAGCGCCCATGACAGACTATTCAAGGAGCAAAAGCTATGCGCTGGAGCCAGTACTTCGCTCAGCTATCGGTGTGTGCCACCGTCCTGTTGGCACCCTTCGCCGCCCAAGCAGCGACCGAAGACGACCCATGGGAAAGCGTCAACCGCCCGATCTTCACCTTCAACGACACCGTTGACACCTACGCGCTCAAGCCAATCGCCCAAGGCTATCAGTTCGTCACCCCGCAATTCGTGCAGGACGGCGTTCACAACTTCTTCCGCAACATCGGCGATGTCGGCAACCTGGCCAACAACGTCCTGCAGCTCAAACCTCATAATGCTGGCGTCGACACGGCTCGCCTGTTGGTCAACACCACATTCGGCGTACTGGGCTTCATTGATGTCGGCACCAAAATGGGGCTGCAGCGCAGCGATGAAGACTTCGGCCAGACCCTCGGCTACTGGGGCGTCGGCAGCGGCCCTTACGTGATGATCCCGTTGCTGGGCCCAAGCACCTTGCGCGATGCGCCGTCCAAATACGTGGACAGCTACACCCAACCGTACCGTTACATGAACGATATCGGCTGGCGCAACAGCACCTTCGGCCTGAACGTGGTCGACACCCGTGCCAGCCTGCTCGACAGCGAAAAGCTGATCAGCGGCGACAAGTACACCTTTATCCGAAACGCCTACCTGCAGAACCGTGAGTTCAAGGTCAAGGACGGCAAGGTCGTCGACGACTTTTAAGCTGAGACGTTTTGAAATGAAAAAGGCGACCTTTGAACGGTCGCCTTTTTTGTGGGCGCATATCAGCGCATTTTCAGGATTCTGAGGCCCAGGTGCTGCTCATCGCCGGCAGCCTTGGTCCACACCACCTCGGTATCGGCCTCAAGGCCCTTGAGTGCGGCGTGCTCTGAATCGATGCGCACCGTCAGCCGGTCGCCCACGCTGAACTGGCGAGGGGCCTGCACCTGCATGCCGGAGCTGGACAGGTCCAGGCACACCCCTTCAATCTCCTGGCCGGCGTGGATCAAGGACACATCGGCATCCACACGCATGCGGATGAAGTCACGTTTTTCGGCGTAGTCGCGCTCGTGTTCGCTCACAGCGTCCATCCTTACTTTGCGTTGTGGTGGTGAGCGTTCTTATAACTCCGGGTGATTTGCGATGTAAAGACGCCCGGCGACCATCGGCATGAGCTTGAAACCCCTCACGGATGGGAGTACCGTCTGCGCCTTAGAAGGGCACCTCTGCTTTACCGTTGTGCATGGGCGAAATCCCAATGCTTTGTAGGACAGAGAGGCTAGAAAGCGAATCCAGTACGTGAGCACGGCCATTGCCGCGCCGCCTACGCCAACCTAATTCTGGCGCCGTTTGCCCACATGCAAAAAACCAGTGCCACGCTGCTGATAATCGATGACGACGAAGTAGTGCGCGCGAGCCTCGCGGCCTATTTGGAAGACAGTGGCTTCAGCGTCCTGCAGGCCGGCAACGGCCAACAGGGTCTCCAGGTATTCGAGCGCGACAAGCCCGACCTCGTGATCTGCGACTTGCGCATGCCCCAAATGGGCGGCCTCGAGCTGATTCGCCAGGTGACTGAGCGTGCTCCGCAGACGCCGGTGATTGTCGTGTCCGGTGCCGGGGTCATGAATGACGCCGTTGAAGCCCTGCGCCTGGGCGCCGCCGATTACCTGATCAAGCCCCTGGAAGACCTGGCCGTGCTGGAGCACTCGGTGCGCCGCGCCCTGGACCGTGCCCGGCTGTTGCTGGAAAACCAGCGCTACCGCGAAAAACTCGAGACCGCCAACCGCGAGCTCGAAGCCAGCCTGAACCTGCTCCAGGAAGACCAGAACGCCGGTCGCCAGGTGCAGATGAACATGCTGCCGGTCAGTCCGTGGACCATTGACGAATTCAAGTTTGCCCACCAGATCATCCCGTCGTTGTACCTGTCGGGTGATTTCGTCGACTATTTCCGAGTGGATGAGCGGCGTGTGGCGTTCTACCTGGCCGACGTGTCCGGCCACGGTGCGTCCTCCGCGTTCGTCACCGTGTTGTTGAAGTTCATGACGACGCGGTTGCTGTTCGAGTCCAAGCGCAACGGCACCTTGCCGGAGTTCACCCCCTCCGAGGTGCTGGGCCACATCAATCGGGGCCTGATCAGCTGTAAGCTGGGCAAGCACGTGACGATGGTCGGCGGCGTGATCGATGAAGAAACCGGTCTTTTGACCTACAGCATTGGCGGTCACCTGCCGATGCCGGTTCTATACACTCCTGACAGTGTGCGTTACCTGGAAGGGCGTGGCCTGCCGGTGGGCTTGTTCAATGAAGCCACCTACGAAGACCACATCCTGGAACTGCCGCCGACTTTCAGCCTGACGCTGATGTCCGACGGTATCCTGGACCTTCTTCCAGAGCCTACACTCAAAGAGAAAGAAGCCGCCTTGCCCCAAAAGGTCAAGTCGGCGGGCGGCAGCCTGGATGGTCTGCGGCAGGTTTTTGGATTGGCCACGCTAGGGGAGATGCCGGATGATATCGCCCTATTGGTGTTGAGCAGGAATCTTTGATGAGTACCGGAAGAATCCAATTCGCCGAGCAAGACGGGACCTTCGTCCTGAAATTTGTCGGTGAAGTGCGCCTGACCTTGTGTTCGGCGCTGGATGCGACGATTGAGCGGATCTTCACAGCGCTGAACTTCTCGGCGATCGTGATCGATCTGACCGAAACCCGCAGCATCGATAGCACCACCCTGGGCCTGCTGGCCAAGTTGTCCATTCTGTCTCGGCAGAAGGTCGGCCTGTTGCCGACCGTCGTCACCACCCACGAAGACATCACCCGGCTCCTGCAGTCCATGGGCTTCGACCAGGTGTTCAACATCGTTGACCGCCCGATCCCCTGCCCGGAATGCCTGACCGACCTGCCTTCGCAGGATCAGTCCGAGGAAGTCGTACGGGTCAAGGTGCTGGAAGCGCACAAGATCCTGATGGGCTTGAACGAGTCCAACCGCGAAGCCTTCCACGACCTCGTCAACGCCCTCGAGCGCCACTGACGGCTTTCCTGTCGAAACACATTCCAATGTGGGAGGGGGCTTGCCCCCGATAGCGGTGTGTCAGTTATGAACAAGCTGACTGACACTCTGCCATCGGGAGCAAGCCCCCTCCCACAATGGATCTGTGCCTGGCTTGAAATTGGCACAAAAAAGGGCGGCACCCGCCAAGGTGCCGCCCTTTTTGCTGCCTACGCTTTTACAGCTTGGCCGACAACAATGCCTCCAGCTTCTCCTGATCCCGAGCAAACTGACGAATCCCCTCCGCCAGCTTCTCAGTCGCCATGGCATCTTCGTTGGATTCCCAACGGAACTGCGCTTCAGTCATATGCACCCGCGCTTCACCGGCTTGCCCTGGCGCCAACTTGCGTTCCAGCTTGCCTTCATCGGCCGCCAGCTTCTCCAGCAAATCCGGGCTGATGGTCAGGCGGTCACACCCGGCCAACTCTTCGATCTGGCTCAGGTTACGGAAGCTCGCACCCATCACTACAGTCTTGTAGCCATTGGCCTTGTAGTAGTTGTAGATGCGCGTCACCGACTGCACGCCCGGGTCATCGGAACCGGTGTAGTCGTTGCCGTTGGCCTTCTTGTACCAATCGTAGATACGGCCCACGAACGGCGAAATCAGGAACACACCTGCTTCAGCGCACGCCACGGCCTGGGCGAAGGAGAACAGCAGCGTCAGGTTGGTCTGGATGCCTTCTTTTTCCAGTTTTTCCGCTGCACGGATACCTTCCCAGGTGGACGCGATCTTGATCAGTACACGGTCACGGCTAACGCCGGCCTTGTCGTACAGATCGATCAGACGGTGCGCACGCTTGAGGATCGCTTCTTCGTCAAACGATAGACGGGCGTCCACCTCAGTGGAAATACGGCCCGGTACGACTTTAAGGATCTCCTGGCCAACAGCCACTGCGAAACGGTCACTGGCCAGGCCCACGTCGCCGTTGCAGTCCTGCACACATTCATCCAGCAGCTTGGCATAGCCAGAGATCGACGAAGCCTTGAGCAGCAGGGAAGGGTTAGTGGTCGCGTCTTGCGGCTTGAGCTTGGCGAGGGTAGAAAAATCGCCGGTATCGGCTACGACGGTGGTGAATTGCTTGAGTTGTTCCAGCTTGGAAGTCATGGGCGTGCTCTGTCCTGTGGGTCTGATGACATTACCCGAGCGCTGGCAGGCGCTCAAGGGCGCAAATGCGTTAGGTCGTTTGCGAGGGCAACAACCTGAAAACAGCCGTATGAATGGCGGTCGTACTGCTCAATAGGAGGGCAAAACCGCCGCCAGGTTCAACCCAACTGCCCGATAGCGCCTTCATAGCCACTGGGCCTGCCCCAAATAATGTAGGAGCGAGCTTGCTCGCGAAAAACGTCAACGATAACGCGTGCGTTCTGAATAAGCGCGGCGGCTATGGATTTCTCGCGAGCAAGCTCGCTCCTACAAAAGCCCATCAGCTACCCAGTCACCGCCCTTCCAACAACTCCCCAGCCTGATCCAGCAACGCCAACGGGTTCGCCGCCTTATGAATATCCACCGACAACAATTGCCTGAACCTGCGCGCCCCCGGAAAACCAGTGCCCAACCCCAACACATGCCGAGTAATGTGATGCATCGTCCCACCACTGGCCAAATGCTCAGCAATATAGGGCCGCAACTGCGCCAACGCCTCCGCCCGGCTAATCACCGGCGCCTCACTGCCAAACAACCGCTGATCCACCTGCGCCAACAGATACGGATTGTGATAAGCCTCCCGCCCCAGCATTACCCCATCAAACGTCTGCAAATGCTCCTGGCACTGCTCCAACGTCTTGATCCCGCCGTTGAGAATAATCTCAAGCTCCGGGAAATCCTGCTTCAACTGCGCCGCCACGTCATAGCGCAATGGCGGAATATCGCGATTCTCCTTCGGCGACAACCCCTCCAGAATCGCAATCCGCGCATGCACGGTAAAACTGGTGCAACCGGCATCCTTTACCGTGCCGACAAAATCACACAGCTCGGCATAACTGTCCCGGCCATTTATACCGATACGGTGCTTCACCGTCACCGGAATCGACACCGCATCGCGCATCGCCTTCACACAGTCCGCAACCAGGGCAGGGTGCGCCATGAGGATCGCGCCGATCATGTTGTTCTGCACACGATCGCTGGGGCAGCCGACGTTCAAGTTCACTTCATCGTAACCGGCCGCCTCGGCCATACGCGCGCAGGCGGCCAGATCGGCAGGGACACTGCCGCCTAGCTGGAGCGCTAGAGGGTGCTCGGCTTCGTTATGGCGCAGGAAGCGCTCGTGATCGCCATGGAGGATCGCGCCAGTGGTGACCATCTCGGTGTAGAGCAGGGCGTGCTTGGAGAGCAGGCGCAGGAAGTACCGGCAGTGGCGGTCCGTCCAGTCCATCATGGGGGCGACGGAGAAGCGACGGGAAAGTGGGGCGGTTTGTAGGGGCATTGGGGGTCTGAGCTAGCGGGCGGAAAGGCGAGCAGTTTATCAGGGATGCTCACCAGGTACTCGGCGGGTTCTTACGGCTAGTTACTTAATCTCCAGTGACACCTGGAGCGTGTGCCGGTTAGGGTTTCGACGTAAACCTTGAATTGGCGACTTATGATCCCGGCGAGAGACGCTCGCAATATTTTAGAGCGCGGTCTTCCATTTGCGCTGGTGCGAGACTTTGAATGGCCTACGGCCTTGATCCGGGAGCATGATCGATTCGACTAAAGCGAGTGTCGTTATCGGGCGATGGGGTACATAGGGGATCGGCTGCATGTCGTAGTGTTTACCCCGCGGGGTGACGCGGTCCACGTCATCAGCTTTCGTAAAGCCAACAAACGGGAGGTCAAAAATCATGACCAAGAAACCCAGTCCTGAAATGGTCGATACGGCGAACCCCGAATGGTCGGCCGAGGACTTTGCTAAGGCCAAGCCAGCCAGCGAGGTGCTTGTGGGATTGTTTGGCAAAGCTCAGGCGAAGGAAATGCTCAAACCCAAGCGCGGGCGGCCAAAGTCGGTAGCCAGTAAAGAACACGTTAATGTTCGTTTTGATGCTGAGGTGCTGGAGAATTCAGGGCTTCTGGGCCGGGCTGGCAAACGCGAATGAATGCCGCGTTGGCTGATTGGCTCAAGACGCACACACCGGATGAGCTGAGGCTTAGTGCCGAAGATTATGCCTAAGACAATTAGCCGCCGATAAGGCGGCTTTTTACTGCCTGGTGATTAGCTCTGTCTCGGCAATGGTATAAATAAATTCGTCCCCATTTTCACGTGCTCGCCATTCATAATAGGTGATCCTAATTTTACTAAATTTGTTTTAGTATAAACTTTTCAGTTTGTATAGTTCTGATTCCCTTCGCCCCTTTATTGACAATTCCATTATTTTCTAATTTTGCAAAAGCATCGTTGATAAAGCCTTGCCATTGAGGGCGCGTAAAGGTTTCAAGGTCTTTATTCCAGTCGTACGTTTTTTTTGAAACTTCACCAACTTTGAATTCTATGCAATTATTCCTATAGCCGATGGTGAGTTCTCTGATTACCAGTGCCATAGCTACTCTGCCTTCAAGGCTTAATTGAGTAAAAGCCGTTACTAGTTCGTTTTGAGTTGTCTCATACCTACTTTTGTGAAGAGCGCCAATTGCATATATTTGGGAAGGCAGGGATTTAATAACCTCTGCAGGATATTTTTCTCTCATAGTAAATATATTTATTGTTTCAGTTATTTGGTGTTCGAAATCTGCATCCCGTTCATCGTCAATATGTATGCAGGCGTTGCATGTGCTGGTGGTTAAAACTCCAATTGTATGGGGTGTTAATTCTGAACATGTTTCACAGTGTTTTAACTCTAGATGTTGTGGGTAAGCGCTTTTCTCTGCACCTATCAGTATAATTGTGTTTCTTGAGTCTGGCGCCCATGTGTAGATATTTGGCGTGTTTGAATGGATGAAAAAGGCTTCGAGCAATAACCTTGTGGGTTCGCACGTTTGAACGGGCAATATATAAGCGTGCCAGATTTCTGACCAAGCCATGAAGAAAATATCATTTTGTGGTGTGATTTCAGTAGTTGGTTGGCTTTCAATTAATGTCTGTATCAGTGATTTAGATGCTTCTGATTCGATTTGGTCCTTTTTTTCTAAGTAAAGTACTTTTCCTAGGTTTTCATATTTGCCTTTTTTTACATCATGTGCATCTAGAATTACGATGCAGCGTGATGTGGCACGTGAGTATGCGCAAAAGAATTCCGTGTTTGACATGTCAGTAGCTGCTAGTATGACGATAACTGGGCTCTCCAATCCTCTAAAACGCCCTATAGATTCTACTTTCACACCCTGAGGCACTATGCTTTGGTGAACGGCCATGTTAGATGGTGTCAGCACAATTATATGTTGAGGTAATAATCCCTGAGATAGAATTTGATCAATTATTTGACGTAATGTGGCTTTCTGGTTGCCAGTGATTATCTCCGTAAGAGTGTCTTCATCGCTTTGTCTTGAGTTTGTGATGGAGTGAGTTGGTTGTTGGAAGGTCTTTAAGCGCTCACAGACGCGCTTTGGCATCCGAAGACTTTCGGTAAGAAAAAATGCTTGTTGCTGAAGATAACCTTCTATCTCCATTAGGCTCACGGGTTTCTCATACGGGAACGCTTGAGCCGCGTCACACATTACAATGATCTTTTTAGTGGAGAAATGTGTAATCAATATTTCCCAAAACTCTTTGCGGATTACTTGGCCTTCGTCAATAATAAGAGTTGAGTACTCACTTATAAAGCCTCGTCCACAAGCTTTTTTTAGGCTTGTTGCTGCTTGTTTTTCAAACCACTCTGATGTGAAGTCTGCTTTTTCGCCGTTGTATGAAGAGGCCTTTGAACACAGGGAGTATATTGTTGTTGCTTGAGTGTTATTATGTTGTATCAACTCTTTTGACAGCTTTTGAGCAAGAAGTGAGTTGAACGTAATGCATAATACTGACTGTCCTGCAGTAGAAAGTCTGCGAGCGGTTTCTACTGCTATAACTGTTTTTCCCGTGCCTGGCCAACCACTAATTAAGAATCTATCATTTTTTAGCGTCCACTCTATGCACTCTTGCTGTTCGGGTGTCAGTCGAAGCCACAGTTTATTGTCGCTGTTTATTCTTGAGTGCCAGCAAGGAACGTAGCTAGCACTTGGAATTAACATTCCAATGATGGATTCAATAGCGGACTTGCTGATAGGGGTAGCTTGTAAGTTTTTTTTAAAGTAGCCCATAATTGAGCGTATTTTTTCGTTAACCCGATCTAAGTCATTGATGTCCAGTATCAATTTGATAGGGGGTAGATTGTAATTGTCCACCACACTAGGAGGTAGCTCTGAAGCATTCATTTCTGAGCCAGGAAAAAAATAAGCACGTCCTATTTTAATTCGCACACCGTTGTTTCTTAACCACTCTTGAATGGCAAATATACCACGGTTTAACTGAGCGACCGGGTCGATGCTTGTATTGCTGTAATAAAAGCCCGATGAGTTATGTCCGAGTACTCCACCTTTTACTTCAAGCGCAAGAACGCCAAGGTCAGGGTGCAATATGAGAAAGTCAATTTCTCCAACAGGGCTTTTATTGTCGTGTAACTCATGTATGAATGAAGATAACCAAGGAATGCTATGGATAATTTGGAAATCGTTGTCTAGCTGGTCTTTAAGTAACCGGTAAACAATCGGTTCTGCCACGTGGCTGTCATTGTATTTTGGTCCGTGAGGGGGATGCATTATTGCCATGTGATTGTCCGTATCAATAAAAATACAATGTTAAGTGTGTGTGCTTTTGACTATTGCATAGGTATTATAATTTCCCCTAAGCTCTAAGCCCTTGCGGTGTGTCAGGCGCTTTTTTTGAATCGTAATCGCTCGACTCTCATCATTGACCAATTCGCTTGAGGAGAGATTCTAGGGGGCTAAGTTTTTATCGTCCAGTCAGAAGCTTTTTTATTGGCAATTGTAAATCGTATAGCTACGCTGGATTTCTGAGCTTGCGCTTATGGTCATTCTCATCATTCCTTGGATGGGCGGCAAACGCCGCTTGGCCGGCCGCCTCATCCCGCTGTTTCGCCTCACGAATGCTACGGAGATATCGGGTCGGCCCCTGAGGAATTCCTAGGTTGAATCGGCAGGTCGTCGTGAGATGTGTCTGGGAGTGAATCGTTTGCTCCGGATATCGTGGTCTGACCCCGATACCCCTCGTGGGTATGTTTACCCGACCTTCGCGTCCCATGGAAGGGAACTAAGCCAGTCTGTCGACGCTGGCGAAAATGGCATCCGAGAAAGTCGCCAGCGGCTTTTGGAGTTTCGAGAGCGATATAGTTCGCTTCGTCTTCCAGATTTTTGAGTGCTTTTTCAAGTCACTCAACCCGCGTTCCGACTCCAGCGCCTAGCGCGCATGGCCGCCACTTGGTCATCGGTGGCGAATTTGCCTTCGTCGGCGTCTTTTACCGCCAGCTCGATCTGAGCGGTCAGCGTTTTTTCATGCTCGATGTAGTCGCGAAGAACGTCCATCGCTAGGTAGCCTGCTGTTTGGCCGTTGGTCTTGGCTAGGTCGGCGAGAGAGTTGGACAGGTCTTCCGGCAGGTTCAGGGATATCCCAGTCATGGCGGCCTCGATGGTGGACGGTTGTGGGGCATCTTACAACTTGGAGAGCTGAGTTGAATCGGCAGCCCGTCGAGAGATGTGTCTGGGAGTAAATCGTTTACTTTCCTCTGCCAACTCAAAGCTAGGTATCGTGGTTTGACCTCGATATTTGTGCTAAGAATGAATCTGACCAACGAACAAGAGGGGGCGCGATGACAGATCTTTGGGAGCCTGTGTCCGGAGTTTTTTGGCGCTCTGCACCGCTGGTGCCAGACATTGGCTGGACAGTCGATTATGGAGCATTGTTCACTTCTGTTGTTGGAGCGCTAGCAGGTGCTGGCATTGGTGCTTGGACAGCAGGCTACATTTCTGAGAGGAACAAAGTTCGAGAGCAACTGACCAAGGAAATTCGTGATACTAATGCCGCGATAGTACTTTCTCTAGGCGTTATGAACTGTGGTATAGCTTTAAAGAAACAGCATGTTAAGGAACTTCAAGAGGATTATGACATTCAGAGAAGTAAGTGCCGAGATATAATCGCCAAGATGGCTGCTGGCCACCCACAGACTGAGGTTCCACAAATAAATCTTCTAGAGCTGCAAGAGATAGCCCCGCCCGTTGTTCATCTGCAAGATATAGTTTTAAGTCGACTGTCTACCGTTGGTAGAGCGCTGTCTGCTGCGACTGCGCTCACTGATGCGGTAGTTAATTTAAATACTATGCTGACGCGTAGAAATGGGCTCATCACCCAGTTCAAAAATAATGACTTTCCTCCTGGGGCTAGCAAGGAGCATTTCTGTTTCGGTCTGCGGTACGGTAATGGGCAAACGAATGAAGAGTATGCGGATTCAGTTAAAGGCATTGGCTTGTATACCGACGACGTCATTTTTTTCGGTTGCGTGTTATGCGAGGACCTCATCGAGCATGCAAAATTGCTTGTAGAACGATTCGACAAAAAACGATTAGGAGGAAAGACGCCGGAAGTAAATGGCGTAGATTTATCGGGTGCCCGCGAAACTGGCTGGATGCCGGATTTTGAAGCTTATGAGCCTTGGACCTCCGGTTTTAAAAAGAGCCTAAATGAACGGCGTAAGAAATGGAGTCTTCACTGGCCTGTACAATGGAAGTAGAAATATTTTGGTGCAAAAACCACAACACTTCTTGGGAGTTTTCCTACGTTTTTCCGAACTTGCCCGTCGGACCTCCCACCGCTAACCTCATCAAGCCGCTGCAAACCCAGCGGCCGGAGGTGGAAGTCCGAATTGCTAAGGCGTTTTAACTCCCGTAAATATTTGGAGCTTCGCCCATGCACAACAACACATGCAGTTCTTCACTTGATCAAACCGCATCGTCCGTCGATCCCAAGCTTCAAGCCGCAGCCCAGCGGGCAATCCATCATCACTTGCCCCCATCCGACGACGCTGCACCCGTCGACCGCCCAAGCAACAACCTCTTCCTCGTCAACCCAACCCTCGACCCCGAAACCCTCCTAGCCAACGCCGCCGAAAACCTCGCATCCGCCAACGAAATGGCCGCCACCTTGGCTTTCGACCTGGACGCCTCCCAACGCGCCATCGCCCTTGGCATTCAGCAGTTAATCGAGTTGAGTTCGCTCCTCGTAGACCGAGCCCAAGAACAAATTGCGCCTGTAGCCAAACCAGTCAAAGCGTGACAACCAACCCTGCCGCCTTACCCCAAGGCGGCAACCTGAACTCATGCTGTCCCCCAGCAAAGTTTCATAATTCCCTGTGGCGTTGAGGTCTACGATTCCCTGCAAGAGAGGACCCGAGCGTCTCCAGCCCACAGGGAACTGAAACCATGATTTCGAACCTCATCAAAGTCGCAATGATCACCGGCACGTTGCTGTTGAGTGCTTGTTCATCTTCACCCGCCTTGAGCAGTGACCCGTGCTTTTCAGGGGGGTGTCAGGCATTTGGTGACCACAGCCCCAGCAAAGCCGCCAAGATGAATTTCGGTGGCAGTGGGCTGGGTAGCAGTTATGGGGAGTATGGGTCGGGGTTGTTGCATGATGATTGATGGGGTGGTGGGGCAGTTATTGGTGTATTGACTGGCCTATTGCTATCGGGGGCAAGCCCCCTCCCACATTGGATCTATGATCGGCGCGAGACTTGTGGTGTTAGTTGCCGCCCTTCATGCGCCGCGCAACCAGGTAGATGCCCAATCCGATCAGGGCCGTCACCGCGCCGATATAGCCTGTACTGGTCCAGCCAAACCCAGCGGTAATCGCCATCCCACCAAGCCACGGGCCTAACGCGTTGGCCAGGTTGAAGGCGGCGTGGTTGGACGCCGCCGCCAAACTCGGGGCTTCGTGGGCGATGTCCATCAGGCGGATTTGTAACGGTGCCGCCAGGGCGATCATGGTGCCGACGAGGCCGATGCCCAGCAATACGCTCCACAGCGAACTGGCGGCGAAGGTGAAGAAGATCAGTACGGCCATCGACCACACCAGAATCCAGCCCACCGCGCGAAATTGCATGCGATCGAACAGCTTGCCGCCCGCGATGTTGCCGATGATGCCGCCCATGCCAAACGCGGCGAGGCCGAAGGGGATCCATTGCGGCGAGACCTTGGTCACTTCCAGCATGGTCGGCGCCAGGTAGCTGAACACGCAGAACATGCCGGCAAACCCGATCGCGCCGATGGACAGTGCCATCCACACTTGGGGTTTGGTGAATGCGCGCAGTTCCTTGCGCGGGTCACTGCGTTCTTCATCGTGGCGGTGCGGGACGAATTGCCAGACCAGTGCGATTGTGCACAGGGCGATCACGCTGACCAGGGCGAACGCCGAGCGCCAGCCCAGGTGTTGGCCGAGGAAGGTGGCGATGGGGTTGCCGAGCAGCATGGCTAGGGTCAGGCCCATCATCACTCGGGCCACGGCGCCGGCGCGTTTGTCGCTGGGCACCATGCTGGAGGCGACCACGGCGGCGATGCCGAAGTAGGCGCCGTGGGGCAGGCCGCTGATAAAGCGGAAGGCCACCAGCGAGCCGAAGGTGGGGGTGAAGGCGGTGGCGAGGTTGCCCAGGGCGTAGAGGCCCATCAGCAGCAACAGCATGTGTTTGCGCAGCAGCTTGGCGCCGAGGATGGCCAGCAGCGGGGCGCCGACCATCACGCCCAGGGCGTAGGCGCTGATGGCGTGGCCGACCTGCGGCTCGCTCAAGCCCAGGTTCTGGGCGATGTCGGGCATCAGGCCCATGATGGCGAATTCGCCGGTGCCGATTGCGAAAGCGCCCACGGCCATGGCCGCTTCCATTTTGGCGGCACTGCGCGCGGGCAGGACGTGCCCGGGTGTTGGGTGGGTAGACATGAATTGCTCTGTTTGGATGAGGTGTACGAAAGACAATCGCCGATGCTACGCATGGGACGGTGAGGGTGTCTAGAACAGCCAGGCGCATGAGAGTTCCGGGCCTGTGACCCCAGGTCGCGGCTGGCAGCCTTGACACCTGCGCGATAAAACCTGCGATTTAAAGGTGTCAATTGGCCAAACGACGCATAAACGCGGTTTGGCGTGATATTCTGCGCGCCGTCTTGGTCTAGTCTTTCCCTGGTGCGTACACCCGTATACGTCCCAGCGGTTGGCTGTCGCCCAGGTAGCTGAAGCCAATAATGATAAGAAGTCAGCGCAGAAGGGACATAACAGTGAGGTCGATCCATCGGCCTTGTGTGCCCACCCTGCAGTCCTCATGTGAATGTGTAGGCCCCGCGGTACGTTGCCTGGCGTAGCGTGATCGAGGGTCACCCATGATCAGGGGCGGTAGGGCGGATGGCGTTTTATCATAGGTGCTACTGATGTTTAAGAAAGTAAACACTGCCCTGCTGGGGCTGGCTTTGTCGATGGGGATCACGTCCGTTCACGCGGAAGAGGCAAAGAAAGTCGATGTGCTGCTGATCGGCGGCGGCATCATGAGTGCAACCCTGGGTGTCTGGCTCAACGAGCTGGAACCGGGCTGGTCGATGGAAATGGTCGAGCGCCTCGATGGCGTGGCCGAAGAAAGCTCCAACGGCTGGAACAACGCCGGTACCGGTCACTCGGCCCTGGCTGAGCTGAACTACACCCCGGAAGACAAGAACGGCAACGTTGAGATCCCCAAAGCGGTCGAGATCAACGAAGCGTTCCAGATCTCCCGTCAGTTCTGGTCCTGGCAGGTCCAGCAGGGCGTGTTGAAGAACCCGCGTTCGTTCATCAACTCCACTCCGCACATGAGCTTTGTGTGGGGCGATGACAACATCAAGTTCCTGAAAAAACGCTACGAAGCGCTGAAGGCGAGCCCGCTGTTCGCCGGCATGCAGTACTCCGAAGACCCGGCCCAGATCGCCAAGTGGGTTCCACTGATGATGGAAGGGCGTGACCCGAACCAGAAAATCGCGGCCACCTGGACCCCAATCGGCACCGACGTGAACTTCGGCGAGATCACCCGCCAGTTCGTTGCCCACCTGCAAACCACCCCTAAGTTCGACCTGAAACTGTCGAGCGAAGTGCAGGACATCACCCGTAACGACGACGGTTCGTGGCGCGTGAGCTACAAAAACCTCAAGGACGGCACCAAGACTGAAACCGACGCCAAGTTCGTGTTCATCGGCGCCGGCGGCGGTGCCCTGCACTTGCTGCAAAAATCCGGTATTCCGGAAGCCAAGGAATACGCCGGCTTCCCGGTAGGTGGTTCGTTCCTGGTGACCGATAACCCGACCATCGCCGAGCAGCACTTGGCCAAGGCCTACGGCAAGGCATCGGTCGGTTCGCCGCCAATGTCGGTTCCGCACCTGGACACTCGCGTGCTGGATGGCAAGCGCGTGATTCTGTTTGGCCCATTCGCGACCTTCTCTACCAAGTTCCTGAAAGAAGGCTCGTACCTGGACCTGCTGACCAGCACCACCACCCACAACATCTGGCCAATGACCAAAGTCGGTATTCGTGAATACCCGCTGGTCGAGTACCTCGCCGGCCAACTGATGCTGTCGGATGACGACCGCTTCAAGGCGCTGCAAGAGTACTTCCCGAACGCCAAGCAGTCCGACTGGCGCCTGTGGCAAGCCGGCCAGCGTGTGCAGATCATCAAGCGTGACGAAGAGCAGGGCGGCGTCCTGAAACTCGGCACCGAAGTGGTCAGCTCCGCCGACAACTCCATTGCCGGCCTGTTGGGTGCATCGCCAGGCGCGTCTACCGCGGCTCCGATCATGCTGACCGTGCTGCAAAAGGTGTTCAAGGACAAGGTTGCGAGCCCGGCCTGGCAGGAAAAACTGCACCAGATCGTGCCAAGCTACGGCACCAAACTGAACGACAGCCCTGAAGCGGTTGCCAAGGAATGGGCCTACACCGCCGGTGTGCTGCAACTGACCCCACCGCCAGCGATTCCGCAACTGACGGCTCCACAGGCCACCGAGGCTGCCAAGCCTGCGGCTGAGCCAGGCAAGCCGGCGTCTGATCTGGCGCTGTAAGCAACGCTCAAGTAAAAGCCCGCTGAACCGGTGACGGTCAGCGGGCTTTTTTGTGCGCGGCGTTCAGACCCTGAAGTGCCTGACTTGCTCGTACAGATGCAGGGCCAGCGCGTTAGCGGTGTCGCACAGCAGATACAGATGCTGTGCGGGGAGGGCCGGCAGTTGCGTGATTTGCCTCAGCCCTTCGCCCATGCGGCTCTCCTCCATCAGGCCCACGGCCACGCCGCTGCGCACGCAAGCTTCTACCGCTGATGAGTTGGGGCTTTCCAGCAGTACGCGATGGTAAATCCCGTGATCTTTCAGCGCCTGTAACGCCGCCGCGCGATACGGGCAACCGGCGATAGGCACGGTGATCGGCAGCGGCGCGTTGGGTGGGTAACTGAACTGCTCGGCGGCGACCCACAGCGGTTGCACAGGCCCCAGGCGCTCACCCTGTGCCAGTGGGTGTGCGCTGACAGTGATGACCAGGTCCAACTGGTTTGCCGTGAACAGATTCAACAGTTCGCCACTGGTGCGCGCTTCGATTTCCAGTTCCAGCAGCGGGTTGTCGGCGATCAGTCCCGGCAGGAATGTGTGCATAAAGGCAGGTGCGTAGGTGTCGGGCACGCCCAGGCGGATCTTGCCCTGCATGCGCTGGGGCATCAGCGAGATCAGCAAGCGGTCGTGGCTTTTGAGGAATTCGGTGGTTTCGCCCAACAGTTTCCTGCCGTACAGCGTCAGATCCACGCCCTGGTTACTGCGGCTGAACAAGCGTTGGCCGACCTGGTCTTCCAGCTTCTGAATCTGCGTCGTGACGGTGGACGCGCTGCGGTGCACATGTTCGGCCGCTTCGTTGAAGCGGCCAAAGCGTGCGACGGCGTGAAAGGTGCGCAACAGATCGATATTCAGTTGTTTGGCCATGGTTCTACTAATACGGATTGGTAATGCGGGTTATTCAAATATACAGAAGAGTCCTCCTTCCTTAGCCTTGAAGTCAACTACACAGGCTGGAGGCTGCATGAAGCGATCAACCCTGGGATTGCTGCTCTTGCAAGGGGCGTTTGTTCTGTCATGGAGTTCGGGCTATATCGGCGCGAAGCTGGGCACACAAGGCAGCGGTGCGTTCAACCTGCTGTTCTGGCGATTTTTGTTGGTATCGCTGTGCCTGGGCCTGTTCTTGAACGTCAGGTTGCTGAAGGTGACCTGGGCGCAGATTCGCCATTACGCCATCATCGGCTGCCTGTCGCAGTTTCTGTACCTGAGCTGCCTCTATGTGGCGATCCAGAACGGCTTGCCGCCGGGCATTGCGGCGATCATCGCGGCGTTGCAGCCGTTGATGACCGCCGCATTGTCGACAGGCAGTGCAACTGAGCGCGCCGGCGGCTGGCAATGGGTGGGGCTCGTGATCAGCTTTGTCGGCGTAGCGATCGTGATCGCCGGGCAGTACAGCAATAGTGGCAAAGAAGTTGGCGTGGCCATGTATGGGCTGCCACTGGTCTCGGCGCTGGGGCTGACGCTGGCGACCTTGTACGAACGCCGTTCGCAGCAGAGCACGCAGGCCGGCTTGCTCATGCCGCTGTTTATCCAATCGCTGCTGACGTTGCTCGGCTTCACCGGCGCGGTGCTTTATACCGATACCTTGAGCATTCCCCATGACACCGACGTACTGGTTTCGATTGTGTGGCTGACGGTGTTTTCCACCTTTGCCGCCTACTTGAGCCTCTGGCGGCTGCTGCGCGTGATGACGGCTACTCGGGTTGCGGCGTTGGTCTATCTGGAGCCTCCGGTCACCCTGGTATGGGCGGCGCTGATGTTCGGCGACGAAATCCATGTTTCGACCTATGCCGGCATTGCCGTAGTGATTGCCGGGTTACTGTTGTTGCGCCTGAAGCGACCGACCGTCGCCTGCACGACCTGAGGCCTTGAGGGTTCAGCAATCTGACAGACATCTCCTGTTAAAAAATAACTCAAGCCCAAGCAGGAGCCCGGCTGGAACACAGGGGATTTCTTTCTGATGCAGGTACAGGGCGTTAACGCCCGAGGGTTTTGTATGTTGCTACGTTATGCGGCAATGGCGGCGGTAGTCGTCGCGGCATCCGGGTGTGTGCAAGAGCGCGTCGTGCATGAACGCCGGCCGGTACAACGTGAGTATGTGGAAGTCGTGGCGCCGCAACCGCCGCCGGTGCAGGTGATCGAAGTCGAGCCGGCGGTACGCGAAGGTTATATCTGGTCACGCGGTTACTGGCGCTGGGAAGGTGGGCGCTATGTAGCGGTGCACGGCCATTGGGAGCCGATACGCGTGGGCTATCGCTATGTGCATCCGCATTGGGTGCAGCGCAACGATGGTTATCATTGGCAGGGCGGTGGTTGGGTTCGCTGAACGAGCGGCCTCTTCCCAAAAGACGGCCTAGCCGATCCGTTTCATGCCCGCTGCCTTGACCGCATTCAGGTCGAAGGTGGCGGTGTACTCGCAGCCGGCCGCGTGGGCGCAGCGTTCGATCAGGCAGTCGGCGAAGTCTGCTTTGTTCGCAACGAACTTGCGCAGTGCCTGCCAGACGACATCGGCGTGCTCGACAGTGAGCTCGCGCGTATGCAACAGGGTTTCCAGCACCATCACCACATCGCTTTTGGCCGATTGGTAGCAGGCCTGCAGCACCCATACCAATTCCACAAGGGTCACCAGGCTGACAAAGCCCGGTGACGCGGCGCTCAATGATTCAATCAGTCGCGACGCCTTGGCGGATTGAACAGGCTCATCCTGGGTGACATAGCGCACCAGCACGTTGGTATCCAGGCCGATCATCGCGCATTTGCCCCCTGTGCCGCGATGGCCCGATTCATGTCCTCGATGGACACGGCAGTGGCAGGCTTGCGAATCAGCCCCTTGAGGTCGGTGACGGTTTTACTCGCGGCGATCATGGAAAACTTGCCGTCTTCCATTTCGACGAATTCCACCCGGTCACCTGTTTCCAGGCCGAGGGCCGTCCTGACCTGGACAGGGATGGTGATTTGCCCTTTTGAAGTAAGTGTGGCGGTTGCCATAGTGAAGACCTCCATCGTGATGCTCCTTACCTTAGGGTAAGGAGTGATCGAGGACAATATCCGTTGGTCCATAGGGTGCTCGCAGAAGTGGGTGAGTCGGTACTAAAAACCTAGTCCGAACTCTCGATCCCCACACCTGTGATCACGCGCCAAACCGATACAAACTATGACGGCTCGCCGCTGGCTCACTGCACCACGCGGTAACACGGCACATACGCTGCTCCGCCCGGCAATTTCATCCGGTGCTGGGCGACGAAGGCCTTTAGCAGTTCATCCAGCGGTTTCATGATCGCCGGGTCGCCGTGGATTTCGTACGGGCCCTTTTCTTCGATCAAACGAATGCCTTTGTCCTTCACGTTACCCGCCACGATCCCCGAGAACGCGCGACGCAGGTTGGCCGCCAGTTCATGGGGCGGCAGCGCGTGGGTCAGTTGCAGGCTGGCCATGTTTTCGTGGGTCGGGTCGAAGGGGCGCTGGAAGCCTTCGTCGATTTTCAACAGCCAGTTGAAGTGGAATGCGTCGTTGCGCTCGCGACGGAACTGTTTGACCGCCTTGAGCCCTGCGGTCATCTGGCGCGCGACTTCGGCCGGGTCGTCGATGATGATCTGGTAATGCTTCTGCGCCGCTTCGCCGAGGGTCGCGCCGACGAACGCATGCAGTTGTTCCAGGTAAGGCGCCGCATGTTTGGGCCCGGTCAGCACGACCGGGAACGGCAGGTCGCGGTTGTCCGGGTGCATCAGGATGCCCAGCAGGTAGAGAAATTCCTCGGCCGTACCGGCGCCGCCAGGAAAGATGATGATGCCGTGGCCGACACGCACGAAGGCTTCGAGGCGTTTCTCGATGTCCGGCAGGATGACCAGCTCATTGACGATCGGGTTGGGCGCTTCGGCGGCGATGATGCCTGGCTCGGTCAGGCCCAGGTAGCGGCCGCCGGTGATGCGCTGTTTGGCGTGGGAAATAGTCGCGCCTTTCATCGGACCTTTCATCACGCCGGGGCCGCAGCCGGTACACACGTCGAGGCTGCGCAGGCCCAGTTCGTGGCCGACCTTCTTGGTGTATTTGTATTCTTCGGTGTTGATGGAGTGGCCGCCCCAGCACACGACGATCTTCGGCTCGACACCCGCGCGCAGGGTACGGGCGTTACGCAGCAGGTGGAACACGTAGTCGGTGATGCCTTGGGAGTTGCTCAGGTCGATGCGCTGGCTGTCCAGCTCGTTCTCGGTGTAGACGATGTCACGCAGGGCGCTGAACAGCATTTCGCGGGTGCTGGCGATCATTTCGCCATCGACGAAGGCATCGGCCGGGGCGTTGAGCAGCTCCAGGCGCACACCGCGGTCCTGCTGGTGGATACGCACTTCGAAATCTTTGTAGGCGTCGAGGATGGTCTTGGCGTTGTCGATATGCGCGCCGGTGTTGAGGATCGCCAGGGCGCACTGGCGGAACAGGGCGTAGATGCTGCCGCTGCCGGCTTCACTCAGTTGCTGGACTTCACGTTGGGACAGGGTTTCGAGGCTGCCCTTGGGGCTGACGGAGGCATTGATCACTTGACGTTGGGGCATTCTGGTTCCTTGAAAGCACAGCCATCGCGTCTACAAAAGGCGCAATGGCTTGAGAATGATGCGCGCCGTATACGGTCGCACGAGACGGTTATTTACCTCACGCACAAGGCCGAGTGCAAATACCGTCCAGCACCATCATGCCGCAGAACTTACTGGATCAGCTTCCAGTTTTTGTAGAAAACCCGACGCAGGGTGAACACCAGGCCGGCAAACCCCGAGATCACGGCGTTCAACACGGAGGGCACCGGGGTCGGTCGCACAATATCGATGAACAGGCAGTAACGTTTCGCATCGTTCTTGTTAAAGGATGCATGCATCAGCGTGTCATCGAAGATGAACAGCGGGTCGTCGTGCCAATAGTGCTTGTGCTTGCCCACCTGGATATACACACCCTCGTGATGCGGCGCCGGCGCCATGTTGTAGAGCACGCGGAACATCATGCGCAACGGGCCGAAATGGAAGGACGTCGAGCGGTTCTCGTTGAACACCGACACGCCGATGGTCTTCACGAATGGCAGTTTCTTGCGCAGTTGCGGGATGTCCAGGGCGGTTTCGATCGGACGACCGTACCACTGGAAAAACAACATGCCGCGTTTCTTCTCGGCCATGCGTGCGTCCAGATAACTGATGATTTCTTCTTTGCGGGCCATGGCGTCGTTGATGACCTGTTGCAGGTCTTCGCGCCAGGCGAGCGGCAAGTCGCCCATCGTGTAGACATGACGGTTGCGGCGGCTCAGCAGGTCGAACAGGGTGTTGAACGGCGCCAGGATCCAGGTGTTACGGCCGTTGCCGATGAAATATTTCTTGAAGGTAGCGCGGTCATACAGGCCATTACGCAGGAAGTCATACACACCGCAAATCACCACGAGCAACAAAAATGCCAGGCTGGTGCGCGGAAAACAGGCGATAAACAGTAAAACGCCGAGCACCCAGGCAAGGGATATCAGCTTTTTACCCACGGCATTTTTGCTCATGAAACGCGGCTCCAGGCCTGAAACATAATGAAACAATTTCGTCATGATAGAGCTTTATGGCGCGCGCAGGCGTTTTAAATAGTTCGAAAATTGTGAAGTCGCTGCACAATTTGTAACTGGCCCCAGAGGCAAGCGGGTTTGGGTGGATTGAATTTTGAGAACGGAAGATTTGCGACTATCGTGACGCTTCGGTTTTTCGGACGTCATAGACCGGTACGATTGAAGTTGAATGGCCACCACTGGCCTTCGGCACCTTGGAAGAGGCAGAATTTTTATGATCATCAAACCGCGCGTTCGTGGCTTTATCTGTGTGACCGCTCACCCTGTTGGCTGTGAAGCGAACGTCAAAGAGCAGATCGACTACGTGATTCAGCACGGCGCCATCGAAGGCGGCCCAAAGAAGGTGCTGGTCCTCGGCGCTTCCACTGGTTACGGCCTGGCCGCGCGCATCAGTGCCGCGTTTGGCTGCGGTGCCGACACCCTGGGCGTGTTTTTTGAAAAAGAAGGCGAAGAAGGCAAGCTGAGCTCCGCTGGCTGGTACAACAGCGCGGCGTTCGAGAAGTTTGCCGTGGAAAAAGGCCTGTACGCCAAGAGCATCAACGGCGACGCGTTTTCCGATGAGATCAAGCGCCTGACCATCGACACCATCAAGAAAGACCTGGGCAAGATCGACCTGGTGGTCTACAGCCTGGCCGCGCCACGCCGTACCGACCCGCAAGGCGTGGTGCACACCTCCACCCTCAAGCCGATCGGCAAGGCCGTGACCCTGCGCGGTATCAACACCGATAAGGGCGTCGTGGTCGACACTACCCTGGAGCCTGCCACCCAGGAAGAAATCGACGGCACCGTCAAAGTGATGGGCGGTGAAGACTGGCAGCTGTGGATCGACGCCCTGCGTGACGCCGATGTACTCGCCGAAGGCGCCAAGACCACAGCGTTCACCTACCTCGGTGAGAAGCTGACCCAGGACATCTACTGGAACGGTTCCATCGGCGAAGCCAAGAAAGACCTCGACAAGAAAGTCCTGACCCTGCGCGACAACCTCGCTGCGCTCAAGGGCGATGCCCGCGTGTCGGTACTCAAGGCCGTGGTCACCCAGGCCAGCTCGGCGATCCCGATCATGCCGCTGTACCTGTCGCTGCTGTTCAAGGTGATGAAAGAGCAGGGCACCCACGAAGGCTGCATCGAGCAGGTCTACGGCCTGTTCAAGGACAGCCTGTACGGCAAAGAGCCCAAGCTTGATGCTGACGGCCGCCTGCGCGCCGACCTGGCCGAGCTGGAGCCGAAGGTCCAGGACGCCGTGGCCGCGCTGTGGAACCAGGTGACTGACGACAACGTTAACGAAATCAGCGATTTTGCCGGTTACAAGGCTGAGTTCCTGCGTTTGTTCGGTTTTGAAGTCGACGGCGTGGACTACGACGCGGACGTGAACCCGACCGTCAAGATCAACGGTCTGGTCCAGGCATAAGCGCTATCACTGTGGCGGCTTGATAATCGACTTATCAAGCCGCTTTTTGCTGCTCAGCTGTCAGGCTTGCCTGGAACCAGACAGGCGCTGTTTTGCCAGGGTGAAGTCTGACCGCCTCACATTCACCACCTCCTTCTCCCATAGCGGATTGAGCGGCACGTGATAACCGCTGTCCTTGGCGGTCTTTATCAGCTCAGCCATTTCCCTGCTGTCATGGATGATACTGATCTCATCGAATCTACCTAGCTTTGCCGGCAGGAAGAAAGTCGCCGGGTAGTTTGCTGCCACGTCCGTCGCAGGGCTGCCTGAGTCTGCATTGTGATGGACCACCCGCTCCGCGTCGCCGACCAGCTTTCGATTGATGATTCCGATCATTTCCTCTATTCGCGGCGTGATATTGCCGAGATCGGGGTTTTCCTTGCGGTAGAAATGAGCGGCATTTTCAAAGTCCGCCGATAATTCCCGTGGAACTTGCTGGTAGTGGCTAACCCGACCCCTGAAGACACTGTGGGCGATATCGGGTACCGGCAGCTTATCCTGGGCGCCAAAGTCACTTAGGTGAGGCGCGATCATGTGCAGGTCATAGTCGGCGGTCAAGGCCTTGCCCTCTAGCTGCTTGGCCAGCACGTGCAGCACCTTGCCGTTGTGCGTGATCAGATAGTTGTCGTCGCCAGGCGAGGCGGGATGGGCTTGGAATGCATAATGCTGCTGACTTGGCCCGCGAGCGCTCAATTGCAGCGTGCCATCACCTCTGCGAGCTGCCCGCCCAGTGATTTGGCCAAGTTTTACCAGCTCGTCAATGCGATGACGCGAGAGTTTCAAGGGGATCGGGACTGCATGGCCTTGCTCGATGCAGTCCAGGATCTGCGCGTTGGCGTTAGCCACCTTTTCCGGTGACTTGTGCGCGAACTGTTCGAGTTTGCTAAATGCCTGGTCCGTACAGATTAAGCCGGATTGTGGCCCCCAATTGGCACTTTTGCCTTTGATATGAAAGTCCTTGGTGGGGTGCCCAGCTTCTATCAGCCCTGTGGCCAGGGATTCGACCGGGCGTATGCCGATGATAGAGTTGGTGGCTGCCGCTATCCGCTGCAAGGGGGCGAGGTGGCTCGACACTATTCCGGTTTGCGCTTTTACCTGGTCGATCAGTGCATGCGGGGCATCGACCTCCGGCGTAGTGCTGGCCTGCACAAGCGCCTGGTTGCGATGCAGTACTTCCAGACTGAGCGCGGAAGGTGATGTTACGGCGGTAATCATGGCAATCATTGGAATACCTCTACGTCACGTGTTTTTGCGACCGCATTGATGATTCCTTTCAGTCATGGATTCCCTGAGAGCGAAGCTCACCTTAAACGATGCTTTCGGCGATGTGAGTGGGCGTTTCACTTTTCAGAACGGTCCTACCGTGGCTTACCTTTTGCTGTTTGCTCCGGCATGCAAGACTGCGTCATCCATGTGCGCAAACAGGAGGACCCATGACGATTCGTGCAGTCGTGTTTGATTTCGGCGGTGTGTTGTTTGACTGGAACCCGCAACATCTGTACCGCAAGCTCATTGCCGACGAGCAAAAGCGGCAATGGTTTCTCGACAATATTTGCACCCAGGCCTGGAACACCGAACAGGATGCTGGCCGCACCCTCGCCGAAGCCACCCGCCACCTGATTGAGCAACACCCCGAACATCAGCGCCTGATCCAGGCTTATTACGAGCGCTGGCACGAGATGTTGCGTGGCGAATTGCCCGAAGGTGTCGCAATACTCACTGCATTGCATCAAGCGAAAATGCCGTTGTTCGGGTTGACCAACTGGTCGGCGGAAACCTTCCCCTATGCCCGCGAGCACTATCCGTTCCTGCAGTTTTTCCGCGATATCGTCGTCTCGGGCCAGTTGAAACTGATCAAGCCTGACCCTGCGATCTACCATGCCAGCCTCGCTCAGGTGCGCGTTCATTTGCCGGATGTCCAGCCTGGCGAAGTGGTGTTTATCGATGACGTCGCGGGCAATGTCGAAGCGGCTGTGGCCCTTGGCTGGCAGGGTATTCACCATGTGTCGGCCAAGCGTACTGCCGCCCATTTGCGCAGGCTGGGGGTGGGCTTCTAGCGCGCCCACTTCTCCATGGCAAAGTCGACGAAGGCGCGCAGCTTGGGCAAGCGGTAACGGTCTTGGCGATACAGCAGATGCATGGAGCGGCTGGACAGTTGATAGCTGGTCAGCAAGGCTACCAACTTGCCGCTCTCCAGGTCCTGCTGCACCAGGGCATCGGCCAGCATGCTGATGCCCATCCCATTGACGGCCGCCTGGCGCAAGCCCTGCGAGCTGTTGATGGTCAATGAGCCGGAGACCGGAACCTCTACCTCGCCGTCCTCGTCGGTCATGCGCCACAGCTTGTCGGTGTCGCGCCAGTTGTCGTTCGCCGGATAGGCGAACGCCAGGCAGTTGTGGTGCCGCAAGTCATCGGGCGTCGACGGCGTGCCGCGTCGCGCCAGGTAATCAGGCGACGCGCAGAGGGTCAGGGTGTAATCCTGCAGTGGCCGGGCGATCAGGCTGGAGGTTCCCAAGTCGCCGAGACGGATTGCCACGTCGAAGCCGCTGTCGACCAAGTCCATCCGCTCATTGCTCAGCACCACGTACAGGTCGATCTGCGGGTAGCGCTGGGAAAATTCGCTCAAGGCCGGCACCAGGCGTTCGCTGCCGAATACCGGTGGCACGGTAATACGCAGGCAGCCTTTGGGCGTTTCGCTGTGGATCTGCTCCGCCAGCAGTTCGGAGTCGGCCACCAGCCCGAGCACCTCAAGGCAGCGCTGGTAGTACTCCCCGCCGAATTCCGTGAGGCTTTGTTTGCGCGTGGTGCGCTTGAGCAGGCTGACCCCCAGGCGCTGCTCCAGCGCGCGCAGGTGATTGCCGACCATGGTGGTCGACATTCCGCATTCCTGTGCGGCGGCAGTCATGCTGCCGGTCTCCACGACTTTCACGTACACCGACATTGCCTGGAACACATCCATTATCAAGCCCTGGTTCAAAGTCATTGCAGGAATGCGCAGTTTATCCAGCACGGGTGGCTAACGATACTGCACCTATCCCAACGATGCACTGGAGCTTGCCACCATGACCGCCGCCTGCCTGATGACCACGTATCAACCTTTGGCCCTGAGCTTCACCCGTGGCCTGGGTACGCGCCTGTGGGACCAGCAGGGCCGTGAATATCTCGACGCGGTGGCCGGTGTGGCGGTGACGAATGTGGGCCACTCCCACCCAAGACTGGTGTCGGCGATCCGTGAGCAAGCGGGCCTGCTGCTGCACACCTCCAACCTCTACAGCATCGATTGGCAGCAGCAGCTGGCCCGGCGCCTGGCTCAGCTATCCGGCCTGGACTGCGCGTTCTTCAACAACTCTGGCGCCGAAGCCAACGAGACGGCGCTGAAACTGGCACGCTTGTATGGCTGGAAAAAAGGCATTGAAGAGCCGTTGGTGGTGGTGATGGAGAACGCCTTCCACGGGCGTACCCTCGGCACCATGGCGGCCAGTGACGGGCCCTCGGTGCGCCTGGGTTTCCAGCGTTTGCCGGGGGAATTTCTCAAAGTCGGGTTTGGCGATCTGGCGGCCCTTGAGGCCATTACGGAACAATTCGGCACGCGCATAGCGGCCGTGCTGCTCGAACCGATCCAGGGCGAAAGTGGCGTGTTGCCCGCGCCCCCCGGCTACCTGAATGCCCTGCGCGATCACTGCACGCGCCACGGCTGGCTGATGATGCTGGATGAAATCCAGACCGGCATCGGCCGCACCGGCGCCTGGTTCGCCTTCCAGCACGAAGGCATTACCCCGGACGTGATGACCCTGGCCAAAGGCCTCGGCAATGGCGTACCCATCGGCGCTTGCCTGGCCCGGGCCGCCGTCGGCCAGTTGTTTACCCCCGGCAGTCACGGCAGCACCTTTGGCGGCAATCCCTTGGCCTGCCGGGTGGGCTGCACGGTGCTCGACATCATTGAAGAGCAAGGCTTGCTGCAGAACGCTGCGCAACAAGGTGCACGGCTGCTGGCGCGGTTGCGGGTGGAGTTAAGCGAGCATCCGCAGGTAGTGGCGATTCGGGGGCAGGGCCTGATGATCGGCATCGAACTGGCGCGCCCGTATCGCGAGCTGGCCCAGCGTGCGGCGCAGGAGCATGGGCTGTTGATCAACGTGACGCGCGGCAAGACCATCCGCCTGCTGCCACCGCTGACGCTGGATGCCAAGGAAGTCGAGATGATCGTAAGGGCGATCACCCGCCTACTTGAGTAAAACCCGATCAAAATGTGGGAGGGGGCTTGCCCCCGATGGCCATAGGTATCTACACAACTTTGTAGCAGCCTACGATAACCACGATGCGAAGCGAGTCGCTCTTGATCTTGCTTTTGATCTAGGCGCCCCGTTAAACCACGCTGGCCGGAATCCGATAGTGATTTGGGGGGGTAAACCGGCAGGGATGCCGGTTTAGCCGCCCCGCGCCATGGATGGCGCGTGGCGGCGGCCCCCCAAATCAATGTCGGATTACGGGCACACCGAGCCGGGGCGAGGTGCCGAGTGGTGGGGCAAGAGCGTTTTGCTTACTTTTGCGCTTTTCAAAAGTGAGACGCCGTAAGGGCGGAACCCATAGCAGCCGTTACCGCAGCAACGGATATGTACTCGCTCAGATCCAACATCCTGGTCGGCTGTCAGGCCGTCATCGGGAGCAAGTCGAATCGTCGCACCGCCCCTCCCACATTTAGGTCGCGGGGCATCAGTTAGAGAGGCTTCGGCTCCTGGGCCGCCACAGGTTCAGGGCCACGCCAAAGTTGTGTAGATACCTATGCCCCGATGGCGGTGGTTCAGTCAGTCCATCTGTCATTGATACACCGCTATCTGGGGCAAGCCCTAATGCCAGTCAGTTAAGGCTTTTTGTAGGAACGAGGCGGGCGGCTAGCCCTTGCTCGCGAAAAACTCACAGGCACCGCGTTCATTCAGAAAGCACGCGTTATCGTTGACGTTTTTCGCGAGCAAGCTCGCTCCTACAGACGGCGGTGTACGCTTAACTGACTGGCATTAGGGCAAGCCCCCTCCCACAGGGGATCTGCGTCACCTTTAAAGGTCATTGCCATTCAGCCATTCCTGATTCATGGTTTCGGTATCCCCCAGGTATTCCAACAACCACGCCATGGCCGGCGACAGTTTGTTCTGCGCCCACGCCACGCACGACGGGCTGGCGGGGAAGGGCCGGTGCAGTTGCAGCGCCACCAGCTCACCGCGCTCGATCCACGGTAGCACCTGATGCGCCGGGGCCATGCCGACGCACAAGCCATCGCGCAGGCAATCGAGCGCCGAGGACCAGTTGGGCACCACCAGGCGCCGCTGGTTATCCAGGGTCCAGGTGTCCCGCTTGGGCAGGTTGCGTGAGGTGTCGGTCATGCACAGGGAGGCGTATGGGCGCAGTTGATCGTCACTGAGCAGGCCTTCTATCGCCGCCAAGGGATGCCTCGCGCTGACCACGCACAGCCAGTTCAACAGGCCCATGTCGCGGAATGTGAAGTGGCTGGCCACCGGCACCGCGCTGGTAGCGCCGATCACGATGTCGGTGCGCTCATCCGCCAGGGCATCCCACACGCCGTTGTACACCTCGTACTCCAGCAGCAATTCCACTTCGGGAAACTGCCGATAGAAGTCCAGCACCAGTTGCCGACAGCGTTGCGGCTTGACGATGGAATCCACTGCCACCTTCAATTGCCCGCTCCAGCCATTGGCCACCTGCTGGCACAAGCGCCGTGTGCCGAGCATTTTTTTCATCACGCCCCGGGCTTCGTCTATAAACAGCCGGCCGGCGGGCGTCAGCTCCACGTCACGGTGGCGCCGTATGAACAGCGGCACCGCCAGCCATTCCTCAAGCTGACGCACCGTATAGCTGATGGCCGACGGTACGCGATGCAGTTCCTGAGCGGCGGCGCTGAAGCTGCCGTGGCGTGCGACGGCATCGACCACATCCAGGGAGTATTCGGACCACATGGCGGCTGCCTTCAAAATTATTGATAAGAGTGTCCAATTATTATCGCTTCACAGGAAAACTGTCAGCTTCATAATGGGCGCCAGTCAGCAAATAGTTTGATGGCAGGATCTACAAGGCTTCAATGAAAAACTCTTTTGGTTTCACTTGGTATCTGGCGGGGCTGAGCATGCTCGGTTATCTCGCCATGGACATGTATTTGCCGGCGTTTGGCGCCATGGGCGCGCAACTGCAGATTGGGGCCGGGGCCGTGGGCGCTAGCTTGAGTATTTTCCTCGCCGGGTTTGCGCTAGGGCAGTTGCTGTGGGGGCCGTTGTCCGACCGGCTCGGGCGCAAGCCGGTGCTGCTTACGGGACTGAGCCTGTTTGTACTCGGGTGCCTGGGCATGTTCTGGGTGCAGACCGCGCCGCAGCTGTGGGCGCTGCGTTTTATCCAGGCGATCGGTGTGTGTTCCGCCGCCGTGAGCTGGCAGGCGCTGGTGATTGATCGCTACCCGGCCGATAAGGCGCACCGCGTGTTCGCCAGCATCATGCCGCTGATGTCGCTATCGCCGGCTCTGGCGCCGCTGTTGGGCGCGATGGTGTTGAATCACTTTGGCTGGCAGGCGATTTTCGGCGTATTGCTGGGCGTGTCGCTGTTCTTGCTGCTGCCGACCGTGTTCCTGCGCAGCGCGCCGAAGCGCCAGACGGACGCACCGGTACGCCTGGGCTATGCACAGCTGCTCACTTCACGGGTATTTACCGGCAACGTCATGATATTTGCCGCCTGCTCCGCCAGTTTCTTTGCCTGGTTGACCGCTTCGCCATTTATCCTCGGCGGCATGGGTTACAGCCCGAATGACATCGGCCTCAGCTACGTGTTGCCGACCCTGGCGTTTCTGGTCGGCGGCTACAGTTGCCGCAGCGCCTTGCAACGTTTGCCGGGCAAGACCCTGCTGCCGTGGCTGCTCGCGTTCTATTGCCTGAGCATGGTGGCGCTGTATCTGGTTGCAACCCTGACCGTGCCGACCCTTACCACCTTGCTGATTCCGTTCTGCCTGATGGCCCTGTGCAACGGTGCCAGCTACCCGATCGTGGTAGCGAATGCACTGATGCCCTTTGCGGAAAATTCCGGCAAAGCGGCGGCGCTGCAAAATACCCTGCAGTTGGGCTTGTGCTTTCTCGCCAGCCTGTTGGTGTCCTCCATGATCGAGCAGCCGTTGTTGATTACGGTAATTGTGATGCTGGCGACCGCGCCGCTGGCTGTGCTGGGTTATTGGCTGGCGCGACCGAAGGGTAATGCTTCCGAACTGGCCAGCGCCTGAGCTGACAATGCGGTAAAAATGTGGGAGGGGGCTTGCCCCCGATAGCGGTGTATCAGTGCCAGCTAGGCTAGCTGACCCACTGCTATCGGGAGCAAGCCCCCTCCCACATTTGTATTGTGTTTCTTCAGTTAGAACGTCACTTCCAGATTCACCGTCGGCGTTGATGTGCGGCTACCCCGGCCACCGTCCACGCCGAACTTGTTATGCCAGTACTCGTAGCCCACGCCCAGGTACAGGTTCGGCTTGACGCTCTTGCCCGGCCGCACCGCCACCATCAGCGCGGTGCGCATCAGGGCTTCCGGCGCAGTATCGCGGCCATGATAATCCTCGCCTTTCTCCCCCACGTAATTGATAAAGCCCTGGAATTTCGCCGCGTGGTTGGCGATCTCGAACGGGCGCATCCATGTCAGGTTGAGCATGTAAGTGTCGTCAAAGGTGTGGTTCGATTCCTGCGCGCCAGGAATGCCTGTGTGGTTCTTTTCCTTGTAGTACATCAGGCTCAGGTCCAGCACACCGACGGTATTGAATTTCAAGGTGGGGCCGATGACCAGGGCGCGTTTTTTGGCGGAAGCGACGTTGTTGTTGCGGTTGGCATCAAAACCCAGCGTCAGCGCGTAGTCCTTGATCAGCCCGGTGCCCAGCGGCGTGTCGAATACCCGTGAGGCATACAGTTGGTGCCGGTACACCGCGTACACCTCGCTGCCACCGTGGTCGGTGCCCTTGCGCGGGTCTTTGCTGTCGGAAAGGAATACATCGAGATTCAGAAAATGGCTGCCGTACTGGTAGCCGCTGGCGTGGGTGAAGCTGTAGATGCGCTTGCTGAAGTCGTCGGGGTTGTTCGGGTTGGTGAAGTGCTGGCCGTAGCGAAACCCCAGGCTGTTGTTCATCCACTCCACTGCGACAGCCTCCCCGCCGCCGAGGAGAGTCAATGCGACGGTTGCGCCCTGCAATGCCTTTTTCATTCTGTTGGCTCCTTTGGCGTTCTGGCTCATGACGGCCGGATTGTTTTTGTAACGCCGCGGCAGGGTATCTTGTCTGAACGATTGTATACAACTCTATGGACATACAGTCTGAACATTGCATACAGTGAGCGCACAACAAAAACAGAGACCCCTCACTATGACTATCCCGAAGGCGTCACCGCAGCGGCCCGAAGATGAAAATCTAGGCGTCGCCGCCAACATGGCTTACGGCCTGCAGCATGTGCTCACCATGTACGGCGGCATTGTTGCTGTACCGTTGATCGTCGGCCAGGCGGCCGGGTTGTCACCTGCGGATATTGGCCTATTGATCGCCGCGTCACTGTTCGCCGGCGGCCTGGCCACGCTGTTGCAAACCCTTGGCCTGCCGTTCTTCGGTTGTCAGCTGCCGCTGGTGCAGGGCGTGTCGTTCGCGGGTGTGGCGACGATGGTGGCGATCGTCGGCAGCGACGGGGCAGGGGGCGTGCCGGCGATTCTCGGCGCGGTGATGGCCGCGTCGTTCATTGGTTTGTTGATCACTCCGGTGTTCTCACGCATCACCCAGTTTTTCCCGCCGCTGGTGACCGGTATCGTGATTACCACCATCGGCCTGACCCTGATGCCCGTGGCGGCGCGCTGGGCCATGGGCGGCAACAGCCGCGCGGCGGATTTCGGCAGCATGTCGAATATCGGCCTGGCTGCACTGACGTTGGTGCTGGTGTTGCTGTTGAGCAAAATCGGCAGCGCAGCCATCTCGCGCTTGTCGATTTTGCTCGCGATGGTGATCGGCACGCTGATCGCGGTGTTTTTGGGTATGGCCGACTTCTCCGCCGTCACCCAGGGGCCCATGTTCGGTTTCCCCACGCCCTTCCATTTCGGCATGCCGACCTTTCATGTGGCGGCGATTATTTCCATGTGCATCGTGGTGATGGTCACGCTGGTGGAAACCTCGGCGGACATCCTGGCGGTGGGCGAGATCATCGACACTAAAGTCGACTCCAAACGCCTCGGCAATGGCCTGCGCGCCGACATGCTGTCGAGCATGTTCGCGCCGATCTTCGGCTCCTTCACGCAAAGCGCATTCGCCCAGAACGTCGGCCTGGTGGCGGTCACCGGCGTGAAGAGTCGGTTCGTGGTGGCAACGGGCGGGGTGTTCCTGGTGGTGCTGGGCCTGCTGCCGTTCATGGGCCGGGTGATTGCCGCCGTGCCCACATCGGTGCTTGGCGGGGCCGGCATTGTGTTGTTCGGCACGGTGGCCGCCAGTGGTATTCGCACGCTGTCCAAGGTGGATTATCGCAACAACATGAACCTGATCATCGTGGCCACCAGTATCGGTTTCGGCATGATCCCCATCGCTGCCCCCAGTTTCTATGACCAGTTTCCCAGCTGGTTCGCGACCATTTTCCATTCGGGCATCAGTTCGTCGGCGATCATGGCGATCTTGCTGAACCTGACGTTCAACCATTTCACCGCCGGTAACTCGGACCAGCAATCGGTATTCGTGGCGGGGACTGAGCGCAGTTTGTGCTTTCGCGACGTGGCGGCGCTGCGCGATGGGGATTACTACCGAGGTGGGAAGTTGTTCGATGCCGAAGGTAAGGAGATTCCGCTGGTGGCGGATAGCTTGAAGAAAGCCGCAAAGCCCGAGACCAGTGAGGTTTGAATGTGGGAGGAAGTAAGGCCTGATGCCAGTCTGTAGGAGCGAGCTTGCTCGCGAAAAACGTCAACGGTGACGCGTGCTTTCTGAATGAACGCAGTGCCTGTGAGTTTTTCGCGAGCAAGCTCGCTCCTACAAAAAGCCTTAAGGCAAGCCCCCTCCCACATTGGAATTCAGCCAGCTTTGAGCGCCGTGTGCTGCATTGAGCACACCTCATCCAGAAACTTCACCACTGTCCCCATGCACGCCTGGCGTTCTTCCACATGGGGCATGTGGCTGGAGTCTTCGAACAGCGCCCAGCGCACGTCCGGGATTTCATCCAGGAACGGCTTGACCACCAACGGCGTGGCTTCGTCATGGCGGCCGGAGATCACCAGGGTCGGCACCTTGATGGCCGACAGCCGGCCAATCACATTCCAATCCTTCAAGCTGCCAATCACATGGAACTCAGTCGGGCCGCTCATGGCGTGGTACACCGTCGGGTCGGCATCGACCTGGGCGAAGGTGCGCGCCACCTCTTCCGGCCATGGGTTGACGCGGCACACGTGCTGGTCGTAGAAAATCCGCGAGGCCGCTTGGTATTCCGGGTCTTGGTAGTTACCGGCGGCCTCATGCTTGAGCAGGGTTTCATGCACACCTTCGGGCAACAATTTGCGCAGCCGATTGGCCTCGCTGACCCAGGTGCGCATGCACGTCGGTGAGTTGGCCGGGATAAAGGCGCGCAGGCCTTTGGGCTGCAAAATGGCATGTTCGCTGCCAAGCATGCCGCCCCAGGATTGCCCGAGGATCGCGTAGTTATCGCTGATTTGCAGGTGGTCGAGCAGGTTGTTCAACTCGTCGAGGAACAGGCCGATGGTCCAGAACGAAGAAGGCTTGTCAGGTAAATGCGTCGAGCGGCCATTGCCCAATTGGTCGTAGTGAATCACCGCATGGCCACTGGCGGCGACATCCTTGAATGCGTCGACGTAATCGTGGGTGCAGCCGGGGCCGCCATGGATGATCACCAGCGGTGTGCGGCCTGTCGCCAGTTCACCGGTGATGCGATACCACGTCTGATAGGCGCCGAAGGGTGCGTAGCCTTCGCGGACTTTCTCGATGAATTCCATTTCGTACCCTGCTCTGAAAAAAGGATCAGGGCTACGATAGTCTGCACGCAACGTTTAGGTAACTAGCAAAACAGCTAGGTTTTGCCTAAGGATCAATCGTCCAGCAACCGGTAGTGCGTGGCTCGCACCACCGCCTGCACGCGGTTCTTGGCGCCCAATTTGTGCATGGCCGATGCCAGGTGCAGGGTGACCACCGCCAGCGAACGGCTCAATTGCGCGGCGATCTCGGCTGCAGTCAAGCCATCGGCGGCCCATTTCAGGCACTCGCGCTCGCGTTTGGTCAGGTGGATATGCGGGTAGGTGCGCAACGCTTTGTTGAATAAAGGGTAAGCCGCCTCCTGTAACGCATGGCTGATCACGCTGAAGTCCGACAAGGTTTGCTGCGCATCCTTCAATACCGTGCTCGCCGTGCCGGTGCGCAGGCCGGTCAACGAGGCGAAGCCACCGCGGGGCAGGTGGATCGGTACGCTGACGCCGCAGGTCAACTGCTGTTCGTGCAGGTAGGACGAAACGGGTGCATGGCAGGGGTCGATGATCGTTTGCAGGGCAGTCTCGGCCTTGGCCTCATAAGACCAGACAAATGGCGACACACTGTTCAAGGCCAAATGTTGCACCGGGTCGATCTGGTAGAACCCTTCGCTGCACCACAAGGCGTGCCAGTCGGTCGGCGTGTTGCGCAGTTGCAGCACCGAGGGCGTGATCAGCGCACCGTTGAGGTCGATAGGCACTGGCGTGTAGTCGTACACCAGTGCATCGAAGCCCAGCTGTTGGGCGAGGATAAACGTATTGTCCATCTGCTCGTCCAGGCTCCTGCCCGGCATCAGACGACTATTGAAGGCAGTTAGCTTGGCCAGCATCCGTTCTGCTCCCGAATTCATTTGAATCTCGACTTGCTGCAAGTAGAATGCCACGCCCCGGCGAAGGACTGCCAGGCCAAACCTATAAGAAACGCTAGGTTATGGACGCGCGGCATCCTCGGTAGTGTTGACGTGATAAACGGCCACTACCTGCCAGGCCGATACAACACAAGGAATGTATGCATGTGGCGTGAAATAGCCCCCGACCAGCAGTACAACGTGCAAGTCGACGGCCATAACCTCGTGGTCTACAGCTTTGGCGAAGGCGATGAGGTGCTGCTGTGCCTCAACGGCGGCCCGGGCCTGCCGTGTGACTATTTGCGCGACGCCCATGGCTGGCTCAAAGAACATAACCTGCGAGTGGTTGCATTCGACCAGCTTGGCACCGGCGCATCAGCCAGACCGGACGACGTTTCCCTGTGGGAAATCGGCCGTTATGTCGAAGAAGTTGAAAGCGTCCGCCAGGCCCTGGACCTGGGCCGTGTGCACTTGCTCGGGCACTCCTGGGGCGGTTGGCTGGGCATCGAGTACGCCATTCATTATCCCGATGCGCTGAAAAGCCTGATCCTCGAAAACACCGTCGGCGATATTCCGCACCTGTCCCAGGAGCTTGAGCGCCTGCGCGGCGCCCTCGGCAGTGAAACCGTGGCCATGATGCAACGTCATGAAGCCATGGGCACCCTCGACCACCCGCAGTATCAAGCCGCGATCACCTTGCTCAACTACCGCCACGTCTGCCGTCTGGATGAATGGCCGGAGCCGGTCAAACGCTCCCTCGGCGACTGGAACATGGGGCCCTACGAAACCATGCAAGGCCCCAACGAATTCCTGTATGTCGGCAACCTCAAGGACTGGAACCGCATCGCCGAAATGGCCGACTTCAGCATGCCGATGCTGATTACCACCGGCCAGCACGACGAACTCACCCCGGCCTGTGCCATGCGCATGAAAATGGCGGCCCGGCATGCCGAATTGCACGTATTTCCCAACAGCAGCCATATGCCGTTCTACGAAGAACCCCAAGCATATTTCCCGGTGCTGCTGGACTTTCTCGCCCGCCACCGAGGCTGATGGATGAACCTGGCCCGCTACCGCTTCGTGTTGTCCCGGCCCCTGCAATTGTTGCCGGTGCTGTTGGGCATCAGTTTGATCACCTTTGTGCTGGTGCGCTCGATCCCGGGCGATCCGGCGCGTGCGCTGCTGGGCTCGCGCAGCACGCCGGACGCATTGCTGAAAATCCGCGCCCAGTACGGCCTCGATGAGCCGTTATGGCTGCAATACTTCTATTTCCTGAAGAACCTGCTCAAGGGCGACCTCGGCCAATCGTTATTGTACAAGGTCGACGCCCTCAAGCTGATCGTCACCCGCATCGAGCCGACCCTGGTGCTGGTGCTCGGCAGCGTGGTGCTGGCGCTGTTGATCGCGCTGCCGCTGGCGACACTGGCGGCGCGCAATAAAGGCGGCTGGCCCGACACCCTGATTCGCGTGTTCACCACGGTCGGCCTGGGCATGCCGGCGTTCTGGCTGGGCCTGATGCTGATCCTGTTGTTGAGTGTGCAATGGGGCCTGTTTCCGGTGTCCGGTTATGGCCGCACCTGGCTGGACAAGGCCCACCATATGCTGCTGCCGTGTCTGACCATTGCGCTCGCACTGTCGGCGGTGCTGGTGCGTAATCTGCGCGCGAGCATGCTGGTGGAGCTGCAGGCCGACCATGTCACCGCTGCACGGGCGCGGGGGCTGTCTGAAGCCGCCGTGTTCCGCCGCCATGTGGTGCCCAACTCGCTGGTGCCGGCGGTCAACCTGCTGGCAGTGAATATCGGCTGGCTGATCAGCGGCACGGTGGTCATCGAAAGCCTGTTCGCCATTCCCGGCATCGGCCAGTTGCTGGTGCGCGGTATTTTTACCCGCGATTACATGGTGGTGCAGGGCGTGGCGATGGTACTGGCCTGTGCGACGGTGGTGGTCAACTTCGTCGCCGACGTGGTGACGGTGGCCCTCGACCCACGGGTGAAGATGCAATGAACAGCCGCCCATTGGTCGCCCCCTGGCGCCTGCGCCTGGGTTTTGGCAACGGTCGCCTGACTGCCGCGTGGGGCCTGTTGATACTGTTTGCATGGTTGACCCTGGCGCTGTTCGCGCCGTGGATCGCCCCCTACGACCCCATCGCGCAGAACACCGAGATGAGTCTGCTCGCGCCCGGCATTGCGCACCCGTTCGGCACGGACAACTACGGTCGCGACATCCTTTCACGGGTGATCTGGGGCGCGCGCATCGACCTGCAACTGGCGATTGTCGGGGTGATCTTTCCGTTCATGATCGGCACCTTCGTCGGCGCGGTGTCCGGCTATATTGGCGGGCGCTTCGACAGTGTGTGCATGCGCGTGATCGATGTGGTGCTGGCGTTTCCGTTCCTGGTGCTGATGCTGGCGATCATGGCCATTCTCGGGCCTGGGCTGCAGAGCTTTTACATCGCCATGGCGCTGGTGGGCTGGGTGTCGTATGCGCGGTTGATCCGCTCGCAGATTCTGGTGCTCAAGGAAAGCGAGTTCGCCCTGGCCGCCAAGAGCCTGGGGTTTGGCCATGGGCGCATCCTGTTCCGGCATTTGCTGCCCAATGCGCTGTTCGGCTCGATTGTGTTTTCCATGTCCGACGCGGTGCTGGTGCTGCTCAACGGTGCGGCCGTGAGCTACCTGGGCCTGGGCGTGCAACCGCCCACCGCCGAATGGGGGACGATGGTCGCCGAAGGCCAGGCCTTCATCACCACCGCCTGGTGGATCTGCACCTTTCCAGGGGTGGCCATCGTGACCCTGGCCATGGGCTTCAGCCTGCTGGCCGATGGTGTGGCGCAAGTCTTGGGGGCTCGTTCATGAGCCTGCTGCAGGTGCGCGACCTCAGTGTGATCGCCAATAACGCCGGGCGCGAGCTGTGCCTGGTCGACCGCGTGTCCTTTGACCTGGCCGAAGGCGAAATCCTGGGGTTGGTCGGTGAAAGCGGTTCGGGCAAGACCCTGGCCTGTCGCGCGCTGATGCGCCTGTTGCCGTCGTCCAACCTGCGCGTACAAGGCGGCGCAGTACAGTTGGCCGGCCAGGACCTGTTGCGCCTGGATGAAGCCGGCATGCGTACCATCCGGGGCGGGCAGTTGGGCATGATTTTCCAGAACCCCAGCAGTCACCTGGACCCGTTGATGCGTATCGGCGAGCAGATCGCCGAGGGCATCCGCCTGCATCAGGGCACATCGAAAAAAGACGCGCGCCTGCAGGCCATCGACGTGCTGCGCCAAGTAGGTATTCCCGACCCGCAAGCGCGGGTCGACAACTACCCCCATGAATTTTCCGGCGGCATGCGCCAGCGCGCGATGATTGCGGTAGCCCTGGGGTGCAACCCGAAGGTGCTGATCGCGGACGAACCCACCACCGCCCTCGATGTGACGGTGCAGGCGCAAATCCTGCGGCTGTTGCTCGACCTTCGCGACAAGCGTGGCCTGTCGATCATCATGATCACCCATGACCTCGGCGTAGTGGCGCAAAGCTGCGACTCCATCGCGGTGATGTACGCCGGGCGCCTGTGCGAACACGGCAGCAAATACGATCTGCTCGCCCATCCCCGGCATCCGTACACCGCCGGGCTGATCGACTGCCAGCCTGCCCACAGCAGCGGTCATGCATTGCTGCGCACTATCCCTGGCCAGCCACCGCTGCTCGACGCATTGCCTGACGGCTGCCGTTTCAACCCCCGCTGCCCGCAGGTCGGCGCGCTGTGTACGGCGCTGTTGCCGGAAGGCGTACGGGTGGCGTGTCACTATCCCCTCGGAGAACGCCCATGAGTCTGCTGCAGATCAAGGACCTGGAGGTGCGCTTTGCCGCGTCCGGCACTGGCCTGTTCGGGTTGAACAAGCAGTGGGTGAGGGCGGTGAACGGGGTTTCACTGAACCTGGCGGCCGGTGAAACCCTCGGGCTGGTGGGCGAGTCCGGCAGCGGTAAAAGCACGTTGGGACGGGCGATCTTGCACCTGAACCCGATCAGCGCCGGGCAGGTGTTGTTTGACGGTGTCGACATGGCCCAGGGCAGCGCCATCGATATTGCGCGGTTGCGCCAGGAAACCGCGATGATTTTCCAAGACCCTTACGCCGCCCTGAACCCGCGCCTCACTCTCGGCGAAACCCTCGCCGAAGTGTTGCGGGTGCAGCGCAAGGTCGCCCCGGAAAACATCCGCGCCCGGGTCGATGAGCTGCTTGAGCTGGTCGGTCTGCGGCCTGAATTGGCGTCGCGCAAGCCAGGCTCCCTCAGCGGCGGCCAGTGCCAGCGCGTGGGGATCGCACGGGCGCTGGCGGTGGAGCCGCGCTTGATCATCGCCGACGAATGCGTGGCGGCGCTGGACGTGTCGATCCAGGGCCAGATCATCAACTTGCTGCTGCAATTGCAACAGCGCATGAACCTGGCGATCCTGTTCATCGCCCATGACCTGGCCATCGTGCGGCGCCTGTGCGACCGCGTGGCGGTGATGTACCTGGGCAAGATCGTCGAGGAAGGGCCGGTGGAAGCGGTGTTCACGGCACCGCGTCACCCGTATACGGCGGCGTTGATCGAGGCGATTCCGCAGATTGACCCGCATCGTTCGTTACCGGCGCAGCCGCTGCCCGGCGAACCCCCCAGCCCACTGAACCTGCCCACAGGTTGCGCGTTTCACCCGCGTTGCCGGTATGCCCGCGCCATGTGTTCCGTGGTGTTGCCGCCCACCCATTCGCTGCATGAGCATCGATACAGTTGCGTGCTTGAACAACCTTTGACCCTTCCTGCCCATCATGAACAAGGAGTTATGACATGCAATCGCGCCATTTGAAATTGCTCGCCGCCGCCACGCTGACCGCCTGGTCCCTCACTGCCGGCCTGGCTCAGGCCGCCGGCGTCTTGACCATCGGCTGCCGTGAAGACAGCACCACCTTTGACCCGATCAAAAGCGCGCAGAACCGCGATACCTGGGTGTTCGCCAACGTCTACGACACCCTGGTGCGCGTGGATAACCTGGGCACCAAAATGGAACCGGGCCTGGCGCAAAGCTGGGAGATTTCCAAGGACGGCCTGACCTACACTTTTAAACTGCGCGAGGCGAAGTTTTCCGACGGTTCGCCGATCACCGCCAGCGATGCGGCGTTCAGCCTGTTGCGCATCCGCGATAACAAGGCGTCGCTGTGGAGTGACCCGTTCAGCCTGATCGACACCGCCAAGGCCAGCGATCCGAAGACGCTGGTGGTCACCCTGAAAACCCCGGCGGTGGCGTTTCTCTCGCAATTGGCCTCGCCAACGGTGTCGATCCTGTCGGAAAAAGCCATGACGAGCATGGGCGAAGACGCCTACTCGGAAAACCCGGTGACCTCCGGCGCGTTCACCGTGGACGAATGGCGCAAGGGCGACCGCGTGATCCTGAAGAAGAACCCGAACTTCTGGCAGGCCAGTAAGGTCAGCCTGGACGGCGTGGAATGGGTGTCGGTCACCGACGACAACACACGCATGCGCATGGTGCAGAACAACGAGCTGGACACGGCGATCTTCGTACCTTTCTCCCGCGTTGAGGAGCTGAAGAAAGACCCGAACGTGGTGATCCACGCCGACCCGTCCACCCGCGAAGATCACCTGCTGATCAACCACGCGCACGGCCTGCTGGCCAAGCCGCAGGTGCGTGAAGCGCTGGACATGGCCATCGACAAACAATCGTTGGTAAAGACCGCCACTTACGGGCAAGGCACCGTGGCGTATTCCTACATCCCCAAAGGCTCGCTGTATCACTACGCCAATAACCTGCAGCGCCCGTATGACCCGACTGCGGCCAAAAAGCTGCTGGCAGAGGCGGGCGCCACGGACTTGAAGTTGAACTATGTGGTCAATGCCGGCAATGAAGCTGACGAGCAGATTGCGGTGATCATCAAGGACCAACTGGCCAAGGTCGGCGTCACCGCCAACCTGCAGAAGGTCGACCCGACCCAGAGCTGGCAGATGTTGGTGGACGGTGAGTACGATATTTCGGTGATGTACTGGACCAACGACATCCTCGACCCGGACCAGAAGACCACCTTCGTGCTGGGCCACGACACCAACCAGAACTACATGACCCGCTACCAGAACGACAAGGTCAAGGCGCTGGTGGCACAAGCGCGCATCGAGGCCGATCCGGCCAAGCGTGAGCAGATGTACGTGGAATTGCAGAAACTGGCGAAGCAGGATGTGAACTGGATCGATCTGTATTACAGCCCGTATATCAACATCTCACGCAAGAATGTGAGCAACTTCCTGCAGAACCCGTTGGGGCGCTTCACGCTCGAGGAAGTGGTGAAAAACTGACAAGCGCTGCAATACCAATGTGGGAGGGGGCTTGCTCCCGATAGCGGTGGATCAGCCAATTAATCTGTTGGCTGACACTCCGCTATCGGGAGCAAGCCCCCTCCCACATTTTGATTTAGGTTGTGTCAGGGGTTATTGCGCGTCAAACGCCTGCCCATTGATGCCCGCACTGTCCGGCCCCATCAAATACAGGTACACCGGCATGATCTCTTCCGGCGCTGGCCTTTCCATCGGGTTTTCCCCTGGGTACGCCTGGGCTCGCATACTGGTGCGCGTACCGCCCGGGTTGATGCTGTTGGCGCGCACGGCGGCCACATCCTCCAGCTCATCGGCCAGGGTTTGCATCAAGCCTTCAGTGGCAAACTTCGACACACCGTAGGCGCCCCAATACGCCCGGCCCTTGCGCCCGACGCTGCTGGAGGTGAACACCACCGACGCATCCTGGGACAGTTTGAGCAGCGGTAGCAAGGTGCTGGTCAGCATGAACATCGCGTTGACGTTCACGTGCATCACGCGCATGAAGTTCTCGCCGGACAACTGTTCGATCGGTGTGCGTGGGCCGATGATCGAGGCGTTGTGCAGCAGGCCGTCGAGGCGGCCGAATGCCTTTTCGATCATCGCCGCCAGCTCATCGTATTGATGGGGCAGGGCGGTCTCCAGGTTGAACGGGATCACCACCGGCTGCGGCTGGCCCGCCGCTTCGATCTCGTCATACACCTGGGCCAGGTTGGCTTCGGTCTTGCCCAGCAGCAGTACGGTGGCGCCGTGGGCCGCGTAGGTTTTCGCCGCAGCGGCGCCGATCCCACGGCCGGCACCGGTAACCAGGATGATGCGGCCTTTGAGCAGTTCTGGCGGTGCAGCGTAATCAAACATAAATAGCCTCGACAAAATTCAGTATGTGGCCAAAATCCAAACAGTAAACAAATCCAAATGTGGGAGGGGCGGTGCGACGATTCGACTTGCTCCCGATTGCGGTGGGTCAGTCACAAATACAGTGACTGACACCCTGCTATCGGGAGCAAGCCCCCTCCCACATTTTGGATCTTCATCGGTCAGCAGCATCGCGAACAATCAGCAACTGCACAGCGCGTTATCCAGCACCTTGCGCAGTTCCAGCGGGTGATCCACCACCACATCCGCCCCCCAGTGACGCGGGTTGTCATCCGGGTGAATGTAGCCATAGGTGACCGCCGCCGTGCGCGTACCGGCGTCGCGGCCGGATTCGATATCACGCAAATCATCGCCCACGAACAACACGCTGGCCGGATCCAGGTTCAGCAGCTTGCACGCCAGGAGCATCGGCTCCGGGTCCGGCTTGCTGTTTTTCACGTGATCCGGGCAGATCAGCACGGCCGAGCGTTCGGCCAGGCCCAGTCGCTGCATGATCGGCTCGGCAAAGCGCACCGGCTTGTTGGTGACCACGCCCCAGATCAGCTTGGCTTTCTCGATGTCTTCCAGCAGTTCGGCCATACCGTCGAACAGTTTGCTGTGCACCGCGCAGTCCTTGAGGTAGCGCTCGAGGAATTCCTGGCGCAGGTCTTCAAAGCCTGGCGACTCCGGGTCCATCGAGAAGGTCACGGCGACCATGGCCCGCGCGCCACCGGAGATTTCATCGCGGATGTGCTGCGGATTGACCGGTGCCAGGCCGCGCTCGGCACGCATGGCCTGGCAGATGGCGATAAAGTCCGGCGCGGTGTCCAGCAGGGTACCGTCCATGTCGAAGAGAACCGCTCGCAACTTCACAGGCTTACTCCTCGCGCAGGGTCTGGATCATGTAGTTGACGTCAACGTCGCTGGCCAGCTTGTAGTGCTTGGTCAGTGGGTTGTAGGTCAGGCCGATGATGTCTTTTACGCTGAGGCCGGCCTGACGGCTCCAGGCCCCCAGCTCGGATGGGCGGATGAATTTCTTGAAGTCATGGGTGCCGCGCGGCAGCAGCTTCATGATGTATTCGGCGCCGATGATCGCGAACAGATAAGCCTTGGGATTGCGGTTGATGGTGGAAAAAAACACCTGGCCGCCGGGCTTGACCATGCGGAAGCAGGCGCGGATCACCGAAGACGGGTCGGGCACGTGCTCGAGCATTTCAAGGCAGGTGACCACGTCAAACTGCTCAGGCATTTCCTCGGCCAGGGCTTCGGCGGTGATCTGGCGGTACTCCACGCTCACGCCAGATTCCAGCTGATGCAACTGGGCCACGGCCAGCGGCGCTTCGCCCATGTCGATGCCCATCACGGTAGCGCCGCGCTGGGCCATGGCTTCACTGAGGATGCCACCGCCACAACCCACATCCAGCACCTTCTTGCCGGCCAGGTTGACGCGTTCGTCAATCCAGTTGACCCGCAGCGGGTTGATGTCATGCAGGGGCTTGAACTCGCTTTCACGGTCCCACCAGCGGTGGGCCAGGGCTTCGAATTTGGCGATTTCGGCGTGGTCGACGTTGCTCATGGTGAATCCTCTGAATCTGATAAATCGGTTTATTCGCTGTGCCCGCTGATGCGCTGGCCCCAGGCAATGGCCGTGGCGGTCAACTGTGCTTCATCCATGCGGGTCAATCGTCGGTCGTCGAGCAACTGCTTGCCGGCGACCCAAAGGTGTTTCACGCAATCGCGACCGGTAGCGTAGATAAGCTGTGAAACCGGATCGTAGATCGGTTGTTGCGCCAGCCCCGAAAGGTCGAAGGCGACGATATCTGCGGCCTTGCCGACTTCCAGCGAGCCGATCTGGCCGTCCAGGCCCATCGCCCGCGCGCCATTGAGGGTCGCCATGCGCAGCGCGCGATGGGCGTCCAGCGCGGTCGCCGAACCAGCGACAGCCTTGGCCAGCATGGCGGCGGTGCGGGTTTCGCCCAACAGGTCGAGGTCGTTGTTGCTGGCGGCGCCGTCAGTGCCTATAGCCACATTGACGCCGGCCTGCCACAGGCGTTCAACCGGACAGAAGCCGCTGGCCAGTTTCAGATTCGATTCCGGGCAATGAATGACGCTGGTGTTGCTTTCTACCAGCAAAGCCAGGTCATCCTCGCTGATTTGGGTCATGTGAACGGCCTGGAAGCGCGGGCCCAGCAAGCCAAGGCGAGCCAGGCGCGCCAATGGCCGCTCACCGGTCTGTTCCACCGCCTGCTGCACTTCGAAGGCGGTTTCGTGCACATGCATATGAATCGCGGCGTCCAGTTCTTCGGCGATTACCCGGATCTTTTCCAGGTTGGTATCGTTGACGGTGTAAGGCGCGTGGGGGCCGAACGTGATCTTGATGCGGGGGTGGTGCTTGAGGTCGCCGAACAGCTCGATACCCTGGCGCATTGCCTCATCGGCGCTGCTGGCGCCGGGAATCGGGAAATCCAGGATCGGAATGGCGATCTGTGCGCGCATGCCGCTGTTGTGCACGCAGTCGCTGGCGACCTTGGGGTAGAAATACATATCCGAGAAGCAGGTGATGCCGCCTTTGAGCTGCTCGGCGATGGCCAGGTTGGTGCCATCGCGGACGAAGGCTTCATCGACCCACTTGGCCTCGGCGGGCCAGATGTGTTTTTCCAGCCAGGTCATCAACGGCAGGTCATCGGCCAGGCCGCGAAACAGGCTCATGGCCGCATGCCCGTGGGCGTTGATCAGGCCCGGGCTAAGCAGCATGCCGGGCAGCTCGCGCACCTCGCTGGCCTCAAGCTTGAGCGCCGCCGCCCGCGGCCCGATAAACACGATGCAGCCGTCCCGAATACCCAGGCCATGCTCCTTGAGCACCACGCCAGCGGGTTCGACGGGGACCAGCCAGGTCGGCAGGAGCAATAAGTCGAGCGGGGCGGCAGTGGGCGTCATCGCAGGCTTCTTCCTGGGCAGCTATAAAAGAAGGGCGAAGTATACCCGAGCGTCCTGGCTGGCGGATCGCTATAATCGGCGGCTTTTGTTCATGAGTACGGGGAAAGGGATGCGCGACCGACTGTTGGCTGCAGAGAAGGTGAAGGCCATCGATTGGCGTGATGGCGTGCTGCACCTGCTCGATCAGCGTGCGCTGCCGGCCCGGGAATGCTGGGTGGCCTGCTCGACCGTCGGCGAGGTGGCCGCCGCCATTCGCTCGATGGTGGTGCGCGGCGCGTCGGCCATCGGCATCAGCGCGGCCTACGGGCTGGTCATGGCTGCCCGTGAGCGCATGGCTGAAGGCGGCGACTGGCAAGCAGCGTGGGAAGAAGACTACGCACTGCTGGCCGATACCCGACCCACCGCATCGAATCTGTTCTGGGCACTGAAGTGCATGCGCGATCGCCTCGACCGCCTCAAGCAGCACGCCGACCCATTGGCCGTGCTGGAAGCTGAAGCCATCGCCATCCATGAAAGTGACCGCGAGGCCAATGTCGTCATGGCCCAATTGGGTATGGAGCGGATTCGCAAGCACCAGGGCAATGCCCAGGCGATCCTCACCCATGGCAACGCCGGCGCGTTGGCTTCGGGCGGTGTCGGCACGGCCCTCGGGGTGATTCATGCGGCGTTCCTGGAGGGGCTGGTCGAGCAGGTCTATGCCAACGAAACCCGTCCCTGGCTGCAAGGCTCGCGCCTGACGGCGTGGGAGTTGGCAGGCGCGGGTATCCCGGTGACGGTCAATGCCGACTCCGCCGGGGCGCATATCCTCAAAACCAAAGGCGTGACCTGGGTGGTGGTCGGCGCTGACTGCATCGCGGCCAATGGCGATGTGATCAGCAAGATCGGCACCTATCAGTTGGCCGTGTGCGCCATGCACCATGGCGTGCGCTTTATGGTGGTGGCGTCGAGCTCGACCCTCGACCTGATGATGGCCACTGGCGATGATGTGGCCCTGGAAGAGCGTGATGTGGCTGAGTTGCTGGAGGTGAATGGCCAGCGGCTGGAGGTTCAGGCCTTCAATCCGGTTTTCGACGTCACCCCGGCTGACCTGATTGATGTGATCGTCACCGAGAAAGGGGTGGTGGAGCGGCCGGATGCGGCGAAGCTGGCCAGGTTGATGTGCCGTAAGCGGCTGCATTGAGGGTGGTGGTGTTTGTTGAAGAGCAATCGGGAGCAAGCCCCCTCCCACATTTGATTTGTGAACACAGTCAAAATGTGGGAGGGGGCTTGCTCCCGATTGGCCCTGAAAGTCAATAAAACTTCCGGATCCACCCCCAAAAAACAGCACCACCCCATCTCTGAGCCTCTCTCGTCCTCCTCAAGCCTGTCATTCAACAAATTACTAGCCTCCATGCGCATCAGGGGGATAGGTGCGTGGCGGCGGTTGTGATAACATCCGGCGGTTTCCAGGGCCGCCCCGAGGGGTTGCCCATAACGTGCAGATCCGTGTCATAACTCGTTGATTTGTCGTAAGTCGTTGTCAGGCACCGTGCCGGCAGCGGCGAGCTTCGTTCGTCCCATCTGGATGTGACGAAGTTTCACCCGAAAAAGGAATCAGGCTTCTCATGGGCGAACTGGCCAAAGAAATCCTCCCGGTCAATATCGAAGACGAGCTGAAACAGTCCTACCTCGACTACGCGATGAGCGTAATTGTCGGTCGGGCACTGCCTGATGCGCGCGACGGCTTGAAGCCCGTGCACCGGCGTGTGCTGTTCGCGATGAGCGAGCTGGGTAACGACTGGAACAAGCCGTACAAGAAATCTGCCCGTGTTGTCGGTGACGTGATCGGTAAGTATCACCCTCACGGCGACACTGCGGTGTACGACACCATCGTTCGGATGGCCCAGCCGTTTTCCCTGCGCTACCTGCTGGTAGACGGCCAGGGCAACTTCGGTTCTGTCGACGGCGACAACGCCGCAGCCATGCGATACACCGAAGTGCGCATGACCAAGCTGGCGCACGAGCTGCTGGCCGACCTGCATAAAGAAACCGTGGACTGGGTGCCGAACTACGACGGCACCGAAATGATCCCGGCCGTGATGCCCACCCGTATTCCCAACCTGCTGGTCAACGGTTCCAGCGGTATCGCCGTGGGCATGGCGACCAACATCCCGCCGCACAACCTCGGTGAAGTGATCGACGGTTGCCTGGCCCTCATCGACAACCCCGAGCTGACCATCGATGAGCTGATGCAATACATCCCCGGCCCGGACTTCCCGACCGCCGCGATCATCAACGGTCGCGCCGGCATCATCGAAGCCTACCGCACCGGCCGTGGCCGCATTTACATGCGTGCCCGCTCGATGATCGAAGACATCGACAAGGTCGGTGGCCGCCAGCAGATCGTCATCACCGAACTTCCGTACCAGTTGAACAAGGCGCGCCTGATCGAAAAGATCGCCGAGCTGGTTAAAGAGAAGAAGCTCGAAGGCATCACTGAACTGCGCGACGAGTCCGACAAAGACGGTATGCGCGTGGTGATCGAGCTGCGTCGTGGCGAAGTGCCCGAGGTGATCCTCAACAACCTCTACGCCCAGACCCAGCTGCAAAGCGTGTTTGGTATCAACGTGGTTGCGCTGATCGATGGCCGCCCGCGCATCCTGAACCTCAAGGACCTGCTGGAAGCCTTCGTGCGTCACCGTCGCGAAGTCGTCACCCGCCGTACCGTGTTCGAACTGCGCAAGGCCCGCGAGCGCGGCCACATCCTGGAAGGCCAGGCGGTTGCGCTGTCGAACATCGACCCGGTGATCGCCCTGATCAAGGCCTCGCCAACCCCGTCGGAAGCCAAGGAAGCGCTGATCAGCACGCCGTGGGAATCCAGCGCCGTGGTCGCGATGGTTGAACGCGCCGGCGCCGACTCGTGCCGTCCGGAAACCCTGGACCCGCAATACGGCCTGCGCGAAGGCAAGTACTTCCTGTCGCCGGAACAGGCCCAGGCCATCCTGGAACTGCGCTTGCACCGCCTGACCGGCCTGGAGCACGAGAAGCTGCTGGCCGAGTACCAGGAAATCCTCAACCAGATCGGCGAGTTGATCCGCATCCTCAACAGCGCCGTGCGCCTGATGGAAGTGATCCGCGAAGAACTCGAAGTGATCCGCGCCGAATACGGCGACGTGCGCCGTACCGAAATCCTCGACGCACGCCTCGACCTGACCCTGGGTGACATGATCCCGGAAGAAGAGCGCGTGGTGACCATTTCCCACGGCGGCTACGCCAAGACCCAGCCATTGGCGGCCTACCAGGCCCAGCGTCGTGGCGGTAAAGGTAAATCGGCCACCGGCGTGAAGGATGAGGACTACATCGCCCACCTGCTGGTCGCCAACAGCCACACCACGCTGTTGCTGTTCTCCAGCAAGGGCAAGGTGTACTGGCTGAAAACCTACGAAATTCCTGAGGCCTCCCGCGCTGCCCGTGGTCGCCCGCTGGTCAACCTGCTGCCGCTGGACAGTGATGAATACATCACCACCATGTTGCCGGTCGATGAATACACCGAGGGTCACTTCATCTTCATGGCCACCGCCAAAGGCACCGTGAAGAAGACGCCGTTGGAATCCTTCAGCCGTCAACGCAGCGTGGGCCTGATCGCCCTGGAACTGGATGAAGGCGATGTGCTGATTTCGGCGGCCATCACCGACGGCGAGCGCGAAGTCATGCTGTTCTCCGACGGCGGCAAGGTCACGCGCTTCAAGGAATCCGACGTTCGCGCCATGGGCCGTACTGCCCGTGGTGTGCGCGGCATGCGCCTGCCGGAAGGGCAGAAGCTGATTTCCATGTTGATCCCGGAAGAAGGCAGCCAGATCCTCACCGCTTCCGAGCGTGGCTACGGCAAGCGCACCGCCATCAGCGAGTTCCCGGAGTACAAGCGTGGCGGCCAGGGCGTGATCGCCATGGTCAGCAACGACCGCAACGGCCGTCTGGTCGGCGCGGTGCAGGTGCTAGACGGCGAGGAAATCATGCTGATTTCCGACCAGGGCACCCTGGTACGTACCCGCGTGGCAGAAGTCTCGAGCCTGGGCCGTAACACCCAGGGCGTGACTTTGATCAAGCTGGCCAAGGACGAGAAGCTGGTCGGTCTTGAGCGTGTGCAAGAGCCTTCGGAAGTTGAAGGTGAAGAGCTGGAAGACGAGGAGTTCGACGGCGAGGTAATCGCAACCGGCGATGACAGCGTCGACGAGCCAACCCTCGATGCAGCCGCAGACGAAGAAGAACCGCAGGAATAAGCGGACACACAGGGGGCGGATGAAGATTCGCCCCCTTGTTGTTTGTCCCCTTTGAAATACAACGCCGCCCCCTGTAGGAGCGAGCTTGCTCGCGAAAGTCGCCAACGATAACGCGGGCTGCCAGAGACGCCCTTGCGCTCTCGGGTTTTTCGCGAGCAAGCTCGCTCCTACAGTGTTTGATTTCAGTCCCACCAGATCAGAGAGATTGGATGTGAGCAAGAGAGCCTATAACTTCTGTGCCGGTCCCGCGGCGCTTCCTGAAGCAGTCCTGCAGCGCGCGCAGGCTGAACTCCTCGACTGGCATGGAAAAGGCCTCTCCGTGATGGAAATGAGCCATCGCAGCGATGAGTTCGTGTCCATCGCCACCAAGGCCGAGCAGGACCTGCGCGACTTGCTGGACATCCCCTCCCACTACAAAGTGCTGTTCCTGCAAGGCGGCGCGAGCCAGCAGTTCGCCCAGATTCCGCTGAACCTGCTACCGGAAGACGGCACGGCGGACTATATCGACACCGGTATCTGGGGGCAAAAGGCCATTGAAGAGGCCTCTCGCTACGGTCATGTCAACGTGGCAGGCACCGCCAAGCCATATGACTACTTCGCCATTCCGGGTCAGAACGAATGGAAACTGTCGAAGGACGCGGCCTACGTGCACTACGTCGCCAACGAAACCATCGGTGGCCTGGAATTCGATTGGGTGCCGCAGGTGGGCGACGTGCCGCTGGTGTGCGACATGTCTTCGGACATCCTCTCGCGCCCGATCGATGTGTCCAAATACGGCATGATCTACGCCGGCGCGCAGAAAAACATCGGCCCGAGCGGCATCCTGGTCAACATCATCCGTGAAGACCTGCTGGGTCGCGCCCGCTCGCTGTGCCCGACCATGCTCAACTACAAGGTCGCGGCCGATAACGGCTCGATGTACAACACTCCGCCGGCGTTCGCCTGGTACCTGTCCGGCCTGGTGTTCGAATGGCTCAAGGAGCAGGGCGGCGTGGCGGCCATGGGCAAGCTCAACGAAGTGAAGAAGCGCACCCTGTACGACTTCATCGACGCCAGCGGCCTGTACAGCAACCCGATCAACCTCAGCGACCGCTCGTGGATGAACGTGCCGTTCCGCCTGGCTGACGACCGACTGGACAAGCCATTCCTGGCCGGCGCCGAAGCGCGTGGCCTGTTGAACCTCAAGGGCCACCGTTCGGTCGGCGGCATGCGCGCCTCCATCTATAACGCTGTCGACATCCACGCGATCAACGCGCTGGTTGCCTACATGGCAGAGTTTGAAAAGGAACACGGCTAATGTCTGAGCAAGAACTCAAGGCCCTGCGTGTACGCATCGACAGTCTGGACGAGAAAGTTCTCGAGCTGATCAGTGAGCGCGCACGCTGCGCCCAGGAAGTGGCGCGGGTGAAAATGGCGTCCCTGGCAGAAGGCGAAGTGCCGGTGTTCTACCGGCCCGAGCGAGAAGCCCAGGTGCTCAAACGCGTGATGGAACGCAACCAAGGCCCGTTGGGCAACGAAGAAATGGCGCGGTTGTTCCGTGAAATCATGTCTTCATGCCTGGCCCTGGAGCAGCCGCTGAAAGTGGCGTACCTCGGTCCGGAAGGCACCTTCACCCAGGCGGCGGCCATGAAGCATTTCGGCCATGCCGTGATCAGCAAGCCGATGGCGGCGATCGACGAAGTGTTTCGCGAAGTGGCGGCCGGTGCGGTGAATTTTGGCGTGGTGCCGGTGGAAAACTCCACCGAAGGCGCGGTCAACCACACGCTGGACAGCTTCCTGGAACACGACATGGTGATCTGTGGTGAGGTCGAGCTGCGTATCCACCATCACCTGTTGGTGGGCGAGAACACCAAGACCGACAGCATCAGCCGGATCTATTCTCACGCCCAGTCCCTGGCCCAGTGCCGCAAGTGGCTGGATGCGCATTACCCGAATGTCGAGCGCGTAGCGGTCTCCAGCAATGCCGAGGCGGCCAAGCGGGTCAAGGGCGAGTGGAACTCGGCGGCGATTGCCGGCGATATGGCGGCGGGCCTGTATGGCTTGACGCGCCTGGCCGAGAAAATCGAGGACCGCCCGGACAACTCCACGCGTTTCCTGATGATTGGTAGCCAGGAAGTGCCGCCCACCGGCGACGACAAGACGTCGATCATCGTTTCCATGAGCAACAAGCCCGGCGCGCTGCATGAGCTGCTGGTGCCGTTCCATGACAACGGCATCGACCTGACGCGCATCGAGACGCGTCCTTCGCGCAGCGGTAAATGGACCTACGTGTTCTTCATCGACTTCATCGGGCATCACCGCGACCCACTGGTCAAAGGCGTGCTGGAGAAAATCAGCCAGGAGGCCGTGGCACTCAAGGTGCTGGGCTCTTACCCGAAAGCGGTTTTGTGAGGCTTTAACATGAGTGGCAACTTCCTCGCCCTGGCGCAGCCGGGCGTGCAACAACTGTCGCCTTACGTTCCGGGCAAGCCTGTGGACGAGCTGGCGCGTGAGTTGAATCTGGACCCGTCCAGGATCGTCAAGCTGGCGAGTAACGAAAACCCGCTGGGCCCGAGCCCCAAGGTGCTGGCGGCGATTCGTGAAGAGCTGGCTGAGCTGACCCGTTACCCCGACGGCAACGGCTTTGCCCTCAAGTCGCTGCTGGCGCAAAAATGCCGGGTCGATCTGAACCAGGTGACCCTGGGCAACGGTTCCAACGACATCCTTGAGCTGGTCGGTCGCGCTTATCTGGCGCCGGGCCTGAATGCGGTGTTCAGTGAGCATGCCTTTGCGGTCTACCCGATCGTGACCCAGGCCGTAGGCGCGGATGCCCGCGTTATACCGGCAAAAGAGTGGGGCCATGACCTGCCGGCGATACTGGCGGCCATCGACGCCCAGACCCGCGTGGTGTTCATTGCCAACCCGAACAACCCTACCGGTACCTGGTTCGACGCACAGGCGCTGGACGACTTCCTGCAAGGCGTGCCCGAGCATGTGCTGGTGGTGCTGGACGAGGCTTACATCGAGTACGCCGAAGGCAGCGACCTGCCGGATGGCCTGGACTTCCTGGCGGCCTACCCGAACCTGCTGGTGTCGCGCACGTTCTCCAAGGCCTATGGCCTGGCCTCGCTGCGGGTCGGCTACGGCTTGTCCACGGCGGTGGTCGCCGATGTGCTGAACCGCGTGCGCCAGCCGTTCAACGTCAACAGTCTCGCCCTGGCGGCGGCCTGTGCGGCGATCAAGGATGTCGACTATCTGGCAGAAAGCCGTCGCCTCAACGAAAGCGGCATGCAGCAATTGCAGGCAGGTTTCCGCGAGCTGGGCCTGGGCTGGATTGCGTCCAAGGGCAACTTCATCTGTGTCGACCTCGGCCAGGTAGCTGCCCCGGTCTTCCAGGGGTTGCTGCGCGAAGGCGTGATCGTGCGCCCGGTGGCCAATTACGGCATGCCGAATCACCTGCGTGTCACCATCGGTTTGCCGGCTGAGAACAGCCGCTTCCTGGAGGCGTTGGCCAAGGTTCTGGCCCGTGGTTGATGTCACTGCATTGCAACCTGCTGTGCCTATGATCGGTCGCCTGGTGGTGGTCGGTCTTGGATTGATCGGTGGCTCCTTCGCCAAAGGCCTGCGTGAGAGTGGTTTGTGCGGCGAAGTGGTCGGCGTGGACCTGGACCCGCATTCGCGCCAGTTGGCGGTAGAACTGGGGGTGGTAGACCGTTGTGAGGCGGACCTGGCCATCGCGTGCCAGGGCGCCGACGTGATCCAGTTGGCGGTGCCGATCCTGGCCATGGAAAAGCTCCTGGCGATTTTGGCCGGCCTGGACTTGGGCAGCGCGATTCTCACGGATGTCGGCAGTGCCAAGGGCAATGTGGTGCGCGCGGCGCAACTGGCGTTTGGTGAAATGCCGCCGCGCTTCGTGCCGGGCCATCCGATTGCCGGTTCCGAGCAGAGTGGGGTGGAAGCGTCCAATGCGCAGCTGTTTCGTCGGCACAAAGTGATCCTTACCCCGCTTGCGCAGACCGACCCAGCGGCGTTGGCCGTGGTGGATCGGCTGTGGCGGGAGCTGGGGGCGGACGTGGAGCATATGCAGGTCGAACGCCACGACGAAGTGCTCGCTGCTACCAGTCATCTGCCCCATCTGCTGGCGTTTGGCCTGGTGGATTCGTTGGCCAAACGTAACGAAAATCTGGAGATTTTCCGCTATGCCGCCGGAGGTTTTCGCGACTTCACGCGGATTGCCGGCAGCGATCCGGTGATGTGGCACGACATCTTCCTCGCCAATCGCGAAGCGGTGTTGCGCACCCTGGACACCTTCCGCAGCGACCTAGATGCCTTGCGCGACGCGGTTGATGCGGGCGATGGTCACCAATTACTGGGCGTGTTCACCCGTGCGCGGGTTGCGCGTGAGCACTTCAGCAAGATCCTGGCGCGCCGGGCCTATATGGAAACTGCTGTGGACGCCGACGAGCTGACGTTCATCGCCAGCCCCGCTGGCCGCTTGAGCGGGCGCATCCGGGTGCCGGGTGACAAGTCGATCTCCCATCGGTCGATCATGCTGGGCTCATTGGCCGACGGCGTGACCGAAGTTGAAGGCTTCCTGGAGGGCGAGGATGCCTTGGCGACGTTGCAGGCATTTCGCGACATGGGCGTGGTGATCGAAGGGCCGCACCATGGGCGGGTGACGATTCATGGCGTGGGTTTGCACGGCCTGAAACCGGCGCCAGGGCCGATTTACCTGGGTAACTCCGGAACGTCCATGCGCCTGTTGTCCGGGTTGCTGGCGGCGCAGCGCTTCGACAGCGTGCTGACGGGCGACGCATCGCTGTCCAAGCGCCCGATGAGTCGGGTGGCTGAGCCGTTGCGGGAAATGGGCGCAGTGATCGAGACCGGGCCGCAAGGGCGTCCGCCGCTGACCATTCGCGGCGGTCAGGCGCTGAAAGGCTTGAATTATGTACTACCGATGGCCAGCGCCCAGGTGAAATCCTGCCTGTTGTTGGCCGGGCTGTATGCCGAAGGTAAAACCTGCGTGACCGAGCCTGCACCGACCCGCGACCACACCGAGCGCATGTTGCGCGGTTTTGGCTATCCGGTAGGTGTGGAGGGCGCGACGGCGTCGGTTGAATCCGGGCATGCGTTGACCGCTACCCATATAGAAGTGCCGGGAGACATTTCATCTTCGGCATTTTTCCTGGTCGCGGCCACGATTGCCGAGGGTTCCGAGTTGTTGCTGGAGCATGTCGGTATCAACCCGACCCGCACCGGGGCGATCGATATCCTGCGCCTGATGGGTGCGGACATCACCTTGGAAAACCCGCGTGAAGTGGGCGGGGAAACGGTCGCCGACCTGCGTGTACGCGCGGCTGTGCTCAAGGGTATCGAGATTCCCGAAGCGCTGGTGCCGCTGGCGATCGACGAGTTTCCCGTGCTGTTCGTCGCTGCCGCCTGTGCGCAGGGGCGCACCGTGCTGCGCGGTGCCGAGGAGTTGCGGGTGAAGGAGTCCGACCGTATCCAGGTCATGGCCGACGGTCTGTTGGCGCTGGGTGTGAAGTGTGAACCGACGCCTGATGGGATTATCATCGACGGCGGCCCGATAGACGGCGGCGACGTGCATGCCCATGGCGATCATCGGATTGCCATGGCGTTCAGCGTGGCATCCTTGCGAGCGGCGGCGCCGATTCGTATCCGTGATTGCGCCAACGTTGCTACATCTTTTCCGAATTTTCTTACACTGTGTGCCCACGTCGGCATGCGTGTTGCCCAAGAGGCTCAATTGTGAATATCAAAGCACCGGTGATTACCATCGACGGGCCAAGCGGCTCGGGCAAAGGCACGATCGCCGGCATCCTGGCCAAGCGCCTGGGCTGGTGCCTGCTGGATTCCGGCGCGCTGTATCGCCTGCTGGCGTTCGCTGCGCGTAACCATGGTGTGGATCTGACCAACGAAGAGTTGCTGACGAAAATCGCCGCCCATCTGGACGTGCAGTTCATCGCGGCGACCGACGGTCAATTGCAGCGCATCATCCTCGAAGGTGATGAAGTCAGTGACGTGATTCGCACCGAGAGTATCGGCGCCGGCGCGTCCCAGGTGGCGGCTCTGCCGGCGGTTCGCGAGGCTTTGCTGCAGCGCCAGCGCGCGTTTCAGGAGCCGCCGGGCCTGGTGGCCGACGGCCGCGACATGGGCACCGTGGTGTTTCCCGAGGCGCCTTTGAAGATTTTCCTGACCGCCAGCGCCGAGGAGCGTGCCCGCCGCCGCTACTTGCAGTTGAAGGGCAAAGTCGATGGTGTTAGTCTGTCTAGTCTGCTAGATGAGATCCGTGCACGCGATGAGCGTGATACCCAGCGTGCGGTAGCCCCGCTCAAGCCGGCGGCTGACGCCATACAGCTGGATTCCACGGAGTTGTCCATCGAGCAGGTGCTGGAACGCATCATGAGCGAGATCGCCATTCGCGATATCGTCGGGTGACCAAGAAGGTTGCAGGGGACCAGTCATAGTCCTGCGACGCTTCTTTTAATTGAAACTGACCCACACCGTCTGGGGTGTGGAGATGGGCGTATTCTTCGCCCTTATCAACAGGAATTAAAATGAGCGAAAGCTTTGCGGAACTCTTTGAAGAAAGCCTAAAAACCCTGAACCTTCAGGCAGGCTCCATCATCACCGGTGTTATCGTTGATATCGATTACCAAGCTCGCTGGGTAACCGTTCACGCTGGTCTGAAGTCTGAAGCTCTGATCCCGCTGGAACAGTTCTACAACGATGCTGGTGATCTGACAATCAATGTCGGTGACGAAGTTCACGTTGCTCTGGACTCGGTTGAAGACGGTTTCGGTGAAACCAAGCTGTCCCGTGAAAAAGCCAAGCGCGCTGAATGCTGGATTGTTCTCGAAGCAGCCTTCGCAGCTGAAGAAGTGGTCAAGGGCGTTATCAACGGTAAGGTTAAAGGCGGCTTCACTGTCGACGTTAACGGCATCCGTGCGTTCCTGCCAGGTTCTTTGGTCGACGTTCGTCCAGTGCGCGACACCACGCACCTGGAAGGCAAAGAACTCGAATTCAAGGTCATCAAACTCGACCAGAAGCGCAACAACGTTGTCGTTTCCCGTCGCAGCGTGCTGGAAGCAGAGAACTCCGCCGAGCGTGAAGCTCTGCTGGAATCCCTGCAGGAAGGCCAACAAGTCAAAGGTATCGTCAAGAACCTCACCGATTACGGCGCATTCGTCGATCTGGGTGGCGTCGATGGCCTGCTGCACATTACCGACATGGCTTGGAAGCGTATCAAGCATCCTTCCGAAATCGTCAACGTTGGCGATGAGATCGATGTCAAGGTTCTGAAATACGATCGCGAACGCAACCGTGTTTCCCTGGGCCTGAAGCAACTGGGTGAAGATCCATGGGTCGCTATCAAAGCCCGTTACCCAGAAGGCACCCGCGTGACCGCGCGTGTTACCAACCTGACTGACTACGGCTGCTTCGCTGAGCTGGAAGAAGGCGTTGAAGGCCTGGTACACGTTTCCGAAATGGACTGGACCAACAAGAACATCCACCCTTCGAAAGTCGTACAAGTCGGCGACGAAGTGGAAGTTATGGTTCTGGACATCGACGAAGAGCGTCGTCGTATCTCCCTGGGCATCAAGCAGTGCAAATCTAACCCATGGGAAGATTTCTCTGGCCAGTTCAACAAGGGCGATAAAATCTCCGGCACCATCAAGTCGATCACCGATTTCGGTATCTTCATTGGTCTGGACGGCGGCATCGACGGCCTGGTTCACCTGTCCGACATCTCCTGGAACGAAGTGGGCGAAGAAGCTGTTCGTCGTTTCAAGAAGGGCGACGAGCTGGACACCGTTATCCTGTCGGTTGACCCAGAGCGCGAGCGCATCTCCCTGGGTATCAAGCAACTGGAAAGCGATCCGTTCTCCGAGTACGTTCAAGAGAACGACAAAGGCGCCATCGTTAAAGGTACAGTGAAAGAAGTTGACGCCAAAGGCGCCATCATCACTCTGGCCGACGATATCGAAGCGACTCTGAAAGCCTCCGAAATCAGCCGTGACCGCGTTGAAGACGCGCGCAACGTTCTGAAAGAAGGCCAGGAAGTAGAAGCCAAGATCATCAGCGTTGACCGCAAGAGCCGCGTAATCCAGCTCTCCATCAAGTCCAAAGACGAAGTGGAAGAGAAAGAAGCTATCCAGAGCCTGAAAGAAGCTCCGGCAGCTGCAACTGGCGAGACCACCATGGCCTCCCTGCTGCGCGAAGCAATGGCTAAGCAGAACTAAGTTCTGTAAAGCTGTAGGAAAAGGGCGACTTCGGTCGCCCTTTTTTGTGCCTGAAATTTGATGAATCAACACCGCCGAACCAAGGCATTCAGCCTGCGGTCAGAACTGGCTATAGTCTTTTAAAGATATTCCGTGTTACTGATTCGATAAGGGTTTGAATGAACAGGATTCTCGTAGTGCTCGCGTTAGTCATACTGGCCGGCTGCTCCAGCACCAGCGCCAAGACCCATGCCAAGCGCGGCGTCAGCGGTATTGAGATCGACTGCTCTGGTCTGGGCAATAAATGGGAGAAGTGCGAAAAACGCGCTGCTCGTGAATGCAAAATGCAGGGCTACAAAGTCCTCACCCGTTCCAGTGATGCGGCGGATGAAGAGGGCGATTATCCGTTTGGCTGGAATCCCGCCGGCGCAGTAACGCGCACCATGTTGGTAATCTGCAATTGAGGTTTCCATGTGCTCATCGCGAGCGTTTATTTAAGCGGCAGATAAGTTGATATACGGGCTGTTCAAATTCATCAAGTCATGCTAAAACCTTCGAAGCGCTTTTCCTAGCTGCTTGAAAAAGAAGGGAAAAATATGACGAAGTCGGAGTTGATCGAACGAATTGTCACCCATCAAGGGCTGCTCTCATCCAAGGATGTGGAGCTGGCTATCAAGACCATGCTTGAACAAATGTCCCAATGCCTGGCCACCGGAGACCGCATCGAAATCCGCGGCTTCGGCAGCTTCTCCCTCCACTACCGCGCCCCGCGCGTAGGCCGCAACCCAAAGACCGGCCAATCCGTCAGCCTCGACGGAAAGTTCGTCCCCCACTTCAAGCCGGGCAAGGAATTGCGCGATCGGGTGAACGAAGAAGAGGAAGAGGGCGTCTGAGTGTTTTTGGGGGAGGAGAAGGTCATGCATGGGGCTAAGCGTATTGCTCTAGTGTTGATTGTGCTGTTAGCCATATTAGGAGTGGTGGCGTTCGTGCTGGAAAACCAACAGAAAGTTGCTTTGTCGTTCCTGGGGTGGTCCTCAATCGAGATGCCGGTAGCAGTGTTTGTCGTGCTGTCGTTGATCGGCGGTCTGGCCTTTGGGCCGCTGTTGGGGGGGCTGGTTCGTAGCCGGCGTTCTAAACGCCGCCCTACAACACGTCTATAGAAAAGGCGCTTGCCTCTTTATAAAAAGCCTAAAGATTCATTCGACCGTCTGTCAGATTTTTTTCTCTAATGGCTTTATGTTGCTGCGCCATTTTTCTGTTACGGCGCTTGTGAAGGCCGAAGACTGCTCAGTATCGTTGAGCATTCCCTTATGTTTTCCTCGCTAGCCATCTTCTCCTCCCAGCAGGCGAGTTTCTTTTACACTTATTTCTACCCTTTAAGAATCATCCTACAGTCATGTCAATGCTTGTAATGTATGGAGGAGGTGGCAAAATGCAATCTGTTCTCGATAACGGGCATTTTGTGCGCTAAAAATCTGGCAGAGACGCCGGGTTTTTGCGGTCATCCAAATAGAATAAAAAACACACAATCTAGTCTGCATAACGAGCCCGCAGTTTCTCCTTGAAGGCAGGTTTTTGTTGTGAGTAGTAGCTTCCGCGCCCCCCTGAATCCATCGTCAGATGAAATTGATCTTATTGCCCTGTGTCACACGTTGTGGCGGCAAAAAAGCTTATTGTGCTTGTCATTGCATTGGCTGGCCTGATCGCCGCAGCATACGCCTTTCTGACAACGCCTGAATATCAGGTCAGCAGTGTGCTGCGTCCTGCGGCAATTAATGAGTTGGACGCGCTCAACCGGTCTGATGTGTATAATCTCCCGCCTGGAGAGGCATTGTTGAGAGTGGGCGCATCTTTAGAGTCATATGACACGCGCCTGGGTTTTTTCCGCGCCAATCAAAAGCTGTTTGAGGCATTCGTGCGGCCTGGGCGTACCCTTGAGCAGAGCTTCGAAGAATTCAATCGAAAATCCATTGATCTGGTACTGCCAGACCCTAAAAAAGCCGACTCGCTCAGCGCTTACATCAAACTTCAGATGAATTACCCGAAAGGTGTGGATGGCGTATCGATCCTCAACGGTTTTATCGACTACGCGATTGGGATTGAGCGCCAGCAGATCGCTGCGGATCTGAGCGTTATAGTTAAGAATCGGTTGAACGAACTCAATGCCAAGATGTTCGCCGCTCGTGCGAGTTATGATACCGACAAGGAGGCCAAAATCGCCTCGTTGACGGAGTCCGATGTGATGCGCCGAGCACAATTGCGCGATGAGCTTAAGGCGCTGAGGGCTCAACTCAAGACCCAGCGGATGGACCGAATGGCGCAGTTGAATGAATCCATAGGCATAGCCAAATCGCTAGGTATCAGAAAGCCCTCTACGCCATCGTCTCTCGGCGACAATGATCGTAGCGGCGCTTCCAGTACCATCCGTACTGAAATCAACAACCAAGCTATTCCCCAATATTTCATGGGCTTCGAGGCCCTTGAGGCCGAGCGATCGGCTTTGCTGCAGCGCAAATCGGATGATTTCACTGAAGGGCGTATTGCACAGATTGCCAAAGAGCTGCAATTGCTTGAGTCCAATCGGCAGATTGAAGTACTTAACAGTCGTGAGAACGAAGACATATTCCTTAGCGGCGTAGAACCGATACGAACTGAAGAGGCTCGGCTGCGTAATCTGAATATCGATATGAGCCGTTTGAAATTGGTCGCTATCGACAAGCAGGCATTGGAGCCTTTGAGTCCTATCTTTCCGAAGAAACCCCTGATAATAGGCGCTGGATTGATCATCGGCCTGGTGCTGGGTGTCATATTGGTATTGTTTCGGGAGTCGCTCATAAATCGACGCGGTGTTTTTGCTGCTCGTAAACCCTCTCCCGTAGCGCCAGCGGCGGTGGAAGAGGAGTCGCGTACCGCCAAGGTTGCTTGATGCTACTGAATCGGTCCAAGTGCGTTTCAGCTATTGGTTGGGCGTCGTCATCTGTCGCCCTTGTAGGCAGCTGCTGCAACGTAACGCAATTCGGATTCTCCTTTGTGCACGTAGTATGATCGTATCCCTGACACTGAGCGTCAGCTGCTTCGTTTTCCCGCTAGTGTTTTCAATTCGCTCGCTTAAAATGCAGGCTATTTTTTATCGATGTATGCATATCGATTGATACTGTTCTGGGGGAGACTCTTCCGCTTGAAGCGCTCTCAATAGCATGCGGTGTCTGAGTGCCGGAGAGGGCGTTTGGGGAACAACGGTAGCAATGTGCGCAGGCTGTATAGAACGACCGGCCGGCACGGCGTCGCGAGAGCAGTTCGCAATTTGGTATTGTTGCCAGCCGGATATCGTGCGCGGCGAAGCACGTACAGAGCGAACAATTGGATGGAAGGTAAGGCTCGCCTCTGGGATAGGTCGGTGACCGAAAACCAACACCTGAGTGGCAGTCTGCCAAGGTAATGTAGCGGCTGCTGTCCCAGAAAACTCTGAATTCTTTGGATTATTTAGGCTTTGATTATGCAAAAAATGGAAGATATTAAACTCGCTATCATCGGCCTGGGTTACGTTGGCTTGCCCCTTGCCGTGGAGTTTGGCAAGCACCGGACGGTGGTCGGGTTTGACATCAGCCAGCCTCGTATCCAAGCGTTGAAAGAAGGGCACGACGCGACGTTGGAGGTTTCTGACGAAGAATTGAAACAAGCGAGCCTACTGAGCTTCAGCTGTGAATTGAGTGAGCTGGAAAATTGCAATACCTTCGTGGTAACGGTGCCGACTCCAATTGATGAATACAATCAGCCGGATTTGACTCCCCTGATTAAGGCTTCTGAGAGCATCGGTAAGGTGCTAAAAAAAGGTGATTTGGTCATCTACGAGTCCACCGTTTACCCAGGCGCAACCGAGGAGGATTGTGTTCCGGTTCTCGAGCGGGTCTCGGGCCTGAAGTTCAATGTCGATTTTTATGCAGGCTACAGTCCGGAACGTATTAACCCCGGGGATAAAGAGCATCGCGTTACGACGATAAAAAAAGTCACTTCGGGCTCCACGCCAGAAACTGCTGACTTGGTTGATGCGCTTTACAATCAGATAATTACCGCCGGCACCCACAAAGCAAGCAGCATCAAAGTGGCCGAAGCTGCCAAGGTGATTGAAAATACTCAACGTGACTTAAATATTGCGCTTATTAATGAATTGGCCATTATTTTTAACAAGATGGGCATTGATACTGAAGCAGTACTTCAGGCCGCCGGTACCAAATGGAACTTTCTGCCATTTCGTCCGGGCCTTGTAGGGGGGCACTGTATAGGGGTTGACCCGTATTATTTGACCCATAAAGCGCAGTCTATTGGCTACCACCCTGAAATCATCCTGGCCGGTCGTCGGCTGAATGACGGCATGGGCGCCTATGTGGTTTCCCAGTTGGTCAAGGCTATGCTCAAGCAACGCATACACGTGGATGGCGCCCGTGTACTGATCATGGGGCTGACGTTCAAGGAGAACTGCCCGGATCTTCGTAATACTCGTATTGTCGATATTGTGCGCGAACTTGCCGAATACAACATCGCGGTTGATGTTTACGACCCTTGGGTTAGTGTTGCTGAGGCTGAGCACGAATATGGTATTACGCCGATTAAAACGCCAGCGCAAGGCGTTTATGATGGTGTCGTATTGGCGGTGGCGCATAATGAGTTTCGTGAGCTTGGTGCCGGCAATATTCGAAAGTTTGGCAAGGCCGAGCATATCCTTTACGACCTAAAATATTTATTGAGTCGTGAAGAATCGGATATCCGACTTTAAAGTTTTGGCCCTGAATATTGCCCCTTAAACCGACTTCGAAAGAGCTAATACTGATGACCCGCTACGAAACACTATTGCAAACGCTTCCAGCTGTACCAAAAACCTGGTTGATCACGGGAGTGGCAGGTTTTATTGGTTCAAATTTGTTGGAGACCTTGCTAAATCTTGACCAAGTCGTTGTCGGGCTGGATAGTTTTGCAACCGGGCATCAGCGCAATCTTGATGAGGTGCGGACCACTGTTTCGGCTGCGCGTTGGGCACGTTTTAGCTTTATCAAAGGCGATATTCGTAACTTGGAAGACTGTCATCAAGCCTGCCGAGGCGTTGATTATGTACTGCACCAAGCTGCACTGGGCTCCGTACCACGCTCGCTGAATGACCCTATCTCCACCAACGCTACCAACATAGACGGTTTTCTAAATATGTTGGTGGCTTCTCGGGATGCGACTGTAAAGAGCTTTACATATGCTGCAAGTAGCTCAACTTACGGCGATCATCCTGGTTTGCCAAAAGTAGAGGATATTATTGGAAAACCCCTCTCCCCTTATGCCGTAACGAAGTACGTAAATGAGCTTTATTCGGAGGTCTTCGCGCGCTGCTATGGGTTTGAAACAATCGGTCTGCGCTACTTCAACGTATTTGGCAAACGACAGGACCCGGAAGGCGCGTATGCAGCCGTTATCCCAAAATGGACAGCTTCGATGGTAAACAATGAAGACGTCTTCATTAACGGTGATGGTGAGACGAGTCGGGACTTTTGCTTTATAGAAAATACCGTCCAAGCCAATTTGTTGGCCGCAACCGTGGTTGACCCTGCAGCGCGTAATCAGGTTTATAACGTTGCCGTCAGCGGTCGCACGGATTTGAATCTACTTTTCTCAACCCTGCGTAAGGCGTTATTGAACAACGGTATTATTTACGAGAAAGAGCCCGTCTATCGGGAATTTCGTGCGGGCGATGTTCGCCATTCGCAAGCCGATATCGGGAAGATACAGACCTTGCTGGGCTATGAACCGAAGTTTGATATCAAACAAGGTATCGAAATTGCTATGCCTTGGTATGCGAACTTTTTGAAGTGATCCAAAGGGGTAGAGGAACAAGCATAATATTTCCTCAGTGTATGTACTTTTTTACTGAAATTTCAGGATGGGCGTTGGTGAGGAAGATTGCGAGGGGCTTTACTATTGTCCGTGTCCGAGCGCGGGTTAAGAATATTCTTGAGCAGTTGGCCTCTTGTAAGGACTCTCATTAAATGTGCGGATTTAGCGGTATTTTCAATGTTAATACAGGCAACTTGTCGGATATTGTAGCGCGCATGAATGCGGCCATACTCCATCGTGGCCCTGACGATGGTGGAATTTGGGAGGATCAAGAAGTTGGACTGGCCCTTGGCCACCGCCGCCTTTCGATCGTCGACCTATCGGCTGCTGGCCATCAACCAATGCAGTCCAGCGTCGGACGTTTTATCATCGTATTCAACGGTGAAATCTACAATCACGCTGAGCTTCGCCAGCAACTTGAGACCGAAGGACTGGCTCCCCAACAGGGATGGCGTGGTCATTCTGACACCGAGGTACTGCTCGCTGGCTTAGCAGGTTGGGGCATAGAAAAAACTCTACAGGCCTGCGAGGGTATGTTCGCCTTCGCACTATGGGATAAGCATGAGCGGAAGTTGACGTTAGCTCGTGACCGCATGGGTGAGAAGCCGCTTTACTATGGCTGGCAAGATGACACTCTGCTTCTTGGCTCTGAACTCAAAGCGATTAAAGGCTTTGCAGGTTTCCGGGGAGAAGTTGATCGCAATGCATTGACGTTGTTGTTACGGCATAACTGCATTCCTGCCCCTTACAGTATCTATAAAGGGATTGGGAAGCTTGAGCCGGGCCACTATGTCACGCTTCCGTTATCGGATATCCCGCTCGCAAAAGTAACGCCCCCTCAAGCGTACTGGCGGCTCAATGACGCAGTGAAAAAGGGGCTTGCGGACCCGTTTTCGGGTACTCCAACCGAAGCTACGGATTTGCTGGAGGCACAGTTGCTCGCCAGCGTCGGTCAACAAATGTTGGCAGATGTTCCGTTGGGTGCTTTTCTCAGTGGTGGCGTCGACAGCAGTACGATCGTAGCGCTGATGCAAGCCCAAAGCATGCAACCCGTGCGAACCTTTACTATTGGTTTTGATGAAGGCGGATACGATGAAGGGGTACATGCCAAGGCCGTAGCGCAGCACTTAGGGACGCAGCATACGGAACTCTATGTGAGTCCTCAGGATGCCCTCGCGGTAATCCCGCAATTGCCCTCAATGTATTGCGAGCCTTTCAGTGACAGTTCCCAGATCCCTACTTTCCTCGTCAGTCAGTTGGCCAGGCAGCAACTCAAAGTCGTGCTGAGCGGGGACGGTGGTGATGAGCTCTTCGGTGGCTACAACCGCTATCTGAGCGCCAAAAATGTTTGGTCTAAAATGCAATCACTTCCACCTGTTGCCCGCAAGGCCGCTGCCGGGCTTTTGCGCTCCGTGTCTCCATCTACTTGGGATAGCTTGTTCCAAGTTTCCAAGCCATTGTTGCCCAAGCGTTTGCACCTAAGTACGCCAGGTGAAAAGGCGCACAAACTGGCGAATGTTCTGACACTTGCCGATGGGCATCAATTTTATCTGCAGCTTAATAGTCACTGGAGCGATCCCGCCAGTGTGGTGATTGGCGGTGAAGAGCCAAAAACCATATTCACCGATAGCGGCCGGTGGCCCGAAACGGACAGTTTTGAGCACTGGATGATGGCTATGGATGCACAGACCTACATGTCTGATGACATTATGGTCAAGCTGGACCGCGCAGCCATGGCTGCGAGTATTGAAGGGAGGGTGCCGATGCTGGACCATCGGGTTGTTGAACTGGCTTGGCGCATGCCCCTAGAACTGAAAATTCGCAACGGCCAAGGCAAGTGGTTGTTGCGCGAGGTGCTTTATCGTCATGTTCCCAAGGCATTGATTGAGCGACCAAAACAAGGCTTTGGTATTCCGTTGGGTGCATGGCTGCGTGGGCCTTTACGCGAATGGGCCGAATCGCTGCTTAATGAAGCGCGCCTTCATCAGGAAGGATATTTTCACCCTGCTTCGATCCGTAAAATGTGGCAAGAGCATTTGGAAGGGCGCGGCAACTGGCAGCCGCACTTATGGACGATATTGATGTTTCAAGCATGGTTGGAAGAACAAGCATGAGCCCTGTGCTGTTATTTATCGTTAATGATCCGGGCTTTTTTCTTTCCCACCGCCTGCCTGTTGCAAAAGGTGCGCAGGCCGCCGGTTACCGTGTCCACGTAGCGAGTATGCCAAGTCATGCCGTTGAAACTATAACTAAGGCAGGATTTGAGCATCACGAGCTGCCGTTATCTCGCAGCGGACGAAATCCAATGGCAGAGCTGCGTTTGATATTTGCCATTTGGAAGTTGCTGTGGCGCCTGAAACCAGACGTATTGCACTTGGTCACAATCAAGCCCGTTCTGTACGGAGGGATCGCCGCTCGACTTGCGCCGGTTAAAGGCGTCGTCGCGGCTATTTCGGGGCTAGGTTTCGTGTTTTTGTCAAAAGGCTTGAAGGCAGCATTGACCCGTCAGGTAGTCAGCACTTTTTATAAAGCGGCGTTAGGTAAACGCAACCTGCGGGCCATTTTCCAGAACCCTGATGATCGTGATTTGCTGTTGGGCATAGGCGGACTTGATGCGCCTAAGGTCGTCATGATCAGAGGGTCGGGCGTCGATTTGTCTCTGTACTCCAGTGTGCCGGAGCCAGAGGGTGTTCCCGTGGTATGTCTCGCCGCGCGTCTCTTGCTTGATAAAGGCGTAGTTGAGTTTGTAGAGGCGGCGAGGATACTCAGGGCGCATGGCATAGAGGCGCGTTTTCAGTTGATCGGTGATATTGACTCAGGTAACCCGGCAACGGTTTCGGCAGCGCAGCTTGAAGACTGGCGCAAGGAGGGCTTGGTCGAATTGCTAGGTTACCGCAAAGACATTGCTGCCCTCTTCGGCGCGGCGAATATTGTGGTGTTGCCATCGTACCGGGAAGGCCTGCCGAAAGTTTTAGTTGAGGCCGCCGCCTGCGCAAGAGCGGTGGTCACCACGGATGTGCCAGGCTGCCGTGACGCCATCGAACCTGGCGTGACCGGCTTATTGGTTCCAGTCCGGGACGCACAGGCATTGGCGAGTCAGTTGCAGGTGCTGATCGAAGACCCCGTGCTACGTCGTAAGTTTGGTCAGGCGGGGCGCGAATTGGCGATGCGGGCATTCGCAATCGAAGAGATCGTCGGCCAGCACTTGGATGTCTACAGGCAACTGGAGAAGAAGGTTTGACTCAGCAAAAGACATACGCGATTACTGGCGCAACTGGTTTCGTCGGCAGTGCAGTATTGGAACGTCTCGCAGCTCAGGCAGGCGTGGAGACCAGGGCGCTTGTACGGCGCGTGGGGGTGAAGCTTCCGGGCAACACAGTGGCAGTGCAGGTGGGAGAAGACTTTCTGCTTGAGGGCGACCAGCCTCTGGAGGGGGTCGACGTCCTGGTTCACTGCGCTGCGCGGGTACACATAATGTCCGATGCTTCCAGTGATCCGTTGTCCGAGTATCGAAGCGTAAACGTCGCCGGCACGTTGAAGCTGGCTGAGTCAGCCGCCCGGTCCGGCGTCAAGCGCTTTATATTTATCAGCTCCATCAAGGTGAATGGGGAGGGGACAGTCTCCGGCAAACCCTACACTGCGGATGACATGCCCGCGCCCGTGGATGCCTATGGCATATCTAAAATGGAAGCAGAGCAGCGGCTCATGTTGCTGGGCAACGCGACCGGGATGGAAATCGTCATCATCCGCCCTGTTCTGGTTTACGGACCTGGGGTCAAAGCCAATTTCCACAGCATGATGAGTTGGTTGAACAAGGGCGTGCCACTACCCTTGGGTGCGATTCCCAACCAGCGCAGTTTGGTCGCCTTGGATAACCTGGTTGATCTGGTTGTGACTTGCCTGGACCACGCTGCCGCCGCCAATCAGACGTTTCTAGTCAGCGACGATGACGACATGTCCACCACTGAGTTGCTCAAACGCATGGGCGAGGCGTTGGAAACCCCTGTGCGATTGATTCCAGTACCTACTTGGTTGCTGCTTAGGGGAGCCGCTCTACTAGGACGTAAAGATGTTGCGCGCCGCTTGTGCGGATCCTTACAGGTCGACATAAGCAAAACCCGGAGTTTGTTGGGGTGGACGCCTCCCTTGACCGTTGCGCAGGCCCTGAGCAAAACGGCCAGAAGTTTTCAGGAAAGCCTGAAGTCTAAGTAGTCCTTAGATGGGACGGAATTTGGAGCTGTTGATGAAAGATTTACTCTGGCTTGCACCGTGCGTTGCAATCCTGGCACTCGTTCTTACATGGTGTTTGCGCTACTACGCTTTGACCCGCAGTTTGATCGACATTCCGAATGCGCGTAGTTCTCATTCTGTGCCTACCCCGAGAGGGGGAGGGGTGGCCATCGTTGTTGGATTCCTGGTTGCTTTGCCGTTGTTGTGGGCAGGTAACCAAATCACGTTATCGGTGATGTGGGCGCTACTGGGCGCGGGGGCGGTAACTGCACTGCTTGGGTTTCTCGACGACCATGGGCATATTGCTGCTAGATGGCGTTTGCTGGGACATTTCAGCGCCGCCGCCTGGGCGCTTTTTTGGCTCAATGGCCTTGCGCCGGTCAGCTTCGTGGGAGGCAGTATCGACCTCGGGCCAATAGGACATGTCCTCGCGGTTTTTTATCTGGTGTGGATGCTCAATCTCTACAACTTCATGGACGGAATTGACGGACTCGCAAGCGTGGAGGCCGTTTGTGCATGCCTAGGAGCCTGCCTGGTCTACTGGTTGGCAGGCTATCAAGACCTTATCTGGTTGCCGCTGATCCTGAGCATGGCAGTTATCGGATTCTTGTACTGGAATTTTCCTCCGGCAAAGATATTCATGGGGGATGCTGGGAGTGGCTTTCTGGGTATTATCATTGGCCTGCTATCGCTGCACGCGGCCTGGCATTCTGCGGTTTTACTTTGGGTATGGCTGATTTTGCTCGGCGTCTTTATTGTCGACGCGACATTTACATTGGCCCGACGGCTTGCTCGTGGAGACAAGGTATACGAGGCCCATCGTAGCCACGCTTATCAATTTGCCTCGCGCCAAGTTGGGGCACACTTGCCGGTCACCCTGTCGGTATTGATGATTAACCTACTCTGGTTGGTGCCTATAGCGCTTTGCGTAGCACTGCTGGGGCTCAATGGTCCGTTAGGTTTGTTAATCGCCTATGCACCACTGATACTGCTGGCGCTAAAGTACCGCGCAGGCGCGTTGGAAAAAAACGCTTAGTTTTAAGGTCGGCATTCGCGCAAAATGTTTAAATGATTGTTACGGAGTGAATGTTGCGTCAGGCGCTCCAAGAGGTGTTTAAAGGGTTTATGGATACGATACGGACATATTTGCTGGGTCTTCCTCGCCGTAAGAAACGGATTCTGCAGGTGATGACCGACGTCGTCCTTGTGTGGCTGGCGCTATGGATGGCTTTCGTCGTTCGTTTGGGTGTAGACGAAATGATCAATCCCTTCAGCGAGCATCGATGGTTATTTCTCAGTGCACCTGTCGTAGCTATTCCGTTATTTATCCGCTTCGGGATGTACCGCGCTGTCATGCGCTACTTTGGTAATGATGCCTTGATAGCGATAATCAAGGCTGTAAGCCTCTCATCCCTGATCTTGGGGGTGGTCGTCTATTGGTACAGTAACCATCAGAATGTGGTCCCGCGCTCCATTGTCTTCAATTATTGGTGGCTCAGCCTCATCATGGTGGGTGGATTGCGTTTAGCTATGCGCCAGTATTTCCTTGGCGACTGGTTTGCCGCTGCTCAGCATGTGCCTTTCACCAGTCGTGAAGATGGCTTGCCGCGCGTAGCAATATATGGCGCTGGTGCTGCCGGTAATCAATTGGTTGCGGCTTTGCGCATGGGGCGATTGATGCGTCCTGTCGCGTTCATTGATGACGATTCAAGTATCTCTGATCGAGTCATCTCCGGCCTGCAGGTTTATAAGCCTAAGAATATCCAGCGCATGATCGATGCCACCGGCGCTCAAGAAATACTGCTAGCGATACCGTCGTCTAATCGCGGGCGTCGGCGTGAAATACTGGGGTTTTTGGAGGGTTTTCCGCTCCATGTACGCAGTGTTCCGGGCTTCATGGACCTGGCCAGCGGACGAGTCAAAGTCGATGATATTCAGGAAGTCGATATTGCCGACTTGCTGGGTCGCGATGCAGTACCCGCACAAGGTGAATTGCTCGAGCATTGCATAAAGGGACAGTGTGTTCTCGTGACGGGTGCCGGCGGATCGATCGGCTCTGAGCTGTGCCGGCAAATACTTTCACTATGTCCTACAACGTTGCTGTTATTCGAGCATAGCGAGTACAACCTCTACAGCATTCTTTCTGAGCTGGAGCAGCGGATAACGCGAGAGTCTTTGCCCGTAAAATTACTGCCCATACTTGGCTCGGTGCGCAGCCAGTCAAAATTACTGGATGTTATGAGAACATGGCGAGTCAACACGGTTTACCATGCAGCAGCGTATAAACATGTACCGATGGTCGAACACAACATCGCCGAAGGCGTACTAAATAATGTGATCGGTACTTTGAATACTGCGCAAGCGGCGCTTCAATCTGGCGTGGCAAACTTTGTGCTTATCTCGACTGACAAGGCTGTTCGCCCCACTAATGTCATGGGCAGCACCAAACGCCTAGCAGAACTCACGTTGCAGGCGCTCAGCCGTGAACCAGCGCCGATGCTGTTTGGTGATAAATCAAACGTATCCCACGTCAACAAAACACGCTTCACCATGGTGCGCTTCGGAAATGTACTGGGCTCTTCAGGATCGGTTATCCCGTTGTTCCACAAGCAGATCAAATCCGGGGGGCCATTGACCGTGACCCATCCAAAGATCACACGTTATTTCATGACCATTCCAGAGGCCGCACAGTTAGTGATCCAAGCGGGCTCTATGGGACTTGGGGGCGATGTGTTTGTGTTGGACATGGGTGAACCGGTGAGAATTGTTGAGCTAGCTGAGAAAATGATCCACCTCTCCGGGCTCAGTGTTCGTTCGGATAAGAACCCTCATGGAGATATATCTATTGAATTTTCCGGTTTGCGTCCTGGCGAAAAGCTGTATGAAGAGTTGCTGATAGGGGATAACGTTGTTGCCACCCCGCATCCGATGATTATGAGCGCCAATGAAGATCACCTGCCTTGGGATGTACTCAAGGCTAAGCTGACCGAGTTGCTGGCAGCGGTAGATCAAGATGATTACAGTCAAGTGCGTAAATTACTCCGCGACACAGTCAGTGGCTACGCGCCAGACGGTGAAATTGTCGACTGGATTTACCAACAGCGTCGACTAGAGCCTTGAGCTGAAATACGGAATCAAGCTTGAACGAAAAGACCAGTCTCTGATTGGTCTTTTTTTTGGTGCGCCAGGCATGGCGCGTTGCGCGCAAGCGCAACCAGCTTGGCCGTGGTGGCCGCGCTGGTGACTTGGAGGTGAAAGTCCTCTACACACCCGGCAAGGGGAAGTGTTAGCCAGAGGCAAGGGTGTCGCGGGTGACTGCGAATCTGAAGGAGGCCCGAGGCAAAATGCTGGCCTGACGAACAGGAAGCGGATGAGGCGGTGCAGCGGTGTAAGGTAGCCAAAATTGCCAAAGCCCAATACTTGCACGGAACGCTGTGACGTAGATCCGACAGGCATAAGCAGGAAGGTCGCGCGAACTACCCTGGGAGATCCGCACGTTTGCCACTGTGCTACCGAGCGTCGAGAGGCGACGGGATGAACGTGTAGAAGTCAGCCGAAGCCGTAGTAAGTGATGAATGACCACATCACCAAGGGCCGAACAGGTTGTGCTGCCGGTAGGCGTCAGAGTCTCGTTGAATACCGAAATGCAGAAATTTCTCCCAGAGAAGACTGTTACTCCGAGTCTCGGACAGAATCCGAGGATGACGGCTGACAGCGCACAGGTATCAACGGCGTCTATGGCGTGGACGAAAGCGGAGCCGGACACGCTGATGGAGCGGGTGCTTGCACCGGCCAATCTCAAGCGTGCGTATCAACGCGTAGTCAGCAATAAGGGCGCACCGGGTGCTGATGGCATGACGGTCGATCAGTTAGCGGGCTACGTGAAACAGTATTGGCCGATCCTCAAGACTCGGTTGCTGGCCGATGAGTACCACCGGCAAGGCGTACGCGCCGTCGAAATCCCAAAACCCAAAGGCGGAACCCGTCAGTTGGGTATCCCCAATGTGATGGATCGCCTGATCCAGCAAGCTCTGCTGCAACAGCTCGCGACCATGTGGCGGCGGGGCACCGCTGGTGCGTGGAACTTGATCTGGAGAAGTTCTTTGATCGGGTCAACCACGATGTGTTGATGGCCTGTATAAAGCGTCAGATCGAAGACAAGCGAGTGCTGAGGCTAATCCGCCGTTACCTCGAAGCCGGTGTGATGTCTGGCGGGATCGTCAGCCAACGGCAAGAGGGCCCGCCGCAAGGCGGGCCGCTCTCGCCGCTGCTGTCGAACATCCTGCTCAACGAACTCGACCGTGAACTGGAACGGCGGGGCCATCGTTTCGTGCGTTATGCCGACGACGTGAACATTTATGTGCGCAGTCAACGGGCTGGCGCACGGGTGATGGCCGGTGTTGAGCGCTTCCTCAATCAGCGCCTGAAACTGACGCTGAACCGGGAAAAGAGCCGAGTCGCCGGGTCTTGGATGTGTGATTACCTGGGCTACGAGATGAGCTGGCATCAGCAGCCGAGGCTGAGTGGCTTTGATGAGTCTGGGGCGCTTGCGCGACCGACTCAGAGGCCTGCTGCGCGGAGCGCGGGGCTGCAAGATGGCAACGATCATCGGACGGATAAACCCCGTACCGCGCGGCTGGGCGGGCTACATCAAGCTGAGCCAAAGCAAACGGCCACTTGAGGAACTGGACGGCTGGGTGCGTCACAAGCTCCGTTGTGTCATCTGGCGTCAATGGAAGCAGCCCTCGACGAGGGCGCGTAACCTGATGCGTCTGGGTCTCAACGAAGGGCGCGCCTGCACATCGGCGTTCAATGGTCGTGGCCCATGGTGGAGCTCGGGGGCGTCACATATGAATCAGGCGTTACCAAAGAAACTGTGGGATCGATTCGGGCTGGTCTCGATACTAGATACGATAAACCGACTTAATCGCATAACTTGAACCGCCGTATACGGACCCGTACGTACGGTGGTGTGAGAGGACGGCGGATGTCCATCCGCCTCCTACTCGATCGCGCGAGGGCGGCTTTAAACGTGCTGCTCAGGGACCTGGAGGCCGAGGGCTCGGGTGCCTGGACTAGCTCATTTCTTGAGATATGCATAAACGCATTGATTTTTAATGCGTTTATGCATATAATGTCTGCAAGCCATTCGGATCGCTGGAATGGTAAAGAGCGATGCTAAGCAGTTAAGGCAAAAATTATGCCGCTTGGTATTAAAAGGTCAGATTACGCGGTAACCGCGTCAACCTGGCTTGGAAATTGATAGCCCACTTGATTGGGCAATTTAGAGGGTAACTATGACTTCCAATAACGAAAATAGGGCTTCGCTGGATGATATCTCTGTCGAGGGGGTACGGGTGCAAGCAATGTTCAAGGCAGAGGCAGTGCGCCGCAATGCCGGTATCCAAGGTTGGATCAAGCCAGGGCCAGCTAACCTATCTGAAGTTGGTGTGACGTCTGATATTCGCACCACAGCGGCTGAGGTAACGATTAACTCTGAAGCGGCGGCTTCCGCACTCGCGTACAGCGGGACGGGCACTCAGTCAGACCCCTACATTATAAGAGATAAAGATATAGCCTTCGCTAGTGGTAAGCCAGGCTTTGTTCTCAATGATCCATCGGCGACCTACCATGTGCGTTTTTATAATGTATTTGCATCGGGATCTTCCAATGGCTCGTCAATTATTAATCTGGTTGGTTTCGGTACGCCGGTTGTGTTTGAGCGTTGCAAGTTCCAGGGCGCTGACGGCGCTGCTGATGAGCTGCTTGCCTACCTCACTTCCGGGTCGCTGGAGATGTATGGCTGCGAGATCGCAGGTGTATCGAATTATTGTTTCTTTGGAGCCGGTACTGCAGGTAAGAATGTCAAGCTGACGGACTGCATCGTGTCGGGTATTGCGAAGAACTCCTCAACCAATGGTGTTTTCTATGCTTACGGGTCGGGCGAGTTTAAGGTTGAAATTGATCGTTGTGCATTTACATCCAGCCATTTTCACTGGCATGTCGGTAACGGCTGGACGATCGAATACGTCGCTGTGCGGGATACCTTGATTTCCGGCTGTGCAGTTGGCATTGGTGATCTCAACTATATGAAGCCCGGTGGTAACATTTACAGCCAACTGCCTAATATGATCAAAAATAGCCACTTCAAAAATGTGCGCTTTACCTATACTCCGGGAGTAACGCAAACTGCTGTGTACGGTAACGGCGCGGATAAATGCATATTTGAACATTGCGCGTTCGAAGGTAACGTCGCGGACCGTCGCCTTTTTGAATGGCGCCGGACGACGGATGTGACGGTGTTGCAGTGCTTCTTTCAGAAAACCGAGGGTTCGGAAAGTGCAGGAAATGAAGTCTGCGAATTTTGGGAGACGTCTGGGCTGACAATCAAAGAGTGCTGGGTGGATGGCGCACCAGAAGACTGCTATGAGCTTGTCACGTCCTACGGTAACAACAAATTCATTGACAACGTTGGCGATAATGTAACGGGTCAACTAGTGGATATTTTTGGCGTCGGCAGCTATGACGTCGAAATTGACGGCGTTTACGGTGATTGTGGAGACTCGGCCGTACTGATCACGGATGTTGACTACGTTCGCGTTAAAAACGTATTCGTTGAACAGACGGGTGATTGGTCGCTGGGGTCTGTGGTACTCGAACGACGCAATGCTGCGCCGGGTGTTTCTCCAAAAGGCTGCGTCATTATGGGCTTTCTGTCTTTGTCTTCCGTATCGAGTCAAGGTCAACCTTTTGCTGTAGATACCACCCAGGCGGTTGAACCAGGAGGTATTGGTGAAAATTTTGCAGCGTGGTGGCAGGACGGTGAGCTGAAGTTGTACGGCTCTCAAGCACCGTCAGGGATGACATTGAAATAGAAATAGAACCCGCTACGGCGGGTTTTTTGTGTCTGTTCAATGCTTCTTCGCAGTCGTAGGGCGGACACCTGCAAGAGGAGCATTGCCCTGAGCAGCCCCCGCAGTAAAGCGAATCGTCGGCGTTCAGGATTGGGGCATAAGAAAGTGCTCCAGCCAGGGATGTCTTGCTGCCATCCAAGTGATAGAATCGCTGTCCAAAAAAGTAATCTCAGTTTTTTACCCGCTATCTGTATGTTCAGCAAGGAAGCTTGGTCTTTCCAGGCTAGAGCGAGGGCTCCAAGCAGGGGGCGGCGAGGGGGCTGCATTAGTGCTTTCAGGTTTTCTGCACGTTGGCCAGTGAATGAGGTCTGAGCCTCCCGGTAGCCTATGGTTCTTGCCGAGGCAGGACGGTCATGATCGAATAGATCTATGACCGACAGGGCGCGGATGATGACTTGTCTGGCAATAAGCATATTCGACTGCAGAGCTTGACCGGCAAGCAATAGGTCAATCAGTAGAAGCAACGTAAAGCTTAGCGCGGCGTTGGACCTGAAGTACGTGTACTGCGTTATCACTGATATGGCATGGAGGGGCAGCGTGAGTCTAGTTAAGTGGATTGAATTTCAAAAACTTGGTGACCACCGAGGTAGCTTGGTTTCTATTGAACAAGGGAAGTTGATCCCTTTCGAAATTAAGCGGGTCTACTATATTTACCATACCGGCGAAGGTGTCAGTCGTGGCTTCCACGCGCACCATAATCTTAAGCAAGTAGCAATTTGCATGGCTGGTCAGTGCAGGATGGTACTGGACGATGGCCGTAGCAGGGAAGAGGTTATCCTCGATTGCCCCACCAAGGGGATTTTAATTGAGGGTCTTACTTGGCGAGAAATGCACGATTTTAGCGAAAATTGCGTACTTCTGGTTCTCGCTAGTGAGCCTTATGAAGAAAGTGATTATATTAGAGATTATACAGAATTTTGTAAGTTGATAAGTGAATAAGGCCATGATCAAATTGGTCGCTTATAATGAAGAGTATCTCGCTTTAAGCGGGAAGTGGCTTCGTGATCCTGAAATCAAAGAGTTAACGGAAACACCCAGCTTCACGGATGAACAGCAAATTGGTTTTTTCAATTCACTGGTAGATAGGGATGACTATCGGATCTTCGGTTTAGAGTATTCCGGTCGAAAAGTGGGCGCTGCAGGTCTAAAAAACATTATCGATCAGCGTGCCGAGTACTGGGGTTATCTTGGCGAAAAAGAATTATGGGGGAAAGGTCTCGGTCAATCGATAATAACGGAGATCTTTGCCTTTGCGCTTTCCATCGGTGTGTCATCCGTATTTCTCAAGGTTAGCCCTAATAATATTCGCGCGATAAAGCTCTATCAGAAAGTAGGGTTTGAAATGGCCGGTCATTTGGATGGGCTATGTGTAATGGAAATCAATATAGGCAATAAGCCAGATGTATGAACTGAAGAGATACGATGCCTCTCTGAGTAAAGATTGGGATTACGTAGTTGAGCATTCAAAGAATGGTAACTTTATCCACTTGACTCAGTACTTTCGCTATCATGAAGCTCGTTTCAATGATGTGTCGGTGTTGATCTATAAGAAAAATCGTGTGGTTGCGATTTTTCCAGCAAATCTTATTAATACGACGATTTTCAGTCATTCTGGTCTGACCTACGCCGGTATTATTTTTCTGAAAGATCTTGGTTGCAAAGCAATGCTGGATGTATTTGATGCATTAAAGGCACACTATAGAGATCTCGGTGCCGTGGATCTGGTATACAAGTGCATCCCCTCTGTATTTACGCGCTATCCCGCAGAAGAGGATCTTTACGCGTTGTTCAGGAATAATGCGAAGTTGTTTCGTCGTGATGTTTCGTCAGTGATAGAGATTGCTCGCGCGCCTAAGCTCTCTGACTCTAGAAAGTGTGTCATAAAGAAAGCCGAGAAAAATGCTGTCACGTTCAGTTCTTCGGTAAGCACTGCCGATTTTCATGCGCTTCTGTCTAAAGTATTGGAACGCTTCGACTCTAAGCCTGTTCATTCGCTGTCCGAAATTGAACTTTTAATGTCACGCTTCCCAGAGAATATAAAGGTCTTCGGTGCTGTGCTGGAAGGTCAACTGTTGGCTGCTGCGATGGTTTTTGATTTTGGACACATCGTGCATACGCAATATTTGGCAGCCAGTGATGCGGGCAGGCAAGTAGGTGCTTTGGATTTTGTTTTGAATAATTTAATCAGCGATGTGTACGGTAACCGACAATATTTTAGCTTCGGTATTTCTACGGAAGATGGCGGCCAGGTGCTCAATGAAGGGCTTGTTTCGCAAAAAGAAGGTTTTGGTGCGCGAGCCGTTGTGCATGATTTCTACCGAATGGAGTTATAAATGATCAGTTTTCTCGATTTGAAGTCTGTGAATTCCGAAATGAGTGGGGAGCTACTCGCGGCTTGTAAGCGAGTTATCGATTCCGGCTGGTACATTGCCGGTAACGAGTTGCAAGACTTCGAGTCGGCCTTTGCGGAATACTGTGGTACTAAATATTGTGTAGGGGTAGCAAACGGTCTCGATGCACTGATCCTGACCCTGCGCGCGTGGAAAGAGCTGGGTAAGCTGAAAGAGGGTGACGAAGTCCTTGTCCCGGCTAATACCTATATTGCTAGTATTTTGGCTATTACAGAAAATCGTCTAGTTCCGGTATTGGTCGAACCGAACCCTCAGACATTTAACCTATGCCCCGAGCATATTTTGAAGTCTATTACTCCAAAAACCAAAGCGATTATTGCCGTTCATTTATATGGACAGCTGGCTGATATGCCGGCGATTCTTACCATTGCCCAAGAGCATGATTTATTGCTCCTTGAAGATTCTGCACAAGCTCATGGTGCGAGTATTCAAGGGCGCAAGGCTGGAAATTGGGGTAATGCATCGGGTTTCAGCTTCTATCCTGGGAAGAATCTGGGAGCGCTTGGTGATGGTGGTGCGATTACCAGCAATGATGCTGAACTGGTAGACACGCTACGAGCTTTACGCAATTACGGTTCTCATGAACGTTATAAAAATTTGTATCAGGGCGTTAACAGTCGGTTGGATGAAATACAGGCGGCGATGCTAGGCGTGAAACTCCGCTATCTTGATCAGCACACGCAACAACGTAAGGCCATTGCAAATACTTATTTGAAGAATATTAAGAACCCTCATATTGAATTGCCGTTATCGGCGTCTGTCGATGCTGAGGTTTTCGATTCGCATGTATGGCATTTATTCGTTATTCGGAGCAATAAGCGTGATGAGCTGCAGCAGCATTTGACCGCGTGTGGTGTGCAGACCTTAATTCACTATCCTATTCCGCCACACAAACAGAGCGCTTACCCTCAGTTGAATGAGAAAAGCTTTCCAGTCTCTGAGTTGATTCATCAGCAGGTCCTGAGCCTGCCTATCGGCCCGACAATGACAATGGCTGACGTCAACGCTGTTATCAAAGCGTGTAATAGTTTTTCCTTCAGCGATCGATGAAATGAACCTTATACGAACCAGTTTGCTGAATGGCGTTGCGGTACTTATCAAGATGATAGCGCTGCTGGGTATTAATAAAGTACTAGCAGTTTACGTCGGTCCTGCTGGGTATGCTGCGGTTGGGCAGTTTCAAAATGCTGTCCAAATGATAACGACATTCGCAAGTGGCGCTATTAACACAGGAGTTACTAAATACACTGCTGAATATGGATCGGATTCAGAAAAACAGAGAGTTGTTTGGCGTACCGCAGGCACGATCTCCGTCAGCGCTTCGATTTTTCTGAGTATTTTGATTCTGATCTTCTCGGAAGAGCTGGCACTTTGGTTTCTCAAAGATGCCAGCTTTGCCGGTGTATTTGTGTGGTTTTCATTAGCCTTGGTGTTTTTTTCGTTAAACTCCTTATTACTAGCTATATTGAACGGCAAACGGGAAATTGTCAGATACGTTTTAGCGAATATATCAGGTAGTCTATTCTCGCTCATTGTAACAACGCTGCTTGCGATGAAGCTTGGGTTGTATGGGGCGCTGGTTGGGTTGGCCATTTATCAATCGCTGAGCTTCTTGGCTACTCTAATATTTTGCTTCCGCTTGACATGGTTCAAATTTAAGTTTCTGTTCGGCAAAGTTGATTATGCTACCTCTGCGAATTTAGCTAAATACACGCTAATGGCGTTGACGTCTGCCTTATGCGTACCAATCAGCCATATTCTGGTGCGTAACTATTTGGGAGAAAATTTGAGTTGGGTGGAAGCGGGGTATTGGGAGGCGATGTGGCGATTGAGCGCTGCTTATCTTTTACTGATTACCACGACCTTGAGTGTTTATTTCCTGCCGCGACTTTCAGCTGAAAATAACAAGGCTATACTAAAGCGGGAAGTGCTTTCTGGCCTTAAGTTACTCGTTCCTCTAGTAATATTAGGTGGCCTAGTCGTTTTTGTATTGCGTGATCTTATCATCGCTCTGCTGTTTACCGAAAAATTTACTCCAATGCGTGATTTGTTTTTTTGGCAGTTGGTAGGGGACTTGTTTAAAACTTGCGGTTGGTTGCTGGCTTATATCATGTTGAGCAAGCCTCTGGTGAAGCTTTACGTAATTACAGAGATTGTCTTTTCGCTAAGTTTCTATCTGCTCACTATTATTTTTCTCAGTGTATTTGGTTTTGAAGGCGTTGCCATCGCGCACGCAGTGAATTATTTAATTTATTTGATTGTGATGTATTGCTTCGTATTTGAACGGTATTTGGGAGTTTCGCATGTTGCTTGAAAAGGAAAGCGCTGGACCGTTAGTTAGTATGTGTATTCCTGTTTATAATCATCAGAAATTTGTAGAAAGAAGCATTAGAAGTGTCATAAATCAGAGCTATGCAAATATTGAGCTGATCATCATCGATGATGGGTCTTCTGACTTATCAAGAAGCTTCATTCAAGATCTTTTGCCGCTTTGTGAGCAACGATTTGTAAGATTCACCTATATAGCTCAAGAAAATCAAGGGTTATCAACGACTCTAAATACGGCTCTTGAATGGTCCCAGGGTAAGTATTTTTCAGCATTGGCGTCGGATGACTGCATCCTGCCTGAAAAAAGTGAGTTTCTGATTCAATATTTAGAAAGTCAGCCAGACTGCGTAGCTGCGTTTGGTTCGATTTACCTGATAGACGATGAGAGTCGCCGCACTAGCACGCGTATCGGGTCTGGAAGGTATAGTTTTCGTGACGTTATCATGCTTAAAGCGCAGGTGCCGGCAGCCGCAGGCATGCTCAGGCTTGATACCTTGCGCAGCGTAGGCGGTTTCAATACCAATACGCGTGTTGAGGATTGGGATATGTGGTTGAAGTTGACGAGTGCTTCGAACGGGTATCTGCAAGCGCTTCCTGAGTTGGTTGCGGAATATCGGCAGCACGCCGAGAACACCCTCAAGCAGCTAGATTTGATGTATGAGCACCAAATGAAAATTCTGCAGGACTACCGTGAGTGCCCGGAATATACGGCAGCGATCATAGCACTTGAATGTACACGTTTTAGAAATATTGCTAGCGTTAGAAAGAAAGAAGCGCTGGGTAATTTTTTGAAGTTGTCGTGTACGCTTGGTGCCTATAAAGAAATACGCTTTTACCAAGGTATAATCCATCTTTTCCTTAAGTGGTAGTTATGTTAAGTGTGCGGAAAACCACGCTCGCCGCGTTTGTCATGTTGCTGCTCTCATTCACGCTCATGATGGGGTGTGCTTATTTGTTTTCAGTTATCGTAAATGATAATGAAACCATTACTGATGCCAGGGCTTATTATTTTTTCTACAATGAGTTGCTTTCAGAAGATGTGCTGGGTTTCGCCACCACCTTGACGGAGGAAACAGGTAAGTTGGAGTTAGGTATATACCTTTCGGTCTATACTATTTTCAACTCGATTATTGTTGATCTGCAGTCTTTTGCATTTGCTTCCATGTTTTTAGTATTTGCATTCTTGATGTTGTTTGTTTTTTGCGCGGCGCGCAAGATTGAAAAAAACGCCCTTCAAGCTGCGTTTTTCGTCCTTCTGTCGGTCTTAATATATTCGTTGTGGTACCCCTCCTACGCTTCTGTGCTATGGGTATGGAGGTCTCACATGGCATTTACATTGCTATTTCTGGGGATGTTGAGTTCTCGATTTATTGTTGCGGTATTATTCGTAGCCCTGTCAATTTTATTTCATTACTCCAGTGGCATTTTGGCGGTGGTAGTTTTTTCCATATTTATTTTTGTTGATCGCTTCCCTAGGCTTTCAATTCCTACAAAGTATGCAATTTCGTTGCTTGTCGGATTGATGGGGTCTTTGGTTGTCGGGTATTTAAAGCAAGTAGTTGTTTCAGGTGATGGTAATTGGGAGAGCGAGACCAATGCTGGATTGTTTGTTTATGCGTATGTGTTCTTGTTTGTATTGGCTCTGATAGTTTTATCGGCTTGGCGAAAATTTTTTAATCTATATTTTTCAAGTGTGGAGAATGCCATGCTGAATAGGATGTTTTGCATTGCCCTATTTTTCTTGGGACTATCGGTTACATCTATTAACTCTCACCAAGACCTTATGAGGATCATGCAGCCTGCGTTTATAATTATACCTTTTATTTATTTAATGTTTCTAAACGTCGCCAAGGGGATCTCACGTGCGCTGCTTGTCTTGCTTCTGGCCCCGGGTATAGTAATGGGCCTACGATCGGCCTATATGTATTGGGGAGGCGCTTGATGTCAAACGTTCAAAACGTTGCCCTGACACTACGTCGATCACACATTGTAACGCTCTCATTTTTGACAGTTTTCCAACATCACCTAGATTGATAAAGCAGCTTTGGAATAGCTGCTTTCACATCAACGATGTTAAGGAGCTTCATCAATGTACAACACGTATGTTTCTTCCCTGTTCTTCGCTTTCCTCACCAGCATTTCGGTTGCTGCCACTGCTGCTCCCTCCGCTAAACCAGAAGCACCATCCCCCATTTCTGTGCAAATGACACAAACCGAGCAATCCACCAAGGTCAACCTCAACGCCGCCGATGCCGAGACCCTGCGCCGCGACCTGTTCGGTATCGGTGCTTCCAAGGCGAAGGCAATCGTTGCGTATCGCGAAAGCAACGGTCCGTTCACGGCGGTGGATGAGTTACTGGAAGTAAAAGGCATCGGTAAAGCGCTGCTGGAGAAGAATCGCGACAGATTAGTTATTAATTGAAGATTCGAAGATAGCCCAGAAGGCCGGTCATTGACCGGCCTTCCTTTATCGGAGCTGCGTCTATTTACTCTCAGGCCGCGTTAGCATGAAACGTGATTACATCCAACTCAGCGATTGTTCAACAATCTTGAGGTGCACATGACGCCAAGCTTGTCGTTAGCCGACCAAATTGCCCTGGAACTACGCGCCGACATCATCGGCGGGCGGTTGCTGCCGGGTGTGTCGCTCGTCGAGGCCGAGTTGGTCAAGGGCTACAACGCATCCCGCCATACGATTCTCGAGGCGCTGCATCGTCTGGGCCAGAAGGGTCTGACTCGCTATGTCCGCAATAAGGGCGTCATGGTTCGGCGCTTGGCGCGAGCAGGGGTGCGCGACCTCTTCGTCGTCCGTCGTACCCTGGAGTTGCAGGCGATTGCACAGAGCGGGCCGCTGACGGACGTTCAATCGATGCGTATGCAAAGTGCGATTGACGCCACCCACCTGGCCCGGGAGCGCGAAGATTGGCGAGCGGTGGCTACCCACAGTCTTGTTTTCCACCAACAGATCGTCGCGTTGATGGACAGCCCTCTGTTCAATGAGTTTTTCGCCCAGGTGATCGCTCAATTGCGCCTGCTGTTCTGCGCCGCACCGGATGAGCAGCGTTTCCAGTCGCCCTGGCTGGAACGTGATCGTGAGATTTACACGCTGTTAGCCAGCGATAACAAACCAGCCGCCAGCGAGGCGATGAGCCTCTACCTGGACGATTCCGAACACCTTTCCCTGGCACTGTTTGATCACCCTTGATGGAGGAATGCCCCATGTACAAAGACTATCCAGCCGCTTACCAAGTCAGCAAAGGCTCGGCGTTACAGGTGGATACTGCCTTGTATGAACGTATCCGTGATCGCAAGGATCAGCGCACTCTGATCGAACAGTTCGAGGTGCCGATCCGCACGGGCAGGGCGTGGAAAGTGCCTGCCGGGCATGTGTTCCGGGTGACCACGCCTGTTGGCCCCGAGGTGGGGGACTTCAATGTGTGGAACGCCAATGATCCACGCGAACGCTTGTGGGCAGCCCGCACTCGGCAACTTCAAGGCGCCCACGTCAGCACTCACGACCGCTTGTGGTCGAACCTTCCATTTCTACGACCGTTAGTCACTATTACGGATGACAGTCTCGCAAGCTACGGCATCGATGAGCACGGCGGGCGCCTGCACGATTTGCTCGGCACACGCTGCGATCCCTATGTAAACCGTATGCTCACTGGCGAGGACTTTCATCACCACTGCCACTCAAACCTGACCCGTGCGGTATTGCCTCACGGTCTGACGGAATTCGATGTGCATGACGTGCTGAATATTTTCCAGTGCACCGGTCTTAATCACGACGACATGTATTTCATGAAAGCCTGCCCGGCGCAGAAGGGCGATTACCTGGAGTTTTTCGCGGAGATTGATTTGCTGTGTGCGCTATCGACGTGCCCAGGTGGGGATTTGTCGTTGCCGATGTGGGGGCCGGACGCGCAGGACCCACTGACGGTGTGTCGTCCGTTGGGGGTTGAAATCTACAGGCTGGAGGACGAATTGCTGAGTGGCTGGAGTCAGCCGGAGCGTGCCGCGTATAAGGGGCAGCACGGGTTGCATATTGCCAAGGCGGAATGGGAGTAGGGGGCTGCTTCGCAGCCCGGCGGGAGCTACCACCATCTAGCGATCCTGTGCATCCTTGGCATCGGCCTGGGCATTGCGCTCGGCCACGCGTTTGCGTTGATCGTCGGTGAGTTCCACTTTGTTGGCGCTGTCACGCAGCATCATCAACCCACCGACGATCGATCCGATCGCAATTACCATAATCAACCACGCGTACCACGGCATAAGGCTCTCCTTGAGGCAGACAGCCGGGGGAGAATTTTCCCACGGTAATAACTGCTTTGAGTTACGGGCTTTCTGAGTAGTTCATTGTAGGCCCGTTCTGCCTCGTAAACCCTATAGTCCGGTCAACATCGCATCTGCCGGCGCATCGGCGCGGTCTTGGGCGGTCAGTTGGAAGTAGATGAAGCCCACGGCCATGAAACCGAGGAAGATCAGCCCGATCAGTGTGTTGAACCAGGCCATCGCTACCAGGCACACCACTGCCAGAGCCAGCGCGATGCCCGGCACGACGGGGTAACCCGGTGCGCGGAAGGTGCGTTCAAGCAGCGGTTCGGTTTTGCGCAGTTTGAACAGGCTGAGCATGCTCATGATGTACATGACGATGGCGCCGAATACGGCCATGGTGATCATCGCGGCGGTCAGGGTCATGCCGCCCAGGTTGATCAGGCCATCACTGTAGATGGCCGCAATGCCGACCACGCCACCGGCGAGAATGGCTCGGTGGGGCGTCTGAAAACGTGACAGTTTGGCCAGGAAAGACGGCAGGTAACCGGCGCGGGCCAGGGCGAAGAATTGGCGCGAGTAGCCGAGGATGATGCCGTGGAAGCTTGCCACCAGGCCGAACAGGCCAATCCAGACCAGCATGTGCAACCAGCCGGAGCTTTCGCCTACGACGGTTTTCATCGCCTGGGGCAGTGGGTCGTTGATGTTCGACAGGGTGCGCCAGTCGCCCACGCCGCCCGCGAAGAACATCACGCCCATGGCCAGGATTACCAGGGTCAGGATGCCGCTGATGTAGGCCTTTGGAATGGTGCGCTTAGGATCTTTCGCTTCTTCGGCTGCCATGGCTGCGCCCTCGATGGCGAGGAAGAACCAGATGGCGAAGGGGATCGCTGCGAACATGCCGGCAATCGCCGGGGCACCGAAGGTGTCGGAACCAGCCCAGCCGTTCAGGGCGAAGTTGCTGAAGCTGAACGCCGGCGCAACGACGCCCATGAACACCAGCAGTTCGGCGACGGCGAGTACGCACACCACCAGTTCGAAGGTAGCGGCGAGTTTCACGCCGAGGATATTCAGGCCCATGAACACGAAGTAGGCGCCGACGGCGGCGTGTTTCGGGTCCAGCGCTGGAAACTGCACGTTGAGGTAGGCACCGATGGCCAAGGCGATGGCGGGTGGGGCGAAGACGAATTCGATCAGGGTCGCCAGGCCGGCAATCAAGCCGCCTTTTTCGCCGAAGGCGCGGCGGCTGTAGGCAAAGGGGCCGCCAGCGTGGGGAATCGCGGTGGTCAGCTCGGTGAAGCTGAAAATGAAGCAGGTGTACATCGCGGCGACCATCAGTGAGGTCACCAGGAAGCCCAGCGTGCCGGCCACGCCCCAGCCATAGCTCCAGCCGAAGTACTCGCCGGAAATCACCAGCCCGACGGCGATGCCCCAGAGATGGAGGGTGCCCAAGGTGGGTTTGAGGTGTGTGTTCATTGTGTGGTGCTCCCTGAACGGTTTGGAATGGTTCAAGGTGTTGCAGTGGACATGCCAGCCTGAGAATCATTGTCGTAAAGCTGCGCTACTGTCGTTTGGGGGATGGTTTGGCGTTTGAATAGTGGCGACGTCGCACCAGATAAGTGCGAGGGTGTCTTGACTGGCGCCATCGGGGGCAAGCCCCCTCCCACACTTGACCGAGTTGTCATGCCGAGCGCAGATCAACCTGTGGGAGGGGGCTTGCTCCCGACAGCACCGCCCAGGCGCCAAAATCCCCGTGTAAACCCCGCATAAAGCCACTCTTTACGCCATCTTTACGCCCCACGCCCCGCCTCGCTCTCGTTCCTTTACACCGCTCCTGCGGACAATTGCCCCACACGCGGCACTCGCCGTTAAACGGAGAAACTTCCATGAGCGTTCTGGACGGGGTGTCACTGCTATTGGCTGTGGCGCTGTTCATTTATCTGCTGGTTGCGCTGTTACGCGCGGATCGGAACTAGGAGCAGGCTATGCACAGTTATGACTATTGGCTGATCATCGCCTTCTTCGCCGTGGTACTGGTGCCGGCACCGTTTCTGGGGCGGTTCTATTACAAGGTGATGGAAGGCCAGCGCACCTGGCTGACGCCGGTGCTGGGGCCTGTGGAGAAAGCCTGTTATCGCCTTTCGGGAGTGGACGATCAACAGGAGCAAAGCTGGCAGAAATACATGCTGGCCTTGCTCGCATTCAACCTCGCGGGCTTTTTGCTGCTGTTCGCGATCCTGTTGTTCCAGAACTATCTCCCCCTCAACCCGCAGAAATTGCCGGGCCAGGAATGGACGCTGGCCTTCAACACCGCGGTCAGTTTCATGACCAACACCAACTGGCAGAACTACAGCGGTGAAGCGTCCCTGAGCTACCTCAGCCAGATGGTCGGCCTCACTGTGCAGAACTTCGTCAGTGCCGCCACCGGCCTGGCAGTCCTGGTCGCGCTTTGCCGTGGGATCGGTCGCAAATCCTCCAAGACCTTGGGTAACTTCTGGGTCGACATGACCCGCGCCACCCTCTACGGCTTGCTGCCGTTATGCCTGGTGCTGGCGTTGTTTCTGGTATGGCAGGGCGTACCGCAAACTTTTGCCCATTACGTTGATGCCGTGACGATGCAAGGCGTGGATCAGGTCATCCCCCTCGGCCCGGCGGCCAGCCAGATTGCGATCAAGCAATTGGGCACCAATGGCGGCGGTTTTTTTGGAGTGAACTCGGCGCATCCGTTCGAAGACCCGACAGCCTGGGCCAACCTCTTCGAAGTGGCCTCGATCATTCTGATCCCGGTGGCCTTGGTGTTTACCTTCGGCCATTACGTCAAAGACCTGCGTCAGAGCCGCGCCATTCTTGCCTGCATGCTGGCCTTGTTCCTGATCGGCGGCGCGACTTCACTGTGGGCCGAATACCAGCCCAACCCAACCTTGAACAACCCGGCCGTTGAGCAAACCGCGCCGCTGGAAGGCAAGGAAACACGTTTCGGCACCACCGGCACGGTGCTCTGGTCGGTGACCACCACCGCAGCGTCGAACGGCTCGGTCAATGGCATGCAGGACAGCCTCAGCCCCCTGAGCGGGATGGTGGCGCTGGTCAACATGATGGTCGGCGAAGTGATCTTCGGCGGGGTCGGCGCGGGTATGTACGGCATGTTGCTCAACGTGTTGATCGCGGTGTTCCTCGCCGGCCTGATGATCGGCCGCACCCCGGAATACCTGGGCAAGAAACTCCAGGCCAAGGAAGTGCAACTGCTGGTGGTGACCCTGCTGGTGATGCCGGTGGGTGTGCTCGTGCTGGGTGCCATTGCCGCCAGCCTGCCAGGCCCGGCCGGCGCCATCAGCAACCCTGGCCCCCACGGCTTCAGCCAGTTGCTCTACGCCTACACCTCGGCCAGTGCCAATAACGGTTCGGCGTTTGGTGGGTTCAGCGGCAACACCGCGTTCCACAACCTGATGCTTGGCCTGGGCATGTTGATCGGCCGTTTCGGCTACATCCTCCCGGTACTGGCCCTGGCCGGCAGCCTGGCGATGAAGAAGACCGCACCGATTGGTCAGAACAGTTTCCCGACCCACGGCCCGTTGTTCGTGACCTTGTTGACCGTGACCATTTTGCTGGTGGGCGGCCTGACTTTCCTGCCGACGCTGGCGCTGGGCCCTATTGCTGAACACTTGAGCATGGGCTTCTAACCAAGGGATATGAAAATGAATATGCCTGTAAAAAACGCGGCCCCGGTCAAATCCCAGGAACCTGCCAAAACCGCAATTTCCTCGCTGTGGCGCGCGGCGCTGGTCCAGGCGTTCGTCAAGCTGGACCCCCGCCAGCTGCAACGCTCGCCGGTCATGTTGGTGGTCGAGCTGACCGCCATCCTCACCACCGTGCTGTGCTTTGTGCCCGACGCCGCCGTGCCAACCTTCGTGGCTGTGCAAATCGCTGTGTGGCTGTGGTTCACCGTGTTGTTCGCCAATTTCGCAGAAGCCTTGGCCGAAGGCCGTGGCAAGGCCCGCGCCGACAGCCTCAAGGCCGGCAGTGAAGGCTTGAGCGCTCGTCGCAAGGAGTCCGACGGTAGCTTCAAGGTGGTACCGGCCACCAGCCTGCGCAAAGGTGACGTGGTGCGCGTCGCCGCAGGTGAAATGATTCCTGGCGACGGCGAGGTGATCGAAGGTATCGCTGCCGTCAACGAAGCGGCGATTACCGGCGAATCCGCTCCGGTGATCCGCGAGTCCGGCGGCGACCGTTCCGCCGTCACCGGCAACACCCGCCTGGTGTCGGACTGGCTGCTGATCCGCATCACCGCCAACCCCGGTGAGTCCACCCTGGACCGCATGATCGCCTTGGTGGAAGGCGCCAAACGCCAGAAAACCCCCAACGAAGTCGCGCTGGATATCCTGCTGATCGGCCTCACCCTGATCTTTCTGCTGGTGGTGGTGACCCTGCAGCCGTTCGCTCACTTCGCCAATGGCAGCCTGCCCTTGGTGTTCCTGGTCGCACTGCTGGTGACGCTGATTCCTACAACCATTGGCGGCTTGTTGTCGGCCATCGGTATCGCGGGCATGGACCGCCTTGTGCGGCTCAACGTGATCGCCAAGTCTGGCCGCGCGGTGGAAGCGGCAGGGGACGTGCATGTGTTGCTGCTGGACAAGACCGGCACCATCACTTTCGGTAACCGTCGTTGCTCGGCAGTGGTTGCGGCGCCCGGTGTCAGTGGTCGGGAAGTGGCGGAAGGTGCACTGTTCGCCTCCCTGGCGGATGACACCGCCGAAGGCAAGTCCATCGTCGAATACCTGCGCGCCTTGCACCCCCAGGCAGAGCCGACGCCGGACGAACTGACTGCGGTCCCCTTCAGCGCCGAAACCCGTTTGTCCGGTGTCGACTATCAGGGCCGCGTATTCCGCAAGGGCGCGGTGGATTCGCTGCTGGCGTTTATCGGCCAGCAGCGCAGCGACCTTTTACCTGCACTGTCGCGGGAAATCGACAAGATCGCCCAAAGCGGCGGCACGCCGTTGCTGGTGTGCGCCGATGGCAAATTGCTTGGTGCGATCCATCTGAAAGACGTGGTCAAGCCTGGCATCCGTGAGCGTTTCGCCGAGCTGCGCAAGCTGGGGATTCGTACCGTGATGGTCACCGGCGACAACCCGTTGACGGCCGCCGCGATTGCCGCTGAAGCCGGCGTGGATGACGTGCTGGCTGAAGCCACGCCTGAGAAAAAACTCGCCCGTATTCGCCATGAGCAGAACGACGGCCGTCTGGTCGCCATGTGCGGCGACGGTGCCAACGACGCGCCAGCGCTGGCCCAGGCCGACGTCGGCATGGCGATGAACGATGGCACCCAGGCCGCACGCGAAGCCGCGAACATGGTCGACCTCGACAGTGATCCGACCAAGCTGCTGGACGTGGTGCAGATCGGCAAGGAGTTGCTGGTGACCCGGGGCGCGCTGACCACCTTTTCCATCGCCAACGACGTGGCCAAGTACTTCGCGATCCTGCCGGCGCTGTTCGCCTCGATCTACCCGCAATTGGGCGTGCTCAACGTCATGCACCTGCAGAGCCCGCAGAGCGCAATTCTGTCGGCAATTGTGTTCAACGCGCTGATCATCGTGGTGCTGATCCCGCTGGCCCTGCGCGGTGTGCGCGTGCAGGCGGCGAGTGCGGCGGCCTTGTTGCGACGCAACCTGCTGATCTACGGCCTGGGTGGGCTGCTGGTGCCGTTTGTGGGCATCAAGGCGATCGACATGCTGCTGACGGCGCTGCACCTGGTGTAACCCTGCGGTCTTTTTTGTGGCCCGATTTATTGAGGATTTGACGATGACTAATACAATCCGCCCGGCCCTGAGCCTGCTGGTGCTCATGACCCTGATCACCGGCGTGGCTTATCCGCTGGTGGTGACTGGCGTCGCTCAGGTTGCCTTCCCGGATCAGGCCAATGGCAGCCTGGTGCGCGATGCCGGCGGCAAGGTGCGCGGCTCCAGCCTGATCGCCCAGGATTTCAGCGGTGACGGCTGGTTCCATCCACGCCCCTCGGCCGGGGCGTTCGCGACGGTCTCCAGCAGTGCCAGCAACCTTGGCCCGAGCAATCCCGCGCTGGTCACGCGCATCTTCGATGACGCGAATAAACAACAGGTGCCCGGCCAGGGGCCCGTACCGTTGGCCTCGCTGACGACCTCCGGCAGCGGACTTGATCCACACTTGCCACCCGCGGCAATTGCCTATCAACTGGCGCGAGTGGCGGCAGCACGGAATGTGCCGGTGTCGACCTTGCAGCGGATGTTGGATGAACACACCGAAAGCCCGTTGGTGGGGCCGCCGGTAGTCAACGTACTGGCACTGAACATGGCCCTGGAAAAACTCTGAACCCCTGTGGGAGAGGGCAAGCCCCCTCCCACATGTGATTGACATTGAACCTGACTGCTTTGATACCTGAAGGACACTACCCGCATGAGCGACTCCGGCCGCGCCGATGCCTTGTTAGCCGATCTACCCCGCAACGGCCTTGGCCGGCTCAAGGTTTTCCTCGGCGCCGCGCCCGGCGTGGGCAAGACCTACGCCATGCTCCAGGCGGCCCACACCCAACTGCGCCAGGGCGTACCGCTGATTGCCGGGGTGGTCGAGACTCACGGCCGTGCCGAGACGGAAGCCTTGCTCAGCGGCCTGCCGCAACAACCGCTGTTGCGCAGCGAATACCGTGGCGTGATGCTCGAAGAAATGGACCTCGACGGCCTGCTCGCGGCCAAGCCCAAGCTGGTGCTGGTCGACGAGCTGGCCCATAGCAACGCGCCCGGCAGCCGGCATGAAAAGCGCTGGCAGGACATTCAGGAATTGCTCGCTGCCGGCATCAACGTATTCACCACCGTCAACGTCCAGCACCTGGAAAGCCTCAATGACCAGGTGCGGGGCATTACCGGTGTGCAGGTGCGTGAAACCCTGCCGGACTGGGTGCTGCAAGAGGCCGACGAGTTGCTGTTGATCGACCTGCCGTCCCGCGAATTGCTGGAGCGCCTGCGCGACGGCAAGGTGTATGTGCCGGAACAGGCGCGAGCGGCCATCGATGCGTTTTTCACCCAGACCAACTTGATGGCCCTGCGCGAACTGGCCATGCAGACCGCGGCCGCCCACGTCGACGACGACCTGGCCCAGGGTTACCGCCAACTCGGGCAAGCTGCGCCGGCGGTACGGGGTCGTTTGCTGGTGGGGGTCGATGGCGACGCACAAGCCGAACGCCTGGTGCGCCATGCCAGTCGGGTCGCCCAGCGGCGGCATTTACCCTGGAGCCTGGTGCATATCGACAACGGCCACGCGCGAGATGAACAGTCACGGCTACGCCTGCAAAATGCCCAGCAACTGGCGGAGCGTTTGGGCGGCGAGGTGGTGTTGCTGCGGGCGGGCGAGGTGGCTAAAACGTTGATCCAGCATGCCGCCGAGCGCCGCGCCAGCCTGGTACTGGTCGGGCAGTCGCGCATGCGCTGGCGTCGACGGCTGTTCGGCGGAGGCCTCGCCGCACGCTTGTTGCGCAATGCGCGGGGCCTGGAGATCAACGTGCTCGACAGCGACGATATGCCTGCTCCGCCGCGCTTGCCGGATGCGCGTGGGTTGCGCTGGTTCGACTACGCCTTGGCCGTGGTGGCAACCGTTGTTGCAGCCGGCTTGGCCTGGGGCGTGTCCAGCGTATTGCCGTTGCCGAATATCTCACTGGTGTTTCTTGCGGCGGTGCTGCTGGTGGCGGTGCGCAGCAGTCTGGGGCCTTCGCTGGTGTGCGCGGCGTTGTCGTTCATGACCTATGACTTTCTGTTTATTCCGCCGAATTTCTCCTTTGCCATCCAGCGTGAAGAGGATGTGCTGACCTTGTTGTTCTTCCTGTTGATGGCAGCGCTCACCGGCAACCTGGCTGCGCGCCAGCGTCGCCAGTTGCAGGCGCTGCGCGATACCCAGGAAGAAACCAGCGAGCTGCTCGACCTGTCGCGCAAGCTCACAGCAGCCACGGATCGCCAGGCCGTTATCAGTGCGGCGGCTCACCACCTGCAAGGTTGGAATGACTTGGATGTATGCCTGGTCAATCGCGACGGCGAGGGCGGCTGGACAATCGAGACCGGTGGCCCGTTGACCCTTACCGAAGCCGAACGCGCTGCCGCCGATTGGGCCTGGCAGCACGACCAGCCGGCGGGTGTGGGCACCGGCACCTTGCCGTTTGGGCGTTGGTGGTGGTGGCCGTTGTCGGGCGAAGAGGGTCCCTTGGGTTTGCTCGGTGTCAGTGCCAAGCCGGGCTTGGAGTTGAGCGGGCAACGCCGCCGCCTGCTCACCGCCTTGAGCCAGCCGCTGGCCCAGGCGCTGGCGCGGGCGCAGTTGGGGCAGGAGTTGGAGTCGGCGCGTTTGCACGGCGAAACCGAACAACTGCGCAGCGCCTTGCTCGCCTCTGTATCCCACGATCTGCGCACGCCGTTGACCTCCATGCGCGGCAGTATTGACAGCCTGCTGGCGCTGGGCGAGGCGATCCCTTTGGAGGATCGCCGCGACTTGCTCGAAGGCACCCGCGATGAAGCCGAGCGCCTCGACCGCTACATCCAGAACCTGTTGGACATGACCCGCCTGGGCCACGGCGCGCTGAAGCTGGCGCGCGATTGGGTCTCGCCCGGCGATATCGTCGGCAGCGCCCTTGGGCGTTTGCGCGCGGTGCTGGCGCCGTTGCAAGTGAGTATCCATGTGCCGCCGGAGCTGCCGTTGCTCTACGTGCACGCTGCGTTGATCGAACAGGCGTTGGTCAATGTAATGGAGAACGCCGCACGTTTTTCACCGCCCCAGGGCCGTTTGCAGTTGAGCGCTGGTGTCGCGGACAACCAGTTGTTTTTCGCCGTGGCCGATGAAGGGCCGGGGATTCCCGAGGATGAACGTGCGAAGATCTTCGACATGTTCTACACCGCTGCCCGTGGTGATCGGGGCGGGCAGGGCACCGGCCTTGGCCTGGCGATCTGCCAGGGCATGGTTGGCGCACATGGGGGGCATATCAGCGTGGCGGATGGCATTGAAGGGCGGGGTACCTGCATCACCTTGTTTCTGCCGCTACAATCTCAGCCGGGCTTGGACACTGACCTTTGAAAACGTGTGCCTACTGTGGCGAGGGAGCTTGCTCCCGCTGGGCTGCGCAGCAGCCCCAAAACCATTCGGTCGCGACGCATCACCTGCCTGACTAGTTTGGGAGCGCTTCGCACTCCAGCGGGAGCAAGCTCCCTCGCCACAACAGGTTCGTTTCTACAATGGTTTGTTTTTAATGGATATTGATTAGACACCATGAGCCAGACCGCGACGATTCTAGTCATTGATGACGAACCGCAGATCCGCAAATTCCTGCGCATCAGCCTGGCCTCCCAGGGCTATAAGGTGATCGAGGCCGGCACCGGCAACGAAGGCCTGGCCCAAGCGGCCTTGAGCAAGCCGGACCTGCTGGTGCTGGACCTGGGCTTGCCCGACATGGACGGCCAGCAAGTGCTGCGCGAGTTTCGCGAGTGGTCGACGGTGCCGGTGCTGGTGCTGTCGGTACGGGCCAGTGAGGGCCAGAAGGTCGACGCCCTCGACGGTGGCGCCAATGACTACGTGACCAAGCCCTTCGGTATCCAGGAATTTCTCGCCCGTGTGCGTGCGTTGTTGCGCCAGGCACCGGCGGGCGAGTCTCAGGAAGCCGCCCTGAGTTTCGGCCCGCTGACGGTAGACCTGGCCTACCGCCGCGTCCTGCTGGACGGTGCCGAGGTAGCGTTGACCCGCAAGGAATACGCGGTGCTGGCGCAACTGGCGCGGCATCCAGGGCGGGTGATTACCCAGCAACAACTGCTCAAGGATATCTGGGGGCCGACCCACACCGAAGACAGCCACTACCTGCGCATTGTGGTGGGGCATTTGCGGCAGAAGCTGGCGGATGACCCGACGCAGCCGAGGTTTATCGTGACTGAGGCGGGGGTGGGGTATCGATTGCTGAATACTTAGGGTGGATAGAGTTTCGCTGCCTCAACTAGCGTCATCGCGGGCAAGCCCACTCCCACATTCGACCGCATGCTCATGTTGAACTCAGTCTAATTGTGGGAGTGGGCTTGCCCGCGATGGGGTCGTCAGCAGCGCCTACACTCTCAAGACTGCTCACTCTCATACCGATCCAACGTATCACTGGCAATTTCCCGCCCCAACGCGATCAACTCCGGCGCCTTGTAGAACTCGAAAAAACGGCACACCCGCTTGGGCACGTTGATCAGCACATCCGGCGGGTAGCCGGCGATTTTGTACTGTGCCAATGACGTTTGCATCACTTCGAAACTCTGGTTGATCAGGTCCAGCAGCGAGGCAGGCCCGACGTTATCAATAATGAACGAGCCTGTGGCCGACTTCGGCGTGCCGGGTTTTTCCGGCGCGGCGGCGGGTTGCTGGGATTCGGGCTCGGCCGACTCCAGCCATGGGTTGATCTCGGCGGCCTGGGCCTGCAACGCTTCCTGCTCGAGCTTCATCAACTGCTCGGCCTGTTTGCGTCGAAACGGCAGGTGCGAACCCAATGATTTTGCCAGGCTGTTAAAGCGGCTCTTGAATGCCGGCGGGCGCTGGATCACCGGCAAATGATAGTGCTTCTGGTTGGTGGCGTTGAGGTTGACCGCGATGATCAAGTCGCAATGGCTGGACACCACCGGCACGATGGGCAACGGGTTGAGCAAGCCGCCATCCACCAGCATGCGGTTGCCCTGCATCACCGGCGTGAACAGGCTGGGGATCGCGGCCGACGCGCGCATGGCCTGGTGCAGGCAGCCTTCCTGGAACCAGATTTCCTGCTGGTTGGTGAGGTCGGTAGCCACGGCGGTGTAGGGGATGCGCAGCTCTTCGATATTGATCTCGCCGACGATCTTGCGGATCTGCCCGAACACCTTTTCACCGCGAATTGCGCCCAGGCGAAAACTCACATCCACCAGGCGCAACACGTCGAGGTAATCGAGGCTTTCGATCCAGTTTCGGTACTCGTCCAACTTGCCGGCGGCATAGATCCCGCCGACCACGGCGCCCATCGAGCAGCCGGCAATACAAGCGATGTCATAGCCGCGTCGTTCGATCTCTTCGATCACCCCGATATGGGCGTAGCCCCTGGCTCCGCCGGAGCCCAGCACTAAGGCAACACGTTTCTTCATGACCAGATCCTTCGTGAAACAGGTGCCCACAATGCACCCATCAAGGGGGCCGCTACAATCCTCGGTAAGCCTTGGCAATATTTTTCCAGAATCACGACTAGGCTCGGGTATGCTCTGGCAATGGGTACTACTGATTTCAGGCTAAGGACAAGGCACTTTTCCCTGTAGGCAACGTCTACAGGCTACGACAGATTTTGTATATTTTGAGGTGTCATCGATGAAAGCCTGGATGTGTGTTCCCGTGATCCTGTTGGCCTTGGCGGGCTGTGCCGGGAAAACCGCGTATCGCGACAGCTGCGGGTCGCAGTTGGATGCGGCCTGGAAAGAACTGGACCTGGCCAAGGCCGAGGGCTTCGCGGGCACCGTCAGCTACTCCAAGGCTTTGTCGTTGTTGACCGGGGCCAAGACCCAACAGCAATTCGAAGCGTTCGAAGGGTGCTCCAACAAGGCCGAGAAAGCGCGCTTCTATATCCGTGAGTCACGCGCCGGGCGTTGATTCGCTAGCCGCGAGTAGGCTGTTTCATCACACAGGGAGGGCAGGATGTCAGCGCTGGTCAATCAGTTGGTCGCTCAGGTCATCGGCCTGGAAGTAGGGTTACTGAGCTGTCAGGCGCGTCTTGCCGCCGTCACCGATGATGAAGCCTTGCATGATCTGCGCACTACCGTGCGCCGCATGCGCAGCCTGTTGCGCCCCTTGCGCGGGTTACCGGGTGTCGAACAGCTTGAATCGGCCGCCCGCGCGGTCGGCCAGTTGACCACACCGTTGCGTGACCGTGAGGTGCTGGCTGCGTACTTGCAACAGCAGGGTCACCATGAGGCGGCTGAGCGGCGTCTGCGCCTGCAGCCTGAGGCTTATCGCCAGGTAGCGCAGAGCTCGCAGCTCGCACACCTGTTGCAGATCCTCGATGCGTTTCCACGGTTTATCCGCGCTTCCCAACGCCAGAAATTGCTCAAGGGTCTGCGCTCGCGCATCCAGAAACGCCTGACCAAGCAATGGAAGGTTCTCGATCATGCGCTGAATGACCCCGAGCATGATCGTCACCGTTTACGCTTGCTGATCAAGCGCGTGCGCTACGCCGCCGAGGCGTATCCCGAGCTGGATAAATTGCCCGCCAAGGCCCTGTCCGGTCTGAAAAAAGCCCAGGGCGCCCTGGGTGACTGGCACGACTGCTGGCAGTGGTTGATGCTGGCCGAGCATCAAGCCGATCTTGAGCCCTTCGTCGCCACCTGGCGTCAAACCATGGCCAAGGCCGAGCGGCAGGCGGACCGGGTTCTGGATAAGCTCAGCGCCGATTGTTTCTGAACCGGTCCGGTTTTTGGCCGGAATAGGTGCTGTATCTGGCGGGCTTGGTGGTTAAGATCCCCTCATCGATTTTCTTGATGTGAGGTCGCCATGCGCTTTAGTGATTTGCTCGACGCTGCCCGTCAAAACCCACAGGATGTCACCATTCCTGCCGAATGGGCCCAAGGTCGCGCCACCTTTGGTGGCCTGGTCGCCGCGTTGCAATACGAAGCCTTGCGCGCCCACGTGCCGGCAGACCGGCCGCTGCGCTCCCTGGCGATCACTTTCGTTGGCCCGGTCGCGCCGGATGTACCCGCTAGCTATCAGGTTGAAGTGCTGCGCGAAGGCAAGGCTGTCAGCCAATTGCTGGGCCGTGTGGTGCAGAACGGTGAAGTGGCGACCTTGGTCCAGGCCAGTTTCGGTGCGCCCCGCACCTCGGAAATTGACGTCGCGAGCGAGCCGCCACCCGTGTTCAAACATTGGGATGAATGCCAGGAGCTGCCCTATATCAAGGGCGTCACCCCTGAATTCATGCGGCATCTGGCAATGCGCTGGAGCGTCGGCGGCCTGCCGTTTACCGGCAATAAATCCCGCGACATGGGCGGTTGGGTACGGTTGCGTGGGGACGTGAAAGAAGAGCCCCTGACCGAGGCGCACATCCTCGCACTGGTCGACGCCTGGCCCCCGGCGTTACTTCCGCATTTGAAGAAACCGGCGCCGGGCAGCACCCTGACCTGGACCATCGAATTCATCCAGCCCCTGCAGCACTTGACCACCCTCGACTGGTGCCAATACCACGTCAACATCGAACACGCCCGCGACGGCTACGGCCATGCCGCCGCCGCGCTCTGGAGCCCGACCGGCGAGTTGATCGCCCTCAGTCGCCAGACCGTGGTGGTCTTCGCCTGACCCTCAATGCCGGTGACGCTGGCGCCACGCCCGCCACCAGCCCCCGCTGAGCACAAAGCGCGGAAACGTCACGAACTGCTCGACCACCAGGCGCTGCACCGCGTCGTTACGATCACTGAACGGCTCGCTCGCCTGGGCTTCCAGGCTGTGGCCATGACGCTGCAGCGCCAGGCCCGCCAAAATGCCGATCACGCCTACGGCAAAACTCACCAGGCTCAGGCTGAACACACCGGAAACGATCAACAGAAAGCCGATGATGAACAGCGGCACGGCAATCAGGTGCAAAGCCAGATTGGTCGGGTGTTGATGGTTTTGTGGGTAATTACGCCATTGCCAGGCGGGGAGATTGGGGTGACGTTTGCCCATGGTGGTGAATCCTCTGTCCGTTTAAACAACTTGGATAAAGTGTAGGTTGGGGGGGACGGGCCGGCGAATTGGGGATGGCTATGGAGTCCATAGAGCCACCTTTTATGTAAAAATGATTTCTCAGGTGACTCAACGGGGTGCCGCGATTTGAGATTGCTTTCAATTTGTGATGGTTATGTTGGGTTATTTAAAGTAGTAGTCGTCCGGTCCGTTGATGTAAACACTAGGGCCTTTAAGTGAAATAAATTTTGCGTTGAATGCTATGGAGGCGCTGTCGCTGACGGCTTCAAATGTAAAATGATCGCTGGCTCTTTTGATGCGTGCAGTAAATACCTCATGGGCAGGAATATTTAAGATTTTCAGGTTGTCAATGTCATTGCAAGTTAGGCCAACTCTGCACGTGTTATATCCTTTATTTCTCCATTTTTCTGGCAGGTCGTCTGGGAATTCAGGTATGTCAAAACCCATGCCTATTGATGGTTGATCATTTTCTATAGTTATAGAAAACAAAGCTATTTTTCCAATTTCAACTGGAGAGCTGAAAAGTTTACTAAAAAATATGCTTCCATCTAATTCGTTCCAATGCTTCATACTTATTTCCTGAATGGATAGTGTTTCTTTGCGCCTTCAAGATAGCCTTTTCGAGGCTTTTCGATCGGGCGTAAGTTGAAGTGTGACGAATGGTCCCCAACACCATCTACTCTGCCGAATTTATGTCCTGCTGAGTGATCTTGGATAAGAACCTTAGAGCCATTTGATCTTGTAAATTGATAAACCTTAGTTTCGATGGATCTCCCTGCATCATCCAGAACTGTTTTTCCGTTTTTGTCCGTCATTTTTTCAGTGACGTATTGTTTAGTTTTCCCTGTATCTAGGTCTACTACCATATCTGGGTTTTGAACCATCGGTATCCCGGCGTCTCTCTTCGCTTGTCTGAAGGCACCTTTGCGTGAAACATCGGGTGCGTCGGGTTCATTTGGTGTTTTACAGGCTGAATGATGCCTGCCTTTAGGCGGGCAGTTAGCGCTCAGCCCTAACGGGTCCACCCATCCAGTAGGGTTAGGCACGTACAGGTACGCGTTGATCCCACCCGCCAGCTTCACCGGATCTGGCGTCAGGTAACGACCAATATCCGGATTGTAGTAGCGATGGCGGTTGTAGTGCAGGCCGCTTTCCGGGTCGAAGTATTGGCCTTGGAAACGTAGCGGGTTGTCGATTTTGCCTACGTCGAGGCGGCTGATTTCGCCGTAGGCGCGGTAATGGGCGGACCAGGCGATTTCGCCGTCGGGCGTGGTGAGTTCCTGCGGCGTACCGAGGTGGTCGAGTTGGTAGTGGTAGGGCTTGGTTTCTTTTGGGCCGAAGCCTTCCAGCAGTACCAATGGGCGGAAGCTGTCGGGTTCGTAGAGGTAGCTGCGATGACGATCCGCGTGATGCTCAGCGATTACTTTGTCGCCTTGCCAGAAGAACTCCGTGGTGATGCCGTCGACGGTTTTGCTGATACGCCGCCCAAACGGATCGTAGCGATAACTGGCGCTTTGGCCATTGGGCTTTGTGATGCCGATCAGCCGGTGCTGACAGTCGTAGCGGTATTCGGTAACGAGTGAATGACCCTTGCCGCGCCGCTCGCGGATCAGGTTGCCGAAGGCGTCATAGTCGTAGTGGTGATCGCCTTGGATCACGAGCCGGTTACCCGCAACGATGTCCGGGCCAGGACGATCTTGCATCAGCAGGTTGCCGGCCGGGTTGTGGCCGAAGCGTTCCTGGACGTCTTGCGAATGATCGGCGCGGGTCAGGCGGTGGAGTGGGTCGTAGCGGTAGAGGTGTTCGCCTTTGCGGGTGTCGTGCAGGCGGGTGAGGTTGCCGGTTTTGTCGTAGTCGTAGTGGCGTTGGTAGAGGTGGTTTTCCTGTTGGATGACGGCGTGGGTATGTAGCCGGTTTTGCTCGTCGTAGTGGTAGTGGCTGAGGAGTTGGCCTTGTTGGCGTTGGTGTTCACGGCCGCTTTTGAACAGGTGTGAGGTCAGCAGCGCACCGTTCAGTTCGACGGTGGCAAGGTGGCCGCCTTTGTCGTGGTTGAAGGTGAGGCGGTTGTTGTCCGGTAGGCGTAAGTGCTGAAGTTGGCCGCAGGCGTCATAGCCGTAGCGCAGCGTGCCCCAGCCCTGGTGTTCGGCGGTGAGGCGGTTTTGGCGGTCGTACTCGTAGGCAAGGAACCAGTGGCCGTCGTCGACACTGAGGAGGTTGCCTTGGCGGTCGTAGGCATAATCGACAGCGCTGCCGTCGGGCAGGGTTTTTCTTACGAGGCGACCGGCATGGTCGCGATGGTATTGAGTGACGAGCTGACTGCCGTCGTCGCCGTATTCGGTTTTCTCCAGCAGGTTGCCGTTGAGGTCGTAGGCGTAGGCGGTGCGTTGGCCGTCGAAGCCGGTTTCCTGTTGGATCAGGCCGTTGGGGTGGTAGTCGAGCTGGTAGGTTTCGCCGACTTCGTTTTCGATGGCGGTGAGCAGTAAGCGGGCGTTGTCGTAGCGGTAGTTGACCTGGGTGCCGTCGGCATTGATGCGGCGGCTGATCAGGTGCAGGCCATCGGCGTATTCGTAGCGGGTGACGTGGCCGAGTTCATCGCGTTCGGCGATGATTTTTCCGTAGGGGTTGTAGCTGAATTCCCGGCTAGTTCCCCCGGGCTGGGTCAGTTTCAGCAGGCGTCCTACAGCGTCCCATTGATACTGGGTCAGCGCGCCGTGCTCATCCTCACGCGCGATCTGTCGGCCTAGATCGTCATAGCGATAACGCTTGATCCCACCATTGGGCAGCTGCTCTTCAACGAGCTGCCCACGCTCGTTCCACACCAACCGATGACAACTGTGATCCGGATACCATACCCCGGTCAGTTGCCCCTGTTTGTCGTAGCTGTAGTCGGTCGCGTTGCCATCCGGATCGATCTGGCGAATGACATCGCCTTGTTCATTGCGCTCGTATTTCCAGACCGCTTCACCACGCCGCACCACCCGTACGAAACCGTTGTCATGCTCGTAGGACGTCGGCTCATCATCCCCCGGAAACAGCGCGACCAAGCGTCCGGCGTCGTCGTATTGATAGGCCGTCACCGCGCCCAGCGGATCCTGCTCGACCGTCAGGCGGCCTTTATCGTCGTATGATTTGAAATGCTGGGCGCCGTCGGGATCGATGCGCTGTACCAGCCGCGCCCGCTGGTCATGTACGTAAACTTCCTGGCTGCCGTCGGCGTTATGCACGGTGACGCGACCGTCATCGCCCCAGACATACCGCGTGTCCATCTGCGAAAAACTGGCCCAATGCCGGACACAGCGCGCCGCCTTGCCAGCGCGTTCCCATTCCCAGAAGAAACTCGCCCCACCGGCCAGTTGCCGTTCAAGAATGACGTGCTGCTCGTCGTACCGATAACGCTCACATTCACCGACGGCATTGGTCGCTGACACCAGTCGTCCAGCGCCGTCATAGGCGTAGGAAACGACGTTCTGCTCGGTCACCCAGACGAAGGGTTCATGCCCTGTGGCGCGATGAACCTGGTAGTCCACCGCCACGATGCGATTCAGCTCATAGCGCAAGAGCAAAGAGCGGCCCACGCCGTTATCCAACCGCTCGATCCGCCCCAATCGATCCCGGACAACCAACAACCGGTTGTCATACGCATCGCTGATCGCCGTCAGCACTCCGTCGCGAAAATGGTAGAACCGCGACCCCTGGGCCAGCACCAACTCGTCAGGAACCGAGCCCAAATAGATCGCCACTTCGGCCAAGCTGTTGGTAATCGCCGGTCGAGAAACCGTCGGCAAGGGCAGGGTGGTCGAGCGATTCTCATGGTCCGTCCACACCACCGAATCGCCTGACACCACAAGCCGCTGCGCCAGCGCATGGCTCCAGCCAAACCCCAGCCCACAATCCACTTCCACCGCACTGCTGCGATACAAGCGCGTCCACTCGAACGGCAAGACCCCATCCAGCGCACCATCGGTAAGGGTCAGCAATTCCTCGCCAGTGACCATCGACACCGGGCAACCGTTCGTAACGGTTTTATCCGCCGGAGCCGCCGCATCGCCCTTCGGATTCGACGCAACAGCAGGCACATCATCCACATGCTCCTGCCGCACCAACGCCGTACGCTGCGTCTTGCTACGCACCGCCGGCATCGGGTTCGAAACCAGCGTGTCACCCGCCTTCAACGGCGCCACCGGCACCGCCTTGATAGCCGTCGCCGCACTGTTCAGCAGCAACGGCTTGGCCGCCTCCACATGGGTTTCCAGCCCAGGCCCCACAACCTGTTTGGCCAAAAGCTCCAACAACGCCCGCGCCCGCCCGGATTTGACCTGGCTGAGCACCTGAGCCCCCAACCGAAGCTGTACCCCAATTCCCCGCGTCGCCCATATCAGCAACAGATTGATCAACACTTCGCCGGTAACCTCACCCAGCAGTTCATACATCTCGGGCGGTGGCAGCATGCGCATCCAGGCCACCGCCGCGGAGAGATAAATGAACAACAGCGGCTCATCACTGAGCACCAGCAAACCCTGGGCGAGGGTGTCTTTACCCAGCTTGAGTAACTGATCCAGTTCGGCTTGGGAGATGTACTTCAACAACCGTTCGCTGTTGGACTTGAGGTTCGCCAGCAGGTCGTACAGCTCGGTAATGTTGTCCCACAGGTTGTAAAAGGCCTTGCCAATCCCGGTTGCAAAGGCCGCTCCCTGTTTCGCGCTGCGCGTGAAGGGCGGGGCGTTTGCAAAGTCGGCCCACTGAAGCTTGAAGCGCTCGTTCCATTGCTGGCGCAGTTCAGCTTCCAGCCCGGCGATCACCGACTGGTAGGACGCATACAGCGCCTTGACGTGATCCTTGGAAACGTTGGGGTAAAAGGTGACCTGGTACTGCTGGTCGCGAGTGCATTCTGGAACTTCAAGAATGCCGCTGGGACCGATGGTTCGATGCAGCGGCGCGCCAATGGGAGTGCCGTCCTTGGCGATGGCTTGCAGCGTGACCGGCGTGTTGCCGATCGGCACGAACCGGGTGCTTTCGAACAGATGCACCAGGGTCAGCCCACCCTGGGCTTTGCACATGGCGACGGTGCGACTGGGCATATCGGAAGAAATCGGCGCAACCAGTGCGACGTCTTCCCCGACCTTGAACACCTGCTCCACTTCCAGTGCCGAGCCACTTAAAAAGCTGTCGGCCCAGTCGTCGAACGTATTCAGGCAGTCGCGCAAATTCCGAAGAATGCTTTCAACATCCGGCGCTTCGGGGTCCATGGGGGCCAGCACAAAGCTGGCAATCACCGGAATCAAAAGACGGCCCCGGCGACCTGGGCCCTAACGAAAAAAACCATCTGCACTCCCTCGCACTGTTTGATCAGGCGAGGGACTTTGCAGAGGTTCGTCGGTAAAAGAAGTCGGCGTTATTCGCGGGAGTGGCGAGGAAGTTTCGTCTTAATCTCAGGTAGGCTGTGGCTTGGTCGTAGGAATCGGATTACGGTCTGAACGGTCCTACAGTTTCAACTGCCCGATCGCCTTGCTCAACTCTCCCGCCAACGCCGCCAGTGTATGGCTGGTGGTCGCCGAATCCACGGTCTGCCGTACGGTGTTCTCGGTTACATCACGAATACTCACCACTGCGCGGTTCATCTCTTCAGCGACATGGCTTTGCTGTTCGGCGGCCACCGCGATCTGGGTATTGCTCTCGCGCATCTGCGCCACGGCGCCGGTGATGTCGGCGAGTGCGGCACCGGCTTCCTGGGCCTGCTTTACGCAGTCGTCAGCCTTGAACGAGCTTTCCTGCATGAAATCCACCGCGTCGCGGGTGCCGGCTTGCAGCGCCGAGACCATGCGGGTGATTTCGTCGGTGGAGCTTTGTACGCGCTTGGCCAGGTTGCGCACTTCGTCGGCGACCACCGCAAAGCCACGGCCCATTTCTCCGGCGCGGGCAGCTTCGATGGCGGCATTGAGGGCGAGCAGGTTGGTCTGTTCGGCGATGCTGTGGATCACCCCGACCACGCTGTTGATTTTCTGGCTGTCTTCGGCGAGTTTCTGGATCATCTCAGCGGTCTGTTGCACGCCGCTGGACAGCCCGGCAATCGAACGTTGCACGCGGGTGACCACTTCCTGGCCGCTGCCGGCGAGGGTGTCGGCGGTTTGCGAGAGGTCGCGGGTGGCACCGGCGTGCTGGGCAATGTGGTAGACGGTGGCGGTCATTTCGTTGATCGCCGTGGCGGCCTGGTCGGTCTCGCTTTGCTGGCCGAGCATGCCGCGCTGCACCTCGTTCATGCTGCCGGCCAGCCGCGCGGCGCCCTCGTCCAATTGTTTGGCAGTATGGGCCACGGTGTTGACCACCCGCTGGTAGCCGGCCTGCATGGCGTTGAAGGCGCTGGCCATTTGCCCGACTTCATCCTTGCAGGCCAGGGGCACGCGGGCGGACAAATCGCCGGTCTTCTCCACATGCAGCATCACGTCCTTGAGAGTGTTGAGCTGGCTGAGCAGGAAGCGGATCAGCAGTTGTGAGGCGCAAAGCATCGCGAGCATCAGGATCGCCACCGCCAGCGCATAGTTGACGAAACGTTCGCCGAACACCTGGCGCAGGCTTGGCGCGTAGGCGAGTACGGCGACCTGCTGTCCGTCGGCACGGCGGATGACCTCGGCGCCCACCAGCGGATTGACGCCGAACAATGGCAGGTGACTGAGCTCGATCCAGCCGCTCGCGTCTTGCAAAGCTGACAGATCCTGACCTGCGCGTTGTGGGACTTGACCACGGGTGAAGGTCAGCCAGTTCTCGCCGGCGGGCAGTGGCTTGTCAGCCGGCCAGGCGTTGAGCAACTGCGCCTGGGCCTGGGCCGACACCTGGGACGCATGGCTGCGCGCCTGTTGTTCGAGCTGGACGGCATACAGCACCAGCAGCAGGGTAGTGATGAAGGCCACCGCGTTGACGGCCCAGAATTTGTATTTAAGCGAGATATTGCTAAGCCAGGCACCCATGGAAGGTTTTCTCTGATAGCGGAAACAGCATTGGCAAGGTGCCATTATTGTGCCGCTACTCAGGAAAGCGTTTTTGACATGGGTCAATGCGCCGCATCACTCCACGGCAGGCAGGCCGAAAAAGGCGCGGGCACAGGCGGTGCTGTGCATCGCCAGCTCTTCCAACGTTTCATTGCGATGCAGGGCAACTTCGCGCAGCACTTCAGTGAGGAAGGCCGGTTCATTGCGGCCGTTCTTCGGCTTCGGGCGCAGCGTGCGCGGCAGCAGGTAGGGCGCGTCACTTTCCAGCATCAGACGGCCACGGGGAATTTCCCTGACCAATGGGTGCAGATGCGTCCCACGGCGCTCGTCGCAGATCCAACCGGTGATGCCAATGTGCAGGTCGAGGTCGAGGTAGCTGAAGAGCGCCGCTTGTTCGCCAGTGAAACAATGCACCACGGCGGCGGGCAGATGGTCACGGTAGTCCTTGAGAATCTCCAGCAGGCGCTGGTTGGCGTCGCGCTCGTGAAGGAATACGGGAAGTTTCAGCTCGACGGCCAGGGCCAGGTGTTCCTCGAGGACTTTTTCCTGCTGTGGGCGCGGCGAAAAATCACGGTTGAAATCCAGTCCGCACTCGCCGACGGCGCGCACGCGTGTTTCGCCGAGCAAGTCGCGCAAACGTTGGGCGCTGTCGCGGTTCCAAGCGCTGGCGGAGTGGGGATGGATACCAGCGGTGCTGAACAGGCGTTGTGCGCTTTCATCGAGTTTTACGCACAGTTCCAGGGCCTGCTCGCTGCCTTCGACGCTGGTGCCGGTGAGCACCAATTGTTGCACGCCAGCGGCGTAGGCACGCTCGAGAACGGCCGAGTGCCTCTCGTCGAAACTGGGGTTGGTCAGGTTGACGCCGATATCAATGAGTTGCATGGTGCTATCTCCGCCTGCGGCCGGAAAGCATATCAGAGCTGTAGATTTATAAGAAAAACGAAGAACTACAACGCGTTATCGCTGTCTTTGAACGTCGCAAGCGACATTGTGCCGGGCCCGCTGCCTTTCACTGTGTCGCCGTTGCGCGCCTTGCCAGCGCTTAAAGCGCTCTGTTTCTGACGCCCAACACCTCGCTTTTCACGAAGGCGTTGGCCAGTATTCTTTCCGGAGAGCGGATGATCCGACCCTCGGCTTTGCTTTTAGTGTGCGTGACGTTGCTGCTGCCCATGGCGGCGGTCGCGCGTCTGGATGGGCCGCTGGAAGTGACAAAGCCCGGCAAGGTGCGTGACCTGGCAGACATTCGTTCCAGTCGCACCCTGCGTGTACTGGTCAACCAGAGCCGTAACAGCTCCGGTGAAGTGCAGGGCCAGGCCATCGGTGTCGAATACCATCGCCTGCGTGCGTTCGAGCAATACCTCAATGGCCATGCCCGTGATGGCCAGCAAATCAACCTCAAGATCATCCCCAAGGCCAAGGAGCAGTTGCTTGGCGCACTGGCCCGTGGCGAAGGCGACCTGGTTGCCCCTGGCGAATTGTTGGACGTGAAGGCCGCGCACAAGATCAGCACCAGTGCCCCGATCGCCAGCGATGTGCCGTTGTGGCTGGTCGGCGTCAAGGGTGAACGCCGGTTTACCAGGTTGGAGCAGTTGTCGGGCCGCACCCTGACGCTGACCACCGGCAGCGCGGCGGCGGATGCGATCAGCCAGGTCAACCAGAAGCTGGCCCTGCACAAGCAGCCGCCGATCAAGGTGGAATGGGTCGACCCGAGCCTGGCGGTGGAAGACGTGCTGGAGATGGTGCAGGCCGGGATCTTTCACCTGACCATCGTGGAAAAGCCGATTGCCGAACGCTGGTCGAAAATCCTGCCCAAGTTGCGCTTTGACAAGCAGGTGGCCATCAGTGAGCCGGGTGACGAGTACTGGTTCGTGCGCCAGGATGCGTCGATGCTGTGGGCGAGCATCGATCGCTTCCTCAAGACCTATCACACCCCCTCCGACCAGGATGTGGCGTTCCAGCGTATCTATCGACGTCTCTATCAAGTGCGCAACCCGTTGGCCCGCGCCGATCGTCAACGCCTGGAGAAACTGCGCCCGATCCTGCAAAAGCATGCACGCGAGCAAGGCATGGACTGGTTGAACCTGGCTGCGCTGGCCTTCAAGGAGTCTGCGCTGGACCCTGGCGCACGCAACAGCGGTGGGCCTACCGGTTTGATGCAGATCACGCCTTCGGCGGCGCAGCGGGTGGGCGTCAACAATATCGAGAATCTGGACAGTAATGTGCAGGCGGGTGCGCGCTACCTGGCGATGATCCGGCGTAAGTTTTTCGCCAGCCCCAAGCTCAATGAGCGCGAACGCATGGCCTTTGTGCTGGCTGCGTATAACATGGGGCCGGAGCGGGTGCAGGGCATGCGTACCGAAGCCAGGCGCCGGGGGCTCAACCCCAATCAGTGGTTTTTTCAGGTTGAACGCATTGCCATGGAGCAGGTGGGGATGGGCGGCGTCAGCTATGTTAATAGTGTCAACAAATACTACCTGGCGTTCGATCGGGAGCGGGAGTCCCTGGAGCCGCCAGCGGCGAAAGTTGCTTCTCGCAAATAATCGATTTTATCGATGTTGATAAGGCAATTTTTCGGCTTTTATCATTGTTTAAACTGATTAATATAGCGGCCAACCAACCCCTACCTGAAAAAGGATTTACCCCATGAGCCCACTGATCACCCGCGTCCTGTCCACCCGTGCCGGCTACGGCCTGACTGTTCTGCGCATCTTCGTCGGCATTATCTTCGCTGCCCACGGCTCGCAAAAACTTTTCGGCTGGTTTGGCGGCGGTGGTCTGGCGGGAACCGCCCAGTGGATGGAAAGCATCGGCCTGGCGCCGGGCACGCTGATGGCCGTGCTGTCGGGTGGCACCGAGTTCTTTGCCGGCCTGGCGCTGATCATCGGCCTGCTTGCACGCCCAGCAGCATTGGGCCTGACCTTCCTGACACTGGTGGCGATCTTTTCGGTGCACATTCATAACGGGCTGTTCATGGCCAACAATGGGTATGAATTCGCCCTGGCCCTGCTTGGCGGCTCGCTGGCGGTGCTGTTCGAAGGTGCCGGCAAACTGTCGGCCGACCGCGCCATCGCCAACTGAGCGTTTCGCACCTCATGAGAGGCCCGCCCTGTGCGGGCCTTTTTCGTTGCTCGGGATTCTTGACACTGCCCCGCCAGCTTCTCTAGGATGCTGCTCATGCGCCGATTTAAACAGCTAATTGCGGGGCGCCACTGGACTCGATGCAGTCCGACAGAACCATGCACTCGTCAGGAGGCACGGGTCGAAATACCGCTAAAGCGCTGGTTCGGTGTTGCCTCTCACCTGCCTGCAGACTTTTGAGGCAGAGACACGACACGATGAATGCACTACGCCCCCTGATACGCCTGGCCCCGATCACTGCGGACCTGACTCAACGCAACCCGAAAATCCTCCTGGGCGGCAAGCACCAGCCGACGCTGCTGCGTTACCTGGACGGCTGGCCACGTCGCACCGGTCGGCCTTCGGCGTTCTTGATCCAGTTCGTGGAAGATGGCGACTCCCTGGCCCGTTTTGCCAGTAACAGCTTTGACCTCGCGGTGATCCAGGCGCCGAGTGCAGACAACGCCGAAGAGGTGATCCGCCAACTGACGCGGATTGCCCGACAAGGGCTGATTGCCCGTCGCTGATTTCCAACCCCACATGTTCAGCTGAAGCCCGCGGGCGGCCATCGGCGTCGACACAGCCAGCGATAACGTACCCAGGCGATCAGGCATAACACCAGCGGTACCGTTACGATCAGCAGCAGCTTTAGGTTCCGCTCGAAGCGGTGCAGCGGCGCGTACGCCTGAGTCTTGAGGGCATGGAGTTCCATGGGCAGGCGCAGGCGCTCTTTGTTGAGCGCTTGCAATTGGGTATTGGTGTCCACGGCCTGGGTGCCCAAGCGTGTGGCCTGTGGATTCAACCGCTGCCACGCTTGCTCGGTACGCTCAAGGCGACGTTCCAGTTCTGCGGCCGTTTCCCGATAGGCCTGTGCGGCGGCTTCGCGCATGGGTTCCAGGGTGCTGAGTGAATGCGAGGTGAGGCGCGGACGAATATTCGCCAGTTCTGCGGGAGCCGCCAGGTTATCCAGGGTATTCAATACGAACTGCACGTTGCTGTTGGCCGTTGTCTGGCTGACGGCGTCCGCGAGTAAATCGGTATCGGCAACCACCACCACCTCGATTCGGGCAGCCTTTTGTAAGCCTGGCGGCTGTCCCCTGAGACCGTCAGGAAATGCCGAGTAGGCCGGCCCCTCCAGGCGAGCGGCGATCACATGGCGCTGACCCGAGGTGGAAGCTTCGTCGATGAGTGAATCGAACGCCGTCGCTGAAGCGAAACGCCCGGCGTCCAGCAGCGCAGACTGCCGGGAGCTTTGCAGCAGCGGGGTGAACGTCATCCGGCTTTTTCGTGTGCGCAAGAGTGCGCCACTGCTTGATACGCTCAGGCTGTCGAGTTTCCAGGTGCTGATGTCGTGCGCGGTCATTGCCAGGCGTGGCAGTTTCAACCTGGCTGGGTGCAATACGGTAGGCATGCCTGGCCCGAGCGAGGCCGAGGAGGCGTAAAGACTGTCAACCAACAACTTGTTCGCGGGCATCCGTATGCCCCATGTGGTCAACAGGCCATCCAGCTCGGAGTCTACCGCTACGGTTTCAGCCCCCATCTCGCTCACCGGGTCGATGAAGACCATCAGCTTGCCGCCGCTTAAGGCAAATTGCTCGATGGCGTAAAGCGTTTGTTTGGCTAGCGCCCGTGGCTGTACCACCATCAAGCTACCTACAGATGGAGGCACCTGGGTAATGTTCGATGCCAACTCCACCAGGTTGAAATGCTCGCGCATTTGCTCCAAAAGGTGTCCGGCGGACTCATTCAACGGCAACCCGGACAGGAGGCCGACGCTGGGAGGCTGGGAGTGCATCAATTTATGGATCAACTGGCTGATTTGATACTCGAGCAACGGCTCGTCGTCGGGGTTGAACGCTTCGATACGTTGTGTGCCCTGGCCGGCACGCGTGCCTATAAGGCCGAGGTATCCCTGTGTGTCATCCAGGCCGAATAAGCTGGCTTTGTAGGCGTCTTCTGAAAAAGGAGTGGGGTCAATAACATGCAAATTGATCATGCCCTCGGCGGCTGCTTCGAATTCCTGGAGCAAGTCTTCTACGCGTTGGCCGAAGCGTTTCATAATGCGGCTTTTCTTCGGTGCAGTAAGCGAGTTGAAATAATACAAGTCCAGCGGGCTATCAAGTGTTGCGAGCAGTTGCCGCGTGGATGGCGATAAGGTGTGAATTTTCTGTTGTGAAAAGTCCCAGCGAATATCGGGTAGTTTGTTTATCCAGACCAGATTGAATGCCAGGAACAGTAATGATATGACGATCAATGTCATACCCGTACGAAGAGCGGATCGCATCAGCGATTTTCCTTCTCAGCTGTTTTTATAGTTGAGTGTGACAATGGATGCAGAGAGAAAAGCAAGGATCATGCTGACAAAATATAAACAGTCATGAAGTGTTATTTTGCCGTTGTCCATTGAGCTGAAGCGGGAAATCGGGTCAAGCCTCATCACGCTATCAACTATCCAGATCGGTGCCTGATGTTCAAGTGCATCCAGGATTGAAGAAAGCCCGCTGATGGTCAGCAGCAAGCCCATCGTCAATAGGAAAATTACAAGGCGCTGGTGCGTGAGTACACAGATAAAACAACCGGCAGCTAGATAACTTCCTGCCAGCAGCCAGCTTGCCAGAAATTGTGATGCGATTACCCCGTTATCAGGCGTTCCAAGATAATGGGCGGCGATCACTATAGGAAAATTCAACAACAGCGCAGCACTGCATACCGCCCAGGCTGCCAGGAATTTTCCGATCACCCGTTCTGCTGAGGTGACGGGCAGGGTTTTGATCATGTTGGAAAATCCGGCGCTGTGTTCATCAGACCACATGTGCATGGATAAGGTGGGTATCAGTAGCAGATAGAGCCAGGGGTGCAGCTCGAAAAAAGCCTGCAAGTCGCTGCTGTCTCGCTCCATCCAGCGGTAGGTGTGCAATCCCAGCGCCGCACATAGCACCAGGAAAAACGCCACGCTCAGGTAAGTGATGGGGGTGCTGGCATAACTGGCGAGTTGGCGTTTGAAAATGAGGGGCAGCAGTTTCAAGGCGATACCTCGTGGCTCAGAGGGTGAACGGCATCGTTCAAGCGACCTGGCTCCAGATGCAGTGACGTTATGTTCCAGCCGCGATGGGTAATGAGTGAATTGATGGCGGGGAAGATGGCGTGCCCGGGCATGGCCAGAACCGTCACTTTGCCTGGGTTTAGACGGTCTTCTTCGATGCCTGCAACCCCTGGTAATACCGCAAGCGCGAGTAGATCCAGGGGCGGGTCCGCTGCGAGGGTCACCGCCTGGAAGTGCCGGGAACTGCGCTGCAAATCATCCAGCGAAGCGTCGATAATCAGTCGCCCGCTTGCGATGACCAGGGCGCGGGTGCAGATGTCGGACAGCCAGTCGTAATGGCGGGAGGCAATGATGACGCTCATTTCCTCGTTAAGGGACTGAACAAGCGCCCTGAATTTGAGCCGTTGCTCGGCGTTCATCCCTTCCATGGGCTCGTCCAGCAGGAGCACGCTGGGGGAATGCACAATGGCTTGCGCAATCGCGACTCTGCGCTTCAAGTCCTGGCTGAGCACATCGATGGGGCAGTTGAGTACAGGAAGTAGCTCCAGTCGTGTGGCGACCCGGTCCACGTGCCTGCGTTTTTCGGCGCCGCTGAACCCTCGAGCGGCGGCAACGAAGTTGAGGATGCTTTTGACCGACAGCGTGTGATGGGTGATTCCCCCTTGAAGCTGGTAGCCAACGGCTTGCCTGGCGAGAACTGAATCGGTCTGGGTACTGAAACCCTGAATACTGATATGCCCACTGGTGGGCTTGATCATGCCGGAAAGCAAATTCAGCAATGTTGTTTTACCGGCGCCATGCTCGCCCAGCAAACCCACGCATTCCTTGCGTTGGGCACAGAACGAAAAGTCGCTGATCACGCTTTTTTTGCCCAGGTACTTTGTCAGGTTGCTGACCTCGATCATAGGATTACCGAATCTATTGGGCGGTGCCTGAAGAAAGTTTCGTTAGTGTGTGGTGGTGCCTTAAAAAGACTACGTTCAATACCCGTGCTTGGGAACGCTGGGTGCACTTAATAAGTAAAGTCCTACGTTTGAGTTGATTACGTACTGAAACAATTGTTGTGTGTTGAGTACTTAATAATGGTCGGATATTTGTCTGATATTTATATAAGGTTTTCTTTTTATAATGAGGCCTGACTGCCATGATGCTTTTACGTACCCTTGTTCTTGAGCGCAGCGGCGAGAATGCCCCGGTCAACGGCGCACTGCTGTGTGGGTTCGCTGTCGAACAGACTGCTTCCAACTTCCTGGTGTATAGCTTTGATGAAGAAGCCGAGCCTGGTCATTCCAGGGTGTATATCGCGGCCTTGCGCAAAAAACTCGAGCGGTATTTCCTTGGCGGCGTCGAGTCCAAAGAGGATTTGCAAGTAGCGATGCAAGTCTTCAAGCAAATCCTGATGATGGCGGCGGCATCGGGCAATAAGGACAGTGCCCTCAATGAATCTCAGGTTCCGTTTCATTTCATTGACCTGAAAGGCTGCAGGTTGCCGCCTGCCAGGCCCGAGGACCATCACTCGGTGATCGTCAAGAAAGCCCTTGTGATGAAGGTGATTACATTGGGCATGTCTGCCCCTGCTGCGCCTGCGATCGAAAGCAGCGCAGTCATCGTGCCTTCCATTCGCTTTTCATCACAAATGGTTGCACCGCCCCGAGGCAAGAGCCAGCCCAAGTCCGCCCCGCCGCCTGTGGAAGAAGCCCTCGTTGAAGAGCCACCTCATTCACAGGTCACGGAATCCGAGGTGCCGGAGGTGCCGCAGGTGCCAGCCGAACCCCGAGCGCAATCCGTTCAGGCAGAACACCTCGAAACCCCGTCGTCCTCCCTCTCTCCTAGAGAACATACCTCCATGCTTGAGATAGACAGTACGCTGAGCAATCTCGCAAGGGTTGCCCAGGAATTGACGCAGAAAAAACAGGCCGTTACCGAACGCGAAGAGATGCTTGAACAGTGGCAGGCCCGACTGCAACAACAGCAGACCCAGCAGGATGAAAAAAGCCGGGCGTTGGACCAACGCCATTCGCGACTGCAGGAGCAAGAACTGGAGGTGAGTCAAAAGACCGAAAAGATGGTGCTGATGATGTCGCAGCTATCGCTGATGCGACAGCGCCTGCAAGGCACGCTCGTTGAACTGGACCAGGTACTCGATGGACAGGGCTGAGTCGATGAGCCTGTCGATCTGGAAACTTTGCGCCGTTGATTTATCATCGCTCCCCGCCAGCCGACGCCAGGGTATGATGCCGTGGCCTGTCGACACTAATGGACATTGCCTGGGGATGTGCGCGTTTGAGTACCAAGCTGATTACCAAAGAAGGCCATGAAGCGCTGAAAAAGGAGTTGGACTACCTTTGGCGTGAGAAGCGCCCGGACACGACGCGCAAGGTGACGTGGGCGGCTTCTCTGGGAGATCGCAGCGAAAACGCGGATTACCAGTACAACAAGAAGCTGTTGCGTGAGATCGATCGGCGGGTGCGCTACCTGCGCAAACGCCTCGAAGATATGCGCGTGGTGGAATACATGCCCGAGCAGGAGGGCAAGGTGTTTTTTGGGGCGTGGGTCGATGTCGAGAACGAGCAGGGCGAGACCAAGCGTTTTCGCATTGTGGGGTATGACGAGATCTACGACCGAATGGATTACATCTCTATCGACTCTCCCATGGCGCGTGCGCTGCTGCGCAAGGCGGTGGACGATGAAGCCATCGTGCAGACCCCCGGCGGTGAGGTGTGCTGGTGGATTACCCGGATTGAATATGTGAAATAGCAACGAATGGCGCTTGCTCCGAGTGGAGCAAGCGCCATTCGTGTTTCAGCCCTCGCGCAGCACCGTCAGCGGGCTGGCGTTCAACGCACGGCGTGTACCGAACACCCCGGCGCCACCGATCAGCACCGCACCGATCACAGGCAGCAGCAACAGCCAGGGGTGAGGGTGCCAGGCCAGATCGAAGGCATAGCGGTACAACACCCAGGTCACCAGTTCCGTGCCCAGTGCCGCCAGCAAACCACTGACCGCCCCCAGCAGGCCGAACTCGATGCGCCGGGCCTTGACCAGCAGCCTGCGCTCGGCCCCCAGTGCACGCAGCAGCGCACCCTGGCGGATTCGCTCGTCCAGGGTGGCCTGCAAACCGGAAAACAGCACGGCCATGCCCGCGGCGAGCACGAACAGCAGCACGTACTCCACCGCCAGGGTCACCTGGGCGAGGATGCTGCGCAGCTGTTCCAGCAGGGCCTCGACCTGCAGGATAGTGACGGCCGGGAAGGCTCGGGACAGGTCGACGATCTGCTGATCATGCCCTGGCGCCAGGTAGAAGCTGGTCAGGTAGGTGGTCGGCAAATCCTTCAAGGTGCCCGGTTGGAAGATCATGAAGAAGTTGGGCTGGAAGTTGTCCCAGTTGATGGTCCGCAGGCTGGTGACCCGGGCCTCGCGATTCTCCCCGCCGATGGTGAATACCAGATGGTCGTTGAGCTTGAGTTTCAGGCTTTCAGCCACCTTGGCTTCCACCGACACTCCGGGAATGTCATCGCCCGGTTGCGCGGTCCACCAGGTACCCGCCGTCAGTACGTTACCTGGGGGCAAGTCGGCGGCCCAAGTCAGGCTCAGGTCCCGTTGCACGGCGCGATCGCCGCTGGAATCCTTGCTGACAATCTCTTGTACGGGTTCGCCGTTGATGCTGATCAGCCGACCGGGCACGACGGGATAGAGCGGTGCCGATTGCGCCTGGACTTCCAGAAGGCGGGCGCCAAAGGCGTCTTTGTCGGCTGGCAGGATATTGAGCGCGAAGTAGTTGGGCGCATCCTTGGGCAATTGGTTCTGCCAAGTGTCGAGCAGTTCACCGCGTAGCAGGGCGATCAAACCCATGGACAACAGGATCAAGCCAAACGCCAGGGACTGGCCGGCGGCGGCCAATGGATGGCGCAGCAATTGGCCCAGGCCCAGTCGCCACGGCAAGGAGGCGCGCGCAAGTAACCGGCGCAGGCTTTGCAATAACAGCAGCAACAAGCCGCCGAGGATCAGTGCGGCTACCACGCCGCCGCCCAATAACGCGAAGGTCAACACCAGGTCGAGGCTCAGGCGCCACATGATCAGGCCCAGGGCGAAGAGCGCCGCCCCATAAACCATCCAGGTGCTCGAGGGGATAGGCAGCAGGTCACGACGCAGTACCCGCAGCGGCGGCACCCGGCCCAGTGCGGCCAGGGGCGGGAGGGCGAAGCCGGCGAGGGCAACCAGCCCGGTGCCGATCCCTGCAACGGCCGGTAGCAGCCCGCCGGGTGGCACGTCTGCGGGCAACAGGTCGTGCAGGAAGTAGAACAGACCAAATTGCGCGAGCCAGCCGAGGAGGGCGCCGGCCAGGCTCGCCAACAGGCCCAGTACGCTCAGTTGCAGGCTGAACAGCAGCATGGTCTCGCGTCGTGACAACCCCAGGCAGCGCAGCAGGGCGCTGGCGTCGAAGCGGCGGCTGGCAAAGCGGTTGGCCGACAGCGCCACGGCCACGCCGGCCAGTAACACCGCCACCAGGCTGGCCATATTCAGGTAACGCTCGGCCTTGCCCAGGGCACCGCCGATCTGCTGGTTACCATCGCGCGAGTCCTGCAGGCGCTGGTTGGCCGCGAGGCCCGGCTTGACCAGGTCGCGATAGGTTTGCAGTGCCGTGCTGCCGGGCGGTGCGCGCCACAGTTCGCGGTAGCTCACGCGGCTGCCAGGCTGGACTACGCCGGTGGCGTCCAGGTCCGCCAGGTTGATCATTACCCTGGGCGTGAGGCTGTAGAAATTGCCGGCGCGGTCGGGCTCGTACGTCAGTATGCGTGCCAGGCGCAGGGTCTTCATGCCCACGTCGATGCTGTCGCCGACCTTCAGGTCCAGCGCTGTCAGCAGCCGCGCTTCCACCCAGGCTTCACCGGGTTTGGGGCCGCCGCCTGGGGTTTCGGCGCCAAAGGGCTCACCCGTACTTTTGAGTTCGCCGCGCAACGGGTACTGCTCGTTGACCGCCTTGATACTGGAGAGCTGGATGCCGTTATCCGCGGCGATAACGCTGGAAAATTCGACGATGCGCGCATGATCCAGGCCCAGCTCGGTGCCGGACCTGACCTGCTCGGGGCGGGCCGGCGAGCTGCCTTCGAGTATCAGGTCCGCGCCCAGGAACTCGGTGGCGCGCAGCAGCATGGCGCCGTTGAGGCGCGCGCCGAAATACCCGATAGCGGTGCTGGCGGACACGGCCACCAGCAGCGCGAAGAACAATACACGCAGTTCACCGGCGCGGGCATCGCGCAGTAATTGGCGCATGGCAAGGCTGAACAGACGTAACAACGGCAGGCGTGCCATCAAGGCTCCAGGGGCGCGACCATCAGGCCGGCTTCAAGGCGGATCAGGCGTCGGCAACGATGGGCCAGGCGCTCGTCATGGGTGACCAGTACCAAGGTCGTGCCGCTCTCTTTATTGAGTTCGAACAGCAGGTCGCTGATGCGCTCGCCGGTGTGGCTGTCGAGGTTGCCGGTGGGCTCGTCGGCAAACAGTACGTCCGGCTCGGCGGCAAACGCGCGGGCAATCGCCACACGTTGCTGCTCGCCGCCGGACAGCTGGCGCGGCGAATGGGTCAGGCGCTTGCCAAGGCCGACGCGCTCCAGCAGGTGCGTGGCGCGCTCGCGGGCATCTTTGCGGCCGTCGAGTTCCAGTGGCAGCATGACGTTTTCCAGCGCATTGAGGCTGTCGAGCAACTGAAAGGACTGGAACACGAAGCCCACGTGTTCGGCACGGATCCGCGCGCGCTGGTCTTCGTCGAGGCTGCTCAACGCTTGACCGGCCAGGGTGACTTCACCGCCGCTGGGCAGGTCAAGGCCGGCCAGCAGGCCGAGGAGGGTGGATTTGCCGGAACCGGAGCTGCCGACGATAGCCAGGCTATCGCCCTTGTTCAGTTCCAGGCTCAGTTCGTGCAGGATAGTCAGTTCACCTTCCGCGCTGGGAACCACTTTGCTGAGGTTTCGCGCGGTGAGAATGCTTGCGCCCATGGAGAATCCGATGCGAATGTGGTTTTTGAGTGCTGGCCTGGCCTTGATGTGCATGGCCCAGAACGCAGCGGCGGGTACAGTCCTGATCGTTGGCGATAGTATCAGTGCCGGTTTCGGCCTGGATACCCGCAAAGGGTGGGTTGCCCTGCTGGAGCAACGGCTCAAGCAGGAGGGTTTTGACGATAAAGTGGTGAATGCTTCGATCAGTGGCGACACCAGTGCCGGAGGCCTCGCGCGGTTGCCTGCGGCGCTTGCAGCGCATAAACCGGGTGTGGTGGTGATCGAGTTGGGCGGCAACGATGGGCTGCGTGGTCAGCCGCCGGCGCAATTGAAACAAAATCTTGCTTCGATGATTCAGGCGTCCCAGGACAGCGGTGCCAAGGTGCTGCTGCTGGGCATGCAGATTCCACCCAACTATGGCAAGCGTTACGTCGAAGCGTTCGCCAAGGTATTCGGCGAAGTAGCAGAGGAAAAAAAGGTGCCGCTGGTGCCGTTTTTCCTGGAGGGGGTGGGTGGACATCCCGACCTGATGCAAGCGGACGGCCTGCACCCGGCAGTCCCGGCCCAGGGCAAGTTGCTGGAAAATGTCTGGCCAACGCTAAAACCGCTGTTATGACGCTTTTCTACCGGCAGGCTTTCGGCTAAGGTGGCGCCCCCCCGATTTGGAGCCCCTGATGTCGCGTCCTGCCTGGTCCCTGTTTAATTACCAACTGATCGAGCCGGACGAACAGCTGGATCTGTTCGCCTGCCAGGAAGTCCGGGTGCATCTGGTGGCGCGTCAACTGGAGTTGGGCGGCTCGATTGACCGCACGCTCTGCGGCACCTTACTGCCGGCGCAACCGCTCTGGTCTTCGGTGGATCGTTCGATCTTCCAGGACCAGCGGCTGTGCCCGTTGTGCAGGGCGATTCTCGAGTCGCAAAAGCGCGGTACACCGCCGATCTGGCCAGAGCTGCGCTTCGAGCTCTAGCGCGGCCGGCTTGATGCCAGGCGCTCGCTTCACGTATACAATCAGTTTTTTCCTACCGTCGTCTGCGAAGGATTTTCCGGATGTTGTCGCGCCTCTCCGTCGTTACCTGTTGCCTGTCTCTTGCTGCGCTCTGTGCGGCCGGCGCGGCGCAAGCCTTGCAGTTGCCGTTGCCGCCCCCTGGTGAGGACATCGTCGGCCAGGTCCAGGTGATCAAGGCCAAATACGAAGATACGTTTGCCGACCTGGGCACTACGTATGACCTGGGGTATTCGGAAATGGTCGCGGCCAACCCGGGCGTCGATGCCTGGCTGCCGGGCGCGGGGACGGACATCGTGCTGCCGACGCGTTTCATCCTGCCGCCGGGCCCGCGCGAAGGCATTGTGATCAACCTTGCGGAGTATCGGCTCTACTACTACCCCAAGGGCCAGAACGTGGTCTACACCTTTCCGTTGGGGATTGGTCGTGAAGGCTGGGGATCGCCCATTGCCCATACCAGCATCATCGCGAAGACGCCGAACCCTACCTGGACACCGCCCGCTTCGATCAAGGCCGAACACGCCGCCAACGGTGACCCGCTGCCCAACGTGGTGCCTGCCGGCCCCGACAACCCGTTGGGCCCGTTCAAGTTCACCCTGGGCACGCCGGGTTATCTGATTCATGGCTCAAACATGAAATTTGGTATCGGCACGCGTACCAGCCACGGTTGCTTCCGTATGTTCAACAACAACGTATTGGAAATGGCCAGCATGGTGCCGGTCGGCACCTCGGTACGCATCATCAACGACGCCTATAAGTTCGGCAGCGCCGGCGGCAAGGTCTACCTCGAAGCTCATACGCCGTTGAACGACGATGGCACGCCGTCGGTGGTCGACAAGCACACGGCGGTGATCAATGCCTTGCTCAAGCGTGAGGACCTGGCCAATAGCCTGCGGGTGAGTTGGGATCAGGTGCGTGATGTGGTGGCGGCGGAGGATGGTTTGCCGACGGAAATCGGTGTGCCTGGCGTCGCTCCGATCGCTTCCAGCGCGCCAGTTGATTTTCAATAGACGCCCCAAGCCCTAATGCCAGTCAGTTAAGGCTTTTGTAGGAGCGAGCTTGCTCGCGAAGAACTCAGGGCCACCGCGTTTATCCAGAATGAACGTGTTGCCTAGACGTTTTTCGCGAGCAAGCTCGCTCCTACAGTGACCCTCTTTCGCTTTACTGACCGGCATTACCCCAAGCCCGCTCCTGCTGCCTGGCGCAGCGGATTTCAGGTAAAAAAAAGCCGACCCATAAATGGATCGGCTTGATAACAACCCCGAGGGATTATTACTTGCGGCTTGCTTTTTCAAGCATGCGCAGAGCGCGCTCGTTAGCTTCGTCAGCAGTCTGTTGTGCTTTTTGAGCAGCAGCCAGCGCTTCATCAGCTTTACGGTAGGCTTCGTCTGCACGAGCCTGGGAGCGAGCTGCTGCGTCTTCCGTTGCAGTCAGACGAGCTTCGGTTTCTTTGGAGACGCTGCTGCAACCGGTAGCCAGAACTGCGGCCAGAGCCAGAGCAGAGAATTTCAGAACGTTGTTCATCGTGTTCCCCTTCAAGGACTTTCTATTAGATGGCTACTGTCTCAGAGTGAGCTAATAGCCGGCGTACATACTACCCATTACTTGTAGTAAGTAAACTGACGTAGCGCAAGAAGCAAAAAAAATTCTTGCACCGAATCTATTTTGGCTAATCTTTTGAAGGTTTGTATAAAAACCCGCCAGATTTTTTCATTCTGTCGAAGATTGGATCCAGGCTGAAAGGGCCGGCCCGCATGCGTCGAGCGGTGTAAATAGATGAAATTTTATATATCCAAGCCGGCACTTTCGTTGCGGCGGGTTGTCTCGCACCGGGCATCTTTCGCTTATCTAGAGGTGACTTTAACGGCGCCAGTTCGTCTCACGCTTCAACTGCCGGCAATGTTCAGGCGTTCGATCACCGGGTGATCGAGGCCCTTTCTAATATTCCACCTGTGGCAGGGGATGACGAGTGTGCCTTGAGCAATTGCTGGATTGGTGCCTACTATTCCCTACGTGCAGGTGTGAGCGCTCAGGGTTTTCTCGTTGTCGAAACCGGCACGGGGTGGCGTAGATGTTCCTTCGCCGGAAAAACATCGGTAAGGTAGGGTCAATATTCAAGACCCGCGAGGAGTAGTGATGAGCGAGGCGTTGTCCATCCACCATGACCAGGCTGGTCATCAGTTCGAGACCAATGTGGACGGTCATCGTGCCTATCTGACCTACATGGACCTCGGGAAACAGACCCTGGATATCTATCGTACGTTTGTGCCCAACGCGTTGCGTGGGCGTGGCATTGCGGCCGCGTTGACTGAAGAGGCGTTGAAGTTCGCCGAAGAGTCAGGCTACACGGTCATCCCGTCCTGCTCTTATGTGGAACGCTACATGGAGCGCAACCAGCGCCATGCCGCAAAGCTCTGAACGAGCAGCCATAAAAAAAACGCCGGGTTTAGCCCGGCGTTTTTGTGTGTGCCTGATTCAGCTTCAGGTGCGTTTGCGATTGGGCAATACGTCCTTGAGCTTGGCGTGCATGCTGCGCAGGGTGTTCTCGGTAGCGGCCCAGTCGATGCACGCATCGGTGATCGACACCCCGTACTGCAAGTCGGCCAGGTCTTTTGGAATGGCCTGGCAACCCCAGTTCAGGTGGCTCTCAACCATCAAGCCGATGATCGACTGATTGCCTTCGAGGATCTGGTTGGCGACGTTTTCCATCACCAGCGGCTGCAGGGCCGGGTCCTTGTTGGAGTTGGCGTGGCTGCAATCAACCATGATGTTGGGCTTGATCCCGGCCTTGTTCAGCGCCTGTTCGCACAGTGCGACGCTGACCGAGTCATAGTTGGGCTTGCCGTTGCCGCCGCGCAGTACCACGTGCCCGTAGGCATTGCCCTTGGTCGTGACGATGGACACGCCGCCTTCCTGGTTGATGCCCAGGAAGCGGTGAGGGCTGGAGACCGATTGCAGCGCGTTGATCGCCACCGTCAGGCCGCCGTCGGTGCCATTCTTGAAGCCCACGGCCGAGGACAGGCCGGAAGCCATTTCGCGGTGCGTCTGGGACTCGGTGGTGCGGGCGCCGATGGCCGACCAGCTGATCAGGTCCTGCAGGTACTGCGGGGAAATCGGGTCCAGCGCTTCGGTAGCGGTGGGCAGGCCCATTTCCGCCAGGTCCAGCAGCAGTTGACGACCGATGTGCAAGCCGTCCTGGATCTTGAACGAGTCGTCCAGGTACGGGTCGTTGATCAAGCCTTTCCAGCCAACCGTTGTACGCGGCTTCTCGAAATACACGCGCATCACCAGGTACAAGGTGTCGGACACTTCCGCTGCCAGCACCTTGAGGCGTTCGGCGTACTCGTGGGCCGCCTTGAGGTCGTGGATCGAGCAAGGCCCGATCACGACGAAGAGGCGGTGGTCGGTGCCGTCGAGAATGTCACGGATGACTTCGCGGCCCTTGGTGACGGTCTGCAGGGCAGCGTCGCTCAGGGGAATTTCGCGCTTGAGCTGATCGGGCGTGATCAGGGTCTCGTTGGATTCAACGTTAAGGTCATTGATCGGTAAATCAGCCATCGTGTTACTCGTCAGGGTCACGGGTGCCGGCCGCCAGCCATCCCCGTGCGGCGGAGCACAGCATGATTTGGATGCAGGGGGGAGGAACCTTAGCGCGTAACACGGGCCCGCGACAATGGGCAAAGCCCGCTTTAATCCAGCACTGGCTGCACAACCGTCTCATGGGAGAACTCATTGGCGTGGCGCGATACCCAGTCGCGAGCCAAGGCTTCGAGTTGCTGGGGCGTGGGCTCGGCGGCGTCGTGCAGGCGGCAGTAGCGTTCGATCTGGCACACTTGCTCACCCATTCGTGCGCCGAACAGTGCATGTTCGTCGGCAAAACAGATGCCGATGCGATAGCCGGCCTCCACCCTGCGGCACCACGCGACATAGCCTGGATAGCGGGCGCTGGCGCCCAGTGAGGGGATATGCAGGTCGACCGCCGTGCCAGGGCGCCAGGCACGCGGCCAGTTGCAGGCAATGCCACCACGGCCGATAGTGCGCAGGCGTTGGGAGGGCAGGGCAGGAGAGGGACGTTGGATCAACTCGACAGCGACATCATCAGGGTGAGGTAGAAAACGACCCATGTACACGGACTCCGAACACCGTCCAATGGACGGCAGTGGCAGCAGTATAGTGAAGCAACTGGAATTGACCGACCTGGATATCGACCAGCAATTGCTGGGGTTGCCAGGGTGTTCGCTGATCGTGTTTACCAGTGTCGGTTGTTCGAGTTGCCGCTGGGCGCGCCAGCAGTTGCCGGGCTGGCGCTTGCCGGTGGACCGGCTGTGCTGGGTGGATGCCGGGCACAACGGCGGCGCGGTCGAACGTTACCAGATCTTTCATTTGCCCGCGTTGTTCCTCGTGTGCGAGGGTCAATTTCTTGGGCAATTACAGACGCGTCTTACACCGCCTGACCTTGTCGACGCGATAAACCAGGCGCTCACCCGCACACCAGAGGATTTGCCATGACCGCACTTGCACACCCTTCGCCACGCATTGGCATCATTGGCACCGGTGCCATTGGCGGTTTCTACGGCCTGATGCTGGCGCGTGCCGGGTTCGATGTGCATTTCCTGCTGCGCAGCGAATACGCGGCGGTCCGCGAGCACGGCCTGCGCGTCAACAGTAGCGTGCATGGCAACCTGCACCTGCACCCGGTGCAAGCGTATGCCAGCCCTGCCGATATGCCGCCGTGCGATTGGTTGTTGGTGGGGACCAAATCCACTGGCAACCCCGAGCTGGCGCCGACCCTCGCCCAGGTTGCGGCGCCGGACGCCAAGGTGGTGCTGCTGCAAAACGGACTGGATGTGGAAGACAGCCTGCGCGCGCACCTGCCGTCGTCGCTGCATTTGCTGGGTGGCCTGTGCTACATCGGCGTGCATCGCGCTGCGCCGGGCGTCGTCGAGCATCAAGCGCTCGGGCGGGTCAATCTGGGCTATCACAGTGGCATGGCAGCCAACGATCAAGCGCGCCAGCAAGCGATTGTCGAAGAGGGGGCCGCTCTGTTTCATCAAGCGGGCATCGAATCCCAGGCCATGGCCAGCGTGCATCTGGCGCGCTGGCATAAGTTGGTGTGGAACGTGCCGTTCAACGGCCTCTCTGTCTTGCTGGGCACGGGGACCCGCGCGCTGATGGCGGATGAGTCCAGCCGCGCGCTGATTCAAGCGCTGATGGCCGAAGTGGTACAGGGCGCTGGCGCCTGCGGCCATGACATTGCGGCAAGTTACGCCGAGCAGATGTTCGCCATGACCGAAACCATGGATGACTACTTGCCCAGCATGTACCACGATCACGCGCACAAGCGCCCGCTGGAACTGGAGGCCATCTACGCCCGACCGCTGGCTGCCGCCAAAGCGGCCGGCTGCGAATTGCCGCGCATGCAGGCGCTTTACCAGGCCTTGAGTTTTATTGATCGGCACACTCGCTGATTCGGGGGCAAGCACATGGCGACAGGATTGAGCGACAAACTGGTGCTGGCGATTTCATCGCGGGCCTTGTTCGACTTGAGCGAGAGCCACAAGGTGTACCTCGCCGAAGGGGTTGAGCCCTATCGCCAATACCAGATCGAGCACGAGGAGGAAATCCTCGAACCCGGCGATGCCTTTCCGCTGGTCAAGAAATTGCTGAGCCTCAACGCCAGCCTCGGGCGTGCCCGTGTCGAGGTGGTCTTGGTGTCACGCAACAGCGCCGATACCGGCTTGCGAGTGTTCAACTCGATCCAGCATTACGGTCTGGATATTTCCCGCGCCGCTTTCGTCGGAGGGCGTAGTCCCTATCCGTATCTGGCCGCCTTTGGTTGCCATCTGTTTCTGTCTACCCATGCCGAGGATGTGCGCAGTGCCCTCGACGCCGGTTTTGCGGCGGCGACTATCTTGTCCGGTGGTGCGCGTCGGGCGTCGAGCGAGGAATTGCGCATCGCCTTCGATGGTGATGCGGTGCTGTTTTCCGACGAGTCCGAGCGCGTCTACCAGGCTGGCGGGTTGGAAGCATTCCAGGCCAGCGAGCGCGAGTCGGCGCGCCAGCCCTTGCACGGTGGCCCGTTCAAGGGTTTTCTCGCGGCACTCAACCTGTTGCAGCGTGAGTTCGCCGACGAGGCCTGCCCGATTCGCACCGCACTGGTCACCGCGCGCTCGGCGCCGTCCCACGAGCGGGTCATTCGTACGTTGCGCGAATGGGATATCCGCCTGGATGAATCGCTGTTCCTGGGTGGCCTGGATAAATCCGCGTTCCTGGAAGCATTCGCCGCCGATGTGTTCTTCGATGACCAGGCCGGCCATTGCGAAAGAGCCAGGCAGGTCGTGGCCACCGGGCATGTGCCGCACGGCATCAGTAATGAGTTGAAAATCCAGGGCGAGCGCTGAGTCGTACCCCCTGGGCGCTGCTAAGCTGATTTAATCTCCGCCATCCTGGCAGTCCAGGGGGTTCTATGATTCGTTCGATACTGTACGCCACGGATCTTGGCCTGTATGCGCCGTACGTCATGCAACATGCCCTGGCGTTGGCGCGAACGTTCAAGGCAGATTTGTATGTGATTCATGTGGTGGAGCCCATCGGGTTGTTCGCAGAGTCGGTGTTGCAGAGCTACCTTGATGAAAAGGCGCTCAGCGAATGGCAGAGCCAGGGGCTGAGCACGGTCATGGCAACGATCGAGCAGCGGGTGCTCGACAGCTTTCGCGAGGAGTTGGGGGACGGGGAGCAGGACCTGGAGTTGATTCGTTCGGTGCGGGTGATCCAGGGCGACCCTTGCGAGGTGATTCTCGACCAACTGCATAAACTTTCCGTGGACCTGTTGATCGTAGGGAGTCATAGCCAAGCCAGCGCGGCGGCGACACCGCTTGGGCGTACCGCCGCACGGTTGCTGCAGCTGGCGAGCGTGCCGGTTTACCTGGTGCCGTCGCTGCAACGTCGACGCAGCGATGATATGGATCGGTAAAAAAACGATAAAAAGTTCTAGATTTATATATCTTACCTTTAATATAGTTATATACCGTCGCTGATACCCGTGGCGTCTATCTGCTTTGAGGGATTCATATGAAGCTTCAACAACTGCGCTACATCTGGGAAGTGGCGCACCACGACCTCAACGTTTCCGCTACCGCTCAAAGCCTTTACACGTCGCAACCCGGTATCAGCAAGCAGATCCGCCTGCTCGAAGACGAGCTGGGCGTTGAAGTGTTCGCGCGCAGCGGCAAGCATCTGACCCGCGTCACCCCGGCCGGCGAGCGCATCATCACCACCGCCGGTGAGATCCTGCGCAAAGTCGAAAGCATCAAGCAGATCGCCCAGGAATTCTCCAACGAGAAGAAGGGCACCCTGTCGATTGCCACCACCCACACCCAGGCACGCTACGCCTTGCCGCCGGTGATCCGTGATTTCATCAAGCAATACCCGGACGTGGCGTTGCACATGCACCAGGGCTCGCCGATGCAGATCGCCGAGATGGCCGCTGATGGCACCGTCGATTTCGCGATCGCCACCGAAGCTCTGGAGCTGTTCGGTGATTTGGTGATGATGCCGTGCTACCGCTGGAACCGTTGCGTGGTCGTGCCCCAGGGGCACCCACTGGCCAAGTTGTCGAAGCTGACCCTGGAAGCCCTGGCGGAATACCCCATCGTCACCTACGTGTTTGGTTTCACCGGTCGTTCGAAGCTCGATGAGGCCTTCAGCCACCGTGGCCTTACGCCGAAGGTGGTGTTCACCGCAGCCGACGCCGACGTGATCAAGACTTACGTGCGCCTGGGCCTGGGCGTGGGCATCGTGGCCAAGATGGCGGTCGACACCCAGCTCGATAAAGACCTGGTGGTGCTCGATGCCAGCGAGCTGTTCGAGTCCAGCGTGACCAAGATCGGCTTCCGCCGTGGCACCTTCCTGCGCGGTTTCATGTGCGATTTCATCGAGAAATTCGCCCCGCACCTGACCCGCGAAGTGATGGCCAAGGCGATCCAGTGCCACAACAAGCAGGAACTCGAAGAACTGTTCGACGGCGTTGAATTGCCGGTTCACTGATCCGTGTGGCGAGGGCGCCAACGCCCTCGCCACCGCGCTTCATTTGGCCTCGGTAACCGTGAACTGTTGCCGGGCGCCCGCCACCAGAATCTCTACCTCATCCTCGACACGCTTGCCCAGCAGGCTTTTGCCCAAGGGCGAGCGCGGGGTGATGACGGTTACCGGCTGGCCGACCACTTCAACCTTCAAGCCCGCGGCATCCGGCGCCAGGAACAGCCATTGCTGGCGACCGTTCTCGTCTTCCAGGCCCAGCAGCGTACCCACTTCGATCCCGCGATGGTCATCGTACGCACGCACCTGCAGGTTCTGGCACAGCGCCAGTGACTGCTTGATCTCTTCGACCCGCTTGGCCTGGCCGGCCGCCAGATACGAAGCCTCCAGCCCCAAAGTGTCGTACTTGTTTTCTGCGATGTTCTCCTCGTGTGTCGCTGTCTCGTAGGCGGTTTGCGCGGCGCGCTGGGCGATGTCGAGGTCGGCGCAGAGTTTTTCCAGGATCAGCTGGAGGACGGCGTGTTTATTCATGATCTCTAATCGCAGAATTGCAGGACATTGGCTTTGGATTTTTCATTTGGAGCGTTCTGATCCTGTTGCAGCCAGAACTGGCATTTGGGGTTGGCCAGGTTGCGCGCATTGCTTCGGGCCTGGTCCAGGGCTTGTTGCTGCTCCTGTTTTTGCAGGTTCTGCTGGTACTGCTCGAACATACGGTTCGGCGGCTCCGGCGCGACCACGGTCGGCTTACCCAGTTGCTGCACCGCCTGGGCCACGGGTGCGAGGCTTTGCGGGAACAGGTAGCGCGATGCCAGCCAGCTGGTCAGCGCGATGGCGATAAACCCCAGCCACACGCCTGCGGCAATGGCGATACACAGCTTGAACAGCGACAGCGGACGGTCAGACATGGTGGCCTCCTGGCAGGCATTGACGGCGTGGCAGCGATTGTCGCACAGCCACTGCGCAGAATAATCGCGATCAAGCCTTCTGCATCGGCGCATTTATGCGGACAATCGAGCCTTTGAGCCGTGGAGCCCGGAATGAAAGCCCGCTGGGATATTTTTTGCAGCGTCGTCGATAACTACGGCGACATCGGCGTGACCTGGCGCCTGGCCCGCCAATTGGTCGCGGAGCACGCGTGCGATGTGCGCCTGTGGGTCGATGACCTGCGCGCCTTCGAGCGCATGTGCCCACAGATCGATGTAAACCTGGCGCAGCAATGGCAAGCGGGTGTGGATGTGCGCCACTGGCCGTTTGACTGGTCGACAACGCCTGCGGCCGATGTGGTGATTGCCGCGTTCGCTTGCCAGCTGCCGCCTGACTATATGGAAGCCATGGCCGCGCGTGAACGCACGCCGTTGTGGATGAACCTGGATTACCTCAGCGCCGAGGACTGGGTGGTGGGCTGTCACCGCCTGCCGTCGGTGAAGTTCAAGGGTGTGCAGAAGTACTTCTTTTTCCCGGGCTTTCGTCCGGGCACCGGCGGGCTGTTGCGTGAGGCGGGGCTGCTGCAACAGCGTCAGGCTTTTCAGCAGGATGCCGATGCGCAGCGACAATTCCTGCAAAGCCTGGGCGTATTTCCGCTAGCCGATGCGCGCCTGATCTCACTGTTCGCCTATGAAAACGCCGGGCTCGGCAGTTGGCTGGACGCATTGTCGACGGACGGGCGTGCCACTCATCTGTTGGTGCCGGAAGGGCGCATCCTGGGTGACGTGCAGCGCTGGCTGGGCGAGGAGGGGTTGGCGGCGGGGGCTGTGCATCAGCGCGGAGCCTTGACTGTGCAGGTGCTGCCGTTCGTGCGCCAGGCGCAGTACGACCTGTTGCTGTGGTGCTGTGACATCAATGCCGTGCGCGGCGAAGATTCGTTCGTGCGCGCCCAGTGGGCCGGGCGCCCGTTGCTGTGGCACATCTATCGTCAGGACGAAGACATCCACCTCGACAAGCTCGATGCGTTCCTCGAGCTGTACACCGCCGCGTTGTCGCCCGCGGCCAAGGCGGCGCTGGTTGCACTCTGGCAAGCCTGGAACACCGAGGCGGATATGGCCCAATCCTGGAAAATGCTGCTGGAACACTGGCCGGAGCTCAGCCGGCATGCGCAAGACTGGTGTCTGGAACAGGGCTTGCAGGCCGATCTTGCGACGGCGCTGGTACAGTTTTATGAAAGTTGGATATGATACGCCACCTTGATTTTTGTAAATCCCATCCAAATTTCGGATATATGCAATGAAAACTGGTAAAGAACTGAAACCCGGTACAGTGATCCGTCTCGAAAACGACCCTTGGCTGGTTCAGAAAGCTGAGTTCACCAAGTCTGGTCGTAACAGCGCCATCATGAAGACCAAGCTGAAGAACCTGCTGACCGGTTACAAGACCGAGATCGTCTACAGCGCCGATGACAAACTGGACGACGTGATCCTCGACCGCAAGGAAGCGACCCTGTCCTTCATCAGCGGCGACACCTACACGTTCATGGACACCACCGACTACACCATGTACGAGCTGAACGCTGAAGATATCGAAGCCGTTCTGCCGTTCATCGAAGAAGGCATGGAAGACGTCTGCGAAGCGATCTTCTTCGAAGAGCGCCTGGTTTCCGTAGAGCTGCCGACCACCATCGTGCGTAAAGTGGCCTACACCGAAGGTTCCGCTCGTGGCGACACTTCCGGCAAGGTGATGAAGCCTGCCAAACTGAGCAACGGTACCGAGCTGCAAGTAGCCGATTTCATCGAAATCGACGACCTGATCGAGATCGACACCCGCGAAGGTGGTTCGTACAAAGGTCGCGCCAAGAAGTAATTCTGGCCCTGCCTTACGAACGGAAAAGCCCGACCATGCGTCGGGCTTTTTTGTGCCTGCGGGGTTTACTTCAGGTGTTGCTTGAGTTCGTCCGACGCTTGCAGCAATGCCGAGCGCACCGCCGGTACCTGGCTGACCACGTTCAGCAAACCGTAGTCGTGGATCATGCCGTTGTAGCGTACGGCAGTCACCGGCACGCCGGCCTGATCCAGCTTGCGGGCGTAGGCTTCCCCCTCGTCACGCAGTACATCGGCGCCAGCGGTTTGCACCATCGCAGGTGGCAACCCCTTGAGTTGATCAGGGGTGGCTCGTAGTGGCGATGCGTAGATCTCGGCGCGCTGGTTGGCGTCGGTGGTGTAATTGTCCCAGAACCATTTCATCATGTTCCGGGTGAGGAAGTGCCCCTCGGCGTACTGGTTGTAGGAGCCCGTGTCGAAGTTGGCATCGGTCACCGGCCACAGCAGCAGCTGAAACTTGATCGCCGGCGTACCCTTGTCCTTGGCCATCAGGCTGACCACCGCTGCCATGTTGCCGCCGACGCTGTTGCCCGCGACTGCCAGGCGCTTGCCATCGACGTTGATCTCTTTACCGTGCTCGGCCACCCATTTTGTTGCGCCATACGCTTGGTTGATCGCCACCGGATAACGCGCTTCTGGTGACGGCGTGTAGTTGACGAACACCGCCACTGCCCCCGAACCCACCACCAGGTCCCGCACCAGGCGTTCATGGGTGGGGTAATCCCCCAGCACCCAGCCACCGCCGTGGAAGAACATGAACACCGGCAAAGTACCCTTGACCCCGGCTGGACGCACAATGGTCAGGTCCAGCGGCTGGCCGTCGACCTGAATGGTCTTCTGGCTCACGTCTGCCTTGGGCAGGCTCAACTTCACCCCGGCCTGGGCACCTGTCAGCACCGCACGGGCCTGTTGGGGCGTCAATTGCTCGATGGGCTTGCCGGTGCCGGCGTTCAGCGCATCCAGGAAACCCTGGGTACTGTGCTCCACATCACCGCTAGCGGCGAAGGCGGTGCTGATGGACAGGGCAAGCAGGCTGCCGGTGAGCGCTTTAGCAAAGGTGTTCATGGTTTTCTCCGATCTGGGCGCGTGGTTAAACGGTTACGTGCAGGCGCACATCAACGTTGCCGCGAGTGGCGTTGGAGTACGGGCAGACCTTGTGGGCGGCGTCGACCAGGCTTTGCGCATCGTCTTGCGCCAGGCCTGGCAGGCTGATGTGCAGGTCGATGTCCAGGCCGAAGCCACCGGGGATCTGGCCAATGCCGACATGGGCGGTGATCGAAGCGTCATCCGGGATCTTGCGTTTGGTCTGGCTGGCGACGAATTTCAGCGCGCCGATAAAGCAGGCCGAGTAGCCGGCAGCGAACAGCTGTTCAGGGTTGGTGGCCTGGCCGCCAGCGCCGCCCAATTCCTTGGGGGTGGAGAGTTTGACGTCGAGGATGTTGTCGCTGGAGACAGCGCGACCATCACGGCCGCCGGTGGCGGTGGCTACTGCGGTATAGAGCGTTTGCATGGTGTCGTCCTCTGTGTTGTTAGCGCTAAATGTTTGTGCGCTAAGTAGTTGGTGAGGTGAATGTATAGCGCTAATGTTTAGCGCGCAAGATAATTTTATAAATATTTTTGGGCGATGGGAAAACAATGTGGGAGGGGGCTTGCTCCCGATGGCGGTGGGCCAGCCACTCAATGCGTATATGGCCTACCGCTATCGGGAGCAAGCCCCCTCCCACATGTTCAGTTGCGTCTTTAGATTGCGTTCTGCAGGTTGCTGCGCAAAGCAACCAAATCGGCCTGCAGCTTGCGTAATTGTTCCAGTTCCAGCCCGCTGGCCCCCAGGATGCACTGGGGAATGCCCATCGCCCGGTCCTGCAGCGCCCGCCCGGCGTCAGTCAACTCCACTACCACCACGCGTTCGTCTTCGCGGCTGCGGGTGCGGCTCAACAGGCCTTCGGCTTCAAGGCGCTTGAGCAGCGGGGTCAGGGAGCCGGGGTCGGTGAGCAGGCGATTGCTGATTTCACCGACGGTCAAACCATCTTCTTCCCACAGCACCATCATGGCCAGGTACTGCGGATAGGTCAGGCCGAGCGCCTGGAGGAGAGGCTTGTAGACCTTGGTCATCAGCAGCGAGGTGGAATGCAACGCGAAACATAGCTGGTTATCCAGCATCAAGGATTCGCAGGGTGTGGGATTCTTGCTCATGGCGGTGCCTCGAAAAAAGCCTGTATGGGCTGGAATCTAGCGGGCAAATCTTTAATGCACCAGATAATTCTACCCGGACGGTCAGACCATGGTGCTTCGCAGGGCCAGATCCCAGGGTGGCACCGGGCTGAAACGGGACTTCAGGTATTCCAGCAGCAATCGGCTGCGCGCATTGGGTTGTTGTTCCAGGCGTAGCGCGTAAATGCCGGTGGTTTCCGGGCTGGGCAAGCCGTTTTCACAAAACAGGGGCAAGAGTTCACCGCGCACCAGGTATTCGCTGGCCAGCCATGTCGGCAGGTGTGCAATACCCAACCCCGCCAGGGCGCCGCTGAGCAGAGCTTCGGCATTGTTGGCACTCATACGGATACGGCGAGGGCGGTAGATGGCGCGGCGCCCGTCCAATTCGAAGCGCCAGGCGAACATCGGCGCCAGACCGTCCCAATCCAGGCCGTCAAGTTCGCTCAGCTCCCGCGGGTGCGTCGGCGTACCGCGGCTTTTCAGGTAGCCCGGACTGGCGCAGGCGATGCGCACAATACTGGCGAGCGGCGTGGCGATCAGTCGGGTGTCGGCAATATGCCCGGCGCGCAGTACCAGGTCGACCTTGCCCAAATGCGCACCCTGCATATCAACAAAGCTGTCGATCAAATGCAGGTGCACATCCAGTCCAGGGTACACCTTCAGGAAATCTGCAATCACCGGCGCCAAGTGCCGTCGCCCGAAAGCCGCCGGTGCATCCATGCGGATCAGGCCTTCCGGCGCATGGCTCAACGACACGGCTTCGGCGCGCGCCAGTTGCAATTCACTCACAATCCGTCGCGCCCGCTCGGCAAAGGCCAGGCCAGCCGGGGTGGGCACCACGGCATGGGTGCTGCGCTGGAACAGGCGGCTGCCGACTGAGTTTTCCAGGCTGTCGATACGCCGCGCCACGGCCGAGGGGGTCAGCGGATGGCGGCGTGCAGCGGCGGAAAAGCTGCCGGTTTCGAGTACATCGAGAAACAGGCCCAGTTGGTCGGTGAGGGTATTGGGATTCATCGGCTCATGCTTATGCGAAGTTGGCACAACCATTGTGCGTTGCTGTGCGTTTCCGTACCAGGGCCGACTGCGTAGCATGCAAGGCTTGGGATGACGGAGTAGCGAGCGGTGTTGGATTTAGCGATGTATCTGGTATTGGGTGCGGCCCTTGGCACAGTGGGCGGCTTGTTTGGCATTGGAGGCGGGCTGATTGCCATCCCCGTGCTGGGGGTGCTGTTCGGCCTGGACCAGCAGATCGCCCAAGGCACTGCGCTGGTCATGGTAGTCCCCAACGTGATGCTGGCCCTGTGGCGCTATCACCAGCGCAACCGCATCGAGCTGCGCCACGCCTTGCCGCTGGGTGTGATGGGCTTCAGCTTTGCCTGGCTAGGATCGATCTGGGCGGTAGGCCTGGATGCCGGGGCGATGCGGATTGGGTTTATCGTGTTTTTGGTGGTGCTGGCGGCCTATAACCTGTTGCGCATGTTCACCCGCAACGCACCGCCGACCGCGCACATGCGCTATTCCTGGCCCTGGTTGGGCGTACTCGGCGCAGCGTCGGGCGCCATGGGCGGGTTGTTTGGTGTGGGTGGCGCGGTGGTGGCCACGCCGGTGCTGACCAGTGTTTTCGGCACCACCCAGGTCGTCGCCCAAGGCTTATCCCTTGCGTTGGCGCTGCCCAGCACCGGAGTGACGCTGGTCACCTACGCCTGGCACCACCAAGTGGACTGGCTGATCGGCGTGCCGTTGGCGGTGGGCGGCCTGCTCAGTATCAGCTGGGGCGTGAAAGTCGCTCATGCGCTACCCGAGCGCGTATTGCGTGGCCTGTTCTGCGGCTTCCTGGTGGTGTGCGCGGTGATGCTGACCTTTAAAGTCTGAAGCCTTCGAGGATGTAGTCGGCCAGGCATTCGGTGATGGGCGACGTCATCTGCGGGTTGCGCAGCAAGCGCAGGTGCATCGACGGCAAGGGGGGGAAGCCTTCGTCGCTACCGAGTACGCGCAGGTCCTGGGGCACCAGGCTTTCCATGCTGATCATCGCCGCCAGGCCGGCACTGACGACTGCCAGGATCGCCGCGCCGTTGGAGCTGTGATAGGCCAGGCGATAATCCCTTCCGGCCGCATCCAGCGCCGCCCGGGCCCACTGCGTGTAAACACAGTCGTCGCCGGAAACCGCCAGCGGCAGGGCGTCATGCTCGTCCACGCAGAAACACGGCGAGGCGGCCCACACCATGCGCTCAGTGCGCAAGAATTCACCCAGATCATTGCCGGGCTCGCGGCTGATCACGGTCAATGCCAGGTCCCGGCGCTGCATCAGCACCATTGACGACTCGCAGTGCAGTTCGATCTGGATCAGCGGGTAAGCCTTGGAAAACTGCTTGAGGATGCCTGGCAGGAAGCGCATCACGTAATCGTCCGGCGTGCCGATGCGCACCAGGCCCACCATATGCGGCTCGCGCAGGGTGTTGAACACTTCGCTGTGCAATTTCAGGATGCGCCGCGCATAACCCAGCAACACTTGGCCCTCGGGGGTCAGCCGCACCTGACGGCCATCGCGTTCGAACAGCTTGCGCTGCAGCACGTCCTCTTCCAGGCGTTTCATCTGCATGCTCACCGCCGACTGGGTGCGGTTGACCAACTCGCCGGCCCGGGTAAAACCACCCTGATCGGCGATGGCGACGAAGGTGCGCAGCACTTCGGTGTCGATGCTGGGGTACGTGGACAATTGATCAATCTCCGAGATGTGTTTCATAAGAAACATTCGTTGGATTGATCATAAGCCCAGGCACACACTGGCGTCATCCCCACTGGAGGGCGAGAAGATGAAAGGTCAAACAGATGTTGAATTGATGGCAAAGTGGCCGCTTTCCGGGCTTCTTCATACGATTTCGCGTTGGCAGGCGCTGCATCGTGAACGCCAGATGCTGGCGGGCATGAGCGACGACGCGCTCAAGGATATCGGTCTTAACCGTATCGATGTCGAGCAGGAAATCCATCGGCATTTCTGGGAAGACCCGCTGCGAAAGTAACCGGGAATGCAGTAGGGTAGGACGCGCGTATTCGAGGAGCTACCCATGCCCGCCGTCCTGTCCTTTTCCCTCAAGCAAGCACGACGCATGGCGCTGGCAGCCCAGGGGTTTTCCGGGCGCCAGCCGCCGGCACAGATAAAAGCTGCGCACCTCAACCGTGTGATCGAGCGCCTCGGTGTGCTGCAGATCGATTCGGTCAATGCCGTGGTGCGCTCCCATTACCTGCCGCTGTTTTCTCGGCTGGGCCGTTATTCCCCCTTGATGCTCGAACAGGCTGCCTGGAGCCAGGGGCGGCAGCGCTCGCTGTTCGAATATTGGGGGCACGAAGCCTCGTTGCTGCCCATGGCGCTGTACCCAATGATGCGCTGGCGCATGGAGCGGGCCAAACGGGGGCAGGGGATCTACGCGCAAATGGCGCGATTCGGGCGTGAGCAGCAGAGCACTGTCCAGCGCGTACTGCGCGCCGTTGAAGAGCAGGGCGCCTTGGGCGCGGGCAGTTTGTCGACCCGCGAGGTGCGTGCCGGGCCCTGGTGGGATTGGAGCGACGAGAAGCACGCGTTGGAATGGCTGTTCGCGGCCGGCCTGGTCACCGTTGCCGGGCGGCGTGGCTTTGAACGCCTCTATGACTTGCCCGAACGGGTACTCCCCGCCGAAATCCTTCAAGCCAACCTGAACGAAGCCGAGGCCCAGCGGGGCTTGTTGTTGCACAGCGCAACCGCCCTGGGAGTGGCCACTGAAAAAGACCTGCGCGATTACTTTCGCCTCGAACCCGTCGACAGCCGCCAGCGCCTGGCCGAGCTGATCGAGGATGGACAGTTGCTGAACTGCCAGGTGCAAGGCTGGAAGCAGCCGGCGTATTGCTTGCCGGCACCCAAAGTGCCACGCAACGTGCCGGCCAGCGCCTTGCTGTCGCCCTTTGATTCGTTGATCTGGGAGCGTGCCCGTACCGAGCGCCTGTTCGATTTCCGTTACCGGCTGGAAATTTACACCCCGCAACACAAGCGGGTGTACGGCTACTACGTGCTGCCGTTTTTGCACAACGAGCGGATCGCTGCGCGCGTCGATGTGCGCGCCGAACGGGCCAACGGCTGCCTGGCGGTGCATGCGGTGCACGAGGAAGAGCCGGGCCTGGATGACCAGGGGATGTCGGCGTTGGCGCTGAACCTGCGGCAGATGGCCGATTGGTTGGGGCTGCAACAGGTCGTGCTCAATTGCCAGCGGCCGAGCGCCGCGCGGTTACGGGTGGCAATGCTCGGCCTGGAGGCTGGTCTTTAGGGCGCCATCGGGGGCAAACCCCCTCCCACATTTTGAAATGCATTCCAACCTGTGGGAGGGGGCTTGCCCCCGATGGCATCAGTCCAGGCGACAACGTCTTCAGCGTTTAACCTGTTTCAAGGTTTCGGCAATCAAAAACGCCAGTTCCAGCGACTGATCGGCATTCATCCGCGGGTCGCAGTGGGTGTGATAGCGGTCCGACAAGCCGTCCTCGGTGATCGGCCGTGCGCCGCCAATGCACTCGGTGACGTTCTGCCCGGTCATCTCGATATGAATGCCGCCGGCATAGCTGCCTTCAGCCTGGTGCACCTGGAAGAACTCCTTCACTTCGCCGAGGATCTGCGCAAAGTCGCGGGTCTTGTAGCCGCTGCTGGCCTTGATGGTGTTGCCATGCATCGGGTCGCAGCTCCACAGCACGTGCTTGCCTTCGCGCTGCACCGCGCGAATCAGGTCTGGCAGGTGGTCGCCGACCTTATTGGCGCCCATGCGTGCAATCAGGTTCAGGCGGCCAGGGTCGTTGTCCGGGTTGAGGATGTCGATCAGGCGGATCAGGTCGTCCGGGTTCATGCTCGGGCCGACCTTGACGCCGATCGGATTATTCACCCCGCGCAGGAACTCGACGTGGGCGCCATCCAGCTGACGGGTACGGTCGCCAATCCACAGCATGTGGGCCGAGCAGTCGTAGTAGTCGTTGGTCAGGCTGTCACGGCGCACGAAGGCTTCTTCATAGTTGAGCAGCAACGCTTCGTGAGCGGTGAAGAAGCTGGTCTCGCGCAGTTGCGGCGAATCGTCCATGCCGCAGGCGCGCATGAAGGCCAGGGTCTCGTCGATGCGGTCGGCCAGTTGGCTGTACTTTTCGGCCAGCGCGGAGTTGGCGATGAAGTCCAGGTTCCACTTGTGTACCTGGTGCAGGTCAGCGAAGCCACCCTGGGCAAACGCGCGCAGCAGGTTGAGGGTGGCGGTGGACTGGTGGTAGCTCTGCAACAGGCGGTCCGGGTCCGGGACGCGGCTGTTTTCGTCGAAGCCGATGCCATTGACGATATCGCCGCGGTAGGCGGGCAGGGTAACGCCGTCGATGGTTTCATCGTTGGACGAGCGCGGCTTGGCGAACTGGCCGGCCATGCGCCCGACTTTCACCACCGGGCAGCCGGCGGCGAAGGTCATGACGATCGCCATCTGCAGCAGCACCTTGAAGGTGTCGCGGATTTTTGCGGCGGAAAACTCGGCAAAGCTCTCGGCGCAGTCACCGCCTTGCAGCAGGAAGGCGCGACCCTGGGTGACTTCGGCAAACTGACGACGCAATTCGCGGGCTTCCCCGGCAAACACCAGCGGCGGGTAACTGGCCAGGCTCTGCTCCACTTGCAGCAGGTGCGCGGCATCCGGGTACCGGGGTTGTTGCTGGATCGGCAGGGCACGCCAGCTGTCGGGGCTCCAGGGTTGGCTCATCATGCACTCGTTGGGTAGGTTGACGTTCGGGCGTCAATGTTAGCAGCAATTAGTGCGTGACCTGCTGCCGTCGCTTGGCCGACAATCGCGCACTTTGCCCCGCAGCCAACCCGTTAGGAGTAGTGATGAGCGAGGAGCGTGTCGAGCGCCTGCTGGCCGAAGTCCATGATGATTTCGGCATGATCCGTGTGTTGGAAGTGGCCGATTACCGTTTTCTCGAATTTGGCGATGCCATCGAGCAAAGCTGCGTATTCACCGCCGACCCGAGCTGGCTGGAGTATGACTACACCCGCGCGATGTTGGTCGGTGCGTTGTGCCATGAGCAGCCGGAGAGCGCGCTGTTCCTTGGCCTTGGCGCCGGCACGCTGACCCAGGCCTGCCTCAAGTTCCTGGCGCTTGAGGATGTCGAAGCCATCGAGCTGCGCCCCGACGTACCGCGCCTGGCGATTGAATATCTGGGCCTGGACGATGATCCACGCCTGTATATCCGTATCGGCGATGCCCTGGAGTTGCTCGACAGCGCCGAATCGGCCGACCTGATCTTCGTCGACCTGTACACCGACGTGGGGCCTGGCGTCGGTCACCTGGCCTGGACGTTCCTGGAGAACTGTCAGAAAAAGCTCAATCCCGGCGGTTGGCTGGTGATCAACCAGTGGGCCACCGATGATGGCAAGCCGCTGGGCGCGGCGTTGTTGCGCGGGTTGTATCACCGGCATTACTGGGAACTGCCGGTGAAGGAGGGCAACGTGATCCTGCTGGTGCCTTCGGAGCTGGATCAGGAACTGGACCTGGACGCGTTGTCCGCTCGCGCCGAGGCCTTGGCGCCGCGACTGGGTTATTCGTTGCAGGCGTTGATCAAGGTGATTCGGCCGGCGACCTAGGCGTCTGTTCTGGCGCTATCGGGGGCAAGCCCTAATGCCAGTCAGTTAAGAAGTAGAAAGGGTAAAAAGTAACCTGTGGCGAGGGAGCTTGCTCCCGCTGGACTGCGCAGCAGTCCCATTTTTGGGGCCGCTTCGCGGCCCAGCGGGAGCAAGCTCCCTCGCCACAGGTACAGTGTTCGTCCTTAACTGACTGGCATTAGGGCAAGCCCCCTCCCACATTTGGAACGCATTTCAACTGTGGGAGGGGGCTTGCTCCCGATGAGGCCGGCACTGCCCACTCAAATACCCTTGAACACCCCAGGCCGCTTCTCGATCATCGCCCGCACGCCCTCCTTGGCGTCTTCGCTGTTCAGCAACTTGTCTACCATCGGCGGCAACGCGGCGGCCGCCACGGTCTCGCCTTCCTTGTGCGCCAATCGCGCCGACATCAACGTTGCCTGCACCCCAAGCGGCGCCTGGCGTGCGATGCGATTGGCCAGCTCGATGGCGCGGGGCAGCAGGTCTTCGCTGGCCATCACTTCCTGCACCAGGCCGAGGCGCAGGGCTTCATGGGCGTCGAACTCGTCGCCGGTCAGCAGCCAGCGCATCGCATTGCCCCAGCCGGCGATCTGATGAAAGCGTAATGTCGCACCGCCAAACGGAAAGATCCCACGCTGCACTTCCATCTGCGCAAAACGCGTGTTGCTCGCGCAAAGATTGATATCCGCCGCCAGCATCAACTCGATGCCGAGGGTCAGGCAGTAGCCATGGGCGGCCACGATTACCGGTTTATTGACCCTGGGACCGGCGAATACGCCCCAGGGGTCGCAGCCGCCCAGGGGCGGTTGCCAACCTCCCGCCATGACGCCGCTGACATTGGCCAGGTCGAGCCCGGCGGTGAAGTGGTCGCCATGGGCAAACACCACGGCAACCCGCGCGTCAGGGTTTCGATCAAAATCGCCATAGGCCATGCTCAGTTCGTTGAGCAGGTCGAGGTCGAAAGCATTGCGCTTTGCCACTCGGTCCAGCCCCAGCAACAGGACATGGCCCTGGAGTTCACGGGTAACGCGGCTGGTGCTGGCTTGATTCATCGGGGGACCCTCGGGGCGCGGATTAAGGTTTCAGACCAAGGGGCAGGCCTGGACAGGTGAACCGTTTAAGCGTGATGACCAACAGGGCCGGGCCTTTGCAAAATAGACCCTGGCGCAGTTATCTGCAAAGGCTGTGACGCAGCGCGGTTTATCGGTGCTTTGCGATAAAAAAAGCTCCCTTTTTCAGCTATTTCCGGTATAGTGCGCGCCGGCCTTTAACCGGGCCGCGTTTAGGTAGCGCAATTCCCCGAAGTCAGCTTCGGCTGCACGTCCGCACAGCGGACTCTTCCTTGACGAATCTTTTTCATTCATTCGTTTTCGCAAATCCCCGCCGACAAAGCAGCCAGGGCGACTCTTGAGTCTCAACACGGCATGCGCAGCTTTGGAGCATGGGTCTTTGCGGATGCACTTAGAGGCAGACCCATGACCCAGGAAACCGGCGGCTTCGCCGCTTTTAATCTTAATCCGAACATTCTCGCCGCCGTCATCGCGACTGGCTACGAAGAACCTTCGGCTATTCAGCAGCAATCGATCCCGATCATCATGGCCGGCCAGGACATGATTGGCCAGGCGCAGACCGGTACCGGTAAAACCGCCGCGTTCGCCCTGCCTATCCTGCACTGCATCGATCCTGCCAAGCGCGAACCGCAAGCCCTGATCCTGGCGCCAACCCGTGAGTTGGCGCTGCAAGTAGCAACCGCTTTCGAAACCTACGCCAAGCAAATGCCAGGTGTAACCGTTGTGGCCGTTTACGGCGGCGCGCCTATGGGCCCACAACTGAAAGCCATCCGTAACGGCGCACAGATCGTTGTCGCCACCCCGGGCCGTCTGTGCGACCACCTGCGTCGCGACGAGAAAGTCCTGTCGACCGTGAACCACCTGGTTCTCGACGAAGCCGACGAAATGTTGAAGCTGGGCTTCATGGATGACCTGGAAGTCATCTTCAAGGCACTGCCACCAACCCGTCAGACCGTACTGTTCTCGGCCACCCTGCCGCAGTCGATCCGTGCCATTGCCGAACGCCACCTGCGCGATCCGCAACACGTGAAGATCCAGACCAAGACCCAGACCGTTACCGCGATCGAACAGGCTCACCTGTTGGTTCACGCTGACCAGAAGACCTCGGCTGTATTGAGCCTGCTGGAAGTCGAAGACTTCGACGCCTTGATCATGTTCGTGCGCACCAAGCAAGCGACCCTGGACCTGGCCAGTGCCCTGGAAGCCAAAGGCTACAAGGCCGCTGCGCTGAACGGTGACATCGCCCAGAACCAGCGTGAGCGCGTGATCGACTCCCTCAAGGATGGCCGCCTGGACATCGTTGTGGCGACCGACGTTGCCGCCCGTGGCCTCGACGTTCCACGTATCACCCACGTGTTCAACGTTGATATGCCGTACGACCCAGAGTCCTATGTTCACCGTATCGGCCGTACCGGCCGTGCCGGTCGCGAAGGTCGTGCCCTGCTGCTGGTAACGCCGCGTGAGCGCCGCATGCTGCAGGTCATCGAGCGTGTCACCGGCCAGAAAGTGGCCGAGGTTCGCCTTCCGGATGCCCAGGCCGTTCTCGATGCCCGCATCAAGAAACTGACCAACAGCCTGGCGCCACTGGTGGCTGACGCTGAATCGACCCACGGCGAACTGCTGGACCGCCTGACCGCCGATATCGGTTGCACCCCGCGTGCCCTGGCTGCAGCGTTGTTGCGCAAAGCCACCAACGGTCAGGCCCTGACCCTGGCAGCGATCGAGAAAGAACGCCCACTGGTACCGAACAACGCGCCACGCGGTGATCGTCCAGAGCGTACCGGCGACCGTCCGGACCGTGGTGATCGTGAGCGTCGTGCTCCGGTTCCATTGGCTGAAGGCCGTGCTCGTTGCCGTACTGCGCTGGGTGCGCGTGACGGTATCGCTGCCAAGAACCTGCTGGGCGCTATCCTCAACGAGGGTGGCCTGGCACGTGAAGCCATCGGTCGCATTCAGGTCCGTGACAGCTTCTCCCTGGTGGAGCTGCCGGAAGACGGTCTGGAAAAACTGCTGGCCAAGCTCAAAGACACACGCGTTGCCGGCAAGCAGTTGAAGCTGCGTCGCTACCGCGAAGATTGATCCGCCCCTGGGCTGATTGATCGCACATAAAAAATCCCCGACTGGTTCGGGGATTTTTTTTGCCTGGGATTTCAGGCAGTGCACCTGTGTTAGCCAAAGCGATAGATGTCCATGCCCAAGGCGCCGAGGGTGAAGCCCTGATGCGCCACGCTGAAATCACCGCCGGCCCCTCGCGCAAAGTAAAGCGGCAACAAATGCTCGTCGCTGGGGTGGCTGCGCACTGCATGGGGCGCCAGGAGGCGATAGTCATGCAAGGCTGTTTCGTCACCGGCAGCGAGTTTTTCGACCACCCAGTCGCGAAAGGCTTGCGCCCATGGCGTGATGGTTTCTGGCCCGGCGCGCCAGTCCAGCTCACCGAGATTATGGGTGATGCTGCCGGAGCCGATCAGTAGCACACCTTGATCGCGCAGACTGCAGAGGGCATGTCCAACCCGGGTTTGAAAAGCCGGACCCATGCGGCTTGGCAGGGAGACTTGCACCACCGGAATATCCGCTGCCGGGTACATCAGCGACAGTGGCACCCAGGTGCCATGGTCGAAGGGCCGTTGGTTGTCGACCTGTGCAGTCAGGCCGTCAGCCTGCAATAACTCGACAATTTCCTTCGCTAGTCGTGGATCACCCGGCGCAGGGTATTGCACCGCAAACAGTTCGCGAGGGAAGCCGCCGAAGTCATGCCAGGTTTCGGGCGCGGCGCTGCCACTGACCAGCAGTCCGTGGCTTTCCCAATGCGCCGATACCACCACAATCGCCTTGGGCCGTGGCAGCGCGGCTGCCAGAGCCTGCAGCGCCGGGCCGCTGGCACCGGGTTGCAGAGCCAGCATCGGGGAGCCATGGGAGATAAACAGGCTGGGGAGCATAAGAAGAGTCCTGAAGATTAATTTCGGGCTATCTTCATTCAGATCATTAATCGAGATCTAATATAAGATTTAGTGTCTTTTGATCGATTTTTCGGGGTGATGCATGGACGCAAGAATTTGGCAGGAACGCTGGGCAACCAATCAGATCGGTTTTCATCAGACCGACGTTAATCCTTACTTGCAGCGGCATTGGTCAACGTTGGCCCTGGTCGATGGTGCCAGGGTTTTCGTGCCTTTGTGTGGCAAAAGCCTGGACATGAAGTGGTTGGCGGATCGCGGGCATCGCGTGATGGGTGTGGAGGTGTCGGATAAAGCCGTTGAGGCATTCTTCAGCGAACAGGGACTTACGCCGCAGATCGACCAGAGAGGCGTGTTCAAGGTGTATCAGGCGGGCCTGATCGAAGTGTGGTGCGGTGACTTCTTCGCCCTTGACGCAAGTGCTGTGGCTGATTGCGCGGCGTTGTATGACCGTGCGGCACTGATCGCCTTGCCGCAGCCAATGCGCTCGCGATACACCGAGCATCTCGATAACCTGCTGACCCCCGCCTGTGAGGGGCTGTTGATCACTGTCGACTACGACCAGGCGCAAAGGGCTGGCCCGCCCTTCGCTGTCCCGGATGAGGAAGTGCAGTCGCTGCTGGGCCCGCACTGGAATGTGGTCACGCTGCAAGAGCGGGACATTTTGAGTGAAAGCAGCAAATTCAAGGCGGATGGTGTTACTCGGCTTGATGAGCGTGTTTATCGGCTGACCAGGCGGTAAATCACGCCCACGAAAAAGGGGCGATTCAATCGCCCCTTTTTTGTATTGCCGGGTTATCAGCCGCGACGACGCAATGCGTCAATCCGCTCTTCCAGTGGTGGGTGGCTCATGAACAGGCGAGCCAGGCCCTGCTTGACGCCGCCGTTGATGCCGAAGGCGGTCAGGCTGTCCGGCATATGCACCGGCAGGCCTTGTTCGGAGCGCAGGCGTTGCAGTGCGCCAATCATCGCGCTGGTGCCCGCCAGGCGCGCGCCGGCTTCGTCTGCGCGGAACTCACGTTTACGCGAGAACCACATTACGATGGCGCTTGCCAGGAAGCCCAGGACCAGCTCGGCGAAGATGGTTGCCACGAAGTAGGCGATACCGCGGCCTTCTTCGTTCTTGAAGATCACCTTGTCGACGAAGTTACCGATGATTCGCGCAAAGAACATCACGAAGGTGTTCACCACGCCCTGGACCAGCGCCAGGGTGACCATGTCGCCATTGGCCACGTGGCCGATCTCGTGGGCCAGCACCGCCTTGACTTCGTCGGGCGAAAAACGCTCCAGGAGCCCCTGGCTGACAGCGACCAGCGCGTCGTTCTTGTTCCAGCCGGTGGCGAAGGCGTTGGCCTCATAAGCAGGGAAAATCCCCACCTCGGGCATTTTGATGCCTGCTTCTTGAGACAACTGCTCCACGGTTTGCATCAGCCATTGTTCATGGCGAGTGCGTGGTTGAGTGATGATCTGGGTGCTGGTGCTCATTTTCGCCATCCACTTGGAGATGAACAGCGAGAACAGCGAACCGGCAAAACCGAAGACCGCACAGAAAATCAGCAGCTGATTGAGGTTCAGATCAACCCCGTTGGCCGCCATGAACCCGTCGAAGCCAAAAAGGCTCAGGGTGACGCTGGCAATCAGTACGACCGCCAGGTTAGTGGCCAAGAACAGCAGGATGCGCATCATGGTTGTAGAATTCTCCTCATGCTTAATATGTCGCTTACTGCGGGGTATATAAGGTGCGGCATGGGGTGATTCAACCGGGCGACTATTTCAAACTGTGTCCTACAGCGAAAATGTAGCGCCTTGAAGGGATTTTCCCACAACAATTAGCCTTGCCGGTTCGCCGCCAAGCGTGTCGCACCCCCGTTAACGCTAGGGTAGGGCGCCTGGCGCGGTGCTATCACCCCGTTCGAGGTCGCCCGCGCCAGAGAAGTGTTGCCAGATAATCGCTGTACGACCAAATGCAGGTCGTACGGCATCATTTGGGTTACTGGCGATAGGACTTCAGGAAGTTGCCGATGCGACCGATCGCCATATCCAGTTCATCCACGCGCGGCAACGTCACCACGCGGAAGTGATCCGGCCACGGCCAGTTGAAGGCGGTGCCTTGCACCACCAGCAGCTTTTCCGACAGTAGCAGGTCGAGCACGAACTTTTCGTCGTTGAGGATCGGGCAGACTTTCGGATCGATCCGCGGGAACGCGTACAACGCACCCATGGGCTTTACGCAACTGACGCCCGGGATCGCATTGAGCAACTCCCAGGTGCGGTTACGTTGCTCCAGCAAACGACCTTGGGGCAGTACCAGGTCGTTGATGCTCTGGTAGCCGCCGAGGGCGGTCTGGATCGCGTGCTGGCTCGGCACGTTGGCGCACAGGCGCATGTTGGCCAGCATGTCGATGCCCTCGATATAGCTCTGGGCGTTGTGCTTTGGCCCGGAAATGGCGATCCAGCCGGAGCGGAACCCCGCCACGCGGTAGGACTTGGACAGGCCGTTGAAGGTCAGGCACAGCAGGTCTGGCGCCAGGGAGGCGGTGCACACATGGACGGCGTCATCGTAGAGGATCTTGTCGTAGATCTCGTCGGAGAACACCACAAGGTTGTGTTGGCGCGCCAGTTCGAGCATGCCCAGCAGCACTTCCCTGGAGTACACGGCACCGGTGGGGTTGTTCGGGTTGATGATCACCAGGGCCTTGGTGTTCGGGGTGATCTTGGCCTTGATATCGGCCAGGTCCGGGAACCAGTCGGCCCCTTCGTCGCACAGGTAGTGCACCGGGTGGCCACCGGCCAGGGTCACGGCGGCGGTCCACAACGGATAATCCGGCGCCGGCACCAGCACTTCGTCGCCGTTGTTGAGCAAGGCCTGCAGCGACATCACAATCAGCTCGGACACGCCATTGCCCAGGTAGATGTCTTCAATCCCGACACCTTCGACCTGTTTTTGCTGGTAATACTGCATCACCGCCTTGCGCGCGCTGAACAGGCCCTTGGAGTCGCTGTAGCCTTGGGCCGTGGGCAGGTTGCGGATCACGTCCTGGAGGATTTCGTCTGGCGCTTCGAAACCAAAGGGCGCCGGGTTGCCGATGTTCAGCTTGAGGATGCGATGGCCTTCCTCTTCCAGGCGTTTGGCGTGCTTGAGCACCGGGCCGCGAATGTCGTAGCAGACGTTGGCGAGCTTGTTCGATTTGCTGACCTGCATGGTGATGTGATCCTGAAAATGAACGATCCAGACGGCACCGGCACTACCGTACTGTGAATCCCGCGCACCGCGCACCCATAAATACGTTTGAATGGTGATGGCGCGGGTGCCAGACTGGCGTTTTGAAGAGGCGCAATCATACGTGCCGCCTGATCCACGGAAAAGACACAGATCAGGGTTTTTCAGTTGCCGAGGTGTACCGATGGAAAAGCTGCAGAAAACCATTGAAGAATGGAAAGCGATGCTCGACCCGGAGCAATACAACGTGTGTCGGCTCAAAGGCACCGAGCGGCCGTTCTCCGGCAAATACAACGCCACCAAGACCGACGGCGTGTACCACTGCATTTGCTGCAATGAACCGTTGTTCGATTCCACGGCCAAGTTTGACTCGGGCTGCGGCTGGCCCAGCTTCTACGAGCCGATTGCCGATAACGCGATGGTCGAGATCCGTGACATCAGCCACGGCATGATCCGCACCGAAGTCACCTGCGCCAAGTGCGACGCGCACCTGGGGCATGTATTCCCGGACGGGCCGCCACCGACCGGGCTGCGCTACTGCATCAACTCGGTGTGCCTGGACCTGGTGCCGCGCTAGGCAAGTACCCGCGTGGTCAAATGTGGGCGGGGGCTCGCTCCCCCCACGTGAGGCCCTGGGTTGATTGCACATCATCATTGCCGTCAATTGAGTTGACGCTATTGAATGGCGAGCTACCTTTCTGCTTCTTCCCTTAATCAAAGGCACTGCCATGAGCGACAACTTGCTGAGCATCCCTTGCACCACCATCACCGGTGAGCAAAAGACCTTGGCCGATTTCGCCGGCAAGGCCATTCTGGTGGTCAACACCGCCAGCAAGTGTGGTTTCACCCCGCAATACAAGGGCCTGGAGCAGCTCTGGCAGCAATACAAGGACCAGGGCCTGGTGCTGCTGGGCTTTCCGTGCAATCAGTTCGGCAAGCAGGAGCCCGGCAATGAAGGCGCGATAGCCGAGTTCTGCGAGTTGAACTTCGGCGTCAGTTTTCCCTTGTTCAAGAAAATCGACGTCAATGGCAGCGATGCCCACCCGCTGTTCGTGCAGCTCAAAAAGGCTGCGCCAGGCCTTCTGGGCTCGAAGAACATCAAGTGGAACTTCACCAAATTCCTCATCGGGCGTGACGGCAAAGAGGTCAAGCGTTTCGCCCCGACCACCAAGCCCCAGGACCTGAGTCAAGAGATCGAAGCGCTGCTCAAATGAGACTTGTCGTCTCAGGTACCCACAGGTCCAGCAGGGCCTTGAGTTCTTCGCGGCGAAACGGCTTGGCCAGGTAATCATTCATCCCCGCGGCACGGCAACGCTCACGTTCTTCGGACAGGGCGTTGGCGGTCAGGGCCACAATCGGCAGGTCCGGCCAGCGACCGCTCTGGCGAATCTGCCGGCTGGCCTCGTAGCCGTCCATCACGGGCATGTTGCAGTCCATCAACACTAGGTCGAAACGCTGGTCCTCGAGGAACTTGAGGGCTTCGCCACCATGGGCGGCCACGATGACCTCGCAGCCGAGCTTGCCGAGCATGCCCTTGGCCACCAGTTGGTTGACCGGGTTGTCCTCCACCAGCAGGATGCGCGCACGGTGGCTGAGGGGCGCGGCGTCGATTTGGACCGGGTCCAGAATCGGCTGCGTGTCGCTGCGCAAATTACGCTGCAGGATTTGGTACAGCGCGTTACGGCTCAGCGGGCGGGCTTGTTGCTGCAGCGGCGCCAGGGCCGCGACTTCTTCGCTGGGCATGAAGTTGCCATAGGCAGTCACCACCAGAATCGGCGCGCTGATGCCCGGCCTCAGGCGGAACAGGCACTCCGGGCAGTCGGTGATCAACAGGTCGGGGTACTGTCCGCTCAGGTCATCTTCCATGGAGTAGCAACGCGGCGCCAACCCCCAATGGGGCAGCAGGGTCGTGAGCAACTCCCCCAGGCCGCTGCTGTGGTGGGTGATGACGATCACATCCCCCGCCAATGGCACCCGAGCTGCCGCCGGCAGGTGGGTGGGCAACGGCAGGTCGGCGCAGAACTGGCTGCCGAAGCCGACTTCCGAACTGATGCTCAAGCGGCCCTGCATGGCTTCGCAGAGGTTATGGGTCAATGCGAGCCCCAAGCCGGTGCCGCCGAATTGGCGCGTAATACCAGCGCCGGCCTGGGTGAACGGCTGGAAAATCTTGACCTGCGCATCCTGGGCAATCCCGATACCGGTATCACAAACTTCAATGCGCACTCCGTCGCCGTGGTGGCTCAGGCGTACATCCACGCGGCCAAAGCGGGTGAACTTCAAAGCATTGGACAGCAGGTTACTGACGATTTGCCGTACCCGCGTCGGGTCACCAATGACTTGGGCAGCAAACAGCGGGTCGATCAGGCAGGTCAGTTCCACGCTGGGCGCGGCGTTTTGCGACAACAGGTTGGCGGTGTCTTCCACCAGCGAGCCCAGGTCGAACGGGATGCGCTCAAGCTCCAGTTGACCCGCGTCGAACTTGGACAGGTCGAGGATATCGTTGAGCAACTCCACCAGCACCTTGCCGGAGTCATGGGCAATAGACAGTTGCTGGCGCTGCTCGGCGTTGAGCGGGCTGTCCAGCGACAGGGCGATCATGCCCAGCAGGCCATTGAGCGGGGTGCGGATTTCATGGCTCATATTGGCCAGGAACGCCGCCCGCGCCTGGGCCATGCCTAGGGCGGTCATCCGCGCTGCTTCCAGCTCATCATTGATCTGGCTCAAGCGTTGGTTGCTGGTCTTGAGCTCAAGGGTGCGCGCAGAAACAATGTCTTCCAGTTGGCCCAGGTATTCGGTGAGACGATCTTCGGCATGGCGACGCTGCTGGATCTCGGTTTCCATGTTTTCGAATTGCTGGTTGGCAACGTTGACCAGCACGCCGATTTCGTCGTGCTCATGCCCTGGCGGGCAGTCCAGTCGCGCCTGTTTGCGCGTACTCAGCGCGCGAATAATGCGCACCAGCGGCTGGGTGAGCATGACGTAGAACAAGCCCAGCAAGATCCCGGTCAGCAGCAGGCTGCGCACAAAACCATTGAGCAACGTGACCTCGGCGCGGCGCAGGAAACGGCTGCCAAACGCGTAGGTATCGACATCAAGGCGCAGCACACCCAGGGATTCGTTGGGCATATGGCTGAGGTACAGGCGGTCTTCGAATTGACGGTTGGCACCGAACAGAAAATCGCTGACGGGTCGATAATGGCTTTCCTTGCGCGGCCGCTCGACGTCGGCCAGCACCATGCCGTTGTTGTCGACCAATTGTGCGTGGGCGATGGCAGGGGAGTGCAGCAGGCCCAGGGTCAGTTCCTGGGCAAGTTCGGCATCGATGTTGTAGGCGATACGCGAGGCAGGGTTATGGCTAATTTCGATCAGCGAGCGTATTTCACGGTTGATGGATGCGTCTTCACTGGCATAATCAATGCCGATTTGGATAAAACTGAGCAAGGTTCCCAAGACGAAACCGACCAGCACAGTCAATCTGGCTTGTTTATAAGACAAGCGGTGGGCGAACTTGATATCCATCGAGTGTTGAACCACTTCACGTTTCCCTTCGCCCGGCAAGCATAGCTGAACATCCCACCAGCGCTGACTTGCCCGGCATAAATCGGTTTTCTTGACGCAGCCTTGTGCGGTCTGCCACAGGGTTGCCAATACGCCATCTTTTACAAGAACTTGCCAGAGGAATAGATGTGGATTCTCGATTGAATGCCTTTCTTGAACGGGCTGACGCCGTGCTGGCGCGCCTGGAGCCCCTGTTACCCGCGCCGCGCCAAGTCATCGACTGGAACCAGTGCCTGGCCGCCCGCTGGCAGCGCGAAGGCCGTACAGGCTTCCTGTTGCCGCTGGAAGTCAGCCTGGACATGCGCCTGTCGGACCTGATCGGCGTCGACAAGCAGCGTGAACAGCTGGCGCGTAACACCCAACAGTTTCTCGACGGCTTACCTGCCAACCATGCGCTGCTATGGGGTTCGCGTGGCACCGGGAAATCATCCATGGTACGCGCCTTGCTCGCCCAGCACGCCGAGGCCGGCCTGCGCTTGATCGAAATCGAGCGTGACCACCTGGCCGACCTGCCGCGCGTGGTCGAGCAACTGCTCAAGCTGCCGCAGCGTTTCATCCTGTTCTGCGATGACCTGTCGTTCGATGCCGGGGAAGGTGACTATCGCGTGCTCAAGAGCGTGCTGGATGGCTCCCTGGAGCAGGCGCCGGAAAACGTGTTGCTGTATGCCACCTCCAATCGTCGTCACCTGGTGCCGGAGAACCAGAGCGACAACGACAATTGGAAGCGCGTGGATGGCGAACTGCACCCGAGCGAGGCGGTAGAAGACAAGATTGCCTTGTCCGACCGTTTTGGCTTGTGGCTGTCGTTCTACCCGTTTACCCAGGAGCACTTCCTGAATGTGGTGGAGCACTGGATCGGCGAATTGGCCGGCAAGACCGGCCTGCAGTGGCAGCGGGATGAACAACTCGACATTCTCGCCGTGCGCTGGGCGACCGGGCGCGGCAACCGCAATGGCCGCTGCGCCTATCAGTTCGCTCGTTACTGGGTGGGTCTCAAATTGCTGGAGCGTCAACCATGATCGATTTACAACAGGCCGGCACCGGCCTCGAGGGCTATGCGCTGCTGTGTGCGCAACTGGAGTCGCTGCTGGCGGATGAGCGGGATTTCATTGCCAACAGCGCGCAATTCTCCGCGTTCCTGTTCAATCAGTTGGACGACCTGAACTGGGCGGGTTTCTACCTCAATCACAATGATGAGCTGGTTCTTGGCCCCTTCCAGGGCCAGATCGCTTGCGTGCGCATCCCTTTTGGTCGTGGCGTGTGTGGTGCCGCCGCGGCGTCCCGGCAAACCCAGCGAGTGGAAGACGTGCATGCGTTTGCCGGGCACATTGCCTGTGACAGCGCCTCGAACAGTGAGTTGGTGGTGCCGCTGGTCAAGAACGGCCAATTGATTGGCGTCCTTGACCTCGACAGCCCGTCGCTGGCGCGTTTTACGCCTCAGGACCAGGCGGGTATCGAACAACTCGCGGCTATTTTCCTGCGCTTGACCGATTGCTGAGCGAGCGAGGCGGGGGGCAAGCCCTAATGCCAGTGAGTTAAGAAGTAGAAAGGGTAAAAAGTAACCTGTGGCGAGGGAGCTTGCTCCCGCTGGACTGCGCAGCAGTCCCATCTTTGGGGCCGCTTCGCGGCCCAGCGGGAGCAAGCTCCCTCGCCACAGGTACAGTGTTCGCCCTTAACTGACTGGCATTAGGGCAAGCCCCTGCCTCCTATTGGCCGTCCAGGCCATGCAGTTGAACCTGCAGTGCCCGTTCCAGCTCGAGCATGAGCTTTTCCAGGGATTTGACCCCCGTCTCGATCACTCGCCGATCATCGTTGCGCGAGCAGGCCTGCTCCAGTATTTCGCACTGCCCGGCCAAGGCATTGGCTTGGACGATGCGTGCGGCCCCCTTGATCTTGTGGGCCTGTTCGATGATGTCGGTGGATGAAGCCTTGCGATCCAGCAGCGCAATGAGTGCCTGACGATCATCAACGCTGCTGGTCAGCAGTTCTTCGAGCAGGCGTCGACTCAATTGCGAATCCCCTCCGGTCAGCGCGTCCAGGCATCCCAGGTCCAGCTGCGGGCTCGTGGGTTGGGGGATGATCTGTGCCAACTGCCGTTCCAGCACGGTGAGGCTGATAGGTTTGAACAGGCAGTCATCCATGCCCGCTTCCATGCAGCGTTGTCTTTCCTCCGGTTGTGCATTGGCGGTAAACCCCAGTACCACGCAGTGCGCCAACTGTTCGCGGTGCTCGTACTCACGGATGGAACGGCTCAACTCGTAGCCATTCATGATGGGCATGTTGCAGTCGGCGATCACCAGGTCGAACTGTTCCTGGCGCCAGGCCTGGAACCCGGCGGCACCATGCTCGGCGGCGGTGAATTGATGGCCCAGGTAGCCCAGTTGCTGGCACATCAGCAGGCGGTTCGCCGGATGGTCGTCTACTACCAGCACATTGAGCACCGGGGTAGAGACCGGCTTCGCAGGCGTGTGCTCACCCTGGGGGGTGATCGGATGCAGGCGCGGCATTTTCAGGTTGACGTGCACCTGGGTGCCGACCATGGGCACGCTGCTCAGGCTCAGCTGGCCGCCCATCATCGCGCAAAGGCTGCGGCAGATCACCAGGCCCAGGCCGGCACCGCTTCTGGCCAGGTGCCCGGAATTGTCGGCCTGGGCGAACGGCTCGAACAGGCGCAGTTGGTCGTCCCTGCTGATGCCGATACCGGTGTCTTCCACGACCAGCTTCACGTCGACCTGTTCCTGGGTCTGGCTCGGTTGCACCTCCACCTTGATTTTCACCTGGCCGTGTTCGGTGAACTTGATGGCGTTGCTCACAAGATTGGACAGCACTTGCTTGAAGCGCAGCGGGTCTATGAGGACTTCGATGTCGTTCAGGTCGGGCTTGAACTCCAGTAGCAGGCTGAGGGTTTTCTGGCGCGCAAGACCGTCAAACACGCGTACCACGGACTCGATCACCTCGCGCAGATTGACGCGTTCCGGCGCCAGGCTGAGACGGCCGGACTCAATGCGCGCGATGTCGAGAATGTCGCCTATCAGTTCCAGTAGATCCTTGGCCGAGTTGTAGGCCACTTCTATCGCCGGACGGTCGAGATGCCCTTGGTCGGCCCGCTTGAGCGTCAGTTCGAGCATGCCGATCACGGCGTTCATGGGGGTGCGGATCTCGTGGCTCATGGTGGCAAGGAACGTGCTTTTGGCGCGGTTGGCCTCGTCGGCGCGCTCTTTGGCGGCGCGCAGTTCATCGAACAACTGACGCCGTTCACTGATGTCGATCCAGCCGCCGATGATGCCCTGGACTTCGCCAGTGGAATCGCGGTAGGGCAGGATCCAGTGGTAGATCGTCAGCTTCCTCTCCTCGATATGCAGGGTGCGGTCCAGGATCAATGGATTGCCTTCAGCCACCACCCGCAGGTAGTCGGCATGGTACTGCGCTGCTTCGGGCGCGAGGGCCATGCTCATCTGGGTCACGCTTTTGCCGATCACATCCTCTCGCTTGACGTCGAAGGCCTGCAGATAACTGTCGTTGCAGGTTTGCAGCAAGCCATTACGGTCGCGTACATAGATGGGGTGCGGTGTTTCGTTGACCAGCGCGCGCATGAATTCGAACTGATCGTTGAGCGCGCGCTCGGCCATTTTTCGTTGCCTGATCTGGCGCCGCATGTAGGCATTCCAGGTCAGGGAAATCAGGAGCAGCAAACCGGTACCGATGACGATTTTGGCAATCAGTTGGTTGTAATTGCGCCAGTAGCTATCGGATTCGACTGTGTAGCCTCGCCAGCGACTGTTGATCACCCCCATTTCATCCGGGGCGATACTGAGCAGCGCTTTATCGAGGATCGAGCCCAACTCGGTGGCATGGCGAGAGGTGGCCAGGGCGAACGTCGCCGGCGTGGTGCCAATACTCGTGGTGATCTGCAGCTTGTCCCGGAAAACCTTCGAGGACAGGAAATAGTTAGCGATCAACAGTGTGTTCACAGCGCCATCCACTTGCCCTTGTGCAAGCAACTCGGAGGCCCTGAAGGTATCGCCGGTTTCCACCAGTTGAATCTGCGGAAAGTCTTTGCGCAGGATTTCGGCCAGCGGAGTGCCCAGGGTCACCGCCAGGCGCTTGCCCGCCATCTGCTCCAGGTTCAGCGGTGCTCCGGGTTCTTTGCGGGTCAATAGCACGTACGAGTTTTCCAGGTAGGGACGGCTGAAGTTCAGCTGCGCCTCCCGTTGGTTACTCGGCACGATCGCCCCGATCATATCGACTTTCTGCGTGGCGACCTGCTCGATCATATCGTCGACTTTACGTCCGCGCTGCACCGCAAAACGCAAGCCGGTGCGCAAGCGAATGAGTTCAAGAAGGTCGGCGGTGATGCCGCGAAAGTTGCCCTCCGCATCGAAGAAGGTGAGCGGGGCAAAGGTTTCATTCACGATGACCGTTACCACCGGGTGCGCCTTCAACCAGCGTTCTTCGCGCGGGGTCAGTTGCAGCTTCTCGTCGGTCAGCAAGATATCGCTACCGGCGCTCCAACGCTTGGCGATGCTATCCCGCTCATTGATGGGCACAGCCGCCAGCACCGTGTCGACAATGCTCAGGAGAACGAGGTTGTCGTGGCGCAGGGCAAAGCTGAAGCCATAGGCTTCATGCTTGCCGAAGTTGGCCATGCGAACGTTTTTGAGGTAGCCCTTGTTAATCATGAAGTGGGTGGAAATCGTATCGCCAAGAAATACATCCGCCTGGTCAAACGCCACTGCATTCAGGGCATTTTGATAAGAGGGATAGGTGCGGATATCCGCCTTGGGGTACAGCTTTTCCACTTCATCGAACGGCAGGTAATGATAGACGAGGCTCAAGCGCAGCCCTTCAAGGCCATCGCTGAGGCTGCGGGTTTCCCCCTCGCGAGTGACCAGTACTGGCTGGTCCACGGCGTAAGGTGCCGACAATGTGAGATTGGGGTTCGCGGCCTCAAAGCCGTTGGAGGAGCCCAGCAAATCGATGTCGCCGGCTTCGAGGGCTTGAATGGCGGCCACCCGGGTAGGGTAGCGCAGGACCTTCACCGGTATGGCCAGTGCCTTGGCCAGCAGGCCTGCATAATCTGCGGTAAGGCCTTCGTAATCGCGACCACTGGAGGTGAGGTCGAACGGCGGGTAGTCAGGCGCGGCAGTACCCAGCACCAGTTCGCGCTTGTATTGCAGCCACTGGCGCTGGGTCCTGTCCAGTTGAGTGTTCAGTTGAACGATTCCGGCGCGGCTCAATAAAGTGAAGTGTTGCGGGTCGGTGGAGTCGCCCGCAAGCACGGTAGTGCTGAAGTACAAACCGGCACTCAATATGATCAAATAGTCCTTGATACGGCTGGGCATCCGTTTTCTCACACTAGCGCGTTTCGTTTTGCCATCTCGATGAGCTCGACTAAAGACTGGGCTTTTAGTTTTTGCATTAGTCGCTTTTTATACGTGCTGACGGTTTTATTACTCAGGAACATGCCCTTGGCTATTTCTTTGTTGGTGCGGCCTTGTGCAAAAAGTTGCAAGACCATGAGTTCTCGGTCGTTAACAGCCCTGAACAAGTCCAGCTCCTGCGTGTCCATGCCTTCCGTTCCATTTGCATTCAATGCCTGGCTGGGGAAGTAGTTGTACCCGGATAGTACGGCGCGGATAGCACTCAGTAGTTCACTCAGGTCGCCTTCCTTGCAGACGTAACCGTCCGCGCCCGAACGCATGCAGCGCGTGGCAAACAGCGTCGGGCATTGGGCAGTAAGTACCAGGGTTTTCATCGAAGTGTTCATGGCGTTGAAGCGGCAGAGAACTTCGAGGCCGTCAAGTTTCGGAATGCTGATATCCAGGATTACCAAGTCCGGCAGGCATTCGCGGACCATTTGTATGGCGTCGCACCCGTTATCCGTTTCTCCAACGACTTTGTAACCTTCATGTTCCAGTAACATTCTGATGGCAAGCCGTATAACGGGGTGGTCGTCGATAATAAAAACGGTGTTCATAATCACATTCCATGCAGGTGCAAATAAAGCATTCACATTAGCTCAGAAGAAGAGCCAGCAGCATGAAGCGTGGGGGTGACAAGCGCAAAACAGGAAGTTTCCTACACAAAGAAAGGCATAGGCCTACGAGTTGCTAGGTAATTGTGACACTAAGTGTGTGTGTTTTCAGGGCGGTTGGCGTAGCTAACGGTCACGGGTATTTTGCGACAGCTCTCTCGTTGTTTTTCGCAATTACTAAGGTATAAATTCCTACACTTATAATGGGTGAGTTAAACTCATTAAGCGCTCAAGTTCATCTTTATTTAACGGTTTTGATAAACAACCCAGAAGTGGCAGATTACGCTGCGCAGCTTGTGCGGTCAGTTTGAGTAATTCCGTCGTTGGTAGCCCGCTCAATAGAATCGCTCGGGTAATAAACTGACCACGGCTGGCGATTTCTACCAACTCAAGTCCGGGCAGGTCGGGCAGGCATTGGTCGCATAACATCAAGTCGAAGGGGAATTCAGACTGGGTCATGGTGCGTATGGCCTGTTCGGCATTTTCGACGGGGGTGAGCTGGTGGAAGCCGAAGCTTCTAAGCAAGCATTGGGTGGCGAGGAGTTGAAAAGGGTGGTCCTCCACCAAAAGAATACGAAGGGGATAGTTGGGCATAGAGAGTACACAGTGAGTCAAGCGTCGATGGGAGCGTAGGAACTGCTCGTCTTGTCTGCGATGGCGTGCGTGATTATTCCTCGGGAATATGTACGAATTCGATCAGGCCGCTCTGTTCCCATCGTAGGGCGATTCGTTTCAGGCAACAGAGCGAGTCGATCGAGTCGTTATTGAGGGCTGGAGCGCCCGGTCATCTCTCGAGCCATCTCGGTGGCATAGCTGTCGGTCATGCCGGCGATGAAGTCGATCATGCGCAGGAACGAGGCGTGCAATGGCCAGGCAGGGTCCGGCGCGCTGTTGCCCAGCAAGTCGAGAATGCGCCGGTGCTTGAACGACGGCGTACGCCCGCCGTGTTGCTCCAACGCCGCACCGCAAAAAGCGTTCAGCAGAATTTCCAGGGTGGTGTAGGCGCCGATTTCATGCAGGGTCTTGCGTTTGTCCTGGAAGATTTTCTTGCGCGCCATGTCCTTGGCATCCAGTACGCAACGCTTCGCCGGACCGTGCATATGCTCAACCAGGTCGCCAGGCAGGGTGCCGGCAAGCAGGGCGTCCTGTTGTTCGACGAATGCGCGCGCCGCTGCGTTGGTCAGGTGCTCGATGGCCTTGCCGCGCAGGATCGCCAGCTTGCGCCGACGGGAATCCTGCGGGCCCAATTGCCGATACGTCTGCGGCAGGTCATCACCGACCAGGTCGAGCAGCAGTGACTCGACTTCGGCGTACTCCAGCAAGTCCATCTCCAGGCCATCTTCCAGGTCAATCAGCGCATAGCAGATGTCGTCGGCGGCCTCCATCAAGTACACCAAGGGGTGGCGGGCCCAGCGTTGCTCCTCCAGTTGAGGCAGGCCGAGTTTATGGGCGATCTGTTCCAGAATCGGCAACTCGCTCTGGTAGCAGCCGAACTTGTGTTTCTTGTAGCCCAGCGAGTCCGCGTGGCGGGCAGTCCAGGGGTACTTGAGGTAAGTGCCCAAGGTGGCATAGGTCAGCCGCGTGCCGCCGTCGAATTGATGATATTCAAGCTGGGTCAATACGCGGAAACCCTGGGCGTTGCCTTCAAAGTTGAGGAAGTCATTGCGCTCGGCGTTGCTCATGTCATCCAGCCAGCCGCGCCCGGCGGCCTGCTGGAACCAGTGGCGAATGGCGTCTTCGCCGGAGTGACCGAAGGGTGGATTACCGATGTCATGGGCCAGGCAGGCCGATTGCACCACCATGCCCAAATCGCTGGGATCGCACCAGTCGGGCAGGGCGCCGCGCAACGTTTCACCGACGCGCATGCCAAGGGAGCGGCCCACACAGCTGACTTCCAGCGAGTGAGTCAGGCGCGTGTGGATATGGTCGTTGCTCGAAACCGGATGCACTTGGGTCTTGCGGCCCAGGCGACGGAAAGCGCCGGAAAAAATAATGCGGTCATGGTCTTTGTGAAAAGGGCTGCGGCCTAGTTCTTCGGGGCTGTGCAGGGGCTTGCCAAGACGTTCGCGGGTCAGCAGGGTAGGCCAATCCAAGGCAGGTACTCTCCGTACGGTGAATGACACCTGCAGCTTCCCGTTTCCACGCGGGCGGGGCAAGCGGAAATCTTCAGGTGGACAGCGGCAGACAACAGGCACTGACCGCCGTGGCGCAGTTGCCAGGCGGTCAGTTGTAGCGTGGAGTCAGCGAGCGGGGCTTATTTTCTGCGCGATGCGCCTTGCATGGCCAGTTTGATCAGCGGGATCAACCCGGCCCCCAGCCGTACCAGGCGCGTCACGCTGCTGATGCTGCCGCCCTTGGCGCCCTTGCCGGTGAAGAACCCCATCAATGTCACCGCCGCCACGCCCCACAGCGGCGCGTGCTTGATGCCCAGGCTGTCTTGCCAGTTGTGACGCAGGTCGCGCACTTTGTGCAGCGGCGCCATCAGTTGCTGGGACTCGTGACGGATTTCCTGACGGTGCATTTCCATGCGCAGGCGGATCAACGCCTTGCGCATCTCCCGACGGGACGAGTTTTGCGGGATTTCAGGCAGGCTCATGGCAACAGGCGCTCCCGGTCATTGGCCAATTCTTCGAGGGTGGCGTGGAAGGGCGTGGACTCATCGAACACGGCCGCTTTCAAGCGTACCCCGCAGAATGCTGCGGCCAGGCTGTAAAACACACACAGACAAATGATCCCGGTCAGGCGGTAGCCGGTATCCCATACCAGAATCATCACCAATGTCGATAAGCCCACCAACAACAGCAGGGCAAACACTAGGGCCAAGCCGGCAAACAGCAGCAGGCTGACCGTGCGCGCCTTCTGTTCCTGTAACTCGATGCCAAACAGTTCGACATGGCTGTGCAGTAAGCCGAGCACGGCAGCGCCCAGGCGGCGGGAGGTGGTACCTGCGCCCTTAGACGAGCTGGATTCGTCGATAGCCATGATATTAGCGCCTGGTAGCCAACAGACCGATCAAAAAGCCCACGCCCGCCGCAATGCCGACAGACTGCCATGGGTTGGCCTGCACGTAATCTTCGGTTGCCGTAATGGCCGCCTGCCCACGCTCGCGCAGGGAGTCTTCGGTCAATTGCAGGGTTTCGCGGGCCTTGAGCAGGCTTTCGTGAATCTTGGTGCGCAGCTCATCGGCCTGGTCACCGGCCAGGATGGCAGTGTCGTCCAGCAACCTTTCGGTATCGCTGACCAGGGTCTGGAAATCCGCCATCAGTATTTCTTGAGCAGTCTTTGCTGTTTTGCCGGCCATGGTTATCTCCGTGTGTGGCTGTTCTGTACGTGTGGTTTCGAGTCGCCGGGTTCGCCGAAGGTTCACTGCGATTGTGTGGTACAGCTTTTGCTTTGCCTTGGTGCGCATGCCCTGGGGCCTGCGCTGAATCCGGGCGGTCGAGGTGAAAACCTTGAAAAACCTTACCCTAATTAACTGAAACTCGCGCAAATACCCCGTCGGGGAGCGCCGGTTGTGTTGATCGCTGCGCTAAAGCAGTTCACGTCCTCTGAAGAAGGACGGCGGCTTTGGTGCCAATTTGGTGCGAGCAACCCCGGCTTGAACCGCTTTGGTGCTGTTTGCCTTACCGCAGGCCTGCCAACCTCCATGGAAAATCTGCAAAGTGCGGTGGACACCCTTGTCCACAGCTCCAATACCCTGTTCATCCTGATCGGCGCGGTCATGGTCCTGGCCATGCACGCCGGTTTCGCCTTTCTGGAAGTCGGTACGGTGCGCCAGAAGAATCAGGTCAACGCGTTGTCGAAAATCCTCAGCGACTTCGCGATCTCCACCCTGGCTTATTTCTTTATAGGCTATTGGATCTCCTATGGGGTCAGCTTCATGCAGCCGGCGGCGGTGATCAGCGCGGATCATGGCTACGGCCTGGTGAAGTTTTTCTTCCTGCTGACCTTTGCCGCCGCGATCCCGGCGATCATTTCCGGGGGGATTGCCGAGCGCGCGAAGTTCGCGCCGCAGTTGTGCGCGACGGCATTGATCGTGGCGTTCATCTACCCGTTCTTCCAAGGCATGGCGTGGAACGGCAACTTCGGCCTGCAAGCCTGGCTGCTCGCGACCTTTGGCGCCAGCTTCCATGACTTCGCCGGGTCCGTGGTGGTCCATGCCATGGGCGGCTGGCTGGCGTTGGCAGCGGTGCTGTTGCTCGGCCCGCGCAACGGACGTTACCGCGACGGGCGCCTGGTGGCGTTTGCTCCTTCGAGCATTCCGTTCCTGGCGCTGGGCTCGTGGATCCTGATCGTGGGCTGGTTCGGTTTTAACGTGATGAGCGCGCAAACCCTCAATGGCGTCAGCGGCCTGGTGGCGGTCAACTCGTTGATGGCAATGGTCGGCGGCACCGTCGCCGCGCTGGTGATCGGCCGCAATGACCCCGGCTTTCTGCACAACGGCCCGCTGGCCGGGTTGGTGGCGATCTGTGCCGGTTCCGACCTGATGCATCCGGTGGGCGCGTTGGTCACCGGTGTGGTCGCGGGGGCTTGTTCGTCTGGTGCTTCATGGCGGCCCAGGACCGTTGGAAAATCGATGACGTGCTGGGCGTATGGCCACTGCATGGCCTGTGTGGGGTATGGGGCGGCATTGCCTGCGGCATCTTAGGGCAGACGGCGCTGGGTGGGCTGGGCGGTGTGAGCCTGGTCAGTCAGTTGATCGGCACCGTCCTCGGCGTCGCCGTGGCGCTGGGCGGCGGCCTGCTGGTGTACGGTGTGATCAAGCGCGTGTGCGGGCTGCGCCTGAGCCAGGAAGAGGAGTATTACGGGGCGGACTTGTCGATCCACAAGATCGGCGCTGTCAGCCAGGATTGATCGGCGCGCCGGTTGCCCAATGTTGGGTTTAGAATGGTGGCGTGTTTTCCATTCGAGTTGATTTGCCATGCTTCCTGAATGCCAGCTGTTCGGCACCCTGGGTTGCCATCTGTGTGAAATTGCCGAAGCCGAAATCATGCCGCTCGTCGAACACGGGTTGCTCGTGGAGCTGGTGGATATCACTCATCCCGACGACTTGACCGAGGTCTACGGCCTGCGGATTCCGGTGCTTAGACGGGTGGACACCGGGGCTGAACTGGATTGGCCGTTCGACACTGACCAAGTGGTTGCTTTCCTGCGCTGACGTTTTAGACCATGGCGGGTTTCCTAATATTACGTTACTGTATGTTTGTACAGCGATTGAATAGAGGGAACGCCCGTGGTGAATGTCGAACAACTGAAAAGCAGCGTCAATCGCATGTCCGCCGACGTCGTGCGCGATGCGGTGAGCGAGCTGCGCCTCGATGGCCTGGTCACGGAAGGCAAGACGCCCTTCAACAAAGTGCATTTCAATACCTGCTTTGCAGAAATCGAGGCGCTGTTCCAGCGTGCCGGTTATCACAAGCAGTTGGACGTGGTGGGTTACCAGGGCTTGCTCTACGCCCTGTACGATCCGGGCCGTTGGGAGGCCGTAGACGTGCTGCGCTGGCTCAAGGAGTTTACCGACGCGGCGAGCGCTTCGAAGGTTTTGCGCACGCAATTGGTCAAGGCCTGAGATCTCTCCTAGGCTCAATCCCGCGCCATGCGGGATAATGCCCGCCTGTTTATTCCAGGCTTTGAGCATCTGCATGTCCACTTCCGGTTTTTCCCCGTCACAGCACCAAGCCAGCACCTTATACCTGCCGCCTGGCCCGTGGGCGACGGTGCTCGATTGCCTGTGCGATCATTTCCCGGCAATCGCCCGTGAACACTGGCTGGACCGCATTGCCCGTGGCCGGGTGCTGGATATCAACGGTCGCCCCATTCGCCTGGACCTGGCGTACAAGGAAGGCCTGTGCATTTATTACTTTCGCGAAGTGCCCAACGAGAAAGTAATCCCGGTACAGGAAACCATCCTGTACGCCGATGAACACTTGGTGGTGGCCGACAAACCGCATTTTCTGCCGGTGACCCCCGCCGGCGAATACGTCGAACAAACGCTGCTGCGCCGTTTGATCCGGCGTCTGGACAATCCCGCCCTGGTGCCCCTGCACCGCATCGACCGGCATACCGCAGGGCTGGTGCTGTTCTCGGCCAATCCCGATAGCCGCGCGGCCTATCAGCAGCTGTTTCCCACGCGGCGCATCGATAAATTCTACGAAGCCATTGCCCCCGCCTTACCTGATCTGGCCTTTCCCCTGGTGCACAAAAGCCGGTTGGTGGACGGCGAACCGTTCTTCCGCATGCAGGAAGGCCCCGGTGCCAGCAATACCGAAACGGCGGTGGAAGTGCGCGAGAAACACGGCGATTTATGGCGCTATGGCCTGTTCCCGGTCACCGGCAAGAAGCACCAGTTGCGCGTCCACATGACTGCACTCGGGGCGAGCATCTGCAATGACCCGTTCTATCCCAACGTGATCAAGGACGCGGTGGACGACTACGCCAACCCGCTCAAGTTGCTGGCCCAGGGCGTACGTTTCATCGACCCGGTCAGCGGCCAGCAACGCACCTTTCGCAGCGAAATCACCCTGGACTGGTAAACGCCAGAAACAACAAGGCCCGCGCGAGGCGGGCCTTGTGTGCAAGCGCTGGCTTACAGGTCTTTAACGGTACGAACCTGATCTTTGTTGATACGGGTGTGTTTGCCGTCCAACTGTTCGAATTCGTAGAAGCCCGAATCTTCATCGTATTTCGGGGTGTCGACGGCCTGGATTTCGCGACCGTCATTCAGGGTGATCACTGTTGGCGAAGCGCAACCGGCGAGGGTGGCGAGGCCCAGTGCAAGCATGAGAGCGGCGATGGTCCGTTGAGTCATGAGTGTGTCTCCGAGAGAATACTTTTGAAATGCTGACCTTGTGACGTGTGCAACGCCGGCAAAGTTCCTGATGCAAGGCTCATTCTGACACGCCAGCCTGTGGGTGCAACAGCTCGGGGGTATTAAGATTGGCCAGGCGCGGGTCATCGGTGGCGCATTCGAGCGCCACGCCACCCAGTTGCAGGAAAATTTTCCGCGGGCTGCGTTCGCCCGCTTGCCAGGCTCGTTCCACTTGTTCTTTCAGGGCGGTGGGGAGGATGCAGAGCAAGGGTTCCCAGAACTCGCCGTGGCGAATCATCACCGGAACCTGCGGGTTGCAGCGCGCTGTGGCACGCAAGTCGGCCAGCAGTCGTGCATCGATGCGCGGCACATCGCAGGGCAGGATCAGCAGATGCCCATGGCGTGCAGCGAACAATCCCGCGCGGATGCCGGCAAGTGGCCCGGGAAAGTCCGAGCTGTCGTCGCTCACCAGTTGGTCGGCATAGGGCGCATACCGCGCGTGGTTGCGATTGCACGAGATGATCAGGTCGTCCGTCAGCGGCCGCGCCAGGCGTTGCAGGTGCGCAATCAAGGGCTCGCCGCGCCATTCCAGCAGCCCCTTGTCCTGGCCGCCCATGCGTTGGCCACGCCCACCGGCCAACAATAAAATCGAGCAAGGCAGGGGTGAAGATTCAACAGACATGGCGGTTCCGCTGCGGCATGGAAATAGGGGCCTGTGATATAACATCGGGCTGTTCCTTCGACAACCGGACCGTGCCATGAACGCCAAGGCCGATGCGCCCTTCGTACCCCTGAATATCGCTGTATTGACCGTCAGCGACACCCGTACCCTGGACACCGACACGTCGGGCCAGGTCTTCGTCGACCGCCTGACCGCCGCCGGCCACACCCTGGCCGAACGGGTGCTGCTCAAGGACGACCTCTACAAAATCCGCGCCCAGGTTGCCCATTGGATCGCCGAGGACGTGGTGCAGGTCGTGCTGATCACCGGCGGCACCGGCTTCACGGGCCGCGACAGCACGCCCGAAGCGGTGAGCTGCCTGTTGGACAAGCAGGTCGATGGTTTCGGCGAGCTGTTTCGCCAGATATCCGTAGCCGACATCGGCACGTCCACGGTGCAGTCCCGCGCCCTGGCCGGCCTGGCCAATGGCACCCTGGTGTGCTGCCTGCCAGGCTCCACCAATGCGGTGCGCACCGGTTGGGACGGCATCCTGGCGGAACAGCTGGATAACCGTCATCGGCCGTGCAACTTCGTCCCGCATCTGAAACAGGCCGAGCCTTGTGAATCGCGTGGATAAGCCCGGCAAGTCCGGCGCCTTGATGCCGGTGGAAGTGGCCTTGCAGCGTTTGTTGGACATGGCCGACGCGTCGCCGATCCGCGAGCACGAAAGCATGCGCCTGGCCGAGTGCGATGGCCGCGTATTAGCGCAAGATCTGGTCTCCACCCTCGACCTGCCGCCCTGGCCCAACAGCGCCATGGACGGCTACGCGCTGCGCGTGGCGGACTGGACCGGCGAACCCTTGCCGATCAGCCAACGCATTTTCGCCGGCGTCGCGCCAGAGCCTCTGGCGGCCGGCACCTGCGCGCGCATCTTTACCGGCGCGCCGGTGCCTCAGGGCGCAGACTGCGTGGAAATGCAGGAAAACGCCACCCTTCACAGCGATGAGCGCGTGAGCTTCAGCGAGCCACTGCAAGCGGGCCAGAACATCCGCCCACAAGGCCAGGAAACCACGGTCGGCGAGTTGGTGTTACCAACGGGCACGCGCCTGGGCCCGATCGAGTTGGGCCTGGCCGCTTCGCTTGGGCGCGATCACCTGAACGTGGTGCGCCGGGTGCGGGTGGCCGTGCTGTCGACCGGCGATGAGCTGATCGAGCCCGGGTTGCCGCTGGGGCCAGGCCAGATCTATAACAGCAACCGCCGCGTGCTGTGCAGTTGGCTGACGCGAATGGGCTGTGAAGTGATCGATGCCGGCATCCTGCCGGACGATCTGGAACAGACGCGCACGCGATTGGCTGGCGTGGGCAGCGTCGACTTGATCCTGTCCACTGGCGGTGTGTCGGTGGGTGAGGCGGATTTCCTCGGCATTGCCCTGCGTGAAGAGGGCGAGCTGGCGTTGTGGAAACTCGCGATCAAACCGGGCAAGCCGCTGACCTTCGGCCACTTTCGTGGCGTGCCGGTGATCGGCCTGCCGGGTAATCCCGCGTCGACCCTGGTGACGTTTGCCCTGTTGGCGCGGCCTTACCTGCTGCGCCGCCAAGGTGTGCGAGACGTTGCGCCGCTACGTTTCAATGTGCCGGTGGGGTTCGTGTGGCCCAAGCCAGGCAACCGCCGTGAGTATCTGCGCGGGCGTATCGAGCAGGGCCAAGCGGTCATCTACGGCAACCAGAGCTCCGGCGTGTTACGCAGTGCAGCGTGGGCGCAAGGGTTGGTGGAAGTGCTGGAAGGGACGACCTTGGCGCTTGGGGATCAGGTCAATTTCATTCCACTCAGTGAAGTCCTGGATTAATTTCGCCTACTCATTGTGGGCCATCGTGAAAGCCGGGGTTCCATCTACTTGCAGATGGAACCCAGGCAACCACCCAAAATTATCTGCGCAGGCCACGTTTTTCGCGTTTCTGTCGAGCGAGTGCAAACGCAATACCGCCGAATGCCAAAGCGGTGAGGCCTGCGATGAGCAGCGGACGGTTTTTCTTGGCGTCTCTCCAGCCACCTTCGATCTTCCTCGTCGATTTCGGGTCGGGCTGTTCCAGCGGTGCGTGAAAGCGAACTTCCTTCAACTTGAGGCGGGCGCCATCATTGAGCGTCAACGTCAGGTCTTCGATAACGCCAGCGACCCGCTCAGGGAACACCGGGTCTCCCAGCGCGTCGAGTTCGTCGTACAGGAATTTCTGACCTTCAAGCCATCCCACGGCAGTCATAAGCTCGGGGCCCAAGTAGTATTTTCCATCGAGAAAAAAACCCGGGAAATGATGAGTGCGCTCCTGGCTCTCGATTGAATAACGTTCCCCTGGCTTCATGCCGGTTGCTGAGTCGATCATGGTCACATCCTCCATTCACTGGTTATGCGATAGAGGGAGCGTCCAATTGATCGTTCAATCGAAGTGACCGGGCGCCCGACAACCCAATTGGTCAGCCTGTCGACGCAGCAAAAATTTGAACCGCCCGTGAACGCGCTTACCTAACGAATAGCTTGTGACGAATCGCACAGGCAATTTGCCAATATCGGCATATTCCGAGAGGTGGGCAACGTGGCTAAAGACGAGAAGAAAAGCAAAGGTGAAGGTTCGAAAGCCAGCAAGGAATTGAAAGACAAAAAGTCTTCACCCGCAAAAAAATCCGCGGCGGCATCGACGCTTTCAAAATCTTCGGAAAAGAAAGACAAGAAAAAAGATGCCGAACCCAAGAAGTCCGTAAAAAAGCTGATAGCAAGCCAGAAAAGGCGAAGAAGTCAGAGAAAACAGAGAAGAAGTCAGAGAAAGCAGAAAAGCCGACGAAAAAGAAAAAATGATACCTGCTAGGGCCTCGCGCCCTAGCTTCTCCACGCTCGGGGCCTTCGATTCCGGAGGTTCATCAACTTTGAACTAATGATGACGCCCATGCCCCTAACGCTGTGCAGATAACCCCTGGCTTGGGTCGACCCTGAGCTGATCAATGACACGCAAAGGTGTGGTGAATCATGAAGAGTGAACAAGCAGAAGGTGTTGCACAAAAACTCGCCGGCAAGGCACAAAGTGCGGTCGGGAAGTTGTTGGGTGATTCGAAGATCGAAGCAGAAGGTGTTGGACGACAAGCTGCCGGTCAGCTGACCCAGACCTATGGCGACGCGCTGGACAGCGTATCTACGTTCGTTAAAGAAAAACCAGTCGCCGCACTCGCGATTGGTGCGGTAGCCCTGCTGGTGCTGGACCGTCTCCTGCGCCGCTGAGGTTTATCGGCTTGGTCGATAGCGCAGGTTCAGGTGACTGATACACCGCTATCGCGGCAAGCCTCAACGCCGATCAGTTAAGCGAAAGGGGCTCATTGTAGGAGCGAGCTTGCTCGCGAAAAACGTCCAGGCAACGTGTTCATTCTGGATAAACGCGGGGGCTCTGAGTCTTTCGCGAGCAAGCCCCCTCCCACATTTGAATCGGTGTTGGCCTGGCTTTATTCAGTAGTCGTCGCCACGTTCCGTCACATCCCGCTCCACCGGCCCCGCGTCGGGGTCATAGCCCACCGGGAACTTGCCCTTCAAGGTCCAGGCAAACGCGATGATTTCGGCGATCGTGCGGTACAACTCTTCCGGAATACTGTCCCCCAGTTCCATACGCGCCAGCAGTTTCACCAATTCGGCGTTTTCATAGATGGGCACTTCATTTTCCCGCGCCAGCTTGAGGATCGCTTCAGCCAGGGCCTCATCGCCCTTGGCGGTCAGGGTGGGGGCTTGCTGGCCGTCGTACTTGAGGGCGATCGCCTGGCGGGGAGGTGAGGGGTTCTTCATGCGGTCTCATCCACCCAGCGTTGTTCCAGTCCGGTTTTAGGGCCGCGCGGCGGGGTGCCGAGGTGGCAATCCAGATCGCCTACGTTAAGCCCGGATGCCACTAGGCGCTCGCGCAGGCTGCCCAGGTGGTTTTCGATCAGGCTGGCGGTAAAGGGCCGTGTCGCCCATAACTGGCTGGAGAGTTTGCCCTGAGTCAGTTGCGCCTGCACCTGCAACGGCCCCAATGGCTCCATATCGAACGCCAGTTCCACGCGCCAGAGCATCTGCTTGGGGTCTTTGCGCTCTTTGCGGTCGGGCTGCTCTTTATCCGCGGGCGGCTCCTCGCGCTGGAATTTCACCTGCAGCGGCACGATATCCTGCAGGTTGCGCATGGGGATTTCCAGTTGCCAGGTGGTTTGCAGGCGGCCATCGGCGGTGGTGCCGGTCTGTTCCAGGCTCGACAGTTGGTGGCTCTGTAAGCGAGCGATCGCGCCGGCGGCCAGGCGCAGCAGGTTTTCCAGGTCGCCTTCGCCTTCCAGTTTGGCCATCAGCCGCTCGGGCAGCGGGAAACTCGCGGGCATCTGACGCGCACTGACCTGACCGAGGGTGCCCAACGGGCTGCGCACAAAATTGGGCAATACCTGGGCCAGCGTATTGGCGGCGAGGATGGCATTCAGATTGGTGCTGGCGGGCAGGGCAGGCAGTAGATCCGCGACCAGGCGCAGCAGCGCGCCCTTCATGTCCAGCGGTGGTATTTGTGGATTCTGCCCGGCAAGCAGCTTGGCCTCCAGAAAGGCTCCGCTGTTCTGCACCAGTTGCGCCAATATCTTGGGGTTACTGACTTGCGCCAGGTCGGGCAATGCCGCCAGTAAACGCTCGGCCGCCCCACGCAGGTCGGCGGAGGTGCTGTCGCCACGGGGCAGGTTTTGCAGGGCGGTAAACACCGCATCCAGCGAGCCTTGGCGGCTTTGCTGGGTCGAGAGTTGCTGCGCGACAGCCAATTGGTCCTTCATGCCGCTCAAGGGCACGAAGCTCAGGGTCTGCGCGTCCTGCACGACCGCGCTGAGCAGGCTGCCAACCCGTAACGGCTGCGGGCTTTCCACGGTGAGGGTGGCAGTGGTCATGGCGCTATTGAGCACGCTCACCAGCGAGCGATAGACCGCCGGCTGCGAGCTGCCCTGGGGCAGCAGCTGGGTGGTCAGCACCTTGGCTTGCAGCAGCGTGCCTACCGGCATTTGGGCGGTGTCGATGCGGGTGAGGGCGGCGACATTGGCGCTCAACGCCTGCTGCAGCGAGAGGGTCAGGTTGCCCGCTGGCGTCTGGCCCACGGCCACGTTACTGCCTAACGGCAACGGCTGAGCGCTGCTGGCTTGCACCAGGGTCTGGCGACCGCCATCGAGGGTTAGCTTTAACAAAAGCTGAAAAGCTTCGCCGCCTTGTTTAAGCGCGATTACCTCGGCGTTGACGGTTTTTCCGGGCGCGATCAAGCCGGTCTGCGGCTCCAGCAGCTTGAGCAGCTCACCCGTCGCAGGCAGCGGCGCAGGGCCCGGCGTTACAGTTGGCGGCAGGGTAGGAAGGTTGATCTCACCGGTCATCGTGCGCATCGTCTCTGGGGAAATTGCCCTCTTTAGAGTAGGGCATCGCATGTATAATGCCGCCCGTCTGCAAAGAGAGCGGTAAAAACCTCACAACTATTTGATCCAGCTCTCTAAAATCGGTCGCCAAAGCCGTTATTGTGCATTTCTCTATAACGGCCGCTGCACCGCCGACTTGAACCGTAAAGGCCCGCGATCTCTTGACCAGCCCTCTTCTTGAAGCCGTAGCGCTTGCCTGTGAACGCGACCTGCGCCTGCTGTTCGAACACCTCGAATTGCGCCTGGCGGGTGGCGACATGGTGCAAATCAGCGGCCCCAACGGCAGTGGCAAGACCAGCCTGCTGCGCTTGCTGGCCGGGTTGATGCAGCCGACGGCAGGCGAGGTTCGGCTTAACGGCAAGCCCCTGCATGAACAGCGCACCGAGTTGGCCCGCAACCTGATCTGGATCGGCCACGCCGCCGGGATCAAGGACGTACTCACCGCAGAAGAAAACCTCAGTTGGCTCAGCGCCCTGCATCATCCCGCTGGTCGCGATGCCATCTGGCAGGCCCTGGCCGCTGTCGGTCTCAAGGGCTTCGAAGACGTGCCCTGTCACACCCTCTCCGCCGGCCAGCAGCGTCGTGTCGCGCTGGCGCGCCTGTACTTGCCCGGCCCGCCGCTGTGGATTCTCGACGAACCGTTCACCGCCCTCGACAGACAAGGCGTGACCCAACTGGAAGAACACCTGGCCCGGCATTGCGAGCAGGGCGGGTTGGTGGTGCTCACCACCCACCACACCCTGGCGCGCAGGCCCGCCGGTTACCGTGAACTGGATCTGGTGCGGTGGTCGGCATGAGTGTGTTTGCGCTGCTGGTCGCCCGCGAAGCCCGCCTGTTGTGCCGTCGCCCGGCAGAACTGGCCAACCCGCTGGTGTTCTTCGCCATCGTGGTTGCCTTGTTCCCCTTGGCGGTCGGTCCCGAGACTAAACTGTTGCAAACCTTGTCCCCGGGACTGGTGTGGGTAGCGGCGCTTTTATCCGTGCTGCTCTCGCTGGACGGGCTGTTTCGCAGTGATTTCGAAGACGGTTCCCTGGAGCAATGGGTCCTTTCGTCGCACCCGTTGCCCCTTCTGGTATTGGCCAAGGTACTGGCACACTGGGCCTTTTCCGGCCTCGCGCTGGTCTTGCTTTCGCCGCTGCTGGCGCTGATGCTGGGTTTGCCGGTTGAATGCTTGCCGGTGTTGCTCCTGTCCTTGTTACTCGGTACGCCAGTGCTCAGCCTGTTGGGGCGGTGGGCGCAGCGTTGACCGTCGGGTTGAAGCGCGGTGGCCTGTTACTGGCCCTGCTGATTCTGCCGTTGTACATCCCGGTCCTGATCCTCGGCAGCGGTGCTTTGCAGGCTGCGCTGATGGGCATGCCGGCGACCGGTTACCTCCTGTGGCTTGGCAGCCTGGCCGCCCTGGCGGTAACCCTGACACCCTTTGCCATAGCAGCCGGCCTGAAGATCAGCGTCGGCGAATAATGAGGTCTGGTCAGGCGTTACACGCTCGGCCAGTAAAGACCCTAAGCTGCTTGCCACGACAAGCAGCAACCGTGAGAAACAGCAATGAACTGGACCTGGTTTCACAAGCTCGGCTCGCCCAAATGGTTTTATGGCATCAGCGGCAAGCTGCTGCCGTGGTTGAGTGTCGCCGCCGTGCTGCTGATCGGCATCGGCCTGGTCTGGGGCCTGGCCTTCGCGCCGCCGGACTACCAGCAAGGCAACAGCTTTCGCATCATCTATATCCACGTGCCCGCCGCCATGCTGGCGCAGTCCTGCTACGTGATGCTGGCGGTATGCGGCATCGTCGGTCTGGTCTGGAAGATGAAGCTTGCCGACGTCGCCCTGCAATGCGCCGCGCCGATAGGTGCGTGGATGACCGCCGTGGCGCTGGTCACCGGCGCGATCTGGGGCAAACCCACCTGGGGTTCGTGGTGGGTGTGGGATGCGCGGCTCACGTCCATGTTGATCCTGCTGTTCCTGTACTTCGGCCTGATTGCCCTGGGCAACGCGATCAGCAACCGTGACAGCGCCGCCAAGGCCTGCGCGGTGCTGGCGATTGTCGGCGTGATCAACATCCCGATCATCAAATACTCGGTAGAGTGGTGGAACACCTTGCACCAGGGCGCCACCTTCACCCTCACCGAAAAACCGGCGATGCCGGTGCAAATGTGGGCGCCATTGCTGCTGATGGTGCTGGGTTTCTACTGCTTTTTCGGCGCGGTGCTGCTGCTGCGCATGCGCCTGGAAGTGCTCAAGCGTGAAGCCCGCACCAGCTGGGTCAAGGCCGAAGTTCAAGCCAGCCTGGGAGCGCCTGCATGAGTTTTGCTTCATTCAGCGATTTTCTCGCCATGGGCCATCACGGCCTGTATGTCTGGACGGCCTATGGCATCTGCCTGGCGGTGCTGGCCCTCAACGTCGCCGTGCCGCTGCTGGCGCGCAAGCGTTACCTGCAACAAGAGGCGCGTCGTCTGCGCCGGGAGAACGATAAGTGAATCCGTTGCGCCGAAAGCGTCTGTTGATCATCCTTGCCATCCTGGCCGGCGTCGGTATTGCCGTGGGCCTGGCCCTGAGTGCCCTGCAGCAGAACATCAACCTGTTCTACACCCCGACCCAGATCGCCAATGGCGAAGCGCCGGTGGGCACGCGCATTCGCGCCGGCGGCATGGTGGAGAAGGGTTCGCTGAAACGCTCCGGCGATTCCCTGGACGTGACCTTCGTCGTCACCGACTTCAACAAAGCCGTGACCATCACCTATCGCGGCATCCTCCCGGACCTGTTCCGCGAAGGCCAGGGCATCGTCGCCCTGGGCAAGCTCAACGCCAACGGCGTGGTGGTGGCCGATGAAGTGCTGGCCAAGCACGATGAAAAATACATGCCGCCGGAAGTCACCAAAGCGCTGAAAGACAGCGGCCAATCTGCGCCTGGCTCAATGCCGGCACCTGCCAAGGAGGGCTAAGCGATGACGTCCGCACTGTTTATTCCTGAGCTGGGCCAGTTGGCGATGATCCTCGCCCTGTGCTTCGCCGTCGTCCAGGCCGTGGTGCCGCTGCTCGGTGCCTGGCGCGGCGACCGCCTGTGGATGAGCCTGGCGCAGCCGGCCGCCTGGGGCCAGTTCGCGTTCCTGCTGTTCGCCTTCGGCTGCCTGACCTACGCCTTCATGACCGACGATTTTTCCGTCGCCTATGTGGCCAATAACTCCAACAGCGCGCTGCCCTGGTACTACAAGTTCAGCGCCGTGTGGGGCGCCCACGAAGGGTCGCTGCTGCTGTGGGCGTTGATCCTCGGCGGCTGGACCTTCGCCGTGTCGGTGTTCTCGCGCCAATTGCCGCAAGTCATGCTGGCACGGGTGCTGGCGGTGATGGGCATGATCAGCATCGGGTTCCTGTTGTTTCTGATCATGACGTCCAACCCGTTCAGCCGCATCCTGCCGCAGGTTCCGATGGACGGGCATGACCTCAACCCACTGCTGCAAGACATCGGCCTGATCGTGCACCCACCGATGCTTTACATGGGGTATGTCGGCTTCTCCGTGGCCTTTGCCTTCGCCATCGCCGCGTTGCTCGGGGGGCGCCTGGATGCGGCCTGGGCGCGCTGGTCGCGTCCCTGGACCATCGTCGCCTGGGCCTTCCTGGGTATCGGCATCACCCTGGGGTCGTGGTGGGCCTACTACGAACTCGGCTGGGGCGGTTGGTGGTTCTGGGACCCGGTGGAAAATGCGTCCTTCATGCCCTGGCTGGTCGGCACCGCGCTGATTCACTCCCTGGCCGTCACCGAAAAACGTGGCGTGTTCAAGAGCTGGACCGTGCTGCTGGCCATCGCGGCATTTTCCCTCAGCCTGCTCGGCACCTTCCTCGTGCGTTCGGGCGTGCTGACGTCAGTGCACGCGTTTGCGTCGGACCCTGCGCGCGGTGTGTTCATCCTGATCTTCCTGCTGTTTGTGGTCGGTGGTTCGCTGACGCTGTTTGCCCTGCGCGCACCAGTGGTCAAGAGCCAGGTCGGCTTTAACCTGTGGTCGCGGGAAACCTTGCTGCTCGGTAATAACCTGGTACTGGTGGTGGCCGCGTCGATGATCCTGCTCGGCACGCTGTACCCGTTGGTGCTGGATGCCTTGAGCGGGGCCAAGCTGTCTGTCGGTCCGCCGTACTTCAACGCCTTGTTCATTCCGTTGATGGGCCTGTTGATGGTGGTGATGGCGGTCGGCATGCTGGTGCGCTGGAAAGACACCCCGGTGAAATGGCTGGCCGGCATGCTGATGCCGGTGCTGCTGGGCAGTGTGGCCCTGGCCGTGATCGCCGGGGTGGCCTATGGCGATTTCAACTGGGCGGTGCTCGCCACGTTCCTGCTCGCGGCCTGGGTATTGCTGGCCGGTGTGCGCGACATCGCCGACAAGACCCGTCACAAGGGCCTGATCAAAGGCCTGCCGACGTTGACCCGCAGCTACTGGGGCATGCAGATCGCCCACCTCGGCATCGCGGTGTGTGCCCTGGGGGTGGTGCTGTCGAGCCAGAACAGCGCCGAGCGCGACCTGCGTCTGGCGCCGGGTGAGTCCATGGACCTGGCCGGTTATCACTTCATCTTTGAAGGTGCCAAGCATTTCGAAGGGCCGAACTTCACGTCAGACAAAGGCACTGTGCGCGTCGTGCGCAACGGCAAGGAAATCGCTGTGCTGCATCCGGAGAAACGCCTGTACACGGTGCAGAGCTCAATGATGACCGAAGCGGGCATCGACGCGGGTTTCACCCGTGACCTTTATGTGGCGCTCGGTGAACCGCTGGGCGACGGCGCCTGGGCGGTGCGCGTGCATGTGAAACCGTTCGTGCGCTGGATCTGGTTTGGCGGTTTGCTGACCGGTTTCGGTGGTTTGCTCGCCGCGCTGGACCGGCGCTATCGGGTCAAGGTCAAGAGCCGGGTGCGTGAAGCCCTCGGTATGGGAGCAGCGGTATGAAGCGTTGGTTGATGGTGTTGCCGCTGGCAGCGTTCCTGGTGGTGGCGGTGTTCCTTTATCGCGGCCTGTACCTGGACCCGGCCGAGTTGCCGTCGGCAATGATCGGCAAGCCGTTCCCGGAGTTTTCACTGCCCAATGTGCAGGGCGACAAGCAGCTGTCCCGCGCCGACCTGTTGGGCAAACCTGCGCTGGTCAACGTGTGGGGCACCTGGTGCATCTCCTGCCGCGTCGAACACCCGGTGCTGAATAAACTGGCCGAGAACGGTGTGGTGATCTACGGCATCAACTACAAGGACGACAATGCCGCGGCCTTGAAGTGGCTGGCCGAATTCCACAACCCCTACCAGCTGGATATTCGCGATGAGGACGGTAACCTCGGCCTGAACCTGGGGGTGTACGGCGCGCCGGAAACCTTCTTTATCGATGCCAGGGGCGTGATCCGCGACAAGTATGTCGGCGTGATCGACGAAGTGGTCTGGCGCGAACAACTGGCCGCCAAATACCAGGCCCTGGTTGATGAGGCCAAACCATGAAGCGCCTGTTGGCTGCCGCTGTCCTGGCGCTGGGGCTGATCGGAGTGGCCCACGCCGCCATCGACACCTATGAATTTGCCAACGACGCCGAGCGTGAGCGTTTCCGCGAGCTGACCAAGGAACTGCGCTGCCCCAAATGCCAGAACCAGGACATCGCCGATTCCAACGCGCCCATCGCTGCTGATCTGCGCAAAGAGATCTTCCGCATGCTGGGGGAGGGCAAGGACAACCAACAGATCATCGACTTCATGGTCGACCGCTACGGTGATTTCGTGCGCTATAAACCGGCCCTGACTGGCAAGACCGCGCTGCTCTGGTTCGGCCCTGCCGGGCTGTTGCTGGCCGGCGTGGTGGTGATGGCCGTGATCGTGCGCCGCCGCCGTGCCGCGCCTGCCGATGGCGCCGATGCGCTGTCCCCTGAAGAGCGTAAACGTCTCGACCACTTGCTGGACACCAAGACTGATGATTGATTTCTGGCTCGCAGCCGGCCTGCTGCTGTTGATTGCCCTGAGTTTCCTGTTGATCCCTGTTTTGCGCGGCCGCCGCGCCCAGCGTGAAGAGGATCGCACCGCGCTGAACGTGGCGCTGTATCAAGAACGCGTCGCCGAGCTGCAAGTGCAGCAGGACGAAGGCGTGTTGAATGCCGCGCAACTCGATACCGGCCGCGCCGAAGCGGCGCGTGAGTTGCTGGCCGACACCGAGGGCCTGGAAAAGCCTCGCGAATCCCGCCTGGGCAAACCGCTGCCATTACTGGCGGCGGTGTTGGTACCGGTGCTGGGCCTGGGCATGTATCTGCATTTCGGCGCCAGCGACAAAGTTGAACTGGCCCGTGAGTTCTCCCAACCGCCGGTGTCCATGGCCGACATGACCCGGCGCCTGGAACGCGCCGCCGCCGCGCAACCGGATTCGGCAGAAGGGTTGTACTTCCTGGGACGTGCGTACATGGCCCAGGATCGTGCGTCCGATGCCGCCAACGTCTTCGAGCGCACCGTGGCCCTGGCCGGGCGCCAGCCCGAACTGCTCGGGCAGTGGGCTCAGGCGCAATATTTTGCTGACAACAAGCAGTGGTCACCCAAGGTCCAGGCGCTGACCGACGAAGCCTTGAAGCTCGATCCAAAGGAAGTCACCAGCCTTGGCCTGCTTGGTATCGCCGCCTTCGAAGGCCAGCGCTATCAGGAGGCTATCGATTACTGGAATCGTCTGCTGGCGCAACTGCCCCCCGAAGACAATTCCCGTGTTGCGCTGCAAGGCGGTATCGATCGCGCGGCGCAAAAGCTCAGGGAGAGTGGCGGCACTGTCGCGCAAAAAGCCGTGCTGAAGGTACGCGTGGACCTGTCCGCCGAAGTGAAAGCCAAGGCCCTGCCCGGCGACAGCGTGTTCATCTTTGCCCGCGCCGTCAGCGGCCCGCCGGCGCCCTTGGCGGCCAAGCGTGTCAGCGTTGCCGAACTGCCCGTCACCGTGGAACTGGGCGATGCCGACGCGATGATGCCGCAGTTGAAACTGTCCAACTTCCCTGAAGTCCAACTGGTTGCGCGCATATCCCGGGCAGGTGTTCCAACCGCTGGCGAGTGGATCGGCCGCAGCCAACCCCTGGCCAGCAACACCACTGCACTGCAGCAGCTGACCATCGACAGTCCGGATAAGTAATTCGAGGAAACGCCCATGACCGCATTTGCACGTATCACCCTGCTCAGCCTTGTGTTGGGCCTGAGCGCCTGTGCGGTCCACCGCCCACCTCCTGCACCCTCCGGCCCGACCATCCCGCCGTCCGGCCCGTCGACGCAACCGACCACCAAACCCTCCGGCCCGGTCACCCCGCCGCCGAAACCACTGCCAACCAAATCGCCGACCTTCGCCCCACCCCCCGGCGCCGCCAGCCACTGGGACGGCAAGATGCAGGTCTACGTACTCGACGACCAGCCCGACACCTTTTACCGCCAGCGCACCTACTACCGCTGGAGCAACGGCTGGAGCCGCTCCATCAGCCCGAACGGGCCGTGGGAAGAAACCAACGTGCAAGGCGTGCCGCCGGGATTGAGCAAGCAGTACGCGCAATGACACAAGGCGACCTGAGGGTCGCCTTTTTCATGACAGCGAAATGCGTATTTCCAAGCGCTGGGGTTCAAATGTGGGAGGGGGCTTGCCCCCGATAGCCATAGGTATCTACACAACTTTGTGCAGCCTACGGTAACCACGATGCGAAGCGAGCCGCTCTTGATCTTGATCTAGGCGCCCCGTTAAACCACGCTGGCCGGAATTCGATAGTGATTTGGGGGGTAAACCGGCAGGGATGCCGGTTTAGCCGCCCCGCGCCATGGATGGCGCGTGGCGGCGGCCCCCCAAATCGCTGTCGGATTACGGGCACACCGAGCCTAGGCGAGGTGCCGAGTGGTGGGGCAAGAGCGTTTTGCTTACTTTTGCGCTTTTCAAAAGTGAGACGCCGTAAGGGCGGAACCCTAAGCCGCCGTTACCGCAGCAACGGATATGTACTCGCCTTGATCCAACATCCTGGTCGGCTGTCAGGCCGCCATCGGGGGCAAGTCGAATCGTCGCACCGCCCCTCCCACATTTTGGTCGCAGTGCATCAGTTAGAGAGGCTTCGGCTCCTGGGCCGCCGCAGGTTCAGGGCCGCGCCAAAATTGTGTAGATACCCATGCCCCGATAGCGGTGTTTCAGTCGACTAATGTTTACCTGACTTACCGCCATCGGGAGCAAGCCCCCTCCCACAGGAAATCGCTGCGCCATAGCGATTCATTGCTGACCTGGCTGTCGAAGGTTCGCTGGATATACTTCGCTGTACCGGGCAAACCGGTACAGTGGGCCAACCAGTGCGCAAGCAAGCAAAGAGGATGTGGTAATGGCAGGCAGGTTGATCTATCTCATCGGGCCATCGGGTTCGGGCAAGGACAGCCTGCTGGATGCCGCACGCCCGCGTTTGGCCGAGCGCGGTTGCCGCATTGTGCGCCGCGTCATCACCCGGTCTGCGGAAGCGGTGGGTGAAGCGGCGTTGGACGTGAGCCCGGCGCAGTTTGGGGCGATGCAGGCGCAAGGCGAATTTGCCCTCAGTTGGCAGGCCAATGGGTTGTCCTACGGCATTCCCAAGCAGATCGATGAATGGCTGGCGGCCGGGGAGGACGTGCTGGTCAATGGTTCGCGCGCGCACCTGGCGCAAACCCGTGAGCGTTATCCGACGTTGCTGGTGTTGTTGCTGACGGTCGATCAGGTGGTGTTGCGCCAGCGTTTGATCGCACGCGCACGTGAGTCATTGGCCGATATTGAGGAACGCCTGGCACGCAACGTGCGGTTCACCGAGGAACTGATCACCGCCAATGGCGAAGGGTTATTCGTGTTGGATAATTCCGGCCCGCTGGAACATACGGTCGAGCGCTTGCTCTGCTGCCTGGCCCACGGGCACTCGGCCTGAGCCCGATACTGCGTCGAAACGCCTACCCTGGATCTCTTTGATATCACCCACCGCGCCACCAGGCGCGCCTTCCGTTGTGCATATTCAGTAAAACAACCGCCAGTCAGACCAGTCAATTCTGTGCTTGAGTAAAGATAACTCTAGAGTTATTTTTATCCAGTCCGAGCCAAGGAGGCGGTGGTGCAAAGCAGGCTATTGATCAAGGAATTGCTGGAAGCGGGTTGGGTGCTGGATCGCGTCACCGGCAGCCATCACATTTTTACCCACCGCTATAACCCGTACACGATTCCGGTGCCTCATCCGAAGAAGGATCTGCCTTTGGGCACCGTCAGAAGCATCAGGAAACGCGCCGGGCTGTTTCAGTTTTAAGGAGAGCATGCATGCAATACCCAATCTGTATCGAATGGGGCGATGACTTCACCGCCACCGGTATCCAGATCCCCGATATTCCGGGTGCTGTCACCGCCGGGGACAGTTTTGAAGAGGCGTACAACGCGGCCGTGGAGGTTGCACACATCATGCTGCAGGAGATCGCCGCCGAGGGCGGAGTGATTCCGATGCCAACCTCAGTCGCCAATCATCACGCCCATGAAGACTACGCCGGCATGGGCTGGGGCATGTTGGAGCTGGACATCTCGCCCTATCTGGGCAAGACCGAGAAGGTCAATGTGACCTTGCCCGGCTATGTCATCCAACGCATCGACCGTTACGTGCGCGAGCATAAAGTCAAAAGCCGCTCGTCATTTCTGGCGGACGCGGCTTTGGAGAAGTTGGTGCGGTCTTAAGCGGTTGCCGCCGCCACCTGGCGCGACGCACTGAGAAACCGCAACAACGCCACCAGCGGGAACGCACTGCCCACCAGCATCACCCCCAGCCAACCGCCGTGTTCGTACACGCTGCTGGCAATCGCCGAGCCGAAGGCGCCGCCAATGAAGATGCTGGTCATGTACAGCGCGTTCAGGCGGCTGCGGCTTTGGGCGTCGAGGGCGTAGACGGCGCGCTGGCCGAGAACCATGTTCATCTGCACGCAGAAGTCCAGCACCACGCCGGTCACCGCCAGGCCGATCACACTGTACAGCGGGTGCACGAAGGCCGGCAGGAAGCTCAGCGCGGCAAACAGCATCGCCAGCAGCGACGCACGGTGGGTGTGGCCGGCATCGGCCAGGCGCCCGGCGATCGGCGCGGCGATGGCACCCAGGGCGCCGACCAGGGCGAACAGCGCGATTTCGCTCTGGGTCAGGCCATGGTTGCGTGCCAGTTCCAGTGGGGCAGCGGTCCAGAACAGGCTGAAGGTGGCGAACATGCAACCCTGGTAAAACGCGCGCTGGCGCAGCACCGGCTGGTGCCGCAACAGGCTGCCCAGCGAGCCCAGCAATTGGCCGTAGCTGGCGCTGTGGTCCGGCTGGCGCTTGGGAATGGTCAGCATCAACACCACGCTGATGAACACCATCAATGCTGCCGCCGCCATGAACATCGCGCGCCAGCCGAAGTGGTCCGCCACCACGCTGGACACCGGCCGCGCCAGCAAAATGCCAAGCAGCAGGCCACCCATGATGCTGCCGACCACCCGGCCACGGGACTCGGCAGGCGCCAGGTGCGCGGCCAACGGGATCAGGATCTGCACCGACACCGAGCTGAAGCCGATCAGCAGCGACACCAGCAAAAACAGGTTGGGCTGCTCGGTGAACGCGGCGCCCAGCAGGCTGGCGATGGCCACCACGGTGGTGATGATCATCAGCCTGCGGTTTTCCAGCAGGTCCCCCAGCGGCACCAGGAAGAACAGGCCCAGGGCATAGCCGATCTGCGTCAGCGACACAATCAGGCTGGCCATGGCCGGCGTGAGCCCGATGTCCGGCGCGATCAGTTCGATGATCGGCTGCGCGTAATAGATGTTGGCGACGATGGCGCCGCAGCAAAACGCAAACAGCATGACCATGCCTCGGGTCATGGTGCCGGTAGCGTGGGGGGTAGCGTTCATGGTGTTCTCATAAAAGCGAAGGAAGATGGCGGGAGAGGGTAAAGACAATGGCCGGCAGTGAGTAGGCCGCTTGTAGTGATAACGGTCATGCCGCGAAATAATGACACTACACAAAACCAATGTGGGAGGGGGCTTGCTCCCGATGGCGGTGGATCAGTCAATGCCTGTGCTGGCTGACCCACCGCTATCGGGAGCAAGCCCCCTCCCACAGTATTGAGGAACGCTTACTGGCCGGAGTAAATCTGGTCGAACACGCCGCCATCATTGAAGTGGGTTTTCTGCACCGTGCGCCAGTCACCAAAGGTTTTCTCTACCGACAGGAAGTCGACTTTCGGGAAACGGTCGGTGTACTTGGCCAGCACTGTCGGGTCACGCGGACGCAGGTAGTTGTTGGCGGCGATTTCCTGGCCTTCGGGCGACCACAGGTACTTCAGGTAGTCTTCAGCGGCCTGGCGGGTGCCTTTCTTCTCGACCACTTTGTCCACCACCGACACCGGCGGCTCAGCTTCGGCGGAGACGCTTGGGTAGATCACTTCGAACTGATCGCGGCCGAATTCGCGGGCGATCATTTCCGCTTCGTTTTCAAAGGTGACCAGCACGTCGCCGATCTGATTGGTCATGAAGGTGGTGGTGGCGGCACGGCCACCGGTGTCGAGCACTGGAGCTTGCTTGAACAGTTTGCCGACAAAAGTCTTGGCTTTTTCTTCATCGCCGCCGTTCTTCAGCACATAGCCCCAGGCCGACAGGTAAGTGTAGCGGCCGTTACCCGAGGTTTTCGGGTTGGGCACGATCACCTGTACGCCATCCTTGAGCAGGTCGGGCCAATCTTTCAGGGCTTTGGGGTTGCCCTTGCGCACGATGAACACCGTGGCCGAGGTGAACGGCGCGCTGTTGTTCGGCAGGCGGGTGACCCAGTTGTCCGGCACCAGTTTGCCGTTGTCAGCCAGGGCGTTGATGTCGGTGGCCATGTTCATGGTGATCACGTCCGCCGGCAGGCCGTCGATCACCGAGCGCGCTTGTTTGCTGGAGCCGCCGAAGGACATCTGCAGGGTCAGCTTGTCATTCGGGTGCTCGGCGTCCCAGTGCTTCTGGAAGGCGGCGTTGTAGTCCTTGTAGAAATCGCGCATCACGTCGTAGGAGACGTTGAGCAGGGTAACCGGTGCCGCCTGGACGGCGCCGGCCAGGGCCAGGCCGGCGGCCAGGAGAGAGGCGCTGAGGATGTTTTTCACTGCTCATTCCTTGTTGTTCGAGAGAAGAGGGGAGGCACAATGCCAGCGACTATAGCCGGGGGCGTATAGTCGCTTAAAGATTAAAAAGAACTTTGCTTATTCCACTTTCTTAAAGAGATTGCTGCCACAGCGTGAGCAAAACGCCGCATTCGGCTCGTGGCTGTTCTTCTTGCACACCGGGCAGTCGGTTTGCAGCTGCTCACCGCGCATGGCGCTCGCCAGCTCTGCGGTGAATATCCCAGTGGGCACGGCAATGATCGAATAACCGGTGATCATCACCAGCGAGGAAATCACCTGGCCCAGCGGTGTCTTGGGCACGATGTCGCCAAAGCCCACGGTGGTGAGCGTCACGATCGCCCAATAGATGCCCTTGGGAATGCTGGTAAACCCGTGTTCCGGGCCCTCGATCACATACATCAAGGTGCCGAACACCGTCACCAGGGTGCACACGCTCACCAGGAACACCACGATCTTCTGCTTGCTGCCGCGCAGCGCCGCCATCAGGTAGTTGGCCTGCTTGAGGTAGGGGCTGAGCTTGAGTACGCGGAAGATCCGCAGCATGCGGATGATGCGGATAATCAGCAGGTACTGCGCGTCGCTGTAGTACAACGCGAGGATGCCGGGGACGATGGCGAGCAGATCCACCAGCCCATAAAAGCTGAACGCATAGCGCAATGGCTTGGGCGAGCAGTAAAGCCGCAGGCCGTACTCGATCAGGAAGATGAGGGTGAAGCCCCACTCGATATACGCCAGCACGTCGGCGTAGTTCTGGTGGATCTGGTCGATGCTGTCGAGCATCACGATCACCAGGCTGGCGAGGATGATCAACAACAGGATGCCGTCAAAGCGCCGCCCGGCGACGGTGTCGCTTTGAAAAACCATGACGTAGAGCCGCTGGCGCCAGTCGTTGTTGCTGTCCATAAATCCCGCCTGAAGTGAATATCGGCAAAGCCTAGGGGGATTCGAACGGCCTGTCCATGCGCGGGTTGCGCAGCATTCGCTGGCTGGCGCGCACCAGCCAGCAGCTGAGAATGAACGGCGCGGTCAGCGCCGGCAGGTGCAGCGCGGCAAAACCTGGGGTGAGCAGAATGGCCAGCCCGATGCCGAGCAGCGGCAACCAGGGTTGGCGCCGCGCCTGGCTCAGCGCCAGGGCGGCGAGCGCCGGGTTGTAGCTGTGCAGGCCGAGCACGGCACCGCTGGTTTCGCCCAGCAGCAAGGCGACCAGTACGCCGGCGATGGCGCCGAGCAGTGACCACACGGCGGCGCGGCGGTCAGCCAGTAGCACGCCGACGGCGATCAAGGCCCCGGCCAGGGGCTGGTCCAATAGCATCACTTGCGCCAGGCCGGTGAGCGGCGCAGCGAGTACCGTCAGGGTATCGGGCTCGATCAGGGCCAAGGTAGCGGGCGCCATGGTGCCCAGCAACACCCAGCCCAGGCCGACAAAAGGTGCGGTGTAGGCGGGCAGATCCTGGGGTTGGGCGGCGTATTTCAACCACTGCCGCACCAGCATCGCGCTCACACCGCCGCACGCCAGGATCAGTGGCGGCACCAGGGCCGACCAGGCGAAGTGCTGGCTGATCAACAAGCCCAGCAATACGCCGTTGTAGCTATACAGCCCGGCCTGGCGTTCGGCCTTGGGGTAACCCCGGCGCTGGGCCGTGAGCAAACCCGCGACGCCGCCCAGCAAGGCACCGCCGAGCAACGCCGGGGCGCCGATCAGGATCGCCAGCAGGCACAGCAGGCCGCACAGCGGATGGCGCTGGAGAAAAATCTGGCTGAAGCCGTTGAGCAGGGCTTCGGCCCAGTCGGGGCAGGTGGGGTTGTGCATGGCAGCTCCCTGTAGGAGCGAGCTTGCTCGCGAAAAACCCAAGGGCACCGCGTGCATTCAGGATGCCTGCGTCATCGTTGACGTTCTTCGCGAGCAAGCTCGCTCCTACAGTAGGGTTTCGATACGCAGCGAGTTGGTCGACCCCAACTGCCCAAACGGCACCCCGGCGGTAATCACCAGCGTATCCCCGCGTTGCGCCATCCCTTGGGCCTGGGCGATCTCCAATGCGGTGGAACACACCTCATCCACCTGGCGCAGCCGATCGTTGACCACCGAGTGCACCCCCCATGCCACGCTCAAACGCCGCGCCGTGGACAGGTTCGGCGTGAGGTTGAGGATCGGCGCCACCGGCCGCTCCCTGGCCGCGCGCAGGCTGGAGGCGCCCGACTCGCTGTAGTTCACCAGCACCGCCACCGGCAGGATGCTGCTGATACGCCGGATCGCACAGCTGATGGCGTCCGACACCGTGGCGTCCGCCCTGGGCCGGCTGACATCCAGCTGGGCCTGGTAGTCCGGGCCGTTTTCAACTTGGCGGATAATCTTGCTCATCATCTGCACGGCTTCCAGCGGGTACTCGCCCGACGCGGTTTCCGCCGACAGCATCACCGCGTCCGCGCCTTCTGCCACCGCATTGGCCACGTCGGTGACTTCGGCGCGGGTCGGTGCCGGGGAAAAGCGCATGGACTCGAGCATCTGTGTCGCCACCACCACCGGTTTACCCAGTTGGCGGCAGGTTTTAATGATGTCCTTCTGGATCTGCGGCACGCTTTCGGCCGGCACCTCCACGCCCAGGTCGCCGCGGGCCACCATGATCGCATCGCTCAGTTCGGCGATTTCCCGCAGCCGTTGCACCGCCGAGGGCTTCTCGATCTTGGCCATCAGGAACGCCCTGTCGCCGATCAGCTCGCGGGCTTCGCGGATATCTTCCGGGCGCTGCACGAACGACAGCGCCACCCAGTCCACACCCAACTCCAGGCCGAACGCCAAGTCGCGACGGTCCTTGGCGGTGAGCGGGCTGAGTTCCAACAGCGCCTGCGGCACGTTCACACCTTTGCGATCGGACAGCTCGCCGCCATTGAGCACCGTGGTGTCGATGGCGTCGGCATGCTTGGTGAGCACGCGCAGGCGCAGCTTGCCGTCGTCCAGCAACAGCTCCATGCCCGGCTCCAGTGCCGCGATGATTTCCGGGTGGGGCAGGTTGACCCGACGCTGATCGCCCGGTGTTTCATCCAGGTCCAGGCGCAGCGCCTGGCCACGCACCAGTTGCACCTTGCCCTCGGCAAAGCGCCCGACGCGCAGCTTGGGCCCTTGCAGGTCCATGAGGATGCCCAGCGGATAGTTCAACTGGCGCTCCACCTGGCGAATCCACTGGTAGCGCTGCGCGTGATCGGCGTGGTCGCCATGGCTGAAGTTGAGACGAAAGATATTCACCCCGGCTTCCACCAGCTCGCGGATGTCATCGATCCCATCGGTGGCCGGGCCCAGGGTGGCGAGGATTTTGACCTTCTTGTCAGGCGTCATGTTTGGCAGTCTCGAGGATCAGGATGGCGCGGAAGTCGTTGACGTTGGTGCGGGTCGGCTCGGTGACGATCAGCCCGTCGAGCGCGGCGAAATAACCGTAGCCGTTGTTGTTATCCAGCTCGTCGCTGGCGCTCAGGCCCAGGGCTTCGGCGCGGCGGTAGCTGCACGGGGTCATGATCGCGCCGGCGTTGTCTTCCGAGCCGTCGATGCCATCGGTATCGCCGGCCAGGGCGTAGACGCCGGGCAGGCCCTTGAGGCTGTCGGTGAGGCTGAGCAGAAACTCCGCGTTGCGCCCGCCACGGCCATCGCCGCGCACGGTGACGGTGGTTTCGCCGCCGGAGAGAATCACGCAGGGTGCCGCCAACGGCTGGCCGTGCTGCACGATTTGCCGGGCAATGCCGGCGTGCACCTTGGCCACGTCGCGCGCTTCACCTTCGAGGTCGCCGAGGATCAGCGGGCTGAACCCGGCCTGGCGTACTTTTACCGCCACCGCTTCCAGGGATTGCTGCGGCCGGGCGATCAACTGGAAGTGGCTGCGGGCGAGTAGCGGGTCGCCAGGCTTGACGGTCTCCGACGCAGGGTTCTGCAACCAGTTGCGCACCGAGGCGGGCGCGTCGATGCCGTAGCGCTTGAGAATCGCCAGGGCCTGTTGCGAAGTGCTCGGGTCGCCGACCGTGGGGCCGGAGGCGATCACCGTAGCCTGGTCGCCCGGCACATCGGAAATCGCGTACGTATAGACCGTGGCCGGCCACGCGGCCTTGGCCAACCGCCCGCCCTTGATCGCCGAGAGGTGCTTGCGCACGCAATTCATCTCGCCAATGGTGGCGCCGGACTTGAGCAGGGCTTTGTTGATGCTTTGCTTGTCGGCCAGGGTGATGCCTTCGGCGGGCAGGGCGAGCAACGCGGAACCGCCGCCGGAGAGCAGGAAAATCACGCGGTCGTCTTCGGTCAGATGGCTGATCAGTTCCAGCACGCGCTTGGCCACGGCGAGGCCGGCAGCGTCGGGCACGGGATGGGCGGCCTCGACCACTTCGATTTTCTGGCACGGCGCACCATGGCCGTAGCGAGTGACGACCAGGCCGCGAACCTCGCCCTGCCAGCAGTCCTCCACAACCAGCGCCATGGCGGCTGCGGCCTTGCCGGCGCCGATCACGATCACCCGGCCGCTGCGGTCGGCGGGCAGGTAAGGTTCAAGGACTTGCCGGGGGTGGGCGGCGTCGATGGCTGTGGCAAACAGCTCGCGAAGCAGGTGTTGCGGATCGACCGACATAAGCGGGCTCCGGGGGAAATTCTTGTTATTAGAGGTGCAACAATCCAACGATGAAATGAGGGCCAAATGTGGGAGGGGGCTTGCCCCCGATAGCAGTGTTTCAGTCACCTCATCCATAACCTGACACACCGCAATCGGGAGCAAGCCCCCTCCCACCTTTGAATGCATTTCAACAGGGGAGAGTGGTGTGGGTTATTTATCGCGAATCGAGAAATTCGCCATATGCTCCAACCCCTTGATCAGCGCCGAGTGGTCCCAGTTACCGCCACCAAGCGCCGCGCAGGTGCTGAACACTTGCTGGGTGCCGGCGGTGTTCGGCAAGTTGATCCCCAACTCTTTCGCCCCGGCCAGGGCCAGGTTCAAGTCCTTCTGGTGCAGGTTGATACGAAAGCCTGGGTCAAAGGTGCCCTTGATCATGCGTTCGCCATGCACTTCCAGGATCTTCGACGAGGCAAAGCCGCCCATCAGCGCTTCACGCACCTTGGCCGGGTCGGCGCCGTTTTTCGAGGCGAACAGCAGCGCTTCGGCCACCGCCTGGATATTCAGGGCCACGATGATCTGGTTGGCGACCTTGGCGGTCTGGCCATCCCCGTTACCGCCCACCAGGGTGATGTTCTTGCCCATCGCCTGGAACAGCGGCAACGCGCGCTCGAAGGTCTGCGGTTCGCCACCGACCATGATGCTCAGGGTGCCGGCCTTGGCGCCGACTTCACCACCGGACACCGGGGCATCCAGGTACTGCGCGCCGGTCGCATTGATCTTCGCAGCGAACGCCTTGGTGGCGGTGGGGGAGATCGAGCTCATGTCGATCACCACCTTGTTCGGCGACAGGCCGGCGGCCACGCCGTCGGCGCGCAACAGCACGTCCTCGACCTGTGGAGTGTCGGGCACCATGACGATGATGAACTCGGCTTCCTGGGCGACTTGCTGGGGGTTGGCCAAGGCCACCGCGCCGGCGCTGATCAGTTCAGCCGGGGCCTTGCCATGATGTTCGGAGAGAAACAGTTGGTGACCTGCTCTCTGCAGGTTCGCGGCCATGGGTTGGCCCATGATGCCGGTGCCGATAAATCCGATTTTAGCCATGATGAAGTCCTCTTTTTTATTCGATAGGCAGACTGGGTGAGGTCTGCCAAACACAGCGGGTCCAAATGTGGGAGGGGGCTTGCTCCCGATAGCGGTGCATCAGTCGACACACCTTTCGAATGAAACATTGCTATCGGGAGCAAGCCCCTCCCACATTGTTTGGTGTTGTGTCTGCTAGATGGCGTTGTGGCTTTTGAGCCAGCCAAGCCCCGCTTCGGTGGTGGTCAGGGGCTTGTACTCACAGCCGACCCATCCTGTGTAACCGATGCGGTCCAGGTGCTCGAACAGGAAGCGGTAGTTGATCTCACCGGTGCCCGGCTCGTTGCGCCCTGGGTTGTCGGCCAGCTGGATGTGGTTGATCACACCCAGGTGCGTGGCCAGGGTGCGGGCCAGGTCGCCCTCCATGATTTGCATGTGATAGATGTCGTATTGCAGGAACAGGTTGTCACTGCCCACCTGCTCGCGGATCGACAGGGCCTGCGCGGTGGTGTTGAGGTAGAAACCCGGAATGTCGCGGGTGTTGATCATCTCCATCACCAGCTTGATGCCCGCTGCCTGCAATTTGTCGGCGGCGTACTTGAGGTTGGCGACGAAGGTTTTCTCCACGGTTTCGTCATCCACGCCGTGCGGCCGAATGCCCGCCAGGCAGTTGACCTGGGTATTGCCCAGCACCTGGGCGTAGGCGATAGCCAGCTTGACCCCGGCGCGGAATTCTTCGACCCGGTCGGGGTGGCAGGCCAGGCCGCGTTCGCCTTTGGCCCAGTCGCCGGCCGGCAGGTTGAACAGCACCTGGGTCAGGCCGTTGGCGTCGAGCTGCGCCTTGATCTCGGCTGAGCTGAATTCGTACGGGAACAGGTACTCCACCCCTTCGAAGCCGGCATCGGCGGCCGCTTTGAAGCGGGCAAGGAAATCCTGCTCGGTAAACAGCATGGACAGGTTGGCGGCAAAGCGCGGCATAGGGTTCTCCTTAATCGAGCAGGGAAATGGCGGTCGGTGCGTCATTGCCGACCAGGGCCAGGTCTTCGAATTCGTTGACGGCGTTGATCTCGGTGCCCATGGAAATATTGGTCACGCGCTCCAGAATAATCTCAACGATCACCGGCACTTTGAATTCTTCGATCATTTCCTGGGCGCGGCGCAGCGCCGGCTGGATCTGGCTCGGCTCGAATACACGCAACGCTTTGCAACCCAGGCCTTCGGCAACCGCGACGTGGTCCACGCCATAGCCGTTGAGTTCGGGTGCGTTGAGGTTGTCGAAAGACAGCTGCACGCAGTAGTCCATTTCAAAGCCGCGTTGTGCCTGGCGGATCAGGCCCAGGTAGGAATTGTTCACCACCACGTGGATATACGGCAGCTTGAATTGCGCGCCCACGGCCAGCTCTTCGATCATGAACTGGAAGTCGTAGTCGCCCGACAGGGCCACCACTTTGCGGCTCGGGTCGGCCTTGACCACCCCGAGCGCCGCCGGAATCGTCCAGCCCAGGGGCCCGGCCTGGCCGCAGTTGATCCAGTGGCGTGGCTTGTACACATGCAGGAATTGCGCGCCGGCAATCTGCGACAGGCCGATGGTGCTCACGTAGCAGGTGTCTTTGCCGAACACCTGGTTCATCTCTTCGTACACCCGTTGCGGCTTGACCGGCACGTTGTCGAAGTGGGTCTTGCGGTGCAGGGTGGCCTTGCGCTGCTGGCAATCATGGAGCCAGGCGCTGCGGTCCTTGAGCTTGCCGGCGGCTTTCCACTCGCGGGCGACTTCAATGAACATCGTCAGCGCGGCGCCGGCGTCGGAGACGATGCCCAGGTCTGGCGTAAATACGCGGCCAATCTGGGTGGGCTCGATGTCGACGTGGATGAATTTGCGGCCTTCGGTATACACCTCCACCGAACCGGTGTGGCGGTTGGCCCAGCGGTTGCCGATGCCCAGCACCACGTCCGATTTGAGCATCGTCGCGTTGCCATAGCGGTGGGAGGTTTGCAGGCCGACCATGCCCACCATTTGCGGGTGATCGTCAGGGATAGTGCCCCAGCCCATCAGGGTCGGGATCACCGGGATGCCGGTGAGTTCAGCGAATTCCACCAGCAACTCGCTGGCGTCAGCGTTGATCACACCGCCACCGCTCACCAGCAGTGGGCGTTCGGCCTGGTCGAGCAGGGCCAGGGCCTTTTCCACCTGGATGCGTGTCGCCAATGGCTTGGCCAGGGGCAGCGGCTGGTAGGCGTCGATGTCGAATTCGATTTCGGCCATCTGCACGTCGAACGGCAGGTCGATCAACACCGGGCCAGGACGGCCGGAGCGCATTTCATAGAAGGCTTTCTGAAACGCGTAGGGCACCTGGCCGGGTTCGAGCACGGTGGTCGCCCACTTGGTCACCGGTTTGACGATGCTGGTGATGTCCACGGCCTGGAAGTCTTCCTTGTGCATGCGGGCGCGGGGCGCTTGCCCGGTGATGCACAGGATCGGGATCGAGTCGGCCGAGGCGCTGTACAGGCCGGTGACCATATCGGTGCCCGCCGGGCCCGAGGTGCCGATGCACACGCCGATATTACCGGCCTTGGTGCGGGTGTAGCCCTCGGCCATGTGTGAGGCGCCTTCAACATGGCGAGCAAGGACGTGATCGATGCCACCCACCTTCTGCAAGGCCGAATACAACGGGTTGATCGCGGCGCCTGGGATACCGAAGGCGGTGTCTACCCCTTCACGGCGCATCACCAGGACGGCGGCTTCGATTGCTCTCATTTTGCTCATGGTTTTGGTGCCTCTTGCGTTTTGTAATTGTATACAAGTGGTGTCTGGACAAAGTGTATTCACGGCGAGCTGCGCAGGTCAATGCATTTTATAAACTGGCCTTTGCGTTCGTCGGAACGGCTTTTTTCGACGTATGGACGGTTTGTTTGTAAATATTGTATACAAAAATAAATGGCATTGTGTTCTATTTGTTCGATCAGGCATCCATTCCCAATAAAAAGAAGGACGGCACCATGAGCGCTTTAACCTTGAAACTTGCCACCCAACTGGCCGGCCAGGCCCTCGCCGCAGGCCGCACCATTGCCGCCGCGCCACTGACCATCGCGGTGCTCGACAGCGGCGGCCACTTGGTCACCCTGCAACGCGAAGACGGGGCGAGCCTGCTGCGCCCGCAGATCGCCATCGGCAAAGCCTGGGGCGCGATTGCCCTGGGCAAAGGCTCACGGCTGCTGGCGCTGGATGCGCAGCAGCGTCCGGCATTCATCGCGGCGCTGAACAGCCTGGGCCAGGGCAGCGTAGTACCGGCGCCGGGTGGGGTATTGATTCGGAATCAGGACGGCGTGGTGCTGGGGGCGATCGGGATCAGCGGGGATACGTCGGATATTGATGAGCAGTGCGCGATCACGGCGATCGAGGGGGTGGGGTTGATGGCGGATGCGGGGGTGTCAGCTTGAGTATTGAGTGACTGTCAGAACCTCATCGGGGGCAAGCCCCCTCCCACATTTGACTGTATTCACAGATAGAAATGTGTGAACCCAATCAAGTGTGGGAGGGGCGGTGCGACGGTTCGACTTGCCCCCGATTAGCCCAGGCACTGCGGTCTTTCAGTCCGGCTCACACCCCTTGAGCACCAACCGAATAATCGTCTGCGCCGCCGCCTCATAATCCGCTTCATCCAGCTTGGCCTTGCCGGTCACCGCCGAAATCTGCCAGTCGAAATCGGCATAGGTCTGGGTCGCGGCCCAGATGCTGAACATCAGGTGATTAGGCTCGATCTTCGCGATCAAACCACGGTCCACCCAGTTCTGGATGCAGTCGATATTGTGCTTGGCCTGGGCGTTGAGCTGTTCCACCTGCTCGGCGCTGAGATGCGGGGCGCCGTGCATGATTTCGCTGGCGAACACCTTGGAGGCAAACGGCAGGTCGCGGGAGATACGGATTTTCGAGCGGATATAGTTGCTCAACACTTCCTTGGGCTCGCCCTCGGGGTTGAATGGCGTGGAAGCGGCCAGGATCGGCTCGATAATACTCTCGAGCACCTCGCGGTAGAGGTTGTCCTTGGATTTGAAGTAGTAATAGACGTTGGGCTTGGGCAGCCCCGCCTTGGCGGCAATGTCGCTGGTTTTGGTCGCGGCGAAGCCCTTGTCGGCAAACTCCTCGCTTGCCGCCCGCAGGATCTTTTCTTTGTTGCGCTCGCGAATGGTGCTCATAAACCAGGAACTTCCTTGCCGGGACAGGCGGTTGCGCATGGTAGCACCGGCCATCCGCGGGCCTCAACAATGTGCCCGCAAAGCGTTGCGCCGCGCTATGCTCGCGCCATCTCTCACTTTACGGATACCCGATTCATGGCAGGAAGCAGCTTGTTGGTTTTGCTCGACGATATCGCCGCTGTACTCGATGACGTTGCACTGATGACAAAAATGGCGGCGAAGAAAACCTCGGGTGTGCTCGGTGATGACCTGGCGCTCAACGCCCAGCAAGTTTCCGGCGTGCGCGCCGAGCGCGAAATTCCCGTGGTGTGGGCGGTGGCCAAGGGCTCTTTCGTCAACAAGTTGATCCTGGTGCCCACGGCGTTGTTGATCAGCGCCTTCGCCCCCTGGGCTGTGACCCCGTTATTGATGCTGGGCGGCGCTTACCTGTGCTTTGAAGGTTTTGAAAAACTCGCGCACAAGTTCCTGCACAGCAAGGCAGAAGACCAGGCCGATCACGCGCAATTAAGCGAAGCGGTGGCCGACCCGGCGACAGACCTGGTGGCCTTCGAAAAGGACAAGATCAAAGGCGCGATCCGCACTGACTTCATCCTGTCAGCCGAAATCATCGCGATCACCCTGGGCATCGTCGCTGACGCCCAGCTTACCCAGCAGGTGATCGTGCTGTCGGGCATCGCCATTGTCATGACCGCAGGCGTCTACGGGTTGGTCGCGGGTATCGTAAAGCTCGACGACCTTGGGCTGTGGCTGACACAGAAGCCGGGCCAAGTGGCGCGCAGTATTGGCGGCGCCATCTTGAGTGCGGCACCGTACATGATGAAAAGCCTGTCGGTGATCGGCACGGCGGCGATGTTCATGGTCGGCGGCGGGATCCTGACTCATGGCGTGCCGGTGGTGCATCATTGGATCGAAACCGTGAGCCAGAACACCGGGGCGCTGGCGTGGTTGATGCCGACATTGCTGAATGCGGTGGCGGGGATTATTGCAGGGGCCGTCGTGCTGGCGGTTGTATCAATACTTGGCAAAGCATGGCGAGCAGCGAAACGCTGATTAGTTCGCATCGAGTACAGCTTGAAACGCTGTTTAAGCTTAATCCTACAGTTCGATTTTTCAGGCATTTATAGGATGCGTTGCGCTTCTTCATGTGTAGAGGCGCGATAAAAAAATGGATCGACAGGGGTTAAGGATGAACTGGTGTTTTCAAGCGATGAAAAACTATATCAAGTTCAGTGGGCGAGCCTGTAGAAGAGAGTACTGGGCGTTTGTTGTGATGGACATCATGGTGATTTGGGGCTCTATTTTGATAGCGTACCTGGCAGATGTTTCTTCGAGTCCTTGGTTTATCGTCCCATTTGGCTTTTATGTGCTGTTTATGATCCCCCTGCGGTGTCAGTGACATTCCGGAGGCTTCATGATGTGAACGTCACGGGGGCGTATGCACTTTGGTTTTTGATACCGGTCGTTGGTTTTATAATGGTGTCCATCCAGTTGCTCACTCAGGGCGATAAGGGGAATAACGATTACGGTGTACCTCCTAATAAAAATGTCAGCTAAGTAATTGAGTAAAGCCAGTGCAATAAAAAAGGCCATTCAGTCGAATGGCCTTTTTTGTGGTCAAGAGATGATCGTTCCCTCGCTCCGCGTGGGAATGCATCCCGTGACGCTCCGCGTCACTCTTGCGCAGGTGCTGGATTTTGCGCTGAAAGCGGGACGCGGAGCGTCCTGGGTGGCATTCCCACGCGGAGCGTGGGAACGATCTTGTAAGGGGCGCTGTTTACTCGGCAATCTGCAACTTGCGCGATTCCGTGTAGATATAGCGCACCTTCTCATACTCGAACGGCGAGTTCATCTGGCCGTAGCGGAAGCTGGTCTGGTAGCGCTTGTCTACGGCGCGCAGGGCCCAGATTTCCGGGTGGTTGGAGCTGACCTCGGACACGTTGAGGAAGTTGATCTGCGACTCGGCGGTGTAGTCCACCAGCAAGCCTGCGGTATCGCGCAGGTTCGACGGGCCGAAGATCGGCAGAACCACGTAGGCGCCGCCCGGCACACCGTAGAAGCCCAGGGTCTGACCGAAATCTTCGCTCTGGCGCGGCAGGCCCATGGCGGTGGCCGGGTCCCACAGGCCGGCGATGCCGATAGTGGTGTTGACCAGCAGGCGTCCGGTGGTCTCCAGGGAGCGATGGCCCTTGAGTTGCAACAGGCTGTTCAACAGGTTGGGCACGTCGCCCAGGTTGTTGAAGAAATTGCTCACGCCGGTGCGCAGGAAGCTCGGCGTGACGTAGCGGTAACCGTCCACCACCGGCAGGAACACCCATTGGTCGAAGCGATAGTTGAAGTGGTACACGCGGCGGTTCCACGACTCCAGTGGATCGTAGACGTTGAGCGCGGTCAGCGACGAGCGCTCGAATTCACGCTGGTCCAGGCCGGCGTTGAACTTGAGTTTGGTCAACGGCTCCTTGAAACCGTCGGCATCGACCTTGACCGGTTCATGGGCCTTGCTGTTGTCGGCATTGGCCACGCCCGCGCACATCAGTGCGGCAAGCAGCAGAAGATATTTAGCCACGGAAGAACTCCAGCATGGCGTCGGCGTTGACGCGGTAATTGAGGTTGCCGCAGTGGCCGCCCAGCGGGTAGACGGTCAAGCGATCGCCGAAGGTTTTACGCAGGAAACCCAGGTCGCCCGGGCCCAGAATCACGTCGTCGGCGTTGTGCATCACGGCGATCTTCGGGCTGGCGTGCAGGTAGTCCTTGAGCGCGTACAGGCTGACCTGGTCAACCAGTTGCAGCAGGCTGCCGCCGTCGGAGCGGGCGCGCCACATCGGGATCACCTGTTCGGTGAGGTAGCAGTCGAAGTCGCACTGCAGGGCACGCTTGAGGAACGGCGTGAGGCTGGTGCCTTCGGTGATCGGGTATTTCGGCGGGATGATCAGGCCGCGACGGTTGATCAAGTCCGAGGTAAAGGCGATGTCGGCAGCGGAGAAACGGAACGAGGTGCCGATCAGCATGGCCATCTGTTCGTTGGTCAGGTGCTGCTTGGATTGCTGGAAGTCGTAGAGCAGGGCGTCGTTGAGGTCGATGTAGCCCTTTTGCTGGAAGTAGCGGGTCAGCTTGCTCAGCACCAGCTCATAGAAGGTGGTGGTGTTGTTGATGCCCTTGACCTCGGTCTGTACCAGCTTGTCGAGGTTGGTGATCGAGGTGTAGAGGTTGACCGGTGGGTTGAGCAGCAGGACTTTCTTGAAGTTGAAGCTGCGACGGGTTTCGTCGAGCTTGCTGACAAACGCCGCGTCCAGGGCGCCCAGGCTATAGCCGGTCAGGTAAAAGTCGGTGACTGGCAGCGAGGCGTTCTGCGCGCGCACGGCTTGCATCACGCGGTACATGTCTTCGGCGTCTTCCTGGGTGATGCCCGGGGTGGCGAAGCGCGACGCGGCGCTGATGAAGTCGAAGCTGGTTGGCGACGACAGCTGCACAACGTGGTAGCCGGCCTGGTAATACAGTTTCTTCAGGTATTCATTGATGCTGCTGTCAAACCGCGCACCGGTGCCGGCGATCAGGAAGATCAGCGGCGCGGCGCGGTCCTGCTTGGCAATGCGGTAGGTGAGTTTCTTTACCGCCCAGAAGTTGTCCGGCAGGCTGAACTCGCGCTCGGGGCGCATGTTCAAGGTGTAGTCGGATTGATTGATCTGGTCGTCAGTCGGCAGGGTTGGCCGAAGATCGGGCGGCGTGGTGGCAATGGTCGCTTCGAACGGGTTCGTCAAAGGGTAGCCATAGCTGGCCTGGTCGATATCGACGGCCAGTGCTGACGCACTCAAAAAAAGGCTGCCCAGCAAGGCAGCACAGCGCAAGGAACGGAGCATGACTTAATCCCTAGGAGGAAAGGTGCTGAATGAAATTCGCAGGCTATGACCACCGCGTTGCCACCGAAGTGCCAGCCCTCGGCACGAAAAGTCGGAAAAAAACGTCGGAATCGGAGTAATAGCTGGCAGAAGATACACTTTGCCACGCATTGATGAACAGATATCTGCGCAGACACCTTGCTAACGGCCGCCGTGGGATTAAGCTGAGCGCCGTTTTTGCCTATCGGAGTGCCCCATGTCCCGTCGTTTGCCGTTGATCCTGCTGCTTATCGCCCTGCCGTTATGGTTGGCGGCCAGTTACGCCGCGCGTTACGGCTTCATGGAAGACGGGCAGTGGGTCGGCATCTGTGCGGATGAGGCCAGCCGTTGGGAATGCCAGGTGCGCTCGAACCTGGGCTTGATGATTCATTTCAAGCTACTGGGCTGGGCCGCGCTGGTGACCTCGGTGCTGGCGTTTTTCGTGCCGGGCCGGGCGGGATGGAGCCTGGCGGTGCTGGGGCTGGTGTTTGGGCTGCCGGCGCTGGCGTTGTACAACACCACGTTTGCAGTGTTTGCGGTGGTGATTGCGGGGTTGCGGTTGGTCAGGAAGCCTCGCGTCGCCTGACAGGGCAATCGGGGGCAAGTCGAACCGTCGCACCGCCCCTCCCACAGTTGATTGGGTTCACACATTTCCATTTGTGAATACGGTCAAATGTGGGAGGGGGCTTGCCCCCGATGGCGGTGTTAGGACTTGCGCACTCGCAAGCAACGCCACAAAGCTGCAACCATCATCACACTCACCACCGCCCACCCCCACGCCTGCTGATTCAATAAACCTTCCCGGAACAGCTGCGGCGCAATGCCGGCACCGATGATGAAGGCCAGCAACGCAATCTCCCGACGCGGCCCGCTCACCGGGCGCACCAGGTACACCAGGGCCGGCAGCACCAGTGCCGCGCTGGGGAAGCTGCGATAACGCGGGTCGAACACCAGCGCCAGCATCATCACCGCACCGGCAAAGCCGGCAATCGCCACCAGCCAGCCCGCACGTTGCTGCAGCCAGTTGAATGCGCGTTCACGCCAGCCGTCTCTGGCGCTGAGTGCCAGGGCGGCGTGGGCCAGTACCAGCAGGTTCAACACCACCAGCAAGCCGGCCCACACCCATTCATCATTAAAGCGCGCGGTGACGCGGGTCAATTCGGCCCAGGTGCCGAGGGAGCATGCGGCAATCGCACCCAGCAGCGGCAGTGCGAGGGCCGCGCGGGTTGTGCGCACGCGCCCGCCCAACACCAATGTACCCAGCAGAATCATCCCGCCAACGCCCAACCACAGCGGCCAGTACGGTACGTTGCTGACTGGCCCGGCGAGGGTGCCCTTGTCCTGGCGATCAGCATCGAACAGGCCCCAATAACCGCCCACTGCGCCTTCACTGGCGCGCTTCCAGGGCTGGTCAAAGGCTTCGATCAGGTTGTAACGCCAGCCATTGGCTTCGGCCATGGCGACAAAACCACGCATGAACTTGGCTTCGTTGACCCGGCTCGGCAAGGCGGTTTCGCGCTGGCGGCCTTCACTGGGCCAACCGGTTTCGCCGATCAGGATGTCCTTGGGCGCAAACTTGTGGCCGAAGGTCTGGCGTACATCGCCTACGTGCTTGAGCGCCTGGTCGATGCCGGACGGCTCATCTTCCCAGTACGGCAGCAGGTGAATGGTCAGGAAATCCACCGCCGGGGCAATTTCCGGGTGTTGCAGCCAGAACTCCCACACATCGGCGTAGGTGACCGGTTGCTTGATCTGGCGCTTGACCGTTTGGATCAGCGTCACCAGTTGTTTGGCGGTGACTTCCTTGCGCAACAGCGCTTCGTTGCCGACGATCACCGAGGTCACTACGTCCGGGTTGGCATTGGCTGCCGTGATCAACTCGTCGATTTCCTTTTGAGTGGCCACCGGGTCACTGCTGACCCAGGCGCCGGCCATCACCTTCAAGCCATGCTTGCGCGCCATGCCCGGCAAGGCTTCCAGGCCGGTCATGGAATAGGTGCGGATGCATTCAAAGCGTGTGGCCAGCAGGGCCAGATCGGCGTCCATGCGCTCGGGGCGCAGCTGGAATGGCTGGTCGAACGGCGACTGGTCCTTGTCGAACGGCGTATAGGACGCACATTGCAGCTTGTGGCTGGCGCTCGCCACATCCGGCAGCACCACCGGCCGGCCGAGGCCATACCAGTAGCCGACGAGGGCAAGCAAGCCAATGAACAAGGCGAAAACATAGGGCAGGGCAGGGAGGCGGGCAGTCGCGGGCATGGTCGGCTTATCTGGGGGAGCAAAGGCGCGCATCTTACCCGTAATTGTCGCGTTCCAGTGGGGCCGCATACTTTTGACATGCAAAGTTCGGGCGGGAACAGGTGGGCAAGTCCTGCAAAGTGGTCTACTGGCGATGTGATGTCGTTTCTTGCTCAACCAAGGTCGCTGACAGAGCAGGGCAAAGGCCTACGCAGGTTGATGATAAAACTGTCAGTACTCCACTGATGCCTCAGCAACCGGATCGATGCGCGTGAAGGGGGCGCGGTGCACCGTATAACAACAGGTTGACGTCGCTCGGCATTCGTCGGGCGCAGCACTTTCGGGGAAGCACATATGAAGATGCGACGACTCTTGGGCGCAGCTGCCACTCTGGTAGTTGCGATGGGCTCCACACTGGCCAGCGCCGACAGCAAAACCCTGAGCATCGGTTACGTGGACGGCTGGTCCGACAGCGTTGCCACCACCCATGTGGCGGCAGAAGTGATCAAGCAGAAGCTCGGCTATGACGTGAAACTGCAAGCGGTCGCCACCGGGATCATGTGGCAGGGCGTTGCCACCGGCAAGCTCGACGCCATGCTGTCCGCCTGGCTGCCGGTGACTCACGGTGAATACTGGACCAAGAACAAGGATAAAGTGGTCGACTACGGCCCCAACTTCAAGGATGCAAAAATTGGCTTGATCGTGCCGGAGTACGTCAAGGCCAAGTCCATCGAAGACCTCAAGACCGACACCACGTTTAAAAACAAGATCGTCGGCATCGACGCCGGTTCAGGCGTGATGCTCAAGACCGACGAAGCCATCAAGCAATACGGCCTCGACTACAAACTGCAAGCCAGCTCGGGCGCCGCAATGATCGCCGAACTGACCCGCGCCGAAGACAAGCAGGAATCCATCGCCGTCACCGGTTGGGTGCCGCACTGGATGTTTGCCAAGTGGAAACTGCGTTTCCTGGATGACCCAAAAGGAATTTATGGTGCTGCTGAAACCGTCAACAGCATTGGCAGCAAGGGCCTGGAGAAGAAAGCGCCGGAAGTCGCGGCCTTCCTGAAGAAGTTCCAGTGGGCCTCCAAGGATGAAATCGGTGAAGTCATGCTCGCTATCCAGGAGGGCGCCAAGCCAGATGCAGCGGCCAAGGATTGGGTGGCCAAGCATCCTGAGCGTGTCGCTGAGTGGACCGCTAAATAACCCTGCATCTTGATGCAATCCCTTGTGGGAGGGGGCTTGCTCCCGATAGCGGTGTGTCAGCCAGCCAGTTTTCAGCTGACACACCGCCATCGGGAGCAAGCCCCCTCCCACATTAGTTTTGCACCGCCTCAAATTTTTCTGTGCTCCAGCAATCCCTCGCTACACTCGATCTACTACTAAGGTCGTCTGGAACCCTTTCCACAGCCGCATACAGTGGATACGTTCCAATAATAAAAAAGCTGTGCTGCGAGGATAAAAACAATGAACGACAGCATTTACCTCTCGATTCAAAACAGCCCGCGTTTCAAGGAGCTGGTCAGAAAAAGAGAAAAGTTCGCCTGGATTCTCTCGGCGATCATGCTAGGGCTTTACTCCGGTTTCATCCTGTTGATCGCCTACGGGCCACACGTGCTGGGGGCCAAGATCAGCCCCGGCTCGTCGATTACCTGGGGCATTCCCCTGGGCGTCGGACTGATTGTGTCCGCCTTCATCCTGACCGGCATCTACGTGCGCCGGGCCAACGGCGAATTTGACGACCTGAACAATGCGATTCTCAAGGAGGCTGCGCAATGATCCGGCGTCTATTGGCGGTACTCGGCGCTTCGCTGTTTGCTCCGGCCCTCTGGGCGGCCGACGCATTGACCGGCGAAGTGCAAAAGCAACCCCTGAATGTCTCGGCCATCGTGATGTTTGTCGCGTTCGTCGGCGCTACCCTGTGCATCACCTACTGGGCGTCCAAGCGCAACAAATCGGCGGCCGACTACTATGCGGCCGGCGGCAAGATCACCGGTTTCCAGAACGGCCTGGCGATTGCCGGCGACTACATGTCGGCGGCGTCCTTCCTGGGGATTTCCGCGCTGGTGTTCACCTCCGGCTACGACGGCCTGATCTATTCGATCGGCTTCCTGGTGGGCTGGCCGATCATTCTGTTCCTGATCGCCGAGCGCCTGCGCAACCTGGGCAAGTACACCTTTGCTGACGTGGCGTCCTATCGTCTCGGGCAAACCCAGATCCGCAGCCTGTCGGCCTGTGGTTCGCTGGTGGTGGTAGCGTTCTACCTGATCGCGCAGATGGTCGGCGCGGGCAAGCTGATCCAGCTGCTGTTCGGCCTCGATTACCACGTTGCGGTGATCCTGGTCGGTATCCTGATGTGCATGTACGTGCTGTTCGGCGGCATGCTGGCGACCACCTGGGTGCAGATCATCAAGGCGGTGCTGCTGCTGTCCGGTGCCTCGTTCATGGCGCTGATGGTGATGAAGCACGTCAACTTCGACTTCAACATGCTGTTTTCCGAGGCGATCAAGGTTCACCCCAAAGGTGAAGCGATCATGAGCCCGGGCGGCCTGGTGAAAGATCCGATCTCGGCGTTCTCCCTGGGGCTTGCGCTGATGTTCGGTACTGCGGGCCTGCCGCACATCCTGATGCGCTTCTTCACCGTGAGTGATGCGAAAGAAGCGCGCAAAAGCGTGCTGTATGCCACCGGCTTTATCGGCTACTTCTATATCCTCACGTTCATCATCGGCTTTGGCGCGATCCTGCTGGTCAGCACCAACCCGGCGTTCAAGGATGCCGCAGGCGCCTTGCTGGGCGGCAACAACATGGCGGCGGTGCACCTGGCCAACGCGGTGGGCGGCAGTATCTTCCTGGGCTTCATCTCGGCCGTGGCCTTCGCCACCATCCTTGCGGTGGTTGCCGGCTTGACCCTGGCCGGTGCCTCGGCGGTGTCCCATGACCTGTATGCCAGCGTGATCAAGAAGGGCAAGGCCAACGAGAAAGATGAGATTCGCGTGTCGAAGATCACCACGATCGCCCTGGCAGTGCTGGCTATCGGCCTGGGTATCCTGTTCGAAAGCCAGAACATCGCGTTCATGGTCGGCCTGGCGTTCTCGATTGCGGCCAGCTGTAACTTCCCTGTGCTGCTGCTTTCCATGTACTGGAAAAACCTCACCACCCGTGGCGCCATGATCGGCGGCTGGCTGGGCTTGATCAGCGCCGTGGGCCTGATGATCCTGGGCCCGACCATCTGGGTGTCGATCCTGCACCACGAGAAGGCGATCTTCCCGTATGAATACCCGGCGTTGTTCTCGATGATCATCGCGTTCGTGGGTATCTGGTTCTTCTCCATCACCGACAAGTCGGCGGCGGCAGAGAAAGAGCGTGCGCTGTACTTCCCGCAGTTTGTGCGTTCGCAGACTGGTCTGGGGGCGAGTGGGGCGGTTAACCACTAAGCCTATGGCTGGATAGGAAAAATACCCTGGTCGAAAGGCTGGGGTATTTTTTTGCCTAGGGTTTGGTGGTGTCTGGGCCACGGCCATCGGGAGCAAGCCCCCTCCCACAGTTGACCGAGTTCCAACATGAGAATGCGGTCAACTGTGGGAGGGGGCTTGCTCCCGATAGCGGTATATCAGGCGACCCAAACAAAAACGGCCTCCACTAAGGGAGGCCGTTCTCAGTACAGCATGCAGCTAAATGCTTACTTGCGATCTTCCAGCTTGGTAATGTCACGCGACTCGTAGCCGGTGTACAGCTGGCGCGGGCGGCCAATCTTGTACGGGCTCGAGAGCATTTCCTTCCAGTGGGAGATCCAGCCCACGGTCCGCGCCAGGGCGAAGATCACGGTGAACATGCTGGTTGGAATGCCGATCGCCTTGAGGATGATCCCCGAGTAGAAGTCGACGTTCGGGTACAGCGAGCGTTCGATGAAGTATGGGTCGGTCAGGGCGATCTCTTCCAGGCGCATGGCCAGTTCGAGTTGCGGGTCGTTCTTGATGCCCAGTTCCTTCAACACTTCGTCGCAGGTCTGCTTCATTACGGTGGCGCGCGGGTCGCGGTTCTTGTAGACCCGGTGACCGAAGCCCATCAACTTGAACGGATCGTTCTTGTCCTTGGCCTTGGCGATGAAGGTGTCGATGTTGGACACATCGCCGATTTCATCGAGCATGGTCAAGACGGCTTCGTTCGCACCGCCGTGGGCAGGGCCCCAGAGTGCGGCGATACCGGCGGCGATACAGGCGAACGGGTTGGCACCCGACGAACCTGCCAGGCGCACGGTAGAGGTGGAGGCGTTCTGCTCGTGGTCGGCGTGGAGGATGAAGATCCGGTCCATTGCCTTGGCAAGCACCGGGCTGATCGGTTTGATCTCGCACGGGGTGTTGAACATCATGTGCAGGAAGTTTTCCGCGTACGTCAGGTCGTTGCGCGGGTACATCATGGGCTGGCCCATGGAGTACTTGTAAACCATCGCGGCCAGGGTTGGCATCTTGGCGACCAGGCGGATCGCGGAAATTTCGCGATGCTCGGCGTTATTGATGTCCAGGGAGTCGTGATAGAAGGCCGACAGGGCGCCGACCACGCCGCACATGACGGCCATCGGGTGGGCGTCGCGACGGAAGCCGTTGAAGAAGGTCTTCAACTGCTCGTGAACCATGGTGTGGTTCTTCACGGTGCTGACGAACTGGGCCTTTTGCTCGGCTGTTGGCAGTTCGCCATTTAGCAGCAGGTAGCAGGTTTCCAGGTAGTCCGACTGTTCAGCCAGTTGTTCGATCGGGTAGCCGCGGTGCAGCAGGATGCCATTGTCGCCGTCGATATAGGTGATCTTCGACTCGCAAGAAGCGGTCGACATGAAGCCTGGGTCGAAAGTGAAACGGCCCGTGGCCGTCAGGCCCCGTACGTCGATAACATCGGGACCAACGGTGCCGGTTAAAATGGGCAGCTCGACGGGGGCTGCGCCCTCGATGATCAACTGCGCTTTTTTGTCAGCCATGTGGCCTCCTATTTATGCTTCAAATCATCAGACAGACCCCCCACGCAGGGCCCGCACCACTATAGTGAGATAAATTCAGATGTCAATTTGCCTAAAGTCTTGCTCCAGAAGGCTTTAACCGTACTTTTTCGTCGAAATTGCCTGCCATTTACGCCTTTTATCGCGTCAGCGCAATCAGCTATTAGGGTGAGGTGTGCGCGTTGTCATTAGTAACCTAACTGTCTATACTCGGCCACCGACCGCCAAGGGCTTTTGGGCTTGCTTTCATTGGGGGTCGCACTCCCTGGGTGGTGCTTACCTGACCAGTCGCACTCCCCAACAACTTTGCCCTGATTGTTAGGGGCTCTTCAGTGTGAAAAAAAGCCGTGAATAGCCAACGACCTGTAAACCTAGACCTAAGGACCATCAAACTCCCCATCACCGGCGTTACGTCGTTCCTGCACCGTGTTTCCGGCATCATCCTGTTCCTGGGCCTGGGCATCATGCTTTACGCATTGAGCAAATCCCTGGGTTCCGCGGAAGGTTACGCCGAGGTGAAGGCAACCTTGACCAGCCCACTGGCCAAGTTCGTAGCGTGGGGCCTGCTGTCCGCTCTGCTGTATCACCTGGTAGCCGGTGTGCGCCACTTGATCATGGATGCGGGTATCGGTGAGACGCTGGAAGGCGGCCGCCTGGGCTCGAAAATCATCATCGCCATTTCCGTGGTGCTGATCGTTCTGGCAGGAGTTTGGATATGGTAACCAGCGTAACGAATCTGTCGCGTTCGGGCCTCTATGACTGGATGGCACAGCGTGTGTCTGCGGTCGTTCTCGCGGCTTATTTCATTTTCCTGATCGGATACCTCGTCGCAAACCCGGGCATCGGCTATGAGCAATGGCACGGCCTGTTCGCCCACAATGCGATGCGAATCTTCAGTCTGCTGGCCCTTGTGGCCCTGGGCGCTCACGCCTGGGTCGGCATGTGGACCATCGCGACCGACTACCTGACGCCAATGGCGCTGGGCAAGTCCGCGACCGCAGTCCGTTTCCTCTTCCAGGCAGTATGCGGCATCGCGATGTTCGCTTACTTCGTCTGGGGTGTGCAGATTCTTTGGGGTATCTGATTCATGGCTAACATTCCTACTATTTCATTCGACGCCATCATTATTGGTGGCGGCGGTGCCGGCATGCGCGCTGCGCTGCAGCTGGCCCAGGGTGGGCACAAGACCGCCGTGATCACCAAGGTGTTCCCGACGCGTTCGCACACCGTATCGGCCCAGGGTGGCATTACCTGCGCCATCGCTTCTGCCGACCCGAACGATGACTGGCGCTGGCACATGTACGATACCGTCAAGGGTTCCGACTACATCGGTGACCAGGACGCTATCGAGTACATGTGTCAGGAAGGCCCGGCTGCGGTGTTCGAGCTGGACCACATGGGTCTGCCGTTCTCCCGTACCGAGCAAGGCCGTATCTACCAGCGTCCGTTCGGCGGCCAGTCCAAGGATTACGGTAAAGGTGGTCAGGCTGCCCGTACCTGCGCCGCGTCCGACCGTACCGGTCACGCGCTGCTGCACACTCTTTATCAGGGCAACCTGAAAGCCGGTACCACGTTCCTGAACGAGTACTACGCTGTCGATCTGGTGAAGAACGGCAAGGGCGAGTTCGTCGGCGTGATCGCCATCTGCATCGAAACCGGTGAAACCACCTACATCCGCGCCAAGGCTACCGTGCTGGCGACTGGCGGTGCAGGCCGTATCTACGCGTCGACCACCAATGCCCTGATCAACACCGGTGACGGCGTCGGCATGGCGCTGCGTGCAGGCGTACCGGTGCAAGACATCGAAATGTGGCAGTTCCACCCGACCGGCATCGCCGGCGCCGGCGTACTGGTGACCGAAGGTTGCCGTGGTGAAGGTGGCTACCTGATCAACAAGCACGGCGAGCGTTTCATGGAGCGTTATGCGCCGAACGCGAAAGACCTTGCTGGTCGTGACGTCGTGGCCCGTTCGATGGTCAAGGAAATCATCGCCGGCAACGGCTGTGGCCCGAATGGCGACCACGTACTGCTCAAGCTCGATCACCTGGGCGAAGAAGTGCTGCACAGCCGTCTGCCAGGTATCTGCGAGCTGTCCAAGACCTTTGCTCACGTTGACCCGGTGGTTGCGCCGGTGCCAGTGGTTCCGACTTGCCACTATATGATGGGCGGCGTGCCGACCAACATTCATGGCCAGGCAATCACCCAGAACGCCGATGGTGTGGACGAGATCATCCATGGTCTGTTCGCGGTAGGCGAAGTGGCCTGCGTATCGGTTCACGGTGCCAACCGCCTGGGCGGCAACTCGCTGCTCGACCTGGTGGTATTCGGCCGCGCTGCCGGCCTGCACCTGGAAAAAGCCCTGACCGACGGCATCGAATACGATGACGCCACCGACGCCAACATCGAAACCGCCCTGGCGCGCCTGAACGCTCTGAACGAGCGCACTGACGGCGAAGACGTGGCAACCCTGCGTCGCGAGCTGCAAAGCTGCATGCAGAACTACTTTGGTGTGTTCCGTACCGGCGAATACATGCAGAAGGGCATCGCCCAGCTGGCTGACCTGCGCACGCGCATCGCCAACGTCAAGATCAACGATAAGAGCCAGGCGTTCAACACCGCGCGTATCGAAGCCCTTGAGCTGCAGAACCTGCTGGAAGTGGCAGAAGCGACTGCGATCGCCGCCGAGGTTCGTAAGGAATCCCGTGGCGCCCACGCTCGTGAAGACTTTGAAGACCGCGACGACGAGAACTGGTTGTGCCACACCCTGTACTTCCCGGGTGACAAGCGCGTAACCAAGCGTGCCGTGAACTTCTCGCCGAAGACGGTGCCGACGTTTGAACCGAAGATTCGGACTTACTAAGGGTGGCTGCCATGTTGAAAGTCAGTGTTTACCGCTACAACCCTGATCAGGACGCCGCGCCGTTCATGCAGGAGTTCCAGGTCGATACCGGTGGTAAAGACCTGATGGTGCTGGATGTACTGGCACTGATCAAAGAGCAGGACGAAGGTTTCTCCTATCGTCGCTCTTGCCGTGAAGGTGTGTGCGGTTCCGACGGCATGAACATCAACGGCAAAAACGGCCTGGCGTGCATCACGCCGCTGTCCGCCGTGGTCAAGGGCAACAAGCTGATCGTTCGTCCACTGCCAGGTTTGCCGGTTATCCGTGACCTGGTTGTCGATATGAGCATCTTCTACAAGCAATACGAGAAAGTTAAGCCATTCCTGCAGAACGACACGCCGGCTCCGGCCATCGAGCGTCTGCAGTCCCCGGAAGAGCGTGAAAAACTCGACGGCCTGTACGAGTGCATCCTGTGCGCTTGCTGCTCGACGTCCTGCCCATCCTTCTGGTGGAACCCGGACAAGTTCCTGGGCCCGGCTGCGCTGCTGCAAGCCTACCGCTTCCTGGCAGACAGCCGTGACACCAAGACGTCCGAGCGTCTGGCTTCACTGGATGACCCGTTCAGCGTATTCCGCTGCCGCGGGATCATGAACTGCGTCAACGTATGTCCCAAAGGCCTGAACCCGACTAAGGCCATTGGTCACATCCGTAACATGCTGCTGCAAAGCGGCGTGTAACTGACGTAAAAGCAGGACCGTTGTGCCCGTAAATGCTGCGGCGCAGGCTTCAACCGGCGCCGTAGTTTTAACTTGAGCAGCGACTTACAAAGCCGCGGCTCTTATTTTGAAGAAATGAGACAAGCAGGGGCATTCGGGTTGGTACCCGAACTATCAGCGTGATCCTAAGTGGCTTGTTTTGGTCGCTGCACTTGGCCTTTTGCAAGCAAACTCGGTGTTTTCGCCGGTGGTGTCCCCAAATCGAGGGTGACCAAGCATGCAAGAAAGCGTGATGCAGCGCATGTGGAACAGCGGCTATCTTTCAGGTGGTAACGCTGCCTATGTGGAAGAGCTTTATGAGCTCTACCTGCACGACCCTAACGCTGTGCCAGAAGAATGGCGCACCAAATTTCAGACGTTGTCTTCAGACGGCAACGCTGCCACCGATGTATCGCATGCTGCGATTCGCGATCATTTCGTGCTGCTGGCAAAGAACCAGCGCCGCGCCCAACCGGTTTCCGCCGGCAGCGTGAGCAGTGAGCACGAGAAGAAGCAAGTTGAAGTACTGCGACTGATCCAGGCTTACCGGATGCGTGGCCACCAGGCGGCCCAGCTTGACCCGCTGGGGCTCTGGCAGCGTCCTGCACCTGCTGACCTGTCGATCAATCATTACGGCTTGACCAATGCCGATCTTGATACGACCTTCCGTGCCGGCGACCTGTTCATCGGCAAAGAGGAAGCGAGCCTACGCGAAATTCACGAAGCGTTGCAGCAGACATATTGCCGCACCATCGGCGCTGAGTTCACGCACATCACCGATTCCGAGCAACGCCAGTGGTTCCAGCACCGCCTGGAAGGCGTGCGTGGCCGTCCGGTATTGTCCGCCGATGTGCGCAGCCACCTGCTCGAGCGCGTGACTGCCGCTGAAGGTCTCGAAAAATACCTGGGTACCAAATACCCGGGCACCAAGCGTTTCGGCCTGGAAGGCGGCGAAAGCCTGATTCCGATGCTCGACGAGCTGATCCAGCGTTCCGGTTCCTACGGCACCAAGGAAGTCGTGATCGGCATGGCCCACCGTGGTCGCCTGAACGTGTTGGTCAACACCTTCGGCAAGAACCCGCGCGAGCTGTTCGACGAGTTCGAAGGCAAGAAGAAGGTCGAACTGGGTTCCGGTGACGTTAAATACCACCAGGGCTTCTCGTCCAACGTCATGACCACCGGCGGTGAAGTTCACCTGGCCATGGCCTTCAACCCCTCCCACCTGGAAATCGTATCTCCAGTGGTCGAGGGTTCGGTGCGCGCTCGCCAGGATCGTCGTAACGACACCACCGGTGAAAAGGTGCTGCCGATTTCCATCCACGGTGACGCGGCATTCGCCGGCCAAGGCGTGGTCCTGGAAACGTTCCAGATGTCGCAGACCCGCGGCTTCAAGACCGGCGGTACGGTTCACATCGTCATCAACAACCAGGTTGGCTTCACCATCAGCAACCCGCTGGATGCGCGCTCCACCGAGTACGCCACCGACGTTGCCAAGATGATCCAGGCGCCGATTCTCCATGTGAATGGCGATGACCCGGAAGCTGTACTGTTCGTGACCCAACTGGCTGTCGACTACCGCATGCAATTCAAGCGTGACGTGGTGATCGACCTGGTTTGCTACCGCCGTCGCGGTCACAACGAAGCGGACGAACCAAGCGGCACCCAGCCGTTGATGTACCAGCAGATCACCAAGCAGCGCACCACCCGTGAGCTGTACGCCGAAAGTCTGACCAAGGCCGGCGTGCTGGATGATGCGCGTGTTCAGGCGAAAATCGATGAATACCGCAACGCGCTGGATAACGGCCTGCATGTAGTGAAGAGCCTGGTCAAGGAGCCGAACAAAGAGCTGTTCGTCGACTGGCGTCCGTACCTGGGTCACACCTGGACCGCGCGCCATGACACCAGCTTCGACTTGAAGACCTTGCAGGAGTTGTCTGCCAAGTTGCTGGAAATCCCTGAAGGCTTCGTGGTTCAGCGCCAGGTTGCGAAGATCTACGAAGACCGTCAGAAGATGCAAGCCGGCGGCCTGCCGATCAACTGGGGTTACGCCGAAACCATGGCGTACGCGACCCTGGCGTTCGAAGGTCACCCGATCCGCATGACCGGCCAGGACATCGGCCGCGGTACGTTCTCGCACCGTCATGCCGTGTTGCACAACCAGAAAGACGCGGGCACCTACATCCCGTTGCAGAACCTGTACGAAGGCCAGCCACGTTTCGACCTGTACGATTCCTTCCTGTCCGAAGAAGCCGTACTGGCGTTCGAATACGGCTACTCCACCACCACGCCGCAGGCGCTGGTGATCTGGGAAGCCCAGTTCGGCGACTTCGCCAACGGTGCCCAGGTGGTTATCGACCAGTTCATCACCAGCGGCGAGCACAAGTGGGGCCGGCTGTGCGGTCTGACCATGCTGTTGCCCCATGGTTATGAAGGCCAGGGTCCGGAGCACTCCTCGGCCCGTCTGGAGCGTTACCTGCAGTTGTGCGCCGAGCACAACATCCAGGTGTGCGTACCGACGACCCCGGCGCAGATCTACCACTTGCTGCGTCGCCAGGTGATCCGCCCGCTGCGCAAGCCGCTGGTCGTGTTGACTCCCAAATCGCTGTTGCGTCACAAATTGGCCGTTTCGACCCTGGAAGACCTGGCCGAAGGTTCGTTCCAGACCGTTATTCCAGAAATCGATACGCTGGACGCCGCCAAGGTCACTCGCCTGATCCTGTGCAGCGGCAAGGTCTACTACGATCTGCTGGAAAAACGCCGTGCCGAAGGCCGCGAAGACATCGCCATCGTGCGTATCGAGCAGCTTTACCCGTTCCCGGAAGATGACCTCATGGAGATCATCGCGCCTTACACCAACCTCACGAATGTCGTGTGGTGTCAGGAAGAACCGATGAACCAGGGCGCCTGGTACAGCAGCCAGCATCACCTGCGTCGCAGCATCGGCAACCACAACAAGGCTTTGGGCCTGGAGTACGCCGGTCGTGATGCATCTGCTGCACCTGCTTGTGGCTACGCGTCGATGCACGCCGAGCAGCAGGAAAAACTGCTGCAAGATGCTTTCACTGTTTAACGCCTTCGCGCTGACTGAAACCGAATTTTAAGGACCTACAGATAATGGCTATCGAAATCAAAGCCCCGTCATTCCCGGAATCGGTTGCCGATGGCACCGTTGCCACCTGGCACAAGAAACCAGGCGAGGCCGTCAAGCGTGACGACCTGATCGTCGACATCGAGACCGACAAGGTTGTGCTGGAAGTGCTGGCCGAAGCCGACGGCGTGCTGGGCGCGATCGTTGCAGAAGAAGGCGCTACCGTTCTGTCGAACCAGGTACTGGGCTCGATCGAAGAGGGCAGCGCTGCTGCCGCGCCTGCTGCTGCCGCACCGGCTGCCGCTGCCTCTGCTGCCCCGGCCGCCGCTCCGGCTGCAGGTGGCGAAGACCCAATCGCTGCACCGGCTGCGCGTCAACTGGCTGAAGAGAACGGTATCAACCTGGCTTCCATCAAAGGCACCGGCAAAGACGGCCGTGTTACCAAGGAAGACGTGGTTGCTGCTATTGAAGCCAAGAAAAACGCTCCGGCTGCCGCACCTGCCAAGACCGCTGCTCCAGCTGCCGCCGCGCCTGTATTCGCCGCCGGCGACCGTACCGAGAAGCGCGTACCGATGACCCGTGTACGTGCCACCGTGGCCAAGCGCCTGGTTGAAGCTCAGTCGAACATGGCGATGCTGACCACGTTCAACGAAGTCGACATGACCGAAGTCATGGCCCTGCGTTCGAAGTACAAGGATCTGTTCGAGAAGTCCCACAACGGCGTGCGCCTGGGCTTCATGTCGTTCTTCGTGAAAGCGGCCACCGAAGCGCTGAAGCGCTTCCCGGCAGTCAACGCTTCCATCGACGGCGCCGACATCGTTTACCATGGCTATGCAGACATCGGCGTTGCCGTGTCCAGCGACCGTGGCCTGGTGGTTCCGGTTCTGCGTAACGCCGAGCTGATGAGCCTGGCCGAAATCGAAGGCGGCATCGCCGGCTTCGGCAAGAAAGCCCGTGACGGCAAGCTGACCATCGACGAGATGACCGGCGGTACCTTCACCATCACCAACGGTGGTACCTTCGGTTCGATGATGTCGACGCCGATCGTCAACCCACCGCAAGCTGCGATCCTGGGCATGCACAACATCATCCAGCGTCCGATGGCCATCAACGGCCAGGTCGTGATCCGTCCAATGATGTACCTGGCGCTGTCTTACGATCACCGCCTGATCGATGGTAAGGAAGCCGTGACGTTCCTGGTGACCATCAAGAACCTGCTGGAAGACCCGGCTCGCCTGCTTCTGGATATCTAAAAAGCAGCTGCAGGTCGCAAGCTGCAAGCGCCAAGCCCAAAGCGGCGAGCGGTGCTTTCAACTTGCGGCGTGCGGCTTGTAGCTTGCAGCTAAAAAGGGAACCTTTTTATGACACAGAAATTTGACGTTGTAGTGATTGGTGCAGGCCCTGGCGGCTATGTTGCCGCCATCAAGGCCGCGCAACTGGGCCTCTCGACTGCTTGCATCGAAAAGTACACCGATAAGGAAGGCAAACTGGCGCTGGGCGGTACCTGCCTGAACGTGGGTTGCATTCCGTCCAAGGCGCTGCTGGACAGCTCCTGGAAATTCCACGAAGCCCAGGATGGCTTCGCGATTCACGGTATCAACCATGCTGGCGTGACCATGGACGTGCCAGCGATGGTCGGCCGTAAAGCCAACATCGTCAAAGGCCTGACTTCCGGCGTTGCCACCTTGTTCAAGGCCAACGGCGTTACTTCCCTGCAAGGTCACGGCAAACTGCTGGCCGGCAAGAAAGTTGAAATCACCAAGCCGGACGGCTCGGTTGAAGTCATCGAAGCCGAGAACGTGATCCTGGCACCGGGTTCGCGTCCAATCGACATTCCACCGGCTCCAGTTGATCAGAACGTGATCGTTGATTCGACCGGCGCCCTGGAATTCCAGGCCGTACCTAAGCGGCTGGGCGTGATCGGCGCCGGCGTGATCGGCCTGGAGCTGGGTTCGGTATGGTCGCGCCTGGGTTCCGAAGTGACCGTGCTCGAAGCCCTGGACACGTTCCTGCTGGCTGCCGACACCGCCGTGTCCAAGGAAGCCTACAAGACCCTGACCAAGCAAGGTCTGGACATCAAGCTGGGCGCCCGTGTTACCGGTTCTAAAGTCAACGGCGAAGAAGTGGTCGTGACCTACACCGACAAGGAAGGCGAGCAGACCATCACCTTCGACAAGCTGATCGTAGCCGTTGGTCGCCGTCCAGTGACCACCGACCTGCTGGCTTCCGACAGCGGCGTGAGCATCGATGAGCGTGGTTTCATCCACGTTGACGATCACTGCGCAACCACCGTACCGGGCGTTTACGCGATCGGCGACGTGGTTCGTGGCATGATGCTGGCCCACAAGGCTTCCGAAGAAGGCATCATGGTTGTCGAGCGCATCAAGGGTCACAAGACCCAGATGAACTACGACCTGATCCCATCGGTTATCTACACCCACCCGGAAATTGCATGGGTCGGCAAGAACGAACAGCAGTTGAAAGCTGAAGGCGTTGAAGTTAACGTCGGCACCTTCCCGTTTGCCGCTTCTGGCCGTGCCATGGCAGCCAACGACACCGGTGGTTTTGTCAAAGTCATCGCTGATGCCAAGACTGACCGCGTATTGGGCGTCCACGTGATTGGCCCAAGCGCTGCAGAACTGGTTCAGCAAGGCGCGATCGGCATGGAATTCGGCACCAGTGCCGAAGACCTGGGCATGATGGTCTTCTCCCATCCGACCCTGTCCGAAGCGTTGCACGAAGCAGCGTTGGCTGTGAATGGCGGCGCCATCCACATCGCCAACCGCAAGAAGCGCTAAGCGAGATAATAAGAAACCACGGCGGAGTTGCCCGTCGTGAGCCTTGCGCGCAAGACTCACCGCGGAATATCCGCTGGACGCAGCCTTGCGCAGCTTTACGGGCCATAAGCCCTGCAAGTTGCGCAAGCAGCAGTCACAGGTGGCGCGGCACTCATAATGAGCGCAGCGCCGAATGCGCAGTACCTAACGAAGACGGTAAAAAGCATGAATCTTCACGAGTATCAGGGTAAGCAGCTGTTCGCTGAATACGGCCTGCCAGTTTCCAAGGGCTACGCAGTAGACACCCCGGAAGCAGCAGCAGAAGCTTGCGACAAAATCGGCGGCAGCGAGTGGGTTGTCAAAGCCCAGGTCCACGCCGGTGGTCGCGGTAAAGCGGGCGGCGTTAAGCTGGTTCGCAGCAAAGAAGACGCCAAGGCCTTCGCACAGCAGTGGCTGGGCAAGCGTCTGGTGACTTACCAGACTGATGCCAATGGCCAGCCAGTCACCAAGATCCTGGTTGAATCGTGCACTGATATCGCTAAAGAGCTGTACCTGGGCGCTGTCGTTGACCGTTCGAGCCGTCGCATCGTGTTCATGGCTTCCACCGAAGGTGGCGTGGACATCGAGAAGATCGCTCACGAAACCCCAGAAAAAATTCTGAAAGCCACTATCGATCCACTGGTTGGCGCTCAGCCATTCCAGGGTCGCGAGCTGGCTTTCCAGCTGGGCCTGGAAGGCAAGCAAGTTGCCCAGTTCGCCAAGATCTTCGTCGGTCTGGCCAAACTGTTCCAGGATCACGATCTGGCCCTGCTGGAAGTGAACCCGCTGGTGATCAAGGCTGACGGCGATCTGCATTGCCTCGACGCCAAGATCAACATCGACGCCAACGCCATGTACCGTCAGCCTAAGCTGAAGACTTTCCACGATCCGTCCCAGGACGATCCGCGCGAAGCGCACGCTGCCAAGTTCGAACTGAACTACGTAGCCCTGGAAGGTAACATCGGCTGCATGGTCAACGGTGCTGGCCTGGCCATGGGTACCATGGACATCGTCAACCTGCATGGCGGCAAACCAGCCAACTTCCTCGACGTAGGTGGTGGCGCTACCAAGGAACGCGTTACCGAAGCGTTCAAGATCATCCTGTCCGACTCCAACGTCGCTGCAGTACTGGTCAACATCTTCGGCGGCATCGTTCGTTGCGACATGATTGCCGAAGGCATCATCGGTGCAGTGAAAGAAGTTGGCGTTAAAATCCCGGTTGTTGTTCGCCTTGAAGGTAACAACGCTGAACTGGGCGCTAAAGTACTGGCAGAAAGCGGTTTGAACATCATCGCGGCTACCAGCCTGACCGACGCTGCTCAACAAGTTGTCAAAGCTGCGGAGGGCAAATAATGAGCGTCCTGATCAATAAAGACACCAAAGTTATCTGCCAGGGTATTACCGGTTCGCAAGGTAGTTTCCACACCCAGCAAGCCATCGAATACGGCACCAAGATGGTTGGCGGCGTAACTCCGGGCAAAGGCGGCACCGAGCACCTGGGCCTGCCAGTGTTCAACACCGTGAAAGAAGCTGTAGAAACCACTGGCGCTACCGCCAGCGTGATCTACGTTCCAGCACCTTTCTGCAAGGATTCCATCCTGGAAGCGGCGTTCGGCGGCATCAAGCTGATCGTATGCATCACCGAAGGCATTCCTACCCTGGACATGCTGGACGCTAAAGTTAAGTGCGACGAACTGGGCGTTGTCCTGATCGGCCCTAACTGCCCAGGCGTGATCACTCCAGGCGAATGCAAGATCGGCATCATGCCAGGTCACATTCACCTGCCAGGCAAAGTCGGTATCGTTTCCCGTTCCGGCACCCTGACCTACGAAGCTGTGAAGCAGACCACTGACGCCGGTTTCGGTCAGTCGACTTGCGTCGGCATCGGCGGTGACCCGATCCCAGGCTCCAACTTCATCGACATCCTGAAGCTGTTCCAGGAAGACCCGAAGACCGAAGCGATCGTCATGATCGGTGAGATCGGCGGTTCGGCTGAAGAAGAAGCCGCTGCCTACATCAAGGCACACGTGACCAAGCCGGTTGTTTCCTACATCGCTGGTGTGACTGCCCCTGCGGGCAAGCGCATGGGCCATGCTGGCGCAATCATCTCTGGCGGCAAGGGCACTGCAGACGAGAAGTTTGCTGCCCTGGAAGACGCAGGCGTGAAAACCGTGCGTTCGCTGGCAGACATCGGCAAGGCTTTGTCCGAGCTGACCGGTTGGGCTGTCAAGTAAGCCTCGCGCTTAGCTGACGCTTTACCAGCAAAGGCCACCTTCGGGTGGCCTTTGTGCATTTGGGCCGCCCATTTATTGAAATGTCTCGGTCCCATGTGGGAGGGGGCTTGCTCCCGATGACGGTGAATCAGTCACTGATATATTGACTGGCACACTGCTATCGGGAGCAAGCCCCCTCCCACATTTTTTGTCTGTATTGCCAAATTACGTATGAAAACACGACATTGAAATGTCGCTTATCGGACAGATCGCCCTGCAACAGTGCGTTTGTCAGGCTAATTCTGTACCCTAGCCGCCTCTTTATGCGTGCGCCTCCCAAAAGGAAGCCCCGCGCTGGACCGGTCGGTCCCGATCAGGACCGGCAGCCTTTCCCTCATCCATAGGGAAGCCCTCTCTAAATTCCGATTCAGTAGTGTGGTATTTCCTCAAATGAAAGTGTTGAAAAGCCAGGATATCCTGGCGTTGGGCTTTATGACCTTTGCCCTGTTCGTGGGTGCCGGCAACATCATCTTCCCGCCTATCGTGGGCTTGCAGTCCGGGCCACACGTCTGGATGGCCGCCTTGGGGTTCCTGATTACCGCAGTTGGCCTGCCGGTCGTCACCGTGATCGCACTGGCCAAGGTCGGCGGCGGTATGGATGCGCTGAGCAGCCCGATCGGCAAGATCGCCGGCGGCCTGCTCGCGGCGGCGGCGTACCTGGCGGTCGGGCCGCTGTTCGCCACGCCGCGTACCGCCACCGTTTCGTTCGAAGTGGGCCTGGCGCCGTTGACCGGCGAAAGCCCGCTGGCGCTGTTCCTGTACAGCTCGGTGTATTTCCTGGTGGTGTTTTTCGTGTCGCTGTACCCAGGGCGCCTGCTGGACACCGTGGGGCGTTTCCTCGCGCCGTTGAAGATCATCGCCTTGGCCATTCTCGGCATCGCCGCGTTTGCCTTACCGGCCGGTGAAGTCGGTGTCGCCACGCCGGAATACGTCGCCGCGCCATTCTCCCAGGGCTTTATCAATGGCTACCTGACCATGGATACCCTGGGTGCGCTGGTATTTGGCATTGTCATCGTCAACGCGATTCGCTCCCGTGGCGTGGAATCGCCCAAGCTGATCACGCGTTACGCGATCATTGCCGGGCTGATTGCCGGCGTGGGCCTGGCGCTGGTGTACATCAGCCTGTTCCGCCTGGGTTCGGGCAGCCATGCCGTGGCCGCAGGTGCCAGTAACGGCGCTGCGGTGCTGCACGCCTATGTGCAACATACCTTCGGCTCACTGGGCAGCGGTTTCCTGGCGGTGCTGATTTCCCTGGCGTGCCTGGTCACCGCCGTGGGCCTGACCTGTGCCTGCGCCGAGTACTTCAGCCGTGTGCTGCCGCTGTCCTACAAGACCCTGGTGGTGATCCTCGCGCTGTTCTCGCTGTTCGTGTCCAACCTGGGCCTGACCAAGCTGATCGCGTTCTCCATCCCGGTGCTCACCGCGATCTACCCGCCGTGCATCGTGTTAGTGGCCCTGAGCTTCTGTAAGGATTTCTGGCAGGAGCAGGGCCGTATCGTTGGCCCGGTCATGCTGGTGTCGTTTATCTTTGGCTGCATCGATGCGCTCAAGGGCGCGGGCCTGGCGGATTGGATGCCGTCTCAACTGATGCACCTGCCGCTGAGCGAGCAGGGCCTGGCGTGGTTGGTGCCATCGGTGATGACCCTGGTGGTGGCGGTGGTGGTGGATCGCATGCTGGGCAAACGCAGCGAAGCCATCGCGTAGTACCGGTTTCAACGCATTGCTGAAATGCCCCGTATCAATCGATACGGGGCATTTTTTATGGGCGTCATGCAGTGTCTTTTTGCTTGAGCTAGCGTCGAACAGGTGACTCATTTCTCAAATGGAAACTGTGAACAAGGGCCCACATGTCGTTTGTCGAAACCAATCAAGTCCACCTGCTTGCTGCCCTATGGTTCATCCTGTGTTGGGGCGGTTATACCCGTTACGCCACCTGGAAGGCCCGCGACACGGCCTGCCTGGCCAGCGTGTTGCATCTGTATCGCGAAGACTGGATGCGCCGCATGTTGCTGCGCGATAACCGCATCGCCGACGCCAGCGTGATCGGTAACCTGGAGCGGAACGCCTCGTTCTTCGCCTCCAGCACCTTGATCATCCTCGCCGGCATCCTCACCGTGCTGGGCGCCTCCGAGCGGGCGGTATCGCTGCTGGCGGATATCCCCATGGTGCAGCAGGCGTCCCAGGGTATGTCGGAGATCAAGTTGCTGTGCCTGGCGCTGGTGTTCGTCTACGCCTTCTTCACCTTCAGCTGGTGCATGCGTCAGTACAACTTTGCCGCAGTGCTGGTGGGCTCGGCGCCGATGATCGGTGAGCGGCATGTGTCGGAGCAGGAGCGCAATGCATTTGCCTTGCGGGCGGCGCGGGTGATTTCGATGGCGGCCAACCAGTTCAACTTTGGCCTGCGCGCTTATTACTTCGGCATGACCATGCTGGCCTGGTTTGTCAGCCCGTGGTTGTTCATGTTGATGAGCAGCGGGGTGGTACTAGTGCTTTACCGTCGTGAGTTCCATTCCGACGTTTTACAGGTGATGGTGTATACCCCGACGGAGATGCACGTCCCGGATCCGGCAAAAGACAACGTGTCTTGAACGCCGGATAAAACAGCAGGCAAAGAAAAGCCCGCTGTATAAGCGGGCTATCTTTTGCAGCACTACAGCTTTACACCGTGCAATTACTGCTTGGCAGGCTCTGCAGGTGCGGCAGGTGCAGCTTCTTTTGCGGCGGCAGCGTTCGATTCGGCCTGAGCTTTGGCAGCATCGGCGTTTTCTTTCGCAGCGTCGTTCACTTTATCCTGTGCTTTCGCCATGTCTTGCTGAGCTTGCTCAGAATGTGCAGCGGCGTCTTGGGCTTTGTCTTCGGATTTCTTGTCGCAGGCAGCCAGGCCGAGGGTAGCGGCCAGCATCATGGAAATAGCTAATGTGTTGCGCATGGTGTTTCTCCTTATTGAAGATATCTACTGGCCTTTCGAACTCAAGGGGCCAGCATTAGTTCCTTTTGTTCCACAGATATATAAAGCTTTTCGCCAGGAACTTTCCAAATTATTACCTATCCGGCCCACCCACACTAATAAGAATTTAAAAACAATGACCGAAACCCCCTTGTTAGACCGCGCCACTCGCTTTGCTTCGGCGCTTCGCCATTGCCAGGTGCTGGGGATTACGGTCCACGCTGCGACGGAGGAGGGCATGACGCTGGTGTTGCCCTACGGCGCGCATATCGTCGGTGATCCCCGCAGCGGCGTCATCCACGGTGGCGCGCTGACTTCGTTGATGGACACCGCCTGCGGCATGGCCACCCTGTGCGTGCTACCCGAATTCGAGGTATGCCCGACCCTGGATTTGCGCATCGACTATATGCATCCCGCCGAACCGCATAAACCGGTGTATGGCTTCGCCCAATGCTACCGGGTAACCACCGATGTGATCTTCACCCGCGGCGTGGCCTATCAGGACGATCCGCAGCAGCCCATTGCCCATGTAGTAGGTACCTTCATGCGCATGGGCAAGCACCTCAAGGGGATGCCAGCGTGAGTCATCGATTCAAGACCCGCCTGGAGCAAGCACTGGAGCACGGCGATTACGGGGCACTGCTCGATCTGGTTCCCTACGCAAAGCTGATCGGCGTCGAATGCACGCGCTCAGGGGACGAATTGCTGTTTCGCCTGCCTGCCAACAAGGACAACATTGGTAACCCTATATTGCCGGCGCTGCATGGCGGGGTGATCGCAGGCTTCATGGAACTGTCAGCGGCGTTGCACTTGCTCGTATTTACCGGCGCCCCGGGCCTGCCGAAAATCATCGACTTCTCCCTGGATTACCTGCGCGCCGGCCAATTTCGCGACACCTACGCCACCTGTCAGGTGTGGCGCCAGGGCCGGCGTGTCGCCAACGTGGCGATCACCGCCTGGCAAACCACGTCAGCGGAACCAATTGCCACCGCTCGCGCACATTTCAAGATCGAGGAACCGCCGCGCCCTTGAAATCCAGGTTGGAGCCCCCAACTTTGATGACAACCCGCCGCCAACCCTTTCGGGCGCGGCCATTGCCATCCAATTGGAGTTTGATGACCATGAGTGTGGAAACTCAAAAGGAAACCCTGGGCTTCCAGACCGAGGTGAAGCAGCTGCTGCACCTCATGATCCATTCGCTGTATTCCAACAAGGAAATTTTCCTTCGCGAATTGATCTCGAACGCCTCTGACGCTGTCGACAAATTACGTTTCGAAGCCCTGTCCAAGCCAGAGTTGCTGGAAGGTGGCGCCGAACTGAAAATCCGTGTGAGCTACGACAAAGACGCCAAAACCGTCACCCTCGAAGACAACGGTATCGGCATGAGCCGTGACGATGCGATCACCCACCTGGGGACCATCGCTAAATCCGGCACCGCAGACTTCATGAAGAACCTGTCGGGCGACCAGAAAAAAGATTCTCACCTGATCGGTCAATTCGGCGTGGGTTTCTATTCGGCTTTCATCGTTGCCGACAAGGTAGATGTGTTCAGCCGCCGCGCCGGTCTTGACGCCAGCGAAGGTGTGCACTGGGCTTCCAAAGGTGAGGGCGAGTTTGAAATCGCCACCCTCGACAAGCCTGACCGTGGCACCCGCATCGTGCTGCACCTGAAAGATGGCGAAGACGAATTCGCCGATGGCTGGCGCCTGCGCAACATCATCAAGAAATACTCCGACCACATCGCCCTGCCGGTCGAGTTGCCGAAAGAACAGACGGCTGCCGAAGGCGAAGAAACACCGGCCGTCGAATGGGAAACCGTCAACCGCGCCAGCGCCCTGTGGACCCGTCCGCGTACCGAGATCAAGGACGAGGAATACCAGGAGTTCTACAAGCACATCGGCCACGATTACGAGAACCCGCTGAGCTGGAGCCACAACAAGGTCGAAGGCAAGCTGGAATACAGTTCGCTGCTCTACGTGCCGGCCCGTGCGCCGTTCGACCTGTACCAGCGCGAAGCGCCGAAGGGCCTGAAGCTTTACGTCCAGCGTGTGTTCGTGATGGACCAGGCGGAATCGTTCCTGCCGCTGTACCTGCGCTTCATCAAGGGTGTGGTCGACTCCAACGACCTGTCGCTGAACGTGTCGCGTGAGATCCTGCAAAAAGACCCGATCATCGACTCCATGAAGTCGGCGTTGACCAAGCGCGTACTCGACATGCTGGAAAAACTGGCGAAGAACGAGCCCGAGAAATACAAGGGCTTCTGGAAAAACTTCGGCCAGGTCATGAAAGAAGGTCCGGCAGAAGATTTCGCCAACAAGGAAAAAATCGCCGGTCTGCTGCGTTTTGCCTCGACTCAAGGTGAAGACGGTGAACAGGTTGTGTCGCTGGCCGACTACCTGGCACGCGCCAAGGAAGGTCAGGACAAGATCTACTACCTCACCGGTGAAACCTACGCTCAGGTTAAAAACAGCCCGCACCTGGAAGTCTTCCGCAAGAAAGGCATCGAAGTGCTGCTGCTGACCGACCGTATCGATGAGTGGCTGATGAGCTACCTCACCGAATTCGACGGCAAGTCGTTTGTGGACGTAGCGCGTGGCGACCTGGACCTGGGCAACCTGGATTCCGAGGAAGACAAGAAAGCCGCTGAAGAAGTCGCCAAGTCCAAAGAAGGCCTGGTTGAGCGGATCAAGGCGTCCCTGGGTGAAGCCGTCAGCGAAGTGCGGGTTTCCCATCGTCTGACCGATTCGCCGGCGATCTTGGCCATCGGCGAGCAGGACCTGGGCATGCAGATGCGTCAGATCCTCGAAGCCAGCGGTCAGAAGGTTCCGGATTCCAAGCCGATCTTCGAATTCAACCCGGCGCACCCGCTGATCGAGAAGCTCGACGGTGAGCAGAGCGAAGAGCGTTTTGGCGACCTGTCGCACATCCTCTTTGATCAGGCGGCCCTGGCCGCTGGCGACAGCCTGAAAGACCCGGCCGCTTATGTGCGTCGACTGAACAAGCTGTTGGTTGAACTGTCGGTTTAACACCGTTGTAGAAAAACCCGCTTCGGCGGGTTTTTTCGTTTTAGCGCACCTCAACTGGAGTGAATCATGAGCCAAGTCACACTACGTTCCGTGGTCTATCAGATTGATGGCCAGACTTATGAAAGCCGCTTGGCGTTCGATGCCAGCCACAAAGGCCCGTTGCCGGGGCTGTTAATGGCACCGAACTGGATGGGCGTGAGCGCAGGGGCCGAAGAGATCGCCAAGACCGTGGCCGACCAAGGCTATGTGGTATTGATCGCCGACCTCTATGGGCAAACCGTGCGTCCTTCGAACGGTGATGAGGCGGGTGCGGCGATGATGCCGCTGAAGAACGACCGTGCCTTGCTGAACAAGCGTATGCAAGCCGCCTTCGAACACCTGCAAAGCCAGACTGAAGCGGCTGTGGATACGTCGAAACTTGCGACCTTCGGCTTCTGCTTCGGTGGCTGCTGCTCCCTGGAGCTGGCCCGTACCGGTGCGCCGTTGAAAGCAGCGGTATCGTTCCATGGCACCCTCGACACACCGAACCCCGCAGATGCGAAGAACATCAAGGGTTCAGTACTGGTGCTGCACGGCGCCTCGGACCCGCTGGTACCGAAAGAACAACTGCCGGCGTTCGAAGATGAAATGAACGCAGCGGGTGTGGATTGGCAATTGCTCAGCTACGGTGGCGCGGTGCATTCCTTTACCGACCCCGAAGCCAATGTGCCCGGCAAGATGATGTATGACGCCAAGACCGCAGCGCGGGCGTTCCGGTCGATGCATAACTTGCTGGATGAGGTGTTCAAGGGCTGATTTTCAGGGCCTGTCAGGGCCTCATCGGGGGCAAGTCGAATCGTCGCACCGCCCCTCCCACATTTTGAATGTATTCGCAGTCCAAGTGTGGGAGGGGGGCTTGCCCCCGATAGCTATCTAACAGGCAACTCAATCCTTTCAGACTCCCCCGGCACCGTCGGCCAATCCCCAGCCGCCCAGCGCTGCCGCGCCTGTTCGATCACCGCCGGGTCGCTCGCCACAAAGTTCCAGTTGATCCGCCGTGGCCCATCCAGCGGCGCGCCGCCAAGTATCACCAGGTGGCAGTCACTCTCGGCAGACAGGGTCATCTCCTGCCCAGTCGGCAAGACCACCAGGCTGCGTACCTCCAGAACCTCACCGTCCAACTGCGCTTCACCCTCCAGTACATACACCGCGCGCTCCTCGTGCTCATCCGGGATCAGCAGGGTAGTGGCCGTCTGCATCCGCACCTCGGCATACAGCGTGGGCGACAGCACCGGTACGGGCGACTTGAGACAGAACCCGCTGCCGGCGATCAGGCGCACCTGCACGCCCAGGTTATCGCTGACCGGCAAACTTGCCGCCGGATGATAGCTGTAGTGGCCGGGACCGGTTTCGTGGTGCTTGGGCGATGCCAGCCACACTTGCAGCCCATGCAGCGTAAAACCACTGGCCTTGACCGCCTCGGGCGTGCGCTCGACGTGGGCAATCGCACTGCCAGCAGTCATCCAGCTGACCTCGCCGGCCTGCACCACCTGGTCCGAGCCCAGGCTGTCCTTGTGCTGCAAGGTGCCTTCGAACAGATAGGTGAGGGTCGACAGCCCGATATGGGGATGCTGGCGGATATTCATCCCACTGCCCGGCGCGTAACGGGTCGGCAGCATATGGTCGAAAAACACGAAAGGCCCGACGCTGCGGCATTCACGCGAGGGCAGTGGGCGCAGGATAGGCTGGCCCTCGACATCTTCGGGGCGAGGGCGGATCACGGTGAGCGTGGTCATGGGGGGCATCCCTGTCTGAGCGGGTTGGATGACGCTGAGCATAACCCGCTCGGACAGAGTTGGCGTTATTGGCTGAAGGCGCCTTCCGAAAGTGTGGTCTCGATGCTGACTTCGGCGGTGGTCATCAGTTTGTGCACCGGGCACTTGTCGGCGACACGGTGCAACTCATCGCGCTGAGCGTCGGTGAGTACGCCCTTGAGGGTCAGCTTGACGTTGAGCCTGTACTTACCTTTTTGCTCTTCGGCGGCGTCGTGGGTAACTTCTACCGTCACGCCGGTGAGCGGAATGTCTTTCTTTTGCGCATAGAGCCTGACGGTCAAGGCCTTGCACGATGCCAGCGCAGCATCGAAGTAATCATGGGGAGAGGGCGCTGAATCGTCACCTCCCAGGCTCTTGGGCAGGTCGGTAAACAGCTCGTGATTGTTGATAGCGACGCTGTGACGGAAATTCTCAGCGTTCAACGTATTGACGGTAACAGGCATGGCGAACCTCACAAGGCTGTGGATGACGGTCATGCAGTAATAGAACATGCCGACGCTGGGGCGTTCCAGGTTTTTGTCCGTGCTGAACCCCAATGCATGGCGCAAGGTCTACCCGTATCAGCCCCTATCGAGGTATCACCGTGCTCTGGACCCGTGTGAGTTTTGCCCTGATGCTCGCCGCCAGCAGCCTTGCGGCGCAGGCTCGCGAGTATGCCTACAGTGATGGGCACCTGCATTACGTGGACTTTTTCCAGGAAACCGCAGGCATGGACAAGTTGCTCAAGGCCATGGCGGAGAATCGCATCGAACATGTGATGATTTCCGGCATTCCCGTGGCCAAGAAATGGCATGAGGACGAACCCAAGCGCCCGCGCTATTACGCAGGCGACGATGCCGATGCCTATTGGTACAGCGCCACCGATGTGATCGTCGCCGCCGCGGTCAATAAGCTGAGCCCTGAACAGCGCCAGCACTTTCATCCGTTCCTGGCCGGTTTCAATCCTAACGACAAGAACTCCGCTGCCCACATCCAGCGCATGCTCGACCTCAACCCAGGGCTGTGGCAGGGCATTGGCGAGGTGTTTACCCGCCACGACGACCTCACCGCGCTGACCTCGGGTGACACACCACGCGCCAACAACGAAGCCATGACGCGCATTTATCACTTGGCGGCGGAGAACGACCTGCCGGTGATGGTGCACTCCAACATTACCTCCAAGCGCGAGCGCAACCCGTTGTACCTGGCCGAAATCGAGCAGCCGCTGCGCAACCATCCGCACACGCGCTTTATCTGGGCCCACGCCGGCACCAGCAAGGAAATCCATCGCCATCAGGTGCAAATGGAGTTCTTGCTGCCCACCTTGAATCGCCTGCTGGAAACCTACCCCAACCTGTATATCGACCTATCGTGGAGCATGCTCACCCCGTATTTGCTGGATGATGCCGGAAAGCCCCGGCCGGAGTGGGTCAAGCTGGTAGAGCGTTTCCCGGATCGCTTCATGTTGGGCTCTGATGTGGTAGGACGCTTCAACAAGCTGGGTAAGGAAATGCGCCGCTTTGATCCCTTCCTTGATGCATTGCCTGAAGACGTTGCCCACAAGGTCGCGCGGGATAACTTTTTGGCCATCCTGCCCAAGTCGCCTCGCGATGAGGGAGCGCATTGATAGCGGGTTTTGGTTTTGTGTAATGACGTAAGGCGCCGTTAACGTACAGCGGTGGCGCGGTTTTTGTGTAGGGCTGGGGCTGAGGTGGCCCTATCGGGGCATGGGTATCTACACAATTTTGGCACGCTCTTGAACCTGTGACGGCTCAGGAGCCGAAGCCTCACTAACTGACGCCCCGCGACCAAAATGTGGGAGGGGGCTTGCCCCCGATGCAGGTGACCCGGTCTCATTCAGTGGCCCATAAAAAAGCCCCGAACCAGTCGGGGCTTTTCATTGGATCAAGCTACAGGCCTTACTTGCCCTGCCAGCGTTTCAGCACCAGGGTGGCGTTGGTGCCACCAAAGCCGAAGCTGTTGCTCATCACGGTGTCGATTTTTACATCTTCAACGGTCTTGGTCAGGATCGGCATATCGGCGACGACCGGGTCGATCTCGTCGATGTTGGCCGAACCGGCCATGAAGTTGCCTTCCATCATCAGCAGGCAGTAGATCGCTTCGTGAACGCCAGCGGCGCCCAGGGAGTGACCTGACAGGCTCTTGGTGGAGCTGATTTTCGGCGCCTTGTCCCCGAATACCGCACGCACGCCTTCCATTTCCTTGGCGTCGCCAACCGGAGTCGAAGTGCCGTGGGTGTTCAGGTAGTCGATCGGGGTGTCCACGGTGGACATCGCCATCTGCATGCAACGGATGGCGCCTTCACCGCTTGGCGCAACCATGTCGTAGCCGTCGGACGTCGCACCGTAGCCGACGATTTCCGCGTAGATCTTCGCGCCACGGGCCAGGGCGTGTTCCAGTTCCTCGACCACGACCATGCCGCCACCGCCGGCGATGACGAAACCGTCACGCTTGGCGTCGTAGGCGCGGGAAGCCTTTTCCGGGGTTTCGTTGTACTGGGTGGACAGCGCGCCCATGGCGTCGAACAGGAACGATTGGCTCCAATGTTCTTCTTCACCGCCGCCGGCGAATACGATGTCCTGCTTGCCCAGTTGAATCTGCTCAACGGCAGTGCCGATGCAGTGGGCGCTGGTGGCGCAGGCCGAGGAGATCGAGTAGTTGACACCCTTGATCTGGAACGGCGTGGCCAGGCAAGCCGAAACGGTGCTGCCCATGGTCCGCGTGACACGGTACGGGCCAACGCGTTTCACGCCTTTTTCGCGCAGGATGTCCAGCGCTTCCATCTGGTTCAGGGTGGATGCGCCGCCGGAGCCGGCGATCAGGCCGGTACGTACGTTCGACACCTGGTCTTCGCTCAGGCCGGAGTCGGCGATTGCGTCTTTCATGGCCAGGTAGGCGTAGGCGGCAGCGTGGCCGACGAAGCGATAGATCTTGCGATCGATCAGTTCTTCGAGGGGCAGGTCAATGGAGCCGGAAACCTGGCTACGCAGACCCATTTCGGCATATTCCGGGTTGAAGCGGATGCCAGGGCGACTTGCACGCAGGTTAGCGGTGACGGTCTCTTTGTCATTGCCCAGGCAAGAAACGATGCCCAGACCAGTGATAACGACGCGGCGCATGCGGATAACCCTTAAAAGTTGTCAGTGGAAGTGAATACGCCGACCCGAAGGCCTTCGGCAGTATAGATCTCGCGACCGTCGACAGTCACCGAACCGTCGGCAATGGCCAGGTTCAGCTTGCCCTTGAGGACGCGCTTGATTTGAATGTTGTAGGTGACTTTCTTGGCGGTCGGCAGGACCTGGCCAAAGAACTTCACTTCGCCCGAACCCAGGGCGCGACCGCGACCCGGCAGGCCTTGCCAGCCCAGGTAGAAGCCGACCAGTTGCCACATGGCATCGAGGCCCAAGCAGCCCGGCATCACCGGGTCTCCTTCGAAGTGGCAGGCGAAGAACCACAGGTCAGGGGTGATATCCAGCTCGGCGACCAATTCACCTTTGCCGTACTTGCCACCCTCTTCGCTGATATGGGTGATGCGATCCACCATCAGCATGTTCGGGGCGGGCAGTTGCGCGTTACCTGGGCCGAACAGCTCACCGCGACTGCAGCGCAGCAGGTCTTCCCGAGTAAAGGCGTTTTGTTTGGTCATGCGAGCTCCTCAATAATCCCATGCGGCAGGGTAGGGCAAATCTTCCCGAACCGAATGAAGCGTTCATGCCTCATAGCGGTAGCCTACACATAGACTATTGCGTTGTAGTGAAAGTCACAGCGTCAAGGTACTCAATGTACACTTGTTCACTGAAATGTTAAACCGGACCTGTTTATCGGCCCGTTCGGGTGCCTAAGACTGCCGCACTTTCGTCTTCCACGCCAGTCGGACTTGGCTTGAACGCGACAGCTAGTTCACCCAGCGCTGAAGGATTTGCTGCAAATCCGTGCGTTTGAACGGTTTGGCCAGGTAATCGTTCATTCCAGCAGCGAGGCAGGCTTCGCGGTCGCCCTGCAAGGCGTTGGCGGTCAGGGCGATAATCGGCAGATCGGCGCAGCCCGGCAGCTGGCGGATGCGCCGGGTGGCCTCGTAGCCGTCGATCAATGGCAGGCGGCAATCCATCAGGATGGCCGTGAAAATCAGGCTTTCGGCGCTGCGGATTGCCTCGGCGCCATCGGTGGCCAGGCTGACTTCGAAGCCCAGGCTGCGCAGCATGGCTTCGACCACGGTACGATTAACTGGGTTGTCTTCCACCAGCAGTATGTGCCGCCCGTCGCCTGCACTGGTTTTACCCACGGCGTCCGGTGCGATGGCGGGCAGGCTCTGTTGATCAATAGCCAGCGGAATTTCCAGGGTGAACACCGAACCCCGGCCTTCTTCGCTCTGGGCGCGCAGGGTGCCACCCATGCGTTCGGCCAGCGTACGGGCAATCGGCAGGCCGAGGCCGGTGCCGCCGTAACGTCTTGAAATAGAGCTGTCGGCCTGCTGGAACGCGTCGAACATCAATTCCAGGCGCTCGGCGGAAATGCCGATACCACTGTCGCGCACGGTGCAGGTGAACCACACCAGTTCATGGTCCAGGGTTTGCCAGTGGGGCTGCACGTGTACCGTGCCGTGCTCCGTGAACTTCAAGGCATTGCCGATCAGGTTCACCAGAATCTGCCGGATACGCGTCGGATCACCGCGCACCCGCAGGGCTTCCATGCCCGATGGAATCGGCAGCTCAAGGGCCAGCCCGCGTTGCTGCGCACTGTGCTGGAACGCCTGGGCGCAACTGCTGATCAGCTCGGCCAGGTTGAAGGAAATATGTTCCAGCTCCAGCGCGGCCCGTTCGATACGCGAAAAGTCGAGGATGTCGTTGATCACCTTGAGCAGGTGCTCGGTGGACTCGGAGGCCAGCGCCGCGTACTCGGCCTGCTCTTCGGTCATCTCGGTGGTTTCCAGCAGTTGCAGCATGCCCAGCACGCCATTCATGGGCGTGCGCAGCTCATGGCTCATCATCGCCAGGAAGTCCGACTTGGCATTGTTCGCGCGCTCGGCTTCTTCGCGGGTCTGGATCAGCTGGGCCATGGCCTGCTGTTGTTCACGGCTGGCCTGGTTGAGGCCGGCGGCCAGGTTGTTGATGTGCCGCGCCAGATCGCCCAGTTCGGAGTCATCGACAATCGGCAGCGGTGTCTTGTAGTCGCCCTGCTGGATGGCCTTCACCGCATTCCCCATGGCGCTGATCGGCTGCGACAGGCTGGCGGCCAGGCGTCGCGCCAGCAGGCAGGTGAACAACAGCGCGAACAGCGCCAGGATGCCGGCCTTGAACAGGATTTCCTGCTGGCGCTGGCTGAACGCATCGTTGGACATCCCGACGATCACTCGGCCCAGGTAATCCGCGCGCGGCGCTGTGGGTTCGTTGAGGTTGTCCTGGAAAAAGTCATTGCCCAACTGGATATGTTGCAAGCGGATCGGTGCCTGGAACACCTTCACCGACAGTGAGCGGTCGTGTTTCTCCGACGGCTGCTCGACGTACACCAGAATGTTCTCGGCGCTGTCCTGAATCTCCAGGAAGCGCACGTGGGGGGTGGCCAGCGTCGCGCGCAGCAGGGTGTCGAGCACCTCGTTGTTGCCGGAAATAACGCCGTACTCGGTGGCCGGCGCCAGTTGGTTGGCGATCAACTGGCCGGTGTGGTCCAGTTCCTGGCGCAAGTCCTGGATACGCACGAAGGTAAAGAAGCTGATCAACAGCAAGGTCAGCAACAGCGCGGGCCCCAGGGTGATGAGCTGGGTGCGGGTGTTGATGTCCCAGCGACGGCGCAAGGTCATGGGCGTCTGTCTCCTTCGGCCAAGCGGGCGGCGACGGCAGCTTCGTCGACCTGTTCGATGCCCAGTGAGCGCGCGACTTGCGGGTTGCCCACCACTTTGAAATGTTCCGGGTAGAGCGTGCGCGGCCAGTTGGCAGGCGGGTGGTCCAGCAGCCGGTCGAGTACCGCGAGCCAGTCAGGCTGGTCGCTGTAAGTGCTGGCCAGGCTCCCAGCGCGGACAAACCCGGCATTGGGCCCCACCAACGGCAATTGCTGGGCATAGCTGCTCAATAACAGGTTTTTGGCGGTTTTAGGGTTGTACAGTTGCGGATCGTCCAGGCCCAGCAGCACGTCACTGTTCTTGAACAGGGCTTGCAGGGGGCGGCTGTCACTGGTGTTGTCCCAGCGTTGCGGCACGATTTCCAGGCCCAGCGGCGCCGCGTACCGGTGTAGCTCGGGCAGCAGGAATTCGCTGTCGGCACCGTAAAGCACACCGATGCGCCGGGCCTGGGGCACGATGCTGGCGATCAGGCGCAACTGGCGCGTCAGCGGCGGATCGCTCCACAACAGGCTGATTTTTGCCGGGTGAGCGCCGCCCAGGCGTTGCTGGGCTTGCAGACGGCTGATGCGCAGCACCAGGGTCGGCGGGCCCTGGCTGTCCTGCAAGCGCCAGTCGAGGCCGGGCAGGTCGAGCAGGATCAGGCGGGTAGTGGCGGGCAACTGGCTCGGCGCCGGCAGGTTTTGCAGCAGGGTGAAGGAGACATGGTCTTCGGGGCGCTGTTGGGCGAGGGCCTGTGTAAAGGCTTGGACGCCGGCACCGTCCTCGGCGGCGGTCAGCAGGATTTCCGCGCTCCACACGGGCCTCGTGAACAGCAGGCACGCCAGCAGCAAGCCTTTGCGCCACAGCCTTGAAACGACAGGGAGGGTCATCCGTGACGAGTCGCCCATGTCAGAACTCTAACTGCGCGCTGAAGTAGAGCACATGGCGATGGTCGTAATGGTTGTCGGGCCAGGTGGTCGGCTGGTTATCGAGGCGTTGTTGCAGCATGCCGGCCAGCTCCACGTTGGTTTTGCCCAGGGCAATGCGCTTGGCCACCCGCAGGTCGACCCGTTCGAAGCGATACTCGTTGAGTGCGTCGTCACCATAGTAAAACAAGGCGCTGGACCAGCCGTGGCCCCATTCGCGCAACCAGCCGGCCGAGCCGCTGTTGCGTGCGGTCTGCGCTTTGTCCAGCGGGTTGCTGGTGCTCGCGTCGACGTAAGCGTAGGTCAGGCGCAGGCGGTCGGCCTCGCTCACGCGCCAGTCGAATTGGGATTCGGCACCGGTAAAGCGCGAGCTGTTGGCGTTGCTGGCGATGTATTGGTTGTTGCGCAACGGCGAGCTGATCATGTCGGTGATTTCGTCATAGAACAGCTTCACGTCGACATTCAACCCGAGGTCGGCAAAGAAGCCGTTGTAGCCCAGTTCGCGCGAGCGCATCAACTCTTTATCGAGATTGCCCGGGCCGCGTGTTACCACAAAATATTGCCCGGAATTTTGCCCATACACCGGCGAACTGAGGTTGGTGACGCGGTAGCTCCAGTTGACGTTGTTCTCGAACATGTCCGGTGAACGGATCGCCTCGGAGTACACCGCCCGCAGACCGTGGCGCGGGTTGATCAGGTAGTTGACCGCCACGCGGGGTGTCAGCGAGTTACCGCTCAAGTGGGTGTCTTCGTACATCGCGCCGCCTTGCAGCAGCCAGTGTTCGCTGGCGCGCCATTCCAGGTGGCCGAACAGGCGCCAGGTGGTGTCGTCCAGCGTTCCGTTGAAGTAGGTGTCGGAGTCGGCGCGGTCGTAGCGGTAATTCATTCCGCTGACCAGGCGCAGGCTGTCGGAGAGGCTGAGGGTGTCTTGCAACTCCAGGTCGTAGCGGCTTTCCTGGGTGCTTTGGTCGATATCGCCGCACACGCTTTGGCTGGCGCCGTTGCGCCATTGGTCCAGTACCTGGTTGCCCAGCGCCTGCTCGGCGGCGCTTCCGGGCGGGGCGCTACCCTGGCTGAACTGATCCATGTGCCGCGCCAGCTTTTCGGCGTAGTTGGGGTTGAGCTGCCACAGCTGGGTCAGTTCGGGGCTGAACGAGACCTTGGCGTCACAGGCTTTCCAGATCTGCCGACGGTTCCATTGCTGGGCCGACCCCTGGATATACAGGCTGTGGTCGGGGTTGAAGTCAAAATTCCAGCGCATTGAACCCGCATAGTCCTTGGCGGTGACGTCGGAATTGGTGCCGCCTTCGGTAATCCCGGCGAACACCGGAGTGTAGGTATAGGGACGCTGATTGGTGCCTTCCTTGGCATCCAACTGCCAGTCGATGCTCTGTTGCGCATTCAACGTCTGGCTGACAGCCAGGCTGAAACGGCTGAGGCGGCGGCTGTCACGGCGGTCGGCACCGGCGGCATCGCTGTCAAAACCATCGTCCTGTTGCCCGGACAGCGACAGGCGCAAGTCGCCGGTTTCCCAGCCCACGCCCTGGCTGGCATAGACATCGTTGATCCCGCGTTCACCGCGGATGACCTTCACCCGCGTGCCCTGGCTGTTGGCCGGTGAACGGGTGAGGATATTGACCACCGCCATCAGCGCATTGGCGCCGTAGCTGACGGTATTGGGGCCACGAAACACCTCGATACGCTCGATGTCTTCCATGGCCACCGGAATATCGCTCCAGTCCACTGTGGCCAGGCCGGCGCGGTACACCGAGCGTCCGTCGATCAAGACCTGCATGCGCCGTGCATCGCTGGCGCTGGTGCCGTGGTAATTCACCGCCGCCTGGTTGCCGGTGGTGTAGCCGACCATCATTCCGGGCACCAGGCGCAACAGCTCGGCAATGTCACGCGCGCCGCTGGCCTTGATCAACTCGCTGTCGATCACGGTCATGCTGCCGGGTACGGCCGCGGCCGATTGCTTGAGACGGGTGGCGGTCAATACCTGCGGCAGCGGTTGGCTGTCGAGGAACAGATCGTCGGCCGACGCACTGGCGCTGCACGCCAGGGTCAACGGCAGCATCAACAGCAGGGATGAGCGGGGAGGAGGGCCCAGGTACACGGCGCGGCCTTGATAATTGCGGATAGCCGCCCATGTTAACTGAGGTGAGGCCTTTTGCCAGTCGTGAGACCTGCAATAACTTCACTCAAGTGTGGCATTTTCCGACAAGCGCACGAATTCACACGGGGGCTGGCCGCAAGCAGGTCGCCCCGTATAATGCCGCCATCGCCACTGGTATGGATTAACGGATTGCATATGACTGAACAGCGCCCTATCGCGGTCCTGGGAGGCGGAAGTTTTGGTACCGCCGTGGCTAACCTGCTGGCCGAGAACGGCCACGCCGTGCGCCAGTGGATGCGTGATCCCGAGCAGGCCGAGGCCATTCGCGTGCATCGGGAAAACCCGCGTTACCTTAAAGGCATCAAGATTCATCCGGCGGTCGAACCCGTTACCGATCTGTTGGCAACCCTTGCCGCCTGCGACCTGGGCTTTGTCGCGCTGCCTTCCAGCGCGTTGCGCTCGGTGCTGGCGCCCCACGCCGAACGCCTGGCGGGCAAGCTGCTGGTCAGCCTGACCAAGGGTATCGAGGCGCAGACATTCAAGCTGATGAGCGAAATCCTCCAGGAGATCGCCCCCCAGGCGCGCATTGGCGTGCTGTCCGGGCCGAACCTGGCGCGGGAAGTGGCCGAGCATGCGCTGACCGCCACGGTGATCGCCAGTGAAGACGAGTTACTGTGCGAGCGCGTCCAGGCGGTGCTGCACGGTCGCACCTTCCGCGTCTACGCGAGTGCCGACCGGTTCGGCGTCGAGCTGGGCGGTGCGCTGAAGAACGTCTACGCCATCATCGCCGGCATGGCCGTGGCCTTGGGGATGGGCGAAAACACCAAGAGCATGCTGATTACCCGTGCTCTGGCGGAGATGACCCGTTTCGCCGTGAATCAGGGCGCCAACCCGATGACGTTCCTGGGCCTGGCGGGCGTCGGCGACCTGATCGTCACCTGCTCGTCGCCGAAAAGCCGTAACTATCAGGTCGGGTTCGCGCTGGGCCAGGGGTTGAGCCTGGAAGAGGCCGTGACTCGCCTGGGCGAAGTCGCCGAAGGGGTCAACACCCTCAAGGTGCTCAAGGCCAAGGCTCAGGAAGTCGGGGTGTACATGCCGCTGGTTGCCGGGCTGCACGCGATCCTGTTTGAAGGGCGCACCTTGGACCAGGTGATCGAGCTGCTGATGCGCGCCGAGCCGAAAACCGATGTCGACTTTATTTCCACCAGCGGTTTCAACTGAGGAACGCGGCATGAACGATTCGAAAGCAGCTCCCAAGTATGAGTCCATTGTGCTGCGCATCCTGTGGATGCTGGTATTTGCCCTGGTGTGGCAGGTGGCGCAGTTCGTGCTCGGCGCCTTGGTGGTGGTGCAACTGATTTACCGGTTGATCTATGGCGCGCCGAACCTGAGCCTGATGAACGTTGGCGACAGCCTCAGCCAGTTCCTTGCGCAGATCGGTCGCTTCGGCAGCTTCCACACCGAGCAAAAACCCTGGCCGTTCGCTGATTGGCCAACCCCGCGTGCACCGGAAGGCGAAGCCGCGCATAGCGTGCCGCCAGCACCGCACCCGGTGCGTGATGAAGAGCCCAAGCTATGAAATTGTGGATCCTGCGCCACGGGCAAGCCCAAGCTCATGCGCCAACTGACGCCGAGCGCAACCTCACCGAGCACGGCCGGGCTGAAGTGTTGCGCAGTGCAGCGCACCTGATCGGCCAGCCGCTCAGTGCCATCATCGCCAGCCCTTATGCGAGGGCGCAGCAGACGGCGCAACTGGTTCGCGAGGCGTTGGGTTTCGAGCCGCCGGTCTGCACGGTGCCGTGGCTGACGCCAGAGGGCAGCCCGGCGCAGGTGCTGGAAAAACTCGATACCGATGACAACGTGCTGCTGGTCAGCCATCAGCCGCTGGTGGGCAACCTGATCAGCTTTTTGCAGCACGGGCACCCGCATCAGCCGCAGCCGATGCATACCGCCAGCCTCGCGCTGTTGGAGGGCGACTTCCCATTGGCGGGGTTGATGAGCCTGGTCAGCGTTGAAAATCCATAAGCTATAGCGCTTATCTGGAATGCCGTTGTGTGTCAGGATTAGGATCGTAATAAAACCAATAAGGACAGTCCCATGAGCCTGTGGCGCACGCAACCGAATATCGAACAGCTCAACGCGAGCCAGAAAAACACTATCGGTGAATTGCTGGATATTCGCTTTGAAAGCTTCGACGACGAATCCATCACCGCCAGCATGGTGGTCGATCACCGCACCCATCAGCCCTACGGCCTGTTGCATGGCGGCGCCTCCGTGGTACTGGCCGAAAGCCTGGGCTCGGTGGCGGCCTACCTGTGCGTCGATGCGAGCAAGTTCTATTGCGTGGGCCTGGAGGTCAACGCCAATCACCTGCGCGGTGTGCGCAGCGGGCGCGTAACGGCGGTGGCCAGGGCCATTCATATCGGCCGCACGACCCAAGTGTGGGACATCCGCTTGACCAACGACGAGGGCAAGGCCAGTTGCGTATCGCGCCTGACCGTGGCCGTGGTGCCCCTGGGCGAACAGCCTCCGGCGCGATAGACATGGCGTGAGTGTCATCATTCCTGGCGGTTACGGTCATTGCCGTGAACGCCAGGCATGGTGACAATCAACCTCTGTTCCTGGAGAGCGCGCCGCTATGTCGCAGCATGTGTTTTTCGCCCACGCCAATGGCTTCCCGTCGGCCACCTACGGCAAGTTGTTCGCGGCCCTGGCTCCCGAATATACGGTGGGGCATCTGCCGCAGCACGGCCACGATCCCAGGTTCCCGGTGGACGATAACTGGCAGAACCTGGTCGATGAACTGATCCACCATCTGCAGCAGCAACCGGAGCCGGTGTGGGGCGTCGGCCATTCCCTGGGCGGGGTCTTGCATTTGCACGCCGCCATGCGCTGCCCGCAGTTGTACCGTGGCGTGGTGATGCTGGACTCGCCGGTGTTGACCCGCGCGGATCGCTGGGTGATTCGCGCCGCCAAACGCGTTGGTTTGATTGATCGCCTGACTCCGGCCGGACGCACCCTGGGCCGTCGTGAAGAATTCACCGACCTGGACGCCGCGCGCGCTTACTTCGCCGACAAGACCCTGTTTCGCGGTTTCGACCCCGAGTGCTTCGAGGCGTATCTGCAACATGGTCTGCTGCCAGTGGGCGACCGTCTGCGTCTGCGTTTCGACCCCGCGACGGAAATCAGCATCTATCGGGGCGTGCCTCACACCAGCCCCGGCCAGGTGCGCCAGTTGAAAGTGCCGCTGGCGGTGGTGCGCGGCCGGCAGAGCCGTGTGGTGATGCGCCATCATGTCAGCGGCGTAGGTCGCCTGCCCATGGGTGAGATGCTCACCATGCCCGGCGGCCATATGTTCCCCCTCGAACGACCCCAGGACACCGCGACCTTGATCAAGCACCTGTTTGCCCGCTGGCAGGCCCGTGAGCGCAGCTGCGCATGAGCGCGCCCGTGGAAGAAGTACGCCTGAGCCTGCCGCATATCGAGCTGGCGGCGCATCTGTTCGGGCCTGAAGACGGCCTGCCGGTCATCGCCCTGCACGGTTGGCTGGACAACGCCAACAGCTTTGCGCGCCTGGCGCCGAAGCTGCAGGGGTTGCGCATCGTCGCGCTGGATATGGCCGGGCACGGGCACTCGGCACATCGTCCGGCCGGGGCCGGTTACGCCGTGTGGGATTACGTCCACGATGTGTTGCAAGTGGCCGAGCAACTGGGCTGGCAACGTTTTGCATTACTTGGCCATTCCCTCGGCGCCATCGTTTCCCTGGTGCTGGCCGGAGCGTTACCGGAGCGCGTGACGCACCTGGGGTTGATCGACGGGGTGATCCCGCCGACCGCCCGCGGCGAGAACGCGGCCGAGCGGCTGGGCATGGCATTGCAGGCGCAATTGAGCCTGCAGGGCAAGCGCAAGCCGGTCTATGCGAGCCTGGATCGGGCGGTCGAGGCGCGCATGCACGGCCTCGTCGCGGTCAGCCGCGAAGCCGCCGAACTGCTGGCCCAGCGCGGTTTGATGCCGGTGCCGGGTGGCTATACCTGGCGCAGTGACAGCCGCCTGACCCTGGCATCACCGATGCGCCTGACCGATGAACAAGCCATGGCGTTCGTACGACGCGTGAGTTGCCCCACGCAATTGGTGGTCGCGGCTGACGGGCTGTTGGCGAAACATTCCGAATTGCTTTCACAGCTGCCCTTTACCGTGACGACGCTGCCGGGTGGCCATCATTTGCACCTGAATGACGAGCCCGGTGCGGTTCTTGTTGCAGACTGTTTCAATCGGTTCTTCTCCGCGCCTTGACTTGGCGCGGTCAACTGCCGAGGCTGGGCGGATTGAAAGGGAGTCAACCATGAACCATCTTGAAACCGCTGCGACCCTCCATGGCCACGGCTCATTGATCCGATGAGCCTGGGTAAAGGCTGTATCCGTGCCTTTGGGCTGTGCTGTTTCAGCCCGCTGGTGTTCGCCGCCGATGTAGCGGGAAGCCAGGACTTACCGGCCATTGCCCGCCAGGTGGACGCGCAGATCGTCGACTATCGCCCTGCTGAAGAAAAGGAACGCATCTACCCCATGGGCGCGATCCGCAAGATCAGCGGTCAATTGCGCTCCGAAGCCCAGGCCACCGCACGCGGTCCAACCACTGCGATCACCTACGAGCTGCCCGCCGAGCACAGCTCCAGCGCCGCCTTTACCGCCACCCGCGAAGCCTTGCAGGCTCAGGGCGCGCAGCTGTTGTTCTGGTGCCAGGCCCGCGATTGTGGCGAAAGCAGCCTGTGGGCCAATGAAGTGTTCGGCAACGCCAAGCTGGTGGGCGCCGATGGCCAGCAGGAGTACCTGCTGTTGCGCCTGGCGGCGCCCCAGGACAACTCGCTGGTGGCGCTGTACGGCATTACCCGTGGCAATCGACGCGCCTATCTGCATGTCGAGCAACTGGACGCCAGCACGCCGCTGGGCACTCTTCTGCCCACGTCGGCAACCCTGTTGCGTGAGCTGAAAAGCACCGGCGAGCTGGACTTTCCCGCGCTCGGCGCCGAGCCCGACGCCACCTGGTTGACCTTGATTTCCCGTGGGCTGAACCTCGACACCAACCTGCGCGTCAGCCTGACCGGGCCCAGCGCCGAAGCCTGGCGCCAGGGCCTGATCGACAGTGGCGTGCGCGCCGCGCGCCTGGAAACCGGCACAGGCAAGGCTGAAGGCCTGCATCTGCATCTGATACGCTAAGCGCCACAGGGCGAACGGACCCGCGCCGTTCGCCTAAGCTGTCTTCCTACATGACTCTTTTCGAGATACCCGATGCTCAATAACGATCGCCTGCTGGTGCAAATCCTGCTGCTGGTGCTGTTCGGTGCCAGCTTCTGGGTCATGGCGCCGTTCTGGTCGGCGCTGTTCTGGGGCGCGGTGCTGGCGTTTGCCAGTTGGCCGCTGATGGTACTGCTGACCCGTGGGCTGGGCGGCCGCGAATCACTGGCGGCCGGTATCCTGACATTGGGCTGGATGTTGCTGGTCGCGCTGCCGCTGGTGTGGCTGGGGTTCAACCTGGCAGACCACGTGCGCGATGCCGTCGTGTTGATCAAGGATATCCAGGTCGACGGCTTGCCCAATGCGCCCACCTGGCTGGGCTCGATCCCGCTTATCGGCGAGCGGCTGGTGGCGACGTGGGACAGCATCGATCAACAGGGCGCGGCGTTGATGCAGAGCATCAAGCCTTACCTGGGTCAGGTCGGCAATTGGTTGCTGGCGCGCAGTGCGCAAATCGGCGGTGGCATTCTCGAGCTGACCTTGAGCCTGGTCTTCGTGTTCTTTTTCTACCGCGACGGGCCGCGCCTGGCGATGTTCGTGCACCGTCTGCTGGAGCGCCTGATCGGCGACCGCGCCAGCTATTACATCGAACTGGTGGCCGGTACGGTGCAGCGGGTGGTCAATGGCGTGATCGGCACGGCCGCCGCCCAGGCCGTGTTGGCGCTGATCGGTTTCCTGATCGCCGGGGTGCCTGGCGCGTTGCTGTTGGGCGGCGTCACCTTCCTGCTCAGCTTGATTCCCATGGGCCCGCCGCTGGTGTGGATTCCGGCCACGGCCTGGTTGGCGTGGAAGGGTGACTACACCTACGCGGTGTTCCTTGGCGTGTGGGGCACCTTCATCATCAGCGGCGTCGACAACGTGCTCAAGCCTTACCTGATCAGCCGTGGCGGCAACCTGCCGTTGGTGATCGTGCTGCTGGGCGTATTCGGCGGCTTGATCGCGTTCGGCTTTATCGGCCTGTTTATCGGCCCGACCTTGCTCGCGGTGGCCTACAGCTTGTTGACCGACTGGAGCGCCACCCAGGCCCAGGCGCGGCGCGAAGACAAGCCGCTCTAAGCCCTCGGCAGCCACACTACGGCGGTCAAACCGCCGCCTGGCGTATCGTCCAGGCTCAGGTGGCCGCCGAGGCGCTCGACCGCTTCCTTGGCGATCGTCATGCCCAGGCCGACGCCGCCGGAATTACGGTTGCGCGAGCCCTCCAGGCGAAAGAACGGTTCGAACACCGCTTCGCGCTTATCGGCCGCGATGCCAGGGCCGTGATCGATCACGCGGATCATCAGGGCGCCGCGGCTGTCGGCCAGTTCCACGCGCGCCGAGCCGGCATAGCGCAGGGCATTGTCGATCAGGTTGTTGAGGCACGAACGCAACGCCATCGGCTGCACCTGCAAGGGCGCGCAGGTGCCGCACACCTGCACATCGCTGCCCTGGTCCTGGGCGTTTTCGCTGAGCGATTCCACCAGCGCCTGCACGTCGAGCCAGTGGCGGGTCTCGCTGGTGCGCTGTTCGTGCAGGTAGCTCAAGGTGGCGTCGAGCATGCCGATCATGTCGTTGAGGTCCTGGCGCATCTGGCCTTGCAGCTTGGTGTCTTCGATCTGTTCCAGGCGCAGTTTCAGCCGGGAGAGCGGCGTGCGCAGGTCATGGGAGACTGCCCCGAGCATGCGTGCGCGCTGGCTGACTTGTTCGCGGATGCGCCTTTGCATCAGGTTGAAGGTTGACGCGGCCTGGCGTGCCTCGCGAGGCCCGGATTCGTCCAGCGGCGGGCTGTCGAGGTCGAGGCTCAAACGCTCGGCCGCCGCGCTCAGGCGCTGGATCGGCCGGCTCAACAGCTTGGCGCCGTACCAGGCGGCGATGATCAGCGAAATGAATTGAAACGTCAGCGGCACCACCGGGCCGCCGAACCAGGGGCGCTGATGCCTGGCCAACGGTTTCATCGAGCCATCCGGCTGCTCGACGAAGGTTTCCGGCGGCGGTGGCGGCGGAGGGCCGTAATGATGGAACCAGAAGAACGCCAGCGCATGCGCCAGCACGATGGCCACCAGCAACACGCCGAACAGCCGCCCGAACAACGTATTGAAGGTGGCGCGCATCAACCGATATCCCGCGCGTCGAACAGATAGCCTTCGCCGCGCACGGTCTTGATCAAGTGGGGGGCCTTGGGGTCGTCGCCCAGTTTCTGGCGCAGGCGCGACACCAACAGGTCGATGCTGCGATCGAAGGCTTCGATGGAGCGACCGCGTGCGGCATCCAGCAATTGCTCGCGGCTCAACACGCGGCGCGGGCGTTCGATGAACACCCACAGCAGGCGGAACTCGGCGTTGGACAGCGGCACTACCAGGCCATTGTCGGCCACCAATTGGCGCAACACACTGTTGAGGCGCCAGTTGTCGAAGCGGATGTTGGCGCGCTGCTCGGTACGGTCATCGCGCACCCGGCGCAGGATGGTCTGGATACGCGCCACCAGTTCGCGCGGTTCGAAGGGTTTGGACATATAGTCGTCGGCGCCCAGTTCCAGGCCGATGATACGGTCGGTGGGCTCGCAGCGGGCGGTGAGCATCAGGATCGGAATGTCCGATTCAGCCCGCAGCCAGCGGCACAAGGTGAGGCCGTCTTCGCCCGGCAGCATCAGATCGAGCACCACCACATCGAAGGTCTCGGCTTGCATGGCCAGGCGCATCGCCGCGCCGTCGGTCACGCCCGTGGCGAGAATATTGAAGCGCGCCAGGTAATCGATCAGCAATTCACGAATCGGCACATCGTCATCGACGATCAGCGCACGGGTGTTCCAGCGCTTGTCGTCGGCGATCACCGCGCCTGGGCGCTCGTCGTTTACCGGGACGGAAGGAGTCTGCATAGTGCGATCATCTACCTGATTGTTACGGCCAGCATAGGCGCCCAGCCCCATGGCTGGAAGTGCTGGACGGTCGGTCATGCGGCGAGGCTAACGGTGGGGCGTGTTGGGCGCATGTCGTGAATGTATCGGCTTTGAAATAATTGTCGCAAACCGGCGCCCATCAACGCCCAAATCAGTATTTACCGATCATCGGATCCCGCAACGGCGCCGCTTGCGCTACAATCCGCGCCGATTTCGACTTGCCTGAGAGCCCATTCCAATGTCCGTCTGCCAGACTCCTATCATCGTCGCCCTGGATTACCCCACCCGTGACGCCGCACTGAAGCTGGCTGACCAGTTGGACCCTACGCTTTGCCGGGTCAAGGTCGGCAAGGAACTGTTCACCAGTTGCGCGGCGGAAATCGTCGGCACCCTGCGTGACAAGGGCTTCGAAGTGTTTCTTGACCTTAAATTCCACGATATCCCCAATACCACCGCCATGGCGGTCAAGGCAGCGGCCGAGATGGGCGTGTGGATGGTCAATGTGCATTGCTCCGGCGGCCTGCGCATGATGAGCGCCTGCCGGGAAGTGCTGGAACAGCGCAGCGGGCCGAAACCGCTACTGATCGGCGTGACTGTGCTGACCAGCATGGAGCGCGAGGACCTGGCCGGCATCGGCCTGGACATCGAGCCGCAGGAGCAGGTGTTGCGCCTGGCCGCCCTGGCGCAAAAAGCCGGCCTCGACGGCCTGGTCTGCTCGGCCCTCGAGGCCCAGGCGCTCAAGAGCGCTCACCCGACGCTGCAACTGGTGACCCCGGGGATCCGCCCGGCGGGCAGCGCCCAGGATGACCAGCGCCGTATTCTGACGCCGCGCCAGGCGCTCGATGCCGGTTCCGACTACCTGGTGATTGGCCGTCCGATCAGCCAGGCGGCCGATCCGGCCAAGGCGCTGGCAGCCGTCGTTGCCGAAATCGCCTGATACTGGATGTGAAAGTGGTCCACTGTGGGAGCGAGCTTGCTCGCGAAAAACGTCCAGGCAACGCGTTCATTCTGAATAAACGCGGGGGCCCTGAGTTCTTCGCGAGCAAGCTCGCTCCTACAAAAAGCCTTAAGGCATGCCCCTCCCACATTTGTCTATCCTGTATCAGCTGACCTTCAGCACCAGCTTGCCGAAGTTCTCGCCGTTGAACAGCTTCATCAACGTCTCGGGAAACGTCTCCAGCCCGTCAACGATATCTTCCTTGCTCTTGAGCTTGCCCTGCGCCATCCACCCGGCCATTTCCTGCCCGGCCGCGGCAAAGTTCGCTGCGTGATCCATCACCACAAAGCCTTCCATCCGTGCGCGGTTGACCAGCAATGACAGATAGTTGGCCGGGCCTTTCACGGCTTCCTTGTTGTTGTACTGGCTGATAGCCCCACAAATCACCACCCGCGCCTTCAGCGCCAGGCGGCTGAGCACTGCGTCGAGAATATCGCCGCCAACGTTATCGAAATACACATCCACGCCTTTGGGGCACTCACGCTTGAGGGCGGCGGGTACGTCTTCGTGTTTGTAGTCGATGGCGGCATCGAAGCCCAGTTCGTCGACCAGGAACCTGCACTTGTCGGCGCCCCCGGCGATGCCCACCACGCGGCAGCCTTTGAGTTTGGCGATCTGCCCGGCAATGCTGCCGACCGCACCGGCCGCGCCGGAGATCACCACAGTCTCGCCGGGTTTGGGGGCACCAGTGTCCAGCAGCGCGAAGTAGGCAGTCATGCCGGTCATGCCCAGCGCTGACAGGTAGCGCGGCAGGGGTGCGAGTTTCGGGTCGACCTTATAGAAACCGCGCGGCTCGCCCAGGAAGTAATCCTGCACGCCCAAGGCGCCGTTGACGTAGTCGCCCACCGCAAAGTTCGAGTGCTTGGAGGCGATCACCTTGCCTACGCCCAATGCACGCATCACTTCGCCGAGGCCGACAGGTGGAATGTAGGACTTGCCCTCATTCATCCAGCCGCGCATGGCGGGGTCGAGGGACAGGTACTCGTTGTGCACCAGCACTTGCCCGTCCTGCGGCGTGCCTACCGGGACTTCCTGAAAGGTGAAGGTGTCCCGCGTGGCGGCGCCGACCGGGCGTTTGGCAAGCAGGAACTGGCGGTTGGTCTGGGCAGTCATGGCGGCAACTCTTTAGAAGGGGAGTATGAGTGATAGACAAGGAACCGCCTGTGAGCAAGGTTGTTCGAGCCACGCGAATGCTTGCCGATAGACGAGGTTGATAGTCAGCCCGGTGGCCTTATCACCCAGACGCATGCAGCGCCAACCGGCCTTCTGATAGTGCTGACGCGTCGCGCCCCGGATTGACTAGACTCGCTCGACGGCTATCAACCTCCCAAAGGACATTCCCATGAGCATGACGTTTTCCGGCCAGGTTGCCCTGGTGACCGGCGCCGCCGCCGGTATTGGCCGCGCGACCGCGTTGGCGTTCGCCGCCGAAGGCTTGAAAGTGGTGGTGGCCGACCTCGATGTGGCGGGCGGCGAGGGCACGGTTGCATTGATTCAGCAATCGGGTGGCGAAGCCTTGTTTGTGCGCTGCAACGTCACCCTGGAGGCGGATGTGCAGCAATTGATGGCGCAGACCGTCGCCGCCTACGGCCGCCTGGACTATGCCTTCAACAACGCCGGGATCGAGATCGAGAAGGGCAAGCTGGCTGACGGCAGCCTGGATGAGTTCGATGCCATCATGGGGGTCAACGTCAAGGGCGTGTGGTTGTGCATGAAGTATCAACTGCCGCTGTTGCTGGCCCAGGGCGGTGGCGCCATCGTCAACACGGCGTCGGTGGCGGGGCTGGGCGCGGCGCCGAAAATGAGCATCTATGCGGCGTCCAAGCATGCGGTGATCGGCCTGACGAAGTCGGCAGCCATCGAGTACGCGAAAAAGAAAATCCGCGTCAATGCCGTCTGCCCGGCGGTGATCGATACCGACATGTTCCGCCGCGCCTATGAAGCTGACCCGCGCAAGGCCGAATTTGCCGCAGCGATGCACCCGGTCGGGCGCATTGGCAAGGTCGAGGAAATCGCCGCCGCGGTGTTGTACTTGTGCAGTGATGGCGCGGCCTTCACCACCGGCCAGGCCCTGGCGGTGGACGGCGGTGCCACGGCGATTTAAGACTTCACACTGCCACCTGTTCGAAAAGGACTGGGGGGTTGTGGGGTGTTTCCATAGCTGGCAAAAAGCCGCGATCGAATGTGTATCACCAGGTAAAAAACCCAATAAAATCAATACTTTAATAAAAGTTGGGAACGGGTTTTATTGGGCTTCTGTGCTTAACTGTTTGGGTTGAATAACAAACAGTTGAAGTGAGTGGCTCATGGATTTAGGGATTGATCGACAAGCCCCGGTACCGGTGGTGCAGCAAATCATCAGCGCAGTCGCGGGATGGATTCGCAAGCATGGGGTGAGCCCCGGCACACGCTTACCGTCTGTGCGGCAATTGGCCCTCGACAACCTGCTCAGCCAGTCCAGCGTGATCGAGGCATTCGAACGGATGGAGGCCCAAGGCATGCTGGCCTCGAAAAAAGGCTCGGGGTTCGTCGTGGCGCAGCCCGCGAGCATTCAGGAAAACCAGTGGTACGAAGGCGCCGAACAGGGCTGGGGCAGGTTTACCGACAGCCCTTTAGGCGAGCTCAAGCTCAGCTGTGGCTGGCTGCCGGACGCCTGGCGCGAGAGCGATGACATCAGCTACGCGATCCGCGAAGTCAGCCGCACCGACACCGCAGGCCTGTTCAATTACAGCACGCCTCTGGGCCTGCCGGCCCTGCGTGAACAACTGCTCAAGCGCCTGACCCAGATTCAGGTGCCCAGCAGTCTCGACTGCATTCTCACCACCCACGGCGCCAGCCATGCCTTGGACCTGCTCATACGCACGTTGCTCAGGGCCGGCGATACGGTGGTGGTCGAGACCCCCGGGTATGGCAACCTCTACCGGCAACTGGCGTTTCACGGGGTAACGTTGCTGGAAGTGCCCCGCACGCGCAGCGGCCCGGATATCGAGGTGCTGGAGGCGCACCTGCAATGCCATCGGCCCAAATGCCTGTTCATCAACAGCCTCTATCACAACCCTACCGGTACCAGCCTGTGCCGCGCGGTGGCCGAGCGCTTGCTGGCGCTGGCATGCAGCCGGGATTTCCTGATTATCGAGGAAGACGTCTATGGCGATCTGCAGCATGCCAGTTGCACGCGGTTGTCGGCGTTGCCCCATGATGACCGTGTCATCTACGTCTCCAGTTTTTCCAAGACGCTGAGCAGCGCCTTGCGCGTGGGCTACCTGAGCGCCAGTGCGGCGATCATCGCGCAACTGGCGCAACTCAAGACCCTGACGGGCATCGGCACCTCACGCTTTGCCGAAGCGATAGTGGCCACCTTGCTGGTCAACGGCGCCTACCGCAAGTGGGTGCAGCGCCTGCGCAAGCGCCTGAATACGCAAATGGCCGCCACCTTGCAGGTGCTGGAGGATGAAGAATGGCAAGTGTTTGCAGTACCCGCCGGCGGCATGTTCCTGTGGGCGCGGCCTGGCGCGCAAAACCCTTCGCGCGTGCAGGCGTGTGCCCGCAAGCTCGGTGTGCTGCTGGCGCCGGGAATGCTGTTCAACCCGGCGGGTGAGTGCTGCGAGTGGCTGCGCATCAACGTGGCCTACGCAGCTGATCCGCGAGCACTGGCGCTGTTTCGTGCCCTGGGACCCGCCAGATCGACCTCGACCATTCTGAAAACGACGGGTGTGTAGCTTTTTGCCATTATTGTGGCGCCCACGACTTGTGTTCAGTGCCCCGTGGTTGCGACTCTCGCTGCTGGTAAGCGGGTTTATGGCATCTGCCATTGCAAGAGGACTCAAGTGCAATGATTTCGGGCGCGCAACGACGTTTCGCCAACCTCGGTATGGCGAAAAAACTGGGCTTGGGTTTTACTCTGGTGCTGCTGCTGACGGCAGTGATAGCGGCCATTGGCGTATGGTCGCTGCAAACCGTTGGCCAGCGCTTCGAAGGCCTCAAGCACATGTCTTCGCTCAACAGTGGACTGCAGAAGGTGCGCCTGATCGAACAGGATTACGCCTTGCACGCCGACCCCAAGGCTGTTGACGCCCTGCATGAAAGTGTCGACGCGCTGGCCGCGCTGGCGGCCAGTCTCAAGGCCCAGTCCGCTGCCAACGTGCCGGTCATGACCGATGTCGAGCAAGCCCTGGCGGCCTACCGCAAGGCGTTCGACGAGTTCGTCGAACTGACCCAGGCCAAGGACCTGGCCCTGGAAATGGCCAGTTGGTCGGTGTCCAGCGTGGCCAATAACCTCGATGTGTTGCAGGCCGGCCTGGCGGACGATGGCGCCTATGGCCTGAAGGAAAGCCAGGGCAAGGCGGGTGCCGAGTTTATCGAGCAGGCAGGGCAGGTGAGCCAGGTGTCGCGGTTGATGCTGCAGGCGATGAACGAAGCGCGGCTACGCCTGGATCAGAGCCGCAAGGCCGATGCGGAGGAGGCCGAGCAGGGCAAGATCGAACAGGCCGACCAGGCGCTGGCTCAGGCCGAACAACTGAAAACCTCGGTCAAGGACCCCGGCTACCAGACCGTGCTCAATGAAGTGTCCGGGCATATCGCGGCGTTCAGCGAAAAGCTCGGCGAGTACACCGGCCTCTTGGCCCAGGAAAAACTGGTTTACAAACAATTGCATGATCGCGCCGATCAGGTGGTCAGCCGAGTCAACCTGGCCTATGACGCCGAAGACCAGTCGATGCAGGCGCAGTTGGGCAAAAGCACGCTGCTGATCATCGGTTCATCCGCCCTGGCGCTGCTGGTGGGGCTGATCGCGGCCTGGGTGATTACCCGCTTGATCGTGGCGCCGCTGCGCAGTGTGATCGCAGTGGCACAGCAGATTGCCTCTGGTGACCTGAGTGGGCGCATGGAGGTCAGCCGCCGCGACGAAATCGGCCAACTGATGCAGGCAATGCAGCAGATGGGCAACGGCCTGAGCCATATGGTCAGCGGGTTGCAGGCCGGTATCGAGCAACTGGCCAGCTCGGCGCAGACGCTGTCCAGCGTTACCGAGCAAACCAACGTCGAAGTCAGCAGCCAGAAGGAAGAAACCGAACAGGTGGCCACGGCGATGAACCAGATGACCGCCACGGTGCACGACGTGGCGCGCAACGCCGAAGAGGCCGCGCAAGCCGCACAGACGGCGGATGACAAGGTCGACAGCGGCCAACGGGTGGTGCGCCAGAGCTTGCAGCGCATCGAATTGCTGTCCACGTCCAGCAACAGTGCCAGCGCCAGTATCGAAAGCCTCAGCGCGGAGATCCAGAACATCGGCACGGTCCTGGGCGTGATCAAGAGCGTCGCCGAGCAAACCAACTTGCTCGCCCTGAACGCCGCGATCGAAGCGGCCCGCGCAGGGGAGCAAGGGCGCGGCTTTGCGGTGGTCGCCGATGAGGTGCGGGCGCTGGCCAAGCGCACTCAGCAATCGACCGAAGAAATCGAACGCCTGGTCAGCACCTTGCGCAGCGCGGCGCAGTCGTCGGTGCAGCAGATTCAACAAAGCGGCGAACTGGTGAAGCTGGCGGTCAGCGATGCGTTGGAAACCGAAAGCGCCCTGGGCAGCATTGCAGCGGCGGTGTCATTGATCCAGCAGATGAACCAGCAGATTGCCGCAGCGGCTGAAGAGCAAAGCTCGGTGGCCGAAGAGATCAACCGCAGCGTCACCAGCATCCGGGCAAGTGCCGATCAATCGGCGTTGAGCATGCAAGGCAATGCCGCCTCGAGCATCCAGCTGGCGCAGCTGGGCGCGGAACTCAAGGGCATGGTGGGGCACTTTCGCCTCTGAGCGCGGCCGGGGCGCCGCGACCAGTGGAGAAGGCGATCAGGCGTTGTTGGCGAGGAACGTCAGCAGCGCCTCATTGACGAAGTCCGGATTCTCGCGGCTGGAGATATGCCCGGCGTCGGGAATCAACGTCAGGGCACAGCCGATCAGCTCGGCCATTTCCCGGGATTCCGCAGGTGGCCGCGGCTTGTCCTGCTCGCCGCACATGACCAGGGTGGTATCGCAATCCAGGCGATGAAGCTGATCGAGAGTGTCTGCGCGGCTGAAAATCAAGCGGCCCAGGGGCACCACGCTGTCCAGCAGGCGTTCCCGGGGGAAATCCTGCAGCGACTGACGAAAATCCTGATACAGCGCTGATTCGCGGTCGATTTCCGGCCTGAAGAAAATCGGCGCGATCACATCCAGCAGCGGCGGCGGGATAGCGCCGGCGTCTTCGATCATCTTGAACAGCGAGAAGTAATACTCGCGCGTGGCGTCCGGCTCGGCGCCGAGGTAGGTGTCCATCAGCACCAGGCTGTTGACGCGTTCAGGTGCCAGCAAGGCGAGGCGGGCGCCCCACATGCCGCCGACCGACAGGCCCACCAGGTTGACCTGTGAGATGTCCAGCTGGTCGAGCAAAGCCAGGTTGTGACGTGCCAGGTCATCAAGGGACAGGGTTTGCGCAGGCAGCGTGCCCGACTCGCCATGGCCCCACAGTTCAGGGACGATCACACGGTATTGCTGCGACAGCGCTTCGATCTGCGGTGCCCACATGTCGCGGTCCCACAGGTAGCTCGAACCCAACAGGACGACCGGGCCGGTGCCCTGGTCGATATAGTGCAGCGGTTGTCCATCAATCACGGCGACAGGCATAGCAGGCCTCTAACTTCACGGAGTGAGGGGCACTTTTTTACGCTAGTCGGGGGCGGGGGGATAGATGCAAACTGATGGCACCGTCATGTGCGGCGCAGGCAGGAGCGAGCAAGCTCGCCCCCGCACTCGGAAGGCCGGCCCGTGACGGGGCCAGCGGCACTCAATCGTAAATGGCTTTCTTTTTCCACTCGGCATCGGCGTCGACGACTTTCAGGCCTTCGGTCAGTTCGTTGACTTCGTCTTCGGCCGGCGCGCTGTTGGTCAACACCGTGGAGTTGGCGCGGGCCAACTGTGATTCCAGCAATTGCAGCTGTGCGCTGTACAGCACGGGCTCGGGTTGTTTGCGCAGGTACTGCACGCCACGTTCGAACGCCAGGCGCGCCTGGCCCGGCTGACCTTGCTGCAGGGCATGCTGGCCCAGGTTGTTGAAGAACTCGATGTGCAGCAGCACCAGGATATGGCGGATTTCCTTGATCCAGTGCTTGGCCTCGTTGGTCGGCAGAAAGCCGTCCTGGGCTGCACGGGTGACCTGGCCATGCAGTGCTTCGAGCAGGAAGCGCACATCCTTGGCCTTGGCTTCGGTCTGGATCGGCGCGGGCGGGTTAGACACCGGAATCGATTCGCCCTGGGCGATCATTGCATTCAGCTCGGCGATCCGCGCCTTGAGCGCGGCGCTGGACTTGTTGAGGTTCAGCAGGCGTTGGTTGACGTTGAGTTCCAGGCGGGTCAGCAACAGCTTGAGCGCCGGCGTCATCAACTGGCCGGGAAAGGTCTCGGTGATTTCACCACAGCGACGCAGCCGATCATTGAGCTCGATCTCGGTACGCTTCTTTTCCAGCTTATTGTTTTCCACCACATGGTTCATGTAGCCAATGGCGATCAGTATTACGATCCCGGCTATTACCAGCAGGGTGATCATGAGTGGTGTCACCGGTGTGACCTCTTTATAGGGTTTGCTGTGGAGTGTAGTGACTGCGCTAACCGGCGGATAGGACTGTTCGACCAGTTGCCCAGGTAGTTTCTTCTATATAGGTAAAGTGATCCTGCATGGATGCACATTGCCATCATTTGCCTGTGGCAACTATAGCGCCTTGTGGCGCGTCAGAATATAGGCGCCAGGGCTTGGGCGCAGCAGAATGCCCGCGCAGGCCGCTCAACGGGGCGAAGTCATTGATTTAAATAAATTTATCCTTGGGGGTTGACGACCTTTCAATCCATCCATAGAATGCGCGCCACTTACAGCGTAAAGCACACAGCGAAACGCGGTAGGGAGTGAATGTTGTACGTGTGTCCCCTTCGTCTAGTGGCCTAGGACACCGCCCTTTCACGGCGGTAACAGGGGTTCGAGTCCCCTAGGGGACGCCATATGCGGGAATAGCTCAGTTGGTAGAGCACGACCTTGCCAAGGTCGGGGTCGCGAGTTCGAGTCTCGTTTCCCGCTCCAATTTACAAGCAGTGTGGCCCTCGGGCGGCATTGAGTGAAACCAGGACCACGTCTTCGGACGAGGCCTCTGGGCACTGAAATACACACCATGTGTTTCAGTAGCGTGTCCCCTTCGTCTAGTGGCCTAGGACACCGCCCTTTCACGGCGGTAACAGGGGTTCGAGTCCCCTAGGGGACGCCATTTGCGGGAATAGCTCAGTTGGTAGAGCACGACCTTGCCAAGGTCGGGGTCGCGAGTTCGAGTCTCGTTTCCCGCTCCAATTCAAAGAAAAAGCCACTCAAACGAGTGGCTTTTTTTTGTCTGCGAAAAACAGCGCCCACCTCTTTGAAGTCATTGGCGCTGAAGGCTGTTGGCCGGCTGAGCCAACCGCAACGCATTTTCCGGCTGACCCAGCGGCGAGAACTGCCGGCCGCTGCACACCACCAGTCCGTGGTCCCGAGAGCAAGCAACTGGCCGATCTGGAGATTGCACCGAGTGAAATGGCCTGGGTGCTGGAGATCCAGCTGTGCCATCCCACTCAGCGGTCGGTGGGGTCTTTGAAGATATGCTGATGGTGCAAGCCCTGGGCAAGCCCCCTCCCACATTGGAGACTCAGAGTTTAGGCAACTGACCGACACGCCCCATCATTTCCGTAACGATCTGCAGGTCCAGCAGGAACTGCTCGACGGTCTTGAACTCACCGTCAGTGTGCCCGGTGTATTTCTCTTCCGGGCGGGCCAGGCCGAATTGCACGCCGTTGGGCAGGTCGTGCACGGAGGTGGCGCCGGCGGATGTGCCGAACTTGTGTTGCATGCCCAGGTTTTCAGTGGCCACTGCCAGCAACGCTTTTACCCATTCGCCCTCGGGGTTGCGGTACATCGGTTTATCCAGCGAATAGGTGAAGTTCACGTTGACCTTGGCGTGCGCGTTCCAGGCGTTCAGTTTCTGCTCGAGCTGTGCCTTGAGTGCCTCCGGGGCTTTACCCTTCGGCGCACGCAGGTTCACCGCCAGCTTGAAGGCGTTGTCATCCAGGCCGACAAAGGTCGGCGAGGTGGTCAGCGGCCCCATGAAGTCATCGGCAAAGCCCACGCCCAATTTGCCGCCCAGGTAATCCAGGCCCCAGTTGTCCGCCGCATACTTCGCAGCATCGGTGATGTGGTTGTGCTTGAGGGCAATCTTTCCATCGAGGCTGTGGATCAACTCCAGCATACGTGCCACCGGGTTGACCCCGGATTCGGGCTCGGAAGAGTGGGCCGACACGCCGGTGACGGTGAATTTGACGTTCTTGCCGTCGACCTTGGCGGTTACCTGGAAATTGCCGCCATTGCGCTTGGCATAGTCATCCCCGGCCTGCTGCAGGCTGGCCGCCAATTCAGCAGGGTTATCGCTGAGCAGCGTGGCGACCGATACCGATGGAATCTGGTTGGTGGCCTTGCCGCCGGTCATCGCGATGATCTCCGCGCCCGTGCCTTCACCCTTGCGCACCGGGAAGGTGGCCATGACGGTGCCCGAGCCTTTCTCGGCAATCACCACCGGGTAACCGCCATCCAGCGCCAGGTTGTATTGCGGCACGGGGTTGCGTTCAAAGTAGTAAGGAATGGCGTCACCGGAGGTTTCTTCAGTGGTGTCCACCAGCAGCTTGAACGTGCGTGCCAGCGGCAGTTTTTCCTCCTTGATTACCTTCATGGCATACATCGCCACGACGATGGCGTTCTTGTCATCCTCGGTGCCACGGCCATACATGCGGTCGCCGATCAGCGTGACCTTGAACGGGTCGAGCTTGGTGCCATCCGGCAGCACCCAGTTTTCCGGCGTCACCGGTACCACATCGGCGTGGGCATGCACGCCGACCACTTCTTGACTGCTGCCTTCCAGGGAAATTTCATACACGCGGTTATCGACGTTACGGAAGTTCAGGTTGAAAGACTTGGCCAAGGCCTGGATTTTGTCGGCGATCTTGAGAAATTCCGGGTTTTTATACTGCGGTAGCCCGTCTACGTTGAACGTCGGGATTTCCACCAGCTCGCGCAGGGTTTCGAGCGCGGCTTTGCCGTACTTCACGCGGGTGTAAATGCCCAGCAGGCGGTTGATCTCGTTCTGCTGGTCGGCGCTCAGGGTTTTGTTATCGAGAAAGGCGCTGATGGCCGGGGCGATGTCACCGGTCTTGCCCAGGTCGCCTTTAGCCAGGGCACCGAGGAAACTGCGGAAATCGCTGACCGATGTGTCGCTGAAACTCTTCAGAATCGCGGTGTTCTGTTCAGGCGTGATGTTGGCAAGCGCAGCTGGGGTGACGGCTGCAAGGCTGGCAGCGAACAGGGTGGCGGCCGCGAGTTTTTTCAGTGGAAAGTGCATGGTTAGAGGCATTCCTTTGCAGGGAGTGAGTAGGGTGTTTCTGACCGATAAGGCAGAAACATTTTCACACACTACCATTACCCAGATGCCCCAGGTCAATGCTGGCCAGGATGAGGCGCGGGGTACTCATCCGTCACGTTCAAGGCTCTAGCGTAGGGGCCATCCCGCTGGTGCCTACCCACGCCGGGCGGGTTGTAGCGTTGCGGGCTGGCCAGCAGGTAGACCGGATAGCAGACTGTTATTGCGGCTCAAAAAACGCAGCATACGATTTTTACCCATCCTTCAGGCTCAGTCACATGCATCCGCAAGAGTAAAAAAGCCGGTTGACCAGACAATTGCTCTCGCTCTTTGCATCCAGATAGCGACCACCGAACTCCGTCCAAACTTTTGCTGCTGCCGAAGATTGATCCAGTAAAATTAAAGTGGAGTGGGGGCCAGCCTTTAATCAGCGCCAACCTATCTCGGATTTTTTAGATTGAATATCTATAATTTAGCGGGTGCGGAGGCGGTAGCTCTTATAAAGAGCGGGAAGGACGGATAGCAAACCGCCTGGTGTGGAAAAGTGTCATAAATAAAATTGCTTTGAATTCAATAGGGGAAAAAACCAATCAGTGGTTTGAAAAAAATCAATGCGCGAAAACATGAAATTTTATTCATGTTGGTGGCCGGCGATACCCGAGCCGCGATGCTTGATATTGCTCCGATCAACCAAGTACATTTCACTTAAGTTCCAGCATCAATGGTCGCCAACAGGAAGTTACTCTATGCTCATTGCTAAAGCTGAAGTGTTCTTGACAGAAGTGCCATATAAAAATCCTTATCAAACCGCAACCAATATAACCGCCAAAGGCCGGCATGTAGTGTTAAAGCTTACGGCAGACACGGGACTCATTGGGTGGGGAGAATCGGGGATTATATCGAGAGGGTATGCTGCCCAAGGGGATACTCCCGAAACAATGCTTGCAGTATTGGAAGCCTATTTGTGCCCTGCAATAATTGGTAAAAATCCATGTCTGTTTGAAGTGATAATGAGTGATCTGGATCTGTTAATTAAGGGGCATCTGTTTGCCAAGTGTGCGATAGATCATGCGCTTCTCGATCTTGCGGGAAAAGTATATGGCGTTCCGGTTGTAACTTATTAGGAGGAGCGTATGCACTTAGCTACAAGGTAAGCCGCAGCTTACCGTTTGCTTGCGCTAAAGTGGTCACTGAGCGTGCGCTTGAGTTACAGGGGCTTGGCTATGAGCGACTGACACTCAAGGGGTCCGGAGTATTGAAAGATGATTATGCCTGTCTTAAATCTGTCAGGCAGGCTTTAGGAGATAATTTTGAATTGGAAGTGGATCCCAACTGTGCCTACTAATTTGCACTTCAACTCGATAGCTTGCAGCGGCAAAGCCTCAAATATTCTTAAGCTCAGCAACTTCGTTTCGAAAGAGCTGGGCGACGCCTTTGATCGACGGCGCCCGATCATTGGCGAGTACAGCTTCGTACATACCGCAAAGCTTCATGTGACCGCCAATTCCCGAAGCAGAAATTGCTATCACTGGATAGACCCTGCTTACTTGAGCGAGTAAACGGCGCCTTGAATCTTATGCGAGCATCTCAACATGATGAGTCATGAGTGGTTGACAGGCGTCGGTCTGGTTTTCCTCGGAATAATAACGGGATTCGTCGGGACCAATACCGGTGGGAGTGTGTTTTTAACCGTTCCGGTGATGATCTGGCTGGGGATTCCGCCTCAGTCGTCGATCGCCACAGCGCGCTTGGCCTCGGTAGGCACTATGGTTGCAGGACTGCGACACTTTCATAATCAGGGAAAGGTCGATTATGCACTGGCCTTTCCAGCTGCGGCACTGGGGTTGGTTGGGGCTCTGGGAGGAGCGAGCGTTCTTCTTCAAATAGATCCTGCGCTGTTGCACAAAGTAATTGGCGGGCTGACATTGCTGCTCGTCGCGTTGTCCCTTATAAAAAAACCTCGTAGCGGCGAAACACCTCCCTCAGCAATCAGGCGTCTGTTTGGTTATATCCTCTTTATCCCAGTAGGCATGATCGGCGGGTTATTCGGTGGACAAGCTAAACTTTCGACGTATTTATTCATTATCTTTTTTAGGAAAACCATCAGCGAATCGGTGGGGACCCGCAAAGTCGGCGGGTTAGTACTCTCCGTGGGTTCACTAATCATTTTCGGCGTCAGCGGCATCATTAACTGGCAGTACGGATGTTGTCTGGTTATTGGCACGTTATTGGGTGCAAATGCCGGCGCGAAGTTTGCGATAAAGAAGGGCGACCAGTGGATGGAGTCAGTTTTCAATATAGTCGTGGTTATGTTGGCATTGAGGATGCTGTTCTGGTGAGCGGAAATCACGCAGCCCATCCAGACCTGAAATAGCCATGTCCTGCCTTTCCTAGATTCGACGGTTTCCAGGTAATATCCTATTGACGCTTTGCTTTCCACAGCCTGAGCTCGTGCACCGGCTTTTGGCAGGTTGAAGCGGCTCGCTTCGCTTCGTGGTTAACGTAGGCTGCTACAGAGTTGTGTAGATACTTATGGCCATCGGGGGCAAGCCTCCTCCACATTTTGAGCTCGACATGTCAGTTGATTTCGTAGCGCACCGACAATGCGCCTTTCTTCTCCGAAACGGCCAGGATCGTCACTTGGCCCACTTCCCCCAACGCCTGGACATGGGTGCCGCCACAGGCGTAGGCCGGCAGTTCGCCGAAGCCGACTTCGCGTGTGCCTTCATCCAACCACATCTGCCGTGAGTAGTCAGCGGCGATCCACTGATTGACTTGCTGTTGGAGCGCCTCGGCGTCCATGGTTTGTGCGGTTTCGCCATGGATAAAGGTGATCTTGCCTTCCCCCGGCCAATGGTGAGCCTTGATCGGCATCCAGCCCAGGCGTTCGCCGGCATTGCCAATCAAATGCCCCGCTGAATGAAGGCGGCTGTGCAGCGCGCGGCGTTGTGCATCGACCCTCGCAGCGATCGGGCCGGGTTCCACAGGTTGATTGACGTAGTGCACCACATGCTCGGCTTCCTGCATGACGCGCAGCACCTGGCTGTCGCCGAGCCACCCGGTGTCGAATGGTTGGCCGCCGCCCTGGGGATGGAAAATCGTCGACTGCACAACAACGGCGAATTGCTCAGCGTGCGGGGTGCAACTGAGCACTTCCAATTCGGCAGTCAGGTGATCGTGGGTGAAAAACAGGCGCTGGGTCATGGTCGTCTACATCCGCATTCAGGTTCTGCGGGCAGTATAAATACTGCGCTGATAGGTGATAATCCATGCAAACATCAATGGACCTGTGCGTCATGAGCATCAATCTTCCTTTGCCGCTGCTGGGTGAAATGGCGATTTTCGTCAAAGTGGTGGAAACCGGCAGCTTCTCCGAGGCGGCGCGGCAGCTGAGCGTTTCACCTTCGGCGGTGAGCCGTAGCATTTCGCGCCTGGAACAGGCCTTGGCAACCCGGTTGTTGCAGCGCACCACGCGCAAGCTGCGCCTTAGCGAGGGCGGCGAAGAGGTGTTCAAGCGGTGCCAGGAGATGGTCAACGCGGCGCGCTCGGTGATGGAAATCAGCGGGCAATTTACCCATGAAGCCGAAGGCCTGGTGCGAGTCAGCGTGCCCAAGGCGGTGGGGCGGTTTGTGGTGCATCCGCATATGCCGGAATTTCTGCGGCGCTATCCCAAGGTGGATGTGCAACTGATCCTTGAGGATCGGCATGTGGATTTGATCGACGACAATGTCGACTTGAGCATCCGCATCACCGACAGCCCGCCACCCGGTCTGATCGGGCGGCAGCTATTGCCGATTGAACATTTGCTGTGTGCAACGCCGCAGTATCTGGCCCAGCATGGCACGCCGAGTCACCCCCATGATCTGCTGGAGCACAGCTGCATCTACCTGGGTGAAACCCCAGGGGATTCACGCTGGAAGTTTCGCCAGGCCGGCAAGGCGGTGACGGTCGGTGTACGCGGGCGATATGCGGCGAACCACACGGGCGTGCGGCTGGATGCGGTGTTGCAGCATGTGGGGATTGGCAGCTTGCCGTATTTCACGGCGCGACATGCTTTGGAGGCGGGGCAGTTGGTGCAGGTGTTGCCAGGGTGGGATTTTATTGCGTCGTATCATGGTGAAGCGTGGTTGCTGCACTCACCGACGCGATACTTGCCGCCGAAGTTGCGGGTGTTCATTGATTATCTGGTGGAGTGCATGGCGAAGGAGCCGACACTGCGCCGCCGTTAAAAATGTGGGAGGGGCGGTGCGACGATTCGACTTGCCCCCGATGGCGGTGGATCAGTGACAGGTAAGCTGACTGACACACTGCTATCGGGGGCAAGCCCCTCTCACATTTGGATTTCGGTGCTCTGAGGATCAGTGCTTGCTCTGGTCGTCCGGCATGGCCAGCAGCTGCTTTTCCTGGTTCCAGTCGAACGGTTCGTCGTTCAGCTCGGCCTCATGGCGACGTTCTTCCAGGGCCTGGTACAGGTCCAGTTCTTCGTCGGGCATGAAGTGCAGGCAATCGCCGCCAAAGAACCACAGCAGGTCGCGCGGCACCAAGTGAGCGATTTGCGGATAACGCAGGATGACCTGGCTCATCATGTCCTGGCCAAGATATTGGCTTTCGATCGGATCGATCGGCAGCAGGGCGCGCAGTTCATCGAAACGTTCCAGAAACAGCGTATGGCTTTCCTCGGGTACCTGTTCGGCTTCGCCGACGGCAACCAGGATGCTACGCAGGTGGTCGAGCAAGACGAGATGATCGGCAACGACGTTGGACACGAGATAAGTCCTCTAAAGCAAAAACGGGCGCGAGAGTATAGGCCTCTCGCGCCCGTTTTTATATGACCGCTGGTATCAGCGGACTTTACCTTCAGCCTGCAGCAGCTCTTCCTTGCTGAAATCATCCACATCGATCACCTTGCGGCGAGCCGCTTCGGCGTCACGCAGGGTTTGCGCTTCGGCGGGTTGCAGCACGCCAGCGTGCAGCGCGGCGTCGACGGCATGCTCGCCGGCAGTCGGTTTGACTTGCCCGCTCTTGAGCGCGGCGTGCAGTTTTTTCTGCAGCGGATGGCTGGCACCGAGCAGGTCATAGGCATGTTGCAGTGCGCCCACTGGGTCTTGCGCCGATTGTGGGCGATAGCAGCCAGCCAGCAGCTCTTCCAGGGTCGGGTCGCCCTTGGCACGGCCGATCACGGCGGCAACCTCGGCATCCAGGGCATCGGACGGCCCGGTATGCCGGCGTCCGAACGGGAACACGATCACCCGCAACAGGCAACCGAGGATCTTATTCGGGAAGTTGCTCAGCAATTCATCCAGTGCGCGCTCGGACTGGCCAAGGCTTTCTTCCATGGCCCAGGCGAACAGCGGTTCCAGGTGATCCGGCGAATCCAGGTCGTGGTAACGCTTGAGCGCCGCCGACGCCAGGTACATGTGGCTCAGCACATCACCCAGGCGCGCCGACAGCCGTTCACGGCGTTTCAATTCGCCGCCCAGCAGCATCATGCTCAGGTCTGCAAGCAGGGCAAACGCCGCGGCCTGACGGTTGAGCGCACGGAAATAACCCTGGCTCAAACGGTTGCCCGGGGCTTTTTCGAAGTGACCGATGCCCAGGTTCAGCACCAGGGTACTGGCGGCGTTGCTCACGGCGAATCCGATGTGTTGCATCAGCAGGCCATCGAACTCCTTCAATGCCTGGTCATGGTCTTCACGACCGGCCAGGGCCATTTCCTTGAGCACGAACGGATGGCAGCGAATCGCACCCTGGCCGAAGATCATCAGGTTACGCGAAAGGATATTCGCGCCTTCCACGGTGATGAAAATCGGCGCCCCTTGCCAGCTACGGCCCAGGTAGTTGTTCGGGCCCATGATGATGCCCTTGCCGCCATGCACGTCCATGGCGTGGCTGATGCACTCGCGGCCGCGTTCGGTAAGGTGGTACTTGAGGATCGCCGACAGCACCGAGGGCTTCTCGCCCATGTCCACGGCATTGGCGGTGAGCATGCGGGCGCTGTCCATCAGCCAGGCGTTGCCACCGATGCGCGCCAGGGCTTCCTGGATACCTTCGAAGGCCGACAGCGGCACGTTGAACTGTTCACGTACCTGCGCGTATTGGCCGGTCACCAGGCTGGTGAACTTGGCGGCGCCGGTGCCTACCGCAGGCAGGGAAATCGAACGGCCTACGGACAGGCAGTTCATCAGCATCATCCAGCCCTTGCCGAGCATCTCCTGGCCGCCGATGAGGAATTCGAGCGGAATGAAGACGTCCTTGCCCGAGTTGGGGCCATTCATGAAGGCGGCGCCCAGGGGCAGGTGGCGGCGGCCGATTTCGACACCGGGGGTCTCGGTGGGAATCAACGCGAGACTGATGCCCAGGTCTTCCTCCTCGCCCAGCAGATGGTCCGGGTCATGGGCCTTGAACGCCAGGCCGAGCAAGGTCGCGACCGGGCCGAGGGTGATGTAGCGCTTCTCCCAGTTCAGGCGCAGGCCGAGAGTTTCCTTGCCTTGCCACTCGCCTTTGCAGATGACGCCGGTGTCGGGCATGGCGCCGGCATCGGAGCCGGCCAGCGGGCCGGTCAGGGCGAAACACGGAATATCGTCGCCACGCGCCAGGCGCGGCAGATAGTGGTTGCGTTGCTCGTCGGTGCCGTAGTGCAGCAGCAATTCGGCAGGGCCCAGGGAATTGGGCACCATGACGGTGGAAGCCAGGTCGCCGCTGCGGGTGGCCAGTTTCATCGCGACCTGGGAGTGGGCATAGGCTGAGAAGCCCTTGCCGCCGTATTCCTTGGGGATGATCAGGGCGAAGAAACCATGGGTCTTGATGTGCTCCCAGGCAGCGGGGGGCAGGTCCATGGCCTGGCCGATTTCCCAATCACTGACCATGGCGCAGAGTTCTTCGGTGGGGCCGTCGATGAAGGCCTGTTCTTCCTCGGTCAATTGCACCTTGGGGTAGGCCAGCAATTTGTCCCAGTCGGGCCGCCCGCTGAACAGTTCGCCGTCCCACCACACCGTGCCCGCGTCGATGGCATCGCGCTCGGTTTCGGACATCGGCGGCAGGACTTTCTGGAACCAGCTGAACAACGGCTTGGTAAAGTATTGGCGGCGCAGGTCGGGCAGCAGCAGGGGCACGGCCACGATCGCGATCAGCACCCAGAAAATCAGCAGCAGCCAACCCGGTGCATGGCTCCAGGCGCCCATCGCCAACAGGTAAACGGCGACCACACCCAAAGCGGGCAGGGGCGCGGTGCGGCGGTGTGCCAGGTAGGCAATGCCGACCACCAGAACCAGTATCCACAACAACAGCATATTCAATCCTCCGTGAAACCAGGGGCGAAACCACCAGGGAGCTTAGACGGCGTCCGGCCAAGCGGGGTGATCAGGGTGTTACAAGTTGTACTGGGGATACCTGAGTCCCAGCCGCTTCATCGATAGTGACCACCCTGCAGGGGTGGAGTTCGCCGGGAAACATCGCGGAACCCGCGCGGATTTATATGACCAGGCAGTCAATCGCGACGGCGCCGTGCATGAGGCGGTGCGCGGCAACCCCTGCACCTTGAACACCCAGGCTTGCCGGGCGGCGGGCAGAGTGATTCAAGGCGCGTGTGAACCGGCGTATGCTGCAACGTTCATCAAGCCATGTTCACCAACGATAAGGCGCGGTCATGCTGAAAATCTGGGGTCGTAAAAACTCATCAAATGTCAGGAAGGCACTCTGGTGCGCCGAGGAACTCGGCCTGGACTATGAGGCGATTGATGCGGGCGGCGCTTTTGGTGTGGTCGACACGCCGCAATACCGAGCCTTGAACCCCAATGGCCGGGTGCCGATGATCGAAGACGGCGACTTCGTACTGTGGGAATCCAACACCATCGTGCGTTACTTGTGCGCCAAGCACGCGTCGGACTTTTACCCAAGTGACCTGCAAATCCGGGCCAGCGCCGAAAAGTGGATGGACTGGACCACGTCCACGCTCGCCGATCCCTTCAAGGCCGTGTTCTGGGGCATCGTGCGCACACCGCCGGAAAAACAGAACTGGGACAGCATCAATGCCGGGCGCCAAGCCTGCATCGATGCACTCAAAACGGTCGACCAGGCTCTTGCCGAGCAACCCTACCTTTCCGGCAAAGCCTTCGGCATCGGTGATATTCCCCTGGGCTGCTTTATTTATGCCTGGTTCGAGATGCCCATCGAACGCCCGGCAATGCCCAACCTGGAGGCGTGGTACCAGCGCCTGAAGCTACGTCCGGCCTACCGCAAGGCAGTGATGACCGCGTTGACCTGATACACACTATTAACAAGGGTGACTGTACTTGTGCGGCGCGGGCACGCACCATGCTGGAACACATCGCAGGTTGAACTACCTGCGCTGTGCCCTCATCTATTGTTTCTATTCTTTTCCTTGGTGCGTAATCCGATATGAGTTCCGCTCTGTCCATCCGGCAGCTAACCAAAACCTACGGCAACGGTTTCCAGGCCCTGAGTGGTATCGATCTGGACGTCGCCGAAGGTGATTTCTTCGCCTTGCTCGGCCCCAACGGTGCCGGCAAATCCACCACCATCGGTATCCTCTCCACCCTGGTCAACAAGACCAGCGGCACGGTGAATATCTTCGGCCATGACCTGGACAAATCCCCGGCGGCGCTCAAGCGTTCCATCGGCGTGGTGCCTCAGGAATTCAACTTCAACCAGTTCGAAAAGACCTTCGACATTGTCGTGACCCAGGCCGGTTACTACGGCATCCCGCCGAAAATCGCCAAGGAACGCGCCGAGCAGTACCTGACCCAACTGGGCCTGTGGGACAAGCGCGATGTGCCTTCGCGCTCGTTGTCCGGCGGCATGAAGCGGCGCCTGATGATTGCCCGCGCACTGGTGCATGAACCGCGCCTGCTGATCCTCGACGAGCCCACCGCTGGCGTGGACATCGAGTTGCGTCGTTCGATGTGGACCTTTCTCACCGAGCTGAACGAGAAGGGCATCACCATCATCCTCACGACCCACTATCTGGAAGAGGCCGAGCAGTTGTGCCGCAACATCGGCATCATCGACCACGGCACCATTGTCGAGAACACCAGCATGCGTAATCTGCTGGGCCAGTTGCATGTGGAAACTTTCCTGCTCGACCTGAAAAACAACCTGTCGGCGCCGCCGAATCTGTTGGGCTACCCGAGCCGCCTGGTGGACAGTCACACGCTGGAAGTGCAAGTGGACAAAGCCATGGGCATCACGGCGCTGTTCAGCCAACTGGCGGCCCAGAACATCGAAGTGTTGAGCCTGCGTAACAAAACCAATCGCCTTGAGGAGTTGTTCGTGTCCCTGGTGGAGAAAAATCTGGCGAAGGTGGCGGTATGAGTTCCGAACTGCAACCCAACCTCGTCGCGCTGCAGACCATCGTCTACCGCGAAGTGAAGCGCTTTACCCGGATCTGGCCGCAGACCTTGCTGCCGCCGGCGATCACCATGGTCCTGTACTTCGTGATCTTCGGTAACCTGATCGGCCGGCAGATCGGTGACATGGGTGGCTTCACCTATATGGAGTACATCGTGCCGGGCCTGATCATGATGTCGGTGATCACCAACTCCTACGGCAACGTGGTGTCGAGTTTCTTTGGCAGCAAGTTTCAGCGTTCTATCGAAGAGCTGATGGTGTCACCGGTGTCGCCGCACACCATCCTGATCGGCTACACCTTGGGCGGCGTGCTGCGCGGCTTGATGGTGGGGGTGATCGTGACCCTGCTGTCGTTGTTCTTCACCCACCTGCAAGTGCATCACCTGGGGGTCACCATTCTGGTCGTGGTACTCACGGCGACGATTTTCTCGCTGCTGGGGTTTATCAACGCAGTGTTCGCGCGCAATTTCGATGATATCTCGATCATTCCGACGTTCGTGCTGACGCCGCTGACCTACCTGGGCGGGGTGTTCTACTCCATCACGCTGCTGCCGCCGTTCTGGCAGACCGTGTCCCTGGCCAACCCGGTGCTGCACATGGTCAACGCTTTCCGCTACGGCATCCTGGGCGTGTCGGATATCAAGATCAGCGTGGCGATCACGTTCATGGTTGTCGCCACCATCGTCTTGTATATCGGTTGTGCGCGGTTGCTGGTAAGCGGGCGTGGGATGCGTACGTAACCACTGACGATACGCGGTAAGAAAATGTGGGAGGGGGCTTGCTCCCGATAGCGGTCTGTCAGTCATCTCTGTACTGACTGACCCAACGCTATCGGGAGCAAGCCCCCTCCCACATTTGGTTTTGTATAAGGCTTTAGGTTTTCAGCGCCAAGTCGATCAGCGTATGCAGCTCTTCAACCGCCAGCGGCTGGGTCGAAAACAGAATTCTAAACACCGTGGGTGCCGCGAGCAGATTGATCAAACGATCCACGCTGGGGGCTGGCTGGTCCGGGTAACGGTCAACGATCACCTGCAACTGCCCGCTCAGAATGCTCACGCAATACCCCGGCGTCACGCTGCACTGGACGTCGCGCATCATGTGGCGCCCAGGCTCCGAACTCATTTCATCCAGATACTGCTCCGCCCAGGCTTGCAGGTCGCCGCGCAGGCTGCCGGTAGTGGCCGGCTCGCTGTCCGGGCGCATGCGCGCCAGGGCCACGTCGGCCAGCAGCGCAGAGAGGTCACCCCAGCGTCGGTAGATGGTCGAGGGTGTGACGCCCGCGCGTGCCGCAATCATCGGCACGGTGACGCTGGCGCGCTCATGGGTTTCCAGCAGTTCGCGGACGGCCGAATGCACCGATTCTTGTACCCGGGCACTACGGCCCCCCGGGCGAAGGCCTTCTTTGATCGCCATGGGTAAAACCTTAACACAAAGAATTTGCTTTAAGCGCCGACGGGTAGCACACTCCACAAAAGCAAAATATTAGCTTTAGCGGAGCGTGCCTATGCCCAGCAACCTGTCTCAACGGTCCAGCCTGACATTTCTGGTGATCACGGTACTGACCTTTCTCGCCGCCTCCAGCGCGCCGACGCCGTTGTACCAGGTGTATCAGGACAATCTGCATTTCTCGGCAGCGATGCTGACGCTGATCTTCGGCGTGTATGCCGTGAGTCTGCTGGCGGCGCTGCTGACGGTGGGTTCGCTGTCGGATTACATCGGGCGCAAGCCGGTGATTTTCGTCGCGCTGCTCCTGAATATCGTGGCGATGCTGTTGTTTATCAACGCCGACAGTACCGCCTGCCTGATTGCCGCGCGGGGGCTGCAAGGCTTTGCCACGGGGACGGCGACGGCAGTATTGAGTGCGACGCTGCTCGACACCGATCGCCTGCGCGGGCCGATGCTCAATAGCCTCGCGCCGATGCTGGGGATGGCCAGTGGCGGTTTGGGCAGCGGTTTGCTGGTGGAATATGCGCCCTGGCCGACCCAGTTGATCTACTTCACCCTGCTCGGATTGATGGTGCTTCAGGCGCTGTATGTCTGGCGCTTGTCGGAAACCGTCAGCCGCATACCGGGAGCCTTGAAATCCCTGGCGCCGACGCTGCATGTGCCGAAGCAGGCGCGCCGGGCCCTGGGCTTGGCGATGCCGTTGAATGTGGCGGTATGGGCGCTGGGTGGGTTCTATTCATCCCTGGCGCCGTCCCTGGTGCGGGCAGCAACGGGTTCGACTTCGCACCTGGTCGGCGGCGGACTGGTGGCCGTGATTACCTTGAGTGGCGCAGTGATGATCTACAGCCTGCGCGAGCACCCGGCAGATAAGGTTATGCGCCTGTCTGCGATGTTGCTGGCGGCGGGCGTGGCACTGTTGCTGACGGCTGTGCAAAGCACCAGCCTGTGGTTGTTCTTTGTCGCCAGTGTGGTGGCCGGCCTGGGTTTTGGCGGCGGGTTCATGGGCAGTGTGCGCAGTATCGTGGGGTTGGCATTGCCCCATGAGCGCGCGGGGTTGATGTCGGCGTTCTACGTATTGAGTTACCTGGCGTTCTGCTTGCCGGCGCTGCTGGCCGGTAACTTGAGCCGGGAGTTTGGTTTGATCGCCACTACTGATGCGTACGGCGCGCTCCTGATCCTGCTGGCCTTGGGGGCTTTGGCCGGAATGCTCTCGCAGCGCCCGCTATATCTGCATAACAGTTAATATATAGAGATATTACCCGTTATATAGATATTCGATCCGCTTCTATGATGGCCTCAACCTCATGCGAGGAAGAGGATTGCCATCATGACCTGCTTGACCCCCATCAGCTATAAACCCTTCAGTCACCTGGCCCGTCCCCGGGAAGTGATTCGCCAGTTCACCCCGAACTGGTTCGCCGCGACCATGGGCACCGGCGTGCTGGCGCTGGCCCTGGCGCAACTGCCGGTGGCACTGCCCGGCGTGTATGCCGTCGCCGAAGGGCTGTGGATGTTTACCATCGGCCTGTTCATCCTGTTCAGCGCGCTGTATGCCGCACGCTGGGTGATGTTTTTCCACGAGGCGCGGCGGATTTTCGCGCACTCCACGGTCTCGATGTTTTTCGGCACCATCCCCATGGGGCTGGCGACCCTGCTCAATGGTTTGCTGCTGTTTGGCCTGCCACGCTGGGGCAACGCTGTGATCCCCCTGGCCGAAGCCCTGTGGTGGCTGGATGTGGCGATGGCGTTGGCCTGCGGCGTGTTGATTCCATTCATGATGTTCACCCGCCAGGAGCACAGCATCGACCAGATGACCGCAGTGTGGCTGCTCCCGGTGGTGGCCGCCGAGGTCGCCGCCGCCAGCGGTGGCCTGCTGGCACCGCACCTGGCGGATGTCCATGGGCAACTGGTGATGCTGGTGACCAGCTACGTACTCTGGGCGTTCTCCCTGCCGGTGGCCTTCAGCATCCTGACCATCCTGATGCTGCGCATGGCCCTGCACAAACTGCCCCACGCCAACATGGCGGCCTCGAGCTGGCTGGCGCTGGGGCCCATCGGCACCGGAGCCCTGGGCATGTTGCTGCTCGGCGGCGATGCGCCCGCGATCTTTGCCGCCAATGGCCTGCCGGGTGTCGGCGAGATGGCCAACGGGCTCGGCCTGGTGGCGGGCATCACCCTGTGGGGTTTCGGCTTGTGGTGGATGTTGCTGGCGGTGTTGATCACCCTGCGTTACCTGCGCGCCGGTATTCCGTTCAACCTCGGCTGGTGGGGCTTTACCTTCCCGCTGGGGGTTTACGCGCTGGCCACGCTCAAGCTTGCAAGCCTGCTGCACCTGGGGTTCTTCAGCGTATTGGGCAGCGGGCTGGTGGTGGCCCTGGCGCTGATGTGGCTGATCGTGGCCACGCGCACGGTGCAGGGTGCCTATAAAGGCGAGCTTTTTGTTTCACCTTGCATTGCAGGGCTAGCGAATAAGTAAGCGGGATTAGGTAAAGTCGTGGCCTGATCAATAACAGGCCACGCAGGAACACGGACGATGAGCCACCCCTCACAATTCACCTTGCTGCGCACGCGGCGATTCCTGCCGTTTTTCATCACCCAGCTCCTGGGTGCCTTCAACGACAACATCTTCAAGCAATCGCTGATCCTGGCGATTCTATACAAGCTCACCCTCGACGGTGACCGTTCCATCTGGGTCAACCTGTGCGCCTTGCTGTTCATCCTGCCGTTCTTCCTGTTCTCGGCGCTGGCCGGGCAGTTTGGCGAGAAATTCAACAAGGACGCGTTGATCCGCGCGATCAAGCTTGGTGAGATCGTGATCATGGCGGTGGGGGCCACCGGCTTTCTGTTCGATCACTTGGAATTGATGCTGCTGGCGCTGTTCGCCATGGGCACCCACTCGGCGCTGTTCGGCCCGGTGAAATATTCGATCATGCCCCAGGCGCTGCACGACGATGAGCTGGTCGGCGGCAACGGCCTGGTGGAAATGGGCACGTTCCTGGCGATCCTCGCCGGCACCATCGGCGCGGGCATCATGATGTCGTCCACCCATTACGCGCCGGTGGTGGCCGTGGCGATTGTCGGCGTGGCGCTGCTGGGGTACCTCGCCAGCCGCAGCATTCCACGGGCGGCGGCTTCTACGCCGCAATTGCACCTGGACTGGAACATCTTCACCCAGTCCTGGGCCACGCTGCGCATGGGCCTGGGACAGACCCCGGCGGTGTCGCGCTCGATCGTCGGCAATTCATGGTTCTGGTTCGTCGGCGCGATCTACCTGACGCAGATTCCGGCCTACGCCAAGGAATGGTTGTACGGCGACGAAACCGTGGTCACCCTGATCCTCACGGTGTTCTCGGTGGGGATCGCCCTTGGCTCGATGCTCTGTGAAAAGCTTTCCGGGCGTAAGGTGGAAATCGGCCTGGTACCGTTCGGCTCGTTCGGCCTGACGGTGTTTGGCCTGCTGCTGTGGTGGCATTCCGGCGGCTTCGCGCAGAATGTCCAGCCCAACGACTGGCTTGCAGTGCTCGGCTACGGCCAAGCCTGGTGGGTGTTGTTCGATATCCTCGGCCTGGGCGTGTTTGGTGGCTTTTACATCGTGCCGCTGTACGCGCTGATCCAGTCGCGCACCGCCGAGAACCAGCGTGCACGCGTGATCGCGGCCAACAACATCCTCAATGCGCTGTTCATGGTGGTGTCGGCGATTGTGTCGATCCTGCTGCTGAGCGTGGCCAAGCTGTCGATCCCGGAGTTGTTCCTGGTGGTGTCGCTGCTCAACATCGCGGTCAATACCTACATCTTCAGGATCGTGCCCGAGTTCACCATGCGCTTCATGATCTGGCTGCTCAGCCATTCCATGTACCGCGTCGAGCACCGCAACCTGGAGCAGATTCCGGATGAAGGTGCGGCCTTGCTCGTTTGCAACCATGTGTCGTTTGTCGATGCGCTGCTGATTGGCGGCGCAGTGCGTCGGCCGATTCGGTTTGTCATGTACTACAAGATCTACCGCTTGCCGGTGCTTAACTTCATCTTCCGCACCGCCGGGGCGATTCCGATTGCGGGGCGTCACGAAGACATCCAGATCTACGAAAAGGCCTTTACGAGGATCGCCGAATACTTGAAGGACGGTGAGCTGGTGTGCATCTTCCCGGAAGGCAAGTTGACCGGCGATGGCGAGATGAATGAGTTTCGCGGCGGCGTGACGCGGATTCTGGAAGAGACGCCGGTGCCGGTGATTCCGATGGCATTGCAGGGGTTGTGGGGGAGTTTTTTCAGTCGCGATCCGAACAAGGGGTTGTTCCATCGGATCTGGTCGCGGGTGGTGTTGGTGGCGGGGGCGCCTGTTCCTGTAGAGGAGGCGACACCTGCGCAGTTGCAGGCTGTGGTCGGTGTTCTGCGTGGGAGTGTCAGGTAGTTCTGTGCTGGATGTACTGGCCTCATCGGGGGCGAGCCCCCTCCCACTTTTTGATTTGTGAACGCATTTCAAATGTGGGAGGGGGCTTGCCCCCGATGGCGGTAGTGGCCTAGGTGGAGATCTTGAGGCCAATAAGCCCGCAAATGATCAACGCCACGCTGGCCAACCGAAACAGCGCCATGGATTCCCCAAACAGGATAATCCCCGCGATCACCGTGCCCACGGCACCTACGCCGGTCCATACCGCATAGGCGGTGCCCAGCGGCAGTTCCTTCACGGCCAGCCCCAGCAGGCCAAGGCTGATGGCCATGGCGGCAATGGTCAGTGCGGTGGGCAGGGGCTTGCTGAAACCGTCGGTGTACTTCAGGCCGACAGCCCAGCCGACTTCGAATAACCCGGCAAAAAACAGAATGATCCAGGACATGATGACCTCGCTTCTTCAGGCGGGGTCGTCCCCGGATTCAACGCTCGTTGGCGTCGCGGGGTCGTCCCCGCGAAGCGCTTAGAGTGCCGAACATGCACCCCACGATCAAGTTCGCGGGGTGTTCTCCAGCGCGCGGCGGTCTTCCTTCTCGCTCATGCGGCGAAAATAGGTCGAGAGCAACGCCCCGGAAATATTGTGCCAGACGCTGAACAGCGCACTGGGCACCGCCGCCAGCGGCGAGAAGTGCGCGCTGGCCAGCGCGGCGCCGAGCCCGGAGTTTTGCATACCCACTTCCAGCGCCAGTGACTTGCGTTGGGCCAAGGGCAGCTTGAACAGTCGCCCGGTGAAATAACCGAGCAAATAGCCGAAGCTGTTGTGCAGCATCACCACCGCCATGATCAACAGGCCCGACTCGGCAATCTTCGCCTGGCTGGCGGCAACCACCGCTGCGACGATGATCACGATGCTGACCACCGAGACCAGCGGCAGCACGTCGACCGCATGCCGTACCCGACTCCCCAGCAGCCGCTGCGCGACCACCCCGAGCACGATAGGCAGCAGCACCACTTGCAGGATCGACCAGAACAACTCCATGAACGACACCGGCAGCCAGGCCGAGGCCAGCAACCAGATCAGCGCCGGCGTGAGCAGCGGGGCGAGGAGGGTGGTGACGGCGGCGATGGCTACCGACAGCGCCAGGTCGCCACGGGCCAGCCAAGTCATCACGTTGGATGAAGTGCCGCTTGGGCAGCAGCCGACCAGAATCACCCCGACGGCAATTTCCGGCGGCAGGTGAAAGACCTGGCACAACAGCCACGCCACGCCTGGCATGATCACAAAGTGCGCGACCACGCCCAGGGCGACGCGCCAGGGATGGCGGGCCACCTCAGCGAAGTCTTCAAGTTTCAAGGTCAGGCCCATGCCGAACATCACCAGGCCCAGCAACGGCACAATGGCGCTTTTCAGGCCGATGAACCACGCGGGTTCGAGGAAGGCGAGCACCGCGAACATCAGCACCCAGTAGGCGAAGGTATTGCCGACGAATCGGCTCAGGGCGGCGAGTGCGCGCATGGGTTAGTCCTTGTTATAGAAATTTGTAAATGCGGTCGAATGTGGGAGGGGGCTTGCCCCCGATGGCGGTGGATCAGTCAAAGGTGCTTTGGCTGACACTCTGCCATCGGGAGCAAGCCCCCTCCCACATTTCGCTCTTCACACGGCTTAGATGCCTTGTGGCGTCTCTTCACCGCCCAGGGCTTCGATCAGCGCTGGCAGGAACTCGCCGAAGGTCAGCATCATCAGGGTAAAGCTGGCATCCAGTTGGCCCAGGGCTTCGTCGCCGCCGTCCTGTTCGGCCTGGTCCTGCAGCAGGTCTTCGAACTTCAGGCGCTTGACGGTCATTTTGTCGTCGAGCATGAAGGACAGCTTGTCCTGCCAGGCCAGGGACAATTGGGTCACGACTTTACCGGTGGTCAGGTGCAGCTGGATTTCTTCGCCGGTCAGGTCCTGGCGCTTGCAGCGCACGATGCCGCCGTCTTCGTGGGTGTCGCGCAGTTCGCATTCGTCGAGCACGAAGAAGTCGTCGGCGGGTTTCTGGGTGGTGACCCAGTCGGTCATGATCGCCGTCGGTGCGGTTTTCACGGTCAGTGGGCGAACGGGCAGGGTGCCGATCACTTCGCGCAAGGTAGAAAGCAAGTCTTCGGCGCGTTTCGGGCTGGCCGAGTTCACCAGGATCAGGCCCTGTTTCGGCGCGATGGCGGCGAAGGTCGACGAGCGACGAATAAAGGCGCGCGGCAGGAACGCCTGGATGATTTCATCCTTGATCTGGTCGCGTTCCTTTTTATAGACCTTGCGCATTTGCTCGGCCTCGATTTCCTCGACCTTCTCTTTAACCGCATCGCGCACCACGCTGCCCGGCAGGATGCGTTCTTCCTTGCGTGCGGCAATCAGCAGGAAGTCGCCGCTGACGTGCACCAGGGGCGCGTCTTCACCTTTACCGAAAGGCGCGACGAAACCGTAAGTCGTCAACTCCTGGCTTGCGCACGGGCGCGCCAGTTTGGTGGCCATGGCCGCTTCCAACGCCTCGGCATCAACGGGCAGATCTTGGGTCAGGCGATAGATAAGCAGGTTCTTGAACCACATGGGGTGAGTCTCTCCTCTATACAAAGGGGGGCATTATTCTCTTGATCACGCCCCAGGCCAACCCTGCGTAAGCCATTGGAAGGGCTGAAAAAAAAGATTTAAGAAAGTGCTTGCCAGACCTGGGGGCGCTCCGTAGAATGCGCGCCACACCGAAACGAAGGGTGATTAGCTCAGCTGGGAGAGCATCTGCCTTACAAGCAGAGGGTCGGCGGTTCGATCCCGTCATCACCCACCATTCGCTTCAAGTGTTACGCGCAGCGGTAGTTCAGTCGGTTAGAATACCGGCCTGTCACGCCGGGGGTCGCGGGTTCGAGTCCCGTCCGCTGCGCCATATTCGGTAACCTGGAACGCTGAACGCCAGGTCACCACAAGAAGCCCGCTCATTGAGCGGGCTTTTTATTGTGCGAAATATGGCAAAAAGTCGTGCGGTAAACTTTTTTTAAATAAACTGCATTTAAATCAAGACATTACGATTTTTTGATGTATGATGCGCCCACACCGAAACGAAGGGTGATTAGCTCAGCTGGGAGAGCATCTGCCTTACAAGCAGAGGGTCGGCGGTTCGATCCCGTCATCACCCACCATTCGCTTCATGTGTTACGCGCAGCGGTAGTTCAGTCGGTTAGAATACCGGCCTGTCACGCCGGGGGTCGCGGGTTCGAGTCCCGTCCGCTGCGCCATATTCGGTAACCTGGAACACTGAACGCCAGGTCGCCACAAGAAGCCCGCTCATTGAGCGGGCTTTTTTTCGTCTGCACAATTTCGCTGCAATTGCATCGCCAACCACGGGTTTTAATAAGACGGTTAAGCTGCGTCGTTAGAACAACGGGAGGGGCGTCATGCAGCACCTGGATCACTTATCCTTGCACTTGTTCATTCTGGTCTGTGAAGAGGGCACGATTGCACGCGCCAGCGAGCGGGCATTCATTGCGCCGTCGGCGGTCAGTAAACGTATTTCCGATATTGAGGCGCGGTTTGGTACGCCGCTGCTGAACCGCAGCAAGCGCGGGGTCGAACCGACGCCGGCGGGGTTGGCGCTACTTCGGCACGCTCGGTCCCTGACGCGGGCCATGGAGCGGCTCGATAGCGAGCTTAGCGAATACGCTGAAGGCGCCCGAGGACATGTACGGGTATTGGCAAACATCTCATCAATCATGGAGTTCCTGCCCGAAGAACTGTCGGACTTCATGATCGAGCATCCAAGAATCCAGGCAGACATCGAAGAGCGTTTCAGTCCCGACGTGGTGCGCGGGGTAGCCGAAGGCAATGCCGATTTAGGTATTTGTCGACGATCAATGGCCGTGGGCGATCTGGAATTTCTGCCCTATCGTCGGGATCACCTGGCGGTCGTCGTAGGGGCGAACCATGCCCTGGCCGGTCGTACCCATATTGCGTTCGCAGAGACCCTGGCCTTTGATCACCTGGGGCTGTCGGCTTTCGCCACGTTGAATAACTTCATGCGCAGTGAAGCGACGAAGGAGGGCCATGAGCTGCGGTTTCGCTCCTATGTGTCGTCATTTGACGCAGCTTTTCGGCTGGTGCAATTCGGCTTGGGACTTGCCGTATTCCCCCTGGAAGCAGTGGAGCGGTATGCGCGGTTGTTTGACTTGCGGATTATCCCTCTGACCGACGATTGGGCATTGGGTGAGTTTGTTATCTGTGTCCGTGACCGGGATGCACTTTCGCTGTCGGCCCGGCGATTGCTGGACCATCTGCTTTTGCGAGCGACATCGCTTGCGCCCCGCACCTGACTGTATCCGTCGCCGTTGGCGATGGATCACCGCGTAAATGACGTCTTTTTGCTGACTCCCTGGCTCTCTAATCTGAAGGTGCGCTTCAGCCTGTGAGAGCTTTTTTCATGACAACAATAACAATCAACGAAGTCGGCATGCGTGATGGTTTGCAAAGCCTTCAAGCCACTATGCCGACATCCGCCAAACGACAATGGATTGATGCCGCCTATGCCGCAGGTGTGCGGTACATGGAGGTCGCGTCCTTTGTTCCCGCCAAACTGTTGCCGCAGATGGCCGATGCCAAAGAAGTCGTCGCCCATGCCTTGAGTTTTCCGGATCTGGTTGTAACGGTCCTGGCGCCTAACCTGCGCGGCTGTCGCGACGCGCTAGAATCCGGCGCGCACCGTATCATTGCGCCCGTGTCCGTCAGCGCAGCCCACAGCCTGGCCAATGTGCGCCGTACTCCGTTGGAAATGGTCGAAGAGCTGGCGCGAATGTGCCAACTGCGCACTGAATTTGGTTTGCACAACGTTCAAGTGATTGCCGGCATGTCCGTGGCCTTCGGCTGTACCCGCCAAGGTGATGTGCCATTGAGCGATCTCTGCGCGTTGACCGGGCATGTGCTGCAAGCCGGATGCGATCTTGTGTCCCTGGGAGACACCACGGGCTACGCCAATCCCGGCCAGGTGGCGACCACCTTGCAGGCGGTTCGCGCCATCGCAGGTGACAAGCTCAGGGCCGCGCACTTCCACGACACTCGAGGCCTGGCGCTTGCCAATAGCCTGGTCGCCGTTCAGCAAGGTATCACCGAGCTCGACTCGTCACTGGCCGGGTTGGGCGGTTGTCCGTTCGCACCGGGTGCATCCGGCAATACGGTTACAGAAGACTTGGTGTTCATGCTGCAAAGCATGGGCTACGAGACGGGCATCGACCTGGCAGCCCTGATCGCTTCCCGACATGTGCTCAGCGAAGCACTGCCGCACGAGACGCTCTATGGCTGCATTGCACGAGCTGGCCTGCCACTCAATTACGCATCAGTTGCCGGTCGCGTCTGAACCTGCCAGATCAAGGAGAACCCTAATGTCCAGGCTTCCATTGGACGGCATTCGTGTCGTTGAAATTTCTCACATGGTGATGGGCCCGACCTGCGGAATGATCCTGGGTGACCTCGGTGCCGAGGTGATCAAGATTGAACCGATCCGTGGCGACGGTACACGCCGTCTGCTAGGCGCCGGTGCCGGTTTTTTTCGCACGTTCAACCGCAACAAACAGTGCATCGCCATCGACGTCAACACTCAACAAGGACGAGATGCGGTACTGGAGCTGATCGATACCGCTGACGTATTCATCGAGAACTTCAAGCCCGGCCGCATGAGCGAACTCGGCTTTGGTTACGCGGCGATTCGAGCGCGTAACCCGCGCATTATCTACGCCTCGCACAAAGGCTTTCTCAACGGCCCCTACGACAATCGCCTGGCCCTGGATGAAGTTGTGCAAATGATGGCAGGCCTGGCCTATATGACCGGCCCGGTAGGCAGGCCTCTGCGTGCCGGCAGTTCGGTGAACGACATCATGGGCGGCATGTTCGGTGCTATCGGTGTGCTTGCTGCGCTCAACGATCGTCACGTCACCGGCGTCGGTCGTGAAGTGCAAAGCGCGCTTTACGAAAACTGCGTATTGCTCGCTGCTCAGCATATGCAGCAATACGCCGTGACCGGCCAAGCGGCTGCACCGATGCCAAACCGTATCAGTGCATGGGCCATTTACGATGTATTCGAGTTTGCCAATGGGGAGCAGATGTTCGTCGCCGCCACGGGTGAAGGTCAGTGGACCGCCCTGTGTCAATTGCTCGGCCAGACCGCGTTGCTGGACGACCAGACCCTTGCTACCAACAATGATCGCGTGTTGCAGCGGCCACGTCTGCTGGCTCACTTGGCTGAAGTCTTTGCCGGCATGGACGCTCAAGCGCTGGCCCTGGAACTTGAGGCCAACAGTATTCCGTTTGCTCCGATTCGACGGCCCGAGGAACTGTTCGAGGATCCTCATCTGCTGCACAGCGGTGGCCTGGCAAATCTTGAACTTGAAGACGGATCGTTCACCGCCATGCCACTGCTGCCGTTGTCCCTGGATGGCGAGCGACTGCAACCCCGTCGATCTATCCCACGCATCGGCGAGCACACCCACAACGTCATGCGTGAACTGGGCTACAGCGACGAACACATTGCCGAGCTGTGTGCCGCCGGTGTCCTGAAAACCGACGCTCAGCCTTGAGGAGCAACTGCCATGGCTATTTATCAATACGACACCCTTATTCCTGTCATTCACGTCGAAACTTTCATCGCGCAAGACGCTACCGTCATCGGCAATGTCACGCTGGCGCAGGGCGTCAGTGTCTGGCCGCAGGCTGTTCTGCGGGGTGACAACGAGCCGATTCACATCGGTCAGCACAGCAATGTGCAGGAGGGGGCGGTGCTGCACGCCGACCCGGGATTTGCGCTGACGGTGGGCGAGGGCGTCACTATCGGCCACCAGGCTATGTTGCACGGTTGCACCATCGGCGACGGAGCGCTGATCGGGATTCAGGCTGTTGTGCTCAATGGCGCGGTCATCGGCAGGAATTGCCTGGTCGGCGCCGGGGCGGTTGTCACCGAAGGCAAGGTGTTCCCGGACAACTCACTTATTCTCGGCGCACCTGCCAAAGTCGTGCGCGAACTGACACCTGAAGCAATTGCCGGCATGCATCGAAATGCCGCGGACTATGTCGTCAAAGGTCAGGCTTACAAGGCCAAACTTATTCTGATCGGCTGAACCCACTGAGCAGGGTTCCTCAAGAGCCTTGCCTCTCTCCAATAATTACAACAATGGAGAAACATCATGGTTGCCATGACTGGCGAGATCGCGCTTGCGCGCAACGCAGAAAAAATCAATGAACTGCTGCTCTACCGGCGTGTGGCCTGGCGAATCATGCCGCTGGCCATTATCTGTTTTCTCTTTTCCTATTTTGACCGGATCAACATCAGCTTCGCCAAGACCCAGATGCAGCAAGAATTGGGTTTGTCCGACGCGGCGTACGGCCTGGCCGCGAGCATGTTCTTTTTCGGCTACGTACTATTTGAAGTCCCCAGCAGCCTGGGGCTCAAGCGCTATGGCGCGCCTGCCTGGATCTGCCGGATCATGATCTCCTGGGGGCTGGCAACGGCGGCGTTAATGTTCGCCTACACGCAATACACCCTGTACTTCCTGCGTTTTCTGATCGGCGTCATGGAAGCCGGTTTTGGCCCGGCGATCCTGTTTTACCTGGCGTGCTGGTTTCCCAAGAAGCACCTGGCGAAGATGAATGGCCTCTGGTTCCTCGCTGTCCCTTTGGCAGGCGCGGTCGGGGGCCAGCGGCGGGAATCCTGTTGGGCACGATGGACGGCGTGTTCGGTCTGGCTGGCTGGCACTGGCTGTTCCTGATGTCCGGACTGCCCTGTGTGGTGCTCGGCCTGCTAGTGCTGTGGAAGCTGGACCGAGACATCGAATCGGCCAAATGGTTAAGCCGTAGCGAGAAGGATCTGCTGGCGGCGAACCTGGCGCATGACAAAGTCAACGATAAGCCGGTATTGGGGTCCTTGTGGCGTGTGTTGCTGACCCGGGAAGTCGCGATCATGGCGTTCATCTACTTTGTGATCAAGACAGCTTCTTATGGCCTCAACTTCTGGATGCCGCACCTGATCAAGTCGTCCGGTGTACAGAGTCTATTCTGGATAGGGATGCTTTCGGCGCTGCCTTACATCGTGGCCTGTATCGGCATGATATGGCTGACCCGGCGTTCCGATCGTACGGGTGAGCGCAAGACTTACCTTGTTCTGTGCCTGTTGGCGGCAGCCGTCGGCTATCTGTTGGCTTGCCTGTTCTCGGATTCATCCTGGGCCATGATGGCAGCGCTCGTACTCGCTACTGCGGGTACCTTTATTGCGATCCCGATTTTCTGGACCATCCCGCAATCGACCTTTTCGGGACTGGCGATCGCCACGGGGACTGCGGCGATCAACTCCATCGGTCAACTGAGCGGTATGGTTGCCCCGGTGATGGTGGGGAAAATCAACGATCTGTCCGGCTCTACCTACATGGGCATGCTCTCCATCGCACCGCTGATTCTGGTCGCTGGTTTTGTGGTCCTGCGCTACGTCAAGAATCCCGGGGCCTGACCCCGTTATGCAATCCTGCAGGGATAATCCGCTGAATCCGCCCGGCAGGCTTTGTGCTTCAGCCGATCGCTTGGGTCACCAGCGCGAACTCGGTGACCCCGGCGCTTGATCGGGGCGGCACGCCGCGCACCATCCGTGGCGAGTTATCCACGCAGGGCAGCCCCAGGTTTTCCAGCCAGTCGGCCAACCCGCATGCGGTGGGAATATCCAAACGCACGAACGCACCCGGGATCAACCGAAGAAGGTGAGTGATCAAGTGTCGGGCCTGCTCCGGGTGTTGCGCGACGACGGGGCCAATGAGGTGGCCGCGACCAAACTGGCGGAGCAGGGCGCACCCTTGCAGGTGCCCCTCTACTTCGACGCCCACCACGTGCTCGGCCGTCGGCAGCAGGTCGTTGAGTACACCGGTGCGGTCCAGGCCGCTGGCGGCATTGGCCAGTTCGATTACCTTGGGGTAGTCGGCCCGGTTCAGTACGCGACACTGCGCGTGGCGGGTCTCGGGTAGGGGCTCCGGCGTCTGCGGCACGCCCTGATGTTGCTGAATCCGCGCAAATTCAACGAATCCCATGCTGGCGTACAGCGGCGCGCCTGACTCGGTGGCATTGAGGATCGGCGTGCGCGGGCCCACGCTGTCCAGGCACAGATTCATCAAGCGACGCCCGATGCCTTTGCGCTGGTGCTGATGACTGACGATCACCAGGCCGATGGACGAATAAGCCCCCTGATGGCAGGCGAATGCGACGCCTGCCAAGACACCGTCCTGTTCGGCGACGAAGCCTTCGGATGTGCGCTGCACCATCGCCCAGTCTTCCTCGCGATGCGGCCATTTGAGGTGCACGGACAGTGCATGGGCGGCGGGCATGTCGGCGGCGGTTGCCGGGCGATACAGGTAAGCGCAATTCACATCGGTTTCCTCTGCTGGCAAGCAGGCACCGAGCCTACGGTGCGTTGCGGCTGTGGCGGTAATCGCTGACGGCTTCATACACCGCCTTGCGCAGGCGGTTGATGCCGCCGATGGGGCGGTGTTCTTCCACGCCGAACCAGGGGTTGAATGACTGGTTGTCACAGGCGAGATTCAGCGCGGGCGTGTCGAAGTCCTGCGCGGGAATCCGCACCTTGGCCACGGTTTCAAAAGGGGCGTCGCTTTCCTTCCATTCGATACTGGTGTCTTCAATGGGCATGAATGTCTGCGGGTTCTGTCGCTGGATCTGCAACACGAAGCACGCCGGTACGCGGTCGATGGAGAGCTGCTGGTTCAAGGCGCTGCGCAGGAAGTTCGGCAGGTCCAGGTTCTGTTTGGGCAACGTATATTCCGGGCAGCTTTGCGGGTCGGGGGCGACGCGGAACTTGGCGTTGGCCGCACCGAACTTGTAAGGCGAAACCGAAAAGTAGGTGGTCTGCGTCGGGCTGGCCGGGGCGGGGGCGAGGGTTGCCAGGGCGATGAACAGGTGGCGTATCTGCCAGGTGCGTGGGTCGGCCTTGGGGAAGAACGCCAGCACTTTCTTGCCATCCGCCTGGGCCCCGATGTTCTGCGCATATTCGGCCACATCGCTGACAAAGAAGTTCGGGTGGCTGAACATCACGAAGTCCTGTTCCGTGCGCGCTTGCTGGTCGGCCATCAGCTGTTTGCCCGGTACATCCAGCAGCTTGAGGGCCATGCCGCGGGCATCGCGGATGCTGTCGAATTGCGGGTAGGCATTGCCGTTGGACAAGCGCATCGTCGCCTGCCAGGTTTTGCCCGGCTCGGCGAATACACCCTGGCGCAAGGCCGGGTCGAGGTCGGCCGGCACGCTGACTTCGGCTTTCACACAGCCATGCGCCTTGGCATGGGCATCGCGCAGGTAGCGCGTGCCTTCGCGGTGCTGGTCGACGATGCGTACCGCCGTCTGAATGATGCCCTGGGTCATGGCGGCCTCGCCGGGCGGAATCTGCTCATTTGGCGACACCGGGCCGCTGTGTTGCCAGGCGTACCAGGCGCTGGCGCCGAGCCAACCGAGCAGGCCAAGACCCACCAGCCACAGCAAGGTTTTACCGAGAAACCCGCCGAGACGCAGCCAGAGGCGGGCGAGCAGGGAAGGTCGGTCATAGCGGGATCGAGTCATCATGGCAGTTGTTGCTCCAGCGGGCCGCCCAGCACTTTGAGGTATTCCAGCAGCGCCCAGCGTTCTTCGGGGAGCAAGCCCCGGCCGATCACGCCGTTGCCACGCTGGCCGGCACGGAATTCGTGGCCGCTGTTGTGGTTGCCGGTGATTTTGGTATCGAACAGGAAGGCGTTCTTGAAGGCAGTGGTTTCAAAGCCCAGGTGACGCGGGTCGTAGTTGAACGTGCCTTTATAGAAGGTGCTGCTGCGTTCATCCTGGGGTGAAAGCAACTGGTAAATCGTCGGCACGGAACCGTTGTGCAGGAACGGCGGGGTGGCCCACACGCCCGCTAGCGGCCGGGCTTTGTAAGCACGTAATTCGCGCACCCCGATGGGCAGGTCAAACCCATCCAGGCCGGGGCGTTCGGCGGGAGTCACGCCTGCGGCGCGGTAGGCGTGTTCTTCAACGAACGCGGTGACATATGCCAGGCCCTGGGCCACGGACATTCGTTTCGGGTCCAGTGGCGTGGTTGGTGTGGGGTGCAGCTGCACATTGAGCGTGGCCAGTTCCGCTGGATCCCATTGCAGGGCGCTGAGGTCGTAGCGCTGGTCGGCAATGTTGTTGGCGGTGTTGGGGTCGGTGCCGATGTAGTCCACCGCCAACATCTTCAATTGTTGCACCGGACGACCTTTGTCCGCGATGACGCTGGGCACGTGGCAACCGGCGCAGTTTTCCGCGAACAGTGCGCGGCCTCGAGCGGCGAGCGGTTTGTCGATGGCGCCGAACAGCTCTTGCGGCCAGGTGGGCGGCTTGAGGCGCTGCAAGGTTTCTTCGATCAGGTTCAGATCACGCACGCGTACGCTGGACGGGTAGCGCGCGTCGCCCTGCAAAGGCTGGCCGGCAGCGTCGAAGAAGTCCAGGGTCGCGCCGACGCCGAGGGCTTCACCGATATTGCGTGCCATGGGTTGCTGGGCCGAACCGTTCCATTGCACCCAGTCGAAGGTCCAGATATCCCACAGCTGCGGGTAGTCCACCGGGGCGTTGGCGATGCGGTAGTTCTGCGGCGAAATGGCATCGCCGAAGCTGGCATTGGCGATGCGGCCGAAGGCGTCGGTGCGCCCCGGCCCTTCTTCGGTGGGGTAGAGGCCCCGGTGGGTATCGTTCCAGGCGACCTTAATGAATGTGTCCAACGACTGTTTGAAGTCCCGGCGCAGTTGGCTGTGCTCGGCTTCGTAGCGGTCGCCCAGGACCTGGCGGGCGAAGCGCTCGAACTTCCACGGGTTGTAATAAGTTGCCGCAAGGCTCGCGACCAGGGCTTGGCCGAAACTGCCGCCGCGCAAGGTCGGCACGCTTGACGGCAGCACATGCTGGGCTGAGCCGCCGTCGATGCGCAGGGCCTGGCCCTTGAAGTGCAACTCACCGGTGTGGCAGGCGGCGCAGGTGATATCCAGGTATTCAACGTCGCTGCCGGCATTTTTATGCCGGGCGAAACCTACAGGCAGGTTGCCGGGGTTTTGCGTGGTGGGCACTTGCTTGGGGTCGACCAGGAAACCGAAACGGGCCAGGTACTCAGGCGTGGCAAAACGGCGCTCGGAAAACGGCAGCTCCAGGGCGCTGAACCAGTCGTAGTGCAGGCCTTTGACCTGGGTGCCCTGGGGTGTGAAGTAATAGGTCTGGCGGTCGGCGGCGCTCCATTGATCCTGGTAGTGCACCTGCTCCACGGGCACGTAATCCGGCAGCTTGGGGTTGACGATGTAGTAGAGCACCACGGCCAGAATCAGGCCCAGGGCGATGAGGATCACGAGGAAAACACGGGAAAAAATGCGCAAGTTAACTATCCTTGTCGAGTTATCACGTTGTTATGCCACTACGCCAAGGGTGCGGCAAGTGGCCATGAGCCTGGTAGTGGCCGTCCCACGATCCGTCGCGGGCCTTCATCATGGATGAAATGCTTTTAAACACGTGAACTTATCAGACGTTTCCTGCTCACATGCCGGTAGCCATTGGTCGTGGCCGCCTGATAAGCTCGCGACTTTATTCGAATGCCCTTTTGGCGCATGAACAAGGAAATAGCATGAAACAGCATCGGTTGGCGGCGGCGGTGGCCCTGGTTAGCCTGGTACTTGCGGGTTGTGATTCGCAGACCAGCGTAGAGCTGAAAACCCCGGCGCAAAAAGCTTCCTACGGCATCGGCCTGAACATGGGCAAAAGCCTTGCCCAGGAAGGCATGGATGACCTGGACTCCAAAGCGGTAGCCCAAGGCATTGAAGATGCGGTCGGCAAGAAAGAGCAGAAGCTCAAGGACGACGAACTGGTTGAAGCCTTTGCCGCGCTGCAAAAGCGCGCTGAAGAACGCATGACCAAAATGAGCGAAGAGTCGGCGGCAGCCGGCAAGAAATTCCTCGAAGACAACGCCAAGAAAGACGGCGTCGTCACCACCGCTTCCGGTCTGCAGTACAAGATCGTCAAGAAAGCCGACGGCGCCCAGCCCAAGCCGACCGACGTGGTGACTGTTCACTACACCGGCAAGCTCACCAACGGCACCACCTTTGACAGCTCCGTAGACCGTGGCAGCCCGATTGACCTGCCGGTCAGCGGTGTGATCCCAGGTTGGGTCGAAGGCCTGCAACTGATGCACGTAGGCGAGAAGGTCGAGCTGTACATCCCGTCCGACCTGGCTTACGGCGCCCAGAGCCCGAGCCCGACGATTCCAGCCAACTCCGTGCTGGTATTCGACCTGGAGCTGCTGGCCATCAAGGACCCAGCCAAGGCTGACGCCGCTGCCGCACCTGCTGCACCTGCCGCCAAGAAGTAATCGGCACTTGAACAGACAACGCCCCGTTTCGACGGGGCGTTGTCGTTTATGGGGTTTGAGGCGCTGCAAAGCCCCTGTGAGGCTCGCCAGATGCCGCAACGCCCGGGCAAATCCAAACGAACGTCCGCAACCTGAAGCAGTCTGATATAAAACTCGAGCACGGGTAGCCGCACACGCCTGCCAAGTCAATGAAATCTTGGGTTTTTTTGATGTGCGCAAAAAACGCCCGATCTGACTGCAAGCCTTGTAGTCCGTGGCTTTCAGCCAGGAAAAAAGGCTCTGTTCACAAGGTTATCCACAATTTGTGTGGATAACCTTTCTGTCGTATGGAACTGGAGTGACCCATGAAACCACCCTTCAATTTCACCCGCTTCCTGCCCATGGCCGCACGTCTGCTCGGGCGTGGCCGTTTGCCAACGCTGCTGTTCGCGGTCGCTGCCAAGGGCTCAAGCCAGGGCAATCGCGTGGGCCAGCTCAAGGATGATCTCAAGTTGCTCCAGGCCCTGTGCCTGGCCTACTGGCGCGGCGAATATCGGGCGATCAGCCCCAAGGCGTTGATCTCGGTGGTGGCGGGGCTGATGTACTTCCTCAGTCCGATTGACGCGATCCCGGACTTTATCCCCATGTTCGGCATGCTCGACGACATCGCCGTGCTGGCATGGGTCATGAAGACCCTGAGCGGCGAGCTGAGCGCGTTTCGTGCCTGGCGTGACGCGCAGCGCCCGGAAAAGCTGGCCGTGGTCGAGCGCCTGCCCGCCACACCCGAGCTGCTCGCCCGGGAAAATCCGCAAAAAAACTAATGCTATTGACTATCCTCTGCGACCTCTGTGGCTGTTAGGATTACACTTCTAAGGAAAGAACTTACTTAGTAAGTGTTTTTATCCTACGGGGCAGTCATGGATATCCAGATCATTTCACGCAATGGCGAACCCGAATATGCGGTGTTGCCATGGGACCAGTACCAGGCGCTGCTAAAAGCGGCCGGTCAGCAACCCCCCACATTCGCTCCTTCCCCTGCCGCACCCACTGTCACCGACCAGGACCTGCGCCCGCTCGCAGCCCTGCGCGGCCTGCGTGAAGCCAAGGGCCTGGCCATCGAAACCCTGGCGCGCACGGTGGGTATCAGCCCCTCGTACCTGGGTTTGATTGAAACGGGTGAACGCCAGCCGGATGCCGCCATTCGCCGCAGCCTGGCCTGGGAATTGGGCGTTGCAGGTTGGAGGGAAGAATCGTGAGCCTACGTATCAGCCGTCAACATTGGGATGGGTTACTCAACGAACTGGACCAGGCACGCCGCCAGCGCCATCTGCTGACCTATCGTGCGCTGCTCGAGCGCCTGCAGTTCCCGACGCCGGCGATGCAGACCCTGGCCGCCGCCCTGGAGCACCTGGCGGCGCTGGACGCCAAGGCCGAGCAGCCGCTGCGCAGCTCGCTGGTGATCAGCCAGGGCGCCAGCCGCTTGCCGCGTACGGGGTTCTTTGAGTGTGTGGAGCGCCTGGGACGTTTCAGCGGGCCCTCCGACGGTGTGGCCGCCGCCTCCTGGCACGCTTCGGAGGTGGTGCGGGTGTTCGAGTACGAGTACCCGGAATCCGCCGAGGCCTAGGCGGGCAGCAGGTCCAGGCTGTCGATCACATGGATGCTGTAGCCGGCCACTGCTTTGGCATGGTGCTTGGCCTGCGACGCCAGTTCCGCCAACTGGCTGGCATCGAGTTGCGCACAGGCCTGTGGATACAAATGCACCACGCCAATCGACAGTGAAAGCAACGCGAACTCCTGGCGTACGCCCTGGCGGTTGAGTGCGACGAAGCAGCCGGCGTCGAGGTGCTCGGCGCGGTAGAAGCGCCGGCATTGGGTGTGAAAGTCATCCAGCAGTTGATTGAGGCGTTTGCGCCAGTCCTGTGGGCCCAGCACCAGTAAAAAGTCATCGCCACCGATATGCCCGACAAAGTCGCGGCTGGGGTCGACCCGGTCGTTCAGGCACTGCGCCAGGCACAACAGCACCTCATCCCCGCGCCCATAACCATAGATATCGTTGAATGGCTTGAAGCTGTCGATGTCCACGTAGCAGATCACCGATTCACGCTGCTGCTGCAGCAGACGCGTCAAGCACTGCTGGATCGGCACGTTGCCCGGTAACAGGGTGAGCGGGTTGGCGTAACGCGCCTGCTGGATTTTCAGCTCGGTGATCAGCTTGAGCACATCGATGACCCGGCCCAGCCCCAGATAATCACCGTTCAAGGTAATGATGAAATCTTCTTCAATGCGTTGCCGCGCGCGGCTGGTCAGCAAGCGGCTGACCTGCTGCAGGGACTGGCTCAACTCCACGGCCAGGAAGTCGTCGCTCATCAGGCGACTGATCGGTTTGCGGGCGAACAGGTCGGTAGCGAAGGGTTTGAGCAGCGCGTCCGACAGCGAGTGTCGATGCACAATGCCGACCGGGTGGCCGCGGCTATCGAGCACCGCCAGTGAATTGAGATTGGCCTGGCGGCGGAAGGATTCGAGCACCTGGGCGGTTGCGGTGTTTTGGTCCACCGCCGGCTGTTCATTGAGCAGGGCACTCAGGTCACTGCCTTCTTCACTGAGGGCGATATTGGCGTTATCCGGCTTGGGCAGCATCAAGCGTGCTTCTTGCGGCGGCTGTTCCTGGGGCCGGCAAAGCAGGTAGCCCTGGACCAGATCGACGCCCATGTCGGTCAACACCGCCAACTCTTCCGGCAATTCGATCCCTTCGGCGATCACTTGGGCGCGGGACGCCTTGGCGATCTGCATGATCGAACCGACGAATTCGCGCTTGAGGGCGTCCTGGTGAATGCCGTCGATAAAGTGCCGATCGATCTTCACATAATCCGGGCGCAGCTCCGACCACAACCGCAGGCTGGAGTAACCGGCGCCCAGGTCATCCAGAGCGATGGCAAAGCCCATGCCGCGATAATGATGCAACGCGGTCTGCAACAGCTGGAAATCATCGGTGGGGGTTTGTTCGGTGAGTTCGATCACCACCTGGCTGGGGGCAATCCCGAAATCGCGCAACAGCTGCAGCGTGCGTCCCGGTTGGTGCGCCGTCTCCATCAGGGATTCCGGCGAGATATTGAGAAACAGCTTGCCCGGCAGCTTTTGCTCGCTGAAGCGGCGGCAGGCGCTCGCACGGCAGGCCATTTCCAGTTCGCTCAGGCGCCCGGCATGGCTGGCAATGGAGAACAGCGCGACGGGGGAGTGCAGCGGGCTGTTGGACGGGCCGCGACTGAGGGCCTCATAGCCGAGAACGCGTCGTTCAGACAAGCAGATGATGGGTTGGAACAGGCTGTGCAAACTGCCTTGAGCCAGGATAGAGCCCAGTGCATCCAGCTGTTCGGTCATGGTCATGGCGATCTCGAGCGAAAAAAAAGGACCGCAGGCTTGAAGCCTGCGGTCTTTTATTTCACGACAGAATGATGTCTATATGATGACACTCCGAGGAGCGGTCACATTAAATTGCCATCATTTACTGCTTGGCCACCTGCTTGGTGATTTTCAGGTAGTCCAGCAGGATGCGACCGGTCTCGGCCAGATAGGCGTCGTCTTCCGGCTTGGTTTTATCTGCCTCGGTGGGCAGCGCATCTTCATCTTCTTTCTTCAGCTCTTTGAGCGGCTCTTCGCCCTTGGCCTTGCGGCGCACGTTTTCCAGGACAAGCTGTTGATTTTCAATGTCGGCGTGCTGCTTGCGACGATCCGCTTCGTTGAGGCTGACGGTTTTCTCTTCCATCAACTTCTTGGCCAGGGCCAGCTTGTCGCGGATGAAGACGAACTCTGCATCCTTGGCGGAGCGCGTGTCGTGGTCAGCTTTGAGCTGGGTCAGGAACGGTTTGAACGGGTCCGACGCCGGCTTGATCGCAGGACGGATGGTGTCCCACGGCATGGCTTCGGGCAGGGCGCTCTCGCCGATTTCCTTGGTGTCGATGATCGACGGGAAGTCGATGTCCGGCAGTACACCCTGATGCTGGGTGCTCTGCCCGGAAACCCGGTAGAACTTGGCCAGCGTCAGTTTGAGCTCGCCATGGTTCAGCGGCTGGATGGTCTGCACGGTGCCTTTGCCGAAGGTCTGGCCACCGATGATCAGCGCTCGGTGGTAGTCCTGCATGGCGCCGGCGAAAATCTCCGAAGCCGAGGCCGAGAGACGGTTGACCAGCAATGCCATCGGCCCTTTGTAGAAGGCGCCCGGGTTTTCGTCTTCCAGCACGTCGACACGGCCGTCAGCGTTGCGCACCAACACGGTCGGGCCCTTGTCGATGAACAGGCTGGTCAGCTCGGTGGCTTCCTGCAGGGAACCGCCGCCGTTGTTGCGCAGGTCGATGACCACGCCGTCGACTTTTTCCTTCTGCAGTTCCGTCAGGATTTTCTTCACGTCGCGTGTGGTGGACTTGTAGTCCGGGTCACCGGCGCGGAAGGCCTTGAAGTCCAGGTAGAAGGCCGGGATTTCAATCACACCCAGCTTGTAGTCCTTGCCATCCTGCTTGAGGCTGAGGACTTTCTTCTGCACGGCCTGGTCTTCGAGTTTCACCGCTTCACGGGTGATCGACACGATCTTGCTGGTCTGGTCGTTCGGTGCATTGGTGTGCGGAATCACTTCCAGGCGCACCACGCTGCCTTTGGGCCCGCGGATCAGCTTGACCACTTCGTCCAGGCGCCAGCCGACCACATCGACCATCTCTTTGTCGGCCTGGGCCACACCGATGATCTTGTCGGCCGGGGCGACCTGCTTGGTCTTGTCCGCCGGACCCGCCGGTACCAGGCGCACGATCTTGACTTGGTCATTGTCGCTTTGCAGGACGGCACCGATGCCTTCCAGGGACAGACTCATGTTGATATCAAAATTTTCCGCGTTATCTGGCGACAGATAATTGGTGTGCGGGTCGTAGGACATCGCGAAAGTGTTGATGTAAGCCTGGAAGATGTCTTCGGCACGGGTCTGGTCCAGGCGCGCCAGTTGATTCTTGTAGCGCTTGGTCAACAGTTCCTGGATGGCCTTGGGCTCTTTGCCGGCGATCTTCAGGCGCAGCACCTCGTCCTTGACGCGTTTGCGCCACAGGTCGTCGAGTGCGGCGGTGCTGGTCAGCCAAGGGGCGTCCTTGCGGTCCACCAGAAGGGTTTCCTTCTCGGTGAAGTCGAGCTTGTCGATGCCTTTGTTCAACTCACCCAAAGCGAAGTCCAGACGCGCTTTGACACGGTCCAGGTAACGCTTGTAGATGGTGAAACCTGGCTGCAGGTCGCCGCTCTTGAGGAAATCGTCGAACTGGGTCTTCCATTTGTCGAACTCAGTGATATCACTGGCCAGGAAGTAGCTGCGCGACGGATCCAGCAGCTTGAGGTAGCTGTCGTAGATGATCACCGAGCGCGCGTCATCCAGCGGCGGCTTGCTGTAGTGATGGCGCTTGAGCAACTCGACGACGTTAAGGCTGGCAATCACCTCATCGCGATCAGGCTGAAGGTTGTCCCAGCTATTGGCTGCGAACGTATTGGTCGACATCGACGCGAAGCCGAGACCAATGAAAAGAGCGAGGGCGGTGCTGGGGAACAGATGCTTCATGCTGATTCGACGCGGGGGCAATTGATAACGCATATTAGGCCGTCTTTGAGGGAGCCGGTTCCATATGGTCCGGTCGCATAATGCAAAAAGCCCGGCGCTACTGCTACGGGCTCAGTCCGGACTCACTATGGAGGCACTGTGAAAGCATTGCAAGGCGTTGAGGGTGATGTCGAGCGGTGGAATAGCTCGCTCCTACGTGCGATGTAGGCCAAGTTCGCATTTGTGAGGTGGTAGCGAACTCTCATCGCGCTGAATTTCAGAGTGGGAGGGGGCTTGCTCCCGATGGCGGTGTGTCAGTGAAGAATGTTTCATCTGATACACCGCCATCGGGAGCAAGCCCCCTCCCACATGGGATCCCGGTTGGTTCAGACCCAGTGGTGGATCGGCCAGCCGGCGTTTTCTGCGTGTTCGCGCAGTACCGGGTCCGGGTTGACCACCTGCGGATGGTCCACGTTGAGCAATAACGGCAGGTCATTGCGCGAATCCGAATAGAAATACGCGCCCTCCAGGTTTTCACCTTCCTGCTCCAACCATGCCAGCAGCCGTGTGATCTTGCCTTCGCGGTAAGTCAGTACGCCTACCGTACCGCCGCTGTACACGCCATGGCTGACATCCAGCTCGATGCCGAGCACTTCGTCGATACCGATGCGCGCCGCAATCGGTGTGACCAGGTGCGTACCCGAGGCGGAAATCACCAGGATCCGGTCGCCATTGGCGCGGTGCCGGGCGATGGTCTTGGTCGCGTCGCTGTAGATCAGCGGCTCGATCACGTCCTCGACCCAGGGCTCCACCAGGTGTTCGATTTCTTCCGGGGTGCGGCCGATCATCGGCTCCAGGCTGAAATCCATGAAGTCTTCCATGCGCAACTCGCCCCGGCTGTAGGCTGCCATCAGTTCGTCGTTCCTGCGCATGAAGGATTCCGGGTCGACCCAGCCCAGGCGGCCCATCTGTGCGCTCCATAACGTGGCGCAGTCGCCGTGGATCAGGGTGTCGTCCAGATCAAAAATTACCAATGCCATCCGTCTGCTCTCTCAGTCAATCGTCGCCCGTCAGGCTACTTCACACAGGGCGCTGGGGTCGATGGAAAGTGCCAGGCGCTGGCCGTCCGGATGCAGATCATCGGCGCTGCGGTTGAGCACATCCACTACCAACTCCACGCCACGCGCTTCGATACGGTAGCGAATCACGTTGCCCAACAGGCTGTGGCTGCGCACCAGCGCATCGAGTTCGCCGCTGCGGCTCAGTTCGATGGCTTCGGGGCGGATCGCGATGCGCCCGCTGATTGGACGTTGCAGCAGTTGGCTGGCCTTGTCGGCATCCAATAGGTTGTAGTTGCCGATAAAACCGGCGGCGAAGACATCCACCGGCGCGGTGTAGAGGGTCTCGGCATCGCCGCTCTGCACGATCTTGCCCTGGTTCATCAGGAAGATGCGGTCCGACATGGTCAGGGCTTCTTCCTGGTCGTGGGTGACGAAGATGGTGGTCAGCCCCAATTCGCGCTGGATCTGGCGGATCTGCTCGCGCAGGTGTTTGCGAATCCGGGCATCCAGCGCCGACAGCGGTTCATCCAGCAGCAACAGGCGCGGGCGGGTCACCAGGGAACGGGCGAGGGCGACGCGCTGGCATTGGCCGCCGGACATCTGATGCGGGTAACGGCCGGCGAGGTCTTTGAGTTCCACCAATTGCAGGACGTCCTGCACCCGCTTGTGGCTGTCATCGGCATTGACCTTCTGCATGCGCAGGCCGAAGGCAACGTTCTGCTCCACGGTCATGTTGGGGAACAGCGCATAGCTCTGGAACACCATGCCGATGTGGCGTTTCTGCGGGCTCAGCGGAACGATGTCCTGGCCGTCCAGCAGGATTTTCCCACTGTCCACCGAGGTCAGCCCGGCGATGCAGCGCAGCAGGGTCGACTTGCCGCAACCGGACGGGCCGAGCAGGGTGACGAACTCGCCCTTGGCGATTTCGCAGTTGATATCACTGAATACCGGCGTGCCGGCGTAGCCTTTTTGCAGATGTTGGACGCTGACGAAGCTCATTGGCTTTTGTCCTTGTTCAAGATATTGGCGGCCCAGGTCAGCACCAGCACAAAGAAGAAGTAGGAGATCACGACGGCGCTGGTGAAGTGGCCGCTGCTGTTGCGCATGTTGTTCAGGTACACCTGCAGGGTTTCATAGCGGGTGCCGACCAGGATGTTGGCGAACACGAACTCACCGAACAGGAAGGAGAACGACAGCAGCAGCGCCACCATCAGGCCTTTGCGCAGATTGGGCAGGACCACGAAGATCGCGGCTTGCCAGGTGCTGGCGCCGAGCAGTTGCGACGCGTCCATCAAGTCGCGCAGGTTGATGGCCTGCAGGTTATTGGTGATCGCGCGGTACATGAACGGCAGCGCCACGGTGAAGTAGCAGCCAATCAGAATCCACGGCGTGCCCACCATCGCCAAGGGGCCGGAACCGTACAACTGCAGCAGGCCCACTGACGACACCACCGGTGGCACGGCGAACGGCAGCAGGATCAGGATGTTCATCAGCGCATCCAGCTTGGGGAAGTGGTAATGCACCACGAACAGCAGCGGCAGGATCAACACCACCGAGAGCACCAGCGCGCCCACGCACACCAGCAACGATTGCGCGAAAGCCATCAGGAAGCGCGGGTCGCTCCATAGCTGCGTGTACCATTTCAGGCTGAAACCGGCGGGCAGGATGGTGGCCGACCAACTGCTGGAGATGGAATAGACAAAGGTGCCCACCAGCGGCAGTACCAGGATCAGGAACAGTATGTACACCACCACCCGGTGGTAGAGCGACGCCGGGCCGGCTTCAGCGCGAGACATGGTAGCTCCTCTTGAGCAGCAGTTGATGGACCACCGTAACCACGGTCATCAGTGCCACCAGTACCACGGCCAGGGCACTGGCCAGGTTCGGGTCCAGCGACACGTCGCCGGAAACCAGCCCCGCGATGCGGATCGGCAGCACGTTGAAGTTGCCGGTGGTGAGGGCGTACACCGTGGCGTAGGCACCCAGGGCGTTGGCCAGCAGAATCACGAAGGTGCCGAGCAGCGCGGGCGTCAGGACCGGCAAGCCGATATGCCGCCAGAAGTGCCAGCCATTGGCGCCGAGCAGGGCGGCCGACTCACGCCAGTCTTCGCGCAACGCGTCGAAGGCCGGGTACAGCAGCAGCACGCCGAGGGGAATCTGGAAATACGTATAAAGAATGATCAAGCCGGTTTTCGAGTACAGGTTGAAGTCCTCAATGATCCCCGCCTGCTTGAGCATGATGGTGATGCTGCCGTTGAACCCCAGCAGGATGATGAACGCGAAGGCCAGGGGCACGCCGGCAAAGTTGCTGGTCATGTTGGCGAAGGCGGTGACGAAGTTGCGCAGCGGCGAATCGACCCGGCGCAGGGAGTAACTGCCCAGCGTGGCGATGATGATGCCGAAGACGCTGGAGTAGAAACTGATCTCGAGGCTGAACTGGATCGCTTGCAGGTAGAACTTCGAGCTGAAGATGCGCGTGAAGTTTTCCAGGCTCCAACCGCTGTCTTCGGTTTGCAGGCTGTTGATCAGCACCCAGGCCAACGGCGCGATTTCGAACACGATAAAGAACAGCGCGAAGGGCACCAGGCACAGCAAGGCCAGCCATTTGCCGCGATTCATGGCATTCACTTGAGCAACTCCCGGCAGACAGGCTTGTCGTGGGGCACGCCGAGCAACTCGCAGACGGTACCGCACAGCTCGGTCTGTTTCGGCGCGGCGTTGGCATCCAGGCTGAAGGCGTCGCCCAGCACAAACAGTGGCACTTCGCGCTCTTCCGGCAGCAGGCCGTTGTGGGAGCGGTCGTTGTTCATGCCGTGGTCGGCGGTGACCAGCACCTGGTAACCGGCGTCGAGCCAGCCCTGCAGGTAGTCGGCGAGAATGATGTCGGCCGAGCGTGCGCTGTTGCGGTACTGCGCGCTGTCGAGGCCGTGCTTGTGGCCGGCGTCGTCGATGTTCATCGGGTGCACCAGCAGAAAGTCCGGCGCGTGCGCAAGGCGCAGGCTTTCGGCGTCGGCCAGCAGGTGGGAGTCCGGGTAGTGGTCATTCCAGTAGAAATGCCCATGCTGGATCGCCAGCGCCTGATCGTCGGTATGACGATCACGGGCGGCGAGAAAGGGGCTGCGGTTATACAGTTCGCTCACCCAGTGGTAAGCCGCCGCTGCGGTGGTCAAGCCGGCATCGCGGGCGTAATGAAAAATGCTGCGCTGGTTGGACAGGCGCGAGACGCTGTTGTGGACGATGCCGCTCAGGATCGGCGCAACGCCGGTCAGGATGCATTCATACAGCGGGCGGGACAGGGCAGGCAGTTCACATTCCAGTGTGTAGAGGGCTGCGCGTCCTGCGCCGACATAGGCCTGCAAATGCCCCATGGCGTGCCGTGCAACCGCGAAGTTCAGGCCGTCGAGCACGACAAGGATGACAGGGTGCTTCATGGGGGAGAGCGCTCCGCAGCAATAGACTTGACTCAATTTCCCTGGAGGAACGAGGTCAAAAGTGTGGGAGGGGGCTTGCCCCCGATAGCAGTGGATCAGCCAATGAATCTGTTGAATGACACACTGCTATCGGGAGCAAGCCCCCTCCCACATTGGATCTCCAGTGGATTTCCAATGTGGGCGACAGGCTTACTTCATCTCTACGATGACCTGCTCGTTCCACAGCTGCGGCAGCTTTTTGGACGTGGCTTCCCAGGCATCGGCATCCTTGATCGGCTGCGGGTTGGCCTTGGTGTACTGCTCACCCGGGATCAGGTTCTTGGCGATGTCAGCCGGCAGTTTCAGGTCGGTTTCGGCGCGGATCGGGCGTGCATTGCCTTTGGCCAGGTTGATCTGGCCGGCATCGCTGAAAATGTATTCGCGCGTCAGCTTGGCGGCGTTCGGGTGTTTGGCGTACTTGTTGATGATGGTGGTGTAGCCGGATTTCACTGAGCCATCCGACGGGATCAGCACCACGTAGTCATCCGGGTTGGCCATCTTGGCTTTATAGCTCAGGCCGTTGAAGTCCCAGACGATACCCACTTCGACTTCGCCTTTTTCCATGGTGGCGATGGTCGGGTTGGACAGCGAGAGGCGACCTTGCTGGGCGATCTTGGTGAAAAATTGCAGGCCCGGCGCGATGTTTTTCTCGTCGCCTTTATTGGCGATGGCGGCTGCCAGCACAGCGTTGGAAGCCTGGGCTGCGGTGCTTACGTCACCCACCGAGACCTTGTACTTGCCGGTTTGCAGGTCGGCCCAGCTGGTGGGCACTTCGGAGCCGTGCAGCAGCTTCTTGTTGACGATAAACGCGATGGTGCCGGTGTAGGCCAGCGCCCAGTGGCCGTCCTTGTCTTTCGCCCAATCCGGCACCTGGGCCCAGGTGGACGGTTTGTAAGGCTGGGTCACTTCCTGCTTCACCGCGATGGGGCCGAAGGCCGCGCCCACGTCGCCGATATCAGCGCTGGCATTGTCTTTTTCGGCTTTGAACTTGGCGATTTCCTGGGCCGAACTCATGTCGGTGTCGATGTGCTTGAGGCCATAGGTCTTGGCCAGGTCTTCCCAAGTCCCTTTCCAGTTGGCCCAGTCATCGGGCATGCCGACGCTGTTCACGGCGCCCTCGGACTTGGCGGCGGCTTCCAGGGTTTTTAGATCGGTATCAGCGGCCATGGCTGCGGTGCACATGGCAATGGTCGAGCCTAACAGTGATGCCAGGAAAAGCTGTTTCATCCGAAGCTCCTTTGGGCGTTTTCAACGCGGCGTTTTATGCAGGCGGTGTGGTTGGTCTAGGTCAGAGCAATACCTGAGCCAATCTAGACGCGATGGATGACAGTTTCATGTCGATGTCGTTTTTGAGGCGCTGATGTCGTTCGGCGCAGACTTAGCGTAGACCATGCCCAAGTGCCCGTAGCGCCTGGACTTGGCCGATGTATTGCAGGGTGTGGTGCACGCGGGGGATGCGGCTGTCATCTGTCGGTCATCTGCAATGCCTAGGCTGGCGCAACATTGAGGTGGGACGTTTATGCAGCTTTATGTGCACTTGAATGGTGCTGGTCTAGTCCAGATAGGTAACGTTAATGCGTGACGAGGCAATCAAAGCGGTAACCTCCATCGGGCTGGCACTGCAGGAGCAGATCGACCACGGCCTGTTGCCGCCCGCCAGCAAACTGCCCGCCGAGCGCAAGCTCAGCGAGTTGTTTGGTACCACTCGCATTACCGTGCGGGAAGCCTTGTTACAGCTTGAAGCCCAAGGGCAGATCTATCGCGAGGAGCGCCGAGGCTGGTTCGTCTCGCCGCCTCGGTTGGCCTACAACCTGATGCAGCGCAGCCACTTTCACGCGATGGTCAACGACCAGGGCCGGGTGGCATCGACCCAGGTGATTTCTGCACGCCTGCAACCGGCATCGGCGGCGGTGTGCGCCTGGTTACAGTTGCCGGCGCTGTCCAGCGTGATCCAGATCTGCCGGGGGCGGCGGATCGATGGGCGGCTGGTGCTGTACGTCGAGCACTACCTGAACCCGCAGTATTTTCCTGGGATCCTGGCGTGCGACCTGAATCAGTCGATGACCGAACTGTATGCGCGCAAGTACGACTTGCACTATGGCCGGGTGCGTTTCGAGATCGTACCGACCTCATTGCCGGTGGAGGCCGCCGCTGCGTTGCGCGTATCGGCAGGCAGCCCGGGCTTGCGGATCGCTCGGGTCAACTATGACCAACACCAGCGCTTGATCGACTGCGACCTGGAGTTCTGGCGTCATGATGCGATACATGTAGGTGTGGACGTGGTTTGAGGCTATGACGAGGGCGTGAGTGCCTTGATCACCTGATCCACATTGGTTTGCAGCTCCGTCACCGGGTCGACACCGTCCACATTCAACACCAGCAGGGTGGCGCCGCCAGCCGTGACCGCCGCTTTCACCGCCTCACTCGGCTGGCGGTGGTGCAGCACCGTCGCCACATCATTGGTTTTCAACTGCGCACTGAGCTGTTGCAGCGCTTCAGGCGTCCAGTCCGCATCCGGTCGTGCATCGGTACTGACCAGTTCCAGGTTCAGGCTGCTGACCAGATAGGCAAAGTGATCGCTCAAGCTGACCACACTCAGGTTATCGGCCTGGGCCAGGCGCGCCTCGCTGTCGGCGGCGAGCTTGAGCAGGTGCTGCTTGAGCGCGGCCAGGTTCGCATCGATCTGCGGTTTGGCACCCGGCGCCAGGCGGCTCAGGTCGGCCGCCAATACATCGGCCATGCGCCCCATGTTGTTGCCCGACTGCCACGGTTGGCTGTTCAAGCCATCACTGACGCCCGGCTGTACGGCGATGCCCGGTAAGCCGCCATCCACCGGGCGCGCAGCGTCCACTTCGACAATGCGGATATTGCTGCGCCGCGCCACGGGGTAGAGCGGGTCGTCCGCCCACAGCGAGCGCAGGCCGATGGCGGCATCGGCATCCTGGGCCAGTTGGCTCAGCGCTGGCGCACCGCGCCCGGTGAAGTACGACACTTGCCGCGAACCGGGCAGGTTGGCGGGGGCGGCGCGTTCGAGCTGCACATCGGTGCCTTTGAGCAGCACTTGCGCGAGGCCGTAGGTGATCGGCAACGAGGCCAGCACCTTGACCGGTTTTACTGTGTTGGGCTTGGTCAGCGCGGCATGGCCAAGGCCATGGTTGGCGACGAAGTCCCTGGTTTGAAAGCCATCCACGACGGCGAACGACGGGGTGCTGATCAGGCAAGCCATGGCCAGGGCCAGTGGGCGAAAGTCAGGGCGCATTATCCAAGATTCCCTTTGAGGCTGGGCACCGTACCGCGCGCGATCGCGGCGAGGGCGAAGGCGATACCGGCGACCAGGATGATTGCGGCGCCGGAAGGCACCGGCAGGTCGAAGATGATCGGCAGCAGGATGCCGCACAGGGTGCTGACGGTCGCAATCGCCACCGACACCCAGAAGAATCCTTTGAGCGACTGGCTCAGCAGCCGCGCCGCCGCCGCCGGGATCACCAGCAGCGCACCGACCAGGATGGCGCCGATCACCTTGACCGCCGCGACGGTGATCAGCGTCACCAGAATCACGAACAGATAGTCCAGGGTCTTCACCGCCACTCCGCGCACCGCCGCCAATTGCGGGTTGAAGCTGGCGAGCATGATGCGGTTGTACAGCGGCAACGCCAGGGCCATCACCAGCGAACCGACGACCGCCAGCACTAGCAGGTCGTTGCCGTTGACCGTCAGCACCGAACCGAACAGCACGTTTTCCAGGATGTGCACATTGATCTTGCCGGCCAGGATCAGCAGCAGGCTTGCGCCCAGCGCCAGGGACACCGACAGGAACACGCCGATCAGCGTATCCGGCGCCAGGCCGGTACGGTTGCGCAGGTAGTTGAGCAGGATGCCGAACAGCAGGCAGTAGCCGAACAGGCTGCCGTAGGGCCCGGTGTAGGGTTCCCCGAGCAGGATGCCCACGGCCACGCCGGTCAGCGCGGCATGCCCGACCGCTTCGGAGAAAAACGCAAAGCGCTTGACCACCACCAATGTGCCCAGGCCGCCCAGCACCGGGCCGATCAGCAGACCGGCGAGCAGGGCGTTGACCACAAAGCCGTAGGCCAGTGCCTCGGGCAGATAACCGGCGGAGGCCCAGCCCTGGACCATCAGGCGAAACGCTTCATAACTCATTGCGTCAGGCTCCGAGGGTGGGTGGAGAACAGGGTCAGCAGGCGATCGGGGGTGAGCGCCTGTTTCGGCGTGGCGTCGAACAGTACACGGCGGTTCAAGCCGGTCACGCGGTCGGCCAGGCGCCCGACTGCCTCCAGGTCGTGCTCGATCCACAGCACGGTAATCCCGGCCAGTCGCCAGTCATCGAGCAGCCGCTCGAACACCTGGATACCGGCCTCATCGAGGGCCGACATCGGCTCATCCAGCACCAGCAATTGCGGCGCCGGAATCAGCCCCTGAGCCAGCAATACCCGCTGGCGTTCACCGCCGGACAAGGCGCCCATGCGCCGCTTGCGCTTGTCCTGCATGCCAACCCGTTCCAGCGCCTCGCCAATCGCACCGGCGTAGTGCCGGGACAGGCCGAGAAACGCCGGCCGCCGCTGGCACATGGCGGCCATGAAATCATCCACGGTCATCGGCAAACCCCGGTCGAACTCCAGGGCCTGGGGCACATAGCCAATGGTGCCGGGGCTGCCCGGCCACTCCAGGCTCAAGCGGCCCTGGTGCGGCGTTTGCCCGAGCAGGGTCTTGATCAGCGAGCTTTTGCCGCCGCCATTCGGGCCGACCAACGCGTGAATGCTGCCGGGCCGTACCTGAAAGCTCACCCCATCGAGAATCACGGTGCGGCCCAAGGTCAGCGACACCTGGTCAAAGTCGAGGGTCGGGCCACAGGCCAGGTTCAGCGGTTGCGCCGCCGTCATGTTCCCGACTCCTGGATCGCGCGAACCACGGTGTCGAGGTTGCCGGTCATTTCCACCTCATACTTTTGCGCGCTGTATTCACCGTAGGAAATATGCGACAGCGGATACAGCTTGACCCCGGATTCCCGTTGGATTGTGTCGACATAGGAAGACGGGAAATCCATTTCCGAGAAAATCACTTTCACGTCCAGGGCGCGCAGTTCATCAATGGTTTTTTTCAACTGGCTGGGGCTGGGCTCGATACCGTGGGCCGGTTCGACCACGGCGGTGACTTCCAGGCCGAACTCGCGCAGCAGGTAGTCGTAGGCCGCGTGTACCGTGGCCACGCGCAGGTCCGGGTTGGGCGCACTGGTCAGCTTGGCCAGGGCATCGGCGCGCATCTGGCGCAGGCGTTTGCCGTAGGCGCGGGCGTTCTGGGTGTAGGTCTTGGCGTTGTCCGGGTCGAGCTTGCCCAACTCGCGGGCGATGTTGTTGACCTGGGCAATCGACGCACTGATCGACAGGAACGTGTGCGGGTTGACCACCTTGCCCGCACCGCGCGCGGCATTGCCGGTGGCGGCCAGCAGGGGCACATTGGCGTTGGCTTCGATCACCGCGATGTCCGGGCGCTCGCTGGTGGCGATCATGCGGTCGGCGAAGTCGTCATGCCCCACGCCGTTGAGCACGATCACGTCCAGGGTGCCGATGCGCTTGATGTCTTCGGCGCGCGGCTCGTAGGCATGGGGGTTGAACCCGGCCGGAATCAGTGGCACCACCTCGGCCTTGTCGCCGACGATGTTGGCCACGTAGCTGTAGTAAGGATGCAAAGTGATGCCGATGCGCAGGCGTTTAGCCGCCTCGGCGTTCGCCAGGGGCGCGAGCATCAGGCTGAACAGGCCAGCCAGCAACAGGCGCAACAGGGGAGATGAAATGGACATGGGCAATCGGTCTTCTCGTTCAGTGGCGGTGCTGGCGGGTCACGCCAGCATCGAATTGCGCGACCACTTGCCGCCAGCCGGCAGCGATCAGCGCCTGGTCAGTGAGGTCGGAGGGGGCAGCCAGGTCGTTGCCACGGTTGAGCCAGATATCCGGCTCGGCGCCGTGCACGCGCATCAACAGCGAACCGCTGGTGCCCGGTGCCTGGCTCAAGCCCAGGTAGGCCGAGGGGGCGAGCAGCTGCCAGCGATGATCGCCACGGCTGACGGAACTGGCGTCCTGGGCAAACGGCGCAAAGCCCTCCTGGGCCAACTGGTCCGGTGTCGGCAGGGCGTTTTGTTCCTGCTGCAGCAAGTGGATTTCATCCAGGGTCACCCGCAGGTCGGCGTAGATGCCCTGTTCGGCGGCGCTCAGGTCGCGTCGGGCATCCAGTTGGTGGCTTGGCACCGCTGCGAGCTCCTGGGTCTCACCGTGCAAGGCCACCACCGTTCCCGACACCGCCAGGATGATCAGGCACAGCAACAGCACGTAAAGGGTTTCATGACCCGCGCCGGCCGGGCGCACTATTTGTACGGTACTCATGGCGCCTGGATGTCCGCTTGGTCGATTTCCACCACGTGACCGGGGCCGGCATCGAACAGCACATAGAATTCGGCCGCGGGTTTCTTGAAGGTCAGGGTCGAATCCTCACCGAGCTTGCCCGGCACCAGGATGGTCTCGTCGTAGCCGATCACATCCAGGGTCACGCCCGGAGCGCCGCTGCCATCGGAGAACCCCCCTTTGCACTGGATCTGCTCGCCGGGGATTTCCTTGCATTCGCACATCGGGTTGTGGGCGAAGGCCACGTCAGTGAAGCCGGCGCTCAGCACTAGCACGCAAGCGGCGCGCATCAGGCGCTTGAACATCATGGTTTGACTCCTTGCTTGTTCAGCCAGGCAACAGTGGCGGGCGAGGCCTGGCTCAGTGGAATGGAACCCTGGTGCATGCTGCCGTCCCAGCCTTCCATGGTGACCCACAGTTCAGCGTCGACCGGCGTGCGCTCCGGCACCGGCAGGACGGCGCCCATGCGGTAGGGCGTGCCAAAGAAGATCACCCCGGCCGCCCGCAGGCTGCGCGGTTTGCCGATGCGCAGGTAAGTGGCCTTGACCTGCTCGGCGCAGGTGGCGCACAGGGCGGCGTTAAAGGTTTTCATCGGGCCGGCCGGGTCCGGGCGCGGGCCTTCGTTACGAAATTCCGCGAGGGTCAGGCTCCAGGGGCCGACTTGAACGTCCCCGGCGACCCGCTCGCCGATGCCGGCATCGCCGCGAAACAGCGCGGCATCGGAAAAATACTTGGGCATGAACCCCAGCGGCACGAGCAACAGCAGGATGTTTATATGGAACCGCCACTTCAGCCACCCGGCGCGTAGGGGTGAAGAGGGTTTGGTCGCGACCTTGCTCATCAGTGCGTCTCCGAGGTTTCAGCCTGCAGGGCAGGGATGGGCACAGGCGGGCGCTGGGTCTTGGCCTCGCGTTTGAGGGCGTGGAGGGTGGCCAGGGCGGTGCGCTTGGTCCAGATCAGCAAGCCGCTCAGCACCATCATGCTCAGCACCAGGCCGAAGAAGGCCCAGATCAGCTTGATCCACAGGCCACCGAAGTCACCGGTGTGCAACGGGCGCATGGACTCGGTGACGAACTCCAGCGTGGTGCGGTCGGACAACAGGTGCGAGACCGCGATTTCACCGCTGTAGGGGTTCAGTTGCGCAGTCTGGAACATCAGCGGGTACCAGCCGCGCCCGCCGATCTGCAGGTGGCTGTAGGCATTGAGCGGCAGGAAGGCAAACGTGGCCTCCAGCCCAGGAATGCGCTGGGTGGCGATCTTGATCGCTTCGTCCAGGGCAATCATCGGGGCCGGCACGCCGGGGGCGGACAGCGGCACCTTCTCCCGGGCAATCACCGGCACGATGGGCTCGCTGGAGATGGAAATCTGATTGTCGGCCAGGGTCGCCTCGATCAGGAACCAGGTGCCGGTAATGGAAATGACGGCGATGAACCAGATCGACCAGATACCGCTCAGGCGGTGAAAGTCACCCCAGAAGATGCGCGCGCCGTGGCGGATGCGCAGGGTGGGGCGCAAAAAGCCTTTCCAGAAACGCTTGTACACCACAAGCCCAGTGACCAATGAGGCCAGCAAGGGCAGGCCGAGCGCCGACACCAGGTACCAGCCCCAGCTGTAGCCATTGGTGAACGGCACCAGCCACCAGCCGTGCAGGGCACGGGTAAATTGCTTGAAGTCGAACGATGGGCTGATGCCCTGGATGGCGCCCGTGTAGGGGTTGGTATAGGCCTCGACCGAACGCCCGTCCGGGTAGCTGAGGCCGACGGTCAACGCGAAGTGTGATTCGTCGGGGCGGATGATCGAGCGCACGATGACCTCGGGCTCGTCGCGCTTGATGGCGGCGATTACCTGGTCGAAGCTCAGCGGCTGGGCATCATCCGACGGCTTGGTCGCACGGATATCCGGGTTGGCCAGCCAGACGATTTCCTGGCTGACCACCGCCAGGGTGCCGGTGACGCAGACGATCAGTACAAAGAACCAGATGGGCAGCGCCAGCCAGCTGTGTACGAGAAACCAGAGTTTTGAGCGTGACTTCTTCGACATGTGAATGAGGGTCTTGATCGGAGGGGCGATGGAAGCCCGGAAAAGGCCAGTCGTAGCTTTTGCTGACGCGACGGGCTGTATCTAAGTTAAGACGGATGAGAATGAGAAATCCCCAAGGGGGAAATGAAAGAAAATGTTTCAGGTTCGCAGGAACGTCCTGCGCGCGAGTGACGATCGCCTGGGATTCCACTGCGGGGCGGTCCATGGAAAGCGCAAGCTGAAGCTCAAGTTTTCATTGGGGTACGTAGTGGTATAAGTATAAAAAACCATGGAGAAACGTGGGAATACATGGTTGCGAGTGTTATTTACTTTTTAAATGAGCGAGGAAATGCCCCTGTTTATGGGGAGCTGAGCGACGGTGTAGTTTAAATCCGAAAAAAAGACAACTAGCGTCTGTTGACGGCATAGAGACCATAGGCTTAATTAGGTGCTGGCCTGGAAGTCAGAAAAATCTAAAACAAGGAGTGTGATTATATGAACCTATCAGGGCTTTATCCGCACACTGCAATAATAAGTTTTTATCCCTTCCCCGTGTGGCTGATTGAATCAGCTCCTTGATTGCGGCCTGTCGCCTAAGTCGATTGTCATTGTTGCGAATATCGCTGTTCCCGCCAGGGAAAGCGCGCATTCATATGCCTGAACAGAGAGTACGCACTCATGTCGATTTACGATCAAGACATTCATCGCTCAGTACAGTGGCAAGACTGGCGCTGGCAGCAGAAGAATGCGTTGCGTGATGAGCCGACCCTTCGCGATGCCTGCGGGGGGTGGGGCGAGGACACCACCGCGCATATCGAACACAACCTGCAAGGGCGCAAGATGCAGATCACGCCTTACTACATCGAGCTGATCAAGCGTTCTCTTACCACCGGCGCGGTTACGGACCACCCGCTATGGCGGCAAGTGGTGCCGTATTGGAGCGAGCAGGTCGAGGGTGATTACGATGGCACTTCCGAAAATTGGGAGTTGGGCCATGAAATGAAGACGCCCATCTGCCAGCACAAGTACGACAATCGCGTCATCCTGCGCACCACCAATACCTGCAACGCCTATTGCCAGTTTTGCTTCGAAGCGCTGCGCACGCTGCAGGTGGGCACTGACAAGGCCAACGCCAGCAAGGATTCCTTCATGGAATCGGTCGAGTACATCCGCGGCAACCCGGCCATCGAAGAAGTGATTCTCAGTGGCGGCGACCCGTTGATGCTGGCCGACCGCAAGCTCGACGAGTACCTGGCCGCCCTGCGCGGGATCAGTGATGACTTGCTGATCCGTATTCACTCCCGGGCCCTGAGCTTCAACCCGTATCGCGTGACCGATGAATTGATCGCGATGTTGGAAAAGTACAAGGTCAATGCCTTTGGCGTGCACGTGTGCCATCCGCTCGAACTCAGCCCTGACTTTGCGGTGGCGGTCAAACGCATTCAGAGCGTGGTGCCGATTGTCTTTTCCAATATGCCGTTGTTACGGGGCGTCAACGACGATGAAGCGACCCTGCATAAACTCTTCATCGATCTTTATCGTCTGGGCGTAAAGCCGTATTACTTATATCACTTCATGCCGTTTTCACCCGGTGCTTCGGAATATAAAGCATCGATCAGCCAGGCCATCGCGATCATGGATCGCCTCAAACGGCGAGTGTCTAATATCGCCCTGCCTGAATATGTTCTACCGCACGCACAAGGCAAGTTCACGGTGCCGCTATTGGACTTTGAAAAACCTGAGAATTTGCCGTACTTCGAAGTTCGCGATGGGCAGCGCCATTATCGTTTCCGTAACTGGGAAGGGCAGTGGTGCAGTTGGCAGGATGCCTGAATCAACGTATGGACTGAGGCGGTATAAGTGATGAAACAAGACGCCATTCTTTTTATTGATGTCGATGACAGTACTGCTGTCCGTTATAACTACCGAGAGCCGCATTTTGCGGTGGCCCGCGCCCAGGGCCTGGTGTGCCTGACGGCGGGGGTGACTGGGCGCAGGCATCTGCAACGGCTCAGGGATGACAGTGATGCGGTGTTCCTGCTCGACGCACTCAACGAGGAGGCCATCCTCGACCTGGTTGGCCAGCTCGATGAGCAGTATCAGATTCGCGGAATTTTCTGCCAGGCCGGTCATCCGTCTGCGCAAGGCGAAGTCGGCTGCATCGTGGCACGGGCGTCCCGGCGCCTGGGCCTGGTGCACAGCAGTCCCGAGGCGATTGCCGCGTGCAACAACAAGTTCCTGATGCGCAGGGTACTGAAACAGCACGCCATTCGTTCCGTGCCGTTTGCGCTGTGCAATGACGAACAACAACTCCAGCAGAATGCCGAGCGGGTGGGTTACCCGTTGATCGCCAAACCGCCGTTTGGTGGTGCTTCGGCGTTTATCAAGAAGTGCGCCAATTGGGCCGAGCTGCGCAGCCACTACGCGCTGTTCGTCAGGGATCACGGCGGCGCCGCGTATGCGGATTTCTACGGCTGTGTGCACACCCTGCCGGAAGACGACGGCCAACGGCATGACTACATCCCCGGGCGCAGTCTCTTGCTGGAAGGCTACATCCCCGGTATCGAAGGCAGTGTGGAATGCGTGGTGGCCGGCGAGCGCGTCCATCCGCTGCTGATCAACGAAAAGCTGCTGTTGACCGAGCGCAGTGGCACGGTCCTGGAAAACCTGCTGATTTCCCCACCGACCTCCTTCACCGACAGCCAGTGCGCGCAGATCCGCGAGTACGCCGTGGCGTGCCTGCACGCGGTCGGCCTGACCAACGCCGTGGTGCATTTCGAGTTCCGCATGACGGAGCAGGGGCCGGTGGTGATCGAGATCAACCCACGCGTGGGCGGGCTCTATGTGAACGCGGCGTTGCGTGACCTCGCCGGTATTGATCCCTACCAGGTGTATCTCTCATTGTTGACGGGCGGGCAGGATGTCACTGCGCAGTTGGAGGCGGGGGCACGCAAGGTTGCCGAGACGGGGCAGCATTACGCGATGCTGGCGATTTACCCGCAGCACAGCGGCCGGTTCGAGGGCATCGAAGGCATGGAGTACCTGGACCGTAACGCTGCGGTGCTGGAGTACGCCCAGCAGGAGCCGGGCCATATGATCGATGCGGACATCGAGGAGCACTATCTGCTCAAGTGCTGGGCCAAGGTCGACGACGCTGCCGACGCCCGCGCGCTGCATGACGCGGTCAGTCAGCATCTGCGCGTTATCATCGACAACCCAGTGGCAGGCTAGCGATATGGATATCCCACGAATTAGCGCGCAGTTGCGCGAGCAGCATTACTGCCACCGCCGTGACTTTGGCGAACTGGTCAATGTCGAGCCCGCAGAAGAGCGAAGTTTCCGGGCCTACTGGGCCAACCTGGTGCGCGACGAGGCGTTCAAGGCGTACACCCATCGTGAACGGCGGATCCTGCGCTATCGTTTATCACCTTCACGGCAGTTGCAGATCGACAGGAGCACCGCGTTCAAGTCGCCGGTCACCTACGCCGTCAACTATCGACAGGGGGTGAACCACTTGAGCTATAGCGAGGAGGGCTTTATCGAGCATCCACTGATGCGCAAGCTGCTGGCCACCGACCTGGCGGTGATCGCACCGCACCTGGGCGAACAGAGCTACACCATCGACATCCACCAGTTCCGCGTGCGTGCGGATGCGCAAGCGAGCAGCCCCACCACGTCGGGGATTCACCAGGATGGCCTGGATTGGGTGTTCATGCATTTTATCGGCGAGCACAACACCGTGCCGGTGGTGTCTGAAGTGTTCACCACTGAAGCGGAGCACAATCGGGTGTTGAATGTGCCCATGGAGCACTTCCTGGAAACCCTCGTGGTCAACGACCGCAGGCTCTACCATCGCGCCGGGGATGTACGGCCCAAGGTCGATTCGACACCCGCGTGGCGCGATATGCTGTTGGTCAGCCTGCGCAGCGTGCCCGCTGATGAAGAGGCGCCGCCCGCATGAGTCTCGATCAACAGCTTTACCTGTCGACCCGCAACGCGCGGCTGATCATTTTTGCTCGCGGCGTTTCGGACTTTGGCGCCTTTCTCAACCTGGTGGCCCTGTCCACCTATGTCTACTGGCTCAGCCAGAGCGTGGTGTTCGTCAGCATCTTCCTGGCGTGCCGCGTCACCGGTGGCATTGTCGCCAGCCTGTTTGGCATCCCGTTTTTCCGGCGCTTTGCCGGGCGCGGCACGTTGGCGGGGCTGGACCTGGCGCGAGCGTTGTTGCTGACGCCGCTGTTGGTGCTGATTCCCACCCATCAACTCAGCCTGTTGCCGTTCATTGCCTTTGGTATCGGCCTGTGCAATTCGCTGTTTGCCATTGGCCTCAACAGTCAGTTGCCCACCTGGGTTGCCCCTGAACAGCGGGTGAACACCAACGCCTGGATCACCTCGGCGGCCGCCACCGGCGCGGTGTTCGGCAGTTTGCTGTCGGGGCTGCTGATTGCCACAGGAGGATTCGAGGCGGTGTTCGCGGTGAATATCGGCACCTATGTAATCGCCGCTTGCCTGGTCATGCCACTGCGTGCGTTGTACAGCGTTACTGTCGCCGCCCATCGCGGGCTCTCGGCCGAATGGCGCGAGTTGACCAAGGGGCTGCGCGGCGCGCCGGTATTGGCCGCCATGTTGTTGATCAGCATGCTCGACACCCTTGGCAGCGCGGCGCATAACGTCGGCTGGCCGGTGCTGTCTCAGTACATTTCCCCGGACACGGCCAAAACGGTGATGGGGTATCTGCTGGCGGTCTGGGCCTGTGGCAAGTTTATCGGGGCGCGTATTGCCAGTGCGCTGTTGAAAGGCCGTGGCACGCCGAGCATGGAACGCCTGTTCATGTTCGGCGTGGCGCTGATGTCCAGCGGCTTTATCCTGACGTTCCAGCAAACCGAATTGTGGCTGGCGTTGCTGTTGGTGGTGTGGGCGGGGTTGGGAGACGGGCTGTCTGAAGTGGCGTTGGTCTCCCGTGCGCAAAGTGAACCGGATAGCCTGCGCCTGCCGCTGTTCAGTTTATTGACCCTGATTCAAATGGCGGGCTTCGGCGTGGGGATGCTGGTGGTCGGGCCGTTCTACCTGACGTGGACGCCGGCCCAGGTGATTGTGCTGTTCCATGGGCTACCGCTGACGGCGCTGGCGGTAATGACCCTGTGGCTGGGGTGCACGGCTTACCGAAGCCGGCCGGACGTGTCGGGTTCACCGCCCACGCGTTGATAGCGACCGGTGGGAGGGCGCACGCCCCCTCCCACACGTTGAGATGCACCGCGCAACGCGGCTCAGCCTTGCCCGAACATCTCCACGGCACGCTGGCGGACCTGCTCCTCGGTCAGGTCTTCCTTGCGCGTGGCCAGGAACCACAGATGGCCGAACGGATCTTTTACGCTCGCGGAGCGGTCGCCGTAGAACTGGTCACTCGGCTCGGACACCACTGTCGCGCCCGCCGCCACGGCCTGTTTGAATTGCGCGTCGACGTCGCTCACATACAGGTGCAAACCGACACTGGGGTGTTCATCCGGATTACGCAGGGCCATCTGCTCGCACGGTGTGCCCAGCATGATCGCCGCACCACCGATGCGCAGTTCGGCATGGCCGACACGGCCGTCGGGCATATCCAGGCGCATGACCTGGGTAGCGCCAAAGGCGTTCTTGTAGAAGTCGATGGCTTCGCCCGCTTTGTCGATGCCCAGGTACGGCGTCACGCTGGCATAGCCCTCGGGAATGGCTTTCACGCTCATCACGTTCTCCTTGATTGTGGTTATGGAGGTCCGGCTGTTTAACTATAGGCCACGCCAATCAAGGGCTGCGCGAGTTCCGACGAGCAGATTCAACCGGGCTCGAGCAACTGCGCCCCCGGCCCGCGCTCCGCGAGTTGGTCGCCCAGATTGCGCAACGGGCAGGCCTCCATCGACAGGCAACCGCAGCCGATGCAACCATTGAGCTTGTCACGCAGCAGCACTAATTTGTTGATCCGCTCATCCAGGTCTTCCCGCCAGCGTTCCGACAGGCGTGCCCAATCCTTGGCAGTCGGCGTGCGACCCTCAGGCAGTGCTCGCAGCGCCTCGCCGATGGTCGCCAATGGAATGCCCAGGCGCTGGGCAACCTTGATGACCCCCACCCGCCGTAACACATCCCGCGTGTAGCGCCGTTGGTTGCCGGCGTTACGATGGCTTTTGATCAGCCCCTTGGTTTCGTAGAAATGCAGGGCTGTGACGGCGACGCCGCTACGGGCGGCCAACTGGCCAACGGTGAGTTGCTTGTCGAGCATACAAACTCCGATTCATCACTTGACCTTGACTTAACTAGAGGTTTTACCCTGCGTGGCACTGAATCGCAAGATTTTGCCTACGGAGAAAGGGGAGTGTTCATGCAGGTATCAGAGAAGAATCGCAGCTTCACGCAGTTGATCGAATTTCAGATCGACCCCCGCCAGCAGTCTGCCCTGGTGGCGGCCCTGACCCTCCAGAGCGAGCGACTGGCCGAGAACCATGGCGGCTTTTTGAGTGCGAGTGTGCAAGTCAGCGATGACGGGCGGCGGGTGCTCAACTGCCTGCAATGGCAATCGCGCGAGGATGGCGAGGCGGCATTCCGGCGCTTCGAACAGGGCGGCGAAGACCTCTGGACGCTGATCCGGGCGCACCAGGCCAGGGCGGTGACCTTTGATTCGTTCCAGGTGCTGCGCAGTTTTGAGCGCAGCCATGACGACGCCTTGCACTGCCGCCTAAATGGATAGGTGCAGCATCCGCTCGCCCTGCAGGTTTTCCCCAGGTCGACGCTTGTTGACCGCCAGCTCGCCAATCTTGATCAGGCGCGTGCGCGTGACGTTGCGGCTCAAGCCCAGCAGGCTGGCGGTGTGCACCTGGTTGTAATGGCTGAAGCGGTAAGCGGCGCGTAACAGTGCATCCTCGACTTTTTCGTGCAGGGCGCCGGCCTGTTCCTCGAACAGCTTTTGAAAGGCGCGCGCCAGCAACGCTTCGGCGCTGTTGTCGGTGCCGTGCTGGCTGTCGTCCTGGCGCTCGATGCGCAGGTTCGACAGGCGCAGATCGTCGCGTTCGATCACGCTGTTGCGGCAGATCAGCAGGGTGTGGTGAATCACGTTTTCCAGCTCGCGGATATTGCCCGGCCAACTGTAGCTGCGCAGTTTTTGCTCGGCCTCACGGCTGATGGTGATCGGACCGTAGCCCAGGCGCTGGCTGTAGGCTTCGATGAAGTGTCGGGTCAGTGGCAGAATATCGCCGGGACGCTCGCGCAGGGGGCTCAGCTCCAGGCTGACCACGTCGAGACGGTAGTAGAGATCTTCGCGGAAGTGCCCGGCATTGATGGCCTTTTCCAGTTGCACGTTGGTTGCCGCCAGTACCCGGACGTTGATCGGAATGCTCTTGCGCGAGCCCAGGCGCACCACTTCGCGCTCCTGCAGCACGCGCAGCAGCTTGACCTGAATGGCCATGGGCAGATCGCCGATTTCGTCGAGGAACAAGGTGCCGCCGTCCGCCTCTTCGAACCAGCCCGCCTTGGCGCTGAGGGCGCCGGTAAAGGCACCTTTTTCGTGGCCGAACAGCTCGGCTTCGACGAGGGATTCAGAGAACGCCCCGCAGTTCACCGCCACGAAGGGTCGGTTGCGCCGCGCGCTGAGGTTGTGGATATGCCGTGCCACCAGTTCTTTACCGGTGCCGGTTTCGCCGATGATCAGCACGCTGGCTTCGCTGGGCGCCACTTGCTGGATATGGTCGAGCAGGGCCTGGGATTTCGGGTCTTCGAACACCTGGGCCGTGGCACGGATCGAGGTCGCGAGGGCAGGCGAGGGTGGGAGGGTCAACAGCTGCATGGGCACCTCTCTCAGAAATAGAACGTGGGAATCGGCAGGGCCGGGTTCAGCGCCCAGTCATGCAATGCGTGGAATTTGTAATCCAGCGGGCTTTGAGTAGTGCTGTGGCCTGCACGCTGGGGCGTGGGCGGCAGCATTGCGGTGTTTATAGAGGGATTCTTATATTCCGTAAATTAATCGATTTACATATTTATAGATCTTAAAAGAATATATGGCTGTGCCTATTGAGACTGCCGCAACGGTTGATAGCCACTATCGAGGACGGTGATTTTTCCCTGGGCAGGTGCGGGAGTAGCCTGTGTTCATTGACTCGACACCTCCTTCGCAGGGCTACCGCCATGAACCGTTTACTCGCTGTTTCGCTGATGCTTGTCACCGCTGTCCTCGCTGGATGTGCAACCCATCCGGCGCCTGAATTGCGTCCTTACACGGAACAGGAAACCAGACAGCTGGCGTTGGAAGCGCTGAGCCGCCGCGGATTGTCCTTCGATGACTATCAACAGCAGCGGGCGGCATTGACCGGCCAGCCACAAAAAACCTTTGGTTTTGATCATCAGGGCGAGATGAACGCCGAGCGCAACGTAGCCTTGAAGGATCGCCCCAGTTGAGCGGCGCTGTTGCGGTGAAGAACCCGAGTGTTCCCGTAAGGAAACTCGGGTTTTTTGTTTTCCATGGCGTGACTTCAGCCTGTTAAGCTGAATTTCAGGAGCGTTCCTACGCACATTTTCATAAAGTGGTCCTTCTATAACGGCATCCGATCAGTTAAACCTGACGACCTCTGTTCTGTTCGATGCCCCCCGCGACACTGTTCTCGGGAACACGCTCTGCGAGTTTTTAACATCATGAATAAACGTCCGTTGTATTTCGACTACGCCGCCACCACGCCGGTGGATGAGCGGGTCATCCAGGTGATGGTTGAGTGTCTGGGTTTCAATGCCAATTTCGGTAACCCGGCGTCCAGTTCCCACGCGTTCGGCCAAGCGGCCCGGCAAACGGTCGAGCAGGCGCGTCGCCAGGTGGCCGAACTGGTTGGCGCCCAGCCCGAGCAGATCGTCTGGACCTCCGGCGCCACCGAGTCCAACAACCTTGCACTCAAGGGCGTGGCCCAGGCGCGTGGCGTGGCGGGCGGGCATATCATCACCAGCCAGATCGAGCACAAGGCCACACTCGACACCGCGCGCCAATTGCAGGAAGCCGGGGTGGCGGTGACGTATCTGGTGCCTGATGCCGATGGCTTGATCAGTGTCGAGGCGGTCAGTGAAGCACTGCGTGAAGACACCTTTCTGGTCTCGCTGATGCTGGTCAATAACGAGCTGGGCACGTTGAACGACATCCCGGCTATCGGCGCACGGGTGCGCGAGCACGGGGCGTTGTTTCACGTGGACGCGGCGCAAGGGGCGGGCAAGGTGGCCATCGACCTGGCGCAGTGGCCGGTGGATCTGATGTCGTTTTCCGCGCACAAGCTTTACGGTCCGAAGGGCATCGGCGCGTTGTATGTAGGACCGCGTGCGCAGCAGAAGGTGTTGGCGCAGATTCATGGTGGCGGGCATGAGGGCGGCTTGCGTTCGGGTACCCTGGCCACTCACCAGATTGCGGGCATGGGCACGGCGTTCGCCCTGGCAGCAGCGTCTTTCGCCGAGGAGAAGGCACAGATCGTAGCCTTGCGTCAGCGTCTGCTGGATCAATTGGGGTCGATCGCGGGTGTGCGCCTCAACGGCAGCCCGACACAGCGAATCCCCCATACCCTTAGCCTTACGTTCAATGAAGGTGAATTCAACGCGGGTGCGTTGAGTGCAGGGATTGCCTTTTCGGCGACTTCAGCGTGCAATTCGGCCAGCAACGCGCCGTCCCATGTGCTTCTGGCCCTGGGGCATGACGCTCGCAGCGCCGGCCGTACCATTCGCCTGAGCCTGGGCCGGTTTACCACCGAGCGGGATATCGACGAAGCGGTACAACTGATCAAGTCGGCACTGGCCAGCGCACCGGCGTTCTGGGCCGTCTGAAACTTCATTCGCAGTGCATAACAATTATTAGCGGTTAGCAGGAGACACAATGACTACGCAGCCTTTGACCCATGGAACGGTTCCCCAGCGCCTGGCGCAAACCCGTGAGCTGATGAGCCGAGAGGGGATTCATGCCCTGCTGGTACCGTCTGCGGACCCGCATTTGTCCGAGTACCTGCCCGGATACTGGCAGGGGCGTCAATGGTTGTCCGGGTTCCATGGTTCGGTGGGGACGCTGATCGTCACTGCGGAGTTTGCCGGGGTGTGGGCCGACAGCCGCTACTGGGAACAGGCGAGCAAGGAGCTCAAGGGCAGCGGCATCGAACTGGTGAAACTGCAACCGGGCCAGCCCGGACCGCTGGAATGGTTGGCTGAACAAACCCCGGAAGGCGGCGTTGTGGCGGTGGATGGCGCGGTAATGGCCGTGGCCTCGGCGCGCACCCTGGGTGACAAGCTGGCACAGCGTGGCGCGCGCTTGCGTACGGACATCGATCTGCTCAATGCCGTCTGGCACGACCGCCCGGCGCTGCCGAACCAGCCGATCTATCAGCACCTGCCGCCGCAGGCTACCCTCAGCCGCAGCGAAAAACTCGCGGCCCTGCGCGCCAGCCTGAAAGAAAAAAGCGCTGACTGGCATTTCATCGCGACCCTGGATGACATCGCCTGGTTGTTCAACCTGCGCGGTGGCGATGTATCGTTCAACCCAGTGTTCGTATCCTTTGCCCTGATCAATCAACAGCAGGCCACCTTGTTCGTGGCGCTGAGCAAGGTCGATGCCGAGTTGCGCGCTGCGCTTGAGCGCGATGGCGTGAGCGTGCGCGACTACAGTGATGTGGCTGATGCGCTGCGAGCCGTACCGTCCGGAGCAAGCCTGCAGATTGATCCGGCCCGCGTGACGGCCGGTTTACTGGAGCACCTCGACGCCGGCGTGAAACGGGTGGAAGGCTTGAACCCCACCACGCTGGCCAAGTCGCGCAAAAGCCTGGCCGATGCCGAACATATTCGTCAGGCCATGGAACAGGATGGCGCCGCCTTGTGCGAATTTTTCGCCTGGCTGGAATCGGCCCTGGGACGTGAACGCATCACTGAACTGACTATCGATGAGCATCTGACGGCAGCGCGTGCCCGCCGTCCGGGGTATGTGTCGCTGAGTTTCAACACCATTGCTGCCTTCAATGCCAATGGCGCGATGCCGCATTACCACGCCACGCCAGAAGAGCATGCCGTGATCGAAGGCGATGGCTTATTGCTGATCGATTCCGGCGGCCAGTACCTGGGCGGTACCACGGATATCACGCGTATGGTGCCCATCGGTACGCCGAGCGCAGAGCAGAAACGCGATTGCACGCGGGTGCTCAAGGGCGTGATTGCCTTGTCCCGCGCTCAATTCCCCAAAGGCATCCTGTCGCCGTTGCTGGACGCCATCGCGCGTGCGCCGATCTGGGCCGAGGGCGTGGATTACGGCCACGGTACGGGTCACGGTGTAGGGTATTTCCTCAACGTACACGAAGGCCCGCAGGTGATCGCTTACCAGGCTGCAGCTGCACCGCAAACGGCGATGCAGCCGGGCATGATCACGTCGATTGAGCCGGGCACCTACCGCCCTGGACGTTGGGGCGTGCGCATCGAAAACCTGGTGTTGAACCGTGAAGCGGGGACCACCGAATTTGGTGAGTTCCTCAGATTCGAAACCCTGACCTTGTGCCCGATCGACACCCGTTGCCTGGAGCCTTCCTTGCTCACGGCGGATGAGCGCGAGTGGTTCAACGCTTATCACGCCCAGGTGCGTGAACGCCTGAGCCCGTTACTCAGTGGCGAGGCGCTCACGTGGTTACAGGTGCGCACAGCGGCGATTTGATCGCGGGCTGACTGACGGCTTCGCGCTGTGCTGTTTTGATCGCGAGCGATCAAGACAGCGCTCAGGCGTCTACTTGCAAATGACGATCATGCTGCGACTGGTGTAGCCGGCAGGGTTGAGGCCGAAGGGGTAATCGCCGGGTTCTTCGGCGTTATCGCCGGATTTGGCGATCACCCGATAGCCCTTGGCGCCGCAGGAATCGGCCGCACTGGTGTAGCACTTATCCCAGGAGGAGGACAGGCCCGAGCAGTTGATATGCAGCCCTTTCTTGCCTCGCTTCACTTCTGTTTTCGTGGTCGCGGCACAGCCGGCAATGCCTACGACCAGCAACAGTATCAAAATTCGTTTCATTCCCATCCTTAAATAGCCGCTTCGCAAAAGAAACGAAGCCGGCCTTTACTCGCTCTCGAGCGTAGCGTTCATGCTGTCCGTGTCGAATTTCTCCATGAAAGACCTTCGTTTACGGCCTAAACATGGCCTAAATGAGCGGTAAATACCAGAGCTGCCTTTTAAAGAGGTCAGTCGGCGGGCACCAGCGGTTTGGATTCGTTGCGCATTGTCAGTGTGGCGCCGACGGAGGCCAGAATGATGCAGGTGATCGCCAGCCATTGCGCGAGCGTCAGGTGTTCATGCAGGAAGAACAGCCCGGAGAGGGCGCCGAACGCCGGCTCGACGCTCATCAGGGTGCCGAAAGTACGGGCGGGCAGGCGAGTGAGCGCGACCATTTCCAGTGTGTAAGGCAGCGCTGTCGATAAAATGGCGACACCGATGGCGATGGGGATCAAGGCGGGAGTCAGCAGCGCGGTACCCGCGTGCACGATGCCGATTGGCGCGACGAACAAAGCGGCAATCATGACGCCGAGCGCGGCGGTCTGCACACCGTTATCGTTACCTGCCTTTTGGCCGAACAGAATATAAAGCGCCCAGCAGACACCAGCGCCGAGAGCATAGGCGGCACCGATCGCGTCGATGCCACTGCTGGTTTCGCCCGACGGTATCAGCAGGAGTAAACCGACGACTGCGAGCGCGATCCACAAGAAGTCCACTGCCCGGCGCGATGCATACAGGGCGACGGCGAGCGGGCCGGTGAATTCCAGCGCTACCGCAATACCCAGGGGCACGGTGCGCAACGACATATAAAAGAGAAAATTCATGCCGCCTAGCGCCATGCCGTAGACAACTACCGTGCGCAGGGACTTGGCCGTCAGCTTGGCGCGCCATGGGCGTAATAGAAGCAGCATGATCACGCTGGCGAAAATCAAGCGCAGGGTGGTGGTACCTTGCGCGCCGATGACAGGGAACATGCTTTTGGCCAGCGAGGCGCCGGACTGGATGGATGCCATCGCTATTAACAGCAGGCCAACAGGGAACAGTATGGAGGCCAGGCTGCGGGGTGGGGTGGTCATTGAAGGTTTTCGTCCGAAGTCTTTCATATAAAGGGCAGAGCGCTGATGCGCTTAACGGGCACGCACTGCGCAATATACTGCTCAAGTGCAGAGGATTTAAAGGATTTCAGGCTGATTGATAGGAAATCCAAATTAAACATTGACGGCAGATTCTGTGCGCCTATAATTCGCCCCACTTCCGGCGCAGTCGAAACGGAAAACTCCTTGGTAAACAATGAGTTAAGTAGTTTTCGGCAGCAGGTTGCTTCAGTCCATCGAAGCCAAAAGGAAGTTGAAAAAGAGGTGTTGACAGCAGCGTGTAACGCTGTAGAATTCGCCTCCCGCTTACGAGAGATCGCAAGCGCAAGTGGTTGAAGTTGTTGAAGAAATCTTCGAAAACTTCTGAAAATAACCGCTTGACAGCAAATGAGGCTGCTGTAGAATGCGCGCCTCGGTTGAGACGAATAGCTCTTAACCAACCGCTCTTTAACAACTGAATCAAGCAATTCGTGTGGGTGCTTGTGGAGTCAGACTGATAGTCAACAAGATTATCAGCATCACAAGTTACTCCGCGAGAAATCAAAGATGTAACCAACGATTGCTGAGCCAAGTTTAGGGTTTCTTAAAAACCCAAAGATGTTTGAACTGAAGAGTTTGATCATGGCTCAGATTGAACGCTGGCGGCAGGCCTAACACATGCAAGTCGAGCGGTAGAGAGAAGCTTGCTTCTCTTGAGAGCGGCGGACGGGTGAGTAATGCCTAGGAATCTGCCTGGTAGTGGGGGATAACGTTCGGAAACGGACGCTAATACCGCATACGTCCTACGGGAGAAAGCAGGGGACCTTCGGGCCTTGCGCTATCAGATGAGCCTAGGTCGGATTAGCTAGTTGGTGAGGTAATGGCTCACCAAGGCGACGATCCGTAACTGGTCTGAGAGGATGATCAGTCACACTGGAACTGAGACACGGTCCAGACTCCTACGGGAGGCAGCAGTGGGGAATATTGGACAATGGGCGAAAGCCTGATCCAGCCATGCCGCGTGTGTGAAGAAGGTCTTCGGATTGTAAAGCACTTTAAGTTGGGAGGAAGGGCAGTTACCTAATACGTGATTGTTTTGACGTTACCGACAGAATAAGCACCGGCTAACTCTGTGCCAGCAGCCGCGGTAATACAGAGGGTGCAAGCGTTAATCGGAATTACTGGGCGTAAAGCGCGCGTAGGTGGTTTGTTAAGTTGGATGTGAAATCCCCGGGCTCAACCTGGGAACTGCATTCAAAACTGACTGACTAGAGTGTGGTAGAGGGTGGTGGAATTTCCTGTGTAGCGGTGAAATGCGTAGATATAGGAAGGAACACCAGTGGCGAAGGCGACCACCTGGACCAACACTGACACTGAGGTGCGAAAGCGTGGGGAGCAAACAGGATTAGATACCCTGGTAGTCCACGCCGTAAACGATGTCAACTAGCCGTTGGGAGCCTTGAGCTCTTAGTGGCGCAGCTAACGCATTAAGTTGACCGCCTGGGGAGTACGGCCGCAAGGTTAAAACTCAAATGAATTGACGGGGGCCCGCACAAGCGGTGGAGCATGTGGTTTAATTCGAAGCAACGCGAAGAACCTTACCAGGCCTTGACATCCAATGAACTTTCCAGAGATGGATTGGTGCCTTCGGGAACATTGAGACAGGTGCTGCATGGCTGTCGTCAGCTCGTGTCGTGAGATGTTGGGTTAAGTCCCGTAACGAGCGCAACCCTTGTCCTTAGTTACCAGCACGTCATGGTGGGCACTCTAAGGAGACTGCCGGTGACAAACCGGAGGAAGGTGGGGATGACGTCAAGTCATCATGGCCCTTACGGCCTGGGCTACACACGTGCTACAATGGTCGGTACAGAGGGTTGCCAAGCCGCGAGGTGGAGCTAATCCCAGAAAACCGATCGTAGTCCGGATCGCAGTCTGCAACTCGACTGCGTGAAGTCGGAATCGCTAGTAATCGCGAATCAGAATGTCGCGGTGAATACGTTCCCGGGCCTTGTACACACCGCCCGTCACACCATGGGAGTGGGTTGCACCAGAAGTAGCTAGTCTAACCTTCGGGAGGACGGTTACCACGGTGTGATTCATGACTGGGGTGAAGTCGTAACAAGGTAGCCGTAGGGGAACCTGCGGCTGGATCACCTCCTTAATCGACGGCATCAGCTGCTTCATGAGCTCCCACACGAATTGCTTGATTCATTGAAGAAGACGAAAAGAAGCAGCCCAAAGGGTTGTAGCTTAGTTGGTTAGAGCGCACCCCATGCTTTGTGGTAAAGAGCAGGGTGAGGTCGGCCTTAGCAGCTCGAAATTGGGTCTGTAGCTCAGTTGGTTAGAGCGCACCCCTGATAAGGGTGAGGTCGGCAGTTCGAATCTGCCCAGACCCACCAATTTTGTGTGGGAAACGCCTGTAGAAATACGGGGCCATAGCTCAGCTGGGAGAGCGCCTGCCTTGCACGCAGGAGGTCAACGGTTCGATCCCGTTTGGCTCCACCACTACTGCTTCTGTTTGTAGAAAGCTTAGAAATGAGCATTCCATCGTTGTGATGGTGAATGTTGATTTCTAGTCTTTGACTAGTTCGTTCTTTAAAAATTTGGGTATGTGATAGAAAGATAGACTGGACGTTACTTTCACTGGTAACGGCTCAGGCTAAGGTAAAATTTGTGAGTCGCTCTTAATTGAGTATGATCGAATTTTCGGCGAATGTTGTCTTCACAGTATAACCAGATTGCTTGGGGTTATATGGTCAAGTGAAGAAGCGCATACGGTGGATGCCTTGGCAGTCAGAGGCGATGAAAGACGTGGTAGCCTGCGAAAAGCTTCGGGGAGTCGGCAAACAGACTTTGATCCGGAGATGTCTGAATGGGGGAACCCAGCCATCATAAGATGGTTACCTTACACTGAATACATAGGTGTATGGAGCGAACCAGGGGAACTGAAACATCTAAGTACCCTGAGGAAAAGAAATCAACCGAGATTCCCTTAGTAGTGGCGAGCGAACGGGGACTAGCCCTTAAGTGGCTTTGAGATTAGCGGAACGCTCTGGAAAGTGCGGCCATAGTGGGTGATAGCCCTGTACGCGAAAATCTCTTAGTCATGAAATCGAGTAGGACGGAGCACGAGAAACTTTGTCTGAATATGGGGGACCATCCTCCAAGGCTAAATACTACTGACTGACCGATAGTGAACTAGTACCGTGAGGGAAAGGCGAAAAGAACCCCGGAGAGGGGAGTGAAATAGATCCTGAAACCGTATGCGTACAAGCAGTGGGAGCCTACTTTGTTGGGTGACTGCGTACCTTTTGTATAATGGGTCAGCGACTTATTTTCAGTGGCGAGCTTAACCGAATAGGGGAGGCGTAGCGAAAGCGAGTCTTAATAGGGCGTCTAGTCGCTGGGAATAGACCCGAAACCGGGCGATCTATCCATGGGCAGGTTGAAGGTTGGGTAACACTAACTGGAGGACCGAACCGACTACCGTTGAAAAGTTAGCGGATGACCTGTGGATCGGAGTGAAAGGCTAATCAAGCTCGGAGATAGCTGGTTCTCCTCGAAAGCTATTTAGGTAGCGCCTCATGTATCACTGTAGGGGGTAGAGCACTGTTTCGGCTAGGGGGTCATCCCGACTTACCAAACCGATGCAAACTCCGAATACCTACAAGTGCCGAGCATGGGAGACACACGGCGGGTGCTAACGTCCGTCGTGAAAAGGGAAACAACCCAGACCGTCAGCTAAGGTCCCAAAGTTATGGTTAAGTGGGAAACGATGTGGGAAGGCTTAGACAGCTAGGAGGTTGGCTTAGAAGCAGCCACCCTTTAAAGAAAGCGTAATAGCTCACTAGTCGAGTCGGCCTGCGCGGAAGATGTAACGGGGCTCAAACCATACACCGAAGCTACGGGTATCACGTAAGTGATGCGGTAGAGGAGCGTTCTGTAAGCCTGTGAAGGTGAGTTGAGAAGCTTGCTGGAGGTATCAGAAGTGCGAATGCTGACATGAGTAACGACAATGGGTGTGAAAAACACCCACGCCGAAAGACCAAGGTTTCCTGCGCAACGTTAATCGACGCAGGGTTAGTCGGTCCCTAAGGCGAGGCTGAAAAGCGTAGTCGATGGAAAACAGGTTAATATTCCTGTACTTCTGGTTATTGCGATGGAGGGACGGAGAAGGCTAGGCCAGCTTGGCGTTGGTTGTCCAAGTTTAAGGTGGTAGGCTGGAATCTTAGGTAAATCCGGGATTCTAAGGCCGAGAGCTGATGACGAGTTGTCTTTTAGACGACGAAGTGGTTGATGCCATGCTTCCAAGAAAAGCTTCTAAGCTTCAGGTAACCAGGAACCGTACCCCAAACCGACACAGGTGGTTGGGTAGAGAATACCAAGGCGCTTGAGAGAACTCGGGTGAAGGAACTAGGCAAAATGGCACCGTAACTTCGGGAGAAGGTGCGCCGGTGAGGGTGAAGGACTTGCTCCGTAAGCTCATGCCGGTCGAAGATACCAGGCCGCTGCGACTGTTTATTAAAAACACAGCACTCTGCAAACACGAAAGTGGACGTATAGGGTGTGACGCCTGCCCGGTGCCGGAAGGTTAATTGATGGGGTTAGCTAACGCGAAGCTCTTGATCGAAGCCCCGGTAAACGGCGGCCGTAACTATAACGGTCCTAAGGTAGCGAAATTCCTTGTCGGGTAAGTTCCGACCTGCACGAATGGCGTAACGATGGCGGCGCTGTCTCCACCCGAGACTCAGTGAAATTGAAATCGCTGTGAAGATGCAGTGTATCCGCGGCTAGACGGAAAGACCCCGTGAACCTTTACTATAGCTTTGCACTGGACTTTGAATTTGCTTGTGTAGGATAGGTGGGAGGCTTTGAAGCGTGGACGCCAGTTCGCGTGGAGCCAACCTTGAAATACCACCCTGGCAACTTTGAGGTTCTAACTCAGGTCCGTTATCCGGATCGAGGACAGTGTATGGTGGGTAGTTTGACTGGGGCGGTCTCCTCCTAAAGAGTAACGGAGGAGTACGAAGGTGCGCTCAGACCGGTCGGAAATCGGTCGTAGAGTATAAAGGCAAAAGCGCGCTTGACTGCGAGACAGACACGTCGAGCAGGTACGAAAGTAGGTCTTAGTGATCCGGTGGTTCTGTATGGAAGGGCCATCGCTCAACGGATAAAAGGTACTCCGGGGATAACAGGCTGATACCGCCCAAGAGTTCATATCGACGGCGGTGTTTGGCACCTCGATGTCGGCTCATCACATCCTGGGGCTGAAGCCGGTCCCAAGGGTATGGCTGTTCGCCATTTAAAGTGGTACGCGAGCTGGGTTTAGAACGTCGTGAGACAGTTCGGTCCCTATCTGCCGTGGACGTTTGAGATTTGAGAGGGGCTGCTCCTAGTACGAGAGGACCGGAGTGGACGAACCTCTGGTGTTCCGGTTGTCACGCCAGTGGCATTGCCGGGTAGCTATGTTCGGAATAGATAACCGCTGAAAGCATCTAAGCGGGAAACTAGCCTCAAGATGAGATCTCACTGGGACCTTGAGTCCCCTGAAGGGCCGTCGAAGACTACGACGTTGATAGGTTGGGTGTGTAAGCGCTGTGAGGCGTTGAGCTAACCAATACTAATTGCCCGTGAGGCTTGACCATATAACACCCAAGCAATTTGTTGCTCCTAGTTGAAAGACGAAAGAGGCCAGATTGCGGTGTGTGAAGACGCAATGAACCGAAAGTTCGAGGCTCACAAAACACCGACTTCTATCCCATACCCAATTTGCTGAAGCGAGGCCATCTGGTCACGACTCAGTACCCGAATTTCTTGACGACCATAGAGCATTGGAACCACCTGATCCCATCCCGAACTCAGTAGTGAAACGATGCATCGCCGATGGTAGTGTGGGGTTTCCCCATGTGAGAGTAGGTCATCGTCAAGATTAAATTCCGAAACCCCATTTGCGAAAGCAGATGGGGTTTTGTTTTGGGCGGTCGAAAAGTGCGACGGCTCTCCCAATGTGCACCATCACAGCGCGTTCGCCGCCCTTGCCTCACTTTCTCAATGATGAAATAACCCGCCGTTAAGGGAAATCGATGCAAAGTGTTTCTGCATTTTTGGTATGGTGCAGCACATTTTCACAAGGACTGACCCTTATCCGCAGGACGCGGCGTCGACCTTTTTCAACGAGATGCTGTAGAAATGCCTGAACCGATACCCATCAAGGACCACGAAAAAGAACACCGTCTGGTCAACAAACGTTTGCTCGCCTGTGCACTCCTGGTGATTGGCATCACCTGCGCCCTGGTGGGGCGCATGTACTTCCTGCAGGTCGTGCAATACGACTATCACGCCACCATTTCTGAAAACAATCGCGTTCACGTGCTGCCCATCACCCCTACGCGCGGCTTGATCTATGACCGCAACGGTGTGGTCCTGGCTGACAACCGACCCAGCTACAACCTGACCATAACCCGCGAACGCACCACCGACCTCAAGGGTGAGTTGGACGCGATCGTCAGTCTGTTGCACCTGCCCGCCGAAGATCGTGCCGTGTTCGACAAAGCGCTCAAGCAGGCCCGCCATCCGTTCGTCCCTGTCACGCTGTTCTACGAGCTGACCGAAGAGCAGATTGCCGTTCTGGCCGTCAACGAGTTCCGTCTACCGGGTGTAGACGTTGAACCTCAGTTCGTCCGCCACTACCCGTTGGGTGCGCACTTCGCTCACTCTATCGGCTACGTTGGACGAATCAATGAGAAAGAATCCAAGGCCCTCGATTCGGTGGAATACCGCGGCACCCAGTCTATTGGTAAAACCGGTATCGAACGCTTCTACGAATCTGAACTGCATGGCCACGTGGGTTATGAAGAAGTCGAAACCAACGCCCAAGGACGGGTATTGCGCGTGCTCAAGCACACTGACCCTATCCCAGGCAAAAACATTGTCCTGAGCCTCGACGTCAAGCTCCAGGAAGCCGCCGAAGAAGCCCTGGGTGACCGCCGTGGCTCGGTGGTTGCCCTGGACCCGCAAACCGGTGAAGTGCTGGCCATGGTCAGCAAACCGAGTTTCGACCCGAACCTGTTCGTCACCGGTATCAGCTTCAAGGAATATGCCGCGCTGCATGATTCCATCGATCGCCCGCTGTTCAACCGCGTGCTGCGCGGGCTGTATGCGCCCGGCTCAACCATCAAGCCTGAAGTGGCCATCGCCGGGCTCGACAGCGGCGTTGTCACCCCGCAAACCCGCGTGTTTGATCCCGGTTACTACCAGTTGCCGGACTTCGATCACAAATACCGCAACTGGAACCACAGTGGCGACGGCTGGGTAGACATGGACGCCGCCATCATGCGTTCCAATGACACCTACTTCTATGACCTGGCCCACAAGCTCGGCATCGATCGGCTGCATGATTACCTGGCCGAATTCGGCCTGGGTCAGAAGGTGTCCCTGGACATGTTCGAAGAGTCCGCCGGCCTGATGCCTTCCCAGGCCTGGAAGCGCGCGACACGTCGCCAGCCCTGGTTCCCGGGCGAAACCGTGATCTTGGGTATCGGCCAGGGTTATATGCAAGTCACGCCGCTGCAACTGGCCCAAGCCACTGCGCTGATCGCCAATAAGGGTGTATGGAACCGCCCGCACCTGGCCAAGACCATCAACGGCGTGCCTCCGGTGGATGAGAATCCGATGCCCAACGTAGTGCTCAAGGATCCGCGTGATTGGGAACAGGTCAACCACGGCATGCAATTGGTAATGCATGACCCGCGCGGTATCGCTCGGGCCGCAGCGCAGGGTGCCCAATATCGCATCGCCGGCAAGAGCGGTACCGCGCAGGTGGTGGCGATCAAGCAGGGGGAGCGCTACAACCGCAACAAGACCCTGGAGCGTCACCGCGACAACGCCTTGTTTGTCGGCTTTGCGCCAGCCGAACACCCCAAGATCGTGATTTCAGTGATGATTGAAAACGGTGAGGCCGGTGGCCGTGTAGCAGGCCCGGTGGTGCGACAGATCATGGATGCCTGGCTGCTCGACCAGGAGGGTCACCTGAAGCCGCAATATGCGACGCCGGCCAAAGCGCCCGGCGATCCGCACGTTTAAATCACACCTGCCATTCGCCCCAGCGCTCTATGTCGTCATAAGCGAGCCAGGGCACATCATGGACTGTCCAGATATGCGCGGTGGGCCTGGCGCCCGGATCATCGTCCAGCGTCGCCACCCGCACGATGACGTGGGGCTGGTGCGCGCGCTCGGCGATCAAATGCGAGCCACAGCGTGAACAGAAATGGCGCCGTTTGCCTGGCGATGACTCAAACGATGACAGCAATTCTTCACCGTGCGTCCAGCGAAAGTGCTCGCGCCTCACCCCGGCCGTGGCGACAAAGGCTGCCGCATGCGCCTTGCGACAGCTGCCGCAATGGCAGTGACTGATGGGCATGTCCAAACGCTCCACCCGATAGCACACCCCTTTACACAAGCAACTTCCATTCAACGGTTCAGTCATAACTTATGGCCAGGTCAAGGATGGGGTCGTCATCATTGCGCATAACCAAAGGTTGCGCATTGGTCGATGTCGCCTAGTGTTCAATGGAGGAGGTGACTTATGCACGTATTAGATCGCATCGAACGGAAAGTCCTGCTCAACGCATCGCGTAAACACGTCTGGGAAGCGCTTACGAACGCCGAGCAATTTGGCGAGTGGTTCGGTATTGCCCTCAAGGGAAAAACCTTTGTTGCCGGAGAACCCATCGAAGCGCCGATCACCTATCCAGGCTACGAACATGTCGTGTGGAAGGCCAGGATCGAACGTATTTTGCCGCAAACCCTGTTTTCCTTCTGGTGGCATCCCTTCGCGGTAGAGAAAGACGTCGACTATGACCAGGAAACCCCGACGCTGGTGGAGTTCACCATCGAGGACCGCGCGCCGGGCATTCTGTTGCGGGTGGTCGAGTCCGGTTTCGACAAGGTGCCCCAGGCCAGGCGCCAGAAAGCGTTCAAGATGAATTCCCGTGGCTGGGACGAGCAGATGGGCAATATCGAAAACTATCTGGACAAGGCCCGGCGAGCCTGACGCGAACGGGCACCCACGTTTTTGAGATCACAGTTAACCTGCCGCGTTTGCCCGGATGCCGCGTAGAATCACGCCCTGAAAGCGATTCCTGAGGTGCGGTACGGTGGATTTACAGCAGGGGTTTGTCCTGACCCGGCATTGGCGCGACACCCCGGCGGGGACGGAGGTCAGCTTCTGGTTGGCGACCGACCAAGGGCCACGGTGTGTTCGCCTACCCGTGCAAACCTCGGTGGTGTTCATTCCCGAAGCCCATCGCAAGCCGCTGGACTGGCTGCTCAAGGGCGAGCGCGATATCGAATTGCGTGGGTTGCAGTTGTGCGACTTCCATCATCGACCGGTCCTGGGTCTCTACGCCCGGCAGCACCGCCAGATAATGGATATCGAAAAGCGCCTGCGCGCTGCCGGGGTGGATGTCTACGAAGGCGATGTGCGCCCACCCGAGCGCTACATGATGGAACGGTTCATCACTGCGCCGGTGTGGTTCGGCGGTACGCCGGATGCCAGCGGCACGTTGCTTGATGCGCAGATGAAGCCCGCTGCCGATTACCGACCGACCCTGAAACTGGTATCCCTCGATATTGAAACCACCGCCCAGGGCGATCTTTATTCCATCGCGCTCGAAGGGTGTGGCGAGCGCCAGGTGTACATGCTCGGTCCGCCCAACAAAGCCTGCGCGGTGGACTTCAAGCTCGACTATTGCGACACCCGCGCCCAACTGCTCGAACGCCTCAACCAATGGCTGGCCACCCACGATCCGGATGCGATCATCGGTTGGAATGTGGTGCAGTTCGACCTGCGCGTGCTCCACGAACATGCCCAGCGCCTGAATGTGCCGCTGCTGCTGGGGCGGGGCGGTGAAGCCATGGCCTGGCGCGAGCATGGCAGCCGCAATCATTACTTCGCTGCGGCAGCGGGCCGGTTGATCATCGACGGCATCGAAGCCCTGCGTTCAGCTACGTGGAGTTTCGAGTCGTTCAGCCTGGAAAATGTCGCGCAAACCCTGCTGGGTGAAGGCAAGGACATCTCCACGCCGTACCAGCGCATGGACGAAATCAACCGCATGTTCGCCGAGGACAAGCCCGCCCTGGCGCGCTACAACCTCAAGGACTGCGAGTTGGTCACGCGGATTTTCGAGAAGACCGAGCTGCTCAAGTTCCTGCTCGAGCGCGCCAGCGTCACCGGGCTGCCTGCCGACCGCAATGGTGGTTCCGTCGCGGCGTTCACCCACCTCTACATGCCGTTGATGCACCGCCAGGGCTTTGTCGCGCCGAACCTCGGCGACAAGCCGCCCCAGGCCAGCCCCGGCGGGTTTGTCATGGACTCGCGCCCAGGTCTGTATGAGTCGGTGCTGGTGCTGGACTACAAGAGCCTGTACCCGTCGATTATCCGCAGCTTTCTGATCGACCCGGTGGGCTTGATCGAAGGCCTCAAGCATCCCGACGACAGCGACTCGGTGGAAGGCTTTCGCGGTGCGCGTTTCTCCCGCACCCGGCATTGCCTGCCGTCCATCGTCACGCGGGTATCCGAAGGCCGCGAAGTGGCCAAGCGCGAACACAATGCACCGCTGTCCCAAGCCCTGAAGATCATCATGAACGCCTTCTACGGAGTGCTAGGTTCCAGCGGTTGCCGGTTCTTCGATACCCGGCTGGCGTCCTCGATCACAATGCGCGGGCATCAGATCATGCGCCAGACCCGCGAGCTGGTGGAGGCCCAGGGTTATGAAGTGATCTACGGCGACACCGACTCCACTTTCGTCTGGCTCGGCGGCGCCCACTCTCTTGAGGACGCCAGCCGCATCGGCCAGGCGCTGGTGCAGCACGTCAACGACTGGTGGCGCAGCCATCTGCACACGGAATACCGTTTGCAAAGCGCCTTGGAGCTGCAATACGAAACCCATTTCAGCCGCTTCCTGATGCCGACCATTCGCGGTGCGGAGGAGGGCAGCAAGAAGCGCTACGCCGGCCTGGTGGTGCGCGCCGATGGCAGCGAAGAGATGGTCTACAAGGGCCTGGAAACCGTGCGCAGTGACTGGTCGCCCCTGGCCCGGCAATTCCAGCAGGAGCTCTACCGGCGCATCTTCCATCGCCAGCCCCATCAGGATTATGTACGCGACTATGTGCGCCGTACCTTGAGCGGTGAACTCGACGAGCTGTTGATCTACCGCAAGCGCCTGCGCCGACCCTTGCATGACTACGAACGCAACGTCCCGCCCCATGTGCGCGCCGCACGCCTGGCCGACGAATACAACGACCGCCTCGGGCGCCCGCGCCAGTACCAGCGCGGCGGCTGGATTCGCTATGTGATCAGCGTCAATGGCCCGCAGCCGTTGGAAGTACAGCAAGCACCTATCGACTACGATCATTATGTGACGCGCCAATTGCAGCCCGTGGCTGACGCCATCCTGCCGTTCGTGAACGATGATTTCGCCACCCTGGTGGGCGGGCAGATGGGCCTGTTCTAGGCAATCGGCCACAATCCCCGTTACACCTGAAGCTTAGGAGGAACGCCCATGTACACACTCTATGGCACCGACGAATCCGGCTCCTGCATGATCGAGATCGCCCTGCAGCGCTGTGGCGTGCCGTGGCATCGCGTGGATGCCAGCTCCTGGCATGAAGGCGAGGGCAGCGAAGCCCTCGCGCGCATCAACCCGCTCAAACAGATCCCCACCCTGGTCACCCCCGATGGCCAGGTGCTGACCGAAAGCGCCGCCATCCTGATCCACCTGGGCCTGGAGTTTCCCGACGCGAACCTGCTGGCCGGCAACCGCGCGCAGATCCTGCGCGGCCTGCTGTACATCGCGGCCAATTGCTATTCGGCCATCGGCATCATCGACTATCCGCAACGCTGGCTGGGCGACGCCGGTGAAAGCCTGCAAACGCAACTGACCACCGGCACGCGGCGTTATCTGCATCAGGCCTGGGTGGTGTTCGCCGATCAGTTTGCCGACCAGCTGTTTACGCCCGACAACGTACCCAATGCACTGGGCATCATGGCGGCGGCGGTGTCGCGCTGGGACGAAGGCCGCGAGGTGCTCCGCAGCCTGGCGCCGGGCTTTGCCGACGCCCTGGAGCGCGTGGATGCCGACCCTGTCGTGGCGCCCGTGTTCGCCCGGCATTGGCCGCAGTGGCAGGTCTCGTAATCAGAAGAAACAATGCCCCGCCGCCCGCCAATCCCTTGCGGCGCGGGCATCCTGACCTACGCTTCTCAATGTGGCGTAGGAATCATCCTTGAATTTGACTGTCGCAGACATGAAACTCAAGAACCCTGCATGGAATTCAAAGGAGGTGCGCATGCTCATCCGGTCGCTGACCCTGGCTACCTTGATGGCTTTTACGGGGCCGTTGTTGGCTGCTGATGATAATCCGCTCAAGCTGGAGATGGGCAAAACCCGCCCTCTGGTGGTGGTGGAACTCGATGCGGGTAACCCGACGTTGGCCACGCTCAGGAAACAACTGGAAGAGCCTGCCATCAAGCAGTCCTTCGAAGAGCGCAGCATGGTGTTCTACACCGTGAAGTTCGGCAGCATCGGCGCCGAGGGCGAGAAGTTCGCCAAGGATCCCAAGGACAGTAAAAAGCTCACCCCGCCTGAAACCAATGCACTGATCCGCGCGCTCAAGCTCGGTGTCGGCAGCGGCACCAAGGTGATCCTGATCGGCAAGGATGGCGAGAAGAAACTCGAGAAGACCGTGCCGCCCGATAGCCTTGATCTCAAAGAGTTCTTCAGTGCCATCGACCAGATGCCGATGGCCGAGAAAGAAGCGGCGGCGGCGCCGGAACCTGCGCCCGTTGCACCTGCACCGGCCAAGGGCGCCAAACCGGTCAAACCCGGCAGCAAGCCGGCGCCACAACCCCTCGACGATTGAAATTCATAGCCCTGTAGGAGCGAGCTTGCTCGCGAAGAACTCAGGGCCACCACGTTTATCCAGAATGAGCGCGGTGCCTGGGTGTTTTTCGCGAGCAAGCTCGCTCCTACATCAGCCAGCGGCGTCTTTAAGATTTTGGCGCTTTACGCACTGGAAACGGAAAGTAGAAAAACCGCAGGAATGCCACCCGCTTGATCACTTCCCCGATCAGCAACGGCACCACCACCGCCACCACGAAACCCACGCACGCGGCCATGAACGGATGCAAACCCAGGCGCTCCATCAGGTCGAAGGTCTTGTGCTGGATCTCGCCGTGGAAGATCAACAGGATCAAGGTGGATTGGCCGATGTAGGTCATCGCCCGCGTCAGCAGGGGCGACACCATCAACACCCGCGCCAGCGCCCAGCACAGGTACACACCGATCACCGCCAGCAGGCTGGTCCACAACCAGTGGTCGTAGCGACGCTGCGCCAGGTCCATGGTGTCGTGGCTGTAGAGGAACACAGCGGCGAACAGCACCAGCGAAATCAGCAGGGTCAGCAGCGAGCCTTCATGCCGGCGCAGCCAATCACGCAGCAGATAGCCGTAGATGAAATAGGTACTGCTGATCAGGGTCACGTCGAGGCTGAAGGGCAGGCCGGGCAACGCCCATGTTTGTTCGCCGAGGGTGACCGGCACTTGCCAGAACCATTTCAACATCCAGATGCCGAGCAACAGTTGCGCGCCGATCAGCAGGCAAGCGGCCAGCAATGGCAGCTTCAGGCGCTGAATCAGCCGCAGCATCAACCAACTGAACAGGATCGCCACCCAGAAGTGCGGCAAGAACCACAACGCCTGCCACGGGATGGTGTCCACGGAGGCATACAGCACGCCGCCGATATCCCCCAGCAACGGTTGCCCGCGCAGCACATCCCGCACGATCACATACACCAGCATGGTGAAGAAGAACGGCTTGAGCAGGCCATCGGCCTTGCGCACCGCCATCTCCACGAATGGCTGCTCGGGCTTGAAGAACACCCCGGACAAAAAGAAGAACAACGGCAGCACGAACGACGCCAGGATCGGGTACAGCAAATCCAGCGAGTTGGCGACAAACCAACTGTGGCCGTACACGATAATCAGAATACCGACGCCTTTGGCGATATCCATTTGAATCCAACGATGCTTCATGTGAGTCTTCCCGAACGATCATTCACGCCTTGCGCCACGGCGTCAGCCACAGCCCCATACCCAGCAACACCACGGCGCCTGCCAGGGTGCTCAGCCCCACTTGCAGCCACACGTCTTCGATTCGAAACAACACCAGCGCCGCCAGCCCCAACAGCGCCGCACTGAGCAGCCATTGCCGCGCCCAGGGCAGGGCGCCGAGCAACGCCTGGCGCTGCATCAGCAGCAGCGCGGTGCAGATCACGCCCGCCAGCGCCGCCAGTGGAATGCCGGCCAGGCCAAACGCAAACGGCAATACGCCCAGCAGCAGCACATTGACCAGGCTGCCGAGCAGTTCGCAGCGCAGCGGCTGGCGCGTGTCGCCGGCGGCGTAGGCGTAGCGCGCGAGCAGGGCGTTCCAGGCACCGAATACCAGGGGCACGGCAAACCAGGCGAGCAACAGCGGCAGTGGCGAGTCTGCCGATTGTGCGGGCAGCAGCAGCGCGACCAGGCTCGGCGCCGCCGCCACCAGGCCGACGCCGGCCGGCAAGGTCAGCACGCTGGCGGTTTCCAGGCCGCGCTTGAGCAGGGCCAGGCGTTCATCGCCCTGGCGTCGGCTCATCATGCCCAGCAGCACTTGATTGAGGCTCATCAGCGCAATCAAGGGCAGGTTCATCAGCTTGCGCGCCAGGTTGACCCAGGTCACCGCGCCTTCCCCCAGCAGCGATGCCACCAGGCGCTCGATCAACGCCAGGCCCTGGCTGGCGCCATTGCTGAGTAACAAGGGGCCGATACGTTGGCCCAACTCCCGCAAAGGCGCGAAGGACAGTTGCACGCGCCACGGCCGCCAGCCCAGGCGCCAGAGCGACGGCAGCAGCGCCAACGGCATCAAGCCACTGCCGACCAAGCACGCCAGCGCGAGGCTATGCGGCTGGCTGGCGGTGCCTGCCATGGCGAGGTACGCCACCGGCGGCAGGTTGAACAGCAGCGAGCCCAACCCCGCCAGCACAAAGCGCTCGCTGGCCTGCAAGGGCACACTGAACAGCGCATGCAGCAGCAGGCCCGGCACGCACCACGCCACGATCTGCAGATTGCTGCCGGCCAGGGCCGTGGCGCTGGCCGCCAACCCCGGGCCGAGCAGTTGCACCAGCCACGGCGCCAATAGCATCAGCAGCAGACTGGTGACCAGCGCAATCAACAGCAACGCCGGGAACAACACGGCCAGCCAGTCCAGGCGTTCGCTGTTCTTTCGTTGCAGGTACAGCGGCAACGCGGCGGCGCTCAACACACCGCCGGCCAGCGACATGCGCAGCGCCTCGGGCAAGAACAGCGCGATCAGGAACGCATCACTGCGCTCCCCCGCGCCCCAGGCCGCCACCAGCAACCACTCGCGCGCAAACCCCAGGCACAGGCCCAGCAGGGTCGCCACGGTCAGCCATACGGCAGAACCCAGCATCAGGGCCGCGCGCCATCAAGCATCGGCTTGCGAAACGCCAACGCCTTGACCTGGGGCAGGCGCGCCGGGAACAAGCGCCGCGCCTCCAGTACGTTAATCCCCACCATCAGCCAGAACAGCGCGACCATCACCACGGCAAAGCTGAAGTAGTGGTCAAACAAACCGCTGACCAGCGCCGACAGAATCCCGGCGGTGCTGCCCAGCCACAGCGCGTTGTCCTTGGTCAGGCGGATCGGGCCCTTTTCCGGCCGGGCTTCACGCCACCAGCGCACGGTGACTGCGATAAACAACAGCATGCCGACGACGCCGGTCTTGTAGATGAAGTTCAGCCACAGGTTGGAGATCCCCAGCAAGTGCGTGCCCGGTACCGGCGGGTCGACCTTGAAACCGATGCCGAACGGGTACGCCGCCACGGCCTGCGGGAACATGCGGTATTCGTCGAAACGCACTTCGGTACTGGCGTTGCTCGAGGAGAAAATGGTCGCCAGGCGTTCCTGCAGCGGCGGATAAGCCATCACCAACGCCACGGTCAACGCCGCGCCGATCATCAGTAGACGTCCGGTGTAAGGCACGCGCCGCGTGGCCAGCCACATCAGCACCAGCGCCAGGCTGACCATCGCCCCGCGGCTGCTGGCCAACAGCAACGCCGCCGCGCCCAGGCAGGCTACGCTCAGGCCCAGTGCGCGTTTCCAACCTTGTTCGGTCATGCCGTAGCAGAACGCCAACGGCAGCAGCAGCGCCATGATTCCGCCAATGGCATTCGGGTGCATCCACGGCGAGCCCATGCGTGACGACATGGCTTCCAGGCCGAATTTCAACGTGTCGAAGTTGCCGTAGTTGAGCAGCGCCAGGATCGGCGCAATCCCCGCCCCGGAGCGTGTGCGCACGAACACCGCAATCGACATCACCAGCATCGCCAGGGTGCCCAGCAGCAGGGCGATCACCAGGCTTTCGCGGTGTTTGTAGTCCACCAGCAGCTTGGCCGTGAGAAATACTCCCGAGAGGTTCAGCAACCAACGCAGCCAGTTGGCCACGCCGCTGCTTTCGGCGTGGATGCTGACCTGGCCGACGATAAACGGGAACACGCTGAACAGCATTAGCCACAGCAGCATCTGGTCGGTGGGGCGAAGCGCCAGGCGCGGCGCGTCCGGCAGGCGCGACAGAAAGCCGTGCCACAGCACCGCGCCCCAGGTCAGCGCAAGAATGGCTTCGCTCACCGTACTGCGGATGCCCAGATTAAGCGTGGAGTAGGGCATGAAGGTCGCGACCAGGGCGAACAGCAGCAAGCCCCAGAAGGGAAAGCGCAGGATGGTCACAGCTGCCGCCAGGCCGATCACGGCGAGAAACGCCTTGGCCGGTGACAGCGCCAGGGCGACCACACCGAACAGCACGCCGAAGAGGATCGCGACGAGGCTTGCCAGGGAGAGTCTCATTTCAGTTCCTCGATCAGTTCGGCCAGGCGCCGGCGATAGGCGTGTTGGTTAAAGCGGTCGGCCCATCGGCGGTGGTGTTCGGGCGTGGCTTCATCGGCGCGCTCACCCAGGTTCAGCATCAACTGGACCAACGCGGGGCCATCGGTGGGTGAAAAGCGCGGCGCCGACGGCGGGGTGATTTCGTCCAGCGAGGTGCCGCTGGCCACGGCGACCGGGGTGCCGACGCTCAGCGCTTCAATCACCGGCAAACCAAAACCTTCCGCATAGGACGGTTGCCACACGCGTGACGCTTGGCGGTACAGCGCCTGCAATTCGGCGTCGGAGACGCCACTCAACGCATGAATCCCCGGCAGTTGGCGCTGGGCTTCGGGCAAATGCTCAAGGCTGCCCACCAGGACCAGTTCCGGCACGCTGGGGGAGTCGCGCCGCGCCCGTTGCCAGGCATCCACCAGGAACGGCACGTTCTTGCGCAGTTCACGGGTGCCGACCAGCAGCCAGAAGCCTGTGGGCAATTGGCGCGCGGACAGGTCCGCCGGTGGTTCATTGAAGCCCTCCACCTGATTGGGCAGGACGCGAACCTTGCCCGCCGCCTGAGGAAATAACCGCACGGTTTCGTCGGCACTGTACTGGGAGGGCGTCCACACCCGGTCGGCGCTGCGCACCGCGTAGGCAATCGACAGGCGATCGGTGGTTTTGTACACCAGCGCCTTCAGGCGGCTGGCGTGGTAGTTGTCCAGGGTGATCTGAAACAGGTCGTGCAGCAGCACCACGGTGCGCAACCCTTCAGGCTTGGGCGGTAACGGCAGGCCCATATTGAAGGTGCTGATGTACAGATCGATGTGCTGTTCGCGCAGGGCGCGGGGTAAAAAACCGGCTTCGAAGCGCAGGCGATTCTGTGGCTGGTGCATCGCCGTTTTCGCGCAGCCCCAGGCCGGGCAGTGCGCCTGCAACCGGGTTTGATCGCCCAGGGGCGCGACGGTAAATCGCTCCAGTTCGATGTCCGGCAGGCTGCGCAGGGCGCTTTCCAGCGCATACACCTGGCGGCTGATGCCCGATTGCGGTGAGGTGCCGACGGTGCGGTAATCCAGGCCTACACGCATGCGGGCTCCTTTTGATTGAGCGGCGAAAGGGTGGCGTACACCTGCTCCAGTTGGCTGGCGGCAACGCTCCAGTCATGGGCTCGCCGCGCATAGGCGCGGCCGGCTTCACCCATGGGCGCGGCGGCTTCGGGAGCGTGCAGCAGGCGCACCACGGCGTCAGCCAGGCCGGCGGCAGTTTGCCCGCCCAGATAATCCAGGCCCTCGACCAGGTCCAGGCCCGACACGCCCTGTTCGGTACTGGCCAGCGGCAGGCCGGCGGCCAACGCTTCGAGCACCTTGAGCTTGGAACCGCCGCCATGGCGCAACGGCGCCAGAAACACCGAACAGCTCGATTGCAGATTCAACAGGTTTGGCACAAAGCCCTGCCACTCGATGCGCGAGTCCGGCCAGCGTTCGCGCCAACCGTCGGGCATGCCGAAGCCGCACACGCTCATGCGCGCGTCGGGGCAGCGCTCCCAGACTTTCGGCAGGATTTCATCCAGGGCCCATTCGATGGCATCCACATTGGGGGCGTATTCATAGTTGCCGAGGAACAGCACGCGGCGGGTCGAGGGGTCAGGGCGGGCGCCGGCGAAGTGATCGCAGTCAACGCCGTTGACCACCACCGGCACCGGTCTGCCGGCGATTTTTTCCAGCACCTGCGCATCGCTGTCGGTGACGGCCACCACTTGGCTGGCCTGGCGCATCACGCGACGCTCCCAGCGCGTGTAGCGCCATTGGTCATAGCGAATGAACGGCAGCGCCCAACGCGGCAAACGGTCGTACGTCGCCGCGCCGAGCGCCGACTCAACGTTATGTTCAGTCAACACGAAGGGTTGGGATTTGCGCGCCAGGGCATCTTCGTAAGGTTGGAAGGTATAGCTGTGCTCAATCTGCACCACGTCCCAATGCTCGTTGAGCAGTTGGTTGAACCGGTCCTCCAATTGCCCCGACAGGCCATTCACGCTGGCCAGCAGCGGGTAAGGTGCAAACAGCCCGGCCAACAGGGTTTTCAGGCTGCGCAGTGGCCGACGCGGCAGGATGATCAACTGCTCGAGAAAGCCTTCCAGCACGTGGCGATCGCTCAGCGACACCGGGTGCTTGTCATGCAAAAGCAACGTGATCCGGTGCCCACGCGCCGCCAGACTGCGCAGAAGGTGGAACTGGCGCGTCTTGCCGCCGCTGGTGGCAGGCCAGGGCGAATAAGGCAGGATCCATAAAATGCGCATGGCGGGCTTCAATCCCATAACAGAATTTGCAGGTTCGACTTGACCGGGACAGTCAACCCGTTAGTGCCGCTCACCGGTGTCTGTGTGCCGCGCAACGGGTCATACAGCGTCGCGCTGGCGAGGCCGGGCAAGTGCGCGTTACCGCCACGGGCCGACCAGAAAAACCACAGTTTGCGCCCGTCGGCGCGGGTCCAGCCGATGCTGAACAGGCCGTCGGGCAACTGGTCGGCGGTGGGCGGGTCGGCGGGGGTCAGCTGCGGGCCACTGACGTCGAGGAAGTTCTTCAACGCGATGTAGACCGGCTTGGGCTTGGCGTCGATATCGAGCAGGCCGTAGGCACGGTCGCGCACGCTGGCGCGCTGGTCGAGGTCGCTCAGGGTAAACAGGAAGATCTTGTCGAAATCCAGCGCGCTCATCAGCGCCAGGCGGCGTATCACATAATCGGCCTGGCCCTGCTGGGTGATGATGTCCTGGGCTTCTTTGGGGCCGGCGTAGTTCGACCAGCCCCACTCGGTGCTCCACAGGGTTTTCACGCCGCTGGCGCGCAGCTTCTGGTTGAGCGCGGTGGTCTTGGCCACGAAGTCGAGGTTGGCCGGGTCGTTGCCCTCGGGCAGTTGCGTGTAAGGGTGGTAGGACATCACGGTGTTCAGCTTGGGCACACCGAGGGCGTCGAGGGCGTCGAGCATGGTCTGACCGTTGGGCATTTCGCTGAAAAACGCCATGCCGGCGGCCACCACCGGTTTGTTCGGGGCGACGGCGCGCAGTGCGGCGGCGGTGGTGCGCAGCAGCCTGGCATAACCGGCCGGGTCCGCCGCCGGGCGCCAGAAGCCCAGCAGGTTCGGCTCGTTCCACACCTGCCAGGCATCGACGCTGGGGTAGCGTTGGGCCAACAGGGCCATGCGGATCGCAAATACATTCGGGTCCTGCGGCGGGTACTGGTCCTGATAGGGCGCACCCACCGGCGCGGTGGTGATAAACGGCGCCGAGCCGACCAAGTAAAACACCGACTTGAGCTGGTTGTCCTTGAGCTTGGCCACCAACTCATCCAGGGTCGCCACCTGGTACCGGTCGGCGGCTGGCTCCAGCCGGTCCCAATGCAAATCCAGGCGCACCCATTCCAGGCCCAGGTCCTTGAGGCGGTCGATCTGCAGCTGGTAGCGCTCGGGGCTGAACCACAGGAACTGCGCGTTCACCCCGAGGAAATCCTTCCACACCACCACCTTGTTGCCTTTGAGCACATGGTTCTCGGCGTCGGCCGGGCGCCCCCAGATAAACGCGACCAGGCCCAGGGCCGCGACCAGCGCAAGGGTGGCGAAGTAGGTCCGTTTACGCGCCATACGGGGCCCCTGTGATTGCCTGTTCGAAGAGCTGCTTGAAGCGCTGCGCCGTCAGCGGCCACAAGCGTTCGCGGCCGATTGCGCCGGCGCGTTCGGCCCAGTCCCGGGCCAATGTGGGCGTACGGGCCAGGCGCAACAATTGCTCGCCCAGCGCGGCCACATCGCCTTCGGGGTAGATCGCGCCGTTACCGCTGGCGACTTCCTCGGCGAACGCCCGGGCATCCGAGGTAATCGCCCCGCGCCCGCACGCGGCGGCCCAGGACAGCGCGCCACTGGTGCCGCGCTGACGGCCGAGCAGGCCGAGTTTTTTCGATTCGCGATAGGGCAGCACCATCACATGATGGGCCTGGATCGTCTGTGCAATCTCGTCGGCCGGCAGGTTCAGCCGCCAATCGATGGAGCCTGCCAGGCCGAGGTCGGCGATCTGGCGGTTCAACTGCTCCAGGTAATTACCGCCCGCGCCAAACGCCATTTCGGCGGCAGTGCCACCGGCCAGGGTCAGGCGCACACGGTCACGCAATTCGGGGGCTTGCTTGAAAACGGCGGCCAGGGCCTGCAACAGGTCTTCAATGCCTTTGCCACGGTAGATAAAACCGAAATACAGCAGGTGCAGGGTGTCCAGCGGCGGCAGCGCCACGGCTGCAATCGCCAGGTTGGCGTGGTTGATTACCGCCACTTTGCCGGCGGGCAATTGCATGCGCTGGCTGAGGCAGTCGGCGCCCAGGCGGGTGAGGGTGATCAGCCTCGTCAGGCCACGGGCGACATGGCGTTCTTCGCGCAGGGTCAACGGGTCTGCCAGCACCACCGCTGCCTGCGGCAACGGGCTGGGCAGGCGCTGCAGCAGGTTGAGCGGGAAGGGCAGGTGCTCGCGCCGCCATACGATGCGCTCGGGGTCATGCACGGTGGCCGTCAGCGGCAGGTTCGGGTAGGCGCTGCGCAACGCGCGCAACGCCAAAAACTCCCCCAGGCGCCCGCCGCCCAGCTCGGCGTGGACCAGGTCCACGCTGCGCCAGTCGAACGCGGCGACGGCCTGCTTGATCGCCGCGCTCGAGCCTTCCACGCCGCTCAACGGTGTCACCACCGTCACGCCCAGCTGCTCCAATGCCGTCTTGAAATGGTGCGCGTAGTCGGCGATCCCATTCTTTTCCGGTGGCAAAGGCGCGAGCAGGGCGATGCGCATCAGAACGCCCCCCGGTATTTGCCGATGGTGTGCAGCACCTTGGCCGGCACTTCGAATTTACGCCGGTTGATGATGATGCCATCGACTTTGCCGAACGCCGTGTTGAGGATCGACAACGCGTGCTCCACCACCGGCACCGTGCTCTTCTGCGCTTCCACCACCAGCGCGATCAGGTCGGCGCGCCGCAGGTTGACGAACGCATCGCGGTTGTCCAGCAGCGCCGAGGCGTCCAGCAACACCACTTCGCCCGGTGCGGCGGGCGCCGCCCCGCCGACGCGCACGGTAATGCCATTTTCCTGGAGCAGTTGGCGCAGTTGCTCCACCACGAAGGTCACCCCTTCACCGTGGCGCGCCGAGGTCAGCCCGAGGGTCAGGCCGCGTTCGGCCACGCGGTCCAATTGCAGCAGACCGTACAGCCGGTAGATGCTCGCATTGAACGCATTGGTGCCTTGCGCGGTGCTGGTGTCCAGCTCCGGCAGGGTAGTCCACAGCGGCAGGCCGAATTTGCGTTCCACCAGGCCGCCATCGTGAATGCGCTGGTCAAGCAGGTAGCACAGGTAAATCACCAGCAGGCCGACGACGATGGCAAACGGGATCGCCAGCAACAGCATCAGCAGGGTTTTGGGGAAGATGCGACCTGGGTTCAGGGTCGCTTCCTCGATCACCGCGATGTTGCTGATCTGGCTGTTGTCCAGTTCACGGTCGATGCGCGATTTTTCCAGGTTGTCCACGTACAGCGCGTAGTTACGCTCGGTGGCACCCAGCTCGCGGGACAGGCGCGCCAGCTCCGGTTCAATCTCCAGGGCTTCCTTGCGTTGCGCTTCGAGATTGACCAGTTGCTTTTGCTGCTGCACCAGTTGGGTGCGCAACGCCAGGTTGTTGCTGGACTCATCGAGCAGCACGCGCTGCAAGTGGATTTCCAGGGTATTCGGCGCGCGGTTTTCCGAGCTTTGTACGGTGTTGCTTTCACCGGCAACCTGGGCCTGCATCGCCCGAATCGACGCATCCAGGGCTTTGACCGGCGGCGCGTTATCGGTGTAGGTGCGCATCATGTCGGCTTTTTCCAGCAGCTTCTGGTTAAGCAAGCGACGCAAATCCTGCTGCTGCGGGTTCAGCGCAATCTGGCGAACCGTGGTCACTTCCTTGGGCTGGGTCTTGAGCTGGGTGCGTGTGCTCTCGAGGGCGCTGTCCGACGAGGCGATCAAACGCGTGGTGTTGAAGGTTTCGCCGCGCAGCACGTTGATGCGCTCGGACAAATCTTCCAGGCGATCGGTAATGCTCGCCGCGCCGATCTGGTTCAAGTGGGTCAGGATCTGCTGCTTGTAGCTCTTGATCTCGGTGGCGCTGTTGGACACCTGGCCTTCATAGAAGGCATACAGGCTCTTGCGCCCCAGGGCCTGGGTGCGTTCGTTGATGTAGGTTTCGACCCAACTCTTGACCACCGCCTGGGCGATCTCGGGGTCGCTCCACTTGAAGCTGATGTCCATCACCGTGGACCCGGCCGCATGGCTGACTTCGAAGTTCTTCTCCAGGCTCGCGGCGAGGCGTTCCACCGGCGTGGTCTGTTCAATCACGCCCACGGTTTCCAGCACCACGCGCACGCCGTCGAACACGGCGCCGATAGCGTTTTTGACGTAGTACTTGGTGCGCTTCCAGACACCTTCCGGCGGCGGCATTTTGTCGATGACTTCCAGGTAATGCTCGGCCACCGCACGCACGATCGGGCGGCCGGTCAGCAGGCGCTCCTCGTCGACAATCGGGTCGCGCTGGGTGCTGGGCATGACCAGCGCCTGGCGGTTGCTGATTTCGATCGGCAGTGTCGAATCACGCCCCGGCTTGACCAGCAGGCGCGCGGTGGATTCGAACTTGGCGGGCAGCAGGAAGGCCCCCAGCAAAATGATCACCAGCGCCGCGATGGCCGCCAGCTTGAACTCATGCCGGAAGATGAAGAACAGGCGCAGAAGATCGCGAAAAGAACGGATCTCGATCATGGGATGTCGCTCCTTTAGTTACTGCCGCCGCTGGTTCGGGTGTAGTTGTAGCCAACCCCGATCGACTTGGTGAATGGGATCAACTGGTTCAGGTAGGTATCCACGCCCTGGATGCGCTCGCCCACATTGGATTTGGGCACGAACACCACATCACCGCGTTGCAGGGGCACTTGTTTGCGCCCGTTGGGCCCGGTCTTAAGGTATTGGCTGAAGTCCAGGAAGTAGGCGCGATAGACGCCTTGGGTATCTTCGCGCAGCAGCGCAACCATGCTGGCATTGCCTGCCGGGTTGACCCCGCCGGCGCCGACAATGGCTTGCTCCAGGGTGTTGGCCGAGGCGATCGGCACCGTGGTCGGGTTGTTGACCGCGCCGCCGACGATGATCGAATTGCCCGGCGCCTGGTTGATGTTCACCGTCACCCGTGGCTCGCGATACACCGGCGCAAGCTTGCTGCTCAGCTCGTTCGCCACCTCGGACGGGGTGCGCCGGGCCACCTGGATCGGGCCCAGGAACGGGTAGTTGATCTTGCCGTCGGTTTGCACCGTGTACAGCGTCAGCTCATAGATGGTGCTGACGTTGAACGCCGACAGGGTCGGCATTTCCCCGGCATCGCGCACGATGCGCAACTGATCGCCGATGCGGATGCGTTCCACCGCCGGCGGCAGTTGGGCCAGTTGGTCGAGGGCGCGCTTGCCGTCCTCGACGGTCTTGCCGTCAGGCGCGACGATGCGCGCGGGGGTATTGCAGGCGGCCAGGGCCATCATGGCCAGGACGAGCAGGGTTCGTTTCATCAAATAGGACTTCCTGTAGGTCATGATGCTCACCTCCAATAACCGGGGAACATGCTGATGCGCCGCTTGAGGGCGAGGGGTAGCCGGCGTTCCTGCTGGCCCAGCCGATAGCCGAGCAACTTGAACGCGCTGCGCACCAGTACTTCGGGTACGCGGTGCCATGCACCGGCTGCGCGCAATGCCGCGAGTTCAGCCAGTACATAGCGTTTACCTTCACCGCCGGCATCGCCAAAGGCCTGGCGTATCCAGGGTTCGCGACCGTAGAACACGCCAATGTCGAAGTAGCGGTGAAACTCATCCATGAGTCGGTAATCGTGGGAGTGGTACACCTGCGCAGAGGCGGCGTAGCGCACGGTGTAGCCTTCGATCAGCATGCGCGCCGCGACGTAGGCGTCTTCGCTACCGATGACATCGGCGGGGAAACCACCTACGGCTTGCAGGGCGCTGCGTCGGTAAACGGAAAACGAGTCGGAGCTGAAACAGGTCTTGATCCCCAGCTGCGGCGCATCGGCCAGGCGCTTGCTGCGGCTGTGGGCCGGGTAATTGAAGTGGCGCGACTGCGCGCCCAGCACACCGGCGTCGGGGTGCGGCAGCTGGCGACCATAGGCCACGCCGTTGAGCGGGTCTTGCTGCAATTCAGCGAGCAGGTTGGCGAAGGTCTCGGGCGCGGCGGGAATGGCGTCCTGGGTCATGACGATCAGGGCATCGCCGCTTACCTGTTCGCTGGCCCAACGCCGCGTGCCGCCGTGGTTGAAGTCGCGGGCGTCGATCACCTCGACCCGCGCGCCGTATTCGCGAAAGCGCGCCACGGTGTCATCGCTGGACGCACTGTCGACCACCAGCATCTCGTCCGGTTGCAGGGTTTGCATTTTCAGCGCGGGCAGCAGCCGCGCCAGGTGGCTTGCGGCGTTACGGGTCGGGATGATCAGCGAGGTGCGCATGTCACGGCTTCACTTCGGCAGGCGCACGCCCATAGATGTCATCGAAGCGCACGATGTCGTCTTCGCCCAGGTACTCGCCGCTCTGCACCTCGATCATCACCAGGTCGATGATGCCGGGGTTGGTCAGGCGGTGTTTGTGCCCGGCCGGGATGTAGGTGGATTCGTTGGCGTTGATCAGAAATTCGCGCTCGCCATTGGTGATCTGCGCCGCGCCGCTGACCACCACCCAGTGTTCGCTGCGGTGATGGTGCATTTGCAGCGACAACGACGCCTGGGGCTTGACCACAATGCGCTTGATCTTGAAGCGGGTGCTTTCCTCCAGCACGGTGTAGGTGCCCCACGGCCGGGTGACGGTGCGGTGCAGGCTGAAGGCCGGGTGGTTCTGGCGCTTGAGCTCGGCCACGATGTAGCGCACGTCCTGGCTGCGGTGGGCGTCGGCGATCAGCAGGGCATCGGGGGTGTCGACGATGATCAGGTCACGCACGCCGACCGCACCGAGCACGCGCTTGGGCGAGTCGATGTAGCAGTTGTGCACGTCATGCAAAATCGCTTCGCCATTGACCTGGTTGCCCTGGGCATCGCTGGGGGTAAGCTGGCGCAGGGCCTCCCAGGAACCGATATCGCTCCAGCCGATGTCGCACGGCACCACGGCCACTTGCGTGGACTTTTCCATCAGCGCCACGTCAATGGAAATGTCCGGCGCGCTGCCGAAGGCGCCACTGTCCAGTTCGCGCTGGCGCGAGGTTTTGTTTTGCAGGTGCTGGCTGTGCTCAAGGGCGGCACGCGCAGCGATCAGCACGTCGGGCGCGTGGGTGTTCAGTTCATCCACCAGGGTGCTGGCCTTGAAGCAGAACATGCCGGCATTCCACAGGTGTTTGCCGCCGTCGAGGTAGGCTTGGGCAGTGGCCAGGTCGGGTTTTTCGACAAAGCGTTTGACAAGGTTGCCCTGGCTCAGCGCTTCGCCTTTTTCGATATAGCCGAAACCGGTCTCCGGGTGGTCGGGTTGAATGCCGAAGGTCACCAGGTAACCGGCGTCGGCCAGCTCGCGGGCCTGGGCCACGGCGTCGGCGAATGCGGTCTCGTTGAGCACCAAATGGTCGGCGGGCATCACCAGCAGTTGCGCGTCGCCACCGAAATGTTCCTGCACATGCAGCGCTGCCACGGCGATCGCCGCTGCGGTGTTGCGCCCGAAGGGCTCGAGCAGCAGGTCCAAGGGCAGGTGGGCCTTGTTGACCCCACGGTAGTCATCCAGGGTGCGAAACAACAGGTCACGGTTGGTCACCGTGAGCACGCTCTCCACGCCGGGCAGGCGGGCGGCGCGCTGGAAGGTTTTCTGCAGCAGGCTCTGGCCGTCGCGCATGCGCATGAACGGCTTGGGCATGTTCTGCCGGGACACCGGCCACAAGCGCGTGCCCGAACCACCGGAAATGATGCAGGGAATTAATCCGTTGAGGGTATTCATCAATAGACTTCCTTGGTGGAAAGGACGGCCGGGACCGTCATGAAAACGATGTACAAGTCAAACCACACCGACCATTTGGAGATGTACTCCAGGTCGTACTCGACGCGTTTCTGGATTTTGAACAGGGTGTCGGTTTCGCCCCGGTAGCCGTTGATTTGCGCCCACCCGGTGATGCCTGGCTTGACCCGGTGCCGTGAGCTGTATTCGCTGACCGCCACTTCGAAAGGAATGCCCGCCGCCTTGGTGGCGGTGGCGTGGGGCCGGGGGCCGACCATGGACATGTTGCCCTGCAGGACGTTGAACAACTGCGGCAGCTCGTCGATGCTGGTTTTGCGGATGATGCGCCCGACTCGGGTGATGCGCGGATCCTGGCGGGTGGTCTGGCGTTCGGCGGTGAAATCGCTCTGGTCGGTGAACATCGAACGGAACTTGAACACGCGGATTTCATTATCGTTATAGCCATAGCGGTTCTGGCGAAACAGCACCGGGCCCTTGGAATCGAGCTTGATCGCGATCGCCGTCAACAGCATCACCGGCGACAGCACCACCAGGGTGATGCTCGCCAGCAGCAGGTCTTCGCAGCGCTTGATAAAGGGCGACCAGCCACGCAGCGGTAACTGCGAGGTGTTGAACATCAGGATGCCGCCCACATCGGTGATGCGGCTGTGGCCGTAGCGCAGGGCGGCCATGTCCGGCACCAGCATCACGTTCACCGACATCTGCCGCAGGCGATTGACCAGCCCGTGGATACGCTGCTCGGCGGCCCACGGCAGGCAGATCATCACTTGGTTGACCTGCTCGGCGCGGATCAGCTTTTCCAGGTCGCGGGTATTGCCCAGCAGCGGCAGGTTGCTCAGTTCCTTGGGAATGCGTTCGGTGCGGTCGTCGATAAAACCGATCAGGCCGGAGCGGATATCGCCGTTGCGCTGCAGGTGGTCGGCGACATGCACGGCGGTGTCGGTAAAGCCCAGGATCACCGTGCGTTGCAGGAACTTGCCCTTGCGCATCAGGTTGCGGTACAGGCGCAGCATCACCAGGCGCTCCAGGCAGAACAGCCCGAGGCTGGCGAAGTACCACACCACCAGGTTGCGCGGGTTCAATTGCGGAAACACCTGCAGGATCTGGTACATGAATAGCAGGATGCAGAACGCCGACGACCAGGCCACGATATTGGCGCGCAGGCGCAAGCGGTTGCTGAACAGATCTTCGGAATAAATGCCCAGGGCCTGGAACAAAATAACCGTCAACACTGCAAAAAACAGCAGCAGCCCCAGGAAATGCGAGCGCATCTCGGCGTCCATCGGGTCGAGGAAAATCGCCAGGACCAGCGGCGGCAAAATGGCGGTCAAGCCATGCACCAACTTGACAAAAACAACAAAAAACTCAACGAAGCCGGCCCGGGTCAGAAACAAACTGACCACTGATGATTTCTCGCGCATACAACCATCCCTCATTGCACACCAAGTTTGCGCCGCAGCTGTTCAACGGAGCAGTCAACGGGCCACATCTGGATAAAACGCACCCATTCATCCAAGTGAAACCATCCAAATGAAGGAAGTTTTGCGGAGCTAGTGGCTAAAGGAGTTCCTTTTTACGGCACAGTCAATAACTTGACCATTCTGCGAAGTTTGCATTATAGACACGTTAATTAGAGTTTTGTGTGCCATTTTTATGACGGTCGTAGTACTGGCACTTGGGCATCTGGGTGTGATTTGGAGTGTAGGAACAAATGTCAGAATTTTCCTGTTTGGCAGGAAAAGGTTTTTTTGGCGGGGGGTCAGGAAGATGGCAGTTGGCGGGACGCGGAGCGTCCCAGGAGGCGTTCCCACGCAGAGCGTGGGAACAATCCATTCAACCCAGGCGTGCCGCCGCCCGCGCAACAATCTCCCCACGCACCCTGCGCGATTCTGCCGTGCGTTTGTTGGCTTCCTCCAGCACGTGCCTGGGCGCCGTATCCGGGCGGCCCGCGTCGAACGGCGGGGCCGGCGCATATTCGATTTGCAGTTGCACCAATTGCGCCGCCGCTTCGCTGTACAGCTCCGCCGCCAGGGTCAGCGCAAAGTCGATCCCCGCCGTAATTCCACCCCCGGTAAACAGGTTGCCGTCACGTACCACGCGCGCCTGTACCGGGATGGCGCCCAATGGCGCGAGCAAGTCGTGATAGGCCCAGTGCGTGGTGGCTTTACGACCGCGCAGCAAACCCGCCGCGCCCAGCACCAGCGAACCGGTACACACTGAGGTCATGTAGCGCACGGTTTGCGCCTGGGCCTTGAGGAAGTCCAGCGTGGAGGGATCCTCCATGAGCGCGCCGACACCGGCACCGCCGGGCACGCAAAGAACGTCCAGCTTCGGGCAGTCGGCATAGGTGATGGTCGGCGTGAACACCAGCCCGGTGCTGGAGGTGATCGGCGCCAGGTCTTGCCAGACCAGGTGCAGTTTCACGTCCGGCAGCGAACCGAGCACGTCATAGGGGCCGGTAAGGTCCAGTTGCTGGATGCCGGGAAATAGCAGGAAGCCGATGTGCAAGGTCATGAATGAAACTCCAATCAAGGGGGTGGACGGCTTCACTGTAGAGGCCTAGGCTTTGGCGCATACGCCATTGAGCCCACAAATCACGCCAATCATGCCCCGACTCATTCATGTGCTCGCTTTTGATAATGCCCAGGTGCTCGATGTCACCGGGCCTCTGCAGGTGTTCGCCTCGGCCAACGACCTGGCTCGCCAGCGCAGTTTGCCCGCGCCCTATGCGGTGAATGTGGTCGCTGACCAGGCCAAACCGGTGATGACCTCGGCAGGCCTGGCGCTGGTGGCCGAGCCGCTGCCCGCCGTCGATCAGCCGTGTGACACCTTGGTGATCGCCGGTGGCTGGGGCGTCTACGGTGCCGCCGAAGACCCGGCGCTGGTGCACTGGGTACGCGAGAAATCCCGGCACACTCGGCGCATGGCCTCGGTCTGCACCGGTGCTTTTCTGCTGGCCGCCAGTGGCCTGCTCGACGGATGCCGCGTGGCTACGCACTGGACGCGCTGTGAGGAACTGGCGCGCAAGTTTCCGGCGCTGACGGTGGAGGCCAATCCGATCTTTATCCAGCAAGGCACGCTGTGGACCTCGGCCGGCGTGACTGCCGGTATCGACCTGTGCCTGGCCTTGGTGGAGGAGGACCTGGGCCGCGCCGTCGCCCTGGACGTAGCGCGCCAATTGGTGGTGTTTCTCAAGCGTCCCGGCGGGCAATCTCAATTCAGCGTGACCTTGTCCTTGCAAAAAAGCGACAGCCGCTTTGCCGAGTTACACGCCTGGATCGCCGACAACCTGACGTTGGACCTGAGTATTTCCACCCTGGCCGCCCAGGCTGGCATGAGCGAGCGCAGCTTTGTGCGCCACTACCGAGCCGAAACCGGCCAGACCCCGGCGCGGGCCGTGGAGCTGATTCGGGTCGAAAGCGCACGACGGCAATTGGCGGACAGCAGCATTGCGATCAAACGCATCGCCGTGCACTGCGGGTTTGGCTGTGAAGAGACCTTGCGGCGCAGTTTCCTGCGGGCCTTGTCGGTAACGCCTCAGGCCTATCGCGAGCGGTTTTCACCGGTGTAGCAACTCCAGCAGCGCCGCCAGGGTGGTCTCGGGCGCTTCCTGGGGAATATTGTGGCCTACGCCGGGCAACACCTGGCGTCGATAAAAACCGCTGAAATGCCCGACATCGTCGTCCTCTTCCGGGGGCGGCCCCACGCCGTCATCGGCACCGCACAGGGAAATGCTCGGCACCGAAATCGGTGGTTGCAGCGCCAATGCCTGCTCGATGAATTCCAGCCCAGGGTCCCCCGGCGCATACCCGAAGCGGTGGCGGTAGGAGTGGATCACCACCGCGACGAAATCCGGGTTATCGAACGATGGCGCGGTGTGCCCATACAGGCTCGGCCCGCGCGCCCACGACGGTGACCACAACGCCCACAACAGCTGGCACAGTTCGCGGCGGTTGGCGGTCAGGCCGTCCACGCCGCGCTGGGTGTGAAAGTAATACTGGTACCACAACCGATGCTCTGTGGCAGGCGCCCGTGGCTTGGGAGACTTGGCGATGTCCTGAATGTTGTAGCCGTCTGCGCTCACCAACCCGCGCACCCGCTCTGGCCACAGCGCCGCGACGATACACGCGGCGCGCCCACCCCAGTCATAACCGGCGAGCGTGGCGCAGGGAATGGCCAGCGCATCCATGAAGTCCAGCAAGTCCTTGGCCAGCGCTGCCTGCTGACCGGAACGCATGACTTGATCGTTGATAAAACGCGTAGGCCCATAGCCGCGCAGGTACGGCACCAGCACCCGGTAGCCACGCTGCGCCAGTACTGGCGCGATTTCGTCGTAGCTGCGCGGGTCGTAGGGAAAGCCATGCAGCAGGATGACGGGCTCGCCATGGACAGGGCCGTGGGTTTCGTAAGCCACATCGAGCATGGACGTGCGCACATACAGCAGCGGGGCAGGTGGCCTCAGGGTTGCCATACGGTTTTCTCTCCACTGAGCTTACGGTCCAGAAACGTCGCCGCACTGATCAGCGCCAAATGGCTCAAGGCCTGGGGGGTGTTGCCCAGGTGCCGGGCCTGGCTGTCGAACTCTTCGGCGTACAACCCCAGCGGGTTGGCGTAGCGCAGCAACTGTTCGAATTCCAGATGAGCCTTTTCCACTTGCCCGGCGCGGGCCAGGCATTCGACGTACCAGAACGAACACGCGGTAAACGCGCCTTCGGTGCCTTGCAGCCCGTCGATCTGGCTGTCGTCGTTGCGGTAACGGTAGACCATGCCGTCGCGTACCAGGCTTTTCTCGATCGCCTCCAGTGTCGACAGCCAGCGTGGATCAGTCGCGGCAACGAAGCGCACCAGCGGCATCAACAGCATCGAGCCGTCAAGGGCGGTGCTGCCGATGTGCTGCACGAAATGTCCACGTTCCTCGTTCCAGAAGTTGCTCCAGATATCTGCATAGATGGCCTGGCGCGTCTGGTCCCAACGCGCGAACGGCGCCGGTAGTGAACGCTTGGAGGCCAGGCGGATCGCACGGTCCAGGGCCACCCAGCACATCAGGCGCGAGTGCAGGAAGTGATGCTGCTCGCCGCGCATTTCCCAGATGCCGACGTCTTTCCGGTTCCAGATTTCGCAGACCTGGTCGACCACTTCCACGGTGTGTTTCCAACCTTGGTGGGAAATCGCTTCGCCGTATTTATTGACCAGGTACACCGCGTCCATCAGTTCGCCGTAGATATCCAGCTGGATCTGGTCGAACGCTTCATTGCCCACGCGCACCGGCTGGGCTCCACCATGACCACGCAAGTGGTCCAGTGTGGTTTCCGGCAGTTCCTGGCGGCCATCAATGCCGTACAGGATGTTGATCTTGGTGGTTTGGCCGCAGCAGTCGCTGACCCGGCCTCTGAGCCAGCGCATATAGGCATTGGCTTCCTCGATGAACCCCAGGCGCATGAAGGCGTAGACGGTAAAGGAGGCGTCGCGGATCCAGGTGTAGCGGTAGTCCCAGTTGCGCTCGCCGCCAGGGCTTTCCGGCAGGCCGAAGGTAGCGGCGGCGATGATTGCGCCCTGTTTGCGCGAGGTCAGCAGCTTCAGCGTCAAGGCCGAGCGGTTGACCATTTCACGCCAGCGCCCACGGTAGTTCGATTGGCTGATCCAGCCGCGCCAGAACTTCAGGGTGCGTTGCAGGTAGAGGTCGGTGCAGGCGTTCGTCACGCGTGGATCGTCCTGGCCGCCGAGGACGAATTCGGCGCTTTCGTCCTGGGCCAGGCTGAAGCGGGCCACCGCCACATTCTTGTCCAGCGTCAGCGCGTGGCTGCCGGCCAGGCGCAGGCCAGGCTGGCCGTCAGCGCTGAACACTACGCCGGTATCGCAGGCTGTGGCGTGCGTGTGGGCGCGGGCATAGTCATGGCGCACGGCGCAGCGCAGGTGGAATGTGGCTGTGCCGCTGACCACCCGCACGCGGCGGATCAAGAGCGGCAGGTCGTCGACCTCTTCACTGACGGCCAGCAAATCGGTGACTTCCACCACCGCCGCATCGCTCAGCCAACGGGTCTGCAACACATTGGTGTCGGGCAGGTAAATCTGCTCGCGGCGCGCATTGGGCAGGTCCGGGGTGAGCTGGAAGGTGCCGGCGTCGGGTGTGTCGAGCAACGCACAGAAAATCGACGGGCTGTCGAATTCCGGCCAGCAGAAAAAATCGATGCTGCCCTGGTCATTCACCAACGCCGCGCTGCGCATGTCGCCAATGATGCCGTGCGCATCGATGGGGCTTTGTGGCTCGTTCTTCAAATCAACCATTGCCACGAAACTCCGGATAAAGGCTCATGCCCCCATCGATGAACAGCGTGCTGCCGACCACATAATCGGACGCGTCGCTGGCCAGCCACACCACCGCGTTCGCTACGTCCTCCACATCGCCGACCCGGCCGTAGGGAATCAACTTGAGCAGCTCTTTTTGCGCCGCGCCTTCGGTGGCCGCACGGTTGATTGCCGTGCGAATCGCGCCCGGCGCAATCCCGTTGATCCGAATGCGCTGCTCGCTGACTTCCTGGGCGAGGGTGCGCATCAGCATCTCCACGCCGCCCTTGGACGCTGCGTAATTCGCATGCCCGGCCCAGGGAATCAATTGGTGCACCGAGCTCATATGAATGATCTTGCCGGCCGCGCGGGACACGCCAGCGCGCACGCCTTGCCGGTTGAAAATACGCACGGCGGCGCGTGCGCAGAGAAATTGGCCGGTGAGGTTGACGCCGATCACGGTGTTCCAGTCGTCGAGGCTCATGTCGACCAGGTTGGCGTCTTTTTGCAGCCCGGAGTTGGCCACGAGGATATCCAGGTGGCCGAAGGCATCGAGGGTCTGGGCGAACAGGCGTTCGACGTCGGCTTCTTTCGATACATCGCCACCGATGGCAATCGCCCGGCCGCCGTTGGCGTTGATCTGCGCGGCGAGGGCTTCGGCCGGTGCCGCCTGGGAGTTGTAGTTAAGTACGACGGCCGCGCCGGCTTCGGCCAACGCCTTGGCGGCGCCCGCGCCGATGCCGGAGCTGGCACCGGTGATCAGGGCCACTTGTTGCTGCAAGGAAATCTGCATCGCCCACCCGCTGTTTAATGAGAGTCTTTTGTGCTGACTGATGCGCGGTGATGGAAGTTCAGCACGCCGCTGTGCATTTGAAAGGGTCACGGACCAATGCAACTGTAATTTCTGACAGTAGACGCGTCTTTATCCTCAAGTGAACCTACGAGCGTTGACGTGCCCGGGGATGGATGTCATGGACATAAGGCGGTGGGCGTGCTGGCAGGGCCCCAGGGGAATTTCCTGATTCGCTCTTCGTTACGCAAGACCTCCTTCCTACCCCTAGTTGGATGTTTTCAACACGTCGAGGAACCGATTGCCATCGCTCTGCCACACAGCAAAGGCCTGCTGGTGCAGACCTGCGCCACGATTCACCCATCGTTGGCAAGGCTGCGGCAGCAAGGTATCGCCCTAAATCAGCACTGGAGTACCCCATGTCGGTATCCGCATCCAATCAAGCGTTCGCCTCATCAACTGACAACCTGACGCAGACCCGCGCAAACGCCCAACCCAGCCCCGTGGCCAAGGCTGCGGGCGCGGCGGGCCCGAGTTTCGAGCAGTCGGCGAGTCAGTCCGGCCCGGTTTTCGACAGCGCAGCGCAGTCGCGCAAACCAGGCTTCAATCCAGGCCCGCCCCCACGTCCCAACCCCACACTGCCGGATCCTCTTTACGGAAAACAGAGCAACGAGCTGTTGGCCCAGGGGCTATTGAATAAATACGACAAGTTCAAACCCTGGTACGCACCGACCGTCACGCCTGAGCATATAAATAATATGGCAGGTCGACCCTTGACCGGGTTTTCGAAGGTGGACGAGAACATCAGGCTTGCCAGGGAACTGCTCAAGCGCCCGGGCCTGATGCAGGCCCTCGATCGAAATGATGGGACGGGGGCTCTGGATAAATCCCTGTCTAAACAAGACATCAGCAAATTCATTCTTTCGTCGAACCCACTCAAGCTTCAAGACGACAGGCAACTTGCCCAGAATGTCTTGAATAACTTCAACGCGTTGAAAGGGCCATGGTGGAGCGCCGATAGAAACGCCATCGACGTCAACACCTTCGCAAAGTTTGCGTCGCGTCCGCTTTATGGTCATGGACCCACCGACAGCATTACCCAGCTATCGCGAGAAGTCATGGCGCGTTCGGAGTTGAAGGGCTCGATGGATAACGTCTTCGGGTTCCTTCGCGATGGCAAGATCACCCGGGACGACCTGTATCGGCTCTTGCGCTAATACCTGGCCCAATGCGTCGCATCGGTTGGTAGACACTTGGCCAGGAAATCGCTCCGTAGTGATGCTGGAACCATTTGCAAGTATTTACCACGAAGAAAGCATCCATTGGTGTGACCCATGGATGCCTTCGTTTACTGGAACAGGTAATGGCCTATGAATTCGACATCATTTGAACCTCGCCAATCTCACTCCCAGTACGCTGTTGCAAACCTGCCCGCTCCGGCAACTACGCTACACGGCCTGGGCTCATCTCAAGCAAAGGGGCTCAATCTCACGTCGTCACCCAAGTTCAGTTTCAAGGCGCCTACGACTGAAGACTTCGACAGGGGCTCGCGAGCCGTAGAGGACGGGCCGGCGCCTCGGTCAGCAGTGTCATTGCTCGAAGCGCTGTGGAGCAAATTGTCACGCCGTCAATGACAGTCAACCCACTGACGTCGCTGGCTGGTCACAAATGTTCAAGGTTTACCGGGAGCAGGCTGGCGGCTTGCCGGAACCATTATTTTTAGGTTGCCACATATTCGATACTTGCCTCGCGCTGACCGTCACAGCGCTTTTGAAGACGGAGCACTCGAGGTCCAAGTAATGCAATCTAAATAAGGTGGGAATCAACATGACTAACGGGATAAATACTTCAGGCTCTGGATTACCGCAGCTGCAGAATTGGACTGCCGGTGCGAATCAGGCGCCTGCTCCAGCCGGTGGTGGTTACGCGCGGCTCAGCGTCGTGGACAAGGCGTTGGGAACCCAGCAGCCGCTCGGAACGACCTCGAGTTTTGCCCCCAACAGCTTGATGGTCAATGGCGCCAGCCGGCATTTTGACGGCCAAGGGTTGTATGGCGGAATGTCAAATGTGGGAAATCCCTATATCAGTTCGGACGACCGCCTGCTGGCGACAGATCTGAATAACAACTTTTCCATGCTGGATAAGTTCAAGAAAGACGGCCACCTGACCCAGAGCGGACTGCAACAAATTGCTGCTGAAGACGTGCACAAAAGCAGCGTCTCTGAACGCACCATCATGTTGGTCAGGGAGATACTCAATCGCCCCAGGCTCAACGAGGCGATTCTAGTCGACGGCGGTAAAATCACGCCTGAAAGCCTGGCCAATGCATCTGACCTGGTCGTTGGCAACACCAACCCCAATACCCAAAGTGTGGATCCATTCCATTCGAAAACCAATGCACAAGTCGTGCAAGCGTTCAGGGGCATGTTTGATCAACTGCGGGATAAATCCGAAGACTACACCTTCTTTTTCGAGAAGCACCGATACGTCAAGACAGACACACTGATCGAAATGAGCAAAGATCCTGACGAGACCGACAAGAACGGTAATGTCGTACGGGACCCGGCGACGGGGTTCCCCAAGAAAAAATACAGCGAGCAGCAGGTATACGTCGCCAAGAACATTGTTGAGCGACCAGGATTGCTCGACTCCCTGGACAGCAACAAAGCGAACGGCACCAACATTTTTGGGAGCCACAACATTGATGGCTGGCTGAAGAACTACAGCATCGATCGATGGTTGGAAAACGATAAGAAAGAAAAGGGTAACTGAAGGCGTCGCAGGTATGAGCGGGGTGGCAAATCAGGCCGCTCATACCGGCGAGCGTTTATACACGCACTATCTTGCCGCTGATCGCCACCGCTGCCAGCAACCCACCGATCAGCAGGAACGCGGTTGCCACGCTGCTGGCATGGGCAATGAACCCGATCACTGCCGGCCCGGCCAATATGCCCGCATAGCCCAGCGTGGTGATGGCGGGCACGGCAATATGTTCCGGCATCACCTTCTGTTTGCCCACGGCGGTATAAAGCACCGGGACGATATTGGAGCAGCCGGCGCCCACCAGCGCATACCCAAGCAGCGCCATTTCCCAGGCGGGGGACAGCGTGGCCAGGAACACACCGGCCGCTGCCAACGTGCCACCGGCCACGATCACCCAGGTAGCGCCCAGGCGCCGCACAATCACGTCACCGGTCAAGCGCCCGGCGGTCATGGTCAGGGCGAATGCCGCGTAGCCGAGGCCTGCATAAGCTTCGTCCAGGCCGCGTTCGGCACTGAGGAACACCGCGCTCCAGTCCAGTACTGCGCCTTCGGCCAGGAAAACGATGAAACACAAGCAGCCGATAAACAGCACCACGCCATGAGGAATGGCAAACGCCGGCCCTGAGCTTTCACTGCCATAGGGGAGCAGATGCGGCCTGGCCTTGAGCAGTGCCACTGCCATGATGACGATCACCACCAGGGTTGCCTGCAGCGGCGACAAGCCCAGCCCCAGCAAGCCGGAGACCCCGGCCGCACCGACGATCCCACCCAGGCTGAACAACCCGTGGAAGCCCGACATCATGGTTTTCCCGCTGGCGCGTTCAACGATCACCGCTTGCAGGTTGACCGTCGAATCCACCGTGCCCAGCCCTGCGCCAAACAGGAACAACCCCGCCATCAGCAGCGGAATCGAACTGACGGTGGCCAGCATCGGCAGCGCCAGGCAAATCAAGACCGTGCCGGCGGTCAACACACGCCGGCAGCCAAAGCGTGACGCCAACACCCCGGCCACGGGCATGGCGAGGATCGATCCTACCCCCAGGCACAATAGCAACAGGCCAAGTGTGCCTTCGTTGAGTTGCGCGCGCGCCTTGGCGTACGGCACCAGCGGTGCCCAGGCCGCGATGCCGAAGCCAGCGATGAAAAAAGCGATACGGGTCGACATTTGCTCCAGCCGCCCGGGAACCACGGGGGCGGAAGTGGGGATGGCAGTCATGAATAATCCTTGGTGTTGCGTTCAACGAACGATGTCCGGCGTGACATCCTTGCACATCAGGCCTCGTCGGGCGAGCCGGGTTCCCTTGGGATTAGCGAGCGGCCCGTGACGGTATTTCCAACCTGAAGGTGTCGCGTGTGTAGAAGTGGGCGTTCTGTAATACGCTGTTGCTCTCTCTTTCAGGCTACCGACAAACAGACCGATGATTTTTTTCAGGCAGCTTACAGCGTGACTCGGTTCTATGACGCGCGCGGCAATATCTATGGGGTAGTCAGCCCCGATTATTTACGTCGCCGGGGTGTTGACCTGCCCGACAGCGCCGACCTCGCCGCGAGTGCGCGCCAGGCATGGAGCGCATCGGCCATCGCCGCCGAATGCGGGTGGGGATCGGTGTCGCCGGCGCCCGGTGCCAAGGCTCATCGCTGCGACGGGTTGCTGGTTGGGCCGTTTCAGGCTGCGCCACCTTTCGATCTATTGATCGTCAATACTGACGGCAGCCTCGCCGAGCGCAGTGGCAACGGGTTAACCATCTTTGCCCAGGCATTGACCGACCAAGGCGTTATGTCAGAAGGCTGCGAGTTGCGGGTGCATCACGATAAAGCGGATGCAGTTTCCCCGATGGTCACGCGGGTGGAGCCTGCGGGGTACCAGCAGGTCGAGGGCTTTTGGCTGGATCTGGGGCAACCGGGTTTCGGCCCATCGGCAGCCGGTGCGGGAGTGGATAGCGGTGTGGCGCAGCAGGGTGAGTTCAGTCACGTGGCCGCGTTGGCGGCGATAGACCCGCAATGGGATAGAAGCCAGTTCGTGCGGGTGGGCAATCCCCATTGCGTAACACTTGTCGAGCAGATGGCGGCATTGCCCACCTATCTCGCCATGCATCAACCTGCACTGTTTGAGCGATTGCAAGCGATCGCCTTCGCTCCGCCTGTGGGCAGCGGTCGTCCCTGTGTCGCGGGGGTCAATTTGCAATGGGCCGCGCGTGCGTCGGGTAATCAGGTAATCGCGCGGGTGTTCGAGCGCGGCGAAGGGCCTACTGCGTCTTCGGGTACCAGCGCCAGCGCGGTGGCCTGTGCGGCATGGCGAGCAGGTTGGGTCGGCGCCGGGGAAGTGGCGGTGGTGATGCCGGGCGGCACGGCGCCAGTACGTCTGCGGGTTGAAGCTGAAACATTGTCGAGCGTCAGTCTTTTCGGGACCGCGCATTCACTGGCGTAAGCAAATTTTCATGGTGATGTGGGTCAGCTATTTCCTTAATGGATAGTTCTATTTGGAAGTGTCGAAGTAAGAATTTTCTTATTGTTGATAATTTGTTTATTAAACGAATTTCTTATTTTGTAAAAGATACTTCCAACCTCGTCGTACGAAACTTCTTTTTTATTTTCCAAGGGCCGAATTTTCCCTGAGATCGCTAAGCTTCAGGGCGTTCAGGCGCTTTTTCTCGGCCAGTATTCGGCAGTCAACGAGGAGAGCTTTTAATCAGCGAGTTATTGATTGGCGGGTAACAATGGATGGTTGACGCGTTTGTTTCGTCACGTTTCAAATTAATGATTCACGGCGTCACTGCCCACTTGCAGGTACTTGCTTTCAAAGGCAGTGAGTGTCTTGATCAACCGTATTTCATTCAGGTGAAATTCGTCAGCGAAAGCCCTGACCTGGATCTAGAGGCGTTGCTTCATCAGCCGGTCTATCTGTACCTGGGCGAAACGGAGCAAGGCCTGCACGGGTTGGTCTATACCATCGGCCGCGATGCTCCGGGTGCCCGGCTCACCCGTTATCACCTTACCCTCGCGCCCCGCCTGGCCTGCCTTGCCCATCGCCGCGACCAGCGGGTTTTCCAGCAGCGTAGCGTGCCGCAGATGATTGCCAGCGTTCTTGAACAGCACGGCATTCTGGCAGATGCCTACGCCTTCGAGCTCGGCCCGGTGGTTTATCCGCCTCGGCTCTTTTGCGTGCAGTATGCGGAAACGGATCTGCACTTCATCCAGCGCCTGTGCGAGGAGGAGGGTATCCATTACCACTTCCGCCATAGTGTCGATGCTCATCTGCTGGTGTTTGGGGATGATCAAACCGTATTTCAGCGCCTGCCAATGCAGCGATACTGCTCGACGATCGATCCGCTGGCCGCAACGAAGGGTATTCACCGCTTCGATGTACGCCTGCAAACCCGCAGCCGGCGAACGGTGCGCCGCGACCATGACTTCGAACACCCGTCGCTGCGGTTGCAGGATACCGCCGGCGGTGTACCGGACGCGACGCTTGAAGACTACCGTTACCCAGCCGGTTTCACCGGCCATGCACGGGGGGCGCAACTGGCGCGTCGCAGCCTGGAGCGACATCAATCCGACCGCCATTGCGCGTCAGGCAAGAGCGACCAGCCCCTGTTGCGCAGTGGCCATTTTCTTGAGTTGCAGGGCCACCCGGATACGGTCTGCAACGACCTGTGGTTGCTCACCTCGGTGCGTCACGAAGGCTATCAGCCGCAGGTGCTGGAGGAAGCGGCAGCCGATACGGACACCTTCGTCGGGTATCGCAACCGCTTCACTGCGACCCCCTGGCGTGCGGTGCATCGACCCCAGCTCAAACATCCCAAGCCGTCCATCAACGGCAGCCAGACGGCGACTGTTACAGGGCCTGCGGATGAAGAGGTGCACTGCGATGCCTATGGTCGAGTGAAGGTGCGGTTTCATTGGGATCGCCTGGACCAGACGGATGACAAGAGCAGCTGTTGGGTAAGGGTTGCCTCCGGGTGGGCCGGTGCCGGGTTTGGCGCCATGATGATTCCACGGGTGGGCATGGAGGTGTTGGTGACCTTTCTGGAGGGCGACCCGGACCAGCCTTTGATCAACGGTTGCCTGCCCAATGCATCGCACATGCCGGCCTATTCCCTGCCGCAGCACCAGACCCGCAGCGTGTTGCGCAGTCGCAGTGTCCCCGGGGGGCGGGCAGCAACGAGCTGCATCTTGAAGACCGCCGTGGCGAGGAGCTGATCTACCTGCGAGCCCAGCGTGACCTGGAGCAGCAGGTGGGCCATGACAGCCGTTTGGAAGTGTCTGGTGAGCGCAGTGAAATCATCCGAGGCTTGAGCACGGTGCGTCTTGAGAGCGGAGAGCAGCGCCACATCACGGGAGACCGCAGTGTTGCGCTGACGGCAAACGACCATCTGGCCGTGCAAGGCGACAGCCACACCCAGGTGACACAGGTGATGGTGATCGAAGCCGGTCAACAGATTCACCTGAAGGCGGGTGCCAGCCTTGTCATCGATGCAGGCGCGCAGTTGAGTTTCAAGGCAGGCGGCGAGCATTTGCAGATTCAGGCCGGCGGGATTTTCAGCAGCCGGCCAATCACTGTCGGTGGCGCGCCATCCGCTACACGGTCGGCCAGCCCTTCCTCTGTTGCGGGCGCTCCCGAGGCTTCCGTTGTGCAAGGCCTCATCATGGACATGGCCCGCCAACTGGACGCGGATTTTTGCCCCGTATGCGAGCGTTGTCGCGAAGGTCAATGCGATTTCGCCGGGAGGGCCGCATGATGCAAGACGTGCCTTATCAATGGATGGCGCAGCAGCAACAGGCGGGGCGTCGTTTATGCCTCATGCTCGAAGCAAATAATGAGAACTGCCAGTCGCTGATGGCGGCTCGCGACCCCTCGCAGTATTGCCCGCTCTATGGAGAAACAGCGGCAGCCGAACTGGCGAGCAAGGGCCCCGTGATCCTGATATTGGAGCAGATAAGGGAGCCTGCGCTGGCCAATCATCTGCAAAACCCGGAGGCAAACCGGGGGTGGCTGGGCAGTTTACCCAGCGACGACCTGGTCGCTGTGACCCGACATTGGCGGGAGCGACTACTGGTCGGGCCAGAAGGCAAAAAGGCCCTGTACCGTTTCCACGACAACCGCACCCTGGCCCGTGCCCTTGCATATCTGCCGGCAGAGCAATGGCCCATCTACCTGGGCCCGCTGACCAGCGTGTGTTACTGGCATGAAGGCCGCTGGTGCAGCCGCGACAATCCCGCGCCGGGCGAGTATCCGGTGCCCGATCCCGCGCCCTGGTTGCAGGCGCCCAACCCTCAGGCCGCGACCATTCTGCAGGCCAATATCCTGCGCTACCTGCTGGTCGAGCACAGTGAAGACCTGGCTGCTCTGGTGGAGTTTCACGACCCCAGGATCTGGCTGGCCCAAGTATTGGAGCAGGCCCGAAGCTGGCAATGGCGTTCGCCTGAGCAACTTGAGTTTCTGGTGGTGGGCCGGTTGGAAGAGGCGACTCGGGGCAGTGCCATTCGGTGGCAGCCGTTGGAGGGGGAGGCACCGGGACAGCATTTTGAGCGTGTGCTGGAGCAGTGGCGCAAGGAGGCGCTCAAGGATGAGTAGGTGGATGGGACGTGCATTGCTGGCTGTTGGAATGATGTGGCTTACGGGGTGTGCGGGGAAGGCGACGGATAGCTTTACGCTGGAGGTGGATTTGCCGGCGGGGTTTGCCGTGGTAGGGGACGCTTCATATGCACCCGCATCAGGCGAAGTCTGCAAACTGCCTGGAAGAAATGGCAGGCGTCCTGAGCTCAAAATATTCAAGGCTGCCAGCAAACCCGTCGCCAACAGGGTCAGTTTTGAAGTGCCATTCACGGAGCAAGTAAATGGCTGCCCTTTAGTATTGCGCCGCCTCGTTTTCGCAATTAATGCCAGTTGGGGGCAGCGTTGGTCGGACATCGGAAGGGATTATGCCGTCATCTATTTCCACGATAGCTGGGAACCTGGAATGCCTTTGATGCCTGAGACGGGAGTCCAGGAGCTTCCTGGGCGATGCCAGTGGTTGTTTCGTACCGCTGGCCCTAAGCACGCCATTCTTAAAATCCTTTGGTGCAAATCACTGGATGCTGCTGGAAAACTCAAGAGGGCCCGGCCTGGCGGGCATGTGCACCGTGACGGATTGTCCGGGAAGACGTTAAGAATGGTATTGGCATTTACAGAGGAAGAAGAACCGGCTGTGGCTGATAACTGGGTAAAGGTTGCGGGTGGCTGGAGGCGTTGCAGGGGCGAAAGCGAGGAGGATCTATTCGCGTTTTGTCGCGGGAATATAGTCGACTTCAAGCGTTTCAAAATGCCAGATGGCCGCCTATGCGACGTTTATCCAGCGTGTAATTAATAATGGAGAAACCTCATGAAACAGAATGCATGGACGCGACAGTTTTTTAACGACAGGATGCCTGCCTGCCCGTTGCACGGCGATTGGTTGTCCTTTTGCCTGGTAGATGAAACGGGGAACGGCAAGGCCTATGGCGGCCTGCCTTACACTCTCCTGGACAGTGCAGGGCAGCAATATAAAGGGCGTTTGGATGGGAGCGGGTTTGCCAAGCTAGAGGGTATTTATTGTGGCCCGGTAATCCTTTTGATGGACGAGCCTTATTCGGGAGGGGACGCGCCTTACCGCCGGCTTATGTCGCGGCCTAATTACGCGTTACCCATTACGGAGCTTCAAGTACGCGCAGAGCAAACATGTTTTCAGAACAAGGATGGTCAGCGTGTCGAAAATAACCCGGCACGGCAAAAAGCAGATCGTTTTCATCAGGTGGAGGTAAGCGATCTGGTTCGGTACAAAGCCCACTTACCTCCGCCGTCGTCTGAAGCTCGCCGTCCCACGCACAATACGCTCAGGCTGATGGCGGACCTGGGGTTCGGTCCTCCGGAATCCTTATTCAAGGGGTTGGCGCTATTGCCGAACCAATTTACGGCATTGGAGATACGTCCTCTACGAGCGCTACGGCCGATCATTTCCACGGATGATCAGTTTTGTGCATTGAACCTTTACCAGCTGGCGCTTATGGCTACATTGAGTTACTGCGAATTTGGCCAGGATCCTCCAACGGGAGGTGGGGATACGGTCAGTTTCCCGCTGAATCCTAGTATAGGAAACGTGTTTGTAGAGCAATTGTCGTGTTATCGGGAGGCTTGGAAGTTCGACTCAGAACAAGTGCAGCGGTTTTATCCATTGTATGAAGACGTCGCCTACTCCCGTCGCTTTGAGATTTTGCCCTTTGATCCTCTTTTGTATGAGCGCAATCAACCGCCTGGTGAGCATCCGGAGCGTATACATTTTTTTAACGACGTTGAATCCGGCACTGACACTCAAGCTTTCATCTGTCATCACGATGAGGTTGTACTTATAGCTGTGCGTGGTACGGCCAGTGGCACAGATGCTTTGCGGGATGCAGATGCTCATCAAGTCCCTTTCGTCGAAGGTGCAGGTAAAGCTCATCGAGGTTTTTACCAAGGATTTAAGGCCCTGTATCATTTTGTCCTGGATTACCTTTCGCGATACCACATTGATCAACGCGTGGTCATCTGCGGCCACAGCCTCGGCGGCGCGATTGCCTTGCTACTCGCTGAAGGGCTGCGCCGCATCCCGGACGCCAGCTACAACACCCTGCTCTACACCTACGGTGCGCCCCGCGCCGCCGATTCCGAATTCACCGCAGGCGCCCGCGCCCTGGTCCATCACCGAATCGTCAACCACAATGATCCCGTCCCCAGTGTGCCGGCGCCGTGGATGAACACCACTGCCAAACTCTGGGTGCCAGGCGCCGTCACCTTATTCAGTGCCCCCACCGCCGGCGGCTTGTTGTTTGCCGCTGGCTTGGTACGCGTCGGTGGGAGTGCCTACCAGCACCACGGTGAACAGCAGCACTTCATGCCGATTAGGCTTGCCGATGGCACGCACGCTTCGGTGTTGTGGAAACCTGGCTGTGAGTCGATCCAGGAGGCTGGTTGTAATCGAGCGTTGCAGTTACACGGCGACATGCCTGACCGCGACAACCTGTTGCGGCAACTGTTCCAGGCCAACCAGCACTTCATGACCGCCAGCTATATTCCTGCAGCCTGGGCGACATTACGGCGCTGGCAGCAAACCCTGGAGAGTCAGGGGCCTCTGGTGACCGCGAGGGAATTCGAGCTGGTGGATAGCGCGCTCGAAGACATGCGCGAGCAGTTGAGGGCCAAACGCCGCGAGCTTGCCCGATTGCGTCCGGCCAATGACCGTAGCCATGAGCATAACGATGCCTTGAACGCCGAGATCGACCGTTTGCACACTAGTCGCGAGCGCCTGGCCAGCCTGCGCTGGCGCCGCCTCGATGCGCGCGATGTGTACGGTAGCCATGCCCACGGCGCCAACCTGCAACTGGGTCTCAAACGCTGGTTCACTCACCGGGAAAACTGCGCCTTGTCCCAGGTAGCCAGTGTTCCGTCACCCCTCCACAGCGACCGGGGAAAAGCGCAAATACTGGACATCGACGCGATCGTCTAGCTCAGTGCATTACACAAACTCCACCTGCGCCGGCTGACGTTTCATCAGCACCTTGCCGTTGCGGATCGAATACAACGGCAGGCCCTGGCTGCGAATCACCTCATAGTCACTGTCTGCCGAGAGCACCAGTAGGTTGGCCGGTCGACCGGGTTCCAGGCCGTACCGGTCGCCCAGGGCCATGGCCTTGGCGCTGTTGTCGGTGACCAGGTCCAGGGCGTTCTGCAGGTTGCGGTAGCCGAGCATATGGCAGATGTGCAAGCCGGCTTCCAATACGCGCAGGATGTTGCCGTTGCCCAAGGGGTACCAGGGGTCGACGATGGAGTCCTGGCCGAAACATACGTTCATGCCAGCTTCGAGCAGTTCGTTAACGCGTGTGACCCCCCGGCGTTTGGGGAAGCTGTCAAAGCGGCCTTGCAAGTGGATACTTTCGGTGGGGCAGGAGACGAAGCTGATGCCGGAGTGACCCAGCAGGCGAAACAGTTTGGCGCAGTAGGCGTTGTCGTAGGAGCCCATGGCGGTGGTGTGGCTGGCGGTGACGCGAGCGCCCATGTCGCGGCTGCGTGCTTCCTCGGCCAGCACTTCGAGAAAGCGTGAGTGCGGGTCGTCGGTTTCGTCGCAGTGGACATCCACCAGGCAGCCGGTGCGTTCGGCCAGGTCCATGAGGAACTTCACCGAACTCACCCCTTGATCGCGGGTGTACTCGAAGTGGGGGATGCCGCCGATGACGTCGGCACCTAGGCGAATGGCTTCTTCCATCAACTCACGGCCATTGCGGAAAGACTCGATGCCTTCCTGGGGAAAGGCAACGATTTGCAGGTCGATCAGGTGCGAGCTTTCTTCGCGCACTTGCAGCATGGCTTTGAGCGCGGTGAGGTCCGGGTCGGTCACGTCGACGTGGGTGCGCACATGCTGGATACCGTGGGCGGCGAGGGCCTGGATGGTTTTTTTGGCGCGGGTTTTGGTGTCCTCCTCCGTGATGGTGGCTTTGCGTTCCCCCCAGCATTCGATGCCTTCGAACAGGGTGCCACTCATGTTCCAGCGTGGTTCGCCGGCGGTGAGAGTGGCATCCAGGTGAATGTGCGGTTCGACGAAGGGCGGGATCACCAGATTGCCGGCGGCATCCAGGTCGCCAGTCATTAAGGTCGGTATGCTTGTTTGTGCAGTGATGCTGGCGATCCGGCCATGTTCCAGGTGCAGATCATGCAGGCCTTCACGGTTGCGCAGGCGGGCATTGATGATGTGCATGGGCAAGTTCCTCTTGGCTAAATTCAATCAGGCGGCCATCAGGTTACCATTGGCAGTGGTCAGGCTCATGCCGGGGCGTCTGCCAGAGGTTCGCGCACGCGCAGTAAAGCGATGAGCAGCATGTAGGTGAGCGACGCGGCAGCGATCCCCACCAGCGGTGCAACCCAGGGTGAGTTGAACGCCAACAGCGTGCCCACCGCGTACCCCGCCAGTCCGGGCCAATTGAACGCGGGCAGGCGGGCATCCGCCAGGCGTGGGTACTGGCCGCGATAACGGTAGAAGAAGTCTGCCATGATCACCCCGCCAATCGGCGGGATCACCGTGCCCAACAGAATCAGGTACGGCACGAGCATGTCGTACATGCCCAGCAAGGCGAGCAGGGTGCCGATCACTGCACCGGCCAGGGTCACGGTTTTGCGCCGCTGGGTGCGCAGCAGGTTGCAGCCGGCGACGGCGAAGTTGTAGATGGTGTTGTCCTGAGTGCTCCAGATATTGAGCAGCAGCATGGCCATCGCCGCCATGGCGAAACCCTGCAGCAGCAAGACTTCCACTACGTCCGGCTGCTGATAAACGATGGCGCCATAGGCTCCGATCAACACCATCAAGCCGTTGCCGATAAAAAAGCCGATCAGGCTGGCCAGTACCGCGACCTTGGCCGAGCGAGAAAACCGCGTCCAGTTGGTGGCCTGGGTCGCGCCGCTGACAAAGGTGCCGAACACCAGGGTGATCGCGGTGGACAGGTCCAGCTCGGCGGTCGGCACCACCGCCAGCAGGCCGTCCAGCCCGCCAACCTTTACAGTCGCGACCCACATCGACAGCACCAGCAAAATGCCCATGGCGGGCACCGCGATGTAAGACAGGATTTCCAGCCCGCGATACCCCACGTATGCCGTGGCACAGAACACCAGGCCAAACACCACCATCAATGCCAGCACGCTGCCCTGGCTCAGCTCGAAATACTTGCCCAGTACCACGGCGGCCGTGGCGGTGCCCCAGGCATACCAGCCAATCTGGGTGAAACCGAGGATCAGGTCACTGAGCTTGCTGCCGATTTCACCAAAGCAGAAACGCCCCATCAATACCGAGTTCAAACCACTTCTGAAGGCGATGTAGCCCAGGCCCGCGGCGTAGATACCCAGCAGCAGGTTACCCAGGGCCACAACGCCGAGCATGTCGGTAAAGCTGAACGCCACCCCCAACTTGCCGCCGGCAAACATGGTCGCCGTAAAAAACGTGAACCCCAGCAGCACCATGGCCGTGGAGGCCAGGCCCTTGCGCGCATGCAGGGGCACTTCGCTGAGCGGGTAATCGTTACCGGATTCTTGCTGGGTCATGTGCCTTGCTCCCTGGATAATGACGCAGGCCTGTTGCACCGTGCGTGCCAAAACGGCGGCGCGGGTGCATGCACCCTGGGGCGCCCGGTAGTTATAGCCAAACGCAGGGAAGTCGCCAGCGCAAGGGGAACTGCTGGCCCATCAAGCGCGAAAGCGGTGCAGCCGTGATACAAATTGGATCAGTGGATGGCAGGCGTAAAAAAACCACGCGCAGGTGGTTTTTCCAACAGTCCAGGGCTTACTCGCCGCGATAGATACATCCGCTGGTGCACGTCTCATGGATGCGAATCGCGCTGAGTTCCGGCAGCAAGGGTTTCAATTCAGTCCAGATCCACTTGGCCAGCACTTCGCTGGTGGGGTTTTCCAGGCCGGGGATGTCGTTGAGGTAGTTGTGGTCGAGACGCTCGTAGAGCGGCTTGAAAATCGCCTTGATTTCCGAGAAGTCGCGAATCCAGCCGGTATGGGGATCCAGGTCGCCGCTCAAGTGGATCGCCACCTTGAACGAATGCCCGTGCAGGCGTCCGCATTTATGGCCGTCGGGGACGTGGGGCAGGCGGTGGGCGGATTCGAACGTAAACTCTTTGAAGATTTCCACGGTATTTTCAGCTCGGTCAGGTATCTGGCAGGCGGCGAGTTTAACAGCTTGACCCGTCGCCGCGCATACCGCTGGGTCAAAGTGCTTGCAAACGCTCGCCCAGTCCACCGTTGTCCGCCAGCTGCAGAAACTCGTCGCCCAACCGCCGACTCTCGCTCATTGCCGTCTGCCAGTATTTGTTGCGACTTTTGTCGTCGCCCATGAAGCGCTTGAAGTCGCTACGGTCCGGCAATTTGCCGTGAGGCAGACGGGCCAGGTAGTCCCTGGACGGTGCCAGCAGCAAGACATTCTGCAAACCCTGTGGATTGCTGCGCCGCCATGGCAGGCCTTTGTCGAACCAGCCGGGAATGACCCGGTCGGTAAAGTGCGGGTACAACACGATATCGTCGCCGCAGTAGGGCAGGTCGAGGTGGTAGTCCAACAAGCCGCCGTCGCGGTAGGTTCCGGCGCCCGCACCGGGCAAGTCGCGTACGCCCTGCATCACCATGGGAATCGAGCCGGACGCCAGCAGCGCCTGGCGCAGGTTGGCCATTTCCAGTGCAAGGAAGCGCGACGGAAAATCCTTCAGCGGGTGCACCGGGGGCGCCTGGCGGGGGTCGTGGACGATCAGGCGTTCGAAATGCCGCGACAACCGTGCACGGCCGCGCAGGTTATCGGCGATCACCGAGGAGAGGCCCAGGCCCAGCCGGCCTCGGTGGTCATCGGCGAGCAAGCCGTGGCTTTTCACCACCATGATGTTCAGGCGGTAGTCGGGGTTGTCCAGCACCTGTGCATCGCGGCCAGCCAGCAGGTCGTCGAGCATACGCTCGCAGCTCTGGCTGACTTCGGTCATGGTCACGCCTTTGGCAAAACGCTGTTCGTTATACAGGCGGCCCAGGTCGAGCAAGCCTTGCACCGGGTCGGGCAGGCAAGCGCTGGCAAATCGCCAGGAACCGATGGACGCACCGATCAGCGCGCGCTCCCGAGGCGCACGCGCCAGCCAGTCGCCGAACAGCGCCAGGTCAAGGCCCTGAATGCCCAGGGCCTTGGGTCCGCCGGCCGCGCCGGGAAGGATGCCTACGTCAGCAGGCGCAAGGCCTTGCTCACGAATACGGGCGAAGGCGCGCGTGCCGGCCTTGAGCGTCAGCGCGGGGAATTTGATGTGAATGGCGGTCATACACGTCTCGGGCAGGGGCGAGGGTGCTCGCGAAAAACGTTAACGATAATGGTTGTATCCAGAGTAAACAGTATGGCGTGGGAGATCGAAGCGAAATTGCCATGGTGGCAATTCAGTTTCAGTTAAGTTGCCGCGCGTACCGTGATCAGGTGTAGGAAAAACATCCTGAAACGGAGACTCATCATGAAGCGCCTTACAGCGCTGGTCGCCGCCGGTATCATTGCATCCTCGATCACGCAGGGCTGGGCAATGGACCCCGACAAACCGCTGAAATTGCCTGGCACTGTTACCATTGTCGCCTTCGATCAGCTTGAAGCCACGGCCCTGGCCTTGCATCCGGGCTCCACCTTGCTGGGCACTGACCTGGACGAGGAGTACGGCAAGTACGTCTACCAGGTCGAACTGGAAGATGCCCATGGCCTTGAGTGGGACGTTGAATTGGATGCGCTCACCGGGCACGTTCTCAAGAATCATCAGGACACGTAATGACGCTATATCGACGCGCCGGTAGTCTGGTGCTGCTGGCGCTCCTGGCCTTTTGCTCAAGCCTGGCTGCTCGCGACCTCAATCAGGATGAAGCCTTGGCGCTGCGCCAGCAGGGGGTGATCCTGCCGCTGGAGGACCTGTTGCATACGGCCATGTCACGCTACCCTGGAGCCCGGCTGCTGGAGGCGGAGCTGGAGAAAAAGCACGGCGAATATGCCTATGAAGTGGAACTGGTGACCACCGAAGGCGTGGTGCGCGAAATCAAGCTCGACGCAACCAACGGTACATTGATCAAAGATAAGGAAGACTGATGCGCCTGCTCCTGGTGGAAGACAACGTCCCGCTGGCCGATGAGCTGCTGGCCGGCCTGCAGCGCCAAGGCTATGCGGTCGACTGGCTGGCCGATGGGCGCGACGCGGCGTACCAGGGTCGCAGCGAACCCTATGACCTGATTATCCTCGACCTTGGCCTGCCGGGTTTGCCGGGGCTGGAGGTGCTGGCGCAGTGGCGCGCGGCAGCCCTGGCTACGCCGGTGCTGGTGCTGACGGCGCGTGATTCCTGGGCCGAACGTATCGAAGGGCTCAAGGCCGGCGCCGATGATTACCTGAGCAAGCCGTTTCACCCCGAAGAACTGCATCTGCGCATTCAGGCGCTGTTACGAAGGTCTCACGGGCATGCCAACCAACCGACCCTGCAAGCCGCTGGCCTGCACCTGGACGAAGGCCGCCAGTGCGTGCTGCGCGACGGTGACGAGATCCAGCTCACGGCCGCCGAGTTCCGCCTGTTGCGTTATTTCATGCTGCACCCCGAACAGATCCTGTCGAAAAGCCATCTGGCAGAGCATCTTTATGACGGCGAGACCGAGCGCGACTCCAACGTGCTGGAAGTCCACGTCAATCATCTGCGCCGCAAGCTGGGGCGCAGCGTGATCGAAACCCGGCGCGGCCAGGGTTACCGGTTTGGCGCCAGCCCTGCATGAAATCGATCCAGCGGCGCTTGAGCCTGGGATTGATCAGCGTGCTGGTGATCGTCGGCGTGGTGCTGGCGCAAACCAGCCTGTGGCTGTTCGAAGCCGGTTTGCAGCGTTATCTGGAGGCCGGCCTGCGCAACGACAGCGAAAACCTGCTGGTGGCGCTGGTGCGCGGGCCCAACGGCGTACAGTTGGATGAGCATCGCCTGTCGCCCGCCTATCAACGCCCCTTCTCGGGGCATTACTTCCGCATCGATTTTGCCGAAACTCACTGGCGCTCCCGCTCCTTGTGGGACCAGGAACTGCCGACGCTCCCCGAGGCCGGACTCAAGGGCAACCTGCAACTGGGGCCTGAAGGCCAGAAACTGCTGGTATTGCGCTCCGACTACAAACGCTTCGGCCTGCCGATCTCCATCAGCGTGGCGCAGGACTACACGCCGGTACGGGAAAGCTTTCGCCTGATGCGCCAGATCGGCCTGGTACTGGGGCTGGCGGCATTGCTGGTGGTGCTGGTATTGCAACGGATCACCGTGCGCCGCGCCTTGCGCCCGTTGGAAACTGCGCGCAATCAGATTGCTCAGTTGCAGCAGGGCCAGCGTTCGCAACTGGACACCCAGGTGCCGCTGGAGCTGGAGCCGCTGGTGGCGCAGATCAACCATTTGCTGGCACACACCGAAGACAGCCTCAAGCGCTCGCGCAATGCCCTGGGCAACCTGGGGCACGCGCTGAAAACCCCATTGGCGGTGATGTTGAGTGCGGCGTCGAGCGAGGCACTCAGGGATCAGCCGCAGTTGAGCAAGTTGTTGCGCGATCAGCTTGAGCAGGTGCAGCAGCGCCTCAACCGCGAGCTCAATCGCGCGCGCCTGGCTGGCGAAACCCTGCCGGGGGCGTTGTTCGACTGTGAAAAAGAACTGCCGGGGCTGTTGGCCACCCTGAACATGATCCACGGCGAACACCTGGACCTGCGCTACCACGTCGCCCCCGGCCTGCAACTGCCCTGGGACCGTGAAGATTTGCTCGAGTTGCTCGGCAACCTGCTGGACAACGCCTGCAAATGGGCGGATGCCGAAGTACGACTGAGCGTGAGTGAGACGCCGCACAGCTACCTGCTGGCCGTCGAAGACGATGGCCCCGGCATTCCCGAGACCCAGCGTGACCAAGTGTTCAGCCGTGGCGCACGCCTGGATGAGCAGGTCGACGGCCACGGTCTGGGGCTGGGCATCGTGCGCGATATCGTCGAGGTGTGGGGCGGGACGTTGCAGTTGCAGGAAAGCGAGTTGGGCGGGCTCAAAGCGTTGATCGAATTGCCCAGGCGGTAGTGCCGATTTAAAAATGTGGGGGGGGCTTGCCCTAATGCCAGTCAGTTAAGGCGACACCGAACCTGTGGCGAGGGAGCTTGCTCCCGCTGGACTGCGCAGCAGTCCCATTGTTTGGGGCCGCTTCGCGCCCCAGCGGGAGCAAGCTCCCTCGCCACAAGTTAATTCTCGCTCCTGCTACTTCTTAACTGACTGGCATTAGGGCTTGCCCCCGATGGCCATAGGTATCTACACAACTAGCATCAGCCTACGGTAACCACGATGCGAAGCGAGTCGCTCTTGATCTTGCTTTTGATCTAGGCGCCCCGTTAAACCACGCTGGCCGCAATTCGACAGTGATTTGGGGGGTAAACCGGCAGGGATGCCGGTTTAGCCGCCCCGCGCCATGGATGGCGCGTGGCGGCGGCCCCCCAAATCAATGTCGGATTACGGGCACACCGAGCCTAAGCGAGGTGCCGAGTGGTGGGGCAAGAGCGTTTTGCTTACTTTTGCTTTTCAAAAGTGAGACGCCGTAAGGGCGGAACCCATAGCAGCCGTTACCGCAGCAACGGATATGTACTCGCTCAGATCCAACATCCTGGTCGGCTGTCAGGCCGTCATCGGGGGCAAGTCGAATCGTCGCACCGCCCTCCCACATTGGATCTGCGCCAGGATCAGAGTGGTTACACCCTGAACTGATCCATCAACCCCTGCTGCTGATTCGCCAGGCTGTTCAACGCCCGGCTCACCCGCGCCGATTCATTGGCCTGTTCCGACAGCGACTCAGTCACATCCCGAATCGTCGCCACGTTGTGGTTGATCTCTTCGGCCACCGCGCTTTGCTCTTCGGCGGCGCTGGCTATTTGCAGGTTCATGTCGCTGATCACGGTCACGGCGTCACCGATCTGGCGTAGCGCGGTGACGGCCTGGCCGACCTGTTCGACGCTGCCTTGGGCCTGGCGGTAGCTGTTGCCCATGGCACCGACCACTTCCTCAGTGCCGCTTTGCAATTGTTCGATCACCACGCGGGTTTCTTCCACCGACTCCTGGGTGCGCCGTGCCAGGTTGCGCACTTCGTCGGCCACCACGGCAAAGCCACGGCCGGCCTCACCGGCGCGGGCTGCCTCGATGGCGGCATTGAGCGCCAGCAGGTTGGTCTGCTCGGCGATGCCGCGAATCACTTCCAGAACCGAGCCGATTTTTTCGCTGCTGCTGGCCAGGCCTTCAACCTGCGCCATGGCCGTACTCATGTCAGCGGCCAGCAGGCCGATGTTGCTGGTGGTCTGATCGATCACGGTCAGGCCATCGCGGGTGGATTGGTCGGCATCGCGGGCGGCTTGCGCTGCCTGGGCTGCGCTACGGGCGACGTCCTGGGCGGTGGCGCTCATTTCGTGGGAAGCGGTGGCCACCTGGTCAACCTGGCGATACTGCTGCTCCATGCCGGCGCTGGTTTCGCTGGCAATCGCGGCGGATCGGTCGGCCGTGCCACGAGCGTCCTGCACCGAGCGTTTGACCTCGGCGATGATCGGCTGCAGCTTGTCGAGGAAACGGTTGAACCAGCCCGCCAGTTGGCCCAGCTCGTCCTGTTTGTCGTAGGCCAGGCGGCGGGTCAGGTCGCCTTCGCCGCTGGCGATGTCCTGGAGCATGTGCGCTACACCGAGGATCGGCCGGGTCACGCTGCGCGCCATCAACCACACCAGGATCAGACCGACCACGGCGGCCAGCAGGCCCAGCCCGAGTTCCAGCAGGGTGCCCTGGGTATTGTCGGCATCCAGTTGGGCCTTGAGCGCCTCGGCCGGCGCCACCAGGACTTTTTTCGGTACGTCCAGCAGCACGCCCCACGGCTTGCCGCCGGGGATCGGGGCAAAGGGCGCCAGCACTTTGAGTTGCTGATCGCTACGCAGGCTGCGGGTTTGTGTGCTGCTGGCCAGGGCCGTGATCAACTCTGCGCCGTTGGCCGTGTCGACTTGGTCCAGGCGCTGGCTGAGCTTGCTGGCGTCCGGGCTGTAGCCGGCAAGCAAGCCGGTGGGGCTGAGGATACTGACGTGGGTCTGGCCGTCGTACAGTTTCTGGCTGGCCTGTTGGCTCACGGCCTGCAGGCTGTTGAGGTTGATGTCCACCGACAGCGAGGCAATGACCTTGCCGTTGACTATCAGCGGAAAGACGATACTGGTCATCAGCACATTCTGCCCGTCGATCACATAAAAGTAAGGTTCGATCACGCACGGCTTGAGGGTGGTGCGCGGGCAGGTGAACCAGGCGTTGGCTTTTTCGCCGCTGGGGCCGACGGAGGTGTCGCTCATGTCGCTTTCGGGCAGCGCCATGGAGGTGATTTTGCCAGGCGTCGGCTGCGACCAGTACAGGGCGAAGCGGCCGGTGTCGTTACTGCCCAGTTCCGCCTGGTTGGCGAACAACTCATCCTTGCCGTCCAGCGCATTGGCTTCGAACACCAGCGACAAGCCAAGCAGGTCGGGGTTGGCCTGGAGCGCGGCCCTGACCTGACGGGTCAGGTCTTCGCGGGTGTCGAAGGCGTCGAGAAAGCGTTTTTCCGCCTGCTCGCGCAAAAACAGCACCTGGCGGGAAAACCCATGGCCGTACTGATAGGCATCCATGAACTGCTGGCGAATGCCCAGCGCCTGCACTTCACCTTGAGCCTCGATGCGCGCCTGGGCGGCCTCATCGAGCATCTGCATGCTGGACGCTTTGACCTGCTCGGAACTCTGCGCCATGCGATACAGCGACAGACCCACCAGCAGGGTCACGATCCCCAGCAGGCAGAGGCCCGCGAGCAGGGTGATTTTCCATTGAATGGAGAGCTGCCTGAGCGACATCGGGACATCCTTTACCTGAATACACATAGAAAATTGTTATCGGCTGCGCTGGTTTTTTCTTTATTCAAACATTCAATTTAACCCTAAAAACGGCGTCGCTTTTTGACATGGCCGCCCGGCTGCTGCAAAGTGCGCGGCCTCTAATAAGACCTCTTTGAGCCCGTACGCCGGCAGCACCTTCAATGGCCGCTGAGGCGCGGGCATGCCTGTCTTTTATGTTTCTGTCTTGAGGTAACCATGATTAACGCTGTTATCGCCGCGGTCGGCACCATGCTGGTGCTCAGCCTGTCCCGCGTGCATGTGGTCATCGCCATCATCGTGGGCGCCCTGGTGGGCGGCTTGACCGGTGGCCTGGGTATCGACGCCACGCTCAAAGCGTTCAACAGCGGTTTGGGCGGCGGTGCGACGGTGGCTTTGTCCTACGCATTACTCGGCGCTTTCGCGGTGGCGATTGCCAAATCCGGCCTGGCCCATGCCCTAGCGGACAAAGCGCTGTTGTTGGTCGATCGCCAGGAAGCCAGCGGCGGCAATCACGTCAAATGGCTGTTGATCGGCCTGTTGTGGGCGGTGGCGATTGCTTCGCAGAACATCCTGCCGATCCACATCGCGTTCATCCCGCTGCTGGTGCCGCCGCTGTTATATGTATTGACCAAACTGCAACTGGATCGCCGCCTGATCGCTTGCGTCATGACGTTCGGCTTGATCACGCCCTACATGTTCCTGCCGGTGGGCTTCGGCAATATCTTCCTCAACCAGATCCTGCTGGCCAACGTGGCCAAGAGCGGCGTGGACATCAGCCAGGTCAACGTAACCCACGCCATGAGCCTGCCCGCGCTGGGCATGGTGGTCGGCCTGCTGGTGGCGGTGTTTATCAGCTACCGCAAAAAGCGCGTGTACGACCTTGAGAAAATCGAGCGTGTCGAGCAGGTGGCGGTGCAGTACAACCCGTTGACCCTGCTGGTCGCCGGCCTGGCGATTGCTTCGGCGTTCATCATTCAGCTGTGGCTGGACTCGATGATCATCGGCGCGCTGGCCGGGTTCCTGATTTTCTCGGTGTCGGGCATCGTGCGCTGGCGCGACACCGATGACCTGTTCACCGAAGGCATGAAGATGATGGCGATGATCGGCTTCATCATGATCGCCTCGTCGGGCTTTGCCGAAGTGCTCAAGGCCACCGGTGATGTGCGCTCGCTGGTGGAGGCCTCGGCGGCGTTCATCGGCCATAGCCGTGGGGTAGGGGCGCTGTTGATGCTGTTGGTGGGGCTGTTGGTGACCATGGGCATCGGTTCGTCGTTTTCCACGGTGCCGATCCTGGCCGCGATTTTTGTGCCGTTGTGCGTGCAACTGGGTTTCAGCCCGCTGGCGATCGTATGTATCGTCGGCACCGCCGGGGCCTTGGGCGACGCCGGTTCACCGGCGTCAGACTCCACCCTCGGGCCGACCTCCGGCCTGAATATCGACGGCCAGCACCATCATATCTGGGACACCGTGGTGCCGACCTTCCTGCACTACAACCTGCCGCTGCTGGCGTTTGGCTGGCTGGCAGCGATGACGCTCTGAGGCGTCCATCGTGGCGAGGGAGCTTGCTCCCGCTGGGCTGCGAAGCGGCCCCAAAAGCTGGCGGGCGCTGCGCACCCGAGCGGGAGCAAGCTCCCTCGCCACAAGAGAGTGCTCTAGAAAATTGACGTTTGGCCGCTAACCTCTCAAGTCGCCCCTAACAAGAGAGAAAAGCCATGCGTCTGAGCCTCAAGGCCAAAGTCCTGACCCTTGCCATAGTGCCGGTGTTGCTGTTCGCCCTGGTGATCAGCCTGACCACCGTGTGGATACTTCAGGGCCAGGCGCGCAACGAAGTGGATGAAACCCGCCAACGTCTGCTCAATGACGCCAAGGCCACGCTGCACAGTTATGTCGAGGTGGCCCTGACCACCATCAAGCCGTTCTACGACGTGGCCGCCCCCGGTGATACGGCAGCGCGGGCGCAGGTGGTCAAATTGCTGTCCAACACCAGCTACGGCAAGGACGGTTATTTCTTCGGCTACGATTCCGAGACCATTCGCCTGTTCAAGGGCAACAGCCCGGACGGCGTGGGCAAGAGTTTCAAGGACAACCGCGACCCCAACGGCGTCTACGTCAACCGCGACCTGGTCAAAGTCGGCAAGGACGGTACCCACTACCTGCAATACAGTTCGACCCAGCCCGGCCAGACCGAGCTGGTGCCCAAGCTCGGCTATACCGAATACCTGCCCAAGTGGGACATGGTCATCGGTACCTCGGTCAACCTGGATGGCATCGATGCTCAGGTTGCGGTGGTCGAGGCCAAGGTAGAGAAACGCATGGAAGGCGTACTGTTGAGCATTCTCGGTCTGGCGGTCGTGGTATTGCTGGTGATTGCCGCCGTCGGCCTGCTGGTGGCCAACACGATCCTGCGCCCACTGAGCCTGATGAAGGCCAACCTGGACGATATCGCCGCCGGTGAAGGTGACCTGACACGCCGCCTGGCCATTACCAGCCAGGATGAGCTCGGCGACCTGGCCGGCGCGTTCAATCGGTTTGTCGACAAGATCCACGGCCTGGTCCGCCAGATCACCGAAATGACCGCGCAACTCACCGGCCTGGTGAGCCAGGTGTCCGAGCAAGCCCAGCGCTCGGAAACCGCTATGGAACGCCAGCGTCACGAAACCGATCAGGTCGCCACCGCGATCAATCAGATGTCGTCCGCCGCCCATGAAGTGGCGCGCAGTGCCCAGGGTGCCGCCGTTGCCGCGCAGCAGACCGATGCCGAGGGCCAGGCCGCCAAGCGTGTGGTGGACGGCAGCATCGCGCAGATTCACGCGCTGGTGAACGATATCCGCAGTAGCGGTGTGTCCCTCGACAGCCTGCAACAGGACGTGTCGTCGATTGTCAGTGTGCTGGGCGTGATTCGCTCGATTGCTGAACAAACCAACCTGCTGGCGCTCAACGCGGCAATTGAAGCTGCGCGGGCAGGGGAGGCCGGACGTGGGTTTGCGGTGGTCGCCGATGAAGTGCGCGCCCTGGCCAGCCGCACCCAGACCAGCACTCAGGAAATCCAGGGCATGATCGACCGCCTGCAAAAAGGCACCGAAGCCGCCGTGGATGCCATGCGCCGCTCCAGCGATGCCGGGGACGGCACATCGGCCCAGGCCAACCAGGCCGGCGCGTCGCTCGACACCATGGCCCAGTTGATCGGCACCATCAACTCGATGAACGCGCAGATCGCCAGCGCCGCCGAGGAACAAACCGCCGTGGCGGAAGAGATCAACCGCAGCGTGCACCAGATTGCCGTGGCGGTGGACAGTGTGGCCGATGAAACCCAGCTCGGCGCCCAGACCTCCCGCAGCCTGGCGGACTTGGGCCAGCGCCTCGGGCAGTTGGTGGGCCAGTTCAGGATCTGACCTACACGTCGCGCATCAGCAAGCCAAACGCCAGGTCCAGCTCGGCCGGCAGGGGCACATACACCGTGTGCCCATCCCCCGGCGCAACCTCGATGGCGTCGCCCTTGGCGTTATGCAAGGTGGCCAGGGCAAAGTGAAAGTTGCCGGCCGGCGTCATCAGTTCCAGCTGATTGCCCACGGCAAAGCGGTTCTTCACCTTGACCTCGGCCAGCTCGCCCCGGCGTTCGCCGGTCAATTCACCGACAAACTGCTGGCGCTCGGAGACGGAGCTGCCGTTCTGGTAGTTCTGGTATTCGTCGTGCACATGGCGGCGCAGGAAACCTTCGGTGTAACCGCGCTGGGCCAGGGATTCGAGGTCGGTCATCAAGCGGCGGTCAAAGGCGCGACCGGCCATCGCATCATCAATTGCGCGGCGATACACCTGGGTGGTGCGCGCACAATAGAAGTGCGATTTGGTGCGGCCTTCGATCTTCAGTGAATGCACGCCCATGCGGGTCAGGCGCTCCACGTGCTGCACGGCGCGCAGATCCTTGGCGTTCATGATGTAGGTGCCGTGTTCGTCTTCGAACGCCGGCATCTGCTCAGTGGGGCGATTGGCTTCCTGCAACAGGAATACCTGGTCGGTCGGCGTGCCGATGCCCAGCGTCGGTTCGAATGCCTGGACGATGTCACCCGTGGCGTTTTCCACCGCCGGGGTGGCCTGGTATTTCCATCGACATGCATTGGTGCAGGTGCCCTGGTTGGCGTCGCGCTTGTTCATGTAGCCCGATAGCAGGCAACGCCCGGAATAGGCCATGCACAGGGCGCCATGGACGAACACCTCCAGCTCCATGGCCGGCACGTGTTGGCGAATCTCGCCGATCTCTTCCAGGGACAACTCTCGTGACAGGATCACCCGGCAGATGCCTTGTTGTTGCCAGAACGCCACACTGGCCCAGTTGACGGTATTGGCTTGAACCGACAAGTGAACCGGCATCTGCGCAAAATGCTGGCGCACCAGCATGATCAGCCCTGGGTCAGACATGATCAGCGCGTCCGGGCCCATGGCGACCACGGGGGCCAGGTCCTTGAGAAAGGTTTTCAGCTTGGCGTTGTGCGGCGCGATGTTCACCACCACGTAGAAACGCTTGCCCTGTGCATGGGCTTCCTGGATCCCGAGGGCCAGGTTGGCGTGGTCAAATTCATTGTTGCGCACGCGCAGGCTGTAGCGCGGCTGGCCGGCGTACACCGCATCGGCGCCATAGGCAAAGGCGTAACGCATGTTCTTCAACGTGCCGGCGGGCGCGAGCAGTTCGGGGGCGATCAGTGGGAGCATGGAGGTGTGAGCCGCAAAAGGCGCGAGGGTAGTGCAGGCCTTGGCGTGGTGCATTGACCCACGTCTAGATAAGCCGATCTATGCTTGTTCGATCAACCAGGGCACTCCCAGGTTTCGCTGCGGACTAAGCAACAGGGCCGACACCGGCCCTGTGCTTTTTTGACATGGATCGGACATGAATCAAACCAACCTGCAATTCAAAACCCTGCTGTTACTGCTGGCCCTGGTGACCGTCGCCTTCATCTGGATATTGCTGCCGTTCTACGGCGCGGTGTTCTGGGCGGTGATCCTCGGCATCATCTTCGCGCCCATGCAGCGTCGCCTGCAGCAGCGCTTTGGCTGGAACCGCAACCTGACCTCCCTGACCACCTTGACGGTGTGCCTGGTGATCGCGATTTTGCCGGTGATCATTACCAGCGCCTTGCTGGTGCAAGAGGGCGCCACCCTTTACAAGAACGTCGAAAGCGGCCAGTTGGATGTGGCCGGTTATATCGAGCAGTTCAAGCATTTCCTGCCGCCGTATTTCCAGCACCTGCTGGACCGCTTCGGCATGGGCAACCTGGAAGGGCTGCGGGAAAAGGTGGTGAAAGGTGCGATGCAGGGCAGCCAGTTCTTCGCCACACAGGCGTTCAGCTTCGGCCAGGGTACGTTCGATTTCCTGGTGAGCTTTTTCATCATGCTCTACCTGCTGTTCTTCCTGCTGCGCGACGGCCCGGAACTGGTACGCAAGGTGCGCACGGCGGTGCCATTGGCCGAGCCGCAAAAGCGCCGCCTGCAACTCAAGTTCAACCGGGTGGTGCGAGCCACGGTCAAGGGCAACGTGCTGGTGGCCGTCACTCAAGGTGCGCTGGGGGGCTTTATTTTCTGGTTCCTGGATATTCCCAGCGCGTTGCTCTGGGCGGTATTGATGGCGTTTCTGTCGCTGTTGCCCGCAGTGGGCGCCGGGATTGTATGGGGGCCGGTGGCCGCCTACTTCCTGTTGAGCGGTTCGATCTGGCAGGGCGTGGTGCTGGCGCTGTTCGGCGTGTTCGTGATCGGCCTGGTGGACAACGTACTGCGCCCGATTCTGGTGGGCAAGGACACCAAGATGCCGGACTACCTGATCCTGATCTCGACGCTGGGCGGCCTGTCGGTGTTCGGCCTGAACGGCTTCGTGATCGGGCCGCTGGTCGCGGCGCTGTTCATTTCCTGCTGGGCGTTGTTCGTGGAAACCAAGCCGCGCGTCAAATTGCCGTTGCCCTAGGCTTCAAGCCTGTAGTTGGCAGCCAGTTGCAGTTGGGCGTCGGATAACGAAGTGAGCGGGCCGCTGATAGGCTCGCCATCGCGTACTACATACCAGCAGGCGAGCAAGCCCAGCTTGCGAAGAGGGGCGGGAACGGCGCTGCCGATGACGGACATGATCTGAACAGTGGGCATAAGTACCTCCAAACGTTATGGAGGTCACCTTACGGTGCGATCGCGCGTAGGAAAAATCACCTGGCTCGATAGTCAACATCAACGGCAGGCGTCAGTCCACCACCTGATCGAGCATGTGCACCACTTCCTGTTCGCTGAGCAGGCCCTTGCGCACCAGGTTCTCTGCCAGCAATGCCAGGAACTTCGCGCTGCGGTGGCCTTCCAGGTGCTTGAGTTCGGTCAGGGCACTATAAACCTTGCTGGATGTGCAGAGGCCAGCGGTGCGATGCGGATTTTGTGTAGGCATGGTCAATCGTCCGTAATTGTTATTGGGTGGACAAGGTCGATAGTGAAACGGGCTCGTGACACAAACATGACAGCGTTCGTACCAGTCGAGCAAGAGGAGATCCCAACCGGATCATGTGGGATTGCCGCCCGAGCATTGTCCTCACAACGACCTTTGCAAGATAAATCCAGACGTTCAAGGCAAAAAAAGGCCCCGCGTGTGGGCGAGGCCTGTTGCATGTACAGCAATGTGTTACCAGCCGTGGCGGTAGTAGCCGTGGGGCGGGCCATAGTAGCCGTAACCCCGTGGCGGGCCGTAATAGACCGGCGCCGGGCGGTAATAAACCTGTTGCTGCACGTACACCGGTGGTGGCGGTGCGTAGTAGACCGGCGGCGGAGCGGCATACACCGGCTGCGGCTGGACGTACACCGGTTGCTGCACATAAACCTCACGCGGCTGGCTGGCAACCACGGAGCCGACAACGGCTGCACCGACAAGAGCACCCAATACGGCCGGGCCGCCCCAACCACCACCGTGGGCGGAGGCTTGGCCTGCCATCGCGAGTGCGCCAATAAGCAAGGCGATCCTGGGGACTTTACGCATCATGGTCATTCCTCGGTTAGCCCCTGCGCTTGTGGTCTGCAATCAATAGACTCAAGGATTGTCGCGGGGATACTTTTAAGACAACGTATTTCTGAAAAACAGCACAGCCGATAGGTAAAGGTTGTGTAAGGTCTGTACCGATTCGCTTACTTCAAGGAGCTACCCATGCAGATGCACCCCAACAAGGACACCCAACTGTGCATGTCACTGTCGGCGCGTCCCGGGAATTTCGGCCTGCGTTTCCATAACCATCTGTATGAGCAGTTGGGCCTGAATTTTTACTATAAAGCCTTCAGCAGCCAGGATCTGCCCGGCGCGATCGGTGGCATACGGGCGCTGGGCATCCGGGGTTGCGGCGTGTCGATGCCGTTCAAGGAGGCTGCCATCGCTTTAGTGGACGAACTGGACGATTCGGTTCAAGCCATCGATTCCCTGAACACCATCGTCAACACCGGCGGCCGTCTCAAGGCCTACAACACCGACTACATTGCCGTCGAGCAACTGCTGAAAAAACACCAGGTACCGAAGGACTCAAGCTTCGCCCTGCGCGGCAGCGGCGGCATGGCCAAGGCCGTGGCCAGCGCCTTGCGTGACGGCGGTTACGCCAATGGCGTGATCGTGGCGCGCAATGAGGTGGCGGGCAGGGCGCTGGCACGTAACCTGGGGTATGAGTGGCAGGCTGAACTGGGCGGGTTGCGTCCACGCATGCTGGTTAACGTGACACCGATTGGCATGACCGGCGGGGCAGAGGCGGATCAGTTGGCGTTCGAGACCGATGCCGTTGATCAAGCCGAGACGGTGTTCGATGTCGTGGCGATCCCCGCTGAAACCCCGTTGATCGTGCGCGGGCGTGCCCAGGGCAAGCGGGTGATTACCGGCCTTGAAGTGATTGCGATCCAGGCATTGGAGCAGTTTGTGCTGTATACCGGCGTGCGTCCTACACCGGAGCAATTTCAGGCGGCCGTGGCGTTCGCCCGCACCTGACGGTTTAAGCGGGGAGCGATGTAGGAGCGAGCTTGCTCGCGAAAAACTCAAGGGCGCCGCGTTTATCCAGAATAAATGCGTTGCCTGGGCGTTTTTCGCGAGCAAGCTCGCTCCTACAACTGGCAGCATGTTCCAAGTTGGATGCTCGTCAGGCCTGTTCCAACTGCGCCAGGCGTTCTTCCAGCGCCGCAATTCGCGCTTCCAGCTCTTCGATACGCTCGACGCAGACGCCCCCGCCGCCGCGCTCCACCGGGTTACCGCGGGCGGCCATAATCGTTTCGATATCCGCCGGGTCCCCCAGCGCATGGGTATACCGGTCCTCGCGCTGCCCCGCCTGGCGCGGCACCAATAGCGCCAGGCCCCGTGCAATCAGGCGTTCGAGCTGATGCACTACCTGCTCGGCGTCCTCAAAGTCATGCATGCGCCCGCTGCGCGTCAGCAACTCATTGACCGTCTGCGGGCCGCGCAGGAACAGCAGCCCGATCAGGATCATTTGCGCGGGCACCAGTTCCAGCGCCTTGTCCACGCGGTGTTCCCAGCGGTCGGCGCGGCTGCCCATGACCAGCCGGGTATAACCCTGGCCTTCCAGCACGCGCAAGCTCTGGCCGACCTGGCCCTGGCTGAGATTGGTCACCGGTTCCCGGCTGGTCTTCTGGTTGCACGCCAGCACCAGGGCGTTGAGGGTCAGGGGGTAGGTTTCCGGGTTGGTCGCCTGTTTTTCGATCAGGCAGCCCAGGATGCGGATTTCCGTGCTGTTCAGGCGCGGCTCAGGCGTGTCGGTGTCGTGCTCGGCGGTCATCGCGCTTTCCCTATGCAGTGAATCCACTAGCCTAAGCCGGAAAAAATAAAAGACAAGCGGCAGGCATGGCTATAATCGTCGCTGGTTCCAACCCTGCCATTACCACGAGACTGACATGACCATTTCCCTGTATGCCGCTTCTATCCCAGTCTTCAAGCAAATGCTCAACGCCCTCAGCGATGTGCTGAACAAAGCCGAAGCCCACGCCACCGCCAAGAACATCGAGCCGAACGCTCTGCTGCAAGCGCGCCTGTTCCCGGATATGTTCGCGCTGGTGCGCCAGGTGCAGATCGCCGTCGACTTCGCCAAGGGCGTTTCCGCGCGCCTGGCCGAGATCGAAGTGCCGAAGTACGAAGACAGCGAAGTCACCTTCGCCGACCTGCAAGCGCTGATCGCCAAGGTGCTGGCCTTCGTCGATACCATCAAGCCCGAGCAGATCGACGGCAAGGAAGGCATCGAAATCGTCACCCGCCCAGGCACCCCGAAAGAGAAGCGCTTCAGCGGCCAGTCCTACCTGCTGACCTACGGCCTGCCGCAGTTCTTCTTCCACGTCACTACCGCTTACGCCTTGCTGCGTCATAACGGCGTTGAAGTGGGCAAGCGTGACTATATGGGCGCTTTCTAAGCACCCACTAAAAAGCCCGGGTGCGTTCTTCAACGAGCGGCCCGGGCTTTTTTACAGCTGGCGTTCAAGCCAACCGTTCATCCTTGTCCAGGCACGCCGCCGCAGTGAACAGCACATCGGTGGACGAGTTGAGCGCGGTTTCCGCCGAATCCTGCAGCACACCGATGATGAAACCTACAGCCACCACCTGCATGGCGATCTCGCTCGGAATGCCGAACAGGCTGCACGCCAGCGGAATCAACAGCAGCGAACCACCGGCCACGCCCGAAGCCCCGCAGGCGCAAATGGCCGCGACCACACTGAGCAGCACGGCGGTGGGCAGGTCTACGGCAATGCCCAGCGTGTGCACGGCCGCCAGGGTCAGCACCGTAATGGTGATCGCGGCGCCGGCCATATTGATCGTAGCGCCAAGCGGGATCGACACCGAATAGGTGTCTTCATGCAGGCCCAGGCGTTTGCTCAACGCCAGGTTCACCGGAATATTCGCCGCCGAGCTGCGGGTGAAGAACGCGGTAATACCGCTTTCGCGCAGGCACAGCAGCACCAGCGGATACGGGTTACGGCGCAGTTTCCAGAAGACGATGGCCGGGTTGACCACCAGCGCTACGAACAGCATGCAGCCGATCAGCACCACCAGCAGGTGGGCATAGCCGAGCAGGGCGCCGAAGCCGGAGGTGGCCAGGGTCGAGGCGACCAGGCCGAAGATCCCCAGTGGGGCAAAGCGGATCACCACGCGCACGATCAACGTCACACCGTTGGACAGGTCATCGAGCACCGTGCGGGTGGTTTCGCCGGCATGGCGAATGGCAATGCCCATGCCGATGGCCCAGGCCAGGATGCCGATGAAGTTGGCATTCATCAGTGCGCTGACCGGGTTATCGACCACGCTCAGCAGCAGGCTTTGCAGCACCTCGCCGATACCGCCGGGGGCGCTCACGGTGGCGTCATGGGTGGCCAGTACCAGGGACGACGGGAACAGCATGCTGGCAACCACCGCAACCACGGCAGCGGCAAAGGTGCCCAACAGATACAGGAACAGGATCGGCCGGATATGGGTTTCCTGGCCGTGTTTATGATTGGCGATAGACGCCATCACCAGCACGAACACCAGGATCGGCGCGACGGCCTTCAGCGCCGTGACGAACACTTTGCCGATAAACCCGGTGGCCTTGGCGGCCTCAGGCAGCAACAGGGCCAGCAGAATCCCGGCGATCAGGCCGATGATAATTTGGGTGACCAGGCTGACGCGCATTAAACGTTGCAGCAGGGAAGGGGCAGCAGTCATAAACAGTTGTCTCTGATTTTTTTAGTAGGGCACAGCATTGCAATGAGAAAGTACTGTAGGCAGCAGGCGCGAAGTCTAACATGCTGTAGGACGAGTCCCGTTCGCTGCGTCATTCCGTCACCCGCACTGTCGGATTTGGATTCATCGGCGCGGGCGTGTCATCAGGGCAGGGTGGTAAACAGTTCGCGTCGGGCGCCCTCGGTAATCGCCACGATGCCAGGGTGCTTGACCTTGCGCTCCACCGAGATGGCATAAAACGACTCGGTCACCGCGTCGGTCTGGCCGATCAGCGCCACGCCGTATTGGCGCACCACTTCATCGGCGATCACGCTGGGGGCGATAAAGATGCCGCTGCCCGATTGCCCGAAGGCCTGCATCAGCGCGCTGTCGTCGAACTCGCCGATGATCCTGGGTTGAATCTGCTGATCGGCAAACCAGCGTTGCAGACGGCTGCGCACCACGGTCTCTGCGCCGGGGATCAGCAACGGTGCGCCGTGCAAACACCCTGGGAAATCGCCGCTATGTTGGTCAGCCAATGCCTGGGTGGCGAAAAAACTGATGCCACATTCCCCCAGCTTCTGGCTGTAGCCCTTGATGTCCAGGTGCGTGGGCATCGGGCTGTCGGAGATCACCAGGTCCAGGCGCTGGATGGCCAGGTCGGCCAATAACCGTTCGAGTTTGTCTTCACGGCAAGTGATGCGGATCGGTTCGCTCAGCTCCATGGTGGGGGCGATCAGCCGGTACACGATGGACTTGGGCACCACATCCGCCACGCCGACGCGAAATACAATCTGCTGCTCGTTGGGTTGTGCGCGCAGCATCGCCTCCAATTCATTGCCGGTCTGGAACATCTGCTCGGCATAGGGCAGGGCCTGGCGTCCGGCTTCGGTCAGCTCCAGCTGACGGCCGACGCGCTGAAACAGTGCGATGCCAAAGGTATGTTCCAACAGGCTGATCTGCCCGCTGATGGTCTGGGGCGTGAGGTTCAGTTGCTCGCAGGCGCGCACGATGCTGCCGGTCTTTGCCACCACCCAGAAGTAATGCAATTGACGATAATTGAGCATGGCCTTCTACACTTCGTAAAAATCGAAATATACGCGAGAAAAATACGAATTTTACTGAACTATTCGCCTGCATAGAATGCGTCGCTATCGCGGGGCTACTATTTGGACCCAAGCGTTCTAACGAGGAATACATCATGAAACTCAATTCCCTGGGCGCGGCTGCACTGCTTGCGCTTTCATTGGTGATGATCGGCGGGTGTGATCAAGTCGAGAAAAGCGCGCAGCAGGTGCTGGGCAAAGCCACCGAAACGGCCAAGCAAGCAATCGATGACACCCAGAAAGCCGCTGAACAGGCATTGAGTGAAGCGACCCAGGGCCTGATCAATCCGCAGAAGAAGGATGATCAGCCAGAAAAAGATGCAGAATCCCATACCCAAGAAACCTAATTCCCCAGCACAACGTCAGGACTGACCTATGGATTATCTTTTACAACTGGCCGCCAGCCCCACCGCCTGGATCGCACTGGCGACCTTGATCGTCATGGAAATCGTGCTGGGCATCGATAACCTGATCTTCATCTCGATCCTCACCAACAAATTACCCGAGCAGCACCGGGCCAAGGCGCGGCGCATTGGCATCAGCATGGCGTTGGTATTGCGCCTGGGCCTGTTGAGCACCATCGCGTTTATCGTGCAACTGACGACGCCGGTATTCGAAGTGTTCGGCCAGGCGTTCTCGTGGAAAGACATGATCCTGATTGCCGGTGGCTTGTTCCTGGTGTGGAAGGCCACCACCGAGATCCATCACAGCATGGACCCGGAGCCTGAGGAAACGACCACGCTCGGCAATACAGTCGCCATCGGTTTTGCCGCGGCTATCGGACAGATCCTGCTGCTCGACCTGGTGTTTTCCATCGACAGCATCATCACGGCAGTGGGCATGACCGAACACTTGCCGATCATGATCATTGCCGTGGTGACCTCGGTGATCGTGATGCTGGTGGCGGCCGAGCCCTTGGCCAAGTTCATCAACGACAACCCGACCGTGGTGATGCTGGCCCTGGGCTTTTTGATCATGATCGGCATGACGCTGATCGCCGAAGGCTTCGGCGCCCATGTGCCCAAAGGCTACGTGTATGCGGCCATGGCGTTCTCGGCGGCTATCGAGTGCCTGAATATCGCACGACGTAACCGCCACAAGCGTTTGCTCGCTGCCCGCCAGTAAGCGCTGAACCAAAAGGCCGGCTGGGTTCATATGAGCCCAGCCGGCCTTTTGCTGTCTGCTAGAATCGGCGCACTTGATAGCTTGAGGTCCACCATGAACGAGCCGATTCGCCTTACCCAGTACAGCCACGGTGCGGGTTGCGGCTGCAAGATCTCGCCCCAGGTGCTGGAAGTGATCCTTGCCGGCAGCGGCGCGCAGAACCTCGACCCCAACCTGTGGGTAGGCAACGCCTCCCGTGACGATGCGGCGGTGTACGCCATCGACGACGAGCGCGGCGTGGTCTCCACCACCGATTTTTTCATGCCGATCGTCGACGACCCCTTTGACTTCGGCCGCATCGCCGCCACCAATGCCATCAGCGACATCTACGCCATGGGCGGCGACCCGTTGATGGCCATTGCCATTCTCGGTTGGCCGGTGAATGTGCTGGCACCGGAGATTGCCCGCGAAGTCATTCGTGGCGGCCGCGCGGTCTGCGACGCTGCCGGTATCCCGCTGGCCGGTGGGCACTCCATCGACGCCCCGGAGCCGATCTTCGGCCTGGCCGTGACCGGCATCGTGCACAAGCGCCATATGAAGCGCAACGACACCGCCACCGCCGGGTGCAAGCTGTACCTGACCAAACCCTTGGGCATCGGCATCCTCACGACCGCCGAAAAGAAAGGCAAGTTGCGCGAAGCGGATATCGGCCTGGCCCGCGACTGGATGTGCACCCTCAACAAACCCGGTAGCCGTTTCGGCAAATTGGCCGGGGTGACGGCGATGACCGATGTCACCGGTTTCGGCCTGCTTGGTCACCTGGTAGAGATGGCCGACGGCAGCGGCCTCACGGCCCGCATCGAGTATGCAAAAGTGCCCCGTCTGCCGGGCGTCGAGTACTACCTGGAGCAGGGTTGCGTACCGGGCGGGACCTTGCGCAACTTCGACAGCTACGCCAGCAAGCTCGGGCGTGTGCAGGAGCTGCACAAGCGCGTGCTGTGCGATCCGCAAACCAGCGGCGGCCTGCTAATCGCCGTCACGCCCGAAGGCGACGCCGAGTTCCACGCGGTGGCCGCTGAACTGGGCCTTACCCTTGAGCCGATCGGCGAACTGCTTGAGCGACAGAGCAACGCGGTAGAGGTGGTTTGATGGCGACTGACATCACCGATTACCGCGACATCTTCCTCAACGACCGGCCGATGATGGATACCCGCGCGCCGGTCGAATTCACCAAAGGCGCGTTTCCCGGGGTAGTCAACCTGCCGTTGATGACCGACCAGGAGCGCCAACGTGTAGGCACCTGCTACAAGCAGCAAGGCCAACAAGCTGCAATCGTGCTGGGCCATGAGTTGGTGTCGGGGCCGATCAAGGCCGAACGCATCGCGCAGTGGGCGCAGTTCGCCCAGGCCAATCCAGACGGCTACCTGTATTGCTTTCGCGGCGGGCTGCGTTCGCAGATCGTGCAGCAATGGTTGAAAACCGAGGCGGGTATCGAATACCCCCGCGTCGGCGGCGGCTACAAGGCCATGCGTACCTTCCTGCTGGACACGCTCGAGCAGGCCACCGTCCAATGTGATTTCGTCTTACTCGGCGGCATGACCGGCACCGGTAAAACCGAAGTGCTCGGCCAACTCCGCAACGCCCTGGACCTGGAAGGCCACGCCAACCATCGCGGCTCCAGCTTCGGCAAGCGTGCCACGGCGCAACCGTCCACTATCGACTTCGAAAACCGCCTTGCGGTAGACCTGCTGAAAAAGCGCGCGGCAGGCATCGAGCAGTTCGTGGTCGAGGATGAGAGCCGCATGATCGGCAGTTGCGCGCTGCCGCTGCCGTTGCACAAAGGTATGCAGGCGTTTCCAATGGTGTGGCTGGAAGACAGCGTTGAAGGCCGCGTGGAACGCATCCTGCGCGATTACGTGGTCGACCTGTGCGCCGAGTTCATCGACGTATGGGGTGAGAATGGCCAGGCGATGTTTGCCGAACGGCTTACCCAGAGCCTGGCCAATATCCATAAGCGCCTGGGTGGCGAACGCTTCCAGCGGCTGCAGGCGATTTTGCAGGACGCCCTGGCGGAGCAAGCGCGCAGCGGCGCCGTGGATGTGCACCGGGTGTGGATTGAAGGGCTGTTGCGTGAGTATTACGACCCGATGTATGCGTTTCAGCGTGAGAGCAAAGGCGCACGAATCGAATTTGCCGGGGAGCAGGGCGCGGTGGTGGAGTATTTGCGCGAGCGGGCTGCTCGGGTGGCGTGAGTTTCGGATGCCATTGAGCTCACAACAGGTTGAGCCGGTTTCTTCAGTTAATGCCGGGAAACAGGAGTTTTGGCTTTCGAGCGCCGGATGATCCAGTCCAAACGCCGCAGGCCCAATGTGGGAGGGGGCTTGCCCCCGATTGCGGTGCAGCAGTCACCCATTTTTTTAACTGACAGACCGCCATCGGGAGCAAGCCCCCTCCCACACTTGGGTCACGGGGTGCGATAAAGCCTTCACGCAAAAGCTAAAGAATCACCGCCCCGATCAACCCGCACACCACCCCCATCAGCATGGTCAGCCCGGCCACCGTCACCAGCACCCGCGCATCGAAATCCTTACGCAGCATCAGCAGCGACGGCAGGCTCACGCTCGGCAGGGTCATCAGCAAGGCGACGGCCGGGCCGGTGCCCATGCCCAGGGTCATCATGGTTTGTACGATGGGAATCTCCGCCGCCGTAGGAATCACGAACAACGTGCCGACAATCGCCAGCGGTACCAGCCACACCAGGCTGTCGGCCATCGCCCCGTCCACATGGGGGAACAGCCAGACCCGCGCCGCGCCAAGGATCAGCACCGCGAGGATATATACCGGGATGGTGCTCCAGAACAGCTGCCACAAGGTCCGTAACCAGCGCGCCAGGAAGGATTCGGACTCAACAGTGCTGACTTCGGCCACAGCCTGCAGCGCCGCTTCCGGCACTTGCTCCGGACGTGCAATGCGCTGCGCCACCAACGACACACCCACCACCAGCACAATCCCCGCCACCAGCCGCAGCGCGGTAAAGCCCCAGCCCAGCACAAACCCCATGAACACCAAGGTGGCCGGGTTCAAGACCGGGTTGGCGATCCAGAATGCCAGCGCAGCGCCGACCGATACCTTTTGGCGCCGCATACCCGCCGCGACAGGCGCCGCGCAGCAGCTGCACATCATGCCCGGCAAGGCGAACAGCCCGCCACGCAGGGTCGAGCCCAGGCCGGCGCGGCCAAACAGGCGCAACAGCCAGTCGCGAGGGATCAACACCTGCAGCAGCGAACCGAGGATTACCGCCAGTACGGCGGCCTTCCAGATTGCCAGGAAATACACCTGGGCATAGGCCAGCGCCGCCGCGAGGGGCGAGCTTTGCTGGTCATTGAGAATCGACGCGCCGATGCTGTGGTTATCGGCCGCTACAAAAGCCTTGAGGTAGTAGGGCGACCATTTCACATAGTAGAGCCCGATGCAGGCCACCAACAGAAACAGCGCAGGTTTGCACCAGAACGACCAGCCCCGGTTGGGCTGGGCAGAAGCGAGGTTGGGCATGGAGATGATCCGCAGATGAGTCAATAGCGGGCATCATACGCGCCTGACGCTCAACCTTCAGGTATCTGCGCTGACCTGGGTCGGATCCGGGCAGGTTTCCTCACCATTATTGAGCCCCTGCTTGTAGTTGCGACTGAGCAGCGAGGCCTTGCCGTTGTGCCAGGTCAGTGTCAGCACGTACAGCGAGTCATAGTCATTGCCGGACCAGTCTTCGGTGATGGTGTGCTTCTCGCCGGCCGCTTCACTGGCGACTTTGTTGATCAACTCGGGCAGGTAACCGTGGGACCAGGCCGTGTAGATCGTCGCGTTGTGGTACTTGTCCTCGACCAGCTCATCGGCCAGGGCACTGGTGTCGTTCGCGGAGAACTTGATGTTGACCGGCAAACCCAGCTTGATTGCGCTGGGACTGATGGTCATCAGTGGGCGGATATAGCTGTAGGAGTTATCCAGCTCACCTTCCTCGACATTGCGCGTGGGGTTGGCGGCGAATACGAAATCGGCCTTGCCGAATTTTTCCGGTAATACACTGGCCAGGTTCATGGCGCGGTTCAGGCCCTGGCAATTGAGTTGGCCCAGGCCGCCGGCAGGTTTTTCGCCGTGGCGCAGGAAGACCAGGGTTTGCACGCCGTCCACCGGTTGTGCGCGGCTTTCGCGGGCGTCCAGTGCGGTGACAATGCCGGCGGTGACCAGCAGCAGCGGTAACATCATGTATGAATGGCGTTTGAATTGTTGCACAAGGCGCAGAGGCTTGATCTTCATTATGGGTTCGAGTCTTCGTGCGTCGGGTTAAGGCGGACAGGCCCGGCCCAACGGCGCAGTGTGCGTCCTGGGGGTGTTCCTTGTCGGTATAGCCAGGTGCCTCCATTCACCCTGCGAGCGCATTTAAGAGTGCGCTTGGGCGTTTTGGTTCGCCCGTGTGGGATTCTAGCCAGGCAATGTTGCTTAATGATGACCCATGCAGGGTGGCGAACAGATGACTATCATGGGGGCTTTCCGCCCAGGGATGTCTCCCGATGAATGCACTTGCCGCTTTCCCGATCAACAGTAAATGGCCCGCCCAGCACCCGGAGCGCTTGCAACTGTACTCGTTGCCTACGCCCAACGGTGTAAAAGTATCAATCATGCTTGAAGAGCTGGGCCTGCCCTACGAGGCACACAAGGTCAGTTTCGACACCCAGGACCAGTTGTCTCCCGAATTCATGTCCCTGAACCCCAACAACAAGATCCCCGCGATCATCGACCCCAATGGCCCAAGCGGGCAGCCGCTGGCGTTGTTCGAGTCCGGCGCGATCCTGATTTACCTGGCAGAAAAAACCAGCCGGTTGCTCTCCGAAGATCCGGCCACCCGCTATGAAACCCTCCAGTGGCTGATGTTCCAGATGGCCGGGGTCGGCCCGATGTTCGGGCAGGTGGGGTTCTTCAATAAATTCGCCGGCAAGGCTTACGAAGACAAGCGCCCGCGTGACCGCTACGTCGCCGAGTCCCGCCGCTTGCTCCAGGTGCTGGAGAAACGCCTGCTGGGCCGCACGTGGATCATGGGGGATGACTACAGCATCGCTGACATCGCCACCTTCCCCTGGATTCGCAACCTGATCGGCTTCTATGAATCGGGCGACCTGGTGGGTATCGCCGATTTCCCCAATGTACTGCGCGCGTTGGATGGCTTTATCGCACGCCCTGCAGTGATCCGTGGCCTGAACATTCCGAGCTGAAGCATGCCGACTTTCGATTTCAAGCAACTGGATGTATTCAGCAGCGTGCCCCTCAAAGGCAACCCGCTGGCCGTGGTGCTCGGCGCCGACAGCCTGACGGACGAGCAGATGGCCGACTTCGCCAAGTGGACGAACCTCAGCGAAACCACGTTCTTGCTGAAGCCCCGTGACCCACGCGCCGATTACCGAGTGAGAATTTTCACCACCTTGCAGGAACTGCCGTTTGCCGGGCATCCGACGTTGGGCAGTTGCCAGGCGTGGTTGCACGCAGGCGGTGTTCCGCGTGGGCAAGAGGTCATTCAGGAGTGCGAAATCGGTTTGGTCCGCATCCGACGCGAAGGCGACGAGCTGGCGTTTATCGCGCCACCGCTGTTGCGTTCGGGCGTTGTCGAGGCGCCGCTGCTGGAGCGTGTGCGCCTGGGGTTGGGCCTGGCCCCCGACGCTATTGTGCGCAGCCAATGGGTGGATAACGGCGCCGGTTGGCTGGCGGTGATGCTGGCTGATCGCCAGGCCGTGCTGGAGGTGAAGCCTGACTATGCGCAACTGCTCGGGTTGGCCGTTGGCATCATTGCTCCTTGCGATAGGGAGGACGCACAGTTTGAGGTGCGCGCCTTTATCGCCGGCGACGGAGCCCAGGAAGACCCGGCCACCGGCAGCTTGAATGCTGGCCTTGCACAATGGTTGCTCAGTGAAGGCCTGGCGCCGGAGCGCTATGTGGTCAGCCAGGGCACGGTCATGGGCCGCGCCGGGCGTATTCGTATCGAGCGCCAGGGTAATGAAGTCTGGGTCGGCGGCGCCGTTGCGGTATGCATCGAAGGCCGTCTACAGCTCTAGATCAATGCAATTGTTACGTGTCGCGCAATACACTGTTGGGCCCTCGGCATTTGTGCTGCGGGTGCTTGGGGCATAAGCTTTGGTCCCAAAGATTTCAGCCATTTTTTCAGGAAAGCCATGACCAGCCAGTTCCCCCAAGCCCGCCCCCGTCGCCTGCGCCGCTCCCCGGAGCTGCGTGGCTTGTTCCAGGAAAGCGAATTCACCCTCAACGACCTGGTGCTGCCGATTTTCGTCGAAGAAGAAATCGACGACTTCGTACCGATCACCAGCATGCCGGGCGTGTTGCGTATTCCTGAGAAAAAACTGGCCGGCGAGATCGAGCGTTATGCCCGTGCCGGCATCAAGTCGGTGATGACCTTTGGCGTGTCCCACCATCTGGACGCCAACGGCAGCGACACGTGGAAAGAGCGCGGGTTGGTCTCGCGCATGTCGTCGATCATCAAGGACGCCGTGCCGGAAATGATCGTGATGTCCGACACCTGCTTCTGCGAATACACCGACCACGGCCACTGCGGCGTGATGCATGGCGCCCACGTCGACAATGACGCGACTCTGGTCAACCTGGGCAAACAAGCCGTGGCCGCCGCCCGCGCCGGCGCCGACGTGATCGCGCCCTCGGCGGCGATGGACGGCCAGGTCCAGGCCATCCGCCGCGCCCTGGACGACGCCGGTTTCACCCACATCCCGATCATGGCCTACTCCACCAAATTCGCCTCGGCCCTCTACGGCCCGTTCCGCGAAGCCGGCGGCAGCGCCCTCAAGGGAGACCGCAAAAGCTACCAGATGAACCCAATGAACCGCCGCGAAGCCGTCCGCGAATCGCTGCTCGACGAGCAAGAAGGCGCCGACGCGCTGATGGTCAAACCGGCCGGCGCCTACCTCGACATCATCCGCGACATCCGCGAAGCCTCACGCCTGCCAGTGGCGGCGTATCAGGTGAGCGGTGAGTACGCAATGATCAAATTCGGCGCCCAGGCGGGGGCGATTGACGAAGACCGCGTGGTGCGCGAGACCTTGGGCTCGATCAAGCGGGCGGGGGCGGATTTGATTTTTACTTACTTTGCGATGGATTTGGCGTTGGCGGGGGTTTAAAGGCGCTGCTTCTCAACCTACCTGTGGCGAGCGAGCTTGCTCGCGTGGGGCTGCGTAGCAGCCCCATAACTCAGTAATAGAGGTTGATTTATTTTGAAAGGTCGAGAGTGTCGACTGGGATTCTGTTTTTATCTGTTATTTGAGGTTTGGCCGTTTTTTAATTCGGAAGCAACATGTCTTAACCAAGTTTTGCCATCGTTCCACTCGTTAGGATAATAGTAGTAGCATCCGATATCGGAAAGCAGAAAATCTTGAAGCTCTTGCTCGGTTTTTGGGGTGGAGATTAATTTATCCAGTTCAAGTTGTACTGTGGTCAATGTTTCATCGGAAGATTCGGATATAAAGAAATTAATTACTTCGTTTGCGCTGTTGTGATCATCAACCCAGTCTTGATTGAAATATCCAGCAAGGAATTGTTGTAATTCAGGATAGTCTTGGTTCATGGGTTTGGAAATCCTGTGTGCGGGAAAAGGGACGGGTTTGTTTGTCGATTAGATGCCTCCTGCCGACTTATGTGCGGCTAAAGCTCACCCCGGAACTAGATTAGGTGTTGGCGGAAATTTAAGGGCGTTGGTTAACGCTATAGCGAGCGAGCTTGTTCGCGTGGGGCTGCGCCACATACCTGGCTACACGGATCTAATTGACTGAGCGAGCCGTAGATTATTTTTATTCCTTGAGTAAGTGACTGTCGAATTTTTCTATTATATGGTGAAGCCATAACGGCCCTGATGCCCATTCATTGGGATAGTAATAGTAGCAGTATTGTTCGTGTAGTAAGTTTTCTAGAAGTTCTGATTCGTTTGTGTAGGTGTCAATTAGTTCTAAAATTTCCTTTCTTACAGTACAAATTATGTCGGTGGACGAGTCCATTAAAAAAAGTGTCGATGACGTCGTCGGCGCAGGCGTGATCGTCTACCCAGTCTTGATTGAAGTAGGCGCCAAAAAATTGCTGTAGTTCAGTTGGTGTTGTGTCCATTTTCCTATAGATATCCTGTAAATAATAGGTAGCCATTTAGTGTTTGGCTTTTTTATTCGGCCCAAAATAACTTTATGTATATAAAGTGGGCGAATTTATTTGTTCTCCGTCTCGGGGTTTGCTTGTTGCATGGCCGTCGAGCTAAATTTGCAATGATTCGGCCCATTTTTTGCGGTAAGAAATCTGTTCGTTGATGTCGTTTGTGAGTTCGTTTTCTTCATAGTCGAATATACGGACGAGTTTCGCATCGGTATCACCTATTTGGGTTTCATAAGCTACGATGCCGCTAGACATTTGTGATGCCATGGCTGAGGGATAGACATTTATTTTTGAACCTTTACATAGAAATTTAATATCACTAAATTCTTTTCTCAATGAGCCAAAGCATAGATAAATATCTGCTTCGCTATACGTTTTTTTCAGTCCGCTTGCAAAGGTTATTGAAAGTGTTGCTGTTCTTCCGTCGCATTCTATTATTGCCGTTTCTCGAGTTGAATTTTTGATTACAAATATTTCTAGCTCTTTCATTTTTTAGCTTCTATTTGGGTTGATTACTGGGTAGACCGACGCTGGGGTTGGCGCCGTGCCAGAAAGCCGTGCCATTTCCAAAAGGTGAGCTGAATTCCACATATAAAATTTCTCGTTCGGAAAAAACATCGATAGTTCGTATTTTCATTTCACTTCTTCGTTAATGGGACTCGTACAACAGTATTGTCTACATTCGTCGTGTTGGTCTTTAGCTCAAACGTCCATGTTTCCTCCTGGTAATGATGCTTGCTCGGCTTGCTGTTCATTTCATGAAGGCCGTAACGGACGCTTCTTTTTGCATCGCCGGAAAAAATTCGGGAAGAGGGGACAGATTTATTAGTTTTTAATGCGCTGATGGTCAAACCGGCCGGCGCCTACCTCGACATCATCCGCGACATCCGCGAAGCCTCACGCCTGCCGATGGCGGCGTATCAGGTGAGTGGTGAGTACGCGATGATCAAATTAGGCGCCCAGGTGAGTGCGATCGATGAGGCACGTGTCGTGCGCGAGACCTTGGGCTCGATCAAGCGGGCGGGGGCGGATTTGATTTTTACGTACTTTGCGATGGATTTGGCGTTGGCGGGGGTTTAAGGGCGCCATTTATCCCTGTGGTGAGCGGTTCGGATTTGCTTGTCACAGGGGTAGGAGGTCGACCTTGTATATTGATTTTGAACAGCGCTCAATTAAATTTTTCGTAATCTTCCGCACCTAATGACTTTAACCATTTCTTGAAGAAATCAATTTGATCCTGTGGGTTGTTTGTTAGATTTTCTTCTTCATAGTCGAATAAATGGACAATGTTGTCGTTGGTTGCTTGTTGGCCTAAAGTCATTTCGTATGCCACAAGCCCAGCGCTCATCTGAGAGGCCATTCTTGATGGTTTAACGTTTATTTTTGCTCCTTTGCAGAGAAAGGTTATATGCGGAAAATCTGCTCGAATATTTGCGAAGCAAACATACAGGTCTTTTTCTTCATAAATTTTTTCAAAGTTTTCGGCTTCTGAAAATGTCATGATGAGTTTCGTTGGGTCATATTTGACGGTGACTTGTTTGTGTTCGTTGTTGATTATTACTTTTATATTTTTTGTTTTCATTTTATTTCCTGTTAGGGTTTGGTATGGAGTATCCAACGTATGTTCCATCAGCTTTTACTGGTGTGGCGCCTAGTATGTCTTCCGTATAAATTCTGTGATGGATAGCAAATTCTTGCTCTTTAGGGTAAGGCGCCTGCTTTCCTAGTTCAGTATTTATATCATGTCCCTCAATACTTTTAAGTGTGTATAAATAACCTTTTTTGTCTCCGTAGCTGGTCGCAAAGTTGATTCCGACTGCTCTGGATGGCGATGTACTTATGAAGTTGCTTGGAGGGTCATCGCTGTCAATTGCATGCAAGTATAAATCTTCGCTGCTGCCTTTGCTTTTAAAGCCATTTTTGAATACCTCATTTGGAGAGATTTTATCCCCGCGAAAAAGATATTCTTCATCATGGTACGGAGTTGGAAGGTCGGGTTCTGCTTTTTTACTTAGTGCCAGTGCTGAAGGATCTTCAACACCTACGGATGGTTTACATCCTTCCGTGCCGGGACATCTACTCAGTCCAAGCGGATCAATCCAGCCCGTAGGATTGGGCACGTACCGGTACGCATTGATCCCACCCGCCAGCTTCACCGGATCAGGCGTCAGGTAACGACCAATATCCGGATTGTAGTAGCGATGGCGGTTGTAGTGGAGGCCGCTTTCCTGGTCGAAGTATTGGCCTTGAAAGCGCAGCGGGTTGTCGACTTTGCCTACGTCGAGGCGGCTGATTTCGCCGTAGGCGCGGTAGTGGGCGGACCAGACGATTTCGCCGTCGGGCGTGGTGAGTTCCTGCGGCGTGCCGAGGTGGTCGAGTTGGTAGTGGTAGGGCTTGGTTTCTTTTGGGCCGAAGCCTTCCAGCAGTACCAATGGGCGGGAGCTGTCGGGTTCGTAGAGGTAGCTGCGATGACGATCCGCGTGATGCTCAGCGATTACTTTGTCGCCTTGCCAGAAGAACTCCGTGGTGATGCCGTCGACGGTTTTGCTGATACGCCGCCCAAACGGATCGTAGCGATAACTGGCGCTTTGGCCATTGGGCTTTGTGATGCCGATCAGCCGGTGCTGACAGTCGTAGCGGTATTCGGTAACGAGTGAATGACCCTTGCCGCGCCGCTCGCGGATCAGGTTGCCGAAGGCGTCATAGTCGTAGTGGTGATCGCCTTGGATCACGAGCCGGTTACCCGCAACGATGTCCGGGCCAGGACGATCTTGCATGAGCAAGTTGCCGGCCGGGTTGTGGCCGAAACGTTCTTGTATGTCTTGCGAGTGATCGGCGCGGGTCAGGCGGTGGAGCGGGTCGTAGCTGTAAAGGTGTTCGCCTTTGCGGGTGTCGTGCAGGCGGGTGAGGTTGCCGGTTTTGTCGTAGTCGTAGTGGCGTTGGTAGAGGTGGTTTTCCTGCTGGGTGACGGCGTGGGTATGCAGCCGGTTTTGCTCGTCGTAGTGGTAATGGCTGAGCAGTTGGCCTTGTTGGCGTTGGTGTTCGCGACCGGCTTTGAACAGATGCGAGGTGAGCACTTCTCCGTTGAGCTCGACGGTGGCGAGATGCCCGCCTTTGTCGTGGTTGAAGGTGAGGCGGTTGTTGTCTGGTAGGTGTAAATGTTGAAGTTGGCCGCAGGCGTCGTAGCCATAGCGCAATGTGCCCCAGCCTTGGTGTTCGGCGGTGAGGCGGTTTTGGCGGTCGTATTCGTAGGCCAGGAACCAGTGGCCGTCGTCGACGCTGAGGAGGTTGCCTTGGCGGTCGTAGGCATAATCGACAGCGCTGCCGTCGGGCAGGGTTTTTCTTACGAGGCGACCGGCATAGTCGCGCTGGTATTGAGTGACTAGCTGACTACCGTCGTCGCCGTATTCCGTTTTTTCCAGCAGGTTGCCGTTGAGGTCGTAGGCGTAGGCGGTGCGTTGGCCGTCAAAACCGGTTTCCTGTTGGATCAGGCCGTTGGGGTGGTAGTCGAGCTGGTAGGTTTCGCCGACTTCGTTTTCGATGGCGGTCAGCAGTAAGCGGGCGTTGTCGTAGCGGTACTTGACCTGGGTGCCATCGGCATTGATGCGGCGACTGATCAGGTGCAGGCCGTCGGCGTATTCGTAGCGGGTGACGTGGCCCAATTCATCGCGTTCGGCGATGACTTTTCCATAGGGGTTGTAGCTGAATTCTCGTGTGGCACCGTCCGGCAATACCAAGCGAGTTAACCGACCCACGCCGTCCCATTGATACTGGGTCAGCGTGCCCTGTTCGTCCTCACGCGCAACCTGCCGGCCCAGGTCGTCATAGCGGTAGCGCTTGATCCCGCCATTGGGCAATTGCTCTTCAACGAGCTGCCCGCGTTCGTTCCACACCAAGCGATGGCAGCTGTTGTCGGGATACCAGACCTCGGTCAGTTGCCCCTGTTTGTCATAGCTGTAATCGGCCGCGTTGCCATCCGGATCGATCTGGCGAATGACATCGCCCTGGTCATTACGCTCGTATTTCCAGACCGCTTGGCCACGGCGCATAACCCGTACGAAACCGTTGTCATGCTCGTAGGACGTCGGCTCATCATCCCCCGGAAACAGCGCGACCAAGCGTCCGGCGTCGTCGTATTGATAGGCCGTCACCGCGCCCAGCGGATCCTGCTCGACCGTCAGGCGGCCTTTATCGTCGTAGGATTTGAAATGCTGGGCGCCGTCGGGATCGATGCGCTGTACCAGCCGCGCCCGCTGGTCATGTACGTAAACTTCCTGGCTGCCGTCGGCGTTGTGCACGGTGACGCGCCCGTCGTCACCCCAGGCATACCGCGTGTCCATCTGCGAAAAACTGGCCCAATGCCTGACACAGCGCGCTGCCTTGCCAGCGCGTTCCCATTCCCAAAAGAAACTCGCCCCACCGGCCAGCTGGCGCTCAAGAATGATGTGCTGCTCGTCGTACCGATAACGCTCACATTCACCGACAGCGTTGGTCGCCGACACTAGTCGTCCAGCGCCGTCATAGGCGTAGGCAACGACGTTCTGCTCGGTCACCCAAACGAAGGGTTCATGCCCTGTGGCGCGATGAACCTGGTAGTCCACCGCCACGATGCGGTCGAATTCATAACGCAACAAAAGCGAACGGCCCACGCCGTTATCCAGCCGCTCAATCCGTCCCAATCGATCCCGGACAACCAACAGCCGGTTGTCATACGCATCGCTGATCGCCGTCAGCACACCGTCGCAAAAGTGGTAGAACCGCGAACCCTGGGCCAGCACCAGTTCATCAGGCAACGACCCCAAGTAAATCGCCGCTTCCGCCAGGCTGTTGGTGATCGCCGGCCGAGCCACCGTCGGCAAGGGCAGGGTGGTCGAGCGATTCTCATGGTCCGTCCACACCACCGAATCGCCTGACACCACAAGCCGCTGCGCCAGCGCATGACTCCAGCCAAACCCCAACCCACAGTCCACTTCCACCGCACTGCTGCGATACAAGCGCGTCCACTCGAACGGCAAGACCCCATCCAGCGCGCCATCGGTGAGCGTCAGCAGTTCCTCGCCGGTAACCATCGACACCGGGCAACCGTGGGTAACGGTTTTATCCGCAGAGTCAGCAGCCTCCCCAGCCGGATTTTTAGACGGGGCGGGCACATCATCCACCGCCTCCTGCCGCACCAACGCCGTACGCTGGGTCTTGCTACGCACCGCTGGCACCGCGTTCGAAACCAGCGTGTCACCCGCCTTCAACGGCGCCACCGGCACCGCCTTGATCGGAATTGGGGCGCTGCCCAGCAACACCGGCTTAAGCGCTTCGGTGTGCTCCTCCAAGCGAGCTGTGCCGAACTGCGCGGCTATCTGCTCCAGCCACCTGCGCACCCGACGTGACTTGATGCCGGCCAGCACTTTGGTGCTGATGCGCACCACAACACCCATGCCGGCCGTCGCCAGTCCCAATAACAGGGTGATGACGATCTCGGCGCCAATCGACCCGAGCATTTCGTTCATATACGGCGGTGGCAGCATGCGCATCCAGCTGACCAGAGCCGCCAGGTGAACGAACAGCAACGGCTCATCGCTGAGCACCAGCAAACCCTTGGCGAGGGTCTCGGCACTTAACGCGAGTAACTTTTCAAGCTCGTCCTGGGAAAGGTAATGCAGCAGCTTTTCAGCGTTGGCCAGCGGGTCGGACAACCACTGGAGTAACTGCGTGATGTTGTCCCAAACCGAGTAAAGAACTTCGCCAAAGCCTTGGGCATAAGCGCGGTGCAGCGAGAGGTAGCGCTGGAGAAAATTCGCTTCGGAATAGTTCTTCCATAGCGGTTCGAAGGTGGTGTCCCACTCGCTGCGCAGCCAGCCTTCCAGTGGCGTGATGACCGACTGATAAGAGGCGTACAGTGCCTTGAAATGCTCGCTGGAAACGTCGGGGTAGAAACTGACCCGGTACTGCTGGTTGCGGTCGCACTCGGTGACTTCGAGGATGCCGCTCGGGCCGATGGTTTTATGGATCGGCTCGCCCAGCGCGCCACCGTCTGGATCGATGCGCTGCAACATCACCGGCGTGTTGCCGATCGGCACGAAGCGCGAGCTCTGGAACATATGCACCAGTGTCAGCGTGCCGTTGGCCTGGCATGTAGCGACGGTGCTGCTGGGAAAAATCGAACGGTTGATCGGGGTGACCAGAGCCACCTCATTCCCAACCTTGAACACCTGCTCCACATCCAGTGCCGACGCGCTGAAAAAGCCCTGTGCCCAGGTATCGTAGTGGTTGAGGCAGCCGCGAAAATCGCTGAGCACGGATTCGACGTCCCGCGTCTTTGAATCCATCGCGGCCAGCACCAGAAAGCCAATGGCTCGGCCGGTTGCTTCGATCATGGGTGAGCCCCATCGATCAGGGCTCTCACTGGAAAAACCATCTGCACTCCCTCGCACTGTTTAATCAGGCGAGGGACTTTGCAGAGGTTTTCAGGGCAGGGGAGTAGAGCTTATCCGGCGGTTACGTGGGAAGTTTCAGCCAGTGCCGCACCAGGTTCGGCAGAGCAACGAACCCCGGTTAGACTTGCCTGTCGATATCCCCATTGCCCGGCCCGCCGTCCACCAAGGAAGCCTCATGTATTCAAGCCGCCTGATCCTCTGCCTCGCCACCTTGCTGCTGCTGGCCGGTTGCGCCACCTCGCGAGGGCCGCAACAACCCGAGCGCAGCGAGGCCGAGGTGAAGGCGCAGATCGTGCGCCTGCTCCCCGCCAAGGTCGCGGACCGCGACGGTTGGGCCCAGGACATCTACACCGCGTTCGACACCCAGAAGATCTACCCCAGCACCGAAAATATCTGCGCCGTGCTGGCGGTGACCGAGCAGGAGTCCACCTTTCAGGTCGACCCACCGGTGCCAGGCATGGGCAAGATCGCCCAAGATGAAATCCTGCGGCGTGCCGGGAAAGTTCATGTACCGGCGTTTGTCGTACGCAGCGCCTTGCAAGTGCGTTCGCCCACCGGCAAAACCTATGCCGAGCGTTTGAATGCCGCACGCACGGAGAAGGATCTGAGCGCGATCTTCGACGACTTCATCAGCGTGGTGCCCCTGGGCAATACGCTGTTTGGCGGCTTCAACCCGGTGCACACCGCCGGCCCGATGCAGGTCAGCATCGACTTCGCGCAAAAACAGGCACGGGGTTATCCCTACACGGTGGACGGCACGATTCGCCGCGAAGTATTCACTCGCCGTGGCGGCATGTACTTCGGCATCGCTCATTTACTCGGCTACCCGGTGAGCTATGACCAGCCGCTGTACCGCTTCGCCGATTTCAACGCGGGTTGGTACGCCAGCCGCAATGCCGCGTTCCAGGCCGCAGTCAGCCGTGTCTCAGGCAGCGAATTGACGCTGGATGGGGATTTGATTCGCTATGGTTCGCTGCTGCCCGGTACCACCGAACTGGCGGTGCGTTCACTGGGAGCGAAATTGGATATGCGCAATCCCAGTATCCGCAGCCAACTGGAGCAGGGCGACCGGTTGGATTTTGAGGACACCACGCTCTACAAGCGCGTATTCGCCCTGGGCGACAAAGCCGCCGGCAAGCCGCTGCCGCGGGCGATCCTGCCGGGCATCGTGCTTAAAAGCCCGAAGATCACTCGCAACTTGACCACGGCCTGGTTCGCCAAGCGCGTGGATGAGCGGTATCAGCGCTGTATGAAACGTTGATCAGGTGCGGCGCGTCGGGCTGAAGCGTTGCCATCGCAGGCAGGCCGGCCCAGATTTGACCGAGTTCTTTCAGGCGGATCGAAAAAAGAAAAGGCCCGGCTTTTCGTGGAGCCAGGCCCTTTCCGTGTTGCTCGTTGAATCAGCTGCGTTCGAGGGCCAGCGCCACGCCCTGGCCGCCGCCGATGCACAGTGTCGCCAAGCCTTTCTTGGCGTCGCGCTTGATCATTTCATGCAGCAGGGTCACCAATACGCGGCAGCCTGATGCCCCGATCGGGTGGCCGATGGCGATGGCGCCACCGTTGACGTTGACCTTGTCAGCGTCCCATTCCAGCTCTTTGCCCACCGCCAGGGATTGCGCGGCGAAGGCTTCGTTGGCTTCGATCAGATCCAAATCACTCAATTGCCAACCGGCCTTGTCCAGGCAGCGGCGGGTGGCCGAAACCGGGCCGATGCCCATGATTGCCGGGTCGACCCCAGCGTTGGCATAGCTGGCGATACGTGCCAGCACCGGCAGGCCGAGGGCCTTGGCTTTGTCGGCACTCATCAGCAGCACCGCAGCGGCACCGTCGTTGAGGCTGGAGGCGTTGCCGGCGGTGACGCTGCCGTCTTTTTTGAAGGCGGGCTTGAGCTTGGCCAGGGACTCGGCGGTGGTACCGGCACGCGGTTGTTCGTCCACCGTAAAGGCCTGCGGGTCGCCTTTACGCTGGGGAATCAGGATCGGCGTGATTTCATCGGCAAACCGTCCGGCTTCGATGGCGGCGGCGGCTTTTTGCTGGGAGGCGGCGGCAAAGGCGTCCTGCGCCTCGCGGCTGATGCCGTACTTTTCCACCAGGTTTTCGGCGGTGATGCCCATGTGGTAGTCGTTGAACGCATCCCACAGGCCGTCAGTGATCATGCTGTCGATCATCTTGGCGTGGCCCATGCGCAAACCGGTGCGCGCGGCGGGCAGCACGTACGGCGCAAGGCTCATGTTTTCCATGCCGCCGGCGATGATGACGTCGGCGTCGCCGCAACGGATCGCCTGTGCACCCAGGTGCAGGGCCTTGAGGCCCGAGCCACAGACCTTGTTCAACGTCAGGGCGGGGACGGCGTGGGGCAGGCCGGCGAGAATCGAGGCCTGGCGCGCCGGGTTCTGGCCGCTGCCGGCGGTGAGTACCTGGCCGAGAATCACTTCATCCACTTGCGCCGGGTCGAGGCCGGTCTGCTCCAGCAGGCGACGGATTACCGCAGCGCCCAGTTCAGGGGCCGGGATACTGGCCAGCGAACCTTGAAAGCTGCCCACGGCGGTGCGGGTGGCAGCAACAATCACGACGTCTTGCATGGAATCTGTCCTCACTGGAAATGCATTTCTGGAACGTGGTCCGGGACGATCAGTTTACCGGCGGTCTTGCTCACAATCTCTTCAACGCTGACGCCAGGTGCGCGTTCCTTGAGGACAAAAGCGCCATTTTCTATTTCCAGGTAGGCCAGGTCCGTGAGCACGCGCTTGATGCAGTTGGCGCCGGTGAGCGGCAGGCTGCACTGGCTGAGCAATTTCGACTCACCGTCCTTGGACGCATGGGTCATGATCACGATGATATTTTCCGCACCGGCCACCAGGTCCATCGCGCCACCCATGCCCTTGACCAGCTTGCCGGGGATCATCCACGAGGCGATGTTGCCCTGTACGTCGACTTCGAACGCGCCGAGTACGGTGAGGTCCACGTGGCCGCCGCGAATCATCGCGAAGGACTCGGCGGAGGAGAAAATCGAGGCGCCGATGCGTGCGGTGACGGTTTGTTTGCCGGCGTTGATCATGTCGGCATCAATGGTTTCTTCGGTCGGAAACGGGCCCATGCCGAGCAGGCCATTTTCCGACTGCAGCATCACTTCCATGCCTTCGGGAATGTAGTTGGCCACCAGGGTTGGAATGCCGATGCCGAGGTTGACGTAGAAACCGTCCTGCATTTCGCGGGCGACGCGTTGAGCCATTTGTTCGCGGGTAAGAGCCATGTCATGAGTCCTTATTGTTCGGGCCGGGGCGGATTACTTGCGCACGGTGCGCTGTTCGATGCGCTTCTCGAAGGTGCCGCAGATGATCCGGTCGACGTAGATGCCAGGGGTGTGGATCTGCGCGGGGTCCAGCTCGCCCGGTTCGACGACTTCCTCGACTTCGACCACGGTGATCTTGCCGGCGGTGGCGGCCAGTGGGTTGAAGTTCTGGGCGGTGTGCCGATAGATGACATTGCCGAAGTGGTCGGCTTTCCAGCCTTTGACGATCGCGAAGTCGCCGGTGATGGACTCTTCCATCAGATAGGGGCGGCCCTTGAATTCGCGGGTTTCCTTGCCTTCGGCAACCGGGGTGCCGACGCCGGTGGCGGTGAAGAAGGCCGGGATGCCAGCACCGCCTGCACGCATTTTTTCCGCCAGGGTGCCTTGGGGGGTCAGCACTACTTCTATTTCACCGCTGAGCAGTTGCTTCTCGAATAGGGCGTTTTCACCGACGTAGGAGGCGATCACTTTGCTGATCTGCTTTTCTTCCAGCAGGATGCCCAAGCCGAAACCGTCGACGCCGCAGTTGTTGGAAACCACGGTCAGGTCGCGGGTGCCTTTGCGCTTGATCTCGGCGATGAGGTTTTCCGGAATGCCACACAGGCCAAAACCGCCGGAGAGTACGGTCATGCCATCTTCCAGGCCTGCCAGCGCCTCTTCATAGGACGCCACGCGCTTATCAAAACCTGCCATATGCACCTCGTTATTATTAGTGGGCCAGCCAATGGACCGAGTGTTGCGCCGACTGATTGATTTGTTAAGTTGTTTTTTTAGGTTGATTGATTTAGAAAACAGCATAGTCGAACCACCGTGCGGAGTTGTGTCATGACCGTTAAACAGATGCGTGCCTTCCTGGCCGTGGCCCAGAGCCTGAGTTTTGCCGCTGCCTGTGAGCGCCTGCACCTGTCCCAGTCGGCGCTGAGCCTGACTATCAAAGGCCTCGAGGAAGGGCTGGGTGGACGCTTGTTCAGTCGCAATACGCGCAATGTGGCGCTCACGCCTGAGGGCGAATCGCTGCTACCGCTGGCTCGCCGCTTGATTGCCGACTGGGACAACGCGGAGGACGAACTGCGTCAACGCTTCACCTTGCAACGTGGGCGCGTGACCGTGGCGGCTATGCCGTCATTTGCCGGTAACCTGCTGCCGCCGATCCTGAAGATATTCCGCGCCCGTTACCCGCAGGTGAACGTGACGGTGCATGACCTGATCAACGAGCAGGTGCTGGAGATGGTTCGCGACCGCCAAGTGGAATTGGGCGTAGCGTTCGAACCGTCCGACGGTTCGTCATTGGCATTCACGCCGCTGTACCTGGACCGATTCATTGCCGTGGTACCGGGAGATTCGCCGTTGGCGCAGTTGAACGAGATCGACTGGAAAAGCCTGTTGGAACAACCCTTCATTACCCTCCAGCGCCCATCGACCGTGCGGGTAATGCTCGAAGAGCACCTGGGTGCCTTGCAGATGAAACTGCCGGTTGCGCTGGAAAGTCATCAACTGGCCACAGTGGGCAAGATGGTTGCCAGCGGCCTGGGTGTCAGCGCTGTGCCCGCATTGTGCGCGCGGCAGATGGAGGAGGCGGGCGCCCATTGCATCACCTTGACCGGCCCGGTGATCGAGCGGCCCATTGGGGTACTGACCAAACCAGGGCATGAACTCTCGGCGGCGGCGCAGGTGTTGTTTGATATCTTTCAGGATGAAGCGAGGAAGGGACGGTTTCCGACGTTCTGAAGTTCACACAACAAAAGTGGGAGCTGGCAAGCCAGCTCCCACAATAGATCAAGTACTACCTAGTAGTAACGGTCGATCACTTTAACTTGCGAGCTGTCTTTGAAAGAGGCCCAGGCATTGTTAAGTGTGTCGAACACCTGCTCGATAAAGTTGCGATCGGCTGCGGCTTTCTTGCCGACATAACCCTGGCCACGACGGTACATCTTCAGGCGCGCCGCCAGTTCGCGGTGATTGCGGTCGAACTCGGCTTCTTCGGTGTGGGGCGCCAGGCAGTCAAGTTGAACTTCGCCCGACTTGCGAATCCACAGGATATGGTCGTCGAGTGTGTCTTTCTGCGCTGCGAACATCTCAGCCAATTCATCGATAGTTGGTTGGTTGTTCAGATTCATGTGTAAGCCCCTTGACCAGTTGGCGATCTATCAGTTGGTTCGTTAATACTTGCTTAGTTGTCTCCGGTTACGAAAACCGGGCGTCGGTGACGGTCTGCCGAATACGGGCAGGGTCTTGAACCTGATGCATGTAGTTTTGCTGATGAACCGCTACGCAACGCTTTCGTAACGAAGACAAGCAGCGTCTTAGCTCCTTGTACCGATCCCGTTCGGGGCCGGTCAGCTTCATCAATCTGCCTTGTGGGCAGTGCACATCCGGAAAAACAGCTCGGCGGTCAGACGAGCCTGTTCAAAACGCGTGTTACCAACGCTCCCGATCCGGGAGACGTCTCGATAATGCAAGGACAAAAAGCTTACGTCAACGATTATGTAGTGATTATTTTCAGGCACTACATAAATCGCTGTGGGGGCGGGAAGATGCGGGGAAACGTGACTTGGGCGTCATTTTTTGGGGCGGCCGGTCTCAGGAGTAACTAGTGTTTCCTGGGTGCACATTGCGACTGTAAGTTTTTCGCGAGCAAGCTCGCTCCTACAGTCGTTCGGCCAGCAAGGGCAGTAATTGCTCGCACGACGCTTCGATTTTCACCTGCAGCAGCTCATCCCCACGGGTCTTGCCCAGATTGATCGCAATCACCGGCTTACCCTGTTCCACTGCCGCCTTGCACAGGCGAAACGCCGAGTAAGCCATCAGCGATGACCCCACGACCAGCAGCCCCTCGGCATCGTGCACGGCAGCCATCGCTCTGGCGGCTGTAGCGGGAGCCACGTTTTCGCCAAAAAACACCACGTCCGGCTTCAGCCGTTGGCCTTCGCAATGGGGGCAGCGTGGCACCTGGAAGTGCTCCTCAAGCGTAGGGTCGAGCAAGGTGTCACCGTCAGGCGCTTGCACCGCATGGACGTGCGCAAAGTGTGGGTTGTCGATTTCCATCTGCCGCTGCACCACATCGCGCTCGCTGCGCTGCTGGCAATCCAGGCACAGCACCCGGTGCAAACTGCCATGCAACTCGATCACATCATGGCTGCCGGCCTGATCGTGCAGCGTGTCGACGTTTTGCGTGATCAGGCCGCTGATGACCTGACGTTGCTGCAAGGTCGCCAGCGCCTGATGGGCCTTGTTCGGCCGGGCCAGGCGCACCCGTGGCCAACCCAGCATTGCCCTGGCCCAATAACGGCGCCGTGCTTGCGCGGTGGCGAGGAACTCCTGGTACATCATCGGCGCCTTGCCCCGGCGCACCCCTTCGCTGTTACGGTAGTCGGGGATGCCCGACGAGGTGCTGATCCCCGCACCGGTCAGCACCAGGAAGCGTTTTTCGGCCATCGCCCGATGCAAGGTGTCGAGGTGGTCTGCTTGATGGTCCAGCGTGTCGAGCATGGGGCCTCCTATTCGCCGCGAATGTACTGCTCCAGCTGTTTGATCAAGGCCGCTTGTTCAGCAATGGCCTCTTTGACCAGGTCACCGATGGACAAAAGCCCCAGCAATTTGCCGTCTTCCACCACGGGCAAGTGGCGCAGGTGACTGTCGGTCATGATGTTCATGCACGCTTCAACCGTTTTGTGGGTATCTACGGTGATGACCGGCGAACTCATCACATCATCCACCCGGGTGGTCACCGACGACAGACCCTTGAGGATAAGTTTACGTGCGTAATCGCGCTCGCTGATGATCCCGACCACGGCGCCGTCCTTGACCACCGGCAACGCCCCGACGTTTTTCTCGGACATCCGCACCAGCGCCTCGAATACGGTGTGGTCCCACTGGATAGTGTGGACGTCCTGGTTCTTCTGGTCCTTGGCTTTGAGTAATTCTGCGACGGTTTTCATGGCGGCCACTCCGGTGTTGTTGTTAGTAGTCAGCGATTGCCCCTACAGAATCCTAGACGGGCCACGTTGCAGCAAGGTCCAAAGCGGCGTTAAACCCGTCGAAAAGCGTCATTCGCCGGTTTTTTTTGCGTTTTATCCGGCTTTTACCGGCTTTTTCGCCCGTTTGGGGTTGGCCGTCGTCTTGCGTGGCGCGCTCTTGCGCTTGTTTTTCCACGGTGTGGCGCCTTTGCCTGCCGGGCTGGCGGGACCGGTGATGGTCATGCGCATGCCATGACAGCGAGCCACCTGTTTGCTCATCCACGCCGCTTGTTTGGCGACAAACTCCTCCAGGCTCATTTCGCCGCTTTGCACCATATCCAGCGCCTGCTCCCAGATGGCGGTGGTGCCGGGGTCGGCGATGGCGCGAGGCACCGCGTCAATCAGGCTGAAAGCCGCTGCGGTGGCCGACAGCGCCTTGCCGTTCTTCACCAGGTAGCCTCGGTCCAGCAGGCCCTGGATGATCCCGGCGCGGGTGGCTTCGGTGCCAATGCCAGTGGTGTCCTTGAGCTTCTGCTTGAGCAGCGGGTCTTCGACCAGCTTGGCGACGTTTTTCATCGCTTTGATCAGGTCGCCTTCGGTAAAGGGCTTGGGCGGTTGGGTCCACAGGTCCTTGAGATTGACCTTGGCCACAGCACAGTCCTGGCCTTGCACCAGCATTGGCAAGGCTTGAGGCGCAGGCGTTTCCCTGCCTTTGGCGGGAGCAAGGGCTTCGGGCAGCGCGCGTTTCCAGCCCGGTTCGATGACGACTTTGCCCACCGCGCGCAACGCCTGGCCGGCACAATCGAAATCCGCCTGGGTACGGTCGTATTCATGGTTGGGGAGGAATTGCGCCAGGTAGCGCGCGCGTATCAGCGTGTAGACCGCACGGTGCTTTCCGGTGAGTTGCCCAACGTCCTTGCCGGCCCCTGTCGGAATAATGCCGTGGTGGGCACTGACCTTGGCATCGTTCCAGGCGCGTGAGCGACGATTGGGGTCCATGTAGGCCATCAGCTCGGCCACGGCTGCGTCCGCGCGGCCGAGAGCGGCGAGGATCTTCGGCGCTTCGCTGTGCTGGCTCAACGGCAGATAGCCGCAATCGCTGCGCGGGTAGGTGATGACCTTGTGGGTTTCGTAGAGGGATTGGGCGATATCCAGGGTTTCCTGAGCGCCGAGGCCGAGCTTCTTGGAGCAGATTTCCTGCAGGGTGCCGAGGTCGAAGGGCAGGGGCGCGACCTCGCGCATGCGCTCGGTGCGCAGCTTAACCAATCGCGCACTGGCAGCGCGGGACATGGCGTCAGCGGCGTCCCGGGCCAGTTGCGGATTGAGGCAACGGCCCTGGTCATCGCAGGCATCGTCGACGGCGCGCCATTGGGCAGTGAAGGTCATGCGCTCGTGGAGCAGGTCCACGTCGATGGCCCAATACGCCACGGGTACGAAATCGGCGATGCTGCGGTCACGGTCGACCACCAGGCGCAAGGTGGGGGTTTGCACCCGGCCCACCGGCAATACGCCCTGATAGCCGGATTGTCGCCCAAGCAAGGTAAACAAGCGGCTCATGTTCATGCCGATCAGCCAGTCGGCGCGGGAGCGGCCCAGGGCCGAGTGATACAGGCTGAAGGTTTGCGCACCGGGCTTGAGGGCGGCCAGGGCCTTGCGGATGGAGGCCTCGTCCAGTGCCGACAACCACAACCGCTGGATCGGCCCGCGATAACGGCAATGCTCCACCAGTTCTCGGGCGATCATTTCACCCTCACGGTCGGCGTCGGTCGCGATCACCAGTTCCCTGGCTTCCCCCAGCAAGCGCTTGACCACCTTGAACTGGCTGGCGGTCTTGGGCTTGACCTGCATTTTCCAGGTTTGCGGGACGATCGGCAGGTCGGCGAGCACCCAGCGTTTGTATTTGGCGTCATAGGCGTCAGGCGGGGCGGTTTCCAACAGGTGGCCGATGCACCAGGTGACTGTGACCCCGCTGCCCAGCCAGCATCCATCGCCCCGGCGGCTGGCGCCGAGCACGGCCGCGATGTCCTTGGCCTGGGAGGGTTTTTCACAGAGGTACAGCTGCATGGTCATCACATCAGATCGGGTTGATGCTTGGCAGGATGCTTAGTCAGAGAGATTTGAGCAACCATTATCTGTATGGATGTACAGCAAATTGTGTGTGGCTGCGCAAAACAAAATGTGGGAGGGGGCTTGCTCCCGATAGCGGTGTGTCAGCCAATGGAGATATTGACTGATATATCGCTATCGGGGGCAAGCTGAACTGGCCTAATGATCCCGGACACCTCTTAAGGGCGATATGATTCGCCCAATCAGGAGGTTCCATGCAACAGCGAAAGACCTACACCCACGAGTTCAAGCAACGTGCTGCAAGCATGGTTCTTGATGATAACTGCTCAGTTCCCGACGTCTGTGCATCGATGGACGTTGGCCCTACGGCTCTGCGCCGCTGGGTTGATCAGGTTCGTAAAGAGCGTCACAAAGGGCAGCCAGTGGCAGGTACCAAGGCTATCAGCGACGAACAGCGAGAGCTTCAACAGCTACGAGCCAAGGTCAAGCGCCTGGAGAGTGAGGCTGAAATCTTAAAAAAGGCTACGGCTCTCTTGATGTCGGATCCCGATCGTTTTTCCTGATCGAGGAACTGAGGGAGTCGAGTTCATATCCGACCAGCCTGCTTTGCAGTGCGCTAGGCGTTTCTCGCAGCGCGTTTTATGACTGGATTAAGCGTCGCTCAGCGCCAAATACCAAGCGTGACGCGCTTAGAGCAAAAGTCGTGCAACTGCATGTCGAAAGCCGAGAAAGCGCAGGCGCGCGGATGATCTCTCAGCGCCTGAAGGCCCAGCAGATCAAGGTGGGTCGGCATCTGGCCGGAAAACTTATGGCGGAGGCAAATCTGGCCAGCAGACAGCGCCGCCGCCATCAATATCGCTCTAGAGGCGTTGAAGCATTTGTGGCCAAGAACCTGCTTGAGCGTAACTTCGAGCCAACCGCAATTAATCAAGTCTGGTGCGGCGACGTTACCAGTCTAATGGTTGGGAAACGCTGGTATCACTTGGCAGTGGTCATTGATCTGTTCGCCCGCCGAATCGTTGGCTGGGCGTTTTCTCTGATCAATGACGCCAACCTGGTTAGCAAGGCGCTGAGAATGGCGGTGGAGGTTCGAGGCAAACATGCAGGCTTGATGTTTCATTCAGATCAAGGCTGCCAATACACCAGCCAGCACTTTCAGTCCGAGCTGCTGGGGCATGGGATAACGCAAAGCATGAGCCGTAGGGGGCAGTGCTGGGACAACGCGCCAACAGAGCGTTTCTTCGGGACGCTCAAATCAGAGTGGGTGCCCACCAAGGGCTATATGACAGTTGAAGAAGCCAAGCAGGATATGACCAGCTTCTTCATGCGATACAACCGAATCAGGCTCCACAGCTACAACAACTACCTGTCGCCAATAGCCATGGAGCAGAAGGCGGCTTGATCACCGTAATCGGTGTCCGGAAAAACTTGACCAGAACAAGCCCCCTCCCACAGGGGCTCTGCGGTGTTCAGACGAACTCAGTTGTTATCGATATCCACATGCCGGGTTTCCTTGAGGCAGAACAGGCCGACCACCAGGCTGACGCCGGTCACCACCACCGGGTACCACAAGCCGTAGAAAATGTCCCCGGTGTACACCACCAAGGCAAACGACACGGTTGGCAGGAACCCGCCAAACCAGCCGTTACCGATATGGTAGGGCAGCGACATCGAGGTGTAGCGGATGCGTGTCGGGAACAGCTCCACCATCAGCGCCGCCAGGGGGCCGTAGCACATGGCGGCGATCAGGATCAGTGCCACGATCAGCACCACCACCATGACCTTGTTGACCTGGGCCATGTCCGCCGAGCTTGGGTAGCCGGCCAAGGTCACCGCGCCGCGCAGTGCCGCTTCATCGAAGCCATCGATACGCACGTCACCGACGCTGACCTGCACCGGCGCGCCGGCCGGCGCCGCGATGCTGCTGTACGGCAGGCCTTGCTTGACCAGGAAGGTCTTGACCTTGTCGCACGGGCTGTCAAAGCGCGCCTTGCCCACCGGGTCGAACTGGAAGGTGCAGGTGGCCGGGTCGGCCAGTACGGTAATCGGTGCCTGGTGACTGGCCTGGTCCATCGCCGGGTTGGTGTAGTGCGCCAGGCTCTTGAAGATCGGGAAATACAGCACGGTCGCCAGCAGCAGGCCGAGCATCAGCACCGGTTTGCGCCCGACCTTGTCCGACAGCCAGCCAAACAGGATGAAGAACGGCGCGCCAATCACCACACTGATGATCAGCAGCATGTTGGCCAGGGCCGGGTCCATCTTCAGGAACTGGGTGAGGAAGAACAGCACATAAAACTGCGCTGCATAAAAGGTCACCGCCTGCCCGCCGTTGATGCTGAACAGCGCGATCAATACGACCTTGAGGTTTTCCCATTTACCGAATGACTCGCGGATCGGCGCCTTGCTGGCCTTGCCTTCCTCTTTCATTTTCAGGAACGCTGGCGACTCGTGCAGGCTCATGCGAATCCAGGTGGAGATGCCCAGCAACACGATGGAAAACAGGAACGGAATACGCCAGCCCCACACCTCGAACTGGTCGCCGGTGAAGTAACGGCAGGCCAGCACTACCAGCAACGACAGCAACAGGCCGAGGGTGGCGGTGGATTGAATCCAGCTGGTGTGCAAGCCGCGTTTGCCGGCAGGCGCATGTTCGGCGACATAGGTGGCGGCGCCACCGTATTCACCGCCCAGAGCCAGGCCTTGCAGCATGCGCAGCACGATCAGAATGATCGGCGCAGCGATGCCGATGCTGGCATAGGTCGGCAACAGTCCCACGCAAAAGGTTGCCACGCCCATCAGGATGATCGTGACGAGGAAGGTGTATTTGCGCCCGATCATGTCGCCCAGGCGGCCGAATACCAGCGCGCCGAAGGGTCGCACCACGAAGCCTGCGGCGAACGCCATCAATGCGAAGATGAACGCCGTGGTGTCGTTGACCCCGGCAAAGAACTGCTTGCTGATCACCGCCGCGAGGGCGCCGTAGAGGAAGAAGTCATACCATTCGAACACCGTCCCGAGGGACGAGGCGAAAATGACTTTCTTCGAGTCGTTGCGGGTGCTCGCATGTATCGCCGAGCCCAGGGGTTGAGCATGTTCTGACATCGGGTAGCCCTCACAGTGATTATTTATTGTTGTTCCACTGTCGGCGCCAGGTGCGGCGCCGCTATTTAGATTGCGTGAACCGTTTCTCTCTGCGGGGCGAGGCTCCTTGTGTTCGGTGAAAGGATCAGTTGCGCGGCCTTCTCGGCGATCATCAGCGTCGGTGAGCAGGTGTTGCCGGAGGTAATGCGCGGCATGATCGAGGCATCGGCGATGCGCAGGCCCGGCACGCCATGCACGCGCAACTGCGCGTCGACCACCGCGTCCTGGTTATTGCCCATGCGGCAGGTGCCCACCGGATGGAAGATCGTCGTGCCGATACGCGCCGCCGCTTCGTGCAGTTGTTCTTCGGTTTGCAGGGCGTCACCGGGCAAATATTCAACCGGCTTGAACTGGCTGAGGGCCGGGGCGGCGACGATCCGCCGTGTCAGGCGAATGGCGTCGGCGGCTACGCGCAGGTCTTCGGGATGGCTGAGGTAGTTGGGCCGGATCAGCGGTGCGTCCGCCGGGTTGGCCGAGCGTATGTCGATGCGCCCGCGACTGTGCGGGCGCAGGTCGCAGACCGATGCGGTAAACGCGGGGAACGCGTGCAGCGGCTCGCCAAAACGCTCCAGGGACAGCGGCTGCACGTGGTATTCAAGGTTGGCCGAGGTCTGCTCCGGCCCGGAGCGGGCAAACGCGCCAAGCTGGCTGGGCGCCATCGACAGCGGCCCGCTGCGGTCGTACAGGTAGCGCAGGCCCATGCCCATCTTGCCCCAGAGGGTGCCGGCGATCTGGTTCAGGGTGCGGGCGTTTTCCAGCTTGTAGATCAGGCGCAGTTGCAGGTGGTCCTGCAGGTTGCCACCCACGCCCGGCAGTTCATGAACCACGTCGATGCCCAACGGCTTGAGCACATGGGCGGGGCCGATACCCGAGCGTTGCAGGATGCCTGGCGAGCCGACGGCGCCGGCGCACAGTACGATTTCCTTGCGCGCTTTCCAGCTCAGTGGCTGGCCGAGTTGGCGCCCGACGACCTGAGAAGCGCGGCCGTTCTCCAGCACCACGCGATCGACCTCAACATCGGTCAACACGGTCAGGTTGGGCCGTTGGCGCACCGGTTTGAGAAACGCCTTGGCTGCATTCCAGCGCACCCCGGCCTTCTGGTTGACCTGGAAATAGCCGCAGCCTTCGTTATCGCCCTGATTGAAATCGCTGATGTTGGCGATGCCGCTTTGCTTTGCGGCCTCGCGAAACGCATCCAGGATCGGCCACGACAGACGCTGCTGCTCGACACGCCACTCGCCGCCGTCGCTGTGGAATGGCGAGGCGCCGGCAAAATGGTTTTCGCTGTGCTTGAACAGCGGCAAGACGTCATTCCAGGCCCATCCCGGATTGCCTTGCGCCGCCCAGCCGTCATAGTCCTGGGCCTGGCCGCGCATGTAGATCATGCCGTTGATGGACGAACAGCCCCCCAGCACCTTGCCGCGCGGGTAACTCAAGGCACGACCTTGCAGGCCTGCCTGGGCTTCGGTCTTGAAGCACCAGTCGGTGCGCGGGTTGCCGATGCAGAACAGGTAACCGACTGGAATATGGATCCAGGGGTAGTTGTCGCGACCACCGGCCTCCAGCAGCAGCACGCGATGGGCCGGGTTGGCGGACAGCCGATTGGCCAGCAAGCAGCCGGCGGGGCCGGCGCCGACGATTACGTAATCGTATTCAGCAGTTGCAATGGGCATCTGGGGTCTCGCTTGTTTTTCTTATTGGCTCCATCCTAGTTGTTAGTTTTCGTCTTAAAAATGTTAGTTTTTGCCCAACTGCTGTGCGTTTTTAAACAGCGCTGCCCATGGGTGCGCAACGGAGGCGATATGTTCGACTGGAATGACCTGCGGTTTTTTCTCGAATTGCAGCGCAGCGGCCGTTTGCTCACCGCCGCGCAACGTTTGAAAACCACGCACGCCACGGTGGCCCGGCATATCGAGGCCATCGAAAAAAGCCTCGGTACCGCGCTGTTCGTACAGCACGCCCAGGGGTATGAGCTGACGCCGGCCGGCGAAGCCTTGCTCAAACATGCCGAAGCCATGGAAAACGTCGCACTGCTGGCGGAAGACGAACTCACCCATTCTGCAGCGCCTCTGGGCAAGATTCGTCTCGGGGTGGCGGAGGGCCTGGGGGTGATGTTCCTCGCCGGTCGCATGGCTGGGCTGTTTGAACGTTATCCCGGCTTGGAAGTGGAATTGCTCGCGGTGCCGCGCTTTGTCAGCATCCTCAACCGCGAAGCGGAAATCAGCATTCACCTGGAACGCCCCAGCGTCGATCAGTTGGTCACCCGCAAACTCACCGATTACCGCCTGGCGCTGTATGCCAGCCGCGCTTATCTGCAGCGTCATCCGCCGATTGAAAAACGCGAAGACCTCGCGGCCCATTCATGGATCGATTATGTCGACGACCTGCTGTTCAGCCAGGAACTGAAATTCCTCAGCAGCTTCTGTCGCAACCCCAAGGTGGTCTTCCACAGCACCAGCGTGATTGCGCAACACCAGGCCGCGCGGTCGGGTTTGGGTATTGCGGTATTACCCTGTTTCATGGCGGCAGGCGATGCGGACCTGGTGCCGTTGTTGCCGGGGGAGAGTATCCAGCGCAGCTATTGGATCAGCTCGCGTCGGGAGTTGCACAAGTCGGTGCGGTTGCGGGTGTTGTGGGATTACGTGGTGGAGTTGTGCGCGCGCGAGCAGAAACTGTTGCTGGGTGAGGGCTGACTGACGAAACCGAATCAACACTGTGGGAGGGGGCTTGCTCCCGATGGCGGTGTATCAGTCAGCAAATTCGAAGCTGACTTTCTCTATGACTGGCCCGCCGCTATCGGGAGCAAGCCCCCTCCCACATTTGGATCTCCACACGCAGGGCGTGGCGGTTTTTAAAGAAACCAGCGATATTCCCGCGCAGAAATCTCCTGCTGAAACGCCAGATGATCCTGGCGTTTGTTCTCGCAATACACATCGACGAATTCCGCGCCCAGCTTGTCGCGCACCACCGACTGATGTTGCATGGCGCGCACGGCGTCGAGCATGTCCACGGGGAAATCGGTGCCACTGCTGCGGTCTTCGTTCAGCGGCGCGATGGGCTCTTGCCTGGTTTCAAGGCCATGCTCCAAACCGGCGAGGATCGCCGCCAATACCAGGTACGGGTTGGCGTCGGCGCTGGCCAGGCGATGCTCGATCCGCAGGTTACGTGGGTCGGACTCGGGGATGCGCACGCACGCATCACGGTCTTCGAAGCCCCAACTGGCGCGGGTAGCGGCGTTGACCGTACCGCCGAGGCGGCGGAACGCGTTGTGGTTGGGCGAGAAGATCGGCATGCAGTGGGGCAGCAACGCGAGGCAACCGGCCACGGCGTGGCGCAGCGGTTGCTGCTGGTGCGCCGCCAGCACGTTGTTGCCTCCGCCGTCATACAGGCTGACATGCACATGCATGCCGCTGCCGGGAAACTGCAGGTAAGGCTTGGCCATGAAGCTGGCGCGGTAACCGTGTTTGAGCGCCACGCCGCGGGTGCTACGGCAGAACAGGGCGGCCCAGTCGGCGGCGCGCAGGCCGTCATCGCAATGGCCAAAATTGATTTCGAATTGGCCCGGGCCGATTTCGGCGGCGATCACCGTGATATCGATGCCCTGGGCTTTGGCGGTTTGTGCCATGTCGTCCAGCACGTCGCTGAAGCGCGACAGCCGCTCGATATGCAAGTTGGGCTGGTCATCGGCATCGTCGCTCAGCGGGTCGCGGGCGAATTGCGGCAGGCCGTCGTCGAGCTTTTTGTCGAACAGATAGAACTCCAGTTCAAACGCCACCACCGGGTGAATGCCTTTGTGGTGCAGGCGTTCCAGCACTTTGGTCAGCACTTCGCGGGGTTCGAATTCGATGGGTGCTTCGGTGCCGTCGGAAGTGATCAGCATCTGCCCCAGCGGCTGCGATTCCCAGCTCACCGGCTTCAGCGTACCCGGCACCAGGCGCCGATTGGCGTCCGGGTCACCGTCGTTGAAGCAGTAATCGCCGATCTTGAACAACCCGCCCTGGGCGCCCAGCAATACGGCGTTCTGCGGCAGCTTCAACGGGCTGCCGGCGGCGACTTTCTCGAGCATCTCCACCGGGTAGCGCTTGCCGTAGAAATGCCCCGGAATGTCCAGGGCGATCAGATCGACGTAGCGCACCTCGGGATGGTTCTGGCGGAAGGTCCGTACTTCGGCCAGCAAGGTTGCAGATGGGCTTTTCACGGGTGCAGCTCCTAGTTGTAAACCCACAGCACGCGGGCGGGCAGGTCGGTCAGGTTGGCGTAGCGGCAGTGGGCGAAACTGGCCAGATGAAAGCTGTCGCCAGCGCCGAGGGTGACCGCATCGGTTTCACCTTCAACCCACAGCGTCAACTCACCCTCCAGCACAAAACCGGCCTGTTCGGCACGGTCGCTCATGGCCTGCTCACCACTGTTGGCACCGGGTGCCAACAGGCTGTCGAGCATCGAAAACGCACCGTTCATGGTCGGCGAGACGAGGATGTCGGTGATGCCATTGGCGTAGTACACCGTGCGCCGCTCGTTGGGCCGCGTGACCCAGTCCACCGCCTTGGGTTTGGGCAGGCTGTAGAAGTAAGTGGTAGGCACATCGAGGGCGTGGCTGATGGCGGTCAGGTCGGCCACGGTCGGGCGCGACAGGCCACGTTCCACTTGGGACAGGAAACCCACCGAACGTTGGATCTTTTGCGCCAATTGCGCCAGGGTGAGTTTCTTGTGCTTGCGCAGGTCGTGGATCAGGGCGGCGAGGGTGGCGAGTTCATCTTGAGGTGTCATGAAATTTAATTCGAATAATTTCATGAAAAATTACAGGATTAATTTCACGTAAGCAATGACCATGGAGGATCATTGTGGCGAGGGAGCTTGCTCCCGCTGGGCCGCGAAGCGGCCCTAATTCGGCCACCGCATTTGTTCAGGTGTGTCCCGGCCGGCTTTTTTGGGGCTGCTGCGCAGCCCAGCGGGAGCAAGCTCCCTCGCCACGGGGAGTGGGGAAACATAATGAAATTGAGTCGCGGAGCGACCCTTCTCGGGCCTGCTAGGTTGAATGAGTCATTCAATCAAAGGGAGCGACGGATTGCTTCAAAGGCCCAACTCTCATTTGCTACGGCGAGGTCGTTATTCAGAAGCAGGTCGCGTGTACTTGGTGACGGCCGTGGTTTATCAGCGGCGTCCGGTTTTTGCTGAAATGGCTCTGGGGCGGTTATTGGTTGCAGAGCTCAAACGAGCCCACGATGCAGGTCTGCTTGCTTCGTTGGCCTGGGTCATCATGCCGGATCACCTTCACTGGATGTTTGAGCTGCGTGATGCGACGTTGCCGCAAGTGATGCAGCAAGTGAAGTCACGCAGCACGCTGACCATCAACCAAGCCAGGGGTACGAAGGGTGCTTTTTGGCAGAGCGGATACCATGATCGCGCCGCGCGAGCCGAGGAAGATCTTATAAAAATCGCGCGTTACATCATTGCCAATCCCTTGCGGGCGGGGCTGGTCGAGCATATCGGCGACTACTCGCTCTGGGATGCAATCTGGTTATGAGTTTGAGTTCCCGCGTGTGGCGAGGGAGCTTGCTCCCGCTGGGCCGCGAAGCGGCCCCAATCCATCCACCACGTTCGTTCAGGGATATATCGGTCGGGCTGTTTGGGGCTACTGCGCAGCCAGCGGGAGCAAGCTCCCTCGCCACAAGGGTTATCGGCGACCGGGTAGTGTTTTCACCTGAATGTTTTCACGCCCCTGCGGTCGGAACCTGAGTATGCACTCAAAATTGAAGGAGCACCCATGAAGTCCAGATCCCTCGTTGCCTGTGTTCTCGTTGCGGCAGGCCTGTCTACCGCCAGTTTTGTGGTGCAGGCCGGCGATACGCCCCAGGAAACCGTGCAGCCTTCCAACATCAATACCCGTGATTTGAAGGAAGGTGACCGCGCCCCGGATATCCTCATGCGTAAGGAGTCGGCCCTCAGCGACTGGAAAAAACGTGGCCTCAAGCAGCCCGAGGAAGAGAGCCAGTGGGCGCGGGTCGGTGATAAATATGTGCTGCTCAAAACCACCAACGGCACCATCCTTGAGATCACACCGGTCAAGAAATAATCCTGCCGCACCACCTGCTCGTGTCACCTTTCTTGCGTTAAGGTAACCGACCGCAATGGTCGCGTTACCTTCAAAGAAAAGAGAGCAGGATGCTTGCCACCATCAAAAATTACCCCCGCACGGTGAATCTGTTGCTGTCCGCCACGTTGCTGCTGACGTTGGCCAAGGCGATCACCTTTCCGTACCTGGTGATCTACCTCACCCGCCACTTTGCCCTCGACATCAGCCAGGTCGGCCTGGTGATCGGCAGTTCGCTGATTGTCGGCTCGTTGCTCAGCGTGTATGGCGGGTTCCTTGTCGATCGCGTCAACAGTTACCGTTTGCTGCTCGGTTTGAGCCTGGTGTTTGTACTGGGCTTTATCGGTACGGTTGTGGCGCAGAATATCTGGGCGTTCTACAGCTGCCTGATCCTGATCAACCTGGCCTATGCGGTCATCGATATTGCGATCAAGGCCGGCTTCGCCAGCTTGCTGCCCGAGGATGGGCGCAGCGAAGTGTTCTCGATCAAATATACATTGACCAATATCGGCTACGCGGTGGGGCCGTTTTTTGGCGCGATGGTGGCGACGCTGGATATCAGCCTGCCGTTTATACTTTCGGCGCTGTTGGGCGTGGGATTTTTCCTGCTGTACTGGCGTTTGGGCGACCGCACATTGACCTCCGTCGACGCCACGCAAAAACCGGTGCCGTTCCTCGCCGTGGGCCGTGTGCTGCTCAAGGATCATCGCCTGGTGTGCTTCACCCTCGGTGGCCTGCTCAGTGCGGTAGTATTCGGCCAATTTACGGCCTACCTGTCGCAATACCTGGTGACTACCACCACTGCCGAATATACCTACACTGTAATCAGCGCCGTGCTCACCACCAACGCCGTGCTGGTGATTGCCTTGCAGTACCTGATTGGCCGGCGCATCTCGCACCGTTACCTGAGCCAGTGGCTGATCGCAGGTTTGGGCATGTTCATGCTGGGGCTGATTGGCTTTGCGTTGGCCAGCAGCGTGATGTGGTGGGTGCTGGCGATGGCGGTGTTTACCGTGGGGGAAATTATTGTGTTCCCGGCCGAGTACATGTTTATCGACCGAATTGCGCCCGACGCCCTGCGGGGGATGTATTACGGCGCGCAAAACCTGTCCAATCTCGGCGCCGCCTTGGGGCCGGTGTTATGCGGGATGGTGCTGGCCAGCCTGCCGGCGCATTACATGTTTTATATGCTCGGAATGTTTATTGTCGGCGGCGGGGTGTTCTATTTCATTGGGGCGAAGCTGAAGGCAAGTCATCCAGCGTGAGCTTGCCGACGTTGTTGCTTTGCAGCTCATAGCGCAATTCATCCACCATTTTCGCCACTTCCTCCGGGGTCTGCAGCCGTTTGGTGCTGATCCCGGTGACCACCAGATCGACCCGTCCGGTTTCGGCGTCGAATACCTTGAGGGTCAAGGATGCATCCCGGCACAGGGTGAATTCGCAGGTCAGCGGCGACAAGCCTTCTTCGATGCAATTTCGCAGTTGAGAGAGGGTAAACATGCAGGTTCCTTCAAGGCACGGAGACGATGCCTTAAAGGTTATTGATTAGCCTGCTGCCTCATAAGGCGAATTAGCACTAGCTGCACTAGTGCATTTGCACTCTTAACGTTTGTTCTTTATCCGTACTTCACCGGCAAACAGCCCGCGTTCGCGGGCCCAGACGATGGCCGTACTGCGGCTGTGCACGCCCAGCTTGGAGTACACCGTCGCTACATGGTTGCGAACGGTGTTGGGTGCCAGCTTCAGGCGCGAGGCGATCTCCTTGTCGGCCAAGCCCTCGCAGATCAAGCCCAGCACGTCGCGCTCACGAGCGGTGAGGTCGGTAAAGGAAACGTTGGGCAGGTCAGGGCTGTTGACGCTTTTGGCATTAGCGAGTTTTTCGATCAGGGTCTGGCTGAACCAGGAGGTGTCCTGCATGACTTCCTCGATGGCCGCCACCAGTTCCAGCTCCGAGCGTTTACGTTCGGTGATGTTCATGAATACCAGCAGGTAGCACGGCATGTCCTGGATGATCACGGTGTCGGCAGACACCACGCAGTCGATCACTTCATCGCCTTTCTTGCGCACCTTGAGGTCATGACCTTCCAGGTTTCCGGCTTTCTCCAGGGTCGCGAACAACTGGGCGCCAGCCTGGGGGCTGTCGATGAAGTCGATGTCTTCGATGGATTTGCCGATCAGTTCTTCACTGATATAGCCGGTGATACTCATGAACGCTTCGTTGATATCCACCACCTGGCGATTGGCGGCGTTGCACACCAGGGTTGGCACGGGCGTCAGGCGGAAGGACTTGGCGAAGCGTTCTTCACTCTGGCGCAGGGCGATTTCCGCTTTGCGTCGCGGCTCCAGGTCCATGAACGAAAACAGCATGCAGTCCTCTTCGTTCATGTCCAGGGGCTGGCCGGCGACGATCACCAGCTTGCTGCCGCCTTCGGGCAATCGCAGCTCTGCCTGCATCTGTGGAATGGTCGAGCCTTGCCCCAGCCGCTCAATGGCCAAGTCCTTGCGTTCGGCCTGTTCGAGCACGTCCAGTTCATACACGGATTTACCGATGACCTGGTCGCGGTTGTAGCCGGTCATCTCCAGGAAGCCCTGATTGACCTTGATGTAGCGCAGGTCGCTGAGGCGGCAGATCACGGCGGGCGCGGGGTTGGCGTTGAAGGTTTTCTCGAAACGCTGCTCGGCACTCGCCCATTCGGTGGCGTCACTGAGGATCAGCACCAACAGTTCCGGCTCGCCGTGCGAGTCGGTAATTACCAGGCTGCGCAGGCGGTGAACCCAGGTCTTTTCTTCATCCGCCGTGGGAATGACTTCCACGATCACGTCGCTGAACTCATCACCCGCCGCCGCGCGGGCGAGGGGGTAGTTATCCAACTGCAGCGGGTGGTAATTGCGATAACGCAAGGTGAAGCGCTCGGCGTATTCCTGCCCATTGGCGCCCAGCCCCATGACGTCAGTGACGCCGTGCATGGTCAGTGCGGCTTCGTTGGCCCAGAGAATGGTCTGGTCGACCTCGGCCAGGATCACGCCGTCGGACAACCCGGAGATGATCTGCTGCAGTTGGCGGCGGTTGGTTTCTTTGGCAAGAACATCCTGTGTCATAGGTTCTCCAAGGTGTGGACGCATGGGTTTTACGACATCCCCGGTTCAGGATAGTGCAGAGAAGCTGTCTGAGTGGAGTGCATATGGGCCCCGTCGCGTGCCATTGGCTTGTTGCGGTTTACGGTAAGGACGCCGCCTGTGTGAACGCGTAAAATGCCGGCATTTCACGCGTTTCACGCAAGGGTGCCCTTTGAGCGCAAGCAAAACCGTCGGACTGTTACTACTCACTTCCCTGCTGGCGGCGTGCGGCACCTCGCCGCCACGCACGCCCAATGATATCTGCGGCATCTTTCGCGAAAAGGATGACTGGTACGACGCCGCCAAGGTCACGCAAAAACGCTGGGGCGTGCCGATCCAGGTGCCATTCGCGATCATGTATCAGGAGTCGGGCTTTCGCTACGACGCCAAGACCCCGCGTAAATACCTGTTGTGGATCATTCCCTGGGGGCGCGTTTCCACCGCTTCCGGCTATGCCCAGGCCAAGGACGAAGTGTGGAATGACTACCGCAAAAGCACCGGCCGCAGCGGCGCCGATCGCGAGGATTTCGACGACGCCATCGACTTTATCGGTTGGTACATGGACAAGACCTACACCATCAATGGCGTCTACAAGTACGACGCCTACGGCCAATACCTGAACTACCACGAAGGCTGGGGTGGCTATCGCCAGCGCACCTATGCCAGCAAAGCCTGGCTGCCGCCGGTGGCGAGCAAAGTGCAGGCCCGTTCGCAGATGTATGCGCGGCAGTATGCCGGGTGCAAGGATGAATTGGGGCGAGGGTTTTGGAGTCGGTTCTGGCATTGGTTATAGAGCCCGGTGCTGGATGCACGCGAATCAAAATGTGGGAGGGGGCTTGCCCTAATGCCAGTCAGTTAAGGCTTTTTGTAGGAGCGAGCTTGCTCGCGAAAAACGTCAACGATAACGCGTGCTTCCTGAATAAACGCGGTGCCTGTGAGTTTTTCGCGAGCAAGCTCGCTCCTACAGACGGTGGTGTACGCTTAACTGACTGGCATTAGGGCTTACCCCCTCCTACATTGGATCGCGTGGTCATGACACTTGCCAAACCCACCCGGTTCTGGGAAAACCGCAGCCTTTCGCGCCTTCAATGAGAGCCCCATGAGCAACGACGAATTGCAGATCACCGACATCCGCCTGGGCGACGGCAAAGCCGTGGTCAAGGGCGCGCTGATCACCACTCAATACACCGGCACCCTGGAAGACGGCACGGTGTTCGATTCGTCTTGGGAGCGGGGCAAACCGTTTCAGTGCGTGATTGGTACAGGTCGCGTGATCAAGGGTTGGGACCAGGGATTGATGGGCATGCAGGTTGGCGGTATACGCACGTTGTATGTACCGGCGCACCTGGCCTACGGCGAGCGCTCGATGGGTGCGCATATCAAGCCAAACAGCAACCTGCGTTTCGAGATTGAATTGCTGGAAGTGCTGACGCGGGATGATTGAAGAGGTTGAACATGGAGGTTGAGGACGGTTCCAGTAAGCGCGTTCCTGAACCCATCCTGAAGAAACTTCTTATTCACCATGTGGAAACTTTCCTACGGTTTACTCTGCATAAATCGCGGCGTAAGCTTCGCGCGTTTTCATCAATAGCGGAGACCCTCAGTGGGTACTTGTTCGAGTGACAGTAGTCGGCCGGTTTCAGTAACCGGCACATACTTGGCAAGGTAACGCGCATTTTTTCGATGCCGTTGTCTCGCCAGAAAAGCGAGAAGCGGCATCCCGGCAGCAGCCATTCCTGGCGCCTGCCTGATCCCTCTCATCGACGCTGACCAGCACCCGAGTTGCCTCGGGAGGCTACGGACGCGCCTGCCTTTTACGGTGGGCGGGCCAGGTTCGGCTGCGCCTGTTCGGCAGGCGCAGTGCGGATGGGCGGTACCTGCACGAGGGTTTTTCATCGCGCAGGAGTAACACCATGAACCTCACGCTGCTCAAAGAGTTCTTCGCCGGTTTTCTGCGGACCCGGCATATCGCCCGGCATTTTCGGCGCCTGACGATGCTGGAGACCGTGACCGACGCCAGTGTCAGCCGCGAAGTACCGCCTAGCCTTGCGCAAACCCTGGTGGCCGCAGCCAACGGCAGTGCCGTGCAGCTGCTGGGCATGTTGGGCAGCCACGCCGAGGGTTTGAGCACCCAGGAGGCCGACGCGTTGCGCGGGCAATATGGGCTCAATGAAGTCGAGCACGAGCAGCCGCTGCCTTGGTGGGTGCACGTGTGGCACTGCTATAAAAACCCGTTCAACCTGCTGCTGACGTTGCTGGCGGTGATCTCCTGGCTGACCGAGGACATGAAGGCCGCTTTGGTGATTTTCTCCATGGTGGTGCTGTCGACCCTGTTGCGCTTCTGGCAGGAGGCCAAGTCGAACAAGGCCGCCGACGCCTTGAAGGCCATGGTCAGCAACACGGCGACAGTGTTGCGCCGGGACGCGCCCAAGCGCCTCGAACTGCCGATCAAGCAACTGGTACCGGGCGATCTGATCGTGCTGTCGGCCGGGGACATGATTCCCGCTGATTGCCGCGTACTCAGTGCCAAGGACCTGTTCGTCAGCCAGGCAGCAATGACCGGTGAATCGATGCCGGTGGAGAAGTTCTTCCAGCAGCAGGATGCCCAGGCTCGCAACCCGCTGGACTTGGAAAACATCCTGTTCATGGGCACCAACGTGGTGTCCGGCGCCGCCACGGCGGTGATTCTCGCCACCGGCAATCACACGTACTTCGGCGCCCTGGCGCAACGCGTCACGGCGACCGACCGTGCCACCACCTCGTTCCAGCAGGGAGTCAACAAGGTCAGCTGGCTGTTGATCCGTTTCATGTTCGTGATGGCCCCGCTGGTGTTGTTCATCAACGGGTTCACCAAGGGTGACTGGACTGAAGCCTTGCTGTTCGCGCTGTCGATTGCCGTGGGCCTTACCCCGGAAATGCTGCCGATGATCGTCACCTCGACGTTGGCCAAGGGCGCGGTGTTCCTGTCGCGCAAGAAGGTCATCGTCAAGCGCCTCGACGCGATCCAGAATTTCGGCGCCATGGATGTGTTGTGCACCGACAAGACCGGCACGCTGACCCAGGACAGGATTTTCCTGGCGCGCCATGTGGATGTGTGGGGCCAGGAATCCGAGGATGTACTGGAAATGGCCTACCTCAACAGCTACTACCAGACCGGTTTGAAAAACCTGTTGGATGTGGCCGTGCTCGAGCACGTCGAAATCCATCGTGACTTAAAGGTCGGTACCGCGTTCCAGAAGGTCGATGAGATTCCATTCGACTTCAATCGGCGTCGCATGTCGGTAGTGGTGGCGGAGCAGGACCAGCCGCATCTGCTGATCTGCAAAGGCGCGGTGGAGGAGATTTTGGCAGTGTGCAGCACCGTGCGCCACGGCGAGGTCAACGAGGCATTGACGGACGAGCTGTTGGCACGCATTCGCCAAGTGACTGCAGCGTTCAATGACGAGGGCCTGCGGGTGGTGGCCGTGGCCGCACAACCGATGGCGCCAGGTCGCGATACCTACAGCCTGGCGGATGAAAACAACCTGACCCTGATCGGCTATGTGGCCTTCCTCGACCCACCCAAGGAAAGCACCGCGCCTGCGCTCAAGGCCCTGAAGGCCCATGGCGTAGCGGTCAAAGTGCTGACGGGCGACAACGAACGGGTCACCGCAAAGATCTGCCGTGAAGTCGGCCTGGAGCAGCAAGGGCTGCTGATGGGTAACGACATCGAGGACATGAGCGACGCCGAGCTGGCCCAGGCCGTGGAAACCACCAATGTGTTCGCCAAGCTCACGCCCAGCCACAAGGAGCGCATCGTGCGCCTGCTCAAGGCCAACGGGCATGTGGTCGGGTTCATGGGGGACGGCATCAACGATGCACCGGCACTGCGTACGGCCGATATCGGCATTTCGGTGGACAGCGCGGTAGACATCGCCAAGGAAGCCGCCGACATCATCCTGCTGGAAAAGAGCCTGATGATCCTGGAGGAGGGCGTGCTGGAAGGCCGGCGCACCTTCGCCAACATGCTCAAGTACATCAAGATGACCGCCAGCTCCAACTTCGGCAACGTGTTTTCGGTGCTGGTGGCGAGTGCGTTTATCCCGTTTCTGCCAATGCTGCCGATGCACCTGCTGGTGCAGAACCTGCTGTATGACATCTCGCAGATCGCGATTCCGTTCGACAACGTCGACGAGGAGATGCTCGCCAAGCCGCAACGCTGGCAGCCGGGAGATGTGGGCCGCTTCATGCTGTTCTTCGGGCCGATCAGCTCGATCTTTGACATCACCACGTTCGCACTCATGTGGTACGTGTTCGATGCCAATACCCCGGACCACCAGACCCTGTTCCAGTCGGGCTGGTTCGTGGTGGGGCTGCTCACCCAGACGTTGATCGTGCACATGATCCGCACCCCGAAAATCCCGTTCCTGCAAAGCCGTGCGGCGATGCCGTTGATGGTGATGACGGGCGTGATCATGGCGGTCGGGATCTTCCTGCCGATGGGGCCACTGGCGCATTACTTCAAACTGCAGGCGCTGCCGTCGCTGTACTTCGTGTTCCTGCCAGTGATTTTGCTGGCGTACATGGCGCTGACCCAGGCGGTGAAGGGCTACTACATCCGCAAGTTTGGCTGGCAGTAGTTGCCGCAGCTGTCATGGAGGTTTTTTTATGCAGGCAATCAACAACATCAACCTCGACTCTCTGGTGGATACCGTCGTCAGCCTCACGGCGGCGTTCCTCCTCGGCGGCTTGATCGGCTTCGAGCGCCAGTACCGCCAACGCACCGCAGGCTTGCGCACCAATGTGCTGGTGGCGGTCGGCGCAGCGATCTTTGTCGACATGGCCAATCGCCTGGGCGGTGCGGAAGGCGCGGTGCGCGTGGTCGCGTATGTAGTGTCGGGCATCGGCTTCCTGGGGGCAGGGGTGATCATGCGTGAAGAGGGCAATGTGCGCGGGCTCAACACAGCTGCCACCCTCTGGGCATCGGCCGCAGTGGGAGCCTGTGCGGGGGCCGACCTGATCCTTGAGGCCTTGCTGGGTACGCTGTTCGTACTGGCCGCCAATACTTTGCTGCGGCCGATCGTCAACAACATCAACCGCCAGCCTTTGGACGTAGTCTCGGCCGAGGTCACCAACATCCTCTATGTCATCGCGCGGCGCAGCCAGCAACAGGCGGTCATGGTGCTGTTGGAAGCCGAGCTGGCGCGATGCAACTACCCGGCCAGTGATGTCGACGTAAGGCCGTTCGGCAGCGAAGAAGTTGAAATCGAGGCCACCCTGGCCGCGACGTCGGTCGACGGTGACGAGCTGGATGCATTGGTGGCGCGTATTTCCACCTCCAGCCTGGTGGTGCAGGCTTTCTGGAGCCCGAGTACCACCGACTGACCCGCCCGCCTGAAACCCCGTCGAGCCAATATCAGCTAAGCTTTTTTGCGAGGAAAAATCCTACAAGTAGTCAGGACTATCCCTTCAATCAAAACGTCATTGCATTGTTAAGGTTGGGCACTTACGGCTGGGCGCTCGTTCTCGTCCAGCCGTGATTGCTCGTGATGTTCAATGGAAGGGGCCAGGCTGCGAGCGGTTATCGTCCTGAGCGGGTGCAGTGCCGTTTGTCGGAACTGTCATTTCTCACAGGTACCTAGGTCCCGGTTGATGTGTAAGGGTACTTTGACAGCCTAGGGGTGTGTATGAGCAAAGCATTAATCGTGGATGACCATCCGTTTATACGTGCGACCGTCAAGCATTTGCTGAAGTTGGAAGGATTCGATGACATTTATCAGGCGGGTGACGGTGCAGATGCAATGCAGTTGGCGCGGGAGCAACGTCCCGAACTGATCATCCTCGACCTGGCGATGCCCAAGCTGGGTGGGTTGGAAGTTATCTGTCGGATCAAGTCCCTGGGCCTGCCGTGCAGGATCCTGGTGCTGACCTCCTACCTGGCCGTGTTTTTTTCCACCCGCTGCATGCGAGCCGGGGCCATGGGGTTTGTGGCAAAGACCGGCGAGCTGGACGAACTGCAAAAGGCCATCAGAGCGATCCAGTCCGGCTACAGCTGTTTCCCAAGCCTGCCTACCAGCTCGGTACGCCGTGACGATCTGCAAGAAACGGAGCGGCAGATGATCGAGTGCTTGTCGGACCGTGAATTGACCGTATTGCAGAAACTGGCCCTGGGGCTGGGCAACAAGGAAATTGCTGAAGACATGCTGCTGAGCCACAAGACGATCAGCACTTACAAAACACGCCTCAAGGAAAAGTTACGTATGTCCTCAGTGGTGCACCTGTCCAAATTTGCCCAGCGCAATCATCTGATCTGATTTGAAATGATCGCCATCGCGTTCAAGCGGTTCGCCACGATCCTCTGGTTGAGCCTGTTGCCCATGGCCGCGATGGCCTTTGACGAGCCCACGGTTTTACGGCTGTTGGGCCACTCTCGTATTGACCCTCCCGTCGTCACGCTGCAAGAGGCCGACTGGCGCTGGTTGCGCGAACGGCGCACCTTGCTGATGGGGGTGTCCGCTCCCGATTACGCCCCGTTTGACCTGACCAATAACCGTGAGGAGCTCGAAGGCATTACCGCCGATTTTGCAGCGCTGGTCAGCCAGGCCCTGAATATCTCCATTGAAGTTCGGTGTTACGAAACGCGCGATGAAGTGATCGAAGCCCTCAAGCGAGGCGATGTGGATTTCCTCGGCTCGGCCAATGGTTATGAAGCGGCCGACCCGCAACTGATCCTGTCCCGCTCCTACGCCAATGACCAACCCACCCTGGTGACCCGCACCAGCGATAGCCAGGCGCTGACCGAGGACCTGGCGGGCAAGCGCGTGGCGATGCTCTATCACTATCTGCAACCTGAGGTGGTACGAGCTTTTTACCCCCATGCCCAGGTGGAGTTGTTTTCTTCGGCCTTCGAGGCGATTGGTGCAGTAGCGTTTGGCCGCGCCGATGTGTATCTGGGTGATGCCATCAGCACCAATTACCTGATCCACCGAAACCAGCTCAATATTGTGCGCATGGCGGATTTTTCCACCCTTGAAGTCAACCCGTTCGCCTTTGCATTCACCCGGCAGAATACGCGGCTGCCGCCGATCATCAATGCGGCGCTGGAGGCGATTCCTGCCGGGGAGCAAATGGAAATATTGCGCCGCTGGAGCGGCGGCAACCTCGGTATCGTCGGTGCCGGTAGGTTGCACTTGAGTGCCAGTGAACAACGCTGGCTCCTCAAGCATCCACGGGTCAAGGTCGCGGTGCTGGACAAGCTCCTGCCGCTGTCGGTCATCGATGATCGGGGCCAGTTCGAGGGGCTGAGTGCCGAGGTGCTGTCGCGTATCAGCCTGCGCACCGGTTTGAAGTTCGACGTGGTACGGGGTAGCTCGATACCCCAGCAGATCGACCAGGTCAGTGCGGGCGCGGCGGATATGCTGGCGGTCGTGACCCCCAGTGTCGAACGCGCCGAAAAGGTGCGGTTCACCCGGCCCTACCTGACCAACGCCTTGGTGCTGATAACCCGAGGTGATGAACACAGCCCGGTTACATTGGAAGATATGGTGGGTAAACGCCTGGCGATGATCAGCGGCAACGGACTGCGCGATACGATCATGCGGGATTTTCCCGGCGTCGTGTTTATCGATGTGGACAGCGCGGAGCAGGCGATGGCGATGGTAGCCAGAGGCGAAGCGGAGGGGGCAGTCAATTCGCTGATCAGTGCGCGCTATATGATCGCCCGGTATTACCGCGACCGGTTGCGCATCACCAGTACGGTCGGCTCCGAGCCTGCGCGAATCACGTTCGGGGTCAACCGCAGTCAGTTGGAGCTTTATTCGATCCTCGATAAAGCGCTGCTGAGCATCACCCCGCAGGAAATGGATGAAATGATCACCCAATGGCGCAGCGAGGTGATCATCGAAGACAGCTATTGGCTACGGCACCGCAACATGATCATTCAGGGGTTTGGGCTGGCCGCGTTGCTGCTGATCGTCACGTTGAGCTGGGCCATCTACCTGCGCCGGCTGATTCGCAAGCGCGTCCAGGCCGAACGCGCCTTGAGCGACCAAATGCGCTTCATGAGCGTGTTGATCGACGGCACGCCGCACCCGATTTACGTGCGTGACCGGCAGGGGCGATTGATGGCCTGCAATAACGCTTACCTGGACGTATTCGGTTATAAGCTCGAAGACGTGATTGGTAAAACCGTGGTCGAAACCGACGCCGGCAACCTGCCCCAGGCTCAGTCGTTTCATCAGGATTACCTGCGCCTGATGGCAGAAGGCGAGCCGCAGATTCATGATCGAATACTCAAATTGCCCAACGGCGATGCCCTGACCATCTACCAGTGGATGCTGCCCTATCGCGACGGTGACGAGAAAGTGGTGGGCATGATTGCCGGTTGGGTGGACGTCAGCGAGCGCCAACAGTTGTTGGGTCAGCTGCAAGAAGCCAAGGACGAGGCTGACGCTGCCAACCGGGCCAAGACCACCTTCCTGGCGACCATGAGTCACGAGATCCGTACGCCGATGAACGCGGTGATCGGCATGATCGAGCTGGCCCTGAAGAATGCCGAGCGGGGCGTGGCCGACCGGGATGCCCTGGAAGTGGCGTCGGAGGCTTCGCGTGGCATGCTGGAATTGATCGGCGATATTCTCGACATCGCACGGATCGAGTCCGGTCATCTGTCGTTGGCCCTGGAACCGGCCAATCTGCACGAGTTACTGACCTCGGTGGCGCGGGTGTTCGAAGGTCTGGCGCGGGCCAAGGGGCTGGCGCTGCAGGTTGAACTTGATCCGTTGATCGACCGCGTGGTCCTGATTGACCCACTGCGTTTCAAGCAGGTGGTGTCGAATTTGCTGAGCAATGCCATAAAGTTTACCCACGAGGGCGAGGTCAGGCTCGGTGCTCATGCGGCGTTCGAAGGGGAGCATCTGGAGCTGAAATTCTGGGTGCAGGACACCGGAATTGGCATCAGCGCCCATGACCAGCTGCGCCTGTTCAGCCCCTTTATCCAGGGCAGCAATGGTGAACAGTCGGCACGTAGCGGCTCCGGCCTGGGGTTGGTGATCAGCCGCAACCTGTGCGAAATGATGGGGGGGCGACTGCACTTGAGCAGTGTGCTGGGGCAGGGCTCGCGGGTAGATGTAACGTTGGCCTTGGTCATGACCGCTGTATTGGCGCAGGAGGGAGCGTCGGCAAACCCTCCGGCAGAGCCGCCCGATGCCCTGAGTATCCTGGTGGTGGACGACTACCCGGCCAACCGCTTGCTGCTGGCTCGGCAGTTGAGTTTCCTGGGCCACCGTATCACCACGGCCGAGGACGGGATTCAGGGGCTCGAGCAGTGGCGTGCCGGGCAGTTCGATGGCGTCATCACCGATTGCAACATGCCGTTCAAGAATGGCTACCAGTTGGCACGGGACATCCGCGTATTGGAGCGTGAACGAGGCCTGGTGCCGTGCCTGCTGCTGGGGTTTACCGCCAATGCACAACCCGAAGAGGCCGAGCGCTGTCGGCAAGCCGGTATGGATGGGTGCCTGTTCAAACCCACCGGGCTTGACGATTTGCGCGTGGCGCTGGCGTCGCGCTCCACTTACGCCCTGAGCCCAGAGGCGGCAGCGTTTGATTTGAGCACCTTGATCGCGTTGACAGGCGAGGACCATCACGCGCTTACCGAATTGTTGACCCCCTTGCTCGACAGCCTCGAGGCGGACCGGGCGCTATTGCCGACGCTGCAACGCAAGGCCGACTTCGCCAGGCTGCACGACCTCGCCCATCGCGCCAAGGGCGGTGCCCGCATGGTCAAGGCACAGGTGTTGATCGCTCGCTGTGAAGCACTGGAGGCAGCCTGTGAAAGCCAGGACCGCAACGCGCTGGGGGTGGCGATCGGTGAGGTGGCGCAGGCGATGATCGCTTTGCATGAGGGGTTGAGTCTCCATTGCAATCAGCCTTGATCCCGATAACGACCATTCGGAGCTTTTGGGAGAAGTCCTACGTGATGGGGGAACATGCCTGATTTTGTCGTCGGGATTTGTCTGGAAAATGGGCGACGCTCACTGACGAGCGCTGCCTGCCCAGGGGCTTGCCATGCCGAACAAAGCACTGACCATCCTGATTGCCGATGATCTGCACTTGCAGCGGCTCTACATCGAAAAGATGCTTAACCAGTTGGGGTATTACCGGATCGTGCCGGTGCAAACCTTCGAAGAAGTCCAGATTCTCACCGCCATTCCGGCCGAACCCTTCGATGTGCTGATCATCAATGCGGGGCTGGCGGCCCATGCGCGTGGGCCTCACCCTCAGGCACACCATGTATTGATCTACGACAACCTTGACCTGGGTGGTCCCGTCGGCGCAATGCCGACGGTAGCGGTACGCCTGCCGGGCGTACCGGATAACGTCAATCTCGAACATTTCATGGACATCATCGACCCTCCCGAGGCCATGACCGGCTTGCGGGTTTTGCCGTGGCTAAGGGCGCTGTCCCGCCAACCGGTGGTCGGCGTCTAGGCCCACGTAACTGCCCAAGTGGCTTGTGCCCGATGACGGCCAATCACTGGGTATGGCTGTGTTCACGAAGGCGCTCGGCGGCACTGCGCAGCAACTGCTCGGTGCCCGCCCAACCCAGGCAGCCATCGGTTACCGACACACCGTATTTCATTGACGGGCTCAGAGGCTGGCAACCTTCGAACAGGTGGCTTTCGAGCATCATGCCGATCAGCGACGTATCGCCTTGCAAGCGTTGCTCCAGCACCTCGCTGAACACCGCCGGCTGGCGCAACGGGTCCTTGCCGCTGTTGGCGTGGCTGCAATCGACCATAATGCGTGCCGCCACGCTGGATTTGGCCAGGTCGTGTTTGACTCGGGACACGCTCTGCGCATCGTAGTTTGGCCCGCGGTGACCGCCGCGCAGCACCAGGTGGGTGTCGGGGTTGCCCGACGTCTGGATGATCGCCGGATGGCCCTGGCTGTCGACGCCGAAGTGGCGGTGCGGGTGCGAGGCCGAGCGCATCGCGTCACAGGCAATCGCGACGCCGCCGTCGGTGCCGTTTTTAAAGCCAACGGGCATGCCCAGGCCGCTGGCCATTTCGCGGTGGATCTGCGATTCGGTGGTGCGCGCGCCAATCGCGACCCAACTGAGCAGGTCATCGAAGTAGCCGGCGGCCATGGGTTGCAGCAACTCGGTGGCGACCGGCAAGCCCAGCCGCAGCATTTCGCGCATCAGTTCCCGAGACAGCGCCAGGCCTGCGGCCATGTCGTCGCTGCCATCGAGGTGTGGATCGTAAGCCAGGCCTTTCCAGCCAACGGTCGTGCGCGGTTTTTCGACGTAAGCGCGAATGACCAGCAGCATCTGGTCGCTGACTTCAAGCGCGAGCTTCTTCAGGTTACGCGCGTATTCCAGGGCCGATTGCGGGTCGTGAATCGAGCACGGGCCGACAATCACCAGCAAGCGTGGATCATGACCATTGAGGATGGCGCGCACGGCTTGGCGGTGGGCGTGTACCTGTTCATTGAGGAACGGGCTGAGGGGCAGTTGATGCTTGAGCTCAAGGGCGCTGGGCAGGCGCTGGGTCAGAGCTTCATTGGCGCTGTCCAGGGTGGAGACGGGCAAAGCGGCGACAGAGACGTTCATATTCTGGATTTCCTGGGCAAGCGGCGGGCAATTCCCGCGCGCTTGGCCTACTGGGGTGTTCGACAATTGGCCGTATCGGCTACGTGTGTTGGCTTGCCACCAGGAAGTGACCGGTCGGAGGCGGCAGGCTGTCCCGAACGGAGCTGGCTAAATCGCCATGCAGCGCAAGTGTCGTGGCGGTAATAGGTGATGGTGTTCATGGCGTGATTCCTTAAGTGGTGATCAAAAAATTATCAGGGCCTGAAAAAACAAAACCCCCGGTCGGGGAGCCGACCGGGGGTTAGATTTCTCTGGCAGGCGACCCCTTGAGTAGTGGGCGCCGATTTCAGGTATCAGGCGCGCCAGCGGCTAAACCAATACCCAAAATAAAAGCTGACCAGTGCGCTCGAACCGTTCACACGGGTAGCCGACACCGAGCGCGATGCGCTGGCAGCGGGGCAAACCTGAGTGTGGGTGAGTTGCAACATGGCATGTCTCCAAATTATGCGGGGAGCTTACTAGAGCGGCGCAGGTGTATTCAATCAGTAATTTCTATCGCATGGGGGGACTTACGGCTATGGGGGGAGTGTCGATATGCTGGACGCACTTAAGATTGCCAGGACGCAACCATGACTGCCTTGACCCTTGCTGCGGCGCAAACCCTTTCCGTCGCAGGCGATGTAGCAGCCAACATCGCGCGACATCTCGAGTTCATGCAGGCTGCAGCTGCACAGGGCGTGCAATTGCTAGTGTTTCCAGAGCTGTCGCTGACCGGCTATGAGCCCGCGCTGGCAGCCAAGCTGGCCATTGCGCCTGAAGACCCACTGCTGGCGCCATTACGCGAGATGGCCCGGGAGCTGCAGTTGACGGCGGTGGTGGGTATGCCGATCCGCCTGGCGCCAGAGGCGGATGTGCTGATCGGCGCTTTGGTACTGGGAGCTGACGGCTCGGTGGCGGTCTACACCAAGCAGCATCTGCATCCGGGCGAAGAACTTGCGTTTGCGGCCGGGCAGGGCGGTGCGGCGCTTGAGTGGGGCAAGGATCGTATTGCGCTGGCTGTGTGCGCTGACTTTTCCCACGCCAGTCATCCGCGCCAGGCGGCGCTGGCGGGCGCCACGGTCTATGCCGCAGGCGTATTGATCAGCGAGAGCGGCTACGCCACGGACAGCGCGCTGCTCCAGGGGTATGCGGCCGAGCATCGCCTTCTGGTGTTGATGGCTAACCATGGTGGCCCGTCGGGCGGCTGGGCTTGTGCCGGCCGCAGTGCGATATGGGCGGATGATGGTCGTTTGCTGGCGGCGGTGCCTGGCGTCGGCGAAGCGCTGGCGATTGCCCGTCGCGATGGCGAGCGCTGGGTTGGGCACGTGGTGGCTGTGTAAATGCCTTTCTACCTGCGCGCTGCGACGGACCACGACCTGCCTTTTGCACGATCCCTGACTCACCGGGCGATGGACCGTTACTACGTGCAAAACCAGTTGCTATGGTCCGACGATGGCTTTGATAGGGCCTGGGCTGCTCGGGAAAACTGGCTGATTTACGCGGATGACTGCGTTGCCGGGTTTATCAGCCTGAGCCGTGATAGCAACGCGCTCTATATCCGCGAACTGCATATGCTCGAGGCCTATCGCGGGCTCGGTGCGGGCACCTGGGTGCTGGAGCAGATGGCGCTCAAGGCCCAAGTGCCTGGCCTGTTGCGTTTAACCGTGTTCAAGACCAACCCGGCCAAAAGGCTTTATCAGCGCACGGGGTTCAGCGTTGTCGGTGAAGACGCCGGATTCTGGCGGATGGAACGCGTTTGTCGCTCAACATCCTGTTGACGGTGCCGTTCCTTGATGTTTCAGCCTGGTCTTGTGCAGGGGTACGCATTGCGGGCATAGTTCAAAAAAACCGTTTAATTTGTTTAACGAAGTGATGAGCCTGTCACCTCTTGCGGTGTGCCAAATAGGATCATGCATCCAGATGAGTGGAATCGGTTCGCGTTTAAGGCAAGAAAGAGAGCGACTTGGCCTGTCGCAAAAAGTGTTTGGTGAAATCGGAGGCGTCGAAGCCAACGCCCAGGGCAAATATGAAAGCGGTGGGCGCGCGCCCAAGGCCGACTACTTGTCTCGCGTGGCCAGCAGAGGCGTGGATGTGCTGTACGTGTTGACCGGGACCGCGACGCCGACTCCACTGGAAAATCTGAGCCAGCTTGAAGAAAAAGTGCTGGTTGATTACCGGGCATTGTTCAAGGAAGACCAAGAGGCAATCCGCCGCCTGACGTCGACCCTGGCCGAGCATTCCCTTTCTCGCCATGGAAAAACCAAGCCTGCGCCGCAGGATTCCTGACCTTTTGCCCAGCAAATCCGGCCGTTCGCCGCTCGATAGAGGCGTGCCAAGCGCTCAAACTCCACATATATGACGCTTGCAGCTAGGTCTGCGCCCTGGTTTTTTGCTAAGGTGTTCAGCAACCTATAAGACCATATCGCGAGGTGTCTGCTTGATTAGGGTGCTAGTAGTCGATGACCATGATCTCGTTCGTACAGGCATTACACGAATGCTGGCTGACATCGACGGCCTGCAAGTAGTCGGCCAGGCCGAGTCGGGGGAGGAATCTCTGATCAAGGCCCGGGAATTGAAACCCGATGTGGTGTTGATGGACGTCAAGATGCCGGGGATCGGCGGTCTGGGCGCCACTACCAAATTATTGCGCAGCCATCCGGATATCAAGGTTGTGGTGGTAACGGTGTGCGAGGAAGACCCGTTTCCTACGCGTCTGTTGCAGGCGGGAGCCGCGGGTTACCTCACCAAAGGCGCCGGCCTGGCGGAAATGGTGCAAGCCATTCGCCTGGTATTTGCCGGCCAGCGCTACATCAGCCCGCAGATTGCCCAGCAGTTGGCCATCAAATCCTTCCAGCCCACCAGCGACTCGCCGTTTGACGCGCTGTCGGAGCGGGAAATCCAGATCGCCTTGATGATCGTCGGTTGCCAGAAGGTGCAGTCGATCTCCGATAAGCTGTGCCTCTCGCCCAAGACCGTCAACACCTACCGCTATCGCATCTTCGAGAAACTCGCCATCAGCAGTGATGTTGAATTGACCCTGCTCGCGGTGCGCCACGGCATGGTGGACGCTAGCGCCTGACATGACCACACCGTTTGATCCAAGTGCCTTTCTCTCGACCTGCAGCGGCCGCCCCGGCGTGTACCGTATGTTCGACAGCGAGGCGCGCCTGCTCTACGTGGGCAAGGCCAAGAACCTGAAAAACCGTCTGGCGAGCTATTTTCGCAAGACCGGTCTCGCGACGAAAACCGCCGCCCTGGTTGCGCGTATCGCCCAGGTCGAAACCACCATTACCGCCAATGAAACCGAAGCGCTGCTGCTTGAGCAGACGCTGATCAAGGAATGGCGACCGCCGTATAACATCCTGCTGCGTGACGATAAATCCTACCCCTACGTGTTTTTATCGGATGGCGCCTTCCCGCGCCTGAGCATCCACCGGGGTGCGAAGAAGCAGAAGGGCAAGTATTTCGGGCCTTACCCCAGCGCCGGCGCCATTCGCGAGAGCTTGAGCCTGCTGCAGAAGACGTTTTTTGTGCGCCAGTGTGAAGACAGCTTCTACAAGAACCGTACGCGCCCGTGCCTGCAGTACCAGATCAAGCGCTGCAAGGCGCCCTGTGTGGGCCTGGTGGAGCCGGCGGAGTACGCCGAGGATGTGCGTCACTCGGTGATGTTTCTCGAGGGGCGCAGCAACGCGCTGACCGATGAACTGTCCGGGGCCATGGAGCAGGCGGCCAGTACCCTGGATTTCGAGAAGGCTGCCGAGCTGCGCGACCAGATATCGCTGCTGCGCCGCGTCCAGGACCAGCAGAGCATGGAAGGCGGCACCGGCGACGTCGACGTGATCGCGGCATTCGTCAACCCGGGTGGCGCCTGTGTGCACCTGATCAGCGTGCGTGGCGGGCGGGTGCTGGGCAGCAAGAACTTCTTCCCGCAAACCGGGATCGATGAAGACGTCTCCGAGGTGATGGCCGCGTTTCTCGGCCAATATTATGTGAGCAGTCCTGAGCGCGACTTGCCATCGGAGCTGATCGTCAACGTGGTCCATGAGGATTTCCCGACCCTGATCGAGGCGATCCATGAACTGCGCGGTCGCGAGCTGGACATCAGCCACCGCGTTCGCGGCACCCGTGCCCGCTGGCAGCAGCTGGCCGTGACCAACGCCGAACAGGCCCTGGGCGCGCGCCTGGCCAATCGACAGCACGTTGCCGCGCGCTTCGAAGCCCTGGCCGAGGTGCTCAACCTGGACGAGCCACCCCAGCGCCTGGAGTGCTACGACATCAGCCACTCCAGCGGCGAAGCCACCGTGGCCTCCTGCGTAGTGTTCGGCCCTGAAGGCCCGATCAAGGCCGACTACCGGCGTTACAACATCGAAGGCGTTACCGCCGGCGATGACTACGCCGCCATGCACCAAGCCCTCACGCGGCGCTTCAGCAGATTGAAGGACGGCGAGGGCAAATTGCCCGATATCCTCTTGGTGGACGGCGGCAAGGGCCAGTTATCCATGGCCCGCGACGTCCTCAATGAACTGGCCGTGCCCGACCTGATCCTGCTCGGCGTGGCCAAGGGCGCCACGCGCAAGGCCGGTTTCGAGACGTTGTACTTGAATGATGCCGCGCATGAGTTCACTTTGAAGGGCGACTCCCCGGCGCTGCACCTGATCCAACAGATTCGTGACGAAGCCCACCGCTTCGCCATTACCGGCCACCGTGCACGACGCGGCAAAACCCGCCGAACCTCAACCCTGGAAGGGGTGGCGGGGGTCGGCCCGACGCGGCGTCGCGACTTGCTTAAACATTTTGGTGGCTTGCAGGAGCTCTCCCGTGCCAGCATTGACGAAATAGCCAAAGCACCCGGTATCAGTAAAAAGCTCGCTGAATTGATTTATGCCAATCTGCACAGCGAATAGAATGCCTTCTCACCTCGTAGCCAGTTGTGCCGATGAATATCCCTAATCTGATCACCGTTCTACGCGTCCTGCTTATCCCGATTTTTATCCTGCTGTTCTATTTGCCGTATGAATGGAGCTATGTCGCCTCCAGTTCGGTATTCGCCTTTGCCGCCGCCACCGACTGGCTCGACGGCTACCTGGCGCGCCGCCTGGAGCAAAGCACCCCGTTTGGCGCGTTCCTTGACCCGGTGGCCGACAAACTCATGGTCGCCGTGGCCCTGGTGCTCCTGGTGCAGGAACACGGCAACCTGTGGCTGACCCTACCGGCTGCCGTGATCATCGGTCGCGAGATCGTTGTCTCGGCCCTGCGCGAATGGATGGCCGAAATCGGCGCCCGCGCCCACGTCGCCGTATCGAACATGGGCAAATGGAAAACCGCCGCGCAAATGCTCGCGCTGGTCATCCTGCTGGCCAATCCGTCGGACTTCTCGTTCTGGGTCCTCACCGGCTACGCCTTGTTGCTCATCGCTGCAGGCCTGACGCTGTGGTCCATGCTGCAATACCTGCGCGCCGCCTGGCCCCACCTGCGCACCACCGTTGAAAAGAAATAAACTTTTTTGAATCAAGGGGTTGACGGGTGCTGGGGATTCTATAGAATGCGCATCACCAAGCGGGAATAGCTCAGTTGGTAGAGCACGACCTTGCCAAGGTCGGGGTCGCGAGTTCGAGTCTCGTTTCCCGCTCCAAATATTGCGCTGCAGAGTTCCACTGAATTCTGTAAGTGATTGAAATCAGGGCCTTTAGGCCCTTTTTTCGTTCCAGCGGGAACCACTGAAATCCAGCTCCATCCAGTGCTTTTAAGTCCCGATTTAAGTCCCGAATGAGGATCTTGGATTTGGATGTGCACTGAATCGGTTTTTTGCTGGAGCAGCTTGGATAGCGAGACGAGCATCTGGCCCTGACTCTGTTCAGGAGCTCGCTATGGCACTCTCGGATACTACCGTTCGGCAAGCCCGAATCACCGGCAATGACTACACGATAGGCGACACGGATGGGCTTGCGCTCAACGTGACGGCTCGCGGCGGAAAAATCTGGCGTTTCAGATACTACTGGGCGGGCGTGCAGAAGCGCATGTCTCTGGGTAGCTATCCGCAAATCAGCCTCAAAGAAGCCCGCGTCCGACGTGACGAGGCGCGAGCCTTGGTCGCCCAAGGCATCAATCCCTATGAGCACCGTAAGCAGCAGCGTCGTGCTGTTCGTTTTGCGGCAGAGCACACCTTTGAGGCTGTGTTCAATCAGTGGGTGGAGTTCCGTAGGCTGAGCCTGAAGGAAGGGCGCCAGAGTACGCTCTCGCAAATCCTGCGAATCTTCAATAAGGACGTTCTGCCCACGCTCGGTGTGCGGTCTATCTACGATATCAGTCGTCATGATTTGCTGGATTTGCTGAGCAGGATCGAACAGCGCAAAGCCTTAACGACCGCCGAAAAATGCCGGACCTGGTTCAACCAATTGTTCCGCTATGCGCTGGTGAAGATCGAGGGGCTGGAACACAACCCAGCTTCAGACCTTGATGTGGTTGCACTCCCCAAACCTCCGGTTACGCATAATCCATTTCTTCGTATGGACGAGCTCCCGGCATTGATGGCTGCTCTTCGAAACTACGGTGGCGCCAACCAAACTCGGCTTGGCCTTCGGTTGTTGCTGCTGACCGGTGTCCGCACGGGCGAATTGCGGTTGGCAACACCCGACCAGTTCGATCTGGAGAAACGGTTGTGGGTGATACCCGCGGAGGTGGTGAAACAGCTCCAGCTAGCCATGCGAAAGCCAGGTAAGCAGACCCAAAGTGTACCGCCTTATATCGTGCCGTTGTCGGTTCAGGCTCTGGAGATTGTGCGTCACTTGCTGGAACAGGTTGTCCCCGCACAACGCTACTTGTTTGCGCATCGAAGCGATCTGAGCAAGCGTATCAGTGAGAACACGCTGAATGGCGCGTTACGCCGGATGGGGTACGCCGATCAACTCACCGGTCATGGCATGAGAGCGACGATCTCGACGGCGCTGAACGAGATCGGATACCCGAAGGTGTGGGTGGATGCCCAGCTTTCTCATGCCGATCCAGACAAGGTGAGTGCGGCCTACAATCACGCGGAGTATGTCGAGCAACGCCGGACGATGATGCAGGACTGGGCGAATCGTCTCGATCTTTGGGGGCAGGGCCAGCTGAAAGCGGCAAGCTCTCCGCTTACCATCCGATTGGAGGGGGCCGCTTCGCTGCCGTCGCTGGAAAACGTGAAAACGAATTCCATTCAATTCAACGGCGCCTTTCCGATGACAACCGTCTCGGCGCCCAAGGCTTCGGTTAGCAACGAACCAGCTCTGATTGTGTCGCACCAGCCGCCTGTCGTACCTCTTTCGGCCCCGACTGAAACGCCGCATAAATCTCACGTGTCTGACATCCAGCGCGAACGCGCCGAGATGCTTGCCATTTATGAGGCCGCTAGTAATTTGCCGTTACTGGTTTTCGCGAAATTGGCTGGCAAATCCCGAGATCAGATCAACCGTGATATCAAGGCTCGCCGTCTGCTGTCCCTGAGCCTGGGGAATCGCGGTCAGCGCATTCCGGATTGGCAGCTTGATCCGTTGCGGCATAAGTTGGTACTCGTATTGCTTGAGCGGTTTCCAGATGTAAATGCTTGGACGCTTTATCGGATGCTCTGTGAGCCCCATGAGCGACTAAAAGGCTTTTCACCTATTGATGCTCTTACTCCCGAAAATTTCAATCAAACTACAAGAAAAGTGGTCCAATGCTTAAGCTAAAAACTGTGGTGCTATATCAACGCGGTGACAAGGACTGCGTCGCGTGCTTGAGTGATGAGCGCTCTTGCTATTAGAGCGCTTGTCAAATAATAAAAATTTCAGATTTTAGAAACTCTATAAGCCGGTTGGAATCTTTTCCTGCGGTTTTGAGCCCTCCATCTCTTGTTATAACAAAGCTCGCAACAAAATCCCGAGTGGTTGATTTAAATGTCAATGCCGATATGTAGTAGGCTCTTCCGGCGATCAACTGCTCAACCGTTTCTTTGATGTTCAATCCGCCAGTTGCAGTGATTTTTGCAGAGGTACCCTCGCCAAGGTCTATCTGCGAGATACTTATTGAGGTGTTTTGGAAATTCGAAGCTAAGAAATTATTGGTATAAGTGAGTTTTCTAATGTCCAAAGAGATGGGTTCGATGGAAAAATTAAAACCACTAGCTTCGCCAAGTTTCATTATAAATGTGTTTAAGTTTCTTCCTGGATTGATGATTTCCAAAGTGTTACTGCTAAAAAATATCTTAAACTGTGTGTCCCTATATACGATTCTGCGGGTGGTTATGGTTTCGCCAAATGGATCTTTTTGGGATTCGTCATATTCAATTCTTTCGATATATCTTGCCTCGATTCTATCCTTGCGAAAACTTGAGATTTGAAAACCATCGGAAGAATATTGATTGAACTTTATCTTGTTGATTTTTGAGTTCAAAGTTTCGGCGTCTAAACTAGAGGAAAACTTGTACCATTTTATTCTGGTCATTGCTCGTCTTCCTTTTGGCTGCCATTGGTGTACGAGGTTTGCTCTGTCTTTAAGTTATGGATCACAATTTGAGCTGTCTGCTCAATTAGTGCAATATACTCTCGTTTTTCATCGTCTTTGAATGATCTAATGCTTTTTGTGTATTCAAGGCTGCTAAAGTTGTAATACCCTTTGATACTGAATTTAAAACCTTCCCCAGTTTCAGGTTTCTCAAATCCAGCAAAAAATTCTACTCGCTCTCTTTTTCCTGAAGTTTTATCGGACCTCCATACGATAGAGGCTATGTAGAATCCTCCGTTTTTGAGATCTTGGTATTGTTTAGAGCTGAGAAGGCTTTCTCCACGTAGTGCTGCGTTTTTTACTACGCCTAACATCTCATCCCGGGCTTCATCACTAATGTCCGCTTCCTCCTCGTCATCGCTAGGCAGATTGTTCTTTGTGTGGCTGGACTCAACTTTTATATTGGTAACATTGCTAAGTCTAAATCCGGGTAGTGATGTGATAAGTCGTGTGAAAAATTCAGTTTTTGCGAGATGTCCCGAAATGTCAATTAGCTCAATTTTTAAGATAGGAATGATTTCTTTCTTTTTTCTTCTATCCTGTTTGTTAGTTTTTTTTGCTATAGATTCTCCTTTGCTGTTTGCTGGGAATCTCAAGATTGTATTTTTTGAATTAACCTCAAACTCAATGTCGGCTTCTTTTTTGATGCGTTGCATCAGTCTGCTTTTGGCGTAGTTCAAGTCGGAATATTCTATCTTTACGGTGATCTTGTTTCCGTCTTGAACTATCTTTACTTTCTCATCCTCCTCAGGACTCTCTTGGAACTCCTTGGCAATTTCCTTGATCTCTTCAATAGTCAGACTTCCATTAAGCGTTTCACTCTTGATTTTGTCACTTCTATTGTTTTGCTCACGCCTAGAGAGCAAAACATTCAGGTCGTAATAATCATGCGGGAGAAGTGAGATTTTTTCTGCAAGATCATCTCTATCTTCATTTGCAGAGTAGAAAATCCCTTTGTCTTTTGCGAGCTCTAAAAGAACGTGTTCAGTTAATCGTTGCTTGGCTGATTTTAGAACGTCAAAAATTTCTTTATCAGTAGCACAATAATAGAGTGGATTTTTTTTATCAGTCATCACGCATACCTATTTCGACCTCTGAAAATGTTTGGGTGGTAGTCGTCATTTGGGAGAATTCTATGCTGTTCAATATTTTTCCGATTTCTCCACCGCCGCAACGTTCCGCATATTCGTCGACAGCTAGCTTGAATTTAGCGTTTGCTGATTGATGGGGGTCAAGAATTTTTATTGTCACTTTGTTTCCGCTGACTAGAACCTGATAATGCATAAGGCAGTCGATCAGGTATAAAAACTCGGCTTGTTCAAAGCCTCGTTTCCTATAAAAGATTACAAAATCATTTTTGGGAGCGTCGGGAACCATAGAGTACTGCATGATGATCCAAGAAGAGGTAAGCATTTCAAGTGTGGCAGCTGGGGCCTTTTCAAGCTTAACGTTTTTTTTGTTTGATAGATGAGGGTAGAAAAATTTGCATTGATTGCGAGATGGTAAGTCTTCACTGCCTCGCATTCTAAGTATTTCATCCTTGACATTGTTAAGCCAGAATATATCCGCAGGGCTTAGTACGACGAGCTTAGAACCTTTGGGGATGTTGAGCTCTTCGCTTTTTATATTTTCAATTCTTTTGGAGAAATCCGCATCGAACTTCCCATCATGGTTGTAAATAAAAAGCAATCCGCAGATATTTTTTGCGACATGTTCGTGAGTGTATTCAGATTGCCACGGTTGGCTTTTTTCTGCACACTCCAAGCTGTTGGCCAAACTCTTTACGGCCACTTTAACTTTTTCAGTCGTAATTGTTTCTTTCTTGTAGCTTTTTAGGTCGCAGTTGATATAGGTTCGAGCTTGTGAATACGGCTCTTCGTACCAAAAAACAATATCGGTTGGGTGGGTCGAAACGCTATGTTTTTCAGGTTCTTCGCAAGTCCAGTTCCTATCGTGCGGGCCAACTCTGTTCCATAAAAACTCTCCGAATATACCTTTCGAGAGTATTTCCGCCATTTTTGCAATATTAGCTGTCTCAGCCATGTCATTCCTTGATTATTGATTTTAAAATATCACTGTACTGTCTCATTGCTATTGCGTCCATCGTAGTTAAGTCGATTCTAAAGCTCTAGGCAAGTCCGGAGGCGCACGCCTATGAAGTTTCAGGAGTGTGCCGCACGACGGTTCGGGAGGAGGCACTGGAGGCCTATCGGGAGGAGTCTGGAGGGCGCCAATTTTTATGGTGACGTTGTCGAAATCTCTACATTTAGGTACTGCCGGTTATTTCTAGGAACGGGTTATCCTCTGGTAGTTTCTCGAATAGGTAGTCGGGGCTTTGTAAGATATATCCTTGTATTTTCGAGGTTTTTCGTGGCCCCCTCACCGTACATACCCAGATATTCATACCGTTGCCACGCTTTCTATGAACCCTCAGTTTCTCAAACTGCTTCTGCACCCAACGCCATTCTTCGATCTCTTGGCAGGCGCCCAGAGAGATGCCGGGGAACTCCTGCGTATAGCGTTGAAAGAGACCAGGGGTGACCAGAAATACGTTCCCACCCACCGTGTGGATTTTGGCCTTGCTGTCATTGATGATCAGCCTGTGACTCCGGATGCCTTCTTTGACCCAATTCAGGAATGCCTGGCCAGGGTCATCCGACGAGGGATTTGAGATTTCGAGAATGTGTGCTGACGATTCGTCGCTGACCTCAGGCTCTTCCAGCTCGAACATATCCAACAGCGTGCCGAGAGAGTCAGCGTCTTCCATCGCCATGGGATTTGTCAGCGAAGAGCTTTGACGCGATCCATTACTGACAGTCTTAGGCGCTGGAGGTGATGCCGAAGCGTCAGACGGATGGTCATCGGTTACCACGCTCACTGTTCCGCTGAAAGTCTCAGGCCGGTCTTCGTTCCCCCAAATCAGTGCCGGTTGAAGGCGCAGAAAGGTGAAATGCTGCTGCCAATTTCCCTGTGCCACAAGCGCGGTCCAGATGGCTTTTCCTTCCGGCGTGGACTCAACCAATCCGTGCGACTGCAGCTCATCGAACACTGCGAGGTTGGACGAGGGAATGCCCTCAATCGATTGCGACAGTAGATAGGCTCGCAGCTTGTCCGTGACCGTCTTGTTGACGAGCCAGAGCGCGTCCTGGGTCAGCCATCCCGCGGCACCTGGCTGGTTGAGTTTCAGTTCGTGCTGAACCAGATGACGCAATCCGCTGATCAAGTGATGTTGCAGCGAATGAATCGGTGCTTGCAGCGCCTTGCTCGGGTTACCACCGATGTTCTGTGCGGTGGAAACGCGGTCGGCCTGCATCACCAACTCACCGAGCACGCCGGCACGTTCGTACTGGCCCGCCAGGACATACAGCAGATTGGCCCACAGAGGCGGAAATCCACTGAGCCAATCGAGAATTGGCCGGTCGATAATCTGGTTGTAGAGCAAGCCTGCGGCCGCGCCGTGCAAGTGGTAGTCGCGCCCCTTGAGATAGCGGAAACGATACGGCTGATCCAGGGAACCCTGCCAAGGATGCCAAACACGGCCATCCTGGCGTTCGACAAACAGGTCCACGGCAATCTTGCCGATGTCATGGAGCAACGCGCCATAGGCGATGCCAGCGGACCAAGCGTCAGTCTGGGCGGCCTGGTCTTCGGGCGCCGCACCAGTGGGAAGCAGATAGGATTGGCGCAGTTTCAAACTGCAGGCGACCAGTTCCAGTCCATGGTCGAGCATGCCGCCGAGATACGCATGGTGGTGCGTCTCGCTGGCCGGGAGTTGCTGGACCTGTTCGGCGTAGCGATGGATCGGATTTAAATAGAGCTGGATGAACTGCGCGTGGGAGAGGGCGGTGTACTGCCAGATGCGATCGAGCAGCTGGCGGCGGTGCTCCGCGGCTAACAAGTTGTGAGCCGACTCGATGGACAGGTAACCTTCGGCGACGTTGACGGTCGGTGGCAGAGGGGGCTTCTGCCTTTTGCGGCGAAACAGGCTGAGCATCGTGACCTCCGGAAAGTGGCTGGGTCAGTGGCCTTTTAGCCTTTTCGGATAGCGCTCTTACCCTTGAGTCCCCATTCCCTTCCAACCCTTACCCGTCCTTTTGGCTCGTGTCCCTTTGCATGGCAATCGGAATATGGATACGGCTAGGCATCGTTTTGTTGGGGCTAGTACGGCAAAGACAAGAGTCGGTACACTGCGGTGCATATTTTTTGGGTCTAGCCATGAACCTCACTGACGCCACGCTCGTGCTGCTGCTCGCGGCACGTATCCATGGGACCGACGAAGCCGTCCGGGCCTCGGCGAAGAGCGTGGTCAAGAAGTTACCGCGCAGTAAACGCGATCTGATCTACAAGGTGATCGATAGCCGGAGTCCGCTCGAGCTGGTGGATTTTCTGGCGCAGAACCTGGATGCGGAATGACAGGCTGCGGGTGTGTGCCCATCCCTGACTCTTTGCGTCAGTGCCGGCGGCAAAAGTTTTTTTCTGGGCGCAGAAAAAAGGGTCCAACTCGTGTTGGACCCTGTGAGGCGTTTGCAGCGGAGAGGTAACGATCAAGCTCCATCGTTCATGCAGAGTGAGTCGTCCAAGACCGCTCGCTTCAGTTGCTGCTCCAGGTTGAGTACATATTCCGAGGCGCTTCGGGCCTGACCACTGGCGCGAAAGATCGCGCGTTTGTCAGCCTTGAGCAGGCCGAGCCAGGAGTCGATATAGCCCTCGTGCCGCACCTCTCCCTGAATGCCGGCGTAAGCACATAAAAAAGCAGCGCCCATTTCGGCGATCAACTCCTCAAACGCGTAGCCTGGCGAGCCGAACGGACAGGATGAAGTCACCCCCTCGCGCTGCAACCGAGCGTGATGCCCGGTCCAGTGCGTCAGCTCGTGAAGTGCGGTGGCGTAGTACCCACCTTCATCGTGAAATTGCGCTTTTGTCGGTAGTTGGATGAGATCCCTGATCGGGTGGTAAAAGGCTTCGTCGGCAGATCGATGAACGATGTGTGCACCCGAACTTAACAGCAGATTCTCCGCGGCGCCGTTGGGCTGGAAGGGATCACTCTGTTCCGTCTCGATCAGGGTGTCATTGAGCATTTCGAGCCCTTCCGTTTGCTCGATGTTGAACAGAAAATGTGTCCTGAGAATGCCGAAGTGAGCGACCTTGGGCTGACCGTTTTCATCGAGTACGGGTTGGCCTGACTCGGTCTGTTCCTCGCGCTCCATCGGCTTGTAGAGTACCGCCAGGGCGCTGTGCTCACCCTTACGGATGTGCCCGCCGGCCTTTTTGGCTTGATTGAAGGTCAGCCAACGATCTTGAGTGAATCCCCGCAACCTGGCCTCGGCCCAGAGCAGCGGTAAATTGATGCCCGAATACGGACGTCGCGTGATGGCGTTGATGGGGTAGGGTTGATGATGACCGACGTCAGCGGAGCCACTTGAGGACCAGGGTTTGATCCAGGGAGCAACGCCTTGGACTAACGCGGTAACGATCTTGTCAGTTACGTCTTGGTAGATATCGCGCATGGCAATTTCCTCGAGAGAAAAACGGAGGAACGCCTTGCCCGTCGGGGGAGGGTTCCCCGGTTGGGTGATGGGTTGGATTGATGCAGGTCTTGCATGCCGTCCAAATGTGGAGGTGGGCGCCGCCAATTGCGCTTAGAGCAGGTGTTCTCCTGCAAGCGCTATCAACAAGGCGTCAGGCTGGTCCGGCTCTTGGAGCAGACTGAGGCTCAGTTGCAGCAGCGGGTCATGGTGTGGATGACCCGTTGGCGCGATGTGGGCTACCTCGAACAGCACATAGGGCTCGTGTGGATAGGCCAGGTGAGCCTCGAAAGCTGCGCGCAATACGTGGCTCAGCCGATCGACCTGCAGCCTCTCAGGACGACCTGAACGCTCGAGCAGTACTGCGCATTGCCACGCGCCAGCGTGAACACAATGGGCAACCGAAGGGTGTTCAGTGTTTCCGGTGTAAGTGAGTCGGGCATGGAATGTCTCCGTTGAAACGCGAAGAAACCTGTCCCGTGGGGGAAAGAATTTCCCCGCTGTGGGTTGAAGAAAAACAAGAAGGTTTGCCTGGCGAGCAGAGCTCGAAAGGCGCTCAGGAGAGCAGTAGGCGTTCATCACCGTAGAAACGGTCACCGTGCGAGCCACCGAACGCTAATCGCACTTGGGGAGAACCATCACCGAAGTGACGTAGCCTTGAAGGTTCTGGCTACCTGGGAAAATGCTGTCGATAACAGCGATCCGTACCCGGGTTTAGCCGAGCTGTTCGCGAATAGCAACGAGATAAACCAACGCTTTAGACGAACTGAGTCTACTGAAAGCCAGCCTTGTTTTTCGACCGGATTGACTGACAAACGGTTAGGCTTGGAGCGCTACCGGCAAGCTTCTAAAGGGCGTGATACTAGGGTGATGATGTTCAATGAAGTTGTATGAAAATGTGGTTATCGGAAATTTTCTCTACGGGCTGGGGTTCGCTCTTGGTTCACAGCTGAGATCCGGTCAGTTACCAAGTATGGTGAACTTGCTTCAACAAACGCCAGACGATAAACGATTGGGGGATTTGCTGATGGCATTCCCTGGCACAGTACGTTTGATCGAGTTTAAGACTGAGGCTAACAAGTCAAAAAAAGAGGCTGGTCGTCACCAGTTTCTATCTCGAATTTTTTCCGAAAAATTGGACGAATTGCCTGACCTGCCAGGTACTTCGCGGCGGGTGCATTGGTACATCGAAACGGCGCCTCTTCCCAGCGCTGCACTGTCGGCACGCATTGAGCCCTATCTCGATGCATTTGGCGAAGGCGCCAGGCAACGGCCTAAGTCAAGCGAGAGGTTCCAAAATTTTATCGAGGAGCTGGCTGCTGGCATTCTGCAACGCAGATCGGCTGAGATTACAAGGGCTGAGCGCGACTACATCGATCTGGTGCGGCTTGCTCAAGGGCCAGAGGAGACCGGAACAGGCGGATTGGTGCTGGTGGCCGGCAGCGGTGGAGGTCTGCATTTCGCCGCCTTACAGGATTTGATGGATTTGAACCTGTCCCACAAACAATGGATCGAGTACAGCCAGGAGCGATATCTTTCCCTTCAGAGAGAGATGAAGCAACCAGATCACGAGATGCCCGATCTAAAAGGTCCAACTTTAGGAAGATATTGATGGCCGGAACAAGTCAAGAGCAAGCGCACGATCGAAATTTTCAGGCCCTCTTTGGCGCGGCTCGCAAAGTTCTCGAAGCTGTAGAGATCGATGAGAGCAAGTCTCGACGGGCTACTGAGGCGTTGCGTGAGCTGCAGGATAGCGTCGAAAAGAAGCTGGTTCGACTGGAGGCGGGCGTCAAACAGAGCATCGAGAGTTCTGCACAGTCAACTGCGAATCAAGCCGCTGAGCTGTTGAGCAAGAGATTCACGGAGGCAGATGCTGCCGCTCAGCGGGCTGCTGAACTGTACAACATGGCAGCAAAGAAATTGAATAGCAGGCGTTGGCTCTACTTCCTGTCGGCGCAGGCTACGATCCTTACATTGGTAGTAGTGTCTCTCTATCTGTGGGTGCCGTCGTTAGACGAAATAAAAGCGCGTCGAGGCGAGGTGGCGAGGCTGGACGAATTACGCAGTCGGGTTGAGTGGTCGAAATGCAACGTTGGGAATGGTCAGACGCGCGATTGCATACGCACGGACGAATCGGAGCATGCGGACTTTTTCGAAGACCGCACAAAAAAGGGCAAGACCTATCGCATACCGAAAGGTTACTAGCCGTTTACGGGTCCTATTCTTGGCGGACTAGGATATGGGGGCTGTTTTCAACGCGCAGCCCATATCAACGCTCGCGGCGCCGTCTGAGCAAACTGATAAACGGTCAGATATCGACCGCTTTCAGTAGTAGGCTAATACTCTTGCCTCAACCATGAAAACGCTCAGAAGAGGGCGAGACCATGCCGACTCAGCAACCTGTTCAAAGTTTACGTGCCCACCGCTGGGCGTACGCCTGTGGTCTGTCGGTGAAGCGTGGTTATCGTAAGGTGAAAGCGTTTGAATCCCGCGTGGTTGAGAGTGCGGAGACGGCAGGAATGCCCGCAGGTAAATTACTTGTTCGCGGGAGTTTTCTAGTTATCAAGTTGGCAATAGCCGCCGGACTCCTTCTAGTTAGCTTATGGTTCACAGTGTCGGTGATGATCCTTATTGTCTTGTGTTGGGCCATCGCCAATGGAACGCCTATCAAACCTAAGGATGCTCTCCGGTACAAGGCATATGGCGACCCATATGGTGAGTATGAGTATGGCCGCGCACCCGGTCAGCCTGATTTAAAAGACCTGTAGTGGAGTTCTTCACCCCTTCCTTAAGGCTTTTCCAGCAGATATCAGAGCTCCAGCGCCCCTTGCACCGGCGTCCTGCGCTTGAGCTGCTCCTTTGCTAAGCATGCCGTCGGCAATTGAGCCAACGCTATATCCTGCCCAGCTCATTGCAGCCAAAAACAACATCGGAAGCACGACGAACATTGCCCCCATCACGTACTCGATCACCTGCGCGGTGACCGTCCCATCCATAAGTCCGGATGTGGGCAGCGACAACAGCACCTGATTTGAAGCCGAAACCTGGTTGTACAAGGTATCGAGCATACTGGAGTCGACCCAACGCGCCAGTTCCCACCAGAAGCTCAGCATGTGTAAGGTGAACAGCGCGAACGTCACGGTCATGACGGTCTTCAACTGGTAGGTACTGACCAACAGAATCAGCGGCAAGCTGATGATGACGCCCATGATCAGGAAAGCCTGCACCATCGGTAGGGCGGCGCGTAGCGCATTCATCGCCGGAAAGTTGCTGAAGGAGCCGAGGGCCAGCCCGGTGTTGGTAGCCAGGTTATTGAGACTCTGATTGATTGAGCCCCCGCGGGCGCTGGAGCCATAGTCCTGGTACACCTGTCCGGGCGACATGGACATCGTTTGCTGGCGCGGGCTGACCAGTTCGCGCAGGGTGGCATCTTCGATCTCGTTGCTCGAGCGGCCAGTCAACCAACCTTTCAGCTGAGTCAGCAGCGATGGATCGACCTGCTCGATCAAGCGCTCGCGCAACCCGACACCGCTGTCGCTCCACCACTGCTTGCAGGTGGGGTAGCCCGCACCATTTTCTAACCGCGGCAAGGATACATCGCGGTTGTCGTCATACGGCCAATTGACGCGCGGTGTGCGTGAACGATCCGTATCGTAGTAGCCGGGCGTATCGAGCAAATAGCTTGAGCCGATCCAGGAGGCGTCATGACTTTGTGCCTTGTCCAACTGCGGACGGTTGGTGAACAGCCGAGAACGGGAATAGCCGTAGCAGTCGCGGGTGAAATCGGCGACCTCTTGCAGCAGCACCTGGCTGTCGATGCGCGAGCTGTCGATCTCCATGCGCATTTGCCGGATATCCGGTGCGCAGGGGATGGAAGCGGTGGCCGCCGCGGTCACGCCTTTGCTCAAGGCATGCACCAGAAACCACCAGATCGGTACGTTGGCGGAGCGTTCGCCGATAGTATTGAAGGTCATCCCCCAGGCGGTTTCCGTCGGTTGGGCCACACTGACGCCGCAGCGCTGGCTTGCCGCATCATTGAACGCCATTGATGAGAGGCTCAACGGAAACACAGGCGCGCAACCGAACAAGACGACGATGTAGGCCAGCCACAAACGGTTCTCTATCCGTGGCACCGAGAGCAGCCCCTTGTTACCTTCGTCCGCGCCTTGCTGACGGGCCGACAACCATTCCTGGAGGATGATTGCACCAAAGGGCGCGGCGAACAGCCCGGTGTCGGACAGGACACTCCAGAGGCCGTTGTTGATGATCCAGGCCAGCAGAGAGAGGTAAAACTCCAGGTAGCTGTTGGTGCTCATAAGCATGGTGCTGACCTCACAGTCGGGTGAGTTCGACGCAGGTAAAGAGCACGAGCCCTATTGTCCCGATGCGTTTCAGGCGCAGTCGATCCTGTGGTCGATGTCGGTAGCGCCGAAGCAGGTCCCACCAGAGCGCAAAGAGGGCGGCGTAGAGCAGGGCGCGCCACCACCGCAGATAAGGTCGTGCGGATTCGAATGTCTGCTGCCAGACCTCGAAACTACCCAGCGCAGTGCGGCCAATCCAGGCGACCAGTGCGGCGGTCAGGATCATCGCCGCGGCAATCCCCAGACTCGAAAGCAAAGTGAATAGCGGTGAGCGTTTCATGGCTCACTTGCGCCTGGCGTCAGCATCATTGAGTCGACCGGGCTCGGGGTCGCCTTGCTCGACGGTGCGCGAAGCATCGGCACCACCGGCATGCCGATCGAGCACCAGGCTGGCGGTATTGGTCGTCAGCATCTGCCTGACCTGCAACTCGGTCTGCAGCAGGCGAATTTCGCGCTCCAGGGTTTCGATATTTTTCGTCAAGGCGGTTTGGGCTGGCTCGGCGGAGGCGATGTTCGGTTCGTGACTGCCTGCCAGCAGCGTGCGCAGTAGCAGCAGTGCTTTGTCGAGCACACTGGACAAGGCCGTCTCGCTGGCCAAGCGCCGTGTCAACAGATCCTGGTCGGGATCGTCGCGCAGGGCTTCAATCACGCCACGGGTCACCGGCAGCATTGGGCTGGAGGCTTTAGTCAGATTGTCAGAAGTAGGCGGCAGCGCGCCAGACAACAGCCCTTGCAGGGCCTTGAGGCGCTCGTTATAGGCCTCCTGGATCAGCGGCGTCAGTCCGCTGCCAGCGGTCGCACGCAGAGTTTCGCAGCTGTCGCAGGTCGCGACTTCGTTCTCGCCCAACACCCGAACGGCCCAGTCGGACTCCTCCTGGGGCGAAGCCCATGTCTGACAAATAGCCCCTCCCAGGCAATCACTGCTACTGATCGAGGCACTGTCATCCACCGACCGGTTATGCAGCAGGTTATAGCCTGCGCGGACCACGTCGGCGGTCACCCGAATGGGTGTCTGTCCGTTACCTCCGGCTTTCGAACCGCCGACCCAGGACACCCCATTGTTGCCGTTATGGGCCTCGGTGTTTTTCACCGCTGCCACCGCATCACCGCCGGTTTGCTCCAGATTGCCCTGCATCTCCTGGTTTTTGGCCAGCGCACCCCAACCGGCTTGACCGACCTTATCCGCCATCTTTTCGGCCATGGCCTGGCAGGTTAGCTTGGAGCGGTCGAAGTCGATCCGACCTTGCATCACCCCGTTACTGAGCAACTCATAGAGACCGGGGTTGGCGCGTTGGATGATCAACGCCGGCAGCGACATCACCGCTTGGGTCGCGTTCTGCACGATGCTGCCCATGATCTGCTGGAAACCTTCGGTGACGCCGTTCAGCTGGTTTTGCAGGGTGTTGGTGAGGCTCATGTTTCCGCACATCATGTTCGCTCGCCAGGAGCCGCCGACACCGAGACCACTGGGTCGGTAGAGCGAACTCGGTGAGCCGACTGCCGAGCCGCCACCAATGGTGTACATCACTCGGTCATCGAGCACTTCGCCTTGAGTGCCCAGGCGGTAATCGCCTTCGGCGGCGTGGGCATGCGTGGCCATGGCGAGCAGTCCACAGAGCAACAGACTTATCATGCCCAACCAGGATCGTACGAGAAACCGACTCATGAAGCACCTCCTTCGAAGTCAATGCTGAACAGGAAGGTCTGCCCCTCACGCTTGCAGCAGCTATAGGGGCGCCACAACGACCAGGCGTAGCCGCCATCCGTGCTCTGGACCGGATCGCTGGGGAAGATGGCGCACGTGGGCTGAACCTGGGGGTAGAGCAACTGCCATTTGTGGGTTGAGGCGTCGTTTTCGACGATCGGGCCAGGCGGCCAGTAGCCGTCGCGTGGTATGGGTGTGAGCGGTACATACACATGCGGCTGCCAGCTGCGGGTCATCACATCGCCGGCCCGTTGCGCCATGACCGCGGCAGCCTTGAAGTCGTCGGGCTGTACCAGAAAACCCTGCCGGGGATAAACGTTACCCCACATGTTTCCCGTGGCCTGACGTCCGATTTCACGGATCCCCGGCACGAGCGACTCGGGGTAGAAACTTTCCGGGATGCCATGGCGCCAGGCCAGTGAGTCCAGGGTACTCAGGTAGTAAGGCATGAGTGCAGTTGCACCGCTGGCGCAGGCATAGCCGGATTGCGAAGCCAGTTGCGTTGCGATCCAGCCACCGGGGTGGCCGATCCCGTCGACGTTCTTAAAGCGGGGCAGGTTGTCGCGGTGGGTGTTCGGGGTGATCAGGTTGCCGCCACCTTCCGCACCGCTGATGGGAGATGAGAGGGCAGCCATCTCGGCCCAGGGATTGTTGCCGGTGGTGGTATAGCTCGAAACCACCAGTTCAGGAATGAAATGACGAACCTTGGTTGAGGTTTTGACCTTGCAGCCGAAGGGTGTGCAGAGGAGCCAGAAACAAATGCCTACGACCTTGTATGCGAGGCAATTTGGCGAAAGCACAGAGGCGGTGATGCTGCCGGTATCCAGCGCCATGCTTGGGCCGCACGCCAGCAGGACGCCCAGCGCCAAGGGCCGTAGCTTTGTGGGCGTGATTGACGAGCAGGCAACAGGCATGATCCAGGCTCTCAGTGTATGGCCTGGGCAGGTTCGGTTAGGAACCGAAGACTGTCAGTGGAAATTATGAAGGCGGATGTATCGGGTTTGTGAGACGTGAGACTATTATTTGACGTGAAGGGAGCTGCGCAGGATATCGGGTTCCACAAGTAACTGATCTGCGGTAATTTCGAAAATATTGGCGAGTTTGCACAGGACCAACAGCGACGGATTGCCCGTGCATCGTTCGATTTGACTGACGTAGGTGCGATCCACCTCGGCCATGAGCGCGAGCTGCTCTTGGGTAAGGTTTTTTACGCGTCGCATCCAGCGGATGTTTTCCGCCAGCTGCAGACGAAGCTGTTCGTAGTCTTGAGTCATGCGCGCAAATTGCGCCTTGAGGGACTCTCAATCCACGGGATATAGTCTACATTGGTATTGATCTAGGCCATTTGAGGCTTATGCCTGTTATCGAGCGTTCATTTGGTGTCGTTAAGATTTCGAGGCTGGGTCCAGCGTCTAACAATAAAATCAGACATCTAGGGTGTGTATGGACGAAAACTACATTTCAATTCCCGCGGCGGATGGTTGCCCAAGTCTTCTGACACCTTGGGGTAGCGAATTTTCGCCGATGATCGAGCTTGGTGTGCAATGTGCCCAGGCTTGGCTTGAGGCAACGACCGATACTCCTTTGTGGTGGGAACTGGTTCAAACCCGCAAGACCTTTCCTGTCGGTGACTGCCAAGATGCTTTTGAAGCAGGATTCTTGTTGAGGATTCAGCAGCGGCTTCAGCGCGGTACACGGATACCTGTATCGACTTGACCACCCGTTTGCATTTAGCCTGGCCTATCGCATTGGCACAGTCCAGCAGGTTGCGGTCCTAAATTACTTTTGGTTTTTAGGTGCGGCGTTTTGTCCCGATGTTTGCTCTGCGACTCGCGCTGCCCTCGACGAAAGCGAGCGGGCATCAGGTTGCGCAAGGAGTCCAGATATGTGGCAGCAACCCACCGATCTCTCTCATTCTCCGCGTCGGTAACAGCACCAGCATATCTTCAAGAGGGCACATCACTATGGCAAACAAACTCGATCTGCATCACGAAATGAAAAAGATGCTACGCGTAAAGACTGCCATTCTACGTCGCTCACCAGGTGATTCCCTCGCAGACATCGTCGCTTCTGATCGTGAAGCGTTCTCGGGCATTCGTGTGTTGTTCGCGAGCGATGAGGGAGGGGTTCCATTGCAAGCTTTGGGCCGGTCAGATAATCCAAATGTGCCCGTGGTTCCTCTATTTGCTGGAAAGGGCATTTTTGCGTTTTCCGATGCAATCGAGAGGCAGATGAGGAGCGGTAGTGCGCCTTTGGAGTTTCCCTTTTTCTCACTACTCGATACAAACTTTCTTACTGAGTTACCTGGTTTTTTTCGTCATGAAGATTCGAGTCACCGCGAAAAGGTGCGGGCGACCTTGCAGTTCATTGAAGATCAAGGCGGGCGTGGTTTTGATTGGATGTTTGCGGCACTGGAAAACCTACGTGAGGTTGTAAAACCTAATAACCCTTGGCCGTACCAGAAAGTTGCGGCGGCAAAGATGTTTGATGCCATGATGCATATCCCCGAAGTTAGGGGAAGGGAAGGGTGCTGAACGGGCATGCCGAACAGATTCAGGACTACATACCGGCAGCTGAGGAAATGTGGGATGCATTCTTGACCAATCGGGAGGTATGGGCCTGTATCCAGCGGCGAGATATGATGCAGTCGATAATTTTACGCGCGATGCTAGAGTGCTGGAGTGGCCAAAGCGTAGATGATGGTATTCGCTGCTTGGTGGATTTTTGTCTTGATAATTTTGACGTCATACCCCTAAAGGAACTTTACTTCGGATGGAAGGCCCTGAGCGGATTCGCTGATAAGCAGAATAGAATGCCTATCTTTGACGAGCCAGCATTGCGGAACCCGAACGGAGATTCGAATAATAGGATTTCCGCGCTTGCGTGGGACCTTTATATGTTTCGACATTGCGAAACGCTTATGACAGAAAAGAAGGGTAATCAATTCATGATTCCTGTTGTAACTACGCTTGATGATGGTTTGTTAAAAGCCATTAAGAGCTGTCCACTGAGGGCGCTTTTGATTCATGATGAGGCTCGAAAAGTAGAAGCTATATTTGATGATGAGATGGAATTTTCCACTTGTCTAGATCGCGCGCTTTCGGATAAAACAAAGGTGCGAATAAATGACCCAGTACGTATGGCCAGACCGAAGCGTATTTCGAAGCATGATTTGAGTTATCTGATAAACAGCTTGGAATCAGAAGTGAAGAAGGCTGCTAAAGCAAGGTCACAACCAGGGTCGCATCATTAATCATAGAAAGTGGTGTTGCATTTTGCGGATATAAAAAATATTTGAAGTGGCCCCGCGCGGGCGATGGCCAGCAACAGACCGCCCGGTTAAGTGTGGAATACGAATGCAATCAACTGTTCAGTTGCCGTGCAAACGTCTGGTCAGTTGCGATGCAATTTCATAGTTCACTCTCTGGAAGAGCAATGCCTGAATAGCTATTCCTATGTTGATTCTATTCCTCGCGCTCTATCGATCCGTTCAGCTACCCGGTAAGCCGCTTCCAACTCTGAGCAAACGTTCTCCTGCATCAGTGTCCAGCGCTCGGCTTTTTCCTCGGGCTCCGTCATGGCCAGGGCGAGATAGAGGCTGGGTGGCACGGCCCGAAACAGCGTTTCGAGCTTCTTCGATAGCACGACCCCCTCAGTGTATTTACCCGGCTCCTTACTGGCGGAGAGCAGCAAGGCTTTCTGTGCCGGCGTGAGTTTCTTGAACCGTGCGATCTCTTCGATTTCCGCGGGCGGCATGTTCAAACAAATCCACCATTCGATCATGTTGAGCATGGTCTGCGCGGCAGCGGGAAAGTCGGCAAGGTTTTGCGTCGCCAGCCAGAACCAAGCGCCGAGCTTGCGCCACATCTTCGTCCCCTTGACCACGAATGGCGCCAGCAGCGGGTTTTTGGTGATGATATGGCCTTCGTCGGTGACCATGATGATCGGCCTCCCCAGGTACTGGTCGCGTTCGGCGAGGTTGTTCACGGTGTTCATCAGGCTGAAGTAGCTGATGGACATCTGTGCCTCGTAGCCTTCGCGAGCGTAAGTGGCCAGATCGACAATGGTCACATCGCTCTCAGGCCAAGGCGTCCCCTCGCGATCGAACAGTTCACCCTCGAAGCCCTGGCAAAACAGGTCGATGGACTCGCCCATTTCCTGGGCACGCTCACGACGTTTCTCCGGCAAGTGCGGGTCAGCGGCGACGCGCAGCAAGGCATTGCGCACGTCGCGGGTCAGCACCTGGCGATCCGCAGCGACACAGGTATGCGCCGCATCCAAGATGCACTCGCGAATCAGACTGCGATCGGCCCGGCTCAGGCGCGCTTCTTCCTTGGCCTCACCGCCGGTGATCATCAGCCGGGCGGTGATTTCCAGTTCGCCGAGGACATCGCGCTGGTCTTCGCGATTGGTTACCACCTCATCGTCCAGCTCATCGATCGACAGACTCGCCACCTGATCCGGCTGCTCGACCAGGCGCCAAGCATCGGCAAAGGGGGCGAGACTGACCGAAGCGCCAGGTTTCAATTGGACCTTATTGACCGAGAGGCCCTGTGTCGCGAAGTAGTCACCCTGCAAACCGAATGAGTTACCGGCCTCGACGATAAACAGGCGAGGGCGGTACACCGCCATGACCTGCATCAGCAGGGTGACCAGGGTGGCCGACTTGCCGGCACCGGTGGGGCCGAACAACAGTAGATGGCCGTTCATGGCCCGGTCTAGACGTGACAACGGATCAAAACTCAACGGCGAGCCACCACGATTGAACAGGGTGATGCCCGGGTGGCCGGTGCCGGTACTGCGGCCCCACACCGGAACCAGGTTAGCCAGGTGCTGGGCAAACATCAGGCGGGTGTACCAGTTTCGCGTGTCGCGGGCCGGGTTGTAAGCCATCGGCAACCAACGCAGGTAACTGTTGCAGGCGGCGACTTCATCGCCTTCGCGTACCGGCTGTAGGCCCGCACCCAGTAGTGTGTTAGCCAGGCTGACCGAACGCTGGTGCAATTGCTGCTCATTGTGACCGCGCGCGTAGAACGCCAGGGTGCCGCGGTACAGCTTGTGCTGGCGACCGATGATCGCGCGAGCCTCTTCAACATCTTGGCGGGTCTGGGTCGAGGCCAGGTTTTCACCGATGGCTTTGCGCGCCAGGCGGTTCAACTGGTCCTCGAGCACATCCTGGGGTTTGACCACCAGGGTCAGGCTCATCACCGTACCTTCGGGTAACTGGTCGAACAGTGCATTCACCGCGTCTCCCTTGCGGATTTCGCCAGTGAGTTGACCAATCAATGGCGCCCGGCGCAGCTTGTCCACCACCATGACCCGGTGGGGCTGACCATCAAAAAACCAGAGTCCCTGCTGCACGTCCGAACGCGGTTCGTTGAAGAACAGGCGTTCGGCAAAGTCATGATCGAAGGGCAGTTCCAGCGACTCGCTCTCGCCAGACTCCGGATAGGCCACACGGCGGTAGAAATCTTCGGGCGATTCGTCTGTGAGCTTGGGGGCTGGATTGAACCAGGGCAACAACCAGGCATACAAACCTCGGCCATCGACGCGCGTCGATTGCACCCCGCACGCCTGCAACGAAACAGCGACACGTTCGCAAGTTTGTCGCAGCGATTGCACTGGCTTGAGTCCCGCTTCCTCACCGTCAGACTCAAGCCAGCGATAGATCACCAATCGCACCCGACGGTTGTTTCCTCGCCAGGGCAGGCGCGTGACTGCCTTGTCCTCGAACAGGCCGCCAGGCTTGGAGATGGCTTTCAGATGTCGGCGAATGAGTTCCAGGTACGCTTCGGTGAAAACCGTGCCTCGGGCGCTGTCATGAATATAGTCGGTGAGCCGGGTGAGGTAGGGGGTGAAGTCGTTGTCGTCCTGGCAGAAAAACTGCGCCACCCAAGGTGCTTGGTCCAGCTCGTCAAAGCTATCCTGCAGGGCATCCTCAAGGGCATCGCGGGCTGCCGTTAGCCAATCGGGTTCACGCCCTTCGGTGCCGATGGGCAGTAACTCGAACACCGCACCCACAGAGCGATTGTCATCTAGTAGAAAACACTGCTCGGTTTCGAGGTATTCGACCCACGGCAGGTGATCGGCGAAGCTGGGATTGTGCGCATAGAGCGCAGCTTCATCGGCCAGTGTCGCGCGGGGGCGCGATGGGTTGCGCCAGTCTTTCCATGCAGACGTGCGGTCGCCCGTATCGTCGCTACACATTACAGATCTTCCTGACGTTCACCCGGCAGTGCGTACTGCACCCGCTGGTAGAATGGAAAGACGGTCGAGTACCCCGGCACTGGTGCCTGCTCGGTACCACTCAGATGCGGATACACGTACATCACCAAATCAGGATTGGGCAGGCGAGGGAACAGGTTGCGAATTTCATTCGCTGCTGTACGCGTATACGGTTCCTGGAGCGCAGTGGAGAGATCTGTTTGAGCCAACGGGCGACGCAACTGTCGCCGAGCATCCAACAGTTGCTGTTGAATACCCTGTGAGCCGGCGCCGTTCCAGATATCCAGCATGGTTTGCTCGCCATGGGGCAAAAGTGTGTCCTTGTCGGTGGAACACCCCGTCAGGACCCCGCAGATCAAGCTAATCCAGGTTAGGCAGAGAAGCATGGTCTTTTTCATGGCGAACACTCCGGCCCTTGGGCTCGTAGTCGATGGTGATCTCATGGTCGAGGTGAAGGGCGACTTCTGCTGCCGGTGGTACGTACACGGCAGCAAAGGCTTCGCCATACAGTTTGTTGACCCACTCTCGAATGTCGCTGGCCCCACTACTGAGAATTGAGGTCAGTGCGCTATTACCACTGTTGTTAGTGACCCCGAAGGCACTGCCGCCCGAACTGATGACGCTGCTGTTGTTCTGTTCATTCCCGAGCAGGGCGGCGACGCCAGCACCGGCGGCAGTGATCAGAGTCTGACTGCCCAAGTACTGCTGAGCATTCGAGCGACGCTCGCCGGCAATGCAAGGAATGCCATACGGATCGGAGAGGTAACCGAGTCCACCGCGGATCTTGTCGGTATTTGAGCTCTGGGTGGTGGAGGCATTGCGGCTGGAGACCGTCTTTGGCTGAGGCACCGTGCGGATGGTGCCATCCGTAAACACAAAGGTGATCGACTCGACCTGTCCGCGTACGCAAGACAAGGTCCAGTCACCGGAGGCTGTGCCGCTCATCACGGCCCCTGCGACGTCCGGCAGGTCGATGCCGTTGGCCGTTAGGTTCTCGGGGCCGACCAGCACCTTGAAGGGATAGGGATCATTCACGGTGCCGTCCACAGGGACTCGGCCGATCAGCGCGGTCATGGCGACCGAGCCCATCAATGTCGCATTTTCGGGAATGGTGTAGACCGGCTGCGCACCTTCGGTACGATCACCGGATCGCGTCAGGTCACGCTCACCCTTGGTGACCTCGCGTAACTGCTTTTGGCTGCGGTTGATGGCATTGTCCTTCAAGCCCTCGAGCGAGTTGAAGGCATTAGGCAGACTCGGTGCGGAAGAGGTCTTGGTTTTACCTCGGGCTTCGGTGGAGGGAGCATCCGAGGGTTCAATCCACTGCAGCGCATCGTTGGCAGTATGCCGCCCTTCGAACTGGTCCCCATCGCCCGGTTCAAGACCCAGTCCGATCGGCATATCCTTGCCTTTGCCGGTCAGCCCCGACAACTGTTCCTGCAATTGCGTCAGCAGACCGCTAGCCTGACGACTGTCTTGTTCCGCTTTGATGCGTGCTTCATTGGCTTGCCGGCGGCCTTCGTCTACCTGCTGGGTCACACTGCCAAGTGCCGTCTGAATACGCGAGTCGACGCTGTTTTCCCGCTCGCGCAGGCGGTTGTTCTCCGTCTGCAGCGAATCGTTGTGTTTCTTCAAACCTAGCATGTCGCTGCGCATGGCCTTCACTTGGCCTACCAAGGTGGCGACCGTGTCGCGTGGGGTATCGCCCGCAATGCCGAGCGACTTGGCTTGCTCGGCAGATAATTGAATATCGCCCTGATGAACTGGGTGCTCTGGAGACGGCTTGCTGCCTCCCGCGACCCAGCTTTTCATGATGATCAGTACCACGGCCAGCAGCGCAGCCGGTACCAGCCATTTGAGCAAGGCGTTAGCCTTCATCGTCAGCACCCCGCGCAACGGGCGGAAGCATCAGGGCGTGTTCGAGGCCGGCACCGCGAGTGATGAGGTAGGCAATCGTGGTGTCTTCCGCGCTGCCGACCGGCCCGAGGAAAGCATGCTGGAAGGTCGCGGCGAACAGCTTTGCCTGCAGTCCACGTGGATCTAGTTGCACCGTAGCTGTACCTCGATTGCGCAACTTCACGGTCGTCACCCAATAGTCACCAAGCCGCCAGGCGGCGATAGGTGTGCTGGAAACGTTTTCGCTCGGCAGCAGGGTCGGCAGTTCGGTGCGCAGCTTGAGCGGGACGCGGCGTACACCGGGCAGGGACTCCACGGTGCGCAGCGGCGCGTACAGGCTTTGCGCGGCGTAGCGCGTCAACGCGTCCGGGATCGGTGTACGTTCGGGAACGGGGACGGTGCTCGATTCAGACTCGATAGCTTGCATCGGAGCATTCTTGAGAATACGCACGGGCTCCAGGGGTTGATCGCCAGGCGTGGCCGCGATATCCAAGAGGATGATCTCGCCCGTCTTAACCGATTGCAGCTGCAGTCGTGTCGGTGCAATGGCTTCCGACGCGCGCAGGTACAGCGTGCCTCCGGTTGATTGCACGCGCAGTTTATCCTTCAGAGCGGAAGGCACGCCGACACGAACAGCTTCATCGATAAAGACCACTCGTTCCTGATTGATCACCAGTGGGACCGCGAGCGGTAGGCGTTCCCAGTGCATCAGTTCGATGGCCTGCGCGGCTGCGCCCGATAGCATCAGTGTGAGGCTGAGTCCCAGGGTAGAAATCCGCTTCATGGTTCACCTCCAGGCGGGGAGATTTTTTGCGGCGTGCCCTGATAGCAATCCAGTGCAAGGCCCCACTTATTGCGTTCGGGGTCCAGATCGAACCGCACCACCCGTAACGGATAACGCACGACCACCCGTTTCACCGGTTCGGCGGCGTAATACTCATCAGCGTTGAGGTCGAGTGTGACCAACCAGCTGTCGCGATCAAGTTGCTTGACCCGCAGTTCCGGATCTTCACTGTAGCCTCGGCCTAGAATTTCGTAGACGCCACGCACCCGTTGACGCAGTTCGCCTGCGGCCTTGCGATACTCGTAGTCGCCATCGAGGAAGGCCTTGCAGGCGGGTGTCAGGTAGGACTGCAAGCCATAGATCGCGCGGCGATAATCCTGTTCGCCATCCGAGGGCCAGCGGTTGAGTTGGCCAAAGATGTACAGGGCAAAGGCATACACATTCTCTGGGGGAACATCCCACCACTTGCGCGTGCTGCCCGCGCGCAGATCAGGGGGGACATGCACGGTCAGATCGGTTGGTGCTGAGCGCCAGCCATACCATAGTCCGGCGCTGAGCAGGGCGAGCGTCACTATCGCCAGACGTAGGCTGAAGATATGGGCCTGTTGGGCATCGACCTTGTTTCGAAATCGACTCATGGCTGCCACCGAGACAGGGCAGGGCGCAGTCGACGCGAACGGCGAACTGTCCAGGCACCGGAGTGGAGAATCAAACTTCCACGCCCCAGGCGCCAACGGCTGGCGAGTATCCATTCGAGCTTGCGGTACAACCAGGTCTCCGGTCGAGCCCGTTTGGCCCGACGCAGTAGCGTGCCCCCAACCAACAACACCACTGTCATGCCTGCGATCATGCTGGTCGGCGCCATGGCAATCGAGGCGGTGGCGATTGCCAGAGGAACGCCCACCAGCAGGCCAATGACGGCGCCGGTGCCTAGGGCCACCCACATTTCATCATTGGTTAAACCGCGCAATACGGCGGGATCACGATTGAGTCGCTCCGGCAGAAAGACCAAAGTGCCGTCGGCAAGGCGTTCGATAGTGTCGTTCATGCCAACCTCAGAGAATCGCGGAAGCTTTGGTGAGGAACCAGATGATGATCACCACCAACAGGGCGCCGATACCAACTACCGCGCCGAGGTCTTTCCAGGTCTTGCGCTGGTTTTGGACGTCGGCAAATACGGTCAGGGAATGCCAAGCCACGCCGAGAAACGCGAGCAGGGCAATCAGCAGACCTAGTAGAATGCCGGCGTCGTAGGCGTAGTTTTTGATCGTCTCGATCAATCCCGAACCTTCGCCTCGGGAAGGCGCCTCCATGGTCGGTAGCTCGGCAAAGGCTAGGCCTGGCCCAAGGACCAGCAGCAGACCGATCAGGCGTTGGCTTGCACGATCACGCAGGTTGTTTTTAAGGGGGACAAGGCACTTGAGCATGATGGCGATCTCCGGTGTTAGGACAGGGTGAAGAACATCAAAATCAGCAAGGTAAGCAGTACGCGCGCAGCGTTTCCGCCGAAGGCTCCAAAACGCACATTGCCGGTGGCCCAACCTCGGTAAGCGGTCCACATCACCCAGGCACACCACAGCAACGCCAGGACCATAACCATGGAAATCCAAAGCGCCGAACTGCTCTGTGCCGAGAAGCCGGAAGCGTTTTGAAAGGCGGCGGTCTGAGCGTCAGTCATGCTCATGGCGAAGGCTCCGCAGACGGGGTATCAAGTCGGTAATCACCGACCATTTCACGGGGATCGCGAGGTTGAGCGCGGGAGGGGGAGAGATAGTCCTGCACACCCTGGCGGATGCGCTGGATGTCTCGAGTTAGGTGGGGATAGTCGAAGCGATAACGCTCGGTTGATTCATCCTGGCTGGCTGTCTGGGCTCTTGTCGCAAGATGTTCGATAGCGTCGAGTTGCTGCAAAATCAGACTCAACTGCTCCTGTTCATGAGCAGATGCGGCATAGCTGCCACTATTGAACGTGGTCAGTACGAGCAGGCAGCAGATTCGGCAAAATACAGTTGGCATGTGCATAGCCCATTTGGTTATGGGGCTAGCATCCAACTGACGAATAGGGCTCAGCAGTAAAAAATACGAAGTGCGCGACGTCATTTTATTTCGATACCGGCGCTGACGATGTAGCGAGCTTGTTCCCTGTGTCGAGGTTATGTCGCGGAGAAAGGAAGTGAATTGGAGCGCAAATACGAGCTCGATTTATGAGGGCTTACTGAGGTCGTGCAAATGAGTCGTTAAGTCAGTGCAAATACCTCCAGGTGTCAGCGGGTCTGGGAGAAATAGCTCCAGCCAACGGTGTGTTTAACTAGTCTTCCAATACCACTTACTCAAGGATGATCCCCATGTCAGATAACTCTGAAGCCAACATAGCCACAGCGGACGCTCTCACACTGCTCCTGCACAACCAGCACGCCCTAGCAGCCGCCCTTGAAGAGGTGACCAAATGGATCTCAGAGAATGGAGTGGAAAGTGTCGCCGTTAACGCAATCGGGACCATGGAAACGCTCGACCAAAATGCCCGAGCCATCACTGATGCGATTATGCGGCTACGTCAGTTATAGGCATCCTCTAACGCCCGCTACACGCTTGCAAGTACCGAAGTGATTCTGTTGAATTAACCTGTAACCTGTCGCTTTATTCGTTGGATCTGATCATTTGAGATGTGGGGAGTCCGATGCGAATTGACCAGCCTTGTTCCCCACCGGAGAGTAGTGTTCAGGAAACATTCCGGTAGCTGGAAACTGCCTCGCCAAGATTAGCTGTTAGAATTACACCGGTTTAGTGATCAGGCGCTTGAGAACCAGCATGAACAAAAAATTGACCGAAGAAGAGATGCGCCAAGCATTGTTCGGCAACGCTGAAATAGCTGCGCCGATGAGCACCGTTCCCGTGGAAAAAATCCAGCCGGACTTCGTTGCCGCACCCGTATCAAAAATGGCGAAAAAGAAAGCCCCCAAAGCCTTTACCCCAAGGCTTCGGGTAACTCTTCGTGTGAGCAATGAGTTTGAAGGAAAGACGCTTGAGATCGCCCATGAAGCCGATACTCTCAGTACGTTGCTGGCAGAGCAGGAAGCCACCAAAGCAGCCAGAAAAAAATTCCGGTATGTAGAAGTGGCGTCGGTCCAGTCGATGTAAACCATATTTCCGAGTATGCGGTAAGTCAGTCTGCTTCTGGCCCAGAGTGTGTAAAAACGCCTTCGCGAACACTCGCTATGATTTCAGAATTCATCGCAAGGATCGCCATGACTTTTATCCAAGGGGAATATCGAGGCCAAGGCACGTTACTTCCCGAAAGCCTTGACGATTACGTCAGCGATACAAATCCGGTGCGCATAGCCGACGCCTTCGTCGATGAACTCGACGTGGCCAGTCTGGGTTTTGACGGTGCTATTCCTGTTGATACAGGCCGGCCTGGTTACTACCTCGCAATCCTGCTGAAGATCTATATCCACGGTTATCTCAACCGCATCCAGTCGAGCCGACGTTTGGAACGAGGAGCCCAGCGCAACGTCGAGCTGATGTGGCTGCCCTGGCGTTTGATGCCAGATTTCAAAACCATCGCTAACTTCCGGAACGACAACAGCAAGGCCATCCAAGGCGTCTGTCGCCAGTTCGTTGTGCTGTGTCAGCAGTTGGGACTGTTCGGAGAAAATTTGATCGCCATCGATGGCGGTAAATTCAAAGCAGTCAACAACCGCGACCGCAATTTTACCAGCGCCAAGCTGAAGCGGCGAATAGAAGAAATTGAATCGAGTATCAATCGTTAGCTGGCGGCACTCGACTCTGCCGACCAGCAAGAACCCACAGCTTCCGAGCCCAGCGCCGTGCGGCTGGAAGAGAAAATCGCCAAGCTTAAATGCAAATGAAGGAGCTTCAAGCGATGGCAGCGCGTGGGCGTTGTACGCCAGTACGATATTGATAGGCACTGGGGTCGCCCTGGGCAACGTGCTGCTGCCCGGCCTGATCAAACGCGACTTCCCGACAAAAATGGCGTCCATGACCGGCCCTTATTCCATAACGATGGGCGCAGCGGGCGCTGTCGGTTCAGCCGTAATAGTGCCGCTGACCCAATCATGGGGATGGCCGATGGCCCTGAGTTTGTTGGTCGCAGCCCCATTATTGGCGCTGGTGGTGTGGCTGCCGCAGTTGAAAAAACACGGACACGTAAATCTGTCCGGTCCGAAACAAGCGCCAACCGTGGCCGTCTGGCGTTCGCCGCTGGCATGGCAGGTCACACTCTTCATGGGACTGAACGCGATGCCTTTTTATGTCGCCGTCGGCTGGCTGCTGACGATTCTGATAGACCATGGCATATCCCCGGAGCCAGCAGCCACCGTACACGGCACGCTTCAACTGACCACGGCCATTCCCGGCCTGATTCTAACGGCCACGCTTCGCCGTCTCAAAGACCAGAAACTGGCAGCCGCTACCGTCAGCCTGTTAACCGCCTCATCCCTGATCGGGCTCATTTACGCGCCAGACTACGCCATGTTGTGGGCCGCGTTCCTGGGCTTGGGCTCTGGTGCCATCATGATGCTCGGTCTGACCTTCATCGGCTTGCGCACAAAAAATGCCGGTGACACGGCGGCACTTTCAGGAATGGCGCAGTGCGTCGGCTACCTGATGGCAGCTGCAGGCCCCTTGCTGCTGGGCCAACTGCACGATTGGACCGGTGGCTGGACAGCACCGCTGCTGATCACAGCCGCAATCTCCGTAGCCGGCGCATTCACTGGCATGCTGGCCGGGCGCAACGTTCAACTTGAACATGCTGAATCATCGTCGCGAACAAGCCCGGCAATCCAGTCAGCGAATGCACTCACGGCTGGCGAAAGAAAGCGCTGATGAGGGTATAGCAGGTGCACAGGAACCGATGCAGGCTGCCAGTCAGCAAGCACTTCGACCAGCCGCCCTTCTCGCAGATGCTCGCTGACCACGTTCTCGGCGAGCTGCACCAACCCAAAACCTTCAAGGCACATTTTGATGTAGAGCCCAGTCTCGTTGACGGCCGCTGTGCCGTTGACCGGGACTGAGACCTTTTCAGTGCCACGGGCAAAGCGCATTTCACCTGCTTGCCTTGCGCGGCCTGATAAGTAATGAATGGATCGATGGTGAGACAAATCTTGCGGGGTTTGCGGAGTACCGTTCTCTTCGAGATAGGCGGCAGACGCACAGGTCACCCAGCGAAACCGTCCGAGTGGGCGCGCAACGAGCGTTGAGTCATCGAGCTCGCCTGTACGAATGACGCAATCGACACCCTCCTGAATCAGATCAACCTGCCGGTCATTGACGCCTATCATCAGATAGATATCCGGGTAGCGCCGGTAAAAGTCTTGCAGATTTGGCATGACGATGAAGTGTGCAATGCCACCCGGCATATCGACACGCAAACGCCCCTGTGGCCGTTTTACGGAATCCGTCAGGCTGTTCTCTGTGTGTTCGATCAGCTCCAATATTTCCCTGCATTGCGCCAGATATTGAGCGCCCTCAGGCGTCAGGCTGACTCGCCGCGTTGTTCTGTTCAGCAGGCGCACCTGCAAGTACTTCTCAAGATTTTTAACGCTGCTGGTAACTGTCGAGGCCGGCAGAGAGAGCGTCTGCGCCGCCTGGATAAAGCTTCCTGCTTCAGCCACACGGACGAAAACCTGCATCGCTTGAATACGGTCCATGACTGTTAGCAGCCTCAAAGCAGTGATCGGGAAAGGTCTTATTATTCGTAGAAATTGAATAACTAAAACAGTTTTACACCTTTTTCCCGCAGTATCGCCTTGCGTACATTGCTTCCAACGAAATTTGAAGAGGTGTACAGAAAATGGCTGAATATAACCGCAGCATCGTGCAAGGCCCAGCCGCTCCGGCCGGCCGCACACTTATCCGTGGCGCCACTGTGCTGAGCATGGATGGCGATATCGGCAATCTGGCGCGCGGCGATATCCTTATCGAAGGCAGCACCATCACGGCCATTGGTGAAAACCTCGAGGCAGGCGATGCTGTTGTTATCGAAGCATCCGGCATGATCGCCATGCCGGGCATGGTCGATACGCACCGTCACTCCTGGGAAGGGCAACTGCGTCGAATCAATCCAAATGCCGAAACCCTTGAAGACTACTGCAACGCCACGCACTTCTCGTTCGCTAAATACTATCGCCCGGCTGACATGTATATCGGCAACCTGCTGACTGCATTGGGCTGCATCGATGCCGGCATCACCACCGTGGTCGATAACTCGCACAACAGCCGTACCGGCGCGCATTCTGACGCCGCAGTCGAGGCATTGCTCGATGCTGGTATCCGCTCTGTACACGCCTCCGGTGCGCCAGTTTCCGGTGAGTGGGACAAAGCCCACTGGCCCGGCAACCTGGAGCGCCTGCAGGAAAAATACGTCAAGAACGGCGACAACCCACTGCTCTCGCTGGCGGTGATGGCGCAGCTGGAGCTTGAGCTGTGGGCTGAAGCCCGGCGTCTGGGGCTGCCGATCATTACCGAATTTTTCGGTGGGGACATGGCAGCTGAGCTGGAGGGTTTGCATCGCGAGGGTCTGCTGCGCCCCGATAACATCTTCAACCACTGCACCTCGCTGCCGGACGCCGGCTGGAAAATCCTTCGCGAGGCTGGCGTGCGGGTCAACGTATGCCCGCGTTCAGATGCCCACTACGGCATTGAAGATGGAATGTTCGCCATGCAGTCGGCCCAGCGTCACGGCATCAGTCCGGGGCTGAGTGTCGATAACGAAACCTCCTACAGCGGTGACATGTTCATGGAGATGCGGGTGGCGTTCTACCTGCAGCGCGTCATGGGCATGCACCAGCAGCGCTGCTGCGGCGCAGAACATCATCCGGTGACCCTACCTGCTCATGGCCTACTGAAAGCCGCCACTCTCGACGGCGCTACCTGTGCCGGATTGCAGGACAAAGTCGGCAGCCTGGCCCCCGGCAAACAGGCCGACCTGATCCTTATAAACGCGCAGGACATCAACCTTTACCCGTCAGGCAACGCATTCGGCACCGTTGTACACGCGGCCGAACGCAGTAATGTCGATACCGTCATTATTGGCGGGCGCATCGTCAAGCAGGGCGGCAAGGTGCTGGGCGTGGACAGCGAAAGGCTGCGTGCGGCGATCGACGAATCCCGTGAGCATCTGTTTGCTGCTGCAGGCTATCAGCCGGATATGTTTGCCGAGAAATTCCTGCCGCTTGAGTCAGCCAAGTAAGGAGGCGTGAGATGAACGCAGCCTACTACCTGCTGGCCGTCTGCGCAGGGCTTGGCATCACCCTGCAGACCACGCTGAATGGCCAACTCGCTAAAGGCGTGGGTGGAGATTCGGTCGCGGCGGCGCTGTTCTCTTTTACTGCCGGTGCGTTATGCCTGAGTATCTTTTCATTGATGCGCGGCGGGATAGTGGTCTCACTGGCGGCTATACCTGCCCAGCCCTGGTGGAGCCTGCTGGGCGGTCTGCTGGGTGCCGGCGCGTTGCTTAGTTATGTGGTGCTTGCGCCAAAAATCGGTCTGTCAGCCCTGCTGGGCCTCGCTATCGCCGGGCAGATTATTTCGTCACTGGTTATCGATCACTTCGGCTTGATGGGGGCATTGGAAAGGCCGGTGTCTCTCGTCAAGTTGGCCGGGGCAATGGTGATGCTCGCAGGCCTGGCCATCGCTCTGTTCGGTGACAGGTGGTTAGCGCTTTTCTCCAACTGACTGCCTTGTTTATCCCATCCTGTTTCGTAGGACGCAACCATGTTTAAAGCCCTAACCGACACGACCAGTCTTCTTGGCGAGTGTCCTGTCTGGTGTGAAAGAACCGAACGCCTGTTCTCGACCGACATCCCCGGCCGCGAGTTGCGTGCTCTGGACCCCGAAAACGGCGAAGTGCAGCGATGGTCCCTGCCAGAGCCGCTAGGGTCATTTGCCCTCACGGCAGACGAAGACATATTGCTGATGGGACTGGCATCCTGCTTGGGCTACTACAACCTGAGCTCCGGTCGTTTCAGCAAAGTCACAGCCACCCCTGGCGTGGCAGGAACCCGGATCAATGATGGCCGCTGCGACCGTATGGGAAACTTCGTATTCAGCACGATGGACACCGGCGAGCCGGTGCAAACCATAGGCAGATTTCACCGGCTCAATGCCGCGACGCTCGAGACAGAAACGCTGGACCTTCCCGAAGTGGCGATCCCGAACAGCATCTGTTTTAGCCCGGACGGTTTCACCATGTATTACGCGGACTCCCTGCAAGGATGCATTTTCTGCTGCGATTACCCATCGCTAGAAAACCAGCGTGTATTCACTACAGTCAACGGTCAGGGTGCTCCAGACGGTTCTTGTATTGATGCGCATGGTTTTCTCTGGAGTGCGGAATGGGGCGGTAGCAGAGTCGTGCGTTACGCGGCAGACGGCAAAGTTGACAGCGTGATCGGCTCCCCGTGTATTCAGACCACTTGCCCGGTCTTAGCGGGACCTGGTTATGAAACGCTTTACTGCACCAGCGCAAGGATAGGGCTGGATAAGCCGGCAGATTTCGATGGCACGCTGATAAAGCCGAAGCCGTTTTAGCTGCCGGATTGCCTGAAGAGCGATTTGCAGGACGACTGCGCTGAATAGTGGGTTCTAGCCTGTCGCGCCGTTCTGAATGCCAATTGGTAGACGCGTATGAATGACCGCTTCTGGCCGAGGCTGTGTAAAAACGTTTTTGAGCGCGCCATGTGCCCAAAACCGGACTGAAAATCGCGTTTCTACGCAAAATCCACATCTTCAGACGTGCCGATAAATTTCAGATTTAACGTAGACGCGCACACTTCAATTTTGGCGAAGCGTTTTTACACACTCTGGGCCGAAAGCTGCCTTTCCTGACCGGCAGAAATCGGCGAGCAGCGGCCGTAATTCTCCTATAGTCAGAGAGCCCCCGTTGCCCAAACGCCTCACGTGCGAACTCCAAAAAGCTGCTCAGCTTTGGGGGCAGTCTTTGGTCAGGGGCGTAGAGCATATGCGTCCTTCACTGTCTCGATGCCGAAGGCGAAGCCCTCGGCCCGGTCGGCGGCGTGCAACGTATCGGCCACGGTGCTCGCTTGGGCAATACTGTTCAGCAACTTAAGGGCTCGGACATGCACCGCTTGCGGGAAGTCCAACGCCACGAAGGGGTCGATCACGCTGTTCATGCCCATTTCCAGCATTGAAGCTCGCGGGCTGCTCGACCGCAAGGTCGTATTGTTCTGCCTGGATCAACAGCCAGCCACCCGGCTCGTTGCGCCCGTCGGTGATCGGTCCTTGCAGCAACAAGCCACCCGGCAGGATCACGCGCAAGGCGTTCGCTTCATTCGGGCCCTGCAGGTAACGGTCGAACTCGTGCGAAACCGTCCGGTACCGACATTACGCACGCGGGCGTTCAATTCCAGCATGGTGAGGTCCTTCGACGGCTGACCCAAGTACAGTGACAGCACGGTGGCGGTCGCCAGGCCTTCATAGGCGTATGACATGGGGCAGCGTCCGACGCATTGACCAGAAAGTTAGCGTGGCAGACCAGCACCGGGAGAGTGGTTGCCGCCAGCGCAAAAAAAGGCCCCCACGCCTGAGTCAGGTGTTGGGGGCCTGTTGAACATAAACGGCGCATCAAAAAAGCCATCAATCGCGCTAAAAGGCTAACGCGACTCCTTGGCGTTGAGCATCCCAGCCGGCGGCGTACGGCGACGTTCGAGATCGTCCCACTGCTCAGGCCTGCGCTGCTCTCCACAATACGTGCAGACATATTCCTCCGGATTTAAGTCCAGGTAGTAACCCTTGCGTATATAGGGATGACCACACTTTTTTTTGAAGTCTTCACTCCGCTTTTCGAGTTCTTCAGAGACATTCCGAATTCCCTCTCAGACACGATGTTCCGCGCGTCTACTCACTACATATTTCACTGTTCAGTCAACCCGTATGAGCGGACCACGCCTTCGCTTCAATAGAACTTCCCCATTTCCTTGAACTGCTCGGTCGCCTCGATCAGCGCGCTGATAATCCCTGGTTCAGACGGCGCATGGCCTGCGTCGTTTATGATCTTCAGCACCGAGTCTGGCCAAGCTTTGTGCAAGCGGAAAGCGGAATTGGGCGTGGCAATCATGTCGTGTCCACCCTGGATGATTTTGCACGGGAGATGCTTGATCGCCTCAATGTTGGCTATCAGTTGGTCTTCTTCAAGAAACAGACGGTTTTTAAAATACCAAACGTCAAGGCGCCCCATGCCGGTACTGGTTGTTTGATCGGCGGCTTGTTCTTCAACCCCGTCCGGATCGTGGCGTAACAACGAACAACTTGCCGAGTAGCGAACCCAAGCGCGAATGGCTTCTCCGCTTGATTTCTCGTCGTCGCTCGTCATTCGATCGAGATAAGCCTGCAGCAGATCCTGGCGCTCCTCCTCGGGAATGAAGTTCACGAAATCCTCGTGTGCTTGTGGGAAAAACCGACGCATGCCATGGATGAACCAGTCGATCTCATCTTCGGTGCCAAGGAATACGCCCCGTAAGATGAAACCCAGACAGCGCTGCGGATGAGCCTCACCATAAGCCAGAGCGAGCGTGGTGCCCCACGAGCCACCGGTTATCAGCCAGCTTTCGATATCCAGATGCTTGCGAAGTGTTTCCAAGTCGTCGACCAGCGCCTGTGTCGTGTTGTTGCGCAATTCTCCCAGTGGCGTCGAACGGAGGGCGCCACGTTGATCGAACAGCACGATGCGGTAGTGATCGGGATCCCAGAACTGGCGCTTGCCGGGTGGCGCACCTTCACCGGGGCCACCGTGCAGGTACACCACTGGGACTCCGCCAGGGTTGCCGCTTTCCTCCCAATAGAGGGTATGAGGTTCATCGACTTGCAACGTACCGCTGCGTCGCGCTTCTTCGATGGCAGGGAACAAGTTGTAGGTGACTTCACAAGGAGCTTGCATTATTCATCCTCTCGGCAAACTGCTGGTGCCTCATAGATTCCTGACTTCGGCACCGAGTCGATGGCGGGCCGCTCGGAGTGGCCTTGTGAGGTTCCAAGCGGCCCAAGGTCATGTCGGTACTCATCGGCCACGCAGGCTGCGCGTGGAGGTCAGAACATGCTCCAGTTGCGGTTCTGCCAGCGCCATGTGCATGGCCAGGTCCTGCGCCTGTTCCCATTGCAGATCGGGGCGTAACCATACCTGCGCATCCTCGGCAGTGAACGCCAGCAGGCGCTGCTGTCTTGTGGAACTGTCGTTGTGCATGACCAATACGAGCCCGTCACAGCCATTGAAGTGTTCACTGACCTGCGCCAGCGCCGCGAGGAAGATCGGCCCGTTCTCGCGTGACGTGGTGTAGCTGAGGCGGTGGCTGTTTTTCAATTGCTCGGGTTCGCAGGCTTCATACCAACCGTCAACCGCTACTAGCATGCGTCCGTCGCGCTTCACCCGGTCGAATACCCTCGAACGCATTACAAGATGGAGTGGCAGATGAGTCATCGGCGGCATTGTTCCCATCGACCAGAACGGTTTCCAGCCCCAACGAACCTTGATGCATTCTAGGACGCCGTTGCGGCTGTGTATGGCATTGACCTGCATGTTCGGTTTGATCACGTTTCGGCTGTCCTGCGGTTCAAAGGTTCGGTGCAGGCTACTATCCGCAATGCCAGTTGCATTCCCCACGCCTTGGTTTTGCACCTTGGCAAACAGCGCTTCGAAACCCTCGGCTACATCATATTGAACAATGTATTCACACATCGCGAAATTCCTGGCAGTGGCACTTCTAAAGAGTCTGCCGCGTCGCGTCTTATCAATTTTTACGGATTGAATGCGGCAGATTATGTAAATGCGAACCAAGGTGTTGCCTGGCGGTTCGAAACTCCTTTTGTTGAGCAGACGAACGGCAAAAAGAATTTGCGTTTCATCGGCTTAGGTGACCACTCATCGGATGCTGCCGTTTAAAAACTGAGGTGATAGCTCGATCTTTTTGTCGTCATTCAATCGGCTTCCAAGCAAACCAGGAGGGCAGCGGATGTCAGTTAAGTCAGACAAATACCGGGACGTTCCAGAGCGCCCCGAATCACCGTCAGCAGGTCATATCGAGGTCGATTGCTTGATTGTCGGCGCCGGCCCTGCAGGGTTAACGGCGGCGGTTTATTTGAGTCGTTTCCATCGGCGAGTCGTGGTCGCCGACGGGGGGCAAAGCCGTGCAAGCCTAATTCCGCTTTCGCACAATTATCCCGGCTTTGCGCCAGGCATATCGGGCAACGATTTGCTCGATCGATTGCGCGAGCAGGCCGTGTCTTACGGGGCGACGATTGAAGCCGGAAGCGTGGAATGTCTGCGCAAAGACCACACTGGTTTCGTTGCGCAACTCAACGGACGAGCGCTGAGCGCGCGGCGTGTGGTGCTGGCAACTGGAATGGTCGATACCTTGCCGCAGATGGATCGACCCTACGATGGCATTGCACACTCGGTGATTCGGCTGTGCGCCATATGTGATGGCTACGAAGTCAACGGTGACAACGTGGCGGTATATGGCGAAGCACACTGTGCTGTTGAGCACGGGCTATTTTTGCGCAACTTCACCGACCACGTGACGGTGCTGGCCGAGGGTGATAGCGAAGCTGGTGAGGACGTGAGCGCGAGAGCGCGGTGCGCCGGTATACGTTTGATTAGGGACCGGGTCGAGTACATCGAAGTGAGGGGCGGCAAAGTCTACGTAAAAGCGGGGAAAGGTGAAGATTACTGCTTCGATATCGTCTATCCATCGCTGGGCTCACGGTATCGCTCGGAGCTAGCGGTGCAACTGGGCGCGCAGGTGGACGAGGAGGGCGCTTTGTGCGTTGACAACCATCAGCGCACATCGATTGACGGGCTTTACGCTGTCGGGGATGTCGTGGACTCGCTCAAGCAAATTAGCGTCGCTACAGGCCAGGCGGCGGTCTGCGCGACTGCTGTGCATAACAGCCTGGAACTACGTCTTTGGGATCGGTTACGGGACGAAAGAACCGTTCGGGGTACCGCTTGAGTACATAAGCGGAATAGCGTCTTCGGTCAAAATAGTTTCAGCCTAACCAGCGTAACACCGCGAGCTCCACGGTAGAGGTCATCGGACACTTCAATTCACCGTTTCGATCTCTAAATCCTGATAGCACGTATTTATTCGACGTGGAAGTCAGGCAACCCGCGATGGGGGGGCTTGCTATGATGATTTTCAGCACCGAGTCTGTCCAGGCTTTATGCAAGCGAAAAGCGGAGTTGGGCGTGGCAATCATGTCGTGCCCCCCTTGAATGATCTTGCACAGTAGGTATTTGACTGCCTCAATGTTATTTATCAGTTGGTCTTTTCCAAGAAACATCCAGTTCTTGAAATACCAAACATCAAGAAGTCCCATGCTGGTGCTGGTCTTTTGATCGGCGGCTTGCTCTTCAATGCCGTCCGGATCGTGGCGCAATAATGAACACTGGCCGAGTAACGAACCCAAGCGCGAATGGCTCCGCCGCTTGAAACCTCGTCATCGCCTGTCATTCGATCAAGATATACCTGCAGCAGATCGTGCCGCTCCTCCTTGGGAATGAAGTTAATGAAATCCTCAAGTGCAAGGGGAAAACCGGCGCATACCGTGGATGTACCAGTTGATTTCATCTTCGGTGCCCATGAATACGCCCCGGCAAGATGAAACCCAGACAGCGCTGCGGATGAGTCTCGCCATAAGCCAGAGCGAGCGTGGTGCCCCACGAGCCACCGGTGATCAGCCTGCTTTGATGCTCGCGAAGTTTTTCCAAGTCCCCGACCAGCGCCTGCGTCGTGTTGTTGCGCAGTTCTCCAAGTGGCGTTGAGCGAAGGGCGCCGCGTCGATCGAACAGCACGATGCGGTAGTGATCCGGATCCCAGAACTGACGTTTGCCGAGCGGCGCTCCTTCACCACGGCAGCCGTGCAAGTACACGACTGGAACGCCGCCAGGGTTGCCGCTTTCTTCCCAGTAAAGGGAATACTTGGGTATGCGGCGGTGCGCTGATGCTGCTGGGAATTGCCCTTTACGGGTGCAACCGCTTGGCGACTACAGTTGCGGAGTCTGGTTGCATGTGCGACTAGCCGTCGTAGCTAACCGTTCGTCTGAGGATGATCAAAAAATTTCGATGCCCTCCTCAGATCTCTTTGTCATCAATTAGAGCGGAGAATTCAGGTGCCGGCTCGTTGAAACATTCACTTGGTGATGACTGATGAAGGAGATCGACCAATGTCCAAAATCGATAATCTGCTGGACAACAAGGGCACGCCCTTGGACAAGCAGAGCTTTACCTGGCGCGATCTGGCCGGCAAGCCGATCAGTAAGCTGGACGATGATGCATTCACCCGGGTACGGGTGATTTTGATGAACGGCGTTGAATCCGACGCCTTACGACTCAAGCACTTCGGCTCGCGGTTTCACAAAGAGTTGCAGCTGCCGCTGGCACAGATCCGCCGTGTCGAGCAGCACCAGATGACGGCGGTCAACTGGCTGCTGTCCGCGGATCATTCTCCCTTGGAAACCACCGTTGCCTACGAGCAGGTAGCGATCGAGGTGACCGCCGCCGTCGCCCAGAATGAGCCCGACCCCTACCAGGCCCAAACCTATCGCTTTGGCTTGCTGGAAGACTTCGACCACCTCTACCGCTACGCCGCTATGCTCGACCGGCTAGAGGGAAAGGACGCCAACAATATTCTGCAGGGCTACACCGACCTCGTACCCGGCAGGCCTACCAGCGAACATCACCGCGCCCCCGGCGATGACCTGCGAGACAACTATCAGAAAGACAGTGCCGCACTGATCACCAAGATTCACGCCGCACTGATCACCGGGGCCGAATACCAGACACACGACTATTACATGAACATCGGTCCGCTGTTCGCCGACCCGGTGGCTCGCGCGCTGTACGCCGAAATCGCCTCGGTCGAGGAGCAACACGTGACCCAGTACGGTTCGTTGCAGGACCCCAGCGAAACCTTCATGGAAAAGTGGCTGGTGCATGAGGCGATGGAGGTCTACACCTACGCCAGTTGCGCCGAGCAGGAAGAAAATCCGCGCATCAAGGCGCTCTGGGAACGCTTCGTCGACTATGAATTGGGACACCTGAACCTGGCCTGCGAGTTATTCAAGCAATATGAACGCCGCGATCCCGCCGAGGTATTGGCCGGCCCGCTGCCGCGCATGATCGAGTTCAAGAGCCAGCGCGATTTCGTGCGCGAGACCTTGTCTCGCGAGGTCGACCTGCGCGCCCATGGTATCAATTACTTACCAAAGGAAAGGGAAGGGCAGGCGTCTCTGGATCAACGCGCACGCCTTAACAGTGAGGGCGTTCCAGCCAACGTGGTGTCAGCTGGCTACGCCTTCAAACCGGGCACCGAACTCAACCCAGCGGGAGAACAGCAATGAGCGAACGTCAAGTGATCATCGGCACCAACCGCACCGGCGCGCAGATGTCGCCTGAAGGCACTGCACGCCAATTGGAAGCTACGCGCATGTTTCCCGCCGATGTCCCGGGCGACATGGGCGCCTACACCGCCGCGCGCGAGAGTGCTATTCGCGAAGCCGACCTGATCGGTTCGGTGCCGTCTCCAGGTAGCGCTAAGGGTGTGGTCAAGACTGCGCTGGACAAAACTATAGGCAAGGCGCCTGAAGTGCTGCTCGACAAGCTCGGCGAGCGCCTGGCTTTCGAGCGCACTGGCGTACGTTTATATGAAGCGATGGTGGCCAAGGCCATGTCCGCACCGGGCGCCAACCCCGCATTGGTGGGCACCCTGCGCCAGATCCAGGCCGAAGAACTAGAGCACATGGACCTGGTGCGCGAAGCCATCGAAACCCTGGGCGCCGACCCCACCGCCATGACGCCGTGCGCGGACGTGGCCGGGGTCAAGGCCATGGGTGTTCTGCAGGTACTGACTGACCCACGCACGACTGTGTCGCAGTCGATGAGTGCGATCCTGACCATTGAATTGGAGGACAACGCGGCGTGGGATTTGTTGATTGAGCTCGCCCGCGCAGGTGGCCATCCGCTGATTGCGAAGCGCTTCGAGCATGCGTTGCAGCAGGAGGAAACACACTTAGCGACGGTTAGCCAATTCATTCGCGACGACCTGCTTGCCCAAGTGAGCTGACGGTTTGCGCGATGCGTAGTTTCGCGCCGGACATGGGCGTGAAACTACGCGCACTGCCTCAGGGTTCATCGGATAGGTCAGTAGAAACGACGGGTCGAGCTCGCCTTTCTGGATGTGCTCAAACAGCATGGGTGCGCAACGCTGCCCTTGGTTGCTGCCCGTCTTCAGGGTTTATATCTTATTTGGAGCAGGAGGGCCGCATTTGACTCCCAGTTCACGAACGGCGCTACATTTGCAGGGAAATTGCGGAACCCAGTCCCACGCGCTTCGAGCCAAAAGATGACTTCTTGAGACATCTCCTCCATTCCAGCGCTGACTCCGGTGTGTCTGAATCAATGTTCCCTGCCAATGTGTGCGCTTCACTTTGTCTGCCAAATCGCCTTATGCTCACGCTGGTTGATTTGCCAGCGCCACGCGTCGTAGAGCATTTGCTCCAGTGAAAAGCGCGCTTGCCAGCCCAGCTCGTCGATGGACTTTTGGGGGTCGGCCCAGCAGCAGGCTATGTCGCCTGGGCGACGCGCTTCGAAATTCAGCGGGATCCTGACGCCGCTCACCTTTTCAAAGGCGTTGATCACATCCAGCACCGAATACCCGCGCCCCGTTCCCAGGTTCCAAATACTGACGCCACAGCGTTCGCGCAACGCTTCTAGCGCGCTGATATGCCCCAACGCTAGATCGACGACATGGATGTAATCGCGAACGCCGGTGCCGTCCGGGGTCGGGTAGTCCTTGCCGTACACTGACAACGCTTGCCGCTCGCCACTGGCAACCTGAAGCAGATAGGGCAATAGATTGTTCGGTGTGCTGGTCGGCGCTTCGCCCAGCAGGCCGGAGGCATGGGCACCGATTGGGTTAAAGTAGCGCAGCAGGCCTATCGACCAGCGCGGGTCAGAGCTAGCCACGCTTTTCATAACGTTTTCACACATCAGCTTCGACATCCCGTACGGGTTGGTCGGTTGCCCGGTGGCGCACGCTTCGTTGATTGGCATGCGGGTGCAATCCCCATACACCGTTGCGGATGAGCTGAACACCAACCGGAATACGCCGGCCTTTGCCATGGCCTGGCAAAGCACCACGCTGCCGCCGACATTGGTGTCGTAGTAGCGCAATGGCTCGCGCACGCTCTCGCCGACGGCTTTCAACCCCGCGCAATGCACTACGGCGTCGATGGGGTAGTCACGCAGCAGCCTGTCGAGCAACCGTCGATTACGCACGTCGCCATAAATGAACTCCGGCCGCTTGCCCGCCAAGGCGCTTACCCGGTCGATCGTCGAGCGACGGCTATTGCACAAATTATCCAGTATCAACACTTCTTCGCCTCGGACCATCAATTCCAATGCGACGTGCGCACCGATGTATCCCGCACCGCCCGTAATCAAAATCATGCGCTCGCCCTCGTTCGCCTGGCATCTACCCGATGCCTGTTTCCTCAGTTCGGTCAGCGCTGTTTGTGCAGCTGACTGTTCAAGGTAGGGGTCGCTTTCTAGGAGGAGTTCAAGCCGTTTGACTGATCGGTATATGCAGTTCATCGGCTGCGCTGATTCTTGCACTGAACGACCTGCGACGACCGTGCTTCCAACTTTCAAGAGCCGAATAGCCTGGATAAAGACTGTTGTGCACTTGCCGTATCGACACGGTATGGCCAAAGGGCTCGATGCATGAGCCGTCATCTTTTCGCTTGATAAGGACGTTGATATGAACCTTTCGGAACAGCCCGTGCCGTTTGCCCAAGTAAGTGGGCTAAGTCCTGTTGAATCCGCCAGCCAGGCCCGTCCTACGCTGGTGTGCCTATCCCATTTGCGCTGGGAGTTCGTCTACCAGCGTCCGCAGCATGTGATGTCGCGCCTGGCGAAAGACTACGACGTGATCTTCTTCGAAGAACCGGTGGTAGGCGGTGGCGAGCCTCCTCGCCTGGAAACGTCGAGCCCGGCGGCGGGCATCCGGGTGGTCGTCCCGCACCTGCCTGAGGGCCTGGGTGAGCAGGCGATGATCGAGGCGCAGCGACGGTTGCTGGATGAGCGTCTTGCCAAGGCCGTGCAAGGTGATCTTCTGCTCTGGTATTTCACGCCCATGAGCCTGGCGTTTACCGACCACCTCCAGGCGCGGGTCACGGTGTTCGACTGCATGGATGAGCTGTCTGCGTTCAAGGGCGCGCCGGCCCAACTGGTGCACATGGAGCGGCTGCTCATGGACAAGGCCGACGTGGTGTTCACTGGCGGTTTCAGCATCTGGGAGGTCAAGCAGCACCAGCACGGCAATGCGCACCCTGTGCCTAGCAGCGTCGACATTGGCCATTTTGCGCAGGCACGAAACGCGTTGGCGGACCCTGCCGACCAGGCGCCGGTCGCGCGGCCACGCCTAGGCTTTTTCGGTGTGATCGATGAGCGCTTCGACATCGAGCTGGTTGACCATGTGGCGGCGTTGCGTCCCGACTGGCAGATCGTATTGGTTGGGCCAGTGGTCAAGATCGATCCGCAGACCCTGCCGCGACGCCCCAATATTCATTATCTGGGCGGGCGGCAATACGCCGAGCTGCCAGCTTACCTGAACGGCTGGGACGCGGCCCTGATGCCGTTCGCGCTCAATGCGTCCACCCGTTTCATCAGCCCAACCAAGACCCCCGAGTACCTAGCCGGCGGCTGCCCCGTGGTCTCGACGCCGATACGCGATGTAGTCAATGGCTACGGCCAAAGCGGTGCCGTATTTATCGCCGACACTGCCGACGCGTTTGTCAGCGCCATCGAAGGCGCTCTGCGCCTGAAAGGCACGCCCGATTTCCTAAAACGTGCCGATGCGGCGCTTGAGGGGATGTCTTGGGACAACACGTGCCGCTTTATGAAGGAGCAGATCGAATGCCTCAGATAAACCTTGAAACCGCCAAGTCCGGACCGTCCTGCCAACCCGGGCGCGGGGTCTATGACTACCTGGTCGTCGGTGCCGGGTTTGCCGGCAGCGTCATCGCCGAACGGCTGGCCCAGGGGCTGGGGCGCAACGTGCTGTTGATCGACCGACGCGCGCATATCGCCGGCAACGCATACGATCACCCGGATGCGGCGGGGGTACTGGTGCATCGTTACGGTCCGCACATCTTTCACACCAACGCGCAGCGGATCGTCGACTACCTGTCGCGCTTTACCGAGTGGCGGCCCTATGAGCACCGTGTGCTGGCGCAGGTCGATGGGCAACTGGTGCCGATCCCCATCAATCTCACCACGCTTAACAAACTGTACGGTTTGTCGATGACGTCCGAGCAAGCCGAAGTGTTCTTGGCCGAGCGCGCGGAGCCGGTGGCCACGATTCGCACGTCGGAGGACGTGGTGGTCAATCAGATCGGGCGCACGCTCTACGAGAAATTCTTCCGTGGCTACACCCGCAAGCAATGGGGCCTGGACCCTTCCGCGCTGGACAAGTCGGTGACCTCGCGGATCCCCACGCGCACCAATGAAGACGACCGCTATTTCACCGACACCTTCCAGATGATGCCCCGCGATGGCTACACGCGCATGTTCGAGCAGATGCTCGATCACCCCCGGATCGACGTGCTGCTGGATACCGACTTCAAGGACGTGCGCGATGAGGTGAAGTTCAACCACGTGATCTATTGCGGCCCGATCGACGAGTACTTTGATTTCCAGTTGGGACGCTTGCCCTACCGTTCGTTGCGGTTCGAGCACCAGACGCTCGAGCAGGAGCGCTATCAGCCGGTGGCGGTGGTCAACTTCCCGGACCCGGAGGTGCCCTACACGCGCATCACCGAGTACAAGCACCTGACCGGTCAGGTCCACCCCTGCACCAGCATTACTCGCGAGTTTCCCTGCGATGAGGGCGACCCTTATTACCCGGTTCCACGCGCCGAAAACGTCGAGCTGTACAAGCGGTACAAGGCCCTCGCGGAGCAGACGCCGAATGTGACGTTTCTCGGGCGCCTGGGTACTTACAAGTACTACAACATGGACCAAGTGGTGGGCCAGGCGCTTGCGTTGTACCGCGACATTGAAGCCGCGAGCAGCGAAGCCACCGTTGCAGCCGGGCTCGATGTGTTATGAGCGCGCCGCCGGAGCAGAGCCAGAGGGAGCCCCGCGAGCGCGGTCATCACGCGCTCTTCAACAGCTTCGTGATGGCGGGCTATGAGTGCTCCAGCCAGCGCCGCCAGGATGGTCGGCGCCTGGACTTGCTGGCCGCCACCGGGCACGCGCGCTGGGCACACAAGGACTACGCGCAACTGGCGGGCCTGAATGTGCGTTGCGCCCGTGACGGCCTGCGTTGGCACCTGATCGAGCGCAGCTCCGGTCGCTACGACTGGAGCAGTTTCCTGCCGATGCTCAGGGCTGCGCGCGATCACCAGGTGCAAGTGATCTGGGACCTTTGCCATTACGGGTATCCGGATGACCTGGACGTCTGGCGCCCGTCGTTTGTCGACCGGTTCGCACGTTTTGCCGGCGCGGTGGCAGGGCTGATGGCGGATGAAGGTATCAGCGTTCCGATCTATTCGCCGGTCAACGAGATATCGTTCTGGAGCTGGGCGGGGGGCGACGTCGGTTATTTCAACCCCAATGCCCACGGGCGCGGCCAGGAGCTCAAGCACCAGTTGGTGCGCGCCAGCATCGCCGCGATCGAGGCGATTCGCGAGCGCGCGCCGGCTGCGCGTTTCGTGCAGTGCGACCCGCTGATCAACGTGGTCTCCGAGTCGCAGCGCAGCGAGGACATTGAAAACGCCGAACGCTACCGGGTGGCCCAATTCGAGGCCTGGGACATGCTGATCGGGCGCCAGTGGCCGGGCCTGGGCGGGCAGGAGGATTACCTGGATATCATCGGCGCGAATTTCTATCCGCATAATCAGTGGTATTTCCACGGCGGGCGCATTGCGCTGGGTGAGTCGGATTACCGCCCACTCGCCGGTATGCTCAAAGAGTTGCACCAACGCTATCAGCGGCCGCTGCTGATCTCCGAAACCGGGGCGGAGGACCAGGAGCGTTTGCCCTGGTTGAGCTATGTCGTGGACCAGGTGCTGATGTCGCTGGAACGGGGGGTGCCGGTGCAAGGCATTTGTTGGTACCCGTTTCTCGATTACCCCGGCTGGGATGATGGCCGTTATTGCCCCACCGGCGTGTTTGGCTACGCCGACGGAGAGGGCGAACGCGCGCCTTTCCACCCGTTGCACCTGCAGCTCAAAGCCCTGCCCGAGCGTATCGAGGCACGCTTGCGCGAGCTTGATGCAAGGCGGGCGCAGAGGCTGCGCACATGATCTTCCAGCGCTTGCGCGACGAGCCTTTGCCGACGACAGCCAGCGCGTTTTTATGGCGCTACGTGAGGGTGCGCCCGCTGCATTTCAGCGCGATGTTGTCACTGGTGATCGGCGCGGCCTGCTGCGCGGTGGCGGTGCAGTACGGCATGAAGTTGCTGGTGGACGCCATGGCCGGAGAGTCGCAGGCCGACCAGGTGTGGCATGCGTTCAGTCTGTTCATTGGGTTGATCGTGTTGGAAAACGTGCTGTGGCGGTTGGGCGGTTGGGTCGGCTGCCATACCGTGGTGGGCAGTTGCGCCGACCTGCGCGTTGACCTTTTTCATCACCTGACCGGTCATCCGATGCGCTATTTCAACCGGCATTTCGCCGGCTCGCTGGCTAATCGAGTGTCGGCGGCCGGTGCCGCCGCCAACACGGTATACGGCGGCCTGGCCTGGCGCATCGTACCGCCGTGCGTGGATTTTATCGGTGCCGTAGTGGTGTTGTTCGCCGTGCGCGGCTCAATGGCATTGGCCCTGATCGCGTGTGTGGTGCTGGTGGCCGCGTTGATCACTGTGGTCGGCGTGCGTGGCAGGAACCGGCATATCGCCTTCGCCTCGCAGTCGGCGCAGGTCGGGGGCGAGATTGTCGACCTGGTGTCCAATGTCTGGACGATCAAGGCGTTCTCCGGGCGCGAGCGCGAGCGCGTCAGGCTGGAGCGGGAGATAGGCGTCGAGGCGGGCGCGCATCGGCGCAGTTGGATCTACCTGGAAAAGGCACGCGTGCTCCACGATATCTGCCTGTCCATCATGGCCGGGTCAATGCTGGGCTGGGCGATCCTGCTGTGGCGCCAGGGCCAGGTTACGGCGGGCGATGTGGTCATGGTCAGCGCGTTGACGTTTCGTATCCTCCACGGCTCGCGCGAATTGGCGCTGGCGCTGGTGGAAGCCAGCCAGCAGATGGGCGTCATCACCGAAACGCTCGGCATCATCGCGCAGCCGCACGAACTCAGCGATGCGCCGGAAGAACTCGCGCCGACCCGGGGCAGCATCAAATTGCTGGACGTCAGCTATGCATACCCCGGCGGGCGCCAGGTGTTCAACCATTTATTCCTGGACATTCCTGCGGGCCAGAGCGTCGGGATTGCCGGTACCTCGGGTTCGGGAAAATCCACGCTGCTCAGCTTGCTCCAGCGTCTGGACGATGTGCACAACGGCGCGATCCTGATCGACGACCGGGACATCCGCTCGGTCAGCCAGGACAGCCTGCGCCGGCAAATCGCCGTGGTACCCCAGGAGCCGGCGCTGTTCAATCGCAGCATCCTGGAAAACATCGGCTACGGCCAGCCGCGCGCGACTGAGCAACAGATTATTGATGCCGCCCGGCGAGCCTACTGCGATGAGTTCGTGCAGGCGCTGCCTGATGGTTATCACACGCTTGTGGGGGAACGTGGCGTGACGCTTTCCGGCGGGCAACGCCAGCGCCTGGGGCTGGCGCGGGCGTTCCTGAAGAACGCGCCAATCTTGATCCTCGACGAGGCGACCTCCGCACTGGATTCCGATTCCGAGGCCATCATCCAGTGCGCGCTGATGGACCTGATGCGCGGCAGGACGGTACTTGCGGTGGCTCACCGACTCTCGACCATCGCCAGCTTCGACCGGGTGCTGGTGCTGGAAGAGGGGAAGGTGGTTCAGGACGGTGCACCCGATGAACTGCGTCGCCGCCAGGGACGTTTCCGCACGCTCTGGCAGATGCAGACGATGGTCCAGGACCACTGATGCCTGAGCGTGCTCGGAGCGGAGTACGCCGTTGATCGGCCTGCGCCGTTTGCCGAACGAACGCGTGAGAATAGCCTCGGTTCGAACCTTACATGGCCGTTGACGCCCTTGGGCGAGCCTACTTTTCAGGACAGAAGAGGAATTGACCATGCTGGTACAGGTAGACAGTAATCATATTGAAGGCAGTGCCGATCTTCAGGCGTGGGTAGGCAGTACAGTGGTTGACGAGGTCGAGCGCTACAGCTCGATGCTGACGCGCGTGGAAATCCACGTGGGCGACGTGAATGCGCAGAAGTCCGGTCCGCAAGACAAACGTTGCCAGATCGAAGTGCGCCCCAAGGGCCACAGCTCGTTGTCCGTTACGCATCAGGCGGAAAGCCTGGAGCTGGCCGTCGCTGGCGCCGCGCGCAAAATCCACCACGCGCTGGAACATCTGATGGGACGCTTGTCGCCCAAAGTCGAATCCACCGGGCATCTGACGGCGCCTCCGGTCCAGGAAGAATCGCCGGCGCAAATCGACGCGCTGCTCGAAGACGATTTCCTGGCCAGGCAGGCTGATCTGGACAAACACTGAGGAGGCTCCCCATGGTCCACGTTCAAACCTTTACCCGCGACACTCTGGACACGCTTCTGGCCCTGGCGGATCGCACCAACCTGAGTGTCTACATGCCCGCCCAGCAGACGTTTCCCGAGCGCACGCAAAACCCGATTCGTTTGAAGAACCTCATCAAAGACCTCGAAGGCCTGCTGGCTGATCAGGCGCAGGCCGAGACGCTGCTTGCACCGTTTCATGACCTGGTGGCCGACACCGAATTCTGGAATAGCTGCCCGCCTTCGATCGCGATCTTTGGCGGCGCCGAGTATTTTCTGGTGGTGGGGTTGCATCGGATGGTCCAAGAAACCGCCATCGTCAACCGCCACCCCTATCTCAGGCCGCTGCTGCGCCAGGCGCCAATGACCGAACGCTACCAGGCGCTGTGCCTGACGCGGGACAGCGTGCGGGTTTACGAGGGTGCCGCGCAGACACTGCAGCAAGTCGAATTGCCGGAGGCGGTGCCCACTTCCCAGGCCGATGCCTTGGGCGATCAACTGACCTCCCGTGACCAGCAAGGCCACCCCGACGGGTTCAGCGGCGCGGGTGAGCGCGGCGATCCGATGATGCATGAGTCGGGCGGTGGCGGTAAGCAGGACGAAGTGAACCTGGACCGCGAGCGGTTCTTCCGTGCCGTCGACAAAGCGATCACCGAGCACTGTTCGCGCGTCTGCAAACTGCCGTTGGTGCTGGTGGCGCTGCCCGAGAACCAGGCCGTGTTCAGGGCGCTCAGTCACAACCCCTTCCTGCTGGCGGACGGCGTGCGTAAAGACCCCGCCACGCTCTCATCAACCGAGTTGGCGCAGGCCTGCACCGCCGTGATGAGCAAGCGCTACGAGGATTCGCTGAACACCGCGTTTGATCGATTTGGCGTGGCCGTAGGGCAGCGGCTTTATGCCTCGCGGCTGGTGGACATTGAGCATGCGACGCTGGAAGGCCGGGTGGCGTTGTTGCTGGTGGAGGCTGACGGCAGCGAGCCAGGCGCCCAGGTCGCCGAGGAAGACGCTGCGCTGGACGAGCTGATCCTGGCCGTTATCCGCCAGGGCGGCGAAGTGGTGGTGGTGCCTGCCGAGCGCTCGATGCCCACCGACACCCGCGCGGCGGCTGTATTGCGTTACTGAGGCGCACGGGCTTTTTACTCAGCAGGAGCGCGAGCATGGAAAAAAGCGAAAAAGCGATGGAGATTCGGGCCTGGCACCTTTTGCTTGAAGACGATAGCTACCGCCTGGATCAGCTTGACGACTTTTATCGGACCCTCATCAACCGCGCCGACGAGCTGGTGCTGCGCGAGATCATCAGCCTGGAGGAGTGGCAGCGGCTCAAGGACGCCGCAGACGCGGTCTACGCAAAAACGCTGCAAAGCCTTGCAGCCCAGGAACGTGATCGACTCGACACCGTGGCCATCGACCTGTGCATCGATGCGGCGCAGTCGACGTCCTCCCCGAAATAAACCGACCGTCGTGTCTTGGAGGCAACCATGAACAACCCGACACTCAAAGGGGCACTGACTGCCCTGGCCCTGTCGCTGGGCATCCCGCACGCGTATGCCGCCGAAACCAAGCGCGTCGATGTGATGCTGGTGGGGGGCGGGATCATGAGTTCGACCCTGGCGGTGTGGCTCAGTGAATTGGAGCCGGGTTGGTCAATGGAGATGGTCGAGCGCCTGGACAAGGTCGCCGAGGAGAGCTCCAACGGCTGGAACAATGCCGGCACCGGCCACTCGGCGCTCGCCGAGCTGAACTACACCCCGGAAAAAGACGGCAAGATCGACATCACCAAGGCCGTGGAAATTAACGAAGCGTTCCAGATCACCCGGCAGTTCCTGGCCTGGCAAGTCAAAACCGGCGTGCTGCACAACCCGCGCTCGTTCATCAACTCCATGCCGCACATGAGTTTCGTGTGGGGCGACGACAACATCCGCTTCCTGAAAAAACGCTACGAGGCGTTGCAGGCCAGCCCGCTGTTCCGGCCGATGCAGTATTCCGAAGACCCGACTCAGATCAAACAATGGGTGCCGTTGATGATGGAGGGCCGCGATCCCTCGCAAAAATCGCCGCGACCTGGACGCCCATCGGCACTGACGTCAACTTCGGCGAGATCACCCGGCAATTCGTCAGCCACCTGCAAACCCGCCAGAACTCCGCCCTCAGGCTGTCGACGGAAGTGCGCGACAGCTAGCTAACTAATCTCCGAATGCTGGCATTAGGGTGGCAAGTAAGCGCTTGTTTGAATCTTCATCAGCGTTTTCATTGAATACATGGCGTTTATGGTCGATGGTATATGTTCGACTATTCATGGACGACCCGATATGTTTGCTAACTACGACGATCACAAGTGCATCAAATGTGATGCACCGCTCGAACTTGGCGAGAGCGAGGTCACCTACATGGTTCCATCCGCATCTGAACAGCGCTGCCCAAAGTGCCGACGCAAGTACTCCGTGCGGGTCATGAACACCGCACTTAGCCAAAGCGTTAAAAGGATGTACATCATGGTGGACAACCGAAAAAATTAGAACGCGTTATAGCTAAGCGCCATCAGTCATCGTGTAGTTGGGTCGCTTTCTCGCTCAAATCTGGTGGGGGCGGTACATATGCTTGGGCGATAAACGGGATATCACCCGACGGACGCCACCTCACGTTTGTAAGGCCGTACCGCTCACCCATTGGCTTGCTGATCCGTTTTATTTTTTCGTTCCGAAACCTAGGGATGATCCCTATCCCTACATCGCACGCTGCCCAGTGCCAAGCTTCCGCATTGTTCATGACCTCCGCTCTTACGATGAAAGATTTAGGTACGTCATGGATTTCGTATTCGATGATATATAAAGAATTTTTCATATCGCTTCTCCCTGAACTTTTTTGTTACTTCATCAGAAAGAAGGTTCAGAATTTTTGTGTTGTACAAAATAGTTCGGGTTGTACAATTCCGTCTCGCTTGTTATTCGCCGTTCGTCGACAGCGACAAATAAAAACTAAACTGACTCTGCATCCTTTGGCTCTCAATACTGAGCCTGTTCGCTCAATCAGTCTCAAGGTATTACTCCTGTTTTGCCCGCACTAAGTGCGGGCTTTTTTTAGGTTTTTATATGATGACTGAATCGTATGAAGTTAATGGCGGGTATCCATCAAGCCAATGCCCCCATCCCTATATCAGAAAGGGCTACTACCTAGGGTTGAGCCCGGATGTATACGTGTGCATGCGCTGCGGAGAACAGCGCAGGCGCGAACACTGGGAAGCTTTCGAACGTCGGCGCATGCCCCCTGCGGGATTACTCAACGTATCGGACGCAACGGTATCCCGCGGCTAACAACGCGAAGTATTCTGATATCGCCGCTTATGTTCAAAAGGCCCCCACACTTTGACCAGGTGCGCGGGCCTTTTTGTTTGCCTGCGTAAACCAGGCCCCGGCAGGCTGGTCTACCATTACCGCTGCGCTTGGTCGAAGCGTGCTTACTAAGGAAGAGCGACGTGTCGCTACCCATCACTGCGCGGCAGATGAATGCGCTAAAGGCGCTTCAGCGGCAGGACCCGGACCTGGGCGAACTGGCCATCGCTATCGCACAGGCCTTCGATGCCGCGAGGGTCGAAAACCCGGAGCTGGCCGTGTTGATCCTGGACAAGACCTGCCGGCGCATGGTCGCCCGTGAACCCGGCAGTCAAGAAGCAATGATCCAGCACCTGGCGACCTTCGGTAAGTTGAATTGCCTGATACCCACCCAGGTCAGCGACTTTACCGATCGAGTCAGGAGGCACGCTTAATCATGAACAACGGATTCAGGAAGAAGCACTGCGCGCCCTGATGGAGGCGGCGCGGTGCGCGATACGCTGGTCAGCCGACAAGAGGAAAAGTGGACGCTGGCTATCCGCCTAGGCGGCTCTGGCAGTAGCTGGTTGGCGGTACGCTCGCGCCGTGAGGCGTTGCGCATTTGGACCAGCCTGACGGCTGTAGGGCGCTTTGCCGATGGGATTGAGTTGCGTAGCTTTAATGTTGAGCTGTGACGGGCGAAAGCTTCAAGGCCAGTTGCAGCATACCCACCACGTCCGGGCCGTCCTCGTTGATCCATGTGCATAGTGCTGGCGGATCATGTGCTATTGGTGTGTCCCATCTGTTCGGCAATCCAGTCGATATAGGAATTGGCCGTGGTCGGCATTGACTGGCGTATGTGTACCGGCATTGGATAAGCCCTTGTGTAGTATCCTTTTGGCCGATTACTGCCGAAAAGTGGTCTATTACAGCCCGCTGCAGGACTTTCTCACACGCCGAGGATGGCTTGGAATGCCTAAACCTACAGGCCTGACAAAACGGAGCCATCAAGCATCCTTACCGCCACAATCCCACGCACCGAAGCCCGGTTCCTTTCTCTCTGGCTATAGCAACCTCGTGCATTACATTCAAGCAGTACGTTCTATCAAAGGTGTTTTTTGAACGTTGCCGCGGTGATAGCAGTTGCTATTCCGACCATCACCGCGCAAGGCAAGTAAATCGCCATGGGATTGAGCGAAAACGGTAGGAATAGGTAGATAATCCAGGGCACGATTAGCAGTGGTAACACTGCTCGCTTAGCACGGTGATAGACAAAACTGCTTTCTTGCCCAGCGCCAAATTTGCGCAGATCACGGCGCATTAATCCATCAACAAAACCAGTGAGCATGCTCAGTAAGAACAGCGGCGTGGCTAAGACCAGAATGGTCAGGCGCACTACGAAGGTGAAGGTAACGTACACCGCGGCCAGCACGAAATCCTCAATACTCACGTAGAGCTGATTGGTCCAGTGCCAGAACCCGTGTCCCTGGCTCGACACCCGGGCCTGATGAGCGAAGTCCGCAAATCCAGTTTTGACCAAAAGCCACTGGGTGAGGATATCCAGTATCTGGACAATCATCTGCCCGGGTTGTTGAAGAATGAGTGAAGATTTGAAGTGCGCGCTAAGCCACCCCAGTTCATTAGTCAGCATGCCTTGGCTGTGCCTCCAGCCTTGATCCCCCCAAAAGAAAAGCAGGCCAGCCCACTCGATCAAGATCGAGAACAGCAATGAGGCAATTAACAAACTGATAGTGCGCAGTACTAAGCCGATCGCCGAGATGAGCAATCCTGAGCGCTGGGTCTGTTGTGGCGGCGTGTTCCGGACGGAAGTCGCCATCGTTCACTCCATTGTGCTTTGCATTTGGTATCGTCACGAAACTTTCTGAATAGCTTGCTGCTGCATCGACTCCTGTGGTGAGACCGGGCTAGCCCACCTGATCCAAATCGAAGTTTGTAGTCGGGCCACCACCGCTAGCCCTCCACCATTGACCCGCCTGCTGGTTGTAAGTCGCCCGCATCATCTGAGTGAGCTCCTGCAGGTCCTTGGGCATGGCGTCGTCGTTAGAAGGTTTCGGTAACGGCATACGAACTTTCCAGAGCTGGCCACCGGCCTGGAAGGAGAACATCTGCCCTTTGGGCAAACTAACGATGTGTGCTGGCTCGATCAGCGGCACACTGGTGCTGCTGACACGGTCCTGTGAGGACGAGGTGAAGTCCGTGTTGGCCCCCGGATCGGAGGTGTCGGTCGCACCCGAGACCAGGGTCTTGGTCAGCACATTAACCTTGGGCAACTGCTGGGTGAGCAGTTCCGCGGTCGCGGTTTCGCGTACCCGTAGCATCTGTAGGGTGTTGAAATTGCCGACCACCTGGCCGGCCTTGGCGCGGTTGCCGATACGTGCTTCGATGTCGCTGAGGGTTTGGGTGTAGGCGGTTACCTGGATACCGGCACCGCCCCCCTTGTTGATCAGCGGAATGAACTCATCGCCCATCAACTCGTTGAACTCATCGGCATGCAGGTTGATTGGCAGTTTGTCACCAGCGTTGCCAGATTGAGGCAGCCCATGGTCAATGCCATGTTTGTAGATATGTCCCGCGACCGAGACCAAGTCGGCGAACATTGAATTGCCCACGGCGGCGGCCACTTCGGCATCAGTCAGCGCATCCAGGCCAACGTAGACGATGCCGCGTTTTCGGATGATCTGCATCCAGTCGAAGATCGGCCGCGGGTCATCCAGGTCGGTGTAGTTGGGAGCCAGTAACTGAGCGGTCTTGCCGGTGGTGAGTTTCTCCAGCAGCGGCAGTAGCGAGGCCACGATTTTGTCGAAGTAAGTGCGGTCGTAGCGCACCGCCGAACGCAGTCCGTCCATTACCGGATCAAATACACGCTTCACCGCCAGGTATTGCTCGATGGCCACCACCCGCTTTTCGCGTCCTATCATATGCCGGGGAATGTTCTTCTCTGTGAGCTTGCCTTCGAGCTGGACGATCACTTCCCACGCCTTCGGGTCGGTCTTGGCGAAAAACTGCTGGGCGTACTCGATGAACAGGGCGTCGATGTTAACCACATGTCGCTGGATCTGCAGGTAGTCCGGGCGCCGGCCCAGCTCGATCAGAGCGCGAGCTATGATGTTGACGAAACGCCAGGCGAACTCACGGAAGGCCGCCGAGTTGCCTTCACCGCTGAGCTGCCCGGCGATGCGCGACGCCACTTCCGAGATGCGCCCGAAACGTCCCACCGCGTTGTAGCGCGCGGAGATTTCTGGCCAGCCAAGATGGAAGACATAAAACTCTTTCTCCCGACCGGCGTGTTTGGCTTCGACGTACATGCGCTTGAGCAAGTCGGCATCGCCCTTCGGGTCGAAGACAATCACTACCTCATGTTCAACGCGGTGAATGTCTTGAGTGATGTATACCTCGGCGAGTCGCGTCTTGCCGACGCGGGTCGTGCCCAGCACCAGGGTGTGACCGACCCGTTCGCCCAGAGGTAGACTGACTTCCGTTTCATCGGGCTCGACCCCATGCAGCAGCGGTGAGCCTCCTACCGGAGGTAAAGGGCGCAATGGATTGAAGGCACTGTCCCAGGCAGTGACACGGGCCAATGTCGAGAGCGGAAACGGTGCCTGCTCAAGGGACCGTTCGAGTCCACGGGCTAGGCGATAACGGGCTGGTTGGTCGACATAATGGGCGACCGCTGGATCCTGAGCCTCGACCAAGCGCTGGGTGTGCAGGCGCGTCCAGCGAAATCCTCTGCCCATAAACAGACGCTTGCGGCTGACCGGGATTTCCCCACTAGTCAGTTCGTATCGGGGCAGTCTGCGAATATTGCGCCGATAGCGCAGTACCTCCCATGCTTGTCGCAGGCGTATCAGGCCGAATAGTGTATAGGCCAGCGCCGCAACCAGCCCGATCTCGGGTGACAGGGCCACAGCCCAGGGCGAGTACACGCACAACACCGCGGCGGCGATGCAGATCGCTACGGTGTACAACTCCACCGCCGGTCGGAGCTTGGACTCCATCGCATGCTCGGCCATGACCTGGACTCACTGTTCCAGTGAGGTGGCGGTGATCAAGACGGGGTAGTGCTCGATCTGCAAGCGGGTGGCGATGTCGTTACCGTTGACCGGCAGGATGGTGATGCCCGGCGCGGCGGCTCGAATCCGGGACAAAGCTTCGGTATCGGTTACTTCAACCGCTAGACCGGCTGCGCCCATTTCCTGCAGTTCAGGCGCGCGTTGACGCAACCAAGCCAGTGAGTGGGTATCCTCACCCACCAGGAAAAATGGCCGTAAGCCTGGCATGTTTAGGGCGCGAGACGTGATTTGGCCGGGGCTCAAGTGAGCGCTGCGAACGGGTAATATCCAGGTTTCATCGGCAAACGTGGATAAGTCCGCATGCATGGCGCGACCAGGCTGGAGATTGTTGTTCATGGGCGGCCTGGCAACTTGAAAATGGGGACGGTTGAAGCCGCCAAACTGGTCCTCTGCAACGGATTGTTTCGACTGGGCGAAAGCAGCCAAGAGCAGGGAGAAGTAATAGGTAATAGGAATTCGTTTCATGGTGGTGTGCCTTGTTCAGCGGAAGCTTGTAGCCGTGCGAGTTGCCGGGAGAATCCATCGCGGTAACGCGCTGCGGGTAAACCTCCCCTAGGGCGGTGATAACGCCCAGCGGCTGAAACCCAATCACCGGTGACCGCGTGATGCTCTTGCAGCAGGGCGGCAGTCACAGCCAGATTGCGGTAGGGTTCGAGAGCTTCGCAGGGACTGGAAAAACGTTGTCCGTGATAACCCAGGTTGGTTTGCCCAAGTCCGGCGTCGACCCGTTTAGCGTCATATTGTTTGAGCGCCTGGAGCAAGGCGTGACATGCGGCCTGGCGAGTGGCGAAACGGTAGGGTGTTCCGGCTATATTTAGGGTCCACGGCCACGGCAGCAGTCGACCACGGACGCGAATACCGCTCTCCTGTAAGGCAATCGCGAACAACACCGTAGACGGGATGTCGGCATCATGCGCCGCCAGTTGATAAGCCGGAGGCGGAAGTTCGTCAGCCCGAACCGCGTGCACTGCCAGTTGGAGCGCAATAGCAATCAATCGAGACTTTGCCATTGTCCATTCACCTGTTGAAATGTGACGGGTAATGGTCTTGGGGCGCCCAGGCTGAACCAGCGACCACGGTCATGGTTCAGGGTGATCTGCCGGCGTTGAACCTTGGCCGGATCAATGTCCGCTTGCCGAGCCCAGCTGCGGACGCGTTCATCCTCGCCTTGGCTGCCCACCAGGTAGATATCGAACGCCGTATCACTGCTTTGCAGACGCTGTGCTTCGGCGGTGCACGCAGAGCAGTGATCTTCGACAAACAGAGCTCGGCGCGGCTCTACCGGTGAGCTAGACGAGGGCGGGGATGCCATACCCTGAACCGGCAACAGCCCCGGAAACAGCTTGGCCCAGGCCGCTGTGTAAGCGTTTTGGTAGGCCAATTCACGCTCGGCGCGCTTGGCTTCCAGTGCTACCTGTAATTCGGCATATCGCTGGCGCTCTTGGTCGGTCTTGGACTCAACCCCGAGGGCGGTTAACGGATCGAGGTTCGGGCTCCAGAAACCGCGTGGACCGGCTTGGATCTGTTCGAAGCGTGTCCATTCCTGCTCGGTCAGGCCCCAACTCGCTGCCTGTTCAGAGTCAGAGCGCCCCAAGGGCGCGACCTGCGTGTCCTGGTTCCTTGACGGTGTCGTGACGGGGTTGCCCATCGCAGCGCCTATGGCCAGTAGCGAAGCGAGACAGACGATGGGGAGTAGTGAGGCTCTGTTCATGATCGCTTCTCAAGGGAGTTGCACTGTCTGGTCTGGCTGAGCAGCCACTGCGAAGATGGCCGCCTTCGGCTCCAGCACTTTCAGTCGCCATGTGCCAAGCTGCTCGCCGGTGTGCAGCAACCGGGTATCGTTGAGCGAGCGACTATCAGGAGGCGCGACCGCCAGAAAGCGCTCGCCACCACGGGACTCGACACTCAACACTGAGAATGGCGGCGGGAGCGGTACAGACTTGGGGCGAGAGGTTTTCTTCGGTTTGGCCGGGGAAGATGTCGGTGGAGGAAGTGTTGGCTGTGGCTTGAGGTCCAGGAGTTGCTGCTCGACGTGCTCAAGTCGTGCGCGTAGCGCGTTCATGTCGGCTGTGGTGGCTCGGTCTGCCAGACCGTCGCGTAGCTCCTGTATCTCTTGTGCCCATTGATCCAACATAGGGCCGAGTGTGTTGGCCTGTTGTTCACCGGAATCCACCATCTGCTTCAGGTCCTTCAGTGCATGCTGCAGCTTCTCCTGCGCGTCTTTGAGATCGCTCGAATCACGTTGCAAGGTTTGCAGGATCTGTAGGTGTTGGGCGTTCGCATTTCCCAGCTCGGTCACGCGTTGATGCTGGTCATACAAACCACCACTCAGTCCGGAGACCGCCAGGCAAAGTAAGCCAACAATGATGGTTTGAAACGTCGAGGCTTTCATGGCCGTGCCTCCGTCTGATGGGACGAGTCTGGTTTAGCCGGCACGATGCCGACATCAGCTTTCTGCTGTTCGAAGCAGACCGAACGGCTGACCTCATTGGTCATGAGTTGCCAGGCGGAGCCAGCCAATACCTGTAGTGCGCTGCGTAACGGAACCGGGCCGAGCCGGTAATGGGCTGCAGGCAGAGGTCGAGTGAAAAGTGTCTTTACTGGTTCGGTGGCAGGGCAGAGCGAATAACCCGAGCGCTGCAGCGCGTAGTGCATCGCCTCCTGTACCGAGGGATTAAAGTTGGACGGTATGTTCACATCAATGATTTGAGCGAGAAGATCACGTTGCTCCGTGGTGGGCTCGGTGCTCACCAGCGTATAGCGACCATAACGGATTTCCGCCGGATGGCTTGCTTCGGCTGGGCTCCTTGATAACTGGGTCCGATTGGAACCACTGTCGATCTTTGGATTAGTCGGCAATGGGGTGGGGATTTGCGCGCTGCAGGCACTCAAAAAACCCAGCAGGCAGACAGGCGTAAAAAAACGCTCCATGAAAAAAACCTCATGTCAGATTCAGTGCAGAACCTGACATGAGGTGAAGGAGCGATTCAGTGAGAAAGTCGATTTATGGCGGGTCGTGTTAACGCTAAATGCGTTGCTATTCATCAAAAATGGCGAGCGTGTCCAAGACGGCAGCGTCGGGGTCGAAAATCAACAAGCGCACATCCGCCAATGCCGCCAGATACAGTACGTTGACCAAGGCTGCCGGTGTACCGGCATCGAGTTGCTGTTGCCTCAGCGATGAGTAAGAACAGCCCTCGATTTTGACCAGGTTATCGTCGGTCCAGGGCGTGCCGATCAGCTTACACCCGACGCCATTGCAGTCCTTCAGGGCAAAGGGTTCGAACAGCAGACCGGATGGTCTGGAGTCGAAATTGCCAGCCCGGCGCTCCACGTAACGCAATGCTTCTTCAGTGAGGTGTGTGGTACTGATCTCCCAGATTCGACTGTAGTGTCCTGTCTCGAAGCTCAAGCGACGGATCACAGCTTCGGCATCTTCCAGGGAGTACAGATCGCCGACATGATGCCGCTCGTTGAGCATTTCTCCCATTACGGCGTAGATCACTTGGCGCACCAGTCCGGTGGACTGACAGCGTTCTTCCAACTCATCCGGAATGAATTGACCTTCGCTGATCAAGGCGAAATCTTCATTGAAGATGCAGAGGAACATCTGTAGTTCATCGTCGGGCAAATGGACCTGTGAGTAGTGCAGGGGGCGAAAGCAGGGAGGGTAGTTGTTTTCGTAGGTGATCAGTAGCAGCCGTTCGATATGAAGGTTGTCATAACCGCGAGCAAATGGGTTTGAAGCCGGGAGCAGGGCTAGGGTTTGGTTCATGAGGGTTCTCCAGAATTGAAATGAACAAGGCGCCCGTAGGCGCCTGTGAGGGTTAAATCCAGCCGTATTCGGCAAGGGAGAGCGGGCGACCTTCACCCACGATGAAGTGATCCAGTACGCACACGTCGATCAATGCCAAGGCCTCTTTCAACCGTGCGGTCAAAACACGGTCCGCCTGGCTGGGCTCTGTGCACCCTGAGGGATGGTTGTGAACAAAAATGACGGCTGCAGCGTTATGCGCGAGGGAACGCTTAACGACTTGGCGGGGGTAAACGCTGGCGCCATCAATGCTGCCGTGAAAGAGGATTTCGAACGCCAGCACCCGGTGCTGGGCGTCAAAAAAAATCACACCAAAGACTTCATGGTCTTGTTGCGCAAGACGCAGTTTTAGGTAAGCCGCCACGGTGTCAGGCGACGTCAGGATAGGCCCGCGGGCGAAAAACCGACGATCCAGAATATGCAGCGCTTCGTCGATCAGCTGGTTTTCTTGGACAATGCGATCAGCCTCGAAATCCGAGGTCTCAATCAGTGTGAGTTGGGGGCTCATGGCGCTACCTCCGAAGGGAATAATCAGGGGTACACGCCCGAGGGGAGTGGTATCCCCAGGGTGGGTATGGAGTTGCAGGCGTTTGCAGGTGATGCAGGTTTACAGCCGATTGTATCGGTGGCGTTGACCGTGCATAGGTGAACCACAACTGTCGCAAGGCAACGGAGAAAAGGCTCTTATGCCCCAGCCGGTTTCGGGATCGAAGTCGGCACTGATGGGCATTAAGCGAACCAGCCCACGATGTATCGCGGCGATGCGTTGTTCGATCTCATCTGGCGAGTGATACAGCGATAACGTGCTGTAGTCCTCGTAAGCCGCACCGAACAGGCAGTCGTCGCAAAGCCAGAAGCATTCCATATTGGTTCTCCTGTGCTGTTTGAAGAAAAGGCGCTCGATCGAGCGCCTTGATGTAAAAAGCGTGGATTGTTCAGGCGGACTGAACAGCACGTGTGGCGACACGGCGGGCCGTGCGGGGAGTGGTTGGAGATTCAGGTTCAATCCTGGGCTCTGTAGGGGTGTCGGTATCCTCAGCTTTGGCATCAGCCGACGTTGGAGAGGGTTCATTGATCGGCGCTGGCTCAGCAGGTGCTGTTGCTTCCTGCCTGGCGGGCGCTTTGTATTCGAACTTGCCATTGACCTTGATCCAGTCGATGAGCAGCAAACGACCTTTCAGACTGGCGCCCGGTTGGCCTTGTTTCGCGCCTTTCTCATAGAGAAATGGGTCGATCCACAGGTCACCAATACGGAACGACAGCAAGACCTTTTTCTCGGCCTTGACGGCGTCCATATAGAGACGAATCAAGCGGTCAGCTTCGCCACCAGCGACTTTGCAATCAAAGCGGGTGTACTCCACTGCATCGGAGGCACCATGCAAGGCTGCGATATCGCAGGCCATGAATGGCTGACCGCGGCGGACCTGTACTTCACGAACACGGTTGAGGTAGCCGATACCGACGGTGTGCAGGTTGAAGTAAGAGGTCGCTTCTTGGGATTGGTTGGCGTAGGCCATGGTGGTTCTCCAGTTTCAAGGGAAAACGGCGACGCACAGCCCCTGGCAGGGAAGTGAGCCCCGTCAGGGTGGGTAAGATGAAGGCGAGCGATGAACGACTCGCCACCGGCAAGCCGATGACCATCAGAATGAAGCTTCTGGGTGAGTAGCTGTGCAGCAGAGGAGAGTCTGCAGTGGTAACCCGCAGGCATGGAGTAGTCGGCATTCATTACCGCTTAAGCGGCAACCGCGCGAGCTTCCGAACGCTGATCGCACTTGGGTAAACCACCACGAACGTGGCGTAGCCTTGAAGGTTTTGGCTACCTGGGCTGTCAACGACAGCGAACCACGCCCTTTGTATAAGCCTGTCACCGGGGAGCGTCAAGACGCTACAACCCGATTTTTTAAGGCCGGAATACGGTGGTAGCCACTGGAGTTAAGAAAATGAAAAAAAAGAAGAGTGGGCCTGGCGGTGTGCCAGGCGAGGAAGAGAAAAACCACCTTTGACGGTCTTACGCAGTCGACAAGCTCCTCGCAAAACTTGGTTGAACTGCGCAATGATTCGCCAACCGACCCTTGTCGTGGCCTGGGTCGGAACATGCTGGCACGCATCCGCGCACAAAGGGTGCCCCTTGTTTCCCCGGTGGGCTCCGGGACTGAATACGATCGCCGAAGCGGATGACCGCTATTGCCGGGTAGAGGCAACAGTGGTCATCCGCCACCACAATCAGGTCGAGCACAAAACGGGAACGAGATCCCGCAGAAGAGGAGGCTCCGAACTCCGGGAGTCCGACCGAGCTACCCGGAGCGTATCGGTCTTGGGTTGCTGTTAGCGATCATCCGAAGGCACTACAGCAGACCGGGAAGGCTGACGTCAAGGCGTAATCGTCCGACGAACACACCTTCTAGATCTCAACGCTAAGCGCAAGGGTTTCCGCGGAGTTTACCCGATAGCGTCCAGATCAGAAGCGCGAGGGGCAGATAGCCCCAGACTGACTGTCCATCCCTGCCTTGGCCATGATTTGCGCGCGCACCCCTGAGCCAGATCGCTGGCTACAACCTGATAGAAACCTCAGCGACTAGCTTTTAACGTTTCAAGCATCGCCTCGGCGGCCAGAGTGTGGACTTTGCGGGTCGGGTGCCATTCATCCCAGTAGTAGTGGGCATCTGGATTTTTACACACGGGCTTGACGGCCGGATAGGTGGCTTGGCACGGGGTATCCAGATCCTTAAAACCCGCAACATCGGGCGCCGCGCGAAGCTTGTCGCTGAAGGCCAGGTGGTCAAAGTAACTAATACTGACATGATGGGTTTTAGCCAGTGTTGTTAGCACGTTTGGCAGTTTTTGTTCGAGTATCTGTTGGTATTCTGTTGCGCTCTTGACTTGATTGCCCTGCACCACAGCCGGCACATGACTCAAATCTGTAGTTCCCACGACCATCATGTGCTTGGCGCCTGCTGCAATCAGCGTCTCGGCGGCCCTCTGTATCTTCGCCACACTGTTCTGGCTTAACACGTCAATCGACTCTGGGTGCGAGAAGTCGGCCCATTCAAAAAAGTCGTTGGCTGAGATGAAAATGAAATAGAGCGAATTTGGATCCGCTTTGTGTGTTTTAGCGGCTTTCAGATGATCGGAGATTTGACCGAAAATCCCAGTGTCGCGATATTGCTCCATCCAGGCATAGTAGTTGCCGTTGCCGCTCTTGGCACCGCCAATCCCGTAGTCAGTCAAGGGGGTTTTCAAGGCGAGAGCCAAGTCCTCGACGGCGGTAGGGCCATTGCTCCAGCGCCCCTTCCAATACAACGCACCGGGTAACTCCTGCGCATCTTTGACCTTCTGCGTGGCCAATTGGCTAGTGAAGGTTTGACCCGCACCATTGTCAGAGTAGCTGTCACCGAAAGCATAGAGATGATCGTAGCTAGGGGCGCCAAAGGCGGTTGATGCAGTTAGTGTCAATAGAGCGGCTAAGCGAGCGCGTCGAGTCATTGAAAGTCTCCCTGGTTATCGCCTCAGACTACCGGCGGCGACATTCTTTCCTTGCCACGGTTGCGACGTATGTTTAGCCATGTGCGCAAAGACTGTCCTGTTCGCGACTGGTGTTGGCGGGTAGCGACAAGGCTGTCTATCGGCTCAAAGAAGATTCTGCTCACCTGAAAGCGTTTAATGAACTGGAGCAGATATGGGTTTCGACCGGCAATTCGCGTGATCAGTAAAGTGCGTTATGTACGACGCGTGCTTTTGCTGGTTGGCATTGTGCCCTTGCAGTCCGGATAGTCTGAGCATGACCAGAACGGCCCTGTTTTCCCTTTTCGCTTACACATGGAGGCGTTGCATATGGGGCAGGTTGGACCGGCTTCAACAGGCAACGCTAACGTAAGGGAGCTGCAATTTGCGATCAACTGTGCAATCCAACTCGCCTGCTTGGCGACGAACGCATCGAGGCTTAGACGTCCCGCCTCGATTTCATCCAGAGCCTGCTCCCAGATCGCGGTCATACCTGGATCCGTAACTGCAACGGGTACCGCCTCTATTAAGGTATGGGCCGCGGCGGAGGCCATTAAGGTGCGTTTTTTCTTGAGCAAATATCCGCGATCAATCAACCCTTTGATAATCCCGGCGCGTGTAGCTTCAGTACCGATACCGGTGGTGTCCCGAAGTTTCTGTTTCAGGCGTGGGTCGCTGACCAGTTTGGCCACGTTTTTCATCGCTTTGATCAGATCGCCCTCGGTGAGAGGGTTGGGAGCGGCAGTGCGCATGGACTTGAGTTCGACATCGTCCACGGCGCACTGAGTCCCCTGCTGCAAGCCGGGTAAAACTTGGGATTTATGCGTCGGCTCATTATCCTTGGGAGAGTCGGAGAGTATGCCTTTCCATCCCTGAACCAGTATCTGTTTGCCGACAGCGGTCAGCTGTTCTTCGCCACATTCCAGTTCGACTTGGGTTCGATCAAACTCATGATGCGGAAGAAACTGCGCAAGGTAGTGGCCACGGATAAGTTCGTAAACGTGGCGCTCGTGTTCCGACATTCGCGCAAGATTTGCCGGTTCGGTGGTAGGGATTATGGCGTGGTGAGCCGTGACCTTGGCATCGTTCCACGCTCGTGAGTGCAAGGATTGGTCTAGGTTTCCGAGCGCAGACTTTAGTGCGGGATCGGTTTGGCGCAGGGCATCGAATACTGTGCATACCTCGTTGAACATACTCTCTGGCAGATAGCGACAATCGCTGCGCGGATAGCTAGTGGCTTTATGGGTTTCATACAGGGATTGAGCGATGTTCAGGGTTTCCTGAGCGCCGAGTCCCAGTTTGCGTGAGCAGGCTTCTTGCAGAGTACTCAGGTCGAAGGGCAGGGGCGGCGCTTCCCGGAAATGCTCAGTTCGAAGAGAGAGTACTGTCGCGGTCTTGGTACCCGAAATTGCTTCGACGGTCTCACGGGCAAGCGCCTGTTGCAGGCAACGACCAGCATCATCTCGCGCGGAGTGGTGTGGTAGCCACGACGCGATGAATGGTTGCCCTTTTGAGGAAAGGTGCACATCCACTTCCCAGTAAGAAATTGAAACGAAGCTGGCAATCGCACGATCACGATCAACCACCAAACGTAACGTGGGTGTCTGGACACGTCCAACCGACAAGACACCGTCGTAACCCGCCCGCCGACCAAGAAGGGTAAACAAACGACTGAGGTTCATGCCGATCAGCCAGTCGGCACGGCTGCGGGCGAGGGCCGAGTGATAGAGCGGGAAGGTCTCCTGACCCGACTTCAGCGAGGTCAGCGCTTTGCGAATCGACGCCTCATTGAGTGCGGACAGCCAGAGGCGCTGAACAGGGCCTCGATATTGGCAGAGCTCCAGCAACTCGCGTGCAATCATCTCACCTTCGCGGTCGGCGTCGGTTGCGATGACAATGGTGGTAGCTTCGCTGAGCAGGCGTTTTATGATTTTGAACTGCGCGGCAGTCTTGGGTTTGACCTCCACTTGCCACTGCGCCGGAATGATCGGTAGATGATCCAACGACCAATTCTTGTACTGAGTGCCGTAGGCTTCAGGCGGGGCCGTCTCCAGTAGGTGGCCGATACACCATGTGACAGTTGTCTCGGGGCCGATCAGGCAACCATCACCGCGCCGAGTGGCTCCGATAACCTTGGCGATGTCACGACCCTGGGAAGGTTTCTCGCAGAGGAAGAGGCGCATATATCTACTCCGGATTGAGTTCGGAGCAGCGTTGTTCGAAGTAGCAGGGGCGAGATATGAGAAACCTGAATGGCAGGTTCCTCATATTAGTCGGTGAGGGCGGCCTTGAATGAGCTGAAGCTGCTACCTTATTGGAGCGTTCGTAGCTGGGTGGGGGGCTTCATGAGCCGCGAGCAATGGCAGGCCTGGAACTTCGCGCAAAGGCGCAATTTTTATGCCTGAAGTCGTCAGGCCTTAGGTGATTGCCCTCTGTGTTTCTTGGGTTTCGACGTCGGCGAGCTGGCCTGCTCAGCATTTTGAGCGGCCGTCGGTTCACTGGAGCGTTCCCGCATGACCACGCTTTGTACCCGGTGAGGCAGGATGCCGACTCGACGGGCCTCGATCTTGAAGGTCACCCGCGCATTGTCTTCGCTGTCCTCCCACTCATCGCGCACCGTACGACCTTCGACCAACACGCGCATGCCTTTCTGGTACAGCGTGCTCCAGTGTTCAGCCTCACGGTGCCAGAGCTCAACCGGCGCCCAATAGCCGCCCCGATCTTCATAGCTGCCCTCGCGTGGGATGGGGTTGTCGAAGTACACATTCAGCCTTAGCAAGCGCCGTGGCTCGTCATTGCCTGAGGCGAACTCCTGGAACTCTGGCGCACTGCCGATATTGCCTTCGCCGACGAAAAAAGTACTCATCGTGTTGCCTCCACTGCGGGTGTGAACTGGCGCAGCAACTGTTCGGCACTGGCCATGTTGATCGCGCAGGTCGTAGCCTGGCGGTAGAGCGAATGCACCACACTCATCTGAAGGTTTAGTGCGATACGCGCGCATTCGAAACGGTGCAATTCATCTCGTACGATCTGCGGCAATGCTTTGTTGGAGATCTGACGTTCCCAAACCGCCACACCCATGCGAGCAAAATCACGGGTGCGCCAACGCAAAAATGTGGTGCCAGCACCGGTCTTCTGCAGTACCAATCGTATATCTAGTAGTGAATACGGCGGCTGCCCGGCTTGCTGCACCACAGCCTCCATCAGGCGACATAACTGCGCCTCGATTTCCCTCGCCACCTGCGCCAGGTGCTCCAACTCCCCCTTACCCTTAAAAGGTTTTAAAAGGCCTTTTAGGGAGGCAGCGTGTTCGAGCTGCCGGTAGGCATTCTGTGTCAACGCTTCGAAGGGCATTGGCTGAATCGGGATCATGGGATTCATACATCAGCCTCCGACTCATCTACGCTCGCAGACGGACCGTCCACTACCTCTGCCAAAGCGTCAGCGTCATCCACTGCTACAGCACCACGGCGAATGATCGGCGGCGCAAACTGAGAACGGCGATGACCCTCAAGGATGTCCATCGGGGGCAATCCATACTTCTCCACGGCCGCCAGGGCGCGGGCATTATTTGCGGCCATATCATCGCGTGTGACGCCGGCATGTCGATAACGTTGCGCCTGACCGAACAGGCTGCGTAGCAGATGGGCGCCGTCGTCGATCCAGGCTTCCATGTCTCTTCGACCGATCAAGGCGGTGTGATGGGCGAGTAGGGTATGGCGTACCAGCGTGTCGTAGTCGGTTAGCAGGTAAACCGCCAGAAAACCCAGTTGGCTGCCGATATACAACGGCAAAGTCACAGGGTGGATGTTGAGGTTGTCCCCCATGTCGATCTGTGTTGGCAGGTCCTGTCTGATTCGGTCCAGCTGTTGGGTCAGTTCTCCCATCCCGGCCTTCGCCTGCATCAATTTTTCTTCGAGCTGCACGATGGCCCAATCAGCATAGGGATCGTCCTGGGCGGCCGTTTGTTTGATCAGGTTGGTGACACTGATGTAACCGGCCATACCCATGATCGAGTGGACGCCTTCGCGTGCGGCTCGACCTTGCCAGATACGGGCTGCATGGTGGGTATGCAGGGTCAGGGTGATGCTGCTGCGCAATGAACCCAGATTGAGTTGATAGTGATCGGCCATGGTGTTGTCCTCGCATAGGCTTGGACGGGAAGTTGCGACAGATGAGGGGCAAGGGCAGCCAAAAAGCTGAACGCGGTCTGTTCGGTTTGATGAGAAAGAGAAATACATAACGTCTACGTTTAGTTGAGTACGTCCCGGTGTTCCTCTAAAAGCTCCATGGCCCGGTACGACATTTCGTAGACTGGAGCTCTATGGATTTGATGCCACTGGCATCAACTCTACTGAGTTCCACCGCGTCCACGCAGTTGGCGCAGCTCATTCAGACACGCTTGGGCGAGGGCTGATGCGGGTTCGCCCTTTTTCCGAGTCGGCCGCGAGGGAGCGGATGGGGGCGGCTCTGCGACGGGTGACGGTTCGACCTGACTTGCCCAAGGACGAAAGTCGCCTTTCAGCGCACGCTGGATCAGGCCCATCAGATAGGCCGCTGGCTTGCGGATACCGCCGGCCTTACAGCGTGCCCCCGCCTCGTTGAGCACAGCCTGCTGATCCGCTGGGTTAAGCTTGATCAGCGCCGCCGCGACGGCCTGACGTTCGCTGGGACTCAGGTGTAGCGCAGTGGGCCAGCGCAGGTTATCCACAGTAGAGGTCGCGCGCGGTACTGTACATTTACTTTCTTTTAATACAGTACAGGCAGCGTTCGGATTCCGAACGGTGCTGGAAACGTTAGGGTTCAAGCCTGATTCGGAATCCGAACGAGAGCCTGCACGATTCCGAACGCGGTGATCTTCCCTCTGTTCGGAATCGTGGAGTGCATCACCGGGTGGCTGATCCAAGCCTTGCTGCGTCCACTGTTCGCCCCAGCTGTCGAGCCGCGTCGGTAACCGACCCTGATCGATATTCGTGTCCTGTCGGACCTCCTCCACAATGTGTTGAGCGACAATCCGCACCGCCTTCGTCGCATGACCGAGGGCATGTCCGACCAGTTCTAGATAATCCTGATCCAGCTCCATGGCTTCGGCGGGGGTTAACGGCTCATCGTGCAGAACATACAAAGAACCTTGTAGCCGCCCGCTGATTTGATCGCGACCGCGGCTAACCAAGCTGAGCCAACGAGTGAGCCTGAGCATCGTCAACACGCGAGCAATGGTTTCACGCGAGGCTGACGCACCGTAGGGCACGCTCGAGAGGTAAGGCTGCAAATCCTCATAGCGCGGCGTGACCACGCCCTGGCCTTGCAGCATGAGTCGAAATACCTGCCAGGCATTTCGCTCCAATGGCGTCAGCCGATTGTCCAATAGCAGCCGACGTGGCACGACCTCGTGTGATTGGCCGCTAAACAGAAAGCCAGCCTGTAGAGCCTGGTTGGAGGGCTGTTCAGTGGTAGGGCGTGCTGGCCAGCGCTCATGCAGCTGCTGTGTGCATTGCTGCAGGACACGTTGCCAGCGACTGGCAGGACCAGCATTCATGTTTTGTTGCTGTACTGGTCGATTTGCTGCCAAACGATGGTCAAGCTGATCTGCTGTTCTTCGGCAAGCATCATCATGGCGTCGAGTTTATCCTCGGTGCCGTCCTCTGTTCGTATTTGTCGCCAACGTTGCCACAACGCATGCTCCTGCGCTTCGCTTAAATGTTGGGGGCGGCCTTTACGGGTTTCTATCTTGAGTAGACGCCGGCGCATGGCTGTTTCCGAATGCGCCAAGCCAAAACACTGGTACATAATGGTGCTGCTGGCGCCGAGTTTGAGCGCTCGGTTGATCAACCGTTCGTTCTGTTCGTCGCGTTCAGCTTGTTCAATCAAACGATGCAGCACTGGCGAGTCAATCTTGACCTCAAGCCAAGGGACTGTGGCATGGGCCAGGCGCGATAACGTGGTCGGTGGTAAGGATTGCAGCACGAAGATGTCATCCTCACTGAGTCCAAGTGCCTTGCAGCGTTGCAGGTTGCCCAGGCGTAGTTCGTGCAGTACCTGGGTTAGCATGGCTTGATTGAGCATATTGAAGGACAGGTTCATCTCAGCTCCTTCGGTAAGTTTTCTTCAGAGGTGAGCGTTAAGTCGATTAGTCTCCGGGCCAAGCGGATCAGGCGAAACAGTTTGATTAGCAGATTGTCAGGCAGTCGCTCCAGCCCCACGTCTGTGACTGGTCGATCTGGTAGAGGGAGTTGATAGACCCCTAACAACAGTTGCCCGAACAGTGCGGAAGGTATTTGCTTGCGATCTTCCCAGTTCACCTCGTCTTGAGCACGTAGCAGGGCCAGGAGCATTAGGTGAACGCCGGTCGAGCGAGGCGCTGAAAGATCGAGTCGCTCAATGTCCAACGCGAAGCCCAAGCCAAGCTTTTGATCAATGATGCACTCGGCATCTCCGGCATAGGCCGCCATTTCACGAGCCAGTCCGGCAATGGCTAAACGCAGTTGCTCGGGGGTATCCATCAGTGGTTTGATGATCCAAAGGTCGTCGATTGGGCAGGTTTCGACTGGGGACGTCGTTTCGGTGGCTATCTCGCGATCGATTTGCTCACGAATCTGTTGAACGCGTGATCGAGGACTGGCCGCTGGTAAAGCATTTGTTTCGGGTTCTGCGAGCAGTTCTTCTGAAATTGGCTCTATCCTGCTCTCGGCCTCGATTGATTTTGATTCCGCATCGGAGGAGGGCGGTTCTGCCGCGGCTTCATGCTCGCTTGGCGGATGACTGCTTTCTGAAGGCGTGGTGACGATAGCCCCAGGCGTGCGGGCGCCCCGTTGGGTATCGCTCAGCTCCAGGGCCAGCATACGGTAGGACTGTCCGAGCAAGCTGCTCATGCGTTCGAGCAGTTCGTCCTGGATCTGCTCAAGATCAAACGAGTCAGGATCACCATCGAAGTAGCCCATGGTTTCCAGCCAGAACTCTGCAAACGCAACTGTGGCAGTTGGATAACGGTTCCAGGTTCGTTCAGCCTGACTACGTAGACCGATCAGACGCTCTATCTGAGGCTTACCCAATCCGGCATACAGAGTTTGTGGAATGGCGGGTAATAAGTGTTCGAGGGTGTCCAGCATGCGGCTGATATGCGACTGCGAAATCGGATAGCCTCCAGCGGCAAGGCGTCGAGCCAGCTCCCGTTGTGAGAGCTCTGGGCCATCCGACTCAAGCATGGTTTTGAGTTTGGCTACCGCCAGAGCCCGTTCGATGAACGTGAGTTGACCGTGCAGATCGCTTTCAGCCAAATGACCGAGTAGGGCGGTGATTTCATTGCTCCAAGGTCGGAACAGGCAGTGGATCCGAAAGAAACGCTCGTCGCGAGTTTCCTGCCACAGCTCGCCGAGAATTGCCAAGCGCGTATTACCGCCGTTGCGGATGATGAAAGAGGTTTCACCCGGCCGGCGGGTAATCGGTGGCGGTTGATCCAGCCCGCGTTCACGGATCGATGCCTTGATATCGTCATAAAGCGGGTTACGTATGAAGCGTGGGTTGTGTTCGTAGGGACGTAACTGTTCCAGAGTGACCAACATGGGAGTGTCGATGACTGGATCGGACAGTCGCTCCAGTCCAGGACCTTGAGTGAAGTGGTCCTGGCGCAGCTTGTCGGTGATTTCCTCCTGACTGAGCTTCTTCATCGGAACCGCCTCGATTAACGCCGGCTACGCAAATGGTCACCGACCTCGAATTTCACGATTTCGGCAGTCCCTGAACCTTCGAAATGTTGGGAGAGTTCTGCGAGGAACCACACCATGGCCGAGCGCCCCCCTTGCAAATGAAAAACCACGGTGCAGTACTCCTCGCAAGCCGCGTCGCTGGGTCGAATGGAAGGCTGAACAACGATAGGAAACTGATCCAACATTAGAAAACTCCTTACCAAGCCCTGTTGGCTTCAAGGTCGATCAAACAAAAGTAATTGGGTGAAATGCTGATTGGGCAATTTGTTTTATTGAGGTTCCGCACACCTCATTACCGATGAGATCGCTTCGCGCCATTCCGGAAATAATTCGATGGCCAGCGCCTGCATGATTTCTAGCGCAGACTGCGAGCGTCGACGTTTACTCGACGGGCGTGTATCTATTCGGTGGACCGGTAAGCCGAGGGAGGCGGCATTGAGATAGGCCACTCGGTCCGGGATTACGGTGTCTAGCACCGAGATATTGGTAGCCTCTGCGAAAGTCTCGCGCAGGCTTCGGATGATCATCCGGGTGTCCACTCGATTGACGTTTACCTGGTTCAGTAAGAGCCGTAAGGGCGGCGGGTCGATGCCCAGGTGGCGAAACGGCTCGAGCTCACTCAATAGCTTCAAGGTGCCACGGCGCATTTCGCGGGCAGCGAGCATTTCTGGCGTGATGGGAGAGAGGGCGAGATCGGAGGCCAGGATGGCCATCTCCAGCAGTACACTGCGTGCTCCCTGAGTATCGATCAAAAGCAGGTCATAATTGAGACACAACTCGTTGAGCAAATTGTGCAGGCGTAGTCGTCCGTCAGGGGCATGCAGCAACAAGGTGCTCAGTCGACCTTGATCGTCGTTGGAGAAAATCAGGTCGAGACCGACGACTGCAGTCCTAGATATTATTCGCTCAGGTATTGTTAGCTTGAGTGCAATGAGTTCGTACGCACCTGCATGAGCTTTTTGGCTCAATGAGTAATAACTGGATAGGGTGGGTTGGCTATCTAGATCCAACAGCAGAACGCGCAAGCCAGCATCGGCCAACAGACCACCGAGATTGGCCGCTACTGTCGTTTTACCTACCCCGCCCTTAGTGGAAACCACCGATATCACGTGCATCCCCTCACTCCTGTTGCGAAAGGCGTTCTGCAATCCAGTGCTCGATTTCCAGTGAGTCCCAGCCAACTGCGCGCAGTCCGATACGCTTCGCCCGCGGAAACTTGCCTTCCTTCATCAGGTTGTAAATGTGCGCACGTTTGAAGCCGGTTTTTTGTTCAACCTCATCACGTCGCATGATGTGGCGTTGGGGTTGAGGTGCTTCAACTGAGGTGACAGATTGGTTGGACATGCTAGTCACTCCTGGCGCCGATTGGCGCGTGGTGGGAAGTGACATGGATTGAATCGCACAAGGCGGGATGAGTCATTGCATTGCAATCAAGCCTATTGCAACGCAATTGACTGGATCAGTTGTTTTTTTTGAGGCTACGATTGGCCACGGCAAACTTTTCATCCAGCGTGCGCTTGCTGAGGCCGGGCACATCTTTGTGACGAGCGACAATGGCATCAACGATGGCTGCTTGATTCGTGAATACCGAAAGAGGTTTTCCGGCGGGCGAATGGTCCAAGAGAAGGCTGACCAATGCCCCAATGATGTTGTGATAGGTCAGTTCGCTGCGCTCGCTGAGTTGACCATTCGTTTTGGCCAAGGCTTTGAGATCATCTCTCTCAAGTCCAATCGACTGGAGTTCTCCCAAGATTTCTTGAATGAGCTGCTGTTGCGCTTTGAACGCTCTCGATAACTCATCTCGATCTGCTTTCAACGAGAGAAAAGTTCCGAGGCTCACCTTTGCAGGTGCATCCTCACCGGACTCGAATAAAAAACTGGGCTTATGGTCGGGATAATGAATCTCCATCCAACGGCGTAAGTCTGAATGGCGGATGGTAAGCTGATAGGGCTCTACATAGCTTCCCAAAGGAACAGAAATGCCGAGGCAACCATAAGGCAGTTCTCCATTTCGTAAAGCATCACCGATCTTTTCTACGGCTGCCTGAAGACTTGGCCATCGACAAAACAGCTGAGGCAGGTTATTTGGCTGCAGCCAAGCGGCTTTCAATATTTCAGACTCATGATGAATAAGATTACACCAGCGCAGAGCCGCTTCTATGGGCCTATAGAAGAGCTTGGTTTGCGGATTAGAAAAGTTAGTAGGCATCTACTGGTAGACCTCCATTTCTGGATGGATGGGCCTCCCGTAGTACCTTCTTACATCGCGAACCTGCTAATAGCTGATTTGCAGCGACGGATTCACTCAAGTTGACTCGGTGAGGTCATTCCATTTGACTGATTATATTGCCGGCGCAGTTTTTATATCCCGATTTGAAAGTATAAGTTAGTTGGAACAGTTGCAGCGAGGATGTCTTATGCGCTACACCTCGGCCGATATCTAAGGGCACCGACCGGTAGCAACTGTTATTACATGCTCTACAGGGGGGTGGCGCATCCTGTGCTTGCATCGAGAAGGTTATTAATTCATAGCATGCGGCGCAACACATTGTTACGAGGGTCGCGGTCGAAGAGTCGGTGCTTGAGCGCACCCGCGATATGCAGCACGATCAACACCAGCAAGGTATAGGCCAGTACCTTGTGTAGCCATTGGAACACGACAAACCAATCGTCATTCTTTGTCAGCAGCTCCGGCAGGTTCACACCGAAAAAGAATACCCCGTCGCTCATGGTGTAGGTGCTTGACATCGAGTACCCCATCAACGGGACGGCCACGATCAGCACGTACATGGAGCGTTGTACAAACCGTGAGAGGAAACGCTCATGCGCCGCCAGTGTTTGCGGTGGCTGCGGAAGGGCGGGGGTGCGAACACGCAAGGCGATCTGTACTAACACCAGCAGAAACGCCAGCACGCCGAACGATTTGTGCCACGGGTAGTAGAGCGTGTATTTACTCACGACTTCATCATCGAGCCCGGTCATGTGCCAGCCGGCCCAGAGCAGCCCGGCTATGACGACGGCACGCACCCAGTGCAGGATGCGCAGGGACACGGGATACCGATCGATTGCCGTTTGTGTTTGGTTGTTCATCGCAGTCTCTTCATTGATCATCAAGGCGTTGAAAACGCACGATTGAATGCCACCCTCCGCGGCCATGGCCGCGAGGATGGCAAGTGCAGTGACTGCTCTCAGGCAGGCAGCAGCACGGTGATCACTTTCTCCTCGGTGTAGACCAGCGCGCCGCTCAGCCCGCCTTCGCGGCCGATGCCGCTGGCCTTGACGCCGCCCCACGGCAGGTTGGCGTCCAGCGGGCTCCAGCAGTTGACGCCGATGGCGCCGACCTTTACCGCTGCGGCCACGCGGTGCGCGCGCGCTAGGTCGGTGGTCCACACCGTGGCGGCCAGGCCGTAGGCGGAGTCGTTAGCCAGTGCCACGGCTTCTTCTTCGCTGTCGAAGGTGATCACCGTGCCGACAGGGCCGAAGATCTCGTCCTGGGCGATCGTCATGTCATTGCGGGCATTGGCGAAAATCGTTGGGCGTACGAACCAGCCCTGGTTAGGGGTGGATACGCCGCCGGCCAGCAGCGAGGCGCCTTGGTCGATACCGAGCTGGATGTAACGGTTGACGCGATCAAATTGCGCTTTCTTGGCCACCGGCCCCATCTGCACGTCAGGCTGGCGAGGATCGCCGACCTTGACCGCGCGCGCGGCGTCGGCCAGTGCACCAGCGAATCTCTCGGCGAGGCTGCGCTGGACCAGGATGCGCGAGCCGGCTGCACAGATCTGCCCCTGGTTGGCGAACAGGCCCAGGGTGCAGCCGAACAGCGCCTCATCGAAAGGCGCATCGTCGAACACGATCTGCGGGCTTTTGCCGCCCAGTTCGAGTGCCACACGCTTGAACAGCACACCCGCGGTGCGCTGGATCTCACGCCCAGCCTCGGGGCTGCCGGTGAAACTGATCTTGGCCACATGCGGGTGTTCGCATAAGGCGCGGCCTACCTGGGCACCGTAACCGGTGACTACGTTAATCACGCCGTCAGGAAATCCCGCTTCCTGCGCCAGCGCCGCCAGATGCAGGGCCGATTGCGGGGTTTCTTCCGAAGGTTTGATAACCACGGTGCAGCCCGCCGACAGCAATGCGGCGAGCTTCCACACGGTGATCATCAGCGGTGAGTTCCACGGCACGATGGCGCCCACGACTCCCACTGGCTCGCGTACGGTGTACGAGAGGGTCTTGCGACCGAAGTAGCCGCCGGTGGGAATGGTGCGTCCTTCAAGCTGGTTGGCCCAGCCGGCGGCGGCGCGCAGGTTGGCGATAGCGTTGGGCAGGTCCATCCGGCGCGGTTCGAGCGGTGAACGGCCGATGGCGTCGGCGTCCATGTCGGCCAGTGATTCGCTGTCGCGCTCCACCAGGTCAGCGAGTTTCGATAACAGCCGGCCGCGCTGGGCGCCGTCAAGCCGGCTCCAGGCGCCACCTTCCAGCTGGGCGCGCGCCGCTGTCACGGCCCGGTCCACATCCTCGGCGGTGCCGCTTGCGCAACTGCCGTACACCTGTTCGGTCACGGGATTGATAAGGGGGATGCGCGCGCCGTCGCTGGCTTCGAAGGGCGCGCCCTGGATAAAGTGGTTCAGGTGCTGAGTCATGTGGATGTCCATGCGTGATTGTTCGGAGGTGACACGCCTCATGCCTTGAGGGAAGCCAGCGCATCACCAAAGATGTCCAATGCCTTGAAGAACAGCGAGCGTGTGATCGTCAGCGAGGGCATCACACGCATCACGTTGCTGTAGCGCCCGCAAGGGATCATCAGTACGCCATGGTTCATCAGGTAGCCCATGAGTTGGCCAATCTTGGCGCCCTCGAGCGGTGTCTTGGTGGCGGCGTCTTCCACCAGCTCGATACCGATCATCAAACCGCGGCCGCGGACTTCGCCAACGAACGGGCTGTTGAACCCACGGATACGTTCCTGCGCTTCCAGCCCCAGGGTGTGGGCGCGATCGAGCAGACCGAGTTCCGGGTCCTGCAAGATACTGATATTGGTCAACGCCACGGCCGCAGACAACGAGTTGGCGGCGAAGGTATTAGGCATCGAGCCGTCGGGAATCTGGGCGGCGAGGTCCGAACGCATGATCAACCCGGCCATTGGCAAGTCGCTGCCAATGCCCTTGCCGAAGGTCAGCATGTCGGGTTTCACACCGGAGTGTTCGACCGCCCACATCTTGCCGGTGCGGCCCGCACCGGACTGTACTTCGTCAACGATCAGCAACGCGCCGGCGCGGTCGCAGGCCTTGCGCAACAGTTGCAGGAACTCGGGGGAGGGCGGCACGTAGCCGCCTTCGCCCTGCACCGGTTCCACAATCACCGCGGCCACGTCATCGGCGGCGGTGTAAGGACTGTTCAGCAGGTAGTCCACATAGTCGCCAGCAATTTGCTCGGCACTTTTTTGCCTGGTGTCGAAGGGAAAGCGGTAGGCGTATGGGTAGGGCGCGTGAATCACGCCGCCCATCATCGGGCCGTAGCCCTTGCGGTAGGCTGTGCCGGTGGTCAGGGCGCCGGAGGCGTTCCACACGCCGTGGTAGCCGCCGTGGAAGGCGAGGATCTGGTGGCGCCCGGTAATGCGTTTGGCGAACTTGATCGCAGCTTCCAGCGCATCGCTGCCGCTTTGCGTGAAGAACGTGATGCAGTCGCCGCGCAGGCCGTCGGGCGCGATCTCGGACATCTTGGCGGCCAGTTCGGTGCGGCGGGTGCTGTTGATTTCCAGGGCATGCATCAGCACTTCGGACTGTTCGCGGATGGCTTGCACGACTTTCGGGTGGCAACGACCGACGCTGCTGACGCCTACGCCCGCAGACAGGTCGATGAAGGTGTTGCCGTCGGGATCCTTGAAGGTCGCGCCGAACGCGCGGTCCATGGCGATAGGCATGCGGCCGCCGCCACGCGCCATTGATTCGGTGCTCGCCGACAACGCCAGGGCCTCGCGGGTCAGGGGGCCGGGCAGGGTGCTGGAAATAATTCGCGGGGCATCCGCGAAGTGCAGGGATTCTAGTTTGGACTCGATCATGACGCACTCTCTGGGGTAGCGGTTTCAGTGTGTGGATCATTCTCATGGAGTGTCCTTGACCGTTAGCCCGAATCGGCAAATAGATGAATCGGCCGTCCGCAGTTTTCGACAAAGGGGATTTGAGAAGAAATTTCGCGGGATTTGAACTTTGTGCGAATATCGCAAAGGAATGCGAACTAAAAACAAAAATTGGCAGAGGCTTTTCGCACATCATGAGAAACCACCACATAAGCCATTTTCGTGATATCCATGCCCATGCGGCCACCGTTCAGGAGTGGAACCAGGATTACAGCCAGTTAACCGCCGGTCTGGCCGAAAGTTCGCTGATGCAGCTGACCACTGCGCGTTGCCACGTTTTCCGCGAGCAGATCAACCAGCGGGTGGTGCAGCGCGGTGTGGCGCCGCGCGGCAAGATGTGCTTCGCCGTGCCGATCAGCGTGCCGGGTTCGACGCGCATGCAGGGGCGCGAAGTGGATGACAGCAGCCTGTTCTTTCTGCAGGGGGGCGAGGAGTTCATGTTCCATATGCCGATGGGCATGGAGCTGCTGTCCATCACTTTCGAACGCGATTGGTTCGAACAGGCGCTGGCGCAGACGGCGTCGGCCAGTGAGATCACTCGGTTGCTGCGCCAGCCAGTGATCCGAGTGTCCGCCCAGCGCTTCACCCAGGCTCGGCTTCGATTGCTCGCGATGCTTTCCCTGGCTGAGATCGATGACGAACTCGACAGCGTGCGCGAGCAGGGGCTGGAACGGGCCTTGCTCGGTGAGTTGTTGCAATTGCTTACCGACCCGGCCTGTGACAAGCAGCAACGCAGTCCGAGTTCCACGCGCAGCTTCATTGTCGAGAAATGCCACCGGCTGACGACTGCCGAAATGATCAACGTGCCCAGCGTTAACGAGTTGTGCCAACGCCTGCAGGTAAGTCGGCGCACCGTGCAAAACAGTTTCCGCTCGGTAGCCGAGACCACGCCGCTGAACTACTTGCGCTCGGTCCGGCTCAACGGTGTGCGCCGCACCCTGATGTGTACCCTCGCGTCCCACCTTTCGATTGGTGATGTCGCCGCTCAATGGGGTTTCTACCACCTCAGCCATTTTGCCGAAGAGTACCAGACGCTGTTTGCAGAGTTGCCGTCCCACACTCCTCGCGCTGCCATCCCCGTCTGCGCGCGCGCCTGAACACCAGCGCGGCGGTGGAGCTGAGCGTACGCCTGGCCGCGCAGTGCGGTCGATGCCCGCTACGTTCTAGGCGCGGAACTGGTCCATCAGTTTCATTTGCTGGTTGGCCCGTTCGTTGAGCTGACTGCTGATCTGCGCCGACTCGGCGGCCTGTTCAGTCAGTGTCTCGGTCACGCCGCGGATGGTCGAGACGTTGCGATTGACCTCCTCGGCCACCGCGCTCTGCTCTTCCGCCGCGCTTGCAATCTGCAGGTTCATGTCATTGATGACCGTAACCGCGTTGCTGATTTTACCGAGCGCCTCCACGGCCTGATGGATCTGGCTGGCGTTGCTCTGGGCTTGAGTCTGGCTTGAGTGCATGGTTGCCACTACGCCACGCGTACTGGTCTGGATACGCTCAATCACCAAACGGATTTCCTCTACCGAATCCTGAGTTCGCTTGGCAAGGTTGCGTACTTCGTCGGCAACCACCGCAAAACCCCGGCCGCTTTCCCCGGCCCGTGCGGCCTCGATCGCGGCGTTGAGGGCGAGCAGATTGGTCTGTTCGGCGATGCTACGGATCACTTCCAGCACCGAGCCGATCTGTTCGCTGTTGATCGCCAGAGCTTCGACTTCAGTTACGGCCTTGCTGACATCACTGGCCAGCGCGTTGATGTCACGGGTGCTTCGCTCAATGATGGTTATGCCTTCTTTGGACGCCTGGTCTGCGCCCCGGGCCGCCAGGGCTGCGTTTGACGCGCTGTTGGCGACTTCGTGCGCAGTAGCGCTCATTTCGTGGGAAGCGGTTGCCAATTGATCAATCTCGCGAAATTGTACCTGCATCCCTTCGCTGGTCTGGCGCGCGATTTCCGAAGACTGGTCGGCGGTGCCGCGCGCTGCGGTGATGCTCTGCTTGAGCTGCGCGATGGTGGGTTGCAGTTTGTCGAGAAACCGGTTGAACCAGTTCACCAGTTCGCCCAGTTCATCTTTCTTGCGGTAATCCAACCGCTGGGTCAGGTCGCCGTCGCCGCTGGCAATCGCCTTGAGCATTCGAGCGACACTGTTGATGGGGCGTGTCACACCGGAGGCGGTGAACCAGATTAGTAGCAGGCCCAACAACCCTGCGCCGATGGCGACCAGCAGCGACTCCAGTATGTCGCGGGTTTGCGTCTGGTCAAGCAAGGCCTGAAGCTTCATTGAGTCCGCCAGCAGGACGCCCTTCGGCAGGTCGATAGCCACTCCCCACGCCGCCGCTTCGGGCATTGGCGCAACGGGGTAGACAGCGCGAATCAGGTCATCACGTGCCAGCACTACCGGCTTTTGTTGTTTCAATGCGGTGAGCACTGCTTTGCCATCCTCTGCCGAAGGAACGCTGATGTTTTTTCCGATCTGACTCGCGTCCGCGCTGTAAGCGGCAAGTACACCACTGTCGGAAACAATCAGCATGCGCCCTGAACCGTTGAACAGCGTACGCTGAGCATCGCTGGCGGCAGCTTGCAGAGCGCCGAGCGCGAGATCGACCCCAAGGGTGCCGACGACCTTGCCATCGGCGATCAGGGGCATCGACAGCGTGGTCATCAGTTGAACCTGTCCGGCCTGGGTGTCGGCATAAGGGGCCATCAGGCAAGTGCTTCGGGTATCTCGTGGGCAGGTGTACCAACTGTTATAAGGCGTGCCGCTGATGCTCAGTTCGGTTTTCTGCAAGTCGCTTTCAGGGATCAGGATATTCATCGCTTCGCCTGCGCCGCGATTCCAGGCGCTGGCAAACCGTCCATCTTCGTTGGAGGCGCGTGCGGCGTCGTTGGCGAACTCACGGTCTTTTCCATCCAGCGCATCAGGTTCGTAAACCAGCCAAAGCCCTAGAACCTGCGGATTGCGTTCGAACGTCGTCTTGAGCGCCAGGTTAAGTTCCTCACGCAATGTAGCGGCCGCCAACCCCCGCTGGGCGGCCATGGTGCGTAAGTTGGCCGCCTGGTCGGAAAAAGCGCTGATGATCTGCAGGCTATTGCCGAAGACTCTTTGCAGGTTCGTTGCCTGCTCCGCGGCCCTGGCCAGCAGCAGGGTTTCGCCGCTTTCGGTCAGCATCCTGCTGCTCGAGGTGCTGATCAACCGGTTGTTCTGGTTACCCTGATAGAGGTTCATGCCGACGATCAGGCCGATCACGCCAAGCAGGCACAAACCGGACAAGAGGACGATTTTCAAGCGGATGGAAAGGGCGTCGAGCATTTGGCTATCTCACAGGTGAACAGCGTGTTGATCGATCATCGGTTGGTTTGGGACCACCGACTTTTTATTGGATGTGTCACTACATCGGCTGCTGTCACCTATTCATGACAACAGTTTACGTGGCCTGACCAGCAGCGCTGCCATTAGCAACAATGCCGCACAGGCCGCCAGCACGGCGACGAAACCTGCGTCGAACGCCGCACGGGCTAACTCGGTCAGCATCGTGACGTGTTCGGGCGAAGACGTCGCGGCAACCACCAGCGCATCGTCGAGGCTCTCGAAGATCATGGGATTCAGGGCCAGCCATGGCGCAATCGTCTGGCTCGCCGAGTACGTGTAGATTGCCGATAACAGGCTGCCCGCCAGCGTCACGCCCGCGGCGCCGCCCAGTTCAAAGGATACTTCCTCAAGGGAGGCGGCCATGCCGGCTTTGTCGGCGGGCACGCTGAGCATGATCGTGCTGGACGCTGCGGTCAGCGCTGCGCCCATCGTAAAGCCCAGCAGCGCAAGGCTGACGATCTGCACTGGCGCTGCGGCGTTGTGCGCCAGCAAATAGGTGAGCATCGCAGCGGCTGAGAGCAGCAGCGTCCAGAACAGCATACGCTGCTCTCCCAGGCGCGGCAGGTAATGCCCGGCAAGCGGTCCGGCGACGAACGAACCCAGCGGCAGCGGCAGGATGAACAGCGCCGCCTCCAGCGGCGACAGGCCCAGCACCAGTTGCAGGCGCTGGCTGAATACCAGTTCCATGCCGATCAAGGCGGCGGCTGATACCACTGCTGAAATCACTGCATTTCTGAAGCCTGACGCGCGGAACAGCGTCAGATCAAGCATCGGCTGATCGGCACGCCGCTGACGTCGAATGAAAAGCGTCAGAAATAACGTGCCCAAGACGAGCGCAATCAGCATGGCTTCGAAGGAGGGGTGCCGTTTACCCAGTTCCTTGACCGCATAAGCTACGCTGATCAAGCCGATCATGACCTGCAGCGAACCCAGCCAGTCCCAGCGTCTTTGCGCATTCCCCGGGTGATCGGGAATCACTGTCGCTGCGAGCAGCAGAGCCAGCAGCACAATCGGTACATTGATGAGAAACACCGAGCCCCACCAGAAATGCTCCAGCAAAAGCCCACCCACTACGGGGCCGAATGCGGCGCCCCCGGAGGCTACTGAGGCCCAGATACCGAACGCCATGGCTTGCTCGCGCGGGTCGGTAAACGTCAAACGCACCAGCGCCAACGTAGCGGGCATCATCATCGCTGCGCCGACCGCGAGGAAACCACGGGCGCCGATCAATACGCTGGCCGACGGCGAGAATGCAGCGATCAGCGAGAACAGGCCGAAAACGCCCAGGCCACCGATAAACAGGCGTTTGTGCCCAAGGCGGTCCCCGAGGGTGCCCATGCCCAACAACAGTCCGGCGGCGACCAGCGCGTAGATATTAATGATCCAGAGCTTTTGTGACGCCGTGGCCCCTAGCTCTCGTGTCAGTGTGGGCAAGGCGGTATACAGCACCGTCATGTCAATGACGATAAGCAGTAATGCGCTGGAGATTATGGCCAGTATCAGCCAGCGGCGCTTGGAGTCAGTAAAGGGCATGGCTGGCATCCAGAATAGGGGGCTGGACCTAGCATGCCTGAATGCAGAGGGGCTCCGTTATCCCAAATCGGTCCTGAAGGCCGGTATCTGTCGGTCTGATGTGACACCGGCGATGTTACCGATTTGGGATAGCGGGTTGTTCGTGGGGGGCATAGCATCGAATACAGCGTGCAATCCCAAAAACAAAAGCGCTACCTGGTACCGATAGCGCCTTGATCGGACCTACACCACAGCGACTGCCTCATACAATAAGGTTAAGAACATGAGTCTATCTATCCCGGTCAACAGCTCCACGGAGCTCAAGCGTGGCGCCTTGGGTGTCGGCTTTATCATCTTCTTCGTGATTTCGGCGGCGAGTCCGCTCAGCGTCATCGCAGGAGGATTCCCGATTGGCATCATGCTGGGCAATGGTGCCGGTACCCCGGCGTTGTTGTTGCTCGCCTTGCTGGTGCTGGTGGCGTTCTCGGTCGGCTACACCACCATGGCTCGCCACGTCACCAACGCCGGTGGTTTCTACGCCTTTACCTCGCGTGGCTTGGGTGGCCTGGCCGGAGGGGCGGCGGGTGTGCTGGCGATGTTTGCCTATAACATCCTGCAAGTTGGCCTCTATGGCATGTTCGGTGGTGTGGTCAGTGGCACCATGGAGAGCGTGTACGGCTTGGTGTTGCCCTGGTGGTCCTACTCGCTGATGGCGATGGTCAGCATCGCGATCCTCGGCTATCGCAAGATCGATCTGTCGGCCCGCGTATTGTCGGTGGTGGTGATTGCCGAATACCTGGCGATCCTGACCCTGGATGTCGCGATTCTCAAGACCGGCGGCGACAGCGGTGTCAATCTCGACTCCTTCACCAGCCGGCACGTGTTCAGCGGTACTCCGTCGATCGGCCTGCTGTTCTGCTTCGCGGCCTTTATCGGCTTCGAGGCCACTACGATTTACGGCGAAGAAGCGAAAAACCCACACCGCACCATTCCGATTGCCACCTACAGCTCCGTGCTGCTGATCGGCGGGTTCTACGCGCTGTCAGTCTGGTCGATGGTGGTGGGCGTAGGATCGGATAAAATCGTGCCGATGCTGCAAGCCTTGCAGGACCCGACCACCTTCATCTACGGCATGTCGGACCACTTTGTCGGCCCCTATCTGACGCAAATTATCCGCGTGCTGTTCATGGTCAGCATCTACGCCGGGCTGCTGGCGTTTCATAACGCCGCGGCACGCTATTTCTACGCCATCGGCCGGGACGGTCTGCTGCACAGTTTGCTGGGTACCACCCACCGTGTGCACCAAAGCCCGCATATGGGTTCGGCGTTGCAAAGTCTGATCGCCGCAGTCGTGGTGCTGATCTTCGCCGCCATGGATGCGGATCCGATCCTGCAACTGTTCGCCTGGTTCTCCAACCTCGCCACGCTGTGCGTCATTTTGCTCATGGCGATGACTTCGATCTCGGTGTGTGTGTATTTCCACCGGCATCCCGAACTCAACGTCGGCATCTGGCGGGGGCGTATTCTGCCGATTTTCTCCTGCCTGGCCTTGCTGATGGTGCTGGTGCTGGCGGTGGTGCATTTCGATGTGCTTACCGGCGCGAGCCAGCTCTTGTCCTACGCCTTATGCGCAGTCATTCCAGCGGCGCTGCTGGGCGGGGTTTTTCTCGCCGCGCGACTGCGCAAGGTATCGCCGCAGCGTTTTCTGGCGCTGGGCAGCCACAAACTCTGAGGCATTGAGCGATACCGTCTCACTGCACCTTGCACACTATAGACTGTTCGCTTGCCGGTGTCCGGCAAGGCTCGCCAGCGTTAAAGGAAGATGACACATGCACCACTACAAGATGCTTATCAATGGGGTTCAGGTTGCCGGTGAAAACGGACAGTTCGAGGTGATCAATCCGGCCACCGGCGCCGCATTTGCCCAATGCCCGGCCGGCTCGCTGGCTCAACTGGACGATGCGGTGGCCGCCGCCCAGGCGGCTTTCAAGGAATGGCGTCATGTTTCGCATGCTCAGCGCTGCGAGCGTCTGTTGGCGATTGCCGAGGATATCGAGCAGGGCGCCGATGAGTTGGCCCGGTTGATCGTGCGCGAACAAGGTAAGCCGCTGGAGCTGGCATTTTCCGAAGTCATGGGCGCCGCCGCCTGGACCCGCTATGCCGCCGAACAGCAGATTGGCGTGGAACTGGTGGAAGAAACCCCGACCCAGCGCATTGAGCTGCACCGCAAACCCTTGGGTGTGGTGGCTTCCATCACTCCGTGGAACTGGCCGTTCATGATCGCCGTGTGGCACATCATGCCGGCACTGCGCGCCGGCAACTGCGTGATCAGCAAACCGTCGAGCCTGACGCCGCTGAGCACCCTGCGCCTGGTGGAAATCATTGCGCGGCATGTGCCCAACGGTGTGATCAACTGCGTGACCGGCGAGCAGGGGTTCGGCAGTGCGATCACCTCGCACCCGGGGATCCAGAAAATTGTCTTCACCGGTTCCACCGCCACCGGCCAGAGCGTAATGCGCGGCGCGGCCACCAATCTCAAGCGCCTGACCCTTGAACTGGGCGGCAACGACGCCGCGATCGTATTGCCCAGCACCCCGGTGGAGGAGGTGGCCGAGGAGATTTTTCAGGCCGCCTTCCTCAACATGGGCCAGACCTGCGCTGCGCTCAAGCGTTTGTACATTCACGAATCCCAGTACCAGGCCTTTGCCGATGCGCTCACGCTAATTGCTGAACGCCAGGTGGTGGGTGATGGCTTGGAGCCCGGCGTCAACTTTGGGCCGGTGCAGAACCTCGATCAATTGCAACTGGTTGAAGCCTTGGTCGCCGATGCACGGGCCCAGGGCGCACGGGTGTTGTGCGGCGGCGCACGTCTGGACCGTCCTGGGTTCTTTTATCCGCCTACGTTGGTCGCGGATGTGACCGACGGCCAGCGTCTGGTGGACGAGGAGCAATTCGGACCAGTGCTGCCGCTGATCGCTTACAGCGACGTCGAGGATGTGCTGCGCCGTGCCAACGCCGGTGACATGGGCCTGGGCGGCTCGGTATGGGGACCGGAAGTCGAACAGGCCCAGGCCTTGGCCAGTCGCTTGGAAAGCGGCGTGGCCTGGGTCAACTGCCACGCCCGGATCCAACCGAACACGCCGTTCGGCGGCAGCAAGATGTCCGGCTTCGGCGTCGAGTTCGGCCTTGAAGGTCTGTTGGAGTTCACCGGCCAGCAGTTGCTGTTCGTCAATAAGCGCGCGGGCGAGTAACGCCTCGGCGAACCTGGCGCAGCGCGGCTGCGCCCCTGTTATGCCAATTACCTGAGACAGCCTTTAAAGGCGCACTTCAAGGAGCTTCGATCATGCGGTATCCCTCCACTTCATTTCTCAACGGTACATTGGCCTGTACCCTGACGCTCTGCGCCATCAGCCAGGCCCAGGCCTACGAGCTGTACAGCGATGAGAGCCGCCATTTCAACGCAGACATGACCGCCGTATTCGGTATGTTCAACAGCCGCAAGAACTATGACGGCACGTCGGGTGGCTCAACCTGGCGCGAAGGCTTTATCAAATACGGCTTGAGCGGCGACCAGTCCCTGGCGGGCAACGGCACCGCCTATGGTGCGTTCGCCCTGCTCAGCTCCGCCACTTGGGGCGACGGCGACCCGGCCGGCAACACTCTGGGCACCGAACGCACCACCAAAATCGAAGACGCTTACCTAGGGTGGCGCTCCGGCGATCTGTTCCCGGCATTGGGCCAGGACGGTGTGGATATTTCCGGTGGGCGCCAAGTGGTCAAGCTCGGCAGTGGCTTCCTGATCAACGACGACGGGCCGAACCTGGGCAAGGGCCCGGCCGATGGCAAGCTGAACCGGGGCGGTGCTTACTACCTGGCGGCGCGCCATGCTTTCGATCAGACCGCGTTCCTGCGCTTGGGCGGCAAGGATGGCCTGCATGGCAGCCTGTTGTGGCTCAAGTCCGACAACCGCGCCCAGGCTGAAACCGAAGTGGCCGCCGGTACGCTCGATTACACCACCAAGCCCGGCACCCTGGGGTTGACCTGGGTGCGTGGCATTGATGTGAATGATCGCTGGGCGAGTGATTTTCAGCGCCAGCGCAAGGGTATGAATATCTATAGCGTGCGCGGCGAAGGCGATGCGGGCCTGCCGAACGTCAGCCTGGCATTCGAATACGCCTGGCAGGACAAAGACAGCGGACCGGAAAAAGCCTGGTACGGCGAAGCCGGTTATACCTTTGCCGATGTGGCCTGGGCACCGAAGGTTACCTATCGTTATGCCCGCTATTCACAAAAATGGGATTCGCTGTTTACAGGTCTGAGCTCCGGCTACGGCACCTGGCTGCAAGGCGAAGTCGCCGGCAACTATGCCGGGCCGTTCAACAGCAACACGCGCATCCAGCATGTGGGTCTCAAAGCCACGCCGCTGGAAAACCTGACCCTGGGTGCGTTGTACTTCGACTTCGACACGCTGCGCAAAAGCGATGCGCTGAATCTCAGTGCGCGGGAGCTGGACCTGTACGCCGAGTGGGCCGTCAACCCACACTTGATCATCACGCCGCTGATCGGTCTCTACAAGCCAAAACAGGACTCCACTACGGGCGGAAACCAGGCTGTCGGCAATGGCACCAACCTATACAGCCAGGTGACCGTCGCCGTACCGTTCTGATCCACCCTGGCTGTCGCGCCTCAACTTCAGGGCGCGGCGGCGCCCGGCTGATTGCGCATGTTCTCGGCAATCCGTCGCGTGGTGTCCATCACCATCTCGATCACGGTTTCCTGGCGCAGCAGCCTGAAGCTTTGAGTACTGCCGACGGCGGATAAGCTGCCCACCACTTCGTCCATATCCGGCTGGATGATCGGCGCCGCGATGCCGGTCAGGCCCAGGTTGAGTTCATCGTGGGTCAGGCAATAGCCGTCCTTGCGAATCTTCTTCGTGGCCTTTGCAAAGCTTGCCCAGTCAAAGGCACTTTCCGGGTCGCCGGCCATATGTTCTTCGAACAGGCGTTGCAAGCGCCGACCTTTCTGATAGGCGATTAACACCTTGGATTGCGCACCGCGAAAAAACGGCAGCGGGTGCCCGCGCCCGAAGGAGAAGTGGTAAGTGTCAGTCGGTTCGGCGATGTAGGTGTTGATGATGCGCCCGTCATAGAAAACGCTGGCGAACACCGCAAGGCCGGTCTGCGTCGACAGTTCATGCATCAGTTCGCGCCCGGCGAGAAGGATGGGGTCGTACTGGCGCATCATCCAGTCCAGCTCGATCACGCGGGGCCCCAGGCCGTAACTGCCGGCGTCCACGCGCGTCAGCAGCCCGGCGTCACACAGGTCCTTGACGTAGCGATACGCCGTGGCGCGCGACAGGCTCATGCGCTCGGCGATGGTGTCCGGGTCGATCTTCAACGTCTGTGGACCGAACAGGTCCAGGACACTCAACAACTTACTCAGACTGCTCATTTCGTTCCTAGAGAAGGGGAGGCGTGCGGGTAAGCACTATAGGCGAAAACGCCCCAGATCCAATGTGGAGCGGGGCTTGCTCGCGAAAACGGTACTTCAGTGACGGCTGTGTGGACTGACATGCCGCTTTCGCGAGCAAGCCCGCCCCCACACGTCATCACTCTATATTGAGAACGTATTAATTGCATATAATCTCAAAATAAGAGATTTAACTTAAATTAAATCTTGTTATGAGTGTCTTTATATGTGATAAATCTCATCAAAGAAAACGCTCAAGTGAGAGGGCTGACAATGAATGGCGCACAACTAATAGTGAATGCGGCAGCGGCAAGTGGTATCGAATACTGCTTCGCCAACCCGGGAACCACCGAGATTCCGCTGGTGGCCGCCATGGCCAGTGCACCCGCCCTCAAGCCGGTGTTGTCGTTGTTCGAAGGGGTGTGCACCGGCGCGGCGGACGGTTACGGTCGTATCGCCGGCAAACCGGCAATGACCCTGACGCACCTGGGCCCGGGCTTTGCCAACGGCATCGCCAACCTGCACAACGCACGGCGCGCCAACACGCCCATCGTCAATGTGATCGGCGACCACGCGTCATGGCACGTCAATTACGACCCGCCTTTGGCCAGCGACATCCAGGCCCTGGCCGGTACTGTTTCCGGTTGGGTACGCACCTCGCGCACCGCGTCCGGTGTGGGCGAGGACTTGCAGGAAGCCATGCGCGCCGCCTGGCAAGCCAAAGGCCAGATCGCCAGCTTGATCCTGCCCATGGACCTGCAATCCAATACGGCGACCCACAATGGGCAGTTCAGCCCGCTACGTGCGCCGGTCCGGCGCTTTGCCGGCGACCGTATCGAAGCCGTGGCCCAGGCGCTGCGCGATGGCCAGCGCCTGGTCTTCATCGTCGGTGACCAAGGCTTGTCAGTGGCCGGCCTGGAAGCGGCGGGGCGCCTGGCGCAACTGCCCGGCGTGCGGATGTTTGCCGAGACTTTCCCGCGCCTGAGCTACCGCGGCGGCGGCTTGCCCGACCTGGATCGCTTGCCGTATTTCCCGGAAGTGGCAATTGAGATCCTCGAGCAATACGACAAGGTTGTGTGCGCCGGTGTCGTGGAGCCCATCAGTTATTTCGGCTACGAAGGTATTCCGTCACGGTTGGCTGAGCGTGAGCGTCTGCTGTCGCTGGCCGAAGTGGGCGACGATGTGGCCGGGGCGCTGACCGCGCTGGCCGATGCGCTGGATGCGCCGGCCTATGTACCGACGCCGCAGGACATCCAGCTGCCGCCGGGCGAGGCGGCTTTGAGCCCGCAGTCGGTGGGGCAAGTGTTGGCCGCCGCGCTGCCGGACGACTGCATTGTCTCGGTGGAGGGCGGCACCTGCGGCTATCCGTTTTTCACCGCTTCTGCCCGTGCCGCGCGGCACCGTGTATTGACCAATACCGGTGGCGCCATCGGCCAGGGCATTCCGGTGGGTTTTGGCGCCGCACTGGCCGAGCCTGGCAACCGGGTGTTTTGCCTGCAATCGGACGGCAGCGCCCAGTACACCATTCAGACCCTGTGGAGCATCGCCCGCGAGCAATTGCCGGTGGTGATCCTGATTGCCGCCAACCACCGCTACGCGATCCTGCAGAACGAACTGCGCCGTTTCGGCATGACCGAGCTCGACCCGCAGGCGCTCAAGCTGACCGTACTCGACAGTCCGCGTATCGATTGGAAGGCCCTGGCCAAAGGGTATGGCGTGCCGTCCTGCACCGTACACACCAACGCCGAATTGCAACGGGCGCTGGCCAACGCCGCCGCCAATGCCGGGCCTTGCCTGATCGAAATGGCGCTGTGAAGGAGTCGACCATGAACCTGCTCCAATTATTGCCTGCCGTCCAGGCGTTCCTGGACCAGCCCGGCCGCCTGTTTATCGGCGGTACCTGGCAGGACGCCGCCGGCGGTCGTCGCTTTGCCGTGGAAAATCCGGCCACTGAACAGACCCTGACTGAAGTCGCCCAGGGCGATGAGCGCGATGTGAATGCGGCCGTGGCAGCTGCCCGCGCAGCCTTCACCGGCGCCTGGGCCTTGCAGTCACCGGCGCAGCGCGGTTTGTTGCTGTTTCGCCTCGCCGATCTGTTGGACCAGCACCGCGAGGAGCTGGCGCAACTGATCACCCTGGAGAACGGCAAGCCGATCGCCAATGCGCGCGGTGAAGCGGCCAGCGCGGCGAACATCATTCGCTACTTCGCCGGCTGGCCCACCAAGATCGAAGGCAGCACGCTGCCCGTCTCGCCGGCCAGCGGCGCGCCGATGCTCAACTACACCCTGCGCGAGCCGGTGGGCGTGTGTGCGCTGATCGTGCCGTGGAACTTCCCGTTGACCATGTGCGTGTGGAAGCTCGGTCCGGCGCTGGCCACCGGTTGCGTGGCGGTGCTCAAGCCCGCCGAGCAGACGCCGCTGGTGGCGATTCGTCTGGTGCAACTGATTGAAGCGGCAGGCTTCCCGGCGGGCGTGGTCAACCTGATCACCGGCCTGGGCGTCGACACCGGCGCGCCACTGGCGCAGCACCCGGACGTCGACAAGATCGCCTTCACCGGCTCGACCCAGGTCGGTCGGCTGATCGCCCAGGCCGCCACCGGCAACATGAAAAAGGTGTCCCTGGAGCTGGGCGGCAAATCGCCGAACATCATCTTGCCCGACGCCGACATCGTGCGCGCCGCCAAGGGCGCCGCCGATGGGATTTTCTACAACCAGGGCCAGGTGTGCACGGCCGGTTCACGCCTGTATGTGCATGCCAGTGTGCTTGATCAGGTGCTCGAAGAACTGCAGCGTCATGCCGCCGCCCACGTACTCGGCGATGGCCTGGACCCGGCCAGCAGCATGGGCCCGCTGGTGTCCGCGCGGCAATTGAACACCGTCAAGGGTTACCTCCAGCGGGGCCAGGAAGAGGGCGCCGAACTGATCTGCGGCGGCGGCCGTCCCGAACACCTGGAGCGTGGTCACTTCATTGCTCCGAGCGTGTTTTTGGACCGCGCCGAGCGCGCCTGCGTGGCCCGCGAAGAAATCTTCGGCCCGGTGCTGACCGTGATGGCCTGGACCGAAATCGACGAACTGGTGCTGCGCGCCAACGACTCGCCCTATGGCCTTGCCGCCGGCCTGTGGACCCGCGACCTGCGCTCGGCGCACCGCGTGGCCGCGCAGCTCAAGGCCGGCTCGGTATGGATCAATTGTTGGAACGTGGTCGATCCGGCCTCGCCGTTCGGCGGCTACAAGCAATCCGGCTGGGGCCGGGAAATGGGCAAGAACGTGATCGACGCCTACACCGAGACCAAAAGCGTCTTCGTCGATCTCGCCTGAATCGAACAATCACAAGAGGAAATGGCAATGGATCTGGAATTGAAAGGCCGTGTGGCAATTGTGACCGGCGGCGGCATGGGCATCGGCAAGGAAGTCGCACGTTTTCTGTCCGAGGAAGGTTGCAAGGTGGTGATCTGCGCGCGGCGCATGGCGTTCCTGCAACTGGCTGCCGAAGAGATCACGGCACAGACCGGTAATGAAGTGCTGCCGCTGTTCTGTGACACCAATGACATGAAGGCCGTGTCGGAGATGGTCGATGCGGCGTACAAGCATTTCGGCCGCATCGACATCCTCGTCAACGGTGCTGCCGCGCCGTCTGGTGTGGTACGCAATGACATCGAGCACGCCGGCGACGAGGAGTTGCTGTCGGACCTCAACACCAAGGTGATCGGCTACTTCCGTTGCGCCAAGGCCGTGACCCCGCACATGAAGGCTGCCGGCTTCGGTCGCATCATCAACATCGGCGGGCTCACCGGGCGCAGCAGCAAAGTGCTCTCGGGCATGCGCAACCTGGCGATTGCCCACATGACCAAAACCCTGTCCGACCAGCTCGGTCCGTCGGGCATCACGGTCAACCTGATTCACCCCGGCGTGGTGGATACCCCGCATATCCAGGAGCTGTACGAGCGCGAAGCGGTCAAGCAAGGCAAGACCGCGGAACAGGTTGAACAGGCCTACATCGACGCGACGCCGATTCGCCGCACCCTGGCACCGATCGAAATGGGCTGGCTGATCGGCTTCCTGGCGTCGCCGAAGGCTGGCGCGGTAACCGGTGAGTCCATCGGCATCGACGGTGGTTTGACCCGTGGCATCTATATCTGAGGAGTATCAGAGATGAGTAACGGAACCCTTTTAGTCGCCACCGTCGGGCAGGCGGTGATTCGCAGTGCCGACGATGGCAAGACCTGGCATCGTCTGGGCCTGGGGCAAGACCTGGAATTCGACGCGATCACCCGCTCCTTGAGCGTGCATCCCGACACGCCCGAGCGAATCTATGCCGGCACCGACGTGGGCTTGTGTGTCAGCCACGACACCGGTGGGCACTGGCAGCGCGTCGATTCGCCGTTCAACGGCGAGACGGTGTGGAAGGTCGCGGTGGACCCGCAGGATGCCCAGCGGATCTTTGTCGGTACCGGTGCGCCCTCGCGCGCTGTGCTGTGGCGCACCCTGGACGGCGGCCTGAGCTGGGATCGCGCGCCGGTGGAGATCCCGGAATTCTGCGACGGCGTCAGTCGCCCACGTTTGCTGGCCTTCGCCTACGACCCCACCGACCGCAATCAGGTGTGGTTCGGCCTGGAGGAGGGTGGGCTGTTCCATTCCCGCGACGGTGGCGACAGCTGGACTCGGGTTGATGACCGCCTGCTGTGGGACTTCAACTCGGATATCCACAACATCCTGGTGCTGCCCAACCATGGCGAAAAAGTCATCGTGGTGGTGTGCGTCAACGCGGTCTACCGCAGCCTTGATGAAGGCTTGACCTGGACCGGCATTGTTGGCCGGGAAGCGTTCGGCCTGTACTACATACGCGCCATGAACGCGCCGCCGGGCACCGAGGACACGCTGTACCTGAGCATTTCCGACGGCACTCCCGGCACCACCAGCAAAATCCTGATTTCCCGTAACGCCGCCCTCAGTTGGGAGGTATTGCCGCTGCCGCAGCAACCCAACTCCTGCGTCTGGGCCATTGCCTTCAACCCGGCCAACCCGCGCCAGATCGTGGCGGGCACCAAGTATGGGCACTTGTTCACTTCTGACAATGGCGGGGACGGCTGGCAGAAGCACTGGCGTGAATTCAGTGAGATCGCGGATGTGCTCTGGACGCCTGCCGTGGCGCAGATCAAGGCCGGGCATCAATCCATCGTCAAGAAAAACTGAGGAAATCGGTGATGAAAGTCAAAATCCTTCGGACTCACTTATCGCTATTTGTGAGTGATCCTGATGTGTCGGCGCGCTGGTATGCCGACATCCTGGGCATGCACGAAAGTGCCCGGGGCGAAAGCTGGGTCATGATGGCGTTTGGCACCAAACATCACGACATCGCCTTGATTCGTGCAGAACCGGGCGCCCATCAGGGCGGCCTGGGCCTGCAGCACTACGGATTGGAAATCGAAGGTGACATGACCACCTTGCGCCAGCTCTACGGCATGTTGCTGAAGAAGGGGGTGGAGGTGGTGAAAATTACCGATCATGAAATCGGCAACGGCCTGTATTTCAACGACCCCGATTGCAATCGCATGGAATTCTTTCTCGAGACAGAGCATGACGATGCGTGCGGCAAGGCCCGCTTCAAGGCCGCCCGTGCGCCGAGTCGCAACATCACGCTTGACCCCCTTGACCCCCTTGACCCGATTTGAACCGAGGTTCACCTGATGAAAACCGCGAATTTTGCCAGCTATCACATCCGCAAATGGTACAGCTTCATCGAAGAAACCCTGGCCAACGAAAGTGGCCAACTGGCCGATGGCGAGCCGCTGTTCAAATACGCCGTGGCTGCCGTGATCGCCAACCCTTATGCCGGGCGCTACAGCGAGGACCTCTCGCAATTGACTGAGCCGTCGCCGCTGCTGGGCGAAGAGTTCGGCCGGCGCATCAAGGCATTGGCCGGCGCACATGAAATTGTCAGCTATGGCAAGGCCATCCTGGTGGGCAGCGCGGGAGAATACGAGCACGGCAACGCGTTCCTCACCAACCCGGCCGCCGATCCGATCCGCGTCGCCCTGGGCGGTGGCAAGTCGTGGGTGCCCTCGACCGGCAAACGCGGCGGGCCGGGTTCGACCATCGACGTACCGCTGGCCCACAAAGACGCGCTGTACGTGCGTTCGCATTACGACAGCTTCTCCCTGACGTTCGGTGACGGCCCTTCGGCTGATGAGGTAGTGGTGATTTGGGCGTTCGCCACCCGCGGCCGTTTGCATGCGCGGTTGGGCGGCCTGAAGGCCGAGGATGTAAAAGGTATTGACGGGCTGCACTGATAAAGGCGCAGCATCAAGCAGTATTGGATCAAAACCACAACAAGAAAGCGGTGAATAGCGATGAAGCAGGAGAAGACCCAGGTTGTCATCGTGGGCGGTGGCCCCAATGGCATCACGGCCGCGCACTATATGGGAATGTACGGTATCGACTGCATCGTCCTTGAACTGGCCGACGGCATCCTGCCTTATCCCCGTGCCGTGGGCATGGACGATGAGGCATTGCGTGTGTTGCAGGGCATCGGTATCGCCGAACTGGCGGTACGCGACATGATTTGCGATGTGCCGCTGCGCTACTACAACGCGCGCGGCGTGTGTTTCGCCGAGGTCAAGCCAAGTGCTGCCCACTACGGCTGGCCGATGCGCAATATTTTCATGCAGCAACTGCTCGAAGGCACCTTGCGTGAGCATCTCGGGCAGCGCGCCAGCGTCGAGTTGCGCCAGGGCCACGAACTGCTCGAACTTGCGCAGGACGATCAGGGCGTGACCCTGCAGGTGCGCGGTGCCGACGGCGAGACCTACCAGCTTCAAGCCGACTACGTGATCGGTGCCGACGGCGGTCGCTCCACGGTGCGTAAAAAACTCGGTATCGAACTGCTGGGGCTGACCCATCCACGCAAATGGGTGGTGGTCGATACAGCCAACGACACGCTGGACGCACCCTACACCGCGTTGCATGCCGATCCGCAGCGGCCTTTCGTGTGCATCTATTTGCCGTACCAGCAGCGGCGCTGGGAATTCATGCTGATGGAGGGCGAGGACGAAGCGAAAATGTGCGAAGAGGCAACGATTCGCAAGCTGATCCACGGGCATATCGGCGATGCCGTAAACGACCTCAATGTCATTCGCATTCGTGCCTATACCCACCACTCGCGCGTCGCGGCGCGCTTTGTCGAAGGGCGTGTGGCGCTGGTGGGTGATGCGGCGCATATTTCTCCGCCCTGGGCCGGGCAAGGCCTTAATTCCGGCCTGCGCGATGTGGCCAACGTGGCCTGGAAGCTCGCGGCGATTATCCAGGGGCGTGCGGCGCCCTCGATCCTGGCCAGTTACGACCAGGAACGCCGTGGTCACGCCACTGAACTGGTAGCCCTGGCCGACAATATGGGCGCCGTCCTTGGCTTGACCAACCCGCTGATGGCAGGCGTGCGCGACTGGCTGTTCCAGGCAGTCAACAGCGTCGACAACCTGCGTTCGCACTTGCTGGAGTTCAAGTTCAAACCCAAGGCGACCATCACCAAAGGGCTGGTCTATCACGAGCGGGCCGAATTGCGTGAGGATGATCTAGTCGGGCAACTGTTCATCCAACCGAATATCGAAGATGCGCAAGGTCAGCGCCGGCGCCTGGACGAAGTCCTCGGCAACAGCTATGCCGTGCTGGGTTACCGCGTGAATCCGCGCGAGCACCTCAGCGAACCGATGGCGGATTATTGGGCACGTTGGGGCACCTGTTTCATCCAGGTCAACCGGTCGCGCAGCGGCGTGGGCCGAAACCAGCCGTTGACGGCCAGCGACGCCGTGAGTGTGGAGGACGTGGATAACCGCCTGGGCGAATGGTTCTCCAAGGTGCGTGACTGCATCGTGGTGGTGCGTCCGGACCGATTTGTCGCGGCGATTACCACTCCGGAGCGGCTTGATGGCGTACTGCGCAAACTGGCGGAGCAACTTTCATGAGTGGCGCCAACGCACTGCTCGGCCAACTGTACGAGGCCTGGCGCACCGCCCAGCCCATTGCACCGTTGCCGCCCGAGGCGCTGGACCGGCTGGAAGGCTACGGTCTGCAGCTTCAGGGGCTGGCACGGCGCCAGGCCGGCGGCGAGCGGCTGAGCGGTTGGAAGGTCGCCTTTGCAGGCCGCGCGGCGCAAGCGCGCTTTGGCCTCGACGAGCCGGTGTATGGCGGCCTCACGGCGGTCATGGAGGTCGAGCCGGGCAGCACGGTGTCATTTGAGCGGTTGATTCAGCCCAAGCTTGAGGTCGAACTGGCGTTTGTGTTCGGGCGCACGCTGGTAGCGGGCGACTACGGGGATGAGGAGATTCTGGCGGCCATCGCCGAGGTGGCGCCGGCGTTCGAGATCGCCGACTGTCGCTGGCAGGGCTGGCATTTCGGGCTTGGCGCGTTCCTGGCCGATAACGCCGCCGCGGCACTGTACTGTGTAGGGCAGCCTGTGCCGTTCGATCCTGTCCGGCATGCGTGCGTGGCGTATCACTTGGAGCATGAGGGTGTGTATCTGGGCAGCGGCGATACCCAGGACCGAGAAGACAGCCCCCTGTTCAACCTGTGCTGGCTGGTGCGGCGCTTGCTGGCCGATGGTCATCGCGTAGAGGCCGGGCAGGTGGTGCTTTCCGGTGCGCTACTGGCGCCGATGGATATTCACCCAGGCACTTATCATCTGCACATGCTTGGCACGGAACTGGCTTTGGTTTTCCAGGCGGACGTTGCGCCTGTGTAACGCCAACCGATGTCACGGATGACTGAGCCACCTTCAGGCCAAAAGCAAGAACCCGGCCGCCGAGGAATGACGAATATGCTCGCTGAAGTCCGAACCTTCAATGACTCTCAACAGCACGCCGGCTCGATCCAGGGTTGGCAGCAGGTCTATGACCAGCTCGGTCGCGGCTGCCTGACCAGTGAGCTGCGGCAACTGACCGGTGATCGCTTCCAGATCTTCCAGGAGGTGCTGGACAAGCGGGTGGTGCAGCATGGCCGTTCGCCCCAGGGCCGCTTGTGCGCAGCCATGTCACTGGGCAACCCTCCGGTGGTCCAGGGGCAACGGGTAAGCGCGCAAAGCGTGGTGCTGCTGCGTGATGCCGAAGAGTTCGTGCTGCATGCGCCGCAAGGCACGCATTTTTTTGCATTCAACGTCGATGCCGTGCGTTTCGCCAAACTGGCGGCTTTCGAGTTATCCAATGATCAGCTCAAGCGTTTGACCAGCGTGCCCGCGCTTAACGTGGATGAACCGTCACTGCTGCGCATTCGTCAGCGCATTCACCTATTGTTTCGTCACTTTCTGGAACACGCGGACGCCATCAGCCCGGCGTCGGAAAAAATCCTGGAAGATGAGCTGCTCGGTGCGTTCCTCGATCTGTTCACCCACGCAGGCGACGAAGTGCGTGGCCGGCGTGGCAATTTCGCGGTCAGCGCCTATTTGGTCAGACGCAGCCAGGAATTGATCATTGCTAGTGGCGATACCCCGCTGAGCATCCTGGACCTTTGCGAGCAGTTGCGCGTCAGTCGCAGAACCCTGCAGAACAGTTTTCAGGCAGTGACCGGTATGCGGCCAGTAGAGTACTTGCGCAATTTGCGTCTCAACGCGGTCAGGCGACGCCTGATCGCAACCTGCCCGAGCAAGAAAAACGTCGGTGAAATCGCCGTGGCCATGGGTTTTTTTCACCTGAGCCATTTCGCCACGCATTACCGCGAGCTGTTCGGCGAATCGCCGTCGGAAACGCGCAGGTCACCGCGCTGAATCCGCCAGGCCTGGGTCCACCCGCTTGCCGATGTCCTTGAGCCGCGCCAGTTGGTCGATCATCGAAGGCGCTTCATCCAGGCAACTGACGAAGGTCCACAGGTAGGTCATCACCGCGTAGATATGCCCGGCTTTCACCGCTGGCGCCAAGGCCAGTTGGGTGATCGCGACCACGAACAGCAGCGCCGCCAGAATGCCAATGGACAGGAACGCCACTGCTTCACGGTCCGATAGCCCGATGCGCAGCCGCGACAGCACCTGATAGTGGCGGTGCAAGGTATGCGCCCCGACCGTTTCCACCAGGCCGATTTCCTTTTCCAGCCGATTGTTCAAGCGCTCATGCAAGCGTTGGTTGCGCCGCGCGAAGCCCGGCATGAGCGTGACGCATAGCAGCAACGCCAGCAGACAGGCCAGGCCGACCCAGGGCTCGATCACCAACAGCATGCCCGCCGCCCCGACGATCGACACCAGCGCGGTGGCGATTGTCGGCACGTGCTTTTCAAAAAAGTCGACGAAGTCGCGCGCCAGCACCACCCGCGCCGCCGCCTTGGAGGTGCTGTGGCGTTGCAGGCGCTGGTTGAGAATTACCGGTACCGCAAGGTCGGCGTAGATGCGCGTAAAGGTGCGCGTATCCAGCGCCCGCCGCGCCGCGCCAACCACCCAGAAGCCCAATACCACGGCGGCATACCACAATGCACTGGCGGCATCGCCGCGGATGATCGAGTCCACGGCAAACCCGGCGAACAGCGGGTAGGCCAGCAGCAGCGCATTTTCCAGTGCGACCAACGATAAGGTGCCGAACAATTTACCGGGATAGGCCCTGGCGATGGCCTTGAGGGTCTGGCTGGCAGATTGCTGTCCCAGTTTTTTACTTTCTTCGAGCAGAATCGGCGGTGTTACGGATGCCATGGTGCACCTGTGTCGCGCGTTGCGCGTTGATGAAAGTCGCGGGAGATGCCGAGCCGATGACGCGCTTCGTCGGTCATCAACAACAGATCGATCTGGACTTCTTCGATGATGATTTCCAGGGTGATCAGGATGCAGATGGTCGGCGCTGTCAGCAGCCAGTGATAATAGGATTGGGTTATCAGCGATGCACATACGCCCAACAGCCACAGGGCCAAGACACAAGAAGGCGCGTACTTTTGCAGGGGAATACAGAAGCGCTGCACCTTTTTGAGTTTGAATGTGTAGAGCGTCAGTGACGCTTCCAGTTGTTTAAGGGCGATAGGCATCCGCGCTGAATGCAGTGTCGGCATAACAGTTATCCACGTTGGAACGTTAAACAAGGGTGCCAGGCATTACACGGTGTGGCTGATCGCTGCCCGGCGTTCAAGGCCTGGCAGCGTTTGATTGAGCCAGGCGAGATTGACTGCTTCGACTTCCATCCATTCACCTCTGTTGGGGATTTCTTCGCAACTCATGAATGCGATACAACGTCCTTGTAGGTCCAGTAAGGCAAAGTGGCGATATTTAATTGCTCTTTTGAATAAAGAGATACGGAGACGCATGCCATCACCTTGGTGGGTGTTAATAGAGCAAACTTCGCTTCAAGGTTGTCAGGGTTCGATATTCAAAAGGGTTGCCGTTGGCCAACTGAGTTCAAATAAAGTGCCGCCATTTACAAGTGTTCGACAGGCCACGGCGCCGCCATGGGCCAGCGCGATCGAACGCACCACGGCCAGGCCCAGGCCACTGCCGCCCTGGGCGCGGGAACGCGAACTGTCGCCACGCTGAAACGCATCGAAAATAAGGGCGGCGAACGGCTCGTCGACACCCGGACCCTCATCCGCGACCCTCAGGAAATTGCCGCGCTCGTCACTGCCGAGCTGAACGCTGACGTTGCCCGGCGTGGCATGCCGGCGGATGTTGTCCAGCAGTGCCAGCAAGGCCTGGCGGATGCGGGCGGGATCGCAGTGCACGGGGCCCTTGCGCAGGTCCAGCAGCAGGACGAAACCGGCACTGTTCAGGCTGGGTTCGAACAACCGCGCTTCGGCCTCCAGCGCGTCGGCCAGCTCGACATGCTTGATTTCCAGCTTCAGGTAGCCGTTATCCCCCATGCCCACCACGCGCAGATCTTCAACCAGGCGCGTCAACCCTTCGACCTGGCTGAGGAGACTATAGAACTGCGAAGTGTCAGGCTTGAATACACCCTCGGCCAGGCCTTGCAGACGGCCGCGCAGGATGGTCAGCGGGGTGCGCAGTTCATGGGCAATCGCGGCGTTCCAGAAGGCTTGTTCTTCGGCCATGCGTTTCAATCGGTTCGCCATGCTATTGAAGTCATTCACCAGGCGGGCAGCTTCGCCCGGAGAAACGTCTGGCGCCACTGCCCGTGCATCCAGGTCGCCGTCGGCCAGGCTGCGCAGACTGGCCGCCACCGAGTTCAGCGGCATGAGAATGCGTCGGGACAATTTGACGGCCACCGCCACGCCGACGCCCAGGCTGACGCAGGTAATCAAGCTCATCCAGGCCCATTCTACGCCACTGGGCAACCATTCATCCGCCTCCAGCTCCAGCTGCGTCGGGGGCGACAGGGTCCAAAGCAATGCATAGAACACATAGGTGCCGACGACCGCGAGTGCGATTACACACAGCACCACGGCGGTCATCGACAAGATGATCTGCCGGCTCATGCTGTTGCTGACGTTCATGCCTGGCTCCCGAACCGGTAGCCGACGCCCCGGATGCTGGCCGGCACGCCGCGCATGCCGAGGTCTTCGATCTTGCGGCGCAATTTGCTGATATGGCTGTCGACCGTACGCTCCAGGCTGTCGCTCTCAGGTGAGCAGAGCACCAGCAGTTCGGCGCGGCTGAACACTCGACGCGGCGACTTTGCCAACTGCGCGAGCAACCTGAATTCGGTCACCGTCAGTTGCAACGGCTGTTTTTGCGTGCCGATGCGCACGCTTACCTCATGGTTGTCGATGTCGATCTCGAATGGGCCGACGCGCAGCACACTGTGGCCGCTGCCATGTCCCTGATCGGCGCATCGGCGCAGTACTGCCTGGACCCTGGCGATGACCTCCGCCGGGTTGAAGGGTTTGACGATGTAGTCATCGGCGCCTATGCGCAGCCCCATGAGCTTGTCCATGTCCTGATCCTGGGCCGTCAGCATGATCACCGGCGTGTTGCCGCGATGACGAACTTCCGCCAGCACCATCCAGCCGTCCAGCTTCGGCATCAGCACATCGAGCAGCACCAGATCGGGCTTGAGCGCCTGATGCAGCTCAAGCGCGCGCCGCCCGTCCTGCGCATGCACGGTTTTAAAGCCGGCGCGCTTGAGATAGGCCGCGAGGATATCGGCAATCTCCGGCTCGTCTTCGGCGATCAGGATCAGCGCCTGGTTGGCGCTCGATGCAAGGGATGATTCAGTCATGGTCTGCTCGGTCGATGTGCTATGCCGTGGCTCAATGCTGCAACGGTGCGCAGTTTTTCAGCAACGGATTGGATGATGCCTCATCAGCATGCACGTTCAGCGTAGGGTTTATGGAGAAATGATGGAGACCGAAACTTAATTTCCCGGCGAGGGAAGGGAGGGCGGGGTTTCAGGCGAAGCTGATGCGCTCGTTATAGGCGTTTCGCAGCATTGTGCGTTGGTATTCGCAGGGCGTTGTACTGACCAGTTTCTTGAAGTCGCGCAGGAAGTGCGACTGATCGGAAAAGCCCAGGTCCAGGGCGAGTTCCGAAAACGATACATCGTGCTGGGTATTCAGGGTTTCCAGAGCCGCCTGGCAGCGGATGATCCGGCAGAAGGTCTTGGGTGACAGGCCAGTGTCCTGGCTGAACTGGCGATGAATGCTACGGCTGGTGTAGCCACTGAGGTGTTCAAGCTGTTGGATGCGCAGGTCGCCGCGGTGGGCGAGCGCCTGTTGAATGACCATGGCCGTCAGCTTTGAGGTCCTGCCCATCAAGCGCGGGATCAGGTAGTCGTTGAACAGCTTCATTTGCTCCTGCAACTGCGGGGCCTGGACGATGCTCTCGAAAATGCGCTGGGCAAATGCAGACACTTCCAGCAGGTCCCATTCCTGTTCGGTCAGGTCCTCGGCCAAGACGTTGATGAAACCCGGAATCACCCCCGGCGAAAAGCGCACGCCGAAGTAATGATGACCCTGCAGCAACTGGACCCGCTGCGCCTCCAACGGCGTGCCACAAATCCTCACGGTGGGGCGCGTGGCATCACAGTCGAACACGATGTCCACACAGCCATCCGGGACCGCCAGCAGGTCGGCCGAGTCGGCAACGTCAAAGGCATAGAAATGCGAAATCGCCGGGTGATCGGAAGGCACTACCGAATACCGCGATGAGTTGAGCACGAACCAGGGTTGTTCGTACGCGGTGTGGTGCCGCAGCGTCGGCGCGCACAGGTTGACCATCATAGCACCTTCAAGTGGAGACATCCGGGAATAATCACGCATTTATCGCGCCAGTACGTGCGCGCGGAATGCACCGTGATGTCCGAAATTTACAATACCGCCGAAATTCGCCCGCTGATACTCAAGGTCGATAGCGTGGGAGCAGCGCCTACCGCAGCGATATTACCTCCAGTCCGAGAATAATTATGTCCATTACTAAAAAAATAGACTTCATCTACCTGTCCGAGCAGGACATGATCCGCGCTGGCGTGACCGACATGCTCGCCTGTGTGAACACCATGGAAGAGATGTTCGGCCTGCTGTATAGCGGCGACTATCGCATGGCCGGGCCGAACAATGATTCCCACGGCGCCATTGTGATATTCCCGAAGGATTCGCCGTTCCCGAACATGCCCAAGCCCACCGCTGACCGGCGCATGATGGCGATGCCGGCCTACCTGGGCGGCAATTTCTGCACTGCGGGCGTCAAATGGTACGGCTCCAATATTGCCAACCGCGAAAAAGGCCTGCCCCGCTCGATTCTGATGTTCACCCTCAACGACCCCGACACCGGCGCGCCGCTGGCGCATATGTCCGCCAACCTGCTGTCGGCCTATCGCACCGGCGCGATCCCCGGCGTGGGCGCGCGGCACCTGGCCCGCAAGGATTCAACGGTGGTCGGTCTGCTCGGCCCGGGTGTGATGGGCAAGACCACGCTCGCCGCATTCATCGCCGTTTGCCCGCAAATCGATACGTTAAAGATCAAGGGCCGAGGCGAGAAAAGCCTGAACGATTTTATCGCCTGGGTGAAGGAAACCTACCCCCAGGTAACCACGATTAAAGTGGTCGATAGCCTCGAAGAAGTGGTCCGTGATTCCGACCTTGTTACTTATTGTAGCTCCGGTAAGACGGGCGACCCCTCAATCTACCCAATCGTTAAACGCGAGTGGGTCAAACCGGGGGCCTTCATGGCGATGCCGGCATCCTGCTCCCTGGATGAAGGGATGGAGCGTGCCGACGTGCGCAAGGTGCTGGACAACACCGGCCTCTACGAAGCCTGGTTCGAAGAATTGCCCAAGCCTGCCCACCACTGCGTGCCGGTGATCGGGGTGCGTTTCATGGACATGATCGCCGAAGGCACGATGCAACCCGAACAGCTTGAAGACATCGGCAAGATCATTGCCGGCGATGCCCCAGGGCGCAGGAACGATGAAGAAATCATCATCATGTCGGTCGGCGGCATGCCCGTGGAAGACGTGGCCTGGGGCACCGTGGTGTACCGCAATGCAATCGAAAGAGGCATCGGCGTGAAACTGAATCTGTGGGAAACCCCGGAGCTGCGCTGAGCCATTTCCTATACAACTGAAGAGACCTTCGACATGACAAAAATCATCAAGCTCAAGACCGGTTCCCCGTTTGAAGACCAAGCCAGCTATTCGCGCCTGGTGGTGGTGGACAACTGGATCTATGTTTCCAACACCGCCGGCCGTAACCCTCAAACCAAATTGATCCCGGAAGACGTCCTCGAGCAGGCGCACCAGGTCTTCGCCAACATCGAAACCGCGCTGGCCGCCGTCGATGCCAGCCTGGCCGATGTGGTGTGCTCGCGCGTGTTCATCCAAGACCCCAAGGATGTGCCGGCGGTGATGGCCTTGATCGGCGAGAAGTTTCGCGGCGTCGATCCGGCCAGCACCGTTACGTGCCCGCCGCTGGGCTCGACGGTCTACAAGGTGGAATTGGAAGTGACGGCTTATCGCAACGCTTCCAAGGCGCAAGTCGACGTCATTCGCCTGTCGCAGTAACCCGTTACGTGGCTGTGCGCGTGCGCGGCTGACCTTAATTGCTTATCGAGTCTTGATCATGGCCCCGACGATTGCGCCCGTGGATACGTCCACCGTGTTTCCCACTGCGACCTGCGTCGTCATTATCGGCGGCGGCATCATCGGCTTGACGGCTGCACTGACGCTGGCCGAACGCAATATTCCGGTGGTGGTGCTGGAAAAAGGCCGTATTGCCGGCGAGCAGTCCTCGCGAAACCTGGGCTGGGTGCGCAAGACCAGCCGGCACGCGCACGATATACCGCTGGCCCTGGCCGCAGACCGCTTGTGGGCGCAAATGCCCGAGCGGGTGGGCGCGGATGTGGGCTATCGGCAAGAAGGCATCATGTTTGTCGCCCGCAACGACACGCAAATGGCCATGCATGAAGGTTGGCTCAAGTCGGTCGAGCATCTGTCCCTTGATTCTCGATTGCTGAGCAAACGCGAGATCGAACAATTGGTGCCGGGCGGCGAGGGCGACTGGGCCGGCGGGATCTACACGCCGTCCGACGCGCGTGCGGAGCCGACCCTGGCCAGCAGTGCGATTGCCAAGGCGGCCATGGCCCTGGGCGTGGTGATCATCGAGCAATGTGCGGTGCGTACGCTGCAGATGTCTGCCGGCAAAGTCAGTGGCGTGGTTACTGAAAAAGGCGAGATCCGCTGCGATCAGGTATTGCTCGCCGGCGGTATGTGGTCGCGGCGTTTTTTGGGCAACCTCGGTGTGTCCTTGCCGACGCTGGCCTTGACCTGCTCGGTGTTGCGTACCCATCCGATGCAGGGCCCTACTGAAATTGCCGTGGGCGCGCCGGACTTTTCGTTTCGCAAACACAAGGACGGCGGCTTCATCATTACCCAGCGTGGCAAGCTGGACGCCTTCCTGACCCTCGATCACCTGTTGCTTGCCAAGCAATACATGCCGCAATTTCGTGCGCAGCGCAGCGTGTTGAACGTGTCGCTGGGCAAGTATTTTTTCAACGACCTGGCGCTGCCCCGGCGTTGGTCGGCCGACAGCATCAGCCCGTTCGAGCGTGTACGCACGCAAGACCCCGCCGCCAACCCGCGGCTGAACAATGATGCGATGAACAACCTCAAGGCGGCCTGGCCGGTATTCGAGCAAGCCCGGATCGCTCAAGCCTGGGCAGGCACCATCGATGTGACCCCGGATTCCAACCCGGTAATAGGCCCGGTCGCGCAAATTCCCGGCCTGACCGTGGCCACCGGTTTTTCCGGGCACGGCTTTGGTACTTCACCGGCGGCGGGTCACCTGGCGGCGGATATTGTCAGCGGGCACGCGCCCATCATCGATCCCAGCCCTTATCGCTTCGATCGTTTCTAAGTCGATCCAGGCCCTGCACTCACGGAGCAAAATCATGTCCCCAGACAGCCGCTTTTTCACCAATCGCGCCGGCTTGCGTTTGCATTTTTTACGTTGGGGCGACCCGAGCGGCGTGCCGCTGGTGCTGTTGCATGGCTTGCGCGCCTATGCACAGACCTGGGAGTCGTTGGTCGAGGCGTTGGGGGGTGGTTATTGCATCTACGCCCTCGACCAGCGCGGTCGCGGGCTGAGTGACTGGGCCCCGGCCGCGAGCTACCACACGCAGTCTTATGTTGAGGATCTTGAGGACCTGATCGCCCATGTGGATCTGCAGCGTTTTGTCTTGCTGGGGCACTCATTGGGTGGGGCTAACGCTCTCGAGTATGCGCGGCAACATCCGGGTCGTTTGGATGGCTTAATCATCGAGGACATTGGCCCCGGCTCCTCAAGCCAAGGCGATGGCGCTGCGCGTATTCGCCGCGAGATGGGCCAGACGCCGTTGCACTTCGACAGTTGGGAGGCGGCCCGCGCATTCTGGAAGGCTTCACGCCCGGGCTTATCGGAGCAGGGCCTAGCGTCGAGGCTGACATATTCGATGCAAAAGTGTGACGGCGTGATTGCCTGGCGCCATGATCAGCAGGGGATCGCCGAGGCACGGCTGAGTATCGAACCGACGGATTTGTGGCCAGCGGTGCGCGCGCTGGATTGCCCAAGCTTGTTCATTCGCGGCAGCTGCTCGGACTTTCTGCCCCCCACGGCGCTGCAGGCGATGAGGGCCAGCAACTCGCACGTGCGGACGGTGGAGGTCGCCGACGCCAGTCACTATGTTCACGACGATCAAGGTGCTGTATTCAATGCGCTAGTTGCAGACTTTCTTGCAAGCCTTGCGCGCTCCGAATGAAGCCCACTTTGCGCTTGGTTGCTCTGCTGGCCTCGCTGACGGCCTTCGTGCCTTTTTCTATCGATACCTACCTGCCCAGCCTGCCGCGGATTGCTGTTGAACTGTCGAGCAGCACTGCTCACGTGCAATATACGATTAGCATTTTCCTCGCTGGCTTGTGCCTGGGCATGTTGTTTTATGGTCCGCTGTCGGACCGCTATGGGCGGCGCCCGTTGCTGCTGGGAAGCCTGGTGCTGTACGGTCTGGCGACGCTGGGTTGCCTGTTTGCTGCAAACATCGAGCAACTCATCGCCTGGCGCTTTATCCAGGCGCTTGGCGGGGCCGGTGCAATGGTGCTGGCCAGGACTGTGGCCAGAGATCTGTACGGCCTGGCGCAGGCCGCGAAGGTGCTGTCCTGGATGCAAATGCTGACGATGATGGCGACGCTGGTCGCACCAATGGTCGGCACCTGGCTGGTACTGATCGATGGTTGGCGCACCATATTCGCCGTGCTATTCCTACTATGTGGGCTGTGCCTGCTGATGGTCAGCGTGGGCTTAGAAGAGAGCCTGTCGCCGCAGGCTCGAAGCACCTCTGTGAAAGCGGCGTTTGCGGCCTATCCGAGTATTCTCCGTCAACCCCGGGCAGTGGCATTGATCCTATGTATGTCACTGACGTTTGGCGGTGTGTTCGCCTTTATCACCGCTTCGCCCTTTGTGTACGTGGAGTACTTCGGTGTGTCGCCGCGCACGTTCAGTGCGCTGTTTGGCCTAAATATTTTAGGCATCATCATGGTGAGCTTTATCAATGCCCACTGGGTCAATCGCCTGGGGCCACCACGTATGCTGGGGTTTGGCGCAGTTGTGGCGGGTGGAGCGGGGCTAGCGTTAATGGTCGCGGGATACACGCAGTGGGTCGGCCTGACCAGTATCGTGTTGTGCCTAATGCTGTACATGGGTGTCACCGGGTTGCTGGGGGCCAATTGCACGGCAAGCCTGATGAATATGTTCCCGACGCAGGCGGGGGCAAGCGTCGCACTGGGGATCTCAATGCAGTTCGCCTTCGGGGGGCTGGCGAGCCTGTGGGTCAGCCGCATAGCGGACGGCACGCCATGGCCGATGTGCCTGGTGGTGGGCTGTTGCGGGCTTGGCTGCCTTTTGGCATACGGCATTGCGCGGTGCGCGCCGGCGATGCCTGCTGACGCCGCATACCCGTTATCTGATCGTTATTGCCGAGATTGCACGGACGAAACCCGGTGCGTTGCTCATCAACACCGCGCACGTCCCGTTGGTGAATGACAACGCGGTGTCCGACGGCCTTGCAGCTGCCAGCGATTGCGCCTACCACGTAGGGCAGGGCGACGACAAAACCCAGAGCTCCACTGGAGATGCCCAGGCTTTTGATGATTTGCGGGAGCCAGATACCGATACCGACCGAGCCCACGATGCAGCAGAAGTTAATGGCCGCGAGCGTGAATACTTTCGGATTGGTCAGGGCTGCCCGCAACGTGTTGCCATGGGAGGCGCCAATTGCTTTTTGCTCTTCAGACAGGCGATTGTTGAGCCAGGTTTTTTCGCGATCCGATAACCACCGAGCCTTCAAGGGAGTGTCTACCAGCAAAAAGAGGCACGCGATGCCCAGAAGTACAGCGGGCAGCGCTTCGGTAATGAGCAGTAGCTGCCAGTTCTGTAACCCCAAAACGCCGTGTTGTTCGAGCAACCAACCCGACAGCGGTGAACCGACGATGTTCGCCACTGGTATGCCGAGCAGGAATGCGGCGGTCGCCTTGGCGCGCCACTTACCCGGGAACCAGTAGGTGAAGTACAGATAAACCCCTGGGGTGAATCCGGCCTCGGCAACCCCCAGCAGGAAGCGTGCAATGCTGAAGCTGATTGGGCCGGTAGCGAACGCCGTAGCCATGGAAATGAGGCCCCAGGTAATCATGATGCGAGCAATCCATATCCGCGCGCCAAAGCGTTGCATCAGGAGGTTGCTGGGGATTTCAAAAATGAAATAGCCAAAGAAGAATAGACCGGCGGCCCATCCAAACATCGTTGCGGTCAGCCCTAGATCCTTGTTCATGCTGATCGCCGCGAACCCTACGTTTGTGCGGTCGAGATAGCTGATGACATAGCAGATAAAAATGAACGGAACGACGCGCCACAGGATGCGGCGCATCAGGCGCTCACCCTCGGCGTCATCAAGCGGCGCAGAGTTGCTCTGATTGTCGTAAGTCATGTTGTCACGTCTCTTATAGTTGTTGTGTGAACTGCACTGCGGATTCAGGCATGGGAGTACATCGGCAATCCGGGTGCGGCGGTTTCGACTTGCAGAATGCTCCCGGTTTCGGACTCGACAATGAACAGCGTCTGACCGTCCTCGCCACCAAACGCCAGGTTGGTATTGCTGATGCCCGCGCAAGAAACGATGCGTTGCAGCGGTTCTGCCACTTTCGAAAGTTTCCAGACGGAACCGAAGCCCGTGTGCGCAATGTAGAGATTGCTTTCTGCATCAAGCGCCAGCCCATCGGGGCCGCCGAGGCCTCCGTGCAACTGGGCGAAGCCCCCGACCTTGCCAACGATTGATCCGTTGCCAAGCGGGATACGCCAAATCTGTTGGGCGCGAGTGACTGCAATCAGCAGGTGATTCAGGTTGGGGTCGTAGACGATGCCGTTGGGGCTCGGGACGGTATTGAGCAGGCAAGTCAGGTTGCCATTGATGTCGAGTTTGTAAACCCGACCGCTCGCATCCTGCAGGCCGGTTTGGCCTTGATCGGTGAAGTACAGGTCACCATTCGGCGCGAAGACGAGGTCATTCACGCCCTTGAACCCTTCGGACCCCGCCGACGCCAGAAATGGCTGAATATCGCCGGTTGTCGGATCGAGCACCATGATCCCGTGCTTGTAATCCGTGATGAAGATGCGCCCGTCCTGGTGGATTTTCAGGCCGTTCGGCCACCCGTCATAAGTGCATACCAGTTCCCATTCGCCGAGAGGGGAAACCCTGAAGATGCGCCCGTTGGGGATATCGGTCACATACAGGCGACCTTCTCGATCAAACGACGGCCCTTCCAGAAACGAATCTATTGCTCGACCTTGGCGGTTGGCATTCGCCCAGGCCGAGGGACGTGCGTTGCGAAAGTGGTCCGGCAGACGCGTGAACACGCTGGTCTGGAGGGTCGGTGGGGCGGCAAAAAAACTCATTTTCGCTCCTGGCGGCGGGATGGGCGTGGTCGCCCATGAATTGTTATTAATCTTGTTTAATGCAATGTCGTTTCAAAATAAAACAATTTCTGACGAAAGGCGATCTGTCTATGTCTAAAAAATAGAATTTAGATCAGGTAAATCCACGAGCTTGACGACGAGTTCGCTTTGTGTGCCATATAAAAAGAAATGGCATTTCAAAAAAACAAAAATAATGAGGTCGTCCGTATGCTCCGTTCGTTCCGGAAAAAGGGTTGTCGCCCTGCGTTATCCGCTTGCTTCGCCTCCATCACTTGCGCGCTTTTAGCTGGCCCCGCATGCGCTCAAACCGAGCAGGATAAAGTCACGCTCGCCATCCAGTACGGCTATGCCTACCTCCCGGTCACGGTCGCCGACAAGCTGGGTATGTTCCAGGCCCATGCCAAAGCCCATGGTCAAGCGCAAACCACCTTTGAAATCAAACGCATCAGCGGTTCGCCAGCTATCAATGATGCCTTGCTCAGCGGCAATGTGGACATCGGAGGTTATGGCCTTTCAGGGACTCTGGTGGCTTGGAGCAAGACCCGTACTTCACTGGATGTCCGCGTGCTCTGTGGCCTTGTGGCGGGTGACAACGGTCTTTTCGTCAATGATCCTTCTATCAAGTCCATTGCGGACTTCAAGCCCGACGACAAGATCGCGGTCAGCTCTCCAAGCGGTCAGCAGGCACTGTTGCTGCAAATGGCTGCGGAGCGCCAATTCGGCCCCGATGGGGTGCACCGATTGGACAACCTCATGGTAAGTCTGCCGCATCCCGATGCGACCTCGAGCTTGCTTAATAGAACAGGGGTCAAGGCTTACATCGGGCCAAACCCTTATAGCTATCAGCTTTCCCAGGACCCGCGTGTCAGCAAGCTTTTCGACTTTTCCACCGAACTGAACCTGCAAATGACCAGTGGCGTGCTGACCAGCACCGGGCGTTTCGTCAAGAAAAACCCAGAGCTTAGCGCTGCGGTAGTGGCCGCCATCAGCGAGGCCAACGATTACATCCGTAAAGAGCCGCGTAAGGCCGCAGAACTGTTTTTAGCCAGTGAGTCTTCAAGTCTTTCAGTTGACCAAGTGGAGGCGATGCTGCGTCAAGTGAGTGGCGAGTGGTCGGTGCAACCTCACGGCGTCATGGCGCTGGCAGACTTCATGGTGCGTTCGGGGGCGCTCAAAACCGCTCCAAGTGACTGGCGACAGGTGTTCTTCGCGCCAGTATCCGAAGGGGAGGGTAGCTGATATGGGGGCTCTCTCATCCCTTTCTCGTCCTGAGGTCGCGACCCGCGCGCTGCTCACCGTCGAGAACGTAACGTTGCAGTACAAGACGCGCGAACAGTTGATCACGGCTACTCATGGGGTATCTTTTAATGTGCAGCGCAATGATCGTTTTGTGCTGCTGGGACCGTCGGGTTGCGGTAAGTCGAGCCTGCTCAAGAGTGTGGGTGGGTTCATCGAGCCCGCCGCCGGGCAGATCTGCCTGGAGGGACAGGTTGTGCGCGAACCCGGTCCGGATCGGATGATGGTGTTTCAAGAGTTCGATCAACTGATGCCATGGAAGACCGTTCTTGACAACATCATGTTCCCGCTTCGGGTATCCGGCCGCTTTCCACGCAATGAGATTGTCGAGCGCGCCACGCGTGCAGCCATAAAGGTGGGGCTTGAAAAATTCAAGGATGCCTACCCGCATCAGCTCTCCGGAGGCATGAAGCAGCGTGTGGCTATTGCCCGAGCCCTGGCGATGGAGCCCGCCGTCTTGTTGATGGACGAGCCGTTTGCAGCGCTTGATGCGCTCACTCGACGGCGCATGCAGGAGGAACTCTTGGCGTTATGGGAGCAGGCGCCCTTCACGCTGATGTTCGTTACCCATTCCATTGACGAGGCCATCGTGCTGGGTTCGCGGATTCTAGTGCTGACCCCGCATCCCGGACAGGTGCGTGCCGAGCTCGACGCAAGTGCATTCGGCTTTGCCGAGCAGGGGTCGCCAGCCTTCGGGGCATTTCAGCAGCGTATCAATCGAATGCTCTTTGGTCACAGCGAGACTGCTCATGAATAAGCAAGTGATTCAAGCACGTCCAGATATCGAGTATGCCCCTGTCAGAACCGGACAGGTCGGTGATATTGCCCGTCGCCTGGGGCTGGTGGAGCGTCTTTACGCCAATGCTGGCGTGCGACGATCACTGGTATTGGTGGTGCTGGCGTTGATTTGGGAGGTCTATGCACGCTACCTGGGTAATTCCCTCATGTTTCCTACATTCAGCGAGACCGCTGTCGCAATGGCGCAGGATTTGGCCAGTGGGGTGTTGCCCTTGGCGGTGGCCAGTTCGCTCAAAGTACTGTTGATCAGCTACGCATTGGCTATTGCGCTGGCTGCTGTGCTCACCACATTGGCGGTCTCGACTCGGCTGGGTACTGACGTGCTGGCGACATTGACGGCCATGTTCAACCCTTTGCCAGCCATCGCCATTCTTCCATTGGCCATGCTGTGGTTTGGCCTGGGGATTCAAAGCTTGATGTTGGTGATCGTCCACTCCGTTCTCTGGGCCGTCTCACTCAATACGTATTCGGGGTTTCAGTCGGTGAGTCAAACGCAGCGCATGGCTGGGCGAAATTACGGTCTGCGTGGTCTGGGCCTTGTCCTCAGGATTCTGATTCCCGCGGCCGTACCTTCAATCCTTGCAGGCTTGAAGATTGGTTGGGCGTTTGCCTGGCGTACGCTGATTGCCGCGGAATTGGTGTTTGGTGTGTCGGGCAATTCAGGCGGGTTGGGCTGGTATGTTTTCCAGCATCGCAATGCATTGGAAACCCCCAACGTATTCGCGGGTTTACTGATGGTGATTGTCATCGGCCTAGTGGTTGAAGGGTTGGTGTTCCGCAGTATCGAAGTCCTCACCGTGCGTCGTTGGGGCATGCAGGGCTAATCAACAATAACGCCATAATAATTAACTCCGGGCGTCCACCAGGCGCTCGTTGGGAGCATTTGCCTTGAAAACCGTAATCACCTTCTCTCGACTGACGGTAGCCTTGTGTTGGGGTCTTGTTGGCGTGCATGCACATGCTGACTTTCTTAGAGATAGTCACGCCGATATGTCAATGCGTAACTTTTACTTCAACAGCGACAACCGGGACGGACCGGCCAAGCCTTCCATGATTGAGGAATGGGCCCAGGGCTTTCTGCTTGACTATCGCTCCGGTTACACACCTGGCGTTGTAGGGTTCGGTGTGGATGCCATGGGTATGCTCGGCATTACATTGGATAGCGGGCGTGGGCGTCATCCGGGCAGTTCGATGATTCCGTCCGATGGCGACGGGGCTGTAAATGAGTGGAGTCGGTTTGGCGCGACGGCCAAGTTGAAAATGAGCGAAACCGAGCTTCGGTATGGTCAGTTGATGCCAAAGATTCCGGTCCTTGTGGCGTCGGACGGCCGTCTGTTGCCGCAAACGTTCCAGGGCGTACAGATACAGTCCAGGGAGCTCAAGGACTTCACATTGATGGGTGGCGCGCTGGATCGTGCAACGGGGCGAGCCCCTACTGACCGCACCGGGCTGGCTGTGAGTGGGGGTACCCAGCAAAGCAACCGTTTTTACTTCGCCGGGGTCGATTATCGCGTTGATAAATCGCTCACGCTCCAGTACTACACCGGGCAGCTCGAGGACTATTACACGCAGAATTTTCTGGGGCTCAACCACAGTTGGAGTCTTGGCGATGTGGGTTCCCTGGCCACTGACCTGCGCTATTTCCGTACTCGCTCCGACGGGGCCAATGGCACCGCTGCCGGCCGCTCTCAAGGCTACGTGACCAGTGGCTACACGGCGGATGGGGACGGCGAGGTTGATAACAGTTTGTGGAGCGCGGCACTCACCTATCGCCTGGGTGGCCACGCTGTAACGCTGGGCTATCAGGATGTATCCGATAACAGCAATTTCGTTCAGATAAACCAGGGTTCCATCGATAAAGGCGCGGGAGGCAGCAGCCTGTATCTGTGGACCGACAAAATGCTGCTCAGTTTTACGCGTGCGGGTGAGCGCACCGGATTTGCGCAATACGCTTACGACTTTGCGGCTGCTGGTGTTCCAGGACTTAAAGCCTCTGTGATGTACCTCAAGGGGGACCATATTCAAACCGGAAGTGGAGCGGAGCAGTCAGAGTGGGAGCGAGACGTGTCGCTGGACTATGTTGTACAGACGGGCACCTTCAAAGGGGTCGGGTTCGCCTGGCGCAACGGTATGGCGCGCAGCGAGGCCGCGCGTAATGGTGATCAGAATCGCCTGATCGTCAACTACACACTGCCGTTATTCTAAACGTCCAGTCCTGGAGTGATCATGCAATCTCCCCATGCACCTGTACGACCGGATTGGCTTGCGCGGGTGCAAGAACCTATCCTCGACCCTGCTCGTTCTATTGTCGATGCGCACCATCATTTGTGGGAACGACCTGGGCAGCGATACTTGGCCGAAGACTATTTGGCCGATGTAACCGGCGGACATCGAGTGGTTGCGTCGGTTTACATTCAGTGTCGTTCGATGCTGTCCGTCGATGACGCTGAACCTGTTCAGACTTTGGGTGAGGTCGAGTACGCCAATGGCGTTGCGGCGCACAGTGCGAGTGGGCTGATGGGGGATTTACGCATGTGTGCAGCCATTGTCGGCGGTGCAAATCTTTTATTGGGTGATGATGTCGCGCCAGTCCTGGAGCTGATGCGGCACAGAGCAGGAAATCGATTCCGGGGTATACGCAATACCACCGCCTGGCATGCTGATCAGCGGCTTGTATCGAACCCGAAACCTGCGCCTCCCGGCTTGCTGCAAGTGCCGGCGTTTCGGCGGGGAGCCGCTCATTTGGCGCGACACGGTCTCAGCCTCGATGTATGGGCTTATCACACTCAGTTGGACGAGGTCGTAGAGTTGGCGAAGGCTTTCCCTGAACTCATCATTGTTGTGGATCACTTGGGCGGGCCGTTGGGCGCGGGCCCCTATGCTGGAAGACGGGATGAGGTCTTTGTTCATTGGGCTTCTATGCTGGTGCGGCTGGCGCGGTATCCGAACATAAGGATGAAACTCGGCGGTCTGGGCATGAGAGTGGCAGGTTTCGATCTGGATGCGCAGCTTGATCCTCCTGGCTCCTCTGAGCTTGCCCAACTCTGGAGACCCTACCTGATGCATGCGATCGAAACGTTCGGTGTCGAGCGCTGCATGTTCGAAAGCAATTTTCCGGTGGATAAAGGGATGTTCAGCTACCTTGTGTTGTGGAATGCCTTTAAGCGAGTGGTTTTCGACTTCACTGACGACCAGAAGGACAGGTTGTTCAGTGGAACGGCTGGCGAGGTGTACCTGGGGGAGGGCAACTGACGGCGGTATTCCAACTAAACGCTCGGTCATGCGTCCGCGACGCTTCACCATCGCACCGATGACGAAGATCAACCTGGCCCACGCATCACGGCATAGGTATTTACACAGCGTTCAAAGGCTGGAAAATCCCTCTGTGGTCAGCGGAAGGCCCCGCAGAAGTGCGGTGATCAGCAGCAGGGTGTTCTCCCCAAACGACTATTCCAGTACGACCAAACCCACCCTTGGCTACGCAATAGTCACGGGGATGGCGAGGAGACTATCGTTGTAAGATAATGGATTTTCCTGCCCTGACAGTTTTTCAGACGGGCCCAGCAATAGAGGTATATTCGATGGTAAAGGCGCGGCCGCGTCCAGCGGTGAACGGTGTGGCTTCGGCTGACCGAGTCTTGACCGTTCTGTCTGCATTTCGAATCGGCGATTCTGCGTTGAGTCTGGTTGAGCTGGTGGCACGAACGGGGCTCATCAAGAGCACGATCATGCGCTTGATGGTTTCGCTTGAAAACCAAGGCTACATCACGCGGATGACCGACGGGCGTTATCAGTTGGCCAGCGAGGTCATGAGGCTTAACGCGGTGTATCAGGAGTCGCTTGATCTTGAGCGTCATGTGATGCCGCGACTGCTGCACCTCTCCGGTCAAACGGGTGAGACCGTTTCTTTCTATGTTCGCCATGGCGCCTATCGGATGTGTCAGTACCGCGTGAATTCTTCACATCGCCTGCGACTCAATATGCAGCCTGGCGATATGCGTCCCATGGACGAGGCAGCTGGAGCCCAGGCGTTGCGGGCACCTTTTCATGTCGGCATTGCACTGGAAAAGCCTTACTATTCTCGCGGTGCGACGGATCCGCATGCGTCCTCTATCGCGCTGCCGATCTACGGGGGGCAGCAAGAGTTGATGGGCGCGCTCGTCATATCAGGGCCTGCCAGCCGACTGACAGAGGAGTGCGCCGATAACTTGAAGGACATTTTCTTCGAGGCTGCGCGCGACCTGATGCGCAGCCTGGGGCTAAAGCCGGCGGACGGCCAAACCGCCGGAGTGGAGTCAGAAGCCGTAAAGTGAGGTGGGGTTGTCGCGCAGAATCAATTCGCGTGTACCTGCGTCCGGAGCCCAGAACGCCAACAGATCCAGGATATTAGCGTCATCAGGTTTCTGGTCTATTGCAAGTGTCGGGTGGGGCCAGTCGCTCCCCCACAGCATACGTTCGGCGTTATGCTTGATCAGCGCGCTGGCTACCTTGCTGACGTCTTCATACCTCGGCGCCCCTGTCTTTGAACGCAAGTAAGGGGCGGACAGTTTGACCCAGGTTTTTTCATTATTCAGCAGCCGGGTGATCGAGGCGAAGGCGGCAGAGTTCAGTCCATCCGGTTGTGGCACATGTCCCATGTGATCGATGACCACCTTTGCCGCAAGCTTCGCCAATCGGGGCTCCAGATCGACCAGAAGCGGGCCGGGTGCAATCTGAACGTTCCAGCCCAGTTCATTCACGCGCAAGGCAAGCGATTCCAGGTCATTAAGTGCCGCACCGCCAACACTAAGATTAAACCGTATGCCGCGCACGCCGGCGCTGTCCAGGCGCGCCAACTCCCTGTCGGTGATTGAGCCATCGACAACCGCGACCCCGCGTGCATCGCCGCGGCTGCGAAGCAACCCATCGAGCAAAATGCGGTTGTCGGTGCCATACGTGGATGGCGTTACGATAACCATCCTTTTCATGCCCAGGCGTTTTTGCAGTTGACGATAATCTTCCAGTGAAGCATCGGGCGGGAACAAGGTTGCATTGGGTGCAGTGGGATAGTGGCCGTCATACAGGTGCATGTGGCAATCCACGCTGCCGGCCGGTGGCGTAAGCTTCGGCCTTTCATCCCCTTGGCTGAAAGGAACGTTTGCAAAAGCGCCCATGGACGCAGCAGCGCCCAGTGCACTGCCTGCTTGCAGAAAGCGGCGACGAGATAGAAGCATCGCAAAACCTCTTGTTATTATTTTTACATCGCGATACCAACGCTCCGATAGGGAAGCGCTGGCATCGTAGCCTTGATTAAGAAGTATCTACTTGGCGATCATGGACGCGCCCAGCTCGGCTTGTTCGCGCTGACGCTTGCGACCGACCACCAAAACCATGACTCCGGCCAATGTGCAGAGGGCTGCCAGCGGCATGAGCGCCAGGGCATAACTGCCGGTTGCATCGTGGATCGCACCGTAGGCATTCACCATCAGGCCGCCACCGATCAGGTTGGCCATCGCGCCGACTGCCGCGAGCCCTGCGGCGGCGGTGGAGGATGACAGCCAGCCGGAAACCAGTGCCCAGAATGGGCCTTTCATTGAGTATGCCCCGACCAGAACCATGGTGAGCATAATGACGGTCGCGATCAGCGAGGAGGTGAACAGCGTCATGAGCAACCCAGCCGCGATCAGCAACAAGGTCGTTGCCGTGTGCCAGCGACGTTCCCCGGTGCGATCGGAACTGCGTCCCCAAAAGATCATGAGTACCGAGGCGATGCCATAGGGAATGGCGTTCACCAGGCCAATCTCCAGGGAACTCAACCCGAAGGTCTTGAGCAGCTGAGGGGCCCATACGCTCATGGTGCTGCCAGCGGCGGACGCGCCCGAGTAAATCAGTGCGAGCACCCAGATGTCTTTATGGCGCAGCAGCTTCCACAAGGAGATATGCCCGATTGCAGTTTTTTTCGAGGCTTCTTCAGCCAGGCGTTTAGCCAACCAGCTACGCTGTTCATCAGTGAGCCACTTGGCTTGCTCGGGGCGATCCGTCAGCACAAACAGGCAGGCAAGTCCCAGCAATACAGCGGGTATGCCTTCTAGAATGAATAGCCAGTGCCACTCGCGCATCCCCATCCAGCCATCCAGGCTGAGCAAAAGGCCGGACAGTGGCGAGCCAATGAAGTTGGCCGCAGGAATAGCCACCATGAAGATCGCGACCATCCGTGCACGATAAGCGGAGGGCAGCCAGTAGGTGAGGTAAAGAAGTACGCCAGGGAAGAAGCCCGCCTCGGCGGCGCCGAGCAGAAATCGCATCACATACAGCGAATGGGCGCCCTGCACGAACGCTGTACCCGCAGAGATGAGCCCCCACGTGATCATGATCCTGGCGATCCAGATACGCGCGCCATATTTTTGCATGGCCAGGTTACTGGGTACTTCGAGGAGGAAATAAGCAACGAAGAACAAGCTGCTCGCGAAACCAAAAACTTTCGCCGTCAGGCCCAGGTCTCCGTTCATCTGCAGCGAAGCCATGCCGATATTGCCGCGGTCTATGATCGCGATCAAATAGCAGATGATCAGGAAGGGCAGGATTCGCCAGGCGACCCTGTGCATCGTACTGCGCTCTAGCTCGCTTATGGGGGACGTTGCTGTAGTCATGAGGCTCTCCGATTGTTATTTTTTCTGGAGTGTCGCGTTTCATTTTGAGGTTCCCGTTTTTCAGGGAAGACAGTGGGGATCACTCCACAGCTGAACAGACATCGAATAGGTGTCGGTTGACAACGCAGCGAGGATCCAGAGCCTTGCCCGCCCACACATCGAAAATCTGTTGAAGCGCAACGAGGCCTACGCGGTCGCGTGCCTCGGAGGTATTTGCGCCGACGTGTGGCGTGGCCACGAGTGTCGGCAGGCCCCAGAGTGGGCTGTCGGCAGGGGGCGGCTCCGGATTGAAGGTGTCCAGGCCGGCGCCGGCTATCTTGCGTTCGCTCAATGCCTTGACCAGTGCCCCGGTATCAATCAACTCGCCCCGGGCGGTGTTGATCAGGATGCTGCCCGGGCGCATGCGCGCCAGCTGTGCAGCCCCGATCAGATTGTGGCTGGAGTCGGTCAGAGGGCAATGCAGGCTGATGATATCGCTCTCGGCCAGGAGTCGATCGAAATCGTCCTCGCGCTCCACGTGAGCGCGTTGCGGTAGTTGCTTCAAGTAGGGGTCGTAGACCTTTACCTTCATGTTCAAAGGGGCAACCAGGTCCATCAGGATGCTGCCAATCGAGCCCAAGCCAACCAGTCCGAGCGTCTTGCCAAACAATTCAATGCCGTTCGCCGAGGACTTATCCCAGTGACCGTCGCGCATGCGTGCGTCCAGCAATGCGGTCTGGCGCGCCACGCTGAACATCAGCGCGAAGGCGAGTTCGGCCACGGACTGCGCGTTGGCGCCGGCAGCGATGCTGACCGGAATGCGATGGTCTGCGGCCGCCTGAATATCAATGGTGTTGTAACCCACGCCGTGCTTAGCAATAGATTTGAGGTTGGAGGACGCCTCAATCATGGCGCGGGTCAATTGCCCTTGGCGGACAATGATTGCATCGGGTTGCTCCGCACGGATTATCGCTTCCAGCTCTTCAGAAGAAAGGTAGGGTGTTGTGGGGATTACCCTGACGCCTTGGCTCGCGGCCAGGTTCATGGCGTCAGTGGCGAGTTCGGGCCCGGTAAGCAGGATGGTTCGGGTCATGACAGGTACCTTGTTTTTATGGTTGTGGCTGACGGTCGAAAATGATGCATTGCAGTGAGTCAACACTACCATAATGAAATGACGTTGCAATATTGATGATGAAAATACGAAGATGTGCAGATTGCTGGTGCGAATTTGATGTTGATTTTGAATAAATGAAATGTAATTCTGAAATTAAGGTTTGGCTGCTTGGCCAACGACTGCGAATAAATTCAATAAAACAACGTCAATAGAGGTAGGTCGCATGAGCATTGGATTCAGGGTTTTGGAACGTGCGCGCAAGGTCGATGCCGAGTGGGTCGCACGTTACCGGGAAGTTCCAGTGGCGAATGTCAGCGACTCAATGAACCGCATGACCGCCGGTGGCGCCAAGCTTCGTCCTATGCATCGTGCCGGTGTGCTGGCTGGCCCGGCGCTCACGGTCAAAGCCCGTCCGGGCGACAACCTCATGCTGCATTACGCACTGGATATAGCGGAGCCGGGTGATGTGGTGGTCGTCGATGCTGGGGGCGATCTATCCAATGCCTTGATCGGCGAAATGATGGTTGCTTACGCCATCAAGCGCGGTGTCGCGGGTATCGTTATCAATGGCGCGATTCGAGATTCGGCAGTCATCGGCGCGGATGATTTTCCCTTGTTCGCGGCAGGCATTTCACATCGCGGCCCTTACAAGGATGGTCCGGGTGAGATCAACGTGCCCATTGCGATCGATGGTATGGTGATTGAGCCCGGCGATCTGATTATTGGCGATGATGACGGCCTCTTGTGTGTGCCATTCGATCAAGTCGGCGAAGTCTATGAGTGGGCGGCTGCCAAGCATGCCGCCGAGAGCAAGCAGATGGAGCAGATTGCTATAGGCACCAACGACCGTACCTGGGTACTGGAATCGCTGAAGAAAAAAGGTTGCCTGCTGCCGTAATCTGCCATTGATGCGTGCGGGGCGGGCATTACTGTTACTTGTCAATCAGGAGCAATGACTTGCCTGACCCCCACACCACGCACCGTAGTCAGTGGCCTGCATCCGTGAGGGCGCTGGCACATCGCAATTTTCAAATCTATTTTGCAGGGCAAGCCGTTTCCACCCTAGGCAAGTGGGTTCAACAAGTCGCGTTGTCGTGGTTGACCTATCACCTGACAGGCTCGGCGGTGCTGCTCGGCGCTATTACCTTCCTCAGTCTGGCGCCACAGCTGCTGATTGGCCCTTTGGCAGGCGCCTGGACGGATAGGCACGACAAGCGTCGCCTGCTGATTATCGTGCAGACCGTCCTCGCTCTACAGTCCTTGGCACTGGCGATTCTCGCCTATGGGCAATGGATGAACGGCCTGACTATTGCGCTCATGGCTTTGCTGCTCGGATTGCTCAATGCCGTGGAGACTCCGCTCCGTCAGGCGTTGATCACAAGCTTTGTTCCTGATCCGGCCGACCTGCCCAATGCCCTCGTACTTAACGCCATGTTAATCAATGCGGCTCGCTTTGTCGGGCCACCCTTGGCCGGTGCCTTGATTGCCTTGGCGGGGGAGGCAGGCTGCTTTTTACTGACTGCCCTGGCGTTTCTGTGTCTGCTGATCGGGCTCATGAAAGTGCGCGTGACGCCAAGCCCAAGAGCCAGTGGCTCAACAGGTGAAGTGTTTCGAGAAGGGGTGCGTTATCTCTGGAGAACGCTTGAAGTTCGGCGGTTGATGGTCAGTGTCGTGATTATCAACCTCCTCGCGTCCTGCTATACCGCGTTGCTGCCCATTTTAGCCAAGACAGTTTATGAGGGGGATGCTCGCACGCTTGGGTGGCTATGGGGCGCTGCAGGTGCCGGCGCTTTCCTGGCGACCGTCGTGTTAGCGGTAAGCGGTTCAGCGTCGAGGTTGCAGCATTTTATATTGGCTGGAGCGGTGTTATGCGCAATGGGCTTGCTTGGGCTGGCTGTGCCTGGCCATCTACTGCTGGCGTTAGTGTGTTTGGCAGTCCTCGGGTTTGGGATCACCGTGAGTAATGTGAGCAGTAATATGCAACTGCAAAGTGGCGCGCCCAGCGCACTTCGCGGACGAGTCATTGCGTTTTACATCGCATTGCGTTTCGGTTTCGAGGCCATTGGGGGGCTGTTTGCGGGACTAATTGCGGCCCACCTGGGGGCGCCTTTGACGCTTGGCATAGCTGGTGGACTGTTGTTAATGATCGTTATTGGTCGTGAAATCGCCAATCGTGGGTAACGTGCCCTAGGGGCAGTCTGAAATAGAAGCTGGAGCGGGTCTGCGATGACACCCGGCGTATTGCTCAGGGGCAACGGCGCTGGTTGGGGATCGGATTCGCGCCGTCGACGCTGTACGGCGCGCTACCTGAGCTTATCCGACGCCTGCGCAGCGATGGCGGTATCGAGCTGGGCCTGTCGGAAATGGTCATGTTGCAGCAGGTCGAAGCCCTGAAAAGTGGGCGTATCGATATCGGTTTCGGGCGCATCCACATCGACGCCGCCGTGGTGCAAAAAAGTTATACATCAGGATCCCCTGGTCGTGGCGCTGCCCGCCGGGCACCACTTGCTGGGCGCGACGGTAAGCATGGAGCAATTGGCCCTCGAACCCTTTGTACTCTATCCTGGCAATATTCGCCCCAGCTATGCCGATCATGTGCTGCGGCTATCTGCCCGGCATGACTTGAAGGTCCGTGTGGCGCAAATGACCAATGAACTGCAGACCGCCATCGGGCTAGTAGCGGCGGGTATTGGCATTTCCCTGGTACCGGCTTCGGTGCAGCGTTTGCACCGCGACGATATTGGCTACTCGCCCTTGTTGGAACCTTTGGCGACTTCGCCGATTATTGTCAGTTACAGGGCAGGGGATGAGTCGGCGTTGCTGCAGCAGTGCCTGACGTGGATCGCCAAATTAGCTGCATCGATGTCGCTCGCCGCTGAAGTTCAACAGGAGACATCTTCGAGGCACCGGGATGTTGCGCATCAAACATCGGACCTGTAAGAGCGATCTGGAAGTTGGAACGACTTTCATCTGGACTCACATGGAGCGCATGTTCCAGCTCGGGTGCGCTGCTTCTTGGATTACCTTGTCGAACCCTTCCGATACTGAGACAGCGTTGGTTAAGGGGAACTGTTTACAGTGACAGCTAATGAGTACACAATTCAGGCCATAAAGAAACTGTTACATTCTGAAACCCTAAGACTTTCAAGAATTTGGAGGGTGAGTAATGGTCCCGTCCGCTGCGCCATATTTAGCTTCGAGGCCCTTGAACTCCTTGAAGCGAAAGAAAGCGACCTTAACAGGTCGCTTTTTTTGCTCTTTTTTCAGGTGCGGTACCACGGAAATAGCATCCGTGAGCCGCTTTTTTCGTTTTCCGAATTCCACTGAAATCCATCTCCAGCCACGGTTTTCAAGTACGTATTCAAGTACACCGCTGGCACAGCCCTTTACGATTCCTTGTGCATCAACTTTCGGATGGGTCCTTCTACCGCTGGGTTGTATTCCCTTGCTTGATGCGGCCAGGAGTGTTCGGGATTGCGGTGTGTCGCTCAGTCTATCTATTGACCGACACACCGCAATGCTGGGCAAGCAGGCTTATCTGCATTGTCAGTTCGGCGGGTGCTGTTCAGGATTGGCGCAGAGGCCTCGTTAGCAGCTCAACCGAATTGACTTGCCGATTCAACTGCGGTTTTTGGCTTCCTGCTACGTGTCAGCTGATAAGCAATTGCCAGCCATATGAACCACCCCGGCATGACCATCAAGGCAACGCGGGTGTCAGGTCTTAGTGCCAGCAGGCACAGAACGAAGCCCAAAAAAGCCAGTGAGAACCATGCCATCGGGACGCCGCCCGGCATCTTGTAAGACGACTTGGCGTGAAGCTCAGGATGCTTTTTGCGATAGGCAATGTGGGACGCGAGGATGGTCGACCACGTGAAGATCACCAGAATCGCTGACACGGTGGAAACGATGGTGAATGCCGTCATGACTTCCGGAACGATGAACAGCACGAGTACACCCGCCAGCATCAACAGGGTGGTGAAGGCCAGGCTCAGCAGCGGCACACTGTTGCCCGACAGTCGCCGAAAAATACCCGGGGCGTTGTCCTGATTCGCCAGCCCGAACAGCATACGGCTGGAGGAGAATAAGCCACTGTTGGCCGATGACGCGGCGGATGTCAGGACCACGAAGTTAACGATGCCGGCTGCTGCGGGAAAGCCGGCGACGAGGAAAAGTTCGACAAAAGGACTTTTTACAGGTGACACCTGTTGCCAGGACGTCACGGCAATAATGCAGCCCAATGCCAACACGTAGAACAGGATGATTCATAGCGGAATCGAGTTGATTGCCTTGGGTAGGGTCCGCTCCGGAGACCGGGTTTCTGCCGCAGCGGTGCCGATCAGTTCGGTGCGGGCAAAGGAAAATATCGCCATCTGGAAGCCGGCAAAGAAACCCAGCACGCCATGAGGGAATGCAGCCTGCTTATCCACCAGGTGGCCCAGGGACGCGGTAACGCCACTGGGGGATACGAACGAGCTGGCAATCAGCACGATGCTCACGCCGATAAGCGTCACCACGGCGATGATCTTGATGATCGCGAACCAGAATTCGACTTCACCGAAAAGCCTGACCGTCAGCACGTTCAGGGCGAACAGTGTCGCGAGCATCCCGATAGCCGGTATCCAGGCGGGCAGGTGGGGGAACCAGTACTGGAAAAAGCCTCCCACCACGACGGCATCGCCGATCACCGCAACGCTCCAGCTCAGCCAATACGACCAGCCGAGAAAAAATGCGGCGCGGGGCCCCAGGTAGGCGCCGGCGAAATCCGCAAAGGTCTTGAAATTCAAGTTGGAAAGCAGCATTTCGCCCATGGCACGCATGACGAAGTAAACGAACAGGCCAATGATCATGTAGATAAGGATGATCGAGGTGCCGGAGAGGGCGATGATCTTTCCGGAGCTCATGAACAAGCCCGTGCCAATGGCGCCGCCCATGGCCATTAACTGGATGTGACGATTGCTGAGCGTGCGCTGCAGCGCAGGCTGCTCAGCCCGCTCTGATGAATTCGATTTCATTTCAAAACCTCTTGATCTTATGTTTTTGAGTTTTGGCAGAAAAGTGGATATCCAGCGCCATTGTCAGGAGGCAATGGCGGGTGACGGTGTTGTTTTATGTGGACAGTGACGGCCCCCAGTTCAAATGCCGGGGGCGTCACTCGCAGGTCAACTGGCCGTGCGCAGATGGGCGGCTTTGGCCGGCTGCTGATCCGGCATCTGGAACAGGTTCTTTATATTTTCAGGCGTGGGGACCAGGTGGATGTGCCGACCGACCTGATGTTCGTGCGCCATCGCCTGCAGGTAGCGAAGCGACGAGAAATCCTCAAGGGCAAAGCCCACGGAATCGAAGACCGTCACCTGTTCATCGTTCTCGCGTCCCTGGACGTCGCCTTGCACGATTTGGAAAAACTCGACGACGGGCGAGTCAGCCTCCAGTTGCTGAATATCACCTTCAATCCGCGTTTGAGGTTCAAATTCCACGATGACCCGGGCGTTGCGCAGGATGTCGGCGTGCAGTTCGGTCTTGCCCGGGCAGTCGCCGCCGACGGCATTGATATGCATGCCGGGCTCGATCATCTCGGGCGTCAGGATCGTTGCGTAGGCCTTGTCGGCGGTCACGGTGGTGACAATGTGCGCGCCCTTGACCGCCTCCTGTATGGAGTCGACGTGAATCACGTTGATCGTCGGGAAAGCCGCCAGGTTACGCAGCAGCTTGAGTGAGGCATCGCGATCAATATCGAAGATGCGGATTTCGCTGATGCCCAGCATTTCATGGAAGGCAAGCGCCTGAAACTCGCTCTGAGCGCCATTGCCAATGAGCGCGGGTGCCGGTGTGGATCGGCGGGAGGCCGGGCTTGCGCAAGGTCAGTTGCAGGTCGGGGCTGATCCGCACCCACCAGCCCTCGCGCAGCGCCATCAGATCAAGCGGCGCAGGCGGCGCGGCAAACGATTAATGTCCATGCGGGCGTCCTCCACGACCAGTGACCGTGGCGAAACGCTCCATCCAGGCCGGGAACAGTTCACCCGCCAATGCGCGCATTGTTTCCAAAGCAGCGGGGGCAGCGCGGCCTGACGGCTTACGGTATTCGACCCGATGCACCGGCCACTGCTGGGTAGCGGCGCGCGGATAGGCATCAATCGCCGGCACCGCCGTGTGCAGCACCTGGACCCCGCCGCTATGGCCGAACACCTGGCGCAGTGCCCGTTGAATTTGCCGCGCATCGGCCGAGACCGGGTGCACACGGTTGATCAACAACCGCAGCGGCGGCGGCTGGATGCCCAAGTGACGGTAGGGCGCAATATCGTCCAGCAACTGCAAGGTGCCCCGGCGCAGTGCGCGCGCTGCGAGGATCTCCGGGGTCACCGACGACAGCGCCAGGTCTGCCGCCAGCACCGCCATCTCCAGCAGCACACTGCGCGCGCCCTGGGTGTCGATCAGCAGCAGATCGTAATACGCTTCAAAAGTCGGCAACAGGTTGCGCAACCGCAAGCGCCCATCGGGGGCATGCAACAGCAAGGTGCCGAGCTGCCCCAATTCGTCGTTGGAGAGGATCAGATCCAGGCCGGGAATGCTGGTGCGCGACACCAACCGCTGCAGGTCATGCTCGTTCAAGGCCAGCAACTCATAAGCGCCGGCACATGCTTGGCGAGTCAGGGCAAAGTAGCTGGACAGGGTCGGCTGCACATCCAGATCCAGCAGCAACACGCGCAAGCCGGCGTCGGCGACAAAGCCGCCGAGATTAGCCGCCGTGGTGGTCTTGCCGACACCGCCTTTGGTGGAAATCAGGGACACAACACGCATGGTCATCTCCCCTCAGTTGCGCTCGGCGCGGCGTTCGGCGATCCACTGTTCAACCTCCAGCGAATCCCAGCCCACCGCACGGATGCCCAGTGGAATGCTTTTAGGGAAGCGCCCGGTACGCATCAGAGCGTACAAGTGAGCGCGCTTGAGGCCGGTTTTATGCTCGACATCCACCCGGCGCAGTACCCGGCGCTCGGCGTGGGAGGCTATGGAGGTGTTATCAGTCATGGTGATCACTCCGGAAGGCTTGTATAGGGTGATCGGTATTCAATAGCCTGCCTCAGCCGACGGCTACCGCAACTACGGCGCGTCCCACCGCAAGTGCGGCACCGGCCAGCAGGCTCAAGCGGCCAAGCTGCGGCGAGCGGCCGCGAAATGCTTTTGCATCGTGCGCTCGGTAATACTCACCCGCCCGCCGTGGTAGGTCATGACTGTCTGGATGATCGCCGCGTCACTGTCGAACTGGCTGTAACGCTGGCCACCGGGCGAGCTGCCGCGCAGCGCCGTCAGCAGGCCGTCGATGATGTTCAACAGTGCGGAGCGGCCGCGATCACTGAGTTCCTCGCCGGGCGGCGGCAAGCGCCGGATCTCGGCTAAACTACGTTTGAGCAGGGTATTGCGTTCCTTCAACTGCGCGGTTTTATCAGCGCACATGTCGAGCTGCACTTTCAGTGCCGTGTGATTAGCGGACATCTCCTGCAATGCCGCCCAACTCAGGCCACGGCGTTCGGCCGGGCCATACAGGAAACGCGGTTTTTCTTCCGGGTAGTTTTGCTGCATCCACGCCTTCAGATGCACCTCGCATACGCACAGGCCCGGGTCATCGAGTAGGCTCACGTCCCGGCAAATGACGCCGTGTTTGCCGAAGGGCAGATCACCGTTGTGCAGCCCGCAATAAAGCCGCTCGCTATTCAAATACAGGGTTGGCCAGCGTGGAAAGTCGTCCTGGGTCGGGCGCAGACGGTTACCGAGTTGGGCCAGGATCAAGGGTTCGAAGCGGTGCAGGTTGCTCCAGCGGATCGCCGCTTCAATCGGGTGGTAATAGGCTTTGATTAACGGAGTAGGTAGTTTTCGCATGATCAATACCTTGCATGAAAAGTGAAGTCATCAATCAATTCCTAGTTTGGGCGGCCATGCTGACAATGAAATAAACGAGGCGTGTGCCAGCAGCCGTCGCGGGTAGCATCTAACGAAACGGTGGAGTTTGGGGGGCGAAATACCGGCCAACGCCAAATACGCGCCCGGTAGACATGCTCGAAGAGCCGATACCCCTGGCGGCATCTGGAAGTGCAGGTTTTCCACACGGCAGCGCATGGAAAAGTTGCCGTAGGACCACACCGACGCCAACCGCGAATCCGCGCCGATGCGTGTCAGCGGCCGGTCACCTGGCTCGCCACAGCTATCATCCTGCGGGCGTGGCGGTGGCCAGGACGCAACATCGTCTGACGGGGCGCACGGGAATGGGGCAAGAGAATAGGGTGATGACTCCATTCGGCACCCTAGGAGTAGGACGAAAACGGGCGCGGTGCCTGGCTGAACCGCAGCGCCCCCCGTCAGGCAGGGGCTCAAGGTCTGGAGGGACAATCGGTTGTCCGATTAGGGCGTGACGGACCACAGCATCAGGCGGGTCGCTGTTGCGGTCAGTTCAAGATCGTCCTCACCGTTGAGGATGCGTGTGAACGCCCCCCACTGAGGGTCGAAATATTCCCCGAAATCGTCGCCGCCGAGCTCGTTGCGGGCCAACGCCCACCAGTCGTCGAACGCGTCGATATCGGGATTGCAGCCGACCGCGTAGGCAATCACTTTTTGGCGTCCATCGGCTTGGCGCTCGCCCCGCTCGGCGAGCCAGTAGACACCTTGGTCCTTGACCAAAATGATGCAGCATTGATTGGCGATGGCCTCTACCAGCACCGGCTTCAGATCGCTGCCTTTGAAGAACAATGACATGGAGGTCTCCTTGCAACAGCGGGACCTCCTACCGCAAGGGTGGGCGTCCCTTGGGTTGACGGAAGGATGAAGGTATGAGGCGGCCGATACGCCATTGACGCACCGCGGTCTTGAAGGCTTTGACCGCCTGGGACGTTGCTGGCGATGCCAGCGAACATGGCGGCAGCGTGGTCGGGGTGAGTGGCAGCCGGCATCCGTTAAACCGCATGAGGGACGTACCGGTTTATGGCGGTCAGTACTCATCTAGCAGGAACACTTCGGTAAAGTTCCGGGCTGATTCGGTGAAGATACGGAGGTCGAATCCATCGCCGACGGCGTAGGACGACAGCAGGTAGCCGCCGAGGGCCACGGCCGCACCGTTGTAGCGTCGATGCTCTTCGCGCACATCGTCCCAATCACCGCAGATATGTCGGCGCACATAGGGTAGCGGGTCGAGCCGGTCCTGTCGGATCAGGGCGTCCACAGAGCTGGAAAAGCTCAGGCCGTCCAAGGAAAAACGGGGCTTGGGGGAGCGCACATGGCGCTGCGCAAACACTCCGTGGTGCTGGGTCTCGGTACTTTAGCAGGGCAAATATCCCGACGCGGCGGTCAGCGTCACACTCGCGCCGGGGGAGGCCGGCTCTCCGCACGTATCCAATCCAATGGGGACACTTTGTTCGTTGAAGGTAACTGCGCCACTCCTGCTGCGTTGTGCGTTCGGAACGGTTGGTTTCCTTGACCGCAAATAGCAGGTAGCGCACCGCTTCAGGATAACGACGTATTTGGCATGGCGTTTGTTCTTCATGAGGTGCGTGTTGGAACCGTGAGGCTTTTGCCAAAATTATCTAATACATAGCGTTTATCGATGAGGTGATAGCTGCGAAGGCCAACGCTATTTCATCGCGGTCGTGTCTATCAATGCGATACGGCGTGCCGGTAATCGCTTTCAGCGCCGAGAGGACCATTGGCATATTCCGGCATATGCTCGGGTCATCTGCAAATGTCTCAGGCGGGTGAGGATGGCCGTAGGATGTCTGCAACCATGGGGATCCCCTGGGCGCATTGATATCGCCCTTGCTGGCGAATATTGGATCTATGGGCAACGCAGTGGTGCGAGCGATTGCCTGTGGCGATGTAATTATTGTGCGCTACATGCCATGTACGTGCTGGCGAGTTTCCTAGTGCTCTTTTTGGGACTGTCTCGCCGTCAAGACGATTGGTTCAGGGGCTGATCACTGCTGGGGATATATGTCCTAGCGATAATCAGGTTTGTGCATCTGCTTGAGCAGGAGGTAGAACGGCCGGTACGAAAAATCACAGCTCCCGTTATCGTAGATGATCAGGTCCCTTTTATTGTTTGGCTAGGGCAAATGCCTGATGTGAGGCTTTGTTTTAGCCTGGCCCGTACCGAATTGAATCTGCTTCAGCAGTTTTTATCCATTGACCTGTTGCAAATATCTCTAAGCTTAAGTCGAGCGGGGAGAGAAGAATATTTGATTTCAGGTGTGTGATTTCCTGACGGGTAGGAGCATTTTTATACATGACGTCTAGTTAGTTGGCCAGCCGTTCTCAGTTGAGATATTTTGCCTTCAATCTGAGTCCGGCCTGCCGCAGGAGCGTAATGGGTGAGCGCGAACCAGGCTGACGCTAAACGATCTTAATCCTGTGGTATACAGAGCTCAGACTGCTCAGACCTCGACGTGCAATCATTCGGTTTTGTGAGTGAAGAAGATATGCCTCTTCAACTCCAATTCTAGCGAAGGCTTAACTGGCTAGTTCAGCTCGTTTTTTAATTAGATTGCTTGAGGTCGTGTCAGGTTTGTGATTTGGCACGTTCGGTAAGCTCAGCGCTTCTTGTGAGAATACATTAAATTTGTCGCTTGATTTAATGCCGGAAATGGCGATATTTATTTCTTTAGCCTTAGCAAGCTGCGCCTGCATAGTGTTTTCAATATTTGATTTTAATTTTAGAATTTTATTGTTTGTGAGTTCTAGGATCGTATTGGTATCGGTGATAACTTTATTTGTCATATGTAACAGCTGTATATGATCGATTCTATCAGCGAGTTCGACCGCATTCTCACGTTGGTTTTGTAGTTCAATAATACTCTTTTCAATAAGATTGGCTTTATATGGAATAGACTGCAGCTCCGAAAAATTTGATTTATATGAGTTTACCAGTGGCTGGGTATTGTCACTAACGAGATCTTTCCTGCGTTCGGCAACCGTAATAACTGAGAGCGCTAAAACTTCTCGGTGATCTAGCAGGCTACTTTCCAGAGTCTTGATTTCGGTATTTTTCCTTGACATCTTCCCCTCAAGCGCTGAAATGCTTCTATCGGCATTACCCCAGGCTGGCGACAGTGAGCCCCGCTCACCATACATGTCGATTATGTTGCTTTTAGTTTTTTGATGCGAAGCTATTTTTTGCTTAATAGCATATTTATCCCCATTCAAGTTATTGATTTTTTCTTCTAGTTTAAGGATGTTGGAAAAACCACTACCCAACTCATTCAAAACCCCCCCAACTTCAGCTCTGAATTCAATACCTATATTGTTGTGAAGAATAGAATTTGAAATTTTCTGCACATGCTCATGGTGCCCATTCATCATTTTCTGCAGTCCAGTCAGTTCATTTTTCGCTTGGGTTATTCCTTTGTTGTATATTTCTACAGCGCTAAGTGCATGCGTCTTCGCAAGATTTGTATTGACCTCTTGAGGCATAAACTGCTTCAGTTCAGGGTGCTTTCCAACTTTCCTCGAAAGTAACTTTACGATTTTTTCGGGAATGTTTTGTGTTTCTTTCAGGCCCTCAGCAATACGTAACGTTCTGCCTGAAGAAATGTTGCCTCCCGTTATATTGTGAAACTTGATGCTGATACGATCTGTGACACTTAGCGACATAAATTCCCACTTGTTCGATTCGTTAATTGATGAGCCAGGCAAGTACTAAACTATTTAAATTTCTCCAATATTTCAGTAATAGAGTTAAGTCCATATGCTTGGCTGTGGCGAAGCAGCATTAAATTGTGTTTTGGGGCCTGGGTAGAGTATAAAATCGCATAGGTCAGTAAATTCCGTCAGGTATTTTCTATTGTGTCAGCCAAAAAACTTAAAGTTGCATAAAGCGATTCAGCTAGCATTGCTCTTGCGTCTAGTTAAACCTCGGTTTTTAATACCTGCATGAATGATGCGTATGAATGAAATCATCCTTGAGGATGTGGGATTTCTAACGCGGTTCAATTTTTGAGTAGTGCCTTCGCTAAGAGTATGAGACGCTTCTCGATTCAGCAAGGAAATTTCTATATAGTGCATGGAGGTTTCTGTGGGCTCGCATGTTCATAGCAGCACAGGTCTGTGCATAATCACACTTTGGAAAATATGACATCTAACTCCTCGTAACATGTGTCCATTCTAATTTTTTATTCGTGTGCGGAAGGGGTGCGATTGTTCTATTGGTGGAATACGTCCGCTGCAGTTGCAGTTGTGATAACTGCTCCCCTGAGACGTCTGCGTTGAAATTTCTCATGGGGCAAGGGAAATTTCCGAAGCGATTATAGGGGTTTCTCGATAGAGCGGCAGGTATTTGCATGCAATAATTAATGAGCTGGCCGATGGTGTATTGTTAACGTTGCTTATGGCCGCCGTCAGGAGCAACAAGGTGAAAGCTGCCTCTACGGTTAGAGAGCGGTCGAGCAATGATTTAGTAATCTCTTAATTATGTGTTCAGGTTCCCCGGGGAAGAATTGTTTCGTATCTTGCGGATGGGTGGGGGCAGGTTTCAGTGATGGACGAGCTGGGTAGATCATCATACTTTTTTGGTGCCATCATAATCTACTCAAGTTTTATTGCTGATTAATAAGTATGCTTATGTTTGCTTAGGTTGATGGGTATCAATATGTCTATATATGAAGGTTCTTCCGTACGTACGGGAAGCTCATGGCCTACAGATTTCGCATCGGTCAAAGATGGGCTTTTTGCTTGGCGTTTGACTGTCGGGACTGAAGACATATCCCTAATCAATGTTTCATCTGAGGACGCATGCCAAGAGCACTACGATTTTTCCGCCGGGTGGCACGGCTTGCTGGTCGGCACCGGGTTTGAGGTGATTTGCGGTGCAGGCCATGTGCAGTCTGTGAGCCTCGCTACGTTGGCTCGATTGCAGTTGTTCATTGATCAGTCGGGAGTGCTGCCTGGCGAAGATGTAATTACATCGCAGTCGTTTAATTCTATTGCCCTGGAAATTACCAACTGGCAATCAGATATTGAGTCTTGGTACCTAGAGCAAGGTTGGTGTGCTTCGCACAGTTATTTGCGGTTGGCGGCCTACCTGCGCCGAACGGAGGCCTATGGGTTGGTCAGCTTTTTATGGGGTAGTGGCACCGGTGCCGAAAAGTTGCACAGTTTGGCCAAGCGTTATGGGGTGTCAGTGCCTCATTTTCGCCGCTTATGCCGTCGAGTTATTGGGAAAACCACCAAAACCCAATTGCGTGATTGGCGTCTTGCCCGTGCATTAATGGATTTGACAGAAGGTAAACATACGCTTGTCGAGATTGCTTTGAATCACGGCTTTTCTTCTTCCGCACATTTTTCTCGGGAAATGAGTGAGCTGCTTGGGGTGTCACCGCGAGGCTTGTCTGATATCACCAAGTTGGCAGCTAAATGAACAGTGTTATAATGAAGTTACATACTAGATTAGGCTTGGGGTTTTTGTTTTTTCTAACCTCGGTTACCAGTGTATATGCCGCTGACGGGTACGTTGCGCGGCAAGATAATTTGCGAACCTTTTTTGAGGCCTTCTCAGGCGAGCTGGGGAAGCCGGTGGTCGTGAGTAAAGGCGCTGCACGCCGAACAATTACCGGAGAGTTCGTATTCAAGCAGCCTGAGGTTTTGCTAGGAAAGCTGTCTCGACAAATGGGCTTGATCTGGTATGACGATGGTCAATCGATCTATTTGTATGAGGCCTCTGAGGCAAAGAGAGCGGTTGTTTCCTTGCATAATATAACAGTGACGAAGCTCAATGCTTTTCTGCGACGTTCTGGCCTGGATGATGCGCGGTTCCCTTTACGCAGCGATGGCCTACGTACTTTTTATATTTCCGGGCCACCCATTTACGTAGATTTGATTAGCCAAGCTGCCAAGCTGATGGATGAGAACAGCTCGGATCTTGAACTGGGGCGACAGCGTATTGGCGTGATTCGTCTGCAGAATACATTCGTCGGCGACCGCTCGTATGCGCTGCGTGACAACAATGTGGTTATTCCCGGTATGGCAACCGTTATTGAGGGTTTGTTGCGTAATGAACAGCGGGCGGTTGAGGGGGTGGATTCGACCCGACCGGGCTCAACAAAGCTGTCGGATTTTACGCTGAAGGAGCTGGCAGAGAAAGCTCCGCAAGACGCGAGCGAACTGCCCCGTATTATTCCAAGGGAACTAGCGGCCGGGAATATTCGTGTCATGGCTTATCCAGATAATAACAGCCTTTTGGTCAAGGGCTTGCCTGAACAAGTGCGCTTTATAGAAAATCTTGTAGGGGCCCTAGATGAAGAGAAACGCCATGTTGAACTTGCGTTGTGGATTATTGATCTGCAAAAAGAAGATCTTGATCAGTTAGGCGTGAGCTGGCAGGGCTCGGCAAACTTAGGTGGGAATATCTCTGTTTCCCTAAATGGAGGTTCTCTCAGTACCCTAGATGGTCAGAGCTTCGTCGCATCGGTGCTTGCACTGGAGCGAAAAGACCGGGCTCGTGTGGTTTCACGTCCCGTGTTACTTACCCAGGAAAATACGCCGGCCATCTTTGATAATAATCGTACGTTCTATACGCAGCTGATCGGTGAACGCAGTGTGGAGCTGCAGCACATAACGTACGGTACCTTGGTCAGCGTGTTGCCACGGTTCTCTGCTGATAATCAGATCGAAATGTCGTTGAGTATTGAAGACGGCAATGAAGTTAAGCAGGCAGAAAACGGAACCCAAGGTGCTATTTTACCTACAGTAGGGCGCACCCATATCAGTACAGTGGCGCGTGTGCCTGCTGGTAAAAGCCTGTTGGTGGGTGGTTACACTCGAGACGAGAGCGGTGAGCAAATAGGGCGGATCCCTGTGCTCGGTTCTATTCCGTTTATTGGGCGCTTGTTTAGTTATCGGCAGTCCCGGCAAACGAATACTGTTCGGGTCTTTTTGATCGAACCGAAGGAAATCACTTCCCCTCTTGAATCACATGGAGATGTGCTGACTGGGACAGCGAACTCCGGGCGTTGGGGTGCAGAGGATGCCAAGCTTCTGAAGGCGTTAGGCCGCTGATGGTTACCTCTATACCCTCGGCCGGGCGCTCTCCTCAGCATCAACAGCAACTGCATATCAAGCGAGAAAGCCGAGAAGCGAAAGCGCAACAGTCTCAGGCAGCGGCCGAGAATGGAGCTGATTCCCAGATTGAGGACACCTCGCCAGGCGCGCAACTGCAAAAATTTATGCAGAGCGTTGATGAGCTTTCAACAGGGATGCGCAGTTTGTTGAATCGTCGTCGCTTTGAGAGCAAAGGAGAAAGTCTTAGCGATAGTTTTGAGCGTGTACTCGAAGAAGACCTTCTTCCGAGGGTCCAACAGATTTTAAGTATTGCCAAATCGGGCGGGCAGTCGCTTGAACTATTGCTTCAAAAAGCACGTAGCCTGTTCGCTGATGACAGCGACCTGGCGCTGGTTCTGAGTGAATTATTGCGGCGTCGAAATCTGGATAAGGCTCAGCGCAAACAGCTTGAGCAGATGCTGGAAACATTGGTGGTCCAAGCGCCGCCCAAGCGTCTGCGGGCGGGTATCAATTGCGCGTTGAAGGCAAAACTGTTTGGCAAGGCAATGGCTCTCAAGCCGGGTTTTTTGCGCCAAAGCTACCGTGAGTTTCTTGAAAATGAACATGGGCCAGTCTTGGACTATGAAAATTGGATCGCGCTGTATGGTTATACGCAGCGTACCGTCGTGCTGGATTTTATCGAGGCGGCGCTGTTAACCGATATAGATGCTCAGGAACCGAGCTGTTCTAAAACTGAGTTTGGCGAGCTACTGAAGAAGCTGAATCAACTCAAATGCCTACGCTCGGCTGATCTTCTATTCGTGGGACGGATGCTCGGAGACGAAATAACCAGGCGTTACAACGGCTGCGAGTCTGACTGGTTGCTGTTCCTTATTGGCTTGTTGCAGGCGCCCGAAGAGTTGGACGAATTGCTGTATGGAGTGCTAGGGGAGGCGGTGATTCTGGCTGAACCGCATCAACGCGCGGCTTTACTGGGGGCGGTGCGACGCGGATGTTCTCTTTTGCCGCCAGCTTTATACGAGGATGACGAGATACCTGGTTTGCTGCAAGAGCGGTTTGAGGTCTTGATGAGCATCGCTTTTGAAACGGAAGTTTTAGCCCGGCGGCGCTGCTGCCCCGACAGTTTATAACGTGGAAGCACTACGCTCTTATGCTTAATTCTTTGCTACGCAATATTCAGTCGCGTCCGGAATTGTTGATCCTGACATTGATGATCATGATCATCGCCATGTTGATCATTCCATTGCCAACACCGTTGGTGGACTTTCTAATTGGCTTGAATATCGTCATTTCCATTTTGGTGTTCATGGGTTCTTTCTATATTGAGAGGATTCTTAATTACTCGACATTCCCTTCGTTGCTGTTGATTACAACCTTGTTTCGCTTGGCGTTGTCCATCAGCACCAGTCGCTTGATTCTCACGCAGGCTGACGCAGGCGATATCGTTGCGTCGTTCGGCCAGTTTGTGATTGGCGACAGCCTAGTGGTGGGGTTCGTCATTTTCTCAATTGTGACGGTGGTGCAGTTCATCGTCATTACAAAGGGTTCGGAGCGGGTTGCAGAGGTTGCAGCGCGGTTTTCCCTTGATGCGATGCCTGGCAAGCAAATGAGTATCGACGGCGATCTTAAGGCCGGGGCAATCACCTCTGACGAGGCGAGCGAACGAAGAAGTGTGCTGGAGCGTGAAAGTCAGCTGTATGGCTCATTTGACGGCGCCATGAAGTTTATCAAAGGCGATGCTATCGCCGGGATAATCATCATTTTCGTCAACTTCATCGGCGGTATCGCCGTCGGTATGGCGCAGCTGGGGATGGACCTTTCAACCGCGCTTTCGACATTCACCATGCTGACCATCGGCGATGGATTAGTCGCCCAAATACCGGCTTTGCTCATCGCTATCAGCGCTGGCTTTATTGTGACCCGCGTCAATGGTGATGATGCGAATCTAGGCCGAAACATTGTTGCCCAGGTACTTGGCCATCCATTTGTGATCGGCGTAACTGCGGTGTTGGCCCTGGCTGTAGGCTTGCTTCCTGGTTTCCCTACACTGACATTTGCCGTACTGGCACTGGCGCTGGGGTTATTACTTTTTTTCCGTCACAGGGCTACGCTCAAGGCGCAGACCGGTACCTCATCCGATTCGGGTACGGCAGAGGGTAGTGCCAGAGAGGAAGGTGCACTGGGTTTGATCGAAGATTTGGAAGCCACTGCGAGTGAAACCGTTCCTCTTATTCTCTTGGTCGCACCGACGCAAATAGAAGACTTGCGCGTGCACCGCCTTGGAGAGCGCATACGTAGCCAGTTCTTTATCGATTATGGAGTGCGTATCCCCGACTTGAGCCTGCGAAGTGTCGAAAATATGCCCGTTGACCAAGTATGTGTACTGATCAACGAGGTGCGCGCAGATCAGTTCGATATTCATTTTGAGCGGTTGCGCGTCCTTAACCATTCTGATGAGCTTGAAGGTCTGGGGCTGGACCTTACGGTGGGTCAGGACAGTAATAAGCAGGTCTCGATTTGGGCGGGGATGGAAGACAAGACACGTCTCGTCGCGCTGGGTTACGACCTGAGGCCTGCCTACGATGAAACCTATCATTGCCTGGTTGCGCTTTTGGCGCGCAACGTCAACGAGTTCTTTGGCGTGCAGGAAACCAAGACATTACTTGACCAGTTAGAGGCTAAATATCCCGACTTGCTCAAGGAAGTCTATCGGCATGCCAGCGTGCAGAAAATCGCTGAAATCCTACAGCGTTTGCTCTCTGAGCGTATTTCAGTACGCAATATGAAGCTCATTTTGGAAAGCATCGCCCACTGGGCCTCTCGAGAAAAAGATGTATTGACGTTAGTGGAACACGTACGTGGGGCATTGGCGCGTTACATCAGTAATAAATTTACCGTGCAGGGTAAGTTGCGGGCCCTGATGTTATCGGCAGACTTTGAGGATGTAGTGCGTAAGGGCATTCGGCAAACGTCAAATGGTTCTTTCCTAAACTTGGAGCCCACCGACAGTGATGGATTGTTGGATCGCCTTGTGCTGTCCATGGATCGAGTTAAAATTCCGCACAAGGATATGGTGATTCTCTGTTCTGTCGACGTGCGTCGCTATATTAAGCGTCTCGTTGAAGCGCGTTATCGGGAATTAGATGTTATGTCCTTTGGTGAAATTTCCGATAGTGTGTCGGTTGATGTTCTACAACAGATATAAGGATAAGTCATGAATTTAGATATTGGTGTGCTCGTACGAGGAGCATTGGAACATAGTGGCTGTACTGGGGGCCAGATCGGTAATTTTGATGGTTACTCTACTATTGCCTTGGAGCTGGACGGGCTGCCGAGCGTTTATATTGGTTCAGAAAATAATGACTTTTGGATCTGGTCTGAACTGGGTGAGTTTTCTGCTTCCCAGATATCCTACTGTTCGGATGCGCTGCTGACTGAGTTGATGCGTCCTTGCGACTATGCGCGTCCTCGGCAGGCACAGCTGCTGAATCTTGATGGTGTGTTGGAACTGCGAGTATTGCTCGGTGAGATGGCATTGGGCGATCCCCAACATATGGCCGCGGCGCTCGATCAATTCCTAGAAAGTCTTACAAATTGCAGTGAAGCTCTTCGTCAGTGAAGCGTAGGACAATACTGCGCTGCGGCGCTCATCCACAACGAGCCGCGGGGCCGATCCTAGAGGCGCGTTTACGCAATGTGGTTATTGGCGAGCTCTGTGAGGTGCGGCGACACTGGTTGGATGAGACGTCCGTCGCTAAGGCGCAAGTCATAGGCTTTCGCGCGGATACGGTTTTACTGAGCCTGTTGGGTGAAGCGCGAGGTTTATCCCGCGAATCCATCTTATTGCCCACGGGAGGGGGCGCCCAGCTCAATTGCAGCGCGCAATTATTGGGCACGGTCATTGACGCCAGTGGTCAAGTTGTCGAACGTCTGTCGGAGCCGGCAAGCGGCAGGGAGAGCGTGCTTCTACCACTGGATGCTGACCCTCCGCCTTACTTTCAGCGCCGATCAGTGCGTGAACCGCTGATAACCGGCATACGCACGATCGATGGCGTTTTAACCTGCGGTGTCGGGCAACGCGTGGGCATTTTTGCATCCGCCGGTTCGGGTAAGACTTCCTTGATGAATATGTTAATTGAACATTGTCAGGCGGATGTCTTCGTCATCGGTTTGATCGGCGAGCGAGGTCGTGAAGTGACGGAGTTTGTCGAGGCATTGCGCCTTTCACCCAAGCGCAGTCGCTGCATAGTCGTTTATGCAACCTCTGATCAAGCATCCGTTGATCGCTGTAATGCTGCGCTGCTGGCAACCACCGTTGCCGAATACTTTCGCGATCAAGGGGGGAGGGTAGTGTTGTTCCAAGACTCCATGACACGTTATGCCAGGGCTAGGCGAGACCTGGCACTGGCGGCGGGTGAGGCACCCGCTCGGCGGGGTTATCCAGCCTCTGTATTCGATTGTTTACCGCGCCTGCTGGAACGGCCAGGCGTAACAGAGAGCGGTAGCATCACGGCCTTTTGCACGGTACTGCTGGAAAGCGATGACGAACCTGATCCTATTGCTGAGGAGATCCGCTCTATCCTCGACGGTCATATCTACCTCAGCCGTACACTTGCGGAAAAAGGCCAGTACCCCGCGATCGATTTATTACGCAGTGCCAGTCGGGTTGCGGCTCAAGTTACTGATACCGACCATCAGCGCTTGGCAGCGAAATTGCGGGAGATGCTCGGGCGTCTTGACGATCTGCAGATACTGATCGATCTAGGCGAGTACAAGCCTGGGCTCGATGCTAAAAATGATTTCGTCATGGACCGTTCGGAGGCAATACGCGAATGGTTGTCCCAACCTATGGCTGAAGAGTGTGCGTGGAGCGAGACACTGGATAGTTTGCAACGCTTGGTGAGTTGATGTTCCCCAATCAATATCCAATCAAGACTTAAAGCGGCTTGACCCCCCAGTATTAGCTGCCGAGAAAGGCGGATACAGGAGCAGCTGTGAGCCATATTCATGGTATGACCCGCTTGCTGCGAGGTGTGGCGCAGCGCCAACGGCGCCACGAGGCCAACATGGCTCGGATTAGTGAGCGCATAACGCGTCTTTCAAGGCAAGTAGATGAAATGGATGAGCGTGTATGTAGTTTGAAGGCGTTATTAGCTTCTCATGATCCGAGCTCAAAACGGCTGGACAGGGGAGAGCTGTTCGAGGTCCAGCGCCGCCAAGCAGTTATTCGTCGCCAGATGCATGTGCTCGCCTTAGAGCGTTCTCGGTTGCTGGCCGATAAGCAGATAGTAGAACCGGAACTGGCCAACGCCCGTGAAGCGTACCTAGTGTGTGTGAAAAAGCAGCAGAAATACCAACATCGGCTGGTGCAACTTAAGCGTGCGCGTAGGCTCGCCGCATTGTGCCGTGATGAACTAGAACAGGAGGAGCTAACCCCATGGGCGAAGTAAATATCCCCCCGTCCCTCAGCATTAAAGTGGTCCCACTGTCTGTTGAGGATGACGCTATTGCGGATCAGCTCGACCAAGCTCTAGAGTTCGCAGTTAGGGAGGATGACTTGATAAAAGACCAAGTTGATCAACTGCCGGAAACATTGAGAGCGCTGTTGGCGCATGTCCCTGTTGTCTTCGCGGGCGGCGACCAAAATATGCTGGATAAGGCGCAAAAAGTACAGGTGAGTGTCGATGTACAAAAGAGTCCATTGAGCTCGATAAAAGCACCGGCAAATACGCAAGCACTGGAATCAGATGTTCACCACTCAAAGTTCGCAGTAGATTCGTTCCAACAGGTGGAGAGCCCAGCGCCGCGCTTGAAGTTTCATCGGCCAGCGCTTGAAGGTTTTGTAGAGGCGGGCGCTGCCGCCTCTAAGGTGAAAAGGATCGCCGTGGAAAAGCCAGTACATGAGCGAGTTTCGGCAGCGATACCAGTAATGAATGGCCCGGTGGAACGGGCATCGGGTGACCAGGTGGTTATTCACCAAGGCCTCGACGTCTGGAGCTTAGCCACAGCGCAAACCGCGACTAATGACACCCCATCACAACCTGAGCTTGTCCAGTCGATCCCTGCTGCGCGGTCAGGCGCTTACTTGAGTATTGGAAGTACTCCCTCCGAAATCGTCGGGCCTCAGCCGCGTACGCAGCTCCCAGGGGAGCAGCGCATACAAACGGAAGCTGCACCGATCGAAGGGGGGAGCAAACTCGTTTATGAGTTCAACTCTCCAAAAGCGTTTGGCCAAGTGGTGGTGCAACGACAGGAGCATGATTCCGGCATGCGGCTACAGATCAGTAGCAATGATCCAGGGCTTCATCGTGAGCTATTACACCACTTTCCGGCGGCGCGTGAGCCCTCCTGGCGATTGACTCAGGATCAAGGCCAGGGCGGAGGAAACGGGCATCGCTACGAAGAAGAAGAGTCGGCCGAGGAGCAAAGCGGATGAGACAATTGTCCTTGCGTCGTTACGATCCGAAAGAGCGCAACGACGAGCGTCTACTTGCACTTTGGGGTTCTGCTGGTAATGAGTTGAAGGCCGCTTCACTGTGCTCTGCTACGCAGTATTTGCATTTCGAGGCCGAGGCGCTGCAAGGCCGCTGGCGTGGTCTGTTGGAACCCCGTGAATGGCTGGCTGCGGCAGTACCTGGCCTCGCAGGCTATGCGCCGCAGGGGGTAACTAACGAACGTATTGTTGAATTATTTGCTGCATCGCCCCAACCGCTGGACTTGCCGTTTAATGAGTTGGCGATTAAACGTGTTATTTCGTGCGAGATACAAAGAGGAGCGGACTACGGCGTTAAAAAATTACCCAGTATACAGACCCCATTTGGTCAACTTTGGTTATCGGCCTTGCCTGAGATATTCACACCGATGAATAACTCGCTTGAGCGCAGACTAACGAAATTATCTTTTCCTATAAGTGTGGTACTTGGCTATACCGACGTGAGTATGCCCATCCTGCGTCGATTGGCTAAGGGCGGCGTACTGTTACTGGCCGATAAGGCGCAATACTTCACCATGGCGGGCCGTCGCCTTGGCCACTTTGATCTAACCGGAGAGGGAATACACGTGCACACGCTCGAAAAGACACATGAAAAAAACAGGCTTAATTCGGTCGTTGATCTGGGGCATTTACCGGTGCGCCTGGAGTTTGTGCTGCAAGAAAGCGTACTTGACCTCAGCGAGCTGAAAGCACTGAACGAAGGAGGGATTCTGCCCCTCGTGCCAGGTGCTGAGCGGAGTGTTGAGCTGCGAGCCAATGGCCTTCGCTTGGCGCGAGGAGAATTAGTTCAACTCGATGGCAGCCTGGGCGTTGAGTTAATGGAGTTGTTTATTGAAGGTAACGAGCATGTCGAATGACATCTCAATGATTGCACTGCTGTCGTTCGCGACACTGTTGCCATTTCTGATTGCGTCAGGAACCTGCTATATAAAGTTTTCGATCGTTTTCGTCATGCTGCGTAACGCCTTAGGGTTGCAACAAGTACCCTCAAATATGACATTGAACGGCGTCGCGTTGCTGCTCTCGTTTTTCGTAATGATGCCAGTGGTGCATTCAGCTTATAGCTATTACCAGGAGCACCCGGTTAGTTTCAACAGCGTCGACGCAGTCGTCGAGTTCACCGATACCGGTCTGCAGGAATACCGTGTCTATTTGGAAAAACACACCGATCCTGAGTTAACGCAATTTTTTGAACGCGCCCAGCTTGAGCGAGAGGATCGAGTAGAGAGAGAGCAAGGTTATGCCGACGCCGAGGCGCCGCGTGCCTCTTTATTTTCGTTGTTGCCAGCTTATGCGCTAAGCGAAATAAAAAGTGCCTTTAAAATCGGATTTTATTTGTATCTTCCCTTTGTCATTGTTGATCTTGTAATTTCAAGTATCTTGCTGGCATTGGGGATGATGATGATGAGTCCGGTAATTATATCGGTCCCGATAAAGCTCATTCTATTCGTTGCATTGGATGGCTGGACCCTGCTTTCCACAGGGCTAATTGGTCAATATCTTGAATTGACTTTTTAGGGAGACGCCCAATGAACGATTTGGTATTTGTCGGGAACAAAACGCTTTATTTGATCCTCATGCTTTCTGCCCCTCCCGTGATTGCCGCGACGGTGGTGGGGTTGCTGGTTGGTTTGTTCCAGACAGTGACCCAGTTGCAAGAACAGACGCTCCCCTTCGGTTTCAAATTGCTGACGGTCAGTTTATGTATGTTTATGTTGTCTGGCTGGTACGGGCAAACGTTGCTCAACTTTTCTCGTGAAGCGTTCCGCTTGGCGTTGCGCCATACAGGTTAATGTATGGTATTGCCCTTATTCTTCGATTTACATCTCTGGTTGGCCGGGGCGGCCCTTGGGTTTGCACGATTGGCCCCGGTGTTTTTCATGCTGCCATTCCTCAATAGCGGTGTGCTATCCGGTGTGGCTCGTAACGCTGTAATTGTGCTGGTGGCATTTGCGCTTTGGCCGTATTCCGCTGCTGAGTTGCCGGCCATGGATAGCTTGCACTACATGGGGTTGATGCTGCGTGAGGCAGGCGTCGGCGTGCTCCTCGGCTGCTTGCTTTGCTGGCCGTTCTGGGCATTGCATGCCCTCGGTTGTCTGATTGATAACCAGCGCGGGGCCATGCTGAGCAGTACTGTAGACCCCGCTAATGGTGTGGATACCTCAGAACTGGCGAACTTCTTCAATTTATTTGCAGCGGCGGTTTACCTTGAAGGTGGCGGCTTGCTGCTGATGGTTGAAACGTTGAAAGCAAGTTATCAGCTCTGCGATCCTTTGGGGGCATGCCTGCCTGGCCTCCCGCCTGTATTAGGAATGCTTGACGGCTTGGTCACCCGTAGCCTGTTATTGAGTGCACCCGTCGTAACCGTACTATTGCTCAGTGAAGTCGTGCTCGGCTTGTTGTCGCGTTTTGCACCTCAGATGAACGCTTTCTCAGTGTCGCTGACGATTAAAGGCAGTATCGCACTATTGATGGTTCTGTTGTATTTCGGTGCTTACTTGCCAGATGAAATTCTCCGACTCGCTCATAATTCACTTGGGTTTGCTTCTTGGATAGACGCGGGAGTCGATTAAATGTCTGCGTCTTCAAAAACCGAGAAGCCCACAGCAAAACGCCTACGGGACGCGGCAAAGCGCGGCCAGACATTTAAGTCCAAAGACTTGGTGACTACCTGTTTGATGCTGTGCGGCATTGCCTTTTTAGTGGGCAGCGTATCGTTGCTGGAATTAATGGCGCTCTACCGGCGCTATATTCAAAGCGGTTTCAGCCTGGACCCATCGGTCTATATAATGGGGCTTGCTTTACACGCGTTTAAAGTTGTGGCGCCTATCATACTGGTTTGCTTGCTTGCATCCGGCCTGCCGAGTTTATTGCTCAGCGGGTTCCAGTTAGCCTCCGAAGCGCTGAAGTTGAACCTGGGGGCCCTCAACCCAGTAAATGGTTTTAAAAAGCTATTCAGCCTGCGTACCGTCAAGGAAGCGATTAAATCGCTGTTATACCTCATCAGCTTTGTTGTCGCGGTAAGCGTTACTTGGCAGGTTGTACGTGATCGGATTTTTTCGCTCGTCTATGCGCCTATCGGTGGGCTATTTGCCGTATGGGGTAGTCTCTTACTCTCGTTGATGCTGATATGGCTCGCCTGCATTCTGCTGATCGTACTGTTGGATATGCTGATCGAATATTTCCTGTTCATCAAGGAACATCGAATGGATAAGCAGTCGGTAAAAAATGAGCATAAGGAGCAAGAAGGCAGCCCTGAAACGAAAGGTCGGCGCCGGGAACTGCATCGAGAGTTACTGTCCGAGCAGATCAAGTCAGATATACGCAACTCCAAGGTAGTCATTGCTAACCCTACCCATATTGCGGTGGGTATTTATATGAACCCAGAAGTACTGCCCATTCCTTTTATCTCCGTGATGGAAACCAATCAGCGAGCCTTGGCGGTGCGTGGTTATGCTGAAAAAGTGGGGGTGCCAGTGGTGGCTGATGTGGCGTTGGCGCGGCGTATCTTCAAAACGCACACGCGTTACAGCCTGATCAAACTGGACGAGGTCGAGCAAGTGCTGCGGCTGTTGCTGTGGCTTGAGCAGGTGGAAAACGCCTGAGCCCTACGTATGAGTGATTTGTGAATGAACCAAAAGCTAGAGCTTGGCTTAATGAACCTGTCCGGCGAACCGGCAAAGGAGTTACGTAAATGAGTTCGCAGATGTCAGATGATGACGAAGTAGCAGCGGATGTAATGCAAGCCGTTCTGGAGGGCGCAACCCTGCAGGACCTGCATGGTATTTCAGAAGGGCAAATGGAGAGCCTCTACGGCTATGCCTATGATTTTTACTGTCAGGGACGATTGGAAGACGCGGAAAAGTTTTTCCGGTTCCTGTGCATTTATAACTTTAACAATACCGATTACTGGATGGGGCTCGCCGCTGTATACCAAATGCAGAAGCGCTTCGAAAAAGCCTTGGATATGTACACGGTAGTGTTTGCACAAAGCAAAGCTGATTACAGCTCGATGCTGCATGCAGGGCAATGTCAACTTTCCTTGAGAAGAGTGGGCAAGGCTCGACGATGTTTTGAACTGGTCATTGAGCGAGGAACCGCTGAGTTGTGCGCAAAGGCACAGATCTATCTGGACGCGATGCGCCAGGCTGCAGCTACCAGCGCTAACGAGGACGATGATGAATAATATCAATGCGGTGAGAGATACGCGGGTTTTGGGTGCATACCTGAATCAGGAGCAGCGTGTGGACACCGAGAAAGCAAGTTTCGCCAGTCCGGACTTTGTCCGGCGGGCGCAAGACTCGGCGCAGCAATTGGCGACTGTGGTCTTGGGCCAGTCCACGGAGCAAGGCCGATTTGATCCGTCTGCACCGATGCTGCGTATGCCGGTACAAAATGAAAAAAAAGAAGGCATGAGTTCCCAGGAGCATTTCATGCTCGTGCTCGCGGCTGTCATGGAGCTTGTCGAGGGGGTCACCACGGCTACCCTTAAGCGCAATCTGGAAATCCTGCGATCGTTCGCCGCCGCGCACGCAGAAAGTAGCACCAAGCGTTCCGAGGAGTTTCAAGGCGCCGTGGACGCTGCGTCCGAAGCAATAACGGATGCCGAACAAACTGAAAAAAACCTGAACAGCGCACTCGGCGCTCAGAAAACGGCCCAGGGTGCGCTGGATCATGCGCAAGCCGAATTGGATGCAATGGATCCGGATGATCCGCTGTATGCAGCGGCGCAGGCCAAGCGTGATAACGCAGCCAAGCAACTGAGCCAGGCAAGCGGTCAAGTTAAAGCGGCTACCTCTGCGCACAACGATGCTTTGGTGAAGGCAAATGCCAAGCAGGCTGAAGCTGAAGCACTGAAAGAGCAACTGAAAGGAAAGCAAAGCCTGACAGGGCCAGACAGTGCCAACGCTGAAAAAACCTTAAATAATACCGGGCTCTTGCTTAAGTTGATGTTGAGCGTTGCGCAAATCATGTCGGAGGCGATCGAGGCGGACAACCAGGCGCAGTTTGAACTTAACAAATCAATGAGCAAGGCACGCCAAGCCTATCTGGAGAAAAAGTCCGACGAGTACCTGGAAGAGGTACGCAAGGCCGAAGAAATGCAAAAGGCCATGGGGTGCCTGGGGAAAGTCTTGGGTGGGATCCTTACGGCAATTAGTGTCGTGGGCGCGGTATTCACAGGTGGCGCGAGTCTGGCAGTCGCAGCTGTAGGGCTCGCACTCATGGCCGGCGATATGGTGAGCAAGGCACTGTTTGACTTCTCCTTTATGGAGGCCGCACTCAATCCAATCATGGAGCATGTGTTCAACCCTATCGTTCAAGCGTTGGGCAAAGGTATCACCGAGTTATTAAAAGCTGTGGGTGTGGATTCGGCGGCAGCCGAGATGATCGGCATGATTACCGGCGCCATTCTCGCTGCGGCAGCAATGGTGGGCGCTGTCGTCCTGGGCGGCGCTGCTGCCGGCAAAGTAGGGGCGAAGATAGCCCAGAGCAGCATCAAGAAGAGCATTGAGCAAGCCCTTGGCAAATTGATGGATAAGCTGGTACCGGACCTAGTCAAGCAATTCGCGCGTGGGGCCGGGCGTGGCATGGGCCACGCTGTAAGTAAGGTCGGCACCCAGGCGCGTGAGTTTTTTGGGCTCAAGAGTGATGCGGCTTCAATACAGCGATATTCGAAAATACTTGATGGTATGAGCACGGGCGTTCAAACCGTAGGCGCGACCTCTACGGCATCAATGAATGTCGTCAAGGGGCACAGTGAAATGAAGGCTGCTGAAGCCTTGTCTGAAGTTGAGTTGAGTCGCGCGGATATTGAGCAACTTCAACAGATGCTGACTAAATTGATCCAAATGATCCACGAGGCTGTCCAGGACGTGCAGCGTCAGTTTATGAAAGCGATCGATAATCTGGAAAATCAGTTCGCAGTGGCGCACTCAGTCGTTAATAAAATTAACCGTTCGGTTTAATGAGGTTTGTCTATGTCTATTAATATTGGATCCGCCTCTCAAGGGCCCATTGTAAACACCAAAGCGGTTGATGCGAGCCGACATAACGAAAGCCGTCTTGCGATCGCTGAGACGCTTTCTTCCGATGCAGTAGTCTCTGGTGCACAGGTAACTGTCGAAAATCCGCAAATAGAAAAAATACTGAACTTCATCAAGGAAGCCGGACTCGCTGAGCTACCCACACTGGCTGAGCAACAAAAGCTCAGGATTGCATTGTATGAGATGGTGCCTGAGGCTTTACGACTGGCCGACAAGCTCGGCCCTAAAACCGGGAATGTCGGGGAAATCAGCCAGGCAACCGAGGTATCCATCGAGAGCAATTTTGCAGAAGCCGTTCGCGCCGCAACTGAGAAACCGGAAAAAACTGAGGCGTTCCTTGACCCGCTGACGCTGACGGGGCGACAAGCGCTGCTGTATCAACTGTTATTGTTTGTCGAGTTCGAGGCGAGGGCCGCAAAAGGTAAACAAAAATCAGCCTATGCGATCATGTCTTTCGAACAGATGCTGTCAAAGGCAGCGGCCAAAGTTCAAGAAGGTAAACAACTGTTTCATGCCGCCATTGCCAACAGTGCAACGTCGCTTTCGATGACGGTGGGTGGTGCTGTCGCTTCTGCTAAAGCCATTCATACAGAAAGTGTCACACTGAAAAAGAATAAAATGCCCGCGAATGACCTGGGGCTGAAGATTCAAAATAAGAATCTGACCATTGATTCCGGCGGACTTCAAATTAATCCCCAAGATAATCTTAAATCATTAACTCGTCACAAAGGAGCGGGCACCGAAGAAATGCAACTCGCGCCGAGCGGGCACCAGACGACAACGGAAGAGCGAGCAATCATGAAGCGCGACCTGCTGGATGATCAGGCGCGTGTTAATGAACTGGAGCAGATGCACCAGCAAGTCATGCTCAAAGCGGAAAAGCTAAAGCTGGTAGCGCAAACGCTGATGAGTAGTGGGCAAGTGCTGGGTATGACTATGAACAGCGCACTACAGATTGAAGCCATGGCCCTGCAGGCAGATCAGATGATTAAAGAAGCGGCCAGTTCGGTGATGAGCTCGCTGTCGCAGTCGTCTGGTACGGAAGAAGGCTATAGCCGCGATCTGATCAAGAAATTACTTGAACTTTATGACAGTTATCGTAAAGCAGATGTGGCGGCTTTGAATCATATTGCTAGCAAAATCTAAATTTAATTTCGCTATCGGCCGGTATGGTCAAAATTAGGATACGTATGTTTGGTATAGCCGTTGTTACGGGGGCTTCGATACGCCCTTCGAGTGTGTATGGGTTAAGTGAGTCAGGTTCAGTGCGAGAGGATACGGTCAGCGCCAAATTAACGACGGGTGTGGAAAAAGACCGGACTGAGAAGAATCGACACGACCTTCTGCGCAGTGTTCAGCTATGGTCGAATAGCGTCGAAGCACTTCAGCTCAAACTTAGAATGGTCGATATCAATAAGGGCGATGGTTCTCGAAAGCTAAGGGAATTGCTGGAGGAGGCGCTTGTGTCTAAAACCAGCGCGTTGTTAGACGTAAAGAAGGCGTTGTTTTCTGGTGCTTTTGATTTGGTGAGGCTTGAGGGGTGTCTAAGGCCAATAAATACAGCGTTGCAGTTAAATTCTACGGTACCGCCAGATATGAGGCGGAGCGGGGAGGTTGAGAAAAGTTTAGAAGATAAAATTGTAGAACTCATTGAGCAGTTAGATAAAGAATATCAAGCGTCTTATTTTTTTGTTGTTGAGCAATATGCCGCCTTGTATTCCGATTTTAATAAGAATATCACTGCGGAAATGTCTGGTTGGATCGATGCTGATGACAAAACAGTTTATGTCTGGGTTGGTGAGATTGAGGCAGCATTGGAGGACATACTCGCTAAGTACAAGCGCCATCCTACAGGTGTTTTGTATCCGCCTCAGGAAGATGGTCATGTGAGTGTGGTAAGCCGCGAAGAAGCGGAGAAATGGGTCCAAGAACTTGGCTCCGGTGTTATCGTTGAGAATGACGATGGGGGCTGCATCATAATGATGGATTTAAGCCCTATACAAAAAATGATAGACACGTTGCCAGATGATACCGCAGGAAGTGACTACGCCTTTTTGGATCACGCGAAGTATTCAGCTTGGCAAACAGGTTTTGGTAGCCAAGAGGAAGAGCTAAAAAACACGCTTCAACAGTTCACAAACAAACTGGACTCTGCAGCAAGCTTGGTGAGAAGCTTTATTCAAACGTTGTCATCAAGCATTAGCGCAATTGAGCAGACCAATAATCAGATTATGAATAATTTGAAGTAGGCAGCTGATATGAGATCAACTTCTCCTTCAAATATTGCCATACCGTTTCGCAGGGCTAATTCTCTTATCCGAAATCATTTGGATGGAAAGGTGGTTAAAGGAGGTAATGCAGACAAGCAAGTACAATTTTTATCAAGGGCTGACACTGCGGCGCGTCAACATTATTTAAGAAATGCAGTGGGTGCTGGATCATTGGACTCATTACTTGGAAAGCACAATAGTTTGAAGGGTGCTTTGGATGAGTTGGCATCGAACTATAGGGAAGCACATTTTTCCTCCAGAGCCAATAGTTGTTACCAAGAACTTAGCGCTTCGCAATTGCGTGAAATTAATGATTTGCAGCGGGTGGTAATTGTGAGTGCTGCCAATATGCCATCGATCGCCGTGACGTTGTTTGGCGAGCTTAATACCTTTTTGGAGGATAATGCAGGTAAACTAAAAGAAGGAATTTCGCTTATCGCGTCTGACTCAAAGTCTGCCTCGCTGGTTAAAAGTTTTGACGCTTTAAAACAGTCTGTGGCGAAGCAGGTACGTTATGAAGAAGCCTACGGGTTTTATGCTGATGTTAACAAAAATTTTGGTAAGCCTGCTATCTCCGCATATTTGAAAAATAGGGAGGTTTCCATTCCTACTGGTTCCGTATTGCCTGAAGGTAAAATCATGAGCCAGTCGGCCGCTGAGACGATGGCTGATCTGAGAAGAACGAATACAGAGGGTAAAACAGGCGGTGTGCTGGATTTCGTTTCACTTTCTGAGGTGGTAAAGTTCGTAATGACCGAAGTGGATCTTCGCCGTCCACTGATTGAGAAATCGCCGAAAGAGCTGGTGGGCGACGGTGGCTCTGGGACCGATCGCTCGACCTCCGCGCCCGAAAGAAGAGGCCGAAATGCGCCAGGCACACCAGGAATCACGAACTCAAATGTGCAGAACATTAATATTAGCGCAGATTTATTGAGAGCTCTGGCAGGCGCGGCAAATAGCCATGAGCCAACTGCCATAAATAAAAAAACTTCAGAGCAGAGCGTGCCTGATGAATCAATACCTGCTGGAACTGATGCGCTAGACATGCCGCAGGACGTTAACGATAAGTCGAATGTTGCAGAGCTGAATTCGCTACCGCCGCCGCCGCCGCCGTCACAGTCGCCGTTGAATCGTCAAAGTTCAGTTAGTGCGCTGATTAAAAAGTTTGACGGAGATCGAAATGATACCCTTGATCGGGAGACTCTCAACAGCCCTGAACACGATAAAAAAAATGATGATGTTGAACTCCGACATAAACTCAATCCAAACTCGCCAGCGAGTGTATTGAGTTTTGGAAATGTAACATACGTACCTTGGACTGATCGGGACTTTAGTAAACGCGGCAGCATTATGCTCGATGCGCGCGAGAGCCTGGCTGCAATACTCAAGGCTGTGAGTTACTCTTTGCAGGTTTCTAGTGCTGACACGAAGAATCAACGGCATGCTGTTAACCTGCTTAAGCGAGATTTGAGTAATTTTGACGATACCCAAAGTCTTTCCAGTGCCAGTTTTGAGACGTTAAGTCAAATGCTGAACAGCGGCCGCATGAATAAATTTGCATTGGATCTGAAAAGTGGATTGAAGTCATTTGAAAATAACAATATTAAAATGCGACGTAACTATGAAAACGTGAGGCAAACAATGGAAAAACTGCAAGCATTATTCGCGTTCATTGAGTGATCAACTTCACGGCTTGTTCAAGCGCAGTAATATGAGGTGGAGGGCGTGGGGTGAATGAAATTGATCCAGAATTTAGTATGCTACGAGCACTATTAGCCTATCACTTCAGGCTTGCTCAAGAAAAGATAACTAGCAAGACACTAATTATTGAGCAGCTTATGGCGGATTCGTTAGACTTGATTGATATAGGCTTGCAGTTGAATGAGGTATTTAATATTGATTTGAATGTGTCGCTGGTAGCGACTAGTCATAGCGTGGAGGATATGTATTTGCACGTTAGAACAGCGCTCGCGCTGAACGAAAATACGTAAAGTAATGCCGTAAAGCGTCCTAAAAAAATAAAAAATCCAATTATGCAACTTAAGCATCAATCATTCTATGAGCCTGTGCGCTACTAGCGCGTCAGAAATTTCTTGTGTCGTGCTGGATGTTTCCGGCGCTATTGTGGTCGTTTCTTATCCACCCGGCGCCTTTCTTGCCTCTAGTATAGCTCCATCGATTTTGGGTAGTCGTTTTGGCGGCGCATTATACTGGCGAGGTTAGAAAAGTGACTGACATAGTTAATCCTTCTTTTACTGAAGATGTGGCATTTGGAAAGTGGGTTTGGAGAAAAAACAGAGGTCTTTGGTTAGGCAGTGAGTGTGTGCATTTGCCTCCTAAAGAATCCAGGCTCCTTGAACTATTGCTTGCCTCTGAGGGGCGGGAGCTGAGCAAGGATAGGTTGCTGGATAGTATCTGGCCACATCAGGCGGTGGGGGAGGAGTCTCTTAGCCGTTGTATTTATATCTTGCGCAAAATACTGCGCTCTTCAGATAGCAAAAGTTATATCGCAACCATCTATGGCAAAGGCTATCGGTTTGTTCGGCCTGTTATATCCATACCTGAAACCACGCACTCGATCGCGATTGCGCACTCTGTGAAGTTAACCCCGAATGGTGCCAGTAGTGGTCGTTCAGATTCCGCTCACGCGCCGTCTAGTGTCACCGCACTTATCTGCGACACTCAAATGCTGGATGAGCTGGGTGGATTGCAGAACGGTCGACGTATGTGTTTAGAGCTGGTCAACCAATGCGGCACCTTGACACTGCGCCGATTGAATCCCTCCGCTCCAGAGCCTATTGAACGGTTCACTTCTGGGGCGAGTCGGAGTGCTGCCTAAGCATGAGAATATATAAAAAAGTTGAACTTGCAGTCCATTCGAGCGCCGCACCATTGTCCGGTGGATCCAGGTTTTTTGAAGAGTGTCCTGTTTGTCTTGTCAGCCAAAGACGCCTGCGAGAGTCGGCCAGGTTCGCGGGGAGGCTGCTTTGACCCGATATCTCTTGGTCGGCCTGCTACTGTTGACAAGGCCTTCTTGGGCGGATGCTTTCTGCTGGGAACAGGTGGGAGCGTCCTACGATATTGAACCAGAGCTTCTTTTTGCTATAGCACAAGTCGAGTCTTCGCTGCGAACAGATGCGCTGAATCATAACCATGATGGTTCGCGGGATATTGGTTTAATGCAAATCAATAGTCGCCATCTACCGTGGCTCAGTGAGATGGGTATCGACGAAGGCCGACTATTAAATGACCCCTGCTTGAGCATCGCTGTGGGTGCCTCAATACTGAAAGAGTTTATTGGGCGCTTTGGCTATAGCTGGGAAGCTGTCGGCGCTTACAACGCTGGAGGTTCTGCTTCTAGGGCAACGTCACGGCAGCGTTATGCCAAGCGTGTCCAGGAGCGTTATCACATGATGCGCAGTGATTTGAATCTTGATGGATAATACTTCTATCCATCAAGATTTAATATCGAGTTGGCATTAATCTATGTCCATATCGCGCGATGTAAAACGGTGGAAGGGCAATATGTTGTTAGGCGAAAAAGAGCAAGGCACCACGAACTTCGGTTGCGTGCTACGTGTTCTGGATGGGCCGCTGTGCGGCTGTGAGTATGAGTTGCGTGATAAACAAAACCTGTTCGTCGTCGGTATGGAAAGAGAATTTTTCAACGATGAATCAGCCGTTTCCTTTCCTGAGCACTCATTTTATATACCGCTGGAGGGCAGTAGTAGTAATTTTGAAGTGCTTGTTGAAGAAACTGCACAGTCTGGCGTCATGGTGCGTATATTCGGTGAGGAAGTAGTAGAGCGATCTTTAACTTATCAAGTCATTCACCGTGTAGGTAGTTTGCGTATTGCTTTACGTCCGATGGATGCAGACTGGGTTGACGGTTTGTTTGACGAGCCTGCGCCCGAAACGTTTGCACGGACAATTTCTAATAGGCTCTCGGTGAAGAGCGTAATAGCGATGCTACTAAGTGGCGTAGTATTGATCGCCTGCTTCTGGTGGGAAAGCCGGCCAACGCCAGTGGTGAGTGTGAAGTCTGTCGTTGGCGGGGTCAGCAGCCCTTACAGAATTATTAAAGGCCGCGATGACAAGATTTACATGTTTGCTTCAAGCGAGCGCGAGCTGAGCTGGGGGCGACAGGTCATGATGCGAAACAATAGTACTGGCATCGATGTGAGGTCGATACGCGAGGAAGCAAAGCGTGTTGAAGGCGAGTTGCTTCGTCATTACACCGGTTTAGCATTCCATCGACTCGATCTGAATAATCCTGAATTTCCCCGTCTGGTTCTGAGTAAGGAGCGTGCTCACTTAGACCTGGCCGCTGGCGAGGCGCTTAGGACTTTCTTGTTAAAGGACATGCCTTATGTGCAGTCAGTAAAAATCGAGCGACGCAGCGACCTGGAGCTAGAGGCACTGGCAAAAGATGGTTTGCAGCGCTTGGCTGTTCCATTTGAACGAATGCATCACCCGGCTGGCGTCACGTTTAAGGTTAGAGGTGCGTTGAATGACGGTGAACTAAATAACGTACGCGAGCTGGTTGAGTCGTTTTATCAGCAATGGGGAGGACGTTATGTTTCATTTGCGCTAGAACTCGATGACGATTGGTTGAAAGGCAAGTCCTATCAGCTAGGTTCACAAGGTTATATAAAAATGAGTCCGTCTTCTTGGTATTTTCCCGCACCGACTTAATAAATTTGAGGTAATAAAACATGGCAAACACTAATAGCCCTAAACCGGCCGCGCCTAGTGGCTGGTTGACCGAAGTTTCACAAGATTTCGATGAGTCGGTGACGGATCTTAAAAAGGAATTGGATGCTTCATTGGATAAGCTAAAGGGTGATGCTTCAGATCCCTCCCTACTTGCTGATTATCAAGCTCGGTTGTCGGAGTATAATTTGTTTCGTAACGCACAATCGAACACCGTAAAGGTATTCAAAGATATTGATGCTGCGATTATTCAAAACTTCCGTTAGTGCTTAATTGATCTCCTTTTTTCACATCTTGGGGCCCCGTACCGGGGCTGGTTAAGTTTAGAGTGTATTTATGTCCGGCTTAGAACTAATCGCTTCTCCTAGCGCACAGGTGAGCTTTTTAAACAACCCCGCCAGTGATGCGTCAGAATCTTTGGAGGGCCGGCTTATCCAGGCCTTTTCTGAAAAAAGCGTGGAAGCAGAACACTATGTATCCGCAATCAACTCAATTTTGTCGCGTCCGGGAATGCTCAGCGACCCAGAGGTTCTCTTCGAACTGCAACAGCAAACCGCGAATTATAATCTCGATATCTCCATGGTCAGTACACTTACACGTAAGGCCGTGGGGGCCGTTGAGGCATTGATGCGCTCATGATGCTGCGGTGGCTATTACTCGGATTGGTGTTCTTGGGGTTGGTAGGCTGTCGTCAGGCGGATCTGCTGGACGGATTAGATCAGCACCAGATAAATGCTGTTATCGCTGTACTGCAGCGTAACAATATTGAGGCGGTCAAAGTCGATCAGGGCAAGAATGGTTATAGCGTCCACGTCCGCCAGTTGGATTTTACCGCTGCAGTTGACTTGTTACAATTGCATGACCTGCCACCCAAGCCTCGGCTTGAGGTTGCACAAATGTTCCCACAGGATTCGCTGGTTGCTTCGCCCCGAGCAGAGAAAGCCAGATTGTTCTCAGCCTTGGAGCAACGCCTGGAACAAACATTGGCCACACTGGAAAAGATTGTCCGGGCCAGGGTGCACGTCAGTTATGACCTAGATGCCGGGGAAGGAGGCCGTAAGGCTTCGCCCATACATCTTTCTGCCCTGATCGTGCATGAGCGGGGTGTAGACTCACAACTATTGATCGGTGATATCAAGCGGTTTTTGAAAAACAGTTTTTCGGATGTCAGTTACGACGATATTTCAGTTGTGCTTTCACCTAAAAGCGAAATTCAGCACTTTGCGCCTTCAGCGGCACCCACGAATCATAATAAGAATTACCTGCTGGGCGGTCTGATTCTGATGGTCTTATTAGGCGGCCTATCGAGTGCTTATTGGTATTGGTCAGTAAAGCGGCGCCAAACTAAGGCGGACCTATGATGGATTTTGCCCCGCGGTTGAGACATATCATGTTTGATCCTTTGGCCTACCTACATCCAAGTCGTCTGAGCAGGACAATCAATCTTAGTTCTGCGCGGCAACGGAGCGCGCTTAATGGGATTTTTCTTGACGCACTACCCAATGCGATGCCGGCTACGCCGGAGGTTGATTCTGTGTATGCGCATTGGGTGAGATATTGGCACCGCCTGCCTCATATTGCTCTGGCTCTGGGGGCGCAGCAATTGCGTCAATACCTGGCGCAAGGAGGGACTTGGTTATGCCTGCCTGAGCAAGCCCAGGCCTTCGCAGCCTATAAGCTTCGTGAAGCCCGCGAAGAGGAAAAAACGTCTTTGGTGTCTGTGGCCCAAGTCCAGGCATGTGGGCTTTCCGCATTGCTGGCGTGGAGAGAGTGGGTGCCTGAGGCACTGGTAGCACGGCTGCCGCTACTCTTCCCTGAGAAAATAGTCGAGCTGCAGGGAACCCAGCCGATACCTTCTGCTGATCTATTAATTTTTAAATTGGCTCTACAAAATGATCAGAATTATTCCCATTCACGATAACCTTCTGATTGAGGATAGCGTCTGGGTCGCCTCAGTGCATCTGCAGAAGCAAACGCAGGCCGTCGACATTCTTGACCAGGCGATTGCTCAAGCCAATAGCCGTATCCACGCGGCTCAGTGCGAAGCGGATGCAATTCATCAGCATGCTTTTCGCCAAGGGTATGACAAGGGCGTCTGCGTCCTGGCGCAAGATGTCGTGCATGCAGTGGGCCAAGCAAGTGCTCTTCAGAAGCGTCTAGAGGTGATCTTGCATCGTACTGCTGTTGATTTAGTCGCGGACTTGCTGGGCCGGCCTGAGTGTTTGGAGGCCATGTTTGCCAGATGGCTGAAAGAGAGCAGAGCCGACGCCAGCTCGGACCAAGCTATGACCGTGGTATTGCCTCAACGCTTGGATGCGTGTGGTGAGGAGTTTGTGGCTCGTCTACGCTTGCATTGGAGTGGCACAATGAATGTCGAATTCGTCGACGGGGAATATTACCGATTTCGTTGTGACCAACAATTTGCCGAGCTGAATGGTCGGGCTATCGGCGAAGAACTGGCCCCGGAATTGATGGTGAAATTAGGCCTATTGACGGAGCAGTGCGGGCGGATTTCTGGCGAGGTCCGGTCTGCTATTTTGCGGTTTACCGGGTTGGATGAGTCGATTTGTTTGAATAAAGGGATCATGGAATGAACATTGGTGCCATTCGCCCCGCTGGTAGCCAAGCCGTGCTCGCCGCTCAAGAAGCGATCCTTGATCTGGATCAGCGTGTGCTTGAAGTTGGTGCGCTATCCAAAACCTCTTTGGATGATCCTAATTTCGAAGCGTTCTACCAGAGGTTATTGGCTATAGCAGACGATGGTTTGAGCGGCGCAACAGTTTATGAGTGCTTACGCGCGTTTGAGGCTGATGGAGCGCATCCTTATCGCACCACTGAAACCCAGGCTGCAGTTTTGGCCTTGACCCTGCAGCGCCTAAAAGAGGATAGTCTTCAAGATACAGCGCTATATAAGAGTGTCACAGAGGCTCAATCTCGTGTTTTTTCGGCGAAATTTATGGTTCAGGAATATATGCAGCAAATATTCATGGTGGCTGAAGAGCTGCCCGAATGGTGAGCTCACAATGTGGACGACATCGCGCCTGATCACTTCAGAGGTCGCGGGCGCAGTCAATCTTTTAATACCATTATCAGGTGTAGACAGTGGGAAAAATACTGATTGTTGATGATCATCCGATACTACGATTAGCTGTTCGTTTGTTGTTGGAGCGTGACGGGCACGAGGTGGTGGGGGAGGCGGACAATGGGGTCGATGGTGTCAGTTTAGCTCGAGAGCTGAATCCTGGCCTGGTGCTGCTTGATATAGGTATTCCGAACCTCGATGGGTTGGAGGTAATCGCTCGTATCCAGACATTGGCAACGCCGCCAAAAGTCCTGGTACTAAGTGCACAGGAACCTGCTTACCTTGCCCACAGGTGCATGCGGGCTGGGGCTGCCGGTTTTGTGTTTAAGCAGGAGGATCCAGCGGAGCTACTCGCTGGTGTGCGTGCAGTGTTGTCGGGCTACAGTTTTTTTCCTAGCCAAACGCTCAATGACGTTCGCAATGACGCAGGGAAATCTGACGAGGCTACATTGCTAAGTACGCTGACCGATCGAGAGCTCACCGTTCTTCGTTATCTGGCGTTGGGATACACGAATAAACAAATAGCTGATGAGTTACTGATCAGCAACAAAACGATCAGCTCTTATAAAATACGCTTGCTTGAAAAATTGAACGCCTCTAGCCTTGTAAGCTTGGCTGAACTGGCGAAAAGAAATTCACTGGTATGAACGTTTAAACAACCGCTTGCGGTAGAGCACTCTGTCATGAGCGCTATTTGAAAGCCTGCTTCAGACGCTATTGATACTTTCGGGTCTCATTTGGCGTCTTGAGGCAAAATAAATGAATGTTAAAAACGTTGGCGCCGGGTCAGCGCCAGTAGGCGTGTTTCCCAGAACGACTTCAGATCTGCCAGTGCGAACATCGTGCAGTATTCGTAATGTACTAGGGATTTCCAGCCGCCAGCTAGATGAGTTTTGTTCCGAACATTTTGGAAATATTCTTACGTTGTGTGCATCGTATAGGCAAGCATCAGCGATCATGGCGGGCCACTTAGAGAACTTACTGGAACAAGTACGCGAAGTCACGCCCGACCAATGTGATAAACATAAAATTGTCAGCAGCCTCACAAATAATTTGCTGGCCAGTCTGACTCATATCGACTTGGAACAAGCGCAGCGCGCTATAGAAAAAATCCAAAGTCATTTCGATCAGAGCGCATTAGATGGCGCTCTGAATGCGTTGCGTCTGTCTTATCACAAAGCTACCCATTCAAGCGGTCGAATGGCGCACGCACAAGAAATGCAGAGTGACGTACTGCATTTTTTCCAAGGGCATTCTTTCGAGCGTCTAGCCGGTTTTCTCGCATATTTTCATGATCACGTTCAAATACTACAAAAAGATGGCACTGGCATTGGCAATCAACAGCATTGGGGGCTGAATGAGATAGCCACGGCTGCGGCCTTGGGGACCTTGGCCGAAGAGGCAACGGTCGACGTTACGGGGCAAGAAAGTCTTTGCCGGGTTGCGGCTGCGGTTATTCCCAGCGGCACAGCTTTCGATTTTATGCCAAATATAGGTAGAGACGGAAAACCCGGGCTTGGTACTGTCATTGAAGGCCTGTTGAGAAGTGGTGCACTTTCAATTCCGGATAATGCAGCATGCGAGGATATCGTGGCGATGGCGTACACTCTTGCCATTTGCGATACACAGCGTAACAACCTATCCGGTCTCGCTAGGCCCACGAATAAAATTGTGTACACAGTGGCGCCTGCAGTTTATAGGCTGTTGATGGAGTGCGCACAAGAAGATCCCCTGAAATTCGGTACTCTATTTTTTGACAACGGGCGGCTTAGCGAGGCCGGCCTTGCTCTGTGCAGCAAATTGACAACTACGGTTGAAGTGTTTGAAGAGTTTGCGCCTTATACGGATGCCACAGCTAAGAATGAGAAAGGGGGGCCTAACAATCCGCTCAGCGTGATTTATACCGAGGGGACTCTGACTGCGCACGAAAAACAGCGTGCAGTACTTGAACTTTTAGGTGGAAATGGTTTCTTTGGTTCCGCCAATGTGGCAGAGGATATTGAGGGGTTCTCAAAAACATTCCGTCATCCCGTCCTAGAAAAAATAAGAAGACGTTCCATAATGCCCGATCCGCGAGAAAGTTATATATATGGGTACGCAAAGCTCTCAGAAAAGCTTGGAGCTGAATGTCATGCAGGAAGAGTTAAACTGGATGCTGTGCTTGGGGAAATCAAGGCTATGGGCGGGTCTGTGTTAGACCGAGAAAAAACAACTGAGAATATCCTATGCTTGCCCTGCTGATGTAGTCCAAGCAATCCATTACATAATTTCTCGCGTACCTTGTCTTCATGGCATGGGGCGCGAGTAATACCCATCCAGCTCTGTCAACTGAACTCTAGATTATTTCGTTGCTGGGGTTGGACCAAGCTTGACGCTGCCATAATATGGAAAATAATCGTAACCGGCGAAGATTGCTTCGATTGCGTTAAGGAAGTCGCGTATGCCTGCGCGCTTACTGACAAAACCGGAGGCGCCGGCCCGTAAACAATATTCTGCGCAAGGCACTGCGGGATATGTACAAAAAATTAACATGCTAGGAGCATTCGATAACGAAGACATTTGTTTGATAATTGCTAACCCCTCTGTTTGATTTTGGCCAATATCAAAAGTTACAAGATCGGGATGATACAGGTTCGCAAGTCTTAGACCGTCTACTCCGTCGCTGATGTCGGCCAGAACTTTAATGCCTCGTCTTTCTAACACCGCTCTGATTGCCAGTCGCACGATCGGGTGTTTATCAATAATTATCACACTGTTCGAGTCTATCATGCGTCTACACCTTAGTTGGAATAAGAATTCTACAAGAACTCGTAAGACTTAACCATGGCGGAAGGGGCTGAAAGACAGTAGGAAAATTCTAGGCGCGCTAATTGTGTCGCGCGGCGGAAAGATAATAGCGCCAGTTGTAGGCAGGGTTTATACAACGTTTAAGGTGCCTTTAAGCGGTAAGGCGGGCAAACAATTGGCCGCCTATATCCAAGGATCGGCGTTACGGCCGTAATGAGTACATCGCGGGAGAGGGTGCTTCAGTCCACCTACTCAAAGTGTTTTTTTCTCTGGCGAATCAGATCGCGTTCTAATCCTACCATTGCCTGATCAAGGGCTAGGACCACGGCCGGTAAATTAGAATCTGACGGGTCAAGGTGACAGGAAGCTTCCAAAGCTTCACAGTGCTTGATCAGACTGCGAACCTTAACAACGCGAGCACTGCCCTTGATTTTATGAGCAAGCTCGGATAAGCCACGCAGATTGTCGTTTTTATTAAGCCGTCGTAATTCCTCTAAATCATCGGTGATACTATTAATTAATCCATCCAGCACACGCTTTAATATGTTGAGGTCTCCACCGGTAAGGTGCTCAAGGGTATTCAAGTCAAATTTATTGGATTCAGAATAATTAATTTCGTCATGAATGGCTATTGCGGAGCGTTTGATGAAACGCTCTAAGGTATCCAGCTCCACTGGTTTAAATAGGCAGTCATCCATGCCAGCCGATATGCACCGCTCGCGCTCCTCACGTTGAGCATTAGCAGTAAATCCTAAAATGATAGAGCGCACCCGGTTTTGAGCGCTCTCAATCACGCGTATTGCTTTCGCAAGCTCATATCCGCTCATCACTGGCATATTGCAGTCGGTAATGATGACGTCAAATATTTTCTGTTTCCATAATGCAAGGCCTTCAGCACCATTTTCAGCAAGATGCACGGAGTGCCCCAAGTATATTAGCTGTTCACTCAACAGCAATCGATTGGCGTAGTTGTCGTCAACCACTAATACACCTAAAATTGGAGCCGGGTTGGCTGCGGAGCTGTTTAATACTTCGGCCTTCTTTTCCTGCCGTGGTTCGAGCACGTTCAGTGTCAGTCGGCCAATGGCTTGTGTGCCCTGATCGATTTCGCTGTCGAGCTCCAATTGGCCTCCCATCATTTCACATAGATTACGGGAAATCATTAATCCTAATCCTGTACCAGAGCGGGCGTGCTGTCTCGTTCCACCTATCTGGGTAAATGGCTGGAATAAGCGCGCTATATCGTTAGCAGATATACCAATACCGGTGTCATTGACCGAAAATTCGACCTGTAATTGATCATCTGCTAATAAGCAAGAATGAACAACCACATCGACCCCGCCGTTTTCGGTAAACTTAATCGCATTACTGATTAAGTTGGAAAGTACTTGTTTAAAGCGCAGCGGGTCAACCAATACGTCGTAATTTATACTTTCGTTAATGTCTAACTTTAGAGTTAGGTTCTTTTGCTTGGCCAGTCCACTGAATACTCGAATAACAGATTCTACTAGGTCCTTTAGGTTGGCCCGCTCTTGATTCAGACTAAGGTGACCTGTCTCTATACGGGCAATGTCGAGTATATCACCAATTAAATCAAGCAAGCCGCGGGCGGAATGATAGGCGACTTCTATTGATGAGCGGTCATATTTTTCTTTATCGCGTTTCAAGCTTAATTCCAGCAATCCTATGATCGCATTCATAGGTGTTCTGATTTCATGGCTCATAGTCGCAAGGAATGTAGTTTTGGTCCGATTAGCCTCATCAGCATCATTTTTGGCTTGTTTGAGCTCCTCCAGAAGCAAGTGCCGCTCAGTTATATCTATCCAACCTCCGATTAAGCCTTGATTGGCACCTTCAGAGTTAGAGAAAGGTAGCATCCAGTGATAGATAGTTTGATGACGTCCAGCAATGTAAACTTCTCGATCACGCAAAAGAGGTTGGCCTGTCTGCAATACAGTTTGGCAATCCTTTTCATAGGCCGCCGACCTTTCCAATGAGGTTTTTGCTGAACTTAAACCACGAGCAATATCACCCTCGTTTGAAAGCGATTTTACGTAACTGTCATTGCAAATTAATAGGCGATTTTCTAAATCCCGCACGTAAATTGGATGCGGCGTGCCGTTTATCAGGGCTTCCATAAAGTGAAGCTGATTGCTGAGTTCTCTTTCGGCTGCTCTGCGTTGCATGATTTGCCGACGTAAGTAAATTCCCCAACCCAATGCGATAGTCAATAGTGTGATAGTGCTAACTACGGATTTAAATATAATCTGACGATAGTCGCGCCATGATGGGGGCGCAATAACTGCGTTTGTGCGCCACCGGTTGGTAACAGAATCAATAACATCTGGCGGGATGCTTCTTATGGTTTTATCGAGAATTGCGTAAAGCTGACCTTGCCCCTTAAGTACACTGAGCGACGCTGTCGCAGGTGCAGAGTTTATAATCGATGCAATTTTCAGTGAGTTATCGCGGCTACGCAAATTGTAGCTGGCAATAGGTGCAGGTAGGATTGTTGCATCTACTGAGCCATCCTCTACCCAAGCAAGGGCCTCAAAATTATTCTCTGCGTTCTTTAAACGAATGAGCGGGTAATGTTCGCGTAACATCGGCAGAAGCGCATGGCCTGGCGCAACGCTTAACGTCCTGCCTGCCAGAGCCTCCAGCGTATCTGGGTATGCACTTTGATTGCGTACTACAAGTGCATAAGGTGCGATTAAATAAGGACGTCCAAATAAAAAAGATTGCATGTTTTCCTGGTTTTTAGGCAGGTCCGTTGCGATTTGCACTCTTCCCGCTTTTAAGCTTTCCTGCATTTCTCTAATGTTGGGGTGAGGTTGTATGTTGAATTTTAAGCCCGTTTTTCTCTCAATTAACTTAAGCAAGTCTCGTGTAATACCAAAATAATTACCATGGATGTCGAAATATGAAACGGGTGCCAGGTACCGGCTCACTGCTATATTTACCACAGGGTTTTTCTTGATCCAATCTTTCTCGTCTGCACTTAAATCCAGTGGCTGGAGCGTGAATAAGAGTTTTTCGCTCCAGCGTGTTTGTATTTCAGTTTTTACCTGTTCTGGCACGGCCCCTAGGGCGGTATTGATAAGGTTCAGCAAACGCGGGTTATCAGCGTTAATGGCAAAGCTGAAGCCTTCTTGTGCCGGGGGGGCGATATCCAAAATATCGAGATGGCTGGAATAATTTCGCGAAATAAGGTATTGAGAGGATATAGCATCCCCTAAAAATGCATCAGCTTGTCCAAAGGCGACTGCCGCGATAGCATTTTCTGTCGATGTGAACACTTCTATGTTTGCTTGAGGAAACATCCGCCGAGCCGCAGCCTCACTAATATAGTCGGAGTCAATTGCCAAGCGAATACGCGCGACTTTATCGTCGAAAGACAGGCTAATGCCTATGCGGCCGATTAGAGCGAGTCGATCATCGAGGTAGTTGTTGCTCAGTGCCAAATCTATTCTATTTTTTTCTCTTCGATTAGCGCTGCCCAATAAATCTATTTCGCCAGTTTTCAGTGCTTCCACGGCTTCCATATGAGTAGCGTAACGGCGAACGTCCACGGTTACACCAAGATAACCAGAAATTATCTGCATGTAATCTGCTGTGATACCCTCATAGTCACGATTGGAACTTGATATGTCCAACGGCGGATAATCAGGAAGCGACGTACCCAGTACCAAAGTCTTCTTTTTCTTTAGCCAGCGCCAACCGTTGTAGTCTAAATTTAACTTCTGGTGATCTTCATTGGTGTGGCTGAAGAGTTCTAAATTGTCCACACGACTAGCATGGGCTTCTGGCCCGGCGAATAGCGCGATCCAAAGCGCCGCACAGATATTGAGCGACAGCGTCTTCCTGAATATGTATTTTGGTGTTGGTTTTTTTTAATTTGCACGCTTAGGTGAATCGATTTCATGGTAACCCCTCTACAAATGTAGAACAGTACTTGAATATTTGGATGGTTGAGGCTTTGTTGCAGGATCGCTTTTTGAAATACTACTATAGCCTATTGCTGTAGGTTTTGTGTGTATAGCGATGCCTTTCTTTTGAATTGGGAATTGTAACTTGGCCAGTATTTGAGGAGTAGTGTAATGAGTGGTTTTGAGAGCGTTAGTGTTAGTAGCAGCGGGGAACAATTGGCGGTGCGAATTTATCCTAGCACATCAGTGATCCCGGCACCTGTTCTGGTGCTGTGCCATGGGTTTTGTGGCATCCAGAACGTTGTTCTGCCTGAGTTTGCTTTCGCTTTTGCTCAGGCTGGCTACAATGTCATTACCTTTGACTATCGAGGTTTCGGTGAAAGTGGAGGTGAGCGCGGCAGGCTTCAGACCAAAATGCAGATAGAAGATATTCATGCCGTTGTTAACTGGGTAAGCCAGCAACCGTCATTTGATACGTCACGCATTGGTCTGTGGGGAACATCACTAGGTGGCTGTCATGTCATTACGGTTGGGGCGCAGAACCCGCTGGTCAAATGCATCATCAGCCAAACAGCCTTTGCTGACGGGGAAATATTAATCACTAGCGCAATGAGTATTAAAGAGGAAAGTAAGCTATTTTCGACATTAAATCGGATGCAGGAGAAGAAAGAATCAAGCGGTAGGGAGTTATTTGTGCCTCCGTTAATGGTGCTGGATGATGAGCAGTCTCGAGTGTTTTTCGAAAAGCATCAAAAGTTTAATCCTCAGCTAAATACAAAAATACCCTTTTTAACCGTCCGGGAAATCATAAACTACAAACCGGTTATCATGGCCATGAGCGTTCGTCAGCCTGTATTGGTTGTCGCTGCCGAACACGACATTGTTAATCCCCCGGATCAAGCAGTCCGATTGTATGAAGCGCTGCATGCTGAAAAGACAATCATTATGCTTGAAGGTGCTGGGCATTATGATGTCTATGAAGGTGACACTCATTTTAAAGTTTTAAGACATCAAATTAACTGGCTGGGAATGTATCTTTAACCGCCACACCTACAGCAAGGAAGAACTATGGAACCTGTGGCTGCAATTAATGAGATTTTACTGAGTAACGAGCGGACTGTGATTGGGCGTGAAGATACTCGTAGATTTTTGCGTCTTGTAAGCGATGTGCATAATACCACTGCCGAATTAGTTTTTTCTGGTAAGACGCCGACCGTTGGTGCTACGATTTTTCGATTAGTTACTTTAGCGCTATCCTCAATATCGTTATCAGCAGGCTCTTGGTTAGGTCCGCCCGGAGCGCTTGCCACGCCATTATCGAACCCATTGTCAGACGATTTATTCAAAACACATATCGAATCTTTTGGGTTTGATGTTGTGTCAAAAGGCTTCGAGAGTCTAGAAGGGGCTAAGCGGGAATTTCTCACGCGAACTATTAATAACGGGATCTCTGTGGTTACTTCAGTAATAGAGTCTCTAAAAGGTATTGATGATCCGACATTTGATGCCAAGCTTACTGAGTGGGGAGTGGATCCCAGTATACGTCCGAGACTGTTGGAGAATTACAGAGCGATGCAGTCAATGTTGCTTTGGATGACGGAAGAGGGCGGGCAAGATATTTATCTTGTGGAACCGTATGACAATTCCGATCCCACTGCCGCCATTAACTTGGTTCAAGACGGCGAGCAAAGGATTGCGTTTTCTCTACAATTCTTTAAGAAATGCGCCATTCCCGCTGTTAATGCGCTTTTGCATGAGGTGGCGCATCTCTGCTGTAATAAATTTGATTTCTATTATTTTTCTCGTGAAAAGTCTTGCTTGGATGATCAGTATGCTGAACTGCCTTTGCATAGACAGATAAAAGATTTCGCCAGAGGTTTTGAGCAATCCTCCAAGCTTGTGGCAGAGCATATTGAAGGTGAGGAATTTCTTTCCGCTATTGCTCCCAAAGATAACACAAAGACGCTCACGCAACTTTATAATGAAGATGCTGACACCAAAGTAATGGTGAACTTTATGAATGCCGATTCGGTTAGCGCGTTGGCGATCGTTATTGCAGACTATAATTTACACCATGATGGCAATGTCCCTTTAAAGGAAACGTCATCCTTTAAATCTCCACCGGAAGCGGGTCTATATGTGGAGAGTTGAGATTCGTTTCAATCATTGATTTGTAGGATCTCGCACTGTTTCGTAAGCAGTGCGAGCTGGTTTTGTTGCGGGTGGTACTAAGGATAACGAAGAGTCCGTAATACATCGGAGGTTTGGCTTAAAATAGCATCCGCTTATAGCGAGATATAAAAGTGGCGCCGAATTCCAAACGTCATACAGTTGCAGAGTTTGTATCGGTAGTTATTGTCATACCGCAATAGCTGCATGTGTAACTGGTTATCGAACCATAAAGGGCAAAAAATAGTTTTTTTTCGTGCAGAATCTCAGAGGTAAGAAAGTTCCTCGTCCGACGAGGAAGATTCTTGCCGCTGCATTGAGCGGTCTGATGTTGTGGTGCATCTCGATGTGAAAAAATTATAGACAGTTGGAACGAGCCCGTAGGCTAAAAGTGTGATCCAACCTATTTCTCATCGTGACTGCGTGGTTGTCCCTAACTTTGCCGCCGGAGCAGGTCTGGTTCCGGTTGGAGTAAAGCGTCGGGTAGCTCCCATGTGCCTTCCAGTCATTTAGTGCGTTCTTTAAGGGCATAAAGGAGCAATGCCTGTTTAAAAAGGCGCCCTGAATAATTCAGTAAGAAAATTTACTGTTGATATCTGCCGTTAGTAGTGAGAGAGCACATCAAGCATGTTTTACGAGAGCAATATTATGTGTTGCGATGATATGTTAAGGCTCGGCGATTTTGAGTTTTATAATGGTACATTAAAAGAGGTTTGTTGTGGTGATGCGTTCGATAGTATTAGCAGCGTTGATTTTTTTCTCACATCAGGCCTTAGCAACCTGTAGCATAAGTGGTGCAGGCGAATTTAAACTTGGAAAGGATATAGCGCTTTCGAGTAATGTTCCTGTAGGTACTGTACTAAGTAGTCATCGTCAGGTTATTACATACGGGGGGTGTCGGGCGGACGGGGTTGCATATTTGGAGGTGCCTCAAAAGCTACAAGTCGGAAGTGGACTATCAGTTGTTTTTTATTACGACGAGAAGCCAATAAATGGGACTACTGCAAGGCTGGGATTTTTCAATTCTCGCACCGCTAATCACTACTTTGTGTCTTTTGATTTGGTCCGCAGCGCGGGTCCTGTAGCGGCTGGTGATTTACATGCCGGCGGGATTCGGGCTAAACAGCTAGATTCTGATGGTGTCTCGCTAGGACCAGACCAACCAGGCGCAGTAATTGGTAGTGCTATTCTCGGAACGTGCGTTGTTACAACCCCAAATATACTTGTTCCTTTGCCGGCGGTAACCAGCTCTGAACTTTCTAGCATAGGCGCAACATTTGGTGAGGTATTCTTCACTATGGCTGTCAGCTGTAACAGCTCGAGTAAGGTATACGCCGAATTCACTGACTCGAACAATGTATCTAACAGTGGTGAGTCTTTGGAATTAGGAGCGGGCTCGACGGCAAAAGGGATTAGGTTTCAGATGTTGCTTGACGGCTCTTTGGTAAGGTATAAGCAAAGAAGGGGCTTGGGCGATATTCAGTCGGATGGCCTAATTCCCATGTCAGTTCGTTATATTCGAGACGGTAATCTCATTCCGGGTAGGGCTGTTGCGCAGTCTACTTATATAATCAGTTATGATTAAATTCTTGACTAAGCCATCTTTTTTTCTCCAGGTGTTTCGAGAAAACCGCTGTCGAACAATAATAGAGCCGTTGAATGTGCTCTTTGAATGCGATACTCAGTTGTGGTTGATGATTAAAATTGTAATGCCCCCTACACTCGTGCCTACTGCGATTTGTCAGTAAGCAATGGTGTTGGCGAGCCAATTAAAATTCATATATAAACTAAGCCGCGCTCTTTATTCTGCACTCTGTGTTGCTGCTGCAGTCAGCAAGGATGTTCATGGGGTGTTAGGAGGCGGATTGTAGGAGGGGCATAGGGTTGCTGCCCCGCTGAAATAGTTTCTGCCATGGCGACGGCGGCAACCAGCTTTGGTGGTTAGATGCTTGGCTCCGATCGTTTATTGGGTGAGAGGGCCAAAGGCCCTCTCACCTTGTCCTATTTCCGGCGCTTTGATTTGGATAAATGAAATGGTATCTGCCTCCAATAATACCAGTCCACTTCCTTGCGCGCTAAAGTCTGCTACATTATCCGGACAAGTCATTTCCTTTTGGGGTGAAGTAAGGATAAAGGCGTTCGATATTTCACGAAGTTGTCCATCTGATTCAGCCTAATATACTGCTATTCGAAGCCGGATGCAGCGGTTCTTCAATCCCAGCGGGTCGTCGATTTTAGTGCTGCTGGCATTGATTCGACTGGCGCTCTTGGAATGGGCGGGGCGGGGTAAATAAAATCTAACGGGCTCATTTTGGGTCCATGTTCGCTCGTGTCATTAGGTGTGGGGTTCAGTCTTTCTCGAGTGAGCTTTATATCCTTATCATAAAAAATGCTCTTAGCATGATCATCTTCTCTCATACAGCGTTTGTTCACAGCGCTGTCGTTGGCGGGCAGGGTTTCGATTGCTGGCTTGGATAGTGCCTTTACAGGTTGCTCAGGCCTAGCGCACTTGGAGTGTATAGTATTGTGGTGGTAAACATAATTTTTCTGACCTCTTGCTTGAAGCGCTGACCAGCTGTATTCCCGTTTGAATTTCATCCCTATTAAACAGCTTGTATAATCGGCTGATTTTTCTGCTGGAGTCCGCATCGTTAATGTTTCTAAATCCTTGAGTAGTTCGGTTTTCCTCCTCAATGCCTTAGAATTTTGTGTATAAAGGATTTCGCGGATGTGTTTGACAAATTCTCTTGCTTCGTTTTTTTTCGCGGAGTTGTATAGCTTTATATGGCTGTTCCGTACTATTTTAATGGTTTTTTTTAAGTCCCCGCTTTTGACTCTTTGATTATCTATTGTTTTGGCTGTTAAGCTCGATATTGCATGATGCTGATTTTTCGGATATTTTCATAGAACGTCAAATAGTGATGGTTGTAGTTTGGTTTTCCGTATTTTGGCGTGAGAAAGTTTAGAGTTGCAATTTTCAGGTGTTTTAGGCCTTACAGGTGCGCTCAGTGGACCTTAGTATTGGGCTTGATACTAAATATACAATTTATGTAGGGGGCTTAATTTCAAAAAACGCTCTCAGGGTCTACGCATTTAGGGCCGGCACCGGTCGCCGGCTACCAGGCAATGTGGCCTACAAAACCTTAGAAGCCAGAGCAATTCGGACGGAGAGGGCATGCAGATTTTGGTGGGGAGCTAGAAGCAATTCATCCCGCTCCGAGAAAATTCTGGTCTAGGGCGAGCGAATTCTGACTTGAAATGAGAGCGTGCTGATGTGACGGGCTTACGGCCGAGTTTAAGATTTTCTGCCCTGTCAGGTATCGCAGCACCTAAATATCTGAAGGCTAAAAAACTCAGTTTATTCTAACTTGGCTATTGCGAGACCCGCATAAATGAACTTCAAAGTGTTTTCTGTTGCTGTCTGTTTTGTCAGCCTAAATCTGCCCGTCCTTGCTCTCGCCGCCCAGACTGGACAGATCAACATCACTGGCAGAATTATCGAAACGAGTTGCGTACTTGATGCTTCTTCCACCAATGTCAACGTTGTACTGCCGACCGTGGACAAAAGTCAGCTCGCTGGCGCTCAGAGCGCTACCGGTCGTACCGGCTTCACGCTGCAGGTGACCGACTGCCCGGAGGATGCCAAGGTTTCTGCTGCATTTCTGCCTGATTCCAATGTTAATCCCTACGGCAACTTGGTAAACAACGCTGTAAACAAAGCCTCCAACGTCGAGGTTCAACTGCTCGATCAAAATCATACCGTCATCAATATCAATACCGATGACAATGCTTCCCAGGCTTCACGTGCCGTGGATATCAACGGAAAAGGCAGCTTGCAGTACTTCGCGCAGTACTTCTCCCAAGAGGGGAGCGCGGGTGGCGGTGATGTTTCCGTCATGGCCAATTTCATGCTGACCTACGAGTAATCGACTCGCCCGGGGTGTTCACCTCGGGCACCACTGAGGTACCCCCTGATGTCACCTGTCTCCGCTCGACACTTGCCCTCTTTGATGGCAGGGCTGTTCCTTGCTGCATGCTCGATGTCCAGTGCTGTTGCCGGTGTCATGATCGATGGCACCCGTGTGATCTATTCCGCGAAGGAACGAGAAGTCACCGTAAAGCTGACCAACAAGGGCCAGAGCCCCGGGCTCCTGCAAGTCTGGATTGATCGTGGCGACGCCCAGAGCCGACTTCAAGATGCAGACGCGCCCTTTCTCGTTACGCCACCCATTTTCAGGTTGGACCCACAAAAAGGCCAGAGTGTACGCATTGTGTTCACCGGTGAAACGCTGCCTCAGGACAGGGAAAGCTTGTTTTGGTTCAACGCCCTGGAAATCCCACCTATTCCTCAAGGTGCCAGTGCTGGGGCGAACATGATGCAAATCGCTGTGCGTTCACGCCTGAAGATGTTCTATCGCCCGGTCGCTCTGTCCGGCGATGTTCGTAGCTCCGTGAGTCGGATGAAGTGGTCTGTGCAGCGAGTCGATAAGGGCTATGTCCTGCGCGGTGATAACCCGACGCCTTATCACCTGTCGTTTGGTGAGCTGTCAGTGAAGCAGGGCGACAAACGCTACGAAACCGGCGGCGGCATGATTGCTCCCTTCAGTCAGCAGGATTTTTCTCTCGCCGGTCATACCGGCAGTACTGGTGGCCAGGTGCTCTACCGCTGGATCGGTGATTTTGGCACCACCGCCGAACAGAGCATCACACTGAACTGAAATTGACGAGCTGATGTGCCGACAGGTATCACCTCGATACGCGTGCTCAGGTAATCCCATGTTTTTGACGACTCATGCACCGCATTATGCCGGCCGTTTTTTTGCTGCCCGGCATTGGCTATTTGTTACGACGCTCGGCGCGGTTCTGCCCGACAACCTCGCACAAGCCGAGGAAAGCAATGCTGCTCTCGCGTTGTTTAATCCGGCCTTTCTACAAGGCCAGGAAAGAAGTCTGGATATGTCGCGCTTCGAACGCGGGAACGGGGCCATGCCAGGCTCATATCGCCTCGATGTCTACGTCAACCAGCAGTGGATGGGACGCCAGGACATTCGGGTGCGTGACGGCGGCGATGGGAAACCGTCGCGAATTTGCTTTACTCCCGCGCAGGTCTCCAGCCTGGGCATTGACCTCAAGCGCCTGCCTGAAAGCCACGCCCTTGAAAGCGATGACTGCGCGGATATCGGCCTCTGGGTCCCTGATGCCCATATCGACATGGACCTGGGGGCATTGCGCCTGGACTTGAGCATTGCCCAGACTTACCTGAACCGCGCAGCACGAGGCTACGTTGATCCAGGTGACTGGGACCGGGGCGTGACTGCTGCGTTCGTTGACTACAACAGCAATGCCTTTCATAACGATTCACGCGGCTCCAACAGCACAGAGTTCTACACGGGTATCAATAGCGGTTTGAACCTGGGGGACTGGCGTCTGCGCCACAACGCAAGCTACAACCGCAGCAGTAGTGTTGGCGAATCCCGGAGTAAGTACAGCGCGCTGAGCACCTATGCACAGCGCGACCTGACCACGCTCAAATCACAAATTACCCTGGGGGATTACTACACGCCATCCGAGCTGTTCGACAGCGTATCTTTCACCGGTGTGCAAGTGGCGTCCGATGATCGCATGCTGCCTGATTCCCAGCGTGGATTTGCGCCCTCCATCCGAGGCATGGCGCAAAGCAACTCTCGAGTGACCGTGCGTCAAGCTGGCAACATACTTTACGAAACCAGCGTGGCGCCCGGCCCGTTTGTCATCGACGACCTCTACAGTACTGGCTATTCCGGTGACCTAGATGTCACGGTGACCGAGGCTGACGGCCGTATCCACAGCTTCATTGTGCCCTTTGCTTCGGTGGCACAATTGCTGCGCCCAGGGACCTCGCGCTACAGCGTCTCTGCCGGTCAATACCGTGATGACCGCTTGCGCAAAGTGCCAACATTCGTCCAGGCAACCTATCAGCGTGGCATTTCCAACCAGGCGACGGCCTACACTGGCAGCGTCGTCGCCGACCAGTATCTGGCGGTACAGGGCGGTATGGCGTTGAGTACTTCGGTGGGAGCGTTCGCGTTCGATGTCACACAGTCCAACGCTTCTGGTCTGCAGTCAAGCGATGAGGGTACTGACCCACTCGATAGCACCGCTAGCGGAAGGAGTTATCGACTGAGCTACAGCAAGCTCGTCGATAGCACCAAGACTAACTTCGTCGTGGCAGCTTACCGTTTCTCCAGCGAGGGCTACCTGTCCTTTAGCGATTATGCCCGAGCGCAAGACCTGACTGGTCCGGCACCTAACCGCCAGCGCAGTCGGCTTCAAGTGAACATCAACCAGCCATTGCCTGGCGATGCCGGCAGCCTGTACCTGAGCGGGTCGTCGCAGAATCACTGGAATAACGCCAAGAGCCGCGATACCAGCTTCCAGGCCGGGTATTCCAATAGCTATAGCTGGGGAAACCTGAGTCTTTCAGCCAGCCGTACCCAGGGTAGCAATAACAAGGACGATACCCAGTACATGCTGACGCTCTCGATGCCACTTGGCAGAGATCGCCATACCTCATACCTCACCAGCTCCACGACTTATTCGGGTAAAGGTGATGTGGGGACTCAGGTTGGGCTGTCTGGCTCTGTGGGGGAGCAGAGCGAACTTAGTTATGGGGTGTATGGCTCGCATGATCGTGCCTTCGGAGCCAGCAATAGCTCTACGGGGGCCAATGCCCAATACCGTATGGCCAAGACCAATCTATCGGGAAGTATTGGACAGGGGGAAGAGTACAAGCAAGTCGGTATCGGCCTTTCCGGCAGCATCGTGGCCCATCCTGGCGGCGTGACCTTCAGTCAGTCCAAAGGTGAAACGCGTGTCATTGTGGAGGCCAGGGGGGCACAAGGCGCGAGTCTGCTCAACAGCAATGGAGGCGCAATCAGCAGCAGCGGGTATGGAGTGGTGAGCGGCCTGATACCTTATCGTCATAATGAAGTTGTCATCGACCCGAAAGGTATGGCGGCGGACGTTGAGCTGGAAATGAGTTCGCAGAATATCGCACCGCGTCATGGCGCAATCGTGATGCTGAAATATCCAACCACTCAGGGGGCGCCGGTTCTGCTTAACCTGCGTGACGAGGCGGGTAATGCGTTGCCGACGGGGGCCGAAGTACTGGACGCTGAGGGCAATAGCCTGACCTTGGTTGGGCAAATGAGCCGAGCATTCATTCGTGCAGCGGAGCCGAAAGGTGAGCTGATAGTGCGTTGGGGAGACACGCTCGACGGTCAATGTCGCGTTTTGTACACCCTGTCAGCTGCAGCACGCAAAGATAAAGTGGATTTCGAAAAAGTCGACGCGTTGTGCACTAAACAATCAAGCACTTCCGTGGCGCTTAGGTAATGGCTACCGTTGAACTATAAGGTTAAATATGAGTCGCTGTCTGCTTGTTTTCTATTTCGTCAATTTCCAAGGCCGATGTCGGCATCCCGCTCACAGCGCAATTTTTGCACGGGATAAGGCGATTGGTTCTACCACTAACTGGAAAGAAAACACAAACTCTCAGCGCGTAGGGATGCTATGCCAGTACATGGGCGGGCGTAATGTCGGCATAGTGAATGGCACGCTTGTATCTGGATACTCAGATGCCTATCAGCCCAGTAATCCCGGTATAGGTATCCGTTTCAGAGCAACTACTTGGTATTCAGCTTCACAGCAAAGAGCGCTTCCATTTGATATTCCTGGGAATGGGCCCTCCGACTGCTAACCTTGCGTCACCATAATAAAAAATATGAGGGCTTCTGCACAGCTCGTCGTGGTGGGGCAGGTCTGTGCAGGCATTATTATGTCATTTCCAACCGCCCGCATCAGCTATTATGATTCTTAAGAGAGGGGGCCAATGAACGTGAAAATCAGCACGTTTCCAAGTATTATAGAAGCATCGTCCTGTAACGTAGATGGCGACATTATTGCCACAATGCCCAGGATTGAAATAAATCGACTCCCAAGCGTCGGAGCGGTCGCTGAAAGGACGCCTTTCACTATTGGAATGAATTGCGATTCTTCGATTGCTGTTCATATGGTCATCACTGATGCACTTAATCCGGGTAACATTGGGAATGTGCTGACGCTCAGTTCCGACTCGGAGGCAATGGGTGTGGGGTATCAGATTCTACGCGACAACAGCCCGATCAATTTCGGTCATGCCTCGTCTATTGCGGGCGCTTTAAATCAATTCAAGATTGTAAGTTCTACAGGTGGCACCGGGGGCCGGTTCCTGATTCCGTTTGATATCCAATATCAACGAACGGCGTCTTCGAGGCCGAAAACAGGCACGGCCAATGCCGTTGCGGTGTTTACCATGTCTTATCAGTAGTATTCAAATCGCACAATTAAGCGTCAGTACTGTGCGGTGAAAAGGAATGAATTGACTGAAGTTTCGCTCTAGCGAGGCAAAACCTAAAAGGTTGAATGATGAATCTTTATATACTCCCGCTGGTATTTTTGGGGGCTTTCTCGTCTCTATCAATTGCCGCTGTAAATATTCCCCTCGATAGCGCTGTTTTCGCGCGCGATAGGGAAGTCGGCTCGACCACCAACTGGAAAGCCAGTACTGGTTCTCAGGGCGTATGGGCGAAGTGTTCATACGAGGTGCGCAGCATAGGAACGGTTAATGGCCCTCTTGTTCCAGGCTTTTCGGATGTTTATCAGACTAATAATCCTGGCATTGGCGTGCGTTTTCGGGCGACGTCGTGGGATGCAGTTTCAGTACAGCGTACTCTTCCGTTCGATGTTTCTGGTGTTGGAGCTAGCTGTAAACCCAATCAGGATGTATTAAAACACATGAAAGCGACTGCGCAACTCGTGATAGTCGGCCCCGTCAGCTCTGGAACGATAACTGCATTTCCGTCCGCCAATGTGACCTATATTGATAAGGTTAAGAGAGGCGTAATGGATATCAAGATTAGCACTGCTCCAACCATAAAGGCGTCGACCTGTGATGTTGATGGCAATATTGATGTCAAGATGCCAAACATTGGGCTAAATCGCCTTCTGGAAGTTGGATCGGTTGCCGGCAGAACGCCTTTTAATATTGGAATGAATTGCGATCCTTCGATTTCTGTTCATATGGTTATGACCGACGCACAGAACCCGGGAAACACTAGCAATGTGCTGTCGCTCAGTCCCGGCTCGGATGCAACGGGTGTAGGGTATCAAATTTTACGCGACAACAGCCCAATCAATTTAGGTCCTGCCTCGTCTATCGCGGGCGCTTTAAATCAATTCAAGGTTTTAAGTTCCACAGGCAGCGCCGGAGGTAGGTATCTCATTCCGTTTTATATTCAATATCAACGCACAGCGTCTTCCAAACCGGGATCCGGTACGGCCAATGCAAATGCAGTGTTCACGATGTCTTATCAGTAGCCTCCAGAGTGGTTAGTCCAGACCTCCTAGTCTATTGCGAAACCCCAGGTAAAAAATTAGCCAATTTCTAATCAATCGAGGCCGGCCTGAAATTTCCCAAGGTGCATGGGAAATTTCCAGGGTGATCGCAGGGCTTTCCAATAGGCTCGCACTCGTTCGCGTGTAAAAATTTACATGCTGGCCGGCTGGATGCGGATAACGCTATTTGGTTGATATCAGTCTTATTGGATGCGAGGATCGAAGCTATGAAATTTCTTTGGGGTGTATCTGCGTTAACTTGCGTTCTACTTGGTGGGGTGGGTGTGGCGCATGCAGCAAGTAGTGGAAAAATTGAATTCTCTGGCGAGCTGATTGCGGCAAGCTGTACGGTCGCACCGGGTGCTGGTTCGTCAGGTAGCAATGGCAATATTAACGTAGATCTTGGGAAGGTTTCACTCAGTGATGTTGGTGATCCCGGTGTGGGCGTCACTGCAGCTACTCATATCAACTTGGACATTGATTGTTCATCGGGTGTGGGTGGCTTGAGTACAGTAAAAGTAAAGTTTGACCCGCTTTCTGGCTCTGGAATTGATAGTGCTGACGGTCGCCTGCTTAAACTGCAAAGTAGTGAAAAGGCGGCAAAAGGTGTCGCCATTGCAATTCTCAATGACAACAATCAAGTTCTAAACCTGAGTGCCAACGAAACGATCGATGCAGCGCTGAAGGTTGACGAGGGGAAAGCTACCGCTAACCTGAGCATGCGCGCTGCTTATGCGCTTAATGGGGCATCAGATGATGTTAAAGCTGGTGTTGGGAATGCGACCCTGCCTTTTACCCTGACTTACGAATAAAAAATTGCGATGGGGAGGATGATCTCCCCATTTGTAGCTTCGTGGAGGCGAATCAGGTGTTTAATAAGGCGCTATTTAGTTTTTCATTATTTCTATTAACCTTCTTTGTCAATCATTCGCAGGCAGCCATCTCATTGGGTGCCACTCGAGTGATTTTCGACGCTAAGCATCAAGAAGCTTCGTTGTCTGTGCTAAATCAAGGTGGTGAGGATGTACTGGTCCAGTCTTGGCTAGAGTCTGACTCAGCAGATTTTAACATTTCATCCTTTGCGGTCACTCCACCGTTATCCCGCCTATCGAAAGAGGGTCGTCAACAACTAAGGATACTTTACAGTGGAGAGGGAGTTCCATTGGATCGAGAGTCAATTGCTTGGCTGAACGTACAGGAAATCCCACAAAAAGTTAATGGGGAAAGTGTTCTGCAGCTTGCGGTACGCCAGCGGATTAAAGTGTTTTTTCGACCGCCTGGGTTGCCGGGTAGTGCGGTAGAGGCACCGACTCAGCTTAAATGGACGTTAAATAAACGTTCTCAGACTGCCGTACTGAAGGTTGAGAACCCAAGTCGATTTCATGTGTCGTTGACTGGATTGAGTTTGAGAGGCGCTGGTTACAATGATTTTCTAATGGGGGAGGGGCGTATGGTCGCCCCTAGTGAGAATGTAGAAATACCAGTCAATCCAATGGCTTCGGCTGCCAGTCTCAAATTGAATTTCAACGTCATTAATGATTACGGCGGACAGAACTCATATACGGCTGATCTATATATAGATAAAGTCAGTTCCGCTACGCCGAATACATTGGCTGACAAATAATTTTTATTCGCCAAGTTCTGTTGTACTGTCGAAAGGTTTGTTCTTGTGTTTTTTATGAAAAAAATCAGTGCTGAAAATCGCTCGGGTCTGTCCGCGCGCGTGCAGGAAAGCACGGCGGCACCTCACGACTTGGCGGATAAAGGTTTTAGACTTCGTAAGCTCGCTCTTGCAGTTGCCTTAGCGTTACCGGGGGCGGCCTATGCTAATTCCACGGGGAGCGAAGCAAATATTCCAGAGTTCGACCTTGCCTTTATTCAGGGCGGAGGCGAACAGCTTGACCTAGCCGAGTTTCTCAGGCAGGACAATGTTGCGCCTGGAACCTATCGTGTTGATATTTATGTGAACCGAGCTCTGACTGGGCGCAGAGATATTCGTTTTGATATCATTGATAAGTCAGGTAGGACTAAACCCTGTTTGACTCTGGAAGTGCTCGAAAAACTTGGCGTGGATGTGGAAAAGCTTAAGCGTAATGGTGTGATTGACACGGGCCTGCCGGACCGCTGTTATGACGCGAGTGAGTTAATCGACAAAGCCAGCGTTGAATACGATGCTGCTCGACTTCAACTGCATATTGGCATACCTCAAGCGGCTATGCTGCGAAGTGCCAGGGGCTATGTTGATCCTGCCCTTTGGGACTATGGTGTCAATGCTGGCTTCGTAAACTATCAATTCAGTGGACGTCGCAGTGAAAACTCAGGTAGCACGAGTGACTATTACAGTTTGGGATTGCGTAATGGCTTAAATATCGGTCAGTGGCGTCTGCGTAACGAGTCATCTTTGTCGGATGGCAGTGGAAATAAACGGCGCTTTACCAGCAACCGTATTTTTGCCGAGCGCGACATCACGTCGTTGAAAAGCCAATTGACACTGGGGGAAACTTACACCAGCTCTCAAACATTTGACAGTGTGCGTTTTCTCGGCATCCAACTGAGTTCAGACGAAGCCATGCTTCCCGATAGCCAACGGGGCTATGCGCCCGTTATCCACGGGACTGCGCAAACCAACGCGACCGTTGAAGTGAGCCAGAATGGTTACTTGCTATATAGCACTACGGTTTCCCCCGGGCCATTCGAAATTAGTGATATCTATCCCAGCGGATCAAATGGAGATCTTGAAATCACCGTGATCGAGGCGGATGGGAGTCGCAGTAGTTTCACCCAGGTTTACGCATCTCTACCACAGATGGTACGACGCGGAATGCTGCGCTATAACGCTGCCGCTGGCGAGTATGCGAGTAACAATCCTGATGACGCAGCGCCTTCACTGGCGACCTTAGGGTTTGCCTACGGCCTGACCAACGCCACAACCCTTGTGGGGGGCGTGCAGTGGGCTGAGGACTACAGGGCAACGAATGTTGGCGTCACACAGAACACGCCTCTTGGCGCCTTCGCGATAGATGTCACCCAATCAAATAGTGAAACCCGACAGCAGCGAAACCGAGGGCAAAGCCTCAGGTTGAACTATGCGAAAACACTCGCCGCTACCAATACGACTTTTACCCTAGCTACTTACCGTTATTCGACTGAAGACTATCGGACATTGGGCGACCATGTCACCGACCTGCGATTCATGGACGGTAACCACAGAGGGCGTGCGAAAAACCGTTTTGATATAACGATAAATCAGAGTTTGGGCTCGAGGGGAGGATCGTTTTATCTGAATGGCACTGAACAGCGTTACTGGAATTTACCCGGCAGTTCTCAGCAACTTCGCGTCGGCTATAGCAATAACTGGGGCTCGATCAATTATAATATTGACACCTCCTTTAGCCGTAACGATGCCTCTAATTATAAAAATGATAAAAAGCAGGTTGCTCTGTCGATCTCTATGCCTTTGGGAAGTTCACAGCGATCGTCGCGTGTCAGCTCCAATCTGAATTATGACAATCAAGGGCGTCATTCAACACAGATGGGGCTTAATGGCAATCTTCCGGGGCAAGATGATGCTTATTACAACCTCCAGGCAGGGCATGACAGCAGCGGGGGGGCTCAGGGTCCGCAAGCCTGAGTGCGGTCACCTCAGTGGCTCGGGTGAATGCTGGTTACAGTCAAGGTCGTGATTATCAGACTTTTAGTGCTGGCGCTTCCGGTTCGGTAGTAGCGCATGCCGGAGGAATTAATCTAGGTCAACCCGTGGGCGACACATTTACCCTTGCAGAGGTGTCTGGGGTATCTAATGCAAAATTTTCCAGCCACGCCGGGGTTATCACCGGAAGGAACGGCTACGCGGTAGTACCCAGCGCTCAGATATATCGGACCAACTGGCTTACTCTGGATGCCCGTGACCTCGGGGCGGATACTGAGCTGCTGACCACCGCCCAACAACTGGTTCCCCGTCGCGGTTCCATAACACTAGCTAGCTTCGCGGCGGAAAGTGGGCGCCGAGTACAATTTGAGTTTCGAAGCGTAGACGGTAGCCCTATACCCTTTGGGGCTAGTGTTCAGGATGAAAATGGCAAAGTGCTAGGCGTTCTAGATCCAAAAGGTATGGCGCTTGCCTTAGTTGACCAGGAAGAATCGACTCTGATTGTAAAATGGAAAAGCGATAGTTGCCAGGCACATTATATTCTAGCACCACGAAAGCTCGATACAAGATTTGATAAAGTTCAGTTAGCATGCAAATGAGGGGAGTAAATTTAGGCGTTATTGCCAGTCTCTATTTTTGTTGAAGGTGTTAATCAGTCATCTCGACAGATATTAAATGTTTAGGGGGTTAATATGGGAAGCGAAATTATCGGTTGCTTAATTTGTGGTGCTATTATTTTGATCGGAGTGCTTATGCACTTCGCAAAGTGGAAGGTATAAGGCACGCCGCTTTATCAGCTCATCTGTCAGGTCGCAGCTAGTTATCAGACTATTGAGCGGTAATCGCAGTCAGCAGTTAATTGGTATTTTACAGAGAGAGTTACTTGAATAACCGAAGTGAGCAGTCGTTGCTCCAACAATCTACCGTCATGATGTTAGCAGTAGCGATCGCTGGGATTGCTACTGGTTTCGTTACGGGCGCTCAATCCGTCCTGTTCGATGGTTTTTTCTCGTTGATTGCAACCTTTATCAAAGTATTAATGCTGATTACAGCCAAACTGATCGCCAAGGAAAGTAATCACCGGTTCCAGTTTGGCTTCTGGCATTTGGAACCCATGGTGTTACTGATCGAAGGCAGCTTTCTGTTTTTGATCGCAATCTATGCATTTCTTAACGGAGTGTCTGGATTCATCAACGGCGGTCGTGAGATTGAATTAGGGATGCTGATCATCTATGCGGCAGTGTTTACAGTCGTCGAGTTCGCCTATTTTTTCTACATCCGTTATCGAAACCGTGAGCTTAAATCAACGCTGATTCAGTTCGATAACATTAGCTGGTTGGTAGATGCGATGTTATCGGTAGGACTGCTTGTCAGCTTTCTCACTGCGTTGTTGCTCACGTCACGGGGCTATGGTCATTTGGCCGTATATGCCGATCCGCTGATTTTGATCTTGCTGGCACTGAGTATATTGCCTCCCGCTTTCAATATACTACGTCCGGCCTTGCGTGATGTGTTGGGCATGGCGCCAGACCAATTGGACAACAAAGTGCGACAGGTGATGGACGCGATTAAAATCGAGTACGGCTTCGAGCATTACGTTTCTTATGTACAGAAGCATGGGCGAGCGCGATTTATCGAGATCCATATTGTGCTCTCGACTGATTATCACGTGGAAGCGGTCGGGAACCTGGATACGTTACGTGACGAAATCTCGGCGAGATTGGGCCACGCAGATTCGGCACGGTGGCTGACGATTTGTTTTACGGGGGACCGGAAGTGGATTGTTTGATCTCTACGTGGTCGTCACTGAAGTGGGCAAGTTGCAAGGTGGACGTAATCAGCGGGAATGCGAGTGAGTTTGAGCGATAGTGCGTTTACCTTCTACGATGTTGCTGGTGACCGGGTCCGCACGGGCAAGCTGTGGTCGGTGCTGTCCGACAAGTTCGATCTGGAGCGGCGGTTATGGGTCATACCGGCGGAGGTGATGAACAACTCCAGTTAGTGGTACGAAAACCAGGTAACTCCCTTTCTGAAGATCTGCGAGGTGCAGGTCATCAGGTGGGGCGTTCCATGGCTCTGAGCTTGATGAAGAAGGTCGGGATCGCCAGCCGCCAACGCAGGCCCCACAAGTCTTCAGACGTCGAGTCTTTGGTGGCTGAGCAGAGCTGGAGCGTGAGGTTTACGTAGCTAATACCGTTCGCGGACGTCACCTATATCCAGCTCGGTAAGCGCTGGATCCGCGCTCGGTAGTTTTGGATCCGTTTGCGGCCGAATGGCGGGATGGGCGTATTCATTGGGCGCCGATGCGGCACTGGCAAATGAGGCGGAGGGCTGTTGAATTGATAGGGCGGCCTGAGGGCGTGCCGTTTCATTCTCACCAAGGCTGTCAGTACAATAGTCAAATAATTCAGGGCTGAACTGCAAGCACATAAGCTGAAGCAGCGCATGTGTCGAAAAGGGCAGTGTTGGGATAACGCATGATTGAGCTTTTTTGGCAGTTTGAAGTCCGAATGGGTACCCTAGAGAGGTTATAGCCCGGAGTATAAGGCCCCGGTAGACATCAACCTATATGTGGTGCACTGCAACAGCGCAAGGCGCTACGGTTACAAGAGCTATCGCTCGCCGATGGTGGCGGAAGAGCTAGCGGTGTGAGAACCGAAAAAACTATCTGCAATTACTGGATCAGTCCAATGCGACAAACCCCTTAATCCGCTGCTCTCTTGCGGGGGATTAAGGGGATTAAGGTTTAACGGACAAATGCGACGCCGTTACTGCTCTCCTTGATATTCTCGATGATAAGTTCGAAGCGATAGTCCTTTCGTTTGACCAGCTTCCAGCCTGCCGGGAAAGTTTCAGGATAAGTGATGAAATTTAGAGAATCTGTCGGCGCATCATACATAAAATAGGCTGCGCCAATTTCCATCGGAACCTTGTTTTTATCAAACAGGATGACAGACGTGACATACATTCTTCCATCATTGGGGATAAGCCCGACAATCTGGAAATCATCATTTACAAGAATATTTACCGGATTATCGATGGTATATGTCTGGACGAAAACATAATCTAGCGCTGTGTTTTCTGAACTGTTCGTTAGTTTAATCGACAGAAGTTGCGTATTTTTCGGTGCCACAACAAATTTGGAAAGTCCCTGAATTTCAGTGATGTCCGATGTGGACTCTGTCCATACTTTATAAATTTGATCAGCTTGTGAGTCCCGAAAGTGTCGCCATCCATGAACCAGACTTTGTTTGCCAATTTTAACAGAGAGAAAAGTATCATTCAGTTCCGATGGAAGCTCATAAACTACTTCCCTTTCTTTATACTCATGCGGCGTACCACTGAAATTTTTTTGTTGATAAAATGTGGCGCCGATTGAGCTATTTTTTTGATCCTTCATATAACGCTCCTTTTTGAGTAAATCTTCCAGATATTAACCTAGCAGGGAATTGGATAAAGCGCAAGAAAAGGCACTGGAAGAAGAGTGCTTTACCCAGGAAGTGGAAAACGGTTGCCATATCGAAGTCAGGGCCCGGGAGCGCGAAGACGCCGATATCGAAGTGTTGGTCAGCGTCTATACCGCGACGGGGCAATGCGTGGTCGAACGCACAAGGCAACTGCCCGGCGCCGAATGGACCGTGCACGACGGGCTCAAACGCGGCATCGATCAGGCGGAACGGATTGCCGGCGGGGAATCGGGACGCTTGCCCTGCGCTGACGCGCATTTGCACGACGACGATTGACGGAGGCGCTGCGCTGGTCTCCCAGCGGAAAACGGAACTTTGGCGGCGCGGGCATTTCCCATTGTAGATAGCCCTGCGTCAGCCGGCCCGCGCCGGATGATCGCTCATTGCAACCCACGCCAGAGCCGCCCATGCCCGTATCCAGCCTGACCCAAGGCGCACCCTCCAAACCGTCCTTGCGCCGCGCCGTGACGGGGCCGATGTTGTTTCTGTTCATCCTCGGCGATGTGCTCGGCGCCGGTGTGTATGCACTGGCCGGCACCATCGCCGGCGAGGTGGGTGGGGCGATCTGGGTGCCGTTGCTGGTGGCGTTGTTTTTTGCCATGCTCACGGCAGGCTCGTACGCGGAACTGGTGACCAAGTACCCCCATGCTGGCGCCGCTTCGGTGTTCGCCGAGAGGGCATTCAAGTCACCGCTGATTTCATTCCTGGTCGGCTTCAGCATGCTTGCGGCCGCCGTCACCAGCGCAGCGGGGCTGTCCCTGGCGTTTGCCGGCGACTACCTGGCGGCGTTCATCGAGGTGTCACCGCACCTGGCCGCGCTGATATTCCTGGCAGTGATAGCGCTTCTGAATGCGCGCGGTATCAAGGAGTCGCTGGGCGCCAACATGGTCATGACCTGCGTCGAACTGTCCGGGCTGCTGTTGGTGGTGGTGGCCGCGGCCTGGTGCATACAGTCCGGCGAAGCCAACCTCGGCCGCGCGCTGGAGTTCAAGGCCGGAGTCAACCCGATGCTTGCCGTACTGGGCGCGGCATTGCTGGCGTTCTATTCGTTCGTCGGTTTTGAAACGTCGGCCAACCTGGCCGAAGAAATACGCGGCGTGCGCAAAGTGTATCCGCGTGCGCTGTTTGCTGCGCTGGTGACGGCGGGCGTCGTATATATGGCGGTCGGTGTCGCCGCTTCGGTGGTGCTGCCGATGGACAAGCTGACGGCCACATCCGCGCCGTTGCTCGAAGTGGTGCGTGCCTCGGGCTTGAGCATCCCGCCCCAGCTCTTCGCCTTCATCGCGCTGGTGGCGGTCGCCAACGGTGCGCTGCTGACCATGGTAATGGCCAGCCGCCTGGCCTATGGCATGGCCCGCATGGGCCTGTTGCCGGAGCCACTTTCGCACGTGCTGCCCAAGCGGCGTACGCCTTGGGTCGCGATCATCGCCAGCACCCTGGTGGCCATCGCCCTGACCTTGACGGGTACCCTCGCGGCGCTGGCCGAGACGGTCGTGCTGTTGCTGCTCTTCGTGTTCCTCAGCACCAACCTGGCGGTGCTGGTACTGCGCCGCGACACCATCACCGAACAGCATTTTCGCGTGCCGACCTGGGTGCCGGTGCTGGCAATTGTTTCGTGCTTGATCCTGCTCAGCCAGCAAAGCCTGGACACCTGGCTGCGCGGTGGCGCGCTGATGCTGCTGGGCATGGCGCTGTACGCATGCAACCGCTTGGCGACACCGGCTGTAGGCCCAGGCTAACCACTCATCTGATCTATATCCCCGGCTGAAAAATCCCTGTAGTGCCCTTAGGGCTTGAACACCGCCAGCAGGCAATTATCGGCCTGGAAGACATCCCTGACGAGGATTGGCTAAAGACCTTTAACGTTAACGTCACTGCGATGTTTCGCATCTGCAAGGCCGCGCTGCCGCACATGGTCCAAGGCAGTTCGATCATCAACACCAGCTCGGTCAATTCCGATGCGCCCAACCCCACGCTGTTGCCGTATGCGGCGACCAAAGGCGCGATCGCCAACTTCACTGCGGGCCTAGCGCAGATGCTCGGCAAGCGCGGTATTCGCGTCAACAGTGTGGCGCCCGGGCCAATCTGGACGCGATTGATCGTATCGACGATGACCGAGGACTCCGTGAAGAGTTTTGGTGGCAATACGCCGCTGGGGCGCCCCGGCCAGCCAGCCGAAGTCTCGCCCATCTATGTGCTGCTGGCGTCGGATGAGGGCAGTTATATCTCCGGTGAACGTTACGGCGTGACAGGTGGCAAGCCTATTCTTTAAATGAAGCGAGGCATTCGATAACGACGACGTAGGCGACTTTCTGGTTGAGCGGCTCAGCCAACGGGGGGGGCGATGCCGCAGAGGCACTAGCAGCGCTGTTACCGTTGTCCATCACACCATGTACCGTCCGCTTGCTGGTCAGCTTGGATGCTGTCCGCCTGATGGCGATGGACAGGATGAAACGGCACAGCCGGGATCCTGCTTTCTAGGCCTTGATACTCCCAGAAAACAAGTCCAGAATTAAGTCTTTTCCTGCCCAGGAAAGAAAAGAAACCCCTTAGATTTCAATGAGTCGGACGCCAGATACGAGTCTCGTTTCCCGCTCCAAATATTGCGCTGCAGAGTTCCATTGAATTCTGTAAGTGATTGAAATCAGGACCTTCGGGTCCTTTTTTCGTTCCGGAAATTCAGCACCATCCAGGGCTTTACCAGGGCTGCACGCAGCCCCACGGGAGCGGTGCGACATTCGACAAGCCCGCTCGCCACAATCGCCCTATCTGCCGGGCGTTCAGCGTTCAACCTTGAGCCAAAGTTGTAAAGACACCTATACCTTTGGTGCTCAGGCTCACTTATATAAAATCGCCTGATGAATATTCTCCAACGCCATGATGCGCTGGGCGGCGTTGAGCTTGATGGCTTCCTTGGGCATGCCGAACACCACGCAACTGGCTTCGTCCTGGGCTACCGTGGCGGCGCCGGCTTCGAGCATTTCCTTTAGCCCGCGTGCGCCGTCGTCGCCCATGCCGGTCATGATGATGCCGGTGGCGTTCTTGCCGGCGAATTTGGCTACCGAGCGGAACAGCACGTCCACCGACGGGCGATGGCGGTTGACCAGTGGGCCGTCGATGACCTGGGCGTGATAATAGGCGCCGCTGCGGGTCACCATCAGGTGTTTGCCGCCGGGAGCGATCAGGGCGAGGCCGGGCAGGATGCGGTCGTTGTTGCGCGCTTCGCGCACTTCGATCTGGCACACGCTGTTGAGGCGCTCGGCAAAGGAGGCGGTGAATTTTTCCGGCATGTGCTGCACGATCACCATGCCAGGGCACACCCTCGGTAGAGCAGTCAACACAGCCTCCAGGGCCTGGGTGCCGCCGGTGGAGGTGCCGATGGCGACGATGCGCTCAGTGGTCTGGGCCATGGCGTGGCCGTTGGCGGCGGGCAGGATTGCATCTGCGCTGAGCTTGCTGGGTGGCGCGAGGGCGGGTGTTGGTTGGACGGTTCGTTTGCCCAGGTTCTTGACGTTGGAGTTCGCCGCCGCGCGGATGGCTGCGACCAGCTCGGCCGCCGATTCGATCAGGAAGTTCTTCAGCCCGGTGGTGGGTTTGGTGATGATTTCCACTGCTCCGGCCGACAATGCCTGCAGGGAGGTTTCGGCGCCTTTCTGGGTCAGCGAGGAACAGATCACCACCGGTGTCGGCCGCTCGCTCATGATTTTGCGCAGGAAGGTGATGCCGTCCATACGCGGCATTTCGACATCCAGCACGATCACGTCTGGCCATTCCCGAGCCAGTTTATCCATGGCGAAAATCGGGTCGGACGCGGCGCCCATCACATGGATGTCCGGCGTGTCGTTGAAGATCGCCAGCAGCACTTGCCGGACTACGGCCGAATCATCGACCAACAGCACGCTGATTTTTTTGGTAGGCATTTTTTTTGAATGTTCCCATTGGTTGGTGCCGGACCCAGACGTTGCCGTTCCACAGGTCGAACACAATAGTGCGATAGCCGGTACTGCCCATGTCCTGAGCGGTCAGGTGCAGGTGATGGCGCTCGGCCAGGGCCAGCGCTGCGCGAATATTCAGGCTGGCCACGTCCTGTGCCGGCAGGGGGCGCGGCTGTTCGGGGAACATCTCGCCGCCGCCGAACAGCTTGACCTGATAATCCTGGGCCTGCGTGCCGTTGGCATGAGCGTGGCGCAGCAGCAATTCGAGCGCCTCGTCGGCATATTTGCCATCCAGGGGCTGACCTTTGCGCGAGCGCGCCGGCAACATGAAATGGCACATGCCGCCGATCAGCCGTTGCGGATGCCAGAAGGTGATCGCCACACAGGACCCGAGCAAGGTACGCAAGCGTGTCGGCCGCGTCGCAAAACTGACCTGGCCCGGCGCCAGCACCACTTCGACCACATCGGCAGGCTTTTTCATGGCTTGCGATAAATCGACGGCGCCACCAGCTTCAACGTATCGTTGACGCCGTTGAGGCTTTCGGAGTGGCTGATGATGAAGTAACCGCCGGATTTGAGCAGCGGCAGCAGCCTGGCGACCACCTGGCTTTTGGTCTGCTGGTCGAAATAGATCATCACGTTGCGCAAGAAGATCACATCGAACTCGCCCAGGCCGGGCAGCGGTTCGTTCAGGTTGACCTGGATAAAGTTGACCCGGTTGCGCAGGGCCTTTTCGATCAGGAAAGTCCCGTGCTGGCGCCCTGTTCCCTTGAGGCAATATTTGACCAGCAGCGGCTGGGCCAGGGTGCCGGCGCGCTCCATGGAGTAATGCCCGTTGCGTGCCTTGGCCAACACCTGGGTGCTGATGTCCGAGCCGATGACTTCCCAGGGCGTGGTGCCCAGGTTCTCCGCCAGCGTCATCGCCAGGCTGTAGGGTTCTTCGCCCGAAGAGCTGGCCGCGCTCCACACGCGAAACAGTTTGCCCGGCGGCGCCTTGGGCAGCACCTGCTGGCGCAGGAAGTCGAAGTGCTTGGGCTCGCGGAAAAAGTAGGTCTCGTTGGTGGTCAGCAGGTCCAGCGCAACTTGCAGCTCGCCCTTGCGCTGGTCGCTCATGATCAGCTTGAAGTACTCGCCGTAGCTCTGCAGTTCGTAGTGTTTGAGGCGTTTGAACAGCCGCCCGGCCACCAGGGCTTTCTTGGCGGGCGACAGGTTGATGCCGGCCGCGCGGTACAACCAGGACTGGAACTGGCCGAATTCACGATCATCGAGTGGGCTGGTGTCTGGCATGATCGAGCCTCAACGCGCGTCGAGGTCGAGAGCCAGCGCCTGGCCAGTCTCGGCCAGGCTGGACATCTCGTCGATGGACAGCACTTTGTCCACCTCAAGCACAATCACGAACTTGCCATCGACCTTGGCCATGCCGCTGATGAAATCCGCGCGGATGCGTGCGCCGAAGTTGGGCGGCGGTTCGATCTGTGTCGCCGGGATTTCCTGCACGGCGGAAACGGTGTCGACCAACAGCCCGATATCCTGCGGCTGGCCGTCTTCGGTGATGGCCTCGATGATGATCACGCACGAACGCCGGGTGATCGACGAGTTCGGCCGGCCAAAGCGCGCCGACAGATCGACCACCGGCACCACGGCGCCGCGCAGGTTGATCACGCCGCGCACGAAGGCGGGCATCATCGGCACCACGGTCAGGCTGCCGTATTCGATAATTTCCTTGATGCCCAGAATGCCGATGGCGAACATTTCGCCACCGAGCATAAAGGTCAGGTATTGCGCATCCTCGCCTGCCGCGACGGCGGTATGGCGGGTAGTCATCACTGCGCCCATGTCATTCTCCCTGTAAGCCCGCATCGATTCTTGCGATCAGAAACGGGTGAATTCCGATTCGTCCGGGGCGCTGGCCACGTTATAGGCGAAGGCTTTGCGCGGTGCCTGCTGCTCCGCGCGTGGCGGCTGGCGGTCAGGCTTGCCGGCGCTGTCCGCGCTGCGGCCTTGAACCGCGGCCTTGGGGCTGGAGTCCAGCACGAAAAAGCTCATGGCCTGTTGCAGTTGCTCGGCCTGGCTGCTCATTTCTTCGGCGGTGGCGGCCAGTTCCTCGCTGCTCGAGGCATTTTGCTGGGTCACCTGGTTGAGCTGGGTCATTGCGGTGTTGATCTGCGCGACACCGGCGGCCTGTTCCTCGGACGCGGCACTGATTTCCTGCACCAGGTCGGAAGTTTTATTGATGGAGGGCACCATTTCGTCGAGCAACTTGCCGGCTTTCTCGGCCATGTCCACGCTGCTGGAGGACAGTTCGCCGATTTCCTGGGCGGCTACCTGGCTGCGCTCGGCCAGCTTGCGCACCTCGGCGGCCACCACCGCAAACCCCTTGCCGTGCTCGCCGGCCCGGGCGGCCTCGATGGCGGCGTTGAGGGCCAGCAGATTGGTCTGGTAGGCGATGTCATCGATGATGCTGATGCGTTGGGCGATTTTCTTCATCGCCACCACCGTCTGCTGTACCGATTCGCCGCCTTCGGTGGCTTCCTTGGCGGCCTTGCTGGCCATGCCATCGGTGACCTTGGCGTTTTCGGTGTTCTGGTTGATGCTGGCGCTCATCTGTTCGACCGACGCACTGGTTTCCTCGACGCTGGCGGCTTGTTCACTGGTGGCCTGGCTCATCGATTGCGCGGTGGCGCTGACTTGCTCGGAAGCACTGGCCAGGTTATCGGCGGCATTGCGCACCTCACCGATGATATGCGCCAGCTTGCCGACCATGTTGCGCATGGCGTTGAGCACCATGCCGGTTTCATCCTTGGCACCCGGTTCGATGTGCGCGTTGAGGTTGCCTTCGGCCAATTGCCCGGCGGCGGTGGCGGCTTGTCGCAACGGGCGGGAAATGATCCGCGCGATGAACAGGGCCAGGCCAATACCGATCAACAGGGCGACGACCAGCGCCGCGATGATCGACAAGCGTGCGTTTTCATACAGCGACGCGCCCTTGTCACCGGCGACGGTGGCGCCGGCGTCATTGAGTTCGACCATCTTCTGCAGGCGGCTGGTCACCTCATCGAAATGCGTCTTGGACTCCCCCCTGAGCAAACCGCGAGCCTGGGCTTCCTGGTTCTGCCGGGAAAATTCCAGCACCTGCTTGCTGGCTGCCAGGTAGGCGGACCAGGCACTGTTCACGCTGGCCAGGAGCTGGCGGTCCTCATCATTGGACAGCAATTTTTCGTAGGTGCCCATGCGGGTTTCGAACTGCTGGCGCGCATCGTCGGCTTCCCGTTCGGCCTGCGCCTTTTCCTCGGCGATCTCGGTGCCGATGTGGCGGTTTTCCTTCAAGCGATAGTTGGCCGCAAAAAAGCGCATGCCGGCCGCTGCGCGCATTGAGGGCATCCAGTTGCCCTTGATGTCCTGGGCCGCCTGATTGACTGCACCGAGCTGGTGAATGGCGAAGCCGCCCATGGCCGCGGTAAGCGCCAGGACCACCAGGAATGAGCTGATCAACTTGGTGGAAATTTTCAAATCGTAGAACCATTTCATCGGGGAACCTCCATGGAATTGCAAATACGTCAGCGAGCGACGACCGGGGGCGACTGAGGCGCCTGGGCCGTGCGAGCTTCCAGTTGTACGATTTGGTTGAGCAGTGCCGGTATATCCAGGATCAGGGCCACTGCGCCGCTGCCCAATATGGTCGAACCGCTGATGCCGCGCAGTGCGCCGAACAGCTTGCCCAGGGGTTTGATCACGGTCTGGAACTCACCGAGCAGGTCATCCACCACCAGCCCGGCCTTGTGCTCGGCGTAACGCACCACCACCACATTCTGGCGGCGGGCGGCCGGGCCTTCGTGGCTGAAGTGATGGCGCAGGTCCACCAGCGGCAACACTTCGCCACGCAGGTCCAGATACCCCTGGTCGCGGCTGGAATGGCGCTGGTGATCATCCAGTTCGATGCATTCCTGAACCATGTCCAGCGGAATCACGTAGGTGGATTGGTCGATGCCGACCAGGAAGCCATTGATGATCGCCAGGGTCAGCGGCAAGCGAATGCGCACCACGGTGCCCTGGCCGGGACGGCTGTCCAGGTCGACGGTGCCGCGCAACAACGTGATATTGCGCTTGACCACGTCCATGCCGACACCACGCCCGGACAGATTGGTCACCGCCTCGGCGGTCGAGAAACCGGCTTCGAAGATCAGGTTGTAGATCTCCTGGTCGGTGAGCACCGCGCCGCTGGCCACCAGCCCGCGTTCCTGTGCCTTTGCCAGGATACGCTCGCGGTTGAGCCCGGCGCCGTCGTCGGCGATTTCGATGACGATGCTGCCCGAGTCATGATAGGCATTGAGGCTCAAGTGGCCTCTGGTCAACTTGCCGGCCGCGCGCCGCGCCTCGGCGCTTTCGATACCATGGTCCATGGCGTTGCGCAGCAGGTGCATCAGCGGATCGCCGATCTTCTCGACCACCGTCTTGTCCAGTTCGGTTTCCGCGCCGCTGATGATCAGGTCGATGTCCTTGCCCAATTCCTGGCTGACATCGCGCACCACGCGGCGAAAGCGGTTGAACGTGTCGCCGATGGGGATCATGCGCAAGTGCAAGGCGCCATCGAGTATCTCTTCCACCAGCCCCGATACCGTCGAGGTGGCCTCTTGCAGCGGGTCGTTATTACAGGAGCGGGCCAGCAGGCTCGCGCCGGCGCTGGCGATAACCAGCTCGCCGACCAGGTTGATCAGTTCGTCGAGCTTGTCGGCGTTGACCCGCACGTAATTGCCATCCCGGTTTTTTTCGCCGGCCGCCGCCACGCGATGCTGCGCGGGCGGGGCAAATTCAGTGCGGGGGGCCACCTCGGTCGCGGGGCAGGCAGGGGTGTCGCCGGGTTCTTCGACGGCGCTGATGCTGACTTCACAGTCGTCACGCACAAAGTCGAACACTTCGTTGAGGGTGGCGTGGCTGGCCGTCGAGCGCAGGTCGATTTCGAACCCCAGGTAGCAGCTTTCCGGGTCCCAGCTGTCCACGGCCGGAATGCCGTCGGTCAGGGTGGTGACCTGCAACAGCGTGCCCAGGGTGTCGAGGTAGCGCAGGAAGGACAACGGGTCCATGCCGTTGCGAAAGACATCCACGCCGAAGCGCAGGGAAATATGCCAAAGCACTTCCTCCGCCGTGGCGTCGTCCACCGCCGCGGTTTCGACGCGGGCGGTCGCTGTCTGCAGCGGCTGATAGGCACTCAGCGCCTCGCGCAATACCTCACCGCGCTCCAGCGCGGCAGGCGTGGGCGCCTCACCGCGGCTGGCGACCACATCGATCAGTTCGAGCATGTGGTCGCCGCACTTGAGCAGCAGCGCGATCAATGCGGCGTCCACCGCTACACTGCCGTCGCGCAGGCGGTCGAGCACATCTTCGACGATATGCGTGAACCCCACGATCGACGCCAGGCCGAACAGGCCCGCCGACCCCTTGATGGTGTGCGCGGCGCGGAATATCGCGCCGATGGCATCCTGATCGCCGGGCTCGCTTTCCAGTTGCAGCAGGGATTGCTCCATGGCCTGCAACAGTTCGCGCGCCTCGACGATGAATGTCTGCTGTGCCTGATCGAGATTGATGCTCACCTGGACCTTCCTTGTCGATCAATGAGAGTGGGCAGCGCTGGCTACAACGCGGCGTTGCGACACAGTTCAAGCGCCTGGGTGACCGCCTGGCTCTGGCCGGTCACGCTCAAGGCGGTGCCGGCAATGCCGGCTTCACGCTGGATGACCGCGAGCAACTGCAAGCCGGCGCCATCCATCTCGGTGACCTGTGACAGGTCCAGCTCCAGGCGAGGCGCCACGCCCATTTGCGGCAGCAACACGCTCGCCAGTTCGGCCACGGTGTAAATCGTGAGTTCGCCGTCAATGCCCACGCGGGCGGTGTCGTCGAGTGTTTCGCACGTTATCGGCATGGGGGCCTCCCAGGTGTCAGGGCAGGATCAGTTTGGATACGGCTGCCAGCATTTGCGCCGGCTGGAACGGCTTGACCACCCACGCCTTGGCGCCAGCAGCCTGGCCTTCGGCCTTTTTCGATTCCTGGGACTCGGTGGTCAACATGATGATCGGGGTGAACTTATAGTTGGCCAGCTTCTTGACCTCCTTGACGAAGGTGATGCCGTCCATGTTGGGCATGTTCACGTCGCTGATGATCAGGTGCACTTTCTGCCCGTTGAGCTTGCTCAGGGCATCCCTGCCGTCGCTGGCCTCGATCACGTCGTAACCGGCGCTTTTCAAGGCAATGCCGACCACTTGCCGCACGCTGCTGGAGTCGTCGACCACTAGTACATTCTTCGCCATGAGGGGCTCCTTAAAAAAACGTGATGTCTTGAGAATTCTGTTGCACGGACGCCGCGCCATGGTGCGTGCGCCGTTGCTCATCGGTGGCGTAGGTGGCTTCCATGCGCGCCAGCCACTGCCGGGCGTCGACGGCCACGGCCTGGTCCGGGGACTGGCGGGTCTGCATAAGGTGCTCATGCAAGGCGTGCATGTTGTCTCGCACGTGGCTGAGGATCTGGCTGACCCGGTCCTGGAATTGCAGGTTGACCAGTACTTCGGTCATCTCATCACGAATGCCGTGGCTTTCCTGCTTGAGCAGGTCGGCGGAGTCGGCCAGGCGCCCGGTGATGTTCTGGAAGCGTTCGAGCACCAATTGAATGCTGTTTTCAGAGGCGGCCACCGAGTTGCTGTCCTGGTCGGCACTACTGGAGGCGGCCTGCACCAACTGGGTGATGGCGTTATTGATGATGTCGACCTTGGCCGACATCTGCTGGCCGGTTTCGCTGGATTTGCTCGACAGGCTGCGCACCGCATCGGCCACCACCGCGAAGCCGCGACCGGCTTCACCGGCCCGCGCCGCCTCGATGGCCGCATTGAGCGCCAGCAGGTTGGTTTGTGCGGCGATCGCGGCCACATCGGCGGCCATGGTGCGCAGTTCGCCGGTATAGGCGGTCAGGCTGCGTACTTGGGCGAGCGTCTGGTCACGGCTGGTTTGAGTGGCCTTGAGTGAGTTGATCACCTGGCTCAGCTCGCTGTCGCTGCGCGCCAGCACCTCCAGCGCGCCGTCGGCGGCCTTGCCGTCCAGTTCGCCGGCAGCCTGCTGCGAGGCTTGCACCGTGTCCTGCAATCGCGCAGCTATCCCGGTAAATCGGTTGGCCAGGCTCACAATCGCGTCTTCGGTCTGCTGGCGCGAGCTTTCCACCTGCTTGGCCCAGATCGGCATGGCGCCCAGCAACACTTCATCGAGCTGTGCCCGCGAGTCCATGCCGCTATGCGCCGCCTGCGCGCCTGACTGATCCGCCAGCGCCCACGCGGTGGCTCGCAGCACCGCGTCACGCTGCGAACCGGCGCTCCAGGCGCACGCACCGAGGCCGATCAGCACCAGTCCCGCGCAGGCCGCCAGGCTGGCCACAGAGGTTGACTGCAACAGGGTCCATATAACGGCGGGCACCACCGGGATGAAAGCGAACCAAAGAAAGCGCGGATGACCAGGAAGGGGGATGTGGCTGGATTGACGCTGGGCCATGAGTTCGTTCCTTGAACAGTCTTGCGGATATAAACAACATAGGGGTTATCTGCTGTATTTAGAATAGCTTTAGCCTGTAGCTATACCGTCCGTCCGGTTGATGATAATAGTATTACTTCCATAGAGAGATAGTGGTGGTATTAAGTAGAAGGAGATGGATAGGGTTCTAGTGTTCGAGTAGGTCTTGATGTTCGCCGATTAATCGGGCAGGCAAATTAAAAACCATAAAAAAGATCAAAGTGTAAGTTTAGGCGAGGCGTCAGAAAGTTAGTAACAAAGCGGCTTTATATTTATAGCATTGATTATTCTCGCATCGGTTATTTGCTACCGTTATTCTGGCGGTGCTGTTGACCAAGCGTAGTGTTTGCCGTCTCTTTAAGTTGATTATTTTAAATAACAGGATCGCCAGCGGGCGATCTCAGTGGGCTAGTCACTCTTTCAGGGAAAGATGAGATTACAGCACTGCAACAATCCACGTCGGCCATGCAGAAAAACCTGCGTCCAGTAGACGGCACGGGCCTGAGGCGCGGGCCGCAACAAGGTGCTTTGGTGGCCCGGGCTATTTTACGAAAAGCATCGGCTACTTCACATGCCAGCCTAATTGCCTGGAAATCTGCCGCGTGGTTTCCATCAGCCGGTTGACGTAGTCCTGTTTAAGTTCTTCGCGAAAGCGAAAGCAGGGGAATGACACGCTCAGGCCACCGATGACATGGCCGAAACGGTCGCGGATCGGTGCGGCCAGGCAGCGCATGTTGTCTTCGAACTCTTCATGGTCTTCGGCGTAGCCCTGGGCGCGAACCACTTCCAGTTCTTGCAGATACGCCTCGACGCTGGTCAGTGTGTTGGCGGTGCGGCGCTCGAAACTTTCTTCCTGCAAATGAGCGATCAACTCGGGCTGCTCCAGCCACGCCATCAATACTTTGCCGATACCTGTGCAGTACAACGGCGCACGCCGGCCTATGCGCGAGTACATGCGCAGATTGTATTTGGAGTCGATCTTGTGCACGTAGACGATGCTGCCTTCGTCAAGAATGCCCAAGTGCACGGTCTCGCCGGTCAGTTCGTTGATACGCCGCATGCCCGGTTCCGCCTCGCGGACGATGTCCAGGTGGGGCAGGGCCTGCGCGCCCAGTTCAAACAGCCGGACGCTGAGCCGATAGCGATCCTCGGCATCTTGCACCACATAGCCGCGGGCCTTGAGTGACTGCAAAAAGCGGTAAACCGTGCTTTTGGACATGTCCAGTTTCTGCGCGATTTCCGACACGCCGCTTTCCTCTGGATGCTCGGCCAGCGCTTCAAGGACGGCCATGGTCCGGCCGACGGCGGAGACCAGTTCATTGTTCTGGATGGTGCTGTTGTCCATGAAGGCTCCAACGGGAACGGAAAGTCCAAGGATATACGCTGGCGAATCAAAACGCTGTTTCATTTTTCTTGACGGTGTAGGAAATCTGATTAAAACTCGGCCACAGGCTACGAATGAAACGCCGTTTTAAAAATAAAAAAGGCGCCTGCTGATGAGAGTAATTTCAGGAAAAACTTGGCAGATCGCGTCATCCCGCCCCCTCTCCTGCCTTAGAGGCCTGACTTCATGAAAATCATTGAAGCCCGCGTCATTGTTACCTGCCCGGGTCGCAACCTGATCACCCTGAAAATCGTCACTGATTCCGGCATCTACGGCATTGGCGACGCGACCTTGAATGGGCGTGAACTGGCAGTGGTGGCCTATCTTGAAGAACATGTGCTGCCGGCCCTGATCGGTCGCGATGCCCAGCGCATCGAGGACATCTGGCAGTACCTCTATCGCGGCGCCTACTGGCGCCGTGGCCCGGTGACCATGACCGCGATTGCCGCCGTGGACATCGCTTTGTGGGACATCAAGGCCAAGGCCGCGCAGATGCCGTTGTACCAGTTGCTCGGAGGCAAAAGCCGCGAGCGCGTGATGGTCTATGGGCATGCCACGGGCAAGGACATCGAAGGTTGCCTGGACGAAGTCGCCCGGCATGTCGAGTTGGGTTACAAGGCGGTGCGGGTACAGTGCGGTATTCCCGGCATCGCCACCACCTATGGCGTGGCCAAGCGCAGCGGTGAGCGTTATGAACCGGCCGACAGTGACCTGCCTGCCGAGCATGTGTGGGACACCGCCAAATACCTGAACCATGTGCCCAAGCTCTTCGCCGCCGTGCGCGAGCGTTTCGGCGATGACTTGCACATCCTGCACGACGTGCACCATCGCCTCACGCCCATTGAAGCGGGGCGCCTGGGCAAGGCGGTCGAGCCCTTCAACCTGTTCTGGCTCGAAGACTGCACCCCGGCCGAGAATCAGCAAGCCTTCCGCCTGATCCGCCAACACACCACCACGCCGCTGGCGGTGGGTGAGGTGTTCAACTCCATTCATGACTGCCGGGAGTTGATCCAGGAACAGTTGATCGACTACATCCGCGCCACCCTGGTGCATGCGGGTGGCATCACCCACGTGCGCCGCATTGCCGACTTTGCCGCGCTCTATCAGGTACGCACCGGCTTTCATGGCGCAACCGACCTGTCGCCGGTGTGCATGGGGGCGGCGCTACATTTCGATACCTGGGTGCCCAATTTCGGCATCCAGGAACACATGCCCCACGACGTACGGATCGACGAAGTCTTTCCTCACGCCTATCGCTTTGAAGATGGCCATTTCACGCCCGGCGAAACGCCAGGGCACGGCGTCGATATCGACGAGAGCCTGGCGGCGAAATACCCCTACAAGCGCGCCAGCCTGCCGGTCAATCGTCTGGAAGACGGCACGCTCTGGCACTGGTAAGCGCTGTTTCGACTGATCAATAACAACAAGCACACAGGGCGCCACCCACCCTGGCTGGAGAAACCCGATGAAAGCTTTTCAAGTAAGAGCACCTTTTGAATTCGGCCTCGCACACGTCGATGTACCGCAAGTGGCGCAGGGTGAAGTCAAGGTTGACGTCGCCTACGCCGGTATTTGCGGCTCGGACATGCACATCATCCATGGGCAAAACGCCTTTGTGCAATTTCCCAGGGTGACCGGCCATGAGTTCTCCGGCGTGGTGCGCGAAGTGGGCGAGGGCGTTGAAAACCTGAAAGTCGGTGACCGCGTGTGCATTGACCCGGTCATCAGTTGCGGCACCTGCTACCCGTGCCGGATCAACCGCCCGAACGTCTGCACGCGGCTGCAAGTGATTGGCGTACACCGCGATGGCGGCTTCAGTGAGCAGGTCTGCGTGCCGGCTGGCAATGCCCACCGCCTGCCTGACTCGATGTCCCTGAGCCATGCGGCGCTGGTTGAACCTTATTCCATTGCCCTCAACGTACTCGATCGTATGCAGCCCCACCCGGGCGATCACCTGTTGATCTACGGCGCGGGCGTGATTGGCTTGACCCTGGTGCAAATGGCCCGGGCGCTGGGGCTGACGGATATCACCGTGACCGACGTCATCGATACACGCCTGGAAACCGCCAAGGCACTCGGTGCCAGCCGCACGCTCAACGGCAAGGATGTCGACGTTGAGGCAGCCATGCGCGAGCTGACCGATGGCGAAGGCGTGCCGCTGATCGTTGATGCGGCCTGCATTCCGGCACTGATGCCGCAAATGGTGCGCCTGGCCTCGCCCGCAGGGCGTATCGGCCTGCTGGGGTTCAATGCGGTGCCGAGCGACCTGGTGCAACTGGAAATGATCAAGAAAGAACTGACGCTGGTGGGGTCGCGCCTGAACAATCGCAAGTTCCCCAAGGTGATCGAACTGATTGCCAGCGGCAAATTACACGTCCAGGAATTGATCAGCCATCGCGTCAGCTTCGACGAAATGCCGGGGGCCATCGATTTGATCGAAAGCCATCCCGAGCAAACCCGCAAGGTCCTCGTGGAACTGAATGGCGCCCATCCATAGCCGTCTGTAGATACTCGTGCCCCCGGGGGCACCCTCACCGAATAAACACAAAAAGCGGGAGGTTCCAATGTTTGGTCAAGGTCGCACGTTAATCATCATCATGCTGTTCCTGGCAGGCGTCATTAACTACCTGGATCGCTCGGCATTGTCCGTCGCGGCTCCGTTCATCCAGAAAGACTACGGTCTGACCACGGGTGAGATGGGCATGATCTTCAGCAGTTTTTTCGTCGGTTATGCGGTGTTCAACTTTATCGGCGGCTGGGCAGCCGACCGCTACGGCGCGAAAACCACGCTGTTGCTGGCGATGGTGCTGTGGTCGCTGTTCAGCGGTCTCACGGTGCTGACGATTGGCTTTGCCTCGCTGGTGCTGATCCGCATCCTGTTCGGGATGGGGGAGGGGCCACTGAGTGTCACGACGAGCAAGATGATCAACAACTGGTACACCCCCAAGCGCAGGGCCCGGGCGCTCGGCACATCAATGTCCGGCACGCCGCTGGGCGGGGCGATTTCCGGGCCGGTGGTGGGCTTCATTGCCGTCACCTACGGCTGGAAGATGTCGTTCATTATCATCATGGTGATCGGCCTGGTGTGGGCGGCGGTGTGGTACAAATTCGTCAAGGAACGGCCTGAAGGCGAGGGCGCCGAGAGTATTGTGCGGGCCGAGGGCCAAAGCGAGCTGGCGGCGCAGCCGGTGTTCCCGCTGCGGTTCTACCTCAAGCAGCCGACGGTGCTGTTCACGTCCCTGGCGTTCTTTTCCTATAACTACACGCTGTTTTTCTTCCTGACCTGGTTCCCCAGTTATCTGACCATGGCCCACGGCCTCAACGTCAAGGACATGAGCATCGCCACGGTCATCCCCTGGGTCCTGGGTTTCCTCGGCCTGGCCCTGGGCGGGTTCATTTCCGACTTCGTGTTCAAGAAAACCGGGCGGATGATGTTCTCCCGCAAGGTGGTGCTGGTGACGTGCCTGTTGCTCTGCGCGGGGTGTATCGCCTTTGCCGGCGTCGTCAAGACCCTGTATCCGGCGGTCATCCTCGTCGCCTTGGCCGTGTTCTTCCTTTACCTCACGGGTGCCATCTACTGGGCGATCATCCAGGACACCGTGCCCGCAGCGCGGGTGGGCGGGGTCAGTGGCTTCATGCATTTCCTGGCCAATACCTCGGGCATCATTGGCCCGACCCTGACCGGCTTTCTGGTGCAATTCACCGGCTCGTTCACCAGTGCCTTTTTGCTGGCGGGATTGTTGACCGTGATTGGCGCCGTGTGTGTAGCCCGTTACGTCAAACCGCTTTCGGTAGCGGATACCGGTCACTCGCCAGCACACAGCCCGCAACCAGGCCCGGTCCTCAGCCGGCCATAACCCGTCATGAAAGGAGCGTATCGATGCCTGTTGTGAATCGTGTGCCCGCTACCGGCGCTGTCCGTGAGATCGGTATCGTGCACCTTGGCCTGGGGGCGTTTCATCGCGCTCACCAGGCGGTCTACCTGCAACGCCATCTCAACCGTCATGGCCAAAGTGAGTGGGGCGTGTGCAGCGCCAACCTTCGCTCAAACCGCACATTGGTCGATCAATTGCGCGAGCAGGACGGCCGTTACCATGTGGCCGAGTATCGCGACCGCGAGCAGGTGACGTTGCGTGAGATCGGTGTGTTGCGCCAGGCCTTGTATGTGGGCGAGGGCGGCGCAGACCTGGAGTTGCTGTTGCAGCGCATGGCCGCGCCGCAAACGCGGATCGTCACGCTCACCGTCACCGAAAAAGGCTACTGCTTGAGCCCAGCCTCTGGGCAGCTGCGCATCGACGACCCGGCGATTGCCCATGACATCGCTCATCCGCAAACGCCGCGCACCGCACCCGGCATTGTCCTCGAAGCCCTGCGCCGGCGCCGCGCCGCAGGCCTTGCGGCGTTCACTGTGTTGTGCTGCGACAACATGCCAGACAACGGCCAGCGCACCCGCCAGGCAGTCAGTGCATTGGCGGCGTTGCAGGACGAAGGGTTGAAGCAGTGGGTCAACGAGCAGGTAGCGTTTCCTGGCTGCATGGTCGACCGGATCGTCCCCGCCATGGACGGTGAATCCTTCGCTCGCCTGGAACAGCAACTCGATTGCCACGACCGTGCGGCCGTGGCGTGTGAAAGTTTCAGCCAATGGGTGATCGAGGATCACTTTCCTCTCGGGCGTCCGGATTGGGAGGTGGAGGGCGTCCAGATGGTGGATGACGTGCGCCCCTTTGAAACGATGAAGCTGCGCATGCTCAACGGCAGCCATTCGTTACTGGCTTATGTGGGGTTGCTGGCCGGCCATGAAACTGTGTTCGACGCTATCAACGATGCGGACCTGGCGCATTTCATCGAGCGCTACATGGCCGAGGAAGCGGCGCCCACCCTGGACATGCCGACAGGCCTCGATCTAGCGGCCTATGCCCACGATCTGAAGGCGCGCTTTGCCAATGACAGCCTGCAACATCGCCTGCGTCAGATCGCCATGGACGGCTCGCAGAAACTGCCGCAACGCTGGTTGCTCGGTGCGCAGCGGTTGCTCGACGAGGGACGCGGCGTTGCCTGCACCGCATTGGGTATCGCCGCGTGGATTCACTATTGCACGCAGCCGCCGAGCGGCGGGCCGGCGCCGGTGGTTGACGACCCGTTAAGCGCAACCTTCGCCGATCTTGCAGCACGATTCGAAGGCGCATCCCTGGTGGATGCCTTTCTGGATCTGGGCGACGTGTTCCCCGCCGTGTTGTCTGACCGCGCAGCTTTTCGCGATGCCGTGCAAGGCGCCTATGGCGCTCTGGTCCGCGACGGCATAAGCAGCCTTTTGCACACCTTTGCTGCACCCAACTAACAAGAAGGAGAAAAAACATGGAACAGACATGGCGTTGGTTTGGCCCCCAAGACCCGATCTCCCTGGCGGACGTTCGCCAAACCGGCGCGACCGGTATCGTCACCGCGTTGCACGAAATCCCCAATGGTGAGGTCTGGCCGGTGGACGCCATCGCGGCGCGCAAACAGATGATCGAAGCCGCAGGCTTGAGCTGGTCGGTGGTGGAAAGCATCCCGGTGCATGAAGACATCAAGCGCGGCTGCGGCCGGCGTGACGAGTACATTGCCAACTATCAGCAAAGCGTACGTAACCTGGCGAGCTGCGGCATCGATCTCGTGTGCTACAACTTCATGCCGGTGCTGGACTGGACCCGCACCGACCTGGCGTATGAGCTGGCGGATGGCGGTTGGGCGCTGCGTTTCGATCAGACCGCGTTTGCCGCGTTCGACCTGTTCATCCTGCAACGCCCGGATGCGCAAGCCGAATACAGCGCCGAGGACATCCAACAGGCCAGGGCCTACTTCGAGCAACTGACGCCCGCCCAGAGCGAGCGCCTGGTCAACACCCTGATCGCCGGTTTGCCCGGCGCCGAAGAGCACTACAGCCTGGAAGACTTCCGGGCCTTGCTGCGCACCTATGCGGACATCGACGAAGCCAGGCTGCGTGAACACCTGGCGTACTTTCTGCGCGCGGTGGTTCCGGTGGCAGAGGACGTGGGCGTGCGCATGGCGATCCACCCGGACGACCCACCCCGTGCCCTGCTCGGCTTGCCACGCATTCTGTCCACTGCCGCAGACGCCCAATGGTTGCTGGACGCCGCCCCGAGCCCGGCCAATGGCCTGACGTTCTGCACCGGCTCCTATGGCGTGCGCGAAGACAACGATCTGGTGGCGATGGCCAAGCACTTTGCGCCGTACATCTACTTTACCCACCTGCGCTCAACGCGCCGCGAGGCAGACCCGCGCAGCTTCCACGAAGCTCATCACCTGGGCGGCGACGTTGACATGGTCGGGGTCATCACTGCCCTGGTGGCGGAAGAGCGCAGACGTGAACGCGAAGGTGGCCCGCGCTTGCCGTTGCGCCCGGACCATGGGCATCAACTGCTTGACGATCAGCACCGAAAAAGCAACCCCGGCTATTCGCTGATCGGTCGCCTCAAGGGTCTGGCCGAACTGCGCGGTGTGGAACTGGCCGTGCGTCAACAGCTGGGCTGAATGTGCGCCGCAAGATCAGTCTACCGACGTTTGCAGCACCTCAATCCATAACGCACCTTTGCCCGACGGCGCTTCGCCAACACGTTTCAAGGCGCCGTTGTTGCTGACTGCGTAAGTGCCGACTGTGGCGCTTTTCTCGCCCGTCACCAGCAGCCAGTGCCCGTTGGGTGAAAAAGCGATATTGCGTGGCTGCTGCTCTTGCACCGGATAGTTCGCAAGAAAGCTCAAGCAGTCTGTTGAAGGGTCGACCGCGAAAGCCGACATCGAGCTGCTGGTACGCTCGGAAGATTGCCCGCGTAGGCGAAACGGTTGTAGTGGTAGTCATCCTATGACTGTGCCTTAGCGACAGCAATCGCTGTTTGCTCAGAATTGAAAAACATGCCTTGGCTCAGGTGCGGCGTTTGCAAGACGTTGGCCGGGTTCAATGTTATCCATACAGCCCGACGCCCCCCACTTTCCGCTGGTGAAACATTTCTAAACACTCTCGTTCAAGAATTGTTGTACGACGTCGTATCTATCGTGTTCGACTGCGCTCGTTCTCACAAAAAAAATAAATGGAGATACCCTCTATGACGAGCATTCGTTCCGTCGAAGGCCAGGCCGCGGCGCCCGCGCAAAATCGATTTTCCCGAATACTCAAACTGCTGGGCCCCGGAATCATCGCTGTACTGTCATGGCTGGGCGCAGGTGACCTGATCACGTCGTCCGTGGCCGGTGCCAATTACGGTTACGCAATGATGTGGGTGCTGGCGGTCTCGCTGCTCTTGAGATACCTGATCGTAAACATCATCGCGCGCTTCCAGTTGTGTAATAACCAGGGCATGACCATCCTGCAGGGCTATGCCCAACTGAATCCCTTTTTCGCCTGGTTCATGCTCGTCTACGCCCTGTTGATGGGGCACTTGATGAATGCCTACATGATCAAAGGGGCGGGTGAGTCGCTGGCGATGCTGTTTAAAAGCGACCAGCCACTGCTGTGTTCATTGGCGGTGATACTCGCTGTGTGGATGCTGGTGGGGCGTAATATCTATTCGATGATCGAAGGCGTGATGAAAGTGCTGTTGGCGATCATGACCCTGGCCTTCATTGCCTTGGCCGTGATGTCCGGTCCTGATGTGGTCGGCATCGTCAAGGGCACCATCGGCTTCAGCATCCCGCCGGATGAAGGCGTGCACGGCGCGCTGCTGGTGGCGGTATCGGTTATCGGCGCGGTTGCAGGCTCCATCGCCAACTTCGTGCATCCGTATGTCATGCGCCAAAAGGGCTGGGTCGGGCCGCAGCACAAGCGTGTTCAACGCAACGATTTGCTGTTTGCAGTGTTCGTCGGGATCGTCATCAACCTGGCCATCTGGATCGTCGGCGCGGAAATCCTGCGGCCCAACGGCATCGAGGTGAAGACCTTGGGCGATCTGGGCAAGGCCCTGGAAATGTTCTTCGGCCCGGTGGGTTGGTATGTGTTCTTCATCGGCGTGTTCGCTACCTTGTTTGCCAGCATTTCCGGCAAGACCACGGCGTTTCCGATGCTGATTACCGATGCCTTCCAGCACGTTCGTCCTGAACGTCGCGAAAAGTTCGGCAAGGAGTTTCATCATGACCCGATGCACAAATGGTTCATGCTGTTCATCCTGGTGACACCGTTGATCTGGTCGCTGCCAGGCATGCCGGATTTCGTGACCCTGACCATTGGCGTCAGCGCGTTGAACATCATTGGCTTGCCGGTTATTTCCCTGGGCCTGCTGATCATGTCCAACCAGAAGTCGCTGCTGGACAAGCAATATCGCAACAACCTGTTTGAAAACATCGCGTTGCTCTTCGCTACAGGCCTTGCGCTGTGGGTTGCCTTCCAGTTGAGCGTCGATCTGTTTACCTGACAACGCGCCACCGGGGGGCGCAATGTCCCTCGGTGGCTAACCTAGGCGCGCATGTGTGCAGCGAACCAGGTAGCTACCCAACGCAGCCGCCTGATCGTTGGTAAAGAACCCTGCCAGATAGCCATCCGGCCTGACCAGCACGGCGCAGCCTTCACCGAGGCCGTAGAACCGGGCGAACTGACCCAGGTGATCTTCGATCTCCAACCCGGGCCCGACGCTGTGAATGTGCAAGCCAGCCCTTGGCGCGAAGTTCGAGGGGCCATTGACCAGCAAGGTCCAATGGGTGCCTTGGAACAGGTTGAACAAACGCGTTGGGCTGCCGCTTGCGCCTCGCACGATGGCATCAGGTGCACGATCGCCTGGCGCGAGCGCGCTTTTGGCAACTTGCGACGCGAGCGATAACGGCGAGTGCGGATAGCCGATATCCAACTGCTGGGCTTCACGGGGTCGTCGGTTGTCGCCGGTCTTGAAACCTGCAAGCAGCCGCGTGGACAGGCCGAGCACATCCGCCGCCACTGGCCGGCGCTCAGCTTCGTAGGTGTCGAGTAGCGTCTCTGGTGCGCCGGCCAATACGGCGGCCAGCTTCCAGCCCAGGTTGTAGGCGTCCTGGATGCTGGTGTTGAGCCCTTGGCCGCCCGTTGGCGGATGGACATGCGCCGCATCGCCGACCAGGAACACCGGCCCCTCCCGGTAACGCTCGGCGAGCCTGGCATTCATGCTGTAGGTGGAGGACCAGGCGACTGAACGGACCGTGATGTCTGTACGTCCGGTGTGCAGGGCAACGCGTTCGGTCAGCGCCGCCGCGCAGAGGTCAATCTCGCCCTCCAGGGGAACAGGTGCCTGGATCTGGAACAGGTCGGTGCCGGCCAACGGGCAGATAGCCAATGGGCCTGAGCCCCCATCCCCAAACTGGTGCCACACGTCGCGCGACAGTCCAGCCAATTCCACATCGGCCACGATCGCTCGCACGCCCAGGGTCTTGCCCGCAAAGTCAATCCCCAAGGTGCTGCGTACGAAGCTGCGCCCACCATCGGCGCCCACCAGGTATCGGGCCTGGAGTGTCTGCTCGCCATCCGGGGTTGCGAGTACGGCGTTGACCCCATCGGTCCCGACCACCATTGCGGTCAGCTCGACCCCAAACGCGGGGGCATGCCCAAGTTCGATCAAGCGCTCGCGCAAGATCGCTTCGGTCTTGAACTGGGGAATCATCAACGCAAGGCAATACGGCTCTGCAGGTGTGGGCTCGGCAACGCTCGTTACCGGCTGGTCAGCGTGACTGCCATCGGGCGCGTATTTGCGAATAGCCGGGTAGATACCCCCTGCGGCCCTGACCCGGTCCAGGATCCCGAGATCTTCGAAAACCTCCTGGGTGCGAGGCTGTATGCCTTTGCCGCGCGAGCCCGAAAAGGGGGAGGGGCGCTTTTCGATGAGGGCAAAGTTCACCCCGCGCCGGGCCAAGTCGATTGCCAGGGTCAGGCCAGCGGCACCGGCACCACAAATCAGAACGTCAACAGAGTCACGCATTTCACTTCGCCTAACAATGTGTAAGATGCACATAACAGGGAGCAGCTTATGACTACGAAAAATAAAGTGCAAGATACACATATATCAGTGCAGATGAAGGATCTGCACCGGTCCTTGATCTCGATCGTGAGTGTGATGAACCGCCCTCGCAACGACGAGCGGCTGATCGCGGAAGCGGGTGTCCATCTGGATCAGGCGCTCTTTCGCCTGCTGGTGGTCATCGAGCGGGTAGGGCCGATTGGCGTCGTGGATCTGGCAGGTCGCCTGGGCCGGGACTACACGACCATCAGCCGCCAGGTCTCCAAGCTTGAACGCATGGAGTTGGTAATTCGGCATGAGAACTCTGAAGATCGCCGGATGCGCGAGGCGGTGGTGTCTGAGAAAGGCAAGGCGGTCACCGACAAGATCGACCAGGCGCGTGAGCGCCTGGCCCGGGAAATTTTTCAGGACTGGGCTGCCGAAGACATCACCTCCCTGGTGCGCCTGATGCGTCAATTCGCGCAGGCCCTGGAGCAGGGCACGGAAGCTGGCTAGCTTCGGCAGCTTATGACGTGCGTTGCCTCATGCGCTGCCGGTCTCACACGCCAGCGTTTGCTCCTGATGTGAAATCGGCAGCACTGCCAGGTGCGGCGATTCGCTGAAGTACTCGATCAGCAGTTCGGTGAGGACGCGTATTTTGCGGGCGGGATGCGCGCCCGGCGGGCGGATGAGGTAAGCACCGGCCGGGGGCGGGGGATGGTTGGTCATGATCGGCACCAGTGCGCCGATTGCGATGTGTTCATGGGTGAGGCAATCGGGCAGGTAGGCGACGCCAAGGCCTGCGGTCGCGGCGGCGAGGGCGGTGCCATTGTGACGATCGACTTCGACACGCCGAGCCGCAGCGCCGCCTGTGAAATACCCCCCCGCATCAGCCACTTCTACAAAAGTCTGCAGCTCTTCGATATCCATAGGTGCGTTCCCCTTTGCGCGACACAGCTCGCCTCGGGATGCTACTACTGCATCGAATATGGGAACAGCACAATGAATTTCCAGGCACGCATCCTTCGCGTGTGTTCTGGCATTCATACCCGCACGGGCTCCGTCGCGTTCACACACGCGCGTCACCCATAAAAAGGATTTACCCATGACAAGCGAGACTCTGCGCAACCCCCACACCGATCAGCTACTGACCCCGGAAAATTCGGCGTTGATCATCATCGATTATCAGCCTGTCCAGGTGTCCTCGATCCGCTCGATGCCGCGTGACGAACTCGTCTTCAACATCACCAGCGTCGCCAGGGCGGCGGTCAACTACAACCTTCCGATCATCCATTCCACCGTCAATGTCGCGACCGGCCGCAACAAGCCGCCGATCCAGGAACTGCAAGAGGTGCTCGGCCACCTGCCGACCTATGACCGCACCTCGATCAACAGCTGGGAGGACACCGCATTCAAAGAGGCGGTCAAGGCGCTTGGGCGCAAGAAACTCATCATGACGGCGCTCTGGACTGAAGCCTGCCTGACATTCCCGGTGCTCGACGCTATCCAGGAAGGCTATGAAGTGTACGTGCCGGTCGATGCGGTGGGCGGCACATCGCTCGCCGCACACGAAGCGGCGTTGCGCCGAATGGAACAGGCAGGCGCTAAGCTCATCAGCCGCGTGCAGATGTACTGCGAATTGCAGCGCGACTGGGCGCGAGAAGCGACCGTGCCGGGCTTTATGGACGTGTTTGCGAATTTCGATGGGTTCAATGCTGAAAAGGCCTTGGAGGCGGCAGGCAAGAAGGCCTGATCAGCGGGCAGTGAATGAAAGGTGGCGCTCGCGAAAGCGAGCGCTGCCTTTTAGCTGACGCCAATCTACGCTGATGGACGTGCTGCCCATCAGGCGTATTTTTAGTGCGATTAAAGGGCAGCAATGCGCCGTGATACTGTCCCGTGAATGACTCTAATGCACAATCGCTTGGGTTTGCGGCGCCAGAACCGGTTGCCTCGCTCCATACACCAACACCTTGATCATTATCACCGCCGCTGCCAGCGCGCAGAAAACCAGGCCGCTAACGATAGTCCCCTCCATGCCCATGCGCGCGAGGAACCATCCGCCCGCTGTTGCCCCGAGCGTTACGCCCAGATTGATGAATGAAATATAGAGACCGGTGACAAACTCTGGCGCTTCCGGGGCCTCGGAGGTCAGCCAAACCTGGGTCACGATCAGTCCACTGGTATGGGTTGCCCCCCACAGAACCACGATCAGAACCATTGGCAAAATGGCCGGGCTGGCAAAGAAGTGGAGGATCAGGTACGACGCTCCCAGCATGATCGGGTGCATCAGCGTGGTCACTGTCTTGTTCTTTGACAGCAGGCGACCTGCCAGCAAATTACCGGCCACACCGCCTACACCGAACAGGATCAACATGGCGCTGATCACTTCACCGCTCATGCCGACTTCGCGCGACAGGTACTCGGCGCTGTAGGAGTACACCGAAAACATCGCACCGAATATCAGCGTCGAAGCCAGCATGTTAAGCCACAGCGTAGGCTTGCGCAGAATGGCCAGTTGTTCACCGTAAGGCGTCCGCTGGCCGGCGAAGGTATCGGGTAACCGGGCAATGATGCCCAGGCCGGCGATGACGTTGACGGCGGTGCAGAACAGGAATGCCGCTTCGTAGGAAAAACGTGCCGCGATCCAGGTGGTGATAGGGACGCCGAGTACCATGCCCATGCTGGTGCCGACAAACGCCTTGGCCGTGGCCTGCGTGGCTTGCTCTTTGGGATAGAGGGAGACCACCGCGACAAACGCCAGCGAGAAATACACCGGATGGAAGAACGCGGGAATGATCCTCAGGATCGCGAGTGTTCCGTAGGTGGGCGCATAAGCTGACAAGGCGCTGGCGCCGGCAAAAATGAACAGCGAGAGGGTCAGGATTCGCTTGCGGTTGTAGCGCGAGAACAGCAGCACCATGAAGGGACCGAATACCGCGATGATCAGAGCGAACAAACCTACCAGGTAACCGGCCTCGGACGCGCTGACTCTGTAGCGTTCGATGATCACCGGCAAAATACCGACCACGCCGAATTCGATGGTATAGACGCCGAACAGGCCCAAGGCAATGAAAAACAACGGGTTGAACATTTTCATGGTCGGTCCTCCAGGGCCACGATGACTTTGCCCAATTGCTTACCGCCTTCCAGGTATTGCATCCAGACCCTCCCGAGGGTGTCCGAATGCCGGATCAGCATCGCCGGCACCCTATCAAACGCCATAGACGGCGTTGCACAGATCAACGGTGAATTGGCCGAACATGCCTTCGAAGGCGGTATTGGTGAACGCCACCACGGACAGCTGCTGTGCCGGGTCGACGAACCAGGAATGACCAAACGCTCCACCCAGGCGCCAGGTGCCCGCTGACTCCGGAACCTGCGCTGCTTGCGGATCGGTCAGTACGGTGAACCCCAGGCCGAAACCGCGTCCTGGCCAATTGTCCAGTTCCAAATTGCCGGTCTGCACGGTCCCCATTTCCTTGGCCAGGTTCGCTGGCATAAGCGCGCCACCCCCCTGGCGCAGGGTTTCGAGCAGCGTCAGGAATTCCTCGGCGGAGCCGATCATGCCGGAGCCGCCTGAAGGGTAGGCGCTGTCGTCAAGGGCACGGTCCGCGTCCATGCGGATGCCCGCGGTGTTCTCGAAAACCTCGATCACTTCCACGCCCTTCATGCGTCGTGGGGCAGGATCCGCATTGAGATAGGCGGCCGTCAGGCGAGACGTGTCGACCACGTTGAAACGGGTATCGGACAGGCCGAGCGGCTCGCACACCAATTGGTTGATCGCGTCGGCCAGACTGTTGTCACACACCCTGGCAATGAGTGCGCCCAACACATCGGTGGCTATCGAATACCCCCAGTCGGCGCCGGGACGGTACAGCAGCGGCGCGGTCGCCAGTCGCCGGATGTTTTCTTCCAGCGTCAGCGGCGCGTTTTCCAGCCCGTCACACACACCAGCACGCGCATAGGCGCCGCCACCTTTGGCTTCGAGGAAGCCGTAACCCAGACCGGCTGTATGGCTGAGCAAATGGCGTACGGTGATCGACGCGCGGGAACCGTCCACCAGGGATGGCTGAAATTCCGGTAGCCAGCGGGCGACGGGGTCGTCCAGGCCAATGCGGCCTTGGGCAACCAAGGCCAGCGCGGCGGCGGAGGTGATCGGTTTGGTGACTGAGGAGAGACGGAACAAGGCGTCGGTGCGCATCGGTAAACCGGCCTCTCGATCGGCCAGCCCCACGGCGTTGCGATAGGTGATTTCGCCGCGACGGGCGACCAGCACGACGGCCCCCACCAGGCGCTTGTCTTCGATGGCGCTGTTCAGTGCCGCGTCGATTCGCGCCTGCATGGGATCGGTGGCGATAGCGCTGGATAATTGAATGGTTTCTTTGGCGGTCATGTTCGCGATTCCCTGCTGGTAGTAGACGTCGCCATGCTAGGGCGCAGACGGCAGGGGAAACAGAGGCTAGAATTCCGGACACATCGGACGTTTCGTTCCGCAATTCAAGGCGCAGAACTCAAGGAGAGTGCGTGGACAACCTCAGCGGAATCTCGGTTTTCGTGCAGGTTGCCGAAACTCGCAGCTTTGTAGCGGCGGGGCGGCAATTGGGCGTGTCATCGTCGGCGATTGGCAAAAGCATCGCGCGCCTGGAACAGCGCCTGGGCGTCAGGCTGTTTCATCGCAGCACCCGCAGCATTAACCTGACGGCGGAGGGCATGCTGTTCCTGAACCGCTGCCGGCGCGTGCTCAATGAGCTGGAAGCGGCGGAACTTGAGCTGTCGAACACCAGCAGCGAGCCACGTGGCACGCTGCGCGTGAGCCTGCCCTTGGCCGGGCAGTTCTTGTTCACGTTGTTATCCCGCTTTGCCAAGCGATACCCGGACATTCATCTGGAACTGGATTTCAGCGACCGACTGGTGGATGTCGTGGAGGAGGGCTTTGATGCGGTGGTCAGGACCGGTGAGTTGAATGACTCCCGTCTAGTGGCGCGACGCTTGGGTGCTTTCCGTTTCCTGCTGGTGGGCGCCCCGACCTATTTCCAGACCCAGGGTGCGCTCCTGGATGCCGGCGACTTGAGCAACCATGACTGTTTGCTGTACCGGGTGCCATCCACCGGCAAGCTTGAGCGCTGGCCGCTACCGGACAAAGCTCACAACGGCGCGCAGGACCTGCGGGCCGTGCTGATCAGCAACAACATCGACATGCTCTTCAATGCCGCCATGGAAGGGCGAGGCATTGCATGCCTGCCGGAATTTGCCGTGAAGGATGCTCTGGAGGCTGGAGCATTGCAGGCCGTACTGACTGAAGAGGTCACCCGCACCATTCACTTCAGCGTGCTGTGGCCGCCGAACCGCTTCATTACGCCCAAGCTGCGCTGTTTTGTGGATTTCATCTCCTTGCATATGTGAGTGTGCGAGTGGTGTCGGATGCGGGCGGGTTGGATGTAAATCGTCGTGCGGTATCCCGATAGTGCATGGCGGCTGGCCGTCGATGAAAAGATGCGACGACAAGACATCCACAGCAGGGGAACAGATATGAGTTGCGAAGGACCGATCAACGATGCAAACGCACGTGGCATCGATGTGTCGCGCTGGCAGGGAAACATCGATTGGGCGCGCGTGGCGGGCGCGGGTGTCACCCATGGGATAGCGAAGATGACGGAGGGTGGCGACTACACCGATCCCAAGTTCGTCGAAAACTTCCAAGGGATGAAAACGAACGGCCTGAAGGCCGGCGTGTACCACTATTTCCGTGCGCTTAGCAGCACGCCGTGCGAGCAACTGGCCAATATCAAGGGCCGGCTCGCCGAAGTGGAATTCAACGTCGGGCAGGACATCCTGGCCATTGATGTCGAGACCAATCGCAACGAAGGGGCCACCCCGGATCAGATGGCTGATGCCCTGTTCCAACTGGTGACGCTTGTCAGGGTGTCGCTGCTGGAGGGTGCGTATCCGCATATTTATGCGTCGCCCAGCATCTGGAGCAACAGGGTGGCCTGGCGCAAATATGCCTTCAGCGAATGCCCGCTGTGGATTGCCCATTGGGGAGTCGCTGACCCCACCGTGCCGCAAACCTGGAGCAAACACGGCAAGAGCTGGCAGTGGTGGCAGCACAGCAGCAAGGGTCAGGTCGAGGGTATCCAGGGCGCGGTGGATCTGGATTGGGTCAAGCCTTGAAGGCAAGCAGCACAACGGCCCCGATTGGGCCGTTGTTCCAGGCGCGATACCCCTGCGCTGATAAGGTCGCTGGCATATTTTGGCCGTCAGCGTCGCTGCGATAGGACCTGATCCGTTACTGGCTACATTCCTGTAGCCAGCTCCGAAGGGTGGTGACTGCGCGTTGTTCAACAGAATTTCCAAACAACATCGCAATGAGGCAGGCGTATCAGCAACGGGTTCTCATCGAACTCAAACCCGTTGCCTCAAAGCCCTGTAGCGCTTTACTTGAGCGTGACGTCAAGCATCGGTGGGATGTAACCGTAGTCATACTCGGCGACCACGAATGTCTGCTGCCCCTTGATCTTGATGCCCACCGTTGGTGCCTCGGTGCCGCCGATACGCATCGTTGTCCCGCTTTCGCCGGTAGGTACGCTGTCGATAAAGGAAGTCACCAGGCCGTTGGGCATCACGCAGTGGGAGTAGGTCTGGAAGGGCTGGGAAGACGGGTTGCCCAGGACCAGGCCGGAACCGTTCAAGGGCACGTAAGGGCCGAACAGCGAGTCTGCGACAAAACCGTATACCCCGTCTGGCCCGGTTACCCCGTCGGCATAGGTGAAGGTGTGGCTGATGGTGAACAGGTAGTACTTGCCGTCCTGGAACACGAAGTGCGGACGTTCGGTCTGGTCATTGACGCCGACTGCGGTCAGCAGCGGCGGCAGCATTTCCCAGTCGTCTCCATCCTCATCACGGGCCACGGCGATACCGACGCAGGCCGTCTGGAAGCGCGAATTGCCGACGTCTTCATAACCCGGCGGCACATCGCCGATTTCCGCTTTACCCACCGTGTGCGAGCCACGCTCGCCAGCCACGTTGCCCTCGAACAGCATGTACAGCTTGCCATCCTTCGGGTCGCGGAACGGCCACGGATCGCGGAACCCCCAGAAAGCGTTCTGCGCTTCGGTCTGGTACATCTTGCCGTCGGCCTCGAACAGCGGCTTGACCTTCTCGAAGCCCACCAGGCTGACGCCATGCTCGGTGGTCACCACGCGGCCACGCACCTTGACGATGGTCGCGCCTGGCGTGACTGCGGTGTAGTACAGGTCCACTTCACCTTGTTCGTTCAACAGGATCGGCGTGCCGGCCCATTCACGAACGGTGGGCGAAACCCCTTCAGCCATGACCCGGCCGCCGAGTTTCCAGTCCTTGCCGGTGCGGGAGAACCAGTAGTACATCTTTGCCCGACCATGGCGATCGTTCCAGTCGCGGGTGATGTCGTAGTTGCCATTCTGATCGAGGTATTGCGGGTCGGTCGGGTGGCGGTCTGCGGTCAGGGTGAAGATCACCGACCAACCATCGACGGAGGTGATGTTGCCGTCGATATCACGCAGCGGCATGGTGTCCCAGATAAACACCTTGTCGCTCAGTACCGGGAAGTCGGCACTCACCAGTGGCTGGGTGGTGGTGGGGTCGTCTGCGCGGACTTTCAGCGCATCGGCGCGGGTCCACAGGCTGGGTTGATGGGGCGTTTTGCCAAATTTTGCGGTGATGCTTTTCATAAGGTAAACCTCGTCCATGAAGGTAGATAAATACTGTATTCATATACAGTAATTTGACTTTAGAAGACTCTATCCTTCGGGTCAAGGAGAAAAATGCATTTATGCATAATTAAAGCTTTTAGGTGAGCTGATACGTTTCACCTGAAGGTTTTTATGGAAGTTTGGCGCTGTGTAGGCGCCCTTACGGTCCTGGGTTTAAATGGATGACGGTAATAAGCGCCGCACTTGCCACTACCATGAGCCAACGCTCATGCTCAGCGTTTTCCAATCACTCGCCGGACACCCACCCATGAGAGACCTGCCGCCGACCGCCACACTGCGAGCGTTTGAAGTTGCCACCCGGCACCCAACCTTTACGGCGGCCGCGCAGGAACTGCATGTCACCCAGAGCGCTGTCAGCCATCAGCTCAGGCATCTGGAGGCGTTGTGGGGGCTGCCGTTGTTCGAACGTGGCAAGGCATTACGCCTTACGGCGGCAGGGGCCACGCTGGCGCCTATCGTGCGGGAGTTCTTCATGAGCCTGGAGGCCACCCTCGGCGATCTGCGCGAGCAAAAAGGCAGGGTGCGCCTGAGTGTCAGCACCACCTACTCCTTCGCGTTGAAATGGCTGCTGCCACGCTTGCCGAACCTGGCTCGCCAGCACCCCGAGCTGTTGGTGTCGCTGCACACCACGGACGACATCATCCACTTTTCCGGCAACCAGGCCGATGTTGCGATCCGGCTGGGCAAGGGTAATTACCCGGGCCTGCATACAGAGTTTCTGTTTGGCGAGCAGGTGTTTCCGGTGGCCAGCCCCGAATTGCTGCGGCGTATGGGGATACCGCGCAGCCCGGAAGAACTGTTGCAGTTTCCGCTGCTGATCCGCGACGGCGCCGAGCTGGCGCCGAAATGGGAGGTCTGGTTTGACAGTGTCGGGCTGGCCTTTTCGCCGCTCAAGGAAAGCGTCAGGTTTGGCGACACCAACATGACGGTCGAGGCCGCCTTGCTCGGCCACGGCGTGGCGTTGGTGCGCAGTCGGCATGTGGAGAACGAAATCAGCGATGGCCGCCTGGTGCGGCTGTTCGATGTGCCGTTCCCATCGCCGCTGGCCTACTATTTCGTGTGCCCCAAGGGCATCGAAGCGCAGCCGCATATCGTCAACTTTCGCCGTTGGTTGAGCAGTGAGGCGCTGAAAGTGCAATGAGCCGGGTGTGAAGATTTGCTCATGCTGCGATGAAGAGACTTCGCTGAAGGCAGGGCGTTGGATTGCTAGGATGGCGCATGCCTATTCATTTGATCTGCCTGGTGCTTTTCGCCGCGCTGCTGCATGCCAGTTGGAACGCACTGCTGCGTGGCGGTGCCGACCGACTCTGGTCAATGACGGTGATGTGCATCGCCATCGCCATCACCTGCCTCGTCGCCGCTGCGTTCCTGGTGCCGCCCGCTATTGAAAGCTGGGGCTATGCGCTGCTGTCGGCATTGCTGCATGTGGGCTACAACCTGTTTCTGGTGCGCAGTTACCGGGTCGGTGACCTCGGGCAGATCTATCCGATATCCCGTGGCTCGTCGCCTGTGCTGATCACGCTTGGAGCTGCCGTTTTCGCCGGCGAAAGCATCACCCCCGGCGAGTTGCTCGGTATTGCGCTGGTGTCAGGCGGGATTATTTCCCTGGCGTTCCGAGGCCGCAGGCTGTCGGTGCCCAGCTTGCCCTATGCGCTGGGCACTGGCTGCTTCATCGCCGCCTATAGCGTGGTTGACGGCATTGGCGCCAGGCTCTCCGGCGCGCCGCTCGGCTACACGGTGTGGATGTGCGCGTTGTGGGGCGTGCTGATGCCAGTGGTGTACATCGGCCTGCGCGACGCCCGCAGCTTGTTCCGCGTGCGGCCCGGCACAGTGACCGCTGTGGTCGGCGGGCTGGTCTCGTTGCTAGCCTATGGGACTGTCATCTACGCCATGAACGAAGCGCCGTTGGGCGCGGTGTCGGCGTTGCGCGAAACCAGCGTGTTGTTCGCGGCGTTGATCGGCTACCTGTTCCTCGGCGAGACGCTCACGGCACGGCGGGTTCTGGCGTGCGCAGTGATCGCCAGTGGCATCCTCATTATTGGTTGATAAGGCTGACGGCTCAGGCGTTTATTTCTAGTAAGTTAGGGCTATTAGATATAAATCGTTTGAGCACGAAGAGCTAAGGAACCCTGCACCGAAGTGGGGATCATTGTTAAAAGGCACTGGCAGGAAAGTTTAAACTGATCGCACTAAGTCTTCAGCGTTGTTAGCACACCGATCAGCGAATGCCTGATTTGAAGGGGCAGCGAGGCTGCCCCTCCTTCTTTCACTCAAGAGCCCGACTTCCGGCCGCCGCCATGGCTGTTCTGCCCGCCTTTACGGCCCGCCTCGGACGCTTTGTCACGGTCATTGGCGAAGTTGCCGCCCGACGATTGGCCGCCTTTTTTCCCTGCTTCGGATGCTTTTTCGCGATCGTTGGCAAAGTTGCCTGGGTTTTTATTGCCTGTAGTCATGACAGTTCTCCAGTCGCTAAGTTAACGTTTCGTTAGTTGCCCGTTATGGCATCGGGCATCTATTCCGATAGCGACGCCAGCAGAAATGTTTTACTGATTTTTATAACAGGCGACGAACGGCAGATAAGCCGTGAAAGTTGTACAAGTTCGCCGTCTTGACGCCGCTTCGTATAAGTTTTTTCCGTTGCTGCATGCCGGCAATAACAGCGTTCACGCCATTCGTCTTTTTCGTTGCACTTGAACTCCATGGGCCGGCTCAAACGAGGTTCCCCTCTTTGTGAACTGGAGATTTTTTGCCATGAACCATGACCTATCCAACCCACAGCACCGACCAGTAGAACCGCTCGATAAGCCGAATGACGATGGTTGCGTGATCGGCACCGCCGGACGTGACGAAGACCCAAACGCAACCACTGACTGGGACCACCCCGACAGCCATGCGACCGCTGTCGAGGCCACCGTGACGCCGCCTAACGGCACGCCCGGGATCGACACCGTTCCAGAAGCGGATGATGCCAGCTGAGCAGCAGCGCCGCCGTTTCGCTTGTTGTGCAACGGTTAACCGCTCGTCGTGATGCGCAAATTAATTTTGAAATTTTTCACGCGCCGCTCGCTTCCCATGAAAGGTAGGCGCGCATTCCCAAGATGCCGCCACTTTCAGTAAGCCTGAGGAGATTTGTTGATGTTCCTACATAACAAGCGACTTCAATACACCGTACGTGTGGCCGAGCCCAACCCGGGTCTGGCGAACCTTTTGCTCGAGCAGTTTGGCGGAGCTCAAGGTGAGTTGGCGGCCGCATCCCGTTATTTCACCCAGGCCTTGGCTGAGGACGATCCAGGGCGCAAAGACCTGTTGATGGACATCGCCACCGAAGAACTCAGCCACCTGGAGATCGTCGGCTCGATCATTGTGATGCTCAACAAGGGCGCCAAGGGCCGAATGGCCGAAGGCGTGGAAGAGGAGGGCGAGTTGTATCGCTCACTCAACGGCGCCGGCAATGACTCCCACATCACCAGCCTGTTGTACGGTGCGGGGGCGCCGCTGATCAACTCGGCCGGGGTGCCCTGGACAGCGGCTTACATCGACACCATCGGTGAGCCCACGGCGGATATGCGCTCCAATATCGCCGCCGAAGCACGCGCCAAAATCGTTTATGAACGGCTGATGAACGTCACCGACGATCCAGGCGTGAAGGATGCCCTCGGGTTCCTGATGACCCGTGAAATCGCACACCAGATCTCCTTTGAAAAAGCGCTGCATTCGATTCAGCCGAATTTCCCCCAAGGCAAGTTGCCAGGCAAGCCGGAGTTCACTCAGGTGTACTACAACATGTCCCAGGGCGCGGAAGACCTGCGTGGTCCTTGGAACCAGGGCGATGAATGGGAGTTCGTGGAGAGCCCGCAACCTGCGGTCGATGGCGGTGATGGCACGGCCAGCGTGCAGCTGGACGCCGACGACGAAGCGCTGCTGAGCGCGATGAAAATCCGCACCGCCTCCGACCCTACCAGCGACCCCACCACCGGCGCTGACCTGGGCGCGGGCCTTCAGCCCAAGCCTGATCTTTGATGCGCGGCAGCCGCACGCTTTCGGGCGTGCGGCTCTTTTATTGGCTTGAAGAGGAGTAACAAGATGGCGACCCCACAGGAAAACCTGCTCGACTGGCTACGCGATGCCCATGCCATGGAGCAACAGGCCGAAAAAATGCTCAAGGCACAATCGGAGCGACTGGAACATTACCCGAAGCTCAAAGCCCGGATCGACGAGCATATTCAGGAAACCCTCGGCCAGCAGGCGCTCATCGATGAATGCCTGGCGCGCCTGGGCGGCAGCGCGTCGACCTTGAAAGACATGGGCGGCAAATTGATGGCGTTCGGGCAGGCGGTTGGTGGCTCACTGATGAGTGACGAGGTGATCAAGGGCGCGATGGCCGGCTATGTGTTCGAAAATATGGAGATTGCCAGCTACACGGCGCTCATAGCGGCCGCGAAAGTAGCCGGAGACGCCGAGACACAAGCGGCCTGCGAAAAGATCCTGCCCCAGGAAATTGCAATGGCCGAGTGGCTGCTCAAGCATCTGCCCGAGCTCACCCAGGCATTTCTGGAGCGCTCTGCAGCCCCTGACACAGAGGCCAAGCGCTGAGGCTGCGCGCGGCGCCCCACCGGCGCCGCGCGTGATTGAGTCCACGCTGGCACTGCGCTGCATTTTCACGGTCAATGGAACACGCACCACTCATCTGGAGGTGAACCGTGACCACAAAGAAAAAGCCCTCAGTCGGCGGTGACGCATTGGCGGTGCTTTCTTCCGACCGTAAAGATCTGTTCTTCGCCGCCATGCAAGCCAGCCACAGCGCGATGATCGTGACTGACCCTGGGCAGCCCGACAACCCGATCATCTTCGCCAACCCGGCGTTCCTGTCTCTGACCGGGTTCGAGCATGACGAGGTGATCGGGCGCAATTGCAGGTTGCTGCAAGGACCGGAAACCGACAAGAGTGCCCTGCGGCAGGTGCAGCGTGCGCTTGAGCAACATCATGAAGCCTGTGTTGAGCTGCTTAATTACCGCAAGGACGGCTCGACCTTCTGGAATGAGATATTCATCTCGCCGTTGTTCAACGAGCGCGGCCAACTGGTGTACTTTTTTGCCTCCCAACTGGACGTGAGTCGGCGTCACGATGCGGAACTGCGCGTGCGCCGCGTCCAGGACCTCGAAGCGCTGGGGCAACTGACGGGTGGCATCGCCCATGACTTCAATAATTTGCTGCAGGTGATGGTCGGGTACCTGGAGCTGATCCAGCAGAGCGCCAAGCGCCCCGGCAGCGACCCGCAGCGCATCGTCAACAGTGCCAGCCGTGCCCAGGCGGCCGCTGAAAAAGCGCAAACCCTGACTCAGCATTTGCTGGCGTTCTCGCGCAAGCAGCGGCTCGACAGCCGGGTGATCAATCTGAACACCTTGTTGAGTCGCCCCGATTTCAAGGGTGTGCTGCATGACGTAGAGCTGCAGGTGGAACTCGCCGACGATCTGTGGAACTGCTGCATTGACCCTGCCCAGGCAGAGCTGGCGGTGCGGCACCTTCTGTCGAATGCTCAGGATGCATTGGAAGGGTGTAATGAGCCGACAGTGACGGTTAAAACCCGCAACGTCCAAGTGCCGGGCGAGGTCGGTGCTGAACGCGATGGCCTGGCTGAGGGCCGTTACGTCATCATCTCGGTGTCTGATAACGGCAACGGCATCGCCGAGGATATTAAAGATAAAGTCATGCAGCCGTTCTTCACCACCAAGGAAGAAGGCAAGGGCTCGGGCCTGGGACTGTCGATGGTGTATGGCTTCGTCAAGCAATCGGGCGGCACGGCGCGGATCCATTCCTATCCGGGTATCGGTACCACCATACGCCTGTACTTTCCGGCCGATGACAGCCAGCCCTGGGTCGAGCAAACATCCGCCACCGCCTCACTGCAGGGCCACGAGAACATCCTGATCGTGGAGGACCGGCCCGAGGTGGCGGAGTTGGCGCAAGTGATCCTGTCTGACTACGGTTACCGGACCGGTATCGCGCACACCGCCGCCGAAGCATTGAGCATGCTCCAGAGCGTCCCGTATGACCTGGTGTTCAGTGACTTGATCATGCCGGGCGCGATGAATGGGGCGGTACTCGCGCGTGAAGTATCGCGCTTGTATCCCCACGTCAGGATCCTGCTCACGACCGGCTATGCAAAAGACGCATTGGAGCGCGCGGAAATACAGGTGCATGAATTCGAGCTGATTCAAAAGCCCTATCAACCCACGGACCTGCCCCGAAAAATCCGCGCGGTGCTGGATGCCGGATCTACGGGGACAGCCGACACGGTTAGCGGAGTACTGCCAGCGACAGGTTGAGTACCAGCACCAGCAGAATCGAGCATCCAAATACCCTGCGCGCCCAGCCGGGCGGGTCCGTCAGGCGCGTGGCGCTGGCAGCGAGCGCCATCCAGTAACCGCAGAACCCGAGCATCAGCGCGAAATACACGGCGTTCATCTGCGCAACCACGCCCAGCGCCATGGTGCTGGCAAGGAACGCCAGCATGTACGCGTGTATCTGTCGGTGGGCCTCGGGCAGGCTCAGCAGGGGCAAGCGCGCGGCGCGAAAGTCCTCGCGACGCATCACGGTGATGGCATGGGAGTGAGGCATCTGCCAACAACAGAACACCAGCACCAGCAGCATCGCCGTGGCGTCGAACCGACCGCTTACCGCGCAATACCCGATCACCGGCGGCATTGCCCCGGAAAGGCTGCCAATCAGGGTTGCCCAGTGGGAGCGCCGCTTCAGCCAGTAGGTATAAACGCCTGCATAAACGACCAGCCCAACCAGTGCCAGGGTGCAGGCCAGCATGTTGCTGCCAGCCCACAGCAAACCGAAGCCGATGACACCCAGGGCGATGGCGTAGCTGACGGCGGCGGGCACGCTGATGGCGCGCAGTGCCAGCGCGCGGTGGCAGGTACGCACCATGCGTCGGTCGATATCCCGGTCGGCACAATTGTTGATGACACAGCCGCAGCCGATCACCAGTGCGGTGCCAAGCAGGGTGGCCAGCAAGTGGGCGGGATTCGCCAGATGGCCACTGCCCGCGAGGAAGTAGCCCCCCAGCACCGACGCGAGATTGCCGAAAATAATCCCCGGCTTGGTCAGTTGAACCCCTACATTGAACAGCCCCAGCCAGTGTTTCAGTGCGCCAGCATGTTGTGATGAATACTGTTCATGATCCATAGCGAAAGTCCTACCAGCAGAAGGATGATGACCGCCGAGAAAATCAGCGCAATCAGGTTCCAGCGTTGCTCCTCGGCGGTATCCAGATGCAGGAAGAACTTCAAGTGCACCACGATTTGTATCGCGCCCAGCGCCACCACCAGCCAGGCGGTGGTGGTGCGTGGCAGTGACGGGAACATCACCATGGCGAACGGGATCAGGGTGAGCAGCACCGACACCAGGAAGCCGACCAGGTAGGAGCGGCTGCTGCCATGGCTGCTACCTGCGCTGCTGTGAACCGAACTTTGTTTGTACATGTCACACCACCCCCAACAGATAGACCACGGTAAAGACGCAGATCCACACCACGTCCAGGAAATGCCAGAACAGGCTCAGGCAACTGAGCCGGGTGGCGTTGGTGCTGGTCAGGCCACGCTGGTGCACCTGCACCATCAGCACCGCCATCCACACCAACCCCGTCAACACGTGCGCGCCGTGGGTGCCGACGAGGGTGAAGAAGGCGGTCAGGAAGCCACTGCGGTCCGGCCCATATCCCTCTTCAATCAAATGATGGAATTCGTTGATTTCCATGGCGATAAACCCGGCCCCCAGCACGAAGGTGAGCCCCAGCCAGCGCAGAACCTGGGACTGCTGGCCACGGTTCATCGCGAGCATCGCGTAGCCGTAAGTGATGCTGCTGAGCAACAGCAGCATGGTTTCACCCAGCACATAGGGCAGCTCGAAAATGTCCGCACTTGAAGGGCCGCCCGCCACGCTGTCGCGCAACACCGCATAGCCGGCGAACAAGGTCGCGAACAGGATGCAGTCGGTCATCAAGTAGATCCAGAACCCGAACAGGCTCAGGGAACCGGCGTCTTCATGCCCTTGTTCGTGGGTGTGGGCGATGTCTTTTTCGATCACGATATTGGACATAAGAGTCAAGCCTCTGCCAGGTCTTTGAGACGGGCCGTTTCGATGCGCGCCACCTCTTCTGCGGGCACGAAGTAGTCAGTGTCTTCGTCGTAACTGCGCACCACGAACGCAACCACCGACGCCACCAGACCGAACGCCGCCAACCACCAGATATGCCACACCAGGGCGAAGCTGCAGATCAGCGCGAACACACTGATAACCAGGCCCGACGCGGTATTGCGCGGCATATGGATGCTGCGATAGTCGGTGTGGCTCAGGGTGCTCACGCCGCGCTCCTTCATGCCCCAATAGGCGTCCAGGTCGTCAACCTTGGGTTGCTCGGCGAAGTTGTACACCGGCGGCGGAGAGGAGGTGGCCCACTCCAGCGTGCGCCCGTCCCACGGATCGCCGGTGAGGTCGCGATACTGGGGGCTGTGGCGGTTGCGGATGCTGACGAACAGTTGCAGTGCCTGAGCGGCCACGCCGCAGAGGATGATCGCCACCCCGACCAACTCCAGCAGCAACCAGGGCCGCCATTCCGGGTTGTCGAAATGGTTGAGGCGCCGGGTCATGCCCATGAAGCCCAGCACGTACGACGGCATAAAGGCGAAGTAGAAGCCGATCAACCAGCACCAGAACGCGATGCGCCCCAGCTTGTCGTTCAAGCGGAAGCCAAAGGCCTTGGGGAACCAGTAGGTCAGGCCGGCCATATAGCCGAACACCGCGCCGCCGATGATCACGTTGTGAAAGTGCGCGATCAGGAACAGGCTGTTGTGCAACAGGAAGTCGGCGCCGGGAACTGCCAGCAGTACCCCGGTCATCCCGCCGATGCTGAAGGTCACGATAAAGCCCATGGTCCACAGCATCGGGGTTTCAAAGCGCACTCGGCCACGGTACATGGTGAACAGCCAGGTGAAGATCTTCACCCCGGTCGGCACGGCGATGATCATCGTCATGATGCCGAAGAACGCGTTGACGTTGGCCCCCGCACCCATGGTGAAAAAATGGTGCAGCCACACGATGAACGACAACACGGTAATCGCGATCGTTGCCCATACCAGCGACACATAGCCGAACAGCCGTTTACTGCTGAACGTGGCGGCAACCTCCGAAAATACCCCGAACGCCGGCAGGATCAGGATGTACACCTCCGGATGCCCCCAGGCCCAGATCAGGTTGACGTACATCATCGGGTTGCCGCCGGCTTCGTTGGTAAAGAAATGCATGCCCAAGTAACGATCCAGGCTCAGCATCAGCAGGGTGGCGGTCAGGATCGGAAACGACGCCAGGATCAACACCGAAGTGCACAGCGCATTCCAGGTGAACACCGGCATCTTGAACAGGGTCATGCCTTGGGTACGCATCTTCAAAATCGTGACGAAGAAATTCACCCCCGTCAGTAGCGTGCCTATGCCGGATATCTGCAAGGACCAGATGTAGTAATCCACCCCCACACCGGGGCTGTACGCTAACCCGGATAACGGCGGGTAGGCGACCCAACCGGTTCGCGCAAACTCACCGATCCCCAGTGAGACGTTGACCAACGCGGCACCGGCCACGAACAGCCAGAAGCTCAGCGCGTTGAGAAACGGGTAGGCCACATCGCGTGCGCCGATCTGCAACGGCACCACAACGTTCATCAAGCCGACCACGAAGGGCATGGCCACGAAAAAAATCATGATCACGCCGTGGGCGGTGAAGATCTGGTCGTAGTGTTCCGGCGGCAGATAACCCGGCCCGCCACTGGCGGCCATGGCTTGCTGGGTGCGCATCATGATCGCGTCGGAAAAACCGCGCAGCAGCATCACCAGTGCCACGATGATGTACATGCAGCCGATCTTTTTGTGGTCCACCGAGGTGAACCACTCGCGCCACAGGTAACCCCATTTGCGCTTCCAGGTAATGGTCCCCACCATCGCCACACCGATCAGGCCGATAATGGCCAAGGTGTACATCACGATGGGTTCAGTGGTTGGAATCGCGTCCCACGACAGTTTTCCGAACATTGTTACCGCTCCTCAGCCAGCAGACTCGGGTGTTGATCGGCGCGCGTTTCAACGCCGCTCACGGGCGCGCGCTTGGGTTTATTGGCCTTGTTCATGCCTTCGTATTTATCGACGATGTCCAGGAACAGCCGCTCCTGAACCGCCGAGTAGTAGGTCACCGGGTGCTTGATGGTGGGCTTGGCCAATTGCGCATAGCTCGTCTGGTCCAGCGGCGTTGCGGCGCCCTTGACCTTGCTCACCCAGCTTTGGAAGTCGGCGGGGCTCAGCGACAGGGTGGAGAAATGCATGTCGGAAAAACCGGGGCCGTTGTAGTTGGCGGCGATGCCCTTGAATTCGCCGGTCTCGTTGGCGATCAGGTGCAGCTTGGTCTGCATGCCGGCCATGGCGTAGATCTGCCCGCCCAACGCCGGGATGAAGAAGGAGGTCATGGCCGCATCGGACGTGATGGTGAAACTCACCGGCGTGTGCACCGGCAGGGCCAGTTCGTTGACGCTGGCGATACCCAGGTCGGGGTAGATGAACAGCCACTTCCAGTCAGTGGCCACCACTTGCACATTGATCGGCGGCGTGTCCGAGTCGAGCGGGCGATAGGGGTCGAGGGCGTGGGTGGTTTTCCAGGTCACCCAACCCAAGGCGATGATGATCAGCAGCGGCACGCCCCACACCACCGCTTCGATTTTGTGGGAGCTGGCCCAGCGTGGCGAGTAACGCGCTTTTTTATTGGTGGCACGGTAGCGGTAGGCGAATACGAACATCAGCACGATCACCGGCACCACCACCAATAACATCAGGCCCGTGGCGAGGATAATCAGGTCACGTTCATCGGTTGCAACCTGGCCCTTGGGGTTGAAGACCACCAAGTTGCAGCCGGTCAATAAGAAAGTGCTGGCGAGATAGACCAGGCAATAACCCATCGTTCGTTTCATGCCTTGCTCCTGTTGTGAAAACATCCGTGATTGCGCTTTCGAACAATTTGAATGGGGCCCTCAGGGGTTGGTTTAACAAAATGTTACGTCGCCTGACGAACGGTTTAACAAGCGAAACGCTAATGAGGCTTCTATAAAGTTCGCCTTGGAAAAAACACGGAATCCCTGCTAAAGAGTTCAGGTCTTAGTTGAAAGACCAACCCCTAACGGTCTTGGAGAACAGCTATGTTCATTCGCGGCAATACCTATAACGCCTGGGCCGCAAAAGCACTGGACGAAGAGTGCTTTACCCAGGAAGTGGAAAACGGCTGCCATATCGAAGTCAGGGCCCGCGAGCGGGAGGATGCCGATATCGAAGTGCTGCTGTGCGTTTACACCGCTACGGGCCAATGTGTCGCTGAGCGCACCAAGCAGTTACCGGGCGCGGAGTGGACAGTGCCTGACGCGCTCAAGCGTGGCATCGACCAGGCCGAAAGGATTGCCGGCGGCGAATCCGGTCGATTGCCCTGCGCCGACGCACACGGTCACGACGACGACTGACGAAGCGCCTGCGCTGGATTCGCACGAATAAAGGAACTTTGGTGACGCGGGCATTTTCCATTGTAGATAGCCCTGCCTCAGCCGGCCCGTGCCCGCTGATCGCTGAACGCAAACCGCCGCCAGAGCCGCCCCATGACCGAATCCACTCTCAGCCACGCCGAACCTTCCAAGCCGTCCTTGCGCCGCGCCGTCACCGGCCCGATGTTGTTCCTGTTCATCCTGGGCGATGTGCTCGGCGCAGGCGTGTATGCGCTGGCCGGCACCATCGCCGGCCAGGTGGGCGGGGCGATCTGGGTGCCGTTGCTGGTGGCGCTGTTCTTCGCCATGCTCACGGCCGGCTCCTACGCCGAGTTGGTGACCAAGTACCCGCACGCCGGCGCCGCTTCGGTGTTCGCCGAGAAGGCGTTCAAGTCACCGCTGGTCTCGTTCCTGGTGGGCTTTTGCATGCTCGCAGCGGCCGTGACCAGCGCGGCCGGTTTGTCACTGGCGTTTGCCGGGGACTACTTGGCGACGTTTATCGACGTCTCCCCCCATGTGGCGGCGCTGGTCTTCCTGGTGGTGATTGCGCTGTTCAATGCCCGTGGGATCAAGGAGTCGCTGGGGGCCAATATGGTCATGACGTGCGTGGAACTGTCCGGGCTGTTGTTGGTGGTAGTCGCTGCGGCGTGGTGCTTCCAGGCCGGTGAAGCCAACCTTGGGCGGGCGTTTGAATTCAAGCCTGGCGTCAATCCCATGCTGGCGGTGCTGGGCGCTGCGTTGTTGGCGTTCTATTCGTTTGTCGGCTTTGAGACGTCGGCTAACCTGGCGGAAGAAATCCGTGGGGTGCGCAAAATTTACCCGCGTGCGTTGTTCGCTGCGTTGATCACGGCCGGTATCGTGTATATGGCGGTCGGTGTTGCTGCATCGGTGGTGTTGCCGATGGACAAGTTGACCGCCACTTCGGCGCCGTTGCTCGAAGTCGTGCGGGCCTCGGGCTTGAACATTCCACCCCAGCTGTTTGCCTTCATTGCCTTGGTGGCGGTGGCTAACGGCGCTTTGCTGACGATGGTCATGGCCAGTCGCCTGACCTACGGCATGGCGCGCATGGGGCTGCTGCCGGAACCGCTGTCGCGGGTGCTGTCCAAGCGCCGCACGCCTTGGGTGGCGATCATCGCCAGCACAGCCGTGGCGATTGCGCTGACCTTGACCGGCACGCTGGCGGCGTTGGCTGAGACGGTGGTGTTGTTGCTGCTGTTTGTGTTTCTCAGTACCAACCTGGCGGTCTTGGTGTTGCGCCGTGACCGGGTCGAAGAACGGCATTTTCGCGTGCCGAGTTGGGTGCCGGTGTTGGCGATTGTGTCGTGTCTGATCCTGCTTAGTCAGCAGAGTCTGGACACCTGGCTGCGGGGTGGGGCGTTGATGGTGCTGGGGGTGGTGTTATATGGATGTAATCGGCTGGTGGCGCCTGCTGTTCAGGAGCCAAAGGCTCTCTAACTGACGCGCCGCGTTCCAATGATGCTGGATCAGAACGAGTCCATATCCGTTGCTGCGGTAACGGATATGGACTCAGTCAACCCCAACTCTCATCAGGGCCTGAACACTACCCGCATACACTCATCAGACTTCTCCTTGAACATCGCGTACCCCTGCGCGCCATCTTCCAGACTCATCGGATGGGTCAACAGATAAGCGGGATCCAACTCGCCTTTCTGAATATGCTCAAACAACCTCGTCGCATAACGCTGCCCCGGCTGCTGCCCGGCTTTCAACGTCAGGGCCTTGTTGACGATCGCCCCCATGGGAAACTTATCGAGCAACCCCCCATACACCCCGACCACCGACACCGTGCCGCCTTTACGGCAAGCACGTATGGCCTGCCTGAGCACACTGCCGCGTTCGGTGTGCAGCCTGAGCAATTGCTTGGCCTTGTCATAGGCATAGTCGATCTCGGTACCGTGCGCCTCCATGCCCACGCAGTCGATGCAGCGGTCCGGCCCACGGCCACCGGTCAGTTCCAGTAAGGCGTCATGCACATTGGTGTGCTCGTAGTTGAGCGGGATCGCCTTGCCGCGCTCTTGTGCCAGGCGCAGCCGGTCCGGATATCGGTCGATCGCGATCACCCGTTCTGCGCCCAACAGATAGGCGCTGCAAATAGCCATCTGACCCACGCCGCCGCAGCCCCACACCGCCACGGTATCGCCGGGCTGGATGCCGGCATTGTCCGCCGCAAAGTAACCGGTCGGCGCTGCATCCGACACGAACAGCGCCTGCTCGTCGCTGACCCCGTCGGGCACCTTGAACAGGTTGACGTCGGCGAACGGCACCCGCACGTAGGTGGCGTGGCTGCCGGGGTAGCCACCGAAGGCATGGCTGTAGCCGAGGATGCCGCAGCACGGCTGGCCGTACATAAGGTCCGTCGCCGAAGGGTTGGGGTTGGAGTTATCGCAACAGGAGAAATCGCTGCGTTGGCACGGTTCGCAATTGCCGCAGCCGATGATCGAAATGGTGACCACTTTGTCACCCAGGCGCAGGTCCGTGATGCCTTTGCCCACCTCGACGACTTCCCCCATGAATTCGTGGCCGATGATATCCCCGGGCTTCATGGCCGGTACGTAGCCGCCGAGCAAATGCAGGTCGGAACCGCATACGGAAGACAGCGTGACGCGAATGATTGCGTCACGCGGGTTGAGGATCGTCGGGTCGGGAACGTTGTCGACTTGCAGTGTATTCGGTGCTTGCCAAGTGAGTGCGCGCATCAGTGATTTCCCCCTTCAATGGCGACGCCGGTTTTGACTGCCGGGTGATCGGTGGTCACCTGGTCGTCGGCGGCGTGTACGTAAAAAAAGTCGTCATCCTGTTCCGGTCTGAGGCGGTTGTTGCTGACCTCGCCGGTTTCCAGTTGCTGTTTCACCGCCTGCAATGCATTGAGCAAGGCTTTGTCACTGAACAGGCTGATTGCACGAGCGAGGCCATAGCCCAATTTGCCCATGGCCGGCTTGCAGACCACCACCGCTTTGACTTGCGTGCCACGGCTGGCGGGAGCGGGGGTCAGTGAGACGGTAATGTCGTGCGCCCAGCGCGCATCGCCTGGGGTTTTCCAATGCAACACGGCCGACTCCTGGGCTTGGGTCTGGATCAGCGTGCACTGCACGCGTTTGCCGACGGGAGTGCGGAGCGTCCAGCGTGTGGTATCCGGCGCCAGTTGCTCGATGCTGTCGACCCAGCGCAGCAGCGGGCCAATCTGCTCGGGCCGGGCGAGGAAAGCAGACACCTCTTCGAGCGGGCGACCTATTGTGATACTGCGCGTGATCGCCTCGCTGATCGGCCAGTGATGCTCGCGACTGAACTGCTGTTCGAAGGGGGTTGGCGTCAGTGCCTGCTTCAGCGTGCAATGGCCGGCCGTACCGCGAACTAACGCGTAGGCGCCTGCTGCAGTCTGCAATGCGCCGCCCAATCCGCCGGTGCGCCAGCCGTTCAGCAGCAGGGCAGCGCCGGCCGTCAGCGAAAGTCTGCGTTCGGCCTTGGTCAGCGTGCCGCGTCGATGGGTGTCTTCAGAGGTATGGTGCGCTATCAGTGGATGCTCAGTCATGTTGCAGTCCTCCAACGGGTGTGTGTGCGGTAGAAAATCCGCCGCCGTTTGAGGTTCCACAACATTTTGCGTAGGGGGATGAAAGGTGTCAGCGCCTAGGGAGGGTTCAGAAGTCCGCGAGGCGGCATGCGGCGACGCGCGAAGTCGTCCCAGCGCTCAGGCTCACGCTGTTCGCCACAGCGCATGCACACATATACATCCGGTTCCAGGCCCAGATAGTAGCCCTTGCGTATATAAGGATGATCGCACGCAACTGGCCGATAGCCTTGGCCCGTCCGACTACACTGCTTAGTCATATAAACTGCCCTGAAAAAAAGCCCGCACTAAGTACGGGCAAGACAGGAGTTTTTACCAAGAGCCTGGAGTGAACAGACTCACTATTGAGAATCCAAAAAAGCCGGCGCGGTTTTATTTTTTTTTCGTAACTGCCGACGAATGGTCGTTGGCTTATACAAACAAGAAAACTGTGCAGGCTGGTCAGTTAGCCAAGAAAAATTCTGAACCTTCGTTCTGATCAAACAACAAAAAGATCAGAAGGAGCGGCTATGAAAAATTCTTTATATATCATCGAGTACGACTACCACCATGAGCCGAAGTCTTTCATTATAAGAGCGGAGGTCATGAACAATACGGAAGCATGGCATTGGGCATGTTGCGATGCAGGGATCGGCATTATTCCAAGGTCGCGCAATGAAAAGATCAAGCGAATGAGCAAGCCACTCGCCGAGCGCTACGGCATTGAACATGTAAGGTGGCGTCCGTCCGGCAGTGTTCCGTTTATTGCACAGCCCTACGTGCCACCTCCGCCTGAATAAAAGCGAGCTTAATGGGACATCCAGTCGCCCTTTGTTCAGAACTTACTGTTTTCCTCGGCGAGTTTGCAGGGCATATAACTTTTGCACACTGCGTTGAAGTGCATCTTTCATAAGCTCGGCCGCGTACAGTTGCCTGCACGTCGGGCAGAGCATTTCAGAGGCTGTCGCCACCAGGTACTCAGGTTCGTCCGTGGTCGGTTCATAGGTTGTCTTGCATTGAACACAACGGCGGTTCGCTTGTAGATGGGGCACATCGATTCCTCCCTGAATGGAGTGCCACCATTCATCATCGGGCGGATGTTTTCAACCGCTAAACGGGAAAATTTCAAACAAGCGATTAGTTGATATTTTAATGCCAGTATCCTGAGCCGACAGCGCATCGTGTCCGGGCGAAAGGCTAGGAGTGGATGAAGCTGCTCACGAACTCCGCCTTGATGACCGGCAGTTCGATGCCGTGGATCAAGCCGGCGGCGAGCGCCTGATAAGGGTCGAGAATGCGCGGTGCGGCGATCAGGTACTTTTCCGTTTCCAACGGTTCGCTGGCAGCGGCGGTGCGTTCGGCCACGATGCGTGCATACAGTTGCAAGTCGTAATCGAGGCTCATCGCGTATTCGGACATGCGCGAATGGTCGACCGCGCCTTGCACGTGCCAATGAAACGGGTGGAACAGGAATTTGCTGTGGGTGCAGGCGGTGCGGCGTTCACCGGCGAGAAAAATGATATTGCCCATCGATTCCACCGTGCCCAGGTTATGGGTATGCACCGGGATCGGCAGCGACATCAGGAAGTTGTACATCGTAAAACCATAGCTGCATTCGCCGCCCATGGTCGCGATGTTCAATACCAGGCCCGAAGCATCTTGCTGCACGGCCAACGAGGCTTTTTCGATCAGTTGGCTGCAGGTCGAGGCGGTGACAGGGCCGGTAAAATTAATAATGTGTAAAGGCATGGTGTCCCTCATCAATGAAAGCAGGGGAGCACTGCTCCCCTGCGTCAAGCACATTAACTATTGCGGCCGCCACCATGGCTGTTTTCGCCGCCTTTACGTCCGGCTTCCGAGGCTTTCTCCCGGTCGTTGGCGAAATTCCCGCCACTGTTCTGGCCGCCTTTGCTACCGGCTTCAGCGGCGCGCTCGGGATCATTCTTGAAGTTGCCGCCGCTGTTCTGACCGCCTTTGCTACCGGCTTCAGCGGCGCGTTCAGGATCGTTCTTGAAATTCCCGCCACTGTTTTGGCCGCCCTTGCTGCCGATCTCTTGATAGAACTCTTTATCATGAGAAGCAGACGTTGCTTCGCCACCTTTTTTACCGGCTTCGTTGACACTCATTTGGCCTTTTTTGTCTTGAGTACTCATGTTCAGTTACCTCGTCGTTATGTCGGTTATACAACGTTCATTTCGATCTTGCAGGGAACTTGCACTCAGTCTGCGAGTGCGCTGGCTATAAGTTTCTCTCGCACAACGGTGGTGTTTGCGTCGCGCCGATAGTTGCTTCGGCTAGTTCGGAAACTTGCCGGCGTTCGTAACAGGGAGTTGTGCTTGAACGCGCAACGGTCTTTGCCTCAGTTCGCACTTCCATCACCGGCTGGCGATGGAGCTCGCCACGCTGATAATCAATTGACGCTCGCATGATTGATGCCCTTCGTTATGACTTGCGTCCACCACCATGGCTGTTCTGGCCGCCTTTACGACCGGCTTCCGAGGCTTTCTCGCGGTCGTTGGCAAAGTTGCCCCCTGACGACTGGCCGCCTTTTTTCCCCGCTTCCGAAGCTTTTTCGCGGTCGTTAGCGAAGTTGCCAGGATTTTTATTACTCGTGGTCATAACAATACTCCAAGTTAAATTGTCGTTTCGCTAGTTGCCCATTTATGCAACGGACATCTACTCCGATAAGAGCAAGCGGGCAGTGGTTTTGAAATTTTTTGGAAACGCCGATGAACGGTAGTGAGTAGCCAGAAACTTATACAAATCGTCGCTTGGCAAGCCGCTTCGTATAACTTTTCAGAGGGTATTGATATTGAAATAATGGCGTTGCTGACCATTCGGCTTAGTTTCAAGTGTGTGTTTCTGAACGCGGAATAAGCGGGGCTGATCTTTGTCGGCGTTACTCCTTGCTTGGCGCCGTCTGCGGCCAATGCTGGCCTTTTCACACGCTGTTGCTGCAGCCCCGCCAGACTGCTTGTATGCTTGCCCCCGGAACCGGTGGCCGCTGTGAGTACCGACGTTCGAATGATGGCTGGAATGGAACCGGACTTCCTTTAAGGTGCTGACGTGAAGCGTGATACCCGCCTAGTGATGCTTTTGCTGTTGGTGATCGGCTGTTCCCTGACTTCTCTGACGATCTGGAAGGTCCTGTCTTCCCGTGAGCGTGCGCTGGCGGAAGTGAACGTGCATGGCTTGAACCTCACCCAGGCGCTCACGACCTACACCGAAGGTATCGTGCGCCAAAGCGCATTGCTGTTGCTGGGTCTGGTCGAGCGCCTGGAAACCGAAGGCAGTGGCCCGGCGCAGATCCAGCGCATCAGTGCGTTGATACGTCGCCAGCAGCCGGTGATGCCGCAACTCAGTGGCATCACCGTCTATGACCGGCAGGGTGGCTGGCTGATGTCGTCCAACCGCGTGATTCCGGCGGGCGCCAACAGCAGCGCGCGCGCCTATTTCATCCATCACCGCGACGATCCGAGCCGTGAGCCTTTCATCGGCCCGCCGATTCAGAGCCACACCACCCAGGAGTGGGTGGTTACCATCAGCCGCCGCTTCGATGATGCGGCCGGCAACTTTGCCGGGGTGGTGGCCGTGACCCTGGGCGTGGAAAACTTTCTGCGCGTGTTCGGCAAGCTCGACGTCGGCCAGGACGGTGCGATCGGTTTGTCGTACACCGACGGCACCTTGCTGGTGCGCTATCCCTTCCGCGAGCAGGACATGGGCCGCAACTTTTCCACGTCGCCGATCTATTCCCAGTATCTGGTCGACCGCTCCGTCGGCACCGCTGCTTACACCTCCAGCCTGGATGGGGTAGAGCGGCTGTATGCCTTTCGCAAAAGCGAAAGCCTGCCGCTGATCACCACCGTCGCCCTGGGCAAGCACGAAGCGCTCGCGGCGTGGCGCATGGAAGCCGCGTTGTCGGCGGTGGTGGTGGCGGGGCTGCTGGGGCTGACCGGTTTGATCGGTTGGTTTCTGATCCTTGATATCCGCCGGCGAACCGAGGCCGAAGAGGCGCTGCGTATCGCCCAGCAACAGCTGCTCGACTCCAATCGGCAGCTAGAATTACTGGCGATGAAGGACGCGCTGACCGGCCTGGCCAACCGACGCTGTTTCGATGAGACCCTGGCCCTTGAAGCGCGCCGGGCGCAACGCGGCGGCACGACGCTGGCCTTGCTGATGATCGACGTCGACTATTTCAAGCGGTACAACGATGCCCTCGGTCACGTTGCGGGCGATGCCTGCCTGCAGAGGATCAGCACACTGTTGGAGACGTGCGTGCGGCGCCCTTCGGACCTGGTGGCGCGTTACGGCGGCGAAGAAATAGCGATCATCATGCCCGCGACCGACAGCGAAGGCGCGGCGGTGGTGGCGCAATTGATCCTGGATCGACTGCTGCACGCCGATATCGCTCATCCGGGCAGCCCATTCGGGCGTGTGAGTGTGAGTATCGGGGTGGCGGCGGGTGCAGGTGCTGAGCTGGAGCCTGCGCTCGGCTTGATCGAAGCGGCGGACCAGGCGCTGTATAACGCGAAGTCTGCAGGGCGTAATGGATTTGCGCTGCGCTGAGGAGCCCGACGCGAATTAACTGCCTGATCGCGATCCGACAGTGGAAGGGGGCTTGCTCCCGATAGCGGTGTATCAGCTGAGTCTGAGCTGAATGACACTCTGCTATCGGGAGCAAGCCCCCTCCCACAGGGTTAACCTCAATCGGCACCGACCAGCGCAGGCCGGCGACTGCCGAGTTTGCGCAGGCGCTCAACCGGTGTGTTCGCCATCGCCTCTTCATGCAAAGCAGTTTCCAGCGCTTCCAGATGCCGCGACAGGATCTTCACCGAGCCGCTCGGGTTGGCAGGGTCGAACGGGATCTTGCCATTGGCGACCAAAACCATGGCCAGTTCCCAGGCCCGCTGCGAGTTGTTCATTACGCCACCTCCTTTTTTCAACAGGTTCAGATAAGGCTGTGACCCGCCTGCAAGGAGACGGTATCAATTTGGTTGCTTCTGAAATATTGATCAATTCAACGATTCAGTTCCGTCGGAACTATCGTTTATTTAGATTCGGCACCTGTCAGCGCAAAAATTCTGAACCCTGCCACCGCCTCGCCAACCTAATGCTGCATAACCGGGAGGTGCACCATGGAACTGACGTATTTCTGGATTGGCTTGATGATCATCTTGTTGTTGCTCGACCTGTGGGTCCTCAACAGCGTGTGGCGTAGCGAAAACTCTTCGGGGAGCAAGGCAGGGTGGACCGCTGTGGTGGTTCTGTTGCCGTTCCTGGGCGCGGTGATATGGGCGGTATACGGCCCGCGCGGCGTGACCAAGGGTCCGTCCTCGCCGGAGCACAGCAAGGGCTGAAAGAGGGCTGGCTATGCGCGAGTTAGAGCCTGATGACCTGCACAGCCGCAACTATCCGGTACGCGAAGACATGCCTTTGCAACGCAAAGTCTGGCGCTTCGAGCGGCTGGGCTGGTACGGGCTGGTCGTGCTTATTGTACTGACGCTGGCGGGGCTGTTTTCCAAGGGGCCGTTGAGCACCACCGAGGCACGCAGCGCCGACGGCCAGTTACGCGTCGAATACCAGCGCTTCCTGCGCAATGGTTCGTCCGATGCGTTGGTGATCCACCTGCAAGGCGCTGCGCGCAAGCCGTTGGAAGTCGAAATCAACGGCGAGCTGTTGCAGGGCTTCAACGTGGAGATGCTCCAACCCCAGCCACTCAAGGCCAGCGCGGCGGGAGAGGGCGTAAAGCTGTGGACGCTGAGCGACGATCAAGGGCGGGCCACGCTGTATCTGAGCTTGCGCAGTGATGGCGTCGGCAATTTCGACACTCGGGTTTCGCTGGCCAACGGCGCAACCGTGGACGTATCCCAGTTCATTTATCCCTAGGGAGCAAGCATGGACTCCGTCTTGCGGGCAGCCGCGATTTACCTGGTATTGATGATCCTGTTCAAGGTCGCCGGCCGGCGCTCCCTGGCCGAACTCAACACCTTCGACCTGGTGCTGCTGATGGTGATCGGCGAGGCCACTCAGCAGGCCCTGCTGGGGGATGATTTCTCGCTGACCAATGCGGTGCTGGTCATCGTCACGCTGATCGCTATCGACATCGGCCTGTCATTGCTCAAGCAGCGTTCGCTGTGGTTTTCACGGGTGCTCGATGGCGGGCCGACGGTGGTGGTCGAAGAGGGCCGAGTCCTGCACGAACGCCTCAAGCGCGCCCGCCTGGATGAAGACGATATCCTTGAGGCGGCCCGGTCGGCCCAGGGCATCCTGGAGATCAAGCACATCCGCTTCGCGATCCTCGAGCGCAACGGCAAGATCTCGGTGATTCCTTACCAATAACCGCGCCTAGCGCCGTGCGCGGCACAGGCTCTGGATTAAGCTGATCAACGCATCATGGGTCACGGGTTTGCTCACATGGGTGCTGAAGCCCGAGTCGGTGGCCTTCTTCTGGTCACTGCTGGCACCGTAACCCGTCAACGCGATGGCGGGCACCTGCTGGAGGTGGCTGATCTGGCGCAAGTGCTGCATCAGCTCATGGCCGTTCATGTTCGGCATGCCAATGTCCGAGACAATCAGGTCGAAAGGCGTGTCGCCGGCCGCTTGCAGTGCAGCGAGCGGGTCATCGAATGCACTCACCTCGGCACCTTCCATCTCCAGCAGCATATTCAACACTTCCAGCACATCGGCTGAGTCGTCCACCAGCAACACCTTGACCCCGGTCAAGCGCTCATCCGAAGCGTCCGCAGCGTTGGCGCGGGGCAGGCGGTCCTGTTGCCTGGAAAGCGGCAGCGCTATCGAGAAGGTGCAGCCAAAGCCCAGCCCTGGGGACTGAACACTGACCGTGCCACCGTGGGCTTCCACCAGTTGCCGGACCAGGGACAGGCCGATACCCAGGCCTTCGCGCTGATGGGTCTGGTGTTGGTTTTCCGCCTGGCCGAACAGGTCGAAGATCTTCTCCAGGCTGTCTTCGGCGAGCCCGGCGCCGCTGTCGATCACGTCCAACCGCGCGTACCCCTCGGTACGGCTGACCAGCAACTGCACGCGGCCGTCGCTGGGGGTGAATTTCAGCGCATTGTTGACCAGGTTCCAGATCACCTGTTCGAGGCGCGTAGGGTCGGCGTCGACGAACAAGGCTGCCGGAGTCGTCGGTTTTTGCAGGGTCACCTGGCACCGATGGCCATCGGCGAGCACCACCGCGTAGATATCCTCAAGCGTGCGGATCAGGTCGATCGGTTGCTTCTTCAGCTTGAGCTTGCCGGTGCGCACCCTGGCCACGTCCAGCAGGTCGTCGATGATGCGCGCCTGGCTCGATACCGCTTCGCAGATGGTGTTCACGGCCTTGACCGCCTGGCCGGTGGCCTTGGTCGCCGGCAGGCGTCGCAGCAATTCGGCATTCAGTTGAATCAGGTTCAACGGGTGCTTGAGTTCGTGGGACATCACCGCGAAGAACTCATCCTTGAGGTGGCTGTTGGTCTGGGTCTCCATCAAGCGTTGACTCTGCTCATCCTGGGTGCGCTTATGGCCGGTGAGGTCACGGGCGATCTTGACGTAGCCCTGCAGGTTGTTGCTGGTCAGCAGGGTGACTTCGCCACTGCAATAAAACCGGCTGCCGTCCTTGCGTACGTGCCAGCGCTCGTCTTCGCCGCGCCCGTGTTCGCGGGCGGCGCGCAGCTCGTTTTCGGGGATGCCGGCGGTGCGGTCTTCAGGGGAGAAGATCAAGTCGTAATAGGCGCCAAGCACCTCGTCCTTGGTATAGCCGAAGATCAACTCGGCGCCGGTGTTCCAGTCGGTGATGGCGCCATGGTCATCCAGAATGATGATGGCAAAATCATGGGTGCTGTCCGCGACCAGGCGCATGCGCTCTTCACCCAGGCGCAGTTCTTCTTCGGCCTGGCGCCGCTTGGTGATATCGATAAAGGTCAGCACCGTGCCATCGATATGGTCTTCGCTGGAGCGGTACGGCAGCAGGCGTGCGATGTACCAGCGGTCGTCCTTGCTGCTGATTTCGCGTTCGATCATGCTCAACGATTCGAACACTGTGGTGGCGTCTTCGGTCATTTCCGGGTAGTTGAGCCGGTGGGTGATGTCCATCAACGAGCGCCCGGTGTCCACCGGCAGCATGCTGAAAATATCCGTGGCCCGTGGCGTGAACCAGCGAATGCGCATGTTGCGGTCGACGAAGACCGTGGCGATATCGGTGGAGGCGATCAGGTTGGTCAGGTAGTCATTGACCTTGTCGGTCTCTTCAACCTTGGTCTTGAGTTCGAAATTGACCGTCAGCAGTTCTTCGTTGATCGACTGCAACTCTTCCTTGCTGGTTTCCAACTCTTCGGTGGCCGAGCGCAACTCTTCGTTGACCGCCTGCATTTCTTCGTTGGACGCCTTGAGTTCTTCGCTGGAGACCTCGGCCTGCTCGATGGTGTCCTGCAGGTGCAACTTGGTCCGCTGCAGTTCGCGCTCCAGGTTGCTCATCATCTGGTTTTCGGCTTGGCTGATGGCGGTTTCTTCGGCGTGCCGGGGGTCGACTTCAGTTTCCTGGAAAATCACCAGGACATAATCGCTCTCGGTGAGATCGTCCTGGTAGGGCAGGGCGGTGACATCGACCACGTAGGGCACATGGTCGCGCTCGATGCGCACTTTGCGCGACGTCACCGCAAGGCTCGACTGCTGGGCCTGGAACAGCGTCGTACGAATATCCAGGCGCAGGTCCGGGTGCACCAGGGCCAGCAGGTTGCGCGTCATCTCCCCGGCCACATGGCGCAGGAAGCGCGCCGCGCCTTCACTCATGTGCAGGATGTCGGCGTGTATATCCACGATGACACTGGGCGGCGCGGCCTTCTCCAGCGCGCGCAGGTGAATGTCGGCGAACGAGACCTTGTTCGGTACCTTGACCTGGGCGGCAGCGGTGGTGGCGCTGGGCCGCAGGTAGCCACCACGCGGCATGCTGGGCGCGCGGCGCATGGCCGCTGAACCGGCCCGCACGCGGAAAATGCGGTTGCGCTTGTCCACCGGCACGAACAGGTCCAGGCAGCCGTCGGCCGACTCCGAGGAGCCCAGGAACAGGTAGCCGCCGGGGCGCAGCGCAAAGTGGAACATCTGCAGGATGTCGCGCTGCACCTCGCGGTCCAGGTAGATCAACAGGTTGCGACAGACGATCAGGTCGATCTGCGAGAAGGGCGGGTCGCTCAGCAGGCTGTGCTTGGCGAACAGGACTTTTTCACGGATCTCCTTGCGCACCCGATAGTGCTGGTTTTTTTCCTTGGCAAAGTGCTGGCGCAGGCGTGAGGGCGGCACGTCGGTAATGATCGCTTCCGGGTAAACGCCGTTACGCCCATGGTTGATCGCGCGCTCGTCGATATCGGTGGCGAACACCTGCATTTTTGCATCGCTGCCATCTACCGCCAGTTGCTCGGCGACCAGCATGCCCAGGCTATAGGCCTCTTCGCCGGTGGAGCAGCCGGCCGACCAGATGCGCACCTCTTCGCGTTTGGGCACGCTGTCTTCCAGTGACTTCACCAGGTTGGGCACCACATCGCGCTCGAGCGCTTCGAAGGCCTCGCGGTCACGGAAAAAGTTGGTCACGCCGATCAGCATGTCGCCGAGCAATGCCTTGGTTTCTTCCGGGTGCGCCTGGAGATATTCGTAATAGCTGGCCAGGTCCGGTTGGGCGGTGACCTGCAGGCGGCGTTCGATGCGGCGCAGTACGGTAGCGCGCTTGTAGTGCTTGAAGTCGTGGCCGGTGTTGAGCCGCAGTTGTATCAGGATATCCAGCAGCAACTGTTCGGCTACCGCCGCGTCACGTTCCGTCGCCGGCGGCGTGGTCTTGATCTCGGGGTCATTGGCGGTAGGCAGGATGATGGACCGGGCGTTGCGCCATAGCTCCAGCAGTTTTTGCGGCATCTCCACCACGGGCAACACCAGGTCGACCATCTGGGTTTCGATGGCCGCCAGTGGCATGCCGTCGAATTCCGCGTCTTCCGGGGTTTGCACCAGGGTGACGCCGCCCTGTTCCTTGATGCGCGAAAGCCCCACCGCGCCGTCCGAACCGGTGCCGGACAATACCAGGCAAAACGCGTGCTCTTTATGGGCATCTGCCAGGTCGCGAAAGAACAGGTCGATGGCAATATGCGAGCCGCCTTCGCGCGCCGACGGCGAGACGGCCAGGTAGCCATCATTCATTGCCAAGTGCTGCGCCGGCGAAATCACGTACACCCGGTTCTTCTCGATGGGCGTCGTCTCGGTGACCTGCAGCACCGGCAGCCGGGTCGACTCCTGGATGATCCTGTCCGCGACGCTTTGATGGTCGGGGGACAGGTGCAGGATCACCACAAAAGCCATGCCGCAGTCTTGGGGCATGTGTTCGAAAAATGCCTTCACCGCCTGCAACCCGCCCGCCGACGCGCCGATACCCACCACTGGAAAATTCAGGGTGCTGGGGATCAGATCCTTGCGTTGCGGGACATTGGGTGACCGCGGGGGGCAGACTTCATAAACACCAACCTTGGTTAACTGCGCAGGGCAAGAATTCGAAACGGGATGAGGGATAAACGAATAGCGGAATATAGCTGAAAAGCGACCTGTAACAGAACGCTTCGACACCACTCGATACCCCAACGGGCGTTCACCCTTCGGTTGAGAGGCGTACTTTGCAAAGGTTTATTCCATCGGACGAGCGGCGCAGCCGTGCGGGTACGGTCATCCGGTTTTCTGAAAATTGCTCTGAACTATCGGGCGCGGCCGACCCTCGCAACACTAACCACACACAGGAGGGAATCCGATGAGTAACTACCCAAAACCACCCTTCAAGCCACAGCAGCAGCCTGTACCCGGCGACCAGCGCAAGATGGAGCCGATGCCCGATTGCGGTGAGCAGACCTACAAAGGCTCGGGCCGGCTCGCCAACAAGATTGCCTTGATTACCGGCGCCGACAGCGGCATCGGGCGTGCGGTGGCGATCGCCTTTGCCCGCGAAGGCGCGGACGTTGCCGTGTCGTATCTGGACGAGCATGAGGACGCCAAGGAGACCCAGCGCTGGGTCGAGGCAGCGGGGCGCCAGTGCCTGCTGTTGCCCGGTGACCTGGGCGACGCGGCGCAGTGCACAGCCATTGTCAACGACACGGTGAAGGAGTTCGGGCGTATCGACGTGCTGGTCAACAACGCCGCGTTCCAGATGACCTACAAATCCCTGGAAGACATTCCTGACGAGGACTGGGTCAAGACCTTCAACATCAACATCACTGCGATGTTCCGGATCTGCAAGGCGGCGGTGCCGCACATGGCCGAGGGCAGTTCGATCATCAACACCACGTCGGTCAATTCCGACATGCCCAACCCCTCGCTGTTGCCTTATGCGGCCACCAAGGGCGCAATCGCCAACTTCACCGCCGGCCTGGCGCAGATGCTGGGTGAGCGCGGGATTCGCGTGAACAGCGTGGCACCGGGGCCGATCTGGACGCCATTGATCGTGTCGACGATGACCGACGACATGGTGGAAAACTTCGGTGGCAACACGCCGCTGGGGCGTCCTGGCCAGCCGGTGGAAGTGGCGCCTATCTATGTGCTGCTGGCGTCGGATGAGGGCAGTTATATCTCTGGCGAGCGCTACGGCGTGACGGGCGGTAAACCGATCCTCTGAACAGACGCATGCCCCTGATGTTCAGGGGCATGCTTCATAACTCAGGGGCATGCCTCATAACCATGTAGGAGCGAGCTTGCTCGCGAAGAACTCGGGCTCCCCGCGCTTATCCAGAATGAACGCGTTGCCTGGGCGTTCTTCGCGAGCAAGCTCGCTCCTACAAGAAGCCTCAACTGACCTGCCGTTAAGATCTACCTTTTCCTGGCGCGGTGAATGCGCATCCACTCTTGATAAGCGGCGGTCCGTTGCGCGTCCGCCAGCTTCTTCGCCTCGGTGAAGCGCGCCCAGGTCGCGGTATCGCCGCTGTAGTGTTCGATGATTTTATAGGCCTGGGCATCCAATCGGTCCGCTTCGTAGAACATCTGGGTGTTCTGCGCGACCTCGTCGTCCGACGTTTGCCTGGCTGTGTAATCCAGCACCTGACTGTTCATGATGTAATGCCCTCTGCCCACTGAATCGCTGCCGCGCCGCACCAGCGCACATCCGTAATGCCGTATTTTTCCGCCATCGGCTTGGAGACGCGCTTGAGGTTGTTTTGCCCGAACCTGGGGATGACCGCCACGCCGGCATCGCAACTGGCCCAGTGCCAGGCTTCAGCGTTATTCATGCGCGCTGCACGCACGATGAACGACCTGGGCTCGCCGTGAAGTTGATACTTGATGGTGAATAACTCGTTGTTTTTCATGAGGACTCCCTATGCTCATGAAGTACAGATATTTGACGTCAAAAATAATTCAAATAAGTTGACGGACAATGCGATGGCCTGCTCGCAGGCTCAATCGTCCACTGTGAAGGTGACCCAGCCTGGCCCGTCAGCCGGGCGTTCCAAGGCCACGATCACACCGCTGACAGACGTGCCGTCGGGCACGTTGACGGTGACGAAGTTGGGGTTGCCGGGCCAGGTCAGCGGGGTATCGAAATCCAGGCGAACGATGGTGGGCTTGCCGCTGCTGGTCATCTTTATGTTGGCGTTTTCGTTCAGGCATTCATCGTCTTCAGTGCCCAGATGGCGGGAAGCAGTAATGACGCTGGCAGGGCCTTGATGGTCGTAAGACATAGTTGAATTCCTCATGCGCGGGGCAGCTGATGCGCCCCTTTCCTATGTGGCAAGCGCCGGCAAATAATCGTTCAATCCAAATGACCAGCTGCCGCTGTCAGTGCTGGTGGGCCGCCTGGGTGGGGTCTTCAATCTGGATGATAGTGCCCTGGCGCCAGGCGTCCGCACCGGGTGCTATGGCCGGAGCGGCGATGTCGGCGCGCTCCTGCTTTTTCCTGGCGCTGTCGACGCCCAGCCGCTGGTCCCGTTCGGCGACCATCTTCGGATCGGCCTGGCCATCGGCGGTAAAGCCCATCATCAATTGCGGAACACCCAGCGGCAGGCGCTTGTTGAGGTCGGTGTGCCAGGTGTGCCAAGTCTTGCCGTAGGTATGCACCAGTTTTTCCATCAAGGCGTATTCGGCTACCGCAGGAATACCAGGCGCTACCAGTTGACCCGACTTCACCTCATGCACATGGCTGTGCCACAACGCCTTCTCGGGCGCAGGCAGGCTGTTGAACAGCTGTTCGCTGATGATGTACTCCACGCCCATCAACTTGGCGTCCTTGCGGTTGCCGTCGTAGATCACGCACTGGATCACTTCCTCGTTGAGAATGGCGCAGTAGTGATGGGCTTCCATTTGCACGTCGGGATGGCCGTTGTAGAAGTGAAAGCCGTCCAGGTAGGCATTGAGCGCATCGATGGGCGGGCGCGATTGCAGCAGGGCGGCGCCGGTGTCGAGGGTGCGGGTGGTGGGTGTTTTGGCCTCACCGGGCGCGACCACGTTGGAAGCCGAGTCGTTGCCGGCGCAGGCGGTCAGCGCGGCCATCGACATCGCCAGGCACAGCGAAGGCAGGGCGGGTTGCAGACGGTTGATGTTCATCGGGGACTCCCTCCATGGGTGGTTTTCGAACACATCTAGAAAGCCTGCCGAAGTGGGCGTTCAACTGGATTTCGATGCACGCCGAAGAAGATTTGTGGAACAACCGTTCGACGTGTCGGGTCATTTTTCATAAGTGTTCAATAGCGCGAATGGAGACCCCCGGATGCAACCCCAGCCAAACGATGCCCGACCCGATGTCCCCCAGTTGCTTCACCAACTGCTGCTCGCCCGTGGCCCTGGCGGCCAGGAGGATGAGGTGCGCGCCATTTGCCTGGAGCATTTGCGGCCACTGTGTGACGACACCTGGGTGGACCCTGCCGGCAATGTCATCGGCCTGGTCAAAGGCGCGCAGGGCGATAGCGAGCCCCGCCGCGCGGTGCGGGTCATGGCGCATATGGATGAGATCGCCATGGTGGTCAAGCATGTGGACGCCGACGGTACGTTGCGCGTGACCGCGTTGGGCGGTGCCAACCCGGTGAATTTCGGCATGTGCCCGGTGGACATACTCGGTGATCACCAATTCATTCCGGGGGTGCTGTCCTTTGGTTCGATGCATGCCACCGCCAACGCGCCCCAGGGTGCCGATGTGTTGTCAGGCGACGTGCACTGGAATGACGTGCATGTGATCACCCGTTGCTCCGTCGAGACCTTGCGTGACTACGGCGTACGCCCCGGCAGCCGCGTCACGCTGAGCCGCCATTGGCGTGCGCCGTTCCGGGTGGGTGACGCGATTGCCGCGCACTTCCTGGATGACCGCGCGCCCATCGCTGCGGTACTTCATAGCGTGCAGCGCCTGCACCAACGCCGACAGGAGTTGGCGTGCGATGTGTATTTTGTCTTCACCACCCTGGAAGAAGAGTGCAACGCCGGGGCGATGTATGCGGCGCAGACACTGCCGGGCGATACCACCATTGCGGTGGAAGTCGGCCCGGTGATGAGCGAGTACGGCACTCGCCTGAGCGTCGATCCGATCATCAATACCGGTGACCTCAAAGGCTATTACACACGTTCCGTGGTCACCGGCCTGGCAGACGCCGCACAGCGCTGCGGTTATGCGCCTCAATATGCGCTGCTGGTGGATTTTGCCTCGGATGCCAGTGCCGTCATGAGTAACGGCACCTCGGCGCGCGGCGGTTGCCTGGCGATTCCAACGGAAAACACCCACGGCTACGAGCTGATTGTGGACGGCGCAATTGAGGCCTGTGCGCTGACATTGGCCGACTACCTTGCAACCTTTTGAACACGGGAAATTGTCATCATGGATATAGCCGCAGCCACTATTGATTACCTGAAACAACACCAGCTCACCCTCACCAGCGCCGAGTCGTGTACGGCAGGCAAGATCATCACGCTGCTGTCGGAGGTCAGGGGCGGCGGGTCATGTATTGAAAGTGGTTATGTCGTGTACTCGCCCGAGGCCAAACAGCGCTTGCTGGGCGTACGCGCGTATACGATCGATACCTTCAACCTCACCAGTTGTGAAGTCGCTCGCGAGATGGCCGAAGGCGCGTTGCGTGACAGCCCGGCCGGGGTTGCCGTCGCCACCACCGGCCTGCTTGGCCCGGATGACATGGACGGCATTCCGGCCGGGACCATTTGTTTTGCCTGGGCTTATCGAATCGAAAACCGGCTGAGTATCTTCAGCCGAAAGGAGCGCTTCATGGGCTCCCGTGAGCAGGTGCAGCTGGATGCGACGCTGCATGCCTTGAAGTGGCTGGCGCATTTTCACCAGCGTGCGTTGGCGGGTGAACGGGGTTAATGACCAGCTGCGCCCGGCCGTTCCGGCTGAAGTTGAATGTTCAACACCAACTCATCGGTGCCCGACGCCTGGGCATCCACGAGCACGCCATGGTAAGTGCGGTCGTCGACCTTGATCGACACGGTATGTGCCTTCGGCAGCTCCTTCGGCCACGGCCCTGGGATGTGCAGCGATAGGCGCTCGCCGGCCTGGGTAATCCGCGCCATGCATGCATGGGAGAGCGGGTTGACGCCGAGCATTGTGTCTTGAAGGTAATCGATGGTGCAGCGTTGCGGCGGTGCAGCGGCGGAATCCGGCATGGAAAGCCTCGTTCTGTATTTAAGCGTATTTACCCCACGGATGAAAGGCGGGAGGTTTTCCGGGAAACCACCATGTCTTCCATGATTTCCCGTACGAGCCGGTTGATACCTGACTCGCCGTGGTAGCGGGTGCGGTTGATATTGGCGATGGTGAACTGATTGGCGTCAGGCGCGAGTACCGTGACGGACAGGCTGCTGTCTGGATTGATCGTGCAGGTAACACGGCAATTGCGCAGTCGCTGTGCAAGAGCATGCTCGATTTGCGCTTTGGTCAACGTGTCCATGGGATCACCGGCTAACAGGCTTTAACGGGTCAAGGTTAGCCCAAATATGCCGTACGTAAATGCTAGCTAATTAATGGCAAACCATTCGTCAGCCTCACGGCCTGTGCAGGGAACGTTCGTGTCCGGAAACTGGCCACATGCAGCACAAGCTGACGAATCGGTTTAACAGGAGATCTTATGAAAAAGCTGTCTATGTGCTTGGGTTTTTGCAGCATGTTCCTGCTGCACGGCTGTTTCGACAATTCCGATAACACCACCAAAGACAACACCAGCGGCAGCAAGTCTTCGGTGCAGATGCAGGAAGGCAAGGGCGACGAGAGCAAGTAGGCCTAGCCTGGCCAAATGTGGGAGGGGGCTTGCTCCCGATAGCGGTGTGTCAGTGAATGCATATTTAACTGACATACCGCCATCGGGGGCAAGCCCCCTCCCACATTTGATCACCTATATCAAAGAGACCGCGCTCCAGCCTCACCGCATATGCAAAATGATCGGGCTGCTGCTGGCCGGGTCGGTATGCCCGCGCAGTTTGCCCACCGCCTGGGCGTCCACTGCACCACCCTGGTTGCCCCAGGTACTGCGCACGTAGGTCAGCACCTGAGCGATGTCCTGGTCGGACAACTGCTCACGGAACGCCGGCATGCGATAGGCATCCGGTATGCCTGCGGCCACCACCCGTTGCGAGCCGTTGAGGGTGATGTTGATCGCCGAGGCGCTTTCCTTGGCCAGTGCCGAGGTGGCGCCGGCCAGTGGCGGCATCCACTCCGGCTGGCCCTTGCCGTCCAGGCCATGGCAGGAGGCGCAGCGGGTCGCGTAGGTGTGGGCGCCAGGGGCATCCGCACGCGCGTCGGCGGCCACGGCCTGATACTGCCAAGGCGTGCCATCGCGCTGCGGGTCGCCGGGCAGGGACTTGAGGTAACGGGCGATGGCGGCCAGGTCGTCGTCAGCCATGAACTGTGTGGAGTTGTTGAACGCTTCGGTCATCGAGCCGTAGACCACCGCATGCTGGTTGCGCCCGGTCTTGAGGAACTGCACGATCTGCGCCTCGCTCCAGCGGCCCAAGCCGGTGTTGGGGTCTTGACGCAGGCTGGGTGCGTACCAGCCGTCGAGCAGCGCACCGGCCAGGAACGGCGCGCCGGATTGGTCCAGGGCTTTCTCGTTGAAGGCCAGGCCGCGCGGCGTATGGCAGCTGCCGCAGTGGCCAGGGCCCTGCACGATATAAGCGCCACGGTTCCAGAGTGCGTCCTGGCTGGGGTTGGCGACATAGGCTGCGGTGGGTGCGAACACGCCATTCCACAGGGCGATGGGCCAGCGCAGATTCAGCGGCCAGGGAATATCGCTGGGAATGTTCGGCTGGTTGGCCGGCTGCACGCCCTTCATGAAGAACGCATACAGCGCCTTGATGTCGTCGTCGCTGAGTTTCACGTAAGACGGGTAGGGCATCGCCGGGTACAGCCGCCGCCCACCCGGCGCCACGCCGTGGCGTACGGCGCGGTCGAAATCGGCAAGACTGTAATTGCCAATGCCATGCTCGCGGTCGGGGGTGATGTTGGTGGCATGAATCGCCCCCAGCGGCGTGGCCATTTCCAGGCCACCGGCAAACGGCGCCTTGCCCGCCAGGCTGTGGCAGGCCACGCAGTCGCTCAGACGCGCGACATACTCGCCGCGACTGACCAGTGCCGGGTCGACACTGGCGGTGTTTTGTTCTGCGAACGGCGAGGCGGGCTCGCGGGTGACGTACCAGGCCAGCAGGCCTGCCACGACCAGGCAGGGCAGCGCCAGCCAGCCTGCGGTTCTTGCGAATCGGCGGTTGTTCATGGGCATTCCCTGTGGGTTAACTGAAGGTGTAGCGGCTCAACGGCAAGCTGCGGATGCGCTGGCCGGTCAACTGCGCCACCGCGTTGGCCACGGCTGGCGCCACGGCGGGCAACGGTGGTTCGCCGATACCGCCCATTTTTTCGCCGCTCTCGACGATCTTCACGTGTACCCGCGCCATCCGCGAGGGCGGCAGGATCGGATACAGGTCGTAGTTGCGCGCCCGTGGCTTACCGTCCACGTAGACCGCTTCCTCCAGCAAGGTTTGCGACAAGCCCAAGGCCACGGCGCCGTTGACCTGGGCTTCAATGATCGCCGGGTTGACGATGCTGCCCGGGTCGATGGCCTGCCAGATGTCATGCACCTTGACCTGGCCGTTGTCGATCGACACTTCGGCGATCACCGCCGCGTGGGAGCCAAACGGCGAGGCCATGGCCACACCACGCGCCCGTCGACTGCCGTCTTCGGCGGTGAACGGCCCGCGCTTCCAGCCGCCGGACAGTTCGCCCACCGCTTGCAGCAGAGTGGTCAGCCGCGCATTGTCGCGCAGCAGGTGCAGGCGCAATTCGTACGGGTCATGGCCGCCCTTGTCGGCCAGTTCATCGAGGAACGCTTCATAGAAGAAGTCGTTCAACGAATTGCCCACCGAACGCCAGTAACCGAGCATGGCCGGGCCCTTGACGTAAATCTGGGCGATGCGCTTGTTGGGGATCGCGTAACTTTTGCCGGACAGGCCTTCGAGGGCGGTGGGGTCGAGAGCATCGCCTTGCTTGCCGGCAATCGCTTCGGTGGGGCCTTCGGTGGCGCTCACCGCTTCGATGGCCACAGGCAGGCCTTTTTCATCCAGCGCGGCGCGGAACTTGACCACCGCGACCGGGCGCAGCACATCGCGCACGAACTCTTCCTCGCGGCTCCAGATCAGCTTGATCGGCCGGCCGACAGCCTTGGCCAGGGCGATGGCCTGCGGGTAGGGGTTGGCCGAGTCATACAAAAAATGCCGCCCGAAAAAGCCGCCGAGCAGCGGCGAGTGCAGGGTGATTTGCTCAACGGCCAGGCCGGTGCGCTTGGCGATGTCGGCGCGGAACATATCCGGCGCCTGGTTCGGCAGCCAGACTTCCAGCGTGCCGTCGGGGTTATAGCGCGCCAGTGCCGAGGGCGGCTCGAGCTGGGCGTGGTTGAGGTACTGGTTATGATAGGTGGCGTCGACGCGGGTCTTGGCGTTGGCCAGCGTGGCGGCCACGTCGCCCTGGTTTTCGTCGTCGCGGGCCGGGCCTTGCTGGGCGGCGAGAAAATCGCGGTATTTATCGCTGGAAAAATCCGCCGGCATCGCGCGCACGCTGGAGTCGGCGGCGGCTTCGAGCCATTGCACCTGGATCGCTTCCACGGCCCGCTTGGCGTGCCACCAGCGTTCGGCAACCACCGCCACGGCGCCCGGCAAGGTGTGCACCGAATGCACGCCCTTCATGGCCTCGACCTGGGCCTGGTTGCGCAGGCTGCCCACCGTCATGCCCAGGCGCGGCGCGTGCTGCACCGCGGCGTGGAGCATGCCGTCGACTTTGAGGTCGATGCTGTACTGCGCCTTGCCGGTGGATTTGTCATAGGCATCCAGGCGTTTGACCGGCTTGCCGATCCAGCGGAACTGGCTCGGGTCGCGCAGGGTAATGCTGGCCGGGTCGGGCACGGGCATGTCCAGGGCGCGGCCGGCCAACTCGCCATAACCCAGCGAGCGGCCCGACGCGGCATGCACCACCCGGCCCGGTTGCGTGGTCAGTTGTGCCAGCGGCACACCGAGCTGTTCGGCGCCAGCCTGCATCAACATGGCGCGAGCGAGGGCGCCGAGGCGGCGCATGGTCGGGTAGCTCATGCGCACCGACATACTGCCACCGGTGATGCGCAGGCCATTTTCCATCACCACGTAGGCTTCACCGGGCGGTGCGGCTTCGACCACGAAGGTGGCAGGGTCGGCATCCAGCTCCTCGCCGATGATCTGCGCCATGGCGGTGTGCGTGCCCTGGCCGCCTTCCATGAAGGGGCTGAGCAGGCGCACGCTGCCGTCCGGGCGAATCTCGAGGAACGCCGGCACCTGGGTGCCGCGTTCAGCGGCGGCGCCCGTGGCAGCCTGCACCCTGGAAGCGCCGAGGGGCAGGCCGAAGCCGATGACCAATGCACCGACGGCGGTGCTCGCCAGAAAGCGTCGACGCGACAGGTTGATCGGTGCGTCCAGGGTCACACCGGGTAGAATCTCGGACGTCTTCATCAAACGCTCTCCTTGCCGGCGGCCAAGTCATCCATGGCGGCGTAGATGGCATTGTAGGTGCCGCAGCGGCACAGGTTGATCATGGCCGCGTTGATCTGCTCTTTCGACGGTGCAGGGGTGTGCTTGAGGAGCGCCGTGGCCGCCATCACCTGCCCGGACTGGCAGTAACCGCATTGCGCCACCTGGCGCTCGACCCAGGCCGCGACCACGCGCTTGCCCACGTCATCGGCTTCAATCGCCTCGATGGTGGTGATCTCGCGGCCGACCAGCGCCGCCACCGGCGTGACGCACGAGCGCACCACGTTGCCGTCCACCAGCACCGAACACGCGCCGCACTGGGCCAGGCCGCAGCCGTACTTGGTGCCGGTCAGGCCCAGGTCGTCGCGGATCACCCACAGCAACGGCGTGTCGGCGTCGGCATCGACCTGATAGGCCTGTTGGTTAATACGTAATTCCATGGCGGCTCACCTGCTGATCATCGGTTGGTGGTGCTGAGTTCTTAGAGTTCTTATAGGAGAGGTGCGACCGCAGGTCGCCCATCGTCGAACTCTAGACCAGCGCGCAAGGGCCATCTATGCAATAGCCCACAAGTTCAGAGGATCAGGCAAGTATTCAACAGGATTGGGTCAATGGTGCGCCAGCAAGCGCTCGCCCGCAGCGCTGCGGATACCTTCCAGGAGCATGGTGAACGCCGGGTTGTCGTTGTGCTCGCGCCAGATCAGGTGCAGCTCGCTCTGCGCGCCTTCGCCCAGGTCGATATCGCGGAACACCACGTTCTTGAACACCACGCTGCTGGCGCAACGCGGCACCAGGGCCAGGCCCATGCCGGCGTTGACCAGGGCGAGGATAGTCAGGGACGAGCCGAGCCACTGCACATACTCCGGCGCGACACGGGCCGAGCGCAGCAGGCCGGTGAGCAGCTCGTTGAACGGCGGGTAGGCGGAATGGGCGTACATCAGGAACGGCTGCGCATCCAGGTCTTGCACGCTGACGGTCTGTGCCTGGGCCAGCCGATGACTGCTCGGCACCGCCAGCACAAACGGCTCGCGCACCAGGCATTCAGTGGCGTAGCCGGGCTCCAGCAGCGGCGCGCGGACGATGCCCAGGTCGATGCGCCGGGCGCGCAGGGCTTCGTATTGCTGGTAGGTGTTCATTTCGGACAGGTCGATCTTGACGTGGGGCTGCTTGAGGCGCGCCTCGGCAATCACTTTGGGTAAAAACTCATACACCGCGCTGCCGACGAAGCTGATATTGACCGTACCGATATCGCCCTCGGCAAAGCGTCGCGCGGTGACGGCCGCTTGCTGGGCACGCTCGAGCAGGTTCTGCGCCTCGATGAAAAAAGCCCGGCCGGCGGCGGTCAGCGCGACGCTGCGGGTGGTGCGGGTAAACAGCTCCACGCCCAGATGATGCTCGAGCAACTGGATCTGCCGGCTAAGGGGCGGCTGCGTCATGTTCAGCCGTTCAGCCGCCCGGCGGAAATTCAGTTCGGTGGCCACGGTCGTGAAGCAGCGCAGTTGGGTCAGTTCGAACATTGATCTAATTCCAGTATCAATCGAATGCCAGGTTAGATTAGACGGGAACAATCCCCGGCGTCCATCATCGACCTGTCCCTAAAAAAACGATCCCTAAAAAAACAATGACTGGGAGTTGCCCGTGGATACCCTTCACAATCCGCCAGACCCGAGCGTGCTCGCCCGCGCTGCCGCCAAGGTCAAGCGCCATGTCCTGCCGCTGTTCGTGGTGATGTTCATCGTCAACTACATCGACCGGGTCAATATCGGCTTCGTGCGCAGCCATATGGAAACCGACCTGGGCATTGGCGCGGCGGCCTACGGCTTGGGCGCCGGGCTGTTCTTCATTGGCTATGCGATTTTCGAAGTGCCATCCAATTTGCTGCTGCAACGCTACGGCGCGCGGGCCTGGCTGACGCGCATCATGTTCACCTGGGGCGCGGCCGCGATGGGCATGGCCTTTGTGCAGGGGGAAGCCAGTTTCTACGTGCTGCGCTTTGTGCTCGGCGCCGCCGAAGCCGGGTTCTTTCCCGGCATCATCTACTACTTCACCCAGTGGCTGCCGGCCAGCGAGCGCGGCAAGGCCATGGCGGTTTTCCTCAGCGGTTCGGCCATTGCCTCGGTGATCTCCGGGCCGGTGTCGGGCGCGCTGCTGAATGTCAGCGGGTTCAGCCTGCATGGCTGGCAATGGATGTTCCTGATCGAAGGCTTCGCCTCCATCGTGCTCTGCGGGTTTGTGTGGTTCTGGTTGCAGTCCCATCCCCATCAGGCCAAGTGGCTCAGTGACGAAGAAAAACACGCCCTGGTCAGTGCCATTGCGCTGGAGCAGCAGGCGCGCGAGGCGAGCCAGTGCGTGCGGCCGTCGATGTTCAAGCTGTTGGCCGACAAACAGATCGCGCTGTTCTGCTTTATCTACTTTTCCATCGCCCTGACCATCTACGGCGCCACCTTCTGGCTGCCGAGCATGATCAAGAAAATGGGCAACCTGGGTGACTTCCAGGTGGGCTTGTTCAATGCCATTCCGTGGTTGATTTCCATCGTGGCCATGTACGGCTTCGCGGCGCTGGCCAGCAAGTGGAAGCACCAGCAAGCCTGGGTGTCGCTGATGCTGGTGATCGCGGCGTTCGGCATGTTCATGTCTACCCTGGGCGGGCCGGTGTTTGCGTTCGTCGCCATCTGTTTTGCCGCGATTGGCTTCAAGGCCGCGTCGGCGCTGTTCTGGCCGATTCCCCAGGGCTACCTGGATGCGCGGATCGCGGCGGCGGTGATTGCCTTGATCAATTCTGTGGGCAACCTGGGCGGGTTCGTCGCGCCTACTACCTTCGGTTTGCTGGAGCAGACCACCGGGTCCATCGAGGGCGGGCTCTACGGCCTGGCCGCCACTTCGCTGGTGGCGGCGGTGGTGGTGTTCTTTGCCCGCACCGCGCCGCGTGGCGGTACACCGTCCAACCCATCCACCGCGCCTCACCCTTTGTCTTCAGATCCACAGGGAGCCGTCTCTTGAAAATTATCCGCGTCACCGTCACCCCGATTGCCTTTCGCGACCCGCCGCTGTTGAACGCCAGTGGCATCCACGAGCCTTTCGCGCTGCGCTCGATCATCGAGATTGAAAGCGACACCGGCTACATCGGCCTCGGCGAAAGCTATGGCGATGCTCCGGCACTGGCGATCCAGCAACAGGTACAGCAACAGCTGATCGGCCTGGACCCGTTCAACCTCAATGGCCTGCGCGCTATCGTGCAGGCCACCGTGGCCGCGCATAAACCGCTCAGCGTGGCCGGTGCGGAACTGGCGCCGGGCTCCCATGCCAGCAAAGCCGTGAGCAATGCCTATTCGGCGTTCGAAGTGGCGTTTCTCGACCTGCAGGCGCATTCGCTGAATGTACCGCTGGTGGACCTGCTCGGCGGCGCGATCCGTGACCAGATCCCGTTCAGCGCCTACCTGTTTTTCAAATACGCCGAACACATTGATTCGCCCTACAAGCCCGACAGCTGGGGCGAAGCCCTGACTGAAGCGCAGATCGTCGCCCAGGCCCGGCGCATGCTCGAGACCTACGGTTTCAAAAGCATCAAGCTCAAGGCCGGCGCGCTGGAGCCAGAACATGAGGTGCGCTGCATCAAGGCGCTGAAAAAAGCCTTTCCCAACGTGCCGCTGCGCATCGACCCGAACGGAAACTGGTCCCTGGAGACCTCGATTCGCATGGCTGAACTGCTCGGCGATGACTTGCAATATTACGAAGACCCGACCCCCGGCCTGGACGGCATGGCCGAGCTGCACAAGCGAACCGGCTTGCCTCTGGCGACCAATATGGTGGTCACCGATTTTGACGAGTTCCGCCGCAGCGTGGCGCTGAACAGCGTGCAGATCGTGCTGGCCGACCATCATTACTGGGGTGGCCTGCGCGACACCCAGGTGCTGGCGAAAATGTGCCACACCTTCGGCCTGGGCGTGTCGATGCACTCCAACTCACACTTGGGCATCAGCCTGATGGCCATGGCCCACGTCGCGGCGTCGGTGCCCAACCTCGACTATGCCTGCGATACGCATTACCCATGGCAGGAGCCAGACGAAGAAGTGATCAAGGGCGGCAAGCTGCCCATCGTCGACGGCTGCGTGAGCATCACCCGCGCGCCGGGGCTGGGCCTGGAGCTGGACCACGATCAGTTGGGCAAGCTGCATGACCAATACCTCAGTTGCGGTATCCGCCAGCGTGACGATGTGAAACAGATGCAGCGCTACCAACCGCAGTGGAAAACCGTCAAACCACGTTTCTGAAGCCGGTCGCTTGCTTTGCCCGGTGCCGTACTCGCGTGCGTCGCCGGGCCTTTTTTATGCGCTGCCTCAGCCGTCGAATCGAAACCCCCCCGCCAACTGCGCCTTTAAAAACCCCACCAGCGCGTTCACTGCCTTCGGCACATGGGGCGAGTAGGGGCGGATCAGGTAGATTTCATCGGCGAATGCGCCCTTGAGCGTCCACCCCTTCAATACCTGCACCAGCTTGCCCTCGGCCAGCGCCGCATGGGCGCTGAAATCCGGCAGCAGGGCGATGCCCAGGTGATTGAGCGCCGCGTCGCGCAGGGCTTCGCTGTTATTGGTGGCGAAGCTGCCGGCGATAGGCACGGTCAGGCGTTCGAGGTGTTTGCTGCCGCGTTCGAAGGTCCAGGCCGGCTGGTCGGCACCCCGTGGGTAAAACAGACAGTTGTGCGCCGACAGGTCGCCCGGCTCGCGGGGTTCGCCATGGCGCTGCAGGTAATCGCGGGTGGCGACCAGCACCGAGGCGGTGTCGCAGAGCTTCCAGGCCACATGGGTCTCGGGTATCTGGAAACCATGGCGCACGGCCAGGTCGTAACCTTCGGCGGCCAGCGAACTCAAGGCGTCGGACACGTCCAGCTGGATGCGCACCTGCGGGTATTGGCGCAGGAATTGCGGCAGATGCGGCACCAGCTGTTGCCGGGCGAACGCCACCGGCGCGGTCAGCCGCACCAGGCCACGCACTTCGCCGGCCAGGTCACGCACCGCAGAGAAACTGCGGGCGATGTGTTCATAGGCGCTGCGCACCTCGCGGGTCAACGACAGCCCCGCATCGGTCAGCCGTACGCTGCGCGTGGTGCGCGTCACCAGGCGGGTGCCGGTGGCTTTTTCCAGGTCGGAAATCCGCTGGCTCACCGCCGATTTGCTCACCCCAAGGCGCGCGGCAGCGGCGGTGTAGGTGCCGTGTTCTTCCAGCACTGACAGCCAATGGATGTGGGTCCACAGCCCTTCGATCTCTGCTTTTTCCATGGGGTATTGTTCGCCAGGATGCACAATAAGTTCAGGATTCTGCTCTGGTTCGGAACAAAGCGAAAGCCTAAGGTGTATACCAACGCCAACCACCTGGATCGCCTGCCATGCCGATTACCCTTGAGCACTACATCAACGACCAGCGCGTGAGCCGCGATGATCGCTATCAGGACGTCTACAACCCGGCCACTGGTGAAGTCACCGCGCGTGTGGCCCTGGCCAGCCGCCAGACCGTGGCCGAAGCCGTCGCCGCCGCCCAGGCCGCCTTTGCCGATTGGGCCGATACCCCGCCGATCCGCCGCGCCCGTGTGCTGTTCGAATACCTGCACCTGCTGCGTGAACGCAAGGACGACCTGGCACGCATCATCGTCGCCGAACACGGCAAGGTGTTTACCGATGCCCAGGGCGAAGTCGACCGTGGTATCGACATCCTCGAGTTCGCCTGCGGTATTCCCAACCTGCTCAAGGGCGAACATTCCGACCAGGTTTCCCGTGGCATGGACAACTGGACAATGCGCCAGCCGCTGGGCGTGGTGGCCGGCGTCACGCCGTTCAACTTCCCGGTGATGGTGCCCATGTGGATGTACCCGATCGCGATTGCGGCGGGTAATACCTTCATTCTCAAGCCCAGCCCCACCGACCCGAGCGCCTCGTTGTTCATGGCTGAGCTGCTGCGCGAAGCGGGCCTGCCCAAGGGCGTGTTCAATGTGGTGCAGGGCGACAAGGAAGCGGTGGACGCGCTGATCGAACACCCGGACGTCAAGGCCGTGAGCTTTGTCGGTTCCACGCCGATTGCCCAGTACATCTACGAAAGCGGTGCGCGTAACGGCAAACGCGTGCAAGGCCTGGGCGGCGCGAAAAACCATATGGTGGTGATGCCCGACGCGGATATCGAACGCACCGTCGACGCCCTGATGGGCGCCGCCTACGGCAGTGCCGGCGAGCGTTGCATGGCAATCTCGGTGGCGGTGCTGGTGGGCGATGTGGGTGACAAGGTCATCGCTGCCTTGACCGAACGCGCCAAGCAACTGCGCATTACCGATGGCCGCGACCTCAAGGCCGAAATGGGCCCGATCGTGTCCCGCGCTGCCCTGGAGCGGATAAGCGGCTATATCGAGCAAGGCGTGCAGGCCGGCGCGCAATTGCTGCTTGATGGCCGCGACTACGTGCCGTCAGAGCCCGGCCTGGAAAACGGTTTCTGGCTCGGCGCTACCTTGTTCGACCATGTGACCCGAGACATGAGCATCTACCGCGAAGAAATCTTCGGCCCGGTGCTGGCCTGCGTGCGTGTGGATGATTTCGCCGCCGCAGTGAAACTGGTCAACGACCACGAGTTCGGCAACGGCGTCAGCTGCTTCACCCGCGACGGCAACATTGCCCGCGAATTTGCGCGGCGCATCGAAGTGGGCATGGTCGGCATCAACGTTCCGATTCCGGTGCCGATGGCCTGGCATGGGTTTGGTGGCTGGAAAAAAAGCCTGTTTGGCGACATGCATGCCTATGGCACCGAGGGCGTGCGTTTTTACACCAAGCAGAAATCGATCATGCAGCGTTGGTCGGAGAGCATCGAGCAGGGCGCGGAGTTTGCGATGCCGGTGTCGAAGTAAGGTTTACCCCTGCACTACAAAACCTGATGTGGGAGGGGGCTTGCCCTAATGCCAGTCAGTTAAGAAGTAGAAAGCGTAAAAAGTAACCTGTGGCGAGGGAGCTTGCTCCCGCTGGACTGCGCAGCAGTCCCATTTTTGGGGCCGCTTCGCGGCCCAGCGGGAGCAAGCTCCCTCGCCACAGGTACAGTGTTCGTCCTTAACTGACTGGCATTAGGGCTTGCCCCCGATGCAGTGTGTCAGCCGGCTCAGTTGTAGCTGATGCATCGCCATCGGGGGCAAGCCCCCTCCCACAAAAAAATGCGCCCAATCGGGCGCATTTTTTGTTCGGTCAGCTATCGCCGGTCAGGCAATCGCATCCCAGGCGCGATCACCGTGCTCGTCTTTGATCCGAGTCGGCAAGCCCATCACGTCCAGCGCTTTGAGGAATGGCTCAGCCGGCAGTTCCTCGACGTTGGCCATGTGTTTCACATCCCACTCGCCGCGCGCCACCAGCAGCGCAGCGGCTACCGGTGGGACGCCTGCGGTGTACGAGATGCCTTGGCTGTCGGTCTCGGCAAAGGCTTCTTCGTGATCAGCCACGTTGTAGATGAACATCTCGCGCGGCTGGCCGTTTTTGGTGCCTTTGACCAGGTCGCCAATGCAGGTTTTGCCGGTATAGCCCGGTGCGAGCGATGACGGGTCAGGCAGTACCGCCTTGACCACTTTCAACGGCACCACTTCCAGGCCTTCAGCGGTTTTGACGGGCTTCTCGGAAAGCAGGCCGAGGTTTTTCAGTACGGTGAAGACGTTGATGTAGTGTTCACCGAAGCTCATCCAGAAACGCACATTGGGCACGTCGAGGTTTTTCGACAGCGAGTGCACTTCATCGTGGCCGGTGAGGTAGAGGTTCTGCGAACCGACTACCGGCAGGTCGTCGGTGCGTTTGACTTCGAACATGGTGTTGCTGGTCCACTGGCTGTTCTGCCAGCTCCACACCTGTCCGGTGAACTCGCGGAAGTTGATTTCCGGGTCGAAATTGGTGGCGAAGTATTTGCCGTGGGAGCCGGCATTGACGTCGAGAATGTCGATCGAATCAATGCGGTCGAAATGCTGTTGCTGCGCCAGCGCGGCATACGCGTTGACGACACCCGGGTCGAAGCCCACGCCAAGGATGGCAGTGATGTTCTTCTGTTTGCATTCTTCCAGGTGGTTCCATTCGTAGTTGCCGTACCACGGCGGGGTCTCGCAGACCTTGCCCGGCTCTTCGTGGATGGCGGTGTCGAGGTAAGCCACGCCCGTATCGATGCAGGCACGCAGCACCGACATGTTGAGAAACGCGGAACCCACGTTGATGACGATCTGCGAGTCGGTCTCGCGGATCAGAGCCTTGGTCGCTTCCACGTCCAGGGCGTTCAGCGCAAAGGCCTGAATGTCGGCGGGTACCTTGAGGCTACCCTTGGCCTTGACGCTGTCGATGATGGCCTGGCATTTGGAGATGTTGCGCGACGCGATAGCAATACGACCGAGTTCGTCGTTGTGCTGCGCGCACTTGTGGGCCACCACCTTGGCGACACCTCCTGCACCAATGATAAGAACGTTCTTTTTCAATTGCTTTATTTCTCCTATATCCGCCAGCTTACGAAAGGCTGGACAGGTAGTCGTCGTAACCAAATTCACGAACCACTTCGACTGTACCGTCGAGTTGTTTCACTACGATGGACGGCATTTTCAGGCCGTTGAACCAGTTTTTCTTGACCATGGTGTAGCCAGCGGTGTCGATGAACGACAGCCGATCGCCGATGGCCAGCGGACGATCAAATTGATACTCGCCGAAGATGTCGCCGGCCAGGCAGGATTTGCCGCACACCATATAGGTATGCTCACCCTCGCTCGGCGCCAGCTTGGCGTTGAGGCGGTAGATCAGCAGGTCCAGCAGGTGGGCTTCGATGGAGCTGTCGACCACAGCGAGGTGTTTACCGTTGTAGAGCGTGTCGAGCACGGTGACTTCCAGGGACGCGCTGTTGGTGATCGCCGCTTCGCCGGGCTCCAGGTACACCTGCACGCCGTACTTCTCGGAGAATGCCTTCAACCGTGCGCAAAACGCATCCAACGCATAGCCTTCACCGGTGAAATGGATGCCGCCGCCGAGGCTGACCCACTTGACCTTGTGCAGCAGCGCGCCGAAGCGCTCTTCGATGGTGCCGAGCATGCTGTCGAACAGGCTGAAATCGCCGTTTTCGCAGTTGTTGTGGAACATGAAACCGGAGATTTGATCGATCACGCCGTCGATCTTCACCGGGTCCCACTCGCCCAGGCGGCTGAACGGACGCGCCGGGTCGGCCAGCAGGTAATCGGAGCTGCTCACCTGTGGGTTGACGCGCAGGCCACGGGTCTTGCCTTCGGAACGTTCGGCAAAACGCTGCAGTTGGCTGATGGAGTTGAAGATGATCTTGTCGCAGTTCTCCAGCATCTCTTCGATTTCATCGTCGGCCCAGGCCACGCTGTAGGCGTGCGCTTCACCGTCGAACTTCTGGCGGCCGAGCTTCAACTCATACAGCGACGACGAGGTGGTGCCGTCCATGTATTGCTGCATCAGGTCGAACACCGACCAGGTGGCAAAGCACTTGAGCGCCAGCAGAGCCTTGGCGCCGGACTGCTCGCGCACGTAGGCAATCTTCTGCATGTTGACCAGAAGCTTCTGTTTATCGATGAGGTAGTACGGCGTTTTGATCATTTTTGAGAGCCTGCGGCGGTGCCTGCCAAAAAAGGACACGCATTGTGCCCGCACTTGGATCAGATCGAAAGGTTAGTGGGCGGAATTTGCTGCGCCGGTTTTACGATCTTAACCACTGAGTATGACTACTGATCGTTCCCACGCTCTGCGTGGGAATGCATCCCATGACGCTCCGCGTCACCTCACAAGCGGGACGCAGAGCGTCCAGGCGGCGTTCCCACGCAGAGCGTGGGAACGATCAACGCTGTGTAACCGGGCTTCACTGACATCAAACCGTCATCTCCCCACCACCTTCCTGCCACATTCCCCCGTTACTGTCCTCGCCAATGAGATCGATCTCAAGCGAGTGACAATGACTGACCTGAAAGACGTTGCGCAGCTGGCTGGCGTATCCCGCGCCACTGCTGCCCGCACATTTGCCTCCCCCGACCAGGTGCGCCCGGCCACCCGTGAGCAGGTGTTTGCCGCCGCCCGTGAGTTGGGCTTTCGGCCCAACTTGCTCGGTCGCCAACTGCGCCTGCAAACCACCCGGTTGATTGGCGTGGTGGTGCCCAACTTGCTCAATCCGGTGTTCGCCGAACAGTTCCAGGCCATGGAACGTGCGGCGCGGTTGCGCGGCTACAGCCTGGTGCTGGCGACTACCGACTACAGCACTGAACGCGAAAGCATGGTGGTGGAAGAACTGCTGCGCCAACGTGTTGACGGCCTGGTACTGACGGTCACCGATGCCGAGAGCAACAGCGTGCTCAACAGCCTCGCCAGCGAACAGACCCCATTCGTGCTGGCCTACCACCAACCGAGCAACCCCAGCTACAGCGCCGTGTCGGTCGACAACCGCGCCGGCATGGCCATGGCCACCCGGTATCTGCTGGAGGCAGGGCACCGGCGCATCAGCATGGTCGCGGGCCCCGCGTTGCAGTCCGACCGTGCGCGCCTGCGTTACGCCGGTTACTGCGACGCGATGCAAGCCTACGGCCTCAAGAGCCGCCCGGTGATCGAAATGCCCGCGCACACCCAGGCTGAATTCGTCGCCATCCAGCCGTACCTTGAAGGCCCCGAGGCGCCCACGGCACTGGTGTGTTCCAACGACTTCCTCGCCATCAGCCTGATCGCCGAACTGCGCCGCAACGCCTGGCACGTCCCCAAGCAACTCTCGGTGATGGGCTTTGACGGCATCGCCCTCGGCACCCAGATGCACCCAACCCTGTGCAGCGTGGTGCAGCCCATCGCGCTGCTCGCCAGCACAGTGATTGACCAATTGCTGGCGCAGATCGCCGGCAACGCCCCGATTTCCCATTGCCTGCCTTGCCATATCCGGCCGGGCGAAAGCACTCAACCCCATGAGGAGTTTCTTGATGCGCGCATTGCGTAAAACCCTGGCCGCCGCGCTGCTGTGTGGTATGGCCAGCCTGGCCCAGGCCGCCGACACCGCAATTTGCTACAACTGCCCGCCGGACTGGGCCGACTGGGGCACCCAGCTCAAGGCCATTGCCGCCAGCACCGGCGTGCAAGTGCCGCTGGATAACAAGAACTCCGGCCAGTCGCTGGCGCAACTGGTGGCCGAAAAGGCCGCACCCGTCGCCGACGTGGTGTACTACGGGGTGACCTTCGGCCTGCAGGCGCAAAAAGCCGGCGTGGTCGATGGCTACAAACCCAAGGGCTGGGAGCAGATCCCCGCCGGCCTGAAAGACCCGGCGGGCCAGTGGTTCGCAATTCACTCCGGCACCTTGGGCATTATGGTCAACGTCGATGCATTGGGTGGCCTGCCGGTGCCGCAAAGCTGGGCCGACCTGCTCAAGCCGCAATACAAAGGCATGGTCGGCTACCTGGACCCGTCCAGCGCCTTTGTTGGTTACGTCTCTGCTGTGGCGATCAACCGCGCGATGGGCGGCGACCTGGACAACTTCGCCCCGGCCATCGACTACTTCCAGAAACTGGCGAAAAACGCGCCCATCGTGCCCAAGCAGACCGCCTATGCGCGGGTGCTGTCCGGCGAATTGCCGATCCTGGTGGACTACGACTTCAACGCCTACCGCGCCCGCTATAAGGACAACGCCAACGTTGCCTTCGTGATCCCCAAAGAGGGCAGCATCAGTGTGCCCTACGTGATGAGCCTGGTGGCCAACGCGCCGCACCGCGCCAATGGCGAGAAGGTGCTGGACTTCGTGCTGTCGGATCAAGGCCAGGCACTCTGGGCCAGGGCTTACTTGCGTCCGGTACGCCCGGTGCAGATGCCGGCTGAGGTCGCCGCGCAGTTCCTGCCCGACAGCGACTATGCGCGCGCCGGCGTGGTGGACTACCAGAAAATGGCCGCCGTGCAGGAAGCCTTCGCGGCCCGTTATCTGAACGAGGTCAAGTAAGTGGCCACATCGGCAAAACGTGCGGCCTGGGCGCTGGCTCCGGCCTTTGCGGTGCTGTTCGCATTCTGGCTGCTGCCGCTGGCGCACTTGATCGTGCTCGGCGGCGAAAGCCGCGACAGCCACGGCAGCGGTTATTGGCAGGTGCTCAGCAGCGCGCAGTACCTGGGCAGCCTGGCGCAGACCTGTGTGCTGGCCATCATCGTGACGTTCACGGCGTTGTTGATTGGCGGCATCAGCGGCGTGTTTCTTGCGCGCCAGCGGTTTTTTGGGCGCTCGGCGTTGGTGGCCTTGCTCACGTTTCCCCTGGCGTTTCCCGGGGTGGTGGTGGGCTTCCTGGTCATCCTGTTGGCCGGGCGCCAGGGGCTGCTGGCGTCGCTCGGCCTGCAGTTGGCCGGTGAACGCTGGATCTTTGCCTATTCGCTGGCCGGGTTGTTTGTCGGCTACCTGTATTTCTCGATCCCCCGCGTAATCCTCACGGTGATGGCGGCCTGCGAAAGCCTCGACCGTAGCCTGGAGGAAGCCGCGCATTCGCTGGGCGCCGGGCATTGGCGCGTGGTCTGCGACGTGATCGTGCCGGGCCTGGCGCCAGCGCTGGCGTCGTGCGGGGCGATCTGTTTTGCCACGTCCATGGGCGCCTTCGGCACGGCCTTTACCTTGGGCACGCGGCTGAACGTCACCCCGGTGGCGATCTACAACGTGTTCACCAACTATGCCAACTTTGCCGTCGCCGCCGCGTTGTCGGTGGTGCTTGGCGCGGTGACCTGGGCGGTGTTGTTGCTCACGCGACGCCTGGTGAAAAACGCGGGGACTGTCCTGTGAAGCGCTCATCGCTGTTTGTGATTCAACTGCTGTTCACCTTGCTGGTGTGCGCGTTCATGTTGGTGCCGGTGCTGATGTCGTTGCTGGCGGGACTCACGCGCAATTTCTTCGTCGGCGTGTCCAGCGGCCTGACCTTCGACTGGCTGGTGCAGGTGTGGCAGGCCTATTCGCCGACCGTGTGGCTGTCGCTGCAACTGGCCCTGGCCTGCGCGGTGTGCGTCTGCGTGATCGGCGTGCCGGCGGCCTACGCCCTGGTGCGCATGAACAACCGCTTCAGCCGCGCCTTCGAGGAACTGATGGTGCTGCCGGTGGCGATGCCGGGCCTGGCCAGTGCGCTGGCCTTGCTGCTCACCTACGGCCAGTTCGGCACGTTTCGCAGCAGTTGGTTGTTCATCCTGGTGGGCCATGTGCTGTTCACCTTGCCGTTCCTGGTGCGCCCGGTGATGGCGGTGATGCAGCGCCAGCATCTGCCGGTGCTGGAAGAGGCGGCGGCCAGCCTTGGCGCCGGGCCCATCAAACGCTTTTTCAGTGTGGTGGTGCCTAACAGCCGGGCAGGGATTCTGGCGGGTGTGCTGATGGTGGTCACCTTGTCCCTGGGTGAGTTCAACCTGACCTGGATGCTGCACACACCGATGACCAAGACCTTGCCGGTCGGCCTGGCCGACAGCTACGCCTCGGCGCGCCTGGAAATCGCCAGCGCCTATACCCTTATCTTTTTGCTGATGATCGTGCCGCTGCTGATTGCATTGCAGGCCATCAGTGCCCGTTTATCCCGTGGAGAGCGTCGATGACCGCTATCACTATCCGCCTGCAAGGCTGTCGCAAGGCATTCGCCGACGGCACCGTGGCCGTGCATGACCTGGACCTGACCGTCGAAGGCGGCGAAACCCTGGCGATTCTTGGCCCATCGGGCTGTGGCAAAACCACCACCTTGCGCCTGATCGCCGGGCTGGAGCGCCCGGATGTGGGCCAGGTGTTTTTCGGCAACGACGACGTCACGCGCCTGCCCATCGAGCGTCGTGACGTGGGCATGGTGTTCCAGAACTACGCGCTGTTTCCCAACCTGGATGTGGCCGGCAATATCGTCTACGGCTTGAAGATTCGCGGGATGTCGCCGCTTGCGCGCAACAAGCGCTGCGACGAATTGCTGGAGCTGGTGGGCCTGCAACAGCATGGCCAGCGCAGCATCCACGAGTTGTCTGGTGGCCAGCGCCAACGCGTGGCCCTGGCCCGTGCCCTGGCGCCGCGCCCGAAGGTCCTGTTGCTGGATGAACCGCTGGCAGCCCTCGATGCGCAACTGCGTGAGCGCCTGCGCAGTGAGCTGAATGAACTGCTGCGTGGCCTGGGCATCACCTCGGTGTTCGTCACCCACGACCAGGGCGAAGCCATGGCCCTGGGTGATCGCATCCTGGTGATGGAGCACGGCCGCGTCGCGCAACTGGCCAGTCCACGGGACATTTACCAGAAGCCGGCGAATGCGTTTGTCGCCGGTTTTGTCGGCAACCTCAATGCGTTTGTTGTTACCTCGCGAACAGTCCATGGCCTGAAAGTCTGCGGCGGCGAGTTGCCGTGGCAGGCCGCCGACGTGCCCGACACGGTGTACTGCCGCCCCGAACACCTGCGGGTGATGGAGAGCGAAGGGCACTTGCACGGCCATCTATTGGCGCAGTTTTTCCAGGGCGCGCAAAGCCGCCTGCTGGTGGACGTGGGCGACCCGCAACCGCTGCTGGTGGACAGCAGCGACAACCAGCTGTACGCCGTCGGCGCGCCGATTGCCCTGGCGATTGCGCCGCACATGTTATTCACCCTGAATGCGTGAGAGTTTGCTTGTGAATCGTCCGTTTCTTGTTGTGCAAATCAGCGACCTGCACCTTAAAGCTGGCGAGCGCCTGACGTATGGGGTGGTCGATACCTTGGGCGCGCTGCGCCGTGCCGTCGACCATTTGAACGCCAGCCATCCCCGGCCCGATATCGTGGTGATCAGCGGTGACCTGGTGGACTTCGGCCGCGCCGATGAATACGCCGTGCTGCACCCCGAACTCGCGCGCCTGCACATGCCGTGCTACCTGGTGCCCGGCAACCACGACACACGCGGTCCGTTGCTCGAAGCCTTCCGTGATCACGCCTATTTGCCGTCGTCGGCACAGGGGCCGCTGGACTGGGTGGTGGACGAGCATCCGCTGCGTTTGATCGGCCTGGACTCGACCATCCCCGGTGGCCATGGCGGGCAATTGCTGGACAGCCAGTTGCAGTGGCTGGACGCGCAACTGGCGCGACGCCCGGACGCGCCGACCTTGCTGATTCTGCACCACCCGCCGTTTATGAGCGGCATCGGCCATATGGACCGCGAACCGTTTATCAATGCCGCCGCCCTGGAAACAGTCGTGGCACGCCACCCGCAAGTGGAACGCCTGCTGTGTGGGCACCTGCACCGGCCGATGCAGCGACGCTTTGGTGGCAGCTTGAGCTGTGTGTGCCCCGGCACCTCCCATCAGATCGTGCTGGATTTGCAAGACGCCGCGCCCGCCCATTTCAACCTGGAGCCGGCGGGGTATCTGCTGCATCGCTGGGACGCGCAACAGGGGTTGGTCAGCCACAACGGCGTGTTCGGGGATTACCCCGGGCCGTATCCGTTCTATGACGCTCATGGGTTGATTGACTGATCCGATTGACCGCAGTCTAAACATGAGTGGAACTTGTGATCATCTAAAATAAAATGAGTTTGTCTCACTATAAGCATCTGCCGACAATGGCTGCCATTGAATACCTACAGTGGAGTTGTAAGTCATGGCAGTCGCTCATTCCCTCGGATTCCCGCGCATTGGACGCGATCGTGAACTGAAGAAAGCGCAGGAAGCGTTCTGGAAGGGCGAACTCGACGAGGCCGGCCTGCGTGCCGTGGGCCGCGACTTGCGCAGGGCTCACTGGGCGCTGCAAAAACAAGCGGGCATTGAGCTGCTGCCCGCAGGTGATTTCGCCTGGTACGACCAGGTGCTGACCCACTCGCTGATGTTTGGCGTAGTCCCCGAGCGGTTCCGCCCAGCCGATGGTCAGGCCACGTTGCAGACGCTGTTCGGCATGGCCCGTGGCGTCAGCGATAACTGCTGCGGCTTTGCTCACGCCCAGGAAATGACCAAGTGGTTCGATACCAACTATCACTACCTGGTGCCGGAGTTCAGCGTCGACCAGCAATTCCACCTGGGGTGGAAACAGTTGTTCGAAGAAGTCCAGGAAGCGCGCGACCTCGGGCACAACGTCAAGCCGGTCGTCATCGGCCCGCTGACCTACCTGTGGCTAGGCAAGGCCAAGGGCGCTGATTTTGACAAGCTCGAGCTGCTCGACCGCCTGCTGCCGCTGTATGGTCAGATTTTCCAGCGCCTGGCCGAGCTGGGCGTGGAGTGGGTGCAGATCGACGAGCCGATCCTGGTGCTCGACCTGCCGCAGGCCTGGAAGAATGCCTTTGAGCGCGCCTATAACCTGATCCAGCGCGATCCGCTGAAAAAGCTGGTCGCCACCTACTTTGGCGGGCTGGAGAAAAACCTCGGCCTGGCCGCCAACCTGCCGGTCGATGGGCTGCACATCGACCTGGTGCGGGCGCCGGAGCAATACCCGACCATTCTCGATCGCCTGCCGGCGTACAAGGTGCTGTCCCTGGGCGTGGTCGATGGCCGCAACCTAGGGCGCTGCGACTTGGAAAAAGCCCTGGCGACCTTGCAGCGCGCCCACGAAAAACTGGGCGATCGTTTGTGGGTGGCGCCGTCTTGCCCGCTGCTGTACAGCCCGGTGGGCCCGGAGCGTGACGACCGGCTGAACGTCGGGCCGGGCAGTTGGCTGACCTGCGCCTTGCAAACGTGCGCGCAAGTCGCAGCGCTGGCCCAGGCCGTCGACCCTCCTCAGATGCCAAGCGCCTGCGGAGCTGGGTTGACGGCGAAAACTGCGCGGCTGGCGTTCGCGTAGTAGGTCATACTGGCACCCATGACTTTCGACTCGCCGCTCGCCGCTTATCAAGATGCCATCGCCCAGCAGGGTTTCGTGCCGGACGACGCCCAGCACGCGGCGGTGCAGGCCTTGCAAACCTGTCACCAGGCCTTGCACCAAGGCCATTCGCCGATCGCCGGCGTTTACCTGTGGGGGCCGGTGGGGCGCGGCAAGACCTGGTTGATGGACCAGTTCTTTCAAAGCCTGCGCGTGCCGGCGCGGCGTCAGCATTTTCATCACTTCATGGGCTGGGTACACCAGCGCTCGTTCCAGCTCAGCGGTATCAAGGACCCGCTGCAGGCGTTGGCGCGGGAACTGAGCCGGGACGTGCGCGTGCTGTGTTTCGATGAGTTGTTCGTCAATGACATCGGTGACGCGATCATTCTCGGCCGCCTGTTCCAGGTGATGTTCGAGGAGGGCGTAGTGATGGTCTGCACCTCCAATCAACCGCCTGAGCAGCTGTACGCCGAGGGTTTCAACCGTGAACGGTTCCTGCCGGGGATCGCGGCGATCAAGCAGCATATGCAGGTGGTGGCGGTGGACGGTGGCGAGGATCATCGCTTGCACGCCGGTGTGGGCCTGCAGCGCTACTGGGTGAATCAGCCTGAGGCACTGGCCACGGTGTTCAAGCAACTGAGTGCGGGGCAAACGGTCAGTGAGGGGAGGGTGGTGAACGTGGGCCATCGCACGATGACGGCGGTGCAGGCCAGTGACACGGTGCTGTGGTGTCGCTACGCCGAGCTTTGCGAACAGCCGCTGGCCGCGATGGATTTCATGCTGCTGTGTGATCGCTTCAAGGCCATCCTGTTGGCGCAAGTGCCCAATCTCAGTGCACCGCAGCGCCCGGGGCGGATTGCCCGTGGCACCGAAGACGGGGCCGAGCGCGTTGTCGCAGGGGACCGTCACTTGCCGCAGCTGTCGGTGCACGATGACAGCGTGCGACGCTTTATCGCGCTGGTGGATGAATGTTACGACCGCAAGGTGCCGTTGTTCATCGAGGCTCAGGTGCCGCTGGAGCGTCTGTATACCGAAGGCTACCTGGCGTTTCCTTTTCGTCGCACCTTGAGCCGCTTGCGAGAAATGCAGCTGCAGCGCTTCGGCGCCTGACCTCGGCCAGGGCTTTGGATGCCTGCAACCTGGGCGTTTTCTGTCAGGCATTTGTCGTTAATCTCCTTCATCTGCTGCTGACTCCATGCCTACAATCACCCCTCTCAAAGGGATTCGATTCCCTGGTTGTCGTTATCGAGGACGGAAATGGACACCCCTGACATCCTGGTGCTGCAAGCCAGCTACACCAACGCCGTGCACGCCGACGCCATCGGCTCGTTGCTCAACCACTATGCTGAAGATCCAATGGGCGGCGGGCACACCTTGCAAGCCGACCTGTTGCAGCAATTGCCTGGGGAACTGGCCAAGCGCCCCTATGCGTTCAGTGTGCTGGCGTTTGTCGGGGGTGAGCCAGCCGGGCTGGTCAATTGCTTCGAGGGCTTCTCGACATTCGCTTGTCGGCCCTTGGTCAACGTTCATGATGTGGTGGTGGCGAAACAGTTTCGTGGCTTGGGATTGAGCCAGAAGATGCTGCAAAAGGTCGAGGAAATCGCCCGGCAGCGTGGCTGCTGCAAAATCACCCTGGAAGTGCTTGAAGGCAATGAGTTGGCACAGTCGGCGTATCGCAAGTTCGGTTTCGACGATTCGGTTTTTGATCCTGCCCATGGCCGTATGTTGTTCTGGAGCAAGGCGCTGTAATAAAAACAGGATAAAAAAAGGCGCCATTGAATGGCGCCTGATAAACCTTTGCCAAGGGAGCGGAATGGCAGAGGGGTGGTGCGGATTAACTCAATATTAATTAACTATTGGGTTGTGCTGTTTCGGCAGTGGTGGCTTTAACCGGTTTACCATCGGCGGACGCAACTTGTTGTTCAGCCTTGCCGTGGGTTTTTTCCTGAATGAAGCTGAAGTTGTTGTAGAACTCTTTCGAGCGCTCTGAGCCGCCTTCTGCAAAGGCGGCGGCAGAGGTCAGGGTCATCAGGCTGGCGAGCATCAAGGTCGAAAGTTTCATGGCGGTATTCCCATTTAGATTGATAGGTGATCGGTCACTCCCTGATCTGATCGTGGGGCGACTATGGCGTTATCCTATTAAGTGGGAATTAACGAAGTTCACCTGCGAAGTTGACAATTTTGTTAACTTCGCCAGGGGCCGTTATAGCCGCCAGTCAAGTGCCAGCGTGACCGAACGTGGATCGCCCCAATACACGCCGTTATAAAAGCCAACGCGTTCGTAATATTTCTTATCAAATAGATTGTTGACATTAACCGACGCCGTAACATGTTCATCGAACTGGTAGCGCGACATCAGGTTGACCACGGTGTAGCCCTGTTGCGTGATTTTCTCCCGCGTGGTTATCGGTCTGCCTTCGCTGTTGCGCGCCCCCGTGGGGCGGTCGCCGAAGTCATACATCTCGCTCTGCCAACTCACCGCGCCGCCCACGGTAAGGTTGCGCCAGGCCCCCGGCAGGCGGTAAGCGCTGGATAACTTCAACAGGTTCAACGGCTGGCCGGTGTTGTTGCGTGTGCCTGCACCATTCACCGAATGGGTGTAGGTGTAGCCCGCAGTCAGGTTCCAGTCCGGGGTGATTTCCCCCGCCGCTTCCAGCTCGAAGCCCTTCACCTTGTTGCCCTTGCCGCCGGACTTGTAGTACTCCTCGCCGGTGGCCGGGTTGCGCGGCACCGAGTCGTCCCGCTCGGCGACGTTGTCCTGGGTGCTCCAGAAATACGCGGCGGCCAGGTTCAGACGCTCGTCGAGTACGCTGCCCTTGAGCCCCACCTCATAGTTGCTGCCCACCACCGGTTCCAGGTATTTCTTGTTGGCATCACGCGCATCCTGCGGCTTGAAAATGTCGGTGTAGCTCGCGTAGACGGTGTATTGCGGCGTGATGTCGTAAAGCAGCCCGGCGTAGGGCGTCCACATGTCGTTATGGGTTTGCCCGGTTTTGCCGGACGCGGTCAGTTGATCGTTGGCGTCGTATTCGGGGGTAGCGCTTTGCAGCTCCCAACTGCCGTAGCGACTGCCGAGTACGGCGTGCAAACGTTCGGTCAGGCTCAGTCGAGTCGCGAGGTAACCGGCTTTCTGTTGTTTCTTGCTGTGTTCACCCTTGAGGTCGGTGACGTCATCGCTGAACTTGCCGATGCCGCCCATGTGTTTCCAGTCCTCGATGGAGTAGTAGCTGGAGGGCAGCTTGCTGCGCATGAAGGGCGAACTGTCGCGCTGCGCCGCCTCGCCATAACCCATCATCAGCGCGTGTTCACGGCCCAGCAGCGCGTAGCTGCCGGCCAGGTTGAGGTCGATGGCTTCCATTCTCGAGGTGCCGCGCATATGGCTGGCCCAGGCCGTCATGCCGCTGCGGTCGGCATTGGGGAACCCCGCGCCGCCGTAATACACCTTGCCATCGGTATCGCTCTGGCGATGGGTGTAGGCCGCCTTCAGGTGCCAGTCGCCGCCCAGCCGATGATCGAGGGTGGCGAAGGTGGTTTTGTCGGTCAGTGGCCAGGAACTCCAGTGCGCCGCCATATTGGTGGAGCGCGACAGTCCGGCCTTGCCGCCCTGGCTGTTCCAGTACGGCACGGTGCCCCAGGAGGTGCCTTGTACCTGCTTGTCCTGGTAATCAAAGCCTACGGCCAGCACGGTGTCGTCGGAAAGGTCGCCTTCGAGAATGCCGTAGCCGACCGCGCGCTGCAGGGCATAGTTGTCGCGAAAGGATTTGCTGTCACGGTAGGCCAGAACGCTGCGCCCGCGCAGTTTGCCATCGACGGCCAGCGGGCCGCCGACGTCGAGGTAGCTGTAGTAGTTGTCATGGGTAGCGCCGCTGATCCCGGTTTGCGCCTGCCATTGGGCAGTAGGGCGCTTGCGTACCATGTTGACGGTGGCCGAGGGGTCGCCCGCGCCGGTTGTCAGGCCGGTGGCGCCACGCACCACTTCGATACGGTCGTAGATGATGGTGTCGGCGTCGCTCTTCATGTAGCCGAAGGTGTTGAGCATTCCGTCAATCTGGAAGTTGTTGATGCCGTAACCACGGGCGGTATAGGACACGCGGTCCGAATCGTTGTGCTGGACGTTGACGCCGGTGGTCTGGCGCAGCACGTCGGTCAGCGTGTTGAGGTTGAAGTCGTCCATCTGCTGGCGCGTGATCACCGAGATCGATTGCGGGGTTTCCTTGATCGACAGGTTCAGGCGGGTGGCGGTGCTCATGGAGCCGGTGGTGTAGGCGCCGGTGTGTTCGGTGGTCGCACCCAGGCCTTCGGCGGTGACCGTGGTGGCGCCCAGTTCGAGAGCGTTGGCGGGGGCGTGTTCGGGATCGGTTTCGGCCAGCAGTTCAGGGCTCAGCGCAAGGCTGAACAGGCCAAGGGTAAAGGTGATGGAACGGGTAAACGGCGCGAGCATCGCGGCAAACTCCTTGTCGTCTTTGAGACCGCCCCGGATGGGGTGGGCATGGCTCAAAGACGAAAGGAGGCGCGGATCTTTAGGTTTAAACGAGAATGATTGTTATCTTCTTGTTACGAGCCGCTGGTTACTTGGCTACCACGTCGGTGCTGTCGGCCTTTTTCGGCTTGATCAGACTGAAGTCAATCAACGCCTTTTGCTTGGTCTCGTAAGGGTTGCCGATCAGCAAAGGGCGCGGCTTGAAGCTGTCGCTGACCAGGCTTTTGCTGCGGTCCAGTTCATCGAAACTCAAACCTGCCAGGTCCGCCCAGGTGTGGATCAACTGCGAACTGCTGTAAGGCCGTTGCAGGTCGCCAGCGAAGCTCCAATCGTGGCTTTCGCGCCACTTGGGCGAGGCGTAGGCCATGAAGGGAATGGTGTACATCGGCGCGGTCGGCTTGCCTTCGTTACGGCCCAGGGTGTCATGGCCGGCCGAGTCGAACACGTCTTCGCCGTGGTCCGACAGGTACAGCAGGAAGCCGTTGGGGTCGGTCTTGGCGTAGTCCTTGATCAGGCTCGACACCACGAAGTCGTTGTACAGCACCGCGTTGTCATAGCTGTTGTACGTCGGCAGCTGTGCATCGCTGACACCGGGCGGCACGCCCTGGCGGTCGGTGAACTTGTCGAACGACTGTGGATAACGGTACTGGTAGCTCATGTGCGTGCCCAGCAGATGCACCACGATGAACTTGCGCTCGGCGGTATCGGCCAGGGCCTTGGAAAACGGGGCCAGTACATCGCCGTCGTATTGACGGGCGTTCTGGTTCCGGTTGTTGTTGAGGTACACCTGCTCGTCGGCCTGTTCGGAAAAGGTCGTGAGCATGGTGTTGCGCTTGGTCATGGTTTGCTGGTTGGTGATCCAGAAGGTCTTGTAGCCGGCCTGTTTCATCACGCTGACGATCGACGGCGTCTTGAGGTACAGGTCCGGGTTTTCTTCGTCGGCGAAGGTCAGTACCTGCTGCAGCGCTTCGATGGTGTACGGGCGCGGTGTAATGACGTTGTCGAACACCGCCAGTTGGTCGCGCAGCTTGTCCAGTTCCGGCGTGGTGTTACGCGGGTAACCATACAGGCTCATGCGCTGGCGGTTGGTGGACTCGCCAATCACCAGCACCAGGGTGGACGGCTGGCCGGCCATGCTGTCCTTGAGGTTTTTCAGCGGTGGGATCTGGCTGGCACTGGTCAGCATGCCTTGCATATTGTCCAGTTGTTCGGTGTAGCGGCGGTAGGCGACGATCATCTGCCATGGCACGGCCGGTTCGATCCGGGTTTCGAAGCGGTCAATGGCCAGTTCCATGGTTTCGCTGGTGGCGATCTGCTTGACCAACGGGTAGCCGACCACGGCCAACACAATGGCGATTGCCGCCACGATCGACTGGCCGCGAGGCAAGTACACCGGGCGCAGGCGTGTCCACAGGAAAACCGCGAAGGCGGTGTGGGCGATGAATGCCAGCACGATCCACCAGGCAAAGTACTGGGTGGCGTATTCGCCCGCTTCAGAAATGTTCGACTCGAACATGATGAAGATGACGCTCTGGGAAAATTCCTGCTGGTAAATGAAGAAATAACCCAGGCTGGCCATGGAGCAGGCCCACAGTACTACGCCGATCAAGGCAGCGAGCAGGCGTGTTTGCCGGGGGAACAGCAACATCGGCGCCAGCCACAGCGCACTCATGAAGAACGCCTGGCGGAAACCGCTGAAGCCGGACGTGCCCGTCAGTTGGATAAGAAGTTGGGTAATCCCAGAGAAATACCAGAAAAACAGGAATAACCAGCCAAGGCCGGCCCAATCAAAGCCTTTCGCAGTCGTCGTGCTGCGTTTGAACATCGCCATCCAGCGCCCCATCAGAAAATAATCGTCGCGCACAGGCGCGCGACATCGGGCCGCCCAGAAAGTGAGCGGCATCGCGGGCGGGAGTATCGGGATAAGTGTGTGAAAACTTTGTGAGTTTTCTGTAGGTATTGCCTTACAGGCTCGCCAGGGCGGGTCAGCAGAGCGCGGGCTTGGCGCCGGACGGCAGTTCAAGCTGGGCCTGCAGATGTGAACGCAGACGCAGGACTTCCTGTTGCAACTGATCGCGCTCGTCCTTCAACTGGCGCAATTCATCGCGGCGGATGCTGACGTAGAGGGTCTGAGGCGGTCGGGTCATCTGTGCTGTGCTCATTGCTTACCTCGCAAATAGCGGTCAACGGCGCTGCCGAATCGGTTCGCGGCAACAGTCGGAGGTAAGTCTGAATTCTTTTTCACACCAAGGGAACTTTTTTATTTTTGGTGGTCGTGTGACTTTTCCAGGAGTGATGGTGAAATGATGGCAACTTTTTTGCCATGAAACTACACGGATCCGCTCTGGACTAACCCTCATTAGCCTCATTGCGCTATAAACTATGTCACACATTTTTTTGCAGTTAGGAGCATCAGCACATGCAACTGGGGATTATCGGACTAGGCCGCATGGGCGGTAATATTGCGCGGCGCCTGATGCTCAATGGGCATTCCACCGTTGTTTATGACCGTAATGAAGCATTCGTAAAGGGCTTGAGCGAGGAGGGCGCCACTGGCGTCGCCGGGCTGGAGGCCCTGGTGGCCGGCCTGCAAAAGCCGCGCGCGGTATGGGTAATGCTGCCGGCGGGCGCGCCGACCGAAGACACCATCAATGAACTCAGTGAGCTGCTGGAAAGCGGTGACGTGATCATCGACGGCGGCAATACCAATTACAAGGACGACGTGCGTCGCGGCAAGGCCCTGGCGGAAAAGGGCCTGCACTATGTTGACGTCGGCACTTCGGGCGGTGTCTGGGGCCTGGAACGTGGCTACTGCATGATGATCGGCGGCGACGTTGAAACCGTGCAGCGCCTCGACCCGATCTTCAAGAGCCTCGCTCCCGGTATCGGCAGTATCCCTCGCACCAAGGACCGTTCGGCTTCTGCCGACCCGCGTGCCGAGCAGGGTTATATCCATGCTGGCCCAGCGGGCTCCGGTCACTTCGTCAAGATGATCCATAACGGCATTGAATACGGAATGATGCAGGCGTTTGCCGAAGGTTTTGACATCCTCAAGACCAAGAACTCGGAAAACCTGCCTGAAGATCAGCGCTTCGACCTGAACGTGGCCGACATCGCCGAAGTCTGGCGCCGTGGCAGCGTGGTGTCGTCGTGGCTGCTGGACCTGACCGCCGATGCCCTGGCCACCGACCCGAAACTCGACGGCTACTCCGGCTCCGTGGCCGACAGTGGCGAAGGCCGCTGGACCATCGAAGCGGCCATGGAGCAAGCGGTGCCGGTACCGGTGCTGTCCACCTCGCTGTTCGCCCGTTTCCGTTCGCGCCAGCAGAGCACCTACGGTGACAAAATGCTCTCGGCCATGCGCTTCGGCTTTGGCGGCCACGTGGAGACTTCCAAAAAATGACCGCCAACGGCAAGAAACCCAAGGCCGAACCCGCTCCACCCACTACATTGTTCCTGTTTGGCGCCCATGGCGACCTGGTCAAGCGCCTGCTGATGCCGGCGCTGTACAACCTGAGCCGCGACGGGTTGCTGGGCGATGGCCTGCGTATCGTGGGCGTTGATCACAACGCCGTCAGCGACGCTGACTTTGCCAAGAAGCTCGAGGATTTCATTCGCACCGAGGCGGCCAGCAAAGTCCGGGGTAATGCCGACAATGCGCTGGACCCACACCTGTGGGCCCAGTTGGCCAAAGGCATCAGCTACGTCGAGGGCGACTTCCTCGACGACAGCACCTACGCGGATATCGCGCAGAAAATTGCCGACAGCGGCACCGCCAATGCCGTGTTCTACCTCGCGACCGCACCGCGCTTCTTCAGTGAAGTGGTGCAACGCCTGGGCAGCGCCGGGTTGCTCAATGAAACCGAGGAGGGCTTTCGCCGCGTGGTCATCGAGAAACCGTTCGGTTCCGACCTGGCCTCCGCCGAAGCCTTGAATGCGTGCCTGCTCAAGGTGATGAGCGAGAAACAGATCTATCGCATCGACCATTACCTGGGCAAGGAAACGGTGCAGAACATCCTGATCAGCCGTTTTTCCAACGTGCTGTTCGAAGCGTTCTGGAACAATCACTACATCGATCATGTGCAAATCACCGCTGCGGAAACGGTCGGCGTGGAAACCCGCGGCAGTTTCTTCGAAAAAACCGGCACCCTGCGAGATATGGTGCCCAACCACCTGTTCCAGTTGCTGGCCATGGTTGCCATGGAACCGCCTGCAGCCTTCGGTGCCGACGCGGTGCGCGGGGAGAAGGCCAAGGTGGTGGGGGCAATCCGCCCCTGGTCCCTGGAAGATGCGCGGGCCAATTCCGTTCGCGGCCAGTACACCGCCGGTGAAATCGCCGGCAAGTCGCTGCCGGGTTACCGTGAAGAAGCCAACGTCGCGCCCGACAGCAGCACCGAGACCTTCGTTGCGCTGAAGGTGATGATCGACAACTGGCGCTGGGTCGGCGTGCCGTTCTACTTGCGTACCGGCAAACGCATGAGCATCCGCGACACCGAGATCGTGATCTGCTTCAAGCAGGCGCCTTACGCGCAATTTCGCGACACCGAGGTCGATGAGCTCAAGCCTACTTACCTGAAGATCCAGATCCAGCCGAACGAAGGCATGTGGTTCGACCTGCTGGCGAAAAAGCCTGGGCCGACCCTGGAGATGGCCAATATCGAACTGGGCTTCGACTACAAGGACTTCTTCGAGATGCAACCCTCGACCGGTTACGAGACGCTGATCTACGACTGCATGACCGGCGACCAGACTTTGTTCCAGCGCGCCGACAACATCGAGAACGGCTGGCGCGCCGTGCAGCCGTTCCTGGATGCCTGGAAAGAAGATGATGGTATCCAGACCTACAAGGCTGGCGAAGATGGCCCGGCGGCGGCTGACACCTTGCTGGCCCGTGATGGCCGCACCTGGCACAGCCTCGGATGAGTGATGCAGCGATTCATCCCATCCGCTTTATCCTCAGTGACGTGGACGGCACGTTGCTGCACCCGGATCACAGCCTGAGCCAGCGCACCGCCGATGCGGTGCGCGCGCTGCGTGAGGCCGGGGTGTTTTTCAGCCTGGCCAGCGGGCGACCACCCAAGGCCATGCTGCATTTGATCGAGACCTTCGGTATCGACGTGCCGGTGGCGGGCTTCAATGGCGGTACCTTGATCAACCCGGATGGCAGCATCCTGGTGGCCCACCATCTGCCGGCGGAAGCAGCCCTGGTGACGTTGGCGCTGTTTTCCGCTGAGCCGGACGTGGAAGTGTGGGTGTTCGCCGACGGCGATTGGCTGCGTCGTGACCCGCCAGGACCGATGGTGCAGCGCGAAGCCGATGGCCTGGGGTACGGGCCGGTGGTGGTCGAGAGTTTCGAGCCGTACCTGGATCGGGTCGACAAGATCGTCGCCGCCAGCAACAACACGCAATTGCTGGTGGAGCTGGAGGCGCAATTGCAGCCCAAGGTCCAGGGCTTGGCCCAGGTGTCGCGTTCGCAGCCGGTTTACCTGGATGTGACGGCGATGCTGGCCAATAAGGGCGAGGCCTTGAAGACCATTGCGGCGCACCTTGGGGTGCCGCTTGCGCAAACGGCGGCCATTGGTGACGGTGGCAACGACCCGGCGATGTTCCAGGTGGCCGGTTTATCGATCGCGATGGGCCAGGCGGAAGAAACCGTCAAGCGTCAGGCCAGCGTCGTCACCGGCAGTAATGTCGAAGACGGCGCTGCTGAAGCGTTCGAGCGATTTATGCTGACCGCGCGATAAGTAAGTCAAACTTCCGATCACGCGAGTGCAGTGATCGGAAGTTAACCTGTCGACTTACTTGGGCATTGCCCACTGTTGCAACTTGTAGCCATCTTTGTCGAGCTCGGCACGCGCCTGCAACAACAGGTTTTCCAGTTGCGCCGGGTCGGTGTAAGTGTTCGAGGACAGCTGTTTGCTGCCGATGCGGGTATTGGTGCGGTCGATGACGCTCAGGCTGAGGGCGCCATTGCCATCGTGCCAGGCCACGCACTGAAAGGGTTGGAAAGCGCGGTCTGCAATCAAAAGAGCTTCGTTGATGCGCAGCGGAGCGTTCATGTGGGTCGTCTCTCTCTATGCCCATTCAAGTGAGTACCGGCGGTTGGGCTGACCGTGCGGTGGGTTACTTGTACTGATGCGCGATGGTGGGGTACGGGTCACATGCTAGAGCAACAAATTTTAATGTTTCCTGACTAATGTCATGTAAGTCGCTGTTTTAAAAGCTCAACCCAGGCGTTAACAGTTCAAACATAGGTGGCGTTTTGCCCGCACTTATAGCGAATGGTTACAAAGGCTGCGTCAAAATTTTGCTAAGGTCCCTGTCAGTCATCACAAACAGTTGTTTCTAATAACGTTACTGTTCTGACGCCAAGGAATATTCATGATTGTATCCCCCGTCCAACGCCGCTTGCTGGTGGTCGACCCGTGTGCGGATTGCCATGGGTTGCTACCGGGCTTACGCACGGTCGGATGGGACGTGGACAGCTGTGCCCTGGAAGCGGTGGGAGATAGGTCCTGCGATGTCGGCCTGCTGCGGTTGCAGCCGTGTCATCTGGAGCGCCCCGAAGCGGTCAAGGAACTGATTGGCCGTAGCGGCACCGAGTGGATCGCGGTACTCAGCCAGGATGTATTGCGTCTGCAGAACGTCGGCGATTTCGTCTGCGAATGGTTCTTTGACTTCCACACCTTGCCGTTCGACGTGTCGCGGGTGCAGGTCACCCTGGGACGCGCCTTCGGCATGGCGCGTCTGCGCGGCAAGGGCAACACCCCCGTGGGTGGGCCTGGGCATGAGCTGCTGGGCGACAGCCGGCCCATTCGTGAACTGCGCAAGTTGTTGTCGAAGTTGGCGCCCACTGAATCCCCGGTACTGATTCGGGGCGACAGCGGCACCGGCAAGGAACTGGTGGCCAAAACCCTGCACCGGCAATCGCAGCGGCACGCCAAGCCGTTTGTGGCGATCAACTGTGGGGCGATTCCGGAACACCTGATCCAATCCGAACTCTTCGGTCATGAAAAGGGTGCCTTCACCGGAGCGCACCAGCGCAAGGTCGGACGCATCGAGGCCGCCCACGGTGGCACGCTGTTCCTCGATGAAATCGGCGACCTGCCGATGGAACTGCAAGCCAACCTGTTGCGCTTTCTCCAGGAGAAACAGATCGAGCGCGTCGGCGGCAGCCAGCCTATCCCGGTGGATGTGCGGGTGCTGGCGGCCACCCACGTAGACCTTGAGGCCGCCGTGGAAAAGGGCACTTTCCGCGAAGACCTGTATTACCGCCTGAACGTCCTGCAAGTGGTCACGGCCCCCTTGCGTGAACGCCATGGTGACGTGGCGATGCTGGCCAATCACTTTTCGCGCTTCTATAGCCAGGAAACCGGCCGCCGCCCGCGCAGCTTCAGCGAAGATGCATTGGTAGCGATGGGGCAGCACCTGTGGCCAGGCAATGTACGTGAGTTGGCCAACCGCGTGCGCCGTGGCCTGGTGTTGGCCGAAGGGCGCCAGATCGAAGCGGTTGATCTGGGACTGCAAGGCGAGCAGGCGGCTTCACTGCCGATGGCGACACTGGAAGATTACAAACACCGCGCCGAACGTCAGGCGTTGTGCGATGTGCTTCACCGGCACAGCGATAACCTGAGCGTCGCCGCCCGCGTGCTGGGCATTTCCCGGCCGACGTTCTACCGGTTGCTGCACAAACACCAGATTCGCTAGGGCCATCGGGGGCAAGCCCTAATGCCAGTCAGTTAAGGCGACACCGAACCTGTGGCGAGGGAGCTTGCTCCCGCTGGACTGCGCAGCAGTCCCATTGTTGGGGCCGCTTCGCGCCCCAGCGGGAGCAAGCTCCCTCGCCACAAGTTAATTCTCGCTCCTGCTACTTCTTAACTGACTGGCATTAGGGCAAGCCCCCTCTTATCAAACTTAAAATAACTCGCTGATTTTAAAGGATTAATTTTTCAGTTAAAAACTGAAATTTCACATTCAAAGATCGTTCCCACGCTCCTGCGTGGGATTGCAGCCCGTGACGCTCCGCGTCACCTGTGCGCAATCGCCGAAACTTGCAGCGCTTGGCGGGACGCGGAGCGTCCCAGGAGGCATTCCCACGCAGAGCGCGGGAACGATCACCTCAGCGCCAAGAATATTTGTAGGCGCCCCCAGTTTGCTGCGCGACAGCGCTACGTCGAAGAGGTAGTGGGGCCTCCCACATTTAAAAGCGCACGGCTCTCAATCAGAAGTAATACGGGAATTTCAGGCTGAAGGTAAAGTCCGGCGCATCATCGGTCATCCCGATCGCCAGGTTCGGCACGATGGTCAGGTTATCCGATGCGGCAATCGTCATGCCCACATTGAAGTAGCCGGCGTTGGCATCGCTGGAGACCACCGACTGCCAGTCGCCGCCGTCGGGCTTGAGTTTGCTTTTGCGCTGTATCAGGTCTGATACCGAGAACGACATACTCATCTTCTCGTTAAGCGCAAAGGCTACGCCGACGCCGAGCTGGAAGCTGTCACCCAGGCGCACCTTGCCGCCGACCTTTTGATTGACCTCACTGCTGATGTCATCGAACGAGTCTTCGAAGTTGTGGGTGTACGACAGCGAGCCGAACAGCACGGCAGGGTCGAAGGTCTTGACCAGGGAAATGCCCGGCGTGATCGACCAGACGCCGTTGCCCGTCGGCAGGCTTTCCGGTATGTACAGGTTGTCGTTGTTGGGCTGCTTGACCAGTTTGATGCCAAACGGCTCTTTACCCGTCGGCGCCTTCACCCGTACCGACACCACCGCATCCGGCAGGGTAGGGGTTTCATCGAGGAATTTGTACGCCACGCCGAAGTTGACGTCGCCGATGGTCGGGTCGCGGGTGACAGAACCTTCCGAGGTGGCCGTGGCATCGTTGCCGGCGCCGCCGGACTGATAGGTCGAATCGCGGTAGACCACCGGCACGTTGAGGTCGAACTGCCAGCGATTGTCGACGTTGTAGCGCCCGGTCAGGTCCAGGGTCCAACTATCGGATTTGATCCGGTCCAGGTTGATGTTGCCGAGGAAGATCGAGTCCAGCGCGAGGAAGCCGTTGAGGGTCAGCTGGCGAGCGTCATAACGGGCATAGGTAACGCCGGTTTCCAAGCTGAACTTGCCATTGCCGAAAAAGCCGCTGGCCTCGTTGTAGAGGTTGCTCACGCTTTGCGCGGGGGCGGAGTCGTCCTTGAGTGACTGGCCGTAGGAGCTGCCGCCACCGCCGGCACCACCCGATGCCGCAGCCGCGCCCGTGCCGGCGACGGTGGTAGCGCCTTTCTTGAAGTCGGCGGGGGATTTGGCCAGGCGCCTGGGCGCTGGCGCCTGCGGTTGATCTTCCACCTGGCGCACGCGTTGTTCCAGCACGGCCAGGGCCTTTTGCTGCACGTCGTAGCGTTGCTTGAGTTCCAGGAGTTCCCGCTTGAGGGTTTCGATATCGGCATCCGGTGCGGCATACAGCACGGATGCGGGCAAGAGCGTACTTAAACAGATCACCGCGCGGAGCGATATCGATCGATGCATGAAATAAGCCGTCCTTTTTGATGCGTAAGTGTCGAGGGTCAGCGTAGTTCAATAACCGAGCGTGCGTAGGCCTTTGAGTTGATCCAGGTTGCAGTTCAACGCGCCGTTGTTCAAACCGTTATTGTTCATCACGACGTTGAGTTGGGTCATGTTGTTGACGAAGTTGCTATTGCCGGTCAGAACCGTCCCTTGCAGCACATTCCCGCCGCCGATCTGCTGCAGGCTGTTGCCTTGGTTGTGGTTGGCCTGGATCGCCATTTGCAAGCCGCCATGGTTGGCCGACACGCTGACATGACCTGCCGGGCTGTCGCCGCTGACGGTGCCGCCGGCCACCAATACCTGCCCGGACTGCACAATGTTGGCAGGGGCAAAGCCGTCCTGGGTGACGTTGATGCCCACCGTGTTGTGGGCGGTGTTGCCATCGCCGGCGGTGCGCACGCTCTGGATCACACCCGGGCCACTGCCAAGGCCCGCGCCGCCGACCACATTGCCGGCGCCGATGTCCTGGTTGCTCCCAGCCCCCGCCGAGCCGGTGGTTTGTACGTAGAACTGCGGGGTGATGGTGGCCTTGTCGAGCTGCAGGCTGGCCTTGCCGGTGATGCTGTCGCCCACGGCATTGGTCCAGGTGCTGCTCATGACAATGCCGAAGCTGATGATTCGCCCCGGCATCACATAGCGGCCGCGCAGCTCGGCCATTTCCGAATCCTTGAGTTCGATCGGTTTGAAACCCGATGAAGCATAAGCGGGCATCGAGGCTGCCAGACACAAAACCGTCAGCCAACGGGAAGTGTTCATCTTTTGCTCCTGGAGCGTCCTGCTCCTTATTGCGCTTCTAGAAGAAGTCGCTCTGGATAAAACCGAAATCCATCAGCTCGGCGTCGCCTACGGGCCGGAACTCGTTCAACTGGTTCTTGGCGGTCAGTGGCGCAGGCGGGTCGAGCAACACGTTGCTCTTGTCGTAGCCTTCACCCAATACGGCGAACACGATGCCATTCCAACCCTTGACGAAGTCATCCCGCGAATAGCGCTTATGGCCCAGCACCGGATCGCCGATATACACCCAGTCCTTATCGGCCCGCTGCATCACCACGAAGTGCTTGTAGCCACGGATTTCCAGCAACACCACCACCGGGATTTTCACGGTTATCAGGGTGTCTGGCGCGATCTTGTAGCCCCGGGCACGCATGCCGATGCTTTCGAGGTAGCGCTTCATGTCCAGCATTGAAAAACCCTGGGTACGCACCAGGTCCTGATCGGCGGTGAGCAGCATGCCTTTGATGAGGTGATCTTCGTCGACGTCCAGCCAATAGGCCTGGCGCAGGATGGTGGCGAGTGCCGCGGCACCGCAGCTGAAATCGGTTTTCTGTTCCACCAGGTTGGCGAACCGGCGTTCACGGATGCTCTCGACCTTCTTGAAAATCACCGCACCGCCAGGCATGGCGGAGATCGCCATGGTGCCTGCCCACGCGGGGCCGGTGAGTAACATCAGGAGGGTGAGGGTCGCGAGGCGCATGATCGAATGACCTGTTGGACACTGGAATAAAAAGGGGCCTTGTTGCCAAGGCCCCGTTGGATCAGAAGCGCACGCCACTGGCGCAGACGCTGCAACCTTGGCCGATCGACAGGCTGTTGCTGCCTTGGTTGCCGGCGCCGGATTGCAGGTTCACACCCACGTTGCCGGAGTTGCGGTTAACCGAATTGTCGAGGCTGGCGTTGTTGGACACGTATTGCGGTTTGCCATAGCCATGACTGCTGGTGGCGCTATTGAGGTAGCTGTTGTTGAGCGAGTTCTGCTCGGTGTTGGACGCCGCTGCGATGTTCTTGCCGTCAGCGGTGGTGATCGCCAGGTTGTTTTTACCCTGGTTGCCTTGCCCGGCCTGGCCGTTGTAACCCACGTTACCGGAGTTGCCGTTCACCGAGTTGTCCAGTGAGGCGTTGTTTTGCGTGCCTTTGTTGACGAAATTGTTGTTGCTGCTGCCTTGATCAACATCGATCACCGCGAACACCGTGGCAAAGTCGCCTTTGGCACTGGAGATGGCACCGGCGTTGTCAGCCTGGTTACCGGAACCCGACTGCGCATTGACCCCCACGTTACCGCTGTTGCCGGTGACAGAGCCGTCGGCAGAGGCATTGTTTTCGGTGTTGGTGTCGTCGAATTTGCTGTGCTGGCTTTTTTGCACATCAGTGACCACAGCGGCAACAGTACCGGTAGGTTGAGGCGCCGGATGCCAGCCACCGCCTGCTTGAGCGGCGGCAGCCATGAGTGCGGCGAGAGCGAAAACCATTGGTTTCAGAGCCATTTGAGGTTTCATGGTGTTTCTCCTTGCTTCTAATTAGTTGGGTTAAGTGTTGGTACGGTCCAGCCAGTGCTACCAAGCGTTCACTTGATAGTGATACCCAGGGTGTTAGCCACTCGGTTCCCCACCCCGGCACTCTGGTTCACCTGAATCACTCCTCGGCTGCCGGTGAAGGCCTGGTCGCTGGTCACGACCTGGCGGCTGCCAGTGGTGGGGGTGAGCCCTGAGTCGGTCAACTGCGTCGTGTTCTGTTGCAACAGGACGCTGTCATCGATGCTTTGCGGGCCAGGATTGAGACTGATCCGCACGGCATTGATCGATTGGTTATTGGCCCCGGCCGACTGGTTGATGCCCAGCACGCCGTTGCCGTTGCTGAAAGAGGTGCCCAGGATCGCCGCCTTGGCGTTCAAGGACGGGTCGACATTGCCGTCGAGTTTCTGGATGTTGAGGTTGGTGGCCTGGCCGCCAAGGACAATGGCGCGGCTGTTGGACATCTGTTGCTGGTTACCGGCCGCCTGGTTGATCGACAGCACGCCTTCGTACTGGTTACCGCTGCCTTGGATCACGGCCGTGTTGTCAGCCATCGTCGACGCACTGCCCAGCAGCGCCACCATCAGCACGAGGCGCTTCATTACTTGCCCCCCATCATGCTGCCGAGGTTATTCAAGGGGGTCATGCCGCGCTGGATCGAATCACTGATCTGCCCACCCATGCCGCTGCCCGCGCCGTGGCCGGCGGCTGCGCCGGTGCCCAGGGTCGACATGCCGTTTTGCGTGGCGCTCAAGCCCGCCTGATTACCGCTGGGCTGCAGGGAACGCGCAAGGCTCGAACCGCTGCGAATACCGCCGATGTCCACATCGCTGAGTTCGCCGGAAATGGCGCTGTTCACTTCTTTGCTGGGGTTGGCGTTGGCGGTGTTGGGGTAGGGGTCCGGAAGGGAGGTGCGCCCGTACATATGACCTTGCACGGTGCGCCCTGTCACGATCACGCCATCACCCGCCTGGCTCGGCAGGCTGATGCCAGCACTGAGCACGCAACTGATCAGCAGTGCGTTTATCGAGGCATGAGTGAGTGCGTTCACGGCGGCAGTCCTTGTTATTCACGCTGACCCTAAACAGCGCTGTCAGGGAAAGAGCAGAAGGCGTGCCGCTTTTTATTTTTCTTCTGGATTCAGTGTATTGCGAGTTGCGCTGGAGGATTGATCGGCTGGGTGTTTCACGCGTGAGACAGTCGCCCTGCGGCGCGATGTGCTCCGCCGCTCGCGCCAGTTGTATCACTGGTGAAACAGTGCCCATGACAAAATCATGAATCCGCAGCCACTGGGCGATTCAGCGCAGTTGGGTGTTTCAAAAATGGACAGGTAGCCGCAGGCTCAGCCTTTGGGCGTTTTACGCGGAATGGAGTTGAGTACAGGGTTGCCATCCTGGTTCTGGGTCAGGTAGACCGGCAGCACCTTGGGCAGGGAAGGGATGAGGTTGTTGACCTCACTGAGGTTATAGATACCGCCAATGCGAATGGTCCCGGTGCCCGCGTCCGCCAGCATCGCGGGTTTGTCCAGGTAGCGGTTGATCAGCGGCAGGGCGTCGGCCAGGGCCAGGTTGTCGAGCACCAGCTTGCCCGTGCGCCACGCCAGCGCGTTGTCATTGGGATTGAAGGCCTGGACCTCGGGCGTGGTGTCGCCCTGATGATAGCTGGCCTGCATGCCAGGGCTCAGTTGCACGCCGGGGTGCAGGTTGTCACTGGAGATCTGTACGGAGCCCTCGAGCAGCATCACCCGGACCTTGTCTTCGTATTTCCAGACGTTGAACTGAGTCCCGGTCACCCGCACCTGGCCTTCCCCGCGCGCACGATGAAAGGGTGGGCGCTGTCATGGCTGACCTTGAAAAACGCTTCACCTTTTTTCAGCGTAACGCGTCGCTGGTCCTTGTAGTCGCTGTAGACCAGTTCGGTGCCCAGGTTCAACTCCACCTGGCTGCCATCGCCGAGGGTGATGTTGCGCAAACCGTTGACCGCTTCGAAACGCTTATAGGAACTTGGCAACCAGCCGGCTTCCCAGCCAGTGAACGCGGCCAGGGGTAACGCGGCGAGGCAAATCGCGGCTGCGACCGCGTAGGTGCGCCAGCGCGAGCGTGGCTTGAACGGTAGCACCAGCGGCGGCGCCGGGCTGCGGGGCAGGTGGTCGGCCACTTCCCAGATTTCCAGCATGGCGGCGTATTCGAAAGCGTGCAGCGGGTGCGCATCGTGCCATTGGGTAAAGGCTTGACGCTCCGCCGCCGTGCAGTCGCCCGCATGCATGCGCATGCACCAATGCGCGGCGGCGTCGGTGATGGCGTCATATTCGGCTTCTGTAAGGGACTTTTCGCTCATTAACTCATCCTGATTTCGCACATTCTAACCTCCCGAGGCGGACAGCGAGAACAGCCGTCATGGCAATTGCATATCAATTGGAACTTGTTCTCGTTTGGCGTGACCTGAAAATCAGCACATTCCCGCCGGGAGCCTGTTCAGGCTCCTATATCCAGCCTTCGGCCGAGTTCACTGATCATGTAAGTGACGGAATCGGCATTGGCCAGGATCGTATCGATACGTTTGTCGGTATTGCTCATAAAGATTGACCGAGCCTCAACCAGTGTTCGGCAGTCGGTGGTGCTCAGTACCTTTGCCTTTTGCGACGAGGTGGCTTCACTGCTGCCGAAGTCTTCCCATGCCTGACTGAAGTCGTTCCATGTCTTGAACAGCAGCCTGACCGGCGTCAGGGTGGACAGCGCGGTTTCGCGCAGGTCCGAAAGGTCGGTCTGCATCAGCTTTGTGCGCGGGGTGCTGACCTTGATCAGGTCTGGGAACGGCCGCATGCTGTCCAGGTAGGCCAGGTCCTCGGTCTGGGATTTGAGATGAGTTATCTCGTGAATCAGTATGGTAGCTCGTGCATGGGCCATGATGTCGAAAGGGGTATTCAGATTGTTTTGATAGATGTCCATGGGCGGGTCGAAGAAGCGGTCCAGCAAATAGATTTTCTGGTCCGGGTCCTTGGGAATCACGAAAGCAAAGGCATGTTTTGGATCATAGCGATGGGTGCCGCTGACAAAGCGCGTTGAGTCGGGGTCGATCAAGGTGGGGTTGCCCAACTCATTGAGTACTTCATCGATTCGCCGCTTGATTCTTCCCAGCTGAGCGGGCGTCATTGTGACAATGCCGAACAACTCACCGAAAAACCGCCCGATACGGCTTAGGGGATCCAAGTGTGTCGCGAAGTAGAGGAGGTTGAGCTTGCAGGTGGCCGTATAACAGGTCGCCACGTTGAGTGCTTCAGCAATGCACTGTGCTTTCCAGCTGGATAACGCGGCAATTTCCCTCATCCCCCTCGCTTCGATATTGATGGAATCTCGTTCGGCTGCTCGCGTCTGAACCTTGCCTGAGAAGCGACTCAATGTTTTACCGTACAGTGGATGATGCCGGTCGAGGTCCAGCACCCATGCGCCCTTGGCGTCGCGTTGTATATAGGGGCCCCGCAGCTCGCCCTGGTTCAGGCGCCAGCGCTCACCGGCACTTTTCACCGGGTACACCTTGCCCGCCAACGGCACGAAATGCCGGATGCCGGTCTTGTCCCGATAGAGGTGGGTTTGCGCGCTCAGTTCCAGATCGCGCAAGGCGGTATCGTGCTGTTCGAAGGCTTGCAGCTCTGTGCGCCAGGGTGCCGTCAGATCCACGTCATCCGGTTTGACGTCTGCCTTTGGGGCGGGCGTTTGCGGCAAGAGTTGGTCCAGGCCCTCGCGCAGGGAGGCTAATGCGGCCACGCCTCCGATGAAGGTCTTGAACGCATGTTGCCAGCGGTGTTGCTGCAAGTCTTCGGCGGAGGTTTTGAACAGTTTGTAGCTGCGCCACACTGCCAACGGGTAGGCCAGCTTGCCGACCATGAACTGCAGGCTTTTGGGGATTTCCTGGGTGAGCAGGCTGGTGATCGCATCCCATGCTGCCTGGCCTGATCGCGAGAACTGGGAGGCCAGCATTCCCAGGAGCATCTCGGCATTGTCTTCAAACAGCCGCTTGAGCAGGTTGCCAGTGATAGACGTTGCCCCAAAACTGATCTCCGAGCGCTCATGGCGCGGTTTTTCGTTGAGCAAATTGCGGTAAGTGGCTTGCTCGGGCGCCTCCAACTGGCCGACTACCCAGTCCTGCAGCGCACCGGGCGTGGTCAACTCGTTGAGGAACGCCGCTTCATTGGCATATTCCTTCAAACCATGTGTGGGGCTGTAGGGGGCGTACAGGATCAGGGGGCCCGAAGCGCCGGCCTTGGGACCGATCAAGTAGCAGCCCAACGCTTTGACCAGCGCCGCGCCTGGGGTGGCGAGCAGTTCGAGGGGCCGAATGATCGCCGTTACGCCCGCCACGGCGGCACGCGCCAGCGCGTCGGGCATATCGAAGACATGCCGGATGAAGCCCCAGGCCGACGCGGACAGCCGCTCATCCAGGGTTTGTTGATGGGCATAGTGCAGCAACTGCCAGGGCAATTGCCGACAGAACAATTGACGACGCTCGCGGCTATCCTCGGTCTGGTCTTTGAGGTGGGTGGTCAGTAGCTTCTGGAAGGTACTTTTCAAATCCACTTGTCGAACCAGTTGCACGATGGCATCGCCGTTCAGCCCCTCCGGCAACGCGGCGGCTGTACGCGATTGTGGCCGGATATCTTCGGCGTGCAGCTCGGGCAAGTGCCGCAGGGCGAAGTCGGTCAGGGTCTGCGCGCTGCCCTTCAAGTCGATACGACTCGGTATCAGTACGTTGTCCGGGTTGATCGATTGCCCGGGAAAGCGCTTATCGAGCAAGGTTGAAAGGGTGCTCCTGGCCGCGTCGCGCAGAGGCGTGATGCTGTGCAGGTAGTCACGCTCGTCCGGCGCGCTGATGCGGTATTGCTCGAGCAGTTCGGCGTGCAGGCGTTGCTCGCGGGGGCTTGCCATGCCCAGCCATACCGGCAGCGCTTGCAGGTTGATCAGGGCCCGCGCAATGGCAATGGACCTGGGCAGGTTGGTTGGTGGTGCCCGGCGGATGATGCTGTCCATGCAGTCCTGAAAGCGCTCTGCGTTCAATTTCATCGAGAATAAATGGTCTATCTCGTCTCGCGTGAAGTCACTGTAGCTCTGTTGCCGGTCGTGCAGCAGGTGGTCGTCGATACGCCGCAGTGGGCCGAACTGCCAGGCCTGATGGGGGACACGCTTGGAGATCGGCAGGTTCTCCAGCAGGGTTAATCGCTTCAGGGGGTCTTGCAAGCGTTGCTCCAGTGCTTGGCGCAGGGCCTTGATCGACCCATAGGCCTCGTAGCCGTTACGTGGCGTCCACAGCAGCGCCGTTCCTGAATGAATGGGGTCCGTGCCGCCACGTTCGGTCAGCACAAAACAGTTAGCCAGGGCCTGAGGCGTGCTCTGCGCGCCGGTTTTGAGGGTCAGGCCAAAGGCATCCGGTATGAACCCGTTCAGGCCGTGACGGGTCATTCGGGTCATGCTGTTGGCGTTCAGAACGCTGTCCAGCAGGGCGAGGCTTTGGGCCGGCAAACTCTTGTGCAGCCGTCTCAACTGCGCCTCACCGCTCAAACCCTGCAACATGCCCAGGCTCAGGTGCGCCTGGTTATTCTCCAGGAGGAGATTGGGCAGTGCACGCAGGTCGTCACGTGCAAACGTGCCCAGGACTCGCTCGATGATCGAATTGAAGGTCGCGATGCTCAGGTTATGCAGCTTATAGGCGACACCGGCATGGCGGTCGCCGTAGAACCAGGTCAGGGTGGACTCGCTCAGCGCATCGGTTTGCCGGGCCAGGCGGGCAATGAAGTGCTCGACCATGCTCGATGAGGCCAGGGGCGGGCGGATTTCGCGCTCCAGGGCCTGGGTGGGGTAGGTATTGATATGAACCTCGTCGGCCTTCAGCGCCAATTGGCGCTTGGCCAACTCGGCGTCCAGTGCATGGGCCGCCAGTTCGCGCAAGGTCAGATACCGGCTGCGCTCCTCGGCCATTGCCGCCTCGATCGCCTGCAATCGCTGCAGGTGCAACTTGGACTTTTCCGCCTGGACCGTGGTGGGGCGGCCACTGTCAGTGGTGATGGGATGGACGGTCCAGCGCCCGTCCGTCTCCTGCTCCAGCAAACGGCTGTCGAGCATGGTCCGTACGTCCAGGGCACTTTCGACTTGTGCGGCCAGGTCGACGCCGCCCGCGCTGCGCCGAAACAGCCCCAGCGCCGTTTCCAGGTTGTCGAATTGCTTGGCGATGATGTCCTCGATGATTTCCTGGAACACATCGCCAGCGACGGGCTTGCCGGTCACCTGGATGTGATCCATGCCGACAAACACACTGCGCTCATCCACGGACAGGAAATTGAGCAGCTCATCTTCGTGTCCTGCGGTTTTGAGCATGCTCAACAGGGCATCGTTAAGGTCGTTCAGATCTGCGAGTACCTGCAAACCCCGTGATTGGGTGTAGAGGTAAGCCTGGGAATTGCTGATCATCAGGGTGCTGGCCAGATCGACGTAATGTTGAAACGGCGCATGTATGCGCACCTTTTCTACGCTCAGCCGACTGTCGGAGGCGGTACGCGCGGCTTGGTCGGGAAGGAACAGCGCCCTCAGCTTTTGACTTTGATCGGCGGGCAGAATCATTTCCTGTTGCTTGAACAGCAGGTCAACGCGGCATTTGTCACTGATAACCCGGCTGAAAAAGCGTCGGCGTGACTGGCGGCCGTTGAAGTCCTCGTTCCAGTAGGTCTGCAACAGGCTGTTCAATAACGTTGAAAGTATGCCGCTGGTTTGTTCGATCACGCTGTCCCAACGCTGCTGGTCTTGAGCCTGTTGCTCCGGGGTCTGGGCGGCGGTGTCGAGACCGATATTGGAAAAAGTATGCGTCTGGTCCGTCGGCCACGCGTGATTCACATAAAAACGCAACAGCGCATCGCGCAGGGGCTCGGAGGTGACCCATCGACGGTCTTCTGCGGCCGACTCTCGGCTGAAGAAGCTCACCCGTGTATCGCGCTGGTTCAGGCCCGGGAAATAGGGACGGGCCATGATGCCGAGCAAGGTGTCGAGCATCCCGTGCAGGCTTGGGAGTTTGCGCAACTCGTCGAGCATGACTGCTACGTTTTTCTGCTGGCCGTCCAGGATGGCTTGCTGCTGGTCCTCCATCACCGCACCCTGGATGACGGAGGTGGTCGCGGTCAGGCGCACCGCCAGCGGCAGCGCATCCTGCTCGTCGATAGACAAAAAGCGCAGCAAATCGCTGCGTTGTGCAGGTTGCCTCAGCCGCTCGTCCACTTCATTGAGCAGGGCGGTGTGGCTGTCGAACAACTCCAGCCCTGTGTACGGGGTGTAGAGCACGGCCTTTGCCTCGTCCGGCGTCGGGCTGATGACAAAGGCGCCTGCCAGTGGGGTGGGGTGTTTGCCGGTGGGGTTGATCAGCAACCTTTCCACCAGCATGGGGTACTCGTTTAAGGTCGTGTCCCTGCGTGCCGTGTCAGTGGCGTAGTACAGCGTGTGCAGCCAATTCAGATCTTTCACCGTGAAGCCCAGCGCACGCTCCCGGGGCGTGGGCTCCTTGCGGCTGACAGGATGCAGGAATTCATCGAAAAAGTAGGGCACGGTCACATTCGCCATCCGGCATCTCCATTGTTGCGAGGTTATGAACCGTCAACGTAGAGGGCGGCGGCGGGCGTGCTGCGGTAGATAACTGGCTCAGACGTCAAGCGCCCGTTGACAGCAGGCACGGGAGGCGTTGTTTAATCGTCGGTCTGGATTCTTGTTGTCTCTTCCAATTACAAAATCGGAGCTACAGATGTCTGCCCAGTCCCCGATAGGTGACAACGCGACAGCGCTCATCGGTTTCAACGACCTGGTGGGGTTGCTGCAAGCGGTGTTCGTGAAGCACGGCACCTCGCCACAAGTGGCTGCGATCCTGGCGCACAATTGCGCCAGCGCCGAGCGCGACGGCGCACATAGTCACGGCATCTTTCGCATGCCCGGTTACCTCAGTACGCTCGCCAGCGGCTGGGTGGACGGCCAGGCGCTGCCGCTGGTGACGGACGTCGCCAGCGGTTTCGTGCGGGTAGACGCCTGCAATGGGTTTGCCCAGCCGGCCCTGGCCGCTGCCCGCCCCTTGCTGGTGGCCAAGGCCCGCAGCGCCGGGATCGCGTTGCTGGCGATCCACAACTCCCACCATTTCGCCGCGCTGTGGCCGGATGTCGAGCCCTTCGCCGAAGAAGGGCTGGTGGCCTTGAGCGTGGTCAACAGCATGACCTGCGTGGTGCCCCATGGCGCCGACCGCCCGTTGTTCGGCACCAACCCCATTGCCTTTGCCGCGCCGCGCGCCGACGGCCCGCCGATCGTGTTCGACCTGGCCACCAGCGCCATCGCCCATGGCGACGTGCAGATCGCCGCGCGCAAGGGCGAACGCCTGCCACCGGGCATGGGCGTGGACAGCCTGGGCCAGCCGACCCAGGACCCGAAAGCCATTCTGGAAGGCGGCGCGCTGTTGCCGTTTGGCGGGCACAAGGGCTCGGCACTGTCGATGATGGTCGAGTTGCTGGCGGCCGCGTTAACGGGCGGTAATTTTTCGTTCGAATTCAGTTGGGCTGATCATCCGGGGGCGCGTACACCGTGGACAGGCCAGCTGCTGATCGTGATCGACCCGAGCAAGACCGCCGGGCAAAGCTTTGCTGTGCGCAGCCAGGAACTGGTGCGACAGATGCATGCGGCGGGGTTGCGGCGGTTGCCGGGTGATCGGCGGCATCGCGCACGGGCGAAGTCGCAGGAAACGGGGATTGAACTTGAGGTACATGACCTGCAGCAGCTGCAAGCGTTGGCTGCGGTTTGAAGGGGCTGCGCCCTGGGCGCAGCCCCTGCTTATCAGTGACGGCGACCGAGCAGCAGGCCTACCACCAGGCCAAAGCCTGCGGAAATCGCCACGGTCTGCCAGGGGTGACCACCGATATAAGTCTCGGTGGCATCGACTACCGGCTTGCTGCGTTCACGAACGTTGGACACTGAGTCCAGGGCTTGCTTGAGTTTGATGGCGACCTGCTCGCGCAGGGTTTCGCCTTCCTCACCCACCAGTGATGCACTGCTCTTGAGCAGTTTGTCAGATTCTTCAATCAGCGAAGTCAGTTCGCTGAAGGCTTGATCCTTGATTTGATCTTCGACGGATTGGGCGGCGGTTTTGCGGGCCATGTGTGACTCCTTGCAAGTGTAGGTGACAGTGAACAATGGAGTATCGGGCGCTGGCAAAAGTTGCAGTTATTTTGCGGGCTGCCCATTTGCGGCAAAATCGAAATCGGGTCTTTTCGACCTACAGTGTAAGATGTCACCTATTTGTGCAGCAGGTAATTCAACATGAGCTTCAATCTCGCCAACAAGACCCTCGCCGAACGCGCCGAGCTGGAAGATGAAAAGTCCCGTCTCTATGACCTGTGGCAAACCAACCTGGGCAAGGCCAAGGGCGAAGCCGCGCGCTTGTTCGGCGAGCGCGCCAAGCGCAAGGGCAAATGGGCCGAGTGGGTGCGCGCGGAACTGGACGGCATGTCGCCGCCGGAGTTTTCCAACATGGTGCGCAGCGAAGTCAACAAGCTGATGGCCGCGGCTAAATAAAGCACGCCTCGATCGCCTCGCGAACCTTCAACAGCAAGGGGTCGAGCTGGGCCTGGGTGCGCCAGCCCAGCTCGACCGGATAGCGGGGCAACGCCAGTGGGCAGGGCAATACGCGCAAGCCGGTCAGGCGGGCGATGGCCTCGGCGGCATGCCCAGGAATCGTCGCCACCGCCGCGCTGCCCTTGAGCAGAAACGCCAAGGCGGCAAAGTGGCTGGTGGACGCGCACACCTGGCGGCTCAAGCCGTGCGCCGCCAAGCCTTCATCGGTAATGCCGATAAACCCACCCGACGACACAAGCACATGTTCGCGCGCGACGAACTCCGCCAGGTCGAGCTGTTGCTGGCCGGGCGCCAGGCTGTCCGGATCCACCAGGCAGCGATAGTCACCTTCCCCGAGCACTTGCCGACTCAGGCGCCGCTCGGCAAACCCGCCGGCGGTGATCGCCAGGTCCAGGCTGCGGTCGAGCAGGGCGTCGGCGACGATCTGGCTGTGGGTCTGGCGGAAGATCACCCGCAGCTTCGGCAGACGCTGCCGCAGGCAGCGTGATTGTCGGGCCGATGGGAGACATTCTGGCCGGGCCGCTGGTGGGTGAGGCGGGCCTGCTGACAGCGCGGATCGATACCGATGAGTTGGTGCGGGCCAGGTATGACTATGACGTGGTGGGGCATTATGCCCGGCCGGATATTTTTGAGTTGACGGTGGACGAGCGCGCCAAGCCGGGTGTGCGCTATATCGCTGACTAAACGCGGTTAAACATGTGGGAGGGGGCTTGCCCCGATGGCGGTGGTCAGTTGCAGATAGGCTGACTGGTACACAACCATCGGGGGCAAGCCCCCTCCCACATTTGGATCTCTGGCGTTTGGGCGATTTATAGGTGGGCCATGGCCAGTTGCACAGCATCACCTCGGTAGGTTGATGCCTACCTGATGTATGAGGGGCAAAATGTGGGAGGGGGCTTGCTCCCGATGGCGGCCTGACAGCCGACCAGAATGCTGGATCAGAACGAGTACATATCCGTTCCCGCGGTAACGGCGGCTGGCGGTTCCGCTTTTACAGCGTGTCACTTTGGAAGGACCCAAAAGTAACCAAAAGGTCCTCGCCCCACCACTCGGCACCTCGCCTAGGCTCGGTGTGCCCGTAATCCGACATTGATTTGGGGGGCCGCCGCCACGCGCCATCCATGGCGCGGGGCGGCTAAACCGGCATTCCTGCCGGTTTACCCCCCCCAAATCACTATCGAATTGCGGCCAGCGTGGTTTAACGGGGCGCCTAGATCAAAAGCAAGATCAAGAGCGACTCGCTTCGCATCGTGGTTACCGTAGGCTGCTACAAAGTTGTGTAGATACCTATGCCCCGATGGCAGCCTGTCAGTCACCTGACCCAGTGACTGACAGGCTGCCATCGGGAGCAAGCCCCCTCCCACATTTGATCTTTATCGTTTGAGAGATTTGGATTCCAACCACTCTTTACGGGTCATTTCCCAAATGTCCCGTGGGAAAGTGCCTGCGACAAATTCGCCCTCATCCGTCTTGATCAAACGCATGCCGGTGCGCTCTGAAATTCGCCGTGACCCCAGGTTTGGCGCAGCCTTGGGCGCACGTAACACGGGGCGCTGGAGCACGCCAAACCAATAGTCGGTCACGGCGGCACTGGCTTCGGGCATCAACCCTTGCCGATGCCACTGCGGCCCCAGCCAGAATCCGCGATTGTTGTCCGCTTCATCCATCAGGCTGACATTGCCAATCAACTGTTCAGGCGCGGTTTTAAGACGGATCGACCAGTGCCATTCCTCACCCCGGAGCATGGCGGGCAGGGCCACGTGTTGCAGATAGGTGCGTGCGCCATCCGCCGGATAAGGCCATGGCACCTGCGCGTTGAGGTAGCGCACCACCTCCCAGTGGGGAAATTGCTGCTGGATCGCCTCGGCATCTTCAAGCACCAGCGGGCGCAGAATCAGGCGTTCGGTGAAGAGTGTCGGTTGCATGCCCTTCACCAGGTCGCCGTATTCGGTAAATCCAGCGTGCCCCGCTCGACAAAGCGCATCGTCCCGAACAGTCCACCCGCCAGTTTGCCCCGCAGTACATAGGGCAGGTTATTCAAGCTCTGGGTCTGGCTCAGGCCCAGGGTCTGGCGCAATACGGTGAACGCCGAAACGCTGACCGGCACCATCAGCACGGCTTCGGAGAATCGCGGGATGCTGCCGGCCTGGTCGCTGACGCCCGAGGCCAATGGTCGGCCGTTGACCTCCAGGTCCAGGGCCACGCCGTTGTAGTCGATTGGCGTTTCATTGGGGTTCTGCACCCGCAGCTTCACCGCGAAGCGTACTTCCAGGTCCTGGCTTTGCAGGGGTTCGATGCCGACCACGTTGATCTTGACCGGATCGCGATTGGGGAACAGCGCGCAGGCGCTCAAGGTCAGTAGCAACAGCGATAGAACCATGAGCTTGCGCATACAAAGGCCCTCCTAGTGTTTGGTGACGTCCGGGTCCTGCATGACCTTGAGGGTAGAGGACTCCGGATCGAATTCATCTTCTTGCAGCTCTATGAACTCTTCCGGCAGGAAAATGTTCAGCAAGATTGCACAGAACGCCCCCACGGTGATCGGTGATTCGAAAATGTTGTGCAGCGCCTTGGGCAGGTCGCGCAGCACTTCCGGCACGGCGGCCACACCCAGGCCCATTCCCAGGGAAATCGCCACGATCAGCACATTGCGTCGGTGCAGCCCGGCTTCGGCGAGGATCTTGATGCCGGCCACGGCCACGGTGCCGAACATGATCAGGGTCGCGCCGCCCAGCACCGGCTTGGGCATCAATTGCAACACCGCGCCGATCATCGGGAACAGTCCCAGCAGTACCAGCAGGCCGGCGATGAAGTACGCCACGTAGCGGCTGGCGACGCCGGTCAGTTGGATCACGCCGTTGTTCTGGGCGAACGTTACCATCGGCAGGCTGTTGAAGGTGGCCGCCATGGCCGAGTTGAGCCCGTCGGCCAACAGGCCGGACTTGATGCGCTTGATGTACAGCGGGCCCTTGACCGGCTGCTGGGAAATCATCGAGTTGGCCGTCAGATCCCCGGCGGCCTCCAGCGGCGAAATCAGGAAGATCACCGCCACCGGGATAAACGCCACCCAGTCGAACGAAAACCCGTACTTGAACGGCACCGGCACGCTGATCAAGGGCACCTGGGGCAGGGCGGTCATGTCCACCCGGCCCAGCCACCACGCCACCACAAAGCCCAGGGTCAGGCCGATCACGATCGAGCCCAGGCGCAGGAACGGGTTGTCGAAGCGGTTGAGCACCACGATGGTCAGCAGCACCAGCGCCGCCAGGCCCATGTTACTGGCGGCGCCCAAGTCGCCCGCACCAAAGCCGCCGGCCATGTCGGTGACCGCTACCTTGATCAGCGACAAGCCCATCAAGGTGATGATGGTGCCGGTGACCACCGGGGTAATCAGCTTGCGCAGCTTGCCGATGAACTGGCTGAGCACCACTTCGATAAACGCCGCGAAAAAGCAGATGCCAAAGATCGTCGAAAGAATCTCATCAGTGCCGCCGCCGCGGGCCTTGACCATGAAGCCGGCACTCAGGATCACGCTGATAAAGGAAAAACTGGTGCCTTGCAGGCATAACAGCCCGGAGCCGATGGGGCCGAAGGTACGTGCCTGTACGAAAGTGCCGAGCCCCGAGACAAACAGCGCCATGCTCACCAGATAAGGCACTTCGCTTTCCAGGCCCAGCACACCACCGACGATCAGAGTCGGCGTGATGATGCCGACGAAGCTCGCCAGCACATGCTGCAAGGCGGCAAATATCGCCGCCGTGAAGTGCGGACGGTCTTCCAGGCCGTAGATCAGGTCGGATTTATAGCGCGGGCGGGGGGCTTGAGCGTCAGACAAAATGAGGGCTCGGGTCAGAAAAGGGAGGCGCAGGATGCCAGAAACGGCCAGTCGTCAGAAGTGTAATAAATTATTTATAAAGCGCCTGCATAAAACGTCGACATCAGCCGATACCCCGTATAGGCCCACCTATCCATTACACCAGGGGTGGCCAAGGTCTGGGTAGCGCGTTGGCGCTGACGGATCGATTCGCGGCAGGCCGCTGGCGAACATCACTTCTGAGAGCCCCCTTATGTCCCTGCGTCATCTGAATATTGCCCCTCGCGCATTTCTCGGGTTTGCCTTCATTGCAGTGCTGGTGGTCATTTTGGGGGTATTTGCGGTCAACCGCATGACCCTGATGCGCCAGGCTTCGCTGGACATGAGCACCAATCAGCTGCCCAGTGTGACGTACCTGGGGCATATGACGGAAAACGTGTTGCGCATGCGCATCCTGTCCTTTCGCGTGTTGGTCAACCGTGAGCCGGCGGCCCTGCAGGAAGCCGAAGCCCGCATCGGCGTGTTGGTGGACAAGGTCAGGGTCGCGCAGACCCATTACGCCGCGTTGCCGGCAAATGTCGAGGAGGCGGTGTTGTATAAGGCATTCGCCACTACCTTGGACAACTACGTCAAGGCCCAGGCCGACATGATTGCCCTGTCCAGGCAAGACAAGGTCGATGAAATGCGCGCCCTGATCAACAGCCGTATCAAGGAAGGCACCGACCAGATGGGCGAGCAGTTGAACAAACTGATCGCCCTCAACGCCGCCGGCGCCAAGGCTGCCGATACCCAGGCAGAACACAGTTACGAAGGCGCCATTACCGGCGTCATCGTGGTGTCGGTCGCCGCTGCGTTGCTGACGGTGTTGCTGGCCTGGCTGCTGACCCGCAGCATCGTCACGCCGTTGCGCAAGGCCGTGCAAGCGGCTGAAAGCATCGCCGGCGGCAACCTGACGACAACCATCGAGGACGACGGCAAGGACGAACCGGCGCGCCTGATCAGTGCCTTGTCGACCATGCAGGCCAACCTGCGCCAGACCATCCAGCACATTGCAGGTTCGGCCACGCAGCTTGGGTCGGCTGCCGAAGAACTGAGCGCAGTCACCGAAGAAGCCTCCCGTGGCTTGCAACAGCAGAACAATGAAATCGACCAGGCGGCCACGGCGGTCAATGAGATGACTGCAGCGGTGGAAGAAGTGGCGCGCAATGCGGTGTCCACCTCCGAAGCGTCCGGCCAGTCCAACCAGGCGGCGCGGGAAGGGCGCGACCGGGTGGTGGAGACGGTCGGGGCAATCCAGACCATGACCCAGGATGTGCAGAACACGGCGGCGATGATCGAAGGGCTGGCAGCGCAAGGGCGTGACATCGGCAAGGTACTGGACGTGATCCGTGCGATTGCCGAGCAGACCAACCTGTTGGCGCTCAACGCCGCGATCGAAGCGGCGCGTGCCGGTGAAGCCGGGCGTGGCTTCGCCGTGGTGGCCGACGAAGTGCGGGCGCTGGCCCATCGCACCGCGCAGTCCACCCAGGAAATCGAGAAAATGGTCGCCGGCATCCAGAACGGCACCGGTGAAGCCGTGCAATCCATGCAGCAGAGCAACCAGCGCACCCAACACACCCTGGAACTGGCCCGCGCCGCTGGCGTGGCACTGGAGCAGATCACCCAGTCGATCAGCCTGATCAACGAACGCAACCTGGTGATCGCCAGCGCCTCGGAAGAGCAGGCTCAGGTGTCGCGCGAAGTGGACCGCAACCTGGTGAATATCCGTGACCTGGCGACGCAGTCGGCAGCGGGCGCCAACCAGACCAGCGCGGCCAGCCATGAGCTGTCGCGGTTGGCGGTGGATTTGAATGGAATGGTGGCCAAGTTCGTTATCTGACCATTTGAAATGCAGGCAAAAGGGTGGGAGGGGGCTTGCCCTGATGCCATTGTAGGAGCGAGCTTGCTCGCGAAGAACTCAGGGGCCCCGCGTTCATTCAGAATGAATGTGTTGCCTAGACGTTTTTCGCGAGCAAGCTCGCTCCTACAGTGATAGGGCTCGCCCCTTATTTCCAGGCGCCTGGGTTCACCAGGTTCTGCGGGCGCTCGCCGGATAACGCCTGCAGCAGATTATCCACCGCACATTTGGCCATCGCCTCGCGTGTCTCATGGGTCGCCGAGCCTATGTGCGGCGTCGCCACCACATTGTTCAACCGCAGCAGCGGCGATGCGTGGTCGAGCGGTTCTTTCTCGAACACATCCAACCCGGCCGCGCGAATGGTGCGCTGTTGCAAGGCTTCGACCAGCGCCGCTTCGTCCACCACCTTGCCCCGGGAAATGTTGATAAAGATCGTCTCCGGCCCCATCAACGCGAACTCTTCAGCGCCAATCAGCTTCTCGGTTTCAGCCGTCAGCGGCAAGGTCAGGCAGACAAAATCCGCCTCTTTGAGCAGTTCCGACAAGCTGCGGTACTGCGCGCCAAAACGCGCCTCTACCGCAGGCTTGGGCGAATGGCTGTGGTAGATCACCGGCATGCCGAAGCCAAAATGCCCACGCTGGGCCAAGGCTTCGCCGATGCGACCCATGCCGATGATGCCCAGAGTCTTGCCGTGTACATCGCTGCCGAAGTGTGCCGGGCCGATGTTCTTGTTCCATTGGCCGGCGCGCACCATGTCGGCCAGTTCCACCACGCGTCGGGCAGTCGCCAGGATCAGCGCAAAGCCGGTGTCGGCGGTGGTTTCGGTGAGCACATCCGGCGTGTTGCTGAGCAGGATGCCGCGCTGGGTGAGGTAGTCGATATCGTAATTGTCCACCCCCACGGAAACGCTCGCCACCGCTTCCAGCTTCGGCGCAAGGTCAAGCAGCCCGGCATCCAGGCGCAGGCTGGCGCCCAACAGCCCGTGGGCGTTGGGCAGGGCGCTGCGCAGTCGGGCCAGGCCGGCCTCGTCCAGTGAATCGATCAAGGTCACGTCGGCCTGCTCATGCAGGCGGGCCATCAGCGGCGCGGAGAGTTTCTTGTATAAAACCACGCATTTTTTCATCAGGAATTGGCCTTCATTTCGAGGGTAGCCACGGGCTCGCGTACGCGGTCGCTGGCGCCGGGCTTGAGGAAAATCGTCAGCACCACCGACAGCATCAACGCACCGCTCATCAACAGGTACGAAGCGCCCGGCGAGCCGGTGCTGCTATTGAGGTAACCCACCAGGTACGAACCGCCGAACGAGCCCAGTGCGCCCATGCTGTTGATCAGCGCCATGGCGCCGCCGGCGACGTTGGCCGGAAGGATTTCCGGAACGATGGCGAAGAACGGACCATAAGGCGCGTACATGCACGCCCCGGCGATCACCAGCAGGGTGTAGGACCACCAGAAGTGTTCAGCCCCGAGCGCGTAGGAGGCATAGAAAGCGATGGAGGCAACCAACAGCGGCGGCCAGACGAAGCGTTTACGCTTTTGCAGCTTGTCCGAACCCCAGGACACCACCAGCATGCCGATCACCGCCGCCAGGTAGGGCAGGGCTGACAGCCAGCCGGCTTCGACCATGTCCATCTTCAGGCCGGCCTTGAGGATCGACGGCAGCCACAGCACGAAGCCGTATACGCCAATGCTCCAGCAGAAGAACTGCAGCGCCAGGATGATCACCTTCGGCGAGCGAAAGGCCTCGGCGTAGTTCTTCACCGCCTTGATCCCGACTTGCTCGGCGGCCAGGGCAGTTTCCAGGCTGTGCTTTTCCGTGTCGCTCAGCCACTTGGCGTCCTTGGGACGCTCGTCGGCCAGCTTCCACCAGATAAATGCCCATAACACCGCCGGCAGGCCCTCGATGATAAACATCCAGCGCCAGCTGAAATGCTGCACCAGATAGCCCGAGACCACCGACATCCACAGCATGGTCACCGGGTTGCCGAGGATCAGGAAGGTGTTGGCCCGCGAGCGTTCCGCACGGGTGAACCAGTGGCACAGGTACACCAGCATCGCCGGCATCACCGCAGCCTCGACCACCCCGAGCATGAAGCGAATGACGATCAGCATGTAGGCGTTGGAGACCACCCCGGTCAGGGTAGCCAGGCCGCCCCACAGGATCAGGCTGACGAAAATCAGCTTTTTGACGCTGCGCTTCTGCGCGTAGATCGCCCCCGGCACCTGGAAGAAAAAGTAGCCGAGGAAAAACAGCGCGCCGAGCAGGGACGACATGCCCGGCGTGATCATCAGGTCTTCGGCCATCCCCGAGGCGGCGGCAAAGCCGTAGTTGGCGCGGTCCAGGTAGGCCAGGCTGTAAGTGATAAACACGATGGGCATGATGTACCACCAACGGCGGGTGGCGAGTTTCACGGTTTCCATAAGGTTGCTCCTGAGCTTGTTGTAGTTGTGGCAACAGGGAGAGTGGGTAATGGGTCAAGCAACGGATCGGCTGGGTAACTCGGCGCGGGTGGGCAGCCCTTCCATGTCGCCGCGGCTCTGTACGGCGCGGCTGCCGATCCAGTTGCCGCGTTGTACCGCCTCGGGAAAGCTGGCGTTTTCCAGCAGGGCGCTGATCATGCCCACGGCAAAACCATCGCCGGCGCCCACGGTGTCGACCACCTTGTCCACGCGCACGGCGGCGACAAAGCCCTGGTCCATCTGGGTGCGGTAATACGCGCCATCGGGCCCGAGCTTGATTGCCACGGCTTCGGCGCCCTGGTCGAGGTAGAACGCGGCAATATCCGCCGGGTCATCGAAGCCGGTAAGCAGCTGGCCTTCGCCCAGGCCTGGCAATACCCAGTCAGCCAGGCCGGCCAGGGCGTTGATTTCGCGGATCATCTGCGCCTGGCTGGCCCACAGGGATGGACGCAGGTTCGGATCGAAGGACACGCTGCGCCCGGCCTTGCGCATCTGTGTCATCAACTCCACGGACAATTCGCGGGTGGCCTCGGACAACGCCGGCACAATCCCGGTGGCATGCAGGTGGCGAGCTTGCAACAGGGCCGGGCTGATAGCGGCAATCGACAGATGGCTGGCCGCCGAACCTTTGCGGAAGTACTCCACCTGAGGATCGGCGCCAGCTTCTTCGCGGGACTTGAGTTGGAAACCGGTGGGGTGCAGCGGGTCGATGGCTACGTGGCTACAGTCCAGGCCTTCGTTGACCAGGGTGTCGACCACGAAGCGCCCGAGGGAGTCGTTACCCACCCGGCTCAACCACGCGACATTGAAACCCAGGCGCGACAGGCCAATCGCGACATTGCTGTCGGCCCCGGCAATGCGTTTGTGAAACTGGCCGACCTGGGCCAGGTCGCCGGTCTGCTCGGCGACGAACATCGCCATGGTCTCGCCAAACGACAGGATATCGATCTCAGACATGGGCATTCTCCACGCGGGGTTGGCCAAGGCGGGCGAGGGTGGCGACCTGTTGCGCAGTGACCTGGATCAGGTCGTCGCCCTGCAGCGGAAATTCCACCGCCCGGGTAATACCTTGGGTCATGTGCGTGAGCAGTTGTTCCCACAGATGCAGGTCGGTGGCGCCAGGCGGCTGGGCTACCAGCTTGCCGTCCGGACGACGGGCCACGGCCTTGCAGTGCAAGTAGTCCACGTGCCGGCCCAGCAGGCGCGCGGCGGTGAGCGCGGATTGGTCCTGCCATTGCCAGTTGCCGATGTCGAAGGTCATCCTGACCGGCAGGCCCAGGCGGTCGACCTCGGTGAAAAACCGTTGCATCGGCTCGATCCGCCCACCGTGCAGGGTCTGGTCATTTTCTACCAGCAGCTTGACCGCGTGGCGATTGAGCAGGGCGTGCAGGCTTTCGAGGTCGTTGGTGTCGGTGAAGTAACCCAGGGACACTTTCAGCCAGCGCGAGCCGAAGGCCTGGGCGCGGTCCAGGGTCGCGGCCAAGTCTGCATTGGGCTGGGCACGGCCGGCGACCCAGAGTTCCAGGGGCGAGGAAAACACCGATTCCAGGCCTTGCTCGGCGGCGGCCTGGGCCAGGGTGCCAGGCGGTTCGGTGGTCAGCAGTTCTTCACGCCATTCGATGCGCCGGGCACCGGCGGCGTGCAGCAGCGCGACAAAACTCAATTGGCCCTGCTGGCGGACCAACTCGGCGCCGTAGCTGGAAAGGCTGATAGAGACGGGATATTCATGCATTGTTGTTTACCTCTGAAACCGGTTTCATTTTTTATGCGCAGAACAAAATGTGGGAGGGGGCTTGCCCCCGATAGCGTTGGGTCAGCTACAGCTAAGCTGACTGATATGCCGCAATCGGGGGCAAGCCCCCTCCCACAGGGAGTTGGGTGGAGCCTCGGATGATCAGTTGGGGCAAAAAATCCAGGGTACGGGTGGGGGCTGTGTCACCGCGCAAACGCTTGAGCAGGCAGTCGAACGCACTGGCACCAATCGCCTCGGTCGGCTGGGCGAGCGCTGTGATGCCACTGCCCACCAGCGGATACCAGTCGAGGTCATCCAGGGCAATCAGGCCGATATCGTCGAACAGGTGGCAGCCCAACGCCTTGAGCGCACGGGTGCACGCCAGCGCCGCCACGCCGTTGGCGCAGAACAGCGCTTTGCGCGTGGGTTTGGCCAGGAAGATGCGCAGGTGATGTTCCAGCGCGTCGTTCAACTCGAGTACGGCGCCGTGCATGTCCGGGCGGTTGGCGACTTCAGTTTTGAAACTGTGCAGGCGTTCGAGCCGTGAACTGGTGCCGTCGGTCGCCTCGCTCACCAGCAGCACCTCGCGATAACCCTGCTGCTCAAGGTGTTCCAGCGCCATACGCACCGCCGCCGGGTTGTCCAACCCCACCAGGTCGCTGTGCAGCGGCTCGACCTTGCGGTCTACCAGCACCAGGGGCATTTCCCGTTGCAGTTCCAGCAGTTGGTCGAGGTGATGGCCGAGGGTGTTCACGATCAGCCCTTCGATGTTGTACGAACGCAGCGCCGCCAGGTGCTGGCGCTCTTGTTCGTCATCGCGGTCGGTGTTGCACACCACCAGGCTATAGCCATGCTGGCGGCAGGCGGTTTCGACGCCGTGCATCACGGCAATGGAATAGGGGTTGCGGATATCGGCCACCAGCATGCCGATCAGGCGCGTGCGCCCACGTTTGAGGCCACGGGCCATCTGGTTGGGGCGGTAGCCAAGTTCATCGATGGCTTGCTCGATGCGCAGGGCGATGGCATCGGAGAGCAGGGCGCGGTCATCGCCGATAAAACGCGACACGCTGGCCTTGGACACACCAGCACGCTCGGCGACATCAAGCATGGTCACGCGGCTGCGCTGGGCGGCGGAAAATGAAGTCACGGTGGCGGGCCTTTCTTATTGGAATAGAAAATTTGGGGTCAGGCTGAAACCGGTTTCAGAAGACACCATGTCAGCAAACGCGTCAAGAGTTGTACGAAAAAATTGCCGGCAGCCCGAGCCTTAATAACCGACGAATGGCAAGGAAAACCTGTCAAGTCTGACAGTAGTCGCACTCCCCAATCAGGTGCCTAATCGTGCTCAACAGGCGGCCTTCGAATAGGAGCATGCACCATGGACACGCCCGGTAACGGACCATTGCCCACCCTCCGTAAACAGCGCAATGGCGTGCTGATGCTGGACCCCTTCGCAGAGATCGTCGGCGTACCGGTATCAGACCCGGACGGGCTCATCGTCAGCCCTTACAACGCAATGCCATTGGAGTGCCGTATCAAAAAATGGGCCCCGGGGCCAACGCTGGGCCGTACCAATACGCTCCAATTGATCTGGAAGGTGGGCGGCGTTGAGCGAGTCGCTGACTTCGTCGTTTTTGACGAAATATCTTTTGCCGCAGCGACCTTTCCTTACTCCCTGTATGTGCCAGCACACTACATGATGGATTTCGACGCAGTCATCGAGTTGCGGTATCGGGTTGTAGAAGAGGGCAGCCCGGATGTGGATTCACCTCCCCGAATGCTGAGGCTGGACCGCAATCCTCCGGTGTTTGTTTCACCTTCCGATCATCCCGAGTTTGTCGATTCTGACATTGCCTCGTCTGGCATTACCGAAAGCGTTCTTGCCAATTACGAATTCATAGAGATCAAAGTGCCGAAATTCCTAGTGCGAGAGCGAGATGATCAGGTTGCCCTGTATTTGTCGGATGAAACGCCGCCGTTTCCTATGATTTATGACTATATCCAGACGTTTCACTTCATTGACGAACCCCTGGTGCTCAGGGTTCATCGCGACCTGTTCCGCGCGCTGCCCAACGGCAGGGCTTATATGACGGTGCGTGCCTACGACAGGGCGGGAAACTACAGCCCCCTGAGTGCTTCGATGGATTTTATGGTCAACCTGATTCCGTCTCCCGGTAGATTGCCACCTCCCGAAATCCGGCCGCCGGCCTACTACGATCTGCTGCTCAAGCGCGATGATGCCCGCGCCGGCATCGCGGTCGTTATTCCGACGCAATACGACGGATACGCCCCAGGCGACGCCGTGGTGGTCCTCTGGCACGGGCGACCGGTTGCGGAAACGCCGATCACTGGTTTTCCATTTACCGTGACTGTCCCCTGGTCAATTTTGCGTATACCGGGCCCGCTGATGCGTGAGTCGGTACCTGTGCAATACGAAATACGTCGAGCGGGCCGGCCCCCTTTTCCATCACCGGTACGTTCGTTCGAGACAGACTTCACGATTGCAGGCCAGGACCATGCCAATGCCCCCGCGTTGCTTAACGCTTCACTGACCAAGGTGCAGGTGTTCGGCAATGGGTCGGGGTTGTTCAATGAGCTGGATTTGCGCGACCGAATCGCTGGTGCCAGTGTATGGGTGCGACTTTATATGGACCCGCAACCGGGCCAAGTGCTTTCACTGTACTGGGGCAATAGAGGGCCGGTGGCCTATTACACGGTCCAGCCAGGCGATGTCTATGATCAATTAATCAGGTTTGTGCCGGATGTATCCGGCAGCCTTGTTGTGGAAGAGGGCAATCACCCTGGACTGCCGGTTCATTACACCACCAGCAACGGCGTGAATGAACAACTGGCCCCAGACACGTTGGTCAATGTTCACGTTGACCCCTTGATCGATTTTCCCGACCCGGAAATAAAGCACACGTTGCATGGGAGTGTTCCTTATCTGACCTGTGCCTCACGCCCTGCGATCTGTCACGGGGTTCGGTGGAAAGTGCCTGTTGTGGCACCGATGGACGTTGGCGATGTCATCGATTTTTTTTGGCAGGGGTTCAGGGCTAACAACTGGTCGGACCCTATCATCGGCACCGAATTTAAAGGCAGCTTAACGTTGATATCCGAACATTTTATTAATGGGGCCGAGATAGTCGTGTTGCCTTGGGAGACTAAAATTGAGCCGATGCGTGACTTTGCGTCCGCGACAGCAAAATATTTCGTCTATCGAAATGGCGCGTTGTTGGGCAAGTCCAGTGAGGGTCCGGAAGGGCGCGTACGTATAGATCGAAAGTCACCTGGCGGCAATTACCCTTGCCAGCCTGGAGATCCCGGCTTTTGCGATGGTAAGGACTTGCAATGGTTGCCTGCAGCGGTGGATGACACGCGCGGGTGAGTGGTCGGCCACAACAGTATAAAGCGGAATGATTCGACGCTATGCCAACGGCTGTTTGGGTGTTGTATGGCATGTTTCATTGCTGGTTCTCAATACGTTAAGCATGCGCTGGGTTATCCGTATTACAGGCTCGCCTCAAGGCGGCGAGTATTTCAACACGGGTGCATATGACTACGGTGAGTGACTTGATATGAAAAAGAAACTAGGCCCTTTCGCCATTCAAAAGAGCAAACTGGCAGACAATATACCCATTTCGCTGCCTGCGGCAGTGCCGCGCGGGTATGTTGATAACACCCTTTATCCTGGTTTGCTGACCCGCGCTGCGGTGGATCAGGATCTACTCCTGGACATTCCAGCGTGGTTACCTGTCCCGTCCCCGGCGGATCCTGCCACTCGAGATAATTATATTGATGACACAGGTAACTTCGAGACCGGCTATATTGGCCAAGACGTGCATCGTACGGCAGGACCGTATGTGGCCCGGATAGCTGAGATTGAACTAACTGAAGGCACTCACTCGTACAGTTATAAGGTGACCAATACCTTCGGCACTAATATCTCGGGTTCCTATACGGTCACGTTTATTGTCGATCGAACCGGGCCCTACCAGACTGCCGGTATTGCTCCGCGACCGTTGTCGATGCCGGTCGGGCACTCCGGGCCGCTGGATGCCAAATATTTTGCCGATAACGGCAATGAGGCAAGATTTCCAATTCCCAATTATGACGCCTTTGATGCACAGCCGGGAGACACATGGGAATTGCTGGATGGGCCTGTCGGGGATGTCGTTGCATCAGGCCCGGTGTTTCCCGATGAAGTCGTGGTACTCACCCTGGATCAAGCGAAGAAGTGGGAAGGCGCTCGAAGCCTTTATTACCGGTTACGCGACGCTTCCGGCAACCCCAGCATTCTGCCTTCGCTCGGGTTATCGGTGGTCATTGCCATCATGCCTGCTCCGGTCCTTCAGACGCCGGGCGTCAGGTTGGCATTGAGCCTTACGGGGGTCGGCGATCGCCTGATCGACCGGATGGATGCGGCTGCAGCGTCGGGAATGGATGTGATTATCCCCAACTATGTCCCGGATCGCAGTAAAGACAACCTTTACGTGCGCCTGACCACGTTGCACGGTAATCAGCAGGTCGGTCCCATCCCGCTGGGATCCACTGCGCTTCCTTATAATTTCCCGGTGGATTACCCGGTACTGCGCATCTTATATGGTTCGAGCAACGGGCCTATCGCATTGACGGTAGAATATGCCGTTGAGCGTGGCGGTGTGTTCACTTGGGTGCTCACGGCTGCGGTGATCGAGCTATACCTGTTCGCGCCCGGCCCGGTCAACCCTGCCGAGCCTGACTTGAACAACCCCAATCTGCCCGCGCCTGTATTGACGGGGCCCGTCTCGGCATTGCCGAATGCGCTGGACCCACGTGACGCGCAGCAGGACGCGCCGGTCGCGGTGACTTTGTGGAGTGCCGCGCCCTTGCCTTCAGCCGGACCCTTCACAATTGAACTGTATTATGGGGGCGAGCGGGTTGACAGTGTTGCGGTTGATAACACTACGGCGAACCCGGGTGATGTCATTCCTATGCATGTGCCATGGCCATTCATTTCCAGGCAAGGCAACGGCGTTGGGATTCCATTGCAGTATCGAATCGTCACGACGACTAGCATCAACGCCAACTATTCATTGGTGCAAGGTATTGATGTCTCGGCCAATGTCATTACATTCCAGCAGCCTTCGGTGGTCGGTGCCATCACCACACCAACCGGGCAGGTCATCATCGGCTGCTCTGCGGTTCCACAGCCAAGTGATACCCTGATGGTTTTCGTACCGCCCCATCCTCTCATTACTGAGGGAATGGTCATTCCTTTAGAGTGGATGGCATTCAGCGATGACGCAGGACTGACGCCAATTTCCGCAGCTTCGGATACGTTTACTCACACGGTCAATAGCAGCGAAGTGGTTACAGGTTTCAGAGTTGCTGTCAGACCGGGTAGTACATTCATCAAACCTATCAACGCGGCGAGCCTTTCTGCCGGCTCCGTACGTATCAAGTATTTGGTACCCATTGCAGGTCCCAGTCCGGTGAGCTCTATCGAAACACTAGCCTTGGTGCGTACGTATCTGTCGGGCTCAACGCCAACCTATTGCGACGGAACCACCTGGGCTTAACAGGTTGGGCTTGAAGAGGACCTGCAATGGGTCTTCTTCAAGCCTGCGTTGCTCGACGCTGCGATTTTGGCTGCTTTGGTTAGGACAAGTCCTACATACCCCTTCCTCCCTATTTCTTAATCTGCGCTCCGTCACGGCCTGCCCCTGCCTTGCTTGGTGCCGGTCAATTCGTTCCCTGATGGGAAGGTTCTTCACGGGTATGCGCGCAAAATGAGAATGAATGCTTTTTTTAGAAAACACCCTTTGGCCATTGCCATCCAGGCACCCGCCATGGGGTTCCTGATACTCGGTACTTCGGTTGCCGAGGCTCGACAGGAAGTGTCTCAAGGGCAGGAACGCACGATTGGGGCGGGCTATTACGTCGACAACTGGTATGTCACGGGGGACTCTCACCTGATTTCTAACGGGGCCACCTTGCGTCAATCCCAAGTGGTCGGATCGAGGATGACGCTGAATGAAGGCACCATTGCACAAGAAATCCAGGCGTCCGGTGGCTCGAAAATCACCTTGAATGGCGCGACAGTTCAAGCGCGTAGTTCTTCTCCCTATGCGATTCATTTGACCGGTAGCACCGCAGACATCAACAACAGCACGGTCACCAACCAAGGCGGTGTAGGGATCAGTGCGGGCCGCAATTTTCTGACGTCGAACGGCTCGACCGTAAATGTGTCCGGCAGCACCGTTACGGGCACCACCATGGGCGCGATTGCTTCGGCGTTCAGCCAATTGAACTTCATCAATTCGGACGTGATTGCGACGGATGAAACCGGCGTGGGCGTCCGGCTGCTGGGTGCCGGTGCGACAGCCAGCGGCAGTCGCATCGTCGGCGGCCAGAATGGCGTGGAGCTGCGCTACGAGGCGAGCGACAAGAACTCAAGCAGCCTGGTGCTGGACGGTTCCCATGTCGAGGGTCGTAACGGCGCGGCACTGTTAGTGATGGGGGATGAGTATGGTGCGACTGATGCCGACATCAAGGTCCTCAATGGTTCTACCTTGACCGGCGACAACGGCAATATCCTGGAAGTGACCGGTGGTTCCACCGCGAACATGAACGTGGATAACAGCTCACTGTTCGGCGACGTGGTGGTGGAAGAGGGCAGTCATGCCAAGGTGCAACTCAACAACGGAGCCTGGCTGACCGGCCAGTTGAAAAACGTCGCCGAGTTGAGTGTGAACGAAGCGTCCAACTGGGTGCTGGTCGGCGACAGCAATGTCGACGCCTTGAAGATGGGCGGCGGTGCTGTGACCTTCGGCGGGCCAAATGAGTTCTACCAGTTGGATGTGAAGAGCCTGGACGGTAACGGCACCTTCGTCATGCACACCGACTTTTCCACCAACCAGACCGACTTCCTCAACGTGCAGGGCAAGGCCGAAGGTAACCACAGCCTGCTGTTGGCGGCCACCGGGTCCGAACTGGCCAAGGGCGAGCCTATCAAGGTGGTGCACACCGAAGGCGGTGATGCGCAGTTCGCCCTGGCGGGCGGCACCGTTGATATTGGCGCCTATGATTACGGCTTGAAGAAAGAAGGTACCGACTGGCTGCTCGACCCCTCTCGTCGCGGCACCAGTACTACCGCCCACTCGGTGCTGGCCTTGTTCAACAGCGCGCCGACCGTGCTGTATGGCGAGATGAGCATCCTGCGTACGCGCATGGGCGAATTGCGCTTCAGCGAAGGCGCGGGCAACGGTATGTGGATGCGCAGCTACGGCAACAAATTCAATGTGGCGGCCAACAAGAACGGTGCGGGCTACACGCAAAACCAGAAGGGCTTCACCATCGGTGCCGACGCGCCGTTGTCCGGAGGGGACGGCCAGTGGATCGCCGGTATGATGGCCGGTCACAGCGTCTCCGATCTAAGCCTGAACCGTGGCAGCAGCGGCGAGGTCAAGAGCTACTATGTGGGCGGTTATGCCACCTGGATGGACGCTGAAAGCGGTCTGTACTTCGACGGTGTGGCCAAGCTCAACCGGTTGCACACCGACAACAATGTGACCATGAGCGATGGCAAGAAAGCCAAAGGCAACTACGCGCAAAACGCCGTGGGCGCCTCGGCTGAGTTCGGTCGCCATATCAAGCTGGACGACGGCTTTTTCGTCGAGCCTTATGGGCAATTGTCGGCCACCATCACCCAGGCGCAAAGCTACGACCTGACCAATGGGTTGCACGCCAAGGGTGATCGTTCCAGTTCGGTGGTCGGTAAGCTGGGTGTGACTGCGGGCAAGAACATCCAACTGGAGAGCGGCGGTATCCTGCAGCCTTACTTGCGTACTGCGGTCGCCCACGAGTTTGACCAGAGCAACAAGGTGTTCATCAACGACCAGAGCTTCAACAACGACCTGTCCGGCTCGCGCATCGAGCTGGCGGCCGGTGTAGCCATGGCCGTATCGGAGAACGTCAAGCTGCATGCCGACTTCGAAACCAGCCAGGGCAAGAAGATCGACCAGCCTTGGGGCGTCAACTTCGGCGTGCGGTACGACTTCTGAAGTTGTCGTTCGATTGAACAGGGGGAAGCTATGGCTTCCCCCTTTTTTTTACATTCAGATCACTACACTCAGCCAGGTCGAACCCAGCAGAAGCAGGGCCATACAGCGGTTGAAGCGTTGCATGGCACTTGGCGAACGCAGGAACTGGCTTGAGCCCGCACCCAGCACGGCCCAGGTTGCCAGGCATGGCAAGGAAATCAGGAAAAAAACCATCGACAGGGTCATTACCTGGCTCTGGCGCTCTGCACCATTACCCGCAAATACACTGACCACTGCCAGCGCCATCATCCAGGTTTTGGGGTTGATCAATTGCAGGCTGGCGGCACCGCTGAAACCCAGCCGCTTTTGCGCTGACTGTACGTCCAAGGCCTCCACTGGCGCGCTGAAAATCTGCCAGGCGAGATAGCTCAGCCAGGCCACGCCGGCCCACTGCATCGCACTTTGTACCTTGGGCAAATACACCAGTGACTGGCCCACACCGGAGCCCACCAACAGCACAATGCCTGCTGCACCCAGGCAGGCGCCGAGGATGATCGGCAGTGCGGCCTTAAAGCCATACCGTGCGCTGTTACTCAGCACCAGGATATTGGTAGGACCCGGGGTGATGGAGGCGACAAAGGCAAACAGGATAAACGGCAACATGGCGGGCGACTCCCAACAATCGATTGATGGAGCCGATCTTCACAGGCCTGAACGCTACCTGTCTGGAACATTTGAGCAACGCCTGCGGTACGCGGCGGGCGTGAGGCCGTAGGCGCGCACGAACCAGCGGCCCAGGTGACTCTGATCGGCAAAACCCAGGGCCATCGCCACATCCGCCGGTTGCTCGCCCTTGCCCAGCAAATGCCGAGCGCGAGCCAGGCGCAGTTGCACCAGATAGGCGTGAGGCGGCAGGCCGAACGCGCTCTTGAAGGCGCGACTGAGGCGGAAGCGGTCGACACCGCAGGCCAGAGCCAGTTCGTCCATGCCGATGTCTGCGTGCAGATGGGCATGCAGGTATTCCCTGGCCTTGTGCGCCACCTGCGGCAATCGCGGGTCCTCGCGGTAGCGGATGCGCCAGTAGAGGTGGCCGGTGAGGCGCTCCAGCAATTGGTCCATGGCGCGTTGCCGCACAATGCGCAGTTCGCCGCTGTGCAAGGTTTGAAAGGCCTGGCTGGTGGCCAGGGCCAGGCGCGGATCGTTGGTCAAGGTGCTGACGAAACTCAGTTGGCTGTTGACCGGTGCCTCTTCGAATACCGCGCTCACTTCCCGTGCCAGCCAGTGCGGGTCGAGGTAGAGCATGTGGTACGTGAAACCGTCCGCCGTGGGCGCGTCGCCGTCATGCAGCTCGCCGGGCTCCACCAGGAACACCTGGCCGGGCACGCTGTTGTGGCGGGCACGGCGGCAATTGAATTGCTGCACGCCTTGTTCGGTCACACCGATCAGGTAGCTGTCGTGCCAGTGGGGGTCGTAGGCATGGCCTTGGAAATGCGCGCGCAGGGTCTCGATGCCGGTGTCGGCGTCCTGGGACAGGTCGATCCAATTGTGCGCGGCCATACAACACCGAGGATGAATGTGTAATGCCATTAGCGCCCAAGGGCGGCCAGGCGTCTAGAAGGTTTGTGCAACTCAGCCAAACAGGCCTGCGGCAATATTGATCGAAAACCCCAGAATCGCCGTATTGAACAGAAAACCGATCAACGATTGCCCCAGCACCACCTTGCGCAAGCCACGGGTGGCGACGCCCACATCGGACGTCTGCACCGCCACGCCGATGGTGAAGGAGAAATACAGGAAGTCCCAATAGTTGGGCGTGAGCAAGCCTTCGGCAAAACGCAGCGCCGGCTCCTTGCCGTTCCAGGTGTAATAGAGCCTGGCGTAGTGCACGCTGAAAATCACCCCGATCAACAGCCATGAACCGATCACCGTCAAGCCGGTGAAGCTGTAGTGCAACAGACGTTCGGTGGGCGCCAGGTCTTTGCTGCCGACCAGCTCGAAGGTGATGGTGGCCAGGCTGGCGATGGCGGCGATGCACACCGTGAACAGCACCAGGCCGGCGTTTTCGTCCTCGACCTCGGCGATGCGCTGCACATCTTCTGCCTTGGCACGGCTGGTCAGCCACAGCATCAGCACCAGATAGGTCCAGACCCCGGCGTTCCAGCCGATCAAAATTTTACTGGCCAGCGTATCGGCGGGTACCAGGATGCCCACGGCGAGGCCGAGCACGGCGGCGGCTGAGAGGCGAGGGTGGGTGCGGGCGAGGAAGGGCATGGCGACTCACAATAGGCAGTAGTGAGCACCATAGCTTATTCGGTTGTACTTGATCATGAACTTGATCGATAACCCCTGTAGGAGCGAGCTTGCTCGCGAAAAACGTCCAGCCAACGCGTTCTGTCTGAATAAACGCGCAGGCCCTGAGTTCTTCGCGAGCAAGGGCTAGCCGCCCGCCTCGCTCCTACAAAAAGCTTAATCTGCCGTGTGGCGCTTGCGCACCAGTTTCATCACCACCACAAAGAACACCGGCACGAACACCACCGCCAATGTCGCGGTGATCATCCCGCCGATCACCCCCGTACCAATCGCCTGCTGGCTCGCCGAGCTGGCACCGGTGGCAATCGCCAGCGGCACCACGCCGAGGATGAACGCCAGCGATGTCATGATGATCGGGCGCAGGCGCAGCCGCGCCGCCTTCAAGGTGGCGTCGATCAGATCTTCACCCTGCTCGTACAGGTCCTTGGCGAACTCGATGATCAGAATCGCGTTCTTCGCCGACAAACCGATGATGGTGATCAAGCCGACCTTGAAGAACACATCGTTGGGCATGCCGCGCAGGCTCACGGCCACCACCGCGCCGAGCACGCCCAGGGGCACCACCAACAACACGGAGGTCGGGATCGACCAGCTCTCATACAAGGCCGCCAGGCACAGGAACACGATCAACAGCGACAGGCCCAGCAACAACGGCGCCTGGGAGCCGGACAAACGTTCCTGCAACGACAACCCCGTCCATTCCTGGCCCAGGCCCGCCGGCAACTGGCTGACCAGGCGCTGGATTTCGTCCATCGCCTCGCCGGTACTGTGGCCCGGCGCCGCTTCGCCGCTGATGGCGATGGCCGGGTAGCCGTTGTAGCGGGTCAATTGCGTCGGGCCCTGGGTCCATTTGGCTTCGACAAAGGCAGACAACGGCACCATCTTCCCGGCGTTGTTGCGCACGTTGATCTTCATCAAGTCCGCCACCTGGCTGCGCTGGTCGCCTTCAGCCTGCACCACCACACGCTGCATGCGGCCCTGGTTGGGGAAGTCGTTGATGTAGGCCGAACCGATGGCCGACGACAGCACATTGCCCACATCGGCGAACGATACTCCCAGCGCATTGGCCTGCTTGCGGTCCACTTCCAGCTGCACCTGCGGCGCTTCGGCCAGGGCGCTTTCGCGCACGTTGACCAGCACCGGACTTTTCCCGGCAGCTTCCAGCAGCTCGGTGCGCGCAGCCATCAGCCCCGCATGGCCGACGCCGCCACGGTCCTGCAGACGGAACTCGAAGCCGCTGGAGGTGCCCAGGCCGTCTACCGGCGGCGGCAGGATCGCATAGGCGATCGCATCCTTGAGCCCGCTGAAAGCCATGTTGGCGCGGTCGGCAATCGACGCCGCGGAGTCATCGCTGCCGCGCTCAGACCAGTCCTTGAGCGTGGTGAACGCCAGCGCCGCGTTCTGCCCGGAACCGGAGAAACTGAAACCCATGATCATGGTGGTATCGCCCACCCCCGGCTCGCTGGCGTTGTGCGCCTCGATCTGCTCGGCCACCTGCACCGTGCGGTTTTTGCTGGCGCCCGGTGGCAGCTGGATATCGGTGATGGTGTAGCCCTGGTCTTCCACCGGCAGGAACGAGGAGGGCAGGCGACTGAACAGCAGCCCCAAGCCCACCAGCAATACCAGGTAGATCAGCAGGTAACGGCCGCTGCGCTTGAGCGCATAGGCCACCCAGCCTTCGTAGCGGTCGGTGAGCTGTTCAAAGCGTTTATTGAACCAGCCGAAAAAGCCGCCCTTGGCATGATGCTCGCCCTGGGCAATCGGCTTGAGCAAGGTGGCGCACAGCGCTGGCGTCAAGGTCAGGGCCAGAAAGGCCGAGAACAGGATCGAGGTGGCCATCGACAACGAGAACTGCTGGTAGATCACCCCCACCGAGCCTGGCATGAACGCCATCGGCAGGAAGACCGCGACCAGCACCAGGGTGATACCGACAATGGCGCCGGTGATCTGGCCCATGGCCTTTTTCGTCGCCTCCTTGGGCGACAGGCCTTCAGTGGCCATGATCCGTTCGACGTTCTCCACCACCACAATCGCATCGTCTACCAGGATGCCGATCGCCAGCACCATGCCGAACATGGTCAGCACGTTGATCGAAAAACCCAGCAACAGCATGGTGGCAAAGGTGCCCATCAACGCAATCGGCACCACCAGCGTGGGGATCAAGGTGTAGCGCACGTTCTGCAGGAACAGGAACATCACCGCGAACACCAGCGCCATTGCCTCAAGCAAGGTGTAGACCACCTTGGTGATCGAGACTTTGACGAAGGGCGAGGTGTCGTAGGGGATCTTGTATTCCACGTTGGCCGGGAAATAGCGCGACAGTTCGTCCATCTTCGCCCGCACCAGGGTCGCGGTGTTCAGCGCGTTGGCCCCCGGCGCCAGCTGCACGCTGACGGCGGTGGACGGTTTGCCGTTCAGGCGTGTGGAGAACTGGTATTCCTGGCTGCCGACTTCGACCCGTGCCACATCGCCGATGCGCACGGTGGAGCCGTCAGGGTTGGCCTTGAGCACGATGTCGGCGAACTCCGCCGGCGTCGACAGTTGGCCCTTGACCAGAATGGCGGCGGTGATTTCCTGGGTGTTAGTGCCCGGCAGGTCGCCGATGCTGCCCGCCGACACCTGGGCATTCTGCGCGCTGACGGCGGCATTCACGTCGGCCGGGGTGAGGTTAAAACCGATCAGCTTCTGCGGGTCGATCCAGATGCGCATGGCGCGCTCGGCGCCATACAGCTGGGCCTTGCCCACCCCGTCCAGGCGCTTGAGTTCGTTCATCACGTTGCGCGCCAGGTAATCGCTGAGCGCCACGTCATCGAGCTTGCCGTCGCTGGATGTCAGCGTGACCAGCAGCAGGAAGCCGGCCGAGACTTTCTCCACCTGCAAGCCTTGTTGCGTCACTGCTTGCGGCAGGCGCGGCTCCACCGCCTTCAAGCGGTTCTGCACATCCACCTGGGCCATTTCCGGGTTGGTGCCCGGCTGGAACGTGGCGGTAATGGTCGCCGAACCGAGGCTGCTCTGGGACTCGAAATACAGCAAATGATCGGCGCCGTTGAGCTCCTGCTCGATCAGGCTGACCACGCTTTCGTCCAGGGTCTGGGCCGAAGCGCCAGGGTACACCGCGTAGATTTCTACCTTTGGCGGCGCGACGTTGGGGTATTGGGCCACCGGCAATTGCGGGATCGCCAGGAAGCCGGCCAGCAAGATGAACAGGGCCACCACCCAGGCGAAAATCGGGCGGTCGATAAAGAACTGCGGCATGGCGGGTTATTCCTTTACGAGCGGGCTGTCGTCCACTTCAACTTTTTCACCGGGGCGCGCGTGTTGCAGGCCCTCGACGACAATGCGGTCACCGGGCTTGAGGCCGCTGCTGACCACCCAGCGATCGTCGATCACTGCGCCCAACTCCACCGGCTGCTGGCGCACGCTTTGCTCGCTGTCCAACAACAGCACCATCGGGATGCCGGCGCTGTCGCGGGTGATGGCGCGCTGCGGCACGCTGAGGCCTTGCTGGTCGATGGCCTGTTCAAGGCGCACCCGCACGAAGCTGCCGGGCAGCAGGTCGAGGTCCGGGTTGGGAAATTCGCTGCGCAGAATGATCTGCCCGGTGCCCGGGTCGACGCTGATCTCGGCGAACAGCAGTTTGCCCGGCAGCGGGTACAGGCTGCCGTCATCCTGGATCAGGCTGGCCTTGGCCTGGTCCTGGCCGACCTGCTGCAAGCGACCGGCGCGAAAGGCGCGGCGCAGGTCATTCAGCTCGCGGGTCGACTGAGTGAGGTCGGCGTGGATCGGGTCCAGTTGCTGGATGATCGCCAGCGGCGTGGCTTCGTTCTGGCCGACCAGGGCGCCTTCGGTCACCAGCGCACGGCCGATGCGCCCGGAAATCGGTGCAGTCACCGTGGCGTAACCCAGGTTCAACCGGGCCCGCTCGACGGCGGCCTTGTTGGCGGCGACCTCGGCGTTGGTCTGGCGCAGGGCGGCGCGGGCGTTGTCGTACTCCTGGCCGCTGATGGCGTTGCCTTCCACCAACTGGCTGTAACGCTGCTCCTGCAGGCGCGCCTGGAACGCATTGGCCTCGGCTTTGCTCAGGTTGGCCTGGGCGCTGTCGAGGTCGGCCTTGAACGGGGCCGGGTCGATGCGAAACAGCACGTCGCCCTGTTTCACGTCATGGCCTTCGTTGAAGACGCGTTGCATCACCACCCCGGCGACCCGTGCGCGCACCTCGGCCATACGCGGCGCAGCGATGCGCCCGCTCAATTCGCTGGTGATGGACAGGGGCTTGGCCTGCAGCGTCTCGATGCGCACTTTGGCCAGGGGCACTTGCGGCGCCTCGGCTGTGGAGTTGTCACACGCGCTCAGCGCCAGGGTGAGCGCCAACAGGCAAAACGGCGCAAACAGATTCTTCGACATGCTCTTATCCCAATATTGACTGGCGCATCCTAAGGTCACCTGCGCCGTGGTGCTGTGAAGCTGTGTAGTGCGTCTGTGAAGAAATGTAAGGGCCGGGGCGCTTGGCCTCGGGGGCGTATATCCTTGCACAACCTCGCTGACAACAAAGACCAAATGTGGGAGAGGGGGCTTGCTCCCGATGGCGGTGTGTCAGTCACAGATGTATTACTGACACTCCCTCATCGGGAGCAAGCCCCCTCCCACATGGGGTTTGCGTACGACTTATCATTGTATTTTCTGGAAACACCTTCATGCCCAATATCCTGCTGGTGGAAGACGACGCCGCGCTCTCCGAGCTGATTGCCAGCTACCTGGAACGCAATGGCTACCACGTCAGCGTGCTCAGCCGGGGCGACCAGGTGCGCGAACGCGCGCGCCTGAACCCGCCGGACCTGGTCATCCTCGACCTGATGCTGCCCGGCCTCGACGGCCTGCAGGTCTGCCGCCTGCTGCGCGCCGACTCGGCGGGCCTGCCGATCCTGATGCTCACCGCCCGTGACGACAGCCACGACCAGGTCCTGGGCCTGGAAATGGGCGCCGACGATTATGTGACCAAACCCTGCGAGCCACGGGTGCTGCTCGCCCGTGTGCGCACCTTGCTGCGCCGTAGCAGCCTTTCGGAACCCCAGGTGGCCAGCGACCGCATCATCATGGGCAACCTGTGCATCGACCTGTGCGAGCGTACCGTGACCTGGCGCGAGCAGGCGGTGGAGCTGTCCAGCGGCGAGTACAACCTGCTGGTGGTGCTGGCGCGACATGCCGGTGAAGTACTCAGCCGCGACCAGATCCTGCAGCGCCTGCGCGGTATCGAATTCAATGGCACCGACCGTTCGGTGGACGTGGCCATCTCCAAGCTGCGCCGCAAGTTCGACGACCACGCCGGCGAAGCGCGCAAGATCAAGACCGTGTGGGGCAAGGGCTACCTGTTCAGCCGTTCCGAGTGGGAATGCTGAGCCATGTTTCGAGTCCTGCTGCGCCTCTACCTGATCACCATCGTCACCTACAGCGCGGCGATCTACTTGATCCCCTCCCTGGTGATCCAGCTGTTCGAACACCGTTACATGAACTACAACATCGAGCAGACCCGCGGCCAGCAGAAGCTGATCGTCAAGCAATACGTGCGCGCACCGGTGGAGCGCTGGTCACAGGTCACCGAGCAGCTGGGCCGCGATTTTGCGCCGTTGAAGGTGCAATTGCTGCTGCGCCAGGATGCGCGCTATACCCCGGCGGAAGAAAAACTGCTGGAACAGGGCAAATCGGTGGTGCGCCTGGGGGAGTGGGGCTGGATGGAGGAAATCAGCTCGCCGATCAACGAGCAATTCGTGGTCAAACTGACGGTACCGCCCGATCCGTTGGACATGAACGTGCTGTATTGGGCGATCAACGTGCTGATCGTCGCGGCGCTGCTCGCCTGCCTGCTGGTGTGGCTGCGCCCGCACTGGCGCGACCTGGAGCGCTTGAAAAGCACCGCTGCGCAATTGGGGCGGGGCAACCTGGCCGAGCGCACGCTGATTCCCGCCAGCTCCAGCATCGGCAGCCTCGCCTCGGTGTTCGATACCATGGCCGACGACATCGAACACCTGCTCAATCAACAGCGCGACCTGCTCAACGCGGTGTCCCATGAACTGCGCACGCCGCTGACCCGCCTGGATTTCGGCCTGGCCCTGGCGCTGGCAGAGGACTTGCCTGCGGCCAGCCGGGAGCGCTTGCAAAGCCTGGTGGCGCATATTCGTGAGCTGGACGAGCTGGTGCTGGAGTTGCTTTCCTACAGCCGCCTGCAAAACCCGGCGCAGGAGCCGGAGCGCGTGGAGGTGGTGCTCGACGAATTCATCGACAGCGTATTGGGCAGTGTCGACGATGAACTGGAGAACCCCGAGATCGTTATCGACGTGGCGCTCGACTGCGCCGTGGAGCGCTTCAGCCTCGACCCGCGCCTGACCGCCCGCGCCCTGCAGAACCTGTTGCGCAACGCCACGCGCTACTGCGACAAGCGCATCCAGGTCGGCGTCAGGGTCTGCCCCAACGGCTGTGAAATCTTCGTGGAGGATGATGGCATCGGCATTCCGCCGGACCAGCGCGAGCGCATCTTCGAACCGTTCTACCGTCTGGACCGTAGCCGCGACCGCGCCACCGGTGGTTTCGGCCTGGGCCTGGCCATCAGCCGGCGGGCCCTGCAAGCCCAGGGCGGCAGCTTGACCGCCGAGGCTTCACCCTTGGGCGGCGCGCGGTTTCGTGTGTGGTTGCCTGCCGTCGATGCAGCGATTAGAAAATAACCGCGAGACGGCGCACACTGTGGCCCCCGCTTTACCCGAAGAGAGATTGGCAATGACTGGTGTCCACGCGTCCGCTCAGCAAGGTTTCTCTACCCAGGCCCGCACTTACGCGCAAGGTCGCCCCGGCTACCCGCGACAACTCACCGGCTGGCTGGCCGACGCGCTGGGCATCGATGCCCACTCGACCGTGATCGACCTGGGGGCCGGCACCGGCAAGTTCACGCGCCTGCTCAGCAGCCTGGCGCCGACGCTGGTCGCCGTCGAACCGGTGCTGGAAATGGGCGCCCAGTTGGTCAAGCTGCTGCCGGGCGTACGGCTGGTCAATGGCACGGCCGAGTCCATGCCTTTGGCGTCCGCGAGCGCCGATGCGGTGGTCTGCGCCCAGGCCTTCCACTGGTTTTCCAGCGAGGCGGCGCTGGCGCAGATCCACCGTGTACTCAAACCCGAAGGGCGTTTGGGGCTGGTGTGGAATGTGCGCGATGAGTCGGTGGACTGGATCGCTGCGATCACGACCATCATTACCCCCTACGAGGGCGACACCCCGCGTTTTCATAGCGGACGTTGGCGCGAGGCCTTCACCGGTGAATATTTTTCCGCCCCTGAACTGACCTGCTTTGCCTATCACCATGTCGGCAGCCCGAAGGAAGTGATCATGGACCGCATCCTGTCGGTCAGCTTTATCGCCGCATTGCCTCCTGCAGAAAAAGCCGGCGTCACGGCGCAATTGCAGCAACTGATCGACACCCATCCCGCCTTGAAGGGCCGTGACACCGTGGCCTTTGCGTATCAGACCCAAGCGTATGCCTGCGGGCGATTAGCAGGAAAGGCATAAAGTCAGATCATATTGATATAAGTGGTTATAAGAAAAATCGCTATCCTGCCGCCAGAATTTTATAAGGCCGCAGGTAGCTGTAATGGATGTGGGTAATGTGGGTTTCGTGGTTGCCGGCCTGATCGTAGGATTTATCGTGGGCATGACCGGCGTGGGTGGCGGCTCGCTGATGACGCCGATCCTGTTGTGGTTCGGCATCAACCCGGCCACCGCCGTTGGCACGGACCTGTTGTATGCCGCCATTACCAAATCCGGTGGTGTGCTGGTGCACAGCAAGAACCGGAACATCGACTGGACCATCACCGGCTGGCTGACCCTGGGCAGTGTGCCTGCGGTGCTGCTGACCCTGTGGTTCCTCGCCAGCCTGCACACCGACCCCAGCGCCATGAACGCGGTGATCAAACAGGCACTGGGTGTGGTGTTGCTGCTGACGGCCCTGGCGATCCTGTTCAAGCAACGCTTGCTGGCGTTCGCCCAGCGCCATGCCGGTGACGACTATCACATGCGCCCGCGCAACCTGAATGCGCTCACCGTAGTAACGGGTGTCGTCCTTGGCACCATGGTGGCGCTGACCTCCATCGGTGCCGGCGCGCTGGGTACCGTGGCACTGTTCATCCTGTACCCGTTCCTCGCTACGCGCCGCCTGGTGGGCACCGAGATCGCCCATGCCGTGCCGCTGACCCTGGTGGCGGGCCTGGGCCATGCGAGCATGGGCAATATGGACTGGCACCTGCTGGGCTTTCTGCTGATGGGCTCGCTGCCGGGCATTTACCTGGGCAGCCACATGACTGGCAGGATCCCGGACGCGGTGCTGCGTCCGTGCCTGGCGGTGATGTTGATGGCGGTGGGCTACAAACTCGCGTTCTAAGAGGGGCGCGGTCCCGCGACAGTTCGGGAGCCGAAGCCTCTCTGACTGAAGCCCCGCGTTCCAAATGTGGGAGGGGGCTTGCCCTAATGCCAGTCAGTTAAGCGTACACCGCCGTATGTAGGAGCGAGCTTGCTCGCGAAAAACGTCAACGATAACGCGTGCTTTCTGAATGAACGCGGTGCCTGTGAGTTTTTCGCGAGCAAGGGCTAGCCGCCCGCCTCGTTCCTACAAAAAGCCTTAACTGACTGGCATTAGGGCTTGCCCCCGATGAGCATACGTATCTACACAACTGTGTAGCAGCAGCCTACGCTAACCACGATGCGAAGCGAGCCGCTCTTGATCTTGCTTTTGATCTAGGCGCCCCGTTAAACCACGCTGGCCGGAATTCGATAGTGATTTGGGGGGTAAACCGGCAGGGATGCCGGTTTAGCCGCCCCGCGCCATGGATGGCGCGGGGCGGCGGCCCCCCAAATCGCTGTCGGATTACGGGCACACCGAGCCTAAGCGAGGTGCCGAGTGGTGGGGCAAGAGCGTTTTGCTTACTTTTGCGCTTTTCAAAAGTGAGCCGCCGTAAGGGCGGAACCCATAGCAGCCGTTACCGCAGCAACGGATATGTACTCGCTCTGATCCAACATCCTGGTCGGCTGTCAGGCCGCCATCGGGAGCAAGCCCCCTCCCACATTTAGGTCGCGGAGCATCAGTTAGAGAGGCTTCGGCTCCCGAGCCGTCACAGGTTCAGGCCACGCCAAAAGTTGTGTAGATACCTATGCCCCGATGAGGGGATGTCAGCAACACATCCATGACTGACCCACCGCTATCGGAAGCAAGCCCCTCCCACATATGGAACCGGCCTCAGGCCTTGGCCGGGCCGTTGCCGATTTGCCAGACAAACGGCGGCTCAGTGCCGTTGATCACCCAGTCACCGACGATCCGCGCCTTGTAGATCAGCGGATTATGCGACGCCACCGTCCGCGCATTGCGCCAGTGCCGGTCCAGGGCCTTGCCTTGGCGCACATCCGAGGCTCCCAACGCGTTGAACAGTTGGCTGGTGGCACGCTGGATCAGCTCCGAGACCACCACCTGGGCCGTCGCCGATTCGATCTCGGCCGCCACGTTGGCCTCGCGCTCGGCCACCTCATCCCCACCGAAACGTGCCAGATAAGCCCGTTGCGCCGGCAGCGCGGCCTTCAACGCACTGGCCTGGGCGGCGTAAACCAGCGCGGCGACTTCGCCGACCACCTGTTGAACCTGCGCGTCCTGGCTGACGTGCGGGGCATTGCCGTGGCTGTAGATGCGCTTGCGGCTGCGTACCTGTTGGGCCACATCGTTGAGCGCCGCGCGGCCGATGCCGGCCAGGGTGGCCAGCAACACCAGTTGATAGAACGCGGTCTGGTATTTGAAGCGCTCGGCAAAGTCGATCACGTTGTGCGCTTCGACGACTGCATCGGTAAAGCGCGTGGTGCCGCTGCCGGTGGTGCGTTGGCCAAAGCCATCCCAATCATCGCTTTGCACCACGCCTGGCTGGCGGGTGCGGGTGGCGGCGATCACGTCGCCGCCGGTGTCGCTGCGCTGAGCGTACACGTCGATCCAGTCGGAAAACAGGCTGCCTGTGCTGTAGAACTTTTCGCCGTTGAGTACCCAGTCGTCACCGTTGGGGCTGACCTGGGTCACCACATCGCCAATTGCGACAGCGCCGATTTCTGTCCAGGCGCAGCCGACGAGGTCGCCGTCGACAAAACGCTTGAACCACAGGTCGCGCCCCGCGCCCGGCGGCGCGTTCAGGCGGTCTTCGGCAAACGCGAAATGCCCGCGCAGGGCCTGGGGCACGTTGGAGTCGGCGGCGGCGAGTTCGATCAGCAGTTCAAACAGCTGCGGCAGGGATGCACCGCCACCGCCATATTCCACCGGCACCCGCACCGCGCCAAAGCCGGCTTCCTTTAACCAACGGATCGGCTCATGGGGCAGGGTGCGGCTGTGCTCGCGTTCAACCGCGCCGTCGGCGATGCGCTGGAAGATAGGACGGAAACGCTCGGCCAGGGTGGTGTAGTCGACGCCGATGGACAGCGGGTTGATGACGTGTTGCTCGGTCATGGGGTTGGGCTCCTGGGCAGTGATCAAGTCCCAGGGTGGTTGCACACTCCGTGCCGGGCGCGCGGGCCCGTGTTTACGGCGCGGGGACGCCCGCCACTGTTGCTCCAGCAACAGCGTTTGGACAAAGCGCAGCGATCCATGACAGTCGCGGCACGCCGTGCAAACCTGGGTTTTGCGCCGCAACCCGCACGGCCACGGCGTTTAACCGTGACTGGCACACTTGCTGCTCAAGCCCTGGGTACATCCCTGTGTGCGAGGAACTGTTCAATGAGTCAGCAAGCCGTGAAATTTGCCTATTGGGTGCCCAACGTCAGCGGTGGGTTGGTGGTCAGCAAGATCGAACAACGTACCCACTGGGGCATCGACTACAACCGTAAACTGGCGCAACTGGCCGAAGCCGCCGGCTTCGAATATGGCCTGACCCAGATCCGCTTCACCGCCGGCTACGGCGCCGAAAACCAGCACGAGTCGGTGGCCTTCAGCCACGCGCTGCTGGCGGCGACCACCACCCTCAAGGTGATTGCCGCGATCCTGCCGGGTCCGTGGCAACCGGCGCTGGCGGCCAAGCAACTGGCAACCATCGACCAGCTCACCAACGGGCGTATCGCGGTGAATATCGTCAGTGGCTGGTTCAAGGGCGAGTTCCAGGCGATCGGTGAACCCTGGCTGGAACACGATGAGCGCTATCGCCGCTCCGAAGAATTCATCCGCGCCTTGAAAGGCATCTGGACCCAGGACGATTTCACCTTCAAGGGCGACTTCTACCGCTTCAACAACTACACCCTCAAGCCCAAGCCGCTGGGCCAGCCCGAGGTGTTCCAGGGCGGCAGTTCGCGGGCGGCGCGGGACATGGCCGCGCGGGTGTCGGACTGGTACTTCACCAACGGTAATACCCCGGAAGGCATCAAGGCCCAGGTCGATGACATCCGCGCCAAGGCGGCGGCGAATAACCATTCGGTCAAAGTCGGCGTCAACGCCTTCGTGATCGCCCGCGACACCGAGGAAGAAGCGCGTGCCGTGCTCGCCGAGATCATCGATAAAGCCGACCCGGAAGCGGTCAACGCCTTCGGTGACGCGGCCAGACAAGCCGGCAAGGCATCGCCGGAAGGCGAGGGCAACTGGGCCAAGTCCAGCTTTGAAGACCTGGTGCAGTACAACGACGGCTTCAAGACCAACCTGATCGGCACACCGCAGCAGATCGCCGAGCGCATCGTGGCGCTCAAGGCGGTGGGCGTGGACCTGGTGCTGGCCGGTTTCCTGCATTTCCAGGAAGAGGTGGAGTACTTCGGCAAACGCGTGTTGCCGCTGGTGCGTGAGCTGGAGGCCAAGGCCGGGATCAAGCAGGTGGCTTGAAGTTCAAGCGGACGCTTGCAGCGTCAATACCTCAAACCCATCGGCTGTCACCGCTACCGTGTGTTCCCATTGCGCCGAGAGACTGTTGTCCTTGGTCACCACCGTCCAGCCGTCCTTGAGGCTGCGCACTTTCGCGCTGCCCTGATTGAGCATCGGTTCAATGGTGAACACCATGCCTTCACGCAGCTCCAGCCCCGTGCCGGGACGGCCGAAGTGCAGGATTTGTGGCTCCTCATGCATTTCCCGGCCAATGCCGTGGCCGCAGTATTCACGCACCACGCTATAGCCGTTGGTGTGTGCATGGTGCTGGATCGCATGGCCAATATCACCCAGGCGGGCGCCGGGCCGCACCTGGCGGATGCCCGCCCACATGGCCTCGAAGGTCATCTCCACCAGGCGCTGCGCCTTGGGTGAGACATTACCGATCATGTACATCTTGCTGGAGTCGGCGATAAAGCCACCTTTTTCCAGGGTGATGTCGATATTGATGATGTCGCCATCCTTGAGCAATTGCGTGGCGCTGGGCATGCCGTGACACACCACTTCGTTGATCGAGGTATTGATGCAGAAGGGGTAGTCATATTGCCCGAGACTGGCCGGGCGGGCTTTGAGCTCCTGGCGGATGAAGGTTTCGACGGCGCTGTCCAGCTCCAGAGTGGAGCGGCCGGCGACGACAAAGGTGTCGAGCATGCTGAACACCTGGGCCAGCAGGCGCCCGGCTTCGCGCATGACCACCAGCTGCTGTGGCGTCTTGATCATTGGCTGCGCCCTCGGATCAGGTCGGGTTTGTCCAGCAACAGCTTGTTGATCAGCTCGTTGTAGGGCAGGTGGGGATTGAGTTCAGCCAGTAGGCCGATCTTGATCCAGAACTCGGCTTGAGCGTTGATGGAGCGGTCCATCGCGGCGCTGGCCAGGCGCAGCTGTTCGTGCAGTTGGTCGGTGATCTTGACGATGCCCATAAGCTTCACTGTGTTGGGTTGATATACAAAGCGTATATGTTTCGTATGGTTTGCGTAAGTCCCTCTCGACCCAACGACGACAGATGAATTGGTTGCCATATGTTGCTGGAAAAACCGGCCTGCGCACGCGTCCTGTGGGTTAAACGTTTAATCGAAGTGGTTCGCCGAGGATGCAGACAGTCAGATTTTTCATATATAAGCGCCGTCAGCGCTTATGAAGAATGGTTACAACAGCAGGAGATTTTGCCGAGTAGGCTTATTTCTGTAGGCGTCTTCCAGGGCCGGCAAGACGTGGCAGGCAAGTGCCTGCCGGATACTCATAAAACCATTGGCAGTCTCAACAAAGGAGAGGTTAGCCATGCTTTCGGAACTAGAGCTTCGCAGCATTATTGAAGGAAGTTTCCTGCCTAAGCGGTGTGAATGCACCAAAGCCGAAGACGCTTCACTGACGATCCGGGTGTACGACGACCGCGACCGTGATCGAGTGGACTTGGAGGTCAAGGGTATAAACGCCGACAAACTCGACAGCAGCCGCGCCATTTGCAACCTGATCGCTGAACTGCGTGAAGACCTCAAGCACAGCCACACGCCTGTCCTGCAACGAGCAGGAGGGCGCAGATTTTAAGGGTGTGCCTCGTTCAATGCTGACCTGTGGGCCTGGTAGTTGCCAGGCCCTCAAACCATACGGTCTTCACCAACTCATACGCACCCCGGCATTGCCGCTCACGCCCTCCTGGGCGTTGCCATCCAGGTTGGTGGTGTAGTCCGCCGCCAGGTAAACGCTCACCGTTGAAGACAATCGGGCGACAATCCCTACGCCCACATCGGCGGTGGACGCCTTGTGATCACTCTTGATGCGGTCCACATCATCGTAAGTCACCGTGTCCCTGCCGCCGAACGTACGCCAGGCATTGGCGCGCACGTAGGGCTCGATGGGGGTGTTGCCCACCAGTTGGCGGCCCTTGAGGCGTGCACCAACACGGCCGGTCCAGTATTCCTGGGAATCGAACGCTACCTTGGAAATGCCGTCGTGCTGGCTGTCCAGGTCGATGGTCTGGCGGATCACCTGGACCTGGGGCTCCACCACCCACTGCTCGGACAGGGTGATCGGATAACCCGCTTCGGCGGACAGCGCCAGGGCGTGGCCCTTGGTGTTCATCTTCACGCCACGGTCGGATTTGTTTTCACCGTCCAGGCGCGTGAACATCGTGACCACATCGACGTACCAACCTTCGGTGCCGGTCAGGGTCCAGTAGGCGCCGAAATTGTCGCCATCGAGTTTGACTCGTCCCGAGCGCCGATCCTGGAAGCCTTCGGCAAACCCCTTGACGTCGCCGTTCAAGCGACTCTGCCCGACGAACAGGCCAAACCGTTGCAGTTGCCCGCCGCTGGTGTGCGCAGCGTAGAGGTCGTGCCCTACCTGATAGCCCTTGACGCTGCCGTCGAAGCTTGGCGATACGGTGCCCGACCAGCTTTTGTTGAAATCACTGCCATAGGCCCGCGCCCAGCCCGCCGGCACCGCGCCGGTTTCGCTGAGCAGGCTTTGCTCGCCCTGGCGGTCATGGAAGGTGCCCAGGGCCATGCGGGTTATGACTTGCGCGGCGGGGACCACTACCGAGTACACCGGCACTTCCAAACGGTACAGCGCGATAGGTTCGGCACCGGGCACCGCCGTCGGCACGGCCGGGTTGCTGGCGGCCGATTGCGGTGAAGTGGCTGCCGCGACTTGGCTCGGCGGTGGCGCCGGGGGCTCGATCGGCGCGACCGGTTGCGCGGTTGGTGGCTCCACCGGGGGTTCATCGGGGTCGACCACCGGCGGAATCGGCGGAACCGGCGGAACCGGCACCACCACCGGCGGAGTGGGTGGCACTGGCGGCACGGCGGGTGGCTGCACGGCCACTACCGAGGAGCGCAGGTACCAGTTGTTTTCCGTGCCGGCGGTCACGCCACCTTTGAACAGCCGGTATTCATAGGCACCGGCCGACACCGAGCCCTTGAGGGCGAAGGCATCCGTGCTGCTGACCGCGCCGTTGACGGCCTGGACCACCTCGATGCCGTTGTTCTGGGTAAAGCCACCGGCACCGCCGAGGTTGGTCACGGCCAACTGGGTATGGCCGCTGAGCGTGCCGTTGGACACCACCAGCTTGTCGGTGGCGGAGGTGTCGTCACCGAGCACGGTTTGCAGCCACAGTTGACCGTTGTTGCCCACGTAATTGCCATGCACCGTGAGCGCATCGCCGGCACTGGCGCTGCCGGTGGTCATGTCGATCGTACCGGCGTTGTTCAGCGTGGCCAGTTGGCCCGTGATGTAAGGCCGGATGGCGCCTTGCGTCACGGCCAGGGTGCTGCTGCCATCGATGTTGAACGTACCGGTGTTGCTGGTGCTGTCGCCGAGGAAAAAGTCACCGGCCAACTCAAAACGCGAGGCGTTATTGAGGTTGACCGTCTCCCAGCCGACATAGCGCGCAGCGTTGCCGGAGGTGGTGTTATCCAATGTCAGCTGATCATTGCCCAGACCACCGTCAATCGACGGCGTGGCGGCCAACCGGCTTTCAGTAAGGCCGCTGAGCAAGGCGGTATCGTCACCATCGCCCATCAATACTGAAGACTGGATCTCACCGCCGTTGCGCCAGGTGAATGTGTCGTTGCCGAAACTGGCGCGGATTTCACCTTTGATCACGCCGCCGCTCACCCTGATGATGTCATCGCCGCCGCTGGTGCTGATGTTGCCGCCTACGCTGCCTGTTCCCGAGATGTCGATCCTGTCCTTGCCGAACCCGGTGACCAGGTTGCCGAGGATCTCGCCGCCGGTCATCTCGTATACGTTATCGTCCAGCTTCATGTCGACCCGGCCAATGGTGCCGCCGGTTTGTCTCGCCACGTCACCGTCGACGAATTCTCTTTCGATGACGCCGCCGGTTATCAGAAAGGTGTCGAGGCCATCGCCCTGGGCCAGAGAAGGAATTCGCCCGCCGTTCATCACGAAGTCATCGATGCCGGGGCCTTGTTGCACAGCACCCAGGATACTGCCGTCATCAATCCGGATTCGATCTTCGCCCGCGCCGAACGTGACAGGGCCGTTGACGGTTCCCGTCCCACCGGCGGGCAGCGACAGACGATTGTTGCCCTGAAGATCGGTGAGTCCGGCGGTGCTGGTGCCGCTGTCGCAGACGTAGGTATCGTCGCCGGGGCCTGGGGTAAAGACACACGCGGAATGCGCGGCCTGGGGGGTGATGTACTGCAGTGAAAGGATGCCGACAGCAATAACGGCTCGGGTTGGAAAGCCTGAGACCTTGGTCATAACGTGTCCTACGTTGTGTTTTTATTACTGCTGCTCTTTGGTCTAGCACACACCTCGTTCATCGGTGAAATTTCTGACAAAAGGTTGCAGGCCACGCAGTGCATGGCCTGTGGGGCGCTCAGCCGAGCTGGCTGCGGTAAGGCAGGTCCGGCCCGGTGCGGGTGCAGGTCAGCGCCGCGGCGCGAATCGCAAAGCCGAGCATGGCGTCGATCTGTTCGCGGCTGAGCTGTTGCAGCCCCTCGACCGAGTCCAACCGGTGCTCGGTCAACCAGGCGATCAGCGCCGCCTGGAAGGTGTCGCCGGCACCGACCGTATCGGCCATCACGATGTCGATTGCCGGTTGCGACCAGTTGCCGTGGCGGCGGCTGAACACGCTGGCGCCATCGCCGCCACGGGTGAGAAATACCAACTGGCAGCGGTGTTGCAGCCAGCCTTGCAGCACGCTTTCGGGGGACTGCTCGGGGTAGAGCAGGTGCAGGTCTTCATCGCTGACTTTGATCAAATCCGCATGCTTGACCAACTCCGTCACACGGTCGCGCCACAGCTGGATGTCCGGTTGCGGGTTCAGCCGTACGTTAGGGTCGAGGCTGATCAGGCGCTTGCCGCTTTCGCGCTTGACCAGCGCCAGCAGTGTGTCGCCAATCGGCTGTACCACCAGCGAAAACGAGCCCACATGCAGCCCGCGAATCTCATCACCCAGGGGCGGCAGGTGCGTCATCTGCAGTTGCCGGTCTGCGCAGCCTTCGCCACGAAAGCTGTATTGCGGTGAACCATTGGCACCCACGGCCACCATGGCCAGGGTGGTCGGCGCGTCGAAGGGCACCAGGAAATCTTCACTCACGCCTTCGTCCTTGAGCACCTGTAGCAAGCGCCGGCCCAGGTAGTCATGGGAGATCCCGGCGAAGAACCCGGACTCGATTCCCAAGCGGCGCAGGCCCACCGCCACGTTGAACGGCGAACCGCCGGCAATCGCCGTGTAATTGAGCTTGGCAGCCTGCCCGTCGGCATCCTCCTCGCTGAAAAAATCGAACAGCGCTTCACCACACACCAGATACATAGTCACTCGCTCTTAAAGGATTGCCACAAGCTGTTGATAGCGCTCATAGGCTTGTTGATAGGCGCTCACGTTGGCCGGCACCGGCACGGTACGGCTGGCCGGGTCAAGACTCACGCATTTGTCGCACAGGCTGGCCAGGGATTCGCCGGACTGGCACCACGCCGCCTGGATCGCCGCGCCCAGGGCCGCGGCCTCGCTCTGTTCGGTACAGACCACTTCGGTGTTCATGATATCGGCGACCATCTGCCGCCACAGCGGGCTTTTCGAGCCGCCGCCGATCAAGCGGATGCGCAGGCTTTGCAGGCCGGTCTGGCGCAGCAGGTCCAGGCCATAGCGCAAGCCGAAGGTGGTGCCCTCGACCACCGCGCGGCACAGGTTGGCGCGGGTCAGGTTGGTCATGGTCAGGCCGTGCAGGCTGCCGGTGGCCTGGGGCAGGGCGGGCACCCGTTCGCCGTTGAGGAACGGCAGCATGCTTACGCCGTCCGCGCCAATGGGGGCCTGCTCGACCAGGGCGTTGAAGGCTTGCAGGTCGAGTTCGAACAGCTCGCGGATCACCCCGGTGGCGTTGGTCAGGTTCATGGTGCAGATCAACGGCAACCAGCCGCCGCTGGACGCGCAGAAAGTGGCGACCGACGCCTGGGGGCTGACGTTGGGCTGGTCGGCAAAGGCGTAGACGGTACCCGATGAGCCCAGGCTCATGGTGATCACCCCCGGGGCGATGTTGCCGGTGCCGATGGCGCCCATCATGTTATCGCCGCCGCCGCTGGCGACCACCGCGTTGGGGTTGATGCCCAGCCGCTCGGCGATGGCCGGCAGGATCGTGCCCACTGCTTGATCGGCTTCAATCAGCTCGGGCAGCGCCGCCTGCAGACGACCACTGGGGTCGATGTGCGCGAGCAGCGCCACGTCCCATTCACGGCGGCGCACGTTGAAGTAGCCGGTGCCCGAGGCATCGCCATATTCGGCGACGGCGCGGCCGGTGAGCCAGTAATTGAGGTAGTCGTGGGGCAGCAGGATATGGGCGATGCGCGCAAACAGGTCCGGGTGCTGTTCACGGGTCCAGAGCAGTTTGGACACCGTGTAGCCTGGCGCAATAGCCACGCCCAGGCGCTCCAGCGAGCCGCTTTCGCCGCCCAGATGGTGCAGCAGGCGCTCGTTTTCCGCGGCGGTTTCGGTGTCGCACCACAGCTTTGCCGGGCGCAGCACCTGGCCCTGGGCATCGAGCAACACCAGGCCGTGTTGCTGGCCGGAAACACCGATGCCGAGGATGTCCTGGCCGTCCACCCCGGCCTGTTGCAGGGCGCGGTGGGTGGCATCGGTGAAGGCGTCCAGCCATTCCTGGGTGTGTTGCTCACGCCGGCCATTGGCGCCGCTGATCAAGGTGTGCGCGGCGGCGCCCAGGCCCAGCACCTTGCCGCTGGAAGCGTCGAGGACGATGGCTTTGGTGCCCTGGGTGCCGCAGTCGATGCCGAGGAACAGGTTTTGCTGGGTCATGATGATTTGCTCAGCAGTCTTATTGTTGGAGTGGTAACACAGTCAAATGTGGGAGGGGGCTTGCTCCCGATAGCAGTGGTTCAGTTGATAAATCTGTGACTGATATACCGCTATCGGGAGCAAGCCCCCTCCCACAGTTTTAAGCCAGTTTGTTCAGGAGGTTCTGTAGGGTCGCGCTGACGCCGTTGTCACGCAGGCTCACATAACACCGCTCGAACGCTGCCACAAATGCAGGCGAGTTGGGAATAGCCGTGCCGAAAATCTCTTCAACCCCCAGCAGACGCTGGCTGATCAGGGCGTCATCACTGACCAGCGCCTGGCAGAACGCGGCACGCGGATCGGGAATCGTATAGGCCACGCCATTTTCGTCGACACCCTTCAAATACAAGGCCCAGGCGGCCACCACCAGCGCCGCGCGTTCGGTCTCACGCCCATCGGCAATCAGGCGGTTGATGGTCGGCACGGTGAACTTGGGAAACTTCGACGAACCGTCCGAGCACACCCGTTCCAGCTGGTCGGCAATCGCCTGGTTGGAGAAGCGGTCGACCAGGGTCTGCTTGTACGCCGTCAGGTCGATGCCCGGCACCGGCGCCAGGTGTGGCGTGACGTCGAGGTCCATGTAGGCGCGCATGTAGGCGACGAACAGCGGGTCGTTCATGGTGTCGTGAACAAACCGGTAACCCTTGAGAAAACCCAGGTACGTCAGCGCGAGGTGGCTGCCGTTGAGCAGGCCGATCTTCATTTCTTCGTACGGCGTCACGTCATCGGTGAACTGCACGCCGACCTTTTCCCAGTCCGGGCGGCCGTTGACGAACTTGTCTTCCAGCACCCATTGCACAAAGGGTTCGCACACCACTGGCCAGGCATCGTCGATGCCGTGCTCATCATGCAGTTGCAGGCGGTGGGCGGTGCTGGTCATCGGTGTGATGCGGTCGACCATGGCATTCGGGAAGCTCACATTGGCGTCGATCCAGTCGTGCAGTTGCGCATCGTGCAGCGCGGCGAATGCGAGCAGGGCCTTGCGGGTGACGGCGCCGTTGTGGGGCAGGTTATCGCAGGACATCACCGTGAACGCTGCAGTGCCGGCGGCGCGGCGTTGGGTCAGCGCGGCGCAGAGAAAGCCGAACACGGTCTTTGGTGCGCCGGGGTGCGCCAGGTCATGCTGGATCTGCGGCAGGTGGGCCATGAATTCGCCGTTGCTGTCGTCGATGCAATAGCCGCCTTCGGTGATGGTCAGCGAGACGATACGGATGGCCGGCTCGGCCAGTTTATCGATCAGGGCCTGGGCGCCGTCTTCTGCCAGCAACATATCGCTGATCGCGCCGATCACGCGCACTTCGGTGTCGTCGGTGTCGCCCAGTTCGTACAGGGTGAACAGATAATCCTGGCCGGCCAGGTCGTCGCGGGCCCTGCGGTCTTCGGCCCGCAGGCCAATGCCGCAGATGCTCCAGTCCAGGCCCTCGCCGGTGTTCATCAAGGCGTCGGTGTAAAACGCCTGGTGCGCGCGGTGGAAACCACCCACGCCGATATGCGCAATGCCCTGGGAGGTGCTGGCGATGGCATAGGCTGGCACTTTCACGTCGGGCGCCAACTGGGTGAGGTTCTGTTTATTCAGCTTCATGGCGTAATACTCGCGAAATCAGGCGGCGGCGCGCAGGGGGCGGGCTACGGCCACGCCCTCGGTGTCGAACAGATGGCAGTGGGCCGGGTCGAGGTGCAGGTGCAGCGTCTCGCCGTACTGGCTGGCCATGTCGCCGCGAATGCGCATCGTCAAAGGCTCGCCGTTGGCGGTGATGACGTGGCAGAAGGTGTCGCTGCCCAGGCGCTCGCCGACGTCGGCGGTAACGGTCAGGGTGGTCTGGCCCAGCGTGGCGATTTCCAGGTGCTCCGGGCGAATGCCCAGGGTCACTGCGCTGCCCACGCTCAAGGTCGGGCCACTGAGCGGCAGGCTGATCAGGGTGCCGGCGTCGAGTTGCACGTCACAGCCCTGGCCTTCGACACGCGTGACCTTGCCCTTGAGAAAACCCATCTTCGGCGTGCCGAGAAAGCCCGCCACAAACAGGTTGGCCGGCTGGTGGTACAGGTCCAGCGGCGAGCCGACCTGTTCGATGCGCCCGCTGTTGAGCACCACGACTTTATCGGCCAGGGTCATGGCTTCGACCTGGTCATGGGTCACGTAGATCATGGTCGCTTGCAGCTCTTTATGCAGGCGTGCCAGCTCCAGGCGCATCTGCACGCGCAGGGCGGCGTCGAGGTTGGACAGCGGCTCGTCGAACAGGAAGATCTTCGGGTTACGCACAATCGCCCGGCCAATCGCCACGCGCTGGCGCTGGCCGCCGGAGAGCTGCTTGGGCTTGCGCTCCAGCAGCGGGCCCAGCTCCAGAATGCGCGCCGCTTCGTTGACCTTGCTCTCCACCAGTTGCTTGTCGACGCCGGCCAGGTCCAGGGCGAACGACATGTTCTTGCGCACGCTCATGTGCGGGTACAGGGCGTAGGTCTGGAACACCATCGCCAGGTCACGCTTGGCCGGGGTCACTTCGGTGATGTCGCGCCCGTCCAGCTCGATGGTGCCTTCGCTGACTTCCTCAAGGCCGGCGATCAGCCGCAGCAGCGTGGATTTACCACAGCCCGACGGGCCGACGAACACCACGAATTCCTTGTCGTTCACTTCCAGGTCGATGCCCTTGATGATGGAAAAACCTTCGAAGCCTTTTTGCAGATTCTTGATTTTCAGGTTGGCCATGATGGGCCCTCCGCGTGGAATTATTATTTGACTGCGCCAAAGGACAGGCCGCGCACCAGCTGTTTCTGGCTGATCCAGCCAAAGATCAGGATCGGCGCGCAGGCCAGGGTCGACACGGCGGACAATTTGGCCCAGAACAAGCCTTCGGGGCTGGAATAGGAGGCGATCAGCGCGGTCAGCGGCGCGGCGCTCGATGACGTCAGGTTCAACGACCAGAAGGCTTCGTTCCAGCACAGGATCAGCGACAGCAGTACGGTGGAGGCCAGGCCACCCTTGGCGATCGGCAGCAGCACCCGCACCATTTCCTGCCACAGGGTGGCGCCATCCAGGCGTGCGGCTTCGAGGATGTCCTTGGGAATGTCCTTGAAGTAGGTGTAAACCATCCACACCACGATCGGCAGGTTGATCAGGGTGTAGATGATGATCAGCGCAATGCGCGTATCGAGCAGGCCAAAGCTCTTGGCCAACAGGTAGATCGGCATCAGTACGCCCACCGGCGGCAGCATCTTGGTGGACAGCATCCACAGCAGCGTGCCCTTGGTGCGCTTTGTCTCGTAGAAGGCCATGGAGTAGGCGGCCGGCACCGAAATCAGCAGGCACAGGGCGGTAGCGCTGAACGAGATCAGCACCGAGTTCCAGGCGTAGGCGAAGTAGTTGCTGCGCTCGTTGATGTGCAGGTAGTTCTCCAGCGTCGGCGTGAAGATGAACTGCGGCGGCGTGGCGAACGCGTCGATTTCGGTCTTGAAGCTGGTCAGCACCATCCAGAAGATCGGGAAGAAAATCAGGATCGCGATTGCCCAGGCCAGGGTGCCGAGCAACAGGCTTTGCAGGCGGCGGGATTGTTGAAGCGTCATGGCGCGGCCCTCAAGGCTTGTCAGTCAGGTTTTTGCCGATCATCCGCACCAGGATGATCGCCGCGATATTGGCGATGACCACGGCGATCAAGCCGCCGGCCGAGGCCATGCCCACGTCGAACTGCACCAGCGCCTGGTTGTAGATCAGGTAGGCGAGGTTGGTCGAGGCGTAACCGGGGCCACCGTTGGTGGTGGTGAAGATTTCGGCGAACACCGAGAGCAGGAAGATGGTTTCAATCATCACCACCACGGCAATCGGGCGGGCCAAGTGCGGCAGGGTCAGGTGCCAGAAGATCGCGATGGCGCCGGCACCGTCCAGGCGTGCGGCTTCCTTTTGTTCCTGGTCGAGGGACTGCATGGCGGTCATCAGCAGCAGAATGGCGAAGGGCAGCCACTGCCACGACACAATGATGATGATCGACAGCAGCGGGTAGTGCGCCAGCCAGTCCACGGGTTCTGCGTCAAAGAACTTCCACACCGCAGCGAGAATCCCCGATACCGGGTGAAAAATCAGGTTCTTCCAGATCAACGCGCCGACGGTGGGCATGATGAAGAACGGCGAAATCAACAACACCCGCACCAGGCCGCGACCGAAGAACTCACTGGCCTCCAGCAGCGCACTGATCAGCACGCCGAACACCACGCTGATCAGCAGCACGCTGCCCACCAGCAACAGCGTATTGGTGGCGCCGGGCAGGAAGCCCGAGTCGGTGACGAAGTAGGTGAAGTTCTCCAGCCCCACGAACTGGTTTTCGCCGGGGTAGAGCAGGTTGTAGCGGATCAAGGAGAAGTACAGGGTCATGCCCAGGGGCACGATCATCCACAGCAGCAGCAAGGCCACTGAGGGGCTGACAAGGAACCAGCCGGGGTTGGCCAGGCGGTTTTTGGGTGTTGTATTCATGGTATTCGAGACCGGTTAGGGACAGGTGCGCAAAACCCCTGTAGGAGCGAGCTTGCTCGCGAAGGTATTCCAGGCGCATTGCGGCGTCGGATGTACCTTTTTCGCGAGCAAGCTCGCTCCTACAGGATCGGGGGTTACTTGGGGTAACCGGCCCGCTTCATTTCCCGCTCGGTGGTGGTCTGTGCGGCCGTCAGTGCGGCATCGACCGTCTGCTGGCCGGTCAGCGCGCCGGAGAAGAACTTGCCGACCTGGGTACCGATCGCCTGGAACTCAGGAATGGTCACCAATTGAATACCGATATATGGCACCGGTTTTTCGGTGGGTTTGGTCGGGTCCGCGACTTTCAGCGATTCCAGGGTCACCTTGGCGAACGGCGCGGCCTTCATGTACGCGTCGCTGTAGGTGGATTGACGGGTGCCTGGCGGTACGTTGGCGACGCCGTCGGTCTTGGCGACCAATGCGCCATATTCCTTGGAGGTGGCCCAGGTGGTGAACACCTTGGCGGCGTCCTTGGCCTTGGAGCTGGTGGGGATCGCCAGGCTCCAGGAGTACAGCCACGAGGTGCCCTTGTCGGTCTTCTCGTGGGGCGCAAAAGTGAAGCCGACATGCTCGGCGACCTTGCTCTGGCTCTTGTCGGTGACAAACGAGCCGGCCACACTGGCGTCCACCCAGATCGCGCACTTGCCGCTGTTGAACAGCGCCAGGTTTTCGTTGAAGCCGTTGCTGGACGCACCCGGCGGGCCGGATTTCTTCATGTTGTCGACGTAGAAATTCAGCGCGTCCTTCCACTCGGGGCCGTTGAACTGCGGCTGCCACTTCTCGTCGAACCAGCGTGCGCCGTAGCCGTTGGCCAACGTGGTGATCAGCGCCATGTTTTCGCCCCAGCCGGCTTTACCGCGCAGGCACAGGCCGTATTGCTCTTTGCTCTTGTCGGTGAGTTTGGCCGCGTATTCGCCGATCTGGCTCCAGGTCGGATGCTCGGGCATGCTCAGCCCGGCGTCCTTGAACAGGTCGGTGCGGTAATAGGTAATCGAGCTTTCGGCATAGAACGGCAGGGCGTACAGCGAGCCTTTGACCGACAGGCCGTCGCGTACCGAAGGGAACACATCATCGAGGTCGTAGGAAGCCGGCAGGTCCTTCATCGGCTCCAGCCAACCCTTGGCGCCCCAGAGTGCGGCTTCGTACATACCGATGGTCAACACGTCGAACTGGCCGCCCTGGGTGGCAATGTCGGTGGTCAGGCGCTGGCGCAGCACGTTTTCTTCGAGCACCACCCAGTTCAGCTTGATCTCCGGATGCTCGGCCTCGAAGGTTTTCGAAAGCTTCTGCATGCGGATCATGTCGCTGTTGTTGACGGTGGCAATGGTCAGGGTTTGCGCGCCGAGGCTGACGGCGCTGAGGGTCATGCAGGTCATCATGCAGGTTGAGACAAGCAGAGCTTTTGCTGTGAACTTCATCGCGCACTCCATTTCCGCGCCCAGAGGGCTACAGAAGGACGGTTATTGTTGTTGTGTCTTCCCACAGGGAGTCAGGAAGAGTGTGCGTTGATTACAGCCCTCAAATGCGCCGGTGACAAATCCTTGGGAGCACTGAGACTGATACTTTTTTGCACTGCACGGGCACGGCGGTAGCGCAGCGTCATGGCGCGCTCACCTGTTAATTCTGACAGTAGACGCAGAAAAACAACGGGGAGTTAATGGCGTGGCATACACCAACCTGGAGATGTTTATGAATCCTTTCCGTGTAGACCTCAAAAGCAATAAAGCCCTATTAGTCTTGATGATTGCAGGTTTTATCAGCGCTTGTAGCACCGAACCGCCGTTGGCATCACGAGAACCGGCATGTACGAAAGAAGGCTATTTCAAAAGCACCAATGTGGTAGGTGGATACCATCGGTGTGTTTATAACGCCAACATCCAGCGGTATATTCAATACCCGTTTAACTGCCCGGCCGGGCTGGAGTTCGATGAGTCCGTGCGTACCTGTGTAAGGCCCTGACGGGACTGCCTGTCCCCAACATTTTCAAGCCGCAGCAAGCCATTGAAAAGGGATCGGTACCCAGGTACAGATCCCTTTTTCACCTCTACATCACGGTCGGATACGGCGTCTGTGTGATACAGATATCATCGATGTCATACACCCCGCCGGTGGTCGGGTTTCTGACCGAAACGGAGGCCTCGAACGGTTTGCCGGGCAAATAACCGAGCGGCACATTGACGCTGAGCCAGGTATTCAACGTGGGCACGTTTTGCGTCCATTTCAACGTGCCCAGATGAATCTCGACAAAGGTCGGCGCCCCAATCGCGGCAAACTTGCTGATCCTGTAGCGGAAGCTGACGCGGTAGTAGCCCTCGGCGGCGGGCGTCAGCACTTTGTACAGACTGACGCCCCTGCCGGTAGTCGGTGTCGACTGCCAGAAATAGTTGCCATTCGACTCGCGGCGAATGCCTGCGTCCGGCCATTCACTGAGCCAGTAGTTCATGTAATTGTCATTGAACGTCGTGCACTCCTTGATCATCACGCTTTGCAGCGTGTAACGGGTGGGTGGAAATTCAATCGCTTGCAATTCATCCCTTACGCCATTGAGCGCCGCTTTGAATTGCAGGGTCAGCTGGCTGCGATTGCCAAGGTCTCGCAGGTAATTGATCAATACGGTTTCCAGGTGATAACCCTGGCTGATCCAGGCCGAGTCGACCTCGGCCTTGTTCGAACCATTCATCAGGGTCAGGTTATGCGGCGTACCGTCGGCTCTGAAACCGTACAAATGCAGCCATACGGGCAGGTGTGGGGCAATGAATGGGAAGGTCGTCACCCTTGCGGTGGCGTTGCCGGGCAGGGCGTCCACATCGATCACGCCGCTGGCGGATGCCTGATCGATACGAATCACGGTTTTTTTCAGTTCGCTCAGCGGCAGGCTTTCAAGATTGACCGTGAGCGGTACCGAGGGCCGGGTTTGCCCGCCTCGTGTCACCGTATACCTGATCGTGAACTGCGTAGGCTTGTTGCCGATATTCGCGGCGATCACTGAAGCGGGCACGTCGACGATGACGGTGCCATCGGTTTCGCCATACTTCGGCCCGATCACTGCCGAGCCTGCAGCGGTTTTACCCACGACCTCCACGAAGATGACGTCGCTGGTATACATCGGGCTGGTGGACACCTGCACATGCGCCCCGTACTGTGCGTTCAAGGGGGCCAGGGTGACCAGTGTGCCGGAGCCGGTTGCCTCGATCAGCGTCGGCACCGGGAACTGCGCGGGCAAGGCCTGAATGGTATAGCGCCGCTCCTTGAACCAGACCGCATTGGCCAGCTCGGCGCTGCGGTCGAACGTTACCCCGAAGCGCATGTTCAGTGGCGAACCGTCCTTGAGCTTGCGCAATTCAGCGACCGGCGCCGGTGCACGAATACCGTTCAATTCGCCGTCCTGTGTCACCAGGTCTGCCGTGTAAAAGGTGTAGTCGAAGGGATAACCGTCAGCGTAGGTGCCGGACATCTCGAACCACATTCGCTGGAACCGATGGCTGAAGTGCCAGCGGTCTTCAATCGCGCGTTCGGTACCGTTCAATGTGCCGATATTCAGCACGCCATCATAGGAGTGGCCTTCTATGTAGGGTTCAGGCAGCGGCGGTGGCAACAACTCCAGGGCCAGCACAGGCGAAGGGGACTCGTGCTCGCCCCGCATGACGAAGTACTGCACATGGATGACGTGTCCCTGGGCCTGGATGTTGGCGCCCACCACCTCCGGGTCAATATCAAAGTGCAGGACTTTCGAAGAGCTGCCGTATTGGGGCTCGCAGTAAGTGCCGATGCCCGCAATGCCGGTCCAGCAACAGCGAACCTGATGGGAAGGCAGCATCTGCGGGTACTCGACGACGACAGTCGCGCCCTTTACCGCGGCCACCGCCGCCAACTGGTCGGGATAGCGCGTGGCCTGCACGACCTCGGGACGCTTGAGGGTCAGCGCCTGGCCCACGGTAATGGTCCGGCGCTCCGAATAACGGCGCCGGCTGCCGTCCTTGGGTGCCAAGGCGTAGCTCAGGCGGATTTCCTTATTGTCATTGGCAATGACGAACGCTTCGTCCACCAGGACCACTACCGGCTTGCCGGCCGTATCGGAATAGAGTTCGACTTCCTCTCCAGTGGTTCCGCTGGCGTTGGCGCCCAGCCATGTCCAGATGAACTTGTCCCCAGGGAACGTGCGTGTGTAGGGCAACGTCAGCTTGAGCTGACCTCCGATCACGCTGGCAGGGTCCAGGTTGTCGAACACGTCGACATACTGCAATTGCGGCGCCGGCAACTCGGCGACGACCGATCCGAAAATGACTTCCAACACTGCGGACTTGCGCACCGTCTGTACGCCTGGGCCAAGCGTGCGCATTTGATGGTCATTGACGAGGTAGTAGACCTTGACCGGTCCCACGCCAATGAAGGGCGCAAAATCCTCCTGCAGTACGATGCGAAAGCGGTCAGGTGGCGGTGGGGCGCCGGCATTCACGGTTTCTTCGTATTCAATCAGTCCGCCGCCAGGTCGCGGTGCTTCCATGCGAAAGGTCACGCTGTTGCTGGGGGCGTAAGGGCTGTAGACCGGGAAAATGGCCCTGATGAAAGGGTGTTCCGGATCAATCAGGCCGCCCTCGTCCTGCTCGATTCGCATCGGGGGCATCATTTTTTTGGTGCCGAACACGCGAATACTCAGGCGTCGAGAAGCGCGCAGGAAGGCGCCACTGGCCGTTGTCAGGGTATATTCGATGCGCAGTTGGCCATCGATCACGTCTTCAAGGTACTTATTGTCCAGCACGATGGAGGACGAAAGGCCGATGCGTGCAGGAAAACCAGGCAGCGTCACTACGCTGGATGAGCCATCCGGGTAAAACTGGGTCAGGGTTACATGGATCAGCGCGCCGGCTGGGGTAGGTCTGGCGGTATCATTGGGCGTAGCGGGTAGCGTTCGAGGAACGACCATTTCGGCAGTGAACACCTCGTCTCCATGGGTATCAAAATTCAGCTCGTCGACGGACTCACCGCCGACCACGAAGTGCGGCCGATCAAGCATGCCGGGTTCAAGGTCGGCCTCCAGCCTGACCACCTTCGACCACTGCGGGTCTTCCCCGGAATAGTTGAGTACGCGGTCAAACACCCGGAAGAGAATCGAGACTGCGCCGCTGCCCCCTGAAATAATCGTTTGTTCAGGTACATGCACGATGATGGGCTTGGTGCCATCAACGTGTTGCTGATCGATTTTTTGAAAAACAGCGATACCGTTCCACCACACTTCAATAGTGTCGCCTGCCGTGCAGAACGGATAAAAGTCACAGGTCAAGTCCACTCCTGCCTTGGCACGCTCGGCGTCCAGCGGCGTGTATTCCAGGTCTTCAGGCAGGTGTATTACCAGGTTCGAGTGGAACCATGGGTAGATGCTGCGACCACCTGGCCGTGAGGTTTTGGTGTACCAGGTCTGAGGTGGGGATGTGCTGGGCGTGGCGCTGCCCACTCTGATCACTTCACCGAAGCAGGGATAAATCGTGCCTTCGGGCACCAGCGATGCGGGAATGACCAACTGCACACGGTCCTTGTACAAATCTTCCGGGTAAACCTCGCCTGCACCCAAAGCGTAGTTGGTACTGCCGGCAAAAAATTTATAGGTGTCACCGACATTGAAGTTCGCCCATTTTTCAAAATTCACAATCAGCCACGGATCGATCTGTCGAATGCCCAATCCTACGTCAGCATCCAGATTCGGCTGCAGTGCGCCGTTGACATAAGGCGGGTCAAGGTTGACGGCGGAGGGCGATGCGGGCTCGTGGGGCGGGGATTCACACAGGGGAATGGGCAGGTTGGAGGACGTTGGTTCTTTCATCGTGAGCGCTCCTTGTACAGTGGTGAAACCGGGCAAGGAAATCACACACCCCTGGCAGCAGAGCGGATAGCTGTCAAAGTTGACAGAAGCGACGAGTGGTTGCGTCAGGCTCAGGCCTGGTTACGCTCGGTCAACCGTTGTACGGCCAGGCGCCGATAGTGCGATGGGGTCATGCCCTTGAGCTGCTGAAAGCGCCGGTTGAAGTTGGAAATGTTATTGAAGCCCGACTCAAAACACACATCCGTCACCGCCTTGTCGCCATCGGCCAGCAACTCGCAGGACTTGCTGATGCGCAGCCGGTTGACGAACTCGATAAACGTGCGCCCGGTAGCCTGTTTGAACACGCGGGAAAAATAGGTGGGCTTCATGCCCAGGTAGTCTGCCACTTCCTCCAACGGTAGCTCGCGGGCGTAGTGGGCAAAGATATAATCCACCGCGCGGTTGGTGCGGTCGATGCTGTGCTCATCGGCCAGCTGTGGTGTAGTGGCACCCGACAGCAGATGGTAGTCCTCGCAGACGCTCAATACTTCCAGCAAGATAAAGAAGTGCCCCAGCCGCGCCATGCCCTGGGTGTCTTCGATGCGCTGCATCAGATCCATGGCTCGCGCGATGGTGGTTTTGCAGCGGAATTCGATGCCGTACTGGGCGCGTTCGAGCAGCGGCGCCAGGCTTCTGAGTTCGGTGAAGATCTGACTGCCGTTTTCCAGCAACTCGTCGGTAAAGTTCACCAGCATGTCGCGCTTGGGGACTGTCTCATCGGCCTCCACCTGGCTGATCCAGTTATGCGGCAAATTGGGGCCCGTCAGGAACAGGCTTTCGGGATAGAAGTTGCCGATGTAGTCGCCAATGAACACCTTGCCGGAGCTGGCGACGATCAGGTGCAGCTCGTATTCCTTATGGAAGTGCCAGCGCACCAGCGGGCAGGGAAAGCCGTGCTGGCGATAGATGATGGACAGGCCGTTATGGTCGTCCATCAACTCGTAGGAAGGGTCGGTGATGCGCGTTGCTCGGGTCATGTTGCCGTCGCTTTATTGTGGGTGCCGCGTAGGATAATGCCCCGTTGCGCGCGACCCTGCCAGCGTCGCGCGTTAAAGGCTGCGGTTTTTTGCCTCGATCCATTGGGACATGTACTGCGTACTCTTATGCGCATGGTGGCGCAGCATGCTGCCGGTGAAATTATCCCGTCGATGGGCGTCCAGCTGGCTGCGACAGTGTTCCAGGCAGGCCACCAGCGCTGGCCCGTGGACCGTCTGGTCATAGCGCCGGGCAAGCAGTTGGCGGCCGTGTTCCTGGGCCTGGGCCCAGCGCTCGCGGTCCTGATAAAGGCTCACGGCGGCAGCGGCCAGGGCCGTGGCGCTGTGCTCGATGGCCCCCGGCCAGGGCTGTCCGGCGCCCATGGCCTCGGCGCCGATTGGCGTGGTGATAGTCGGCGTGCCGCACAGCATCGCGTCCGCCAGTTTGCCCTTGATCCCCGCACCAAAGCGCAGCGGCGCCAGGCAGATACGCGCCGCCGTCATCACTTGCAGCGCATCTTCGGCCCAGTTCATCACATGAAAGCCCTGCGTCGGGTTGTGCAGGGCAGTGGCCTTGGGCGGGGTGTAGGCGCCATAGATGTGCAACTGGGCGCCCGGTAATTGCTGGCGGATCAGCGGCCAGAGGCTGTGCTTCATCCACAATACCGCGTCCCAGTTGGGCGCGTGGCGGAAGTTGCCGATGCTGAGAAAGTGCGCGCGGTCTTCGAACGGCGCAAAAGCTGCGGTTGGCGGCTCCATCATCAACGGGCACCAGTGGAGCAGGGCGGCGGGCACCTTGAACTGCTCGGTGAGCAGGCGGATTTCCACGTCGGAGATCATCAGGCTGATGTCGCAGCGGTAGATCGCGGCAATTTCGCGTTTGGCCAGGTCAGTGTCGGCCATCCGTTGGAATTCTTGCTCCAGATCCGGGGCGAACAGGGCAGTAAAGTCATCGCGCTCCGGATCGGCCTTGAGCGCCGCCTTGAGACGCACATGCCGGGCGTCGCGCAGGCTTTGCAGGTCGGAGGTTTCCAGCACGCGCAGGGCGTTGGGGCAGCCTTTTTCCACGCGCCAGCCGAACTGTTCTTCCATCATGAAGCGGTCGAACAGCACGATGTCCGGCGCCAGTTCACGGATGAAGTCGTCGAAGCTGCTGTTATTGAGCTCAATGGCGCATTCACGGATGCCCAGCGCCGGCAAGTCGGCCTTGTGCTCGCCGATGGTGGCCGGGCTGCTGAAGGTGATGTCCCAACCTTGTGTGAGAAAACTCTGCAGAATTTGCATCATATGCCCGCCCGCAGCCGAAGAACGCGGCTCCGGCCAGACGTAACCGATGACCAGGACTTTGGTGGCGGGATGATTCATCGGCTTTGATTTCCTTGAAGGGCAGGCGAAAAGCGCGCAATTAAACCACAACCAGATGGCATGACAATTTGTGTCTGGCGGTAGGTAGCCAACGGACTTTGTGGTTAACTTCGGCCTCTCGATTTCGTTTAACCAAAACCCAGCATAAGGATTCCGTTCATGGCTCAAGTTACCCTCAAAGGCAACCCGGTCCAGGTTGAAGGCGAACTGCCGAAAGTCGGCGCCAAAGCTGCAGACTTCACCCTGACCGCCGGCGATCTGTCCAACGCCACCCTGGCCACCTTTGCCGGCAAGCGCAAAGTGCTGAACATCTTCCCAAGCGTTGACACCCCAACCTGCGCGACTTCGGTGCGCAAGTTCAACGCCCAGGCCAACGATGTGGAAAACACCGTGGTGCTTTGCATCTCCACCGACCTGCCATTCGCCCAGGCGCGTTTCTGCGGTTCCGAAGGCCTGGAAAACGTGAAGAACCTGTCGGACTTCCGCGATTCGGATTTCGCCGTTGATTACGGTGTGGCGATTGCCGACGGCCCGCTCAAGGGCCTGACCGCTCGCGCGGTGGTGGTGCTGGACGAAAACGACACTGTGCTGCACAGCGAGTTGGTCAAGGAAATCGCTGAAGAGCCAAACTACGACGCCGCCCTGGCGGTGTTGAAGTAACTGTATCTGCGCGTGACTGTCGTTTGGCAGTAACACGTATGATGCATGATTGCGGCCTGGCCTAGTCCAGGCCGTTTTTATTTGAGCGTCAGCGGTTTAGCGAAATAGCCGGCGGACTAAGATCATCAGTTAAAAGTTGTAAGCCCAAGGTAAATAGCCGGTAAAGGTGCTTTTCTAAACGCACCCCAGTGCTTATCTTTCAGCCTCCCAAAGAAGAAGCTCTCGCGCCCAATGGTTGATCACTCCATGCAATCCTCCCCCCGCAACTCCCGTCGCTGGCTGTTCGGCCTGCTCGTGCTGCTGGTTATCGCCGGCCTGTGCTGGAAGTTCTGGCCCGGCAGCGCGGCCCATAAGGACGCTCCGGCCGGGCACACCGGTAAAACCGGCATGGCGCGCCCGGGTTTCGGCGGTGCTACCGGCCCGATTCCGGTGCGTGTAGCGTCGGCGGCGCTGGGGGATTTTCCGGTGTACTACAAGGCGTTGGGCACGGTGACGGCGCTCAACACCATTAATGTGCGCAGCCGGGTGGGCGGTGAGCTGGTGAAGATCGCCTTTGAAGAAGGGCAGATGGTCAAGGCCGGCGACCTTCTGGCGGAAATCGACCCGCGCAGCTACCAGAACGCCTTGCTCCAGGCCCAGGGCACGTTGCTGCAGAACCAGGCCCAGTTGAAAAACGCCCAGGTCGACGTCGAGCGTTATCGCGGCCTGTATGCCCAGGACAGCATCGCCAAGCAGACCCTGGACACCGCCGAAGCGCTGGTCATGCAGTACCAGGGCACGGTCAAGACCAACCAGGGCGCGGTCGAGGATGCCAAGCTGAACCTTGAATTCACCAAGATCCGCGCGCCGATTGCCGGTCGCGTCGGCCTGCGTCAGCTCGATGTCGGCAACCTGGTGGCCGCCAACGACACCACCGCCCTCGCGGTGATCACCCAGACCCAGCCAATCAGCGTGGCCTTCACCCTGCCGGAAAATACCCTGGAAACCGTGCTCGCCCGTTACCACGCCGGCAATAAACTGCCGGTGGAAGCCTGGGACCGTGGCGACGCGAAAAAGCAGGCGGTGGGCGTGCTGCAAAGCCTGGACAACCAGATCGACGTGACCACCGGCACCCTGAAATTCAAGGCGCGCTTCGATAACAAGGATCAGGCGCTGTTCCCCAATCAGTTCGTCAATGTGCATCTGCTGGCCGACACCCTGCACAACGTGGTGCTGGCACCTTCCGCTGCGATCCAGTTCGGTAACAACGGCACCTTCGTCTACAAGCTCGATGGCGACAAGAAGGTCAAGGTCCAGCCGCTGGTGGTGGGCGATACCGATGGCGACAACACCGTGATCAAGCAAGGCCTCGCGGCGGGTGATCGGGTGGTCATGGAAGGCACCGACCGTCTCAAGGACGGCAGTGAAATCGAAGTGGTCAACGACAGCAGTGAAGTGCCGACCACCCCGACCGAACACCTGCAAGGCAAGCCCGCGGCAAAAGGGGAGACCGGTACTGACGCCGGCAAGGCGCAAAAGGTCGGCGCATGAACCTGTCGCGCCTGTTCATCCTTCGCCCGGTCGCCACCACGCTGAGCATGCTGGCCATTGTATTGGCCGGCCTCATCGCCTATCGCCTGTTGCCGGTGTCGGCCTTGCCCCAGGTGGACTACCCGACGATTCGGGTGATGACGCTGTACCCCGGCGCCAGCCCCGACGTGATGACCAGCGCAGTCACCGCGCCGCTGGAGCGCCAGTTCGGGCAGATGCCCGGCCTGACCCAGATGGCGTCCACCAGCTCCGGCGGCGCGTCGGTGCTGACCCTGCGCTTCAACCTCGACATCAACATGGATGTCGCCGAGCAACAGGTACAGGCCGCGATCAACGCCGCCACCAACCTGCTGCCCAAGGATTTGCCGGCGCCGCCGGTGTACAACAAGGTCAACCCGGCGGATACCCCGGTACTGACGTTGGCCATCACCTCCAAGACCATGCTGCTGCCCAAGCTCAATGACCTGGTCGACACGCGCATGGCGCAAAAGATCGCGCAGATCAGCGGTGTCGGCATGGTCAGCATCGCCGGTGGCCAGCGCCAGGCCGTGCGCATCAAGGTCAACCCCGAGGCCCTGGCGGCCAACGGCTTGAACCTGTCGGACGTGCGCACTTTGATTGCCGCGTCCAACGTCAACCAGCCCAAGGGCAATTTCGACGGCCCCACCCGGGTGTCGATGCTCGACGCCAACGACCAGTTGGTCTCGCCCCAGCAATATGCCGAACTGATCCTGGCCTACAGCAACGGCGCGCCGCTGCGCCTTAAAGACGTGGCGCAAATTGTCGACGGCGCCGAAAACGAGCGCCTTGCCGCCTGGGCCAATGAAAACCAGGCCGTGCTGCTCAATATCCAGCGCCAGCCGGGCGCCAACGTGATCGAGGTGGTGGACCGTATCAAGGCGCTGCTGCCGAGCATCACCGACAACCTGCCGGCGGGCCTGGACGTGACGGTGCTCACCGATCGCACCCAGACCATCCGCGCGTCGGTGAAAGACGTGCAGCACGAATTGCTGATCGCCATTGTCCTGGTGGTAATGGTGACGTTCCTGTTCCTGCGCCGAGTCAGCGCCACGCTTATTCCATCCATCGCCGTGCCGCTGTCGCTGATCGGCACCTTTGGCGTGATGTACCTGGCGGGGTTTTCGGTCAATAACCTGACGTTGATGGCCCTGACCATCGCCACCGGGTTCGTGGTGGACGATGCCATCGTGATGCTGGAGAACATCTCCCGCTACATCGAGGAAGGCGAGACGCCCATGGCCGCCGCGCTCAAGGGCGCCAAACAGATCGGCTTCACCCTGATTTCCCTGACCCTGTCGCTGATCGCCGTGTTGATCCCGCTGCTGTTCATGGCCGACGTGGTCGGGCGCCTGTTCCGCGAGTTCGCCATTACCCTGGCCGTGGCGATCCTGATTTCCCTGGTAGTGTCCCTCACGCTCACGCCGATGATGTGCGCGCGCTTGCTCAAGCGTGAGCCGAAAGAAGAGGAGCAGGGCCGCTTTTACAAGGCCAGCGGCGCCTGGATCGATTGGCTGATCGAAGCCTACGGGCGCAAGTTGCAGTGGGTGCTCAGGCACCAGCCGCTGACCTTGCTGGTGGCCATCGCCACCCTGGGTCTTACGGTAGTGCTGTACCTGGTGGTGCCCAAGGGCTTTTTCCCGGTGCAGGATACCGGGGTCATCCAGGGCATTTCGGAGGCGCCGCAATCGATTTCCTTTGCGGCGATGAGCCAGCGCCAGCAGCAACTGGCGAAGATCATCCTGGCCGATCCGGCGGTTGAAAGCCTGTCGTCCTACATTGGCGTGGACGGTGATAACGCCACGCTCAACAGCGGCCGCCTGCTGATCAACCTCAAGGCCCACGGGCAGCGCGACTTGAGCGCGACGCAGGTGATCGCGCGCCTGCAACCGGAAATCGACAAGCTGGTGGGCATCCGCCTGTTCATGCAGCCGGTGCAGGACCTGACCATTGAAGACCGTGTCAGCCGCACCCAGTACCAATTCAGCATGTCCTCGCCGGACGCCGAGCTGTTGGCCCTGTGGAGCGACAAACTGGTGCATGCCCTCAGCCAGTTGCCGGAACTCACCGACGTGGCCAGTGACCTGCAGGACAAAGGCCTGCAGGTGTACCTGGTGATCGACCGCGATGCCGCCTCGCGCCTGGGCGTCAGCGTCTCGACCATCACCGACGCGCTGTACGACGCCTTCGGCCAACGGCAGATTTCCACCATCTACACCCAGGCCAGCCAGTACCGCGTGGTATTGCAGGCCCAATCGGGCGAAACCCTGGGCCCGGCCGCGCTCAACCAGATCCATGTGAAGACCACCGATGGCGGCCAGGTACGGCTGTCGAGCCTGGCCCATGTGGAGCAGCGCCAGGCGCAGTTGGCGATTGCCCATATCGGCCAGTTCCCGGCGGTGATGATGTCGTTCAACCTGGCCCCCGGCGTTGCACTGGGCAAAGGTGTGGAGCTGATCAACCAGACCCAGAAGGACATCGGCATGCCGGTCGGCGTGCAGACCCAGTTCCAGGGCGCGGCCCAGGCGTTCGAGGCCTCGCTGTCGAGCACCTTGCTGCTGATCCTGGCGGCGGTGGTCACCATGTACATCGTGCTCGGCGTGCTCTACGAGAGTTATATCCACCCGATCACCATTCTCTCGACCTTGCCCTCGGCGGCGGTGGGTGCCTTGCTCGCCTTGCTGCTCAGTGGCAATGACCTTGGCATGATCGCGATCATCGGCATCATTTTGCTGATCGGTATCGTCAAGAAGAACGCGATCATGATGATCGACTTCGCCCTCGACGCCGAGCGCAACCAGGGCCTGGACCCGCAGACCGCCATCTACCAGGCGGCGCTGCTGCGCTTCCGGCCGATCCTGATGACCACCCTGGCCGCCTTGTTCGGTGCCGTGCCGTTGATGCTGGCCACCGGTTCCGGTGCCGAGCTGCGCCAGCCCCTGGGCCTGGTGATGGTCGGCGGGTTGCTGGTGAGCCAGGTGTTGACGCTGTTCACCACGCCGGTGATCTACCTGTATTTCGATCGGTTGGGACGGCGCTGGCGCAAAGAGCCACAGAGCCTGGAGCCGGTTGAGTCATGAACCTGTCCGGATCGTTCATTCGCCGGCCGGTAGCCACGATGCTGCTGAGCCTGGCGATCATGTTGCTCGGCGGCGTCAGCTTCAATCTGCTGCCGGTGTCGCCGTTGCCCCAGATCGACTTCCCGGTGATCGTGGTGTCGGCCAGCTTGCCCGGCGCCAGCCCCGAGGTGATGGCGTCTACCGTGGCCACGCCGCTGGAGCGCTCGTTCGGTGCGATTGCCGGCATCACCACCATGAGCAGTTCATCGAGCCAGGGCTCTACGCGAGTGATCCTGGCGTTCGATTCCGACCGCGATATCAACGGCGCGGCGCGGGAAGTGCAGGCGGCGATCAATGCGTCGCGCAACCTGCTGCCCAGCGGCATGCGCAGCATGCCCACGTACAAGAAGATCAACCCGTCCCAGGCGCCGATCATGGTGCTGTCGCTGACCTCGGACGTGTTGCAGAAGGGCCAGCTGTACGACCTGGCCTCGACCATCCTGTCCCAGAGCCTGTCCCAGGTGCCGGGGGTGGGTGAAGTGCAGATCGGCGGCAGTTCGCTGCCGGCCGTGCGCATCGAACTGGAGCCCAAGGCCCTCGACCAGTACGGCGTGGCCCTGGACGATGTGCGCAATACCATCGCCAACGCCAACCAGCGCCGGCCCAAAGGCTCCCTGGAAGACAGCGAGCGCAACTGGCAGATCCAGGCCAACGACCAGTTGGAAAAAGCCAAGGACTACGAGCCGCTGCTGATTCGCTACCAGAATGGCGCGGCGCTGCGCCTGAGCGATGTGGCAAAGATCAGCGATGGCGTCGAAGACCGTTACAACAGCGGTTTTTTCAACAATGATTCGGCGGTGCTGCTGGTGATCAACCGCCAGTCCGGCGCCAACATCATCGAGACGGTGCGGCAGATCAAGGCGCAGTTGCCGGCGTTGCAGGCGGTGTTGCCGTCCAGCGTCAAGCTCAACCTGGCCATGGACCGTTCGCCGGTCATCACCGCCACCTTGCACGAAGCCGAAATGACCCTGCTGATCGCCGTGGCCCTGGTGGTGCTGGTGGTGTACCTGTTCCTGGGCAACTTCCGCGCCTCGTTGATCCCCACCCTGGCGGTGCCGGTGTCGCTGGTGGGCACTTTTGCGGTGATGTACCTGTACGGGTTTTCGTTGAACAACTTCTCGCTGATGGCGCTGATCCTGGCCACTGGCCTGGTGGTGGACGATGCCATTGTGGTGCTGGAGAACATTTCCCGGCATATCGACGAGGGTGTGCCGTCGATGAAGGCCGCCTACCTGGGCGCCGAGGAAGTCGGCTTTACCTTGCTGTCGATGAACGTATCGCTGGTGGCGGTGTTTCTGTCCATCCTGTTCATGGGCGGCATTGTCACCAACCTGTTTCGTGAGTTTTCCATCACCTTGTCGGCGGCGATCATCGTCTCGCTGATCGTGTCGCTGACCCTGACCCCGATGCTCTGCGCGCGCTGGCTCAAGCCCCATGTCAAAGGGCACATGACCGGGTTGCAGCGCTGGAGCCACCGCATCAACGAGCGCATGGTCGCCGCCTATGCCACCAGCCTGGACTGGGTGCTGCGCCATCGACGCCTGACCCTGCTCAGCCTGCTGGTCACCGTGGGCGTGAACATCGCGCTGTACGTGGTGGTGCCGAAAACCTTCATGCCCCAGCAGGACACCGGCCAGTTGATCGGTTTTGTGCGTGGCGATGACGGGCTGTCGTTCAACGTGATGCAGCCGAAGATGGAAATTTTTCGCCAGGCCGTGCTCAAGGACCCGGCGGTGCTCAGCGTGGCCGGCTTTATCGGCGGCAACAACGGCATCAACAACGCGGTGATGCTGGTGCGCCTCAAACCTATCGGTGAGCGCAAGGTCTCGGCCCAGGCGGTGATCGAGCGCTTGCGCAAAGAGGTACCGCTGGTGCCGGGCGGTCGTCTGTTCCTGATGGCCGACCAGGACCTGCAGTTTGGCGGCAGCCGCGACCAGACCAGCGCGCAGTACTCCTACATCCTGCAAAGCGGTGACCTGGCCGCGTTGCGCCAGTGGTACCCGAAAGTGGTGGCCGCCCTGCGTGAGCTGCCGGAGCTGACCGCCATCGACGCCCGCGAAGGACGCGGCGCGGCCCAGGTCACGCTGATCGTCGACCGCGATCAGGCCAAGCGCCTGGGCATCGACATGGACATGGTCACCTCGGTGCTGAATAACGCCTACAGCCAGCGGCAGATTTCCACGATCTACGACAGCCTCAACCAGTATCAGGTGGTGATGGAGGTCAATCCCAAATATGCCCAGGACCCGATCACCCTCAACCAGGTGCAGGTGATCACCGCTGATGGCGCGCGGGTGCCGCTGTCGACCATTGCCCATTATGAGAACAGCCTGGCCGATGACCGCGTCAGCCATGAAGGGCAGTTCGCCTCGGAAAACATCGCGTTCGACATGGCGCCCGGCGTCACGGTGGAGCAGGGCACCGCTGCCATCGAACGCGCGATTGCCAAGGTCGGCCTGCCGGAAGACGTGATCGCCAAGATGGCCGGCACCGCCGACGCGTTCGCCGCCACCCAGAAAGGCCAGCCGTTCATGATTCTCGGCGCGCTGGTGGCGGTGTACCTGGTGCTGGGCATTCTGTATGAAAGCTATATTCACCCGCTGACGATTCTGTCGACCTTGCCCTCGGCCGGGGTTGGCGCGTTGCTGTCTATCTACCTGCTGGGCGGGGAGTTCAGCCTGATCTCACTGCTGGGGCTGTTCCTGCTGATCGGGGTGGTGAAGAAAAACGCGATCCTGATGATCGACCTGGCGCTGCAGCTTGAGCGTCATGACGGCATGAGCCCGCTGGAGTCGATTCGCAGCGCCTGCCTGCTGCGCCTGCGGCCGATCCTGATGACCACCCTGGCGGCGATTCTCGGGGCCTTGCCATTGCTGCTCGGCGCCGGTGATGGCGCGGAAATGCGCCAGCCCCTGGGCCTGACCATTATCGGCGGCCTGGTGTTCAGCCAGATCCTGACCCTTTACACCACTCCGGTGGTTTACCTCTATCTTGACCGCGCGCGTCACCGCTTCAATGCCTGGCGCGGCGTGCGTACCGATGCTGCCCTGGACACTGCGCTATGACCGATTCAACCAATCCCTCACCGGTAGGCTCCCGCTTGTTGTGGCGAGGGAGCTTGCTCCCGCTGGGCTGCGCAGCGGCCCCAAAAGCGCCTGGGAGTGCTCCGCCCTCCAGCGGGAGCAAGCTCCCTCGCCACAGCGCGAGTCTCGGCAAGGGTATGAGGGTGCTTACCCTGGTTATCTCTGGTGTGCTACTCAGCGCCTGCGCCATCGGTCCTGATTACCAGCGGCCGGCCGTGGTCGAACCGGCACAATTCAAGCAAGCCCAGGGCTGGCGCCAGGCCAATCCAAGTGATTCCCTGGCCCGTGGCGCATGGTGGGAGCTGTACGGCGATCGCCAACTGAACGACCTGGTGGTACGCCTCAACACCTCCAACCAGACCGTCGCCCAGGCCGAGGCACGTTTCCGCCAAGCCCAGGCACTGGTGCGCAGTGCTCGCGGGGCGTTTTACCCCAGCGTCGACCTGAGCGTCGGTAAAACCCGCGCCAGCCAGGGCACCGGTAGCAGCAGCGCCAGCCTCAGCAGTTCCAGCAGTGGTATCCGCGACACCCTCAATGCGCAGTTGGGCGTGAGCTGGGAAGCCGATATCTGGGGCAAATTGCGCCGAGGCCTGGAGGCCAACGAAGCCAGTGCCGAGGCCAGCTCGGCCGACCTGGCCGCAATGCGCCTGAGCCAACAGTCGGAGCTGGTGCAGAGCTATTTGCAGTTGCGAGTCATGGACGAACAGACACGCTTGTTGCAAGCCACCCTGGACACCTACCAGCGCTCGCTGCAAATGACCGAAAACCAATACCGCGCCGGTGTGGCCGGCAAGGACGCCATCGCCCAGGCGCAAACCCAGTTCAAGACTACCCAGGCCAGCCTGATCGACCTGATCTGGCAGCGTGCGCAACTGGAAAATGCCATTGCGGTATTGATCGGTGAAGCGCCGGCCAATTTCAGCCTGGCCGTGAGCAAAGACATCCCGGCACTGCCGCAGATTCCCGTCGGCCTGCCGTCGCACCTGTTGGAGCGTCGCCCGGATATTGCCTCGGCGGAACGCTCGGTGATTGCGGCCAACGCCAATATCGGCGTGGCCAAGGCTGCCTATTACCCCGACTTGACCTTGAGCCTGGCGGGGGGCTATTCCAGCAGCACCTATGCAGACTGGATCAGCCTGCCAAACCGCTTCTGGTCGGTGGGCCCGAAGCTGGCCATGACCCTGTTCGACGGCGGCCAGCGCTCGGCGGAAGTCGACCGCAGCGTGGCCAGTTACGACGAGACCGTGGCCAAGTACCGTCAGACCGTGCTGGATGGGTTCCGCGAAGTGGAAAACTACATGGTGCAGCTCAAGGTGCTGGCGGACGAAGCGGTAGTCAGCAACGAAGCGCTGGAGGCTGCCCGCGAGTCGTTGCGGTTGACCGAGAACCAGTACAAGGCCGGGTTGATCGCTTATCTGGACGTGGTCACCGTACAGGCGACCGCCTTGAGCAACGAGCGCACGGTATTGACCTTGCTGCAGTCGCGGCTGGTGGCGAGCGTGCAATTGATTGCGGCGCTGGGTGGCGGATGGGACGGCAACACTGCTCGGGTCGAGAAGGATTGACCGCAGACACCGATCGTTTCCGCGCTCCTGCGTGGGACGGTCATCCCCCGTTGCTAGCCTTGGCAATCACCCCGAGGAAAAATGAGGGCAATGTGGGAGGGGCTTGCTCCCGATAGCGGTGTATCAGCTGATGAATATCGACTGGCACTGCGCCATCGGGAGCAAGCCCCCTCCCACAGGGTTCACCGGCGTCCCGCCCGTGTACTCACATCCACCCACACCGCCAGCACCAGGATGCTGCCCTTCACGATCATCTGCCAGTAACTGTCCACATCCAGCATCGACATGCCGTTATCCAAACTGGTAATCACCAACGCCCCGAGCAAGGCGCCATATACCGTGCCCGACCCGCCGCGCATCGAAGTGCCGCCGATGAAGCACGCTGCGATGGCGTCCAGCTCGCCCATATTGCCCGCCGACGGTGAGCCGGCGGCCAGGCGGGCGGTGTTGACTAGGCCGGCGAGGGCGCACATCACGCCCATGATGCCGAAGATCCACAGTTTCACCGCCTGCACGTTGATGCCGGACAGCCGCGTGGCTTCCATATTGCTGCCCACCGCATACACGCGACGGCCGAAGACGGTCTGGCTGGTGACGTAGCTGAACACGCCGAGCAGCACCAGCAGCAGCAACACCGGCACCGGAATGCCGTCATAGCTGTTGAGGGTGGTGACAAACCCGGCCAGCACCGCGCCGATCAGCACCACGCGCAGTACGTCGCGCATCAGAGAGTGCGCGGCCAGGCCATGCAGGGCGCGGTTGCGCCGTTGTTTCCAGGTGAGGAACAGGGTCAGCGCGAACAGCACTGCACCCAGGCCGATGCCCACGGTGTGCGGCAGGTACCCTTGGCCGACGTACACCAGCGACGGCGACACCGGTGCGATGGTGGTGCCGCCGGTGATGCCCAGCAAGATCCCGCGAAACGCCAGCATCCCGCCCAGGCCGACAATGAACGAGGGGATGCGCAGGTAGGCGGTCATGTAGCCGTTAGCCATGCCGATCATCAGGCCACACAACGCCACCAGGCTCAGGTTGGCCAGCAGCGGGATGTGGTACACCACATCCAGGATCGCCGCCAGCCCACCCAGCAATCCGAGCAACGAACCCACCGACAAATCGATTTCGCCGCTGATGATCACCAGCACCATGCCGCACGCCAGGATCCCGGTGATCGACATCTGCCGCAGCAAGTTGGACAGGTTGCGCGGCGTGAGGAAGCCGCCGTCGGTCTGCCAGCTGAAAAACAGCCAGATGAACGCCACGGCGATCACCAGGGCGAGCATTTTGTAGCGGGTGAAAAGGTGTTTGACCTGATTCATCTACGCGGTCTTCCGATCATTGTTATTTTGGCTGAGCGCAGCGGCGAGCACCTGTTCCTGGGTGAGCCCCTGATTGATGAAATCCCCCCGCAGCTGGCCGTCGCCGATCACCAGCACGCGGTTGGACACGCCGAGCACTTCAGCGAGCTCCGACGACACCATGATGATCGACACCCCCTCGGCCGCCAGCGCGCCCATCAGTTTGTAGATCTCATACTTGGCCCCCACATCCACCCCGCGCGTGGGCTCATCGAGGATCAGCACCTTGGGCTTGGCCATCAGCATTTTCGCCAGCACGGCTTTTTGCTGGTTGCCACCGGACAGGCTGGTGATCGGCAGAAACGGGCTGGCGGTCTTGAGGTGCATGCGGGCGATCTGCTGATCGATGCTGCCCAGTTCGGCTTCGGCGTCGATGCGGGTCAGGTGGGCGTAGGTGTCGAGCACCGCCAGGGTGATGTTCTGGCCCACGCCCAGGTCGGGAATGATGCCCTGGCGCTTGCGGTCCTCGGGCACCATGCACAGCCCCGCGCGGATCGACTTGAGCGGCGTGCGCGTGTCGATCACCTGGCCCTCCAGCCATACCTCGGCGCTGTAGCGGCCGGGGTAGGCGCCGAACAGCGCCGACACCAGTTCCGTGCGCCCGGCACCCACCAGCCCGGCGATGCCGAGGATTTCACCGCGCTTGAGTACAAACGAAATATCGTCGACGCGTTTGCGCCTGGGGTTGTCGACGTCGTAGCAGGTGACGTTGCGCGCTTCAAAGATCACCTCGCCCACCTCGTGGGGTTCGGTGGGGTAGAGGTTGCTCATCTCGCGGCCGACCATCTGCGTGATGATCCGTGGGATGTCCATGTCGGCCATGGCGGTGGTCGCTATGTGCTTGCCATCGCGAATCACTGTAATGGTGTCGCACACGGCGGCCACTTCATCGAGCTTGTGCGAGATATACACACAGGCCACGCCCTTGGCCTTGAGGTCGCGGATAATGTCGAGCAGCACCTCGATCTCCGAGCGGGTCAGGGCCGAGGAGGGCTCGTCCAGGATCAGCAGGCGCGCCTGTTTGTTGAGGGCCTTGGCGATCTCCACCAGTTGCTGGTAGCCGCCGCCGTACTGCGACACCGGCAGCGCGACGTTCATGTCCGGCACCTTGAGTTCGCGCATCAACGCCTCGGCGCGGTGCAGCATCGCCGGGTAATTCATGCGCCCACCGGGCAGGGTCAGCTCGTGGCCCATGAAGATGTTCTCGGCCACCGACAGGTCGGGCACCAGGGTCAATTCCTGGTGGATGATGACGATGCCGGCGGCCTCGGTTTCGCTGATCGACTGGGCTTTGAGCGGCTGCCCGTCCCAGAGGATTTCGCCCTCCCAGGTGCCGTACGGGTAGACCGCCGACAGCACCTTCATCAAGGTGGATTTGCCGGCGCCGTTCTCGCCACACAGGCCGACGCATTCCCCTGGCCGTACCTTGATGTCGATGCCGTCGAGGGCGTTGACACCGCCAAAGCTTTTGACGATGCCGTTCATTTGCAGCAAGTAGTCGGCGGCCATGGCGGTCATTGCCCGGCGATCTGCTCTTTGGTGTAGAACCCGTCCTTCTCCAGCACGTCGATATTGGCCTTGGTCAACGGCGTCGGCGTGAGCAGGATGGTGTCGACCTGCTTGCTGCCATTGTCGTATTGCGAGCTGTAGGTGGGCTTTTCATTGCGCGCCAGCTGCACCGACAGTTTGGCCGCCTCGGTGGCGATCAACTTGAGCGGCTTGTAGACGGTCATGGTCTGGGTACCGTCGATCACGCGCTTGATCGCCGCCAGGTCAGCGTCCTGGCCGGAAATCGGCACCTTGCCCGCCAGCTTCTGCGCGGCCAGGGCCTGGATCGCACCGCCGGCGGTGGCGTCGTTGGAGGCGACGATGGCGTCGATCTTGTTGTTATTGCGGGTCAGGGCGTTCTCGACAATGCTCAGCGCCTCTGTGGGGTTCCATTCCTTGACCCACTGCTGGCCGACAATCTTGATATCGCCCTTGTCGATGGCCGGCTGCAGCACTTTCATCTGGCCTTCGCGCAGCACCTTGGCGTTGTTGTCGGTGGGCGCGCCGCCGAGCAGGAAGTAATTGCCCTTGGGCGCCGCTTGCAGCACGCCGTTGGCCTGCATTTCGCCGACCTTTTCGTTATCGAAGGAGATGTAGGCGTCGATGTCCGCGTTGAGGATCAGCCGGTCGTAAGACACGACTTTGATCCCGGCCTTCTTGGCTTCGGCGACTGCGTTGGTCAACACCGTGGCATTGAACGGCACGATAACGATCACGTCGACGCCACGGGAGATGAGGTTTTCGATCTGCGAGATCTGCTTCTGCTCGTTGGCATCGGCCGATTGCACGAACACCTTGGCATCGAGCTTTTCCGCCGCTGCGACGAAGTAATCGCGGTCTCGGGACCAGCGCTCCAAGCGCAGGTCGTCGATGGAAAAACCGATTTTCGGGTGCGCCGAATCGGCCATCACCGGCAGGGCGAGCAGGGCCAGGGCGGTGGCGAGCAGGGTACGTTTGAATGACTTCATGGTGGTGCGTCCTTTTATTGTTGTTGGAAAGACACTGTGGCGAGGGAGCTTGCTCCCGCTGGGCTGCGAAGCAGCCCCAAAACCAGACACCTCGGTATATCAGGTAAACCGCAGAACCTGTAGACGGGGCCGCTTCGCGACCCAGCGGGAGCAAGCTCCCTCGCCACAGTCAGGTGTAGATAAATCGGTTCACAACACCCTCCAGCATCTCCTGGCGCCCACTCACGGCCTGCGGGTCCAGTTCGTTGGCGAACGCGTGTTCGGCCAGGGATTGCAGGCTGAACTCGCCCGCCAGTACGGCTTTGCCCAGCGGCTGGTCCCAGCCGGCATAACGCTGGTCCTTGAACTGCTGCAGCCGGTCGTTCTGCACCATCGCCGCCGCGCGTTCCAGGGCCAGGGCCAGTACATCCATAGCCGCTACATGGCCGTGGAACAGGTCCACATCGTCCAGGCTCTGGCGGCGGACTTTGGAATCGAAATTGTAGCCGCCGTTCTTGAACCCGCCGGCCTTGAGAATCTCATAGGTGGCCAGGGTCATTTCCTCGACGCTGTTGGGGAATTGGTCAGTGTCCCAGCCGTTCTGCGGGTCGCCACGGTTGGCGTCGATGCTGCCGAAAATCCCCAGGGACACGGCGGTGGCGATCTCATGATGAAAGCTGTGCCCGGCGAGCGTCGCGTGGTTGGCCTCGATGTTCACCTTGATCTCGTGCTCCAGGCCGTACTCATGCAGGAAGCCGAACACCGTGGCGCTGTCGTAATCGTACTGGTGCTTGGTCGGCTCCTGGGGCTTGGGCTCGATCAACAGGTCGCCCTTGAAGCCGATCTTGTGTTTGTGTTCCACCACCATGCGCATGAACCGGCCGAGCTGTTCCCGCTCGCGCTTTAGGTCGGTATTGAGCAGGGTTTCATAGCCTTCACGGCCGCCCCACAGCACATAGTTGGAGCCCTTGAGCCGCAGCGTGGCATTCATCGCGCTGAACACCTGGGCAGCGGCGTAGGCGAACACCTCTGGGTCGGGGTTACTCGCGGCACCAGCGGCAAACCGCGGGTTGCTGAAGCAATTGGCGGTGCCCCACAGCAGCTTGATACCGGTCTGTTCCTGATGACGCTCCAGGTGATCGACCATCTGCGCAAAGTGGTTGCGATATTCCTTGAGCGAGCTGCCTTCGGGCGCCACATCGGTGTCGTGGAAACTGTAGTAATCGATGCCCAGCTTGGAGAAGAACTCGAAGGCCGCGTCCGCCTTGCCGATGGCCAACTCCATCGGGTCACCGCTGCGCTGCCACGGTCGCTTGAAGGTGCCCACGCCAAACATATCCGCCCCTGGCCACACAAAGGTGTGCCAGTAACAGGCGGCCATGCGCAGGTGCTCGCGCATGGGTTTGCCGAGGATCAACTTGTTGGCGTCGTAGTGGCGAAAGGCGAGAGGGGCATCGCTGGCAGGACCTTCGAAGCGAACCTGCTCGACACCGGGGAAGTACGGCATGGCGTTTTCCTTATTGTTCTTGGCGGTGTCTGGATACTAGCAACGGCACTGGGGCTGCTGATTATGAAAATCACCAAGGGATGGTGCGATTTTGTGCAGTCAGGTCTAGTCTGTCTCAACTGGCCCCAGGACAAAAACAATGAAAACCCTACCGCCCGTTCACCGCATCGCCTTGCTCTTCAACGGCAGCAAAATCTACGACCGCGGCATCATCGCTGGCATCGGCAATTACCTGAGCAGCACCCGCGCGTCCTGGGATTTGTTTCTGGAGGAGGATTTCCTCTGCCGGTTGCGCGGCATCGAGCGTTGGCAGGGCGACGGCATCATCGCCGATTTCGATGACCCGCTGATCGGCGAGGCGTTGGCCGGGAGCCGAATACCGGTGGTGGCGGTGGGCGGTTCGTATGAGGACGCCGGCCAATACCCCAAGGGCATTCCCTATGTGGCGACCGATAACCACGCCTTGATGAAGTTGGCCTACGAGCACCTGATCGAGGCCGGGCTGACGCGGTTTGCCTGTTTCAGCCTGCCCGAAGCCCAGGCCAATCGCTGGGCCCAGGAGCGTGAGAAGGCCTTTCGCCGCTTGATGCAGCGCGATGGCCTGCACGTCGAGGTGTACCGTGGCCTGGGCACCAGCGCGCCGTTATGGGACAGCGCGGTGGAGCAGCAGATTGCCTGGCTGCACAGCCTGCCCAAGCCCATCGGCATTATTGCGGTGACCGATGCCCGCGCCCGGCAACTGCTGCAAGCTTGCCTGACGGCGGGCATTGCAGTGCCTGAGGAAGTGGCGCTGATCGGTATCGACAACGACCCGCTGACCCGCACCCTGACGCGGGTGCCGCTCAGTTCGGTGATCCAGGGCACCGAGACCATGGGCCGCACCGCCGCCGCGCTGCTGCACCAGATGCTGCATGGCAAACCCTGTGCAGGTACGCAGGTGCTGGTGCCGCCGGACGCGATCAACGTGCAGGCCTCCAGCCTGCATCAACCCTTGGGCAATCCCTATGTGATGCAGGCCCTGCTGTTCATTCGCCAGTATGCGTGCCAGGGCATCAAGACCGCGCAGGTGGCGGCGTATGTCGGGGTGTCGCGTTCATCGTTGGAGTCGCACTTTCGCAAGGTGCGCGGGTGCAGCGTGCACGATGAGATCCTGCGCTTCAAACTTGCCGCCGCCGCCAAGGGCCTGGAAAACCAGGCGTTGGCGATTGCCGATATCGCGCAGACCTGCGGGTTCACATCGGCGCAATACCTGCACACGGTGTTTCGTCGCGAGTACGGGTGTACGCCGAGGCAGTACCAGCAAGGCGCGGCTTAGAACACCGCCTTGACTTGCAAACCCAGGATCAGTGCATTGTCGATGCTCTGCCCGGAAAACGCGCCCGGTTCGATGATGTATTGCACGTCCGGCCGCAGGGTCAGCCAGGGCGTGGCCTGATAGCCATAACTGAGTTCGATCAACTGCTCGGCGCTGTCGAGGCCAGGGTAGGGGCGGTCGGCATTGAACGCGGCAAGCGCCTGCACGTCGCGACTGCGCGGGTTCGGCATTGCGCGGCCATAACCCAGGGCGACGGTGTCACGCGGGCGGCCCTCGAACGGTTTGTACAGCACCACTCCGGCGCCATACCACTTGCTGAACGGCGACGCCGCCTCGCTGGCCGCCGAATACTGACCGAAGGCGTGCAGGCTGCGGCCCTGGGATGACCGGGAAGCCCACACGGCCTGGTCGATCAACAGGTAATGGCCGCCGCGACCGCTGACCTCCTTATCACTGCCGATGCGTTTCACATCGGAGCTGTCGTAGTAGTAACCCAGCTTGTATTCCCCCGGCAGGCTGCCGGCGTGTTTGTAGATCAGCTCGATGGGCACCACGGTACCGGTGGTGTGCTTGGGCCCCAGGTGCCAGGCGCGGCTGGAATTACCGTTGCTGGACGGGTCGACATTGAACGCCGCCACGCGCAGTTGCCAGCTCGGCGAAAAGTCATATTTAACCCGCGCGCCCAGGTGCGCATTCGGGTAGTTGGCCCAGCCGCTGCCGCCCGACATGTTCAGCGGATGCCCGCAGAAACCGGCGTTCATGAAATTGCACAGGATGCCGCTGTCCAGGCCGCCGAGGTCGTTGCCCATGGCCATGTAGCCGAGCTTGACGTTGAGCGCCGGGGTGAACAGCGTGCGCTCATAGCTCAGTTCGGTGAGGCGCGTATACAGGCCGCCATAATTTTCCTGGATCGGCAGGCGGTTGCCCACCAGGTCATCGGAGGCGCTGTTGCCGCGCCGGTCGTTGATGGTCAGCTGGATGCGGTCGCCATGGGTGAAACCGTAGAGCTTGCCCAGGTCGAACTGCACACCGAGTTTAAGGTTCTGCGAATAGCGCGCCGAGCGATGCTGGCCGCCGTGGGCGTTGTAGGCGGTCTCGCCGCTGTAGTCGCCGGTAAAACGCACGCCACGTTCGTCGAGTTCACGGCGCAGGCCGCCCCAGTCGCCGGTCAGGGTGGTGTCGTTGGCCTGGACGGGCAGCGCGGCAGCAAAGGCCAGGCCCAGCACCAGGCGCCCAAGGGCGATATGAGAAGTAGGGTTCATGCGGGGATTTTCCAGACACAAAGCGCGGTGCGGGCGCACCGCGCGAACAGAGGGTGGTTACGGCAAGGCGTAGGCGATCACGTAGTCGCCACGGTCGGTGGACTGGCGCGCACCGCCAGCGGTGACGACGATGTATTGCTTGCCGGTTTTCGGCGACACGTAGGTCATCGGGCCGCCCTGGCTGCCGACCGGCAGGCGGGCTTTCCAGATTTCATCACCGTTGCCGCTGTTGAAGGCGCGCAGGTAGAAGTCCTGGGTGCCGGCGATGAAGATCAGGCCACCCTGGGTCGACAGCGTACCGCCGAGGGTCGGCAGGCCTACTTTGATCGGCAGGTGCATGCGGATGCCCAGGGGGCCGGTGTCTTCAACGGTGCCGACCGGTACTTGCCAGGCGATTTTTTGCGTCTTCATGTCGATGGCGGTCAAGGTGCCGAACGGCGGTGCCTGGCACGGAATGCCGGCCACCGACAGGAAGCGGTTCTTGTTCACCGCATACGGCGTGCCCTTGAGCGGCACGGCGCCCATGCCGGTGTTCAGCGCTTCACCCCCGGAGGCGGCCAGGGCCTTGTTCTGCGATGGCACCATCTGGATCCACAGGCCCAGGCGCATGTCGTTGACGAAGATAAAACCGTGCACCGGGTCGGTGGAAATACTGCCCCAGTTCATGCCGCCCAACGAGCCCGGGAAGCTCAAGGATTTATCGGTACCCGGCGCGGTGTACAGGCCGTCGTAACGCATGCCCTTGAAGTCGATGCGGCACAGCAACTGGTCATACGGCGTGGCGCCCCACATGTCCGATTCGGTCAGGGTCTGCGCGCCGATCTGCGGCATGCCCACTGATTTGGGCTGGGTGGGGGAATACGGCTCGTTGGGAATGTTCGCGGCTTTCACCGGCACTTCCTGCACGTCGGTCAACGGCTTGCCGGTGGCGCGGTCGAGCACGTAGATCTGCCCGGCCTTGGTGCCGATCACCACCGCGGGTACCGCCTTGTCGCTGCCGGGCGGGGTGAAATCGATCAGGCTCGGTTGCATCGGCAGGTCGAAGTCCCACAGATCATTGTGAACCGTCTGGTACACCCATTTCTCTGCGCCGGTGGAGGCGTCCAGCGCCAGTACCGAAGCGCCGTATTTATGATTGAGCTCGGTGCGCTCAACACCGTAGATGTCGGTGGACGAGCTGCCCATCGGCAGGAAAACCGTGTTCATCAGCGGGTCATAAGACATCGGCGCCCAGCTGTTGGGGGTGCTGCGCACGTAGGTGCTGCCGTCGGCCGGCGCCTGCTTGTCTTGCGGGTTGCCGGGGTCGAACGCCCAGCGCATCTGGCCACTGATCACATCGAAGCCACGGATCACGCCGCCCGGCATATCGGTTTGCACGTTATCGGCCACGCGCCCGCCGACCACCACGGTAGTGCCGGCCATCAAGGGCGCCGAGGACAGCTGGTAGTAGCTGTCCGGGACATTGCCCAGCCCGGCTTTCAGATCTACCTGGCCGTGGTTGCCGAAGTCTTCGCAGAACTTGCCGGTGTCGGCATCCACGGCGATCAGGCGTGCATCGATGGTGTTGGTCAGCAGCCGACGCTGGCATTGCGCACCGGCGGGCACGCTGGCGGCGATCACCGGCGAACTGTTCGGTTGGGTCGGCTGGGCAATCGGCGCAGTCGCGTCGAAGTAGGCCATGCCACGGCATCGCTGCCACACCGCCGATTGGGCATTGATCTGGTTCTTCCACAGCTCCTTGCCGGTGTCGGCGTCCAGCGCGATGAGGTTGTTGTGCGGGGTGCAGATGAACACTTTGTTGCCGATCTGCAGGGGCGTCAGCTGGTCTTCGGCGCCGTTGCCGTCGCTGATGGCCACGTCACCGGTGCGGTAGGTCCAGGCGACTTTGAGCTTGTCGATGTTGTCGCGATTGATCTGGTCCAGCGCGGCGAAGCGGCTGCCGCCTTCGGTGTTGCCGTAGTGTGCCCAGTCTTTCTGGGCATCGGCCGCAGCCACCGGGGTGATGCCAGGGCCGGCACCGGTCGGCGCTACGCTTGGGTGAGCGACGAACATATTGCCCGCCGCCACCGCCGCGCCCAGCGCCAGCACGGCAGCAACGCCATACGCGCCCCGCGCCGGTTTGCCGACCAGCAATGGATAGACCAGCGCAACCACGATGCCGATCACCGCGAACATGAACAGTCGCGAGAACAGCGGCCAGTACACCAGGCCTACATCGGCCACGGCCCAGACGGCCGTGCCGACCAGGAACGCGGCGAACCACCAGGCGCCCGCCGGCTTGCGCCGGGCAATCAACAGCCCGGCAATGGCCATGACCACGCCACCGACCAGGAAGTACCAGGAACCTCCCAGGCTGACCAGTTTGGCGCCGCCGACAGCGAGCGCAAGGCCGAGCAGGGCGATGATCACGCCCAGGCCCAGCAGAAGAAAACGTGAGACGCCAGCGGCGCGCGATGCTCGTTTCATGTCGAAAAGACTCGAGTGAGAGAGGGCAAAGCGCGATTTTAGCAAGATAAGTAACCAGTTAGTACATTGTGCAGCGCAATAGACTGTTACCGATGCTGCGATGATGGGCGCAGGCCAAAAGAATGTGGAGCGGGCAAGCCCGCTCCCATGATGTGGCTGATGAGCGGGCGCCTGCAGCCGGTCAACGAAACGCGGGTATCACCTGCTCGATAAACAGTGCCAGGGACTTCTTTTTCTCGGCATGGGGCAGGCTGTTGTCGCACCAGAAGCTGAACTCATCCACGCCCAGTTCCTGGTAGTACCGAATGCGCGGGATGATCTCTGCTGCGGTGCCGATCATTGCGGTTTTGTGCAGGCTCTCCAGTTCGAACTCTGGGCGTGCGGCGAACTTCTCTTCCGGGCTTGGCTCCAGGAAACCATTGACCGGCACGTTCTTGTTGCCGAACCAGGCATCGAAGGTGCGGTAGAACTTCGAGATCGCCTTGGCCCCGACTTCCCAGCCTTGCGGGTCATCAGCAGCGTGCACGTGGGTGTGACGCAGCACCATCAATTGTGGGCGGGGCACGCCAGGGTTGTTGTCCAGGGCGGCCTGGAATTTGTTTTTAAGGTCCAGGACTTCTTCGTCGCCCTTCATCAGCGGCGTGACCATGACGTTGCAGCCGTTGGCCACTGCAAAATTGTGGGAGTCGGGGTCGCGGGCGGCGATCCACATCGGTGGGGTGGGCTGTTGGATCGGCTTTGGCACGCTGGTGGAGGTGGGGAATTTCCAGATGTCGCCGTCATGGGCGTAGTCGCCTTTCCATAGGGCACGCACTACCGGCACCATTTCGCGCAGGGCCTGGCCGCCGCTCGAGGCGGGCATGCCGCCGGCCATGCGGTCGAATTCCACTTGGTAAGCACCACGGGCCAGGCCCACTTCCATGCGTCCGTTGCTGATCACGTCGAGCAACGCGCATTCCCCCGCCACCCGCAGCGGGTGCCAGAACGGCGCGATGATGGTGCCGGCGCCCAGGCGAATAGTGGTGGTCCTGGCCGCGAGGTAAGCCAGCAGCGGCATTGGACTTGGCGATATGGTGTATTCCATGGCGTGGTGCTCGCCAATCCACACGGTGCTGAAGCCACCGGCTTCGGCCATCAGGGTCAGCTCGGTCAAGTCTTCGAACAACTGACGGTGGCTGACGCTTTCATCCCAGCGTTCCATGTGTACGAACAGCGAAAATTTCATGACGCATACCTCGGATCTATTGTTATTTTCCGCGAAAAAAGAACGGCTTTGGCGGGGGGTATCAGGCAGGCACCGGCAGGGTACCCATCTTGCCGTGGCAATACACCAGGGGCCCATTGGGCTGTGTCGGCACGATCAGGTTCTTGACCGAGCCAACCATGATTGCGTGGTCGCCGCCTTCGTATTCGCGCCACAACTGGCATTCAATGACCGCCGTGGCGTTGGCCAGGATCGGATTGCCCAAAGCACTCAGGGTCCACTCGATGCCCTGGGCTTTGTCCTTGCCTTTGCGCGCAAAGGCATAGGCTTCGCTTTGCTGCCCGCCGGACAACACATGGATGGCGAAGCGCTTGTTCTTGATCAGTACGGGGTAGGAGTCAGAGCTGTAGTTGGGGCAGAAGAGCACCAGGGCCGGGTCCATGGACAGCGAGCTGAACGCACTGGCGGTGAGGCCGACGATTTGCCCGTCGTCGTCCAGCGTAGTAATCACGGTGACCCCGGACGGAAACGAACCCATCACTTGTTTGTAGATGGCGGCATCGATCATGGGATGGTCCTCTGCTATGAAGCGGGTTTTTAATTTTATAGGTCTGATGGTATACCGTAATACAGCAGTTGCAAGGGCTTTTTTGGACAGGGCGATAAACGTGTCTCTGACCACCAGAGCCCTCTATTACAGGGGTTTATCCTCTGGTAGCGGTTTTTCAAGGACCGGGATTACCGGATCAGAGGCGGGGCGAAAAAAGCGAATCAATCTTGTTAAATAGTTGGAATACCATAATATGGTGTTCATCTTGGGCGGCTGTAGAGCCCCCTCGGTTGGCGTCAAACAACTATAAGATCAGACAAACGCGAGTTATTCCTATGCCTCAGATGTCCCGGCAAGACCCCCTGATCGAGCATCATACGGTCGATTACGTCCCCCTCGCAGAGCGCCACGGGAAGGCCCGCGACCTGTTCACCTTGTGGTTCAGTACCAATATCGCGCCGCTGCCCATCGTCACCGGCGCGATGGTGGCCCAGGTGTTCCATCTCAACCTGCTGTGGGGGCTGCTGGCGATTGCCCTCGGGCATCTGTTGGGCGGTGTAGTGATCGCCCTTGCCTCGGCCCAGGGCCCGCGCATGGGCATCCCGCAGATGGTGCAGAGCCGCGGCCAGTTCGGGCGCTATGGCGCGTTGCTGATCGTGTTTTTCGCAGCGCTGATCTACATCGGCTTTTTCATTTCCAACATCGTGCTGGCCGGCAAATCCATCGTCGGCATCGTGCCCTCGGTCCCGGTGCCAGCGAGCATCCTGATCGGCGCTCTCAGCGCCACGGCCATCGGCGTGATCGGCTACCGCTTTATCCATGCCTTGAACCGCATCGGCACCTGGGTGATGGGCAGCGCGTTGCTCGCCGGTTTTGTCTACATCTTTGCTCACGACCTGCCGGCCGACTTCCTCACCCGCGGCGGTTTCAATGCCGCCGGATGGCTAGCCACGGTGTCGCTCGGGATCATCTGGCAGATCAGCTTCTCACCCTACACCAGCGACTATTCGCGTTACCTGCCGGCGGACATCGGCATCACCCGACCGTTTATTGCCACCTACCTGGGCGCAACGCTGGGCACCATCCTGTCGTTCGCCTTCGGCCTGGTGGCGGCACTGGCGACACCGGAAGGCACCGAAGCGATGGTCGCGGTCAAACAAGCCACGGGCGCGCTGGGGCCGATCCTGATGGTGCTGTTCCTGCTCAATATCATCAGCCACAACGCACTGAACCTGTACGGCGCAGTGCTTTCGATCATCACCTCGATCCAGACCTTCGCCAGCCACTGGACCCCCAGCATCAAGGTGCGCGTGGTGCTCTCGGGCATTATCCTCGCCGGTTGCTGTGTGGTGGCGCTGGGCGCGTCGGCGGACTTCATCGCGCAATTTATCGGGCTGATCCTCGCGCTGTTGCTGGTGCTGGTGCCGTGGGCCTCGATCAACCTGATCGATTTCTACGTGATCAAGCGCGGCGTGTACGACATTGCCTCAATCTTCCAGGCGGATGGCGGAGTCTATGGACGGTTCAACCTGCATGCGATCGTGGCGTATTTCATCGGGATCCTCGTGCAACTGCCGTTTGCCAATACGTCGTTGTATGTGGGGCCCTGGGCCAACCTGGTGGACGGGGCGGATTTGTCGTGGCTGGTGGGGTTGGCGGTGACGTGTCCGTTGTATTACTGCCTGGCGACACGCAAGCACACGCAGAACGTCCGAGCGGTGAAGCTGGGTTATTCGGACTGATCATCACGTCAAATCAAATACCCGGCGCTTGCCGGGTATTTTTTTGTAGTCGGTTTTTCCTGGCGACGTAGTCTGGATCATTTGGTACAGACTTGATGCGACGCTCCGATGGCGGAACGGCCAGCTACACACTAGCTGGCGGATATTCCGCTATCGGGAGCCAGCCGCTGCCACATGAAGCCTTCCTAGGCAGGCTCAATGCGCTCCGGCCGCCTTGTTCAAATCACTCTCCGCCCACTCCGTGTACACACACGCATCCGCCGTGGCCCAGCGCACCCGCACCGGGTCGCCGGCGTTGAGCGGCATGCCCGCCGCCGAGAGCGCCTTGACCGTCAGCGAAGTACCGCCGAGGGTCTTCACCGCGCAGGTCTGGCTCTCGCCCAGAAACAGCACCTCCCCGACAATCGCCGAGACCTCATTCCAGCCTGCGGCCAACGGTTGCTCGGCGGCCTGTTCGACGCTCAGCGCCAGGGCCTTTTCCGGGCGTACCATCAGCAATACATCCTGCTCGGTTTGCAGGCCGCTGGTCAGGCGGATCGACAGCGACTGGCCTTCGAACGACGCTGCCGCATTGCCCTGGGCCTTGAGCTTGAGGAAGTTGGAATTGCCCAGGAATGAGGCGACGAACGCGTTCGGCGGGTTCTGGTACAGGTCGAAACCACTGCCCAGGCCGACGATTTTGCCGTGGCTGAAAATCGCGATGCGCTGGGACAGGCGCATGGCTTCTTCCTGGTCGTGGGTCACGTAGACGATGGTGATGCCCAGGCGCCGGTGCAGCTGGCGCAGTTCGTCCTGCAAATCTTCACGCAGCTTCTTGTCGAGGGCGCCGAGGGGCTCGTCCATCAGCAGGATACGCGGCTCGTACACCAGCGCACGGGCGATGGCCACTCGCTGTTGCTGGCCACCGGAGAGTTGCGAAGGGCGGCGATGGGCGAACGGTTCCAGCTGTACCAGCTTGAGCATGGCGTCCACGCGTTTCTCGCGTTCGGCGCTGGCTAGTTTGCGGATGGCCAAGGGGAAGGCGATGTTGTCGCGCACCGACAAGTGCGGAAACAACGAGTAGCGTTGAAACACCATGCCGATGTCACGCTTGTGCGGCGGCACGTTGACCAGGGATTGCCCGCTCACCAGGATCTCGCCGCTGCTCGGCGTTTCAAAGCCGGCGAGCATCGACAGGGTGGTGCTCTTGCCCGAGCCGCTGGAGCCGAGGAAGGTGAGGAACTCGCCGTCCTGGATGTTCAGGGAAATGTTGTCCACGGCGGCAAAGTCGCCGTAGTACTTGTTCAGGTTACGCAGGCTGACCAGGGGTTGGCCGGGATTCTGCGCGACATCTTGGATCACTGCACTCATGTTCTGCTCCTGGGCGCTTAGGCGCTGGTTTCAGTGCGCCGACGAAGGGCGGCGGCGATCACCATGACCAGTACCGACAGGCCGATCAGCAACGTCGAGGCGACGGCGATCACAGGCGTCAGGTCCTGGCGCAGGGTGGTCCACATTTTGACGGGAAGGGTTTGCAGGGTTGGGCTGGCCATCATCACGCTGAGCACCACTTCGTCCCATGAGACAAGAAAGGCGAACAGCGCACCGGCGACCATCCCTGGGCGAATCGCCGGGAAGGTCACCTTGAACACCGCCTGCACGCGCGAGGCGCCGCAGATCACCGCGGCGTCTTCAATCGACTGGTCGAACAGCTTCAGCGAGTTGATGATTGAGATGATGGTGAACGGCAGCGCGACAATCACATGGCTGACCACGAAAGCGAACATCGTGCCGGTATAGCCGAGCTTGAGGAACAGCGCGTACACCGCCACGGCGATGATCACCAGCGGCACGATCATCGGCAGGGTGAACAGGCCGTAGAGCAGCTCGCGGCCGGGGAAGCGTCCGCGCACCAGGGCAAAGGCGGTCGGCAGGCCCAGCGCGACGGCGAACAGCGTGGTCAGCACCGCCACCTTGAGGCTGGCCATCGCCGCGCTCATCCAGTCGGGGTTGGAGAAGAACTGGCCGTACCATTTCAGTGTCCAGCCCGGTGGCGGGAACACCAGCCATTGCGACGAACCGAACGACAGCAACACGATAAACACGATCGGCAACAGCAGGAACAGGCCAATCAAACCGGTGGTGGTGTAGAGGCCCAGGCGCATCCTGCGGCTCATGGCGTTGGGGGTCAGGAGCATGACGGCTTACCTCGCGTTGCTGGCGCCAACCGGGGATTCCGGCTGGAGCTTCAGGTAGAAGTAGAACAGCACCAGCGTGATGAAAATCAGCAACGCCGCACCGGCACTGGCCAGGCCCCAATTGAGGAACGATTGCACCTGTTGAATGATGAACTCGGGCAGCATCATGTTCTGCGCACCGCCCAGCAGGGCCGGGGTGACGTAGTAACCGAGGGACATCACAAAAACCATCAACCCGCCGGAAAACAACCCCGGCCGGCACAGCGGCAGGAACACCCGGAAGAAGTTGGTCCAAGGGCTGGCGCCACAGATGGAGCCGGCCTGCAGGATCATCGGGTCGATGGCCTGCATGGTCGCCTGCAGCGGCAACACGATGAACGGAATCATGATGTAGCTCATGCCGATCACCACGCCGGTGAGGTTATGCACCATCTCCAGCGGTTGATCGATGATGCCCATGGCCATCAACGCCTTGTTGATTACCCCCGAGGCCTGCAGCAACACCAGCCAGGAATAGGTGCGGGCGAGCAGGCTTGTCCACATCGACAGCAGCACGATACTCAGGATCCAGCGGCCCCAGCCGCGCGGCACGAGGGTAATCGCCCAGGCGAGCGGAAAGCCCAGCAGCAGGCTGAACAGGGTCACCAGGCCGGCCACTGAAAAGGTATTGAGCAACACCCGCGCATAGGCCGAGTTGGCGAACAGCTGTTCATAGTTGCCAAGGCCCGGTACCGGCTCCAGTACGCCGCGCAGTAACAGGCCGATCAGCGGTGCCAGGAAGAACAGGCCGAGGAACAGCAGGGCCGGGATCAAGTTGCTCGACCCCCGCCAGCGTTGCGCCAGGGATAGCGCCCCGGCCTTGTGGGAAACCGCGTCGGCAGCGCCGAGGGCGCTCCCGGTCGGCGTGGTTGCCGTCATTTTCATTTGACTAGCCATTCATTCCACCGTGTCGCAATGGCCGGACCGTTCTTGGCCCAGTAGGCGAAATCGAGCGTGATCTGATCCTTGGCGTACGCCGTCGGCAGGTTGGGCGCCAGGACCGAATCCAGGCGCTGCACGCTGTCGATATTTACCGGAGCGTAGGCGGTCAGGTTGGAGAAATCCGCCTGGCCCTTGGCGCTGCTGGCACTGGCCAGAAACTTCATCGCGGCCGCTTTGTTTTTCGAGCCTTTAGGTACCACAAGAATGTCGGCCATCACCAGATTCTGTTTCCAACTCACGCCCACTGGTGCGCCATCTTCCTGCAAGGCGTGAATGCGGCCGTTCCAGAACTGGCCCATGCTGACTTCGCCGGAGGCCAGCAACTGTTGCGACTGCGCACCGCCGCCCCACCAGACGATGTCTTTCTTGATGGTGTCGAGTTTCTTGAAGGCGCGGTCCAGGTCCAGGGGGTAGAGCGTGGCGGCGGGTACGCCGTCGGCCAGCAGCGCCAGTTCAAGCACACCTGGGCTTGGCCATTTGTAGAGGGCGCGTTTGCCGGGGTAGGTCTTGGTGTCAAACAAGGCGCTCCAGTCCTGCGGTTTGCCGGTGCCGAGCTTGCCTTCGTTGTAGCCGAGCACGAAGGAGAAGAAGAACGAGCCGACGCCATGGTCGGAGACGAAACGCGGGTCGATCTTGTCGCGCTCGATCACCGAGAAGTCGAGGGGCTCGAGCAGGCCTTCGGCGGCGGCGCGCAGGGCGAAGTCGGCTTCGACATCCACCACGTCCCACTGTACGTTGCCGCTTTCGACCATGGCCTTGAGTTTGCCGTAGTCGGTGGGGCCGTCCTGGACGACGGTGATGCCGCTGGCCTTGCTGAAAGGATCGGCCCATGCCTGCTTCTGCGCATCCTGGGTGCTGCCTCCCCAACTGACGAAGTTGACACTTTCCGCCGCCAACGCCGCCTGGCTGGCCACGCTCAACAAACCCGCGAACAGCACCGCGGTTACACCTGTGTTCAACACCATTTTTACGCCCTCATTGTTGTGTTTATGAGCGGGGCTTGGAGTGCCCGCCTGTCGGGAGCAGTCGGTCCGGGAGACCTGATTCAGGTCGTCCGGCCTATGGAATATCATATTATGGTATTCCAATATTTGCGCAAGCACTTTGCCATACCGGCTATCCGCCGACGCTGGGTTTCCAGCCTCAGGTGAAGGGGATGCTTTCCACGACTTCCAGGTCGTAACCGGTCAAGCCTGCGTATTTCAGCGGTGGTCCGAGGTGGCGCAGTTTGCCCACGCCCAGGTCCTGCAATATCTGAGCGCCAGTACCCACTTCCGAGTAAATCCGTGACTGGGAGCGGTTGAACTGACGCGGCGCCTGGGTCAACTGCGGTACGCGTTCCAACAGTGCCTGGGACGACTCATGGTTGGCCAGCACCACCACCACGCCGCTGCCTTCTGCCGCCACGCGTTGCAGGGCGGCCCACAAGGTCCAGTTGGACGGCCCACTGTAGTCGGCACCGACCAGGTCGCGCAGCGGGTCGATCACGTGCACACGGACCAGCGCCGGCTCATCACGGCGCAGTTGGCCCATGACCATGGCCATATGCACGCCGCCGTCGATGCGGTCTTCAAAAGTGATCAGGCGGAAGGTGCCGTGCACTGTGGGCAGGTCGCGTTCGCCGATGCGTACCACGGTGCGTTCGGTGCTGAGGCGGTAGTGGATCAGGTCGGCGATAGTGCCGATCTTGATCCCGTGCTTGCGGGCAAAGGCTTCCAGCTCGGGACGACGGGCCATCGTGCCGTCGTCGTTCATCACTTCGACAATCACCGAGGCCGGTGTGTGCCCGGCCAGGCGCGCGAGGTCGCAGCCGGCTTCGGTGTGGCCGGCGCGGGTCAACACGCCGCCGTCCTTGGCGCGCAACGGGAAGATATGCCCCGGCTGCACGATGTCGGCCGGTCCGGCATTGCTGTCGACGGCCGCCGCCACGGTGCGTGCGCGATCGGCGGCGGAGATGCCGGTGGTCACGCCGGTGGCGGCTTCGATGGACACGGTAAACGCAGTGCTGAACACGCTGCCATTGCTGGGCACCATCTGCTCCAGGCCCAGGCGTTGGCAATGTTCATCGGTAAGGGTCAGGCAGATCAGGCCACGGGCTTCGCGGGCCATGAAGCTGATAGTCTCGGCGGTGCAGCACGCTGCAGGCAACAGCAGGTCGCCTTCGTTTTCCCGGTCTTCGTCGTCCACCAGAAGCACCATCTTGCCCTGGCGGTAGTCTTCGAGGATGTCTGCGATGCTGTTGAAGGGCATGGGGAGTGCTCTGTTTGTTGGTTGTATGTATTATGGTATACCACAAATTCTAAGCAAGAGGATGTCTCGATGAAGGCCTATTGGATTGCCCATGTGGATGTGTCCGATGCAGAGCAATACACCCAGTACACCCAGCGCGCGCCGGCTGCTTTCGCGAAGTTCGGCGGGCGATTTCTGGCCAGGGGCGGGCGCAGTGAGGCGCTGGAAGGCGGGCCTGTGCGGCAGCGCAATGTGGTGATTGAGTTTGAGAGCTATGAGCAGGCGGTGGCGTGCTATGAGTCTGTGGAATATCAGGAGGCAAAGGGGCATAGAGCGGGGGCGGGAGAGGCGCAGATCATTATTGTGGAAGGGCTGGCGCCCTAGGTCCCAAGTGTATGCCAATCAGATGCAGGAGGCCCATCCACAGTAACCTGCATTCAAATTCGAAATGAAAAGGCGACCTTTCAAAAGTCGCCTTTTTGTCATTGCTCGCATTTCTTGCTCGGCTGCCTGCAGCGCGCTCTGCATTTTTTTGCTCGCGGTCTTAAGCAGTGGCCGCCATCACAACCAGAATCAATAGCAAGTATCGGTATTCAGCGATCCGTATCAGGACGACTTGAGTTCGCTCAGCCGCTTTTTATGCGCGAGGAGAATTAAGGTGGGTAAGTTCTTACAGAAAATTCAGAATTTGTTTTGAATCTATGTGGGTTTGTAACAGCAATACAATGTGAAACAAATACTTCATGGTCTCGCAGCCTTACAAATTATAAAAAGCTCAGCATGCTCCTACAGGGGGACGGTTTTACGATTGTTTTATAAGGAGCCGATGATGTCATTGACGGCGGAAGATGTAACGCAGCAACCACGCTCCAGCCGGTGGATAGCTTTAGCGATATTGATGCTACCGGTCCTGCTCGTGACCGTGGATAACACTGTACTGGGTTTTGCCCTGCCGAAAATAGCCGAAGCCTTGCATCCCAGCGCCAGCCAGCAGCTATGGATGATTGATGCCTATTCATTGGTCTTGGCCGGACTGCTCATTTCCATGGGTAGCCTGGGTGATCGCAAAGGTCATCGAAAACTGCTGCTGATCGGCTCATTGGGATTTTGCGTAGTCTCCGTCATGACGGCTTACTCCGGTAATGCCGCGCAACTGATCGTCGGGCGCGCCTGCATGGGGATCTTCGGGGCCATGTTGATGCCTTCAACATTAGCCTTGATCCGTTCACTTTTCGAAGACCGGGAAGAGCGGCGGCTTGCCGTGGCTATTTGGGCAACGACCTTGACGGTCGGTTCTGCACTCGGTCCTTTGATCGGCGGCGTGCTACTGGAGTTCTTCAGCTGGGGATCGATTTTTCTGCTGGCGGTGCCGGTGCTGGTGCCATTATTGGTCCTCGGACCGTTGCTGTTACCCGAGTCTGAGCCAGATGGGTCGGGGCCGATGGATACCATAAGTACTGTGCAATCGATGGTGGCCCTCGGTGCGCTGGTGTATAGCATCAAGCACATCGCCAGTGCTGGTCCGGATGTGTTGGCACTGGTGGCCTTCAGTGTTGCTCTCGTCATCGGCTGGCTATTCGTGCGGCGGCAACTGCGCCTGCCAACGCCGTTGATGGACCTGAGCCTGTTTCGCAACAAAATGTTCAGCGGGTCGGTGGCCATCAACCTGATGAGTCTGGCGTTTCTGATCGGTTTTGTGTTTTTTTCCACTCAGTTCCTGCAAATCGTCCTGCGGATGTCTCCCCTCAACGCCAGCCTGGCGCTGATACCGGGCCAGGTTATGGCTATCGTCGTGGGGCTGCTGATAGTCCCGGTCGCCCAGCGAGTATCGGTCATTGTTTTGATTCCAATTTTGCTGGGTTTTATTGCTGCAGCCTTTTTGCTGGTTGCCGGCCTTGGTAGCAGCCTGACGATACTAGTGGTGGCATTTGCCTTGCTGAACATTGGAGTCGGCGCCATCGCCACGGTATCCAACGACGTGGTGCTGTCGGCCGTCCCCTCCACCAAAGCTGGAGCGGCTTCAGCCATCAGCGAGACTGCCTATGAAGTGGGTGTCGTGCTCGGTACCACCGTACTCGGCGGCATCGTCACCGCAAACTACCGCAGCACATTACAGCTGCCGGACTTCCTGACACCGCTGCAAATGCACTTGGCCAGCGAAACATTGGCAGGTGCCTACGCGGTATCGGCAACATTGACAGGAGATCAAGCCAATGAGGTGATGTATAACGCCAGACGAGCATTTGAAGGCGGTATCAGTTTGATGGCCTGGGCAACTTTCAGTTTGGCGGTGCTGGCGATCCTCATTGCCAGGTGCACATTGAAAAGCCCCAAAGCGGCTCCGGTATAGTGTAAGGGAGGGGCGGTGATCATTTTTTTGGTACTGTTATCGGGAGCAACGCGAATCGTCGCACCGCGCCTGCCACATTGAGACCGGTTTGACCTGGGCTCAGCGCATGAAGTGAATCTTGCCAATGTCATCATTCCCCATGTAGATGCCATACACCCCAGCCTGGCGTTCCTCGATGTAACGCTCGAGAATCTGCCGGATCGCCGGGTAGTAGATGCTATCCCACGGAATGTCCTCGGGGGCGAAGAATGTGTAGGCCAGGGTTTCCGGGCCGAACTGGCCGGTGATCTCTAGCGCGATGGCGCGGAAGATGATGTACACCTCGCTGATTTTCGGCACGCTGAAAATCGAGTAGGGCGACACGATCTCGGCGCGCACGCCGGTCTCTTCCCAGACTTCGCGCAACGCCGCTTCTTCGGTGGTTTCGCCACCTTCCATGAAGCCCGCCGGTAGCGTCCAGGTGCCGGGGCGCGGGGGGATTGCGCGCTGGCACAGCAGGTACTTGCCGTCCTGCTCGATGATGCAACCGGCGATGATCTTGGGGTTGATGTAGTGGATGTAGCCACAGCCCCGGCACATCAGGCGCTCGTGGGTGTCGCCCGGTGGCAGCTGGTGACCGAGGTCACGGCCGCCGCAGGTCGGGCAGAAGCTGGGGCTGGGCACGGTCAGTGACCTATGCGCGGTTCTTTGAGCGCAATAGGCAGGGTGATCTCGGGGAGCTTGCCGGTTTCTTCCTGTTTGCGCTTGAGGTAATCCAGGGCCACGGCTGCCGCTGCACGCACGTGATCGACGCAGGCCTGGTGGGCGGCCAGGGGGTCACCGCTCTTGATCGCCTGAACCATGCGTTCCATTTCCTGGTTGCTGGCGCCACGCCGGTTTTGCTGGGACACAGACGTCGCGCGCAGGTAGCTGATACGCGCCTGCAACTGGCGCAATTGAGTGGCGGCTACGTGATTGCCGCAGCCTTCGAGCAACACATCGTAGAACCCCTGCACGGAGTCGATCACTTGCTGCAGTTCGCCTTCCTTGAGAGCCTTGCGGTTTTCCTCAAGGGCTTTTTCCAGGGCCTTGATGTCCTTGGCCTTGGCGCGCAGGGTGAACAGCTGCACGATCAAGCCTTCGAGCACGCAGCGCAGTTCATAGATATCGACGGCATCGGCCAGGGTGATGATCGCCACCTGCGGGCCCTTGGCATCGGCGAATTCCACCAGGCCTTCGGACTCCAGGTGGCGCAAGGCTTCGCGCACCGACGTGCGGCTGACACCGAGGCGGTCACACAGGTCGCGCTCCACCAGGCGGTCACCGGGCAGTAGCTGGAAATTCATGATGGCGCTGCGCAGTTTCTCCAGCACGATTTCGCGCAGGGTGACCGGGTTGTGATTGACCTTGAAGCTATCGTCGAGGGGCGCGCGTTTCATGGGGTCTGCTCTGAATGTAGCGGTTAACTGGAGGCCTCGGCATCGGCTTCGGCGAAGGCTTCACGGGCCAGCCGGAAGCTGTCCACAGCAGCGGGAACCCCGCAGTAAATGCCGACCTGAAGCAGAATTTCGCGTATTTGTTCACGACTTAGCCCGTTGCGCAAGGCGCCACGCACGTGCAGCTTGAGTTCGTGAGGCCGATTGAGGGCCGAAATCATTGCCAAGTTTATCATGCTGCGTTCTTTAAGCGACAAACCCTCCCGGCCCCACACATGGCCCCAGCAGTACTCGGTGACCATCTCCTGCAGCGGTCGGGTGAAGTCGTCGGCGTTGTCGATTGAACGCTGTACATAGGCTTCACCCAAGACTTGGGTACGAATTTTCAGGCCCTGTTCATACTTGTCGTTGCTCATGCTTCAGCGCTCCTCAGGCCAGGGTCGGCAGTGGGCCCAGCTTGCCCTTGTGATAGATCATCGGCGTGACCGGCTGTGTGGGCAGGATCAGGTTCTTCACCGCACCGACAATGATCGCGTGGTCGCCGCCGTCGTATTCGCGCCACAACTCGCACTCGATGATGGCCGTGGCGTTGGCCAGCAGCGGGTTGCCCAGCTCGCTGAGATGCCACTCGATGCCCTTGGCCTTTTCCTTGCCTTTGCTGGCGAAGGCATAGGCTTCGGCGGTCTGGCCGGCGGATAGCAGGTGGATCGCGAAGCGCTTGCTGTCGCGCAGGATCGGGTAGGTGTCCGACGCGTAGTTGGGGCAGAACAGCACCAGGGCCGGGTCGATCGACAGCGCACTGAAGGCGCTGGCGGTGATGCCGACGATGCCGCCGTCCGGGTCGAGGGTGGTGACCACCGTGACGCCCGAAGGAAACGAGCTCATGACGTCTTTGTAAATGCCGGGTTCGATCATGGTTGTGGTCTCTTAACGCATCACAAAGGGATCAGGCATGGGCGCCTGGGAGAGGTTGATCCACACCGTCTTCAGCTCGGTGTAGGCGAGCACCGAATCGATGCCGCTTTCGCGTCCATAGCCGCTGTTCTTGAAGCCGCCGATGGGCGCCATGGCCGAGACGGCGCGGTAGGTGTTGACCCAGATGATCCCCGAGCGCACATCGCGTGCCAGGCGATGGGCGCGGCCGAGGTCACGGGTCCAGATGCCGGCGGCGAGGCCGAACTGCGAGTCGTTGGCGATGGCCAGGGCCTGGGCTTCGTCCTTGAAACGGATCACCGAAGCCACTGGGCCGAACACTTCTTCCTGCATGATCTTCATCGAATTGGTGTCGCACTCGAACAGCGTCGGCTCATAGAACCAGCCTTCGCCGAGGTTCTGCGGGCGCTTGCCACCGGTGCGCAGGCGCGCGCCTTCAGCGATGGCATCCGCCACCAGGCCTTCGACCACGGCCAGTTGCTGGGCGGTGGCCATGGGGCCCATCTCGCTGGCGTCGTCCTGCGGGTTGCCGATGCGAATGCGTTGGGCGCGTTCAACCAGGCGCTCGACGAACTCGTCGTAGATTTCATCCTGCACCAGCAGGCGCGAACCGGACACGCAGCTTTGCCCTGACGCCGCGTAGATCCCGGCGATTGCACCGTTGATGGCGCTGTCGAGGTCGGCGTCGGCAAAAATGATATTCGGCGATTTGCCGCCCAGTTCCAGCGACAGCTTGGCGAAGTTCTCCGCGCTGCTGCGCACCACATGCCGTGCCGTGGCCGCGCCGCCGGTAAAGGCGATCTTGCGTACCAGCGGGTGGCGGGTAAGGGCGGCGCCGGTGCTCGGGCCGTAGCCGGTCACCACGTTGACCACGCCTGGTGGAATCCCGGCTTCCAGCGCCAGGCGCGCCAGCTCCAGGACGGTTGCCGAAGCGTGCTCCGAGGGTTTGATCACGATGGTATTGCCCGCCGCCAGGGCCGGCGCGAGTTTGATCGCCGTCAGGTACAGCGGGCTGTTCCACGGAATGATCGCGGCGACCACGCCCATGGCTTCGTGGACCGTGTAGGCGAACAGGTCCGGTTTGTCCAGCGGCAAGGTGCCGCCTTCGAGCTTGTCGGCCAGGCCTGCGGTGTAGTGGAAGAACTCCGGCAGATAGCTCACCTGGCCACGGGTCTCGCGGATCAGTTTGCCGTTGTCGCGGCTTTCCAGCTGCGCCAGTTGTTCTGTGTTTTCGGCGATCAAGTCACCCAGGCGGCGCAGCAATTTGCCCCGTGCTGTGGCGCTGAGGCTGCGCCAGGCCGGGCTATCGAAAGCCGATTGCGCGGCCTGTACGGCGCGGTCCACGTCGGCTTCATCGGCATCGGGCAATTGCGCCCAGGGTTCGGCCAGGGCCGGGTTGAGGCTTTCGAAAGTCTTGCCGGACAGGGCATCGACCCATTCACCGCCGATGCACATCTGGAAGCGTGCGAGTGTCATGCAACGATCCCCTTTATTGGATTGTTTTGGGCGTACACGGTGTCGAGGAACCCCAGCAGCAGGCTATTGACCAGGCGCGGTGATTCCACCGGCATCATATGCCGTTGCTCGGCCAGCACCGCAACCGTGGCGCCGGGAATACGGTCGGCCAGTTGCCGGGCCATTTCCGGCGTCGAGCCGGGGTCCAGTTCGCCGGTGGCGACCAGGGTAGGCACGCGCAACCCCTTGAGGTCGTCGGCGCGGTACATGTCCTGGGTCGCAAACAGCTCGTAGGTGGTGAGGTAGCCCTGGGGGTCGTTGCCTGCCAGGGTCTGGCGCAACGCGGCGATTTGCGCCGGGTTGGCCGCCTGGTATTCACGGCTGAACCAGCGCGACAGCGCCGCTTCCGCATTCGCATCCGGCCCGTGCTCGGCGGCCTGGGCCGTGCGTGCGATCACGCCGGCACGCTGCTCGGGGCTGCGGTTGAATACACTATTGAGCACCACCAGGCTTTTGAGACGGTCGGGGTAATGCAGGGCAAACGCCCGTGCCACCAGGCCGCCCATGGAAAACCCGATTACCGTGGCCTGGGGCAGTTGCAGGTGGTCGAGCAGCTCCAGCAACTGGTCCGCATAGCCGAGCAACGGCGTGCCGGCGGCCGGGCGCGGGCTGGCGCCATGGCCGAGCATGTCATAGCTGATCACATGGTAATTGGTGGCCAGGCCAACGATTTGCCCGCCCCACATTTCTTTGTTCAGGCCCACGCCGTGGATCAAAACCACAGGCTGGCCTTGGCCGGTCGCCAGGTAACTGGTACCTGCCGGGGTGCGTTCAGCGGTGAGCCGAATCATGGAGCGCTCCTGCATGCTTTTTGTTATGGCCGGTGTCGCTTACTGGGCTTTTTCAGCCGCCAGCTCTTCCAGGTCGATGTAACGGTTGCCGATCCGTGGGTGCAGGCGACCGCCATCGGCGCAGCCCAGCACGACGACGATTTCGTCAGCGCGCGGCGCGTCTTCGATTTGCATTTCCAGGGTGATGTAGTGCGAACGCAGGCCTTCGTCGTCCTTGTGCATCATTGGAATCTGGATCGAGGTACCCGGGCCGCCGCGCTTGTTGGTGAAGCTCAGGTAGCTTTTGGCCTTGACGGCGTCACGGTAGTGGTTGCCGAAGCGCAGGGTATGGATGATCGCACTCGCATGTTCGATCTCGCCATCGGCGCCTACCACGGCCGCTTTGCCGTAGGCCTCGATCTTGTCGGCACCGCCGATGATGCCCACCAGGCGCTCGACCATCAGCGCGCCGAGGTCGGAGCAGTTAGCGCGGATCTCCGGCTTCAGGTCTTCGACGAAACCACGGCCCAGCCAGGGGTTTTTCAGTACCACGGCCAGGCCGACCATTTTCACGGGCGTGTCGGAGGCTTTGCCGCCCTCGATAAAGGTCTCTTCTACATAACTGACGATCTTGCGGATTTCGAAACTCATGGGCTGCTCCGTCTAAGTGAAGGTCTGCGTATGATGGTATACCATAATACGAGAAGCGCAATAGGCGTGCGGCAAGATCCCAGGCAAGCGTGCGTGGGTTTGTTGAGGAGGGGGGTTATGCAGCGATCAGGCGGTGAAGGGCTCACCGCCTGTCTTGGGAGAGGACGTCAGAACTTGAAGCGGCCCACCAGGCCGTTGAGCTGACCGGAGATGTCGGTCAAACGCCCCGACCCGCTCTGCGCCGTATGCGCAAACTCTTCAACCAACTGCGCATCGGCATGAATCTGTGCGATGTGCCGGTTGATCTCTTCGGCCACTTGGTGCTGCTCTTCGGCGGCGGTGGCGATCTGGGTGTTCTGGTCGCGAATCGAGTCCACCGAACCGCGAATCTTGTCAAAGCTGTCGCGGGCCTGCTGGATGCGTTCCACGCTGGTGTGCGACCCCTGCAGGCTGCTTTGCATCTGCTGGGTGACTTCCTTGGTGCGGCGGGCGAGATTGCCCAGCAGGCTGTCGATCTCGCCGGTGGAGTCGGCGGTGCGGCGGGCGAGGGCGCGGACTTCGTCGGCGACCACGGCGAACCCTCGGCCCTGATCGCCGGCGCGTGCGGCTTCAATCGCAGCGTTGAGTGCCAGCAGGTTGGTCTGTTCGGCAATCGAGCGGATGGTGTCGAGGATGGCGTTGATGTTCTGGCTGTCTTGTTCGAGCAACTGCATGGTCTGCGTGGATTTCTGCAGGTCTTCGCTGAGCTTGAGCACGCTGCCGGTGGCTTCGCCGATGTGCTGCTGGCCGTTGTGTACGTCGCGATAGCCTTCGTCGGCACTCGACGCGGCGGCGCTGCACGAGCGCGCCACTTCATTGGCGGTGGCCACCATTTCGTTGAAGGCGGTGCTCACCAGTTCCACGGCTTCGCGTTGGCGGCCGGCGGCCTGGTTCATGTTATTGGCCACTTCACGGGTGTCGGCGGCGGCGGTTTGCAGGTCCGAAGACGCGTTGCCGATGCGCTGCACCAACTGGGCGATCATGCTCAGGAACTGGTTGAACCAACCGGCCAGGCTGGCGGTTTCGTCCTTGCCCTGCACCTTGAGCTGGCGCGTGAGGTCGCCTTCACCTTCGGCAATTTCCTGCAGGCCGTCGGCCACGCCGCGAATCGGACGCACGATCACGCGGGCGAAACTGGCGCCGACGATGGCGAATACCGCCGCCAAGACGGCGGCGATGGCGGCGATCAACCACGTCAGGCGGGTGGCGCCCGCCATCACTTCGTCACGCTTGATCAGGCCGATAAAGCGCCAGCCCAGGTCTTTGGAGCTGACCACGTTGGCCATATAGGCCACGCCGTCGATGTCGATCCGGGTCACGCCGTCGCCGCCCTTGGCCAGTTCGGCGTAGTTGGGCCCCAGGTCGGCCAGGGGCTTGAAGTTGTGCTTGGCGTCGCTGGGGTCTACCAGCACGTTGCCGTTGCCTTCCACCAGCATCAGGTAGCCGCTGTCGCCCAGCTTGATGGTGCGCACCAGTTCGGTGAGCTGCTTGAGCGACACGTCCAGGCCGACCACGCCAAGGATATTGCCAGTGGTGTCGGCGACGGTATGCACGGTACCGATCAGCACCACATCGTCCGGTGCCCAGTAATAGGCACCGGTGCGCACGGTCTTGCCCGGCGCAGCAATGGCCGCCTGGTACCAGGGGCGCACGCGTGGGTCGTAGTTAGTCAGTTTGGCGTCGTCCGGCCAGCTGGCGTAGCCGCCGTCGCGCAGGCCCAGGGACAGGTAGGCAGTGCTGGGATGGCTTTTGGCGAACTGGTCGAAAATCGCCAGCAGTTCGGTGTTGGTGGGTGTGAGCGGGATTTGCGCGGCGTCCGCGCTGGCGTAGCTCTTCAGGTCCTTGGCCGCGATAACGCGCGGGTCCTTGGCCACGTACTCGACGTTCTGGCTGATGCCGTCGAAAAACTGCTTCATGCCATTGTCGATCTGGCGGATCTCGCGGCCGCTGCTGTCGAGAAAGTTGGCAAGGGCTCCTTCACGCACATTCAGCACCACGATCATCGCGACCAGGATGACCGGAAGGCACGCGATGGCCGCAAACGCCCATGTCAGCTTCTGCTTGATATTCATGACTTCACCCGCGGGTATTTATAGTTTTGGCAAGGAGAAAACGGTCGTGCAGTGCGTCGCATGCGTTTTTATAAAGACAAAAGGCCATGCGTACCCTCGGTTTATCGACCGAGGGCGCTGGCACTTGAGGGGCGGGGGCAATCAGCCGATCTGGTCACCGGCCAGGGCGTCACGGCGCATCGACTGCAGGTTCTTCTCGATGGTTTCGCAGATCGCTTCCATTTGAATCTGATGTTCACTGGAGCGAAACGGGCTTTGCAGGTCGGTACCGATGCGTTCGATGGCCAGCAGCATGAAACCCACCACCGTGGACGCCAGCGGGGTGAACCAGCCGAGGGATTCCACCAGGCCCACGGGCACGATCAGGCAGAACAGCGAGATGAACAGACGTGGAAAATACACGTAAGGGTAGGGCAGCGGCGTGTTGGCGATCCGCTCCATGCCGCCCTGGGCGTTGGACAGGTCCACCAGGGTCGACTCCAACCGCGCCAGGCGGATGCTGTCCAGATGACCGGCCTTGTATTCCCGGGCCAGCAATGCAGCTGAGCCAGTGAGAATGTCGTTGGCGAAGTTGTTGGTTGCGCCATTGCGGGCGAATTCCGCGTCAGGGATGAACGCGCGCACTTCCTCCGGGCAGGGCTCGCCCTTGAGGTGCGCGGCCAGGCAATTCACATAGGCCACATGACGACGCAACAGCGTGGATTTGATCGGGTTCACTTCGCTGTCGGGATCGTCCAGCAGGGTCAGTACCTGGCGGGCGAAGCTGCGCGAGTTGTTGACCATCGAGCCCCATAAGGTGCGCGCTTCCCACCAGCGGTTGTAGGCGCTGCTGTTACGGAAACTGATCAACACCACCAGTGCCGAACCCAGCAAGGTCAGGGGCATCAGCGGCAGGTTGATCTTGGAGTTGAGGAACAGCATGAAATCCACCGTGACGGCGATATCCCACAGCAACAGCCAGAACAGGGCCCAGCCCACATAGCCCATGGTCTTGATGATCAGGCGGTATTTCTTGAGAAGGGCAGCTTTCAAACGAGAACCTCGCGGCGTGCGGTTGGCAACAGTGCCAGGTTACGACGCCGTAGACGGGTGAAGGTTCGCCTGACGGGACCCGGTTCGGGAAATCTGGAACAACTTTGGTACTGATGTCGTCTGGCGCGGCAATCGCTGTACATTGCGCCGAGGCAAAAAGCCATTAACCGCAGGGTTTACCACGTGATTTGTTTTGGGGCCGGGCTGCAGGGATTTCGTAGCTGAGATCAGTGGAATCAAGTTGGATGATCAGGGCTCTTTCATGCATGTCAGTTCGTTGAAGTCGGCTATGTGTAATACCGCGCAAGCGCTCGAACGTCATAGGGATTTTGAATCGTGCTTGAGAGCGCATTACCACGTGCTGCTCGTGCCCTATTCCAGACGACCGTTTTTCTATAAGAGTGCACTTAAATACAGCCGTTTGATGGTGTCGTTTGCGTTATTGAGCGAGTACTTCGCCACACCGCTGCCGTTGTTGTCCGAAGTAAAAAACCTGTGCGTCACGCGCAGGTATTGTTCGAAAAACAGCCTGGAATCGATCTTTCTGTTGTTTCGTGCGCTGGGCTTCATGGAGGTTGCGCCGCACCCCGAAGACAGTCGCTTCAGGGTGTATGCGCCCTCCGACGAAGCCTGCCGTGAAGCGCGCCTGATGTTGACCTCACTCACGGAGTCGTTGGCGCGGCTGTACCCCGAGAGGGCGATTTTTCAACAATTGCGCGAGTTGGATGACCGCGGTTTCCTGGCCCTTTACTTCAAGGGGTTTGCCATCATTCTCGACGCCGACCTCACGGTCGATGTATTGCTGCCCGAGTGTTACTGGCTGGTGAAAAGAGACGCCGGGCACCTGTTGATGCTGGCCATTTATAACGATGCCTTTGCGCCGGAAAATGATCGGGCAACGTTCAGGTCATCTTCGTATCTGGCATTGGCCAAGCAACTTTCGGTGTCCAAGACCCACATTATTCGAATGGTGCAGGAGGGCGTGGAAAAAGGCTATTTCAAAGCGCACTCCAAGACCCGGCTGGAAGTTTTGCCGCCCTTTGTCAGCCTGGTAAAGCGGTTCATGGCCTTTTCATTTGCGGTTGGCCTGCATGCTATTGAAATGGGAGCGTAGGGATGCCTGCTCACTTGAAGTTAAGGCCCAGGATGCGCCGGTTGCTGTCGCCTGCGGTAACGCAAGCCGAATGGATAGGCATCATCGCCTGGATTGGTATCGGCTTGATCCAGGCCATGCTGTTCGACCCGTATGTGTTGAGCGTCACCCTCGGCCTGTTAGTTGTGTGCCGTGTTCATTCGCTGACCACGAACTTCCTGTTGTGGCGGTCGCTGGGGGTGATCTATATCGTGCTGTTGTCGGTGGGGTTTGCCTACATCATCCACTTGAATCCGCCATTGCGTATCTACGGTTTGCCCCTGGCCGTCACGCTGGTGGTCGGCAGCGCGATCCTGTTTATCAGTGTCCAGGATTATCTGGTCGGCGCCCTGTCGGTCTGGCTTATCCTGTGGTCGCCGATGCAGGCCGAACTCTATGCCGCAACCCAAAGTTATCTGCTGATATTTTGCGCGTCGTCGGTGTCGATCGGTTTCATCCTGAGTTACTCATACTTGAAGAACCTGCGTTCGGTGTTGCTGGTGGAAAGTGAGTTTCGCGCATTGGCCGAGACCGATTACCTGACCTCTATCCTCAACCGGCGCGCGTTCATGCAAAGCTTCGAAAAGTTGCTCGACAGTGGCCAGGGCGGCTACTTCATCATGTTGGATATCGACAGTTTCAAGGCCAAGAATGACCTGTACGGCCACGACGTCGGCGATAAGATTTTGCGCGCCATGGCGCTCTGCCTGAAAAACGCCAAGGGCAGCCACAGCTTTGGACGCATCGGTGGGGAAGAGTTCGGCGTGTTGTTGCTGGGCGATGACCCGGCGCTGGCCGGCGAGTTTGTGCTGGATTTGTTGCAGGCGATCCGCTGCAGCGTCGCCCCGCCTCACAACTACACGTGCAGTGCCGGCATGGCGCGCTTTTCGGCAGGTGACGAATTGTCGACGGTGCTCAAGTTAGCCGACAAAAACCTGTATGGCGCCAAGCGCAACGGCAAAGACTGTGTGCATCTGGATGGCGCGCCGCTGCGGCCGGTCACGGCCTGAAGCCCAGGGGCCGGTGTTCAGCGCTGGGCAAGCACACTCGCCAGCAAGCCGGGGAAGCGGCCTTCGAGCTCTTCGCGACGCAATGAGTTCATGTGGGTGGTGCCGACATTGCGCGTGTTCACCAGGCCCGCATCGCGTAACACCCTGAAGTGGTGGGACATGCTCGATTTGGGGCGCCCGCCGTCCAGTTCGCCACAACTGGCTTCGGGCACGCCGGCCAGGCAGCGCACGATGTCCAGGCGCACGGGGTCGCTGAGGGCGTAGAGCACGCGCTCAAGTGTCAGCTCTTGCGGGGTAGGGTGTTTGAAGGCTCGCATGGCGCGGATCATAACAGCGGGGTAGCGTTGAATACCATAGTTCGATTACCATCGAACTATCGAATCACGCACGCTTATCCGGAGTATCTGATGTCCGCTTTGTTCGAACCGTTCAAACTCAAAGACGTTACCTTGCGCAATCGCATTGCCATCCCGCCGATGTGCCAATACATGGCCGACGACGGCATGGTCAATGACTGGCACCACGTGCACCTGGCCGGCATGGCCCGTGGCGGTGCCGGCCTGCTGGTGGTCGAGGCTACTGCCGTCGCGCCGGAAGGGCGTATCACCCCAGGCTGCGCCGGTATCTGGAGCGATGCCCATGCCGAGGCGTTCGTGCCGATGGTCAAGGCGATCAAGGCTGCGGGTTCCGTCCCCGGTATCCAGATTGCCCACGCCGGCCGCAAAGCCAGCGCCAACCGTCCATGGGAAGGCGACGACCACATCCCGGCCTCCGATGCCCGCAGCTGGGAAACCATCGCCCCGTCGGCTATTGCGTTCGGCGCGAACCTGCCCAACGTACCGCGTGCCATGACCCTGGAGGACATCGCCCGCGTCCAGCAAGACTTCGTCGACGCCGCCCGCCGCGCCCGTGACGCCGGTTTTGAATGGATCGAGCTGCACTTCGCCCATGGCTACCTGGGCCAGAGCTTTTTCTCCGAACACTCCAACCAGCGTACTGACGCCTACGGTGGCAGCTTCGACAACCGCAGCCGCTTCCTTCTGGAAACCCTGGCCGCCGTGCGTGAAGTTTGGCCGGAAAACCTGCCGCTCACCGCCCGCTTCGGCGTGATCGAGTACGACGGCCGTGATGAGCAGACCCTCACCGAGTCCATCGAACTGGCCCGCCGATTCAAGGCCGGTGGCCTGGACCTGCTCAGCGTCAGCGTTGGGTTCACCATTCCCGACACCAACATCCCATGGGGCCCGGCGTTCATGGGGCCGATTGCCGAACGTGTGCGCCGTGAAGCCGGTATTCCGGTGACCTCGGCGTGGGGCTTTGGTACACCGCAACTGGCCGAAGGCGCGCTGCAGGCCGGGCATCTTGACCTGGTCTCCGTGGGCCGCGCGCACTTGGCCGATCCGCATTGGGCGTACTTTGCGGCCAAGGAACTGGGCGTGGACAAGTCGTCCTGGACCTTGCCGGCGCCTTACGCGCATTGGTTGGAACGTTATCGCTGAGCTAGCGACTCGGTAAAATTGTGGGAGGGGGCTTGCTCCCGATAGCGGTGGGTCAGTACCAGATTGTCTGGTTGATCCACCGCCATCGGGGGCAAGCCCCCTCCCACATTTGGTTTATGGACATCAGGAATACCGAGCCAATCGATACAAAGGCGATACGCGAAAAATAACAAATGAGAATGGATGTCAAACGCGAATGCGTTGATATATGATGCGCGGCGAATTCTTGGCAGGTTTGCCGCCCCATCTGGCTCATTCACTAGGTTCAACATCCATGCGTCGTACCCTGATTTCCATTTGTGTGCTTCAGGCGTTTTCCCCTTTCTCGTGGGCAGAAGAGGCTCCCGCTGAAAAAGCCGGTATCGAGCTGCAAGCAACCAATGTGACCGCCACGGCGGATTTTGAGTCAGCCCAGGGCCCGGTGCAGGGCTACCACGCCACGCGATCAGCCAGTGCGACGCGCACCGACACCTCGATTCATGAAACTCCGCAGTCCATCAGCGTGGTGTCCAGGGATGTGGTCGAAGACATCGGCGCAACGCGCCTGCAGGATGCCCTTGACTATGCCGGCGGGGTTGGCCGCGCCAACAACTTCGGTGGCCAGGGCCTGACCACCTTCACCGTGCGCGGCTTTACCACCGGTGAGTTCTACCGCAACGGTTTCCCGATCAATCGCGGTTACCCGAACATGCCGGATGCCAATACCATCGAGCGCCTCGAGGTGTTGCGCGGCCCGGCGACCATGCTCTACGGCCGTGGCGACCCCGGGGGCACGTTCAACGTGGTGTCCAAGCAGCCGCTGGCCGAACGCAGCGTCACCCTGGGCAGCCAAGTCAATGACCAAGGCATGAAGCGCGGCACCCTGGATGCCTCCGGCCCGCTGGACGAAGCAGGCCGCCTGGCCTATCGCCTGAACGTGGTGGGCGAGGGCGGCGACACTTTTCGCGATCACGTCGAGACCGAACGCTACGGCGTGACGCCGGTGCTCACCTGGCAGGCCAGCGATGACACCAAGGTGATCTTCGAAGGCGACTTCATGCGCAACAATGCCCCCTTGGACCGTGGCCTGACGCGCTACCCGAACCAGCGAGGCACGCCGTCGCGCGAGACGTTCTGGGGCGACAAGGACGTAGGCAAGCTGCATAACGACAACAACATGGCGCAGTTGCGTTTCGAGCATGCGCTCAATGACAACTGGACGTTGGGCGGTGGTTTCCAGTGGTTGGACGGGACGTTGAAGGGCAACGCAATCGAGGCTAACGGCCTGGGCGCCGATGGTCGCACCCTGCAGCGCAACTTCAATTACCGCAAGCTGGAATGGACCGACAAGGATTATCAGCTCAACCTGACCGGGCATTTCTCCACCGCCGGTTTCGAGCACACCCTGCTGACCGGCATCGAGTACGAAGACTACAACTATAAGTCGATCATCCAGCGCTCCAGCGCCACTGCGGGCACTTACCCGATCGATATCTTCAACCCGGTCTACGGCCAGGCGCGCCCGCCGCTGACGCGCACGCCGACGCATGACAAGGAAAACCTCAAGACCTACGCGGCCTTCGTGCAGGACCAGGTGGCCCTGACCGAGCGCTTGAAGGTCCTGGCTGGCGCACGTTTCGAACGGTTTGAACATGACTATGAAAGTTACGTGCCTCGCGTGAACCCCTTCCAGAGCGCAGAAAACGCCGTCACCCCACGTGTGGGTGTGATCTACGACCTCACCGATACCGTCGCGGTGTATGCCGACGCCGCACGTTCGTTCAAGCCGAACACCGGTGCGGCACGCGAAGGCGGTGGCTTCGCGCCGGAAAAGGGCAAGTCCTATGAGATGGGGATCAAGTGGGAAGCCCTGGACCGCCAACTGAGCGTCGACGCTTCGATCTATCAGATCGACAAGAAAAACGTACTGACGACCGACCCGGTGATCAACACGTTTAGCGTCGCCGCAGGTGAAGTGCGCAGCCGAGGCTTTGACCTCAACGTCGCGGGCAACCTCACGCCTGAGTGGCGCATCATCGGCGGCTATGCCTACGTGGATGCCGAAGTCACCAAGGACAACAGCATCCGCTCCGGCACGCGTTTGTTGAACATCCCGCGCAACAGCTTCAGCCTGCTCAACGTCTATGAGTTCCAGGACGGCGCCCTCAAGGGCCTGGGCCTCGGTGTGGGCGGCAAATACGTCGACCAGCGCGCCGGGCAGACCGCCAATACCGCCTTCTCGATGGACGCCTACACCGTGGTCGACCTGCTGGGCTATTACAAGGTCAACGAACAGGTACGCCTGAACCTGGACGTGAAAAACCTGTTCAACCGCGAGTATGAAGAAGGTGCGTTCGGCAACGTATATGCCTACCCAGGCGCACCGCGCACGGTGCAGGTCGGCATCGCCTACACCCTCTAACGGCCTACACAGTTTCAATGTGGGAGGGGGCTTGCCCCCGATGACCATAGGTATCTACACAACTTTGTAGCAGCCAACAGTAACCACGATGCGAAGCGAGTCGCTCTTGATCTTGTTTTTGATCTAGGCGCCCCGTTAAACCACGCTGGCCGGAATCCGATAGTGATTTGGGGGGTAAACCGGCAGGGATGCCGGTTTAGCCGCCCCGCGCCATGGATGGCGCGTGGCGGCGGCCCCCCAAATCACTGTCGGATTACGGGCACACCGAGCCTAAGCGAGGTGCCGAGTGGTGGGGCAAGAGCGTTTTGCTTACTTTTGCGCTTTTCAAAAGTGAGACGCCGTAAGGGCGGAACCCTAAGCCGCCGTTACCGCAGCAACGGATATGTACTCGCCCTGATCCAGCATCCTGGTCGGCTGTCAGGCCGCCATCGGGAGCAAGTCAAATCGTCGCACCGCCCCTCCCACATTTGGATCGCGCAGCATCAGTCAGATAGCTATAGGCCGCCAGGTCGCCACGGGAGCAAGCTCCCTCGCCACAGGTTCAGGGCTACGCCAAAGTTGTGTAGATACCTATGCCCCGATGACGGTAGACCGACCGATGACGCTGTGACTGATCCACCGCGCCCATCCGGGCTTGGCATACACCAAGCCCTTGGCGCTAAGTTTCACAAGGCGTCGTCAGATCCTTCAATTCTGCCAGCACTGCGCATACCGCTCACACACGCCATAACGCTTATCCAATTCGGCCATGTGTGCCCAGTTGTCGGCCATTGCTTCTTTCTCCAGCAATCCATTCAACTGCCGGTAGTACTGCAGCATCGCGCCGTTGACGGCCAATGCCTGAGTGAGGTCGGTTGCCGGGGTATCGGGCACCAGCGTTTTCAGCGTAGGTGTATCCAGTCGGGAGAGGCGCGCACGGTACTCAACCTTGTATCGCTCGAGCGCCTCGGCCTTTACGCCGTAGGCTTGAGCCAGGTAATTGGCGATGTTCTGGCGATACTGGGTCCAATAGGCATCCGGCAAATCAAGGTTCATCTCTCCCTTGCGCTTGTTGACCACCAGCTCAATGGCCTCGGCCCGCGCGCTGTCGTTGACGGCAACGGTTTGGGGTTTCATTTCCGCGATGATGCTCGGCGAGATAATCTGCTCGACCAGGGCATCACGTTCCGGGGTGGCCGGAAGACCTTTGGGGGGCACGGGAAACAGCGCGTTAGCACCTGCGCAGCCAGGTAATCCTTTATTGATCAGCGGGACCGGTGAGCGCACTACTTGGTTTTTTACCGAGTGCAGGCGTTTAAGCATGGTCACGCACTGGCTGCCGGCGCGATTGAACGTCACTTCGTATTCCGCACCGCGTTGCGGCGTGAGGGTGAACGCCATGCCACACACTGAGCCTGTACCTTGGGTATTCAAGTGCAGGAGCAGCTCTTTATCCGGGGGCAGCCGGATTTCCAGGTAAGGCGTTTTTTCGGAGGCCGGCGGCATCGACATGTCGGCCCGCCTACGGGTGTTGGCCAGGAACAGGTTGTTGAGGATGCCGGTGGTTTGCCCATCACAATGCTGCGCATCCATCACGCTCAGCGTGGCACTGCTCGTGTCGCTGATAAACCGTAGCTTGGCAGCATCCGGCTCGGTGGCATCCGGGTAAGTGCCCGACACACTGCAGCCGCCGAGCATCACGGCGAAAAGCGTCGCGCCGAGCATGCGGCCGGCAAAAAAATTACTCATGGAAGGGGTCGTCCTTAACGCCGAGGGTGATAAATGTCGCATCATACTGGCAAACTTGATTTTTTTTCGATGGAACGAGGATTGAATGCACACGATAAATAAGTTGTTTGTGATCGGGATCTCGGCGTTGGCGAGCGCCTGTTCGACATTGCCACCCGAAATGGCGCTGGATTCCACAGTCTATTCTGCCGACAACGCCGGTCTTGTCGTCGGGGCGTTGATCCAGGGCGGGCCTTATGGCACCTGGATGAACTTTCGCAACGTGGACACCGGCAAGGATTATGGCTGGGGTCCTAAGGATTACTACTCGGCATGGTTGCCTGCGGGCACTTATGAAGTCAGCGACCTTGGCTCGCGTCGCGGCGTGATGGGGCCCTATTCAAAACCCCTGCGCTTTACCGTGACCACTGGTCAAATCAATTACGTGGGCGAAATGACCTACGGTTGCCCGCTCGCTGCGCGCCCGGCTGCGATCTATGGCGTGAAAAACTGCGGATTTCTTGCGCTGGCGACCTGCACGGTGGATTACCCCAGCATTGGCATATGCGTTGTAGACCGCCAGGAACAGTCGCTAAGAACCTTCGTCAAGCAGCACCCGCAATTTTCCCAACTTCCGGTCAAGTCAGCCGTAATGTCGACGCGATGAAGGTGCGATTGCCGGACTGAGCGTCGACACGGCTTATAGCGGCGTCAACACATTCATCACCGTGTCCAGCGCCACCCGCGTGTCATCCAACTGCACCAACGATGCATGCCGCGCGCCCAGTGCGTCGCGGTTTTTGATCGCGGTGAGGATCGCCTTGTGCCGGGGCAGGCTCAGGCCCTGGATATCCGGGCGGCGGTTGGTGATGTTGATCGACTCGCGCAACGGCAGCGAAAGCATGTTGCACATATAGGCGAGCAGGTCGTTGCGGGTGGCGTCGGCAATGGCGCGGTGGAAGTCCAGGTCGGCCTGCAACAGCTCGTCGTGGGTCTTGGCCGTTTCCATGCCCTGGTAGGCTTTTTCGATGGTGGCGATGTCTTCATCGGTGGCGGTGGTCGCGGCCATGGCGGCGATTTCCGGTTCGAGGATGCGCCGCACCCCGGCCAGCGTGTTGAAAAACTCGCTGTGGGGCGTGGACTGCATCAACCAGGACAGCACGTCCGGGTCGAGCAGGTGCCACTTCAAGCGCGGCCGCACCACGGCGCCCACCCGAGGCTTGGAATACACTAGGCCCTTGGCGCTGAGCACCCGCGTCGCCTCGCGCAACACCGAACGGCTGACCTTGTATTCCTCGCACAGCGTGGCTTCCATGGGCAGTCTTTCTTCCGGCTTGAAGCGCCCGGAAACGATGTGCATGCCCAAGTCCTGAACGATCTGGGCATGCATGCTCTTGCGTGGCTTGGGCGGCTGGTGATCCATAACGACGGGCAGGCTCTGGCTTAAATTCGCCGCATCATAGCATCCCAATTAGTGGGAATGCCGTGGGACTTCGGCGCCACGGCAGCCCACCAGGAAGTCGAAGTCGCAACCCTGGTCGGCCTGCAGCACATGGTCGATGTACAGCTGGCGATAGCCGCCGACGATGAGCTTCTCGGGCGGCGCCAAATCGGCCATGCGCGATGCCAATTCGGCGTCGGGGATGTCCAGGTGCAAGCGCCCGTTGGCGCAGTCGAGTTCGATCCAGTCACCTTCCTGCACGGCCGCCAACGGCCCGCCCGCTGCGGCTTCCGGCGCCACATGCAGCACCACCGTGCCATACGCGGTACCGCTCATGCGCGCATCGGAAATCCGCACCATGTCGGTCACGCCCTGGGCCAGCAATTTGGCCGGCAGGCCCATGTTGCCGACTTCGGCCATGCCTGGGTAACCCTTGGGCCCGCAGTTTTTCATGACCAGGATCGAGTTGGCATCCACGTCCAGTTCCGGATCGTTGATGCGCGCCTTGTACATGTCGAAGTTCTCGAACACTACCGCGCGGCCGCGGTGCTGCATCAGCTCGGCGCTGGCGGCAGACGGTTTGAGCACCGCACCCAGCGGCGCCAGGTTGCCGCGCAGCACGCAGATGCCGCCGTCGGCGCGGATCGGGTTGTCGAGGGTGCGGATCACTTCGTCCTGGCCGTAGATCGGTGAGTCCTTGGTGTTCTCGCCCAAGGTTTTGCCGTTGACGGTCAAGGCATTCGGATGGGGGATCAGGTTGGCTTCGCCCAGGCGGCGCAGTACGGCGGGCAGGCCGCCGGCATAGTAAAACTCTTCCATCAGGAAGCGCCCCGAGGGTTGCAGGTCGACGATAGTCGGCATGCCACGCCCGATGCGGGTCCAGTCGTCCAGGTCCAGCTCGACGCCGATGCGCCCGGCGATGGCTTTCAAGTGGATCACCGCGTTGGTCGAACCACCGATGGCCGCGTTCACCCGGATCGCGTTTTCGAAGGCTTCCTTGGTGAGGATCTTCGACAGTTTCAAGTCTTCGCGCACCATCTCCACTGCACGCATGCCCGACATGTGCGCCAGCACATAACGCCGTGCATCCACTGCCGGAATCGCCGCGTTGTGGGGCAGGGAGGTGCCCAGGGCCTCGGCCATGCAGGCCATGGTCGACGCGGTGCCCATGGTGTTGCAGGTACCTGCCGAGCGCGACATGCCGCCTTCGGCTGCAAGGAAATCATCCAGGGTAATGGTGCCGGCCTTGACCTGTTCGCTGAGCTGCCACACCACCGTGCCCGAGCCGATGTCCTGGCCCTTGTGCTTGCCGTTGAGCATCGGCCCGCCGGTGACGACGATGGCCGGCACATCACAACTGGCGGCGCCCATCAGCAGGGCTGGGGTGGTTTTGTCGCAGCCGGTGAGCAGCACCACGCCATCGATCGGGTTACCGCGAATCGCTTCTTCCACGTCCATGCTCGCCAGGTTGCGCGTCAGCATGGCGGTGGGGCGCAGGTTGGATTCGCCGTTGGAGAACACCGGGAATTCCACCGGGAAGCCACCGGCTTCGATCACACCGCGTTTGACGTGCTCGGCGATCTGGCGGAAATGCGCGTTGCACGGGGTCAGCTCCGACCAAGTGTTGCAGATGCCGATGATCGGCTTGCCATGGAACTGATGGTCGGCAATGCCCTGGTTCTTCATCCAGCTGCGGTACATGAAGCCGTTCTTGTCGGCAGTACCGAACCACTGGGCGGAGCGTAGGCCGGGCTTTTTATCAGACATGATCGATTCTCTTATTGTATGACTATATGTTCTGAGCGTGCTTAAACATAAGCGCAAAATCGAAGCTTTGGAAGAGTTGTTTTGCAAATAGTCCTACTATATAGTCTTTCTCAACTGAGGTATGACCCTGGCGGATTTTCGCGAGAGGCGTCCCCCGAGCTTCTATAAAAACAACAATCGGAGATCGACCCCCATGAGCCAGGAACTGCGGCTTATTCGGCGCATCACGCTGAAACTGATTCCCTTCCTGATCCTGCTGTACCTGATTGCCTATGTGGACCGTTCCGCCGTGGGCTTCGCCAAGCTGCACATGGGCGCCGACGTCGGCATCGGCGATGCGGCCTATGGCTTGGGCGCGGGGTTGTTCTTCATTGGCTACTTCCTGTTCGAGATTCCCAGCAACCTGATGCTCGACCGCTTCGGCGCGCGGCGCTGGTTCGCGCGCATCATGATCACCTGGGGCACCATCACCATCGGCATGGCCTTCGTACAAGGGCCGCACAGCTTCTATGTGATGCGCTTTCTGCTCGGCGCGGCCGAGGCCGGGTTCTTTCCGGGCGTGCTGTACTACATCACCCAATGGTTCCCGGTGCGCCATCGCGGCAAGATCCTCGGGCTGTTCATCCTCTCCCAACCGATCGCGATGATGATCACCGGGCCCGTGTCCGGCGGCTTGCTGGGCATGGACGGCACCCTGGGCCTGCACGGCTGGCAGTGGCTGTTCATCGTGATCGGCACCCCGGCGATCCTGCTCACCTGGCCGGTGCTGCGCTACCTGCCGGACGGCCCTAAACAAGTCAAGTGGATGAGCGAGGAAGAAAAGGCCTGGCTTACCGGTGAGCTCAATAAAGACCTGCAAGCCTACGGCCAGACCCGCCACGGCAACCCGCTGCATGCGCTCAAGGACAAGCGCGTGTTGCTGCTGGCGCTGTTCTACCTGCCGGTGACCTTGAGCATCTACGGCCTGGGTCTGTGGCTGCCGACCTTGATCAAGCAATTTGGCGGCAGTGACCTCACCACCGGCTTCATCTCCGCCGTGCCTTACATCTTCGGCATCATCGGCCTGCTGATCATCCCGCGCAGTTCCGACCGTTTGAATGACCGTTACGGCCACCTCGCCGTGCTCTACGTACTGGGCGCCATCGGCCTGTTCTTCAGCGCCTGGCTCAGTGTGCCGGTGCTGCAGATGGCAGCGCTGTGCCTGGCGGCGTTCGCGATGTTTTCCTGCACGGCGGTGTTCTGGACCTTGCCGGGCCGCTTCTTCGCCGGTGCCAGTGCGGCGGCCGGTATCGCGTTGATCAATTCGGTGGGCAACCTTGGCGGCTACATCGGCCCGTTCGTGATCGGTGCGCTCAAGGAATACACCGGCAACCTGGCCTCGGGTTTGTACTTTCTATCCGGTGTGATGCTGTTCGGGCTGGTGCTGACCCTGGTGGTCTACCGCCTGCTGGAACGCAAGCATGTGCTGCCCGCCGACCAATTCGCCGCCAGTGCCCGTGGCGCCACACGTACTTAATTCAGGAGAAATGGCATGCGTTTAGTTCAGTTCGAGTTGCCCAACGGCGAACGCCGCGTCGGCGTAGTGGAAGGCACACAGCTGCGCGAAGTCCAGGCGGCGCGCAGCGTGCGTGAATTGGCCCTGGCCGCGATCGAAGCCGGTGTCGGCCTGGAGCAGCAGGTGGACAGCCTTGGCCTGGGCGACAGCCACGACTACGCCGCGTTGTTGGCCGAGCTCAAGGTGCTGCCGCCGCTGGACCACCCGGACCCGGCCCATATGCTGATCAGCGGCACCGGCCTGACTCACCTGGGCAGCGCCTCGGCGCGAGACAAAATGCACCAGGCCGGTGACGACACCGCCCTGACCGACACCATGCGCATCTTCAAATGGGGCGTTGAGGGCGGCAAGCCAGCCGCCGGGCAGGCGGGCGTGCAGCCGGAGTGGTTCTACAAAGGCGACGGCAGCACCGTGGTGCGCCCCGGCGCCGCGTTCCCGGTACCGCCGTTTGCCGAAGACGCCGGCGAAGAGCCGGAAATCGGTGGCCTCTACGTGATCGGCCCGGACAGCAAGCCCTACCGTGTGGGCTTTGCGGTGGGCAACGAATTCTCCGACCATGTGATGGAACGCAAGAACTACCTGTACCTGGCCCATTCCAAACTGCGCAGTTGCAGCTACGGGCCGGAACTGCGCGTGGGCGAGTTGCCCCAGCACCTGGCAGGCACCAGCCGCATCCTGCGTAACGGTGAGGAAATCTGGCGGAACGAATTCCTCAGCGGCGAGGCCAATATGTGCCACAGCCTGGAAAACCTCGAATACCACCACTTCAAATACCGCCAGTTCCTCAAGCCCGGCGATGTGCACATCCACTTCTTCGGCACCGCCACGCTGTCATTTGCCGACGGTATACGTACCCAGGAAGGCGATGTGTTCGAGATTACCCAGGCTGAATTCGGCGCGCCGCTGGTCAACCGTGTCGGCAGCAGTGATGCGGCATTCGAACCCGGCAACGTCATTACCCTTTAAAGGAGAGCCCCATGCCCCAGTTCCTCGGTCACAACTACATCGGCGGCCAGCGCAGTGCCAACGGCAGCACCCAGTTGCAGAGCGTCGACGCCACCACCGGCGAAGCCTTGCCCCAGGCGTTCTACCAGGCCACCCCGCAGGAGGTGGATGCCGCCGCCAAAGCAGCCGCCGCCGCGTACCCGGCTTACCGCGCCTTGAGCGCGTCGCGCCGTGCGCAATTTCTCGATGCGATTGCCGACGAGCTGGACGCATTGGGCGATGATTTCGTCGAACTGGTCTGCCGAGAAACCGCCTTGCCGGCGGCGCGCATCAAAGGCGAACGTGGGCGTACCAGCGGCCAGATGCGCCTGTTCGCCACGGTGTTGCGTCGCGGTGATTTTTACGGCGCGCGTATCGACAAAGCGCTGCCGGATCGCCAGCCATTGCCGCGTCCGGACCTGCGCCAATACCGCATCGGCCTGGGCCCGGTCGCGGTGTTCGGCGCCAGTAACTTCCCGCTGGCATTTTCCACCGCCGGCGGTGATACCGCCGCTGCGCTGGCAGCCGGTTGCCCGGTGGTATTCAAGGCCCATAGCGGGCATATGGCGACGGCCGAGCAGGTGGCCGATGCGATCATCCGCGCTGCCGAAACCACCGAAATGCCGGCGGGCGTGTTCAACATGATCTTCGGCGGCGGTGTTGGCGAAGCGCTGGTCAAGCACCCGGCGATCCAGGCCGTCGGCTTTACCGGCTCGCTCAAGGGCGGCCGTGCCCTGTGCGATATGGCGGCGGCGCGCCCGCAGCCGATCCCGGTGTTTGCCGAGATGTCGAGCATCAACCCGGTCATCGTGCTGCCGCAGGCGCTGCAAGCCCGCGCCGACAGCGTCGCCCGCGACCTGACCGCCTCGGTGGTGCAAGGCTGCGGCCAGTTCTGCACCAACCCTGGCCTGGTGATCGGCATCACGTCCCCAGCGTTCACCGCGTTCACGCAACAGGTCGCGAAGCTGATCGGCGAGCAACCGGCGCAAACCATGCTTAACGCGGGCACCTTGGGCAGCTACGGCAAGGGCCTGGAAAAGCTCCTGTCTCACCCCGGTATCGAGCACTTGGCGGGCAACGCCCAATCGGGCAACCAGGCCCAGCCGCAGTTGTTCAAGGCCGATGTGCGCCTGTTGATCGACGGCGATGAAGTGCTGCAGGAAGAGGTGTTCGGCCCGACCACAGTGTTCGTCGAAGTCGCCGACCAGGCCCAGCTCAGCGCCGCCTTGCACGGCCTGCACGGGCAGTTGACCGCCACCATCATTGGCGAACCGGCTGACCTGCAACAGTTCGCCGAGCTGACGCCGCTGCTGGAACAGAAAGTCGGGCGCATCCTGCTCAACGGTTACCCCACCGGTGTGGAAGTCTGCGATTCGATGGTGCACGGCGGGCCGTACCCGGCCACCTCCGATGCCCGTGGCACCTCGGTCGGCACCTTGGCCATCGATCGGTTCCTGCGCCCGGTGTGCTTCCAGAACTACCCTGATAGCCTGCTGCCCGACGCGCTGAAAAACGCCAACCCGTTGCGTATCCAGCGGCTGGTGGATGGCGCGCCGTCCCGAGAATCCCTGTAAGTCATCCGGAGGCTTCATGTCGTTGAGCGCAGTCACCCCGCACCGTGCCCGGTTGGGCGAAGGGCCGTTCTGGGATGCTCCGTCCCAGGCCCTGTATTGGGTGGATATCGCCGCCCGCCAGGCCCTGCGCCTGATGGACGGGCAGTTGCGAGTCTGGCAATTACCCGAACACGTCTCGGCGTTCATCCCCTGCGAAAGCGGGGATGCGCTGGTGACCCTGAGCAGCGGTGTGTACCGGCTGGACTTGAACACCGAAGCCCTCACCTTGCTGTGCGTGGCCGACCCGCAACCGGGTAACCGCGGCAACGAAGCCCGTTGCGATGCCCAGGGCCGACTGTGGCTGGGCACCATGCAGAACAACATCGGCGCCCACGGCGAAGACCTGCCCATCACGCGGCGCTCCGGCGGGCTGTTTCGTATCGACGCCGATGCGACGGTCACGCCGCTGCTGAGCGGGCTGGGCATTCCCAATACCTTGCTGTGGAACGAGGAGGGTAGCCAGGTTCACTTTGGCGACAGTATGGATGGCACGCTCTATCAGCATTCGATCCACGCCGATGGCCAGCTTGCACCCGCACAGGTGTGGTTCGGCCCGCACGAACGCGGCGGGCCGGACGGTTCGGCCATGGACAGTGAGGGCTACATCTGGAATGCGCGCTGGGACGGCAGTTGTCTGCTGCGCCTGACGCCTGAAGGGCAGGTGGACCGCATCGTCGAACTGCCCGTCAGCCGCCCCACCAGTTGTGTGTTTGGTGGGCCTGATCTGACCACCCTGTATATCACCAGCGCCGCCAGCCCCTTGGATCACCCATTGGACGGTGCGGTACTGAGCCTGGAGGTCGAGGTGCCAGGCAAGCCCTGTCACCGCTTCGCCGGATAAACCGAAAAACGAATATTCAAAAACAACAACAAGGAGTCACCCGTATGAATCGTCGTCGTGGTTTGCGTTCCCTGTGCTGCGCCGCTGTGGCGGTCTCGGCCATGAGCTTGAGCGGCCTGCTGCTGGCTGCTGAAGAAGTGAAGATCGGCTTTCTGGTCAAGCAGGCCGAAGAGCCTTGGTTCCAGACCGAATGGGCCTTCGCCGAAAAAGCCGGCAAGGAACACGGGTTTACCGTGATCAAGATCGCCGTGCCCGACGGTGAGAAAACCCTTTCGGCCATCGACAGCCTGGCCGCCAACGGTGCCAAGGGCTTCGTGATCTGCCCGCCGGACGTGTCCCTGGGCCCGGCCATCGTCGCCAAGGCCAAGGTCAACGGCTTGAAAGTGATTGCGGTGGATGACCGTTTCGTCGATGCCAAGGGCAACTTCATGGAGGACGTGCCGTACCTGGGCATGGCCGCCTTCGAAGTGGGCCAGAAGCAGGGCGCCGCCATGGCCGCCGAAGCGAAAAAACGCGGTTGGGACTGGAAGGACACCTATGCGGTGATCAACACTTTCAACGAACTCGACACCGGCAAGAAACGCACCGACGGCTCGATCAAGTCCCTGGAAGAAGCCGGCATTCCCAAGGACCACATCCTGACCGCCGCGCTGAAAACCCTCGACGTGCCAGGCAGCATGGACGCCACCAACTCGGCGCTGGTCAAGCTGCCCAGCGGCGCAAAAAACCTGATCATCGGCGGCATGAACGACAACACCGTGCTCGGCGGCGTACGTGCTACCGAAAGCGCCGGCTTCGCGGCGGCTAATGTGATCGGCATCGGCATCAATGGCACCGACGCCATCGGTGAATTGAAGAAGGCCAACAGCGGCTTCTTCGGTTCGATGCTGCCCAGCCCGCATATCGAGGGCTACAACACCGCGCTGATGATGTACGAGTGGGTCACCAAAGGCACTGAACCGCCGAAGTACACCGCCATGGACGAAGTGACCCTGATCACCCGCGAGAACTTCCAGGCGGAACTGACCAAGATCGGGCTGTGGAAATGACCGCTGCGGCCCTGCGTTTTGACGGTATCGGCAAAACCTTCCCTGGGGTCAAGGCGCTCGACGGCATCAGCTTCACCGCCCATCCGGGGCAAGTGCATGCCCTGATGGGCGAGAACGGTGCGGGTAAGTCGACGCTGCTGAAGATCCTCGGCGGCGCCTATATTCCCAGCACCGGCACGGTGCAGATCGGCGAGCAAGTCATGGCCTTCAAATGCGCCGCCGACAGCATTGCCAGCGGCGTCGCGGTGATCCACCAGGAACTGCACCTGGTGCCGGAAATGACCGTGGCGGAGAATTTGTTCCTCGGGCATTTACCGTCGCGTTTTGGCGTGGTCAACCGCAGCCTGCTGCGCCAGCAGGCGCTGGCGTGCCTCAAGGGCCTGGCCGACGAAATCGACCCCCAGGAAAAGCTCGGGCGCCTGTCCCTGGGCCAGCGCCAACTGGTGGAAATCGCCAAGGCGTTGTCCCGTGGCGCCCATGTGATCGCCTTCGATGAACCGACCAGCAGCCTCTCGGCGCGGGAGATCGATCGCTTGATGGCGATCATCACGCGCCTGCGCGATGAGGGCAAAGTGGTGCTGTACGTGTCCCACCGCATGGAGGAGGTGTTCCGTATCTGCAATGCGGTGACGGTGTTCAAGGACGGCCGCTTCGTGCGCACCTTCGACGACATGAGCGCGCTGAACCACGACCAGTTGGTGACCTGCATGGTCGGCCGCGATATCCAGGACATCTACGACTACCGCCCGCGCGAGCACGGCGAAGTCGCCCTGAAGGTCAACGGCCTGCTCGGCCCCGGCTTGCGCGAGCCGATCAGTTTTGAGGTGCGCAAAGGGGAAATCCTCGGCCTGTTCGGGTTGGTGGGGGCAGGGCGCACGGAACTGTTCCGACTGCTCAGCGGCCTGGAGCGTGCCAGTGCCGGCAGCCTGGAGTTGTGCGGTGAGCCGCTGCAATTGCGCTCACCTCGCGATGCCATCGCCGCCGGGGTGCTGCTGTGCCCCGAGGACCGCAAGAAAGAGGGCATCATTCCGCTGTCCAGCGTCGCCGAAAACATCAACATCAGTGCCCGTGGCGCGCATTCTGCGTTCGGCTGGCTGTTACGCGATGGCTGGGAGAAAGGCAACGCCGACCACCAGATCAAGGCGATGAAGGTCAAGACCCCGAACGCGGCGCAGAAGATCATGTACCTGTCCGGTGGCAACCAACAGAAAGCCATCCTCGGCCGCTGGCTGTCGATGCCGATGAAGGTGCTGCTGCTGGACGAACCGACCCGTGGCATCGATATCGGCGCCAAGGCCGAGATCTACCAGATCATCCATAACCTCGCGGCGCAAGGCATTGCGGTGATCGTGGTGTCCAGCGACCTGATGGAAGTCATGGGCATTTCCGACCGCATCCTGGTGCTGTGCGAAGGCGCCTTGCGCGGTGAACAACTGCGCGCACACGCGACTGAATCCAACCTGCTGCAGCTGGCCTTGCCGCGCGGCCTGGCGAACTGAGAGACGACCATGACCACTCAAAACAACGCGCTGCCCTCGGCACGCAAACCCCTCGACCTGCGCGCCTTGCTCGACAACTGGGCGATGCTGCTGGCCGCGGTGGGCATCTTTGTCCTGTGTGCCTTGCTGATCGATAACTTCCTCTCGCCGCTGAACATGCGCGGGCTGGGCCTGGCGATTTCCACGGTAGGCATTGCGGCGTGCACCATGCTGTTCTGCCTGGCCTCCGGGCATTTCGACTTGTCGGTGGGCTCGGTGATTGCCTGCGCCGGCGTGGTCGCGGCGATTGTGATGCGCGACACCGACAGCGTGATGCTCGGCATCGGCGCGGCGCTGCTGATGGGCCTGATGGTGGGGTTGATCAACGGGATCGTGATCGCCAAGCTGCGGGTCAACGCGTTGATTACCACCCTGGCAACCATGCAGATCGTGCGTGGCCTGGCCTATATCTTCGCCGACGGCAAAGCGGTGGGCGTGTCCCAGGATCAGTTCTTCGTGTTCGGCAACGGCCAGCTGTTGGGCGTGCCGGTACCGATCCTGATTACCATCGTGTGTTTCCTGTTCTTCGGCTGGTTGCTCAACTACACCACCTACGGGCGCAACACCATGGCCATCGGCGGCAACCCGGAAGCGGCGTTGCTGGCGGGGGTCAATGTGGATCGCACCAAGATCCTGATCTTCGCCGTGCACGGTTTGATCGGCGCGTTGGCCGGGGTGATCCTTGCCTCGCGCATGACCTCCGGCCAACCGATGATCGGCCAGGGCTTCGAGCTGACGGTGATTTCCGCCTGTGTGCTGGGTGGGGTGTCGTTGAGTGGCGGTATCGGCATGATCCGCCATGTGATCGCCGGGGTATTGATCCTGGCGATTATCGAAAATGCGATGAACCTGAAGAACATCGATACCTTCTACCAATACGTGATTCGCGGCTCGATCCTGCTCTTGGCCGTCGTCATCGACCGCATGAAACAACGCTGAACCTGATCGTTCCCACGCTCTGCGTGGGAATGCACCCCGGGACGCTCTGCGTCCACTTCTGAATCGGGACGCGGAGCGTCCCAGGTGGCATTCCCACGCGGAGCGTGGGAACGATCAATGTAGGGTTTTAGTTGGCGGTGAACTTGAAGATGGTGTTCTGGGTGTAGGTCTGCCCGGGATTCAGGCGGGTCGAGGCAAACTTGGGCTGGTTAGGCGCATCTGGAAAATGCTGGGTCTCCAGGGTGAACCCACTCCAGTGCTGGTAAGTCTTGCCGCCCTTGCCCTTCACCGAACCGTCCAGGAAGTTACTGGTATAGAACTGCACCCCAGGTTCGCTGGTGTAGAGCTGCAAACGCCGCCCCGACTCAGGATCATGCACCTCGGCCGCCAGTTGCTTCACGTCGCCCTTGGTGTCCAGCGCCCAGTTGAAGTCGAACCCACCCTGTTTCGGTTCGGCGAACTTGAGCTGCGGATGATCCTCCTCGATGTGCTGGCCGATGGCGGTAGGCTTGAGGAAATCCATTGGCGTGCCCTTGACCGGCGCCAGTTCGCCGGTGGGAATCAGGGTGGCATTCACCGGTGTGTAATGGCTGGCATGCAAGGTGGCGACCTGCTTGAGAATATCGCCATTACCCGCGCCAGCCAGGTTGAAGTAGCTGTGGTTGGTGAGGTTGAGCACGGTCGGTTTGTCAGTGGTGGCCTTGTAGTCGATGTGCAGTTCGTTCTTGTCGTTGAGGCGATAAGTGACTTCGGTTTTCAGGTTGCCGGGGAAACCCATTTCACCGTCCTTGGACAGGTAGGTGAGGGTGACTCCGACCGAGTCCTTGTCCTTGACCGGCTTGGCTTGCCACACCTGCTTGTCGAAGCCCTGGGCGCCGCCATGCAGCGAGTTGGGGCCGTCGTTGAGCGGCACCTGGTAGCGTTTGCCATCGAGTTCGAAGGCACCGCCGGCCAGGCGATTGCCGAAGCGGCCGATGGTCGCGCCGAAAAACGCGGTACCGCCTTGATAGCCTTGTACGTCGTCAAAGCCCAGCACCACGTCGTCGACCTTGCCGTGTTTGTCCGGCACCTTCAGCGATTGCAGCACACCGCCGTAGGTAATCACCGTGGCTTGCATGCCATGGCTGTTGCGCAACACGTATTGTTCGACGGCGGTGCCGTCATTGGTTTTGCCGAAGGGTTTGTGTTCGCTGGTCAGGCCTGCGGCCTGGGCGCCGCCGCTGGCGATCAACATGGACATTGCCAGGCCGGACAGCAGGTATCGAGGGTGCTTCATGGTCGAACTTCCTTTTGTTGTTTTTGGATTGAATAGTTCTACTAATGTGCGATATTTCATGATTGAGACAGCGAATTTATAGCCTTTAACGCCGATTTCGTAAAATAAAATAAGACTAATTGATCGAGGCATCACGTTATGAGTACTCAGCAGGCCCTGTATCCCGACCTCAAGGGCAAGACCGTATTGATCTCCGGCGGGGCTTCCGGGATTGGCGAGTTCATGGTGCGGGCGTTCGCCGCCCAGGGCGCCAAGGTGGCGTTCGTGGACCGCGCCCAAAGCCAGGGCGAACGCCTGGCCGCGCTGTTGAACTCCAACGGGCATAGCGTTGAGTTCGAATGCTGCGATATCACCGACGAGATCGGCTACCGCGCGGCGATCGGGCGTTTCGAGCATTCCCTCGGCCCGATCACGGTGCTGGTCAACAACGCGGCGAACGATGTACGCCATACCCTGGAAGAAATCGACTCGGAAATGTTCGACCGGCTGATTGCGGTCAACCTCAAGCACGCCTTCTTTGCCGCCAAGGCCGTGGTACCAATGATGAAACAGGCCGGTGGCGGCTCGATCATCAACCTGGGCTCGGTCGGCTGGATGATGGCCTCCGCCGGCTACCCGGTGTACGCCGCCAGCAAGGCCGCCGCCCACGGCATGACCCGTGGCCTGGCGCGGGAGTTAGGCCCCCATCACATCCGCGTCAATACCCTGGTGCCGGGCTGGGTGATGACGGAAAAACAACTGGCCATGTGGGTGGACGACGCGGCCCGCGAGCTGATCGCCCGCAGCCAGTGCCTGCCGGGCAGCGTGATGCCCGAGCATATCGCCAATATGGCGCTGTTTTTGGCTTCCGATGCCTCGGCGATGTGTTCGGCGCAGAACTTTATCGTGGATGGTGGCTGGGTCTAGGCCAGGCGCCACTGTTCAACTGTGGTGTTTATGGAGACCGCGTGCTGTTCCAGGCCTTCATGCCGAACGCCTGGCCGCCCCCGGCGGCTGCCCGGTGATGCGCTTGAAGGCACGGCTGAACGCCGCCTGGGAGGTATAACCCAGGCGTTGCGCCACGGTTTCGATGGGCATGCGTTCCAGGGTCAGCCATTGGCTGGCCAGGCGCATGCGCAGTTCCGTGGCGTAGCGCAGTGGCGGTATGCCGAGGACGGCCTGGAAGCGGTCAGCGAACACCGAGCGCGAGGTATGACACTGGGCGGCCAGTTCCGCCACGCTCCAGTCGTGGCCCGGCTGCTGGTGCAAGGCGAGCAGGGCGCTGGCCAGGCGCGGGTCGCGCAATGCGGCCACCAGGCCCGAGGCGTTGCCACAGGCGCACTCGACCCAGCCGCGTACGATCATCGCCGCCACCACATCGGCGAGGCGCGCAAGAATGCCAGCAAAGCCTACGCGTGCCGTGGACATTTCGCGTTCCATTACTGCCAGGATCGGCATCAGCCCAGGGTAACGCTGGCCGCCGGCATCGATCAGCATCAGGGCCGGCATCAGGTTGCCGAGCCCCTGGAGGCTGCCGAGCTCAAACTCCATGCACGCACTGAACAACACCAGGCTGGGGACGGTATCGGGTGATGCATTCACGGCGCACACGGTATCCCCCAACGGTGCGCTGTCGAAATGGTCGATGTCCTGCACGACGGCATCCGCTGCGGATAACAGCGCGTGCGCGCCGCCGTGGGAGATGAACACTGCATTGCCGGCCGACAGCGCGAAAAGGCTGCCGTCCTCGGTGCGCAGCGTGGCGCGGCCGGCCGCGAGAAAGTGGAAATAGGCGTGGCCCGGCCGGGCGCCAAAGCCCATGCCGAAGGTGGGCCCGGCCTGGATGCGCCGGTACTGCACACCGCGCAGGCGCATGCCGCGCAGCAATTCGTTGATCAGCTCGGAAGAAGCGGTGAATGCGTCCACTGAAGTCATACTCGGGGTTTCGGTTAAAAACTCAAGGCTTTGTATCATAGATCATCCTGGCCGGCCTACCTAGACTGAGCGCCTCGCCAATGACTTGAGGAAGACCTGCAATGACTGATTGTGCAGCCCATACGCCTGCGGGCGTTGTGACAGAGCCAGCCTGGCTGGCGGTATTTTCCCTGGCAATGGGGGTATTCGGCCTGCTCACGGCGGAGTACTTGCCGGCCAGCTTGTTGACACCGATGGCCCTGGACCTGGGCGTTACCGAGGCGCTGGCCGGGCAAGCCGTCACGGTGACGGCGGTGGTGGCGCTGTTCGCCGGTCTGCTGGTGCCGGGGCTGACCCGTGGTATCGACCGGCGCGTCGTGCTGCTGGGGTTCTCCACGCTGATGATCGCCTCCAACCTGCTGGTGGCATTGTCCTCCAGCCTGACGGTGCTGTTGTTGATGCGCATCCTGCTGGGCATCGCCCTCGGCGGTTTCTGGAGCATGGCGGCTGCAGTGGCGATGCGCCTGGTGCCGGCGGCGTCCTTGCCCCGTGCGCTGTCGATCATTTTCAGCGGGATCGCGCTGGGCACCGTGGTCGCCGTGCCGCTGGGCAGCTATTTGGGTGGCCTGTACGGCTGGCGCAGTGCGTTTATTGCGGCGGCCGCCGTCGGCCTGCTGACCCTGGCGTTCCAGGCATTCACCCTGCCGCGCATGGCACCCCATGGCACCGCGCGCCTGCGCACCGTGCTGGACGTACTGCAGCGCCCCGGCATCGCCATCGGCATGTTCGGCTGCGTAATGGTGCACACCGCGCATTTCGCACTGTTCACCTACATCCGGCCGTTCCTGGAAAGCACCACCGGGGTCGATACCGAGGGGCTGGCGCTGATGCTGCTGGGGTTCGGCGTGGCGAACTTCGCCGGCACGCTGTTCGCCGGGTGGCTGCTGGTGCGCCGCCCACGCACAACACTGGTGTTAATGCCGGTGTTGGTGGCAATCGCGGCACTGGCGCTGGTCTGGTTGCCGGCGTCACTGCCGGGCCAGGCGATGCTCCTGGCGCTATGGGGCATGGCATTTGGCGGCGTGCCCGTGGCGTGGTCGAACTGGGTCGCGCGTGCGGTGCCGGACCAGGCGGAAAGTGCCGGAGGCATGGTGGTCGCGTCGGTGCAATCGGCCATCGCGGCGGGCGCTGCCGGCGGCGGGCTGATGTTCAGCTTCAGTGGCATTGGCGGGGTGTTTATCGGTGCGGGTGTGTTGATGTTGCTCGCAGCCTTGCTCATCGCCCTGCGTGTGCAGGTGCCAGGGCAAGACGGGGACACCAGTGTGACGCGCCACGCGTCTTTGGTTTAGTCTAAAACCCTTTGTTGATCGCAAGCGCCCCGAGGAGCACCGAGCATGTCTGACTATGTACCCCCCAAGGTCTGGACCTGGGACACCGAAAGCGGCGGCACCTTCGCCAGCATCAACCGGCCTATCGCCGGCGCTACCCATGAAAAAGCACTGCCGGTCGGCAAGCACCCGTTACAGCTGTATTCCCTGGCCACGCCCAATGGGCAGAAAGTCACGATCCTGCTCGAAGAGCTGCTGGCGCTCGGGCACACCGGTGCCGAATACGACGCCTGGCTGATCAAGATCGGTGACGGCGACCAGTTTGGCAGCGGTTTCGTGGCGGTGAACCCGAACTCGAAGATTCCGGCGTTGATGGATCACAGCAGCGCTGCGCCGATTCGCGTGTTCGAGTCGGGCGCGATCCTGCAGTACCTGGCCGAGAAATTCGGCGCGTTTTTGCCCACCGAACCTGCCGCCCGTGCCGAATGCCTGTCGTGGCTGTTCTGGCAGATGGGCAGCGCACCGTACCTGGGCGGCGGCTTCGGGCATTTCTACGCGTATGCGCCGAGCAAGATGGAATACCCGATCAATCGCTTCGCCATGGAGGCCAAGCGCCAGCTGGATGTGCTGGACAAGCGCCTGGCGGTGAGCGAGTACATCGCCGGGGACGCCTACACCATCGCCGACATCGCCATCTGGCCCTGGTACGGCGGGTTGGTCAAAGGGCGGTTGTATGGGGCGGCGGAGTTTCTGTCGGTGCATGAATACGAGCACGTCATGCGTTGGGCGGATGCGATTGATGCACGGCCGGCGGTGCAGCGCGGGCGGCGGGTGAATCGGGTGTCCGGCGATGATCAGTTGGCCGAGCGCCATAGTGCGAGCGACTTGGACTGAAAGTGTGGGAGGGGGCTTGCTCCCGATGGCGGTGAGTCAGTCAGTACATCGGTATCTGTCACTCCGCTATCGGGGGCAAGCCCCCTCCCACATGGGTTCTCTATATTCCAGGCTATTTGTAGCGTTGTTCGAACACCGCTACCTGTTCGGGTTTTATGAGTTCGAAGGGCACCCATACCTCTGACTCGATTGGCTCGCCCTTGATCATCCGCACCGCCGCTTGTACCGCTTGAGTCGCCTGGGCTTTGGGGTCCTGGAACACTGAGGCGGTGAGCACGCCGCGCCTGATCGCCGCCAAGCCATCGGGCAGGCCATCGATGCCGACAATCGCCACTTCGCCCTTGGCCTTGCCGGCCTGCTGCAAAGCCATGGCCGCGCCAATCGCCATTTCATCGTTGTTGGCCACAATCGCATCGAACTGTGTGCCCGCCAGCAGCCAGTTGCTGGTCAGGTCCATGGCCTTGCTGCGTTGCCATTCGGCACTTTGCTGCTCGACGATCTTGATCCCGGGAAAGTCCTTGAGCACCTGCTTGGCGCCTTCAGTGCGGTCATGGGTGGCGTTTTGCGCCAGGTCGCCCATGATGATCGCCACGTTGCCCTTGCCGCCGAGTTTTTCCACGAGGTAGCGCATCTGCAATTGCCCGGCTTCGATATCGTTGGACGCCACGGTCACGACCCCCTTGGGCAGCGTGCGTTGGTCCGGATGGCGGTTGACGTACACCAATGGCTTGTTGGCGGCCACGGCGGCGCGGGTCATGTTGGCGGTGGCGGCGGTGTCCACCGGCAGCACGATGACCGCGTCGACGTTCTGGTTGAGAAACCCTTCGACCTGGTTGAGCTGACGCACCACGTCGCCCTGGGCGTCCTCGAACTGGATCTGCACGTCTTGTTGTTTGGCGGCCGTTTCAAGGCCGGTGCGTACGTAGGTCATGAAGTTATCGTCGACCCGCGCGATGCTCACGCCGATGCGATACGCGGCGAAGGTCCATTGGCTGAACAGCAGCAACAGGGTGGCAACGATCAATGAATAGCGATGCATGAGGTGTTCCTCTTGTTGTTATAGGGTGAAGGCTTGGCGAAAACGCTGCAGGGCGGCTTCGCTGTCGCCGCTGGCCCAGGCTTCCAGGCCGACCACGCCGCTGTAGCCGATGGCCTGCAGCGCCCTGGCAATCGCCGGGTAATGAATTTCCCCGGTGCCAGGCTCCTGGCGCCCGGGTACGTCCGCCACCTGGATTTCGCCGATGGCGCTGCCCGCGCGCTGGATCAATTCGATCAGGTTTCCTTCGCCGATCTGCGCGTGGTAAAGGTCCAGGTTCATTTTCAGGTGTGGGCTGCCCACGGCCTCGATCAGCGCCAGGGTGTCGTCGGCGCGGGCGAATGGCGTGCCGGGGTGGTCGACCTCGGTGTTGAGGTTTTCCAGCAGGAACACGCGGCCGGCGTCTTGCCCCAGGCGAGCGATTTTCTCCAGCGTCTTGCAGGCGCTCAGCCACATGCGCCCGGTGGTCCGGCTGACGGATTGCACCGGCAGGCCGCCGTCACCCAGGCCGGTGCCGTGCAAATTGAGGCTGGGGCACTTGAGGCGCTCGGCAACGCTTAAGGATTCGCGGGCGCTGTCGAGTAAGTGGCGGATACCGTCGGGGTCGGTGAGCGTGCCGCTGATGTAGCCGGTCATGGAGGTGAAGTCCGCGCCCGTCGCGGCCAGGGCGTTGATGTCTTTGTCGGTCCAGTTCCAGATTTCGGCGCTGAAACCCAGGGCATGAATCCGCTTGACCCGCTCGACGAAGGGCAGGTCGAGGAACACCATCTCGGCACTCACCGCGAGCTTGAACGGGCTCATAGGCTCACCGCCGTGCCTTGCTCGTAGGATTGGATACAGGCGCGGGCAATCGCCAGGGCGGCGCGGGCATCTTCCCCGCTGGCCAGGGGCTTGGCGCCGCTTTGCAGGCAGTCTACGAAGTGGTTGAGCTCGGCAATGTAGGCATCGCGCAACAGGTCGGTGTCCAGGCGTTGGGTGTCGGCCTGGATGCCCTGGGCCTGGTAGCGCACCAGGTCGCAGGCCTGCACGCTGCCCATGGTCAGCATGCCGGCGCTGCCGAACACTTCACCGCGCACGTCATAGCCATACACCGCCTGGAAGCTGGCCTCGGCGGTGGCAATCGCGCCGTTATCGAAGCGGATCGTGACTACGGCGGTGTCGAGCAAACCCTGGCTTTTGTAGTCCGGGGCGATCAGGGCGTCGGCCATCACCTGCACTTGCACCGCTTCGGCGCCGGGGTTGAGGTAGCGCAGGGTGTCGAAGTCGTGGATCAGGGTTTCCAGGAAAATCACCCATTGTGGTGAGGCGCCAGGGTTGTTCAGCGCCGGGTCGCGGGTCAGGGAGCGCAGCAACTGCGGGGTGCCGATTCGGCCTGCGGCGACGTCGAGGTGGGCGGCGCGAAAGCTCTTGGCGAAACGCCGGTTGAAGCCGACTTGCAGTGGCACTCGGGCATCGGCCGCAGCGGCGATGGCGCGGTCGGCTTCATCGAGGGTGATCGCCATGGGCTTCTCGCAGAAGATGCCCTTGCCGGCACGGGCGGCGCTGATCACCAGCTCGGCGTGGCTGCGGGCGGGGGCGGCGATGAGTACGCCGTCGATATCCGGGTCATCGAGCAGTTGCTGCGGGTCGGTGTAAACCTTGGCTACACCCAGCTCTGCTGCCAGACGTGCGGCTTGCCCTGGGGTAGGGTCGGCGATGGCGGCGAGGCAAGCGCCGGGAATGTGCCGGGCGGCGGTCAGGCCGTGGAAGCTGCCCATGCGGCCGGCGCCGATCAAGCCCAGGCGGATGTTTTTTGTATTCATGTATGACCCCTTCTTATTGTTGGCCTCAGGACGGTCCTGGCGGGTAAAGGGGTAAGAGCAAGGGCTGTGCCAAAATCCAAGCGACTGATATTTAACGGTTTTAAATAAACATCAGAAAAATGGTGTTCATTTAAATGACATGTCTATGCTGACATGTCGAAAACATGAACATGGACACCGCTTATGAGCATGGCGATCAGTGCGCAAGACCTCGATTACCTGACGGCGCTGGGCCCCGCCGCGCTGAATGACGGCCCGGTCGCAGCGTTGGAGCAGGCGTGGCAGGCCTGCCTGGACGGCCAGCTGCAGCGCCCGCCCGAGGTGCGGCAAACGATCTGGGATTCCTGGCGGCGCAGCGTCGAGGCCGGCATCGATCCGGCAGACAACGCCTACCGTTTCGTCGCTGCCGACACACTGGCGGCCACCCTGGCCAGCCACCGCGTGCTGATCGCCGCCGCCGCGCAAGTCATGCATGGACTGCTGGCCTACAACCCGCGCGGTCATATCAACCTCACCGACGCTGACGGCACCACCTTGTATTTCTGCGGGCTGGACATCACTCCCGTGGGCAGTCGCCTGCTCGAATCGGTGCAGGGCACCAACTGCACCGGCCTGGCGCTGGCCGAAGATCATCTGGTGTATGTGCTGGCCGAAGAAAACTTCGCCGTCGGCCTGCGTCAACGCCGCATGCACTGCGCCGCCGCGCCGATCAAGAATGCACAGGGCCAGACCCTGGCCATGCTGACGCTGACGGCCGAGCCCGGCTGGTTTCACTTCCATACCCTGGGCACCGTGCAGGCGGCTGCCGAGGCCGTGTCGCGGCAGATGGCGCTGCAAGCGTTGCTGCAAGAGCAACAAACCGTGCTTGAAGTGCTTAACGAAGGCTTGGTGGTGCTGGATGAACGCGGGTGCATCAAGGCGATCAATCGCTACGCAAGGCAACTGTTCAATGTGGGCCTGGAGCTGCTCGGCTGCCCCTTCAATCGCCTCGCTCGCAGCGAGCTGAGCGACGCCATGCTGCTGCGCGGCGGCGAAAACGTGCGCGACCTGGACTGCACCTTTCACTTGCACGACCACAGCCAGCTCGCCTGCCTGGTCTCGGTGTGCCCGCTGGAGCAGGGTGGGGTGATCGTGTCGGTGCGTGAAAACCGCCGCATCCGCGAAATCACCCGGCGCATTGTCGGCACCCAGGCCCGCTACACCTTTGAAACCATCCAGGGCACCTCGCGCGCGATCCAGGACGCGCTGCACCTGGGACGCATCGCCAGTCGCAGTGATTCCACCACCTTGATCCTCGGCGAAAGCGGCACCGGCAAAGAGTTATTTGCCCAGGCCATTCATAACGCCAGCGAGCGTTGCACTGGCCCATTCGTCGCGGTCAATTGCGGCGCGATCCCACGGGACCTGGTGCAAAGCGAATTGTTCGGCCATACCGAAGGCGCATTCACCGGCTCGGCGCGCGGTGGTTCAGCGGGCAAGTTCGAACTGGCCGATGGCGGGACGATTTTCCTCGATGAAATCGGCGACATGGCCTTCGACGCGCAAGTCAGCCTGTTGCGCGTGTTGCAGGAAGGCGAGGTGACCCGCGTGGGCGCGAAGACCTCACGGCCAGTGGATGTGCGCATCATTGCGGCGACCCACCGCAATCTCAGCCAGGCGGTGGCCGAGGGGGCGTTCCGCGAAGACCTTTACTACCGCCTCAACGTGCTGAATATCACCGTGCCGCCCCTGCGGATGCGCCGTGACGATATTCCCTTGCTGGCGCGGCATTTCCTGCAGCGTTGCGCGCGCTCATTGCGCAAATCGCTGCAAGGATTCTCGCCGGACGCGTTGGCGTTGCTGTCGGCCCATGGCTGGCCGGGCAACGTGCGCGAGCTGGAAAACGCGATTGAGCGGGCGACCAACCTGGCGATGGGCGAGTGGATCGAGCCTGGCGATTTACCCTTGGAGGCCAGGCCGCGCGCCCCGGCCAGCCCATATGCCGCGCCACCTACGCAAGACCTGAGCAGCCATGAAATGCATGCCATCGTCGCCGCGCTGAAAAGCACCGCTGGCAATATTCGCCTGGCTGCCCAGCAGCTGAACGTTTCCCGTGGCGGGCTGTACAACAAGATGAATCGGTTCGGGTTGAATGCCGGGGATTTTCGCGGGCTGTGAGCGGTTACCGATGTGGGAGGGACGATGAAGCGCACGCCGCCCTCTGTAGGAGCGAGCTTGCTCGCGAAAAATTCAGGCCCCCCGCGTTTATCCAGAATAAACGCGTTGCCTGGGCGTTTTTCGCGAGCAAGCTCGCTCCTACAAAAAGCCTTGACTGACCGGCATCAGGGCAAACCTCAGGTGCCCATGTTTTCCGAGGTGACGATGTGCGGCGGGATGTGCACCCGATGCCGCGCCGGATCGAACGCCTCGTCGCTCTGCAGCGCCACCAGCAGGTCCACCAGCGCCACCGCTGTCTGCTGCGGCTGCGAATCCATCACCACATCGATCAACCCTCGGCCCAGGGCCTGGCGCGACAGGTCGGTGGACTCCTGCAAAATGCAGCACAACGCCGGGCGCTTGGGCAGTTGCGCCAAGGCGTTGATCACGCCGTCACCGCCACCGCCTACCACACACAGCCCGCGCAGGTCGGTGTGGCGGCTGAGCAGGTCGAGGGTGGCTTCTTCGGTGATGTCGCAGTTGTCCAGATTGATCAGCGGTTCCAGCGGCTTGAGCCCCGGTGCGTGTTCGGCCAGGTAGCTGTGCAAGCCTTCGACCCGCGCCTGATGGCCGAGAAAACGGTGGCCCCCAGCAGAATGCCCACGCTGCCTTTGCGCGCACCGCAGGTGCGCGCCAACAGCCAGCCCATGGTGCGGCCGACTACGTGATTATCCTGGCCCACATAAGGTTCGGCCGCGCGTTCGTGGATGTCCGAGAGCAGCGCCACCACCGGCACGCCGGCTGCGCGGATCTGCGCCAGGCACGCATTGATCAGCGGATGGGCGAAGCTGACCACCGCCAGCGCGTCGCACTGCACGGCCAGTTGCTCGATCTGCGCGACGATGGCGCTGGGTGTGCGGTCGACGATGTACTCGAACTGGCAGGTCAGGTTGGCGCTGGCGTGCTGCTGCGCCGCCGCGCTGATCGACTGGGCCAGGTTGGCATAGAACGCCTGGGCGGTACCCAGCAGGAGAATGCCGAAACGGTAGGTCGGGCGCCGTTCGCGGATGCGCTGGCCGATCAGCCGCGCGGCGAAATAACCGACCGCTTCGGCAGCCTGGAACACCTGTTCGGCGGTGTCCGGGTTGACCGGTGCGCGAGCGTTCAATACACGGTCGACGGTGGCCACGCTGAGGCCCGCATGGGCGGCAACCGTGGCAATGGTCGGGCGTTTAGGGTTGTGCATGGCGAGCCCCTTGAGCGTCTTGATAGAAAACTATCAAGCCCCGCTGGGCCTGGATGATAGCTTGATAGGGAATGGATTCAAGCCCTTGAGGCTGATTTGGCCGCGCTCTATGGTTGGTTTCGCAAAGCCCCTGAAACCCCACGCTTGCGGAGAACAAACAATGCCTGAACACACCGCTCACCGCGCCCGGCGCGATTACAGCCTGACCGGCCCCGAAGCCGCCCGCGCCGCCGAAAAAGGCCTGGTCTCGGCCCGTTGGTACCAATCGCCGATCCCGCGCAAACGCATGAAGGAACTGATGCAGCGCCGTGACGGCCCGGCCCTGGTCGACACGGCCATCTGGTTCGCGGCGTTGTTCGTCGCAGGCTTTGGCGGCTACTGGTTCTGGGGCTCCTGGGCCTGTGTGCCGTTCTTCCTCGCCTATGGCGTGCTCTACGGCACCGCCTCCAACCCGCGCTGGCACGAAACCGGGCATGGCACGGCATTCAAGACCCGCTGGATGAATGACGCGCTGTACCCGCTGGCGTGCTTCATGTGTCTGTTCGAACCCCATGTGTGGCGCTGGAGCCATGCCCGGCATCACACCGACACCATCGTCGTCGGTCGCGACCCGGAGATCGTCGAGCCGCGCCCGCCGAGCTTCTGGATGATGTTCCTGAGCCTGTTCAATCTGCCCCTGGCCTGGAAGACCTTCAGTGGCGTGGCCCGCCATGCCATCGGTCGCATGAGTGCCCAGGAGCAGGACTTCATCCCCGAATCCGAATGGCCCAAGGTGTTTCGCGCCGCGCGCATCTGGGTGGGCATTTACGCGTTGATCATCGGCACCGCCTTGTACCTGCACAGCTGGTTGCCGCTGATGCTGGTGGGGCTGCCGAGTCTCTATGGCGCCTGGCTCGGCTACCTGTTCGGCCTCACCCAGCACGTGGGCCTGGCCGAAGATGTGCTCGACCATCGCAGCAACTGCCGCACCATCTACATGAACCGCGTGCTGCGCTTTATCTACATGGACATGAACTACCACCTCGAGCACCACATGTACCCGATGGTGCCGTACCACGCCCTCGAACAGCTGCACGAAGAAATCCGCCGCGACTGCCCGCCGCCGTACGCCAATCTGTTCGAGGCCTACAAGGAAATCCTGCCAACCCTGTGGAAACAGCGCAGCGACCCGACCTATTTCGTCCAGCGCCCCACCCATAGTGGCGAGCGAGCTTGCTCGCGCTGGGCTGCGCAGCAGCCCCAATAAACCTGACGCGGTCTTTCAGATAACCCTCAATCGCGATCCTGGGGCCGCTTCGCAGCCCAGCGCGAGCAAGCTCGCTCGCCACCAGGAACGTTATTCACCTGGAGAAAAATCATGAACGATCAATGGATCGACGTCTGCGCCGTGGGCGAAATCGACGAAGAAGACGTGTTGCGCTTCGACCACGGGGCACATACCTATGCGGTGTTCCGCTCCGCCGACAATGAGTTTTTCGCCACCGCCGGCCTGTGCACCCACGAAAAAATCCACCTGGCCGACGGCCTGGTCATGGACCATGTGATCGAATGCCCCAAGCACAACGGACGTTTCGATTACCGCTCCGGCAAGGCCCTGGGCGCGCCGGTTTGCGTCAACCTGAAAACCTATCCGGTACGGGTCGAAGCGGGGCGAGTGTTGCTCGCTGTCACGGCGTGATGATGAGCGCGCCCCTGATTATCGTCGGCGCCGGCCATGCCGGTGGCCGTGCGGCGTTGACCCTGCGCGAGGAGGGTTACGACGGTCGGCTGATCCTGATCGGCGACGAACCGCACGTGCCCTACGAACGACCCCCGCTGTCCAAGGCCCTGTTGCAAGGCAGCCAGGACCTGGCCGGGTGCAGCCTGTGCGACGGCGCCCGGCTGGCCGAGCTGGATATCGAGCATATTGCCGGCAATGCGGTCAGCCAGCTGGCGCCGCAGCAGCATCGGCTGCAACTGGCCGATTGCCGCTGGCTGGACTATGCCGGCGTGCTACTCGCCACTGGCGGCCGTGCGCGGCGTCTGCCTCAAGCCCAGGCCAATGTGCTTTACCTGCGCACCCACGATGAAGCGCTGGCCCTGCGCGCCCAGTTGCGCCCCGGCACCCGGCTGGTGATCGTCGGCGGTGGGTTTATCGGCCTGGAAGTGGCGGCGACCGCGCGAGGCCTGGGCTGCGCGGTGACGGTGCTCGAAGCCGGGCCGCGCCTAGCGGGCAGGGTATTGCCAGCGGCCATCAGTGCAGCATTGCTGGATCTGCACCGCGCGCAGGGTGTGGACGTGCGCTTGAACGTCACTGTGGAATCCATCCAGGCCGACGCCGTGCAACTGGTGGACCGGCAGACGCTGCCGTGTGACCTGGTGGTGGTCGGCATCGGCATGCAACCCAATATCGAACTGGCCGCAGCGGCAGGGCTGGAGGTAGGGCAGGGCATTCGCGTTGACGCGCACTTGCGTACCAGCACGGCGAATATCTACGCAGCGGGAGACGTCTGCGAGTTCCGGCTTAGCGGCCTCTATCAGCGTCAGGAAACCTGGCGCAATGCCGAGGCCCAGGGGCGGCATGCCGCGTTGAACCTGCTGGGCCGGGCATTGCCCTTTGACGGCGTGCCGGGTTTCTGGTCCGACCACTATGACTGGGGCTTGCAGACAGTCGGTGTGATGACGCCGAAGGTGGTCAGCCGCGCCTTGCCCCACGGCGGTTTGCTGCTGTTCTACCTCGATGCCGACGGGTATTTGCAAGGCGCCTGCGGCTGGGCGCCGGGCAACAGCGTGGCCAAGGACATCAAGCTGTGCGAACGCCTGATCATCGCCCATGTGCCGTTGCCGTCGGTGGGCCTGGCTGATCCTGCGATCTCTCTCAAACACTGGTTGCGGGGCTGACATGCGCGAATTTCTGGTATTCCAATCGCTGTGGGCGATGCACACCGAACCCGGCCCGCTCGAGGCGCAACTGGATCGAATCGCCGCCGCCGGCTTCGATGGCGTCACTGATCATTACTGGAAGGCGGCCGAGGTCGCACGCTTGCACGCGGCCACCGCCGCACGGGGTTTGCAGATCGAAGGCCAACTGTTCCCGCAGTCGGTGGATGACCTGGCGCGCGCACTGGAGGTGATCAGCCGCTACGGCTGTCATCACCTTACCCTGCAAGCCGACGTGCGCCCGCGTACCCAGGCCGAGGCGGGCCGGTTGATCGAAGGCTGGCAACGCCTGGCCGAGCAGGTGGCTTTTCCGATCCTGCTGGAAACCCACCGTTATCGCCTGACCAGTGACCTGCTGTTCACCCTCGAGTTGCTGGCGCAAATGCCTGACCTGAAACTGCTGGCGGACCTGTCCCACTACGTGGTCGGGCGCGAATTGCCCGAGCCCGGCGCCGGCGAGGATGATGAACAGATACGCGCGATTCTGCGCCATAGCTGGGGCTTTCATGGGCGCGTAGCCAGCAGTGAACAGGTGCAGGTGGCGCTGGGTTTTGCCCAGCATCAACCCTGGCTCGAGCGCTTTCTCGGCTGGTGGCGCTACGGCATCGAGGACTGGCTGGCCCGCCCGAACACCCCCCAAAGCCTGTCCTTCACCTGCGAACTCGGCCCGCCGCCTTATGCGATCACCGGCGCGGATGGCCGGGAACTCAGTGATCGCTGGGCTGAGGCGCTCACCCTGAAAACCCTGGTTCGCAACCTATGGAAGCAGTGCCTGGACGATCAACTCAGCAACCCGGTGCTGACCGCCCCAATCAAAAACACCCCGAGCAGCGCGCGGTAGATCACGAACGGCCAGGTGGAGAAGCGTTCCAGAAACTTCATCAGGCCCCAGATCGCGAAAAACGCCGAGATGCTCGCCACCACCAGCCCGAAGATCAAGTGCGGCCAGGCGTGGGCGGGCAGGTCGGCATGCAGCAGCACCCACAGTTCTTTCAGGCCGGCGAGGGCGATGGCGGGCAGGCCCAGCAGGAATGAAAAGCGTGCTGCTTCTTCGCGTTTGAAGTTCAGGAACAGCGCGGCGGTCAAGGTTGAGCCCGAGCGCGAGACCCCGGGAATCAACGCGCCGATCTGCGCGATGCCCACGATCAACGCATCACGCAAACGCATTTCGCTCACCTCGCGGGTGTGACGAGCGCGTAGTTCGGCAGCAGCCAGTAACACCGCCATCACCACACAGGCAATACCGATCACCATCAGCCCACGCAGCGGCGAGTTGCAGGTATTCAAGGTTGACGACAGCGCCAGGCCGGCGATGCAGATCGGGATGGTCGCCAGCACAATCGCCACCGCCAGCTTGAACCAGCGGTCGTTGTAGTCGCCCCGGCGCACGGCACTGATGCTGCCCGTGGTCACTTGCTGCACATCGCGCCAGAAGTAGCTCACCACCGCCGCCAGCGCCGCCAACTGCATCGCTGCGGAAAACGCCGAGCCAGGGTCTTGCCAGCCAAGCAGGGCCGGCACCACGCGCATGTGCGCGGTGGACGACACCGGCAGCAATTCGGTAATGCCCTGGATCACCCCCAGGATAAAAATTTGCAGGTAATCCAGGGAGGCAAACCCCACATCCAGGCCGGCGGAGCAGACGTTAGTCAAAATACGTGTCCTTGAAAAAAGGGAGAGCCGGCGAAGTTTATTCTAAATGTTTCTGGATTTCGGCCAGGGGCCAGAGCTATTTGCAGTCGGTTCAGCCAATAGAAAGGTTGGGCAATGTATTGGCCTTGCCAGCCGATTTGTGAACAATGGCGCCCTGCGTTTTTTCACCGAGAGCCCCATGCCTGAAACCACTGTCGAATTGATCCAGACCGGCCCTGAACACGCCGAGCTGATCCGCAATCTCTACCAGTACTACGCCTATGAGTCTTCGGATTGGGAGCAGGAAGATGTCGAGGCCGATGGCCGTTTCTACATCCACGACGAGCACCTGGCCCGCTATTGGCAAGACCCGCAGTGGAGCGCCAACCTGTTATTGGTCGACGGCTATGTGGCCGGCTTCCTGCTGATCGAAGGCAGCGAACTGCCGGGCATCGATGCCCTGGAGCTGGCCGACCTGTTCATCCTCAAGCGCTACCGCCGCAAAGGCATCGGCCGCGCCATCGCCACCCAAGTGCTGTGCAGCGGCGAGGCCAATTGGCTGGTGCGGTTTTATGACCAGGACGAAGTCTCCCAGGCGTTCTGGCGCACGGTGCTGGATAACCTGCCGCGCCCGGTGCAAACCCTCGAACTCGAGGATGAACCGCACTTGATCAGCTACCTGGTGACCCACGCTTCACTGCATTGAGCGGCCATGGGCCTGGGCGGGGCTGAATAACACCTGCTGCATCGCTTGCGGCGGTTGCCCGAAGGCTCGCAGGAACGCCTGGCGCATGCGCTCGCGATCACCAAAGCCGGTCTCGCGGGCTACCACTTCGACCGGGTGGCGACTGGTTTCCATCATCGCCCGCGCCGCCTCCACGCGCAGCGCCTCAATGGCCTTGGCCGGCGTTTGCCCGGTTTCTTCGCGAAATACCCGGCTGAACTGGCGCGGGCTGAGGCGGGCGACATCGGCTAGGGCTTCCACCGACAGGTCGTGGGTGAGGTTTTCGCGGGCGTAGGCCAGGGCCAATTGGACGCGGTCGGACTTGGGGTCCAGTTCCAGCAGGGCCGACAGTTGCGACTGTTCACTGCCGCGCCGTTGTGCGATCACCAGCTTGCGCGCAATGCGCCGGGCCAGGTCGCTGCCCAGGTCGTTCTCGACCATGGCCAGCGCCAGGTCGACCCCGGCGCTCATGCCGGCGCCGGTCCACACCTGGCCATCCACCACAAATAACTTGTCTTCTTCCAGGCGGATATCCGGGTAGCGCTTGCGAAACGCCGGTGCGTGGATCCAGTGGGTGGTGGTGCGCTTACCTTCCAGCAGCCCGGCTTCGGCCAGCACGAAAATACCCATGCACAGCGAGGCCACGCGGCGCGATTGCGCGGAGGCGGCCTTGACCATCTCCAGCAGATTGGCTTCCGGCAGGCGAAACTCCAGGTAGCCGCTGACGATCAGCGTGTCGTAACCCTGCGGCCGAATCGGCGCGGTGTTCACCGAAAAACCCTGGGACGTCATCACCGCGCCGCCGCTTTCCGACACCAGGTGAAACTCATAGGCCGGCTCGCCCCGCAGCAGGTTGGCGCACTCGAACACCGAGCCCAGGCTGAGGCTCAAGGACTGGAAATTCGGGTAAACCATCAACGCAACGCTGTGCATTGGCATTCTCCAAGGGGCGCGGGAGAGGCGATTGTCGGCGCGTGCCAGGTAAACGGCAACTGCCTTTGGCCAATGGCCGGAATCCTTGCGCATATGACATTGTGAGCCTGCGCCTGCGGCCCTAACATTCCTCCAACGAACTAGACGACTGGTCTAATCGGCAGGGGCGAAGCATGAACAGCGAAACCAAAAGTGCACGGCAGACCATTCTTGAAAGTGCGCAAGCGATTGTGGGCAGCAAGGGATTTTCCGCGGTGGGATTGAACGAAATACTTCAAGCCGCCGACGTGCCCAAGGGTTCGTTCTATCACTACTTCAACTCCAAGGACGCCTTCGGTGTGGTGTTGCTCGATACGTATTTCGACAACTACGTGCTCGGCATGCAGCAGTTGTTCAGCCAGGCGGACCTGTCTGCGTACGCCAAGCTGATGCGCTACTGGCAGGCCTGGATCGACAACCACACCGGCTGCACCGACGCCGGAAAATGCCTGGCCGTCAAACTCGGTGCCGAAGTGTCTGACCTTTCAGAGCCGATGCGCCTGGCGTTGCAGCGCGGTACTTCACGCACTATCGATCTGCTCGTCTTGACGCTGCAGCACGGGGTGCAGGACGGCTCGCTGATGATCGAACAACCCCCTGAAAGCCTGGCGCGACGCCTGTATGCGTTGTGGCTGGGGACCAGCGTCATGGGCAAGATTACCCGTACCACCGCGCCGTTCGATGAGGCGCTGGGGCTGACCCGACAGTTGTTGGGCCACCCCGAAAACCCTGTTAATCACAACGATCGAGGCACTGGAAAATGAAAGTATTAATGGTACTGACCTCTCACGACCAGCTTGGCGATACCGGCCGCAAGACCGGCTTCTGGCTCGAAGAGTTTGCCGCTCCCTATTACGCGTTCAAGGACGCCGGTGCTGACGTAGTGCTGGCATCGCCCGCCGGTGGCCAGCCGCCGCTGGACCCGGTCAGCGACCTGCCGGACTTCCAGACTGACCAAACCCGACGCTTCGCCACCGACCCGGCCGCGCAACAGGCCTTGGCCACCACGGTGAAACTGGACTCGGTCAACGCCGATGACTTCGACACCGTGTTCTACCCAGGTGGCCACGGCCCGCTGTGGGACCTGGCCGAGTCGCCGGTTTCCATCGCGCTGATCGAGTCGTTCGAGCGTGCCGGCAAGCCTGTCGGGTTGGTCTGCCATGCACCGGGTGCCTTGCGTCACGTCAAGGCGGTCAACGGCGAACCCTTGATCAAAGGCCGTCGCGTCACCGGGTTCTCCAACTCCGAAGAGGCGGCAGTGGAATTGACCGAGGTGGTGCCCTTCCTGATTGAAGATGAATTCAAGAAGCTGGGTGGCAACTATGAGAAGGGCGCTGACTGGCAGTCTTTCGTGATCGTCGATGGCTTGCTGGTGACGGGGCAGAACCCCGGCAGCTCCAGCGAAGTGGCCAAGGCGCTGCTCAAACTCACCGCTTAATTTAAATAACCGATTGATGCGTTGGCGGCTCGCGAGAGTCGCCAGTGTTTTCGTTCGTCCTGAATTTGGAATATCCCATGGCTCATCCATTGAACACCCCAGTAAAACTGGGACATCACACCTTGAACAACCGCGTCGTGTTGCCGCCCCTGACGCGCCAGCGCAGTGCCCAGCCCGGCGATATCGCCACCGACTTGATGGCCCGCTACTACCGTCAGCGCGCCAGCGCCGGTTTCATGGTCAGCGAGGGCACCCAGATCGAGCCGCGTGGCCAGGGTTACGCGTGGACGCCGGGGATCTACACGCCGGCGCAGATCGACGGCTGGCGCAAAGTCACCGAGGCGGTGCATGCCGAGAGCGGGGTGATTTTTGCCCAGTTGTGGCATGTGGGCCGCGTATCCCATAACGCCTTGCAACCCGACGGCGCCGCGCCGGTCGCACCGTCGGCGATCCAGGCCGTGCAAGCGAAGGCATTTATCGAAACCGCGCCGGGTGTCGGCGAGCTGAAACAGCCCCCGGTACCCCGCGCCCTGACGGTGCTGGAGATCGAGGAACTGGTCGGTCACTACGCACAGGCGGCGCGCAATGCACTGGACGCAGGCTTTGACGGGGTGGAGATTCATGCGGCCAACGGCTACCTGGTCAACCAGTTCATCTCGGCCCATTCGAACCAGCGTGAGGATGAATACGGCGGCTCACTGGACAACCGTCTGCGCTTTCTGCGCGAGATCGTCGAAGCCGTCTGCCGCGTAGTGGGTCCGGAACGTGTGGGCGTGCGCTTTTCGCCTTTGTTCAGCGGCACCGACCAAGATCGCGTGTACATCGGCCTGGTGGAAGAAGACCCGCACCACACCTACATCGAAGCGGTCAAAGTGCTGGAGCAGTCGGGTATCGCCTACGTCTCCATTGCCGAAGCCGACTGGGACAATGCCCCCGTCCTGCCGCACAGCTTCCGCCAGGCCGTGCGCAGCACCTTCAGCGGGCGCATCATCTACGCCGGCCGCTACACCGCTGAACGCGGCGCGCAACTGGTACAGGCGGGGCTGGCGGACCTGATTGCGTTCGGGCGGCCGTTCATTGCCAACCCGGACCTGCCGCAAAGGATTTTCAATGGCTGGCCGTTGAATGCGTTGAATGCGTTGAAGGCTGAAGGGCTGTATGGCGGGACTGAGGCGGGGTATGTCGATTATCCGGAATATGCCAAACCGGACTGAGCTGAGCGTTACCCCTGTAGGGGAGGGCTTCGCCCTCCAGCGGGAGCAAGCTCCCTCGCCACAGGGGCGTGAAGGGTTTATTCGACGCGCAACACAATCTTGCCGATATGGTCCCCGCCTTCCATGCGGGCGTGGGCCTGGGCGGCGTCGGTGTATTCGTACACCTTGTCGATGATCGGCAGGCAGCGCCCCTCGCTCAGCACCGGCCAGATGTGTTCACGCAACTGCTCGGCAATCGCGGCCTTTTCTTCGCGGGTGCGGGCGCGCAATAGCGAACCGGTGATCACCGCGCGTTTGCCGAGAATGGTCAACAGGTCCACATCATTGGCCTTGCCGCCACCGAGAAAGCCCAGCATCACCAGGTGGCCGTCCATGCCCAAAGCCTTGAGGTTGTTGTTGAGGTAGGAGGCTCCCATGATGTCGAGGATCACATCGACGCCCTGGCCGGCGGTCTTCTCGGCGATGACCTGGGCAAAATCCTCCTCGCGATAATTGATCGGCTGCGCGCCGAGCTTGGCAATTGCCGCGCATTTATCGGCGCTGCCGGCGGTGGCGAAGGCCTGGATACCGAATTCCTGGCAGAGCATCAAGGCGGTGGTGCCGATGCCGCTGGTGCCGCCGTGGATCAAGGCGCGTTCGCCGCTGCAGGCGCCGCCCAGACCGAACAGATTGGCCCAGACGGTGAAGAAGGTTTCCGGCACGGCAGCGGCCTGAATCCAGTCCATGCCTTCGGGAATCGGCAACGCCTGGCTGGCCGGCACCACGCAGAACTGCGCATAGCCGCCGCCATTGGTCAGGGCGCAGACCTTATCGCCGAGCGCGTATTGATCCACGCCTTCGCCCAGCGCCACCACTTCACCGGCCACTTCCAGGCCGGGGATCGGGCTCATGCCGGGTTTCATCGGGTACTTGCCAGCCCGCTGCAAGGCGTCGGGGCGGTTGACCCCGGCCGCATGCACGCGAATCAGGATCTCGCCCGGGCCGGCCACCGGTACGTCTGCACGTCGCGGTTGCAGCACTTCGGGGCCGCCGGGGGCGGTGATTTCGATCAGGGTCATTTCTTGAGGCAGGGTCATGAAGGGGTTCCTGTGACGATGAGCGTATGGGTTGGGACCGTGGCGAGCGGTCGACGGTTCAGCCAGATCATGCCCGAGTAGGCAACGTTGAGCTGCACCCTACCGCACGGGTTTGTCAGCGTCGACTGCGTAAGGTCAGCACACGCCTGCAAGCCCATCGTCGCGGCCAGGGCCACACTGGCGGTCGGTCATTTTTGACGGACACAGGTGGCTTATGAGCGAAACAAAAAAACAAGATGTCGGGCTGTTGTTCCTGCGGGTCAGCGGGGCGCTGTTTTTGCTGTGGGTGCATGGATTGCCGAAACTGCTCAACTACAGCGACCAGTTGAAGCTGATCGAAGACCCGTTTCACCTGGGCGCGCCGATCACCTTGCTGCTGGCCATATTTGCCGAGGTGCTGTGCCCGCTGCTGATCATCGCGGGGGTGTGGACGCGCCTGGCATGCCTGCCGATCCTGGCGGTGCTGGTGATCGCGCTGCTGGTGGTACATCCGGAGTGGACGCTGTTCGAGGGGCAGTTTGGCTGGCTGTTGATGATTATCTTCACCAGCATCCTGATTGCGGGGCCGGGGAGTCTGCGGCTGGGGCAGCGATTGGCCTGAATGGTAAAGGGCCGGACAGTAAGGCTTTATGTAGGAGCGAGGCGGGCGGCTAGCCCTTGCTCGCGAAGAACTCAGGGCCCGCGCGTTTATCCAGAATGAACGCGTTGCCTGGGCGTTTTTCGCGAGCAAGCTCGCTCCTACAGAGGTCACTCAGCGGTTCAGGAAGGCCAGCAGGTCTTCATTGAGCTGCTGGGTGTGGGTGGCGGCAAACCCGTGGGGCGCGTCCTTGTACACCTTCAGTTGCGCGCCCTCGATCATCTGGGCGGCAACTTTGCCAGTGGTTTCGAACGGAACGATCTGGTCACCGTCACCGTGGATGACCAGGGTCGGCACGTCGATTTTGGCCATGTCCGGGCGGAAGTCGGTCTGGGAGAACGCGGTGACGCAATCCACGGTGGCTTTCAGCGAGGCTTGCAGCGCGATCTGCAGGGTCTGGGTGAGCACGCCCTCCGAGACTTTCTGGCCCTTGTTGAGGCCAAAGAACGGCGTGTTGAAATCGCTGATGAATTGCGCGCGGTCCTTCAGCAGGCCGGCTTTGATGCCATCGAAGACGTCGTTGGGCACGCCCTGTGGGTAATCGGCTTTCTGCCCGAAGATCGGCGTCACCGCACCCAGCAGTACCAGCCCGGCAACCCGCGCGCTGCCATGGCGCGCGATGTAGCGGGCTACGTCACCGCCGCCCATGGAGAAGCCCACCAGGGTTACGTCCGTCAGGTCCAGGTGGTCGATCAACTGGGCGATGTCGTCGGCGAAGGTGTCGTAATCGTTGCCGGTCCACGGCTGGTCCGAGCGACCAAAGCCTCGGCGGTCGAACGCGATTGTGCGAAAGCCACGGCTGCTCAGGTATTCCATCTGGTATTCCCACATGTCGGCATCCAGCGGCCAGCCGTGGCTGAACAGCACGGGTTTGCCGCTGCCCCAGTCCTTGAAGTAGATCTGCGTACCGTCTTTGGCAACGAATGTGCTCATCTGAAACTCCTGTGTCTGCATGAAAAGACTGAGTAAAAAATCCGCCTTGTTACATCGCGAAAAGCCTGCGCCAAAAAACCAAGCCGGGCTTGTATCGGTGTGCTTGCCTCAATTACCAACTGAACTTGAGCTCCATGCCCAGGTAGTTGCTGTCGTGCCCGCCGGCATCACGCAGGGTCTGGCCGACAGCGTAGTGCACGGCTTCGACCGCGCCGGTCAGGTTCGGCGTGAAGGCGTAGTCGGTTCTCAGCTGACCGTAGGCACCGGTCCAGCGTTCACCCTGGCCCGCAGTGCCGGCGACCGGCACGCTGGGCTGGGTGTAGACCGCATCCGCAGTGGTTTGCCGCCACAGCAGGCCGATGGCGGTTTGCACGCTGAGCTTGGCGATCGGCTTGACGGTGATCGATGGCTTGACGTGAATCAGGTTGCTGTAGCCGGTATAGCCCGCCAGGGAAAAGTAGTAGCCGTTGGGAAACAGCGGGTTAAAAGTGCCGACGGTGCCGTCACCGGTTTTACGGTCGCCCGAGGCGATGTCCAGTTGCAGGCCCAGGCGCGGCTTCCACGCCAGGCTGTCGAAGGTGTAGCCGGTGCGGCTGCCGCCGGCCCAGGCGCGGATATCCTTGCTGCCCACCGAGCCGCCTTGCAGCATGGCTTCGATATCCCAGTCGAAGCCCTGGGCCGCGCCACCCAGGCGCGCATCGAACAGCTGGCGCGTTTCGTCGCCATCGGCGTCCAGGTAGTGCGCCGCGCTGCGCTCGTACACGCCGTAGTAGGCCGACAGCTCATTCGTGCCGCCCACCAGGCGCTCGACCCGCAGCATATGAAAACGCGCGTCACTGTTGGACTTGTCGTCGAAATGCCGGCCATCCTGGTACTGCACCGGTTGGCTGGCGATCCCGATAAAGCGCCAGTTCGGCGTTTCCCAGTCGGCCCACAACGCATCGAACGACTGCCGCACATTCGGGCCGTCCCGTGACGAAATGAAGCGCTGCAAGTCGAAGGCAAAATCCTGGCGGCCGATACGGCTCTTGAACGTGCCGCTGCTGAAGGTGTTCACGTATTCGGCGAAGGCCAGGCGCACATCCACGCGGTTCTGATCGGCGCCGCCCAGCGTGGTTTTGTCATAGGCGCGCACGTCTTCGAGCTGGGTGAACACGCGCCAGTGTTCATTCAAATGCAGGTCGGCATGAACCTGGAAGCGCTGGATCAGGTAGCGATCACGGGCCACGTCCTTCACGCCGAAACCGCTGGCGTCATTCATCTCGAAACGCTCGCGCAAGGTCGCGCCCAGGGACAGGTAGGTGTACGGGTTTGCGCCCGACAACGGGATGTACTTGAGGCTGTCCAGCGGCTGCGTGCGCAGCGCCGGGTCCTTGAGCACCGACCAGTCTTCCTGCCAGCGATTGGCCTTGATCGCCGGTCGGCTCGGTGGATCGTCGGCGTGGACGCTGCCGACGAGCAGCGGCCACAGCACGGCCAGGCTCCAGCCTGTATGACGGATCATTTTTTCGCGGTGAGCTGGTGAATTTCCGCGACATAACCGCCGGGGAATTCGACCATTGCACTGCGCCGGCCTTTGCTGTCGAACGCGGGCACCAGCACCTTGGCGCCAGACCCGCTGGCCTTGCCGAGGGTGGCGGCCAGGTCGCTGACTTGATAGCCGGTGGTGTCGTGGCCGAACGGGTAGGGCAGATGGCCGTTGGTGACCAGCACTGCCATACGCCCGAAGGCTGACTCGATCTCGACGCGACGGTATTCGCCGCCCGCTTGGCCGACATCAGCGGCGGTGGCGTGCTTGTCGTCGTTCACTATTTTGCCGTGGGAGAAGCCGAGGAACGCCTTGATAAAGCGCTCGGCGCTGTCATTGGACACATACACGCGGTTCTCCGGAACCGCCTCGAACGCCGCGTAGTCCGGGGCCTTGGTGTGCCAGTAGAGCTGCATGTTGACGCCGCCCGGCCACTGCACCACGGCATCACGGCCGATGGGGTCGGGAAAATCGCTGACGATCACATCGGCGCCATTGTCCCGCGCCGCTTTCAGGGCTACATCCATGTCCTTGACCAGATAGCCGTTGCGTTCCTGGCCGAACGGATGCGGCACGGGCGTGGTGAAGCCGAACAACGAGACTGTACCCGCCGGGGTCTGCAGCAATTGCGAGGTGGTGCTGCTTGGCACCGGCAGCACATTCACCACCACCTGGGGCGTGCTCTTGCCGCCGAAGGTGGCCAGGAAGCTCTGGGCGAAACGGTCGACATCGGCCGGCGCCACATACACGTGGCTGGTGTCGTATTGGGGCGCCACGGCGACGCTTGGGGTGGCCGCCAAAGCGCTGTTCATCATGGCGCTTGCCAACAGCGTCAATGCTACGGATACCTTGATTGCTTTGTTACGCATGCCCATTCTCCAGCGCTTCTACGGGTTCGAAAGCCGTGAGGTTAGGGGGCAGGCGCCATTGGGAATTGTATGGACGTGCTCGGTTGAACGTTTCAGCGGCCAGGCGTGTCCACCGAACTCTTCCGTCAGATCACACAGGTGAACGAAATGGCCAAGACTTACAGCTATGCCGCTCGGGACTCCAAGGATTCGCTCAAGCCCTTTACCTTCGAGCGCCGCTCTCCAGGGGCGGATGACGTGCAGATCGATATTCTGTATTGCGGGGTGTGCCATTCAGATTTGCACACCGCCCGCAACGAGTGGAACAACACCCTTTACCCGTCGGTGCCCGGCCATGAAATCGTCGGCCGTGTGACGGCGGTCGGCGCCAATGTGAAGACATTCAAGGTGGGTGACCTGGCGGGTGTCGGCTGCATGGTCGACAGCTGCCAGCAGTGCGCATCCTGTGCCGAGGGCGAGGAGCAGTATTGCGAGAACGGCTTCACTGGGACCTATAACGGTCCCCTGTTCGGTGGCGAGAATACCTACGGCGGCTATTCGGACAACATCGTGGTCAAGCAGCAGTTCGTGCTGCGCATCTCCCACGATGATTCGAACCTGGCGGCGGTAGCGCCGTTGCTGTGTGCCGGGATTACCACCTATTCGCCGCTGCACCACTGGAAGGTCGGGCCAGGCAAGAAGGTCGGCGTGGTCGGGCTTGGCGGGCTTGGGCATATGGCGGTGAAGATTGCCCACGCCATGGGGGCACATGTGACGTTGTTCACCACTTCACCGAACAAGCGTGAGGATGGGTTGCGTTTGGGTGCTGATCAGGTGGTGGTGTCGAAGAATGCCGATGAGATGGCCAAGGTAGTCAACAGCCTGGATTTTATCCTCAATACGGTGGCTGCGCCCCATGACCTTGATGCGTTTATCAGCCTGCTCAAACGTGATGGCACGATGACGCTGGTGGGTGCGCCGGACAGTCCGCATCCGTCGCCTGCGGTGTTTAATTTGATATTCAAGCGGCGCAGTCTGGCGGGGTCGTTGATTGGTGGGATTCAGGAGACCCAGGAGATGTTGGATTTTTGTGCCAAGCACGGGATTGTTTCGGATGTTGAGATGATTGATATCCAGGGGATTAATGAGGCGTATGAGCGGATGTTGAAGGGGGATGTGAAGTATCGGTTTGTGATTGATATGGAGAGTTTGAAGAAGGAGAGTCGGGTGGCTTGATAGTGCTAGTGCACGTTTGATGGTGGGTTGGGGATTGAGTACATATCCGTTGCTGCGGTAACGGCTACTTAGGGTTCCGCTCTTACAGCGGGTCACTTTTGGAGGGACCCAAAAGTAACCAAAAGGTCCTCGCCCCACCACTCGGCACCTCGCCCAGGCTCGGTGTGCCCGAACGCAGGCTTGAATCCGTGGGCCGCCGCCATGCGCCATCCATGGCGCAGGGCGGCTAACCCGGCGTCCTGCCGGGTTACCCACGGATTCAAGCCCGCGTTCGGCCAGCGTGGTTTAACGGGGCGACCGAGATCAAAAGCAAAAGCAAGAGCGACTCGCTTCGCATCGTAGGTAGGCAAGAATCAGCGTCGTACTGTGGCGAGGGAGCTTGCTCCCGCTGGGGCGCGAAGCGGCCCTGCTCTTTAAGACTGGGACTGCTACGCAGTCCAGCGGGAGCAAGCTCCCTCGCCACAGGTTATTCATTGGCTGAGCCGTCGCGCACCCTCACTGACCAGGTCGGCTCTAAGGCCGCCTCGCTTTGTTTTTGATTTTGCTTTTGATCTTAAGCGCCCCGTTAAACCACGCTGGCCGGAATTCGACAGTGATTTGGGGGGTAAACCGGCAGGACGCCGGTTTAGCCGCCCCGCGCCATGGATGGCGCGTGGCGGCGGCCCCCCAAATCACTGTCGGATTACGGGCACACCGAGCGTGAGCGAGGTGCCGAGTGGTGGGGCAAGAGCGTTTTGCTTACTTTTGCGCTTTTCAAAAGTGAGCCGCTGTAAGAGCGGAACCCATAGCAGCCGTTACCTAAATAACGGATATGTACACAGTCAATTCCAAAAAAACCGACCAACCTCAAGCCACCATGATGATCTTCGACACCAACTCCACCACCGTCTTGGCCTGCAACTTCCTCATCAACCGCGCCCGATGGACCTCCACCGTCCGATGCGAAATTCCCAATCTCAGCGCGATTTCCTTGGACTTGAGCCCATTGACAATGTGCATGGCAATCTCCCGCTCCCGCGGCGTAAGGTCGCCCGTGCCTTGATGGGTGCGGTCCAGCCGTTCGAAGTGCCAGATCATCAACTTGAACGGATCCCTGGGCGTGAGCGTGTAGCCATGGGACCTGGCCCAGAACACTTCGCCATTGCGGTGCTGCATGAAGCGCTCGTCGGAATAAAAACCGCTGTCGCTGTCGAGCAACCACTCATGGCTGCGCTTGCCGATGGCGTGGTAGTCGGCCTGGGACGGGTAAATCAGCAGGGTCAATTGATTGACCAACGTCGCGTGGGTGTAGCCGAACAGGTTCAGGAACGCGTCGTTGCAGTCGATGATCACGCGGTTGCTGGTGACCAGCTGCGGCGCGGGGGACAGCTTGAACGCCAGGCGTTCAAGGTTCTGGAATGGTGGGGTAATCACGGTCATGGGCATCCTGCCTCGTTATTCAACTGATTGGCGGACTACTTATCCATGTAAGTAGTTACACGAATTGGCCCGCGACCAGAGGTGGGTCATTGTAGGGAAAGTCCGGTTCAAGAACAGAAGAAATTGATTATGCCTGCTGATTGCGTGTCTATCGTTGCCGCTGGTCATTCGCGTTTTGGTCGCTTGGAAGGCACCACGCTGGAAGATCTGATTGTTCAGGTCACATGTGAGGCCTTGAGCGATGCCGCCCTCGATGCGGCGCAGATCGACGCGCTGTTCCTCGGCCATTTCAATGCCGGGCTGGTGCCGGATGGGTTTGCCGCGTCGTTGCTGCTGCAGGCCGACCCAGCCCTGCGCTTCAAACCGGCCACCCGCTGTGAGAACGCCTGTGCATCCGGTTCGGCGGCGATCCAGGCCGGCGTCAATGCGATTCTCTCCGGCAGCGCCGAATTGGTGCTGGTGGTGGGGGCCGAGAAAATGACCCATACCTCCACGGCCGCCGTCACCCAGGCGCTGGCCGGCGCCGGTTATCAGAACGATGCGGCCGAAGCCGGCCTGAGTTTCCCGCAGTTGTTCGGCCGCGCCGCTCGCCAATACGCCGAGCGCTACCATTGCCCGCTGGGCTCGATGGCGGCGATTGCCACCAAGAACCACTCCAATGCCATGGCCAACCCGTTGGCGCAGATGCACCGCGAGATGAATTTCGAGCACTGCAATAACGTGTCCCAGAGCAACCCGTTCGTGGCCGAGTCGCTGCGCCTCACCGATTGCTCGCTGATCAGCGATGGCGCTGCGGCGATTGTGCTGGCGTCGCCCAAGCGTGCGCGGGCGTTTCGCCGCGATGTGCAGATTCGCGCGATGACCCAGGTCAACGACACATTGCCCATCGCCCAGCGCGACATCCTGGCGTTTGAAGGCCCGCAGCGGGCGATTCATTCGGCGCTGCGCGGGGCGAATGTGACCCTGGCCGACCTGAGCTTCGCCGAGGTGCATGATTGCTTCACCATCGCCGAACTGCTGATCTACGAAGCCATGGGCCTGGCGCCCAAGGGCGAGGGGCACCGTGTGCTCGACAGCGGCGTGGTGCGTGCGGGCGGGCGTTTGCCGGTGAACCTTTCCGGTGGGCTCAAGGCCAAGGGCCATCCCGTCGGCGCGACCGGCGTCTCGATGCATGCCCTGGCATTCCGGCAATTGACCGGCGAGCCGATTGGTCTGGCGGTGCCCAATGCGGAGTTCGGCCTGGTGTTCAACATGGGCGGCATGGCGGTGGCCAACTACGCTTCGGTCCTGCACGCGCGTCGGTACTGAACCATGAACATTGCCAATTGGTTGCACGACACCCGGCGTCGCGACCCGCAACGCCCGGCACTGTTCGACGGCGCCCGGCAAGTGGCCGACTACGCCACCTTCGCCGCCCATGTGCGCCAGCGCGCCGCGCGCCTGGTCGACCAGCACGGCTTGCAGCCAGGGGACGCGGTGGCGGTGCTGATGAAAAACAGCTGCGACTATCTGGAGTTGCTCTACGCCATCTGGTGGATGGGCGCGGTGGCGGTACCGATCAATGCCAAGCTGCACCCGACCGAGGCGGCATGGATCGCGGATAACGCCGAAGCACGCTTGATCTTTACCGATGGCGGCCGGGTGTTTTCATCGCGGGATTTGCCTGCGCGCTGCACGGAACTTGACGGTCACGTGCTGCCGCCGAACCAGGGCTGGCCAACCCTGGAGCAACCGGTACCGCGCCAGGATAACGACCTTGCCTGGCTGTTCTACACCTCCGGCACCACCGGGCGTTCCAAGGGTGTGATGCTGTCCCATGGCAACCTGATCGCCATGTCGTTGTGCTACGCCACCGACGTCGACCCGGTCAGCGCCGACGATGCCGCGCTGTACGCCGCGCCGATGTCCCATGGCGCCGGGCTCTACAATTTTATTCACGTACGCTGCGGTGCGCGGCATGTGGTGCCGGCGTCCAACGGTTTTGACGCCGCCGAGCTGTTCGGGCTGGCGGCAGAGCTGGGCAGCGTTTCACTGTTTGCCGCGCCGACCATGGTCAAGCGCATGGTCGAGCAGGCACGGCAACAGGGCTATCACGGCGAAGGCATCAAGACCATCGTCTACGGCGGCGGCCCGATGTACCTGGCCGACTTGCGCGACGCCGTCGATACGTTCGGCCCCCGCCTGGTGCAGATCTACGGCCAGGGCGAGAGCCCGATGACTATCAGCGTGCTACCCCGTGGGCTGATCGCCGACCGCCAGCGCGCCGACTGGACGACCCTGGCCGCATCCGTAGGCTACGCGCAAGCCTGCGTGGAAATCCGCATTCTCGATGCCCGCCACCGACCGTTGCCGACCGGCGAGCGCGGTGAAATCGCGGTGCGCGGCGCCACGGTGATGCAGGGCTATTGGCGCAATCCGCAGGCCACCAGCGACACCCTGGTCGAGGGTTGGCTGCTCACCGGTGATATCGGCTTTCTTGACCCCGCCGGCTACCTGACCCTCACGGATCGCTCCAAGGACGTGATCATCAGCGGCGGCAGCAATGTGTACCCGCGCGAAGTCGAGGAGGTGCTGGCCCAGCATCCCGAGGTGTTCGAAGTGTGCGTGGTGGGCGAGCCGGACCCGCAATGGGGCGAGTCGGTGGTGGCGTTTGTGGTGACGCGCAGCGGCGAGCCCCTCGACGAAGGCGAGCTCACGGCATGGTTTGTGGCGCGCATGGCCTCGTTCAAAAAACCGAAAAAATATGTGTGGCGCAGCGATTTGCCCAAGAACAGCTACGGCAAGGTCCTCAAGACCGACTTGCGGCAGTGGTTGAAAGCAGCGACTATCGCCGCGCTTTAGCACGGATCGACCAACAGACAAGGAGTCCCCCTCGATGGGCAATCACGCGCAAGACACCGTCCGCAAACGCCGCCGCGCGTTTCTCGGTGCCACCTCCGGCCACTTGATCGAGTGGTACGACTATGGCGTCTACGGCTTTCTTGCCGTGTATATCGGCCAGGCGTTCTTCGTTTCCGACGACCCCACCACCAGCCTGCTGGCCAGTTTTGCCGCGTTCGCCCTGAGCTTCTTCATCCGCCCGCTGGGCGGGCTGTTCTTCGGCCCGCTGGCGGACAAGATCGGCCGGCGTAAAACCCTGATCATGGCGCTGGTGATGATGACCGGCTCCACGGTAATGCTGGGGCTGCTGCCGACCTATGCCACCCTCGGCATCGTCGCCCCGATCCTGCTGATCCTGGTGCGCTGCGTGCAAGGTTTCTCGGCGGGCGGTGAAATCAGCACGGTGACCAGCTTCATTTCCGAATACGCCGGCCCTGGCCGACGCGGCTTTGCCACCTGCTGGCTGATGGTCACCGCGGTGCTCGGCCTGCTGCTGGGCGGCGCCGTGGCCAACGGCATGACCTGGGTGCTGGGCGCCGAGGTCATGCAGGAATGGGCCTGGCGCGTGCCGTTCCTGATCGCCGCGCCCCTGGGCTTCATCTCCATGTACATCCGCCTCAAGCTTGAAGACAGCCCTGAGTTCCTGGCCTTGCAACGTGCCGGGCAAACTTCCCGTGCGCCCCTGCGCGAGGTCTGGCAGTGGAAGCGCGCCATCGCCCTGGTGTTCTTCATCATCACCTTGCACAGCTCGATCTTTTACCTGGTCCTGACTTTCGCCTCGACCTACATGGCCAAGATTCTCAAGTTCGACAGCGGCACCACCTTGCTCTATGTGTTCGTCGCCAGTTTCTCGGCGGCCTTCGTCATGCCGTTCGGTGGCGCATTCACCGATAAATACGGGCGCAAGCCGTTCCTGATGGTGGTCGGCACGCTGGCGACCCTGGCGATGTTCTGGCTGTTCAAGATGGCCCCGACCGCCACGCCGGCGACGTTCTTTGCGCCCTTGATGGCGGTGGCGATCCTGTTCGGCCTCTATGCCTCGTCCACCTATGCACTGATGAGCGAACTGCTGCCCACACGCATCCGTTCCACCGGCATCGCCGTGGCGTACAACGTGCCGGTGGCGGTGTTTGGCGGCAGCGCGCCGCTGATCTCCACCTGGCTGATCAAGGTGACCGGCGACATCACCTCGCCGTGGTACTTCTATGTGGCGACCGGAGTGGTGTCGTTGATCGCCTTGGTGCTGCTGCGCAAGGAGGACTTCGTGGCCAGCGCCAGCCCGGTGGCGGCGCCTGCGGGGGCGGCATTGGCCTGAGGGCGTTGCATCGGCGCGCTGACTGCGCCAGGCTTGGCAGCCTCATCCCTTCGGAATGAATCGCGTGCAGGCTACCCGTTTGACCCTGATCTGCCATGCGGCCACACCGTCGCAAAAACTGGCGCGCTTTGCCGATGACGAATCGCTGGTCATGGACTGGCAGGGCGCGGCGCTGTCGTTGGCAGGCCGTTACCCCGAGACGGCGCGCCTGCTGTGCGGGCCGGAGGCGCGAACCCGGCAGACGGCGGGTTTGTTCGGCGAACAGCCGGGCATCGAACCGGCCCTGCGCGACGTCGACCTTGGGCGCTGGAAAGGCCAGGCTCTGCGCGCGCTCGACAGCGCTGAGCTGAACGCCTGGCTTACCGACAGCGCCTATGCGCCCCATGGTGGCGAATCAGTGGCGCAACTGTGCACGCGGGTCGGGCAGTGGATGAAGGCCCTGGAAAACCAGCCAGGGCATGTGCTGGCGGTGACCCACCCCTTTGTGATCCGTGCCGCGCTGCTGTACGTCATGCAGTACCCGGCCTCGATGTTCTACCGGATCGACGTAGAACCACTGTCGCGCATCGAGCTGCGCTTCAACGCGGTCTGGCGCCTGCGCCTGGAAACTTATGCCTGAGCCCACGATCATGGCAAAATCCACGCCCCGCAATGAGAGCAACCCATGAAACGCATCCTGATCATCGGCATTGGCGCCGGCAACCCTGACTACATCACGATGCAGGCCGTGAAGGCGCTGAACCGCACCGACGTGTTTTTCCTGATGGACAAGGGCCAGAGCAAGGACAAGCTGATCGACCTGCGCCGTGAAATCTGCGAAACCTACATCACCAGGCCCGGCTACCGCTTCGTCGAGGCCGACTGCCCCGAGCGCGTGCGCGGTGATATCGACTACACCACCGCCGTGCGCGACCTCAACCGCGACAAGCAGCAGACCTTCGAGCGCATGATCAACGACGACATGGCCGACGGCGAAGTGGGGGCCTTTCTGGCCTGGGGCGACCCGGCGTTGTACGACAGCACCATTCGCATTTTGCAGGCGATTCTTGCCGAGGGGCGCTGTGAATTCGAGTTCGAGGTGATCCCCGGTATTACCAGCGTGCAGGCCCTGGCGGCCCAGCATAAGGTGGCGTTGAACCGTATCGGCAAGTCCATTGAAATCACCACCGGGCGCCGCCTGGCGGCGGGGCAGGCGAGTGATGCCGACACCCTGGTGGTGATGCTCGATGCCGAAGATTCCTACCGCAGCGTGGCGGATCAGAACCTGGATATCTATTGGGGCGCCTACCTGGGCACGCCGGACGAAATCCTGATCAGCGGCAAAGTCGGTGAGGTCGCGGACGAAATCCAACGGGTGCGCAAGGCCGCGCGGCTCGCCAATGGCTGGATCATGGACACCTATTTGTTGCGCAAACCCTGAGGGATAGATCCCATGCTCAAACTGCTCGCTCTCGCGCTGACCTTGCTTGCCAGTGCCGCCCACGCGGATTCCGACCTGCGTACCGACCTGCCGTTGTCGTACCTGGAACAGACCCAGGGCGATGCACGCAACCAACCGCTGGTGATTTTCCTGCATGGCTTTGGCAGCAACGAGCAAGACTTGTTCGGCATCAAGGATGCGCTGCCTTCCACCTGGACCTACCTGTCGGTGCGCGCGCCAATGCCGGTGGAACCGCGTGGCTACCGCTGGTTTACCAAGACCCCCGGCGATGGTGATTACGATGGGGTGACGGCCGACCTGCAAAGCAGCGCCAGGCTGCTCGAAGACTTTATCGGCAAAGCCACCGCCAAGTACCACACCGAGCCTGACCGGGTGTTCCTGGTAGGGTTCAGCCAGGGCGCGATCATGTCCTATGAAGTGGGCTTGCGCAGGCCCGAGCTGGTGCGCGGGATTGCGGCGCTGAGCGGCAGCGTGTTGCCGGTGCTCAAGGCCGAGCTCAAGCCGAATGAAGCGTTGGACAAGCTGGCGATCTTTATCGGCCATGGCACCTTGGACCAGGCGCTGCCTTATGCCTCGGGAACGCGGGCCAACGAGGTGCTGGAAGGGATTGGCTTGAAGCCGCAGTTTCATGGGTATCCGGGGATGAACCATACAATCAGCGAGGCGGAAATCCAGGACCTGAAGGCTTGGCTGGAGAAGAGCCTGCGGTAAACACCGTAAAAAATGTGGGAGGGGGCTTGCTCCCGATGGCGGTATTTCAGTCACAGATGTATCGACTGATTCACCGCTATCGGGAGCAAGCCCCCTCCCACATTGGTTTTATGTCGCTTGGGAGACTGGCTTACTTGCCACCAGTAATCTGCTTCACCAGCGCCGCATGCCCCTTCACATCGTCCGCCCGCGAAATCGCCTGGATCACCAGCAGGTGATTGCCGGAGCCAGCCAGGAACGTGGAGTTCAGGGTCTTGCCGCCGCCTTGGGTGGCGGTGCTGTCGACCTGGCGCAGGCCAAGGCCCTTGAAAGTCAGTTTTTTCTCGCCGAGTTTCTTGAAGTCGGGCAGGGCGGCGCTCTGGTTCTTGACGAAATCGCTCACAGCGCCATCGAGAAATTTGGCGTCGTTATCCTGGATTGAAACCCCATCGTTACGTACGGTTTCGGCGACGATCACCACACTTTTCGTGGTTGCGTTGGCGTACAGGGTGCCTTGGGTATCGGCGGTGCCGTCTTCAGCCTTGCCGGAGGGCAGGGCGTCGGCGGTGTAGGCCTTGGGCAGGCTGAAGGTGAACTTGCCGCCCAGGGTGGAGAGCGTTTGCGTGGCCGGTTTGGCGGCGGCGAACACGCTGCTGGCGGTAAGCGCGAGGGCCAGCAGCACTGCAGTTTTGGTGAAGGTGGCCATGAAGCGCTCCAGAGATGAACGAAATTGCGGCGTATTCTGTCAGAAAATTCGCAATATCGTTCATCTGCAGCCTCACACCTTGTCGGACTCTTCCTGAAGCCGGTCCATCTCAAACAAGCGCGCCAGTTCTGCACGGGCTTCCTGGGCGGTCTGCATGACTTTGGCCGCATCGTCGTATACCGCATGCTGGGCGGCGAGGACTTGCTGGTCGTGGGCCCTGAAGCGGTCGATGCGCGCATCGGCCTGGGCCTGGCTCAGACCAAGGCCGACCAGGGTACGACGGCTCATCTCCAGGCTTGAGTAAAAGGTTTCACGCACCGGTGAGGCGTCCAGGTCCACCAGGCGGTGGACGTGCTGGCGGTTACGCGCGCGGGCGATGATCTTCATGTGCGGGTAGAGGTTGCGCACCAGTTCGGCGGTCTTGATGTTGATCTCCGGATCATCCATGGCGATCACAAAGAATTCCGCCTGGTCGACCTTGGCCGCATGGAGGATTTCCGGGCGTTGCGGGTCACCGTAGAACACCGGCATACCGCCAAAACTGCGGGTCAGTTCGATGGTTTCCACCGAGGTGTCGAGGGCGATGAACGAGATGTTTTGTGCGCGCAGAATTCGCGCGACGATCTGGCCCATTCGCCCCATGCCGGCAATCACCACACGCGGCGCGTCGCCTTCGATAGCGCGGTACTCCTCGGGCACGTCCACCGGCTTGGCCTTGGACTTGAACAGCTTCGGGCACACCAACAGCAGCAGCGGGGTCACGGCCATGGACAGGGTGATGGTCAACACCAGCACATCATAAAGGTGCGGTTCGAACAGGCCCTGGTCGCGGCCGATCTTGAACACCACGAAGGCGAACTCACCTCCCGCCGCCAACACCACGCCCAGGCGCAGAGCGCTTTCGCGATTGAGCTCGCCCACCATGCGCCCTACGGCGTACAGCAGCGGCAGTTTCAAACCGATCAACAGCAAGGTCAGTCCGATCACCACCAGCGGTGTGCTGAGCAGCAGGCTGAGGTTGGCGCCCATGCCCACGCTGATAAAAAACAGCCCCAGCAGCAGGCCCTTGAACGGTTCGATCTGGGATTCCAGTTCGTGGCGGTATTCCGAGTCCGCCAGCAGCAGCCCGGCGAGGAACGCGCCGAGGGCCATGGACACGCCCACCAGCTCCATCAACCAGGCGGTGCCGATCACCACCAGCAGCGCGGTGGCGGTGGAGACCTCACGCAGGCCGGTCTTGGCGACGATACGAAACACCGGGCGCAGCAGGTAGCGCCCGCCGATGATCACCACGGCAATACTGCCGAGAATCTGCAAGACGTGCTGCACGCCCTGGGCTTCACTGGTCGGATGATCGCTGCCGGCCAGCAGCGGCACCATGGCAATCAACGGGATCGCTGCAATGTCCTGGAACAACAGGATCGCGAAGGCCAGGCGCCCATGGGGTTGGTTGAGTTCCTTGCGCTCGGCCAGGCTTTGCAGACCAAACGCGGTGGAGGACAGCGCCAGGCCCAGGCCCAGCACAATCGCGCTGTTCCATGACTGGCCAAACAGCCACAGCGCCACCACGCCCATCACCAGCCCGGTCAGCAGCACCTGGGCCAGGCCGACACCGAATACCGCCTTGCGCATCACCCATAACCGTTTGGGCGAAAGCTCCAGGCCGATGATGAACAGCAACAGCACCACGCCCAGTTCAGAGAACTGCGCCACGCTTTGCGGGTTGCCGATCAGGCCCAGCACCGAGGGGCCGATGATCACCCCGGCGAACAGATAGCCCAGCACCGCGCCCAGTTGCAGACGCTTGGCCAACGGCACGGCCAGCACGGCGGCGAACAGGAACACCACGGCTGCTTGTAACAGGTTGCCTTCATGGGGCATTGCGAACTCCATTGTTTGCTTGAATCAGATGCTGATGTTTTCAAGGGCGAGGGAAAGGGCTCTATTAGAGCGTGTTTTCACATTTTGAAACTTGTATTTTTGATGCGGAGGTTAATGGATGTGGCTCTTATCTGGCGGATTTCGGCAGCTACGGACGTTTGCTTTTCCGATATGTACATCAGCACCTTGCGCGACTACATACGGGCGATGGGGGGAGATCTAGAACTTATCGCGACGTTTCCCGATGGCCAGGTAAAAATCGACAACTTCGCGCGCTGAACCAGTCCGGCGTCGCGATGCCTGTGGTTTTCATCTCGGCTTGATTGGCTCTTTGTTACCATGGCCGCCCCTTGTCACCAGGAGTCACCGGCCCATGCAACAGCAGTGGGATGAAATGCACCGCACCCGCAAGCCTACGTTCGTCCTGTGTGGCGAGCCTCAGGGGGACGTGCTCAATCTCTACGTGCACGGTTATTCGGCGTTTTTCAGCCAGCAGCAATTGGCCGGCTTCAAGGAACAACTGGCCAGCATTGAAGGCTCGACCAACCTGATGTTGTTCTGGCCGGCGGGGCATTTCCTGGAAAACCTGTTTGCCCCGTTCAAGGAGGTGATCGCCTCGATGCTCGGCGGCGGTGGCCTGGGCGCGGCGACGGTGGGTGTGGGCAAGGCGATCGCCTACTTTCTCGACCATTACAAAAGTGTCGAGGCTCGGGTCGATGAAGTGGCCAGGACCTTGCTGCCCGAGCTGGCGAGCTACCTGCACGCCGAATCGCTCCAGGTGCGGCAGATCAATCTGATCGGCCACTCCCTTGGTGCTCGGATCCTGGTCAAGAGTGTGCTGGCCAGCCCTGAAATCGCCCATGAACTGCCATTGAATAATGTGTTGCTGATGGGCGGGGCAATCTGTACCTCGAGCCCTTGGGAGGCGGTGTCGGCACCGCTCAAGGGACGGCTGATCAATTGCTACTCGAGCAAGGACTGGGCGCTGGCGATGAAGCCGGATACCGAGCGTTGCATCGGCCGCTATGCGATTGCAGTAACGCCGGCACTCAAGGCCAAGGTCACCAACGTGCACCTGGCCAGTTTCGACCATGCCGCCTACTGGCCGCAGTTGCGCACGGTGGTGCAGTACACCGACCTGTTGCAGGAACGCCGTGGCCTGATCCGCGCCGACCTGCGCAGCAGTGAAGCGCGCTTTGCCGAAGAAGATGTTGATCTGTTTCCAATGCTGGTGCAGGCGCGGCCGGATGAGCTGAAGTTTCTCGCCGAGCTGATGGCGCAAAAGCGCAGTGCCTCGATTGATGCCAGCGTACGCGAACCGCGCAAACTCGCCATCGAGTTGCAGCGCATGGGCGGCGACAGCTTCATGAACCTGGCCCGTGGTCACGGCGTGGCCTATCGCCAGATCGCCGAAGCGGTGGCGCAACGCTTGGGCATCAAGTTCGACGAGGCAATAGCCAGCGTGGCCCTGGCGGATATCGAAGCGCAGGTCGCGGAAAAACTGCTCAAGCAGTACCAGGACAACCTCAGCGGTGCCGACCGACAGGCGTTCGACGCCGAACTCAAGGCCGCGATGCAAAAAGAGCAGGGTGTGTTCAAGCGTCTCGACATGGGCCGTACGGCCACCACCGCCTTGAGCGGCACGGCATTGGCGGGACTCACCGGGTTTATGCTGCGACGCGGTGCCGCCACGGCGATTCCGGTGGTGGGCCAGGCGTTGGCGGCCACGATGTTGCTGGTCAGCGGCGTACGGGCTTTTTCCGGCCCGGCCTATTCGATCACCACGTTGGCGGTGTTGGTGGTCGGCGTGATTCGCCAGCGCCTGGAACGTGAGGCGCTGAACCAGGAGCTGGACCTGGTGGTGCAAGTGGTTGAGGCATTTGACCTGCCCCGGGAGACGGTGATGCGCACCGTTGCGTCGGACTGCTAAGCTGGCGCCCTGACTTGTGTGTTTGCCTGGGATCCCGCGTGAAATTCAGCCTGCCGAAAATTGCTACCGCCCCTTTCTGCCCGCCGGAAGTGGCCGGCTCCGTCGTCGTTGATCCCAAGGCGTCGTTTTTCAAACGCGCGCTGATGTTCGCCGGCCCCGGCCTGTTGATTTCCATCGGCTACATGGACCCCGGCAACTGGGCGACCGCCATCGAAGCCGGGTCGCGCTACGGCTACAGCCTGTTATTTGTAGTGCTGCTGGCCAGCCTGGCGGGGATGGCGGTGCAGTGCCTGTGCTCGCGGCTGGGTATCGCCACCGGTAAAGACCTGGCGCAACTGTGCCGCGAGCGCTACAGCAAGCGCTCCGCGCGTACCCAATGGGTGTTGGCGGAAATTTCCATCATCGCCACCGACCTCGCCGAAGTGCTCGGCTGCGCCCTGGCATTTCACCTGCTGCTGGGTGTATCGCTGACCACCGGGATCGTCATCACTGCCTTCGACACGCTGTTGATCCTGGCCCTGCAGAACCGCGGTTTCCGCCGGCTGGAAGCGATCATGCTGGCGCTGGTCGCGACCATCGGCGTGTGTTTCTTCATTGAACTGGTGCTGATCAAACCCTACTGGCCGGACGTGCTCAGTGGCTTCACGCCCTCGCTGTCGGCCATCAGCGACGCCGCGCCGCTGTACCTGGCCATCGGCATCCTCGGTGCGACCGTGATGCCGCATAACCTCTACCTGCACTCCTCGATTGTGCAGACGCGCCTGATCGGCAAGGACCTGGCCAGCAAACAGGATGCAGTCAAGCTTGCACGTATCGACACCATTGGCTCCCTGGCCTTGGCCCTGTTGGTCAATGCGGCGATCCTGGTGCTGGCCGCCGCAGCGTTCTACAAAACCGGCCATACCGACGTGGTGGAGATCCAGGACGCCTATCATCTGCTCGACCCGCTGGTGGGCGGTGCGTTCGCCAGCATCCTGTTCGGCATCGCCTTGCTGGCATCGGGCCAGAGTTCGACCTTCACCGGTACGATTGCCGGGCAGGTGATCATGGAGGGTTACATGAACCTGCGCATCCCCTGCTGGCAGCGCCGCCTGATCACCCGCGGCCTGGCGCTGATCCCGGCGTTCCTCGGCGTGTGGCTGATGGGCGACGACGCCATCGGCAAGCTGCTGATTCTCAGCCAGGTGGTGCTGAGCCTGCAGTTGCCCTTCGCGTTATACCCGCTGATCCGCATGACCGGCGACAAACAACTGATGGGCCCGTTCGTCAACCGGCTGCCGACGCGGATGCTGGCGTGGTTTTTGTTTGCGGTGATCAGTGGGGCGAATGCGTGGCTGATCGGGCAGTGGCTGTTCTGACTCACCGATCCCAATACGGCACCGTCCCAAAACATTCCACAAAATAATCGATCACCGTGCGCACCTTCAGCGACAGCCTGCGGCTGCCCGGCCACAACGCCGCGATCTGCTGGGGCTCCAGGGTGGTCGCCACTTCGTAATCGGTCAGCACCGCTTGCAAGGTGCCGGCGCGCAGGCCTTCACCGATCAGCCAGGAAGGAAACACCACCAGCCCCCGGCCCTGCTCGGCGGCGTGGGTCAGGGTGTCAGCGTGGTTGCCGGTGATCGGGCCCTTGACGCTGTAGGCGCTCCAGTCGCCCTGGTCGCGGCGGAAGAACCAGCGCTCCTGGCCTTTTATGCCCTTGTAGGCCAGGCACTGGTGGTTGACCACTTCGTCGGGATGGCGCGGCGTGCCGTGCTGCGCCAGGTACGCGGGGCTGGCGGCGAGGCGAAAGCGTTGCGGCGCGAAGATCCGCGCCTGCATGCTGGAATCATTGAGCACGCCAATACGAAACAGTAGGTCAGTGCCGTCCTGCAGCGGGTCGACGAAGGTATCGGTCTGCTGGATGTCCAGTTGCAGCTTCGGATAGCGCCGGCACAGCTCCCCCAGCCACGGCGCAAGGTGACGCTGGCCGAACACCATGGGCGCATTGATGCGCACCAGCCCGCTGGGTTCGCTGTCTTGTTCCTGCAGGGCCTGGCTCGCTGTTTCCAGCTGCTCCAGCATCAGCCGCGCGTGTCGCCCGAGCAGGCGTCCGGCTTCGGTCGGGCTCACGGCACGGGTGTGGCGGTACAGCAACTGCTGACCGAGGGCTTGTTCCATCAGTTGGATCTGCCGGGAAATGGACGAGGGCGCAAGGCCTTCGCGGCGTGCTACCTCAGAAAAACTGCCATGGTCCAGCACGGCGACGAACAGGCGCAGCGCCTTGAAACTCAGTTCACTCAAACCCTGCATCATGACTCCAGGCTGTGCGTTTTGCGCAAAGGTGTTGTCTGCATGCTGCCATTTATCGCACAGCCAGGCCACTGGATAATGCACGCCTGTTTTCTTCTTCAAGCGCAGGTGATGTATGCAGGCACATTCTATCGAGGGTACGGCGCAATCCCGGCCGAAGCGAAACATTCTCCGGCTGCTGTTGCTGCCGTTGGTCATCCTCGCGGGCATGGGGTTGTCGGTGGAGGCCGGTCTGTTGGGGCCACTGGGCGTGCAGGTCGGGCATTTATGGGCGACGTTGAGCATCTTTGGCGTCGGCTCGGCGATCCTGTTCTTGCTGTTGCTGTTCAGCGGCCCGCAAAAGGGCCCGGCCTTGACCCAACTGCCGCGCTGGCAGTTGATCGGTGGTTTCCTGGGACCGATGTACGTGGTGGTGCTGACCCTGGCCACGCCCCATATCGGTGTGGCAATGACGATGATTGCGATCCTGTCCGGGCAGGTGGGCAAGAGTGTACTGATCGACCATTTCGGCTGGTTCGGCACGGCGCGCAAGCGGGTCAATGTGGAGCGCTGGATAGCCCTGGCGTTGATTGTGGCGGCACTTGTTCTGATTGCACGAGGGTAAGGCGATGAATCTGTTTGTGTTGTTGGTCGCGGTGGTCGCCGCAGGGGCGGTGTTGAGCGTGCAGGCGGCCATCAACGGTCGCCTGGGGCGGACCGTTGGGGTATTGCGCAGCAGCCTGCTGACCTTTGCGGTCGGTGCGCTAACCACCGCGCTGTTGATATTTTTCTTCGAGCCCGCCCAGGCTGTCAGTTTGTTGGACGTGCCGAAGTGGCAGCTGACCGGCGCCTTGTTCGGCGTGGTGTACATGATGGTAATGGTCGGCGCGGTGCCGGTGGTCGGTACGGCGGTCGCCACGGTGGCAGTGATCGTGGGGCAATTGGGCATGGGCATGCTGATCGACAATTTCGGCTGGCTAGGCAACCCGGCGATCGAACTGTCCGGCAGCCGGATCGTCGCGATGCTCTGCCTGGCTCTGGCGCTGGTGTTCATGTATCGCAGCAATACGCGCCAGGCCGACTGACGGCGCTGAACCTTGGCGCCGCGCCTCGGGTCACTGTTTCAGGTGTGGCGTTCGCTGCACCGCGACGACCATGAAGAAGGAGTCTGACCATGCCGGATCAAACCTGTGCTTGCCCACACTGCAAATGCGTACTGGGCATCGACGCGGTCATGAAGGACGGGAAGGGCTATTGCTGCCAGGGCTGCGCCGAGCATCACGCGCACGGTGAACCCTGCGCTGCGGCGACGGGCTGCGAATGCGCCAAAGCGGCTGCCAACGCGAACTGAACCGTCCAATGTGGGAGGGGGCTTGCTCCCGATTGCGGTGTTTCAGGCACAGATGCAGTGACTGACACTCCGCTATCGGGAGCAAGCCCCCTCCCACATTTTGATCGGCGTCAGGCCTCGGGGACGCCGTTTTTCCATGCCGACCAGTTATTCAGGATCGCCTGTACCAGCGGATTGCCCGTGCGGTACAGGTTCTCCAATGCCGGTACGAAACCGCCTTGATCGGCGTACTTGAGCAGGTTGTCCACTTCGCTGTAGCCCGGATACGGGCGGTCAAAATCCGAGCCTGCACGCACCACAGCCAGGCGCTGGATATCCACCAAACCCTCGCGGCTGGCGCGCAGCAGTGCTTCGTAAGTGGAGTTGTCTTCCTGCTGGGTGGTGCAGTATTCGCCTTTATTATCCGTGAGAAGTTTGGTCCACACCTCGGCGCGCTCACTCAGGCGCGTACCGGAAAACCAGGTGTTGCCCGCCAGGGTGTCGCAGCGGGTGACTTGGGGCGGCTGGTTGGCCGGGGCGGCGGGGTAGTGTTTGCGCCAGGCGGCGGATTCCTTGCTTTCCGTCAGCTCCACCTTGTGCGACAAGGCAAATGCCTTGGCTTGCAGCTTGGGGTTGAGCTCGAACACTTCAGTCTTGTAGTCCAGCGGCGGTTTTTCATTGGGCCCCTTGGTGTTGATGCCGATATAACCGGTCGGCCACTCCTTGGGTGCATCCCGTGAATCCAACTCCCATTGGGTACCGAATTCCACCAGGTAATGCGCCCAGGCGGCGGTACCGATGGTGCCGTGCTTGGGGCTGATACCGGCTATTCCGGCGATCAGGAAATAACTCTGGCGCAGGTCGAACTTGGGCGACAAGGCCAGGGCCAGGGTCGAGGCGGCGGCGTTGGTCTGGCCCATGCCAGTGACCAGCAGGCACACGTCCTGGGTGTTGCAGCGAATCACCGGGTATTCGGCGGACAGGCCCGGCACGCGCACTTGCTGCTTGAGTTCCAGGCGGTCGATCCAGGTTTGCGCCTCGGGGGCGAACATGGTGATCAGCATGACCTTGGGTTTGATCGGCGCGGCGTTGTCTGCCAGCACCAGGTGGGGCAGCAGGGCAAGGCCCATGGTCAGCGAGAGGCGAGTAAAGGTATTCATCTGCAGCTCCTTGATCAGAATTGGTAGCCCACGCCGGCGTAGTAACCCCAGCCGTCTGAGCGGGCGCGGAAGTTGCCTTCACCGAAATTCAACTCGCTGCCATCCTCCCAGTTGCCGCCGTTATGAAAGTAACGGCCGACCAGGGTGAAACGCAGGTGCGTGAACGAGTACAGCAACACGTTGGTGGCCACCAGGGAGTTGGCGGTGCGCGCCGGGTTGTCCTTGTGCAGGTCCGAGCCGAAATCATAGTTGGTGAAGCCGATGTAGGTCAGCGAGGCGCCATTGTCGAATTTGCCGATGGGCACGATGTATTTCATCTGCGCGCGGTAGCCGTCCCAGGAATATTCATTGCTGGCGCCGTAGTTTTCCCACTGGTAACGCCCGTAGAAGTTCGCCGACAGGTTGACCCGCGAGTGGGTGTCGATATCGGTGCCAAGGCCGCTGTACAGGGTGTTGGCGCGGTTCTCCTTGTTGCTGCCGTGGTCGTAGATCCAGTCGAACGCCACATACCATTCCTTGAACGGTCCGATCGCCAGGCTACGGCCAGCGAGGTAGTCGATGGAGATTCGCGGCTCATGCTCCATGAACACGGGCGAGCCATGGTCCCACGCACCTTTGTCATTACTGTTGCCGATGCCGAGGATCTTTGGCACATCGATGTAGCCGTACAGCTCGAACGGCCCCTTGCGCCCGAAATACTCGTACTCCAGGTAAACGTCATCCTGCGGTTTTGGGCCGAAGCTGATGTCCTTGCTGCCGATCAGCGTCAGGTCCTGGTTGAACCACTCCGACAGGTAGACGCCTTTTTTTGCCGGCGGGTTGGCCTCGGGGCTGAGGGTTTCGCCCTGTGCTGAGTCATCCGCGGGTTTGTCCTGCGCCAAAATGGGTGCACTGAGTACTCCCGTAACGGCGGCCAGTAGCAAGGAAACACCAAAGCAAGCGCGAGGCGTTGAGGTGGGGTGCATTGAAAATCCCTATTCGTACGCGGTTTGAACCCGTTTGCGCGGGTGGAGTGAACTTGGTGGCCAAGTCCGTTCCGCAAACGTTTGCATAGGCTGTACCAACTTTGCTCAATCGTCTGAAAGGCCTGCAAAAAAGCCTGATTAGTCGTCTTTATGGTCAGAAATGACTGGGTGTCATTTTTTCCAGATGATTGCCGGTCTCGCGCCGATACTCACTCGGTGTCTGGTTCATCTCGATGCGAAAGTGCCGGTTGAAATTGGACAGGTTCGCGTAGCCGACTTCGAAGCAAATATCCGCCACCGACATATCGCTTTGCAGCAATAACCGGCAGGCGCGCTGCACGCGGAATTTGCGCATCAGCTCGATAAAGCCATGGCCGGTCGTGCGTTTGAAGAAACGCGAGAAACCCGGTTCGCTCATGTCCAGTTGCCGGGCGATGTCTGACAGGCGCACCTCGCCGCCGAGTTCACGCATCAGGTAGGCGAAGGCCTTGTTGATGCGTTCGGCGCTGCGCGGGTCCAGGGTCGGCGCGTACCGCGGGCTGGCCAGCACCTTGAGCTGACAGGGCGGGGCGTTCTTGAGGGTGTCGAGCAGTTGCAGGAACAGGATCAGTCGTTGCAGGCCCTGGGCGTTGCCGATGGCTTCCATCAACCGCGCCGCGTGCACCGCTGTTTCGCCGGTGAACTCAAGGCCGCGTCGCGCGTGTTCGAACAGCGGCTGCAGATCGCCGAGTTCCGGCAGGGCCTCGCGCAAGGCGAGGAGGGCGGCGCCGTCGAACTGCAGCACCACGTCGCGACCGCTGAGGCACTCGCCGGGTGCCAGGTCGCCAATCCAGTCGTGGGGCAGGTCGGGGCCGATCAAGGCGACATGCCCGGCACTGAATGCACCGATATAGTCGCCCGCCACCAGCTTGCCGCTGCCGTGGCGAATCAGGTGGATTTCGAACTCAGGGTGATGGTTCCAGCGCGCCAGCTCAATCGGGTAGTCGTGTTCGAACCAGCGAAAGCAGTGCTCCGGTTCGGGCAGGATCACTTCCAGTTCGGCGGGACGGTGCTCGAACAGTGGGGCGCGGATGGGCATGCGGCTGCCTCTTGTGCGTTGGATACCCGCCAAAATACCCGCCTCGGCAGGCCTGGCGCTACCCCCGGCGTCGCCCCACACTGATACTTTTTTGCGCCTGGGGTGCCGGTTAAAAAAGTATCGGTCGGGCATCCTCCACGGGTTTGTGAGAAACCGGCCCAAGCTGCTGTAATCGGCGCTCAATAACAAAAACAACCGGTGGACACCGCCATGCTATCAACCCGCAAAGCCACGCTTGCCCAAACGCTGTTGCTGCTCTCCGGCCTGGCCATGAGCCTGCCCAGCCAGGCCGCCGACACCCTGACCATCGCCACGGTCAACAACAGCGACATGATCCGCATGCAGCGCCTGTCCAAGGTGTTCCAGGCGCAACATCCGGACATCCAGCTCAATTGGGTGGTGCTCGAAGAAAACGTCCTGCGCCAGCGCCTCACCACCGATATCGCCACCCAGGGCGGGCAGTTCGATGTGCTGACCATCGGCACTTACGAAACCCCGCTGTGGGGCGCCAAACACTGGCTGGAGCCACTGACCGACCTACCGGCCGATTACGATGTCGAGGACATCTTCCCCTCGGTGCGCCAGGGCCTGTCGGTGAATGGCACGCTCTACGCCTTGCCGTTCTACGGCGAAAGCACCGTGACCTATTACCGCACCGACCTGTTCAAGCAAGCCGGCCTGAGCATGCCCGCGAATCCAACCTGGACCCAGCTCGGCGAATTCGCCGCCAAGCTGACGGTGAGGGGCAAAGATCAATATGGCCTGTGCCTGCGCGGCAAGGCGGGTTGGGGCGAGAACGTTGCGTTGCTGAGCACCATGGCCAATGCGTTCGGCGCGCGCTGGTTCGATGAGCAATGGCAGCCCGAACTGACCAGCCCCGAGTGGACGGCTGCGGCCAATTTCTACGTCAACAGCCTCAAGCAATACGGCCCGCCGGGCGTGTCCAGCAATGGTTTCAACGAAACCCTGGCGCTGTTCAACAGTGGCAAATGTGCGATCTGGGTCGATGCCAGCGTCGCCGGCTCCTTCACCACCGACACCGGCCAGAGCAAAGTCGCCGACCGCGTAGGCTTCGCTGCGGCGCCCACCGAGGTCACCGATAAGGGCACTTCCTGGCTCTACGCCTGGTCGCTGGCCATCCCGGCCACCTCCAAGCACAAAGACGCTGCCAAAGCCTTTATCCGTTGGGCGACGTCCAAGGATTACATCCAGCTGGTCGCTGAAAAAGAAGGCATCACCAATGTACCGCCGGGCACGCGGCAATCGACCTACAGCGAGGCGTACCTGAACGCGGCGCCGTTTGCCCAGGTCACGCTGCAGATGATGAAGCACGCCGACCCGGCGCACCCCTCGGCCAAACCGGTGCCGTACGTGGGCATCCAGTACGTGACGATTCCCGAATTCCAGGCCATCGGCACTTCCGTCGGCAAGCTGTTTTCGGCAGCGCTCACCGGCGGCATGACGGTCGATCAGGCCCTGCAGCAAGCGCAGACCACCACTGAGCGCGAGATGAAGCGTGCCGGTTATCCGAAGTAATTTTCACAGGACACCCCGATGAAACGACTTGAAGGTAAAAGCGCGCTGATCACCGGATCGGCGCGGGGGATTGGCCGCGCGTTTGCCCAGGCCTATATCCAGGAAGGCGCCACGGTCGCCATTGCCGATATCAACCTGCAGCGCGCCGAGCAGACGGCGGCCGAATTGGGGCCCCAGGCGTATGCGGTGGCGATGGACGTCACCGACCAAACCTCCATCGACGCGGCCATGGCCGCCGTGGTCGCCCATTCCGGCAAGCTGGATATCCTGGTGAATAACGCGGCACTGTTCGACCTGGCGCCCATCGTCGACATCACCCGCGACAGCTATGACCGGCTGTTTTCAATCAACGTCGCCGGTACGCTGTTTACCCTGCAGGCCGCCGCGCGGCAGATGATTCGCCAAGGCCACGGCGGCAAGATCATCAACATGGCCAGCCAGGCCGGACGGCGCGGCGAGGCGCTGGTGGCGGTGTATTGCGCGACCAAGGCGGCAGTGATCAGCCTGACGCAATCTGCGGGGTTGAACCTGATCAAACAGGGCATCAACGTCAATGCCATCGCCCCGGGTGTGGTGGACGGTGAGCACTGGGATGGAGTGGATGCGCTGTTCGCCAGGCATGAGGGCCTGGCGCCGGGCGAGAAGAAAAAGCGGGTAGGCGACGAGGTGCCTTATGGGCGGATGGGCACGGCGCAAGACCTGACCGGCATGGCGATCTTCCTGGCTTCGAAGGAGGCTGACTATGTGGTCGCACAGACCTACAACGTCGATGGTGGCAATTGGATGAGCTAGAGCCATCGGTCACCCGGGGATCTCCATGTCCGGTCACTCGGCAAAACTGCGGTCGAAGAAGTAAATCTCTCCTGGCTTCAACATCTCCAGCGTCGCCTGTGGCCTGCCGCCTTCACCCTGCTTCTTGCGCCCCGTCTCACGCAAATATCCCGCTTGCGTCAGCTTCAACAAGCGCTGGCGCACGCTGGTCTTGAGCACCGGTCGCGCCAGTACCAGGGAAAAGATCGCGGTCGCTTGCGGCGCACTGAACTCCTTGCCCAGAAACATCAGCGGCAAGCTGCTGTACAGCGCTTTGGACAACAGTCGTTCCTGCACCGCCGCGACGATCAGGTTGTGATCGAAGGGCAGCTTGATGCTGCCGTCCGCCACCGCGTTGAGGGAAAACCAGGCCTGATGTTCACTCAGCGTCACCTCGTCCGCCACAATCGCCAGGTAGTAAGTGGACGACGACCAGCAGCGCGGGTCGCGAAACGCATCGCCCACCGTGCCAACCTGCTCGCTCCAGGCCAGCTCAAGGCCGACTTTGTCACTGGCGCGCAACCGTTCCACGGCATCCTTGAGGCTCAGATCCTGCACGCCACCATTCACCACCACACCCGGCAGCGCCCAATGCCCGGCGAAGGGCTCGGCGTCACGTTTGTTCAGCAGCAGTTTGAGTTCGCCCGAGGCGCGGCAGTAAAACACTGCGCACAGGTCGACGGTGTGGAGGTAGGCGCTAAGTGGCATGTGAAGTCCTTCTGAACGGCGGTGGGGCACAGTCTAACGGATCGAACCGCTATGTCATGTACTTGCTGAAGTACCGGTAAATAAATGTTTCTTGCAATGAAAGTACATGACATGTACTTTTGTTTCCAGGCCACCGGAGAATCACCATGACCCTCGCCAAAACTGCCATCGCTTCATTCGATGTCGACGCCCAGAAGAGTTTCACGCCGTTGTGTCCCGACGAGTTGCCCGTAGCCGGCGGTGATCTGATCGGCGCCGAGCTCAACTACATGGCCAGCCTTGCCGGGCATCGCATCGGCAGCAAGGACGCCCACACCCCACACGCGCCCTGGGTGGTCGCGCAGCACAGTCAGATGCTGCAACCCACGGGCCTCGTTCACGCCGATGTCACCTGGGTCAGCCACTGCGTACCCGGTACCGAGGGCTTCACCTTGCTGGATGAGTTGCCCACCCCGTATGACTACGACTACTTCATCTGGAAGGGTGTCGAACCCGACCTGCACCCTTACGGCGCGTGCTACCACGACCTGCACGACAAGTTGTCGACGGGCGTCATCGAATACCTCAAGGCCCACGGTGTCGTGCGCGTCATCGTTGGTGGCCTGGCCCTGGACTACTGCGTCAAGACCACCGCCTTGCAACTGCTCAAGGCCGGTCTGCAAGTGGTGCTGCACCTGCCGGCGTGTCGGGGCATCACTGAGGCGGGCGGGGTTCAGGCCGTCAATGCGTTGCTCGAGGCCGGCGCTGTCATCAGCAGTACCCGCGAAGAACTGGCCGCGATGGCCACGCGTTAAGGAGACTCACCATGGAAAGCGCGTATGACGATAAATCCCCGGTCATCCAGGGCTTGCTCGACACCGATTACTACACCTTCACCATGATGCAGGCGGTGCTGCATCAGCATCCCAACGTAGACGTGGAATACAACTTCATCGTCCGCTCCAGGGAAAAACTCGGCCACCTGATCCCGGCGTTGCGAACCGAGCTGGAAAAGCTTGCCGGCCTGCAGATGCGCGAAGGCGAGCTGCGCTTCCTGTTCAACCCGCGTTTTCGCGAATACCTCACGCCGGATTACGAGCGCTTCCTCGGCCTGTTTCGCTTCGACCTGCGCTATATCCACGTCAGTGAAGTGGACGGCCAACTGAACATCCGCGTGATCGGCCCGATGCTGCATTGCATCATGTTCGAGCAACCGGTCCTGGCGCTGGTCAGCGAACTGCGCAACCGCGACAAATACCCTGACGTGACCCTCGAAGACGTCACCCGCAAGCTGTATCAGAAGTTCGACTGGCTGGAGAAGAATCTCAGCCGCGAAGAGCTCGCCGACCTGCGCGTCTCCGACTTCTCCACCCGCCGGCGCCTGTCCTTCAAGGCCCAGCGCGAAGTGGTAGACATCATGCGCCGCGACTTTCCCGGCCAGTTCCTTGGTACCAGCAATGCGCACCTGGCCTACGAATTCAACTTGCCACTGATCGGCACCATGGCCCACCAATGGCTGATGGTGCATCAGCAACTGGGCCGTCTGCGCGAAAGCCAGAACGCCGCCCTGGAGAACTGGGTGCGCGAGTACCGTGGCCGTCTCGGTATGGCCCTGACCGACTGCATCAGCACCGATTTCTTCCTCAAGGATTTCGACCTGTACTTCGCCAAGCTCTACGACGGCCTCCGCCAGGACTCGGGTGACCCCATCGCCTGGGCCGACAAAGTCCTGGCCAGATATAAGGAACTCGGCATCGACCCCATGACCAAAGACCTTATGTTCTCCGATGGTCTGAATTTCGAAAAATGCCTGCCGATCCTGCGGCACATCCGTGGCAAGGCGCGGTTCGGCTTCGGCATGGGCACCAGCCTGGCCTGTGATGTGGACGGCGTCGAGCCGCTGAGTATCGTCATGAAGCTGGTGCGGGTACACGGTGAGCCGGTGGTGAAATTCTCCGATGACCCGGTCAAGAACGTCTGCGAAGACCCGTCGTTTTTGCAGTACGCGGCACAAGTATTCAACGTAGGTAGCGTGGAGGAATGACATGCAAATTCAAGAACGGATCGCACGTGCACTGAACGTCAACCGCTCGCTGGGCAAAGGTGGCGAGCCCGAGGAGATTCAACGGCGTATCGACTTCATCAAGACCACCTTGCGCCATTCAGGCTGCAAGGCGCTGGTGCTGGGCATCAGCGGCGGTGTCGACTCACTGGTCGCCGGCCGCCTGTGCCAGCTGGCGGCGCAGCAACTGCGCGAAGAAGACTACGCCGCGCGCTTTATCGCCATGCGTCTGCCCTATAAAACCCAGGGCGACGAACACGATGCCCAGGCTTCCCTGGACTTTATCCTGCCGGACCATATCGACACCCTCGACATCGCGGCCAGTGTCGACGGCCTGATGGCCAGCCTGGCCGCCGCCGAAGCCAGCGCCGCCCAACTCGATTTCATCAAGGGCAACGTCAAGGCCCGTGCGCGCATGATCGCGCAATACGCGGTCGCCAACCTGCACAATGGCCTGGTGGTCGGCACCGACCAGGCGGCCGAAGCGCTGATGGGCTTTTTCACCAAATTCGGCGACGGCGCCTGCGACCTGGCGCCGCTGTCCGGCCTGACCAAAACCCAGGTGCGCCTGCTGGCCACGGCCCTCGGCGCTCCAACGAACCTGGCGTACAAGCCGCCCACCGCGGATCTTGAAGAACTGGCACCGGGGAAACTGGATGAGGACGCCTACGGCTGTTCGTATGAAGAAATCGATGCGTACCTGATGGGCGAGCCGGTGAGTGAGCGGGTGAGGGGACTAGTCGAGACGGCCTACAGCAAGACAGCGCACAAACGCGCGCTGCCCTTCGTGCCGTTGTAATCAACGCTCGATCGAACGACTCCATCGCGCGTTCCACTCCGGACGTGCCTGGTTGACCTGGTCCCAATCGATCGAAATCGCCGTCTGCAGGTAACCCTGCATCGCCTCGACCCGTGCGCGGGTCTTGTCGGTGGTCGGCGTGGTCGGGTTTGACGGGATCTGGTCACCATCTTCCAGCGCCGGCGCCTGGGCTTGGGCGCTGAGCAGGAACGCCGCGAGCTTCTGCGCCAGTTCCGGCTGGTCATTGCGCGCGATCACGCATTCGGCCACGTTCAGCACCACTGCGCCTTCCTTGGGTTGCGCATACTCCATGGGCACGCCGAGCAGTTTCTGGGTGGCGACCTGGGTCGGCGTCAGCGGGAAGATCGCCGCTTCGTCGGTTTGCACCATTTCGGAGATTTTTGCCGAGCTGGCGATGTATTCCAGCACGTTGGGGCCGATGGTCTTCGGCCACGCCTTGAAGCCTGGCTCCACGTCGGCCTCGCTGCCGCCCTGGATACGGTTGAACATCAGGAAACCGTGCAAGCCGAAGGTGGAGGAGGCCAGGGACTGGAACACCACTTTTTCCTTGAAGCGCGGGTCGGCCAGGTCCATCCAGGAGGTGGGCGCGGCCCAGCCGTTTTCCTTGAACATTTTGGCGTTGTAGCCAAGGCCCGTGACGCCTAGGGTCACGGCCACGGCCTGGTCCTTGATTTTAGCCTTGGCCGGGATCTGTTCCAGGGTCGGGCTGGGCGCCAGCGTGTCGCACAGGCCCATGGAGATGGCGCGGTACATGATGCCGTCGTCGAGGAACATCACATGCATCTGCGGGTTGTCTTTGTTGGCCTGGACTTTGGCGAGAATGTCCGACGAGGTGCCCGGCACGATCACCACCTTGACGTTGTTGGCCTTCTCGAAGGCGGGCAGCACTTTATCGGCGTAGACCCGCTCCATGGTGCCGCCGTTCATGCCCAGGTACAGCGTGGGCGCGGCATGGACATTGGACGCGAGCAAGGCGAGGGACAAGCAGGACAGCGCGGTACGTGGGTTCATGGGGTTTTTCCTCTCAGGCTTGGAAACGACGGATGGAAAACGCTTCAATGGGCTGGCGGCTGGCACCCGCGCAGACGATCTCTGCCAGGGCTTCACCGACCGCAGGGCCGAGCTGGAACCCGGCGCCGGCAAAACCGAAACCGTGGAGCAGGCCGGGTTGGGTGCTGCTGGGGCCGATCACCGGTTCATGATCGGGTAGATAACCTTCGGTGCCGCTCCAGGTACGGATGGCCTGGGCCCCGCGCAGAAACGGGTACAACTCACCCGCATTGCGCAGGATCTCCAGCACCGCCGCGTGGCCGGGCCGGGCCTGCTGCGGGCCAAGGGCGAAGCCGCGACCACCGCCGAGGATGCAGTTGCCGCGCGCCACTTGCCGCGCATAGATGCCGCCACCTTCGACGCCGGTGCTCACGTTCATCACCCTCGGCAACGGCTCGGTCACCAGCATCGCCGGGTGTGCCGAGATCATCGGCACCGGTTCGCCAAATTGCGCGGCGACGCTGCCGGCCCACGCACCGGCGCAGTTGAGCAGCCATGGCGCTTGCAGGTGCAGGCCATTGGCGCAGTGCACCTGGAAGCGCTGGCCGTCATGGTCGATTTGATTCACTTCTGCCTGCTCATAAACCCAGGCGCCACTGCGCTGCGCCGCTCGGGCGAAGGCCGGCGATACCAGGCGGGGATTGGCGTGGCCGTCCTCGGGGCAGAGTGAGGCGCCCACTGCGATGTCGCCCACCCACGGGAAGCGCGCGCGCAACTGGGTGTAATCGAGCAATTGCAGGTTCAGGCCAAAGCCACGGGTGTGCGCGGCATAGGCTTCAAGCGCGGCTAAATCCCCATGACTGCGCGCCAGTTTCAGATGCCCGGAGCGCACGTATTCGCCATCGATGCCGATCAATCCAGGCAGGTCGGCCCACAGCTGATGGGCGCGCTGTGACAGCGGTAACTGATGCAAGGGCCGTCCTTGGCGCCGCACGCCGCCGTAATTCACGCCGCTGGAATGCGAGCCGCAAAAATCCCGCTCGACCAGCGCCACCCGCTGACCCTGGCGCGCAAGCATCAAGGCCGCCGACGCGCCAACAATCCCGCCGCCCAACACAATAACGTCGATCACGGCTGCACCTGCACGCCGAACGGCAGCGGCTTGATCGGCGCCTGGGCACGCAGGCGCCCGACCTGTTCAATGCTCCGCCCGCTGCGCTCGGCGACGATCTCCGCCGCCGCCAGCCCGCACATGCGCCCCTGGCAGCGGCCCATGCCAACACGGCAATGGGCCTTGACCCGGTTGATCTCCCAGTGGCCTTCATCCACCACCGCGCGCACCTCGCCCACACTGACTTCTTCGCAGCGGCACAGGGTCAACGTATCCGGCGCCTGCGCGGCCCATTGTTCAGGGAAGGGAAACGCGGTTTCCAGGCCCTGGCGAAAGCGCTGGATGCGCGCCAACTGCTGTTCCAGCCGGGTGATGCGCCGCTGATCGACTTCCTTGCCCATATCTTCCAGTACGGCCAGCGCTGCACGCTCACCGGCCAATTGCGCCGCGTCGGCGCCCATGATGCCGGCACCGTCGCCCGCCAGGTAAACCTGCGCCACGCTGCTGCGCCCGGCGCTGTCGCGGCGCGGCAACCAGGCCCGGTTCAGGGGGCTCCAGGCAAACGCGCAACCGAGCAGGTCTGCCAGTTGCGTCTCACTGCGCAGCGCGTGGGCGAAGGCCACGGCGTCGCACGCCAGGCGCTGTTCGCCCCAACGAATGCCGCTGACCCGCTGTTCGCCGTCAATCTGCCGCAGGGTTGCGCCCTGATGCACGGCAACCCCGTGGGCGGTCAGCCAGGCGCGGTAGTACACGCCCTTGGCCAGGGTCAGCGGCTGCCCGAGCAGGGCCGGCAGCGCACGGCATTGGGCGCGCAAGGGCGCGCTGTCGAGAACCGCCACGACCTGGGCGCCGGCCTTGGCATATTGGTAAGCCACTAAATACAGCAATGGCCCCGAACCACAGAACGCGACGCGCTCGCCGATGGCGCAGCCCTGATATTTCAATGCAATCTGTGCGGCGCCCAGGCTGTAGACGCCGGGCAGGGTCCAGCCTGGCACCGGCAGGATACGGTCGGTGGCCCCGGTGGCGACGATGACCCGCGAGTACTCGACGCGCTCGGCACGGCCCTCTGTGAGCGTGTCCAGGCATGTGTCTTCGGCATTCCACACCAGGGTGTCGGGGCGATAGTCGATCAGCGGTGCCAGCTCGTCCAAGGTGCGATGCACGGCCTGGGCCTTGCCCGCTTCGAAGCCGTAAAGCTGCTTGGCCGAGCGCTGGAAATTTGCCGGTTGGCGCCGATAGACCTGCCCGCCGCCGCGCAGGCTTTCATCGATCAGGCACGGCTTGATGCCATGCTCGAGCAAGGTTCGCGCCGCCGTGATGCCGGCCGGGCCTGCGCCCACAATCACAATCGGTTTCATGCGTGGCGCCCCGGTTCACGGCTGATCGCCTGGCCCTCTTCCAGCAACGTCGAACAAGCGCGGACGCGGCGCCCGTCTGCAAGGCGCACCCAGCAGTCCTGGCAGGCGCCCATCAGGCAGAAACCGGCACGGCGCTCAGCGCTGAAATCGCTGCCGCGCAGGTGCTCGGCGCAGGTCAGAATGGCCGTCAGCAGGGTGTCGCCGAGCAAGCCTGCGGCCGGTTGGCCGTCCAGGGTGAATGCCAGGGCAGGGCGCTGGGTTTCAGCGAGTCGCTTGAACAGGGCCATCAGTGTTTCCCCACCAGCACGCGGTCCAGGCCGTACACCCGGTCGAGCAGAATCATGGTCGCCGCCGTCAGCGCGATCACCAGCGCCGAGACCGCCGCCATCATCGGGTCGATGGACTCGGTGGCGTACACGTACATGCGCACCGGCAGGGTTTGCGTGGCCGGTGAGCTGACGAATATCGACAGGGTCACCTCATCGAAACTGTTGATGAACGCCAACAGCCAGCCACCGGCCACGCCCGGCAGAATCATCGGCAGCGTGATCTGGCGAAACAGCGTAAAGCGGCCGGCACCGAGGGATTCGGCGGCCTGTTCGGCACTGCGGTCGATACCGATGGCGGCCGCCAATACCAGGCGCAGCACATAGGGCGTGATGATCACCACATGGGCGAGCATCAGCCAGGTGAAGCTGCCATTCACGCCCATCAGCGCAAACAGGCGCAACATGGCGACGCCCAGGACCAGGTGCGGGATGATGATCGGCGACAGAAACAGCGCACTGAAAAAATCCCGTCCTGGAAACGCATAACGGCTGATCGCCAAAGCCGCCGGCACCGCGATCAGCGTGGCCAGGGTCGCGGCGGTAAACGCCAGGACCAGGCTGTTATAGAACGCCTGGATAAAGTCGGCGCGCTCGAACACTGCGCGAAACCAGCGCAGGGAGAAGCCCGACGTGGGCAGGCTCAGGGTGTTTTCCGGGGTGAAGGCCACCAGGCACACCACCACCAGCGGCGCCAGCATGAACACCACCACCAGGGCGTGGAAACCGAGGGCCAACGGACCGTTTCTAGACATGCGCTCAAACCCCCAGGGACTTTTTGTAGCGGCCTTCGACCATGCGGTTCCAGCTCAGCATGATCAGCAGATTGACTAACAGCAGCACCACGGCGATGGTCGCACCCATGGGCCAGTTGAGCTCCGAGAGGTATTGGTCGTACACCACCGTGGCGACCATTTTCAGGCGGCGCCCGCCGAGCAGGCCGGGGATGGCGAACGAGCTGGCGGCCAGGCCGAACACAATCAGGGTGCCGGACAGCACGCCGGGCATCACTTGGGGCAAGACGATCTTGCGCATCACCGTGGCCTGGCTGGCACCCAGCGACAACGCGGCCTGTTCAGCCGACGGGTCGAGCTTTTGCAAGGAGGTCCAGACCGGGATGATCATGAACGGCAGCATCACATGCACCAGCGCGATGATCACCGCGAACGGTGTATACAGCAGCTTCACCGGGCGGCCGCCGAGCAGTTGGATCACTTGGTTGACCAGCCCGTCGGCGCCGAGCAGCAGGCTCCAGCCAAAAGCGCGCACCACCACCGAAATCAGCAACGGCGTGAGGATCAGGATCAGGAAAATCGAACGCCATGGCGTGCCCATGCGGCTGAGGATATAGGCCTCCGGTACGCCGATCACCACGCACAGCAGGGTCACCAGCGCACTGATCCAGAAGGTGCGCCAGAAGATCTCGTAGAAGTAGGCATCACTGAACAGCGACAGGTAATGGGCGAAGGTCCACTCATCGGCCTTCACGCCTACCTGGTAATCGAACACGTTGAACGACAGCACCAGCGTCAGGCCCAGCGGCAGCACCAACAGCCCGGCAAACAGCACCAGCGCCGGCAGGGACAGTAAGTAACCCCGGCTCATGGCTGCACCTCGTCCGGCGCCAAGACCCGCAACAGGTCCGCTTGCCAATCCAGGCCCACTGCCGCGCCGTTGCCCAGCGGCGCGCTGCCGTCGTTGCTGCGTACCACGGTGATTTCGCCGAGGTCGGTATGGACCCGGTACAGCCACTGGCTGCCGAAGAAGTAACGGTCCAGCACCTTGCCCTGCAAGCGACCCGAGCCCGTGTCCAGCAGCTGGATTTTCTCCGGGCGCAGGCTCAGGGCCAGCGCGCCAGCGCCGCCTGTATGACGCACTTGCGGGATGCCCAGGGCATCGTAGTCGCCGGCGAGCAGATTGGCCTTGCCGACGAAGTCCGAGATAAACCGTGTGCGCGGGTGCTCGTACAACCGGTAGGGCGCATCGATCTGGGTCACGCGCCCGGCCTGCATCACCACCACACGGTCGCTGATCGATAGCGCCTCGGCCTGATCGTGGGTGACCATCAAGGTAGTGATGCCCACCGCACACTGAATGCGGCGGATTTCAAACTGCATTTCTTCGCGCAGGTTGGCGTCGAGGTTGGACAGCGGCTCATCCAGCAGCAGTACCGGCGGCTCGATCACCAGTGCGCGGGCCAGGGCCACGCGCTGGCGTTGGCCGCCGGACAGCTCCCGGGGGTAGCGTTCGGCATGGGGGGCCAGGCGCACCAGCTCCAGCACGGTCTTGACCTTGGCGGCGATCTCGTCGGCGGGCACCTTGCGCATCTTCAGGCCGAAGGCGACGTTGTCGCGCACCGTCATGTGCGGGAACAGCGCATAGCTCTGGAACACTACGCCCAGGCCCCGGCTGGCGGGCTTGGCATGGGTGATGTCGCGACCGTCGAGCAGGATCTGCCCGCCGCTCACATCGACGAAGCCGGCGATCATCTGCAAGGTGGTGGTCTTGCCGCAACCCGAGGGGCCGAGCAGGGAAACGAATTCGCCTTTTTCCACCGCAAGGTCGGTGGCGACCACCGCATCGACGGCGCCGTAGCGTTTGCTCAAGGCGCGAAGTTGGAGAAATGCCATGTCTGCGTTCCACCTGTTTGAGTCGCGTCGAAACGCGCTTTTTTGTTTTGGGCAGATGCGAAAGAACAGTTGCGGGTGCGCTGGCGCTCGATCTTCGGTCGGCTGCCGGTTGTTGTTCGTTTCGCCCCTGTGGACGCAGATTAGGACGAAGACTAGAGTGGACGGAAGACGGTATTTCACTGAATGGATGATTATTTTCTGTTTTATTCATTCATCAGAATTTAGTTGGAGATAAGGCGTGAATGATTCCACTGAGCGGAATGAAGGAGCCAGGGAAGTTGGCTCAGGCGGCGTCTCTCGCCTGTTCGCACTGCTGCGCACCCTGGGTGAAGTGCCGGAAGGCGGTGAACGCGTGACCCAGCTTGCGCAGCAGGTCGGCCTCTCGCAACCGACCACCCACCGCCTGCTGCGCAGCCTGATGGACGAAGGCATGGTCGAGCAGGACGCGCGCAGCAAGCGCTATCGCCTGAGCCTGGAGTTCTTTGCCCTGGCGGCGAATGCCGGCAAAACCGGCAACCTGCGCGACCTGGTACGGCCAAGCCTGTTGCGCTTGAGTGCATCGCTGGGCGATTCGCTGTTCCTGCTGGCCCGCAGTGGCTTCGACGCGATCTGCCTGGACCGCAGCGAAGGCCCGTACCCGATCCGTACCTTCACCGGCGATATCGGTGGGCGCGTAGCGTTGGGCGTGGGGCAGGGCAGCCTGGCGATCCTGGCATTCCTGCCCGAGGAAGAGCGCGAAACGGTAATCCGCTACAACCTGCCACGGCTCAGGGATTTCCATGTGTACGACGAGGTGCTGTTGCGTTCGGAGGTCGAGAATGTGCGCAGCCTGGGGTATGCCGCGCGCAACACGGGCGTGCTCGAAGGCATGGCCGGGCTGGCGGTGCCCATTCTTAACCGTGACGGGCATGCGGTGGCGGCGTTGAGCGTAGCGACCATCAGTGATCGCCTGGGGCCGAGCCGTTTGCCGATGGTGGTGGAATTGTTGAAGCGAGAGGCGGCAGCGATCGGGCCGCGGATCAATCCGTTTGATCCGACGTTGCGCCGGCCTTCGCAGGCATTTGGTGGGTAGTCCATTTCTGATGTGAAAGCGTATATGAGAGAGCGGGGCTTTTCAGATCGGTCCTACGCAAATGCCATTCTTTTTCGCATCGTTGCACAGGCTTTTACTTTGCGTGCGACGGTAAATTCCTTGCGTGTAACTGCATGTTTATTTGGAACTGCACTGTTTTCGGTTGCCACCAAGAGGTAGCTGAATCGAGGGCTTACTGGCCTGGTTAAGCAGTCGTTACGTCCAAGACATGAGGTGTTGCAATGAATCCTAACTTCAACCCGCCGCTCTATTCGCCTCCGCCCGCACAGAACTTCGGATATTGCCCTGCCGATTATGGGCGCAATGCTACTGCGAACATGCCGAGCAATATGACCAGCTATTATTCCAATTCGGATGTTGCAAAGCTGCTGCTCCACAACTTCGAATACTTCAGTACGCCTGAAAGTGCTTTCGTTTCGCGAAACTCGCTTACTGACGTGGCCAATCGTCCATTGGGAATCAGCGTTTACGATGATCAGATGACGTTGCTTGCCAGGGATATAGTGGGACGGGACGGTCTCTCAAACTTTTTTGATCGCGCTCAGAACGGTGGTCATGAAGATGGGCTGATCAACCGAGAGGATTTGCAGCTAGCCATCGACCAGTTAGGTCCGCAACCACGGGCGGGGAATGAGTTCGCAACGGGTTATAACGGCGCGATGCGGCAACAGAGGGTCAACCAGCAGTTTGCTTCTCAGTTCTGCGCACAGCCTTCGTCCGGTGGGCCGCGCGGCATGGAAGGCTGGGGCGCGTTGTCGCCTGCACCACGAGTGTACGCGGCGCCGCAGCCGTCCTATGGGGGGACGCCAGTCAATCAACAATGGACTCCCACGATGGCTGGAGGTCGACCGTATGCGAATGAGAGTAACGAGTCCTTATCGGCCAAAGTGCTCTCCCATTTCAGCAACCTGCAAGACCCCTCAACGGGGACGATCACTGACGCGTCACTGAGTGCTGCAGCGTCGGGATACGCTCTGGATGGTCGGCCCATCAGTGCGGCGGATGCCGCTATCGCGCAGGAGCTGCTGGAGCGGGGCCAACTGTTCAAGACCCTTGACCAAGGCCGCAGTGGCACACTTGACGGCAGTATTTCCCGGCAGGATCTGGGCGATGCAGCGAGTGAGTACCGCACAATGAGCAACGCCGGGCTGCTTCAGGCCGTGAAAGATAATTTCAGGCAGTTTACCGCCGGTGGGACTGATGACTATGTCAATGTCAATGAGTTGAAAGAGGCGGCGGGTCTTATTCCGTCTGACCGAACGTTCAGCCCGCAAGCGCGCGAAGTGGCGCTGGAGCTGCTCAATCGTCCGGGCTTATTGCGCGAGTTGGATATCGGCGTTGGGGAGGCCGGCAAGCCAGGCTTTGAAGACCGACGCTTCGACATGGTTAACATCGACCATATGATCGAGAAAGAATCCTCCACGGAGCGAGCCAAGCCTTAAGCTAACGCACCTTTGGGTAATTACTCCGTGGCTGCGGGTGGGCAGGATCAAATGAGCGCCAACGGCTGCTTCCGGTGACACAGGTAGCAGCCGTCGGTGCTCAAGAGGCTTGTGCAGCGCGATCGTCATCTCGGCGTAGCATTCGCGGTTCAGCGCCAATAGACTCAAGCGATTGACGACACCACCGAGACCCAGGGCCCCGAATCATCATGGAAGTCATCCAACAACGACCGCTGTGGCAGGTCTATCTGTTTTTCCTGGCACCGATGGTGCTGTCCAACTTTCTGCAAAGCTTTTCCGGCACGCTCAACGGTATCTATGTCGGGCAGATGCTGGGTACCCACGCGCTGGCGGCGGTATCGGGCATGTTTCCCATCGTGTTTTTCTTCATTGCCCTGGTGATTGGCCTGGGTGCTGGCGCCTCGGTGTTGATCGGCCAGGCCTGGGGCGCCCGCGAGACGGGAATGGTCAAGGTGATCACCGGCGCCACGCTGACCCTCGGCGCGCTGGTGGGCCTGGTTGCCGCCCTGCTTGGCAGCCTGTTGGCCCGCCCCGCGTTGCAGGCGTTGGGAACCCCTGTCGATGTGCTTGACGATGCAGTGGGCTACGCCCAGGTGATGATGCTGATCATGCCGCTGTTGCTGGTATTCATTCTTTATACCCAACTGCTACGCGGTGTCAGCGATACCGTTTCACCATTGTTGGCCTTGATGGTGTCGACCCTGGTGGGTTTGCTGCTGACGCCAGCGCTGATTCGCGGCTGGATCGGCCTGCCGCCCATGGGCATCCAGAGTGCGGCGTACGCGGGGCTGGCGGGGAATACCCTGGCGATGCTGTTCCTGATCCTGCGCCTGCGGCACAAAAACTCGGTGATGGCGCCGGATCGCGACATGCTCGCCGCCTTGCGCCTGGACCGGGTGATCCTCGGCAAGGTCTTGCGCATCGGCCTGCCGACAGGCCTGCAGATGGTGGTGCTGTCGTTGTCGGAACTGGTCATCCTGGCGCTGGTCAACGGCCACGGTTCCCAGGCGACGGCGGCGTACGGCGCGGTGACGCAGATCGTCAACTACGTGCAGTTTCCGGCGCTGTCGATTGCCATCACCGCCTCGATCCTGGGGGCACAGGCGATTGGCGCCGGGCGCCTGGAGCGCATCGGGCCGATCCTGCGCACCGGGCTGTTGATCAACACCGCCCTTACCGGTGGCCTGATCGTGCTCGGCTATGGGCTATCGCATTGGTTGCTGGGGCTGTTCATCACCGACGCCGCTGCCCGCGTCAACGCTGAGCACCTGTTGCACATCATGTTGTGGAGCATCCTGGTGTTCGGCTTCCAGGCCGTGATCGGCGGGATCATGCGCGCCAGCGGTGTGGTGTTGATGCCGGTCGCCATCTCGATTTTCTGTGTGCTGTGCGTGGAATTGCCGGTGGCCTACCTGTTCAATGCGCATTTTGGCCTCGAAGGCGTGTGGATGGCGTTTCCGGTGACTTACCTGGCGATGCTGGTGCTGCAGACCGCGTATTACCGTCTGGTATGGCGGCATAAGCAGATCAAGCGGCTGCTGTGATAAAAGGTTGCCCACCCAAGCAGAGAAGGCGCTTTATCGATGGCTAACCCTTACGCCGAGCTGTTCCAGGTGCCGGGCGCTCGCGCCTTTGTGCTGGCGGGCATGCTGGCACGCATGCCGATCTCCATGACCGGGATTGGCCTGATTACCATGCTCTCGCAAGTGCATGGCGGTTACGGTCTGGCGGGTTCGGTGGCGGCGGTATTCGCGTTGGCCACCGCGTTTTGCGCACCGCAGGTGTCACGCCTGGTGGACCGCTACAGCCAGGGCAGGGTGCTGCCCATTGCGGCGTCGATCGGTGGCGGTGCGTTGTTGATGGTGTTGCTGTGCACGCGTTTGCAGGCGCCAGGCTGGACGTTGTTCCTGTTCGCCGCACTGGCCGGCTGCATGCCCAATATGTCGGCGATGGTGCGGGCGCGCTGGACCGAGCTGTACCGTGGCCAGCCCAAGCTGCACACCGCATTTGCCCTGGAGTCGGTGCTCGATGAAGTGTGCTTCATCATCGGCCCGCCCATTTCCGTCGGCCTCAGTGTGGTGCTGTTCCCAGAGGCCGGGCCTTTGGTGGCGGCCGTATTGCTGGCGGTGGGTGTGACCACCTTCGTATTGCAACGCACCACTGAACCGCCGGTGCATGCACGTCATGAACATCACGGGCGCTGGTTGATCGCCTCGCCGTCGGTGCTGATCCTGATGACCCTGTTGCTCGCCATGGGTGTGATCGTCGGTGTGGTGGATGTGGTCAGTGTCGCGTTCGCCCAGCAGGCGGGCCACCCGACGGCAGCCAGTATTGTGTTGTCGGTCTACGCCATCGGTTCCTGCCTGGCAGGCTTGGCCTTCGGCACGCTCAAGCTCAAGGCGCCGCTGCCCCGGCAGTTTCTGTACTGCGGCGTAGCCACGGCGCTGACCACGTTGCCGTTACTGTTGGTGACCGACATTCCGGGGCTGGCCGTGGCGATCTTTATCTCCGGTCTGTTCTTCGCCCCGACCCTGATCGTGTCCATGGCGCTGGTGGAGCAAGTCGTCCCACCCAGTCGCCTCACCGAAGGTATGACCTGGCTGATCACCGGCCTGAGCATCGGGGTGGCCATCGGCGCCGCCAGCTCCGGCTGGATGATTGACCACTTTGGCGCCGCCAGCGGGTTCTGGGTGGCACTGGCGGCGGGGCTGGTCGTGTTGGGTTCGGCGGTGCTGGGGTATCGGCGGTTAGGCAGTCAGCCGGTCGCCGCGCAAGGCTGCGGGAAATGATGGTGTAGAAACTCATCCAGCGCCTGGCGGGTCAGGTCGTTCAACGTCACTTTCTTGCGGTTCGCCGCCAACGCTGCCGCCAGATGCAGGTCATGGCCGACGCGTACGTTGAACGAGCCCTTGCATGGCTTTTCAGGCGTTTGCCCGAGCGACTGGCAGGTGGCGAGGTAATCGTCTACTGCCTCTTGGAAGGCCGCGTCCAACTCTGCGACGGTTTTGCCTTCGTAGCTTACCAGGGCCTTGATGAACAGGATTTTGCCGAACAGGCAGTTGTCCTCGAGGCTGGCTTCGATGGAGCCGATGTAGCCTTTGTGTTTCAGCTGGTTGTTCACTGAATCAGTTCTCCTGATTTCAATTGTTCGATGATTTGGCGCCGAATGTAGTGTTTCAGTTCGTTGCCGGGGTGAGGCTTGTGCAAGGTGATCAGTGCACTGGGGTCGCCAATGTCGAATTTGACCCGGCTTCCAGCCCCTTCAATCTGTGTGTAACCCAGTCGCCGTAACAGGGTTACGAGTTCAGACCAGGTGAATGCCATGTGCTCATTGAGCAGTTTGGCGAGCAGCTTTTCATTTTTGGACACGGCGTTCCCTGCGTGTAACTAAATGTAGTTGCAAAAAGTGGTGTACGTCAATGCTAGCTCGGTCTGATGCGCCTTTCCCGAGATTGATGTAACCCGTGATGACACCTCGCTTGCAGGCCCCCATTCCTCGCTAATTTTTCCCTCTGCGGTTCGTTTTATAGGGACGACGTGCCTTTGTGCTTCCTGCCTATTGCTCCGGACTCCAACAAATGAATGCTGAAGACTCCTTGAAACTTGCTCGCCGGTTTATCGGGTTGCCCCTGGAAAAACGCCAAGTGTTCCTGCAGGCCTTGCAGAAAGAAGGCGTGGATTTTTCCCGGTTTCCGATTCCGGCTGGGGTTGAGGCCGAGGATCGCCGGGCGCTGTCCTACGCGCAGCAACGCATGTGGTTTCTCTGGCAGTTGGATCCGGCCAGCGGCGCCTACAACCTGCCCGGCGCCGTACGCTTGAAAGGTGCGCTCAGCCTCGACGCCCTGGAACAAGCGTTCGCCAGCCTGGTGGCGCGTCACGAAACCTTGCGCACGGTGTTTCAGCGTCAAGCGGATGAGCGTCTGGCGCAGGTGTCAATCGAGCCGTCGTTGGCCATCGAGTACCTGGACTTGAGCACCCTGGCGCCCGTTGACCGTGAGCAGGCGGTCAACGCGGCGGCGACGCGCCAGTCGCTACTGCCATTCGACCTCGAGCATGGCCCGCTGCTGCGCGTGCAACTGCTCAGGCTCGACGAACACGAGCACGTGCTGCTACTGACCTTGCACCACATCGTCTCCGACGGTTGGTCGATGAATGTGTTGATCGACGAGTTCATCCGTTGCTACGACGCCCACGAGCGCAACGAGGCGCCACAATTGCCGGCGCTGGCGATCCAGTACAGTGACTACGGCCTGTGGCAGCGCCGCTGGCTGGAGGCCGGCGAACAGGCGCGCCAGTTGGCGTATTGGCAGGCGCGCCTGGGCGATGAACATCCGGTTCTGGAGCTGCCGACCGACCGTCCACGGCCGGCCATGCCAAGTTACCAGGGCACTCGCCATGCCTTCGAGATCGACCCGGCGCTGGCCACCCAACTGCGCGTGTGCGCACAAAAGCACAACGTTACCTTGTTCATGCTGCTGCTCGGCGCCTTCAACGTGCTGTTGCATCGTTATACGGGGCAGGGCGATATCCGCGTCGGCGTGCCCATTGCCAACCGCAACCGCACCGAAGTCGAAGGCTTGATCGGCTTCTTCGTCAACACCCAGGTACTGCGCACCGAGCTGACCGGCCAGACCCGCATTGGCGAACTGCTGCAAGGCATCAAGGAGCATGCCCTGGGCGCCCAGGCCCATCAGGAATTGCCGTTCGAGCGCTTGGTCGATGCCTTGAACGTCGAGCGTAGCCTCAGCCATACGCCGCTGTTCCAGGTCATGTACAACCATCAGCCGGTGGTGGCGGATATCGCCTCCGTCAGCACCGCCTCCGGCCTGGAACTGGCCCTGGTGGAATGGCAAGGCCGCACCACCCAGTTCGACCTTACCCTCGACACCTATGAAAAATCCGGCACCTTGCATGCCGCGCTGACCTACGCCAACGGCTTGTTCGACGCGCCTTCCATCCAGCGCATGGCGCGCCATTGGACCCGCCTGTTGCAGGCGATCGTGGCGGACGCTGAACAGCGCATCGGTGAGCTGCCGATGCTGGGCGCTGACGAGCAACAGCTGCTGGTCAAGACCTGGAACCACACGGCCACGCCGTACCCGACCGAACGCGCGATCCATCACTTGATTGAAGACCAGGCGCAACGCACACCTGATGCGCCAGCGCTGGTGTTCGGTGAGCTGACCCTGACCTACGCCCAGCTTGACGCGCGGGCCAACCGGTTGGCCCATGCATTGCGCGCGCAAGGCGTCGGCCCGGACGTGCTGGTGGGCATTTGTGTCGAGCGTTCCATTGAAATGGTCGTGGGCCTGCTGGCGATCCTCAAGGCGGGCGGCGCCTATGTCCCGCTGGACCCGGAATACCCCGAGGAGCGCCTGGCGTACATGATCGACGACAGCGGCATCAGGCTGCTGCTCAGCCAGCAAAGCCTGCTGGCACGGCTGCCGACCGCAGGCCTCCAGGTGATTGCCCTGGATCAGCCGGCCAACTGGCTCGACGGCTACAGCACCGCAGCCCCGAACGTCAGCCTGCATGGGCTGAACCTGGCCTACGTGATCTACACCTCGGGTTCCACCGGTCAACCCAAGGGCGCCGGTAACAGCCACCGCGCACTGGTCAACCGCCTGTGCTGGATGCAGCAGGCCTATGCGCTCGATGGCGGTGACGCGGTGCTGCAGAAAACCCCGTTCAGCTTCGACGTTTCCGTGTGGGAGTTTTTCTGGCCGCTGATGACGGGCGCGCGCCTGGTGGTTGCCGCGCCGGGCGAACACCGTGAACCGGCCCGCCTGATCGAGACCATCGGCCGGCACGCCATCACCACCGTGCACTTTGTGCCGTCAATGTTGCAGGCGTTTATCCATGAGCCCGGCGTGGAGGCCTGCGCCAGCCTCACGCGCATTGTCTGCAGTGGCGAAGCCTTGCCGTTGGACGCGCAACGCCAAGTGTTCGCCAAGCTGGCGAATACGGCCTTGTACAACCTTTACGGCCCGACCGAAGCGGCGATCGACGTCACCCACTGGACCTGCATCGACGAAGGCGCCGACAGCGTGCCCATCGGCCGGCCGATCGCCAACCTCGGCACCTACGTGCTGGATGCCCAGCTCAATCCGGTTGCGGCTGGTGTCTCAGGCGAGCTGTACCTCGGCGGCACCGGCCTGGCGCGCAGTTACCATCGCCGCCCGGCGCTGACGGCCGAGCGCTTTGTGCCGAGCCCGTTCGTGGCCGGCGAGCGCATGTATCGTACCGGTGACCGTGTGCGCCAGCGCGCCGATGGGGTGATTGAATACCTTGGCCGCCTCGACCATCAGGTCAAGCTGCGCGGCTTGCGCATCGAACTGGGCGAGATCGAAACGCGCCTGATGCAGCACCCAACGGTGCGCGAAGCAGTGGTAGTGGTACACGGTGGCAAGCAGTTGGTGGCTTACCTGGTGCTTGAACGCGACGCCCCGACCGACCTCCAGGCCTGGCTGCTTGGCAGCCTGCCGGAATACATGGTGCCAAGCCACTTCATCACGCTTGCCAAACTGCCGGTGACCGCCAACGGCAAGCTCGACCGCAAGGCGCTGCCACTGCCGGACGCCACGGCGCAGCAGGCCTTTGCTGCCCCGGAAAATACCGTGCAACAAGCCCTGGCGGCGATCTGGAGCGACGTGCTGGGCATCGAGGCTGTCGGCCTGGACGACAACTTTTTCGAGCTGGGCGGCGATTCGATCATCTCCATTCAGGTGGTCAGCCGGGCCCGCCAGGCCGGTATCCGCCTCAGTCCGCGCGACCTGTTCCAGTACCAGAGTGTGCGCAGCCTGGCGCTGGTGGCGGGCTGCGACGAACTGAGCGTGGTCGATCAAGGGCCGGTCAGCGGTGAGGTCATCCTCACGCCGGTGCAGCAGGGCTTTTTCGCCCAGGCCATCCCGGCCCGTCACCATTGGAACCAGTCGTTGCTGCTGACCCCGCGTGAACCACTGCAGCCCGCTCGGCTCGACGCGGCCGTGATGCAAGTGGTCCAGCATCACGATGCTCTGCGCCTGCGCTTCGTGGCGCAGGCTCAAGGGTGGCAACAGCACCACGCCACTGCGGTCGATGCATCGCTGCTGTGGCAGGCCCAGGCCGACACCGACGCCGAATTGGCCGCGCTGTGTGACAAGGCCCAGCGCAGCCTTGACCTGGAGCACGGCCCGTTGCTGCGCGCCGCCCTGGTCGAGATGGCCGACGGCACCCAGCGGTTGCTGCTGGTGGTGCACCACCTGGTGGTGGATGGCGTGTCCTGGCGCATCCTGCTCGAAGACCTGCAACAGGCGTATCGCGAGCAGCGGTTGCCGGCAAAGACCAGCGCCTATCAGCACTGGGCGCTCCGGCTGCAAGAGCACGCGCACGCTCTCGAGCATCAACTGCCGTACTGGCAGGCGCAAACCGCCGAGGCCGAGTTGCCGTGTGATCACCCTGAAGGCGGCCTGCAGCATCGCCTGGGCGCCAAGCTGGAAACGCGCCTCGACGCCGAGCACACGCGCCAGTTGCTGCAAGAGGCGCCTGCGGCCTATCGCACCCAGGTCAATGACCTGTTGCTCACCGCCCTGGCGCGCGTGGTCAGCCGTTGGAGCGCTCAGCCCGCCGCGCTGATCCAGCTGGAAGGGCATGGCCGCGAAGACCTGTTCGACGGCATCGACCTGACGCGCACCGTCGGCTGGTTCACCAGCCTGTTTCCGCTGCGCCTGCAAGCGGACGGCGAGTTGGCCGGCGCGATCAAGGCGGTCAAGGAACAACTGCGTGCAGTCCCCGACAAGGGCCTGGGCTATGGCCTGCTGCGCTACCTCGGCGCGCCCGGAGCCCGCGAAACCCTGGCCGGCCTGGCCGTGCCACGCATTACCTTCAACTATCTGGGGCAGTTCGATCGCCAGTTCGATGAATCGGCACTGTTTGTACCGGCCGCCGAGGGCAGCGGCCAGGCCCAGGATCCGGAAGCACCGTTGGCCAACTGGCTGACGGTGGAAGGGCAGGTGTATGGCGGTGAATTGGCGCTGCAGTGGGGCTTCAGTCGCGAGATGTTCGAGGCGGCGACCGTCCAGCGCCTGGCGGATGAATTCGCCTGTGAACTCAAGGCCGTGATCGCCCATTGCTGTGCCACACCGGCCGGGCAGGTCACGCCATCGGATTTCCCCCTGGCACAGGTCACTCAGGCGCAGCTGGATGGATTGCCGGTGGCCGGGCCGGCCATCGCCGACCTGTACCCGCTGTCGCCGATGCAGCAGGGCATGCTGTTCCACACCCTGCTGGCGCCCGAGGCCCAGGCCTATATCAACCAATTGCGCGTCGACATCGACGGCCTCGATCTGCTGGCGTTCGGGCGCGCTTGGCAGGCTGCATTGGACCGTCACGACATCCTGCGCAGCAGCTTCCATTGGCTGGGCCTGGACAGCGCCCATCAAGTGATCCGGCGCCAGGTCGACCTGCAGCTGCAGGTGATTGAAGACCCGAGTGCCGATTGCGAAGCCCTGGCCCACGCCGAGCGTGAACGCGGTTTCGCACTCGATACCGCGCCGCTGTTTCGCCTGATGCTGGTGCGCGGTGCGGGGGCGGCCTGGCACCTGATTTTCACCAGCCACCACATCCTCATGGATGGCTGGAGTAACGCCCAGTTGCTCGGCGAAGTGCTAGCCCATTACGCCGGCCAGACGGTGCCCGCACCGCTCGGGCAATTCCGCGATTACCTGGGCTGGCTGCAACGGCAAGGCAACGGCGAAGCGTTCTGGAAAGCCCAGCTGGCGCCGTTGCAAGCGCCGACTCTGCTGGCACAAGCGCTGCGTGCGCCGGTTGCGCGGACAGGCACTGCAGATCATCAGGTCATGCTGGGCCGTGACTTCACCCACACCCTCAGTGAGTTCGCCCGCCAACACAAAGTCACTCTCAACACCGTGCTGCAAGGGGCCTGGAGCCTGCTGCTGCAACGCTACACCGGCCAGGCGTGCGTGGCGTTCGGCGCCACCGTGGCCGGGCGTTCCGCGCCGTTGCCGGGGATCGAACAGCAGTTGGGCCTGTTCATCAACAGCTTGCCGATCATCTGCGCCGCCTCGCCGGCACAATCGGCCATCAGCTGGCTCGGCGAGTTGCAAGCGCTGAATCTCAGCCTGCGCGATCACGAGCATGTGCCGCTCTATGACATCCAGGGCTGGGCTGGCCAGCCAGGCGCCGCGCTGTTCGACACCCTGCTGGTGTTCGAAAACTTCCCGGTGGCCGAAGCCCTGAAGCAGGGGGCGCCGGCCGGGCTGAGCTTCGGGCCGTTGCATAACCATGAGCGCACGCATTATCCGCTGACCCTCGGCATCGAACTGGGTGACAGCCTGCGCCTGGAATTCAGTTACGACCGGGCGCACTTCAGCCAAGCCCAGGTCATCCGCCTGAGCGACAACCTGCAGTATCTGCTCGCGCAATTGCTCGCAGACGCGCAAAGCCCCCTGGGCAACCTGCGTCTGCTCGACGCCAGCGCCCAGCGCGACGTGCTTGCCCTCAGCCGATTATCCGCAGCCGCCCAGCCTCATCAACGCGCCCATGAACGCATCGCTGCCCAGGCCCAGGCCACGCCGGACGCACTGGCGGTGCAGGCTGGCAGCGAACGCCTCAGCTATGCCCAACTCAACGCCCGCGCCAACCGCCTGGCCCATCGCCTGCTGGAATGCGGCGTCGGCCCCGGTCAGCGCGTGGGCCTGGCGTCCCGTCGTGGCCCGCAACTGATCGTCAGCCTGCTGGCGGTGCTCAAGAGCGGCGCGGCCTATGTGCCGCTGGACCCGAAATACCCCGCCGAGCGCCTGGCCTACATGCTGGCGGACAGCCGCCTCGACCTGCTGCTCAGCGAAACCGGTCTGCTGGCCGATTTGCCATTGCCGGCAGGGCTGAGCCGCCTCGACTTCAGCGCCAGCGGTGATGAATTGGCCAGCTACCCTGCGACCAATCCGCCCAACCACGCGACGGCGGCGGACCTGGCCTATGTGATCTACACCTCCGGCTCCACCGGCCAGCCCAAAGGCGTGGCCATCGACCATGCCGCCCTCGACCAGTTCTGCGACAGCGCCGTGGTGTACAGCCAACTGAGCGCCCAGGACCGCGTGCTGCAATTCGCCACTTTCAGTTTCGACGGCTTTGTCGAGCAGTGCTACCCGCCGCTGTGCGTGGGCGCGGCGCTGATCATGCGCGACGATGAACTGTGGGACGCCGGGCAACTGGCGCGAGAAATCGTTGAACAGGGTGTGACCCTGGCCGACTTGCCCGCCGCCTACTGGTACTTGCTGGCCAAGGAATGCGCCGTGCACCGCCGCCCCCTGGGCAAGCTGCGCCAGGTGCACGTGGGCGGTGAGGCCATGTCCGTGGAAGGCCTGCGCGCCTGGCATGCCGCCGGGTTGGGCGATGTGCGGCTGGTCAACACGTACGGGCCGACCGAGGCGACGGTGGTGTCCAGCGTGCACGATTGCCGGTTGACTGATGCCAGCGACGCGTTCGGCGTGCCGATTGGGCGCGCGATTGCAGGGCGCTCGCTCTACGTGCTCGACAGCGCTTTGGAACTGCAGGCGACCGATGGCGTGGGCGAGTTGTGCATTGGTGCCGAGGCCGGCCTGGCCCAAGGCTATTTCGACCGCCCGGCGCTGACCGCCGAGCGCTTCCTGCCCGACCCGTTTGCCGCTGTCCCCGGTGCGCGGCTCTACCGCAGCGGCGACCTGGCCCGTTACAACGAGGCGGGTGCGCTGGAATACGTCGGGCGCATCGACCACCAGGTGAAGATTCGCGGCTTGCGCATTGAAATGGGCGAAATCGAAGCCAGCCTGCAAGCCTTGCCGCAGGTGCGTGAAGCGGCGGTGCATGCGCTGCCGAGCGCCACGGGCACGCAATTGGTCGCCTACGTGGTAGCCGCCGAGGGCCATGTGCTGGAGACACAGGCACTGGCGAGCCGTTTGCGCCAGTCGCTGCCGGACTACATGGTGCCTGGGCAGTGGGTGGTACTCGAGGCCTTGCCCTTGAACAGCAACGGCAAGCTCGACCGCCGCGCACTGCCGGCGCCGGACCTGAACCTGCACGCCCCGGCCTACGTGGCGCTCCACAGCCCGCTGCACATCCAGCTCGCGGCGATCTGGCAAGCGGTGTTGCAGGTTGAGCGCGTCGGCCTGGACGATCACTTCTTTGAACGCGGCGGTCATTCGCTGCTGGCCACCCAGGTGATCTCACGGGTGCGGCATGCGCTCAAGCTCGAAGTGCCGCTGCGCGCGCTGTTCGAACAGCCGACCTTGCGCGCATTTGCCGACGCTTGCGCGGCGCTGCAGGTGAGCACGGCGCAGCCGTTGCTGGCGCTGGAACGCGGCCGTCCGCTGGCGTTGTCCTTCGCCCAGGAACGTCAATGGTTCCTCTGGCAGTTGGACCCCACCAGCGCGGCCTATCACGTACCCGTCGCCCTGCACCTGCGCGGCCAACTGGACCGCGCCGCACTGGAGCAGGCGTTCCAGGTCCTGGTACAGCGCCATGAGCCACTGCGCACCACCTTTGTGGAGCAAGGCGAGCACACTTTGCAAGTCATCCATCCGCACCTGGCGGTGACCATCGAGCAGCAGCGCGTCGATGTGGCGGTGATCGAACAGGCGGTGGCCGAGGAAATCCAGCGCCCGTTCGATCTGCGCAGCGGCCCGCTGATGCGGGTTAAAGTGCTCGACGTCGCGCCAGAGCATCATGTGCTGGTGATCACCCAGCACCACATCATCTCCGACGGTTGGTCGATGCAAGTGATGGTCGATGAGCTGGTGGCGCTCTACCAGGGCGATGACGCCTTGCCGGCGTTGCCGATCCAGTACGCCGACTATGCCCAGTGGCAACGTGACTGGATGGCCGCCGGGGAGAAACAGCGCCAGCTCGATTACTGGTGCGCGCGCCTGGGCAGTGAACACCCAGTGCTGGCGCTGCCCCTGGACCACCCGCGTCCGGCAGTGCAAAGCCATCGGGGCGCGCGCCGGCAGATCCATCTGGACCGCGCGCTGGTGGCCGAACTCAAGGCGTTGGCCCAGCGTCAGGACGTGACCTTGTTCATGCTCCTGCTGGCCTCGTTTCAGACATTGCTGCATCGCTACAGCGGCCAGTCCGAGATCCGCGTCGGTGTGCCGATTGCCAACCGCACGCGCCTGGAAACCGAGCGACTGGTCGGTTTCTTCGTCAACACCCAGGTACTGCAGGCGCAGTTGCATGGGCAAATGCCTTTCGAACAGTTGTTGGCCCAGGTCAAGCGGCGCGCCCTGGAGGCCCAGGCGCATCAGGACCTGCCGTTCGAACAACTGGTGGAAGCCTTGCAGCCCGAGCGCAGTCTCAGCCACAACCCGCTGTTCCAGGTGATGTTCAACCATCAGGACAGCCTGCGCGCCGGCCCTGTGCACTTGCCGGGCCTGGCGTTGCAGGCGCTGGACTGGGCCGGGCACACCACCCAGTTCGATTTGAGCCTGGAAACCGCAGAATCCGCTGATGGCCTCTGGGCGTCGCTGACGTACGCCACCGACCTGTTCGAAGCGGCGACTTTGGAACGCCTGGCCGGGCATTGGCACAACCTGTTGCGCGCAGTGGTGAGCGATGCGTCCCAGGCGCTTGATGACCTGGCAATGCTCAGCGCACCGCAATGGCAGCAGATGGTTGAAGGCTGGAACCACACCTCATTCGACTATCCACGCGAGCAGTGCGTGCACCAGTTGTTCGAGGCCCAAGCCCTTGCCCAGCCGGAGGCCGTCGCACTGCGCTTCAATGGCGACCGCCTGAGCTACGCCGAACTCAACCGCCGGGCCAATCGCCTGGCGCATCGCTTGATTGCGGCAGGCGTGGGCCCCGACGTGCTGGTGGCGGTGCATGTGGAGCGCTCCCTGGACATGGCGGTCAGCCTGTTGGCCACCCTCAAGGCCGGCGCTGCCTACGTGCCGCTCGACCCGCAGTTCCCGGCCGAGCGCCTGGCCTTCATGCTCGACGACAGCGGCGCCCGGGTGCTGCTGACCCAGACGCGGTTGCACGGTCAGCTGGCGCAGCCCGAGGGCCTGCAGGTGCTGCTGGTCGAGGATGAACCGGGTGCAGACCACAACCCCGAGGTTGCGCTCACGCCGGAACACCTGGCCTACGTGATCTACACCTCCGGCTCCACCGGCAAGCCCAAAGGCGTGATGGTGCGGCACCAGGCGCTGTGCAGTTTCACCTGCGCCATGGCCGACAGTTTGTCCATCGGCGCTGATGCACGCCTGTTGTCGTTGACCACGTTCTCGTTCGACATCTTCGCCCTGGAGCTCTACGTGCCGCTGAGTGTCGGCGCGACGGTGCTGCTGAGCGAGCAGGCCATGGCGCTGGACCCGGAAGCCATCCTCGACCTGGCCCACAGCCAGGCGGCCACGGTGCTGCAGGCCACGCCGTCGACCTGGCGCATGCTGCTCGACAGCCCGCGCGCGCAGCTGTTGCGCGGTGTCCAGTGCCTGTGCGGCGGCGAAGCGTTGCCGGCTGACCTGGCCCAGCGCCTGCTCGCTCTGCAAGGCCCGGTGTGGAACCTCTATGGGCCGACGGAGACCACCATCTGGTCGGCGGCCCATCGGCTGCACGAAGCGCAGCCTTTGGTCGGGCGGCCCATCGCCAACACTTCGCTGTTCATCCTCAATTCCGGGCTCACGCCATGCCCGCAAGGCGCGGCCGGTGAGTTGCTGATCGGCGGGGTCGGCCTGGCGCGTGGTTATCACGCGCAGCCTGCGCTCACCGCCGAGCGTTTTGTGCCAGACCCGTTCGGTGCGCCCGGCGCACGCCTGTATCGCACCGGCGACTTGGCGCGTTACCGCGCAGACGGCGTGGTCGAGTACATCGGCCGGGTCGATCATCAGGTCAAGGTGCGCGGTTTCCGTATCGAACTGGGTGAGATCGAAGCCTGCCTGCGTGACTGCCCAGGCGTGCGTGAAGCCGTGGTGCTGGCCGACAACGACCGCTTGATCGCCTACCTGGTGAGCTCCGCACCGGACGAACAACAGGCCTACAAAGCCGCGTTGCGCGAGCGCCTGCCGGACTACATGGTGCCGGCGCACCTGCTGTTCCTCGACCGTCTGCCGTTGACCCCCAACGGCAAGCTCGACCGCAAGGCCTTGCCCAAGGTGGATGCCAGCCAACTGAGTAAAGGCCATCTGGCCCCCGTCACGCCGCGCGAACAACAGGTCGCGGCGATCTGGGCCGAGGTGCTGGACGTGCCGCAGGTCGGTCTTGACGATCACTTTTTCGAACTGGGCGGGCATTCCTTGCTGGCCACGCGGGTGGTGTCGCGGGTGCGCCAGGCCTTGGCCCTGGAAGTCGCGCTCAAGACCCTGTTCGAACAACCCCTGCTGGGCGACTTTGTGCGCGCACTGGGCGAGGAGGGCGTCCGCGCGCCGGCGCTGCTCAAGGCCGACCGCACGCACCCCTTGCCGCTGTCTTACGCCCAGGAGCGCCAATGGTTCCTGTGGCAACTGGACCCGCACAGCACGGCCTACCACATCCCCAGTGCCTTGCGCTTGCATGGCCCGCTGGACCAGGCCGCGCTGCAACGCAGCTTCGACACCTTGCTGGCGCGCCATGAAAGCCTGCGCACCCATCTGCGCCAGGAAGCCACGGGCGCGGTGCAAGTCATCGAAGCGCTCGGCCTGATCGATATCGACCGGGGCGCCTGTGCCTACGCCGACCTCAAGGGCGCTGTGGCGGCCGAGGTCGCACGGCCCTTCGATTTACTGCGCGGGCCGCTGTTGCGGGTCAAGTTGCTGCGCCTGGCTGAGGACGACCATGTGCTGGTGCTGGTGCAGCACCACATCGTATCCGATGGCTGGTCGATGCAGCTGATGGTCGAGGAACTGGTGCAGCTGTACGCCGCGTTCAGCCAGGGGCACACGCCGCACCTGCCGGCATTGCCGATCCAGTACGCCGACTATGCCGTGTGGCAACGCCAGTGGATGGAGGTCGGTGAGCAGGCGCGTCAACTGGCTTACTGGCGCGAGCAGTTGGGCGGCGAGCAACCGGTGCTGGAGCTGCCGTTCGACTACCCGCGCCCGGCGCTGCCAAGCCATCGCGGCGCACGCCTGGGCATCGAGTTGGCGCCAGGGCTGCTGGACGGCCTGCGCACCTTGGCGCATAACGTTGGCGTCACGCTGCCGATGGTGCTGCTGGCGTCCTATCAGGCGCTGTTACACCGCTACAGCGGCCAGGAAGATGTGCGCGTCGGCGTCCCGGTTGCTAACCGCAACCGCCTGGAAACCGAGGGTTTGATCGGGTTCTTCGTCAACACCCAAGTGCTCAAGGCCGATCTGCACGGGCAGATGAGCGTCGAGCAGCTGTTGCGCCAGGTGCGCCAGCGCTCCCTGGACGCCCAGGCCCATCAGGACCTGCCGTTCGAACAACTGGTGCAGGCGCTCCAACCGGAGCGCAGCCTCAGCCTGAGCCCACTGTTCCAAGTGCTGTTCAACCACCGCGTGACGTCCGCTGCAAGCCAGTTGCAGCAGCTGACCGACCTGCACATCGAAGTGCTGAGTTGGGACGAAGGCGTGGCCCAGTTCGACCTGGCGCTGGACGTCGAAGAAAGCCCGACGGCGCTGCATGCCTCCCTGAGCTACGCCACCGACCTGTTTACGCCCGCCACCATCGCGCGCATGGCGGCGCATTGGCAGAACCTGCTGCAGGCGATGGTCGCTGATCCACATCAATCCGTTGGCCAGTTGCACCTGCTGGACGCCGCCGAGCAGCAACACATCCTGCAACTGTGGGACCGTACCGAATCCGGCTACTCGGCCCAGCGCCTGGTGCATGAGCTGGTCGCTGACCGTGCGCGGCAAACCCCGGATGCAGTGGCGGTGAAGTTCGATGCGCAAACCCTGAGTTACGCTGAGCTCGACGCCCAGGCCAACCGCCTGGCCCATGGGCTGATCGCCCGTGGCGTCGGCCCGGAAGTGCGGGTGGCCATCGCCATGCCGCGCAGCGCCGAGATAATGGTGGCCTTCCTCGCCGTGCTGAAGGCTGGGGGCGTGTACGTGCCATTGGATATCGAATACCCGCGTGATCGCCTGCTGTACATGATGCAGGACAGCCGGGCGCAACTGCTGCTCAGCCATACTCAGGCATTGGCGCAATTGCCGATTCCGGAGGGGCTGGAGACCTTGGCGATTGACGCTACCGAGCAATGGGCACACCTCAGCGACACCGCGCCGAACGTGGTTCTGCACGCCGACAACCTCGCCTACGTGATCTACACCTCCGGTTCCACCGGCATGCCCAAGGGCGTGGCGGTGTCCCACGGGCCGTTGGTAGCGCACATCATCGCCACTGGCGAGCGCTATGAAACCAGCCCGGCCGACTGCGAACTGCACTTCATGTCGTTCGCCTTCGACGGTGCCCACGAAGGCTGGATGCACCCGCTGATCAACGGCGCCAGCGTGCTGATCCGTGACGACAGCCTGTGGTTGCCGGAATACACCTACGCGCAGATGCACCGCCACCACGTGACCATGGCGGTGTTCCCACCGGTGTACCTGCAACAACTGGCTGAACATGCCGAACGCGACGGCAACCCACCGGCGGTGCGCGTGTACTGCTTCGGCGGTGATGCGGTGGCGCAGGCCAGCTATGACCTGGCCTGGCGCGCACTCAAGCCGACCTATCTGTTCAACGGTTATGGCCCCACCGAAACCGTGGTCACGCCGCTGCTGTGGAAGGCGCGCAAGGGCGACCCTTGCGGCGCCGTTTACGCGCCCATCGGCACCTTGCTCGGCAACCGCAGCGGCTACGTGCTCGATGCCCAGCTCAATCTGCAACCCATCGGCGTGGCCGGCGAGTTGTACCTGGGCGGCGAGGGCGTGGCGCGGGGTTATCTGGAACGCCCGGCGTTGACCGCCGAACGATTCGTGCCGGACCCGTTCGGCAAGCCCGGCAGCCGCGTGTACCGCAGCGGCGACCTGACCCGTGGGCGCGCGGACGGGGTAGTGGACTACCTCGGCCGTGTCGACCACCAGGTCAAGATCCGCGGCTTCCGTATCGAACTGGGCGAAATTGAAGCGCGTTTGCGTGAACAGGACAGCGTCGGCGAAACCGTGGTGGTGGCCCAGGACGGCCCGACCGGCAAGCAGTTGGTGGCGTATGTCGTCCCTGCCGATGCCGGCCTGGCCGACCAAGCCGAATTCCGCGACACCCTGCGCCGCGCCCTGAAAAGCGGCCTGCCGGATTACATGGTGCCGGCGCACTTCGTGTTCCTCGCGCAGATGCCGTTGACCCCCAACGGCAAGCTCGACCGCAAGGGCCTGCCGTTGCCGGACGCCAGCCAGATGCAGCAACGCTACGTGGCGCCGCAAACCGAACTGGAGCAGCACATCGCCGCGATCTGGGCCGACGTGCTGCACCTGCCGCAAGTGGGCCTGAACGACAACTTCTTCGAAGTCGGCGGGCATTCCTTGCTGGCCATCCAGATCACCTCGCGGGTCCAGGCCGAGCTGGGCCTGGACGTACCGCTGATGGAACTGTTCCAGACCGAATCGCTGCGTGCCTACGTGCAGGCCGCAGCCACCTTCCGCGCCGGCAGCGCGGAAGATTTTGATGATCTTCGTGACTTTTTGAGCGAACTAGAGGCGATTTGAACCATGCTTTCCAACCCTAACATCGACCTGGTGTCGCGCTTTCTTCGCCTGCCTCTGGAACAACGCCAGCAGTTCTATCAGCGTCTGCAGGGCCGGGGCATGAGTTTCGCTCAACTGCCGATTGCCCCGACGCGTCACGACAGCGCCACAGTGCCGTTGTCCTACGCCCAGGAACGCCAGTGGTTTCTCTGGCAACTGGACCCCGACAGCGCCACTTACCACATCCCCGGCGCCTTGCGCTTGCAGGGGCGGCTGGACCTGGCGGCCCTGCAGCGCAGCTTCGACAGCCTGTTGGCCCGCCACGAAAGTTTGCGCACGCAACTGATCGAGGACGGTGAGCAGGTGCGCCAGGCCGTGCTGCCCGAGGCGCGGGTGCACATCCAGCAGGCGCAGATCGATGAAGCGCAGCTGATGGCGCGCGTGGAAGCGGAGGTGGCCCAGCCTTTCGATCTGCTCCAGGCGCCGCTGCTGCGCGTGACCCTGTTGCAACTGGCTGAAGATGACCATGTGCTGGTGATGGTGCAGCACCACATCGTGTCCGATGGTTGGTCGATGCAGGTGATGGTCGAAGAGCTGGTGCAGTTGTATGCCGCCTACAGCCAAGGCCAGGACCTGCAACTGCCGGAACTGCCGATCCAGTACGCCGACTACGCCCTGTGGCAGCGCGGCTGGATGGAAGCGGGGGAGCGGGCGCGGCAACTGGCCTATTGGCAGGCGCTGCTGGGCGGTGAACAACCGGTGCTGGAGTTGCCGCTGGACCGTCCGCGCCCGGCGCAGCAAAGCCATCGCGGCGCGAGCTTGCAGGTGCATCTGCAACCCGAGCTGGTCGCCGGCCTCAAGCGCCTGGCCCAGCAGGAGGGCGTCACCCCGTTCATGCTGCTGCTCGCGTCGTTCCAGACCCTGTTGTATCGCTACAGCGGGCAGTCGGACATACGCATTGGCGTGCCGATTGCCAACCGCAACCGCGTCGAAACCGAGCGGCTGATCGGGTTTTTCGTCAACACCCAGGTGCTCAAGGCTGACCTGGACGGGCAGATGAGTTTTGTCGAGCTGCTGCAACAGACCAAGCAGCGCGCCCTGGAGGCCCAGGCCCACCAGGACCTGCCGTTTGAGCAGTTGGTAGTGGCGCTTTCGCCTGAGCGCAGCCTGAGCCATAACCCGTTGTTCCAGGTGATGTTCAACCATCAGACCGACGCCCAGGGCGCGCGCGACGGCCAGGCATTGCCGGGTCTGCGCGTGGTGGAGCTGGACTGGGACAGCCAGACCACGCATTTCGACCTGAGCCTGGATACCCACGAGTCAGCCGACGGGCTGTGGGCGGCGTTGAGCTACGCCACCGACCTGCTCGACGCCGCGACCATCGAGCGCCTGGCGCAGCACTGGCAGCAGCTGTTGCAGGCGCTGGTCAGCGCGCCGCGCAGCCGTCTGGCCGAGCTGCCGATGCTGGGGGCCGCCGAGCAGCAGCGCATGCTCCAGGACTGGAATGCCCCGGCCTGCGCCCGTGCATTGCAAGGCGTGCACCACTTGTTCGAGGCCCAGGCCGCCGAGCAGCCTGAACGCCAGGCCCTGGCCCTGGATGATCAAACCCTCAGCTACGGCGAGTTGAACCGCCAGGCCAACCGCCTGGCGCACTACCTGATGGCACAGGGCGTAGGCCCGCACGCATTGGTCGGGATCGCCGTGGAGCGCTCCTTTGCCATGGTGGTGAGCTTGCTGGCGGTGCTCAAGACCGGCGCCGCCTACGTGCCGCTGGACCCCGAGTACCCGCGCGAGCGTCTGCTGCATATGCTCGAAGACAGCGGCGTGCGCCTGGTGTTGACCCAGTCGCACCTGCGCGAGCGCCTGCCATTGCCGGCGCAGGTAGACGCCGTGGCGATCGACCTTGCCCAGGCGCCGTTGGCGTTGTGCGCAGACCACAATCCACCCGGCGACTTTGAGCCGCAAAGCCTGGCCTATGTGATCTACACCTCGGGCTCCACCGGCAAGCCCAAGGGCGTTGCCATCAGCCACGCGGCGTTGAGTGAGTTCGCCGGCATTGCGGCCGAGTACTCGCACCTGGTCGCGCAGGATCGGGTGTTGCAGTTCGCCACCCTGAACTTCGACGGCTTCATCGAGCAGTTGTACCCGGCCCTGACCCTCGGCGCCACGGTGGTGCTGCGCGGCCCGCAGCTGTGGGACGGCGCCGAGCTGTACCGGCAGATCATCGCGCAGGGCATCACCCTGGCCGATTTGCCCACGGCGTACTGGAAGCTGTTTTTGCAGGATTGCCTGGCGGCGGGCTCGCGGCCTTACGGCGCCTTGCGCCAGGTGCATATCGGCGGCGAAGCCATGCCGTTGGACGGCCCGCTGTTGTGGCAACGGGCCGGCCTGGGGCATGTGCGGCTGCTCAACACCTATGGGCCGACCGAGGCCACCGTGGTCTCCAGCGTGCTGGACTGCACTGACCCCAACGTCATCAGCGGCGTCACCGCCAGCCCCATTGGCCGCGCAGTGCCTGGGCGTGGCTTGTTGGTGCTCGATCGCGACCTGAACCTGTTGCCGATCGGTGCCGTGGGCGAACTCTACATTGCCAGCGCCAGCGGCCTGGCCAGCGCTTATCTGCAGCGTCCGGGCCTGACCGCCGAGCGTTTTGTGGCCAACCCGTTCAACGCCTGCGGCGAGCGGCTTTATCGCACCGGCGACCTGGCGCGTTATCGCGCCGATGGGGTGGTGGAGTACGTCGGGCGGGTCGATCATCAGGTGAAGATTCGCGGGTTCCGCATCGAACTGGGCGAGATCGAAACCTTGCTGCTGGCCCAGGACAGCGTGCGAGAAGCGCTGTTGCTGGCGGCTGACAATCAGCTGCTGGCCTATCTGGTGCCCGCGCAGCCGTTGAGCGAGGCCGAGCGCGAAAACACCGGCGAGCACTTGCTGACCACCTTGCGCGCACACCTGCCGGATTACATGGTGCCGGCGCACCTGATCTTCCTCGAGCGCATGCCGCTCAACCCCAACGGCAAGCTGGACCGCCAGGCCCTGCCCAAGCCCGACGCCAACGCGGCGCAACCGGGCTGGCTGGCGCCGGTCACGCCGTTGCAGCAACAGATCGCCTCGGTCTGGGCGGATATTCTCGGTGTCGAGAAGGTCGGTTTGAACCAGCATTTCTTCGAACTGGGCGGGCATTCGTTGCTGGCGATGCAAGTGGTGTCGCGCATTCGCCAGGCATTGCAGCTGGAGGTGCCGCTCAAGGCGCTGTTCGAGTACCCGCGATTGGACGCATTTGTCGCGGCATTACAGGCCCAGGACAGCCAAATGCTGGCCGCGCCAGCCTTATTGCCGACTGGGCGCGAGCACCCCTTGCCGCTGTCCTACGCCCAGGAGCGCCAGTGGTTTCTCTGGCAATTGGAACCCCACAGCGCCGCGTACCACATCCCCAGTGCGCTGCGCCTGAAAGGGCAGTTGGACCTGGACGCGCTGCAGCGCAGCTTTGATGCGTTGCTGGCCCGGCATGAAAGCCTGCGCACGTATCTGCGCCAGGATCACGCACGCACGGTTCAAGTGATCGAGCCGCAGGCGTCGTTGCAGATCGCGCACGCCGAGGTCGACGAAGCCGAACTCAAGGCCCAGGTCGAGGCGCTGATCGCGCAGCCGTTCGACCTCGAGCGCGGCCCGTTGCTGCGCGTGTCGCTGCTGCGCCTGGCCGCGGATGAGCATGTGCTGGTGCTGGTGCAGCATCACATCGTCTCCGATGGCTGGTCGATGCAGTTGATAGTCGAGGAACTGGTGCAGCTGTATGCGGGCTACAGCCAAGGCTTTGATGTGCAATTGCCGGCGCTGCCGATCCAGTACGCCGACTACGCCGTGTGGCAGCGCAACTGGATGGAGGCGGGCGAAAAGGACCGCCAGCTGGCGTACTGGCGCGAGCGGCTCGGCGGTGCGCAAAGCGTGCTGGAACTGCCGTTCGACCACCCGCGCCCGGCCGTGCAAAGCCACCGTGGCGCGCGCCTGGCCTTCGAACTGGCCCCCGAACTGAGCCACAATCTCAAGGCCTTGGCCCAGCAACAGGGCGTGACCCTGTTCATGTTGCTGCTCGCGTCGTTCCAGACCTTGCTGCATCGCTACAGCGGCCAGGAAGACATCCGCGTCGGCGTGCCCATCGCCAACCGCAATCGCAGCGAAACCGAGCGTCTCATAGGTTTCTTCGTCAACACCCAGGTGCTCAAGGCCGAGCTGCACAGCCAGATGAGCGTCGAGCAGCTGTTGCAACATACCCGCCAGCGCGCATTGGAAGCCCAGGCCCACCAGGACCTGCCGTTCGAACAGCTGGTGGAAGCCCTTCAACCGGAGCGCAGCCTGAGCCACAACCCGTTGTTCCAGGTGATGTTCAACCACCAGACCGACGTCGGCCAGGCCCAGGTCCAGCAGCAATTGCCGCAACTTCTGGTCGAAGGGCTGGAGTGGCAAAGCAAGACCGCGCATTTCGACCTGGACCTGGATATCCAGGAGTCCACCGAAGGTATCTGGGCCACCCTGGGGTATGCCCAGGACCTGTTCGAAGCCAGCACCGTGCAGCGTATGGCGCGCCACTGGCAGAACCTGTTGCAGGGCATGGTCGCCAACCCTGGGCAGCAGCTCGGCCAGTTGAGCCTGCTGGACGCCGCCGAGCAGCAACAGATCCTGCAACTGTGGGACCGTACTGAATCCGGCTTCTCGGCCCAGCGGCTGGTGCATGAATTGGTGGCCGACCGCGCCCGCGAGACGCCGGAGGCGGTGGCGGTGAAGTTTGCGGACGAGCAACTCACCTACGGCCAGTTGGAGCGCCAGGCCAACCGCCTGGCCCATGCGCTGATCGCCCGTGGCGTCGGCCCGGAAGTGCGGGTGGCCATCGCCATGCCGCGCAGCGCCGAGATCATGGTGGCCTTCCTCGCCGTGCTGAAGGCCGGGGGCGTGTACGTACCGCTGGATATCGAATACCCGCGTGACCGCCTGCTGTACATGATGCAGGACAGTCGCTCGCGGCTGCTGCTGACCCACTCGGCGGTGCAACACCGCCTGCCGATCCCGGACGGCCTGCACGCCCTGGCGGTGGACCAGCTACTGGCCGGGTGCGACGAGTGTGACGCGGCGCCGAATGTGGTACTGCACGCCGACAACCTCGCCTACGTGATCTACACCTCCGGCTCCACCGGCATGCCCAAGGGCGTGGCGGTGCCCCACGGGCCGTTGGTAGCGCACATCATCGCCACCGGCGAGCGCTATGAAACCAGCCCGGCCGACTGCGAACTGCACTTCATGTCGTTCGCCTTCGACGGTGCCCACGAAGGCTGGATGCACCCGCTGATCAACGGCGCCAGCGTGCTGATCCGTGACGACAGCCTGTGGTTGCCGGAATACACCTACGCGCAGATGCACCGCCACCACGTGACCATGGCGGTGTTCCCACCGGTGTACCTGCAACAACTGGCTGAACATGCCGAACGCGACGGCAACCCACCGGCGGTGCGCGTGTACTGCTTCGGCGGTGATGCGGTGGCGCAGGCCAGCTATGACCTGGCCTGGCGCGCACTCAAGCCGACCTATCTGTTCAACGGTTATGGCCCCACCGAAACCGTGGTCACGCCGCTGCTGTGGAAGGCGCGCAAGGGCGACCCTTGCGGCGCCGTTTACGCGCCCATCGGCACCTTGCTCGGCAACCGCAGCGGCTACGTGCTCGATGCCCAGCTCAATCTGCAACCCATCGGCGTGGCCGGCGAGTTGTACCTGGGCGGCGAGGGCGTAGCGCGGGGTTACCTGGAGCGTCCGGGGTTGACCGCCGAACGTTTCGTGCCGGACCCGTTCGGCAAGCCCGGCAGCCGCGTATATCGCAGCGGCGACCTGACCCGTGGGCGTGCGGATGGCGTGGTGGACTACCTCGGCCGCGTCGATCACCAGGTGAAAATCCGTGGTTTTCGTATCGAACTGGGCGAAATCGAAGCGCGTTTGCGTGAACAGGACAGCGTCGGCGAAACCGTGGTGGTGGCCCAGGAAGGCCCGACCGGCAAGCAGTTGGTGGCCTACGTGGTGCCGCTGGACCCGGCCCTGCTCGACGATGCCGTCGCCCAAGCCAACGGCCGCGAAGCCCTGCGCCGCGCCCTGAAAACCCGTTTGCCGGACTACATGGTGCCCACGCACCTGATGTTCCTCGAACGCATGCCGCTGACCCCCAACGGCAAACTCGACCGCAAGGGCCTGCCGTTGCCGGATGTGAGCCTGATGCAGCAGGTGTATGTGGCGCCGCAGAGTGAGCTGGAACAGCAAGTAGCCAGCATCTGGGCCGAGATCCTGGGCGTGGAGCGGGTAGGCCTGGCCGATCATTTCTTCGAGTCGGGCGGTCACTCATTGTTGGCGATGCAAGTGGTGTCCCGCTTGCGTCAGCTATTGGATCGGGAAGTCCCCCTGAGGACATTGTTTGAACAACCGCGGCTGCAGGGTTTTGTCGAGATGCTGGGCGACCTGCAAGCGTCTGCGGCGAGCGCACCGCCCATTCTGCCGGTCAGCCGTGAGCAGCCATTGGCGCTGTCTTATGCCCAGGAGCGGCAGTGGTTTCTCTGGCAATTGGACCCGCGCAGTGCGGCCTACCATCTACCCAGCACGTTGCGTCTACGCGGCTGGCTGGACCCAAGCGCCCTGCAACGCGCCTTCGAGCGTCTGGTTGCGCGCCACGAAAGCTTGCGCACTCAGGTGTACCAGGAAGCAGGGCGCGCCTTTCAAGTGATCCGCGAAGCGGGTGCCGTGGACATCGTCCATGCACCGGCCAATGAAAGCGATTTGCAGCGTCTGGTCGAGGCTGAAATTGCACGGCCCTTCGATCTACAGCAAGGGCCGCTGCTACGCGTCACCTTGTTGCGGGTCGCCGAAGACGACCATGTCCTAGTGCTGGTGCAGCACCACATCGTTTCCGATGGCTGGTCGATGCAAGTCATGGTGGATGAGCTGGTGCAGTTATACGCCGCTTATAGCCAAGGCCAGGATTTGCAACTGCCGGCACTGTCGATTCAATACGCCGATTATGCCCAGTGGCAGCGTGACTGGATGGCAGGGGGAGAACGCATTCGTCAGCTGCGCTACTGGCAGGCGTTGCTGGGCGATGAGCAGCCCGTGCTGGAGCTACCGTTTGATCGGCCGCGGCCGTCGGTACAGAGCTTCCGTGGCGCCAGCCTGGCGCTCAGCTTTGCCCCGGCGTTGGTGGCAGGGCTCAAGGGGCTGGCACAGCGTGAGAATGTCACGCTGTTCACTGTGCTGCTGGCCTCGTTCCAGGCGCTGCTGCACCGTTATACCGGGCAGCAGGATATTCGCGTTGGTGTGCCAATCGCCAATCGTAGCCGGGTCGAGACCGAACGCCTGGTGGGGTTTTTCGTCAATACCCAGGTGCTCAAGGGCGATATTGATCCGCAACTGACGGTCACCCAATTGTTGCAGCAGGCCAAGCACCGGGCGCTCGACGCCCAAAGCCATCAGGACTTGCCGTTCGAGCAGTTGGTCGAAGCGCTGCAACCTGAGCGCAGCTTGAGCCATAACCCGTTGTTCCAAGTGATGTTCAATCATCAGAGCGAAGCCCGCCTGGCCAGTCGCGGCCAGCAACTGCCCGATCTGAAGGTAGAGGGGTTGGATTGGGGCACGCAGACCGCGCAGTTCGATCTGAGCCTGGATACCCAGGAAACCGTCGATGGGCTATCGGCGACGTTGACCTATGCCACCGACCTGTTCGACGTCGCTACGGCCAGACGCATGGCGCGTCATTGGCAGAACCTGTTGCAGGCCATGTTGGGTGACCCGCATCAACGGGTCGCTCAGTTACCGCTGTTTGAACCCCTGGAAGAGCAGCTAATGGTCGAACAGTGGAACGACACGGCGCAGGCTTATCCGTTGCAGCAGACCGTGCAGCAGATGTTCGAAGCTCAAGTCCGGTGCACGCCGGATGCCCAGGCAGTGATGTTTGCCGCGCAGGCGCTCAGTTATGCGCAGCTCAATGCCCGAGCCAATCGCTTGGCGCACCGCCTGATCCAGGCCGGTGTTGCGCCGGACGTGCTAGTGGGTGTGGCAATGGAGCGCTCGATTGAAATGGTCGTCGCGCTTCTGGCTGTGCTCAAGGCGGGTGGCGCCTATGTGCCGCTGGATCCAGACTACCCGCGCGAGCGCCTGGCCTACATGCTGCAAGACAGCCAGGCACAGCTGCTGCTGACTCAGGCGCACCTGTTGCAGGCACTGCCAGTCAGCGATCCATCGCACTGCCTGGCGGTGGAACCTGGTGATCTCTGGCTGAGCGGATATGCCGATACCAATCCTGATGTTGCGGTGGATGCGGAAAACCTGGCTTACGTCATTTACACCTCCGGCTCCACCGGGCAGCCGAAGGGGGCAGGCAACCGCCACTGCGCGTTGACCAACCGATTGCTCTGGATGCAACAGGCTTATGCACTCGGCGCCGAAGATACGGTGCTGCAGAAAACCCCGTTCAGTTTCGACGTGTCGGTATGGGAGTTCTTCTGGCCCTTGATAACGGGGGCTCGGCTGGTGGTGGCGGCACCTGGGGATCATCGGGACCCCTCACGATTGGTCGAGTTGATCAATCGCCAGCAAGTGACCACCCTGCATTTCGTGCCCTCGATGCTGCAAGCTTTCCTCCAGGATTCGAAGGTGGCCAGTTGTCAGGGGCTGCAACGCATCATTTGCAGTGGCGAAGCCCTGCCGGTGGACGCGCAGCAGCAGGTGTTCGCCAAGCTGCCTGACGCGGGCTTGTTCAACCTGTATGGACCGACCGAAGCTGCCATTGATGTGACTCACTGGACATGTGTCGACGAGCATCGCGACAGCGTGCCGATTGGTCGACCGATTGCCAACCTGCGCACGCATGTGCTGGATGCGCAGTTGCAGCCAGTCGCGCCCGGTGTTGCCGGCGAGTTGTACCTGGGTGGGGTCGGGCTGGCACGCAGTTACCATCGGCGGCCCAGCCTCACCGCAGAGCGTTTCGTACCATGCCCGTTCCAGCCGGGCTCGCGGTTGTATCGCACCGGGGACCGGGTACGCCAGCGTATGGATGGCGTGATCGAATACATCGGTCGGCTGGACCATCAAGTCAAACTGCGCGGTTTACGCATAGAACTGGGGGAAATCGAGGCACGGTTGCTGGAGCATCCGCTGGTGCGCGAGGCCTCGGTGCAAGTGCATGAAGGAAAGTACCTCGTTGGCTACCTGGTGCTGCAGGACTCGACGCAGGCGTGGCGTGATGCCTTGAACATTCACTTGCTGGCGCATATGCCGGAGTACATGGTCCCTGCGCAGTGGGTGCTGCTGGACCAGATGCCGTTGAGCCCGAATGGCAAGCTGGACCGCAAGGCCTTGCCCGCGCCGGATGCCAGCGTGTATGAACGGCACTTCGTCGCAGCGCGCAGCCCACTGGAGCAGACGCTCGTGACCGTCTGGAGCGAGGTGCTGGAGCTTGAACAGGTGGGCGTCGAAGACAATTTCTTCGAGTTGGGTGGGCATTCGTTGTTGGTGCTGATGCTCAAGGAGCGCATCCGCAAGGCCGTCGGCGTGGATTTGTCGGTGAGTCAGTTGATGCTCAACCCGACCGTGGCCGCACAGGCGATGTGCCTGGAGGGAAGTGCCGACACGTCGTTGATCGTGAGGCTCAATAGTCAAACCCGAGGGACTCCGTTGTATCTCTTTCATCCCAGCTATGGCTCGGTGCATTGCTACAAGGCGATAGCCCTGGCGTTGCGCGAGCAGCGGCCGGTGCTGGGGGTCATGTGTCGCGCACTGGCCGAAAAGGGTAGCGAGGTGCCTGCGTGGGCTGAAATGGTCGAAGACTACACCGCGCAATTGTTGAAGGCGCAACCCGAGGGGCCGTTCCGTCTGGCCGGCTGGTCTTTGGGCGGCAATTTGGCGATGGAAGTCGCCTATGGCCTGGAGCAAGCGGGCCGGCAGGTCGAGTGCGTCGGCTGGATCGATGCGTCACCGCCCCAGTGGCTCAAGCCGTTCTGGGATACTGCGGTGATGGTCGATGAGCGCGACATTTCTGCCAATGAGCGACGTGTGGAGCTGCTGGGGTGATGTTCCCGGATTTCTCCGAGCAGATTTACGCCCAGTGGTCGGCGCTGCAATGTGCAGAGGCTGAGGACGGCGAGCGGTGGGCCGCGTTCAGCCGCTGGGCCGAGCAGACTCTGGGCGAGCGCTTCCTCGAGCTCAAGGAGGAATTGCTCAATGGCCAGGAAGCGCAGATTTCCTGGGAGGTCGACCGCATTTTGGGTGAGCGCTTGCGCGATGCCGACTTCAAGGCGATCAAGGCACCGATCAGTTGCTGGTGGGCAGCCTTGAGCCGTACCGGGGTGCATCATCAGCTGATCGAGGCAAGCATGCTGGAGGTCACCGAGCATTCAGAGGTCGAGCGCTCGGTGCTGATCGAGACCAGCCACGACCGGTTGATCGATAACGCGCAGTTCATCCGTAGCTTCGCCGCAGCGATGGCCTGAGGCGCGCCCTCCATGAAAAAAGCCCCCGCCAACCGCTGCATATCCGAGCGACGAGCGCAGGTGACGCGGAGCATCACGGGCTGCATTCCCACGCCGGAGCGTGGGAACGATCTTCACACACTAAAACGCCCCGGGCAGTGAATGCCCCGGGGCGTTTGGAGTGCAACCGTCAGCCGCATCGGGGCGGCTGATGAGGCGCCTTAGAAGTCCCAGCGGGTGCTGAGCATGAAGTTACGGGGTTCGCCGTAGGCAGCAGAGTTATAGAAGCCGATGTTGGTGTAGTAGGACTTGTCGAAAATGTTGTTGATGTTCAGCGTGGTCGACACGTTTTTAGTGAACTGATAACGGGCCATCGCGTCCACCAGCCAGTACGATTCTTGAGAGAACTCTTCGTAGCCTTCACGGGGAGAGTTGTAGATGTCCTGCCAGGCCACGCTCTGCCAGCGAGCACCACCGCCGACAGTCAACTTGTCCAGGTTGCCCTTGAGTTTGTACGTGGTGTAGAGGCTGACCTGATCTTCCGGTTCGAAGGTGGAAATTTTCACATCTTTGTCGTCGCGCACGATCTTGTGGGTATAGCCGGCCTGGAGTTGCCATCCCGGAGCCAGTTCGCCGGACATCTCCACTTCATAACCCTTGGTCACCGCCTGGGTACCTTTGAACGCATAGTTCGAGGGGTAGGCTTGAGGTTGTTGTAGTCGTCGTCCGAAACGGAACGGTTGTCTTCGTGGATCTCGAAGTAGGCTGCGCTGGCGTTTACACGACCGTCCAGGAAGTCTGCCTTTACACCCAGCTCCCAGTTCTGGCCTTCGTCCGGTTCAAGCAGCTTGTTATCCCTGTCGCGGTTGTAGCTTTCCTGAGGCATGAAGATATCGGTGTAACTGGCGTAAACCGAGTAGGTGTCGTTCAGGTCGTACACCGCACCGACATAAGGTACGAAACGCCCCGACTCGCGATAGCTCGGGTTGTTGCCCGTCACCGTATAGTTGACCACCCGACCACCCAGCAGCAGCTTGAGGTCGTCGGTGAGGCTCAGGCGGGTCGTCATGTACATCCCGGTCTGGCGAACGGTGTCGTCGATTTTCGATTGCGGCCTGCCCCAATCCGGTTGAGGAGCATTGCCGTGCCAGTTGTTGAAGTCCACCAGGTTAGGAGCGAGGTTCCAGTACCCGTTGCCATTCCATTCCGAGGAGCTGATGGAACCACCGAATACCAGCTCATGCTCGCGGCCACCCAGGCTGAAAGGGCCGCTGACATACGCGTCGGCGGAATCGCTGACGGTTTCGCCGGTGTATTTGCCCGAGGTGAGCTGTGACGTACCATCCAATGCCGGGGTATCGCCCTGGATGGAACCCATCAACGCGTGATAACCGTTGATCTTGTGGTCCAGTTGCAGCTTGGTAACCCAGCCGTCACCCAGGTCGTGCTCCACCATGGCGAAGACGGTGCGTGTGTACTGCTCCCAGCTGCTCCAGTCGGCGGCGTTGTTGAACGAGCGCTTGACGTTGTTGCGATTACCCTGGGCGTCAATCAGTGGGAAGCTGCCCGACCAGGACGAACCTTTCGGTAGGCTGTCCTGATAATCACCGCCCACTGTCAGCAGGGTGTCAGGAGACAGGTCGAACTCCATGATGCCGTAGTACGTCGGGCTTTTGCGCTCGTAGCGGTCCATGAACGAGTGTTTGTCCTGGTAGGCGGCGACGGCCCGGCCCCGGATATTGCCGGTTTCGGTCAGTGGGCCGCTGACATCCAGCTCGCTGCGGTAGTTGTCCCAGGAACCAGCACCCAGCGTGGCATGGCCCTGGAACTCGGCGGTCGGTTTCTTGCGTACAAGGTTGATGGTTGCACCCAGCGAACCGGCGCCGGTCAGCAGGCCGGTTGCGCCCTTGAGCACTTCGACCCGGTCGTAGATCGCCATGTCGCTCAGGGTATTCCCTGCGGAGTACGCCACATTGCGTGCGGTGGACGGGATGCCGTCATATTGGAAATTGTTGATGGAGAAGCCACGGGCGTAGTAATTGCTGCGCTCGGTGTCGAACGCGGAAACGGTGATGCCCGGTGTGTGGCGCATCACGTCGTCCACACTGTTCAGGCCGAAGTCGTCCATGTGCTGACGCGTGACCACGGTCACCGATTGCGGGGTTTCCTTCGGCGTCAGGACCAGGCGCGTTGCGGTTGCGATGGAGCCTGGCGTATAGGAACCGGTATTTTCGGTAACGTTGCCCAGCATGTTGCCGGTTACCTGGGTCGGGCTCAGCTCCAGCCCGCCACCCGCGCTGGCAGCAGCCACGGTCAAGGTATTGCCGTTGAGGCTGTAGGTGGTCTGGCTGCCTGCCAGCAATGCATCGATGGCCTGCTGCGGCTGCAGCTTGCCCTTGATGGCCCGGCTGTTCTTACCCTGCACATCGCCAGGGCTGTACAACACTTGCACATTGGTCTGGCGCCCGAATTCCTGCAGCGCGCTCCCCAGCGGCTGGGCAGGAATGTTCAACTCGATCTCCTGGGCCTGTACATAGCCTGCAATCGGCAGCGACACCGCCAGTGCCAGGGCACTCGGAAGAAGGTTCATGTTCAGGGCCCTGCGCATGGATAACACTTTGCTCAGGGGGCTGAGACCGAGTCGTGCTGGCATGGATGCTTTCTCTTCTAGGTTTTAAGTGGGCAGTTATACGTATCTATTGAGGTTAATTCTCATTACCACTAGTGAGACGTTCCTACCTCGAAAAACCGGAAAATAAAATTCACGCCGGTTCCATCTCGTGCACCACTTGGCCGGCGCGCAGGCGCACCAGTTGATCGGCGATGTCGAAGTAACGGTCGTCGTGGCTGATCACGATGATGGTCTTGCCCAGGCGCTTGAGGTCCGGCAACAGCTCGGTGTAGAAGATTCGGCGGAAGGCGGGGTCCTGGTCGGCGGCCCATTCGTCGAACACCAGCACCGGGCGTTCTTCCAGCCAGGCGTTGACCAAGGCCAGGCGCTTGCGCTGGCCGGTGGAGAGGTCGGTGGTGCTGAACACACCGTCCTTGACACTGACCTTGTGCGCGATTTCCAGGCGTTCCAGGTATTTAGTGGCGCTGTCCAGGGACTGGGTGGCGCTGCCTTGCACCAGGTCGTCGAACAGGTAGTAGTCGGAAAATACCGTGGTGAACAACTGGCGGTAGTCGTCGCGTTCCGGGTCGGTGACCGCTTCGCCGTTCAGGCGAATCTCGCCGGCCTGGGGTGGGTACAGGCCCAATAAAAGCTTGATCAAAGTGGTCTTGCCGCTGCCGTTCTCACCGACGATAAACACGATGTCGCCTTGCTTGATGCTCAGGTTGATCGGCCCCAGGTGGAACGGCTCGCTGCCTTCGACCGCTGGCGGGCTGTAGCTCACGCCGCGCAGCTCCAGGCTGTTGACCACCGGCTTTGGCGCTTCGCTGTCGTCCATCAACAGGTGCGGTTCCGGCGACGAGAAGCGTTCCGACAGCTCACTGATGCGGCCAAAGGCAATCTTGGCCTTGCCGACTACGGGCAGGTAACCGAGCAGGTGCTCCAACGGGCCTTTCATGTACAGCAGCACCAGCACGAACCCGGTGATTACGGTCGGATCCGGGTTGGGGTTGTACGCCTGCATTGCCAGGGCCAGGCCGATGACCACGAAGAACAGCATCGAACCAAACGTCTTGGCGAGGATGTAAATATTGACCGAGCGCACCTGGATATCGCTGATGCGGTCGGCGGTTTCCTGGATGCGATGGGTGTTCATGCGAAACCGCCGTGGCCGGTGCATGCGCAGTTCCTTGGCGCCGGACGCGATCGCGTTGTAGTAACGCTGCAGCTCGTCTTCATGGCTGCGCGCCAGGTCGAAGCCCTGAATGCCTTTGCCGCCGGCGATAAATTGCACGGCGCTGCCGATAATGATCGCCACCACCATCATCAGGAACATCGGCACGGACAGGTAGGCCAGGTAGCCCAGGCAACCGAGAGTGACCGTGGCCGCGATGGCCAGGGGTGTGAACGCGAAGGAAAAGTCGCTGATGGTGTCGACGTCGTGAGTCAGCACCGGGATCAGGCGGTGCGAGCGATACCGTTCGATCTGCCCGATGGGCGCCGACAGCACCTTTTCGCCCAGGTCCTTGCGCAGGGCGGCGATGATTCGTTGCCCGACGTAGTTGGTGCCGATGTCGGAAATGATCGAACTGAGCAGCGCCACCACGCACAACGCGGCAAAGGTCATCACCACGCCCTGGGTCATGCCGTCGGCCGAATGCAACGCATTGTTGATGGTGGCCAGCAGCAGGGTAATGGCCAGGCCGCCGACCATGCCGAGGGCGACGGAGACCGTCACAATGGCGCGAAAGGGCCGCAGCAGGGCGAGCAAACCGTTGAAGGCGCCGCGTTTGGGGTCGGTCATAAATACATCCCGGAGAGTGAAAAGAGGGGCTGGGCACACAGACCCTTACCCATGACAAACGAAGTGTCGGCGCGACTATTTAGCCCGGCGTGCCAGGCGGTGCCGGCGAGGGATAAATTGCGTGTGGGCTGGTTCGTTCCTGTTGGGTAGGCGCACGGCTATTCACGCCGTACGTATTCCTTCTGCGAGAGCGAGACAATGACGAAAAAGAAACTGGTGTATGTGTGGTCCCTGAGAAATGCCGCCGCCGACAAGGCCGGGCAGCCAGTGGCCTACAAGGACCACGAGCGCTACATGAAGTCGGTACTGGAGTTTCTAGTGGGCTCGCTCAACGACACCTCGCTGGGCGACGCCTACAACCTGGTCGGCGTGGTGTATGACGATGATGAGCAAAACCCGCGGGATCAGGCGCTGGTCGCCGATTACGGGTTCGCTTACCAGCCTGGCCGCCAATGGCTGTACCCGGCCGACTTGCGCGTGCAGGGCGCGTTGGTCAACGACCTGCTGCTGAGCGTGCCGTCGACCTATCGGCGCCTGCCACGGGGCAGCGCCGAACATATCGCCGGCAAGCAGGATTTCGAGCGGCGCCTGCATGACACGCTGGTTGAATTGAACGCTGACATCGTGGTGCTGGATGGCTTGCTGGTGATCCTCGATGACCTGGTACGCCCAGGCGCGCCATTTGCGCGGCGCATCATGAACATTCATCCGGGTATCACGCGTATCGAATCGCCTTACGAGCGCCGTGGTGCCTATGCCACGTGGAACGCGTTGTACGGCGCGCGCGGGCAGACGGTGGTGGACTGGGCGACCAAGGCCACCACGCCTTCGGAGCCGCTGTACCTTACCGGTGCATCGTTCCACTATGTGGATAACGGTATCGATTCCGGCGAAGTGTTCCACGACGTATTGAAGACCGAGATTTCACCAGAAGACACGATCCTCGAACTGCGCTGGAACAACTTCAACAACAGCCTGTTCCCGGCGTTGCATGAGGGACTGGAGCTGTTGGCCCAAAAGGGCTGAATGCAATCCAAAATGTGGGAGGGGGCTTGCTCCCGATAGCGGTGTATCAGTCGACATCTGCATTGACTGAATCACCGCTATCGGGAGCAAGCCCCCTCCCACAGTGGATGTGCGTATGGCTTAGAGGTCGCGCACTACCCGAAATCCAATCCAGTCACCGCGCGTCTGCGGGTAGATGTTGTTGCGGTTGCCGGAGCGGGAAAACACCGGCGCTTCGCCCCAGTCATTGCCGCGGATCTGGTAGGCCTCACAGTTCGGCTCCACCCAGGCACTGCCGTCAGTCGGCGCGCCGATGTAGTTGGCGTGCTCGCAATCGGCAACCCGCTCGTACACGTTGCCGTGCATGTCATACAGGCCAAACGCATTCGGCGGGTAGCTGCCCACCGGCGACGAATAGCTGTAGCCGTCCGCCGGGCCGTAGGTGTTGGCGTGCTGGGCGATGCTGTAACCCTTGCCTTCGTCGAACGGGAAGGGGAATGGCCCGCTGGTGCCGGCGCGGGCGGCGTATTCGCGTTGAGCCTCGCTGACCATGTGGTATTGCTGGCCGGTTTTCTTCGACAGCCAGCTCACGTAGCGCTTGATGTCGCCCATGTCCATGCACACGGCCGGCTGGCGTGGCCCCTGGGGATAGCGCGGCTTGCTGGCGATGCATTCACGGCCGGGGCGATCATCGCCATTGGCGATCTTTACCCCGGTCTGGCGCACGTAGCTGTCCCACTCGCCGGCGGTGATCTGGAAGCGGCTCATGGCGAAGGGCTTGGCGAAGGTCACGGCATGCATTGGGCCTTCGTCGGGCTCGCGGCCGACTTCGTCTTCCGGGGTGCCCATGGTGAAAGTGCCGGCGGGCAGCACCACCATTTCCGGGCAGTCCTTGCAGTCCTTGAAAACTTTGCCCGGTTGCGGTGCGGCCGCCTGGGCCAGGCCAGGGAGCAGGGCGCCGCACAGTGCGGTGAGCGCCAGGGCGGTCAGGGGTTTGAGTCGAAAGGGCATCATGTGAGCGTCTCGTTCAAATAAAAAAGGGGTCACAGCCGCTGGCTCAGCAGCGCCATGAAGCGCTGGATTTCAGCCGAGCTGTTGAGCAGGCCGGGGGCGGCGCGAATGACCGGCCCGACATCGCGGTCCACCGCGTCGATCACCACACGGTTTTGCCGCATGTGCGCCGCTACTGCATCGCTGTCCTGGCCCTTGACCCGAAAGAAGGTAAAGCCCGCCGATAACTCCGGGCTGCGCGGCGTGACCAGTTCGATCTGCCGATGCGCCAGCAACTGCTCTTTAAGCTCGGTGTTGAGTGCGTGGATTCGCGCCTGCACCGGTGCCTTGCCCAGCTGCAGGTGCAACTTGAACGCTTCGTCGGCGGCCCAGCGATGTTCGAAGGCGTGGTAGCCGCCGGGGGTCATGGTGGTGGCGAAATCCTTGTCTTCTGAGAACGTCGGCACCATCGGCGTGACGTACCTGTTCTGGGCATCGCGAGCGCACACCAGGCCGGTACCGCGCGGGCCGAACATCCACTTGTGGGTGCCGGCGATGAAAAAATCGCAATGCATGCCAGGGAAATCGAGGTCTTCCACGCCGAAGCCGTGCACGCCGTCGACCACATAGAGGATGCGGTCGCTGTCGTCACGGTGGCGGTTGTGTTCATCCACCAGTTGGCCGATTTCGCCGATGGGCAATTTGACCCCGCTGCCCGACTGCACCCAGGTCATGCCCAGCACGCGGGTGTTGGGGCGGATATTGCGCTGGATGTTGCCCAACACTTCATCGACGGACACACGGCTGGCGCTGTCGAACAGGCGGATACGGCGCACCCGGGTGCTTTCCTTGCGCACGCGAAAATCCAGCACGTTCTGTGTTGCGTAATGCTCATGCTCGGTGGTGAGGATTTCCTGGTCGGCGCGCACCTGGATCCCGCCGTAAATCATCGCCAGCCCCTCGGATGTGCTGCCGGTCAGGGCGATCTGCGGCGGCGTGGCGTTCAGGTAGCGACCGGCCCACTCACGCACCTGGCCTTCGCGTTTCCAGGTTTCCTGCAGGTCCCAGTCCATCGCCAGGCCGGGGTTGCGGTCGATCTGCGCGCGGTAGCGCTCGATGGCCTCGCGCACCGGCCTGGGGTGCGAGGCCACCAGAAAGTTGGAAAAATGCAGGTAATCCGGGTCCTGGTCGAAAAGCTGCTTCAATCCCGTCCAGGGATCGTTGGTGGCGGCTGCCAGCACCTGCGGCATCAGCGCGGCGCCCAGCGGCAGGCTGGCGGCAAACACGCCGGCCTGCTTGAGAAAGGTGCGGCGGTCGGTCATGGGCTGACTTCGCGGTTGGGCAAGGGTTTGGCGGCTTTTTGCACCTGCTCCCATACCCGCAGGAAGTTGCCGCCCCACAGCTTGGCGATATCGGCTTCGGAATAACCGCGCTGGATCAGTTCGGCGGTGACGTTGCGCACCTCGCCGACGTTCTCCCAACCCTGCAGACCACCGCCGTCGTTGAAGTCCGAAGCGATGCCGACGTGGTCGATGCCGATCTTGCGCACGGTGTAGTCGATGGCGTCCCCCCAGTCCTTGAGGGTTGCCTTGGGTTCTTCTTCGAGAATTGCGTACAACTCACTGGCGTATTGGCCGAAGCGCTGTTCGGGCCACGCGGCGATGATCGCGTCGCCCGGCATCAGGGCCATCGCCAGGTTCGGCAGGGGCGGCAGGTCGAAGCGCGCGCGCAGGGCGTTGAGCTTGTCCTGGGTCGGCTGGCTCAGGGGGCGCAGGTAGGCAGGAAAGCCCACCACCTGCACCACGCCACCGCTGTTTTTGATCAGCTGCAACTCCTTGTCGCTGAGGTTGCGCGGGATGTCCACCGACGCCCTGGGTGCCGAATGGGAGGCCACCATCGGCGTACGGCTCAATTGCGCGACCTGTTCCAGGGCCTTGGTCGACATCTGCGACACGTCGATGATCACCCCCAGGTCATTGAGGCGCTGCACCGCTTGCTGGCCGATGGGCGACAGGCCCTCGAGGGCGTCGGCGGTGTCATTGAAAAACGGCAGCGGGCGCGATGAGTCCGCCCAGGCGTTGTTGCCGATGTAGCTGAAACCGAACATGCGCATGCCGCGCGCCGCCCACAGGTCCAGCTGGTTCAGGTCGTTGCCCAGCGGGTAGGCGTTGAGCATGCTGATGAAGATCGCGAACTTGCCCTCGCCGTGCAGGCGGCGCATATCGTCCGGGGTATAGGCGATGCCCACTTGGTTGGGAAAGTCGCGGACCATGCCGGAGATAATCTTGTAGCGCACCTCCTGCTCGTGGCGGGCCTCTTCGACAAAGCCGTCGGTGGGCTTGTGCGGGGCGTTGGGGCCGTTCCAGATTTCCGGCCAGCCGAAAATGGTCAAGGCCGCACCGGACAAGCGGCCGCGCGCAGCCTTGGCCAGGTCGAACTGGCCGCTGCCATCCTTGTCGGCTTCATTGCCGGCGGTGCCGAAATCCATGGGCACGGTGATATGGCTGTCGAACGACAACAGGCGATCCTGCATTTCGTTGGCTTGCTTGATCACCTCCAGCGGATAGCCGGCGTTACCCTTGAACCAGTGATCCCAGGCCAGCAGGCCGGCCCCGGCGGCGACGGCCAGTGCCAGCGGCAGGCCGATATACAGCGCCTTTTTCGAACGTGGTTTTGTCATTGCCATCTCAGTCAGTTGAGGCCGTTGCTATCAGGGAAGAACGAGCGATGGCCGGGGAAATTTAGCCGGCGGCCCAGGGCCGGTAAATTTCCCCAGGTTGAAAACGTTCTAGCTCTGATTAAGCCGTTTCCTAAGGTAGACAATGACGATCTCTCGACGTGGGTTCATCGCAGGCCTGGCGCTGACCGGCGCGGCCGTGCCTGCGGCCTTTTATGCCCATCGCGAGCTGACACGGGAAGACGAATTTCCGGTCACCCCCGGCGAAGCCACGGTCGACCTGGCCGACACCCAGGGCCAGCACTTGGCGAACACCTTGCGCGGCGTGTGGAATCTGCGTCTGGAAGGCCGTGATGCCGGCCTCAAGGGCCTGCCGTTGCAGGGCCTGCAATTGCTGCTCGATGTCGCACCCCGTGGGCGGGGCTTGCGCGGCTACCTGGACACCGCCGAGAACCTGCGTGGCGACGGCGAACCACGCTACCGTGTCTTGGGCGATCTGCTGACGGGCGAGGGCGCGTTGCTCTATTGGCGGCTGATCGACCGCGATTCGGCGGCGGGCATTGCGGCCTACGAATTCAAGATGACCCTCGATGAAGTCTGGGCCGACTTCGGCAATGCCGGCAGCGCCACCCTCAGTGGGCAGATCCTCGACCTTGAGCGGCCGTTGGCATTGACCGAGCGCGACAACCGTTTTATCGCCCACAAACAGCTGTTCCCCGAAGCCCGCCAGCGTATCGGACTCAACGAGGCCTTGCTGGCGTGGTTGATTGCTCCCGAACATCGCCTGTTTCACCAGCTGTGGCACGCCAGCCGTGACCAATGGCACAAACTCTCCGAGGAAAAACGCGAAGCCCTGCGCGGCATCGGCTGGCAACCCGGCCCGCGTGGTCAGGAGCGCGATGCGCGGGGCAAGCGCAAGGACCGTAACGGCTCGGGCATCGACTTCTTCTTCATGCACCGCCATATGCTCGGCACTGCCCGCTCCCTGCAGGACCTGCCGTCATGGCCGCATTTTCCCGCGCCGCAGCCGGCGCTGGAGCGTGATCGCCAGGGCTTTTTGCGTTATTTCGACAACCACGACGGCTTTGCGCTGCCGCCCTGCTGGTCGGCACCGGACGACGCCGATTACACCCAGTGGGTCAGCGACATCAAGGCCGCCGAGACCTACCACAGCAATTTCCAGGTGTGGGAATCGCAATACCGCGACCCGCGCTACCTGGCCCGATTGACGCTCGGCCAATTGGGCTCGGAAATGGAATTGGGCCTGCACGACTGGCTGCACATGCGCTGGGCCTCGGTGCCGCGCGACCCGTCCAACGGCGCCCCGGTGCCGTTTGCCCGCGACCCTGCGGACTTTGCCGCGCGCTGGTATGCGCCGGAAAATGACTTCCTTGGTGATCCGTTTTCTTCGCATGTCAATCCGGTGTTCTGGCACTTCCACGGGTGGATCGATGACCGTATCGAAGACTGGTTTCGCGCCCACGAACGCTTCAATCCCGGCGAAGTAGCCCGGCTCGAAGTCAACGGCGTAGCCTGGTTTGCGCCGGGACGCTGGGTTGAAATAGGCGACCCCTGGCTTGGCCCGGACACCCATGGCTGCAGCACCACACCGGGGTTGCAGCAGGGACGCTCGATGGAAATGGACCCGGAAATCATGAAACTGGCCCTGCGCATCACCTTCGGCGCCGATGACGATCTGCTCAAGGGCCTGTTCAAGCGCGTGCCGCAGCGGCCGTGGTATGCGCGGCACTTGAAGGTCAAGCGCGAAGCGTGAGGGCAGCCCGCCTACCTGTGGCGAGGGAGCTTGCACCCGTGACGGCCTCCCAATCGACACAGAAGATGGGTTAGACCGCTCAAGGACTGCTACGCAGTCCAGCGGGAGCAAGCTCCCTCGCCACAAAGTGCAGCGTAATGCAGTTTTCTGCGCTGCACACGTTGACACGTTGGTCGTTAGGCGTAACGATCAACTCAATTTTCAAAAATTGAGTTTCAGTTGTGGCAAAAATCCATAAACCCACTGATTTCGGCACGTTATTGAGTCGCCATGGCTTGCAGATTTTCGAGCTTGCACGCATTTTCAAGGCAGTCGATGACAAAGGCCGATATCTGCATTGGGATGAATTCCGCCGTTACCTCACGCCCGGCGTCAACAAGGAAGCGGCATGGGCTGCCATCAAGATGTCACGGGCGTGCGCAAGCAAGACCCTTGAGCTCAAGAGCGAATGCGGTAGCGCTTTTTTCTTATGTTCCACGGATTTCAGTGATGCGGTGGTTCACGCCGTCGAGTCTGTGACCTCCAGCCTGGGCGGTGCAGCAGCAGCGTCTCCTCAGTACCGCGATAATGCTCAGTACCTGGTCGATTCATTGATGATGGAGGAGGCCATCTCCAGTGCCCAGCTGGAAGGTGCGGCGACTACGCGCAAAATCGCCAAGGACATGCTGGCCAAGGAGCGTGCGCCGCAGAATGATGATGAGCGGATGATCCTCAACAACTATCACCTGATGAAACATGCCAAGTACAACCAGGGCGAAGCGCTGTCTGTCGGGTTGATCTGTGAGTTTCATGCCATCGCAACGGCGGGTATTGAAGAGGACGATGTTCGCCCTGGGCATATCAGGACGACCAACGATATTTTTGTTGGCGGCGCCGGGAATGAAATCATTCATCAACCACCTCAGGCCGCAGTGCTGCCGGGCAGGCTAGAGGCGCTTTGCAGGTTTGCCAACGATCAGCATGACGGCCAAGGCGGCGCGCACTTTATCCATCCAGTGGTCAAGGCCATCATCCTTCATTTCATGCTGGGTTATGAACATCCCTTCAGAGACGGCAACGGTCGGACCGCACGCGCTTTGTTTTATTGGTTCATGCTCAAAAGTGGTTATTGGCCCTTTGAGTACATTTCCATCAGCGCACTGCTTAAAGAAGCCCCCATGCAATATGGGCGTTCGTATATCCATACGGAAACCGATGGGTTCGATCTGACCTATTTCGTCATCTATCAGTTGCGGATCATCGAACGCGCAATGAACGAATTCATGCTGTATTTCGAGGGTAAAAGACGAGAAGCCGTAGAGCTGATGAGCTGGTTGGATGCCCTTGATTTAAAGGAGGGGCTGAATTACCGACAGGGCCATTTCTTGAAGAAAGTGCTGCAGCATCCTGGGCGCATTTATACGCCCAAGGAACTCACCCATGACTATGACATTTCGGAAAACACCGCACGCAAGGATCTTGAAAAGCTGGTCGGTATGAAACTTTTATTCAAGGTACAGGAAGGAAAAAGTTTCCTATACATCGCGCGGGATGATGCGCAGGCCAACTTGAAGAAGCTGACACCTGCGGGTTGAGCGCTTTCAAACCTGTTCTTCATCCCGCAACTGCCCGCTCATTGCATCGCAACTGCGCGCCCAGTCGCTCATCCATTGCGGCACCGGCGGCGAGGTCTCATCCAGGCCCAGCGCTTGCACGAACTCTGCGGGGGGCAGGGTGCCCTTGGCGGAGCGAAACAGCCCACGTATCACCACTACGCCGATGACTCGGCCATTGCTGACAAACCGATGCTCCATCAGGCTCCACTTGTGGTCCCAGCCGAGCATGCGGGTGTGCACTTCGAATACTTCGAACAGCTTCAGCTCCCGGCGAAACTTGCCCCAGGTATCGCCCACGATCGGCACGGCTTTGTTGCGCAAGGCCACGCGAAACGCGCCGGTGCGCAGGACGAAATCCATGCGTGCCACATCCGCCAGGGAAAAATACCGGCCATTGGTAACATGCCGGTTGAAGTCCAGATCCAGCGGCCACACGCGCATGCGCACCACAGTGGTGGCCAGGCCATGCGCCGGTGTGCGCCAGGGACGACGCAATAACATGCGCAACAGTCGAAACCATAAATTCATAAGTACACCAGGCAATTGATCGATGCTGGCACTGTACGAATGTGGAATCGGCTAAGGTAGGTGCGCAAATGACTTATTTCATGCGAAAAGCGCAAACGGGTTTCTAAAATGCACATTACCTTGCTGCTGGCGGATCAATGTTCTGCGGCCAACGCTACCCTGGCCATGGAAATGCTCAGCGCAGCCAACCTGTTCGCCGACAACCCGCCCTTCGAGGTGGTACTGGCTTCCCTGGATGGCCAGGCGGTGACGACCTGGGGCGGGCAGCGCCTGCAGGTGCAATGTTCTCTGGCTGAAGTTATGCGCACCGACTTGGTGTTGATCCCCGGTTTTCTGTTTACGTTGAAACAAGCCCTGCCGACGTTTGCCGCTTTCGGGCCGTGGCTGCGCGAGCAACACGGGCAAGGCGCGGTGCTGGCCTCGATGTGCACCGCTGCGTTTTTGCTGGCCGAGTCAGGCTTGTTGCACGGTGCGCGCGCCACCACCCACTGGGCATTTGCCGCGTTGTTCCGGCGCCGCTATGCCCAGGTCAGCCTGGATGACGCACAGATTCTCTGCGAAGAAAACCGCTTGATCACCTGCGGCGGCGCGACGGCGGCGATGGACCTGATGCTGCACCTGATCCGCCGTTTCGGCTCACCGGAGCTGGCGCATACCTGCAGCAAATACTTGCTGATTGACAACGTGCGTACCGAGCAATCGGTGTATGCGCTGTGGTCGTTGCCCAAAAGTCACGGCGACGGTGAAATACTGCGGGTGCAGCATTGGCTGGAGCAGCACTTCGCCCAGCCGGTGGTGATTGATGACGTGGCGCAGCGCTTCGGCTTTGGCGTGCGCAATTTCAAGCGCAGGTTCAAGGACGCCACCGGCTATACGCCCATCGGCTACCTGCAAACGCTACGCCTGGAGCGGGCCAAGCAGATGCTTGAATCGACCCGCATGACCCTCGACAGCATCACCTACGCCGTCGGTTATGAAGACAGCAACTCGTTTCGGCGCCTGTTCCAGCAACGGGTGGGCATGTTGCCCGCCGCGTATCGGAGGAAATTTCTGATTGCCGCGTCCTGAGCGCCTGAATCAGAGACGAAAAAAAACCGGCTGATCAGGCCGGTTTGGGGTGTCCCTTCAACAGCAGGGGTTATACCTGGTTGCTCAGCAAACGGTCTGCACCGCCTTCAGCCAGGCCACGTTCCTGCAAACGATCGGCACCGCCTTCAGCCAGGCCACGTTCCTGCAAGCGATCGGCACCGCCTTCAGCCAGGCCACGTTCCTGCAAACGATCGGCACCGCCTTCAGCCAGGCCGCGTTCCTGCAAACGATCGGCACCGCCTTCGGCAACGCGGGTTTCAATCAGACGTTCCGCGCCGCCTTCAGCGACTGCCGGGTGGGCGAAAGCGTTTGCAGCCAGTACCGAGAAAGCGAGGCTAAGCAAGAGTTGGCGTTTCATGAGTGTGTGCTCCGAGTGTCTTGGTTGGGTGCCGTTTGGCATGGGTTTGATGTTACGCGTCGCAGTTTTTAAGAGAACTTCATTGCGCTGATGGTGACTATCGATGCCAACAATGGTCATGGCATCTGCGGCAGTTCGTTGGGGCGCAGGTCGAACACCAGCACCTCGGCGTCTTCGCCGTGGCTCAGGCGAATCTCGCGCTCGTCCCGTACCCGCACACCGTCGCCTTCCTGCAAGCGCTGGCCATTGAGCTCGACGCTGCCGCGTGCCACATGGATGTAGGCGTAGCGATCCGGCGCCAGGTCCAGTTGCGCGCTTTCATCGCCATCGAACAACCCGGCGTACACCCGTGCGTCCTGGCGAACGTTCAACGAACCGTCGGCGCCATCCGGCGAGATGATCAACTGCAGGCGTCCGCGTTTTTGCGCTTCACTGAAGTGCTCCTGCTGATAGCGCGGCTTGGCCCCGGCTTCGTTGGGCACGATCCAGATTTGCAGGAAGTGCACGCCCTGGCGCTGGCTGTGGTTGAATTCACTGTGAGCCACGCCGCTGCCGGCACTCATCAGCTGCACATCACCGGGACGGATCACCGAGCCGGTGCCTAGGGTGTCCTTGTGTTCCAGGGCGCCTTCGAGCACATACGAGAAGATTTCCATGTCGCGGTGCGGGTGCTGGCCGAAGCCTTTGCCGGCGGCGACGCGGTCATCGTTGATCACCAGCAGGTCGGAAAAACCCTGCTCCTTGGGGTTCCAGTAGTTGGCGAAGGAGAAGGTGTGAAATGACTTCAACCAACCGTGATTGGCGGCGCCGCGTTCGGAAGCTTTGCGAAGGGTCAGCATGGTCCAGTCCTCAAGTGAGCGCGGGCTGCGAAATGCAGGGCGCTTGCGTTGAGAAGAAGGTTAATGGTTAACCGTAAATTCATTAAGAAGATGAAAATTGAATAACTGTCATCTCTGAGTTGACAGTCAAGTCATGCCATAATGCTCGTCGCCTTTCTACTTGATGGACATTCCCACCTATGAAAACCGTGGCCATGGTGCTGTTCCCGGACTTCCTGCTTCTCGACATGGCCGGGCCGCTCGAAGTGTTTTCGATTGCCAACCGCTACCTGCCGGCGGCCGACCACTACCGCATCCTCACCATCGGCACCGAGCCCGGCCCGTTGCGTGCCTCCAATGGCGTGATGGTGCAGACCGACCTGCTGCTGGAGCAGGCCCAGGCGGACTACGACCTGCTGCTGGTTCCGGGCGGCCCGGGTGCCTATAACGAATGCCACCCCGCGCTGCTGCCCTGGCTGAAGGCGGTGGCGCCACGGGCTCGACGTTTCGGTTCGATCTGCACCGGCGCCTTTGTGCTCGGGCATGCCGGCTTGCTGGACGGGCACCGCGTGACCACTCATTGGCACTACACCGAGCGCCTGATCAAGGCGTTCCCCCACGCCATGGTCGAGACCGATCGCATCTACCTGCAGGACCGGCGCCTGATCACCTCGGGCGGCGTCACTGCCGGTATCGACCTGGCCCTTTCGATTGTCGCCCAGGACCATGGCAAGCAAGTGGCGGTGGACGTGGCCAAGGTATTGCTGGTGGTGATGAAGCGCCAGGGTGGCCAGGCCCAGTTCAGCCCGATGACCGCTGCCGTGGCGCCCCAGGAAAGCGCGATCACTCGTGTGCAGCACCATGTGCTGGCGCATCTGGACCAACCCTTTACCATCGAGTCCATGGCCGAGCTGGCCGGCATGAGTGCGCGCCACTTTGCGCGGCTGTTCGCCAAGGAGGTGCAGATGACGCCCATGGCGTTCCTGCAAGGCGCGCGCATCGACCGCGCCCGGCAGTTGTTGGAAACCACCGATTTGCCGCTCAAGACCGTGGCTTTCCACGCCGGCTTCGGCAGCGTGCGGCATATGCGCTTTTTGTTCAGTGAAAAGCTCGGCCTGAACCCTACCCAATACCGACAACAGTTCAGTTAACGACACAATGTCCGTCTGAGGCACCCGATTGTCCGTATCGCTCCCCGTGCCGGGATTGTCCTGTCATCCCTAGCTGGCAAGATAAGCCCGAGCCCACGGAAAAGGATGCGCAGGCACTCAAGCACGGGTGTTTCAGCGCGGTTACGGACATGAATGATTCTGCGGCGGTGAGCTTTGGCCCCTACACCTTTCATCGGCATCAGCGCCTGGTCAGCAAGGCCGGTTGGCCGGTGCCGCTGGGCGGGCGCGCGCTGGATATTCTCGCGGTGTTGCTGGAAGCACCGGGGCAATTTATCAGCAAGGCGACCTTGATCGAGCGGGTCTGGCCCAATAGCGTCGTCGAAGACAATAACCTGCGCGTGCACATTGTCGCGTTGCGTCGCGCCCTTGACGGGCAGCGTGTCATCCTCAACCACCCGCAGCGTGGCTACTGCTTCGCCGCGCCCGTGCAAGGCACACTGCCGACGGTGCCGGCACAGCACAACCTGGTGGCACGGCTCAGCCCGGTGCTTGGTCGCGATGAACTGGTGGCTGTGCTGGTGCGGCGCATCGCCGGGCAGCGCCTGTTGACCCTTACCGGGGTGGCCGGCATCGGCAAAAGTACGCTGGCCCTGACCCTCGCCGAGCGCGTGGTGCCCCGCTATCGCGACGGGGTGTGGTGGGTCGACGTGACCAGCCTGCAAACCCCGGGCGAACTGCTCGGCCATCTGGTCACGGTATTACAGCTGGACCCCGCCGACAGCCTCGACGAGCTGGCCCGACAGTTAGCCTCGCGCCAGTTGTTGCTGGTACTCGATGGGGCCGACCTGCTGCTCGGTGCCTGTCGCACGCTGGTGCGCATATTGGGCGAACGGGCACCGCAGGTCAGCATGCTGATCAGCAGCCGCGAAGCTTTGCTGGCGCCTGGTGAATGGGTGGTGCGCGTGCCCCCGCTGAGCGTGCCGTCACTGTCGGCGTTGGTCAGTGTCGAACAGGCCATGGCCTGGCCTGCGGTGCAACTGTTCGTCACACGGGCACGCGCCAGTCAGCAGGGTTTTGCGTTGCGGCCTCAGGAATTGACACCGTTGCGTGAGATTTGCCGGCGGCTGGACGGCATCCCGCTGGCCCTTGAACTGGCCGCCGCCCAGGTCGACGCACTCGGCATCGGCGGTGTGCAGCAGCAATTGTGCATGGGCTTGCACGGGCTGAGCCGCGGTCGTCGCACCGCGGTGGAGCGGCATCGTTCGCTGACCGCTGCGCTGGACTGGAGCTATGCGCGCCTGAGCCTGCCGGAGTGCTGGCTGTTCCTGCAGTTGGGCTTGTTCAAGATGGCGGTGACCCTGCCCACCTTGAGCGAAATGGTGAGCGGTACCGAGCTTGAACACGCCGACCTGGCTTACCTGCTGGCGCGTCTGGTGAATATGTCGCTGCTGGGCGTCGAGCCCGGCCTGGGCCCGACGCGCTATCGCCTGCTCAACTGCGTGCGCAGCTACGCCTTGGCGCAACTGCGCGACCCGCTTCAGGTAGCGCGCTTGCAACAAGGCTACGGGGAGTGCCTGGGCGCGCTTTCAGGCCGGCCGTTTGTCCTGCAACTCGTCGAGCAGGCGGCGTACGCGCAGTAGATCCTGGGTGGCGAAGCCTTCGGTAAATCGAGCGTAGAGGGGGTTCAGCAAGTCGATGCCTGCCTGCTTGCGTCCTTGCTGTTGCCAAAGTTGCGCCAGGGAGCCCGCACACCGCAGCTCCCAGGCCAGGGCGCCTTGCTGGCGTGCCAGGTCGAGGGCTTCGAGCAGCAGCGTCTGCGCGCCCTGGGTATCACCTCGCAGCGCTGCCTGCCCGGCATAGACCCGCAGGATCTCCGGGGCACACCAACCCGCCGCGCCACTGCGCGCCCGTTCGAGACCTGGCTCATCGACGTGCTGCATGCCGAAGGTGACCAGGGTGTCCTCGATCAGCCCCAGGCCCTGTAAATCCCCGTTGCACAGAATGCCGGCGTAATGCCCGGCCCAGGTCTGGAACAGTTGCACCGAATGCGTGTGGGACTGCTCCAGCAGCAGGCTTTGCAGGGTTTGCGCATCGTCTTCGGCACCGTTGTAACGGGCGATCACCACACCGGCCAGGGCCAGGGTGTAGCAGATCGACGTACCGTGGTTGATCTGCAGCGCCAGTTCCAGTGCCTGGCTGGCGGTGCGCCAGGCGCGTTCGGGAAAGCCCTGCAACCAGAGGATTCGCGCCAGTACGGTCAGGGACGCGACACTCTGGTCGTATTGCACGCCGATGCCATGGGCGAAGCGGTTCACGTGGGCGCTGTGGCTCATGCGCTGCAGCACCTGCTCGGCCTGCTGTCGGGCCAGCGCCTGATGGCCGGTGTAATGCTGGGCCAGGGCGCGCAAGCGTTGGGTGCTCAGGTCCAGCAGCGGCTCGGTGCGCGGGTCGAGGCGATCGAACTGCCTGCTCTGTTCCAGCGCTTGAACATAGCGCCCGGCGCACAGGTTCGCCGCCATGTGCCCGGAAACCGCACGCAACTGGCCGGCCAGGTCCTGGCGCTCTTCAGCCAGGCGTGCGGCCCCGACAAACGCGGCGATGGTCTGGGGCGCGGCGCCCACGGCGTGGTAGGAGAGGCTGCCCAGGGCCAATTGCAGCTGCAGGGCCAATTGCGTGCAGGGCGCTTCGACCTGATCGATCAGCGCCAGTGCCTTGTCCACATAGCCGGCGTGCTCGCGCAGCAGCGACAGTTCCTGCCACAGGGGCATCGCACTGACCGTCAGGCGAATCGCCAGCAAGTGCCCGGCAGTGTCGGCAAAGCCCCAGTCGAGGGCGGCGCGCACGTCTTCACGCAGCGGGGCATAGCGGTCGATCCAGGGCTGTGTGGCAATCAGTTCCCAATCGCCCTGGGCCTGTTCCATCAGGGCCAGGCAGCGTGCCGCGTGGCGCTCGCGGGTGGCTTGCAGCTCGCCGGCGAGGCTGAGCTTTTCCAGGGCATAGGTGCGGGTGATATCGAGCAGGCGATAGACCATCTCGTCCTCGCTGGCGTCCACGTTCAGCAACGACTTGGCCACCAGTTGCGTGATCGAGCCCAGCACTTCGGTGGGGGCTATATGCTCCCCGGCGATCACCGCCGCCGCGCTGACCAGGCTGAAGCCGCCGCGAAATACCGCGAGCCGGCGCAGGCAGATTTTTTCGCAGTCGGTGAGCAGGTCAAAGCTCCAGTCGAGCGTGGCCCGCAGGGTCTGCTGGCGGGGCAGGGCGCTGCGCCGCCCGCGCGTCAGCAGGCGGAAGTTATCTTCCATCTGCACCAAGAGCCCCGCTAAGCCGAAACGCTCGATCTGCGCGGCCACCAGCTCGATGGCCAGGGGAATGCCGTCCAGGCGCTGGCAGATATCGATCGCCAGCGGCAGTTCGGCGTCGCTGAGGGCAAAACTGTCTTGATGGGACATGGCGCGTTCGATCAGCAGCTGCATGGCCGGGTAACCCAGGGCCTGGGCGCGGTTGCCGGTGGCGGGTGGGCAAGTCAGCGGTTCGAGGCGTTGCACGTATTCACCTTCGGCGCGCAGGGCTTCGCGGCTGGTGGTGAGGATGTGCAGGTGCGGCGCATGGCGCAGCAGGGTTTCGCTGATCAGGGCGATGTCGTCGAGCAGGTGTTCGCAGTTGTCGATCACCAGCAGCATCTGGCGTGCCTGCAGGCTGCGGGCAAAGCCGGTCAGCGGCGCATGCTCGCCAGGCGGGACGCCGAGTAGGGCGGCGAGGTTGGGCAGGATCATCGAGGCGGCACTGAGTGGCGCCAGGTCGAGCAGGTGGATGCCGTCGCGGTAATGGCCGATCAGCAACTCCGCCACGCGCAGGGCGACGGTGGTCTTGCCGATGCCGCCGGCACCGGTGAGGGTGATGAAGCGTTGCTGCGGCAATTGCTGCACCAGGGCGTCGATCAGCGCCTGGCGGCCGAGCATGCGCGTGCGCCGCAGCGGCAGGTTGTGGCTTGGGCGTGGGGGCGCGCCGTCGGTGGCTAGCGTCATCGGTTCGATGCTCAGTGGCGCGACAAAACTGTAGCCGCGCTGGGCGACCGTGACGATATAGCGCTGCCCGGCCTGGCCGTCGCCCAGGGCCTTGCGCAACGCGGCCATGTGCACCCGCAGGTTGCCGTCTTCCACCACGCTTTTGGGCCAGACCCGCGCGATCAGTTCCTGCTTGCTCACCACATTGCCGGCGTGCTCGAGCAGGATCAGCAGGATATCCACCGCCCGCCGTCCCAGGCGCAGCGGGCGACCGGCCTCCAGCACCAGGCGCTCACGCGGATGGATGCGGTAGGGGCCGAAGTGCACGGCCTGGTCGCTCAAGTCATTCATGGCTGTACAGGTTCAGGAGTCAGGGAGGGGCCAGCATATTCCAGGTGCATCAAGACCACTAGGCGGCGATCACCTCGGGTTTGGGGCGCGAGTGGTGGTTTCGCCAGGTCATCGGGTTCACGCCCTCGCTGCGGGTGAACATATGACAGAAGTGCGCCTGGTCGCAGAAGCCACATTCCAGGCTGATTTGAGTGAGGCTCAGGGACGAGCCGGTGATCAGTTCCTTGGCGCGCAGGATGCGTTGCTGGCGAATCCATTCCTGGGGCGATACCCCCGTGGAGCACTTGAATGCGCGGGAAAAATGGCTGCGCGACAGGGCGCATGCCTGGGCCAGCTCGGCGATGCTCAGGCTTTCGCCGAGGTTGGCGAGAATCAGTTGCTTGGCGATACGCTCGCGCCGAGGGCATAGGCCTCCGGTGGCGGATAAACGAGGGGCATATTGCTCGAGTCGGGCCATGACAAATATCCGCAGTCGATGGGAGCGTTCCCGGTGAATGGATGCAGTGTAGACGCCGCTTATCTTGTTGCCGGACCGCCTGGCTGACGAGTTAATCGTTGTTAATTTCGCCAGGTGCGAGCGTGGAAAAGACAGCACAGGTATGCAATCCAGAGCGTTCCGGGCATGCTTTGCTGACCCTCTGCACACCGTTTGGATACCGCCATGAACCGCAACGACCTGCGCCGCGTCGACATGAACCTGCTGGTGATTTTCGAAGCGCTGATGTTCGAGAAAAACCTGACCCGGGTCGCCGAAAAACTCTTTATGGGCCAGCCGGCGGTGAGTGCGGCACTGGGCCGCCTGCGCGACTTGTTCGACGACCCGTTGCTGCTGCGCAACGGTCGCGGCATGGAACCCACGCCACGGGCGCTGGCGATACTCAAGGAACTGCAACCGGCCATGGACACCATTTCAGGCGCCGTCAGCCGCGCCAAGGATTTCGACCCGTCCACCAGCTGCGCGGTGTTTCGCATCGGCTTGTCCGATGACGCGGAATTCGGGCTGTTCCCACCGCTGCTCAGCCGCCTGCGCGAAGAAGCGCCGGGCATCATCGTGGTGGTGCGCCGGGCCAACTTCCTGCTGATGTCGTCGCTGCTGGCCAGCGGCGAAATCTCGGTGGGGGTGAGCTACACCACGGAACTGCCGGCCAATGCCAAGCGCAAGAAACTGCGCGATATTCCATGCAAGGTCCTGCGCGGCGATGATGGCGAGGAGCCATTGACGCTGGACGATTATTGCGCCAGGCCCCATGCGATGGTGTCGTTCTCGGGCGACCTGAGCGGCAATATCGACCTGGACCTGGCACGCATCGGCCGCTCGCGGCGGGTGGTGCTGGCGGTGCCGCAGTTCAGCGGGTTGCGCGCCTTGCTGGCGGGGACGCAGATCATCGCGACCGTGCCGGACTACGCGGCCTGTGCGTTAACCGAAGGCACCCGCCTGCGGGCCGAGGACCCGCCGTTCGCGATTGATGCGGCAGAGCTGTCGATGGTGTGGAGCGGGGTGCATGACAATGACCCGGCCGAGCGCTGGTTGCGCGGGCGGATTGCGGAGCATATGGCGGCGGCGAACTGACTCCCACATAAAAGCCAAACAGCACATACATCCAATTCCCCGCCGTCCCAGCTCGGCAAACTTCCCCCATCGCTCAATGCCCTGGGGAAACATCCATCATGGACCCAACACCCAACACCAGCCCCGACGAAGTCGTCACGCTGGTCGTCAAGCACCGGGTCAAGCCCGGCCGCGAAACCGAGTACGAAGCCTGGCTGCGCCGCATCGTGCGCATTGCCGGTGAACGCCCCGGCCACCTTGGCGTCGACGTAGTGCGCAGCCAGCAGGGCGGCATGGCGCTGTTTACCTGCGTACTGCGCTACCGCTCCACCGACGCCCTGGAGTTGTGGCTCGAGTCGCCACAACGTCGGGCTCTGATCGATGAAGCGGCGCCAATGCTGGCCGACGGCGACCAGACGGAAGTCGGCGGCGCCAATGAATTCTGGTTCTCTCCCCAGGCCGACGGCGCCGCCAAGCCGCCGCGCTGGAAACAGGCGGTGGTCAGCCTCTGTGTGATCCTGCCGCAGACCCTGCTCCTGCCGTTTATCTGGGGCCCGGTCCTGCGGTTGCACCCGTTTCTGTCCAACTACGTGGTCTCCACCTTCCTGGTCACCCTGACCATCGTGCTGCTGGTGGTTTACCTGCTGATGCCGGCCGCCACCCGCCTGTTCGCTCCCTGGCTTGAAGCCTCTGAAAAGGAAACCCTATGAACGCCGATCTGATTCTGTTCAATGGCCAGTTCCACACCGTGGACCGGGAAAACCCACGCGCCACCGCCGTCGCCATCCGTGACGGACGCTTCGTCGCCGTGGGCACTGACGGTGAAGCCATGGCCCTGCGCGGCAGCGGCACCCAGGTCATCGACCTCAAGGGCCGCACCGTGATTCCCGGCCTCAACGACTCGCACCTGCACCTGATCCGTGGCGGGCTGAACTACAACCTCGAGTTGCGCTGGGAAGGCGTGCCGTCCCTGGCCGATGCCTTGCGCATGCTCAAGGACCAGGCCGACCGCACCCCCACGCCGCAGTGGGTGCGCGTGGTGGGCGGCTGGAACGAATTCCAGTTTGCCGAAAAACGCATGCCGACCCTGGAGGAGCTCAACCAGGCTGCGCCGGACACGCCGGTGTTCGTGCTGCACCTGTACGACCGCGCCTTGCTCAACCGGGCCGCGTTGCGCGTAGCCGGGTACACCAAGGACACGCCGAACCCACCGGGCGGCGAGATCATGCGCGACAGTAACGGCAACCCCACCGGCATGCTGGTGGCGCGCCCTAACGCGATGATCCTTTATTCGACCTTGGCCAAAGGCCCGAAACTGCCCTTGGAATATCAAGTCAACTCCACCCGCCAGTTCATGCGTGAACTCAATCGCCTGGGCCTGACCAGCGCCATCGATGCCGGCGGCGGTTTCCAGAACTATCCCGACGACTACGCGGTGATCGAGCAACTGGCCAAGGACCAGCAGTTGACGGTGCGCATCGCCTACAACCTGTTCACCCAGAAGCCCAAGGAAGAGCTCAGCGACTTCAAGAATTGGACCGGCAGCGTCACCCTGCACCAGGGCGATGACTACCTGCGCCACAACGGCGCCGGCGAGATGCTGGTGTTTTCGGCCGCCGACTTCGAAGACTTCCTCGAGCCGCGCCCGGACCTGCCGCTGACCATGGAACAGGAGCTGGAACCGGTGGTACGCCATCTGGTGGAACAGCGCTGGCCGTTCCGCCTGCACGCCACGTACGACGAGTCGATCTCGCGCATGCTCGACGTGTTCGAAAAGGTCAACCGCGACATACCGTTCAATGGCCTGCCGTGGTTCTTCGACCACGCCGAAACCATCACCCCGAAAAACATCGAGCGCGTGCGCGCCCTGGGCGGCGGCATTGCGATCCAGGACCGCATGGCGTTCCAGGGCGAATACTTCGTTGAGCGTTACGGTGCCAAGGCTGCCGAGGCCACGCCGCCGATCAAGCGCATGCTCGCCGAAGGCGTACCGGTAGGCGCGGGCACCGACGCCACGCGGGTGTCGAGCTACAACCCGTGGACCTCGCTGTACTGGATGGTCAGCGGCCGCACCGTCGGTGGCCTGGAGCTGCACGCGGAGGGCTTGCCGCGCCTCACCGCGTTGGAACTGTTTACCCACGGCAGCGCCTGGTTCTCGTCCGAGCAGGGCAAGAAAGGCCAGATCAAGGTCGGCCAACTGGCAGACGTGGCGGCGTTGTCGGCGGATTTTTTCAGTGTCGATGAAGAAGCCATCAAGTGGATCGAGTCGGTACTGACCGTGGTCGGCGGCAAGGTCGTCTACGGCGCCGGTGACTTCGAAGATTACGCACCGCCGCGCGTTCCGGTACTGCCGGACTGGTCGCCGGTGGTCAAGGTACCGGGGCACTGGCGCCCCAACTCACCGCTGCAAGCTCAAGTTCACCAGTGCAGCGGCCCGTGTGGCGTGCATTCCCACAGCCATGAAAAAGCCCGCCTTTCCAGCGTGCCGGTCAGCGACTTCCAGGGTTTCTGGGGTGCGTTTGGCTGTTCGTGCTTTGCCTTCTGATTGTCACTACCCAAAGGAGTTACCCGCATGACTTATTCGCGCTTGAACAAAGATGATGCTGTTGTACTGCTGGTCGATCACCAGACCGGCCTGATTTCGCTGGTGCAGGATTTCTCCCCCAACGAATTCAAGAACAACGTACTGGCCCTGGCCGACGTGGCGAAGTTCTTCAACCTGCCGACCATCCTGACCACCAGCTTCGAAAGCGGCCCCAACGGCCCGCTGGTGCCGGAACTCAAGGCGCTGTTCCCGGACGCGCCGTACATCGCCCGCCCTGGCCAGATCAACGCGTGGGACAACGAAGAGTTCGTCAAGGCTGTCAAGGCGACCGGCCGCAAGCAGATCATCATTGCCGGCGTGGTGACCGATGTGTGCGTCGCGTTCCCGACCCTGTGTGCCCTCGATGAAGGCTTTGAGGTGTTCGTGGTCACCGACGCCTCCGGCACCTTCAACGAAACCGTGCAACAAGCCGCCTGGGCGCGCATGACCGCTGCCGGTGCGCAACTGGTGAACTGGTTCGCCGTGGCCTGCGAGCTGCAGGTTGACTGGCGCAACGACATGGAAGGCCTGGCCAACCTGCTGTCGCCGCGCATCCCCAACTACCGCAACCTGATGAACAGCTACTCGGCGTTCACCGCCAAGTAACTCGTCCTCAAACCTGTCGGTAATCCATGTGGGAGGGGGCTTGCCCCCGATAGCGGTGTATCAGTCAGCTTATTTGTAGCTGACCGACCGCTATCGGGAGCAAGCCCCCTCCCACATTTGCCTGTGTTCACATTTTGATTTGTGGTGCTGCGACCAACCGGTTATAAAACAGCCCATCGTCCACCGAGAAGCGACAATGAACCCTTTCGAAGACATGCGCCTGTTTTGCCAGGTCATGGAATCCGGCAGTTTCACCGCCGCCGCCGAGCAACTGGGCCTGTCCAAGCAGTTTGTCAGCCGCCGTCTGATTCAGCTCGAGGATCGTCTCGGCGTGCGCCTGCTCAACCGCTCCACGCGTCGCCTGGATGTCACGCCACTGGGCCAGAGTTACTACGAATCCGCCTTGCGCCTGCTCAGTGATGTGGAGCAAGTGGAGCAGGGCATCGCCGGTCAGAACAGCGAACCGCGCGGCACCATTCGCCTCAGCGCGCCGTTGTCGTTTGCCATGGCGCATCTGGGTTGCCTGTTGCCGCTGTTCTTGCAGCGCTATCCCGAGGTGGCGGTGGAGGTCGACCTCAGCGACCGCCCGGTGGACCTGATCGGTGAAGGCTACGACCTGGTGTTGCGCATCGGCACCCTGGAAGATTCCACCTTGATCGCCCGTCGTATCGCCAGCATCCCACGGGTCTACTGCGCCAGCCCCGACTACCTGGCCCTGCGCGGCACCCCGCAAAAGCCCGATGACCTCGCCGCCCACGATTGCCTGCCCTACGGCCACGGCCGCCACGTGCAATGGCGCTTCAAGGGCAAGCTGCAAGCGCTGAACGTGAGCGGGCGCATGCGGGTCAATAACGGCGACCTGCTGCGTGACACCGCGATTGCCGGCCTGGGCGTGACCTACCTGCCGACCTTTATCGTCGGCGACGCGTTGAAGGACGGCCGCCTGGTCAGCGTACTGGACGCGTTCGCCCCCGAAGCCCTGACCTTGTCGGCGGTATACCCCCAGCATCGGCAGAGTTCGCGGCCGGTGCAGGCGTTGGTCGAGTTCCTGCGCGAACGCCTGGCTAGCGGCTGCTGAACAACTGGCGGATCAGGCTGGGCGTGCTGCCGGTCCAGCGCTTGAACGCGCGCCGAAAGTTCGCCGCATCGTTGAAGTTCAGGTACGCGGCGACTTCATCGTTGCTCAAGCCTTTGACCTGATACAGGTGCAACGCCATGTGCTTGCGTACCCGGTCCACCTGTTGCTGAAAGCCGGTGTCGTGCTTGTGCAGCTTGCGCTTGAGGGTCGCCGGACTCATGGCGAAGGCCAGTGCGGCCTGTTCCAGGCTCGGCGGCTGGCGTACGTGCTCGCGCAGGTAGTCATGGAGGCAGTCGAGGAAGCTGGCGGCAAAGCCCAACTGGTCGATCTGCTCGCGGGCGTGCTGGCGCGCCACCTGGCCTGCCGTAGCCGAGGCACCGGGCCAGGCGCGGGTCAGGTACTCGCGCGGCAGGCACATCATGTCCAATGGACGTTCGAAGCGCGTGTGTTCGCCCAGGTGCACCCAGTATTGCTCCACATAGCGCGGCTCGGCGTGGCTGAAAGCGCACACCCACGGCAGGCGCTGGCCGCTGAGCCATTGGCTCATGGCCACCAGCGAGGTCATGCTCGCCTCCAGCACAAAGCGCCAGTGCTCGCCGGCGCCGCAACTGTCCCGCCAGTACAGGTAGGCATGGTGCTCATCCAGCTCCAGGTTCAACGTGACCAGCGGGCTGAGCAGCACCTGTTGCTGGATCAGGATCTCCAGCGCCTGGTGCAGATTCTGCGCATGCCCCAGTGCATGGCTGGCCGCGCCATAGTGGCCGGGCAGCAAGCGTTGGCCAAACAGGAAACTGCTGTCATCGGCGTCCAGCAGTTTGCGGCTGTTACCGATCACGTCGAGGAACTGCCGGGGGCTCAAGCGGGCGTTGCCGGCCAGGATGTCTTCGTGGAACAGCCCGGTGCCGCGCAGCAGGCGATGGCTGTCGATGTCCCGGGACAAGGCCAGGTCGATCAACGTGGCGGGTTGGTAATGGCCGGGGATGAAGCGGCTGTCGCTTTCATACCAGCTGGCTTTGACGGCCATCTCAGGCGCTTTTCGCAAGGGGTTGCTTGGCCCGCGCCAGGGCCAGGTTGAGGCGCCTGAGCAGATCGTGGGGCGGCTCGTCCAGGGCCATTACCACCGCCGTGGTCGCCGCCAGTTGCAGGCGTTCGCCCTGCAGCCGGGTTTTGTGCGCCAGGCTCTGCACCGCTTGCTGCAACTCCAGCGCCAGCCCCTGAGCCTGGCGCTCGCCGGTGTTGGCCAGCAGCACCACAAAGCGGTCGCCGGCCAGGCGGCACAGCAGGTCCTGGCGGCGCAGGTTGAGCAACAGCACATGGCTGACCGCCTGCAGTACCGCATCGCCCTCGGCATGCCCGTAGGCCTGGTTGATGGCGGCAAAGTGGTCCAGGTCCAGGGCCAGCAGCGACAGCGGTTGCTGCTGGTCGCGGCTGTCGTGCAGGCTGCTTTCGAGCTGGCGCTTGAGGTAGTCGGCACCGGCCAGGGGCGTGAGTTTGTCGAACAGCCGATGCTCGCGGAACAGGCGCTCGCGCTTTTCCATCTGTGCGCTGATCGCCAGTTGTTCGCGGTGCCAGTGGTAGATGCCGATAGTCAGCAGGATCATGCCCACCGGCATCGGCCCCGACTCCAGCCAGTGGTCCCAGGTGATGCTGTCGGGCAGACGAATGAACTCGTCGAGGCAGTCGATCCACCAGGAAAAAAAGATGCACGACAGGCCCAGCGCCAAATAGTTGGTGACCCGCCCGGCGGGGCGGCTTTTCAGCACCAGGCCCAGCCATATCAACGCGAGCAGCGCCGAACCGCCTTCACCGACGATATCCAGCCACACCCACTCACTGAGGCTTTTGAGCTCGCCACAGGCCAGGTGCAGGATCAGCCCGAGGTTGGCGGCGATCAGCAGCACGGCGAGCTTCCAGCGATGGGGTTTGAGCACGCAGAACATGGAGGCGGGTCCTTCGGTGATCCAGTCGTGGGCGCCAGCACAGCAGATGCATGTGACGGTTGGATGACGCTGGGGGAGGGTCGGATCAGCTCACGTCAAAGGGCGATGAAAATCAAAATGTGGGAGGGGGCTTGCTCCCGATAGCGATATATCAGCCAGCCTATTTGTCGCTGACCCACCGCTATCGGGGGCAAGCCCCCTCCCACAGGGGATCTTCACAGGTCATATCAGCTCATTTGCACCGGCAGTACCGCGCTGAAGCCCGGTTTACGGGCCTTCACGCCGAGTTCTGTCACAGAACCGTCATCCCCCACCCCTAGCTTGCCCTTCCAGTTGCCGGGCCCCTTGCCTGGCGCCAACGGATTCTTGGGGAGGGTTTCATGTACAAGCGCACCGGGCTCGTCAGCTTTACGCTTACCGCCTTGGCCCTGGCGATCACCTGCGAGCGGCTCAACGCTGCCGAGACCGAGCATGTCGAGGTGGTCGGTCAGGCCGCCGCCATCGGCAGCGCCCTCAAGGAACAGCGCAGCTCCGACAGCATCAAGAGCGTGGTGCATGCCGACGGTGTGGCGCAGTTGCCGGACGAGAACGTCGCCGAAGCGGCGCAGCGCCTGCCGGGGATCAGTGTGGAGCGCGACCAGGGCGAAGGCCGGTTTGTCAGCGTGCGCGGCCTGGGCCCGGACCTCAACAGCGTGACCATCAACGGCACCCTGGTGCCGTCGCCCGAGAGCGCGCGCCGCGCCGTGGCCCTCGACGTACTGCCCTCGGAACTGGTGCAGTCGCTGTCGGTGATCAAGACCCTCACGCCGGACATGGACGCCAACTCCCTCGGCGGCACCGTCGACGTGAAAAGCCTGTCGGCGTTCGACCACAAGGGCCTGTTCTATACCGGCAGCACCGAGGCCAGCTATGACAAGAACACCGCCCAGACCAGCCCGAAATTCTCCGGCGCCGCCAGCAACCGCTTCAGCCTCGGTGACGGTGTCGACAACTTCGGCGTGGCCGCGGCCCTCAGTTGGCAGCAGCGTGATTTCGGCTCGGACAACGTCGAGACCGGCGGCGCCTGGGATTTCAGCAACGGCGCCAGGCTCAACGAGTTCGAACAGCGCGACTATGACATCCGCCGCGAACGCGCTGGTGGCGGGCTGAACTTCGACTACAAGCCCGATGACCTGAGCAGCTACTACCTGCGCACCCTCTACAGTCGCTACAAGGACACCGAAACCCGCAACGCCGCCAGCCTCGAATTCGCAGACCCCCAGGCGCCCGGCGAACTGGGCGAGGCCGAGGGCAAGCGCAAGCTGAAGAACCGCGAAGAAACCCAGCAAATCCAGTCCTACGTGTTCGGCGGCGAACGTATGCTTGGCCTCTGGACCTTGAGCGGCCAGGCCGGCTACAGCCGCTCCAGTGAAGACAGCCCGGCGCATATCGCCGGGGCCACGTTCGACGGTGGTGACTTTGCCGACAGCGGTTTCTACGACACGGCCAAGCCACGCCCGATCATTGGCAACAGCTTCTACGACCCCGGCAGTTTCACCCTCGACAAGGTCGACTGGGAAAAACAGCACACCCAGGACACCGAGAAAAACCTGCGCCTGGACCTGGCCCGCGACTATGACCTGAGTGGCTACGCCTCCCAGTTCAAGTTCGGCGGCAAGGTCAGCCGGCGCCACAAGGACAACGACCTGGAAGCCTGGGTCTACAAGGACCTGGATGAACAGGGCTTGACTGACGAACAGCTCAACCTCAGCCAATTCCAGAAGGGCAATGTCGACTACCGTCTCGGCCGTTTCGGGCCGGGCATCAGCGCGGGTAACATCCGCCAACTGATCAGCGGCCTCAACCGCGATGACTTCTACGACCCCACCGAATCCAGGGTCAACGACTTCACCATTCACGAAGACATCAACGCCGGCTACCTGATGAACACCGTCGATATCGACGACTGGCGCTTCATCGCCGGGATGCGCTACGAGGGCACCGAGTTCGAGGCCAAGGGCACCGGCGCCACGGACGGCCAGTTCAGCGCCACCGAGACCAAACGCCGCTATCACCACTGGCTGCCAGGCCTGCATGCGCGCTACCAGATCGACAAGAACACCCAGGTGCGCGCTGCCTGGACCAAATCCGTGGTGCGCCCGACCTTCGGCCAGTTGGCCCCAGGTTTCGTGATCGATGATGACGAAGCCACCTTCGGCAACCCGGACCTCAAGCCCCTGGAATCGAGCAACCTGGACCTGGGCATCGAACACTTCATGGGCCGCGCCGGTACCGTGTCGGCGTTCGTGTTCTACAAGGACATCCAGAATTTCGTCTACAACACCGACGTCGCCGGCATGGTGCCTGGGCCAACTTTGCCGAGGCGCACACCTTCGCCAACGGCGACAGCGCCAAGCTGTATGGCCTGGAACTGGCCTACTCGCAAAAATTCGACTGGCTGCCCGCGCCGTGGAACGGCCTGCTGATCGGCGCCAATAGCACCTTCAGCCGCTCCAGCGCGGATATCGAGGGATTCGACAGTGCCAGTGGCGGTAACCGCAAGCGCAACATCAGCCTGCCCAACCAGTCGGACACCGTCGGCAACCTGATGCTGGGCTGGGAAGACGACAGGCTCAGCCTGCGCGTTTCGGCCAACTACAAGTCGGCCTACCTGTACGAGCTGGCGTCGATCAACGACAAGGCCCACGACCTGCATGTGGATGCGCAGACCTTCGTCGATTTCAGCGCGCGCTATTCGCTGAGCAAAAACCTGCAAGTCAGCTTCGAGGCGCAGAACCTCACGGATGAGTCGTACTTCGTCTACACCGGCCACCGCAGCTACAACGGCCAGTACGAAGAGTACGGGCCTACTTACAAGCTGGGCCTGACCTTCACTCATTTTTGAATTCAACCCATTCCCAATGTGGGAGGGGGCTTGCTCCCGATAGCGGTGTGTCTGGCAGCACATGCATTGACTGAGCCACCGCTATCGGGAGCAAGCCCCCTCCCACATTGGATCTCCATCGTATTTAAAGGATTTGTTTGTCCATGAGAATTTGCAAGCTGTTGCTGTTGATGGCGCTGTCAGGCCAGGTGTTCGCCGTTGACCTGGCCCTGGCTCCCTGGGCGCCGGGCCTGAAAGCCGAAGCCGTGGTCTTCCTGTCCAACGCCACTGAACGCCTCGCCGCCAGCACCCGCGATGGCCTGTTACTGCTTGACGAAAAAGGCGCCGAACTGGCCCGGTTCAAGGGTAATTTCAGCAGCCTCGACACACGCACCGTCGGCGCTCAAACGCTGGTTGCCAGCCTCGACAACGATCGCCAACAGGCCTTGCTGATCAGCCTGGACAGCGCCGGCAAAACCTGGGGCAAACCCCTGTACCTGCCGACCCGCGATTACCCGGTGAACGGCCTGTGCCTGTACCGCGATTCGGCGGCCAACCTGTTTGTGTTCCTGGTGGGCGAGGAGGGCAAGGGCGAGCAATGGCTGGTGGGCAACGCCGCGACGCTGCTGGCCCAGGCGCAGCGTGTACGCGGGCTGCCGCTGCCGCCATCGGCGCAGTTTTGCCAGGTGGACGATGCGGCCGCGCGCCTGGTGGTGAACGAGGCCAATATCGGTTGGTGGGCCTACCCGGCGCACCCGGAAGCCGCGGTGAAACGCACGCCCGTGGCGCTATTCGATAACCCCGCGCGCGAAGCCGGCGCCATGGCGCTGGTGCCGGGTGGAATGGTGGCCCTGGACCCGAAAACCGCGCAATTGCATCTGTTCCAGCAAACCGGCGAACGTTGGGTCGAGCAGTCGAGCCTGAGCTTGCCGGGCCTCAAGGAGCCGGAGCAATTGGCGATCCACGGCCGGCAGCTGCTGGTACGCGATGACGACAGCGGCCAGCTCTATCAGGGCCGCCTCGACTGGCAGGCCACACCGGTGCCGGCTGCCCCGGTGCTGCCCCACGTCGCCGCAGTGCGCCAGACCGAACCGGTGAGCCGCCAGGGCGATGCGGCGGATGATCCGGCGATCTGGATTCACCCGCACACCCCCGCGAAAAGCCGCGTGCTGGGCACCAACAAAAAACAGGGCCTGCTGGCCTACGACCTCAACGGCAAGCTGTTGCAGGAACTGGCCGTGGGCCGCCTGAACAACGTCGACGTACGCCCCAACTTCAAGCTTGGTGCACAGACCGTTGACCTCGCCGTCGCCAGCAATCGCGATCACAACAGCCTGAGCCTGTTCAGCATCGACCGTGAAAGTGGCGAGCTGCAGGCAGCCGGCGAAGTGCCGACGCCGCTCAAGGAAATCTACGGCATCTGCCTGTTCCAGCCCGCCAGCGGCGAGCTCTATGCGATCGCCAATGGCAAGGACGGCACCTTCCTGCAATACCGCCTGAGTGCGCCGGCCGGGCGTGTGCAGGGCGAGTTGGTGCGCCAGTTCAAGGTCGACAGCCAGCCGGAAGGCTGCGTGGCCGATGATCAACGCCAGCGCTTGTTTCTCGGGGAAGAAGACGTCGGCGTGTGGGCGGTGGATGCGCGCGCCGACCAGCCCGCGACGCTGACCAGTGTGATCAAGGTGGGCGCGCAGCTGCATGCGGACGTAGAGGGCCTGGCGCTGTATCAGAGCCCTGCACGGGATTACCTGGTGGTCTCGAGCCAGGGCAATGACAGCTACCTGGTGCTCGACGCCGAACCGCCGTTCGCCGTGCGAGGGGCGTTTCGCGTCGGTTTGAACGCCGCCGCCGGCATCGATGGCGCCTCGGAAACCGACGGCCTCGAGGCCACCGCCGTCAACCTGGGTGGGCCGTGGAGCCAAGGCATGTTGGTGGTGCAGGACGGGCGCAAGCGCATGCCCGAGCAAGCCCAGAATTTCAAGTTCGTGCCCTGGGCCGAGGTGACTCGCGCATTGAAATTACCCTGAGCTGTCATCACCCAGTCATGCATTTTTAATCGAATAGGAGCTTCACCATGCACGCGACAATGGAACATATGACGATCTGGAGCTTGATCAGCGACGCCAGCCTGTTGGTCAAGGCGGTGATGATCACCTTGCTGTTGGCATCCTTGATCAGTTGGTACCTGATCATCCGGCGCGGCAGTGTGCTGCGGCGCCTGGAGCGGCAGTTGCACGCCTTCGTGGTGCGCTTTCGCGCCGCATCGGACCTGCAACCGCTGTATCGCGACGCCGTGCAGGCGGGCGAAGGCGGTGTGGCGCCGATTTTTATCGCCGGCCTGCAGGAATACCAGCACCTGCAGCACCACGGTCCCGCAGTGCTCGAAGGCGTGGAGCGCGCCTTGCAGGTGGCGATCACCGAGCAGGAGCTGGAGCTGGAAAAGGGCCTGCAATTTCTCGCGACTGTGGGCTCGGTCAGCCCCTACATCGGCCTGTTCGGCACGGTGTGGGGCATCATGAACTCCTTCCTCGGCTTGTCCCAGGTGCAACAGGCCACGCTGTCGACGGTGGCGCCGGGCATCGCCGAAGCCTTGATTGCCACGGCCATCGGCCTGTTCGCGGCGATCCCGGCCGTGATCGCCTACAACCGCTTTGCCGCGCGCAGCCAGAGCCTGCTCACGCGTTACTACGCCTTCGGCAACGAACTGCAAGTGCGCCTGCACCGCGCCCTGCGCGGTACCCCGATCAACCTGGCCGTGGCCGCCTGAACAAGGAGCGAACCGATGTTGACCAGGCCGCAACGCAAGCACGGGCCCAAGGCCGAGATGAACGTGGTGCCTTACATCGACGTGATGCTGGTGCTGCTGGTGATCTTCATGGTCACCGCGCCCATGCTGACCCAGGGTGTGAAGATCGAGTTGCCCAAGGTCGCCGCCGAGGCGCTGGCCACCGACACCCGCCAGCAGATCCTCACGCTGTCGGTGCAGGCGGACGGCGGTTACTACTGGAACCTGGGCGGCGAGCTCGACACCCGCAACCAGACCGACAGCGCCGTGAGCCTGGAGGAAATGGGCGCCAAGGTCATGCAGGTGGTGGCGGCGCGCAGCGACACCCAGGTGTATATCCGCGCGGACGACAACGCGGGGTACGGCCGCGTGGTGGCGGCCATGGCGGTGTTGCAGAAGGGCGGTGTCAGCAACCTGGGGCTGGTGACCGAGGCCCCGCAATGACGGCGATGATCATGCACAGCCCGACACAGGCGCGGGCGCCACACAGCGACGGGATGTGGCGCATCAGCCTCGCGGCAGGCCTCGCCGTGGCGTTGCATGTGGCGGTAGTGGCGGCATTGATGCTGGGCTGGTCGCCGGAGAAACCGGTGGTGGACGCGCCACGGGTGATGCATACGCAACTGGTGATGATGCCGGCGCCGGCGCCTGAGCCTGTAGCGCCCGCATTGCCTGAGCCGGTTGCGGTCCCGGTACCGGTACCGCCCAAACCGACGGTTGACCCGCAGATCCAGGCGCAGAAAATCGAGAACGCCGCGCTGGCGCGCAAACGGGTCGAAGCGCAGAAAATCGAGCAGCAACAGCAGCGCCTGGCCACCGAGCAACGCAATCGGGAGCTGGAACAGCAACGCCTGAACCAGGAGCGTGTGGCTTCCGAGAAAGCCCAAGTTGCTGTACCGGTAACCACTCCGGCGTTCGACAGCCGCCAATATCAGCCCTTGAGCAAGGAAGCGCCGGACTACCCGGAGCGCGCACTGGACAAAAATATTGAAGGCGACTGTTCGGTGGAATACACCGTCAATACCCAGGGCCGCGTGGAAAATCCCAAGGTGCTGGACGGCTGTCACCCGTTGTTTATCCGGCCTTCGCTGGCGGCGGCGAATACCTTTCGCTATCAGCCCAGGGTCGTCGACGGCCAGCCAGTCGCCGTGCCGGCGGTGCGCAACACTTTTCACTACCGCATCAAATAATGGCGAACACCGAACCAATGTGGGAGGGGGCTTGCTCCCGATTGCTGAGTGTCAGCCACTGCATCTTTTGACTGACCCACCGCTATCGGGAGCAAGCCCCCTCCCACAGTTGGTTTTGCGTCAGGCGTTCGCTACGTTAGTTAATTCAAGGCCGTCCACATAGCGCTCCAGATTGGCCAGAAACGTATCGGCAATCTCATTGCGGCTATTGGTCGAAATCGCCGACGTATGCGGCGACAACCGCACCCTCGGATGGCTGTACAACGGATGCCCCTCCGGCAACGGCTCCGGCTCGGTCACGTCCAGTGATGCCAGGCCGATCTGGCCGTTATCCAGCGCGGCCAGCAATGCTTCCTGATCCAGCAACCCACCGCGCGCGATATTGATCAGGTGCAGCCCCGGCTTGGCACTGCCCAGCACATCACGGTTGATGATCTGCCGCGTGGCCTCGGTCAGCGGTGCCGCCACTACCAGGTGGTCGGCACGGGCGAACAGGTCGTGGATGTCCTTGGCGGCTTCTACACCCACGCCAAACGGTGCCAGGCTCTGCCGCAACGCGACGACATTGATGCCCAGGGCCAGGGCTTTCTGCGCCAGGCTTTGACCAATCGCGCCGAAGCCGAGGATGCCCAGGGTGGTGCCCTTGAGTGGGCGCAGGGCGGTGAAGTGCCATTGCGCGTCTTTCACCCAAATGTCCGGCAAATGCTTGGACGCGGCAAAGATCGCCGCCAGGGCGAACTCGGCGAGGTTGTCGGCGGCGCTGCCCCGTGAGGTGGTGACGGGAGGGCCGTTGAACAGCCAATGCGGGTAGAAGTCGATGCCCGATGACACCAGGTGCACCCATTGCGCGCCGTAGGGCCAGCCCGGTGGTGGCGTATCCGGTGCGGTGTAGCCGCGCACATTGATAGGGCGCAGCAGCAGGATATTCGCCTGGGGCGGCAGGTCGCTCGGCACGCCGGCGGGTACGCCGATCACCTGGGCGTGGGGGTGCCGCGTGGCCAGACGTGCGCGGATTACGTCGTTGTAGTCCTCGTCCAACTGGCTGGCAATAATCAGCTGACTCATGTGCGTTCCTTCTGACGTTGGGCGAACACCGCTTTACCGACGCCTTGCAGCACGGCGTCGTTCTGCGGGGTGTGGACGCGACTGCACAGCACATCGCGGTAGTGCCGTTGCAGTGGGCTGTGCCGTGACAGGCCGGGGTTGCCCGAGGCCTCGATAGCCAACTCGACCGCGCGGATAGCGTTGCCAGTCACCAGGTACTTCAATTGCGCTGCATTGGCGGCCGGCGTGTGGCCGTCGGCGGCGGCATCGAGCAGGCTGCGGTTGGCAAACAGCAGGGTGTCGATATGGCCGACGGTTTCCTGGAAACGCGGCAAGGTGGACAGCGCCGCGCCGAGATTCGACGGCTGGCGTTCTTCGAGCCAGTTCACCAGCCAGTCCCGCGCGGCCTGGGCCACGGCGTCGTACACCGAGGACAGCAGCACCGACATCCACAGCAAACCCTCGCCATCCAGCTCCGGCTGCGGCGCGCTGCGCGGGCTGACGCTGACGGCGTGGTCCAGCGGCACCAGCACGTTGTCGAGCACCACTTCATGGCTGCAGGTGGCGCGCATGCCCAGGTGATCCCAGGTATCGATGATGCTCACGCCGGGGCTGTCCTTGGGCACCAGCCAGGCGCCTACCAGCGGGTCGGCATCGTCGCTGCGCGCCCACACGCTGAACCAGCTCAGGCCATGGCTGCCGGTGGAGTAGATTTTGCGCCCGCTGATGCGCCAGCCCTCGGCGCTGCGTACGGCGGTGGTCGCTGGCAAGCCGCCACGGGCCGGCGTGCCCAGGTCGGGCTCGACGCGCAGGGCATTGATCAGCGCGCCATGGCGCACCGCGTCTTCGCCGACACGCACACGCAAGTGCCGGGGCCAGGTCTTGCTGTCCTGCAAGCGGCTGTGCTGCAGGTATTGCATCACCAGGATCAGCGCGGTGGAGGGCTCGCCCTTGGCGATTGCGCTGATAGCCTTGCGCGCCAGGGGCAGGCTGGCACCGCCGCCGCCGAGGGCGCTGGGCACGGTGAGGGCGATCAGGCCATGTTCATGCAGCCGCTTGAAATTATCGTGAGGGAAGGCGCCGCTTTCATCATAAAGGTGGGCTGTGCTGGCCAGTTCGGCGCTGAGGCGTTCGAGGGTGGCGTCGAAATCGACGGCCCCCACGGCGCGTAAAGATGATTGAGTCATGAGCATGTACTCGGTCAAAAATGTGGGAGGGGGCTTGCTCCCGATGGCGGCGTGTCAGGCGGCAGATTTATTGGCTGAACCACCGCTATCGGGGGCAAGCCCCCTCCCACAGGGGATTGTGATCAGGCCAGGGCTTTTTCGGGGGCTTCAACCACGCTGTAGCGGTTGGCCGGCACCTCCAGTCCTAGGTTGTCGCGCAACGTCTGGCCGCTGTACTCGGTACGAAACAACCCTCGCTGCTGCAGCACCGGCACCACCAACTCAGTGAAGTACTGCAAGCCATCGGGCAGCACCGAGTTGATGATGAAGCCATCGCTGGCTCCCTCTTCGAACCAGCGCTGGATCGCATCGGCGACCTGCTCCGGCGTGCCGACGAAGTCGCGCTTGGGCCGCGAGAACCGCAGCGCCACTTCGCGCAGGGTCAGGCCTTCGTCCCTGGCCAATTGCTTGATGCGTTCGGAGCCGCCTTTCTGGCTGTTGGCGCCCAGGTCGCCGAGTTCCGGGAACGGAGCGTCAAGCGGGTATTGGCTGAAGTCATGGTCGTTGAACGGACGGCCGAGGGCGACGATGGCATCTTCGACGGTGACCAGTTCCACCGCCTGCTGATAACGGCTTTCCACTTCGGCGGCATCGCGCCCGACAATCGGGCGGATACCCGGCAGGATCGACAGGCTGGCGGGGTCACGCCCGAAGCCCTTGGCCCGGCGTTTCAAGTCGGCGGTATAGGCTTTGCCCTCGTCGACAGTCTCCACATGCACAAAGATCGCATCGGCATTCTGCGCGGCGAAGTTGCGCCCGTCTTCCGAGGTACCGGCCTGGAAAATCACCGGCTGGCCCTGGCGCGAACGCGCAATATTCAGCGGGCCCTTGACCGAGAAAAATTCGCCCTGGTGGTTAAGCGCATGCAGCTTGTGCGGGGTGAAGAATTCGCCGCTGTGCTTGTTATAGGCAAAGGCGTCGTCTTCCCAGGAGTCCCACAGGCCCTTGACCACATTCAGGTGTTCCTTGGCGATGCGGTAGCGCACGGCGTGAGGCGGGTGTTCGGCTTTGCCGAAGTTATCGGCGGTGCCGCTCAGCCACGAAGTGACCACGTTCCAACCGGCGCGGCCACCGCTGATATGGTCCAGCGAGGCAAACTGGCGCGCCACCTGGTAGGGCTCGGTGTAGCTGACGGTCACGGTGGCGACCAGGCCGATGTGCGTGGTCAGCGCGGCCAGGGCCGACAGGATGGTCAGCGGTTCAAACCGGTTGAGGTAGTGCGGGCTGGACTTGGCGTGGATATGCAGGCTGTCGGCGATGAACACGAAGTCGAACCGCGCGGCTTCGGCCAGTTCGGTCTGCTGTTTGTAAAAGCCGAAATTCGTGCTGGCGTTGGGTTGCGCCTGCGGGTGGCGCCATTCGCCCCAGCCGTGGCCGACACCGTGAACCATGGCACCGAGTTTCAATTGACGTGGCTTGCTCATGTTCTGCTCCTTAGCGCGATGCTTGGGAATTGGGGGCACGCTGGGTGTTGAAGCTTTTGTCGAAGCCTTGGGACACGTCGATGCGCCGGCTCAACAGGCCTTCCTTCTGGTAGGTGTCGGCGGTGGCTTGCAGGCCGCTGATCACCGCGTCGTCAATCTGCACCGGGGACAGGTGGGTGTCCTTGGCCACTTCAATGTGCACCGCCAACGGCAGGCCGGTGATTTTGGCCTGGGCGGCGGCGTATTCGTCGGGGTGGTTGTTGGCCCAGGCGTAGGCCCGGTCGACGCGGGCGACAAAGTCATCCAGTTGCACGCGCTTGTCGGCAATGGCCTGGGCGGTGGCGGCGAAGTACAGGTGGTTGCTCAGCAGGTTCCTGCCGCTGACCAGCACCCGGGCGTTGCTTTGTGAGGTGACTACGGTGGTGTACGGGTCCCAGGTCGCCCAGGCATCGGCGGTGCCGTTATCCAGCACCAAGCGGGATTCGGCGGGCAGCAGGAAAATGAACTGCACATCCTTTGACGTCAGGCCGGCGCTGGCCAGGGCCTTGATCGCCAGGTAATGGCCGATGGAGCCGCGCCCGGTGACGATTTTCTTGCCCTTGAGGTCGGCTGCAGTCTTGATCGCCGAATCCTGGGGCACCAGCAACGCGGTGGTGTTCCGCCCTTCGGCATGGATGATGCTGATCACTTTGAGCGACGCACCGGCACCGAGGGCGAACACATAGGGCGCATCGCCCAGGGCGCCGACATCCACCGCACCGGCATTCAGCGCTTCGCCCAGGGGCGAGGCCGAGGGGAATTCCGACCACTTGATCTCGTAGGGCACGTTTTTAGTTTCGCCAGAGGCTTCCAGCAGCGCCTTGATCGTTGACTTCTGGTTGGCCACGCGCAGGGGTTGCAGGTCGGCGGCGTGGGCATTGGCAAGCAGGCCGAGCGCCAGGGCGCTGCTCAGCAGCAGGCGTGTGAGGCGGGTAGTGAACAGCATGGGACAAACTCCAGGCGTTGGGTAAAGGAAGGTACCTCCGCCTGGAGAAGGGGTCGGATATCCGGGAACGGTGCTGCGGTGGATCAGATCACGTAGAAGCCGTGGGTGCCGTCGCGGGCCAGTTGCTCGACCAGGCCGAATTCCCAGTCCAGGTAGGCCTGCATGGCTTCCCGTGGGTTATCGGTGCCTTCATACGGGCGGCGGTAGCGGTCGATACGCGGTGACGCCAGGTGCGTTTCGCCTTCCTCCAGCGGCAGTTGCGCGGCGATCCAGGCGGAGGTGCCGCCCTCCAGCAGGAACACTTGTTTGCCGGTCAGGGCTTCGACCTCGGGCACCGCCAGGCGCGCCAACTGGCTGCTGCCGCAGGTCAATACGTAGCGCTGCGCGCTGGGCACCTTTGCCAGCGCCTGGGGCAGTTGCGCACGCAACGCCCACCAGGCACCGGGGATATGGCGCTTCACGTAATTGGCGCTGACGGTGAAGTCCAGCACCACCGTGTCGTCATGTTCGAGCCAGTCGGCGAGGGTGTGCGCGCTGATCAGTTCGGCCTGGGGTGGCGCGGGCACCGGCGCGACCCAGGCGCCGTGTTCGCTGAAATGCGCGGCGTGCACCTCGTCGAGCACATAGACGTCCCAACCCAGCTGGGCGAGCCAGGAGGCCGACATATTTGCACGCACGCCGTCATCGTCCACCAGCACCAGGCGCGCGCCACGCACGCTGGCGACATGGTCGGTTTCCTGCACCAGTTGCCCGCCCGGTGTGGAGCGGGCGCCGGGCAGGTGGCCGGCCTCGAATTCTTCCGGGGTGCGTACATCGAACAGGTAGGTGGTGCGTGTCGCGTCCTGCTGCCAGCGTTGCAGATCATCGAGGGTGGCGCGGCCGACGCGGGCCTTGTCGGCCACGCCGCGGGCAGCTTGGGCGGCGATCTGGCGATGTTCCTCGCTGGTGGGCGCAAAGCGCCTTGCTTGACCATGGGCGAGTGTCTGCCCGGCCAGGGTCCAGCCGATGGTGCCGTTGCGCAGCGCCGACACCGGGTTGGCCACGCCGGCATTGATCAATGACTGGGTGCCGATAATGCTGCGGGTACGCCCGGCGCAGTTGACGATAATGCGCGTAGCCGGGTCCGGGGCCAGTTCACGGGCGCGCAGCACCAGTTCGGCACCGGGCACGCTGATGCCGGTGGGGATGCTCATGGTCTGGTATTCATCGAAACGCCGGGCGTCGAGTACCACCACATCGGCCTGGCTGTCGAGCAGCGCCTGGACTTCCTCGGCCGCCAGGGACGGCGTGTGGCGCTGGCTTTCCACCAGTTCGCCAAAGGCCTTGCTCGGTACGTTGACGTCGATAAACAGCTCGCCACCGGCCTGGCGCCAGCCCTCAAGCCCACCTTCCAGCAGGCTGACCTGGGTGTAACCCAGCGCAACCAGGCGTTCGGCGGCGCGCTCGGCCAGGCCTTCACCGCTGTCATACACCGTAACCTGGGTATCGCGACGTGGAATGCGCGCATACACCTCCAGTTCCAGCTTGGACAGGGCAATGTTTGCGGCAAACAGCGGGTGGCCTTCGGCATACGGCGCTTCCTCGCGCACGTCTACCAGGGCGACTTCCTCATGGTCCAACAGGGCCTGGCGAATCTGGGCGTAGCTGCGGGTCGATACGGTGCTCATAGGGCAGGGCTCTTTTCTTTGGACAGGTCCCAGATATTCGGGAGGTAGGCGTTGGAATAACCGGAGATGAACAGTTTCTCGCTACCGTCGGGCTGATACACCGCCCGACGCACCGCGCCGATGTTGGCGCCGTACACATGAATGCTGATGGACACCTGGTCGTCGTAGGCATTGCTCACCTGATGGATATCGCCGATCTTCGGCGACACCGCTTCGACCTGGCCCGGCAGCAGTTGCACCGGCGTGCCTTCGGCAACCAAGGCGCCATCGGGCGCCCGGGCAAAACCCTGGGAAAATTCCGCGCCGCGCAACATGCCGATCAGCCCCCACACCCGATGATCATGAATCGGCGTGCGTTGACCCGGTCCCCACACAAAGCTGACGATGCTGAAACGCTGGCGCGAATCGGCATGCAGCAGAAATTGCTGATAGCGCTCGGGGTCGGGTTGGGCGAATGCGTCGGGGAGCCAGTCATCATGGCTGACCAGTTGCGCCAGCAGCTTGCCGCCACGGTGCAGCAGGTCGCCCTCGCGCAGGTTGCCGTCGATCAGCTCAGCCAAGGCGCCGATAAAGGCGCGTAATCTCTCGGGGTGTCGGGCCTGGCTCATGAACATTCCATTCGCGGTAGTTGATGGGCTTATCTAAGCATAATGTTTTTGGTTAATATGCTATTTTTTAATGATTAGCTTATAGCTGTAAGTAATTTAGAATCGTCCTGTATAGCGTTAGACGTTATTGATCACAGCACGGGCTATCCAGACCGGGTGACGCCAACTATGCTTGGCGCACATCTTAATGACTGTTCTCTATGTGCGGCCCAAATGAAAATTGACGATATCGATGCCTTTGTCGAAGTGATTCGTTGCCAGTCCATCAGCCATGCCGCCGAGTCGTTGCAGTTGACCCAGCCGGCCATCACCCGCCGTGTGCAGAACTTCGAGCAGGCGCTGGGGGTTGAGCTGTTCGACCGCAACACCAAACCGCTCAAGCCTACGCTGATCGGCACCCGGGTGTATGAGCAGTGCCGCTCGATCCTGCGCGAGATGGACGCGCTGCGCGAGCTGGTTGCTACCGACGCACCGCCCAGCGGCGTGCTGCGCCTGGGGGTGCCGCAGACCATCGGCGACGTGGTGCTGCTCGATGCGCTCAAGCACCTGCGCAGCGAGTACACCGACCTGCGCGCCCAGGTGGCTACCGGCTGGGGCAGCCAGCTGGTCGGCAAGATCGAGCGCGGCGAGCTGGATGCGGCGGTGGCTTTATTCCCGGCGGGCAAGATTTTTCCGGACAATATCGTCGGGGAGTCCATCGGCAAAATGGACCTGGTGGTGGTGTGCGCCACGGCGCAACTGCCGAAAAAGCCGTGCAAGCTGGCCGACGTGTACCAGCACGGTTGGATCCTCAACCCGGACGGCTGCGGCTTCCGTGCCGGTCTGCAACGTACCCTGTCGGACCAGGGCCTGGCCTTGCGGGTGAATCTGGAAACCTTCGGCACCGAGTTGCAATTGGGGCTGGTGGCGGATGGGCTGGGCCTTGGCCTGGTGCCGCGTCCGTTGCTTGCGCGCAGTGCCCATCGCGAGCAACTGGCGGTGATGCCGTTGAAGGACTTCAAGCCAGTGATGGATTTATGGCTGATCTATCCGCACTTTCTTGGCAACCTGCAAGGGCCGGTGGATGCGTTTGGTCAATGGGTGGCCGATTCCCTGCACAAGATCCGCAACGCTGCCTGAACCTCTGTGGGAGGGGGCTTGCTCCCGATGGCGGTGGGTCAGTTAATCATCTTTGACTGAAACTCCGCCATCGGGAGCAAGCCCCCTCCCACATTTGTTATGTGTTGTTGTCGTTATTTTTATAAAAATTAATAATAATTAGCTTAGATTAAAATGTGCTTTTTATTATTTTTGCGCATCGCCTAGGCTGGCCGGGAAGTCCTTAAGGCCATCCAGGAAGTTTTGCCATGAGCAGCGTCACCTCGCTATCGAGCGTTTCCAGTACCGTCCGCCAACGCGTCACGCCAGAGGAATGGGAGGTGCGCGTCAAACTGGCCGCCGCCTATCGGCTGGCGGCCTTGTACAACTGGACCGACCATATCTACACGCATTTCTCCGCCCGTGTACCGGGCCCCGAGGAACATTTCCTGATCAACGCCTTCGGCCTGCTGTTCGATGAAATCAGCGCCTCCAACCTGGTCAAGGTCGACCTCGACGGCACCCTGGTCGATGACCCCACCGGCCTTGGCATCAACTACGCCGGTTACGTGATCCACAGTGCCATCCACGGCGCGCGCCACGACCTGCAGGCGGTGCTGCACACCCATACCCGCGACGGTATTGCGGTGTCTGCGCAGAAGGACGGGCTGTTACCGATCTCCCAGCATTCCATCGCGTTTTCCGGACGCGTGGCCTATCACGGCTACGAAGGCGTGGCCCTGGACCTGGACGAACGCGAGCGGCTGGTGGCGGACCTGGGCGACAAGAGCGTGATGATCCTGCGCAACCATGGGCTGTTGACCGCAGGCATCAGCGTGGAGCATGCATTCCAGCAGCTGCAGGGGTTGGAGCGCGCCTGCAACATCCAGATTGCGGCGCAGGCAGGCGGGAATGCGGAACTGGTGTTTCCACCGGCTGAAGTGGTGGCCAGGGTCGAGCAGCAGGCCAAGGTCTTCAGCAGTGGGGAAGGGCCGGGGGTGGCGCGGCATTGGAATGCGTTGATCCGGCAGTTGGAGCGTAGGGATACCGACTACAAGAATTGAGCCATCGCTGGTCCGGTGCAGCAGGGGAGCAAGCCCCTGCGCATCGAGAGGGGTTACTCAGCCCGGTTGTGTTGGAGTTGCTGCTTGGCCAGCTTCACCACATTTTCCTTAGTGAACCCGTACTTTTCCTGCAACTTCGCCAGCGGCGCCGACGCGCCAAAGCTGTTCATCACCACTTTGGCCCCGGTCTGCCCGACGTAGCGGTCCCAGCCCAACGGGCCGGCCTGTTCCACCACCACGCGCGCCTTCACCGCCGGCGGTAACACGCTGTCGCGGTAGGCCTGGTCCTGGTCTTCGAACAGTTCCCAGCTGGGCATCGACACCACCTGCGCGGCAATGCCTTCGTCCGTGAGTTGTTCGTAGGCGGCGACCGCCAGGCTGACTTCACTGCCCGTGGCGATCAGGATCACTTCAGGCTTGTCTGCGCCGGCCAGCACGTAGGCGCCTTTGGCCGCACCGGAGGCGGCGGCATAGCGGCTGCGATCCAGGGTTGGCAGCGGTTGGCGCGACAACACCACGCAGCTTGGTCGATCGGTCTGCGCCAGTGCGACCTTCCACAATTCCAGGGTTTCATTCGCGTCCCCTGGACGCAGGGTCAGCAGGCCTGGGGTGGCGCGCAGTTGGGTCAGGTGTTCGATGGGCTGATGGGTGGGGCCGTCTTCGCCGACGCCGATCGAGTCATGGGTAAACACGAAGACCACCGGCAACTCCATGATCGCCGCCAGGCGGATCGGCGGTTTCATGTAGTCGCTGAACACCAGGAACGTCGAGGTGTACGGCCGCAGGTAGGACAGCGCCATGCCGTTGGCAATCGCACCCATGGCGTGCTCGCGAATGCCGAAGTGCAGGTTGCGCCCGCTGTAGTCATCGGCGCTGAAACGGCCGGCGCCGTCGAAGGTGAGGTTGGTCTTGGTCGAGGGCGACAGATCCGCCGAGCCGCCGAGCAGCCAGGGGATCTGTTGAGCGAAGGCGTTCAGCACCTCGCCGCCCGATGCCCGGCTGGCGACACCCTTGGCATCGGTCGCAAAGCGCGGCAGGTCGGCCTGCCAGTGCTCGGGCATTTCTCCGGCGCGCATGCGCTGCAGTTCATCGGCGCGTTGCGGGTCGAGGGATGACAAGGTCTGGTTCCACTCGGCATACAGCGGTTCGGCACGCTCATGCAGTGCGTCGCGCAACGTGGTGCGTGCCTCATCGGGCACCAGGAAACTGGAGTCCTCTGGCCAGCCATACGCGGCTTTGGTCAGGCGGATTTCATCCTCGCCCAACGGCTCGCCATGGGCCGCAGCGGTGTTGTGTTTGTGCGGCGAACCGTAGCCGATCACGCTGTCGACCACGATCAGGGTCGGCGCGCCGATATTGGCCTTGAAGGTTTCCAGCGCCACGCTCAGGGCCTGCAGGTCATTGGCATCGGTGACATGCACGGTGTGCCAGCCATACGCCTGGAAACGCTTGATCACATCTTCACTGAAGGCCAGTTCGGTGTGGCCTTCGATGCTGATGGTGTTGTTGTCGTAGATCCAGCACAGGTTATCCAGCCGCAGATGCCCGGCCATCGACGCCGCTTCGCTGCTGATGCCTTCCATCATGTCGCCGTCACCGCACAGGGTGTAGACGTCGTAGTCGAACAGCACCTGGCCGTCGCGGTTGAACCGCTGGGCCAGCCACCGCTCGGCCATCGCCATGCCAACGCTGTTGGCGCAGCCCTGGCCCAAGGGGCCGGTGGTGGTTTCCACCCCGGTGGTCATGCGGTACTCGGGGTGGCCCGGGGTTTTGGAGCCCATTTGCCGGAACTGCTTGATATCGTCCAGGCTGACCGCCGGTTGCCCCGAGCGCTTGCCGTGGGCATCGATTTCCACCACACCGGCCAGGTGCAGCAGCGAATACAACAGCATCGACGCATGCCCCACCGACAACACAAAGCGGTCACGGTTGGGCCAGTCGGGATGTTCCGGGTGGTAGCGCAGGAAGCGACTCCACAACGTGTAGCCCACCGGCGCCAGGCCCATGGGCGTGCCGGGGTGGCCCGAGTTGGCCTTCTGCACGGCATCCATGGCCAGCGTGCGGATGGTGTTGATGCATTGCGTGTCGGCAGCAGTGGCAGTGTGATTCATAAAACCGGTCTCCCTCGGGTGGCGATCTACAGTTGAGGGCAGGCCACGGCAAAGGTTTGATCCTATCGCCGGGGTTACGACGAACGGGGAGGGGTTGACCTTGAACATGACAAGACCCCTGGGAATGGGCTAGTTTCAAGGGGTAGGCCATTGATCAACTTGTGGAGGTACGCCATGCCAGTGAAACACGACCTGTATCAGGACTTGGGGATGAGCAAGGAAGCTGTTCACGAACGCAGGGCGAGTGACAAGCGTCTGGACTCGTTGCTCACGCAATACGATGCCGCCGATGGGGAGGTGCTGAAGGCGGAATCGGCAAGTGCCAGCGATGAGGATGTGGAAAAACTGAAGAAGAAACGGCTGTTGATCAAAGATGAGATTGTCGCAAAGTTGAGTTAAGCAAAACTCCAACCCGTGGCGAGGGAGCTTGCTCTCGCCACTACCAGCCGGTCGCACTTGAATGTGCACATTTGTTCAGAATTGTTTGAGGACAAGCTTTATCTCACTCCTTATGATGCGCCCCGTCCACCCGGCTCTGGGGCTTTTCGCGGCGCAAGGATTGCGTTGTTGAGCCGGGCGGGCACTCTCGAAATTCAGGTGATACGTTGTAGAACCGGTCTGCAGAAAACGCCGCTAAAGACACATATGGTTTTAGCCCAACCGCCATGCAGGCAAGCGCATCACCGATAGCAGGCGCAAATTTGAATCCGTGCCCCGAGCATGCGGATGCGAAAAAAGTCGATTTCAACGCTTGGGATTCCCCGATCAGAAACGACTCATCAGGACTAAGTGTATAGAAGCAGTTTTTTGCTTGGATAGGCGAACGCTGCAACTTGGGAAAAAGATCTCCAACCACCTGCGATATCTCGTCTAAATATCTTTTGTGCACGGGAATATTTTTCCAGTTAGGAGCAGCTGGCGTCTGTTGCCTGTTGTGAAAACCGATTTTTACACCAGGCTCGTTGCTAAGGATGGATGGCACACCGTAGAGAAGGGCTCCATCCTGATGTTCATATAAGAAAATGGGGAACCGATCTGACGAAAAAAGATTACCAAAACCCGTTTTTGGTTTGAACCAAAATACGGGAATCTGACGCGGCTCTATATAGCGTTCGAGCTCCGGCAGGAGGGGAGTGCCAATCCAGGGCCCTGCTGTGACTATTACGGCTTTTGCAGAGTAGGTTTGCCCGCTTCGAGTGCTTAAGCGCATCCCCAAACCGCTGGTTTGCAAGCCTGTAACGCTGTTACCAAATTCAATGATGGCGCCCTGGTGTACAGCCTCGTTGAGCATCCCTAATCTGGCTTCGCAGGCCGATATTGCATAGGCTCCGGGCTCAAATACCGCCTGCGACCCATCCGATACATTGAATGCGGGAAAATGGGACCTGGTTTCTAATTCGCTCCACACAGCATGTTCTATCCCTCCCTTCCTTGCGGTTTCAATGCTCCCTGCTACCACGTGGCTGGACTGATGCCCAACGAAAATCCCCCCTGTGCGAAAAAGCAGCTTTTGCTGCATTAACTCTTCCAACTCCTTCCAGAGCAAATCGGATTGGTTCAATAATGGCAGGTACTTTTCGCCCTCCCAATAAGCGCGACGGAATATACGAGAGTTTCCATGTGACGACCCGTAGCTGTGAGTGGGGCTCGATGCGTCGATTCCAAGTACTCGAGTGCATTTCGAAGCGACTCTCCACAATGCAGATGCACCCATGATTCCCAAGCCAATTACGATAACGTCGTAAGTGTTCCTCATGGTTAGAATTCCCTGTTATTCTCCTGGCGAGCGGGTAGTTAGGCTGTCGTAAGTCAGAAGGCAGACTAATACGCCCGTGGTGGAGATGATTAAGGTCAGAGACAAAGCAGGAATATTTTTTCCATTGGTTATCAGGCCAATGGCTAGCAGTGTCAGTGGAAGTATGAACTGCAAAAAACCTGTCAGGGACAACGGAATTTTTCCGGTGGCGAACGAGAACATCAGTAGCGGCGTGACTGACACCGCTCCGGCTAACCAAATAAGCGGAGCTGAGCGATATGACACTTCACTCGGCCATATGATTGGGAAATCGAAGAGCCAGACGGCAACTACTAAACAACTGCTCAAGAAAACAGTTTCCAGGAACAGGCCGGTCACTGCATTTAAAGGTGTGTATTTTTTTAGGTAGGTGTACACGCCCCATGTTGCAGCGATCAATAGATAAACCCAATGGTTCAGCTTTTCAGTGAACGTTATCAAAAGCAATATCGCGACGAGTGCGATAGCCGTAGACAGGGTTTTGATCGCTGAAAATTGCTCATGATAGATCAGGGCTCCCAATGCGATAGGTATGAACGGCGCCAATAAGTAGCCGATTCCGCTTTCCAAAATATATCCGTTGATTGAAGCCCCCATGAATGTGACCCAATTAACGGCAATAAAAATAGAAGCGGTGCCGTGCAGGAGTATTAGTTTGGCTGTCAGTTGATTTATCTGGCTGAGGCGTCGAAAAACTAGAAGAAGTGCACTGAGAATCAAGCAGGACAGGACAATCCTGTAGGCAACTAGTGTTGCAGGGGATAATCCGTCAAGCGCCCTCCAATAAAGAGATGACGCTCCTAGCACTAAATTCGCGAGCGCCGACAATACGATTGCCGTAAAACGCCTTGTAGAAAATGCTGGTTGTATAATCATGATTTTTATTTGGAGTGGTAGAATTCAACGATTTCGTAAGACCAGAAAATTATGCCGTGTTCGTCGACGGAATACGCAGCCAAGTCTTGATTTGCCCATTGTTCGAATTCGCTTTTTAAAAGTTTGTTCGTGGCCTGCCAATGATCAGAGTAATAAAGAAGTGGGAGTGTATGGCGCTCCATGAGTCTGTAAGCCAGCGGCGGAGTACCGTGATGCCTTTCCTTGTACTTGTTCAATACATCACGTATTCCCACTAAAGAATTAAGCCCCACAATGGCCGTTCCCGTGGGCGCCAGGTATTTTGGAAGATTATCAAGAAAGCGGGCGATGATTTGCTCTCCGTAGAACATTGCTTCCAGAGGTAACTGTCCCGTCGGCTCGATGATGTCCAAGCGCTGGGTGAGCGAAGGTGAGGGAGTTCGCCAGCCAGGCGGGTTAAAGGTGATTGTTTCAAATTGTCTTTCGGGCAGATTGCTGAACAGGTCGCCAATACAAAAAGAAATGGCTGGCTGCCTGAAGTTTATGCGTTCGTGAAGTTTTGCCTGTTCAATGGAGTATGGGGAGATGTCCGTGGCAAAGATGTCTTGAACCCCAAGTTTCCGTGCCAATAGCGCATGGACGCCGCTGCCTGTCCCGACATCCAGGAAGCTGTTGTTTGATCTGCTGGAGCTGAGTGAACGTAACAGATAACAGCCGAGCCTCACGCCCGCGAGGCTTACTCTGAAAACGTTGGGCGAATGTATGAAGTCAAGTTGTTGGCCCAGTCCATAATAAATGCTGTAGCTGTCGCTCGGACAATTCGATTTATCAAAATCTAAATAGTGCTGTCCTGCTAGCCCATGATCAATAAGTCCTTGCATATCTATCACCTCTGACCCAGTTCCATCGAGCGAGCGCAGGATATTTTGAGACCTCCTATGATGGCGGCTCGTACCCCGTGCTGATTAAACCAATCAATTGCTCGCTCTGTCGTTCCACCTGCAGTCATCACTTTTTCACATAGATTAATCGCAGGTTCCTTGCGTTGCTCCAAAATTGCCGTGGTCCCGCGTAGCAGCTGGAGAATTATTGAGGTAGCACTTGATTTATCGAAGCCAGCCGAAATAGCATATTCTGTGAGCGCCGCGGCGAAGTAGGCAATGTAAGCGGGGCCGCCGCCAACGAGAGCTGTGGCGCTATCCAGCAAAGCCTCATCTTTTAACTCCAGTAAATTTCCAAGCTTGGCGAGAAGTTGATTAACCACTATATTGCTTGCAGTCGTTGTCTCAGCCGCAGTAATTAAAACGGTCATTCCTTCATTAACGCCGCACGGAAGATTGGGTATCGTTCGATAGATTTGCGAGTTTTTCAAGCGGGCTGTGAGTTCACGGATACGGATTCCAGCCATAACTGAAATGACGATGCCAGCATACTGTCCGATGCGAGCATTATTTTCCAGGAACCTCAGGAAAGCCTGAGGTGGGATCGCTAGAAAGATAACGTCAGCTATTAAAGGACTTGGTAGTTCTTCCAGCGTTGAAATACCTGCATTTTTGATGTCGTTTCGGCGAGTAGCGTCGGGCTCGACGACAGTTATCAGCATGTCTGCACTGGATCGCTTTAAACCAAATGCGATCGCACTGCCCATATGCCCGCCACCGACGATCATGATATTCATTGCTGCTGACATGACTATCCCCTCCGGCGCTAATAAACTGCTGGGTTGGCTAAATATCAGCTTCGTATGGAGTAGGAGTTATATCAAATCATTGGCTTCCTAAAATGGTGTAGGGCGTTTCTGGTGGCTGCTGGTTCAGCGAGCCGAGCCGACATCCCCTTTACTCCCGCAGCATGCTCATGCACTCATCCATCGAACGCTGCTGCGTCTCGCCATACAGCTGCAACTCGTCAATCGTGCTGCGGCCCAGCGCCTGCTCGAACTCGGCCTTGTTCGAATTGGCTGCATAGTGACTTTGCGCCGCATCGCCCAGGTTCGACTGAAAAATCCCCGCCGCGCTCACCGGCAGGAAATCCTCGTACACCAGTGGTTCCACCTCCACATGCCCCGCGCTGATCAGTCCCTCCAGTGTGCGCGGTTGGTCGGACTTGCCGCGGGCCGCCAGGCCTGTTTCGCTGGGGAAGTAGCGGAAATACGCCAAGCCTTGTTCACGCATTTGCGCGTGGTCATCCGGGAAGGCCTGGAAGTGTTGCTCCATCAATTGTTCATAACGCTTGGCGTTGGACTCGTTGGGGAAGGCACCGAGTTCATCGCGGGCGGCATTCAGCAGTTGGTCGTACAGGGCGCGCCCTTTGGGGGTGAGCGCGACGCCGCGTTGTTCGATTTCGCCGAAGCGTGCGCTGTGGCTGCCCTGGGCATCGGTAAAGCCAATGGGCTCGTCGAGGGCCTTGAAGCTGGTCTGGCGCAGCAGGATCGGGCACTTGCGCCGAGGTGGGCCTTCGATCACGGCTTTGGGGGTGATGCCGTGGCCGGGCATGGCCGCCTGCACCTGGTCGATGTCCAGGGTGCGCGGGGTGAGGTGATTGATGTGCGGGCCTCTGAAGGCCACTACGTCGGCGATCAGGCGATGCTGGTCGCTGAGCTGCCGATACTGCGCGGCCGTGACGGTGGCGGTGGGGTGCCAGCGAAACGTCTCCAGCGCCTGGCGAATGAATTCCTCGGCGTCAGAGGCTCCGAGGCCGCCGTCTGTTTCGGCCTGTTCGATCAGCGCCAGGGCGCCTGGGGTGAAGATCGAGCGCTTGGCCAGGGCGGTTTCGGCGAAGCTGCGCAGCGCTGGGCTTTCGATCAGTTCCAGGCGCAGCAGCGAGGTGAACACGCGAAACGGGCTGGTTTGCAGCGACTGTTCGTGAACGGCGCGAAAGGCGGTGGAATGGACCGGCACGCCAGCCGGTGTCAGGTCGTAATAGCCCACCGGTTGCATGCCCATGACCGCGAACAGACGGCTGATGGTCGCCAGTTCCGCAGCGGTGCCCAGGCGGATCGCACCGTGGCGCTCCATGTCCAGACGCTCGATCTCACCCGTACGTCGCAGGTGCTCGGCCAGGCCCGGGTTGCTCTCCAGCACCTGTGCGTTGGTCTGAGCCACCAGGGTCATCAGCGCGCCGTACAACGGCACTTCCTCCCTGTACATATCGGACATCGCCCGGGAAAAGCCCTTACGGATCTCGTCGGGGCTGACATGTGCGGTACCTGGCATAGAAAAATTCCTGAAGGCTGAGGCGAGGTGTGTGGCTTTCCCTGGATTTTGTTGGGCCCAAGAGGCGCGTGCAAACGAAGTTTCCTCTGGACTTCATTCTGCAAATGAATGAGGTGACGCCCCTATGCAGTCTTCATGTGCATCCTGGCGGCATTGGGTTCTACACTGCTGCTCATCAGACCGGCGATGGAGGACTCAATGACGGCCGCACCCACACCCCGATTGCTCGACACCCTCGAAGGCCAGCGCCTGGCGACGGGGAATGCGGAGTGCTGGCGCGAGTGGGGGCCGTACCTGAGTGAACGCCAATGGGGCACCGTACGCGAGGACTACAGCGCCGACGGCGACGCCTGGGCCTACTTTCCCCATGAACATGCCCGCAGCCGCGCCTACCGGTGGGGCGAGGATGGCTTGGCCGGTTTCAGCGACAAGGCGCAACGCTGGTGCCTGGGCCTGGCGCTGTGGAACGAACGCGACTCGATCCTCAAGGAGCGTCTGTTCGGCCTCGATAACGCCGAGGGCAACCACGGTGAAGACGTCAAGGAACTGTACTTTTTCGTCGATGGCGTGCCGAGCCATGCCTACATGCGCATGCTCTACAAATACCCCCATGGAGCGTTTCCCTACGCCGACCTGATCGCCGAAAACGCCCGCCGTGGGCTGGCTGACGCTGAGTATGAAATCCTCGATACCGGCGTGTTTGACGATAACCGCTACTGCGACGTCAGCGTTGAGTACGCCAAGCATCAACCCGACGATATTTTCATGCGCATCACCGTGCACAACCGTGCCGAGCAACCCACGCGCCTGCAGGTATTGCCCCAGCTGTGGGCGCGCAATGACTGGAGCTGGACCTTCGGCGCCCCCAAGCCCGGCTTGACCCTGGACGGTGACCGCGTACGAGCGCGTCATCATGAGCTGGGCGACCGCCATCTCAGCGCCTGGGGCCAGGACGGCGTGGAATGGTTGTTTTGTGAAAACCAGACCAACCTCCCCAGGCTGGGTGGGCCAGCGGCGCCGGGGCCGTTCAAGGACGGTATCAACGATTACGTGGTCGGCGGTGTGCAAGACGCGATTCGCCGGGATACGGGCACCAAGGTGGCGGCGAGGTTCGTCCTGGAGCTGGCGGGTCAGGAGCGCAAAGTCCTGTACCTGCGCTTTGCCCCTGTGGACGCGCCCGAGGTCAACGCGCGCAAGCTGTTCGAGCAGCGCCGCCAGGAGGCCGACGACTTCTACGCGGCGCTGCAACAGGGCATCGCCGACGACGATGCACGCAATGTGCAGCGTCAGGCCCTGGCCGGGTTGCTGTGGTCCAAGCAGTTGTACTATTTCGACGTGAACCAGTGGCTCGACGGCGACCCGGCCCAGCCCGCGCCGCCGCCCGAGCGCCTGCATTTGCGCAATACCCATTGGCGGCACCTGTCCAACTTCGACATTCTCTCCATGCCCGACACCTGGGAATACCCGTGGTACGCCTCGTGGGACCAGGGCTTCCAGGCGGTGGCGATGGCGCTGATCGATCCGGGCTACGCCAAGCAACAGCTGCTATTGCTGGTGAAGGACCGCTTCATGCACCCCAACGGCCAGTTGCCGGCTTATGAGTGGCGCTTCGACGATGCCAACCCGCCCGTGCATGCCTGGGCCAGCTGGCGCGTGTATCAGCAGGACAAGGCGTTGACCGGTGTGGGCGACCTGGACTTTCTGGAGCGGATTTTCCACAAGCTGCTGCTGAATTTTTCCTGGTGGGTCAACCGCAAGGACGCCGAGGGCCGCAACCTGTTCCAGGGCGGCTTTCTCGGGCTGGACAATATCGCCCTGTTCGATCGCTCTGCCGCGCTGCCACCGGGCTATCAGCTGGACCAGGCGGACGGTACGGCATGGGTGGCCGCCTATGCGCTGGACCTGATGCGCATCGCCCTGGAGCTGGCCAAGCGCAATGGCGTGTATGTGGATATCGCGGTGAAATTCTTCGAGCACTTCCTGTATATCGCCGGCGCCATCAACCGCGTCGACGACAGCGCCGACGGGCTGTGGGATGAGCAGGATCTGTTTTTCTACGACGTGCTGCATCGCCCCGATGGCGAGAGCGAACCGGTGCGCCTGCGCTCTATTGTCGGGCTGATGCCGTTGTTCGCGGTGCTGGTGCTGGAGCAGCGCGAGCATGAAGGCCTGGAGGGCTTGCGCGAGCGGCTGCTGGGCTTCATGCACCATCGGCCGGACCTGGCCAGGCTGGTATCGCGTTGGAACGAACCGGGGCAGGGCAATCGGCTGCTCCTGGCGTTGCTGCGCGGCGAGCGCACCAAGGATTTGCTGCGGCGCATGCTGGATGACGATGAGTTCTTGTCGGCGTTTGGCGTGCGCTCCTTGTCCAAGGCTTTCGCCGAGCAGCCCCTGGCCCTGAAGATGAATGGCGACACTCTGTGCGCCAGTTACCAGCCCGGCGAATCCGACTCACGTTTGTACGGTGGCAACTCCAATTGGCGCGGGCCGTTGTGGATGCCGGTCAACTACATGCTGATTGAGTCGCTGCGCGAATTTCATCGCTATTACGCGGATAACTTTTCGGTGGAATACCCCAAGGGCAGCGGTTATCTGTCATCCCTGGAGGAAGTGGCCGACAGCCTCAGTCAGCGCCTGACCGGGTTGTTTCTAAGGGACGAAAATGGCCTGCGCCCGTCGATGGCGGCGTATGCGCAGTTGGAGGCGGACCCGCTCAGCCGTGACCTGGTGTTGTTCCATGAGTATTTTCATGGGGAAACTGGCAGGGGGCTGGGGGCGTCGCACCAGACAGGGTGGAGTGCGCTGGTGGCGTTGTTGCTGCAACCTGAAAACTAAATGTGGGAGGGGGCTTGCTCCCGATGGCGGTGTGTCAGCCAGCTCATCTGTTACTGATATACCGCTATCGGGAGCAAGCCCCCTCCCACCCTGGATCTTTATCTGACTCAGGATTGCCCTGGAATCAGGAAGGAAACAGTTCGCTCAGCTTCATGGCCAGCATCATGTCGCCTTCGGTGCGCAGTTTGCCGCCCATGAAGGCCTGCATGCCGTCGGTGGAACCGTCGACAATGCCTTCCAGGGTTTCGCTGTCCATCACCAGGGTCACTTGAGCGTCCGGGTTTTCACCTTCCTGCAGTTCGCAGGTCTTGTCTTTGACCACCAGCGAAAAGTTCTTGGTGTCGTCGATACGGAAACCGAATACCAGGTCCAGGCCTTCAGCAGCGGCTGGGTTGAATTTGGCTTTCATTGCTTCTACGGCTTTAGCTACGTCAGTCATGGTTTCGATCCTTTAGGGTAGAGTCCAGTGACCTTGGGGTCACGGTTGGCCGCATTCATCGGAAAGTGATGAACTGCGGCGCCTTCAACAGCTGCAAGTGGGTATGACTGTTGAAGGAAGCCAGTGCCACCTCACGACCACGGAATTTCAGTTGGTTGAGCGAGGTGTTGACAATTTGCCAGTTCAGTTCGAATGCCTGGGCGGCCGGCATCCGGGTAATCAGGTGGAGCAGGGCGGTGATGGTGCCGCCGGAGGTGAATACCGCGATTTTCTGCGAGTTGTCGGCTGCTTCAAGGATGCGCTGCAAGCCGCCCTGGACACGCTCGACAAACCCCAGCCAGCTTTCCAGCCCCGGCGGGTCGTAGGTGCCGGCCAGCCAGCGCTCGATGATCAGGGCGAAGATGCGCTGGAATTCGCTGCGGTTTTGCGCACCATTGCGCAGGATGTGCACGGCGTCGGGTTCGGCGCCGAGCAGGTCGGGGAGCAGGCCGCGAATAATCGCCTCGCCGTCGAATTCGTTGAACGCGCTGTCGATTTCCAGCGGCGGAACCGGCAGGCCGAGGGCGCTGTATTGATCGAACGTGGCGGTGGCGGTGTGCTGCTGGCGGCGCAGGTCACCCGACAGGCAGCGATCGAACGTCAGTCCCAGGTCGGCCAAGTGGCGACCGAGTACCTGGGCTTGTTCCACGCCAACGGGCGACAGCACGTCATAGTCGTCTGCACCGAAGGAGGCCTGGCCATGTCGAATCAGATAGATGCTGCCCACGTCCGTTTTCCCGGTACGTTGAAAGTCTGGCGAGGTTATGAGGATGCCCGCAAGCTGTCAATGAAAAAACATACGCTTGTTTTAAAAGCCTGTTAGAGGTGCGCTGGTGGCGGTTTGGGCACTGGTCCGCGGGCATTGGCGCCGGTATGCTGGGCCATCCGCGCCTGGCGCAGTGCATTCTTAAGGAGACATATGGATTTTTTGGCCGAATATGCGAGCTTTCTAGCGAAGACCGTCACCCTGGTGGTCGCTATTCTGGTGGTGCTGATCAGCTTCGCGGCGCTGCGCAGCAAAGGGCGTCGCAAATCCGCTGGCCAGTTGCAGGTCAGCAAGCTGAACGATTTCTACAAGGGCTTGCGCGAGCGCCTGGAATCGAGCCTGCTCGACAAGGACCAGCTCAAGGCCCTGCGCAAATCCGAAAGCAAAGCCGAAAAAAAGCAGGGCAAGAAGAAGCCCGAGCCTAAGGCGCGGGTATTCGTGCTGGATTTCGACGGTGACATCAAGGCCTCCGCCACCGAAAGCCTGCGCCATGAAATCACCGCACTGCTGAGCCTGGCCACGCCCAAGGACGAAGTGGTGCTGCGCCTGGAAAGCGGCGGCGGCATGGTGCACAGCTACGGCCTGGCCTCTTCCCAACTGGCGCGTATTCGTCAAGCGGGTGTGCCATTGACCGTGTGCATCGACAAGGTCGCGGCCAGCGGCGGCTATATGATGGCGTGCATCGGCGAGAAGATCATCAGCGCCCCGTTCGCGATCCTCGGTTCCATCGGCGTGGTCGCGCAGTTGCCCAACGTCAACCGCCTGCTGAAAAAGCATGATATCGACTTCGAAGTGCTCACCGCCGGCGAATACAAGCGCACGCTGACGGTGTTTGGCGAAAACACCGAGAAAGGGCGCGAGAAATTCCAGGAAGACCTGGACATCACGCACCAATTGTTCAAGAACTTCGTCTCGCGTTATCGCCCGCAGTTGGCGATTGACGAGGTAGCCACCGGAGAAGTGTGGCTGGGTGTTGCCGCCCTCGACAAGCAACTGGTCGACGAGCTGCAGACCAGCGACGAATACCTGGCCACCAAGGCCAAGACCGCCGAGGTATTCCACCTGCATTATGCCGAGCGTAAAAGCCTGCAGGAGCGGGTAGGGCTGGCGGCCAGCGGTTCGGTGGACCGGGTGTTACTGACCTGGTGGAGCCGGCTGACTCAGCAGCGGTTCTGGTAATCCACTACCAACTCGCGCAGGCGGGACGCGGAGCGTCCAGGGCTGTATTCCCACGCGGAGCGTGGGAACGATCACCGGTCAGGCCAAGCGGGGCTGGATGGAATCCGCCAGCCGCGTGAGGATCAGGCAGCACGACACCGCCCCAGCATCCAGCGCCCCTAGCGAGCGTTCACCCAGGCGGCTGGCCCTGCCTATCTTCGCCACCAGGTCCCTGGTCGAATCACGCCCTTGGGAAGCAGCGCTTTTCATCGTCTCCAGCGCGGCGTAGAACGAAGCCCCATCGGCGTGCGCTCGCTCAAAGGCTTGCACCGCCGGAATCAGGGTGTCCATCAAACACTTGTCACCCACACCCGCCTCGGTAATGTCCTGCAACGACGTCAGGCCGCCGCGCAGCAAGCGGGCGAAGGTGGCGGCGTCGATGTCTTCACTGCCGCGCACTTCGTCGGCCATGCCGATAAACAGGCTGCCATACAACGGGCCCATCGAGCCGCCGATGCCCTCCATCAGGCTCAGGGTCAGTTCGTCCAGGGCTGCCGCCAGGGTCAGTTGGCGACCTTCAAGCGCGCGCCCGCAGTGGGCGAAGCCCTTGGCCATGTTGATGCCGTGGTCACCGTCACCAATCGCACCGTCGATTTCGCTGAGGTAGTCACGGTTGGCCACGATCACGCTGACCAGGTCGGCGACGATGGCGCTGCCGTCGTGGCTGGAAAAATGCTCACTCATGGTTCACTCCGCCTGGGTCATGCCGATGGAACGGCAGGGTTGATCGATCAGGGTTTTCAGCTCCGCGTCCAGGCCGAGCAGGGTCAGGGTCACGCCCATCATTTCCAGGGAGGTGAAGTAGTTGCCGACATAGCAACGGTGAATCTTCAAACCCTTGGCCGTGAGCTGGCGTTCCACCTCGGCATAGAACACGTACAGCTCCATCACCGGCGTGGCGCCGAGACCGGAGACCAGCACCACCACGCTGTCGTCCTGGCTGAAGTCGCGGTCTGCGAGGATGGGAGCGAGCATGCGCTCGGCCATGGCGGCGGCGGACTCGATGGGGATCACTTCGATGCCCGGTTCGCCGTGATGGCCGATACCCAGTTCCATCTGGCCGTCGGGGATCTGGAAGTTCGGCTTGCCCACTGCAGCGATGGTGCAGGGCGTGAGGCCGATGCCGATGGAGCGACAGTGGTCGACGGCTTTTTGCGCGACGCGAATCACACCGTCCAGGTCGTAATGCTGGGCGGCGGCGGCTCCGCCGATTTTCCACATGAAGATTTCCCCGGCCACCCCGCGACGCTTGGCGATATCCGCCTGGGGTGCGGAAGCGACGTCGTCGTTGGCGACCACGGTGCGAATACGCATGTCTTTACTGGCGGCCATTTTCATCGCCAGCTTCACGTTCATGTTGTCACCCGCGTAGTTGCCGTACAGGCAGGCCACGCCCGCGCCATGGTCGGCGGCGCGGAAGGCGTCGAAAAAGCTCTTGGCGGTGGGCGAGGAGAAAATCTCACCGACCGCCACCGCATCCACCAGGCCCGGGCCGACGTAGCCGAGAAAGGCCGGTTCATGCCCGGAACCACCGCCGGTGACGATGCCGACACGGCCCTGGGCCGAGGGTTTGGCCTTGACGATGACTCGTGGGTTGGCTTCGTACTGGCGCAGTTCAGGGTGCGCGACCAGGACGCCGCGCAGCATGTCTTCGACCACTTGGTCCGGATCGTTGATGACTCGATTCATAACGCGGGTTCCTGTTTTTTATTGGTTCACCGCTATCCAGTGTGGGAGGGGGCTTGCTCCCGATAGCGGTGGTTCAGTAATAGATGTGCTGACTGTCACACCACCATCGGGGGCAAGCCCCCTCCCACATTTGGATCTGTGGTGTGTTTAGGGCTCAAGTACAACCTTGAGCGACTTGTCGCCACGCTCCATCACCGCAAACGCTTCCTTGAAATCCGCCAGCGCAAACTTATGGGTTACCACATCGCGCATGTCGATCTTGCGGCTGCCGATAAAGTCGATGGCGCGCGGGTACATATACGGCCCCAGGTGCGAGCCGAGAATATCCAGCTCCTTGCGGTCGCCGATGATCGACCAGTCCACCGTGGCTTCATCATTGAATACGCTGAATTCAACGAAACGCCCCAATTTGCGCAGCATCGCCAGGCCCTGGTTCACTGCCTTGTGGTGCCCGGTGGCTTCGATATAGATGTCGCAGCCGTAGCCATCGGTGATCGCGCGGATTTTCGCCAGCACGTCGACCTCGGCCGGGTTCCATACCTCGTCGGCGCCCATGCGCAGGGCCAGGGCGGCGCGTTCGGGTTTCATGTCCAGCACGATGAGTTTTTTCGGGTTGCGCAAACGCACCGCGCCGATGATGCCCAGGCCCAGGGTACCGGCGCCGGCGACCACTACAATGTCGTCGTGGTCGACATCGGCGCGTTCCGCCGCGTGCAGCGAGCAGGCCAGGGGTTCGATCAGGATCGCTTCATCCGGGGCGATGGATTCCGGCACCTTATGGATGATGCCTTCCTTGGTGAAAATCATGTACTGGGCCATGGCGCCCTGCACATTGTTCTGGAAGCCGTAGAGGTCATGCTTCTGGCACATCCAGTATTGGCCGTGGTTGCAGAACCGGCAGCCCCAGCACGGCACGATCTGCTCGGAAATCACCCGCTCACCGACCGCCACGCCGCGTTTTTCCGCGCCAGGGCCGAGGGCAACCACGCGGCACACGAACTCATGCCCTGGGATCATTGGTGGTTTCACGTAGCGCGGTTGCTCGGCATCGCCCCAGAACGACGGCGCGCCGCGATAGGTCTTGATGTCGCCCATGCAGATGCCGCACAGCTCGACCTTGGTGAGAATTTCATCAGGCCCAGGTGTGGGCACGTCGACGGTTTCCAGGCGATAGTCTTCCGGGCCATGGCACACCACGGCCTGCATGGTTTTCGGGATGACTGGAGCGAGTTGTTCAGCGCTGCGTTCGGTAACGGTGGACATGACAAACCCTCACGACATAAAGATGAATTACTGAATGCTGTAGCCGCCGTCGATCAGCATATTGGCGCCGGTGATCATCTGCGCGGCATCGCTGAGCAGGTACAGCGCCAGCGCGGCGATTTCCTCGGGCTGGGCAAACCGTCCCGCCGGGATCTGCGCCTTGGCCCGTTCGCCCAATGCGCCGGCCCAGGCTTGCTTGCCCAGGGCGGTCTCGACGATGGTGGGGGAGATGGCGTTGACGTTGATCTGCGGCGCCCATTCCATGGCCAATACCTTGGTCATGCCGACGATGGCGGCCTTGCTCGCGCAGTAGGCGACGTGGCGGTCCAGGCCGATCACGGCAGCCTGGGAGGCGAGGTTGACGATGCGCCCGCTGCCCTGGGCCAGCATGTGGCGGGCGCAGGCCTGGGCCACGAAAAAGCTGGCCTTGAGGTTGATATCCAGGGTGGTGTCCCAGGCGCTTTCGCTGACCTCGACGGCCTTGTCCAGCAACACCACGCCGGCGCTGTTGACCAGGTAATCCAGGCGTTGGAACTGTTCGAAAACCTGATCAATGGTGGGTTGTATCTCGCCGATCTGGCTGAGGTCGACGGCAATGCCCAAGTGCCCGGCACCGAGGCGGGCGGCCACCTCGACCACTGCCGGGTCGCGGTCCAGCAGGGCCACGCGGGCACCGCGTTCCACCAACAGGGTGGCGCAGGCCAGGCCGATGCCGGCGGCGCCCCCGGTGATCACGGCGCAACGGCCGCTGAGGTCGAAGGCTTGGTTCCAGAAACCTGACATGAATGACTCCATTTTTGGCAATCGATCATTCCCACGCTCTGCGTGGGAATGCCGCCTGGGACGCTCTGCGTCCTGATGATGGATGACGCGGAGCGTCATGGGATGCATTCCCACGCGGAGCGTGGGAACGATCTATAACTACTTACCGCCACTGACCTGCTTGTACAGCGCATCGGCGTTGGCATTCGTCACCGGCACCCATGGCAGGATGTAGTTCTTGGCCGTGCCATCCCCCCATTTCACGTCGTTGCCGTAGCGCGCCCAGATCACCGATTGCGGCTTGTAGTCCTTGCCGGCCAAGGCGCGCAACGCCACGTCCAGCGCGCCTTGGGACTGGGCCTGGGCATCTTGGAGGAAGGTGGTGACTTCATCTTTTTTCGCCGCCTGGATCGCATCCGGCATGCCGTCGATGGAGGTGACGGGCACGTCCTTGGAGGTCAGCCCATGGGACTTCAACGCCTGTACCGCACCGAGGGCCATGTCGTCGTTCTGGGCGATGACACCGTTGATGCCTTTGGGGTGAGCGTTCAGCCAGTCTTCGGTGAGCGTCAGCGCCTGGGCGCGGTCCCAGTTGGCGGTTTTTTTCTCGATGATCTTGATGTCCGGGTGTTTGCCCAGCACTTCCAGTTCGCCCTTTTCCCGGTCGATCTGTGCCGACTGACCAATCGGGCCCTGGATGATCACCACGTTGCCCTTGCCATTGAGCTTGTCGACCATGGCCTGGGCCTGCAGGCGGCCGCCTTCGACATCGTCGTTACCCACATACGGCACGTTGGCATCGGCTACTTTCGTATTGGAGGCGATGACCACCACGTCGTTGCTCATGGCGGCTTTCACCGTACCGACGCCGGCCTTGGTATCGATGGGCACGAACAGAATCGCGTCGTAGTGCTGGGTCACCATGTTTTCGATCTGATTGTTCTGCGTCAGCGCGTCGTAGTTGCCGTCGAACACGGTCAATTGCACGGTGCCGTCCTTGACCGCAGGGTGTTCCTTGAGCTCGCGGACCCAGTTCTGCATGAACTGGCCCTTGAGGCCGTAGACGGCGGCGCCGATCTTGTAGGTCTTGCCATCGGCGGCCAGGGCGATACTGCTGGCCAGCAGGGTAAAGGTCGCCGCAGCGGCCAAGGTGGTACCCAGTTTCATAAGTAGAACTCCGGTTATTGTTGTGGGTCGTTCTCTAGCGTTTTTTCTTGCGCCACACGTCGATCAGTACTGCAAACACGATGATCAGGCCCTTGGCGACCTGCTGGTAATAGGAGGACACGCCGAGCAGGTTCAGCCCGTTGTTGATCACGCCGATCAACAGCGCGCCGAACAAAGTGCCGACGATGCTGCCGGTGCCGCCCGACAGGCTGGTACCCCCGATCACCACGGCGGCAATCGCATCCAGCTCATAGGAAACCCCGGCCTGGGGCAGGGCGGAGGTGGTGCGCGCCGACAGCACCACGCCGGCCAGTCCGGCCAGCAGGCCCGACACCACATACACCGAGAACATCACCTTGCGCACACCGATACCGGAGGTGCGCGCGCTTTTTTCATTGCCGCCCACCGCGTACACATAGCGCCCGTACGTGGTGTAGCGCAGCACCATCCAGAAGATCAGTGCGACCACTGCGAAGATGATGATCGGCACGCCAATCGGGCCGATCTTGCCGATGCCCAGCGCCAGGTAGGCGTCGGGCAGGTCGGTGATCGGGCTACCGTCGTTGAGGATGAAGGTCATGCCGCGGGCAATGCTGAGCATGCCGAGGGTGGCCACGAACGGCGGGATCGACAGGTTGGCGACCATGAAGCCGTTGACCACGCCGAGCATCGCCCCAGCGAACATCCCCGCGCTGACTGCGGCCAGCAGGCCATAGCCCTGGGTCGCGACCATGGCGCTGCACAGCCCGGCAAACGCCAGGATCGAGCCCACCGAGAGGTCGATGCCCTTGGTCAAAATCACATAGGTCATGCCCACGGCAAGGATGCCGTTGATGGAGGTCTGGCGCAGGATGTCCATCCAGTTGCGCCAGGTCATGAAGTACTCGCTGGAAAACGCCATCACCACGCACAGCAGGATAAACACCAGCGGCAGGCCGAAGCGGTCGAGGGACAGGCGCAGGCGGTTGCGCGGCGTGGCGGTAACGGGCGCAACAATCGTTTTGGCATTCATGAGGCAAGACTCAACAAGGCTTCCTGGGAAAGGGCGGTGTCGCTGCTGATGGTCACCAGCCGGCCGCCCTTGAATACAGCGATGCGATCGCTCAGGTGCAGCAGCTCCGGGGCTTCCGACGACACCACGATGGCCGCGCCCCCGGCGCGCACGAACTGGTCGAGCAAGTGGTAGATCTCTTGCTTGGCGCCTTCATCGATGCCCCGGGTCGGTTCATCGCAGAGCAGGCAGATCGGTTCGGTGGACAAGCATTTGGCGAGCACCACTTTCTGCTGGTTGCCGCCGCTCATGGAGGCCACCGGCAGGTCCAGGGAGCTGGTCTTGATCTGCAGGCGCTTGACCATGTTTTCAGCCAATTGGGTTTCCTTGCGTGCGTTGATCAGCGACCAGCTCGACAAGCGCTTGTAGGCCGACAGCGCAATGTTGGAAAGAATGCTGCCGGTCAGTACCAGGCCGCTGTCCTTGCGGTCTTCGGTGACCAGCGACATGCCGGCGTTTATGGTCGCCTTGGGCAGCCCGACAGGCATGGGCTTGCCTTGCAGGGTGACGCTGCCGGAGTCCGGCGTGGTCAGGCCGTAGATGCAATTGAGGAATTCGCTGCGCCCCGAACCCATCAGGCCGTAAATGCCGAGGATTTCGCCCTGGCGCAGTTGCAGGCTGATGTCGTGAAATTCGCCGTTGCGGCTCAGGTTGTCGACTTGCAGGCAGGTGGCGGCGGCGCATTCACGGCCGACCTTGTGATCGATCCGCGTCAGCTCCTGGCCGACGATGCCGCGCACCAGATGGTTGCGGTCGATATCGGCCATGCGCCCGCTTTCCACAAAGGCGCCATCGCGAAAGATGCTGTAGTCGTCGGCGATCTGCGCCAACTCGCTCAGGCGATGCGACACGTACACAATGCCCGCGCCGCGTGCAGTGAGGCGGCGAATCGCCTTGAACAGGGTTTCTGCCTCGCGCTCGCCGATGGCCGAGGTGGGTTCGTCCATGATCATCACCTGGCAGTCATGGCTGAACGCCTTGGCGATTTCCACCAGTTGGATCTGCGCCACGCTCAAGCGGTGCATGGGGCTGGTGGGGTCGACGTCGAACTCCAGGCCTTCGAGCAGCTCGCGGGTGCGGCGGTTGAGCGCCTTGCTGTCGACAATGCAGCCGGCGCGGCGCGGTTCGCGGCCCAGCCAGATATTTTCGGCGACGCTCATGTAGGGAATGGGTTCCAGCTCCTGGGTGATCATCGCGATCCCCGCCGCCAAGGCTTCGCTCGGGCGGTTGAACTGCACGGCAACACCATTGAGCAGGATGCTGCCGGCGTCGCGCGGGGTGATGCCCATCAGGATGCTCAGGAAGGTCGACTTGCCGGCGCCATTGCCGCCACACAGGGCGTGCACGCTGCCGGCCCGCAGAGAGAGGCGCCCGTCACGCAGGGCAGGGACCCCGGCGTAAGCCTTGGCGACGTGTTCAGCCTGGAGCAGTAATGGCGTGGCCATCGGCGTGTCCTCGTGCTGTGAATTCTTATTAGGTCGCACAGTCATGTTTCGCTGTGAGCATATGTGTACCAAATGAAATTCTGATCAGTCAATCTCTTTCACTTGAAAGCGATGATTCTCATCTGGCGTGGCGGTATTGGCTTTTAATGCCGCATTAGCGGGAGCTCCGATAAAAACGAGCTTGACAGATCAGCTCATATGCCCGAGAAATGCCTGAGCGAAATTTCAGTGAGTGATCATATGATCAGTCGTAAGTACGATGACGGCAGCGGAGCCAGACGCCATGAACACACCTTTCCCGGTGGCTATCGGATGCGATGAAGCGGGCTTTGAGCTCAAGGAATTGTTGAAGCGACATATCGAAGCGCTGGGTTACCCGGTGACCGATTTCGGCACGCATTCCACCGCGCCGGTGCTGTACCCGGACATTGCCCTGGCCGTAGCCAATGCCATCACCGCCGGGCAGCAGCGTCTCGGCGTGCTGGTTTGCGGCACCGGGATCGGCATGGCCATTTCCGCCAACAAAGTGCTCGGTATTCGTGCGGCCCAGGCCCACGACACTTACTCGGCGGAGCGTGCGCGCAAGAGCAACGATGCGCAGATCCTGTCCATCGGCGCGCGGGTCATCGGCGTTGAACTGGCCAAGAGCGTCGTCACCGCGTTCCTGGCCTCGGAGTTCGAGGCTGCGCGCTCGGGGGCCAAGGTCGAGCGCATCAATGCGATCGAGCGCGATGGGCATCAATAGTGGACGGCGCGGGGCAAGAGTCGGGAGAATGCGCCTTTGACGCCGAAACGGAAGCCCGTCCCCATGAGTGACAGTAGCCAGCGCATGGCCAGCGATATCGATCAGATGACCGAAGTGGCGATGCTCTATTACCTCGAAAACGTCACTCAGGAGGCCATCGCCAAGCGCTTCGACCTGTCGCGGGCCAAGGTCAGCCGCTTGCTCAAGCGGGCACGTGATGAAGGCATTGTCGAGGTGCGGGTGTTGCAGCACCCGGCGATGAACAACGAGCTGGAGCGGGCGCTGGTCGAGCGCTTCAAGCTGGATCGCGCGTTGATCGCGGTCGATCACAGCGACCCGGACACCCAGCGCTCGGCCGTCGCCAGCCTGGTGGCCAATTACCTGAATAAAACCCTGGGCGACGGCATGATCGTCGCGGTGGGCATGGGACGTAACGTCGGCGCGGTGGCTGACAACGTCTTTCTGCCGGTGACGCGCAACTGCACGTTTGTCTGCGCCATCGGCGGTTCGCTCAAGGCCGGCGAGTACATGAACCCCGACCATATCTGCCGGCGCCTGGCCCTGCGCTTTGGCGGTGAAAGTGAAAGCCTGTACGCCCCGGCGCTGGTGGCCAACCCGGAACTGCGCGGTGTGTTGATCAACAACGACACGGTGCGCTCGACCCTGGACCGCGCGCGCCGCGCCGATATTGCCCTGATCGGCATCGGCGACATGAGTGAAAACAGCAACATGGTGCGCATGGGCTGGTTCTCGCCCCAGGAAATCGCCCAGGCACGCTTGTCCGGCACGGTGGGCGACATGATGGGTTACGACTTTATCGATATCCACGGCCAGCCGGCGGTCAACGCCATCCAGGGACGGGTCATCGGCCTGACGGTGCAGGAACTGTTCCGCATCCCGGACGTGGTGGCGATTGCCAGTGAGAACACCAAGGCGGCGGCGACCTTGGGGGCGTTGCGGTCTGGGGTGATCAACACCCTGGCAACGACCGTCACCAATGCCCACACCATCCTCGCGCTGGACGACGCCACCCGAAAATCCTGACACGCCGCAGGTCAAAATGTGGGAGGGGGCTTGCTCCCGATTGATCGTTCCCATGCTCCGCGTGGTAACGCCGCTCGGGACGCTCCGCGTCCCGCCAACGTCCGGTGACGCAGAGCGTCACGGGCTGCATTCCCACGCGGGAGCGTGGGCACGATCTTGACAGATGCGCTCACTGGCACACCGCCATCGGGAGCAAGCCCCCTCCCACATGGGTTTTGTGTGGGTTTTAGGACAGGTTTTGTAATAGTTTTGCGTTGTAGGGAAATCGTATTTGGGCTGTAGGATTCAAGTCCTTTCGTTACCTCAGGACTTGCATGAACACCCTCTCGGAGCCTCCCAGTCGTCTTTCCCCAAGACTCCCGCCCAAGCACCCCATATTGCATCGACTAACCTTGTCCCGGTCCAATGACCGCGCTTTGCCGTGCCCGGCATTCTTGAATACAGAGACTCTATAAATGGAATGGTTAGCGGATCCAACGGCCTGGCTCGGCCTGGCGACCTTGATTGTGCTGGAACTGGTGCTGGGTATCGACAACCTGGTGTTTATCGCGATCCTGGCGGACAAGCTGCCGCCGGAGCAGCGCGACCGTGCGCGGCTGATCGGTTTGTCCCTGGCCTTGCTGATGCGCCTGGGCCTGCTGGCAAGTATTTCCTGGTTGGTGACACTGACCCAGCCGCTGTTCGAGGTGTTCGACAAGAGCTTCTCCGGCCGTGACCTGATCATGCTGTTCGGCGGTGTGTTCCTGTTGTTCAAGGCCACCATGGAGTTGCATGAGCGCCTGGAAGGGCATGTGGCCCAGCATAAGGGCAATGTGGCTTACGCGATGTTCTGGCCGATCGTGGCGCAGATCGTGGTGCTCGACGCGGTGTTCTCCCTCGATGCGGTGATTACCGCCGTGGGCATGGTCGATGAGCTGGCGGTGATGATGATCGCGGTGATCGTGTCCATCGGCCTGATGATCGTGGCGAGCAAGCCGTTGACCCGCTTCGTCAACGCGCACCCGACCGTGATCATGCTGTGCCTGGGCTTTTTGATGATGATCGGCTTCGCGCTGACCGCCGAAGGCCTGGGCTTCCATATTCCGAAAGGCTACCTGTACGCGGCGATCGGCTTCTCGATCCTGATTGAAGTGTTCAACCAGATCGCCCGTTCGCGGCGCAAGAAATCGGCGCAAGGCGTATTACCGGTGCGCGAGCGTACGGCCCACGCAGTGATGCGCTTGCTCGGCGGTCGCAGCCTGGCGGTGGAAGAGGTGGGTGAAGAGGTCGCCGATCTGCTGGGCGAGGTGGATGCTGCGCAAGGTCCGCTGTTCGACCGACGCGAACGGGTGATGATCAGCGGTGTGCTGCAACTGGCCGAACGGCCGATCCGCACGATGATGACGCCACGGGCCAAGGTTGACTTTATCGACCTGGCGGACGATCCCGAGAGTATTCGCCTGAAACTGATGCATTCGTCCTACTCGCGTTTGCCGTTGATCCGCAACGGCGCGGTCGATGAGCCCCTGGGCTTTGTGCACAAAAAGGAGTTGCTCAAGGAGTATCTGGCCGGCAACGAGCCGAACCTTGAGCATCTGGCGCGTCGGGCGATCAACCTGCTGGAGAGCTTTTCGATCCTCAATGCCCTGGAGCAGATGCGTCAGGAATCCACCCACATCGCCTTTGTGATCAACGAATTCGGCGACTTCATGGGGGTGTTGAGCATGACCGACATCCTCGAGTCCATCGCCGGTGAATTGCCGGACGCCAGCGAAATCGAGGGGCCGGATATCGTCGAGGAGGGTGGCGGATTTCGCGCCAATGGCGCCTTGAATCTGAGCCAGGTCGGTCAGCGCACGGGCTTCAAGGCGGCGGCTACCGAGGATTATCAAACGCTGGCTGGCCTGCTGATGAGCCTGCTCGATCGTCTGCCTGTGGTGGGCGATAGCCTGGAATATGAGGGCTGGCGATTAACGGTGGCTGCGGTTGAAGAGCGGCGGGTGACCCAGGTGGTTTTGCGGCCTTGCTCCGGTCAAAGCGCATGAATAGCGCGTGCACGAACTGCTGTTGCTCCTCCACGGGGCCGAAACCCTTGTGCAGTTCCACCCTGTTGCCGCGCTCGTAGACGAGCAGCGTTGGCGTACCGGTAACGTCAGGGTGCCTTGGGGTGTGCGCGCAATCGAGCACCACGCGCACGATCCACGGATGTTGCCAGGCAACCTTTTCGAATAAGGGGACCGCGCTGGCGCAGGCAGGGCAGTGCTCTGAAACGAACAGGATGAAGACCGGGCGCGGTGTGTTCAGCACGCGCTGGAAGTCCTTGGCGCTGGAAATTGTTCGCGTGGCTGCGCCCATGGTGATCTCCTGCCGGTAGTGTGGGTGTGTGCCAACGCTAAGCCGGTGGCTCATCTGCGTCTACTGTCAACCTTCACAGGTCCGGCCCACGCTCCAGCCGTTCCCGTGCCTTGCGCGCCTGGCTTGCGCACTTCCTGTATTCCTCATTGTCGCGGGACGCTTTGGCTTCGCGGTAGCCGTGGTGGTTCTGGCTGGTGTAGCTGGTGTCGAAGGCTTCCTTGAGTTTTTGCAGTTCTTCCTTGCAGTCGCGGCGGTCGCTGGCCACGGCGTTGCCAGCCATCAGATAACACAGCATTAACAGGCCAAGGCTCAATTTCATCGGGGGTCCTTTCATGTTGGGGCTTGCTCGCTCTACAGATTAGTCCAAGGGCGCAGAGTTGGTGCGCAGTAACATCGTTGTGGGGCATTGAGTAGCAGCGTGGCTGGATGATGGCGCAACGCCGTAAAACCCTCCAGAAACTATCTCGCTGATCCATAAAGGATTTCTCCCCGGCATAGGTTTCCTTCAGCGCCTATGGCACACTTTCTGCTGTCTATTCCGTTGTTACATACCAAGTTCCGGTATAGCGGAATACACAACTCCTGGAGTGCTTGTCATGCATCACCGACCTTCCGTGTTCAAAGCGTGTGTTTTTCTCTTCGCCGCATCGGCTACCGTTGCCAGCCTCGCGCAGGCAGCGGACAGCAAGCTCGATGATGTGCTCAAGCGTGGGCACCTCATCGTGGGTACAGGCAGTACCAATGCGCCGTGGCACTTCCAGGGAGCGGATGGCAAGTTGCAGGGGTTTGATATCGACATCGGCCGCATCGTGGCCAAAGGCTTGTTCAACGACCCGAGCAAGGTCGAGTACGTGGTGCAGTCTTCCGACGCGCGTATTCCCAACCTGCTGACCGACAAGGTCGACATGAGCTGCCAGTTCATCACCGTCACCGCCAGCCGTGCGCAGCAAGTGGCCTTCACCCTGCCGTATTACCGCGAAGGCGTGGGCCTGCTGTTGCCGAATAACAGCAAGTACAAGGAAATCGAAGACCTGCAGGCGGCGGGCGATGGCGTCACCGTGGCCGTGCTGCAGAACGTGTATGCCGAAGAATTGGTCCACCAGGCGCTGCCCAAGGCCAAGGTTGACCAGTACGACAGCGTCGACCTGATGTACCAGGCCGTGAACTCCGGTCGCGCCGATGCCGCTGCCACCGATCAGTCGTCGGTCAAATACCTGATGGTGCAAAACCCCGGCCGCTACCGCAGCCCGGCCTACGCCTGGAGCCCGCAGACCTACGCGTGCGCGGTCAAGCGTGGCGACCAGGACTGGCTGAACTTCGTCAATACCGCGCTGCATGAGGCCATGACCGGCGTTGAATTCCCCGCCTACAAGGCGTCGTTCAAGCAATGGTTCGGCGTGGACCTGCCAGAGCCGGCGATTGGTTTTCCTGTGGAATTCAAGTGATCCAGAACAATCGGGGCGTGCTTGACGGCGCCCCACTCAGGTACTGCCGACCATGAACTATCAGTTGAACTTTGCCGCCGTATGGCGTGATTTCGACACCTTGCTGGCGGGGCTCGGCCTGGGCCTGCAGTTGGCTTTGCTGTCGATCGCCATCGGCTGCGTGATCGGCCTGCTGATGGCGTTTGCCATGCTGTCCAGGCACCGGGCGTTGCGTGTGTTCGCTTCGGTGTATGTGACAGTGGTTCGCAATACGCCGATCCTGGTGCTGATCCTGTTGATCTATTTTGCCTTGCCGTCGTTGGGGATCCGCCTGGATAAAATCCCCTCGTTCATCATCACCTTGTCGCTGTACGCCGGGGCTTATCTGACCGAAGTGTTCCGCGCCGGGCTGTTGAACATTCCCAAGGGCTTGCGCGAAGCCGGATTGGCGATCGGCCTGGGTGAGTGGCGTATACGCGCGTATATCACCGTGCCGGTGATGCTGCGCAACGTGCTGCCGGCGCTGTCGAACAACTTTATCTCGCTGTTCAAGGACACCTCCCTGGCCGCTGCGATTGCGGTGCCGGAGCTGACTTATTACGCCCGCAAGATCAACGTCGAAAGCTACCGGGTGATCGAAACCTGGCTGGTGACGACGGCGCTCTACGTGGCCGCCTGTTACCTCATTGCCATGCTGCTCCGTTACCTGGAACAGCGTCTGGCGATCCGTCGTTAAGGAGGGTTTTCCATGTACGAATCCCCTAGCTGGCTGCATGAACTGTGGATCGCCCGGGAGACGCTGTGGGCCGGGTTCCAGACCAGCATTTACTGCTCGGCGCTGGCGATTATCTTCGGCACCCTGATCGGTATCTTCGCCGGGCTGGTGCTGACCTATGGCAAGTTCTGGATGCGTGCGCCGTTTCGCCTGTATGTCGACCTGATTCGTGGCACGCCGGTATTCGTGCTGGTACTGGCGTGTTTCTACATGCTGCCGGCGCTCGGTTGGCAGATCAGCGCGTTCCAGGCCGGCGCGGTCGGGCTCACGCTGTTCTGTGGCTCCCACGTCGCGGAAATCGTGCGCGGTGCGCTGCAGGCCATCCCCCGTGGGCAACTGGAAGCGGGCAAGGCAATTGGCCTGACGTTTTACCAGTCCCTGGGCTACGTGCTGTTGCCCCAGGCGCTGCGGCAGATCCTGCCGACCTGGGTCAATTCCTCCACGGAAATCGTCAAGGCCTCGACCCTGCTCTCGGTGATCGGCGTGGCCGAGCTGCTGCTGAGCACCCAGCAAGTCATTGCGCGCACCTTCATGACCCTGGAGTTCTACCTGTTCGCAGGCTTCATGTTCTTTGTCATCAACTACGCCATCGAGTTATTCGGGCGCTACATTGAAAAGCGGGTGGCCTTGCCATGAATCAACCTCAAACAATCGAACCGTTGCTGAACATTCGTGGCCTGCGCAAGCAATACGGAGACGTTGAAGTGCTCAAGGGCGTCGACCTGAGCCTGCAGCGTGGCAACGTGGTGACCTTGATCGGTTCCAGCGGCTCGGGCAAGACCACCCTGTTGCGTTGCGTCAACCTGCTGGAAGAATTCCAGGGCGGGCAGATTACCCTCGATGGCGCGTCCATCGGCTATAGCGACGTGGCCGGCAAGCGCGTGCGTCACCCCGAGCGGGTGATCGCCCAGCACCGCGCCATGACCGGCATGGCGTTTCAGCAGTTCAACCTGTTCCCGCATCTGACCGCCTTGCAGAACGTGACCCTGGGTTTGTTGAAAGTTAAGAAAATGCCTAAGGACGAGGCCGTGTCGCTCGCGGAAAAATGGCTCGACCGTGTGGGACTTCTGGAACGTCGCAATCACTTCCCCGGCCAGTTGTCCGGCGGCCAGCAACAGCGCGTGGCGATTGCCCGAGCCATTGCCATGAACCCCAGCCTGATGCTGTTCGACGAAGTCACCTCGGCCCTCGACCCGGAGCTGGTGGGCGAAGTGCTCAGCGTGATCAAGGGATTGGCGGAGGAGGGCATGACCATGTTGCTGGTCACCCACGAAATGCGCTTTGCCTATGAGGTCTCGGACAAAATCGTCTTCATGAACCAGGGTCGCATCGAAGAGCAGGGCTCGCCGAAGGACATCTTCGAGCGGCCGCAGTCACCGCGTCTGGCGGAATTTCTCAAGAGCATTCGTTTTTAATCAGGAGCTATTTTATGAGCATTACTCGTTACGGTACCGGCAGCACCGCCGGCGGCGGCCAGCCACGTCCTTTCGCCCGTGCGGTGGAAGCCGATGGTTGGTTGTATGTGTCGGGCCAGGTGCCGGCGGTGGACGGTGAAATCATCAATGGCGGCATCATCGAACAAACCCGCCAGACGATGCGCAACGTGGTGGCGATTCTGGAAGAAGCCGGCTACGAATTGAAAGACGTGGTGCGCGTCGGCGTATGGCTGGAAGACCCACGGGATTTCTGGAGTTTCAACAAAGTCTTCGGCGAATACTTCACCCCGGAACACGCCCCGGCGCGCGCCTGTGTGCAGGCCAACATGATGGTCGATTGCAAGGTGGAGATCGATTGCGTGGCCTACAAGAAAAAAGGCTAAATTGGCCCTCTCTTGAAGCCACAATGGATCAAATGTGGGAGGGGGCTTGCCCCCGATAGCGGTGTATCAGCAACAGATGTATGCACTGGCACACCGCCATCGGGAGCAAGCCCCCTCCCACAGGGGATTACTGTGCAGCACACACCTTGTCAGGACTTAACACTGCCATGACCGAAGACACCATCAAACGCCGCGCCAAAGGCCTGGACCGTGCGTTCGATATCCTCGATTTTCTCAAGGAAATCGGCCAGCCACTGCGCCCGAATGACATCGCCAGCGGCATCGGCAGCCCCAAGTCCACGGTCTACGAACTGGTCGCCTCGCTGCTCGAACGGCGCATCCTGGAAACCGTGGGCAAGGACGGTCACGTCTACCTCGGACGCCAGCTGTACTTCCTCGGCCAGGCGCACCTGCGCCACTTCGACCTGACCCGCGAGGCCGACCACGCCTTGCAGGAGATCGTCAGCCAGACCCACGAAACCGCGCAGATGTGCCTGCTCAACGGGCGCAAGTACACGGTGGCGCTGATGCGCGAAGGCGAGCGGCATTTTCGTATTTCCTCGGATATCGGCGAAAACGCGCCGATCCCCTGGACCGCCTCCGGGCGCCTGCTGCTCGGGCATTTGAGCGACCGGCAAATCATCGACTTGATCGATCCCGACGATTTCATCCTGCCGGATGGCCTGCGCCTGCCCCTGGAGACCTTCCTGGCGCAGATCCGCCAGGCCACCCTCGACGGGTTCTTCTCCTTCGACAGCGTCGCCGACACCTTTACCCACTGCTTTGCCGCCCCGGTGCGCGACGCGCAGGGCGTCAGCATTGCGACGCTGTGCATCGTCGCCCCGCGGGCCGATGCGAGCAAAAACTATCACGACTATCGCCGGGTGCTGATCGACAGCGCCAATAACCTGGCCCGGCGCATCAACGAATAGGAATTACCCATGTCTGCCTTCAATGCCGTTGAAAAAGGCGCCGCCGCAGTTGGCGCTCACCTGGTCCGCGATGTCAGCCTGCCGGCCCTGGTGCTGCACCGCGAGGCCCTGGAACACAACATTCGCTGGATGCAGCAATTCGTCAGTGACAGCGGCGCGCAGTTGGCGCCACACGGCAAGACCAGCATGATGCCGGCGCTGTTTCAGCGTCAGCTCGCCCAGGGCGCCTGGGGCATCACCCTGGCCACTGCGGTGCAGACCCGCGCCGCCTACGCCGGCGGGGTGCGCCGTGTGCTGATGGCCAACCAACTGGTCGGCGCGCCGAACATGGCGCTGATCGCCGACCTGCTGGGCGACCCGGATTTCGATTTTCACTGCATGGTCGACCATCCGGACAACGTTGCCGACCTCGGCCTGTTCTTCGCGGCCCGTGGCCTGCGCCTGAACGTGATGATCGAGTACGGCGTGGTCGGTGGCCGTTGCGGTTGCCGCAGCGAGCAACAAGTGCGCGAGCTGGCCGAGGCGATCAAAGCCCAGCCGGCCCTGGCCCTTACCGGAATTGAAGGCTATGAAGGCGTGATTCATGGCGATCAGGCGATCAGCGGCATTCGCGCGTTCGCGGCCAGCCTGGTGCGCCAGGCGGTAGACCTGCAAGACAACGGCTATTTCGACCTGCCCACGCCGATCGTGACGGCGTCGGGTTCGGCCTGGTATGACCTGATTGCCGAATCGTTCGAGGCGCAGAATGCCGCCGGCCGCTTCCTCAGCGTCCTGCGCCCCGGCAGCTACGTGGCCCACGACCATGGCATCTATAAAGACGCGCAATGCTGTGTGCTTGACCGTCGCAGCGACCTCAACGAAGGCCTGCGCCCGGCGCTGGAAGTCTGGGCCCATGTGCAATCGTTGCCGGAACCGGGCTTTGCGGTGATCGCCCTGGGCAAGCGCGACGTAGCCTACGACGCCGGTCTGCCGGTGCCGCTCAAGCGCTACAAGGCCGGAATTTTACCGGCAGAGGGCGATGATGTGAGCGCGTGCCAGGTGACCGCCGTGATGGACCAACACGCGTTCATGACCGTGGCGCCGGGGGTGGAACTGCGCATTGGCGACATCATTTCGTTTGGTACTTCCCATCCATGCCTGACCTTCGACAAGTGGCAGGTGGGTTGCCTGGTGGATGAGCAACTGCGGGTGATCGAGTCCCTGCGCACCTGCTTCTAGACCGAGTCGTGCCTATCGAGGGCAAGTCCCCTCCCACAGGGGAATGCATTCCAAATGTGGGAGGGGGCTTGCCCCCGATGAGTCCATCAGCCCCACCGAGACAGCAGCCATGACCACTAAACCGCGCATCGCCCTCATCGGCGAATGCATGATCGAACTGCAACACCGCGCCGACGGCAGCCTGCACCAGAGCTTCGGCGGCGACACCCTGAACGCGGCGGTGTACCTGCGCCGCGAGCTGGGCGACTCCGGCACTGTCGATTACGTCACCGCCCTGGGCGATGACAGTTTCAGCGACGCCATGTGCCAACAATGGGCTGATGAAGGCCTTGGACTGGGCATGGTCCAGCGCCTGGCCGGGCGTTTGCCGGGTTTGTATTGCATCCAGACCGACGCCAACGGCGAGCGCAAATTCCTCTACTGGCGCAACGAAGCGGCTGTGCGCGACTGTTTTACCACGCCGGCCGCCGAGCCGATCCTGGCAGCCCTGCCGGGCTATGACTGGGTGTATTTCAGCGGCATCACCCTGGCGGTGCTGGGGGAAATCGGGCGTGAGCGTTTACTGGAAAGCCTGATCGAAACCCGGCGTCGCGGCGCCAAGGTCGTATTCGACAATAACTACCGGCCGCGTCTGTGGGCGAACATCGAGGCGGCCCGCGCGGCGTATCACCGCGTGTTGGCCGAGGTGGATATCGCCTTGCTGACCGAGGACGACGAGCGCGCGTTGTTCGGTTATGCCGACAGCGAGCAGGTGTTTGCGGCCTACCCGAAGATTGAGGAGGTGGTGCTCAAGCGCGGCGCGGATGACTGTTTGATCCGTTGCGCCGACGAGCGCTTTGCCGTGCCGGCGTTGAAGGTGGAGAAGGTCGTGGACACCACGGCGGCGGGGGATTCGTTCAGTGCGGCGTATTTGGCCGGTCGGCTCAAGGGCGGTTCGCCGGAGCAGGCTGCGTTGGCCGGGCATCGGTTGGCGAGTCGAGTGATTCAGGTGCCGGGGGCATTGATACCCAGGTGAATGGCCGCCTGCGGCGGATCGGGGGCAAGCCCCCTCCCACATTGTGATGTATTCACAAATCAAGTGTGGGAGGGGGCTTGCCCCCGATAACGGTGTAAAGCCAACCCCTCAGTCCCGGTAAAACACCTGCACCAAGTGATAACCAAACTTGCTCTTGACCGGCCCATGCACCACCCGCAGCGGTTTCTTGAAGATCACTGCATCAATGGCCCCGACCATCTGCCCTGGCCGCACTTCACCCAGATCACCGCCGCGCTTGCCCGACGGGCAAGTGGAGTACTTCTTGGCCAGCACATCAAAGGCTTCGCCCTTGGCAATGCGCTGCTTGAGCTGTTCGGCTTCTTCGCTGGTTTTCACCAGGATATGACGGGCTTGGGCTTTCATCGATCTCTACCAGGTGTGCGACGGCGCGCGATTATGCCTGAACTCAGGCATCGACGCCGATCATGCTGCGGATTTTGGTCGCCAGCAGGTCAATGGAAAACGGCTTGGCCACCATGTCCATGCCGTGCTCCAGAAAGCCCTGGCGCTCGGCGGCTTTTTCGGCGTAACCGGTCATGAACAGCACGCGCAGCCCCGGCCGGTGCTGGCGGGCGATTTCCGCCAGTTGCCGGCCGTTCATGCCCGGCAGGCCGACGTCGGTCACCAGCAGGTCCACGCGTAAATCCGATTCCAGCAACGGCAGCGCCGTGCGCGCGTCTGCTGCCTGGTGCGCGGTGTAACCCAGCTCGTCGAGCAGATTGACCACCAGCATGCGCACCGCCGGGTCATCCTCGACCACCACCACCGCTTCGCCGGCCAGGGCCAGCGGCGCTTCGGCCAGGCTGGCGGGCAGGTTGCTTTCCAGCGCGGTGCCATGCAGGCGCGGCAGGTACAGGCGCACGCAGGTGCCCTGGCCCGGTTCGCTCTGGATAGTCACATGGCCCCCCGATTGCTGGGCAAAGCCGTAGATCATCGACAAGCCCAGGCCGGTGCCCTGGCCGATGGGTTTGGTGGTGAAGAACGGGTCGAAGGCTTTGGCGAGGATTTTCGGCGCCATGCCGCTGCCGTTGTCGCGCACGCCGAGCATCACGTAGTCGCCGGCCTTGACCGGCTCCAGGGTGGTGATATCGGTACCGTCAAGATAGCTGTTAGCGGTTTCGATCAGCAGTTCACCGCCGTCGGGCATGGCGTCGCGGGCATTGATGACGAGGTTGAGCAGGGCATTTTCCAGTTGGCTGGCGTCGGTGTTCACCGGCCAGATGTCTTTGCCAAGCTGCACGGTGAGCGTGATATGCGCGCCCTTGGTGCGGCGGAACAGATCTTCCAGGGACGCCACCAACTGGTTGGGATCGGTGGGGCGCTTGTCCAGCGACTGGCGCCGCGAGAACGCCAGCAGCCGGTGGGTGAGGGCGGCGGCGCGGTGGGCGGAGGCCACGGCGGCATCGGCAAAACGGCCGATGTCTTCGCTGCGGCCGGCGGCAATGTAGCGTTGCATCAGGTCGAGGCTGCCAATGATGCCGGTGAGCATATTGTTGAAGTCGTGGGCGATACCGCCGGTAAGCTGGCCCACAGCTTCCATTTTTTGCGCGTGGCGCAGCGCGTCTTCAGCCCGCTCGCGCTCGAACATTTCGTTTTGCAGGCGCTGGTTGGCCTCGGCCAGCGCCTGGGTGCGCTGGGCCACGCGCTCTTCGAGGTTTTCGTTGAGGTGGCGCAGGGCTTCTTCGGTGAGTTTGCGTTCGGTCTCGTCGATCACAAAGATGTAGAAACCGTTCACCGAGCCGTCAGTGCAGAAGCGCGGCAGGTACTTCATCAACGCATGGCGCGGCCGCCCGTCGCGATGCGGCGTGACGGTCATGAAGCTGCACGCCTTGCCGTTGAGCGCGGCGGCGATCTTGTCTGCGCGCCCGGCGTACACCTCGTCGCCCAGCACCTCACGGATGGTCTTGCCGTACAGTTCCTGAGGCGTCTTGCCGTACCAGTCGAGGTAGGCGCTGTTGTTCAAGCGAAAGCGTTGCTCGTGGTCGACATAGCCGATCAGCACCGGCATGGCGTTGATGATCAGTTGCAGTTCGGTCTGGCTTTGGCGCAGCGCCTGCTCGGTGTGCTTGCGCTCGGTGAGGTCCAGCGCGGCACCGAGGAAACGGGCGGGGCGGCCTTGCGGGTCCTTGTAGCAGCGGCCACGGGCAAACACCCAGCGTACCTGGCCGTCGGCTTGCAGCAGGCGGTATTCCTCGGCGTATTCGGTGCCGAAGGTGATGCAATGCTTGATGCTGCGCGTGACCGTGCCACGGTCTTCGGGATGCACGCCGAGCAGGTAGGCGCTGATGGGCAGCAGGCCGGCGTCATTGGGGTCGACGCCGTGCAGGTAAGCGAAATGTGCGTCGGCGATAAACCGGTCTTCGCCGATGTCCCAGTCCCAGGTGCCTACCGCGTCGGTCGCCGCCAGGGCCAGTTGCAGTCGTTGCTCGGTGTTGTGCTGGGCCTTGAGGCTGTCTTCGGAGCGCTGTTGCAGTTCGAGGGCTTGGCGGCGCCGCTCGTTGGTTTCGATGGCCGTGACCAGGATGCCGGCCACGCGGCCGCTTTCATCGCGCACTGGGCTGTAGGTCAGGTCAAGCCAGATTTCAGTGTCGCGCTGGTTGCGCTGCAGCACGAAGCGCTGCTCGCTGAAGGTGCGCACTTGGCCGCTGAGCACCGCGTCGTAGACCGGCGCGGCGAAGCTTTGCAGCTCCGGCCAGGTCGCGTGCACCGGCTGGCCCAGGGCGCCGGGGTGCTTGTTGCCGGCCAGCCGGGCGAAGCCATCGTTATACAGCTGGGTGAGCTGCTCGCCCCAGAGCAGCAGCATCGGCATGGGCGAATGCACCACGATATCCACGGCGGTGCGCAGACTTTGCGGCCAATCATTGGCCTCACCGAGGGGGCTTTGCGCCCAGTCCAGCCGCTCGATCATTGCTGCGGCTTCGCTACCGGTGGATGTTCCATTCATGAAAAAGCCTTGCGTATCACGCTTTGAAAAATGACAACACCCATTATTCCAAGAGACAACGACGGGTGGCTACCTCGAAAAATAGCACGCATTGCCGGGTTTTCTGCAAAACGCCGTATCAGGGCTGAAGCCTTTCATCTGTCACGCCAGCTCAGGGCGGTCGCGAAAGTGTTCGAGGGCCTCGGGGTTGGCCAGCGCATCGGTGTTTTTCACCGGTTCCCCATGCACCACATTGCGCACCGCCAATTCGACGATCTTGCCGCTGATGGTGCGCGGGATATCGGCGACCGCGAGGATTTTCGCCGGCACGTGGCGCGGTGTGGTGTTGGCGCGGATCACCTGGCGGATTTGCTGCTCCAGCGCCTCATCCAACTGGACACCTTCAGCCAGGCGCACAAACAGCACCACGCGCACGTCGTCTTGCCAGCGCTGGCCGATGGCGAGGCTTTCCAGCACCTGCGTGACTTTTTCCACCTGGCGATAGATCTCGGCAGTGCCGATGCGCACGCCGCCAGGGTTGAGCACCGCATCGGAGCGGCCATGAATCAGCAGGCTGCCGTTGGGACGTTGCTCGGCGTAGTCGCCCTGGGCCCACACGCCGGGGAACTGGCTGAAATACGAGGCGCGCAACTTCTGCTGCTGCGGGTCGTTCCACAGCCCGATGGGCATGGCGGGAAAATGCCGGGTACACACCAATTCGCCTTTCTCGCCGACCAGTGGGCGGCCCTGGTCGTCCCACACTTCGATAGCCATCGCCAGGCTCTTGCACTGCATTTCGCCACGGCGCACCGGCAATACCGGGTTGCCTATCACGAAGCAGGAGACGATATCGGTACCGCCGGACATCGACGACAGGCACAGCTCGGCCTTGATCTCGCGGTACACATAGTCGTAGCTCTGGGGCGACAGCGGCGAGCCGGTGGATATCAACCCTTTGAGGCTGCGCAAATCATGGCTGAGGCGCGGTTGCAGGCCGGCCTTTTCCAGGGTGGCGAGGAACTTGGGGCTGGTGCCGAATACGCTGATGCATTCGGCGTCGATCAGGTCGATCAAGCGTTGCGGGCCCGGATGAAACGGAGAACCGTCATACAGCACCGCCGTGGCGCCCAGGGCCAGCACCGACACCAGCCAGTTCCACATCATCCAGCCGCAGGTGGTGTAGTAGAACAGGCAGTCTTCACGAGACAGGTCGGCATGCAGGCCATGTTCCTTGAGGTGGGTGAGCAGCACGCCGCCGGTGCCGTGAATGATGCACTTGGGCACGCCGGTGGTGCCGCTGGAATAGAGGATATACAGCGGGTGATCGAACGGCACCGCGACGAACTCGGGCGTGCCGCCGGGTTGGTAGAAGTCGCGCCACAGTGCGACGCGTGCGGACGTGCGGTAATCCGTGACCTGCGCCTGAGGGCGGGCGTAGGGCACGATGATCAAGTGTTCCAGGGACGGCAGCCGCTCGAGGATTTCATTGAGCTTGGCGCTCTGGTCGAGGGTCTTGCCGGCATAGCGATAACCGGCGCAGGTGATCAGCACCTTGGGTTCGATCTGGCCGAAACGGTCGATCACGCCTTGGGTGCCGAAGTCCGGTGACGAGCACGACCAGATTGCCCCGAGGCTGGTGGTGGCGAGCATGCCGACCAGGGTTTGCCAGGTATTGGGCATGCACGCCGCGACGCGGTCGCCTTTTCCGACACCGGCCAAGCGCAGGCTGTTTTGCAGGCCGGCGACATGTTCGGCCAATTGCGCGTAGCTCAATTGTTCACGCTGGCCGTCTTCACTGATGGCAACCACCGCCGGGTGATCGTCGCGACGGCGCAGCAAGTGCTCGGCGAAGTTCAGGGTAGCGCCGGGAAACCACTGGGCGCTGGGCATGTCGGCGCTCTCGATCAACGTGGCGCTGGGCGGGCTGCGAAATTGCACCTCGAAGAACGCCACGATGGCCTTCCAGAAATCCGGGCGCTGGTCGATGCTCCACTGGTGCAGCGCGGGGTAGTCGCCCAGCTGCAGGTGGTGGCGCGCATTGATGTAGCGGCGGAACTGGTCCATGCGCGTATTGGCGATGCGTTCCGGGGAGGGTTGCCAGAGGATGTCGGACATGAGCAAGGTCTCTTCCTATACAGGTCTTGCAAACAATGGAGTTCCCATGTGGGAGGGGGCTTGCTCCCGATGGCGGTGTTTCAGTTTGCACATTCATTGACTGACCCACCGCTATCGGGAGCAAGCCCCCTCCCACATTTGGATATCTTCTGTTCGGTAGACCGTGGTTATTGGGCCAGCCAGCCACCATCAATATTCCACGCCGCGCCACGCACCTGGCTACCGGCCTCACTGCATAAAAACAGCACCAGCTCACCCAGCTGCGGCGGGGTCACGAACTCCAGCGACGGCTGTTTCTCCGCCAGCAGATCATGCTGCGCCTGCTGCGGGCTCACCCCGTTGGCCGCGCGATCATCGATCTGCTTCTGCACCAGCGGCGTCAGCACCCAGCCCGGGCAAATCGCGTTGCACGTCACGTTGCTGGTCGCGGTTTCCAGGCCCACAACCTTGGTCAGGCCGATCACCCCATGCTTGGCCGCCACATAGGCCGCCTTGCCCACCGAACCCACCTGGCCGTGCACCGAGGCGATATTGACGATGCGCCCCCAGCCCTTGGCCTTCATGCCCGGCAGGCTCAAGCGCGTGCTGTGGAACACCGATGACAGATTGATGGCGATGATCGAGTCCCAGCGCTCCACCGGAAAATCTTCCACCGCCGCCACATGCTGGATGCCGGCGTTATTGACCAGTATGTCGACGCCGCCGAACTCACGCTCGGCATAGGCCAGCATCTCGGCGATCTGCGCCGGGTCGCTGACGTCTGCCGGGTGATGCCCGACCTTGCCGCCAAACGCCTGCACCTGGGCGATTACGCCGCTGGCATCGCCGAAGCCGTTGAGGATCAGGTTGGCGCCGGCCTTGGCCAGGCTCAGGGCAATGCCCAGGCCGATGCCGCTGGTGGAGCCGGTGACCAGGGCGGTCTTGCCGTTCAATGTCGTCATGAAAACCTCACACTATGCCGGTGGCGTAGAACGTACCGATCACCACGAACACCGCGAGGGTCTTGATGATCGTGATGCCGAAAATATCCTTGTAGGCTTCGCGGTGGGTCAGCCCGGTCACCGCCAGCAGCGTGATCACCGCGCCGTTGTGGGGCAGGGTGTCCATGCCGCCGCTGGCCATGGCTGCGACCCGATGCAGCACTTCAAGGGGGATATTGGCCGCATGGGCCGCTGAAATAAAGCTTTCGGACATGGCCGCCAGGGCGATGCTCATACCGCCGGATGCGGAGCCGGTGATCCCCGCCAGCAGAGTCACGGTAATGGCTTCGTTGACCAGCGGGTTGGGAATGCCCTTGAGCCAGTCCGCCAATACCAGGAACCCCGGCAACGAGGCGATCACTGCACCGAACCCGTATTCGGAAGCGGTGTTCATCGCTGCCAGCAGCGCGCCGCTGACCGCACTTTTGCTGCCCTCGGCCAGCTTGCTTTTGATCGCCGAAAAACCGCACACCAATACCACGATAATCCCCACCAGCAACGCCGCCTGCACCGCCCAGATCGCGGTGAGCTTGGCGATTTCGGTGGTCACCGGGGCGCTCATGCCCGGCAGGCTGAGGCTGTGGGTCTTGCCGTACCACTGCGGGATCCAGTGGGTGAACAGCAGGTTCATCACCCCCACCAGAATCAGCGGCGACAGCGCGATCCAGGGGTTGGGCAGGGCCAGGTTCTCGGCGGTTTCCGGCTCGTTGCGCAACTCGGTGCCATAGCCTTCACCCGCGCGCTGGGCCTTGTTGCGCTGGCGCGACAGGTAGAGCATGCCGGCGCAGAACACAAAGATCGTCCCGATCAGCCCCAACCACGGCGCCGCCCAGGCGGTGGTGTTGAAGAAAGTGCTGGGGATGATGTTCTGGATCTGCGGCGTGCCGGGCAGGGCGTCCATGGTGAACGAGAATGCACCGAGGGCAATGGTGGCCGGGATCAGGCGCTTGGGGATATCGCTCTGGCGGAACATCTCCGCGGCAAACGGGTACACCGCAAACACCACCACAAACAGCGACACGCCGCCGTAAGTGAGCAGGGCACAGACCAGCACAATCACCAGCATCGCCTGGCGCGTGCCGAGCAAACGAATGGCGGCGGCGACGATGGAACGCGAGAACCCAGACAACTCGATCAGCTTGCCAAACACCGCCCCGAGCAGGAACACCGGGAAATACAGCTTGATGAAACCAACCATTTTCTCCATGAACACCCCGGTAAAGGCCGGTGCGACAGCGGAAGGGTCAGTCAGCAGAACAGCGCCGAGGGCGGCGATCGGGGCAAACAGGATAACGCTATAGCCACGGTAGGCAGCCAGCATCAGCAGCGCCAGGGCTGCCAGGGCAATGATCACACTCATGGTGTGTCTCCAATTGTTATTTTTGTGGGTGAAACGCTGGAGAAGGGCTATAGCGAGATGTGTGCCATGTTTCTAACTTATTGAAATACAAGTAAATTAACTATTTTGTCTGTGGTGATTTTCGACTTTGTCTCAATTCAGAGACCTCCACCGATCAAATGTGGGAGGGGGCTTGCCCCCGATGGCGGCGGATCAGCCAGTGGATATATAAGCTGGCTGACCGCTATTGGGGGGGCAAGCCCTAATGCCAGTCAGTTAAGAAGTGGAAAGGGTAAAAAGTAACCTGTGGCGAGGGAGCTTGCTCCCGCTGGACTGCGCAGCAGTCCTATTTTTGGGGCCGCTTCGCGGCCCAGCGAGAGCAAGCTCCCTCGCCACAGGTACAGTGTTCGCCCTTAACTGACTGGCATTAGGGCAAGCCCCCCTCCCACAAAGGTTTGTCCTCATAGTGAGATTTGAGTCTCATATCGGAGACTATGCAATTCCCAAGGCCGCCATCTTCTTGTCCAGGTCGTGCTGGCGTTTGCATCCATTGAACGTGCCCATCACAACCGCGTTAAGTGGGGCGATCGCACGGCGACTGCATAACCACTGCAAGTGGCGTCATTGTAAAGGGTCTTCTGATAGCTACCGTTTTTGAAGTGCAGGGCAATGCCGTCGTCGACGGCGTAGGCAGGTTGAATGCGCTGGTTGCAAATCAGTTCGACAAAGGATGTTTTTCGCCCCTCTTCAGAATTGAAATGCGGGCACAGCGCGCCGGGTAGCATGCCCAAGCCATTAATCAGCGCGAACGCGCCCCCTGAATCCGAATGGCCGAAATCGAACCAGCATATGGCGCCAGCGCTGACGCCACACAGGATCTTGCCCTGATCCCCAGCTGCTTTCAAAAGGTCAGTAACACCAAACTCGCGCCAGACCGCCAGCATCGCACGGGTATTACCTCCGGCGACGTAAATGATATCGGCCTTCTCGAACATCGATGAAATCTGCTGCGCGTGAGGGGAGGGCGGGATGAAGAATGCGAGTGGAATGACCGAGCAGCCGATGGCGGCATACTTGTTTGAGAAGTCTGCGATTTTCACCGGGTCATCACCATTGGCGGTGGAGATGTAAAGGACCACCGGTGCTGCTTTTCCGGTTAACGAAATAATGTACTCATCAATCGGCGTCATGCACTTCAAATCGTCATCGGACTCGCCGCCAATAGCAATAACATGTGTATCTGACATGCACTCTGTCCTACTGTTTTAAAGACACCGTGATTATGCAGGCGCTGGCTTTGAAACTCACAATATCGACGTCGTCTACTAAGACGTCATGCCCAATGCGACCATTTTTTTGTATAGCGTAGATCGACCAAGTTTCAGGCGTCTGGCTGCTTCTATTACATTCCCCTCGCACGCCCGTAGCATCCCCTCGATCACCCTACGGTCGAACCGCTCGCGCGCGGCATGGAAACTTTCCCCTTCTACAGTCGGTACTGGCGCACCACGCGCCACCGGCCTGAACGTGCCAATCGCCGCCCGCATCTCCCCGGCGTTCAACACCAGGTCATCGCTCAACAACGCCGCCCGCTCCAGCACGTTGCGCAGCTCACGGATATTCCCAGGCCACGCATGCTGCGCCAACAGCGCCAGGGCTTCGCGGTCCAGTTCATGCTGGCTGCGCAGTTCCTCGAGGATGGCTTCGCTCAGCGCCGGAATATCCTCCAGCCGTTCACGCAGCGGCGGCACCTGGATCGGCAACACGTTCAGGCGGTAGTACAAGTCCGCACGGAACTCGCCACGCTTGATCGCCGCTTCCAGGTCCATGGACGTCGCTGCGATCACCCGCACATCGCTGTGCAGCATTTCGTTGGAACCCACCGGTTCGAATTCCTTTTCCTGCAGTACCCGCAATAACTTGCTTTGCAGCGGCAGCGGCATGTCGCCGATTTCATCGAGGAACAGCGTGCCACCCTGGGCGATCTGGAATTTGCCGGGACGGCCCTTGCGGTCGGCGCCGGTAAAGGCGCCCGGCGCGGTGCCGAAAAATTCAGCTTCGAGCAGGTCGTGGGGGATCGCCGCGCTGTTGATGCTGACGAACGCTTTGTGGGCTCGGGGCGATGCGCCATGGATGGCCTGGGCGAGCAATTCCTTGCCGGTGCCGGTTTCGCCGAGCAGCAGCACCGGCGATTCGGCGCTGGCACTGCGCCGCGCACGGCGCTTGACTTCAAGGCTGGCGGCGCTGGTGCCGATAAAGTGCGCGAAGTTGTATTTGCTTTGCCGCGATCGCAACAGCGAACGCGTGGATGCCAGTTCCTGCTGCATGCTCAGGTAGCGCTCGATCAGCGGCGACAGGTTGCGCAGCTCATCGAACAGCGCAAAGCCAATCGCACCGATCACCGCGCCCGCATCGTCGTGGATCGGCAGGCGCATCACCACCAGCGGGCCCTTGGGCGTGTCCTGGATATCCAGCAGAATCGGCCGGTCGTTGCGCACCACCTGGCGCAACAGGCTGTTGGAAATCACCTGCTCGCAGGGTTGGCCGATGGCCTGCTCGGCGCTCTTGAGGCCGAAACGCTTGGCGTAGCGCTCGTTCATCCAGACGATATTCGCATCACGGTCAACGATCACCGTGCCTTCGCTGGACTGCTCGATGATCTCGAACAGCGACTGAATGGCCAGGCCGCGAACGTGTTGGTAGTCCTTGAGGTTTTCGGTGGTGTTCATAGTCATAGCGCCGATTGATGGTCCAGCAGGTGAAGCGTGGCGAGGGAGCCCGCTCGCCACTATAAACGCGCTTCTACAAGGGGATGTGCGCGGCAGCCAACAGCTCCTTGGTGTAGGGATGCTGCGGCGCTTCGAACACGGCATGGCTGGGGCCGCGCTCTACCACTTTGCCGTCCTTGACCACGATCATATCGTGCGCCATCGCCCGCACCACCGCCAGGTCATGGCTGATGAACAGGTAGGTCAGGCCGTATTTCTCCTGCAATTCGCGCAACAGGGCCACCACTTGTTTTTGCACCGTACGGTCCAGCGCCGAGGTCGGCTCATCCAGCAGCATCAACGCCGGCTTGAGCACCAGTGCCCGGGCGATAGCGATGCGCTGGCGCTGGCCGCCGGAAAATTCATGGGGGTAACGGTGCCGGCTGGCGGGGTCCAGGCCGACGTCCTTGAGCACCTGGATCACCTGGGCTTCGCGCGCGTCGAGGCTGCACGGGGCGTGCACTTCCAGGCCCTCGCTGATGATCTGTTGCACCGACATGCGCGGGCTGAGGCTGCCATACGGGTCCTGGAACACCACCTGCATCTGCTTGCGCCATGGGCGCATCTGCCGGTGGTTGAGCGGGTCGAGGGCCTCGCCCTGGAAGCGGATGCTGCCGGTGGAATCGAGCAGGCGCAGGATCGCCTGGCCCAGGGTCGACTTGCCCGAGCCGGACTCGCCGACAATCCCCAAGGTCTTGCCGCGTTGCACACTGAGGCTGATACCGTCCACCGCCTGCAGGTAGCGCTTGGGCCGCAGCAGCCCGCCGCCAAGGGCAAACCGCACGCTCAGGTCGTTCACCTGCAATACGGTCTCGCGCTCTTCGCCGCACAACACTTCAGCCGAGGGCTCGGCGTCCAGCAGCACGCGGCTGTAGGGGTGCTGTGGTGCGGCAAACAAGGCCTGGCAGTCGGCCTGCTCGACGATCTCCCCGGCGCGCATCACGCACACCCGCTGGGCAATGCTGCGCACCAGGTTAAGGTCATGGCTGATCAGCAGCAGTGACATGCCCAGGCGTTGCTGCAACGACTTGAGCAGCAGCAGGATCTTGCGCTGCACGGTCACGTCCAGCGCGGTGGTAGGTTCGTCGGCAATCAGCAGCTCCGGCTCGCAGGCCAGGGCCATGGCGATCATCACTCGCTGGCGCTGTCCACCGGAGAGTTGATGGGGGTAGGCCTTGAGCCGCTCCTGGGGTTTCTGGATGCCCACCAGGTCGAGCAGCTCGAGGATACGCGCCTGCGCCACCTTGCCGCCCAGGCCCTTGTGCAGCAGCAGCGTCTCGCCGATCTGCTTTTCGATGGTGTGCAGCGGGTTCAGCGAGGTCATCGGCTCCTGGAAGATCATGGCAATACGGTTGCCGCGCAGCTTTTGCAGGGCCGCCGGCGACGCGCCCATCAGCTCCTGGCCGCGATACTTCACCGAGCCGGTACTGTGCGTACCGGCTTCGGGCAGCAGTTGCAGGATCGAATGAGCGGTCACCGACTTGCCCGAGCCCGACTCACCCACCAGCGCCAGGCACTCGCCGGGGCGCACGTCCAGGTTCACATTGCGCACCACGGTGTGGCCGCTGAACGCCACGCTGAGGTCACGGATTTCGATCAGGTTCATACGCAGTCACTCATGAGCGAGGGTCGAAGGCATCACGCAACGCCTCGCCGATAAACACCAGCAGCGACAGGATCAGCGCCAGGGTAAAAAACGCCGTCAGGCCCAGCCATGGGGCTTGCAGGTTCTGCTTGCCCTGGGCGATCAACTCGCCCAGCGACGCACTGCCGGCCGGCATGCCGAAGCCGAGGAAATCCAGGGCGCTCAAGGTCGAAATCGCCCCGGTCAGGATGAACGGCAAATAGCTCAAGGTCGCGGTCATGGCATTGGGCAGGATATGCCGGCCAATGATCTTGCCGTCGCCCAGGCCCAGGGCGCGCGCGGCCTTGACATACTCCAGGTTGCGCCCGCGCAGGAACTCGGCGCGCACCACATCCACCAGCGCCAGCCAGGAAAACAGCGCCATGATGCCCAGCAACCACCAGAAATTCGGCTCGACAAAGCCCGACAGGATAATCAGCAGGTACAGCACCGGCAGGCCCGACCACACCTCCAGGATGCGTTGCCCCAGCAAGTCCACCCAGCCGCCGTAGTAACCCTGCAACGCCCCGGCGGCGATGCCGATGGCGGCGCTGATCGCGGTCAGCGCCAGGGCAAACAGGATCGACACCCGTGCGCCGAAGATCACCCGCGCCAGCACATCCCGCGATTGGTCATCGGTGCCCAGCCAGTTCACCGTCGACGGCGGGCTGGGGGCAGGGCGGGCCAGCTCGTAGTTGGGCGTATCGTCGCTGAACGGGATCGGCGGGAACCACATCCAGCCGCCGTCCTGCTTGATCAGCTTCTGCACGTAGTCACTGCGGTAGTCGGCCTGGAACGGCAGTTGCCCGCCGAACTGCTGTTCGGTGTAGCGCTTGAATACCGGGAAATACAGTTCGTGCTTGAAACTGAGCACCAGCGGCTTGTCGTTGGCGATCAACTCGCCACCCAGGGTCAGGATAAACAAGCCAATAAATAACCACAGGGACCACCAACCGCGACGGTTCTTCTTGAAGCGCTCGAAACGCCGACGAGCCACGGGCGACAGATTGAGCATCAGGCGTTCCTCGCAGCGAAGTCGATACGCGGGTCCACCAGGGTGTAACAGAGGTCGCCGATGAGTTTTATCAAGAGGCCGAACAGGGTGAAGATAAACAACGAACCAAACACCACCGGATAGTCCCGTGAGACGGCCGCTTCATAGCTCATGCGGCCCAGGCCATCGAGGGAGAAGATCACTTCGATCAGCAGGGAACCGGCGAAGAATACGCTGATGAACGCTTGGGGAATTCCGGAAATCACCAGCAACATTGCGTTGCGAAACACATGGCCGTACAGCACGCGGCGTTCGCTCAAGCCCTTGGCGCGCGCTGTCACCACGTACTGCCGGGTAATTTCGTTGAGGAACGAGTTTTTGGTGAGGATGGTCAAGGTGGCGAACCCGCCGATCACCAGCGCCGTGACCGGCAATACCAGGTGCCAGAAGTAGTCGGCAATCTTGCCCACGGTGCCCAGTGTTTCGAAGTTCTCCGACACCAGCCCGCGCACCGGGAACCAGTTCAGCGACGTGCCGCCGGCAAACACCACGATCAGGAACATCGCGAACAGAAACGCCGGCATCGCATAGCCGATCACGATGGCGGTGCTGCTCCACACATCGAAGCTGCTGCCATGGCGCACCGCCTTGCGGATGCCCAAGGGGATCGACACCAGGTAAGTGATCAAGGTGGCCCACAGGCCGAGGGAAATGGTGACCGGCATCTTTTCCAGGATCAGGTCGATCACCGTCGAGCCGCGAAAGAAGCTGTTGCCGAAGTCCAGTTGGGCGTAGCTCTTGAGCATCAGCCACAGGCGTTCCGGCGCAGGCTTGTCGAAGCCATATTGCTTTTCGATGTCCTTGATCAGCTTCGGGTCCAGGCCACGGCTGGCCCGCGAGCCGCTGATGCCTTCGCCTGCGCCGCTGCCCACACCACCGCCGCCGATGCCTTGCAGGTGGGCGATGGCTTGTTCCACCGGCCCTCCGGGCGCGGCCTGCACGATCACGAAATTCACCAGCAGGATAATCACCAGGGTCGGGATGATCAGCAGCAGGCGCCGCACGATATAGGCAAACATCAGCGCGCATCCCCGCGTTTTTTCAGCTCGGCTTGCATCTGCTCGTTGGTCAGTGGCGTCGGGCTGACTTCCCACCAGGTTTCCAGGGCTTCATCGTTTTTCGCCTCGATGGCCGGGCGGCCGAAGCGGTTCCACCACGCGGCGGACGTGCCGGGCGGGTAGTAGTTGGGAATCCACAGGTAGTTCCACTGCAGCACCCGGTCCAGGGCGTGCGCATAGGTGAGCATCTGCACTTGGGTATCGGCCTTGACCAGGCCCTTGATCAGGCGGTCGACGGCCGGGTCCTGGAGCGCCATGTAATTGTTGGCGCCCGGATCGAACGCGGCGGCGGAACCGAAGAAATTGTACAGCTCCATGCCCGGCGAGGTGGTCACCGGAAAACCGGTGACGATCATGTCGTAGTCCCGCGCCATCAAGCGGTTGACGTACTGGGAGGAGTCGATGCGGCGGATATTCAAGGTGATGCCGATCTGCGCCAGGTTGCGTTTGTACGGCAGCAGCAGACGTTCCAGGCCTGCCTGGGCGTTAAGGAAGGTGAACTCTAACGGCTCGCCCTCGGCGTTGACCAGTTTGTCGCCTTCAGGCTTCCAGCCCGCCTCTTCCAGCAGGGCCAGGGCCTGCAACTGTTTGTCACGGATCATGCCGCTGCCATCGGTAACGGGCGCCTTGAATACCTGGGTGAACACCTCATCGGGAATCTGCCCGCGCAAGGGTTCCAGGATCGCCAGTTCTTCCTGGGTCGGCAACTGGGTGGCGGCGAGCGGGCTGTTGGAGAAATAGCTTTGCTGGCGGATGTACAGGTTGCGCATCATCTGCCGGTTGGCCCATTCGAAATCCCACAGCATAGCCAGGGCCTGGCGCACGCGGCGGTCCTTGAACATCGGGTTTTGCACATTGAAGACATAGCCCTGGGCCGGTTGCGGCATCCCCTTGGCCAGATGCGCGCGTTGCAGGCGGCCATCGTCAAGGGCCGGGCCGTTATAACCGATGGAGTATCCGGTGGCGGAAAACTCCCGATTGAAATCGTAGGCACCGCCGCGCAGCACCTGGCGCGCCACTTCGATGTCGCCGAAATACTCAAGGCTCAAGTGATCGAAGTTGTACAGGCCACGGCTGACCGGCAAGTCCTTGCCCCACCAATCGGGGTCACGAGTAAAAGTGATGGTGTTGCCGGAGTCGATCTTGCTGACCTTGTACGGGCCACTGCCCAGTGGGGCTTCATAGCCGCCGCCGTTGGCGAAGTCGCGGCTCTTCCACCAATGTTCGGGGAACACCGGCAGGGTGGCGAGATCCAGGGGCAGGGTGCGGTTTTCATTGCTGGAAAAGTCGAAACGCACCTGGCGCTCGTTTTCGACTTCGACATGCTTGACGTCGGCGAACAGGGTGCGAAAACGCAGGCTGCCTTGGGTCATCAACAAGTCGAAGCTGTAGCGCACGTCTTCGGCGGTGATCGGTTTGCCGTCGGCAAATCGCGCCTTGGGATTGAGGTAGAACCGCAGCGACAGGCCGTCGTCGGCGCGTTCCATCTTTTGCGCGACCAGGCCGTAGACCGTGTAGGGCTCGTCCAGGGAGCGCTGGGCCAGAGGCGCATAAACCCAGCCGTCGACCTGGGAAACACCGATGCCTTTGTCGACATACGGCAATACATGGTCAAAGCGCCCGATTTCCAGGGCGGAGCGGCGCAGGCTGCCGCCTTTGGGGGCATTGGGGTTGGCATAGTCGAAATGGCTGAAGCCGTCGGGGTACTTGGCCGGCTCGCCATACACCGTGAGGGACGCTTGTGGCGCCGCGATCACGGCGTTGCTGGTCAGGAACACGACCAGGGTGATGCTGAACAGTCTGGGAAAAGCCAATCGCATTATCAGCCTTGAGCGCGGGTGAACAAGAATAGAGAGCTGTACGTTAACGGCTTAAGCGTCGTCAGTCATCACATGCACAACGGCCCGCCAAATGGCGGGCCGTTGTCTACAACATCAGCACAGACTGAATCAGTCCTGGCGGCTGGTGACTTCCAGCAGGTGATAACCGAACTGGGTTTTCACTGGGCCTTGTACGGTATTGACCGGGGCGCTGAACACCACGCTGTCGAATTCCTTGACCATCTGGCCGGGACCGAACGAACCCAGGTCGCCGCCTTGACGGCTGGACGGGCAGCTGGAGTTGGCTTTGGCGACTTCTGCGAAATCAGCGCCGCCTTCGATCTGGGACTTGAGTTCGTTGCACTTGTCTTCAGTGGAAACGAGGATGTGGCGGGCGGTGGCTTTGGCCATGGGAAATAACTCCTTGAGTGAAAAAAACGGTGAGCCTACCGGATTCAGGCGGTTATTTCCTGGCAAAGTTCCGTCTACTTGCCCGAGCGGACCAGAAGCGGCCTGGCCCGCGGGGTTCAGGCCAAAACGATGTAGTCGTTTTGCTGCACGATGGGGGCGTGCGGCCCTTGTACAAGATGGACATAACGGCCGTCCACCAGGTCGATGGGCAGGCAATCGTCGATATCCATCACTGCGTCGGTGTGGGCCTGGGACCAGTGGCGCAACAGGTGCTGCTTGCCCTTGCTCATCGCCTCGCGTTTGTCGCGCGCCACCAGCAACAGGTAGTGATGCGCCTCGCCGAAGCGGTTGGCCTCATATCCGCCGAGGTTGAGGAAATACAAGCGAGGCGCATCGCCATGCGGCGCCAATTGGCTGAATTCGACCTTCCAGCCGTCGACACCATCGATCGCCATCCACGAATCGATGTGCACGCCCTTGGGGCTGCCAAACCACGCGTCGCGCAACTGCGGGTAGGTGGCCTGCAGCGTATCCGCCACGGCAAAAGCGACATCGTGTACTTCGATCCGGGCCCTGGGGTGCTTGCCCCCGAGCATGACAACAAACAGCATTGCGGGTGATTCCTGGCGATTGATCAGAGGCCAACCATACTGCGATTGAACCCTTTTGTCCGGTCAATGCCACACTGTTAATCCGCGAACTCATCAGGAGGTTGTCATGCGTACTATCGATCTGGCCGGTGTTCCCGTGCCTGTCATCGGCCAGGGAACCTGGCGCATGGGCGAAGACCCAAACCATCGCCGTGCCGAAGTGGCCGCCTTGCAGCTGGGTATCGACGAAGGCCTGACCCTGATCGATACCGCTGAAATGTACGGCGAAGGCGGTGCGGAGGAGGTGGTCGGCGAGGCCATCAAGGGCCGCCGCGACCGGGTATTTTTGGTGAGCAAGGTCTATCCGCACAACGCCAGCAGCCAAGGCGTGCCCCGCGCCTGCGAAGCCAGCCTTCAGCGCCTGGGCACCGACTACATCGATCTGTATCTGCTGCATTGGCGCGGCCAGTACCCCCTTGCAGAAACTGTCGAAGCGTTCGAGCGTCTGCGCGAAGCTGGCAAAATCGGCCGTTGGGGTGTCTCCAACTTTGATGTGGCAGACCTGCAGGAACTGGCGTCCCCCGCGTGTGCGACCAACCAGGTGCTCTACAACATCGAAGAACGTGGTATTGAATTCGACCTGCTGCCATGGTGGCAACAGCACCATCTGCCCTTGATGGCTTACTGCCCGATTGCCCAGGGCGGCGAGCTGTTGGCGAGCCCTACGCTCAAGCAGATTGCCCATCGTCATGAGGCCACCCCCGCGCAAGTCTCTCTAGCCTGGGTCTTGCGTCAAGAAGGTGTGATCGCCATCCCCAAGGCAGTAACGCCCGACCACATACGGCAAAATGCCGCTGCTGCGAAGCTGGTGTTGGACGAGCATGACCTGGACGCGATCGACCGCGTATTTGGCGCACCCAAGCGCAAGCACCCGCTGGCGATGGTGTAGCGCCAGCAGGAACGGCACCTTCCCTGGGCCGTTCCCGCCACCGCCGCGGTTAGCCGGCTACTGGACTGCGCCAGTCGTCCGAGCCTGAAGTGCCGGCTACTTCATGGGTCCAGACGATCTTGCGATAGGTGAAATACACGTCCTCCAGATGGGTGAAGTGGGCGTTGTCCGGGTCCTGGCAATTGGGCATGCGCGACTGGACGTCCACGATCGTCGCGCCTTCCAGTTCAATGGTGAAGTAGTGCTCCTGGGTGCCTGCCGAAGAGGTGCGAAACCATTCCAGCCGGCACGACACTTCTTCCCCCGAGGTCAGTGCGCTGAATAACAGGGGCGAGGATTTGTCGAAGACCTTGCTGATCATCAGCGGTTTATGCACGCGCTGGCCGGTAGGCTGGCCCGATTGCGGGTCGCGGGGAATGATCACCTGATGGGCAAATGCCTGCACCAGAATCTGATCCTCGTGGCCTTCCTGATAAATGTTGCCTACCGAGTCCTGGGTAAATGTACCTGCGGTGATCAAACCTTGTTTGACACCGGTGACTGAGAGGTACGCGGGTGTTGGCATGACGGGTTTCCTTGTCTGATTGAGTAGGTGCTCCCGAGCGATGAAGTTGTCGGCCCGGTGAAATGCCTTTAACAAAAAGCGTGCCTGAAAGTGCGTGGGTCAATGAAATCAAGGTGTAGAAAGTTAAAGCGTTTCATGGGGGGCTGATTTTGCGGATGTTTAGTATTTTAAGTTGCACATAAGTGCGCAGTTAATTGCTCATGGTGAGAAGTGAGTAATCAGGCGCAGTTGGCGGTGATCGCGGGTTATTTAACTTTGTTAAGTGCGCAAATTACTGCGCAGGCCTTGATTTTAGAGGGTTCGTAGGAAATTCCTTAAGTGTGAGGCTGTGGCTTGCTGACTGTTTTTTTGATGGCTAAGGTTCGTTCACTTCGTTGTGTGTTGAACGAGGGTTAAGCGGAGCTCTGCTACGCATTTCTCAGTATAAAGTTTGCCTATTCAGCCTTCATAGTTGTGTGCAGCCCAAAAATGGTTCATTCAGAAAAGTTGTGCGATTATTACCAGGAACTTGCACGGAAACCTTGTTCGCCAGGGGATTTCGCCGGCAATGACGTGCGCTTTTCGAGTGAGTTTGAAACCGTGGAAGCCGAGGTTGCCAAGACGCAATCCATACATGGCGCGAGCCTGCCGGACTGGCAGCAGGTCTGCGAATTCAGCGAGCGCCTGTTGCGTGAGCAATCCAAGGACCTGCGCCTCGCTGTGTGGCTCACCTGGGGACTGCATCAGCGTGATTCATTCCCGGGGTTGCTGGCCGGCCTCGGTTTGCTGGTTTATCTGTGTGAGCATCACTGGGCGGCGGTCTATCCCACCAAGCTGCGCACCCGCGTTGCCGCATTGGCTTGGCTGGTGACGCGCCTGGCCGCGCTCTTCTCGCAGAACCTGTCGCTTGTCGACCGATTGCCCTTGTTCCAGGCGCTGCAGGCACACCTCGTGCGCCTTGACGAGCTATTGAACGAACGCCTTGGCAGCGACGCCCCGTTGTTGTTGCCAATCCGGCGACAACTGACGGAACGTCTGGCGCGTGCCACGCAAGACGGCGCGCAGTCAGCGGGCGCTGCGGGCGTGATCACCCAGGTCAAGCAGGCGCTCACGCAGTCGCTCAAGCCTGAGTTGCTGATCAACAATGAAAAAGATGCCCACAAAGTGCTGCGCGCCTTACAGGAACAGGCCCGTACGTTGTGTGCCTGGTGGTTGCGCCAGAATGCCACCGACCTGCGGGCCTTGCGTTTGGGACGCACCTTGGCGTGGCTGAGCCTGGTCAATTATCCCGATGCCAACAGTGAGGGGGTGACGGCGTTGCGCCCGCTGGCTCCCGACAAGCTTAAACGTTACCAGGATCGTCTCAGCCAAGGCCATCACGCCGAGCTGTTGCTTGAGCTCGAGGTCAGCCTGGCGGGTGCATTGTTCTGGTTCGATGGGCTACGCATGCTCTGGGAATGCCTTGAAGCCTTGCACGCGAACCTGGCCATGACCGAGCTGGAAACGAGCTTCGCGCTGTTATTGCAACGTCTACCGAACCTGCCTGAATTGCGCTTCGACGACGGCACGCCGTTTGCGGGCCCGGCGACCTGTGAGTGGATCACACTTCATGTTGTTCGCCACCTGCACAAAGCCGAGCCTTTCAATGCCGTTGCCGATGGCGGCAGCGAACCTTGGGAAGCCGCCTTGCAGACGGTCATGCCCAGCTTGCGCAAGGACGGGCTCAAGGCTGCCGTCGGCGTGCTCAAGCAGGGTTTGCACAGCACTGGCAGTGAACGCGCGCGCTTTCATTGGCGCCTGGCACTGGCCAGGTTGTGCATGCGCGCGGGCAAGCCTGACCTGGGCAGAATCCAACTGGAACAGCTGGACCTCGAATTACAGCGCGCGGGCCTGGACCGCTGGGAGCCGGAACTGGCCCTGCACGTCGGCCGGCTCCTGTACCGCTGCTATGACCTGTTGCCGCAAAGCCACGCCGTGCGCGAAAGCAAAGACGCCACGCATCGACGGTTGTGCCAGTTCGATCTGGAAGCAGTACTCGAATAAAAAACATCAAAAGGAGAAACACCATGGCCAAAGACGGTTCGGTAGCACCCAAGGAACGTATCAACATCACCTTCAAACCCGCACTGGGTGGCGCACAGGAGGACGTCGAGCTGCCGTTGAAACTGTTGGTGTTGGGGGATTTTTCCCAGCGCGACGACCCGCGCAAGCTTGAGGATCGCAAGCCTATCGGGATCGACAAGAACAGCCTCGACGAGGTGTTGGCCAAACAGGCCCTGAACTTGACATTGAGCGTGCCCAATCGCCTTCAGGATGACGCTGAGGTTGAAGAGCTGGCGGTCCAGGTGCGGATCAACTCGATGAAGGACTTCAACCCCGCCAGCCTGGTCGAGCAAATACCGCAGTTGCAAAAGCTGATGGTGCTGCGTGAGGCATTGGTGGCGCTCAAGGGCCCGCTGGGCAACACCCCGAGCTTTCGTAAAGCCATTGAGCAGGCGCTGGCCGATGACGACTCCCGTGCTCGGGTGCTGGCCGAACTGGGGCTGAGCAGCCCTGATGCCGAACCTATTCAGTAAAAGGACACTGATCCCATGACGACTACCCAGTACAACTCGCTGCCTCTGCCCAAAGCCGCCGACGAGTGCAGCATTCTCGACAACATCATTGCCCAGACGTTATTGAGCGTCGATGACGAGGCATACAGCATCGCCAAGCGGGGTGTGTCGGCGTTTATCGAAGAACTGGTCAAGCCTCACAACCGCGAAGAACCGGTCAAGAAGCGTCTGGTCGACCGAATGATTGCCGAGATCGATGCCAAGCTCAGCCAGCAAGTGGATGAGATCCTGCACCACCCGGACTTCCAGGCCCTCGAGGCAGCCTGGCGAGGGCTGCAACTGCTGGTCGAGCGCACCAATTTCCGCGAAAACATCAAGATAGAGCTGCTGAATGTCTCGCGGCAGGACCTGCTGGACGACTTCGAGGATTCCCCGGAAGTGACCCAGTCGGGGCTTTACAAGCATATCTACAGTGCTGAATACGGCCAGTTTGGCGGCCAGCCGGTAGGGGCGATCATCGCCAATTACTTCCTGTCCCCCAGCGCGCCTGATGTGAAACTCATGCAGTACGTTTCCAGTGTCGCCGGTATGGCTCACGCGCCGTTCATCGCGGCCGCCGGGCCTGGTTTCTTTGGTCTGGAAAGCTTCACCGGTCTACCTGACCTCAAGGATCTCAAGGATCATTTCGAAGGCCCGCAGTTTGCCAAGTGGCAAAGCTTTCGCCAGAGCGAAGATGCCCGCTACATCGGCCTTACCGTGCCGCGTTTTTTATTGCGCACGCCGTACGACCCCCTTGAGTGCCCGGTCAAAACCTTTGCCTACCAGGAAAATGTGGTCAACAGCCACGAGCACTACTTGTGGGGCAACACGGCCTACGCCTTCGCCACTCGCCTGACCGACAGTTTCGCGCGCTTTCGCTGGTGCCCGAACATCATCGGCCCCCAGAGTGGCGGGGCGGTCGAGGACTTGCCGTTGCATCATTTCCAGAGCATGGGTGAGATTGAAACCAAGATTCCTACCGAGGTACTGGTTTCAGACCGACGCGAATACGAGTTGGCGCAAGAAGGGTTCATCGCCCTGACCATGCGCAAGGGCAGTGACAACGCTGCCTTCTTTTCCGCCAGTTCCGTGCAGAAACCCAAGACGTTCGGCATCAGCGAAGAGGGCAAGGCAGCGGAGCTGAACTACCGGCTCGGTACCCAGTTGCCTTACATGATGGTGATCAATCGCCTGGCCCACTACCTCAAGGTCCTGCAGCGCGAACAACTGGGCTCGTGGAAGGAACGCACCGACCTGGAGTTGGAGCTCAACAAGTGGATTCGCCAATACGTGGCGGATCAGGAAAACCCCAGTGCCGAGGTGCGCGGGCGCCGTCCGCTGCGCGCAGCGCGCATCGCCGTCAGTGATGTCGAGGGTGAGCCGGGCTGGTACCGCGTCAGTTTGAGCGTACGGCCGCATTTCAAATACATGGGGGCGGACTTCACCTTGTCCCTCGTCGGCAAGCTCGACAAAGAATGAGCCGAGGCCAGGGGATGCGCCACCACAACAGCCTTTTCGAGCGCCTTGAGTCCGAGGTGTGTGCCAGCGAATGCCGTATGACGTCCGTCGCCGCGCATTTGACGAAAATGCTCAGCACCCGCGCCGGCAGCGTGCAGACGCTGCCGGATTACGGCTTGCCTGATCTCAATGATATGCGGCTCAGCCTGCATGAGTCCCTGACCCAGTCACGCCTGCTGATCGAGCGCTTCATCCAGGCTTACGAACCACGGCTGGTGAATGTACGCGTCAGGGTGCTCCCGCGCGTCCATGAAACGTTGGCACTGGCCTTTGCCATCGAGGCCGGGCTGCTCATCGACGGTGGCACTCAAGCCGTCGTGTTCCACGCGCGCCTGGCGGATGCCGGGCAGGTAGAGGTCTGCGCAGATGGCCTTTAACCGCTATTTTCAGAGCGAACTCAGTGCCCTGCGACAACTCGGGCGGCGCTTTTCAGAGCGCAATCCTGCCCTGGCACCGTTTCTTGCCGAGAACGGTCAAGACCCGGATGTGGAGCGTTTACTGGAGGGTTTTGCATTCCTGACCGCACGCCTGCGCCAGAAGCTCGATGACGAGCTGCCTGAGTTGACGCATTCCTTGATGCATTTGTTATGGCCCAATTACATGCGGCCAATGCCTGCTTTCAGCATCCTGCAATTCGACCCGTTGAACTGCGCCGGCCCCAGCGTTCGCGTGGCACGGGACACCGCAGTGGAAAGCATGCCTATCCAGGGCGAACGTTGCCGTTTCAGAACCTGCTATGCCACCGACGTAATGCCGCTGCAACTTCGTCGCCTGGATTACACCTGCCAGGGCGAAGCAACCTGGTTGGACCTGCGCCTGACCCTGAGTGCAGAGGGGAATTTCAGTGCGCTGACATTCGATTCGTTACGACTGCACCTGGCCGGAGACCACTATGTGAGCCAAGGCCTGTACCTCAGCTTGTTGCGACATCTGGATGGCATCCATCTGCAGCTATTGGACCAAAACGATTTGCCGGTCAACGGGATCAATGGTCAACCTGCGACGCTACGGCTCGGCGCCAGCCAGGTTCAGCCGGTGGGTTTTGCAGAGGAACACGCATTGATTCCTTACCCGCAAAACACCTTCCGTGGTTATCGCCACTTGCAGGAATATTTCACGTTTCCCGAGAAATACTTGTTTGTCGATGTTCAAGGGTTGGGTGCGCTGCATCAATTCCCCCAAGAGGTGCTCAAGCAGGCACATGGCATGGTGTTGCGCTTCGAGCTGCGCCCCCTGGGGCATGCGCTCCAGCGCCCCACCCTGGACAACGTCAAGCTGTACTGCACGCCTATCGTCAACCTGTTCAGTCACGACGCGATACCCATTCGGCGGGATGGAAAACAGGATGAATACCTGCTGTTGCCAGGGGAATATTCTCCGGAAAACGCCGGGGTGTTTTCGGTTGACCGTGTTACCGGATGGCGTCCTGGCGGCTTGGGCTATCAAACCTACGTGCCCTTTGAGTCGTTCGAGCATGACCGTGATGGCGAAACTTCGCGGGCGTTACCCAGCTTCAGCATCCGTCAACGGCCGTCGGTCCAGCATGACGGGCCGGCTACCTGGATAGGCTTTGGCGATCGCTGCGAGCAGGGCCCGGAAACACTGTCGATCGAGCTGACCTGTACCAATGCCGGTCTGCCGCGACAGCTAAGGGCAGGTGAGATCAACCAGCCCGGCGAGCACACCCCTGAGTCATTGACGTTCCGTAACATCACTGCGCCAACCGCGAGTTTTGCGCCGCCACTGGACCAGGATTATCTCTGGAAGCTCATCAGCAACATGTCGCTCAACTATGTGTCGCTGACCGATATCAACGCATTGAAAGTGATTCTCGCGACCTACGACCTGCCGCGCTATCACGATCGACAGGCGCTGAAAATCAGCCAGAAAAAGTTGGGCGCGCTGCGCTCTATCCAGCACGAAGCGGTTGACCGGTTGCACCGGGGCCTGCCGATTCGCGGATTGCGGGTGGACGTGACGGTGGATCCCCTGGGGTTTGCAGGCCAGGGCGATCTGTTTGTGTTCGCTTCGGTCCTCAATCAGTTCTTTGCGCTTTACGCCAGCCTCAATTCGTATCACGAGTTGCGAGTGATCAGCACACAAGGAGACGTGTATCTATGGCCGTTCCGGATGGGGCAGCAACCCCTGCTTTGACTCAGCTTTGCCGTGCTATCCGCGAATACACGCTATTCCAGGCGGTGGTGCAGGTGGTCGCACGTTTACGTGAAGCTCATCCCCTGCTGGATGAGGATGCGCTGTATGACCAGCTGGAATTCCAGGCCAATCCAGGCCTGGGGTTTGCAGGACACGATATCGACCGTGTGGAATTTTTCCTGGACCACGGGCACTTGCGGGCGCGTCTGCGCATCAACGTGCTGGGGTTGTTTGGCGCGGGCTCACCGTTGCCCGCGTTTTATGCCGAGCAGGCGTTTGCGGAGCGCGCAGGTGGTAACCCCACGCGGGACTTCCTCGATATGTTCCACCATCGACTGCACCGTCTGATGTTACCGATCTGGCGCAAATACCGTTACCGGGCCTGCTTTCAACAGGGCGCCAGTGATGGGTTTTCCCAGCAAATGTTTGCGCTGATTGGCCTCGGCAGTCACGCGATACGGGGCGCCTCGCTTCTTGATTGCAAGCGCTTGCTGCCTTACCTCGGGCTTCTGAGCCTGCGCGCGCACTCGGCTGCGTTGATGGAGACCGTCCTGCGGTATTACCTCAAGCATGCCCAGGTGTTCATCGAGCAATGGGTCGAACGCACGGTGGACCTCGCGCATTCGCAGCGCAATGACTTGGGCCACGCCAACTGCACGCTTGGCCACGACCTGGTATTGGGGCGTCGCATCGCTGATCGCAGCGGCAAGTTCAGGGTGCACATCAAGGCCCTGGGCTGGCAGCGTTTTCACGACTTTCTGCCCACGGGAACGGCCTATGCCCCGCGTGCTCGCTGGTGCGTTTAACCGCGCGAGACGCGTTGCAATTTGACCTGCGCCTGGTATTGGCACCCGGCGAAATCAGGGCGTTGCATATCGGCGAAAACAATGTGTGCCGCCTGGGTTGGACCAGTTGGCTGGAACATGAGCGAGCGGACGGTGCGATCACGCTCGCCGGCCATTTTCATTAAGGATTGATGCGCATGATTAATGTGGACCTGCAACAACTGATCCGTACATTGACGGCCCCGACCCGCCGGGACCTGACGCGCGCGGCCGAGCGCTGCATGGCGCGTGGTGGCCATGAAGTGTTGGTGGAGGATCTGCTTCTGGCCTTGCTCGAGCATCCCGCCGGGCTGATGGCCAAGGCGCTGGCAGATGCCGACGTTTCCCTGGGCGAACTGCAAGCAGCCCTACAGCCCAGGAGCGAGCAGAGCGCTACACGCAACCCGGTGTTCGCCCAGGCCTTGGTGCTGTGGTTGCAACAAGCCGTTATGGTTGCCCACGTGGAGTTGGGCCAACGTTCTGTCGATCACGGTGCGCTGTTGCTGGCACTTTTACAGCACCCGCTGGAGCACGCGGGCAGCCGGTATCACGCTGTGCTCAGCCGCCTGGATGTCGGCAAGGTGCGTGATTTTCTGCTGGGCCAGCCCAGCGAGCATCAGCCGATTGCCACGGAGTCGCTGTTGCAGCGCTTTACCCAGGACCTCACCCAGCATGCCCGTGAGGGCCGGATAGACCCGGTGCTGTGCCGCGAGCGCGAAATACGGCAATTGATCGACATCCTGGTGCGGCGGCGCAAGAACAACCCGATTCTCGTGGGGGAGGCCGGGGTGGGGAAAACGGCGATCGTCGAAGGGCTTGCGTTGCAGATCGCGGCTTTGCAGGTGCCCGAGGCCCTTAAAAGCGTTCGCGTGCTGACCCTCGATATGGGCTTGCTGCAAGCGGGTGCTGGCCTCAAAGGCGAGTTCGAGCGACGTCTCAAAGGTGTGATCGATGAAGTGAACGCATCGCCTGAACCGGTCATCCTGTTTATCGACGAAGCCCATACCTTGGTGGGCGCTGGCGCCCAGCCGGGAGGCCTGGACGCGGCCAACCTGCTCAAGCCGGCCTTGGCGCGCGGCGCGCTGCGTACGATCGCCGCTACCACCTGGTCGGAATACAAGCAGTACATCGAGAAGGACCCGGCATTGGCGCGGCGGTTCCAGCCGGTACTGGTCGAGGAGCCGAGTGTCGAGCAGGCAGTGTCGATTCTGCGGGGACTGGTGCCTGTCTATGAAGCGAGCCATGGCGTGTATGTCCGTGATGATGCGGTGGTAGCAGCGGCCCACATGAGCGCACGCTATCTGGTGGGCCGACAGTTGCCGGACAAGGCGGTGGACGTGCTGGATACCGCCTGTGCCAGCGTCCGCACGCGTCAGGCAATGCCGCCTGAGGCCCTGCAGGCGCTACGCGCCGAACTGATCGAGGGCCAGCGGCAGGCGCGGGCGCTGAGTCGAGACGCTGATAGCGGTTTGCCTGTGGATGCGCAGGCTCTGCAGGCGCTGAAGTTGCGCCTGGAAACCCTTGAGCACGAGCGCCAGGTACTGGAGCAACAGTGGCTTGAGCGCGATGGGCCGCTGGTGAAACCTGAGGTCTGCCCGCACGGCGTAGCGCATGTCATCAGCGCGTGGACCGGTATTCCCGTCGAGCAGCTGGCCCTTGAACCGAACACAAAAGTGCTTGGGTTTGCCGCGGCCTTGCGCTCGCGCGTGCTTGGGCAGGACCACGCGGTGCAGGCCCTTGATCGTGCCTTGCGCGCCGTTGCCGCCGGGCTCAACAAGGTCGATGCCCCTGTCGGGGTGTTTCTGCTGGTGGGGCCAAGCGGTGTAGGCAAGACAGAAACAGCCCTGGCCCTGGCGGATCTTCTGTACGGCGGTGAACGGTTTGTCACCACCATCAATATGTCGGAGTACCAGGAGAAGCACGCGCTTTCCCGATTGATCGGTGCGCCACCGGGTTATGTCGGTTATGGCGAGGGCGGGGTTTTGACCGAAGCCGTACGCCAGCGTCCCTATTCAGTCGTGCTGCTCGACGAGGTGGAGAAGGCCGACCCGGAGGTATTGAACCTGTTTTACCAAGTCTTTGACAAAGGGCGCGCGAATGATGGCGAAGGGCGGGAAATCGACTTTCGCAACACCGTGCTGCTGATGACGTCCAACCTCGCCAGCGACGCTATCAACGCGCTTTGCGCAGGCGGTCAACGACCTGAACCCCAGGTGCTGCAAGACGCCATTTATCCGGTGCTGCGTGCCCACTTCAAGCCCGCATTGCTCGCCCGTATGCGCGTCATACCGTATTACCCGATTGACGAGCAGGTGCTGCACGACGTGGCAGAGCTCAAGCTTGCGGGCCTTGGCCAACGGCTGCACTCGCGCAAACTGGCATTCACCTACACGCCAGAATTGGTCGCGCACATGACCGAGCGTTGCGCGGACGGTGACAGCGGTGCGCGGTACATCGACCAGTGGATCGAGCGCCATTTGTTGCCGCAGATGGTGGACGGTCTGCTCGGCGCCATGGCCATGGAGACCCCGGTTTCCTCGGTGCATGCGCGATTGGATGGCAACGGCCTGCCGCTCTGCGAGTTTAGCCAATGACCGACCTTGATCAATTGCCTGACCCGCTTGCCCACGCCAGCGCCTTGATCGGCTGCTTCACACGTATAGGCCTGGACAGTGACGGCGCTTCATTGCCCGGCGCGTGCGTCTCAGCGGTGGCGCAACTGAGTCACTGTGAGCTCACCCAGTTGTACCGGCTTGACGAAGCGACCGGCCGGCTTGAGCTGGCCGCCCAACACCTGAGCGCGACGCCCTCGGTGGCGGTGGCGACTTCAAGTATCGATCCGCGACAGGTGCCTTTACTGCGCGACACACTGGATCAAGGCGCCGCGGTCAGTGTGGATGATGTGCAAGACAGCCCTTACGACCTGGGTTTCTTGCCGGTGCTCGCATCACCTTGGCGCGCCTTGTTGAGTGTGCCGCTGTTCAACCGCCTCAATACGCTCACGGGCGTGCTGCTATGCGCGGCCCAACGTCCGGCAGCGTTGCAAGGCTACGCGTCCTCGCTGGGCCAGTTCGCCAGCTTCGCCTTGCACCAACTGGCCCTGCTGCGCAGCCTGCGGTGGGTGCCGGCTCTTGCGCCGCCACCGCGTGCAGTGTCGCTGACCGGCACGTATGGCCTGATTGGCAACAGCACAGCGATGGCGCAAACCTGCCAATTGATCAGCAAGGTGCTGCATACCCCTTATACCGTCCTGCTACGGGGAGAAACCGGCACCGGCAAAGAGGTGGTGGCTCGGGCCGTCCACCTGGCAGGGCCGCGTGCAACCAAGGCTTTCGTGGTGCAGAACTGCGCTGCGTTCCCGGAAGGCTTGTTGGAGAGCGAGCTGTTCGGCTACCGCAAAGGCGCATTTACCGGTGCCGAGCGCAACTATGCAGGGCTGTTCGACGCCGCCCATGGCGGCACGTTGCTGCTGGATGAAATCGGCGATATGCCGCTGACCCTGCAAGCCAAGTTGTTGCGGGTATTGCAGGAAGGTGAGGTTCGCCCATTGGGCGCCAGTGCTGCGCACAAGGTTGATGTGCGCATCATCGCGGCGACCCACCGTGACCTCGCAGCCATGGTCGCCGAAGGCAGTTTTCGCGAGGATCTTTATTACCGGCTTGCCCAGTTCCCCATCCAGTTACCGGCCTTGCGTGAGCGAGACGGGGATGTGCTGCAGCTGGCACGGCATTTCGCCGACAAGGCGTGCGCAAGCCTGGGAAGGATACCTGTGGAATGGTCGAATATCGCCCTTGATCAACTGTCGAGTCATGCCTTTCCTGGCAACGTGCGTGAACTCAAGTGCCTGGTGGAACGAGCCGTTCTGCTGTGTGACGACAACGTGATCCTGCCGGCGCACCTGTCGCTTCCCCAGGCGTCGGCCGCGACCGCCGCTGATGATGTCACGCTGCGCCAGCGTCTGGAGCGGGTAGAGCGCGTGTTCCTGCTCGATTGCCTGCACAAGAATCGTGGCAATCGGACCCGTACGGCGCGTGAGCTCGGCGTCGCACGGCGCACGCTGCTTTACCGGCTTGCACGCTTGAACATTCCTTGCGGCGAAGCCAGCGGGGAGCGTTGAACGGTGCATCCGAGGATTGCCGAGATCATTGCCGCCGTCGTCGATATGAAGTCGGCGGGCCTTTTCACCGAGGAGAAACCTGATGCCTGATCGTCCGTGGCACGTCGTCGTGCTTGTGTTGTGTCTGCTTGGCGGTTGTAACGCCAATTACGTATTCGATGATGCCCAATACCGTCCTTTGGGTGAGCCCCAGGCGGTGACCCGTGGCCGATAAGAAAGAGGGAGCTTGACCATGCGGCTTGTGTTTGAGGTAAGTGAGGCCGCAGGCGCAGACCCTGTGTCCACGGTGCGCAAAGTGTTTGACGGCGTGGGCGGTGTGATTGGGCGTGGCTCTGGCTGTGACTGGGTCATCCATGATCCCAGTCGGCTGCTCTCCAGTCACCACGGTTTGGTGGGTTACCGCGAAGGTCGTTACTTTCTGACGGATATCAGCAGCAACGGTATCGGCATGGCAGGCAGTTGCGAACGGTTGCACAAAGGGCAGGCGCGATTGATCGAAGATGGCGACGTGTTCGAACTGGGTGCGCTGTCGATACGCGCGCGGCTGATGGAATCGTCTCCACCTTTGCGTGAGCAGCCCATCACCACGGGAGTACCGATTCCCGATGATGCTTTCCTGGCCCTGGACCCGTTGCAGGCACTGGACCTTGAGCATCAGCGACATAGCACCTCGGATGAACTGGCAGCTTTGAATGCGGGCGTTGGCGAGCCCGGAGAGTGGGCGGACCGGCACGCCGCCGACCGTGAGCATGTGGCAATGCCATGCCGGTTTGAGCCCATCAAGGAGCTTCCCGTAGCGGACTCTGTCGCGACCGCACCGCCGCCGGATGACGTCTTCTGGACGGAGTTTGCCGCGGCGCTGGGGCTTGACCTGGCCCGGCTTGACCACATTGCCCGAAAGGCGCTGGCGATCAAGGTGGCGCGCCTGTGTCGGCTGGAGGTTGAACGGCTGCAACACAGCCGGGCCTTTGAAGAACAGGTGCGCCTGATCTCAACCCTGCACAGCGATTATCCAGGATGATGTCCATGTATCGAGTCACCCTCACGCCCCTGTTGCTCACGCTCGGCCTGTTGGCTGGCTGCAGCGCCGTATCGCCTTTTTCGACATTGACCAAACTGGCCCTGGTACTGACCGCCAGTGAGCAGGTCAACCCGGACCTTCATGGCCGACCCTCGCCGGTCGTGCTGCAACTGATTGAACTGCGCCATGGCGTAGCTTTCGAGAATGCCGACTTCTTCAGCCTGTATGACCACGCCGAGCAGGTATTGCCAAAGGACTGGGTGAGCAGCGAGGAAATAGAGCTGCGCCCGGGGGAACGACTGGCGCTCAAGCTGAGTGTCGGGCCAAAAAGTCATTTTGTGGGCGTGCTGGCGGCGTACCGAGACTTGCCGCACGTTCAATGGCGGCTGCTCGTTCCGCTCACCGCGCAGCAATTGAACCGTGCCGAGCTGGTACTGGACCACGACGGAATCCGGCTTGCCGACCCGCGCTCCGGCAAGGAGGTGCAGTGATATGCACGCGCATAAAGTCATTTGGCAGGAAGGCATGCTGTTGCGGCCGCAGCACTTGCAGCACAACGACCGCCATTACCAGCAACAGCTCAACCAGACGCGTTTGCTGGGGCCTGACGCCTGGGGCTTCCTCACGCTGGAACTCGATGTACAGTACCTCAACCTGGGCAAACTGGTGGTCACTCAAGCCAGCGGTGTATTGCCGGACGGTAGCCTGTTCGACCATGGCACCGCGATGGAGCCCCTGGTATTACAAGTACCCGCCAACCCGGGGGAACAGGCTGTTTACCTGGCGCTGCTACTGGCAACCGGCAATCAGATTGAAGCCCGCCAACCGGAGCAGGGTGATGTCCTGGCGCGCTACCTCGCTTGTGAGGTGGAGGTAGGTGATTCGAACGCCGGTGCCGACGCTCGCTGTCGAATTCACTGCGCGCGACCTGATTTGCGTCTCCTGCTGGGTGAGCAGCACAAAGAACAGGGCTTCGTCAGACTCAAGGTTGCCCAGGTGCTGGAGTCTACCGACGCGGGGGGCGTGCGCCTGGATGCGGAGTTCGTCCCGACGTTCATTTTTATGCAGGATCGCGGGTATGTATCGTCTTGTCTCAAGGAGGTGATCGGCCTGCTGGCATCGCGGGGGGATGCCATCGCGGCGCGGATCCGGGGCGAGAGCAGCGCCGCCGGCACGCAGGTCGGCGATTTCCTCATGCTGCAAATAATCAATCGTACCGAGTTGGAGCTGCGCCACTGCCTGAGCCAGGCCCAGGTTCGCCCTGAAGCGGTATTCCGCGCACTGGTGGCGCTGCTCGGTGAGTTGTCGACGTTCGCCAGCGATAGCAGGCGCCCGGCGCTGGATGTGCGTTACCGGCACGCCGACCAGGGGGCAAGTTTCCGGGGCCTGATGGAGGCTGTGCGTGCCGTGTTGTCGGTCGTGCTGGAACAACACTCCATCGAGTTGCCGTTGCAACAACGTCAGTACGGCGTATTGGTTTGCCCGGTCAGCGACCTGAAATTGCTGGGTACTGCGACGTTCATCCTGGCGGCTACGGCGCAGTGTGATTCGGAGGCCTTGCGCCAACGCCTGCCGGCGCATTTGAAAGTCGGCGCGGTTGAGCGCATACGCGAATTGGTCAATCTGCACCTGGCGGGTATCAAGGTCAAACCACTGCCCGTAGCGCCGCGCCAGATCCCGTTCCACGCCGCCAAGACCTATTTCATGCTGGATATGAATGCCCGCGATATCGCCCAGCTGGAGCAGTCGGGTGGCTTCGCGTTCCATGTCGGGGGCGAGTTCGCCGGGCTTGAGCTGACCTTCTGGGCCATCAGGAATTGAATGCTATGGACAGTGAATACCCGCAGGACGAAAAAACCGTCCTGCTCGATCGCGACGGCCATGGGCCCGCGCAAGGGCCGCTCACGGAGTTCCCGGCGCCGCCGCGCTATGAACAATTGCAGGACCGGATGATCTACGCGAGCCAAGCACTGGGCGCACACAGCTTCACCACAGCGCTCAATCCCCTCGTGGTCGCCGCTTGGGAGCTATTGTCGCAAGTGGTCCAGCTCAAGGGCTGCTCCGGTCGGGAAAACCTCATCACGATCAACGACCGATTGTCATCCGCGGTGACTCAATTCGAAACCCGTGCGTTGCAGGGTGGCATTGAAAATACCCAGGTCATGTCTGCGCGCTACGTGTTGTGCAGCGTGATTGACGAAGCAGTCGTCACCACGTCGTGGGGCGCTCGAAGTGACTGGTCGAAGATGAGCCTGTTGAGTCGCTTTCATCACGAAACGTTCGGCGGCGAGAAAGTGTTCCAGTTGCTGGAACGCCTGGCGCGCGACCCGGTAAAACACTTGGCGATGCTGGAGCTGGTGTACCTGTGCCTGTCCCTGGGGTTCGAAGGTAAATACCGGGTGATGGAGCGGGGGGTAGTGCAACTCGAAGCCGTTCGAGATGGCCTGTATCGACAGATCAGGCAGGTGCGAGGCAATCCACCGTTGGCGCCGGTGTTGCCGGAAGGGCAGGGGCGCACGCGACGCAGGCACGTACGCGTCATTCCTGTTGGCGGGTGTGTGGCCTTCACGCTGTGCGGTTTGCTCGCGATGTACACGGGATTCGCCTGGGTGTTGGAGCGAGAAAGGGCAAGTGCGCTGCAAAGCCTTCAATTGTCGGCGTCGGATCTTACCCGCACGCCCTAGTAAACGCAGGGAGCAACGAATGAACGCATTCTTCAAGGGCGTGGGTGCCGTGCTGGCCAAGGTTTGGGTGTGGAGCCTGATGCTGGTGCTTTGCTGTGCTGCATTCGTGTGGTACGTCGGACCGCTGTTGGCCGTGGACGACCACCGGTTCTGGCAAAGCGCCACTGCCCGCCTGTTGACCCTCAGCGTATTGTTTCTACTGTGGGGATTGGCGATGGTCCTGGCGGGTGGGCGCCGTGCTGCTGGACTCGAAAGGCCGGCGCCGCCAACCGCTCATCCGCCATTGAGAGCGGTGGAGGACGAGCAGAAGCACGTCCGTGGTCGTTTCAAGGACGCCCTCCACCGGTTGAAAACGTCTGCGCGCTATGGCGAGCGCAACGCACGTTGGCGCCATGATTTGCCCTGGTATCTGGTGATCGGTGAACCGCGCAGTGGCAAGACCCAACTGTTGGCGGCAGCGGGTTTGCAGTCACCGTTCGATCAGGCTGACACGCGCCCAACGGGCGGCAGCGGGCAGTGTGACTGGTACTTCGCCGATGAAGGGGTGCTTATCGACACGCCAGGGCGCTATCTGATTCAATCAGACCGTTCGGTGGATGCCGCCGGCTGGACCACGCTGTTGGCCAGTCTGAGGTGGCGGCATCGAGTGCGCCCGCTCAACGGCGTGGTGGTGACGCTGTCGGTAGACAGGCTCCTGAGCGGTAATGAGCACGACCTGGAGCAACTGGCGCGCCATGTCCATTCGCGCGTGCAGGAAATTCAGCAGGTACTGCAGGTGGATGTACCCCTCTACCTGGTGTTGACCCAGGCCGATCGACTGGCGGGGTTCATCGAGTACTTTGACTCACCCTCAGGGGACGATATCGGAGCGGTACTGGGCCAACCTCTGGAGGCTGACAAGGCGGGCAATGACATCACCCAGGTTCGCCGAGCGTTCGAGCAATTACTGCAACGTTTGCACGGCGAATTGATTGAGCGATTGCACCAGGAGCGCGATGTCGAGCGCCGCGGACGAATGCTTGATTTTCCCCAGCAGACCGCGCAAATAGGTGAGCGTTTGTGCCTGTTTATCGAGTGGGCTTTTTGCGCCCATCGCTACCAGCGCATCAGCGGCTTGCGCGGGTTCTACCTGACCTGTGCCAGCGACAGCCGCAGCTATTTCGTGCAGGGCCTGTTCAGTCGGGTGATCTTTGCCGGGGCGGACCTGGCCGCCTTGCAGACCCGCGAGCGCCAGCGCATCTGGCGGCGCAATGGGTTGCTGGGGATGGCGGCTGCGCTGGTCCTGGCGGGTGCCGGGGGGCTGTGGATGCACAGTTACGCGGCCAACCAACAACGTTTGGCTCATATCGCTGCACTTAGCGCTCCCGTCGTGCAGGGTAACGATGAAACCTTGACACTCCTGGCGCTGCTGGACGCTCGCTGGGCGGCGACCCAGGTGTTTCCCACACCAGGCGACGCTCCACTGATCGAGCGAGCCGGCCTGTATCAGGGCGAGGTCAGCCGACCGTGGGTGACACGCGCCTATGAGCAGACGTTGCAGCAGCGACTGCTGGGCCGCACTGTTGACCTGCTCGAAGAGCAGGTACGCGCCAGCCTCGGCGATCGCGAGCGCCTGCTCGACAACTTGCGTGCGTACCTGATGCTCAATCTGCGCGAACGCCGGGATACCGCGTGGTTGGCGCAGCATATGGCCAGCCATTGGTCGCTGCGGTTTCCCGGTGATATGCCGGTACAGAAGCGCCTGAATGAACATTGGGCGCGACTGCTTGAGCAACCGTTTTCCGCCCACCTCAATGACGAGCTGGTGGCTCAGGCGCGGGCCGCGCTGCGGGGCGAGTCATTGGCCGATGTGGTGTACCGGGTGCTGCGCGAACAATCGCGCGACCTGGAGCCGTTGCGTCTGGCCGAGGGCAAGGTCTTTGCCGCCATCGATCCACCGGTTCCTGGCTTCTACACCAAAAGGTATGTGCAGTACTTCGAAGCGCAAGGCCCCAAGCTGGTGAACGCCATTGCCCAGGATAACTGGGTACTGGGCGAAGGCACTGACTTGAGCAGCGAGGATCTGCAGCGCTTGATGATCGAACTGCAACAGCGCTACTTCAGTGAGTATGCCCAGGCCTGGAGCGATGCCCTTGGTCGCATCAGGCTGCTGCACACCGACGGTCTGCGCGAGGATGCCGAACGTCTCGCCGGGCTGACGTCGGCCCAATCGCCAGTCCTTCTGCTATTGCAGCAGCTTCGTGAAAATACCCGTTTACTGCCGGGCCTGGAGCTGCCGGCAACGATGGCCCAGCCGTCAGGCAAGTTGGGCGTGGTCGCCAAGGCTGCGGTGGCGCAGGGGCAGGCTGCCTTGGGCGACTCGGCACGCCGGGCCTTGCAGCGGCGTTTTGAACCCTTGCATCAGTTGCTGGATGAGCAGCAGAACCCCAGCGCGGAGCTGGCCCAGGGTTTGCGTCTGCTCGACCAATTGCACCTGCAATTGGCGACCCTGAGCCGCGAGGGTTCGCCGGAGCAGGCGGCCTTTTTGCGGGCAAAGCGGCGCATGGACGGCCAGCAGGACGTGCTGGGCGACCTGCGTGCAGCGTCCAGCCGTTTGCCGCTTCCGCTTGCCGGTTGGTTTGAAGGGATTGGCGATCAGACATGGCGCCATTTATTGGACCAGGCCTATGCCCATGTCAATCAGCGCTACCAGAGCGAGGTGCAGGGGCTTTACGTCAGGGCAATTCGCCAGCGGTACCCGTTCAACGCCCACGCGACGAGTGATGTGGCCCTTGACGATTTTCGTGAGTTCTTTAAACCCCAAGGCGTGTGGGCGCGTTTTTACGAGGGTTACCTGCGCTCGTTTGTCACTGCGGATGGCACGCGCTACCGGTTGCGTGGGCTGGACGGACAGGGTTTGCCGATCTCACGTTCGCTGCTGGATCAACTGACGAAAGCCCAGGTCATCCGACGCAGCTTTTTCACCGAAGATCAGGGAGAGTTGGCGGTGGGTTTTACCTTGGCGCCCTACAGCCTGGATCAGTCTGTCAACCGAGCGATCCTGCGATTGGGTGAAAAGCAGCTGGAATACCGGCACGGCCCGATCATACCCATGACGTTCCGGTGGCCCATCGAAACAGATAACGGACGCGCCAGCCTCGTACTGGAGAGGGGGGGCGAATTGCGCCCCCTGGGTATCGAGAAGAGCGCCGGCGCCTGGTCGTTGTTCCGGTTTTTCGACTTGCTGCAACGCGAGCCTGCGAGTGACCGCAACGCGCAGATCGTCAAGGCCGACCTGGCCGGATTGCGCGCCAACTACCTGCTGACCAGCCAACGGACATCCAGCCCATTTGAGATGGACACGTGGCGCACCTTCCGTCTGCCGGAGCAACTGTGAACCCGGCGCGGCCGACATGGCGCAGCGCCGGGCGTACACAGCGCGGGCAGTCACGGCCGCGCAATGAGGATGCCCTGCTCGATTGCCCGCAAGGAGGCTGTTGGGCCGTGGCGGACGGCATGGGCGGGCACCGGCACGGCGATCTCGCGAGCGAGTGGGTGATCAGCAGCCTGGCTTCGTTGTCGGCGCAGGGCAGCCTTGATCAGCGGGTCGATGCAGTTCGACAACGGCTGCAAGGTGTCAATCAGCGGCTGGCGGATGCGCGGCGCACCGGCAGTGCGACGATGGGGAGTACGGTGGTCACACTGTTGCTGGATAACGGGCGTGCGGCCTGTGTGTGGGCGGGGGACAGCCGCTGTTACTTGTGGCGTGAACAACGCCTGTACCAGCTGTCGAGAGATCATTCGCTGTTGCAGCGCCTCATGGACGAGGGTCAGTTGAGTGCGCCGCAAGCTCGGGCCCACCCTGATGCCAGAGCCTTGACCCGGGCCATTGGCGCGCACGCGTCATTGCGGCTTGAGGTGCTGGAGCTCAGGACCCGCCCTGGCGATATATTTTTATTGTGCAGCGATGGTCTCTACCAGGCACTCAGCCATGTCCAGCTGGGCCTGGCGTTGAGTGCAGGCGGGCCGCAGCAGGTCGTGGAAAGATTGTTCGCCAGCGCTTTGCGCGCCCCGGCACGCGATGATTTGACCGCCATCGTGGTGCACTCATGAGTGCGGCATCCACTCCCCCGGTTTTGCTCGTCGGCCGCTACCACCTTGAGCAGGTCGTGGGCCGGGGCGGGATGGGCGTGGTGTACCGTGCCCGCGACCTGTTACATGAGCAATTTGGCGAGCCTTGTTCCGCTGTGGCGCTCAAGCTGCTGGACGAGTCTTTGTCTGCATGCCCGGACGCCCATGTATTGCTGTTCAGCGAGTTTGCGCTGGCGCGCCGCCTGCGACATGAGCGCGTGGTGAGGGTGTATTCGTTTGAGGTGGATACATCCAGCCAGATCGCCTTTTTTACCATGGAGCTGCTGCATGGCCTGACGCTGGACCGACTGCTTGTGGAATGCCCTGATGGATTGCCGTGGGCAGAGTTGCAACCGATTGCCCTGCAACTGCTGGATGCGTTGGTTTATGCCCATCAACACAACGTGCTGCATGGCGATATCAAACCGGCCAATGTCATGGTGGGCGAAGCGGGCGTGCGTTTGTTCGATTTCGGCCTTGGGCAGTCATTAATGCAAAACCCGGCGGGCTTGGCGGCGGTGAATCGCAGCCGGTTGAATGCCTGGACCCGGGCCTATGCGGCGCCTGAATTACTCGCGGGTGGCGCATTGACGCCCGCTGCGGACCTCTATGGCGTGGCGTGCATCCTGTATGAGTTGGCCCAGGGCAAGCGCCTCGGGGAACGCCAACCGGGCGCCGGACTGCCTCGGCCCAGGCAGTTGCCCCGACGTTGCTGGCCGGCACTGCACACCGCCTTGGCGCAAGACCCGCAACGCCGGGCCCTGACGGTCGCCGAGTTGCGGCAGGTCATGGAGTGCAGGCGGCTTCGCTGGTTCGGCTAGCCAGCGCGTCAGCCGGCCAGGTCATGCAGTTGGCAGTAGTCGGCCCAACTCATGCCGGCCATCTGTGCGACTTCCTTGTGCACCTCGAGGCGTTGAGTTTCGAAGGCTTCGCTGGACTCGGCAGTCAGCTTGAGGGTCAGCTCCCAGGCGAACAGGCCCTGGCGCTCGGCCTGCGCTTCGAAGGCTTCATACAGACGCTCGGTACGATACTGCGCCACGGTTTCTCCCCTGGCCTGGGCAGCCAGTGGGTTGAGGTTGTTCAATTCAGCGGCCACATCCGGGTGTTCGTGCAGGAACCGGTCCAGTGCGCGTTGATAGTTATCGCCAGGTGCTGACAATGCCAAGCCCCTCAGCGAGAGAGAGGGGAGTCGACGTCGGGTGCGTGCCCGTCGACGTGACGCCGAGCGCGCTTGCGCGACCTGCGCTGGAGCCAGCGTTGCAACGGTGCCAGTAAAAAGAACATCAGGTAGGCGACAAGCACTAACGTCAAATCTATCCAGGTCTCCGCGACGGGCCCGGTATACAGTTCGATGACGTTCTTGATGATAAATAACAGCGCCACGCTGCATAGCCACAGCAGGATGGTGACAAATAGGGGGCGCATGGTACTGGACCGCTTATGGTGCATGGTAAGGCTCTCTCTCCTTTGTGCCTGCTTCTGGCCAGGCAATATTCCCTGAGTGGCACCCGGTGTTAACCAGGTTGTAACATCCTTTAACAAACGGAAACGCGGCGGATAATACCGACTCAGACAGGTTTAGGGGATGACTCAGGTCAGAAAGTTCGATTTTTTATCTAGGAATTTTCACAGCCCCCAGGGTTTTTTTGCTGAAAAGCCCGGGGAGATGGCAAAAAGCTTTCGCGCCGAGCATCAGGGCGTGTAGCGTTGACGGGTATTCCGGCGCTGATCTCCAGACCCCGCGAATACGGGCAGAGGGCGGCTCATGGCGCAAACGCTGTTCAAACTTTTCCTTACCCAGCGCCTGGCGGCCCTGGCCAGTATCGAGTCGTTACGTGCGATTCGGGAGGGATTGTTGTGGATCCTGCCGTGCCTGTTGGTGTCTGCCGTTTTCCTGATCCTGTCCGAATGCGCCAAGGTGCTGGGCTTCAGCCCACCGATAGTGAGCTTTCTTTCGGGCCTGCATGACCGGATCAGCTCGGTGATTCCACTGCTGGTCGCCGCTTCCATTGGCTATATGCTGGCCATTCAGCACCGCTTGCCACAACTGCCAATAGCCTTTTTGTGCCTTGCCAACGTAGTGGTGGCCACGTTTCTTTTGCGCGAATACCCTCGGGCTTCGGCCACCTTCCTGCTGTTCATTGCCATCGCGTCGCCGCTGATCAATGTGCCGGCCATCGCCTGGCTGCACCGTTTGCGTTGGACTCGCCTGGTGCATGAAGACCTGATCGGACACAACCTCAAGGGCACGATCAACATGGTGCTGCCCGGTGCGATCACTGCGCTGGCATTGGTGGTGGTGTTGTCGTTGCTGCTGCAGATCCCCTATGTGGCGCAACTGCAGGGGCCGCAGGTGCTCAATGCGTTACAGGCGCCTTACGGCAGCGGCCTGTTTGTGACTTTGATGAACTCGCTGTTGTGGTTTTTCGGGATTCATGGCGTGTATGCCATGCAGCCGCTGTTCGATGTACTGGATCAAGCTGTGGTGCTCAATGGCGCGGCACTGGCGGCGGGTGAGCCGGTTCAATACCTGCTTAACAGCGGCCTGTTGGGCAGCTTCGCATTTATCGGTGGGTCGGGCGGCGCGCTGTGCCTGCTCCTGGCAATCCTGCTGTTTTCCAGGAGCCAGTCCATGCGGTTACTGGCGATGGCCAGTTTGCCGCTGTCGTTATTCAATGTCAGCGAAGTGCTGTTGTTCGGTTTGCCGATCATCCTCAACCCGCGGTTGTTCATACCCTTTCTGTTGGTGCCGGCGGTCAATGCGACGGTGGCGCTCGCGGTGGTGCAACTGGGTTGGGTAGCACCGGCCGTGGCCAGCGTGCCGTTTACCGCACCGGTGTTGCTCAATGCTTACCTCAGTACCCATGGCGACGTCGCGGCCGTGGTATTGCAGGTTGTACTGATGGGCCTGGGGACGCTGGTGTATGCGCCGTATGTACGGGCGATCCATCGCCAGGCCAGTGACGGCGGCACGGTATACCTCAAATCCCTGGACATGACATTTCGCGGCCTGGAGGAGAAGGGGCGGTTGCTGGAGTTCGACCCGGTACTCGCGTCGCACCGCGCCCTGGCCCGGCAGGCCATTGAGTTGAACCGGATCCAGCAGATCAGCGACTACGAGTTCTATCTTGAGTTTCAGCCCCAGGTCTCCACCCGTACCGGCCTGTGCACCGGCTGCGAAGCCTTGATGCGCGCCCGGGACAGCCAGGGCACGGTGCATTCACCCTGGGAGTTCCTGCAATGGTTGGCACAGGCGCGGTTGATGCCGGATGTGGACGTGTGGGTGGCGTCCCAGGCCGTACGCCAGTATCAACAGTGGAAGAAGGCCGGTTTTGAATTGCCCATGACCATCAATGTCTCCAGCGTCACCCTCAAGGACGCGGCTTATGGTAATCGCCTGGTGGAAATCCTCGCCCAGGCCCAGGGCTGGGTATCGGTGGAGATCACCGAAGATGCGCTGGTCAGCGATATCCAGGCGACCCGTCATACCATCCAGAAACTGCAGGCATTGGGGGCAAAGGTATATATCGATGACTTTGGCACCGGGTTTTCGGCGTTGAGTTACCTGCATCAGTTTCCGGTGGACTTCATCAAGATCGATCGCAGCTTCGTGGTTGCACAGCACGATCCCAAGGGTGCTCAGGTGCTGACCGGCATGCTGCGTTTCTGTGAGGCGCTCAACCTGGGCGTGGTGGTGGAAGGGGTCGAGACCGCCGAGCAATTGGCGTTTCTGAATACGGGGGCTGAGTTGTTCATTCAGGGCTGGTATTTCAGCAGGGCGTTGCCGGGGCATGAAGTGCCGCAGTTTGCGCGCGAGCGGGCGGGGTTGGGGTGAGCTGGCAGTCATGGACATAGGTATCTACGCAACTTTGTAGCAGCCTACGGTAACCACGATGCGAAGCGAGTTGCTCTTGATCTTGATCTTAGGCGCCCCGTTAAACCACGCTGGCCGAACGCAGGCTTGAATCCGTGGGCAACCCGGCAGGACGCCGGGTTAGCCGCACTGGGCCATGGATGGCCCATTGCGGCGGCCCACGGATTCAAGCCGGAGTGAGGGCACACCGAGCATTAGCGAGGTGCCGAGTGGTGGGGCAAGAGCGTTTTGCTTACTTTTGCGCTTTTCAAAAGTGAGACGCCGTAAGGGCGGAACCCATAGCAGCCGTGACCGCAGAAACGGATATGTACTCGGTCCGATCCAACATCCTGGTCGGCCCAGAGGCCGCCATCGGGGGGCAAGCCCCTCCCACATTAGACCGCCTCGTAGCCCCGATTGGTCCGCTCGATCTCCTCGACCAGTGCGTCTATCCCCTCCAACCGTGCCCGATTGTCATGGTCCCAAGGATGAAAGCCCGGTTTGAAATAGTGCAGCCACGGCCGCAGCATGCGCGCAAAGATGCCTTTGGGGGCGTACAGAAACTTGAGCATGCGCCAGAACCCCTGCAGATGCCCACCCGACTTGCGGTCGGCAATCAACAGGCGCACATGGAAATCGAACACCACCAGCCAGAACAGCAGCGTGGTAAACAGCATGGTGCCGGTGCGCAGCAAGTAGCGCTTGGGCCCAGGCGTGATTACCCGGTTCCACACATCGAAGGCCACCGCTTTATGTTCGGTTTCCTCAAGGGCGTGCCAGTACCACATCTGCTGGTAGCCCTTGAGTGAGTCGCCGAAACGCGACGGGTCACTCAGCAGGATTTCCGCGAGCATCGCGGTGTAGTGCTCAAGGGCGATGGTCACCGCGAGGTTAAAAGATGGCGGCAGGTGTTTCTTTTGCAGGTCGAGGAAGAATTTCAAGCGGCGATCGAGGCTGTGCGCCGGCAGGCCTGCCGCTTGCAGCAGGTCGTTGTAGGCCACGTGTTCACGGCTGTGCATGGCTTCCTGGCCGATGAAACCCTGGATCTCTTTCTTGAGGTCCGGATCGTCGATGCAGGAGCGGTAGTGGCGCACGCTGTCCATGAAAAACAGCTCGCCCTGGGGAAACAGCAGCGACAGGGCATTGAAAAAGTGCGTGATGAACGGGCCTTGTTCATGCCAGTTGGTGATGCGCCCGGCAGGCAGGGCGAAGCGGATATCACGGCGTATCGGCAACATGGGGTGTGCTCCTGTTCAGAGACGGGGCTCGTCGTTGGTTTCAAACACGGGCGTGCGTGGTTTGGGCGCCATGCGCCTGCTGGCAAACACCACCAGCGCTTGATAGGCCGCCGGCAGGCAACGGGCGAGCAGGTCGAGGAAATACGCGTCGCGACCGATCAGCACGCGGCGTTTGTTTTTGCGCACGCCTTGCAGGATCACCTTGGCGGCCTGGTCGGCGTCGGTGATAAACAGCTTTTCGAAATCGGCGCGCGCCTGTTGTTCGCTGTGGATAAGGAAACCGGTCATGTTCGCGTCGATCCGGCTGCTGCGGCAGATGTCGGTGCGAATTCCGCCAGGATGCACGCAGGTGGCGGAGACGCCGCAGCGTTGCAGGTCCAGCTCCTGGCGTAGCGCTTCGGTAAAGCCGCGCACCGCGAATTTGCTGGCGTTGTAGCCACTCATGCCGGGCTGGGCGAACAGGCCGAACACGCTGGAGGTGTTGACGATATGCCCGTCGCCACTGGCCTTCAGGTAAGGCAGGAACGCCTTGGTGCCATGCACCACGCCCCAGAAATTGATGCCGACGATCCACTCCAGGTCGGCATAGTCCACGCCTTCCACGGTGCTCGACAGCGCCACTCCGGCATTATTGAAGACCAGGTTGACCTGGCCATGCTCGGCCGCACACCGCGCCGCCCACTCCAGCATGGCTTGGCGGTCCGAGACATCCAGTACCTGAGTGGTGACGGTCACCGGCGACAGGGTCGACGTCCTGACCAGGTCCCGCGTGTGCTCCAGCCCCTGGCTGTTCTTGTCGGCCAAGGCCAGGTGGCAACCCTCCCGTGCCAGGGCCAGTGCCAGTGCGCGACCCATGCCGGAGGCCGCTCCCGTGATTGCCGCCACGCGGCCGGTGAATGACTTCATGACAGACTGCCTTCTGTGGCGCAATGAGGGGTTGCTGCGGCGCGCGGCACAGGCACAACTGGCGCCCGGCTGACCACATAGTCCTTGAGCGCAAAATGCCGGGTGACTTGCTTGAACCGCCACGTCGAGCCGGGCCACAGCGTGGTGTTCTTGCCGGTACGCGGGTCGAGGTACCAGCTTTGGCAACCGCCGGTATTCCAGATAGTGCGCTTGAGCTTGCCTTGCAATTGCGCGTTGTAGGCCTGCTCCACGGCGGGTTTGACCTCCACCATGGCGATGCGTTGGCGCTGCATCTGTTGCAACGCGTCAAGGATGTAAGCGACCTGGGCTTCGATCATCAGGATCATCGAGTTGTGCCCCAAGCCGGTGTTGGGCCCGACGATCAGGAACAGGTTGGGATAGCCCGGCACCGTGGTGCCTTTATAGGCATGGGCGCCGTCGTGCCAGGTGTCCATCAGGTCGATGCCGTTGCGGCCGATGATGCAGCCGCGGGGCAGGGGATCGGCAGCCTGGAACCCGGTGCCGAAGATCAGGCAATCGGCGGGGTGCTTGATGCCGTCAGCGGTGATCACGCCATCGGCTTCGACCCGCAGCACCTGGTCGGTCACCACCTCGACATTACTGCGTGACAACGCCGGGTAGTAGTCGTTGGAGATCAGCACACGTTTGCAGCCGATGGTGTAGTCCGGCGTCAGAATCTTGCGCAGGGAAGGGCGGGCCACTTGTTTATGCAAATGACGCAGGGCGATTTTCTGCACCATCTTCATCAAGCGCGGGTGCAGGGCAAAGCCCACCACGCGGCCTTCCAACGCCCAATAAAAGGCACTGCGCACCAGCCTTTGGGTCACCGGCAGATGCTTGAACAGCCAGCGTTCGACACCTGAGATCGGCCGGTCGGGTTTGGGCATGATCCAGGGCGGCGTGCGCTGGAACAGGTCCAGGTGCGCCACTTGCGGCGCAATCTGCGGCACGAACTGAATAGCACTGGCGCCGGTGCCGATCACCGCCACGCGCTTGCCCTTCAAACTGTAGTCATGGTCCCACTGCTGCGAGTGGAAACGCATGCCCTTGAAACTGTCGAGCCCAGGAATATCCGGCAGTGCAGGACGCGACAGGCCACCCATGCCCGACACCAGCACTCGCGCACTGACCCGGCGGCCATCGCTGAACGTCAGTTGCCAGCGTTGCTGCTGATCATCGAACACCGCCCGTTGCAGGCCCATGCCGAAACGCAGGTACGGCGCCAGCCCGAACCGCCGCGCGCATTGCTCCAGGTAAGCGCGAATCTCCGCTTGCGGGGCAAATTGGCGCGTCCAGTCGGGGTTGGGCGCAAAGGAAAAGGAGTAGACATGGGACTGCACGTCACAGGCACAGCCAGGGTAGTGGTTGTCACGCCACGTACCGCCGAGTGTGTCGGCCTGCTCAGCGACGAAGAAATCGCTGAGCCCGGCTTGCTTGAGTTTGATCGCCATGCACAGGCCGGCGAAGCCTGAGCCGATGATGGCGATGTCGATGGCGTCGCTGTGGGCATTCATAAGCGGTCCTTGGTGGGCATCGGATGTGCTCCTGTTTTTCTTTTGTGTTTTAGATAGAACACCATTGCAAAGGAAAATTGAATTAATTATTTTAAAAAAGATTTTAAATAATCTACCTGAAAATTCCGCCTACGCTAGGACCTTGTTCGATCTATGCGACTTGTCCGACAGACGCGCATGGAGGCTGGGTCCAAGGTGTGGACGAAGGTTGAGGCCTGATCAATCACGATCGGGTCGCCAACAGCAGGGAAGCAGAGGACCGAGCTATGGCTGTCGAGTGGGTTGTCGCTGCGGGTGTGGTGATAGGCGCGAGCGCTGTGTCGTGGGCTTTCAGCGCCTGGATGACACGGCGTATTGAAACCGCCGTTCCGATCAACGGGCGCGTCGTCGAGGTGGATGGCGAGCGCTTTCATTATGTAGACGAAGGCCAAGGCCCAGTGCTGGTGATGATCCATGGGCTGATGGGCAGCAGTCGCAACCTGACTTACGCGTTATCCGGTCAGTTACGTGGGCAGTTCCGCGTCATCAGCGTCGATCGCCCAGGGTCGGGCTACTCCAGTCGGCACAACCACACGGCGGCAGACCTGCCGGCCCAGGCGCGCCAAATGGCCGCTTTTATCAAAACCCTCGAGCTGGATCAGCCGCTGGTGCTTGGGCATTCCCTGGGCGGTGCGGTTGCCCTGGCACTGGCCCTTGACCATCCGCATTCGGTATCCGGCTTGATCCTGGTGGCGCCCTTGACCCATCCCCAGCGCATGCTGCCGTTGGTGTTCCTGCCCCTGGCCGTGCGCCCTGCCTGGCTGCGACGCTGGGTGTCGCGCACCTTGACCCTGCCCATTGGCCTGTTGACCAAGGGCTCGGTGGTCAAGGGCGTGTTCGCCCCCGATGCCGCCCCGCCAGACTTCGCTACGCGCGGCGGCGGTTTGCTGGGGATGCGTCCCGAGAACTTCTTTGCCGCGTCCACTGAGATCAACAGAGTCAACGATCACTTGCCGGACATGGTCAAGCGCTACCCGCTGCTGACGCTGCCAATCGGCCTCATCTACGGCGCCCGGGATAACGTGCTCGACTTCCAGAAACACGGTCAGGGCCTGGCCAGCAAGGTGCCCGGGCTGAAGCTGCAGGTGGTGGAAGACCGAGGGCACATGTTGCCGATTACTGCCACGGAACGAGTGGTGGCGTTGGTCGAGCAGGTTGCCAAACGGGCTGGGCCTGCACGAAGCGCCGCCGTATTGCAGCCCTCGTTTGCCATGGCGGGCAAATAACCATGCCATCCGATCTGCGGTTCCAGCGCGTCAACGCCCGCCCTAGACACCTGGCGGGCGCTCTGAAAAAGAGACTGCCCAGTCACGCAAAAAGGCCCGGATAAACTGGTTGACGACCTAACGATTCCGCGCTATTTATTTAAAAAATTATTTCAATTTCTAATTTGAAACATTTTTTGAAATGCCTAAGAGCGAATAAAATAATGAAAAAAACGCCTTTTATCGCATGGTTGATGTCTCGGAGCGGCCAGCGCTCTGCCCTCCTGTTTGCTGCCTCCGCCTGCGCTCGGAGGTGGGCATGAACCCGTCCCTGGCGGTGCCAGGCGTCTGGGCCGACGGCAAGCGTTACCTGTGGTGGCTCGGCATCATGCCCCTGGCGACTCCACTGCTCTCGGGGGCCCTGGCTATCGGCACCGGTATTCAGCAACTGTGGTGGATCGGTGTGCTGGTCATCTTCGGCCTGATCCCATTGATCGACGGCCTGTTGGGTGAAGACCTCAGCAACCCGCCGGAATCTGCCGTCAGCCATCTCGAATCCCAGCACTACTACCGTTGGATCGTCTATACCGGCGTGCTGTTTGTGATCGCCTCGGTCGTGATCACCGGTTGGCTCGCCGCCGGCGGCATTGACTGGATCATCGGCGGCGGGCTGCTGCGGGCCACCGCGACCCTCGATCCATCGAGTGGGCTGGCACATGCCGCAGCGTTCATTACCGCCCGCACCGAGCTGCACGGCCCCGTCAGTGGCTTCACTTATCTGGGTATGGCGATGTCCACCGGGGCCGCTACCGGTATCGCGATCAACACCGCCCATGAACTGGGGCACAAACCCAAGCCATTGGAAGTGTTCCTGGCCAAGGTCACGCTGGCGCCGACGTTCTACGGGCACTTCTACACCGAACACAATCGTGGCCACCACGTACGCGTCGCCACACCGGAAGATCCGGCCAGTTCGCGCCTGGGTGAAAGCTTCTGGGCCTTCCTGCCGCGCTCGGTATGGTTCAGCGCTCGCTCGGCCTGGAACCTGGAGCGCGAACGCCTGCGCAAACTTGGCCTGCCGGCCTGGCACTGGAGGAACGCGGTGCTCAGCGCCTGGATGTATAGCGTGCTGCTCTGGGGCGCGATGATTGCCTGGCTGGGCGCGGCAGTGATTCCGTTCCTGCTTATCCAGGGCGTCTACGGTTTCTCGTTACTGGAAGTGGTGAATTACGTCGAGCATTACGGCCTCAAGCGCCAGAAATTGCCCAATGGTCGTTATGAGCGCTGTTCGCCGCGGCACTCCTGGAACAGTAATCGAATAGTCACCAATATCTTCCTGTTTCAATTGCAACGGCATTCCGATCATCATGCCAATCCCACGCGTAGTTATCAGTCGTTGCGCCACTTTGATGAGTCGCCGCAACTTCCCTATGGTTACGCGAGCATGATTGTCTGGGCCTATGTGCCGTATTTGTGGCGGCGCCGGATGGACCATCGTGTATTGAATCATTATGCTGGTGATATCAACTTGGCTAATCTCCAGCCTTCACAGCGCTTGAAGTATCTGGAGAAGTACAGCGGCGAAGCCAAGCCGTTTTAATTTGAAATAAAAACGCGTTTTTCGAGTGTATTTCGATAAGGATTTCTACGTCGATTGTTTGTTAGCTTAGTTGCAGGATGGTTGTTTACCCGAACGAAAATAATTTCAAGGGAAGGGCGTAAACATGCAAGTAACTCAGGTCGCTATAAAGTTCACCGTTAATGTCGTACTGGCCGCGCTGGGCCTGATCGCGTGGCATCACGCACAGGCCGCCCGTATCGAACCTGCCGGTAGCGCGTTTACAGCCCAGGGCCCAATCAGCTTCTCCAAAGGCGCGTTGATCAGTGCCGACTGCACCATCAAGGTGGCCGGCAAAGTGACGGCCGATGGGACATCCGTCAATATCGACAAAGTGGCGTTCGATGGCGGGCTCAAGTGCAGCCGGGTCGAAGCCATTAATTTGCCATGGATCTTGATTGCAAAGGATACAAAAAGCGGCTCGATGTCGAAGATCAGCGTGGACGTGCATGCATTCGGTCTGGGCGGCAAGTGCGGCCCTTCTACCGCAGTCGGTACGTGGGATAACGCCACCGGCAAGTTGGAGGCTGCCAATGTACCTATTGGTGATGACTGCACCATTAAAACGGTATCAATCAAGATGCCGCCTGATTTCAAAGTAGTTGAATAAGGTTGTCGGACTTAACTGAATTTGGCTGGAATACGAAGTTCTGCAGTTTCACCGTGACTTCGTGTTCATGGTCATTACCCCAAGGCGAAATAACTCGCCATTACATGTGAGGCAAAATAATGAAAAGCTTGAAAACCCTCGTTTGTGCAACTTCGTTTGCAATGTGCTTCGGCGCCGCGTCGATGGCCAGTGCGGCTTCCGTCTCTCCGGACGGTCCGTTCTCGACTAACGCCGGCACCATCGTGGTGAAGTCGCCTTCGTCTTTTGGCGCGGCAGTGACATGCGGTATCACTTTTACCGGCAACGTTAGCGGTGGCGTGGCCTCGATCAATGGCGCGACGCTGACCGGCGGCGGTCTGTGCTCTTTGCCAACGCTGACTAACCTGCCTTGGGTATTGACTGCCTCGACGGGCACCACCGGTACCGTGACCAATGTCGGCTACAAGATCACCTCGATCCCAGCCACCAACTGCGGACCAACCCCTATCGCGGTCAACTGGGCTGCAGGGACCAAAACCCTTTCGGCCGCCAATCAGTCGCTGAGCGGAAACTGCACTGTGGTTTCGCTGAACGTTGTGGCTCCGACGCTCACGGTAAACCCGTAAGCGCGTTACTCCGTAAAGGGCTGATCACCCGTTGAAATGCCGGCGCCCCCCGCGAGGCGCCGGTCAACGATAAATCGCCTTCGCTTATCACCCATCCCTGATTGTCATACACCGTTCCAGTACAGGCGCTTTTGAACAACGCTCCATGGTTACACGACCCACCGGCAGGGGCCGGGCGCACATAATAATAGGGAGTACCGCATGAATAATAAGAAACAACACGCTTACACGTTACTGGGACTGGCCTTGTTGGGAGGCCTGATCACTACGGAACATGTGCAGGCGGGCGGGTTTTCCACGCCCACTTATGGCGCCCCCGGTTGGGGCCGCGCATTTGGTGGCGGTTCTCTGTTCAAGAATGACCCGAGTGCGGCGTACAACAACCCAGCGGCCATGGCGTTCATCGATTCAACCATCGTGCAGCAGACCGTCGATTACGCCCGGATCAAGATCAAATATTCCGGCCAGGCGTATGACCATAACGGCAACCCGGTGACCAATACGCCAGTGCTGGATGACCAGGGCAACCTGGGCGATCCGACGCTCAATACCAATAATGGCGGCCAGGGCGGTTTCACCGCATGGCTACCCACCGGCTTCATGGTCATGCCCATCGGCGACCGCTTTGCTTTCGGCCTGAGCCAGGTCGTACCGCAAGGTATGAAAAGTACGTGGAACGAAAACTCAAAGCTGCGGGATTTCGCCGTCGACACCAAGATCGAGACCATCGGCCTGACAGGCTCACTGTCGTTCAAGGTCAATGATGAATTTTCGGTCGGTGGGGGTGCCATCGTTCAGCGCAGCCAGGGAAACGTCAGCCAGAACGTTGATGTGTTGGCTGCCGCAGATGTATCACCCGGGCTTGGCGGCACCGGCTTTCCGACCGGTGTCGGGCATTCCTTGATGCGTGTGAAAGTCGACAACATCTCGGTAGGCTGGTTTGGTGGCGTTGTGTGGAAACCGACGCAGCAAGACACGCTGGGTTTGAATTATCACGCCAAGATCAAAAACAAGATGACCGGCAAGTACGACGTTTATACGGACGCCATCGGTCGTAACACAATGACCAACCCTATTGGTCCGAACGGAGAGACGCTGGTTGAAATGGCCTATCCCGGTCTCAAGCTGTTCCCGGATGGCGCGCATGCCAGTGCGCAACTGGATATCCCGGCGACTGCTGCGATTGACTGGGTCCATCAGTTCAATGACCGCTGGACGCTCGGTGTGAGTGCCCAGTGGACTGAGTGGTCCTCGTTCCAGGACCTCACACTCAAGTCTCAGGGCTCGACCATTGTTGCCATTCCCTACAACTACAAAAACGCGTGGATGACCTCAATCGGCGGCGACTACAAAGCCACCGACGAACTCACCCTGCGTGCAGGTGTGGCGTATGACCAGACGCCTACCCGTAACTCCACGCGTGACCCGCGGATCCCTGATGGCGATCGTTATTTCCTGGCGTTTGGTGCCGGGTACGACATCAAGGCAGTGCCGGGCCTGTCAGTGGATGGCGCGTACTCGCACCAGTTCGTCGAAAAGGTCAACCTGAAAACCAAGAACGTCGATCGCCTCGGCGCTGCTCAACTGGACGGGAAGGCTGAGTCGTCAGGTGACGTCGTGAGCTTGTCGGCGACCTATAAGTTCTAGTCACGCACCTGACCGTGTTGAAGCCGGGTATTCAGCGCATCTTGAGACCCGGCGCACACTGACACGCTTACAGAACAATCCGCAGAACCTAATCGGAGCCACATGACTGATGCAATTAGGCTGACTCGTTCAGCCCTGAATATTTTCGCCAGACCATTAAATAAAAATTTCAAAACAAAATTTGAATTTATTTTCCCGAGTTTGTAGTGTGGCTCTACGCCCCGCTCAATCCGAGCGGTCCGCACGGGTGCCACGCCCTGAATCAAGTAGAGGTATCCCATGGTTATCTGGTTATTGGTGGGTTTCGTCGCGGCGATTGCCCTGGCGTATCGACAAGCCGCTGCCACCCTGTGGCTTGGCGCCGGCCTGGTATGGCTGGCGGCTGGCTATCTGTTCAACGCAGTGGCCGCATTCGGCACTACCGTCGCAGCGGTGCTGGTGGTGTTGCCGGCCTTGTTGCTGGCGATCAAACCCCTGCGCCGCGTGCTGTTGACCAGCAAGGCCTTGGGGCTGTTTCGTACGGTCATGCCGGCGATGTCCGACACCGAACGTGCGGCCATCGAATCCGGTACCGTGTGGTGGGACGCCGAGCTGTTCAGCGGCAAACCCAACTGGCAGCGCCTGCTGCAAGCCGCGCCGGCCAGCCTGAGTGCCGAAGAGCAGGCGTTCCTGGACAACGAAGTCGAAACCCTGTGCGACATCGCCAACGATTGGGAAACCACCCAGGTGTGGCAAGACATGTCCCCCGAGGGCTGGCAATACACCAAGGAAGCCGGCTTTCTCGGCATGATCATTCCCAAGCAGTACGGCGGCAAAGGCTTCTCCCACTACGCGCACTCCCAAGTGGTGATGAAGCTGTCGACCCGCTGCTCGGCGGCGGCCATTTCGGTGATGGTGCCCAACTCCCTGGGCCCCGCCGAACTGCTGCTGCATTACGGCACCGAGGCCCAGCGCAACTATTACCTGCCGCGTCTGGCGCGGGGTGAGGATATTCCGTGCTTCGCGCTGACCAGCCCGTATGCCGGCTCCGATGCCGGGGCCATTCCCGACGTGGGGATTGTGTGCAAAGGCCTGCACGAAGGCGAGGAGGTGCTGGGGTTCAGCGTGACCTGGGACAAGCGTTACATCACCCTCGGCCCGATTGCCACGGTGCTGGGCCTGGCGTTCCGTGCCGAGGACCCGGACGGTTTGCTCGGTGCCGCAGGTGCCCTGGGCATCACCTGCGCGCTGATTCCCACCTCCCATCCAGGCGTGAACAGCGGCCGTCGCCACTGGCCGCTGAATGCGGTATTCCAGAACGGTCCGACCACTGGCAAGGATGTGTTCATTCCGCTGGAGTGGGTGATCGGCGGTCGCGAACAAGTTGGCAACGGCTGGCGCATGCTGATGGAATGCCTGGCGGCGGGCAGGGCGATTTCACTGCCGTCGGCCAACGTCGGTCTGGGCAAAGTGGCGGTCCGTGGCACCACCGCCTACGCTGCGATGCGTAAGCAGTTCGGTCTGCCCATCGGCAAGTTCGAAGGGGTGCAGGCACCGTTGGCCCGCATGGCCGGGCACTTGTATGCCTGTGATGCGGTGCGCAAGGTGTCGGTGGCGTCCCTGGATGCCGGCGAGAAACCTTCGGTCATCTCGGCCATCGCCAAATACCACGTCACCGAGCGCGCGCGAATGATCGTCAACGATGGCATGGACATCGTCGCCGGCAAGGGCATTTGTATGGGGCCCAATAATTTCCTGGCACGCGCCTATCAGCAAAGCCCCATCGCCATCACGGTGGAAGGCGCGAACATCATGACCCGCTGCCTGATCATCTACGGCCAGGGCCTGATCCGCTGCCATCCCTATGTGCTGCGCGAAATGGAAGCGGCGCGCAACCCGGATCGACGCAAGGCCCTGCAGGCGTTCGACAGCGCGATGTTCGGCCATGTGAGTTTTGTACTGGCCAACACCGTGCGTGCCACGGTGCATGCGCTGACCGCTGGCCGGCTGCTTTCTGCCCCGGCCAAGACCGACCCGGCGCTGGCTTCCTACTACCGCCAGGCCAATCGTCTGTCGGTGGTGCTGGCATTGGTCTCGGACGTTTCCATGGGGGTGCTGGGGGGCGCTCTCAAGCGCAAGGAAAGTATCACCGGGCGCCTGGGCGATATGCTGTCGCAGTTGTACATCCTGTCTTGCGTGCTCAAGCGCTTTGAGGACGACGGCCGGCCCCAGGCCGACTTGCCGCTGGTGCATTGGGCGGCCCAGGACGCATTGTTGCGCGCCCATGAAGCGCTGGACGAAGTGCTCGACAATTATCCGTCGAAAGCCGCTGCGGCGGTGCTGCGGGGCTTGAGTTTCCCGTTTGGTATTCCTTTGCGCAAACCGTCGGATCGCCTGTTGGCCCAAGTCGCCGAGGTCGTACAGACCCCCGGCGAAACCCGCGACCGTTTGCTCGCCAACTCCTACATCCCGCGCCCGGAAATCGACAAGCTGGCCTATGGCGAACTGGGGTTCCGCCTGTTGCCCCAAGTGGAGCTGATCGAGGCACGGCTCAAGCCCGCCATCAAGCAAGGCCTGCTCGCGCCGATGCCGATTTCGTCTGCGGTCTTTACCGGCTGGCGCGTCAAGGCACGGGCGTTGGACCTGATCAGCGACGACGAAGACGCTTTGCTCGCACGCTATGTGGAATACGCCGACCACGGCATCCAGGTCGACGACTTCCCGCAGGACTTCGGTTTGCTGGAGGCCCTGCAGCAGCGCAAGCAGGCGTTGGAGCCCGCCGCCAAACGTCGCGCCAGCCAAAGCGAGAACGCTTCGGTCAATTAATCCAAACGCGGTCCCAATGTGGGAGGGGGCTTGCTCCCGATAGCGGTGGCTCAGATGCAGATTTACTGACTGACACTCAGCTATCGGGGGCAAGCCCCCTCCCACATTTGATCGGATTTACAAAGCAGGATTTGTGTTATGAGTGACCGCTACCTTTCTTTCGTCAATTCTCCTTGGGGCCGTCGCCTGGCCCACGCCGTCGGCTTGCCGCAACCCTTGCCCCTGCAACGCCATCGCAGCGGCCAGCATGGGTTGGCCAACCCGGTCATCGTCGCCGGGGCAGGGCGCCTGACCGAGCACGTACATCGCCTCTTCAGCAGCACCGACACCGTCGCCGCCACCGCGGCGACCGTCAAGGCGCCGTCGACGGTGAAGGTGCAGGGCGCGGTGTTCGATGCCACGCACGTGGCCGACCTGCAGCACCTGGATGAGCTCTATACATTCTTTCACTCCAACGCCAGGCGCCTGAGCCAACACGCGCGCGTGGTGGTACTCGGCACCGCACCGGAACATTGCCAGGACTTGCCCCAGGCCGTCGCCCAGCGCGCGCTCGAGGGGCTGGTGCGCTCGCTGGCCAAGGAGCTGCGCCGGGCGATCACCGTGCAATTGATCTACGTGGCGCCGGGCGCTGAAGACGCTTTGGACAGCAGCCTGCGTTTTTTTCTGTCGCGCCGTTCGGCTTATGTGTCTGGGCAAGTGATACGCCTCCAGAAGCCGGTGGACAGTCACATCACCTTCCATTGGGACAAACCGTTCGCCGGCCGTCGCGCCCTGGTGACCGGTGCCTCCCGCGGCATCGGCCTGGCCATCGCCCAGGTGTTGGCGCGCGACGGTGCCCATGTGGTGTGCGTCGACGTGCCCCAGGCCCAGTCGGCGCTGCAGCAGGCCGCCGACAGTGTGGACGGTTCGGCATTGCCCCTGGACATCACCGCGCCGGATGCCGCCGCGTTATTGCAGGCGCATGTCAGCCAGTATGGCGCCTTCGATGTGGTGGTCCACAATGCCGGAATCACCCGCGACAAGACCATCGCCAAGATGACCGAAACCGCCTGGCGCAGTGTGCTGGCGGTGAACCTCGAGGCGCCGTTGCAGCTCAGCCAGGCGCTGCTGGACAACCACGGCCTGAACCCCGGTGGGCGGATTGTGTGCGTCTCGTCGATTTCCGGTATCGCCGGCAACCTCGGGCAGAGCAACTACGCCACGTCCAAGGCCGGGGTGATCGGCCTGGTGCAGGGCCTGGCCCCGCGTGCGGCGGCGCAGCAGGTGACGATAAATGCGGTGGCGCCAGGGTTTATCGAGACGCAGATGACCGCGAAAGTCCCGCTGTTGATCCGCGAGGCCGGGCGGCGCATGAATTCCTTGCTTCAAGGCGGCCAACCGGTCGACGTGGCCGAGACCATCGCCTGGCTGGCGCATCCGGCGTCCGGTGGGGTCAACGGCCAGGTGGTGCGGGTGTGCGGTCAAAGCCTGCTGGGAGCCTGAACCATGGACTACGTGACCCAGATCATCGACCCGCCACCCTCGCGCATCCAACTGGTATTCGACGCTGTGCGCGGCTTGCGCAAGCCCGAGCCTGGCGCCGCGCCGTTATTGCCCAGGGAGCGTCTGGTACGCCCGGCGGTGGAGCTGTCGAGCGCCGCCATCGCGGCGTATGCCCGTGCCTGTGGCTTTCGTCGCGAGCAGGGCGTGCCGCTGTCCTATCCCCACGTGCTGGCGTTCCCTTTGCACTTGATGCTGCTGACCCGACCCAGCTTCCCGTACCCGGCCAGCGGCATGGTGCATCTGGCCAATCGTATTCGCCAGCACCAACGGTTGCATGAAGGCCAGGCGCTGCGCCTGGAAGTGTTTTGCGAACGCTGGGTCGCCCATCCCAAGGGGCAGGCGTTGAGCATCGCGACCCGTGCCTACGGCGCGGGGGCCCTGGTGTGGGAAAGCGACAGCCTGTACCTGCGCCGGAATGTGAAAAGTCCCGTCGGGGAGCTGTGGGTGGACGCACTGCCGTTACAGGAGGAGGGCTTGGTACGCACCCAGCGCTGGGTATTGCCCGCCGATCTGGGGCGCCGTTTTGCCAAGGTCTCGGGGGACTTCAACCCGATTCATACCTCGGTGATGGGCGCGAAACTTTTCGGCTTTCGCCGTGCCATCGCCCACGGCATGTGGACCCTGGGCCGTGCGCTGGCGGCACAGCAGCCACCGGGTGGCCTGGACCACGCCGAGGCCCATTGCGATTTCAAGTTGCCGATCTTCCTGCCCGGCCAGGTCGCCCTGTGGAGCCGCCCCGGGACCGGCCCGCTCCGGGAATTCGAAGTGCGCAATGTGGCCGGCGACAAACCGCATATGCGCGGGTTGTTGCTGTGGGATCAAACGCCTGGAATGAGAGCCTTACATGAGTGACTACAGCTTCAATCCGCCACCGACCCGACGCGTGGCGATCATCGGCGGTAACCGCCTGCCGTTTGCCCGTTCCAACACCGTGTATGCCCATGACAGTAACCAGGACTTGCTGGTGGCCGCCCTGCAAGGCCTGGTGGATCGCTACAACCTGCACGGTCAGCGCCTGGGCGAATTCGTCGCCGGTGCGGTGATCAAGCATTCGCGCGATTTCAACCTGGCGCGCGAGTCACTGCTGTCGACCACGCTGTGCGCGCAGACCCCAGCCTACGATGTGCAGCAGGCCTGCGGCACGGGCCTGGAAGCCGCATTGCTGGTGGCCAATAAAATCGCGCTGGGCCAGATCGAAGTGGGTATCGCGGGAGGCGCGGACACCACCTCCGACGCGCCCATTGGCATCAACGAATCCCTGCGCCACACCTTGCTTGCGGCCAATCGGGCCAAGGGTATGGGCGATAAACTGATAGCCTTGTTGAAGGTGCGCCCTTCGATGTTGTTCAAGCCGCTGCTGCCGCGCAATGGCGAGCCGCGCACCGGCCTGTCGATGGGCGAGCACTGCGAAGAAATGGCCAGGCGTTGGCAGATCAAGCGCCTGGCCCAGGATGAGTTGACCCTCGCCAGTCATCAACGCCTCGACGCGGCCTATAAGCGCGGTTTCTTCGACGATCTGATCAGCCCCCATCGGGGCCTCGCACGGGACAACAACCTGCGCGCCGACATCAGCCTGGAAAAACTCGCGAGCCTGGCGCCGGCCTTCGACCGCCAGGACGGCACACTCACCGCTGGCAACTCAACGCCCCTGACCGACGGCGCTTCGGTGGTGTTGCTGGCCAGCGAAGCGTGGGCCGCTGCCAATGGCTGGCCGGTGCTGGCCTACCTGCGCACCGGCGAAACGGCGGCGGTGAATTTCGTCGACGGCACCGAAGGCCTGTTGATGGCCCCGGCCTACGCCGTACCGCGCATGCTCAAGCGCGAAGGCCTGGGCTTTGCCGATTTTGATTTCTTCGAAATCCACGAAGCATTCGCCGCCCAGGTGCTGTGCACGCTCAAGGCCTGGGAAGACCCCGACTACTGCCGCGAGCGGCTGGGCCTGGACGCACCGCTGGGCGCCATCGACCGCGCAAAAATGAATGTCAACGGCGGTTCGCTGGGCTGCGGCCATCCGTTTGCCGCCACCGGTGGCCGGCAACTGGCGGCGTTGGCCAAGGCCATCCATGAGCGCGGCGGCGGTCGCGGCTTGATCTCGATCTGTGCGGCAGGCGGGCTGGGTATTACCGCCATCGTCGAAAAGTAGCCCTATCCACAACAACAATAAGGACGCAGCCATGAACGCCATCAGCCTGGAACACACCGAACGCATCTGGTTGAACGCCTACCTGCCCGGCGTGCCGGCGGACATCGATGCCGCTATCGAGGCTTACCCCTCGTTGCGCGAAGTGTTCGTGGAACACCTGGAAAAATTCCGCGAGCGGGTGGCGTATGTCAGCATCGGCACGCCCATGACTTACGCCGACTGGCACATCCAGGGCAGCGCATTTGCCGCGTGGCTGCAGGGCCAGGGGGTGAAGAAGGGCGACCGGGTCGCGTTGATGATGCCCAATTGCCTGCAGTACCCGATCTGCCTGCTGGGCACGATCCTGGCCGGCGCGGTGGTGGTCAACGTCAATCCGCTGTATACCGCCCATGAGCTCAAGCACCTGCTCAAGGATAGCGGTGCTGAGACCGTGGTGATCTTCGAAAACTTCGCCCACACCCTGGAAAAGGTCATCGCCGGCAGCAGTGTCAAGCGCGTGGTGGTGGCGGCCATCGGCGACCTGCTCGGCACCTTCAAGGGCGCGGCGATGAACTTCATCCTGCGCAGCGTGCAGAAACAGGTGCCGGCCTTCACGCTGCCCGGCTCGGTGCGTTTCAACCAGGTGCTGAAACAGGGGCGGGCGCTCAATTTTCTGCCCGTGAGCATAAGCCGCGATGAGCTGGCCTTCCTGCAATACACCGGCGGCACCACCGGCGATGCCAAGGGCGTGATGCTCAGCCATCGCAATATTATTGCCAACCTGTTGCAAGCCAAGGCCTGGGTCGGTGATCAACTCGACCAGGACAAGCAGGAGACCAACGTCACCTTGCTGCCGCTGTACCACATCTTTTCTTTGACGGTGAATTGCCTGATGTTCATGTGCCTGGGCGGGCGCAATATCCTGATTGCCAACCCACGGGACGTGAAACGGGTGCAGATGATCCTGCGCAAAGAGCGCTTCAACGGGATCGCCGGGGTCAACACGCTGTTTAACGGTTTGCTGGAGAACAAGGAGTTCTGCGCGCGGGACTTTTCCGACCTGCGCATGGTGATCGCCGGGGGCATGGCCACGCACACAGCGGTGGCCAAGCGCTGGAAGGAAGTCACCGGCTTGCCGATCATCGAGGGCTACGGGCTGACCGAGTGTTCCCCGGTGGTGAGCATCAGCCCCATCGACATCAACCGCATGCGCGAGATGGAATTCACCGGCAGCATCGGCGTGCCCTTGCCGTCGACCTGGGTGCGCTTCGTTCGTGAAGACGGCGAAATCGCCGAAATCGGCGAGCAAGGCGAACTGCAAGTGCGCGGGCCCCAAGTGATGCAGGGCTACTGGAAGCGCCCGAAGGAAACCGCCGAAGTGCTGGATGCCGAAGGCTGGTTGTCGACCGGTGATATCGGCGTGATGGATGAGCGCGGCTACATCCGCCTGGTGGATCGCAAGAAGGACATGATCCTGGTCTCGGGTTTCAACGTGTACCCGAACGAAATCGAGGATGTGGTGGCGATGCATCCAGGGGTGGCGGAAGTGGCGGCTATCGGTGTGGAAGATGGCGTGACCGGCGAGAAGGTCAAGATCATCGTGGTGCGCAAGGACCCGAGCCTGACCCAGGAGCAGATCCTCGCCCATTGCCGGGAATATCTGACCGGTTACAAGGTGCCCAGGTACGTGGAGTTCCGCACCACCGAACTGCCTAAAACCACAGTCGGCAAAGTGCTGCGCCGAGCCTTGCGCTGATATTGAAGGCGACTGCGATCAACTGTGGGAGGGGGCAAGCCCCCTCCCACATTTAGATTGAGTTCACGTTGACCCAGCGTGCTTCCTGGGCGGCCACTCGAATCGCCGTCGCCAGCCGCTCCACCGCCCACGCCGCTTCAAAATCGGTGCCATCCGCACCTTGCCCCGCCAGCGCCATGATCAGTTCATGAACCTCCAGCGTCTTCAACTCGTTGTACCCCAACTGGTGGCCCGCCGCCGGGCTGAACGCGGCATAGCCGGGCAGGGCCGGGCCGGCGAGCAAGCGCTGGAAGCCATCCTGGCCGGCTCGGCACAGGCGCAGTTCGTTCAAGCGCTCCTGATCGAACGCCAGCGTGCCCAGGGTCCCGCTGATTTCGAAGCTCAGGTGATTTTTATAGCCATGCTTGATCCAACTGCTGCTCACCGTGCCGCGCGCGCCGTTGGCAAAACGCAACAGGGCATGCACCTGGTCATCCACCGCGATGCTCTTGAGTTCATGGCTGCCTTTGAGGGCCGGTCGTTGAGCGTGGACGGTGTGGGTATCGGCGCACACGCTGGTCACATCGCCCACCAGGTAATGGGCCATCGACAGCAAATGGCTGCCCAGGTCCGCCAGCGCGCCGCCAGCGTGTCCTACCTCGCAGCGCCACGACCAGGGCGAGGCCGGGTCGGCCATGAAGTCTTCGCTGAATTCGCCCTGGAAACCGATGATCTCGCCAAGCTCGCCGCTGGCAATCATCTGTCGCGCCAGCACGATCATCGGGTTGTGCTGGTAGTTGTAGCCCACTCGCGTCACCACCCCGGCCGCGCTGGCAGCTCGGCGCATGGCATCGGCCTGTTCCAGGCTGACGGCCAGCGGCTTCTCGCAATACACCGCCTTGCCGGCCGCAATCGCAGCCATGGCCATGGGGTAGTGGAGGTGGTTGGGGGTCGTGATGGCCACGACATCGACCTTGGGATCGTCGATCAGCGCCTGCCAGTCGGCGTGGGCCTGGTCAAACCCCCAGGCGCTGGCGCAACGCTGCGCGCGCTCGGCGTCGGCATCGGCCAGGGCCGCCAGTGTGAGCGTGACGGGCAGTTCGAACACCGCCCGAGCGTTGTTGAACGCCAGCGCGTGGGCGCGCCCCATGAAGCCTGTGCCGATCAAGCCGATTCCGAGTTCACGCATCGCCGTGGTCCTTTGGATTATTGTTTTCAGGAAGCGTATTAATGGAATAAATATTCTCAAAATTCAATAGATGGAATAAAAATTCATTATCCCGCATGGCGGCCTGATCGTTCCCACGCTCCGCGTGGTAACGCCGCCAGAGACGCTCCGCGTCCCATAACATCATCATTTGAGCTGATGCAGCTATATTCACCATGTGGCCAAACGCCGCCAGTTAACAAAAGATAACGTAGCGCCGATTGTCAGACGATTCCAAAGCCCGATAGGATGGCCCGTGCTTGCGTCAGGCGCTCTAGATTGCAGGTTTCAGAGCCCCGCGCAAAGCAACACGACCTAACAATAATAAATGGGAGAAAGGTCTATGAGTGAGCCTGTCATGGGTTGGGTTGTTTGCCGCCCACGCGCCGCACGCAAGCTTGCGTTGCTGGCCACAGCGCTCTCGCTGTTTGGCGCCGTTGCGTTACCCAGCGTCGTCCACGCCGCCAGCGATACCCCCGCCGCAGCGGTGTTTGCGATTGAATCCCCGAAGGCCGCCAAAGGCCTGATGATTGACGTGGTCCACGCCGGCCAGCGCCTGGTGGCGGTGGGGGATCGCGGGCATATCCTCTATTCCGATGACCAGGGCAGCACCTGGACCCAAGCCAAAGTCCCCACCCGGCAGTTGCTCACGGCGGTGTTCTTCGTCGATGCCAGCCACGGCTGGGCGGTCGGCCATGATGCGCAAATACTCGCCAGCAGCGACGGCGGCGCCAGCTGGACCCAGCAATACCAGGACCTCAAGCGCGAAGCGCCGTTGCTCGACGTATGGTTCAACGACGCCAATCACGGCCTGGCCGTGGGCGCCTACGGCGCGCTGATCGAGACCACCGACGGCGGCCAGACCTGGGAAGACGTCAGCGACCGCCTCGACAACGAAGACCAGTTCCACCTCAACGCCATCGCCTCCATCAAGGACGCCGGCCTGTTTATCGTCGGTGAGCAGGGCAGCATGTTCCGCTCCAGCGACGACGGCCAGACCTGGGAAAAACTCGAAGGCCCCTATGAGGGCTCATTGTTTGGCGTGATCGGCACCGCTCAAGCGCAAACGCTGTTGGCCTACGGCCTGCGCGGCAATCTTTATCGTTCCACCGACTTCGGCGGCACCTGGGAGCAGGTCGAATTGAATGCGGCCCGGGGCGTTCTTGAATTCGGCCTGTCGGGGGCGGCCCTGCTCGAGGATGGTTCCATCGTCGTGGTGGGCAACGGCGGCAGCGTGGTGGTCAGCCATGACGACGGCCAGACTTTCAGCGTATTCAACCGCCCGGACCGTATCTCACTCTCGGCGGTCACCGCGGCCGGCAACGGCAACTTGATCCTGGTCGGGCAGGGCGGCGTTCGCGTCGCTACAGCTGCTGGCGCCGAACCAACAAAACAATAAAAAGGCGGGGAAAGAATGAGCAGTCATCACAACGATAAAGCGACCTTTCTTGAGCGCCTGATCTTCAATAACCGCCCGGCAGTGATCGTCATCTGCCTGCTGGTAAGCATCTTCCTGTTCTGGCAGGCGACCTTGATTCGCCCGTCCACCAGCTTTGAAAAGATGATTCCCCTCAAGCACCCCTTCATCGAGAAGATGATGGAGCACCGCAACGATTTGGCCAACCTGGGCAACACCGTGCGCATCTCGGTGGAAGCCAAGGACGGCGACATTTTCACCAGGGAGTACATGGAGACCCTGCGCCAGATCAACGACGAGGTGTTCTACATCTCCGGCGTCGACCGCTCGGGCCTCAAGTCGTTGTGGAGCCCCAGCGTGCGCTGGACCGAAGTGACCGAAGAAGGCTTCGCCGGCGGTGAAGTGATCCCGCAAAGCTACAACGGCTCGCCGCAAAGCCTCGACCAGTTGCGCAACAACGTGCTCAAGTCCGGCCAGGTCGGCCGGCTGGTGGCCAACGACTTCAAGTCGAGCATCGTCGATATCCCACTGCTGGAGTCCTACCCGGACCCGCAGGACCAAGGCAAGTTGCTGGCCCTGGATTACCGCAAGTTCTCCCATGAACTCGAAGACAAGATCCGCGACAAGTTCGAAGCGCAGAACCCCAACGTCAAGATCCACATCGTGGGCTTCGCCAAGAAAGTCGGTGATCTGATCGATGGCCTGGTGATGGTGGTGCTGTTCTTCGGCATCGCCTTCGTCATCACCCTGATCCTGCTGCTGTGGTTTACCAACTGCCTGCGCAGCACCGTCGCGGTGCTCAGCACCACGCTGGTGGCGGTGGTCTGGCAGCTCGGGCTGATGCACTTCTTCGGCTTCGGGCTGGACCCGTATTCGATGCTGGTGCCGTTCCTGATCTTCGCCATCGGCATCTCCCACGGGGTGCAGAAGATCAACGGGATCGCCCTGCAGTCGAGTGAGGCAGACAACGCCCTGACCGCCGCGCGGCGCACCTTCCGGCAACTGTTCCTGCCGGGGATGATCGCGATCCTCGCCGATGCCGTGGGCTTTATCACCTTGCTGATCATCGACATCGGCGTGATCCGCGAACTGGCGATCGGCGCGTCCATCGGCGTGGCGGTGATCGTGTTCACCAACCTGATCCTGCTGCCGGTGGCGATTTCCTATGTCGGCATCAGCCCGCGGGCCATCGCCCGGAGCAAGAAGGACGCGAACCGCGAACACCCGTTCTGGCGCCTGCTGTCGAACTTCGCCAACCCGAAAATCGCCCCCATCTCCATCGCCCTGGCAGTGCTCGCCTTCGGCGGCGGCCTCTGGTACAGCCAGAACCTCAAGATCGGCGACCTCGACCAGGGCGCGCCGGAACTGCGCCCCGACTCGCGCTACAACAAAGACAACAACTTCATCATCAGCAACTATTCGACCAGCTCCGACGTGCTGGTGGTGATGGTCAAGACCCGCGCCGAAGGCTGCTCGCGCTATGAAGCCATGGCGCCGATCGACCAGTTGATGTGGAAGATGCAGAACACCGAAGGCGTGCAGTCGGCGATCTCGCTGGTCACCGTGTCCAAGCAGATGATCAAAGGCATGAACGAGGGCAACCTGAAATGGGAAACCCTGTCGCGCAACCCCGACGTGCTGAACAACTCCATCGCCCGCGCCGATGGCCTTTACAACAACAATTGCTCCCTGGCGCCGGTGCTGGTGTTCCTCAACGACCACAAGGCCGAGACCCTCGACCGCGCCGTGCATGCGGTGCAGGACTTCGCCAAGGAGAACAACAAGGACGGCCTGGAATTCATCCTCGCCGCCGGTAACGCCGGGATCGAGGCGGCGACCAACGAGGTGATCAAGGAGTCGGAGCTGACCATCCTGATCCTGGTGTACCTGTGCGTGGCGACCATGTGCATGATCACTTTCCGCTCCTGGGCGGCGACCCTGTGCATCGTGCTGCCCCTGGTGCTGACCTCGGTGCTGGGCAATGCGCTGATGGCGTTCATGGGCATCGGCGTCAAGGTTGCGACCTTGCCGGTGGTGGCGCTGGGCGTAGGGATCGGCGTGGACTACGGCATCTACATCTACAGCCGCCTGGAAAGCTTCCTGCGCGCGGGCTTGCCGTTGCAGGAAGCCTATTACCAGACGCTCAAGTCCACCGGTAAAGCCGTGCTGTTTACCGGTTTGTGCCTGGCCATCGGCGTGTGCACCTGGATCTTCTCGGCCATCAAGTTCCAGGCCGACATGGGCCTGATGCTGACTTTCATGCTGTTGTGGAACATGTTCGGTGCACTGTGGCTGCTGCCGGCACTGGCGCGGTTCCTGATCAAGCCCGAGAAGCTGGCGGGGCAGAAGGGCAACTCGCTGTTTGCCCACTGATTGCCCGAGCGACATAAAAAGACCGCAGCCTTGGCTGCGGTCTTTGCGCTTCAGGGGACGCCGGTCAGTGCGGCGCAGGTGCGATGGCTAAGAACAGTTGATCCTGAGGCGGCGCGATCAGCACATAGAGGATCTTCCTGATAGGTTCCGCCCCCGGCTCCTGCTGGCTCTTCAATCGCGCCTGCACATGCGCCTTGAGCAGGTCCTTCTGTGTGAATTTACGCTGGTCGGCAAGTTTCAGGTGCGCACGGGTATAGCGGGCGGGCGGCATGTTGGCTGTCGCATAGTGAAAATGGGCATACCACAACACGCTCGGCGGTTTTTGAGCTTTGTCATACACCGCGTACTCGGTGAAAAAATCGCCGCTGAGGGTAGGGCGCTGTGGATCGGCCGGGCTGGTCAGGTTGATGTCGATCTGCTGGTGCCGCCACAGGTAATCGAGGCTTTCCAGTGTCGGCCACTGCTGTTTGTAAGCGGCGCTGCAGACCTCCTGCGCCTTTCGCTGCATGTCCCTGGCTTCTGCCCGGTACTCGTCGATCAAGCCCTGGGCCGAGGGTTGGCCGGCGTGTTCCCGTGCAATCTCATCGGCAAGCTCGGTGAGCTTGCCGGCCTGGTCGCTGAGCAGTTCATCCCAGTCGCCGGGGTTGACCGCCTGCCGAGTGCCGGGAGATTCCAGCACTTGCTGTTGAGCGCTGATGACACGTTCGATACCGGCGCGCTGCTGGAGCAGTATCTGGCCCTCGCGCTTGAGTATCGCCAGTGGACGGGCCTGGGCTGGCGGTTGCTTCGCGGCCACGAGGTCTTCGGCGATGTCTACCCATTCGCCGGCCTGCTCGCGAAACGAGGCGACGGCTTGCCCGGTAGCCGGGTCGGTGATGGTGAAGTGCTCGCGGTTGATGTGGCCATCGGCCGGCTTGAGGTCGCCGACGAGGTATTTTCTTCTACGGGTTTTAAAGATGCGTTTGGTCGGCGCTTTCGGGCGCAGGTTTTTTAATCGCGACTGTTCTACTTCCAGTTCCTCCTGCCTGCGGACCACGGCCTCCAGCTCGTTTTCGGCAAGGGTGCGGACATCTCGCAGTTCATTCACAAGCCGCTCAGCCATAGGGCGCAAGCGTGCCGGGTTGATCAGTTTGAGCGCCTCGACCGCCGTCTCATAGCGGCGGTATTGCTCGAGCACGGTGTTGTACACCTGGTGCTGCTCATCAAGGGGGAAGCCGCTGCTGCTGCGCACTTCGATGTGAGACAGCAGCGCCTGGCTCAGACTGGAATGGTCGGCATGCTGCCTATACAGCGCTTCCTGCGGCGACCTTTCAGTGGCTGAAAGTTCAATGGCCACCCACGACAGCGGGATCAGCGCGTTGATTTTCAGGCTCTCGGGGAAAAAGTGCTGTGGGTGCGCGATCATTGCCAGCAACTCTTCACGTATCGCACGACCCGCCACTGAGTCCTGTTCCAACAGCTCCAGCGTGGTCTCCATACCGCGGGTGCCTACGGCCATGCGTTGCTGGATATCGGCCAACGCGATGGATTTGGCCGTGTGTTCATCATAGGGCGCAGCGTTGCCGAGCAGTTTTTCCAGCATCATGCGTTCAGACACATGACGCATTGGCTCGCCACTGTCACTGAATTGAAGCGTGTCTGCCCACAAACCCAGGTAGGTATGGATTGCCAGCTGTTCGTCCCAGAGCGTTCTCAAGGTTTTTGCCCGGTCCTGAACGTGACTGCCGGCGCCGCCGTACGTTTCCAGGTCCTGGCCGACCTTGACCAGTTCATGGCGTGCCGGCAGCAACTGCGTGTGTCGTTCCTGCAGCGTTTCCAGCAGCGTTTCATAGTGAGCACGCAGCGTTGCGTAGCTTTGCATTTCGCGCTGATGACGGGTTTCAAGGGTCGATTTTTGCGGGCCGGTTGCACTGTCCAGAAGCTTCCACACCAGCTTTAACGTCGCGGCCTGTTTGGTCAGGTCGGCGTGGGCGGTGCGCATTCGAACCAGCGAGGCGCGAAGTTCGGTCATCGGTGGCGTGAGCTCGATGCCAAGCGCTTGCATCCGCACTTGTAGCTGCTCGGTTTTGCGGCGGTTTTCCACGCGCAAGGTCGCAAGGCGCTTGGGACCTCCACCGCTCAGTTTCAGTCCGCGATCCAGGCTCCAATGCCCATTGCCGTCGGTTCTAAGCTTGACGCCAGGGTGGTCGGGTTTGTCGGGATGAATGATGAATACCTCGCCAACGCCTGGAACGACCCTGACCCGAAAGAACAGGCCGCCCACCGAGGCGTGCCAGAGGTTGTCGACCTTGAACAAACCTTTGAGGTTGCCCAGCGCAACGGCGACCGGCAGCGGCTCGGGCCAGGGCACGTTGACCTCGAGGAGTTTTTCCAGCAGGCGCGCCGAGGCGCTGTCGCCGGCCAGGGAGCGGTCAAAGTCCAGCAGGGTTCGGCCTCCACCGGGTGGCTCGGAGGGCAGGCCAACCACGCCGCGTTCGATCACCGCAGGGCTGGCCTGTGCACGCCTCAACGGCGGGCGTGGCGGGGATTCGATAACGGGGCTGCCTGGCGCTTCGGTCGCCAGCCCATGGTGCAGCAAGACCATGCCGATGTTGAGCAGCAGGTCGACCCATGCCAACTCCCTGGCAATCGGGTCTGCACTTTCCAGCGCCGGCAGGTCCTGCCGGAGGCCCATCGCCAGTTGCATGAGCCATCCGACGACCGCCAGGGGGCCGCGCACCAGCATCAACAAGGTGTTGAAGCCCAGTTGCACACCTTCCAGGATCAGCGCCCAGCGGCTTTCAGCATTGGAGGTTGACTCGCGGTCGGCCTGCTCCAGAAGTTGACGGGCTTCGCAGACGAACAGGTATTGCATCAGTTGGCCGCTGTTCAGCGCCTGCAGGATCGGGTCGTTACTTTCATCATTGGCCGGTGCCAGCGTCGCCGGTTTCGGCACCTCAGGCAATGGATCGAATTCCGAGCCTATACCGCCGATACGCACATAGTGCGGCTGATTAAACCCCCCATTGCTGTAAATGGCCCTGGCGTCGTCCGCGAGCCAGGCCAGTACGCTGTCCTGCAGGGCGCCGGGCTGGGCGATGGCCGCCAGCAACGCGTCGCGGCCGGCAAACTCCAGCAAAGATTCGCCATAGGCCGGCCGGTAGAGCAGGTGCGGACCGGACTGCGCATTGCGCGGTTCGATAATGAACATGTTCTGCACCACATCAGCCTTGGCCCCAGGCTTGCGTTGAAAGGCCAGCGCGCGCATGACGATTTCATCGTTGTCGACCCAGCGCTCCGCACGCTCGGTGCCGACGACTGCCTGGACGCAACGAAAGCCACGTCGCGTAAGCCCCGCCTCAGCCTTTATCAGGTGTTCCAGCGCCTGGGTTTTCAGCTCGACAGGCCGTTGCCCGCAGAACAGGCGTTCGCGCCGTTCGGCCTCTTCGGTGCCGCTGAGCAACGCCTGTTGAATATAGGCGGGGTAGTTGCGGCCGATATCCACCCGTTGGATCAGTTGCAGCAGGTACGCCGGGGTCAGCCAGGCTTCAAGCTCGCGGCCACCGGTATGGCGTAATGTCATGCGGCCGCTGGGTCTTCCCGACAGGTTTTTCAGGGCCAGGTCGACCAGGCTCATGGACACGTGCTGAATGTAGCCACCTTGCAACGTGCCGACGGGCACATCGAAGGTCAGCTCCAGGTCTTCGGCCTTGTACAGCGCGTGTTCAAGGTCCGTGCAACTGCGTGTGCCCAGCATCACGGCATTGCGCTCCAGGCACAGTTGGTGATTCAAGTGGCTGGCGGCATAGGTGCGGATATCCTCCAGCCCATCCAGGTAGCCCGCGCCCTGCGTCAGGCGCCTGAGGTTGGCCTGTTCGATCAGGCATTGGCGATAGCTGAAGCGGTCGGCGGGTGAGGCGCCGCGCAGCCAGTCGGGGAGGGCGGCCTGGATCGGCGACAAGCTATCGATCGGCGTGAGCGGCGCGCGGGCAAACCACGAGGCCGGGTTGGTGGTCGACTCGAACAGCTGTTGCGCGGCGTCTATGGAGCTGGCGCGAGGCAGTTGTATCGCGGCGAGATCCTCCAGTTGCCGGTTGAGCACCAGCGCCGCTTGTACCTCGAATATATCGCCGTCCGGCTCGTAGCGGTGCCAGGTGATCTTGTCGGCGCTGAACTGCCGTGACAGGCGCTCGCCCCATGCCTGGCCGAAGGCGTCGAGGCTGGCGTAGGACTCGACCTGGCCGGACACGGCACACAACCATACGCGCTGGCCACCGACCACGAGCAGATCGCTGGACTGCACGGTCAAGGTGGTGGCTTCCCGCACCAGGTGCGTTTCCAGGGTGTAGGCATGGATCGAATTGTCGGGCCATGGCAGGCCCGCCCTGGCTTCACGAGTAGGGTAGTTGGCCAACGTGCTGAGTATTTGCAGTTGTTGGGCATCCTCGCCGGACTGACGAATCGCCGAGGTCCTCAGCACGCCTTGCAGCAAACTGGCCAGCCATCGCCAGCGACTGCCGCCGGCCTCGCTGTCCTGGTCCCAGTATTCGGTCAGTGCATCCTGATACCCCACAAACAGAATCAAGGGCAGTTCGCGTATCACCGCTTCGACGGCGCGCACGTCATAGCTGGAAGGCTCACCGGTCGGCGGGACGAGGCGGCTGCCGGTGGCGTCACTCAGGTAACCATCCAGGTTGTCGCGCACGGACAGGTCGGGGAAGCTGCCGTCGGCAATATGCTTGAGGGCCACCTCCAGCAGCGGATGCAGGCCCCGGCCGCCGCCGTCACGGGGCAGCGCCAGGCAAAGATCGGAGAGGGGCTTGGGCAGGTGCGGGAAGCGTTCCTTCAAGGTGTAGGTCAGCATCTGGGTCACGACTGAGCGCAGGGATGGGCGCGTGCGAAACTGCGTCTCCACTGCTTTTTGCAGAATGTTTTCAGCCGGAGGTGTCGGGGTGGTTGGCACGGGAGTCATCCTTTACGTGGGTTAGCTATGCCCTCGTAAAGTAATGGCAGCCACGGGCGTGATGCGGTAACCGACTACCGCTTGGCCATGGGAAACGGGAAAGACGCAGGGGATTGGCCTATCATCAGCGTTTTTTCCAGCGATGAATGATCCCGATGACTGCCGACGCCCTGCTTACTGAACTTCAAAACTGCGACATGCTCGAAATCGATGGGCTGCACACCTTTGATTTCAACCTCGACGATACACAGTTGCGCATTGAACTCATGGACGGTCGGGAAAACAAACACTGGGCGTTCAGCCTGGCCCAGGTGCAGGCCGCGACCTTTGATGAAACCCGGCAAAGCTGGACCCTCACCGGTGATTCGGGCGAGCACCGCCTGACGTGCATGCGCGGCTTCACCGGCAACAATAACGACGAGGAACTCGAGCATGATGATGCGTAAATTCTGGCCGCTGCTGATGGCCGGCAGTGTGGGGGCGATGTCGGTGCAGGCTGCACCGGCTGACACCTATGAACTGTTGGTGGGCAGCTACACCGCTGGCGCCAGCGACGGTATTTATCGCCTGCAATTCGACAGCCGCACTGGCCAGTTCCAGGGCAAGCCGGTACTGGCAGCGAAGGCCGACAACCCTTCGTGGCTGACGGTCTCCAAAGACCAGAAGCACCTGTTTGTGGTCAATGAAAACGGTCCCGGCCAGCAAGACCCGGTCGGTCGCGTCAGCAGCTACAGCATCGACCCGAAGAGTCATCAGCTCACCCTGATCAATCAGGTGCAGAGCCTGGGTAACGAGCCGACCCATTCGAGCATCGCTGCGGATGGGCGTTACCTGTTCGTCGCCAATTATTCGGTGGTGGAAGACCCGGGCGGCAGCCTGGCAATCCTGCCGGTGGACGCTACCGGCAAACTGTCGGCGCCGGTGCAGTTGAGCGGGCACCCGGCCAGTCGCGTCAACCCCGAGCGCCAGGCCTCCAACCACGTGCACTCAGTGGTGTCTTCGCCGGATGGCAAGTACGTGTTTGTGCAGGACCTGGGGGCGGACAAGGTATTTGCCTACCATTACGACCCCAAGGCCAATCACGAATTGCCGCTGACCCCGGCCAACCAGGCATCGGTGCAATTGCCGCCGGGCAGCGGCCCACGTCACCTGCTGTTCAGCGCCGATGGCAAGCACGCCTGGCTGACCACCGAGATGAGCGCGCAGGTCGCGGTGTTCGATTATGCCGACGGCAAGCTCACCCAGACCCAGTTGGTCGACTACGCCGCCGGGCAACCGGTGTCCGACAAGGCCGGCGCCGCCGTGCATGCGTCCAGCGACGGCAAGTTCCTGTATGTGAGCAATCGCGGCACCGCCAACCAGATCATCGTGTTTGGCGTAGACCCGGCCACCGCCCACCTCAAAGAGCTGCAGCGCCGCAGCGTGGAAGGCGACCACCCGCGCGAGTTCAGCCTCGACCCGAGCGGCAAGTTCCTGCTGATCGCCAACCAGAAGAGCAACGAAATCGTGGTGCTCGAACGTGACCCCAACACCGGCCTGCTGGGTAAAATCGTGCAGAAATTGCCGATCGATGCCCCCAGCGACCTCAAGTTCCTGGTGCGTCAATAAGCCACAGGCCCCGCAACGCGGGGCCTGACCCTAAGTATTAATTCCATTGATGACGGCTACTGTTTCAAAGCATTTCTAAGGTTCAACCCCCGGGCGTAAGTTTGGTTCCAAGGCCTTCCCAGGCCACTCAACCAAACGCACACAAGGGTTACCGACATGAATCTGAACCTCTTCTCCATCATCGCCGCTTCCGCTGTTTCCGCCACCGTGGCCTTGCCTGCCAACGCCAGCGTGGACATCGCCGGGAAAAAATCCAGCACCAGCGCCTACACCCAGAAATACCTGCAACAGAGCGCCAACTTTTATGCGGCGCTGGATCACAAGACCCAGGGCTGACACAGGTTGATTGATGTTGGTTTCAGGGCTTTGCCATCACCGCGATAAACAGCGGTGACTCCAGAATCCGCTGTATCCACGCCTGAAGCCGTGGATACGGCGCCCCCGCAAACCACTCGCGATCCACATGGGCGAACTGCCGCACAAACGGCACGATGGCCGCGTCCGCCAGGCTCATGTGCGCGGCGAGCAAGTACTCACGATCCGCCAGCAAATCCTCCAACTTCTGCAAGAATACCTCGCCCTCGGCCCGATAATGTTCCATCGGCTGCTGCGGATAGCGTTCGGCGTACTTGTATCGATTCAAATGATGTTTGAATGCTGAATCGTTCTCGGCAATCAATGCCAGCACCGCAGGATCACCTTGCAGTCGCCAATCGCCGGGGTCGTTTTGCGCCAATGCCCATTGCATGATCTCCAGGCTTTCCTCGATCACCCGGCCTTCCACGCTCAGCACCGGAACCGTGCCCTTGGGTGACAGTGCCAGCATCTCGGCCGGCTTGGCCTTGAGGCTCACCTCGATAATCTGCACCGCCACCCCCGAGTAGCGCAGCGCCAGGCGTGCGCGCATCGCATAGGGGCAGCGCCGGAACGAATACAGCAGCGCTTCGCTCACTTGACCTCCAGGGTGCTCAAGCCATTGCCCTGGCGCTTGACCTGGATCTGCACCGGGATGCGCTCGTGCATTTCCTGTACATGGGAAATCACCGCGACCTTGCGGCCCTGGGCCTGCAAGCCATCGAGGGCGTCCATCGCCAATTGCAGTGATTCGGGGTCGAGGCTGCCGAAGCCCTCGTCGATAAACAATGACTCGATTTTCAAGGTGCTGGAGGCCATCGACGCCAGGCCCAGGGCGAGCGCCAGGGACACCAGGAACGTCTCGCCGCCGGACAACGAGTGCACCGAGCGCAGTTCATCACCCATTTCCGTGTCCATCACCAGCAGGCCCAACATGCTGCCGCCGCGTTTGAGGCGGTAGCGGCGCACCAGTTGGCGCAGCTGCACGTTGGCGTGATGCACCAGCAGGTCGAGGTTGTAAGCCTGGGCGATCTTGCGGAAAGTGTCGCCGGTGGCCGAGCCGATCAGCGCGTTCAGGCGTGCCCAGCGCTGCCATTCGTCATAGGCCTTGGCGATTTGCTCGGCCAGGGCGCTGTTGGCATCCTGGCGGCGCTGGTCCTCGGACTGGCGGGCGCGCAGTTCGGCGCAGTGTTTCTCGCCCTCGGCCAATTGCTGGTTGAGCGCGGCGAGGCTGCTGTCCAGCTGTTCGGCGTCGAGGTTGCCATTGTGCAAGGCCTGGTGCTCGGCGAGGCGTTGTTCGCGCTCTTGCAGCAGTACGCTGGCTTGTTCGACGGCTTTTTCGCAGGTGTGCAACTGCTGGCGCAGGTCGATGACCTGGGCGTCGTCCAATGCCAGCAGACGCGCCAGGCCTTCGTCGTCCAACTCGGGGTGCGCGGCGCGCCAGGCGCTGATGCGCGTGTCCAAGGCCTGTTGTTCGGTTTCGAGCGCTTGCTGGCGTTCCTGCAGGGCTTTGAGATCGGCGATCAACTGCACCAGAGCGGTGTGTACGGCGTGTAATTCCTGGCTGGCGTCGGTTTCGCTTTGGCGCGACTGGGCGACGGCCTGATCCAGTTGCTGTTGCCAGTGTTCGGCGCTGGCGTGCTCGCCCAGCAAGGCGCTGAGCGTTTCCTGGGCGTCGCGGTGCTGGGTGGCCAGCTCGGCGACCTGCAGATTCAGCGCCTCCAATTGCTGCTGGCGATGCTGCTGGTGGGTCTGTTGCTTCTCGATGGCCTGCTGACGCTCTTGTTGTTCAGCCAGCTCATCACGCTGATGGCCCAGGTGTTCCAGGCGCTGGCTGACCTGCTGATCGAGCTGCAGGAAGGTCGCCGCCGGCTCGCTGCGCAAGCCTTCCAGCGTCGCGCTGGGCAACAGGCTGGCGAAGCTTGCGAGTTCTGCATCGAGGCGTTCGCGGTCGTTGGCCAGGGCGCGCTGCTGGTCGAGCAACAGTTGGCGGGCCTGCTGGCTGGCGTCCTGGGCGGCTTGCAACTGCTGCTGCAAACGCCCGGCGTTCTGTTGCAGGTTGAGCAGGGCGCTTTGGCGCTGTTCGTCCTGGGCGATGCTTTGCGTCAGTTGCGCCAGTTGCTGGGCCAACCAGCTGCTGCGTTTGGTGGCGTCCTGGTTGAACAGCGCAGCGCACAGCGGATGCGCCTGCAGGCTTGGCGCCAACGCTTGCTGCTGCAGCGCAAGCTGTTCCTGCTGCGCGAGGAATTCCTTTTGCTGGGCGATCAGGCCACCCACTTCGCCACGCAGCTCGGTGAGCTTTTCCTTGAGGCTGTCGACGGCTTTCTGCGCCGTGGCCTCTTCGTTTTCATCGTGGCGCCCCAAGCTCTGCAACAACGCTTCGGGCTGGTGATACGGATGTTCGTGGCTGCCGCAGACGGGGCAGGGCTGGTCATCCTGCAACTGCTCGCGCAGTTCCTCGACGCTGGCACTGCGGGCCAGGCGCTGGCGCTCCAGCAGTTGCTTGGTCACCGTCAGGGTTTGCTCGGCCACCGTCAGTTCGGCTTTGGTTTGCAGGCCGGTCTGGTTCAGTTGCTCGCGCTGCTGCGCCGCCTCGGCGAGTTTTTGCGCCAGGCTGCTGGCCTGGGTGTCGAGCTGCTGCTGGCTGTCCCACAAACGTGCCATGTCTTCGAAGGCACGTTGTTGCTTGCGATTGTCCTGCAAGAGGCTGGCGAGCAATTGCAGTTGTTCGGCCACTGCGTGCGGCTCGGCGCCGGCCTCCTGGTACAGCAGGTCCAGGGCTTCGCGCTGCTGGGTGAATTGCGCCACGGCGGCGGTGACGCGCTGTTCGAGTTGCGGCAGTTCGGCCTCGCCCTGGTTCAGGCGATTGCCGATCAGCATCAGCTGTTGCAGGCGGTCGCGGTAGGCGCTCCAGGCGTCGCTCAGGGGCGCGAGGGCGGCGCTGCGCTCAAGTTCAGCGGCCAGGCGTTGCAGGCGCTCGCCGACCTGGGCCTGCTTTTCTTGCAGGCTGTTGAGCAAAATCTGACCTTCGCTGCAGGCGGTGGCGTGCTGCTGCAGGTCCTCGGTGCGCTTGGCCAGTTCCTTGGTCAAGTGGGCGAGGGTGGTCTGTTGTTCGAAGGCCTGGCGCAACAACGGCGCGGCCTGCGCCTGGTTCTGCTGGGCTTGCCCGAGTGCCGACTGGGCGCTGGCCTGCTGCTGTTGCGCCTGTTCCTGGCGGCTGTGCAGCACGGCTTGTTGCGCAAGGTGCTGCTGAATCTGCGTGGCGAGCGGTGCCAGCAAGGCGTCGAGTTCTGCGCGGCGCAGGAAGTGATGGCGCTGTGGGGCGAGCTGGTCCAGGCGCGTCAGGTCCTGGCGCTGCTGGCCCTGGCTGTCCCACCGTTGCCGGGCGTGCTGCAACTGCTCGGCAGCGCTTTGCTGGCGCTCCTGCCATTCGCGCAGTTCCTTGAGCCAGGTGTGCTGCAACTCCAACTGCTTGAGCTGGGCCTGCTGGGTCTTGAGTTGTTGCTGCGCCTGGCTCAGCTGTTGATCCAGCTCGGCGCGGGCTTCTGCGGCCAGGGGCACCACGCCGGTGGCCTGGTCCTGCAACTGTTTGTGGGCGTCCCTGGCGTCCTTGGCCTTGTCGAAGGCGCGGCGGCCCAGCTGGGTGTAGAGCGCGGTGTCGGTGAGCTTTTCCAGCAGTTCGCTGCGCTCGTTGTCGTTGGCCTTGAGAAAGGCACTGAACTCGCTCTGCGCCAGCAGCACCGCACGGGTGAACTGTTCGAAGTTCAGGCCCAGGGCCAGTTCCAGCTGGGTCTTGTATTCGGTTTTCTGGCTGGCCAGCAGTTGCTCGCTGTCCAGGTCGATCAGGCTCTGGCGGCTGCTCTGCAACTTGCCGCTGGCCTTGTCACGGGCACGGTTGGCTTCCCAGCGCGCCCGGTAGCGCCGCCCGCTGACGCCGACGAAATCCACCTCGGCGTAGCCCCCGCCGGTACCCCGCCTGAGCAGGGTGCGCGGGTCGCCGATGGAAATATCGCTGTCGGCATCCGGCATCTTCGCCTGGCCGGTATCGCCCAAACGCGGCACCGCGCCAAATAGCGCCAGGCACAGTGCATCGAGCAGGGTGCTTTTCCCGGCGCCGGTCGGCCCGGTGATGGCGAACAGACCGGCACTGGCCAGCGGCTCGGCGGTGAAGTCGATTTCGAACGGCCCGGCCAGGGACGCGAGGTTTTTCAGGCGGATGGCGAGGATCTTCATGGCTGTTCGTCCTCCTGTTGCACTTCCTGGAGCAGCACGGCGAAGTCCTTCAAGGTCTGTTCATCCACTTCGCTGCCGTAGCTGTCCTGCCAGGCGCGGCTGAACAGCTCCTGGGGCGTGAGTTGGTCGAGTTCGACCAGGCGCTCTTCGTCGCCGTCGGCGCGCGGGCCGTTGCCGGCGTATTCGGCGGCGATGCGCACCAGGCGCACGGCCTTGCCTTGCAGGGCGGTTTCGATCTGCTGGCGCAGGTCCGGTTGCGGTTCGTCGAGACGCACGCGCACTTCCAGCCAGGGGTGGCGCTGGGTTTCGGCGAGCAGGTCGATGTCGGGCAGCTCGGCCAGGGCCTTGAGAATATCGGCCAGAGGCGCGGCTTCCAGGCGTTGCAGGTTGACCGAGCGCGGAATCAGCAGCGGTTCGACGCCGACCAGTCGTTCGCCCTGGAACGTCACGTCGAGCACCTGGTGCTTGTAGCTGATTTCGGAAAACGACAGCGGAATCGGCGAGCCGCTGTAGCGAATGCGCTCTTCGCCATTCACTTTTTGCGGCTTGTGCAGATGGCCGAGGGCAACGTAGCCGACACTTTTATCGAACAGGCTGGCCGGCAGCGCCTCGGCATTGCCGATGATCAGGCTGCGCTCGGAGTCTTCCGACACCGAACCCCCGGCCATGTGCGCATGGCTGATGGCAACCAGCGCCTGGCCTTTCTTGCGTTTGGCGTTGGCGGCCGCGATCAGCCATTCATGCACTTGGCCGATGCCGCGCAGGTAATCATCGCCCAACTGCGCCCCCGTGACTTCCGCCGGGCGCAGAAAGGGCAGCGCCAGGCACCAGGCGACGATCTTGCCTTTGGCGTCCGGCAATGGGATCAGCAGGCGTTCGGCATCCAATTGGCCGTCATCCAGCCACAGCACACGGCCCAACGCATGGGTGCGCAGACGGCGCATCAGCGGGGCGGGCAGCTCGATGCGCGAACCGGAGTCGTGGTTGCCGGCGATCATCACAATCGTCAGCGTGGGGTTTTGTTCGTGGGCGCCGATGATGAAGTCATACAGGCGCTCTTGGGCCTTGAGCGGCGGGTTGACCGTGTCGAAGATATCGCCGGCGATCAACAGCGCCTCCGGGCGGTGGGCCTTCAGTTGGCCCAGCAGCCATTCGAGGAAACAGGCATGTTCGAAGTCGCGTTCCTGGCCGTGCAGGTTTTGCCCAAGGTGCCAGTCGGAGGTGTGAAACAGACGCAAGGCGAACTCCGTGGAGAAGATGAAAAGGAGGGGAGTTTACCTGTATTACTAGCGCAGTGCCTTGGGTGGCGCCGGGGGCGATCGTTCCCACGCTCTGCGTGGTAATGCCTCCTGGGACGCTCCGCGTCCCGCCAGGCGCTGCAAGTTCCGCTACTGCACACAGGTGACGCAGAGCGTCACGGGCTGCATTCCCACGCGGGAGCGTGGGAACGATCTTTGAAGCCGCGCTCCACAGGGGTTGTGCGTTATGCCTGGGGCTGCAGGCACTCCAAGGCTCGGTCCGCCAGGGTGCGGGCCATGTCGATCAGGTGGGCGGTGGAGCAGGCCATGTCGCGTTGGGCGCCGTTGAGGTCTTCAGCAGTCTGTATTGCGGTGGTGGCGGCGCAGCGTAATAACGAGGCAATGCTGACGATGGCGTCTTCGAAGCTCAGGTCTTCGTGGGCGACAAAAATCGGAAAGGGGGGATCGGGGACGAGTTTGTTCATGCGTGAAGCTCCTGCTTGGGTTGGGAGCCATTCTTTTGCCGATCTCACACGTCAAAAGGTGGCAGCTATGTGCGGGGTGAGATACCGGAAAGCAGGACCCGGCCAGACCAAAGCCTGCCCGCACATAGCCGCCATAGACGGTCGTAGCGCATGGCGCCTGCTATACACGGGATCTCACACCCGATCGCTGATATGCAGCGACGAAGCGAAGGCTAGCCAGTGGATTGAGCAGGCGCAAGGCCGGAGGATTGTCTAGGAAACGTCCTGCAAATTAAAGCGATATGGATTGCTGGCCTTTAACAATGCATGTCCAGCAGGCGGCGCAGGTCAACTGTGGGAGGGGGCTTGCCCCCGATGGCAATGGATCAGTGACAAGTATGTTGACTGACACACCGCTATTGATCGTTCCCACGCTCTGCGTGGTAATGCCTCCTGGGACGCTCCGCGTCCCGCCAAGCAGCCGTGACGCAGAGCGTCACGGGCTGCATTCCCACGCGGGAGCGTGGGAACGATCTTAGGTGGGGGCTTGCCTCGTGTCAGGGTTATTTGGGGTAAAGCGGCGGCAAACTGGTGGTATCGGTGGCCGGGTCTTGTACGCGCTCGGCCACGGGGATGGCTTTGATTGCGCGCCACAGGTCTTCACCCAGCCAATACTGGCCACTTTCGCTGTACAGCGCGCCGTTCAACCCGTCCAACGCATCCGACAGCGGCACGAAGCGCGCGGCCATGTCGGCGAGGGTTTCCGGTTGTTGGCGGGCCCAGGCATCCAGGGCCTGGCGGGTGGCGTGGGGGTCGTTGGCCTGGGTCGCGCGCTTGAGGTCGTCGAGCAGGGTGCGCGGGCTGGGGCCGGTTTGCGCGGCGCGTTGCACGGCGGGTTGGCGGCGGGCGCGCCACCACAGGCCGAAGCCCAGCAAGGTGGTGCAGGCCAGCAGCAAGGTGCTGAGCTGCCACAGCCACAGGCGTTCGTCATCCGGCGCGGTGATGACGGTCGGCGTGGCGGGGGTGTCTACCAGCAGGCTCGGGTTGACCGCGACTTGCAGGGTGCGGGCCGGCAGGCTGGTGCGTTCCAGATGGTCTTCGTGGGTGTTCCACCACACCACCTCCACGGCGGGCAATTCCAGCGCACCAGCACGCGTGGGCACCAGTGCCTCGCGGTCCTCGCGGCTGCCGATCACGCCACGGTCGCTGGTCTGGTTGCCCAGTACCGGTTGGTCCGGGTAGCGCCGCAGGCCGTTGACGTCGGTACTGGGCAGCGCCGGCAGTTGCGCGCTGGACAGGCCCTCGACCTTGACCGTGAGGCTGCGCGTCAGCGAATCACCGACCTGCACATGTTCGGGCACCGGGTTCCAGGCTTCGTCCAGGCTCAGGCTGCGCGCCGGCAACCACGGCGTGTCGGCGGGGTAGAACTCGGGCTTGGGCTTGACCGTCAGCGCAAGCGGCGCTGAGCTGGCGTGGATCAGCTTGCCCGGCTTGGTGCCCTGCAGCGTGTTCTCCTGGGGTGGGCGCGATTCCACCAGGGTCGCGCTGAAGGTCTGCGCCCCAATTGCCATAGCCCCGCTGTGCTGCGGGTAGATTGCGTAGCGGGTTTCGATCACGCCATGGCGAATACTGTTGATGACTTTTTCATAGGTGCGCGACTCGCCCAATTGCTCGACCCGTGCGTCGGGGATTTGCAGTGGCGTGAGGCTGCTGTCGTCATACAGCGACACCGAGTGATACACGCGCACCGTCAGCAGGGCCTGGGCCTGCACATAAACGCTGGTCTGGTCGAGGTTGGCTTCGACGAACACCGGTGCCAGTTCGGCGCTGGTGTTCTGGCTGGCGGTCTCCAGCACTTGCAGGGTGATCGGCTGGGTCTTGAGGTCGCCCACTTGCAGCGGCGGGATCACCACGGTGCCGTTTTCCCGGGGCAGCAGGGTGATGATCCAGCGCGTGGTCGCGTGGTTATCGCCGCCCAGGGTGGTGAGCTGGTTGATCTGGCGCGTGCCGCTGACTTCGAACTGCGCATCCAGGGGCGACAGGTCGGGCTTGCCGAACTGGGTCACGTCGCTGGATTCCACCGTCAGCTCCACCGTTTCCCCTGAGTTGAGGCGGCTGCGGTCGACGCTGGCGACCAGGTTCGCCGCCTGGGCGTGGCCTGTCGACAAGGCGAGCAAGAGCAGAAGGGTGGTGCGGCGGCTCATCGAGTCTTGTCCTGATGTTGTTGCTGTTCGTACCAGAATTTGCGTCGCAGCAGTTCACCGGGGTTGTCCGGGATCTGTTGCAGCCATTGTTCCAACGCCTGGCGGTGTTCGCCTTCAAGGCTGGCATCGGCGGGGCGTAGCGGCGGCGTGGTGGTTTGCTCGTCGCCCAGCTCGCTGCCTGGCACGTCGTTACCGTCGGTTGGCGGCGCGCCAGCGGTGTCGGTGGCGCCGTTGGCGGCTTGGCCCTGACCCTGGGTTGATTGTTCGCCACCCTGGGCATTTTGCCCGTCGGCACCCGGTTGCGCAGTTTGGCCGGGTTGGGTGGTTTCGTCATCCTGGTTTTTTGCCGGTTCGTCAGGCTCAGGCTGGGCTTGTTCGCGCAGCAGGTTTTCCACCAGCGCCTTGTTCTTCAGGGCCGGTTGCAGATCGGGCTGGGCTTCCAGCGCCTGTTCGTAGGCATCGATCGCAGCTTCCAGCTCACCTGATCGGGCCAGGGCATTGCCGCGATTGTAGTGGGCGTAGGCGTTGTCACCCTGGGCAAAACGCTTGATGGCTTCGGCATAGTTACCGGCTTCGTACAGGGCCACGCCTTGCCATTGCGGGTCCTGGAAGCGTTCGGCGGCCTCGGCCGGGCGTTTTTTCTTCAGCAGGTACTGGCCTTGCTGGTCGGGGCGCAGCCACAGGTCCTGGAATTCGAAGGCATAGCTGGGCTGCGGTGCGGCTATCAACAGCAGCGGCAGGCAGAACAGCCAGCCGCGGCGCCCGGCGCAGGCGGCCAACAGCAGCAGCGGCAGGAGCAGCCAGTAACCCTGGTCGGCCCAGGTGTCCAGGCGCAGCAGTTGACCGTCGTCGCGCAAGGCCTGGGGCGGGTCGAGTACGCCGAGTTGGCGCAGGTCTTTGTCGTCCAGGCGCGCGGCTCGGTAGCGGCCGCCCATTTCGCTGGCGAACGCCTTGAGGGTCGGGCTGTCGAGGCGTGGGATCAGGATTGCGCCCTGTTCGTCCTTGAGGAATTCGCCGCTTTCCTGGGTGACTGGCGTGCCTTCACGACTGCCGATGCCGAGGATCGACAAGCTCGGCGCCTGGCTGCCTTGCAACAGCAACCGGATACCCTGGCGCTCCTGTTTGGACAGCGACGAGCCGATCAGCAGCAGGCGCCCCTGGCCGAGGCCGCCGTGCTTGAGCAGCGCCAGGGCTTTTTCCACGGCCAGGTCGGCGCGGTGGCCAGGCTCGGGCATGATCGAGGGGCGCAGCGCTTCAAGCAGGTTACGGCTGGTGGCCAGGTCATCCGACAGTGGCACCAGGGTGTGGGCGCTGCCGGCATACACGACGATGGCGGTTTGCGCATCGGTGCGTGCCTGCAGCAAGTCATAGAGCTTGCGCCGCGCCTGTTCGAGACGGTTGGGCGGGCTGTCGGTGGCGAGCATCTGCGGGGTGAGTTCCAGCAGCACCAGCAGCGGGTCGGAGGGCTTCTGGCTGAGTTGTTCAACCCGTTGCCAACTGGGCCCCAGCAGCGCCAGCAACGCCAGCAGCCAGGCGATGCCCAGTACCACCCAGGGCGATTTGCTTTCGCGGCCGTTGCCGCCACTGAGCAGCGTGGCATGGAAGGCCTGGGGCAGGATGAGCTGCCAGCGCCCGGCGCGTTTTTGCCGGTGCCACAGTTGCCACAGCAACCAGCCGAGCAGCGGCAGCAGCAACAGCCACCAGGGGCGCAACCAGTGCGGCCACAAAGCGATCATCGACGCCTCCGCAAGCGCAGGCGCTTGAGGCGCTGGCGCCATTCCGGGCTCTGTGGCAGGAACATGCCCTTGCTCGACAGTTTGGTGTACAGCCGCTGCAAGGCGTTGTTCGGCCAGCGTTCGTGCACCACCAGCAACAGGCTGAGGAGCAGCGCCAGGGCCAGCGGGCCGCTGTACAACGCGTGGGCCGGGCGGGCCTGGGTGGGCTGCTGTTCGACGGGCTCGAGGGTGTCGAGAGTAGTCTTGATCTGTTCCAGCTCGTTGCCATCACGGGCGCGGAAATACTGGCCGCCCGTCGCCTCGGCGAGGGCCTTCAGCGCCGGTTCGTCGAGGTCCAGGCTCGGGTTCACGCCGAGAATGCCCAGGGAGCCGGTTTGCTCAGGGTCGGCGCCGATGCCGATCGGGTAGATTTTCACGCCTTCTTCAGCGGCCAGGCGCGCAGCGGTGAGCGGGTCGATTTGCCCGGCGTTATTGGCGCCGTCGGTCACCAGGATCAGCACGCGGCTTTGCGCCGGGCGCTGGCGCAGGCGTTTCAGGGCCAGGCCGATGGCGTCGCCGATGGCGGTGTTCTTGCCGGCGATGCCGATGCGCGCTTCATCCAGCCAAGTGCGCACGGTGCGCCGGTCGAAGGTCAGCGGCGCTTGCAGGTAGGCCTGGCTGCCGAACAGGATCAGGCCCACACGGTCGCCTTCACGGCCCTCGAGAAAATCCCCGAGCAAGTGCTGGACCAGCGCCAGGCGACTGACGTCTTCGTCCTGCCAGTGCATGTCGGGAAAATCCATGGAGCCGGAGACATCCACCGCCACCAGCAAGTCGCGGCCACTGGCGGCAATCGGCAGCGGCTCGCCGAGCCATTCCGGGCGGGCGGCGGCGGTCAAGAGCAACAGCCACAGCACTACGAACGGTGCCTGCTGGCGCCAGCCCGGCAGGTTCACCCGAGCGCGGCGCCGGGCCAGGCTTTCGAGGTCGTTAAGGTAGCTGACTTTCAACGCGGGTTCGCCACTGTCGGCCGCTGGCAGGACAAGGCGCATCAACCACGGCAACGGCAACAGGGCGAAGATCCACGGCCAGGCGAACTCAAACATGTTTGCGAATCCAGGTGTCGACGGCTTGGGTCAGGCCAGCGATGGCTTTGTCGTCGAGTTTGCATTCGGGCTTGTAGGCGCCTTCGACCAGCACCATCCAGCGCGTGAGGCCGGCGGCGGGGCAGCGGTTATCGAGGAACGCCAGCCATTTGCGGCCGTTGAGGGTGTGGCTTTGGCTGTAGGGGTAGTCGTTGCGGCACAGGCGCTTGAGCAAGCCATTGAGTTGCTGCAGCCAGGCCCCGGCGGGCGCGCCGTCATAAGGTTTGGGCATCAGCGCCAGCTCGGCCAGGGCCGCAATGCGCAGCGGGTCCAGCGGTTGTTCGGCGCGGGCCACGGGGCGGCGCGTGGGCAGGAAACGGCGCAGCCACCACAGGCCCCAGCCCAGCATCGGGAGCAGCAGCAACAACAGCCACCAGCCCGGCGCGGGCGGCCAGAAGCCGATGGCTGGCGGGGCGATCAGCGGTTGCAGTTGGTCGAGGCTGCTCATTGTTTTCTGACCGGGCGCTGTGGGTTGAGGTATTCGCGCAGTTGCTCGACCATTTCACTCTGGGTGCTCAACGGCATTAACAAGACGCGCAGCTTTTGCGCCAGCAACTCCCAGCGGGCAATGCGTGCTTCAGCCTGGGCCTTGTAGGCCTGGCGCAAATCGAAATTGAGCGTATCCAGTTCCAGTTGCGCGCCCCGTTGCGCAAAGCGCAGCAGCCCGGCGGCGGGCAGGGCGTGGTCCAGCGGATCGGAGATGGGCAGCAGCAGCAAATCGCAATGACGCGACAACAGGCTCAGTTGCTGCTCGGCGCCTTCAGTCAGCGCCCGTTCATCACAGATCACAATGCCCAGGCTGCCGGGGCGCAGCACTTCGCGGCCACGACGCAGGGCCATGCCCAGCGCGTCGGCTTCAGGAAGGCTTTCGGTGTTCAGGCTCTGGTTGACCCGCACCAGGCGGTTAAGCAGTTGCAGCAGGCTTTGCTTGCTGCGCCGGGGTTTGATTTCGTAATGCTCGCTGTCGCCGAACACCAGGCCGCCCACGCGGTCGTTATGCCCCAGCGCGGCCCAGCCGATGAGGCTGGCAGCTTGTGCGGCGAGCACCGACTTGAACATCTGCCCCGAGCCGAAAAACAGCCGGCAGCTTTGCTCGACCATGATGAAAATCGGTCGTTCGCGCTCTTCGTGGAACAGTTTGGTGTGGGGCTCCTGGGTGCGCGCGGTCACGCGCCAGTCGATGGTGCGCACGTCGTCCCCGGCCTGGTACACGCGCACCTGGTCAAAATCCACACCGCGCCCGCGTAGCTTGGAGTGGTGCAGGCCGATCAACGGGCTGCGCTGGCCGGGGGTGGAAAACAATTGCACTTCACGCACACGATGGCGCATCTCGATCAGCTCACTGAGCGTGACGTGGATGCCCGCACTCGCGTTCATCGGCTTCAAGCGACGGCAACGACGTCAAGAATGCGTTGCACCACGCGGTCCTGGTCAACGCCTGCGGCTTCGGCCTCGAACGACAGGATGATGCGGTGGCGCAACACGTCGAACAGCACCGCCTGGATGTCTTCGGGGCTGACGAAGTCGCGGCCGGCCAGCCAGGCATGGGCGCGCGCGCAACGGTCCAGGGCAATGGAGCCGCGCGGGCTGGCGCCGTAGGCGATCCACTCGGCCATTTCCGGGTCGAACTTGGCCGGGGTGCGCGTGGCCATGACCAACTGCACCAGGTATTCCTCCACCGCATCGGCCATGTACAGGCCGAGGATTTCCTTGCGCGCGGCAAAGATCGCCTGTTGGCTGACGCGGCGCTCGGGCTTGGTTTCGCCGTTGAGCGCTTCGCCACGCGCCTGTTGCAGGATGCGCCGTTCGACGGCGGCATCCGGGAAACCGATCTTGACGTGCATCAGGAAACGGTCGAGCTGGGCTTCCGGCAGGGGGTAGGTGCCTTCCTGCTCGATGGGGTTCTGCGTGGCCATCACCAGAAACAGCGGCGACAGCTCGTAGGTGCTGCGGCCCACGCTGACCTGGCGCTCGGCCATGGCCTCGAGCAGCGCCGACTGGACCTTGGCCGGTGCGCGGTTGATTTCGTCCGCCAGCACCAGGTTGTGGAAGATCGGGCCCTGCTGGAAGACGAAGCTGCCGGTTTCCGGGCGATAGATTTCGGTGCCGGTGATGTCGGCGGGCAACAGGTCGGGGGTGAACTGGATGCGATGGAACTGCGCTTCGATACCTTCGGCCAGCTCTTTGATCGCCTTGGTCTTGGCCAGGCCCGGCGCGCCTTCGACCAGCATATGGCCGTCGGCGAGCAGGGCGATCAGCAGGCGATCGATGAGTTTTTCCTGGCCGAGAATCTGCGTAGAAAGAAAGGTTCGCAGCGCAAGCAGCGCTTCACGATGTTCCATCGATGACGGTTCCTGGAAAGATGAGCCCGGGTGTCAGGGAAAAACACCGGCCTGGGGCGTTTACTTTAATGCATCGTGGGGTGTGGCGACTAACGGCGTGACGGGTATTTTTGGCAAAACTTGTAGGAAATTTGTGTGGAGTGCGGTCAATGTGGGAGGGGGCTTGCTGCCGATGACAGTGTGTCAGGCACTTCTATATGACTGGCCCGCCGCAATCGGGAGCAAGCCCCCTCCCACATTTGATCCTGGGTGCAGCTTAAATTCGCGTGTAGGTGCCAGTACCTCTGAGGATGTTCTGCAGGGTTTCTTCGACCTCGGCCAGGTCGGAGGCGGCCGTGGCGTGGGCGATCTGCAACTGATCCTTGCCCCCCAGCGCATCCGCATCGCCGGCCGCCAGTTCGATCAACAAGCGGGTGTCGCCCAAGGTGACTTTCAGCCCATCCAGGGTCGAAGGCTCGTAATCCCAGGTCAGTTCCACCTCGTCTTCATCCGGATACCGGCTCAGCATGAACATCTCGCCGTTCTTGCCGTGGCAGCAGAGCATGGCCATGTTGTCTTCTTCGTCGTCGCACGGGGTGACCATCAAGGCGTCGGTTTTCAGCTGCAGCATGGGGAATCCTGTGTGGAGGAGGGCGTTTGCGCCGGGCAATTGTGCCATTGCGACGAATTTTATGCTGCATTGTGTGTCAGACCGAGTGCATGACCTGGCGGTCCAAAGCAGTCATTTTTGATACTGGCGGGCCTGAATATTGCCGGTTGCCCAAGTCGCAACCCCACACCTGCTTACCGATGACCGAATATGTCGCAGCACCGCAAGCAGCCGGCTTCCTACACTCGTTAAGCTGCGCAACGGATGTGCCCCGCGCCAGGCGCCTGACCTGCCCGTCGTACCGTCACCCGGCGCGGTGTGCATCTTGTGGAAGTTGTATGTGACCTGACTGTCTTGTCCAGCTTCACCCACCTGTCACTCTGATTGGTTTATGGTGCTTGTCATCACGACCAGAACAGAGCTGACGGTCTCCCCGCAAGGGGATAACACGCGACGCTTCCATCAATAACAAGCCCAAGCGGAGTACCACAGATGGCGTTCTTCACCGCAGCCAGCAAGGCCGACTTCCAGCACCAACTGCAAGCGGCACTGGCGCAGCACATCAGTGAACAGGCACTGCCACAAGTGGCGCTGTTCGCTGAGCAATTCTTCGGCATCATTTCCCTGGACGAACTGACCCAGCGTCGCCTTTCCGACCTGGCCGGTTGCACCCTGTCTGCCTGGCGCCTGCTTGAGCGCTTCGACCACACCCAACCGCAAGTGCGGGTCTACAACCCCGATTATGAACGTCATGGCTGGCAGTCGACCCACACCGCGGTCGAAGTGCTGCACCATGACCTGCCATTTCTGGTGGACTCGGTACGTACCGAGCTCAACCGCCGTGGCTACAGCATCCACACCCTGCAAACCACCGTGCTCAGCGTGCGCCGTGGCAGCAAGGGCGAGCTGCTGGAAATCCTGCCCAAGGGCACCCAGGGCGAAGGCATCCTGCAAGAATCGCTGATGTACCTGGAGATCGACCGCTGCGCCAACGCCGCCGAATTGAATGTGTTGAGCAAAGAGCTCGAGCAGGTGCTGGGCGAAGTGCGCGTGGCCGTGGCCGATTTCGAGCCGATGAAAGCCAAGGTCCAGGACCTGCTGGCCGGTGTCGACGCCAGCGCGTTCGTGATCGACGGCGAAGAAAAAGCCGAGATCAAGAACTTCCTCGAATGGCTGGTGGGCAACCATTTCACCTTCCTTGGCTACGAAGAGTTCGTGGTACGTGACGAGGCGGACGGCGGTCATATCGAATATGACGCCAGCTCTTTCCTCGGTCTGACCAAACTGCTGCGCGCCGGCCTCACCGCCGAAGACCTGCGCATCGAAGACTACGCCGTGGCCTACCTGCGCGAACCGACCGTGCTGTCGTTCGCCAAGGCTGCACACCCCAGCCGTGTGCACCGCCCGGCTTATCCGGACTACGTGTCGATCCGCGAGATCAGCGCCGACGGCAAGGTCATCAAGGAACACCGCTTCATGGGCCTGTACACCTCCTCGGTGTACGGCGAAAGCGTGCGGGTGATCCCTTACATCCGCCGCAAGGTCGCGGAAATCGAGCGCCGCTCGGGCTTCCAGGCCAAGGCGCACCTGGGTAAAGAACTGGCCCAGGTGGTGGAAGTACTGCCGCGTGACGACCTGTTCCAGACCCCGGTCGATGAGCTGTTCAGCACGGTGATGTCGATCGTGCAGATCCAGGAACGCAACAAGATCCGCGTATTCCTGCGCAAAGACCCGTACGGCCGTTTCTGCTACTGCCTGGCCTACGTGCCGCGTGACATCTATTCCACCGAAGTGCGCCAGAAAATCCAGCAAGTGCTGATGGATCGCCTGAAAGCCTCGGACTGCGAATTCTGGACCTTCTTCTCCGAATCCGTGCTGGCCCGTGTGCAGTTGATCCTGCGGGTTGACCCGAAGAACCGCCTGGACATCGACCCGCTGCAGCTGGAAAAAGAAGTGGTGCAGGCCTGCCGCAGCTGGCAGGACGACTACGCCAGCCTGGTGGTAGAAAGCTTCGGCGAAGCCCACGGCACCAATGTGCTGGCGGACTTCCCGAAAGGTTTCCCGGCCGGCTACCGCGAGCGTTTCGCCGCCCACTCGGCCGTGGTCGACATGCAGCATCTGCTCAGCCTCACCGAAGCCAACCCGCTGGTGATGAGCTTCTATCAGCCGCTGGGCCAGGTTTCCGGTCAGCGCGAGCTGCATTGCAAGCTGTATCACGCCGACACCCCGCTGGCGCTGTCCGACGTGCTGCCGATCCTGGAAAACCTCGGCCTGCGCGTGCTGGGTGAGTTCCCGTATCGCCTGCGCCACGCCAACGGCCGTGAGTTCTGGATCCATGATTTCGCGTTCATCGCCGCCGAAGGCGTGAACCTGGATATCCAGCAGCTCAACGACACCCTGCAGGACGCGTTCGTGCATATCGTCCACGGCGATGCCGAGAACGATGCGTTCAACCGCCTGGTGCTCACCGCCGGCCTGCCATGGCGTGACGTGGCGCTGCTGCGCGCTTACGCCCGTTATCTGAAGCAGATCCGCCTGGGCTTCGACCTCGGCTACATCGCCAGCACCCTGAACAACCACACCGACATCGCCCGCGAGTTGACCCGGTTGTTCAAGACCCGCTTCTACCTGGCGCGCAAGCTCACCGCCGATGACCTGGAAGACAAGCAGCAACGCCTGGAACAAGCGATCCTCAGCGCCCTGGATGACGTTCAGGTGCTCAACGAAGACCGCATCCTGCGTCGCTACCTCGACCTGATCAAGGCCACCCTGCGCACCAACTTCTACCAGTCTGACGCCAACGGCCAGAACAAGTCGTACTTCAGCTTCAAGTTCAACCCCCATGCGATCCCCGAGCTGCCCAAGCCGGTGCCGAAGTTTGAAATCTTCGTCTACTCGCCACGCGTCGAAGGCGTGCACCTGCGCTTTGGCAACGTGGCCCGTGGCGGCCTGCGCTGGTCCGACCGTGAAGAAGACTTCCGTACCGAAGTGCTCGGCCTGGTAAAAGCCCAGCAAGTGAAGAACTCGGTGATCGTGCCAGTGGGCGCCAAGGGCGGCTTCCTGCCGCGTCGTCTGCCGTTGGGTGGCAGCCGTGACGAGATCGCGGCCGAGGGCATCGCCTGCTACCGCATCTTCATTTCCGGCCTGTTGGACATCACCGACAACCTGAAAGACGGCGCCCTGGTACCGCCGGCCAATGTCGTGCGCCATGACGACGATGACCCGTACCTGGTGGTGGCGGCGGACAAGGGCACTGCGACCTTCTCCGACATCGCCAACGGCATCGCCATCGACTACGGCTTCTGGCTCGGTGACGCGTTCGCCTCCGGCGGCTCGGCCGGTTACGACCACAAGAAAATGGGCATCACCGCCAAGGGCGCGTGGGTCGGCGTGCAGCGTCACTTCCGTGAGCGCGGCATCAATGTGCAGGAAGACAGCATCACCGTGGTGGGCGTCGGCGACATGGCCGGTGACGTGTTCGGTAACGGCTTGCTGATGTCCGACAAGCTGCAACTGGTCGCGGCCTTCAACCACCTGCACATTTTCATCGATCCGAACCCTAACCCGGCAACCAGCTTCGTCGAGCGCCAGCGCCTGTTCGAACTGCCGCGTTCGGCCTGGACCGACTACGACACCAGCATCATGTCCGAAGGCGGCGGTATCTTCTCGCGCAGCGCGAAGAGCATTGCCATCTCGCCACAGATGAAAGAACGCTTTGACATCAAGGCCGACAAGCTGACCCCGACCGAACTGCTCAACGCCTTGCTCAAGGCGCCGGTGGACCTGTTGTGGAACGGCGGTATCGGTACCTACGTCAAGGCCAGCACCGAAAGCCACGCGGATGTGGGCGACAAGGCCAACGACGCGCTGCGCGTCAACGGCAACGAGTTGCGCTGCAAGGTGGTGGGCGAGGGCGGTAACCTGGGTATGACCCAGCTGGGTCGTGTGGAATTCGGCCTCAATGGCGGCGGTTCCAACACCGACTTCATCGACAACGCCGGTGGCGTGGACTGCTCCGACCACGAAGTGAACATCAAGATCCTGCTCAACGAAGTGGTGCAGGCCGGCGACATGACCGACAAGCAACGCAACCAGTTGCTGGCGAGCATGACCGACGAAGTCGGCAGCCTGGTGTTGGGCAACAACTACAAGCAGACCCAGGCCCTGTCCCTGGCCGCGCGCAAGGCTTACGAGCGTGCTGCCGAATACAAGCGCCTGATGAGCGACCTGGAAGCCCGTGGCAAGCTGGACCGCGCCATCGAGTACCTGCCGACCGAGGAGCAGCTCGCCGAGCGCGCCGCGGACGGCAAGGGCCTGACGCGTCCGGAGCTGTCGGTGTTGATTTCCTACAGCAAGATCGACCTCAAGGAAGCGCTGCTCAAGTCCCAGGTACCGGATGACGAATACCTGACCCGTGACATGGAGACCGCGTTCCCGCCGAGCCTGGTGGCCAAGTTCTCCGAGGCGATGCGTCGTCACCGCCTCAAGCGCGAGATCGTCAGCACCCAGATCGCCAACGACCTGGTCAACCACATGGGCATCACCTTCGTTCAACGGCTCAAAGAGTCGACCGGCATGAGCCCGGCGAATGTGGCGGGCGCCTATGTGATCGTGCGCGACATCTTCCACCTTCCGCACTGGTTCCGTCAGATTGAAGCCCTGGATCACCAGGTGTCCGCCGATGTGCAACTGGAGCTGATGGATGAGCTGATGCGCCTGGGCCGTCGCGCCACGCGCTGGTTCCTGCGCAGCCGTCGCAACGAGCAGGACGCCGGGCGTGATACCGCGCATTTCGGTCCGCACCTGGCGGCGCTGGGCCTCAAGCTCGACGAACTGCTGGAAGGCCCGACCCGTGAAGGCTGGCAGAACCGTTATCAGGCCTACACTCAGGCCGGCGTTCCGGAGTTGTTGGCGCGCATGGTTGCAGGCACGACCCACCTGTACACCCTGCTGCCGATCATCGAAGCCGCCGACGTGACCGGGCATGACGCCGCCGAAGTGGCCAAGGCCTACTTCGCCGTCGGCAGCGCCCTGGACCTGCCGTGGTACCTGCAGCAAATCAGCGATCTGCCGGTGGCCAACAACTGGCAGGCCCAGGCCCGCGAAGCCTTCCGCGACGACGTGGACTGGCAGCAACGGGCGATCACCATTTCGGTACTGCAAATGGCCGACGCGCCACAAGACATGGAAGCCCGCGTGGCCCTGTGGCTTGAGCAGCACCAGGATATGGCTGATCGCTGGCGCGCAATGATGGTGGAAATTCGTGCAGCGGTTGGCACGGACTACGCCATGTATGCGGTGGCCAACCGTGAGTTGCTGGACCTGGCGTTGAGCGGTCAGTCGGTGATGCAGCCGGCGTGATGCGTTTGTAGTACCCATGTGGGAGGGGGCTTGCTCCCTCCCACACTGATCGTTCCCACGCTTTGCGTGGGAATGCCTCCCGTGACGCTCCGCGTCGCCCGCTCTCAGTCGGGACGCGGAGCGTCCCCAGCGGCGTTCCCACGCAGAGCGAGGGAACGATCAGCTCAAGGGTGTTTGAGCAATTTGCTTTCCAGGTGATCCAGGTGCTGGGTCATCAAGCCCACCGCAGCGCTTATGTCGCGCTGCTCGATCGCATCCACAATCGCCACATGCTCCTGCCACGCGCAATACGTGCAGGCTTTCGCTTCATATTGGGCAATCACCAACGACGTCAACGGCACCAGGCTGTTGAGGAACTGGGCCAGCGGGCCATTGCCTGCGATGGCGGCCAACAACAGGTGAAACTCCCCTGACAAACGCAGCGCCGGCCCGCGCTGGTCACGCTCGATGCAGTCGCGTTCGCGGCTGATCAATTCCCGTAACTGACGTAGCTGTGCACCGGTGGCCTGGGCGCACACCAGTTGCACCACGGTGATTTCAGTCAGGCGCCGCGCTTCGAGGATCTGTCGCGTCTGGTGTGCATCCGGCGCCGCCACCTGGGCGCGGTGGTTGGGGCGCAGGATGATCACCTGCTGATGGGACAGTTTGGCCAGCACCCGACGAATCACACTGCGGCTTACCCCAAAGGTTTCACCCAGGCTTTCTTCGGTAAAGCGGCTGGCCGGGGCGATGCGCTGCTCAAGGATCGCATCGAACAGGCGAGGGTAGATGTCATCCACCGAGGGCTTTTTGCCCGCTACCAGACGCAGTGCGGGAAGGAGGGGGTCGCGTTGCAGCGCGTGAGCGTTCATGGCTGGTCTCCAGAGTATCAACTGCCCAGATGGTCGTCCGGGATGTTCAAGCGAATGCCCATGCGCAGGCCTTCCTGCAGGATGTGCCGACGCATTTCGGCGCTGGCCAGGGCGCTGTTCTTGTTACGGATGGCCCGCACCACCGCCTCGTTCTCGCGCAGGCGCTCGGCCAGGTGTTCTGGGGAATTGCGCAGCACCTGGGCGCTTTGCTTGAGCGCGTTGCTGGTTTGTTGCACCACGTTCTGGAAGATCGGGTTGGAGGTCAGGGCGAACAGTTCTTCGTGAAAGCCGATATAGGCGTTCATGCCGGCTTCGGCATCGTCGGCATCGAGGGCTTCGCGCATGTCCATCAGGGTCAGGCGCAGTTGGCCGATTTCCTTGCTGCTGATGGATTGGGCGACCAGACCGACGATGAAGGGCTCGAGGGTGTAGCGCAGTTGCAGGATGTCTTCCAGGCTGGCATCGGCCACCGCGTCGCTCGACTGCGGCCCGCTGACACTGGTTTCCAGCACCACCACGCCTTTGCCAGGCATGGAGCGCACCAGGCCGAGGGTCTCCAGCACAATCACCGCTTCACGCAGGCTCGGGCGGCTGATGCCCATCTGTTCGGCCAGTTCACGCTGGCCGGGCAGCATTTCCCCACGCCGCCACTGGCCGCGCGCCAGGGCGGCGCGCAGTTTTTCTACGACTGAATTGACGACGGTTGAGGTGCTGATCACGTCGTTATCTCCTTTAATGTTGCGAATACGATTGTCAGGCTGACACTGGGCAAATGTGGGAGGGGGCTTGCCCCCGATAGCAGTGTGTCAGTCACAGAATCCCTCCCAGATTGGCCTGTGTCGCCTTCAGAACTCCTGATGCGCCGGCACCACCGGCTTCTTGGCCTGGAACGCATAGCCCTGCTGGCCGTCGAGCACCTTGTTGGCACGCTGGATATCAATGTCTTTTTCCCAGCGCGCAATCGCCACGGTAGCGACGCAGTTGCCGATCAGGTTAGTCAAGGCGCGGCCAATGCCCATGAACCAGTCCACCGCCAGGACCAGCACCAGGCCGACCACCGGAATTGCCGGGATCGCCGTAAGCGTTGCCGCCAGAATCACCAGCGCCGAGCCCGGAATACCGTGGGCGCCCTTGGAGGTGATCAACGAGACCAGCAGGATGGTCAGCAGGTCGGTCATCGACAGCGGGGTGCCGGTGGCGTTGGCGATAAACACGATGGCCAGGGTCAGGTAGATCGAAAAACCATCCAGGTTGAACGAGTAGCCGGTAGGAATCACCAGGCCAACGGTGGAGCTGCCGATACCCAGATGCTCCAGCTTGCGCATGATTTGCGGCAACACCGCGTCGGACGACGCCGTGCCCATCACGATCAGCAGTTCTTCGCGCAGGTACTTGAGCAGCGGCAGCATGCGCAGCCCGGAAAGGCGCATCACCAAGCCCAGGATCAGCCCGACGAAGGCAAAGCAGGTCAGGTAGAACAGCCCCACCAGGCTGCCCAGGTGTTGCAGGGAGTCCAGGCCGTAGGTGCTGGTGGTGAAGGCGATTGCACCGAACACGCCAATCGGCGCCAGGCGCACGATCATACCCATGATGCGAAAGATCACATGGCTCAATTCATTGATCAGCCGCGAGATCCCGGAAGCCGCTTCACCCACCAGGTTCAGCGCGCTGCCGAACAACACGGAGAACAACAGCACCTGCAGCACGTTATTCTCGGCAAAGGCCCCGATCACCGAGTTGGGAATCAGGTCCATCAGGAACTGGCTGGTGCCGCGAATGTGCTGGCCCTTGTCGGCCAGTTCATTCAGGCCGGCGGATGACAGTTGCTCCAGATGAATATTCGCGCCGCTGCCGATGCCGGTGCTGAAGGCCATGATCAGGCCGAGCACCAGGGCGACGGTGGTCAGCACTTCAAAGTAGATCACTGACTTCAAGCCGATGCGCCCGACTTTCTTCAAGTCGCCGGCGCCGGAAATGCCGCTGACCACTACGCAGAACACGATCAGGCCGATCAGCATTTTGATCAGCTTGATAAAGCCATCACCCAGGGGTTTGAGTTGCGAGGAGAATTCGGGAAGGGCCAGGCCGCAAATGACGCCGAGCATCAGGCCAATCACGACTTGCAGGAAAATCGAACGCGAGCACCATCTGAGCATGGGAAGGATCTCTATTCGGTGCCCTGGTGGTTCCAGGGCTTAATTGTTGTGGTCTTACCGGTAAGTCCAGTGCGCGGCCAGTCTACGCCCGGTTTTTTTCAAACCACAAGCAAATATTCGGCGACTGAGCGGTGCCGGTCTGACCGGTCGGCCTGCAACCGCGATGCTTGAGCGGTTGACGGGGCGCAAATTTTTTTGCGTATCATCCGCGCTCGGCATGCGAGGTGATAAATGGACCCATCAGGGCTGACAACGGACGAAACCGGGCGCACCCACTGCGCGTGGCGCAACGCCGCGCCGCAATACCCGCAGTACCACGACCACGAGTGGGGCGTGCCGGTGGCGGATGACAACCAGTTGTACGAGAAGATTTGCCTGGAAGGTTTTCAGGCGGGTATGGCGTGGATCACCATCTTGCGCAAACGCGAGCAGTTTCGGCAGGCATTCGACGGCTTTGATTTTCACAAGGTCGCGCAGTACGGCGAGGCGCAGATCGAACGCTTGATGAACGACCCCGGTATCGTGCGTAACCGGGCGAAGATCCTGTCCACGATCAACAACGCGCGCCGCGCCTGTGAGCTGGTCAGCGAGACCGGTTCCCTGGCGCGCTGGGTGTGGTCTTTCGAGCCCGACCCCGAGGAGCGCCCGGCGCTGGTGGACATGGCGTACTGGACGGCCAACCCGACGTCACCGGCTTCGGTGCGACTGTCCAAGGCGCTGAAGAAACGTGGCTGGACCTTTGTCGGACCGACCACGATGTATGCGTTGATGCAGGCGATGGGGATGGTCAATGATCATCTGCAGGGTTGCGTTCGCCGTGAGCAAATCGAAGCGCTACGCCGCCAATTCGAACGACCCTGAGTCATTGCCTCAAAAATATTTGAGCCAAGTGATATCCCTGCGCCGCGCCTTAAGCCCGGCAAACCAGCGCACCGGTACATACAACGCCAGGGGCAAGGCGAACGCCGCCAACCACACGGCGCCCATGCTGTCGAAACCGAAGTAATTGCCGTGATTCAACCCAAACAACGCGATGGCAGCGACATACAACAGTTTGAGCACATACAGGTGCAACAGATAAAAGAACATCGGCGCCGCGCCAAATACCGCAAGGATGCTGATCCAGCGTTTCTGCCCGGCCCGTTCGAATGCCAACAGCAATAGCAGGCCGATGCCCAGCGTCAACGCCAGGAACAACAGCGAAGGCGGGTATTTGGTGATGTTGAAAAAGCTCATCAATGTCTGCACGCCGCTGTCATAGGCCTGCCAGGGTTTTTCGCCATAGCCGTTGGCCGCCCGCAACAGCACGAAACCCAGCAACGCACCGGCACCCGCCAGCAGCAAATAACGCTGGCGCACGGCGGGCAGGGCGGCATTCGCAAACCATGGGCCGAGGCCGTAGCCCAGGGCGATCACGCCGATCCACGGCAGCACCGGGTACGTCACGCGCAGGCGCAGGGTATCGGACACCTCGATCCAACTGCGCTCATGCAGGATCGACCAGGCAATCTGCAAGGCCGATCCGGGCGCGAAATGCACGCCATCGAGCAGGTTATGCCCGGCGATGATCGCCAGCGCCAGGGTGATCAGCAACGGGCGCGGTAACCACACCAGCGCGGCGAGGGCGAGCATGCTCACGCCAATCGCCCAGATCACCTGCAGGTAAATCACACTGGGCGGCAACTGGAAGGTCCAGGCGAAGTTGACCAGCGTGAACTCCAACACCACCAGAAACAGCCCTCGCTTGAACAAAAACGCCGACACCGCGCGCCGGCCCTGGTATTTCTGCCCATACAGCCAGGCCGACAAACCGGTGAGCAGCACAAACACCGGCGCGCACAAATGGGCGAGGGTACGGCTGAAAAACAGCGCCGGCTCGGTCGTGTCGATGCTCATCGGGTCGCCCACCTGGCGGTGCAGCAGGAAGGTTTCGCGCACGTGGTCGAGCAACATGAACAGGATCACCAGGCCGCGCAGGGCGTCGATGGAAAGCAGGCGTGGGCGTAGCGCAACGGCATCAGTCATGGGGCGGTTCACAAGGCTAGGCGAAGAAGAGGTGTTATCCTATAACATTAATCAGCACTTTGCCGTGTCGCGCAGGGCGCGAAATCAGCCTTGGATGCGAGCGCCTATAATTTCCGCCAGGGAGTTGTCACTGACGCAGCGGGTGGCGTACGCGCGGCGTCAGTGGCAAAGGCCGTCGGTGCAGGCGTGGGTCAACCAGCCACGCCTTGGGGTGTAGCGCTTTCGTTGATTTGCGCGACGCGCCGGTCCAGGTCTTCCCAGTCCGCCATGCCCAGCACGCGCGTGGTATTCAAGCCGCGCAGGTAGCCACGCAGCTGCTGGGCACTGGAGGCTTGTTCGTCGGCGCCACTGGCCTCGTTCAGCAGCACATTTTCATATTCGACCAGGTAATCGGCGACCCGCTCGCGAAACTCCGGCAATACGGCTTCGCGGATGCGGTCGAAGGTTTTCTGGTGAGGCTTCATGGCATGGTCCTTATAGGTTTTATGGGGCTGGGCTGCCTGACACTATCGGTTCAAATGATAGTCACCATCAAGGATCACAAGTTCTGTTTTTATGGCAAAGGCGCAGAATCCGCTCATCGAAACGCTGCTCAAGGAACTGCGCGATGAGGACAATAATCCAGCTGGCTTTGATGACCCTGATGCTCGGCACTGCGGTGCTGGCCAACCCGGCGATTGCCGATGAGCTGCGTACGGGCCATTTGCTGCCACTCGCCGCTAGCGTAGACTCCCTGCAGCGCGCGCAGTCGGTGGGGGTGTTGTACAGCGAAAACACGCGCGACAACCTCAGCTACCTCGAGCGCTACCACGCCATGGCGCTCAATGGCGCCAAGGATGCCCTGGATGCACGCATTCGCGAGGCGTTCGTCAACAGCTCCGATCCGGAACTGGCCATCGACTGGCTGATGCATTCGCTGCAAGGCGCGTTTGTCTCGGTGACTGTCTACGGCAGCCTGGATGACTTGGTGCAGGCGCATCCGGACGTGGTGGTGGTGCTCGATACCCATAGCCAGCTGCTGACCCCGCGTAATGACGTGGTCGAGGCGCGCTTTACCGCGCGGTTCTATGACGCCGACCTGCAATACATCGCCAAGGCCGAAGGCTCGGTGGATAAGCAGGTGCCGTCGGTGTGGGTGCATGACAAGTCAGCACTCGAGATCGCCGCGCAGATCTCGCAGCAGCGAGATGTACAACAAGATGCCTTGAAGCAGTTCGATGCGTCGCTAAAAGCCTTGGTCCGCGCCGGTTGATACGCGGGCCGATGGAAACCTATCTGTTATTTTCAGGAATGTTTATGCGCTCTTTTTTCGCCCCGGCCCTGGCCTTTGCTTCGCTGCTGCTGACCGGTTGTATCACGGCGCCCAATGCCCCCTCGCTGACACTGCAAACCACCAAGACCCCCGAAGGCTATGTGCAATGCGTATTGCCCAAGCTTGAAAAGCACGGCATCACCTCGACCGTGACCCAGAACTCACGCCACGCCAAGGTGCTGTTGACCAGCAAGATCGCGGCCGATGATGTGCTGGAAGCCTACAAATCCCAGGACGGCACCAAGGTGTTCCTGTATGAGCGCAAGCCCCTGGCTTCGGCACTCAAGCCGTCGCGGCTCGAGCAGGCGGCGCAGGATTGCCAGTAATCCAGGATCACACTGACCCAAATGTGGGAGGGGGCTTGCTCCCGATGGCGGTGTGTCAGTCAGCAAAACTGTAGCTGACCCACCGCTATCGGGAGCAAGCCCCCTCCCACATTTGGATGGCGTTCGATTCAGGGCTTTGCTTCGTTGCTGAAGCTGTTCACGGTCTTGACCAGCCCTTGCGCTGCCAACGCCACCAATTCACCGCCTTTTTCCACCGTCGCCAATGCCGGGTCCGAGCCCATGCGCCCGTCGGGGAAGCGGGCGCGGAAGTCCAGTGCCTCGCGGATCGGGCCGGTGTTGGCGATTTTCGGCGCGTAATCGGCTGACTTGATCGAGTCCGGATAGGCCCATTGCGTCACGGCGATCTCCGACGGTGTCGCGTGGCTGCCATGGCCCACCGGGAACTGGCGCTGCGCCAGGTCGGTGACGCCCTCCAAATCCCACCAGTTGACCAGCTTCAGCGCGAAGCCGGCCGGGCGGCGGGCATAGCTGGCTTCGGCATAGAGCTCGGAAAATGCCGCTTCGATGGTAGCGATATTGCCGCCGTGCCCGTTCAGGAACAGGATCTTGTCGAAACCATGCCCGGCCAGTGAGCGCACCCAGTCGCCGATCGCGGCAATAAAAGTGGAAGGGCGCAGCGAGATGGTGCCGGGAAAGCCCAGGTGGTGCTGGGCCATGCCGATATTGAAGGTGGGGCCGACCAGGATGTCGGCATTCTTCTGCGCCTCGACGGCGATGATCTCCGGGCACATCCAGTCGGTGCCCAGCAGGCCGGTGGGGCCGTGCTGTTCGTTGGAGCCGATGGGGATCACCACCGTGCGGCTGCGCTCCAGAAACTGCCCGATCTCGATCCAGGTGGATTTATGTAGAAGCATGCGACGCTCTCTTTTATCGGTGGGGACAGGCTATCCGCCACGGATTGTACGACTACTCGCCACCTGTTGGGGTTTGCAATTGAGATAGGTCGAAGACTTCAACCAGCGCTGGTCGGGGTACCAGGAGAACATGAACTGCCCGTCCTTGAGCTTGTCCACCACTTGGCGCGCGACTTGCGGGCGCACCGCCGGGCAGCCCTGGCTGCGGCCGATACGGCCTTCGCGCTTGCTCCACAACGGGCTGACGTAGTCTGCGGCATGAATCACAATGGCGCGGTCGCGGGCCAGGTCATTGAAACCGGGCTCCAGGCCGTCCATGCGCAGCGAGTAGCCGTGGGTGCCGAGGTAACTTTCCTGGGTGCGGAACAGGCCCAGGCTGGACTGGTGGCTGCCTTCGAGATTGGAGAACGCGGTGGCGAAGTTTTCCCCGGATTTGGCACCGTGGGCCACCAGGTCGCGCAGGACCAAGGTTTTTTTGCGCAGATCGAAGATCCACAGCCGACGGGCGGTCGAGGGCTGGGAGTAGTCAATCACTGCCAGGCGATCGGAACGTTCCTCGCCATTACTGACCGCGCACTGCACCGCGTTCAAGGCGCTTTTGAGCACGATGGGATTGAGTTCTGGAGCCGAGCGCGCCAGGCTGCTATACAAAGAAGGAGGGGGGCCATTGGCGGCGAGCGCAACATTGCTCAGTAACGCCAGGCTCCCGGTGATCAAGCCCAGTTTGGTGATACCGAGCCGGCGGATAAAAGTCAGCATCTACAGTCGATTCCCCGCTGTGGAGTGGAGCTAAGTCAATTGTTCAAAAAACACGCATGTTACTTGAGCATTTGCCTGCTCGTTACACCACTGGTCGCCACAGCCGAAGCGCTGCCGGTGGAACCGCTGCCGGTCACGACGCCTGCCCCGGTTGAGCTGGCACCGCTGCAACAGGCGCTGGCGCAGTTGCCCAGTGTCTGTCCCCAGCTCGCGCCGCGTATCGATGCCACCGCGCAATTGCGTCTGCAAGCCTTTTACCAGCAGCAGGGCGACACGCCGCTGTGGTCGGATGATGCGCGCCGGCAAGCCTTGCACAGCCAATTGCTGATGCTGGCCGACGACGGCCTGGACCCCACCCACTATAGCTTGCCCAGCGCAGATGCCACGGCCAACGTGCTGTGCAGCGATATCGCAGTCAGTCAGCAGTACCTGCAAGCCCTGCAGGACTTGCATTACGGGCGTCTGCAGCAGTCGCGCTTCGAACCGCTGTGGCACGCCCAACCGCCGGCCGTCGATCCAAACACCGCGTTGCTTGCCTTCGCCGCCACCGGCCTGCAGGACATGGCCCAGGCGTTCGACCAGGCGCGGCCCAGCGCGGATTTGTATCGCAGCTTGCGTAATGCCTATTCCAGCGTGCGCCAGCAGCCGTTGCCGCATTGGGAGGCGGTCGGCGACGGGCCGCTGTTGCGCCCCGGCATGGAAGACCCACGGGTGCCGGAACTGGCGCGTCGGCTCTACAGCGGCGGTTACCTGACCCAGGAACCCAAGGGCAGCGCCAAGCAGTACCGCGCCGAACTGGTCGCTGCGGTCAAGGCCTTCCAGCTCAGCCATTCCTTGCAGTCCGACGGGGTGATCGGCGCCGGCACCGTGGCCGAACTCAATATCAGTCCGGCGATGCGCCGCGACCAGTTGCGCATCAACCTCGAGCGGTTCCGCTGGCTGGCCCAGGACCTGGAGCCCGAAGGCGTGGTGGTCAACGTCGCGGCCGCGCAACTGAGCGTGTACCAGAGCGGCATTCCGGTGTGGCAAACCCGCCTGCAAGTGGGCCGCGCCGAGCGCCAGACGCCGTTGCTCAAGTCGCGTATCACGCGGTTGACCCTCAACCCCACGTGGACCATTCCACCTACCATCATGCGCGAGGACAAGCTGCCGGCCATCCGCCTCAACCCGGAATATCTGCGCCAGCAGAACCTGCAAGTGCTCGACGCCGAAGGGCACCCGCTGGCGCCCGAGCAGGTCGACTGGGCGCAACCCGGCAATATTTTGCTGCGCCAGGAGGCGGGGCCGCGTAACCCGTTGGGCAAGATCGTGATGCGCTTTCCCAACCCGTATTCGGTGTACCTGCACGACACGCCGAGCCAGCCGCTGTTTACCAAGGGGCCACGGGCGTTCAGCTCGGGGTGCGTGCGCGTTGAGCAACCGTTGTTATTGCGCGACCTGCTGGTCAGCCCGGCCGAGCGCACGCGCACCGACGAGTTGCTGGCCACCGGCGTGACCCATGAATTCAGGCTGGCCACGCCGGTACCGGTGCTGCTGGGCTATTGGACGGTGGAAGTGGATCGCCAGGGCAGTCTGGTGTACGCGCCGGATATCTACGCGCGCGACCCGGTGTTGATCAAGGCGATGGGGGCTGTGCTGTAGGACTGAATGGCTTGGCAGCAATGTGGAAAAGGGCTTGTGTGGGAGGGGGCAAGCCCTAATGCCAGTCAGTTAAGGCTTTTTGTAGGAACGAGGCGGGCGGCTAGCCCTTGCTCGCGAAAAACTCACAGGCACCGCGTTCATTCAGAAAGCACGCGTTATCGTTGACGTTTTTCGCGAGCAAGCTCGCTCCTACAGACGGCGGTGTACGCTTAACTGACTGGCATTAGGGCAAGCCCCCTCCCACATTGGATCGGCGTGCGTTCACAGGATTTATTCAGGCATCAACTGCTGGCGGCATTCCAGTACAAGCCGTGCGCCGCCCAGTTCGCTGGTGCCGACCTCCAGCTTGAAGCCGTGCAGGTTGATGATCGCCGCGACAATCGACAGGCCCAGGCCAAAACCGCCTTGCTGATCACTTTCATCGACCCGGTAAAAGCGCTGGAACACCGACGCGCGTTCGGCGGCCGGAATGCCCGGCCCGGAGTCGAGGACGTCGATCCGCGTGCTGCCCAGGTCATTGACCGCACGCAGGATCACCTTGCCTTGGGGCGGGGTGAATTTGATCGAATTGCTCAGCAGGTTGGCCAGGGCCTCGAACAACAGGGCGCGGTCGCCGGTAATCCAGGGTAGTGAGTCCGGGGTCTGCAGCACCAGTTCCAACTCACCTTCTTCTGCCAGGGGCAGGTAGAAGTCGTGCAGTTCGCGTAACAGCAGCAGTGGGTCCATCAGCAAAAAACCTGAACGACGCTGGTGGTCTTCCAGTTCGGAAATGCGCAGTAATCCGCGAAAACGTGCCATCAGCGTGTCGGTTTCGGCAATCGCGTCATCGAGTTTCACCGCATGGGCCGAGTCTTCCTCCGCTTGCTGCTTGATGCGGTACAGCTGCGCGCGCAGGCGCGTCAGCGGGGTGCGCAAATCGTGGGCGATGTTGTCGCACACGCCCTTGACCTCGTTCATCAGTTTTTCGATGCGGTCGAGCATGGCATTGACGATGGCCGCGAGCATATCCAGCTCGTCGCGCCGGTCGGACAGGGGCAGGCGGTGCGTCAAGTCGCCGGCGACGATGGCTTCGGCGCTGGCCTGGATCCCGCGAATGCGGCGCAGCGGACGCCGACGCAGCAGGTGCCAGCCGGCGGCGCCAGGGATGATGGTCAATGACACGGCCCACAGCAGGGCATGCCAGATGATCCGGGTCACCCCGAACAACGAACCGTTGGCGCGCACCAGCACCAGCCAACGGCCGTCTTCGGTGTGGGTGGCCACGGCGTCGCAGCTGTCCTTGGGCAGTTTCGGGTCATCGGAGTCGACGCAGTTGGCCAGGGCGTGGATCTTGCCATCCAGGGGCAGGTCGGGCGGTACGGCGCGGATCGGCCCGCTCAAGGGACGAAACTGCTCGTCGAACAGGCCATAGGCATCCACGCCCTTCATATCGAAGGTCATGCTGGTGGTCAGTGCGTCGACCAGTTCTTCTCCGTCGAAATGCTGGAACAAATGCTGGCGCTGCATCAGCGAATGGCGCGACAGGTCGCTCAGATACCCCGACACCTCGTAATACAGCACCCCCATGAGGATGCAGCTCCACGCCACGAACAGCGAGCTGTACAGCGCCAGCAAGCGGCTGCTGGAAGAGCGCCAGCCCTTAGAGGGGTTCAGCAATGACATAGCCCGAGCCTCGTACCGTGCGGATCAGCGGCGGCAGGCCCGGTGGGTCGATTTTCTTGCGCAGGCGACCTATGTGCACGTCGATCAGGTTGGTGCCGGGGTCGAAGTGATAGCCCCAGACTTCCTCGAAGATCATCATCCGCGACAGGATCTGCCCGGTGTTGCGCATCAGGAATTCGAGCAACTTGTACTCGGTGGGCAGCAGGCTCAGCGGCTGCTCGGCGCGGCTGGCTTCGCGGCTGATCAGGTTCAATTCGAGGTCGGCCACGCGCAGCGCGGTTTCGAATTCCTTGACAGTGCTTTTACGCCGCAGCAGTACCTCGACGCGGGCGGCCATTTCATCGGACGCGAAGGGCTTGGTCAGGTAGTCATCGCCGCCGGCGCGCAGTCCGCGCACGCGTTCGTCGACGTCGGAGAGGGCGCTGATCATCAGGATCGGCGTCGACACCCCGATGGTGCGCAGGGTGGTGACGATGGCCAGGCCATCCAGTTCGGGCAACATGCGGTCGAGGGTGATCAGATCGTAATCACCACTCACGGCTCGGACCAGGCCTTCGCGGCCATTGTCCACCCAGTCTACGTCCAGTCCATGGCTACTCAGCTCGGCGACGATCTCGCGGGCCGTTACGGCGTCATCCTCGATGGTCAAAATGCGGGTCATAGGATTACCTGGTGAGCGTTCACACTAGAAGTGCGGACATTTTGCCAAGAAGTAGCTGAATGTTTCCTAAATAAAACTTCATCTACCCAAAACCGGTACTTCCAAGCCTTGCCCAATTCAGTGTGGGAGGGGGCTTGCTCCCGATAGCGGTGGGTCATTCTGTCAATGCTTAACTGATACACCGCTATCGGGAGCAAGCCCTCTCCCACAGAGAATGCATAACGCCCGCTCTCTATAGGCAATTCTTGCAACTTGCATGACTTTAGGAAGTTCAATTTAGTTAACTTGCTGAAATATAAGGATTTTATTTTTTGTTTGCGCTGGCACGCTGCCTGCACTGTCCTTTTTGAGACTTGTAACACTATTTTTCATGCCTGGAGCAAAACAACAATGATCACATCCTCATCCACGCTGCAAGAGTCGAGCGCGCTCTCCGGGGTTTCCTGGGGGGCGATTTTTGCTGGTGCCGCTGCGGCGGCTGCGCTGTCCTTGATCCTGGTGCTGCTGGGCTTCGGCCTGGGCTTTTCGGCGGTATCGCCGTGGGCCGACAGCGGCATGAGTGCCAAGGGGCTTGGCATTTCCACGATTGTCTGGCTGGCTTTCACCCAAATCGTCGCGTCGGGCCTGGGCGGCTATATTGCCGGCCGGTTGCGCGTGAAGTGGGCCAATATGCATGGCGATGAAGTGTACTTTCGCGACACCGCTCATGGGTTCCTGGCCTGGGCAGTGGCGACGCTGATCACCGCGATGCTGGTGGTCGGTTCGGTCAGCAGTGTGGTCAGCGGCGGCGTGAAAGCCGGTGCCAGCGTTGCCTCGGGTGCCGCCAGCAGCATGACTCAAGCCGCCGGCAACGCAGCAAAAGGCGCACACAGCGGTGATTTCGGCTACTACGTCGACAGCCTGTTCCGCGACGATCGCCCTGCAGCTGTCAGCGATGACGCCGCCCATGCCGTGGTCGGTCGCATCTTCGCTCGTACCCTGAGCAATGATGGCCAACTCGCACCGGAAGACCGTACCTACCTGGCCCAGTTGATCAGCCAGCGCACCAACCTCAGCCAGGCCGATGCCGAAGCGCGTATCGACAAGGTGTATGGCGATGCCCGCAAAGCCATCGAAGATGCCAAGGTCAAAGCCAAGCAAGCCGCTGACACAGCCGCCAAAGTGGCTGCCTACACATCGCTGTGGACCTTCGTTGCCCTGCTGATCGGCGCGTTCTTCGCCAGCTTCGCCGCCACCTTCGGCGGTCGCCGCCGCGATGCTGTGGTGTACGTCGAAACCGAAACCTACGTTCGTTAATTCAAGGAGAACATGATGCGCTCATTACTGCTGTGGTTCCTCGGCATTCCAATTCCGTTGATCATCCTGATCGCAATTTTCATGCACTAAACCCGAGCATTACTCGGTCCCATGTGGGAGGGGGCTTGCTCCCGATGGCGGTGGAACAGTCGATGCTGCAAGCGACTGACACACCGCCATCGGGAGCAAGCCCCCTCCCACATTTGGTTTGCGGTGAGCCCGCTTCAGTCGTCGAACCCGACTTGCTCGTGAATCTCATCCACCTTCAGTTCCAAGCGATACGCCACCGCAATGAACAATGCCTGGCACAGGCACAACGTTGCGCTCAGTGAGCGGAAGGCGAACGACGAGCCTTCATTGACCAATAACACCGCGTTTGCCCGCTTGGCCAGGGGCGACAGGTTGCTGTCGGTGATGATCAGGGTCTTGGCCTGATGATGCTGGGCGATGCGCAGGCAGTGCTGGGTCTCTTTGCCGTAGGGCGTGAAGCTGATGGCGATGACCAAGTCATTGGCGCGCACGCTGCGCATCTGTTCGCGGTAGCTGCCGCCCAGGCCCGAGATCAGGTGGATACGCTTGTTGGTGTGCTGCAGGTTGTAAACCAGGTAATCGGCCACCGCGAATGAGCGGCGCACGCCGACCACGTAGATATTGTCGGCATTCACCACCAGGTCGACGGCCTTGTCGAAGGCCACGTCGTCGAGTTCCATCCCCAGGCGTTCGATGCCCGACAGCGTCGCGTTGACGCATTCACGCGCCAGGTCGCCGCCGCTGGCCTTCTGCGACTTGTTGGCGATCATGCTGCGGATGCGCTGCTGGTAGTTCTGCACCGGGGTGGTCTTGTGGGTATACGCCTCGCGAAACAGCGCCTGCATCTCGCTGAACCCGCTGAACCCGAACCGCTGGGAGAAGCGCACGATGGCCGAGGGATGCACTTCGCATTCACGGGCGATGTCGCTGATGCGGTCGACCATGATCCGGTCGCTCTGCTGGCTCATGTAGCTGGCGATGCGCTTGAGTTGGCGCGGCAGGCTTTCGTATTCGTCGGTGATCAGCTGCAACAGGCGTTCGGCATTGATCGGAGGGCTGGCGATCGTATCTTCCAGGTGGGTCTCGGGATCGGTGCGGGACATGGGCAATCCTTCTGGCGTGTTCGTCTGGTGCGCTGATGGGTGGCGCAAGTCTACAGGGTAGGCGCAAAAAAATACCTCGGCATCAAGGCCCGCCTGGGCTGCTGAAACGATGCACGACGGCTGCCGCAGCATTATGCTGGCTTATTGGAAAAAATATTCCACTAAAAATAATTATGGAATAAATATTGATTGCGACCGCCGGACGTTCTAGTCTGCTCCCACCAAGAGCGTTTGCCGTCGCCACGGCGGCACAACGCAGGCTGATAAAAATAACAGGAGCCAGCATGGGCCAGACTCGTTTTGCCAGTGGGCGTCAATTGGATCTGATTTGCCTCGGACGCCTGGGCGTCGACCTCTATGCGCAGCAAGTGGGGGCGCGGCTTGAGGATGTGACCAGCTTCGCCAAATACCTCGGCGGTTCTTCCGCCAATATCGCCTTCGGCACCGCACGGCTGGGGCTCAAGTCGGCCATGCTCAGCCGCGTGGGCGACGACCACATGGGCCGCTTCCTCCTGGAATCCCTGGCCCGTGAAGGCTGCGACGTCAGCGCGGTCAAGGTCGACCCGGAGCGCCTCACCGCCTTGGTGCTGCTCGGCCTCAAGGACCGCGAAACCTTTCCCCTGGTGTTCTACCGCGAAAACTGCGCCGACATGGCCCTGCGCGCCGAAGACATCAGCGAAGCCCTCATTGCTTCCAGCAAGGCGCTGCTGATCACCGGCACGCATTTCTCTACCGATGGCGTGTACAAGGCCAGCATTCAGGCGCTGGATTACGCGGCCCGGCACAACGTCAAGCGCGTGCTCGACATCGATTACCGCCCGGTATTGTGGGGCTTGGCCGGCAAGGCTGATGGCGAGACCCGTTTCGTCGCCGACCAGCAGGTCAGCGAGCATGTACAGAAGATCCTGCCGCGCTTCGACCTGATCGTCGGCACCGAAGAAGAATTCCTGATCGCCGGCGGCAGTCAAGACTTGCTCATCGCACTGCGCAAAGTGCGTGAACTGACCCCCGCCACCCTGGTGGTCAAGCTCGGCCCACAGGGCTGCACGGTGATCCATGGCGCTATCCCGGAGCGCCTGGAAGATGGGGCGATCTACCCCGGCGTGCGCGTGGAAGTGCTCAATGTGTTGGGCGCCGGCGATGCGTTTATGTCGGGCTTCCTCAGTGGCTGGCTCAACGACGCAACCGATGAGCGTTGCAGCCAGTTGGCCAATGCCTGCGGCGGCCTGGTGGTGTCGCGCCACGCCTGCGCGCCGGCCATGCCCACACCTGTCGAGTTGGAATACCTGTTCAACAGCCCGGTGCCGATTACCCGGCCGGACCAGGACGCGACCCTGCAACGCCTGCATCGCGTCAGCGTGCCGCGCAAAACCTGGAAGCAACTGTTCGTGTTCGCCTTCGACCACCGCTGGCAGCTGGTGGACCTGGCTCAACGCGGCGGCCAGGATCTGGCGCGCATCAGTGATGCCAAGCAACTGTTTATTCAGGCCATCGAACGCGTCGAGAAAAAACTGGCTGATCAAGGCATTGAAGCCGACGTCGGCCTGCTCGCCGACCAGCGCTTCGGCCAGGACGCGCTCAACGCGGCCAGCGGCCGCGGCTGGTGGATCGCCCGCCCGGTGGAAGTGCAGAACTCGCGGCCCTTGGCGTTCGAGCATGGCCGCTCCATCGGCAGCAACCTGATCGCCTGGCCTCAGGAACAGATCATCAAGTGCCTGGTGCAATTTCATCCCGATGACGCGCCGCTGCTGCGCCTGGAACAGGAAGCGCAGCTCAAGGCGGTGTACGAGGCGTCGATTGTCAGCGGGCATGAACTGCTGCTGGAGGTCATCCCGCCCAAGGATCACCCCTCGACCTATCCTGACGTGCTCTACCGCAGCCTCAAGCGCCTGTACAACCTGGGCATCTACCCGGCGTGGTGGAAGATCGAGGCGCAATCGGCCGAGGACTGGAAAAAGCTCGACGAACTGATCGAAGAACGTGACCCGTACTGCCGGGGCGTGGTGCTGTTGGGCCTGAACGCCTCGGCCGAATGCCTCGCCGATGGCTTCCGGCAAGCCAGCCAGAGTACAACCTGCCGAGGGTTTGCCGTGGGCCGCACGATCTTCCAGGAACCGAGCCGCGCGTGGATGGCGGGAGAGATCGATGATGAGGTTCTGATTCAGCAAGTCCAGGCCACGTTCGAACAGCTCATCAACGCCTGGCGCAGTGCCCGAACCTGATCACAGGTCTAAATGTGCAATGCAACTCCAATGTGGGAGGGGGCTTGCTCCCGATAGCGATAGTTCAGTTACAGAAGTGTTGCCTGACACTCCGCTATCGGGAGCAAGCCCCCTCCCACATAAAGCAGAAAGCAGATCTCAGTGATACCTGAAAACAATAAAGGTGCAGCCATGCCCGCAATCCGAATTGGCATCAACCCGATCTCCTGGAGCAACGACGACCTGCCGGCCCTCGGCGGTGAAACGCCGCTGAGCACCGCCTTGAGCGAAGGCAAGGAAATCGGCTACGAAGGTTTTGAACTCAACGGCAAATTCCCCAAGGACGCCAAAGGTGTCGCCGACGTACTGCGCCCCTACGACCTGGCGCTGGTGTCCGGCTGGTATTCCAGCCGCCTGGCGCGTCGTTCGGTGGCTGAAGAAATCGAGGCCATCGCCGGCCACGTCGAGTTGCTCAAACAGAACGGCGCGAGCGTATTGGTGTATGGCGAAGTGGCCGATTCGATCCAGGGTTCGCGCATCCGTTTGATCGAGCGCCCGCGTTTTCACAGTGAACAGGCGTGGCAGGCCTATGCCGACAAACTCACCGAACTGGCGCGGTTCACCCTGTCCCAGGGCGTGCGCCTGGCCTACCACCACCATATGGGCGCCTATGTCGAATCCCCCGAGGATATCGATCAGTTGATGGCACGCACCGGCCCGGAAGTCGGCCTGCTGTTCGATTCGGGCCACTGCTACATGGGCGGCGGCGAACCCCTTGAGGTGCTGCGCAAACACATCGAGCGCATCTGCCATGTGCATTTCAAGGACGTGCGCAAACCCGTGGTGCAGCTGGCGCGCAACCAAATGTGGAGCTTTCCCGACTGCATCGTCAACGGCACCTTCACCGTACCCGGCGATGGCGATATCGACTTTGCCGAATTGCTCGATGTGCTGTTGGCCGCCAACTACGCCGGCTGGCTGGTGGTCGAGGCCGAGCAGGACCCGGCCGTGGCGCCCAGCTACATCTATGCAAAAAAGGGCTATGACACCTTGCGTGCGCTGCTCAACGAGAGGACTTAACCATGAGCTTGCTGGTCAAGAGCAATAAACGTGGGCAGACGATGGTCGCCCTGGAAGCCGGGCGCCTGGAGTATGTGGGCTTTAGCGCCTACCGCCTGAGCCTGGGCGAAACCCTGCCGGTAAGCGCCGGTGATAAGGAGCTATGCCTGGTGCTGCTCAGCGGCCGGGTGAATATCGAAGGCGAGGGCTTCGACTGGCAGAACCTGGGGGACCGTCAATCGGTGTTCGAGGACAAATCCCCGTTCGCCGCCTACCTGCCGCCGGGCACCCAGGCCCAGGTCAGCGCCTTGAGTGACGTGCAGATCGCTGTCTGCGCCGCGCCCGGTGCGAGCGGTTACACACCGCGCCTGATCCGCCCGGAGCAGTGCAAGCGCAGCGTGCGTGGCAAGGGCGCCAACACCCGCTACGTGTGCGACATCCTGCCCGACAGCGAGCCGGCGCATTCGCTGCTGGTGGTGGAAGTGCGCACGCCGTCCGGGCATTCGTCGAGCTACCCGCCGCACAAGCACGACCTTGATGACCTGCCGCACCAGAGCTTTCTGGAAGAAACCTACTACCACCAGGTCAACCCGCCCCAGGGCTTCGTGTTCCAGCGGGTGTACACCGACGATCGCAGTATCGACCAGGCCATGGCCGTGGAAAACAGTGACCTGGTGGTGGTGCCCAAGGGCTATCACCCGGTCAGCGTGCCGTACGGCTACGAGTCGTATTACCTGAATGTCATGGCCGGCCCCAAGCGTGCCTGGCACTTCCATAACGACCCGCAGCACAGTTGGCTGCTGGACCTCTGAACGGTTTTGCACGGAGAACAACAACAATGAAGTCGCCGTTACGTTTTGCCCTTAACCGCATGGTCGCCCCCAACCTGTCCCTGCCGGATTTCATCCAGTTGGCCGTGGCCTTGAAGTGCGACGCCATCGAGATCCGCAATGACCTCAAGGACCGCCAGATCGAATACGGCGCCCCGGCCAGCCGCGTGCGCCAATTGTGCGCGGCCCAGGGCATTAAGGTGCTGTCGATCAACGCGCTGTACCCCTTTGATGTGTGGAATGACCAGCGCCGGGCCCAAGCGATCGAGCTGGCTACCTATGCCCGGGAATGTGGCGCCCAAGGCCTGGTGATGTGCCCGTTCAACGAGCCCGGCGACAGCCGCAACGAAGCCCAGCGCGCCGCCGGTTTGCGCACGGCGTTAAGCGAGTTGGCGCCGATCCTGCGCGAGCACGGGATTCTCGGTTTTATCGAACCGCTGGGCTTCGAAGAATGCGCCATGCGCCGCAAGCGCGTAGCGGTAGACGCGATCCAGTCCATCGGCGGCCTGGATGTGTTCCGCCTGGTGCACGACACCTTCCATCATCACTTGGCCGGCGAGCACGAGTTCTTCCCTGAGCTGACCGGGCTGGTGCACATCTCCGGCGTGGAAGATGCCGAGGCGCCGCTCAATTCGATCCGCGACGGCCACCGCGTACTGGTGGGCGAGGGCGACATCCTCGGTAATGCCGCGCAGATCGACACCTTGCTCAGCACTGGCTACAGCGGCTACCTGTCGTTCGAGCCGTTTGCCACAAGCGTGCATGAGCTGGCGGATATCCAGCAGGCCTTGGGGGCAAGCATCGCCCACCTGCAAAAACGTTAAGGGGCGCGACATGACCACAACCCGACTGACCATGGCCCAGGCCCTGGTGAAGTTCCTGGATAACCAATACATCGAAGTCGATGGCGTGCAGAGCAAATTCGTCGCCGGGGTGTTCACGATATTCGGCCACGGCAATGTGCTGGGCCTGGGCCAGGCGCTGGAGCAGGACAGCGGCGACCTGGTGGTGCATCAGGGCCGTAACGAGCAGGGCATGGCCCACGCTGCCATCGGTTTCGCCAAGCAGCACCTGCGGCGCAAGATCTACGCGTGTACCGCATCGGTCGGGCCCGGCGCGGCAAATATGCTCACCGCTGCGGCGACCGCGACGGCCAACCGTATTCCGTTGCTGCTGTTGCCGGGCGATGTCTATGCCAGCCGTCAACCGGACCCGGTGCTGCAACAGGTCGAACAGTTCCACGACTTGAGCATCAGTACCAACGATGCGTTCCGCTGCGTGAGCAAATACTGGGACCGTATCAACCGCCCCGAGCAGCTGATGACGGCGGCGATCCAGGCCATGCGCGTGCTCACCGACCCCGCCGAAACCGGCGCGGTGACCCTGGCGCTGCCCCAGGACGTGCAGGCCGAAGCCTGGGACTATCCCGACTACTTCCTGCAAAAGCGCGTGCACCGTATCGAACGTCGCCCAGCCACCGCCGCGATGCTTGGCGATGCGCTGGCGGCCTTCAGCGGCAAGCGCAAGCCGCTGATCATCTGCGGTGGCGGGGTTAAATACTCCGGCGCGAATGCCGCGTTGCAGGCCTTCGCCGAGCGCTTCGATATTCCCTTCGCCGAAACCCAGGCGGGCAAGAGCGCAGTGGTGTCCAGCCACCCGCTGAACGTTGGCGGCATTGGTGAGACCGGCTGCCTGGCGGCCAACCTGCTGGCACCCGAGGCGGATCTGATCATCGGCATCGGCACCCGTTATACCGACTTCACCACGTCGTCCAAATCGCTGTTCAAGCACGCCGAGGTAAAGTTTCTCAACCTTAATATCTGCCCCGGCGATGCGTTGAAACTCGACGGCGTGCAAGTGCTGGCCGACGCCAAGGTTGCCCTCGAAGCGTTGGCCGATGCCCTCGGTGATTACCGTTCCGGCTGGGGCGAGCAGATTGCTGACGCCAAGGCGCAGTTGGATGCCGAAGTGGAGCGCGTGCATCAGGTCGAATACCACGGTGATGACTTCGTCCCCGAAGTCGACGACCACCTGGACCGCGCGGTACTGCGCGAATTCATCGAGCTGACCGGCTCATGCCTGACCCAAAGCCGAGTGCTCGGCGTGCTCAATGCGACGCTCGCCGATGACGCAATCATCGTCGCCGCCGCCGGCAGCCTGCCTGGCGACCTGCAGCGCGCCTGGCGCAGCAAGGGCGTCAACACTTACCACGTCGAATACGGTTATTCGTGCATGGGCTACGAGATCAACGCCGCCCTAGGTGTGAAGCTGGCCGAGCCGAGCAAAGAGGTGTACGCGCTGGTCGGCGATGGCTCCTACATGATGCTGCATTCGGAGTTGGCCACCTCGATCCAGGAGCGCCGCAAGATCAACGTGGTGCTGCTCGACAACATGGCCTTCGGTTGCATCAACAACCTGCAGATCGGCAACGGCATGGACAGCTTCGGCACCGAGTTCCGCTATCGCAACCCCGAGAGCGGCAAGCTCGACGGCGGCCTGGTACCGGTGGATTTCGCCATGAGCGCGGCGGCTTACGGCTGCAAGACCTACAAGGTCAGCAGCGTGGAACAGCTTGAAGCGGCTCTGGCCGATGCGCGTACTCAAACCGTGTCAACCCTGATCGATATCAAGGTACTGCCCAAGACCATGGTCCATGGCTACCTGTCGTGGTGGCGGGTGGGCGTGGCGCAGGTGTCCACCAGCGAACGCACCAACGCCGCCGCGAAAAAACTCAATGAACACCTGGCCAAGGCCCGGCAGTACTAATAACAAGAGGAGTGTTTGTATGTCGTTGAAGCTTGGAGTGATCGGTACCGGTGCCATCGGCCGTGACCATATTCGTCGTTGCAGCCAGACCCTGCTCAATAGCCAGGTGGTGGCGGTCACCGATATCAACCTGGAACAGGCGGCCAAGGTGGTGGCCGAGTTGAAGCTGGACGCCGAGGTATACCCGGACGGCCACGCGCTGATCAACTCGCCGCAGGTGCAAGCCATACTGGTGACCTCGTGGGGGCCGAGCCATGAGGAGTTCGTGCTCGCCGCCATCGCTGCGGGTAAACCGGTGTTCTGCGAGAAACCCCTGGCCGTCACCGCTGAAGGCTGCCGCAAAATCGTCGAAGCCGAAGTCGCCCACGGCAAACGCCTGGTGCAAGTCGGGTTCATGCGCCCCTACGACGAAGGTTATCGCGCCTTGAAGGCCGTGATCGACAGCGGCCAGATCGGCGAGCCGCTGATGCTGCACTGCGCGCATCGCAACCCGACGGTGGGCGAAAACTACAAGACCGACATGGCGATTACCGACACCCTGATTCACGAACTGGATGTACTGCGTTGGCTGCTCAACGACGACTACGTCTCTGTGCAGGTGGTGTTCCCGCGCAAGACCAGCAAAGCCCTGGCCCACCTGCGCGACCCGCAGATCGTGCTGCTGGAAACCGCCAAGGGCACGCGCATCGACGTCGAAGTGTTCGTCAACTGCCAGTATGGCTACGACATTCAGTGCGAAGTGGTGGGGGAGAGCGGCATCGCCAAATTGCCCGAGCCTTCCCAGGTGCAACTGCGCAGCGAGGCCAAGCTGTCGAATGCGATTCTGATGGATTGGAAGGACCGGTTTATCGGCGCCTATGACGTGGAATTGCAGGCGTTCATTGACAGCGTGCGGGCCGGGCAGGTGGGCGGGCCGTCGGCGTGGGATGGCTATGCCGCAGCGGTGGCGGCGGATGCGTGTATTGAAGCGCAGGGCAGTGGGCAGATTGTAAAAGTCAGCCTGCCGGATCGCCCGCATTTCTACGGCTGATCACAATTTCACAGGTGCAACCGGGTCAATGTGGGAGGGGGCTTGCTCCCGATGGCGGTGTGTCAGTTGGCAAATCAGGTGACTGATCCACTGTCATCGGGGGCAAGCCCTAATGCCAGTCAGTTAAGGACGAACACTGTACCTGTGGCGAGGGAGCTTGCTCCCGCTGGGCCGCGAAGCGGCCCCAAAAATGGGACTGCTGCGCAGTCCAGCGGGAGCAAGCTCCCTCGCCACAGGTTACTTTTTACCCTTTCTACTTCTTAACTGACTGGCATTAGGGCAAGCCCCCTCCCACATTTGATTCGGTTTCCACTTCAAGTAAGGAGTGACTTCATGCGAATCGGACTGGTCGGCTACGGCCATGGAGGGCGCTTTTTTCATGCGCCACTGATTGCAACATTGCCGGGCGCCACGTTTGTGGGGGTGGTGACCCGTTCACCCGAGCGGCGTCAGCAACTGAATACCGATCTGCCAGGGGTCAAGGCCTTCGACAGCATCGGCCAGATCGTCGAAGCCGGCGTCGATGCCCTGGTCATCTCCACCACCCTCAAGGGCCGCCCGGCCCTAGTGCTGGAAGCCATCGAACATGGCGTGGCGGTGGTCAGCGATAAGCCTTTCGCCGCCAACGCCGAGCAGGCCCAGGCCTTGATCACCGCCGCTGAACGCCAAGGTACGCTGCTCAGCGTCTATCAGAACCGACGTTGGGATTCGGATTACCTGACCCTGCGCAAACTCATCGATGCCGGTGCCTTGGGTGAGATCACCCGTTTCGAGTCCCGTGTCGAACGCTACAGCCCGCAGGCAGTGGGCAATGCCAGCGGCGGCGGCTGGTTGCGCGACCTCGGCAGCCACTTGGTGGACCAGGCCCTGCAATTGTTCGGCCCGGTGGACAAGGTATTCGCGCAATTGCAATTCACCCCTGAGCACCCCAACGTCGATCACGGCTTCTTCGTGTCCCTGACCCACGCCAACGGAGTGGTCTCCCATTTGTGGGGCAACGCCCTGCAGAACTGCCAGGCCCCGCGTTTTCGCGTCAGCGGCACCTTGGGTTGTTACACCGTTGACGGGCTGGATGGTCAGGAAGAAGCACTGATGGCCGGCAAGTCGCCGAAAACCGAAGGCGAGCACTGGGGCGCAGAAGAACATCGACGCTGGGGCTGGTTCGAACAGGGGCCGGAACGCGAGCGAGTGCCCTCTGAAAAAGGCTGCTGGACCCAGTTCTATCGGCAGTTGCAAACGGCGGTGCAAGGCCAGGGCCCATTGCCCGTGGACGCCTATGACGCGTTGGAAACCACCCGTATATTGGACGCCGCACGCCTCAGCGCCGAGCGCCAGCAGGTGGTTTCAACAAAAATAGAATAAAATTCTAAAACAGGTTGATATGGAAATTATTTTCCAATAAAGTCTTTTCCAGGTTGCATAAAGTACGTCTTGGGCTCGACCCCGGCGACTCAACAAAAACAAGATCAAAAACAACCAGGTACCGTCAGATGAAAATCTTCAACGCTGTACTGCGAGTTTTACGCCCTGCCCACACGCCACGCGCACTGCCTCGCGCCCGGCCGTTCTACTTCTCCTTCCTCAATGTGCTGTGCGTCGAAAACCAGGGCGCGCTGGTCTGCTGCATTCCAGGCGCGCCGGTGGTGCGGGTGCCCGCCGAGCGCTGATAAACGCAACGTCCATAAAACCAACAAGAAAGTGGAGACAGACCGTTCATGAAGACCCCGATCCGTTTTACCGCGCTGGCCCTGTCGATGCTGCTCGCCAGTGGCGTCGCCACGGCCGCCGACATCAAGGTGGGCGTGAGCATGTCCGCCTTCGATGACACCTTCCTCACCTACCTGCGCGAAGACATGGACAAGCAAGCCAAGTCCTATCCCAAGGGCGACGGCGTGCAACTGCAGTTCGAAGACGCCCGCGCCGATGTGGTCAAGCAACTGAGCCAGGTCGAGAACTTTATCAGCCAGAAAGTCGACGCCATCATCGTCAACCCGGTGGATACCGCCTCGACAGCCAACATCATCAAGGCCGCCACCGCCGCGAAAATTCCGCTGGTGTTCGTCAACCGCCGTCCCGACCAGAAAGACTTGCCCAAGGACGTGGTCGCGGTGACGTCCGATGACGTTGAAGCCGGCAAGCTGCAAATGCAGTACATCGCCGAAAAACTCGGCGGCAAGGGCAAGATCGTGATCCTGCTCGGCGACCTGGCGAACAACTCCACCACCAACCGCACCAAGGGCGTGAAGGAAGTGCTGGCCAACTACCCGGGCATCAAGATCGAGCAGGAACAGACGGGTACCTGGTTGCGCGACAGGGGCATGACCCTGGTCAACGACTGGCTGACCCAGGGCCGTGAGTTCAATGCCGTACTGGCCAACAACGACGAGATGGCGATTGGCGCGGCCATGGCGCTCAAATCGGCAGGCACCAAGCCCGGCACCGTGTTGATCGCCGGGGTCGACGGCACGCCGGACGGCCTCAACGCAATCACCAAGGGTGAGATGGCCGCCTCGGCATTCCAGGATGCCAAGGGCCAGGCCGTCGGCTCGGTGGAAGCGGCGCGCAAGATGGCCAGGAACGAGCCGGTGGAGCAGAACGTGGTGATCCCGTTCAAGCTCATCACCCCGGACAACGTCAAAGACTTCAAGTAGCCCTGACCTCACAACCCTAAGCCGGCAGGGCGGTCACGGCCGCCCTGCAGATGGAGTACCTTCCTATGCTCGCTCATGCCACTGTCTCGCAGCCGCCGGGTATCCAGCCGCTGGCGCAGGACGAACCCTACCTGCTGGAAATTCTCAACATCAGCAAAGGCTTTCCCGGCGTCGTGGCCCTGGACGATGTGCAGTTGCGGGTGCGCCCCGGCACGGTGCTGGCGCTGATGGGCGAGAACGGTGCGGGCAAGTCGACGCTGATGAAAATCATCGCCGGCATCTATCAGCCCGATGCCGGCGAAATTCGCCTGCGCGGCAAGCCGATTGTGTTTGAAACGCCCCTGGCGGCCCAAAAGGCCGGGATTGCGATGATCCATCAGGAACTCAACCTGATGCCGCACATGAGCATCGCCGAGAATATCTGGATCGGCCGTGAGCAGCTCAACAGCCTGCACATGGTCAACCACCGCGAAATGCACCGCTGTACCGCCGAGCTGCTGGCGCGGCTGCGCATCAACCTCGACCCGGAAGAACAGGTCGGCAACCTGAGCATCGCCGAGCGGCAGATGGTCGAGATCGCCAAGGCCGTGTCCTATGACTCCGACATCCTGATCATGGATGAACCGACCTCGGCGATTACCGAGAAGGAAGTCGCCCATCTGTTTTCGATCATTGCCGACCTCAAGTCCCAGGGCAAAGGCATCGTCTACATCACGCATAAAATGAACGAAGTGTTCGCCATCGCCGATGAAGTGGCGGTGTTTCGTGACGGCCAGTACATCGGCTTGCAGCGTGCCGACACGATGAACAGCGACAGCCTGATCTCGATGATGGTCGGCCGTGAGCTGAGCCAGTTGTTCCCGGTACGCGAGACGCCGATCGGCGACTTGTTGCTGTCGGTGCGCAACCTGAGCCTGGACGGTGTGTTCACGGACGTTTCGTTTGACCTGCACGCGGGCGAAATCCTCGGCATCGCCGGGTTGATGGGCTCGGGCCGCACCAACGTGGCGGAAACCATTTTCGGCATAACCCCAAGCAGCAGCGGGCAGATCACCCTCGACGGCAAGCCGGTGCGCATCAGCGACCCGCACATGGCCATCGAGAAGGGCTTTGCGCTGTTGACCGAGGACCGCAAGCTCAGCGGCCTGTTCCCGTGCCTGTCGGTGCTGGAAAACATGGAAATGGCGGTGTTGCCGCACTATTCGGGCAACGGTTTCATCCAGCAGAAAGCCCTGCGCGTGTTGTGCGAAGACATGTGCAAGAAGCTGCGGGTGAAAACCCCCTCGCTGGAACAGTGCATCGATACCTTGTCCGGCGGCAACCAGCAGAAGGCGCTCCTGGCGCGCTGGCTGATGACCAACCCGCGGTTGTTGATCCTCGATGAGCCGACCCGTGGCATCGATGTGGGCGCCAAGGCCGAGATCTACCGCCTGATCTCCTTCCTCGCCAGCGAGGGCATGGCGGTGATCATGATTTCCTCGGAACTGCCCGAAGTGCTCGGCATGAGCGACCGGGTGATGGTGATGCACGAAGGCGAACTGATGGGCACCCTGGATCGGGCTGAGGCCACCCAGGAAAAAGTCATGCAATTGGCCTCCGGTATGACCGTGGTCCACTGACTCCAGAATAAGAAGGTAATTGGCTATGAACGCAATAACAGACAACAAGCCGGCGATGGCACCGGTCAAGAACCGTCGACGCATGCCCACTGAATTGAGCATCTTCCTGGTGCTGATCGGCATCGGCCTGGTGTTTGAACTGTTCGGCTGGATCGTGCGCGACCAGAGCTTTTTGATGAACTCCCAGCGCCTGGTGCTGATGATCCTGCAAGTGTCGATCATCGGCTTGCTGGCCATCGGCGTGACCCAGGTGATCATCACCACCGGCATCGACCTGTCGTCCGGCTCGGTGTTGGCCTTGTCCGCGATGATCGCTGCCAGTTTGGCGCAGACTTCCGATTTTTCCCGTGCGGTGTTTCCGTCCTTGACCGATTTGCCGGTGTGGATCCCGGTGGCGATGGGCCTGGGTGTGGGGCTGCTGGCGGGGGCGATCAACGGCAGTATCATCGCGGTGACCGGTATCCCACCGTTCATTGCGACCCTGGGCATGATGGTCTCGGCCCGTGGCCTGGCGCGTTATTACACCGAAGGCCAGCCGGTGAGCATGCTCTCGGACTCGTACACGGCCATCGGCCATGGCGCGATGCCGGTGATCATCTTCCTGGTGGTGGCGGTAATTTTCCATATCGCCCTGCGCTACACCAAGTACGGCAAGTACACCTATGCCATTGGCGGCAACATGCAGGCGGCGCGTACTTCGGGGATCAACGTCAAGCGGCACCTGATCATCGTCTACAGCATCGCCGGCCTCCTGGCGGGCCTGGCAGGCGTGGTGGCCTCGGCCCGTGCGGCGACCGGCCAGGCCGGCATGGGCATGTCCTATGAGTTGGACGCAATCGCGGCGGCGGTGATCGGCGGCACCAGCCTGGCGGGCGGGGTAGGGCGCATCACCGGCACCGTGATCGGCGCGCTGATTCTCGGCGTGATGGCCAGCGGGTTTACCTTTGTCGGGGTGGATGCGTACATCCAGGACATCATCAAGGGGCTGATCATCGTGGTGGCGGTAGTGATCGACCAATATCGCAACAAGCGTAAGCTCAAGCGCTGAGACAATATTGAGGACAGCACCGGTCAAATGTGGGAGGGGGCTTGCCCCCGATGGCCATAGGTATCTACACAACTTTGTAGCAGCCTACGGTAACCACGATGCGAAGCGAGCCGCTCTTGATCTTGCTCTTGATCTTGAGCGCCCCGTTAAACCACGCTGGCCGTAATCCGATAGTGATTTGGGGGGTAAACCGGCAGGGATGCCGGTTTAGCCGCCCCGCGCCATGGATGGCGCGTGGCGGCGGCCCCCCAAATCACTGTCGGATTACGGGCACACCGAGCCTAGGCGAGGTGCCGAGTGGTGGGGCAAGAGCGTTTTGCTTACTTTTGCGCTTTTCAAAAGTGAGACGCCGTAAGGGCGGAACCCTAAGCCGCCGTTACCGCAGCAACGGATATGTACTCGCTCTGATCCAACATCCTGGTCGGCTGTCAGGCCGCCATCGGGGGCAAGTCGAATCGTCGCACCGCCCCTCCCACATTTGGATCGCGCGGCATCAGTCAGATAGCTATAGGCCGCCAGGTCGCCACGGGAGCAAGCTCCCTCGCCACAGGTTCAGGGCTACGCCAAAGTTGTGTAGATACCTATGCCCCGATGGCGGTGGCTCAGTCAAACAGATGGCGACTGATACTCCGCAATCGGGAGCAAGCCCCCTCCCACATTGAGTAATGCGCCAGCTTGTTCAACCGTTTGTCTTCTATATAGCTCACCTGGACTGAATTTCTTGCTATAAACGCACTCCGATGACCGTTCGCCAAGCCCGTCCTGGTGCTTTTGGGGGTTGATCGGGAAAAATGCCTGTCATTTCAGTTGCTGCGCCTTCAAGTCGGCCTTAGACTGCCGCCCCTCGTAAATTGAGTGCCGGGTGGCGCTTGGAACGGATGGCGCCTTTCCGAGACCTGCAGAGGTCGGCCGGAACGCTCCCTTATTCGCCTTAATGCACGTATTTTTTATAGAGAAATCAATGACAAAGGAAAAGTTGCTGGCCATGCCGGCGGATGACTACATGAATGCCGAACAGCACGCTTTTTTTGAGAAGTTGCTGCAAGACATGAAAGTGGAACACCACGAGCGCATTGAACAGAACCGTATCGCCATTGAAAGCCTGGACACGCCTGCCGACCCGGCTGACGCTGCTTCCGTGGAAGAAGAGCGCACCTGGCTGGTCAATGCCATCGATCGCGACCAGCGCATGTTGCCGCAACTGGAGCGTGCCCTGGAACGTATCAAGGAAGATTCCTTTGGCTGGTGTGATGACAGCGGCGAGCCTATCGGCCTCAAGCGCCTGCTGATCAGCCCCACCACCAAATACTGCATCGAAGCGCAAGAGCGCCACGAGCAGATCGACAAGCACCAGCGTCAAGCCTGATGCGCTGCACGGGGGGCCGCATGCCCGGCTCCCCAAAGAATTATTCGTTACGCCCTGGTTATTGATCTACTGCATGCACTTGCACTAAAGGCCCATGGATAATGGCCCGATAGTGGCGTTTAATGCAGACACAATAACGACAAGCAGCGGGGTAACGACAATGGCTGGAGACGGATCTCTGACGGGCGCAGCAGTGCCACCGCAATCGGTGGCGCGCGTGCTGCCCGGCTGGCTCACACCGCTCGCGCAGAGCGCCGCCTTGGTGCTGCTACTGCTGGGCCTGGCGTTTACCCGCTTGCCACTCTATGTGTGCCTGCCGCTGGCCTTGCTGGTGATCTGGCTACCCCGCCTGAAAAGTCCCAAACCTGGGGTGGCGCACGCTGCGGCCAGCGATGCGATTGGCGAGCTGACGCGCGATCTGTCCTATACCACCAGCCATAACGCACTCTCCGCTGCGGGCGTGGCCTATTCGGTCAAGCAACTGGCGGCGCGTTTGCAGTCGCAGCTGGGCGCCTCCCAACAGATCGTCAGCAGCGCGCAAGTGATGATCAGCACCGAACAGGTCACTTCCCAGCTTAGCCGCCAGGCTTTGGGCGCGGCCAGCCAAGCCCATCAGCGCAGCAGCGAAGGCCGTGAAGTGCTGGTGCAGTCCATCACCCGCATGCATCAACTCAGCCAGCGTGCCGATGCCAGCCGCGAGCTGATCGAAGCCTTGAGCCAGCGCAGCGAGGAAATCCAGCGTGTGACGCTGGTGATCCAGTCTATTGCCAGCCAGACCAACCTGCTGGCGCTGAACGCGGCGATCGAGGCGGCGCGGGCCGGTGAACATGGGCGTGGCTTTGCCGTGGTCGCCGATGAAGTGCGCGGCCTCGCTGGCCGTACGGCCACGGCCACGGATGAAGTCGGGGTAATGGTCGCTGACATCCAGCAACGTACCGCCCAGGTGGTGGAGCAGATTCGCCAACTGTCGGCGGACCTGCACACCGGTGTTGAACAGGTGGAATCTGCAGGCGAACACCTGGCGAGCATCGCCAGCCTGGCGGCGGATGTGGAAACCCAAGTCAGTGAAATCGCCCAGGGCACCGACACCAATCGCACGCAACTCGACAGCCTGTTTCACGCCGTGGAGCAGATGCGCAGCGACCTCACGGTAAGCGATCAGCAAACCCGCCAGCTCGCCGACGCCGCTGTGCAAATGGAAGGGCAGGCGGAAACCATCAGCGAGCGCCTGGCGCAAGTCGGCCTGGATGACTATCACCAGCGTATCTACGACCTGGCACGCGAAGGCGCCAGGCGCATTGCCGAACAGTTCGAGGCGGATGTGCTGGGCCGCCGGATCAGCCTCGAGGATCTGTTTGACTGCAACTACACGCTGATTGCGAACACGCGCCCGAGCAAATATAAAACCCGGTTTGACGCTTACACCGACCAGGTGTTGCCCGCCATTCAAGAGGCGCTGTTGCCACGTCATGAAGGCTTGGTGTTTGCCATCGCCTGCACCCAACAGGGCTACGTGCCGACGCATAACAAAGCGTTTTCCCACGCCTTGACCGGGGATGACCAAGTGGATGCAGTGCAGAACCGCACCAAGCGCAAGTTTGACGATCGTACCGGCATACGCTGCGGTAGCCATCAACAGCCCATGTTGCTGCAGACTTACACGCGCGATACCGGCGAGCTGATGCACGACTTGTCGGTGCCGATCATGGTCCAGGGGCGCCATTGGGGTGGTTTGCGCCTGGGCTACAAGCCGCAAGGTGCAAAGCCAGGGCGATAACGATACGACGCGGCACCACCTTCACCAGCCGTGAGGAGGCGCAGGAATGCAAGGCTGCCTGGCAAGCGCTGATGCGCCGGAGCAATCAGGCAGCCTGCATTGCATCAAACGGCGGGAGACTCGTGCAGCAGGGCGTTGAGGTCATCGACCGCAGGCGCCCATTCGGCGTCGATATGCAATTGTTCTCTGAGGAAGGCCGCTTGCTGCTCGCTCCAGAACGGCGCGTCGATGAGTTTGACGTCATCCGGCAAACGGTGTTCGGCGGTGAAGCGTTCGATGGCTTCCTGGCTGGAATCCAGGCCTAGTTGTTCGAACAGGGTTTCAAGTGTCGGGGTGGTGGTGTCCATAACATTCTCCATGCGGGCTGATCATCGTCCTGCATGTGAGGGGTATGGCACGCCAGAGTTCTATCGGATTATCAAGAACTGAGTGCGCCTGAATCCACGGCGGCTTTCAGCTCCTTGGCGGCTTCTTTCGCTGCGATGGCCGCAGCGTCGACAGTTTTGAACCAGCGGTCTTTTTCTACCTGATGCGCTGTGACTGTGGTCAACGGCGGTTTGGCCCGCATGATGATGACCGCTTGGAACTCACCGTCTACTTCCCTGGCATCGCCATGGATAAAAAATTCGCCAATATCAAATTCCGTCACGTATAGGCTTCTCTTCAAGGTAACTGCACTGATGAAACCTGACCCGCACGGGGCAAACTCCAATGGACGGGTCAGTATGGCAGTTGTTGAAGGGCCGCTGTGCAGTAAAGTCAGCCAGGTGACGAAACGAGTGTGCCGTGCAGGCTATACAAGTTGGCTTCCAGGGCTTTGGCCAGTGCACAAGCCTTGGTGTGATCGCTGCGAAAGCCTTTTATCCTGCCGCTGGTCACTTCCTGGATATGGAAAAAATTCCGTCCGGCTGGCACAACGCGATAAAGCACGGAATGGGAGTACCCATCGGGCGTAGGTAAGCAGTAGTATTGCGGTTCGCCTGGACATGATGAATGCGAGTGGAAGGACGTATCGTCGTGTTGACGTCGTAGCATGCTCAGCTCCTGTCGATCGACCTTGTTGATATAGCCGCCACGTTTCGGGTGGTTTGACTAGTGTTACTGTTTTAGTATTGTCGTTGGCGGCGCGCGCCTGGTTCCATGCCCAGGTGTTTTCTTTTGTGATGCGTGTCGGAAAACTGCGTTTTTAATCGGGTTATTCTCTGAAGTTGTTCGACCCGTATTCTCGGGTCGTTGAACCTGTGATTTGCTGTATTGCCGGATGACCTCGCATAAGGGCCACCGCGCTTATCTGTACGGGTCTTATGAGGTTCTTCAGGTTTTTAACGAGTCTGTGATCGTGCCGTAACGGCCGTTTTTTTGTGCTGCCCGCTCAAGCGGTCAGTGCTATTTCGATGTGGGGGCGTTTCCTTGGCAGTCAGTAATCTGGATATGCACGCGTTATTCGTGCTGGGTGATTTGCGCGCAAAGTTGGTCAAGCAGTTTCAATCTCGTTTTGTCTACGTCACCGAGCAGACACCGGAAGGTATCTACATCGCTGAGATCGATACCGAAGCGGCGTTGGTGGTGGACGACAAGCCACGCCTGGAACTCAAGGTCGGCGACCATTTTCGCGCGGCGGTATTGCCCAGCCGCGAAGGTGGCAAGTTCGAACTGAAATTCCGCGATATCAAGTTGACCGTATATGGCCTGGGCGACTACGCGTTTGTGTCATCGGCCGAGGGCGAGGGGATTGTGTTCAAGGAAGGCCACAGCGTCATGCTGGTATTTGCTGCCCACGAACAGCTGCAGGAAGGCCTGACCAAAACCCTCAAGGCCGTGACAGGCAAAGCCGCCAAGTGGCGCAAGGGCGAACTGGTGACGTTCAAGGCCAGCGAATAAATATCGTCACGGCGAACTTCTTTTATCTTCCGGAACCTCTACTACAGTTGAGTTGACTTAACTATTCAGAGGCTTCGCGCTTAGCAGCAAAGCCGTCCGCTGATGGCTGCGATATCGCGAGGTGCGAGGGGATGAAAGGAATACGAACACTGCTGGCTGCATCGTTGACGGCCCTGGGCCTGTCACTGGCGTCAACGCCGGTATCGGCCGCCCAGGCGCCGGTGCACTTTGCCGACCTGAACTGGGAAAGCGGCAGCCTGATCACCGAGGTGCTGCGGTTCATTGTCGAGAAGGGCTACGACTTGCCCACCGACACCTTGCCCGGTACCACCATCACCCTGGAAACCGCCCTGGCCAAGAACGACATCCAGGTGATCGGTGAAGAGTGGGCGGGCCGCAGCCCCGTCTGGGTCAAGGCCGAGGCTGAAGGCAAGGTGGTGGGCCTGGGCGATACGGTCAAGGGCGCCACCGAAGGCTGGTGGGTGCCGGAATACGTGGTCAAGGGAGACCCGAGCAAAAACATCAAGCCCCTGGCCCCTGACCTGAAAAGCGTAAACGACCTGGCGCGCTACAAGGATGTGTTCCAGGACCCTGAGTCTCCCGGAAAAGGGCGCTTTCTCAACAGCCCCATCGGCTGGACCTCGGAAGTGGTCAACAAGCAAAAGCTCAAGGCGTACGGCCTGGACGACAGCTACGTGAACTTTCGCAGCGGCTCGGGGGCGGCACTGGATGCCGAGATTGCGTCGTCGATCCGCCGGGGCAAGCCGGTGCTGTTCTACTACTGGTCGCCCACGCCGCTGATGGGCCGCTATAAATTGATTCAGTTGCAAGAGCCGCCGTTCGACGCCGAGGCCTGGAAGACGCTGACGGATGCGGACAATCCTGATCCCAAGCCGACGCGCTCGCTGGCCTCGAAATTGAGCATCGGCGTGTCTACGCCGTTCCAGAAGGAGCATCCGCAGATCGCCGAGTTCTTTGAGAAGGTCGAGTTTCCCATCGAGCCGCTCAACAAAGCGTTGGCAGCGATGAGCGAGCATCACACAGCACCCAGGGACGTCGCCCAGGCGTTCCTCAAGGAGCATCCAGACGTGTGGAAGGCGTGGCTGACGGACGATGTCGCGCGCAAGGTTGAGGCAAGCCTCAAGTAGAGCGCGGGTCAACCTTTGGGAAATGAGCGCGCGGGCTTGTGCGGCGCGCCCGCTCCGCCGACGAAATACCTGCAGAAACCTTCAGGGCGACTATCCTCATCGCACATTTCTGTGAGGAGCCCGCCATGAGCTTCGTCATCGCGCGCTGGATCGTCGCCATTTTCACCTGCATCAGCATGGTGCATCTGTACTGGGCCGCGGGTGGCAAACTCGGCAGCCTGGCCGCCATTCCTCAATTACCGGGCGAATTCGCCAGCGGGCCAAGGCCGGCGTTCAAACCCTCGGCGCTGGGCACCTTTCTGGTCGCCATGGGGCTGGTGGCGATTGCGCTGCTCGTCTGTCTGCGCGCCGGGCTGTATTTTTCGCCGGTGTCCCATGGGGCGCTGCAATGGGGGATCAGTGCGATTGCTGTGGTGATGTTTGCCCGGGCGATCGGGGATTCGGAGCTGGTGGGGTTTTTCAAAAAGGTGGTGGGCTCAAGGTTCGCCAGGCTGGACACCTACTTTTATTCGCCGCTGTGTCTGGTGTTGGGCGCTGGCCTGTTGGTAGTGGCATGGGCCTGAGATAGGGCAATCTGATGGCCCCTCTGTAACAAAATTCTCGCCAGAATCACTTTTATTTCAGGTGGTTAGGTGAGGAAGCTAATGCGCACTGTTGGAATCATGCTGATTGCCTGTTCCCTGGCCGGCGGCGCGGCAGCCGTGCAGGCTCGGGAGTTGCGCGAGGGCGACAAGTATATGTGCAGTTGGGGCGCAGGCACGGCTGCCAGGGCCCAGGAACTCAAGCTTTCGGGGGTGTCGCTGTACGCCGCGCGGCAGAAGATCCAGTCCATCAAGTTCAACAAATCGTGGATGCGCATGATGGCCATGGGCATTACCGAGCAGACCTATGACAGCCGTTCACGGCTCAAACCCGAGGCGATTCGCCAGAGTTTCTACCAGGATTGCGTGCGCTATAAAGTGGCGCGCAAGTAAGCGTTTTTCCTACCGTGCTGCCGAGTGGTTTACAAATCCACGACAAATGCTGTGTAAGTATTTGCATACAATCGCGTGCTTGATCAGGAGGCATGTATGCAAGTGCTTATTCGAGTGGCGACCGTCGAAGACCTCGACACGCTCATTAAAATTCGTACCTCGGTGGTGCAAAACCATTTGAGCGTTGAACAGATGGCTGATCTGGGGATTACGCCGCAGGTACTGGCCGACGCGCTGCGCGCAGCCCCGTGCGCATGGGTCGCGGAAGTGGACGGCCAGGCAGCGGCCTTTTCCATGGTTGATCTTGAGACCGGCGAGGTGTTCGCGATGTTCGTGTTGCCTTCCCACGAGAACCTGGGCCTGGGCCGGCGGTTGATGGCGGTGGCCGAGGCCGCGTTGTTTGTGCATCACGAGCGCGTGTACCTGGTCACTGATGGCCGCGATGAAGTCCGCGCTAATGGGTTCTATCAGCGCCTGGGGTGGCTGAGGGCCGGCCGTGTTGAGGGTGATGACGTTCGCTACGAAAAAAGCAGGGCATACTGACTTCATGAGCGCCTAAGCCCCGATTAGCTGACAGCTTGCGCAACTTCGTGCTGGAGTGTTGGGCGCTGCAGCGCGCATGCAGGCGATTGAACAAACCGTTATTGAAAACTGTGAAAGTGGAATAACTAATAACCCTTTTTTATAAGCGGATTAAGTTCAAAGCCTTGCCCCTAACTTGCACCAAAAAGTGGCACAAATTAGCCTCTTTCCTTAAAAAACATGTGGTTATTGAATGACTTACGACGCTTCCATTCCGACGAAAGGAAGAAAACAATCTTGTGACGTGTTTTTGCAATCGCTACTATAGCCGTGCGTTCACCTCCCACGGTTTATGCATTTTTAAATCCCAAGTTTCCATCAGCTACTTGGGATTTTTTTGCCTTGAATTTGACCCTGTGCACAGCAGTGGCAGCACGGCTCGCCTGTCAAGCCGTCGCGTCAGAGGCGGCGCAGGAAGGATTTGACGATGTGCCGTGTGGCGTCAGTGGTGTCCAATTCATCGAGAGCGTTGTAGGCGTACCACTGGCAGTCGACGATCTCGTTGCACGGCCGCGCCTCGTCGATGTTCACCACCGAGGCCTCAAACACATGGTGCAGGGTGTCGCGGGCCTTCAGCTCCTGCAGGTACAGCAAGCCGTCCACGTTCAACCCCGTTTCTTCTTCCAGCTCGCGCTCTGCCGCGCCCACTGGGCGTTCGCCGCGTTCGACCTTACCGCCCGGCAACGCCCATTTCGATCTTGCCTTGCGCACGAAGAGGATATGCCCCTCGTGTTCGCATATGACCGTGGCCCGTATTTTCATCATCTGTGCCTGTAACGAAATCTTTGTCATAAAAGTGTAATGCAATTGTCATGCTAAGTGGTTATGGCGCGCCAGGGTGTGTATGTGGATACTGCCCGATTGACATAAACGAACGAGGAGAGCAGATGAGCACCGTACGTTGGGGCATGATCGGCTGTGGCAGTGTCACTGAATTGAAGAGTGGACCCGCTTTCTACAAAGCGCCAGGCTCCGCCCTGGTGGCCGTGATGGGGCGGCGCGAGGACGCCGTGCGCGATTACGCGACACGCCATGGCATTGCCCGCTTCTATACCGACGCCCAGGCCCTGATCGACGACCCCGAGGTGGACGCGGTGTACATCGCCACGCCACCCGACAGCCACCTGGAGTACAGCTTGATGGTGGCAGCGGCAGGCAAGCATTGCTGCGTCGAAAAGCCCATGTCGTTGAACGCCGAACAGAGCGCATTGATGCAACGCACCTTCGAGCGCGCCGGGCTGCACCTGTTCGTCTCCTACTATCGGCGCTCATTGCCACGCTTCCAGCAAGTGCGCAGCTGGTTGCAGGAAGGGCGTATCGGCGAGCTACGCCACCTGACCTGGACTCTATGCAAGCCCGCAGCGGAGGCCGACACCAATCCCGCCAATTGGCGCACGGATCCGGCGATTGCCGGCGGCGGTTATTTTGCCGACCTGGCCAGCCATGGGTTCGACCTGTTCCAGTACCTGGCGGGAGATATCGTCGAAGTGTCGGGCTTCACCGCGCGGCAGGCCGGGCGTTACGCGGCGGAAGATGCAGTGACCGCCTGCTGGACCTTTGCCAACGGTGCGTTAGGCATGGGCTGCTGGAACTTCGTGGCAGACCGCCGCGAAGACCGGGTCGAGCTGATCGGCAGTCATGGGCGCATCACGTTCTCGGTATTCGAAGACCAGCCGCTGCGTCTGGAAGGGGAGTCCGATGAGGTGCTGGAAGTGCCTTGTCATGCGCACATCCAATGGCACCACGTGCTTGCGATGAATGCCCATATCCGTGGGGAAGCCAAGCACCCTTCGCTGGCGATCGAGGCGCTGAAGACGGATCGAATCCTGGACAAGGTGCTACAACGTTACTCTCAACATCCCTAGCCGTCGCGATAGCGTGGTGATTCACTTTGTTTAAACGGATATCGCGATGAAATACTGGATGGTGGGGTGGCTGCTGATCATCACTGGCGCAACGGCAGCGCCGCGCAGCCAAGGGCTGCCGGGGGACTTTGATTTCTATGTATTGTCGCTGTCATGGTCGCCGACGTTTTGCCTGACACACCCGAACAATGAACAGTGTTCGGGCAAAGGCTACGGGTTTGTCCTGCATGGCTTGTGGCCGCAGTACGCGCGAGGCGGGTGGCCGGCCTCCTGTGCCCCTGACGTGCGATTGACCAACGAGGAAATGCGCAAGGGCGCGACGCTGTTTCCCACCCAGGCGCTGCTCAAGCATGAATGGGCCAAGCACGGCACCTGCAGCGGGCTCGTGCCGCTGGAATACCTGGAGAAAACCGATACGGCACTGGGGGCGGTGGTCATTCCGCCACAACTGCAGCCGTTCAATACGCCGTCGTCATTAGCAGCCAGCGAGATCGAGGCGCTGTTTCGCGACAGTAACCCACGCATGGGCAATCACGGGATGGCCGTCATCTGCAAAGGCAAAGTGCTGTCTGAAGTGCGGGTATGCCTGACCAAGGACCTGGCCTTCGCCGGTTGCCCGCGCAGTGTGAAAAGCCAGTGCCGCAGCGGCGATATCCGGATTCCCGCGCAGCGCTGAGCCGGGATGCTTCGCGCAGCTTGAGGGGCATTTTGTTCAATACCACGTTCGCTCCAGCCTATAGCGTGATGCCATCCGTCTGGCATCACGAAAAGGAACTGCAATGAGCTTGATCATTTCCATGGCGGCGTTCGCCCTCGCCACCTCCATTACGCCAGGGCCGGTCAACGTGGTCGCCCTGAGCAGCGGCGCGCGCTTCGGGTTTGCCGCCAGCCAGAAGCACGTGTTCGGCGCTGCGCTCGGCTTCACGTTGCTGTTGATACTGATCGGCCTGGGCCTGCACGAGGTGCTGCTGCGCTGGCCGATCCTGACCCAGTTGATCCAGTGGGGCGGGGTGGCCTTTTTGCTGTACATGGCCTGGAAGCTCGCCGTGGATAATGGCCAGTTGCAGGCCGATGGCGCCGCCACGGCGCCATCGATGGTGTACGGCGCGATCATGCAGTGGCTCAACCCCAAGGCCTGGCTGGCCTGTGTGGCGGGGATGGGACTGTTTGCGGCGGACGGCGATGCCGGGCAAGTCTGGTTGTTCGCCGGCCTCTACCTGGTGATCTGCTACCTGTCGGTGGCGTGCTGGGCCTATGCCGGAACGTTTCTGCGGCGCTACCTGCATAATCCCCAGGGTGTCAGGGTATTCAACCGCTCGATGGCCGCGTTGCTGGTGGCCAGTGTGGGTTATTTGCTGATGGCTTGAGTATTTCGCGGTATTGCCCGGGCGTGGCGGCGAAATGCTGTTTGAACGCACGCTGGAAATGCGCCTGGTCGGCAAAGCCTGCGGCCAGGGCCACGTCGGCGATCAGCTCGCCATGGCGCAGCTGGGTGCGGGCGAACTGGATACGGCGATTGACCAGAAAGGCATGGGGCGTGAGCCCGTAATACTGCTTGAAGGCACGAATCAGATAAGACGGCGACAACTCGGCCGCCTGGCAAATGTCCTCAAGCTTCAGGGCCTCGGTGCAGTGTTCACGGATGTAGTCGGCGGCCCGCTCCAACTTGTGATTGACCTCCCGTACCGGTGCGAGCGAAGGGTTCAGGCGCTGCTGCACCTCGCTGAAGTAGCTCACCAGCGCGCTCTGTTTGTGCAGCAGTTCGGCCCGCTCATCCACCAACAGGCGGTACAACGCCAGCAAGCCGTTGTACAACGACGGGTCCCGCGTGTGTGGGGTGTTGAACGGGCGGTAACCCTGGTCGGTACTGAAGCCCAGTTGATGCTGCAGGTCGGTCAGCCAGGGCGTGTCGAGGTAGAGCATATGGTAGGACCAATGCTCGTTTTCGATAGGATTGCAGGCATGCACGTCGCCGGGGTTCATCAACACCACAGTGCCGGCGCTGATCTGGTAGGTCTGCGCGCCATGGTGGTAATAGCTGCGCCCGCGGGTGATTGCGCCAATGGAAAAATGTTCATGGGCATGCCGCGTATACGTCACCTTGCGTCCGTCGGCGATGGTGCGCGCCTCGATGAACGGCAAGCGCTCATCGCGCCAGAAGCGCGGCGAGTGCGAAGGGTGAGCGCGAGTGTTCAACGACATGGCGAGGGCTCCGACGTTAAGCAGGCACCAGAAAGGCTGCTTCCAGTAATTGCCGAGTATAGGGGTGTTGTGGGTTGGCGAAAATCGCCCCGGCATCCCCTTGCTCCACTACCTGACCCTGCTTGACCACCATCAACTGGTGACTCAGCGCCTTGACCACCGCCAAGTCATGGCTGATGAACAGGTAGGTCAGGTTGTACTTGGCCTGCAAACCGCGCAGCAGTTCCACCACCTGGCGTTGCACGGTACGGTCCAGCGCCGACGTCGGCTCATCCAGCAGGATCAGGCGCGGTTTGAGCACCAGGGCGCGGGCGATGGCGATGCGCTGACGCTGGCCGCCGGAAAATTCATGGGGGTAGCGATGCCGCGACTCCGGGTCCAGGCCGACTTCCTTGAGGGCGGCAATAATCGCCGCCTCCTGCTCGGCGGGCGTGCCCATCTTGTGGATGCGCAAGCCCTCGCCGACGATCTCGCTGACGCACATGCGGGGGCTCAGGCTGCCGAAGGGGTCCTGGAACACCACCTGCATTTCGCGGCGCAACGGGCGTACCTGTTGCTGGGTGAGGCGGTCGAGTTGCTGGCCTTCGAAGCGAATGCCGCCCTGGCTTGCGATCAAGCGCAGGATCGCCAGGCCCAGGGTGGACTTGCCCGAGCCGCTTTCGCCGACGATGCCCAGGGTTTGCCCCTGGGGCAGACTGAAGTTGATGCCGTCCACGGCCTTGACGTAATCGACGGTGTTGCGCAAAAAGCCTTTTTTGATCGGGAACCAGACTTTCAGGTCGTCCACTTCCAACAGCGGTGGCCCGGCGGCGTTGGTGGCCGGCCCGCCGCTGGGTTCCGCCGCCAGCAATTCCTGGGTGTAAGGGTGTTGCGGCGCCTGGAACAGCGCCTCGCAATCGGCCTGTTCGACGATGCAGCCCTGTTGCATCACGCACACCCGGTGTGCGATCCGGCGTACCAGGTTCAAGTCGTGGCTGATCAGCAACAACGCCATGCCCAGGCGCGCCTGCAGTTCCTTGAGCAGTTCCAGGATCTTCAATTGCACCGTCACGTCGAGGGCAGTGGTGGGCTCATCGGCGATCAGCAGTTCCGGCTCGTTGGCCAATGCCATGGCAATCATCACCCGCTGGCGCTGGCCGCCGGAGAGTTCGTGGGGCAATGCCTTGAGGCGTTTGTGCGGCTCGGGGATGCCCACCAGTTCCAGCAGTTCCAGGGTGCGCCGCGTAGCGACCTTGCCGGTGAGGCCCTTGTGCAGGCCGAGCACTTCGTTGATCTGTTTTTCGATGCAGTGCAGCGGGTTCAGCGAGGTCATCGGCTCCTGGAAGATCATCGCGATGCGGTTACCGCGAATGTGCCGCAGGGTCTTTTCCTTGAGCGTCAGCAGGTCTTGCCCGGCGTAGGCGATGGTGCCGGACGGGTGCCGCGCCAACGGGTAGGGCAGCAGGCGCAGGATCGAATGGGCGGTCACCGATTTGCCGGAGCCGCTTTCGCCGACCAGGGCCAGGGTTTCGCCGCGCTTGATATCGAAGCTGACGTTATTGACCACGCGATGGTGATGCTCGCCGGTAACGAACTCGACACTGAGGTCGCGGATTTCGATCAGATTGTCCTGATTCATCTCATTTCCTCGGGTCGAAGGCATCGCGAGCGGACTCGCCGATAAACACCAGCAGGCTCAACATGATCGCCAGCACGGCAAATGCACTCATGCCCAGCCACGGCGCCTGCAGGTTGGATTTGCCCTGGGCCACCAGTTCACCCAGTGACGGCGAGCCGGCCGGCAGGCCGAAGCCCAGGAAGTCCAGGGCGGTGAGGGTGCCGATGGCGCCGGTGAGAATGAACGGCATGAAGGTCATGGTCGAGACCATCGCATTGGGCAGGATATGGCGGAACATGATCGCGCCGTTCTGCATGCCCAGTGCACGGGCCGCGCGCACGTACTCCAGGTTGCGCCCGCGCAGGAATTCGGCACGCACCACGTCCACCAGGCTCATCCACGAGAACAGCAGCATGATGCCCAGCAGCCACCAGAAATTGGGCTGCACGAAGCTGGCGAGGATGATCAACAGGTACAGCACCGGCAACCCGGACCAGATCTCCAGGAAACGTTGCCCGGCCAGGTCCACCCAACCGCCGTAGAAACCCTGCAGGGCGCCAGCGATCACGCCGATGATCGAGCTGAGCACGGTCAGCGTCAGCGCAAACAGCACCGACACGCGAAAACCGTAGATGACCCGCGCCAGTACATCGCGGCCCTGGTCATCGGTGCCCAGCAGGTTGACGCTGGACGGCGGCGCCGGGGCCGGCACTTTCAGGTCGTAGTTGATGCTCTGGTAGCTGAACGGGATCGGTGCCCATAAGGTCCAGGCGTCCTTGGCCTTGAGCAATTCCTGGATATACGGGCTCTTGTAGTTGGCTTCCAGGGGGAACTCGCCGCCGAAGGTGGTCTCCGGGTAGCGCTTGAGCGCCGGGAAGTACCAGTCGCCGTCGAAGTGCACGGCCAGCGGTTTGTCGTTGGCGATCAACTCGGCGCCCAGGCTCAGCCCGAACAGGATCAGGAACAGCCACAGCGACCACCAGCCACGCTTGTTCGCCTTGAACCGCTCGAACCGGCGGCGATTGAGGGGGGACAGGTTCATCTCAATGCTCCCGGCTGGCGAAGTCGATACGCGGATCGACCAGGGTGTAGGTGAGGTCGCCGATCAATTTCACGATCAGCCCCAGCAAGGTGAAGATAAACAGCGTGCCGAACACCACCGGATAGTCGCGGTTGATCGCCGCTTCAAAGCTCATCAGGCCGAGGCCGTCGAGGGAAAAGATCACTTCCACCAGCAAGGAACCGGTAAAGAAGATGCCGATGAAGGCCGAGGGGAAACCGGCGATCACCAGCAACATCGCGTTGCGAAACACATGGCCGTAGAGCACGCGATGGTTGGTCAGGCCCTTGGCCTTGGCGGTGACCACGTACTGTTTGTTGATCTCGTCGAGAAAGCTGTTCTTGGTCAGCAGGGTCATGGTGGCGAAGTTGCCGATCACCAGGGCGGTCACGGGCAGGGCCAGGTGCCAGAAGTAATCGAGCACCTTGGCGCCCCAGCTCAATTCGTCGAAGTTGTTGGACGTGAGCCCGCGCAACGGGAACCAGTCCAGGTAGCTGCCGCCGGCAAACACCACGATCAACAGAATGGCGAACAGGAACGCCGGGATCGCATAGCCGACGATGATCGCCGAACTGGTCCACACATCGAAATGGCTGCCGTGGCGCGTGGCCTTGGCGATGCCCAGGGGGATCGACACCAGGTACATGATCAGGGTGCTCCATAACCCGAGGGAAATGGACACGGGCATCTTTTCCTTGATCAGGTCGATGACCTTGGCGTCACGGAAAAAACTGTCGCCGAAATCCAGCCGGGCATAGTTCTTGACCATGATCCACAGGCGTTCCGGCGCCGACTTGTCGAAGCCGTACATTTTCTCGATTTCCTTGATCAGCGCCGGGTCGAGCCCCTGGGCGCCGCGATAGCTGGAACCGGCCACCGCGACTTCGGCGCCGCCACCAGCGATACGGCTGGTGGCGCCGTCAAAGCCTTCGAGCTTGGCGATCATCTGTTCCACCGGCCCGCCGGGGGCGGCCTGGATGATCACGAAGTTGATCAGCAGAATGCCGAACAGCGTGGGGATGATCAGCAACAGGCGACGAACAATATAGGCCAGCATTCAATCGCCTCCGCTCGCCGCTTCGGCGCTTTGTGTGGTGTCCAGGGGGATCGCCGGTTTGACGTCGGGTTTGGCCCACCAGGTGGCGGTGCCGACGTCATAGCGCGGCGAGACTTGCGGATGGCCGAGGTGGTCCCAATACGCCACACGGAAGGTCTTGATGTGCCAGTTGGGGATCACGTAGTAACCGAACTGCAGCACGCGGTCCAGCGCCCTGGCGTGGGCGATCAGGCTTTTGCGCGAGTCGGCGTCGATCAGTTGTTCGACCAGTTGGTCGACGGCCGGGTCTTTCAGGCCCATGTAGTTGCGGCTGCCGGGTTTGTCGGCGCTGGACGACTTCCAGAACTCACGCTGCTCATTACCAGGGGAGGTGGATTGCGGAAAGCTGCCCACCAGCATGTCGAAATCCCGCGAGCGCAGGCGGTTGATGAACTGCGACACGTCAACCCGGCGAATCACCAGGTCGATGCCCAAATCGGCCAGGTTGCGCTTGAACGGCAGCAGGATGCGCTCGAATTCGGTCTGGGCCAGCAGGAACTCAAGGGTGACCGGTTTGCCGGTGGTGTCGACCATCTTGTCGTCGACGATCCTCCAGCCGGCCTCTTGCAGCAACTGATACGCCTCGCGCTGCTGCGCACGGATCATGCCGCTACCGTCGGTTTTGGAAGGCTCGAAGGACTGGGTGAAGACTTCGGCAGGGATCTTGTCGCGCAGGGGCTCGAGAATCGCCAGTTCATCCGGGCCGGGTAAACCGGTGGCGGCCATTTCCGAGTTTTCGAAGTAACTGCGCGTGCGGGTATAGGCGCCATTGAACAACTGTTTGTTGCTCCATTCGAAATCCAGCAACAGGCTGATGGCCTTGCGCACCCGGACATCCTGAAACATCGGTTTGCGCGTATTGAACACGAAACCCTGCATACCGGTGGGGTTACCGTTGGGGATTTCTTCCTTGATCAAGCGGCCCTCGGCTACCGCCGGAATGTTGTAGGCGTTGGCCCAGTTTTTCGCGCTGAACTCCAGCCAATAATCGAACTGCCCGGCCTTCAGGGCTTCCAGGGACACGGTGCTGTCACGGTAATAATCGGTGATGCGGTTATCGAAATTGTAGAAACCCTTGGCGACCGGCAGGTCCTTGGCCCAATAGTCCTTGAACCGCTCGTAGCGAATCATGCGCCCGGCCTTGACCTCAGCCACCTTGTACGGGCCACTGCCCAGCGGTATTTCCAGGTTGCCCTTGGAAAAATCCCGGCTGGCCCACCAATGTTTGGGCAGTACCGGCAATTGCCCGAGGATCAGTGGCAGCTCACGGTTGTTGGTGCGCTTGAATTTGAACAGCACCCGCAATGGGTCCTCGGCGACCACTTCATCCACGTCGGCGTAGTAAGTGCGGTAGAGCGGGGTGCCATCCTTGATCAGGGTCTGGAAGGTGAACACCACGTCTTCGGCGCGGATCGGGTGGCCATCATGGAAGCGCGCCTCGGGGCGCAGGTAAAAGCGCACCCAACTGTTGTCCGGCGCCTTTTCGATCTTGCCGGCCACCAGGCCGTATTCGGTGATGGGCTCGTCCAGGCTCTGCATGGCCAGCGTGTCGTAGATCAACGGCAGATTGTCTGCCGGCACGCCTTTGCTGATGTAGGGGTTGAGGCTGTCAAAGCCGCCCATGGCCGACTCACGGAAGGTGCCACCCTTGGGGGCGTCGGGGTTCACATAGTCAAAATGCTTGAAATCGGCGGGGTACTTGGGCGGCTCGTTATACAGCGTCAACGCATGTTGCGGGGCGGCCTGGGCCGCGCTGCACAGCAACAGGCTGGCGAATAGAGTACTGCGCAAAGACATCATTGGGCTTTCTCCGAAGCTTTCAGCCACCATGCGCTCAAGCCCAGGCTGTAGGGCGGCGTGGTGACAAAGGCGAACCGGTTGCGGTACGCCAGGCGATGATAGTTGAGGTACCAATTGGGAATGCTGTAGTGCTGCCACAGCAGCACCCGGTCCAGGGCGCGGCCGGCGGCCAGTTGTTCTTCGCGGGTCTGGGCCGCGAGCAGTTGTTCCAGCAGGTGGTCGACCACGGGGTTGGCGATGCCGGCGTAATTCTTGCTGCCCTTGATGGCAGCCTGGCTGGAATGGAAGTACTGCCACTGTTCCAGCCCTGGGCTGAGGGTCTGGTTGAGGGTGACCAGGATCATGTCGAAGTCGAACTGGTCGAGGCGCTGCTTGTACTGCGCACGGTCAACGGTGCGCAGGTGCGCGTCGATGCCGATACTGATCAGGTTCTCGACATAGGGCTGCAGGATGCGCTCCAGATTCGGGTTGACCAGCAGGATTTCCAGGCGCAGCGGTTGCCCGTCCTGGTTCAGCAGGCGTTGGTCGGACAGCTTCCAGCCGGCCTCGCCGAGCAGGGCCAGGGCGCGGCGCAGGGTGTCGCGGGGGATGCCACGACCGTCGGTCTGCGGCAGGCTGAAGGCCTGGGTAAACAGCTTGGCAGGCAGTTGGTCGCGGTAGGGCGAGAGCATCAGCCACTCGTGACCGACCGGGACGCCGGTGGCGGAAAATTCGCTGTTGGGGTAGTAACTCAAGGCGCGTTTGTAGGCATTGCTGAACAGGGTGCGGTTGGTCCATTCGAAGTCGAACATCAACCCCAGGGCTTCGCGCACCTGGGTCTGGCTGAAGGCCGGACGCCGGGTGTTGATGAACAGGCCCTGGCTCTGAGTGGGGATGCGGTGGGCGATCTGTGCCTTGATAACCTCGCCGCGGTTCACCGCCGGGAAGTGGTAGCCGGTGTCCCAGTTCTTGGCCTGGTGTTCGATATAAATGTCGAATTCGCCCGCCTTGAAGGCTTCAAAGGCGACGTCGCTGTCGCGGTAGAACTCCACCTCGACCTTGTTGTAGTTATACAAACCCTGGTTGACCGGCAGGTTCTTGCCCCAGTAATCCTTGACCCGTTCGAACACCAGCTGGCGGCCGGGGGTGACCTTGCTGATGCGGTACGGCCCGCTGCCCAGTGGCGGCTCGAAGGTGGTGGCCTTGAAGTCGCGGTTCTTCCAGTAATGCTGGGGCAGCACGGGCAACTCGCCCAGGCGCAGGATCAACAGCGGGTTGCCGGCGCGCTTGAACACAAAACGAATGCGATGGCGATTGAGGATGTCGACCCGCGCCACTTCCTGCAGGTTGGTGCGGTATTGCGGGTGGCCTTCGGTCAACAGGGTTCGGTAGGAAAACGCCACGTCATCGGCAGTAATCGGTGCCCCGTCGTGAAAACGCGCCTCATGGCGCAGATTGAACACGACCCAGCTGCGGTCCTCGCTGTATTCCACCGATTGGGCAATCAGGCCATAGCTGGACGTCGGCTCATCGCCGGAAGGGGCGTACTGGCCGGTGCCGACCATCAGCGGTTCGTTCAGCTCATTGACGCCGTACTGCAGGAAGTTACCAGTGGAAACCGGGCTGGTGCCCTTGAAGGTATAAGGGTTGAGGGTGTCGAACGTGCCAAAGGCCATCACCCGCAGTGTCCCGCCTTTTGGCGCTGCAGGGTTTACCCAATCGTAATGGGTGAATTTGGCCGGGTACTTGAGTGTGCCGAACTGCGCGTAACCGTGACTCTCGGTAATCGTCGCGTTCGCAGCAAAGCTCAAGGCCAGACTTATTAGTAGAAGGAGGGAACGCTTCAAGTCAGAGATCCGATCCGGGCGGCTTGGGCTTTATGATCGGTACAGTAACAGCTTGTTCCGGATGGAAAAAGGCTGCTGAGAGCACTGAAGGCTCAATGTGGGAGGGGCAAACCCTGATGCCAATCAGTTAAGCGAAAAGGGTTCACTGTAGGAGCGAGCTTGCTCGCGAAAAACGTCTAGGCGACGCGTTCATTCTGAATAAACGCGAGGGCCCTGAGTTCTTCGCGAGCAAGCTCGCTCCTACAAAAAGCAAGCCCCTCCCACATCAGGTTTTCCGGTGTGCTCGAGGCCTTTATCTTGGCCCGGAAACCACCAGCATCTGCCCAGGCTTCAGCGCCTGGCCGGTGCGTGGGTTCCAACGCTTGAGATGTTGCATCTCGACGTTGAAGCGCTTGGCGACCATGTACAGCGAGTCGCCTTTCTTGACCTTGTACTGCACCGGTTTGGTCGCGGCGGCTTTACGCGTGTCCTGCATCACCAGGGTCTGGCCGACCTTGAGCGCCTGGCCGTTGAGCTTGTTCCAGCGCTGCAGGTCATGCACATCGACCTTGTTGGCCTTGGCGATCAGCGTGAGGTTGTCGCCAGTGCGCACCTTGTAGCTGCGGGTACGCCCGGCCACCGCCTTGGTCTCGACTTCGTCGAACACCGGCTTTTTCGGGCGCATGCTCAACAATTCTTCCGGCTTCATCGTCGACAGGGTGCTGGTGAGCAGTTGCGCCTTGGAGGTTGGCACCAGCAAATGCTGGGGGCCGTCCAGGGTGGTGCGTTGTTTCAGGGCCGGGTTGAGCTGGAACAGCTCGTCTTCATCGATTTCCGCCAGCGCGGCGACCCGGGACAGGTCCATGCTTTGCTTGACTTCAACCACTTCGAAATACGGTGTGTTGGCAATCGGGTTGAGGTTGACGCCATACGCCTCGGGGGCCAGCACCACCTGGGACAACGCCAGGAATTTGGGCACGTAGTCCTTGGTTTCCTGGGGCAGCGGCAGGTTCCAGTAGTCCGTCGGCAGGCCGAGCTTCTCGTTGCGCTCGATGGCCCGGCTCACCGTGCCTTCACCGGCATTGTAGGCCGCCAGGGCCAGCAGCCAGTCGCCGTTGAACATGTCATGCAGGCGGGTCAGGTAGTCCAGGGCGGCGGTGGTGGAGGCGGTGATATCGCGGCGGCCATCGTAGGCGCGGGTCTGGCGCAGGTTGAAGTAGCGCCCGGTGGACGGAATGAACTGCCACAAGCCGACCGCATCGCTGCGCGAATAGGCCATTGGGTTGTAGGCACTTTCAATCACCGGCAGCAGCGCCAGCTCCAGGGGCATGTTGCGTTCTTCAAGGCGCTCGACGATGTAGTGAATGTAGAGGCTGCCGCGTTCGCCGGCGTTTTCCAGGAAGGAGGGGTTGCTGGCGAACCACAGGCGTTGTTGCTCGATGCGCGGGTTGACCCCTACGCCGTCCTGCAATTGAAAGCCCCGACGCATGCGTTCCCAGACATCCTGGGGCACTTCGGGGCTGGGCTTCTCTGAGAGCCAAATAGGTTTTTGCTTGATCTTGGCAGCAAGATTGGGTTTGGGTTGCACGGTGGATTGTGCAGCGTAATGAGTCGATTGGCAGCCCGCCAGAGTTGCGGAAACGGCCACCGCCACGGCTTGAGCCAGGCGGGTCAATGCGTCTGAAGAAATGGATTTACGAATAGATGACGACATTGGCTGGAAGTAAGTTCCGGGCAAAAATGTCGGGCGATTCTAGAAAGCGCTTCGGTTCCGGTCAACCATTCAGAAATTACGTATCAGATTGCGTCTGCTTAGAACTTATCTTTCCAAGCCCTCAAGCTAGCAAACACCTCGGCCCCAGAGCGGTTGTCGCGTCCGTTCCGTTCGTCCGCTTTTTGTTTAACGGATGTTTCAGAGGTGCGTAGAAAAGGGTTAGTGCGTTTTTCCAGGGCCAGGTTGGACGGCAGCGTCATCTCGCCACGGGCGCGCAATTGAGCGACTTCTGCCACTCGTTCAGCGATGTCGGCATTATCCGGTTCCACGGCTTGGGCAAACTTGAGGTTACTTTGTGTGTATTCGTGGGTGCAGTACACCAAGGTATCAGCAGGCAGGGCAGCCAGGCGTTCCAGGGACGCGTACATCTGTTGCGGCGTGCCTTCGAACAGGCGACCGCAACCGGCGGCAAACAGGGTGTCGCCACACAGCAGCACGCCTTGATGGTAGTAGGCGATGTGGCCGAGGGTGTGGCCGGGCACGGCGTACACGGCGAAGTCCCAGCCGAGCACGGTGATGCGGTCGTTGTCCTGCAAGTCGACGTCCCGAGCCGGGATGTTTTCGTTCGCAGGGCCGTAGACGTTGGCGCCGGTGAGCTTTTTGAGTTGCTCGACACCGCCGACATGATCATGGTGATGGTGAGTGACCAGGATGTCGCTGAGTACCCAGGCCGGGTTCTGCTCAAGCCAGGCGATTACCGGCGCGGCATCACCGGGGTCGACCACGGCGCAACGGTGGGTTTGCTCATCCTGTAACAACCAGATGTAGTTATCGGTGAAGGCGGGCAGGGCACTGATCTGTATCATTCTTCGATTCGCCAAGCTGAACACATTGGTGCATCTTAGAACGTCTAGGCGAGTTGGAGAATGCAATGACTGATAAAGCGTTCGCCCAGGCCGATCCTGAGTGGCTGGCCCTGATCGGTGCAGCCCGCGAATGGTTGTCCGGGCCGCTTGGGCAATTTCTGCTGGATGAAGAGCGGCGCATGCTCGATGACGAGCTGGGCCGGTTCTTTGGTGGCTATCTGGTGCATTACGGCCCGTCGGCCGAAACGCCGCCGTGCGCACCGCAGGTACAACGCAATGTACGCCTGGGGGCGCCGTTGCCGGGTGTGGAAATCGTCTGCGAGGAGCAGGCCTGGCCGCTGAGCGAACACGCCGCCGATGTGGTGGTGTTGCAGCACGGCCTGGATTTTTGCCTGTCTCCCCACGGCTTGTTGCGCGAAGCCGCCAGCAGTGTGCGTCCCGGTGGCCATTTGCTGATTGTCGGCATCAACCCCTGGAGCAGTTGGGGCCTGCGCCACGCGTTTGCCCAGGACGGCCTGCGCCAGGCGCGCTGCATCGCGCCTTCACGGGTGGGCGACTGGCTGAACCTGCTGGGCTTCGCGCTGGAGAAACGCCGCTTCGGGTGCTATCGTCCGCCGCTTGCGTCCGCCAAATGGCAGGGGCGCCTCGCCGGCTGGGAACGCCGCGCAGGTGCCTGGCAACTGTCGGGTGGGGGCTTCTATTTATTAGTGGCGCGCAAGATCGCGGTCGGGCTGCGGCCGGTGCAGCAAGTGCGCCGCGAACCGCTCGCCAAGCTGGTGCCGATGCCACTGGCCAAGGTCAACCGCGAACAGCGCGAACCGTAAAACCTCTTTTGATTCAGGCTCAATAACCGATGACCGATAGCGTAGAACTCTTCACCGATGGCGCCTGCAAGGGCAACCCCGGCCCCGGCGGCTGGGGCGCATTGCTGGTGTGCAAGGGCGTGGAGAAGGAGTTGTGGGGCGGCGAAGCCAACACCACCAACAACCGCATGGAGCTGATGGGCGCCATTCGCGGTCTGGAAGAGCTCAAGCGGCGCTGCAACGTCCTGCTGGTGACCGATTCGCAATATGTGATGAAGGGCATCAACGAGTGGATGGTCAACTGGAAGAAGCGCGGCTGGAAAACAGCGTCCAAGGAACCGGTCAAGAATGCCGACCTGTGGCAATTGCTCGACGAGCAATGCAACCGGCATGACATCACCTGGAAATGGGTGCGTGGGCATATCGGTCATCCCGGCAATGAACGGGCTGACCAGCTCGCCAACAGGGGCGTGAATGAAGTGCGCGGCTACAAGCAGAGCTGAAGCCGGCTGACGTGTTAACATCGCGCCCTTTGACTCACCCCACACCGTTGAGAGCTGAACCCTGATGGCCATCCGATCCGTTGTACTCGATACCGAAACCACCGGCATGCCGGTGACCGATGGTCACCGGATCATCGAAATCGGCTGTGTCGAACTGATGGGCCGCCGTCTGACCGGTCGTCACTTTCACGTCTACCTGCAACCGGACCGCGACAGTGACGAAGGCGCGATCGGCGTCCACGGCATCACCGACGAGTTCCTCAAGGGCAAGCCGCGCTTTGCCGAAGTGGCCGATGAGTTTTTCGAGTTCATCAACGGCGCCCAACTGATCATTCATAACGCGGCGTTCGACGTCGGCTTCATCAATAATGAATTTTCCCTGATGGGGCAGATGGATCGAGCGGATATTTCCCAGCACTGCTCGATCCTCGACACCTTGATGATGGCCCGCGAGCGTCACCCGGGCCAACGCAACAGCCTCGATGCCTTGTGCAAACGTTACGGCGTGGACAACTCCGGCCGTGAACTGCACGGCGCCTTGCTCGACTCCGAGATTCTGGCTGAGGTCTACCTGGCCATGACCGGTGGGCAGACCAGCCTGTCGCTGGCCGGTAATGCCTCCGATGGCAACGGTTCGGCAGAAGGCTCGGGCAATCGTCCCTCGGAGATTCGTCGCCTGCCGGCTGATCGCAGGCCTACGGCTATCATCCGTGCCAGCGAGCAGGACCTGGCCGAGCATGCCGCGCGCTTGGACGCGATCGCCAAGGCAGCCGGTGCGCCGGCGTTGTGGACTCAATTGACCCAACAATGATCCTGGTTTGATGCAGAAAAAAAATGTGGGAGAGGGCAAGCCCTAATGCCGGTCAGTTAAGAAGTAGCAGGAGCGAGAACTAACTTGTGGCGAGGGAGCTTGCTCCCGCTGGGGCGCGAAGCGGCCCCAAACAATGGGACTGCTGCGCAGTCCAGCGGGAGCAAGCTCCCTCGCCACAGGTTCGGTGTCGCCTTAACTGGCTGGCATTAGGGCTTGCCCCCTCCCACAGGGTGCTCATGACATGGGCGTCAGACTTTGAACTGGCGCAAGAGCCCGTCAAGCTGCTCACTCAAGCCGCGCAATTGCGCGCTCGCCACGCTCGACTGTTCAGCCGCCAGCGCGGTGCTGTGGGACAAGCCGGCCGCCTGGGTGACGTTCTGGTTGATGTCTTCCACCACATGCGCCTGTTGCAGGGTGGCACTGGCAATCGAGGCGTTCAGGCCGTTGAGATTATGCAGCGCCTGGCCGATGGCACTAAGGCTTGCACCGGCCAGGCCGGCTTGTTCGATGGTCAGTTGCGAGGCGCTGTGGCTGTCGCTGATGACCTTGACCGCCGCTTCCGAATGGCCCTGCAGCCGCTCGATCATCGCCTGGATCTCAGCCGTGGATTTCTGCGTGCGCTGGGCCAGCAAGCGTACCTCATCGGCCACCACGGCAAACCCACGACCCTGCTCGCCGGCGCGTGCGGCCTCGATGGCGGCGTTGAGGGCGAGCAAATTGGTTTGGTCGGCAATTGAACGAATCACTTCCAGCACGCCGCCGATCTGGGTGCTCTCGCTGGACAGGGTGCGGATAACCTCCACGGCCTGGCTGATGGTGCTGGAGAGCTGGTCGATCTGCTGCAAACTGCCGTCGATGTTGACCTGGCCTTGTTGCGCCTGGGCCTGGGCGTCGCGCATTTCGCTGGCGGCGTGCTCGGCGTTCTTGGCCACGTCCTGCACGCCGTAGGTGACTTCATTGATCGCGGTGGCCACCAGTTCCATCTGTTGCGACTGCTGCTGGCTGCGGTCGTGGGCCTGGCTGGCGTTGTGGCCCAACTCGGTGGACGACTCACCCAGGGCGTTGGCGCACACCTGCAATTGACCGACCACCTGGCGCAATTTGGCGGTGAAGGTATTGAAGTGCTGGGACAGCTGGGTGACCTCGTCGCGCCCGTGGGTATCGAGGCTGCGGGTCAGGTCGCTTTCACCGCTGGCGATGTTGCCCATGGCATTCACCGCCGCCTGCAACGGTTGCAGGATGCTGCGCGCGATCAACAGCACCAGCAGGGCCATGATCAGCGCGATGCCCAGGCCGATGGCAGAGGCTTTCCACACCTGGACGGTGAACTCGGCCTGCACGTCGTCCACGTAGACGCCCGAGCCGATAATCCAGCCCCAGGGTGCGAACAACTGGATGTAGGAGGTTTTCTGCACCGGCGCATCGGCCCCCGGTTTCGGCCAGCGGTAATTGACGATGCCGGCGCCCTTGGCCTTGGCCAGGCTCACGAACTCGTTGAACACCGCAAACCCGTCCGGATCGCGGATCGCCGAGAGGTTCTGGCCGTCCAGCTTGGGATTGGCCGCGTGCATGATCATCACGGGGGTGAGATCGTTGATCCAGAAGTAATCGTCGTGGTCGTAACGCAGGCCGCGCACTGCGCTCAGGGCTTGCTGCTGCGCGGCTTCGCGGGTGAGCACCCCGGTTTTTTCCAGGTTCTGGTAGTAGCCCAACACGCCGCTGGCGGTTTGCACCACGTGCTGGGTCTGTTGACGCTTGGCCTGGTAGAGGTCGTCATGGATCTGTTTGAGCATCAACGCGCCCAAGGTCAGCAGCATCAGCACGGCGACTACCAGGATCAGCCAGAGGCGTCGGCTGATCGACATATTGCGCAAACTGTTCATCGTCCTGTCACTCCGTGCCTTTTATAATTGTGGGTGTTGCATCGACTTTTTCGGCTTGTCTGATAGGCTTTCGGCCCGTAATCGAAAAACCTGAGTACTGCCTGATTTTTCACGGAATTTTTGCAGTCCGGCATTGAGAATCGATGCCGGGCGCTGCAGCGCGCTCGTTGTCAGTGAACTTAAAAAACATAAGAGGCATGCCAGGCGCGTGACCTTTGGAGAAAGCATGGATTTTTGGACTGCCATACAGGCATTGATTCTTGGCGTGGTCGAGGGGCTGACGGAGTTCCTGCCGATCTCCAGCACCGGCCACCAGATCATCGTCGCCGACCTGATCAACTTCGGCGGCGAGCGTTTCGAGGCATTCAATATCATTATCCAGCTGGGCGCGATCCTGGCCGTAGTCTGGGAATTTCGCCGCAAGATCCTCGATGTGGTCATCGGCTTGCCCACTCAGCGCAACGCCCAGCGCTTCACCGTGAACCTGATCATTGCCGTGTTGCCGGCGGTGGTGCTGGGGGTGATTTTCGCTGACCTGATCAAGCATTACCTGTTCAACCCGATCACCGTGGCCACGGCCCTGGTGGTGGGCGGCGTGGTCATGTTGTGGGCTGAACGTCGCCAGCATGCCGTCCATGCCGAAACCGTGGACGACATCACCTGGAAAGACGCGCTCAAGGTCGGCGTCGCCCAGTGCCTGGCCATGATCCCAGGCACTTCGCGCTCTGGTGCGACGATTATCGGCGGCCTGCTGTTCGGCCTGTCGCGCAAGACCGCCACCGAGTTTTCATTCTTCCTGGCCATGCCGACCATGGTCGGTGCAGCGCTGTACTCGGGCTACAAATACCGCGACCTGTTCCAACCGGCAGACTTGCCGGTGTTCGCCATCGGCTTTGTCACCTCGTTCATCTTCGCGATGATCGCGGTCAAGGGCCTGCTCAAATTTATTGCCAACCACAGCTACGCGGCCTTTGCCTGGTACCGGATCGCGTTCGGCCTGGTGATCCTGGCGACCTGGCAATTCGGCTGGATCGACTGGACCGCCGTCAAGCCATGAACATTCAGCATCCGCGCCTGAAGGCGTTGGTCCTGCTAGTGCTGTGCGGCGCGCCGTTGCTGGGTGCGGCGCTGTTGTGGCAGCGCGGCGAGACGGCCATGCCGTTGGCGGCCTACGGGGTGGTCAGCGTGGTGGCGTTCTTTCTGTACTGGAGTGACAAGCGCAAGGCCCAGACCGAGGGCCGGCGCATCCCGGAAAACATCCTGCACGCCGTCGAGCTGGCGGGCGGTTGGCCGGGGGCGTTGATCGCCCAGCAGGTGTTCCGGCACAAGATGCGCAAGGTGTCTTATCAGGTGCTGTTCTGGGTGATCGTGCTGCTGCACCAGGTGTTCTGGCTGGACCAGCTGTTTCTCGGCGGCACGCTGCTGTCGATCCTATAGCAACAATCCCACCTGCGTGCGCTTGGGCAACTTGCTCACCACCAATTGGTGGGAGCGCTGCAACAAGCCACGCAGTTCCTCGGGCGCCAGCGGGTAGGGCGTGTTCATGATGATCCATTGCGCGCGTGCCAGGTACGGCGCCGGGTGGATGCCTGGGCGGTCGACGTGGCCGAGGAACAGTTCCTTGTCGACCTTGAACGCCAGCGAGTCGCCGCGCAGGTTCTGCAGCGCGAACATCTTGTTGCCGGCAATCGAGAACACCCGTACGCCGCCCCATTTGTAGTCCTCGCGTGCGCCCGGCAGGCTCAGGCAGAATTGCGCGACTTGCGCTTCGGTCATGCTCATAGCAGGCGATCTCCACAGCCTTTGAAACCTTCTTCCAGGTAGTCGATCCAGGCGCGAATAGCTGGCAGCACGCCGCGCCGGTGCGGGTACACGGCCTGCAGCCAGCCGCCGGGTAACGACCATTGCGGCAGCAACTGCACCAGTCGGCCGCTGGCCAGTTCCTCTTCGCAATACATCATCGGCAGCACCGTAAAGCCCACGCCCATGAGGGCGCTGGTCTTGCGTACGATAAAGTCTTCGATGCCCAGGCGCGCCTCCATGACCAGCTCGTGAGCGTTGCCCTGGGGGTCGATGATGCGCTGGTGCACCATGCGTTCCGCCTCGAGTGCGCCCATTATCGGCAATTGCCTGAGGTCGTCCAGGCTGTCGACCTGCCGATCACGCAGCAGTGCCGGGCTGGCCACCAGCACGGTGTGTGCCTGGCGCAGGCGTTTGGTGACCAGCAACGGGTCTTCGTCGCCCAGTTCGCGCACGCGCAAGGCTACGTCGATCCCTTCGCCCACCAGGTCGACGCGGCGGTTGACCAGGGTCATGTCCAGTTGCACCAGCGGGTGGGCGGCGAGAAAACCGGCCACCAGTTCCGGCAGGATCTGTTGGGCCAGGCCGACCGGGCAAGTGACCCGCAGACGCCCACGGGGCTCGGTGGACATGCTGGCCACGGCCTCATCGGCCATCTCCGCTTCCAGCAACATCGCCTGGCAGTGGCGCAGGTAGCGCTCGCCGACGGCGGTCAGGGTCAGTTGCCGGGTGGTGCGTTGCAGCAGGCGCGCGCCCAGGCGTTCCTCCAGCTCGGCAATGCGCCGCGACAGGCGCGATTTGGGAATCCCCAGCAGGCGGCCGGCGGCGGCGAAACCGCCGGCTTCGACGACTTTGGCGAAATAGTAGAGGTCGTTGAGGTCTTGCATGGTCAGCCTATTGTCCTGTCAGTGGGACAATCTATCGCATTCCAGATGGCTTATCGACTATTGGTTGGATGCGTAGCATCAACACCATCTGATCGCCCCTGTCGATCCCACCCTCGGAGATCCACCATGAAACTGTTGCATATCGATTCCAGCATCCTCGGCGACAACTCCGCTTCCCGTCAGCTCAGCGCCGGCGTGGTCAAGGCATGGCAGGCCGCCGAGCCGGGCGTGGAAGTGACTTACCGTGACCTCGCCAGCGAAGGCATCAACCATTTTTCCGGCGCCACCCTGGGTGCGTTGGGCACCGCTGCTGAACTGCGCGATGCTGCGCAAAAGCATGAGGCGCAACTGAGCGCATCGTCGCTGGCTGAGTTTCTCGCCGCCGATGCCGTGGTGGTGGGCGCACCGATGTACAACTTCACCATCCCGACCCAGCTCAAAGCCTGGATCGACCGCATCGCCGTCGCCGGCCAGACCTTCCGCTACACCGAAGCCGGCCCTGAAGGCCTGTGCGGCAACAAGAAAGTCATCATCGTCTCCACCGCCGGCGGCCTGCATGCCGGCCAGGCGTCCGGTGCCGCCCATGAAGGCTACTTGAAGTTGCTGTTCGGCTTTCTCGGCATCACTGATATCGAAATCGTACGTGCTGAAGGCCTGGCCTACGGCGACGAAGTGCGCAGCAAAGCCTTGAGCGACGCCAACGTGCTGATCAGCGAGCACTTGTTCGCCGCTGCGTAAGGCTTGTGTAAATGTTCGTCGCGCCCGGTTTCAATCTGAAGCCGGGCGTCTAAACTCTGTATTCTGTTCGCCTGAGCGCGAGCGGGGTACGGAGTTTTTGCATTTATGGCCCAGGTTATGCACGCTTGGGTTCACTACCCTGGAATTTTCATACGGCATGCCGGTTATCACGCAGCAAAGGTGGACATCCCCATGATGCGTCTCTGTGCTGTTTTGGTTCTTTCCCTGTGCGGCGGCCTGCTTTCAGTGCACGCCGCGCCTGCGCCGCACCCCCATTGGAGTGTGGGCTTTCATCGCATGAGCGTCCTGGACCCGCTGGATTCGCAGCCGATGAAGGCCATTGCGTTCTACCCCTCCACCGACACCGAGCACACCACGACGTTGGGCGCCTACCATGTGGCTGCCGGCGAAGACGCCAAGGTTGCCATCGGCCGTTTCCCGATGCTGATGCTGTCTCACGGCAATACCGGTACGCCGCTGGCTCTGCATGACCTGGCCACTTCGCTGGCGCGCAAGGGCTTTGTGGTGGTGGCGGTGCTGCACCCCGGCGACAACTACAAAGATCACAGCCGCCTGGGCACCGTGAGCAATCTGTATGGCCGGCCGATCCAGATTTCCCAGGCAATCACCGCGACGCTGGACGACCCGATGCTGTCGCCCTTCGTCGACATCGACCAAGTGGGCGTGATCGGCTATTCGGCCGGCGGTGAAACCGCGCTGATCCTGGCGGGGGCCAAGCCGGATTTCGAGCGCCTGCGCCGCTATTGCCAGCAGCGCCCGGAGGACCGTGACGCCTGCACCACCAGAGGCGAACTGGTGGTCGACCGTGACGACTTGCAACCCCAGGCCGACCCGCGCATCCATGCGCTGATGCTGATGGCGCCGCTGAGCCTGATGTTTGGTCGCCACACCCTGGCTGACGTGCACGTACCGGTGCTGCTCTACAGCGGCGATGGCGACAAATTGGTGGCCGTGGACAAGAACGCCGCCGCCCTGGCGCGCAAACTGCCGGAGCCGCCGGACTTCAAACTGTTGGCCGGGGCAGGGCACTTCGTGTTCATGGCGCCGTGCGACAGCGACCAATTGGCGACGATGCCGGCCATCTGCACCGATGCCGACGGCGTCGACCGTGAGGGCATCCATCGCGATCTGGTCTCCGAGGCCGGGCGCTTTTTCAGTCACACCCTCGGCGAGGCCACCCGTGCCGGGTTACAGACGGCCGATCAGTAAGCGCGACGCTTGAGCAGCACGGTCAGTGCCAGCGCCGTGACAGACAGCAGCGCCGCACAGAAGAAGATCCAGCCATAGCCGAGGTTCAGCGCCACCGCGCCCATCAACGGGCCGGCAATCGCCAGGGCCAGGTCGAAAAACACCGCATACGCACTGAGCCCGGCGCCACGGCTACTGTCCGGCACGCGCTTGATGGCCTCGACCCCGAGCGCCGGGTACACCAGTGACAAGCCGATGCCGGTCAACCCCGCGCCAATCAACGCCACGCCGGTCGACGGCGCCAGCCACAACAGCGTAAGGCCCAGGGTCTCGATGAGCATGCAGGCGATGGCGGCGGTGAAGCCGCCCACGCGGCTGATGGCGGAAATGAACACCAGGCGCGACGCGATAAAACACACGCCGAATACCGTCAGGCAGTACGCCGCGCCGGTCCAGCCGCGATTGAGGTAGTACAAGGTGATAAAGGTGGTCAGCGTGCCGTAGCCAATCGAGGCCAGGCACAGGCTGGCGCCAAACGGTGCGATACGTCCGAACACCGCCCAGAACGGCAGGCGTTCGCCGCGCACCACCGGCACCGAGGGTTTGTTGCGGATCAGCACCAGGCCCAGCGCGGCCAGCCCCGTCAGCGCCAGGCCCAGGCTGGCGAAGCCATAGTCGGCCACCATCACCACCCCCAGCGGCGCGCCAATGGCGATGGCGCCGTAGGAAGCGATACCGTTCCAGGAAATCGACCGGGCCGTGTGTTCGGTGCCGACCGCGCCCATGCACCAACTGATGGTGCCTACGCCAATCAAGCCCTGGGCCACGCCCAGCAACAGCCGGCCGGCGATCAGGATGGTCAGGCTCAGCGCCGGCAGGTCCTCCAGCAGCACCGCGATAAACGTCAGCACGCCACTGATCAGGATGCCGGCCAGGCCCAGCACAATGGCGCGCTTGGTGCCAACGTTGTCCGACATGCGCCCGGCCATCGGCCGGCTGAGCAAGGTGGCCAGGTATTGCGAACCAATGGTGACCCCGGCCACCACGGCGCTGTAGCCCAGGTGTTCGTGCACATAGCCTGGAATTACTGCAATCGGCAGGCCGATGCAGATGAAGGCAATGAAGGTGTAGAAGACGATGGAGACGATCTGCAGGGTGATCGACAGGGAGGAGGGGGCGGCAGGCATGTGAGCTCGTTCGCTGGCGGGCGGTGCGGTCATGATGCCACTGCGCTGCCTAATGTGGGAGGGGGCTTGCTCCCGATAGCGGTGGCTCAGCCCACTCATAGGTGACTGATACACCGCCATCGGGGGCAAGCCCCCTCCCACATTTGAACCTGTTTGCCCCGGCAGCTAGCTATGCGCTGTTCTTAGAACACCACGCCCTGGCTACGCAGGTAATCGTCATAGGTGCCGCTGAAGTCGATCACGCCGTCTGCGCTCAACTCGATGATGCGGGTAGCCAGGGACGATACGAACTCGCGGTCGTGGCTGACGAAGATCAGCGTGCCCGGATAGTTCTCCAGCGCCAGGTTCAGCGCTTCGATAGATTCCATGTCCAAGTGGTTGGTCGGTTCGTCCATGATCAGCACGTTCGGCTTTTGCAGGATCAGCTTGCCGAACAGCATGCGGCCTTGTTCACCACCGGAGATCACTTTTACCGACTTCTGGATTTCGTCGTTGGAGAACAGCATGCGACCCAATGTGCCACGAATCATCTGCTCGCCCTGGGTCCACTGGCCCATCCAGTCGAACAGGGTGAGGTCGTCTTCGAAGTCATGGGCATGGTCCTGGGCGTAGTAGCCCAGTTCCGCGGCGTCGGTCCACTTGATGCTGCCGGCGTCCGGGGTCAGTTCGTTGACCAGGGTGCGCAGCAGGGTGGTCTTGCCGATGCCGTTCGGGCCGATGATCGCCACGCGCTCGCCGGCTTCAACCTGGAAGCTGAAGTCTTTGAACAACGGCTTGCCGTCAAAACCTTTGGCCATCTTCTCGACCATGACCGCCTGGCGGTGCAGCTTTTTGTTCTGTTCGAAACGGATGAACGGGCTCACACGGCTCGAAGGCTTGACCTCGGCCAGTTGGATCTTGTCGATCGCCTTGGCGCGGGAGGTGGCCTGCTTGGCTTTCGAGGCGTTGGCCGAGAAGCGGCTGACGAAGGACTGCAGCTCGGAGATCTGCGCCTTCTTCTTGGCGTTGTCCGACAGCAGTTGCTCGCGGGACTGGGTCGCCACGGTCATGTACTCGTCGTAGTTGCCCGGGAACAGGCGCAGCTCGCCGTAGTCCAGGTCAGCCATGTGGGTGCACACGCTGTTCAGGAAGTGACGGTCGTGAGAGATGATGATCATCAGGCTGGAGCGCTGGGTCAGGATGTTTTCCAGCCAGCGAATGGTGTTGATGTCCAAGTGGTTGGTCGGTTCGTCGAGCAACAGCACTTCCGGGTCGGAGAACAGCGCCTGGGCGAGCAATACGCGCAGCTTCCAGCCGGGCGACACTTCGCTCATCGGGCCGAAATGCTGTTCCAGGGGAATACCCAGGCCCAGCAGCAGCTCACCGGCGCGGGATTCGGCGGTGTAGCCGTCCATCTCGGCGAACTCGGTCTCCAGCTCGGCCACGGCCATGCCATCTTCTTCGCTCATTTCCGGCAGCGAGTAGATGCGGTCGCGTTCGGCCTTGACCTTCCACAGCTCTTCGTGGCCCATGATCACGGTGTCGAGCACGGTGAATTCTTCGTAGGCGAACTGGTCCTGGCGCAGCTTGCCCAGACGCACATTTGGCTCGAGCATGACCTGGCCGCCGGACGGTTCAAGGTCGCCGCCGAGGATTTTCATGAAGGTCGACTTGCCGCAACCGTTGGCACCGATCAAACCATAGCGGTTGCCGGCGCCGAACTTGACCGAGACGTTCTCGAAGAGCGGCTTGGCGCCGAACTGCATGGTGATGTTAGCTGTGGAGATCAATTACTTTACCTATCAATAGCTTAGAGTGCGCTTATTTGAACTGGGACCAATTTGGGACCAATTTGGAGCTTTTCCATTTCGCTCCAATCTGAGCTTGAGTTGATCCAACGCGCATAAGTCGAGAGCAGCATCTGCACGCTATGGCCGAGCTGCTGGGAGATGAAGGCGAGGTTCATGCCAGACATAATGCATATTGTCGCATAGGTGTGACGACAGTTGTATGGCGGTCGACGACGGATATTCAGAGCTTTGAGCGTCGGCACCCACTGCTTGTGCAGGTCAGATGTCTGTTTCACGTACTCCGAGTTCTTTGACGGCGGGAAAATGAAGGGCGTTTCCAGCACGTTCCCTTTGCCTTTTTCCGACGCTCCGCGTACTCCCTCGCAAATTTCAACGCGTGCATGGCGCGCTCATACAACAATACGAAACGGTCCCGCCTGTTTTTGCGATAGAACCGAGGCGGTAAGCGCAGCCGTGGCCGGCGCCGACCGGGTCGCATTTGTTTGCGATCATCACGCCCTGGCACGCGCCGATGATCGAGGGCAGGTTCACCCCGGCAAATTTGTCAGGGTGTACACCGCACTTGAGGATCAGCGGCCTGGTCATCGGCAGGCATGCAGGGGGATTGGGGTTTGTTTTGTGTTGATTTACTATTGGTCCGCCATCAATCAATGGAAGGATCCAGCCTATGAATTTCAACGAGTCGCTAAGAAGCGCCGCCCACAGTGGTGCTTTGTTAACTCAACGCTCCATAGCTTTTGCGCGTTCTGAAATGAGGCTTTTTTTGGGGTGTGCTCTAGGCTGCTATCTTGGCTTCATCGTGTTATTTCTCCTGAAAGCTGATCCGGGGACGGCGACCTTCGGTGATTTTCTCAATGTGATTCATTCATCTTCGAAAATTGCCGCTTCCTTCATAGCGGCGGCTCTTTCGGTCGCTCTGAGATCGCTTTTTCCAACGAAAATGACGGCGGTGTCGCGCTAGCTGGACTTCACAGTCATGGCCTTGGCCCCTTGTAGATGAAGACGTATTCGAACCAGAGGGTAGCGATCATATTTGACTGGATATTTATTTTCTTTGGCTCACAGAAGCGCTTAGGAGACATGCTCGCATCCACCGTAGTAGTTCGATTTAAGCAGCTGTAACTGTTGCAGGCCTGCCAAACCAAAGAGGGAACGACATGCGGAGTGTTTTAGCTGGAATGGCAGTGACCGTACATGGCAATCTCCGTCAGAAAAAATATCCGGCGTTGTGAGTACTTGCGCCCGATGAGCGCTGTAGATATCGATTCGATTTAAGAACAGGAAGCGACATGCGAATTTTAATAGCGGCGGTCGCGGTGGCGATGCTGGCGGGGTGTATGGCGCTAAAGATGAACGAAGCGCGTCATAGCGGGCTGAGAAAACCGGCTAAGTTCCCAGCAAACCTAGGAAGGAAAACTATGAGAGTATTCTTTTTACTGCTGATGATGATTAGCGGCTATACCTTTGCGGGCTGCGACAGTATTGGCGATTCGGACCAGCGCGCTTACTGCAAAGCCAAAGAAGGCCGTGGTAGTTGCGGTTCGATCAACGACAGGGACCTGCGCTATGCCTGCAATGCGGAAACCAATGGAGGCAGCTGCAATAGCATCGATGACCGTGATAAGCGTTATTTATGTAATGCAAGAACCAACCATGGTAGTTGCGGTTCGATCGACGATAGGGACCTGCGCTATGCCTGCAATGCGGAAACCAACGGAGGTAGCTGCAATAGCATTGACGACCGCGATCAGCGCTATCTGTGTAACGCAAGAACCAACAACGGTAGTTGCGGTTCGATCGACGATAGGGACCTACGTGCACAATGTGATGCTTTGAAACACTGATTGAAGATCAAGAAAGCGGTTTTGCTTCCAAAAATTCAGATATACGACCTCTAATGCACCTCTGAAGAAGTGGTGGCTGATTAAATTCGTCGGCGAAAGACTGATCAGAAACTCGACTTTTTTATATCTCCATGCTTCCTCTGAAGATAAATCGTATAGGGCAACAGTATCGTGTCCGTCATTCCAGACAAGGCCATATCAAGCGCAATTAATGACGCTGAGGGATATCCGTCAAAGCCCGTGCCGTGGCGGGGCTCAGCATTCAGTGTGCAGTAATCAAAAACGGCACCGCTATAGATTCTCGGAACTGAATCACAGTGCGAGTGCCATCGGGCAAGCTTGTTGCTCGCGATAGCGTTGTCTCTGAACGTGGTATTGACGGTCCCACAACCTGACGCAGAAACAGCTGCAAAAATCATTAAGACGACTTTCGAATACATCACATGGCTCCTTGCCACAAAACATAAAGGTTAACCGAAGTCGCATATTGCGGCTTTTTTTCTTGCCTGGAGGACAGCATGGGCGCAGCACAAAAGCAGATTCTTGCTGCGAACGTGCTGGCGCTGGCCGTAGGGCGCAGGCCTTGATGTCTGTTTGTTGTCGTCATATGTTACGACATTCATGGAGGATTCTGACTGATGGCACGCGTGGGTTTGATACTGACACCCGGTTTTGCGGACTGGGAATATGCTTTCATTGCTGGTACGGCGTCCCCGTTTTACGGGATCGACGTCAGGTTTTTTGCTCCTACTACGGGGCAGTTTCGTTCGCAGGGTGGATTGGCTGTAACGGTCGATAGCAGCTTGCAACAATGTCTGGACTGGAAACCGGACGTTGTCGTCGTCATTGGAGGGATGGTCTGGGACAGTGCAGAAGCCCCGGATATTCGGGACTTTCTTCATGCCAGTCGTTCAAGTGGAGCAACCATTGCCGGTATCTGTGGAGGAACGCTGGCACTTGCGAGGGCCGGTCTTCTAGACACGGTTCCTCATACCTCGAACAGCGCTGGCTTCTTACAGAGTGCCGTCAGTTATGAAGGCTGCACGCTTTACCGAAGCAGCTCGATAGCGGTGATGGCAGACCGCATCATTACTGCTCCAGGCACCGCCCCCGTTAGCTTCACCTGCGCAGTGTTTGAAGGTGCCGGGCTATCTTCAGAGAGCATTTCTCAGTTCAGGTCAATGTTGGCAGCGGAACATGGGTGATCGCGTCGTCCCGGCAGGAGCCTTCAGACATGCGCCAACAGCGACATCGAGGCGCGAAACCCGGTCGCTGAGCGCAAAATCTGTGTGTTGGAATTTGGCGCGCATTGTCGCATATGTCAGGCAACAGGTGTATGGCGAGCGAAGGATGGTTTTGCCAGTGTCTCGGGCATGGCCAGCCCTACCAGCAGCAACGCGACGGCCGCCACCCCGGCCAGGGTCAGGAAGGCGGCGTTGTAGCCGGCCATTTGCACCACGAAGCCTGCCAGGCTGCTGCTCAGCGCCGCGCCCAGGCCAAATACCGTGGACAGCGCGCCGAGGCTGACATTGAAGCGGCCGGTGCCTTGGGTCAGGTCCTTGACGATCACGGGGAACAGCGCGCCGAAAATGCCCGCGCCGATGCCGTCGAGCATCTGCACGGCAACCAGCCAGTAGGGGTCGCTGGACAGGGTATAAAGCACGCCGCGCAACGGCAGAATCATGAAACCGGCCAGCAGCAGCGGCTTGCGCCCCCAGAGGTCGGCCTTGGCCCCCACCAGCATAGCCGTCGGCACCATCACCAATTGCGCGGCGACGATGCAGGCCGAGGTCAATGGCGTGGCCATCTGCAGGTTGATCTGCGACAGCTTCTGGCTGACCAGCGGCAGCATCGCGGCATTGGCCAGGTGAAACAGCGCACAGCAGATGGCGAACAGCAACAAGGGGCGGTTGGCGAGCAAGACGTTCAGGCCCGAGGGCTGCTCATGGTCAGTATGATGCGCGGGGTCGAAGCCCCGGGCCACCTCATGGTCGATCGCCTTGCCCGGCACGCAACCGACCGCGATGACACTGGCGACGGCCATAAACGCCATCAGGTAAAACACCACCACCGGCCCGAATAGATAAGCCAAACCCCCGGCCAGCAATGCTGCCACGGCGTTACCGGCGTGATTGAAGGTTTCGTTGCGTCCGGTACGCCGAGTAAACGCGCGCGGCCCGGTGATGCCAAGGGAAATCGCGGAAATCGCCGGGGCGAACACCGACGCGGCGATGGCGCTGGCGGCCTGGGTCAGCGCCACCCAGCCAAACGAACTGACGAAGGGCAGCATCAGGCAACTGAGCGTGACCAGCAGCGCGGCAAGTGCAATCACCGCGCGTTTGCTGCGGGTACGGTCGATCAATGCGCCTGCCGGACCCTGGGTGATCAGCGCGGCAATACCCGCCAGGGTCATGACCACGCCAATGCTGGCCGGGTCCCATTTATGTACCGCCAGCAGATAAATCGCCAGGTACGGGCCCAGGCCGTCGCGCACATCCGCGAGGAAGAAATTCAGGCTGTCCAGGGACAAGGCAATGCGCAGGTCTGAATGATGGGCCACGATGCAACCTTCCAGGACGCTGTCCAGGGGCCGGACACGCGTTGGGCTAGTGACCTGCGCGCCTGGCGATAAGTTTCGCGCTGGCCCAGGGCGTTTTTCTGCGCGCAAAAAAAACCCGCACATAACGGCGGGCCAAGGGAATCACTGGAGTAGGTAGGCTTCACCCTATAGGCCGGAACGTGAAGGCCTTGTGAAAATGCGATGATCAAAGCGGATAAGAGCGCCGTTCATGCCCGGCGTACGAAGGTGCGCATGGTTTGCCCCGGGCCGGTACTGAACACGGTGGGCCGGGGCATGCCTTCATCGGCAGCGATAAATACAAAATGATCACCTTCTAGCCGGTAGCTGGCTGGTAGCGACTTGCCGGCGTCCGCGCCGATGGCATCCACCCAGGTAATGCTCTTGGGCGTGGTTTCGGCATCCAGGACAAAACGCCCCGCCAGCAAGAGGTCGCCCTCGACCGTGACGACTTCAAACGTGTCGCCGCTGATCCTGGTGATGGCACCTGGCGCGCTATGTGCATCGGCAGGATTGAGTACGCCATTGTCTTCCAGGGCGGTTTGCTCCCAGGCACCTTGCAGGGCGTGGTAATCCGTGACTGAAGGGGATGACATGCAACTTCCTTTTGCTGAAGGGGGGAGGGGGATTGTATCCGCACAGGATCAGTGCTTTCAGGTGGCAGGATTTTTTCTTTATGGGACAGCTATTTGACAGCATTTTCATGTTGTATTAGCTACGCTTGTAGCGTGATTAATCCCACATCGAAATATCTTTTTGGCTACACATCGACATAAAGCAGAAATAATCCTTAAATACGCGGGATTTTTCGTCAGACTCAGTAGTCAGATTGCCATTGGTCCGCCGTGCTCAGGGCGTTGTCCCTGATTTGAAGCTTTTAGGGTTTCTTCGAGTGATGGCCTTTTAGTATTAATTAAGGTGTGCTTATTTTGAATCGTACTTCCCCGCCTGCGCCCGCTGTAGCGTCTGATGAAATTGATCTGTTTGAATTGTTTCACGCCATCTGGCGACAAAAAAAGCTGATCGTGGGTTGTACGGTTCTGGCGGGCGTTCTAGGTGCGGGGTATGCCTTCCTGGCGCCCAAGACCTACGAGGTCAGCAGCGTGCTACGGCCTGCGGCGATCAACGAGCTGGACGCGTTGAACCGCTCTGAAGTGTATAAATTGCCGCCCGCCGATGCGTTGCTCAAAGTGGGCGCGCAGTTGGACTCCTACGAGGCTCGCCTTGGGTTCTTCAAGGATCACGAGGAATTGTTCAAGGCGTTTCAGAAACCGGGGCAAACCCTGGAGCAGAGTTTTGAAGCCTTCAATCGGAACTCGGTCAATCTGATCCTGCCGGACCCGAAGAAGTCCGACTCGCTGAGCAACTACATCCGTCTGGAATTGCAGTACCCGACCGATGTTGATGGGGTGAAAATTCTCAACGGGTTTGTCGACTACGCCATTGCCGCAGAGCGTCAGCAGGTCGGCGCCGACCTCAAGGTGATCGTGAACAACCGGCTGGCTGAGCTCAAGGGCAAGATCGACGCCGCCCGGGCCAACTACGACACCGAAAAGGAATCGAAAATCGCCAAGTTGCTCGAGGCGGACCGTCTCAAGCGCGCCCAATTGCAGGACGAACTCAGCGCCCTGCGCTTGCAGATGAAAATGGAGCGGACCAACCGCCTGGCGGAATTGGCTGAAGCCATCGGCATCGCTCAGTCCATGGGGATCAGGACACCGACCACGCCATCCTCCATGGCCGACTCCGCGCGAACCGGCTCGAGCCAGGTGATGCGCACCGAAGTCAACAATCAGAAAATTCCGCTGTACTTCATGGGTACCGAGGCCCTGGAGGCCGAACGCGCCGCGCTGCAAAAGCGCACCAGCGATGACTTCACCAATCCGCGTATTGCCGAAATTGGCAAGGAACTCCAGCTGTTGGACGCCAACCGCGAAGTTGAAGTGCTGCGCAAACGTGGCAATGAAGACATCTTCCTGCAGGACGTCGAGCCGCTTCGCGCCGAAGTCGCCAGGTTGCGTGGTTTGAACATCGACATGAGCAACCTGAAGCTGGTGACAATTGACCGTCGCGCCCAGGAGCCTTTGGCACCGATCAAACCGAAAAAAGCTCTGGTCATTGCGTTGAGCCTGGTGGGCGGGTTACTGCTCGGGCTGATGGTCGCGCTGGTCCGCCACCTCATGTTTACCCAGCGTCAGGCGGTACCGTATTCGGCATTGGAAGACAGCAGTTTTTCACGCCGTGAACGTAAGGACGATCAGCTTTAAGCCGTAGCGATGTCTCTGGCCGGCGGGTCCTGGGGGCCCGCTGGCGCAACCTTCCCAACACACTCAGTGGACAGCTTTTCACAATTCTTAGTTAACCTTTGGTTACAAAGTATGGCTAAATAACGGCCAATGGTCACACATCGGAGGGTCCTCCAGCCGGTCGTGTCGCCTGTATGTGAATTGTGATTTCAGGTGCTGCTTATCCATCCTCGGCCGTTGTGGGCACGCAGGAGCAGCCTGTTCTCTCCCTGACGTGTGACGAATCCCTTGAAACTCATCATTGTTGCTCTCTACGTTGCCTCCATCGCGTATGTACATTTGCGTGGCCGGGTGCGACACAAGTTGGGCCGCCAGCTCAGCGACCACTCGACGTTCCTGGCGCCGATCAACTGCTTCCTGTATCTGTTCTCCAAGCAACCCAGTCGCCCCTATCTGTCGCCCAGCGATTTTCCGGACCTGAGCCCGTTGCAGGCGCACTGGGAAGAGATCCGCCAGGAAGCTCAGAACCTGATGCGCGCCGGGGAGATCAAGCGCTCGGAGCAATACAATGACGTGGGCTTCAACTCGTTCTTCAAGTCCGGCTGGAAGCGCTTCTATCTGAAGTGGTACGGCGACAGCCATCCTTCGGCGATGAAGCTGTGCCCGCGCACCACCGAACTGGTGCAAAGCATCGGCTCGATCAAGGCCGCGATGTTCGCCGAGCTGCCGCCGGGCTCCAAACTGGTGCGTCACCGTGACCCCTATGCGGGCTCCTACCGCTATCACCTGGGGCTGGATACCCCAAACGATCCGGGCTGCTATATCAATGTGGACGGCGAGAGCTATTACTGGCACGACGGCGAGCCGGTGATGTTCGACGAGACCTATATCCATTACGCGGAAAACACCACGGCCCACAACCGCATCATTCTGTTCTGCGACATCGAGCGGCCGATGAAATACCGCTGGGCAGCCGCGTTCAACCGCTGGTTCAGCCGCAATGTGATGGCCGCTGCGGGTTCGCCCAATGATGAAGGCGACAAGACCGGCGGCCTCAACCGCGCCTTTACCCGGTTGTACAAGATCCGGCTGCGCGGCAAGGAGCTCAAAAAGCGCAACCGCACGCGCTACTACCTGGAAAAGTGGGCGATCTTCGCTGGCCTCGCGCTGATCTTCATCCTTATCTGAGCCCCACCCGTGGCGCGGATCACTTCGGTGGCTTCGCGCCCAGCTTGTCCCACATCTTCTTGGTGATCTTCTGTCGGTTGGCATAGCCGGCCCAGGGGTCGGCCTGCAAACTCTGCAAGCGTTCGTGCAGGTTGGCGACTGTCCATTGCTGGGAACTGCGCAATCCATTCAACTCCTCCCGGCTGACCGGTACCGAAACCGGCAGGCCGGGCCGCGCCCGCACGGAGTAAGCGGCAACCGTGCTGGCGCCCCTGGCGTTGCGCAGATAATCGATGAAGATTTTGCCCACGCGGTTTTTCGGGCCGCTGGTGGCGGTGAAGCGCTCGGGCAGTTGCTGGGTCATGAATTGGGCGATGGCCTTGGCGAAGGCTTTCACGCTGTCCCAGTCGTCTCGCCGGGCCAGCGGTACGATCAGGTGCAAGCCTTTGCCACCGCTGGTTTTGACGAAGGCTTGCAAGCCCAATTCATCCAGCACCGAGAGGGTCAGTTGCGCAGCTTCCAGCATGGCCTTCCAGGGCAGGGCGGGGTCCGGGTCGAGGTCGAGTACGAACAGGTCGGGGGTTTCGATCTTGTCCGTGGTGGCGCCCCAGGTGTGCAGCTCGACCGTGCCCATTTGCACGGCGCCGACCAGGGCGTCTGCAGTGTCTATTTCCATCAGGCGTGCATGGCCGGGGTCCAGAGCCTGGTCCAGTTGCTTGATGTGGGGGATCGTCATGCGTTCGATGTGCTTCTGGAAGAACTGTTCGCCTTCGATGCCCTCCGGCGCCCTGAGCAGCGACACGGGCCGGTTGCGCAGGAACGGCAGGATCCATGCGCTGGTGTCGGCGTAGAACTGTGCCAGTTGCTGCTTTTGCGTACCGCTCTGCTTGTCGATGACGCGATCAGGGTGGGTGATTTTCAGGTCCTTCACGGTTTTCACCTGCTTCTCGGTTTTTTTCGCCGCAGGCGCCTTGACCGATTTGGCCGCGCGCGGCAGCTCGTGAATGATCTGCGCGGCCGGCTTGTCGGTGCGCATGCCCACAAACGCGGCCTGGCGCACCACGCCTTCACGGGTCCATTCGGCAAATTGCACCTCGCCGACCAGGCTCGGTTCGACCCAGTGCACGCCACGCGCCTGGGCGCTGGTCAACGGCTTTTGCAGTGGCGAGTCGTCGCGCTCGAGCGCGGTGAGCTGGGTGTAGATAGCTTTCAGCGATGCCTGGTCGAAGCCGGTGCCCACGCGCCCGGCGTATACCAGCCCGGCGTCGTCGTTGACCGCCAACAGCAGCGCGCCAAACCCGGTGCGCGAGCCTTGGGGGCGGGTATAACCGACAATTACGAACTCCTGGCGCAAGCGGCATTTGAGCTTGATCCAGTCGTCACTGCGCCTGGACACATAAGGGCTGCCGGCACGCTTGCCGATGACGCCTTCCAGGGCCAGGTCGCAGGCGCTTTCGAAAATGTCGTGGTGGTTGGCCGCAAACGCTTCGGAGAAGCGCAGCAGCTTGCTCTTGCTGGCGGACAGCGCGGATTTGAGCGCGGCGCGACGCATTTCGACCGGGTCTTCGCGCTGATCGCGGCCATTCAGGAAGGGCGCGTCGAACAGGTAATAGACGATGTCGAGGCTGCGGCCGATGTCGAAGGCATTCTGCAACGCCTGGAAATCCGGCAGGCCGTCGCCGTTGAGGCTGACCACTTCGCCGTCCAGCCAGCTGTCCTTGAGCTTGAGCGCTTGCAAAGCCTTGGCCTGGCGCGGCAGGCGCTCGGTCCAGTCGTGCCCGTTGCGGGTGAACAGGCGCACCTCACCTCCCTGGATGCGCGCGAGGATGCGGTAACCGTCGAACTTGATCTCGTACTGCCAGTCACCTTCGGGTGCCCGATCGACCAGGGTGGCCAGTTGCGGGGAGAACTGCTCGGGCACGGCGGTGGCCTGCTTGCGCGTGCTCGCTTTGGGGGCTGCCTTGGGTGCCGCTTTGGTTTTTGCCTGAGCCTTGGCCTTGGGCTTGCCGACCACCGCGTCGCTCAGCACGCTGGCGGGTTCGGCCTGGACGATATCGTATTCGGCGATGGGCCGTGCCTGCTGGTCCTTTTCCTTGATCAGCAGCCATTGTTGCTTGTCGCCGCTGCCCTTGAGCCGGGTGCGCACCAAGGTCCAGTCCCCCGAGAGTTTTTCGCCGACCAGGCTGAATTTGAGTTTGCCGGCCGCGTAGGCCTTGTGCGGATCGTCATGGGGTTGCCAGATGCCGCGGTCCCACACGATGACATCCCCGGCGCCGTATTGGCCGGCGGGAATACTGCCCTCGAAGCCACCGTAACTCAGCGGGTGGTCTTCAACGTGGACCGCCAGGCGCTTCTGGCTCGGGTCCAGGCTCGGGCCTTTGGGCACCGCCCAGCTCAACAGCACGCCGTCGAGTTCCAGGCGAAAGTCATAGTGCAGGTTACGCGCGTCATGCTTCTGGATCACAAAGCTCAAGGCCGAGGCTTTGCGCTTGCCGGCCGGTGAGTCGCCGGCGGGCTCGGCGGTGATCCCGAAGTCGCGTTTACGGTTGTACTCGCTCAGGGGCTTTGCCATGTCGTTCTCCAGCCAATGGCAGGCTCAAGAGGCCTTTTTGTTGGATTTCTTCGCCGCGGTTTTTTTCGCCGCAGGTTTGCCCGCCAGGCTGCGCTTGAGCAGTTCCGTCAGGTCGATCACATCGGCCGATTTGCGCTCTTCGCTGCCTTCGGTCGATTCCACGTCTTCGATCTTGCCGGCCTTGGCCTTTTTCTCCACCAGCGCCATGATTTTTTCCTGGAAGCTGTCGCGGTACTCCTCGGGTTGCCAGTCGGCGCTCATGTCTTCCACCAGGCGCTTGGCCATGTCCAGCTCGCCCTTGGCCAGGGTGGGTTTGGTCACATCGCTGCCCAGCTCCAACTCATCCAGGCTGCGCACCTCGGCGGGCCAGCGCAGCATGACCAGCACCAGTGCCGACTCCAGCGGCATCAAGGCGGCAAGGTGCTGCTTGGTATGCAACACCACATTGGCCAGGGCGACCTTGCCGGTTTTTTTCAGGGTTTCGCGCAGCAGCGCGTAGACCTTGCCGCCGCGTTTATCCGGGGCCAGGAAGTAGGGCGTATCGATGTTCTGCAGGGGGATCTGGTCGCTGGCGACAAAGGCGATGATTTCAATGGTCTGGGTCGACTTGGGGTGGGCTGAGCGGATCTCATCTTCGCTGAGCACCACGTAGCGGCCTTTTTCGTAAGCTACGCCTTTGACGATATTTTCCTTGGTGATTTCCTTGCCCGTGGCCTTGTTGATGCGCTTGTAGCCCACCGGGTCCATGCTGCGTTTGTCCAGCCAGTCAAAATCGACGCCTTGGGCAGACGTCGCCGACACCAGCGACACCGGGATGTGAACCAAACCGAAACTGATGGCGCCTTTCCAGATTGCCCGGGGCATAAGTGCATCTCCTACAAAGATAAGTCTGTGTTCTGGTGACTCGTGGGCCTGGGCAAAAGTTTCGGCGAGCGGATGCTCGGACAGATCGTGTTACACCTGATGAGCAACAATTTAATGTCGCCAGACGAACCCCTGGGGTAGCGTGTTATCGAAAGCACGTACTCCTCGGCATAGAGAGGCATCGTCATGAACCGTTATGTGTGTCATCTAGCAGCGCTGGTTGCAGTGCTGGGCTCGGGCCTGGCCCTGGCGCAAAACCTGCCGGGTCGTTACGACTCCAACAACAGCCCTATCCACCGGGCCAACCCCAACAGCATGCAGGGCACCCAGCCCAATGCGCCGGCCGTTCGCGGCATCCAGACCGCGCCGACCCAACCTCGGCCTACCGTGGAAAACGGCGGGATCGGCAACAGTTATCCCAAACGTGACGCCGCGCCCAGTCGCCCGAACACCGAAACCAAAGCTCCCACCTATGATGCCAACGGCAATCGCCGGTAAGGATCCGTCTTATGTTTCTACGCAAAACCCTGCTAGCCGCTCTTTGCGCAACCACGCTGCTGCCAATGGCTGCGGTTCAAGCCGCCGATGCACAACAGTTTCCCAGTGAGCAAGGCAGCATTACTGCGACGCCGGTCGCCAAGGGCCTGAATCGCCCCTGGGCGGTGGCATTCCTGCCGGACAGGCAAGGTTTCCTGGTGACCGAATTGCCCGGCCAACTGCGCTTTGTCAGCCCGGACGGCAAGCTGTCCGCGCCGTTGACCGGCGTGCCCCAGGTGTGGGCCAAGGGGCAGGGCGGTTTGCTTGATGTAGTGCTGTCGCCCGACTTCAAGCAAGACCGCATGGTCTACCTGTCGTACGCCGAAGGGGGCGGCCAGGATGGCAAGGCCGGGACCGCCGTGGGGCGAGGGCGTCTGGCCGATGACTTGAGCGGCTTGAAGGACTTCACGGTGATCCTGCGCCAGGAGCCCAAGCTGTCCACCGGCAACCACTTCGGCTCGCGCCTGGCGTTTGACCGTGACGGCTACCTGTTCGTGACCCTGGGCGAAAACAATGTGCGGCCCACCGCCCAGGACCTGGACAAGCTGCAGGGTAAAGTCGTACGCATTTATCCGGACGGTCGCGTACCCGACGACAACCCGTTTGTTGGCCAGCCTGGGGTACGCCCTGAGATCTGGTCCTACGGCCAACGCAACCCACAGGGCCTGGCGTTGAACCCCTGGAGCGGGACGATCTGGGAAAACGAACATGGGCCACGGGGTGGTGATGAAATCAACATCATCGAACGCGGCAAGAACTACGGCTGGCCGTTGGCGACGCACGGCATCAACTATTCCCTCACGCCGATCCCCGAGGCCAAGGGCAAGACCGCTGAAGGCACCGTGGCACCGCACCATGTGTGGGAGAAGTCACCGGCGATCAGTGGCATGGCGTTCTACGACGCCGACCGTTTCAAGGCCTGGCAGCACAACCTGTTTATCGGCGCGCTGGCCAGCAAAGAGCTGATCCGGCTGCAGTTCGATGGCGACAAGGTCGTCCATGAAGAGCGTTTGCTGGGTGATTTGAACGCGCGGATTCGCGATGTGCGGCAGGGGCCGGATGGCTACCTGTATGTGCTGACGGATGAGGATGATGGGGTGCTGTATCGAGTTGGGCTGAATCAGGACTGAGTAACAGCCGCGCGGATCGTTCCCACGCTCCCGCGTAGGAGTGCAGCCCCTGACGCTCCGCGTCACCTGTGCGTATTAGGGACGCGGGGCGTCCCGGGAGGCATTCCCACGCAGAGCGTGGGAACGATCGGGCTACAGACTTAATTCGGACAACCCCGGATGATCATCCGGACGCCGCCCCAGCGGCCAGTGGAACTTGCGTTCACTTTCCTTGATCGGCAAATCGTTGATGCAGGCAAAACGATTGGCCATCAGGCCGTTTTCGTCAAACTCCCAGTTTTCATTACCGTACGAACGAAACCAGTTACCGGAGTCATCGTGCCACTCATAGGCATAGCGCACGGCGATGCGGTTGCCGGTGAAGGCCCATAGCTCTTTGATCAGTCGGTAATCCAGCTCTTTGGCCCATTTGCGCGTGAGGAAGCCCTTGGCCTCTTCGCGGTTATGGGCAAACTCGGCGCGGTTGCGCCACTGGGTATCCAGCGTGTACGCCAGTGACACCCGGTGTGGGTCGCGTGAGTTCCAGCCGTCTTCGGCCAGGCGCACTTTTTCAATCGCCGACTCGCGGGTAAAGGGCGGCAGGGGTGGGCGGACTTCTGGGTTAGAGGACATGCAACGGCTCCTGAAAAGTTATGAAAGTGCATCGACAGTAGTTCAAAGCCCCAATAGGGTCCGCGCCATCGCTTGCGCAGTATCGGCAGCCGTTGAATCGCCCATCACCAGGGCAACGGTAATGGCACCATCGATCAGGATCAGGAGCTGCGCGGCCTGCCGCTCCGGGTCGGGGGTGCCATGTGCTTGACACAGTTCAAGTGCGTACTCGAACAGTTTCTGTTTGTGGGCCTTGGCCAGCAGGCGTACCGGGGCTTGCGCGTTGCCGGTTTCGCCACTGGTATTGATAAAGGCGCAGCCGCGAAAATCCGCCGAGCCGAACCAGCTTTTCAGCTCGCTGAACAGCGCCAGCAGGCGCTCGCCACTGCCCTCACTGCGCTCCACTTCGGTGCGCAACCAGCGCATCCAGCGTTCGTCGCGGCGCTGCAGGGCGGCAATCACCAGCTCATCCTTGTTGCTGAAGTAGCGATAAATGCTTTTTCTCGAGACGCCGGCGGTTTTCACCAGCAGGTCCATGCCGGTGGCGGCGATGCCGTGGCGATAAATCAACTTCTCGGTCACGTCGAGAATAATGTCGCGGGTTTCATTAAGAGTCATATCGTTCATGCCTCAGACAGTAGAACGATCGTTCTTCTTGGTCAATGGGCATTTTTCCCTGTGCGCCGACGAGACCTGAGCACCCCCATGGTGTAAGCTTTGGGCCTCTTCGGATTCGACCCATTGCGAGCCTTATGCCGTCGTTCTTCAAACGCTCCCTGTTGCCTAAACTGCGCGGTTTCCCGCTGTCTACCGATGCCATCGAGGTGCTGCCCAGCGCCGATGCCTATCGGCGTTGCCTTCTGGAGAAAATCCCCCAGGCCACCCGGCGCATCTACATCGTTGCGTTGTACTTGCAGCAGGATGAAGCGGGGCAGGAGATCTACGACGCACTGCACGCCGCTAAAGCCGCAAGGCCGGCGTTGGACATCGTCGTGGTGGTCGACTGGCTGCGCGCCCAGCGTGGCCTGATCGGCGCCGGCAAGCAGCCGGGCAATAGCGCCTGGTACCAGGCCATGACCCAGGGTCACGCCAGTGAAGTACCGGTGTACGGCGTGCCGGTGCAAACCCGCGAGCTGTTCGGCGTGCTGCACCTCAAGGGTTTTGTGATCGACGACACGGTGCTTTACAGCGGCGCCAGCCTGAACAACGTGTACTTGCACAAATTCGACAAGTACCGCTTCGACCGTTATCACCTGATCCACAGCCAGGCCCTGGCCGACTCCATGCAGCACCTGGTGGAACATGGCCTGGTCGCGTCCAAGGCGGTGCATCGCCTCGACCTGCCCAACCCGCCCACCACCCGCAGTCTGCGCAACGACATCGGTGACCTGCGCAGCCGCCTCAAGCATGCGGCGTATGACACCAGCGCCGGGCAGTTGCCCAATGGGCACTTGCAGGTCAGCCCGTTACTCGGTGTCGGCAAAAACAACCCGCTCAGCCGGGTGATCCTCGAGCTGATCGCCAGCGCCCAGCAGCAACTGACTATCTGCACGCCGTACTTCAACCTGCCGCTGCCGGTGACGCGCGAGATCAACCGGGCCCTGGCGCGCGGGGTGAAGATCGACATCATCGTCGGCGACAAGACCGCCAACGACTTCTACATTCCGCCCAGCGAACCCTTCAAGGTGATCGCGGCGTTGCCGTATCTGTATGAAATCAGCCTGCGTCGCTTTGCCAAGCGCCATCAGCCGATGATCGACAGCGGCCAGTTGAACCTGCACCTGTGGCACGACGGCGACAACAGTTACCACCTTAAAGGCCTGTGGATCGACCAGCGCTACACCCTGCTGACTGGCAATAACCTCAACCCCAGGGCGTTCCGACTCGACCTGGAAAACGCCTTGCTGATCGACGACCCCCAGGGCCAGTGGCTGGCGCCGCGTGCGCAAGAGCTTGCGCATATTTTCCAGCACACCACGCGCATTGCCGGCTACCAACAGCTGCAGACGCTGGTGGATTACCCGGTGGCGGTGGGCAAGTTCCTGCGCCGGGTCAGCCGGGTACGCATCGAGCGGCTGCTCTACCGGATTCTGTAAAACCACCGGGCAAAAAAACACCCAGGCTCCGAACGGGGCCTGGGTGTTTTTTTGCGCGGGGGCTTAGTTCAGGCCCAACTTGCCGCGCAGCATCGACAGGTCTTCAGCCAAGGTATTGACCGGGCCCACCAAGGCCTTGCGGTCGTTATCCTTGACCTTGTCGTAGGTCTGAAAACCACCGTCCGGGGTCTTGTACTTGGCCAGGATCTTGTCCACGGTGGCGAAGTTCTTGTCGACCTTGGCCAGGAATACCTTGTCTTGTTTCTCGATCTGGCCACGGAACAGGTCAACGATTTTCTTCGCACCGTCAATGTTGCCCTGGAAGTCATACAAGTCGGTATGGCTGTAGCGGTCTTCTTCGCCGGAAATCTTGGTGGCGGCGACTTCTTCGAGCAGTGCTGCGGCGCCGCCGACAACTTTTTCCGGTGGGAAGGTCAGGCCGTCGACCCGGGTTTTCAGGTCCAGCACGTCGCTGTTGAGCTTGTCGGCGAGGGCGTCGAGGCCTTGGGTGGTGTTTTCGGAGAACAGGCTGTACTCGATGCGGTGAAAGCCGGTGAAGTCTTCGGCCTTCACGCCATTTTCGTGATCGTCGACCCGGGAGTCGATGGAGGCGTCGAGGTCACTGAACAGCTCGGCGATCGGCTCGATGGATTCATAATGCACGCGGGTCGGCGCATAGAGTTTCCGAGCGGTGGGCAGGTCGCCTTTTTTCACGGCGTCGGTGAAGGCCTGGGTCTGGGTGACCAATTCACCGATCTCTTCGGTGACATAGATTTTGTAGTCCGACACCGGACCGACCAGGTCCAGCGGCGCCGTGGCGGCAAAGGCGGACAGTGGCGAAAGGGTCATCAGCAACGACAACGCGAGGGTCGACTTCTTCATGGGACGGTATCCGCTCTGAGTGTGTTTTAGGTGGAGGCAGTGGTTTGAGGGTGCGTTGCTGCAAGTAGCGTGCGCCCGATGAAATCGTCGGGCCCCGTGACCCCCGGCAAGGTGAAGAAATAGCCGCCGCCGACCGGCTTGAGGTATTCCTCCAGGGGCTCGCCGTTGAGCCGGGTTTGCACGCTGATAAAGCCTTTCTCCAGGTCAGCCTGGTAACAGATGAACAACAGCCCCATGTCCAGCTGACCGTTTTTATTGACGCCGTTGGAGTAGTTGAACGGCCGCCGCAGGATCAGGTTGGCCTGGGTCTGCGGAGTGCGCGGGTTGGCCAGGCGGATGTGGGCATCGAGCTTGGTCAGCTTGCCTTCCGGGTCCTTGCTGTAATCAGGGACCTCGGATTCCTTGTGGCCATCCATCGGCGCGCCGGTGGGTTTGACACGGCCGATGATGCTTTCCTGTTCCTGCAGTGGGGTGCGGTCCCAGCGCTCGACGAAGTTGCGGATGATGCGCACCGCCTGGTAGCTGCCGTTGGCCGCCCAGGCCGGTTCGTCACTGCCTGGCTGCACCCACACGATCTGGTCCATGGCCTTGGCGTCGTTGGAATTGGGGTTGGCCGAACCATCGCGAAAACCCAGGAAGTTACGCGCACTCTGCGCCGGCTCGCCGGGTTTGGCCGGCGCCTGGGGCGGTACGCTGCCTTCCTGTTTCCAGCGCACCAGCAGCAGGTCGGGCAGGTTCTTTACGATGTCGCGCAGGGCGTGGATGTTGGTGTCCTGGGTGTTGGAGCTGAACTGCAGGCTCAGGTCGCCGTGGCACTGCGAAGGTTCCAGCGCATCGTTGGGGAAACCGACCATGCGCGTCAGGCGCTTGGGCTTGGCCGCGCCGAGGCCGAAGCGTTCATCGAACAACGACTCACCGACCGAGACCGTGATGGTCAGGTTATCCGGTGTCACCACCGGGCCGAGGATGCCGGAGTCGGTGGGCGGCAGTTTCGGGTCGACTTGCGGCACGGTGCCGCCGGTCATCAGGAAGGCGATGCGCTCGTTCAAGGTGCGGAACAGGCGCTCCAGGTCTTCACGGTCACTGGCCAGTACGTCGAATGCCACGAGCATGCCGCAGGCGGGACGTGGGGTGACGATGCCGCTCTGGTGCTTGCCGAAGAACGCGTGGTGGTCCTGGGTCTTGTCACTGCGTGGCGCGGTGGTGACTTGCTCGGCGGCCGCCGCCATGGCCGGACAGGTCAGGGTGCTGCCGGCAATCGCCGCGCCGGTGGCGGCCATGCCGAGCAGGACGCGGCGGCGTTGAAGGTCAAATTGTGCTGAATCACTCATGTATGCGTTCGTCTCACTGCAGGCCGGAAAGGCCAAGGGCGGGGTCGATTCCATCGAGTGCGGCGGCCAGGGCCTTGGCCTTGTCGGCGATCTGCTTGCGCTGATCGGCGTTCACGCTGTCATAGGTGGCGTAGCCGGTGTCGACCTTGAAGCCTTGGAGTTCGGCATCAAAGGCGGCGAGGGCGCTGTCGACGTTGGGGAGCAGCTCGGCGGCGGACTTGGCCAACAGCGGCCGCATCAACTCAACGACCTTGTGGGCAACCTCCAGATTGGCGGCAAAACCGTTGAGGTCGATGTGGCTGTAGCGTTCCTCTTCACCGCTGTTGGCGCGTACATCCGCCAGGCTATTGAGGTTGCGCACCACAATGCTCACCAGTTGCTCCGGCGGCAGGGATTGGGCCAGCAGTTGTTGTTTGAGGGCGCTGACGTCGTTGACCAACCGCTGCGCGACGGGCGCCAGGCCGTCGAGGCTGCGCTGCTGGAACAGGCTGTATTCCAGGCGATGGAAGCCGCTGAAGGCCGGGTCCTGTTCGCGCTTTTCAAAATAATCGGCGCGGGCGTTGATCGCGTTGTCCAGCTCGGCCAGGCGTTGCGATGCCGGCGCCAACCGTTGGTAGGCTTCGCGCGCCGGTACATACAGCACCTGGGCCTGGGCGAGGTCGCCGGCATCGATCGCGTGTTGCAACGCGGTGACCGCCTTCACCAGTGCAGTGCCCTGGCCGCTCAGGTAAACGCGGAACTCCGACAGCGGCCCGATAAAGGCGACCATCGACGGCTTGGCCTTGGCCTGGGCCTCGGATTGCGCAGTCGGCGTGACATGCAAGGTACCGCGGGGGTTGCTCAGCAGGCCGCAGGTGATCGCGTAGTCGCCGGGCTGCAGGTTGGCATTGATCACCTGGCTCAGGCCGGGGGCAATATTTTCCCGCTCTTCGACGACCAGGACGCCTTCGAGGATTTCCCATTCCACCGCGCGGTCGGAGCGGTTGATGATGCGAAAACTCGCACGCCCGGCGGGCACCGTCAGGGCGTTGGGCTCGCAAGCGTGGCCGTGGATGGTCACCGCGATCTCATTCTGGTTGGCCTGGCGCTTGCTGGCAGCCAACTGCGCGGCGTAATAGAACAGGCCACCGGCGGCGATCATCACGACCACCGAGCCGGCCACGGCCCAGCGCAGCGCGCGGGACGACGGAACCGGTTGAGGGGTTGGGTTGGACAAGAGGCGGTCCTTACTGGCTGGAGACGGAAGAAGTGGGGGTGACAGGCTTGGCCGAAGGCGACGGCAGAAAGAACATCACCAGCGCCACCACCAGGTAAATCAGATAGGCGCCGAGGGTGCTGACGGTCGGCGCTTCCTGATAACCGAACATACCGGCAAGCACTGAGCCCAGCGGGCTGTCCATGGGCAGCGCGGCGCTGAAATCGAACAGCACGGTCTGCAGGTGATTCCACACGCCTGCTTCGTGCAAGGCTTGCACCGAGTTGGCGAGAATGCCGGCCGCCACCACGAGAATGAACAGGCCGGTCCAGCGGAAAAACGCACCGAGGTTCAGGCGCATGCTGCCGGTGTAGATCAGGAAACCGACGATGATCGCCAGGATCAGGCCGAGCAGGGCGCCGATAGGCGCACCCAGGCCCTCGCTCTGCTGGAACACGGCGAGCAGGAAGAACACCGTTTCCAGCCCTTCGCGGGCCACGGCGAAGAACACCATGGCGATCAGCGCGAAGACTTGATGCCGCGAGCCGGCCAATGCGTGGTCCAGGGACGCATGCAGCGAATGTTTGATCGAGCGCGCCACCTTGCGCATCCAGAACACCATGGAACTGAGAATGCCCACCGCGACCAGTCCGACGATGCCTTCGAACAATTCCTGCTGTTTCTGCGGGAATTCGGCACTGACCAGTTCCAGCCCGCCGCCCACCAGCAACGCCAGCGCCGCCGCAAGAAACACACCGATCCACACAGCGGGCATCCACTGGCCGCGCCCGGTCTGTTGCAGGTAGCTGGCGATGATGCCGACGATCAACGCCGCTTCAATGCCTTCGCGCAGCATGATTAAAAAGGGAACAAGCATCGGGCACCAGGGCGTAACTAGATAGGAGGCTAAGTTGTAACATAATGATACTCATTGCCAAACAAGAAATATTGACCTTTGCTGAACGTGGGCTGAACGGTGGTGGCGAAGCGCAACCGCCCTTATCATGCATGCCACCCGAACCGCAGCCGGATTGCCCAACAGCCCATGTCGGAAAAAGACACCATCTCCATCCACCTCGTGCGCGAAGCCCTGCTGCAGAGCTGTGCGTCGGGCGCGGCCACCGTCGAGGCGTTGAGCAAAGTCGGGATTGACCCGGTGCTGCTGGAACAGCCCGGCGCACGCGTGGCCGCCACCTCCTATGCGCGCTTGTGGCGTTTGCTCGCGCGGCGCAGTGATGACGAGTTTTTTGGCATGGACCCGCGCAAGCTTAAATCCGGCAGCCTGGCGTTCCTCTGTCGTGCCGCTATGGCACAACCGAGCCTAGTGGCCGGCCTGGAAACCGGCCTGGATTTTCTTTCACTGATGTTTGAGCGCCTGCCCGCCCAGTTGGTGCGCCAACAAAGCCTGGCGGAAATCGTGTTGCTCGAACCGGAGCCCGAGCCCAAGCGCGCGTTCACCTATTTCACTTACTGGATGATCGTCCACGGCGTTGCCTGCTGGCTGGCGGGGCGGCGCATCCCGATTCTGGCCGTCGAATTGCGCTGCGCACGGCCGGACTTTTGTGATGATTACCAAGTGATGTTTTCCGACAACCTGCGCTTTGATCGGCCACGCACCCGCATGATCTTTTCCGCCGAGTGCCTGGACCTGCCGATCAAACGAACCCCACAGGAATTGCAGCGTTTCCTCAGCCACGCGCCGGCCAATATCCTGGTCAAATACCGCGACCCGGAAAGCCTCGCCAGCCGCATCAAGCATGACCTGCGCCACATGCCCCCACACACCTGGCCGGAGACCGACGGCCTTGCCGCCACCCTGTGCATCTCCGCGTCCACCCTGCGTCGCCGCCTGGCAGAAGAAGGGCAGACCTACCAGGGCCTCAAGGACAGCGTGCGCAAGGAACTGGCGATTGTGTGGCTGGCTGAGCCGCAGATCAGCTTCGCCCAGATTGCCGAGCGGTTGGGGTTTGCCGATACGAGCTCGTTTTATAAGGCGTTTCGTAAATGGAGCGGGTCGAATCCGGGGCATTATCGGAGTTTGATTCTTAACGACGCAGCGTAGAACAATGATCGTTCCCACGCTCTGCGTGGGAATGCCACCCGGGACGCTCCGCGTCCGCTTTCAGCGAAAACTCAGGCACTTGTGCAATGGTGACGCGGAGCGTCACAGGATGCATTGCCACGCGGAGCGTGGGAACGATCAACGCCGCACACGTAGCGCTGGTGCGAGACTAGGAAAGAACTGACTAATTCCTACTCTTTGGTATGACAGACCAGTCCCTCTTGTTTTTAGGATGTGACTGGCATACTTGGAACAAAAAATCGTGCACCGTTTTAACCACGGTCTTACTTTGCGGTTATGCGCAAATTACAGATAATGGTGCGAAGCCAAAGTTGGGTAAGCCGTACGCGTTGAGTTATTAACCAACCTACGTAGGGTGAGCTTATGAGTCGTTTTATTGCATTACCTTTTGCGGCGTTGATATTGGTATCCGCTCAGGCATCTGCACTGTGTTTGAATATCTCGGAGAGTTTTAGCGGGACAGTAGAGCCGGAAACTGAAGTTACCGTACATGGGCCGTTCGTAATAACGGGTAGTAATGGATGTTCTAATGCGAATATCGAGGCAGTGATTTCAGCGGCGGGTGCGGGGAGAGCTCCCCAGATATCCATCGAGCGTGAAGTCGGCTCCTCTTGGACGAAGGTTGCGGCCAATCCTTTGTCTCCTCGGGTGTCTTGGCTGGGGCCTCTCGGTACATATAGAGTCAGGGCGCACAATCCTGATACCGGCTTGAAGGCCTTTTCCGGAACTGTCAGATACGGACGCTAGGCGGCAGTGATAGCAGTGTGTCAGAGCCCTGGCACGCTGCTACCTTCCTGTTGCTTCATTATCAGGCCCGCTCATCCACCGACAAATCATGTTTTGACGAATTTGCGAAATACGCGAGGGCGTTAATGGCACGATTGGCGTCAAACATGCCCTGTATATATTCCGGTATGCCCTGTGAACGCCCTACGTCTGGGTTGCTTTTTACAAATGCAAGGTAGTCCTCCAGCTTCTCGTCGAACAGCGCAATTGCATTGAATTTCACATGCGTGTTCGTTTGTCTGCCGGTGGCGTCAGAGGCGCCATCTCCGGATATGAAAATCAGGAAAGCCTGCTCATCGATTACTTTGCTATCGAACAACCGCCTCCCCACCTGCTTAAGCTCATCGGTGCTGATAGACGTCATATCATACTTTTTCAAAAACTCTTTCAAATCCGCTAGCTCACCTTGCTGCCACATTCGCAGTTCGTCAACGGCGTTTGACTCTTCCGTGATTGTGAACGCATTCGTGACCTTTTCCGGGTTCTTGATGACGAACGCATCCGTCTGTTTGGAAAGTACATTAGGTATTGTCACTCTCATGTCCATGTTCGTCTCCTTATAGATGAAGGGTACGTCCCGTTATCGACCTCTTTTGAATGATATTTAAGACATTTGTAAATTTGGGAAGTGTCTGACGGATAAGGATTACCAACAGGCAAAAACTGTTTGACTCACTGATAACCGGGCAAAAAAAGCCCCGCAACCGAATGGATCGCAGGGCTAAAAATTGGCTGGATGCGACCAACCAAAGGAGCTCTTTACATCACTTGGCGGTAGCAACCACCGTATCCGGCTGCCAGCCACCCCCCAGCGCCTTGTAGATCGCAACGATGCCGCGATACAGATCCACTTCGGCCTGGGCCTGGGAGTCTTCGGCGGCCAGGCGTTCGCGTTGGGCGTCGAGCAGGACCAGGAAGTCCACGGTGCCTTCGCGGTAGCGGATCGCGGCCAGGTCGGCGGCGGCGCGGCTGGATTCGCTTTGGCGGATCAGCGAGACCAGGCGTTGCTGACGCTTGCCGTAGTCACTGAAGGCGTTTTCGGATTCTTCCAGGGCCAACAACACTTGCTGTTCGTAGTTCGCCAGGGCGCCATCGGCTTCGGCGTCCGCGCCGCGCAAGCGGGCGCGCACGCTGCCCAGGTCGAAGGCGGCCCAGGTAATGCTTGGGCCGAGGGCCCAGGCATTGGCGGCGGACGAGCCGATCTGCGAGCCGCGCCCAGCGGTGAAGCCGAGAAAGCCGCTGAGGCTGACCCGTGGGAACAGGTCGGCCTTGGCCACGCCGATGCGTGCGGTGGCGGCCGCCAGTTTGCGCTCGGCGCTGAGGATGTCCGGGCGCCGTTGCAGCAGTTGCCCCGGGTCGCCGATCGGCAGCGCCTTGGCAATCGCCGGCAGGTCTTTCGGGCTCAGGTCCACGCTCAGTTTGTCGGGGCGCTGGCCGAGGAGGGTGGCGATGCGGTTACGCTCGCGCACTTGCTCGGCCTGCAGTTGTGGCACGCTGGCTTCCACCGACGCAAGGCGTGCATCGGCGCGTTCCACGTCGAGTTGGTCGCCCACGCCGGCATCGCGCAGGCTGACGGTGATGCCGCGGGAGTCCTGCTGGTTTTTCAGGTTGTCCAGGGCAATGCGCTCACGCAGTTGCGCGCCACGCAGTTGGCCGTAGGCGTCCACCAGTTCAGCGATCATGGTGACTTGCAGCTGGTACAAGTCCGCCTCGGCGGCCTGCTGGTCGGCGTCGGTGGCTTCCAGGTTGCGCTGGATGCGACCGAACAGGTCCAGTTCCCAGGCCATGTCCAGGCCGAGGTCATAACGCTCGGTCTTGACGCGGCGGGTGGTCTGGCCGGGAATCTGGCCCTTGCCCTGGTCACTGCTGACGCGGCTGGTGATGGTCGGCATGGCGTCGTTGCTGGCGTCATCGCGGATCGCACGGGACGCCCGCAGACGGGCAAAGGCGACGCGCAAGTCGCGGTTGCCCTGCAGCGACTGGGTGACCAACTGGTTGAGGGTCGGGTCCTCGAACTGCTGCCACCAGATGCCCTCGAACCTGGCATGGTCATATTGCTTGGCATCGGCGGCGGCCGTGATGTTGGCCGCTTCCGGGGTCTGGGCTATGTAGTCCGGGCCCACGGCACAGGCGCTCAGCGCCAGTACCAGCAAGCTCGGCAGGAATACTTTCACGCTCATTGCTGTGTCTCCAGCTTCAAGGCCTTGGCCGCTTTGCGTGCTTCGCTGCGCTCCACATAGCGACGGATCAGTACGTAGAACACCGGCGTCAGCAACAGACCGAAGAAGGTCACCCCGATCATCCCGGAGAACACCGCCACGCCCATGGCATGCCGCATCTCGGCACCGGCACCGCTGGACAACACCAGTGGCACCACACCCATGATGAACGCGAACGAGGTCATCAGGATCGGCCGCAGACGCAGGCGGCAGGCTTCCAGTACCGCGGCAAGCGGGTCGAGGCCTTCCTGCTGTTTATCCTTGGCGAACTCGACGATCAGGATCGCGTTCTTGCAGGCCAGGCCCACCAGTACGATCAGGCCGATCTGGGTAAAGATGTTGTTGTCGCCGCCGGAGATGATCACCCCGGTGATGGCCGACAGCAGCGTCATCGGTACGATCAGGATCACCGCCAATGGCAGGCTCCAGCTTTCGTACTGGGCGGCCAGTACCAGGAACGCCAGCAGAACGCAGAGCGGGAACACGAACAGCGCGGTGTTGCCCGAGAGGATTTGCTGATAGGTCAGGTCGGTCCACTCGTAGGTCATGCCGTTGGGCAGTTCATCCTTGAGCAGTTTCTCAATCGCGGCCTGGGCCTGGCCGGAGCTGTAGCCCGGTGCGGCGTTGCCGTTGATTTCAGCGGTGATAAAACCGTTGTAGTGCATCACGCGGTCCGGCCCCGAGGTGTCGCTGACCTTGATGAAGGTCGCCAGCGGGATCATCTCGCCTTTGTTGTTACGCACTTTCAGCTGGCCGATCTGGTCGGAGTCCTGGCGGAACTGTTGCTCGGCCTGCACGTTGACCTGGTAGGTACGCCCGAAGCGGTTGAAGTCGTTGGCGTACAACGAACCCAGGTAGACCTGCAGCGTGTCGAAGATGTCGCTGATTGCCACGCCGTGGGTCTTGGCCTTTTCACGGTCGATGGCGGCATCGACCTGCGGCACGTTGACCGTGTAGCTGGTGAACAGGCCGAACAGCTCAGGCACGCCGTGGCTTTTGGTGATGACGTTCTGCACTTCTTTATACAGCTCGTCATAGCCGAGGTTGCCACGGTCTTCGATCTGCAGGCGGAACCCGCCGATCGTGCCCAGGCCTTGTACCGGCGGCGGTGGGAAGATCGCCATATAGGCTTCTTCGATACTGGCGTACTGGCCGTTCAGCGCACCGGCAATTGCACCCGCTGACATGCTCGCGTCTTTACGCTCGTCGAACGGTTTCAGGGTCACGAACACGATGCCGCTGTTCGGGCTGTTGGTAAAACCGTTGATCGACAGGCCGGGGAACGCAATCGCGCTTTCCACGCCCGGTTGCTTCAGGGCGATGTCCGACATGCGCTTCATCACGCTTTCGGTACGGTCCAGGCTCGCGGCGTCGGGGAGTTGGGCGAAGGCCACCAGGTATTGCTTGTCCTGGGCCGGTACGAAACCGGTCGGCGTGTGGGCAAACCCGAAGAATGTCAGCACCATCAGGCCGGCGTACACGAACAGGGCGATACCCGTGCCGCGAATCACCCGGCGCACGGTACCGACGTAGCCATGGCTGGCCTTTTCGAAAAAGCGGTTGAAGGGACGGAACAGCCAGCCGCCGAAGAGCTTGTCCAGGAACCTGGAGAAACGATCCTTCGGTGCGTCGTGGGCGCGCAGCAACACGGCCGCCAGGGCAGGGGACAGCGTCAGCGAGTTGAATGCCGAGATCACCGTCGAAATGGCAATGGTCAAGGCGAACTGTTTGTAGAACTGCCCGGTCAAGCCACTGATAAAGGCGGCCGGAATGAACACCGCACACAGCACCAGCGCCGTGGCGACGATCGGGCCGGTCACTTCGCGCATGGCTTTTTCGGTGGCCGGGAACGGCTCCAGGCCCAGTTCGATATTACGTTCGACGTTCTCCACCACCACGATGGCGTCGTCCACCACGATGCCGATGGCCAGTACCAAGCCGAACAACGACAAGGCATTGAGTGAGAAGCCGAACAGGTGCATCACTGCAAACGTACCGATCAACGATACCGGCACCGCCACCAATGGAATGATCGAGGCGCGCCAGGTCTGCAGGAACAGGATCACCACCAGCACCACGAGGATCAACGCTTCGAACAGGGTGTGCACCACCGCTTCGATGGAGCCGCGTACAAAGATCGTCGGGTCATAGGCGATGCGGTAATCCATGCCGGCCGGGAAGCCCTTTTTCAGCTCGGCCATCTTGGCGCGCACATCGTTGGAGATATCGATGGCGTTGGAGCCTGGACGCTGGAAAATCGGAATCGCGACGGCAGGCTGGTTATCGATCAGCGAGCGCAGCGCGTATTGGCTGGAGCCCAGCTCGACCCGGGCGATGTCCTTCAGGCGGGTGATCTCACCGTTGGCGCCGGCGCGAATCACAATGTTCTCGAACTCTTCCTCGGTGACCAGGCGGCCCTGGGTATTGACCGACAACTGGAAGCTGGTATCACTCGGCGCCGGCTGGGCGCCCAGGGCACCGGCGGCCACCTGGCGGTTCTGTTCGCGGATCGCGTTGACCACATCGGTTGCGGTCAGGTTGCGCGAAGCGGTCTTGTTCGGGTCCAGCCAGACGCGCAGCGAGTAGTCGCCCATGCCGAACAACTGCACGTCGCCGACGCCGCCCAGGCGGGCCAGCTCATCCTTGATATTGAGGATCGCGTAGTTGGACAGGTACAGCATGTCGTAACGCTGATCCGGGGAGGTCAAGTGCACCACCATGGTCAGGTCGGGAGAGGCCTTGTCCACGGTGATACCGATGCGTGTCACTTCTTCAGGCAGTTTTGGCTGAGTCCGCGTCACCCGGTTTTGCACCTGCACCTGCGCGTTGTCAAGGTCCGTGCCCAGGGCGAAGGTGATGGTCAGGGTCAGCTTGCCGTCGGCGGTCGATTGCGAGGACATGTACAACATGTTCTCGACGCCGGTAATGGCTTGCTCCAGCGGAGCCGCCACAGTTTCGCCGATGACCTTAGGGTTGGCGCCGGGGAAGTTGGCGCGTACCACCACGGTCGGCGGCACCACTTCCGGGTATTCGCTGATGGGCAGTTGGAACAGCGAGATTGCACCGGCGATCAGGATCAACAGCGACAGCACCGCTGCGAAGATCGGCCGCGAAATGAAGAACTTGGAAAAATTCATCTTGAGTCGTATCCCTTAACCGCGTGGAGTCGCGCTGCTGGCGAGCTTGGGCGCGGGTTTTTCCGGCGCCACTTGCTCCAGGTTGCTGGCTTCAAGCGCTTGTCGTTGTTGGGCCAAGGCGGCGAGGGTTTCCTGGCTGGCCATCGGAATGGTTTCCGGTGCGACCGGCGAACCTGGGCGTGCACGCTGCAGGCCCTTGACGATAATGGTGTCGTCCTTGTTCAAGCCGCTGCGCACGATGCGCAGGCCTTCGATCTTCGGCCCCAGTTCGACGGCGCGATAGGCGGGCTTGTCGCCTTCCATCACCAGCACGAACTTCTTGCCCAGGTCGGTGCCCACGGCTTCGTCGTTGATCAGCACGGCGGAGTAGGTGCCGCTGCCCACCAGCTTCAAGCGCGCATACAGGCCAGGGGTGTATTCGCCCTTGCTGTTATCGAACACCGCGCGCCCACGGATGGTGCCGGTGGCCGGGTTGACCTGGTTATCGACGAAGTTCATCTGGCCCAGGTGCGGGTTGCCGGTTTCATTCGACAGGCCCAGGTACACCGGGGTGGTCGCGCCGCGACGGCCTTGGCGGGCCAGCTCGGTGTACTTGAGGAACACACGCTCATCGGCGTCGAAGTAGGCGTAGACCTTGTCGGTGGAGACCACGCTGGTCAGCGCGGTGGTGTCGGCGGTCACCAGGTTGCCGGCGGTGATCTCGGCGCGGCTCACGCGGCCGCTGATCGGCGACGTGACGCGGGTAAAGCTCAGGTTCAACTTGGCCAGGTCCAACTGCGCCTGGATCCCGGCAACAGCGGCGCGGGCTTCCTGGGCGGCGGTGGTGCGCGAGTCGGCCAGTTCGGCGGAGATCGCATTGCTCTGGCGCAGGCGGTCGCCGCGTTGCGCTTCGTTATCGCTGCGGGTGGCGGCGGCTTTCGTTTGCGCCAACTGGGCTTCGAGGCGGCGTACCTCGGCCTGGAACGGACGTGGATCGATCTGGAACAGCAGGTCGCCTTTCTTGACCAAAGCGCCTTCGGTGAAAGCGACTTGGTCAATCTGGCCCGACACGCGTGGACGAATCTGTACGGTTTCCGGTGCTTCCAGGCGCCCGGTGAATTCATCCCACTCGTTGACCGGCTGCTCGAGCACCTTGGCCACGCTGACTTTCGCCGCTGGCATGGCGGCCGCTTGGTCCGGGGTCTTGCCGCACGCGCTCATCACCACCACGGCCAGGATCGCCAGGGGGAAGCGCAAATGTTTGAGTGACTGTTCCATGAGGTGCATCCGCCAATGTATTGAGATGGGCGGATCATGCGCGGGGAGACGGTATGTCACGAATCGAATGAAGCAAAGGTAACTATCATTCGGAATGATATAAGCGCGCGGACAGCCCACTAGCATGGGGGTTTCGTTAGGGTGCTATCAATGCCCTTGATGGCAATAGTCTATTGCGCAGGCTGCAAGAGACTCGCGCGAGAGCGCCGTTATCCCTTCAACACCAACGACATGCCCGGATAGTGGGCGCAGATGAACTCAACAAATGCGCGAACCTTTGGGGCAGCGAGGCGCCTGGATGTATGCAGCACCCACAGCGCGGGTTCCATTCCGTGCACTGTGCCCCACTGGACCAACTCGCCACGGGCAAGCTGGTCCCCGGCAATGGACTGTGGAATCAGGGCGGCGCCCGCACCGGCCACAGCCGCATCCCGCACCATCAGTAATGAAGAGAACCGTAGCTTCGGGTTGGGCTCCAGCACCAGTTCCCCGCCATCGAGATGCCAGTGGGTGGGCTCGAAACTCGACGTCACGATAGCGGCAACGGGCCGGACCGCGCCGGGCAGCGGCTTGAGCACCTCCGGCGCCGCCACCACGATCAGTCGGTCTTTGGCGAAACAGCGGCCAACCAGGCTGCTGTCCGGGCTGGGGTTGATACGGATGGCAACGTCAAAGCGTTCCTCTACAAGGTCAACCAGGCGATCCTCGGCGACGACTTCGATCTCGACTTCTGGGTAGACGGCGCAGAACTCGGCGCCAATGCGCCCCATTGCAAGCTGCGAGAACAAAATCGGGGCAGCTACGCGCAAGCGTCCGCGCGGTGTCGAGATGCCCTCGCGCGCCGCCGTCAAGGCTTCGATCACCTCGCCCAGCGGACCTTCCGTGCGCGTCATCAGCACTTCCCCGGCTTCGGTGAGTTTCAAGCCGCGTGCGCTGCGCTCGATCAGCCTGACGCCCAGTTGCTCTTCCAGGTCAGCGATGCGGCGCGACAAGGTCGCCTTGGCTATACCGCTCGCACGGCTGGCCTTTCCGAGCCCTTCATTGGTGGCGACGAGGGCAAAATCGATCAGCGCGTTCAGGTTCATGGTGTTCCACTTTTGAAACGAAGTGTCTGGATTTTGGCGTCTGTGCTCCGCCTGCGCAACAGAATATCTTTGAACACATCGCAGCGAGCGTTGCGGATTTCACTCACTGACTCACCTAAACCCACTGCAGGAGTTTCACCATGAGCATTCTGGTTATCGGCGCCACCGGCACGATCGGTTCACTCGTCACCCAAGGCCTTGCCGAGGCGGGCGCCGAGGTCAAGGCCCTGGTTCGCCAGGCGGGCAAGCGCGATTTCCCGGCAGGAGTAACCGAGGTTGTTGCGGACCTTACCGATGTCGTCTCCCTGCGCGCTGCACTGTCGTCGGTACGCACGCTGTTCCTGCTCAATGCCGTGACGCCCGACGAGGTCACCCAAGCCCTCATCACGCTGAACCTCGCGCGTGAGGCGGGTATCGAGCGCATCGTTTACCTGTCGGTGATTCATGCCGACACCTTCACCCAAGTGCCGCATTTCACCGGCAAGCACACGGTCGAGCGCATGCTCGAAAGCCTCGACATGCCCGCGACGATCCTGCGTCCCGCTTACTTTATGCAAAACGACCTCATGGTCCGGCAGACGATCCAGGACTACTCGGTATACCCGATGCCCATTGGCTCGGCCGGGGTTTCAATGATCGATACGCGCGACATCGCCGATGTGGCCGTGGCAGAACTGTTGCGACGCGATAAAGCACCTTCCGCACTTAAGCGCGTAACCCTGGAATTGGTCGGGCCAACCGCACTGACGGGTGCTTCCGTGGCGAAGATCTGGAGTGCAGCCCTGGGCCGCGAAATCGCCTACGGCGGTGACGACGTGGTGGCCTTCGAAGGGCAATTGGCGGCCTACGGCCCCGCTTGGTTGGCGTACGACATGCGCCTGATGATGGCCGCTATCCAGACGTTCGGCATGCACGCCGCCGAAGGTACCGTGGAACGGTTGGAGGCGATCATCGGGCATCCGTTGCGTGCCTATGAGGACTTTGTGCGTGAAGCGACGGCCGGCTTCGTCAGCCAACCGCACTAGCAGCGCCGTATCGCCGTCGAACCGCAGCGCTGCAGCAATTCAATCTGGTCCGCTGGCACCAGCGTCCGCAGCGTCTTGTACAGCACTCGGGTTTCCAGCAGGTTCCACACCCGTAGCATGGTTTCCAGTGCGTCCAGCGGTTTGCTGATGAAATCCCGGGCGCCCAGGGCCAGGGCGCGCAGGCGCGTGTCGCGGGTTGCGTCGGCGGTGAGTACCAGGATCGGCAGGTATTCACCCTGGGGGATGCGCCGGTTGAGTTGTTCCAGCACGGCAAAGCCGTCGAACTCCGGCATGTGCAGGTCGAGGATCACTAGGTCCGGCTCGAAGCTGTTGAACAACTCCAGGGTGCGCAGCGGCTGGGTGCTGCTCAGCACGTTGGTGAGGCCCTCGCGCGCCAACAGCTGCTCCACCAGGTCGAGGTTCGGGCGTTGGTCGTCGATGATCAGGATACGCAGGTCGAGGTTCACGCAGGCTCCGGAAAAGCTTGGTCGAGGTGGGCAAGAAACCCAGGCACGTTGATCGGTTTGTTCAATACGGCGGTGGCGCCTGCCTGCAGCAATGCCTGGCGGGTCAGGTCGCTGGCGTCGGCGGTGATCATCAGCACCGGTGTGTCGTGGCTGATCGGTGACTGGCGCAAGCGTTGCAGCACCTTCAAGCCGTCGATGTCGGGCAGCGCCACATCCACCAGGATCAGCTGTGGCGCATGCTGCGCGGCGAGGTCCAGCCCCAGCTGGCCTTGCATGCTCGACAGCAGGCGTATGCCGGGCCGGCGTTGCAGCAGGGTTTCGATCAGCGCCAGGCTGGAGAGATTGTCTTCGATGCATAACACCTTGCCCTGGAACGTGCTGACGACGGGGGCAGGGCGCTTCAATTCGGGCTCGATGCCGGGTGCGGCGCCACTGTGGGCGTGGGCCACGCGCACGAAGGGCAGTTCCAGGGTGAAGCGCGAGCCGATGCCGGGCTGGCTCTGCACCTTGAGTTGGCCGTCCATGTTTTCCAGCAGGCTTTTACTCAGGGCCAGGCCCAGGCCGCTGCCTTCCACATTCGGGTCGGCCCCCAGGCGTTCGAACGGCTTGAACAGTTGCCCGATGTGATCGGCGGCGATGCCGTTGCCGGTGTCGCACACCGACACGCTGATCCGCTGCCCCTGGATGCCGATCTCAAGGCTCACCTGGCCATCGCGGCGGTTATATTTGATCGCATTGGACAGCAGGTTCAGCAGCACCTGGGTCAGGCGTTGGCGGTCGGCGACGATGCCGGTATCCGCCGCCAGTGCCGGCAGCGGCTGGAGCTGCACGCCCGCGTCGGCGGCCATGGGCGACACCAGGGTCAACGCCTCCTGCAGGGCACTCGCCAGGGGGATCGGCGCGATGCTCAACGCCAGGCTGCCGGCCTCGATCTTGGCGATGTCCAACACTTCGTTGATCAGCGTGAGCAGGTGCTGGCCGGCGCGCAGAATGTGCCCGACATTGGCCTGTTGCGCCTTGGGCACGTCCATGTCCAACAACTGTGCGAAGCCCAGGATCGAGTTGAGCGGTGTGCGCAGTTCATGGCTCATGCGCGAGAGGAATTCACTTTTGGCACGGCTGGCGCGTTCGGCTTCCTCGCGGGCGGTGCGCAGGGCGATCTCCGCCGCTCGGCGGTCGGTAATGTCGCGGGTAATCTTGGAGAACCCGCGCAGCGCCCCGGTGGCGTCGTGTTGCGCGGTGATCACCACGCTGGCCCAGAACCGCGTGCCGTCCTTGCGGCAGCGCCAGCCTTCTTCGGTGTAGTCGCCGTTGCGGGTGGCTTCGCGCAATGCCAGGTCGGGGTGCTGCGGGCATTCCTCGGGCAGGTAGAACAGTGAAAAATGCTGACCGATGATCTCCTGTTCGGTATAGCCCTTGATCCGCTGCGCGCCGTTGTTCCAACTGGTGACATGGCCTGCTGTGTCGAGGGCGAAGATCCCGTAGTCCTTGACCCCGTCGATGATCAGCCGCAGGCGCTCTTCGTTGTCGCGCAATGCCCGTTCGCGTTCGGCCAGCAATAACCCGGCCTCCACCAGGCGGGTGCCCAACTGGCCGATTTCGTCATTTTCCGGGGGCTGGGGCAGCAGCGGCGAGCCCTGGGCCAGGCGCTGGGCGTTGCGCTGTACATTCTGCACCCGGGCCACGATGCCCTTGGACAGAAACAACACCGCCACAATCGCCCCGAACAGCCCGCAGATCGCCGCCAGCCAGGTGGACAGCAACAGCCTTTGGCGGGTGTCGGACGCCGCAGCGCTGCGCTCGGCCAGCAGCGAGTCTTCAAGGGTGAGCATGGTGCTGATGTGTTGGCGCAGGGCATCGAGGATCTGCTTGTTGCTGATCAGGATGGCACTGATGGCTTGCGGTGTGGCCTTGCTGTCCTTGAGCATCTGCTCCAGCCCGTCGACCTTGGCCTCGATCAGCGGTTTGATCGCGCTGAGCTGCTCGCGCACGCGCTGATCGCGCACATTGCGGTCAAGTCGGCGCAGGGCTGACTCGATCTGCGGCTTGGCGTTCAGGTAGGCTGGCAGGAAGTCTTCGCGGTGTGTGAGCAGGTAACCGCGCACACTGGCGGCGGCTTCGGCGAGCAGGGTATGCACGGCCTGGATATCGCCTTGCACGCGCAACACGCGGCGCACATCTTCTTCGGCGCGGGCGGTCTGGCGCTCCGTGGTGTAGATCAGCACCAGGGACAGCAACAGCACCACCAGGGGCAGCGAAATGACCACCAGCGCTTTGCCGCGCAGCGGCAGGTCGGCCCAATATTTTTTCATCGGCGGCGCTTCATGGTGGCGTCACCAGGCCCAGGGCGATGCCCCGCACGGCGGCCTGGGTGCGGTCGGCCGCGCCGAGTTTGCCGATCACCCGCTCGACATGGGCCTTGGCCGTGCCGGTGGTGATGCCCAACTGTTCGCCGATGGCCCGGTTGCTCATGCCGTTGGCGACCAGGCCGAGCACCTGGCGTTCCCGTGGGGTCAGTGGCTCGCCGGGGGCGGCACCGCTGGCCTGGCGTTCGGTCATACGGCGCAACAGCCGGGCGCTGACCGCCGTGTTAAGCGCTTCGCCGCCGGCGGCCACCTGTTGCAACGCCTGGATCACCTCGGTGCGGCTGGCATCTTTGAGCAGGTAGCCCACTGCACCGGCTTGCATGGCCGCCTCGAGGTACTCGGGGCTGTCGTCCATGGTGAACATCACCACCTTCACCTCCGGCAGGCGTTGTTGCAGCAAGCGGGCGGCGCCCAAGCCGTTGAGGCCGGGCATGCGGATGTCGAGGATGACGATGTCCGGCAGCAGTCGCTCGCACAGTTCCACCGCTTGCAGGCCATCGCTGGCTTGACCAACCACCTCGAACTGCGGGTGGCCGGCCAGCAGGGAGACGAAGCCGGTGCGCGTGACTTCATGATCGTCCGCCAGCACCAGGCGCAAGACGTGGGTCATTGAGGGACTCCGATCCAGTGGGCTGGCACGCGAGCGTGCAGTTGGGTACCGCCGTCGACGGCGCTGGCGCAGGTAAAGCTGCCGCCCAGCAGGCTGGCGCGCTCCTGCATGGTGGCGAGGCCCAGGTGCTGGGCGTCATCGAGTGACGGCTCCGACGTGAAGCCCTTGCCATTGTCATCAACCCGCAGCGACGCGTGACCGTCACGCAGCGCCAGGGTCAATTGCACTTGGCTTGCGCGCGCATGCTTGAGCACATTGTTGATGGCTTCCTGGCCGATCCGGAAGAGGGCGATTTCCACCTGGCTGGGTAGGCGAGTGTCACAGTGTGCCTGCCAGAGCACGTTGATGCCGGCGTCACGCAGGCGGTCGGCTTCTTTGTCCAGCGCTTTGAACAGACCGAAATCATCCAGCACCGTCGGACGCAGGCCCGCGATCAGTTGCCGGCCCTCGCCGACAGAGTGTTGGGCCAGGGTCAGTATCGCCTGCAGGTCGGCGGCCAATGCATCCGGCAGCGGCGGGCAACGCCCGGCGAAGCCTTGCAGCCGTTGGTGCAGACCAGCGAGGGTTTGCGCCAGGCCATCGTGCAGGTCGTAGGCCACACGCTTGCGTTCATCCTCCTGGGCGCGGAGCAAGCGGTTGACCAGGTCGGACAGGGTTTTGTCGCGCGTCTTGAGGGTGCTCAGCAGGCGATCGTTTTCAAGGTGGGCAGCCAGCAAGGTGGCGAGCAGTTGCAGCGATTCGCTGTCCTCATGCTCCGGCGTGCGCAGGCTGACGCTATTGCCCAGCACCAGCACGCCAATGGCAGGGCCGTCGCCGGCGCGCAACGGCACTTGCAGGACGCTGGGTAAGTCCTCCGATGGCCGATCCTGCCAACACGGCGTGCGCAGGCTGCGGTCGGCGAGGTGGGCGAGGCTGCTCAATCGTGCTGGGTTGCCATGGCAGGCGCTGGTGTGTGCGATGCCGTCGGCGTCCCACTCCTGCAGCAGCCCGTGGTCCATCGCCAGAAACCCACAGGCCCGCGCGAGTACGCGTTCGCGCATGGCGTCGGGGGCCAGTTCGCGCAGTTGCTGCCCGGTATCCACCAACAGGCGCAGGCGCGCCGTACGACTTTCCGACTGGCGGAAATGCGCGCGCATGGCCAAGGCGCTGCCGGGGTCATGGGGGTTGTCATGCACGGATAATGCTCCAGTGGACTGCGGGCGCGAGGGGGATGTATTAAACATCGTTGAACACCTTGGGCGCTATCTGCCAAATGGCATAGATAAACACCTCCGGTTGGCCGATGGCGGACGCGGGGGAGGAGGGCAAAGTGGGCTCAACGACGACCACTGGAGTAACACCATGAAATTCAAGATCGCGCCGCTTGCCCTGATGTTTGCCCTGAGCGCACCGATTGTTCACGCTGCCGAGACAGCCCCCTATGTCTACCGTGAGGTGGCCCAGGCGCCAGCCAATGTGAAAGACCGCGAGATTGCCGGGCTGTTCGACCGCTGGAACAGCGCCTTGCAGACCGGCAACGTTAAATCGGTAGTGGACCTCTACGCACCGGGCGCCGTGTTGCAGCCGACCGTGTCGAACCAGGTGCGCACCACGCCGGAGCAGATCACCGACTACTTTGACCACTTCCTGGCGCTCAAGCCAGTGGGCCAGATCAACTACCGCGAGATCCGCCAACTGGGCAGCAACGTCGCCATGGACAGCGGTGTGTACACCTTCACCCTGACCGAATCGGACGGCAAGGTGCGCCAGGTGCAGGCACGCTATACCTTTGTCTATGAGCAGGTGGGCGGGCAGTGGAAAATTCTCAACCATCACTCTTCGGCGATGCCGGAAGTGCAGGTTAAACACGCCGGGAAGTAACCGCTTGAGCAAAATGCCCATGCCTGTGCAGGTGTGGGCTTTTTGCGTCCAGCGCCGTTGAAGGGCTGACGTTACGCGGCTGTAATGCACGAATGGCGTTTTTCTTGCGCCCATTCTGTGCTCTATAAATCCAATAAGTCGTGGGTAATCGTATAGCTTCAGACGTTAACACCCAAAATACTGGATTTAACAAGCTTGTTAGTCACTGTGGTTAATTCTATAGTTATGGGGGTTAACTGGCAGAGCATGGGCTGGGTACACACTATGTTGGATTTAAGCTTCAGCAAGCCGAGCGAGGTCGTCAAGCGCCTCTGCGATCGCTTGCGCACAGAGCGTCTGGCGCTGGACATGACACAAGCCGACCTGGCCGGACGTGCCGGCATCGGCACCAACACCGTTTCCAACCTTGAAGCCGGGCGCAATGTCGGGTTCGAGAACCTGGTCCGGGTGGCGATGGCCCTTGGCCGGACCAAGGAACTCGAAGGCCTGTTCCTGCCTAAGCTGGACAGCATCGAGGATATTCGACGCTACGAAAACAGCGCCAATCGTCTGCGTACCAAGAGGAAGCCCGGCAATGCTTGAGCAGGTGAACGTCTTCTACGAGGGCTGGGGCGAGCGGTGGCAATGGGGCACGCTGGTGTCCACGACCGCCTTGACCGGTCGCCCATTGATCCTGTTCGAGTACAGCCATCAAGCCAGGCAAAGGGGCTTGGAACTGTCCTCCTATACGCTGCCGTTGGAGGGGGCTCAACTGCGCCGCGACTTTCCAGACCACCAGCTGTACTTGCCAGGGCCTGTTTACGACGCGTTGCCGGATGGGTGGGGCATGTTGTTGATGGACCGACTGTTCCGGCGCCGCGGGCTCACCACCGCGCGCATCGGCCCACTGGAACGGCTGGCCTACGTCGGCAGCAGCGCGATGGGCGCCATGACATTCGAGCCCGTGGTACCCGAAGGGCTGGAATCCACTGCCCACATTTCGCTGGAGCAGCTTGCCACCGAAGTGCACCAAGTGCTCCATGGCGATGGGGGCGAGTTCCTGCAGACGTTGCTGCTGGTGGGCGGCTCGCCTCAAGGCACCAGGCCCAAGGCCCTCGTCTATCGCGATCCGGAAACGGGAAGATTCACCACCGCCGTCACGCCGGGTTTTGAAGCATGGTTGATCAAGTTCCCGGCCAAAGAAGAACAGGCCGAGGTGTGCGCCATCGAAATGGTGTATGCCCAATGCCTGCGCCTGTGCGGTATCGAGACCGCTGACACGCAGTACTTCAGTCTGCCCGGTGGGTTGGCAGCGTTTGCCAGCAAGCGATTTGACCGCCGGGACGGCGTGCGCATCCCCATGCAAAGCCTTGCGGCCTTTACGGGGGCCAATTACCGGTCTCCTGGGGTGTTGGACTATGTCAACTTCTTGCGGGCAACGCAGATGTGTACCAATGATGTGCGAGAAATGGCGGTGGCCTTCGAGCGTGCCGTCTTCAATGTTGCGTTCAACAACAGAGACGATCATCCCAAGAATTTTGCCTATGTCATGTCCAAAGGCGGTCAATGGAGACTGTCCCCGGCTTATGACGTGACCTTCTGCGAGGGGCCAGGCGGTTACCACCAGATGGACGTGATGGGAGAAGCCGTGTCGATTTCTCGCGCACACATGCTCAGGCTTGCCGAGGAAGCCGAGCTGCCCCCGGAGGTTGCAGGTCGAGTGATTGACGGCATTTGTGAGGTAGCGAGCCGGTTTGCAAGCATCGCCGAAGAGCTGTACCCACAGGCGATTAACCGAGACACCTTGCGCATGATCCAAGGCCGCATCGATCAGAACGTGGCTCTGCTACAACTCGATCAAAAGACAACCCTCAGCTCAGGATCGAAGCCGCCACGGCGAAAGAGCCCCTTCAAAAAGTGAAACGGCTCCGTGCAGGAAACGGTTGAAGCGCGCGGCATCACGGCGTAGCCCTGCCTGTTGGCCGCCAATCAGGCACAGATGGGCCATCTGGCCCATCACTTCGGCTTCGCCGGGCCTGTGTACCACGCTGCGGCAGGTGCGTATGGCGAAGTCCAGGCGTCTTGCGTCCACACGCTGCTGGAACTCGCCCACCAACGGATCGTGCAGCGACCAGGCGCGGATGGAAATTTCCCGCCCGGGTTGTTTCTCAGCGGCAATACTCAAGTAGCGTTTCAAGGTTTCGCCGGCGCTACGACCTTGCGCGGCATAAGCGAGCATGCGCTCCGTGTAGTCTTCCTCCCAGGCGGCCAGCAAGGTGCGGACAAAGTCTTCGCGATTGCGGAAATGGTGATAGAAGGATCCACGGGTCACATTCAAGCGGCGCGACAGACTCTCGGCCGACACGCCAGAATGCCCCGCTTGGTCGAGCGCCTCAAAACCCGCCGCTATCCAATGGTGCCGCGTTAGTGTGCTCACCCGTTACTCACTCCCTATTTAGCGCCATACAGGCTGTGTATGGTGCGCAAACGATGGATAGGCTACGAACACCCGCATAGATGGCCGCTGCGTTTTGCAGGCCTGCCTGTTCATGGAGTTCGCCTTGAAGAAAATCGTTCTGGTTGCTTTCGACCACTTCACCGATATCGACCTGTTCCTGATGTGGGACATTCTAGGCCGCAATACGCAGGACTGGCACGTGCGAATAGTGGGTGCCAGTCCCACGGTGCGATCGGCGCACGGCCTGCCTGTTTCGGTGCACGGTCCGCTTCGCGAGGCCAACAGTGCCGACGCGGTATTGTTCGTCAGCGGTAAGGAAGGCATACCCGCTGCACTTGCCGCCCCGGATTTCCTGCCGGTGTTTGAACTAGACCCCAAACGCCAGCGCATCGGCGCCATCTGTGCCGGCGCTTTCATTCTCGAAAGGCTTGGGCTGCTCAGCGGCCAGGCCACGACGCACCCGGATGCACGATCACAGCTGCAGGCTCTTGGAGTTGAGTGCATGGACCGACCTCTTGTCTGCCAGGGAAACGTTGCAACCGCTGGCGGATGCCTTTCGGCGCTCTATCTGGTGGGATGGCTGGTGGAGTCCTGGTTCGATGTGGACAAGCGCCGTGCGACTTTGCTCCCGGTACTGCCAACCGGCCAGCAAGCGCTCTATGATGCCTTGATCGGGCTCAGTATTCGGCAAGCAGAAGTGGGCACCTTGACGACATCCCTTTGATCCATGCTCATGCCCCTTGGCACTCAGAAGAGATCCCCCCGATGCCCCGAGAATTCGCGCTCGTTACGGCCGTGCCTGTCCCCTCAGGGTCCGGCATCACCCACCTTTATCAATCGATGCACCTGGCGGACGCTTTTGCGATTCGGCTCCCGGCGGGCACGTCCGGTGACGCGGATGTGCTGGCGCGATTCATCCTGTCCCACCAGCCAGCGTGGGTCGGCTGGCTCATGACGGTGCGCGACACGATCGTTGCCTGTTTTGGTCTCAAGACCGCCAGGTACCTGGCATCGCTGGCTGATCGGGTGGGCGTCTTCAAGGTCTACAGCACCCACCGCAGCGAAATCGTGTTGGGCGAAGACGACAAGCACCTGGACTTTCGCATATCGGTCATGTGTGCGGATGAGGCCGAGCCAGACGGCAGTCGCCAACTGGTTTTTTCAACCGTTGTCCACTGCCACAACCGCCTGGGCCGGGCCTACATCCTGGTTATCGCGCCGTTTCACCGCTGGGTTGTCAAGGCCAGTCTCGTTCGGGCGGCGCGCGTCGGTTGGCCGCTGGCTAGCTGCCCCTGAAGCGCAGGGCGCAGCGCTCCATTCATCAGCACTTCAGTTCAGCGAACGGCTGACATCATGCAGGCGCACGTCGCTCAGGTTGCCGGTGGAGGCCAACAGGTGCAACTGGGCCATCAGAATGGCATAGCGCTGTTGGACCAGACGTTGCTGGGTATCGGTGACCACCTGTTGGGCATCCAGCACATCGGTGTTGATGCGCGAACCGGCTTCGAAGCCGTGGGTCACGGTGGCGAGGTTGATCTGGCTGGAGTTCAGCACCTGCTTGAGTGCCTGGTATTGGCTTATGCCGTTAGTGACTTGCAGGTAGGCCTGACGTGCCATCAGCCCGGCGTTACGGCGCGCCTCTTCCACTTCATCCGCGGCCTTGCTTTGCAGTGCGTGAGCTTCGCGCACGCGGCTGCTGGTACGGCCGCCGCTGTAAAGTGGAACGCTCAGCTTGACCCCTACCACGGTCTGGTTATAGCGATTCTGCGGCAACGTGACGTCGTACACATCACCGCCGACCGAAGCGAAGCGGCCATGGGCGGCGATCAGGTCAAGGGTCGGCAAGTGGCCGGCCCGTTCCTTGTCGATGTCCATTTCAGCCAGGCGCTGGGCAATCTGTGCCGATTGCACGGCCAGGTTGCCTTGTTGCGCGGTGCTGGCCCAATCACCAATGGCGGCGGGCATCGGGGCACTGAACTGCGGCTCTTTGCTTGACCAAGGGCGCGCCTGTGTGGCGGTCAATTGGGTGAGCGTTTCGTTGGCAATGTCCAATGCTCCACGCGCGCCAATCTGTTCGGCAAATGCCTGGTCGTACTTGGCCTGCACCTGTGCGAGCGTGTTGGCGGTGGTGGCGCCATCGGCCAGCAGTCGTCGGCTGCGATCCAGACGCTCGCGCAGCGTTTGCAGTTGTTGCGTGCGTGTATTCAACAGTTCCTGGTTGAGCAGTACATCGAAATAAGCGCGAGCAACGCGCAGCATCAGGTCCTGGCGCGCCTGTTCGGTGTGGACTTCACTGGCGCTGATCAATAGCTTGCTCTGATCGTGGGCGATCACGTTCTGCCAGCGCAGCAGTGGTTGTGTGAGGACCACAGCGTAGGCGTTGGTGTTATTGCGATTGCGGTGGTAGTCGGATGAATCCTCGGCATCGACCCAGGCCGCGCCGCCGGTGACAGACAAGTCCGGCAGCAGGTCGGCGCGGCTTTGCGGTTCCTTTTCCGCCGTGGCCAGTTGCTGGGCCTGTGCAGCGGCGAACTGCATGTCATGGGTCAGCGCCTTTTGGTACAGGTGATACAGGTCATCTGCCGACACCTGTGCGGGCGCGCAGGCCAGGGCCAGCAAGCACAGGGGCGTGAGCAGTGTGGTGGTTTCGAGACGCAGGCCTGGAATACGCAAGGGATGTGCTCCACTGAAAAATTTATCGACTGACGGTGCTTCTACGCATCATCAGCACCATTGGAATACCGATGGCCATCACGGCGCCCAAGGTGCCGAACAACATGCTGAACGCCAGCATTTGCCCCTGCTCGCGCGCTTGCAGGTAAGGCATCAGGGCTATGGCTTGCTGGTGGCTGGCCAGGCCCAGGGAGAGAAACAGCGGGTCGGTCTCCACGCCTCCCCAGCCGCTCGCGACGAGACTGGATTCGGTGACGTGTTCGGAGAGCAGGCGATAGCGCTCCCACGAGAATCGCGTGAGCAGCGTGGCGGCGATGGCGATGCCGACACTGCCGCCCAGCTGGCGCATCAGGTTCAGGACCCCCGAGGCGCCGGAGATCAATGTCAGCGGCAGGCGGCGCATCGCCAGGTTGGTCAGCGGTACGAAGATCATGCCCAGGCCCAGGCCACGGATCACCAAGGGCCAGTAAAGCGTGTCCGGGTTACTGTCGAGGGTGAACTGGGTGTGCAGGAACATGGCATAGCAGTACATCACGATGCCCAAGGTCACGAACACGCGCTCGTCGATCCTGTTTTCCTGGGACAGCTTGCCGATCACCAGGGTGCTGATGGCGCTGGCCACCGCTCCTGGAAAAATCACCAGCCCGCTCTGGTAGGCGCTCTGTGCCAATAAGGTCTGCAGGAACAGCGGCACCATGAACAGGGTGCTGTACAGCCCGAAACCCACGCAAAAGGCACAGATGCAGCCCATCAGGAATTCTCGGTTCTGAAACAGCGCGACATTGACGATCGGGTTGGTCACCCGCCGTTCCCACCAGAAGAAGCCCACCAGGCTGAAGCTGCTGAGCAACAGGCAGGCGACGGTCCAGTTGGACGCCATCCAGTCCCAGTGTTCGCCTCGCTCGAGCAGGATCTGCAGGCTACCGACCCCCACGGCCAGCAAGCAGAAGCCGCTGTAGTCGACGCTGGTGGGTTTTTGCTCGTTGGGCGAGTCATTGATACACATCCAGCACAGCAGCAGGGCCACGGCACCGATCGGCAGGTTGATCAGGAAGATCCAATGCCACGACAACGTGTCGATCAGGTAGCCGCCGACGGTCGGGCCAAGAGTCGGCCCCATCATCACGCCCACGCCGTACAACGCCATGCCGCTGCTGACCTTTTCCTTGGGGAACACGTCGTAGATGATCGCCTGGGAAATCCCCAGCAACCCGCCGCCTGCCAGGCCTTGCAATACCCGGAACGCGACCAGTTGCCACAGTTCGGCCGACAGTGCGCAGCCCAGGGATGCCAGCACGAACACTGCGGTCGATACCAGGTAATAGGTACGCCGCCCAAACCACGCCGACAGCCAGCCACTGACCGGCAGAATGACCACGTTGGCCACGACGTAACCGGTGGAGACCCACGAGATTTCATCGACCGAGGCACCGTAGGTGCCCATCAGGCTGGGAATCGCCACGTTGACGATGGTGACATCCAGCAACTCCATCATCGACACCAGCGTGACGGTGAACGCAATCAGGTAGGGCGACCTCATAGCGTCTGGCTGCCGTTGTGGTGCGTGGCGACTTCAACAAAGGCACTCATGCCCGGGCTCAACAGCGCCTTGTAGTTATCCGGCACACCGGTAAGCGCGATGCGTACCTGCACACGCTGAACCACCTTGGTGAAGTTGCCCGTGGCGTTTTCCTGGGGCAGCAAGGAGAACTTCGCCCCGGTGGCCGGTGCCAGGCTTTCGACGACGCCGTCGAAGGTGTGCCCGGGGAATGCGTCCACGGTGACGCGGGCATTCTGGCCGACGCGTACGCGGCCCACCTGGGTCTCCTTGAAGTTGGCGGTGATCCACAGCGGGTCGGGTGCAATCAGGCTCATGAGCTTTTGGCCGGCAACCACGAACTGGCCGGGCTCCACCTCTTTTTTCGAAACAATGCTGCGCACCGGCGCGGTCTGGCGGGCGTCGTTCAGCTTGATCCTGGCTTGTTCCACTTCGGCTTGCGCGGCGGCGATCCGGTAGTCCTGCACCTTGAGTTCAGCCTTGTTGGCCAAGGTGCTTTGATCGGCGGCCTGGGTATTACTGCGCGCCACTTCCTGAGCATGACGAAGGGCGTCGAAACGCGCCTTGGCCACTTCCTGGTCCTGAATGCTCAGCGCGCCTTGAGCGCCCAGGCGACGGGCACGTTGGTAGTCGTTACGCGCTTGCTCAAGGTTGGCGCTCGACTGCGCCAGGGCCGCCTGCGCGGCTTCGCGCAGGGCAACCGCACCGAGGACCTGGCTGTCCAGCGCACCCGGGGCTCCGGCGCGCCCGGCGGCGGCAAGCAACGCTTGCCATTGTGCTTCGCGCTGCTGCAGCTGGTAGTGATATTCACTGTCGCGGATTTGAAACAACAGGTCACCGCTTTGTACGGTGACGTTGTCCATCACCGGCACACTGATCACGACGCCCGATAGCTTGGCCCGCACCGGGATAATCACCCCATCGAGTTCTGCATTGTCGGTACTCACGTAGGTGCTGGAATACTGCCAGCGCTGCCAGCCCAGCATCAGCAGCCCGCCCACCACGACGCCGCACAGCGTCAGTTTTACCAGCTTGCCTTTGGTCATGAGGTACTCCCTGTAGTTGCGCGTCTGTGTCAAGCAGGCTCAGAAACGGTTTCGACCTCACGCACAGGGCGATCCGCAGTGGAATGGGCCTTGTCCAGCAGGAACTGCTGCACGCTGTTCCACAGCTCGATCCGTGAATTGATCGCGGTCTTGGCACTCTCGACCATATGCAGGTGTTGCGCAGGTGTGGTGACGATCTCGGCGATGATGCGCTTGGCTGCCGGACCATGGTCGTCGCCGTCCATTTCGATGTGGCGCTTCAAGTAGTACGTGAGCATCGGTACATCGTGCTCACTGACCGACCATTGCGACAGCAGTCGGCCGAACATATCGGGGATGATGTCTTCACGACCAAAGAAAAAGTACGCCAGCACCGCTTCGGTCGTGCCGTGTTGTGCAATGTCGAGGGTCTGGCACATGAACACTTTGGCGGCCGTTGGGATAGCCGGGTCGTTGAGCGCCTTTGCCAGGGGGACCTGGGCCTTGATCGCTGCCAGGAAGCGGCGGAATACCGTGCTGTCGGCACCGATTTCATCCATGGCCGTGAGGTACAGGTCCAAGTGGCTGATAAAACCGCCATCGGGGTGTTCGTCGGTTTCTTCGCCGACCACGATTTCATTGATCAGACGGGCGGCGGTGATGTGTACCGGCGGCACCCAAGGCAACTCCACACAGGTAAGGTCGCGCTGGATGCGCTTGAGCAAGGTCATGAAGTCCCACACGGCGAACACATGAAACTCCATCAGGGTGCGCACGTCTTCTACGGTGCGGATGTTTGCAAACAGCGGATGGCTGAACAGCTGTTCGCGTTCGGTTTCAATGTGGCTATCGATGTTAAAAGGCATAGGTGCTCCTGCGGCCTGAGGGTTCAGGCGGAAAATCCATGGGGAAATTAAGGGTGTTTGTCGTTCAGCGTGTTTCCACGATAGGGGTGGCGACTGCAGGCGTATCGGAAGGACCGAACGAAGCGCTTTTCAAGCAGGTATTGCCGGCCTGCATACCACCCCGCGTCCAACAGGTGGCGGTGTACCTGGGGCAGTCGCCAGCAGGGTACCGCGGGATAAAAATGATGCTCCAGGTGAAAGTTCGAGCCGGCGTGCAGCCAGGTGTTGACGCGCGAGGTGCGTGAGCGCGCTGGCGGCTGTTGATGGCCCGCTTCGAAAGCATGTTCCTGATAGGCATTGACCGCCGAGATCAGGAACGCCACCGCCAGGCTCAAGGAAAACCCCAGAAGCAGCCCGTCGATGCGCCAGATAACCAGCCCGTAAAGGCTGAGCCATCCAGCCTGGCAGGCAATATTGCAGCGAGCCAGCCGTTGCACCTCAATCGCACTCAGCGGCAGTGGCGATGGCGTGTTCAGTGGGCCGAAGGCCAGGCGCCAGGTGGCCTGCAGATAGCGCAGGGTGGCGACCAGGCGCGACAGCATGATGCGGCTTGCCAGCGTGTGGTAACGCGAAAAGAGCCGGTAGTCCGGGTCCTTCTCGCTGTTGCTGTAACGATGGTGTTGCCAATGGTCCACGAAATAACCGGTCACGCAGAACCCTGGCAGCAACGAACTGGTGGCAATGCCCAAGTAGCAACTGTGCAAGGGGTTCGCACTCAAGTTGAAGTGGAAACCTTCATGCCCAAGGATCGCTTGCAGAAACAACCCATATCCGGCCAATACCACCAACGGCGAGCACACCAGCACCCAAAAAACGGAGGAGGTGTTCACCACCCACACAAACAGCGCGAGAGGTAACAGGTAGAGACTCAAGGCGTAGACAATGATCAGCAACGATTCTCCTGATCGGGCCCTGAACAAGGCACGGTCGAGGCGGACCTGGGGTTTGGGGTGCAGGTGACTGGCCATTGGCGGCGGCTTACTCGATCAGTTCAGGCTTGAGCGCCAGGTGGCCGCCACGCGTGAGCGTGCGCAGGCGCAGGGCGATAAAGGTATCAACCACGCTTGGCATGCAGCGCGCGGTGTACATGGCCAGCGTGCCCATGAACGTCAGCCCACGGTTGCGCAGGCCATTTTTCTGGCAGGCGCGCACCAGGCCGGCAGCGGCTGCCTCCAGTTTTTCTTCCAGCGACAGCAGGGTCTTGTCACCCCACTTGAACGTCACCAGGCGCTTGACCGACAGGCCCACACGCTGCGCCGGCAAGTGGATCGCAGTGTCAATGAACCCCGGGTACACCGTGACCACGTCGAGTTCGCCGCGATACTGCATGCGCAATACATCCGAATAAGCGCTCAGTGCGCGTTTGCTGGCAGCGTAGGCGGCCACGTAGGGCGCGTTCACCAGCGCGAACAGTGACGACACGTTGACCACTTTGCCGCGTTTGCGCAGCAACCCCGGCAGGAACCCCGAGACCAATTGCCATGGCGCGAACAAATTCACATCGACCGCGCGGGTCACTTCATCGGTAACGCCGGTTTCGCCGCGTTCCAGGGTCAGGATGCCGGCGTTATTGACCAAAATGTCGATGTCACCGAAATCGGTGCTGATGGCGCTGATTGCGGCGGCCAGGGCGTGACGGTCGCACAGGTCGACTTGATAAAACGCGTCCAGCAAGCTGCCGTCCTGCGGCGTAAGGATGTCGAGACCAATCACCGTGGCGCCCTGTTGCTTGAGCTTGCTGGCGGTCGCCAAGCCCAAGCCGCGCGCAGTGCCGGTGATTACGATGATTTTTCCGAGCAGGTTCATGGGTGCGCTCCGGTCATGCTGAAAGTTGAGTCGGTCAAGTAGGTGTCGAGGTTGGTCGCCATCGAGATCTTTGCCGGGGGATGGAATTGCAGGCCGCGGCAGGCCAGTAAGCCGTTGGAACTCTGGTTGCTGGTGATGAACGCCATCCCGCCCAACATGGCGTGGGCCTGGTCGGAAAGCTGGGCAAGCCGCTGCTCGATGCCGTAGCGGACCAGCAGCAGGCGGGCCAGCACGTTCGGCAAGTCCTGCGGGTTGCGCTCGATATCCAGGGCTGCGCCTTCCAGCGCACTGATCGCCAATTGCAGGTCGGCTGCCAGGTCCACGCGGTGATGCGCGTTCCAGCGTGCAGCGTCGGTCACTGACTCGACCAGACCCGCGCAGGCGCCTACATAAGACGCGCAAATCAGCAGTTCGAACCAGATAAACCCCACGGTCTGCACGTCACCCAGCAGGTGGGTGTAGCCGGCGGAAAACAGCATTCGCTCAGGCACCAGCACTTCGTTCAGGCGCACTTCGATGCTTTCAGCAGCGGCCAGGGCGCTGTTCTGCCAGAAGGCACTGCGGCTGATGCCCGATGCAGTGGCGGGAATCAAAGCGACCATCAGTTCTTCACCCGCCGGGGTTTGGCGGATATAGCTGGCAGTGAGCAGGTCCATCGACTGCCCGAGGCAGCAGGGCTTTTTGCTGCCGCTGAGCAATACCCCTTCCGGGGTGTGCACCGCCTGCATGGCCGAATCGAGGATCCCGGCGCCCGATGTGCCCTCGGCAAATCCCGACGACAGCAGCAGGCGGTTTTGTGCGACGGCGGCCAGCAACAGGCCTTCGGCGCCGCCGCCGTTTTGTGTGAGCACCAACAGGCTCGCCACGGAAAACTGGTGCATGGTGCTGGCAACCGCCAGTGAGGGTGACCGTGCGCCAATAGCGATCTGCACATGCATTGCGTCGAGGATGTCCGCACCCAGCCCGCCTGCTGCGCGGTTGACCAACAAGCCCACCGGGCCATGTTGCTTGAACAGGGCGATGACGTCGCTTTGGGGGGCTTCGCGCTGGCCGGCCGGGATCGCCGCCAGACGCTCGTCAAAACCCGGGGCGTAGCGTTGAAGCAGGGCGCGCGACCGGTTCAGCAGTGACAGTGACATGGTTCACGCCTTCAAGTAGCTCGCCGGAAACAGGCCGGTGATGATTGAGTGGATGTTTTCCCGAATGGCCTGTGTGGCCACCGGGTCGAGCATGTCCGCGAGCATCGGAAGGCCCAGGTCGAAGCGGGATTCAAAGGTGATGATCGCGTCTTTGCCGTCCGGCAAAACGTGCCAGGTGCCGGAGAAGTGATCGACATCGCCGGCCATTTGCTCGAAATGAATTTCCCGGGTCTGGGCATTGAACGTGTCGCGCTCCTGCCACTTGAGGATGCCGCTGTGGAAGTTGACCTCCCAGGAGGTGAACGAGACCTGGTCGCTGACTTTGTTGACGGTGATGTTACGCACCGATTTACACAGCTCGACGTACTTGCTGAAATCGCTGATCACGGCAAATACTTCATCAGCGCAGGCATGGGGAATATGGGCCTGCACGTTGACTTCTTGCATGGGGAAAAACTCCATTCAAAGGGATGGCATTGAGGTGGCCAGCGCCTGCGCGAAGCCTTCGAGCAACCAGTTGCAATCCTCGGCGCTCAACAACGGCGACGGCGTGAGCCTCAGCACCCGATGGTCATTGAGCGAGTGGCACACAATGACTCGTTGCTCGATAAGGGCCATGACCATGTTTGCTGCGATCGACGCGTCGGCAAATTCAAAGCCGAACAGCAAACCCGCGCTGCGCAGCTCGACGCGCTCGGCCCAGCCCCGTTGTTGCAACAGCGCGCTGAAGCGGGCATGCAGGTCCTGGCCGAGCAGCCGAGCACGCGCTACCAGGTCTTCTTGCACCATCACCTGCAGCGTGGCCTGTACCGCCGCCATCGCCAGCGGATTGGCGCCAAAGGTCGAGGTATGGACCGTGGGGTTGCGGTTGAAAGGCGCATAGATCGTAGCGCTGGCAACCATGGCACTCACCGGTACGCAGCCGCCCGACAGGCTTTTACCTACCAGCATGATGTCGGGCACCACCTGCTCATGGTCGCATCCCCACCAGTAGCCGGTGCGGCCCAGGCCCGACTGGATTTCATCGATAATCAGCACGGCGCCATATTGATTACACAGCTCGCGTACGCGTCGAAGGTAGCCCGGTGGCGGCAGGACCACCCCAGCTTCGGCCTGGATCGGTTCGAGGATCACGCAAGCCTTTTGCGACGATGCCCGCAGTTGCAGCTCCAGTGCCACGCTGTCGCCAAACGGCACAAAGTCGCTGTCGCTGAGCAATCCACTGAACGGCTCGCGATAGCTTTCGCGGCCGGTGACGGCGAGGGCACCGAGGGTCTTGCCGTGGAAGCCGCCGAGAGTTGACAACGTGCGGCGGCAGCCGTTGAGGCGGGCGAGTTTAAGACCGGCTTCAGTGGCCTCGGCGCCCGAGTTGCAAAAGAACACATACTCAAGATTGCCTGGGCAATGTGCAGCCAGTGCGTGCGCGGCGAAAGCCTGCTGCGGATTGAGCAACAGCTTGCTCGCCAGCGCATTTTTCTGCAGTTGCCGGGCGACCGCTTCCACGACCACCGGATGGCCATGGCCCAGGAAAAACACGCCGTATCCGCCGGCGTCCAGGTACTGGCGGCCTTGGTCGTCATAGATGTAGACGCCACGGCTGGACTGCTCGATCGGCAGGTTCATCAGCGAAGCGAGGCGTGCGTAGCCCGAGTTGACGTGCTTGCGTAAATACTGGTCGACCTGTGCGGCGTCGATGGCGGGTTCGACGACAAGCGGGTTCATGCCGCGCTCGCTTGTGTGGACGGTAACACCGGCTGCTTGAGCATCCTCGTCAAGGCTCCCAGCTTGGGTGCCAGGTGGTTGAGCGACAGCAGTAACTCACGGCTGACATCGCGCTGGCTGAACGCCGTTTCGCCGAGTAACTGCGGCAAGGACGTGGGCAGCGGCGTGCGCAGGCAGGCATAGCGGCACAGCTGCGTGGCGCGGGTCAGGGCGGCCTGGATATTGCCGGTCAGCGCCGGAAGAAATACCGGGCGGATCAACCGTTCGTAAATGTCCGGCGCCAGGCATCGTGGCCGTGTGAACGGTTGCGCCTGGGCTTGCATGGACTGGCACATCAGGTCCAGCAGACCATCTAGATCAAGGGACTGGGGACCGCTCGTAAGAAAATAGTCTTCGCCGATCAAACGCTGGCGCAGCGCATTGGTAATGGCCTGTGCCGCGACATCACGGGCGATCAGGTCGACATAGCCGGCAGACGGGCAGGGCACGATGGGCAGCACGCCGGACATCATCAGCCCCATGGTCATATGGAAGCCCTGGAAGTTAGGCATGAACCCGGTCTTCGCATCGCCAATGATGATGGATGGACGAAAAATCGACACATCGATACCGGCCGAGCGAACCAGGGTTTCGGCTTGGCGCTTGGCGACTTCGTAAGGGGTCTCGGCTTGCACGCCTTCGTAATAGTCGCAGGGATGGGTGAAGGCGGTGCTGATGTGATACAGCGGAACCTTGGCTTGCTTCACAAAGGCCACTACGTTTTCGGTGCCGAGATAGTTCACCGAAAAAATCTGATCGATATCGCCGTCCAGGCGAGTCACCGCTGCGGCGTGGATCACCCAGTCGACACGCTCAAGCAGCGCTGAATGAACGTCGGCGGCCAGCCCCAGGCGAGGGCTGCAGATATCGCCCGTGAGCACTTCCACCCGGGGATCGCGGATGCGGCTTTTACGCGCCAGGCAGACCAGGTCAAAGTCTTCCGCCAGGCAGTCGATCAGTGACTCACCCAGTACGCCTGAGCCTCCCGTGAGAAGGACAGTTAATTTTTGCTGTGCTGACATGTAGTTGCGCTTCCCTGCGGACTCATCGAAACAATTAACGGGGCCATTCGCCGAATCGCAGGCACGGGTGCCCCGAGCGAACACTTTTATTCACGGTCGGTGCCGCTGAATTGTTCTGGAGGGAGACGATCAGCGCTTACCGTTTTTGCGAATAAGATGCGATCGATATTGGCGTTTTGATATCAGCGCGTCTTGAACGAAACGCTTGTCTTGCGCAAAACCTCTGCGGCGGTGCGCGGCGTCATACCGATCATGCGACGCATGATGCGGGCCAGGTGCGCCTGGTCGGAGAAGCCACCTTCGGCGGCGGCGTCCGATAACGTCGAACCGCCGGCCAGGGATTTGGAGGCCTGTTCCAATTTGTTCCAGATGATCCACTGGGAAAGGGACACCCCCATCTGGTGGGTGGCGACGCAGCGCAAGCGTGGGCTGGACAACCCCACCGCATGGGCAGCGCGACTGACGCAACCGGGACCGTCGCGGTCCAGGCGCAGAATATTCAGGGCTTTGTACAGCCTATGGTCGATCGGCGTGGTAATCGCGAGCAAACGCGAGAGGGCGTCGACAAATTGCAGGAGGGATGTGGCGCGGCGAAAGCACTCCAGTAATTCGTCACTGGCCAGGGCGATGCCATTGTCTTGCAGCAATGCACTGAGCGCACGGCCCAATGCCGAGTCCGGGCTGACATACACAAACGCCACTGGATGACTGTCGGCCACGGCCCGGTGTTCGACATTGGGGCCGATGATCACACCCGCTGCGCGGATCGACTGTCCGGGCAGTTCCAGGGTGACGGGTTGATCCAGACCGATGCACAGCTGAATGGCAACATGGGAGTGGGCGGTGTTTTGATCAGCACGGCCAATGTAGCCGGCCCACGAGTCGCCAAAGGTAACGCTGCCATCCCACATTTAAGGTCTTCCTGACGCATTGGGTGAGTGTTGCACGCGTGCAGGGTAGGCCTTCGCAGGTCTGGATTCAAGTGAGTGGCGTCCTCCAAAGCATGCCTGCGGGGTAGCGCGGGAACGCAATGGTGCTCGGTGGCACAGTCCTTTTGAAATGGCTGTGCCACCTGCCTTTGCGGTAGTTACGGGTTGTCGATGCCTATCGATGCAGATGAACAACTCACTGACAGCCCGGAACGCAAATGCCTCACTGCTCCTGGCTGCAATCACGCGGGGTGATGCCTTTCTCTTTCGCGTACCCGGCCGCGGAGGCTTCGATGATCGGTCGCAGCAGCGCACGGTCGGCTTGTACCCAGTCGCTGATCAGGTTCCAGCGCTGGCCGTCCCATTGCTGGAAGCGCACGGCGCCGCCGCCTTCGTGGTCGGCGCAGGACAGTTTCAGCGGTTGCACCAGGCCCTTGGCGCCCAGCGCTTGCAGGCGCGCGTCGTCCAGGTTCAGGTGTTCGAAGCCCCAGCGCACTTGCTCGCCCGTGAGGGGCTTCTGGCCATATTTTTCCTGGGCCAGGCGCAGGGCTTCGACGTTGAGAATGCCGTTGACCACGCCCAGGTTGTAATACACGGTGCCAAATCGTTTGGGGTCGGCCAGGTTGCCCTTGCCGGCATTCACCACGCTTTGCGCGATGCCTTGCAGCACCGGGAAGTCAGTGCCCGACGGGTGCGTGGTGATCGAGATAAACCCCTTGGCGGCGGCACCGGCCGGTACCACGTCTTCTTCGGAGTTGCTCCAGATATTGCCGATGATGTGATCGGCCGGGTAGCCGACTTTCTGCGCGGATTTGAGCGCCACCGGGTTCATCACGCCCCAGCCGCGCAGGATCACCCAGTCGGGCTTGAGGCGACGGATGTTCAGCCATTGCGATTGTTGCTCGTTACCGGGGTGCGGCACTTCCAGCAAGGTCAGTTCGAAGCCGGCGTTTTTCGCCAGGGTCTGGAGCACGCCGTTGGTTTCCTTGCCGTAGGGCGAACCGTGATAGAGCACCGCGATTTTCTTGCCCTTGAGCTTGTCGGCACCGCCTTCGCGCTGGCCGATGTAGTTGATGATCGCCGAGACTTCCGAATACGGGTTCAACTGCAACGGGAATACGTAAGGGAATACGCTGCCGTCGGTGGAGTCGGTGCGGCCATGGTTGATGGTGATCAGCGGCAACTTGTCGGCCGTGGAGCGTTCCAGCGTGGCGTAGGCGATGCCCACTGACAGCGGGTTGGTGGCGGCGGCCGGCGCACCGTTGAGCCCGCCCTTGAGGCGTTCATAGCATTCGACGCCTTTTTCCACCACGTACTCGGTCTCGCATTCGCTCCAGGTCAGCTTGACGCCGTTCACTCCGCCGTTGGCATTGATGTATTGCAGATAGTCGATGAAACCGCCGAAGAAACCGGTACCGCCAGCGGCGTAAGGGCCGACCCGGTAGCTCTGCAAGGGGAAGTACTGTTCGTTGGCGGCCTGGGCGCCGGCCGTGAGCCCAGCGGTGATCAGGGCCAGGCACAGGGCCAGGCGGCGCAGCGATAAGCGGTGTGTCATGGAGGTCATTCCTGGGGGGTTATTGAGTTCAGTAACGCAGCGGCCAGACCCTGGCCCGTTGACGAAAGCGCTGCCACAGACGGGCCAGCCCCTCCGGTTCCTTGATCAGAAAAACGATGATCAGCGCGCCAAACAGCATCTTCTGGATGTTCTCCAGTTGGCCCGCATCCATCAGCCCGGCGGGCAACAGGGCGAAGAGGTTGCCCAGCAGGATCGGGAATAACACGATGAACGCGGCGCCGAGGAGGTTGCCGAGCACGCTGCCCAGCCCGCCGATAATGATGATGAACAGCACCTGGAACGAGCGGCTCAGGTCAAAGCCGTGGGGTTCCACCGTGCCCAGGTAGGCGAACGCCCACAGGGACCCGGCGACGCCCAGGTAGAAGCCGCTGATTGCAAACGCCAGCAGCTTGGCCTTCAACAGCCCAATACCGATCACGGCAGCGGCGGTGTCCATGTCGCGCACGGCCATCCAGTTACGCCCCAGTTCGCTGCGCACCAGGTTTTTACCCAGCCAGAACAGCGCCACCACCACGGCCAGAGTCAGTACGTAGCGGCCGCGCGGGGAGCTGAAATCCAGTCCGGCAATCAGCAGCGTCGGGGAGGTGATCACGCCGGACGCGTTGTCGTTGGTAAACCAGCTGAAGCGGGTGAGTACCCACTCCACCACGAATTGCGCGGCGAGGGTCGCCACCAGCAGGTAAAACCCTTTGATGCGCAGGCTCGGCAACCCGAAAAACACCGCCACCCCGGCGGCGATCACGCCACCCAGGGCAAAGCTCACCAGCAGCGGCAGGCCGGGCAGGCGTAAATGCAGGTTGTAGGCGGCAAACGCGCCCACGGCCATGAACGCCGCCGAGCCCAGTGAGAGTTGCCCGGCGTAGCCCGTCAGCAGGTTGAGCCCCAGCCCGGCCAGCGATAGCACCAGCAGCGGCACCAGGATCGCGCTGAACCAGTGATCATTGCCCAGCCAAGGCACCGCAAAAAACGCCACGCCCAGCAGCAGCCACAGCGCGACGCGGTCCTGGCGCAGGCGAAAGGTGCGGCGCTCGGCCGCATAGGAGGTGCTGATTTGGCCAGCTTCTTGATACAGCATGCAGGTAGTTCCCCAAGGACAATCAAACCCGATCGATGGCGCGCTCGCCGAACAGTCCGGCAGGCCGCACCAGCAGGAACAGCAACGCCAGGACGTACGGCACCCAGTTTTCAATGCCGCTGCCGATGAGCGGGCCGAGGTAGATCTCGGCGACTTTCTCTGCCGCGCCGATGATCAAGCCGCCGACAATCGCCCCGCCGATGGACGAGAACCCGCCGATGATCAGCACCGGCAGCGCCTTGAGCACCACCAGCGAAAGCGAGAACTGCACGCCCAGGCGCGCACCCCAGAGCAACCCGGCCACCAGGCCGACACACCCTGCCACCGCCCACACCAGGGCCCAGATGCGGGGCAGGCGGATACCGATGGCCATGGACGCCAGCGGGTCGTCGGCCACCGCGCGCAACGACAGGCCCACCCGCGTCTTGTTGAACAGCAGCGACAGGACGATCACCAGCACGGCTGCGGTGCCGGCGGCAAACAGGTCAAATTGCGAGAGCAGCATGCCGCGGATTTCCAGCGGTTCGTCGGCGATGCCCAGGTCCAGTCCGTGCACCTGTGCGCCCCACAGGAACTGCGCAAACCCTTCGATCATGTAGGACAGCCCAAGGGTGGCCATGAACAGGATGATCGGTGGCCGGTTGACCAGCGGGCGCAGCACGACTTTTTCAATCAGCAGCGCCAGCACCACCATGCTCGCCAGGGTGATCAGGAACGCCCAGGCGAACGGGAAGCCGCGCTCCAACAGGCTGACAAACGTCAGCGCGGCAAACAGCACCATGGCGCCCTGGGCAAAATTGAACACGCCGGAGGCCTTGTAGATCAGCACAAAACCAATCGCCACCAAGGCATACATCACACCCGCCAGCAGCCCGCCGATCAGCACTTCGAAGAAAAATTCCATGCTCAGGTACCCAGGTAGGCGGCAATCACATCGGGGTTGGCGCGCACCTGTTGCGGGGTGCCGTCGCCGATCTTGCGGCCGTAGTCGAGCACTACCACGTGGTCGCACAGGCCCATGACCACGCCGATGTCGTGTTCGATCAACACCACGGTGGTGCCGAACTCGCGGTTGATGTCGCGGATGAACTGGCTCATCTGCGCCTTCTCCTGGGCGTTCATGCCGGCCATGGGTTCATCCAGCAACAGCAGGGTGGGTTCGGCGGCCAGTGCGCGGGCCAGTTCGACACGTTTTTGCAGGCCATAGGGCAGGGTGCCGACCAGCACATGGCGCCAGGGATGGATCTGCAGAAAGGCAATCACCTTTTCCGCTTGCAGGCGGTGCGCGTCGTCCTCACGCGGTGCCCGGCCCAGGCGCAGCATTTGCTCGAGCCAACTGCTGCGGCGCTTGAGGTTGCGCCCGGTGAGCACGTTATCGAGCACGCTCATGCCCTTGAACAGCGCGATATTCTGGAAGGTCCGCGCAATGCCGCCTTCGGCCGCCTGGTGCGAACGCATGCGTTTGCGGGTCTGGCCTGCGTACTGGATGCTGCCGCTTTGGGGGTGGTAGACCCCATTGATTACATTCAGCAACGAGCTTTTACCCGCGCCGTTAGGGCCGATCAGGCCGCAGATGTCGCCGGCCTTGACCTCGAAGCTGATGGAAGTGATGGCCTTGATGCCTTTGAACGACAGAGAGATGTCATCGAGCCGCAGTAATACCGCTTCAGTGGGTGTGCGCATGGAAGGCTCGTCAGGCAGATTGAGGCAGCAAGTGGTCGCTGGGTTCGTGGCGGGAAGCGGGTTCTTGCCAATGGCCGGGACGGATGCCCAGGGCACCGAAGAACGCCGCACTGTCCGGATTCAACGCTGGCCCGACCAACAAAGGCACGCGCAGGCGGCTCATCCCCAGTACATCCAGCAGTGGCCGACGGACCAGCCAGTGCCCCAGCCAGCGGCGTAGGGGGGATCGGCTCGGCTGCATGCCCCAGCGGTACACGCGATGGCTGAACGTCCCCGGCAGCGGCAGGCGTTCACGCACCCACTGCTCCAGGCGTGCATAGGATTCGCGGGTGCCCAGCACCAGGGTCGGGCCCAGTTCGCGACGGTCGGTGTCGCGGGTGGCCAGGGCCTCCGGAAAGTTCAGCCCAAAGCCGGCATGCAGCCAGGGCGCAAGCAGGTAGCGTGCTTGCCCGCTGGCGGCAAACACCCGTGCGGCCAGGGCCTCGTCGTCGGCGCCGAGGTGTTCCCGGTCGACCAGCGCACGGGCGCCCACGAGCAACTGCGCATGGGTCAGGCGCAGGGTGGTCTCGGCATGAAAGACGAAGGCCGTGGCGTCGGGTTGCGGCGTGTGGGCGGGGGGCGGGGCATCGGTACGCAAGTCGGCATAGTCGATCAAGCCGGCGTCCGGGTACTGGCTCAGGCCACGCCCGTCGAGGAACACCACCACGTCGCGCTCACGCAGTTGTTGCAACGTGTCCAGGTCTTGCACGATCACGAAGCGCGGCCGCAGCACGTTCAACAACGCCTGGTTGTCGCGCTCCGGGTTGAGCAGTGTGACGCTGGCGCCCAACCATTGCGCCGCCAGCGCCAGCAACAACGCTTCGGGACGCGCCTGGCTGATGATCAACAGGTCATCGTCACGCCCCAAGCTGCGCTGATGCAAGGCAGCGGCGAGCTGGCTGACCTCGCGAGCCACCTCGCTCCAGCTGCGCTCATGCCAGATGCCCAGGCGCTTGTAGCGCAAAGCGATCGCCGACCCGCGGATGTGGGCTTGACGCAACAGCGCCTGGGGCAATGTCTGGGGCATGGATACATCCTTCGGGGTAGGAGCAAAGGTGATTGCATGCGCCATGCCAGAGGGATAAATGCTTTTATTTCAATTAGATACGTAACGTATCTGGTAATTGGCGTGTGTTGATTCAGTACAAGCTGTCCAGGCACTGTTGGTGCATGAACAGTGCTGTCAGCCGATGGTTAGGGGCAGAAGCAAACGAGGTACGCGACGGTGTGTGCAGTTTCAAACCGGGAAGGTGATTCAGTTCGTCAGACCTTTTAGAAATTCAACCGATTTAGCATGGGCATTGCTCATATGCCTGAAAACCAGCGTGTACGTTCTACTCGGGGTCGCTTTTGTTAATGTAAATGCGCAAAAAACACCTCTGGCATCTGCCTAACATGGACCATCCATTACAGCAGCATCAAGATGCCAGGAGACCTACCGTGCGCTTTGTAAATCCCATCAAGCACAGTTTAAAGAGCGCCAAATCGACAGTCGGTTGTTGGTTGACGCTCGCGAGTCCTGCTGTCGCCGAACTGATTGCCCATTGCGGTTTTGATTGGTTGGTCATCGATGCTGAACACGGCCCTAGTGATACACAGGATATCGCTGCTCAACTTAGAGCGATTGATGCTGCAGCCTTTAACGGGGCAAGAGCGGTAGGTGCTGTGCGCGTCACCGCCAATGATCCTTCTATGGTCAAGCGCGCCATGGATTGCGGGGCGCAGACGATTATTTTTCCCAACATAAATACGGCGGCCGATGCAAAGGCCGCAGTGGCGTCGATGTTATTCCCATTGTCCAAACAACCGGGCATCAGAGGTGTAGCAGGAATGGTAAGAGCAGGGAGCTATGGGTTGGACAGCGACTACGTCAAATCCGCAAACAGCCAGGCTTGCGCCATTGTTCTGATCGAGTCGGTGGAGGGGGTAAAGAACGTTGACGCTATAGCTGAAGTCGAGGGCGTGGATTGCCTGTTCATCGGCACAGCAGACTTGTCTGCGAGTATGGGCTATCTGGGCCAGACCGGACACGCTGATGTAAAGGCTGCAGTCGAGAAAGTCTTGGCGGCGGCACGCAAGCAGTCCAAGGCAGTCGGCATCTTTGCAACTTCGGTGGAAGAGGCCCGCCAGTACCGGGAGAAAGGTGTGACCTTTATCGCGCTGCATTCTGACACTGGATGGCTGACCAAGGGGGCGACGGACGCCTTGGACGCACTTAACTTAAAAAAATAATACAGCAGTGATGGTCGAGAAGTTTAGATCAATCGTTCGTTATTTAAATGAGTCAGTGGAGATTTTAAATGTCAATGTCAGACCGTGATGGGAAAATCTGGAAAGACGGTGAGTTGGTGGAGTGGCGTGAGGCCAATACTCATATTTTGACCCATACACTGCATTATGGCATGGGCGTGTTCGAGGGTATGCGCGCATACACAACGCCACGCGGACCTGCAATTTTTCGACTGAAAGAGCATATTCGCCGTCTTTTTAATTCCGCAAAGATTTTTCAGCTGGAAATTCCTTTTGATGAAGAAACCATTCGTAACGCGTGCGTAGAAGTCGTCCAAGCAAACAAGTACGACGCTTGCTATCTGCGCCCTTTGGTTTGGATTGGCTCGGATTTTTTGAGCATCGCGGCAAAAAATAACACAATTCATGTTGCTACAGCCGCCTGGCCCATGGGCTCATACTTGGGGGAGGAGGGCATGGAAAAAGGTATTCGAGTAAAAACGTCGTCTTTCACCCGCCATCATGTCAACGTTTCTATGGTCCGTGCAAAAGCCTGTGGCTATTACATAAACTCCATCCTGGCTAACCGAGAGGTCACTTCGCTCGGGTTTGATGAGGCGTTGTTGCTCGATACTGAAGGTTATGTAAGTGAGGGTGCAGGCGAGAATGTTTTCATGGTTCGAGACGGGGTTATTTACACCCCCGATTTAGCGTCTTGCCTGGAGGGTATAACGCGTGATTCGGTGATGATTATTGCTCGAGATTTGGGTTTCGAAATTCGGGAAAAACGAATTACTCGCGACGAGTTGTATTGCTGCGATGAGGCATTCTTCACGGGTACTGCTGCTGAAGTCACACCGATTCGTGAGCTCGATGGTCGGACAATCGGTGCAGGCTCGCGAGGCCCTATCACCCAACAGCTTCAAGAGATCTACTTCTCCGCAGTACATGGCACTAATGAAAGATACGCTCATTGGTTGACCTATGTGTGATGACCAAATGAAAATCGATTCTTATTCATAAAATATAGGAGGCGCTACCGAGGCTGAGTATAGGTGCACAGGTAAGTGCGAGCCGTCAGCATTGTCTAAAACAATAATAATATTCTTTGCTTAATTGATACTGCTAGCCATCTATGTCATTCAGCCCTGGAGTCTCCATGAAAAAAATTAGCGTTGTATCGATGATGATTGCCTCTGCGTTGTGTTCAGCCGTCGGGGTAGTCCATGCTGAAACTATCAAAATTGCAATCGCTGGGCCTATGAGTGGGCCTGTGGCTCAATACGGAGATATGGTATCCGCAGGTGCCTTGACGGCTATTGAACAAATGAATGCTGCAGGTGGTGCAAGCGGCCAAACATTTGAAGCTGTGATGATGGATGACGCGTGTGAGCCTAAACAGGCAGTGGCCATTGCTAACAAAATTGTCAGCCAGAATATTCGGTATGTGATCGGTCACGTCTGTTCGGGATCTGCTATTCCTGCGTCAGATATTTATGAGAATGAAGGCGTGCTGATGATTGCCCCTTCGGCAACAGCCCCTCAGTTGACTCAAGGTAAAAATCGAACGCTGATTTTTCGCACGATCGGCCGAGATGATCAGCAAGGGCCTGCGGCTGGTAAATACATAATTGAACACGCCAAACCAAAGCTCGTCGCCATTTTGCATGATAAGCAATCCTACGGCCAAGGTATCGCGACGTCAGTAAAGCAGACCATTGAAAAAGCTAACGTGCCTGTGGCGATGTTTGAAGGCATTAATGTTGGGGATTCTGACTATTCTTCTGTGATCACCAAACTCAAAGTCCTGGGGGTCGACTTTGTGTATTTTGGCGGCTATCACCCAGAGATGGGGCTTCTGCTTCGCCAAGCGCGTGAGCAGGGCCTGAAAGCGGTATTCATGGGGCCGGAAGGGGTGGGCAATCAAGATGTTACCGCTATTGCGGGAGCCGCTTCAGAAGGGATGCTTGTGACATTGCCCGCTGACTTCTCGGCCGATCCAGCAAATGCGGCGCTCAATAAAGCGTTTACCGATAAAAAGCGCGACCCGGGCGGCCCGTTTCAGCTTTCTGCATACACCGCTGTCAAGGTAATTGGCGACTCTATCAGTGCAACGAAGAGTTCGGATCCAAAAACAGTAGCCCAGTACATGCATAGCCATCGATTCACTACGCCGATTGGTAATATTGCGTTTGATGCTCAAGGTGATCTCGAAGCCTTCAAGTTCGTTGTTTACACTTGGCATAAAGATGCCACGAAAACAGTAGCTGAATAGGCTATACCCACGTCGCCTCACTGCTGTTCAGTGAGGTGTATATGCTGTTTTAGAGGCATCTTTGGATGAACGATTTTCTCCCCCAATTTATCCAGCAGCTAGCCAATGGGTTAACGTTGGGTTCAATATATGCCCTTATAGCAATTGGCTATACCATGGTGTACGGCATCATCGGCATGATCAATTTCGCCCATGGCGAGATTTATATGATCGGGGCTTATATAGGGCTGGTGACCATCACAGCAATAGGCGTCACGTCGGGTTACCCGCTGCCGTTGGTGCTGGGTGGCGCGCTATTGGTCTCGGTCGCTGTCACCGGCTTATATGGATTTGCAGTCGAGCGCGTCGCCTACCGACCGCTGCGCGGAGGACCTCGGCTTGTTCCGTTAATCTCCGCTATCGGCATGTCGATATTTTTACAAAATTATATTCAGATCGGCCAGGGATCGCGTGATATTTCGGTACCCGTGTTAGTGCCAGGGGCCGTTGAATTCCAATTGGCTGGGAGTTTTTTTGATATCACTATCCCCTATTCAAGAGTCATCATTTTTGGTGCTACTTTAGTTTTAATGGTTGCCTTGACTGTTTTTATTGGTTATTCCCGTATGGGGCGAGCCTGTCGCGCGTGCTCTGAAGATATGCGCATGGCGAATCTTTTAGGGATTGATACTAATCGAGTCATTTCCTTTACCTTCATAATGGGTGCGATGCTGGCCGCAGTAGGTGGGGTTTTGATCGCGCTGGCAATCGGAAAACTAAGTCCTTTTATTGGGTTTATTGCGGGTATCAAAGCATTCACAGCCGCAGTCCTGGGCGGTATTGGAAGTATTCCAGGTGCGATGCTTGGCGGTATTCTTTTAGGGCTGGTAGAAACATTTGCTGCAGCTTACTTGCCTGCAGAATACAAAGATGTTGTTGCCTTCGCTTTGTTGATTTTGATTCTCCTCTTTCGACCTACAGGTCTGTTGGGCAAAACAAACGTCGAGAAGGTATAAGCTGATTATGAATCAAGAACCTAACACCGGCGCAGTGACGTTAAATACCATAGCTGCCGCACGATCCTCTGCTAAAGGTCACACCCTGCGGGCGTATACGCTTGGGAAAAACCTCAAGTCAGCGTTTATCGCCGCTGTCATGACGATTATCCTGACCGCACCTGTTTTGGGCCTGCAGCTCAAAATGATCGGATACAAAGTTGTCTTGGAACAGCATTGGATGCCTGTCTGGTTGGCGGCCGTCGCTGTGTTTGTTTTCCAGTTGCTGCGACCCATTTGGTTGGCAAACCGCTCGGTCGTTAAATTTCCCTCTATTCCAGAGTTGAACGAGCACCGGCAGAAGACCATTATTCTCGCATTGCTGGTAATTGGTTTGATTTGGCCGTTATTCGCTTCAAGGGGGGCGGTAGATATCGGCACGCTTGCGCTGATCTACATCATTCTCGGGCTGGGGCTCAATATTGTTGTAGGTTATGCAGGGCTCTTGGACCTGGGGTACGTCGGCTTTTATGCTATCGGCGGTTACAGCTATGCTTTACTCAATCAGCATTTCGGGCTTTCGTTCTGGCAGTGCCTACCGGCCGCGGCGGTCATGGCAGCCGTTTTCGGATTCATATTAGGATTTCCTGTACTGCGGTTACGCGGTGACTATCTTGCCATTGTGACACTCGGGTTCGGTGAAATAATTCGTCTGCTGTTGAACAATGCAACGACAATTACCGGAGGGCCGGACGGTATTTCTGGCATACCGAAGCCGACGTTCTTCGGTATCGAATTTGCGAGAAAAGCCAGCGAAGAGGGCGCTAAAACCTTCCATCAAATACTAGGTATCGATTACTCAGGAATGCACATGGTGGTATTCCTTTACCTGGTCGCTCTTGTGTTAGTTGCTTTTACTTTATTTGTGACCAGTCGACTTATTCGCATGCCTGTTGGGCGTGCGTGGGAAGCATTGCGAGAGGACGAAACTGCTTGTCGTTCGTTGGCGTTGAATCCAACGAAAATAAAGCTCTCCGCATTCACGTTGGGCGCGGCCATCGCTGGACTGGGCGGGGCGTTCTTCGCTGCACGTCAAGGACTGGTAAACCCAGAATCCTTTACGTTTATTGAGTCGGCTTTAATTCTTGCAGTCGTGGTGCTTGGCGGCATGGGGTCACAGTTAGGTGTCGTTCTCGCCGCTATATTGTTGACGGTTTTGCCAGAAGTTGCACGTGGGTTTGATGAGTACCGGATGTTGATCTTTGGTCTTGTCATGGTGCTTATGATGATCTGGCGACCACAAGGGCTTCTGCCTGCTCGTCGTCCACATGTGGAGTTGCCAACATGACCCACGAGCTGCTGAAAGTTTCAAATTTACAGATGCGTTTTGGCGGGTTGCTCGCTGTTGATCAGATAAACTTCTCAGTCCGCAAAAATGAAGTGTTCTCGGTCATTGGCCCTAATGGTGCTGGGAAAACCACAGTGTTCAACTGTGTCAGTGGATTTTACAAACCTGCCTCCGGCAGCGTTGTATTAGATGGCGTGCCTATTGAAGGGCTTGCGAGCCATGTTGTGGCAGAAAAAGGTCTGGTCAGGACTTTCCAAAATATTCGACTTTTCAAAAGCCTTACGGTACTTGAAAACCTTCTTGTTGCTCAGCACAGTCAGGTTAAAACAGGTCTACTGCAAGGACTTTTTGCTACGCGCAGCTACCGTAAAGCAGAACATGAAGCACTCCAAAACGCAGCGGCCTGGCTGCATCGGCTTGGTCTGACGGGCGTCGCTAACAGAGAGGCAGGCACATTACCCTATGGTCATCAACGGTTGGTTGAAATTGCCCGCTGTATGGTTACGAAGCCTCGCCTATTGATGTTGGATGAACCCGCTGCGGGGCTCAATCCTCAAGAGAAAATCGAACTGGCTAAGCTGATCGATAATTTGCGAACTGATTTCGGTATTTCGGTACTCCTGATTGAACACGATATGAGTCTCGTTATGGGAATTTCAGACCGAATACTGGTGATGGAATATGGTCGTGCCATTGCCACGGGGCTACCTCACGAAATTCAGAATGATCCGCGAGTTATCAAAGCTTACTTAGGGGAAGAGTGATGCTTAAGTTAGATAGCGTGCATACTCACTACGGTGCTGTCGAAGCGCTCGCCGATGTGTCTATCGAAGTGAAGAAAGGCGAAATCGTGACGTTGATAGGTGCCAATGGCGCCGGTAAATCAACGTTAATGATGACAGTGTGCGGATCGCCCGGTGCTTCCAGCGGTAATGTTATTTTCGAAGGCCAAGACATTACCCATACGCCAACCCATGAAATAATGCGAAAGGGAATGGCTGTTTCTCCTGAAGGCCGGCGAGTGTTTCCGACACTTACAGTGTACGAGAACTTAAAAATGGGAGGCTTCTTCTCCAGTCATAAAGAAGCGCAAATCGGCGTTGAACACGTTTATACGCTTTTTCCCCGACTGAAAGAGCGATCTAAACAGCGTGCAGGAACAATGTCCGGTGGCGAGCAACAAATGTTGGCAATCGGTCGGGCGTTGATGAGCCGTCCCAGGTTGTTATTGCTGGATGAACCGACCCTTGGTCTGGCGCCATTGGTAATTAAACAGATTTTTGAAATTGTCAAAACCATCAGGGATTCGGGTGTCACGGTTTTCCTGGTAGAGCAAAACGCTAATAAGGCACTGCACATCGCCGACAGAGGGTATGTGCTTGAAAACGGTCGGGTCGTATTAGCAGATACGGGACATAACTTGTTGAAAAACGAGAGTATTAAAAGTGCGTACCTGGGCGGATAGCAAAAATAAATAAGAACGCTGCTAGGGATAGTCAAATTTCTTAGCGGTGGCTAGATTTCTTGATGTGAGGTGATGTAACCATGAATAGTTCCCAGCAAGGTACTCCTGAAAGCTCGGGGTTTTCCGCCAACGCAAGCGACACGCAGGAGTCTGCTGAGTGGCGTGATGCACTCCTGTCATTGATTGAAAATAGTGGCCCTGAAAGGGCCCGCGAAATAATCGATGAGCTGGTCAGTCTCGTCCGCGACCCGAACATCGGCTGGAAGCCCAAGCTGGGAACACCCTACATCAACACTATTCCCGTAACAAAGCAGCCCGCATTTCCAGGCGATCTGGCAATCGAAGAACGCCTTTCATCGATCATTCGGTGGAATGCTCTCGCGATGGTCGTGCGTGCTAACCAGGCTTATGGTGATTTGGGCGGCCATATAGCCAGCTACGCGAGTGCGGCGGATTTGTTTGAGGTCGGTTTTAACCATTTTTTCCGAGCAAGAAGCGACTCCTTTGGTGGCGACCTGGTCTTCTATCAACCGCATTCCGCGCCAGGCGTTTACGCACGAGCGTTTCTGGAGGGGCGACTGGGAGAAGAGAACCTTCAGCATTACCGGCAGGAGATCACCGCTTCCCGCCGTGGGGTGCAGGGTCTGTCCAGCTATCCACACCCCTGGTTAATGCCGGACTTCTGGCAATTTCCAACAGGGTCGATGGGTATCGGCCCTATTAGTTCGATCTTCCAGGCCCGATTCATGCGGTATCTTCACAACCGTGAGCTGTTGAACACGTCTGAGCGAAAAGTGTGGGGCGTTTTCGGCGATGGTGAGATGGATGAACCGGAAAGTATGTCTGCTCTTACATTGGCTGCCAGGGAGGGTTTGGATAACTTGATCTGGGTAGTCAATTGCAATCTTCAGCGGCTGGATGGGCCGGTGCGAGGCAATGGGCGAATCATCGACGAGCTGGAATCATTATTTGTCGGGGCAGGTTGGAACGTCATAAAACTGGTGTGGGGATCTGATTGGGACGGTCTTTTCGCTCGCGACACCGACGGGAGCCTGGTACGAACGCTGTCGGAAACTGTTGATGGGCAGTTCCAGACTTTTGCGGCGAAAGACGGACGTTACAACAGGGATCATTTCTTTGGGCAAAACGAAGCACTATCCCAGCTTGCCCAGGGCCTCACAGATGAACAAATCGATCGGTTGAAACGAGGCGGCCACGATATGGTGAAGATCTATGCCGCCTACCAAGCTGCTTCTGTCCATAAAGGGCAGCCTACCGTGATTCTTGCCCAGACCAAAAAAGGTTACGGGATGGGCGAAGCCGGCCAAGGAAAAATGACGACTCACCAGCAGAAAAAACTCGATCGAGAAGCGCTGATTGGGTTTAGAAATCGATTCAACCTTCCTTTGACCGATGAGCAGGTTGAGACGCTCTCGTTCTACAAACCTGCCGAAGATAGTCGTGAAATGCGCTATCTGCTTGAGCGCCGGCAACGCCTTGGGGGCTTCACGCCTAGTCGGCAAACGAACGTCCCTGTGGTCGCGGTACCCGGATTGGATGTCTATGGGAGCTTTGCTACCAAAGCCGAAGGCAAGGAAATGTCTACGACCATGGCTTTCGTCAGGATGCTTAGCGGTCTGTTGAAAGATCCTATCCTAGGGCGACGGGTAGTTCCCATTGTGGCGGACGAAGCTCGGACATTCGGGATGGCCAATTTATTCAAGCAAATTGGTATCTATTCCAGCGTCGGTCAGCGTTATGAGCCGGAAGACATTGGCTCGATCCTGAGCTATCGGGAGGCGCTGGATGGTCAAATACTTGAGGAGGGTATCAGCGAAGCAAGTGCCATCAGCTCCTGGGTAGCCGCCGCAACCAGCTACGCGACCCATGGTCTGCCCATGTTGCCGTTCTATATCTACTACTCGATGTTCGGTTTTCAGCGAGTCGGCGATCTCATCTGGGCTGCGGCTGACCAAAGGGCCAGGGGCTTTTTGCTTGGAGCCACGGCAGGCCGTACAACCCTGGGGGGAGAAGGCTTGCAGCATCAAGATGGCAGTAGCCATTTGATGGCAGCTTTGGTGCCAAATTGCAGAGCTTATGACCCAGCATTCGCAGGTGAGTTTGCGGTCATTCTCGACCATGGCATGCGTCAGATGTTGGAGAAACAGGTTGATGAGTTCTACTACGTCACCCTTATGAATGAGAACTACGCCCAACCTAACCTGCCGGCAGATATTGAGAAGGACATCATCAAGGGCATGTACCGTTTTTCAGCACACACGGGTGGAGCTGATTCGAACAAGGTCAGGCTGCTCGGATCCGGAACAATTCTGCGGGAAGTAATGGCTGCCGCAGAGCTTCTGAGCGCAGATTGGCAGGTCGATTCCGAGGTGTGGAGTGTCACGAGTTTTACAGAGCTTGCGAGGGACGCCAGGGGCGTAGAGCGTTGGAACCGGCATCATCCTGAGGGCGAACAGAAAACCAGCCATGTAGGTGAGTGTCTGCCGAAGGGCGCTCCAGTCATTGCTGCGACCGATTACGTGCGCGCGCTGCCGCAACTCATAGGCACTTATATTGAAGATCACTTTGTCGTGCTCGGTACCGACGGTTTCGGCCGCAGTGATACGCGAACAGCCTTACGCAAATTTTTTGAAGTTGACCGTCATCAGATCGTCCTGAGCGCGCTCTGGGCCTTGGTGCGCGAAGGGAAACTTAACGCCGACATTTGCTCTAGTGCAATTGAAAAATACGACATCAACGTTGACGAAACAGCCCCTTGGGAATGTTGATGTGAGTGTGTGATGGGTGGCATCGAAACGGTTGCAACCCATCATTGCCATTAATGCTGTTAGGCACTATTTCTCTGGATAATTTTCATGACTACGCTGCGTGACATTCTGGTTCCAGATATTGGCGATTTTAAAGAAATCAGCATTATTGAAGTACTTGTTGCACCGGGTGACTTAGTTACAGCAGGGCAAACTATCATTGTTGTTGAAACCGATAAAGCAACAATGGATATTCCCGTTTCACACGGCGGTATCATAAAGAATATTCAAATTGTGGCGGGTGATAAAATCAGTGAAGGTTCATTGATTGCCACCTTGGAATCAACCGAGGCGTCTGCAGATCCGTCATCCACAATTGTAGTCGCGCAGCCTCAATCTATCGTCTCTGTTCCTATAGATTCTCCTGCACAGGCGGCTGTGCAACCTGCTGCTCCTTCATTGGAACTTCCTCGTACGGTACCCCTTGAGAAAGTAGTTTCCACTGGGCTCTTGCCGTTCGCTTCCCCGTCAGTCCGTAAGTTAGCCCGTGAGCTAGGGGTGCCACTGAGTGAAATCAAGGGTACCGGGCCTAAAGCACGTATAACTAAGGAGGATGTTCACTCTTTTGTTGGACAAGTAATGGCGGATGCCCGAAAAACGGATGCACAACAGCAGAACCCAACGGGCCAACCCTTCATGCAAGGCCTGCTGCCTTGGCCAGATATTGATTTTTCGAAATTTGGTGAAATTAAACGGGTAGACCTGTCCCGACTAAAAAAAATCAGCGGCGCCAATCTTTATCGTAATTGGTTAAGTATTCCGCATGTGACAAACCATGATGATGCGGACATAACGGAGTTGGAGGATTTTCGTCGTAACATTAACGAAGACAACGCCAAGCAAGGCGTTAAAGTTACGATGATCGCGTTGGTCATGAAGGTCTGCGTCGCCGCGCTTAAAAAATTCCCGGAATTCAACTCGAGTCTGGATCGCGATCAACTGATATTGAAAGATTATTTCCATATCGGTTTCGCGGCTGATACACCCAATGGGCTAGTGGTTCCAGTCATTCGTGATGTTGATAAGAAAGGCGTGGTGACTTTAGCTCGAGAGATGTCTGAGTTGTCGGCTAAGGCTCGCGCAGGGAAGCTTGAACCTTCTGATATGAGCGGGGGCTGCTTCACTGTTTCTTCCCTGGGAGGGATTGGCGGGACCTACTTCACCCCAATAATCAATGCGCCAGAGGTGGCAATTCTGGGGATCGGTCGCAGCAGCACCCGGCTAACCCTGGATAAGGGGCAGGTCGTTCCCAGGTTGATCTTGCCTCTCAGTTTAAGTTGGGATCACCGCGTCATTGATGGCGCCGCTGCGGGTCGATTTAATGCATTTCTTGTCGAGCATTTAGCCGATATGCGTCGATTGATAATGTGATTTTATTTGCTGATCGGTGGGTTGTTAAAAGCTCCTTTCACGTGTCTGGTTTAGCGTTGATGCTGTTCGCAACTTCCGAGTGGAGGCGTAGTAGTCGGCTATGTTAACTGCTGAGCAGCTATCCGCCTAAAGCTAAGAAAAATAGGGGGAGCAACAATGCAAAAAACTAGACGCAAGCACCGCGGTGCGAATAAGCAGTATTTGTTATGTGCGGTAAAGGTACGAACTATCTTGATGAAGCTATTGTTCAATACACCGTTGTTGTTGCTTATATTGATTTTTATCGTGCGTATGCGTCAGTAAGATGACCCTGACCGGCCAGTCTGCTAAGACCATCATTCATATCAACAAAAAATTTATGCTAAGATCTCTGCTCTGTTAAGAAAATATGGAATGGACATTCTATATTTTAGAGGGTTTTGAGATGATCATTCCAAAAGTTAAGATAGACGCTACTGATCGGCGCATTATGGCTGCGCTCCAGAGAGATGCGAGGCTCTCGAGCGCGGAACTTGCCGAGCTGGTGTCCCTGAGTGCATCTCCATGCTGGCGACGGGTAAAAAGGCTTGAGGAAATAGGCCTGGTACGTGGCTATCATGCAAGCATAAATATGGAAATGCTTGGATACGCTATCACTGCTTTCGTACAGGTAGCCTTGGATCAAAAGGACACCCGCCATATGAAAGCATTCGAGGATTCCATCACCTCATTTGAGCAGGTAATAGCCTGTCACTGCGTATCCGGTGTTTATGATTACCAGTTGACAGTCTTGGCCACAGACTTAGCTGAATTCAGTGAGTTCGCCAGGAAGAATATAAACGGCTTTCCCAGTGTCAAGGACGTGTGCACCGCCTTTGTCGTCAAGGAAGTAAAAGCCCCCGTGAATGTGATAGTTGGCTGAAGGGAAGCGGTTCAATCAACGACGACACTGGTAAACAGCGGTTCCGATGAAAACACGAGTGTTCGTCGACCAGATCACGCAGGTCATACGGGCAGGCGGGCAGCAGTAGAAAGACGTCGGATGCAGTACTCGATTAACAAAATAAAATTGTGTTTGTGAAAAAAATATATTGATTTTTTTAAGGTCGGCAGCGCTTTAGCATAAACCCACCTTAAAAAAACCGCTGGGCAGCGCGTGCGGTGTCCGGCACCACAAACCAATAAAAATTGTTATCGGAGTCCTGATGAGTCTTTCCCCTTTCCACCTCGCAATCCCTGTGTATGACCTGGCCGCCACACGTCACTTTTACGGTGAGGTGTTCGGCCTATCCGAAGGTCGCTCCAGCGACCAGTGGGTCGACTTCGATTTCTACGGCCATCAACTGGTCATCCACGAGCACCCTAAAACTGCTTCGCAGGAAAGCGTGCACAGCAACCCGGTAGACGGTCACGACGTACCGGTTCCGCACTTCGGCATCATCCTGGAGTGGGCGCAATGGGAAGCCCTGGCAGAACGCTTGAAAGCGCGCGCCACCCAGTTTGTGATCGAACCCTACATTCGCTTTAAAGGCCAGGTCGGCGAGCAGGCCACCATGTTCCTGTTCGACCCGTGCGGCAACGCCCTGGAGTTCAAGGCGTTCAAAGATATGAGCCAGCTGTTCGCCAAGTAATAAAAAACCTGGCGCACTTCGAGGAGTGCGCCAAGGACACTTAAATGAGCTGGAAGCTCATGAATCTAGCTACTGCCCTCAAGCAGTCCTTTCATTCCAACAAAAAGGCTAGACATGAAACGTATTCCCTTAGTTTGGCAAATCGTTGCCGGGCTGTTGCTTGGCGTGCTCGTGGGTTGGTATTTCAATACCCACCCGGAAAATCAAGTCTGGGTCAGTACCGAGATCCTTAAACCACTCGGGGATATCTTCATCAAGATGATGAAGATGGTCGTCGTGCCGATTGTTTTCTGCTGCATGATCCTCGGCATTGCCGGAGGCGGTGATAACAAATCGTTTGGGCGCATGGGCGCAAAGTCGTTGATCTACTTCTTTGCAATCACCAGTCTCGCCATCGTGCTCGGCTTGTGCTTCGCCAACCTGTTCGAGCCGGGTAAAGGCACCGAAATCGCGGGTATCGCCCACACCGCGGCAGCCGTGCATATGGAGCCGTCGAAGGGCGCGCTGATCATCCTGCAAAACATCGTGCCCGATAACGTGATTGTCGCGATGTCGGAAGCGAAGTTGCTGTCGGTGCTGTTCTTTGCCGTGCTGCTGGGCATGGCGCTTAATACATTGCCTAAAGAAAAGAGCGCACCGGTTGTAGCGGTCGTGCAGGGCTTCTCCGACGCCATGTTCAAAGTCGTATCGTTTGTCATGGCCTACGCACCGATTGGTGTATTCGGCATGATCGGCGCCACGGTAGCGACCTTCGGATTTGCCTCGTTGCTACCGTTGCTCAAGCTGATCGGCGTGGTGTATCTGGCGCTGATTACCTTTGCCCTGGTGATGCTCGGCGGTATTTGCTACCTGATCGGCGAAAACGTCTTCAAGTTGATCAAGTACTTCCGCGATGAGCTGATTCTGGCCTTCTCCAGTGCAGCCTCTGCGGCGGTCATGCCGCAGTTGATGACCAAGCTGGAAGCCTATGGCGTGCCTCGGCGCATCGTCAGCTTCGTGGTGCCGGTGGGTTATGCGTTCAACCTGGACGGTGCTTCGATCTTCCTCGGTGTGGCGACGATCTTCATTGCGCAGCTGTATGGCATCGATCTGTCGTTGACTCAGCAGATTTTGCTGGTGGTGACGATGGTGCTGACGTCGAAGGGCGCTGCGGGCGTACCTGGGTTTGCCATCATCATTCTGTCGGCCACCTTGGCGTCTGCCGGGCTGCCGCTGGAAGGGGTCGCATTGATTGCCGGGATCTTCCGGATCATCGACAGCGGTACCACCACCTTGAACGTGCTCGGTAACGCAATTGCGCCCCTGGTCATTGCCAAGTGGGAGAAAGCGCCGCTGGAGCGAAAAAACGCGGTAGGGGGCGAGCAGAACGCTTAATCAGTGACACAAGAGCCTTCCACGTTAAACGCGTCGAGGGCTCTTTTTTTGGCTGATAAACCGATAAGAAGTTTTTGTATCGATTCTTTCATGCGTCAGGGCTTTTTCAGAACCTGCTCGGTAATCAGTTGGACCAATACTTTCACCGGTTCGGTGAGCCCGCGGCGGGCACGATGTACAAGGCCGATATCGCGATGGAAAGTGCGTTGTTTCAGGTCTATGGCGCGTACCCCTGCCGGCCAGTCTTGCTGGGTGGCCGTCTCTGGCACCAACGCCACGCCGACGCCGTTTGCTACCAGCTTGATGATGGCATCCAGCTCATCGAGCTCGCACACTTCACGCAAAGCGACATGGGTTTGTCGCAAGAATCGGTCAACCTGTCGGCCGCCGAAGGACGACCGGTCGTAACGGATGAATGGCTGGGTCGAGACCAGCTCCGACCAGTCGTCACCAGGCATATCGGCCGGGACAATGAGGCGATACGGTTCACGCGCCAGGGTTGTCCAGCGCAAGTCACTTTGCAATGAGAAGGGCGGGCGGATGATCGCGGCCATGTCGATCTCGCCGGCATCCACCTGGTTGACCAGCTCCATGGAGAGGCCCGGAATGACTCGCGTCCTGCACTCCGAAAATCGTTGATGAAACTGCGCAAGTGCTTCCGGCAGGAATGAGCGTTGCACAGAGGCAATCGCGCCAATCGTCACCAGGACGCTGGCGGGCAGCCCCACGGTGGCGGTGCCCAGGTTCTTGAACTGGCGAACCAGGTCCTGGCCCTGCAACAACACCTGTTGGCCCACTCGGTTGAGGTGGGCTGAGCGGCCTTTACGGTCAAACAGCTCAACGCCGAGCTCCGCCTCCAGGCGTTGCATTTGCGCGCTGACGGCGGCTTGGGTGAGCCCTATCTTGCTGCCAGCAGCCGCAAAGGTCCCTTCTCTCGCCACGGCGATAAATGTTTTCAGTTCTTTAATCATTGGAAAATATTAATTTTGTTTTTACGGTAAATACATCTATTTATTTTGTATTCGGCGGGCCGTTATGCCGATGGGGGGTAAGCGCTGTGCAACTCACGCCTGCTCATGTGATCGCCGAGCGTTTTTTGATAGCATGCGCCGCATGAAGAAACCTCTCCAAGACATGCATCAGCACATCATTGATGTTGCCAGATCGCTCATGACCCAAAAGGGTTATACGGCCGTCGGCTTGACCGAATTGCTTGCCGCCGCCGGTGTGCCCAAAGGCTCCTTTTATCACTACTTCCGCTCCAAGGACGAGTTTGGCCAGGCATTGCTCGAAGAGTACTTCCAAGAGTACCTCTCGCGGGTCGATGTGGAGATGGCCAGAGACGGCAACGGGGCAGAGCGCTTGCTGAGTTACCTACGGTATTGGGCCGAGACGCAGGCCTTTGATCACACTGACCAGAAATGCCTGGTGGTCAAATTAGGTGCAGAAGTGTGTGACCTTTCCGAAAATATGCGCGCGGTTCTCGAAAAGGGCACGGCGCTGATCGTTGAGCGGATCACGCGCTGCGTTGAGCAAGGCAAGGCCGATGGGTCTATCACCGCGCTGACTGAGGCGCCTGTATTGGCAGAGGCGCTTTATCAGATGTGGTTGGGCGCCTCTTTGCTGGTCAAGGTCAATCGAACACACGCACCCTTCGATGCGGCGTTGGAAATGAGCCGGCGCTTGGTGTCGTGACCTTACCGGTTGAGCGATACAAGGCGCTCTGATGGCGCCCCATGGTCAGTTGGCGTTATCGCGATTCGGCGAGGGAAGGGGCGAGCATGGCCACCGCAGTTGCGGCGATGCCCTGCAGGTCTTCGCGACTGGCCGCATCATGAGCCTGCAACGACATGCCTTCAAGGAGGGTATTCAATGCAGCAGCGAGTATGCGGGTGTTGGTCTGCGGTTTGAGCTGCCCAGCCTCAACCGCGCGATCCAGGCGTTGTTGCAGGTAGTCGCGGCCTTCCTGGCGCAACGCTTTGAGGGCGGCGGTGACCTCGCCAGCATCTTCCGACACGTTCACGGCCGCCAGTACCACCATGCAGCCGCAGGGCGCTAGAGGCTCGGTCAAAATGGACGCAGAGGTATGAAAGAATTCGCGGATGGCGCACACGATGTCCGGCTCGCTGCCCATCCGCTCCCACGTCGCGTCCCAGAAGGTCGTTTCATAGTGGGCAACGGCTTCCAGAAACAACTTGGCCTTGTTGCCAAACGCCGCATACAGGCTGGGTGGATTGATGCCCATCGCTGAGCACAACTCGGTCACCGACGCGGGCTCATACCCGCGCTTCCAGAACACCGCCAACGCGCGAAGCAGCGCCTGATCGCGGTCGAATGCGCGCGGGCGTCCCTTGCTGCGAGGAACAGAGGGTGAAATGGAATCGGACATGGGGCTGGCTACCTTAAGGCGTAACGCCAGACGCTGGCGTCGGGAAAGCTGTTTTCAACGTGGATGATACACAAAATGGCCTGGCTTCGTGGCTCCGCGCTAGTGCAGCAGCGCGTCTGGACCTGCGGGTCTTGAACGGTCGGCCTCAGTGTTCGGCGGTCACCGTCCAGCTATTTGAGCGCCAGCGTTGCATGAGACCGTCGGTCACGTAAGGGGCAATTCATTCCATGATTTACTAGACGACCGGTCTAGTTCCAGTTAGAGTGGCGTCATTATGAAAAACCAACACGCCACAACCCGCCAACACATCCTGGATGTCGCCAGGGTGTTGATGACCCACAAAGGCTATACCAGCGTAGGACTGGCTGAAGTGGTGGCCGCCGCCGAGGTGCCGAAAGGCTCGTTCTACCACTATTTCAAATCCAAGGATGAATTTGGCCAAGCGCTGCTGGAACAATACTTTTGCGACTACTTGGCTGCGGTCGACACCCTGCTGGCAGGTACCCGGCCGGCGGCTGAACGATTGCTCGGGTATTTCCACTATTGGGCGCACACCCAATGCTCCGATTCACCGACGGACAAATGCCTCGTCGTGAAACTGGGCGCCGAGGTCTGTGACCTTTCCGAAGGCATGCGCCTGGTGCTCGATAAAGGTACTCAAGCGATCAACGCTCGGCTTGAGCGCTGCATCGAGCAAGGCCATGTCGATGGCTCGATCAACTCCACGCTCTCCAACGCGACGCTCGCGCAAGCGCTTTATCAAATTTGGCTCGGTGCCTCGTTAATGATGAAGATCAACAAGCGCCCTGACGTTTTTGAAGAATCCCTGACCATGGCGAAGCGACTCCTGTCGTAGCCATTTTTTTAGCAACTTACTAGACGACCGGTCTATTTAATTGAGGTTTACCATGACAGATAACAGTCATCGCACTGACTTGTTCACACCCACCCGCTTTGGCGCAATTGAACTCGCCAATCGCATCGTAATGGCGCCGGTCACGCGCAGCCGCTACGCCGAAGACGGTATTCCCAACGAGTTGCACGCCGAGTATTACGCCCAGCGCGCCACGGCAGGCTTGATCGTTGCCGAAGCCACCAATATCTCCGCTCAAGGCCGTGGTTATGCGGCAACACCGGGTATCTGGAGCGACGAGCAGGTTGCCGGCTGGAAGAAAGTCACTGATGCCGTGCATGCCGCTGGCGGCAAGATCGTCAGCCAACTCTGGCACGTGGGGCGTTTTTCCAGCGTCGAGTTGCAGCCGGACGGTGCTGCACCGGTGGCGCCTTCCGCGATCAAGGCTCAAGGCGATACCTACACCGTCAACGGTTTTGTCCCGGTTTCGATGCCGCGCGCACTTGAAACCGATGAAATCCCCGGGATCATCGAGCAGTACAAACGTGCGGCCGAGAACGCCAAGCGTGCCGGTTTTGACGGTGTGGAAGTGCACTCCGCCAACAGCTACCTGCTGGACCAATTCCTGCGCGATTCAACTAACCACCGCACCGACCAATACGGCGGTTCGATCGAAAACCGCGCTCGGCTCACGCTGGAAGTGACCGAAGCGATCGTCAATATCTGGGGCAATGAACGTGTCGGCATCCGCTTGTCGCCTGTCACCCCCGACGCCGGCAACACGCCGCCCGACAGCAACGTGATGGCGATGTACGGCTATCTGATCCAGCAACTCAACGCATTCGATCTCGCGTACTTGCACTTCGTCGAAGGCGCTACCGCCACCTCGCGTGAAGTGCCTGCGGGCGTGGACATGGACGCCCTGAGCGCGCAGTTCAAAGGCGCCTTTATCGGCAACAACAACTACGACCTGGAAATGGCAATCGAGCGCCGTGCCGAAGGCAGGATCGACGCTGTCGCGTTTGGTCGCCTGTTCATTTCCAACCCCGACCTGGTCGAGCGCCTGCGCCGTGGCGCTGAACTCACCATTGCACCGCGCGAGTCCTACTACGGCGGCGGCGCCAAGGGCTACACCGACTGGCCTGTCGGCAACTACTGATCGCGCCTTGGCACCTGCGATAACCCAAACACTGCCCGACACGTGCGGGCAGTCATTGTCCAAGAGGAACTCTCATGAACTACGTGCAAAACAAGACTGCGATCATCACCGGCGCATCGTCTGGCCTGGGTGCCGCATCGGCTCGAGCGCTGTCTGCCCAAGGCGCCCGCATTGTTGCCGCCGCGCTGGACCAGCAAGGTCTGGACGCGATCGTCAGCGAGTTGAAAGCCAACGGTGGTGAAGCGGTAGGGCGCGTCAGCGACGTCACCAACCCGGAGGATATGAAGGCGCTGGCCCAGTTCGCCCAGGACGCTTTCGGTTCAGTCGATATCCTGATCAACAACGCCGGCCTGATGTTGTTTTCCAACTGGGTAGACCTGGCCGTTGATGACTGGGAAAAGATGATCAACGTGAACATCAAAGGCTACTTGCACGGAATCGCCGCTGTGCTGCCGTTCATGTTGAAACAGAAGTCGGGCCAGATCCTCAACATGGATTCGGTGGCCGGTCACCAGGTCGGGCCGGCTGCCGGCATTTACAGTGCCACTAAATTTTTCGTGCAGGCCATGACTGAGTCGATGCGCAAGGAACTGGGCGTGCATCATGGCATTCGTGTCAACACCATCAGCCCCGGTGTGATCAACACGGGTTGGGCAGACAAAGTGACCGATCCAGCGGGGCGCAAGGCCGCCCAGGAACTGAACAAGATCGCGATCTCGCCTGACGACATAGGCCGAGCCGTGCTCTACGCCTTGAACCAGCCTGAAAACGTCACCGTCAACGACCTGATCATCTCGCCAACCCGCCAGGATTGGTAAGCATGACCTGACCGCATGACCACGCCCAGGCACGCACAGGATGCGGCGTGCCTGGCTGCTGCGGTGCCCAGGCCGATTGCGCTGATTTCAATGCGAGGCTGGCCAAGTGGGCATCATGTGTCTTGTTCTGCATCGACGTTCAGCGCCTCGCCGATCGCATAAAACTGCCCGCCAGCGATGTAGTGCAGGCTACGAAAGTCCGCTGGGGCGGTCTCAAAATGCCAGTGCCCATCCTTGAAGACGCGCGTGTCTGCCCATGCGCCAACCACCTCGCCGATGAACAAATCATAGGTCGTCTGGTTGTGGGGCTCGGGCAGCAGTTTGCAGGCCAGCCAGGCCGAGCAGCCTGAAACGAACGGCAGGTCTTGGCCGGGGATGTCGAACAACTCCACATCACTTTGTGCCAGTTTGTCGTGCGTATCGAAAAGGCTCGCACTGCCGACGTTTTTTGTCAGTTTGAGTTGTGCCCCGGTGGGCACCTGAATCACGAAAACGCCACTGCGCTCGACCAACTCGCGTGTCTTGGTGATCTTGTCCAACACCACTGTCACTTTTGGCGGCGAAAAATCCAGCGCGCAGGCCCATGCGGCGGCCATCACATTCGTCACCCCCGCATGTTGAGCGGATACCAGGGTGGTCGGGCCGTGATTGATCAGCCTGTAGGCTTTTTCAAGTGGCACGGCGGCAATATGCTCGTCCATCGCAACTCCAATAATAGGCCCCGCATCCATCACTGGACCGAGGCTGTGCTCATTTACGCGCTGGCCGTTTTGTTCAGGTAGACCTGAAGGCTTTGATGGCCGCCGACAATCAGTGATTCGATCGCCGCGGTCAGCTCGCCCTGGGGATCTGGCTCCCGCGTGTCGAAGGTTGCGCTCCACAGCACCACTGTAATGTCTCCACCCGTCAGGGGGATCAACCGTACGGTAGCCACGTAATTGTCGACGGGCAATGGCGACTCTACAAAACGGTACGAGAACTGCAGGTCAGGCTCGTCCACCGACAACAGTTTTTCACGCAAGACTGCGCCGTCTTGTAAGGTCAGCCGGCGGATGCAGCCCACCAGGCCGTCAGGCTGGCCGTTTTCGATAATGCTTTCGGCAATTGCCGGGTGCCATTGGCTGATCTGTCCAAAATGCTTGAGCACGTCCCATACGCGGTCGGCGCCGCCGTTAATGAGGGCGCGGTATTCAACTGTTGCCATGATTTGACACCTTTAATACATCGTAATGTTTACATCGACGGCCATGCCACGGCACGGGGCTCGCACTGATGGCCGCCCTGATCAGCCTTCGAATTGGTGATAGACCTTGGCGATCACCTTCCAGGTGCCGTCGATTTTGATCAGCGTCAGGTAGTCGTTGTAATCGGCACCAATCGCGTCGTTTTCCATGTCGACACGAACCACGGCGGTGGTCGGCGTAATCGCCAGTACGTCCAGACGGGTAGTGATATCCGGCGCTGTGCCGTGGGTGCGGACAAAGTCGAACAGGTTGTTGATCGGACCGCCCAGCAGCTGGCCATTGGTGAAACCGTACATCACCGCGTCTTTGTGGAATGCCTGCTCCAGGCCCTCGGCACTGCCGATACGCAGGCTGTCCACGTAGTGCTGAGCGACGGCGATAACGGCGTTATATTCAGCAGTGGGTACCGCTTTGATGTTCTTGCTCATGATCCAAATCCTATAAACGTTTATGGCGTCAACGCGCCGTGGTGAAGGAGGCGTGTGGCTTAAGGCGCTACGTGGGTGTGATAGATCTTGCTGACGACCGCCCACTGGCCTTCCACCTTCAGCAGGTTGAAAAAGTCGGTAAAGCAGAAACCGGAGATGTCATTGGTATCGACGCGCGCACTGGCAGCCGTGCCAACGATATCGACGTTGACGATGGCGCCCTGGGCCTCGGGGAGGGGCGAAACGCGCTGTCGATGATGTCGAACAGACCCTGAATCGGGCCGCCGGTCAGTTTGTTCTCGGCGTCTACGCCAAAGATCGTCGCCTGCTCGCTGAAGGCTGGTTTCATGATGCTGCTTTTCGCCTGTTTGCCACCTTCGTTGTACTGGTTCAGTACGGCGACAATGGCGTTGTATTCCTGGACGTAGGTTGGGTTGCTCATGGTGTGACTCCTGTTTGAATGATCGCCTTGCGCGCAAGGCGAGCAAGGGGCGGCCGGGCGAGCAATGCCAGCGCAAATCCCGCCTACGGCTTGCCCATCGGCTGGACAAGCCATTTATGTATCGGTCGATACATATTGAGTGCATTCTATAGCGATCACTACAGTTAGTGTCAAACTATTCGGGATTACGCGGCGTCTCGGCCATCTGTGACACCAGTGCCGGCAGTTCCGGGAAGTGGCGTAACGACACGACAGTGGCGACGTTGAGGCTGGCGAGGGGCGCGGTGGCGATGCCGCTGTCGTTGTCTGCAGGGGTCAGCCAGTTTTGCGAGTCGATCTAAAAAACCTGCGCCAGTCGCTTTCTCCTTTCAAGTTTCCGACTGCGCGGCCGATGCAGTCATCAGCGCTCCGAGCAGTCTCCCTCGAAGTACGCCGACGCTTCAAACCAGCTCCACAACAATAAAAACCTAACGGGGTTAGCCATGACCATTTTACAGCGGGTTATCGGGGGTTTTGCGGTGCTTGTGCTGTTGCTGCTCACCATGGCAGGGGTCAGCTATCAAAGCACGCATTCTATAAGCGAGCGTCTGGGCATAATCACGAGCCAATCGGCACCGTTGAGTCGTGCGGCCAGTGAGTTGTACGTGCATATCCTGCGCGCCAACCAGGCGTTGCTGGCCATATTGATCAGCACCGATGTCAAACAGATCGACGCCGGCAAGCAAGCGTTCACCGACAGCATTACCCAGTTCAATCGCTTGCTCGACAGCACGGCGGTCTATGTGGTCGACCGCGACGAGCTGAAGGCTGGCCTCGCCCAGCAGCGCCAGTTAGTGACGGCCTACGCCGACCAGGCGCAAACCCTGATGGCCTCGCACCGTGAGCATGTGCAGCAACTCGCGTTGACGCGAGTGTTGCAAGGTTACAGCAGCGCCCAGGGTTCGCAGTTGGCGGGTTACCTGCGCGATTACATTGCTCGGGCCCGCAGTGCCGGCGACGTACAACAGGTGGCGGCGGCTGAAAAACTGCTGTTGGAAGTCAATAAATCCTATGACGGGCTGGCCGCGCATGCGGCGACGCCAGCCATCGACACCTTGCAACGCGTGCTGAACCTGCAGGACGAGGTCATCAGCACGCGCCTTCAGGCGCTGTTGGCCGTTGACCCCAGAGGCGGGCGGATTGCCGCCGTGATGGTCAATCGTCTACTCACCGATCTGACCGGCGCCGACGGCGTGTTCCATGCCTACCTCGCCGAGGCAAAATTGAGCGCGCAGGTCGTGCAGCAACGCACGGCGGTAGAAGCCGCCCTGCAATCCACCCTGGGCAAGATTGGCGAATTTGGCAGCCAGGCCCTTGAGGTCGCCAATCACGCCCGGGACGATGCCAACGCCACCATCGGCACCAGCCGCAGCCTGGTGTTGATCGCTTGTGTACTGGCGGTGCTGGCCGCCGTGCTGATCGGCATTTGGGTTGCCTTCAGCCTGCGCCGTCCCCTGGCGGCGTTTCGCGAGGTGCTCAAGCAACTGACGGCCGGCGATATGCGCGTCAGTTTCGATGTCTCGCGCAAGGACGAGTTCGGGGAGCTGGGGGGCTACCTGAATGAACTGACCATCGCCCTGCGCAAAACCTTCCGTGAGCTGATCAGCTCCGCCGATGCCCTGGCGACCACGGCGGACAACAACGCCTTGAGCAGCGAGCAGACCACCCGCGTGGTGGATGAACAAAAGGACAGGCTGCAGTCGGCGGCCTCGGCCATGACTGAGATGGAAAGTACCGTGGAAGAAGTCGCACGGCGCGCGCAAGACACCCGCAAGGCGGTGGACGACACCAGTGACCTCACCGATCAAGTGCAGGAGCGTGTGGCCGAGACCATCGTCAATATTCGCCTTCAGGCCGAGCAGGTAAACAAAGCCACCGAGGTTACCGACGAACTGCAGAAGTACGGCCACAATATCGAAGGCATTGTGGTTGCCATTCGTACCATCGCCGAACAGACCAACTTGCTCGCACTCAACGCGGCTATCGAAGCCGCGCGTGCGGGCGAACAAGGTCGAGGTTTTGCCGTCGTCGCTGATGAAGTGCGCTCCCTGGCAAGTCGTACCCAGACCTCTACCAGCGAAATCCAGGAAATGATCGGACGGATGCAGGAAAAAATTCATTCCGTGGTCCAGGTGATGAACGAGAGCCAGGCGCAGTCGGGCCAATGCGTGTCGCTGGCCTCGGGAGCCGGTGAATTGCTGCATTCGATGAGCGAGGCGGTCGGCACGATTCGCGACATGAACATCCAGATTGCTGCGGCCACCGAGCAGCAGAGCGCCACCGTGGCGGAAACCAGCCGGATGGTCATCCAGATCAATGATTCGGCGCAGCAGACGGCCGAAGGTGCCGAGCAATCGGCGAGCAGCAGTCAACGTTTGTCGGCCATGGCCAAAGTGCAGCGTGAACTGCTTCATCAATTCAGCGTTTGATCCTCGGGAGCTAGAAAATGAAAGCATGGTTCAGATGTTTCCTGGGGTCGGCGCTGTTAACCACAGGCCTGGCCCAAGCCTCTACGCCGCTGGTGGGCGTGGCCATGGCCAAATACGACGATAATTTCCAGGCGTTGCTGCGCAATGGCGTTCAGCAAAAGGCGGCGGCGATGGATATCGATATCTTCATGGAGAATGGGCAGGACAATTCCGAATTGCAGCTGCGGCAGTTTCGCAACCTGATCCATTCCAAAGTCGACGCGATCATCGTGGCCGTGGTCGACGGCAAAAGCACGCCGCAGATGATGCAGTTGGCCAGCGAAGCGAATATTCCCCTGGTCTTCGTCAACCGCAATCCGTCGCCCGAAAAGCTCACCGCGCGCGCTGCGTTTGTCGGCTCCAATGAACTGGAGTCAGGCACGTTGCAGATGGAAGAGTTGGCACGCCGGGCCGGCTACAAGGGCAACGTGGTGATTCTGGTCGGCGACCCCGCCAATGCGTCCTCATTGATGCGCACCGAGGACGTTGAAAAAGTCGTCGCCAAGTACCCGGACATGAAAGTCGTGCAGAAAAAAGTCGCCAACTGGGAGCGTAGCCAGGCCGCCACGGTGGTCATGGACTGGGTGAAGCAGGGCGTCGATTTTTCGATTGTCGCCGCCAATAACGACGAAATGGCGATCGGCGCGATCATGGGCCTGGAGAAGGCCGGCAAGCAGGCCAAGGATTACTGGGTAGGCGGCATCGACGGTACATCGGATGGGCTCAAACTCATGGCAGATGGAAAGATGGCTGTCAGTGTGTTCCAGGATGCCGTGGGGCAGGCGAGTGGAGCGGTTGATGCGGCTGTCCGACTGGCGCGTGGCGAAGGGCTGGATGCTCCGATCATCTGGGTGCCGTTCCAGTTGATTACTCCGGAGAATCGTCAGCAGTTCGAGTGACGGGCGATGTGAGTCTGTGCAAGGGGCGAGCACGGTAATAGTATTGACCCCATTACAAAGGGAGATCACCTGATGAAATTGATAGGCATGCTGGATTCCCCCTATGTTCGACGGGTGGCTATTTCGCTGGAGGCGATGGGGGTCTCGTTCGAGCACGCCGCACTTTCGGTATTCAGCGACTTCGAAGCGTTCGCTGCTATCAACCCTGTGGTGAAGGCACCTAGTTTGGTGCTGGATAACGGCAGCGTGTTGATGGATTCGACGCTGATCATCGACTACTTCGAGGCGCAGAGCCCGGCTGAGCGAAAATTGATGCCACACCAGGCCCTGCCTCTGGCTGATTCGCTACGGACCTTGGGGCTGGCATTGGCTGCCTGCGAAAAGGCAGTGCAGATAGTCTATGAATACCGGCTGCGACCAGAGGAAAAACGCCACCAGCCCTGGCTGGAGCGGGTAACCGGGCAGTTGTTGGCGGCTTGTCGCGCATGGGATACGCAATTGTCGGGACGGCAATCGGTTGTGTCAGATCGGCCGGATCAGGTTGACATTACCAGCGCCGTCGCCTGGTCGTTCATTCAGTTGATGGTCGCTGATGTGGTCAGGGCGGCTGCTTTCCCAGCCTTGCAGGCACATGCGGCACGCTGGGAAGCCACCGAGCTGTTTAAACGCTACCCTCAGGTTTGATGGCACCAGAGTGCCTGATGGTCAGTCCTTTATCAGGGACCATGCGCGTTGGCGTGCTTTGCGTCTTCATGAGTAAACGAGATTTATCAGTATGTCCGCAGCGAGTAATGCGACTGCCAGCATAAACAGCTCCTTGTTAAGGCCTGTGCATGTGAAGCGTTCAGCGCGTAGCAGTGGGCTTGTTCAGCAGGATGAAGCCTGAAATCAGGATAAGGGCCAGACCGGCCGCGGTCCGGCCATTGAGCACTTCATTGAACAGCAACGCCCCCCAGGCAATCGCGAAGATCAGATAGGTGTAATCGAATGCGCCGATGATCGAGGTCTCGCCGATTTGATAGGCCCGGGCGATGCCGGTACTGACCAGTACCATCAGAATCGCCAGCACCACCATCACGCCCCAGTCGCTGATCGCCATGGGCGACCAGTCGCCCACCAGAAATCGCAGGCCCTCGTTGGCCGGCAGGTGAGGGCCAGTCTGTGCGACGACAATGCTGCCGACCATTCCCATCAACAACAGGACGATATTCAGCGCCAAGGCCAGGTGCATGGGCGCCTCATTGGCGCACTTGCCCTTGGTCACGACCGCTGCGAGGGCATATAAAATCGCAGCGAGCACGGGCAGCAGTGTCCATAGGTTGAAGTCAGCCTGACTCGGTGCGAGTGTGACCAGCACCCCGGCGAACCCCACCAGAATGGCCACCCATTTGCGCGGTGTGACATGCTCGTCCAGGGTGACTGCCGAGAACAAAGCGATAAACAAAGGTGTCGTATAGATTGCCAATGCGGCTATGGTCAGGCTGATGAAGGGCAGTGCGCTGTAAAAGGCAATCCACATCAAGGCAAGCAGCAGGCTTCTTGCGCCTACCCACAAAGGGGAAAGCGGCCGTTGCTGCAATGTGCCGCGGCGGTACATCAACAAGGCGACGAGCATGCCAATGGCCAGTAGCGAACGAATCACGTAGAGCTGCCACATCGATGTCTCGGCGCTGGTGGCCTTGATAAGAGCGTCTGACACCGACAACAGGAACACCGAACCTACGACGATGAGTATGCTTTGTCGGTTTTCAGCGGCGGTAACGGTTGTGGTTGCAGACATGATGGATCCTGATGTGATCGACCTGGAGGATTCTGGTTGAACTCGTAGTGCATTTAAAGTGAGTTATGGTTTCCCGCAGCATCCAGCCATGGGGGCCCTGGAGCACACGAAAGATGATCTCCCGTTCATAAACCGGGGCCAGGGCTGCGATGGCGTCCGGATGCCCATTAATCGCAACATTCGCACCCAGGCATCCATCAGGGCCTATCTTGGTCAACAACAAGCGCTCAGCACAGCAGGCAGCCACTCACTCAAACACCTCCCCCAATCAAACAGCAACATCTCCCGCAAAATACGGAGATTTCCCGAAATACTCGATCAACAATTGCGCAAAGACCCGGATCTTCTGCGCAGGATGCTGACCGGCCGGGCGGACTAAGTAAGCACCCGCTGGCGGTGGTGGATAACGCGTCATGATCGGCACCAGTGCGCCGGATGCCACGCTGTCATACGTGAGGCAATCGGGCAGGTACGCGACCCCGAGTCCTGCGACTGCGGCGGCGACTAGCGCGATGCCGTTGTCAGCCTTGAAGCGTCCTTGCGGGCGAATGGCGACGATCTTGTCGCCATCCATGAATTGCCAAGCTTCGGTGCTTTGCATCAGGGCTTGATGGGCGACTATCTCCTCAGGTTTCTCGGGTGAACCATAAGCCTTGATATAGCCCGGACTCGCGACCAGCTTGCCGTTGATCGGGCCGATGCGTCTTGCGATCAGGTTGGAATCCTGAAGGTAGCCAACGCGGATCGCGCAATCGTAACCTTCGGCTATGAGGTCAACGAAGCGGTCGCTGTAGCAGGTCTGGATCTGAAGTTGCGGGTGCCGCACGGCCATTTCCGCCAGTACGGGGGCGAAGTGAGTCGGGCCAAAAGAGAGCGGCGCGGCCACTCGTAAACGACCCTGCAGCGCTCCGGCAGGCAGGATCGCTTCCCTGGCTGACTCCATTTCTGAGCAGACCCTCGCTGCATAATCGCGAAAGGTCGCGCCGGCCTCAGTCAGCGCCGCGCCGCGAGTCGAGCGTGTCAGCAACTGCACGCCAAGCTGCGCTTCCAATCGCGCCAGCCTGCGACTGACGATTGACTTGGACACGCCCAGCCGGGCTGCGGCAGGCGAAACGCCCCCCGCGTCAGCAACCTCTACGAATGTCTGAAGCTCTTCGATATCCAAACGGTGTTCCTCATTTCGCGACACAGCCAAACACTTGGCAACACTACCGGATTAAGCATCGAAACAGCACAGTGTTGTTGGCAGGCAGCGTCGGCGCTGGCGTATGCCGCTCATTACCAATCCAATTCATAACGACAACACGGGATCTACTAATGACTTTTCGTAACGGCCTTACATCGCTTCTTCGTCCTGAAGATTCGGTACTCGTTCTGATCGACCACCAGCCTTTCCAGCTCACTAATCTGAACAGCCATGAGCCGCAAATGGTGGTCAACAATGCGACGGCGTTGGCGAAGGCTGCCAAGGCGTTCAACGTGCCCACCATCTTGACCAGCGTGATCGGCGAGCGGGGCGGTTTCATCTTTCCGCAAATCCTCGATGTTTTTCCCGGCCAAGAGGTGATTGATCGGACGCTGATCAACACCTGGGAAGACCAGAAGGTGGTGGACGCGGTAAAAGCGACGGGCCGCAAGCAACTGGTTATCGCGGGTCTGTGGACCGAAGTCTGCGTCGCCATGCCGGTGATCCAGGCACTCGGCGAAGGTTGGGATGTTACGGTGATCACTGACGCATCCGGCGCGGTTTCGGTCGAGGCCCATCAAGTGGCGATCCAGCGCATGATTGCGGCGGGTGCGAACATGATGACTTGGCTCGCTCTCGCTGCAGAGTGGCAACGTGACTGGGCTCGAGAGGAAACCGCCGGTGCGCTGACCGATGTGCTGCTGCAGCATGCTGCCGGTAGCGGTATTGCGTATCTGTGGGAGCAGCAGTTGCTCAACGCGCCAGTGCCGGCCACCGCCGGGTGATCTGAGTGGGGGATGAAGAGCTGGTTGATCGATGTCTGGCCACAGACATGGCGAGTCTTCATCTCCTCTCGCAGCAACTGGAGAGGTCTGTTCAGCAGCATGTGAGCCGTCGGTCGCGAAGGGAAATCGGGTATTGATATATCGGAAAATCTCGATATCATCCGAGCTATGGACTTACTCGAAATATTCAAAGCACTCTCAAATCCGGTACGCCTTCAAATCCTGAAAGGCTTGAAGGACCCCGTGAACAATTTCCCTGCGCAGGATGAGGGTGACGTTTTCACGGTGGGTGTCTGCGTCAGCAGTATCCAGGAGGGTATCGGGCTGTCGCAGTCTACGGTGTCGGGTTATCTGGCAACCCTGCAACGAGTTGGCCTGGTCGAAGTCAGGCGCATCGGTCAGTGGACGTACTACAAACGCAATGAAGCAACTATCAGTGCCCTTGCCGAGTTGATCGGGAAAGATCTGTAATTTTTTTACTGCATGATATTGAGATATCTGGATATTCCGTTTTGTCGATACGAGGATTTCAAAATGAAAGCGATGCTACTCAAATCATTTGGCGGCCCGGAATCGTTCGAACTCTGCGACGTACCCAAGCCAGTGCCGGGTGTGGGACAGGTCTTGGTGCGGGTATACGCAACCTCCATCAACCCCTTGGATTTTCAGGTTCGGCGCGGCGATTACGCTGACCTGGTGCCACTGCCGGCGATTACCGGACATGACGTTTCGGGCGTTGTCGAAGAAGTCGGGCCGGGGGTGACGGGCTTCGCTCCGGGGGACGAAGTCTGGTACACCCCGCAAATATTCGACGGGCCAGGCAGTTATGCCGAGTACCACGTTGCGGCCGAAAGCATCATCGGCCACAAACCGCCATCGCTGAGCCATCTTGAGGCGGCAAGTCTGACTCTGGTTGGCGGCACGGTGTGGGAAGCGCTGACCATGCGAGCGGCGCTCAGGGTAGGGGAAAGCATTCTAATACACGGCGGCGCGGGAGGCGTGGGTCATGTAGCGATCCAGGTCGCAAAAGCCATTGGCGCGCGGGTCTTCACCACCGTGCGCGAAGCAAACTTTGAGTTCGCCCGTAGCATGGGTGCCGATGTGCTTATCGACTACAAAAAGGAAGATTACGTCGACGCCATCCTGCGCGAAACCGGCGGCCAAGGTGTGGATGTGGTGTTCGACACCATAGGCGGCGACACCCTGTCGCGCAGCCCGGATGCGCTGGCTCAACTGGGCCGTGTGGTCTCGATTGTCGACATCGCGCAGCCGCAAAACCTCGTTCAGGCCTGGGGCAAGAACGCCAGCTATCACTTCGTCTTCACCCGACAAAACCGCGGCAAGCTTGATGAGCTGAGCACGTTGGTGGCTCGCGGTCAGTTGCGCCCACACGTTGGCGCGGTCTATTCGCTGGCCGATATCGGCCTGGCCCATGCTCGGTTGGAAAGTCCCGAGAACGGCCTTCAAGGCAAAATCGCGATTGCAGTTGAGCCATCGCTTATTTCCTGAGCGCCTATTTTCAGCCGTCTAAGTCGTCTCAGAGGAAATGCCATGATTTATGAAATTGCTCTGCTTCCCGTACACAAAGAACGCATTGAACAATTCAAAAGTGCCTTCGCCGAGGTCGCGCCGTTGCTCACCCGCGCGAAGGGTTACGGCGGCCACTTGCTCGCGCAAGGAATCGAAACCCCCGAGCATTTCAACCTGATAGTGCGCTGGGCTTCACTTGAAGATCACTCGCCGGGCTTCGAGGCGAGTGATGACCATCAGATGTTCATGCTGGGCCTGGAGGACTATTTTTCTGAAGAACCGAAGGTCCACCATATCGAAGGAGCAGTTTTCTAACTGGATCGATGCTCAGTGGACGGCATCGCTCGCCGCACTCCACCGTTCACACCTGATCCAACGCCTCAATCACACCTTTGTCCTCGCCCAGAAAACCACCGCTCTGGTGCTGCCAAAGCCGCGCATAAACGCCATTCTTCGCCAGCAGTTCACTGTGGGTTCCCTGTTCGATAATGCGCCCGTCATCCATCACGATGAGCCGGTCCATGGCGGCAATCGTCGACAGTCGATGGGCGATGGCGATTACGGTTTTGCCTTGCATCATCTCATCGAGGCTTTCCTGGATTGCGACTTCGACTTCCGAGTCCAGCGCGCTGGTGGCTTCGTCGAGCAACAGGATCGGGGCGTTTTTGAGCATGACCCGGGCAATTGCCACGCGCTGGCGTTGGCCGCCCGACAACTTGATGCCGCGCTCACCGACCAAGGTGTCGTAGCCGCTATGACCTTGGCGGTCGCTGAGTTGGCTGATGAACTCGTCGGCCTGCGCATTGGCGGCGGCGCTGCGGATTTGTTCGTCGGTCGCGTCGGGTCGGCCGTAGGCAATGTTGTCGCGGATCGAACGGTGCAGCAGGGACGTATCCTGCGTGACCATGCCGATTGAGGCGCGCAGGCTGTCTTGCGTCACTTTTGCGATGTTTTGGCCGTCGATGCAAATCTCGCCGCTGTCGACGTCATAGAAACGCAGCAGCAGGTTGATCAGCGTGGATTTACCCGCACCGGAGCGTCCGACCAGGCCGATTTTTTCGCCAGGACGGATGTTCAGGTTGAGGCCGCTGAGTACTTGGCGCTCGCCGTTGTAGTTGAAGCTGACATTGTTGAAGGCCACCGCGCCGCCGGTGGTTCGCAGCGTGCCCGCATCCGGCGCGTCCTGCACTTTGGTGCCGAGGGTCAGCGTCGCCATGCCATCCTGGGCGGTGCCGATGCTTTCGAACAGCGAAGTCATTTGCCACATGATCCAGTTCGACATGCCGTTGATCCGCAACGCCATCGCAGTGATCGCCGCCACGGCGCCCGCGCCGACCGCACCGTCATGCCAGAGCCACAACGCATAACCGCCCGCCGACATGATCAACGCCACTACCAGTGCCTGATTGACGATCTCGAACTGGCTGACCAGGCGCATCTGGCGGAAACCGGTTTGCTTGAAGTCCTCCATCGCCGCACGCGCGAAATGCGCTTCGCGATTGGAGTGGGAAAACAGTTTCACCGTGGTGATGTTGGTGTAAGCGTCCGAAATTCGCCCGGTCATCATCGACCGTGCGTTGGCCTGCTCCTGGCCGACTTTGCCCAGACGCGGCACGAAATACCACATGGCCAAGCCGAACAACACGAACCAGGCCATGAAGGGTAGGATCAGCTTCAGCGCGAAGCCGCCGGCCAGCGCGATGATCGCGATGAAATACACGCCGATCCCCGGCAGGATCTCGATCATTGTGAACAGCACGTCGCGCACGGCCAGCGCAGTCTGCATGACCTTGGTGGTGACGCGGCCGGAGAATTCATCGGAAAAAAACGAGAGGCTTTGTCGCAGCATCAGGCGATGGAAATCCCAGCGCAGCCGCAACGGCAAGTTGATCGCCAATACCTGGTGCTGCAACATCGTGCGCAACGCCACCAGCCCGACGCTGGTCACCATGACAATGCCCATGCCCCACAACACGCGGCTTTCCTGCGCCGCCGCTTCACCGCCGGCCTGCCAGGTCGAGAGCAGGTCGACGATTTGCCCCAGAAACGAAAACAGCCACGCTTCGTAGATCGACACACCGGCACTCAGCACCGCCAGCGCCAGGATGTAACCGCGAGCGCCGCGCGTGCAGGCCCATAGGAACCGGGCCAGGCCAGCGGGCGGCGGTGGCACTTCGTCAGGCGGGAAGGGGTCGAGTCTTCGTTCAAATACACGAAGCATGCTGGTCTCCAAAACGATCAAGTTGAGGGGATTCTGCCATTGAACGGATGCTTTGAGGGTTTTGCGAACGTTGGGGGCGGCGATGAGGCGAGGTATGCGATATCTGGCCGACCTCAAAATCGGCTTATATTCACGGAGGAAAAAATGCGGATGTACATCACAGGTGCCTCGTGTGCGGGCGGCACCAAACAGGGGCTAAACCTCGCAACGCTGCTCGGTGTACGGCATGTCGATGTCGATGATTTTTTCTGGATGCCGACCAATCCTCCTTTCACCACCAAGCGACCTGCCGAAGAACACGTGGCGCTGATCCAGCAAAAAATTCGCTGACGCAGATTGGGTGCTGAGCGGCTCATGTATGGGGTGGGGAGAAGCGCTGATTGCTCATGTCGATCTGATTGTATTCGTCGTGACGCCGACGCACGACGACCCCAATTTTTCAGGACGCAATCGAGTTTGGCACGAGGCTTTGGTATCTCGGCAGAAGGCGCCGGTGTCGCATGTTGATGGGGTGGAGAGTGCTGAGAGGATAGTTGCGGGCGTGGTTCAGGAGGTGCGGATGCGACACGGAGCGATTCTGTAAAAATTACCCGGTCATTAATCGAATCAATAACAACCATTAACTCAATGAAGTTCTCATATTAGCACCGCGGCGTAAGATCGGCTCAATTCCAAACCACTCCACGGAGCACATGATAATGAAACGCCAAACCATCCTCGGCATCGCTTTCTCGATCTTCGCGCTGAATGCTTTCGCAGCGACTGCTGCCCAATCTGTGGTCGCTGAAGGCGCCTCGGATCGTCTGTTCAGCGACGCGGTCGCCGCTGCTACGCAAACCGATCCGCTGTTCAGCGATGCCGTCGCAGAGGATGGTTCGGATCGTTTGAAAGGCAACCTGGTTGCCGAAGGTGGCGCAGAACGTCTGCTCGAACGCCGTGCAGTCTGAATGCATGGTTCCAACGTAAGACTCGGCGAAAAGCCCGGCCTCATCAGCCGGGCTTTTTTGCTTTAGAAATGACACGCGGCGGTCGCGCATGCTGCATGTGCTGTTCCACATGGCGCGCCACGACCAACCGGCCACGTCCGACACCATCGCGCAGATGCTCGGCACCAATCCGGTGGTGGTTCGGCGGACCATGGCACTGTTGAAAAAGGAAGGTTATGTGCGCTCGGAAAAGGCCCACAGGGGAGGGTGGACGCTGGCAGAAATGACTCTGCTGGACATCCATCAGGCGCTGGGCTCGTCTTCGCTGTTTGCCATCGGTTTATCGACCGACCACCCACAATGCCTGGTCGAACAAGCGGTGAATGCCGCGCTGACGGAAGCGTTTGACGCGGCGCAGGCATTGTTGATTGATAGTTTACAGCGTCTGCGGCGGGCAGGACCGGTGACCAAGCCCATTTGTGCCGCCGCGGCATGTCTGAAATTCCATCTGATCGCATTTCCCTGGCTCCCCGAAACCCCTAATTTAGACGCCTAAGCATGTGATTGAAGGATGAGAGTTATTCTTCAAGTAGCGCTCGACCACTGTTGATCAACCCTGCAAAGCGTTTGGCGTCCAGAGGTGGAATGCGCGTTCAGGCGGTGACGATGTAGTACGCAGCCTCGGGTATGCGGTTAATGCACATGAATTGATTCAGGGAAATGATCAAAAAATTATGCCTCACGTGGAATGCCTATTTTTCTTCTGCCGTCTTATATGGCCTTTTAATTAAATGTCTATGGGTTTCATATTAAGAGAGCGCAGTAATGATCAGATTTAATGACCTAGCCATTTTTGTGCGTGTGGCAACCGTTGACAGTTTCTCCGTCGTAGCTAGGGAAATGGATCTCTTTCCTGCTCAAATCAGCGCCGCTATCAAGCGCTTGGAGTGTGAACTTGATACGCGCCTGTTTGCGAGATCAACACGAAGTTTGCGCCTAACAGCCGAAGGCGAACGTTATCTGCCTTACGCTCGGGAGGTTTTGAATACGCTCAGTGAGGGGCGAGCCGGGTTACAACAGGACGATCGTAAACTCCATGGCGTCTTGCAGATCGCCAGTGCCTCAGATTTCGGGAGAAATGTGTTGCTTCCCTGGCTGATCGATTTTCGTCGAGACAACCCTGGTCTGGTGCTTCGTGTGATGTTGTCCGATAGCGTCTCGGACATCTTTCGCGATCCGATAGATGTAGCCGTCAGGTATGGCACGGTACAAAACGCCGACTTTATCTCTTTGCCCTTAGTGCCTGGCAATCGCCGTGTACTGGCTGCATCGCCGGCTTATATAGCGCTGCACGGGCGGCCCAAGTCCGTGGAAGATCTTAAGACTCATGCGTGTCTTCGTTTCCATATGAATGGAAAACTCTACGACAGATGGATATTTCCCAAGTTGCCGGAGAGCGACTTCGTTATTGTAAACGGCCCTGTTCTAAGCGATGACGCAGACGTCATTCGACGATGCGCCATCGCGGGGGAGGGAATTTTGTACAAATCATGGATGGACGTTTGTGAAGATGTCAGTGCCGGTCACTTGGAGGTATTACTACCTGAGGTTCCAGGTGAGCTTTACCCTTTGAGTTTCGTTTGCCCGCACAGGAAACAGTTTACCCCGGCGATTCGTTTGCTTTACGCGTACTTGAAAGATAAGTGTGAATCGCTGTTGATGACGCACGCCTAGGCGTGCGCCAGACGTTATTGTGCCAACACCTATCTGCTTCAATCTAGCTGGACAGAAAGCCCGGGATAGTCGGTGTACCCTTCCTTCCCTTGGCTGAACCACGTCGAACGATCCTCTTGCCTCAGCGACAAGCGACGGCGAAGTACCTCTGGCAGCTGGGGATTGGCGATAAATGGACGTCCGAACGCCACGGCGTCGGCAATACCCGCTTCCACAACCGCCTCGGCACGAGCCGAATCGTAATCTGAGTTGAGGATAAGCGTGCCTTTGAAGGCATTACGAATGATGGCTGCGCTTGGAGGGTATTCCGAGACGCCAAAACTCCCGTCAGCCGGCGGCTCGCGAAGCTCGAGATGGGCAATACCGATCTCGGATAACACTTCAGCGGCGTGGGTAAACAAAGGCACAGGATTACTGTCCCTCACGCCCTGGTCATGACTGCTGGGGGTTAACCGAACACCCGTCCGATCTGCTCCAACGACTCCCGCGACCGCTTGCGTCACTTCCTTGAGCAGCCTGACCCTGTTCTCAATTGAGCCTCCATAGGCGTCGGTGCGAAAGTTGCCGCTGTCGCGTAAAAACTGATCGATCAGGTATCCGTTGGCGGCGTGAATCTGGACGCCATCAAACCCCGCCAGCAACGCATTCCTGCCTGCCTGGGCGAAATCGGCAATCAGTGGCGCGATCTCCTCGAGCGGTAGTGCTCGAGCCTGGGAGTAGGGTTGTTTCCCCGCGTAGGTATGGGCCAGTCCAGGTGCTGTCGTCACCGAGGGACCTATGGGTTGTGCGCCGTCAAGGAAGCTGGGATGTACCACCCGGCCCATGTGCCACAGTTGAGCAATTATTCGACCACCGCCAGCGTGCACAGCGTCGGTAATCAATCGCCAGCCGGCAATTTGCTCAGCGGACCAGATACCGGTTGCATAGGCCCATCCCAGGCCTTGCTGGCTGATGCCGATCGCCTCGCTGATGATAAGCCCCGCCGTCGCACGTTGAGCATAGTAGTCAACCATGATGGGGGTAGGGACGTGATTCTGCGTTCCTCTGGCCCGAGTCATTGGGGCCATGATGATGCGGTTAGGTAATGTCATGGCGCCCAGACGCAGGGACTCGAACAGTGTGGCCATGTGGATCTCCTTTGTGTTGACGAAAATGTCAGGTTTAAACCAGGCGTGCGCCACCATCGACGTTGATCGTGGCGCCGTTCATGAAGCCGTTGCTCATCAGGAAAACCACCGCCGCGGCCGCTTCGTCGGCAGTGCCCAGGCGGTGCAGAGGCAAGGTTTTCTCCAGTGCAGCGAGAAAGCCATCGCGCGCATCGCCCATGGCTTTCGCGAGGATCGGCGTATCGATAGGGCCTGGAGACAGGGTGTTGACCCGGATAGGCGCCAATTCGAGGGCCAGGCTGCGGGCGAATGCTTCCATGGCAGCTGATGCAGCGGCGAGCACCGCCGTGCCGTGCGCATTTGGGTCTATCTGCAAGCGCACCGGAAATAAAGGTGACGGAGCCGTCTTTGGAAAGGCGATTGCCAAGCGCTCTCAAGGCATATACCGAGGCCCAGATTCGCTCGTCGAAAGCGCGTTGCAAATACGCCACATCCGCTTCGAGCACTTTGCCGGCGACGAACGTACCGGCCAGCAGCACCAGGTGATCAACCTTTGGGATATCGGCCAGAGCGGCCTGGATTTGTTCGGGCTTAGTGACATCAGCGGCACGCCAGCCATCCAGCTCGTGGGTATTGGCGGCTTGCTGTGCCCGGTCTGGGTTGGAGCCGATCACGAAGACCTTTGCACCAGACGCCTTGGCCTGAATTGCAGCTGAAAGGCCGATACCAGATGTGCCGCCGACGACTACCACGGTTCAATCCAGAAGGGTGTGTGGGCGTACGTTGCTATGGCTTGGGTTGGAAATGTCGATCATCACTGTTGGCTCCTCAAGGCATCGAATTGATGCTGTGAGGACAGCGTATGCGTAACCTTCAAAGTTGATAATAGGGTTTCAAGTGGTTACTATTGTGCCATGAAAGCACAAATTGGATTGGACCGCCTGACAGGTCTTATTGCCTTTGCTCGCACGGCCTCGCTGGGCAGCTATACAGCCGCTGCACGGGATCTCTCCGTGTCTCCCTCGGCCGTCAGCAAAAGCGTTCAGCGCCTGGAAGAGCATTTAGGTCTGCGCCTCTTCAGTCGCACCACCCGCTCGCTGACCCTGACTCCCGAGGGACGTGAACTGTACGAGCGTGCATTGCGGGTGATCCGGGAAATCGAGGACATTGAGCAGACTGCGGTAGCGTCGAGAGGCGAGCCGTCAGGCACTCTGAAAGTAACTGCGCCGCTTCCCATCGGCGTCAACATTCTTGCTCCTGCGCTCCCGGCGTTCCGTGAGCGTTACCCGAAACTGGCGGTGGACCTGCGGCTTGGCGATCAATTCGCCGACATTATCGAGCAGGGGATAGATGTCGCCATCAGGGTCGGCAACCTGGCTGACTCCAGGCTGGTTTCCAAGCCTCTCGGCCCACATCGAATCTGCACCTTCGCATCGCCCGGCTATCTCGCCAGAAAGGGCAAACCGCGCAACATCGATGATCTGGTCAATCATGATTGCATCAATTTCCGTTATCAGAGTTCGGGACAGGCGCTACGCTGGCCCTTCCAGGTGGGGGAGCGCGTTGTCGAGATCACTCCCGACGCCACCATGACCATTGATGTGAGCGACGCGGTCGCGATGACGCTCGCCGCAGGCGGCGGTATTGGTATCTCTCCGACTTATGTTGCCGCGCCTTATGTGCTGAGGGGTGAGTTGGTACCGGTGTTTCCCGAATATGCGGTAGACAGGTTCGTCATCACCGCTCTCTGGCCCGAAAGCCGCAGAGGCAATCCAAACGTGAAGGTATTTGTAGACTTCCTACAAGAAGTGTTCCCGGTACCGGCCCCTTGGGATGTGATAGTCGAATCGGCGGGTAATGCTCAGCGCTAACGACGTTCGACAGCGCAGCGCTCAGTTGAGTTGCTCGATCCAGGAGGACACCGAGTCACCACTGCTCATGTTCGGCCGGATAATCCCGTTGATCATGAACGTGGGCGAAACGTGGACGCCGTTTTGTCGAGCATACTTGCACTGCCATTTGATGGCCTGATCCAGGGTTGGAATTGCGAAGGCCTCTGCCAGTTTGATGCCACTGTAATGCTCGAGGCGCTTAATGATGTCTCTGGGCGTTACGTCCAGATTGGGGCCTTCAGCGTGATTGTCGAATTCGAATTCCCTCCGGTGCGCTGCGACAGCGGCCATGACATTCTTGGCATTTTCTTTGCCGCCCTCAAGCGTCGCTGCGGCAAGGATGCACCGGATGATGACGCCTGAAAACATATGCCAGGGCTGGGACTGCAGGCGAATGATCAACGTGATCCGGTCTTCGCCAGCCTCTGCGAGGAGCGCATCGAGCTTGAGGAACGCCTTGACGGAATAGGGGCAGGTGGGCTCGAGAAAAACTTCAAACAGGTGAGGGCCCTGACCCCACGAAAGCGTATCCACTTTCACTGGCCGGTCGTTTTCAGGTTTTTGCATAAAAGTACCTTTCAGTGAATCAGAACGAAGTGAGGGGCCCCTGCGGGAGACAAAATAGCCTGAGTACACTCAGGCATAGAGCACATCCCAGAGCCGTTTTAACTTGAGTGTCATATTGGTTTCAGACACGCTCTGAAGTGTTATGACTTCTTTGAAATATTTGGCGTAAATCGCTTCAGTTACGTGCCGGACCTCGCCGTTTTCATCCAGTTCGACATCGGAAAATCGAAGGATACCTACAGGTTCGAACCCCGCACGCTCAGTGAACTGTTGCATGGCTTTCGACTTCATCGTGACGTATGAAAAAGCCATTGCGATACCCATCGCTTGAGCCAGCGCATCCACGATATAAGCCGCAAAAAGCGTAGCCCCCGTGCCCCGATGCGCCGGAGCGCACACACCATAGCGGCTATGGAGAGTCAGCGCGTCTCGATCCACTTCCAGGCACAACGCGCAGACAATTTCCTCGCCGTGTCGACCGATGTAAACGATAACGTCCTTCGCCTTTTCACCCGAAAAGTAAACCTTTGTCTCATAGAATCGTGGCTCAATATACTTTTTGCCAGATCCGACACGGATGTCCGGATACCACGATTTGATAAGCGCGCATAGAAGGTCAATATCATTACGTTCCAATTGCTCGTAGTTATATTCAGTCGGAGTGATGGTATTTTTGGGCAGCTCCGTGAGTAGCGGCCAGGATGCGTGTTTTATCATGTCGATCTCGTTAAAGTTCAGGCGTGATGCTGCTGACGATTTGAAAGCAGTTGTTTGCCCGAATTTATGGATTTTTAGGCTCGAAGCCGATCAGTGGTGCCTTAGCCATTTCAGAAACCCTCCAGGTACCGCCGTCGGCGCTTTCTGCATAAGAATGGAGCGGGCATGTTGCTGTCGGAGCATTTGGAGGCGGGTGAGGGACATGCGCAATTGCGACCTTTCACCCATACACCGACGTACTTCATCCCGATGCAGTTGAAGTACTTTCACGGCGGAAAGCGCAATGAATTGCGCGCCGTTTGGCTTGTTATCCATGACGCCTTCTTCGCCTAATACTTCCCCTGGCCCCATCCGCGCGACTTCGACCCAATGGGCTCCATCGTTCAACTGGACGGACACCACTCCACTGCCGATAACACAACAAGTGTTCGCTGATTGCGTTGGCTTTCAACACAAAGTCGCCAGTTGCCAGCCAGGTTGATAGCAGGTTCATGGCGAGACGGTCTTTATCCTCTGAAGTGAAACTTGCGAAAATGCGCACGTCGTCCAGCACAAAGCGAGTGATACCGGCCACCGGGATTTCAGCAGAATTGGCGATATCAACGCCGGATGCGCGTAGATGCCTGTAAGCAATGTCGTAAAGGCGATTACGTGCTGCAATTTTTTCGGCAGGCGTGCCTACAAAACCGATGACCTCATACTCCAATAAGCCTTCCGTTATGTTTTTGAGGATGACCTTGGGCGCAGGAACTGGCAGTAGCGCTGAATAACCCAGCAGCGCCTGCTCGAGTATTTCCTGGACGCGTTCGGGTCGAAATCGCAGAGGCAGGTGCAGGCTTATCGTCACCCCGTGTTGATCTTGGGGCCTGCTCATGTTTTGTATTTTGGTTTTCGCCGCCACCGAATTGGGTATGACGACGGTGCTGCCTTGCGAGGTCAGCAACAATGTGGCGCGCCAATCGATGTCGGTGACCCTGCCTTCCATGCCATCGATTTGAATCCAGTCGCCCACTTGATAAGGGCGAGTGGCATTCAGGACAATCCCGCTGAATACATCGCTGAGTGTGCTTTGCAAAGCCAGGCCGACGATAATGGCCAACGCGCCAGAAGTGGCGAGCAATCCTTTGACGGGAAGTTCCAGTACGTAGGCTGCCGCTGCGACGGTGGCGACCAGAAAAATCAGAGCGCCGAGCACTTCCCTGAGCAAGCGACCGCCTCCCTCAGTTCTGGATATCAGGATTGCGCCGAGCAACTCCGTCAGCATCCGCGCGCTTAAAAACCACCAGACGAGTACCAGCAGTGTTGCAGCCAACTGCCAGGAACCAGAGTCAGGATCGCGCACGGGTTGCAAGGGGGAGTTGCCGGACAGAAAGATGGCAGCGCTGTAACAGGCGTAGAGACAAATATTAATGCCCACGCGCAACCCCTGCAGCCTTCGGGGAACAATCCACCAACCAATAATATCGGCGATTAATATCGCCCCGAGGAGGGCGCACAGCCATTCAAGTGTCACGATGTGACCCTCCCGGAGTCTGGTGCATTCGTGCTTTCCCACAAGCGGCGGAACAGGCGATCAAATGGCGACGCCACGCCAGAACTGGTGGAGTTCAGCACTGATGAATTCAGGCTTTTCCTCAAATACCCAATGTCCGCACTGCGCGATGACACCACCTTTTGCCGACAGCGCGATGTGTTTTGCCGAGGTAAAACAATGGTCGCCAAATGACACTTCGCCACCCCAGGCCAACACTGGGATCTTTAGCTTCCCCTTGGTCAGTTGCGCGGTCTGCTCCGCCATTTGCGGGATAGAGCCATAGTGATTCAGGCTGGCACGCAGGTTGCCCGGTTGGCGCATCTGCATGACGTAATAGTCGATGTCGTTCTCGGGCATTGCCGTCGGGTTGTAGGCAAAATCTCTGAAGAAGTGCCGCAGGTACATATCCTCCCGACCTTCAATAAGGGCACGGCTGATGTCCATGTTCATGTGCATGCTCAGATGCCAGTAGGGCACCCGCGGATCGACATAACCTGGAAAATCCAGGCCAAAAAAAGGTGTTTCGATAGTGGCCAACGACAAAGCGCGTTCAGCCGCCAGGTAGGCCAGGGCAACCGAAGGCGGACCTCCCAGGTCATGGCTGAGGATGTGGAATGTATGAGCCTGTTCAACCTCCAGCAGACCGAGCATGTCTTTAGCGATATTGATGGGGTCGTAACCTTGATACGGCTTATCGCTGTCGGCGAAGCCGCGGAGGTCGGGGGCGATGAACGTGTAATGTTCTGCGAGCCTGTCGATGACCGGCATGAACTCTCGATGATTTTGTGGCCAGCCGTGCATACAGAGGACCACGGGGCCTTTCCCGGCAACCACGTAGTTGAGTCGAACACCGTTAACGGTGGCGCGTTTGTGCGTCAGGTTGGTCATGGCGAGTGCCTTTTTTGTCCCGTCTGACCCGGGCCTTTCGAGCCCGGGAGCGTAAGGCGGGTGTGCAATGTGATGCATGCCGGACCCGGCCGGGTGAACGGCATGCGCAAGGCTTGCTTAGTTAAGGTGAGCCTTGAGTTCTGTGCCCGCCTGCCTCATGGCCGCCTTGACTTCCGGTACCTGGCTCAACGGGTTCAGCAGGCCATAGTCATGGATCATGCCGTTGTAGCGAACCGCCGTGACATCGACCCCGGCCGCGTCCAGCTTCTGCGCGTAGGCTTCGCCTTCATCGCGCAACACGTCCAGCCCCGCAGTTTGTACGAGGGCAGGTGGAAGTCCTTTCAACTGATCGATGCTGGCCTTGAGCGGGGAGGCATGAATTTGCGCCCTGGCTTTCAGGTCGGTTGTGTAACTGTCCCAGAACCAGGTCATCATGTTCCTGGTCAGGAAGTGGCCTTCAGCGAACTGCTTGTAGGTGTCCGTCTCGAAGTTGGAGTCCGTGACCGGCCAGAGGAGCAGCTGAAATCGAATTTTCGGAGTGGCTTTTTCTTTAGCCATCAGGCTCACGACAGCGGCCATGTTGCCGCCGACACTGTTACCGGCCACCGCCAGGCGCTTGCCATCCACGTTGATCTGTTTACCGTTTTCCGCCACCCACTTGGTGGCCGCGTAAGCCTGGTTAATGGCGGTGGGATAATGGGCCTCAGGGGATGGTGTGTAATCGACGTACACCGCGACCGCACCGGAGGAGACGACAAGGTCGCGAATCAGGCGCGCATGGGTGGGATAATCCCCCAGGACCCAGCCGCCACCATGAAAGAACATGAAGACTGGAAGCTCGCCTTTGGCTTTTTCAGGCCGAACCACCGTCAGCTTGATCGTCTTGCCATCGGCGGTAATGGTCTTGTCACTCACCTCAACGCCCGATAGATCAACCTTTACCGAGTTTTGCGCGCCCGTCAGCACCGCGCGGGCTTCTGTTGGACTCAATTGCTCGAGCGGCTTGCCGCCACCCGCCGCCAACGCATTCAGAAAGGCTTGGGTTTGATGTTCCGGTATTGGATTGCCGGCGGCCATTGCGGACCCGACCGATAGGGCGATCATCGCTGGCACTGCTTTCACGACGTGTTTCATGTTGCCTCCTGAAGCCATTGGTTTGTATGAAGCGTGTAAGAACGAGGGCGACTATCGATGTCATCCGGTCAGCCTCGTATGGGGGGGTTATTGGGCTAGATAACCGTTGCGGGCGAATGCGAGGCAGGCGGCTCGACCAATCCCGCTTAATGCTCCGGTCACAAGAACGACGTTGCTCATCATGGTTTCCCTTTTAATAAGACATGGCCACGTCAGTCGACGCAGCGCGTGAGGTGTCTCGACGTCAAACCAGCCGCGAACCTCCATCGATATTGATCGTGGCGCCGTTCATGAAGCCGTTGCTCATCAGAAACACCACGGCTGCACCCGCTTCGTCCGCCGTGCCGAGGCGATGCAGTGGCAGGGTTTGCTCCAGCGCGGCGACATAACCGTCGCGCGCATCGCCCAAGGCTTTCGCAAGGATCGGCGTGTTGATGGGCCCCGGAGAAAGGGTGTTGACCCGGATAGGTGCAAGTTCCAGAGCAAGGCCACGGGCCAATGCCTCCATGGCAGCCGATGCAGCGGCGAGCACCGCGGTGCCGTAAGCGTTTGGCCGATCTGCCAACGCACCTGAAATCAAAGTCACCGAGCCCTTTTTGGAAAGGCGATCGCCGAGAGCCCGCAAGGCATGTACCGACGCCCAGATCCGCTCATCAAAAGCGCGCTGCAAGTACGGGATGTCCGCTTCGAGGACTTTGCCGGCGACGAAGGTCCCTGCCAACAGCACCAAATGGTCAACCTGCTGTATGTCTGCCAGCGCGGCATGGATCTGTTCGGGCTTGGTGATATCGGCCGCACGCCAGCCGTCCAGCTCATGGGTGTTGGCGGCCTGCTCTGCGCGTTGCGGATCTGAACCCAGAACAATGACCTTTGCACCCCGGCCCTTGGCCTGAATCGCGACAGCCAGGCCAATTCCGGAGGTCCCCCCAAAGACAACAATGTTTTTGCCTGCTAAATCACCGGTTAAGGCGTCCTGCGCGGAAGTAATGGAGTTCATGTCTTAATCCTCATGCTGATAGCGGTGGTGTATTTTTGAAGTCTTGCCCGACGCTACTGGATGGTCTGCCGGAGGGACGTTCGGAGCCAGTTCGATACGGCCTGTGCAAAGGCTTCAACGTCTTTTCCATTGCCAGTGATGATCCACTTCAAGGCCACAACATCGTCGGGCATAAATATCGCGCCATAACTACTCAACTGGATCACCAATTCGACGGAGTTATTGATGGTTGCTTTTTTTCCAACCAAGATGCCTGCCTGGGCAAGCACTATTGCGCCAAGTCCAATTCCCGCAACCAACTTTCGGGCTTTATCGAATTCTTGTAGTTGAGCGATAACATTGATGTTATTCCACAAATACTCTTTAGTCCCCGCTCCCCCCATGACAGCGATGGCATCGAAACATTCGCTGTACAGCTCTTCCAGATCTTGAGTCTTGATGTGTTCAAAAGTCATTCCGTGCGTAGTGCGTGCATCGACGGAGAAAATTTTCAGGTTATATTCTTTGCGCCATACACCCAGGCACGATAAGAGCATCGGTGCGTCTATACGTCTCGGCGGGATAATGATGGCTAAGCTTTTCATAGATGTATCCTAACGACCCAGCTAACTAAAGGCGCCGTATAAAAGTGCATATTGGCTATCGCTGTTACCTGTAGCCGCTGCACCGATTGCAGCTCTGGAGTGAGCATCACCCTGTCGCATTTAAAAATACAGGTGCGCTACGGATTAACACCTAAACTCTTGCGATGTAAATGCGTGCAGCCCAGAGTTTTAAAGGCGTAGCGGCATTAGCACTAAATTCATTTAAGTCCTAAATGCTGGCGTGCGTTCTCTTCTTCGCTGCTTGGAAATATGATCCAACTGCAAAGGGTTTGCTCGTTGATCAATCTGCACGGTGACCCTTCTAAGGCGGCATGTCGTCAATTGAACATGTTAAGGAAATCCGTGAGGTGTTGAATGAGCGAGCCATCGGAAAAGCTGCAGGTGTTCGTAAGCTATAATCAAATCCGGGTGCAGTTCCATGCCTGTCCACCTCGGCCTTGCCCTGAACTACAAAATGCCCTCGATCGCCTCGCATCGTTGCCTGGGTGCGTTAATTACGGATTAAGCTATTGGACACATAGTGCATTCCAATGGTCGATTATGGGTGTATGGACTGACGAGGAAGACCGTGATCGTCATTACTGTAGTGAACAGATTCAAGTTCTTTTCAATTGCCTTATTCAGCAACATGCCGCATTGATCTGTTGCAGCGAGGGGCAGATTTGAGCTTTGTGGCGGGGAACGTCTGAGCGTCCTACATGCGGGAGAATAAAAGTAATGAGCTTCGAAAAGCGTTATCAACCTTATCGCGGCCCCGCAGCAGGATGGGGAGCTCTTTTGTCCGTTGCGAAATATTGGATGCGAAGTGGTAATGCAATGAAAAATGTCCGCGCGCTTCGACTGTGCTGCCGAGTAAAGCGCCGCTCAGGCGGCGCTCGCGGTAGCGTGCTGGCCCGGGATGGCGCCAATCAGCTCACGGGTGTAATCGCTGGTCGGGTGGTTGAAGATGCGCTCCACCGAGCCCTGTTCAATTACCCGGCCATTGCGTAACACCAGCACTTCATGGGCGAAGTTGGCGACCACCGACAAGTCGTGGGACACCAGCACGTAGGCGATGCCCATGTCCCGTTGCAGCTCTTGCAGCAGTTCAAGGATGTGCGCCTGCACGGACACGTCGAGGGCACTGACCGGTTCATCCAATAGCAATAGATCCGGTTTCAGCGCCAGGGCGCGGGCGATGGCGACACGTTGGCACTGGCCGCCGGAAAGCTCGCGCGGCAGGCGATCGAGGAAATTCACCGGCAAATGCACGCGACTGATCAGCTCGCGCGCGGCCTGTTCCAGGGCCGCGCCCTTGAGCAAGCCGAACGACACCAGCGGTTCGACGATGCTGTCGAACACGGTGAAGCGTGGGTCCAGCGCGGCAAACGGGTTTTGTTGCACCAGTTGCAGGCGCTGGCGCAGCGGGCGGAAGTCGCGCCAGCTGAGGTCGGTGACGTCCTGTTGCTCGAACCACACCCGCCCGCGGCTGGGTTTTTCCAGGCCAAGGGCGATGCGCAGCGCGGTGCTTTTGCCCGAGCCGGACTCGCCGACAATCGCCAGGGTCTGCCCGGGGTAGACCTGCAGGCTCAGGTCCTCCAGCGCTACAAAGGTTGCGTCTTCGCCCTTGACCTGGGGCAGCGCGAACGTCTTGCCAACGTTTTGCAGTTGCAGGACCGGCGGCTGCGTCGGGTTCGGTCGGGCCAGCGGCGGGCGGCGCTTGGCGAACGCCGGCGCGGCGGCGATCAAGGCGCGGGTGTAGTCATGCAGCGGCGCGCCGAGAATCTGCCGGGGTGCCCCTTGCTCCACCACTTGCCCCTGTTGCATCACCAGGACGCGGTCGGCGCGATCCAGCGCCACGCCAAGGTCATGGGTGATGATCAGCAACGAGATCCCGCGCTCACTGACCAGCCGTTGCAGGTGGTCGAGGATCTTGCGCTGCACGGTAACGTCCAGAGCACTGGTCGGCTCGTCGGCGATGATCAAGCGTGGGTTGCCGGCCAGGGCGATGGCGATCAACACGCGCTGGCGCATGCCCCCGGAGAGTTCATGCGGGTACTGGCGCGCGCGCAGTACCGGCTTGTCGATACCGACCTGTTGCAGCAGCTCGACGATATCGGCATCGACGCCGGGGTAGCGCTTGCCCTTGGCCAGGATCAGCGCCTCGGCAATCTGCTGGCCAATGCGCAGGGTCGGGTTGAGGCTGACCATCGGGTCCTGAGGCACCAGGCCGATGGTGCGCCCGCGCAGACCGCGTCTCTGGCGTTCGCCGGCGTGGGTGAGGTTGTTGCCGTCCACCCACAGCTCGCCGGCGCTGATGGTTGCGCTGTCCGGCAACAGGCCGAGAATCGCGTTGGCCAGGGTGGTTTTACCCGAGCCGGACTCGCCGACAATCGCCAGCGTCTCGCCTTGGGCGATGGTCAGTGACAGCTGGTTTACCGCCAGGTTGCCGTGCCGGTAGCTGACACTAAGCTGGCGAACATCAACTAAAGCATTCATCGCTGAACCTCCTCGAACGTGCGGGCAATGTGGTTGAGGCTGAACACCACCGCGACCAGGAACAGGCCGGGCAGCAACGACACCCAGGGGGCGGTGATCAGAAAATGCCGACCGTTGGCGATCAACGTGCCCCATTCGGCGGCTGGCGGCGCGGCGCCGAAACCGAGAAAACTCAGGCCGGCGGTGGCGAGGATGGCTGCACCGAAATCCAGGGTCGCCAGTACCGCCACTGGGCCCCACGCGTTGGGCAGGATGTGCCGCAGCAAGGTGCGGCCCCAGCTGGCGCCGCCCAGGCGTGCGGCTTCCACGTACGGCAAGGTCTTGACCCGCAGCACTTCGGCGCGGGTGGTGCGGGCGAATCCGGGGATAATCCCGACGCCCACGGCGATAGCCACCGGCACCGTGCCGAAGCCGATGGCGGTGACAATCGCCAGGGCCAGCAGCAAGCCGGGCAGGGCGAGCAACACGTCGACAAACCGCATGATCACCGCATCGATACGCCCACCGGCAAAGCCGGACAGAATGCCCAGCCCGAGCCCGCCCGACAATGCGATCCCCACCGCCAGCAAGGCCGCCAGCACCGACAGCCTGGAGCCGTAGACCACCCGGGTGTACAGGTCGCGGCCCAGCTCGTCGGTGCCGAACCAGTAGCTCAGGTTCGGCGCCGTGAGCTTGACCGCAGGTGCGGTGGCATAGGGGTCGAAGCTGGTCAACCACTGCGGCGCCACGGCGGCCAGCAATGAAAACACCACAATCAACACCGCCAGGCTGAAACCCGGTCGCCGCAGCAAGGGCATTACCGCCGCCGTGGCACGTTGTCGGCGGGTGCGGCGTTGCCAGAGTGGGGGCGTAAGGCCGAGGTTTTGCTCAAGGATAGTCATGGTCTAGGACACCTTTGGCGTGTGGGAGATGCGCGGGTCGAGCCACGGGTACAGCAAGTCCACCAGCAGGTTGACCAGCACAAAGGCTGCCGCCGACACCGTGACAATCGCCAGCACCACCGGGATGTCCTGGCGCAGCACAGCCTCCTGGGCCAGGCGGCCGATGCCGGAGCGGGCGAAGATGGTTTCCACCAGCACCGCACCGGACACCGTGTTGCCCACCTGCAGGCCGATCAGCGTGAGAATCGGCAGCGCCGCGTTGCGAAACCCATGGCGGGCCTGCACCTGGCCACGGCTCAGGCCCTTGGCGTAGGCGGTGACGATATACGACTCCTGCCACACGTCCTGGAAGCTGCGCTGCAGCACTTGGGCATACACCGCCGCACTTGGAATCGCCAGGGTGATCGCCGGCAGTACCAGGCTTTCAAAGCCCCGACTGCCGGTGGCGGGGAACCAGCCGAGGCCGAAGGCGAACACCTGGATCAGCAACAGGCCCATCCAGAACACCGGCACCGAAAACCCCAGGGAAGGCAGGCGCGCCAGGGCTTTTTTCAGCGGTTGCCAGCGGATATAGGCGGTCAGGTAGGCCAGGCCGACACCGCCGACCAGCGACAACACAATCGCCAGGCCGGCCAGGGACAGGGTTTGCGGCAGGCGCTCGGCGAGCAACTCGGCGACCGGGCGGTTCAGCGACAGGGACTGGCCGAAATCTCCGTGCAAGGTGCCCAGTAGCAGGTCGGCATATTGCTCGAAGAGGCCCTTGTCCAGGCCGTAATAGGCGCGTGCCTTGGCGAGGTCGGCCACCGACAGCGAATCGGCCTCCATGCCCGAGGCGCTGAGCATGATTGACAGCGTGTCGCCCGGCAGCAGATAGAGGATGAAGTAGGTGATGCTATAGGCCCCCCACAGCACCAGGAGGGCCTGGCCGACGCGGCCGATCAGGTAGCGGCTCATGGCGTGCCGATCTCGATATCACCCAGCAGCGCGAAGCCCTCGGCGGTCCAGCGAAAATTCTTCACCTTGGCCGACGTCGCAGCCTGCCACACGCGCTCGTACACCGGGAACGCCGAGCTTTCGTCGATCAGCAGGTCCTGCAGGTCGCCATAGGCGGCGGCACGTTGTGCGCCTTGGGTGGCCGTAATGCCAGCATCGAACAAGCCCTTGGCTTTTCCCAGGGTGGCCGGTTCGTAGGTGTTAGTGGCCACGGTGGAACTGTTGGCGCTGCGCGGGTCGAGGATGGTTTGCAGGATGATCGGGTCGGCGCGGGTCATGTAGTTGATGGTCAGGTCGTAGTTGCCGGCAGAGTTGTTGGCCACCCATTCGGCGCGGGTCACCACGCTGAGTTTCAACTCGATGCCGACCTTGCGCAGTTGGTCCTGGATCAGCACGTCACCCGCGGTTTCGGCCGGGCTGATGTTGTAGCTCAGGCTCAGGCGCTTGCCGTTTTTGCTGCGGTAACCGTCCGCGCCCTTGGCCCAGCCGGCTTGATCCAACAGTTTTTCGGCAGCTGCCGGGTCGTAGCCGAGCTTGCTGCCCTGGCTTTTGAAGTAAGGCGTGGTCACGTCGAAGATGCCGTCCACCACCGGGAACTCGGCGTTATACACGGTGCTGGCGTAGCTCTTGCGGTCGATGGACTTCTGCACGGCCAGGCGCACGTGTTGATCGGCGAGAATGCGTTCGCCACGCGTGTTGGGGTACAGGTTCAGCGCCGGGCCCGGCAGCGAACGGCTCTGGATGGTCGCGCCCTTGGACTGGAACAGCTTCAGGTCGACTTCCGAAAACGGGTTGCGTGGCCACAGGATGTCGGCCTTGCCCTGCAGGAACAGGCCGTTGCGCACGCTTTCTTCGGGGATGTAGCTGATGTCGACGGCGTCCAGGTGTGCCTCACCCGGGTTCTTCATATTCGCCGAGGGCCACGCGTAGCCCTTGCGTTTGGTCAGGTGCGCGCCGACTTCCGGGGTATAGCTGGCCAGCACAAACGGCCCGGTGCCGATGATCTTGCCCAGCGAGCGCTCCTTGACCGTGAGTGCATAGGACGCGGGCGCGAGAATTGCCAGGTTGGTGGTCGAGGTGGCTTGTAAAAAGCCCGCGTTGGGTTTGGCCAGTACCAGCTTGACGGTGAAGTCGTCGACCACTTCGGCGTGGTCATAACCGGCCAGGTAGGTGGCGCCGAAGGTCGCCGGCAGCTCGGTGGCCAGGGCCTTGTCGCTGTCGAACGCGGTTTTCACCGCTTTTGCGTCGAAGCGCTCGCCGTTGCTGAACGTCACGTTGTCGCGCAGGTGAAAGGTGTAGGTCAGCGCGTCGTCACTGATCTCCCAACTCTTGGCCAGCCAGGGGATGATCTTGCCGGTGGCCGGGTCCTGGTCGGTGAGCGACTCGGCGACATTGCGCAGCAGCACACGGTGTTCCAGCCAGTAGACCTGGAACGGGTCGACGCTGACCAGGGTGGTGTTGTCGCCAAAAAATGCAATATTCAGGGTTTTGTTCGCTTGCGCCTGGTCACCCGAAGGCGAGCAGGCGGCCAGGCTGATCGCCAGGGCGCAGGGGGCCAGCAGACGGCTCATCAAGTTGGAGGTGTTCAATGGGGTGCCCTCGTTTGGCGATGTGAATCAGAAGTCGTAAGCCAGCTTTGTGTACCAGTAGCCGCCGCCCGGATAGAACGGCGGGTTGCCGTAAGGCGCCAGGCCCAGGTTGCTGTAGACGGCGTGCCGGTCGGGGCGCACGTCGAAGATGTTGGTGCCGCCGATGCTGACGGTGATGCTGTCGACGAAGGTGTAGCTGACGTCGAGGTCGGTGATCCATTTGGCGCCGAAGCTGCGATCCCCGGTGGGGTTGACCGCCAGGGTCTTGACCGCGCCGTAGCGGGCGGTTTGCAGGTTGACCGCGAGGTCCCGGGCCTTCCAGTTCGCGCCGAGGATCCACTTGGTCTTGGGCGACGCCTGCGTGAGGTCACCCTCGCGGTCGCGGCCCACCAGGGTCACGCCGGAACCGTTCAGTGCGGCCGGGGTGTCACGGGCGCCTTCGATGGTGGTCTTGTTCCAGTTGAACCCGAGGCTCCAGCGTACGTCGCCCCAGGCATCCAGCGGCGTGGTGTGGTCGGCCACCACATCCAGGCCACGGGTGCGGGTGTCGAAGGCGTTGGTGTAATAGTTGACCCAGGTGCCGGTGGGCACGCCCTGGGCGGCGAGGATCGCGTTGACTGCGCCATTGCCCTGGTCATAGATATTGCTGGTCAGGGCGATGCGGTCGTCGATGTCGATCAGGTAGGCGTCGGCGGTGATGCTGGTGCGCGGCGCGGGTTGCCAGGTGAGGCCCAGGCCGAGGTTGCGCGACTTCTCCGGTTTCAGGTCATCGCCACCCAGCGCCTTGGCCAGGTTGCTGCCCGACGGGGTCAGGCGGGTGACTGCCGGAACCACGTTGCCGTTGACGTCGGTGGCCACGCGGTTGTCCGCCACGGTGTAGCCGATCTGGGTCAGCGACGGCGCACGGAAACCAGTGCCGACGGTGCCGCGCACTGCCACGCTGTCGGTCAGCTCGTAGCGCGAGTTCACCTTGAGGCCGAAGGTGTTACCCGAGTCATCGTCGTAATGTTCGACCCGCCCGGCCACATCGAGGAACCAGCGCTCGGTGAGGTCAAAGCCCAGGTCCAGGTAGCCGGCGTAGTTGTTGCGGGTCAGGCTGACCTCATCTTCGGGGCGAATGGTCACCGCCGCCTGTGCGCCCGATGCCGCCGGGTAGGTGCCGGTGATGTAGGCCTCGGGGTCGCCGGCGAAGGTGCTGAAATGCTCCCAGCGATGCTCCAGGCCGGCCGACACCTGCACCGGCGACGTGAGGTTGAACAGGCTGTCGTAACGGCGGGTGAAGTCGAGGTTGTTGACCCATTGCTCGAAGCGGAAGGTCGCCAGGTTGTCGAATTGGGTCGGCGAGGCGGTGCCCAGCGACGGGTTGATATTCAGGTCGCTGGAGTGGTGCACACTGTTGCGCCCGTAGGTGGTGCTCAGGTCCCAGTTCCACTCGGCCACTTGGCCCTTGCCGCCAAACAGCAACTGGTAGTCGCGGTCCTTGATGTTGTTCAGCGGGAAGTAACCGTCGGGGAACACCTCGGGCACCGCCGCGCGGCCAGTGGGCAGGCGCAAATAGTTGGCCGCTTCGGCGTCCCGCTCGCCGTAGGTGGAGAACGAATAAAGGGTCAGGTCTTCCAGCGCCAGCTCGGCGTTGTAGGCCAGATTGAAGGCCTTGAGGTCGGGGTCGCCGTTCTTGATTGCCACCCGATCCCATGCCGCTTCCTTGGCCGGATCGTTGAAGGCACGTACGCTGCTGTCGGCCTTGTCGTTCCAGGAGGCTTCGCCGCGTTTGCGCGCATCGGCCGAGAGGTGGAAGAAGCCGCCATCGCCGAGCTTGAAACCCTGGTCGCCGGCGACCTTGATGGTTTCGCCCTGGCCGGAATACAACTGGCCATAGCTGGTCTCCAGGTGCCCGCCGTTGTTGGTGGACTTGAGGATGATGTTGATCACCCCAGCCACCGCATCCGAGCCGTACTGGGCCGCGGCGCTGTCCTTGAGTACTTCGATATGGTCGACCGAGCTGACCGGGATCAGGTCGATGTCCACGGCATTCGCGCCGCTGTTGTCGATCGAGCCGCGCTGGCCGGTGGCACCGTTGTGGCGCCGTTTGCCGTTGACCAGCACCAGAGTGTAGGCCGGGCCGAGGCTGCGGTTGCTCAGCGGGCGAGTCACCGAGTTGTAGCCAGCGATATTGGTGCCGAAGTTGAAGGAGGGCAGCAGCTTGGCAATCGCCTCGGACAACTCGGCGCGGCCGGTCTTGAGCAACTGCTCGCTGTTGATCACATCAATGGGTGCCGGGCTGTCGGCGACGGTGCGCTCCTGGCCGCGCAAACCGGTGGAAATCACGGTTACCGTGCTGAGCTTGGCGTCCTCGGCGCAGGCGGGCACCGCCGCCAGCAGCAGCGAGCTGGTCAACAGCGACAGGCGGAATTTTTTCAGCGGGGCGGGGAGAGAAATATCTGGCATATCGAGAGAGATCCATGTCGGGAGTACGTCCTCCGCCAGGCATGGGGTCGGTCTGTGAGGTGAAGATATCTCTATAAAAAACTGCGGGGAAAGTCTTTTTTGGAATAAGCTAATTATTAGATAATGTTATTTTTCCGCTTAATAAGATCATCTATTTTTATTATCTGGCCGTTGGATGTGCGCGACGTCATCGCCTGTCATAATCCACCCGTCTCACCCCAGCCCCCACACGGAGTCCATGCCATTCATGGTGCTGTTCAATCGATTGAGCGCGTTTTCCATCCAGGCGCGCAGGGCACTGAAGCTGGTGTGGAGGACGTCGCGATCCCTATTCATAGGCCTGCTGCTGGCCACCATCGTTGCCGGTCTGTTGCCTGCGCTGGCGGCCTGGATCGGCCAGCGTATTGTCGATGGCGTAGTGCACGCGATGCAGATTCACGCAGCCGGCAGCCAGGCGCCCGTGTGGCCAGTGATGCAGTACGTGCTGGCCGAGGCGGGCGTGTTGGCGCTGCTGGCCGCCGCCCAGCGCGCGTTGTCAATGCAGCAATCGTTGCTGCGGGTGCAGTTGGGGGTGAAGGTCAACCTGATGATTCTGGAGAAAGCCCAGACCCTCTCACTCCTGCAATTTGAAGACGCAGAGTTCCACGACAAGCTGGTGCGCGTGCGCCAGGGCGCGTCGACACGGCCGCTGAGCCTGGTCACCAAGGGCCTGGGGCTGGTGCAGAACCTGATCTCGCTGATCAGCTTTGCCGTGCTGTTAGTGCACTTTTCGCCGTGGGCGCTGGTGATTCTGGTGGTCGGCGCCTTACCGGTGTTCTTCGCCGAGACGCATTTTTCGGGCAATGCGTTTCGCCTGTTCCACCGGCGCGCGCCCGAGACCCGTCAGCAGAATTACCTGGAATCGCTGCTGTCCCACGAGACCCATGCCAAAGAGGTCAAGCTGTTCGGCCTGGCGCCGCTGTTCCTCAAGCGCTACCGCGACAACGCCCGGCGCTTGTACACCGAAGACCGCCAGTTGACGGTGCGCCGGGATGCCTGGGGCTTTGCCCTGGGCCTGCTGGGCACCGCGGCGTTTTATGTGGCTTACGCCTGGGTGGTGCTGGACACCGTGCGCGGCCAGACCAGCCTGGGACAGATGACCATGTACATCGTGCTGTTCAAGCAGGGGCAAAGCGCGATCACCGCCAGCCTCAGCGCGATTGCCGGCCTGTATGACGACAGTCTGTTTCTGTCGGACCTTTATGAGTACCTGCTAACCCCGGTGGTCGTGCCAAGTGGCCGGCTTACCCAGGGCGCGCGTCCCGGCGACGGTCTGCGCTGCGAGCACGTGGGGTTCAGTTACCCAGGCGCTGAGCGGCCGGCATTGACTGATATCAACCTGCACCTGGCGCCGGGGCAAAGCCTGGCTCTGGTGGGCGAAAATGGCTCGGGCAAAACCAGCCTGATCAAACTGCTCACGCGCCTTTACACCCCGCACGAGGGGCGCATTCTGCTGGATGGCAGCGACTTGCAAGACTGGGATGAACAGACACTGCGCCAGCGCACTGGGGTGATTTTCCAGGATTACATCCGCTACCAGATGACCGTCGGCGAGAACCTTGGAGTGGGTGACGTCGATGCGCTGAACGACGAGGCGCGCTGGCGCACTGCCGCAACCCAGGGGGTGGCCGCCGAATTCATCGAGCGCCTGAGCAAAACCTACGGCACACAGTTAGGGCGCTGGCTTGGCGGCCAGGAGTTGTCGGGTGGCCAATGGCAGAAAGTTGCCTTGTCACGCGCGTATATGCGCCAGGAGGCGGATCTGCTGATTCTTGACGAGCCCACGGCCGCGCTGGACGCCGGCGCCGAGGCGGCGGTGTTCGAGCACTTTCGCGAACACGCCAAGGGCCGCATGACGTTGCTGATTTCCCATCGATTCTCCAGCGTGCGCAATGCCGACCACATCATCGTGCTGGACGGCGGGCGAATCCTGGAGGAGGGCAGCCATCACCAGCTGATGGCGGCGGCTGGGCGCTATGCCGAGTTGTTCGATGTCCAGGCGCGGGGGTATCGCTAGATCCCCGAGCGCTCGTCCAGTCCATGGGGGGAGTCAGCTCGATTTCGCGCGCAGCAGGTCTGTTGAGACTATGCTCATTCCCACCTCAGGCCATGTACTGGCTTCAGTTGTCGTCCGCCAAGGAAAGGAGTCTGTACATGTCTGGTTCTTCATACCCGGTTCTATTGTTGCACTGGCCGAACGAGCAGTCCGACCCGCTGAAATGGCTTCATCGACAGGCTGTCGGCAGGTGTAGAGGGATGACGGTGGGTCAATCCCGGGCGCGATGGAGGACGGCATGAAGGCTCAACCGATCCACACAATCATGTGGCGCTTTGCCGGCTGCCTGGGTGGGCTAGTGATGATTGCCGCCAACCCGGTCCAGGCCGCCGACGGTGGTATCGCCGGCGGCCCTACCGCAAGCTATGGCATTGCCTTCAGCAACTCCTACGCAGGCAGTGATTTTCGCAAGGTGATGGTGCGCAACTGGCAGGAGATTGCGCTCCAGGCGCAAAAAGAAGGCTTGATCCGCGAGGCTCCGGTGGTCAGCGCCAATAACTCGGCCTCGGAACAAGCGGCCCATATTCAGGAGATGATCGTCAACGGCGTCAACGCCATCGTCATCCTGGCCGCGTCCGACACGGCCCTCAACGGGGTGATCCGCGATGCCTGCAACGCCGGCATCGTGGTGGTGGTCATGGCCAGCCTGGTCACCGAACCCTGTGTCTATACGGTGGACTACAACTGGTCCGCCATGGGCCGCGTGGAAGTGGATTACATTGCCGAGCGCCTCAAGGGCAAAGGGACACTGTTGGAAATCCGCGGCATTGCCGGCGATGCCACCGATAAAAATATCAGCGACGGCATTCGCAAGGCCGCCAGTGACTATCCGGGCCTGAGGTTCGCCAAGACCGTGTACGGGAACTGGACGGAGTCTGTCGCACGCAAGGAGGTGGCGCTGGCGTTGCCATCGCTGCCCGACATTGATGCCGTTGCTACTCAGGGGGGCGACGGTTATGGCGCGGCCATGGCGTTCAAGGCGGCGGGGCGCCCTTTGCCGATCATCGTGATGGGGAATCGTCAGGACGAACTCACCCTGTGGCAACAGGAGCGCGATGCCAACGGCTACGAGACCGTCTCCGTTTCCGCTTCTCCAAGTGTCTCCCAGGTGGGGTTCTGGGTGGCCCAGCAGGTGCTGGCGGGCAAGCAGGTGCCGAAGTTCGTCGAAGTACCGCTGGTGCGTATCGATGCGAAAGACCTCGACGCCTGGCTCGCCAGAATGCCGGTGGGCGGCGCCGCCAATCCGCTCTACAGCCAGGCTTCCGTTGCGGCGATGATCGACGCGGCCGCCAACCACACGGCGCCGCCGGCACCTTTGCCGGAAGTTGCGAAGTAGTGGCGGGCGGGGGGCGCGGCTGCGGGGCGCCATGTTGATATTCAAACCCGTCAGTGATCGGCCCATTGCCGTCAAAATTGGCTTGGCGGTCGCCGCCCTGGTGTTCCTGATGTTGACGGTGTCTCTGGTGAACCTCTACGGCTTGCGAGGCATGGTACGCGCGGTGGACTCGGCCAGTCATTCCGCAGAAATTCTGGCGTCGGTCAACGCGGCCACCGGGCGGGTGGAAAACTTCATTGCCACCCGCGATCAGGAAAGCTTGTCCCAGGCCGAGGGCAGGGTGGCGACGGCTATCGCTGGCCTCACCGCCATTCCGGCGGCCGAGGCGGAATCGCTCAAGGGCAGTCTGGAGCGGCTCGCCGCCGCGATCGCCGCCTTGCGCGCGGCGAGCCTGACCATGGATGGCGAAACGGAGAACATGACCGCCCATTACGGCCGGATGCGAGAGGCGACGACCCTCGTCGAACAGGGCATCGCCGATGGGTTGAAGGCGGTCGACGCTCGCGCCGTTGAGCACCAGGCGCGGGTGAGCAACATCGAAAGTGCCCACCGCATCCTCGATGTCCTGCGCAACGGCGAACGGCTCATCACCGCCAACGTGGCCAGGATGCTGGTGACCGGTGACGGGGGCGCCGCGACTGCGGTGCGTAATGCCTGCGCGGCACTCCAGCCCCTGGTCGAACAGTTGCGCGAGGTGATGGGGACGCCACAGGAGAGCGAGGTCCTCGACCAGTTGGCCGCGGCGCTCGCGGCTGCCAGTGTGGCGATAGAGCGTCTTGGCGAGGCACCCAGGCTACGCGCAGAGGAAGTTTTGCGGCATCTCTCCGCCGTGGGAGATGTGGCCGGGCGCCTCGAGGCGCTGTTGAGTGATGTGGATGGGGACGTTGCCCATGACGCCAGCGACATTCAGGCAGCCACCGGTTTGCTGCACAATGCAGCGGCGTTATCCAAGCGTTTCGCCGAGCGTGTGGCGACCCTGGAAGCGCAGACCCTGTCGTTTCGTCTGTCACCGTCGGCCGAGATCGCCGGCGCCGTCGGCACCCTCCTGGACGAGCTACTCCGTCTCTCTCGGGTGCTTCCTTCCTCCGTGGGGCTGCAAGCCACGGCTACGCCGCTGACTGTCAACGAGCAGATTGCCGGCTACCGGGCGGCATTCGCCAGGTTCCATCAGGCGAGCAACGCCTTGAGCGACGCGCGCGACCAGGTTCGCAACGAGGCCCGCAGCGCCGGCCTGTTGGTTGCGCGCTTCGCGGGTCAAGCGCGCTCCGACGCCCTGGTCCACAATGATCGCGGCATGCTTGCGACGATCATTGCGGTTATCGTCGCCATCCTGCTGGCCGGCGCCATTGCCTGGAGCACGTCGCGATTTGTCGCGCAGCCCATCGTGGCACTGGCCTCGGTCATGCGTCGGCTTGCGGCCGGCGACCTGCATGCCGAGATCGCCAGCGTCGGACGCGGCGACGAGATTGGCATCATGACCCGCGCCGTTCGGGTGTTCCAGGAGAATGCCCTGCGCATCCGGGTGCTGGAGGCCGAGGCCGAAACCGAGCGACAGCACGTCCAGGCCTCTTTGGAGAGAATGGTCGCCGAACGCACCGATACGCTGCACCAACAGACCGAAGTGCTGGAAGCGCAAGCCGTCGAACTTATCCAGGCGCGCAACCAGGCCGAGACGGCCAACCAGGCGAAGAGCGATTTCGTGGCCACGGTCAGCCACGAATTGCGCACCCCCCTGACCCTCATTCTCGCGCCCCTGGAGCAGCTCTCGGCGGCGGCCACCCCGCCCGTGGATTGGCGCGTGCAGATCGAGCGCGCCCAACGCAATGCGCTGCGCCTGATGAACCGGGTGAACGATATCCTCGATTTCTCCAAGGCTGAAGCGGGCAAGTTTGAGTTGTGTCCAACGTCGGTTGATTTGAACAAAGCGGTGGGGGTGCTGGCCGAGGATGCCGCCATGGTGGCCGAGGGCAAGGGTTGCACCTTGACCTGCAGCATCGACCCCGCGCTCGGCACCGCGTTCCTGGACCCCCGACACTTCGAGAAGATCCTGCTCAACCTTGTGAGCAATGCCATCAAGTTCACGCCTGCTGGCGGTACGGTGCACCTGGCAGTGACGCCGATCGATGGCGAGCGATTTGAACTGGCAGTGCACGACTCGGGGATTGGCATCGCGCCCGACAAACTGCCGCTGCTGTTCCAGCGCTTTTCCCAGATCGATAATTCCGCCACGCGCCACTACAGCGGCACAGGCATCGGCCTGGCCCTGGTCAAGGATTTGGTCGAATTGATGGGCGGCGAAGTCGGCGTCAACAGCGAGCCCGGACGGGGCTCGTGTTTCTTTGTTCGACTTCCGCTGGGGGCCGAGCAAGACAGGGTAGCGACCGAAGGCGGCACTCTGTACGAGCAGCCGTCACTGAGCACAACAAGCTCAACCGAGCAGCGCCACCTGCGTTTTGACGACGGCCACCAGGGCGCTCCAACGCCAGACGCAGGCGAGGAGCAGCCCCCGGAACACGCCTCGCGGCCCAGAGTGCTGGTGGTAGACGACAGCCCGGAAATGCTCAGCTATCTCACCGAGCTTTTGCACGACGACTACAGTGTCGCCACCGCAACGGATGGAGAGCAGGCCTGGGCGCTCCTGCAGCGTCGACCGATCGATGTCGTCGTTTCGGATGTGATGATGCCGCTGCTCGACGGCTTCGGCCTGACCGCCAGAATCAAGGCCAGCACCGGTTTTGCCCATTTGCCCGTAATCCTGGTGACCGCCCGCGGCGGCGGTGACGCCTGCGTTTCAGGGCTGGAAAGTGGCGCCGATGACTACATCGCCAAACCCTTCTCGCCGCTGGAGCTCAAGGCTCGCGTTCGCGCGGCGCTGCGCATGAGCCAGGTGCAAAGCGAACTGCATGCCAAATCGCGCCAGGCGGGCATGGCCGAAATCGCCACGGCTGTGCTGCACAACGTCGGCAACGTCCTCAACAGCGTGAACGTTTCGGCAGACCTGGTCAGCAACCAGTTGCGCGCATCCAAAGTCCATGGCCTGGGCAAGGTCGCTCAACTGATGAACGAACACGTCAACGACCTGAGCGATTTTCTTACCCAGGACCCCAAAGGCAAGATGCTGCCCGACTACCTGCTCAAGCTGGCGCGGGTGGTGACGGCAGAGCAAAAAGGCATTGTCGAAGAGCTCGGGCAACTCACCAAGGGTATTGACCACATCAAAACCATTGTCGCTGCCCAGCAGTCCTATGCGGTTGCTGTCAGTGTCGTGGAGACAGTGTCGGTCAGCGCATTAATCGATGATGCCTTGCGCATGAGCGCCGGCTCGCTGGAGCGTCAGGGGGTGACGGTGGTCAAGGAAATTGCCGATGTGCCTCTGCTCGCGCTGGACCGTCACCGTGTGCTGCTGATTCTGGTGAACCTGATCAGCAATGCCAAGCACGCGGTGGAAGGCGTGGCCGATCGCAGCCCATGCGTCACGCTCGATGCCGCCCTCGTTGACTCATCAGGGCTGCGTATTTCGGTGACCGACAACGGCAGCGGGATTACGCCAGAACACCTGGCGCGGATCTTTTCGCATGGCTTCACCACGCGCAAAGAGGGCCACGGCTTCGGCCTGCACAGCTGTGCACTGGCTGCGCAGGAAATGGGTGGCCGCTTGACTGTACACAGCGACGGCGCCGGACAAGGCGCCACGTTTACCCTGGATATCCCCATTGATGCTTCGCTGAGTCAGTGATGAACAGTGGAAAAATGGATTACACGCTGTGCCAGCCTGCCCAGAGAAGGAAAATCTTGCCCCATGGGCGCTGGAGTCCAGTGGAACTGGGCGGACGTGAATGAATTAAATTTCGACATAACCTTATGTTAATAAAGGCTTTTTTGGACTTTAGTGGAATTCCATTACAAGCTATCGGGGTCCCCAAAAAACATCTGAATCCGCGACCGCAACCACCGCTCCCCCGGATCATTATCCTGCGACCCACGCCACGCCATATGCAGTTCGAACGAACGCACCGGCAGCGGCGGGTCTTCAGCTCGCAAACCCCCCGCCGAGGTCAGCGCCTCTGCCGCGTAATCCGGTACGGTGGCGAGGATGTCGGTGCCTGCCAGTAACGTGCCCAGCCCATTGAACTGCGGCACGGCCAGCACGACGTGGCGTTTGCGATCGAGCTTTTCCAGCTCTTCGTCGATAAACCCGCTCAGGTCACCGGCAAACGATACCAAGGCATGCGGGCGGGCGCAGAAGTCGTCCAGGCTCAGTGGGCCGGGTACGCTGTCGGCGCGCAGCAGTTTCGGCAGGCTGCGGCGCAGGACCTTGCGCTTGGCATTGGCCGGCAGGTCGGCGGTGTAGCTGACGCCGATGGATATTTCGCCGGAGGCCAGCAAGCCGGGCATCAGGATGTAGTTGACGCGACGCACCACCAGCACGATGCCGGGGGCTTCGGCGCGCAGGCGTTTGAGCAATTGCGGCAGCAGGGCGAATTCCACGTCATCGGACAGGCCGATACGGAATACCGCAGTGCTGGTAGCTGGATCGAATTCGGCGGCGCGGCTGACGGCGGTGGAAATCGAGTCCAGGGCCGGGGAGAGCAGGGCGAAGATTTCCACGGCGCGGGCCGTTGGTTCCATGCTGCGCCCGGTGCGTACGAACAGCGGGTCGTCAAACAGCCCGCGCAGGCGTGACAAGGCCGCGCTGATGGCCGGCTGGCCGAGAAACAGTTTCTCGGCGGCGCGGGTCACGCTGCGCTCGTGCATCAAGGTTTCGAATACGATCAAGAGGTTAAGGTCGACACGACGCAGGTCGTTACGGTTCATCTTGTGTCCTGGAAGAGTCAGCGAACTTGACGAGAGCGGCCATATCCAGAACCTCCAAGGTTCCGTTCAGAAGCATGACCGGCATGAATCTTACGGGGAAAGGCTGGTACTCTGCACAAGATAATTGAGTTTTCCTACGATAGCTGAGGTCTATGCCTCACATGCGGAATCAATGACAGACATGTCGACTATTAATGGCGACCGGTGGTCTTACCGGGAAAGCCCAGATAGAGTTCATGGCATTAGAGGTTACTTTGACGAGGTTTGCGATGTCCCGCACGATTCGTTTTCACAAGTTTGGTCCGGCCGAGGTGCTCAAATGCGAAGAGCATGCAACCGCGCAGCCCGCACCGGGCGAAGTGCAGGTGCGTGTCGACGCGATTGGTATCAGCTGGTACGACGTTTTGTGGCGCCAGAACCTGGCGTCGTCCCATGCACGCCTGCCGTCTGGCCTGGGTCATGAAATGGCCGGCGTGGTTGTCGCCCTGGGCGACGGCGTGGATGACTTGGCGGTGGGCGACAAGGTCGCCAGTTTTCCTGCCGAAAGTCCTAACGATTACCCGGTGTATGGCGAGCAGATCGTCCTGCCCCGTTCGGCCCTGACCCGTTACCCGGATGTCTTGAGCCCCATTGAAGCGAGTGTGCATTACACGCCGCTGCTGATTGCCTACTTTGCCTACATGGACCTGGCGCGGGTCAAGCCTGGGCAATTTGCTCTGGTGACCGATGCCAGCCACTGCGCCGGGCCTTCGTTCGTGCAGTTGGGCAAAGCCTTGGGGGTACGGGTGATTGCCGCGACCAAAGACAGCGCGGAGCGTGAATACCTGCTGTCGTTGGGGGCGGAAAAGGTCATCGTCACCGAAGAGCAGGACCTGCTCATGCAAATCAACAAAATCACGGGTGACCGTGGAGTCGATGTGGTGTTCGACGGCCTGGGCGGGCCGCAGATGTCGCTGCTCGGTGATGTGCTGGCGCCGCGTGGCAGCCTGGTGTTATATGGCCTGCAAGGCGGTAACCAGACACCTTTCCCGGCCTGCGCCGCGTTCCAGAAGAATATTCAGTTTTTCGTGCATTGCATCGGCAACTTCACCGGCAAGCCGGAGTTGGGCATCATTCAGGACCAGGTTGCGTTGCAGCGCGCCTTGCGGGATATCAACCAACTGACTGCCGACCGGGTACTGGTGCCGTTGAAAACCACGGTGTTTCCGTTCAGTCAATTCGTCGAAGCCCACCGCTATATGGACGAATGCCCGTGCCGCGAACGAGTTGCGTTGCAGGTTGAAGCTGTTTGAGCTGTAGGAGTATTCGCAAATGAATACTCCAGCGTCTGCGCGGATGCAGCAGATGCGCCATTTGTCAGGGCTTAACCCGCGAAAGGGTTGAGCCACTCCGAGGGCGTTGCGCCCTGCAAACAATACCTCTGGCCCTTATGCCGCCCTGAAATCCAGCGCGGCGCTGTTGTGTGGGCGTCACTGAAGTTCGCGCCGCAGATCATCTGAACTGCTTTCCTGCGCGGTTCTGTATCTATTAATCATTAGTTGAGTGCCGATAATTGCGGCTTAACCATCATCTCAAGGATTGAGCAATGATCAGCTGCCCGACATTACTGTCTTGCATCAGTAAACTAACGAGGCGTTACCTTGCCCGTCGAAAAAAACGTTCGAAACATCCCTTCTTCTTGCAAGAAGCCAGATTAAGTGGGTGATTTATTATTTGTCGGAGGTTTCGCTAATTAATTAGTTAACGCGCTGTAGGATAGTGTCGGAACATTCCTAGGAGCTGCCACTTGAGCACACGCGACTGCGGGTTAGCGCGTCTGTCTGTGGGACGGGTTGCCCGCGACTCGGGTGTCCGCTCCGGTAATTTTGTAGCAGGCTGCTAATGTTTAATCATTCTTATGCCCTGCCGCGCAAGACAGACCTACAGATGTAATGGGTCAGGCAACGACGTCGCAGAGTTGCTTGAAACTGATATTTCAACTCAGGTAGTAGAACAATGAGCGCAATTCACGAACAAGCCATGAACTATGTTTATCAGCAAGTTCTGCAACGTTTGATGGGGCACTTCACACGCGCCGAACGGACTGCACTTCAATTGTTGATCCAGCGAATCGTGGTGGCGGCAGGCGGCATGGAACATGTGGGTACCTATAAAGTATTGATCGCCCACGGCGGCGGCGAAGTCAGCAGTTATACGTTGGCGCTGCTGCGCGCGGCGCAGTTGAGCATCGCCGGCCGTACGCCCAAGACCTTTCACCTGCGCGTGGCGACGCTGCGGCATGCAGGGATGACCCAGGCCACACTGGGCAGGTTGAATGAGGGCTATAGCGCGCTGTTTTTTCACGATGACCCTCGGGTGGAGGTCCTGATGGTGGAAAATCAGGAGGTGCAGCCTTTCAATCATCAGCGGCCCGCTTCCAGCGCCGGTCGTGAGGTCAACCAACGCGACCGGCTGATGATCGGGCACCTGACGTCCGGGGACGTGCGTGCCACGCTGTGCACTGACACTTACCTGGCCCTGGGGGATTTCTACCAGCGTGTGAGCACGTGGAACGGCGGCGTGCATGCGCTGGTCAGCGGCGACACTGCGCGCAAGCAAAGCCAATACCTGGCCTGGCTGAAGCGTTCGGCCCTGGCCGCGGGTGTCGCTGTCCCGCCGCGCCGGCCCGCGTCGCTCAACATTCTGTTTGCGCGCATGGAAGAATGGAGTACCGGTTGCTACCGCGACCTCTACGGCGAGCAATACGTGGAGGCCCAGAGCCCGGGCCGTGGCGGGCACCGCCATGTGGCTTATATCGGGGTTGCCGACCTGCTCGACGAGGTCGACGTTGCCGCGTCACCGCTGCTCACCGAGTTCCTGGCCCACAAACCGGACCCGTTCGACTTTCACTTCAGTCATCCTGACTATCCCAACCCGTTGCTCATGGCGCATCTGCACGGGTTGCAGGCCCAATGCCTGCGTGAGCTGTCCTACGGCGAAGGCGTCGAGGCTTTTGTGCGGCAGGCGAGGGACGCGATGAGCCGTCGACACATTCCAGACACCTTGATCGACGCATTGGGCGGCCACGATGGGCGCATATTGTCGACGACCTATGCCCAGGAATTCTTCGGCCTGGACGAGGGCCAGTTGACTTGCCTGTTGTTCTCGCCCTTCATCCATCATGGCGAGCGCCTCGAGGGTTACCTGCGCCAATGCCACCCCGGCATGCTGGTGGGGCTTCCCGAGTTGCACAAGGCGCTGCAGGGCAAGCCCGCCGCAGATATGCTGCAGCAGTGGCTGATTGACACCAGCGGCCTGCCATTGCCTCTGTTACAAAACCTGTACCGCAAGCGTCCTCAGCAGGCGGGTCGTGGTACCCAGGCGCGCAAACGGCGTGGGGCGCAGGCGCAGATTGCGCAAGTGTCGGGGCGTTAGCCGCGTGCCTGTGCGTGCGAACCCGGGCGGGCGCTCATGAAACTGCGCGGGGAGCGGCAAGCGGATTTTGCCTACCAGGCGGTGTATCGCTACATGATCAACCTGATCAACGAAGTCAGCCTGGAAAAACCGGTAAAGCTGCCGTCCCTGCGGCAGTTGTCGACCCGCTTGAAGGTATCGATCTCGACGATCCAGTACGCCTACTCGATATTGGAAAAGGAAGGGCGGATCTACTCGGTGGCCAAGTCCGGCTACTTTGCCTGGCCGGTGGCCGCCAACGCGCCAGTGGCCACGAGTGGGGACTTGCTTGAGCGCCTTTACGCGGCAGCGCGGCGGCCTGGCATGGTGGTACTCAGTGGCGACGAACCGGCGCTGCTGGGCTCACTCGATGGTGCGTTGCTTTCACTGGAGCGCCAACTGATCCGCCGCTATCCGCACCACCTGCAAACCCACTCGCAACCCTGCGGCGTCTGGGAGCTGCGCGCGGCGCTGGCGGCACGTTATACCTCATCGCCCACGCGCTGCTGGCAGGCGGACGAGGTGTATATCGGCGCCGACGTGCGTGGCGTCCTGGAGATCCTGATTGACGCCCTGGGCCTCAAGGGCACCGTGGTGGTGGCCGAATCACCCTGCGATTACCTGGTCTTGCGCCTGTTGCAGGGGGCCGGCGTGCGGGTAATCGAATTGCCCTGGCTCGCCGACGGCCGCTTCGATCTGAGCACCTTTGAACACCTGCTCAGCCACGAGCCGGTGCACCTGGTGGTGCTGTCATCGGCGGTGAGCATGCCGTCGGGCAGTGTGCTGTCGGTTCAGGAGCGCATGCAGGTGGCGCAGTTGCTGGACCGATTCGGCTGCTGGCTGCTGGAGAATGACACCTTTGGCGAACTGAGCTTCGCACCGTCCTCCGTGCCCCTGCGGCACCTGGTCGACCCTGAACGGCTGATAGTGTTCTCCTCGTTCGAGAAGATCCTTGGCCCGGAAGCACCGTTTGGTTTTGTACTGTCGCGCCAGCTGAGCCGCGAGCTGCAGCGTCAGTTTTTATTGCGTGCATTCCGGTTGTCGTCGATTCGTCAGCGCGCCATTGCCCGCTTGTACGAAAGCGGACGGTATGACCAGCATGTGCAGACGTTACGCCAGCGCCTGCGTGAGCAGGCCTTGGCCATGAGCCTGCGCCTGGAGGTGCGTCTGGAGGGGCGGGTGAGCTATCGGATGCCCGTCGCCGGCGCGAGTTTCTGGTTGCAGTCGACGGCGGCAGTGGACATGCGCCATGTGTTCCAGCGCATGGTCACGCAGCAGGTGGTGATCGCCCCCGGTGAGCTGTTCAGTCTCAGCGGTCTGCATCACCAGCATATGCGCCTGGGGCATGCGTTCAGCGGGCACCCGAACCTGGACATCGCCTTGGATGCATTGGCCGAGGCACTGCAGCAGGCGCAGATTTGACGCGTATGAAATTTCTATATTAGTTGTGGGATCGATACCGTCGCGCCGTAGTCCAAGTCACCGTAAACTGTCATTTTTCCGAATCCTTATTTTTCTCGAGGTTTATGCATGACTATCAGTCCTTTTGCGGGCAAGCCGGCGCCAGCCCAGTTGCTGGTGGACATCCCGCGACTGGTCACGGCCTATTACACCGGCCAGCCTGATGCAGCGATCTCCACCCAGCGCGTGGCCTTTGGTACCTCCGGGCACCGTGGCAGCTCGTTCGAGCTGAGCTTCAACGAACGGCATGTGCTCGCGATCAGCCAGGCCATCTGCCTGTACCGCCAGGCCCAGGGCATCGACGGCCCGTTGTTTGTCGGCCTGGACACCCACGCACTGTCGACGCCGGCCGGCGCCAGCGCGCTGGAAGTGCTCGCCGCCAATGGCGTGCACGTGATGCTCGCCGAGGGCGACGAATACACACCCACGCCGGCAATTTCCCACGCGATCATCTGCTACAACCGTGGCCGCACCAGCGGGCTGGCGGACGGTATCGTCATCACGCCGTCCCACAACCCGCCGCAAAGTGGCGGCTACAAGTACAACCCGCCTAACGGTGGCCCGGCCGATACCCATGTCACCAAGTGGATCGAAGCCAAGGCCAACGAGCTGCTGGCCAACAAGCTCGCCGGGGTCAAGCGCATCACCCACGCCCAGGCGCTGAAGGCCGATACCACGCACCGGCATGATTACCTCAACAGCTACGTGGCCGACCTGGTCAATGTGATCGACATGGACGCCATCCGCAGCGCCGGCCTGCGCCTGGGCGTCGACCCGCTGGGCGGAGCAGGGGTGCGCTACTGGTCGGCGATTGCCGAGCACTACCGGCTGAACCTGGAGGTGGTCAACACCGAAGTCGACGCTACTTTCCGCTTCATGAGCGTCGACTGGGACGGCCAGATCCGCATGGACCCGTCTTCCAGCTACGCCATGCAGGGCCTGATCGGCCTCAAGGAGCGCTTCGATGTGGCGTTTGCCTGCGACCCGGACCACGACCGTCACGGTATCGTGACCCCGTCCGGCGGGCTGTTGGCGCCGAATAACTACCTGGCGGTGTCCATCGATTATCTGTTCCAGAACCGTCCTGACTGGCGCGCCGATGCGGCGGTGGGTAAAACTGTGGTCAGCAGTGGCCTGATCGATCGCGTCGCCGCACGCATCGGTCGGCGTTTGTACGAAGTGCCGGTGGGCTTCAAATGGTTTGCTGACGGTTTGTTTGATGGTTCGCTGGGGTTTGGTGGCGAAGAAAGCGCCGGGGCTTCGTTCCTGCGCAAGGACGGTACGGTCTGGAGCACCGACAAGGACGGCCTGATCCCGGCTTTGCTTGCGGCCGAAATGACCTCGCGCAAAGGCCAGGACCCGAGTCAGATCTATCGCGGCCTGACCGACGCCCTCGGCGAACCCTTTGCCATCCGCGTCGATGCCAAGGCCACGCCAGCGCAAAAAGCCCTGCTGGGCAAACTGTCGCCGGAGCAGGTGACGTCCACGCAATTGGCCGGCGAAAGCATCCAGCAGATCCTCAGCCACGCGCCGGGTAACAACCAGGCGATCGGCGGCTTGAAAGTGATGACCGAAAACGGCTGGTTCGCCGCCCGTCCATCGGGCACCGAGGACATCTACAAGATCTATGCCGAGAGCTTTATCGGCGAAGATCACCTCAAGCAGCTGGTGGAAGAGGCTCAGGTACTGGTAGACGGAGCGATCTCCCAGTAATCACGCAACACCCATGTGGGAGGGGGCTTGCCCCCGATGGCGATGTGTCAGTCGATATATTCGATGCTGATTCACCGCCATCGGGAGCAAGCCCCCTCCCACATTAGAGGCCAACAAGGCTTGAGATCAGGCGAGATCAACCAACACAATCTCGCTGTCTTCAATCGCCGTCACCCGCAACACCTGCTCATCCGCAACCGCCACCCCGTCTCGAGCCTGTGCACGCAAGCCGTTGACTTCAATCGTCCCCGTTGCCGGCACCAGGTACGCCCGGCGGCCGCTGTCCAGCCGATACTCGGCACTTTCCCCGGCCTTCAGATTAGCCGCCACCAGGCGTGCATCGGCACGAATGCGCAGGCTTTGCGTGTCTCCGGCCTTGCCGCTGGCCAGGGTCACGAAGCCTACGCGCGCACCCTGTGGGAACGGCCTGGCGCCCCAGGAGGGCGGCAGGCCGGCCTCATTCGGGATGATCCAGATCTGGAAGATCTCGGTCGGCGTGGCTTCCAGGTTGTATTCGCTGTGAGCGATCCCGGTGCCAGCGCTCATCACCTGTACGTCGCCAGCCTCGGTACGGCCCTTGTTGCCCAGGTTGTCGGCATGACTGATCGCGCCTTCACGCACGTAGGTGATGATTTCCATGTCGCGGTGTGCGTGCTGCGGGAAGCCGCTGCCCGGCGCAATGATGTCGTCGTTCCACACCCGCAGGTTGCCCCAGTGCATACGCTCGGGGTCATGGTATTCGGCAAATGAAAAGTGATGATGGGCGTCGAGCCAGCCATGGTGGGCGCCGCCCAGGGTGTTGAAGGGTCGAAGTACAAGCATGATCGTCTCCTGTGGATAGCCCTATGGTCTATCAGTGCATGATCGATAAAAAGCGTAAAAAATGCCTGATTCCTATCTGTTTATTTGATGTTTATTTCAGGTATCAACTTTCACTTCATCGCCTAACCGCATGAGATCAAAGCATTTGGCTGGAACTGAGCGGCAATTCCGGCGACCATGGCGCACTGTAAAACCCTAGCTCATCGCAGGAGTCCGCGTGCCGCACCCACAGCCTGATCTGCCCCCTGAACTGCGCCCCCTGGCTGAAATGCCGCTACTGAAACGGCTTGCCGCGCGCCTGTTCGGCCACGGCCTCACGCGTTTGCGCGCTCAGCACCGGTTTTCGTGGTTGCATGGCCAGGCCGACGGTTTTCGCAGCGGGCATGAAGCCGGGGTGGAATATGGTTACCGCGAGGGCAAGGCGGACGGGTTGGAGGAGGGCCGGCAAGTCTTGCTGATCCGCGATTTCCGGTCCGATGAACCCCGTGCGCCAGGCATTGATGACAGCCTGTTCGATGACTGGCGATTGCCGCTCACGGCTGACATAAAAAAGCGCATCAAGGCCGACGTCGCACGTTTGCTGCCGGCACACGCCCAGCCCAGTGCGGCGCAGTGGAAGATGATCTTCAGCGACACGCCGTCCACTTCGGTGATTGCCGGTGCCGGCGCGGGTAAGTCGACCTCTCTGGTGCTGCGCATCCTGCTGCTCACCCATTACCTGGGCTTCGAGTTGAGTTCGATGACCGTGGTGACGTTTACTCGCGAATCGCGCAAAGACTTCATCCAAAAGCTCATGCACATTCTCAGCTTATGGGGCCAACCCCTTGACCATAAAGAGGCCCAGGCGGTGGTGCGCACCTTTCACTCACGCATCCTGCCGATGGTGCGCAGCCTGCCGGGCTTTGAGCGACTGCAAGCCTTCGAGAACCTCAGCGCCGGGTTCGAGGATGCCGACAGCAACCCGTTCGACCTGCGCATCAACGACGCCCAGCGCCAGCAGATGAACGCGTGTTACCACCGCTTGCACGGCCGCCATGCGCGTTTTCGCGAGTTGATCGCACCGCTGGCACGCCATGGGCTGCAGCTCAAGGAACTGGAGCGTGATCATCCCGATGTGCAAAAGCGCGTGGCGGTCACGGAATTGGCGGCCAAGCGTGACGAAGAACTCTGTGACGTCATCGAGGACCTGTGGTTTCGTGCTGGCGCCTGGCCCATCAAGGGCATCGAACCGAGCCGGCAAACGTTTGAGATCAATGGCGCGCAGTTTCACTGCCATGGCTATATCCCTGAACTGGACGCCTGGGTAGTGCTGGGCTTCGATTCGCGGGAAAACCCCCAGATCAGTCGGCCAAATGCCAAGCTATCCGTGCGCGCAGAGTGGGCGGTAAAGCGCACTCTGTTTCAAGCTTTCTGTCGTAAGCCATTGATATGGATAGAAAGCTATGAATCTTCAAAGCGATTGTTAAGTTGCCTGGCGGGCGATGCCACGGCCGGGCCCGGGTTTGATTACAAGGTCAAGGGCGAGCTTGCCTCGGCGCCGCTCCTCGACAGCTTCGTCATGGCCGCCGGCTTTATCGAGAACCTCGGGTTGGATGTGTCCACCGCCGTGGGCCGGATGAGCTTCGCCAAAGACGATCCGGACCGCTTGTTCTTCGAGGCCCTGGGTATTTTCTGGAAAGCCCTGGAAGACCACTTGCTTGAGCAATCGCCGCCGATCATGACCTACAACCGCATGTTTTCGTTGTTTGGCGAAAACACCCCCGAGAATCTCAAGCTGCTCAGCGATGCGCTGCTGCGGCCGATGTCGCACCTGATGATCGACGAATTCCAGGATGTGTCGCCGCAGATCGTCTCGTGGATCCGCGCCAGCCTGCGTGAAATCCGCAGCCGTGGCCCGGCCATGCACGTTGGTCGCGGGGCGCAGCGTTCATCGTTGCTGTGCGTAGGGGATGACTGGCAGTCCATCTATGGCTGGCGCGGTAGCTCGCCCAAGTACTTCATGGAATTCAACAAGGAGTTCACCTCGCCGAGCACCACCCGCGTCATGCTGAGTGAGAATTACCGCAGCCACCAACACATCATCGACGCTGCCGAGCACATCGTGCGCAGTGCCCCGGCCATTCCCGGCAAGAAGGCGAAGGCCGCTGGCGAGCCCAGGCCCTTGGTGCCGGTGATGGTGCTGGAGCGCGACGATGCGGCGTTGGCCCGGCAGTTGATCGAGCACTATCAGCGGGGCGATACAGTATTAATGCTGTATCGAAAAAGCAGCGATAAGCTGTTGATACAAGAGCATATTCAGGCGGTAGTTAATCTGGATTCGAGTTTGCCACCGCAGGCGCGCAGGCTGAAACAGCTGACCTACCACAGCGCCAAAGGCCTGCAGGCGGATGCGGTGTTTCTACTCGGGGACTGCCAACACCTGACCAGCTCGCCTTACAAGAACCAGGTCTACCGCATGGCGGGCCTGGGCAGGGACGGCGACAGCGAGGCGTACGACAACGCCCAAAAAGACGAAGTGCTGCGCCTGGCCTATGTCGGCATCACTCGAGCGGTCAGCCACTGTTATTGGTATGTGGAAAAGGCGGAAGGCCAGGCGGTGAATGTGCCAAAGGCGTCGGAGCGAGTAGACGGCAGGAAAGCATTCTTCGACGATCAACGCGGTTAATCGGCATGAAGGCGATCTAAATGTGGGAGGGGGCTTGCCCCCGATTGCGGTGTGTCATTCGACCTTGTAATGACTGACCCAACGCTATCGAGGGCAAGCCCCCTCCCACAGTTGGATCTCACTGGTTTGGGGCAATCGTTCAGGCCCGCAACGACAGAGGCGGCACAAAACACTCCAGCTCAGCCTCCACCGCCTCAATGATTCGCTCCACATCGGCGGCGTTCATCACCGTAGCGCAGGGAATGCCAGCGATCGCGATCAGCGTCTCGCCGCTGGCCCGGTCGAACAGGCGGGCAACCATGCTACCGGGGGCGTCCATGCTCCCTTCGAAGCCCATCGGATGAAAATGCCAGCGCATCAGCTGGCACGCGTTGGGGAATGTCACTTTGTTCATAGTGCCCACCTTGTTCATTGAGCGCTTCCTTTAGCTCGCGGCAGGGGCCAGGCCCTTCAATAGCCATGGCGTCGAGCACCCAAAATAGCATTCGTTGGCAAGCACGGCGCGACTTTTTCAGGCCCGTTCGGCGGTTCTTTGAACGGACATTGACCTGGATCATGTCCCAAACCCCAGGGTGTCCAGGTCATGCCCCAATGTGTGGATAAACAACGAGCGTATGTCCCGGTAAAAAGGGGACAGCGGAGTCTATTACTTACAAGTAGTGGCTCTTTAATGTCGCTAATGACACCGTGACAATATATTGGATCCATTAAATACGGCGCTCAACTAAAGCTGCTTACGGGTATTTAATATTTAAATATCACTTTGGGCTATTTGGTCGTTCAAATACAACCGTCCCCAACAAACGCGGCGCGCGACTTCTCCAAGTTGCCTGCGGGTCAGCTTTTCGCTGCTGAAATATGTGTAGACGAAAGATTTCAAATTGTGTCAGTTTTCTTACGCCTTCAAAAGAGGTGAGTGATAGGACTATCCTCGCCCGCGAGGTTCCTATCGAACAAAGACTGATGCACTTGCAAACAAGGAAGTACGTTTATGTCAAAAGTAAAAGACAAGGCTATTGTATCTGCCGCGCAAGCCAGCACTGCTTACTCGCAAATCGATAGCTTCAGCCATTTGTATGACCGTGGCGGCAACCTGACGGTCAATGGCAAACCGTCCTACAGCGTGGACCAGGCAGCGACCCAGCTGCTGCGGGATGGCGCCGCCTACCGGGACTTTGATGGCAACGGCAAGATCGATCTGACCTACACCTTCCTCACCTCGGCATCCTCGAGCACCATGAACAAACATGGCATCTCGGGCTTCAGCCAATTCAACGCCCAGCAGAAAGCACAGGCCGCACTGGCCATGCAATCCTGGTCGGATGTTGCCAACGTGACCTTTACCGAAAAGGCTTCCGGTGGCGACGCACACATGACCTTCGGCAACTACAGCGGCGGCCAGGATGGCGCGGCGGCTTTCGCCTACCTGCCCGGCACCGGTGCAGGCTACGACGGCACCTCGTGGTACCTGACCAACAACAGCTACACGCCGAACAAGACCCCGGACCTGAACAACTATGGCCGGCAGACCCTGACCCACGAAATCGGCCACACCCTGGGCCTGGCTCACCCTGGCGACTACAACGCCGGGAATGGCAACCCGACCTATAACGACGCGACCTATGGACAGGACACGCGTGGCTATAGCGTCATGAGTTACTGGAGCGAGAGCAACACCAACCAGAACTTCAGCAAAGGCGGAGTGGAGGCTTACGCTTCCGGTCCGCTGATCGACGATATCGCCGCGATCCAGAAGCTCTACGGTGCCAACCTCAATACCCGCGCCGGTGACACCACCTACGGTTTCAACTCCAACACCGGGCGTGATTTCCTCAGCGCCACGTCCAATGCCGACAAGCTGGTGTTCTCGGTATGGGACGGGGGTGGCAATGACACCCTGGACTTCTCCGGCTTCACGCAAAACCAGAAGATCAACCTCAATGCAGCCTCGTTCTCCGATGTCGGCGGCTTGGTGGGCAACGTTTCCATCGCCAAGGGCGTGACGGTCGAGAACGCCTTCGGTGGCGCGGGCAACGACCTGATCATTGGTAACCAGGCCGCCAACCTCATCAAGGGCGGGGCCGGCAACGACCTCATCTACGGTGGCGGCGGTGCGGACCAGCTGTGGGGCGGCGCCGGCAGCGACACCTTTGTGTTCGGTGCCGTGTCCGATTCCAAACCAGGGGCGGCGGACAAGATCTTTGACTTCACCTCAGGTTCGGACAAGATCGACCTGTCCGGTATCACCAAAGGCGCGGGCGTGAGCTTCGTCAACGCGTTTACCGGGCATGCCGGCGACGCGGTGCTGTCCTACGCATCAGGTACTAACCTGGGTACGTTGGCCGTTGACTTCTCCGGGCACGGCGTGGCGGATTTCCTCGTCACCACCGTTGGCCAGGCGGCTGCCAGCGACATCGTGGCGTGATGTAAAGCGCGGCGCTCCGGCGCCGCGTTCCAGGATGGAGCCAGGCAATGCAGCGTTTTTCCAAAGGGGTCACCCTATTGATCGTGTCGGCAGGAGCCCATGCAATGGCGAGCAGTCTTGTTTTACCCACTACCGCACAGTTGGCGGGGCATTGGCAGTTGCACCAGGATGACCAGGTGTGTGCGCTGGACCTGCTCGAACAGCCCAACAGCCTGGGGGGCGATGTGGCGTGTGTCGCGCAATGGCTGGGGGATAAACCACTGACGTGGTCGCCGACGCCGGACGGCATCTGGCTGATGAATGCCGAAGGCAGTGGCATTACGCACTTGAATCGTCAGAAGGAAGGCGAATATCAGGCACGCACTAAGTCTGGAGCCGTCGTGGTGCTGCAACGTACACCTTAGTTTCAGGTTATAAGCTTATAACTTCATTTGTTAGTTGGCCGCCCGCTATTCAGGGGTAGGACAACTAGTGCGCGTACTTTGGGTTCATGGAAGATAAGAAGATATGGCCAAGCCCCATACCGTTGCACCCTTGTTCAAGGCGCTGGGTGAATACAAGAGCATCTTGATCAGCGTTGGCTGTTTCACCGCCTTGATTAACCTGTTGATGCTGGTGCCCTCGATTTACATGCTGCAAGTGTACGACCGCGTGCTGTCCTCCCAGAATGAAACCACCCTGGTGATGTTGACGTTGATGGTCGTGGGGTTCTTTGCGTTTATAGGCCTGCTGGAAGTTATCCGCAGTTTTATCGTGATCCGCATCGGCGCCCAGTTGGAGCGGCGGTTCAACTTGCGCGTGTACAAAGCCGCATTCGAACGCAACCTGCAACGCGGCCAGGGACACGCCGGGCAGTCCCTGGGCGACTTGACCCATATTCGCCAGTTCATCACCGGGCCCGCGTTATTCGCATTTTTCGATGCGCCGTGGTTTCCCATCTACCTGTTTGTGATTTTCCTGTTCAACCTGTGGCTCGGCGTGTTGGCCACGGCCGGCGCGGTGCTGTTGATTGCACTGGCCTGCCTCAACGAATACCTGACCAAAAAGCCCCTGGGCGAAGCCAGCGGTTATTCCCAACAGTCGACTCAGTTGGCCACCAGCCATTTGCACAATGCCGAAACCATCCAGGCCATGGGCATGCTCGGCGCGCTGCGCCAGCGCTGGTTCGCGGTGCATTCGCAGTTCCTCGGCTTGCAGAACAAGGCCAGCGACACCGGTTCGGTGATCACCTCCCTGAGCAAATCCCTGCGCCTTTGCCTGCAATCCTTGGTGCTGGGCCTCGGTGCGCTGCTGGTGATCAAGGGCGAGATGACCGCCGGGATGATGATCGCCGGCTCCATCCTGATGGGCCGGGTACTCAGCCCCATCGACCAGTTGATCGCGGTGTGGAAGCAGTGGAGCTCGGCCAAGCTGGCCTACCAGCGCCTCGACGAGCTGCTGCGCGAATTCCCGCCGCAGGCCGAGCAGATGGCCTTGCCGGCGCCCAACGGCCAGGTCAGCTTCGAGCAGGTCAGCGCCGGCCCACCCGGTCGGCGCCTGGCGACCCTGCACCACGTCAACTTCAACCTCGGCGCCGGTGAAGTGCTGGGCGTGCTCGGCGCCTCGGGCTCCGGTAAATCCACCCTGGCCCGCGTGCTGGTAGGCGTGTGGCCGACGCTGGCCGGCACCGTGCGCCTGGACGGCGCGGATATTCACCGCTGGGACCGCGACGACCTCGGCCCGCATATCGGCTACTTACCCCAGGACATCGAACTGTTCAGCGGCAGCATCGCCGACAACATCGCGCGCTTTCGCCAGGCCGACCCGCAGCTTGTGGTGAAGGCGGCGCAACAGGCCGGGGTGCACGAGTTGATCCTGCGCCTGCCCCAAGGCTACGACACCGTGCTGGGCGACAACGGCGGTGGTCTGTCCGGCGGGCAGAAGCAACGCGTGGCCCTGGCCCGCGCACTGTATGGCGGCCCGCGCCTGATCGTGCTGGATGAGCCCAACTCCAATCTCGACACCGTTGGCGAAGCGGCGTTGGCCAGCGCCATTGTGCAGATGAAGGCCCAGGGCAGCAGCGTGGTGCTGGTGACGCACCGTTCCTCCGCATTGGCCCAGGCTGACAAGTTGCTGATCCTCAACGAAGGTCAATTGCAGGCCTTCGGACCCAGCCAGGAAGTGCTGCGCGCGTTGTCCGGGCAGCAGGAAGCACCGAAGGAAAAACCCGGCGTCAGCTTCAGTCGCCAGTATCAGGCCGGAAGGAATCCAGGCGCATGAGCAGCCTTATAGTTGAACAACACGACGCACGTTTCTTCGTCCGCATGGGCTGGCTGCTGACCGTGGTCGGCGCCGGTGGTTTTTTCCTCTGGGCCAGCCTGGCGCCGCTGGATCAAGGCATCCCGGTGCAAGGCACGGTGGTGGTGTCGGGCAAGCGCAAGGCCGTGCAAACCCTCAGCCCCGGCGTGGTCAGCCGGATTCTGGTGCGCGAAGGCGAGGCCGTGAAGCAAGGCCAGCCGCTGTTTCGCCTCGACCAGACCCAGCACCAGGCCGACGTGCAGTCGCTGCAAGCCCAGTACCGCATGGCCTGGGCCAGCGCCGCGCGCTGGCAGAGCGAACGTGACAACCTGCCGGGCGTGCGCTTTCCGGCCGAACTGAGCGCCAACCCCGACCCGGCCCTGGCGCTGGTGCTCGAAGGCCAACGCCAACTGTTCAGCAGTCGGCGCGAAGCCTTTGCCCGTGAGCAGGCCGGCATCCGTGCAAGCATCGACGGCGCCACCTCGCAGTTGGGCGGCATGCGCCGCGCCCGCAGCGACCTGAGCGCCCAGGCGCAATCCCTGCGTGAGCAACTGAGCAACCTGCAACCCCTGGCCGACAATGGCTACATCCCGCGCAACCGCCTGATGGATTACCAGCGCCAGTTGTCCCAGGTGCAGCAGGACCTGGCGCAAAACGCCGGCGAGACCGGTCGCGTCGAGCAGGGCATTGTCGAGTCGCGCCTCAAATTGCAGCAGCACAGCGAGGAATATCAGAAGGAAGTGCGCAGCCAACTGGCCGATGCGCAACTGCGCAGCCTGACCCTGGAGCAGCAACTGACCTCCGCCGGGTTCGACCTTCAGCACAGCGAAATCAACGCGCCGGCCGACGGCATCGCGGTCAACCTCGGCGTACACACCGAAGGCGCCGTGGTGCGGGCCGGTGAAACCCTGCTGGAGATCGTGCCCCAGGGCACGCGCCTGGAAGTGGAAGGGCACTTGCCGGTGCACCTGGTGGACAAGGTCGGCACGCACCTGCCGGTGGACATCCTCTTCACCGCCTTCAACCAGAGCCGCACCCCACGGGTGCCGGGGGAGGTGAGCCTGATTTCCGCCGACCAGATGCTCGATGAAAAGACCGGCGCCCCCTATTACGTGCTGCGCACCACGGTCAGCGAGGCGGCGCTGGAAAAACTCCACGGCCTGGTGATCAAGCCGGGGATGCCCGCCGAGATGTTCGTGCGCACCGGCGAGCGCTCGTTGCTCAATTACCTGTTCAAGCCGCTGCTCGACCGCGCCGGCTCCGCGTTGACCGAGGAATGAGCATGAAACCTGTGTTCATCGCCTTGCTGTTCAGCTGCGCCAGCGCGCACGCCGCCATGGGCCCGTTCGATGTGTACGAGCAAGCCCTGCGCAATGACCCGGTGTTCCTCGGCGCGATCAAGGAGCGCGACGCCGGCCTGGAAAACCGCACCATCGGCCGCGCGGGCTTGTTGCCCAGGCTGTCGTACAACTACAACAAGGGCCGCAACAACTCCGAGGCGCACCTGCCCGATGGGCGTGGTGGCAGCTACCGCGACGACCGCAACTACAACAGCTACGGCTCCACCTTCAGCCTGCAACAGCCGCTGTTCGACTACGAAGCCTATGCCAACTACCGCAAGGGCGTGGCCCAGGCGCTGTTTGCCGATGAAAGCTTCCGCGACAAAAGCCAGGCGCTGCTGGTGCGGGTGTTGAGCTACTACACCCAGGCGCTGTTCGCCCAGGACCAGATCGACATCGCCCGCGCCAAGAAAAAAGCCTTCGAGCAACAGTTCCAACAGAACCAGCACCTGTTCCAGCAAGGCGAGGGCACCCGCACCGATATTCTCGAAGCCGAATCACGCTATGAGCTGGCCACCGCCGAAGAGATCCAGGCCCTGGATGAGCAGGATGCGTCCCTGCGCGAGCTGGGCGCGCTGATAGGCGTGCAAAGCGTCAACATCAACGACCTGGCACCGCTGAACCAGGGCTTTGCCGCCTTCACCCTGACCCCAGCCAACTATGACACCTGGCATGAGCTGGCGATCAGCAACAACCCGACGCTCGCCTCCCAGCGCCAGGCCCTGGAAGTGGCGCGCTATGAAGTCGAACGCAACCGCGCCGGGCATTTGCCCAAGGTCACCGCGTACGCCAGTTCGCGCAAGCAGGAGTCCGACAGCGGCAACACTTACAACCAGCGCTACGACACCAACACCATCGGCGTCGAAGTCAGCGTGCCGCTGTATGCCGGTGGTGGCATCTCGGCGTCCACGCGTCAGGCCAGCCGCGCCATGGAACAGGCCGAGTACGAGCTGGAAGGCAAGACCCGCGAAACCCTGATCGAACTGCGCCGCCAGTTCAGCGCGTGCCTGTCCGGGGTGAGCAAGCTGCGCGCCTATCAAAAAGCGCTGGCGTCCGCCGAGGCGCTGGTGGTGTCGACCAAGCACAGCATCCTCGGCGGCGAGCGGGTCAACCTCGATGCATTGAATGCCGAGCAGCAGCTCTACAGCACCCGCCGCGACCTCGCCCAGGCGCGGTACGACTACCTGATGGCCTGGACCAAATTGCACTACTACGCGGGCAACTTGCGTGACACCGACCTGGCCAAGGTGGATGAAGCCTTCGGCCCGGAGAGAAAACTGTAGGCGCGTGAATAACAATAAACAGGAGTGTACGGATGATCACGGATTCACCACGTTTCAAACCCTTCACCGCAGGCTCATTGCTGCTGTTGTCCGTTGCGGCACAGGCGCAATATGCCGAGACTGGCCAGCCGGGTGATCCCGCCAGCTGGCGTTCCGCCGAATATCAGAGCGACTGGGGCCTTGGGCGCATGAAGGCGGATGAAGCCTATGCCGCCGGGATCAGCGGCAATGGCGTGAAAATCGGTGCGCTGGACTCGGGTTTCGATACCAATCACCCCGAAGCGGCCAAAGACCGTTTCCACCCGGTCACCGCCAGCGGCACCTACGTCGACGGCAGCGCCTTCAGCACTACCGGCGCGCTCAACCCGAACAACGACTCCCACGGCACCCACGTCACCGGCACCATGGGCGCGGCCCGCGACGGCGTGGGCATGCACGGCGTGGCGTATAACGCGCAGGTGTATGTCGGCAACACCAACGCCAACGACAGCTTCCTGTTTGGCCCCACCCCGGACCCCAAGTATTTCAAGACGGTGTACACCGCCCTGGTGGATTCCGGCGTGCGCGCCATCAACAACAGCTGGGGCAGCCAGCCCAAGGACGTCAGCTACCAGACCCTGGACGACCTGCACGCGGCCTACGCCCAGCACTACAACCGCGGCACCTGGCTGGACGCGGCGGCGGACGTGGCCAAGGCCGGCGTGATCAACGTGTTCAGCGCCGGCAACAGCGGTTACGCGAACGCCAGCGTGCGCTCGGCGTTGCCGTACTTTCAGCCGGAACTGGAAGGCCACTGGCTGGCGGTGTCGGGGCTGGATAGGGCCAACAACCAGAAGTACAACAAGTGCGGCATCGCCAAATACTGGTGTATTTCCACCCCCGGCGCGCTGATCAACAGCACCATCCCGGACGGCGGTTATGGCGTGAAATCTGGCACCTCGATGTCGGCGCCCCATGCCACCGGCGCGTTGGCGCTGGTGATGGAACGCTATCCCTACATGACCAACGAGCAGGCGTTGCAGGTGCTGTTGACCACCGCCACCCAGCTCGACGGCTCGATCACCCAGGCGCCCAACGCCATCGTCGGCTGGGGCGTGCCGGACCTGGGCCGGGCGATGCACGGGCCGGGGCAGTTGCTCGGTGCGATGGACGTGAACTTGGCAGCCGGGCAGGGCGATGTGTGGAGCAATGGTATTTCTGACCAGGCATTGCTCCAGCGTCAGGCAGAAGACCGCGCCGAGCACAGTGCCTGGCAGCAGACCCTGCTCGATAAGGGTTGGCAAAACGGCGTGGGTGCCACGGCCAGCCAGCAGGACCAGACCGACTACGCCGTGGGCGGCGCGCGCGATCAAGCCGCAGCGAACCGTGTGTACGAAGGCAGCCTGATCAAATCCGGCGCGGGTAGCCTGGTGCTCAGCGGCGACAGCACCTATCGCGGCGCGACCACCGTCAACGGCGGCCTGCTGGCCGTGAACGGCTCGTTGACCTCGGCGGTGACGGTCAATGACAGCGGTACCCTCGGCGGCTCCGGGCGTATCGGTGCGCTGTCGGTCAACAACGGCGGGCGTGTCGCGCCGGGCAATTCAGTGGGCGCGTTGCAGGTGGCGGGGGATGTGAACCTGGGCGCAGGCTCTACCTACGCGGTCGAACTGACCCCGACCAGCAGCGACCGCATTGTCGCCGGCGGCAAGGCCGTGCTCGGCGGCGGTACAGTGACCCTGGCCCTGGAAAACAGCCCGACGCTATTGAGCCAGAGCCAGGCCCAGAGCCTGATCGGTCGCCAATACTCGATCCTTGAAGCGGCCGGCGGTATCCAGGGCCAGTTCGGCCAAGTGCTGCCGAACTACCTGTTCCTCGGCGGCACCCTCGACTATGCCGCCAACGGCGTGCAACTGGCGGTCGGGCGCAATGACGCCAGCTTTGCCAGTGTCGGCGCCACCCGAAACCAGCGCGCCGTCGCCACGGCCGCCGAGCAATTGGGCGCCGGCAACCCGGTGTATGAAAGCCTGCTGCAGTCGGACTCGGTTGCCACGGCGCAGCAGGGCTTGCAGCAACTGTCCGGTGAAATCTACCCGGCCGTGGACGCGATGTTGATCAACGACAGCCGCCAACTGCGCGACGCGGTAGGCGAGCGTCTGCGGCATGTGCCGGTGGCCGGTGAAAGCAACCTGTGGCTCAAGGCCCTGGGCGCCTGGGGCAAGTCGGACACTCGCAGTGAAACGGCAGGCGCCACCACCTCCATCGGCGGCTTGCTGGCCGGGGTCGACGGCGCACTCGACGAACAGACCCGCATCGGCGTGGTCGCCGGCTACAGCGACAGCTCCTTGAGCCTGGGCAGCGGCACGCACTCATCGGCGTCCATCGACAGCTACCACTTCGGCGCCTATGCCGGGCGCGAACTGGGCGCCTGGCGGGTGAGCGTCGGCGGTGCCTACAGCTGGCATCGCGGCGATGTGAAACGTGACCTGCAATACGGCGAGGTCAGCGGCAAGCAGAAAACCAAGCTGGATGCGCGCACCGCGCAGTTGTTCACCGAAGCCGCCTACCGCATTCACCTGCAACCACTGGCACTGGAGCCGTTTGCCAACCTGGCCTACGTGCACCTGGACAGTGAGTCGTTCCACGAAAAAGGCGCCGCAGCGGCCCTGGAACGTGGCAGTGATCGACGTGATGCCGTGCTCGGCACCCTGGGGCTGCGGGCGTTGAAAAGCCTGGCGTTGAACGACCACCAGCAGCTTGAGCTGTCGGGCTCCCTGGGCTGGCAACACAGCCTCACCGCCGTCGAATCCGAAGAACACCTGGCGTTTGTCGCAGGTGGCCCTTCATTCGCCGTGCGCAGCGCGCCGTTGCTGCGCGATGCGGCCCTGGTGGGCGTGCAGGCGAGCCTGGCGCTGAGCCCGTCGACGCGGGTCAACCTGGATTACAACGGCCAATTGGGTGGACGCGAGAAAACCCAGGGCGTGGGGCTGAGCCTGAACTGGCAGTTCTAGGGAAGGGCACCGCAGTTCAACTGTGGGAGGGGGCTTGCTCCCGATGGCGGCGTGTCAGACGCCCGTTGTGCCGACTGATACATCGCCATCGGGTGCAAGCCCCCTCCCACCTTGGAAGTGGTTCACATACTGGCAACAAGAAAACTAAGGAAGGTCACCGTGAAAAAACGCAAGTCAGGGTTAACTACCGCCATCCCCACAGGTCCGGGCTATCCGCTCAAGGCCTTGAGCAGCGTGCCATACGGCGCGTTGTTGTGTTGCCTGGCAAGCCTGGGGACCGCCCAGGCCGCACCCTATGTGGAAACCGGCAAGCTGGGCGACGCCGCCAGTTGGCGCAGCAATGAGTTCAAGGCCGATTGGGGCCTGGGCGCGGTACATGCCGACACCGCGTATGCGGCGGGCTACACCGGCAAGGGCGTCAAGCTGGGCATCTTCGACCAGCCGGTATACGCCCAGCACCCGGAATTCGCCAGCCCCAACAAAGTGGTGACGATCGTCACCGAGGGCATCCGCCAATACACCGACCCGTATATCCCGGTGAAGGCCGGTGATGCGTTTCGCTATGACGGCACGCCGTCCCTGGGCTCAAACGGCAAGCTGGGCAACCACGGCACCCATGTCGGCGGCATTGCCGCCGGTAACCGCGACGGCGGGCCGATGCACGGCGTGGCGTTCAACGCGCAGATCATCAGCGCCGAAAACGGTGACCCAGGCCCGGAAGACGGGATCATCCTGGGCAACGATGGTGCGGTGTACAAAGCCGGTTGGGATGCACTGGTGGCCAGTGGCGCGCGGATCATCAACAACAGTTGGGGCATTGGCATCGGTGATCAGTACGCCAAGGGCGGCCGCGATCCCGCCTTTCCGAACTTCACGGTCAATGAAGCCCAGGCGCAATTCAACACCATTCGGCCGATTCTCGGCACGATTGCCGGTGGTGCCTATCAAGGTGCGATCGACGCCGCGCGCAGCGGTGTGCTGACCATCTTTGCCGCTGGTAACGACTACAACCGCAACAACCCGGATGCGATTTCGGGCCTGGCGTACTTCGTACCCGAGATTGCACCGAACTGGCTGTCGGTAGCGGCCCTGCAGCAGAACCCGGACACCAGCAGTGCCAACCCGTACGTGATCAGCACCTTCTCTTCGCGTTGCGGCTATGCGGCGAGCTTCTGTGTGTCGGCACCGGGCACCAAGATTTTCAGTTCGATCATCAACGGCACCAACCTGGACAACCTGACCACCGACTACGCCAACTTCAACGGCACCTCCATGGCCGCGCCCCACGTGGCCGGCAGTGCGGCGGTGCTGATGGAGCGCTTCCCCTACATGAGTGGCGACCAGATCTCCACGCTGCTCAAGACCACCGCCACCGACCTCGGCGCGCCGGGCATCGACTCGCTGTACGGCTGGGGCATGATCAACCTGGGCAAGGCAGTCAATGGCCCGGGGATGTTCATTACCGCCGAGGACATTCCGGCTGAGTTTCGCATCGACGGCGCCTATGGCAGTGGCCAGTTCGTCGCGGACTTGCCGGGTATCGGCGCGGTGGTGGATGCCGGCAAACCGACCCAGCGCGTGTGCAGCGACGTGCATTGCGGGCTGGATGTGTGGAGCAACGACATCGCCGGGCATGGCGGCCTGACCAAGCAGGGCATTGGCACTCTGGTGCTGACTGGCGCCAACACCTACAGCGGCCCGACCCTGGTCAACCAAGGCTTGCTGGCGATCAACGGCTCGGTTACCTCCGACGTGACCGTCAGCCAGAGCGGCATCGTCGGTGGCTCGGGGCGTATCGGTTCGCTGAGCGCAAACAGCGGCGGCACCGTGGCGCCGGGCAACTCCATCGGCACGCTGAACGTGGCGGGCAATGTCACCTTCGAGCCGGGCTCGACTTACGCGGTGGAATTGTCGCCCACCAGCAGCGACCGTATCGTTGCCGGCGGCACCGCCACGCTGAACGGCGGCACCGTGACCCTGGCCCTGGAAAACAGCCCGACCCTGTTGAGCGCGACCCAGGCGCAAAGCCTGATCGGCCGCCAATACAGCATCCTGCAAGCCGCAGGTGGCGTCACTGGCAACTTCGGTGCGGTACTGCCTGACTACCTGTTCATTGGCGGCACCTTGAACTACGCGGCCAATGGTGTGCAGCTGGACGTGGCACGCACCAACAGCTTCGCCAGTGTGGCCTCTACGCCGAACCAACGCGCCGTGGCCGCCGCCGCCGAGCAATTGGGCGCGGGCAATGGGGTGTATGAAAGCCTGCTGCTGGCACCGACCGCGGCTTCGGCGCAAGGCGCGTTCCAGCAACTGAGTGGCGAAGTCTATCCGGCGTTGGAAACGGCGTTGGTCAATGACAGCCGCTACGTACGCGAAGCGGTCGGCGAGCGCCTGCGCAACGGTGAAATGGGCGCGACCAGCCAGGCCATCGACAGCCGTGGCAACGTGTGGGTCAAGGCGCTGGGTGCATGGGGCAAGACCGACAGCCGCAACGACACAGCGGGCTACACCACGTCCATCGGCGGCATGCTCGCCGGTGTCGACGGTGCCCTCGACGACGCGACACGCATCGGGCTGGTGGCGGGCTACAGCGATACCTCGCTGAACATGGGCAGCGATACCCATAGCCGTGCGTCGGTCGACAGCTACCACTTCGGCGCGTATGCCGGGCACGAAATCGGCGCCTGGCGCCTGAGCGGCGGCGCCACCTACAGCTGGCACCGCGCCGATGTGAAGCGCGACCTGCAATACGGTGACGTCAGCGGCAAGCAAAAAGCCAAGGTCGATGCCCACAGCACCCAGCTGTTCACCGAAGCGGCGTATCGCGTCAACCTGCAACCACTGGCCCTGGAGCCGTTCGCCAACCTGGCCTACGTGCACCTGGACACCGATGGCTTCACCGAGAAGGGCGATGCCGCCGCGCTGAAAAGCGGCGACGACAGCCGCGACCTGGTGCTGAGCACCCTGGGTGTGCGCGCCCTGAAAACCTTCAACGTCAACGATCACCAGCAACTGGAAGTGTCCGGCACCCTGGGCTGGCAGCACAACCTGAGCAGCACCGACTCCGAACAGCACTTGGCGTTTGCCTCGGGTGGCCCTTCGTTCGCGGTGGAAAGCGCGCCGATGGTGCGTGATGCCGCACTGGTTGGTGCGCGGGTGAGCCTGGCGTTGAGCAAGGATGCGCGGGTGAACTTCGATTACAACGGTTTGCTGGCCAGCAAGGAGAAGGTGCACGGCGTTGGTTTGAGCCTGGACTGGGCGTTCTAAGGCTTTAAAAACCACTGTAGGAGCGAGCTTGCTCGCGAAAAACTAAAAGGTGCCGCGTTTCTTCAGGTAGAGCGCGTCATCGTTGACGATCTTCGCGAGCAAGGGCTAGCCGCCCGCCTCGCTCCTACAGTCGGTAACGGATAACAGGTTTTTTGGCTTTCTCTACAAATCCAACAACAGAGAGGCAGTGCCATGGGTATTTTTGACTATAAAAACCTCGGGGCCGAGGGCTCCAAAGCGTTGTTCGCCGATGCGATGGCGATCACGTTGTATTCCTACCACAACCTGGATAACGGCTTCGCCGTGGGCTATCAGCACAATGGCCTGGGCTTGGGCCTGCCGGCCACGCTGGTCGGGGCTTTGCTGGGCAGCACCGATTCCCAGGGGGTGATTCCCGGCGTGCCCTGGAACCCCGATTCAGAAAAAGCCGCGCTAGAGGCGGTGCAACAGGCCGGCTGGACGCCCATCAGCGCCAGCACCCTCGGCTACACCGGCAAGGTCGATGCCCGGGGTACCTTTTTCGGCGAAAAGCCCGGCTACACCACGGCCCAGGTCGAGGTGCTGGGCAAGTACGATGACGCGGGCACGTTGCTGGAGATCGGTATCGGTTTTCGCGGCACGTCCGGGCCGCGTGAAAACTTGATCACCGATTCCATCGGCGACCTGGTCAGCGACCTGCTCGCCGCTCTAGGCCCCAAGGACTATGCAAAAAACTACGCCGGCGAAGCCTTCGGCGGCCTGCTCAAGAACGTCGCCGAGTATGCCGGTGCCCACGGCCTGAGCGGCCACGACGTGGTGGTCAGCGGCCACAGCCTGGGAGGGCTTGCGGTCAACAGCATGGCCGACTTGAGCGACGGCAAGTGGTCGGGCTTCTACAAGGATTCCAACTACGTCGCCTATGCCTCGCCGACCCAGAGTGCCGGTGACAAAGTGCTGAACGTGGGCTACGAAAATGACCCGGTGTTCCGGGCGCTGGATGGCTACTCCTCCAACCTGTCGTCGTTTGGCGTGCACGACAAGCCCCACGAGTCCAGTACCGATAATATCGTCAGCTTCAACGACCACTACGCGTCGACGCTATGGAACGCGCTGCCGTTTTCCATCCTCAACCTGCCGACCTGGGTGTCGCACTTGCCCACCGGCTATGGCGACGGCATGACGCGCATCCTCGACTCCGGCTTCTACGAGCAGATGACCCGCGACGCCACGGTGATCGTTGCCAACCTGTCCGACCCGGCGCGGGCCACCACCTGGGTGCAAGACCTCAACCGTAACGCCGAAGCGCACCAGGGCAATACCTTCATTATCGGCAGCCACGGCAACGACCTGATCCAGGGCGGCAAGGGCGCAGACTTTATCGAGGGTGGCAAAGGTAACGACACGATTCGCGACAGCAGCGGGCATAACACCTTTCTGTTCAGCGGGCAGTTTGGCAATGACCGGGTGATCGGCTATCAGGCGACGGATAAGCTGGTGTTCGACGGGGTAGGGGGCAGCACGGATTATCGTGACCACGCCAAAGTGGTGGGCGGCGATACGGTGATCAGCTTCGGCGCCGACTCGGTGACATTGGTGGGTGTGAGCAGTTTGTCGGGGGAGGGGATTGTGATCGGCTAACTATTGGAATGCAGTTAAAACTGTGGGAGGGGGCTTGCTCCCGATAGCGGTGGGTCAGCTACACATAAGCTGGCTGACAGACCGCCATCGGGAGCAAGTCGAATCGTCGCACCGCCCCTCCCACATTTGATCGGCGTTGACGCCAGGATTATTTTTCCTCGCGAACAGTCGCCACGTCAGCGGCCTTGATGCGGATGCGCTTGCCGGCGATATCGGTGAACTCATAGAAGCCGTCAGCGGTTTTGGCGTTGGGTGTGTCCTTGGTCAAATACTGTGTGCCGTTTTGCAACGTCACCACGGTTTGCGTGGAGCAACCGGCCAATACCAGAAAAGTGAGTGCAACCAGCGGCAGACCCAAATTCTTCATGTTCATTACCCTTACCTTTACCTTGAAAAGCCCCGCAGCGTCTGGCTGCGGGGCATAAATGTTACGCGATCAGCTCTCACATCTGATCGCTTTTTTGCAAAAAGTTGCAGGCGCCATTTATCTATTACCGATTGCAACAATGCGTTTGCAGCGGCACTCTGTATGCATAACCAGTAGTTGATTGCTCTGCGCCATGGCCCACCCCCTTGAAGACCCCTTGTATTACCTGCACAACTTCCGCCAAGTGCTGATCGGGTTGCAGCAGCGCTACGCCGACTTGCTCGACCCGGACGAATTGCAGTTCATTCAGCAATTCGACAGGTTGCCGCAAGCGTCCCAGGCGTTATTGGTACGCATGGTCATGCGCAAGGGTGTGCATTTTCGTGGAGCAAAGCTCAATTACCTGGAAATCGGCTGCCCCCATGCGGCCATGCAGCCACTGCTGGCGAGCGGTTGGGTCGATGATCAATGCCTGTTGGGTTTTGATGAACTGTTCGGCTTGCTGCAAAAAGGCGAACTGCTCATGGCCTTCAAGCCCTGGATCGACCAGCCCAACGCCAGAAAATCCGACTGGCTGGCGCCATTGGCTGCGCGGTTCAATGAACGCCGCAGCTTTGCCCGTTGGTGCCCCGAGCTGCAGGACGTGCTCTACAGCCTTACGGTAATGGAGCTGTGCGACCGCCTGCGCCTGATGTTTTTCGGCAATCTCTATCAGGACTGGTCGGAGTTCGTGCTGGCGGACCTGGGCATCTACACCTACGAGAAGGTGCCGTTCTGTGCCGAGTCCCGTGGATTGCGCAGCCGCGCCGACGTGGAGGGCTGTGTGTTCCTGCACCAGTGCCAGCAAGCGTTTGAGGCGGGTGAGGCGCTGGAAACGGTGTTGGCCCACATCGCCAGCTTGCACACCGACAACCCCTGGCTGGAAAAACGCCGCGCCAAGTTGCTGTTCCAGATCGGCCAATGCTGTGAACGCAGCGCTGAACTGGACTTGGCCGAGCAGATCTATCGCGACTGCAGCTATCCCGGCGCGCGCGCACGATTGATCCGCGTATTGGAGCGCCAGGAGGCTTATGCGCCCGCCCTGGCGTTGGCCGTCGCCGCGCAACAGGCGCCGGAAAGCGCCGCCGAGCAGCAACACCTGCTGCGCGTAGTGCCGCGCCTGCGGCGCAAGCTGGGTGAGCCGAAGGTGGCGAAGGCCAAGCCGCGGGCCCTCACGCGGCTGGACCTCGCCTTGGCATTCCCTGAGCCGCTGATGTCGGTGGAATATTGCGTGCAGGCCCATCTGAGCGAGCCGGACGCGCCGGTGCATTATGTGGAAAATGGCCTGATCAATTCGCTGTTCGGCCTGCTGTGCTGGGACGTGATCTTCGCGCCGCTGCCGGGCGCGTTTTTCCACCCGTTCCAGCGCGGGCCGGCCGACCTGCACAGCGAAGACTTCCAGCAACGCCGCGCCGCTTTGTTCAGCGCGTGCTTCGAGCAACTGCGCGACGAGCGCTACAAAACCACTATCCGCCAACGCTACGTGGACAAATGGGGAATTCAATCGCCCTTTGTGTTCTGGAACCTGCTCAGCGAAGAGCTGCTGGAACAAGCCCTGACGTGCCTGCCTGCCGAACATTTGCGCTACTGGTTCGAGCGGCTACTGCTGGACATCCGCGCCAACCGCACCGGGATGCCCGACTTGATCCAGTTCTGGCCGGCGCAAAAAACCTACCGCATGATCGAGGTCAAGGGCCCTGGCGACCGCCTGCAGGACAACCAGCTGCGCTGGCTGGAATTCTGCGGTGAGTACCAGATGCCGGTCACGGTCTGTTATGTGCGCTGGGCAGAGTCCGCTTGAGCTATAGCGTCGCGGTGCGGGCGTTGTGTGAGTTCACGGCCAAGGTCGGAGACCTGGACTTGCGCTTTACCCCATCGCCCAGCGCCCAGGAAGGCATCGTCGGCCATCGCACGGTGGCGTCGCGGCGCAGTGCCCACTATCAGAACGAAGTGGCGCTCGAAGGTGAGTATCAGCAACTCAAGGTACGCGGCAGGGCGGACGGCTATGACCCGGACAGCAATCGCCTCGAAGAAGTAAAAACCTATCGCGGTGACCTTCAGGCCCAGCCGGCCAACCATCGGCAACTGCATTGGGCCCAGGTCAAGGTCTACGGCTGGTTGATGTGCCAGAAGCTCGGCCTCGATGACATCGAACTGGCGCTGGTGTACTTCGATATCGTCGGCGAGGGCGAAACCCTGCTCAAGCAACGCTTTGCCGCGCCCGACCTCGAAGACTTCTTCAACCAGCAATGCGCGCTGTTTCTGCGCTGGGCCCACCAGCAGATGCAGCACCGTGAAGCGCGCAACCGCGCCGCGCAGAGCCTGGCGTTTCCCCATGCCGAGTTTCGCAGCGGCCAACGCGCGCTGGCCGAATCGGTGTACAAGGCGGTGAGTACCGGCCGCTGCCTGATGGCCCAGGCGCCTACCGGCATCGGCAAGACCGTCGGCACGCTGTTTCCGATGCTCAAGGCCCTGGCACCACAGCAACTGGACACGGTGTTTTTTCTCACCGCCAAAACCCCCGGTCGCAAGCTGGCGCTGGATGCCGCCCAAGTGCTGTACGACAGCAGCCCCGACTTGCCTTTGCGCGTGCTGGAACTGGTGGCGCGGGACAAGGCGTGCGAGCACCCGGATAAAGCCTGCCACGGCGATTCGTGCCCGCTGGCCAAGGGCTTTTACGACCGTTTGCCCGCCGCGCGCAAGGCGGCGTCCGGGATTCGACTGCTTGATCAACGTAATCTGCGCGAGGTGGCGCTGGCCCACGACGTGTGCCCGTATTACCTGAGCCAGGAAATGGCGCGCTGGACCGACGTCGTGGTCGCCGACTACAACTACTATTTCGATTTTGGCGCGATGCTCTTTGGCTTGGCCCAGCTCAACCAATGGCGCGTCGCAGTGCTGGTGGACGAAGCCCATAACCTGGTCGAGCGCGCGCGTTCGATGTACAGCGCCAGCCTCGATCAGTACAGCCTCAAGACCCTGCGCGAGAGTGCGCCCGAGGTGCTGAAAAAGCCCTTGCAGCGCCTGAACCGTGAGTGGAACGCCTTGCACAAGGACCAGCTCGCGCCGTATCAGGCCTACGCGGCCAAACCCGACAAGCTGCTCCAGGCCTTGAGCCTGTGCGCCAGCGCCATGGGCGATTACTTCAACGAGCATCCCGAAGCGCTCAATGGCGACCTGCAAGCCTTCTACTTCGAAGCGCTGCAATTTGCCAAGGTGGCCGAGCTGTTCAATGAGCACTTCATCTTCGATATCAGCAAACGCACATTCAGCGGCAAGCGCAGCAGTTCGACCCTGTGCCTGCGCAACGTGGTGCCGGCCGAATTCATCCGGCCCCGGTTGACCGCCGCGCGCAGCAGCGTGCTGTTTTCCGCGACCCTGAGCCCACGCCACTATTACGCCGACCTGCTCGGGCTGCCGGCGGACACCGCCTGGGTCGACGTCGAATCGCCGTTCCAGGCCGAGCAATTGCGGGTGAGCATCGTCGAGCGTATTTCCACGCGCTTTGTGCATCGCCAAGCGTCGCTGGAACCCATCGTGGCCTTGATCGCCCAGCAATTTGCCGAGCAACCCGGCAACTACCTGGCGTTTTTCTCAAGCTTCGATTACCTGCAACAAGTGGCGCAGCTGATGGCCGAGCGTCATCCGCAGATCGCGCTGTGGTTGCAGTCGCGGGGCATGGCCGAGGCGCAGCGCCAGGCTTTCCTGGACCAGTTCACCCAGCACAGCCAGGGCATCGGCTTTGCGGTGCTGGGCGGCGCGTTTGGCGAAGGCATCGATTTGCCCGGTGCGCGCCTGATCGGGGCGTTTATCGCCACCTTGGGCTTGCCGCAGCTCAACCCGGTGAATGAACAGATGAAGACTCGCATGGGCGCGATCTTCGGCGCAGGGTATGACTACACCTATTTGTACCCCGGTATCCAGAAAGTCGTGCAGGCGGCGGGGAGGGTGATCCGCAGCCAGCACGACCGCGGGGTGGTGATGTTGATCGACGACCGTTTTGGCGAAGCGCGGGTGCGGCAGTTGTTGCCCAGGTGGTGGTCGATTGATATTTGACAGGTGGACTGCGGTCCATGTGGGAGGGGGCTTGCTCCCGATAGCGGTGGGTCAGCTACACATAAGCTGGCTGATACACCGTCATCGGGGGCAAGCCCCCTCCCACATTTGCACGGTGTTGGGGCTTAGACCACTTCCAGATAGGAGCTTTGTATTGATCGCGCCAACTCGCGCACGCTGTCGATAAAGTCCGTCAGCCGTGTGTGCAGCCCGTCTTCCAGGATTTCATCGATGCCCGTGTACCTGAGCCGCGCCTCGAACTCCGCCGCCAGGCGCTGCGCCGTGCGCCCGTAGCTGCCGGGCAGGTCGGCGAGGATATGGCTCAGTTCCTCGATGCACGCATGCAGCGAGCGCGGCACATCACTGCGCAGCAGCAGCAACTCCGACACCGAGCGTGCATTCAAGGCGTTCGGGTACAACTCGGTATACGCTTCGAACGACGATAACGCGCGCAGCAGGGCGCTCCACTGGTAATAACCGCGTGCCGACAGGTCGCTGACTTCCTCGGACTCTTCACCAAACATCTCATAACGCGCATCCAGCAGGCGCAGGGTGTTATCCGCGCGCTCGACAAAGGTGCCCAGGCGAATGAATCGATAGGCGTCATTGCGCATGATGGTGCCGGAAGTGGCGCCGCGAAACAGGTGCGAGCGTTGCTTGACCCAGTCACAGAAGTGGCTGATGCCGTGTCGCGCCAGGCCGCCGGCGGCGATGCTGCGCATTTCCAGCCAGGTGGCGTTGAGGTTTTCCCACATGTCGGCGGTGATGCGTCCGCGCACCGCATGGGCGTTGCTCCGGGCGGCGCGCAGGCAGTTGTAGATGCTCGCCGGGTTTTCTTCATCCAGGGCGAAGAAATGCAGCATGCGTTCGGCGTCCAGTTGCGTATGGCGCTCCAGGTAACTGTCCAGGGTGCCGCTGCTGAGCAGTGACATCGCCAGTTCGTCCAGCCCATCGCTGCGCCCGGCCTGGGGCATCAACGACAGCGAATAGCTGACTTCCAGCATGCGCGCCAGGTTCTCGGCGCGTTCCAGGTAGCGGGACATCCAGTACAAGTCTGCGGCGGTTCTACTCAACATACTCAGCCCTCCACCACCCAGGTGTCCTTGGTTCCGCCGCCTTGCGACGAGTTGACGATCAGCGAGCCTTCACGCAACGCCACGCGCGTCAGGCCACCGGGCACCAGGCGCGTTTCCTTGCCCGACAGCACAAAGGGGCGCAGGTCGATATGCCGTGGCGCGATGCCGTTTTCGACAAAGGTCGGGCAGGTCGACAGGCTCAGGGTTGGCTGGGCGATGTAGGCGTGGGGCCGGGCCTTGATGCGCTGGCGGAAGTCCTCGATCTCGGCGGCGCTGGACGCCGGGCCGACCAGCATGCCATAGCCGCCGGAGCCCTGGGTTTCCTTGACCACCAGGTGCTCAAGGTTGGCCAGCACATGGGACAGTTCCTCCGGCTTGCGGCACTGGAAGGTCGGCACGTTTTGCAGCACCGGCTCTTCATCCAGGTAGAAGCGGATCATGGCCGGGACATAGGGGTAGATCGACTTGTCATCCGCCACGCCGGTGCCGATGGCGTTGGCCAGCACCACGTTGCCGGCGCAATACACCGCGACCAGGCCGGGCACGCCGAGCATCGAGTCGGGATTGAACGCCTCGGGGTCGAGGAACGCGTCGTCAATGCGCCGGTAAATCACGTCCACCGCCTTGGGGCCGTCGGTGGTGCGCATGAACACCTTGAGGTCGTGGACGAACAGGTCGGCGCCTTCCACCAGCTCCACGCCCATCTCCCGGGCGAGGAAGGCGTGTTCGAAAAACGCGCTGTTGAAGCGGCCCGGCGTCAGCACCACCACGTTGGGGTTGTCCAGGCGGCTCGAACTTTTCAGGGTCTTGAGCAGCAGGTTGGGGTAGTGGTCCACCGGCGCAATGCGCTGCTTGGCGAACACTTCCGGGAACAGGCGCATCATCATCTTGCGGTCTTCGAGCATGTAGCTCACGCCGCTGGGAGTGCGCAGGTTGTCTTCGAGTACGTAGTAGGTGCCGTCGCCGTCGCGCACCAGGTCCACCCCGGAAATATGCGAATAGATGCCCCGGTGCAGGTCGAGGCCGACCATTGCCTGTTGATAGCCCTCGTTGCCCAGCACCTGGTCGGCCGGGATGATTCCGGCCTTGATGATGCGCTGGTCGTGGTAGATGTCGGCGAGGAACATGTTCAGCGCGTTGACCCGCTGGATGCAGCCGCGCTCGATCACGCTCCATTCGCTGGCGGGGATGCTGCGCGGGATGATATCGAAGGGGATCAGGCGCTCGGTGTCCTGTTCGTCGCCATAGAGGGTGAAGGTGATCCCGGCGCGGTGGAATAGCAAATCGGCTTCGCGGCGTCGCTGGGCCAGCAGTTCCGGCGGCGTGTTGGCCAGCCAGCGGGAGAAATCCTGGTAGTGCGCGCGGCAAACGCCTTGCGCGTCATTCATTTCGTCAAAGAAAGATCGAGCCATTCCAGTACCTTGTCAGTGCCGAGGGGAGCGCGGGGGGCACTGCCGCTTTTAAACGCATTTTTTATGAGCCCGTGGTCGAGGGTGCCAACGGGCCTGGTCCTTACTTTCTTATGGGGTCGGCTCTGGGTCGGGGGGTAACGAATGCTCCTGAATGTGGGCAGATGAATGGTTTAAGCAAGGCGTGTGCCGGAACCGCTGAGGCACGGTGATTCTCCCGTGGCGTGGGCGTTTGCTGCCGCTGGCTGCGAGGCGGCCCTCACCACGGCGCCTCAATTTGGTGCGCGACAAACTTGAACTTCCCCCAGACGCGCTTCTTCTAATAAGCCTTGAAACCTTGTGGAGCCCCCGTCGTGCCCAGAATCATTTCGCCCAACTCCCCGGAAGCGGCGCTGACCGACCACAGCGAGCACAACGCCAAGATCTTCGGTTCGCCCAAGGACCGTCTCGACTTCTATCGTCGCGAGATCCAGTACGAAACCAGCATCCTGGCCAACCGCACCGACGCCTACCTCACCGCCCAGTCATTCCTGGTCATTGCCTTCGTATCCGGGATGGGCAATCTCAACCCGGAGTGGGGCAAGCTGTTCACCCTGCTGGTGCCGGCCATTCTCGCCGCGCTGGGGATCCTCAGCTCACTCAACGCCTGGCCGGGCATACGCGCCGCCTACGAGATCATCGATCACTGGCACTACAAGCAAAGCGAGCTGCTGCGCAGTGAACCGGTGATGGGCATGGCCTACGATGACTCGCCGTTGTTTTCCGAAATGGAGTCGACCCACAAGGGCTATCGCAAATCGCTGCTGTTTTCCATGCGCGCGCCTTGGTTATTCATGGGGTTCTGGCTGGTATTGGGCATCTACGCCTTTTACATCCAGGTCGACAACCCACTGCACTGAGCAATCGGACTGAACTTCATTCGGTAACGCAGCGCCTTAGCATTACGGCGTACAGATTCCCCACAGGCCTGCAAAGAGGTGTGTTATGACGACAAACAACGATCCCCAAACCAGTAACCGCAACGACCCAGTGATCGACGGCGGCGAGCCGGCCCCCAGCACTGGCGCCGATGCCCCCAAAGACCCAAAGCCGACAAGCGACCCAGAGGCCAAGGAAAACGACTACAGTCCAGACTTCAAGCCTGAGCCGCTCGAGCCCAAGCCTGAAACCGATGCCGATATCGATACCCAAGGCGGTTAGAGGAGATGGTCATGTCAAAAGAACTGGACGAAGAACTCAACGATCCTGGAAATGAAGACCCAGGCTCGTTGATGGACGATGCCGAAGTGCCGCTCAACGACCTGGATGAAGCGGCGGACGTCGGCAACACCGAGGAGCAGGACTGATCCGTCCGGACGGGTAGAGGTTGAACGAGGGGCGATCAGCCAGTCTTCCAGGAATGGTCGGCCCCTGGTTTGACGTTGAATTTATGGCGAAGCGGGAAATAATGCTCGCGCATTTTACTGATGTGAAGGCGCAGCAGCAGGGGCGGCTTAATGCCCCGTTCTCGATATAAGTCCAGGGCTCTCTCTTCGTTATTGACGACCGGCCCAGACGAGACCAGTTCTCCGTCCACGACATTCGTATCTTTTGAGAACCCTTCCAGTCCCAGCTCATACATATCAGGTCGTTTTGCCTTGAGTGTGTCGTTGAGCAGGGTAGGGCCCGTCGTTTCGAATAGTTTTTTCCCGTATTCGTCGAGATCAGAGGTAAATGCACCACCGTCGGTAGACTGTCGGGCCACCGGGCGGTTATTCACAAAATAGGGTTTGTTCGCGGCAAAGCGCTTGTGCATTTCCGTGATGACTTCTTTCATCAACGGGTTGCCAGGCTGGGTGGCAAAGTTACTGTTGTTATAGAAAGGTTTGAAGTCGGTGGACCGATGCACAACCGGGTGACCGAGCAGGACATCATTGGCCCCCGCCATCAACGTGCCGGAATCGACGTTGGTCTGGATGAGGTCATCGGTGTCCAGGTAAACCCCACCATGCTTGTGCATGATTTGATAACGCGCGATATCCGAAGTGGCCGCCAGGTTTTTACCTTGTCCTTGACGGAAATAATTGTACATTTCGTCATTTTTCAACTGTATGTAGAGGGCATCCTCACGAAAGTTCTTGACCGTCACGCCGGGGGCTTTGTCTTTCAGGGTGGTTTTTATCTTTTCAAAAATTTCAGGGGTATCGGCGTCAACATGGATGATTGAGGTGTATCCGGGCGCACGTCGGCTGTTTTTAGCCAGGTTGTCGGCCAAATGGGCGGGGAGGTCCTGGCCGGCCCAAAAATAATGCAAGCTCTGGGGTAAGGGGGTGACCTCTTTCGGGACTTTCGGGATCGCCGACACATCGACGAATTGGTAGTGATGAGCGTCTGCCTTTTTAGCGCGCAGAAAATCATTAATGTTGCCTTGCTGCCACGCTCCTTTAGGATTTCGCCAGAAATAGGGAGCGTCCAGGCCTGAAGAGACACCTCGCCAGGCGCCGTGTGTACTGTCAAAGTCGACGGCGTGGTCGACGCCCTTGACGTTGATCCTGAAAGGCGGGGCAGCGTTTTCCACCACCTTGATACCGTCCATCGGCACGACATACGTGTTATCGCCCAATTGCCATGGTGTATGAAATTCCTTCGCGCCCCCCAGCAGACCGACAGACCTGGAGCGAGGCTCCCACCCGGAAATGCCGAGATCCTTGACCGGTATGTCAGGGCCCTTGCCTGTGGGGTGGAGGATGAATCGCTGGCCGTCCTTGACTTTGGATTCATACAGCGCTCCATCGACCTTCACATATTCCTTTTTACTGCGGCCTTGATACACGTTGCCCTGCAGGCCTTTGCTCGAAAGCTCTCGCGGCTCGATGTAGTTGGCTTGATACCCCAGCAAATCGGCATCCGCGACCCGTACTTCGCCACTGGCCGCTACCCGACTGGGGGTGAAGTCTTTCAATGGAGGGCCGATAGGTTGTTTTTTCAGCGGGTCGTATTGATGCCAATTGCCCTGGAACATCACAACGTTGCCTTCAACGCTCTTCTGTCCGACCTTGAATGTGCCGGCGGCTGCCAAGCCATGGCGCTGGCTGACGGTCGTTATCACGTCGTTGCTGCCGATCGCGTCCAATCCCCCCCGTGGGCCAACACTGAACTGTTCGAGGGACTTGCCATAGGCCTGTTGCGTACGCGGGTCAAACGCAAACCACCTTTGCGTGCCTTCGTCGAATTTGGCCAGGGCAGGAATTTCATTGCCGTTACCGGCCAACTTGTAGGTGCCTTCGGCGATATCGGGCCTTTTGGCCAATTGCAGCAGGTCGACGCTGCGGTGGTGATTGCGCAGGTGGTTAATACCCTTATAGCTTGCGTTGACGGCTTTTTTTCCAAGATGCAGGGCACCTCGCGCCAGATCAGCAACCCCGTCCAACGGGTTCAGCGCGCCGAGTGCTGCTCGGCCGATGATTCTGACGACCTGACCTGCTTTTGCGAGCGTCGATGCACCCCTCGCCAGGGCGCTCAGGCCTTTGACCGCACCGCCGAAGCCCACCACGAAACCAAAGATATCAATAGCCAGTTCGACGGCACCTTCCTTGATGTTGCCCGCGATCAAGTTCTCGATGCTTGACTTGAAGGGAATCAGGCCCACCACGATTGCTTCAATGGTCTTATGCAGGGGGACTTGGGTATCAAAGGTTGTCGCCCCTCGGGCGTAACGCTCTACCTCGGGCAAGTTCATGTCCGCAAACAGCGTGTCGATGATGTATTGGGTACTGGCGCTGTTGAAACTGTCAGGCGCACCGTGCCCGGCTGTTTTCCCGTCGGGCAGTGCCGGCGGTTGCGAACCCTCAGGTTTGACGGTGTCGTACCTTTGGCCCAATTGAGGAAGAGTGCCATTTCTAGGTGGGTATTCGACGTAAGTGTGATCGGGCCGCCGAGTCACGGTGCCCTTGATCCGATCAATCGCGTAGGTCATTTTCTTGCCGTTGCGCTCGGTGTCGAACAGCAGTACGCCTTCTTCCACGACCCTGGGATGATCGTCTCGGTAATACCTGATGAGCTTGCGAACGGGCAGTTTGATGAACGCCAGGTTCTCGCGGTCTTCCAGCGGAAGTCTGGCGATCATCTGTTTGAACTGTGCGGACTTGATTTTCTTCAAGGCGCTTGAGAACTCAGCGTATTGCGGCTCGAACAGCTCTCTGGGGCGTGGCAGGGTTTTCAGCGTTTGAGTCACCTTGTCAAGGTCGAACTCTTTTGATGAGGATACCCAGGCTGCTGGCCGTGAATCTGGTCGCTCCTCGTTTTCCCTGGATACGAAAAGATTTTTGAAGTTGCGTGCTTCTTCCGACCAGAACTCCTCCCGGTTGGGCGTCCAGAAAAGCGGTCGGCCATCGATGTAGCCGTCCAGTATCGAGTAAGGCCCGGGGAACCGTTTATGGGGAGGGTCTATGGTGATGCATTTTTTCTCGAACAGTCTGGGGTCCATGTCCGGCAGCGCTTTTTTTAACTGCGCCAGTGCTATTTCTTTGGCCGTTGGCAGGTTGCCGAGTGATGTTTCGCTAGCCTCCCTCAGTTCGTTGATCATCGCACTGAACGTTTTGCGCACTTCGCCCATTACAAGGGGGGTGAGCGGTGGTTTTCTCCCGTTGGCGATGGCCCAATCCTTGAGCGCGTCATTCTGGGCGGCATATTCAATGTGGCGCTCTTGTTCACTGATCGGTGCGATGCTGCTTTCAAGCATGACTTGCGCAAAGGTCATGCCTGCCGTCGAGCCTGGCGCTTTTGCTTCGATGCGCGAAACAGCGGTGGCGAAACTGACCCAAGCGTGAGTGCCGATGGTGACCTCCTTCGGAATATCCTTGATCAGGAATTCCGGCGCTCTGCTGGTCAGCAAAAGGTGTGCTTGAATGGCGGCGGTTTCGGGGGACGAAGCCCTGTCGCTGGCGAGCAGATGATCGGCCAATGCCTTGACTACTGTTGAGGCGGTTTTGTTGGTGTTTTCAGCGCTGACCAGTCGATAGCCTTCGATGGTCAGTCCATCGCCGTTCTCTGTGTTTTTCTCCAGGCCCATGGCGGCGAGCAACCAATCGTTGGCGCTACCCTTGATTTCGCGCGCTTCGAATGCAGCCTGAATCGCCTCTCCCAGGGCCTTGCTTTTAGGGGATTCGATCAAGGTATCGATCAACTTGCGTGGATCGTTGAGGTCGGCAGCCGTGACCCTCCTGCCGTCGAGCAGATATTCCAGGACATTCTTGAAGGGGCTCAGATTGATGTTGCCGAACTTGCCTGCGCCGATGTCTGCCTTGAGCTGCTGCAGGCTTTGCGTATCAAGCGGCACGGGCCAGGCCAGCGCCCCGCCCAGATTGCCATTGGGGGGCGAGTAGGGCGGAAGTGTAGAAAGCGATGAGATCAGGTTTTCCAGCTCGATGTGATTGCTGGGGATGTCCAAGCCATGATCCCGCAGATAGTCAAACACACTGATTGTGTTCGCTGGTTGATGGTCGGCGGAGGGGTAGGTGGAGGGGTAGGTGTTATGAGCAGGCAGGGAGAGTTTCTTGCGCTTCAACTGGTTTTCAAGATCATCGGGGTGTTCGAAGCCGTCCTTGGGCAAAGGCGGCAGCTCCTTTAGTTCGAAGACGATCTGATTGCGGATGAGGATATCGCCCACTAACGCTTGCTGGTGCAGGAGCGCGTCCTCGCTGCGGGATTCGATCAAGCCAGCGTCGGTGCCAGCATCAAGGGTCTTGAAGCTTGAGTTGCGCAGAATGCCGTGCGCCTGTGTACGCAGGTCACTCGCCGTCAGCGCCGGCGGCTGTTCCTGGTAAAAACGCGCGATTATCGATCCCGGAATTTGCACATCCTGAAGAACCTCCTGAGGCATGAAGGCTGTATCAGGATACCCGGCGCAGATAACCTGTGCGGCGTGAAGGATAGGCCCACGGATAGCGGCCCATTGCCGGTCTTCTGGACCAACCGTGTGCAGTTTCTGTTGGGGGTCAAGGTGGCGCTTGAGCTTGAAGGAAACTTGCCCTGACTGGGTGTTGAGTATCAGCGACGAAACGTCGATCCCTTTGTCTTGAGCCCACTGAACAACGTCGGGTAACTGAAGGGTGTTTTTCAACTGCTCGCGCCACTGGCCGAAGGTGGAGTGTGGGTCAATCGCGTTGATACGCACATCCGTACCGGCCTTGGCCGCGCGTAGCATTGCAAAGCCATACTCGTTGGCCAACTCGCGATCGCCCGAGACACGCGACTTGTCAGCTGTTTCCAGCGAGGGGGTTTCACGTTTGGGGCGAGAGAGGGGCTCGGATGGGATGTCCGTGCGCGGGGCGTACGAAGCGATGCGGCTCAAAGTGGGAGTCATGTGTGCTGTCATCTCAGGGGGCAGGATGGTTCCAAGGCGTAGATTTGCTTGGTTTACCCCTGAGTAACTCTCGAACTTCATCGGTTCCAGCGTTTGTCAATACAGAGTTATCCGTTTATTTCCAATCGGCGTCTCTTCATTTTCCCATCGCTTGGCTGCGGCGCTCGTACCACGCCAGCATCGGCTGAGTGCTCAGGCCATGCACAACAATGCTCAAGGCGATCACCGATACCGTGAGGTCCACGGCTACCGCGCTGCTGGTGCCGATCAGGCCGTGATTGAGGGCATAGAACAGGTAGAAGATACTGCCGATCCCGCGAATGCCGAACCAGCCCATCAAGCCGCGTTGGCGAAGATCGATCAGGCGCCCCCAGGGCATCGCCAATACGCTCAGCGGCCGGATCACGCAGAACAACAACGCCGCTATCGGCAGGGCGCGCCAATCCCAATGACTGGCAAGTACGATCCCCAGCACCGTCACCAGGAACACTTCCATCGAACGCTCCACCAGCCCGCCGAACGCCAGCATGTCGCCCATCATGACCCCGGCGGCAATTTGCGTGTCTTCCAGCGCGCTGACATCGCCGTGCAAGGCTTTTTCCGGCGCCACTTCAAGATGCCCGACCACGGGGCGGGCCAGGTGCTCGGACGGTGTCTGCGCTTTGCCGCTGGATTTGAATTCGGCCTGGCGCAACCCCAGCCCGGCGGCGAACACCGCCAGGAAGCCATAGCCACCCACGGCTTGCGCCGCCACGTAGGCCAAGGCAATCAGGGCCAGGGTCAGGTAATCGTTGGGCGACAGGGTGCTGTCGGCATTGGCGATGCGCATGCGCAAGGTCACACGCCCGATGCCCCGGCCCATCCAATAGCCAATCAACAAGCCGGCCGGCACCGCCCACAGCAGGTTCTTCAGTACCCAGCCACCCAGCCAGTCACCGTCGAAGCCGCCGTGCTGCATGAACAGCAGCGCAAAAATCACAAAGGGAAAGGCCGTGCCATCGTTCAGCCCGGCTTCACCGGACAAGCCGAAACGCAACGGGTCATCGTCCTGGGCATTGTTGACCTGCACCAGGCCGGCCAGCACCGGGTCGGTCGGGGCGAGCATCGCGCCGACCAGCAATGACGCACCCCATGACAACCCCAACAGATAGTGCAACGCCAGGCACACGCCGAGGATGGTCAACAGCATCACCGGCCCGGCCATGCCGAAGGCGATACGCCAGGTGCGATGCTTGAGGGGCAGGCGCAGTTTCAAGCCGCTGACGAACAGTGAAAACAGCACCGCGACTTCGGTCAGGTGCTCCATCCAGCGGGCCGAGCCCTTGATGTCCAGGTGCAGCAGGTCCGCACCCAGTGGGCCGATGGCGACCCCCAGCAACAGGCACACCGCCGAGGTGGTCACCGGCATCCAGCGCAGATAGGAGGAGGTGAGGGCCAATATCAGCAAAATAGCCCCGAGTACGGCCATCCATAAAATAAACGTCATCAAGCGTGCATCCGGCCGTGGTCTATGCAGGTTGGAGAGGCATGGCCGGATACAGGTTCAATGTGGTTTGACGCAGGCTAGCCGCAGCATCAAGAGCGCCGGAGTCCTCGGTCAACGCGCGGGTGCCAGGCGCTCCAGCAGCAGGCGCTCCAGGGTGGAAGCCGGCAACGGTCGGCTGAACAGGTAGCCCTGGATCTGATCACACCCGGCCTCCTTCAAAAACGCCAGCTGATCCTGGGTTTCCACGCCTTCGGCCACTACCCGCAGGTTCAGGCTGTGGGCCAGTTCGATGATGGTGCGGGTGATGGCCGCATCCTGTGGGTTGGTGGTGACTTCGCGGATGAAGGCGATGTCGATCTTCAAGGTGTCGATGGGAAAACGGCGCAGATACGCCAGGCTTGAATAGCCGGTGCCGAAGTCATCGATGGAGATTTTCACGCCCATGGCGCGCAGGCGCTGCAGGCTGGCGATGGTGCGTTGGGTGTTCTCCATCAGCGAGCTTTCGGTCAGTTCGACCTCCAGGTAATGGGCCTGAACCCCGGTCCTGGCCAGGGTATGGGCGATATCGGCAATCAGGTCGCCTTCGATCAATTGGTGACCCGAGACATTCACCGACACTTCCACAGCGCCGATAACGCCGCGTTGCCAGGTCGCGATCTGTCGGCACACGCTGTCGATCACCCAGCGCCCGACAATCACGATCAAGCCCATGCTCTCCAGTATGGGAATGAACACCGCTGGAGACACTGGCCCATAGCCTGGGCGCTCCCAGCGCAGCAACGCCTCCAGAGCGCATATCTGGCCGCCGGCCAGCTCGATCTTGGGCTGGTAGTGCAGGGTGAAATCCTGTTGCTCAACCGCCAGGCGCAAGTCCTTTTCCAGGTCCTGGCGCGCCAGGTCGTGCACGCTCATGCCGGTGGTCTGATCGGTTTGCCGCTGCAGTTGCTGCTCGAGCAACAGGCTATGGTTTTTCAACTGGTCGCCACGGGCCTTGAGCCGCAGCAGGTTGCGCACCCGCAGCCATAACTCGACGCGCTCCACCGGCTTGCTGAGGAACTCCTCGGCGCCGGTTTCCAGGCCACTGACGCGGGCGCTGGACTCGCTCAGGGCCGAGAGCATGATGATCGGGATGCTGGCCGTGGTTTCATCACCCTTCAAGTGGCTGGCCACTTCGTAGCCGTCCATGCCCGGCATCATGATGTCCAGCAGGATCAGGTCCGGCGGCTGTTGCGCCACCAAAAGCAGGGCTTCTTCACCGCTGGCGGCGCTCAGGGTCTGGTAGCCCTCATGCTGCAGCAGGGTTTCCAGCAGCTTGCGAACCTGGGGTTCGTCGTCAACGATCAACAGCGTGGCGGGTTGGCTGGCCATGGAGAGGGCTCATGTGAGGGGGTTGATAGTCTTTTGCAGCAAGCTGTCGATCACCTGGTACAGCTCTTTGTAGCGCAGCGGCTTGATGATGTAGGCATCGCAACCGGCCAGTCGGGTTTTTTCGCGGTCCTCCTTCATCGCCATCGCGGTCAGGGCGATCACCGGGATATGGGCGGTGATGGGGTCTTGCTTGAGCAGGGACGTGGCGGCCAGGCCGTCCATGCCCGGCAGTTGGATGTCCATCAGGATCAGGGCCGGTTGTTTTTCCCGGGCCAGGGTCAGGCCGATTTCGGCATCGGCGGCCCACAGCACCGTGTGCCCGGCGTTGATCAGCAGCAAGCGCGCCAGGCGCATGTTGGCCTCGTTGTCTTCGACGATCAGGATGTCGGCCATGACGCCTCCGGAGCACGATGCAATGGCAGCCACACTACGAAGCGCGCGCCCAGGCCCACGCGACTGGCCACAGCGACGCTGCCGCCGTGCAGGTCGGTCAGTTGCTTGACCATCGCCAGCCCCAGGCCCGTGCCTTCAAACTTGCGCGCCAGGCTGCTGTCGATCTGGCTGAAGGCCTTGAACAGCTTGCTCATGTCGTCTTCGGCGATACCGATGCCGGCGTCGCTCACGCTCAGTTCCAGAAACCGCTGGTGCGCGCTGGGTTGCAGGGCGAAGCCATGGGCCGGCCAATCCCCCGGCACCTGGCCGACCTGGGCGCGGCTGACTTCGCGCACCGCCAGGGTCACGCGGCCGCCGTGTTCACTGAACTTCACCGCATTGGCCAGCAGGTTGTAGATGATCTGCTTGGTCTTGCGCAGGTCCAGGGCCAGCACGCCGAAATCCGTCGCGCATTCCAGTTTCAACTCGATGCGCTGCAGCGCGGCCTTTTCCCGCACGATCAGCAAGCTGTTGGCCAGCAAGCCATCGAGCGCCACGGCCTCCAGCTCCAGGTCCATCATCCCGGCCTCGACCTTGGACAGGTCGAGAATGTCGTTGATCAGCGACAGCAAGTGCTGCCCGCTGGTGAAAATATCGCCGATGTATTCGCGCTGCACCTCGCTCATGTCGCCCACCAGGCCATCCTTGAGCGCTTCGGAAAAGCCGATCACCGCGTTCAACGGCGTGCGCAATTCGTGGGACATGGTCGCGAGGAACTCGGACTTCATGTGGCTGGCGTGCTCCAGCTCCAGGTTCTTTTCTTCCAGCGCGCGCTCGAAGCCTTTGCGTTCGGCTTCCTCCTGCTTGCGTGCGGTGTTGTCGGTACCGATCAGCAGGTAGCCAATGATGGTGTCATGGCGGTTGCGCAAGGCGGTCACCGAGACCATGGCCGACAGGCGACTGCCGTCCTTGCGGATATAGGTCAGTTCATAAATGTCTTCGATGCCACGGGAAGCCTTGAACACCAGGGCTTCGAAACCCGGTGTGATCGGCGTGTCGAGTTCCAGGCTGAGGGCAGCGGCGCGGGTGATCAGTTCGGCAGGGTCGGAGATGTCGGCGGGGGTGATGCGGTTGAGCACATCGGCAGCGGCGTAGCCGAGCATGCGTTCGGCGCCGACGTTGAAGATCTGGATCACGCCTTTTTCGTCGGTGGCGATGCTGGAAAAATACGCGCTGTTGAAGATCGCATCCTGCAGCGCACCGGTCTTGAGCAAGGTTTTCTGGCGTTTGAACTCAACGATCTTTTCAGCGCGTGATTGGGGCGGGTCGGGTAGAGGGGTGTCCATTGCCAAGCATTCCGTAAACTTCAGACTTGCCACCGGCAGAGCACGACGGCGTAGCACATGCTCACAAAAGATCGCGCGAACGCGACAACAAGCGGAGATGCGGTCTTTGGACAATAGCAGACATTATGGCGTTTTGATGGCGACGATATCCATTTGACGCGTAAAAGCCGGCATTTCAACGATTTGCGAATTTACACGGTGATGAAACGTTTCACCTGGCACATAAATGCTCACGCAAGCGCTTGCGTAAGCAAATGTATCTGGACTAGAGTCGGCAGCACTCGACAACAAAAACAATAAATCCAGGAGCTCATCCATGAGCCTTGAACCCTTGCTTGAGATGCAGGGCATCAGCAAAACCTTCAACGGTTTGCGCGTGCTCAAAAGCGTCGGCCTGAAGGTCTACCCCGGCGAAATCCACGCCTTGATGGGGGAGAACGGTGCCGGCAAATCCACGCTGATGAAAATCCTCTCCGGCGCCTATCAGGCCGACCCCGGCGGCGAAATCCGCATCGATGGCCAGCCCGTCGCCACCTTCACGCCTGCTACCGCAAAAGCCCTCGGCATCGCTGTGATCTATCAGGAATTGAGCCTGTGCCCGAACCTGAGCGTGGCCGAGAACATCTACCTGGGCCGCGAGCTGCGGCGTGGCTGGACCATCGACCGCAAGGGCATGCAGGACGGCTGCATCGAGGTGTTGCAACGCCTGGGCGCCGAGTTCAAACCCTCGACGCCGGTCAGCAGCCTGTCGATTGCCGAACGCCAACTGGTGGAAATCGCCCGCGCCCTGCATGCCCACGCCCGAATCCTGGTGATGGACGAGCCGACCACGCCGCTGTCCTCCCGCGAGACCGACCGCCTGTTTGCGCTGATCAAACAACTGCGCGGCCAGGGTCTGGCGATCATCTACATCAGCCACCGCATGGCCGAGATCTACGAGTTGTCGGACCGGGTCTCGGTGCTGCGCGACGGCCAGTACATCGGCGAACTGACCCGCGATGCGTTGTCGGCCGAAGTGCTGGTGAAAATGATGGTGGGCCGCGATCTTTCCGGCTTCTACAAGAAAGAACACGCCGCCTATAACCCTGGCAACGTGGTGATGCGCGTGCGTGACATGGCTGACGGCAAACGCGTGCGCCACTGCAGCTTCGACCTGCATGCCGGCGAAGTGCTGGGCATTGCCGGGCTGGTCGGGGCAGGGCGTACGGAGCTGGCGCGACTGATCTTTGCCGCCGACCCACGCACCAGCGGCACCCTCGAAGTGGTCGGCAAGCACGTCACCCAATTGCGCACCCCGGCCGATGCGATCCGCGCCGGCGTGGTGTACCTCACCGAGGACCGCAAGGCCCAGGGCCTGTTCCTCGACATGAGCGTGGCCGACAACATCAATGTGTGCGCCTGTGTGCCGGATGCCCATGCCGGCGGTGTGCTGGATCGCAGCCATGGCGCGCAGCGCGCCAACGACGCGATCAAGGCGCTGTCGATCCGCGTGGCGTCGGGCAAGGTCAATGTGGGCGCGCTGTCCGGTGGCAACCAGCAAAAGGTGTTGCTGGCGCGGCTGCTGGAGGTCAAGCCCCATGTGCTGATCCTGGATGAGCCCACCCGTGGCGTGGACATCGGCTCCAAATCCGAGATCTACCGCATCATCAATCAATTGGCCCAGGCAGGTGTCGGCATCGTGGTGATCTCCAGCGAGCTGCCGGAAATCATCGGCACCTGCGACCGTGTGCTGGTCATGCGCGAAGGCCAGTTGGTGGCTGAAGTCGGCGGGGCCTCCGGTCACGTCATCTCCCAGGAACGTATTATCGACCTCGCCACCGGTGGCGATCAGGTGGTGGTCAATGGCTGAATCGAATATCGCAACAACCACGACGGGCAAGGCTGAACGCGTACGCGAGCTGATGCGCACGGTGGGCATGTTGCCGGTGCTGGTGCTGCTGCTGGTGGGCTTTGCCCTGGCCAGCGAAAACTTCCTGACGATGCAAAACCTGTCGATCATCACGCAGCAGGCCTCGGTCAACGTGGTGCTGGCGGCCGGCATGACCTTCGTGATTCTCACGGCGGGTATCGACCTGTCCGTCGGCGCGATCCTCGCGGCGTCGGCGGTGGTCGCCCTGCAGGCGTCGATGTCGCCGCAGTTCGGCATGTTCGGGATTGCCGCCGGTATCGGCTTCGGGCTGTTGCTGGGCCTGGTCAACGGCGGGTTGATCGCGTTCATGCGCCTGCCGCCGTTTATCGTCACCCTCGGCGCGCTGACCGCCATGCGTGGCCTGGCGCGCTTGCTGGCCGATGACAAGACGGTATTCAACCCGGACTTGCCGTTTGCCTTTATCGGCAACGACTCGATCCTCGGCGTGCCGTGGCTGGTGGTCATCGCCGTGGCCGTGGTGGCGCTGTCGTGGTTCATTCTGCGGCGCACGGTGATGGGCGTGCAGATCTACTCGGTGGGCGGCAACCCGGAAGCCGCGCGGCTGTCGGGAATCAAGGTGTGGAAAGTGCTGTTGTTCGTCTACGCCATGTCCGGCGCCCTGGCCGGGCTTGGCGCGGTGATGAGCGCCTCGCGCCTGTTCGCCGCCAATGGCTTGCAATTGGGCCAATCCTACGAGTTGGATGCGATCGCGGCGGTGATCCTCGGCGGCACCAGTTTCACCGGCGGCGTCGGCACCATCGGCGGCACGCTGATCGGCGCACTGATCATCGCGGTGCTCACCAATGGCCTGGTGCTGCTGGGGGTATCGGATATCTGGCAGTACATCATCAAGGGCATCGTGATCATCGGCGCGGTGGCGCTGGATCGCTATCGCCAGTCCGGCGCCCGAACCTGAGTTCACTCCTACAACAATCACAAGAGAGACCGCCATGAACGTCAAACGTATCTTCCCCGTCATTGCCTTGGCTGCCCTGATGTCCCAGGCCGTGCAGGCCCGCGAACTCAAGGCGCTGGGCATCAGCATGGGCTCTTTGGGCAACCCGTATTTCGTGACCCTGGCCGATGGCGCCACGGCGCAGGCCAAGGCACTCAACCCCAACGTCAAGGTGACGTCGGTGTCGGCTGACTATGATTTGAGCAAGCAGTTCTCGCAGATCGACAACTTCATCTCGTCCAAGGTCGACCTGATCCTGATCAACGCCGTCGACCCGTCCGCCATGGCCTCGGCGATCAAGAAAGCCCGCGACGCCGGCATTGTCGTGGTGGCGGTGGATGTGGACGCCAAGGGTGTGAACGCCACGGTGCAGACCGACAACGTCGAAGCTGGCAAGCTGGCCTGCCAGTACCTGGTGGACAAGCTGTCGGGCAAAGGCAATGTGATTATCCAGAACGGCCCGCAAGTCACCGCGGTGACTGACCGCGTCAAAGGGTGCAAGGCCGCCCTGGCCGGCGCGCCGGACATTAAAGTGCTGTCCGACGACCAGGACGCCAAGGGCTCGCGCGAAGGCGGCCTGAACGCGATGCAGGGTTACCTGACACGCTTCCCGAAAATCGACGGCCTGTTCGCGATCAACGACCCCCAAGCCATCGGCAGCGACCTGGCGGCCAAGCAGCTCAAGCGCAGCGGCATCATCATTACCTCGGTGGACGGCGCGCCGGATATCGAGAATGCGCTCAAGACCGACACACAGATCCAGGCCTCCGCCAGCCAGGACCCGTGGGCCATGGCCCAGACAGCGGTGAACGTCGGCAATGACCTGCTCAATGACAAGGCCCCGGCCGAAGCGGTGACCCTGCTCACGCCCAAACTCATCACCCGCGACAACGTCGGCAGCTACAGCGGCTGGTCGAGCAAGCACTGATTGACTCAAGGGGAGCGCGCCGTGGTCACCATGGACGACGTGGCAAGCAGGGCCGGCGTGTCGCCGTCGACCGTGTCCCACGTGTTGAACGGCACCCGCAAGGTCAGCCCGGCCACGGTGCAGGCGGTACAGCGTGCGATTCGGGAGCTGGGCTATATCCCCAACACCCTGGCGCGCGCGCTGGCCCGTTCCACCACCAACACCATTGGCGTGGCGATCTCGGCGCTGTCCAACCATTACTTCAGCGAGACGGTGCACGCGATTGAAACCGAGTGCGCCCGGCACGGCTACATGATGCTGTTTGTCGACACCCACGACGACCCGGAGCAGGAATTGCGCGTGGTCACCGCGCTGCATCACCGGCGGGTCGACGGCATTGTGCTGGCGCCGTCGAACGGCTCGTTGGCGCTGGACTACCTGCGCGCCAATGAGCTGCCTGCGGTGCTGGTGGATCGCATGATGAGCGAGCAGTTCGATCAGGTCGGGGTGGAGAATAGCCAGGCCACCCAGGCGCTGATCGAGCACCTGGTCGCCCACGGGCACCGGCGCATCGGCTTTATCGCCGGGCGTGCGGGCTTCAGCACCACCGATGAGCGGGTGGCGGGTTACCAGGCCGCGTTGCAGGCGGCGGGGCTGGCGTTCGATCCGCGGTTGCTGGTCAACGGCGGCTCCAACACCGAGCCGGCCCGCCAAGCCACCCGGCAGTTGCTGAGCCTGGCCGAACCACCGACCGCCATCATGGCCGGCAATAACCTGATGACCCTCGGCGCCATGCACGCCCTGCGTGATGCGCAGATCGAAGTGCCGGGGCAAATGGCGCTGGTCGGCTTCGATGATTTCGAATGGGCGGACTTTTTCGTGCCGCGCCTGACCTTGATCGCCCAGCCGGTCCAGCAACTGGGCGCCCGCGCTGTCGAGCTGTTGCTGCAACGCATGGCAACCCCCACTGCACCCAAGCACAGCGTGCGCCTGGCGCCACGCCTGCAGGTGCGTAATTCCTGTGGCTGTGATTGATCGGACCCACCCCGTATGAACCGTCCTGTTTCCCTTGGTATTGACCTTGGCACCTCCGAACTCAAAGCCATCCTCATGGACCTCGACGGCAGCGTGCTGGCCCGCGCGGGCGTGCACTTGAGCGTGTCGCGCCGCCATGGCGGCTGGTCCGAGCAGGCGCCCGAAGACTGGTGGCAGGCCTGCCTGCAGGCACTGGACTCACTGCGCGCCCATGAGGCATTTGCCCGCGTGGCCTGTATCGGCCTGTCGGGGCAGATGCACGGTGCGGTATTGCTGGGGGCCGACAACCGCGTGTTGTACCCGGCAATCCTGTGGGACGACTCCCGTGCAGTCTTGCAGGCCGAACAACTGGGCACCGGCTATGCCGAGATCACCGGCAGCTTGTCGATGGCCGGGTTGACCGCGCCGAAACTACTCTGGCTGCAACAGCATGAACCTGAGGTGTTCAAGGCGATTGATTGCGTGCTGTCGCCCAAGGATTACCTGCGCTTGCGCCTGTGCGGGGAGCGGATCAGCGAGATGTCGGACGCGGCCGGCACCCTGTGGCTGGATGTGGCGCGACGTGAGTGGTTTACCCCGATGCTGCACGCCACCGGCCTGACGCCTGCGCACATGCCCCGACTGGTGGAGGGCGGTGCCGCAAGCGCTGGTGTCACGGCCGCTGGCCTGGGCTTGTCGCCGCAGGTGGTGATCGCCGGGGGCGGCGGCGATAACCCGGTAGCGGCCGTCGGGATCGGCGCTATCGATGCCGGTGACGGGTTTATCACCCTGGGCACCAGCGCGGCGATTGTCGCGATTACCGCTCACGCCGCCGGCAACCCGGCCAGTGCGGTGCACAGCTTCTGCCATGCGCTGCCCGAGCGCTGGTACACCATGGGCGCCATGCTGGCCGGCGCCAGTTGCTTGCGCTGGGTAACGCGCCTGACGGGCATGGCGGATGAACAAACGCTGTTGGACCAGGTGCAGACGCAACTGCCAATCGAACACGCGGTACCGCTGTCCACCCCGTTGTTTCTGCCGTACCTGGCGGGTGAGCGCACGCCGCATAACGACCCCTTGCTGCGCGGCGGCTTCATGGGGCTTGGCCATGACTGCACACCGGCGATGCTCGGCTATGCGGTGATGGAAGGCGTGGGTTTTGGCTTGCTCGACGCTTGGCGCGCGGTGCAGTCGACCGGGGCTGAGGTCAAATCCTTCGCGCTCGTCGGCGGAGGGGCGCGCAGTGAGTATTGGGCGCAACTGCTGGCGAATATTCTGCAGCGGGAGGTTTTTACCCTGCATGGCAGCGAACTGAGCGCGTGCATCGGGGCGGCGAAATTGGGGTTCATGGCCATCGGGGAGGGCGCTGATTTGCTGGCGGCGGGGATGCCGGTGAAGGCGCGGTATGTGCCCGATGAGCAAGTGCAGCCGGTATTGGCGGCGCGGTATGGCAAATTCCAGGGGTTGCTTGCGGCAGCCAAAGCCCTCCGGGATTGAACAGGATCATTCCCACGCTCCCGCGTGGGAATGCAGCCCGTGACGCTCTGCGTCACCTGCTCACTTGCAGCGGTTGGCGAGACGCAGAGCGTCCCAGGAGGCGTTCCCACGCAGAGCGTGGGAACGATCAGTGTTCTGCGTGCTGTCAGTCGGTCAACGGCGGCAAGCGCCGTTTCACCGGGGTTTTCTTGACGATGGCAGTGTTGGTTTCGGCATACCCGTTGATCCGGTCGAGCAGGCTGTCCAGGTGGTCCATGGTGCGCACATGCAGGCGGGCGATGAAGCAGTCGTCGCCGGTGACTTTGTCGCATTCGGTGAATTCGGGGATTGCCTGAATCTGGCGTTCCACTTCCTGCAACTTGCCGGGCAGCGGACGGATGCGCACGATGGCTTGCAGCAGATAGCCAAAATGCTTGGGATCGATATCGACGGTGTAGTGGGTCAGCACGCCGCGTTCCTCCAGGCGGCGCAAGCGCTCGCCGACGCTTGGCGAAGACAGCCCGGTGATGCCGGCCAGGGCTTTGAGGGATAAACGCGAATCATCCATCAAGGCGGCGATCAGTTGCTGGTCGATGGTGTCAATCATAGGGTTCGCCTAATAAGAAAAGGTGAATCGACGGTTTGGGCTTTTTTAGTCGCTGGAGCGGCTGTCGGGCAGCTTGCCATAATTGAGCCTCACTTGAGGAGCATCAATCATGGATACAGCTGTCCGTCGCGGAACCTGGGAAATGATCGCCGCCATGCTGATCTCCGGCACCATCGGTTGGTTTGTGCTGGTGTCCGGCGTGTCGGTGATCGAAGTGGTGTTCTGGCGCTGCATGATCGGCGCGCTGGCGCTGCTGCTGGTGTGCGCATGGCTCGGCTACCTGAAGCTGGACTTGCTCAGTTGGGCCAGGTTCGGGCTGGCGGTACTCAGCGGTGTGGCCATCGTCGGCAACTGGCTGCTGCTGTTCGAATCCTACTCGCGTGCGTCAATCGCCATCAGTACGGCGGTGTACAACGTGCAACCGTTTCTATTGGTGATGCTGGCGGCGCTGTTTCTCGGTGAGAAAATCACCCTGCAGAAGATGGCCTGGCTGAGCGTGGCGTTCCTGGGCATGCTGGCAATCGTCACGGCCCATGGTGAACAACCGGCTGGCGAGGACTATTTGACCGGCATCGCGCTGGCCCTGGGCGCGGCGTTGTTGTACGCGATTGCAGCGCTGATCATCAAGCAGCTCAAGCAAGTGCCGCCGCATTTGATGGCGTTGATCCAGGTGACTACCGGCGCGGTATTGCTGGCGCCGCTGGTGCCTTGGGACCGCTTACCCACGTCGACTGATGCCTGGGCGGCACTCGCCACCCTGGGCCTGGTGCACACGGGTTTGATGTATGTGTTGTTGTACGGAGCCATTCAGAAGCTACCGACTGCGATGACCGGCGCCTTGTCGTTCATCTACCCGATTGCGGCGATTTTCGTCGACTGGATCGCCTTCGGGCATCGCCTTGGATGGCTGCAATGGTTGGGCGTGGCGGCGATTCTGCTGGCGGCGGCGGGGTTGCAGCGGGGCTGGTGGTGGCCCCGTAGCTTCGGCAGGAGCGAGCTTGCTCGCGAAGAACGCTAACGATAACGCAGCTCATCGAGTTAACACGCGGCGTTCTCAGGTTTCTCGCGAGCAAGCTCGCTCCTACAGAGGGTCAGTGTGTGCCCTGGAAAATGAGGTTCTCGGGGTTGAAATGCTCCACGGCGCTGCCCGGCTGCGGCAATCCGAGGATGTGCCCCTTGATCTTGCCGACCACGTGCATTTCGCACGGTTTGCAGTCGAACTTCAGCGTCAGCACTTCATCGCCATGGATCAACTGCATCGGCGCCACCTTGGTCTTCACCCCCGTCACACCCTTGGCCTGTTTAGGGCACAGGTTGAACGAGAAACGCAGGCAGTGCTTGGTGATCATCACCGGTACTTCGCCGGTTTCTTCGTGGGCCTCGAAGGCGGCATCGATCAGCTTCACACCGTGACGGTGGTAAAAGTCGCGGGCCTTCTGGTTGTACACGTTGGCCAGGAACGACAGGTGCGCGTCCGGGTACACCGGCGGCGGCGTGGTCTCGGCTTTGCGTGCACCCCGCGGGTGCGCGGCGACGCGAGCGACGGTCAGGGCTTCGATCACTTCACGGCGCAATGCCTTGAGCTGCGAGTTGGGAATGAAGAACGCGTGCGGCGCGTCCAGCTCGATGCGGGTGGCGTGGTACTCGGTGGTACCGAGTTGGCCCAGCAGGTCGCGCAGGGTATCCAGGGCCTGTTCCGGCTTGTTGGCCACGCCAAACGGGCCGGGCAGGGTGACGCTGGCGCTGATACCTTCTTCGCTGGTGGCGGTGAGGTGCAACTGCTCTTCACGCAGGCGCGCCACCCAAGCCAGGCCGATACGACGCTCGGCCGAGGTCTTGAGCAACGCCTGCTGCCAGTTATGGTCCAGGTTGCGGTTCAACGGGTGATTCGGGCGCAGCTGGTGCAGGCCCGCCGGCATTTCGTTCGGTTCGACGCGGTAGCGGTAGCGCTTCTCGCCGTCTTCCTCGAATTCGCCCTTGGGCTCGGCGATGTTGGCGCGGAACCCCACCACTTCACGCTTGACCAGTACATTGAGGCCGTCGCCGTTGGACAGCGGCTCATGGGTGACCACCTGCAAGTCGCGCTTGCCGGCTTTTTCCACCACACCCACCGGCAGGCCGGTGAAGGTCGGGGTGTCGAAGGCGCCGATATCGATCTTGCGGTCGCTGACAAAGTAGTCGGTACTGCCACGGTGGAAGGTTTTTTCCGGGTCGGGCAGGAAGAAGTGCGCGGTACGCCCGCTGGAAGCGCGGGCCAGGTCCGGGCGGTCTTCGAGGATTTCGTCGAGGCGCTGGCGGTAGTAAGCGGTGATGTTCTTCACATAGCCCATGTCCTTGTAGCGGCCTTCGATCTTGAACGAACGCACGCCAGCTTCGACCAGTGCGCGCAGGTTGGCGCTCTGGTTGTTGTCTTTCATCGACAGCAGGTGCTTTTCAAAGGCGACGACGCGGCCCTGATCATCTTTCAAGGTATACGGCAGGCGGCACGCCTGGGAGCAGTCGCCCCGGTTGGCGCTGCGGCCGTTCTGCGCGTGGGAGATATTGCACTGCCCGGAGAACGCCACACACAGGGCGCCATGGATGAAGAACTCGATGGCGGCATCGGTCTCGTCGGCGATGGCGCGGATCTCTTGCAGGTTCAGCTCGCGCGCCAGTACCAACTGGGAGAAACCGGCCTGGTCGAGGAACTTGGCGCGGCCCAGAGTGCGGATATCGGTCTGGGTGCTGGCGTGCAGCTCGATGGGCGGAATATCCAGCTCCATCACGCCCAGGTCTTGCACGATCAAGGCATCGACACCGGCGTCGTAGAGCTGGTGGATCAGCTTGCGCGCCGGCTCCAGCTCGTTGTCATGCAGGATGGTGTTGATGGTGGTGAAAACGCGAGCGTGGTAACGCCGGGCGAATTCCACCAGTTGCGCGATATCGCTCACCTCGTTACAGGCATTGTGACGGGCGCCGAAGCTCGGCCCGCCGATATAAATGGCGTCGGCGCCATGCAGGATAGCCTCGCGTGCGATGGCCACATCGCGGGCAGGGCTGAGCAATTCCAGGTGATGCTTGGGCAAGGACATAGTTTTTTTAGTCAGGCTTGTCACGGTCGAGGCGGGCATTGTAGCTGCGAAAAGTCTTACCGGCATCTACCACAGGGCTGTCGGGCTCATGGACCTGCCCCCGATGGCGGTGTGTCAGTCACACATGCACTTACTGGCAATGCCTCATCGGGGGCAAGCCCCCTCCCACAGTTTTGATCGAGTCAGGCCTTGGCCGCCATCGCCGTTACTTCAACACGCATACCTTCTACAGCCAACGCGGCAACACCCACCGCCGCCCGTACCGGCCATGGCTTGGCGAAAAAGCGTTTGTAGACTTCGTTGAATGCGGCGCGGTCGGCCATGTCGGTCAGGTAGATGGTCAGGTGCATCACCCGGTCCATGGAGCTGCCGGCTTTTTCCAGCGCGACTTTCAGCGCTTGCAGGGTGCATTCGCTTTGCAGCGTGATATCGCCCAGCTCCAGGCTGCCGTCGGCGCGGGTTGGAATCTGGGTTGAGACCAGGATGCCGTTGAAGCCGATCACGTCGGAGGAGATCGAATCGGCATCCGGGTCGGGTGTGAAGGTCAGGTCGTGGTTGGCCATGGGCGCCTCGTGTTGGCAGGAACGAAAAGGCGCCATGGTCCCTGAAAAAATCACCTGGGGCAAACCAGGTGTTTACTCTTTCACGTCCATGAACTCCTCAGCCCACGCCACATAGCTCTCCGGCAATGTATAGGTGTGGGTCAGCTCGGTCGCGCTGAGGTTCGATGTGCTGTGGGTCAACTGCCGTTGCGCGCGCAGGCTGTCGTAAGTGGCCTTGATCGCGGCGAAGTAGGCGCCATGCCCAGCCACCACGATGCGCACGCCCAGGCTCGCCAGGCGCTCGCTGTCGTGCAGCTGCGGGTTGCCGTAGGTCACCAGCATCAATGGCACCGTGAGGTTCTCGGCGATTTTTTCCAGGTGGTCGAAGTCTTTGACGCCGACCATGCAGATTCCATCGGCGCCGGCCTTTTCATAGGCCTGGGTGCGCGCAATCACGTCTTCGGTGGGCAATACGCCGGCGTTGGTGCGCGCGATGATCGACAGTTCAGGATCGACACGCGCTTCCAGAGCCGCCTTGACCTTGCCGATGCCTTCTTCGACAGAGATCAGGTCCGTGGATTTACGCCCGAATTGAGCAGGCAGCAGGGTGTCTTCAATGGTCAGCGCCGCGACGCCAGCGCGTTCCAGCTCTTCAACCGTACGCATCACGTTCAGGGCATTGCCGTAGCCGTGGTCGGCGTCTGCAATGAACGGCAACTGTGCGACGCGGCCGATGCGGGTGGCCTGTTCGACGAACTCACTCAGGGTAATCAACGCGAAATCGGGTGCCGCCAGTACCTGCAGGGAGGCGACGGAGCCGCCGAGAATACCCACCTCAAAACCCAGGTCGGCCGCGATACGGGCGGACATGGGGTCGAAAACCGAGGCGGTTTCAACACAGATGGGCGTGGCAAGCAGTTCGCGGAAGTGACGGCGCAGCGCTGAGTGAGAAATCTTGGGCATGGTCTTTCCTGGCTTTGGTCATCGTCAAGTGACGATCAATGTCTATTCGTGGTGGCGTGAGATTACCACGCAGACGGGCAGGGGTTGATGACGTTTGAATGCGCAAGAGGCGTCTTGCGCGGCAATGCGCGAATAAAATGCAATATGTGCATTTTTAGTGAATTACGTTATGCAATATAAATATTTTACATGTCTTTCTTGTAACCTCATCGTAATGCCCCTTACGACTATCGCCGAGACCGCACGCGCGGATCGACTTGACGTGCCTCCCATGGCATCTGGAGACGAACGTGCGTTACCTGTCAAAACTGGCGACCGGCATGGCCGCCGCATTGATCTGCCTCACCGCCCATGCGCAAACGCTGGTAGTGGGCGATCAAAGCTATAACGCCCAAGCCGCGATGGAAGCGGCGGGGGTGCTTGAGGATCTTCCCTACACCCTTGAATGGAAGCAATTCACGGCCGGATCGCCGGTGGCCGAAGCGCTCAACGTCGGCAGCCTGGATATCGGCCTGCTCGGCGACGCGCCGGTGTTGTTCCTGGGCGCATTGGGCGCGCCGATCAAGGTGATTGCCATCAGCCGGCAAAGCCTGGCGGGCGTGGCGATTCTGGTCAAGCAGGATTCGTCGATCCACAGCCTGGCGGACCTGGCGGGCAAACGTGCAGCCATCTGGAAAGGTTCCTGGAGCCAGCAACTGCTGCTGAGCGCACTGGATAACGCCGGCGTTGCCCGCGACGCGCTGCAGTTGCGTTACCTCAGCGCACTGGATGCGTCCCATGCGCTGGAAGGCGGCTCGGTCGATGTCATCGCCACCTGGGAGCCTTATGTGACCCAGCAGGAACGCCAAGGTGCACGGGTACTCGCGACGGCCGAGGGGTTGATTCCCGCCCAGAGTTTTATCGCCGCCAACGCCACGGCGGTCGACGACAAACGCGCGCCCATCAACGACTTTCTCCAGCGCCTGAAAAAAGCCCGTGACTGGGCACGCCAGAGCCCGGCCAACACCAACGCCTACGCTGACGCATGGGCCAAACGCACCCGCGCCGACGCTGAAATCGCCCGCGCCTGGTTTGCCAGGGCACGCACCACGGTCGAACCACTGACCGCCCAGGCACCGGTCGAGGCGCAAAAGACCGTGGACTTCTTCGCCAGCGAAGGCCTGATCAAGGCTTACCCGGCCGCCAGCCTGTTCGACCCGTCATTCGCCGCGGCCCTGCAACCCGCCGTCGCCCAGGCACAGCCCTGAATACACCAAGGAATCTCTCTGACATGACCAAACGACAGCTCAAACTGGGCGCCTTGACCATGGGCTGCGGTGGGCCGGGCCGCCACAACCTGTGGCTCGACCCGCAATTGCCGGCCGACGCCAGCGTGAACATCGACTGGTACATCGATATCGCGCGCCAGGCCGAGGCAGCGTTGTTCGACTTGATCTTTATCGTCGACAGCCAGTTCATCACCCCGGGCTCGCCTTCCCATTACCTCAATCGCCTGGAACCGCTGACGCTGTTGTCGGCGCTGGCCGTGAGCACGCGGCATATCGGCCTGGTCGGTACGCTGACCACCTCCTACAACGCGCCGTATAACGTTGCGCGGCGCCTGGCCTCCCTGGATCTGATCAGCAAAGGCCGCGCCGGCTGGAACGTGGTGACCAGCGGCGATGCCGGTACCGCCGGCAATTACAGCCTTGATGAGCATTATGACTACACCACGCGCTACAGCCGCGCCGCCGAACACGTCCAAGTGGTGCAGGGGCTGTGGAACTCCTATGAGGACGACGCCTTCGTGCGCGACCGCGCCACCGGCCAGTTTCTCGACCCGAGCAAACTGCATAGCCTGAATCATCAGGGCGAACACTTTGCGGTGGCCGGCCCGCTGAACATCCAGCGCTCACCCCAGGGGCAGCCGGTGATCTTCCAGGCCGGGGATTCCGAGCAAGGCCGCGACCTGGGCGCCGCCACCGCCGACGTCATCTTCACCCACGCCGCCAGCATCGAGCAGGGCCAGGCGTTTTACCGGGATATAAAGGGCAGGGCGCTGCAACGCGGACGCGATCCGGAGCAGGTATTGATCATGCCCGGCGCGGAAATCTATGTGGGCGACACCGATGCCCACGCCCGCGAAATCGAGCAGCATTATCATCAGGTCGACCATAGTTTTGAGCTGGCGCTGAAAGAATTCGGGCGTAATTTCGGCTGGCATGACTTCAGTCAGTACGACCTGGATGCGCCATTTCCTCAAGAAAGCCTGGAGGCTGCGCGCAGCAGCTTTTTCACTGCGGCCAAACGCATCGCCGATCAGGCCCGCGAGAAGGGTTTCAGCCTGCGCCAGGCCGTAGAATCTGGCCGCCAACTGCGTCCGGGGGCCTTCACCGGCACGGCTGACACGGTGGCGCAGAAAATGGCGGATTGGCTGCACGCCCGCGCCGTGGATGGTTTCAACATCTACATCGGGCACCCGGAGCAGTTCACTCGCTTTACCCGAGAAGTCATACCGTTGCTGCAGGAACGCGGTGTTTACCGGACCGCGTATGAAGGGAGTACGTTACGCGAGCGCCTGGGGCTGGAAATTCCGCAGTTTGCACGGCGTTAAGCCGCTGCCATCGTTTGACCTGACTACCGTGCGGATCAAGGATGCATCCGCCGGCGCGCTATGCCTATAGTTCACTCACCCCCACAGCGCACTCAACGGCGCTGTGCAAACCCGCCGAAGACTGAGGTGAGCCTGATGAACCGTGAATTCAGCCGCGCATTGTCCGATCCCCACCAAGTGGACGCCGAGTACTTCGAGTACACCAAGGCCGCCAACCCCATCAGTGCCAATCTCATACCGCGCATTCCCTACCACAGTTTTCCTGCCGCGCTGTATGACAGCGGCCCTTCACGCGTCGTGCCGCTGGACCTCAGCGACGCCCTGGGCTGCGAAGGCCCGGCCACCGGTCCCGGATTGTGCGCCAACTTTATGCGACTCAACCGTGGCGACACGCTGACCGTGCAACCCAACGCGACCTCCCAGGTTTTCTACGTGATCGCCGGGGAGGGCCGCGTGGTGCAGGCCGAGCATGAGATTCAATGGTCCAAAGGCTGCTTTATCGCGCTGCCGGGTTTGCAGGCGGCGCACTTCAGCGCCAGCGCGGATGCGCGCCTTTACTACGTGCACGATGAACCGTTGCTGCGCTACCTCGGGGTGGTACCCAGTGCAGATCGCTTCACGCCAACGCTGTACCCCGCAGCGCTGGCCAACGCCAAGCTGCGCGAAGCGGCGGATGACCCGCGTGCCCAGGACCGCAGCCGCATCAGTATCCTGCTGGGCAATCGCAACTTCCCGCAAACGCGCACCGTCACCCATGTGCTGTGGGCGATGTACGGCATTCTGCCGGCCGGATCGGTGCAAAAGCCCCACCGGCACCAGTCGATTGCGCTGGATTTCATCATTGACTGCCCGCCAGGCTGCTACTCCCTGGTCGGCACCGAGCTGGACACGGACGGGCAGATCCGCAATCCGGTACGGGTCGACTGGTCGCCCGGCCTGGCGTTCGTGACGCCGCCTGGGTATTGGCATGCGCACTTCAATGAATCCGACACCGAGGCGTTCCTCATCCCGATCCAGGACGCGGGGCTGCAAACCTACCTGCGTGCGTTGGATATTCGGTTCAGTTGATAAAGCAACGCCCCATGTGGAGCGCACGATCAGGGTGAAATAGGATCGCTCGCCGGGAAGGTTTCTTCGATGGCCTCGTCAAGCTGGCTATCGCTGACAGCGCGGTCCTGCACCTTTACATGCGACTCGCAATGGCATTCGGCACTGGGGCATGCCTGACCGCGTGGGTGCAGGTCGGCGCAGGCCTGGCTGCAAAAGGCTTTACCGTCGCGTTCATAGCGTGCGGCAGCGGTTACCTGGCAACTGCAGCCTGGGCAGGCGCATGGCAAATCCGGGGTGGCGTGGTTCATGAGTCCTCCGATTGTCAGTCATGGTTGAAGCGTCCACACCTAGTTTGATAAGCCGAAATACAAGAGTTTAAAAAAACACAGGGCAGGGGTGATGAACGGCGGGTGTGCGTGTGTGAGACAAGAAAACGAACCCTGCGCTGCCTCGTGCGTCTATGGTGATAACAACGATCACACAGACGCGAGGAGGTTTACCCATGAATGATTACCCAGCGGGCGACACCGATTCAGAAGCGCGCAACCGTTCGATCGGTAATGCCATAGGCCTGGCCGCCGATGAAGTCGAGTTGTGGGTGGCTTCGGTGGAAGAAGACGGCAGCGGCATGGGCTATGTGCTGACGTTTTCCGCGGACACGCCCAGCGAAATCCTCGCCAAGGTCGAGGGGCTGGGCGCTGACCGCACGATTAATATCGGTCCGATTGACTGAGCCCTGTAAGGCCGGTAGCCATTCACGGCTGCTGGTAATGCCCCGGAATGTCATGGCCTTCGTAGCCGGCTTAGTGCGTTTTTGCACCTGAACATCGCTCTATCGCGCATCCTTGAGCTTGGCAAAGCGCTGCCTGAGCAGGGACTGATGCCAGGCCACTGTAGGAGCGAGCTTGCTCGCGAAAAGCGCCCAGGCGACGCGTTTATTCTGGATAATCGCGGTGGCCCTGAATTTTTCGCGAGCAAGCTCGCTCCTACAAAAAGCCTTGATTGACTGGCATAAGGGCAGGGCCTGCCCAACACGATGTCCGCCATGGAGCAGGTCAAATGAGTCGCCCGCTGTTCATTTCGCTGGACGGGCCCAAGGGCACCGGCAAGACCACGCTGCTGGAGGCTGTTACCTCAGCATTGAGGGCAGACGGCAAAAAGGTGATCCGACTGTGCGAAAAAAAGAGTGATCCCCATCGGGGTGAAACCATGGCGCTGGTCAACCAGCTCGTCAGGCATCCCAGCCCGGCACTGGAGTTGGCGGTGTGTGAGCGATTTGCTGATAGCCGTGGCTGGATTTCCCGGCATGTACTGCCCAAACAGCCTTCTGACAGCATCATCCTGATTGACCGCTGGTACCCGTCTGACGCGGCGTTTCGGCGCCTGATTCCGTTCGCGCAGATTCTAAAGTTGAACATCGAGCGAGGCGTACAGGTGCCAGACCTGCATGTCGGGGTAGTCACCGATGCTGAAACGTCATGGGCGAGGGCGGCAGCACGAACACGTGGGCTGGGCAGTACGGTGCTGCACTCCCTGGAAGAACAGGTGGCCTGCACGCTGGGCTTCGAGCGAGCGGTTGCCGATCACGGTTGGGTGCTTTGCCGTAACGAAGGATCGATCGAGGACGCCACGGCGCAGGTGGTTGCTGAGATCTATGGCGTGCTGGGTGGGCGCTAGCAGTTCCGTATCGCAGTGTATCTACAGGCCCTGCGGATACTTGCGGATTCAATAGACCGCTTTACCGACACATCCGCGATACCTGCAGGCGGTTCAATTGGCTCCAGCGAGGGACACCCCCTCGGCCAATTGAGCAGGTAGCGCCATGTTCTTGATCGCCTTTCTCGGCGGCATCGTCACGGTACTCAGTCCGTGCATTCTTCCCGTCGTGCCGTTTTTATTCGCCCGTGCCGATCGCTCGCCAGCGTCGGTGGTGTGGACACTGCTAGGCCTGGCGCTGACCTTTGCCCTCGTGTCCAGCCTCGCCGTGATCAGCAGTGACTGGGTGGTAACAGCCAACGGTATTGGTCGCCAGCTCGCGCTGGTGGTGCTGGTAGTGTTCGCCCTGTCGTTGCTTTCCGCCAAGGTGGGTAATGGATTGATGCGGCCGTTGACGGCACTGGGTAATCGCCTCGATCCCGCCACGCGCAGATTGTCGGGGCCCGGCGCATCGCTGCTGATCGGGGTCGCAACCGGCTTGCTCTGGGCACCGTGCGCGGGGCCCATCCTCGGGATCATCCTGACCGGCGCAATGCTTCAAGGCCCGAGCGCGCACACCAGCCTGCTGCTGTTGGCCTACGGCTTGGGCAGTGCCGTCTCGTTGGGCGTGCTGATCTTCGCGGGCCGAGGCCTGGTGTCTCGGTTGAAGTTGTCACTGCCCGTGATCGCCTGGCTGCGGCGCGGCACTGGTTTGGCCGCGCTGGTGGTTGCGGGGGTGATCGCCAGTGGCTCGCAAAGCCAACTGCTTGCCGGCACTTCATCCCAGGGCGCTGCCAGGCTGGAGCAGTCGCTGCTGAGCGGTGTGCCCAAAGTCACTGATTACCTGGTGGACAGCGTCAAGGCCGCGACCACACCTGACCTGAGTGCCAAGGGTGAAATGCCGTCCCTGTCGGGTGCCGTCCAGTGGCTGAATTCACCCGAACTGAGCAAGGAGTCGTTGCGAGGCAAAGTGGTGTTGGTGGACTTCTGGACCTTCGACTGCATCAATTGCCAGCGCAGCATTCCGTATGTGAACGAGTGGGCAAAGAAGTATGAGAAGGAAGGGCTGGTTGTCATCGGCGTGCACACCCCGGAGTATCCCTTTGAAAGGGTGATAGACAACGTGCGCAAAAACGTAGCGAAGCTGGACCTCAACTACCCGATCGCGATCGACAATAACTATGCGATCTGGCGCGCATTCGACAATCAATACTGGCCCGCACACTACCTCGTCGACGCCGAAGGCAAGATCCGCTACACCCACTTCGGCGAAGGCAGCTATGACACTCAGGAAAAAGGGATTCAGCAGTTGCTGGCCGAGGCGAAGAACAAGGAGGGATGATCACCGGGGATGATCCATGGGCGCCTTTGCGGTAAGTCTCAGTGTTGGCGGCAGTTTCAACTCCGCACACAGACCGCCGCCATCCCGGTTGACCAAGCGCAGGGCGCCTTGCAGGGTAAGCGCCAGTTGTTGCGAAATCGCCAAGCCCAGTCCCGTACCACCGGTTTCCCGGTTTCGCGAATTCTCCACACGATAAAAAGGTTTCAGCACTTCGGGCAATTGGTGGTCAGGTATGCCGGGGCCACGGTCCAGCACTTGAATCAGCAGCCCACCGTCCGGCTGGCGCTGCGCGAGGATTTGCACCTCTGATCCGAACTTCAAAGCATTGTCCAAGAGGTTGACCAACACCCTGCGCAGCGCATGGGGGCGAGTATCGATGGCTGCGCCGCCGTCAGCCTTTAACGTCACTTGCTTGCCGGTATCGAGGTAGTCAAAGACCAGGCTTTCCAGAAAGGAATCGACATCCACGCGCCGGCTTGGCTCATTGGAACCCGCCATGCTCCGCGCGTAGGCCACACCTTCCTGGACCAGGTGCTGCATTTCCTCCAGGTCGTTGCAGAGCTTGTCCTTTTCCATCGAATCGTCCATGAACTCCGCGCGAAGCTTCATCCGTGTGATCGGGGTTTGCAGGTCGTGGGAAATCGCTGCCAATAGCTGCATGCGTTCCTTGACGTAAGTTGCGATGCGCTCCTGCAGGGTATTGAAGGCGACGGCCGCGTAGGCCACTTCGATTGGCCCTTCCTCCTTGAGCGGTTCGCCCTGGCCATTCGGATCGAGGCTGTCTACCGCTTGGGAAAGCCGCGTCAGTGGCCGTATGACCGTGCGTACGGCGAGCCAGGTACAGAGCAAGAGCAGCAACAGTTGCGCCACCAGCACTGCTGGCAGCCACGGTGATAGCGGCATCACCGCGGGTCGCACATCAATCGTCAGGGGGCTGCCGTCCTTGAGGCGCAAGTGGGCCTGATAATGAGGGCGCGCATCGGCAATATCGCTGAAGCTCAATGGGTAGTCCCGGCCCAGCGTGGCTTGCATGGAGCGCACGGAGACGGGAGCGCTGGTCATGTCCATTGGCGTGCCCGGCTGGCCCTCATCAAGTTCGTATCGGTAGTTGGGGTGTTCCAGGCGCGGCAACCATGCCTCACGCTCATTGGCCGGCAACCGCTCCAGTATCGCCAGTGAGGTGGTCAGGTCTTGTTCGAAATTGTCCAGCATCAACATCTTGGCACTTTGGTAGCGCTCATAGAACTGCAGCCCGAATGACAATCCATGGGCCACCGCCAGGCTCACCAGGAAGATCAGTGTCAACCGCGAGGCCAACGTGCGCGGCCAACGCGTCATGGTCATGGCTGTGCTCCTGACACTTGCACCGCGTAGGTAAAGACATAGCCCTCGCTGCGAACAGTCTTGATGTAGGCGGGATCGCGGGCATCGTCCTGCAGCCGGTGGCGCAGCCGACTGACGAGCAAGTCAATCGAACGGTCGAAGAGGTCGGCGTCCCGGCCCTGGGTGAGATTGAGCAGTTGATCGCGGTTCAGCACGCGCTGGGGGTGATCGAGGAAGACGCGCAGCAAGCGATACTCGCCGCCACTTAACGTCACGATGGTGCCTTCGCTGTCCAGCAGGTGTCGAGCCGTGGTGTCCAGCCGCCATTTGCCGAATGCGAGCAGCCGGCCTGCTTCGGTGACGATCAGGTTGGGCGGCAACATGCGGGTGCGGCGGAGCACGGCATTGATTCGCGCCAGTAACTCCCGGGCGACAAAGGGCTTGGCCAGGTAATCGTCGGCGCCCATCTCCAGGCCGATGATTCGATCCGTATCGTCATTGCGCGCGGTCAGCATCAGCATCGGCGTGGCCTTGTGCTTGCCTGCGCGCAGTTCCCGACACAGCACCAGCCCATCGTCTCCGGGCATCATGATGTCCATCACAATCAAGTCGACCGGCGTGGACGCCAGAAAGGCCCGCATCTGGCGACCGTCCGCCACTACCGTCGTGCGCAGTCCGTTTTTCTGAAGATAGTTCCCCACCAGCTCTCTGATCTCGCGGTCATCGTCGACGATGAGGATGTGATCTACGTGCTCCACTTGACTCACCTTTATCCCTGTTTAACGGCGTTGAAGAAGGTGGCGTCGAGTATATCCAGGTGGCGGTTTGCAGCTGGTAAAACTTTTGCACCAGACTCGCCTGGGTGGGTTTGTATCGTTGTGTATCTGCGCCCCGGCCCGATACACAGTGATTCGTTCAAGGCGGTTGGTGACACATACCGGATACCTGCGGGGCGTTAAATGAACACATCGAGAAGGCGCAGTCCCTCTTCAATTGATGGCTCATCTAACGCTCGGAGATCTCGTTATGCCCTGGAAAAACCCCGTGTGGATGGGCGTGTTTGGTTTGGCCCTGGTCGCAGGCAGCGGCGGTGCCTGGGCCGTCGAGGCGTCAGTTGCCAGCTCGGCCGCGCCCCAATCCGAATCGATTCGGCCATACCGAATTCATGTCGATGAAGCTCAACTGACCGATCTCAAACAGCGCATTACCGCGACCCGCTGGCCAGACAAAGAGACGGTCAATGATGTCTCCCAAGGCGTGCAGCTGGCCCAGATTCAGGCGTTGGTGAAGTATTGGGGCAACGGCTATGACTGGCGCAAGGCCGAAGCGAAGCTCAATGCGCTGCCCGAATTCATCACCACCATTGACGGCGTGGATATTCAGTTCATCCATGTCCGCTCGCGCAACCCCAACGCGATGCCGCTGCTGCTGACACATGGATGGCCGGGCTCGCAGTTCGAGTTCCTGAAGACCATCGGCCCGCTGACCGACCCTGTGGCTTACGGCGGTAAGGTCGAAGATTCGTTCGACGTGATCATCCCCTCGATCCCCGGACACGGCTTTTCCGGCAAGCCCACTGAGTTGGGCTGGGGGCCGGATCGCGTCGCAAAGGCGTGGGATGTGCTCATGAAGCGTCTCGGATACTCCCACTATGTTTCCCAGGGTGGCGATCACGGCTCGGTGATATCGGATGCACTGGGTCGCCTGAATCCGCCGGGTCTGCTGGGCATTCACTTGAACATGCCGGCCACCATTCCGCCCGAGCTGGTCAAGCCGATCAACAGTGGTGACCCGGCACCTGTCGGGCTCAGCGAGCCTGAACGCAAGGCGTTTGAGTCCCTGAGTACCTTCTTCGGCCGCAACGCGGCATACGGCGCGATGATGGTGACGCGCCCGCAGACCATCGGCTACCTGCTGGCCGATTCGCCCACCGGCACGGCGGCGTGGATGTACGAAAAAATCGCCGCCTGGACCGACAGCAACGGTCAGCCTGAACGGGTACTTAGCCGTGACGAGATGCTGGACGATATCAGCCTGTACTGGCTGACGAACGTCGGCGCATCGTCATCGCGTTTCTACTGGGAAAACAACAACAACAATTTCAGCGCCGCCGCGCAGAACACCGCAAGCATCAAGGTGCCGGTGGCGATCACGGTCTTCCCCCACGAAATCTATCAGGCACCCAAAAGCTGGGCGCAACGCGCTTACCCCTCACTGGCCTACTACAACCAGGTTAACAAGGGCGGCCACTTCGCTTCCTGGGAACAACCGCAACTATTCAGCGAAGAATTGCGTGAGGCCTTCCGGCCACTGCGCGCCAAGCTCGGCGTAACGAAGACCGCTCACTAACGCCTACCCAACCCTGTCAATACACCGGGCCGTTATGCGGCGGCTCGCTACGGAGAAACATCATGGAGATGACCTTGCTGAACAACCAGAATAAATCCGGCCGCCTGCAGGGTTTTGCCCCCTCGCTACTGGCAGCAGCGTTGCTGCAATTGGGCGCCGTGGCGGCAGGGTTTGCCCAGGCCAGCGCTGCTGACGTACCGGCCTCCACGGTGGCCGTTATTACGCCGGGCGCTCACACTTCGCTGGGTGACCTCAAGCATGTGAAAGCGGGTCTGCTGGACGTTTCCTACGCGGAACTCGGCCCCTCCGACGGCCCGGTGGTTATTTTGCTGCACGGCTGGCCCTACGATATCAACGCCTTCGCTGATGTCGCGCCGGCTTTGGCGGGCAAGGGCTATCGGGTGTTGATCCCGTCTGCCCGTGGGTATGGCGACACGCATTTTCTCTCGCCCAAGATCGTTCGCAATGGGCAACCCGCTGCACTGGCCACCGACCTGATCGACTTCATGGACGCGCTGAAGATCAACAAAGCCGTGCTGGGTGGATTCGACTGGGGCGCCCGCACTGCCGATATCGTTGCCGCACTGTGGCCGGAACGCGTGAAAGCCCTGGTGGCGGTCAGCGGTTACCTGATCGGCAGCCAGGAAGCGGGCAAAGCACCACTGCCACCCGCCGCCGAGTTGCAGTGGTGGTACCAGTTCTACTTCGCAACCGAGCGCGGGCGTCTGGGCTACGAGAAAAACACCCATGACTTCGCCAAGCTCATCTGGAAGCTGGCGTCGCCAAAGTGGAATTTCGACGACGCCACCTTTGACCGCAGCGCGGCATCCCTGCAAAACCCGGATCACGTGGCCGTGTCGATGTTCAATTACCGCTGGCGCCTGGACCTGATCAAAGGCGAGCCCAGGTACGACGCGATCGAGAAGAAGCTGGCGGCATTCCCTTCCATCAGCGTACCGACCATCACGATGGAAGGCGACGCGAACGGCGCGCCCCATCCACCGGCTGAAGCCTATGCAAAACGGTTCACCGGCAAGTATGAGTACCGCCTTGTCAGCGGTGGAATAGGCCACAACCTGCCGCAGGAAGCGCCGCAGGCGTTCGCCCAGGCGGTGATTGACGCCGATCATCTCTGACAGGGAGCGTCACCATGAAACTCATGCATCTGTCCGGGGCTGTTGCAGCGCTTGCGCTCACCGTCACTGGCCTCGCAGCGGGCGATTCCGCTGGCGGTGACGCTTCACCAATCTACGGCGTGAAGATTCCCGAAGGCTATCGCCAGTGGCCGCTGATTGCGCCAGCGCAGGAAGCCGCGCCCTTGGATGAACTGCGCGCCGTGGTCGGCAATAACCTGGCAATCAAGGCCTACCAGGATTCAGCGCTGCCGTTTCCCGATGGCACGGTGCTGGTGAAACTGGCGTGGAAGCACGTCCAATCACCCGAGTTCGAGCCCGCCTCGATACCCGGCGCGGCCACCACGGTTCAAGTCATGGTGAAGGATTCGAAGCAGTACGCGGCGACCGGTGGGTGGGGCTTTGGGCGTTTTATCAACGGCAAAGCGGTCGACCAGGCTCAGCACGAGACGTGTTTTGCCTGTCATCAAGCGCGCGTCAAAAACCATGATTTCGTGTTCACCCGGTACGCCCCATAACCCCAAGTTCAAGGAGTTCTCCATGAAGAAAATCATTGCCTCGCTGGCAATCGCTGCCTCTGTGTTGGTCGGTGCTGACGCGTTCGCGCAGACTGAGAAGCCAACGGTCGTACTTGTTCACGGCGCCTTCGCCGACGCCTCGAGCTGGAACGGCGTGGTCAAGATCCTCGAAAAGGATGGCTACACCGTCGTCGCCGCAGCAAACCCGTTGCGCAGTGTGAAAAGTGATGCCGCATCCGTTGCGTCACTGATCGCGAGCATCAAGTCACCCGTGGTGCTGGTGGGGCATTCCTACGGCGGTAACGTCATCAGCGAAGCGGCTAATGACCAGGCCAACGTCAAGGCGCTGGTCTACGTGAGTGCGTTCGCCCCGGACACCGGCGAAACCGTCGCCGGCCTGGCTGGCAAGTTTCCCGGCAGCACCTTGGGGCCGACCCTCGCGGCACCGGTGCCATTGAGTGAGGGTGGCAAGGATCTGTACATCCAGCAGGACAAATTCCACGCGCAATTTGCCGCTGACGTGCCCGCCGCTGAAGCGGCAGTGATGGCCGCCACCCAGCGTCCGGTCACCGAAGCCGCGCTGAATGAGCCGTTTGCCACGCCGGCGTGGAAGCACATTCCAAGCTGGGCTATCTACGGCGACAAGGACAAGAACATCCCGCCCCAGGTACTGGCCTTCATGGCCAAGCGAGCGGAGGCTAAAGCCGTGGAAGTGGTGAAGGGCGCCTCCCATGTGGTGATGGTTTCAAACCCGGGGCCCGTTGCTCGCTTGATCGAGAGGGCCGCGTCTGCGAAATGATGAGCAGCGCTGCAAGCTACGGTATTGCGGAGCGCCCAGAGTTACTCGCACCCTTTTGCCGAACTCAGCATGATCCCGAATCGGTCAGACAGCTCCTTTCGTCCCTTGGATGTCACGGCCAGCGCTCGACTATCAAGGTCCTGGATCACCCACTCGCGGCTTATGACCGTCTGTAGAACAGCCGCTCCGAGTGCTCCGGCAAGATGTGGGCGGCGCATGCTCCAGTCCAGGCAAGAGCACGCGAAACGGCGTCGCTGGGCTCTTGCTTCTTCTATCCCGATACCGAGACCGCTCATGGCTTTTTCGCCGCTTGTCGTAAGCTGATACAGGCCTTCACCTGAAACCGGCACGGTTAACCAGCCTGACGCCATGAAATGGTCGTGCAGTTGTACTGCCAGTGTTCCTGCCATGTGGTCATAACAGGTGCGCGCGAACTGCAATCGGGTCGGGGTCGTGGACACATATTGTATCGCTGCGTTTTGGCTGATCACCATGAGAGCCTCAATAGCCTGGGCCACTTGCGCGTCAGCCAGACTGTAGTAGCGATGCCGGCCTTGGGTATGCAGCCTTACCAACCCGTCCTCTTTTAGCCTTGCCAAATGCGCGCTCGCCGTGGATGCGCTCACGTCGGCAATGACGGCCATTTCGGTACTGGTACGGGCGTGGCCGTCCATCAGCGAACACAGCATTTTCGTCCTCGCAGGTTCGGCTATCGCGCCGGCTACCCGAGAAATCGCGGTGTCATTGCTTTGAGCGTCCATATTTCGTTCCTGAGCGAATCGTCGCCATGAAGGGTGTTCGATAGTAGCTGTTCTTTGTGAACAGGATTTGTGGAATGACGCCTTTTGAAGCAGCGACCCATGCTGATCCTTACGCTTATTACTCGGGCCTCAGGCGACAAAAAGGCCTGTTATTCGATGCAGGTCTGCGTTTATGGATCGCAAGCAGCGCCAACGCTGTGGAAGCCATTCTGGGGCACCCCGACTGTCGGGTTCGCCCGCTGAACGAGCCGATACCGCCTGCCATTGCGCAGGGCGCGGCGGGCATGATTTTCGGTCGGTTGATGCGCATGAATGAGGGCCCGCGGCACCTGTGCCCCAGGATGGCTATCGAACCCGCCCTGGCCTCTGTAGAGGCGCAAAGCATCGCAGCCATCGCGTCACGCTTGATCGAGACGCTCGATAAGCCGCTCGAAGACCCGGATGAGTTGATGTTCACGTTACCGGTTTGCGTCGTTGCGGCCTTGTTAGGCCTCCCATCCAACCGGCTACAGGAAGTAGCTCGACTGACACGGGGCTTTGTCGCCTGCTTTTCGCCCTTAAGCGATGAAACTCAACTCGGTGAATCCAATTCCGCAGCCGCTGGGCTAAGCCAGTTATTCAGCGCGCTGCTGAGTAAGGACGATCAACGCAGCTGCTTCTTGAGCCATATCTGGAGCGGCTGCGAAGCCACCGCCTGGAGAGATGATGAGGCATTGATCGCTAACCTGATCGGCCTGTTGTCACAGACCTGCGAAGCCACTGCGGGCCTGATCGGCAATACCCTTGTAGCGCTCAATCGTAACCCTGGTCTGCTTGAAGACTTGCAAGCTGCGCCGATGCTCGTTGCAGACCTGGTGAAAGAGGTCGCGCGCTACGACTCGCCCGTGCAAAACACCCGGCGATTCGTTGCGAAACGATGCACTATCGAGGGCAGCCTCTTGGAGGCGGGTGATACGGTTCTAGTGTTACTCGCTTCAGCGAACAGGGATTCCTCTGCGAACCCGGACCCCGATAGCTTCTTGCTCAAACGAACTAATCGACGCCAATTCAGCTTCGGCTCTGGTAGACATGAATGCCCAGGCCAGCAACTTGCATTGACGATCGCCTCCGAGGCGATTTCGGCATGGCTACATCGCAAGCCAGCCTCGTCTGATCGTCATTATCAGTGGAGCTATTTACCCTCTCTTAATAGCCGCATTCCCAGGTTTTATCGTGATAGGGAACTCAGTAGCGATCGCAGTTATGTGTGAAGCATGGCTGCACGAAGAGTAACCGTCTTGCCTGACGTAATATTCAACGCGTCAGATGCTCCATCAAGTAGTCGATAAACACCCTGACACGCAGCGGCAGGTGCCTTTTTTGCGGAAATATCAGAAAAAATGGCCGGGTCGTACCGCCGTACTCGGTCAGCACCGCTTGCAGGGCGCCGCTGTCCAACTCGTCCTGAACCGTAAAACGGTACGCCTGCATCAGGCCCGCACCGCTTTTGGCCAGGGTTGCAGTAGCGAGGAAGTCGCTCTGGCAGGTGTAGTTGCCCGAGGTTTCCAATTCCACCTTCTGGCCGTTGATGTTAAATGCCCATAGCGACCTGCGCCCGCTGCTGGGCATTTCGAACTGGATGCATTCATGGCCGTTCAGGTCTGCCGGGGTCTGCGGTATACCGGCGCGTTTCAGGTAATCGGGAGTGGCAACCACCAACAGTTCCGTGTCTTCAAGACGCCTGGCGATCAAGCCGGAGTCGTCCGGTTGCCGTCCTCTGATGGCGAGGTCGAAACCTTCCTCTACGAAATCGATGTTGCGATTGCTCACATGAATGTCGATTTTTACGTGGGGATAACGCTGGCGGAAGCTCGGCAGCAGGGGCAGCAGCCGATAGTGCGCATAGGGAGTAGGGGCGCTGATGCGTATCCGCCCCGACGGTGCATCCTGGGCACCGGTGATCTCCCGTTCAGCCTCTATCAGTTGGGTCAATGCCTGCTGGCATTGCTCATAGTAGGCGCGGCCGCCTTCTGTCAGGCGCATTTGCCGCGTGGTGCGCACAAACAACACCACGCCCAGGCGCGCCTCCAGCCGGGCGATCGAGCGGCTCACTGCCGCCGGGCTCACGCCTGCCTTGGTGGATGCAGCCGTGAAGCTGCCACTTTCGGCGGTCAGGCAGAACAGCTCGATACTGCCCAGGTTGATGTCATCGAAATAGCGGCTCATGGCACTCTTATTCATTACATGGGGTATCAATTGAAATGCTTTCTACACCATTTTTCAATGCCAGGTTGTCATTTAGAGTGCAGCCTCATCCACATTAAATGCCTCAACAGGCGGAGCATCTATGAAAGCAGCACGAACTGTTATCGTCACGGGCGCGTCCAGCGGCCTGGGGTTTGCCATCGCCAAGGCCTACCTTGAGCGCGGTGACAACGTAGTCGGCAACGCCCGCACACACGCTCGGCTGCAGGAAGCCGCGGCTCGTCTGGGCAATCCTTCCAATTTCATCCTCGTGGCAGGCGATATCGCCAAGCCGGAAACCGCACAGGCCTTGTTCGATCAGGCCGTGGCTGCTTTCGGCAAGGTCGACATCCTGATCAGCAACGCCGGCATCTTCATCCCCAAGCCGGTAGGTGAATACACCGAGGCCGATGTGGACGCCATGATCAACACTAACCTGAAGGGCTTTTTCTACCCAGCCCAACTGGCAGCCAGGCATATGGCCGCCAACCAAAGCGGTCACATCATTGCGATTACGGCATCCATAGCCATGCAGCCCAATATCAAGGTTCCGGCACTGTTGCCAGTGCTGATCAAGGGCGGCCTGAATCATGCCGTGCAGGGGCTCGCCCTTGAGCTGGCGGCGGCGCAGGTGAAGGTCAATGCGGTGGCGCCGGGCATTATCAACACGCCGATGCATGGCGACAGCGAGCAACTCCATGCTGCGCTCAAGGGCATGAGCCCGAGTGGCCGTATCGGCTCGCCTCAGGATGTGGTCGATGCGGTGCTGTATCTGACCGACTCCTCATTCGTCAGCGGCGCGATCCTGCCCGTGGATGGCGGCGCTACAGCCGGAACCTGGTGAACAATAGGAGAGCAGGCACATGCCGTACGTAAACATCAAAGTGACTCAGGAAGGCGTGACCGCTGAGCATAAGCGTCAACTTATCGAAGGTGTGACTGCGTTGTTGCACAGCGTGCTGAACAAGCCGCCGGCATCGACCTTCGTGGTGATTGACGAGGTGCCCACCGACAACTGGGGTGTTGCCGGCGAGACCATCACGGCGCTGCGAGTGAAGGAAAACGCCCTTAAGCCATAGCCTTCCCAGCAGCGCCTGCGTTCGGAGCGTGAGTTGGCCGCACGCTTCAGGGCTGCAAACGCCGCACCCTCCAGCCCGTATCGCTGCGGTCGTAGCGCAATCGCTCATGCAGGCGCTCCTGCCCATTCCCCCAGAACTCCAGCGATTCAAGCCGCAACTCGAACACGCAATACCCCTCGGGACGTGGCAGCGGGCCTTGCGCCTCGGCCAGTTGCCTGGCGGCGTTGCGCATGGCTTGCACGTCCTCTAAATCTTCACTCTGGCGCGATACCGATGACATCGGATGTGTCGCATACGGGCGCTTGAGCCATGCTTCATCGGCCTTGGCATCTGGCAGGCGCGCGGCCCGGCCGTTGAGGATGATCTGCTGACTGGTCTCGCGCCAATACAGCACACCCGACGCCCACGGGTTGTCGGTCAGTTCACGGCCTTTCTGGCTGCCGGCATGGGTGCTGAACAACAGCCCGGCGTCGCTGATTTCACTGATGACCACGATCCGCGTGGAGGGCCGGCCCTGGCGGTCGGCGGTGGCCAGCGCGAGGGCCTTGGGTTCGCGGATGCCCACGCGGCGCGCACGCTCCAGCCAGTTGTGCAGCACGCTCATGGGATCGGCGGGCAGCGTCTGATATTCGGGGAAGGGCGCATCCAGGGTGCCGGTGAGGGATTCCGACATGCCTTTACCCAGCAGCGGCTTGCCTTGCAGTGAAAGGTTCATAACACAATGCTCCCGCGTCCGAACGTGACGCCATTACCGGATACCTCGACTCGCGTCACTTGATCTGCGCGGCCCTCGGCTTTAGCGAACATCAGTGAAGGGCGGCCGATTTCCACGCCCTGCAAAATCTCCACGGGTTGGCCGAACGCTATCTGGCCATGGCGCGCCAGGTGAATCGCCAACGGCCCGGCAGCAGAACCGGTGGCTGCATCCTCGACCACGCCGTAGGCCGGCGAGAACATCCGGCTGCGCCAATGCCGTCCCGCGCCGGCAAAACAGTTGATGGCCATGTCGTGGAAGCTGGACAGCGCACGGTGGTCGGGGTGCAGGGCCGACAAGGCTGCAATGCTCGGCAGGCCGACGAACACATGGCGCGGGCCGTTGTGATAAATCTCGATGGGAAAGGTCGAGTCGCCGATGCCCAGGGCCTCGAGCAATTCAGCGTCGCGGCCCAGGGCCGTCCAGGTCGGGATCGGCTGGTCCATGCTGGCGGCGATCACGCTGCCGTTCTGGCGCTCGAGTTCAAACGCGATGGTGCCCATTTGGGTTTCCAGGTACAGCCGGTGATTGTCGGTGTGCGCGCCCAGGGCAATGGCCGTACCCAGCAACGGGTGGCCGGCGAAGGGCAGTTCGTTGACCGGGGTGAAAATTCGGATCAGCGCATCCCCACCATTACGTGGCTTGAGCACGAAGGTGGTCTCCGACAGGTTCATTTCTCGGGCGATGCGTTGCATCTGCGGGGCCGGCAAGTCGTCGGCGTCAAAGAACACCGCGACCGGATTGCCTTCCAGCGGCACGCTGGCAAAGGCGTCGATGATGACGTAGTTGTGCATGGTTATCTCCCGGCGGCCGAAACGGTGCTGTCGACAGGTGCGTGGATGAGGGCGTGCCGCAGCAGGTCGGCGATGATGCGCGGGCCTTCCTGGGTCAGCAGCGACTCGGCATGAAACTGCATGGAGGCAAACGACGGCCCGCGCAGCGCGTGGACCTCGCCGGTCTCGCTGTCGCGGCTGATCTCGACCGTGCCGATGCCGTCGATGTCCAGGCGGTCACTGGAACTTTGGGCCGCGAATGTGTTGTAGAAACCCACCCGTTCGGCGTTGCCGAACAGGTCGATCTGTTTTTGCACGCCCTGGTTGGGAATGGCCTTGCGTTGCAACTGCAGGCCCAGGCACAGGCTCAGCACCTGATGACTCAGGCACACCGCCAGGAAAGGTCGCTGCTGGCTGAGCAGGGAACGAATGGCTACATGCAAATGGTCGATTTTCGGCAGCTGGACATCGCTTGGGTTGCCAGGACCGGGGCCCATGATCACCAGGTCGTAACCGTCGAAACTGTACTCGTCGCTGAAGCTGCACACCGTCACCACCAGGCCCAGCGCCCGCAGCTGTTTGGCGATCATCGAGGTGAACGTGTCTTCGGCATCGACGATCAGCACATGCCGCCCGTTGAAGTCGGCTTGGGTCTGTTGGCGCTGCTGGCTGTCCATCAACCAGAAATCCGAGACGTAGGCATTGCGGCTGGCCAATGCTGCGCGTACCTGCAGATGGCCACCGAAGCGCGAAGGCGCCTGGTTTTTCAGTGCGGCGATCAGGCCGGCGGCCTTGGCCCGGCTTTCGGCGGCTTCGGTCAGCGGCTCGGAGTGGCGCACGATGGTCGAACCCACGCTGATGCGTACTTGCCCGCTGTTATCGATGTCGGCGGTGCGAATCAGGATCGCCGAGTCCAGGGAACGGCCGCCTTTGCCATCGCTGCCGATCAGCGCGGCCATGCCGCTGTAGTACGCACGGCCTTGCGGCTCATAGCGCTGGATCACCCGGCAGGCGCTTTCCAGCGGGCTGCCGGTAACCGTCGGGGCGAACAGGGTTTCGTGCAGGATCTCGCGCACATCGCGGCGGGTCTTGCCTTCGATGAAGTACTCGGTGTGGGCCAGGTGCGTCATTTCCTTGAGGTAAGGACCGAGGACGTGCCCGCCGTCTTCACAGATGCGCGCCATCATTTTCAGCTCTTCGTCGACCACCATGTACAGCTCATCGGCCTCTTTGCGGTCGGCCAGGAAGTCCATGACGTCGGTCAGGCTGGGGCCGGCGGGAGGGTAGCGATAGGTGCCGCTGATGGGGTTCATCACCGCGAGCCCATCCTTGACGCTGATGTGGCGCTCGGGGGACGCGCCGACAAAGGTGCGACTGCCGGTGTGGATGATGAATGTCCAATAGACGCCTTTTTCCCGCTCCAGCAGATGACGAAAGAACGACAGCGCACTGGCCGGGCCGTACTCACTGATCTCGGCCAGAAAGGTGCGCTTGATCACGAAGTTGGCGCCTTCCCCGGAGCCGATTTCGTTGGCGATCACTTGGCTGACGATCTCGGCATAGGTGGCGTCGCTGAGGTCGAAGCGTTCGTTGTTCAATTGAATCGGCACGTTGGGCAGCAACGCCAGCAACTGCTCAATGCCGATGGACTGCTGCTCGGTGATGTTCATCGCCAGCAACGGTGACCCATCGTCCACCGCCTCGAAGCCGCGTTCTGCAATCTGGCGGTAGGGAATCACCGTCAGTACATCCAGGCGCGGGGCACCGATCGACGGGGCAGGCAAGTCGATATCGGCCAAGACCCGTGGCTGCGACATCTCGCCGATCAGCACGTTCAGCAGCCCGGGGCCGCTGGATTCCGGACGGTACAAAAGGGCAAACGGTTCGGGCGCCGGTTGCAGGATGCGTTCCATGAGGCGGGCGGCGGCTTGGCTCATAGCACCACCTCGTCGGTGGTGATGACCATGGCGCAACGGCTGGCGGCGTATTCCATGGCCATCCAGTGATGCTCCTTGCTGAAGTCGGCGATCGCGTCGGCCACGAGGAAGGGTTGGATGTCGTTGGAGTAGGCATCCACGCTGGAAATCAGTACCCCGACATGCGCATACACCCCGCACAGGATCAACTGATCGCGCTCGCCGGCGTGCATGCGTTGCAGCAAGTCGGAATTGAAGAAGGCGCTGTAGCGCCACTTAGTCAGCAGCCAGTCACCCGGTTGGGGCGTGAGGGCGTCGACCACCTCGCGGTCGGCCGGGCTGGCCTGCATGCCTGGGCCCCAGAAATCCTTGAGCAGCCCGCGTTGCTCCGCGTTCATGCTGCCCGGTTGGGCGGTGTAGGCCACCGGCACGTGGTTGTCGGCGGCCCACTGGCGAATGCGCGCGGCATTGCTGACCACTTCTTCACGCAGGGCCTGGGGCAAGGGCCGCAGGAAGTAGCGCTGCATGTCATGCACCAACAGCACGGCGCGCTCGGGGTCGATACGCCACTGCGCGAGGTTGGAGGGCAGGTCGCGGGAGGTGGGCAGGGCGTAAGGGACGATCGATGGAATGCCGGTCATGGCGACAAACTCCAGTCAGAGGGAACCAAGGGTGGAGGAGGGCAGGTTTGCCAGGCCATCACCGCAGCAATGGCTTGCCTGGGGTTCAGGCGCGGGTCGCACAGGCTTGTGTAGTGGCTGGCAACCTGGCTCAGGCCGGCGGCATCGGAGGCGCACTCGCTGACGTCATCGGGGGTGGTTTCCAGGTGCAGTCCGCCGGCCACGCCACCGGCCGAGATCACGGCATGTTTGAAGGCGGTGATTTCCTCGGTAATGGTCTGCACCATGCGGGTTTTGTTGCCGCAGGGCGCGACGATGGTGTTGCCGTGCATCGGGTCGCTGAGCCAGATGATCTGGTGGCCGGCACGGCGCACCGCTTCAACCAGCGGTGGCAGGCGGTCAGCAACCTTGTGGGCGCCCATGCGGGCGATCAGCGTCAGCCGGCCGGGTTCGTGCCTGGGGTCCAGGCGCTCGCACAGGCTCAGCAGTTGGTCCTGGGTGATGTCCGGGCCGACCTTGCAGGCCACCGGGTTGAGTACTTCGCTGAGCAACGCTACGTGAGCGCCCGTCAACTGGCGGGTACGCTCGCCAATCCACGGCCAGTGGGTTGAGCCGAGAAATACCCGGCCCTGTTCGTCCTGGCGCACTTGCGGCAGTTCGTAGTCGAGCACCAGCATTTCGTGGCTGGTCCAGGCGGGAGAACCGCTGAGCGGTTCCTTGCCGGCCGGGTCCTTCCACCCCAGATGCTGCATGATGTCCTGCGCCGCGCGATAGCCGCGCACCAGGCGTTGCGCATCATGCTGGCGATGGCCGCTGACTGCCTCGCGACCGTTGACCATGTCACCGCGATACACCGGCAACTCGACATCGCCGATGCGTTCGCTGTGGTTGGAACGCGGCTTGGCAAACTGCCCGGCAATCCGCCCCACCCGCACCACCGGTTGCTGGGTTACCAGCCGGAACGCACCGGCCAGGATGTCCAGCACCGCGGCTTTGCGCGTCACATGGCTGGGCGCGCTTTCATCCATGTCCTCGGCGCAGTCGCCGCACTGGATGATCATCGCTTCGCCAGCCGCGACCCTGGCCAGGGTGGCACGCAGGACCAGAATATCTTCGACGCGAATCAGTGACGCGCTGTCCCTGAGGTAGGCCTGCGCGTCATGCAATTGCGAGGGTTCGCTCCATTGAGGCTGCTGGAACGCTTCACAATTTAGAACCCGTTTCAGTAAGTCTTCCATGATGCGATCACTCTCCCAAAGGATTAAGTAGGGATGCCTTCACGCTTGATGTGCGGTACCGCAATACCCAGGGCGCGCAGTTGTTGAAAGACGTTCATGAATTCACGATTGCGTTTTACTTTGCCGTCCTCCAGTTCGAAGGAGTGCAGGAAGTGATTCTCGTAATAACCTTCCGGGTAACCCGGAAAGAGAATCTTGCCGTGACCATCGCACTCGACCCAAATATGGTTAGGGTCATCGGTTTCAAACACCTTGACGTTGTACCATTCCCAATCCGGGAAGCACTTGAGTGACCAAACAGCGTGTTCGGCCAATTTGGCTTTGCCACTGATTACAATCGGGGCGCCGGTATCCGTGGTCCATAAGCCGCCGGAACCGTCTTCAGTGAATAGTTCATGACGGCGCAGGCGATCCTGGCCTTTGGTGCGCATGTATTGCTCGACCGTGGCGCGGTTCTTGCGACGTAGTTCAGTGTCATTAGTTGTCAGTTGTTGTGCTGCGCTAGTAGACATGCTCAATCTCCAATGGATAAAGGGCTTATGAGGCGGGGATCCCTTCACGCTTGATGCTTGGAATCGGGATGCCCAAGGCGCGAAGTTGTTGGAAGGGGTTCATGAATTCACGGTTTTGCGTGATCTTGCCGTTGTCCAGCTCGAAGGAATGGATGTAATGGTTTTCGCAATACCCCTCCGGGTAACCGGGCACCAGGGACTTGCCGCGACCGTCGCTTTCCACCCAGAAATGGTTGGGATTGTCGGTTTCAAACACCCGGACGTTGTGCCACTGCCAGTCTGGAAAGCACGTGTCCAGCCACACGCCGAGGGCGGCGAGTTTCGCGTGGCCTTTAAACACAAGGGGCTGACCGGTTTCGGTGTTCCAGGAGCCGCCGCTGCCATCCGGCGTAAACAGCTCATGCCGGCGCAGGCGATCTGCGCCGTTAGTGCGCATGTACTGTTCAACCGTGGCGCGATTTTTTTGGCGAAGTTCGAGCTGATCATTAAAACCGCCGGTGATAAGCGAAGCAGGCATGGGCAGCGTTCTCCTTAGTTGGATTAAGATTTAAAAATCAAGTAAATATTTAGTTAATTGCGCATGGCTGTATCTAACAGTTGTTTTAACTGTCGCACCTTTGCGGCTGTTCCGAGCGGTGTTGTTTATACACCCGCATTTCCGGGGCTTGGAACTACCAGATCTTGTAGTGGCTCAAGCCTGAGTGGGGCGGTGCGGGCTGTCGCACAGGTTGTTGCAGTATTATGAATGGGCAGGTTCATTCGTCGGCCGAGAAACAGTGGCCTATGGCTAGTTAGTTGGGTTAGACATAAGAAATCTAGTGCTAGTGCGAAGCAGTCTATGGCGCTGGAATTTTATGTTTGACATGAGTTCAGGTTGGTTTAGTCTCACGACTCCTTTCAAGCTTTATAGGTGTTCAAAATGGAATTAGGACAACTGTTGGGGTGGGATGCTTATTTTTACAGTATCTTTGCGCAAACCATGAACATGGAGGAATTCACGGCGGTTTCATTAAGGGTCTTGCGTGAACTGCGGTTTGATTTCTTTGCTTATGGCATGTGCAGTGTGACGCCGTTCATGCGGCCCAGAACCCATATGTACAGCAATTATCCCGAAGACTGGATACAGCGCTATCAGGCAGCTAACTACGCAACGATCGACCCTACGGTGAAACACAGCAAAGTCTCGTCGGCCCCCATTTTGTGGAGCAATGAGCTGTTCCGGGGCTGCCCGCAGCTGTGGTCTGAAGCCAACGATTCGAATCTACGCCATGGCCTGGCACAACCTTCGTTCAACACCCAAGGGCGTGTCGGGGTGTTGAGCCTGGCACGCAAGGACAACGTCATCAGTCTTCAGGAGTTCGAAGCATTGAAGCCGGTGACCAAAGCGTTTGCCGCGGCGGCCCTGGCGAAGATTTCCGAGTTGGAAAGCGATGTTCGTGCGTTCAACACCGATGTGGAGTTCAGCGAGCGGGAATGTGACGTGTTGCGCTGGACCGCAGACGGCAAGACCTCAGAAGAAATTGGCGTGATCATGGGCGTGTGCACCGACACCGTGAATTACCATCACCGCAACATCCAACGCAAACTCGGTGCCAGCAACCGCGTGCAGGCCGTGTCTTACGCGGTCGCGCTGGGCTATATCTGAGGTTCATCGACTGCGCCGAGTCGTCCAGCAGGACGACTCGGCCGGTATCATGCGGTCTCTTCCAGAAACGCCTCGGACGTGAAGGCTGAAGGCATGCGCGCACCACGGTGGTGTTCACGGTGAGCCGAAAGTTTGATCGCGAGGATTTTTTCGTCCTGGTGCAGGGTGACTGGCCCCAGGCGTTCGTAGTTGACCCCATTGATTTTGTAATAGCGCTCCATCGTGCTGTTGACGATTCCGACGATGGCATCGGCGCCTGCCAAGCTGGCGGTCTTGAGGCTTTTCCAGAACAAAGGCATGGCCAATTGCGGTTCGCGGGTGGTGAAGCGGGTCATTTCCCAGATGGCGGTATGCTTGGGCGGTGTACCTGCGCAGGTATGGCTGAAGACGCCCTCCAGCAGGTTGGGGAATATTGTGGGTATCAGGCGGGCGCAGCCTATAATGGAATGGTGCTCGTTGAATGCCAGGAGGTAGCGGGCGTGCTCCGTGTCGTATTGATCCCACTCACAACCGGCCTGGTGCGGCTGGATGGGCAGTCGCCATCCAAGTTTCTCGACGAATTGTTCGTGCCGAAAGCGACCTAACATGAGTTTGAGCTCGTCACTCATTTCGCTCAGCGTATGCTCTTCCATGTGCATGACAGGATGTTCCTTGGGAGGGGTGAAGTGCGGGTTTTTATAGAGGACTTGTAGAGGCTTGGCACCTACAAGATCTTGTAGTGGGCTCTATGCGCCATTTTTACTGAACTACCGAAACCCATAATGATCTAGCGTCCATTGCAGGCTCAGAAAAGATCTTTCCGGGTGAAACGAGATTTATCTGAAGTGGAACGCCGTCTCAGGCAGAGTAGGCCCCAAGACGGTGGAAACAGATGCGTTCCAATCAGGTGTTTGAGGGATGAACGATGTTGAATTTTGATGAGCGCCCCAGGGACGCGCGCGAGCCCAGTGAGTACGAGAAGCTGGTCGCGATGGGAACTCAAACGCTCGATGCCATTCCCGGGGCTATCTATCTCTGTGACCACAACGGGTGGCTCGTCCGATTCAACAGCGAAGCGGTCGAGCTGTGGGGTAGGACACCGGCGCTGGGGGAGGGCGGAGACCGCTTCTGCGGTTCGTATCGCCTTTATTCCACAGATGGCACGCCGTTGGCCGTTGACGAATGCCCAATGGCCTCAACCCTCAACGCGGGCCAGTGCGCGCGTAACCAGGAAGTCTTGATCGAGCGCCCTGACGGATCGCGATTCGTGGCACTCATGAGTATCCGCACGCTCAGAGACCGGGAGGGACACATCCAGGGCGCAATCAACTGCTTTCAGGATATCTCGACGCACCACGCCATCGCCGAGGAACTGCGGCGCAAAAGCTCCGACCTTGAAGACTTTTTCGAAAACAGCGCCGTGGGCCTGCATATTGTCAGCGGAGAAGGCATCATCCTGCGGGCCAACAAAGCCGAGTTATCGCTGCTGGGCTATTCAGCGGACGAGTACATCGGCCGTCATATCACCGAATTCCATGTGGATGAGCCGGTTATCGGTGACATCCTCACCAAGCTTGGCAGCGGCGATTGCCTGAACAGCTATCCGGCGCGCCTAAAAGCCAAGAACGGCACCATCAAGCATGTCGCGATTACATCCAATGGGCGCTTTGAAAACGGCAAATTCTTCAATACCCGTTGCTTCACTATCGACGTGACCCGCGTGCACGACGCCGAAACCGAGCGCCAGGAAAGCGATGACCGCTTGGCGGCGACTTACGAGGCGGCGACCATCGGCATTGCGGAAGCAGGGGAGGACGGTCGCCTGCTGCGGGTGAACGATGCCCTGTGCACCATGCTCGGTCGGTCTCGCGAACAACTGCTGGCGATGACCTTCCTGGACTACACCCATCCAGACAGTGTCGAGCAGGACGCGGCGTTATACGCACGGCAGGTGGCGGGCGAACTGGACAATTACGTGTTGCGCAAACGGGCCGTAAAGCTCGATGGCCAGCCGATCTATCTGGATATTCACAGCTCATCAGTAAGGGCTGCCGATGGCAGGTTCCGCTACGGCGTACGGGTCATCCAGGACGTGACGCTGGCCCGAGAGATGGAACACCGCGTGCGCGAAAGCGAGCGACACATGCGCAACCTGCTGGAGGCGCTGCCGGCGGCCGTCTACACCACCGACGCCGAAGGGCGCATCAACTTCTATAACGGCGCGGCCGTCGAGTTGTCGGGGCGCACACCGCAACTGGGCGACCTGTGGTGCGTCACCTGGAAACTGTTCAACACCGATGGCACGTATCTGCCTCACGACCAATGCCCCATGGCCGTGGCGCTCAGGGAAAATCGGCCCGTGCGGGGCGTCGAGGCCATTGCGGAGCGCCCGGACGGCACTCGCGTATCCTTTGCGCCGTATCCGACCCCTCTGCACGATGCCGACGGAAACCTGATCGGTGCGATCAACATGCTCGTGGACATTACTGAGCGAAAGCAGGCAGAAGACCGACAGAAAAACCTGATCGATGAACTCAATCACAGGGTCAAGAACACCCTGGCCACGGTCCAGTCCCTGGCGGCGCAAACAGCGCGCAGCGCGCGGGACGCCAACGAAGGCTATGTCCGCTTCGAAGCCAGGCTGCTCGCGTTGTCGCGTGCCCACGACTTGTTGACGAAGCGGCATTGGGGCCACACTCCGCTGAGCGTGCTGGCCCATGAAGTGCTAATGCCGGTATTCGGCGATGAACCTGGGCGCATCATGATCGCCGGTGATGCCATTGATGTGGACACCCGCGTCGCCCTGAGCCTCACCATGACCCTCAATGAGCTGGCAATCAACGCCCTGAAATACGGTTCGATGTCGAACGAGACCGGGACACTTTACGTGAACTGGAGCGTTCAACCCCAACCGGACGGCGCGCTACTCACCCTGGACTGGCGCGAGGAGGGCGGCCCTGCGGTGATCACGCCAGAACGCAAAGGGTTGGGTTCGCGTTTGATGCAGCGCTGCATCGAGCGTGATCTAGACGGTTCTTTTGAACTCGACTTTGCCCATGAGGGCGTTCACTGCCGCTTCTCGTTTATGGTCGTTGAGAACACACCATGACCGTGTTCCCAGGGATCAGGGTGCTGTTGGTTGAAGACGAAGGCGCCATCGCGATGTTGATCGAGGAAATGCTCGAAGACATGGGATGCACGGTAGTCGCCTCCGTGGCCCGACTCGCGAAGGCACTCGAAAAGGCCAGTGTGCTCGACGTAGACCTGGCGATTCTGGACGTGAACCTGGCGGGAGAACGCGTGTTTCCGGTTGCCAGCGTTTTGCGTGCGCGCAATATTCCGTTTTTATTCAGCACGGGGTATGGAGCCAGCGGCCTGCCGAAGGAGTTTGCTGGCTGTCCGGTTTTGCATAAGCCGTTTGCGGAAGACGATCTTCGGTTGAAGATGGCGCTGGCGTTGAATGAGGCGTGATCAGAGCGCGGTTTATTGACGTCAAATCATAATTGTGTAGGGCGCCATTCAGTTGCCCGATTGACCGCCGATATCTATTCAAGTCGTATCCGTTGGCGGTAAACCGAGGGTCAGTCCATGTTCAATAAAACTATAAAAGATGAACTGGAGGCCAGGAAGGCCGAAGTAGTGGGTTACAAGGGATTGTTCGAAGCACTGGGCCGCTCTATGGCGGTGGTCGAGTTTGATCTGGACGGAAAGGTGCTGCGAGCCAACGATAATTTTCTCGCCACCATGGGCTATAGCGCTGACCAATTGCCTGGTAAGTCGCATCGGGACTTCTGCACCCCTGCGTTAACCCGCAGCGCGGATTACAGCCAGTTTTGGGCGCAACTGCGTGCCGGTACATTCGTGTCGGGTACTTTCCAGCGAATTAACGCGATGGGGCAGAATGTCTGGCTTGAAGCCAGTTACAACCCGGTGCTCGACGAGCGCGGTCAAGTGAACAGGATCGTCAAGTATGCACTGGACGTGACTGAAAAAGTCGCTCAAGAAGCGCTGGCGCGGGGCAAACTGGCCGCGCTGGATCGCGCCATGGCTGTGATTGAGTTTGATCTAACTGGCAATATCCTCTCGGCCAACGACAACTTTCTACACACCATGGGCTACGGCCTGAACGAGCTCAAGGGTAAGCACCACCGGCTGTTTTGCGAGCCAAGCTTGATCAATAGCAGCGAATACAGCGACTTCTGGCGTCGATTGAATGCCGGCGAGTTTTTCAGTGGCCAGTTCAAACGTATCGGCAAAAACGGACGGGTAGTCTGGCTGGAAGCGACCTATAACCCGGTGTATGACGCTGACGGCAAATTATCGAAGATCGTCAAGTTCGCCAGTGATATCACCGCGCGCATCGAGCGCTTTGAAGAGGACTCGCGCGGCGCTTCCCGGGCGTACCATATTTCCGCCGAGACTGAGAAAGTCGCCGAACAGGGCGCCCAAGTCATCCAGGAAACAGCCAGAGAGATGCGCCAGATAGCCGAAAACATTGGTGCGTCGGCGCGGCTGGTCGGTCAGCTGGGTGACCGTTCCGAACAGATCACGGCGATCGTCAATACCATTCGCGGTATCGCTGATCAGACCAACCTGCTGGCCCTCAACGCCGCCATTGAAGCCGCTCGAGCGGGCGATCAGGGCCGAGGCTTTGCGGTAGTGGCCGACGAAGTCCGACAACTGGCAGGGCGCACCAGTCGCTCGACTGCCGAAATTGCCGAAATGATCGGCAAGATCCTTTCCGAAACCCGTGATGCCGTCGCCAGCATGAACGCTACTCAAGAAGGTGCGCAACGCGGCGTAGGCCTGGCCGATCAGGCCGGCTCGGTGATATTGCAGATCCGCAGCGGCACCAGCGACGCCGTCGCGGCGGTGAGCATGTTCGCTTCCAAACTCGACGAGTCGGAAGTGATTCCCAAAACTGCGGTCAGTTGGGTCGGGTAAAAGGTTAGAGCAGGTGTGCGCTTTTGGTTGGGACATGCCTGCCTTAATACTTAATTTAACAAGTGGGCGATGTCAGATGTTCATAAGCAGCTAACGGAGCAGAGATTGCTGACTCAATGCTCTGGAAATTAGCTCAATTGTTCATCGTTTGATGTTCATAGAGCCATTTTTCTACCCGCTTAATCCCGCTGCCCCTACATCTGACGGTTCGGAACAGGACCTAAAGCTCGACCTCAGTCTGCTTGCTATTTCGACTTTGGAACAGTTGAGTGATGTCGTGAGTAGTTGGCGGAGCAGCCACCGTCATAGGTTTCAACTTGGATTCGATGGGGGCGTCCATGACGATTTGATTGACGAGCTTTCGTCGCTCATCGCAGGGCTCATCAGCTTTCTCCCAAGCATCTCGGAAGGCGGTATGCAGGATATAGCTATAGCTCACTTTGCAAGATACTCGGTAGGAGCGCTCCTGCTCCTTCCAAAAGTCGGATTTCTGAAGGCTGCGCACGTCCGAAGGTGTCCAACCTTCCTGGGTCGTCCGCTCAGCCCAGTATTCGCTGACACAATTTTGGATATTGCCTTCGCCGGCCTGCATCGCCGACTGAAATGCTGACTGCCAGTCGGCATATGCTGGTGTAGGGCATGTCAGCTCTTTAGCATGTTTGGCCAAGCCTTCTTGGTAGTTTCGCGCCATTAACGCATCGACTGCGGCGCTGGGAGCCCGGGCTTGCTTGGTGGCCTCAGCCTTCAATTGGGCTAGCGTGGTCTTTGCCAGATCGAGCGGTTGCAGCTGTAAGGATTGAAGTTTTTGTGCAATAGAGTTTGCTTCTGCTTCTTCGAAGACTTTCAGGGTATAGGTGCTACCCGACCTATTCAGGATTTGAACGACACTGCTGGGTAATGCCAGATCGCCCAGTAGGCTCTGTAGCTTCAGCCCATAGTGCTGAGTTTGGAGAGCGGAGAGGGCGGACTCAGCCGTTTTGGCCTCAGCAATTGCCTTTCCGGCTCGACGCGTCGCATCGAGCGCCGACTTCCCAGCATCTTCGACCTTCTGGTTAAGCGTCGCGACTTGAGCTTCGATGGCAGATCGCTGATCGGCCAATTCTTTGTTTCTTGCTTCCCCCGCCGCCAAGGTTTTGGTCTGCATATCCATCTGCTGTTGAAGTTTCCGTTGCTCGATCTGCAGGCGGGCTAGGTCCTCGGAGACAAGCTCCTTCTGAAAGACTGGGCGGACGGTATAGATGTACCCATAAACAACGACCACCAACATGAGCGCTTGAGATACGTTTGTGACAATCCCTGTATACGACACCGCTTTCTCAAGCCTTGAGGAGCTGCCAGTGGGCTTGGCGGGCTGCGTCACGTTAGCGCTGGGGCACTGTTTTCCGAGAAATCGTACGTATCGATTACGAGCTGCCACTCTGTTTCCTAATGGGTGAACATTACTAATGGTTGGCGCTTAAGCGCGAAAATTCAACTGATGTTTTTGGTATGGCGCAGTGATATCAGTCTGCGCTCCGCATCACAATACTTTTGGTGGGGTGCGTCGGCGTAAAGAGGGATGCTACTCCGATATACCGCTTTCCCATTTTGGCAATGAAACGAAGTGAATCGTTTTGCCCACGTCTGACCTCAGGTCTGCGCTGGACCGGCGCGAAAACCAGTACACCGAAGAATTGGCAGGGCTCGCCGGTGGCGTAACCGTCCAGCAAAGCCAGAATCGTTTCGAAGTGGCAGGCCAAGATAGCCTCATCGATATCAAGATCCCGGGTTCTGGCACGCCAAATATGAATTCGTCGAATCAGTGACTTACGTGGTTTATGAGCATATCTGACATAGCACACGATTTAACATAATATACATTATGCGTACTCACAGATATTCCATACAGGGCGTCTCCCAGGTACATTTCATACCCCAGCCACATCCCCTCAGGATTTCCCGCATGCATGAAGCAGCCCATCACATCATCGATCTTTACGAACGTCACGCTCAAACATGGGATCGAGTTCGTTCACGGCGCCTCGTTGAACAATCCTGGCTGGATCGTTTTCGTCAGGCCATGCCGATTGCGGCTGGTGATGTCCTCGACGTTGGCTGTGGCTGCGCCGAACCCATGGCAGCTTATTTGATCGACGCGGGTCACGCTGTATGTGGGATTGATTCGTCCACGGCGATGATCACCTTGTGTCGGCAACGTTTCCCGCAGCACGCCTGGCATGTGGCCGACATGCGCCAGTTGGCGTTGAATCAGCGTTACGCTGGCATTCTGGCGTGGGACAGTTTCTTTCACCTGACGCCTGATGATCAGCGTCGAATGTTCCCTATTTTCCAAGCCCATGCCCAGCCTGGTGCTGCACTGATGTTTACCAGTGGCACGGCACATGGCGTTGCGCTGGGCAGCTTTGAGGGCGAAACGCTTTATCATGCCAGTCTGGACCATGGTGAATATATTGCGCTGCTCAATGCCCGCGGTTTCAGCGTCGTTGAGCAAATAACAGAAGATCCGGAATGTGGCGGGCATACCATCTGGCTGGCTGTTTTCGGCTGAAATCGACCTGTTGCCCTGCCTGTTTTTATAGATATATCGTATAACTCAACTAAATGACTATTTAGTATAGTTATATCTACCGATCACCAATCAGCAAAAAAAAACTTCAATAACCACCCGCCGCCGTCATCGCTCCGCCCACGATCGCAATTCCTGAACTACTGCCCAAACGTGTCGCCCCGGCTTCAATCATCTTTAAAGCCGTCGGATAATCGCGCACACCGCCGGACGCCTTTACACCAACCCCTGCGCCCACGGTCTGGCGCATCAGTGCCACATCTTCGACTGTCGCACCGCTTCGGCTGAAGCCGGTGGAGGTCTTGACGAACGCCACACCCAAGTCGCGGCAGATTTCGCAGGCCTGGACCTTCTGCTTGTCGTCGAGCAGACAGGTTTCCAGTATGACCTTCAACGGCACGGCGCCGCAGGCCTCGTGGACCAGGGCGATGTCTTCGCGCACGGCGTCCAGCAGCCCGTCTTTCAACCATCCGATATTGAGCACCATATCGATCTCCCCTGCCCCGGCGGCAATTGCCCGTTGGGCTTCGAAAGCCTTGGTGTCACTCAGACCGGCCCCCAATGGAAAGCCCACAACAGCACAAATCACTACGCTTTTGTCGGTCAGGCATGACGCGGCGTAAGGTACTTGACCCGAGTTCAGGCAAACGGAGTAAAAGCCGTGTTCGCGGGCCTCTTCGCACAAGGTTCGGATCTGCTCACGGGAGGCGTCGGGAGCCAGCAGGGTGTGATCGATGTACTTGGCCAATGCTGCGGGTGGAAGATTGTTCATTTAACGAGCCCTTGCCTGTATGTTGCCAATGATTGTGGCGCGCGTGTCACAGTGCGCACATAAAATAGTTACAATATTAACATTTAATGTTACTTATTTAACAACAACAATCAACCTCTGGAATACTCGTGGACAGTAGAAAAGCCGAGCGACTGAAGCTCATTCAACAAGCCTTGCAGGACCAGAATGCCATTCACTTGAAGGAAATGGCCGCGCTGCTGGAGGTTTCCGAAATGACCCTGCGCCGCGATCTCAACCATTTCAGCGATCATCTGCGCCTGCTGGGCGGCTACATCACGCGAGTCGGCAACGAGGCCGGCGATTATCGCGTGGCGGAGCAGGACACGCGTCACGTTGAGGAAAAACGCCGCATCGGAAAGCTCGCTGCCCAGTTGATCCAGGCCGGTGACACGGTGTTTTTTGACTGCGGCACCACCTCGCCTTTTGTGGTTGATTTCATTCCCGATGCGCTGGAGTTCACGGCGGTGTGCAGCTCGCTGAACGTGCTGCTCAAACTGCAGAACAAGCCCAATTGCCACATCGTGTTGTGCGGTGGCACCTTTCACCGCAAGAATCAGGTTTTTGAAAGCCGCGCCGAAAGCAGCATCCTCGACAGCGTGCGCCTGACATGGGCCTTTGTGACCGCCGCCGGCGTCAGCCAGGAATTCGGCGTGACGTGCTTCAACTTCAACGAAGTCGAGGTCAAGCAAAAGGTCATACGCCAGGCCCAGCAGCGCGTGCTGCTCGCCGATTTCAGCAAGTTCGACACGGTGCGCACCGCTCACTTCGCCGCCCTGGAAGACTTTCACTACGTGGTCAGCGACAAGAAAATCCCCCGTGGCTACAAGGAAGTCATCCAGGCCAACGGCACGCAATTGCTGGTCTAACCCAACAGTTTCTGCCGCTCCTGCGCACTCAAGTAACCGGTGGTGACACTGAACGAAGCGCTGGCTCCAGCCGCCAGCACACGCACGTGACCTTTGGCTTTCTCGGCGTTATAGCCCTCGGGTTCACAGGTGGACGGCAGAACGAACGCCGCCACTTGCTGATCCGGCGTGTACAGGATCCAACGCGCGGCGTGCTCGAACTGTTCGGGACGGTAACGGGTGTAAAACGCCGCGCCATCGGGATGATCGAGTAGAAAATGCGCCTGGCCCGCGGCGTCAGTGGCAACACCATCAAAGAAAAACACGATCTCGGGGTCGTACAGTGACGGCTGTTCAAGGCAGGCCAACTGAGTCGGGTGCTCGGCCAGTCGGGCCATGTAGGCGCTCCAGGCTGGCGTCGGCTTGACGTGGTCCGGCACGCTGGTACGCAGGCGCAGGCGTTGCACGCCCAACGGTTCGACAAACCGCGCACCGGTCACAAACGCGTAGTTCATGTGGGCCATGTACATCAGGTCCATGGGCTTTGCGGCAAGGTTCGTCACGTCCATATCGATATCGAACAAGGCCGAATCGGCGCGCAATGTGACGCTGGGGCAAGCCAGGTAACGATCGCCAAACCCCTTGGCGTACTGATACGAGCCGCCCAGGCGCAAAAAGCCCTCGCCCACTTCCAGCCAGGCCGTGTCCAGCGGCGCGCAGGGCATTTCGCCGTGCAAGGCGTGCGTGTCGTCCGGTGTCGGGCAACCATTGCGCAGCAGGCCACTGTGAAACATGAAGCAGCCATAGGTGTCGATGATCGTCGGGCTGGGCCGAGGTTGCTCGAACAGGTTGTTCATGGTCAGGTTACAACCGTCGAACTCGGCTGACCAGATCATCTGTCCTTGATAAGGCAGTACCACCAGCTTGCCACGGCTGTTCTCCAGGCTCAGGGCCAACACACCGGACGCATAGGTCCAGGCACTGACCTTGAATGCAGGGGATTGCAGGAGGATCTTTTCCTGCTCGCCAAACACCGCTCGGTACAGTGGGATACGTGTATTCATGAGGCCACCGCCCCGGTGGCGCCCGCCGGTAAGGTGCCGGGTTGGCGCATGCACTTGAGCGCATACATCACGATCACGATAAAGCACAGTAACGGCACGCTGTAAGCCAGCTGCATGTTGCCGCCGCTGGCGTCGGACAGCAGGCCCTGGAAGATCGGGATCACCCCGCCGCCTACAATGCTCATCACCAGCAAAGAGCCACCGACACCGGTGTCTTCACCCAGGCCATCGATGGTCAGGCCGTAGATGGTCGGCCAGCAGGGGCCGAGGAAAATGCTCACGCCGACTGCTGCATACACCGCCGAAATGTTCGGCACCAGAATGGTATAAGCCAGCAGCACGATACACAGCACGCCGTAGATCGCCAGGACCTTGGCGGGGTGCAGCCGCCGCATCAACAGGTTGGCGATCAGCTTGCCGACAAAATACGCGGCAAAGGTGGTCAGCAAAAACCAGGAGGCGCTGCGCTCGTTCATACCGCCCATTTGCATGGCCAGGCGAATGGTGAAACTCCACACGCCGACCTGGGCGCCCACGTAAAGAAACTGCGCCAATACGCCAAAGGTAAAGCGTGGGTTGCGCCACAGCCGGCCCAGGCTCTGACGCAGACTGCCGGGCTTGCTGCCAGCGGGCTTATTGCCCTTGCAGGCGGGAAATCGCGTAATGGCGATCAGGATAAAGATCAGCACCAGCACGGCAATCATCCACTTGTAGGGCAAGAGCGTGGACTGGATCATTTGCAACTGCGCAACCGCCGCCTCGGAAGCGCTCATCTGCGTCAGTTGTTCCGTGGTGGCGTCCGTGTCCTTGAACATCACAAAGCTGCCTACGTACACCCCGGCCATTGCGCCGAAGGGGTGGAAGGTTTGCGAAATGTTCAAGCGTCGGGTCCCGGTTTCCCGTGGCCCCATCAGTGTCGAATAGGTGTTGCACGCGGTTTCAAGGAACGACAGCCCGGCGGCTATTACAAACAGCGCCAACAGGAACATGCCGTACTTGGCCGTGGACGCCGCCGGAAAAAACAACAGGCAGCCGAACATATACAGCAGGAGGCCGATCAGGATCGTGCTCTTGTAGCTGAGGCGACGCACCACCATCGCGGCCGGGATCGCCACGAAAAAGTAGCCCAGGTAGAACGCCGACTGCACAAAGGCGGTCTGGAAATCACTGAGCAGAAACGCTTTCTTGAAATGGGCGATCAGCACGTCGTTCATGCTTGCCGCCGCCGCCCACAGCGCAAAGATGCTGCACAGCAGGATAAAGGCGAACCAGGGCGTGCGGTTCAGGTAGAAGCCATCGGGAGTCGGTTGCAGCGCAGGTTTGTTCATTATTGTTCTCCGGGCTGGGTGGGGTGTTACCGCTGTTGCTGGAAACGCGTGAACGTTTCGTGGTCGGGATAAGACGTTTGCGTACCCAGCGCCATGACCGAGCACGCGGAATACGCTACCGCCTGTTCAATGGCCTGGCGGATATGACCGTCGCGGTTCCAGTGGTGAATGAAGCATCCGATAAAGGCATCGCCGGCCCCCGTGGTATCACGGGCCACCACCTGAACGCCGGGCACATGGAATTCGCCCTCTTCGCCCACGTACAACGCACCGTGCTCGCCAAGGGTGACGATCACGTGGCGAATGCCGCTGGTGACCAGGCTGCGCGCGGCGGCCTGGGCCGAGGCCGGCGAGTTCACGACGTGACCGGTGATCAGCGCCAGTTCCGATTCGTTGGGGATCAGGAAGTCCAGGTGCGCCAAATGCTTGGCGCTCAACCCGGTCAGCGCCGGTGCCGGGTTGAGCAGCACCGCGATAGCGTGTCGGTGAGCGAATTCGATGGCGTGGTAGACCGTCTCCAGGTTGATTTCCAATTGCAGCACGATCAGCGTGCATTCACGCAGGTCCGCTGCAGCGGCATCGATGTCCGCCGGCGACAGATGCGCATTGGCTCCTTTGACGATCAATATGCTGTTGTGCGAGTCAGTTCGCACGAAGATCGGCGCGACGCCGCTGGAAACACCCGGCACGCGCTGCACGTAACGGGTGTCGATGCCAAAGCGTTGGAAGTTGGCCACGGTGTTGTCGGCAAACATGTCGTCGCCGACCTTGCTCAGCATCAGGACATCAGCCCCCAACTTGGCGGCCGCGACGGCCTGGTTGGCCCCCTTGCCGCCGCAACCGAGGGCAAAACCCGGCGCTTCGAGGGTCTCGCCCTGGGCCGGCATGCGGTCGATGTAGGTAATCAGATCAACCATATTGCTGCCGATGACTGCGATCTTGCTCATTGCTATTCCACCTTGTTACGGCACGACGAGGCAAAGCGTGCCGCTCTTGTTTTGTTATTTAAATAACATTAGGTGTGAATATTCAATCTTTTTTTGTGGGGTCGGATCAATTTTGCCGGATGGTCTTACCCGGTTCCCCTTTCTCCGGACAAAAAAAACCGGCCTCAGAGGCCGGCCGTTAATCAACAGGTCTACACGCTGAACCGATCCACCGACTGCGACAATTTCCCGGCCAGGCCGGCCAGCTCATCGGTGGTCGCGGCTGTCTCACCGATGACGCGGCTATTGTTTTGCGACATACCGGCGATCATCTCCACCTGGTGGGCGATTTCATTGCTGGCCAGGCTCTGCTCGCCGATGGTCCGGGAGATGTCGTTGACCAACTCCGTGGTGCTCAAGGTGGCCTGCAGAATCTCGCGAATGGCGCGCTCCACATCGGCGGTCACGGCCATGCCTTTGTCCACCTGGGCGACGCCCTCCTCCATGCTGGTCACCGCTTCCCGGGTGCTTTGCTGGATACGCCCGACCATGCTGGCGATTTCCTGGGTGGAGGCGCTGGTGCGGCCGGCCAGGCTGCGTACTTCGTCGGCAACAACGGCAAAACCGCGCCCTTGTTCACCGGCGCGAGCGGCTTCGATGGCGGCGTTGAGGGCCAGCAGGTTGGTTTGGTCGGCGATGCCCTTGATCACTTGGATGATGCTGTAGATGGCCTCGGATTCCTTGTCCAGGGTGCGAATGACCAGGGCCGATTGTTGGGCGGAACGGGCAATGCCGTCCATGTCGCTGACCACTTGGTGAATCACCCGGCCGCCGTCCTTGGCCAGGGCTTCGGCCTGGTTGGCCATGTCCAGCGCGCGCCCGGCGTGGCGGGTGATTTCTTCGATGCTGGCGGTCATTTCGCTGGCGGCGGCGGCCATGGTGCTGGCTGCGGCGCTTTGCTGCTGGCTGCTGCCCGCCACTTCATGGCAGCCCTGGCTCAGTCGTTCGCTCACGCCATTGACGCCGTGGGCATTGCTGCGCACCACGTCGATCATGCCGCGCAGGTCGCGCTGCATGGTGGCAAGGCTGCGAATCAATGAACTGGCTTCGTCCTTGCGGCTGGGCTCGACAATCGGCTCGCTCAAGTTGCCGCTGGCGATACTCGCGGCGATGCGGCTGGCAGCCTGCAGAGGCCCCATGATGCTGAGGATTACCCAGCGTCCCTGGGCCAGCAGTAGCAACAGGCTGGCGATCAGTACCGCGCCCAGGATCAGATTGGCGTTATGGATGGTGCGTTGGGTAGCCTCGCCGGTGCGTTCGGTATGGCTTTCGATCAACTCACTGAAGGCGCCCATTTGATCTTCGAGCTGGCTGAAGGCTTTATTGAAAGTTTCAAGCTCCCCGCGAGCGCCTTCGGGGTTGCCCAAGGCCAGCGCGACGATACGCTCGGCGGCGCTGATGTAGGTGTCCAGGCTGGGCTTGATGTTGTCGAGGTTGGTTTTGAGCGTGGCTTCCAACGGCAACTTGAGGTTGTCCCCCAGTACCTTGCGAAAGTTCTCGGCGTGCTCCTTGAGCGAACTATTGACCTCTGCGGCGGTGGTGGTGCTTTTGCCCAGGCCCACCAGCATGGCGGACAACACATCGGCGCGCAGCGCGTCATGCATCATGTCGGCTTCCATGTGGTTGCGCAAAACGGTCATGCTGACCTCGTTTTCCTGCACGGCAGCGCTCATCTGTCGGTTTCCAAGGTAACCGGCCAGGCTCATGACCAGGGCGGTCAGCAACCCGGTCGCAATCAACAGCGTCAAGCGTAATTTGATCGTCATGCGGATATCCCCTTACCCAAGCGCCGATGCGTCGTTACTAGCGTTATCGGCATCACTGGCTGTTAGTGAAGCTCAAGTTTGCGGATCTGCGCGGATACCTTAAGCTGGGCGTCTTTTGCTTGCCCGGGACACCCATGCCTCAACGTATTGCCCACCTCGCCTTGCTGCTGGGGTTGATCACCGCCATCGGCCCGTTCGCCATCGACAGCTACCTCCCCGCCCTGCCCACCCTGGGCGCCAGCCTGCAGGCGTCGCCCGCCGCCGTGCAGATGAGCCTCACGGTATTTTTCATGATCATCGGCGTGTGCCAGCTGTTCTACGGGCCGCTCAGCGATGTGTATGGACGCAAGCCGCCGATCTACGCCGGCCTGGTGATTTTCGCCGTGGCCAGCGTCGGTTGCGCGTTGGCGCGAACCATTGAAGTGCTGATCGGGTTTCGCGCCCTGCAAGCGTTTGGCGCGTGCGCCGGCATGGTCATCCCGCGGGCGATCGTGCGCGACCTCTATACCGGCCATCAAGCCGCGCGCTTGATGGCGCTGCTGATGCTGGTGATGAGTGTGTCGCCGATCCTCGCGCCCCTGGCCGGCAGTGTGGTGATTTCACTCTGGAGCTGGCGCGAGGTGTTCGCCGTGCTGGCGGTGGTGGCCGTGCTGTGCCTGGTGATGACCGTTGTACAACTGCCCGAAACCCACCCGGCCGAGCGGCGCCTGGGCAAAACCCTGGGCGGTGCGATCCGCAGTTACGGGGCGCTGCTGCGCGATCCGGTGTTTATCGGCCTGGCGGTGGTCAGTGGCTTTGGCCTGGCCACGTTCTTCGTGTTTATCGGCAGTGCGCCATTTGTGTATATCCAGTATTTCGGCTTGACGCCAACCCAGTTCAGCCTGTGCTTTGCCGTCAACGCCGCCTCGTTTTTCGCCATGAGCCAGCTGACAGCCCGCCTGAGCGCGCGCTTTGGCCTGGCACCGCTGATTCGCTGGTCGGTAATTGCCGTGGCGGCCGTGATGGCGCTGCTGGCGGCCACCACGCTGTGGGGCGATAACCTGGCGTTGATGATGACCCTGCTGTTTGTCGGCTTCGGCTTTCTCGGCCTGTTGTTGCCGGCCGCCGGGGTGTTGTCGCTGGAGGATCACGGTGCGGTGGCAGGGTCGGCGTCGGCGTTGCTGGGCGCGATTCAGATGGTCACCGCCGCTGTGTCGATGACGCTGGTGGGGCTGTTCGCCGACCATACGCCCGCGCCAATGCTGGTGGGCATCGCGCTGTGCGCGGCCGCCGCCCTGCTCACGGTGATATGGACGCTGCGCCGCTTGCCGCCGCACCTGGCGAATGCTTGAACCTTACAAATCGAAGCGATCCACCGCCCGCCGCCGCTCATTGTCGTCACGCACGTCATAGCTGGCGGTGGTCTGGATATTGGTGTGATGGGCCAGCTTCTGCGCGATCGACAGGTCATGCTCCTCGATCACCCGGGTAATGAACGAGCGGCGAAAATCATGGGGCATGATCTTCACGCCCACCTGGTCCCCGCGCTGGCGAGCGATGTAGTAAATCGCGTGTTTGGTGATGCGTTCCCGGGTGATATGGCTGCCGCGACGGATACGGTTGAACAGGAACGGGTCGTCCTGTTCGCCTTCCTTGAGTTGCCCGCGACGAAACTCCAGCCAGGCCTGCAGCTTGGCGAAGGCCCAGTCCGGCGCGTATTTGATCAGCTCTTTATTGCCCTTGCCGATCACGCGCAAGCTGCGCTGCTCAAAATCGATCTGCGCCAGGTCAAGGTTGACCGACTCCGACTTGCGCATGCCCGAGCCGTACAGGATGCCGATAACCGCGGCATCGCGCAGGCCTTGCGGGCGCGGGTCGGCGGCGCAGACCTCCATCATTTCGCGGATCAATGTGCGGCGCAGGTTACGCCCCTGCCCCAGGCGCGTACCGGACGCGGCCTTGACCGAACGCATTTTCAACAAGTGTTCCTGGCTGATCAGGCTCATCCGCCATGCTTCGTTCATCACCCCGCGCACGGCATTCACATACAGCGACGAGGTGTTCGGCGCATAGCCGTCTTCGCGCAACGCAGCGACCAGGCCGATCACCTGTTCGGGCTGCAGCAGGTGCCAGTCGATGTCTTCAAGGTTGACGTCTTCAAAGCCCAGGCGGTCGGCGGCGTCCTGCAGCACGTAGCGCATGGTCAGCTGGCTGGAGAGCGCCAGGCGGGTGAGGTAGAGGGTCAGCGGGTTGCGGATGGACTCAGTCAAGGTAGATCAGCCTTTGGATTAAATATCACGAGCAATCTATTGATTAATCGCGATATTTATTGAATTGGCGAGGGCCGAGTCTAGCGCAGTCTTGGCACTGCCATCAAATCACGGCGCCACGTCATCCTCTTGCGTGGGCTGCTGGGGTTGGGTCTGGGACTGGCTCCAGTCGGCATCCTGTTTTTTCATCAGCGCAAACCAGTGCTGACGCATGAACGCCAGGTAGCTGTCCGGCGCCTTGGCAAAATCCTTCTCGTCGCCATAGCAGCCCGGCAGCGGTAGCTCGGTGCCCTGCTCTTTGTACTGGCTGACCAGCGCCTGCTGTGCGGCAACGCTGCAATCGGTCGGCAACGGCATGCCGCGCAGGGCGCCGGCGTCCTCGTCCCACCAGGCTGCGCCGTAACGGTCGACGCCGCGCAGGCGATACTTCTCGGACTTGCCGGCGTGCATGATCAGCTTGAATTCATTGGGGCTCACGTCGCTGGTGCAGGTGCGCGAGTAGCCCACAGTCGCCTGGGTCGTGCCGTCACCCAAAAGGTCGGTGACTCGGGTGGCTGCCGTGTCAAAGTGCAGCCCGGCGTCGAATTCGCACTGGCGCACATCGTCGTAAAGCATCCACACGCGCTTGGGATGCTCGCCGGCCAGCAGGTACTGGGCCGCATAGACGAAGGCCGACTGGGTGCCGTCGTCGTCCCGCTCGCTGACCTGTTCGGCCAGCACCAGCAGGTTCTTGCCCTGGCGGTCGTCCCAGGTATAGGCAGCGACCTGCTTGCCGCGTACTTCGACGCCCTCCGGTACCTGGTCAACGCTGGCCAGGGTCACGCCCTCATCGGCCCGCACGGTCGTGACCCAGGCAACGCACACCAACAATCCGATCAACACCGGCCGCAACTGGCCGCGTAAAAGCTGCACGCTATTCATCCGAGTACCCTGGCAAGAGATGGCTTACTTTACCGGCACTTGAAGGGCAATGCAGAGAAGATTGTTGAATAGAGGCAGTGGAGCAACTACATGGGCTGATCATGTGAACCAGATAGGTGCCAGCCCGCTCCTATTCGGCTGAACATTCACAGGCTTTAACACCTTGGCCACATTGCTGAACACTGGCTGTCTACCTGTCAAATAAACGAGTTTTTCATCCGCCTTTCATATTCGTTGAACATTTTTGCGCTTAACCTTATAGGCATCACTTCAGAGCAATCCGGGGTTTATCGACTAACCTATTGATTACACTTTATCTTTAGCGCGGCTTTGTCATCTGCGGGCTGTAGTTTTGCCCAACAAACGCTGCAGTTTTCGCGCTCCAAGTTTGCTTCAGCCCGAGGTCATGAATCTTTGAAACCCTACCCTATTCAGTGCGTATCGATCGTTATCCCGGTTTATAACGAACAAGAGAGCCTGCCTGAGTTGCTGCGCCGCACCACCGCCGCTTGCCAACAACTGGCCTACGACTACGAAATAATCCTGGTGGATGACGGTAGCCGCGACAATTCGGCGCAATTGCTTGAAGACGCCGCCGCCGAAGATGGCAGCAAGGTAGTGGCGGTGATTCTCAACCGTAACTATGGCCAGCACGCCGCGATCATGGCGGGTTTCGAACAGTGCCGCGGCGAAGTGGTGATTACCCTCGACGCCGACCTGCAAAACCCGCCGGAAGAAATCCCGCGCCTGGTGGAACAAGCCGCCTTGGGCTACGACGTGGTCGCCACGGTGCGCAACAATCGCCAGGATTCGGCCTTCCGCCGCTGGCCTTCGCGCCTGATCAACCTCGCCGTGCAGCGCTCCACCGGCGTGGCCATGACCGATTACGGCTGCATGCTGCGCGCCTACCGTCGCACCATCGTCGACGCGATGCTGGCCTGCCGCGAGCGCAGCACCTTTATCCCGATCCTGGCCAACGGTTTCGCCCGTCACACCACGGAGATCCTGGTGCACCACGCCGAGCGTGAACACGGCGAGTCCAAATACAGCGCCATGCGCCTGATCAGCCTGATGTTCGACCTGCTCACCTGCATGACCACCACGCCGTTGCGCCTGCTGTCCATCGTCGGGTTCAGCCTGGCGGCGCTGGGCGTGCTGTTTGCCTTCGCGCTGATCGTCATGCGCCTGGCCTTCGGCGCCACTTGGGCGGGCGACGGCCTGTTCGTGCTGTTTGCGGTGCTGTTCGTGTTCACCGGTGGCCAGTTCATCGGCATGGGCCTGCTGGGTGAATACCTGGGCCGTATGTACAGCGATGTGCGCGCCCGCCCGCGTTTCTTCATTGAAAAAGTGCTGCGCAACCAACCGGCAGCACCGGCTCCCGTGGTCGTCGTCGATGGCCTGGTGTCTTCCCATACTTCTACTTCTTCTTCCGATCAGGTTCAGTCATGAGTTCAAAAGCCGTTGTATTCGCCTACCACGATATTGGCTGTGCGGGTATCGAAGCCCTGCTCGCTGCGGGCTACGACATTGCCGCCGTGTTCACCCATGCCGACGACCCCAAGGAAAACAACTTCTACGGCTCCGTCGCCCAGCTGTGCGCCCGCAACGGTATCCCGGTGCACGCCCCGGAGGACGCCAACCATCCGCTGTGGGTCGAGCGCATCGCCAAGCTGAACCCGGATTTCATCTTCTCGTTCTACTACCGCAACCTGCTCAGCGAACCGCTGCTGGCCCTCGCCCGCCAAGGCGCGTTCAACCTGCATGGTTCGCTGCTGCCCAAATACCGTGGCCGCGCGCCAGCCAACTGGGTGCTGGTCAACGGTGAAACCGAAACCGGCGTGACCCTGCACCGCATGGTCAAGCGTGCCGATGCCGGCGCGATCCTGGCCCAACACAAAGTCAGCATCGAGCGCAGCGACACCGGTTTGAGCCTGCACGCCAAGCTGCGAGAGGCCGCCAGCCACCTGCTGCGCGACGCCCTGCCGCAACTGGCCCAGGGCAAACTGGCTGAAACTGCCCAGGACGAAAGCCAGGCGACCTGCTTCGGCCGCCGTACTGCCGCCGATGGCAAGATCGACTGGAAAAAGCCCGCCGAACAATTGTTCAACCTGGTGCGCGCCGTGACTCAGCCTTACCCTGGCGCCTTTTGCGCCGTGGGCGAGCACAAGCTCATCGTTTGGCAGGCCGACGTGGCCAAAGGCAACGAAGGCCTGGCGCCGGGCCGCGTGATCAGCGTCAATCCGCTGCGCATCGCCTGTGGTGAAGACTCGCTGGTGATCAAGTTCGGCCAGCGCAACGACAACGGCCTGTACCTGGCCGGCCCGTCCCTGGCCGATGAACTGGGCTTGGTGGACGGCTCCGTGCTGCGCGGCGCCGAGTCGGGCCGCAAGCCACGCCGCACCCGCGTGCTGATCCTGGGGGTGAACGGCTTTATCGGTAACCACCTGTCCGAGCGCCTGTTGCGTGACGACCGTTACGAAGTCTACGGCCTGGACATCGGCTCCGACGCCATCGAGCGCCTGCGCAGCCACCCCAATTTCCACTATGTGGAAGGCGATATCAGCATTCACACCGAGTGGATCGAATACCACATCAAGAAATGCGATGTGGTGCTGCCGCTGGTGGCCATCGCCACGCCGATCGAATACACCCGCAACCCGCTGCGCGTGTTCGAGCTGGACTTCGAAGAAAACCTCAAGCTGGTGCGCTACTGCGTCAAGTACAACAAGCGCGTGATCTTCCCCTCCACGTCCGAAGTCTATGGCATGTGCCAGGACCAGTACTTCGACGAAGACACCTCCAACCTGGTGGTGGGCCCGGTCAACAAGCAACGCTGGATCTACTCGGTCTCCAAGCAACTGCTCGACCGCGTGATCTGGGCCTACGGCGACAAGGGCCTCAAGTTCACCCTGTTCCGTCCGTTCAACTGGATGGGCCCGCGCCTGGACCGCCTGGATTCAGCGCGTATCGGCAGTTCCCGCGCCATCACCCAGCTGATCCTGAACCTGGTGGAAGGTACGCCGATCCGCCTGTTCGACGGTGGCGAGCAGAAGCGTTGCTTCACCGACATTGCCGACGGCATCGAGGCCCTGGCGCGCATCATCGATAACGAAAAGGGCGTCTGCGACGGCCAGATCATCAACATCGGCAACCCGGAAAACGAAGCCAGCATCCGTCAGTTGGGCGAAGAGCTGCTGCGTCAGTTCGAAGCGCACCCGCTGCGCGGCAACTTCCCGCCGTTCGCCGGTTTTCGCGACGTAGAAAGCAAGGCGTTCTACGGCACCGGTTACCAGGACGTGGCACACCGCAAGCCGAGCATCGAGAACGCCAAGCGCCTGCTGAACTGGGAGCCGACCGTGGCGATGAGCGAAACCATCGGCAACACGCTGGACTTCTTCCTGCGTGAAGCAATGCTTGAAATAGCGGACAAAAAGTAATGAAGGCAGGCCTGCGCATCGACGTCGACACCTACCGAGGCACCCGTGAAGGCGTGCCACGGCTGCTCGAGTCCCTGGACGAAGCCGGGATTAAAGCGACGTTCTTTTTCAGCGTCGGGCCGGACAACATGGGGCGCCACTTGTGGCGCCTGATCCGCCCGCAGTTCCTGTGGAAAATGCTGCGTTCCAATGCCGCCGGCCTGTATGGCTGGGACATCCTGCTGGCCGGCACCGCCTGGCCGGGCAAGCCGATTGGCCGTGACCTGGGGCACTTGATGCGCCAGGCCAAGGCCGCCGGGCATGAAGTTGGGCTGCACGCGTGGGACCACCACGGCTGGCAGGCCAATACCGGGCGTTGGAGCGACGCACAACTGGTCGAGCAGATCCGACGCGGCGTGGATACCTTGAGCGACATCCTGGGTGAGCGGATCGACTGTTCAGCGGCCGCCGGTTGGCGCGCCGACGAGCGCGTGGTGCAAGCCAAACAAGCCTTCAACTTTCGCTACAACAGTGATTGCCGGGGCACCAGCCTGTTTCGACCGACCCTGGCCGATGGCAGCGCGGGCATCCCACAAATTCCGGTAGACCTGCCGACCTTCGACGAAGTCGTCGGGCCGGTAGTGGCTGCCAAGGACTTCAACACCTTCATCCTTGACCGGTTCAACACGTCGAAGCTGAACGTCTACACCATTCACGCAGAAGTAGAAGGGATTCTGATGGCCCAGGATTTTCGCCAGTTGCTCGCCCAGGCAGGGCAGCGCGGCATTGATTTCCAACCCTTGAGCGCGTTATTGCCCGCGGATGTGACCACCCTGCCCCAGCAACAGCTGGTGCGCGGCGCATTGAGCGGCCGCGAGGGTTGGCTCGGAGTGCAGCAGGCATGATCCGCCGCTGGGCATTGCCCTTGCTCCTGTTGGCGTTTGGCGTGTTTTACCTGGTACCGCTGGCCACCCACGGCCTGTGGATTCCGGATGAAACCCGCTATGCGCAGATCAGCCAGGAAATGCTGCTGACCGGCAAGTGGGCCGCGCCGCACTTCATGGGCATTCGCTACTTCGAGAAACCGGCGGCGGGCTACTGGATGATCGCGCTGGGCCAGGCGATCTTCGGCCAGAACCTGTTCGGCGTGCGCTTTGCGTCGGCCTTGAGCACCGGCTTGAGCATCCTGCTGGTTTACCTGATGTCGCGCCGGTTGTGGAACGACCCGCAGAAAAGCCTGATCAGCAGCGTGCTGTACATGAGTTTCGTCAGCGTGGCGATGCTCGGTGGCTACGCCAATCTGGACCCGCAGTTCACCTTCTGGGTCAACCTCACAGGCGTTGCCTTGTGGTTCTGCTTCGACAGCCGCACGCAGCGCGCCAGGTTGTGGTCCTGGGCCGTGCTCGGCCTGGCCTGTGGCATGGGCTTCATGACCAAAGGCTTTCTGGCGTGGTTGCTGCCGGTGTTGATCGCCCTGCCCTATGCCCTCTGGCAGAAACGCTCGATGGAACTGTTCAAGTACGGCCCGGTGGCGGTGGCTGCGGCGATCCTGGTCAGCTTGCCATGGGCCCTGGCCGTGCACCTGCAAGAGCCGGATTACTGGCACTTCTTCTTCTGGCATGAGCATATCCAGCGCTTTGCCGGTGAAGACGCGCAGCACGCCGAGCCGTTCTGGTATTACCTGCCGTTGCTGGTGGCGTTCACGCTGCCCTGGGTTGCGCTGTTGCCGTCCAGTCTCAAACAGGCGTGGCTGGACCGGCGCCTGCCGAACACCGCGTTCCTGTTGCTGTGGCTGCTGATGCCCCTGGCCTTTTTCAGCCTGGCCAAAGGCAAACTGCCCGCCTACATCATGCCGTGCCTGCTGCCCCTGGCCTTGCTGATGGGTTCGACCTTGAGTGACAAGCTCGCTCAAGGCCGTGGCCGCGTATTGCGCATCAACGGTTGGCTGAACCTGGTCATCGGCGTGCTCGCCCTGTTGGCAATCATCTGGTTCCAGTGGAAGAAACCGGTGTACGAACCCGGTGGAGAAACCCTCAGCCTGGTGCTGCTGTTTACCTGTCTGTTCGGCTGGATCCTGGCCAACCTGTTTCAGGCGGCACGCCCGTTGACACTGTGGGCCGCGCCGCTGATCGGCAGTGCCTTGCTGGTTGCCCTGGTGCCCGCCGCGCTGCCCCATTCGGTGGTTTATAACAAGACCCCGGACCAGTTCATCATCGATCATGCCGAAGAACTCAAGCCCTCCATTGCGCTGTTGAGCAACGACCTGGGCGCCTCCGCTGCGCTGTCGTGGCGCCTGAAACGGCCCGATATCACGCTCTACAACACCTCTGGCGAGGTGAAATACGGCCTGGCTTATGCGGACACCGCCCAACGCCTGGTCGACCGCAATCGAATCCAGGCCTGGATGGCCGAAACCCGCCGCAGCGGCGCCGTCGGCGTGGTGATGCGCGTCAACAGCCAGGGCGAAAAGGAAGAACTCGCCCTACTGCCTGCGGACGGCAAGCGCTATGCGCAGGGCAACATTGTGATTCTGATTTTCCCGCAGGTCGCGCAATGATCACCCTGCTTCTGTTACTCAGCGCCTGCCTGCTTACGTGCGCGGGCCAGGTCTCGCAGAAATTTGCCGTGGAAAGCTGGCGCGAATTGCCCGACGGTTGGGCGCTGAAGCTGCGCTCACCCTGGTTGTGGTCGGCGCTGGTGTGCCTGGGCCTGGGTTTGCTGGTGTGGCTGCTGGTGTTGCAGCGCCTGGAAGTGGGCATCGCCTACCCCATGCTCAGCCTGAATTTTGTAGTGGTCACGCTGATGGCGCGCTTTGTGTTCGCTGAACACATCGATGGCCGCCACTGGCTGGGCGTGGTGCTGATCATTGCAGGCGTTGTGCTGCTGGGGCGCCAGGTATGAGCCGGATGCGCGGTTTCGCCCTGGCCCTGGGCAGTGTCGGCCTGGTCAGCGCGGCCCAATTGGGCATGCGCTGGAGCATGACGCGCCTGCCGTTGCCGGATGCGTGGCTGAGCGCCATGAGCAGCGCCAGCCTCGACCTGAACGCCCTGGGCGTGGTGGTCCTCGCGATCAGCGCCTATGCACTGTCGATGCTCTGCTGGCTCGGCGCGCTGAAGCACTTGCCCCTCGGGCGCGCTTACTCGCTGCTGAGCATCAGCTACGCGCTGGTGTACCTGCTGGCCGCCTGCCTGCCGGTATTCAACGAACACTTTTCGCTTGCAAAAACCCTGGGGGTGGCCTTGGTCATCCTCGGCGTACTGGTTATCAACTCTCGTCGTGCTAGCACCTCAAGTCCCAGGAATACCCCATGAAAATCAGTGTATTTGGTAGTGGTTATGTCGGTTTGGTACAGGCCACCGTATTAGCCGAAGTCGGTCACGATGTTATTTGCATGGACGTTGACCGGAGCAAGGTCGAGTCGCTGCAGAAGGGGCATGTGACGATCTTCGAGCCGGGCCTGGCGGCCATGGTCAAGGAAAACCTGGAAAGCGGACGCCTGCATTTCACCTACGATGAAAAACTCGCCGTCGAGCATGGTGAGGTGCTGTTCATTGCGGTGGGCACGCCGTCGGATGAGGACGGTTCGGCCGACCTGAAATACGTGTTGTCGGTGGGTGACGCGGTGGCGCGCCATCGCGTGGCGCCGGTGATCCTGGTAGAAAAGTCCACTGTTCCCGTCGGCACAGGCGACACCCTGCGCGCGCATATCGAAAAAAACCTGCGCGCCGCCGGCCGTGAGCTGCAATTCGATATCGTCTCCAACCCGGAATTCCTCAAGGAAGGCTCGGCCGTGGCCGACTGCCGCCGTCCTGATCGCATCATCATTGGCTGCGAGCGCGAAGAAGTGCGGGAGATCATGCGTGACCTGTACGCGCCGTTCAACCGCAACCATGACCGCATCATCTTCATGGATGTGCGCAGCGCCGAACTGACCAAGTACGCCGCCAACTGCATGCTCGCCACCAAGATCAGCTTTATCAACCAGATCGCCGAGCTGGCCGAACACCTGGGCGCCGACATCGAAGCCGTGCGCCTGGGCATTGGCGCCGACTCGCGCATCGGCTACCACTTCATCTATCCCGGTTGCGGCTACGGCGGCTCCTGTTTCCCGAAGGACATGCGCGCCCTGATCCACAGCGCCAAGCAGGCCAACTGTTCCAGCGACCTGCTGGAAGCCGTGGAAGCGATCAACCAGCGCCAGAAAAGCAAGTTGTTCGAGCGCATCAACGCGTTCTTCAAGGGCGACCTGCGCGGCAAGACCTTCGCCCTGTGGGGCTTGGCCTTCAAGCCCAACACCGACGACATGCGTGACGCGCCGAGCCGCGTGCTGATGGAAGCGTTGTGGGCCGCCGGCGCCAATGTACGTGCGTTCGACCCCGAAGCCATGCAGGAGACCCAGCGCATCTATGGCGACGACCCACGACTGATGCTGATGGGCACGCCGGAGTCCACCCTGGGCGGCGCCGATGCGCTGATCGTCTGCACCGAGTGGCAGCAATTCAAGGCGCCGGATTTCGACCTGATCCACCAGCGCCTGAAAACCCCGGTGATCTTCGACGGTCGCAACCTGTACGACGGCGAGCGCCTGACGCGCAAAGGTTTCAAATACTTCCCGATTGGCCGTGGTGACTCGTGCGAGTTGCCGATCCCCCAGCAAAACTGGGTGCCACAGGCCAAGGCAGGCTGATCAGTGCACAAGGCTCAGCCGCCCCTGCTCACGCCAACGCTCCGCCGACAGTCACTGGGTTTGGGGCTGTTGGCGCTGCTGCTGTTCATCGCGGGCAGCTGGCACCAGGCGATTATCGGCTTCGACTCGCGCTTCGTGGTGTTTGCCCAGGAGATGCTGCGCCATGGGCCAAGCTTCTTTCCCACCACTTACGGCCAGCCGTATGCTGACTACCTGGCCACCTCGACCCTGCTGACCTGGTTGTTGTCCCTGCCTATCGGCCAGGTCACCAGCTTCACGGCCTGGCTGCCCAGCGCTGTGGCTTCGGCGTCCATCGTGGTGCTGGTCTATCGGCTCACCGCGCCGTATTCCGTGCGCTGGGGCCTGCTGAGCATTGCAATGTTGCTGCTCAGCAGCACCTTTATCAGCCAAACCCGCGCCGTCTCCCTGGACCAGATGCTCGCGGCCGTGACCCTGGCGGTGTTCTACCTGGGGTATGCCCATGAGCATTTCGCTGCGGCCAAGCGCCTGCATTGGGTGTTTGCGCTGCTGATGCTGGGTTTTGCGATTCGCGGGCCGATCGGCCTGGTGATTCCTACCGGGGTGCTGTGCAGCTATTACCTGATCAACCGTCAATGGCGTCAGTTGTTCAGCTTCGGGCTGTTGGCGCTGGCCTTGCTGGCGGCGTGCATCGGCCTGCTGTTGCTGCTGGCCAAGCTCAGCGGTGGCGAAGACTTCATGCGTGAGGTGATTCGCATGCAGTTTCTGGGGCGCATGGATGGCAGCGAAGGCTCTGGCGGCGTGCTGTATTACTTCACCAGTTCCCTCGGCAACTACGCCCTGGCCTATCCGGTGGCGCTGCTGGTGCTGCTGGCCGTGATGAGCGGCGGCCGCCGAGCGCCAGACCCGGCGTTGACGCTGGTGCTGTACTGCGCGGCGGCGGGTGTCTTGGTGATGCTTGGCTTGTCGGTGCCCCAGGCAAAAAAGGCGCGTTATATCCTGCCGATGCTGCCGATGGCGGCGATCATTGCCGCGTATCCGTTTCAGGTCGCCCAAGGCCGGCTGTTCAGCGGGTTGCGCGGCTTGATGCTGGTGCTGTGGACGTTGCTGCCGGCGCTGTTGGCGGTGGGCCTGACCGTTGCGCGACGGCGTTACCCGCAACTGCTGGCCGATCTCGGGCTGATGTTTGGCGTACTGGCGGTGCTGCAGGTATTGGCATTGCTGGCACTGTTCCAGGCTCGGCTGCGCCCGGTCGGTCCGGCATTCGCCGCAGTCATGGCACTCTGGACGACTTACATCATGGTGGTCGAACCCTTGGAGCGCAGCCTTTACGACACCCGCACGTTCACCTTGGCGGCCAAGGAGCAGATCCTGCAACAACCGGCGCCATTGGTCTTGCATGCGTTGGGCAAAGACGCAAAAGCCATCAAGTTCATGGTCAACTTCAATTGCGACAAGGTTCCGCTGTTTACCCAGTTGCCCATCGAGCTCCAGCCTGTTCAGGCGCCCGCCTGGCTGGTGATGAGCCAGGCCGACTTTAACAGCCTGACTGACCCACGCTTGCGTGCGCTCACGCCGACGCTCACCGGGGCGTTCGATATGACTCCCTATGTGTTGCTGCACCTGGAGAAAAAAGCACCTCTCTGAGTGTGTTTGCAGCCGTCAGGTAAGAAAAACGCCCGCTTATAAACCCCCTGGGCGTTTTTCATCATAATCACCGAGAAACCCCCTACAGTGCTTTGCGTAACGGCCGCTGAACTTCGCCTTCCGGAGCCCAACGGTAGACTCGTTTGCAAGGGCATTAACTATTTACCACCCGTATCAAGGGCTGCCTGTAACAGCCCTGGTCAGGGAACCTGCATAACGACATAACAACAAGGAGGGCAATGCCGTGCGAGAGGATCGGTTATCTGTAGCCGCGCCGAGACTGGATCGGTTGAGGGGCTTACGTGACGCGCTGGTAGCGTTGAAGGGGCCGCTGGCCGACGAACCAGGCCTGCAGGCGAACCTGCAAAAACGCTTGTTCAACGAAGAAGTCGACAGCCTTGTACTGGGCAAGATTTGCACGCCCGCCTCCCATGATGCTGGCCGGATCTTTTTTGACGAAGCCCCTTAAATACATAATTTTTGCATTCAACCCTCATTAATATGCATTGGCGCCGCTGCAACTCAGTTGGCACACTGTTTGGGTTCCTTCCCCCAATGTTGGAACTTTCAAGGGCTTTTCCGGGAAACCAGGCAGGCCTTTTTTTCGCCCTCAGTTTCAGGACCCCTCTTCAATGCTCGCTCGCTGGTTACCTGCTGCCATCAATACCCGTCCTTCCGAATGGAGTCGCGCCGCTATCGGCATGGCCTTGGGCACACTGCTCAGTGTCTGGGTGTGTGCCCAGGTGTTCGGCATGGAAGTCGCCCTGCACCTGCTCGGCCCGCTGGGGGCGTCGGCGGTGCTGCTGTTTGCCGTGTCGTCGGGGGCGCTGGCACAACCCTGGTCGATCATGGGCAGCTATCTGTGTGCTGGCGTGGTGGCGTTGCTCGTGGCGCGAGTGTTGGGACGCACCCTGGGCAGCGCTTGCCTGGCGGCGGGCATGACGGTCGTGCTGATCTGCTGGCTGCGCTGTTTGCATCCCCCGGCCGGTGGCCTGGCCATGACGCTGGTACTGGCCGACCCTGCCTCCATCGCCCTCGGCTGGCACGAGCTGGCACCGGTCATGCTCGGCGCCGCTGCCCTGCTGGCATGTGCGCTGGCCTACAATAATGCCACCCGCACGCGTTATCCCAAGAGGCAAGCCGAGCCGGTACCTGTCATGCTCGGCAGCGCGCCGGTGACCGACCCGGCCATCACCGCCGCCGACCTCAAGTTGGCATTGGCCGACATGGAGCAGTTCTTCGACGTCGAGCCCACGGAGCTGGAGCAATTGATTCATGCCGCCGAAGGCCATGCGCGACGGCGCAGTATCGGCGAAGTCCTGGCCAGTCGTGTGGTTTGACGCGGTGTGCATAAATGCAACAACGACCTGCAGGATTCCGGGTTGTAGGCGGCAAATTTGCGCTGGTACGATCACGCGATAGTTCGCCCGCGAACATCTTGATAAAGAACAATAAAAGCAGGGAGTTAGTGATGACTGCTCAGGTGTCCTCCGAAGCACGCCACACCGATATTCAGCAGGAAGAAGTACTGAGTGAGGTGCGTAACCATATCGGTTACCTCACCCTCAACCGCCCCGCCGGCTTGAATGCCATCACCCTGGACATGGTGCGTCTGCTGACGACGCAGCTGCAGGCCTGGGCCGATGATTTGCTTGTCTACGCCGTGGTGCTGCGCGGTGCCGGCGACAAGGCCTTCTGTGCCGGCGGCGATATCCGTTCCCTGTACGACAGTTTCAAGCGCGGCGACACTCTGCATGAAGACTTCTTCGTCGAGGAATACGCGCTCGACCTGGCCATCCACCATTACCCTAAGCCCGTGCTGGCCTTGATGGACGGCTTCGTGCTCGGCGGTGGTATGGGCCTGGTACAGGGCGCCGACCTGCGCGTCGTGACCGAGCGCAGCCGCCTGGCGATGCCGGAAGTGGCCATCGGCTATTTTCCGGACGTGGGTGGCAGCTACTTCCTGCCGCGTATCCCAGGCGAGCTGGGGATTTACCTCGGCGTCACCGGGGTGCAGATCCGTGCGGCGGACGCGCTGTACTGCGGCCTGGCCGATTGGTACCTCGACAGCGCCAAACTGACGGAGCTTGGGCACGCGCTCGACAGCCTGCAATGGCGCGATTCGCCCCTCAAGGACCTGCAAGGCGTGCTCGCCAGGCTCGCCGTACAACAACTGCCGGATGCGCCACTGGCGGCCTTGCGCCCGGCCATTGACCATTTCTTCGGCCTGCCGGACCTGCCGAGCATGGTCGAGCAGCTACAGCAAGTCACCGTCGCCGACAGCCACCACTGGGCGCTGACCACCGTCGCCCTGATGCAGACCCGCTCGCCCCTGGCCATGGCCGTCACCCTGCAGATGCTGCGCCGTGGGCGCCACCTGCCGCTGGAACAGTGCTTTGCCCTGGAGCTGCATCTGGACCGCCAGTGGTTCGCACGCGGCGATCTGATCGAAGGGGTTCGCGCGTTGATCATCGATAAAGACAAGAACCCGCAGTGGAACCCGCCCACCCTGCAAGGGCTGGACGCCGACCATGTCGACAGCTTCTTTCGCGACTTCACGCAGATTGAGAAATAAGCCATGCAAGATCTTGAATACACTGAAGAACAAGTGATGATCCGCGACATGGCGCGTAACTTTGCCCGTGGCGAAATCGCACCCCATGCCCAGGCCTGGGAAAAGGCCGGCTGGATCGACGACGCGCTGGTGGCCAAGATGGGCGAGCTGGGCCTGCTCGGCATGGTGGTGCCGGAAGAATGGGGCGGCACCTACGTGGATTACGTCGCCTATGCCCTGGCCGTGGAGGAAATTTCCGCCGGGGATGGCGCCACGGGCGCACTGATGAGTATCCATAATTCAGTGGGTTGCGGCCCACTCCTCAACTACGGCACAGAGGCGCAGAAACACACTTGGCTGGCCGCGCTCGCCAGCGGCCAGGCCATCGGTTGCTTCTGCCTGACCGAGCCCCAGGCCGGTTCTGAAGCCCATAACCTGCGCACCCGCGCCGAACTGCGCGACGGCCAGTGGGTGATCAACGGCGCCAAGCAGTTTGTCAGCAATGGCAAGCGCGCGAAGTTGGCCATTGTGTTTGCCGTGACCGACCCGGAGCTGGGCAAGAAAGGCCTTTCGGCGTTCCTGGTCCCCACGGATACGCCGGGCTTCGTGGTCGACCGCACCGAACACAAGATGGGCATTCGCGCGTCGGACACCTGCGCCGTCACCTTCAACCAATGCACGGTGCCCGAAGCCAACCTGCTGGGCGAGCGCGGCAAAGGCCTGGCCATCGCCCTGTCCAACCTGGAGGGCGGCCGTATCGGCATCGCCGCCCAGGCCTTGGGCATCGCACGTGCCGCCTTTGAAGCGGCGCTGGCCTATGCCCGTGACCGGGTGCAGTTCGACAAGGCGATCATCGAACACCAGAGCGTGGCCAACCTGCTGGCCGACATGCAAACCCAACTGAACGCAGCGCGCCTGCTGATCCTGCACGCCGCACGCCTGCGCAGCGCCGGTAAGCCATGCCTGTCGGAAGCGTCCCAGGCCAAGCTGTTCGCCTCGGAAATGGCCGAAAAAGTCTGCTCGAAGGCGATGCAGATTCACGGCGGGTATGGGTATCTGGAAGACTATCCGGTGGAGCGTTACTACCGGGATGCACGGATCACACAGATTTATGAGGGCACCAGCGAGATTCAGCGGATGGTGATTGCCAGGGAGTTGAAGAATTATCAGCTCTGACTGACACACCATAAGTAACTGATTGATCGTTCCCACGCTCTGCGTGGGAATGCCACCTGGGACGCTCCGCGTCCCGCTAATGATGGCCACGGGTGACGCAGAGCGTCACGGGCTGAGTTCCCACGCGGAGCGTGGGAACGATCTTGACTCTCCACAGCTACTTGTCTTTGAACTCCGGCGCGCGCTTGGCCACAAACGCCGCCATCCCTTCCTTCTGATCCTGGGTCGCAAACGCTGCATGAAACACGCGGCGCTCAAAACGCACGCCTTCGGACAGGCTCACTTCAAACGCGCGGTTCACGCTTTCCTTGACCATCATGCTGATCGGCACCGATTTGCCCGCGATCAGGGTGGCCACTTTCAAGGCTTCGTCCAGCAGCTCATCAGCAGGCACGATGCGCGCAACGATGCCGCAACGTTCGGCTTCTACCGCGTCGATAAAGCGCCCGGTCAGGCACATTTCCATGGCCTTCGCCTTGCCCACCGCACGGGTAAGCCGCTGAGTACCGCCCATGCCCGGCAGCACGCCCAGGTTGATCTCCGGCTGACCGAACTTGGCGCTGTCACCGGCCAGGATGAAGTCGCACATCAGCGCCAGCTCGCAGCCACCACCGAGGGCGAAGCCGTTCACGGCGGCTATGATCGGCTTGCGGCGGTTGGCCACGCGGTCGCTGTCGCTGAACAGGTCGTCCAGGTAGATCTGCGGGTAGGTCAGCTCAGCCATTTCCTTGATGTCGGCGCCGGCGGCGAAGGCTTTCTTCGAGCCGGTCAGCACGATGCAGCCGATTTCCGGATTGGCTTCCAGGCCATCCAGCGCCTGGTTCAACTCGCTGACCAATTGGGCGTTCAAGGCGTTCAGCGCCTGCGGGCGGTTAAGGGTAATCAGCCCGACGCGGCCTTGGACTTCGAGCAAAATGGTTTCATAACTCATGTATCGGCTCCTTAAAGATTGCGTGAGATGACCATGCGCTGGATATCGCTGGTGCCTTCGTAAATCTGGCAGACCCGCACATCGCGGTAGATCCGCTCCAGCGGGAAGTCGCTCAGGTAACCGTAACCGCCCAGGGTTTGCAAGGCGGCCGAACAGACTTTCTCGGCCATTTCCGAGGCGAACAGCTTGGCCATCGACGCCTCGACCAAGGCCGGTTTGCCGCTGTCACGCAGGGCTGCCGCGTAATGGACCATCTGCCGGGCGACGGCAATTTGCGTGGCCATGTCGGCCAGGCGAAAGGCCACGGCCTGGTGTTCGATCAGCGCCTTGCCGAAGGTCTCACGCTCGCGGGCGTAGTCGCGGGCCGCTTCAAAGGCGGCGCGGGCCATGCCCACCGATTGCGCGGCAATGCCCACGCGCCCGCCTTCGAGGTTGGCCAGGGCGATCCTGTAGCCCTCGCCCTCCTCGCCTAGGCGGTTGGCGACCGGCACCTTCACGTCTTCAAACAGGATCTGACAGGTATCCGATGCATGTTGCCCCAGCTTGTCCTCGACCCGCGCCACGGTATAGCCCGGCGAGTCGGTGGGAACGATAAACGCAGTGATGCCGCGCTTGCCCGCCGCCGGGTCAGTGACCGCAAACACAATCACCACACCGGCGTTTTGCCCGGAAGTGATGAATTGTTTGCAGCCGTTGAGCACGTAATGATCACCGTTAAGACGTGCGCGGGTTTTAAGGCTGCTGGCGTCGGAACCGGCCTGGGGTTCGGTCAATGCAAAGGCGCCAAGCATCGCCCCGCTGGCCAAGGGTTTGAGGAACTGGTCTTTCTGCTGGTCATTGCCAAATTTGAGGATCGGCACGCAACCCACCGAGTTGTGCACGCTCATGATGGTCGAGCAGGCCCCGTCGCCGGCGGCGATTTCTTCCAGGGCCATGGCGTAGGCCAGGTAACCCGTGTCGCAGCCGCCCCATTGTTCCGGTACCAGCATGCCGAAAAAGCCCAGTTCGGCCATTTCACCGATGGCCTCCCTGGGAAAGCGATGCTCGCGGTCCCATTCGGCGGCGAACGGTTTCAGACGCTCCTGGGCAAACTGCCGGGCCGCGTCGCTGATTTGCAGTTGTTCGTCATTAGGCAGCATGGTCAGTCCTTAATACAGGCATTCAACGGCCATGGCCGTGGCTTCACCACCGCCGATGCAGATGGCGGCGACCCCGCGCTTGAGGCCTTTCTGGCGCAGGGCCGAGAGCAAGGTCACCAGGATGCGCGCGCCCGAGGCGCCGATCGGGTGGCCCAGGGCGCAGGCGCCGCCGTGCACGTTGACCTTGCTGTGGGGAATCTCCAGTTTGCTCATGGTCACCAGGCTGACCACTGCGAACGCTTCGTTGATCTCGAACAGGTCGACATCCGCCACGTTCCAGCCGGTTTTGCTCATCAACTTACGGATCGCGCCGACAGGCGCCACCGGAAACAGCCCCGGCTCATCGGCGAACGCCGCATGCCCATGAATCACCGCCAACGGCTTGAGGCCGCGTTGCCGTGCATCGGACTCACGCATCAACAGCAGCGCCGCTGCCCCGTCGGAGATCGAGCTGGAATTAGCTGCGGTCACCGTGCCGCCGTCGCGGAAGGCCGGTTTCAGGCTGGCGATCTTGTCCAGCTTGGCCTTGGGCGGCTGTTCGTCGTGCAGGATGGTCTTTTGCTCTTTGCCGACGGTGACCTGGACCGGGACTATTTCGGCGGCAAAACTGCCGTGGGTGATGGCTTCCTGCGCACGCGTCAGGGAGGCAATCGCAAAGGCGTCCTGGGCTTGCCGGGTAAAACCGTTGTGCTCGGCGCAATCTTCAGCAAAGGTGCCCATCAGGCGCCCCTTGTCGTAGGCGTCTTCCAGGCCGTCGAGGAACATGTGGTCGAGCACCTTGCCGTGGCCCATGCGATAGCCGCTGCGGGCGCGGTCGAGCAGGTACGGTGCGTTGGACATGCTCTCCATGCCGCCGGCAATCACCACGTCGACGCTGCCGGCGCGCAACGCGTCGTGGGCCAGAATTGTCGCCTGCATGCCGGAACCGCACATCTTGTTGAGGGTGGTGCAGCGGGTGGCTTTGTCCAGCCCGGCACCCAGCGCTGCCTGGCGTGCCGGCGCCTGGCCGAGGCCGGCGGGCAGCACGCAGCCAAACAACACCTCATCGACGGCGTCGCTGGCGATACCCGCGCGCTCCACGGCCGCACGAATCGCGGCGGCGCCCAGTTGCGGTGCGGTCAGGCCCTTGAGGTCACCCTGGAACCCGCCCATGGGCGTGCGCACGGCGCTGACGATAACGATAGGATCGTTCATGAAGAGAGCTCCTTACTTGGCAGCCATACGCAAGGCACCGTCAAGACGGATCACCTCGCCATTGAGCATGCTGTTTTCAATGATATGCCGCACCAGGGCTGCATATTCGGCGGGTTTGCCCAGGCGCGGCGGGAACGGCACGCCGGCGGCAAGGGAATCGCGGACTTCCGGGGTCATGCCGGCCATCATCGGGGTTTCGAAAATGCCGGGAGCGATGGTCATCACCCGGATACCGAAACGGGCCAATTCCCGTGCGGCCGGCAAGGTGAGGCTGGCAATCGCGCCCTTGGAGGCGGCATACGCGGCCTGGCCGATCTGCCCGTCGAACGCCGCCACCGAAGCGGTATTGATGATCACACCGCGTTCGCCATCGGCATCCGCAGGTGTTTCAGCGATCGCCGCAGCAGCCAGGCGCAGCAGGTTGAAGCTGCCGAGCAGGTTGACGTTGATCACCTGGGCGAAGCTGGCCAGGGCGTGCGGGCCGTTTTTGCCGAGGATTTTCTCACCGCGCACCACACCGGCGCAGTTGATCAAACCATGCAACCCGCCAAAGGCGGCAACGGCGGCCTGCACAGCCGCTTCGGCAGCGGCTTCCTGGCTGATATCTGCCACGGCGCTGCGGGCGTTATCGCCAAGCTGCCGGGCCTTGGCGGCGACGGCATCGGCGTTGAGGTCTACCAGCATGACCTTGGCACCCGCTGCAACCAGCATGTCGGCAGTGGCCGCACCGAGGCCCGAAGCGCCGCCGCTGACCACAAATACCTTGTTTTCAATCTGCATCATGGTTTCCTTTTCAACGGATCACGCCACGGCCGCCTGGGCCTTGGCGATTTCCTGATTACGCAAAATAAAGCGTTGCAGCTTGCCGCTGGGGGTCTTGGGCAAGTCGCTGACGAATTCGATTTCTCGCGGGTACGCATGGGCCGCCAGGCGCTGGCGCACATGCAGGCGCAATTCTTCAGCGAGTTCCGGAGTCGCGCGGTACTGCTCATTGATCACCACGAAGGCTTTCACCAGTTCGGTGCGCTCCGGGCAGGGCTTGCCGACCACGGCGGCCTCGACCACGGCCGGGTGTTCGACCAGAGCGCTCTCTACGTCGAACGGCCCCACGCGGTAGCCGGAGGTGGTAATCACGTCATCACTGCGCCCGACAAAACTGATGCTGCCGTCCGGGTTGAGCTCCACGGTGTCGCCACTGAGGTAGTACTTGCCGACAAAGGCTTTGGTGTTGACCCCTTCATACCCGGCGAACCAGCACATCGGCGATTGCTCACGGTCGATGGCGAGAATGCCGGGCTGACCGGCAGGCAGTTCCTGGTGATTGTCATCCAGTACCACGATGCGATGCCCAGGCGAGGCGAACCCGGCCGAGCCGACGTGTACCGGATGCGCCAGGCCATGGTGATTGCACAGCACCATGCCCAATTCGGTCTGCCCGTAGTGATCGTGGATGGTCACGCCGAGGTTGTCGGCGAACCAGCGGATCACCTCGGGGTTCAGGGGCTCGCCGGCGCTGCTGACGATGCGCAGCTTGCCCTTGATCGAGCGAGCGAACGGCTCGCTGCCGGCAATCAACAGTCGATACGCGGTGGGCGAACCGGTGAGGTTGGTAATGCCGTATTTGTTGATGATCCGGCAGGTGCTTTCCACACTGAAAGGGCCATCGTAGAAGGTGATCGGATGCCCCAGGGACAGCGGCCCGGTCACGCCGAAGTAGATGCCATAGGCCCAGCCCGGATCGGCTACGTTCCAGAACGCGTCTTCTGGGCGCAGGTCCACCGCGTCGCGGGTGTAGCTCTGGAACGCGACAATCGCCTTGAGCGGCACCGACAGGGCTTTGGACGGGCCGGTGGTGCCCGAGGTGAACATCAGCAGGAAGGGCTCGTCGCCCCCCAGCAGCACGGGCTCGCAGACGTTCGAGTGGTTGGGCAGTTCGGCCCAGAAGCTGAAATCGCCGCGTACCAGGCCTTCGCCCTTGGCCCCGGTGACTGTCACGATGGTGGGGCAGCCGTCCACGTCGGTGAGCTTGGGCCGGTTCACGGCATCGGTGACAACCAGCGCGGCGCCGGAACTGTTCAGGCGATGCTCGATCGCCTTGGGCCCGAACGCCGTAAACAACGGTTGATAGACCGCGCCGATACGCCAGGTGGCGAACACCACCACCAGCAGTTCGGCCGTGCGCGGCAACAGGCCGGCGACTTTGTCGCCGCGCTTGACGCCCTGGGCCAGCAGGAAGTTGGCGAAGCGTGACGCCTGGTCCTGCAGCTCGCTAAAGGTGGCCGTGGCGCTGCGCCCGTCCCTGCCCTCCCAGAACAGCGCTATGCGCCCAGGCAATGCGTGACGGTCACAACATTCCACACAGGCGTTGAGCGCCTGCAGGTTGCCGGCCAGGGCGGCGTCGACGGTGTGCTGGTAATCGAACTCGGTGGTGGCGGCCAGGTAATCACGCATCGCTTCAGTTCCTTGTGTGTTTTTGTTTTAAGGACACTTTCCAGGCGGTCAATCGCCCTCAAATAGTCGCTCTGCAGCGGCGCTACGAGCAATGGTCAAAGCCTCCAACATGGCTGACCGGTTTGGCCAATCGGGTTTGACACTCGCCCTGCACTGGCCGAAGCTTGAGGCTTTGTACCCGTACCCTGCCTTCGGACACCTGCATGTCAAAGTCACGCCGTTACGCCATCGTCGGCCTGTGCGCCCTGTTGTCGATTTTGTTGATCACCTGGTTCTTCTCCCGCGCAACACCGGTGGCCGTGCCTCCGGCGATTGCCCATGGTTATGCCAAAGCCTTGAAGCAGGCGCGCAACGGTGAGCCGGGCGCGGCGCGGGTGTTGTATCAACAGCTGGGGCGGCCGGACCTTTCACCTGAGCGCCGCGCCGCGCTGCATGCCGAATTGCCCAACTACCCCAGCCCCCAGGCGTTGAAGCTGGCAGACAAAGACCTGGCCGATGAGTCGCCCCTGGTGCGTGAAGCCGCGATCCACAGCATTGTCGGCCTGGTGCCTTCCGGCCAGCGCACCTTGCTGCTCGGCCCGGTGCTGGATGACCCCGAGCAGCCGGTGCGCTTTGCCGCCGCCAACGCCCTGCTCGGCCTGTCGCCGGACACCCTGGGCCTGTACTTCGGCCCGCTGCAGCAAGTGCTCGACGAATTCGCCAACACCCTCAAGGCCCAGCCCGAAACCGCCGAAGGCTGGATCCAACTGGCGCGCCTGTATATCCACAGCGCCCTGCTGCCGGAGGCGCAAAACGCCCTGCAGCAGGCCATGCGCCTGCAACCGGACAACCTGCAAGCGGTGGTGGCGCAGATCGAGCTGCTGGATAAACAGGGCAAAACCGACGAATCGCGCCAGCTGCTCGCGCAGCAATTGGCGGCGCACCCGGAATCGGCTTACCTGCAACACGCCCTGGGCATGTGGCTGCTGCACCATGGCGAGCGCCCCTATGCCTTGCTCGGCCTGTCCAAGGCGGTGGAGCTTGAACCGGACAATCAGGACTACCGCTACGACCTGGCCACCACGCTGCACGACCAGGACGAACTCGAAGCCGCCCAGCGCCAGTTGGAAGACATCGTGCAGCGCCACCCGGCCAATCGAAAAGCGCGGGTGTTGCTGGTCAATTATTGGAAAGAGAGCGGCCAGTTGCAGAATGTCCAGGTGCTGCTGGCACAGCTTGAGCAACAGAACCCGGATGACCCTGCGCTGCAGCAAGGCCTGTGATCGCGCGCAAATAAAGGTGCAAAAGTGGCTGCGCTTCGCACAAATAATCCAAAACGTTGAACCGCCACAGGTCGACACGGTCAAGTGAATATGGCGCGCCACAGCGGCGCGCACCCAACTTGTACGTGACCTGAGGGCACTTCTTGTCTACATCTAATTCGCTTTTAAGTGAAAAGGCAGCCACTGGTATCGAAGGTCTTGATGACATTCTTTCCGGGGGGCTATCGCGCAGCCACTTGTTCCTGCTGGAAGGCGAGCCGGGCACGGGTAAAACCACCGTCGCCCTGCACTTCCTGCAGGCGGGAGCGAAAGACGGTGAAAAATCGCTGTATATCACCTTGTCCGAAACCGAACATGAGCTGCGCCAAGGCGCCAAGTCCCATGGTTGGGACCTGGACGACAACATCCATATCTTCGAATTGACCCCGCCGGAAAGCCTGCTCAACGCCGAGCATCAGCAGAGCCTGCTGTACTCCTCGGACCTTGAGCTGGGCGAAGCCACGCGGCAGATTTTCGAGGTGGTGGAACGGGTCAAGCCGACCCGCGTAGTGGTCGACAGCCTGTCGGAGATCCGCCTGTTGGCGCAGAGCTCCCTGCGCTATCGCCGGCAGATCCTGGCGATCAAGCATTACTTTGTGCGGTATGACGCCACGGTGCTGCTGCTCGATGACCTGACCACCGAATCCCTCGACAAAACCGTTCACAGTGTGGCCCACGGCGTGATTCGCCTGGAAGAACTGACACCCAGTTACGGCGCCGAACGCCGCCGGGTGCGGGTAGTGAAATACCGTGGCCAGAAATACCGTGGCGGCTTTCACGATTTCACCATCATGGGCGACGGTGTACACGTATTCCCTCGCCTTGTCGCCGCCGAACATCGCGGCGGCTACACACGCCAGACCATGAGCAGCGGCATCCCCGAACTCGATGCACTGATGGGCGGCGGCGTCGAAACAGGTTCCAGCAGCCTGATCCTGGGCCCGGCCGGCACCGGCAAATCGCTGATTTCAATGGTCTTCGCCGCCGCCGCCGTACAGCGTGGCGAAAAGGCCGCGCTGTTTATCTTTGACGAAGAGATGGGTTTGCTGTTCGAGCGCATGCATAACATGGGTATCGATCTGGCTGCGATGCAGGCCACCGGCAACTTGTTGATCGAACAGGTTGACGCGGCCGAGCTGTCTCCTGGGGAATTCTCCCACCGAGTACGGCGTTGCGTGGACGAAGGCGGCATCAAAACCGTGGTCATCGACAGTATCAACGGCTACCAGGCGGCCATGCCGGAAGAGAACGCGCTGATCCTGCACATGCACGAACTGCTGCTGTACCTGAACCGGCGTGGCGCCGCAACGTTCATGACCGTCGCCCAGCATGGCCTGGTCGGCGATATGCAGACCCCCGTGGATATCACCTACCTGGCCGACACGGTGATCCTGCTGCGTTACTTCGAGGCATTGGGCAAGGTTCGTCGGGCCATTTCGGTGATCAAGAAACGCACCGGTAGCCATGAGTCGACGATTCGCGAGTACCGCATCAGCGGTCGCGGCATGACCGTTGGCGAACCCCTGGATAATTTCCAGGGTGTGCTACGCGGCATTCCGATCTACATGGGCGCCGGCTCGCCTCTGCTCAAGGAAGAGTAAGTGTGACGCCCCTTTCCTCAGTCTTTGAACGGGCCATTATTCTTGCGCCTGTGGGCCGCGACAGCTCGTTGGCGCTGATGATGCTCAAAGAGGCCGGCTACCATGGCTTGGTTGCCGGCAGCCTGGCCGACTTGTGCGAAGCACTGCACGAGGGCGCCGGCGTGCTGATCATTGCCGCCGAAGCCTTGCGCGGCGTGGACATGGAGCCGCTGCTGGAGTACCTGCACCAGCAGCCGGCCTGGTCGGATCTGCCCATTGTGCTGATGACCCATCACGGCGGCAGCGAGCAAAATGGCTCGTCGCACCTGAGCGGGCTACTGGGCAATGTCACTTTCCTTGAGCGCCCCTTCCACCCGGTGACCCTGATCAGCCTAGTCAGTACCGCCCTGCGTGGGCGGCGCCGGCAATACGAAGCCCGGGACCGCTTGGTCGACCTGAGCGCCAGTGAACTGCGCCTGCAGCGCACCCTGGAAACCCTCGAACAGCAAGTGGAAGAACGTACCGCGCAATTGCGCAGCAATGAAGAAGCCCTGCGCCAGTCGCAGAAAATGGAAGCCGTCGGCCAATTGACCGGTGGCATCGCCCATGACTTCAACAACATGCTGACCGGCATCATCGGCAGCCTGGAACTGCTGCGCCGGCGTGTGGCGCGGGGCAAGCTGGACGATCTGGACAGCCTGATCGACCTGGGTGTCACCTCGGCCAACCGCGCCGCTGGCCTCACCCATCGCCTGCTGGCGTTTTCGCGCCGGCAGTCGCTGGACCCGAAACCGGTGGAAATCAACAAACTGGTGACCTCCATGGGTGAGCTGCTGGAACGCAGTATCAATGAAAGTATCTGCCTGCAAATGCGCCTGAGCGATACGCTATGGACGGCCGAAGCCGACCCGAATCAACTGGAAAGCGCCCTGCTCAACCTGGTGATCAATGCGCGTGACGCGATGCCCAGCGGCGGCAGCCTCACCGTGGAAACCACCAACCGTCACCTCGACAGTGTATTCACGGCCGCCTATGGCACCTTGAGCCCTGGTGACTACGTCGAGTTGAGTGTCAGTGACACCGGCTGCGGCATTCCAGAGAGTGTCATGGGCCGCGTGTTCGACCCCTTCTTCACCACCAAGCCGATCGGCCAGGGCACGGGCCTGGGGCTGTCGATGATCTATGGGTTTGCCCGTCAATCCCGGGGGCATGTCACGCTGCACAGCGAAGTGGACAAGGGCACGACCGTCAGTTTGTTCCTGCCGCGCTTTGTCGGGGAAATGGTTGAGGATGCCGCGGTGAATCCGGCCTTGTTGCCGTTCGCCAATGACGGAGAGACCGTCCTGATCGTCGAAGATGACCCGGCGGTACGGGTGCTGGTGAGCGCGGTGCTCAAAGAGTTGGGATACGCCTTTGTCGAAGCCGGTGACGCCAGCACGGCGGTACCGATCATCGAATCCGATCAGCGTATCGACCTGTTGATCAGCGACGTTGGCCTGCCTGGCATGAACGGCCGGCAATTGGCGGAAATCGGTCGACAAATCCGCCCTGACCTCAAAGTGCTGTTCATTACCGGTTATGCCGAACATGCGGCGGTGCGTGGCGGGTTTCTTGACCCCGGCATGCAGCTGATTACCAAGCCGTTCACGTTCGACCTGCTGACCGAGAAGGTGCGCGAGATGATCAGGGACTAGGGCTGCACGGCAGCCCTGGAGGGCGTCAGGCCAACAGGCGCTGGATATGCTCGTGCAGCGTATCCAGGTCAAACGGCTTGGCCAGGATCGGCGCGTTGCGCGTGATCGGGCTGTCGCAGTCGAGAATTTCCTGCGGATAACCGCTGATAAAGATCACTTTCAACTCCGGGCGCACCTTGAGCGCCGGTTCGGCGATCTGCACGCCGGAAATGCCGCCGGGCAGGCGGTAGTCGGTGACCATCAGGTCCAGGTGCGGTTTGGTCGCGAGGATTTCAAACGCCTCTTTTCCATTGACCGCCTTCAACACCCGATAACCCAGGCCCGCCAGGTATTCACCCAGCACAAACATAATGGATTCGTCGTCTTCGACGATCAGTACGACATCTTGCGCATCTTCACTCATGGGAAGCCTTTGTTCGGTCAATTGCTGGTGTTACGACCATGGGGTCACGTAGAGGTTGCGTCCAGGTGACGATTGATTTCATGCCGTCGCCTGGAGCGGCAGGCACACCCGGAACAGCGCGCCCTCGCCTATCTGGCTTTCGACCTCGATGGTCCCGCCGTGGGCCGCGACAATCTGTTCGGAAATGAACAGTCCCAGGCCCAGGCCGGCCGCCGCATGGTTGACGGAAACCCGCTCGAACTGCTGAAAAATGCGCTTCTGGTTCTCTTCACTGATACCAATGCCGTGGTCACGCACTTCCACGCGCGCTTCGCCGTGTTCGGTGTAAACCCGCACTTCCACCGGGCTCTTGGCGCCGTAGCGCAGGGCATTGGTCAGCAGGTTGGTGACCACCTGCTCGATGCGGAACTCATCCCAATGGCCTTCCACCGGCTCGTCGGCGACCAGCTGCATCGACGATTCGGCAGCCGCGACCTGTGGCTCGAAGTTATGCACCAGGTTGCGCACCAGTTGCGCCAGGTCAAAGCGCGCCGGGCGTATCGACAGTTTGCCGGTGCGGATGCGCGACACGTCGAGCATGTCCTCGATCAGGCGGATCAGGCTTTTGATCTGGCGCTCATCGCGGTCGACCATCGCATGCATCTTGTCCAGGGTGAACGCCGCGGCGTTGTCGCGGGCCAAGTGCATCTTGCGCAATTGGGTTTCCAGGATCAGCCCGTTGAGCGGCGTACGCACTTCATGGGCGACGATCGACATGAAGTCATCGCGCATGCGCACGGCCTGCTCCAGCTCGGCCTGGGTGGCCTGCAGGCGCGTGAGCAGCAGCTCCTGCTCGCGGCGGCTGCGCTCCAGGGCTTCGACCTGCAGCTTCATCGCTTTGCTCTGGCGGTACAGGTCAACGAATACATTGACCTTGCTCTTTACCGCGTGGATATCCAGCGGTTTGTGCAGGAAGTCCACCGCGCCGCTTTCATAGCCCTTGAAGGCGTAATTGAGTTCGCGGCCGGCGGCGCTGACGAACACGATCGGGATGTTCTTGGTCTTTTCGGTGCCGCGCATCAGTTCGGCCAGTTCGAAACCGTTCATGCCAGGCATCTGCACGTCGAGGATCGCCATGGCGAATTCATGCTCCAGCAACAGGGACAACGCTTCGTCGGCACTCAATGCCTTGAATACCTGGCGGTCTTCGCGCTTGATCAGCGCTTCGAGGGCCAGCAGGTTTTCCGGCAGATCGTCGACGATCAGCAGTTTGGCCTGGACAGTACTTAACATGGGGAAGGTTCCAGGGAAGCCAGCAAAGAGCCAATCTGGCTCAAGGAAAGAATATGGTCGGGTGTGTGCAACGCCAGGGCCGCCAGGGGCATCACGGCAATCCGGGCTTCAGCGGGGTCTTGTACAACAGTGATACCGCCCGATTGCTTGACGTGAGCCAGCCCGCGCGCGCCGTCCTGGTTGGCGCCGGTCAGCAGGATCGCCAGCAGGCCTCGCCCGTAGGCATCGGCGGCCGAGGCGAAGAGAAAATCGATGGCTGGCCGGGAATGGTGCACGCGGTCCTCCTGGCTCAGGGACAGGCTGCGGTCGTGTTCCACCGACAAATGATAGCCGGGGCCGGCGAAATACAAGGTGCCCGCCTCGATCGACTCTTTGTCCCGCGCCTCCTTGACCGGAATGCGCAAGCGCCGCGCAAAGACCTCCGCCAACTGGCTGCGACGTTCATCCGGCAGGTGCAGCACGGCAACGATCGGCAGGCCGAACGTATTCGGCAGCCGGCCAAAAATACTCAGCAACGCCTCCACGCCGCCGGCGGAGGCGCCGACGACGATGGCTTCAAGCCCGATAATCGGGGAGATTGCAGCGTCGCTCATAATTTGCGGTAGATCCGTTCCTGTTTGACCAAGGGTTCGAATTGCTTGCTGTAGGCGGAAAAATCCAGGGTTTCCTTGCTGCCCAGTACCAGGAAGCCGCGATGGCACAGCGACTCATGAAACAACCCAAACGCTCTGTCTTGCAACTTTTTATTGAAATAAATCAACACGTTGCGGCATGAAATTAATTGAGTTTCTGAGAATACGCTGTCGGTCGCCAGGCTATGGTCGGCGAACGTGACGTTCTCGCGCAGCGTCTTGTCGAAGATCGCGTTATCGTAAGCTGCGGTGTAGTAGTCGGCAAATGAGCGTTGGCCGCCGGCCTGCTGATAATTGGCCGTGTAGGCGCGCACGTTCTCCAGGGAGAAGATGCCTTGCTTGGCTTTGTCCAGCGAGGCCGGGTTGATGTCGGTGGCGTAGATGATAGTGCGCTCGAGCAAGCCTTCTTCGCGCAGCAGGATCGCCATGGAGTACACCTCCTCGCCGGTGCTGCAGCCGGCGATCCAGATCTTGATCGACGGGTAGGTCTTGAGCAGCGGCACCACTTCCCGGCGAATCGCGAGAAAGTGCGACGGGTCGCGAAACATCTCGCTCACGGGAATCGTCAGGAACTGCAGCAATTGCATAAACGCGGCCGGGTCGTGCAGCACCCGCTCCTGCAGCGCGGAAATGGTCGCACAGTCGAACTGGCGCAAGGCATGGGCCACCCGCCGCTTGACCGACGCACCGGAGTAGTCGCGAAAGTCGTAGCTGTACTTGAGGTAAATCGCCTCGATCAACAGGCGCAGCTCAATGTCGCTGCTTTTGTCCAAAAAACTTCGCTCCACTTAAATGCGTTCCATCTTTGGTAGCCATACGCGGATCAACGAGAACAGCCGGTCCAGATCAATCGGTTTGGCCAGGTAATCGTTGGAGCCTGCCGCCAGGCAACGCTCCTGGTCGTCCTTCATGGCCTTGGCCGTCACGGCGATGATCGGCAGCTTCTTCCAGCGCGGGTCCTGGCGGATCAGGGCGGTGGCTTCGTAACCGTCCATCTCCGGCATCATCACGTCCATCAATACCAGGTCGATATCCTCGACCTCATTGAGCTTGTCGATCGCTTCGCGGCCGTTGCGCCCGATCACCACCACGGCGCCTTTATGCTCCAGGGCGCTGGTCAGGGCAAAGATATTGCGCACGTCGTCGTCCACCAGCAGGATCTTGCGCCCTTCGAAGACCTTGTCGCGGCTGCGCGCGGTCTTGAGCATCTTCTGGCGGTCATGGGACAGCTGCGATTCGACTTTGTGCAGAAAGAGTGTGACTTCATCGAGCAGGCGCTCCGGAGAACGGGCGCCCTTGATGATGATCGAGCGCGAATACTTGCGCAGTTCGGCCTCTTCGTCGCGGGTCAGGTTGCGCCCGGTGTAGACGATCACCGGCGGAAACGAGCAGATATCCTCGGTGGCCATGCGCTTGAGCAACTCGTTGCCGAGCATGTCCGGCAGCTTGAGGTCGATGATCATGCAGTCGTAGACATTGGTGCGCAGCAGGTCCAGTGCAGCCTGGGCGTAGCCGACATCGGTGATTTCAATGTCATCGTCGCCGATCAAGCGGGCAATGCTGTCGCGCTGCAGGTCGTCATCCTCGACCAGCAGCACGCGCTTGACCTTTTGCGTCAGCTTGGCTTCCAGGCGCGCGAACACGTCCTTGAGCTCTTCACGGGTGGTGGGCTTCACCGCGTAACCGATGGCGCCCATGTGCATGGCGGCTTCGACGCGGTCTTCCACGGAAATCACATGCACCGGAATGTGCCGGGTATTGGCGTGCGCCTTGAGACGCTGCAGCACCGTCAGCCCGGAATGGTCCGGCAGGCGCATGTCGAGCAGGATCGCGTCGGGGATGAACTCCTCGGCCAGGCTGTAGCCTTCGTCAGCACCGTGGGCGACCAGGCAGTTGTAGCCCAGCTCATGGGCCAGATCGAAGAGGATGCGCGCAAAATTCGGCTCATCTTCTACCACCAGGATGCAACGGGTGGTGAATGGCCCTTTGTCACGGTCGTCGGCAAAGCGCGGGATCGGCTCGGCATCGGCTACCGGCAGCGTCGCAACCTTTACGGGTGGGGGGGCCGGTACCGCTACGGCCTGGCGCGGGGCCTCGATCGGCGCGGCGTCTTCAGCGCGTTCAACATACTGTTCCGGCAATACCAGCGTGAAAATGCTGCCCTTGCCCGGCTCGCTGGCCACGCTGATGTAGCCGCCCAGCAAGTTAGCCAGGTCACGGGAAATGGACAGGCCCAGGCCGGTACCGCCGTAACGGCGATTGGTGGTGCCATCGGCCTGGCGGAAGGCTTCGAAGATGCTTTCCTGCTGATCCTGGGCGATACCGATGCCCGAGTCGCGCACCGTAAAGGCAATGCCCTCCCCCGGCGCACGGGACACCGTCAGGCTGACATCGCCCTGCTCGGTGAACTTGATGGCGTTGGACAGCAGGTTCTTGAGGATCTGCTCCAGGCGTTGGCGATCGGTGAACAGCAAGGCCGGTGCGCCTTCCTGCAGGTCGATCTGGAAGCCCAGATTGCGATCCTTGGCCAGCGGCTCGAACATGCCGCGCAGGCCATCCACCAAGCGTTCGACGCTGGAGTTTTCCGGGCGCACTTCCAACTTGCCGGCTTCTACCTTGGAAATATCCAGGATGTCGTTGATCAGGTTGAGCAGGTCATTGCCGGCCGAATAGATCGACTCGGCAAACTTGACCTGTTCGGCACTGAGGTTTTCCTGGGGGTTCTCGGCCAGCAACTTGGCCAGGATCAACGAACTGTTCAGCGGCGTGCGCAGCTCGTGGGACATGTTGGCGAGGAACTCGGACTTGTACTTGCTGGAGCGTTGCAGCTCATCGGCGCGGTCTTCGAGTTCCAGCTGCACCCGGTTGAGTTCGATGTTCTTGCGGTCCATGGCATCGCGCTGGTCGGCCAGGGTCTGGGTCTGTTCGGCGAGTTGTTCGTTGGTCTGCTCAAGCTCCGCTTGCTGGGTTTCCAGGTGCGCCTGGGACTCCTTGAGGATGCGTGACTGTTCTTCCAGCTCCTCGTTGGCGGTCTTGAGTTCTTCCTGCTGCACTTGCAGCTCTTCGTTGAGCTGCTGGGTTTCAGCGAGTACTTCCTGCAAACGCTGGCGATAACGCGCGGCTTCGATGGACGTACCGATATTGCCCGCGATCAGCTCCAGCAATTCGACATCGCGTTCTTCCAGCGGACGCAGGAAGCCCAGCTCGATCACGCCGTTGACGCGGTCGTCATCGCTGGTCGGCACTACCAGTACGTTGCGGGCCGCGCCCTCGCCCAGCCCCGAGCTGACCTTGAAGTAGTCCACCGGCACGTCGTCCAGGCGGATCAGGCGATCGAGCTGGGCGGCCTGCCCCACAATGCCTTCGTCGCTGTAGATCGCTTGTTCCAGCTGCGCCTGTTCGCGGGAGAAGCCGTAGGTGGCCACGCGTTTGAGCCCGCCGTGTTCCTCGCGCACATACAACGCTCCAACGGCCGAGCCCATGTATTGGGCAAAGAACTGCAGGATATTGCGGCCCAACAGGTTCAGGGTCAGCTGGCCGAGCACCTGTTCGGCCAGTTCAGTTTGGCCGTTGCGCAGCCAGGCTTGCTGCTCCAGGCGCTTGGCGATCTTCTTTTGTGACGCGAGGCTTGCGCTGTAACTGTTTGAAAGTTCGAGCAAGTTTCTTCTGCCGATATACGCCAGAAACCCACTGAGCCCGAGTACGAACACCAGGTACAGGGTGACGCTGAGCACCGTGGTGCGGGTGACCTCTTCATTGCGGGTGATACGGAACTGCTGCTCCATCGCCACCGCGTCGTCATATTCCTTGCGAATTTCATCGGTCAGGCGCTTGCCCCGGCCCGCCTTCACCGCACCGCGGAAGTCGCCGCTGTCGCGCTGCAATTCAATCATCGACTGCGCGTAGTTGTTCCACTCTGCCTGCAACGCTTCAAGACGCTTGAGGCGGTCGACCTGCTGCGGGTTGTCAGCCACCAATTGCTGCAAATTGCGCAGGTCGGCAATGATTCGCGGCTTGGCCACCTCGTAAGGGTCGAGGAAATGCTCGTCACCGGTAATCAGGAAGCCGCGCATGCCGGTTTCCAGGTCGACCGTCAGTTTGGATGACTCATTGAGGTTGTTGATGACCCGGTCGGTGTGCTCCACCCACTGGATCACCGACAGCAAGTAAGTGATCAGGAAAACGAAAAATACCGCACTGAGCACACCCACGCCCAATGGCAGGGCCACGTTGCGGCTCAGGAGTTTACGGAAGCTCTTTTCATCAACTGACGACGCGGGAGTCATGGGCATGCCTTGGCCAAGTGCGGAAAAACCGGAAGTTTGCCCCAAAGTGACGATCAAGACCATTTTTCTGGAATGATTTGGTAAAGATTCCTACGATAGAACAGGCTATTCTGCCTGGTCTTTTCTATCGTTTTTACCGCCCGACGGAACTTGTCGATAACCTGCGCTTACTCAAGTAACAGGTCGGTCAGAACGGCCGCTGGTAAAAACCTCGTCTTTTTTGGGAACGCCTTACTATGTCTAGCTCCACCATCCTTGTTGTCGAAGATGACGCTATCGTGCGCATGCTGATCGTCGATGTGCTTGAGGAGTTGGAGTTCACGGTACTCGAGGCCGCCGATGCCGAAGAGGCGCTGAAGATTGTCGAAGGCAAAGACACGGTCATCGACCTGATGATGACCGACGTCGGCCTGCCGGATATGGACGGTAAGGAGCTGGCAGCCAAGGTGCGCGAACTGCGCCCCACCCTGCCCATCCTGTTCGCCAGCGGCTATGCCGAAACCATCGACGTGCCAGCCGGTATGCAAGTGATTGGCAAGCCATTCTCGATCGATCAACTGCGCGATAAAGTCAAATCGATGTTGCCCACGTGATCCCTTGTCCTTTTGCAGGTTTTAACGTGACGTCCGGGAAATAAAACAGGAAACTCATCGCCTTCATTTCCCCGTCAGTCAAACGAACTCTGGAAGGACGCAACAACATGATTGGACAACCCGCGCGCCTGGTGTTGGCGAGCCTCTCGATACTCCTGAGCACCAGCGCCTGGGCCGACTTCACGGCGACGCCGACCGAAGCACGGGCCATTGCCAAGGAAGCCTATTTGTACGGCTATCCTGTGGTGCAGATGTACAAGACGCTCTATACCCAGGCCGTTGATAAAGGCGGTGTCAACTACAAGGCCGCGTTCAATCACATCGGTAATACCGCGCAGGTTTTCACCCCCAAGGACACCGCGTTCGTGACCCCGAACTCGGACACGCCCTACTCCTTCGTCTGGATGGATTTGCGCAAGGAACCCTTGGTGCTGACCCTGCCCAAGGTTGAAGACAACCGTTACTACTCGGTGCAGTTGATCGACCTCTATACCCACAACATTGCCTACCTGGGCACGCGCAGCACCGGCAACAACGGCGGTCACTACATGATCGCGGGGCCCGACTGGAAGGGTCAGCAGCCAGTCGACATCGACCGCGTGGTCTACAGCGAAAGCAATATCGCCTACGCGCTGTATCGCACCCAGCTGTTCGATGAAAAAGACTTGAGCAAGGTCAAGCAAATCCAGAGCGGCTACAAAGTGCAGCCGCTGAGCAGCTACGTGAAACAAGTGGCCCCGGCCAAAGTGCCGAAGATCGAGTGGCCCAAGCCAATGGCGAACATGAGCGACAGCCCGCAGTTGTTCCGCTACTTGAACTTCATGCTGGCCTTTGCGGCGCCGCAGGACAGTGAGAAAGACCTGCTGGCGCGTTTTGCCACCATCGGCATCGCCCCCGGCGCGCCCTTCAAGCTGAACCAGCTGACCGCCGAACAGCGTAAAGCGCTGGAGGATGGGATTGCCGACGGCAAGGCCGAGTTCGCCGCCTTCAAGAAAGACAAGATCGACACTCACCAAGTCTCCAGCGGCGAGTTGTTCGGCAGCCGTGACCGCCTGAAAAACAATTACCTGTACCGTTACGCCGGCGCCAACCTGGGCATCTTCGGCAACTCTACCGACGAAGCTGTTTACTTCACCTACTTCGATGACAGCGAAGGCAAGCCGGCCAACGGCGCACGCCGCAGCTATACCGTGCACTTTGCCAAGGACCAGCTGCCGCCCGCCGATGCGTTCTGGTCGCTGACCATGTACGACGCCAAGACCAAGTTGCTGGTGCCCAACCACAAGAAACGTTACCTGATCAACTCACGCATGCTGCCTGAGCTGAAGCGGGACGCTGACGGCGGCCTGACCCTGGCGCTGCAGCATCATGAGCCACCGAAGGCCGAACAGAGCAACTGGCTGCCCGCCCCCACCGGGCCGTTCTTCGCGGTGCTGCGTATTTACCTGCCCAAGCCTGAAATCAGTCAATGGACATTGCCGCCGTTGACGCCGCTCAAGTAACACCACGCGCGGCGGGAGTTGACTCACAGTGGCCTCCCGTCGCGCGTTTATGCGTCAGTGCTGTTTGAGCTTCAGAAAAGACTGATGCAGGTCGGATGCCCATCCATCGATGACACTTTTTACATCACCGGCCTTCATCACTTGAGTGTCGTTTGCCAAGGGCTCCCCTGTGCCTTTGCGCACCACCTGGGCGATCACTTTTCCGCTGGCGCCATCAAGGAACTGCGCCTCGGTGCCCAAGGTGGTTTCCTGGTCGCGAATCCCCGTGCCGGTACTCACCGCCGCCGCGACAAACGCAACCGGAATGAACTCGTAAGGCTTGAGCCCTGCGGTTTTACTGCTGACGGCCGTAATCGCTGCGCGCACGACGATTACCCCGGGGCCTGGGCCATTTGCCAACGGCATTGAACGGGCCAGTTCACGCTTGAGGGCCTGGTTGTAATAGTCGTTGATGCCGCGCAGGGTGCTGTCTGGAATCCGGGGGGTGGCTTGAGGCTTGGGATAGAACTGCGTGGGTTCGATGTACACCGCGCTGTAGCGGTTCAGGTCCAGTGTGGGATCGACCCAGCGCATTACTTCGGCTCCGGAGGGCGACTTGGCTTCCTTGAGTCGGCTGTAGTCCGACAGAAACCCAGAATACTCGTCCGGTTGCGTGACCTTGCTGGCGCAGCCCGCCATGCCGATCGAGGCGATGCACAGTGCGCTGACCATTAGCCTGAGTTTCATCGTTGGAGCTCCCCATCGATAGTTTGAGCTCTAGGTATAGCCAATCTTGGGAAAACGGGCTGCTTATTTTAGCCACGGGCCATGGGGGACGAAGCCACAGGTTGTCGGTGACGGCTCGGGAGCTGAAGCCTCTTAAATGGCGCCCCGCGACCTAATGTGGGAGGGGCTTGCCCTAATGCCAGTCAGTTAAGCGTACACCACCGTCTGAAGGAGCGAGCTTGCTCGCGAAAAACGTCAACGATAACGCGCGCTTCCTGAATAAACGCGGTGCCTGTGAGTTCTTCGCGAGCAAGGGCTAGCCGCCCGCCTCGTTCCTACAAAAAGCCTTAACTGACTGGCATTAAGGCTTGCCCCCGATGGCCATAGGTATCTACACAACTTCGTAGCAGCCTAAGTAACCACGATGCGAAGCGAGCCGCTCTTGATCCTGCTCTTGATCTGAATATGTACTCGCTCTGATCCAGCATCCTGGTCGGCTGTCAGGCCGCCATCGGGGGCAAGCCCCCTCCCACATTTAGTTCGCGGGGCATCAGTTAGGCAGTCGTCGGCTGCCTCGCCCTTCATGATCAGTATTGCTCAGCCGCGTTCGCGGGGGATCAGGCTCTGCAACTGCGCAGCCAGGAAATTGGCGTCGAAGCCGAAGGTATCCGGGTCTTTCAGGCCATTGGTCTTCTTCCAGAGCCAATCATTTTTATCCGCCGGCAGCACCAGCGACACGCTGCCGTGGCGGGCGGCGGTCAGGCCCATTACCGCAACAGAAATAAACCCATCGGCGCCCATCACGTCCGGCACGAACTCCACGCTTTTACCCGTGATGAGCACATTCAACTTCTCGGTCTTGAAGGTCGATGCCTCCACTGGCACGCTCGGACTGCTAGCGACATAGACTTCCCGACGCACCTCCAGCAAACCGGCGCGTTTGACCGGTTCCAGCCACTGTTCGATCTGCTCGAACAACTCGCCAAGCTTCTGCGCCCAACGCGCCGACTGCAGTTCGAATTGCTGTTTTTTCTGCGCTTCGCTCTCGGCGTAATGACGAAGCATCTCGCCCAGTTGCTGTACATCGTCCATTGCGGATTTCCTTGGGTGAGTCAGGTTGCGAAGCCTGATCATCGCAGATGCGCGTGTCAGGCGTACGGGTAAAAGGTGATTGCGCCTGGTTCTGCAATCGGCGGCAAGCAGGTCATGCCTGAGGTAACGGTGTATCGAACGAAGGATGCTCCAGTAGAAGGCGACGCCACTGCATTCGAAACCAGGGCGTAAATGACGCGTGCGGCTCAGCAAGCCGGGCTGATATTTCGGCACGGGTCAGCCAGCTGATTTCGCTGATTTCGTCAGGAACGGGTGAAACCACAGCGTCCGATCGAGCCACCAGCACATGACACAGTTCGTGCTCGGCGCCGATCGAGCCAAAGCGGGCATGGTACTCAAAGCTGTATAGCGCCCCACAGGAAGCCCGGACGCCCAGCTCTTCGCGCAAGCGCCGAGACGCGGCATCCAGCACAGTCTCGCCAGGCGCCGGATGGCTGCAGCACGCATTCGACCAGAACCCAGACCAGAGCATTTTCCCTGGGGCACGACGCTGAAGCAGATGACGCCCGCGCCGGTCGATCAAATGTACCGAAAACGCACGGTGAAGCTGCCCCGCTCCCAGGTGCGCATCGCGTTTGCCACACACGCCGATCGGTACATCGTGTGCGTCTACTAACACCACATCATTGTTCATTCATAGTTCCTTCGCTGACCGGCTCGACGCCTTGCTCCTGTTAGACAACCTGTCCCCACGCGCTGACCAGGGTCAACGCTGCGGCAGTGAACGCGGGATCGGCCCGGAGCCGGGTCATGCCATCCAGGTCGTCCTGTTCGAGTAGCCCGCGTTTGAGCAACGCCGGGCCGGCCTGTGCCGTGGTTGCGGCCCAAAAAGTGTCGGCGGGACTGTTATCGCCAATACGGCCTTCAAGGGTGCGATGCCCTACATTGGCAAGCCCTCGATCACGCAACCGATCCGGGAGCGTAGTGGCCCAGAGCATGTCGGAGCCAACGGTCTGCTCCAGCAGGGTAATCCCGGCCTGGGCCACTTTTCGGAACAACGGGTTCGCGGCGCTCAGGCTCGGCTGCAGGCTCACGTCCTCGATCACCAACCAGCCTCCCGGGCGCAGCCAGGTGATGGCTCGCGTCAATAGGTCCTCACGCTCGCCGAGGTGACACAGCAGCGCCCTGGCATGTACCACGTCAAAGGAGGCAACAGGAAAATCATCGGTCGCGGCATTGTGGGTAAGCACCCGGATACCGGGGATATCGGTAAGGAACCGGGTGTCGATATCCGTGGCGGTGACGCTTGCTTGGGGATATCGCTGGCTCAGCCAGCCGGCGAGCGATCCGGCCCCGGCGCCTAGATCGAGGATGGCAGGCTGGTCGGGAAGCACCAATTGATTAAAAACCTCTTGGCTCAACGGGTCAAAGACATGCTCCAGGGTGCGCAGCCGTGCCAGTTGGCCAGCGTGCTGGTCTGCGAGATAGCTGCTGGTGTAGCCGGGCTCGTCGAGGTTGACGGTAAGGGTCACAGTACGACCTCCAGTCGATCAGGGCAGCGATTGAGGAAACCGCGCTCAATGGGCTTGAAACCCGGAGCCCAGCGCACGTTTGGAAAGGTCTGCAGCAGCAAGCGAGCGCCGAGCGTGATTTCCAACCGCGCCAGCATCGACCCCAGGCAGAAGTGGCGGCCTGCGCCGAAGGCGAAATGGCTGCTAGCCTGTTCGCTGCGCGACAGATCAAACGTGTCCGGGTCGCTGAAGTGGTCCGGATCACGGTTGGCCGAACCAATCAGGCAGGCCATTGTTGCGCCAGCCGGAATCGTGCCCGAAGGCAGTTGCAGCGGTTCACGGGCTTCCCGGAGCACGAGCTGCAAGGGCGGGTTGCGCCGCAGGGTTTCGGCGAGGGCGTTATCCATCAGCTCTGGGTCAGCGATCACCGCGTCTTTGACGCCCGGTTCGCTCAGCAGATTCACAATCAGGTTCGCCAGCGCGCCGTGGCTGGTTTCGCTACCCGCCGTCATCAGGATCGCGCAGTAAGCGCGCACGAACGTCTCGGACAATGGCTGGCCGTCAATCCGTGCCGCCAGGAGCTGCGAGATCAAGTCGTCCGTGGGTTCGGCGCGTCGAGCGTCAATGTGGGGCTGAATAAAGTCGTAGAAACTGTCTCGGTTGGATAATCCACCGGTCAGCAGCGCCGGGTCCTGTCGATAGTTGCCCATATACGCGAAGCCGATGGCGCACCACCGCTTCAGCCGCTCCACCTCTGCGCAGGTTTGCGCCGGCAGCCCCAGTGCATGCGCCATCACCCGTACCGGCAGCGCAGCGGTGAAATCGGCGATCAGGTCAACCTGAGGGCGACCGTGCATGTGCGCCAGCAAGTCTGTGGTCACCGCGATGATGGAAGCTTCAAGCGCCGCGAGGGCCTTGCCACGAAACGCAGGGCTGAGCAACGCGCGGTGCTGGGCGTGTTCACATCCGTCCATCGTGACGATGGTGTGGCCCAGCAGCGGTCCGATCTGCCAACTGTAGTTATTGTTGCTTGCACCCGGATGAGTCAGGGCGGCTTTGACGTCCACATGCCGGCTGACCAGCCACACATCGGTGGGCTCGTCGTAAGCGATCGGCAGCGTGGTACGCAATTGCTCATACAACGGGTATGGGTCGATTTCGAACTGCCGGGATTTGAGCGTCGGAGGAATAAGTTTCAGGTCCACTTGCTGATCGTTCCGGGCCGCAGTGTCGGCGGCATGCAGCAGATAACGAGAGACGCTGCGGTGCCAGTCGCCTGCCGCCCGCACAACCTGACGCAGCCGGTCCGGGTCGGTCGCCGCGCTCGGCGGGTGACTCGCAGGCTCGGCAGCGAGCGCCGTGAACTGCGCCACTGCCGTGTTTATCATCTGATGGGCGGATTCGATCGCGGCGGGCCAATCCATGCCAGCGCAGGCCGCGAGTATCGACACCAGGTTGAAGCGCTCACCACACACCACATCCTTGGCAATCGAGTGGATATCGTTGGTCCAGGCGATGATATCGGCAGCGTGCTCTCGCATCGTGCTCCACGCTTGAACATCCTCTGGGGACGCATACGGATCGAGGGTTTCGGCCCCATCGATGAGATCAAAGAAGAACAGTGCGCCGAACGAATCCCGGCGCAACGGCAGATAGGCGGCCAATGTGAGCGCCGTGTCGGTTTCCCGCACGCGCACCAGCGTTGCCTGCGCACGCAAATGCTGGATCAGATGTCGCACCAGCCGGGCCCGCCAACGGTCGCCGCCCCAGCTCCGGGTCCGCGGCCAGAGATCATCGACCAGAACGGCGAGCATCGGGTCCTCGAACCGGCTGCCTTGGCCTGAGGAAGCAGCGCCGCTGCTTTCGGTCAGCGCCTGCACCGAGGCGATGAAACCTTCCAATGCTCCGTTTTCCGCCCAGGGCCCATCATCGATACGGTCATCCAGCGTGAGCGCCCACAGGTACCAGCACACCAGGATCTCGGCTCGGTGCGTGGGCGCCCTGCCGCATAATGCCAGCCCCAGGTCGAGCAGCGCCGTGGTACTCAGTCGATGCGCACCACGGCGGCCGATCAAGCCGTATCGTTGCGCCCAGGCGAGGGCATGCGCGCGCAACTGCTCGCTGTCGGAGCGTGGCGGCGGACCGGCGAAAGGAAACTGAATCTCGGGGATGATGAGGGGCGGCGGTGGGTGATCTCTGTGGCTGGGGCCGGGGTCGTCCTCGCAGTGTGGCGGTGCCATGATGAACTCCTCTTGAATGACTTTCAGTAAGAACGACCTTACAGAAAACCAACCCCATCAGGGTGTGAGGACAGTCTGACTATTCACCTGGTAAAGGCAGCTCTGGAGCGTAGGAAAAGGTCTATCGCCATCGTGAGCAGTGACCGGTCATCAACATTGCATGAACTGCGCTGGTGGATTGGCCGGCAACTGCACATGACTAATGCGCCTTCGGTGAGTATGGTGGAATCCACATTCCCTGCCCGGAGCATCGCATGCGCACCATCGGCCTTATCGGCGGCATGAGCTGGGAGTCCAGCGCCGAGTATTACCGCATCATCAACCAGCAAGTACGCGACCGGCTCGGCCCGCTGCGTTCGGCGCAACTGTTGATGTACAGCGTGGACTTCGGCCCGGTGGAACAGGCCCAGCACGCCGGGCGCTGGGACGATACCGCGCTGATCCTGGAAGACGCCGCGCGCCGTTTGCAGGCCGGGGGCGCCGAGTGTGTGGTGCTGTGTACCAACACCATGCACCGGGTGGCGCCGCGTATCGAGGCGGCGGTGTCGATTCCCTTCCTGCATATCGCCGATGCGGCGGGCGCTGCCGCCGTACAGGCGGGTACCTTGACCGTGGGATTGCTCGGCACTGCATTCACCATGGAACAGGACTTCCTCAAGTCCCGCCTGGCCGCACAGGGCCTGACCGTGCTGGTGCCGGATGCGGACGAACGCAAGGCGGTGCATCGGATCATCTATGAAGAGTTGTGTGTGGGGATGATCAGCGCCGAATCACGCGCCGTCTACCAGCGGGTGATCGAATCCCTGGCCGTACGCGGCGCCCAGGCGGTGATTCTTGGCTGTACGGAAATCAGCCTGCTGATCAAGCCCGAGCACAGCGACCTGCCGCTGCTGGACACCACCGAGCTGCATGCGCGGGCTGCGGTGGCGTTTGCGCTGGAGGACTAAACCGGCGTGCGCAGGCGCGCCATGCTCAAGGTGTCGACGAACACACCGTCACGCAGGGCGTAATCGCGCAAACAGCCTTCGACCTCGAAGCCGAATTTGCGGTACAGGTTGTGCGCCGCTTCGTTGTCGGCGTACACCGTGAGTTCTACGCGATGCAGGTTCATCCAGTTGTCGGCCACATCCAGCGCGGCCTTCAGCAACTTCGAACCCACGCCCTTACCCTGCCAGGCCGTCGCCACCCCCATGCCGAGCGACCCAACATGCGCCTGGCGCACGCGCAGGTACTGTTCCAACCCCAATTGACCAATCACTTCGCCGCCGTGCACCGCCACTAGTTGCAAACGGCGTTCGTTATCCATTACCAGGCGCTTGCGCCACGCTTCCACTGACTGAAAAGGCATTTGCAGCACCTGACGGCATACCGCCGGTTCGTTATAGAGCGCAGCGACACCCTCAAGATGGGCCTCGGTGAAACGCTGGATCACGATATGGGGCTCAGGGGTGTGCATCGTATTTCATCCTTTGAAAGACAAGTGGCCGTCTAGTGTAGGGCATAGGCATCTACGCGACGTCGCAGCAGCCTACGGTAACCACGCTGGCCTGTAGGAGCGAGCTTGCTCGCGAAAAACCTCCAGGCAACGCGTTCATTCTGAATAAACGCGGAGGCCCGGGGTTCTTCGCGAGCAAGGGCTAGCCGCCCGCCTCGCTCCTACAAAAGGCATTTAAGCGACAGGCCGTGCCAAGCGCCACACCCGCGCAATATCCGAGGCCCGCTCACGCAACAAGCGCGGCGCCTCGCTGCATGCCTGGGCAAGACTCATCGGCCCCGAGGGCAACGCAAAGGCGGCATCCACGCCGTGGGCGTACATCTGCTCGTAGCCATCGCCCAGGGTTCCGGCGATCACGATCACCGGGACATTGTGTTGCCGGGCAATACGCGCCACGCCAAACGGGGTTTTCCCGCGCAGGGTCTGGGCATCGAAGCGGCCTTCGCCGGTGATGACCAGGTCGGCGCCACGCACCACGGCGTCGAGGCCAACCAGCTCGGCCACCACTTCAACGCCGGCGCGGAACTGCGCGCCGAGGAATGCCTTGGCGGCGAACCCCAAGCCGCCTGCCGCGCCGCTGCCGGGTTCGTCACGCACGTCCTGGGCCAGCACCCTGGCGCAGTGGTCGGCAAAATGACCAAGGGCGGCATCCAACTGCTGCACCTGTTCGGGGTTGGCGCCCTTTTGCGGGCCGAAAATCGCCGAGGCGCCGTGGGGACCGCACAGCGGGTTGTTCACATCCGCCGCGATTTCGAAGCAGACCCGCGCCAGGCGTGGGTCGAGGTTTTCCAGGTTAATACGCGCCAGGCCGCTCAACGCCAAGCCACCGGGTGCCAAGGGCTGGTTCTGGGCGTCGAGCAACTGCACGCCGAGCGCTTGCATCGCGCCTGTGCCGCCATCGTTGGTGGCACTGCCGCCGATCGCCAGGATAATGCGCCGGGCGCCCAGGTCGAGCGCGGCGCGGATCAGCTCGCCGGTGCCATACGTGCTGCTGGAGCAGGCGTCGCGCTGGCCCGGTGCGACCAACTGCAAGCCACTGGCCTCAGCCATTTCGATGATCGCGGTGTGGCTGTCGGCCAACCAGCCCCAATGCGCCTGCACCGTATCGCCCATTGGCCCGCGCACGGCCTGGCTGCGCAATTGGCCGTTACACGCGGCGAGCACTGCTTCGACCGTCCCCTCACCGCCGTCCGCCATCGGGCATTGCACCAGCTGTGCGTCAGGCCAGACCTGAGCCAACCCTTGCGCAATCGCCTGGGCGGCCCCTTCGGCACTCAGGCTGTCCTTGAACGAGTCGGGGGCGATGATGATTTTCATGGGCGTTCTCCGGTTTTTATAACGCCCATGCTGCCAGTTGGCACCGGGGATGACGCCAGTCCGATGCACAAGTGCAGCTGAGGTTTGTTGTTCATTTTCACAAAGCCTGGGGCAACAGCTGCACACCCAGGTACAGCGCCAGCATGCCATCCAGAGTCAGCGGGTCGACGCCGCTCAGTTCGGCAATCCGCTCCATGCGGTAGCGCAGGCTGTTGCGGTGAATCCCCAGGGCATCGGCACAGGCCTGGCTTTGCCCGTCGTGGTCGCACCATGCGCGCAGCGTGGCGAGCAGTTGGCCGTTGTTGTCCTTGGCGAGGACTTTGCGCAGCGGGTTGAGCAATTCATCCAAGGCATCGTCGTTGCGATGGCGCCAGAGCATGACCGGCAGACGATAGCGGTTGAGGATCAATAGGCGCGAATGCGGCAGGATATCGCGACCGTAGGCCAGCAAATCGCTGACACGGCGATAGCACCTGCGCAACCCGGCCAAACCTTGCGCCTGCCCGCCTACGGCGACCCGCAAGACAGTCCAGCCCAGGCCGTCGAGCTTTTCCAGCAGGCGCGGGTTATCGATCTGCACTGCCGCAGGGCGACACCACAAGAGGGACAAAGGCGCTGAACTCACGCACCAACTGTCCGGATAACGCGACGTCAGCCAGGCACTCAAGGCTTCGGCCGACTGCCCCGCGCCCAGTTCGAACAGGTAAGGCGTACGCGCCAGTTGCGGCTTGAGGCCCAGTTGTTGCGCTTCGTCGACCAGGCGCGGCGAGTCACCGGTATCGGCCAGCAGCAATGCCAGCAGGTCGTCACAGCGCTGGCGCCGCCACTGCTGCTCGGCCTGCTGGTGGCGGTGACTGACCAGCATCTCGGCGGTCATGCGCACCAGTTCGGCGTAGGTGCGCAGGCCTTGCGGTTCACCGGTGATACCCAGCACACCGATCAGGCGCTGATCATGCATCAGCGGCAAGTTGATGCCAGGCAGCACACCCTTGAGGTGCTTGGCGGTCTGCCCATCGATTTCCACCACGCGCCCGTTCGCCAGCACCAGTTGGGCGCCTTCGTGGCGGGTGTTGATGCGTTCCGGTTCGCCGCTGCCGAGGATCAGGCCCTGGTTGTCCATGACGTTGACGTTGTAGGGCAGGATCGCCATGGTGCGATCGACGATATCCTGTGCCAGCTCATGATCCAGCTCGAACATGGGGCTATTTTCCTTCCAAAGCGAATTGGTCACCGGCACAGCGCAAAGCGGGCCTGGCTGTGCGCAAGCACAAAGACAGCGGCCCATCGCGTCGCCGAGACTGTTTGGGCGATCAACGTTACCCTCGCATCGCTAAAAAACATAATAAAGAGAGACTCGCCATGTCACAGAGCGCCGCCGCAGCACTGGCTACCGATGACGATAAAAACGCCATCTACAAGCGCGTTACCCTGCGCCTGATCCCCTTCATCTTTATCTGCTACCTGTTCAACTACCTTGACCGGGTGAACGTTGGCTTTGCCAAGTTGCAGATGCTCGACGCGTTGAAGTTCAGTGAAACCATGTACGGCCTGGGTGCCGGGATCTTCTTTATCGGCTATGTGCTGTGTGGCGTGCCGAGCAACCTGGCGCTGACCCGGTTCGGGCCAAGGCGCTGGATAGCGCTGATGATGATCGTGTGGGGCACCTTGTCCACCTGCCTGTTGTTCGTGACCACGCCAACGCATTTCTACACCTTGCGCCTGTTCACCGGTGCCGCCGAGGCGGGGTTCTTTCCCGGTGTGGTGCTGTACCTCTCGCAGTGGTTTCCGACGTTTCGCCGGGGCCGGATCATGGCGCTGTTCATGTCCGCGATTCCGGTCTCCGGCCTGCTTGGCAGCCCGTTCTCCGGCTGGATTCTCAACCATTTTGCGGCAGGTCAAGGCGGCCTCGCCGGTTGGCAGTGGATGTTCCTGTTGCAAGGCATTCCCACGGTGATCCTCGGCGCCCTCGCCTACTTCCTGCTCAGTGACAGCTTCGCCCACGCCAAGTGGCTCAAGCCCCACGAACGCGCGGTACTGGAAGCCGACCAGGCCACCGATCTTGCGAACAAACCGAAGACCACCACCGACTCCCTGGCCGAGGTGTTCAAGAACCCGGCGATCTGGGCATTCGGCCTGATCTACTTCTGCATCCAGAGCGGCGTCTACGCGATCAACTTCTGGCTGCCGTCGATCATCAAGAACCTGGGGTTCAGCGATAACCTGGTGATCGGCTGGCTCAGTGCGATCCCGTACCTGCTGGCCGCAGTCTTCATGTTGCTGGTGGGCCGTTCCGCAGACTTGCGCAAGGAGCGCCGGTGGCACTTGGTGGTACCGATGCTGATGGGCGCGATTGGCCTGGTGATCGCGGTGAATTTCGCTACCACCCCGGCTATCGCCATTCTCGGCCTGACCATCGCCACCATGGGCGCCCTCACCGGCCTGCCGATGTTCTGGCCGGTGCCCACCGCCATGCTCAGCGCGGGCGCGGCGGCGGGTGGGCTGGCGTTGATCAACTCCATGGGCCAGATGGCCGGGTTTCTCAGCCCCTACATCGTCGGGTTCGTGAAGGATGCGACGGGGTCCACGGATGTGGCGCTGTACTTGCTGGCGGCGGTCATCGTCGCCGGCAGTGTGTTGGCGTTGCGTATGACACGCACCTTGAAGGCGTAAAGCGCCCCACACTGGACGCTGTTACAGCAAACCGCCGCCGTCGATATCGATCACGGCGCCGGTCATGAAGCCGTTCTCCATGGCCAGCACATACCCTGCCGCCACTTCCTGCGCCTGCCCGACGCGCCCAACCGGCAAGGCCCCACCCGCCTTGGCAAACATCGCCAGACGCTGCTCTTCGCCAAGCCCGGCGTACGCCGGCGTATCGATCACGCCGGGGCTGATCACGTTGACGCGGCGCGGCGCCAGTTCCTTGGCCAGCTGCTTGCCCAGCGCTTCGGTGGCGGCATTGATGCCGACCTTGATGAACTGTCCCGCAACCAATTTGCGCCCCAACTGGCCGGAGGTCAGGCTGATGCTGCCGTGCTCATGCAGAAACGGCAGTGCCTGTTGAATCGCACGCAACGCGCCCCAGAGTTTCACATTGAAGTTGGCCTGGGCTTCGTCCAGGTCGGTGTCGACCAGGGTTTTGGCCTTGACCGAAGGGCCCGAGGTGTAGACCAGATGATCGAAGCGCCCGACGCGTTCGAACAGGCGTTGCAATGACGCGCTGTCGCTGACATCCACCGGCTCGCTGCGCATGCCGTCGTGCTGCGCCGAGGTCAAGCGGCGCCCCGCCACCACTACCTGCGCACCCCGCTCGGCCGCCGCTTTGGCGACGGCTGCACCGATGCCGCTGCTGCCGCCGATCACGATAATGGTTTTGCCGCGAAGAGACGTTGTCATGGGAAATGTCCGGTTGAGGAAGTGAGCGTTCATCTTCCACGCTTGGTAATCGGAGAGAAATCCCGGTAAAACGACAAGATCTTTAAAGGAATTTTACAAATGAGTTCGATCCTGGACCTCGAAGTGTTCGTGCGCACCGCCGATGCGGGCAGCCTGTCTGCTGCGGCACGCGGGCTTGGCCTGACCCCGGCAGCGGCCAGTATCGCCCTCAAGCGCCTGGAGACGCGCCTGGGCCTGCGCTTGTTCGCCCGTTCTACCCGCAGCATGCGGCTGACCGAGGAAGGCCGGCGCTATCTGGACAGCGTACGCGTTGCGCTGGCGGCATTGAGCGAGGGTGAACAGGCGCTCAAGCAGCAAAGCCAGGGCCTGACCGGTTTGCTGCAAGTGGCGGCACCCTCGGATTTCGGGCGCAATGTGGTGCTGGGTTGGCTGGACGCCTTCAAGGCCGAACATCCGAACATCCGCCTGCAATTGATGCTCAACGACAGCAACGCCGATCTGTTTCGCGATACGGTCGACATCGCCCTGCGTTTTGGCGTGCCGCAGGATTCCAGCCTGGTCGCGTTGCCCATTGTCTGCGACCACCATCGCGTCGCCTGCGCCAGCCCCGCCTACCTGGCGCGCCACGGCATGCCGCAGCATCCCGCGCAGCTGTCAGGGCACAGCGCGTTGCGCTACATGCGCCAAGGCCAAGTGAGCAATACCTGGCGCTTTCGCCAGGGCACGCAGGTGGAAGAGGTCGAGGTCAGCGGCGACTTTCTCAGCGACGACGGCGAGGTCGTGCGCCGTTGGGCGCTGGCCGGCCACGGCATCGCCTATAAAGCCCAGCTGGATGTAGTGGGCGACCTTGCCGCCGGCCGGCTGGTGGCATTGTTTGATGGATGGCAAGGCGAACCTGCGCCATTCAACCTGATGTGCCCCCATCGTCTGCAGGTATCGGAACGGGTGAAGGTGCTGCAGCGTTTTTTACAGGAGCGCTGCCAGACGTTGCTGAGCGCGTGAAGAAATACGCACAGGGCTTGTTCCAGAGCGTTGGTGTCTGGTATTGCATGAGCCACGTTTGCCTGCCATGAGGAGCTTTGCATGATTTACCGCACGTTGGGCCAGTCCGGGTTGAAGGTCAGCGCACTGACACTGGGCACTATGATGTTTGGCGAACAGACCAGCACCGAAGACTCGTTGCGCATCATCGATAAGGCCTGGGATCAAGGCATCAACTTTATCGACACCGCCGACGTCTACACCGGCGGGCGCTCCGAGGAGATCGTCGGCGAGGCCATCGCGCGCAACCGCCAGGACTGGGTGGTGGCGTCGAAGGTCGGTTTCGGCCCGGCGGATGGTGTGCCCAACCGCAATGGGCTGAGCCGCAAACGCCTGTTCAACGCGTTGGAGGCCAGCCTGGCGCGCTTGGACATCGATTACCTGGACATCTACTACCTGCACCGCGAGGACCAGGACACGCCGCTGGAAGTCACGGTATCGGCGATCGGCGACCTGATTCGCCAAGGCAAAGTGCGCTACTGGGGGTTATCCAACTACCGTGGCTGGCGTATTGCCGAGGTCATCCGCGTGGCCGAACGCCTGGGCGTTGACAGGCCCATCATCAGTCAGCCGTTGTACAACATCGTCAATCGCCAGGCCGAAGTCGAGCAGATCACCGCCGCGGCCGCCTATGGACTGGGCGTGGTGCCGTACAGCCCATTGGCGCGTGGCGTGCTCAGCGGTAAGTACGCCCCCGACCTGGCGCCTGAACCGGGCAGCCGCGCGGCACGCCAGGACAAACGCATCCTGGAAACCGAATGGCGCGTGGAATCGCTGCGCATCGCCCAGCAGATCCAGCAATACACCCAGGGCCGTGGCGTGGGCATGGTCGAGTTCGCGATCGCCTGGGTGCTGAACAACGCGGCAGTGAGTTCGGCGATTGTCGGCCCGCGCACCGAGGCACAATGGGATGCGTACACCGGGGCATTGGCGGTAGAGATCACGGCGCAGGATGAGGCGTTCGTCGACTCACTGGTGACGCCGGGGCATTCGTCCACGCCGGGCTTCAATGACGTCGGGCATTTCGTGTCGGGCCGAGTGACGCGTTAGTTGCGATGACGCGTTCTCGCTGACCACGAAAACGCGTTCGAACCGCGCATTACACGAAAATTTACGCAAGCCCGCCCCGAAACAGCGCAGCGCTTTGACGCTAAAGGCACCATAATCCTCTGCTGGAATTGGATCTGAATCGGCTTTCGCGAGGACAGCGTGTCTAAAGGTGTTGCGTTATCGGTATTGGCCTCGGTGTTGTTCGCCGTGATGTATTACTTCACGTCCCTGCTCACACCGTTGAGTGGCCTGGAAATTTTCGGCTGGCGCATGTTGCTGACCGTGCCCTGCATGACCGTATTCATGGTAGTCAGCGGCGAATGGCGGCGGGTGTGGGAGTTGCTGCGTCTGCTCGCGGCCAGGCCGCGCTTGATCGGCGGCGTGCTGGTGTCGTCCGCGTTGCTCGGCGTGCAGTTATGGCTGTTCATGTGGGCACCGCTTAATGGCCGCAGCCTGGATGTGTCGGTGGGGTATTTTCTGTTACCGCTGACCATGGTGTTGACCGGGCGCCTGGTCTACGGCGAACAGTTGTCGCGCTTGCAGCAGATCGCCGTGGTATTTGCCGCATTGGGTGTGCTCAACGAGCTGTACCAGGCCGGCGGTTTTTCCTGGGCGACCCTGGTAGTGATCATCGGTTACCCCGTGTATTTCGTGGTGCGTAAATACCTGACCACCGACCATCTGGGCGGCCTGTGGCTGGACATGGCGTTGATGCTGCCGGTGGCCTGGTGGTTCGTGCAAAGCGGCGAACAAGGCTTTGCGGTACTGGATGCGCAGCCCAAGCTCTACGCGTTGATCCCCATGCTCGGCGTGATCAGTGCTTCGGCGCTGGTGAGCTATATCATCGCCAGCCGTTTGCTGGCCTTCAGCCTGTTCGGCCTGCTCAGTTATGTGGAACCGGTGTTGTTGCTGGCAGTCGCGCTACTGCTGGGTGAAGGCATCAAGGGCGGGCAATGGCTGACTTATATCCCGATCTGGCTGGCGGTGATGGTGCTGGTGTATGAAGGATTCAAGCACTTGGTGCGTCAGCGCAAAGCCTGAATCGCAAACAAAAAGAAGCCCGGCCGAAGCCGGGCTTTCTTTTGCCTGGTTGCTTAGTCAGCGGTCAACACACCGCGACGTACCTGATCACGCTCGATGGACTCGAACAACGCCTTGAAGTTGCCCTCGCCGAAGCCATCGTCGCCCTTACGCTGGATGAATTCGAAGAACACCGGGCCCATCAGGGTTTCCGAGAAGATCTGCAGCAGCAGGCGCTTGTCGCCCTCGATCGAGGAGCCATCGAGCAAAATGCCGCGCGCCTGCAGTTGGTCCACCGGTTCGCCGTGGTTCGGCAGGCGGCCTTCGAGCATCTCGTAGTAGGTGTCCGGCGGCGCGGTCATGAAGCGCATGCCGATCTTCTTCAGCGCGTCCCAGGTCTTGACCAGGTCGTCCGTGAGGAACGCCACATGCTGGATGCCCTCGCCGTTGAACTGCATCAGGAACTCTTCGATCTGGCCGGCGCCCTTGGAGGACTCTTCGTTCAACGGGATGCGGATCATGCCATCCGGCGCGCTCATGGCCTTGGAGGTCAGGCCAGTGTATTCGCCCTTGATATCGAAGTAGCGCGCTTCACGGAAGTTGAACAGCTTCTCGTAGAAGTTGGCCCAGTAAGCCATGCGGCCGCGGTACACGTTGTGGGTCAGGTGATCGATGACCTTCAGGCCGGCGCCCTGCGGGTTGCGGTCTACGCCTTCGAGGTAGACGAAGTCGATGTCATAGATAGAGCTGCCTTCGCCGAAACGGTCGATCAGGTACAGCGGCGCCCCGCCGATACCTTTGATCGCTGGCAGGTTCAATTCCATCGGGCCGGTGTCGATATGAATCGGCTGGGCCCCGAGTTCCAGGGCGCGCTTGTAGGCTTCCTGCGAGTTCTTCACGCGAAACGCCATGCCGCACACCGACGGCCCATGCTCGGCGGCGAAGTACGAGGCAAGGCTGTTGGGCTCATTATTGAGGATCAGGTTGATCTCGCCCTGGCGGTACAGGTGCACGTTCTTGGAACGGTGCGTCGCCACCTTGGTGAAGCCCATGATCTCGAAGATCGGCTCCAGGGTGCCCGGGGTCGGCGAGGCGAATTCAATGAACTCAAAGCCCATCAGGCCCATCGGGTTTTCGTATTGGTCGGTCATGTTCGGTGCCTCATCATGCTTGGGGTAACAGCTAGTTATTTACTAGCTATATGGTTATTTGCGGGCAAGGATGAGGTCAGCGGGTGGCGCACAGGAAAGGCCTCGCACGCTGCGGGCGAGGAAGTCACCAAAGATGAGGGGCGAACCGAGTTGCTTCATGGTGTCATCAGTCTCTGACGGCGAGGCTTGCGTGAGCGCAAGTCCATATTCTTGTATGCGTAAATCGATTCTACACAGCGTAACAGTGTTTGTCCGTACTCTTATCAAATCTCCATTGCCCTGCTGTGCGCAAGGAGTTTATTGCGCAGATAAGGCGTTACGTTTTGCCGAGCACCTTGTGGCAATGCCATCTATCATCGGCATAGTCTCCCCTTTTCTGCATGGCTGCCTCTGTATGCCCCTGACCTCCCAAGGCCCACGAAACCGAGTCGCCCGCTATGTGTTCAGCGCAGTCTGCGGCCTGCTTCCCGTTTTGCTTGGGGTGGTGATTCTTTATTGGCAGGCCGAGCGCACGCTTGAGCAAAGCACCGCTCAAACGGCGCAGGAAGCCGTGCGCCAGTTCGACTTGATGCTCGACAACACTGCCGCCGCCGCCCAAGCGCTGTTACCACTGGCCGGCTTGCCGTGTGATAAGGCCGCGAAGCTGGCACTGCGTGAGCAGGTCACTCGTCGGCCGTTCGTGCGCGCCACCACCCTGTCCTGGCAGCGAAACATTTATTGCAGTTCGTTGTTTGGCAGCGGTTATGAGTCGCCGGTCAACCCGGATGACTACGTTGACGGCAGTTTGTGGTTGATGAACGGCAACCCCGTCACGCCGGATACCGCGCTGCTGGTTTACCGGTTGGTCGACGGTGATCGAGCCGCGTTCGCCTCGATTGACGGCTATCACCTCACCAATGCCCTGCGCCTGATCAGCCGCTATGCCTTCCTGGTGCTGAAAGCAGGCCCCCATTGGCTGGACGCCGAGGGCAAGGTGCATACCAGCACACCGCCGAGGTTTGCCGTGGCCCAGCACTTTTTGGCCTCCAACCGCTATCCGTACAGCGTTGACGTGGGCATGCCCGAGGGCGAGGTGTGGCGTTATATGCAGGCGCGTTACCCGGCGGTGTTCAGTCTGGTGGTGTTTTTTGGGGTGCTGGCCGGCGTCCTGGCCCATTGGCTGCAGAAGCGCTCTTCGGCGCCTACCCACGAGTTGCAACGGGCCCTGGGCGCCAACGAGTTCATTCCCTATTTCCAGCCGGTGGTGCGCGGCGACACTCGCCAATGGGCCGGCTGCGAAGTGCTGATGCGCTGGAAGCATCCTAAAGAGGGGCTGGTGCGGCCGGACCTGTTTATCCCCCTGGCCGAACACTGCGGACTGATCGTGCCCATGACCCGCGCCCTGCTCCGCCAGACCGCCGCGCAATTGGCGCCGCATGCCGAGCACTTCAGCCCGGGTTTCCATATCGGCGTGAACATCACCGCACGCCATTGCCACGATCTGGATCTGGTGGATGATTGCCGGGAGTTCCTCGCGGCCTTTCCGCCCGGCCAGGTCACCCTGGTCCTGGAATTGACCGAGCGCGAGCTGATCGAACCCACCGACATCACGCGCCGCCTGTTCGACGCTCTGCACCAGTTGGGCGTGATGATCGCAATCGACGACTTCGGCACCGGGCATTCAAGCCTGGGTTACTTGCGCAACTTCAATGTGGATTACTTGAAGATCGATCAAAGCTTCGTCGCCATGATCGGAGCGGATGCGCTCTCCCGGCATATTCTCGACAGCATCATAGAACTGTCCGCCAAGCTGGACCTGGGTATAGTGGCCGAGGGTGTGGAAACAGCGCAGCAGTGTGATTACCTTGTTGCAAAAGGCGTGGACTTTTTGCAAGGTTACCTGTTCGGCCGCCCGGTACCTTGCGATGAATTCATTAAGGCGTTGACCCGCCATTGAATAGCCATCGACTTTAGATGAAACAATCTTATTTAGACAAAGACATGATTTACTCGAAGTGAATTAACCACTACAATTTTTCGTGCCGGCGATACACTCACGCAGGTGTTTTCGTTGAGTTAGCTTAATCCTCTTGGCTTAAGGCTTTCTTCGCAGTAGCTATCAGCTAACTACACTATTGGAGTACAGATTTTGTCCAGACTAGCCGAATTTCGCGCAGCAGAAAAAGCCCTTCAAGAGCAGCTCGCCCAGCTGGAATCGCTGAAGAACGACGCCGGGCTGAAGAAAGAAATCGAATTCGAAGAAAAACTTACAAAGCTGATGAGCAGTTATGACAAGAGCCTGCGCGATGTGATCGCCATCCTTGATCCAAACCCGGGCAAATCGACTGCAGCAGCCGTTCGTGCGCCGAAACAGCGCCGCGCACGTGTGGTCAAGGTTTACCAGAACCCGCATACCGGCGAGCTGATCGAGACCAAAGGCGGCAACCATCGCGGCCTTAAAGCCTGGAAAGAAGAGCACGGCGCAGCCACTGTAGACTCTTGGCTTCGCGGTTGATTAACATGCACTAACAGAAAGCCCCGCTTACGCGGGGCTTTTCGTTTATAGGTTCACAAACGAAACTAACTTAAGTTCACATTCGTTCGCCTGGAACCATTCAAAGTTTGAGGCTATCACGCACCGAACTGACCTCATCTTTGTTGGCCTCGTACGCTTGCGCCTGGCCCGCATATGAAAATACGTAGGCTTTATCGGCATCCACTGCCCCCACTAGTGTTTGCGACAGCACATGTCGACCGTTCTCGGTAATCACACAGGTAGTTTCCAGCGCCTCAAGACGGCTCAATGTAGCGGGGTGCATTTTGGTGCACACGCTTTGATAACCGCCCTGGGCAAAATCTTTCTGGATGGATTTACGCATTTCCAGCAAAACGCCTTGAAGATTGACGTTATGCCCAACCTCGATCGGCGTACCGGTCAACTCCATCACCATCAAGGTCTTGCCATTTTCATCATTTTTGATCGCGCGCTGTCGCGACACGGCCTGGGTCCCCCCGGCTGCGTTGCCGTCGGGCTCAACTTCCTCGACCTGCCAGCCGCTGGGCCAATGAATTTCCGGCTCGGCCGCCAGTACGAACGGGCTGCCCAACACTAAGCACAACGTAGCCAATAACGGTTTACGAAACTCGATCATTGCCAAAAGCATCCAAGGTTCCAGCACCAAAGTTTGCGGCCCGAGCCCCGCCCCTCGCAAGGGCCGCGTGAGCTTTTTCATTTGGCGCGTTCGGCAGGCCTTGCGTATCATGGCTCGGCTGCACGGATGCTTGCCGCAAGCCAAGGGACCGCTTTGCCCCATTTTTTCTGGAGGGCCCATGAGCCTGCACGAACTGAACACCTTTCCCGGCGTCACTGCCCAACCGGATACCGCCACCACGAACTTCGTGTTCAACCACACAATGTTGCGGGTCAAGGACATCACCAAGTCGCTGGATTTCTACACCCGCGTCCTGGGGTTTTCCCTGGTTGAAAAACGCGATTTCCCGGAGGCCGAATTCAGCCTGTATTTCCTGGCCCTGGTGGACAAGGCACAGATCCCGGCTGACGCTGCCGAGCGCACCCAGTGGATGAAGTCGATCCCAGGCATTCTGGAACTGACCCACAACCACGGCACCGAAAACGACGCCGACTTCGCCTACCATAACGGCAACACCGACCCGCGTGGCTTTGGCCATATTTGCATCTCGGTGCCGGATATCGTCGCGGCCTGCGAACGCTTCGAAGCCCTGGGCTGCGATTTCCAGAAGCGCCTGAGCGATGGCCGCATGAAAAGCCTGGCCTTCATCAAAGACCCGGACGCCTACTGGGTTGAGATCATTCAGCCAGCACCGCTGTAAAACAAAAACCCCATGATCGCTCATGGGGTTTTTTATTTGCGCGCTGTTTTTACGCCGGCGCGGACGTGCGGATCAGATGGTCGAACGCGCTAAGGGAAGCCTTGGCGCCCTCACCTACCGCGATGACGATCTGCTTATACGGCACGGTCGTCACATCACCGGCGGCGAATACGCCCGGCAATGAGGTCTCGCCACGCGCATCGACGATGATCTCGCCGCGTGGCGTCAGTTCCACGGTGCCTTTGAGCCAGTCGGTGTTAGGCAACAGACCGATCTGCACGAAAATGCCTTCCAGGTCGATGGTCTTGAACTCGCCACTGTCGCGGTCCTTGTAGGCAAGACCGGTGACTTTCTGGCCATCGCCTTTGACTTCACTGGTCAATGCGCTGGTGATCACATCTACGTTCGGCAGGCTGTGCAGCTTGCGTTGCAATACCGCATCGGCGCGCAGCTTGTTGTCGAACTCCAGCAGCGTGACGTGGCTGACAATGCCGGCCAGGTCGATGGCCGCTTCGACGCCGGAGTTACCGCCACCGATCACCGCCACGCGCTTGCCCTTGAACAGCGGGCCATCGCAGTGCGGGCAGAAGCACACGCCCTTGGCCTTGTATTCCTGCTCGCCCGGCACACCCATTTCACGCCAGCGCGCACCGGTGGCCAGGATCACGGTCTTGGACTTGAGCGTCGCGCCGCTTTCGAAGCGAATTTCGTGCAACTCACCGGCATTCTTCGCGGGTACCAGGCTGCTGGCACGCTGCAGGTTCATGATGTCGACGTCGTACTGACGCACGTGGGCTTCCAAGGCACTGGCCAGCTTCGGGCCTTCGGTTTCCTGGACCGAGATAAAGTTCTCGATGGACATGGTGTCCAGCACCTGGCCACCAAAACGCTCGGCGGCCACGCCGGTACGGATGCCTTTGCGTGCAGCGTAGATCGCGGCCGACGAGCCCGCCGGGCCACCGCCGACGACCAGTACATCAAAAGCATCCTTGGCACTGATTTTCTCGGCCGCTTTTTCAATACCGCTGGTGTCGAGCTTGGCGAGGATTTCTTCCAGGCCCATACGGCCCTGGCCGAAGTTCACACCGTTGAGGTAGACACTGGGCACTGCCATGATCTGACGCTCATCGACTTCGGCCTGGAACAGCGCGCCGTCGATGGCCACGTGGCGGATGTTGGGATTAAGCACGGCCATCAGGTTCAGCGCCTGGACCACGTCCGGGCAGTTCTGGCACGACAGCGAGAAGTACGTCTCGAAGCTGAACTCGCCTTTCAGCGCGCGGATCTGTTCGATCACCTCGACACTGGCCTTCGACGGGTGGCTACCGACTTGCAACAGGGCCAACACCAAGGACGTGAATTCATGGCCCATGGGGATGCCGGCGAAACGCAGGCTGATATCGGCACCCGGGCGGTTGATGGAAAACGACGGCTTGCGCGCATCGTTGCCATCGGTGTTCAGGGTAATCAGCGTAGTGAGGCTGGCTACGTCCTGCAAAAGAGCGAGCATTTCCTGGGATTTCGCACCGTCGTCGAGGGAGGCGACGATCTCGATCGGCTGGGTGACCCGCTCCAGGTAAGATTTCAACTGAGCTTTAAGATTGGCGTCCAACATACGGGCGATTTCCTATAATTGCGGGTATAAAAAAACGCCCGAGCGAATCTCGCCCGGGCGTTTTTGAGGGCGGTTGCAGCTTACTGGGTAGGTGCGGATACCCGCCCTTGGGACTTCACAGACTTAGATCTTGCCGACCAGGTCCAGGGACGGAGCCAGGGTGGCCTCGCCTTCTTTCCACTTGGCTGGGCACACTTCGCCTGGGTGGGCAGCGACATACTGAGCGGCCTTGATCTTGCGCAGCAGCTCGGAAGCGTCACGGCCAACACCGCCGTCGTTCAGTTCAACGATCTTGATCTGGCCTTCCGGGTTGATCACGAAGGTACCGCGGTCTGCCAGGCCAGCTTCTTCGATCAGCACGTCGAAGTTGCGGGAGATGGTCAGGGTTGGGTCGCCGATCATGGTGTACTGGATCTTGCCGATGGCTGGCGAGGTGTTGTGCCAGGCAGCGTGGGCAAAGTGGGTGTCGGTGGACACGCTGTAGATTTCCACGCCCAGTTTCTGGAATTCGGCGTAGTTGTCAGCCAGGTCTTCCAGTTCAGTCGGGCAAACGAAGGTGAAGTCGGCTGGGTAGAAGAACACTACGGACCACTTGCCTTTCAGGTCAGCGTCGGTCACATCGACGAAGCTGCCGTTTTTGAAAGCGGTGGCTTTAAACGGTTTTACTTGGCTGTTGATGATAGGCATCGTTGACTCTCCGTCAGGGGCTAAGAAGTTGATGAGGTGAATCCTACCCACTCCGGCCGACGATGGCTCATTGGCAAACCTGATGCTGACGATTGGTTTTTCCTATCAGGCGGCTGTATTAATAGAAGAAATCTCACAGCAGCGGTTGAGTCGCCAGGGTCATGCCGAGAAAGGGCGTCGCTTCAACATAGCGCATGGCCGATTTCATGTCGCTCCAGCCGACGTAACTCATCAATGACTTCAAATCCCAGCCGCTGCGATGGGCCCAGGTAGCGAAGCCACGTCGCAGGGAGTGGCTGGTGTACTGCTCGGCGGGGATGCCTGCGCGCTCCAGGGCTTGACGCAATAAGGGGATCACGCTGTTGGGGTGCAGCCCCTCCTCCCCCAGATTGCCCCAGCGATCGATCCCGCGAAACACCGGGCCACGTACCAATGCCGAGGCACTGAGCCATTCGCTATAGGCCTGTACCGGGCACAAGCGCAACAGCGCGGGGGTGTGGTAGGTCTTGCCGAGGTTATCGCGGTCACTTTTGCTGCGCGGCAAGTACAGGCTGATGCCGGCCCCAGGCACTGCCTGGACATGCTCGATGCTCAAGCGACACAACTCATCGCTGCGAAAGCCGCGCCAGAACCCCAACAGGATCAGCGCCGTGTCGCGCTTGGCGCGCAGTAATCCGGGCTGATCCTGGTTTTCAGCGGATTGCCTGGCCTCATTTTCAAGCGATGCAACCACCTGCTCCAGATGCGTGAGCTGCAATGGCTGCGCTTGCCGCTCCTGCGCCGGGTGCACGGCGCGGATGCCCTTGAGCACCTTGCGCACCACTGGCGCTTTGGTCGGGTCGGCAAACCCCTGGCTGGTATGCCATTGCGCCAAAGCCGAGAGCCGCAACTTCAAGGTGTTCACGGCCAGCACGCCCGCATGCGCCACCAGATAGCGCGCCACGCTGTCGCTGGTGGCCGGCAGGAACCCACCCCAACTGACTTCGAAATGCTCGATGGCCGCGCGGTAGCTACGGCGGGTGTTATCGCGGGTAGCGGCATTGAGGTAACGGTCGAGATCACTCATGGCAGGGCCCATTCGTACTGCGAACGCCTGGATCGACGCTGGAGACGCTAATGACACGGGATAATACGCCAATATCCCATCTGTTAAATAATGAATTTAAAGAGTTTTTCAGTCGTGATACAGTATGTATATACATGTCATGTACCACAGTACGAAATCGACGGAGACCCCATGGCACGCGGCGGCATAAACAAAGCAGTAGTTCAAACGGCACGCCTGGCAATCCTCGCCCGCGGTGAAAACCCCAGCATCGATGCTGTACGCATCGAGATGGGCAATACCGGCTCGAAAACCACGATCCATCGCTATTTAAAGGAGCTGGACGAAAGCGAAACCCGGCAAACCATCACCGAAGCGCCTATCGACGATGAGCTGGGTGAATTGGTCGCACGGCTCGCACAGCGTCTGAAAGAGAAAGCCCAGGAGCCCATCGACCTCGCCTTGGCGCAGTTCGAGCAGCAGAAAAGCGCCCTCCTCACTCAGCTTGAAGCGCTGCAGGAGGCGCATCACCAGTTGCAACAGCAGTTTGATATCCAGGCCGCCGCCCTCGCCGAGGAAAGCGCCGCCCTGCACACCGCCAGCACCAGCCTGCAAACCGAGCAAACGCGTAACGCCGGGCTAAGCCAGGCATGCAGCGATTACGAACTGAGGATCAACGACAAGGACGAGCAGATTCGCTCCCTGGAAGACAAGCACCTCCACGCCCGCGATGCGCTTGAGCACTACCGCAATGCCGTCAAGGAGCAGCGTGAGCAGGAGCAGCGTCGCCATGAAGGCCAGTTGCAGCAGATACAGGCCGAACTGCGCCAGGCCCAGCAGAGTGCCCTGGTACGTCAGGATGAAATCACCCAGTTGCATCGAGACAACGAGCGCTTGTTGATCGAGCATCGGGTGACTGCCAAGGAGCTGAGCGCACTGCAGGAGCAGGTGCGCAAAGACCAGGCGTTGCGGCTCGAATTGAACGAGAGGATTAGCCAGGTCGACAGCGAGCGCACGCTGCTTCAAGAGCGCCTGCGGGTTGCGCTGCTGGAAAGTCAGTCACGAAAGGACGCGCTGACTGAACATCAACAGGCCAACAAGGCGCTGGAACTGGACCTGATCAAGGCCCAGGCCAGCATTGAAGCGTTGCGCCTGGCCGCCGTCGTTGCAACGACGCCAGAGGCAACGCCCGAGCCCTGATCAGCCTGCCACAGGCGTGCGCATGGTGACGAACTCTTCCGCCGCCGTCGGATGCACGCCAATGGTCTCGTCGAAATGCTGTTTGGTCGCGCCGGCCTTGAGCGCGATCGCCAGGCCCTGGACGATTTCGCCGGCGTCGGGCCCCACCATGTGGCAGCCCAGCACTTTGTCGGTGTCGGCGTCGACCACCAGCTTCATCAGGGTCTTTTCCTGACAGTCCGTCAGGGTCAGCTTCATGGGCCGGAAACGGCTTTCGAAGATCTGCACCTTGTGGCCGTTCTTCTTCGCCTCCTCTTCCGTGAGGCCCACCGTACCGATATTCGGCAGGCTGAACACGGCCGTCGGGATCATTGCGTAATCCACCGCGCGGTATTGCTCGGGCTTGAACAGGCGACGCGCCACCGCCATGCCTTCGGCCAGGGCGACCGGGGTCAACTGCACGCGGCCGATCACATCACCGATGGCCAGGATCGACGGCTCGGCGGTCTGATACAGATCGTCCACACTGACAAAGCCACGCTCATCGAGTGTGACACCGGTGTTCTCCAGGCCCAGGTTGTCCAGCATCGGCCGGCGGCCGGTGGCGTAGAACACGCAATCGGCTTCAAGCACGCGACCGTCTTTCAAGGTGGCCTTGAGACTGCCATCGGCTTGCTTGTCGATGCGCTCGATATCGGCATTGAATTGCAGGTCCAGACCGCGCTTGGTCAGCTCTTCCTGCAAATGCTTGCGCACCGCGCCATCGAACCCGCGCAGGAACAGGTCGCCGCGGTACAACAACGAGGTCCGTGCGCCCAGACCATGGAAAATGCCTGCGAACTCAACGGCGATATAACCACCACCCACCACCAGTACGCGCTTTGGCAGCTCTTTAAGAAAGAACGCCTCGTTGGAGCCAATGGCATGCTCGCGCCCTGGTATCTCGGGGATCTGCGGCCAGCCGCCCGTGGCGATCAGGATATGCTTGGCGGTGAAGCGCTCGCCGTTGATTTCCACCTGATGGGGATCAACCAGGCGCGCATGCCCTTCGTGCAGGGTTACACCGCTGTTGACCAGCAAATTGCGGTAGATGCCGTTGAGACGGTTGATCTCGCGATCTTTGTTGGCGATCAGGGTCGCCCAGTCAAAGTTCGCTTCACCCAACGACCAGCCAAAACCGCTGGCCTGTTCGAAGTCTTCGGCAAAGTGTGCGCCGTACACCAACAACTTCTTTGGCACACAACCCACATTCACACAGGTACCGCCCAGGTAGCGGCTTTCCGCCACGGCCACCTTGGCGCCGAAGCCGGCGGCAAAGCGCGCCGCGCGAACACCGCCGGAACCGGCGCCAATTACATACAGGTCAAAATCGTAGGCCATTTCATTCTCCTCGGCAGGCCATCAGCATACCGACTTACATGGGGCTGAAAAACGAAAAAGCCACCCGGAGGTGGCTTTCACTTGAAACAGAGGGGCAAGGCTAAATCAGTAAGCCTTGCCGGTCTTGTAGAAGTGCTCGTAGCAGAAGTTGGTGGCTTCGATGTAGCCTTCAGCGCCGCCGCAGTCGAAACGCTGGCCTTTGAACTTGTAGGCAATCACGCAACCGTCTTTGGCTTGCTTGAGCAGGGCGTCAGTGATCTGGATCTCGCCGCCTTTGCCTGGCTCGGTTTCTTCGATCAGCTTGAAGATGTCCGGGGTCAGGATGTAACGGCCGATGATCGCCAGGTTCGACGGTGCATCTTCCGGCGCAGGTTTTTCGACCATGTCACGCACGCGGATCAGGCCATCACCAATGTCGTCACCGGCGATCACGCCGTACTTGTTGGTTTCTGTCGGGTTGACTTCCATCACCGCGACGATGGTGCAGCGGTATTTCTGGTAGAGCTTGACCATTTGGGTCAGCACACCGTCGCCTTCCAGGTTCACGCACAGGTCATCGGCCAGTACCACGGCGAACGGTTCATCACCGATCAGCGGGCGACCGGTGAGGATGGCGTGGCCGAGGCCTTTCATCTGGGTCTGACGGGTGTAGGAGAACGAGCATTCGTCGAGCAGCTTGCGGATACCGACCAGGTATTTTTCCTTGTCGGTGCCCTTGATCTGGTTTTCCAGCTCATAGCTGATGTCGAAGTGGTCTTCCAGCGCGCGCTTGCCACGGCCGGTCACGATGGAGATTTCATTCAAGCCGGCATCCAGTGCCTCTTCGACGCCGTACTGAATCAGTGGCTTGTTCACCACCGGCAGCATCTCTTTGGGCATGGCTTTGGTCGCTGGCAGGAAGCGAGTGCCGTAACCGGCTGCTGGGAACAAGCATTTCTTGATCATATGAGTCCTTACAGAGGGCTGTGCGTACGGAATTCGGCGCAGTCTAATCAGGCCGCAGTCACCTTACAATGGGTCCTGCTGGCGCCGCGATGTCATCATAGAGAAAATATGTCGGCGTAAGTTCCGCTGATCTTTCAACAGGCAGACGGACCGGCGCCTGGGTGTTGATGTTTCCAGAGGCTGCACCCTTTGTAGCACGCTTTTCGGCACCGGGCACCGGGCTTGAATTACTTGGGCAAACCCCGCGTATTTGCGGCTATCATTGCACCCTTGAATCAGCTTACGAGATTGCTAATTAGATGTCAGAACCAAAAGGCGTAAACGGCTACCTGATCACCCAACGTGCGGACGGCTGGCACCTGATCAACTTCCATGGCGACAGCGTCGCAGGCGTTTTCGAGACCGAAAGCATGGCGATTGCGGTTGCCGAAGTGTTCGTCGATGAAGCAGGTCATGCGTCGAGCAAGCGGCCAAAAGGCAAATAAGCCGCGCTGCCTTGCATCAAAAGCCCTGCCAAGCGGGGCTTTTTTGTGTTTGGCTGTACCTAGATGGCAGTTCGCTATAATCTTCCGCCAACGCCCCACAATAGTGTCAGCGCTCCCCTCAACACCTTCGAAGACGATTCTCTATGAACAAAATCCTGGCACTCACTGCGGTATTGGCGCTGGCCGGCTGCACCACCACGTCGGACACTTATCTGAAAAATGGTGAACAAGGCTTGACCATCGACTGCTCGGGCGAAGCCAACTCATGGGCCAGTTGCTATGAGAAAGCTGACGCCTCGTGCGCAGGCACCGGCTACCGTATCGTCGGCACGGACGGCACCCCGTCACTCAAGGAAAGCGAACAGACCCTGGGCAAGGACGTGGGCAATTTCAAAAGTCGCAGCGTAGTGGTGGTGTGCAAGTAAGCCGTAGCGCTACAGGTGAACCTCGGCGAACTTGATCCCCAGGCTGCGCAAGATGTCGATCAAGTCATCCAGGCGCGGAAATGACTCGACCTCATCCTGATCGTCCACCAGGAAGTAACTGCGGCCGTCATTCTTCTTGAAAAAGACGATCCACTCGCCCAGGTCGGCGGGGTTCTGGATGACGTGGGTCGCCGTGATCTGACCTTCAGCATGGCGGGCTTTGACGTGTTCTCGCTTCATAATGGGCGTTCCAGGCAGGCATGCCGCTCAGACCCAGGGTTTGAGCGGCATTTTTGTAGGCGGTAACCGACAGTTTACCGGATGCCTTGCCCGATCAACACGCCGTCTACCGTCTGGCCATAGAGATTGACGCCATCATTGGCGTGAAACTTGATGCGAGTCTTCTCTATCGATCCCTCGACCAGCCTCGGATCCTGGGGGCGCTCGTGGCTGTTGATGTACGCCGCGACATCCCATGCCTGCTGATCGCTCAAGCTGCCGATCTTGCCCAGCGGCATGTTGTGCTTGATGAAGGACGCTGCCGTGTTGATCCGGTGCATGCCGGCGCCCCAATTGTAGGAATCCTTACCCCATAACGGCGGCATGACATAACCCTCGCCCACCTTCTGCCCCTGCCCTTCAGCGCCATGGCACACCGCGCATTGCCCGTTGTACACCTGCGCGCCCTGGGCCAGGTCGTAGCCTTTAGCCGGTTGCGCCACCTCGGGATAGCCGCGCCCGGGTAATTCAACCCCCAAGGGCGCTTTGCTGGAGAGCCAGTAGGCATACACCGACAGCGCTGTGATTTCGGGACTGTCCGCCGCCGGCGGAGTACCGCCGTTCATGCTGAACTGGAAGCAGCCCTGCAAGCGTTCGGCAAAGGTATTGACCTTGTCATTCTTCTTGCGATAAGCCGGGTACATCGGGTACGCACCCCACAATGGCGCCGAGTTGGCCATGCGGCCTTGATCCAGATGGCAGTTGCTGCAGTTGAGCCCGTTGCCTACAAACTGTGGTGCCAGGCGCTTGGTGTCGACGAACAAACCATACCCCTGCCTGACCAGCTTGCCGTAGGCATTGTCCGGCAGTTCGCTTTCCTGAGGGGGTAGAAAGGCAGGGGCATTGGGGTGCGCAGCGGCCTGCAATTGAGATTGGTCTTCCATGGCGATCGGCGTGGCATGGGCGGGCACTGCCATCAACATCCCCATCAACATGAGCGCCTTCATGGCTTGGCCTCCAGCGGTAATGAGGCGAAGTACTGGGCCACGCCCTGCACCTCATCCGGGGTCAGGGATTTAGCGATGTGCCCCATCAAATCATTGGGATCGTCGCGCCGTGTACCGTTCTGCCAGGCGCTCAATTGCGCGGCCAGGTACGCCGCCGGCTGGCCGGCCAACGGCGGGAATGCGTCCCCCACACCGACACCGGAAGGGCCGTGACAACTGACGCACGCGGGAATCTGCCGCTCCCACGCTCCTTGCAGGGCCAGTTTCTGTATCGGGTTGGCAGGCATTTCGCTGCGGGGCATCCTGGCGGTCAAAGGGGCTGGCATCGCGGCCACAGCCTCGCTTAGCGCGGCGATTTCGGCGTCAGTGAGCGCCTTTGCCAACGGCTGCATCACCGGATTACTTCGCGCCCCACTGGCAAAGTCCGACAATTGCCTGCGCACGTATTGTGCGGGCAATCCCGCCAACCTGGGGAAACCTGCCGCCGCAAGCCCCAACCCATCGGCGCCATGACACGCCACACAGGGCATCGCGCCGGGCTGCGAACCGCCCTCGGTATAAATTGTGTTGCCGTCGAGCCCGTAGGCATTACCCAACAGCAGCCATAACGCGCTTCCCACCAGTGCTCGTTCCAGAGACATCATCACAGCTCCATCTTTATGGTTATAAGCTTAGGCATAAACTTCATAACCATACAGATGGTATGGGAATTGATCCGGAGTCACAACACCCTGAAACAGCCAAAAAAAAGCCCCACCCTGTAGGAGCGAAGGTGCTCGTGCCTACAGGGTGGGGCTTTTATCGGGTTCAGTGCGTGGGGATACGCCTTGGCTTAACCGGAAATGCAATCTTCCCCGGCTTTCTTCACATCGCCCGGCCGAATCGGCACGTTGGACATGCTTTCGTAGAGTTTAATGCTGCTGCCGCTGGAGCGGTCTTCGATTTCGAAGATCGCCGATGGATCGGCCGAGAACTTCTGCGGCACGATCACTTGAAAACCATCTTTATGGGGCTCGATCTGCGGTGGACGACGTGTCGCCTCCAATTTGCGCACTACACACGCAGCATATTCCTGCGGCTTTTTCCCGGAAATCACCACCAACGTAGGTGGGGTCTGCTTGATATCTGCAACCGAAGCACAGCCACCTATCGCCAAGGCCAGCACCAACACACTCCACTTCATACTAAAAACCTCCGATAAAGACCCTACGACAGCGGGCGCAGGAGATTTCTCCCGCCGATGTAGGATTTATCTCTGAAAACTCGGTAAATAACTGTTTTAAATTGTCGAAGTCGTCGACGACGACCCGATAATAAACGCGCTGGGGCTGATAAACTCCATCTTATCCTACGTATCGTTCTGATTTTTCAGAAAAAGCCCTTCTGGAGACACCCCATGAAATTTATCCATCAGCGTGAGCACCTCAACGAGGGAGACATTGTCGTCATCGAATGCTCGCAGACCTGTAATATTCGTCTCATGAGCGACGCGAATTTTCGCAGCTTCAAGAACGGCGGCCGCCATACCTACCACGGTGGGGCATTCGACACATTCCCGGCAAAAATCACTGCGCCCAGCACCGGTTTCTGGAACATTACCCTTGATGTGGTGACGCGCCGCGCCATCAGCGTTACCCGCAAGCCCGCGTTATCCCACAAGATTCGCATCGTTCGTCGCACCGGCACCAAGCTGAGCTGACCCGAACACCGCAAGGAAAAAAGCTGTGACCACCACGACCAAATACGTCATCAAGTACAAGCTCAACGGCGAACGTCGCTTCGAATTTGCCCAATTGACCAGCAATAGCGTTGGGGAAGCCAAACAAGCCCTGGCGAAAATCCACGAGGCAAGCGACGAAATTACTGACATAAACGTGAGCAAGGCGCTGTAAGCCATGCCGGGCCCTACTGCTGACCTGTTCGCCGATGACGCCTTGCAACAACCCGCAAGGCGCGAACAGATTGGCGAAGCGTCTTACGTTCTGGGGGGCTACGCCCTGCCCTGGATTGAGCGTTTACTGCCTGAGCTGCGGCGTGTCCTGGCCCAATCGCCGTTTCGGCAAATGGTCACGCCCGGCGGCTTTACCATGTCGGCCGCGCTGAGCAGTTGCGGCGAGCTGGGCTGGACCACCGACACGTCCGGCTATCGCTACAGCCCGCTCGATCCGCGTAGCCAGCAACCTTGGCCGGCGATGCCCGACGCATTGCGCGAACTGGCGATATCGGCGGCAAACGCGGCGGGCTTCGCCGATTTCTCACCGGATGCCTGCCTGATCAACCGTTATGTGCCCGGCGCAAAAATGTCCCTGCACCAGGACAAGAACGAGCGGCGCTACGATGCACCGGTGGTCTCGGTGTCCCTCGGTCTGCCAGCGATTTTTCTGTTCGGTGGTCACCAGCGCAGCGACAAGGCGCAAAAGATTTCGCTGTTCCACGGTGATGTGGTGGTCTGGGGCGGCGTGGATCGCCTGCGCTACCACGGGGTGATGCCGGTCCGAGAAGGCGTGCACCCGATCATGGGGTCGCAACGCATCAACCTGACCTTTCGCACCGCCGGCTGATTTGACCGCAAGCTTCGCCCGTTAACCCGCTGCACAACGCACCGCCCCCGTCCAGTGAATAAAACAGACTGGCCGGGCGCCAGGGGGCCTGCTAAAACAGCGCAACGCCTTACTGAAGCTGGAGACGCACCCCATGAGCACCTGGCCAGACACGCGCATTATCGATCTGCTGGGCATCGAGTTGCCCATCATCCAGGCCCCGATGGCGGGAGCGACCACTACCGCCATGGTGATCGCCGCCTGTCAGGCCGGTGCGCTGGGGTCCATGCCTGCGGCGGCACTGAGCATCGAGCAACTGCGCGAAGCATTGACCGTCATTCGCCAGGCCGGCACCCGCCCTCTCAATGTCAACTTTTTCTGCCATCAGGCGCCTGAGGCGGACGAAGCGCGCGACCAACGCTGGAAAGCGTTGCTGGAACCCTACTACCGCGAACTGGGCGCCGATTTTGATGCGCCGACTCCGGTATCCAATCGTGCGCCCTTCAACGAAGCGGCATGTGAAGTGATTGAAACCTTCCGCCCTGAAGTCGTCAGTTTTCATTTTGGTCTGCCGGAAAAATCCTTGCTGGCCCGGGTAAAAGCCACCGGCGCCAAGGTGTTGTCATCGGCTACAACGATGGAGGAAGCGGTCTGGCTGGAAGAAAACGGTTGTGACGCAGTGATTGCAATGGGCATTGAAGCCGGTGGGCACCGTGGGATGTTTCTCAGCGACGACCTCAACAGCCAGATCGGCTTGATGGCGCTGCTGCCGCAAATCGTCGACGCCGTCAGCGTGCCGGTGATCGCGGCCGGTGGTATCGCCGACTCGCGCGGGATAGTCGCGGCCTTTGCCTTGGGCGCCTCGGCGGTGCAGGTCGGCACGGCGTATCTGTTCACCCCGGAAGCCAGCGTCAGCGCTGCCCATCACCATGCGTTGCGACACGCCCAGGCCAGCGAAACAGCCCTCACCAATCTGTTCACCGGGCGTCCGGCGCGGGGCATTGTCAATCGGGTGATGCGTGAGCTGGGTGCGATCAACCCCGCTGCGCCGGCGTTTCCACGGGCCGGTGGCGCGTTGATGCCGCTCAAGGCCAAGGACGAAGCCGGCTTCAGCAACCTGTGGGCAGGCCAGGCCTTGCGTCTGGGTAATGAGCGCTCCACCTATGACCTGACCCGCCATCTGGCAGAGCACACCTTGGCCAAACTGCAATAGCAACCTTGGCGCCTTGAGCAACGCGGCACTGTACCGGCAGCAGGCAACCGCTATATATTCCCCTACATAGCGTTAATCGCCCGTATCCCTCAAGGAGTTGCTTCATGATGTTCCGCGCCTCACGCCTGGCCCCCCTGCTTGCCGCCTTTGCCTTGGGCTCGGCCCATGCCGATGAGGTCCAAGTCGCCGTGGCCGCGAACTTTACCGCGCCGATCCAGGCCATTGCCGCCGACTTCGAAAAAGACACCGGTCACACGCTGATCGCGGCCTACGGGGCGACCGGGCAGTTCTATACCCAGATTAAGAACGGCGCGCCGTTCGAAGTGTTCCTCAGTGCCGACGACGCTACTCCGCAAAAACTCGAGGCCGAAGGCGATACCGTCAAGGGTTCGCGCTTTACCTACGCGGTCGGCACCTTGGCCCTGTGGTCGGCCAAAGAAGGCTACGTGGATGCCAATGGCGACGTGCTCAAACAGAATGCATTCAAGCACCTGTCCATTGCCAACCCTAAAGCCGCGCCCTACGGCCTGGCAGCCACCCAGGTGCTGGCCAGGGAAGGCTTGACCGACAAGGTCAAGGACAAGCTCGTCGAAGGCCAGAACATCACCCAGGCCTATCAATTCGTCTCCACGGGTAACGCCGAGTTGGGCTTTGTGGCGTTGTCGCAGATCTATAAGGACGGCAAGGTGTCCAGCGGCTCGGCTTGGATCGTGCCGTCGTCCTTGCATGACCCGATCAAACAAGACGCCGTAATCCTCAATAAAGGCAAGGACAGTGCTGCCGCCAAGGCACTGGTTGACTACCTGAAAGGGCCGAAGGCCGCTGCGGTGATCAAGTCCTACGGTTACGCACTGTAAATGCCGCTGACGAGCGCCGATTTTTCCGCGATCTGGTTGACGGTCAAACTGGCGTCGCTGACCACTGTGATCCTGTTGGTGATCGGTACGCCGATTGCCCTGTGGCTGTCGCGCACCCGTTCCTGGTGGCGCGGCCCGGTGGGGGCCGTGGTTGCGTTGCCATTGGTGTTGCCGCCGACGGTCATCGGCTTTTACCTGCTGTTGTCCATGGGGCCCCATGGCTACTTCGGCCAGTTCACCCAGTGGCTCGGCCTGGGCACCCTGACTTTCAGCTTTGCCGGGCTGGTGATAGGGTCGGTGATCTACTCCATGCCCTTCGTCGTGCAACCGTTGCAGAACGCGTTCTCAGCCATCGGCACGCGCCCGCTGGAAGTGGCCGCGACCTTGCGCGCCGGTCCTTGGGACACTTTTTTCACAGTCATCCTGCCGCTGGCACGCCCGGGCTTCATTACGGCGTCGATTCTCGGCTTCGCCCACACCGTCGGCGAGTTCGGCGTGGTGCTGATGATCGGCGGCAATATTCCGGACAAGACCCGGGTGGTTTCGGTGCAGATCTACGACCACGTCGAAGCCATGGAATATGCCCAGGCCCATTGGCTGGCCGGCGCGATGGTGGTGTTCGCATTCCTCGTGCTGCTGGCGCTCTACTCCAGCCGTAAAACCAACATGGGCTGGAGTTGAGCGCGATGATTGAAGTACGTCTGCACTTGAAATACTCCGGCTTCGCACTGGACGTGGAGCTGCAACTGCCCGGCCGTGGCGTGACCGCCCTGTACGGCCCATCGGGCTCCGGCAAAACCACCTGCCTGCGCTGTATCGCTGGCCTGGAGCGCGCCGAAGACGGATTTGTGCAGATCAACGATGAGGTCTGGCAAGACAGCCGTAACGGCCGGTTCATGGCGCCGCATAAACGCGCCTTGGGTTATGTCTTCCAGGAGGCGAGCCTGTTCCCTCATCTGTCGGTACGGGCCAACCTGGCGTTCGGCCTCAAGCGCATCCCGCGTTTGCAGCGGCGTGTGGAGATGGCCCACGCCACTGAGTTGCTGGGCATCGCGCACCTGCTTGAGCGCAATCCGCAGCATCTGTCCGGCGGTGAGCGCCAGCGCGTCGGCATCGCCCGTGCGTTGCTCACCAGCCCCCGATTGCTGCTGATGGATGAGCCCCTGGCGGCCCTCGACAGCCAGCGCAAAAATGAAATCCTGCCCTATCTCGAACGCCTGCACGACGAACTGGATATCCCGGTGCTGTACGTCAGCCATGCCCAGGACGAAGTGGCGCGGCTGGCCGACCACCTTGTCCTGCTCGGCGACGGCAAGGTCCTGGCCAGCGGGGCCATCGGCGAAACCCTGGCGCGGCTCGATCTGCCCCTGGCACGGGGCGACGATGCCGGTGTGGTGGTCACGGGCAGCGTGATTGCCTACGACGATCACTATCAGTTGCTCACCCTGCAATTGCCCGATTGCCCGCTGCAGATACGCGTGGCCCACACGCCGATGGCCGTGGGTAAACAGCTGCGGGTAAAAATTCAGGCGCGGGACGTCAGCCTCAGCCACCAGGCGCAGGCACACAGCAGCATCCTCAATCGCCTGCCGGTGACGGTCATCCAGGACGTCGCCGCGGATAACAGCGCCCATGTACTGGTACGCCTGGATGCCGGTGGCACGCCGTTGCTGGCGCGCATCACGCGGTTCTCGCGGGATCAGCTACAAGTGCAGCAGGGCCAGGCGCTGTGGGCGCAAATCAAGGCGGTGGCGGTGCTGGCCTAAACCATTTGGCACGACCGCAGGGCGACGCGGTCAATCAGACATACCGGCCTGATCCATTGCCAAGGAACCTGCACCATGCCCGACTCTTCGCCGCCCGTCGCTCTGCCCCGCGACCTGCATTACGTTGACGACACCCAACCCGGCATCCGCCGCAAAAAACTGCGTGGCAAGTTTCAGTATTTCGGCCCCGACGGCGAGCGCATCACCGATGCCGATGAGATCAAGCGCCTGAATGCCCTGGCGGTACCGCCCGCCTACACCGATGTGTGGATCTGCGCCGACCCGCAGGGGCACCTGCAAGCCACCGGCCGCGACGCCCGTGGCCGCAAGCAGTACCGTTACCACACGCGTTGGCGCGAAGTGCGCGACAGCGACAAGTACGCGCGGCTGCAGGCATTCGGCAACGCCCTGCCCAAGTTGCGCAAACAGTTGGAAGCCCAGATCGCCGAACCCGGTTTCACCCGCGAAAAGGTGCTGGCCACGGTGGTGATGCTGCTCGATGCCACGCTGATCCGTGTCGGCAATACCCAGTACGCCCGTGACAATAAATCCTACGGCCTGACCACCCTGCGCAACCGCCATGTGGACATCAAGGGCAGCGAGATAAAATTCCAGTTTCGCGGCAAAAGCGGCGTGGAGCATCAGATCAGCGTCAAGGACCGGCGCCTGGCCAGCGTGGTCAAGCGGTGCATGGAGTTGCCGGGGCAGAACCTGTTCCAATACCTGGACGAGGACGGTCAGCGCCATACCGTCAGCTCCCAGGACGTCAATGCTTACCTGCATAGCCTGACCGGCGAAGATTTCACCGCCAAGGACTACCGCACCTGGGCCGGCACGGCCATGGCGCTGGCGGTGTTGCGCGAGTTGGCGTGGCAACCGGAGTCCGATGCCAAACGGCACGTGGTGACCATGGTCAAGGACGTCGCCCGGCAGTTGGGGAATACGCCGGCGGTGTGTCGCAAGTGCTATATCCACCCGGCGGTGCTGGAGCATTTCAGCCTGGGTGAGTTGTCGAAACTGCCCAAGCCACGGGTGCGCAAGGGGCTGAAAGCCGAAGAAGTCGCCCTGGCCATGTTCCTTGAGCAACTGGCCGCCGACTTGCCCGGGCAAGCCAAGGCGGGTTAGCCTCTGCCTCCCTTCTGACTCGCGGGACGATCGCCGACGTGAACAACTAAGCCTTCCAAAATGTATCTGCAACAAGCCCGCCTGGCGCGCTTGTTGGCCTGTTCGACATTTTCCTGGAGGTGCTGATGACTCACGTCAACCGGCTGCCCGTACTGGTTTCCCTGCAACATCTGTCTTTCCAGTTCGCCAATGGCGAAACCTTGCTGGAAGACCTCACCTTGTCCATCGACCACACGCCGACCGGCATTGTCGGCCGCAACGGGCGCGGTAAAAGTATCCTCGCGCAACTGATCGCCGGCATCCTGCAACCCTCCTCCGGTACGCTGAACGCACCGGCCCAGGTGGCTTACGTGCCCCAGACCGTGGTGGTGCGACCGGGTGCGACCGTCGCCGATATCACCGGCACCGCCCAGTGCCTGGCCGCCCTTGCACGCATGGCCCAGGGCACAGGCGTGGCCGGTGATCTTGAACGGATCGATGATCGCTGGGACCTCGCCGAACGCCTGCGCGTGGCCCTGGATACGGCGGGGCTGCCCTCGCTCAGCGCGACTTCCCGGGCCGACCGGCTCAGTGGTGGCCAATTGGCCAAGGTGGCGCTGATCGGCGCATTGTTAGCGGCGCCGCCGTTACTGATCCTCGACGAACCCAGCAACCACCTCGACAGCCTTGGGCGCGTTTGGCTGCTGCAGCAATTAGCGCAATGGCGCGGTGGCCTGGTGGTGGTCAGCCATGATCACCAACTGCTCAACACCATGGGCCGGATCATCGAACTGTCGCCCCTGGGTGCGCAGGTGTATGGCGGCAACTACGATGCCTATCTTCAGCAACGCGACACACAACGGCAGGCGGCTAACGCGGCGTGGGAACACGCCCGCGAACAGCGCAGCCGCGAACGCCGACGCTTGCAAAAAGACCATGACAACCTGCAGCGCAATGCGGCGCGTGCACGCCAATATGCAGTGACCGCCAACGTCGACCGGTTTACCAAGGCGCGATGGAAAAGCGCGGCCACGCAAATCGTCAGCACCCTGGGCGGCGCCCATCATGATCACAAACACACCCTCGACGCGCAGGTGCGCCACGCCTATGAGCGCGTGGTGGATGAGACGCCGACCTTACTGGCCTTGCCGGGTGCGGCGGTGCCCAACGGCCGCCAGGTTCTGAGCCTGCAACAGGCACAGTTGCCTTGGCTGGATCCGCAGGCTCCTTCCACCTTTCTGACGCTTGACCTGACCGGCCCCATGCGGGTGGCCGTGCGCGGACCGAACGGTTGCGGCAAATCCACCCTGCTCAAGCTGCTTGCCGGGCAATGGCAAGCGCTCAGTGGGACGTGCACGGTGGCGCTGCCCTGCGCGTATATCGACCAGCACCTGACGCTGCTGGATGACCAGCGCACTGTCGTCGAACAGCTCAACCTGCTCGACACGCCGCTGGTCGAAGCCGAACTGCGCACGCGCCTGGCCTTGCTGCAACTGGATGCCTCGCGGGTGACCCAGCCGGCAGGCCAACTCAGCGGTGGCGAGCGGTTGAAAGCGGCGATGGCGATCGCTTTGTGGCGCGGCGTGCCGGCGCAACTGTTGCTGTTGGATGAGCCGACCAACCACCTCGACCTGGAGACGGTGATTGCCTTTGAACAGGCCTTGAAAGGTTTTACCGGGGCATTGCTGGTGGTGTCCCACGATGAAGCCTTCCTGCAGGCGACCGAGCCCAGCCATTACTTGAGCTGGCATAGCACGGGCTGGCGCCTGGAGCCGGTGTGAGGTGATTGCGCGCACACGCAAAGCGCCCTAGGGTAGTGGCCGAATAACTTCACTGGAAAGCCCTATGCTGCCTTCGCCCGCCAAGCCTTACACCAACGCCGCGCTCGCCCATCGACAGCGCTGGCGTGGGCGTGTGGGCTTGATGCTGGTGGCCGGTCTGTCGGTACTGGCAGGCATGACCGATGCCATTGGTTTCATGGCCAGCGGCGACTTTGTCTCGTTCATGAGCGGCAACACCACGCGCCTGGCGGTTGCGATCAGTGCGGGTGACCTTGGCCTTACCGGGCGGTTGCTGTTGCTGGTTGCCACCTTCATCGTCGGCAATGCCTTGGGCGTGGTTGTCAGCCGCGTAAGCAAGCGTCGCGCGCTGCCCTTGTTGCTGAACATCGGCGCGCTGCTCTGCGGCGCGGCGCTGCTGCCATGGGCCGAGACCCTGCCCGCCCTGTTAGCGGCGATCATCGCCATGGGCATGCTCAACGCGGCCGTCGAGCAGGTGAACGGGGTGCCGGTAGGGCTCACCTATGTCACGGGGGCGCTGTCGCGTTTCGGTCGCGGGCTGGGCCGCTGGTTGTTGGGCGAGCGCCGCAATGGCTGGCGCATGCAGCTGATACCTTGGGCGGGGATGTTTATCGGCGCCGTGATCGGCGCGCTGCTGGAGCAGCAGATCGGCCTGCGCGCCCTGTGGGTCAGCGGTGCGTTGGCGGGGCTATTGGGCCTGGCGACCCTGGCGATTCCGCGACGCTGGCAGTTGGGCTTCATGCCACGCTGAACAGTGGCCCCGAAAGGAGGTGCCCGCCCGACGTTTAAGCCTCGACATCCGTGTACCGGTAAAGAGCCATTACGTCGGGCGAGCGGGTGAATAATAGGCCAAATATGACCAAGGCAAGGTATTAAAGACAAGTGGCGAGTGCGGCCAAACGGCGTTTGGCGGGCATCGTGTCTTCTGCGGCGTAATACTTGACGGTAGAACCTGCGCCCGTGCTCAGCACATCCACAAAATAGTCTCCGCCGGTGGTGTACACCGTGAACCCCCCGGCCTCGGTGGCTTCCTTGAAACCGCCGGCGTCGACGCCAAACACGCTTTCGTCCTGCCAGCCGTACTGGATGCATTGGGCGACCACCAGGGTGGCCTTGTCCGAGGCCATGGTCTTGTAAGGGCTGCCCGCGCGCGCCTCTTTCATCTTCGAACCCGCGCAACCGGCCAGTGCTGCCAGTACCAATGCGCCTATCACCGCTTTATGCATGCTCGTGCTTCCCTGGAAAAACCGTGACTCTACCATTGCGCCGCCGCCAACTGACGCGCCCATGAATTTTGTTTCACTGTGCAGGCAAAACCGGGCGCTTATAGTGGCCAGGCTCATTTTCAAGAAGTCCTCCTTCTGCCCGCCCTCCCGCGGGCTTTTTTTCGCCTGCGGCTCACAACCACCAGCGCAACAGATAGAACAACACCATGCTCGACAACACCGTGATCAGCACGCTGCGCGTCCAAATCATCAGCGCCACGGCGCAGATCCCAGCCAGCAAATAGGGGTTGCTCGGGCTCAGGTTGAGCTGGTGGTCTTTGATGAAAATAATCGGCCCGCAAATCGCGGTGAGCATGCCCGGCACGGCGAACCCGAGGAACTCACGCGCCCCCCGGTTCAGCCGCACCGGCAGGCGCGGTTCGATAAACAGGTAGCGATTGAAAAACACCACCAACCCCATCGCCACAATCATCAGGTAGATCATCGCTGGCCGACTCCCAGGCGCTTGCAGGCGAACCCGGCGCTCATTCCCAACACCCCCGAGACCACCACCGCTGATTCCCAGTGCAGGTAACTCAGCCACACCGAGCACAACAGCGAGACGGCAACGCAGACCACCGTCGGCACGTCGCGCACGACCGGCGTGATCAGGGCGATAAAGGTTGCGGCAATCGAAAACTCCAGCCCCAACTGGTCCAGCCCGGGAATGCTTTTGCCCAGGACGATGCCGGCCAAAGTGAACAGGTTCCAGATGATATAGAACGTCAGGCCGACACCCAGGGCATGCCAGCGATTGAAGGTCTGGCGGTCATAGTGGTTGACCAGGGCAAAGAACTCGTCGGTCAACAGAAAGCCCAGGCTCATGCGCCAGCGGGTGTTGAGCGAGGACAGCGTCGGGCGCATGTGCATGCCGTAGAGCAAGTGCTGGGAGGTCAGCAGCAAGGTGGTCAGCACGATGGAGATCAGGCTCGCGCCGCTTTTGACCATGCCGATCGCCACCAACTGAGCGGCACCGGCGAACACGATGGCGGACAACCCTTGGGCTTGCAGCGGGGTGAACTGCGCATCGATTGCCATTGAGCCGGCGAGCAAGCCCCAGGGGGCACAGGCCAGGGATAACGGAATAACAGCGATTGCGCCACGCGTGAACGCGTCATGAGGGAGGGCAGTAGGCATGGGAGGGGCTCATCGACAAACAGTCGGCAAGCATGCCAGCGCGCCCAGGCACTTGTCTTGAACGATCTTGCTCAGGCGAGCTTTACCGACACCAGCTCCACCGAGTCGCGCGCTTCGCGCAGTTCGTAGGCATCCTGGTTCAACCGGTGAATGGTGTTGAGCAGGCGCTGGCGCAGCACCTCATCGCCGAGTTTTTCGACGGCACGCATCAGGTCGAACGCGGCGGTTTCGTTATTTTCCGCAACGGAATCCAGGGTCTTGCGCAGGTTACGAGTGGCTCGGGTCACGCGGTCTCTTCCTTCATCAGCAATGGGCGGCACTTTAGGACATTCGTGTTTCAGTTTAATTTCAATCACTTGTGGCTGATTAGGAGGCAGTTGATCCACGTCAAACGAAATCAGGATTTGGCTTACATTGAGGCTTATCCTCCTGAGCACGGATATCTACATAACTTTGGCGTGACCCTGAACGCGTGGCCAGGGAGCTTGCTCCCGTGACGTCTCGGCAGGCGACGAATGCCTAAACTGACGCCCCGCGACCAAAATGTGGGAGGGGCGGTGCGACGATTCGACTTGCCCCCGATGGCGGCCTGACAGCCGACCGAGATGCTGGATCAGAGCGAGTACATATCCGTTGCTGCGGTAACGGCGGCTTAGGGTTCCGCCCTGACGGCGGGTCACTTTGGAAAAGAGCCCCAAAGTAACCAAAGGGCTCTTGCCCCACCACTCGGCACCTCGCTTAGGCTCGGTGTGCCCGTAATCCGACAGTGATTTGGGGGGCCGCCGCCACGCGCCATCCATGGCGCGGGGCGGCTAAACCGGCATCCCTGCCGGTTTACCCCCCAAATCACTATCGGATTCCGGCCAGCGTGGTTTAACGGGGCGCCTCAGATCAAGAGCAGGATCAAGAGCAAGATCAAGAACGGCTCGCTTCGCATCGTGGTAACGGTTGGCTGCTACAACGTTGTGTAGATACCTACGCCGCCTGTGCGAAGCCGCAGATATGCAAACGCCATGGATAGATCGGCCCCGACCCTGTTTAAATGCCTGGCCAACGCCACCCGAGCACAGCTGATGCGATTGATCCTGCGCAAACGCGAACTTTACGTGGACGAACTGATCCATGCCTTGGATGACAGCCCGCCAGGGTTGCAAAACGACGCGCGGCGTCTGGATGCAATGGGCGACAGACCACAACAGGCCAGCACTTGCTGAGCCATCGGAGCGTTTATTCATGCTTGTCGCAATTGCTATTTTCATCTTCACCATCGTGCTGGTCATCTGGCAGCCCAGGGGCCTGGGCGTCGGCTGGAGCGCCTCCCTGGGCGCGATCCTGGCCCTGGCCTGCGGGGTGATCAGCCTGGCGGATATTCCGGTGGTGTGGCACATCATCTGGAATGCCACCGGCACCTTTGTCGCGTTGATCATCATCAGCCTGTTGCTGGATGAAGCCGGGTTCTTTGCCTGGACCGCGCTGCATGTGGCGCGCTGGGGGCGTGGCCGGGGCCGGCGATTGTTTGCCTATATGGTGCTGCTGGGCGCACTGGTGTCGGCATTGTTCGCCAATGACGGCGCTGCGTTGATCCTCACCCCGATTGTGATGTCGATGCTGTTGGCCCTGCGTTTTTCGCCAGCGGCGACGCTGGCATTCGTCATGGGTGCGGGCTTTATCGCCGACACGGCAAGCCTGCCGCTGGTGGTGTCGAACCTGGTGAATATCGTCTCGGCGGACTATTTCAAGATCGGCTTCAACGAATATGCTGCCGTGATGGTGCCGGTGAACCTGGTCAGCGTCGCCGCGACCCTGGCGGTGCTGCTATGGTTTTTCCGTCGCGATATTCCGCAGTCTTACGACCCCGCCGACCTGGAACAACCCGCCAGTGCCATTCACGACCGTGCGACCTTTCGCGCCGGCTGGTGGGTGCTGGGTATTTTGCTGGTGGGCTGCTTCGCGCTGGAACCGCTGGGCATTCCCATCAGCGCGATTTCTGCGGTGTGCGCCGTGCTGTTGCTGGTGATTGCTGCCAAGGGCCACAGGATCTCTACACGCAAGGTGCTGAAAGACGCACCGTGGCAGATCGTGGTCTTTTCCCTGGGGATGTACCTGGTGGTCTATGGCTTGCGTAACGCCGGCCTGACCGACTACCTGGCCACCTGGCTCGACACCTTCGCCAGCTACGGCGTGTGGGGCGCGGCCATGGGCACCGGCGTGCTCACCGCACTGTTGTCCTCGGCAATGAACAACCTGCCAACGGTGTTGATCGGCGCGCTGTCCATCGAGTCGAGCCATGCCGTGGGCGTGGTCAAGGACGCGATGATCTACGCCAACGTGATCGGCAGCGACCTGGGCCCGAAAATCACTCCTATCGGCAGCCTGGCGACCTTGCTGTGGCTGCATATCCTGGCACGCAAGGGCATCACCATCACCTGGGGTTACTACTTCAAGGTCGGGATTGTGCTGACCGTGCCGGTGCTTTTGATCACCCTTGCCGCCCTGGCCTTGCGCCTGAGTTTGTAAAGGGACGCGGTGTTCATTCATCTCGACACTGACGTATGCTCTCGCACTTTCTCGAAAGGACGCGGGCATGCTGACGATCTTTTTCTATGCGCTGGTTTTCGGTTTTGTGTTTTGTCTGTCTCCCGGCGCGGTGCTCGCTGAAACCCTGCGCCGTGGCTTGCTCTACGGTTTCACACCGGCCCTGTTGGTGCAGATTGGCTCGTTGGTGGGCGATGCGGTCTGGGCGGTGATCGGGCTGACCGGCATCGCGCTGCTGATCCAGCATGACGCGGTGCGCGTGCCGCTGACGGTGGTCTGCGCGCTCTACCTGGCCTGGCTGGGCATTCGCAGCCTGATGGATGCGTGGCAGTTACCGCACGTCGAGGGTGCACCCGCCAGCTCCGGGAAAAACGCCCTGGCAGTGGGCGCAGCGATCTCCCTGGCCAATCCGAAGAACATCGTTTACTGGGGCGCCCTGGGCAGCGCGTTGTCGGGCATCGTCGGCACCACCCCGAGCCATGGGCAAACGCTGATGTTTTTTGCCGGCTTCATGCTGGCGTCGGTGCTGTCATGCTTTCTGACTGCCGCGCTGGTCAACGTGCTGCGCAAGAATGCTTCGCCAACTTGGCAACGCATCAGCTATGGCGCCTGTGGCCTGGTATTGATTTATCTGGCCATTCTCGCGGCGCAGGGTATTTAACAGGCCGGGGCGCGACGGTGAGGTTTCAGGCCTTGGTCTGCCGCTCCAGCTGCACTTGCAACTGCGCATCGATTTGCAACTGAGCGGCTAAATCGTCGAGGTAATTGCGCTCCGCGTCCTGCTGGTAATCCACCAACATGACGCTGGCCAGATACACCTCGGCCGCAAGCGCCGGGTCGCTGGCGAACTCGGCGAAATCCGCCGCATCCAGAGGCTTGGCGACTTCAGCGTCGAACCACTCCTGCAATTGCGGGTCATCGGTATGCTTGCCCAGCTCATCGGAGATCAACTGCTGCTCTTTCGCATCGATCCGGCCATCGGCCTTTGCGGCAGCGATCAGTGCGCGCAACACGGCGTGGCTGTGCGCTTCGATTTGCGCGCCCGACAGCTGATCGGCCGTCTGAAAGGCCTGCTGCGGCTGGCTCGCCTGTTGGCTCTGCCAGGCCTGATACGCCTTGTAGGCCATCATCCCGAGAGAAGCCAACGCGGCATAGTTCATACCACCGGCGCGCCCTTGCGCCGGGCGCGTTGCCGCGCCACCGCCCAACATGCCTCCCAGCCCACCCAATAGTCCACCCAGGCCGCCGCCGGCCGAAGCATTGCCGGCGCTGGTGCCTTTGAGCAGACCGCCAAGCAGACCGCCCAACCCGCCGCCCGAAGAAGCCCCGCCCTGCCCTGCGCCGCGCAACAGTTGTTCCAGTAGATCGCTGGTATTCATGGTGTCGCCCTCCAGGGCGCATAGTGGCGTTAAATCAACCTTAGTCCGCCCCCGATGGAACACCATGACCGCCGGGCGGGCAAGCTTTATGATGGCGCCACTCCGCCATTCGAGAGGACGCATCGGTGAACCGCATTGAGCACACCAGGTTGATGGCCAGCTACAACCAATGGATGAATCGCAAGGTCTACGAAGCCGCCGGCAAGCTGACAGACGCGGCGTTGGTTGCGGACCGACAAGCGTTTTTCGGCTCGATCCTCGGCACCCTGAATCACCTGGTGCTGGGCGATACGGTCTGGCTCAAGCGCTTTGCCGAGCACCCGGCAGGCTTTTCCGCGTTGCTACCCCTGAGCGCCATCGCCACACCCGTCGACCTGAGGCAGCTGGCGTTCGCAGACATAAGCGAACTCTCGGCCCAGCGTGCCTGGCTGGATCAACTGATCCTCAATTGGGCCGACAGCCTGCAGGAAACCGACCTGGACCAGCGTTTGCGCTACCACACCATGCGCGGTGCAGCGGCTGAGAAACCGTTCTTCGGCCTGCTGATGCATTTTTTCAACCACCAGACCCACCATCGCGGCCAGGTGACCACGCTGTTGAGTCAGGCCGGGGTGGATGTGGGCGATACTGATCTACTGGCGTTGTTCGACTGAGAGCGGCATTGATCTTGCCCATCGTGTTTTTCTTGTAGATCACTGATCTGGCAGGTTTTTTCGGATAACTGTTTGTGCAGGAAAGCGTGCATCGAGGTTGCGTCGAAGCCGCTGGATCTATATATTCGCAACCCTGCTGCACCGCGCTACCGCCCGAATGGCGAAACTGGTAGACGCATGGGACTTAAAATCCCCCGCTCGTAAGGGCGTCCCGGTTCGATTCCGGGTTCGGGCACCATAGATATCAAGGGCTTGCCGGGGAAACCTGGGCAGGTCCTTATCTTTTCTGCTGCGCAATTACCCTTCTCCGGCGTTCTGCCGATCAATTGACTCCTACCAAAAATCAACCGAACTACGCACGCATCCCAAGGTTCTATCAGGAGACGCCTGGACATTTCCAGGCCAACCCGCATGGAGCTGAACATGTCTGACGATCTGAAAAACCGTGGCCCGCAAGACCGTGCTCGAGTGAACACCTCCGAAGCCTGGGAGTTGAAACATTGGACGAAAGAGTTTGGCGTGACTGAGCAACAGCTCAAGGAGGCAGTGAAAGCTGTTGGTCCAATGGTCGAGGACGTGCGTAAAAAACTCGGCAAGTGAGAGTGGTGACGCCCCTGCTGCATCAATTGAAGCCGCACCTGTTGCGGCTTCAATCATTGACCAGATAGCCGTGAGAATGCTCTCTACGTCAACGAAGAAAAACCTTGTGGGCTTCTGATTTTCTTAATAAAGACGTACAGAACCAGCCCAACCACGCTAACCACTAGACAGCTAAACCAGATCGCCCAGAGGGTCTTTTTAGCAGCCTCATGAAACGACATCGTGCCGGTATAATCCCGCTGGCTAAGGATGACATTGGACAACAGGTTGGTTGCAAGGCCTGCACTGAAAAAAGGGATCAAATACAGCACGACCTGATATTGATTTCGAAGATCCCTTTCTTCGGCGGTCGAGTCTGGCAAGAGTCCAAATATGCTTTGAACCATCCCCAGAAAAAGTGCTGCCCATACGAGCAATAGTATCGATGCCGCCACATCCATCCATTTGGGGGTCTTGGGGTCGCGTATGGCAATCAACATTGCTGCGGCACCTAGACCGCCTAGAAGGGTAGCACCGATGTGAAAATTTTTAATTAAGTCGAACAACTGCGCAATCTCCTGTCCACGCTGAGATATTTGTCTTACAAAGAACCAAGACAAAAAAAGACAACCGTTTTAGTCTATTCCCATGCCCCTCCGAGGCACTGAATGAATAGAATCACTTCATTCTCAATAATCAAAATCGCGGCCCTACAAGCACCTCCACCTGAATACTCAATTAATTCATCCTGAACGGGTCAAATAGAACACTTTGTCCTAGAAGTTTTACTTTACGTATAAATCCCAACGCTAATTTGACTACTTCGGAAATCTGTGGATTTAAGCTGGCGACTGCCAATAATTCGTCTACAAGTGAGTCAATCTGCGAACCAGAAAACATATCGTAGTCATCAAAACTCAAGCTGGAAAGCATTGGAAACTGCTTGCTATCCAGCGTGAAGAAAAAACTCGCAGCACTTAAAGGGATTTCAATTTTATCAAGACAACCCTCTTGCCCAGTGGCTGCTAGATCTTTATCCCACATCATTAAGCAATACATAATTTATAAAGTCTTTCCAGGAAATGTGTTCACCAAATTGCCTTGAGTCAGTAATCACTAGTAATAGGCGGGCAGTTTTGTGATTAAAAATTCTGAAAGTCCGGAACTTAATAAAATAAACCTGTCAGTTTTTTTCGGTTTCAAACCAGTTCGAGCCACAGCTTAGCGCTCAGGAAACTCTCTTATGGCTTTTTCAACAGAGCGAATCAAATTAACCAAGCCTTTATCATCAACCTTGAAACACACTGAAAACTCTCTATCACTTGAATAATCATACGCTGCGCCTTTAGGGTGAAGATTGAAGCCAAGTATCACTGCAAGCTGCATATCATCCGAATACGAAAATGCCAACTCCCCTTCCGTGAACACAATTTTTGAAGGCAAGACTCCAGCTTCTAAATTTCTCAACCACTCCAACAGCCTTAATAACTCATTAGTGCGCAGATAGGGCCCACATGCTTTCCATGCCTCCCCACCCTTATGCTCTACGTCTATACTAATAACCAACCAATTAGCATCCAGCTCATCCCGCGCACTAGGGAATTCGTATGCTTTCACTCTGAGTGAAAACTTATTACCCTTATCAAATAAGTCAATCATATTTTACTCCCTATTTTTCGCCGGCCTAAAGGTAACAATTTTATTAGTTGCTGGATTAATAATCACCTCAAGACCTTTGTACCCATATCCTTTGGCGAGGTACCGGTCGGTGATCACCTTCAACACTTCGTTGAGCTGCGGCACACCGAGGCATTGGCCGATGTAGGGTTTGATCAGACGCGTGCGCTCAGCCTCGGTCAGCGCTTCGGCACCGCCCAGCTCGATGGTTCTGATCGGGAAGCAGCGGGTGTCGACGGGGGTGGCCGGTGCTGCTGTCGCAGCGGACTTGCCCGGCAGGTCTTTGAGTTCGTCGATGCGCCGTTGCTGCTGTTCGAGCAAACGGTCTTGGCGGTCGCGAATCAGGTCGGTGATGCCCGGCGTGTTCTGCGCCGTGGCGGCTTGCACCCACCCGGTGGTGCTCAAGCAAACGATAACGGACAGGCCGCCCAGACGTATCAAACGCCACATGTCTAGATCCTTCTATGTGGCTCAATGCCACCAACGGGCGCGGATCTTAAAGTGGCATTTTGATGGCGTCAATTAAATGTAGAAATTTGTTTCGCTGGGCAGCCCTGCGCGATTCACACAAAAAAGGCGCTCCGTAGAGCGCCTTTTTACCGCCAATTGCGTTACTGCAAACTGACCTGACGCAACTCAGGCTTTGCCTCGCTACCAATCGTGATGCGTTTGGGCTTGGCCTCTTCAGGCACCTCGCGCAGCAGGTCGATGCTCAGCAAGCCGTTGTTCAGGGATGCGCCACGCACTTCGATGTGGTCCGCCAGGCGGAACGACAGCCGGAACGCACGTTGGGCGATGCCCTGGTGCAGGTAAGCGACCTTCTCGTCGGTTTCGCGTTTTCCGCCGGAAACCGTCAGAACGCCTCGTTCGACCTGGATATCCAGATCCTCCTCGGTCAGGCCAGCCACTGCGATGACAATCCGGTAGGCGTCATCACCGTGCTTTTCCACGTTATGAGGTGGATAGGAATTCGGAGCCTCGCTACGCAGCGCCGACTCGAACAGGTCATTGAAGCGGTCAAAGCCCACCGATTGACGGAACAGTGGGGCCAACGAAAGGGTAGTAGCCATTTTAAAATCTCCTGAGTTTCTCCAAGTGATTTAGTACGCGACCCGTCTTCGGCATCGCGTGATCAAAAATTTATGGACGCGCAGAAAGAATTCAAGGGGGCTGAAAAAAAATTTTTATCTGGTGGATACCTCTATCGCGAGAACTGCGACGTCACCGCTTGTGCTCTAATCTTAAGCCCAGGCGTGCTTTAACCCGTGAGCGCCTGAGACAGCCCTTGAGGTATAAAAAAATGAAAATGACTCTCCCTGCCCTCGCATTGGGCATCCTGATTTCCCACGGCGCCATGGCCGCCGGGGATGGCACAGCCGCCCTGGGCGGCGGTGTCGGCGGCGTGCTGGGCAATGTGGTGGGCCAGCAGCTCGGTGGTTCGACCGGCGCGGCCATCGGCGCCGGTGTAGGTGGCGCAGCCGGCGGTGCGGTGGGCGCGCAGAAAGGCAATCGCACGGAAGCAGCGCTTGGCGGCGGGGTCGGGGCTGCAGGGGGTTCGGTTATCGGTAACCACCTGGGCGGCAGTACCGGTTCGACCATCGGCGCAGGCCTGGGCGGCGCCGCCGGTGGCGCGGTGGGCAACAACCTGGCAGATGACGAGAGCAGCCATCGCTCCGACGGCCGCAAGCACAACGGCAACAAGCATAAACACAAGAATAAGCACCGTTGATCTGACGCTGCCCGGGCTGAACGACGTTAAGCGCCGTTCAGCCCGACCTGCCAGCCTTACATCGGCGTACTGCTCACCACGCGCAACGCCAGCCCTTCATACGCATCCAGCGTAATCGTGAACGTCCCCTCTTCCGTCAGGTCCCCTTCCACACGCTCATTGATGATGTCCACCACCGGCCCCGGTGCGATGTTGGGCAGGTGCAGGGATTCGGTGATCGGCGTGGCGCCGAAGTTCAGCGCGGTGATCTGCGTGCCCTTACCCGCCGGCAATTCGTGAACCATGATCAGCAGGCCTGGGTGCTCCACATCCGGGATCAGGATCTGGCGACTGGCGGCGATGTCGTAGGCGCGGCGCACGCCGAGGATTTTCTGCAGTTGCGAGGCGAATGAGTCCGGGTCCTGCAACTGGCTGTTCAAGCTGCCATACAGGCTTCTGGAACGCGGCATCTGTCCGGCCGACAGCTCGGCGTCGGGGTTGAGGTCGACCAGGTCGTAGGCGCCACGATGAATCCAGCGCGTATCGCCATCGGCCATCAGGTGCGCGACTTCTTCGGCGGCCAACGGCAGCGCGCCCACCAGGTCCCAACCCGATAGCGCAAACACCCCAGGCTGCATGGCGTTGTACATCACCAGCAGCAAATGGATCTGGCGAATCTGCTGGATATCGGCTGCGGTGATGGCCTCCAGGTCACGAATGCCGAGGGCGGCGGTAATGATGCTGGCGGTGGTGCAGGACACGCCGTTGGTGACGAATTTGAGGTTATACGGCGCGTGTTCACCGGTCAGGCGTTCGTACATCTGCTCGCGGATATGCTCGCGCAGGATGTTGCCGGGGAACGTCTGGCCTTGGAACATAAAGCTGTCATGGGCATGCAACGTCCAGAAGTGCACCAGCTCCAGGGTCAGTTCATCGTGGTTTTGCAGCGCGTGGATCAGCGAGCCAGGGTCGATGCCGAGGCTGTGCATCTGGCGCAGCATCAGGCGCAGGAATTCAGTGTCGCCCATCAGCAACGCGTGCTGGTAGGCCGGACGGGTGATGAAGTCATAGGACAGGTCGGCTCCGCCATGGGACATGGAAGCGATGTCGTCCACGGTGAGGTTGAGTTCCTGGAAACTGAAACCGCCGGCCTTGCGGATCGCCCCGCCGAGTAACTGGTTGCCGGTGATCGACAGCGGATGGCTCTCCGACCAAGCGCTGCCGTCGAGCTTGCGTTCCACGCCGAGGAAGCCGTTGGCGTCCAGGCGCAGGATCTTCGCGCCCATCACGTCGATGGCGTGCAGCGCGTCGCCGATGATCATCTGTTGGGCGGCGAAGGAGGGATCGAGCCAGTTCAGCGACGGCTGCCCTTCCTTGAAGTAATGCAGGTACACCCAGCGCCGCGGTTTGCCGTCGACGCCCAGCACCACCGGCGTGGCGCTCCAGTCGGTTTCCTTGACGCCGGGCTCGAAGAAGATCACCCGCTGCAATTGGCCGACGATGTAGTGCTTGTCGCGCAGCGCATCCACCTGCGGTGGGCTTAGGTTCTGCGCGTCGCGGCCCTCGGCGACGTCCGGCAGCAACGGCCAGTCTTCTTCGCGGATTTCGACCATGTGATACAGGCCGGGGTAGTCTTCATAGGCCATTTCCGCCAGGCGAAAATCCGCGCCCTTGCCAGTGTGCGAGGGGATCACGTCGTCGATGATCACCGCGTTGTGCGCGGCGGCCATGCGTGTCAGCGCCTGCAACTGCGCCTCGGTGCCCAGTTGCGGGTCGATGTCGAAGCTGATGCGGTCGAAATTGCCGTCGATGGTCGGCGTATGTTCGGTACCGGACAAACCGCCGGATTTCTTCAGCGGCCCGTTGTGAATGCCCTGGATGCCGATCTTCGACAGCACATGCCACAGGGTTTCGTCGCCCAGCGCTTCCAGCACCGTGCCGTCTTCGCGGGTCACGATCGATGCCGGATACGCCGTGAACCACACCGAGGACAGGGCCGACGCATCACGCGGCCGGGTTTGCGCAAAGGGCTGCTGCCACATCCGCCCCTGCCCCGAATAGAGTTTGGCCCGCTGGCGCGCCGCGTGCAGCATGGAGCCTTGCACCAGCCAATTCACATGATCGTTGTCCGCCGCCGTCATAAGCCTGATACCTGTGGTCGTGAAAGGTTACTCGTACGCATAGGAGCGACGCGCGGGGCGATTCGTTGCATTGAGATGCAGATTCAACTGTGGGAGGGGGCTTGCTGATCGTCCCCACGCTCTGCGTGGGAATGCCTCCTGGGACGCTCCGCGTCCCGCCGACCGCTGCACCTGGGAGCGACTGCGCATAGGTGACGCAGAGCGTCACGGGCTGCATCCCCACGCGGGAGCGTGGGAACGATCGTCATCGGGAGCAAGCCCCCTCCCACACTGGATGCGCCGCCTGGCGGTACTGCCTCGGCGTGAACCCCGTCGAGGCCTTGAACTGCCGGGTAAACGCGCTGTGGTCGGTGTACCCGCACTGCAACGCCACGTCGGTGATTGGCAGCGTGGTATGCAGCAATCGGTGGGCATGCTCCAGCCGCACCTTCTGGATCATCTGCCGGGGCGTGAGGTGGAACACGCGCTTGCAGTAGCGCTCCAGCTGAGCCACGGAAATGCCCGCAATGCGCGTCAGCTCGCCGAGGGTGACACGGCGGTTGAAGTGCGCGCGGATATGCGCGTCCACTGCCGCCAGGCGCTGGTAGGCCGGGTGGGTTTCGCTGGCCGATTGCAGGTCGACCGAGATACCGGCCAGGCCGATGATGGTGCCGCTATCGCTATACAGCGGCCATTTGTGCGTGAGGCACCAGCCGGGTTCGCGGCTGCCGTACAGGTGCAGCTCAAGCTGGTCTTGCAGGACGAACCCCTGTTGCAGCACCCGTCGGTCCTGCTCGGTATAGCCAGGCCCCAGTTGCGCGGGGAACACTTCGGCGCTGGTCTTGCCCAGCAGCGGTTGCAGCTGCCGCAGGCCGCAGCGCTGCACCAGGGTGCGGTTGGCGAGCACGTAGCGGGCGTCGATGTCCTTGATGAAAATCGCCGCGTTGGGGATCACGTCCAGCAATGGCAACAGCTGCGCGGCACCCGTCAGCAGTTGCTCGATGCTGTGGGGGCGGCTGCCCTGCAAGAGACTCGCAAGCACGTTCTGCACCATGACATTCATCGCCCGTTTCTGACCCCGACGCCGAGCAGAGTGCCCCATGCCCGGCACGCTGTCGAGCGCCGGCGATTGTGCTGAATTCGTCATCCATCCCCACAAAAAACATCAATCGCCGTGGGTTTATCGGGCTCACGATAGGGCCCCTGCATGCCTATCCAATAACTCACAAGAAGGCGCCGCTATGTCAGGCCAAGGCAAGTTCAAGAAACAGCTGTCATTGATGGACCTCACCTTTATCGGGTTGGGTGCCATCTTCGGTTCGGGTTGGTTATTCGCCGCCAGTCATGTGTCTGCAATCGCCGGTCCCGCCGGGATTATTTCCTGGCTCATCGGCGGCTTCGCCGTGCTGCTGCTGGGCATTGTCTACTGCGAACTCGGCGCCGCCCTGCCCCGTGCCGGTGGCGTGGTGCGTTACCCGGTGTATTCCCATGGCCCGCTGTTGGGTTACCTGATGGGGTTTATCACGCTGATCGCGTTTTCCAGCCTGGTGGCGATCGAGGTGGTCGCCTCGCGCCAATACGCTGGGGCGTGGTTTCCCGAGCTGACCAAGGCCGGCTCCAGCGACCCGACCACCCTCGGCTGGCTGGTGCAATTCGCCTTACTGTGCCTGTTCTTCGTCCTCAACTACCGCAGCGTGAAGACCTTCGCCATCGCCAATAACCTGGTGAGCGTGTTCAAGTTCATCGTGCCGCTGCTGGTGATCGGCGTGTTGTTCACCTTTTTCAAGCCGGCGAATTTCCAGGTGCAGGGCTTTGCGCCGTTCGGGCTGTCGGGCATCGAGATGGCGGTGTCGGCCGGCGGGGTGATCTTCGCTTACCTGGGGCTGACGCCGATCATTTCGGTGGCCAGTGAAGTGAAGAACCCGCAACGTACGATTCCGATTGCATTGATCCTTTCGGTACTGCTGTCGACGGCAATCTACGTGCTGCTGCAAACCGCGTTCCTGGGTGGCGTGCCCACCGAGATGCTTGCCAACGGCTGGGCCGGGATCAGCAAGGAATTGGCGCTGCCCTACCGCGACATCGCCCTGGCGCTCGGCGTGGGCTGGCTGGCTTACCTGGTGGTGGCCGATGCAGTGATCTCCCCCAGCGGCTGCGGCAATATCTACATGAACGCCACCCCGCGCGTGGTGTATGGCTGGGCGCAGACCGGCACGTTTTTCAATATTTTCACCCGCATCGATGAAAAATCCGGCATCCCGCGCCCGGCCCTGTGGCTGACCTTCGGCCTGTCGGTGTTCTGGACCCTGCCCTTCCCGTCCTGGGAGGCGCTGATCAACGTGGTCTCCGCCGCGCTGATCCTGAGTTACGCCGTAGCCCCGGTCACCGTTGCCGCGTTGCGCCGCAATGCACCGCAGTTGGCGCGCCCGTTCCGGGTCAAGGGCATGGCGGTATTGGGCCCGCTGTCGTTCATCATCGCCGCGCTGATCGTGTACTGGTCGGGCTGGAGCACGGTGTCGTGGTTGCTCGGCCTGCAGATCCTGATGTTCGTGGTGTACCTGCTGTGTGCACGCTGGGTGCCCACCGCGCACCTGAACCTCAAGCAACAGGTGCGCTCGTCGGCCTGGCTGATCGGTTTCTATGCGGTGACTATCCTGCTCTCCAAGCTCGGCAGTTTCGGCGGCATCGGCCTTATCAGCCACCCGTTCGACACCGTTGTCGTAGCGGTCTGCGCCCTGGGCATTTACTACTGGGGCGCCGCCACCGGCGTACCGGCCCACCTGGTGCGCCTGGAAAGCGAAGACGATGAAAGCGAAGCCGTCAGTGACGATCGCTACAGCTCACCCCTCTCTGCAGCCACTCACTGATGGAGCCTTGCATGAAACGCCTGCACGTCATCGACTCCCACACCGGCGGCGAACCTACGCGCCTGATCATGAACGGCTTCCCGGCGCTGGCGGGGGCCACTGTCGCCGAGCAACTCGACGACCTGCGCACTCACCACGACCAATGGCGCCGCGCCTGTCTGCTGGAACCGCGCGGCAACGACGTGTTGGTGGGTGCGCTGTATTGCGCGCCGGTCACCCCAGGCGCCACCTGCGGCGTGATCTTTTTCAACAACGCCGGCTACCTCGGCATGTGCGGCCACGGCACCATCGGCCTGGTTGCCTCGCTGCACTACCTGGGGCTGATCGAGCCAGGCGTACACACCCTCGACACCCCGGTTGGCCCGGTGGCGGCTACGCTGCACGAGGACGGCACGGTGACTCTGCGCAACGTGCCCGCCTATCGCTATCGCCGGCACGTCGCGGTGGACGTGCCCGGCCATGGCGCGGTGGTAGGGGACATTGCCTGGGGCGGCAACTGGTTCTTCCTGGTGTCCGACCACGGCCAGGCGTTGCAGATGGGCAACGTCGACGCCCTCACCGACTACACCTGGGCCATGCTCAAGGCCCTGGAAGCCCAGGGTATCCATGGCGCAGACGGCGCGCTGATCGACCACATCGAACTGTTCGCCGATGACGCCCATGCCGACAGCTGCAACTTTGTGATGTGCCCCGGCAAGGCCTATGACCGCTCGCCTTGCGGCACCGGCACCAGCGCGAAGCTCGCCTGCCTGGCCGCCGACGGCACACTCGGCCCCGGCGAGCCGTGGGTTCAGGCCAGCATCACCGGCAGCCAGTTCCAGGCCCGCTATGAATGGGACGGCGAACGCATACGCCCGTTCATCACCGGCCGCGCCCACATGACCGCCGACAGCACCTTGCTGATCGACGAGCAAGACCCTTTTGCCTGGGGCATCTGAGCCCCTCTTCCTACTCGAGTACCAAGGAGTCAGCACTATGAGCGACAACATCTTCACCGGCTGCATGCCCGCCCTGATGACGCCCTGCACCCCGGCGCGCACACCCGACTTCGATGCCCTGGTGGCCAAGGGTCGCGAGCTGATCGATATCGGCATGAGCGCCGTGGTGTATTGCGGCTCCATGGGCGACTGGCCGCTGCTCACCGAAGCCGAGCGCCAGGAAGGCGTGGCGCGCCTGGTGGCCGCCGGCGTACCGACCATCGTCGGCACCGGTGCGGTCAACAGCCGCGAGGCCGTGGCCCACGCCGCGCATGCCGCCAAGGTCGGCGCGCATGGCTTGATGGTGATTCCGCGCGTGCTGTCCCGTGGCGCTTCCGCCACCGCACAAAAGGCTCACTTCGCGGCGATTCTCAACGCAGCGCCGAACCTGCCGGCGGTGATCTACAACAGCCCGTATTACGGTTTCGCCACCCGCGCCGAGCTGTTCTTCGAACTGCGCCGCGAGCACCCGAACCTGATCGGTTTCAAGGAATTCGGCGGCGCTGCTGACCTGCGCTACGCAGCGGAAAACATCACTTCCCAGGACGATAACGTGACCCTGATGGTGGGCGTCGATACCCAGGTGGTGCACGGCTTCGTCAATTGCAACGCCACCGGCGCGATCACCGGCATCGGCAATGCATTGCCACGGGAAGTGCTGCAACTGGTGGCACTGAGCAAAAAGGCCGCCAAGGGCGATGCCAAGGCCCGTCGCCAGGCGCGGGAGCTGGAAGCGGCGCTGGCGGTGCTGTCGTCTTTCGACGAAGGCTGCGACCTGGTGCTGTATTACAAGCACTTGATGGTGCTCAACGGTGACCAGGGCTATGCCCTGCACTTCAACGAGACCGACGTGCTCAGCGATGCTCAACGCCGGTATGCCGAGCAGCAGTTCGCGCTGTTCCGCCAGTGGTACGCCAACTGGTCGACCGAGCAGAACGTTGACTGATCCGTGTGGCGAGGGAGCTTGCTCCCGTTGGCTGCATAGCAGCCTCCGGCCTTTATTGGGGGGCGCTGCGCACCCCAGCGCAAGCAAGCTTGCTCGCCACAAATGTCTCGCGCCTACTTACTCTTTGTGTTCTACAGGATGACCCCATGACTCTGACGGGCAACATGCTGATCGGTCAGCAATTCCTTTCCGGCACGCGCGACGCGATCCGGGCCATTGACCCCGCCACCGACACGCCCCTGGAGCCCGCCTATGCCGGTGGCGACAGCCAGCATGTCGAACAGGCTTGCGCGCTGGCGTGGTCCGCTGCTGACGCTTACCGCGAAACTTCCCTGGCCGCCCGTGCCACGTTTCTCGAGACCATCGCCGACAACATCGAAGCCCTGGGCGATGCCCTGATCGACCGCGCCATCGCCGAAACCGGCCTGCCCCGTGCCCGAATCCTGGGCGAACGCGGCCGCACCTGCGGGCAGTTGCGCACCTTTGCCCGCACCGTGCGCCTGGGCGAATGGCTCGACGTGCGGGTGGACCCCGCGCAACCCGAGCGCCAGCCCCTGCCCCGCGCAGACCTGCGCCAACGCCACATTCCCCTGGGCCCAGTGGCGGTGTTTGGCGCCAGCAACTTTCCCCTGGCTTTCTCGGTGGCCGGCGGCGATACCGCGTCGGCGCTCGCTGCCGGTTGCCCGGTGATCGTCAAGGTCCACCCGGCCCACCCTGGCACCAGTGAGCTGGTGGGCCGCGCCATCGCCCAGGCGGTGCAACACTGCGACTTGCCACACGGGGTGTTTTCACTGCTCTACGACGCCGGGCATGAGGTGGGTACCGCGCTGGTGACCGACCCGCGTATCAAGGCGGTGGGCTTTACCGGTTCGCGCAGCGGCGGCATCGCCTTGTGCCGGGTCGCCCAGGCACGCCCCGAGCCGATCCCGGTGTATGCGGAAATGAGTTCGATCAACCCGGTGTACCTGTTTCCAGCCGCGCTGCAAGCCCGGGGCGCGGCGCTGGCCGAAGCGTTTGTCGCCTCACTGACCCAGGGCGCCGGCCAGTTCTGCACCAACCCAGGCCTGGTGATCGCCGTGCGGGGCGCCGCCCTGGAGCGCTTCATCCACAGCGCCAGCGACGCGCTCCAGCGCTGCCCGGCGCAGACCATGCTCACCCCCGGCATTTTCCACGCCTACGAACGCGGCGTAGCCAGTCTGACCCAGCATGCACGAACCGCCGCACAGGGCTTAGCGGCGAGCGGACCGAACCAGTGCCAGGCCCAGTTGTTCGTGACCCAGGCCGAGGCATTCCTGAGCAATCCACACTTGCAAGCCGAAGTCTTCGGCGCGGCCTCGCTGGTGGTGGAATGCCGCGATGCCGAGCAGGTGCGCCAGCTATCCGAACGCCTGGAAGGCCAACTCACCGCCACCCTGCATCTGGATGAACCTGACCTGCCACAGGCACGGGCGTTGTTGCCGGTGTTGGAGCGCAAGGCCGGTCGCCTGCTGGTCAACGGCTGGCCGACAGGCGTGGAAGTGTGCGACGCCATGGTGCATGGCGGGCCGTTTCCGGCCACCTCGGATGCGCGCAGCACCTCGGTGGGTACGGCGGCGATCCTGCGGTTCCTGCGCCCGGTGTGCTACCAGGACTTCCCGGACGCTTTGCTGCCCGCCGCACTGCAGCAGGGCAACCCGTTGCGGTTGCGCCGCTTGCTCGACGGCCAGAGAGAGGCGTAGACGATGGCCACGCCCAACTCAGCGGATATCGTCGTGGTCGGCGCCGGCATCATCGGCCTCGCCTGTGCCGTGCAATTGGCACGACAAGGACGCCAGGTGCGGGTGATCGACGCGCAGGCGCCCGGGCTGGGCGCCTCCTATGGCAATGCCGGGCACCTGGCGACCGAGCAGGTGTTTCCCATCGCCGACCTGTCAATCCTCAAGCGCCTGCCGGCCATGCTGCTGGACCCCATGGGCCCGCTGCGTCTGGACTGGACCTACCTGCCCCGCGCCCTGCCCTGGTTTATCCGCTTGCTGCTGAACCTGCGGCCGGCGCCCTACCGGCGCAGCGTGGCCGGCATTCGTGTATTGAACGAAGCCAGCCTCGGCGCGTGGCAGCGCTTGTTGCAGTCCATCGGGCAACCTCAGTTATTACGCGAAGACGGTTCGCTGCTGGTGTATGAGCGCGCCGAATCTCGCGCAGCGCTGGATGCCTTGCAGCAACGCATGATGGCGCAAGGCGTGCCGGTGGCGTTCTGGTCGGCTGAAGCGGTGCACGCGGCGGCGCCGCAGTTGAGCGAGGCGATACAGGGCGGTCTGTTTTTCCCCGGTACGGGGCATTTTCTCGACCCCTACACGGTGGTTGGCGCCCTGGTCGACGCGGCCAAGGCCCTGGGCGTGGACTTCCTGCAGCAGCGCGTGCTGGACGCCCGCGTGGACGGCAGCGGCGTGTCACTGTTCACCGACCAAGGCCCAGTCACGGCGCGCCAGGTCCTGATCGCCTGCGGCGCCCACTCGGCGGCGCTGACCGCCGCACTCACCGGCAAACGCGTGCCGCTGGACACCGAGCGCGGCTATCACCTGATGCTGCCCCACGAACACGCGCGCCTGCCCTTCGCCGTCACCTCGCTGGAGCGCAAATTCATCATGACCCCCATGCCCGGCGGCCTGCGCCTGGCCGGCACCGTCGAATTCGCCGGCCTGCAACGCCCGGCGAACATGCAGCGGGCGTGGCAGTTGCATCGCTTGGCCAACGGGCTGTTCCGCCAGCCCTTGAATGCCGACGAAGCCACGCCATGGATGGGTTTCCGGCCGTCGCTGCCCGACTCATTGCCGATCATTGATCGGGTGTGCGATGGCAAGGTGTTGCTTGCGTTCGGTCATCAGCATTTGGGGTTGACCCAGGCGGCGGTGACGGCAGAGCTGGTTGGGCGGTTGGCAGCATCTGAGGTGGAACAGCCCGACACAGCCTTTATTGCGCCCTATCGCCTCGGGCGATTTTGATACGGCAGCAACTTACGAAAAACCAGGAGAATCCCTACACAGCCCCGTTGAAGTCTCCGCTGCAGCTTAAAAACAAGGCTTAGCGGGCAGATGAGGGTCACACGCGCTCTGGCGTTGGCCCCCTAAACGGCACGTTTAAACATCAAGCAATAATTCAACCCGTGCGCTGGAAACGTTGCTGATAAAACCATAGGCGGGCCCCTCTCCACGAGAACAACGCCGTGAAAACCCCGTCCTCTAACGACTCGATCAGCGCCTGGTGCTGGGTGGGCAAACTGACGCCGCCCCTGACGTTACTGACAACCTTGCCACGCACAGCCTTACTCGACACTTTGCGTATGCGCACCAAAGGCACGTTGGTGTTGGTGGTCGCACCGGCCGGATACGGCAAGACGACACTCTTGATGCAATGGCGACAAGCGTTGCTGGCGAGCACTCCACCGGCATCCGTAGCCTGGTTGTCATTGGACGAAGCCGACGCGGACCCTAATCGTTTCCTGTCTTATCTGATCCTTACCCTGGACCGCGCCGGGTTCGATCTGGGTCACTTGCCACGCCTGGCGCACAACCAGTCACTGGATGCACAGCCCAAGCGCACGCTGACCGCCCTGCTTCACGCACTGGCCAGGGCGAACCGCCAGATCACATTGTTTGTCGATGACTATCACGCCGCTGCAAATCGTGATCTTGACCCCCTTGTGCAGGCCCTGCTCGAACAGGCCGCACCTTGGCTGGAATGGGTAGTGTCCGCGCGGATACGTCCGGATTGGCCCTTGGCACAGTGGAAGGCCCATGGCTGGGTGCATGAGGTGTCCGCCCAGGCACTGAAACTCACAATGGCCGAGACCGGCGAAATCCTGGGAGCCGAGGTTGCGCCTCGCGAACTTCAACATGTTCATGAAATAACCGAAGGGTGGCCGGTGGCTGTGCAACTGGCCCGTCTGTGGCGCGCCGAGGGTGATACATCCATGTATGGCCTGGCGGATTTTAACGGGCGCATTACCGACATGACCGACTACCTGACAGGGCAAGTGGTACAACGACTGTCGCCTGAATGTCAGGACCTCCTGCGTGACATGGCACTGCTGGAACGCTTCAATGCCGAACTGGCCAACGCTGTGCGCGGGCGCAGTGACAGCGCACGGTTATTGATGCAGATGGCCCATCTGGACGCCCTCCTCGTGCCACTGGACGCCAAGCGCCAGTGGTTTCGTCACCATCGCCTGCTGCGGGACTTTCTCAAGCAAAGCATCGATGCCGAGGCGGCGCGCACTATCCATTATGCGGCGGCGCAATGGTTCGCTGAAGAACGACACTGGGCAGCTGCAATCGCCCACGCATTGGGCGCATGCGACACGCGGCTGGCGGTCGACTTGCTGGTGCGTGCAGGGGGCTGGGAGGTGGTGCTGTACCACGGCATTCGCTACGCCCAAAGCCTGCTGCACTTGTTCGAAGAACATACCCGCAGGACAGAACCCGATCTGCTCCTGCTCCAGGCCTACTTGCACGCCAAACTCGGCGACTACGCCCTCGCTGCTCAATGGCTTGATGAAGCCCAACGTCGGATCAAGGACGCTCCGCGCCTGGCACGCGACTTTCACGTAATCCAGACACTGGCCAACGCCTACGTGGATCAATTTGAGCGCCATCCCTGCACAGACATCGTAGGCGACGGCTCGCTGGCACAGGCCACGCTCGCCTGTGTGCACGCGCTGCAAGCGTTAGTGGAGGGGCAGTTGCCGCAGGCGTTGGAGACCATCCGCGCGGCGCACCTGAAGATGCGCCTGGTCGCCAGCTTGCGCGGCGAACACTATTGCAGGGTGCATGAAGCACAGGTGCTGGCCATCGCGGGCGATGTGCGTGTGTCAGCCAGGACGGTCGATGAAACGTTGGCAATGGCCGACAGAGAGTTCGGCAGCGAAAGTTCTGTACGAGCGCTAGTGGGCTGCCTCAAGGCACAGCATCTGTACTGGCAGGGCTTATGGACCGAGGCAACGCCCTGGTTTCGCGATGGCTGGGTGTCGCTGGAGCACACGGATGGCTGGCTGGATATCGCAGCCGTCACTGCGGAAGTAGCATGGCGTATAGCGTTGAGAAACCTGGGCTTGCAACCGGCCTTGCTGGAGCTTGAGCACGCCAGTCAACTGGCGGCCTCGCGCAACTGGCAACGCCTGGCCCGGTTGGTGCGTACCTGGCGAGTCGATGCGCTGGTACAGAGTGGTTCATTGACCCAGGCGCGCCAAGAGGCGCTGGCGGCCCAATTGGAAAAGGCGGCAGCGAGCCCGGACGACTGGCGCAACCAGGAGGCCGCCACGCTGGCGTTGGCCAGGCTTAACTTCGCGACAGGCGCATCCGGCGTCGCGCTCAATGGTTTACGAGCCGGGGCCAAGGCTCTGCAGGACAAAGGCTTGCAATTGCCCGCCTGGCGCCTGCAACTACTGACCCTCGCAGGCTACGCAAAGGGCCACGCCGTCAGCCAGGATGCGGTCCTGGCGTCCATTCCAGCGTATGTGTTGCCAGGGCTGCTGCTGGAGGCCGGCCCATGCTTACTCACTGCACTGGAAGCGAGCCCCACCACCCGCGCCAACCAGCAGGCAGTTATCACACGCATAAGGGGATGGCGCGCGCACCCTATTCGCCCACGCTCCTCATTCAGCGCCAAGGAAACCCGGATTCTGATCCTGCTTGCCGAAGGGCAATCGAACAAGGCGATCGCCCAGGCCATGGCTATTTCCGAGAACACCGTGAAGTTCCATCTCAAACACGTATTCACCAAGCTCAATGTAGAAAGCCGCACAGCGGCTGTGGCTGCAGCGTTGCGCCTGGGCCTCGTTGCCGCACTTGATTGACCCACCAACCTACCCGGACGGGTAGTCGACCTGCCCTGTTCATCACGCCCTACCCGCCACCCGTGTAGCCGTCTCCCCAGCCGCGCCCCTAGTCTTTTATCAACACCAGCGAGAGGCGTTCTCCTGGCTGCAAAAACAATAAAGACAACAGGAGGTTCCCTATGGGTATGAACGGCAAAACAGTGCGTGTGGCCACCGATGTCGGTGGAACCTTTACTGACCTTGTGTATTTCGAAAGCGATTCGATCACTGGCGAACAGACAATCCGCACCGCCAAGGTCGATACCACCGCGCCGAACTTCGCCGACGGGGTGCTCAACGTGATTCGCAAAGCCAACGTCGACCTCGACACCGTGGATTTCCTGGCACACGGCACCACGGTTGTCATCAATGCCCTCACCGAGCGCCGGGGTGTCAAGACAGCCCTGATCACGACCCAGGGTTTCCGTGACGTACTGGAGATCGCCCGGGCCAATCGCCCCGACTATTTCAACCTCAAATGGGTCAAGCCGGCGCCTTTCGTGCCGCGCTATTTGCGTCGCGAGGTTGCCGGCCGCCTCGGCACCTCGGGCCGGGAACGCGAGCCGCTCGACCTCTCGCAACTGCCTGAAATCCTTGAAGCGTTTCGTGCCGACAAGGTGCAAGCCATTGCGATCTGCCTGCTGCACGCTTACGCCAACCCGGCGCATGAGCAGGCACTGTTGCGCGAAGTCCGCAGGCTTTGGCCGACCGTATCGGTCGTAGCGTCCCATCAGATCACCCGCGAATGGCGGGAATATGAGCGCTCAAGTACCACCGCGCTCTGTGCGTACATACAACCTATCGCTGCGCGTTATCTCGATGACCTCGCCGACGGATTGCGCGAGGGCGGATATAAAGCACCCTTGTACATCATGCAGTCCAACTGCGGCGTCGATAGCGTGGAGCATGCACGGGAAACGCCGATCACCATGGTCGAGTCGGGCCCTGCAAGTGGTTTTTGGGCTGCGGCCGAACTGGGAAAATTAATCGACGAGCCCAATATATTGGGCCTCGATATTGGCGGCACTACCGCTAAATGTGCGTTGATTCGCAACGGCCAGGTATCGATAAAAACCGACTACTGGATCGAGCGCAATCGAATCAATGCGGGCTATCCCATCATGGTGCCAGTGGTCGACCTGGTCGAGATCGGCAACGGTGGCGGTTCAATTGCCTGGGTCGACGATTTCGACAAGCTGCACGTCGGCCCCCTGTCTGCAGGCGCCGTACCGGGCCCGGCCGCTTATGGCAACGGTGGCACCATGATCACCACCACCGACGCCAACCTGGTGCTCGGGCGCATCAACCCGGATTACTTTTGTGGCGGCAGCATAGTTGCCGACCTGCCGGCTGTAACCCGCGGCCTGAATGACCTTGGGCAACGCTTGCAACTGCCGACCGCTGAAGTGGCCCGGGGCATCGTGCGCCTGGCCAACGATAATATGGTCAACGCCTTGAAGCTCGTGTCCTTGAGCCGTGGACATGACCCACGAGAATTGACGCTGATGGCGTTCGGCGGCGGCGGTGCCATGCACGCTGTCGCGCTTGCGCAAGAACTGGGCGTGGAGAAAGTGATCGTTCCACGCAGCGCGTCGGTCTTCTCCGCCTGGGGCATGACGCTCTCGGACCTGCGGCGGGACCTGTTTATCAACCGCTTCGTGGATACCACACAAGACGGCAGTCTTGCGCAGACACAGCAGTTCCTCGATGAGCTGACAGGCCGCGCCCGCGAGCAGTTCGTCACTGAAGCGATCCATCCGCAACAGGTCGAACTCCAGGTTCTGTGCAAGCTGCGCTATCAGAACCAGGAACATTCCGTCGAGGTCCCCCTCAACTCGCTTGAGTCCCTGCACATCGATTGGGCGGCGATCGAGCAACGCTTCCATGACCTTTACGAACAGCACTACACCTATCGTCTGCAGGCACCTTTGGAAATCATCGGTTTTCACATCGTCGCCGTTGGCCAGATTGACAAGTTGACGCCCCATGCACTGCCGATTACCGGCCGCCGGGTCAGCGAAGCCTGCAAAGGCCAGCGCCTGGTGGATTACGCCCAGGAAGGCATTCATGAGGCCAGCCTTTACGACTACAGCCTGCTCGAACCCCTGATGACATTTTTCGGGCCGGCCATCGTCGAGGACGCGGGCACCACCGTAGTGGTTCACCCCGGCAACCGCGTGCACGTAGACCGCCTCGGCAACCTGCACATCATGATCAACGGCTAAGGGAGCACTGCCATGAGTAGTCTCGATATTTTCACTCGCGACATCATTCAAAACTCACTCCAGGCGATCGCGGACGAAATGTTCACCGTCATGCGCAAAGCCGCAATGAGCCCGGTGATCTACGAAGTGTTGGACATGGGCACCGGGATTACCGACGCCCAGGGCGAAATCGCCAGCTCCGGCGCGGGTATCCCGGCGTTTGTCGGTGTGCTGGACAAAGCAGTCAAGAAAATCCTGCTGCATCACCCTTTGCCTCAAGACATCGAAGATGGTGACGTTTTCATCAGCAACGACCCACATGACGGCGCGGTCACCCACCTCAATGATGTGGTGCTGGCGATGCCTGTGTTCGCAGACGGTCAACTGGTCGCCTGGACCGCCAACATCGCGCACTGGAATGATGTCGGCGGCCGAGTCCCCGGATCACTGTCCACGGATGCCACGGATATTTTCCAGGAGGGCTTGCGCCTGGCATCGGTCAAATTGATCAGCCGAGGGCAACCGATTCGCTCGGTGTTGCAGATCCTGCACGCCAACACGCGAATGCCGGACTTCATGGAAGGCGACCTATGGGCGGGAGTGGCTGCGGTGCGCGGCGGGGCCACGCGATTGCGGGAGTTGGTGAACAAGTACGGCAGCGCGCTGTTTCTACTGGCCATGCAAGACTTCATGGACCTTGGCGAAAAAGTTTCGCTCAGAGCCCTTGCCGCGTTGCCCGCCGGGCAATTGAACCTGGAAGAACTGCAAGACGACGGCAGTCTGTTCAAGGTGCGTATCGATATACGCAACACCGAATTGGTGATTGACCTTCGGGATAATCCCGACCAATGCCTGGGCCCGACCAACCTCAGCCGTGACGGTACTGTGGTCGCGGCACAGATGGCCTTCAAGGCGTTGACCGCCCCGCAAGGCATCACCAATGGCGGCACGTTTCGCCCGCTCCGGGTATTGACCCGCCCCGGGTCGCTGTTCGACGCATTGCCGCCTGCCGCTGAAGGCTTCTATTTCGAAAACCTGATTCGCGTGCATGACTTGATCCTGTGTTGCCTGGCGCAACACTTCCCCGACCGGCTGCCCGCCGGAAACTTTGCCTCGGTGTGCGCCACGATCATTGGCGGCGTGCACCCGGACTCCGGCCGCACGTTCACCCTTGTCGAACCGGAAATCGGCGGGTGGGGCGCCGAACCAGGGCGCGACGGCAATAACGCTGTTTACTCCGGATTACATGGCGAAACTTACAACTGCCCAGTTGAAGTCTGTGAGGCCCGCTACGGGCTGTATGTCGAACGTATGACACTCAATGATGAACCCGGCGGGCATGGGCAGTTTCGCGGCGGGCGCGGTGTGTGCATTGACTACCGCATTCGTGCCGACGGCAGCTTCCTGACTTGCGGCTATACGCGCTCGGTCATTCCGCCCTGGGGCCTGGAACAGGGGGCCGAAGGCACGCCCAATTACGTCGAAGTCGTCCGTACCAACGGCGACAGCGAACGCTATTGCATGGCCAGTGGTATCGCCCTGAGCGCCGGGGACCTGGTCAGAGTGCGCACTGGAGCCGGTGGTGGATACGGCCCTGCCAGCCAACGTGATCCGGACGCCGTACGCGACGACCTTAAAAACGGCTATGTCGACGCCGCCACGGCGCGGCAGGTGTACGGCCTGGTGACTTGATCCCTGGGAGAGACTGACCTCCCGCACAGACCTCAAGAACAACAACAAAAAAGAGAGCAGCACTATGAAACCGCAATACTCATCGCGTTTATGGGTAGGGCCTACCCTTGCCTTGGTTTTAGCAATCAGCCCAGCAGCTCGGGGCGATCAGTTCATTGGATTTGCTCAACCAGGCTTACCCGGGACGTGGGCCCTGGAATCGTTTCCAGTGTTCAACCGCACCGCAAAAGGCGACGTTCGCGCCGGCAGCAATACCGTTCTGGCGTACTTTTCGGAAACCGGCGTTACGGGAACGCAGCGTGACCAATTGCAATTCTGGGTGGGCGCCGATACGGGCTATACCAGCACCAATGGCACCCGCAACGATGATCCATGGAGCGTCGCATCACCGAACCTGGGCCTGGCTTATTACTACAACGTGCTTGAGCCCACCAGCGCTTATGGTTCGGATGACTACACCACCTTCTGGGTCAATCCGACGCTCTCCCTTGAGTTTCCCAACGGCAATGATCAAGGAACGGGTTATGGCGCTTTTGCCAACCGTTACGGCGCCAGCTTCAGCCTACCCTTCTACGTTCGCATGGGCCGCTTTGCCGCCACGGTCACCCCCGCCGGCATCCACTACGCGGCACGCAATCGACACGCCACCGACCTAGGCGACGGCAACCCGAGCCAACTGCGCGGTGGCGTCAGTTACTGGCTGGCCAATATCGCCGCCGGGTATGCGGTGACGGACGACCTCTGGCTCGGGGTGCATCACGCCTACCACATCAACAACCGCTCGGCATCGGACTTCAAGGAGTCCCGGCAAGGCAAGATCGGTCCGGCGATGACCTACACAGGTTTCAGCAAACAGAAGTTCTACCTGTCCGCCAACCTGAATTTTGACTACTACCACAGCGATAACCTGCCCTATTCCAATAGTTTGACCATGGCTCTGGTGAAGTTTTTCTAGTGCCATCAGCCCACCGAGAGAGGAATACCCTATGGACAATTCAAGTTCGAACAACCCCGCGCAAGACGTACCCGTGACCGTACGCTGGCTCAACCCGATTGGCTGCTCGACGTTCGACACACCCATTGCGCAACTGCTGCATAGCATCAAACAACCCTCCACGCGGATCGAGGTGGTGTCGTTTGACATGAATCCCAGCCCGACACACCTGGAATATCGTGCCTATGAGGCACTCACCTATGAGCGCATCGTGCGCATTGCCCGTGACTGCGAGCCGTCGGGCGTGGATGCGCTGGTACTGGGCTGCTTCTACGATCCGGCACTGGAAGATGCCCGTGAAATATCAGGTGAAACCCTGGTAGTCGGGCCGTGCCAGGCGAGCCTGCAAGTCATGGAGCATCTGGCCAATCGGTTTTCGGTGATTGTCGGCCGGACCAAATGGATCGAACAGATGCGTACGCGAGTGAGCGGCTACGGCGCAGGCAATCGACTGGCGTCAATGCGATCGTTGGACATGGGTGTGGATGAATTCCAGCGTGACCCTGCCCTGACGCGACGCAAGATTATCGAGCAAGCCCATCGCGCGGTACAGGAAGACGGCGCCGAGGCCGTCATCCTCGGTTGCACCATCGAGTTCGGTTTTTTCGAGCAGGTACAACGGGAAGTGGGCGTACCGGTGATAGACCCCGTCGTCGCTGCCTTCAAGGTCGCGGAATCCATGGCAGGAATGAAGCGCCGGTTTGGATGGCGGCCCAGTCGGGTGGGCAGTTGTGAACCGCCGCCTGAAGCCGAAATCGCACGGTTCGGACTCTTTCAGGGCCCTGCCCCCATCGGCAACCGCGTTGAAGCCTGACACTAAAGAGGATCGTCACCATGAGTGAGATACCGTCGACGCTCGCCCCCAACGTGGGTGATGTGTTCAAAGACGTCCCCCTGACACGCACGCATCTGCGATGCTGCCTTGTCCTGTTCCTGGTATTTGCGATCGAAGCCTGGGAGATGATGATCATCGTCTACACCGCGCCGCTGATTGCAGAAGAGTTTTCCCTGGATGCGCTTGCCGTAGGCAACCTGATCGGCGCGATGTTCATCGGCATGCTGCTCGGCGCGCTGGCGTGGGGCAGGCTCGCTGAACGCATTGGCCGTAAACGCGCAATTATCTGGAGCCTGGCCTCGTATGGGGTGGTTTCGCTGGCCAGCGCATTTTCGCCAGACTACACGACGCTATACGCCTTGCGCCTGCTGTCGGGCGTTGCAGCGGTGGGGATGATGGTGGTGACCTTTGCGCATTTCCAGGAGCTGTTGCCGATACGCCACCGAGGTGCACTGACCGTGTATCTCGCGTCCGGCTGGCCCATCGGCATGCTGCTGGCCCTCGGCGCGACGGTCTGGTTGCTGCCCCAAGGATGGCGAGCGATCATCATCTTGAGCTCGCTCGGTGGGCTCTGGGCCATCGCGGTCGAGCGCTGGGTTCCGGAGTCGCCTTACTGGCTGGCCTCGGTGGGTCGACAACAGGATGCCCGGGCATCGATCAATGCCTTGAGCCGGGGCGCAGTGAAGCTCGATGATGAATGTGTATTGCAGGTTGACCGCAGTACCTCGGGCCTGCACCGGGAATTGTTCAAGGGCGGCTTGCTCGGCATCAGCCTGCTGCAGATCACCGTCAACTTCACCTTCTCCTGGGGCTACTGGGGCTTACAGACGTGGCTCCCGACGTTGCTGCAACAACGTGGCCTCAACCTGCCGCAAAGCTACGGTTTCATTGCGCTGTCGGCGCTCTGCATGATCCCCGGCTACATGACCGCGTCGTACCTGACAGGACGTTTCGGGCGCAAGAAAATCATCGTGGGTTTTATCAGCGCCTCCGTGCTGGCCGGCTACGGTTTTGCCAATTCCACCAGCCTGGAAATGCTCTACCTGAGCAACTTCGCCTTGGCATTCTTCAGCCTGGGGGCATGGGGCGTATGGGGCGCGTGGATCGGTGAGCTGTACCCGACAGCGTTGCGCACAGTGGGCTATGGCTGGGCGATTTTCGCGCAACGTATGGCGAACGTACTGGCGCCCTCGCTGATTGGTGCGCTGATCGCATACGGTTCGTCGTTCAACCAAACGACGACGATCATCAACGCGTTCCTGGTGGTCACGGTGGTTCTCACCGCGTTCATGCCCGAAACCGAGGGCAAGGCATTACGTTGAAGTCACCTGTTCAGCGCAGAATCCGACGCGTCGCAGGACTCTGCGCTGACTGTGCCCCACTTCAAAACCAGGCTGAATGACAGCCGCCACACCCAACAATCCTTCTCCCCTTGGAAATGGAGTTCCCATGGACAATCAACACCCCCCAACCCGCCTGGTAGTGCCCATGCAGCGCGGGGCTTATCAAAACAACGGCGCTTCACCCTGGTTCTGCACCCTGAAACTTGGCACCCCGGCTCAACCGCTCAGGTTCGCGATTGACACGGGTACGAATATGAATTGGATTACCTCGACACTGTGCCCTGCCGACCAGTGCGTGCACTTTTCCGGTGGCCGTTTCGATTTCGCGGCGTCCAGCACCTTCGCCTTTACCGATTGCCTGCGACGCCCCTACAGCTTCGGACCTTGGGGCACGATGCAGGTCGAGGCCGCCTGCGACGTATTGGACGTTCCCGGCGACGACCTCGTGGATATCCAGTTGTTCTTAACAGCCGCTTACGAGGGAGAGCAATTCAAACAGCTGGACTGGGACGGCGGCCTGGGCCTGCCGTGCAGCAGTGCCTACCTGGAAAACCGCAGTTCGTTTGTGCTTCAGTCATTAATGCGTGAGGGTCAACTGGCCCCTACCTGTCCCTACGTGACGTTTGATTGGAATAGCCGGTCGCGCAACGGCACTTGCCAAATGGGCGCTGTCGATCCGTCAAAAACCCAAGGGCCCCATCTGTTTTTACCTTGGTCCGTCTATAACAAGTTGCCCGGAGTGGAATACATCTGGTCAACAGCGCTGGAATCCTATTCGGTCGGCTCGCACTTATTGGCGAGGGACATTCAATTCGCACTCGATTCCGGCTCTTCACAATTCAAGGGCGACGATTCACTTATGCGTCAAACATTGGCGCTTATTGCACAGGGGGAGCACCCAGATATCGTGCTCGGGTTCACCGATGGAGAAATAACCTTAGGCGCAGACCTTTATGACTGCCTGATCGAGGAAGGCCCGCAAAAAGGCCAAAGGCTGCCTCAGTTCGCACCGTTGGGCATGACTGACCTGGTGTTGGTCGGGTCGCTGGTGATGGAGCACTGCTACACCGTGTATGAGTATCAGGTGGTCAAATGTGATCGCGAGGTCTATTCGTTGGCGCCCGTAGGCGTTTGGTTGTTCAATCGGCCCGACGGCCCGCAAATCATTACGCGATCCTCTTCGAAACGCTTCGTACCTGGAGCGCGAGCGGTACTCAACCATAAAGTCACCCTCCCAGGCACTATGGCTAAAACGACTTCGGTGGCGGGCATCTGGAAAAACGACTATGGATCAGTCATGAGCCTGGCGGTATCGGGACACAACATCCACGGGTCGTATCGTTCCTCGACCGGTTCGACGGGCGAGTACCGGATCACCGGATATTCAGCGGGGCCAGGCGCAACCCGTACCAAGAGTCAGCCAGTCGCATTAGCCATTGAATGGCACGATCTAGGTAATGAAAAGCCCGATCCCAGCTGGAACTGGACCTCGGGACTCAGTGGCCAATTGAGCGTCTCGCCCGAGGGTGATGTGCTGACCCTTTCCCACCTGTTGGTTGCCAGTGGCGATTTCCCTGAGTTTGCGAGCTGTGGTACCTATGTCGACAAGCTGATTTATCATCGCGCTGAACCGTCACTGCGTCATGCGCCGGTTGCCCCCTCAGAATGGCTGCCGGTTGAAAACGCCCTGGCAGGCAGATGGAACGCCGCTGATGGCACATCGTTGGTACTGAGTGTGCGCAGTGATAGCCAGCAGCGCTTTGGAAGCGTTCACGGCCATTTCACCAGCGTCCACTCAAGCATAGCCACTGAAATTTCCGGCTTTACCGACATCCATGCGCTGGCCAGCAAACTTACCTTGCAGTCAGTCAGCATCACCGTCGCCACTACGCAAGACTCAACAGTTTCCAGCCTGAGCGGGATTCTGGATTTAAAGAGCGACACGTTGCATCTGCAGGTTTTGGCCAGTTCATCAATCGCTCCCGACCATGCGTACCTGGCCACCAAACTCTCAGCCATGCAGTTCACTCGCGCTACTTGACTAACCTTTTTTCTTTCGATGGCCTGTAGCCGAAATACGCGCTGTAACACTTGCTGAAATGACTCGGCGACACGAACCCGCACGCCACCAGCACATCGACTTGCGACAGCTCGGTGTGTTGCAACAGGCGCCGCGCTTCGGTGACGCGCAATTCCATGTAATAGCGTTGCGGCGTGGTGCCCAGTTGTTCCTTGAACAGGCGCTCCAGCTGGCGGCGCGAGCGGCCGGCGTAGACGGCGAGCTGGTCGAGTTCCAGGGGTTCTTCGAGGTTGGCGTCCATCAACTTGACCACTTCGCGCAGCGGTGCGCTGACGCAGACGTTTTCGGTCGGCTTGATACGCCGGTAGCGCGACTCCTCGAAGGCGAGGATGTCTTCGATGCCTTCGACCAGCGCCTTGCCGTGCAGGCTCTTGATCCAGTCCAGGGCCATATGGAAAGCGCCCGACGGGCTGGAAGCGGTCAGGCGGTCGCGGTCGATCACATAGGGCTCGCTGGTCACCTGCGCCGCCTTGGACACCTCCGCCAGTGCAGGGCGATGCTCCGGGTGGATGGCGCAGCGGTAGCCCTGCAACAACCCGGCGCGGCCGAGGAACCACGAGCCATTCCACAAACCGGCAAGCCCGATACCGTGTTCGGCGGCGGCGCGCAGGATCTGAATGAAGTCTTCACTGGCCTTGAGTTCGGTGCGAAATCCACCACAGATCACCAGCAGGTCCAACTCCGCCAGCACGGCCAGTTCCAGGCGCGCATCGGGGCGGATGACCAGCCCAAGGTCGCTGATGACTTCACGCTCGTCCCAACCGAACGTGCGCGTCGCAAACAGCTCGGGGCGCAGCAGGTTGGCGGTGACCAGGGTGTCGAGGGTTTGGGTGAAGGCAGGCAGGGAGAAGTGTTCGAGCAACAAAAAGCCGATGCGGGTGACCGCAGCCGGCTGCCGGGGGTTGTCATTGAGGTAGCGCAGGTTCTTGCCCTTCATGCCACCGCTGAACTGGCGTCTTTCCATCGAGGGTTGGCCCACTCTTCTTGTTGATGCAATGGGCGCTATCTTAGGGGCAAATGGGGTACCTGTCTCAATCCATGCCGCTGATCTTTAAAAACCGTGGGGCTTTTTAACCCCCCCGGTTCAGCCGCTGCGGCGCAATCTGATACGGTTTTTTGCGCGCTATCTGCGTCTGTATCAAAAACCGCCCGAAGCGGACAATGGCGCCACCCGACATTCCTGTCGTCCCCCCTTCCCTTCGGAGGCCTTATGACCAAGATGGCTATTTTCCTGTTCGGTTTTCTGGTGCTGACCATCGGCATCGGCTTGCTGGCGACCATCTCGCCGGTCTAGTGAACTGTCACCCGACAACGAGCATCGGATACAACGACAGCACCAACAGACCCGCCATCGTCCAGTTGAACATCTTCAACCAGCGCGGTTCGCGCAATACGCTGCGCAAGCCGCTGCCGCAGCCGACCCACACGCACACACTGGGCAAGTTGACCACGGCAAACACCAGCGCGATCACCAGCACATTGGTCACATACCCCTCGGCCGGCGTGTAGGTCGTGATCGCGCCCAGCGCCATGATCCACGCCTTGGGGTTGACCCACTGGAAGGCCGCCGCGCCGAGAAAAGTCATCGGCTTGCCCTGTTCGTCGGTGCTGTCCGCCATGCCGCCAGCGTTGGCGATCTTCCAGGCCAGGTACAGCAGATAAGCAGCACCGACATAGCGCAACAGCGTGTACGCCCAGGGGAACAGCTTGAACACTTCGCCCAGGCCCAACCCCACGCAAATCACCAGCACCATGAAGCCAATACTGATACCCAGTGCATGAGGCATCGAACGCCGAAAGCCGAAATTCACGCCAGAGGCCAGCAACATGGTGTTGTTGGGGCCCGGCGTGATCGAAGAGACGAAGGCGAACAGCACAAAGGCTGACAGAAGGCTGGTGGACATGAACATGGCGCGGCATCCAAGCGGGTTGTGTCCTGCGACAGTAGAGGGTTACGCAGTTTATCGCCCCATACAGCTGGTGTTGGATCGAGGAATACACTTTGATGACGTGGGTTTCACAAAGCTTTCACAGACGCAGGCCTAAGGTTAACCCAGCTCCTACATGAACACCCTTTTAGCCCGCTCCCCCATCGCGGGCTTTTCTTTGCCTACGAATAACGCGGTGGACACGGTGATAGAGAATCTGGACGGCCCCAGGACCGCGCAGCAGGAATTGTTCTACGACCTTGAAGATGCCAGCGCTGTCATCGGCTGGTCGGTGGTTGAGCTGACGGCCCTGGCAGCCGCCGACAACGCTTGTGATCAGGCGCCGCTGTTGCTGAAGGTATGCGCGCTGTTAGCCGTCCAGCAGCAACGTATTGAAGCCTACGCGCAGGAAGTCAAAGCGCAGCGGATCAGCAGAGCCGAAGCGGCTGGTTGAGGCCAGCCGCCAAGCCGGGTTCAGAAACTCAAATCAACCACTAGTTGTCCGGATGTTCACTCGCCACCGAATCGGCCGCATCCACATCGGACATATCCTCCTCCAGAGGCGCCTCGTCGTCCGGCGGCAACGGAATGCCATCTTCGTCGCGCTTGGGATCGTGCCCGGTTTCGTTGTCCGTGCTGCGGGTCACTGCCTGCTGGGAAAGGTTTCCTGGGGCATTTTCATTGATGTGCATGCTGGCTCTCCGTTCAAACGCTCGGGATATCCGCGCTTGATATTCAGAGACGGCATGGCAGGCAGAGTGCCGGCTGTTAGACGAATGGTGGTCGGCTCAGCGTTTCCGGAGTCGGCGCAAACACGTCCTTAGTTGCATGCGACCTGCCTGAGCTGCCGGTAGGCAACCACCAGCTGCTCCAGGCTGAACGCCAGGTTTCGCCCACTGGGATGGGCAAGACCCACACGGCGGCATTGCCGAACGTCCTGCTCTGCAGCCCCCACTCCACGTGGCGCTGCCCGGATAACGCCGCATACGCCGCCTTGCCGAGAAACGCCACATAGCGCGGTGCATAACGAGCGATCTTCTGTTCGAAAGCCACGGCCGCTGCGATGAACTCCTGCCTGGACAATTGATCGGCCCGTGCCGTTGGCCGTTCGACCACGGCGGTCAGTCCGCACTGGTACTGAAGCAGGGTGCGATCACTTTGCGCAGGCACTTGCCCAGGCGTAAACCCGGCCAGATGCAGCGTGCGCCAGAAACGATTGCCTCGGCCCGCAAAGTGATGCCCTTGAGCGGCAGCGGTCATGCCGGGGTTGATTCCGCAAAACACCACCGCCAACTGCTCGGCCAGTATGTCTTCTAGGCCTTCATTCACCGCAGATCACGCTTACCGCCTTGCGTACCAACTCGGTCAGCTCATTGCGGGGTTTACCCGCCCGTGCACGGATAGAGATGCTGTGCAGCAACGATGACGCCAGTACCGCCAGCGCTGCGGCGTCAACATCGCCTCTCAACTCTCCGGACTCAATGGCCGCTCGCAGGCGCACTTCCAGGTCGGCATCGAGGCGGCCGAGGCGGTCCGACAGCACCGCGCGAATTTCCGGGTCCTCGACCGCTTCAGTGGTCGCCGTGCCAATCGCGAAGCAGCCACGCGGCTGACCTTCGCCCGAAAAGTAGATCGACAACTGCCCCTCATAGAAACGCAGCAACGCCTCACGCAATGTCAGGCTGCTATCCGTCAGCGCCGCCTGCATCTCGGCGCAGGCAACGTCCCAATATTGCTCCAGCGCCCTGATGTACAGCGAATGCTTGCCACCGAAGGCCGCGTAAAGGCTCGGGCGATTCATGCCTGCCGCTGTGGCGATGCTGTCCAGGGACGCGCCGGAGTAGCCGGTACTCCAGAACACATCGAGCGCTTGTTGCAGCGCTGTCTGCGGGTCATATGCACGGGGTCGGCCGCGGCCTTTACCCTCTGTCGGTTTATTTTGTGCCATACCGTACAAAATCCTTGCAGGAAGGTGAATGCGGGGATATTTTTACACCATCGCACAAAAACAAGGAATCACAAATTCCTTGATCCATGTTTGTTCACGCGAAGCTCAAACCGGGTGTTGCAACGACGAAACAGAGGTGGCGGAGCAACCCTCCCAACCACCTGCGGGTTTGCTTTCCAACAGCAGTTATTCCTGTCGGTGCCAGGCGACGACGCCAGGCCCGGCTTCCCGGTTAAAGGTGCACTCGATAATGACTACGCAAATCGACCTCCCGGCTTCGCAGGCCTTTGAAACCCCATCGCCCATCAACACCTCCTTGAAGGAAAAGGTGCGGCCCTGGCTGATGGTCGGCGTGCCCGCGCTCTTCGCCGTCGTTGGCTACGCGTACTACGTGGCCGGCGTGCCTTTCATCACGACCAATAACGCCTACGCCCGGGTAGCCAAGGCCACGATCAACGCGCGTATTTCCGGGCAGGTGGTGGAAATCATGGTTGACGACAATCAAAAGGTGGACCAAGGCCAAGCGTTGTTTCGCATCGACCCCAAGCCGTTGCAGATCGCGATCGATCGTGCCGAAGCGCAACTGGGTGTCGCACGGCTGCGCATCGATGGCCTCAAGGCCAGCTATCGCCAGCAACAGGCGCAACTGCAGTCGGCGAAAGCGTCGGCGGGCTTCGACCGCAAGGAATTTGCCCGCAAGAAAGCATTGGTGGCAACCGAGTTCGTGTCCCGTTCCCTTTATGAACGCTCGGAAACCGACCTCAAGGTGGCGCTGCAGCGCATCGCGTCCATCGAACAACAGATCGCCGCCACCGTTTCAGCGTTGAACGGCAACCCGAACATCGAAGCCGACACTCACCCCAGCGTCCGAGAGGCCAGGGCCATTCTGGACGAGGCGCAGCTCTACCTGTCGTATGCCACGGTTTACGCGCCGGCTGACGGTATCGTTGCCAAGGTCGATGACGTTCAGGTGGGCAACCACCTCGACAGCGGCGCGCCGGCCTTTGCGTTGATTGACGACCGCCAAACCTGGGTTGAGGCCAACTTCCGCGAAACCCAGCTGACGCACATGCGCCCCGGCCAGGAAGCGACCATCCGCATCGACACCTACCCGGACCGCGTGTTCAAGGCCCACGTCACCAGCATGAGCCCCGGCGCCGGTTCGGACTTCGCCCTGCTGCCGCCGGAAAATGCCACCGGCAACTGGGTGAAAGTGGTCCAGCGCGTCCCGGTTCGCCTTGAACTGGATGACGCAGACCCTGCCCTGCCGCTGTTTTCAGGCACCAGCGCTACGGTCACGGTGGATACCGGACATCGCACGCCATGGTGGCACCCGCTCAAATCGTTACTGTCGGCAGGTCACTTGCAATGAACGCCCATGCTCAGACAACCCCGCATGCAAGCAGTGCGCGCTCGCTCAGGTTGGCCGTTCTGCTCGCGACCTACATGCAGTCGGCGAACCTGCCGTTGCCGAACGCGGTACTGCGGTTGATTCAAGGCAGCCTGTCGATGACCGACGACCAGGCGGGCTGGATCTTCACCGCGTACCTGGCGGCGAGCGCGATCACCCTGCCGGTCGCGCAATGGCTTACCGCACGTTTTGGCTTGAAGCGGGTGTATCAAGCCGCGCTGGCCTTCTTTGTGCTCGGCTTGCTGCTGGCTACGGTTTCCAGCACTGCGCTGGCGTTCATCGGCGCACGAGTCATCCAGGGCCTGGCCAGTGGCGTGTTGGCGCCCCTGTCGATGGCAATTGCCATGGAGACGTTGGCCCCCGAAAAACGCCTGAAGTTCGGCGCAACCTGGACGGCCATCGTGCTGGTGGGCATCGTCAGCGGCCCGGCCATCGGTGGCTGGATTGCCGAGCATTACGACTGGCGCCCGATTTTCTACGTCAGCCTGCCGTTGTCGGCCTACATCTTCCTGGTCGTGGCATTGCTGCTGGCCGAGAAAAAAGCCACGAAGGCCCCGGCGTTCGACTTCTTTGGTTTTGGTACCTTCACCCTGGCATTGATCAGCCTGCAAATGCTGCTCGACCGTGGCGAGCGCATGGACTGGTTCGACTCGCCGGAAATCTGGGCCGAGGCGCTGGCCAGTGCGCTCGGCCTGTATGGGTTCCTGGCGCATGTATTGACCAGAAAGGCTCATTTCCTCAACAAGCGTCTACTGGGTGATCGCAATTTCGTGCTGTCGACGATCATTTTTTTCGCCGTGGGTTTTGTGCTGCTGTCGACCATGGCCCTGACGTCGCCGATGCTCAATGAGATTCTCGGCTACCCGCCTGACACCACCGGTGCGCTGACCCTGCCACGGGGCATCGCCCTGGTCGGCGGGTTCCTGTTGATGGGGCGTGTGCCTGAGCGCTTCGACCGTCGACTGTTCGTGGCGGCAGGCGCGGGAGCGGTGATTTATGCCAACTGGCTGATGCTCGGCTATTCGCCGTTGATGGACGGCTGGCCCGTTGCGGTAACCGGTGCGATACAGGGAATCGGCATCGGCATCCTGATGCCGGCGCTGACCAAGGTTGCGTTCAGCACCCTCGACCCCGCGTTGCGTGCCGAAGGCACCGGCCTGTTCAATCTGTCGCGGGTATACGGCAGCACTCTCGGCGTGGCGATCGTGCAGATTTTCTTCTTCAACACCACCCAGGCGATGCACTCGGCGCTGGCCAGCAACGTGACGGCCTATCGCGCTGCTGCCCATTTCGGCAGCGCGCCGCTGTCGCTGCAGGCGCTTGAAGGGCTCAACCACCTGATCACCCACCAGGCGGCGTTCATCGCTGTGGTCAACCAATTCAAGATCCTGATGGTGGCCATGCTGGTGGTGTGCCCGCTGATGCTCTTTCTTCGCAAACCTGCTGCGGCCAACTAGCTTCGTGGAGTGTGCCCAATGAAATCCATCCACCTGTTCCAACCGAAACTCGCGGCACTGTCGGCACTGGCTTTTCTCTCGGCCTGCAGCGTTGGCCCTGACTTCAAAGCACCTGAACCGAGCCCTTCGCAGCATTACGACCCGCAGGCCGAACAACGTCTGGGCGCTCAGCAACGCATTGCGCTCGGTCAAAAAGTCAGCGGGCAATGGTGGTCTGCCTTGCGCTCAGCCAAGCTGGACCAGGTAATGCGCCGTGCCATTGATGGCAACCTTGAACTGGTTGCTGCCGACGCAACCCTTCGCCAGGCGTCTCAAGCCGTGGCAGCGGCACAAGGTGCGCTGTACCCGCAAGCCGACTTCGGCGCCACGGCGGGTCGCCAGCGCGTGCACAACGCCCAGGCACCTTCGACCGCCAATATCTACGCGGTCGGGCCTAGGGTCGGTTTTGATCTGGATGTGTTCGGCGGCAATCAACGGCTGGTCGAACAGCGGCAAGCGTTTACCGAGCTGCAACGGCATCGTTTCGAAGCGGCGTACCTGACCCTGACCGGCGAAGTCGCCAGTCAGGCCTTGCGGGTGGCCTCGGCCAATGCGCAAATCCTGGCCGTGGAAAAACTGCTGGCCAATGACAGCAAAAACCTCGAACTGGTGCGCGCGGCCCGTCTCAACGGCAGTGCCACGCGAATCGACGTGTCGTTGGCCGAAACGCGTCTGGCCCAGGACCGCACCCTGCTGCCACCGCTGGCCCAGCAACGGCAGGCGGCCGGCCATGCGCTGTCGATCCTGGCCGGCAAGGGACCGGCTGACTGGATCGCGCCGGACTTCCATCTCGATGAATTCACCTTGCCATCAAACGTGCCGGTGAGCCTGCCCTCGGAAATGGCGCACAACCGCCCGGACGTACGCCAGGCCGAGGCCGGGCTGCACATTGCCAGCGCCGCTGTCGGCGTGGCCACCGCCAATTTGTATCCACGGGTGACGTTGTCCGCCTCGTTCGCCCAGGCGGCGTCAGGCAATGGCGCTGCTGCGCTCTGGGGTTTCGCGGCGGGCGTCGCCGGGCCGATCTTCAATGGCGGCAGCCTCAAGGCCGAGCAGCAGGCAGCGATTGAAGGCTACAACGCGGCGCTGGCCGGCTATCAGCAGACCGTCATCAGCTCGTTCGGCCAGGTCGCGGACACGCTGCAAGCGATCAACCATGACGCCGAAGAGTTGCGCGCCCAAGAAGAGGCCCTGCAAGCGGCGCAAACCAGCCTGGGGCTGAACCAGCAAGCCTACGCCCTGGGTGAAACCAGCATCCTCCAGGTATTGGAAGCCGAGCGCGCCTATCAACAGTCGTTGCTGGGCCATGTCCGCGCGAAGACCGCGCAGTACCTCGACATCGTGCAGCTGTTTGTCGCCCTCGGCGGCAACACCGTCGGCGTCGGTGAGCAACGGATTGCTCGCCACCAAGCCCCACAACGTGCCTATCAGTAGAGGCTGCGGCCTCGATATTGGAGTAATGACATGTCCTACGAAGCGTTTCACGATGAACTGCGCGCTACAACATTTGCGCTGAATCACGGCACGGGCAAAATGCCCGCCGTCGGTTTCGGCACCCTGTTCAAAGACCTCAGCGTCACCACCGAGGCGGTCACCCACGCGCTGGAAACCGGGTTCCGCCATTTTGATTGCGCCGAGCGGTATCGCAACGAAGAACGTGTAGGCGTTGCCTTCAAAGCCTTCATGGACACGGGCAAGGCGCGGCGCGAAGACCTGTTCATCACCACCAAGCTGTGGAACACCAACCACCGTCCCGAGCGCGTATTGCCTGCGTTCGAGGCCAGTTGCCGTCGGCTTCAGGTGGACTACATCGATTGCTATCTGATCCACACGCCCTTCGCATTCAAGGCAGGTGACGATCAGGACCCACGCGATGCGTTCGGTCATGTCCTCTACGACAATGACGTGAAGCTGATCGACACCTGGCGGGCGCTCGAGCAACTGGTGGATGAAGGCCGTTGCGGATCTATCGGCCTGTCCGATATCACGCTCCAAGCGCTGAAGGAGCTTGTCGCCCAGGCGCGGATCAAGCCTGCCGTGGTGCAGGTCGAATCCCACCCTTACCTGCCGGAATGGGAACTGCTGGAATTCTGCAAACAGCATGGAATCGTCGTCCTCGCCTTTGCCCCACTCGGGCATGGCATGGAGCCGAACGTGTTGGAAGACGAGGTGATTACCAGTATCGCCCGGCATTTGCATCGCACGCCGGCCCAAGTATTGCTGGCTTGGGCGGTACAGCGCGGCGCCGCGTTCCTGACCACCTCGGCGACACCGAGCCATATCCGCGAAAACTTCAACATCACCACCCTGCCCCATAGGGCCATGCAGGAAATTCGCGAAGAGATCACCACGCGCATACGCTTCAACTCGGTGGTCGAGACGGGGGTTCCGGGTTTCATCCCGCGCAAACACTAGTACGCGACAGGGACGGCGCTGGCCGTTCCTTTTTCCCTTGAGGTGATAATGATGGATGTTTTCCAGACCATGCGCTGTTTCCTGGCGGTCGCCCAAAGCGGCAGTTTTACTGCGGCGGCCCAGTTGCTGGACACCACCACGAACCACGTTTCCAAAGCGGTCACCCACCTCGAGGCCCGCCTGCAAACCCGCCTGATCAACCGCACGACCCGGCGCCTGGCGCTGACCGAGGCCGGCACACGTTACCTGCAACGCTGCGAGAAGATTCTGGACGAGCTGCGGGAGGCCGACGAGGAAGCCGGCACCGCACAGGTCACGCCCGTGGGCCGCTTGAAAATCCACGCCATGGCGGCCGTCGGCAATCACTACGTGATCGACGCCATCGCAAAATACCGAGAGACCTATCCCTCGGTACTGTTTGATTTGACGCTGAACAATCGGCTGCCGGATCTGCTGGAGGAAGGCTACGACATGTCGATCGTGCTGGCGCGGGACCTGCCGGATTCGGGCTTCGTTGCGCAGCGGCTGGGCACCACCTACAGCATCCTGTGCGCTTCGCCTGACTACCTGAACAAACGCGGAATGCCCGACACCCCGGGTTCGCTGGGTGAGCGTGATTGCTTGAGAATCGTCAACACGGTCATGCCGGCTGAACACTGGATTTTCGAAGGGCCTGAAGGCGTGGAAACCGTGACCACGCCGCTGTCGCCGTTCCACGTCAACACCGCCGATGCCATGACCGTCGCCATCACGCTTGGCATGGGCATTGGCATCCAGCCGATCGCGTCCGCCGTGGCCGGCCTCAAGGCAGGCACCCTGGTGCGGGTGCTGCCGAAATATCGTTTCGAAGAGTTGAACCTGTTTGCGATCTACCCTTCACGAAAATTCGTCGATGCCAAAATCAAAACCTGGGTGGCGTTCCTTCAAGACTACATGCCGGGATTGCTGGCGAACGATGACAAAGTTGCGCGCTCGTCAGAACGGGCCTGAAGGCCGCGCATCCTCGGATGCGCGGCGGGATGTCGTCTTCACAACACAAACGTAGCCCCACGCGTATTCACAAACAGCGCGTAGATCGAATGACTACTGGCCATGAACAGCCGATTCCCTTCACGCCCCCCAAAGCACACATTCGGGCAGCGCTCTGGCAGCGAAATGTGCCCGATGGCCTTGCCCTGCGGATTGAACACGCGCACGCCATCGAGTTTTTCCAGGTCAGCCTTGGGATCCCCATTGCCGCCCCAGCCGCACCACAGGTTGCCCGCTTCGTCGCATTTGATGCCGTCGATTGCGGCATAGTCCAGCCCCTCGATGTGCTTGCGCCGTTCGCCCAGTGTGCCGTCGTCCTTCATGGCAATCGCCCAGATCAGACGATTGGGCTTGGCGCGACCTTCGACGACGTACAGGGTTTTCTCATCGGGAGAAAAGCACAGGCCGTTGGGGCCATTGAGGTCGTCGATTACCCGCGTGACTGCTTGGCTCTCGCCGTCGATGCGGTACACGGCGTGGGGCTGGGCCGGGGTGATTTTGTGCCCTTCGTAGTTGTTGCCGGTCTGGAATGGCGGGTCAGTGAACCAGATCGAGCCGTCACTCTTGCAGACGATGTCGTTGGGCGAATTGAAGCGCTTGCCGTCGAAGCTGTCGGCCAGCACCGTGATCGTGCCATTGTATTCGGTGCGCGTGATGCGACGGCCTTCGCTGGTGGTGGTCGAGCCTTCGCAGACGATCAGACGCCCCTGGCGATCCCGGCACATGCCGTTGGAGAAATTCGAGTGTTCGCGGTAAACGCTGAAGGTGTCGCTGATTTCGTCCCAGCGCATGATGCGATTATTGGGAATGTCGCTGACCAACAAATAGCGGCCATCACCGACCCACACCGGCCCTTCGGCCCAGCGCATACCGGTGGCGAGTTTTTCAACGCTGGCGTTGAATACGCGTAGCTCGAGAAAACTGCCGTCGAGGATGTGGACCAGGGGATCAGGGTAACGCTGGCTCAAGGGTTCGGCGGCCTCGGAGAGCCGGGTCAGTGTGGTGCTGCCGACGGTGGCGAGCGTAGCGGAAACAGCGAGGGATTTTTTCAGGAAGCTGCGGCGGGTGTTGCCCTTTGCGGGGTCAAGGCTTTGAGGTTGGGCGGACAGGGATGAGTCCATATAGCGGTCTCCGTGATTTTATTTTTGTGGGGAAGACGTAGTAATACCGTGTGATAGGACATCGTACAAGCGAGGGCGTAAGATATCGCGTACTTGCTGCACCGGAGGGGCACGCCTGAGGGATTATTGCCGCTATCCGGTGAAAAATGTATCTCTTAAATATTGCCTGCATCCCACAGATCAGAAGGCCTTCGAACTGAATGAACCCCCCATCAGCAGATATGGATGGACCGGTTGAGTCGTTGAAAACCCAATCGACCTTCCTCATTGCCTCCTCCCAGATGGAGGCCTCCGGATCGGCTGATCCGCGTGACACCTTTGTTCGTCAGCAGTTGAAGCGTGCGGCAGATCTGGTGAGTGGAGCAGCGGCGTTAGGCGCCGCTCGCAATGCGGCCTGCTTGGGAATCTTGAGCCGTAGCTTGCTTGAACAGTTGATCACGGTCTCCTGGGCCATCAGATCGGTTGAAAGTGCGGAACTTCAGATCGGTGCAGGTCCAGCGGAAATGGCGAAAGCCCTCAGGATCAATTTGAAAGCAGGCACCGCCAAGATCCGTGACCGCCATACAGGAGAGGACGTGACAGCTGATTACTTGGCCAATGAGCAGGCAAAGCCGAGCCGCAAACGCAGAAGCGTCGAGGAGCAAGCAAAAGAAGCTGGCATTCTGGATTTGTATACGGTGTTTTACCGACTGTTATCGCTTGAAACGCACGGCCACAATGAGACCCCGTCAGAGAAATCTGAAAAGGACAAGCTGTGCACCGTCCACCTTCAAGGCATAGGAGCCATTAGTCGGGCCATTGGCCAAGCATGCGTTTGGTGGTTAATGCATCGGCAATGGCCGGATAACGAATCCTTACGAGATGTGTTGGGTCTGAATGTAAAGGCTGAAGCAGCTCGGTTTAAATGACCTGATCCGCGATCGTGGTTCAGGTGATATTTAGCTGCGCGTTATTGAAGGCAGATTTAAATTGGCGAGCTTTCTCAGACTTCGATGTTGGCACGTCGGATTTCAGGTTCACAATAATACGCCTTGTCATGATCAGGCAGGGCCGATGCGGCAGGCGGCTATCGGCCAAAAGCGGACGACCGACTCGGTTCTGGTTTCGCCCAGCTTGCCTCCTCCGCAAGTGCAAGCTGGCTCACTTCTCTGCCTCTTGGATACGCCTGGTATGTCAAGTCGGCTAAAGGCCACGCCCCCGATGCGCATTGATTCGGCTCACGTTTAGGTTTGAACTATCCGCAATGTCCGGATAGCCACCTATCGCTGGAATTCTGAATACGCTAAGCTAAAAGGCATCCAATGCTCTACACAGCCCTGCCTTCTCAACAGGCTCGTTTTCAGGTTTTCCAGCTGGGTTTAAGCGCTGCAACGCGACCAGGCACTGGCCACCGTCCAGCAGGATCAGTTCGTAATCTTGCCCGGCCTTGGGGGTGAAGTGAAAGCTCTGCCTGCAGCTATAGGAATTGCCGCCAGAAACATAGCCCTCACTCTGGAAGTTCATGGCAAAAGGCTTGTTCGCCGGCACCTTCAGTTCGCTACGCGCCGAGCCTTGCGCCTCCACCCGGCGGTTGCTCTCGGGCATGCCCAGGCTGCGGCCATTATTCTGACCCGCAAAGCCGGATTCGGACACGGCCATCACCCCGGCGCCAGGCACACGCCAGTCGATGCAGTCACGGCCCGGCACACCGCGCGCCACGCCATTGGTGATCACGCGCAAGCGTGCGGTATCCCCTGCTGTGGGTTCAACATAGGGCGTGTTGTAAGCACGGATATTGGAAATATTGCCGCAGCCACTCACGGCCACGGCCAGGCCGGCTATCAGAAACGCTCTCATGGAAGTCCTTTTTTGAGGCTTAACGGCAGTGATAAGGGCTTTCGCTGCTCAGTTCCTCGCCGGTCCGGGCATTGCGAATGATGACCGTCGCCCCCGGCGCATTGAGGCAGAACGCATTGCGTATGGGGTAAATGTTATGGCCCTCGGCGGTGAACGTGCCGAGCTTGGTTAACGGGGCGCCGGAGGCATCCTGAGCCGTCACGGTGTACTCACCCGACATGGTCAGACAGCCGCTCAGTAACAGCAGCAAGGTGGCGCAGATTGCATATTTCACAGGTGATGTCCCTATCGTGTTGAGTGACGAACCCTCGAAAAGAGGGCGGTTTTTTTGTGGTTTCATTGCGCCGACTCACAGGCCTTCAACGGTTCTTGGGTGCGCAACGCACAGACGTCAAAACCATCACGCCGGGTGTAGCCCGAGCGCTTCATACACACAAAGCGCTGCGCCCGCTCCTGGAAGCTGGCATTGGGATCGATGCCGGAGCCATTCTTCTCACCGCAAGCCAACATGGAGGCCAAGACATCCTTGCTGCTCGCGCCGGGTTTCTCCCATAAATCCGCATCAGCCGCCGGGGGCTGAAAGGGCTCGCTTAAACAGGCGGTGACGAGGGGAGCAAGCAGCAGCGCCAATGCCATAGGTTTAAGCCACATGATCAATCTCCTTATTTTCTCGGGCTGACAGGCACCAGCACCGGCTTGCCTTGCGGCCAATATCTTGCGCAGGCTTGCGCACCACTGCCATAACAGCTGTGCATGGTCGTATCACCGGTGAAGACATTGCCCAACTCCTTGAGCAAGCTGCTGCCCTCAGGTATTACGCCGCCAGTACCCGGGTTATTGCCCATGAAGAACCACCTGCCCACCGGGTCGTTGTTATGAACTTCGTATTTAAGAACCATCTTCGCCTGTTCGACTGGGTCGGTGACGGCCGAACGGTTTTGCAAATAGGCCAACTGTTCATCGGCGGTGTAAACATTGAACGCTCCACCGAAGTTATACACCGTAGTCTTGCTGAGTAACCCGGCAGCATCTGGCATGTTGTAAATGGATTGTCGGGAGTTGCCGCCGGTCATAGTGCCGCGACTGTGTTCAGTCAGGTGCAAGCCAGTGGCGCCATAGTCGAGCTGCAGCTGGCGCGAGGCCGCGGTGTAGTTGGTCAAGCCGAAAAAGTCGTTATCCATCGCCTTCTGATACCCGGCAATCAACAGCTCCGACAGGGTATTGCCCGCCTTGGGAAACCACATGAAATACTGTGGCCCGGTCGCGCCAGGGTCGCGATGCTGAGCCGCGTATTTAGCCGCGGCTTTGTCGTCGTTGAAAATGCCATTGAGGGCTACGTTGACCACGTTGCTTTCATCCGCCCGCAGGTGTTGCCTTTCTGCATCACCCACTACACGGAACAACGGCTTGTGGTCCGCGCCTTCCTTCACATTGCCCTGTTCATCCAGCTCCAGCGCCAACATCTGTGGCGGCGTTTTGAACATGGTGCGATACGCCTCATCGGTAAACTGCACCCCTTGGCGATAGGCCTCATTCTTGATCGACTGCTCCGCCTCGGCGGTACGCTGCAGTTTGTCCAGGTCCTGACGCTCGGCGCCAACATGGGAATGGGCGGTGTCACGGTTAAGGCTGGCCACGGTTTGACTAGCATCACGGCCGGTCAATTGCTGCTGGCGGTAGGCATCAGTAATGAGGATATTGCCGGAACTCACCGCGCTCAGCGTGTTGCCCTCGGAAGAGTCCGAAGCCTTCCCTGCATCCAGGTAGTTGCTGAACAAGGCCTTGCTGGCGCCGTACATGCCCTGGCCGACAAAGTCGCTGCTGAGGGTGAGCCCACTGCTGTCGGCGCTGGCCTTGGCGCTGTTGTGCAGGTCAGCGGTGGTCAATGAGCCGGTACTCAAGCTGTTCTTGCCATCGGCAATTGCCTTGTCGTTGCTGGCGATCACGCCGCCCACCAAGTGGGTGTTGCCCTTGACCCGGATATCAAAACCACCGTCGCCGGCCCGAATGCCGCTCTGCTCAGTGACACTTTCAAAGTTGGATTTCTGAATGCCTTTGTTCTGACTCAACGTGAAGCTCGATGAGCCGATGCAGAATGGCGGCACGCAAATACTCACGCCCACGCCCAGGCTAGTCTGTTTGGCCTTGTAGGTACTGGTGTCCTGCAGGCTTTCGACACTGAAATCACCGCCCACATCGGCCGTGACTTGCTTGCCGCTCACCACTGCGCCCTTGAGTCGGGTATCGCCACCGGAATCGAGCGAGACCTTATTACCGGCGTCCACATGGGTATTGCTCCAGACCACATCATCGCCATCGGCCTTGCCACGGTTCTGGGACGCTCCGGCGTTAAAGCTGATGCCGTTGGTTTGGCCGCCGATGGCAATGCCAATCCCAAGGCTGGCGTTGCTGCCCTTTTCGGTCGTGCGCTGTTGCACCGTGTTTTGCGCGGCCAGCAAGGCAATAGCGCCGTCGGCCTTGAGGTTAACGTCATGGCCGGCGGTGATCTGGCTGCCTTGTACGGTCAGGTTGCTGTTCTTGCCGGCGCCGGCCGCGGTAATGTTGACATCACCACCGGCCAACACCGACGAGCTGGCGGCCGAATTGGAGGTCTGCTCGGTTTTACTCTCCTTCTTGCTGGTGCCGGCCGAAATGCTGATATTGATGCCGCCGGCCATTGACGGGTCCTTGTCATACTGGATATAGCCGTTGCCCGCCCCCATCAGGGTATTGACCAGCGCCAGGGTTTTGAGCCGGCCATCATCGGTGCGGTCGGACGCGGTTTTCATGCGCTGGGCGGTCTGCACGGCTTCGATTACCGGGTTGGTTACGGTAATCGTGAGGCCGCCTTGCTTGAACTTGGTCTCCTGGGTGATGTGTTGCTGGTCACGGGCCTCAAGGATATCGACCAACCGCGCGGCAATGTTCACATCGCCCTTGGGCGCCGTCACTTGGCTGCCGACCTGGCGGTAGGCATTGCCGGCCAGGATACTCACGTTGCCATCGGTGGCGCCGATGGTGCTGGCCGCCGCCGTTTCACTGTCGGTGCGGTTTTTGTCGCTGCGCTGCTGGCTGCCGATGGTCACCGCGATGGCGCCACCGCTGAACAGCCCGCTTTGCTTGACCTCCTTGAAGTGCTGTTCGCTGAGCTGGTCGGTGGCGGCCACCACATTCACATCGTGCCCGGCCACCAGGGTGGTGCCACTGGTGGAGACCACGTTACTGCCGCGCACATTCAAGTCATTGTCGGCCTTGACCCACGCGGTCTCGCCACTGAGGGTGGTGGCCTGGGCGCGGGTTTCACTCACGGTGTCGCGGGTTGTAGTGGTCTTGCTGGAGAACAAGCTGTTACTGCCGGTGACCCTATGGGCCTCGTCGACAAAGTTGTAGCTCTGGCTGGTGCTTAAATTGACGTCGCGGCCTGTCGAAACGGTGACCCCGCCCTGCTCGCTGACAACCTTGGCGCCTCGGGCATTAAGGTCATTGTCCGCGATCAGGCGTACCTCGCCCTCACCCTGGATAACACTGCCGACATCGGTGCGGCTCGCGTCCTTGCGCCAGTTGCTGGCGTTCCATTGCACGCTTTGTTCACGGCTCTGGGTCACCGTGCCCAGGTTGATATCGTGGCCAGCAACCACCGTGGTCTTGCCGTCCTTGCCGGAACTGACGATCTGCGCCGCACTCAGGTTGATATCGCGCGCCGCGTTCACCACCAGTTCACCCTTGGCATCGGAGACAAACAACCCGGCAACCCGCGAAATACCCGTGGCGGTGCCCTGGGCACTTTCGGTGTTGCGCGTGGTGGACACCATGTTGATATCGCGACCGGCAACCGTATTCAAGCGCGTGGAGGCATCGATCAACCCGCCGAGGTTGTTCAAGTCGGTGCGGGCTTTTACCTCCACCTCGCCACCGGACAGGCGCCCGCCCAGGTTCTGCAGGTTGTCGGCGGAAATCGCCAGCACACTGCGCCCGGCGATCGTGCCGCGGTTAACCAGGTCGCCTTGTAGCTTGAGGTCGACCACGTTGCCCGCCATCAGTGCACCGGAGCCATCCAGGTCGCCGTCGCGCACCCGCACATACACCTGCGGCACCAACGCCTGCGTCACGCTGCCGTCGGCAAGGGTCACGTCCTTCTTCACCAGCCAGACGATGTCGCTGGTCAACTGGGCCATTTGCTCAGGGCTGAGCGCCACACCCGGCACCAGCTTCCACTTGCCGGCGTAGGTCAGCGCACTGTCGAGCAACGCGCGGTACTGGGTCTCATCATTGGCGTAGCCATCGAGGAAGCGTCTGCCGGTGAGTTGGGCGATCTGTTCGCGGATCAGTTTTTGCTCATAGAAACCATCGCCCAGCCGCGTAAGGGTCAGGCCCGGATCCAGTTGCAGCCGATCCAGCATGTAGTTGGAAGACAGCCAGGAACGATAACTGGTGAAACGCGGGTCGCTCTCCACCAGATAGTTCGGGTTGGCCTGGGGATTGAGGTGGAACAGGCTGTTGTCCGGCACCTGCACATTAAGCCCGCCGGTACGGATTGACTCACCTACGCCTCCCGCCGCCGTCGCTTGCAGCGCCGCCACTTCCAGCACCGGGCCAGGCGCTCGGCCATTGCCCACATTGACCTTGGCCGCACTGGCACCGCCGGCAGCCTGATCGACGCTACTGGTCAGGCGAGTGCCGAGTTGCAGGCCACTGCCAGTATGGGCGGTGTTTTGCAGGTACTGGGTTGGCCGCAGGAAAATATCCGTGACGCTGGCGGCCGGGTTGTAGGCGGCTGTCGAACGGCCCTGACGGTCACGGCCCTTGCGATGGATGCGATACAAATGGCTGAACGTGCCACTGTCCGTCACCGTCTGCTGCCCGGTGACTTCGGTGTTGTTGAGCTGTCCGATAGTGCCCACCAACGTGCCGCCAGCGATGATCCGGCTCTTGTCGTTCAACACCGAATTGGCGGTCAGCAGCATTGAGCCGCCGGAAAGGATTTCACTCGGGTCCGAGGTGAGGATCTGGGTCTGGGTAGTGGTACGAGTGTAGTCGTAGCGGTTGTAGTTATCGGCCACGCCCTCGGGGCTGACCAAGTGGCTGACTTCGTCGTTGTAGAGTGAGATCTGATCCGGGCGATAGCGATTGGCAGAGCCGGTGTGCTGGAACTCCTGGACGCCTTCGCGGCTGACCTCAACCACTTGGGTGCTGAAGTGTTCGTTGGTATTTCGCAACTCGGCACTGTTAAGGCTCAGCCCGCCGAGTGCTTCGATACTTGCGCTGGCGTTATGCACCAGCCTGGCCTGGCCGGTGGCCTGGCCTTGGGCATCCAGCGCGCCGCCGATCAACAAGTCACCGGCACTGAAAAGCATGGCGTGCTCACGGTTGACCAGCGTCCCGACGCCAATGTCCAGGCGTTCGCGCGCGGCGATCACGGCCGCTCGGGCATCTTCCACATCATTGGTCAGTTGCCCCGCCGCAATGGATACGTGATCACCATAAATACGGCCGCTGCCAAGGTTGTTGAGCACCTGGGTATTGATTCGGGTGATCTGGGCATCGATCAAGCCACGGTTATTCAGGGTATCCCCCACATCGAGGGTCAATTGCGCCGCACTGATCTCACCGTTGGCGCGGTTTTCAACCCCACCGCTCGATACCCGCAATTGCTTGCCGGCCTGAACCCCACCCTGGTTGTCGAGCGTGCCTTGCAGGGTCACCTCTAGATTACCGTTGGCTTGCAGTTTGCCGGTATTGACCAACCCCGAAGCCAGGTTGAGGCTGATGTCGCCCAGGCTAAAAACGCGGCCATCGCCACTGAGGCTGGCGCTGGTCAGGCCGAGCCGTTCTCCGGCGATCAATGTACCGGCACTGTTGAGCAGCGCTTGGTCTGCGTTGATCGACACTTGCTTGCTCGACGAGATCAGGCCCGCACTGTTGTCCAACTGCCCGGTACTGTTGACGCTCAGCAACTGGTCGGCACGAATGGCACCCGAGCGGTTAAGCAACTGCGCCAGGTTCAGGGCTAACGACTGCCCCTCTACGCCCTGGTTGCTCCCTTGGGTCTGCTGGTTATCCAACTGTCCTGCATCGACCGTCAAGGTGCCCCCGGCACGCAGCAGGCCGCCGACGTTATCGAGGTGACCGCTGCCGATGTCCAGCCGCGCGTTCCCCAGGCTCTGCAGCTGGCCGCCGCGATTGCTCAGGCCGCCAGCGGTTAGCAGCAGGCTCTTTTCACTGCTGAGTACACCGGCGTCGAGGTTATCGACCTGCGCGGCATGGATCGCCACGTCGCCTTTACTGCCGATAAAGCCGGCGTTGTTGTTCAGGTTGCCGGAGCGCAGCGTGATACCGGCCTGCCCGAGGATGCCATTGGCGCTGCCCGAGTCAGTATTGGTCAACGTTTGCCCATGGGTGTCGAGTGTGATCGCACCGCTACCCTGGATAAGCCCGGCCTGGTTCTTGAGCTCACCACTGCGCAGGTCCACGGTGCCGCTGCCGATAATGGCGCCGCGCTGGTTTGACAGGCCTTGCCCGGCACTGTCGAGCAACAAGGCCGCGCCACTGATCAACCCATCGTCGTTATTCAGGCCCAGGCTGGTAATTGTCACGCCTTGCCGGGCCTGCACCACACCGCCGATGTTATCGAACGCGCCCTGGCTCACCGTCAGCACCAGCGGCCCGCCGACCGAACCCACGGTGCCCTGCCGGTTACGCAATGCGTCGGCGCTGACACTGAGTGCGCCGATGGCCGCCAGCGTGCCGTGGTCATTGTTCACCTGCCCGCCGGACAGCGTGAGGCTGTCGCCCGCAGTGATCTTGCCTTGCGCGTTGAGCAACTGCCCGGTACTCAACTGTGCGCCCTTGGCTGCGGCCAGCGTGCCTGCACTGTTGTCCAACAGCGTATGCGCGGTGACCTCGAGGTTGCCGGCCACCGCCGCCTGAACCGCGCCGCCTTGATTAAGCAAGCGATCAGCCGTCAGGCTGATATCACTGTCACTGGTCACTGTGGCGCCCGTGTTGTCCAGCAGGCCCATGGTGTTGATGCGCAACGTGCCCGCGCCGGTCTGCAGGATGTTCCCCTGCCGATTGGACAGTTGGTTGGTGTCGATTTGAATCTGCCGGGCTACGGTGGTGGCGCCGTCCAGTACCGCGTCGGCAACGGTGACTTGCAGTAGACCATTGCTCTGCAGGCTGCCTTGGGCACCTGTCAGCGCCTGGCCCTGAAGGGTCAGGCTGCCCGTGCCGGCATGCTCGATCCTGCCCTTGGCATTGGACAGGCGCGCCGCCGAAAGGCGTACGTCGGTCGCATTGCTGGCGATGCGTCCTTCGGTGTTATCCAGGCTGTCGGACACAGCAATCACCGTGGCGCCCTTGCCGACCTGGACGATTTCGCCTCGGCGGTTGGACAGGCTGCCGGCGGCCAATTGCACACCTTCGGTGTTGATTTTGGCACTGTCGGTGGTCAGGGTTTGTCGCACCGCTGTGCTCAACGTCCCTGTCGCGTCCAACGCTGCACCGCTTAAGTCAGCGCCGCCCGTGCGGGCAGTGAGCATGACATTGTGCGCAGCGGTCTTACTCGCATTGAGGTCAAGGTTCTCGGCGCTCAACTGCAGATCCCCGGCAGCAATCGCCGAGCCTTGGTGCTTGAGCGTCTGGCTGGCGCTGACGCGCAGTGCGCCATTGCCACTGACCGCGCCGTCAGTTGCCACACCTGCGCCCAATATCGACTTGCTGGCGTTGTCGATGGTTTGGGCAGTCAGGGTCAAGTCCTGCTGCGCAGCCACCACCCCTTGGTTGTTGATATCGCCACGACTGGACAGCGTCGCGGCGCCCTTGCTGTACAGCGAACCGCTGTTATCGATGCCCAGCTGGCTGTCCACCTGCAGGTTCTGACTGCTGCTGATTTGCCCGCTGTTGCCCAGGCGCCCGTCGGCGCTGATGACCACATCTCCGGCACTCGAACCTATTTGCCCGGCATTGCGCACGCCCAGGCCGGCTTCGGTACCCACCAACTTGATTTTGCCGGCATACATGCCACCCAGCTGCGCCACGTCAATGGCGACCTGGGGCTTATCGCCGGAACCGTTGATGACCGTCGCCTGGGTATTGTCGGCATTGACCTGGTTGGCGCCACTGGTCACCCGCAGGTCCTTGGCCCAGATACCGGCATTGACCTCGACCGAGCGTGCGATGACATCGGTAAAGTCGGTCTGCGATGCGTCCAGGCCCTTGCCGGAGATAACCACCTTGCCGCTTTCAACGCGGTAGCCTTGCAATTGGCCGTCCTGCAGCTGCGCACTGCCGCTGGTCAAGGTGGCACGGTTAGCGTTGATAAAACCACAGCCGTCACAGGCGATGCCCGACGGGTTGGCGATCACCACCTGGGCTCGGTCACCGGCGACTTCGATGTAACCACGCAATTGGCTGGGGTTGCTGCTGTTGACCTCATTAAGGATCACCCGCGCCGTACCGCCGGCCAAATGCGCATTGCCCTCGATCCAGCCACCCAGCTGAGTTTGGGTATTGGTGCGCGCATTGTTGAGGATCGCGCCTTGGGCATTAACGTCGAACTGGCTGTAGGTGTTACGTGACACCCCTTCCGCACTCGGGGCCTGAATGTTGACTTGGGGCACACCGTTTGCGGCGTTGATAATCACCGGTTGCTGGCCGGGCGCAGCGCCACGGTCAGCCACAATATCGCCCCAGGCCAGCGGCGAGGCCAATGTGATCAAGCCCAACGCCGCCATCAATGAGAACCGCAGGGGACGCAGTGTCAGCACAGTGTTCAAGACGACAGGGGCGACACCGATCCCGGTGCCTGAGTTTTTTTTGCTGCCCAGCACGTTTTCGGCCACTACCATCAGCAGGCCACGGGCTTTGTTAAAAACGATCCTGTAGAGGTGTTTGTTCATGACGATCCCTGTGTCTTGAAAGCTCTAAAATGCCGCAAGTACTACGATTGGCGGGCAACGGCCGCGATCGGCCACTTCAAGCGCGCCAGAGCAGCACCTTGAAACCGCTTGATCCGTAACCCGCGCTCGTTGCCCCGGTGATACAGAGCGCTGAACCGGTTGTCGGCAAACAAATGGCGCTGCACTAAGCGTGCAAGGCGGGCGCTGTGACCAAAAGGCGCCACCCAGTCCAGGAACCACAGTCGCTCGCCGCTGTTCCAGTCGTGCGCAGGCAGGCTGATGGCAGGATTTTGCACATAGCGCTGCTCGGCCTCGACGCTGAACCAACACCAGGCGGCGTAAAACACCGGGCGCCCCGATTCGTAGCCGATGATGAACTGGCGGTTGGCAATAGCTGGCAACAGCAGCGCGTTCAGGGTGTGCAGCGGCACATCGCGATGGCTCGCCGAATGCATCCACAGCCATACGGCGGCACCCAGCGCCTGGGCCTCGTTCCATGGCTTTTCGCTGAACGCCGGCGCGATCAGCTCAAGGTTATCGAGTTGCATGGCAAACCCTCACATCGACCACGTCAGGCTGAAACCTGCCGTGGTACTGGCAGTCTCGAAGCCCTTGGGTTTGCTGATCGGTTGACCGACAAACACGTCGTAAGACACTTGCCGGTAGCCACCGCGCAACCCCACCACGTACCCGGCCAGATGATCACCAATGAGGTATTGGCTTGAAGGCCCGCCCACCTTGCCGTAGTCAACACCCAGGTAGGTTTCCTGCCCGGAGTTGCCCAGCGCTAGGCCGAGGTCGTTACGCACCAGCCAACCACGGTCGGCCGACAAAATGTTTTCACCGTCAAACCCGCGCACGCTGTAGCGCCCGCCGATCGAGAAACGATCCTGCGGCACCAACGCCGTGCGGTTCCACTGCGCACGCCAGGCCGCGGTGTAACGCAAGCGCTGCGTGGCAAGGCCAAACGGTACGGAAAATTGCGCGTCGGCGTTGATGATCTGCGAACGCGAGGTCCCTTCGTCAAACGCCTCCTCAGGCGCAGCGATTGCGTTGCGCGCACCTGTGCCCCGGCGATAGCTGGTGCCCAGATCGAGCGTGGCGGTACCGATGAACTCCCGATGACTCAGCCCCAGCGCCCAGCCTGCCATGCGTCGGCGCTGAATTTCGATCTCGGTATCGTCGATATAGTTTTGCGAAGTGCGCGTCCAGCCACTGAGCTTGAGCGTGGTTTTGCGCACGGCATCGCGATACAGCAAGCGAGACGCGCTGATCTCATTGTTTTTGCTTTCTCCGGTGTACTTGTAAGTCTGGTTGGCCCCAGCGACCGTCTGGTGATAGTCATACTCGCTGGACGTGACGCCAAACAGCCAATAACCGTAGGGGACAGAGTAGTGCAAGGTATGGCCCTTGGAACCACGATTACCCGCGTCCCCCCGCCCAAGTCGTGGTTGAAGCTGGCGTAGAACAAATCGTTCAGGCTCAGCAGGTTGTCCAACGACACCGAAGCCGAACCCAGGTATTTACCTGTGGCGTCGGTTCCCGAATCATCTACCGACACGCTCAAACGCACGGGAAGTGCCTGTTTCCATGCGATAACCAAGTCACTGTCGCCCGGCTTTGCGTCCATCCCCTGGGCCGCGGCGATTTGGATATCCGCCTCAGCCGTGGGCACGCGTTTGAAGTTTTCCAACGCTTGCTCAAGATCACGCAGGTTCAGCAGGTCACCTGTTTTGGCAGGCACCGCGTTCCAGGCATTGGCTCGGGTAGAGGTGCCTTCGGCGAAGCGGATGGAATGAATGCGCCCCGGAATCAGGGTCAGTTGCAGCACACCGCTGTTTAAATCCTGAGGCGGTGCAAGCACGCGTGTCGTGACAAACCCGCGCTCGATGATTGCATTCTGGATTCGCTTCATCGTCAGGTTGATGCCTTGGGCACCCAGACATTGACCGGTGGCCGGGTCATTTTTGGGATCGGCGCTGCGCAGTGCCCATTGAAAATCTTCAGCCAACTCGCCGTTCAAGACGACCTGACGAATCAGGAAACAGGGGGATTCGCGCTTCTCGAGCAAAACCCCGGCGGAGGATGAGGGCGGCGCCTCAAGGCGCACATCCGGCGACGGCTCAAGTTGCTCGCGCAACGCTCGCTCGCGGTCCTGCTGCAATAGCAACTGTTGGGCAGGTGCGGGAGGGTCAGCGGCCTGCACGCCGAAACTGCTGATCAAACCGAACAACAATACGGCCACCGAATGAAGGGACGGTGGCAGTTTTCTAACAGGCAAGTACAACGTACCGAAACGGGCCAGGTACTCCTTAGGCCGGAAACATACTTTCATTTCGCATCCCTGTGAAATCTTCCTGCGGGTGCAGCATGCACCAGAACGGCACGTGATCTGCGAGAATTGCCTCTGACAGGCAACTCTCCTATGAACAACTGTTGCTCATTAAAGTTCAAGGGCGCGTGAGAAATTTCCTACACTTAAGTTCCCCCCGGTTTCTTAGACCCCTCTAAGAGACTACTCTTGGCCGGTGAGCGACCGTCGCTCTGATTAGCCATCCTTGTCTTTCCACACGTGGAGGACTTGTTATGAACATCATCGCTACCTGCGGCCGTCAGCCCTGGAACAAAGGAAAACTAGTCGGGCAGAAAGCCGCACTCCGACTGAGAGATATCTGGGCCATCCGAGTAAGGCTTCAAATTGCGGAAAGAACCCGGGATCTGGCTCTCTTCGATCTGGCCATCGACAGTAAGCTTCGAGCCTGCGACTTAACCAAGCTCCGCGTGCGCGATGTCGCCAATGGCGAACACGTATCATCACGAGCCATGGTGATGCAGCAGAAAACGCAGCGACCAGTGCAGTTTGAGATCACTGAGCAAACACGGTCAGCTCTCGTGGCATGGATACATCAGGCACAACTACGCAGCGAGGACTGCCTTTTTCCTAGTCGGCTACATACCTCAGACCATCTATCCACTCGTCAATACGCTCGTATCGTCAAAGGCTGGGTGAAAGCCGTAGGCCTTGATCCAGCCATGTATGGCACTCACACAATGAGACGTACGAAGGCATCACTAATCTATCGCAGAACGAAGAACCTACGGGCGGTTCAGTTGCTGCTCGGCCATACGAAGCTGGAGAGCACTGTTCGATATCTGGGGATTGAGGTCGATGACGCCCTGGAGATGGCGGAACAGACTGAGGTTTGATCATGCATAGCGACGGTCGAAGTCAGACCGTCGCTAACCGGCCAATTGATGCCTGTCGTGAACGACCGTTTAACCCCACGCCTGACTGGATTGCAAACTGCTGACACGCGTAGATTCTGTTTTCGATTCGTTTAATGCCGTCGTTGCCAGACCATGAGCAGAGAGGAAACAACCGCTCGAAAACTCGAACCGTAGACTCGAGGGCCAGTGGGTAGTCGGAGTCATATTCCTGCAACCATCAAATCCAGATTCTGCACCGCCGCTCCAGCGGCTCCCTTCCCAAGATTGTCAAATACCGCAGCCAACAAAACCTGCCCCGTCTCATCATTTTCAAACACCATCAATCGCAAACTATCAGTCCCGTTAAGCGCCTGAGGATCAAGGTGCGTCAACCCTTTAGCCTCCTGCATCGACATCACCTGTACATGGTCCGCATCGATGTAGTGCTGCATAAGACACGCATGCAACCGCACCGCATCCACGCCCGACGCCAACAACCGAAGTTGCAACGGTATGGTCAGCACGATCCCCTGCCGAAAAGCCCCATAGGCCGGCACAAACATCGGCCGCTCCATCAGACCGCTTTGCTGCTGAATCTCCGGAATATGTTTGTGTGCCAGCCCCAGACCATAAACCTGAAAAGACGGCGCCTGTGATGCGCCTTCTCCCTCATGCTCTTGCACTCCGACGCGCCCTTTTCCTGAATAGCCCGACACAGCATGAATGCTCGTCGGGAGGTCCCTGGGCAGCAGCCCGGCCTCCAGCAATGGGCGCAGCAGCCCTATCGCCCCCGTGGGATAGCAACCGGGATTGCTGACCCGCCGCGCCGTGGCGATGCGTTGGGCCTGCTGCGAGTTCATCTCCGCAAAACCATAGGTCCAGTCTGGATGAGTGCGGTGCGCCGAACTCGCATCGATCACCCGAACGGCGGGGTTTTCGATGCTCACTACAGCGTCGCGGGCGGCTTGATCGGGCAAGCAGAGAATCGCGATGTCGCAGGCGTTGATGATTTCGGCGCGACGTTGCGGATCCTTGCGGTGTTCGGGGCTGAGCGTGATGAGCCGCAGATCGGTCCGGTCGCTTAGACGTTGATGGATTTGCAACCCGGTTGTGCCTTGGTCGCCGTCGATGAATATAAGGGGACTTGCCATGGAATGCTCTCGGACATAGGAATCAGGAGTTCCAATCTTCAGTGCGGGGGCAAGATAGGAAAAGTTGAATTTACTAACGATGAAATTCAGTTTTTCTGAACAAGGAATGACTCATGCGCGAAATCAGCCTGGACCGTCTGCGCACGTTGGTGGCCATTGCCGACCTGGGTTCGTTTGCCGAGGCGGCCCGTGTGCTACACCTCGCACCACCTACGGTCAGTTTGCATATCGCCGACCTGGAGTCACGGGTTGGCGGCAAGCTGTTGTCGCGCACGCGTGGGCGCGTTCAGCCTTCGGCGATTGGGGAAACACTGGTGGAACGCGCGCGGCGCCTGTTGGCAGATGCAGAGCAGGCGCTTGAGGACGTGGAGCGTCAGGTGCAGGGCTTGGCCGGGCGTGTGCGGCTGGGTGCCTCCACAGGGGCTATCGCACAGTTGATGCCGCAAGCTTTGGAGACGTTGAGCCAGCGTCATCCCGCTATCGATGTGCAGGTCACGGTGCTCACGTCACAGGAAACTTTGAAGAAGCTTGCCGAGGGCTCTTTGGAGATCGGTCTGGTCGCGCTGCCACAGACCCCGGTGAAGGAATTGCGGATCGAGCCATGGCGGCGGGACCCGGTCATGGCCTTCTTGCCGGCACGCTGGGAATGCCCGGATGTCGTGACCCCCGGTTGGCTGGCAGCTCAGCCATTGATTCTGAATGACAACACTACTCGGCTTTCGCGCTTGATCTCGGAGTGGTTCGCCAGTGATGGACGGCAGCCCACGCCGCGTATTCAACTGAACTACAACGATGCGATCAAAAGCCTAGTGGCGGCCGGTTATGGTGCGACGTTGTTGCCGCATGAAGCCTCCACGCCATTGCCCGATATCAGGATCGTCATGCGGCCATTACAGCCCTTATTGTGGCGTCAACTCGGTATTGCCCACCGTGGTGGGGGCGTCGAGCGGCCGACGCAACATGTGCTGGATGTGTTGTGGGGGTTAAGTGCGGGCTAGTGCGATGTTGTCAGAGAAAGGCCGCTTTCGACCCAAAGCTGCCGGTCAGATCCCGTGGATGTCGGACAAATAGCCCAAACGCCTACGCATTCCCAGGCTGATATTTGAGAGGGTAAACTGAGCACTTTGCCATCTGTGTGGTACCGATATGGACATCAATCTACTGACCGAATCCATGCTTGGCCACTGGCGTGCTCCCTCTGGTGTCTGGCAATGCGAATTCCAGTTCGGCAGCCGATTGATTTACGTCCAGCACCACAATGACGAGCCACCTTACGCCAGGCTCGCCGCTGCGCAACGCGCGGTCAAGGCTACGTGGGATGATTTGCCCCAGGCACTGGCGTTTGCCGAACAGCACTGTAAAGCACAGATGCCCGAACTGATGCGGTTGTACGAAACCCACATGCCGTGGGAATCTCCGTTGTTCGTGTACTCGATCCACTTCGATCTCGACAAACCTTACCCTAGCTATACCATTTCCAAGAACCCTGACTTCGATTGGGATCGCATCCTGATCGACGAAGATGAACTGTGCCAGGAACACAGTGTTTGCATGGAGCAATATGAGCCAAAGGATAACTTTTGGGTTTACGTCAGGCGCGTGGGGTTTCAGCAATTCGAGCTTGGGATTAGCTTGGCAATCAACTATGTATAACCCCCCAGCCCCCGAATCACCGCTGATTAAGTAGACACTGGAGAGCGTCCGCTTCTGGCCGAAAGCGGCCAATCGCGAAGGCAGCTATCGGCCCGGAGCGGTCACTCCGCCCGCTGGCCCCTGGGCCACTCCTTCTTAAACATGTCCGTCGTCTGGACAAAATCGACGAAACGCTTGTTAGCGAAGGAAAGGTATTCGTTCGCCCGCCAGCACAAACTGAAACTCATGATTTGTGGGGGGTTGAAAGGCACGCCCAGAATGCCCGGCTCGCGCTCCTGAACAGAGCGCAATAAGGTGGAAATCCCCATACCATCGGCAGTGGCCTTGATGACGAGTGACACGAAGTTGCTTTGCAGTGCAATCCGGTAATTTGCGCTCCCCGCACCGCAGAAAGCGTCGAGTAAATGGCGTTGTAGGAATGTCTGGTCGAACACCACCATGGGCTCATCCTGCAAGTGTCGGGCTTCTAGAAAGGGTTCCTGGGCTAACGGGTTGTGTTCGTTCATGCATAGCACCATCTCGTCTGTTCCCAGTAGTACTGAGTCCCAACTCGATTGCACTCGCCGCGACTCCAACATCGCGACGTCGATGTCGCGGTCTTCAAGGCGCTGGCTGATGTCATCGGCGCTGCCTTCCAGCACGGTCATCACAATGCCCGGATAGTGGATCCGAAATGCGCTGAGCACCTCGGGGATATAGTTGAGACCGAACATCGGGGGCACGCCTACGCGGATCTCGCCGCTCTGCAATTGCATCATGTCGCGCAGCTCTTGCCGCGCCATGTCCAGCTCCAGTAACGCTACTTGCACACGTGTCAGAAAGCTTTGCCCTTCAGCGGTCACGGTGATTTTCCGGCCAGCGCGATTGAAGAGAGTGACACCCAGCTCCTCCTCCATCCGGCTTACCGCCATGCTCAGAGCAGGTTGCGCGATGTGCAGGCTCTCTGCAGCGTTGGTGAAGCTGCCTTGCCGGGCCACTTCGACGCAGCATCTAAGGGCTTTCAGGTTCATGGCAGATACGCTCGTGGTGGAAGTCACAGAATAACCATCTGTGATGAAAGTCATCACATCTTAATATTATTCGTGATGAATGTGAGTTACTAACATGCGCGCCAGTGACCGTGGTCCGCGCCTCTTGCGTGGCCCGAATATCGAGGCCGTCATGCTCAAGCTTCTTGTGTCCCCCTTACAACGCTGCTTGCTGGCGTGCTCGGCGGTGGTCTTGCCAGCCTGATTGGCTGGCCACTGCCTTGGGTGATTGGATCGTTGGCAATGGTGATGGTCGTGCGCTGCTGCGGTTGGTTGTTGCCAGAGATTCCCCATGGCCGTAAAGCAGGACAACTGATCGTCGCTACGGCAATCGGTTGCCACTTCACCTTGAGCGTCATGCACGAGGTGCTTTCAAATCTGGGGGTTGTGACAGTGGCAATTGCGCTCACTTTGGTGCTGGCATCGCTGGGTATCGTCATCCTGTGCCGTTGGGGCGTGCCTTATTCGACGGCTTACTTCGCACTGATGCCTGCCAATTCAACAGAGATGATCCACTTGGCACGCCAACGAGGCGCAGATGCCGGCTTTGTAGCGGCAGCGCATAGCGTCCGGCTGTTATTGATTCTGCTCGGCGTCCCGTTAGCCGCATCGTTTGCTGCACCTCACGCGGTGCAGGCTATTGCCCTGCCTGTAGTGTGGGGATGGCTATTGGCCGTTCTGCCATTGGGATTGGTCGCAGCATTGCTGTTCAAGCGTTTCGATTTGCCTAACCCCTGGACCTTTGGCCCATTTCTAGTGTGTGCCGTAGTTGTCCCAAGCGCCGATCTGCACATGAGCATGCCAGGTTGGCTAAGTGCCTGTGGGCAATTGATGGTTGGGTGCGCGCTTGCGATCAATTTTGATCGCGCATTCTTCCGTCGGGCACCGGCTTTCTTGTGCAAAATAATGTCGTTGCTCGCGGGTTCTGTGATAGCGACGGGGGCGGTCGCGTGGGTGCTTGGATGGCTGCTGGGCGTTTCTTGGCTTTCACTGGGACTCGGCATGATGCCTGGTAGCGCGCCCGAGATGAGCCTCACGGCTGAGGCGTTGAACCTGGCCGTCACGCTCGTGACGGCGATGCAGATCATCCGAATGATTTTGATACAAGCGGCCACGTTGCCCCTGTATAGGTGGATGGCTGCTCGCTTAAAAACCGGGCTGGTTAAAAATGCAGGTAGGCCCGAATGACCGATTCTGGCCGTTAGTGGACACTCAGATTCCTCAGTCTTGAACACAACCCCCCGCCCAATCTAAAAGACGCATACCAATAACAGCTCTCGAATTCCCCGAGGAAAAGGTAGGCTTGCGGATGCAATCCGAAAAATTGCGAAAGCAATAACCAAATCCCACCCAATAAAAAACCCCGCAGACGTAAATCTACGGGGTTTTCAAGAGTGGAGGCCGAGGTCGGAATCGAACCGGCGTAGGCGGATTTGCAATCCGTTAACGAGCCTCTATTTCATTGGGCGTCTACGACGGAGTGGCCGTATTTGCTGGGGTTGTGGCAAACATGCTGTATGCCCATACATAGATATATGGGACATCCAGTGTCCCAGGATTGTCCCACGCCATCCAGACGCCCACCCTCCCTAGCATCCAGCCGACGAACACCACTCCCCAAACCTGTCACACCTCGATTACTGTACGCACATACAGTATTTGAGATTTTGCTATGGACGTTGACATGTGCACCGACGACTGGCTTGGCTGCCCTACACCTTTGCAGATGTACAAGCACCAGTGCTCAATCCTCGTGGATGAGCTGATAGAAACCCAGCGGATGTTGCGCAGAGCTCGGGAGAATATTGCCGGTCTCGTCCATATGAATGAGCTGCTGGCCGACGGCAAATCCCAGGCAGAAGAGTCGCTCAAGGCAGCGATGGCAGAAATGGACCACCTGAAGGAACGAGCCTCCTTTGCTTCCGTGCAAAGCGTGCAGATTGTTACGGGCCAGCGCGACCACCTATTCCGGGAGAACCAGCGATTGCTGCTGGAGTTGGCTGTACTCAAGGGGCCACAGCCCTGACGTACGCCTGGCACGCCCGCAGCGCGATCACGGCGTTATCCCCGTCGTCGGTGATGGCGATAATTCGTTGCGCATGCGCTGGGTCAAGTTGGGCTCGACGGGCTGCATGAACCACGCCGGCGGCGCCGGGGGCGGAAGGCACGTCGCAGCCACTGGCTGTGTCCGTGGCGTCGAGAAGGACTGACAGCCGGACATCAGCAGTGGCAAGGCGATCGCGCAGAGCAGCTTGGTTACGTTGGGCATCGGAGAGTTCCTTGGAATGTTGTTGGTCCTGGCCGGCGAGCTGCTGCTCCAGGGCCAGGCGCTTGTCCTGCTCGGCTCGGGCCTGGGCGGCGGCGGCATTGCTGATCGCGGTCAAGTCGTCCTCGTGCAGGCCGGCCTGCTCGGCGAGCACCTTGCCCATCCGCCAGTCCTGCACCTGCCAGGCCGCACCAAAGCCGATGGCAAGCGCCAGCACGAATGCCAGCCCCAGGCCGATCAGCTTCTGGACGGGGGTCATCACGGCACATCCTTGAAGAAAATGTGGTGGCCGAGGCGCAGGGTCTCCTTGGCGACCGCCGCCCAGGCCGGTGGCTTCGGCATGGTCGTGGCGTAGTAATGCGTGGCGCCGCCGGTGGGATCTGGCAACGCACCGGACATCACCTGGTCAGCAGCTTGCTGCGCCTGGGCGAACTGCGCGGCTGGGATCGGCTTGGCGCCGCTGAGGTATGCGTAGTTCGGGTCGTTCTGGTTCCAGCAGCTGAACTGCCAGGGCTTCAGGCATACGCCGGCGTAGCCCTCCCCCCACCATGACTTGGCCTTGCCGTCGAACACACGGTTGCGGATAGTCCAGGCCACGGCGATCTGTCCGTCCAGGCCTTCGCCGCGGGCCTCCCCCCATAGTGTACGGGCCAGGATGTCCTGGTCTTTATCGAATGTGTTCATGCTTTCCTCCAGGCAATAAAAAACCCGCTCTGAGCGGGTGGCGGTGTTCGGCAGAAACCTAAGACGCTGATGGAGGGCTGAGCCGATTTATGGTTGCGCGGGCGGCTGTGCGCGCATCTTTGATATCGTCCGGGATCGGTTTGCCATCCTCAAGAAGGGAGAAAGCGTGCCAGTTGGTCTCATTCAGGTATGCCCAAGCTTGCTCGAGGTTAACTTCATCAACTACATCTTGCTCCGTCTTGATCGGTTCAAGTTTTGTCCAGTCCACCATCTTATTTCCCCTCCTGAGCTTCTGGCAGTTCGACCATGGGAAGTGTGGGCGCCGAGGTGTCAGGGAATGTGATCGGCCCATTCCTCGCATCGATCACGATTGGCTCTATTGGATTTCGATATTTGTCAGGGCTATCTGCTTGCACTGGGAGGCGCAAAGTTAAATGAATCGCCTGCCCTCTACGCTCAACGTAATCAACAAACCAATCGCTAGCAATTGCTGAAGACGGTAGCCTAAACCCTACTTTTAGAGGAGCAAAGTCGTAGCTATCTCCATTTAACGTCAAAACATCACCATTTACGGAACCTGAAACAGTATCGCTTGTTAGAAACGGCATCAGTTTAATCTTCATTTCCATTGACTCCATATAGTGATTCTGGGATTGAAAGATTGAGCAGTGCCCCCGTTTCTTATTGCCAAAGTAACCGACGTCGCAGTATCAGCAAATCCTGACACAATACCGTAATGATCATAACTGTTGCTTGGCTGAGCGAGTCCAGCTACGCATGCTTTAGCCAGATCCGGCCCGACAGAAACTGGCAAATTATAGCGCACCACTGTAGAGGTGTTGGCCGGCACGTTTCCGGAAGCCCCTAAACTACCACTTATTAACTGCAGGCCATTTAGAAACTTGCAGATATCCAGGCCCGAAACTGTTGTTCTTGATAACAACCCTCCGCCAGCGGGATCTAACAAAGCAGAGGCGCTATCAAACTTTGTTCCAAGCAGTGTGTATATTTCTGATGTCATCGAGTTAATCTTCACACCAGTGCTTCGGGTGGTATCTCCACCGACACCTGTTGGCGCTGTTCCTAAATTGATCTCTTGCCTTGCCATTGTGAAGCCCCCTATTGAATAGTCTTGCCGACCATAACGGTTAAACCCGTAGCAACTGTGTTACCGCTGTTTGTTATAAGTCCGATTTTTAACAGTCTTGCAGGATAATCCCACATCGCCGCTATTTCTCGGGTACCTACGCCAGAAGTGCCGGCGATAGCAGACATTACGAAATTATTAATCATGAAATATTCATCTTCTTCAAGATTAAATGGCGCGCTGAAATAGGTAATTGATAGTCCCTGCCCCGTTTGACCGCTTCCGGTATAGGTCCAAGTATTGCTAGACCTAACAAAGATAGCTGGCGGCGATGCAGAATCGAAGATCGGGCTTGCGGCTGCGCTCCAAAACCGAGCACCGTATGTAGCGAGTGGTTGAGTTACAAAGTTTGCGACAAACCAGCGACCAGCAGGCTGAATGGTGTAATCGTTGAACCGTCGAACCCTAAATCCCGTCCAACCTCCAGGCGCCCCCAATATCTCAAGGTTGCTCATCCCGATGATGCCGCTGGCGCTATTGGGGCGAATGAATACAAGAGGCTGCTCTTGAGTGGTAATTGCAGCAGGAAACAGGGTCAGTGAGGACGCACCACTTGATTCATTGGCGACGTAGGCGCCCTTGTACAAGGTAGACATCCGAGTGAACTCAGAATCAACTACCGTACGATTATCGTCACCGGCGGTAAAAAGAAACCCATAGGAATCAGCCATTACTTAAACCTCACCACTACCAGTCTCTGCTGAAAACTCGTAAGCGCAGAGTTGCCGTAGGGGTCACCCCGTATAGTCCTCCACACCCTAACAACCCCATTTAGAATCTCAGGCTCAACTTGTGCGTTATTGAATGTGCCCACAGCGCCGATTGGTGTTGGGAAAGCCGCAGAATTTTGAGGGGTTATTCCGGCGACAGCTATATCCATGTATTTAGCAGCGCCCCAAGTAGAAGGAGAGATTACAGCCGTATAAACAACTCGCATTGTGAAAGACGTTTCATCCAGCTGTATCCTGCCGGCGGCGTCCCACACTCGCATTCCAGAACTCATTCGGTGAGATCTCCGATTTGTACGCGTTTGACGTTATTTACGTCCCAGAAACGCAAAGACCGATTCGTCATGATCGATCGACCTTGACCAGGGACGACGCCGTTAATCTCGAAGGTGCCGTCCTTGTTTAGGATCCATCCCTGTTGGCCTGCGATGTAGTTCGTCGAGCTGATGTAAGCCCCGATCTTCTGGTTCGTAACCGTCCCGTCCTCGATGAACGCGGCCTTAATGAACGTCTGCCCGCCCTGTACAGCGAACGGCACCGTCCCGGCCTGGCCGATGGCAAACCTGTCGGCGTCGATGATGAACTGCGATTGCAGGCCCCCCGGACCGTTCTCCAGGCCGAGACCGATACCGGCGTACTTGTAGAGGCCGGTGGCGGATTCGTACTGCATCCGCACCGACCAGTTCGCCGTGATCTTGCCGTTCACCGTCTGGATGGCGGTCGTGTTGGTTTGGATCGCCAGCGTGTTGCCGCCCACCGACGTTTTTACCGTCTCGATGCTGGACGACAGAGCGCCGTCGGCATTGATGCGCGCGGTTTGCTCGGCGGCCACTGCGGCGGCGGTATTCGCAACACTCACCTCCACCACATCCGTGCGCTGGCCCTGCACCAGGTCGCCCTCGATCAGGGCGGACTGAGTAGACCAGACACCGACGTAGCTGGCCTCCGAGCCCATCAGGGCGCTGTCATCACCCTGGAGTGGCGGGTTGACCTGCAGGTAAATGCCGTCTACCCGCTGCGCCGTGGTGGTGACTTTGCCGTCGAGCGTTGTCACCGATGCCTTGAGGGTGCTGAGCCCGGTGGCCGTGGCGGTCACGCCGGTGACAGGATCGTTCACAGTAGCCTTCACCGCATTGAGCTGCGAAGCCTGGGCGGTGATGTCTTGGCCGTGCTGCGCGATCGTCGCCGAGTTCTGCTGAACCTGGGTCACCAGCGCGTTCACCGTCTGCACCACTGTGCCGATGTCCGTCCAGTAGGTCGCGTTCGGCGGCGGGTTGTTCGCCGGCACCGGGCCATTGGCCTGGTACAGGTGCTGCCCCACGCGCACGATGTCGTTGAGCACATATGCTTTCGTCGGCACGTATTCGAGCGCATCCACCACCTGGTCAATCAGTAGCTCCAGCTCGTCCTTGGCTGCCTCAATGCGACCGTTGACAGAGCCAGGGCCGTTACCGTCGATCAGGTTGATACGATCCTTCAGCAACTGACCCAGCGACGTCTCGCCTATCTGCCCCTTGATCTGCTCGAGGATAGCCCCAGCGTCCGAGCTGGACTGGCCCATGACCCCATTGACCACGGGATAGAACGGCCCGATGTTGCCGGTGCGGTCCACCAGGCGCGCCCAGAAGAACAGCGTTGCTCCCGCCAGCAACGATTGCATGCGGTAGTCGGCCTGCGGATATGCCAGGTCCGCCAACTTCGTTGCCGCCGGCAGGCTGTTCGCCGGGCCATACCACAGCTCGGTGCGCTGGGTGTCTTCGGCGCCAGCAGGGAAGCCCCACTTGATACTGATCCCGAACAGTTCGCTTTTGGTAGTGAGCGACGAAACCGCCGGCGGCAGACCGACCTTCCCTTGAAGGTTGGTAAGGATGGAGTTCTTCCACACCGACGAGATGTCGAAAGAACTTACCGCGCGCACGCGCGCCAAGTAGGCGCCCGAGTAGATGCCGGTGACGTCCACGCTCGTCGAACCCGTGCGCTGCACCTTTATCCAGTTCCCGTTGTCCTTGCGCCACTCGACGTCGTACGCGACGGCACCGGTAACGGCTGGCCACGAGATGTTCATGGTGCTGATGGCCAGGCCCTGGTCGATCGATACGTTCGATGTGACTGTGACACTGGCAGGCGCCGGAACTACCGTGATCGGAATCACGCTGATCGGGCGTTCTTCCAGGCGTGCGCCGGTGTCGATGCTGGGGAACTTGCTTGGCTCGTACTGCAAGGCGCTGATGTCGTAATCGCCCCCGGGCGTCCGTGCGGTCCTCATTACTCTATATAGAGGGATTGCCAGGTCGTCAGCGTCGATTGCCCACTGAAGCTGTGCTGCAGGCGCTTCGCTGTAGGCGACGGTGACAGTTACGTTCCGGCCACTCACGCTCTCCACGGTGCGCCCTTCTGCCCGCCCGCCGGGGAGGTTGATCACCAGCCGGTCGCCGGTCTTGGCCATGGTGTCGCGGTCCAAGGTAATGACCTTCCCCGCCGCCGCCGCGATGCGCCCGCCGATCTCCCGGCCCGCCAACAGCGAGTCGGCGACGGGAATAATGAAGCCTGGCAGAGGAATGCGGCCTTCCATGCCGGTCCTGAAGCTGATGGTGCGGTCCTGGTTGTTGCTCAGCACCAGCCACTTGGCGCGGCGCTGGGCTTCTGATGCCCGAGTGCAACCGATGGCGCTGATCTCCGTCGGCTTGTCGCCCAGTCGGCGCTGGAGCGGCAGGTCTGAATAAACCGTGACATCGGTGTCGTAGTTGTTCAGCGGGTTGTCGTAGCTGACCAAACAGCGAGTGAAGCGGGTCTTCGCCGATGCGCTGCCGTAGGAAATTTTGCCGTCGATGACGTTGGAACGGGTGAAGACATAGTCGATGTCCTGCGACCTGGGCATATCAGCCTGCATGACCAACTGGCCCTGGGCCCAGTAAGTCATGCCGCGGTAGATGCCGGCGATGTCGCGCAGCAGGGACCAGGCATCGGCCTTGCCTTGCAGGTTCATGTCGCACAGGAAGCGAGGCTCAACGCCGTCGGCACCGTTCGATACCAACTGATCGCAATACTGCGCGATTCGGTAAAGCTCCCACTTATCAACCATCCACGGCTTAATACGGCGGCCCAGGCCGAACCGGTCCTGAGTGCAGATGCCGTAAGTGATCCAGGCCGGGTTATTGGTCCAGGCTTCCTTCATCGTGCCGTCCCATGCGCCGGAGTACGTGCGGGCCACCGGGTCATAGTTGCTCGGCACCTGCCAGCGGCGGGCCTTGCACTTCACGGTAACGGCCGGGATGTTGGTGAACTGCTCGGCGTCGAACTCGACGAACAGCAGAGCGGTGTTCGGGTAGCGCAGCTTTGCGTCGATCACTTGGGTGTAGCCGGCGATGAAGAGGCTGTCTGCGATCTTATCGGTGTTCTGCGAGTTTGGCGTGAGGCGGCGGACGCGGATCAGCCAGCCGCTGGTAGCTGGTGGCAGATCAATACGCAGAGACCGCTCGTAGCGGGTGGTGGTCTTGCCGTCCATGGCGCCCACCAGAACTTCCTGATATGCGCCGCCGTCGGTAGCCACGTCTACCGCATACTCGATACGGTAGCCATTGATGTTGTTTTCGGCGTCCTGGCTCGCCAGTCGCGGCGTGGCCAGGCGGATGCGGGCCGCTGACAGTTGCAGGTTGGTCAGCGACTGAACCCACGGCGTGCCGCTGCGCAGCTCAATATTCAGCGAGGTCTCGTTGTCGACCGATGGGATACCAGGGATGTAGGTCTGCTCGACGGAGCCCGGCCGCCAGTCCCACTTCACGTTGGTGAAGTTGAAATTGCCGCTGGCATCCTGAATCGGAGTGTTGTCGAGGAAGATGTCGCGCGCGGTGGGCGTGCCGTCAAATTCACCCTCGCCTACGGCGATCAGGATCTTGGCCACGTTGGTCGAGCGCAGGCTGTCGGGCGCCTCTACTGGTGACTTTGGCTTGCTCTCGCCACCCTTTGCACCGCGAATATCCAGCTTTTGTGCTGCGCCCATACTTTCCTCCAGGCAATAAAAAACCGGCTCATGGCCGGCTTGTTTGGTGCGTTGCGTCTACGTTTTGTCCTCTGCATAAATCGACGCCGAGATGATTGCACCGCCCCACCGGCGCTCGCCTATGCAGATCGGGACGGGGTTGCCGCTGGCGGTGGTGTTCTTCGCTGAGCCGAACGCGTAGCTGGGCATGTTTTCTGGAGATGCGCTTTGCTTGAGGCCTGCCGCCTGCGGGCTGAGCATCTGCACAACGCCGCCGGCGGTCAGCGCAATGCCGGTTGCCAGCGTGGAGCCGCCGGTGAAATATGAGGCCGCAATGAGAACGACACCGATAATTGTCTGTAGCAGGCCGGCGCGCTTTGCTCCCTCCACTACCGGAACAATACGAACTTCCTTGGTTCCGCCCATCCCAAAAGCGTCAGATCCGACGTTTTTTCGGTTGCGGAAGATGGCGAAGCGCAGCCCGAGCCGATCAAGGCGACGGATCTCGGCTTCGAACCCGTCTATGGTGGCCTTCAGCGCTCGGAATACCTCCCAGGTGTCACCCGAGCCAACCTGGCGTCGGTGAAGCCTCCCGAACTTCTGAGCCAGCGAGCCGGACAGCTTAATGGTGGTCATCGGCGAGTAAACGATGGCGCTCATCGGGCCTCCTTGTGTCGAAGAATTAAACGGGTGCGCTGCAGCCAGGGCCCGCCGTAGACGATTACCTCTGACGGCCGGCCATACAGGTGGTGTAGAACGAAAGGCCCAGGTCCGAAAATGCCTGATTCCTCGCCAGGCAGCGTCGGATCAGTCCCCAGGTAGATCCCTGCATGGTTCGGGTGAGCTGTGCGGCCGACCTCCATCACGACCATGTCGCCGCGCTGAGGGCTGTCGACCTGCTCGAAGCCGGCGGCGGCGTAGTTCGCCTCGTACAGGCTGGTGCTGTCTGCGTTCTCCCACCAGCCATCGGCGCGCTGGAAGGCTTCGAATTGCAACCCCCACTCGCGCTGATACCAGGTAGCGCAGACTGACCAGCAATCCCAAACACCATGAACAAACGGGCGCTTTAGCAGCGGCGTGCTGCCGGTTGGCGCGATAGTCCTGAGATCTCCTTCCGGCCAGCTTAGTATGTGCCAGGGCAGCTCTGTGGCCTCGCACATCGCCAGATCACGCGAAGACGGCCTGCTGGTTGCGTCCGGGTGGGAGTGCACGATGCCGATCACCTGGCCGGCGTCTTCCGCTGCAGCGTAGTCCTCTGGATCAAGCCTGAACTCTTCGTTTGGCTCCGTGGCGATGTTCCGGCACGGGAAATACTTTTGCGCCCGGCCCACATCCAGTACCAGCCCGCAGCACTCTTTCGGGTACTCGCCGGCCGCATGCGCCTGGATGGCAGCAATGATGTGTTTGCGCATGGTCAGCTCCGAGCGATCAAAGAAACGGCGGGGAATCCGCCGAATGGCAAAGGGTTGCCATCGCCAAAACGGGGGATACAGCCCTTGCCCAAAGTGGCGTCGCACACATCCAGTTCAGGGTTGTCGGTAACGACCCCGTCCTTGGTGACGTAGGGCCCTGTGTAGCCGCAGTTGGGACCTCGGTAACCACCTGTGAGGCACCAGTGGCACAGCGTCGTCATCTGCCGCCCGATCGTCTCGCCGCCGACGTCGCCCGGGCTGGCCAAGTCCCAGCTGACCGTCTCGCCGTCCTCATTGGTCTTCTGGTCGACATACCAAACCTCGATCGATTCCTGAGTGGGGTCGGCCGTGGGGTTGCCGCCTTCGAAGTTCAGCGCGTCGAGAAACTCGGCCAGGGTATTGCGAATGGTCAGCTTGAACTCGAGCAGATCCTCAAAGGCCAAGCAGAGCGCGGTGATTCGCCCGTTGACGTTGCCGACCGACAACTTCGGCCGTACTGCGGTGCCGTCTCCGTTCGCCTCGCTGCCCTCGTACTGCATGGGCCAGGCGCCGTACTCTTCGCCCTTCCACCAGATCGACTTGGCCGGCAGCTGGTCAGCATTGCCGCCGGCGGCGATCAGTTCGGCAGGCGTATGCGGGATCGCATGACCGTGGAAGCGCAGAACATCGGCGCCGTAATCACTGCCGTCCAGCTCGAACAGCATGACTTCGTTGCCAGGCTCAAGAGTCTGGATAGCGTTGATCAGCAACATGGATTGACCTTTACGGGTGGAAGGCGCGCTCGAACGTCGCCGTCACTTTGAATACGCCACCACCCATAGGGGTTGGGGTTGGGTTTTTGCAGGTGAACAGGCCGAGCTGGCCCAGTGGCGTGGTCCACAAGAAGGCCTTCGCACCCTGATGCCGGTCGAAGAACTCCATTATCTTGAGCGCCGTGAATGTGGTACCGGTGTGCGTGACGGGGTAGGCATCTTCTTTGTTGTTTGGCCCGTCCCCGACCGTTTGCTTATATCCCCCCCGAATCGAGATTCTCGGGTCCTATATTCAAGTGTCGGGGCCTCCCCGTGCTGGGTGGCCCAGGTGAACGTTTCAATCGCCATTATTACCTCCCGTTGATGGCTCGCCAGATAGCCCCGCCAGGCTGAACGCCGCGCGCAATGGCTGCCTCAGCTTCCGCTTTGGTGGCCTGCTGGATGTTCCGACCGGCCTGCGTGGTGTCTTCCTGTGTCGCGTTTCCGCCCTCGCCAGCCGTTTGCACGGAGACCGAGACGGGGAAGTTGTAGGTGTTGCCACCGCCTCCTCCACCACCGCCACCACCGCCCAGCGCACGGACACCAAGCTCACCGCCGGCCGTTCTGGTTAGCGGCATGATTGCCTCCGGCCCAGCCTCGGCGAAGATGCCAGCGCCCTTCGCGAACGCGAACATCTGCGGCTTATCGTGCACCTGGTTGCTGAAGCTGGACAGGCTTGGCGAGTCGTAAACACCGCCCTTGGCGTTGGCGGTTATCGCGCCGCCGATGCTGGAGCCGAAGCTGCCAGCGCCGGTCGCCGCGCCGCCACCGAGGTACGCGCCCAGCGCACTACCTGCGATGCTCGAAAGCAAACCAGACGCTGCCTGCCGGGTGGCAATGCGTGCCATGTCGGCGATGATCGACTTGGTGAAGTCCGAGAACGAGAACTTGCCGGTGGTGGCGAAGTTGGCGACCGCATCTTCCATGGAGCTGAAGGCGTTGGTGAACAAGCTGCGAGTCTGCCCGGCCACATCCCGAGCCGAGTCCAAGTAGTTACTGAACGCAGAGGTCGCCCCGTTCCGCCAGTCGCTCTGGGCCACAGACATCTGCTCGTAGTTGCTCAGCGTGGTCTGCGTCAGGTCGCGCTCGCTGCGATTGATCGCCTCAAGCTTGGCCTGGTACTCATCTGCACTCATGTTGCGGGAAGCGTCGGCTTTGTCGCGTGCCAGATCCAGGCGTTGCTGGTTGGCGCGGTCTGAAATACCGTTCAGGTCACCGTTGATGGCGTTCTGGCGGTCACTCTGGCCCACACCTTCCGCTGCCCGGCTACCGGCGCGTTGCAACGCCGCGTTCTGTTGATCAAGCGCATCGGTGTACGACTTGATGGCTAGTTCCTGCTTCTTGAGCCGTCCCTGCTCATTGGTGGCGATCACTGCTAGTTCGCTGTCCGATTCCTGTTGAGCCTTGACCATCCCCTGCCGCGCATCGGCAATCTTCTGGTCGATCTGGATGCTTTGCGCCGCCGTCGTGGACTTCTTGCCCTTCGCCGCTTCCAGTGCGTCAATCTCAGCCTGGTATGCCGCCGTGACATCGTCCTTTTCCTGATTGATCAGGGCTGAGCGTTGCTTCGCATAGTCCGACAGCGATACCACGCCGGCTTTCTGCTGAGCCTCCAGTTCCTTCTGGGTATTCCGGTATTCATTGACGATGTCGGACAGGTTGTTTTTGGCGTTGTTGAAGCTGGTCAGGTCGACTTGAGAGCTGGCGGCCTTGGGGTCTTTGTTTTTGTCGTTGAGCCCTTTCAGCAAGGTGTCGTAAGCACCTCCTGAGAACTTTTTACCGTCAAAATCGACGCCATCCAGAAGTTTGGACTTTTGGCCCGTCCTCTCAGCGTTCTCGTAAAGCGTTCTGAATTTGTCGTTGAGCTTGTCCAGCCCCGCTGAGCGCTTGTTTAGAGGGTTAATCTCATCGAGCTGCGCATCCAGTTCTTTTTGGACCTTGATAGCTTTCTGGTTTGCGTCGGTGTTCTCGCCAGTGATGATTGCCAGATTGGCACTGGCTGCCTGCCTGGCCTTCAGGCTCGCGAGTTTCTTCTCCAGCGCCTCAGTGGAGTCGTCATGCTCGCCGGTACCCAAGCCTAGCGCAGTATTGAGCGAGCTCAGCCCGCTGGAGACTGCGCCGGCGAATCCGCCACCCTTGCGGGTATCCAGCACGCGCTGGGTAATCTCGATCTGCTTTGCGAGGTCTGGGAAAGCTTCCGACCTAATATATGAGTAAGCGCGTTTCGTAGCTTCACCGACGTCGTCCCAGTCTCGCTCAATATCGGATAGAGACCCGCGATAGGCCTTGAGTCGCTCTAACGCCGCCTCATTCAAATTGCCACTCAGGACATCAAGCGCGCGCTGATGATCGCCCTGGTCATCAATCCCCTTGATCACCTGGTACTGATCGAGGGTCAGTAGCCCATACTGGCTGCTGATCTTGCCCGCAGCCTCAGTAGCTGTATCACCGGCAGTGGCGAATGACTTTGCTAGCTCTGCAGCGCTCTGCCCCGTGATCTCGCTGATCGCTGCTGCAGCCTCAGCCAGGTTGCGCATCTGTGTACCACTGGTGGCGGCCCCCGAAGCAAGCGACACAACCGCTTCACGCGCGCCGGATAGATTTCCAGTGATTCGCCCGGCGCCGTCGGCCATATCCTTCAAGCTGGCAATTGTCTGGCCGGCGCCGTTGGTTCCGCCATTAATTGCGGCATTGAACTCGCGAGCCTGCTTCATTGCATCAAAATAGGCGTAGCCAAGCGACCCAAGAACGGCCACCAGCAGGCCGGCTGGAATTATCATCCCCGCCAGACTTCGCGCTGATTCGCCGGCACCAGCACCCAATTGTGCAATGGCTCGCGCACCGCTCCCCAGATCGCCCGACTGCAGGGCGTTGGCAAGCTGCATTACGTTCTCTTGGGCCTGGCGAGTGCCGAGCTTCAATTTGTCGAACGCAGTCTCCGTCGCGGTCAGCCCGGCACGGTCCTTACCGATCTTGGCCAGGGCATCCTGGTATCGTTCGGCATCTATCTGACCTGTTTTGTGCAGGTCGTTTAGCGCTTTCTCTTGGGTCTCTAACTTCGCTAGCTTGGCGGTCACCGGGTCAATCCCGTTGACGGTGCGTTTCAGCGCCTCAATCTGGCGGTTTTCGGCATCAATCAGCTTCTGTTTCTGCGCCAACTCCTTGGCTTCGGCCTTCTCTATTTTGTCGTAGGCCTTGCCCAGCTGATCTTGATACTTTGCCTGATCTTCGATAGTGACCAAGCCGCCTTTACGAGCGCGCTCCAACAAACCCTCTGCCCGCACTAAGGATTCAATGCTGTCGATATTGCCCGTCATCGCCTTGTCGAGTTGGCTGATAACGGTGATCTCTGCGGCGGCGCTTTCAGTCGCTTTGCGGTTTGCACCGGACCTGCGATCTATCGCGGCAGTGGACTTATCGACGCCCTGAGCTACCTCATTTTCTGCCTGAGTGATCTTCTTGCCCGTGCTGGCCAAGCCTTCACTAGTCTTGCCTAGGTCGTCGATCGCCTTCTGTGCACCTTCTGCCGAGTCGACCAATTTATCCAGGTCGTCAGCGGCCTTCGCTGCTTGTGAGGACTCGACTGCAATGCCCAGGGAGGCGAAGTTGGTGCTCATTAGTTTTCTCCGGGCAATAAAAAACCCGCCGGAACGGGTTTGTGAAGGTGTTTATTTAGTGCTGATTAAAATATCCGAAAGCCACAACAGCTATTCCCAACAACAAAACGAGAATAGTTCGGTGGCTTCTCATGGGCCCATACACAGCGTCGTGCGCAGCCTTTGCTTCAGCGTCAGTGATTGGCGTCAGATCGCTTCCGCAGTGCTTGCACTTGGACGCCTGCATTTTTACAAACTCTGAGCAGCTAGGGCACGCCCTCTCCCCGCTAGAGTTAACAAGAAGCCCATTTTTAATAGACGATGATTTTCCCGGGGATGGCTTGATTATTATGTAAATGACCATTCCAAGAACAGGAAAGAAAATCCCCACCAAAAACCCTTCGAAAGCCGACCTGTTCTTCGCGTGTGCCGCCACGGCCGTGAGTCCGGCAACAATGAGCCAACCCAAAACGATAACCTGTGACATATCAACTTCTCCTTAGATACTTAGAAGCTGCTCGGCTGCACGGCTATCGACCCACCACCAGCAGGAAGGAAAACCCTGAATTTCTTTTGCTGGCCCTGCTTCAAAACTACTGATGTTTCCATCCGTTCGGGGTTCGCTGCGCAAAGTGCTGAACCATCCAATGCGGCGCCTAACAACCACTCACCGGAAGGCACCTGGAAGACAGCCTTCTCGCCGGTGTCCAGCTTTGCCACGGGAGCACCATTTAGGAAGATGGTCGCGAAGCAGCCGCCGCCGAGAAACCCTGTGTCTCTCGTCACGATTAGCGAACTACCACCAGACACTGGCTTTTGGTAACCGCTTACCCTTTCGGATGGCGCTGGGCGAGCCTTGTCGGACGGAACCGGTGAAGTCGCACAACCAGCCAGCAACGCTACCGCCAGAGCACCTACGAATAATTTCATGTCGTTCCCTCGTTGAGTTATCGCGGGACTTTATCACCAACGAGACAGCAACACGAAAGCCCCGCATGTGCGGGGCCGACCTACAGCAGGTCTAATTTAAGCTGCGTGCCCAGGCTGAGCCATGGGAAATCGAACGCCCTTCCCATCGCTACGCTCGATCAGCATCTGTAGCGATTGAATGGTGTAGTGAGCGCCCTCGAGGTGATGCTTGAGTGCTTGCACCTCAAACCGGCATGCCTCCAGGTCATGCCCCTGCTTCTCAAGCTCGGAAATAGCCCTGAGGGCTGGAGAAACACTATCACCGCCGAACAGCATTTGAGGCGTGAGCATCATGTTGCCCCGCCCCTGCATCTCGGTCATTGTCCGCTGGACATATGCCGGAGACTCTTGGAGCCAACGCTGTGCGGACCACTTCACCTTGTCGGACGGCGAGATTTCTCTTCCGATCCATTCACCTTCCAGCGCGTAAGCCACTACAAAATTACAGGCGTCCGACAAATTCTCAGCCGGAATGAGCGCAGTGCGCTGCACATTGAAGCGCGAGCGAAGCCTACTCTTCATGGTGTGCTTGAAACTGCGCTGGAGTGAATGAGGAATTGGGGATGCCTTCTGGTCAATTACGCGATCAAGAACGTGTTCGCCGCTGGTGCCAATCACGGCCCCGACGAGATCCCCAACAATAGTTTCAGGGTTCATGCCCAGGCGCTTCGCCATATCATTGAAGGCATCAATGTAGCCTTCCTTGATAGAGGCGGCCGATTTTCCGGTGAAACCCATCACCAAGAACATGAAACCGTCCTTGGTCATTTCAAAAGCTTCGTAGGTGTTGCCGCGATGCTCAAATTGAACCGACGAAAAGTTGTCGGTTAAAAATTGATCAGAGCACTCCAGCGCTCGGACCTTCGCGAGAACGTGGTTATGAAGCTTTCCAAAGGCGAGAGCTACCTGGTGTGTCGTTGTGAAGGCCTTGCCATCTCTAGCCTCTACGAATTTGCGCATGTCAACAACTGTGGTAACATTCATCCCGTGATCTCCGTCGAAAGTTTTCACATCACAAGCCCTTCCGCCTGCCAGCGTTGGGGCTTTTTCATGCCTGCTGTTTTTCATGGTTCTGTTCCTGCTCAAGGGATTTTCTCAGCCGGAATACGATTTCGCCGCTGAGGCTGCGGCCGTTTTCAGCGGCCCTCATCTCAAGCGTCTCTCGCATTTCGCACAGCATTCGCACAGCGGTAGTGATTTTCAGGGCTTTCATAACGCCTCCTTGTTTGCGTTTTGTGAGTCTAATGCGTTTTGTGCGTCAGTCAAACAAATTTTGCTTTTTGTGCGTTTGTAGTACGCTTGCGCAATACAAGGTGGAACCATGACTGAAGAATTTGCGAACAACCTGATCTACCTCCGGGGCCTGAACAACCTTACGCAGCAAGAGCTCGGCGATGCCGTGGGCGTTTCTCCGTCTCAGATTTCCAGATACGAGGCGGGAGTTGCGAGGCCGCGCAAAACCGTGATGGCCAAGCTCGCTTCTGTACTTGGCGTATCGCCTCCCGAGGACCTAGAAAAGCCTATGTCCCGCGATCACTTCCCGGACACCACTCCACGGGACGATGACGTTGAACTCCTATTCGAAGTGACATTTAAGAAGCTTGGGCCGATCAGGTGCTCTCTTCACTTCACAAGAGACCAGCATAAAAAGATTACGCTGGATTACGCCCCTTTGAGCGAGGCCGAGAGAAACCAGTACCTCGGCAAGTTCATGATCAAGGCGCTGGTGAGTGCTGCGGAATCAGAAGGAAACCTCGAGCTTCTAGGAGATCCAGACGACGCAATTACTAACGCTTCGGCGCGTTTCTTCGCGCCCAAGGACTATTTGGATGAAATCCGCGACACGCCTCTTTATGACGCTTTTTCGGGCACATCCGAGGAGAAGAGCAAATAGGGCGAATCCAGTTATCACGATGATCGTGACAGCCGAATTGAATGACCAAGCCCGGACTGCCGGGCTTTTTCATGCCCCGATCCTGTCCAGGCATCCAGCGTGGATGGAATGCCAGTAACCGAGCACAGCCGCGCCGTAGTAGCGTTGCGCCTTCACGCAAGGATTTCCCAGTCCTACGCCTGCAAGCCCAAGGACTGGGATAGCGCCAATATCGGCGCGTTTATGACCTGGAGGTCAATGTGAGCAACTCAGCCCAAGATGCAATTAATTATACAGGCTCATCGATAATGACTCTGAGCTGCATAGTCTCTGGCCTTGCCAGTCAATTGAAAGCGGCACAGGGGACGGGAGCTGTTGAAGCCGCACAGGCCTACGCATTAAAAATCGCGGATTCCTATCCGACTGCAAAAGACGTAGCGCCTGATCGAAAAGCAATCGCAGCCTTCTTCAACTCCCACAAATAGGCCCGAGGCCAATCGTTTCTTCGATCCTTGAAAGCCGACGTTCAATCAGGTCGGCTTTCTCATGAGCATCCGCAGCAAGCTCATCTGGTAAACCAATGCCAATGCCAGCGAACCGGCCAGCATCAATAATGACTTCGCCGTTGATTCGGGGCTTACGGTCACTTACTTCAAAAGGCTGATTCATACACTGCTCCTGCGGCCATGCCGCGTCATGGTTGTTTTGCATTTCGGTGCCTGAGGATCAGGCGCCCCTCGCACTCTCCCGCTGCTCAGCCATCACCTGCAAGGCTTCAGCCTCCATCCGCCGGAAGTCGCTGAAAATGGTTTGTCGCTGACTGATCGGTACGCCACACATCCGAATCACACCGGAGAGAACGCTGTAGTCCATACCTGTTGCGCCGCACGCGCCTGTGCGCCACTGGGTGCTCATGGCTTCGAAGACTTTGAAGGCGTCCCAGTTATCGGGCCAGATGCCGACCTCCTTGTCGGGGATGTCCTGGCGAGACAATCCGAAGGCCATCAGATCAGCATCTGACGGCCCTGGCTCATACAGCGCGCGTGAGGCGCTTAGGAGTTTCCCAGGCGGGCCTCGCTGAAGGCTTCGGCGTACGCGTTCAGCACCGCCTTCGGCGCCGAGTTGATCGAATTGACGAGGATGCGCACGTTTTCAGGCGTGAACTTTTCCTCGATGTCCCAGCCGACGACCACGTCGAGAAGCTGATCGGCTTGCAGTTCGATCTGGGCGGCAGTGAACGCCTTAAGGTCCATATCGCCGACCAGCTTGCTCAGCTCGTCGTGTCGCTCGTTCCAGGTGGTATACAGCTCGGCCAACGCCGTTCGGTCCAGATACTTGAACTCGAACTCCACTTTTTCCGCGTTGTAACCCGCCCGCTGGATCATGACCGGCGCCTTGAAAGTCGGCTTTTGGATCAGCTTGAACTTGGCCATGGGTTACACCACTGCCGCGTAACGGGTTGGGCGACCGGTCAGAGCGATGCTGATAACACGGGTCATCAGGTTGTTGCGGGACATGGTCGGCGTCGAGGTGATCGACACATAGCCGTTGTAGATGATGCTGCTGCCGCCGGGCAGATTCAGGCGCAACAGACGGGCCTGCTTGTCGTCGTCAGCGGCCTCGCAGACCTCTACGTAGGGTTTGGAAGGATCATCGGCGACTGTGATGGTCAGCGTGATCGGGTTCTTGGTTGTTGGCATCTGACGATCATCGTCGTCGGCCAGGAAGCCAAAGGTCAGAAACTGCTGGTCGCCGCCGCTGGAATTCAGCTCGGTGATTTGCGAAATCTCAGTGAAACCCGTCACCTCACGCACCGAGCCAATGCCCGAGCCGGCCGGATACTGCTGGACGTTGAGGGTATTCACGTTTTCCAGCGCGAAAGTGCCGCTGGCGATCTCGCCGACACGAACACCACGCCCTTCAAGGCGAGTCCAGCCGGAGTTGACGGCGATGACATCGCCTTCGGCCAGGCCATGCGCTGCCGCGGTAGCGACGGCTGGATTGGCGTTCGTCAAGGTAGTGAATGGGATCGCGGGGCCGTAGGTGGCTGCAATCTCGAAGGTGGCGCCGTTGGGCATTTGGATGCCGGCCATGGGTGTTTCCTCTTTTCAGAAATGACAAAACCCGCACAGAGGCGGGTTTCAGGGTTTGCCCAACGGGCGTAATCAGATGGCGATGTCTGCTCGGTATTCGAACGAAACCGGCACGGTGAAAGTCGGTGGATCGGGGATGCCCGGGCCAGGGTCGACCGGTGACATCGTGACGACGGTGATGCCGGCCTTCGTGTCTCTCGCGTAAAGCGGAAACAGCGCGGTCAACTCAACCACAAGTGGGTTCGTCTTGGTCTTGCCGGTATTGGCCGGAGCCACAATGCTGACCTGGTAGACGCCGATGAATGCGCGGTGGTCGCCGGCAAGCGTGCTGCTTGCGGTGTCGCCTGGGAGCATGAACGCCCGCAGATAGGCCTCGCCGTCCGCCGGATCGTACTGAGTGTTTTCGAACACGACCTTGATGGGCTCTGCCCGCGCCTTGCTCCAGGCAAGTAACTTGGCCTCGTAGATCGACGCGATAATTGCGTGGCTCATACCTGGTTGTTCCTTGTGGCTTCGTCGACGATCTGCTGGAAGCGGGCCAGGGTGATCCGGACCATCCCGCCCGGCGCCTGGGTCGAATGCCCATACTCCAGCGGGATGCCATACGGAAGATTGTTCACGATGTAGGCTGTCTCGCCAGCCGTAAGTGCCTGGACCTGTAGTCGCAGCTTGGCCAGCGTCACACCACCAACCGGGTCGACTTGGTCAAGCGTGCCCTCCGCCGGCGTGCCGATGGAAAACTGCCAGTTCCCCCGAAACCGCCCGCCGACGTAGTCCCTGCCCGCGACCAGGCCGTTCACATTGAAGTTCTGGTCACGTTCGGTCTTGGTCAGGGGTTTGGCGTACTTCACGCCGCGCCGCAGCTTACCGGCCTTCGTGAAGTTTGATTCGTTGAGGTTGATCAGCGTGTTGCGCACGGCGACCTTGAAGTCATAGTCATCGGCGGCCCGGGTGTTCGCCTGGCGGTGCGCAACGTTCGCCGCCCAGATCTCTGTATTGCCCACAGGAGACATGCGGATGACGCTGCTGCCGATCTCGATAACGATCTCTCGGATGGTTGCGTCAATACCAGACTGGGCGCGCTCAGCGAAGTCGCGAATGTTCTCGGCAAAGCTGCCGTTCATGCTCGCGTACTTGTTCGCCATGTCATTTCCTCAGTTGCGCCGTCCACGTTGCATCAGCAGGGTCCGCAGACACGTTCATCACCCGCAGCCCGTTGACGATATCGCCAATGGCTGGGACAGCGGCTACCGCTGTCGGCACACCGTCCTCAGATATGAACAGCTCGTTTTGCAGCACAAGCAGCTTCTTGTCAGTGGTCTGGATGAGGGAGCCGTCGATTTCCTTGGACAGGTAGCTGCCCAAGACACCGCGCCCCACGTACGTGACGGTGGTCTCGGGCGTTTCGCCGCCCAGGTCAGGGTCATACTCGCCCGCAACCTTGCGCACGCCCGTGACGGGTTTAACCGCGTCGGCCAGACCATCGGGATCGTCGAACGCCTCGGCCAGTTCGGCTTGGATCTCTTCGCGCATGCCCATGATCAGATCCTTTTCAGCATCATCACGCCGGAGCGCTTGATCCAAGGCTCCAGCAAAGCCAGGGCGAAGTTCACACCAGCCGACTGATCGGTGGAACCGGAGACGTATGTCTTGCTCACTGACGTGCCGGACTGAGCCGAGACCGTCTTGCTCTGCACTTCCTTCTGGGTGGCCGTATACAGCTTGCCCGCCGCTGCTTCTTTGGCGACTTGGGCGCCGGCTGTTTTGATCTCGGCAGGGACCGGATCGGTAACAGCCCGCTTAATCTTGGCCGTGAGCCAGGCATTGGCCATGGTCACAGCAAGGACCGGATCACCGGTGCCGGCCCAGTCGGGACCGAGCTGGGCGTCAACATCGGCGACGGTGATGTAATCGGTCATGTGCTTGTCCTTATTCCGCTGGCACCAGGGCCTGCAGGTCTTCTTTCTTGGCGGACGGGCCGAAGGCAATGCCCTTCTCGGTCAGCCACTCTTTCAGCTCGGGGACCTTCATTTTCAGAGGGTCGGTTTCAGGGGCTCCCTTCTCGGCCTCCAGAGCCGCCGCGATTTCCTCGGCTGTGCTGCGAGACGCATACCCAGCTGGAGGGTAGTTGCTCGCCTTGTAACCGGACGCGATGAACTCTTCGACAGTTGGGCCGTCTTCGCGCAGGCCAGAGCCTGGAGTTGGAGATTGCTGTTCCTGCGCCTGCTTGACCAGTCGGTTGATCTGGGCAAGCGTCAGTTGCTCACCTGGCTTGATTTCGTCGTTTTCCATGATGTTCTCCCATCATCGCGAGGGCCGAAGCCCTCGCTTATCGGTCAGGCGCCTTTGATTTTCAGGAATGCGATAGGGACGTTTTTACGATCCACGACGCGGTTCCAGTTGGCGGCCTTGCGTAGGTCGGCGAGCAGCGGGGAAAACTCATCAACGGTCGTGTCCGCGCCGGTGCGGCCGCGCAGGTTCGCCCGATTGGTGATGTCGTCGCCGGTGAACTGGTAGCCGAACGGGTGCAGGATCCAGGTCTTGCGCTCCCACAAGGTCTCAACGCCGCCGCCATTGCCGGCCCGCGCCTGGCGCTCGATCTCGACCGGCATTTCTGGGTCGCCTTCGCCATAGCCGAACGCACCAGCACCGAACAGCACGGCGGTGGTGGTGATCGTCGCCGGGTCACCAGCGCTGATGGCCGGCATGGAGTCATCGACGATGACACGCTGGCCCATGAACGTCGGGATCGTCAGGTTGCCCTGGCTGTCCTTGATGTAGTCAATGTCGTCAGCGTCGACCATCTGCTTGTAGGCGAGGGAATGAACCGCGATTGCAGACAGCTGGCCGAAGGCATCGCCCAGGGTAAACACGGCGGAAGTGAAGGCTTTGCGCGACCAGAGCGCTGCGCTGCCATCGAAGACCATGTCGCCGCTGTCGTTGGCTACGTTGTCGGCGAGCACACCCACAGCGGACGCAATCACGCGACGCTGCCACTGGCGCTGCCAGTAGGTGCCGAATCGATTGCGGATGCGCTGCATCGGATCGGAGCCCGAAAGCTCAACTACCAAATCCGAGGCCGAATAGCCCTGGTTCAGGTAGCTGATGCGAGCCTTCTGCAGGCCAGAACCCAGCTTATTCGGCGAAGCCATGTCCGCCGGATCATCGTTCGATGCGTTTGGCTCAACCGATGCGTCAAGATCGCGCCAGAACGGAATCTGGATTTCCTGGCCGCCGGTCTTGGCTTTGGTGTCCAGCATCTCGTTGCGTACAACAACGCCGGATTCAAAAAACGCGGTTTTCTCCGGGGTGTTCTCTGCCTGGTAATCGGCATAGACCTCGGGGATTACTGCGTCGGAAAGGCGAGTAGTCGCCATAGTGTGTTACTCCTGTGTGGTGGCGTCGCGCAGTTGGCGATATTTCGCCGGATCCGCGTTGTAGAGTGCGGTGCGCTCGGTTTCGGTCATGTCGGAAAACTTCTTCGTGGCCTTGCCACCTTGATCGCCGGTCGGACCGGCACCCTGAGCCCTTGGCCACAGGTGTGTTGCTGTTTCACGCAGCGATTCCGCCCATTCGAGCGGCGACAGCGGGGTTTTCCCGTCCTTCCCGTAAACGACCTCGCCGTCACGGTCGGTGGCAATCGCCTCGCCGTCTTCACTGAGTTTGAAAGTGCCCCGGGCGCGCAGGATGATGTCCTCGGCAGCCTCGGGGAGTGCGCCGGCCTTGATGGCAGCAGCGCGGATGGAGTCGGCCAGCACCTTGTCGCTGTACTTGGCTGCAAATTGTTCGGCCTTATCGGCACGGGCCTTCTCGGCTGCCAGCTTGGTGTCGTAGTCGGTGCGCAGGCGCTCGGTACGGCGGGTGATGACCTCGTCCAGCTTGCCCTCGGCAATCAGCTTGGTCTCTTCATCCTGGCCAACCTTGGTCAGCAGACCTTTCACTGCGGCGATGTCCAGGCCTTCGAACTGGGATTTGAAGCCGTCCAGCTCGGTTTTGGTGGTCCGGAGCGAGCCAAGCAGCTCGGTGTTTTTGTTCTTGAGGCCCAGGGTCGCAGACTCGACAGCTGCAGCGATGGCGGCCTGAACTGCCGGGTCTTCAAGATCAATCTGGTTTTCGTCTGCCACTTGGTGCACCCCTTGGGTTTGGTCGGCCCGCTTTGCAGGCAATAAAAAACCGCCCATTGGGCGGTTTGGTGTGAATTCTGTGTTTTATCGGACTATCGAGAGCCCGCGCATGACAAGGTAATCGGCGAGCTGCGTCCTGCTCGGCGCGTATGGCGGCGGCCGCATGCGAAAGCCTGGCTTATCGCGGTTGAGCCGCGTGCGCCGGCCATTCGGCTCAGTGCAATGCGTTGGCTCTTCAATCTGGAAGCCTTCACCGGCTGCGTACAGCTCGACCGCCAGCCGGACTTGGCCCCATTCAAGCTCAAAGGGCACGAACGTCTCGGACAGCGTCTGGTATTCGATTTTGCAGTCGCGCCGGGGCCAGGCCATTGCCTGCTCAGGATTGGCCTTACGCCCTTTCCACTGGCGACCGTTGATGTCGGCCGCAGCGCGTAGCAGCAGTTCGACCTGGTCAACCTCAGCTTCAGGTATCCGGAACCCGTAGTAGTCGCGGTAGAAGGTCAGCTTCTCCAGCGGCACGAAGCTATTCGCGTCTGGCCTGCCCTTCCCGTCCTCAACGATGATGTGCATGTGCTATCTCAACCCGGTGGAGCGCCGAGTGTAACGCCTGCTCGGGTGAACATGTCAGGCTCCGCGTCCTTCAGCTGCGCCAAGGTCAGCGGCTTGAACGACTTATCGAGTTGCAGCTTGGCGAACTTCTCCGGCGTCAGCCCGCCATCGCGGAACAACTTGCCTCGGACCGGCCCGAGGGCGTGATCTTGGAAGCTCGCCGGTTGCGTTGCCAGCCACTCGTAATAGTTCAGCCCCGCCTCGACCTGCGCCCCGCCGTTGTCGCCCACCGAGGCGCGCGTTGCGTCCTTGGCAAACATCTCCGAAAGCCTGGTAGTCGGCACTGTGGTTGACCGGCATTTGATGTGCGCCGGCGGCAGCGGGCCTTTACCCAGGTCGAAGCGCATTCCATCCAGGCCCTTGCACTGCTGCGAGGTCTTGCGATCGAGCGTCGACACCCAGCGGTAGCCCAACACCACGTCACTGTTGGCCTTCAGTGTCTCCATTCGCGCCGTGGTGGCCACATGCTGGATTGCCGTCTGCACAACGGCAGCAGCGTTGCGATTGCTCACGGCCAGTATGCCGTCCGTGTAGTTCTGCGCTGCGGTACCGCGAATCGCCTGGATGATCTGGGCGTTGGTCTGGCCTTGACCGAAGCCAAGGCGGATGGTGTTCGTGACGCGCATCGTCTCGGTGCGTGTCCAGCCGCTGACGAAGCTCTTGAGCAGCTTGCCGCCGTCGATCCCCTTCACCTGCAGCGGATAGGAGAACACCGCCGCGCGGATCACCGCGTTGCTCGGCACCACGGCGTCGATGGACAGCGCATTGCTCAGGCTGTTGGCCTCGAAGGTCGACTCATACAGCGCGATATCGACTAGATCGGCCTGCACCAGGTCGCCGTAGGCCTTGTAGATGTCCAGCAGCTTGCCGTCCACCCGTGCCAGGAACTGCTCAAGGCGATCCCGGCTGTAGGTGGTCAGCTCTTTGCGGGTCAACTGCTCCCGCACAACAGTGTCGATCTGGCGCAGGTACTTCTCGAACTTCTTGACCTCGCCGGCCTTAAGCCGCTCCAGCATTACCGAGTGGCGCGTCGTCTGCTCCAGCAGTTGACTGTCCGCCTGCACCAGGTTTGTCGATGGCATCGTCTTTGTCCAAGTTGATGCCGGCCGACTCGCGTTCATCGCTGATCAGTTCGGCTTCGTCTTCGTATGGGCGTTCCGGCAGCTTACCGGTGGTGAGGTACTGCCAGTAGGTGTCGGCGCTGATCGTGCCGGCCATCACGCCTTTGAGCAGCTCGGCAAGCACCTGGGCGTCGACGACTGGGGTCACGAATTCGGGATTCACCTTGAATGTGACCTGCTTGGGGTCGTAGCCCTTCCAATCAGCTGCGTAACGCAGGCCTTGCTCTACCGCCTCGGCCACAGTGATGACGATGCTGTGCAATGTGGCGTGCTGGTCGTTCTGGCGTGTTTTACGCGCCTCGCCCGACTCGGTGCCGGCCACGTCCATGACTTTGGCGCCGGCCTCAAGCGCGGCGTTCTTCTGGTCGTCCATGGCCTTGCGATTGGCTTCAATGCCGGTGCCCTTGAACTCCAGATATTCAGCCTTGCCATTCGGACCAAGGTCCCAGGCCGCCGAAGGGCCGGTGACGCTCAGTTCCACTGCCTGATCCAGGCCGGAAACCCACGGCTGCGGGTGACTGGTCTGGTGGAGCGAGCTGAAGTAGTCAGCACTGATCTGATAGGACTTCAACGCGGCCCGCGCCATGGTCAGCAGCGGCACCTCGTCGACGTCCGGTGAATTGTCGGTCGAGCCGCAGTAGATTACGGGCAAATAGGCCAGACCTTTGACGAGACGGTTGTTGGTACCGGTAGTGCCCAGCGGCCGTTCATCGTCGATCAGTTCGCCAGCCTCGTTGCGCACGGCCGTGTAGCAGACCTCGCCCTGCATGAAGAACTCACGGAACACCGTGTCGCAGTCATGGCTATATCGGTCTCCGCCCTTCTTGCGGAATTCGCGGAACACCGAGAGGACCAGGTCTTGCCGGCCGCCTTGGTCAGCAGTGTCCCAGTTGATCGCGTTGCGCGTCGCGTAGGTCGAGAAGTACGGCTCGCCGCTATCGTCGATGTTCACCACCAGCGGCACCCTTCCGTGGGAGATAGCCTGACGCACCATGCGGAAGAACAGCTGCTTCAGGCCGAAGCCGTCAGAGGTGGCGTTATCCTCCAATCCCTTCAGCCCGGCAGGCAGTTCGATCTCCGGTATAAGCCGCGAGACCAATCCCATCATCGACCGCAACGAGTCGCGCACCCAATGCTCGTATTGAGCCCGGTTCGTGTAGTTTTCGTAGAGATACTTGTTGCCCGCGCCTTCGAGCTTTTCCGCCTCGACAATGCCGCTCGGCTTTGGCAGATTGCGCTCGTTGCGCTTCACCGCGCACTCACCCTCAAGCGCGTCGTCCATCATCTCCCACTCGGCGATGTGCGCGTCGTAGTCGGGGTTTGTCGATTGCACTGGCATCAGGCCAAGCCTCCAATTCGGCGTGTTCCGCCTGTGCGTTTGATGCACGGCCACTCAACGTCGATGCAATAGCCGATCGCTGTGGTGATGTGCTGGTAGTCGTTCTTCTGGTCTTCCTGAAAGGTCGAGCCCATTTGAAGCTGAACCGTACTCAAGCCCTTATGGCACCAGGGGGCGGTGACAGGGTTGATGAACAAGCTGGTTTCGCCTGAGGCAGTCAGGATCTTCGCCCGGACGGCGTTCTGCCGGTCCTTGATGGACGGGTGCGCTGGCTTGACCTTGCGCGTGTACGTCCAGCCATTAGCCTTGAGCACGCCCTCGATGTCGGTGTAGTCAGACGCGTGGCCGTGCTTCTCGCCCGCCTTGCCTGCCGGGTCGCCGTAGATCAGGACGTGTTTGTTCTTGTGATCCTTGAACTTGTCCACGAACTCAGCAGCCGACTGCTTCGATACCGCACTGATCAGCACGATCTCATCCAGCAGATAGAGGTCTTTGCCATCGTTGCGCCGGACACCGATCGCAGATGATAGAGGCGTGAAGTTCTGGTCATGCATCCACATCAGCTGCTCATGCGGCTCAATGGCTGCGCTCGTGGTGTTCGCCTTGCTGTAGTCCTCGTAGATCCGGCCCGACGCCGTTTCGAACGAAGCTTCGAATTCCTGCTTGAACTGCTTGGCCGACATGGCCCGCTTCATCGCGTCCATTACGTCAGCCGGAAGAATCTCGGCCGATTTCCAATGGAACACGCGGAAGTTCGGGTCATTGCCCGACTCCGCCTGCATGCACAGGTCGTAATAGTGGTTCAGGCCGTCCGGTACGCCGAGCAGCCAGCACCAGGCCCGGTAATCCGGCATGGTCGGGTTGACGGTATTGAGCGCCGGGAGAATGTTTGCCTCCCAGGCATCCGGCTTGATGTCGGCGAACTCGTCGATGCCGCCACCAGTCCACGGAATACCCTCGATCCGCTGCGGCTTGTCCAGGCCGATTACGTGAATCTCGCTACCGTTGTCCAGGTAGATGATCAGGTCCGACTCGGACGGCCGGCGGCTGTGCATGCAGCACAGTGTGAAGGCCTTGAGGTCATCCCAGAAGATCTTCTTGGCCTGGGCGTGCGTTGGTGCGGCGGCAAAGTACATGCCGGTGTACGCCGATGCCTGCTTCACCACGAAGCGCTTGAAACGCTCAGTCTTGCCGCTACGTCGACCAGCCGGCACCAATGGAAAACGAATGCCTTCCGACACGGCTGCCACCAGGGCGAGCTGCACCGGGTGATCCTTGAGCGGGTACCAACGAGACAACTGGCGATCCAGCATCAGGTTGCCGGTGTTCGCGATCATGACGGCAGCCTCGCGATCAAATCGGCCAGCAGTTGGGCGTTTGAGTTGCCGCCGCCCTTCTCTATCATCTTGAGCTCAGCCTTACGCTTCTCGATCTCAAGCCGTTTGATTTCTTCATCCAGCGATTTGTCAGGCTCAACGCGGCGATTGACGTAGACATCCCCGGTTTCCTTGGCTGCTTGCTCAATGATCTGAGTGGCAAGCGCCATATTCTTCATTGTCTCGGCCTTTTCGGCCATGCGGCCCAAGGCTCGGAGGCGATACGCGCGGTTTGCGATCGGTATCTCCGCTGTGTCTTCGCGGAAACGCTTTCGGGTATCGTGGAAAAGTGTCTGCCACTTAACGGCAAGCCCTTTGCCTGCCGCCTTGGTAGGGTTGTGCGTCTCAACCTGCTGGCGAGTCACGACGACCCCATACTCATTCTTGACGGCCTCCACCACCTGGGACGGTGTGTCAAAGCACGCCAGCGCCTGAACGATGAAGCTCTTCACCTCATTTTTCAGGTTCGCCATAGATTCTCATCCGTCTAGAGCCTGTCAAGAATCAGGCCAGCTTGAGCAGACAGGTTCCGCAAGCCCTCGATATGTTCAATTTCCCCACCTCGGCGGGTTTGTTTGCAGCATCCACCAACGCTTGAACGTCAGGGCTCGCGCCGTAGCGGCGGACCACACCGACGAACTCTTCGACGTCATGGCCACGCATCTCCAGCTTGGGCGCCCCCTCCTTGCTGAAGGCTGGCTGCCCGTACTTATCCATGGCGTGAGCGATGTGATACAGCTCATGCTCAACCAGCGCGCAAAAGTCGGTGTCGCTGCACTGGGCGCAGTAGTCAGCCGCCAGCGTGATGATGAAGCCCGGCACATCACCGAACCAATCACGCATCTGCTGCTCCATCCGGGCTTTCTGCCAGCCACCCGCGCGGAACGCTACCTGCTCGGCTTGGCCAAGGACAGTGCGCCCCTGCTTGTTGAAGCTCGACGACGCCCACATGATCCGGATGTCTGCATCCAGTAGATGGGCGTGGTCTTCGTTGTGAATGGTGCCGGTGTCGGCAAGGATCTCGGCTTGTAGCCAATCCCATACCTCAGGCGCAGGAACAAGGCGGATGCCGAAGTCGATCAGGTCGGATAGCTCAAGCAGTGACGCCGGGGGCATTGGTCTTTGCATCAGCCATACCCTCGTCAATAATCATCGTGCGGATCGTGCCGCCGGTGCTGGTGTCGCGCTTGGAAGCCATCTCCACCGCCTGAAAAGCAGTTGCGCCCATGTCCATTGCGGTGATGGCGTTGTCCGAACCGCTACCGATTGCGTATTCGTGGTCTACCGGGTATTTGAACAGTCGGCCCTCAGTCCAGATGATCTCTGTCACCCGTCCATCGTGTACGACTATCACCTGAGCATCACACTCCCCTTCAATCTTCGCACCAAAGAAGGCATCCATCAGGTTCAGAATGTCAGAGGTCGAACCAGAGCCGAAGAACACATGCCCATCGCGCTCGCGCTTCTTGTCTGCGCAGTCAGTGATGATCCTTCCATCGCATGTTCGGCGGGAGTCATAGGCGATCACGCCGTCTTTGTAGGCAATGGTCGTCATACGGTTACCATCTGATGTGTTTGTGCATGGGCATGCCCGTGGAGCAATCCAACGAGCAGGCCCTGGGGCAAACCGGCTGTCTTGGCGGCATCCACGGCGTCGGCAATAGCCTTGTCGAGTGCGCTTATCGCGGCGTTGATGTCCAAGCTCATTGGCAGCGCGTGGCGCAGGCGCGTTACGTTACTCACGATGCCTCCATGGTCAAAACGGTGATCTCACCCCATACAGGGTGGAAGTCGACATGCTCGCCATCGGATGACTTGATGGGCTGGTCGGCGACAACAGCGACACCGGCCTTCGTGTCGCACCAGATCACATGCGTGACGGGCTGGCCGTCGATGATCACTTCCCGGCGGCCCCGGCCATCATCCCAGTAGTGGACGTGTTCGCCTGATTGGTCGCTCATCACGCCGCCTCGTAGGTGGCCGCGAAGATGTCAGGCTTACATGGATAACGCTCACCCTGCACGCCAGTGATAACCCAGTCGCCAGGGCAGACGATGTGACCGCCTTCCAAGGTTTCGATCCAGCCGTGCACATGCATTTGCCGACCGCAGTGCTTGCACCCGCTCACACCGGCAACATCTGGATGCCGAAAGTAGCGAACGACCTTTCCTTCGAATTGCTTGTATTCGTCGTATTTGTCCAAGTCTGTACTGGAGGGTTTGGCGATGCCGATCGGATCATGATCCAGTGGGTGATCGCCATTCTTGAACCACTGGTCCGCTTCAATCACTACAGGTTTCTTACGAAATTTCATGGCGACTCCAGTCTCGCGCCACGATTTGGCGCATTCGAAAACGTGGCGCGGATTACTGCTTCCGGCGCTCTATACCTTCAGGCGCTTTCGGGCAGCTCATGCAGTGCTCGCAGTTCAGCGCTCGGCATAGCCAGGCCTTCACCCGCAACCAGCAGGTGACCATGAACATGTGCCGTACACCGGCCATGCAGAGTGCGACATGGAAAGTCACTCCAGCACTGGTCGGGCCGAAGAAGATGTTCTGGCTGCGGGTCATCACGACGAACCCGCTGATGGCAATGACCGAATAGATCAGCTTGCCCAGGATGCCGTCTCTCACCTTCCCGCTCAGTACGCACCAGGCAGCCCATAGGGCGATCAGGCCGCAGGCGATGGAGTTGATCAGTTCAAGATTCATGGTGGATTGCCTCCCCCGAACCGCTGGCGGATAAGAGCCCAGAGGTCAGCGGCTTTGATGGCTCGGTTGATTGCTGCCAGGAGCGAGCCGCCAAACGTGCCCAGCAAGAAGCCAATGCCGGCAACGATCTTCGGCTCAGTGACATTCAGGTAGGCGCTGACCATGCTCGTCAGATACAGCGAGCAGGCCACCCCAGTGACCAAGAACACCATCCAGGCGCGCCAGTCGGACAAGTCATCCTTGTGCCACCAGCTGGCAACAACGGCCCCAATCAGGCCCGCAATCAACAATTCGAACCTGTCGATCTTGTCGAGCAGGCGCTGTAGATACTCCATGCGCTCTACTCCGTGGGGCATGTTTGGGAATTGAATCAGCTCACACAGCACTCCCAGCTCGGGGCAATGGGTGTGGTGGAGCCGAAAACGAAAAGGCCTCGATCAATGCCGAGGCCTCAATAGGCCCTCAATGAGAACCCTTGATTGGCTGGCGAGAGTGGGATCGAACCACTGACCGATCGGTTAACAGCCGATTGCACTACCGCTGTGCTACTCGCCAATGTGGTGCCGCCACGAGGATTCGAACCCCGGGCCATTCGCTTACAAGGCGACTGCTCTACCACTGGAGCTATGGCGGCGAATTTAAGATAATAAAAAACCCGGCGCTCGGCCGGGCTTATGGTTTCGTGTGCGTTTCGCGTTACTTGTGCACTATGGGGAAAGTACCTCAAAAACCCCAACATGACAACATCTTTATGCCGCCACCTCTTCTTTTTCTGAGTGAATGACCTGCCATACCGGCTGCTGAACACGAATATCCACTTCTTCAATGGCGTCTCGCAGGAAATTCCACGCTTCTTTCCAGTCCCGATCCCATACCTTGGGCTCGATGTGGACGCCGTAAAGCGCATGCATGCCTTCAGCGATACGAGCGGGCCCCCACTGAGCGCCGTCGTGAGCCTCGACCTTGTAAGACTGCAGGGCCAAGGTGACAAGGCAATGCACCTTCGCCTCCTTGGCTTCGGTCAGGGTCGAAAAGTCCACGCAGTTCCAGATCAACTTCTCAGCGTTCAGGACGTGGGCCAGCGTCATGCATGGGTGATAGAGGTAGTGCCCAAACTGCTGCTCTTGAAATGGCAGAGTGCCGATGGCGCGGAGCACCTTGCCGATCGTGGCCAGGTGTGCGGCACGGGCCGTGGACTTGCCAGCCGAAGTGCGCCGGGTTTCGCTGATGCTGATCCGCTGTCCAGGCACGGAGAAGCGTCCGGCCTCCTCCCCTTTCTCGCTGCCCATGGCCGGGAACTGGGCGTCTCGCTTTCCAATGCGCCCCCCGGTCTTCACCGGTGCCGACTCAGCCCTGTCGATAGCCACAGCGCTGATCGACGCGTTAGATTCGTGTTGTGCTTCGGTCCATACCTGCCTTGCGTTGATCAGTTTCATGCCGCGCCCCCCTTTTTCAGTTCTCTGGTCTTTGCCCGGTATTCGGCGGTCATCGCCTTCAGCTCATCCACGGTGTACTTCTTGGGCTCATGAGGACTTTCCAGCCATTCCACGGCCTCGACGCCGATCTTCTTGATCAGCCCCGGCCGATAACCCAGCAGGTTTCCGGACTTGCCCATGTTGCAATTGCGATTGCACTGCAAGTGCACGTTGAGGGGTTCGAAGCGGAGCTCTGGGGCGGCAGCAGTCGTCCTGTAGTGCCCGGCGCAGTACTGAACGTCTGCGGTGGTCCCGCAGCTAATGCAGGGCTGGCCCGCGTCACGCGCCCGTACCCAGGCGTTGAATGCGTGCTGCGTGTCCTTGAGGTGGTCCGCCCTACTCTTCAGCTTCTCCTTGCGGACCTTGATCTCCCGGCGCCCCAGCTGGTCAAGAGCCTTCAAGGCTTTATCCAGATTCGCTTTGCTCTTGGTCGCGTCAGAAATCGCGCACGGGATGCTGCATACCGCCTGCCCCATCCGCGAAGGGATGAATGAGGCCCCGCACGCCTCGACGCGGCATTTCTTCGGCTTGGCCGGCTTACGTTCGATGGTCATAACCCCGGCCCCATCATGTGCTGGGCGAGAATGACCCAGGCCACCGGTGGAAGTACCGCGCATATGGCCGTCATCCAAAACCCTTTAACGAGAGCGATACCACACACCCAAGCAGTACCTCCAATCAGAAACACCATTGCCTCTCCGGTCTTCATACGGCCTCCTTGGCTTTCTGCTGCTCATGGGTGAAGTCGCCGCGCAGCGGAATCAGGCAGGAAGGTCCACACCAGCTAAAATTTACAGACTCAACTTCTCCAGAGAACTGGCACAGCGCTTTCAAACTGTCTGCCGCAACCCGAACTGGAAATTTGTCCATCACTGGACAGTCAACCTCAACCACCTCAACGCAACGGCCAATGTTTTCGGAACACTCGGGGAAGCTTTTAACGATCATCGCCAGGTCACCCGGCTTGAAGTTATGGCTCATGCGGCCTCCTGGCTAAGCAGGTCAGAGAAGTACCCGCCCTGCGGCTCAAAGCGCGCGACGATGCGGTCGGTGTACTGGACGCCCTGGGCGCGGTTGAACAGGCTGGTCACCGGGAAGCCGTCCGGCCCGAACAGGTGGCACTCGCCCATCATGTCCAGCTTCGTCTCGTACGGGAGGTGACGCATCACCCGGTACCACTCAGCCTGGAACCCAGCGTCCTCGTTCAGAAGGATCTGCACGCCTATGTGCAGCTTGCAGTACTTGCGAGCCTCCCCGGCGTCACCGATCTGTGTCATCTCGGCGATGCGCTTGTACATCGCGAACCATAAACGGTTCTGGTCCAGGGTGCGGTCCTTGCCAGGGCGAAGACTCACCACCACGAAGTGCTTGTCCTCGAACATCCTGGACATGCGCGTGATCGCCTCGGTGAGCATGGAGCGGCAGTTGACGCTGATCTTGTCGGTCATTGGGTAACCCCCGCATAAATCGCCATCCAAACCGCCACGGTCAACCCGATCAGGATCGAGGACAGAAGAACGAGGAGCGCGCAGTAGGCGAAGCGTTTAAGGGTTTTTGATACCGTCATGACTGCTCCTCCACGTCGCGGCACTCTTCGCAATAGGCAAGGCGCCCGGCATTTGTCAGGTAGTAACCCGATACGGTGCCCATGCGTTCGCTGCCGAGCTCCAGATAGCCAAACTCTTCCATCTCCACGGCAAGCTTGGATTTGGTCTGGTAAGGGAGACGGTTCTCAACTTCAGCCGCAAACACCTTTTCCAGCATGTTGAACACGCTCTTTGCCATACCGGTCATGACTGCTCTCCCTTGCCCATGGCGTCATCTACGGCGGCGTCCAGGACTTCTAGGCGAGGGGCTTCTCCCACAGCACGATCTGGGGCCAGTTGAGTCCACCGGGTTACGCTGATCTCAGGATCTTCTGCGCTTTCACGGCTTCGCAGCCACCGATATCTCTCGGCGTCATTACGCAGCGCCTCGTTCTCAGCCTTGAGCTCAGCATTCACCCGCGCGTAGGCTTCGTAGCCGGTGCGCAGGCCGGCGACTTCGGCGCGGAGCTGGTCGCGCTCACGCTCTGCCTTGCAGCACTGTTCGGTCGCGTCGACAAAAAACGTCCTCAACTGAGAGCCCGCATTGCGCAGTTCGTCGTTCTCGGCGATCAGGGCCAGGACTGCTGCGGGGTTGGCTGCGGCGATGAAATCGGCGTTGGCATACTGCTCGCCTTGCCTCATCCACTCAGCCCCGGTTGTCATAACGATCTGTTGCTGGCTTGAGCCGTTCGTGAATTGAACGGCGGGCCCGCCTTTGATTACGCCATGCTTCAAGTGGGTCCAGTCGCCCTGTGTTGCAGCTTCGGCCAGCCGCTTCAGTTCGGTGTAATTCATAGAGTGCACCCCGCATGCAGCTCGCGCTTAACGGCCAGATATGCTTCATGAGCCTTTTCCGGGGAATCGAAATAGCCGATAGCTCGCTTCTTTCCACCGTGGCTGATCTGGGCTTTCCACTTCTTTTCATTTTTCGCCCAGCTCACCCCAAGGAACCCCGAGGTGTTGTTTCGCTGTGGCCTGCGCTGGTTTTCGCAATTGCCCTTGCGGTTGACGTCGCGAAGATTGGCGATGCGGTTGTCGTCTTTGTTGCCGTTGATATGGTCAAGCTCGTTCGCAGGCCATTCGCCGTAATGGTGAAGCCAGGCAAGCCGATGGGCTTGGTAGCCAGCGCCAGCAATGCGGATAGATCGATATCCCGCCGAAGTGATGAACCCTGCAATCTCCCCGACAGATACGCCCCAGGATGGCTTTTCAATCCACTTGAACGAACCGGTCAGCGGTTCATAACTGAGCAATGATCGCACCGTCTCGACGGAAACTTCGTTTCTGTAAATTCGTTCGCTCATGGCTTCACCTTCAGGCCGACGGCTTCGATGGCTCGCGCGCAGGTTCGAATGGTGCTGTTTCGGCACCCGTGCCATTTCCGGTCATCATCTGGAGCCATGGTGTGCAGCTCAGGCAGCTCAATCACCAGCGCCTCGCGCGATGCCTTCCAACCCTTCTGGAAATAGAACCAGGCGGACGACTTCATCTGTGCATACTCGTGCTGGGCGTACAGCTCGCTTCCGTAGGTGTTCAGTTCGGGTATGAAGTGAACGCCTTGCGCCGCATCCACTTGCCCCCACTCGCGCTCAAACTCTTCACGCATCTTGTCGCTCATGTCCGTTGCTCCGCTGCGTCTGCGATCAATGCCATGCGCTCAAAGCGCTCAGCGGCCTGACTGGCGAGATTGGCCATGTCCGCCTCATCCACCACTGGCATGCACACGAAACGGATTCCGTGCTTGACCATGGTGTTAGCCATCTCAAGGGATTGGTGTAGCTGTGCTGGGTTTGCTCGTTTCATGCTGCCGCCCTCTGAGATTTGCGGAACTCCTGCCGATCTAAGAACCATTTCAGGCCGCGCTCGCAGGTTGATATTTCTCGGGTAATTGCTAATCGCTCTGAATTTGCTTCTTCGTGCGTGGAGCGAAGAACCTTCTCCATGTCGGACCGATCAGCCTGTTTGAGAAAAAACTCTTCAATGATGTGTCCGACCGGTCGAACCCAATCCATATCATCCGACTGCACCGCGGCCCTTATCAGGCCCCAAGCGGCAAGCCCTACATGGTCAAGAACGAGGCAGTGAAGGTCTGAAGGCGAAATATTGCTGTGCCAGCCGTTGGTGCCGCGGGCGTACATCCCGCAGTTGATAAGACTTTCCATGTCGGACTCAGGCTTGCCGCAAAGGAAAACTACCTCGCGACCTGTGCGCGCCATGACTGCATCTGCTTTGTGAACCTCTTCCTCAGTTGGCCAGTCGCCCTTCACTTCCACATAAATCCCGACATTCGGAAGCCAGAAGTCGGGTAAATAAAACCCGTCATCCACACGAATCAGGTCAGGCTCATAGAGGTAGAAAATGTCTGCCGCCTCAAGCACTCGCGCCCAAAGCAACTCCGTGTACGACCTAAGGCGATAACCTTGGTGGTGATAAACCGCTCTGCGCTCTCTCATCAGAAATTCACCTTCACGACGTTGTCTTGGCGGGCGTGGTTGGCCAGCGGCAGGAATCGGGACTTGGCGCCCTGGAAGGCTGTCGGCACAGTGCCGATCTCGCCATCACGGTTCTTGCGGATGATGATTTCGCCAATACCCTTGTCCTGGGTGTTTGGGTGGTAAACCTCATCGCGGTACACGAACATGACGATGTCGGCGTCCTGCTCGATAGCGCCGGACTCGCGCAGGTCGCTGAGTACCGGGCGCTTGTCTGGTCGGCCTTCACAGCCGCGGTTGAGCTGGGAAAGGATGATCACCGGGCAATCAAGCTCCCGGGCCAGGAGCTTGATCTGGCGAGACATGGCGGTAACATCCTCGGTCCTGCCCTTCCCTTCGCCCTCTACCAAGCCCAGATAGTCGATCACCACCAGGCCCAGCGAGCCCATGCGGTGCGACTGGCGACGGGAAATCGAACGGATGCGCGGCATAGTCATCACCGGGACGTCCGACACGGCAATCGGCGCGTCACGTAGGCGCATGACCGCCATGTTCAGCTCGGTGGCGTGATCATTGCTGCACTCACCAGTCTTCAGCGATGGGAGAGGAATCCCGCCTACGGCTGCAAGCAGACGATCCATCAGCTGGGTCTTGCTCATTTCCAGGCTGATGACTAGCACCGGTTTTTTCTGATTGATCGCCACGTCGGCGGCGATGTTCATGGCCAGGGTGGTCTTGCCCATCGCTGGCCGGCCGGCCACAACGACCATCTGACCGGACTTGAGCCCCTGCGTGTACGTATCCAGATCTGGAATGCCGGTACCCAGGCCGTCGATCACGATCCCGGCCGCGAACTTGTCCAGGCGATGCTGGAGAACTTCAACGTGCTCGATCAGGATGTCGCCGATCATCTGGCACTCGCCATCACTGCCAGTGCTGTCCAGACCAAGAACGATGGATTGAGCAAGGGAAATCTTGTCCTCGATGCTCGCCTCCTCGTGGGCAATCTCGTTGATGCGTGCGGCGGCGGCAGACATCAGGCGACACACGGCACGCTGACGAATGATCTTGGCGTAGACCTGAGCATTAGCAACGCTGGGCGTACTGGCCTGGATTTCGGCGGCGTAGGCAGCTACACGAACACCGCTCGACAGTTCGGCGCGGCGATCATGAAGCGTTACCACGTCAACCGGCTGGCCGTCTGCGTGCATTTCAAGGATCAGACGGTACAGCTCAGCGTTGTCTTCCCATGCGAAGGCATCGGCAGACAGGTCGTCGCTCAGTACGTCGATCAGGTGCGGCTGGCAGAGCATGGCGCCGATCACGCCGTGTTCCGCCTCGAGGCTATGGAGGTCCATCATTGGGCGGCCTCCGAGACTTCGCGGAAAACGGCCCGACTGACAAGTGATTCAAGTCGCGGCGCAACGTTGGCACCACGGAAGAACACCTGACTGCGGTTGTTCGCCTTCTGGAAGAACGTGAGCCAGAAGCCCTGGCCGCTCTGGTGCAGCGGTGACTCGTTCCAGCGTTCGGCGATCATGCTGCGCAGAACTCTATCGCTCGCCACGGTGACGGCCGGCAGATTCGGACAGATCTTGTGGTACAGATCGATGATCTTGTCCACCGGAACGCCGGCCTCGGAAGCGCCGCTTGGGTTCTTCTTGAACTCGCGGCCCAGCCAGTTGACCAGGAAGCGGCGCCAGTCCTTCTTCGGCTTGCTCCCGCTGGCCCAGGCGGCTGCACGCTTAATCTCGGCTTCAACGTCAATCGGTGAGTAGGCTTCTGCCCACTTGGTGATCAGGGTGGCGTCGACTTCAAAATCTTCGCCATCAAACGAAACCAGCGGTGCCGTTTTTTCGGTTCTGATTTCAGGGTGAGTAGGTTCCGCCCCTTGGGGGGCAGTAATCTGTTTCGTAGAAACAGTTACTAGGGGTTCTTTCTTTGTATAGAGAAGGGAGTCGTCGGATTTGGTCTGTCTCGCAATGCTGACGACTCGGCTTGAATGGTCTGAGTCGGACGATATGGTCTGAGTCGGACATTCTTTTTTTGTGTCGTAGAAGATCCATTCAGAAGGCTCGCTGATACCGATATCGCCACGCGCTCCGCCAACCCGATACAGGATGCGGCGCTTCAATAGGTGGCTGATGGCCTTGGAAGCCACGTCAGGATGAATGTTGGTCGCCTTGGATATCTCGGTAGCCTGGATGCGTGCTTCGGCCACCTGATAGCCTATGGTGGCTCTGGCAACGTACAGCGCAACCTTCAGTTCGCGCCCAGGCAGATCGACAACCATCAAGGCCTCGATGAGCTTGTTTTCCATCCGGGTGAAACCCCCGGTGATTTTGAGAGGAATGACATTGCTCATGGGCGGACGCCTTTCGACGAAGCCAGGAATGCTTGTAGTTGATCAAGACATTCACGCACGAGCTGATTCTTGGAGGGCTTGGAGTACTGGAAGCGAATCTGCTTCGCGGCGCTCATTGCGGCGTCGAGATGGAAATTACTGCGCGCCACGTTTTCAGATATAGAAAAACGTGGCGCGGGATCATTCAGGGCCTGTACATCAATATTAGAGGTGTGCATAATCGGCTCCAGACTGAAACGATATTTGCAAGCGCTGTGAAAAAGCCGGGATCGCACCCCGGCTTTTTTGTGCCTGCGATTTGGGGTTATGGGTTGAGGTCTTCATCAGGCCCTCCTTTTTCAGTCCCTATTCCGGGCTTCGGCGGGTCACGCCTTGTTGTTGGTAGATGCCGGATCTTCCCGGCGCCTTTTGGCCTGGTCTTCTCGAAAAAACGCTCCGCTCCAAGCTTTGCGGCGTATTCGTCAGGCGTCATGCCTGCTGCTTCCGCCAACCGTTCAAGCTTTTCGTAGAGGCGCCCATCGATCCCGTGGCAGATCGTGGTTTCAGGCACATAGCCTCCTTCAGGGCCTTCAGGCCTGCATGTGTTTACCGGTAGCATTCGGTTCAACGATGCTTTCCAACTTCTCCTCGACGCACATGCGCACGAACACAGCTAGCTGCAACTTGTGCAGCCTGGCCACGGCCTTTAACGCTTCGTAGGTTTCATCGTCGTAGCGGGATTTGATCTCCCGGTCTTTCAGGTGGCGCGTGTCGTCGTATGCCATTGGTGAGGCTCCTTGGTTGTTCGAAAGGGTTAAGCGGCTGATTTTTTTGGGTGCGCCTCGGCGAGCAGCCAGGCGGGTTCGAATGGCTTGCCGTTGGCAGCAGCCAGTTCTGCAATCTTTTTGGCGTATTGGGTTTCGCCGGTGTACTCGGTGCGCGGCAGCGCGTCGGCAACAAGCCACTTGTAGATAGCGCGCGGGGTCTTCCCGCAGGCCAAGGCCACAGACGGAACACCACCAGCATCGTCAATCGATTTCTTGAGCGGCCGCATATGGCCTCCGAGTCAAATATGAACTTACGGTACATCTTATGTCGGAACTGAAAGTACATGCAAGCGCGTGAGAACATGAACCCATGGTTCAAATAGAAGAAATCCGCAATTCTTTCGTAGCGCGCTTAAAGCAGTCCCTCGCCGAGGCCGGGATTCCTGAGTGGGGGGCGGGCGTGCGTCTCGCCAAAATGGCGAAGGTGACCCCAAAGGCATGTAGCAAGTGGCTCAACGGCGAATCGATGCCTGGCGGCGCGAAGATGCTCGCCTTGGCCTCGGCGCTTAATGTGAGGGTCGAGTGGCTGGAATACGGGCGTGGTGGAATGCGCGAGTCAGAGCCGACGATTGGTGAAGACCCCACTCCCCCGCGAAGCTTCGATCTGAACGATGAGCCTGGCTACACGGGCGTGCTGCAACTGACTGCGCGTGGCTCAACCGGCGACGGGGACGACAACCCGCACGTCGAGATCCGTGGCGTCATGGCGTTCAAATCGGCATGGCTGCGCGCAAACAACCTCAACCAGAAGCACCTGGACGTGATCTATGCCAGCGGCAACAGCATGGAGCCGACCATCAACGACGGCGACGTGCTGCTGGTGGACGAGTCGAGAGTGGAGCCGAAGGACGGCCAGATCTTCGCCATGCAGAGCGAGTCAAAAGGCACGATCGTAAAGCGCCTGGTGAAGTCGGACTTTGAAGGGTGGATTATTCGTAGCGACAACCCGGACAAGACGCGCTATGGCGATGAGACGCTGCGTGATGGGGAGATAAACGAAGTTCGCATTATTGGACGCGTGGTTTGGCGCGGCGGGATGCTTTAACCACAGGATTTTAGCCGGTCATTCAAGGACGCCCATGTCGGAAGAAACCGCAACACCTCACAAATATTCCGTATCAACTGCTGACTTCGTCAGATTTCTTCAGGCAAAGACTGCGGATTCGCCATGCCCTGGGTGCCAGAGCAATGTATGGACGGTCGTTGGATCTGCCTCAAATGGCATGTCTTACCGTTTGGTGACCAATTTGCGTGACGGACCTCAAGCCACACACTTTTCCACATTAGCAATTTATTGCAATGAATGTGGATACATACGTACGCATTGGGCTAGAAAGGTTCGAGAGTGGGTGGACGAAAATCCGCAGCAAGCAGAGATAGAGTTCGAAGAGGCGCCTGAAGATGACAGTGAGTAGATTTCAGTCGCCAGAAGACCTTAGAGGGCATTTCGACCAAGTCGTCTTATTCAATAGGCCTGTCCTGGCAGATGAAGAGACGCCTACAGACAATCAAAAAAACTTGAGCGATACTCGCTACATGAATGACATCACACGCGAAGAGCTCAGCCAAAACCTGTCCGCTATTGAAGAGCGGATGGATAAGCGCATCGACAGAATGGAGCGCTCGGAGGAACGACGCTCTGATGATTTTCGCAAGGAGCTTGCGCTTCGTGACACGCAGCTACAGCGCGAGCTCGATATTCGACAGGAGGCATTCAGGGCCGAGCAGGCAGCTCGAGACGCGGCCCTATCTGAAAAATTCGCTGGTTTTTTTGCGGCCCAGACAGAGCGCGACAAGGCGCTTGAGAAAATATCAGAATCTAGGTTTGAGCGAATAGAAAAAGATATTAGCAGTATCAAGGCGGATACAAAAAAGGTGGGAGAAGACGTTAATGGCATCAAAGTGACCATGGGCAAATACCTTGGTGGCGCCATCGTTATCGGCGCTATAGCCTCTGCACTGCTTGGTGTGGCGCTAAAGTTTGTCTTCTCCTTGGCTAGCTGACTTTTACATCCGCCTTAAGCCCGGCTCCACAGCCGGGCTTCTTGTTTCTGCCCTCCTGCTATTCTTTCGGCTCCCATTCTCGGAGCCTTTCAATGCCTGCACCCTACTCCCTTCCCGATATGCTCGAACGCATCTATGAGAACCAGCTCGCCCTAGAGGCAGCCATCATGGAACTGTCGATGTGGACCGTTAGCCAAGGCGGCACCCAGGCTGACGAGAATGTTCGGGGCGCCCTGGAGACGCTTGGCGAGAATGCCGGGCACATCAAGCAGGCGCTGGCCAGGTTAAAAGCCCAAGGCTCGGACTGACATATCGCACCATCCAAGCGGCCCGCCACTGAGCGGGCTTTTTTTTGCCTACGATAAAAATATGTACTTTTGGTACTTGACCAATATGAACCATTGGTACATATTCACTCCATCGAGTCACCCAACAGGGACTCGCCAGGGCCTCACAGCCCGCTCCATTACGGAGTCGCTCTTTACACAACCTGACGTGACCCAACGACGTACCGGCAACCCCGGTGGTGAGAAAGCTAAACCGTCGTCCATGCAGCCTCTGGTAGCTGCCGTACTCCCTCATGTGAGTACGCGAAACCACGCTTCCAAACCGGAACAGCATCGAACACGAAATGTGCGACGCCGGTGAGAGACGACTCGGAAGTGTTGCGTGGTGGAGAAGAAACACCCACAGATTTACTGATGCCGCTTCTACGAGGCGGCATTGGAAATCAACGGAGGAAGTGAAATGCCGAAGTACATGCTCGACTACATCCGGCTTTGCCGGGAGTGCAGCCTGGATCCGCGCACGATCGCAAACATGATCAGCATCGTGATTCCAGCTCTGCAGCGTGAGGCAGCAGGACTGCGCAGCGCGGTGAGCGAATTTGCCGGGGAATTCCCTGAGCTTGAGCACGACGCCGTACTTCTGGAATCGGCCATACGCGCCGGGCTCCAGCGCTGCACACCGCAGCCACATCAGCAAGAGCTGTTCGCAGCATGACGGACCTTTTCACTGATGCCCATCCAGAGCGGTGGGCATCGGGAAGACAACCCGGAGCATGACCATGCGAATCAACGTGTATAGCCAGGAGCTGACCAGTGAAGTGGTCGAGATCCAAAAACAATCCAACACGGGACTGACCTACAGCGCAGTGCAGATGATCTTGCACAGCAGCGAACGCCTTCACCACCCGCCAGAGGACGACGACCGTAGCGCCGTGACCTTCTGGCTTCCCAAGTCGAAGGCGCGCCGTGATGAGCTTGCGGCGACCTTCGAGCGGATGGCAATGCTGGTCCGCATAGCGCCATCCGAAACCGGCCTCGACTGAACAACCAGCGCCACGACAGCATGTCGTTAACTGCCCGATCCCTTGTGAGACGACGACCGGCACGAAAGTGAACGAGTGCGGAGGATCAAGGCCGCATCGGAGTGTGAACTGAGTACCGCCAGCCAGCGTGAGAGCAAAGGCAGACAAACGTCATGCAGCTCACACCCCAATGCGGAAGAAACTGCGGCCTATAACCGCCCACCTGCATCAAATCGCCTGACCGAGGGTGCACTTAAGTCAGGAGGAACTGGAGACGGCCGTGGAACTCGGCGCCGGAGACGTAACCGGTAACCCAAGGAAACCGTGGGCAACGGAACCAGCCAGAGCGTTACGGGGCAAATTTATCATTTCTTTATCTCCCCCGACCAGTTGACACGACCATGTGGGTGCCGCCAATGCGGATAAGCCTGTGTGAATCGACGATCTGGTGCGTGATCTGGCAACCCATTCCATAGGTGTCCACTGCCTTTCCAGTGAGCGAACAACAGGAGCTACCGCCATGAAGTAGATCAACGATTCACCTGCGTGGCGTTGCAAGCCTGAAGGCTTCGCCCATCACCCTAACAGGCAGCGGAAAGCAGGGTCGTCGATGTCACCGCGCATCAGCCGAAAGGTAGGCCCAACCAAAACGAAGACGAACACCGCAGGCGAGTCCGAGGGCATAGCTGGCCAGACTCGACACATCCCGGGCAGTGCCGGGCGCCTGCACCCTTCCCCACCTCTATTACGTCAGCACTCACCCCGCGCCCATCGGCAACCAGCGGGAGGCATGAGTGTTGACGAATACAGGTGAACCAAACAATTGGAGTCGACCATGAAAGCCGGCAACCGAATCCGAGTCGCTACGTACTGCTTTGGCCATCAATCAGGATTCGAAGACTTTACGGTCGAGGAATTCCGCTACTGCCTGGGCATATTCATGTCCCCGCAGCACAGGGAGGCCGGTCACTTCACGCCGCTCTCCGAACTTTTCGAACCTGGGCCTGATTCGCGCCGGGAGTACATCTCAAACTACGGCGAATACCACTCTGGAATGGTTCAGGGATGGTCTGATCTGCCCGCCTAACCGGGCGAACCAACGAATGGAGAGAGTTATGCCTGAGCAACGAGCGCCGTATCCACGGCAGGCGGGCAACGCCGATCAAATGAATTTGCCCGATGGCAAGACCTGCGGCGACTGCGTGCATTGCAAACGCTGCACCGCGATGTTCGGCCATATCCCAGCTGACGAGTCTTGCGACTGGAGCCCTTCGCGCTTTCGTGAAGCTGTCCCGGTCGCAGTCTCCGCCTAACCCCAAACACTGGAGGTCGCCATGAGCGCAACAGTTGAAGTGAGTTGCGCATGGTGCGCCGAAACGTTCACGGCACGAACTGCCGACCGAAAGCGAGGATGGGGCAAGTTTTGCTCCAAGTCGTGCAAGTCCAGTAAGCAGAAGTACGGCGCTACCAAAGCCTTTTGGGAAAAAGCCAACCCAGGCAATAAGCGCAGCAACATCGCCAAGTACGGTGAGCGCCTGTTGCGCGACAGCGGCGGATGCATCGACGACGACGTTGATATTTCCGATATGGACTGGGGCGCCAGCGATGGCGGCGGCTACGAAACCTATATCTGAACCTGGAGGCGACCATGAACGCAGCATTGAAGATATGCCAGGAGCGTTACGACGCTCAGTTGCCGCCTCCAGTGAGCGAGTCGGCGGTGGAGATTGCCCGCAGTGAGTGGCTGTACAACTCCACCGAGCAGCTGGTGCGGTTCGGCAGTGATGTCCTGTTCCAGCGCCACATGCGCAAATCGCAGGGTGTCACCATGCAGCAATTCGCCACGGCGGTGGATGAGCATGTGAACAGCCGGCTGGCTGATTGCGAGATCTCTTCTTCAGCCCTGGGCTGGCTGCTCATTTCGGCGAGCTACTGCGACCCGGATAAGAACGCTATCGCGGAGTTGCTCGGGCGCAGCGACCACGCCTTCGGCAAGCTTGGAGAAATTGCAGAGGGCCTACTGCGGCCGCTTGCTGACGACGCACTGGCCGCCCAGGCCGAGGATGACGAACTATGAACGCATCAGTCGCCCTGGCCCGCCTGGGCCTGGAAGTCGCGAAGATGTCCCGCTCCTGCACACCCGTGCCCGACCGGACCTTCGCCATGGGGATGATCGAAATGGCGGAGTTCGCCGAGATGATCGATACCCGAACCGCCAACCGCTACCGAGATGCGCTGGACGCCAAGTTCGTCGAGCGCAATACGCAGCTCAAGGAGGCGTCATGACCATCATCGCCGTATCATTCAAAGGTATCGCCGAGGCCCTGAGAAATCAGGGTTTCTTGTTTCTGGTAGACGTGAAATGGATCGAGCAGCCTTGCAAGTGTGCGGGCCGCTGGACTTGCAAGGTGAGCGTATGAACATTGATTGGAGCAAGGCGCCCGAGTGGGCGGATGCGCACGGTCTGCACGAAACTGGATTTGGCATCAAGGAGTTCTGGCTCGGCAAAACGCAACACCAAAACCTTGAACATGCGAAGTCATTCCCATATGGCGGCGGCGACCGTTCTTGCGCCTCGTTCCACAATTCGCGGCGCGAGTCTTTCAGTTACGTGACTCCTCGCCCTGCGCCATGGCCCGGTGAAGGCCTGCCGCCTGTTGGGACGGTGTGTGAGCACAAGCGCGTACATGAGTGGCAGAAGGTCGAGATCTTCGCGGTAAAGCCAAACTACAACGGCAGCCATACCGCGCTATTCACCTACGAGAATGGATGCTGGTGCGGCTGTGCCGAGCCAACGCTTTTCCGCCCCATCCGCACGCCCGAGCAGATCGCCGATGACGAGCGAAAAGCCGCAACTAAAGAGATGGCGAAACTTTTCAATGTGCCGCGCGACGGCTCGGCCGCGACAATATGGATTGTTGTTAACACCCTGTACGAAGCCGGCTACCGCAAGCAGGTGTAACCGTGACCTCCTACCAAAGAGCCAAGCGCTACTGCTTCTGGCGCGGGTCTGCCATAGCACTCGCATTCTTTACTTTCGTGATGTTGCTCGGCGCGCTCGCTGATCGAATTGCACCAGCTTTCTAAGCCACGGAGTATCTATGGCTCCCGCTCAAGAAAGACTGCTTGAACTTTTTAATTACGACCCCGAGACCGGGTCTTTCACTAGAAAGATTCAGGTCTCTAACCAGCCACCCGGAACAATAGTTGGTCACCCGCACGGACACCGCTACTTGGGGGTAAGCGTGGACGGAAAGCGATATTACTGCCATCGACTCGCTTGGCTCTATATGACTGGAAGCTTCCCGCCGCATGAGATTGACCACATAAATGGCAACGGTGAAGACAATCGGTGGGAAAATTTAAGGGTTGCTGATAGGCAGCAGAACTTAATGAACCGGAAGCACAAGCTCCCGCGATCTGGCGTTAAAGGTGTGCATCGTTTTTGGAATGACAGCGCTTGGTATGCCCAGGTTGGATACAAAGGAAAAACCTACAATTTAGGAACCTTCCGGTGCCTTGATGAAGCTGCTGAAGCAGTGAAGCAAGGCCGCGAAAAGCTACACGGCGAATTCTGCAACAACGACACCCTCCCGCACCAATAACCAACACCTTCAATCGCTGCGAGCATCGCGGCAAGGAACTCTCATGAACGAATGGATTGCATGCAGCGAACGGCTTCCAGAGCTTAATCAAGTGGTTGTCATGCTGAATACAGAAAGCTGGATGAACACCGGCAGTATCGACTGGCATTGCAATTGGCATGGCGCCGGCTACCTCTGTGAGTTCGGCCACCAGTATTGGACGATCTTCGGAGAGTCCAGGGCGATGAGCCTTGACGCTGTCACACACTGGATGCCGATTCCAGAATCGCCAGCCCAATAACCCCCTTCACAGCGCCCCTCTCCGGTGGCGCGGAGAGATAGTCATGTCCGATAAAAACATGCAGATCTGGAATCGCGTCGAGAAGACCGACACCCGTTACACCAAAGACGCCAAGGTCGGCGGCCAGCAGATCACCAGCCTGAACGGTACTGCGATGATCATGAAGGCCACGGAGATTTTCGGGCCGGTGGGCATTGGGTTTGGCTGGACGGTGCTGGAAGAACGCTTCGATAAGGGCGCCGAGATATTCGTCGGTGAAGGAGATAAGCGCGCCACGCTGGGGTTTGAGCTGAACCACACCGTGAAGATCCGCTTCTGGATCAAGCAGGACGGCGAACGCGGCGAGTTCGAGCAGTATGGCTGCACACCGTACCTCTACAAGAGCAAGTACGGCACAACGACCGATGGCGAGGCCCCGAAGAAGTCTCTGACCGACGCCATCAAGAAGTCCCTGTCGATGCTTGGGTTCAGTGCCGACGTGTTCCTGGGGATGTTCGACGACAAGGACTACGTAAACGCCCTGGCGGACGAGCAGGCCATCGAGCAGGCCGAAGACAAGGTCGCTGAGGAAGAACGCCAAAGGCTGGAGCGCCTGGAATACATCTCATCAGTCATTGAGTCCCTGAAAACAGCCAAGACCCCCAAGGAACTCAAGTCGTTCCATGACGTGGCCGTGCGCCGCCTGACGCTGCGCAACGACAACAAGGCCGTTACCCGGATTGTGCGCGAGTACGACGAGCAGAAAGCCCGATTCGAACAGGAGTCAGCAGCATGACCACGCTCTACACCATTGCCGAACAGTTCAAAGAACTGGCCGTCCTGGCCGAGACCGCCGACGAAGACCTGGCCGTCGCCCTGCGCGACACCATGGAAGGCATCGAAGGCGAGTTTCAGGAGAAGGGCAAGGCCATCGCCATGATCACCCTGAACATTGACGGCGACCTTGAGGCTATTCAGTCGCAGATTGACCGGCTCACCGAGCGCAAACGGATCATCAACAACCGCAAGGAAAGCCTCAAGGAGTACCTGCGCACGAACATGGACGCGGCCGGGATCACCAAGATCACCCACCCCCTGTTCACCATCACCTGCGGCAAGGGCAAGCCTATCGTGGTCATCGACGATGAAAAGGCCATCCCTGACGACTTCGTCAACGTAAAAGTAACCAGCGCACCGGACAAGGCAGCCATCGCCAAGGCTTTGAAGGATGGCCAGGAAGTCCCCGGCGCCCACTCTGAGATCGGCAAAAGCTCGATCAGCATCAAGTGAGGTCATCATGATCAGCATCCTACAGAACGAAGTAGAACGCCTTCGCGGCGCCTCGGACGAACTGGCTGCCCAGGTCGCCCAGTTTCTGGCGGCCGGCGGCGTCATCGAAGAAGGCCCATCCAGCGGCTATATCCCGAAGCCAATCACCTACAGCACTCAGATGCCGCCCGCCCCGAAAGCGTTTGTCCGGCGCCGGGTTGAAGCTGAGGCCCTTCCACTCGACAGGGACGACCTCCGCACCCAGGCCCGCCTCAAGCTGGTTGAGCAGATACGCCAGCTCGGCGTCACGCACACCCAGACCGAAGTCGCCGCCGCTCTGGGCGTAAGTCGGCGGCTGATCTACAACCACGCCGCCAGGCACGACATCACCTTCAAGGCGCCAACCCGAGGCGGTGCACGCAACCTCTTGCGCAAAGAAGTCGACGAAGGGCGAGACGCTAAGCTCGCTGAAAGGATTCGTGCCTTTCTTGAGTTGGGCATATCCCGGCGACAGTGCTGCGGGAAAATGGAAATCGGCAACAAGGCATTCGAGCGGATCATCGCCGCCCACGGCATCGACTACCCCAAAGCGCGCCAGGGCAGCACTTCATGCGATTCATAGCCCGCACCCAGCAACGCAAACGTCAAACCTGGCTCGCACTGCCGGCCAGCGGAATAGAAGAGGTAGGCCATGGCAGCCGCGCAGAAAGAACGATCGGCAAAGACTGCGGCGAGGCGAAAGACTCGCGGCGAGGCGAAAGACTCGCGGCGAGGAAGAATTGCGACTCCACACCATGGCCGGCACCCGCCAAGCCTTGGCTGACCTGATGGCGTGGCACGGCATCGAGGAACAGGGCGAGGCCATTACGCTGATGATTCACCACTTGCACAGCCTTGGCCCAACAGGATCAGCGCAGTTCCTCGCTCCGCCGCGACACAGTTATGAAATACCAGAAAACGTGTCGGCAAAACTTCAACTCGCCTACGCCCGCGAATCGCTGCGAATCTGCCACGACGAATAACCCACCCTACTCGCTGCATCCGGTAACCGGAGGGCGGCGCTTACCCGGAGTAACCCCATGACCAAGCAAGCACAGCAAACAGTACTCGCCGCAGAACTCCCTGAGCGCGGCCAACCTCTGGCCGGCGGTGTATTCGTCACCCGCTACTGGCTCAACGGCGTAGAGCGCGCCCTGATCCTGCTACCTGATGAGCTAAGCGGCCCTTGGGGCGAGTACGGCGTGAAAATCGAAGGCGCCGACAGCTACAGCGACGGCGAGGCGAATACCAGAGCTATGGCTGAGGCCGGCAGTGTGATTGCTATCAAGGCTCTGGAGTTGGGCGGGCACATCCCGTCCTGCCTGGAGGGGCAGCTGGTGATGGCAGCCAAGGCTGATGGCCTGGTGGAAATGAACGAAGAGCGATACCACCACCTGAGCACGCAGCGCTCCGCCAACCACGCCTACTCCATGGCCTTTGAAGATGGCTGGCTCAACCACAACGTCAAGCTCCTCGAGCGGCTCGCGCGCCCTGTCCGCCGTATTTACGTCACTTCCTGAGGATTGGATATGCCTGAAGAGCAATGGCGGCCGATATTGGACTGGCCCGGATACGAGGTCAGCGATCACGGACGGGTAAGGCGCGGACCTCACATAAAGAGCCACTACTTCGACAGGAAGGGGTATCCAAAGGTGAAGCTGTGGAACAGGCAGGTCTCCAAAGGCTTTCTGGTCCATCGCCTGGTCGCCATGCACTTTATCGGGCCGGTACCGGAAGGGAATATCTGTCGCCATCTGGACGGCGACAAAACCAACGGCCACGTTGGCAATCTCGCCTATGGCACGCCAATCCAGAACGAGGCTGACAAGAAGCTCCACGGAACTGACGGAACAGGTGAGCGACATCCGGCAGCCAAACTGACCGAGGCCCAAGTCGTCGAGATCAGGTCTCTGTTCAAGCCGCACAGCCGCGAGTTTGGTGGCGTCGTCCTGGCCAGGCGGTACGGTGTAACCCAGGCCCTGATCAGCGCGATTGTTTGCCGCCGGATCTGGAAGCACGTCGCATAGCAGCCAACAGCTACTTCGGCCTGCTCAGCCAGGCCAGCCACAGCGAGAGAGACCGGGCAGCACTCGCCCGTGTCGTTTTGAAGCGCGGCAATAGCGTCAACGCGGCGATGACGAAGACCTACCAGAAGAAATAACCAGAACCCATATCAACGAATCACGCCAGCCGGCGAGGATCCCCTATGCCTACTCACAACATCGTCAGCATGAGCGGCGGTAAAGACAGCACGGCTACGCTGCTGGTCGCCCGCGAGCTAGAGGTGCCGAACCTCAGCGCTGTAGTGGCTGACACCGGGCATGAGCATCCAGAGACGTACGACTATCTCCGCTACCTGGGCGAAGCCACGGGCATCCCCATCCGGTGGGTGAAGGCAGATTTCTCCAGGCAGATCGCCGGCAAGCGCAAGTTCATCGAGACCAAGTGGCGCGAAAAAGGTGTAGCGGAATCGGTGGTGCTGGGCGCCCTGGAAGTCCTTCACCCGACTGGCAACCCGTTCTTGGACCTGTGCCTGTGGAAAGGCCGATTCCCCAGCACCAAAGCGCGCTTCTGCACCGACGAGCTCAAGCGCAATCCAATCATCGAGCAGGTATACCTGCCGCTCATGGACGGCGAGAACATGCTGCTGTCCTGGCAAGGCGTTCGAGCTGATGAATCGCCGGCCCGCAGGTACCTTGCAGAGTGCGATGAGGTTGGAGGCGGCCTGTTCAACTATCGGCCAATCTTGAAGTGGACGGTTGATTCTGTCTTCGAGGCCCACCGAGCCGCCGGCATCAAGCCGAACCCGCTGTACTTGCAAGGCTGCAATCGTGTTGGCTGCATGCCCTGCATCATGTGCGCGAAAGACGAGCTCCGACAGATCGCGGCCAGGTGGCCAGAGGAAGTTGACCGGGTGCGTGAGTGGGAGCGACTGGTGAGCATCGCCAGCAAGCGCGGCGCGGCTACGTTCTTCGCCACCGTCACCGACCCCACCGTCCGGTCAGATGACAAGGTCAGCGCTGTCACGCACGGAATTGACAGGATCGTCGACTGGAGCAACACCGCTCGCGGCGGCCGCCAGTTCGACATGGTCGACCTGATCGCCCGTACCGACAGCCAGAACAGCTGCTCTTCAGCCTACGGGCTATGCGAATAACTCTCCCACTCCACCGCCCGGGCATGGCCCGGCAAGGACTCCCCGTGATCGACCTGTTCTGGCGCCTTGTCGCCAAGCTGCTTGCGCGCCCGGCGGTTGCCGCCTGGCTCATCGCCCGCGCCCAGCGCACCCCGTACCTGCACATCATGTCCGCCGACGGCACCGAGATGTACATGGGCCGCTGGTGGCTGTTCAACCCCTACTCCCGCGAAACGCACAAGCCCGCGCTGTGGTGGTGCCCGTGGTCGTTCCGCGTGCACCACATCATGCGGCCCGACGAAGACCGGGATCTGCACGACCATCCATGGAATGCACGGACGATCATTCTCGAGGGCTGGTACACCGAACAGCGCTTGCTCGACAGCGAAGACCCGGTGTTGTCCGGCCTGAACGTTCCAGCCGGAGCCCAGGCCACCGAATACATCGACCGGCACGCCGGCGACACCGCTCGGCTCAACCACGGCGAATACCACCGCATCGACGAGCTATCGCCCGGCGGCGTCTATACCCTCTTCATCACCAGCAAATGGCGCGGTGACTGGGGCTTTCTGGTCAACGGCGTGAAGGTGCCATGGCGCACCTACACCGGCACAGACAATTGAGGTTTTGAGTATGAGCAAGGTAATTCAAACGGTTGAAGAACTGGACGCCGTACTGCACTGGCGCCGAAAGCACGCCCAGGCAATCAGGGCGCTCGACGCAGGGAAAGATCGCGAGGCGGCCCTGCAACAGCGCCTGACCGCAGCGGATGAGCGGGCGGACGTGCTGATTACCGCACTCTCCCGCGTTCAGTTCCGGTGCCAGTCGTTCGCAGAGAGCGACTTAGCAATGGCTGTCGAGTCGGTCGAAGCAGTACTGAGCATCGCTGACGCCGCACTCAAGCCAGCAGAGGGTGGTGGCGATGCCTGCGAACACAGCGAAGGCAACAAACGTGGCTGCCCGGAGTGCGGCGAGGTATTCAAGCCATGACTCAACTCCCCGCCTACTGCTGGTGCCTGCTGGCACTGGCACAACTGATTTGATGAGGTGATTTATGCGTGAGTTAACCAAAAACGAATGGGGTTTGATCGCCGGCCTGGTCGCAAAGGAATACCAAAACGCGAACCGGGCCCAGTTGCGTGCAAGGACTCCGATTGCCAATGAGAAGGCCGGTGTCCGCGTTGAAATGATCGGGCGTTTATTGTTCGCCCTCGGATCGGAGCAGAAGAAGCCATGACCGCCAACCAAACGATTGACGGCGTGCCGCGTGAGGCAGCCGCTGCGCTCGAGAAGGCACGCGATGTACTACGAGCGATCATCATCGACAAGGCGGCTGGCGTTCACTACGCATCAGCCCAGTCCGCATGCCACCAGATCAACCACGTTCTTGAGTTGCGCGCCCTGCTGGATGCCAAGCCGGATTATCCCGAGTGCAGCGGTAACCCTGCGAGCTGCCCGGAAAATGAAGGCTTTGGCTGCTGCAAAGACATTCCATCTACGCCGGCCCCGTACGGATGGCACGTTGTATGGGCGGACTCTGGAGATAGCTATTTGTTCACGCAAGCAGAAAGGCGAATTGAAATTCTGCGGCTTGACACTGACGTTCGAGTCATCCCGCTCTACGCCGAGCAGCCCGCGCCGTTCCAGTCCCGCGTTGAGCCGTGGATGCTGGAGTGCTTTGGCGAAGTGATTGCCGCAGATCGCCAGGAGCGAAATCACCGTTTCCTGGAGGAAGCGCTTGAGGTGGTTCAGGCTTTCGGCTGTACCGCAAACGAGGCGAACCAGCTGGTTGACTACGTCTATGGCCGCCATGCCGGCGAGCCTTCGCAGGAAGTCGGCGGCGTAATGGTCACCCTGGCGGCCCTGTGCCTGGCCGGCGACCTGGACATGCATGCCGCTGGCGAGGCTGAGCTGGCCCGTATCTGGACCAAGGTCGATCAGATCCGCGCTAAGCAAGCTGCCAAACCAGCGATGTCTCCTCTGCCCGGCGCGTATCCTGATCGCGAGCAGCCCGCGCCGGTAGCGGCGGCACCCATCAATTACGGCGCGCTCGATCCGGTGGAGCGGCTGGCTGTGTGTCGGGGTAATACGGAGCCGGCAGCGTTAACGCCTGCGACGTTCGAGAAGGATCGCATCAAAGGCATGATTGAGACGGTTGGTGGCGAGTACGCAGTCATGATCGATCAGGCTAACAGGCACTACGGCTGGACCTTCAAGAAACATCCTGATGGGCAGTGGGTATCCGGACGCCTGGCTACAGAAGCGGAAATGAACGGCGCCCGCGCGCACGCCCAGATCACAAACCAGCTGTAACCCCTCCCCCTTCAAAGTCAGCCGCTATAGCGGCAAGGATCCCGGCATGCCCAAAACATTGCAGGATGAGTTCGAGGCCGACTACTGCGAGCACTCTCACCGCCTCCCAGCCCTGGTCAAAAACTGCCGCCTCTCAAACGGCAGCTACGGTGACCCGTGCATCGCCAAGGCGTGGCACTGGTTCAAGCGCTCCCGCGAGATGTTGGTGGTGGACCTGCCCGCCGTCGAGGCCTGGGACAACGACGGGCGACTCGACCGTGAGAAGGACGACACCGCCGATTGCGCCATGGGCCTGGTACCGGTCATCGATGTGCGCATTGCAATGACTGCCGCCGGCATAACCATCAAAGCAACAGCCTAACCCCAATCCCCCTACATGCCTGCCGGTGAGCGGCGGGCGCACGCCTGGAAGATAATTATGACCATCACCGCCCCGGTCATCCGGTACCACGGCGCCAAGTTCCGGCTTGCGCCGTGGGTGTTGCAACACTTCCCACCGCATACCTGCTACGTCGAGTCGTTCGGCGGCGCCGCAGGCGTACTGATGCAAAAGCCTCGATCGTATGCCGAGGTATACAACGACCTCGACGGCGACATCGTTAACCTTTTCCGAGTGTTGCAGGATCAGGATTCGCGATCAGGGCTTGTCGAGCGACTTGTGTTCACGCCCTACTCCCGCGAAGAGTTCGAACTGTCCTGGGAGCCGAGCGCCGAGCCGATCGAGCGTGCAAGGCGGACCATCATCAGGGCGCAAATGGGGTTCGGCTCCGCCGGCGCCACCAAGGGCGTGACCGGATTCCGCATCGACACCAAGCGCCAATACGGCGCAGCCCAGTCACTCTGGGCCTCCTATCCGGAGCAACTTGCCGAGGTTGGCCAGAGGCTGAGCGGCGTGTTGATCGAAAATAGACCCGCAATCGAGGTGATCAATGCGCATGACGGGCCGCAGACACTGCACTACGTCGACCCGCCATACGTGCACGACACCAGGTACAAGGGTGCGTCGAGCGGACGCTACTACAGGCACGAGATGGATGACGCAGCACATCGCGAACTGCTCGAGGCTTTGCTCGATCTAGAAGGAATGGTCGTGCTTTCGGGATACCCCAGCGACCTCTACGCGGAGCTGTTGCCAGGCTGGGCCAGCTACAGCACATCCGCCCGCATCAGCGCAGGGCGCGGCACCGCAAACCGAACCGAATGCATCTGGCTGAATCCAGCCTGCGTCGATCGCGTAAGCCAGATCGGTCTGGATCTCTGCGAAAGAGCATAACCCCAACCCACCTTCTGCCGCCCAGCGCGGCAAGGACACCCAAACAAACTATAAGCGCGCCAAGTTCATTGCTGCGCCAGGAGCCTGCTATGGAGCAAGAAATAATCCACATCCCGGAACTTGCAAAGCTGCTGGGCCGGTCTGAGTCATCAATCCGCAGCGCGCGCCAGGCCGGCGCATATTGGCTGCCACCCTTCTTCAAGCAAGGAAGCCGGATCTGCTGGAGGGTCAGCACGGTGCGCCGGTTTCTGCAGGAATGCGAGGAAGGCCGGCATTCGCCAGCTCGACCTGGGCGTAAGCGTCAGACACCGCCGACACTCGCCCGTGTCGGTTAACCGAGCTTGTCGGCCAGCGTATCGGGGCATAAATGGGTGTATCGCTTGAGCATGCTCATGGTTTTATGCCCAGTAATGCTGGCCGCCTCCATGATCGAAAGCCCCTTCTCAAACAATCGTGATGTGCCTTCATGGCGCAGGTCGTGGAAGTGGAGGTCCTGCACCTTAGCGGCCCTGCATGCGCGGAGGAAATACTGGCTGACAGAGTGCGGCGCTAGGGAGAACACCTGGCCATCGATGCGCGCTGGCAACGACTCAAGCAGCGCGCGGGCCCGGATCGACAGCGGCACAAGTCGGCGACTGCCGTTCTTGGTATCTTCCAGCAACGCATGCTTGCCCTTGATGTCGGCACGCCGGAGCGTTAGCAGTTCGCCACGACGCATTGCTGTCTCTACGGCAATCTCGATGATCACCGGCATTTCCGCATGGATTTCGCCTGCAGCCTTGATGACGGCCTTCAGCTCTGCGGCCGTCGGCCGGCGATCACGCTCCCTGCTACCCTTGGGCATGCGAAGTTTTGCAACAGGATTGCTCAACCCCTCTATCCCCCAGTCCTTGATTGCGACGGTGTACAGGTGGCTGATGAGGGCCAGCGACAGCCGAATGGTATTTGTTGACGCGCCGGCGGCCAGTCGCGCATCGCGGTACTCGGCCAGGTCAGACGACCGCAGTTCGGCCATAGATTTGCTGCCGTACTTGCTGTCGGACCACGTCTTTATCCGGGTCAGCTCCTGGCGGGCACCCTTCTTCTGCGCAGATACTTCCCGCGCATAGCGCTCCAACGCCTTCGCAACAGTGGTGGCTTCAGCCTCCCTGGTATCGACGAAGCGCTTGCGCGACATATCCCCCTCGATTTCAGAAGCCCACCGCTGCGCCTCCGCCTTCGTGTCAAACGAAGCAGAAAGTGCCGGGTATCCTTTTTTGCGGATCTTGGTCCGCCATGTCCCATTGGGACGCTGCTCGATAGTCGCCATGCAGCGGATTTTGCCGATGGTCCTTGGGACATGCAAATTATCTCAGTGTCCCAGGATTGTCCCAATTGCCAGACCGAGCAAAATCCGCAGGCATAAAAAAAGCCCCGCAACCTAATGGCTGCGGGGCTTTTAAGAGTGGAGGCCGAGGTCGGAATCGAACCGGCGTAGGCGGATTTGCAATCCGCTGCATAACCATTTTGCTACTCGGCCTCAAACGATCAATGCCTGTGTTGCTGGCATTCATCGCATACAAACTTGAGTGGGCTACGTGAAGCGCGCCTCTACTCTAACTCATTGAATACATTGAAGTTTTTAATGCTTCATTGCGTTCGATGGGCGCCATTATGTACTCATTTGCTTTTGCCTGCAACCCCTTGATTTCAAAAATATTTCGCATTGGCATCAAGGGGCTGCGTGCCTGCCCTACTCCTGGATGCGTTGCTCTTGGTACTGCGGGTCGGCTTTGATCTGGGCGTCGGTGAATGGCAGTGGGCGCAGCTTTTTCTCGGAGAATGCCTGGGTCTGGTCCTTGGAGTAGTTTGACTCAGGGTTGCTGGACTCGGAGAACGCCAGTACGCCGACCGCCTGGGGCCCTTTGTCGTCGAAGGTGACGATTTGCAAATAGCTGGTGCCGCTGACGACTTCGCGTTTGCCGTCGGCGCGGGGTACGGTTTGCATGGCGTTGTAGGTGCCCAACTCCTGCGGGCCGCCGTGGATCGGGGTTTGGCCGGAGACTTGGATGTCGCCCCAGCGGCTGACGCCGAGTTTGTCTACTGCGGTGCTCGAGGCCAGCATGGCTTCGCGCAGGGCTTTGGCCACGGGTGCGCGGTCGATGGCCAGGCCGCTGGGGGTGGTCAGCGGGTGGGCCGGGTCGAAGGCGACACGCCAGGCATCGGGTATTTGCTGCAGGTGTTCCACCAGGTTGATGAAGTGCACCAGGCCCAGGCCGCTGTCGAGGTTGGCGCGTTGGTCCCAGTTTTTCAGGCTGGTGCACAGCGGCTCAAGCGCGGCAGCATCGTTGCCCAGGTGTTTGGCGCAGAACTGCAGCAGGTCGGGCATGACTTGCCCGGCGAGGTACACCTCGTTGTCCATGACCATGTTTTGCAGGGCGCTGACGGTGATGGGTTGTTTCTCCAGGGATTGCAGGCGTTGCAGGGCGAATCGGGCGCGGGGGCCGAGGCCGATGTTGTCCTGGCTGATCACCGGGGAGAAGCCGGTAAGCGGCGCCTTGGGGTTGGCCATCCACGCGGAGTCGTTGGAATGCTGCACATAGTCCGTGCGTTGCAGTTGCGGCAATTGGGCGGCGGCGAAAATGCCGGCCTGGGCGGCCCGTGGGTCAATGTCCCAGGCGCAGGCGCTGCGGCTGCCGTCGAGCATGATCATTTGCAGGCCGGCGCGCGGGTCGCTGCATTGCGCCAGTTTGGCAGCGCTGACGTTGGGCACCACCGACAGGTTCATGTACAGGCTCTGGCCCTGATCATCGGCGGCCAGGGTGTTGACCCAGGGGATGCCTTGCAGGGTGTGCACCGAAGTTTGCAACTCCGCGAGGCTGCCGGCGCGGTTCATGGCGTACCACTGCTGCAGCACGCGGTCGTTGCCGAGGTTGGCGTCGCGCAGACTGAAGGCATAATGGTTGTCCCAATCCAGCTTGCCGGGCCACTGCACCACCGGGCCGAATTGTGAACTGTAGACCGTATGGGTGACGTCCTTGACGCTGCCATCGGCCTGCTTGATCTGCAGCGTCAGCGTGGTTTTATCCAGGGGCACGGACTTGCCATCGAGCAGGTAGCGCGTGGAGTCCTTGGGGTCGAGCGTCAGGCGATACAGGGTGAAATGCTTGGAGGTGTCCACCGTATGGGTCCAGGCCACGTGCTGGTTGAAGCCGATGTTCACCACCGGCAACCCAGGCAGCGCCGCGCCCATCACATCCAGTTGGCCGGGGATCGTCAGGTGCATCTCGTAAAAACGCATGCCGCCCACCCACGGGAAATGCGGGTTGGCCAGCAACATGCCACGCCCATTGAAGGAACGGTCGCGGCCCACCGCCACGGCATTACTGCCCCGGTCAAGGGTGAAGCGCTGTTGATTGGCAGCGGCCACTTCGAATGCCTTGGCGTCGGGCTGCACGGCGGCGGTGGCCTGGGGTGGCGTCGCGCCCACCAAGGCTTCGGCGAATTGGCCGACACCGCCTTCTACCAGCAGCCTACGGGTCAACTTGATCAGGTCTTCCTTGACCAGCGGCCGCACCCACGCCGCCTGACACTGCGCCGGCGCGCCCTGCTCTTTCAGATAACGGTTGTAACCGGCCACATAGCCTTCGATACGTTGGCGGATCTGCGGCGTTTGCGCCTTCCAGAACGCCTCCACCGCGTCGGGTGTGTTGAGCCAGGTAAAGAACACATCGCTGGCCAGGTTGTTGCGTTCCTCCAGGGTTGCCTGCTCGGGGCCGAAGAACCGGGCGCGCTGGCCGTTCACCGTGATCACTTCATTGGCCAGCAGGCACAGGTTGTCCTGGGCATACGCATAGCCGATGCCGAAACCCAGGCCGCGCTCATCATTGGCGCGGATATGCGGCACGCCGTAGGTGGTACGCCGAATCTCTGTGGACGCCTGCACCACCGGCTCCCGCGCCGATGCCGCCAGGCTCATTCCCAGCAACAGCCCTGCCACGCATACCCTGGACAACCCGTTGAAAATAATCACGCCGACTCCACAGTCAAATTGAACACCCTCGGTAGGGACAACTCCCCCACCGTAAGGACGCAGCCAACCGAAAATAATTTAATGGCGTGGGCGGTTTATTCCGGGCGCTCGCACTGTGACAAACCCGATACCGACAAAATTTCTACATCCTGCACTTCATGATTTTGCGCGTTCGTTCGTCTTATTGAATAAGAGCACCATCATTTTCCTGATCAGGCTCTGATAAGGAGTTTTTGCATGTACAACCCGCAAGTGCCCACGGATGGACATTCATCGACCGCCGAGGCCAATGTCGGCAACACCCCCCATGGGTTCGGCAAAACGCCCGAACAGCAGGGCAACCAGCGTATTCGCCATTTGCTCAAGTGCTTCGGTCTGCGCACCAGCCTGATCCGACTGAAGGTCATCGACGCCCTGCTCACCGCTGCCGGCAACCAGCGCACCCTCGGCGTGCGCGGTGTGCACAGCCATTTGCTGGAGCTGGGCATCCCGTTGTCGTTTCTCAGCGTGCGCGAGGTTCTCAAGCGCCTGTGCAGCGAGGGCGTGATCACCCTCAATGCCGACAAGAGCTACAGCCTCCATGAAGAGGCCGCCAAAGTGCTCGAGGGACGCGCCTGAATCACGCGCGCATCAGAAGTTTGGCTTGACCTTGCGACGCATGACGCCGTTGATCACGACCACCACCACGGCGATCGCAATGGCCAGGTACTGGAAGGTTTTTTCGCTGATGGCGCCAATGTTCTGCAGGTAGGACAGGCCGAACATCGAGGCCAGGACGGCCAGGGCAATCAGAATCGAGTATTTCAAGCGTTGTTTCTGGGTCATGACGAGTTCCTGAACCTTAAAGAATGTATCCAGTGTGTATCGCCGCAGATGCCAAGCACATACCCGAAAACGGGGATGGACGCAGGGCGGCAAGGTCTCATGTTACAGGCGATGAAAAGCTTTGGCTCGTTCCGCGCCCGATTGACCTTGTGAGTCCCTGGAGGATTGCCCAAATGCTGCGTCGCATCACCCTGCTGATTCCCTTGCTGATCATGTTGACCCTGAGCGGCTGTTTCTTTTTCCCACGAGGTGGCGGCGGCTGGCATGACCATCGCTACGGCGGTGGCCCAGGCTACGAGCACCGCTGAATGAACGAGCGTCTCGCTGCCAGCGAGACGCTCACCCTGGAAAAACCGCTACCCGCCATGCACCCAGCGCTGATGCAGCCACCGCGCCAACGTATCCAGCGCAAACCCCAGCAGCCCGATCAGCAACACCATCGCCATAAGTTCCGAATACGCCAGCCGGTCACGGGTATCGAGGATGTAATACCCAAGCCCCGCACTGACCCCAAGCATCTCGCACGGCACCAGCACAATCCACAGAATGCCGATGGCCAGGCGCACGCCCGTCAACACATGCCCCACCACGCCCGGAATGATCACCCGTCGCAACGTCTCCCAGCGCGTCGCGCTCAAGCTCTTGCTCAATTGCAGCCAGCGCGGGTCGAGCTGGCGCACGCCCGCCGCCGTGTTGAGCATGATCGGCCACACGGCGGCGAACGCCAGCAGGAAATAGATCGGTTGGTCCCCTACCCCCATCAGCATCACCACGATGGGCATCCAGGACAAGGGCGAGATCATCCGCAAAAACTGGAAGGCCGGCGTGGTCGCCGCCTCCAGGTTGCGTGAACTGCCCACCAGCAGACCCAGCGGAACTCCAACCAGCAAGGCCAGGAACAGCCCGACGAAGATGCGCTTGAGGCTCACCGCGATGTGCACATACAGCTCACCGCGCCCGAGCAATTCCCACAGGCTGCTGAAGGTCGCCGCCAGGGAAAAGCGCGCCGACAGGCCGTCCGCCACGCCAAACAGTTCTACCCCCAGCCACCACAACACCAACAATCCGGCCAGGCCGCCGAACCCGAGCAACCAGCCCGGCCACGCGCCGGTTTTTCCGTTGTTCAAACGCCAATCTCCTCATGCCGCGCGTAACCGTCGGGCAAGCCGAAAGTCTGCATGCCGCCGACGGCCTCGATGGCGTTGCGCACAAAGCGGTCGTCCACCAAGTCTTTGGCGACAAAGGCCGGGTCGAGGTCGGCGAGAAATCGCTTGTCGCCTTCGATCAAGGTGTCTTTGAGGCGGCGCACCAGTTCTTCGGTGTAGCTGGGGAACGGGTAAGGTTGGAAGTCGATGCGGTGCTCGTCCCAGTTGGCGTGCTGGATCGCGCCATCGGCCAGGTACCCGGCGCGATCGGCGGCGGCAGGCGCGAGCACCTTGCTCAACACCGGTTCGGCATGCGGCGTGTAGCGGTTCGGGCCGTCCTTGGACAGCAGCTTCACCGCCTCTTCGCGATGGTCACGGGTCCAGACCTGGGCCTTGACGATGGCGTTCACCACTTTCTGCGACCATTCAGGGCGGTTGGTCAGGTCATGCTCGTGCATGAACACCACGCAGCAGGCATGGTTGCGCCATATGTCGCCGGTAAAGCGCTGCACCCGGCCGACCTTGAGGTTCTCGGCCAGGGCGTTGAATGGCTCGGCGACGATGTAACCGTCGATGCGCTTGCTGGCCAATGCCGGCGGCATGTCCGACGGCGGCAGCACGATCAGGTTGACTTCATTGGCGCCAATCGCACCGCCCGCCGCGCGTGCCACCGGCGTCAGCCCGTTATCGCGGAACAACTGCTGCACCACCACGTTATGAATCGAATACCAGAACGGAATCGCCACCGACTTGCCGCCCAGCTGCTTCACGTCGGTGATCCCCGGCGCCACGGTCAGGCCCGAACCACCAACGTGGTTCCATGCCACCACTTTGGCCGGCACCTTGCTGCCGTAGCGCGCCCACACGGTCATCGGCGACAACAGGTGAATCACGTTGACCTGGCCCGAGATGAACGCTTCGATCACCTGGGCCCAGCTGCGCAGCAACACCGGGCGTTCAGCCTTGATGCCTTCGGCTTCGAACAGCCCATTATTGTGCGCGACCAACAGCGGCGTGGCGTCGGTGATCGGCAGGTAGCCGATGCGCACCGGCGCGTCGGGCTCACTGGCGGCGCGCGCCTGCAGGCTGCTCAGCAACGGCAAGGCGCCAGCGGCACTGAGCACCGCCGAGAGTTTGAGAAAGTCGCGACGCGAGTGGGTCAGGTCATCCAGACACATGGCTAAGCTCCAGCAGATCAAGGGGGTTGGGTTGAGGGCGGCTCGCCTGCCGCAGGGTTTTAAGAATGTCGATGCGCAGCGCGCCAATGGCTTCGACCTGGTCCTCACGCGGTTGCGGCAAGTCGATTTGCCACTCGCCCAAGGTGCGCGCAGGGCGGTTCCCCAGCAGCAGGATGCGGTCAGACAGCAGCAAGGCTTCGTCGATGTCGTGGGTGATCAGCACTGCCGCCGAGCCCTGTTCGCGATTGACCTTGAGCAGCAGGTGCTGCATGTCCGCGCGGGTCACTTCGTCGAGGGCGCCGAAGGGCTCGTCCAGCAGTAACACCTGTGGCTGGCGGGCCAGGCAGCGGGCCAATGCGGTGCGCTGGGCCATGCCGCCGGACAGCTGCGCGGGAAATTGGTGGCGGGCGTGTTCCAGGCCGACAGCGGCGATCGCATGGTCCACACGCTGGCGGCGCTCTTCATTGCCCAGGTGCGGTTGCCGGGCGAAATCCAGGCCGAAGGCGACGTTCTTTTCCAGGTTCAGCCACGGCAGCAGGCTCGGGTCCTGAAACGCCACCGCCACCCGAGGATGCGGGCCGTTCAAAGGCTCACCCAGCACGCGTACGCTGCCGCCCTGGGGCGCCTGCAAACCGGCCAGCACACGTAACAGACTGGACTTGCCCACGCCGCTGGGGCCGAGGATCGACACCACTTCGCCAGGCTGCAACTGCAGGTCGAAGCCTTCCAACACCGGGCCACTGGCATACCCCAGGCAAACGCCCTGCGCCGTCAATACCGCGAGGCTCATAGGTTGGCCTGGCGGTGCAGCTCGGTGCGCAGCTGCACCAGGCTGGGCGTGACGATGGGCACAAACGCCGATTCCCGCCAGCGCCGGGCAAAGCCGCTGCCGTGGGCGGTGAGGTAGGCCTTGCCGCCGCTGGCCTGCAATTCCAGCTGCACAGCGCTGGCGGCGGTTTCCGCCAGGGCGATGCGCAATTTGAACAACGGCACCGGTTCAGCGGCGAATCGCCCGGCCAGCAGGCCGTTCTTGAGTTCGTTGCCCAAGTGATCGAGGGTCACGCGCAGCGCTTCGAGTTCTTCGCGCAGCACGGTGCGCGAAGCGCCCAAATGATGAGCCACCTCCGCCAGGGAGCGGCGCGCCAGCCCGATCGACAGGCCGCATTGCAAACCCAGGAACGCCGGGCGCACGGCGGGCAGGAACTGGCGCGCGTCCTCATGCAATAACCAGTCGCGGCTCAGCTCCACGCCTTCCAGGCCGAGGGCGGCGGTATTGCTCGACTGCAGCCCGAGCAACTCCAGGTCACGAGAGCGCAGCAAGCCGGCCACCGAATCCGGAATCGCCAGGATAAACGGCGCGCCGCCAGCCGCGTGTTCAACGGCCGCTGCGGCGACGAAGCCGCTCTTGCGCAGGTTGGTCACCCAATGCAGGCGACCATTGAGGGTCCAGCCGTGATCGTTGGGTTCGGCGCTGATCTGCAGCGTCTCGATGCCGGACAGGAACTTCATCGCATTCGACAGCCCGGTGGCGCCGGCCAGCTTGCCGCTGAGCAAGTCCGGCAGCAGTTGCTCGCGCAGCGGCGCGTTGGGGCTCTGCAGCAGGTATTCGATAAACGAGCGTTGGCCCCAGCAAACGAACGCGGCCGCCAGGGAATGGCTGGCGATATTGGCGATGGCCTCCACGGCCCCGGCCACGTCGCCGCCCAGGCCACCCAGGGCTTTGGGCACGCCAACGCGCAACACATTGGCCTCTGCCAGCCGTGGCAGCACTTCCTGTGGATCGCAACTGCCCACGTCCAGGGCCTGCGCTTGAACATCGAGCCAACGGCTCAAGATTGGGTCAAGCATGTACGTTTCTCCTTGTTCCTACAGGTGGACCATCGCCGGTTCAGCTTGCCGGTTTTTCCCAACGGTATTGCGCCAGCTCCGGGTTCAGCGGCGTGCGCGCAAACACATTAGCGAAATTGCACAGCGTGGCCAGGCTGACGCCCAGGATCACTTCCAGCGCATGCCCGTCGCTGTAGCCGGCGGCGCGGAACGCGTCATAGCCTGCATCGCTGACATCGCCACGGGTAGCGATCACTTCGCGGGTGAACGCGGCGAGTGTCTCATAGCGTGCATTGGGCAATTCGCCGCGCTGGCGCAGCGCGTCAATCACGTCTTCGGGCAGTTTGGCTTTGTTACGCGCGACGGCGGTGTGCCCGGCCACGCAAAAATCGCAACCATGCTGGGTGGCAGCGATCAGTTGCACCACTTCGCGGTCAGCCAGGCTCAGTTCCGACTTGGCATTCAGGCCGGAAACGGTGATGTAGGTTTCCAACGCGGCCGGAGCATTGGCCAGCACGGCGAGCAGATTGGGAATGAACCCTGAGCCTTTCAGCGCGTTTTCCAGAAAGGGCCTGGCAGCTTGCGGCGCGGTTTCAGGGGTGAGCAGCGGTACGCGGGACATGGAGTGGTCTCCTCATGGGTGAATGACTCCAGTCTGTTGGTTATAAAAAAACCGCTCAATAGGCTAAAGTAGCGATTACTTGCTCTAGAGTCTTTTCATTAGATGAATTCGTCCAGCGCACTCGTCGATTGGTTATTAGACAGCCTCGAACTCAACACTAGTCTGTTCCATGTCGGCCGCTATTGTGGCGACTGGCATGCGAGTACCCATGGCCTGGCCAGGGCGAGTTTTCATCTGATTGTGCAAGGCGAATGCTGGCTGCACATCCACGGCCAGCCGGCGCAGTACCTGAACAACGGCGATGCGGTATTCCTGCTGCGCGACTTGGAATATCTGCTGTCCGGTGCAGACACCGCAGCGGGCGCGCAGGAATGCCCGCGCCGCCCGATGCTGGCGCTCGACAACAACGCCACGGACGGTGTGGGCCTGGTCTGCGGCTTCTTTCATTTCCAGTCCGGGCTGTCGGCGATGATCGTCGACAACCTGCCCGCCTGGATCATCCTGCGCGCCGGCGACCCGTCGTTGACTGCCGCGCGCAATCTGTTCGAACTGATCCTGCAAGAGTGCGAGCGCCAGCCGGCGCCCTCCTCGGCCCTGCTCGAACGCCTCTGTCATTTGCTGTTTCTATATGTGCTGCGCCAACAAGTGCTCGACAACGCCGAATTGGGCGGCCTGGCGGCACTCGCTCGGCACCCGGCATTTTCCAATTTGTTGGAACAGCTGATTGCACGCCCGGCCGAAAACTGGACGCTGGAGAGCATGGCCGCCTGCACCGGGCTGTCACGCTCGGCGTTTTTCAAACGCTTCAATGAACTGTGCGGACAATCACCCGGCCAGGTGTTGTTGATGATGCGCATGCGCCACGCCTGCCAGTTGTTCAAGGCGGACCAGACCGTGGCGGATGTATCGCTGGCGGTGGGCTATCAATCAGTGGCAGCGTTTACCCGCGCCTTCCATAAAGTCACCGGGCAACAACCGGGCGCCTACCGCCGCGCGCAAAGCTAGCGCCGCAAGCCATTGCTCGGCGCGGCGCACAGCTGCACCAGCCAATCGACAAACACGCGCACCCGCAGGGACAGCTGACGATGCGGCGGGTACAGCGCAGTCAGCGCCATGGTCGGCACCGCCACTTGCGGCAATACCTCCACCAACGTGCCCTCGGCCAGTTGCTCCATGGCGTGATAATGCGGCGCCTGGATCAGCCCGTAGCCGGCTTCACAGGCGGCGAAATACCCATCGGAGCTGTTTACCGCGACCAGCTTCGCCAAGTTGACCGTGCGCAGTTCGGTGCCGAGCTGGAATTCAAGGCCAAAGCGCTTGCCGCTGGCGCTGGAGACGTACTCGATCATCTGATGCCGGGCCAGGTCGTCCAGGCTGGTGGGCACACCCATGCGCTGCAGGTACGCGGGGCTGGCCAGGGTCAACTGGTCCATCATCGCCAGCGGTCGCGCCACCAGCGATTCGTCCAACGCCAGGCCACCGCGCAGCACGCAATCGACCCCTTCGCGGATCAAGTCCACCGGGCGATCATTGAGTCCGATATCCAGCTCGATCTGCGGGTACAGCGCGGTGAACGTCGGCAGCGCCGGAATCACGATCAGACGGCCAATGCCCGACGGCATATCGATGCTCAGCCTGCCTCGCGGGTTTTGCCGGCGCGAGGAAAACACCGCCTCGGTTTCCTCCAGGTCCGTGAGCAACTGCACGCAGCGCTCGTAGTACGCCGCACCGTCGAGGGTCGGGTTGACCTGGCGCGTGGTGCGTTGCAGCAGTTGCACACCGAGGTGTGCCTCCAGTTGCTTGATCAGCACGGTCACCGAGGCGCGCGGCAGTTGCAGGCTGTCCGCCGCCTTGGCGAACCCGCCCAACTCCACAATCCGGGTGAAAACGCGCATGGCATTGAAACGGTCCACGGTGAGCCTCTGAGGATTATTAAGAATTTCCAAATAGTGATAGTGCTTTTAGCCGGTTTATCCAGGTTTTGTCGAGGGCGACAATAGGCGCCTTCATCCAAGGAGCTGAACCATGCGCACTCGTCAACTCGGTAAGAACGGCCCACACGTCTCCGCCATCGGCCTCGGCTGCATGGGCATGAGCGACTTCTATACCCCCGGCCTCGACACCACGCAAGCCATCGCCACCCTGCACCGCGCCCTTGAACTGGGGGTCAACTTCCTCGATACCGCCGACATGTACGGCCCCCACACCAACGAACAGTTGATCGGCAGGGCCATCGCCGGCAAGCGCGATCAGGTGTTCCTGGCCAGCAAGTTCGGCATCCTGCGCGATCCGGCGAACCCGGCGCTGCGCGGTGTGAATGGGCGCCCCGAGTACGTTCGCACGTCCATCGACGGCACGCTGCAACGCCTGGGCATTGAAACCCTGGACCTGTACTACCAGCACCGCATCGATCCCGAGGTGGCCATCGAAGAAACCGTCGGCGCCATGGCCGAGTTGGTGCAACAGGGCAAGGTGCGCTACCTGGGCCTGAGCGAAGCGTCTGCCGCCACGTTGGAACGGGCGCATAAGGTCCACCCCATCAGCGCCTTGCAAAGCGAATACTCACTGTGGAGCCGCGAGCAGGAAGACAACGGCTGCCTCGCCGCCTGCCAACGGCTGGGCATCGCCTTCGTGCCTTACAGCCCGTTGGGCCGGGGCTTTCTGACCGGCGCACTGAAAAGCCCGGAAGATTTCGGCGCTGACGACTACCGGCGATTCAACCCGCGTTTCCAGGGCGAGAATTTTTCGAAAAACCTGCAACTGGTCAAACAGGTGCAGGCGCTGGCGGCGGATAAAGGCATCACGGCGGGCCAACTGGCGCTGGCCTGGGTATTGGCGCAGGGCGACTACATCGTACCGATCCCAGGCACCAAGCAGCGCAAATACCTGGAAGAGAACGTGGCGGCCGTGTCGATCAGCCTGACGCCGACCGAAGTGTCGGCGCTGGCAGCGATCTTCCCGGCGCACGCAACCGCCGGCATGCGTTACCCCGAGGACGTGATGTCGATGCTCAATATCTGACCTGGCGGCGCCGCTCGACGGCGTCGGCACTTTCTTACACACACCTACCTAAAGCTCCTACCGTCCAAGCCGATAGCCCTACGAAGCTCTAACAAAGCCGCGCCGACAATAACGCTTCGTAAGGACGATCCCATGCCCCCACTGCGCTCCATCCAAGCTCGCTATACCCTGTTCCTGGTGCTGTTCGTCCTGGTGTTATTGGTGTTGACTGTCGTGGGTATCGGCCAGTTGGTCGCGCCCAAGCTGCAATACACCGAAGAACAGGTGGTACTCAATCGCATCGGCGAAGTGGCCGAACAGATCCAGGGCGAACTGAACAAGGTTCAGGCCCAGCAACGCACCATCACTCAAACGATTCCGCTGCTCGACAGCGACGCCATCGACAAGGTCCTGCCCGGCCTGGTGGATCAGTACGGCGAGCTGAAAGTATTCGGCGGCGGTATCTGGCCGCTGCCCAACCAGCGCACGCCTGGGCGTAACAAACACAGCACGTTCTGGCACCGTGACGCCTCGGGCAAGTTGGCGGTCAACACCTTCTGGAACAGTGACCCCGCGCCCAACTATTACGACCAGAGCTGGTACAAGGGCGGCCTCGCCTCGCCCCGTGGCCAATGCGCCTGGGCCGCCGCCTACAAGGACGACGCCAGTCAGGAGCCGCGCACCAACTGCGCCATGGCGATCCAGCGTGACGGCGCCGCCTATGGCGTGGCGACCATCGACGTGACCCTGGGCTTCTTCAATGACCTGGTGGCCAGCAAGGAAAAAGACATCAGCGGGCAAATGCTGATCGTCGAAGGCGACGGCAAGATCATCAGCAACAGCTCGCGCATCAGCAGCCCGGTGGTGTTGAAGAACATCAGCGAACTGACCGGCACCTCGGCCTTTGCCGCCCAGGTCAGCAAAGCCCTGGCCCATCGTGACCAGGCCTTGCAACGCAGCGAGTTTGACAACCAGGGCGTGGCCAGCACGTTCTACATGCGTCCGATCGAGGGCACCCCGTGGTTCCTGGCGACCGCCCTGCCCACCTCGCTGATCACCGCCCAGCGCAATGACGTGCTCGGCAGCCTGGCGTTGCTGCAAATCCCGATGGTGATCCTGCTGGTGCTGCTCGCGGCGTATGCCATTCGCCAGTTGGTACAGCGCATGAAAGCGCTCAAGGGCAATATCGACGCGCTGTCCGCCGGCGACGCCGACCTCACGCGGCGCATCACCATCCGCGCCGAAGACGAACTGGGCGCCATCGGTCACTCGGTGAACCACTTTATCGTCTACCTGCAAAACATGATCGGCGAAGTGACCCAGGCCACCGGCGCCATGGCCTCGGGCCTTGCGCAGCTGCAGCAGACCTCCGCGCACACCAACCAGATCCTGGTGCGCCACGCTTCAGAAACCGACCAGACGGTGACCGCCATCACCGAAATGAGCTCCACCGCCGACACCGTCGCGCAAAACGCCGCTGAAACCGCAGCGTTCACCCAGCGCGCCAACGAACACGCCGATCGTTCCCGGGTGGTGGTGGGCGAAGCGTCCACCAGTGTCAGCGCCTTGATCGGTGAAGTCGCCAGCGCGACCCACACCGTTGAGAACATGCGCCAGGACGCCGCACGTATCACCGAAACCCTCGGCGTGATCGGCGCCATCGCCGGTCAGACCAACCTGTTGGCGCTCAACGCCGCAATTGAAGCGGCGCGGGCCGGCGAACAAGGCCGCGGTTTTGCCGTGGTGGCCGATGAAGTGCGCGCACTCGCCGCACGCACCCAGGCCAGCACGTCGCAGATCAACGAGATGCTGGCGCGCTTGACCACCGGCGTAAGCTCATCGGTCACCGCCATGGAAAACACCCAGGCCAGCTGCCAGTCGGCGGCGGATGCCACCGCGCGGGTGAACAGCGGGCTCGATGAAATGGCCGGTTCGGTCAGCCATATCAACAACCTCAGCACCCAGATCGCGACGGCCGCCGAGCAACAGAGCGCGGTGACCGAAGAGATCAACCGCAGCATGGTACAGATCCGACATATGGTAGAAGAGCTGGTCGAAAGCGGCCATGCCACTGAAACCAATACCCACAGCCTGCTGGAAGCGAATGGCCGAGTGATTGCCTTGATGGGGCGCTTCAAAGTGCGTTGATCCACGCCTGAATACTCCCGTGCAAAGCGCGGGAGTCGGACTATTCTCACAGCTCCTGGTTTAAAACCCGCCACACAGGAGGTGTGTCATGCACGCTATCGAGCATCCGATCCGCGTGGAGCGAATCAGCCAGGAACGGTTCATCCACGCCCCGGTCGAGGCCGTCTACGACTACGTGACCCAACCCGACCGCTGGCACGAATGGCACCCCACCTCCCTCAGCGCCGACACCGGCACCCACGGCTCCCTGCCGACCGGTGCGCGTTTTACCGAAATCATCGACCTGCTGGGTATCCGCGTGCCGCTGAGCTACCGCGTACACATTGCGCGCTGCCCCTTTGAGTTCATGACCGTGTTCACCTCAGTGGTGGTCGACGGTTCCCTGCATTATTGCCTACAGACACAGCCTGGCGGCACGCTGTTTACGCGGGTACTGACCTATGAGACCGAACTGCAACTGATGACCTTGCATGAGCGCATGATCGAGCTCTCGCGTATCGCGCTGGACCGGCTCAAGCATCGGTTGGAACACGCCAGCGGCTCGACGCAGTAACCCTGCAGCGGGTGTGTTAATCCCCCGTTAATCCCCCCCAAACAGCATTCGGAGCATCTTTTCCCGGAGTTGATGCCCATGCCTTCCATCCGTGACTTATGCGTCGCCGGCCTGCTTACCGCCAGCGCCGCGCCTGTGTTCGCCGCCACCTACGGCCCTGAACTCCAAGGCTTCCAATACCCCTACCCGGTTGAACGCTTCAACTTCGAGTCCCAAGGTAAAAGCCTGCAGATGGGCTATATGGACGTCCCGGCCAAAGGTAAAGCCAACGGCCGCAGCGTGGTGCTGATGCACGGCAAGAACTTCTGCGGCGCCACTTGGGAAGACTCGATCAAAGCCTTGAGCGACGCGGGTTACCGGGTGATCGCGCCGGACCAGATCGGCTTTTGCACCTCCAGCAAGCCTGAGCACTACCAGTACAGCTTCCAGCAACTGGCGCTCAACACCCACCAGTTACTGGAAAAGCTCGGCATTCAAAAAGCCACGCTGCTCGGCCACTCCACCGGCGGTATGCTCGCCACGCGCTATGCCTTGATGTACCCCGAACAAACCGAACAACTGGCACTGGTCAACCCGATCGGCCTGGAAGACTGGAAGGCCTTGGGCGTGCCCCACCAAAGCGTTGACCAGTGGTATCAGCGCGAGCTGAAACTGAACGCCGACGGCGTGCGCAAGTACGAGCGCGACACCTATTACGTGGGCCGCTGGAAGCCCGAATACGAGCGATGGGTGGACATGCTCGTCGGCCTCAACCAAGGACCGGGGCATACCCTGGTGGCCTGGAACTCGGCATTGATTTACGACATGATCTTCACCCAACCGGTGTACTACGAGTTCAAGGACGTGCAAGCGCCCACCCTGCTGCTGATCGGCACCAGCGACACCACCGCCATCGGCAAAGACCTGGCGCCACCGGACGTGAAGGCCAGGGTCGGCAACTACCAGGTGCTGGGCAAGCAGGTGGCCAAGCTGATTCCCCATGCGACCTTGGTGGAGTTCGACGGCTTGGGCCATGCGCCGCAGATGGAAGAACCGGCGCGGTTTCATCAAGCGCTGTTGCAGGGTTTGAAGGCCCTTTAACCTGAGTGAGGCACGCGTGCATGTCGCTACAGATCGCAGTCATTGATGATTGGCAGCAGGTGGCCAGCAGCGTGGTGGATTGGTCGGTGCTGGCGCCCTTGGGCCAGGTGCATTTTCTTCATGACTACCCCGACGATACCGCCACGATGGCCGTGCGTTTGCAGGCGTTCGACGTTATTTGCGTGATGCGCGAGCGCTCCCTCTTCGACCAGGCCTTACTGCAAGGGCTGCCCAGGCTCAAATTGCTGGTGACCGGTGGCATGCGCAACGCCGCCATCGACATCGCCGCCGCCAAGGCATTGGGTATCCAGGTGTGCGGCACCGACAGCTATAAGCAGGCCGCGCCGGAGCTGACCTGGGCGCTGATCATGGCCTCGACACGCAACCTGCTGGCCGAGGCCAATTCCCTGCGCGCAGGCGGTTGGCAAGTCGGCCTGGGCGGCGATCTGTATGGCAAGACCCTGGGCATCCTCGGGCTGGGCAGCATCGGGCAAAAAGTCGCACAGTTCGCCCAGGTCTTCGGCATGCGCGTGATTGCCTGGAGCGAAAACCTCACGCCGCAACGGGCGGCTGAGTCCGGCGTGACCTGGGTGAGCAAGCGCGAGCTGTTCGAACAGGCTGACATTCTGACCATTCACCTGGTACTCAGCGAGCGTAGTCGCGGCCTGGTCGATGCGCAGGCGTTGAGCTGGATGAAACCCACTGCCCGGCTGGTGAACACGGCACGCGGGCCGATTGTGGATGAACAGGCGCTGGTTGAGGCATTGAGCAGCGGGCGACTGGCCGGCGCGGCGCTGGACGTATATAGCCAAGAGCCACTACCGCTTGAACATCCCTTCCGCTCCCTGCCGAATGTGCTGGCAACGCCCCATGTCGGTTATGTGAGCGAACAGAACTACCGGCAGTTCTATCAGCAGATGATCGAAGACATCCAGGCCTGGACGAACGGCGTGCCCATTCGGGTGCTCGGCTGACGCACCATTTCAGTGCAGGCGCCCACTTGTGGCGAGGGAGCTTGCTCCCGCTGGGGCACGCAGCGCCCCCAAAATAAGGGAGCGCTACGCACTCCAGCGGGAGCAAGCTCCCTCGCCACACTGTTTAAGCCTGCTTAATCTTATAAGTTTTTGTCCTACAATTTCCCCGAATAAACCCTGCAGGCGCTGGAATCTGTCCTAGACTGATGACCGATGGGTCCGTTCCAAAACAAAAACCCCGCAAAAAATCGAAACTTTCGAACTCTGCCGCAGGTCCAGTTTTAGGTAAGGCGAACATATCCGGTTCAGGCCGCATGCCCGCCCATCCAAACTATTTCAGCTAACCGTGCAACTGGCATACGCCTTGCCAGTTTGTATTGCGCTTGTGCGCCTGGCCGCAGGATGCGGTCAATCGGAGCTGATGGCAGCGGGCCATTAGCCGACCAACGAAACAAGGGGAGTGCATTATGATCAGTGCCGCAGTAGTAACTCAGGGAGAGCGTTTTAGTCAGCCGGCAGGGGGGCCTACATCGTTGGCCGACCTGCCCAACACTGTGCGGCCGATCGTGAGTAAGAACCCGAATCGAAAGAAAGTGCTGTTTGTCACCTCCGAGTTTGCCGACTTGGTGAAGACCGGTGGCCTGGGCGACGTCTCCGCCGCCCTGCCCCGCGCCATGGCGCACCTGCACGATGTGCGGGTGCTGATTCCCGGTTACCCGCAGGTGATGGAGAGCGACAACCCGATCCATATCGTCGGTGAGCTGGGCGGCCACGCGGCACTGCCACCGTGCAAGATCGGGCGCATGGACCTCAAGGACGGCCTGGTCATCTATGTACTGATCTGCCCTGAGCTGTACGAGCGTGAAGGCACGCCCTACGGCGCCAACAATGGCCGCGACTGGCCGGACAACCACATCCGCTTCGCCCGCCTGGGCCTGGCCGCCGCCGACATGGCCGCCAACCTGGCGCAGATTCACTGGTGCCCGGACCTGGTGCACGCCCACGACTGGCCCGCTGGCCTGGCCCCGGCGTATATGCACTGGCGTGGTTCACGCACACCGACCCTGTTCACCATTCATAACCTCGCCTACCAGGGCGTGGTGAGCCTGGGCTGCACCCCCGAACTGGGTATTCCGCCCCATGCCCTGCAACAGGAAGGCATGGAGTTCTACGGCAAGATGTCGTTCCTCAAGGCCGGCATGGCTTATTCCAGCCACATCACCACGGTCAGCGCCACCTATGCCGAGGAAATCACCACGCCGGAATTCGGCTGTGGCCTCGATGGCTTCCTGGCCAGTAAAACCCAGCAAGGCCTGCTCAGCGGGATTCCCAACGGCATTGACGAAAGCTGGGAAACGTCGACCGACCCCCATCTGACCCATAATTTCAATATTGGTGACTGGGAAGGCAAGGCCATCAACGCCGCCCAAGTGCGCGAGCTGTTCGGCCTGCATGATTCCACCGGCCCGTTGTTCGCCGTGGTGTCGCGCCTGGTCTACCAGAAAGGCCTGGACCTCACCGAAGCGGTCGCCAGCTTCATCGTTGAAAACGGTGGCCAGATCGCGATCATCGGGCGTGGCGAGCCGGAAGAAGAACAGGCCATGCGTGAGCTGGCGCTGCGCTTCCCGGGCCAGGTTGGCGTGCGCATCGGCTTCAACGAGACCGACGCCCGCCGCATGTTCGCCGGCAGCGACTTCCTGCTGATGCCATCGCGCTATGAGCCCTGCGGCCTGAGCCAGATGTATGCCCAGCGTTTCGGCTCGTTGCCGGTAGCGCGCAACACTGGCGGCCTGGCCGACACTATTGAAGACGGCGTCACCGGATTCCTGTTCAACGAATCCACCGTCGACAGCTACAAAGCAGCCCTGGAGCGCGCGTTCAAAGTGTTTTCGTTCCCAGGCCTGCTCAACGCCATGCGCAGCCGCGCCATGACCCAACCCTTCAACTGGTCACAGGCGGTGGAACCCTACGCCGAGCTGTACGAACAACTGGTGGTTAAAGCACTGGGGAAATCGACTAAATAATCAAGAGAGGTCTTCATAGATGCCGTTACGGACTCTGGAAACCTGGCCCCACGGCGCACTGATGCTGGACGCGCAACACACGCGTTTTGCCTTGTGGGCGCCAGACGCGTTTTATGTCAGCGTTGAATTGCAGGACGGGAAATCCATCGCCATGTTGCCCCAGGCAAATGGCTGGTTCGAAGTAGAAGTGGCCTGCCCTGCCGGAACGCTTTACCGCTTCAATATCGACGGCGAACGGGATGTTCCCGACCCCGCCTCCAGGGCCCAGGCGCTGGACGTGCACGGTTGGAGCCGCGTCGTCGACCCGCTTGCGTATGAGTGGCGGCACAGCCACTGGCAAGGCCGCCCCTGGCACGAAGCGGTTATCTACGAACTGCATGTCGGCGCCATGGGCGGTTACGCCGAAGTCGAGAAGCAGCTGCCGCGCCTGGCCGAGCTGGGTGTGACCGCCATCGAACTGATGCCCCTGGCGCAATTCCCCGGTGAGCGCAACTGGGGCTACGACGGGGTACTGCCTTACGCACCCCACTCTACCTACGGCACACCCGAACAACTCAAGCACTTGATCGACAGTGCCCACGGGCATGGCCTGGCGGTGATCCTCGACGTGGTCTACAACCACTTCGGCCCGGATGGCAATTACCTGGGCCAGTACGCCAAGGGCTTCTTCCAGGAAGACGTGCACACCCCATGGGGCGCGGGGATTGATTTCGAACGCCGTGAAGTACGGGATTTCTTCCTGGATAACGCATTGATGTGGCTGCTTGAATACCGCTTCGACGGCCTGCGCCTGGATGCCGTACACGCCATCGACAACCCCGAGTTCCTGCGGGAGCTGGCGCAGCGGGTGCGCCAGCAGGTCGACACCGGCCGCCACGTGTGGCTGATGCTGGAGAACGAGCTGAACCAGGCCAGCCTGCTCGAACAGGATTTCGACGCGCAATGGAACGATGACTTCCATAACGTGCTGCACGTACTGCTCACCGGCGAAACCGATGCCTACTACAGCGATTTCGCCGAGCAGCCTACCGTCAAACTGGCACGTTGCCTGGGTGAAGGCTTTATCTACCAGGGCCAGCCCACCCGCCACGGCCATGCACGCGGCGAACCCAGTGCGGAGCTGCCGCCGACCGCTTTCGTAGCGTTCCTGCAGAACCACGACCAGATCGGCAACCGTGCCCTGGGCGAACGCTTGCATCAACTGTGCCCGCCCCAGGCGTTGAAGGCAGCGACCGCGCTGTTGCTGCTGTCGCCGATGATCCCGCTGATGTTCATGGGCGATGAAGTCAATGCCGCGCAGCCGTTCCTGTTTTTTACCGACCATCACGGTGAACTGGCGCAGGCCGTCCGTGAGGGCCGACGTAACGAGTTCGCCGATTTCGCCGCGTTTCATGACCCCGAGCAGCGCGAACGGATTCCCGATCCCAACGCATTGACGACCTTCCTGCAATCGAAGCCGTCCCTGGTCGAAAACGAGCATGCCCAGCTCTATCGCCACTTGCTGGGCCTGCGCCATCAATATGTGGTGCCCCATCTGCCCGGCAGCGTGGCCTTGGGTGCGCAGGTGCTGGCGGACAGCGCCGTGACTGCGCGCTGGCGCCTGGGCGACGGCAGCGTGTTGCAAATCGACCTGAACCTGAGCGCCGAGCCTATCGACGAGCCCGCCTCGCCACATGTGATCTTTCAAACGCCTGCCGAGCCCGTGGCGCACCTGCCGCCCCTCAGCGCACGCGTGTCCTTATTCCCCGTCGGAGAAGAGTTTTGAGCGAAGCGAACCTGGAACTACTCGCCAGCCGCGCGGGCCTGGCCGTCGATTGGATCGATGCCAACGGTCGCCCGCAACATGTGCAGCCCGACGCCCTGCGCGCCGTGCTCAAAGGGCTGGGGCACCCGGCCGATACCGAGGCCGAGATCGACGCCAGCCTGCGAGAACTGGAGCAGGCCCAGCAGGACAAGCATCTGCCGCCACTGCTGACCGTCGACAGCGGCGAGGGCTTGGACCTGGCGCGTTTTTTTGAAGCGGACACGCCCTGCCGTGTCCATCTGGAAAACGGTGAAGTCCTGGAACTGCGTCTGGACGGTGATGCTGTGCTGCCCGGCGTCATCGCCACGGGCTACCATCAAGCGCATATCGACGGCCAGACGTTTACCCTCGCGGTTGCACCCGCCCAATGCTATAGCGTGGCCGAAGCGGTCGACACCAACCCCGCCCGCGCCTGGGGCCTGAGCGCGCAGCTCTACTCGTTGCGCCGCCTGGGCGACGGCGGTTTCGGCGACACCCTGGCCCTGGAGCACCTGGCCCGCTCAGCCGCCGAGCGCGGGGCCGACGCCCTGGCGATCAGCCCGATGCATGCCATGTTCAGCGCCGACGCCGAGCGCTACAGCCCTTATTCGCCTTCCAGCCGGCTGTTTCTCAACAGCCTGTATGCCTCGCCGGCCTGCATTTTGGGTGAGCGTGAAGTGCGCAATGCCATCGAAACCGCAGGCCTCGCCGAGGAGCTGCATGAGCTGGAACAGCTCACGCTGATCGACTGGCCCGCCGCCGCCAAGGCCAAGCAACGTCTGCTGCGCGCCCTGTATGAAGATTTCCGCCACGGCCACCATCCGCAACACGCCGATTTCCAGAGCTTCCGCCAGACTGGCGGCGAAGCCCTGGAAAACCACTGCCGTTTCGAAGCCGTGCAAGCGTTGCGCACCGCCGCCGGCGAAGAACTCGATTGGCGCCACTGGCCGCAAGACTGGCGTACACCGCAGAGCCCGGCGCTGGTGCAGTTCGCCGAGGAACACCGCGAGGAGATCGGCTATTTCGCCTTCACCCAATGGCTGATCGCGCGCAGCCTGCAACGTGCGCAGCAGGCAGCGCGTGGCAGCGGCATGGGCATCGGCCTGATCGCCGATCTGGCGGTGGGCGCGGACGGTGCCGGCAGCCAGGCCTGGAGTCGCCAGGACGAATTGCTCGCCGACCTGACCGTCGGCGCGCCGCCGGACATTCTCAACCGTGCGGGCCAGGGCTGGGGCATTTCCGCGTTTTCCCCCGAGGGGCTCAAACGCAACGGTTTCCGCGCGTTCATTGAAATGCTGCGGGCCAATTTCGCCCATGCGGGCGGCCTGCGTATCGACCATGTGATGGGCCTGCAACGCCTGTGGGTGATCCCGAACGGCGCATCGCCGCGCGAAGGCGCCTATTTGTATTACCCGGTGGACGACATGCTGCGCCTGTTGGCCCTGGAATCCCATCGTCACCAGGCCATTGTGCTCGGTGAAGACTTGGGCACCGTGCCCGACGGCCTGCGCGAAAAACTCAGCAGCCGGGCGATCCTCGGCATGCGCGTGTTGTTGTTCGAGCAAAACCATGAGGGCCAGTTCAGGCCTATCCTCGACTGGCCCGACAACGCCCTGGCCACCACCAGCACCCACGACTTGCCGACCCTCAACGGCTGGTGGCACAGCCGCGACATCGAATGGAATATTCAGCTGGGCCTGATCGACGCGCCAACCGTGGACCAATGGAGCGAACACCGCCTGCGCGAACGTCAGGCCCTGCGCCAGGCCTTGAGCCAGGACCCGCAGAACTTCGTCGATGAAATCCGCAACGACACCGACCATATGATTGATGCCAGCGTGCGCTACCTCGGCCACACCCGTGCGCCGCTAGTCTTGCTGCCGCTGGAGGATGCCCTGGGCTTGGAGGAACAACCCAACCTGCCCGGCACCACCGACACCCACCCCAATTGGCGCCGCCGCCTGCCAGGCGAAGCGTCCAGCCTGCTCGACAATGTGGGCGCTGCGCGCCGCCTCGAGCTGCTGGCCGTCGCGCGCAACCAAGCTTATGAGCGTGACCGATGAAAGCACTGCCCTTGCGCGCTACCCAGCGCCTGCAATTTCATAAAGGCTTCACCCTGGATGACGCGGTGCCATTGGTGCCGTATTTCGCCCGACTGGGCATCAGCCACCTGTATGCCTCGCCCCTGCTCAAAGCACGTGCCGGTTCGATGCACGGCTACGACGTGGTCGACCCCACCCGCGTCAACCCGGAACTGGGCGGCGAGGCGGCACTGCAGCGCCTGGTGGCCGCGTTGCGCGAACACGACATGGGCCTGATCCTCGACATCGTCTCCAACCATATGGCCGTCGGCGGCGCCGACAACCCCTGGTGGCTGGACCTGCTGGAATGGGGGCGCTTGAGCCCCTACAGCGAATTCTTCGATATTCAATGGCACTCCCCGGACCCGCTGCTCAAGGGCCAATTGCTGATGCCGTTCCTTGGCAGCGATTACGGCGAAGCGTTGCAGAGCGGCAGCCTGGTGCTGAAGTTTGATGCGGCGCAGGGCGCATTTTACGTCGAGCACTACGAACACCGTTTCCCGATCTGCCCACGGGATTACGCCCTGGTGCTTGGCGGCGACGAGGGGCTCAAGCCCTTGGCCGATCGCTTCGCCACCCTGGCTTATCAGGATGACGCCTACGCCGAAGCCGCTCTGCTCAAACAGGCCTTGGCCGAGCGCGCCAGCGAACTGCTGCCCGCCATCGAACAGCGCCTCGCCGCGTTCGACGGGCGTACACCGGATGGCTTTGCGCGCCTGCATCAACTGCTGGAACAACAAAGCTACCGCCTGGCCAGTTGGCGCACGGCGGCGGACGACATCAACTGGCGCCGTTTCTTCGATGTGAACGAGCTGGGCGGCCTGCGCGTGGAGCGCACGGCGGTGTTCGAGGCCACCCACGGCAAGATTTTCGAGTTGATCAGCGCAGGCTTGATCGACGGCCTGCGCATCGACCATATCGACGGGCTGGCCGATCCGCGCGGTTACTGCCGCAAGCTGCGGCGCCGGGTGGATGCGCTGTCGCCGCAGCGGCATTTGCCGATCTTCGTGGAGAAGATCCTCGGTGAAGGCGAAACCCTGCGCGAAGACTGGCAAGTGGACGGCACCACCGGGTACGAATTCATGAACCAACTGTCGTTGCTGCAACACCATCCGGACGGTTTCGCGCCGCTGGCCGAGTTGTGGTCACGCCACAGCGAACGGCCCTCAGGATTTATCGAAGAGGCCCGACTGGCGCGCCAGCAGATTCTCAATGGCTCGTTGGGCGGCGATTTCGAAAGCGTGGCCCAGGCGCTGTTGCAAGTGGCGCGTGACGACGTAATGACCCGCGACCTGACCCTGGGCGCGATCCGTCGCGCCTTGCAGGAACTGATCGTGCACTTCCCGGTGTACCGCACCTATATCAGTGCACGCGGGCGCAGCGCGGCTGACGACAAAGTGTTCCAGCAGGCCATGGACGGCGCGCGCAGCACCCTGAGCGAAGGTGACTGGCCGGTGCTCGATCACCTGGAAAAATGGCTCGGTGGGCAACCCTGGCGCAATCGCCCGGTGGGCCGCGAGCGCAAGATGCTCAAGCATGCCTGCGTGCGCTTCCAGCAACTGACCTCGCCCGCCGCCGCCAAGGCCGTGGAAGACACGGCGTTCTACCGTTCGGCGGTGCTGTTGTCGCGTAACGATGTGGGCTTCAGCACCGAGCAGTTCAGCGCGCCGTTGGCCGATTTTCACGCGGTCAACCAGCAGCGGCTGCAGTGCTTTCCGCACAACCTGCTGGCCACCGCCACCCACGACCATAAACGCGGCGAAGATACCCGCGCCCGTCTGGCGGTGCTGAGTGAATGCGCTTCCTGGTATGCCGAGCAGGTCGAACACTGGCGCAGCCTGGCCGCGCCGCTGCGCGACAGCGCCGACAGCCCTTCGGCAGGCGATGAACTGATCCTGTATCAGGTGCTGCTCGGCAGCTGGCCGCTGGAGCCGAACCCTGACCTTGAGGCCTATCAGCAACGCCTGTGGCAATGGCAGCAAAAAGCCCTGCGCGAAGCCAAGCTGCAGAGCAGTTGGAGCGCGCCCAACGAGGCCTACGAACAGGGCGTCGAAGCGTTCCTCAAGCGCGTGTTGCTCAGTGAGGCCGGCGCCCCGCTGCGCAGCGCCCTTACCGCTGCAGCCGAGGCGATTGCACCCGCTGGTGCCTTGAACGGGCTGGCGCAGTCTTTGCTTCACCTGAGCGTGCCGGGCGTGCCGGATGTCTATCAAGGCGATGAGTTCTGGGACTTCAGCCTGGTAGACCCGGACAACCGCCGCCCGGTGGACTTCCAGGCGCGGCAACGCGCTTTGGAGGCGCCAGTGGACACCGCTGAACTGTTGGCCAACTGGCGCGACGGGCGTATCAAACAGGCGCTGATCGCACAGGTACTGACCTTGCGCAAGGCTAACCTCGAGCTGTTCAGCGACGGTGCCTACACTGCCCTGGAGGTGGTTGGGCAACAGGCCGAGCACGTCGTCGCCTTCTGCCGCGAACACCAAGGCAACCATGTGCTGGTGGTGGTGCCACGCTGGTCCCGGCGCTTGCTCGAAAATGCGCTGCAGCCGTTGATTCCTGCGCAGGTTTGGGGCGATACGCGGGTGAAATTACCGTTCGCCGCCGCAACGCAAAACTGGAAGGGACTTTTTCAGACGAGCGTAGTCACACCAGACAAGGAGCTGTTGATCAGCGCTGCCCTGGGGGATTTCCCGGTCAATGTCTTTATCAATTCCGATAGTCAAGAAAGCTGAACATTTTCTCTGAGGAGTGTGTGATGAGTAATGAAGACAAACGCATCCGCGAACTAGCGCATCAGATCTGGGAGTCCGAAGGCAAGCCCCACGGTGAAGATGCCCGTCACTGGGAAATGGCGCGCAAGCTCGCCGAAGCCGAGGCGCTGACGCCAAGCAAGCCCAAGCCGGCCACCAAGCCGAAGACGGCCCCAAAGGCAGCGGCCAAAGCCAAGCCGGCTGAGCCTGCCGCCGCCAAACCGGCGCCAAAGAAGCCCGCCGCGCCGAAAAAGCCCAAACCTCCCGCTCATTGATCGCCGCGCCCCCTGACTGCCTTGCTGTCGGGGGAGCTTTTATCTCTTTACGTCATACGCTGAATAACTGTCAGTACGGCCGCGTTCGGCCCGAAAAAAAGAATCCCTGCAGGAGCAACACCATGAGCAAGCCCGAAAAAGCCTCAACGACGCCGGACCACGAGCCGTCGCGGATTCGTGAAGGTTTGCCCTTCCCTCTTGGCGCCACCTGGGACGGCCTGGGCGTCAACTTCGCGCTGTTTTCGGCCAACGCCACCAAGGTCGAACTGTGCCTGTTCGATGATGCTGGCGAGGTGGAACTGGAGCGCATCGAACTGCCCGAATACACCGACGAGATCTTCCACGGCTACCTGCCCGACGCCCACCCCGGGCTGATCTACGGCTACCGTGTGTATGGTCCCTACGACCCGGCCAACGGCCATCGTTTCAACCATAACAAATTGCTGATTGACCCCTATGCCAAGCAACTGGTGGGCGAACTCAAATGGTCCGAAGCCCTGTTCGGCTACACCATCGGCCACCCCGACGACGACCTCAGCTTCGACGAGCGCGACAGTGCGCCCTTCGTGCCTAAATGCAAAGTCATCGACCCGGCGCACACCTGGGGCAATGACCAGCCGGTGCGCGTGCCGTGGGACCGCACCATTATTTACGAGACCCACCTGCGCGGCATCAGCATGCGCCACCCTTCGGTCGGCGAATCCGTGCGCGGTACCTGCGCCGGGCTGATGGAAGATGACGTGCTCAAACACATCCGCCAGTTGGGGGTCTCTTCGGTCGAGCTGTTGCCGGTCCACGCCTTCGTCAACGACCAGCATTTGCTGGAAAAAGGCATGACCAACTACTGGGGCTACAACAGCATCGCGTTTTTTGCGCCCGACCCGCGCTACCTGGCCAGCGGCAAGATCGCCGAGTTCAAGGAGATGGTCGCGCACCTGCATGAGCAGAAGCTCGAAGTGATCCTCGATGTGGTCTACAACCACACTGCCGAAGGCAACGAGCGCGGCCCTACCCTGTCGATGCGCGGCATCGACAACGCCTCGTACTACCGATTGATGCCCGATGACAAGCGCTTCTACATCAATGATTCCGGCACCGGCAACACCCTGGACCTGAGTCACCCCTGCGTGCTGCAGATGGTCACCGACTCCCTGCGTTACTGGGCCACCGAGATGCACGTCGACGGCTTCCGCTTCGACCTTGCGACGATTCTGGGTCGCTACCGCGACGGCTTTGACGAACGTCACAGCTTCCTCGTGGCGTGCCGCCAGGACCCGATCCTGCGCCAGCTCAAATTGATCGCCGAACCCTGGGACTGCGGGCCCGGCGGCTATCAGGTGGGCAATTTCCCACCTGGCTGGGCAGAGTGGAACGACCGTTTCCGCGATACCGTGCGTGCATTCTGGAAAGGCGACGACGGCCAGCTGGCGGACTTCGCCGGGCGCATGACGGCATCGGGCGAGATGTTCAACCACCGTGGGCGCCGACCTTACAGCTCGGTGAACTTCATCACCGCCCACGATGGTTTTACCCTGCACGACCTGGTGTCGTACAACGACAAGCACAACGAAGCCAACGACGAAAACAACCAGGACGGCAGCAACAACAACCTGTCGTGGAACCATGGCGTCGAAGGCCCTACCGACGATCCGGAAATCAACGAACTGCGCCTGCGCCAGATGCGCAACTTCTTCGCCACCCTGCTGCTGGCCCAAGGCACGCCGATGATCGTGGCCGGTGATGAATTCGCCCGCACCCAGCACGGCAACAACAATGCCTACTGCCAGGACAGCGAAATCGGTTGGGTCAACTGGGACCTGGACGACGACGGCAAGGCGCTGCTCAAGTTCGTCAAACGCTTGATCAAGTTGCGCCTGGCGTACCCGATCCTGCGTCGTGGGCGCTTCCTGGTCGGCGACTACAACGAAGACATCGGCGTGAAGGACGTCACCTGGCTGGCGCCGGATGGCAATGAAATGACCACTGAGCAGTGGGAAGACAGCAACGGTCGTTGCCTGGGCATGCTGATGGATGGCCGCGCCCAAGAGACCGGGATTCGGCGTGCCGGTGCCGATGCCACTCTGTTGCTGGTGGTGAATGCCCATCACGACATGGTCAATTTCCGCCTGCCACCGGTACCCCAGGGCGAGTTCTGGAATTGCCTGCTCGATACCAACGACCCTGCGGTGCGTGGCCAGGAGCGCTTTGACTTCGAACACGAGTACGCTGCCACCGGCCGCTCGCTGCTCCTGTTTGAGCTGCAACACGACGACGAGGTGTGAGATGGCGTTGCACGGATTCCTTTCCGGCTACCGGGGCTATGCGGACACGCAAGCCCTGGGCAAGGCCTTGAAGGACCTTCAGGAAGAAGGCCTGGACCAACTGCCGTTGCCCGGCAGCGGCCAGACGCTTTCGCGCTATAGCGGGCTGGCGCAAGTCGCCGGCCATGACCTGCGCCTGTGCAAGCTGTTCGAAGGCCACACCGATGCGCTGGCGATCATTGCTGAACTCGACAGCCCGCTGCCGCCTTTGGGCAGCACCTGGGGGATGTGGGCCGCCGAGCCGCCGAGCGCCAAGGTGCGCGTGCGGCGCGACGGCCAGCGCTTGATCGTCGACGGGCGTAAAGCCTGGTGTTCCGGTGCGTCTGTGGTCTCGCACGGGTTGTTGACTGCGTGGGACGAGGAGGACCGTCAGCAACTGGTGGCCGTGGAAATGGACCAGCCGGGCGTCACGGTAACGGATGAAGGTTGGGATGCGGTGGGCATGGCCGCCACCGGCAGTGTCGAGATCGTCTTCAGCGAGGCCAGGGGCCTCGCAGTCGGCGGGCCGGGCGACTATCTGGCGCGTCCGGGGTTCTGGCATGGCGGCATTGGCATTGCGGCGTGCTGGTATGGCGCGGCGCAGCGCCTGGCCGAAGTGCTGCGCGAGCAGTGCAGCAAGCACCCTGAGCCGCATGCCCCGGCCCACCTCGGCGCGGTGGACAGTGCATTGAACAGCGCAGCCTGCGTGCTGCGCGCCAGTGCCGAGCAGATCGACCGGGCACCGACCGCCGATGCCCGGTTGCTGGCCCAGCAAGTGCGCGCGTGCGTCGAGGAAACCGTCGAGCAGGTGATCCAGCATGTCGGCCGTGGTGTAGGCGCGGGGCCTTACTGCAAGGACCCGCACTTCGCCCAATTGATGGCGGACTTGCCGGTGTACGTGCGCCAAAGCCACGCCGAACGCGACTTGGCCGCCCTGGGCATGCAGGTCGCCGGCGAACCTTCAGGGAGGTGGCAGTTATGAAACCCAACCCGATTGTCGGCCAAGGCACCTCCCTACATTACTGGCAAACCTCGTCGCGCCTGGCTGAACTGCCGCATATCAGCGTTGAGCAACTGGTACCGGAGGGGCACCGTGCGGTCATCATCGCCCCGCACCCGGACGATGAAGTGCTCGGCTGCGGCGGTTTGCTGCAAGGCCTGGCCGATCTGGGCCGGCCCATTCAGTTGATCTCGGTCACCAACGGCAGCGCCAGCCATCCAGGCTCGCAACGCTGGCCGGTGCAACGTTTGAGCGTGGTGCGCCCTCAGGAGTCGGCCCAGGCCCTGCATCGCCTGGGCTTGCCGATGCACAGTCTGAAGTGGCTGCGCGCCGGGTTCAGCGACAGCAAAGTTGCCGAGCGCGAGGAAGAACTGGCCGTGTTCATCCAGCGCCACCTCAAACCCGACGACGTGGTATTCGCCACCTGGCGCGAAGACGGCCATTGCGACCATGAGGCTGTCGGCCGCGCCAGTGCGAAAGCCGCCCAGGCCGTGGGCGCCACCTTGTACGAACTGCCCGTGTGGACCTGGCACTGGGCGACCGCCGAAGACGGCATGGTGCCGTGGCACCGTGCGCGCAAGATCCCTTTGACGCCCGAGAGGGTGGCGCGCAAACGCCATGCCATCCACGCCTTCGCCAGCCAGCTGGAGGGCGACCCCCAGATCGGCCTCCCCCCCGTACTGGCGCCCTATGTGGTGGAGCGCTTGCTGCAACCTTTTGAAGTGGTGTTCGTTTGAGTGTGACAACCCCTTATTTCGACCAGATGTTCGCCGGCAACGACGAGCCGTTGATGCGTAACCGGGAACGTTGCGGCGCTTCCATCGCCTGGAGCCACAGCCCGCAAGTGATCACCAGCGCACGCCTGGAGTGTCGCGCCCAGGGTGGTTTCGGTGACTATTTGAAGAGCCTGATGCAGGTTTCTTAAAAAGAACCACATTTCTTGTCTATGCTTATAACCTATCGCACAGCGCTCCAGGATCGGAGCGCCGCGCACTCACCGCAGCGGAGCCTGGGGTGAACACACACGCTTGAACCGACAAGGATGTGACACTCGATGAAAACCGCCTCGTTAAGCGAGGGCCGTCGCGGCCCCGCGCAAATCTGGAACAGCGCGCCGCAGTTGGCGCATATTCCCGCTATCTCGCTGACCAGCCTGGTACCGCCCGGCGCCCGGGTGGTGGTGATTGCCCCTCACCCCGGCGATGAAGTGCTCGCCTGCGGGGGCCTGCTGCAGCTGCTCAGCACCCGCGCGCACCCGTTGAAATTAATTTCCATCACCGATGGCAGCGCCAGCCACCCTGGCTCCCAGGTCTGGTCGGCCAACCGCCTGAGCGCGGTGCGCCCCCAGGAAAGCGCCGAGGCCCTGCGCCGCTTGGGCGTGCCACTGCACAGCCTGAAATGGATTCGTGGCGGGTTTCGCGATAACGCCCTGGCCAGCCATGAACAACCGATCAGCCAGTTCATCGCCCGCTACCTGCAGCCAGGTGACGTGGTATTCACCACCTGGCGCCATGATGGCAACGATGACCACGAAGCCGTCGGCCGTGCCAGCGCCAACGCGTGCAAATTGGTGGGCGCGCAACTCTATGAACTGCCGATGTGGGCCTGGCACTGGCCGGCACGCGAAGGCTCGGTGATGCCTTGGCAACGCGCGCGCAAGTTGTGCCTCGACACTTGGAGCGTGGCGCACAAGCTGCACGCCGTGCACGCCTACGCCAGCCAGCTGATGGGCGACCCCGCGATCGGCCTTGCGCCAATGCTTGCCCAGGTGTTGCTGGAGCGCATGCGCGAGCCCTACGAAATTGTGTTCATCTAGGCAAAGGTGGCAAAACGCCGGTGCCCAGCGCATGAAAATTTCGTTAACTGATTCATCTCGTAGGCTTTTTCCCACAGACTCAATCTGCCACACTGATGCGAATAATTATCAACAGATTTATTATTCGCTAAGGATGGCGTTCCGGGAGAGCTACATTCATGTCTGTGCGACACCATGGCGGCAAAGGGTTTTCACCGAGTTCGATAGCAATGGCTATCTGCCTGACCACCACCCAGGCGACCTTCGCGGCCGAAGCCGACGCCCCGCCCACTACCATTGAGCTCGGTGCTACCGAGGTATCGGGGCACCAGCTTGGCGAAACCACTGAAGGCAGCGAGTCGTACACCACCGGTTCGATGAAAACCGCAACCAAACTGCCCCTGACCCTGCGTGAAACCCCACAGGCCGTCACCGTGATTACTCGTCAACGCATGGATGACCAGGCGATGACCAGCATCAACGACGTGGTCAACGCCACGCCAGGACTGTTCCTCAACTACTCCAGCGGCCCCGGCCGGCAGGGCTACACCGCACGTGGTTTCAACGTCGACAACCTCATGTACGACGGCATTCCCAGTGGCTATGACGGCGTTAACGTCGGTGCCCAGCCGAACCTGGCGATGTTCGATCGCGTCGAGGTGGTTCGCGGTGCCACTGGCCTGGTGACCGGCGCCGGTAACCCCTCGGCGGCGATCAACCTGATTCGCAAGCGGCCCCTGGCCGAGCAGAAAGTCACCTTGACCGGCGCCGCCGGCAGTTGGGACGACTACCGTGGCGAACTCGACGCGTCCAGCCCGCTCAATGACAGCGGCACCTGGCGTGGCCGAGTGGTCACCTCTTACCGCGACGCCAACAGTTTCATCGACAAGGCCGAGCAGGATCACGGTTTGTTCTACGCCGTGACCGAAGCCGACCTGAGCGAAGACACCCGCCTGACCCTCGGCTACTCCAACCAGAAAGACAAGACCAACTACTTCTGGGGCTCGTCGATGATCGGCCTGGACGGTCATCACCTCGACCTGTCGCGTTCGTACAATCCCGGCACCGACTGGGAGAATAAAGACCAGGAGATCAACACCGTCTTCGTCGAACTGCGCCAGCAGCTGGCCAATGATTGGGCGCTGCAGGTCAACGCCAACTACGCCGTACAAGACGCATTGTTCTCCGGCTCCTACCAGTCGCGCTGGACCGACAACACCCTGGCCCGCACCGTGTACCAGTCCGCCGCCGATGAAAAGCAGGCCGGGTTCGACGCCTTTGCCAGCGGCCCGTTCCAGGCGTTCGGGCGCACCCATGAGCTGGTCGTGGGCACCAGCAAGCGCATCTACGACCTGACCACCCGCAACTACAGCCCGTACGATCTGAATTGGCCGATCAATGCCGGCAAACCGAACTTTACCCACACCAACAACCAGCGCGATGTCACCACTCAGGACGGTGTGTACGTCACCACCCGCCTGAGCCTGGCCGACCCGCTCAAGCTGATCCTCGGCGGGCGCCTGGACTGGTATGACTACGACAACCGCGATGGCGACGGCGACTATAAAGTCACCCGTAACCTCACCCGCTACGCGGGCCTGATCTACGACCTGGACGACCAGCACTCGGTGTATGCCAGCTACAGCGACATCTTCACGCCGCAACGTGAAAAAAGCACCGGCGCCACCCCGCTCAAGCCCATCGTCGGCAAAAACTATGAAGTCGGCATCAAGGGCGAATACCTGGGCGGCGCGCTGAATGCCAGCGTGGCGCTGTTCCGGGTCGACCAGGAAAACCGCGCCGTGCAGATCGTCGTGCCGGACTGCCCGCAGGCCTCCTGCTACCAGGCCTCGGGCGAGATTCGCAGCCAGGGTATCGACTTCGAACTGCAGGGCGCCTTGACCGAGAACTGGCAGGTCGGCGGTGGCTACACCTATGCGCGCACCCACACCATCAAGGACGCCGCCAACCCGCAGAAGGTCAACAAGCAGTTCGACACCGACACCCCGGAGCACCTGTTCAAGGTCACCACCCGCTACAACTTCCAGGGCCCGCTGGAAAAACTCCGCGTGGGCGGCAACATCTCCTGGCAGAGCCGCATGTACAACGACATCCAGCTGGCGGACGGCAGCACCTATCGCCTCAAACAAGGCGGGTACGCCGTCACCGACCTGATGGCCGGCTACCGGGTCAACCAGAATCTGGACCTGCAGCTCAACGCCAACAATATCTTTGATCGGCACTACTACCAGTCCATCTCCGAAGCCGTTACCTATGGCGGCGATTCCTACGGCAGCCCACGCAACATGATGCTGACGGCCAAGTACAGCTTCTGATCGTCATCCGCGGCTGCCCGCTCGGGCGGCCGTGCTTAAAGTCCCCCACCGGCCTGCCGATAACCGTCTGTCGGATCTTGTCCGGCCCCCTTCGCCACACCTGCTTTTCCTGCGGCCAGCGTGGCACGCCGCATGCTTGGTTCCTGGCCAAACCACATGGAGTACACGTGAATGCTCAACCGCACACGCTTTATGGAGCACTACCGCAAGGCCGACCGCATCATGCTGGCGTTGATCTGGCTGATGTTCCTGTTCTCCTTGGGCCTGGCGTTCTGGCATGACACCTTCACCCAGGCGCTGATCGTCGGGGGCGGCACCGGCGTGGTGCTGACCGCGCTCTACCGCGCCATTGGCGGCACCCGTGTAATGCGGTGTGTGCTTGGTGCCGGCCTGATGGTGATGGCAGCCTTGCACATCAATCAGGCGCAGGGGGTGATCGAAGCGCACTTCGGTATTTTCGCGCTGCTGGCGGTGCTGACGTTCTACCGTGACTGGCTGCCGATCCTGGTGGCGGCGCTGACCATCGCCGTGCATCACCTGGTATTCCATGCCCTGCAGCATCAAGGCCTGCCCGTGTTTGTGATGGCGCATCACGGCGGCTGGACGATGATTTTCGTGCACGCGTTCTACGTAGTGATGGAAACGGTCGCCCTGCTCTACCTCGCCGTGCACAGCCACGCCGAGGCGGTCGAAAGCCAGGAAATGCTCGAAAAAATGCTCGCCGTCACCTCGCAGTTCGACGCAGAAACCGCCAAGGGTGAAGACAAGGTGCGTGTGTCCCTCGCCAAGCGCTTCGACCACTTCCTGCAGCAACTCACCCACCTGATCGACGGCGTCGCACGCGACTCCCATGGCCTCGGCCAACTCGGCCAGGAACTGGCCACGGCCAGCGGCACCCTGGAAACGGGCGCGCGGCATCAACTGGCACAGATCAATGAGATGACCGGCTCGATGCAGCGCATGGAAGACTCCATGGGCCACATCACCCTGCACGTCGAACAAGCCGTGGAACACGCCGGCCAAGCCAGCCGGCAGATCGTGCGCGGCCAGGAAAGCGTCGGCCGCGCCCAGCATGAAATCACCCAACTGGCCTCGCGCATCAATGGCACGCAATCCACCGTACAGTCGTTGGCGGTGCAGGCCGAGCAAATCGGCTCGGTGCTGGAGGTGATCAGCAGCATCGCCAACCAGACCAACCTGCTCGCCCTCAATGCCGCCATTGAGGCCGCCCGCGCCGGCGAGCAAGGCCGTGGCTTTGCAGTGGTCGCCGACGAAGTGCGCAGCCTGGCCCAACGCACCGCCCTCTCCACCCAGGAAATCAAGACCATCATCGAAGGCCTGCAGCAAGGCAGCCGCCAGGCCGTCGAAGCCATGCATGACAGTCGCCAGGGTGTGGAGCGGTGCGTGGAAGACAGCCAGATGGCCGTCGACATGCTACGCGCCGTGGGCGAAGACATCGCGCATATCGACCAACTCAACGGCCGCATCGTCACCACCACCCGCGAGCAGACCTCTGCGAACCTGGAAATTGTCGAGCGCCTGCAATCGGTGCAGCACATCGCGCAAAACACCGCCGACGACGTGGAAACCCTGGCCCGCAGCAGCGAACGCCTGCCACCAATCGCCGTGCGCCTGGATGCGCTGGGGCGCAGGTTTCATCCGTGATTCACGCCATCGGGGCAGCCGCCGAAGCCTCTCTAACTGATGCCCCGCGCTCCAAATGTGGGAGGGGGCTTGCTCTAATGCCCGCCAGTTAAGGCGACACCGGACCTGTGGCGAGGGAGCTTGCTCCCGCTGGACTGCGCAGCAGTCCCATTGTTTGGGGCCGCTTCGCGCCCCAGCGGGAGCAAGCTCCCTCGCCACAAGTTAGTTCTCGCTCCTGCTACTTCTTAACTGACCGGCATTAGGGCTCGCCCCCGATGGCGGCCTGCGCTAGGGCGAACAACTGTACTTGTGGAACTGCAAGTCATCGCCTCCCGCTCGCGCACTACGAAACTCCTGAACCTTCCGCCGGTCGATGCTTTCAAGAGGCCGACAGTGCCTCGGGTGCTTTGTGTGTGTAGTGAATGCCTGCGGAGACGGCCATGAAAGAAGCCATTAGCGATTTGCCCGGCCCTATAAAACGACAGGCTGACCGAATTTTGCGTGAGATCGAACTGGCAGGGTCGATGATCCTGGCCGTCAAAAGCGGTGCCAAAGCCCAGGGGTTCGTGCTGGGCATTACCTGCTGTGAAGGGCTGACTTCGGAGCGCTGCGAGCAGTTGGCAAGCCATTTCGACAGCGTGGTGGAACAGAGGCTGAGGGCCCTGACATTGGGCCTGTAAGGTCAGGCGCATGACCGCTGTGCGCGCGTAGATTGGATCCACGGCAGCCCCGGCACCGGCCGCCCTTTAAAAGCGGCGAACAACCTCCTACACTGCCGGGAATTTCCCTTCATCTGCGCAGCCTCGCTCTTCTGCCCGACTCGCATCAGGATTTACAGACATGCGCCTGCCCGATTTCATCCTGGAAAACCTCGAGCCAATTCTGCAAGCCTGGGAAGATTTCGCCAGAACCATTGAGACACCGGGCGAGGAACTCGACAGTGTCGGGCTGCGCGACCATGCCGAGCAGATGTTGCGGGCCATCGTCAGCGACCTGCGAACCAAGCAGACCCGCCAGGAACAAATAGCCAAGGCCCAGGGCCAGGCACCGACGGACGATCAGGAAACCGCGGCGGAAACCCATGCCATGACGCGGCTGATGGCGGGTTTCACCATCGATCAGATGGTCTCGGAATACCGCGCGCTGCGCACCAGCGTGGTCAGCCAGTGGATGCGCCAGATCAAGGACGGCACCCCGATCAATGTCGACGACATGACCCGCTTCCACGAAGCCATCGATCAGGCCCTGGCCGAGTCCGTCGCCAGCTACTCCCGCGCGGTCGAGGCGTCACGCAATATGTTCCTGGGCATCCTTGGCCACGACTTGCGCACCCCACTCGGCGCGATCCTGCTGGGGTCCGACGTGCTACGCCGCTCACAGGACGCCGGCGCCCGCGCGACCAAAATCGCCAACCAGATCTACACCAGCGTACGCCGCGCGAGCCAGATCGTCGGCGACCTGCTCGACCTGACCCGCTGCCAGATGGGGCCGGGCATCCCGGTCAAAACCGCCGATATCGACCTTTCACCGCTGTGCCAACGCGTCATAGAAGAAATCCGCACCTTTCATCCTGAAGCTATCGTGATGTTCGACGCCAAAACGCCAGTTGCAGGGCAATTCGACGGCCCGCGCATGGAGCAGGTCTTCTCGAACATCGTCAGCAATGCGGTGCAGCATGGGGACACCACCCGGCCGATCCAAGTCGAGCTGGGCATACGCGAGGACTTCGCGGTCTTCACCGTGCACAACAGCGGTGAAGCGATCCCCGAGGACGTCCTCCCGTTCATCTTCAACCCCATGGGCCGCTTCTCCCAGCGTACCGCGATCAATCACGGCCCCACGGAGGGGTTGGGTTTGGGCCTGTTCATTGCCTCGGAAATCGTGGCGTCTCATGGTGGGGCGATTGAGGTGAGTTCTGATACGGAACAGGGCACGGTGTTTAGTGTGCGAGTGCCGATCGATAAACCAGAGAACAGCGTTGCCTGAGAAACGAGCGGCGCCCCGATTCGCGAGAGGGGTAACCACTATGGAATACGACGAAAAGCTGATAGGAAGCCGTGCTGGCCCTGCTGACAGTCTTCAGCACCGATGACGGAAACTCATGGAAGGGGCACGATTTCCAGATAATGAACCGATTACATGAACAGGGTTTTATCGATAACCCGGTAAACAAGAACAAATCGGTTTGGCTGACGACACAAGGGCTGGAGCGCGGTCGGGAACTGGCTGATCGGCTGTTTGGGACGAAGGCTTAGGTCAGGACAACCTGTACCTTAGTCGACATAACGCGGCCGCGATTGCCGCACCGCCCCCACTCCCCTTATCCTCGACGCTCCCGTCCGACCCACTCCGGAGCCGCCATGGACCTCGCCACCCTCGCCCTCTTCCTGCCCGCCTGCTTCGCCCTGAACATGGCGCCCGGCCCCAACAACCTGCTGTCGGTGAGCAACGCCACCCGCTACGGCTACCGCACCTCCTGCCTCGCCGGCCTCGGCCGTTTGCTGGCCTTCGCCGGCATGATCGCCCTCGCCTCCGTCGGGTTGGCGGTGGTGCTGCAAACCTCGGAGTTGTTGTTCTACGGGATCAAGCTGCTTGGTGCGGCTTATCTGTTTTACCTGGCCTATCAGCTGTGGCGCGCAGACCCGCGGGCAGAAGCGGAAATAGCCGCCAACAAGGTGGGCTTATGGGCCCTGGCACGGCAAGAGTTTCTGGTGGCGGCAGGCAACCCCAAAGCCATCCTGATCTTCACCGCCTTCCTCCCGCAGTTCGTGGTGCCCGGCCAACCTATTAACGCGCAATTCGCTTTGTTGGGCGCAATGTTCCTGGCCCTGGAATGGATCGCCATCAGCGCATACGCCTATATGGGCCTGCATATGCGCCGCTGGTTTGCCGAGCCGAGAGGCAAACGGATCTTCAATCGATGCTGCGCGGGGTTGTTGTCGGCGGCCGCAACGGTGTTGTTGACGGCACGCCGGACGTAACTCCCGCGCCGGCCCGTGGAAGCAGTGCAGGCGCCCCTACCCCTTGGTCAAATCAACCAACGGCGTCTGCCGCACCTCAGTCTCGCGCCCGGCCTGAATCTCGCTGACCTGCTTCAAGGCCTTGTCCACAGCCGCCTTATCCGCCAACAAGCTGTAGCTGATGCGGAACTGCTTGTGTTCCTTGGGCCCAATGGTGGGTACCAGGTTCAGTGGCCGCTGATAACGGCGGTTGTAGGAAAAACTTGTCCCCGGCTCCAGCCCCGTGACATAGCCCTGCCCTTGAGTATCGGTGTTCTTCCAAAGGGAAAACACCGGTAACGTCTGCGTATTGAACCCGACCGACACGCCCAGGCTGCCAGCTTTGTTATGCAGCACGGTCAAGGTATCGCCCTTGGCATCGGCATAGGGCACCACGTTGTAGACCGTTTCGTCGTAGTCCTTGGTGGGTGCGCGGTAGGTTTGCCAGTCGGCCAATTCGCCCTTGGCCTTGTCGTTGAACGGCGACACCTGCTTCACCGGTGCGGCAAAACGCGCGCCCTGCTCCAGGAACGGGGTGCTGAAATTACTGTGATACAGCGCCTGGTATTCCTTCGGATAGTCGCCGTTGTTGGTCAGGGTGTCGTTAAGAGCAAACACGACACTGCCGGGCTCGGTGACCAGTTCGGTCGCCACGGAAAAATCGACCTTCTTGAACGCCTGCTCTTTCAGTTCGCCGCGCAGGGTGATGGCGTACGGCGGCTTTTCATCGATGTGCAGGGTGACTTTGTTCGCAGGAATATTCGCGGCCCTGCCATGCAGCGTCAGCAATTCACCGTTGTCGATGCCAGGGTGACCGACCCATTCATAGCCGCAACGGGTGACCAGCTCATTGAAACCTTCCAACCAGCCCAGCCCGCCGCGACCATTGAGTTCGATGAAGGAAGGATTGACCACTTCCTTGACCGGCGAATCCCACCCCATGCGCACATCGCCGACCGAAGCCTGCAACACGTTCATACCGCGAGTCGGCACCACCGAGAGCTTCATCGTGCCGTTATCGATGTCGACAATGCTCACCCCCTCCTGCCGACCGCCGTGCAGCGTGCGCAGGGTAACGCTGAAGGGTTTGTCGGTTTGCACGCCAAGTTGCTGGCTGGTGACCTGCCAGTTCTGCGCGGCTTTGTCGGTGTCGAGGAGCACATAGTCCCAGGCCATGGCGTGGGAGGCGGCGGAGAGTGCGGTGAGGGCAACAAAGAATTTTAGGGGGGTCATGGCGGTAGCCTTTCTTGGAGTTGTGGCGGTTTTATAGACTCGATTAAACGTTTCAGCAAGTGTAAAAGGCGGTATTACGTGGGCAAGTGCCAAAAAGGGGTTGAAGTGAAGTTGGAAAATCGAGTCGGTGCCATCGCAGGCAAGTGCGACCTAAAGAAGCGGGTTGAGCGGTGGGAGCTTCGGCATATTCGTGTTGAGAACATTGCCTTTTGAGGGGAGGTGAAACGGGCTGCGTCGTGGTTTCGGGAGCTGCGCAGTTGCTGGCGATACCGTTATGGGATGAGTGTTATCGAGCGAATTGGGCGAGGAGCTTTCGGAGGTAGAGGTTGCGTCTGGCGATCAGTAACTTAGTGGAGAGTCTTCGTGAGCCGGAATCAAAAAGGTCAGTGCGTGGAGATAGAGTGGTGTTCGTCTCATCGGCTGCAATCGGCCAGATGCGGATTGTAGACAGGTAGCCGCTGAGGTCTCTACGCTGCTCGATCTGGTGACAGCACAGCACTAAAAAGGAGAAGTTATGTTGGTAGTTCCCATTGATCGGGATAGCGTCCATGCGGGGGATGATCTGGAAAGCCATGCAATGTCGATCACGCTCGATCCATTAGCAACACTGCGGACCTTAATCGAAGTGATACAACATATGGACTACCTACCTCGTATCAGTGGAGGCAAGGCCACTTGGGTTGTTTATTCGTCTGGCAAACCATTAGGTGTTTTAGCCCAGCAATGGCCCAAACCTAAATTGACCGTGCCCCCCGAGAGCATCGTGGATCAATATTTCGGAAATATCGAGCCTCGCCTATTGTTCAGATATTGGTGTCAGGCAGATCCAGATCAGGTGTTTTCGGATATTAAGGCCGGAAATGAGCTGCCATCACAATTTTGAGATTGGCAGGTGGCATTGCCGTCGATCAATGCGGTTCAGATGAACGCTATGGGTCGAATGCAGCCAATCACTTGGTGGGAAAGCGCTTGAGTCGGCGTGAGTCGCGAACAGGTTATCGCCAGGTCCAACGCTTGCTGAAGGGCAACCGCACGGTAAGCGGCGAGTTCCAATAGCGGACGTCAAACCTTGGCATTTTTTTTACGTGTCGTAGCTAGCCGATGCGAGAGGTGTTCCAATCACGGAATTTCCGGAAATGATAGATAGGTACCCAGCAATGCCAGATGCCGCCGATAAAGCATTCTATGATCGTGCAGATGCGCATATAAACCTGTCTAACGAGCAGCTTAGGGAGTTCAGAGACCTTGGCAAGGTAAGCGCGTCGATGATGTTTGGCACCACTCGATTCAATGCTTGGGTGAGCACTCGCAACTTCAAATCAGGCGAGGAAATGGCGCAGGCTCGCGAAGCGATGTTGAAGTATTTTTGTGAGCAGTACCGGATGATGCTTGAGGATAATCTCGACGACCATATCAACAACTTCAGCAAGTACATGACTGCGAAAGACGCCTGATTGATCTTGGTTGCTCTCGGTGATTGACTGATTTTGGTCGTCGGCAGTCGATCTCGATGGGCCGCTATCGACCAGAAGCATGCTGACCGCAAGTTATCTTAATCGAAGGAGCGTTTTAGTGAGCGGCCATAACCACAATTTGAGGACCGACTTCATAGAGGCACTCAGGGAAATCACTGCGCTGATGTACATTGCATACGAACAAACCGGACCTGTACCGGATGACCATGCGTTAGCTCAAGCAAGTTTAGAGAATGGTGGTGAAATCGTTCTGGATTATGTCGATCACAACGAGGCCGGGATAGCGTTCGAACACCTGCTTTACATGATTAATGAGCCACCGCTCATTGTTTCTGAAGAATGCACAAAGATATTGGCCCGAATCGCGAAGACCCTGGAGATGCCGTTTACCGGGGACGAAAGCAGCCGCCTATGAGGGGCAGCTATCGGCCGATACCCGACAAATTCAAAGGTTTGTGATCTGCACGAAATGGCTCGCATGAGTGTCTTCCGTTCGAATAAAGCCGCAGCTCAGGTAAAAAATGTCCCCCTCGATAGTGTCGGTATAGAGGCGCACACGTTCAAAATGCAATGCGGCGTGAGCAAGCAATGCGCTAGCCAATCTGCGGCCGACCTGTTGCCCGCGTGACGCAGGCGCCACGTACATGCGTCGCAGCCTTCCTGTACGGTCATGGGTGAACGGATCAACAGACAGACCTCCAATGCCTACAAGCTGCTGGTTCAGATACGCTGCCATAAGGCATTCGCCAGGCGCATCGAAGCGATTGGTGCCTGACTCCCAGTCTGTAGTCAGTCGGGTGAGAAACCTGAAGCCTTCTGCAACTGCCGCTTTTTCCAGGTCGAGGATTTGGGGCGGCAGATGGGTGATCCGTTGAATCTCCATTGAGGTCAATCCTCTCTGATCGGGGGCGAGCCCGGCTTTTCACCAAGCCCCTAGGCGCGGTTGCCGATTTTCCTTTACACCCTAATGAGGAACTCATACACCCTAAACGGCCGCTGCAGCATGTGTCCAACTGTCCGTCGTATTCCTTCAACTCGATCAAGGGCTAATTAGTAAGTGCAAACCTTAGCTTCGCGGCCTCCAACAGCTGTGCGGCTTATTTCTCCAGAATCTTCATTTTTGGTGATTTTTTCAATTGTGATGTAACACAGCCCTGAGTTAGATTCATAGTCAGCGCCGACCTCAGGTAAAAAGTGCACACTTGTAAAACATTGATACCTCCCGCTTGCTGGTGTACCTGCATACACTAGAGTTATCGGCTTGCCCGGCTCAATATATACTTCTGAGCTATTCTTAATCCCGTCACTACCCGGTATTCCCAGCATGCGATCATTGAACGTCCGATCATTTGCAATAGCAAATGATCTTGAGTTCACCATTCCAACGCCGGGAAGTTCCCAGTCGACACAGGTGCTACCTGGAACCAGGCGTACAGTTTGATTGGTGATAACTCTGAGCCTGCTTGATGTAGGACTAGGCGGCTCAATATATGCAGTCGTAAAAGATTTTAGGTTATCTATCGTAGAACAACCTGACAACATTAAAACGGGTACAAATATTAAGTATTTTAAATATTTCATACTTTAAATTCTCCATAAGCTCTGCGTGATTTTTAGAGACTTCAACTCTTGCACAATATGCAGTTAAGAGACCTTCCTATCTGGTCTGCTCAGACGCCTTCTCGCTCTTGAAAATCGGTTACACAAGGCGGCCCTATACGCCCTTTCGGATCGCAGCTTGAAGACTCACGAGCGCTTGAATTGGGTCAGTCATATCCATACGGGTTTCCCTGCTCGCCCTCATACTGGATTAGCCCAACGTTGACGGCTGGGCTTGTGATGGACTTGGCCGGGGCATGAGGTACGCGTGGTTACGGTGCAGTTGCCGGCAACTCCTGGCACCATTTGATAGAACGCAGCGCTTCCTCAGCAGGCACAAGCGCATAGCGTGAGTAAAACATTGTTCCACCGAAACGACCCTCGTCGATTTCGCCCAAGGTCTGTCCGTCCTTGTAAGCAGATGTGCTGAGTTGGTCTGCGATGTAATACACCTTTCCATTCTCGACGGTGATATCGAAACGCTTGTTAACCATACCGCTTATTATGGGTGGCGAGGTGGAGGCGACGCTGTGCTTGCCGGCGGGAATGTCGGCTTTGAAAAAACTACCGGAGGGCAAGCTGCCAATAGCGCGACCATCGACCAGAATGGTCGGAGCGACCCCGCTACCGATGCTGGCGGAAGTGCGATAGAAGTAAACCGTGGCCTCGTCCGGACGGGGTTGTGCCGGTGAAGTGAAGAATGGCTGGCCCGTCAGGTCTGGACCGCTGATGCAGCCGGTCAGTGAGGCCAGGCCTACGAACAGGCTGGCCCAGAGTAGCGTAGAGCGCTTCATAGCATAAAACTCCTTGAACTGGGATCAATGGGCGCGGCCTCGATGACTGTCACCGTTACCGGATTCAGATCGTGCACAGCCCTTTACCGAAGTCAGTGGCATCAGAACTCGGCCAAGGCGCAAAACCGCTCTTTGCCGTCACATTCAAGATGTTCCGATCCTTGAGCATCGGGTACTTGCGCTTCAGCTCCTGCACAGTGCTCTCGGCATTGTTCACGTTGGCTAGGCAAAAGCGCAGGGCATCGGCGCGCAGATCGCCGATATAGAGGGTTTCCCCGGCCTTCACCGAGAAAACCGCAGGCACAGGACGCGGCATCGATCGGCCCGCGTAATACACGTAATGCCACTGCGTGTACTCATACTCTCCAGGCGGCACTTCATACATGAAGTAGTGGCCCAGCACATGGGGTGATGGCTGATCATCTTCATTGCCCAGCGTCGTCAGCCGTAATGCAGTGCCGGGTGCCCCCTGTTGGTTGATCTCAACCACCAGCCCATGCGGCTGCATCATCACATAGCTCTCACCAATCGAACCCACGATGATCGCCTTACTCGGGTCCGGTGCGTGCTTGCCGTCGTAGCGTGACGTAGCGCACCCGGACAAAAGGGTCACGCAAAGTGCGACTGCGGCCCAGACTAGATGTTTACTGCTGACTTTCCCTAGCATTGGTCTTTTCCGATCAGTAATCTTGCAGTTCGTAGATCCCAGCCGAGCGAACTAAAAGTTCGCACATTTGGTCCCTCGTTGCCGGCTCGGCCGGACCTATTGTCCAGCTACCCGCACCTTGATAACAACCCGCTGTTGACCAATCACCTAAGTTATGGGGCCATTGTCTTCAACCCGCATTCGCCGCGGGGCTTGTACTAAAGGGACTGCAGTGGGTCAGGCGTGCTGTTGAGCACCGCATCTTTCGCCGCAATTCGCAGTGCCTGAAGGCAAAATCCGATTCCCTCGCCGCGGCTTGCTCCATTGCCTACGCGTGCGTCAGAATCCGCCGGCTTGTGCGCTAGAGAGGCTGTCTCTAAGGTGGCTCGGTCGCTGAATTGTTCAGTGATCGGGTTTAGTAGCCTGAGGGTTTATCCAAACAATGTGCACAAGCTTCATCGATCAGACATTGCGTCTGTGTTTGATGGTGGCTGTGCGCAGGGCACCTTCGGGTGCGCCGGCTTTGTTTGGATTCCCCGGTCTACTAACCTGCGCACAGCCGCCACCCTTATGTTTAGTAGCTAAAGGATGGTGGCCCTAAACAGGAATTCAAACATGCTCAAATCAGATTCAAGTGCCCTCTTCGATGTTGACCCCAACGCCAGCAACGAAAGCCTCATCACCAACAGCTACGAAACCTTCACCAGCGTCAGCACCCTGCTGCTCGACCTGTCCGAAGACCTCAACGGCAAACACCGCGACGTCGCCCTGGCCATCCACCAACTGAGCGAAATGGGCGTACTCCTCACAGCCAGACTCCTTGACCGAGAAGTGCCCTGCCCTGGCTGATGATCAGCTTCTCAACTCATTAGACCGATGACTCGCCGCGTCGTCGCAAGCTACATACAACGACTCGGCGATTTGGCGTTTGATGGCCTTGGTGGATTACAGCCTCGGCACAACCCCCTCTGCGATGACGAGAGCGGCGCCTGCTTTCGGCCAAGAACAGACTTCAGCTATCTACCAGGCGATATAGCGCTTGAGCGTGGGATGTCGCTAGCCCTGTACGCTGCAAATTTCGGCGACTTTGCGAGCTGGGAAGCGCGGTTGCGGCGATCACAAGACTGCCGTGTTTTTTTGCTTGCTCTATCCGATGAGATATCAGGGCTCCATGGTAGCCCTGGCCTCTTGCATTTTTTCGGGTGGCAGCCGTCCCAAGGTAGGCAACTCCATTGCAGGCCAGGTACATCAACGCTCCTGCCACGACCTTTCCATCAGCTTTAAGGACGTAGATTTTCAGACGTTCATTTGACATCAGTCCTGCGAACGAAGCCTGGTTCAACTGAAGATGCTCTGGCTTGGTATGAAATCCACTCGCATGCACGGCTGCGAACTCAGGAAGCGTTTGTGAGGTGGCTTCTTCGATTTCGAATGAGTGGTGACTCAAGACCACATTTTCGATGGTGCACGCGAGTTGCAGATGCGTCCACCCCTCAGACGCTCCAGCCGCTTCTCACCCACCAAAGCGTACTGTTCCAAAGTCGAGGCCTTTCCGATAAGAGGCGTTACTGTCGAATACTCTGCTGATTCCTTGAGCAAGCTCAATAGTGACTTGGGTCTGTCGGTACTATCGCCGTAGATGCGATTGAGCATCGGGCTAGGTGATGCCTTCACCTGAAAGCATGGAAAAGCCTCGTTGAAAAACACACGAGCACCAAAAGGGTTTCCACTTATCCGAGACAAACTCTCGACGCGGGCACACAAATACTCGCTTTCTGCGGCCTCAATCGCATGAGCCATTCCGACATTCATGTGCATAGTCCTTATTGCGTGATGTCCCAGAAGGTAACGGCAAATTCAACAATACACACCTCCAAACACACTGCTGGTAGATAACCTGCTCCGGTGTGTCCCTTGGGGATCGATAACTGCCTGTCGCGAAGGGCAGCTATCGGCCAAAAGCGGTCATCCAAAATGCTAATACACAGAAAGCAGCGACTCTAACTCCGCGCAGCGTTCAAGCTGCTTGTGGTAAAGGCTATGTGGAAGAGCCGACTCTTCGCTCTGAGTTAACGAAAAGCCACTCTCACAAGTGGCTTTTCTTTCTGCAGATTACTCTGAGCAGGGCGCGTCACAGCAGGGACTTCATACCGAGTACGATGCCGCAAGCGACTGCTCTCGCATCCGTCGATACCCCCAAATAGTTACTAGCAATACAGCGGCTCCGGCTGCCAGAGCAACGCTAAACCCATACCGAGCACCTTCCATATCCACGAGTTGGCCCGACGCCGCAGCACCCATCGCCACCCCAACATTCAAGCCTGCCAGTAGCCAGGTCATGCCTTCGGTCAATTGTCGTTCCGGCACAGTTCGCTCAACCAAGGACATTGCCACAATCATGGTGGGCGCAAAGAATAACCCGGCCACCAACACTGCTCCCGAGAGGCTGGCAATGTTACCAGCCATCAACAAGGGCAGTGTCGTTGCGGCAGTTGCAACGCCACCCAACAGCAGGAGTTTGTGCAACGGCGTTTTCAGTTTTAGCGCACCGAACAACAAGCCCGCGGCGCACGAGCCGATGGCGTAACAGGACAACACGATACTGGCCGCCGCCGGACTGCCCATTTGTTCAGCGAACGCGACACTCACGATATCGACCGTTCCAACGATGACGCCCATCGCGACCATCAGCAATGTTAATAGCCGGACGTCCGCCAGACGAAAAATCGAGGTTGTTCGCGTGCTCTTTTCTTCAGCGGATTCTACTGGCGGTTCGGTGGATACTTGTGCTGCCAAAGCAAGTGCGCCAATCGCCAGCAGTACAACTGCCGCTAACGGTCCTGCCTGGGGGAAGACGGCCACACTCAAACCAACAGAAATCGGGGGGCCTGCAATAAATGTCACTTCGTCCAGCACGGTTTCGAGTGAATAAGCTGTTTGCAGGTGCGGCTTGCCCCTGTAGATCGCAGTCCAGCGAGCGCGGACCATGGCCGACATGCTCGGCATGAAGCCCGCTAACATAGCGGCCACGACCAAAGTCCAATCGGGCGTATGCCAGTAAGTACAGGCAAGCAGTAAAAGAATACCCAAAACGCTGATACCAGCAGACAAGGGCAGTACCCTGCGCTGACCGTATCGATCCACCATGCGTGAAACTTGCGGTGACATCAATGCATACGTCAGGACGAAGGTGGCAGAAACCGCGCCTGCCAGTGCGTAGCTGCCCCGCAACTGCGAAAGCATGGTGATGATGCCGATACCTGTCATGGGGAGCGGTAAACGGGCGAGGAGGCCTGCCAGGGAGAATCCCTTGGTGCCGGGGGCTTGGAACAGTATTCGGTACGGATTGGCCATGCTCGATACTCCTTATCGAATGAGTTCAGCTTGTCGGGCCGTCGCTGAACTGGGAATATACATTCATTACGTATGATTAAAATCCTATAATCATACGCAGTGAATGTAAATAGCTTGTTGGTCTGGGAGATATCATGGTTCGACGTACACGCGCTGGTATGGAAGAAACACGTGCCACGTTGCTGAAGACCGCGCGCCAGGTTTTCAGCGAACATGGCTATGCCGAAACGTCCATGGATGATTTGACAGCGCTGGCTGGCCTGACGAGGGGCGCGCTTTACCATCATTTCGGCGACAAGAAAGGTTTACTCACGGCCGTGGTCGCTCAAATTGATGCGGAGATGGACACGCGGCTACAAGTGATTTCGGACAGTACGGACAACGCATGGGAGGCTTTCAGGGACCGCTGTCGCATGTACCTGGAAATGGCACAGGAGCCTGAAATACAGCGCATCGTATTGCGGGATGCGCGCGCTGTTCTGGGTAGCTCCCCACCAGAAGCGCATCAGCACTGTGCAGCCTCCCTACAAAAGATGCTTGAGCAACTGATGCTGCAAGAGACGGTTGTACAAACCGATCCCGGAGCATTGGCAATGCTGATCCATGGTGCCTTGTGCGAAGCAGCATTCTGGATCGCAGAAGCTGAGCCAGGTTCAGGCAGGCTGTTGCAGGCCCTGGGGGCACTTGAGCTTCTGCTTAAGGGCGTCCGTAGCTGAAATCAGGAGCATAGGGGGCGGAGCCAGTGTGGCTAATACAGTGCGGTTGATAATGGGGTGCTCTTCCCAGACGACGAATTCTTCATGGAGTTTTCGTGGTGGAGCAAAAAGAAGGGCGTAATCATTGCATCAGCATCACACCGAAGTGGCCTAACACCGATACTATCTACAGATCTGCCGAGAAGCTGGCTCGGCTTGCCAAAGTTTTCGAAATGCCCTTGAGCTGGAGGGCATGAGGTCTGATCGGAGAGTAGAACAGGACGCGCCATTGTCGGAGCGGAAGACGGCTATCGGTCAAAAGCGGACACTTGCCAAGTGTAGATTCCACTCTAAAGCTGACGCTTGAAATTGTCTTCGACAGTAGGGACGATTCACACTGGCAGCCTGCGCAGGCCTCACCTCGGATTTGCTCCGGGCCGGGCGCGAAGGCTGGACCATGCTAATCCAAACCTTTCCGGCGGATTGGTGAGTTCACACTTCGAGTTTCCATGCATATCAGATAGTCTTCAGCGAATACCTTTGCTGAGCGTAGCCATGGTCGACACATATACAGATGATCGCGCCCTTGAGCTTTATGCAGCGTTCAGGGGCAATCGGCGAAGTACGCCGCTACTGGAGCTGGCACCCTACCCGAAACTGTTTGGAGGGGAGAGCTTCAACATGGTGGCGATGCCTTTTCATGCGGTTGCGCAGGATGCATTGCGTGAGATTGCCAACTCAATTAACGGCTTCGTGAGATACATTCATTTCTTGCACGCTTGGCATCCGATCTACGAGAAGGCTTCAGAGGAGGATCAATACAATCTGCTGTTGGACCATGTCAAACCGCTGACCACTCTGTGCCTCTCGGCGCCGCAAGCCCTGCGTGGCCGACTAATACATGCAGCAACTGCGACCTCTTTTCATGCAAATGCATTCCTGAAATGGCCTGAAAACCCGCCGCACTGGAATGGTGGTCATACAAGTATGAAGCAGGCCAAGACCATGAGCGAAGCGTGGTCCCGCTGGCCAGTGCTTGCTACCTCATTGAATCGAATGGCAGAACAAACCTTTAATGAGGCGACAAGCGACTTTCGGAATCAGCATGAGCATGGCCATCCTCGCTCAATCGCGTTAGGACACATCAATGTGGTCAGGCGAATCGAAATCAACGGGCGGGTCGGCTGGTCGTTCGGGCAACAGGAGCCAATGCAACTGAGTGAGCTACTGCCTATTTTTGAACAGGAACATGGCTACTCCATGGCCGCGTTCATAGCGTATCTGGAGATGGTCAAGGAGCAACACACTGCCTATGACTTGCTTTAATGCAGATGATGAATGACCGCTCCTTGCCGAAACCCGCCAGTCACTCCCCCCTCACCCCCCATCCCACCCCACCAAAAAATCCACAAACGCCCTAACCCTTCCCGGCATCGCCGCCCCACCCACAAACACCGCATGAATCGGCTCCACATCCCCCGGGTTATACGCCTCCAACAACGGTACCAACTCCCCCCGCTCCAGATCCTCCGCCACACTAAACGCCCCAACCCGCGCAATCCCCGCGCCCAGCTTCGCCAATTGCGCCAACGCCTCTCCACTATTCCCCTCAATCGTTCCCGCAACTTTCAATGAAAAATCCCGCCCATCCACCCGAAACGGCCAGTCCGGCGCCGCCCTGCGGAAGTTGAAGCGCAGGCAGTTGTGTTCAAGTAAATCCTGCGGCGTAACCGGGGTGCCGTGGCGGGCCAGGTAGTCCGGTGAGGCGACGATGACCTGGCCGGTGGAGCCGATGGGGCGGGCGGTCAGGGGGCTGTCGGCCAGGTGGCCGAAGCGGATGGCGACGTCGGCCTGGCCGGCGAGGATATCCACGAGTTCATCGCCGAGCATCAGGTCGACCACGATGGCGGGATAGCGGGCGCTGAAGGCGGCGATCAGCGGCACGACGGTCAGGCGGCCGTGGGCCAGGGCTGCGCTGACTCTGAGGCGTCCGCGGGGGCGCCCTGGTCGGTGATGGCGTCTTCGACTTCGGCCATGTCGGCCAGGATGCGACGGGCGCCGCGCAGGTAGGCTTCGCCTTCGGCGGTGAAGGTGATGGCGCGGGTGGTGCGCAGCAATAGCCGGGTGCCGATGCGTCGTTCGGTGCGGGTGATGATGCGGCTGATGGACGACGGCGTCAGCCCCAGGGCGCGCGCGGCGCCCGACAGGCTGCCGTGCTCGGCGACCATGACGAACACTTCCATCTCTCCCGAGCGGCCGCCGATGTCCATTTGTGCCTCCTGCGCAAAGGTGTAGTTCCCAACCAGGGGCTACTGCTGCAAAAGGCTGGATTGTAGCATTCGGCACACAGATGAGGAGTCACCCATGCGTATCAATCCACCCCTTGTAGCCTTGTCCATCGGTGCCTTTGGCATCGGGGTCACGGAGTTTGCCCCCATGGGCATGTTGCCCGGTATTGCCGCCGACCTTGGCGTATCCATCCCCGCCGCCGGGCTGTTGGTGAGTGCCTATGCCATCGGCGTGCTGATCGGCGCGCCGATCATGACGCTCGCGACGGCCAGGGTGCCGCGCCGATACCTGTTGATCGGGCTGATGGCGATCTTCACCTTGGGTAATCTGCTGTCGGCGCTGGCGACCAATTACCAGACCTTGATGATCGCCAGGCTGGTGACGTCGCTGAACCACGGGGCGTTTTTCGGTATCGGTTCGATTGTGGCGGCCAGTGTGGTCGCGCCGGAGAAGCGCGCGGGGGCTGTGGCCGCGATGTTTTTGGGGCTGACATTGGCGACCATTGGCGGCGTGCCATTGGCCACCTGGTTTGGCGAGAACTTCGGCTGGCGCACGGCGTTCTGGGGCATCAGCGGGCTGGGCGCGGTGGTGATGGCCGCGCTGTGGTGGGCGCTGCCGAATGCACCCGCGCCGAAAGGCGGCAGCCTGATGGCGGAAATCCGCGTACTCGGTCGCGGGCCGGTGCTGGCAGCGTTGGCGCTGACCGTGGTGGGCTCGAGTGCGATGTTTACGGTGTTCACTTACATCGCGCCGATTTTGCGCGATGTCACCCATGCGTCGACCAACTTTGTCACCGGTATGCTGGTGCTGTTCGGTATCGGGCTGACCCTGGGCAACGTGTGGGGTGGCAAGTCGGCGGACCGTTCGGTAGACCGCACGTTGATTACATCGCTGGTGGTGTTGATCGCCGTGCTGTTGGCCTTTTCGGTGCTCATGCAATGGCCGCTGCCCGCCGCGCTGTCGATCCTGCTGTGGGGCGCCGCGAGTTTTGCCTTGGTACCGCCGTTGCAGATGCGTGTGATGGAGGCCGCCAAGGATGCGCCTAACCTGGCCTCTGCAATGAATATCGGCGCGTTCAATTTCGGCAATGCCATCGGCGCGGTGCTGGGCGGTGCGGTGATCAATGCCGGGCTGGGCTACCCCGCCGTTTCTCTGGCAGGTGCGTTGATGGCTGGCCTGGGTTTGTTGATGGTGCTCGGGTTGGGCTGGCGCTCGCGGCGCGCGGGTGCTTGTGGGAAAGACGCCCTGGCGTAGCGATCGTCTAGACTCCAGGCACCTTTCAACCCGGGGAGCCTGCCATGAACAACAAAAATACGATTTGCCTCTGGTACAACGGCGATGCGCTGGAGGCGGCGACCTTCTACGCCCAGACGTTTCCGGATAGCGAAGTGAAGGCGGTGCACTACGCGCCTGGCGACTACCCGGCCGGTAAGCAGGGTGATGAGTTGACCGTGGAATTCAGCGTGCTGGGCATCCCGTGCCTGGGCCTGAATGGCGGCCCTATGTTCAAGCACAGTGAAGCGTTTTCCTTCCAGGTGGCGACCGATGACCAGGAGGAAACTGACCGGTTGTGGAACGCCATTGTCGGCAATGGCGGGCAGGAAAGCGCGTGTGGCTGGTGCAAGGATAAATGGGGCCTGTCGTGGCAGATCTCGCCACGGGTGTTGGTCGATGCGGTGACAAGCAAGGACCCGGCGGTCGCCAAGCGAGCCTTTGACGCGATGATGACCATGCGCAAAATTGACATTGCCGCTATTGAAGCCGCCATCGCCGGGCGCTGATGGGGTGTATGAATGTGGGAGCGCACGAGCTTTAGCGAGGCCGCGATAGCGGTGGGTCAGGTGGTTTATAGGCCAGCAGTACCGCCGCCTTCGTAGCCTCGCTGGGGCTCGACAACTCCCACATTTGATCTGCATTGCCTGCGGGTGCTGTGCCCGCCATCCACCTCCCCCCTCACCCTCCATGCGCCAAAAAAAGTCATGCATCGGACCGCCTGGTTGCGAGCCTGGCGATAGCGGCCTATGTTTCAAGCCATGCTGTTGCTGTCCCCCACCCTACGCCCATTCCGTAACCAGGTGACGACATGCCTAACCTCCCCCGCCCCGCCGTACTTGAACTGATCGGTAACACGCCGCTGGTCAAGGTCAGCCGCTTTGACACTGGCCCTTGCACCCTGTTTCTCAAGCTTGAATCGCAAAACCCCGGCGGTTCCATCAAGGACCGCATCGGCCTGGCGATGATCGACGCCGCCGAGCGTGACGGTCGCCTGCGCCCCGGCGGCACGATTATCGAGGCCACCGCCGGCAACACTGGCCTGGGCCTGGCACTGGTCGGCCGAGCCAAAGGCTACCGGGTGGTGCTGGTGGTACCGGACAAGATGTCCACGGAAAAAGTGCTGCACCTCAAGGCCATGGGCGCTGAGGTGCATATCACTCGCTCCGATGTGGGCAAGGGCCACCCCGAGTATTACCAGGACGTGGCCGCGCGCCTGGCCAAGGATATTCCGGGCTCGTTCTTCGCCGACCAGTTCAACAACCCGGCCAATCCGCTGGCCCATGAAACCAGCACCGCGCCGGAGATCTGGGCGCAGACCCAGCATGATGTGGATGCGATTGTGGTGGGCGTCGGCTCGGCCGGCACCCTCACCGGCTTAACCCGTTTCTTCAAGCGCGTGCAGCCCGAGCTGGCCATGGTGCTGGCCGATCCGGTGGGTTCGGTGATGGCCGAGTACAGCCGCAGCGGTCGGCTTGAAACCCCTGGTTCCTGGGCGGTGGAAGGCATCGGCGAGGATTTCATCCCGTCGATTGCCGACCTGTCCAGCGTGCGCCAGGCCTACTCCATCAGCGATGAAGAAAGCTTCGACCACGCCCGCCAACTGCTCAAGGCCGAAGGCATTCTTGGCGGCTCGTCCACCGGCACCCTGCTCGCCGCCGCGCTGCGCTATTGCCGCGAGCAGACCGAGCCCAAACGCGTGGTCACCTTCGTGTGCGACACCGGCACGCGCTACCTGTCCAAGGTCTACAACGACCAATGGATGAACGACGCAGGCCTGTTGCAGTACAAGCACTACGGCGACCTGCGCGACCTGATCGCCCGCCGCTTCGAAGATGGTCGGGTGATCAGCGTGAGCCCCGACGACACCCTGCTCACCGCCTTCCAGCGCATGCGCCTGGCGGATGTCTCGCAACTGCCGGTGCTGGTGGACGGCAAGCAACTGGCGGGCGTTATCGATGAGTCCGACCTGCTGCTGGGCCTGCATCAGGACGCCACGCATTTTTCCATGAGCGTGGCCAGCGCCATGACCCGCACCCTGCACACCTTGGCCCCCAGCGCCAGCCTGGCCGAACTGCAGGCGGAGCTGGATCGCGGCCTGGTCGCCATCATTGCCGACGCCTCGGGCTTCCATGGCCTGATCACCCGCGTCGACCTGCTCAACCACCTACGGAGATCCCTTGCATGAGCCAGCCCGATAAAAGCGCCTTCGCCACCCGTGTGATCCATGCCGGACAGTCGCCCGACCCGGCCACGGGCGCGCTGATGCCGCCGATCTACGCCAACTCCACCTACCTGCAAGATAGCCCCGGCGTGCACAAGGGCTTTGACTACGGCCGCTCCCATAACCCCACGCGCTTTGCCCTGGAACGTTGCGTTGCCGACCTTGAAGGCGGCACTCGGGCCTTCGCGTTTGCCTCGGGGCTGGCGGCGATTTCCACGGTGCTCGAATTGCTCGATGCCGGTGCGCATATCGTTTCCGGCAATGACCTGTACGGCGGCACCTTCCGTCTGTTCGACAAGGTGCGTCAGCGCAGCGCCGGGCATACGTTCAGCTATGTGGACCTGAGTGATGTATCGGCGTTTGAAGCGGCGTTGCGCGACGACACGCGCATGGTCTGGGTCGAAACGCCCAGTAACCCGTTGCTGAGCCTGACCGACCTCAGCGCCATCGCCCGCCTCTGCCGCGCCCGCGGCATCCTCTGCGTGGCCGACAACACCTTCGCCAGCCCGTGGATCCAGCGCCCGTTGGAGCTGGGGTGCGACATCGTGGTGCACTCCACCACCAAGTACCTGAACGGCCACTCGGACGTGATCGGCGGCATCGCCATCGTCGGCGACAACCCTGATTTGGCTGAGCGCCTGGGCTTCCTGCAGAACTCGGTGGGCGCCATCGCCGGGCCCTTCGATGCGTTCCTGACCCTGCGCGGCGTGAAAACCCTGGCCCTGCGCATGGAGCGCCATTGCCGCAACGCGCTGGAACTGGCGACCTGGCTGGAGCAGCAACCGCAGGTGTCGCGGGTGTATTACCCGGGCCTGAAATCCCACCCACAGCATGAACTGGCCCAACGGCAGATGCGCGGGTTTGGCGGGATGATTTCAGTGGACCTGAACACTGACCTGGCGGGCGCCACGCGTTTCCTGGAAAACGTAAAGATCTTCGCCCTGGCCGAGAGCCTGGGTGGCGTGGAGAGCCTGATCGAACACCCGGCGATCATGACCCACGCCAGCATCCCGGCAGCGACGCGGGCGCAGTTGGGGATTGGCGATGGGTTGGTGCGGTTGTCGGTGGGAGTTGAAGATATAGAGGATTTGCGCGCGGATCTGGCCCAAGCCCTGGCCCGCATCTAAAGTCAGAAATCGATCAAATGTGGGAGGGGGCTTGCTCCCGATAGCAGTCTGTCAGCCACTGGGTCAGGTGACTGAACCACCGCTATCGGGGGCAAGCCCTAATGCCAGTCAGTTAAGGACGAACACTGTACCTGTGGCGAGGGAGCTTGCTCCCGCTGGGCCGCGAAGCGGCCCCAAAAATGGGACTGCTGCGCAGTCCAGCGGGAGCAAGCTCCCTCGCCACAGGTTACTTTTTACCCTTTCTACTTCTTAACTGACTGGCATTAGGGCAAGCCCCCTCCCACATTTTGCCCCTCATGCATCAGATAGCCATCAATGTGCCAAGGTAGCGTTTGCCCTTGCCGCATGCAGTTTCTTGTAGCTCTCGATCAAGCGCAAATGCCGGTCCAGCCCTTCCAGCTTCATGCTGGTCGGCGTCAGCCCATAAAACCGCACGCTGCCGTTGACCGAGCCAATCACCGCGTCCATGCGTTCGTTACCAAACATGCGGCGGAAGTTGGCTTCGTAGTCGGCCAGCTCCAAGTCGTCGTCAAGTTCCATCTCCAGCACCGCATTCACCGCCTGGTAGAACAGCCCGCGTTCGACGGTGTTGTCGTTGTACTGCAGGAACATTTCCACGCATTCCTTGGCCTCCTCATGCTGCTGCAGCGCGAGGAAGATCAGCAGCTTCAGCTCCAGGATGGTCAGTTGGCCCCACGCGGTGTTGTCGTCGAACTCGATGCCGATCAGTGTGGTGATATCGGTGTAGTCGTCCAGCTCGCTTTCGATCAAACGCTCGACCAGCGCGTGCAACTGCGCTTCGTCCAGGCGGTGCAGGTTAAGGATGTCTTCACGGAAAAACAGCGCCTTGTTGGTGTTGTCCCAGATCAGGTCGTCCACCGGGTAGATTTCCGAGTAGTCCGGCACCAGGATGCGGCAGGCGGTGGCACCCAGGTGCTCATAAACCGCCATGTACGACTCTTTGCCCATGCCTTCCAGAATACCGAACAGCGTCGCGGCTTCCTGGACGTTGGAGTCGTCGCCGTGGCCGGAAAAGTCCCATTCGACGAATTCATAATCGGACTGGGCGCTGAAGAAGCGCCACGACACCACACCGCTGGAGTCGATAAAGTGCTCGACGAAGTTGTTTGGCTCGGTCACCGCCTGGGCTTCGAAGGTCGGCTGCGGCAAGTCGTTCAAACCCTCGAAACTGCGGCCTTGCAGCAGTTCGGTGAGGCTGCGCTCCAGCGCCACTTCCATGCTTGGGTGCGCGCCGAACGAGGCGAATACGCCGCCGGTGCGCGGGTTCATCAGGGTCACGCACATCACCGGGAATTCACCGCCCAGGGACGCGTCCTTGACCAGCACCGGGAAGCCCTGGGCTTCCAGGCCTTCGATACCGGCCAGAATGCCGGGGTATTTGGCCAGCACCTCAGCCGGTACATCCGGCAGCGCAAATTCGCCTTCGATGATTTCGCGCTTCACCGCCCGCTCGAAAATCTCCGACAGGCACTGCACCTGGGCTTCGGCCAGGGTGTTGCCGGCGCTCATGCCGTTGCTCAGGTAAAGGTTTTCGATCAGGTTGGAGGGGAAATACACCACCTCGCCATCGGACTGGCGCACGAACGGCAGCGAGACGATGCCCCGCGCTTCGTTGCCCGAGTTGGTGTCGAACAGGTGCGAACCGCGCAGCTCGCCGTCGCGGTTGTAGATCTTCAGGCAGTAGGCGTCGAGGATTTCACGCGGCAACTCATCGTCCGGGCCCGGCTGGAACCAGCGCTCGTCGGGATAATGCACGAAGGGCGCGTTGGCCAGTTCCTCACCCCAGAACTGGTCGTTGTAGAAGAAGTTGCAGTTGAGCCGTTCGATGAACTCGCCCAACGCCGACGCCAGCGCGCCTTCCTTGGTCGCGCCCTTGCCGTTGGTAAAACACATCGGCGAGTGGGCATCGCGAATATGCAGCGACCAGACGTTGGGCACGATATTGCGCCACGAGGCGATCTCGATCTTCATGCCCAGGCCCGCCAGGATCGCGGACATGTTGGCGATGGTCTGCTCCAGCGGCAGGTCCTTGCCGGCGATGTAGGTGCCCGCCTCCGACGTCGAGCTGGGCATCAACAGCGCCTGGGCGTCGGCGTCGAGGTTGTCCACTTCCTCGATCACGAACTCCGGCCCGGCCTGCACCACTTTTTTCACAGTGCACCGGTCGATGGAGCGCAGGATGCCCTGGCGGTCCTTGTCCGAGATGTCCGCCGGCAGCTCGACCTGGATCTTGAAGATCTGGTTGTAGCGGTTTTCCGGGTCGACGATGTTGTTCTGCGACAGGCGAATATTCTCCGTGGGAATATTGCGCGTGGCGCAGTACAACTTCACAAAGTACGCCGCACACAACGCCGACGAAGCCAGGAAGTAATCGAATGGCCCCGGCGCCGAACCGTCGCCTTTGTAGCGAATCGGCTGGTCGGCAATCACCGTGAAATCATCGAACTTGGCTTCAAGCCGAAGGTTGTCGAGAAAGTTGACCTTAATTTCCATGCGGGCACACCAGAATAACGGGCTAAACAAAATGGCCGCCATTATGAAGATTTTCGTCGGGAAGTCTCAGGGTTTTGCGCGTGGGCTGCTGATCGGTATCGCTATGCCAGCAGCGCTCGAGCCGCTGGCATAACGTGATGGCCGGTCAGAGTTCGCGCGAAATCAGGCGTTGCGCCAGGCTGGTTCGATTGATCGCCAACTCGCTGCTGACGTCCGGCCCGCGATAGACCATGGACGTTTCATGGCGCACATAATCGCCCGAGCGCGCTGCGCTCAGCCAATTGAACGAGCCCACGCACAACAGCGCTTCATCGGCCATCACCAGCTTGCTGTGCACCTTGTTGACCACACGCACCTGCACGGCATGGTGCTTCAGGGTCGCCAGCGCATCCTTGAATTCGGCGACTTTGCCGGGGTCCCCGTCGGACTTGCTGCGGCCGATGCCAGTGTTGAAGTGCAAATCGGTATACACCGTGACCGGCACCCCGCGCTGCACGGTGCCGCACATGGCCTCAAGGGCGCCGCTTTCACGCATCCCCCTCAGGCGCACCCAGGGCGTCACGATCTGCACCTGCTGCTGCGCCGTCTCCAGGGTCTGCAACAGGAACTGATCATGTTCGGCAAACTCATGCAGGTGGCTCAACCCGGTGCGCGCCGTCAGCAAATCCGCCCGAGGCTGGAAATCAAAGGTGAGCGCATTGTCCGCGCTGTTCAACAAGTACTGCGCCAACCTGCCACGCGGCTTGCTGGCGGGGATCTGGCTGAACAGGTCCATATCGCCGAACACCAGAAAACTGTCTTTGGCGCGGGAAACCGCCACGTTCAACATACTGTCCCTACGGTCGATAAACGCACCGTCGGCATGCTTGGAATACACCGCAGAAAAAATCACCACCGGTCGTTCGGCGCCCTGGAAGGAGTGCACGGTGCCAACGGTCATTTCACCGTCGCCTTTGCCGGTACGGATACCCAGGGCGGTGCATGCCTCGGTAATGGCCTGGGTCTGCGCGCCAAAGGGGGTGATCACCCCGAGGATTTCCCAGAGCTCCTTGTTATAGCGCTGGGTCAGTTGCTGTTCATTGGCCTTGATCCAGGCAGCGATGGTCTGTGCCTCCAGCAGGTTATGACGGCTGCCGCCTTGCTTCTGCTGGCAGAGCCCGTCGATATGCAGGTAACCCAGGCCCGGCAAACCACCCTGCGGTTTGGCGCCGCGTCGCGGTTGCAGCTTGCCCTTGTAGCAGAGCGCATTGCAGTAATCGATGATCGAGTCATAGCAACGGCGGTGTTCATACAGATAAAGGCCGCGGGCCAGGTCGCGGTCGTAGTGATAGCTGCTGGTGGACTGCGCAATCGCCATGACGCTGCCACTGGCGGCACTGCGCCCGCTGTCACAGAAAGCCTCGTACTCATCGTCCACACGGCTGCGCGACAGCAGGCCGGCAGCGAGCAGGTTGCCGATATCCACCGACGGCGGCACCGACCATATCGGCTCGATTTGTTGCGTGTCGCCAATCACCAACGCTTGCCGCGCCAGGGCGAACGACGGCGCCGCTACTTCGGGCAGCACCTGGCCCGCCTCGTCTACGATCAGCAGGTCGATGAAGTTCAGCGCGTAATCGGCGACATAACCATTGCCGTCACGGCGGCTGCACGACAGCTCGGCCGGCAAGCGGTAGAACGTCGCCACCACGCAAGGCGTGAGCTTCATCCAGCGCCGCCAGTTTTTTTCCAGGGTCTTGCGGCCGTTTTTTTTGCGGCTTTTAAGAATCAGTGGCAGCTCATCGGCGACTTCCAACAGCCAGCGGCCCTCCCAATAATGCGTGGTCAGCAGGAACGTCTCAAAGCGCAGCGAGGTGTCCGCCCAACGGTCGCAGTCCTCCAGCGTCACCTCGGCGGCGGGCTTGCCGATGGCATCGGGTAACCGGGCAATCACCGCCTGCCAGTTCGACAGCTCGCGCTGTTCATCGCGCCGCAATTGCTCCACACGCTCACGCTGGGTTTCAAGGATTTTCAGGCTTTGGGCGGTGTGCGCCACGGCGGCCGTCAGCAGGCGCTCTATCTCATGCACGTCGCTGGCGCTCTGCAGCTGTGCATCAGTTTCATCGATGTGCAGTTTGGCCAAGCGCAGGCGCTTGGAGGCAATCGGGCCGAACCAGCCGAACAGCGTGTAAATCAATGACTCATGGGCCAGGTAATGCTTGAAATCTTTCAGGCGTGCCTTGGCGTTTGCCAACTGATCGGACTGCGCCCGACATTGCCCTTCAAGCGCCGCAATTGCCGTGTATGGATTATCGCCGAGCAAGGCCTTCATGGCGTCGCGCGCCGCGTTCAATCTTGCCCAGCCCTTCTCGATATCGCCCAGTTGCTGCTGACGCAGTTGAATCAGGGCCTGCAGCTTGTCGACGGTGCCCTTGAGCGTGGGCTGCGACGGCCCGGGAAAGGCGATGGCGGCATGCTCCAGATAAGCCTGCTGCGCTTTATCCAGATAGTCCTGCGTCTCCAGCTCCAGGTAAAAGCTTTTGGTCTGGTAGGTGCGGGCCATCTCCGCTTCCGCAGCGGCCTTTGGAAAGTAAGCGCCAAAGCTGTTGATATCCGGAAGCCAGCGCCCAGCAAAGGGGCCGGTGCCTGCCGAGAAGTCCTTGCCAAATGCCTTGATGATATTGGTGACCGCCTGATTGTTCGTAGAACTGGCGACAATCACCGGCGGCTCGCCGCCCTCGGCAGCGGCCTTGGCCCAAAGCGAGGCGACGACCGACAAGAGCAACGTGGTCTTACCGGTACCCGGCGGCCCGTTGACCGCCAGGATATCCCCGGCGTTACCCGCCAGCAGGTGCGCGAGGCTGTCGCGTTGGGCAGGCGCCAGCGCGTATTCGTCACCGGCATGCCCTCCTCGCTCGGCGAACAGGCTGTTGGCGGCCAGGCACGGCTCATCGGGCATGCGCTCACGTTGTGCGAACCGCTCGAACAACGGCGCATCCGGCTTGCCAAGGCGCAGGTGATCGTACAGCGCCACGATATTGCGGCTGAAACCGTCGGCCTTCTGTTCCTTGAAGACATAGCAATAGTTGACCGGATCAAAACCGTCCTCCGCGCCGTTCCAGGCGTTGCAGACGGTCTGGAACATCGTCTTGCAATAGCGCAGGTAAGTGATCCACTGCTCGCGGTAGTGCTCCGGCTGCACCTCTGTGCCGGCGGGTGGCGGCTCGAACTGCGGCGCATCTTGTGCGGTTAGAAACGTATCCAGGTCATGCTGGGCGCCGATGGTGAAGTTGTCGCGATCCAACGGCTCCAGAATATCGCGCGGCACCAGCGTGGGCCCGGTCGGATAGATAAGCCCGTCGCGGGTGACCGACACGCGGCAAATGATCGGCGTGATGAACGCCGGCAGCCCGTTGCGCGCCTGGCGGTGCTCCTGGCGTGAGGCATACACGAATGGGCGTAGCGTGACATCCACCTGGAGCAGTTGTGCCGGTTCGCCGGCAAATAGGCTGTCCACTTGCTCAACCGGCAAACAACCAGCGGCCAGTGAAGCCAAGGGTACTGCGGAGTAGGTTTTGACATGGCTCGGGGATAAGGCGCCATTGCCGTTTTCCGCGTCGGCCAGCGAGGTGCGCCAGTAGTTGGCGAGTTTCAGAGAATAATCGTTCATCGTCCTGATTCAGTGCAGACCGTGACTCACTGTTACGGTCGGTGGGTGGGGATGTGGACCGAGGGTAACGGTTCAGGGAGCAGGTGGGCAATCACTTGGGTTTAAAAGCAAACGGCGCAGGCTTGATGAATTACTGTTTGAATACAGGCCCTGACTGCTATGTTTCGCGCCTCACACGCAAAAGGACAGCTCATGGAACCGTTAGCGATGAACGCGGCGCTGGTGATCATCGATATGCAAAAAGGCATGGGCGACCCCACTCTTGGTCGACGCAACAACCCAGACGCCGAACTGCGCATGCAGCAGCTTCTTACCGCGTGGCGACAGGCGCAACGTCCAATTATTCATGTGCGACATATCTCTCGTTCCCCTGGCTCGGTGTTCTGGCCTGGTCAACCAGGCTGCGAATTCCAGGACGCGCTGCAGCCCCTCTCCCACGAACAAGTGATGGAAAAAAACGTCCCGGATGCGTTCATCGCCACGGGCCTTGAGCGCTGGCTGCACACGCGCTCGATCAGGCAAGTGGTGATCGTCGGAGTCATCACCAACAATTCCGTGGAGTCCACGGCACGCTCGGCTGGCAACCTGGGCTTTGACGTGATCGTGGTCGCGGATGCCTGCTTTACCTTCGATCAGACTGATCTATCGGGGCGGCTGTGGCCGGCGGAAGATGTACATGCGTTGTCGTTGAGTAACCTGGCGATGGACTATGCGAGGGTGGTCGAGGCCCAAGCGCTGCTGGCCTGAGCGCTTGTTCGGACGCGCATTAGATTGATTCCTTTCCGATCACAACGGTCACTGTGGCGAGGGAGCTTGCTCCCGCTGGACTGCGCAGCAGGCCCATTCTTTTAAAGCGAAGAGCGGGGCCGCTGCGCGCGCCAGCGGGAGCAAGCTCCCTCGCCACAGGTTATGGGTTTATTGCCGCTGCGAGGCCATCCAGTCAAGGAATGCATCAAGACGCAGCAGGAACGCTTCACCCTCGGCGCTTGGATTTCTGGCCTCAAACAGGAAGTAGGCGATTTGGGTAATCATGGTCGGGTAACGCTGCCGGAACAGTGCCACATGGTCCTCCAGCGTCTGCGGGCACATCGAGGCTACTGGTGACCGCTGCGTAGGCGTGGAACGGATCAACTTGCTCGCAGCTTCGCCCTGCAAACGCAGGCGCTGCGAGGCGTTCTCGGCTTGCGCAATGTCTGTTCGATAGCGGGTCAGCACATCCATCAGTAAAGGCTCGAAGTCAGACTGCGCAGGCGCGGCGCTCACAGGTGGTTCAGCACTCATAAGCTATGCACCTCGATCACCAGGCCTTCCTCTTCGCTCGGCACACGAAAGTGGCGGGTAATCAGGTCGAATTCGGCATCAGTGGCGGCGAAATCATGCTCGCCGCTGGCGTTGCGTGCGTGCAGTCGAGTCCGGCAGGTGGCGTCATCCAGCGCCAGGTAATGCAGGCAATGCGGTGCCTGGGCGGCCTGCGCCAGGGTGAGCAGCCATTCGCGATTAGCCAGGGTGTTGGCCGGAAAATCCAGCACCACATTGACGCCCGACTTCAGCAGATCGATCACCAGCGGCTCCACGACACCGCGGATCTGCCGGGCACAGGCCAGGTAATCGGCAATCGTCTTGATCTGACCGGGATACAGCGTGGCGAGCCAATGGTCTTCGCTGAGCAAGATGGCAGCGTGATCGGTGGCAAGACTGCTGGCGAGCGTAGATTTGCCGGACGCGATCTTGCCGCAAAGCAGATGCAGGGTAGCCATGGGACGGTTCCTTTGTGGGGCCGCAAAGCATGCCATGTTTCAGGCGGATCGGTGCTGCCAATACGTATGAAACGCCAGGGCGGCGATGTTCTTGTCCTTGGCTTCGAGCATGATGTCAAAGCGATCCAGAAACAGCAGTGCATAGTCGTTGGTCCAGCGGTTCCACATCTGGGCGCTGTGGGCGTAGAGGTCGCGCTTGGACACCACCTTCAGCAAGGCTGCCATTTCCAGTTTGTGCTCGGCGTCAAACCCCAGTGCCTGCAGGCTTTCCGGGGGCTGGGAGTAATGCATCGTGGGCCGAACGCCACGCCAGCTGTCGATGACTTGGGCGACGCGTGGGGAGTCGGGGTCGATGTAGTGGTCTTCGTTGATCCAGCAATGGTGAATGTCCAGCACCACCGGTGCCAGGTCGGCGACTTGCAGGCAATGGTCCAGGCCGTAGGTTTTCTCGTCATTCTCGAAGGTGATGCAGTTGCGCGCCACTTCGGACAGGCGCGGCCACACCGCCCGCGTGCCCTCGACACCCAGGCGCCCGGCGATATGCACGTTGCACTTGAGGTCCTGGAAGCGGCGGCCGTAACCCATCATGCGGATCATGTCGGCGTGGTATTCGAATTCGGCCAGGCTGTTCTCCACCACGCCGGGGTTTTCCGAGGCCAGCACACAGTACTGGCCGGGATGAAACGACAGGCGGATATCCGACGCCCGCGCCAGCTCGCCGATGGCGGCAAACCCTTCCTGCAATTGGCGCTGGATCGCCGGGTCCTGATACACAGCGGCAACGTCGGGGTGGCTGTAGAACGGCAACAGGTCACTGCTCAGGCGCAGCATGCGCAGGGTCGGCGGCAACTCGGCAACGTAGGCCAGCAGGCGCAATTGGGCGGCGAGGTTGTGGGTGACTACCTCGACCAGTTTATCCCGCGCGACCTTGGGCTCGACGCTGTTCATCCAGCGCAACGTGGTGGTACGCGGGTTGAACGGGCCTTCGATCAGCTTCAAGGCACTGGCCGAAGGCAGTCGTTCGGGATGCTTGTACTGGCATGCAAAGCCGATGCGCGGGTGGGTCATGGGAACGCCTGTAATAAGCAATGAAGGTTAGAGGCTTAGGTGAATCCGGCGGCCAAGGGTTCGAAAAACATCCGGACACGAACCTTCGGTGAACTTTCTCACAAACATCGCGCTCCTTTCCTATGCAAAGCCTATGTGCAAAGCCTATGCAAAGTCATCGCACGCCTAGCCAGGCGTGCCGAACGATAAGGAGCTGCATCCCCCATGACTACCCTTCCCGCCTATCGCTGCACGCCAGGCCCGCTGCATGCGACCTTGCTCGCCGGCAGCGTGCCGCTGTTCCTCGGCGCTACGCTCAGTGACATTGCCTACGGCCAGACCTACCAGATTCAGTGGGCCAATTTCGCCTCCTGGCTGATTGCCGGTGCGTTGGTGTTCAGTGGGTTTGCCCTGTTATTCGCCCTGGTCAATCTGCTGCGCGCCGAACGCAAGGCCGGGCGCCCAGCCGCCTACTTTCTGGTGTTGCTGGCCGCTTGGGTGTTGGGGCTGATCAACGCCTTCCAGCACGCCAAGGATGCCTACGCCATGATGCCGACCGGCCTGGTGCTGTCAGTGATCGTCACGCTGCTGGCGATGGTGGCGACGTGGATCGGCCTGACTAACCTGCGTTCGGGAGCTGACCAATGAAAACCACCCACACCTTGACCCTGTTAAGCGCAGCGTTGCTGCTGGCCGCGTGCGGCGGCGAAGGCGACAAGACTCAGGTCCACGGCCCCGACCCCAAGTTACCGGCCCAACAAAGCAGCCTGCTGCCGAGCATGAAGATCGCCGAGCCCGTCGCCTGGGGCGACCAGAAACCCAAGGTACCCGAGGGCTACAGCATCACGGCGATCGCCACCGACCTCGCCATCCCGCGCCAGACCCTGGTACTGCCCAACGGCGATATCCTCGTCGCCGAAGGCCGTGGCGGCAGTGCGGCCAAGCTCAAGCCCAAGGATGTGATCGCCAGCCTGATCAAGGCCGAGGGCAATACCAAGGTCAAGAGCGGCAACCGCATCACGCTGTTGCGCGATGCCGATGGTGACGGCACTTATGAGCTCAAGACCGTGTTCGCCGACAACCTCAACGCGCCCTATGGCCTGGCTTACGCCGATGGGAAAGTCTACGTGGCCAACCAGGACGCGCTGGTACGCTTCGACTATGCCGACGGCCAGACCAAAGCCAGCGGCGCCCCGGTCAAGGTCACCGACCTGCCGGCGCAGATCAATCACCATTGGACCAAATCCCTGGCGGTGAGCGAGGACGGGCGCCAGCTCTATGTCGGGATCGGCTCCAACAGCAACATCACCGAGCGCGGCATGGAAGTGGAAATCGACCGGGCGATGGTCTGGCAGATCGATGCCGCGACCGGTGCGCACAAGCCCTACGCCACTGGCCTGCGCAACCCCACGGCGTTGACCATCCAACCGGGCTCTGGGCAGCTGTGGACGGTGGTCAACGAGCGCGATGAACTGGGCCCGGACCTGGTGCCGGATTACCTCAGCTCGGTGCGCGAAGGCGCCTTCTACGGCTGGCCTTATAGCTACTGGGGCCAGAACGTCGACCCGCGTGCGCAACCGCAGAACCCGGCCAAAGTGGCTGCAGCGATCAAGCCGGATTACAGCCTCGGCTCGCACGTTGCGGCACTCGGTGTGGATTTCTCCATCCCGGCCATGGGCGAAAAATTCGCCGACGGCGTGTTCGTTGGCGAACACGGCAGTTGGAACCGCGATAATCCGGTGGGCTACAAGGTGATCTTCGTACCGTTCAGCAACGGCAAACCGGCTGGCGAGCCTGTGGACTTCGCCACCGGTTTTCGCGGGGAGGATGGCAAGACCCGTGGTCGCCCGGTCGGTGTGACGGTGGACCCGAAAGGCGCGCTGATCATTGCCGATGATTTGGCCAACACGGTATGGCGGGTAACGCGTAATCGATGAACCGACATTGCCGGAGCGGCTTGCCCGCTCCGGCACTCTCACTCAGAGGTCGGTGATTTCCTTATGGCGCGGCACCAGCGTCTTCATCACGCTCCACGCCACCAGGTACGCCAGGGCACAGATCGCAAACATGATCATGTAGCCGGTGTGAATGTCATTGATGGATTTGTAGTAGTCAAAGACCCAGCCGCCGATCTTGGTCATCACCACCCCGCCCAGGCCCCCGGCCATGCCGCCGATACCGACCACCGACGCGACGGTTTTCTGCGGGAACATGTCCGATACCGTGGTGAAGATATTGCACGACCAGGCCTGGTGTGCCGAGGCGCCCACGCCGATCAGCAATACCGGGACCCAAAAGCTGATGTAGCCCAACGGCTGCGCGAGCAGCACCACCAGCGGAAACAGCGCGATCACCAGCATGGCTTTCATGCGGCCATCATAGGGCGCGTCGCCCCGTGCCATGAAGTAACTGGGAAACCAGCCACCCCCGATACTGCCAACCATGGTCATGCTGTACAGCACGGCCAGCGGCATCACGATATCGGCGCCCTTCATGCCGTATTGCGCCGACAGGTAAGTCGGCAGCCAGAACAGGAAGAACCACCAGACGCCGTCCGTCATGAACTTGCCGAAAGCGAAGGCCCAGGTCTGGCGATAGGTCAGCAATTTGAACCACGATACTTTTTTCGGTGTTGCGCCCGCAGCCAATGGCGTGAAGGGTTGTACGGTCTGGTCGCTGCGGATGTAGGCCAGTTCTTCGGCCGACAGGCGTTTTTGCTGCTCAGGTTTTTCGTACACGGCGGCCCACACGGCCACCCACACGAAGCCCAGCATGCCGATGACCATGAAGGCCGCTTCCCAGCCCCACATCCCAGCGATCAATGGCACACAGATGGGCGCCAAAATCGCGCCTACGTTAGCGCCCGAGTTGAAGATCCCGGTGGCGAAGGAACGCTCTTTCTTGGGGAAGTACTCGGCCGTGGCCTTGATCGCGATGGGAAAGTTGCCCGCCTCGCCAATCGCCAGCACCGCGCGTGACAGCATGAAACCGGCAATCGACACCGGAATCACCGCCAGGCCGACGGCAGTGCTGATCGCCGCAAGGCCCTCACCCATCTGCACCGAGAAGGCATGCATGATCGCGCCGGTGGACCAGATGCCAATCGCCACGACGTAGGCGGCCTTGGTGCCGATCTTGTCGACAAACCGCCCGGCAAACAGCATGGAAATCGCATAGACGAACTGGAACACCGCCGCGATGTTGGCGTAATCGGTGTTGCTCCAGCCAAATTGCGTGGACAACTGCGGCGCCAGCAGGCTGAGCACCTGGCGGTCGAGGTAGTTGACGGTAGTGGCGAAAAACAGCATCGCGCAGATCGTCCAGCGATAGCTGCCGACCGCCTGGCCGACACGATGGGCACTGATGGGCTCGTTCAGATTCATGGCATCACTTTTTATTTTTGTTAGGTAGGACATATGTAACGTCATATGTCGTCGTACAACTGTGGCTTTTATATCGGGCTGCCTGGGCAGTGTCAATCTGAAAGATTGCTGTGAGCGAGGATTTACAGGGGTGTGAAAACTGTCAGGCTGAAGCGGTTGTAGGATGACAAACGCGCATCACCCGGCTTGGTGCTTGGCCAGGCACATCATCGAGCAGGCCGAATGGCTGCATGCCGATCTTCTCCAACACCCGGATCGACGCGGCGTGCTCCGGTCGTACCAACCCGAAAACCTCCGGCAAGCCCAGTGTTTCGAATGCCAGCACCAAGGCATCGCGCCCCAACTCAGTGGCATAGCCCTGCCCCCAGGCTTCGACGGCGAAGCGATAGCCGAGGTTGATGCGCGGCACTGTCAGGTAGTTGAGCGGCGCAATGCCGCCGAAGCCGATGATGTGTTCGGGAGCCTCACACCGTGCAACCGCCCACCAGCCGTAGCCCAGGGCAGACCATTGGTCGAGCCAGCGCTCCAGCAGGCGCTGCGCATCATCGACACTGGCCATGGGCCCTGCTGGGTTGAACAGGTTGGTCTGGGGGTCGCTGTAGATGGCGAATAATCGCCCCACGTCAGCAGGCTGTGGTTGGCGGTAGATGAGGCGTGAATGGTTGTTTGGCATACAAATGACGTCCCTATTGGCGGCATAACGCTGCGAGCCCAGTTTAACCAACAGATATGCGCTGAAATGCCATCAATGTGGGAGGGGGCAAGCCCTAATGCCAGTCAGTTAAGCGTACACCGCCGTCTGTAGGAGCGAGCTTGCTCGCGAAAAACGTCAACGATAACGCGTGCTTTCTGAATAAACGCGGTGCCTGTGAGTTTATCGCGAGCAAGGGCTAGCCGCCCGCCTCGCTCCTACAAAAAGCCTTAACTGACTGGCATTAGGGCTTGCCCCCGCTAGCCATAGGTATCTACACAATTTTGTAGCAGCCTACGCTAACCACGATGCGAAGCGAGTCGCTCTTGATCTTGCTTTTGATCTAGGCGCCCCGTTAAACCACGCTGGCCGGAATTCGACAGTGATTTGGGGGGTAAACCGGCAGGGATGCCGGTTTAGCCGCCCCGCGCCATGGATGGCGCGTGGCGGCGGCCCCCCAAATCAATGTCGGATTACGGGCACACCGAGCCTAGGCGAGGTGCCGAGTGGTGGGGCAAGAGCGTTTTGCTTACTTTTGCGCTTTTCAAAAGTGAGACGCCGTAAGGGCGGAACCCTAAGCCGCCGTTACCGCAGCAACGGATATGTACTCGCCTTGATCCAACATCCTGGTCGGCTGTCAGGCCGCCATCGGGAGCAACCCCCCTCCCACAGGCCTCACACCAACGACATTTCGCCAATGCGAGAAAAAATCCCGCGATGGGTGAATTATTTAGTGTCCGCTTGTATCTGAAGTGACAGAGCGGTGCCATCGCGGCGATGGCGCCTCCCGTTCAGCTTCTAGAGTGGCCCGCATGAAATTACGTAAGAAACGCGTCAAACCCATCGGTTTGAACGACATCACCATTGTCGACGACAACAAGATGCGCAAGGCGATCACCGCCGCCGCACTGGGCAACGCCATGGAATGGTTCGACTTTGGCGTCTATGGGTTTGTCGCTTATGTGCTGGGCAAGGTGTTCTTCCCCGACGCGTCCCCCAGCGTACAAATGATCGCGGCACTGGCCACCTTCTCGGTACCCTTCCTGATCCGTCCACTGGGCGGTCTGTTCTTCGGCGCTCTGGGTGATAAATACGGACGACAGAAAGTCCTCGCTGCCACCATCGTGATCATGTCCTTGAGCACCTTCGCCATCGGCCTGATTCCGGGGTACGCGTCCATTGGTATCTGGGCGCCGATCCTGTTGCTGTTGTGCAAAATGGCCCAGGGCTTCTCGGTGGGCGGCGAATACACCGGCGCGTCGATTTTCGTCGCCGAATATGCCCCGGACCGCAAGCGCGGGTTCCTCGGCAGTTGGTTGGACTTCGGCTCGATTGCCGGCTTCGTGCTGGGCGCCGGCATGGTGGTATTGATTTCCACCGTGCTCGGCGAGGCGGATTTCGAGGCCTGGGGCTGGCGCTTGCCGTTTTTCCTGGCCCTGCCCCTGGGCATCATCGGCCTGTACCTGCGCCACGCGCTGGAAGAGACTCCGGCGTTCCAGCAACATGTCGAAAAACTCGAACAGGGTGACCGCGAAGGCCTCAGCCATGGCCCCAAGGTGTCCTTCAAAGAGATCGCCACCAAGCATTGGCGCAGCCTGCTGACCTGCATTGGTATCGTCGCGGCCACCAACGTGACCTACTACATGCTGCTCACCTACATGCCCAGCTACCTGTCGCACAACCTGCATTACGCCGAAAACAGCGGTGTGCTGATCATCATCGCGATCATGGTCGGCATGCTGTTCGTGCAGCCGTTCATTGGCTTCGTCAGCGACAAGATCGGCCGCAAGCCCTTCATCATCGCCGGCAGCATCGGCCTGCTGTTCCTGTCGATCCCGGCGTTCATGCTGATTACCAGCGGCAAGACCGGGCTGATCTTCAGCGGCCTGCTGATTCTGGCAATTGTGCTTAACTTCTTTATCGGCGTGATGGCATCGACGCTGCCGGCGATGTTCCCCACTCACTTGCGCTACAGCGCGCTGGCCAGTGCCTTCAACGTCTCGGTATTGATCGCCGGTATCACGCCTACTGCAGTGGCCTGGCTGGTAGAAAGCACCAACGACCTGTACATGCCGGCTTACTACCTGATGGTGTTCGCCGTGGTCGGTCTGGTCACGGGCCTGACCATGAAGGAAACTGCCAATAAACCACTGCGTGGGGCGGCCCCGGCGGCCTCCGACATGGAAGAAGCCAAGGAACTGTTGCAGGAGCACCATGACAATATCGAGCAGAAGATCGAAGACATCGATGCTGAGATTGCGGCGCTCCAAGCCAAGCGCGAAAACCTGGTGCAACAGCATCCACGGATCAATTAAGACCTGGCTGTGCGTGGTCGCTGCTTGCGGCCACGCCATTGGAGCGTTCACATGATTCCAAGCGTCACCTCTGCCCAATCGCTGCTGAGCGCCGACGAACGCGCTGCCATCGCAGAAATCGAAGCGACCACCAACATCCTTAAACTGGTCACCCGACTGACCGGCATGCGCTTCGCCGGCATCGCCAAATTCACCGACCTGGAATGGGTGGTCTGCTCGGCCTACGACCCCATGCAGATGGGCATCCATGTCGACGACGTGCTCGACCTGGAAACCACCCTGTGCAGTGAGTTTTGCGTCGATCCCCAAGCCTTGTTCGTCCCGCAGATCAGCCTCGACGGCCGCTTTTCCGCACGCCCGGTGGTCAAGCAATTCGCCATCGAGAGCTATGCCGGCGCGCCGATTTTCCTGCCCGACGGGCGCCTGTTCGGCGCACTGTGCGCGCTGGATTCGCGCGCCACGCTGTTCGACGACCCCAACCTGCCAGAAACCCTGAGCCTGTTCGCACGACTGATCGGGTGCATCTTTTACGCTAACTTGACTCCGTCAGATCAGTAACACCTGCCCTGCCCCGCAGCGCGGCCATGTCGCGCTTGGGCGGTACGCCGAACAGGCGGCTGTACTCACGGCTGAACTGCGACGGGCTTTCATAACCGACTTTGAACGCGGCACTGGACACATCCTGGTGCTCGTTCAGCATCAAGCGCCTGGCCTCGTTCAAGCGCAGCCATTTCTGATACTGCAACGGACTCATCGAAGTCAGTTGGCGGAAGTGATGGTGAAAGGTCGCCGCGCTCATTTGCACGCGTGCGGCCAACTCTTCTACGCGCAGCGCGCTGTCGAAATTCAATTTCAGCCAATCGATGGCCTTGGCGATCCGATACCCCTGCCCGTCCACTGAACAGATCTGGCGCAGTCGGCCGGCCTGGTCGCTCTTCAATAACCGGTAGTGAATCTCGCGCTGGATCAACGGCGCCAGCACCGGGATTGCGTCAGGTTCATCCAGCAATGCCACCAGGCGCGCGAAGGCTGCCAGCATGCCGTCCGTCACCCGGCCGATGCCAACCCCTTTCATCATCGCGCGCTCACGGGTTGGCGGCAGGCCGCCCTGGGCGATCAGCTCGGCCAGCATGCGCAGGTCCAGCTTGAACATCAGCCCCAGGCACGGTTGCCCGGGGCTGGCGACCAGCACTTCGGAGTTGGCCGGAATATCCAGCGAGGTCAGCAGAAATCGCGACCTGTCGTAGGGATAGCCCTCACCGCCGACCCACAACCGCTTCCCGCCCTGTACCACCAGCACGACGCTTGGTTCGACCATGCACACCACCGGCGCGGCCGGCTGTTCACGCCGATAGAACCCCAGGCCCGGGATCGGCATCGGGAAGTCGCCGGGCGCCGGGATGCGCGAGCCGATGGCCTGGATCAGCGCGTCCAGCGGCGATTGATGGATCGTCATAGGGCCCTTCCACTGCTTCACTGAATGTCTTGGCAGGACTTTACCCGCGCCAGCCCCAGGCGTCGCCGCCAAACCTTGAAACTCAGAGGATCAGGCAAGTAATCCACTCAAATGCACTACAGAAGCCCGGCCGCCATCGGGAAAATGCTCGGACACTTCGCAAGGAACATCCCTATGAAACGCCTCTTGCTCGCGCTGGGTTTGCTGGTGACCTCCCTTTCTTCATTAGGAGCCGATATGTCCAACGGTGCTGATAACTTCTACACAAGCGACACGGTGACGGCCGAGAACGTCACCTTCAACAATCAATACGGCATGCAGGTGGCGGGCACGTTGTTCACGCCTAAACACCTCGCCGCCGGATCCAAAAGCGCCGCCATTGTCGTCGGCCATCCCATGGGCGCCGTCAGGCAACAAAGCGCCAACCTCTATGCCACCAAAATGGCCGAACAGGGCTTCGTTACCCTTTCCCTGGACCTGTCGTTCTGGGGCGAAAGCGCCGGCACGCCGCGCAACGCCGTACTCCCCGATCTCTACACCGAAGACTTCAGCGCCGCCGTGGACTTCCTCGGCACCCGCCCCCAGGTCGATCGTGAACGCATCGGTGCCATCGGCGTGTGTGGCAGCGGCAGCTTCGTGATCAGCGCGGCGAAGATCGATCCGCGCATCAAGGCGATAGCGACCGTCAGCATGTACGACATGGGCGCCGCCAACCGCAACGGCCTCAAGCACGGCGTGACGCTGCAACAGCGCCAGCAGGTGTTGCGCCAGGCTGCCAACCAGCGCTATGTCGAGTTCCAGGGCGGCGAGACCGTCTACACCGGCGGCACGCCCCAGACCCTCACCGGCGACGCGGTGGGCGATGAGTTCTACGATTTCTACCGCACCCCGCGTGGCGAAGTCACCCCGGCGGGCGCCTCGAAGTTGACCACCACCCGGCCGACGTTGACCAGCAATGTGAAGTTCATGAACTTCTACCCGTTCAACGACATCGAGACGATCTCCCCACGTCCGCTGCTGCTGATTGCCGGAGCCGACGCGCACTCCCGTGAATTCAGCGAAGACGCTTTCCAGCGCGCCGCCGAGCCCAAGCAATTGCTGATCATCCAGAACGCGGGGCACGTCGATCTCTACGACCGGGTCGACCTGATCCCGTTCGCCACACTCACCACCTTCTTCCAGGGCTATTTGAAGTGATGTCTGCTACATCCCAAACCCAACGCTGGGGCGCCGTGCTGGCGATGTCGCTGGCGGCGTTCGCGCTGGTCGCTTCCGAATTCATGCCGGTGAGCCTGCTGACACCCCTGGCCGCCGACCTGCACATCACCGAAGGCCAGGCCGGCCAGGGCATTTCGGTGTCCGGGGTGTTTGCCCTGCTCACCAGCCTGGTGATCGCCTCGATCGCCGCGCGAGTGGATCGCAAGCGCCTGCTGATGACGCTGACACTGCTTATGATCGTCTCCGGCAGCGTGGTGGCGTTCGCCCCGAACTACCTGGTGTTCATGCTCGGTCGTGGATTGATCGGCGTGGCGATTGGCGGCTTCTGGTCACTGTCGGCGGCCACGGCGATGCGTCTGGTGCCCCAGGCCGAGGTGCCGCGTGCCCTGGCCATCGTCAACGGTGGCAATGCACTGGCGACGGTGATCGCGGCGCCACTGGGCAGCTTTCTGGGCGGCATCATCGGCTGGCGTGGCGCGTTTTTCTGTGTGGTGCCGGTGGCCGTGATTGCACTGGTGTGGCTGCTGGTGAGCCTGCCTGCGCTGAAGAACAAGGCCGAGGCGAAAGCCGGCAATGTCCTGAGCCTGATGAAAAACCCCACCGTAGCCCTGGGGATGGTGGCCGTCAGCGTGTTCTTCATGGGCCAGTTCATGCTGTTCACCTACCTGCGGCCGTTCCTGGAAAGCGTGACCCGGGTTGACGTCTCCACGCTGTCGTTGATGCTGCTGGTGCTCGGCCTGGCGGGCCTGGCGGGGACGTTCCTGATTGAACGCTTCCTGAAGCACCACCTGTACCCGACGCTGATTGCCATCCCACTGATAATGGCAGGCATCGCCCTTGCACTGGTGGCGTTCGGCAGTTCCACCCTCATGACCAGCGTGTTGCTGGGCAGCTGGGGCCTGGTGGCGACCGCCGCGCCGGTGGGCTGGTGGACGTGGTTATCGAGAACCACGCCTGACAACGCCGAGGCTGGCGGAGGCTTGATGGTGGCTATCATCCAATTGGCGATTGCCGCAGGCGCCACGGTCGGCGGCGTGGCTTTCGACCTGAGCGGTTACCAGGCGACCTTCGAACTGAGCGCGGCCTTGCTGGTGGTCGCCACCGTGCTGGCCTACCTGGCGTCACGCCGCCCGCGGCCTGCCCGCGTTATCAGCAGCGCTAGCTGAAAAACTGACTCGGCGTCTTGCCGAACTGTTTCTTGAACATGCTGGTAAAGGCGCTGGGGCTTTCGTAGCCCAACTCAAGGGCCACATCGATAATTTTCTCGCCCACCGCGATGCGCTCCAGCGCCAACAGCAAACGGGCCTGTTGGCGCCACTGGCCGAAGGTCATCCCGGTTTCGCGGCGGAACAGGCGTTGAATGGTTTTTTGATCCAGGTCCAGGCGCTGGCTCCAATCGGCGACGGTGGACGCATCGCCCGGGTCTTGCTGCAGCGTCAGGCAGATGTGATTGATGCGCGGGTCGGCGGGCTGAGGAAGCGACAATGGCAGCGCGGGCAGGATAGCTAGCTCATCGAGGATCAGGCGCATGATCCTGGCGTCGCGCGAATCCTCGGCAAAGGGCGGTTTCAAGCTGACCGAGACTTTGATCAATTCACTCAGCAGCGGCGACACCGTCACCGTCTTCGGCTCGGTCGGCAGGTCCGGAAAGCTGTCCGGACGCACGAATACGCTGCGCATTTTCAAGGTGCCCACGCAACGCAGCGCATGCACCTGGCCACAGGGCATCCAGAACCCGCGATTGGGCGGCACCGTCCACTGGTTCAACGCCGAATACACCACCATCACGCCGCCAATGGCGTAGAGCAGTTGATGCTTGTTGTGGCTGTGCTCGGGAATCACCCAGTTTTCCGGGTAGTCAGTGGCCGAGCTGATGACGGCCCAATCGCCTTCATCGATCTCCTGGAGGAATTTGTCGAGGGATTTGATGATTTCGCCCTTTTTGCGATGAATTACGCCCGAATTGCGCGAGACAGGCATTTGCGTCGACTCTAGCATGGCTCCCGAAATAATTAGAAATGGGCCGCCCGCTCAAGTAGTGTCGGCCCCTGTTCGCTGCCTTGTATGGAATGCCTGCATGTCGACCCTCACCGCGACACCCGCCGCTGCCACCACGACGCCCCAGGTCAGCCCTTTGGTCATGCGCGTGCTCGGCGCCTGCGCCCTGGCGCATCTGATCAACGACCTGATCCAGGCCGTGCTGCCGTCGATCTACCCAATGCTCAAGGCCAACTACGGCCTGACGTTTACCCAGGTCGGCCTGATCACCCTGACCTTCCAACTCACCGCATCGCTGCTGCAACCCTGGATCGGCTACCACACCGACCGTCATCCCAAGCCCTGGCTGCTGCCGGCGGGCATGGTCTGCACCTTGATCGGTATTCTGATGCTGGCGTTTGTCGGCAGCTTCCCGCTGATTTTGCTGGCGGCGGGGCTGGTCGGTGTCGGCTCGTCGACGTTCCACCCGGAAACGTCCCGCGTGGCACGCCTGGCCTCGGGCGGCCGCTATGGCCTGGCGCAATCGACGTTCCAGGTCGGCGGTAACACCGGCAGCGCCTTCGGTCCACTGCTGGCGGCGGCCATCATCATTCCCTACGGCCAGAGCCATATCGCCTGGTTCGGCCTGTTCGCGGTGTTCGCGATCCTGGTGCTGTACGGCTTGAGCCGCTGGTACCGCCACCACCTCAACCTGTTCAAGCTCAAGCAAGGCGGCAAGCCGACCCATGGCCTGTCCAAAGGCCGGGTGACCTTTGCCCTGGTGGTGCTGGCGCTGCTGGTGTTCTCCAAATATTGGTACATGACCAGCCTGACCAGCTACTTCACGTTCTACCTGATCGAAAAATTCCAGCTGTCGGTCGCCAGCTCCCAGATGTACCTGTTCCTGTTCCTCGGCGCGGTGGCCGTGGGTACCTTCGCCGGCGGGCCGATCGGCGACAAGATCGGGCGCAAGACAGTCATCTGGTTTTCGATTCTTGGCGCCGCACCGTTCACCCTCGCCCTGCCCTATGTCGACCTGTTCTGGACCGCCGTACTCAGCGTGATCATCGGCTTTATCATCGCCTCGGCGTTCTCGGCCATCGTGGTGTTCGCCCAGGAACTGGTGCCGGGCAATGTCGGCATGATCGCCGGGATCTTCTTCGGCCTGATGTTCGGCTTCAGCGGGATCGGCGCGGCACTGCTGGGCTTGCTCGCCGATAGCCACGGTATCGAATACGTCTACAAGCTATGCTCGTTCCTGCCGTTGGCGGGCATTTTGACGATATTGTTGCCGTCGACCAAAGGGGTGTAGGCCTGCCGCTATCCAGGCGGGAGACGCTTAAACAATGTGGGAGGGGGCTTGCCCTAATGCCAGTCAGTTAAGGCTTTTTGTAGGAGCGAGCTTGCTCGCGAAAAACTCACAGGCACCGCGTTTATTCAGGAAGCACGCGTTATCGTTGACGTTTTTCGCGAGCAAGCTCGCTCCTACAGACGGTGGTGTACGCTTAACTGACTGGCATTAGGGCAAGCCCCCTCCCACATTGGTATTTTGTCGTCAGGTGCGTCGCGTAAAACCATTGACGACGATATACAGCAGCGGCCCTACCGACACGAACACCGCTGTCAGCAGGAAATAGGGGATCAACGACGCCACAGAGCGCCCCCGCCCCTGCGCATCCCGGTACATCCACACACACGCCAGTATCGCCATCAGGTACAGGTCAATCACCACCTGCGCGGTGTCTGGCCGTGACAACAATTGCTGCCCAAACGCAATGAGCGATTGCTCGGCCGTCAACATGGTCGCCACGGTATACAACGAAAACCCGAGCAAACCGGCCAGGGCGATATAGGGTCTGGGCATGTTCTTCTCCTTGGAGTGCAATATGGATCATCAAGCCGCTTACCTTAGCAGCAAGCTGGCACTGGGAAATATCTGTACGTAGACTGCCGCCATACCCCCCACTTGAAGGCGGCGAAAAAAATCTGATGCAAGTTACCGAAGTCTCCATTGCCCAATTGCGCGCTGCGCTTGAATCCGGCCAGACCAGCGCCGTTGAACTGGTGCAGGCCTACATGGCGCGGATCGACGCCTATGATGGCCCGCAGACCGCCACCGCGCTGAACGCCGTGGTGGTGCGCAACCCCGAGGCCTTGCAGGAAGCCGAGGCGTCCGATGCACGCCGGGCAAAAGGCCAGACGCTGGGGCCGCTGGATGGCATTCCCTATACGGCCAAGGACAGTTACCTGGTCAAGGGCCTCACCGCCGCGTCCGGCAGCCCGGCGTTCGCCAAGCTGGTCGCCCAGCGTGATGCCTTCACCATCGAGCGTTTGCGCGCTGGCGGGGCCATCTGCCTGGGCAAGACCAATATGCCGCCCATGGCCAACGGCGGCATGCAGCGCGGCGTCTATGGCCGCGCCGAAAGCCCGTACAACGCCGATTACCTCACCGCACCGTTCGCCTCGGGTTCGTCCAACGGCGCCGGCACGGCCACGGCGGCAAGTTTCGCCGCGTTTGGCCTGGCCGAAGAAACCTGGTCGAGCGGTCGCGGCCCGGCCTCCAACAACGGCTTGTGTGCGTACACGCCTTCGCGTGGGGTGATTTCGGTACGCGGCAACTGGCCGCTGACCCCGACCATGGACGTGGTGGTGCCCTATGCGCGCACCATGGCTGACCTGCTGGAAGTACTCGACGTGGTGGTCGCCGAAGACCCGCACACCCGTGGCGACCTGTGGCGCCTGCAACCCTGGGTGCCGATCCCCAGCGTCAGTTCGGTGCGCCCGGCGTCCTACGCCGAACTCGCGGCGGGCAGCGCGGCCCTGGCCGGCAAACGCTTCGGCGTGCCGCGCATGTACATCAACGCCGACCCTGAGGCCGGCACCAGTGAGAAACCCGGGATCGGCGGACCGACCGGGCAGAAAATCCACACCCGCGCCTCAGTGATCGAGCTGTGGCAAGCCGCACGCCACGCCCTGGAAGCCGCAGGCGCCGAAGTCATCGAAGTGGATTTCCCACTGGTGTCCAATTGCGAAGGCGACCGCCCCGGCGCGCCCACAGTGTTCAACCGTGGCCTGGTGTCCCGGCAATTCCTCCACGATGAACTGTGGGAATTGTCGGCCTGGGCGTTCGATGACTTTTTGCGTGCCAACGGCGACCCGGCGTTGAACCGCCTGGCAGATGTCGATGGCCCGAAGATCTTCCCCCACGACCCCGGCACCCTGCCCAACCGCGAAGACGACCTGGCCGCCGGCATGGATGAATACGTGCGCATGGCCCAGCGCGGCATCACGCCGTGGAACGAGATCAGCAGCTTGCCCGACGGCTTGCGCGGCCTCGAGCAAACCCGCCGGCTGGACCTGGAAGACTGGATGGACCGCCTGGGGCTCGACGCGGTGCTGTTCCCCACCGTGGCTGACGTGGGCCCGGCCGATGCCGATGTCAACGAAGCCTCCGCCGATATCGCCTGGAGCAATGGCGTGTGGGTGGCCAACGGCAACCTCGCCATTCGCCACCTTGGCGTTCCTACGGTCACCGTGCCGATGGGCGTGATGGCCGATATCGGCATGCCGGTCGGGCTGACATTTGCCGGGCGGGCGTATGATGATTCGGCGCTGCTGCGCTTGGCGTCAGCGTACGAAGCCACCGGCAGCAAACGCATGATTCCACCGCGTACACCGCCGTTGTCAGCCGGCTGATCACCGCCCCATGTGGGTGTGGACTTGCCCTAATGCCGGTCAGTTAAGAAGTAGCAGGAGCGAGAACTAACTTGTGGCGAGGGAGCTTGCTCCCGCTGGGGCGCGAAGCGGCCCCAAGCAATGGGACTGCTGCGCAGTCCAGCGGGAGCAAGCTCCCTCGCCACAGGTTCGGTGTCGCCTTAACTGACTGGCATTAGGGCTTGCCCCCTCCCACAGGTTCAGCCGAGTTCCACGTCGGCAAATAAGTAATTTCAGAATATTTCAAGAACCCTCTTTCCTTCCCCTGCCGATTTATTGCATGGTTGTATGACGACAGACCTCATCGTGTCGCTCCCCAACAACAATAAGGACTCCCCATGCAAAATCTCAAAGTGCTGATCGCTTTCCTGTGCCTGTTCTCCGGCTACGTCGCGGCCGCACCGGCGCCCGCCGAGAAGGAAGTAGCCCAGGCGGTCGACCAACTGACCCAGGCTATGTTGCACCTGGACCTCAAGCAACTGCATGCGCTGACCGCAGACACCCTCACCTACGGCCATTCCAGCGGCAAGGTGCAGAACAAGGCGCAGTTCATCGAAGACCTGGAAACTCACAAGAGCGCGTTCAAGACCCTGGAAATGCAAAACCAGAGCATCACCCTCAATGGCGATACCGCTCTGGTGCGCAACCACTTTCACGCCCTGGCGGTGAACAGTGGCGTCGAAGTGCCGACCGATATCGATAACTTCCAGGTCTGGCAGAAACAGAAAGGCCAATGGCTGCTGATCGGCCGCCAGGCCTACAAATACTGACCCTTGCCGGTGAGCCGCTCAGCCACGGCTCACCATTGCACTACTTTGCGCACCTTGAGCAACGCCTCACGCAGCGCCGTCATCGACACCGACCCCAACGCCAGGCGCAGCGCGTGGGGCACATGGGCCGAGACGGCAAACGGCTCGGCGGTGGAAACGCCAATACCCTCGCGCTGTAAGGTCATGGCCACCTGATCGGCGCGGGCATCTTCGGCCAGCGGCAGCCACAAAAAATACGATGAGGGATGGCTGATATAGCTCAGCCCCGTCAGCACTTGCGCAGCCAAACCTTGCCGCGCCTGGGCATCTGCACGTTTTTGCGCCTCCAACTGCGCAACGGTGCCATCTTCGATCCAGGCCACGGTAATCGCACTCATCACCCCCGGCACGTTCCAGGTGGTGGCCATGACGGTGCGCTCCAATACCTTGACCCAAGCCAGGGGCGCCGCGATAAAACCGACGCGCAAGCCGGTGGCGACACTTTTGGAAAACCCACCCACGTAGACAGTGCATTCAGGCGCCAGGCTCGCCAGCGGCGGCGGTGCGTGTTCGGCCAGGAAGGCGTAGGCGGCGTCCTCGATGATCATCAAGTGGTGCTCTCGTGCAATCGCCACCAGGCGCTCGCGCTGCGCCAGGCTCATCACCCAGCCCAGCGGGTTATGCAGGGTGGGCATGCTGTAGACCGCGCGCACCGGCCGCTTGCGGCACAGGGCCTGCAGGTGATCGAGGTCCGGGCCGGTGGCGCTGGCCGGGATCGCGACGATTTCCAGGTGCAGGGTCTCGGCCAATACCTTGAAGCCCGAATACGTCAATGCGTCGACGGCGATCACATCGCCGGGTTTGAGCAGCGCCATCAGGGTTACCGCCAAGCCGTGCTGGGCTCCGCTGACCAGCAATACCTGTTCGGCCTGCACCGCCAGCCCGCGCTGCAACAGGTGCTGCGCGACCGCCGCGCGTTCATGCAGGCGGCCGGCGTGGGGCTGGTAACGCAACAGCGCTTCCAGGTCGCCGGATAACGCCAACTGGCGCAGTGCGCCACGCAAAAGCTCGGCCTGGCCGGGCAATGACGGGTAGTTGAAATTCAAATCGAGCATGCCTGCCGCAATGGGCATCTGCCCACTGCCCTGGCCCGGCGGTAACGCCAGTTCGCGTACGAAGGTGCCACGCCCGGTTTCACCACTGACCAACCCCATCGCCTCAAGCTCGGCGTACACGCGGCTCGCGGTGACCAGCGCCAGGCCATGCTCGGCGGCGAGTTGGCGGTGCGTGGGCAGGCGCGTGCCGGGCGGCATTTTGCCCGCACGAATGGCCTCGGCGAAGGTATCGACCAGCGACTTGTAGCGGGCTCGCGGCATTGGTGATGTATCCATGACAATTTTTTGATTGCCTCAATCTTCAGCCCTAGGATGCCGGGTACGCAACTTCCCTTTTTCGGACATCCTCCATGGAACGCACCTCCATTCTCGGCAGCCTGGACAGCAGCACCCAAGGCTGGATCAACGGTTTTATTGGCGTGGTGATCTTCAGTGGTTCGCTGCCGGCCACGCGCCTGGCGGTGATGGAATTCGACCCGGTGTTCTTGACCATGATCCGCGCGACGCTTGCGGCCATCCTGGGGCTGTGCCTGTTGTGGTGGTTCCGCGAAAAACGCCCCACCCGCCCGCAATGGGCGCCCTTGGCTATCGTCGCGTTCGGCGTGGTGATCGGTTTTCCGCTGCTCACGGCGCTGGCGCTGCAATACGTGACCTCCGCACACTCCATTGTGTTTATCGGCCTGCTACCGCTGGCGACGGCGATCTTCGGCGTGCTGCGCGGCGGCGAGCGGCCGCGACCGGTGTTCTGGTTGTTTTCGGGGCTGGGCAGTGCGCTGGTGATGGGTTACGCCTTCGCCCAGGGCCTGAGCGCCGCACCCGCCGGGGACCTGCTGATGCTATTGGCGGTGCTGGTCTGCGGCCTGGGCTATGCCGAAGGCGCCAAGCTCTCGCGCAGCCTGGGTGGCTGGCAGGTGATTTGCTGGGCCCTGGTAATGTCGCTGCCCGTCGTCGCGCCGTTGAGCTGGCTGCTGGCGCCCGCGTCGTTCACCGGCATCAGCCTGCCGGCCTGGCTGAGCCTGGGTTACGTCGCGCTGTTCAGCATGTTGATCGGCTTTGTATTCTGGTATCGCGGCCTGGCCCAGGGTGGCATCGCGGCGGTCGGCCAGTTGCAGTTGCTGCAACCGTTCTTTGGTTTGGCGCTGGCGGCGGGCCTGCTGCATGAGCAGGTCAGCCTGGGCATGCTGCTGGTCACGGTGGCGGTGATCGGCTGCGTGGCCGGCGCGAAGCGCTTCGCGCGCTAGCGCTAGGGGCCAGGGGCTGCTAAACAGAAATGGCGTCCGCGCCCGTGGCCGCACGGGTTGATCCTGGTCTACATTTGACGGCAACCGCTAATCGAGGACTGCACCGATGACTCGTCTCACCGCCAAAGACTTCGCTCCCGAACTGCTGGAACTCTACGATGGCTACGCCCACGGCACGCTGAACCGCCGCGAATTTCTCGACCGCGCCGCGCTGTTTACCTTCGGTGGCCTGACCGCCTCGGCCCTGCTCGCCGCCCTGAGCCCCAACTACGCATTCGCCGAACAGGTGAAATTCACCGACCCCGCTATCGTTGCCGACTACGTCACTTACCCGTCACCCAAGGGTAATGGCACGGTGCGCGGCTACCTGGTGCGCCCGGCCAAGGCCGTGGGCAAACTGCCTGCGGTGGTGGTCGTGCATGAGAACCGAGGCCTCAACCCGTATATCGAAGACGTAGCGCGGCGCCTGGCCAAAGCCGGCTTTATCGCCCTGGCGCCCGATGGCCTGACCTCGGTGGGCGGCTACCCCGGCAACGATGAAAAAGGCGTGGCCCTGCAGCAGACCGTCGACCCCACCAAACTGATGAACGACTTTTTCGCGGCCATTGAGTGGCTGATGCACCACGACAGCAGCACCGGCAAAGTCGGCATCACCGGTTTCTGCTATGGCGGTGGCGTGACCAATGCGGCGGCGGTGGCCTACCCGGAACTGGCGGCGGCCGTATCGTTCTACGGGCGTCAACCCGAGGCCAAGGACGTACCCCGCATCAAGGCACCGATCATGCTGCATTACGGGGAGCTGGATGCGCGCATCAACGAAGGTTGGCCGGCCTACGAGCAGGCGCTTAAAGCCGCCGGCACGACGTATGAGGCATTTATCTACCCGGGAGCCAACCACGGCTTTCACAACGATTCGACGCCGCGTTATGACGAGGCAGCAGCGAACCTGGCGTGGGAGCGCACCCTGGGATGGTTTCGCAAGTACCTTGCCTGACACACTCCAGCTGTGGGAGGGAGCTTGCCCCAATGCCAGTCAGTTAAGCGTACACCGCCGTCTGTAGGAGCGAGCTTGCTCGCGAAAAACTCACAGGCACCGCGTTCATTCAGAAAGCACGCGTTATCGTTGACGTTTTTCGCGAGCAAGCTCGCTCCTACAAAAAGCCTTAACTGACTGGCATTAGGGCTTGCCCCCGATGGCGGCACCCGCGCAGGCTTCACCCTAAGTCAATCCGTTACAGGGAAACGAAAATAACATGCAGGAAAAATCCCGTTTTAGCGTACGAAACCTGCTGATTTCAGCGTCTCTGCTGGTTGCTACTCCGTGCCTGGCAGCACCCGACCTGCGCGAAGTAGTGGACAGTCACGTCAAGCCACTGATGCAACAACAGCGCATCGTCGGGCTGTCGGTGGCCGTGGTGAAGGATGGTCAGGCGCAATACTTTAACTACGGCGTGGCGTCCAGGGAAGGCAAGCAGCCCGTCACGCAAGACACCTTGTTCGAAGTCGGCTCAGTGTCCAAGACCTTCACTTCAACCCTCGGGGGCTATGCCCAGGCCAGCGGCAAGTTGAAGCTGTCGGACCGCGCCAGCCAGCACTGGGCCGAACTGGCCGGCAGTGTGTTCGATCACATCAGCCTGTTGCAACTGGCGACCTACACCGCAGGCGGCCTGCCGCTGCAGTTCCCAGGTGCGGCCGACAGCGCCGCGACCATGCTCGATTACTACAGGCATTGGCAACCCACCGACACCCCCGGTACGCGACGCCTCTACTCCAACCCGAGCATCGGCTTGTTCGGCTACCTCGCGGCGAAAAGCCTGGGCCAGCCGTTCAATGTCGCCATGGAACAGACCTTGCTGCCGGCGCTGGGCTTGAAGAACACCTACCTCAACGTGCCCGCCGACAAGCTGGGCCGCTACGCCCAAGGCTACGACAAGCAGGAAAAACCCGTGCGCGTGGGCCCAGGCGCACTCGACAGCGAAGCCTACGGCATCAAGACCAGCACCCAGGACCTGGCGCGCTACGTAATGCTCAACCTGCACCCCGAAACCTTGAGCGCGCCGCTGCAACAGGCGATCGCCACCACACACAGCGGTTACTACCGCGTCGACGGCATGACCCAGGGCCTGGGCTGGGAATACTACCCCTACCCCATCACCCAGCAGGCCTTGATAGAGGGCAACTCCACACCAATGGCGCTGGAGTCGCACGCCGTCAAGTGGCTGCAACCGGCGCAGGCCCAACCGGCCAATGTGCTCTACAACAAAACCGGTTCAACCAATGGTTTCGGCGCCTACGTGGCGTATGTACCGAGCAGGGATATTGGCGTGGTGATCCTGGCCAACAGGAACTACCCGAATGCCGAACGGGTGAAAGTGGCCCATGGGATCTTGACTGCCCTGGATAAATAATACCCAGCGCACTGTACCTGTGGCGAGGGAGCTTGCTCCCGCTGGGCCGCGAAGCGGCCCCAAAAATGGGACTGCTGCGCAGTCCAGCGGGAGCAAGCTCCCTCGCCACAGGTTACTTTTTACCCTTCCTACTTCTTAACTGACTGGCATTAGGGCAAGCCCCCTCCCACATCGGCTTGTCGTTGTTTACGGATACTTACTCGGCATACGCCCACGTCATCCGAAACGACGCGCCACCCCACTCCGAGTCCAGCACCTGCACCTGTCCGCCATGCCATTGGCTGACCCGCTGGACCAGCGCCAGGCCCAGGCCGAAGCCGCCGGTACGGCGGTCGCGGCTTGAATCCAGGCGCATGAAGGGTTCAAAGATCTTGGCGCGGCCCTCCACCGGAATACCGGGACCGTCGTCGCTGACCTGCAGTTCGTAACCGCTGCCGAACTTGATCAACGACACTTCAACCCGCCGGTCGGCATAGCGAATGGCGTTGCGCAGCAGGTTGATCACCGCGCGCGCCATGAATCGTGGCTCGATGCGAATCACATCGACCTCACAGGTACGCAGCGACAACTGCACACCTGCGGCCTCGGCCTCCAGCGCCACGCTGCCGATCACGCTGTCCAGCCAACTGTGGGCCTCGATGCTTTCGCGGGTAACCTGGGTCGCGCCGCGTTCCAGGCTGGCGTAGGTCAACAGCTCGGAGACCATTTCTTCAAGTTCGCCAAGGTCGGCGTACATATCGGCGATCAGTTCGCGGCTTTGGCGCGGATCGGCCTGCTGCTTGAGTTGGTCAAGCTCGAAGGACAAGCGCGCAATCGGCGTGCGCAGCTCGTGGGACACTGCGTTGGTCAGTTCGCGCTGGTTGGCGATCAGGCTTTCGATGCGCTCGGCCATCTGGTTGAAGTGCCCGGCCAGCGCACGCACGGTGGAGCGACGCGGCAACAGGATGCGCGAACCGAGGTCGTTGTCGCCAAAGCGCTGCGCCGCCAGGCGGATGTGCTCCAGGTCGCGCCAGTGCGGGCGCACCCAGAAGTACAAGACGATGGCCAGGCTCCCGCCCAGGAGGCCATAGGCCCACAGGTACAACCATTTCGGTTCTTCCGGCAATTGGATTTCGAGCAACTGCGGGCCGTCGTCGATGGGCGCGAGGAACTTCATGAAGTCCTCGCGCACCACCACCTGGCCGGCCGCCAGCAGTGCCTGTTCGCGCGCGCTCAGGTGCTGGCTGGCGCGCTGCACCAGTTGCAGGCGCAGGCCGTAATGCGGTTGCAACTGATCCAGACGCGCCTGGCGCGCCTCGCCCTGTACCGGCCGCAGTTGTTCCACCAGGGCCCACGCCGGACCGCGCAGGGCTTCGCGATTATAGGTTTCATTGGACTCTGGCATGTACGCGTCCAGGCCATAGTTGACCAACCAGATCGCACCGGCCAAGCCAAGCGCGAGGATCAGGTACAAGCGCAGATACAGGCGCAGCATCTACAGCTCCCAGGCGAAAGGATTGAACAGGTAGCCCTTGCCCCAGATGGTCTTGATGCACACCGGCTCGCGCGGGTTGTCATTGAGCTTGCCGCGCAGTTTGCTGATGTACACATCGACGCTGCGGTTCAGGCCATCGAACGCAATGCCGCGCATGCGGTTGAGGATGTCGTCGCGCGAAAGGATGGTTCCCGAGCTGCTCGCCAGTAGCCAGAGCAATTCGAACTCCATGGTGGTGAGGTCGATTTTTTCATCGCCCAGGCTGACCACCCGGCAACTGCGGTTGATCGACAACCGGCCGAATTCCAGGTAATCGCGTACCGTCGTCTCGGGCACTTGCCGACGTTGCAGCGCCCGCAGGCGCGCCAGCAACACCGGCGGCTTGATGGGTTTGATCACATAGTCATCGGCACCGGACTCCAGGCCCAGGATATGGTCCAGGTCATCTTCCTTGGCGGTGAGGATCACAATCGGTGTGTCGGACACCGCGCGGATCTCGCGACACACATGCAGGCCGCTCTGGCCCGGCAACATCAAGTCGAGCACGACGATTTTCGGTTTGAACGCCAGGAATGCCGCCAAGGCCAAATCGCCCCGGTGCACCGCCTGCACCTCGAAACCATGTTGCGACAGAAAATGCGCGATCAGCCCTGCCAGCTTCTCATCGTCCTCGACGAGCAGGACTTTGCCCAGACCCAGGTTTTCCATAAGTTCTCAGTGTGCGAACGCCGATTGAAAGGCCGGCAGTATAGGTGGCAAGCTGCCCAACGGGAGCCGCCGCACGCAGGGTGCCAGCAAGCTTCATGCTTTTAAGAGTTTTTAACAAATAGCCTGCACTCTTTTACGCCATTCACAGGGAGTTATATGCGCAAGGATTATTTGGCGTTCTTCGTTTCACTGTTCCTGTCGCGGCTGGCGGACCAGATTCTGCTGTTCATCGTGCCGCTGATCGTGTTCCAAACCACCCAGAGTGTGTCTTGGGCGGGCCTGGCGTTCTTTGTCGAGTCACTGCCGCGCTACCTGGCCTTTCCGGTGTGCGGGGCGTTGTGCGACAGGTTTTCACCCGTGCGCATCCTGCATGTCAGCCAGGTGTATCGGGCGTTGGCCTGCGTGGTAGCGGTGGCGCTGTACGGGCTGTTCGACGGTATCCAATGGCTGGTGATCCTGTCGGCGTTGTGCGGGGTATTGACCACCCAGGGCATCATGGCGCGGGAAGTGCTGATGCCGCATATTTTCCAGCATTACTCCTACACCAAGACGTTGTCTTATTCGCAGATCGCCGACCAGAGCGGCCTGGTACTCGGGCCGTTGGCGGCGGCGCTGATGCTGGAAGTCTGGGCGTGGCCCTGGGTAGTGCTGGGCATCGCCGCACTGTTTGTGCTGGCGGACCTGGCGATGCTGGCCTGGCAGCGCAACACCCGCGTGAACCTGCAGCCCCATGCGCCGCAGCCCGCGGGCCTCTGGCTGCAGCCACTGCGCACCGCTTTGGGCCACATCCGCAGCCGGGTGGAGTTGAAGCGCATCATTACCCTGGCCATCGGTGTGAACCTGATCGTCGGCGTGACGCTGGCCACGTCGGCGGCCCTGGTCACCGGGCAATACGCGGCGGACAAGGACGCCTACGCCCTGCTGCAAGCCGCTGGCGCGGTGGTCACCCTGGTAATTCTGTTTTACCTCGCGCGTTCGAGCCTGGCGCTGAAGGTGCTCGGCGGGTTGTCGTATTCGATGATTGCCGTGGGCGCGCTGATCACCGCCCTCAGCCCAGGCGTATGGGTGTACGCCGTGGGTTTCCTGCTGGTGAGCGGTTTCGACAAGATGTTCAACGTGTACATGCGCAGCACCCGTCAGCGGGTGATTCCAGTGCAGGATTTCGGCAAAACCGTGGGGGTGATCACCCTGCTCAACAACCTCGCCCAGCCCTTGGCGGGCTTGCTGATTGCGGTGCTGGCAGCGCCGCTTGGCACGCAAACGGTGATCCTGCTGCTGACCGGGATCAGCGCCGTGATCGGCGTAGCCGTGGCCTCAGGCTGGCACGCCACTGTGAAAGCGGAACTCGACGTCGGCTGACTCGATCAACGCCTGCTCGGCCGCCCTCACCCGCTCGATCACCTGGGCGATGTCCTTGGCGTCACCGTACTGGTAGGCCAGTTTCAAGTAACCCTGGAAGTGCCGCGCTTCGCTTTTGAGCAAACCGAAGTAGAACTTGCCGAGTTCTTCGTCCAAATGCGGCACCAGCGCTTCGAAACGCTCGCAACTGCGCGCTTCGATAAAGGCCCCCACCACCAGGGTATCCACCAGCTTGACCGGCTCATGGTTGCGCACCACCTTGCGCAAACCCGAGGCGTAGCGGCCGGCGGACAATTGGCGCAGTTCAACCTTGCGTTTTTTCATCAGGCGCATGACCTGCTCGTGGTGCACCAGCTCTTCACGGGCCAGGCGCGACATCATGTTGATCAGGTCGAGGTGGCCGTGATACTTGGCGATCAGGCTCAGGGCGGTGCTGGCGGCTTTGAATTCGCAGTTCTTGTGGTCGATCAGCAGGGTGTCCTGGTCGGCCAGCGCGGCCTGGACCCAGGCGTCGGGGGTGCGGCAACCGAGGAATTCGTGGATTTCGGGCAGGATCATCGGGCTCACGGGCAAAGGATCACAAAAGGGCGCCGATTATACCGACCACGCCGCAGACCACCAGCCATGGGCCTTGATGTACATCAAGATGACGGCACGCGTGCAGCAACTATAGTTGTTGCAGGCCCACTCCTGGAGAACCGACCATGCAAGCCATCCGCAGCATCCTGGTGGTCATCGAGCCCGAGCATCCCGAAAGCCTGGCCCTCAAGCGCGCGAAGCTGATCGCCGGGGTCACCGACGCGCACCTGCATTTGCTGGTCTGTGACAGAAAGCATGAACATTCGGCGCTGCTGAGCCTGCTCAAATCCGGCCTGCAGGAGGACGGGTACAGCGTCACGACCGAACAGGCGTGGAACGACAGCTTGCATGAAACCATCGTCGACGTGCAGCAGGCCGAGGGCTGCGGCCTGGTGATCAAGCAGCATTTTGCCGACAGCCCGCTGAAAAAGGCCCTGCTGACGCCGGCAGACTGGAAACTGCTGCGCTATTGCCCGACGCCCGTGCTGCTGGTCAAGACCGCTACGCCCTGGGCCGGTGGAGTAATCCTGGCCGCCGTCGACGTGGGCAATACCGACAGCGAACACCGCTCGCTGCACAATTCCATCATCGACCACGGCTTTGATATCGCCAGCCTGGCCAAGGCGCAGTTGCATGTGATCAGCGCACACCCCTCGCCGATGCTGTCGGCGGCGGACCCGACGTTTCAACTGCGGGAAACCATTGAGGCGCGTTATCGCGAGCAGTGCCAGGCCTTCCAGGCCGAATTCGATGTGGATGACGCACACCTGCATATCAAGGAAGGCCCGGCGGATGTGCTGATTCCCCATATTGCCCACCAGTTGCAGGCGGCACTGACGATTATCGGCACCGTGGCGCGCACTGGAATTTCCGGGGCGTTGATCGGCAATACGGCAGAGGTGGTGCTGGATGCGGTGGAAAGCGATGTGCTGGTGCTCAAGCCGCAGACGCTGATGGACCATTTGGAAGAACTCGCCACCCAAGCCTGAAGCAATGAAGATCAAAATGTGGGAGGGGGCTTGCCTCAAGGCTTTTCTGTAGGAGCGAGCTTGCTCGCGAAGAGCTCAGGCCCCCCGCGTTTATTCAGAATGAACGCGTTGCCTGGGCGTTTTTCGCGAGCAAGCTCGCTCCTACAGGGGCCCCCTGTACCGTCAGGTAGATAGCGCATCCTTCAGGAATCCCGGTGCGATATAACGCTGGTAATGCGCCTCGGACAAGATAAAGAACTCCCGATCAATCGCATCGCGCAGGTCTGGCAAGGGCCAGTCGCGAAACTCCGGTAGCAGCACCATGCCATAGGCCTCCAGGTTATTGATCACCCGTGCCCCACGCGCAATCAACTGATAGGCCCAGCAATACTCGGACTGGTGCGGCACGAAGCGAATCTTGCGTTGTTCCAGCTGCCCGCGCAGGGTCTTGGGGGCAAAAACCTCGACTTTGCCGGCCATCACCTGCACCAGCAATTGCTCGAGCCTGAGCCAGACCGCACGCTTTTCTTCTTCGTTATAGCCATTCCACTGGATCACTTCGTGGTGAAAGCGCTTGCAGCCGCGACACACGAGATCGCCGTAGACCGTGGAGCACAGGCCGACGCAGGGGGTCTTGATGGTTTGGTTGGACATGGGCGAAAACACGCAGATCAGCGAAACAGTGCGCCATGTTAGCCCTTTGTCTAAGGTTGATCACCCTGCAAACTTGGTGACGCAACTTACCTTTAGATTTTTTTTGCCGTAGAATCACCCGGCCTTGTAAGGCGCCAATAATCCGCTGGAAGCTGTTTTCAAAGCGTCACGAGCACAGTCGTTCCTTCAGAACGGTGTTGGCGCAGGTTTGACCCAGGTAGGTCAACACTTGCGCCAACCCTCATCAGCTCCGTTCTGCAGGCGTAAAACTTTGAAAGCAGCTTCTGTAAGGACGGTCGGCAGCGCTGGCTTTGCGGCCCAAAAAGCCCCCGAGCGCACGCGTGCCGGTCATTCCTGGATGAGCGTCCCGTGGGACCACTGATGAGGGTAATAACTGTGCTTGAAGCCTACCGCAAACATATCGAAGAGCGTGCCGCCCTGGGTATCGTGCCCCAGCCGCTTAACGCCGAACAAACCGCAGGCCTGGTCGAGCTGCTGAAAAATCCCCCGGCTGGCGAAGAAGAATTCCTCGTTGACCTGATCACCAACCGCATTCCACCGGGCGTTGACGAAGCTGCCTACGTCAAGGCCGGTTTCCTGTCCGCCCTGGCCAAGGGCGAAGCCACCTCCCCCCTGATCGACAAAAAGCGCGCTGTTGAACTGCTTGGCACCATGCAAGGCGGCTACAACATCGTGACGTTGGTCGAGCTGCTGGACGACGCCACGCTGGCGCCTGTCGCGGCCGCCCAACTCAAGCACACCCTGTTGATGTTCGATGCGTTCCACGACGTGGCGGAAAAAGCCCGCAATGGCAACGAACACGCCAAAGGCGTGATCCAGTCCTGGGCCGACGGCGAATGGTTCCGCAACCGTCCGACCCTGGCCGACAAGATCAGCCTGCGCGTGTTCAAGGTCACCGGCGAAACCAACACCGACGACCTGTCCCCTGCCCCGGACGCCTGGTCGCGCCCTGACATCCCGCTGCACGCCCTGGCCATGCTGAAAATGGCCCGTGAAGGCATCGTGCCGGACGAGCAAGGCAAGACCGGCCCGATGAAGCAGATCGAAGAAATGCGCGGCCAAGGCTTCCCGATCGCCTACGTTGGCGACGTGGTCGGTACCGGTTCGTCGCGTAAATCGGCGACCAACTCCGTACTGTGGTTCTTCGGCGACGACGTTCCCTTTGTTCCGAACAAGCGCGCCGGCGGTTTCTGCTTCGGCAGCAAGATCGCTCCGATCTTCTACAACACCATGGAAGATGCGGGCGCACTGCCGATCGAGTTCGACGTCACCAACATGCACATGGGCGACGTGATCGACCTGTACCCGCATGCTGGCAAAGTCTGCAAACACGGCACCGATGAAGTCATCACCACCTTCGAAATGAAGACCCCGGTGCTGTTGGACGAAGTACGCGCCGGCGGCCGTATTCCGCTGATCATCGGTCGCGGCCTGACCGACAAGGCCCGTGCCGAACTGGGCCTGGGCCCTACCGACCTGTTCAAGCTGCCTGAAGCGCCTGTCGACACCGGCAAGGGCTTCACCCTGGCGCAGAAAATGGTCGGCAAGGCGTGCGGCCTGCCGGAAGGCAAAGGCGTGCGCCCTGGCACCTACTGCGAACCGAAGATGACCACCGTCGGTTCCCAGGACACCACCGGTCCAATGACCCGTGATGAACTCAAAGACCTGGCGTGCCTGGGCTTCTCGACCGACCTGGTGATGCAGTCGTTCTGCCACACCGCGGCCTATCCAAAGCCGATCGACGTGACCACCCACCACACCCTGCCTGACTTCATCATGACCCGTGGCGGTGTATCGCTGCGTCCAGGCGACGGCATCATCCACAGCTGGCTGAACCGCATGCTGCTGCCGGACACCGTCGGTACCGGTGGTGACTCCCACACCCGCTTCCCGATGGGCATCTCGTTCCCGGCCGGCTCCGGTCTGGTCGCGTTCGCCGCTGCCACCGGCGTGATGCCGCTGGACATGCCGGAATCGATCCTGGTGCGCTTCAAAGGCAAGATGAAGCCTGGCATCACTCTGCGTGACCTGGTGCATGCCATTCCTTACTACGCGATCCAGGCTGGCCTGCTGACCGTAGAGAAGAAAGGCAAGAAAAACGCCTTCTCCGGCCGCATCCTGGAAATCGAAGGCCTGAACGACCTGACGCTGGAACAGGCTTTCGAGCTGTCCGACGCCTCGGCTGAACGTTCGGCTGCCGGTTGCACCATCAAGCTGTCCAAGGACTCCGTCACCGAGTACCTGAACTCCAACATCACCTTGCTGCGCTGGATGATCGGCGAAGGCTACGGCGATCCACGCACCCTGGAACGTCGCGCCCAAGCGATGGAAGCCTGGGTTGCCAACCCGGAGCTGATGGAAGCCGATGCCGACGCCGAATACGCCGAAATCATCGAGATCGACCTGTCGGAAATCAACGAGCCGATCCTCTGCGCACCGAACGACCCGGACGATGCCCGTCTGCTGTCGAGCGTTGCCGGTGAGAAGATCGACGAAGTGTTCATCGGTTCGTGCATGACCAACATCGGTCACTTCCGCGCTGCCGGTAAGCTGCTGGAGCAGGTCAAGGGCCAGTTGCCAACCCGCCTATGGCTGTCGCCGCCGACCAAGATGGACGCTCACCAACTGACCGAAGAAGGCTACTACGGCATCTACGGCAGGGCTGGCGCGCGCATGGAAATGCCGGGCTGCTCGCTGTGCATGGGTAACCAGGCACGTGTAGAGCCGAATTCGACCGTCGTGTCGACCTCGACCCGTAACTTCCCGAACCGTCTGGGCGATGGCGCCAACGTCTACCTGGCCTCGGCCGAGCTGGCGGCAGTCGCCTCTACCCTGGGTCGCCTGCCGACCGTCGAAGAGTACATGGGCTACGCGGCGAAACTGGACACCATGGCCAGTGACGTCTACCGCTACCTGAACTTCGACCAGATCGCCGAGTTCCGCAAGATCGCGGCAAGCGCCAACATCCCGGTGATTCAAGCCTAACGGTATGTTGATGTGATAGGCGCCGCGTATCGCAAGGTACGCGGCGTTTTTTTATGCCTGGAATACAAACAAATGTGGGAGGGGGCTTGCTCCCGATAGCAGTGGTTCAGTCAATTCATAGTTGACTGATACACCGCCATCGGGGGCAAGCCCCCTCCCACATTTAGTTCTGGGACAGCCTTGGAGATTGCGTCAGACCTTAAGCCATCAGCGAATACACCAACGCAGTAATCGCCACCAACCCCACCGCCGTTACAAACACATTCGACGCTTGCCCCCGGTACTTGGCCATGGCCGGCACTTTGCGGATGGCGTACATCGGCATCAGGAACAGGATCGATGCAATCACCGGCCCGCCCAGGGTCTCGATCATGCGGAGGATGCTCGGGTTAAGCGTGGCGACAATCCAGCACACCACCAGCATGAAGGCGGCCGTCATGCGGTCCAGGGACTTGGCTGCCGGACGGCGGCCGGTCTTCAGCACCAGGCCCTTGAGGCCCTCGCTGGCACCGATGTAGTGGCCCAGGAACGACTTGGCAATTGCCACGAATGCAATCAACGGCGCGGCGAACTCGATGGTCGGGTTGTCAAAGTGGTTGGCCAGGTACGACAGGATCGACAGATTCTGCGCTTTCGCCTCGGCCAACTGCGCCGGTGACAGGGTCAGCACGCAGCTGAACACAAAGAACAGCACCATCACCACCATCAACAGGTGCGCGCGGGACAGGATCTGCGAGCTACGCTCGTCGGCGTGTGCCCCATACTGACGTTTCTGGTCTACCGCGAAGGCCGAGATGATCGGCGAGTGATTGAACGAGAACACCATCACCGGAATCGCCAGCCACAAGGTGTTGAGCAAGGCCGACGGCGCCGGAATCTCACGGGCGGTACTGAGGATGCCGCCCGTCCAATGCGGCACCAGGTATACGGCGAGGAACAGCAAGGCAACGATAAACGGATATACCATCAGGCTCATGGCCTTGACGATCACCTTTTCGCCGCAACGCACCACCGCCAGCAAGCCCAGGATCAGCACAAACGCCAGCACTGCCCGAGGCGGCGGCATGATGTGCAGTTGGTGTTCCATGAAGCTGCTGACGGTGTTGGTCAGGGCCACGCTGTAGATCAGCAGGATCGGGAAGATCGCAAAGAAGTACAGCAAGGTGATCAGCGCGCCGGCTTTAATGCCGAAATGCTCTTCGACCACATCGGTAATGTCGGAGCCTTCCCGGCCGGAGAGTACGAAACGCGTCAGCCCACGGTGGGCAAAGAACGTCATTGGAAAGGCCAGCAGCGCCAGGATCACCAGCGGCCAGAAGCCCCCCAGGCCCGCGTTGATCGGCAAGAACAAAGTACCGGCGCCGATGGCGGTGCCGAACAGCCCAAGCATCCAGGTGGTGTCCTGGCGGCTCCAGCTTGTGAGCGTTGCAGGTGTCGTTGCATAGCGTTCGTCGACGCTATTGGCCTGATCATTCATCCGGTCGGATCTCCGCATTCACACGGCCGGGACGAGTCAGAAAAACCTGACAGGCAGCGCCCCGACCTCAACAGGGGCGCGATTGTCCGGGATTCTCGTGCATAAGCAAAGACTTAGCTGAGGAATGGTTCGGTGGGGGAGCCGGCTGCACGGTAATGCGTAGCGCACTCAACTTCGTTCGAGAGCAAGCTCGCTCCTACAGCAACCTACGTTCCGTCTTACAAATCCCGCATACTCATGCGCTCAAGCACTTCAGGAAGAACCTTGCATGACTACCACTGTTCTGGTCCTGGTTGAGACCATCAACGAATACCTGCAAATCATCGAGAGCAATGATTTCCATGTGATCCTGGCTCCGACGCCTGTCGAACGTGCCCAGGCGATCAAGGCCCACGGCGGGCAGATCAAGGCTGTGCTCACCCGTGGCCCGCTGGGGCTGTATGCCGAGGAAATCGCCGCGCTGCCGCTGCTGGAGATTATCTGCGTGATCGGTGCCGGCTACGAACATGTAGACCTGCAGGCCGCCGCCAACCGTGGGATTGTGGTGACTAACGGCGCCGGGGTGAATGCGCCGTCGGTGGCCGACCATGCCATGGCCTTGCTGCTGTCGCTGGTGCGCGGTATCCCCCAGACTGACGCCGCCGTGCGCCGCAGTGAATGGCCAAAGGTGATGCGCCCTTCCCTGGGCGGCAAGCAACTTGGGATTCTCGGGCTGGGCGCCGTAGGCCTGGAGATCGCCAAGCGCGCGTCCCTGGGGTTTGGCATGGAGGTGAGCTACCACAACCGCCAACCCCGCGATGACGTGGATTACACCTACTGCTCAACCGCCGTGGAATTGGCGCGCACCTCGGATTTCCTGATCCTGGCCACGCCCGGTGGCGCCAGCACTCGCCACCTGATCGATCGCCACGCCCTCGACGCCCTGGGGCCGAACGGCTATCTGGTCAATATCGGTCGTGGCAGCGTGGTGGTCACCGCCGACCTGGTGGCTGCGCTGGAACAGCGACGTATCGGCGGCGCCGCGCTGGACGTCTTCGACGACGAACCCAAGGTGCCCGATGCGCTCAAGCGCCTGAACAATACCGTGCTGACCTCCCATGTAGCCGGCCTGTCGCCCGAAGCCACCCACGACACCGTGCAACGGGTCGCCGACAATCTGGTGGAATACTTTGCCGGTCGCCCTGTACTGACCCCCGTGACACTCCCGTCGCGCAACCCGTAGCGAATACCCGCGCCGGGGCCGTGCCGCCCTGGTGATTTGCGTGGATCAGGCCCGCTGATCATTCCCCAACACGCTAACCTATTAAGCCGCCCCGACCTTGTCGCTGGGCGGTGACGCGCATTAGATTAGCCAATAGTCCAAGGCCTTTAAAATAAGCAGAAGGGATAAGCATGCCGCTTAACGACCAATCGACCCAGATTCGCCCCGGCGAAGAACTTGATGCCGGCCTGATCGATCCCTACCTCAAGGCCCATATTCCCGGCCTGCACGGCACGCTCAAGATCAGCCAGTTTCCCGGCGGCGCCTCCAACCTGACCTATCTGCTGGAATACCCGGACCAGGAATTCGTGTTGCGTCGCCCGCCCTTCGGCCACAAGGCCAAGTCCGCCCACGACATGGGGCGTGAATATCGCATTCTCAACCAGCTCAAGGATGGCTTTCCGTACTGCCCCAAGGCCTACGTGCACTGCACCGATGAAACGGTGATCGGCGCCGAGTTCTATGTCATGGAACGGGTCAATGGGATTATTTTGCGCTCCGACCTGCCGGCCGAACTGGGCCTGGACGCGAGCCGAACCGAAGCGTTGTGCAAAAGCTTTATCGACAAATTCGTCGAACTGCATCAGGTCGACTACACCGCCTGCGGCCTGGCCGACCTGGGCAAGCCCCAAGGCTACGTGGAACGCCAGATCCGCGGCTGGAGCGAGCGCTACGAAAAAGCCCTGACCCCCGATGCACCGCGCTGGGAAGCCGTGCGCGCCTGGCTCAACGATAAAATGCCGGCCGACCACCCGACCTCCAGCATCGTGCACAACGACTATCGCTTCGACAATGTGATTCTCGACCCGCGCAACCCGATGCAGATCATCGGCGTGCTCGACTGGGAGCTGACCACCCTGGGCGATCCGTTGATGGACCTGGGCAACACCCTTGCCTACTGGATCGAAGCCGCTGACCCCGCGCCCGTGCAGTTGATGCGTCGCCAGCCAAGCAATGCGCCTGGCATGCTCACCCGCCGCCAGTTCGTCGACTACTACGCCGAACGCTCGGGCATCCAGATCGACAATTTCGACTTCTACTACACCTACGGTCTGTTCCGCCTGGCCGGCATCGTGCAGCAGATCTACTACCGTTTCTTCCATGGCCAGACCCAGGACAAACGTTTTGCCCAGTTCATCCACATGAACAAGCTGCTGGAACAGATGAGCCTGGCAGTCATCGGCAAATCCGCCCTCTGATAACAATCACAAGGAACCCTTCATGTCCAAGACCCACCTGTTCGACCTCGACGGCAAGATCGCTTTCGTTTCCGGCGCCAGCCGTGGCATCGGCGAGGCCATCGCCAAGCTGCTGGCCCAGCAAGGCGCCCATGTGATTGTCTCCAGCCGCAAACTCGAAGGCTGCCAGCACGTTGCCGACGCGATCATCGCCGACGGCGGCAAGGCCACTGCAGTGGCCTGCCATATCGGTGAAATGGAGCAGATCACCCAGGTGTTCGCCGGTATCCGTGAACAGTTCGGCCGCCTGGACATCCTGGTCAACAACGCCGCGACCAACCCACAGTTCTGCAACGTACTGGACACTGACCTCGGTGCGTTCCAGAAAACTGTCGACGTGAACATCCGCGGCTACTTCTTCATGTCGGTGGAGGCCGGCAAGCTGATGCGTGACAACGGCGGTGGCAGCATCATCAACGTCGCCTCGATCAACGGCATTTCCCCTGGCGTGTTCCAGGGCATCTATTCGGTGACCAAGGCCGCCGTGATCAACATGACCAAAGTGTTCGCCAAGGAATGCGCCGAATTCGGCATTCGTTGCAACGCGCTGCTGCCAGGCTTGACCGACACCAAGTTCGCCTCGGCGCTGGTCAAGAACGACGCGATCCTGAAGATGGCCCTGGCGCAGATCCCGCTCAAGCGCGTGGCCGACCCCAGCGAAATGGCTGGCGCGGTGCTGTTCCTGGCCAGTGATGCGTCGAGCTACACCACTGGCGTGTCGTTGAACGTGGACGGTGGTTTCCTGTCCTGAGGCCGCCGGGTTTCTTCCGATCGATTTGCGCGTAACCTTGGCGCAGATCGATCTGCCCCAGGATGAAACATGGAACTGCACCTCGTCATCAATGGCCGCAAGGACCTGGCGGCCCAGCTTTACCAGCAACTGCGCGAAGCCATCGCCACCGGGCGGCTGGCAGCCGGCGCGCAATTGCCGCCCAGCCGGCTGCTCGCCGAGCAATTGGGCGTATCGCGCAAAACGGTCTCGGATACCTACGCCACCTTGACGTATGAAGGCCTGCTGGTCGGCAGGATTGGCCGAGGCACTTTCGTCAATGCGTGGGCACCGCAGCCCGACCGTGTACAGACCGCCACCGACCTGGCTTGCGCCGCCAACCTGAGCAAATGGGCGGCACTGCCCTCGCCTATGCACCACCCCGCCAGCGGCGACATCCTGCGCTACGAATTCATCGGCGGGGCAACCACGCGCAGTCAGTTCCCCCAGGAAGAATGGCGGCGCTGCACCCAGGATGCGTTACGCCGTATCGCCAAGAACAGCGGTTTCTATAGCCAACCGGAGGGCTTGCCGGCACTGCGCGAGGCCATCGCCGGGCATATCGCGTTTTCACGCGGGGTGAAATGCCGCGCCAGTGACATCGTGGTCACCAATGGCGCGCAGCAGGCGCTGGACCTGATCGCCCGCGTGGTCCTCGAGCCAGGCAGCATTGTCGCCATGGAAGACCCTGGCTACAGCCCGGCGCGCCAGTTGTTCGTGGCGATGGGGGCGAAGGTCGCCAGCGTTCCGGTCGATGCACAGGGCATTCAGGTCGACCAGATCCCCGAGGGCACGCGGCTCGTCTATGTGACGCCGTCCCACCAGTTTCCCCTCGGCATGCCCATGAGCCTGGCGCGGCGCAAAGCCTTGCTGGACCGCGCCATCGAACTCGGCGCGATCATCATCGAAGACGACTACGACAGTGAGTTCCGCTACCAGGGCCGCCCCACCGACTCCCTGCAGAGCCTGGACACGCGAGGCGTGGTGACCTACGTCGGGACCTTTTCGAAAACCCTGCTGCCCGAGTTGCGCCTGGGCTACGCGGTGCTGCCGCCGGCGATCCATGGCGCGGTGCTCAAGGCCAAGCAATTGACCGACCAGCACAGCTCTACCCTGCCGCAATGGGCGCTGGCCAAGTTCATCAGCGAAGGCTATCTGCTCAAACATATTCGCCGCTGCCACAGCGTGTATGCGGGGCGCCGCGAACGGATCCTGCAGCGCCTGGCGGGCGACCTGTCGCCCTGGTTCGAGGCGGTGCCGACGGTGGCTGGGTTCCACCTGGCAGCACTGTGCAAGGTGCCGGTGGATATCCCGTTGCTGATGCAACTGGCGCGGGAGGTGGAGGTCGGCTTGTATCCCCTGGATGGTTTTTTCCACGACGTTGCGCCACGCGCGGGGCTGATTCTCGGCTTCGGTGCCATCGAAACCCTCGATATCGACCCGGCGCTGGATAGGGTGCGCGACATCCTGTTGCGGATTGGCTAGGGGGTTTTCCGGCGGATTGGTCATTGGTCGATCCTGCCCCCGGGCGTAGGGTGAACAGGTCTCCAACCCCGTGGAACCCCATCATGAAACGACTGCTCGCCACCGCTGCGATACTCACCTCGCTCACGGCCTACGGCCACGAGCCGGTGTACAACCAGGAAACCCTCAAGGTGCTGCAAGCGCACGCCTTGACCAATGTGCCCGGCAAGAAAACCATCATGCTCACCGTGGACTACGCCCCCGGCCAGGCCACCGTGCCCCACAGCCACACCGGCACTGCCGTGGCTTATGTGCTGGAAGGTGCAGTCACTTCACGGGTCAACGATGAGAAAGCCGTGACCTACAAGGCCGGCGAGTCGTTCTACGAGCCCGCCGGTTCACGGCACTTCGAATCGAGCAACGCCAGCCAGACCCAGCCTGCCAGGCTGCTGGTGGTGATGGTGCTGGACGACAAGGCCGAGGTGCTGACGCCGCTTGCCCAATAAGCTGCATCCCGTTCCGATCAATGTGGTAGGGGGCTTGCCCTGGCTTCCTGTAGGAGCGAGCTTGCTCGCGAAAAACGTCAACGATAACGCGTGCTTTCTGAATGAACGCGGTGCCTGTGAGTTTTTCGCGAGCAAGCTCGCTCCTACAGACTAAGCCCCCTCCTACATTGTCAGGCAAGGCTCTTGCTGACCACCTCGAACACATCGCTGGACAGCTCGCCCGCGCCCAGGATGCGTTCCAGTTCCGCCTTCATCAGCGCTTGCCGCGCGGCGTCGTATTTACGCCAGCGCGTCAGCGGTGCCAACTGGCGCGACGCAATCTGTGGGTTCAGCGTGTTGAGCTGGATCACCAGGTCCGCCAGGAAGCGGTAGCCCGAACCATCCGCCGCGTGGAAGTTGATCAGGTTCTGCCCGGCAAAGGCGCCAATCAGGGCGCGCACTTTGTTCGGATTCTTGATGGTGAACGCCGGATGTTCCATCAATGCCTTGACCCGCGCCAGCCCGCCCGGCAGGGTGCTGCCGGCCTGTACGCTGAACCATTGGTCCATGACCAGCGGGTTGTCCTTGAAGTTCTCGGCAAACACCGCCAGCGCCTGGGCTTTTTCCGCTTCGAATGGCGAGTTCACCAGCACGGCCAGGGCCGTCAGGCGCTCGGTCATGTTGTCGCTGGTGTCGAATTGGTCCAGCGTCGCCGCCAGCACTTCAGGCCTGCCGCTGAGCATCAAATAGGACAATGCGATGTTCTGCAGGGCACGCCGGGCAAAGTGCTCGGCCTCTGCCACGTAGGGCGTTTTCCGGGACAGGTCACGGTTGGCCTGATAGCGCAGCCACAGCCCTTCGAACAGGTTGTCGGCCAGTTGCTTGCGGGCAAATTCGCGGGCGGCGTGGATCGCATCGACATCCGCCACTTCACTGATTTCGGCCAGGTAGGCTTCGCTCGGCAACGAGAGCATCTCGGCGACCATGGCCTGGTCCAGGCGTTCGTCGCTCAATACCGTGCGCAACGCGTCGATCAGGCGTTGATCGAGCTTCAGCGGCTGCCCCGCCTGATGCTGGCCGATCAGTTCCTGCAACACCTGCACCGACAACTGCTGGCCGGCGTCCCAGCGGTTGAAGCCGTCGCTGTCGTGCTGCATCAGGAACATCAATTGGTCGCGGTCATACGGGAAGCTCAGTTTCACCGGTGCCGAGAAGCCACGCAGCAGTGAAGGCAACGGTTTTTGCGCGACGTCAACAAAGGTGAAAGTCTGCTCGGCTTCGGTCACCGAGATCACACGGGAGGTACCGCTTGCCGTGGCTTCACCTTCCAGGCGCAAGGCGATACCGGCGCCCTTGTCGTCCAGCAGGCCCAGCTCGACCGGGATCACGAACGGCAGTTTTTCTACCTTGTCCGGGGTTGGCGGGCAGCTCTGGCGGAAGGTCAGGCTGTAGGTCTTGGCCGCCGCATCGAAGGACTCGCTCACCGCCAGACGTGGCGTGCCGGCCTGGCTGTACCAGCGCTTGAACTGGCTGAGGTCGACGCCGTTGGCATCTTCCATAGCCTTGATGAAGTCATCGCAGGTCACGGCCTGGCCGTCGTGGCGCTCGAAATACAGGTCGCTGCCTTTGCGAAAGCCTTCGGCGCCGAGCAAGGTGTGGAGCATACCGACGACTTCCGAACCCTTTTCGTACACGGTCAGGGTGTAGAAATTGGAGATTTCGATAAAGCTGTCCGGGCGCACCGCGTGGGCCATGGGGCCGGCGTCTTCGGCAAACTGGTGGGTACGCAGGTACGCCACATCCTGGATGCGCTTGACCGTGGCCGAGTTCATGTCGGCGGAAAAGCCCGAGTCACGGAACACGGTAAAGCCTTCCTTGAGCGACAGCTGGAACCAGTCGCGGCAGGTCACGCGGTTGCCCGACCAGTTATGGAAGTATTCGTGGGCGACGATGGCTTCGACACGCTGGTGGGCCGCATCGGTAGCGGTTTCGGCGCGGGCCAGCACGGCGCTGGAGTTGAAGATATTGAGGCCCTTGTTCTCCATGGCGCCCATGTTGAAGTCGCTGACCGCCACGATCATGAAGATGTCGAGGTCGTACTCGCGGCCGTAGGTCTCTTCATCCCAGCGCATGGATTTTTTCAGGCTGGTCATGGCGTGCTGGCACTTGTCGATGTTTTCCGGCTCGACATAGATGCGCAGCGCGACTTCGCGCTGGGTCATGGTGGTGAAGCTGTCTTCGACACACCACAGGTCACCGGCCACCAGGGCAAACAGGTAGGCCGGTTTCTTGAACGGGTCTTCCCAGGTCGCCCAGTGCCGCCCGTCTTCGCCGGGGCCGCTGGCAATCGGGTTGCCGTTGGACAGCAGCACCGGGTAGCGATGCTGCTCGGCGATCACCGTGGTGGTGAACACGCTCATCACGTCCGGACGGTCGAGGTAGTAGGTGATCTTGCGAAAGCCTTCGGCCTCGCACTGGGTGCAGAACATGCCACCGGATTTGTACAGGCCTTCAAGGGCGGTATTGGTTTCCGGATGAATCTTGACCGTGGTGTCGAGGGTGAAGGTTTCGCTCTGTGGCTGCAGCGTCAGGTGGCTGTCGGTCAACTGGTAGTCAGCAGCCGTCAGCGCCTGATCGGCGAGGTTCACGCTCAGCAGCTCCAGTTGCTGGCCGTCCAGCACCAACGGCGGCAGCCCGGCGCCGCGCTCGGGGTTGCGGCGCATCACCAGCTGCGCGTGGACCAGGCTGTGGTCCTCGAACAACTCGAAGGTCAGGTGCGTCTCGTCGATCAGGTAGTCCGGCGCCTGATAGTCCTTCAGGTAAATCATCTTCGGTTGTTCGGTGCGCATGGGTGGCATCCTTCTACTGATGCACGGCGAGCTGGTAGGCCGTGTATTTACGAATATTGATCACGCCGGTATCGAAGATCAGGTATTGGCCCTTGATCCCCAGCAGCGTGCCTTCGGCAATCGGATTCTTGTCCAGGTTGAAGCTGACGATCTTGGCCGGGTACTGCTGCACCGGATAACGGATCTCGATCGGTTCGATGTCGGCAATGGTTTGGATGGCCTGCAGGCCAAAGCGTTCCTGCAACCCCAGCAAACCTTCGGCGCAGGAGGCGAACAACTCATCGCGTACCTGCTTGAGGTCGACCGACTGCGCGTCGCCCTTGAGCAGCGCGCGCCAGTTGGTTTTGTCGGCCACCTGGCTACGAAACAGATCCTCGACAAAGCCCGATTGCTGGCGGGTGGCCACGCGCATGATCGGCAGCGCCTGGCTGGCGCCCTGGTCGAGCCAGCGGGTCGGCAACTGCGTGGCGCGGGTGATGCCGACCTTGATCCCCGACGAGTTGGCCAGGTACACCACGTGGTCGGTCATGCAGAAGGTTTCACCCCAGCCCGGATCGCGGCAGGTGCCAGCGTCGTAATGGCAGCGCTCGGGACTCATGATGCACAGGTCACACTGGGCCAACTTGGTCATGCATGGGTAGCAATAACCCTGGCTGAAGCTGTTTTTGGTCTTGCGCCCGCAATGGCTGCAATGAATGGCACCAAGGTATTCCAGGCGAATATGGGTGCCAATCAACGGGTTGACCGCAACCTCGGTGTCGCCAAGACGAAACGCGTATTGAACGGTCGGCTCACCGAGTTTCGCCGACATTTTGCTGACTGCACCGCGACCGATTTCAATCAATGGATCGCATCCGACTTGAACAGGATGTTCGGCACCGGTGCCGATTTCGACGCGCATTCCTGCGGGCCCATGTAACCGGTGCGCTGGTCTTCGGGCAGGTTCTGCAGTTCCCAGGCAATCACCGCTTGCAGCGACAGCTCGCGCTGTTCGGCGGTGAGCTTGCGGCCGTCGGACCATTTGCCGATTTCCACGGCGAGCTTGAGGCTCTCGTAGATGTCCGGGGTGATGTTTTCGATCATTTCAGCAAAAGAGGACATAAGGCTCTTCCTTATCAAATAGACGATTTGCGACGGTTGTACAGCCCGCCCAGCAAACCGGTCAGGCAACCGATAACCAAGCCGCCCACATGGGCCGCGTTGGCGATTTCGCCGAAACCGATCATCGAGACCAGCCCCGACAGGCAGAGCACCAGCCACACCAGCATCATCGCCAGCACCCCACGGGGCAGGCGATATGCCGGGTTGGGCGAGAGTAGTTGAAAGATCCAGCAATGCCCGAGCAGGCCATACAACACGCCGGACAAACCGCCAAACAGGCCCGGGCCGCCGTATGCATACTGCGCGTAATTGGAGACCAGGCTGAACAACAGAGTCAGGCCCAGCAGGTTGATGCTGCCCTGGCGCGCTTCGATGCGGCGGCCCAGCTCCCAGTACCACATGCCATTCATGGCCAGGTGCAGGATGCCGAAGTGAATCAGCATTGGCGTGACCAACCGCCACCACTGCCCGGACGCCAGGCTGTCGGCCAGCGGCGTGAACTGAATGTATTCGCCCAGCACCCGGAACGGCAGGAAGGTCAGCCAGGCCACGGTTTGCAGGTTTTCGCCAAGCAGCGTCACCGCGCCGACGACGAGGCTGGCCAGCAGCACCAGCGCCGTGACCGGGCTATGGCGTACCTGCTGGACAAACCCTGGCCGGGCCACGGGCGCCCGTTCGGGAATGTCCAGTTGCTGGTCCGGATCACCGGCGGGAAAGCGTTGGTACAACACGCGCACATCGTCGCTGATGCTCTCGGGCACCCATAGCACTTGTTCGCCGGCTTCCTCGCTGACGCGATGAGGCACCTGCATGCGTTGCAGCAACTTGACGAAACCGCCCAGGTCGACACTCAGGGGCAGGCGCAATACAGCCACGGTACTCATTGACTAACCTCAGGTCGCTCAACGTCGACCCAGACGAATTTATGCGGATCCAGTTGGGTTTCCTGGTCCAGGCGATACGCCACCAGCTTGCCGTACAGCACCGCGCTGTAGTCCAGGCAGGCCAGGTTCGGGCGGATCGGTGCCGGTTTGCCGCTGCGCCAGTAATGGCCGACGAACAACAGCGGCTCGTCGACGCCATAGCGCAGCAGGGAATTTTTTTCAGTGGAAGACAATGGCGTGCGCGCCACCGGCTCGGGCAGGGCATCGGGCTGGAACACGATGTCGCCGTAGGTTTTCGGGTCGTCTTCCCAGAATTTGGTACGGAAGAACGAGCGCGTCAGGCCATCGCCACCGGTCAGAGTGAGCCCGTGGGGCAAGCGCATGTCGGTGCCGCGCAACAGGCGATCGAACGCGTTGCAGGCGAAACTGCCAGGCACGGCGGCGGCCTGCAGGAAATGCTGATCGATGCAGCCATCCGGGAACGTGGCGCGCAGCGGCTGGATGAACCCCTCATCCCAGCACGCATGCACCACCCGGAAACGCCCAGCGTCGACAAACAGCGGCATGTCGTAGAACCAGCCGAGGAAGTCGTGCCAGTCGGCCGGGTGCTGCTCGAACTGGGTCAGGGTTTCCTGGATCAGCCGCCCATGGCGCGGGGTGTGCTCACGCACGAACTGCTTGCCACTGCCCGGCGGTGCCGGCGTGGTCCAACCCAGCGCATTGAACTCATGGTTGCCCATGATGCACAGCGCCTGGCCGGCCTCGGTCATGTCGTGGACGATATGCAGCGCTTCGCGGATGCGCGGGCCGCGGTCGATGATATCGCCGAGAAACACCGCCATGCGCGACGGGTGGCGCCAGGTGCCGCCCTGCTTGTGGTAGCCCATCTGGTCGAGCAAGTGCTCCAGCGTGTGGGCGCAACCGTGCACGTCACCAATCAGGTCGTAGCTACGCGCGGGATCGAGCATCAGTCGCCTCCGCCCCCCAAGCGGCTGCCCCAGCCCAGCTTGGTGCGGCACACTTCGTAGTAGTTGTGGTCCAGCGGGTGGATCAAGCGCAACTTCTGTGCCTTCTTGCTAACGGTGATGGTGTCGCCGGGAGCGCAGGTGAAATGGTTCTGCCCGTCGCAGGACACTTGTGGGTAGATTTGCATATCTTTGGACACCACGATCTTCAGCTCACTGTTGCCATCGACCACAATCGGCCGACTCGACAACATATGGGGGTACATCGGCACGATCACAATGGCATCGAGCTTGGGGTGCATGATCGGGCCACCGGCCGACAGCGCGTAGGCGGTCGAGCCGGTCGGCGTGGCGACGATCAGGCCGTCGGCCTTCTGGCTGCACACGAACTGGCCGTCGATATACAGCTCGAACTCGATCATCCGCGTGGATTTGCCCGGATGCAGCACCACGTCATTGAGGGCATCGCCCTGGCCGATGGCTTCGCCGTGGCGGCGCACTTCGGCCTGCAGCAGGAAGCGGTTTTCCACCAGGTAATGGCCGTCGAGCACCTTGGCCACTTCGACTTCCAGTTCGTCCGGACGGATATCGGTAAGAAACCCCAGGCTGCCGCGGTTGATCCCCAGCACCGGCACGTTATGCCGCGCCAGCGCCCGGGCTGCGCCGAGCAGGCTGCCGTCGCCGCCGACCACGATGACCATGTCGCACACTTCGCCGAGCATCTTGCGCGAGGAAGTCTGCAGGCCGTGTCCCGGCAGGATTTCGCCGATGGTGTCTTCGAGGATCACATGCAGGTGGCGTTCCAGCAGGAATTTTTTCAGCCGGCGGACGGTGTCCAGCACCTGGGTACTGCCCAGGCGACCGATAATGCCGATATTGCGAAATTGCTCCATGGGGCTCCTGCGGGCATAGGGTGCGGCAAAAAGAAAGGATTATGGGCGAAAGGCCGGCTCAGGCAAAATCCTTTGTCGCCGCCGCGCCTTGATGACAATGGTTCTCAGGCGGTTCTCAGCACCTGCACGCAACGTAAGAGGCTATGCTCGCACCATGACTCTGTTCCCCGACTTGCACGCCCTGCCCCGCCAACTGCGACACCCCGAAGTGCGCGACCTGGCGTGGGTGATGCTGGCGCCACCGATGCTCGCACACACGCCATGGCCGCAACGCCATCCGCTGGCGGGCAGCGACTGGGTACAGGCGCCGCAGTTGCTCGAAGCCTGGCTGCGTGCGCTCGATCAGGACAGCAGCGCGCTGCAGCATTGGCTGAGCCTGGCGCGCACCCGGCGCCTGGGCCTTTATTATGAGCGCCTGTGGCAGTTTGCCGTGCAACATGCGCCGGGCGTGGAGCTGCTGGCGGCCAACCTGCCGATCCGCCGCGCCGGGCACACCCTGGGTGAGCTGGACATGCTGCTGCGCGACCGCGATGGCGTGCATCACTTGGAACTGGCGATCAAGCTGTATCTGGGCCCGCAGGCTGGCAACGGCCGCGACACGGCGCAGTGGCTGGGGCCGGGCTGCCATGACCGACTCGACCGCAAACTGGCGCACCTGGCCCAGCATCAATTACCGATCTCAGCACGCCCGGAGAGCCGCGAAGCCCTGGCGGCGCTGGATATCCAGCAGTTCGATGCGCACTTGTGGCTGGGTGGATATCTGCTGTATCCGTGGCCGGGCCAGGCCGAATCACCCCATGGCGCCCATCCGCAGCACTTGCGTGGGCGGTGGTTGCATCAGCGGGATTGGCCGGACTTTGTCAGCGCGAGCGCGGCAGGCCGCTGGCAACCCTTGCCTCGGCATGCCTGGCTGGCGCCGGCGCATTACCCGGCAAGCGAGGTGTGGAGCGAGGAACAGATGCAGGGCTGGCTGGCAGACCTGGACCCGATGGCGCCCGCGCAGTTACTGGTGCGGTTGGTGCAGAAGGGTGAGGACTGGGAGGAAGCCGAGCGCTTGTTTCTGGTGGCGGATCTTTGGCCGAATGTGCCGGGGGCTGGCTGATAAATCTGTGCTGTACTGGCGACCGCTATCGGGAGCAAGCCCCCTCCCACAGGGGAATGCATTCCAAATGTGGGAGGGGGCTTGCTCCCGAATGCATTGGCTCAGGCGCTATAACTGGTCGATATGCCGATACTCCAGCTGCAACCCGGCAGCCAACTCCTGCGCCCGCCCCAGCCTGATCGGCCCGCGCTCGATGTCCACCAGTAACCCCGGACACGCCAACTGCGCCAACCCGTCGATCGCCTTGAGCCGCCCATCGGTCATCACCAGCATCCGCTGCTGCTCCGCCGGGTAACGCTTACGCCGCGCCACCAACCAATGGGCCGCCTCGCTCAAGGCTGCCAGCAACGGCGTACCGCCACCGGCGCCTAGCTGTTCCAGCCAATCCGCCAAGCCTTTCGAGGCCTTCAAACCCTGCACCTGCCACTGCGGCGACTGCCCGCTGGCGGTCAACAACGCCAGGCGCGCCCGTTGCCGGTAGGCGTCATCGAACAGCTGCGCCAACAGGCCCTTGGCATCGCTCAACGCCCGATGCCGTCGGGTGGAGGCCGAGGCGTCGACAATCACCAGCCACAGCTCATGGGCCGAACGGTTGCGCACCTGCCAGCGCAGATCCTCATGGCGCTGCGGCCTGCCACCGAGCAAGGTGCCCGGCCAGTTGATCAACCCCAGCTTCGCACTGCGCGCCTTGCCCTGCCTGCCATTGTCCAGTCGCCCCGCCTTGGGCCGGGCATCCGCCCCCGCGTCAGGTCGGGGGCGAATGCCTAGGGCTTTTTTGGCCAGGTGGGCACATCGCGACGGGAACCGGTGGCCAGGGCCGGCGCAGGCATGTCGCCCCATTGGCCTTGGCCCGGCGAGGTATCCGAGGGTTGCGGCGACTGCCCTGGATTCGGCGGGCTGGCCGGTGGCGACTGTTCCTGGCGCCGATGACGCAAGGCAAATTCCGCAACCGCTTCAATGTCTTCTTCGGCAATCCTGTCAGCGCCCCGCCACGCGGCATGAGCGCGGGCGCCGCGTAGCCAGACCAGGTCGGCACGCAAACCGTCGACCCCCGCAGCAAAGCAGCGCTCGGTGATTTGCGCCAAGGCGTGATCATCCAGTTCAATACCGTCCAGCCGTGCCCGCGCCTGGGTGCAGCGCTCGCGCAGCGCCGCCTGCGGCTCATTCCACTGCTGACAGAACGCAGCGGGATCACGGTCGAAATCCAGGCGACGACGAATAATCTGCCCACGCTTGGTGGGCAGCGTTTGCCCGCTCAATGCCACGTTGAAACCAAAGCGGTCGAGGAGCTGTGGACGCAACTCGCCCTCCTCCGGGTTCATCGTGCCGATCAGCACAAACCGCGCCGAGTGCCGATGGGAGATGCCATCACGCTCGATCAGGTTGGTGCCGCTGGCGGCCACGTCCAGCAACAGATCGACCAGGTGATCGGGCAACAGGTTGACTTCATCGACATACAACACGCCGCCATCGGCCTTGGCCAGCACGCCGGGGGAGAACTGCGCGCGGCCCTCGCCGAGCGCGGCGTCCAAATCCAGGGTACCCACCAGGCGCTCTTCGGTAGCGCCCAGGGGCAAGGTGACAAACTGCCCACTGGCGAGCAGGTCTGCCAGGCCACGGGCCAGGGTGGACTTGGCCATGCCGCGCGGGCCTTCGATCAGCACGCCGCCGATTTGAGGATCGATAGCGGTCAGGCATAGCGCCAGTTTCAGCGCGTCGGCACCGACCACGGCGGCCAGCGGGAAATGCGGAATATCGGTCATCAGTGGTCTTCTTCTATATCCAGCAACAGGTTTTCCAACGCTTCGCGGTAGGCGCCCGGCGCTTGCCACAGGCCGCGTTGCTGGGCTTCGAGCAGGCGCTCGGTCATGTCGCGCAGGGCGTCGGGGTTATGTTGTTGCACAAAAGCGCGAGTGTCCGGGTCCAGCAGGTAGGCGTCGGCGAGCAACGCGTACTGGTGGTCGTCGATCAGTGCCGTGGTGGCGTCGAAGGCGAACAGGTTGTCCACGGTCGCGGCCATTTCAAACGCGCCTTTATAGCCGTGACGCTTCACGCCCTCGATCCACTTCGGGTTGGCCGCGCGGGAACGAATGACTCGGTTGAGCTCTTCCTTCAAGGTGCGGATCTTCGGCAGGTCCGGCTGGCTGTGGTCGCCATGGTAGCTGGCGGCCTTGGCGCCGCTCAGGGTTTCCACAGCGGCGAGCATGCCGCCCTGGAATTGATAGTAGTCGTTGGAGTCGAGCACATCGTGTTCACGGTTGTCCTGGTTCTGCAACACCGCCTGCACCTGGCTCAAGCGCTGGGCGAACTGCTCGCGGGCGGCGGTGCCTTCGTCAGCGCCGCCATAGGCGTAGCCGCCCCAGTTCAGGTAGACCTCGGCCAAGTCCTCGCGGCTTTGCCACAGGCGGCCATCAATCGCGCCCTGCACGCCCGCGCCATAGGCCCCCGGCTTGGCGCCGAAAATGCGCCAACCGGCCTGTTTCGCCGCAGCCTCTTCATCCAGGCCCGATTCGCGCAAGGCCTGGCGCTCACTGCGCACCTTGGCAGCCAGCGGGTTCATGTCGTCTGGCTCGTCCAGGGCGGCGACCGCTTGCACCGCCGCATCGAACAGGCGGATCAGGTTGGCGAAGGCATCGCGGAAGAAGCCGGACACCCGCAACGTCACGTCGACGCGGGGACGATCCAACAGGCTGATCGGCAGGATCTCGAAGTCATCCACGCGCTGGCTGCCGGTGGCCCAGACCGGCCGCACGCCCATCAGCGCCATGGCCTGGGCGATATCGTCGCCGCCGGTGCGCATGGTGGCCGTGCCCCACACCGACAGGCCCATCTGGCGCAGATGATCGCCGTGGTCCTGCAGATGCCGTTCGAGCAGCAGGTTGGCCGACTGGAACCCAATGCGCCAGGCCGTGGTGGTCGGCAGGTTGCGCACGTCCACCGTGAAGAAATTGCGCCCCGTGGGCAGCACATCCAGGCGGCCGCGGCTCGGCGCGCCGCTGGGGCCGGCCGGCACGAAGCGACCGCTCAAGGCGTCCAGCAGGCCGCGCATTTCTGCCGGGCCGCAGGCATCCAGACGCGGCGCCACGACCACGCGCAGGCTTTCGACAACGGCCTTCACGTCCTCCCAGCCAGGTTCCTCCAGCTCTTCCAGCGGCCCTTCCAGCGCCTGCTCGATCAAGCGCGCCGCGTACAGCTCCAGACGCTCGCGGGTGTCGCCGGCGGTGCGCCACACCTGCGCGTCAAGGTCGCGCAACACCTCGGGCCGACGCCCGGTCCACGGTTCGGCGAGCGCGCAGTCCAGAGGGTCGAAGCCCAGCTCGAACGACTTGGCCAGCACCCGCAACAGGCTCGATTGCGCGCCACGGCCATCGCCCCGAGGGATGCGCAACAAGGCCAGCAAGGTATCGATGCGCAAGCGCCCAGCCGGCGACTCGCCAAAGATATGCAGGCCGTCGCGGATCTGGGATTCCTTCAAGTCACACAGGTAGGTATCCAGGCGCGGCAACCAACTGTCGGCATCGGCATTGCCGTCCAGCTCAAGCTCCTCGTCGATATGGGTTTCGCGCACCAGCTTGAGAATGTCTTTCTGCAGTTCCAGCGCGCGTCGTGGGTCGAGCAACTGCGCTTCATAATATTCGTCGGCCAGCAGCTCCAGGTTGCGCAGCGGGCCGTAGGTTTCGGCGCGGGTCAGGGGCGGCATCAGGTGGTCGATGATCACCGCCTGGGTGCGACGTTTGGCCTGGGCGCCCTCGCCGGGATCGTTGACGATAAACGGGTAGATATTCGGCAGCGGGCCGAGCAGCACGTCCGGCCAGCAGTTCTCCGACAGGCCCACGCCCTTGCCCGGCAGCCATTCGAGGTTGCCGTGCTTGCCAACGTGAATCAGCGCATGGGCGCCGTAGGTATGGCGCAGCCAGAAATAGAACGCCAGGTAGCCGTGGGGCGGCACCAGGTCAGGGTCGTGATACACCGCACTCGGGTCGACCTGGTAACCGCGCGCCGGCTGGATGCCCACAAAGGTTTGATCCAGGCGCAGGCCGGCGATCATCAGGCGACCGTCGCGGCACATCGGGTCCTGATGGGGCGCGCCCCAGCGCTCCAGCACCGCCTGGCGATTGGCTTCGGGCAGGCGCTGGAACATCGCCGCGTAGTCGTCCAGCGCAAGGCTCTGATGACACGGGCGCAGGTCGAGGCTGTCGAGGTCGTTGGTGACGCCGCCCAGCAACGCATGGATCAAGGCCGTGCCGCTGTCCGGCAAGGTGGCAGGCACCGGATACCCTTCGGCGTGCAGCGCGCGCAGGATATTCAGCGCCGCCGCCGGCGTATCCAGGCCCACGCCGTTGCCGATACGGCCGTCACGGGTTGGATAATTGGCCAGGATCAAGGCCACGCGCTTATGCTCATTCGGCACCCGCGCCAGCTCGACCCAGCGGCGCGCCAGTTCGGCGATAAAGTCCATGCGTTCGGGCGCGGCGCGGTAGCACACCACGTCCGACTGGCTGCGCTCACTGCGCCAGGCCAGGTCCTTGAAGCTGATCGGCCGGCTGATGATGCGCCCGTCCAACTCCGGCAAGGCGATGTGCATCGCCAGGTCGCGAGGGCCCAGGCCTTGTTCGCTGGCCTGCCAGCCGGGCTGGTTGTCCTGGGCGCAGATCGCCTGGATCACCGGGATATTGCGGCGAAACGGGCGCAGATGCGGCGCTTCGGGGCTCGATTGAGCAAAGCCGGTGGTGTTGAGGATCACCGCCGCCTGCACCTCATCCAACAGGTCTTCGACCACCTCCAGGCAACCGGGCTCTTTCAAACTGGCGACTGCGATCGGTAAGGGGTTAAGGCCCGCTGCCTGCAGGCGCTGGCAGAACACGTCGATGAACCCGGTATTGGCGGCCTGCAAGTGCGAGCGGTAGAACAGCACCGCCGCCACCGGATAATCCACGCGCCACTGCGCCTGCCAATCAGCCAGGTGGGCGTTGGCGGTCAGCGGGTGGTAGATCGAGGTGCGCGGCAGGCTTTGCGGCTCAGCCCAGGCATAGTCGCGCCCCAGATAGCCGGCGGCCAGGCAGCGATAGAAGTCCAGCGCGTTACCCAGGCCGCCCTGGCGCAGGAACTGCCACAGCCGGTCACGCTCGGGCGCCTCCACGCTGCTCAAACCGCTGAGTTCCGGGTCTGGGCGATCATCCCCCGGTACCAGGATCAGCGTGACGCCACGCTCCGCCAACGCCACCAGACGCTCGACGCCATAGCGCCAGTAACCGATGCCGCCATGCAGCGAAATCAGGATGACCTTGGCGTGGCGCAGCACGTCATCGACGTACAGGTCGACCGAGGCATGGTTCTGCACCTGCATCGGGTTGGCCAGGCGCAGGCTGGGGTAATCCTCGGGCAACTGCCGGGCCGCCTCGGCAAGCAGCGCCAGGCTGGAATCGCCGCTGCACAGGATCACCAACTCGGCGGGGGTTTGGCCAAGGTCGGCGATGTTGTCGTCCGCGACGAAGCCACCGGGCTGGGTCCTGAGCAGGTGCATGGGTCAGGCGCTGATGGCGGCGCGCAGTTGCGCTTCAAGGCCTGCCGCGTCAAGCGCCTGGCCGATCAGCACCAGGCGTGTGGTGCGTGCCTCATCGGCGCCCCAGGCACGGTCGAAATGCTTGTCGAAACGCGTGCCCACGCCCTGGATCAGCAGGCGCATCGGTTTGTTCGGGATGGCGGCGAAGCCCTTGACGCGCAGGATGCCGTGCTGCACCACCAATTGCGTCAGGGCGTCGAGCAGCAGGGCTTCGTCGGCTGGCGGCAGGTCGATGGAGATGGAGTCGAACGCGTCGTGGTCGTGATCGTCCTCACCTTCATGATGATGGTCGTGATGGCTATGGCGCGCATCGATATGCTCCTCGGAGCCGGCGCCCAGACCGATCAACACGTCCAGTGGTACGCGACCGCTGCTGGCTTCGATGACTTTCACCGCCGGCGGCAACTCCTCGGCCACTTCCAGGCGCACGCGGGCCAGGTCTTCGGCGCTGATCAGGTCGGCCTTGTTGAGGATCACCAGGTCGGCACTGGCCAGTTGGTCGGCGAACAGCTCGTGCAGGGGCGACTCGTGGTCCAGGTTCGGGTCGAGCTTGCGCTGGGCGTCGACCTGGTCCGGGAACGCGGCGAAGGTGCCGGCGGCCACGGCCGGGCTGTCGACCACGGTGATCACCGCGTCCACGGTGCAGGCATTGCGGATTTCCGGCCATTGGAAGGCCTGGACCAGCGGCTTGGGCAGGGCCAGGCCCGAGGTTTCGATGAGGATATGGTCGAGGTCGCCACGCCGGGCCACCAGTTCGCGCATCACCGGGAAGAACTCTTCCTGCACGGTGCAGCACAGGCAGCCATTGGCCAGCTCGTACACGCGGCCGTTGGCTTCTTCTTCGGTGCAACCGATGGAGCACTGCTTGAGGATGTCCCCGTCAATGCCCAGCTCGCCGAATTCATTGACGATCACCGCAATGCGACGGCCCTGGGCGTTGTCGAGCATATGGCGCAGCAAGGTGGTCTTTCCCGAGCCGAGGAAACCGGTAACGATGGTGACGGGGAGTTTGGCCAGTGTTTTCATCGGATGCCCTTTGGGGCGGGCATACGGGACGATAGGCCCTGCGACGGCGCGCAGCAGCGGATTTCGTCACCGGATCACCCCGCCCGGTTGAATTGAAAAATCGAGTGCGAGGCAGGTCTCCTGGCTTGGGGCTTGCGGGTCTTGCGACCGGCGCTGACTGCGCCTTCCCGCCGGATCGGCAGTGGCGTGGCAGTCAGTAGAACCCTTCACAGTTGCGGGGGCAGCCGCGGCTTGAACCGCGTTCCCTTCTTAGCTTCGGCCTGGGCCGAAGAACCTCGAGCGAGCAAGGCTACGCAGTGCAGGGTCGGCGGTCAATGTCCCCTACCCGGGAGGCAGGGTTCACGCGTAATGAAAGCTGACAGGCACATCGCCAACAATGTCGGTATGCCGTATCTGCCCGTGGCTTTGGAGATAGAAATCAATTTCGCCGTTGCCGGTCAGGTCGAGTACAACCCATGACTCGTCCGTCTGCGGATCGTAACCCACGCCCACCTCGCCTGCCCGCCCAGTGAACTGGCTGACAAAAATCAGCGAGCCAAGGCCATGCCTGCGCAACAGCGGGGAAATATCGATGCTGTCCTGCCCACTGACAAAGTCCATCAACTGGTCCGGGGCGTATAACGTCGAATCACTGGCATACTGGTAGATGAACGTATCGCTGCCCGCGCCTCCTCGCATGTGGTCCGCGCCGGCGCCGCCGGTGAGGTGGTTGTCAGCGTCATTTCCGATCAGCACGTCTTTACCTGAACCACCGATGGCGTTTTCCAGGGTAACGCCCTTGGCGATGGAAACATTGCCCTTCATTCCTCCTACATCGGAAAAAGACTGGGCGCGCAGGTTGATCACCTGGTCCTGATGATATCCAGAGAAGTCCAACGTATCGTTGCCGCCGCCGTCCCAGACGCAAAACACAGCACCGTCGCGAGACGAATTCAAGGACAGATCGTCTCGCTGGGTATTGGAGTTGAACCCGTAGGTAGTATCGGTATTGCGCGTCTGATGGTTGGCACCATAAACCCTCTGAGCCCAGGCGATGTCGGCCATCAATGGCGAGGAGGCGTGTTGCCCCTTGAAATCCTGATGAGTATGGCTCACGTCAAAATAGCTCATGACTGAGTAGCCCCGACTGTCTTGTGCATAGGCGGCTTGCGCGTGGTAGGTGGCGGGCCCACGAGTAGCGTCATAATCGCCTGTATGTGCGGCGCCCAGGATGTGGCCGATCTCGTGCGTGAGCGTTTGGCGCCCGAAGCCGTTGACCTGCGGTGCACGGTTATCCGCATAGCCGGGGTTCACACGCACCCGGCCCTGATAATGTGAGAACAAAGCGTCGGCGACTGCCGGCGCCTTGTCGTTGACAAACCGTAACCGGCCTTCGGATTCAATGGCATCTTCTTTAAAAGTAACCTTCGCAACATCCGCCCAGGACTGCATTGAGCGTCGGGCCTGATTTTTTTGTATCTCATTAAACTTACTTTCATTTTTTGCAACTTCATTAAACGTATAAGAGAGTTGCACTGTGTGGTCGCCATTACTGTCATTCAATCTACGCCCCTTACGATCGATCTGGTGCGCCATATCGCTCAACGACCACACAGGTTTATTGAAGCTTGCGCGGGAATACGGATCATCGGCGCGCTGGGAGCGATCTCCATGCGCAGGGGCGTTAACGCTTGAGAATGCTTGCTGGGACTCGGGCAACTTGTGCGGTTGATCCGTATGTGCGCAAACATTACCCGGATTAAACTTGGCGCGAGATACACTCATCGTGAACTAAGCCTCATAAATGACACATCAACATTCAAGGCGCCCAGCTTCCAACAAGAAACATTCAAAATAAAGCGCGACACCCACACAAACCAATTAAAGATATTACTCATCAGCTGCTCACGCCCTCCCCATCCAGCGCCCGCCCCCACCTCGATTGACGCCCAGGTCTCGCCCGTGTTTTCCTATGCAACTTGTTTCGGGTGCCCTTCACAGGGTGAAACGGGAAACCGGTGCGCCATAGACCCATGGCAAGTCCGGTGCTGCCCCCGCAACGGTAAGCGAGCGAAGCGTCAAATCCACTGTGCTGTGCATGGGAAGGAGATGCTTGACAGGCCAAGCGCCCCTCGCAAGCCCGGAGACCGGCCCGAAAAATTCAGATAACAAACCCGCGGTGGGCGGGCGCTGTTCAGAACCCTGCGTGCCCGGCTCGCGGGGTTTTCATGCGCTCGTTTCACCCTGACACCCAGAAGGGACGCGCCATGTCGATCATCAGCAGCACCTCGCACACCGCCAGCAGCTCCGCCACCCTGGGCCAACGCCTGACCGCCGCTATCGGGGCGTCGATCCTCGGCGCGTGCCTGGTGTATTTCGCGGGTTTCTCACACATCGAAGCCGTGCACAACGCTGCTCACGATACCCGCCACAGCGCCGCGTTCCCGTGCCACTGAGACCTGCCGACATGATCAAGCGTATTGCCCAAACCGCAGGTTTCACAGGCCTGCTGGCCGCCCTGCTGCTGACCCTGCTGCAAAGCTTCTGGGTCGCCCCGCTGATTCTGCAGGCGGAAACCTTTGAAAACGCCCCGGCAGCCACCGAACCAGCGCATGAACATGCCGCAGGCGCCGCCGCCCATACCCACGATGCCGAAGCCTGGGAGCCGGAAGACGGCTGGCAGCGCGTGCTGTCCACAACCGGTGGCAACCTGGTAGTTGCCGTCGGGTTCGCCCTGATGCTGGCCGGCCTCTACACGCTGCGCGCACCGACCCGCACGGCCCAAGGCCTGCTATGGGGGTTGGCCGGTTACGCGACCTTCGTGCTGGCGCCGACCCTGGGCCTGCCGCCAGAGCTGCCGGGCACCGCTGCCGCTGACCTGGCCCAACGCCAGATCTGGTGGATCGGTACTGCAGCCTCTACCGCCGCCGGTATTGCGCTGATCGTGTTCGGCCGCAACTGGCTGCTCAAAGTGCTGGGCGTGGCGATCCTGGCCGTGCCGCATGTGGTCGGTGCGCCGCAACCGCAAGTGCATTCGATGCTCGCGCCAGAAGCCCTGGAGGCCCAGTTCAAGATCGCGTCGCAGCTGACCAACGTGGCGTTCTGGCTGGCACTGGGCCTGATCAGCGCCTGGCTGTTCCGCCGCAACCGCGACGATCAATACTCGGCATGACCCTGGTGGTCGGCCTGGGCTGCCAGCGCGGTTGTGATCTTCACACCCTGCTGAGCCTCTTTGACACCGCCCTCACCGAGGGCGGGATTGAACGCCAAGGCATTACCGCACTGGCAAGTATCGACCTCAAGCGCGAGGAACCGGGGCTGCTCGCCCTGTCCCGATTGCTGGGCTTGCCGTTGCAGTGTTTCAGCGCTGAACAACTGGCCGTCTATGAAGATCGGCTGAGCCATAAATCGGCCGTTGCCTTTACGCATACCGGCTGCCATGGGGTCGCCGAAAGCGCTGCCCTGGCCCTCGCCGAACATCTTGCCAACGCCCCCGCACGCCTGCTGATCACCCGCAAAAAAACCGCCCAGGCCACCTTTGCATTGGCCTGCGCCGGTTAAAACCTCGATAATCGTCCCTTCCGATCATGAGCAGTCTTCATGCTCGCCCGTTTTTCGACAGGAATCTCCCATGACCGTCTACTTCATCGGCGCCGGCCCCGGCGATCCGGAACTGATTACCGTCAAAGGCCAGCGGCTGATTCGCAGTTGCCCGGTGATCATCTACGCGGGCTCGCTGGTGCCAACGGCGGTGCTGGAAGGTCATAACGCCGAACACGTGGTCAACAGCGCTGAACTGCACCTGGAGCAGATCATCGACTTGATCAAGGTCGCCCATGCAAATGGCCAGGATGTGGCACGCGTGCACTCCGGAGATCCGAGCCTGTACGGCGCGATTGGCGAGCAGATTCGTTACTTGCGCGAGCTGGGCATACCGTTCCAGATCATTCCTGGCGTCACCGCAGTAGCGGCGTGTGCAGCGCTGCTTGAGACCGAGCTGACCCTGCCGGACATCGCCCAAAGCGTAATCCTGACGCGCTACGCCGATAAAACCAGCATGCCGGCGGGCGAAGACTTCGACAGCATGGCGCGACACGGCACGACCATGGCGATTCACCTGGGGGTCAACCACCTGGAGAAGATCGTCGCCGAACTGTTGCCGCATTACGGCGCGGACTGCCCGATTGCCGTGGTGCATCGGGCGACGTGGCCAGATCAGGATTGGGCAGTTGGCACGCTTGAGGATATTGTGGCCAAGGTTGAGGCAAAAGGTTTCCGGCGTACCGCGCTGATCCTGGTGGGCCGCGTGCTGACCAATGACAGCTTCAGCGGGTCATCGCTTTACCGTGCCGGCCATGCCCATCTCTATCGCCCCGGATAAACACCGCCAAAACTGTGGGAGGGGGGCTTGCTCCCACAGTTAATGTTCTGCGTCATCAATGTCGCGCAACTACTTGAAAAAAAACAATAAAAAACGGCGCTCACGGGGCGCCGTTTTTATGCTCGCAGTGAACACCTTACTCAGTAGTAGGCGTTTTCTTTCTGCGTGTGGTCAGTCACGTCGCGTACGCCCTTGAGCTCTGGAATACGCTCCAGCAGGGTGCGCTCGATGCCTTCGCGCAGGGTCACATCCGCTTGGCCACAGCCCTGGCAGCCGCCGCCGAATTTCAATACGGCGATGCCGTCCTCAACCACATCGATCAAGCTGACCTGACCGCCGTGGCTGGCCAGCCCCGGGTTGATCTCGGTCTGCAGGTAATAGTTGATGCGCTCGTTGACCGGGCTGTCGGCGTTGACGTTCGGCACCTTGGCGTTCGGCGCCTTGATAGTCAACTGGCCGCCCATACGGTCGGTGGCGTAGTCGACTACGGCGTCGTCGAGGAAGGCTTCGCTGAAGTTGTCGATATACGCGGTGAAGCTTTTCAGCCCCAGAGCGGTGTCTTCAGGTTTCTCTTCCCCAGGCTTGCAGTAGGCAATGCACGTCTCGGCGTACTGGGTGCCGGGCTGGGTGATAAAGACGCGGATGCCGATGCCTGGGGTGTTCTGCTTGGACAGCAGGTCAGCCAGGTAATCGTGGGCGGCGTCGGTAATGGTTATGGCAGTCATGGAAACTCCTCACAGGCTTGCCGGCAGTTTACGCCAAATCATTACAGAGGTACAAAGTCCTAGTATTTTTGTCGGGAAATAATTACCCGATCCTCCACACCTAGCCGCCGCTTGAGCGAGCGATAGGTTTCCTTTCCTTCTCCAGCACCAGGACGGCGCTGACGATTACACCAAGCGTATAGGTACCCGGTCCGGGTTCAATGTATGCGCTCTATTAAGTGGCGGCGATCCCAACGGCCAGCGCCTTCGCCAACATGAGTGATATTCATGTTAATCCCGACACGCTTAAAATTCGCACAGGTTTGGTATGATCGATACCCTTCGTAATGCCTGACTTAGAGTAGTCCCATGTCCGATCGTAGCGCTCGTCTGCAAGCCCTTCACCACGCCCTCAAGGAACGCATCCTGATCCTTGACGGTGGCATGGGCACGATGATCCAGAGCTATAAGCTTGAGGAGCAGGACTACCGTGGCAAACGCTTCGCCGACTGGCCAAGCGACGTCAAGGGCAATAATGACTTGCTGGTGCTCACCCGCCCTGACGTGATTGGTGGAATTGAAAAGGCCTACCTGGATGCCGGTGCCGACATCCTTGAAACCAACACCTTCAACGCCACGCGCATTTCCATGGCCGACTACGGCATGGAAGAGCTGGCCTACGAGTTAAACGTGGAAGGCGCGCGCCTGGCCCGTAAAGTGGCCGACGCCAAGACCCTCGAGAACCCGGCCAAGCCGCGCTTCGTCGCCGGCGTTCTCGGCCCCACCAGCCGCACCTGCTCGCTGTCGCCGGACGTGAACAACCCCGGCTACCGCAACGTGACCTTCGATCAATTGGTGGAAAACTACACCGAGGCCACCAAGGGCCTGATCGAAGGCGGCGCCGACCTGATCCTGATCGAAACGATCTTCGACACCCTTAACGCCAAAGCCGCGATCTTCGCGGTGCAAGGCGTGTTCGAGGAACTCGGCGTAGAGCTGCCGATCATGATTTCCGGCACCATCACCGATGCCTCCGGGCGCACGTTGTCCGGCCAGACCACCGAAGCGTTCTGGAACTCCGTAGCCCACGCCAAGCCGATTTCGGTCGGCTTGAACTGCGCGCTCGGCGCCAGCGAACTGCGCCCGTACCTGGAAGAATTGTCGAACAAGGCCAATACCCACGTTTCCGCGCACCCTAACGCCGGCCTGCCCAACGAGTTCGGCGAGTACGACGAACTGCCCTCGGAAACGGCCAAGGTCATCGAAGAGTTCGCCCAGAGCGGCTTCCTCAATATCGTCGGTGGCTGCTGCGGCACCACGCCGGGGCATATCGAAGCCATCGCCAAGGCCGTGGCCGGTTATGCGCCGCGCTCGATCCCGGACATTCCCAAGGCCTGCCGCCTGTCCGGCCTGGAGCCGTTCACCATCGATCGCAGCTCGTTGTTCGTCAACGTCGGCGAACGCACCAACATCACCGGTTCCGCCAAGTTCGCCCGGCTGATCCGTGAAGACAACTACACCGAAGCCCTGGAAGTCGCCCTGCAGCAGGTGGAAGCCGGCGCCCAGGTGATCGACATCAACATGGACGAGGGCATGCTCGACTCGAAGAAGGCCATGGTGACCTTCCTCAACCTGATCGCCGGCGAACCGGACATCTCGCGCGTGCCGATCATGATCGACTCCTCCAAGTGGGAAGTGATCGAAGCCGGCCTCAAGTGCATCCAGGGCAAGGGCATCGTCAACTCCATCAGCATGAAGGAAGGCGTGGAGCAGTTCATTCACCACGCCAAGCTGTGCAAGCGCTATGGCGCAGCCGTGGTGGTGATGGCGTTCGACGAAGCCGGCCAGGCCGACACCGAAGCGCGCAAGAAGGAAATCTGCAAACGCTCCTATGACATCCTGGTCAATGAAGTGGGCTTCCCGCCGGAAGACATCATCTTCGACCCGAACATCTTCGCGGTCGCCACCGGCATCGAAGAGCACAACAACTACGCCGTCGACTTCATCAATGCCTGCGCCTACATCCGCGACGAGTTGCCCTACGCGCTGACCTCCGGTGGCGTGTCCAACGTGTCGTTTTCGTTTCGTGGTAACAACCCGGTGCGCGAGGCGATCCACTCGGTGTTCCTGCTGTATGCGATCCGCAACGGGCTGACCATGGGTATCGTCAACGCCGGCCAACTGGAGATCTACGACCAGATCCCGGCCGAGCTGCGCGATGCGGTGGAAGACGTGGTGCTCAACCGCACCCCGGACGGCACCGACGCCCTGCTCGCCATTGCCGACAAGTACAAGGGCGACGGCAGCGTCAAGGAAGCCGAGACCGAAGAGTGGCGTGGCTGGCCGGTGAACAAGCGCCTGGAACACGCGCTGGTCAAGGGCATTACCACACACATTGTCGAAGACACAGAAGAGTCGCGACTGTCGTTCGCGCGCCCGATCGAGGTGATCGAAGGCCCGCTGATGTCCGGGATGAACATCGTCGGTGACCTGTTCGGCGCCGGCAAAATGTTCCTGCCCCAGGTGGTCAAGTCCGCCCGAGTGATGAAGCAGGCCGTGGCCCATCTGATTCCCTTTATCGAGCTGGAAAAGGGCGACAAGCCGGAGGCCAAGGGCAAGATCCTGATGGCAACGGTCAAGGGCGACGTGCACGACATCGGCAAGAACATCGTCGGCGTGGTGCTGGGGTGCAACGGCTATGACATCGTCGACCTCGGCGTGATGGTCCCGGCGGAAAAGATCCTGCAGGTGGCCAAGGAACAGAAGTGCGACATCATCGGCCTGTCCGGCTTGATCACCCCGTCCCTGGACGAGATGGTGCATGTGGCCCGCGAGATGCAGCGCCAGGACTTCCACCTGCCGCTGATGATCGGTGGCGCCACCACCTCCAAGGCGCACACGGCGGTGAAAATCGAGCCCAAGTACAGCAATGACGCGGTGATCTACGTGACCGACGCCTCGCGTGCCGTGGGCGTGGCCACGCAGTTGCTGTCCAAGGAATTGAAAGCCGGTTTCGTCGAGAAAACCCGCCTGGAATACATCGACGTACGCGAGCGCACCGCCAACCGCAGCGCCCGCACCGAACGCCTGAGCTACCCGGCGGCGATTGCCAAGAAGCCGCAGTTCGACTGGAGCACGTACACCCCGGTCAAGCCGACCTTTACCGGCACCAGGGTGCTGGAGAATATCGACCTCAACGTGCTGGCCGAGTACATCGACTGGACACCGTTCTTCATTTCCTGGGACCTGGCCGGCAAATTCCCACGCATCCTCACCGATGAAGTGGTGGGTGAAGCGGCCACCGCGCTGTATGCCGATGCCCGGGAAATGCTCAGGAAGTTGATCGATGAAAAACTCATCAGCGCCCGCGCGGTGTTCGGCTTCTGGCCGACCAACCAGGTGCAGGACGATGACCTGGAAGTCTATGGCGAAGACGGCCAGCCGATCGCCCGGCTGCACCACCTGCGCCAGCAGATCATCAAGACCGACGGCAAGCCGAATTTCTCCCTGGCCGACTTTGTCGCGCCCAAGGACAGCGGCGTGACCGACTACATCGGTGGCTTCATCACCACCGCCGGCATCGGCGCCGAAGAGGTCGCCAAGGCCTATCAGGACGCCGGCGACGACTACAACTCGATCATGGTCAAGGCCCTCGCCGACCGCCTGGCCGAAGCCTGCGCCGAGTGGTTGCACCAGCAAGTGCGTAAAGAACACTGGGGCTACGCCAAGGACGAACAGCTGGACAACGATGCGCTGATCAAGGAGCAATACAGCGGCATCCGCCCTGCCCCAGGCTACCCGGCGTGCCCGGACCACACCGAGAAAGCCCAGTTGTTCCAGCTGCTCGACCCAGAGGCCCGCGAAATGCAGGCCGGCCGCAGCGGTGTGTTCCTCACCGAGCACTATGCGATGTTCCCGGCGGCAGCCGTCAGCGGCTGGTACTTCGCTCACCCGCAGGCGCAGTACTTTGCCGTGGGTAAGGTCGACAAGGACCAGGTGCTGAGCTACACCGCGCGCAAGGGCCAGGACCTGAGCGTGACCGAGCGCTGGCTGGCGCCGAACCTGGGCTACGACAACTGATAGGCTCTTGCACCCATGCAGGGGCTTGTCGAGCCCCTGCACGGGCGTTGCGGTCTACAAACCCAAACGGGTAAGCACCGGTAATCGTGTAGGCGGTAGTTAGCTATATGGGCCGCCATGACGCGGGGGCTCGGCTATGCTTTGTCCTACCTCACTCAGTTGCACCTCATGACGAGGACTCCATGGACGACCCACAGCACAAACCGCCCACGTTCTGGCAGATGCTCCACAGCGTCATGGCCGCCGCCTTTGGCGTGCAAAGCGGCAAGAACCGCGCCCGCGACTTCACTCACGGCAAGCCGAGCCACTTCGTGATAATGGGTATTGTATTCACGGCAGTGTTTGCGCTGACGCTGTTTGGCATTGTCAAGCTGGTGCTGCACCTGGCCGGGGTATGAAGCCGGCCGAGGCGGCAAGGACTGCAAGCTGAAGGGATGACTTACTGGTGGCTGACCCAGAACACAGCGGTGCCCACTACAAGGATGATCAGGAACAGAATCGCCCAGGCATCCACGGTGCTGTCGGGTTTACGTATTTTTGTCGAATTGCTCATCGCATCGCCTCTTGTCGGTTTTATAGGTGATTGCCCTAAGACTCGACACCAGTAAAGACCAGACTTGCCCCTATGACAAATGTGGATATCGCAATAACCCTTCCCATTAGTCATTTTGGTTATTTGCATATACTCAAACATCACTTTTGCGCATAAACGCAAACTGGTATCGTGCGCCGGCTCCGTTGGGAGTGCGCGGCCGTGCGCGCAGATTTGCCGAGAACAGGACCTATATGTACGTATACGACGAATACGATCAGCGCATCATCGAGGACCGCGTCAAGCAGTTCCGTGATCAGACCCGACGCTACTTAGCAGGTGAACTGAGCGAAGAAGAGTTCCGCCCTCTGCGCCTGCAAAATGGCCTTTATGTTCAGCGCTTTGCGCCGATGCTGCGGGTGGCTGTGCCCTATGGCCAGCTGACCTCGCGCCAGACGCGCATGATGGCCAAGATCGCCCGCGACTTCGACAAAGGCTACGCCCACATCAGTACCCGCCAGAACGTGCAGTTCAACTGGCCGGCCCTGGAGGACGTGCCGGACATCCTGGCTGAACTGGCGACCGTGCAGATGCACGCCATTCAGACCAGCGGTAACTGCCTGCGCAACGTGACCACCGACCAATTCGCCGGCGTCGCCTTCGATGAAGTGATCGATCCGCGTCCCTGGTGTGAAATCGTGCGTCAATGGACCACCTTCCATCCCGAATTTGCCTACCTGCCGCGCAAGTTCAAGATCGCCATCAATGGCTCGACGTCGGACCGCGCCGCCATCGAAGTCCACGACATCGGCCTGGAGCCGGTGCACAACGCCGCCGGCGAGCTGGGTTTCCGGGTGTTGGTGGGTGGCGGCCTGGGGCGTACCCCGGTGGTCGGCGCCTTTATCAACGAGTTCCTGCCGTGGCAGGACCTGCTGAGCTACCTCGACGCGATCCTGCGGGTTTACAACCGTTATGGTCGCCGCGACAACAAGTACAAGGCCCGGATCAAGATCCTGGTCAAGGCGCTGACCCCTGAGGTGTTCGCGCAGAAAGTCGACGCCGAGATGGAACACCTGCGCGGCGGCCAGACGACCTTGACCGAAGCCGAAGTGCTGCGCGTGGCCAAGCACTTCGTTGATCCCGAGTACAAGGCCCTGACAAATCAGGACGCCGAGCTCGCGGCACTCGACCAGCAGCACCCAGGTTTCGCCCGCTGGCGCGCGCGCAATACCCTGGCGCATAAACAACCGGGCTATGTGGCGGTGACCCTGTCGCTCAAACCCACCGGCGTGGCACCGGGCGACATCACCGACAAGCAGCTGGACGCCGTCGCCGACCTGGCCGACCGCTACAGCTTCGGCCAGCTGCGCACCTCCCACGAGCAGAACATCATTCTCGCGGACGTCGAGCAGAGCCAACTGTTCACCCTGTGGGGCGAACTGCGCGAAGGCGGTTTCGCTACGCCGAACATCGGCCTGTTGACCGACATCATCTGCTGCCCGGGCGGCGACTTCTGCTCCCTGGCCAACGCCAAGTCGATCCCGATCGCCGAATCGATCCAGCGCCGTTTCGACGACCTGGACTACCTGTTCGACATCGGCGAGCTGGACCTGAACATCTCCGGGTGCATGAACGCCTGCGGCCACCACCACGTCGGCCACATCGGCATCCTGGGCGTGGACAAGAAAGGCGAAGAATTCTATCAAGTGTCCCTGGGTGGCAGCGCCAGCCGCGAGGCGAGCCTGGGCAAAATCCTCGGCCCGTCCTTCGCCCAGGAAGCCATGCCCGAGGTGATCGGCAAGCTGATCGACGTGTACATCGAACAGCGCACCGAAGATGAGCGTTTCATCGACACCTATCAGCGCATCGGCATTGACCTGTTCAAGGAGCGCGTCTATGCAGCGAATCATTAAGCACAACGAAGTCGTCGACGAAACCTGGCACCTGCTGCCCAAGGATGCGAGCTTCGACGGCATCTCCAACTGCGACGACCTGATCGTCCCATTGGCGCTGTGGCGCGAACACGGCCACGCCCTCAAGGCCCGCGACGGCGGCCTGGGCGTGTGGCTGGACGCCGATGAAGAAGCCGAGGAGATCGGTGATGATGTGGAGCATTTTCAGGTCATCGCCCTGAACTTCCCGGCCTTCACCGACGGGCGCAACTACTCCAACGCCCGTCTGCTGCGTGAGCGCTATGGCTACAAGGGCGAACTGCGGGCGATTGGCGACGTGCTGCGCGACCAACTGTTCTACCTGCGCCGCTGCGGCTTCGATGCCTTCGCCTTGCGCGCCGACAAAGACCCGTACGAAGCGCTGGAAAGTCTCAAGGATTTTTCGGTGACGTACCAGGCGGCAACGGATGAGCCGCTGCCGCTATTCCGGCGCCGCTGAGTAAAAAAATGTGGGAGGGGGCTTGCCCCCGATTGCGGTGGGTCAGCCAGCTTAGTAGGTACTGACCCACCGTCATCGGGAGCAAGCCCCCTCCCCAGTTGGATCTGCGTACATCCGGCAGCTTTTGCGGCGGGCGCACGACGTCGGAATAGATAGCAACCCACATATAGCCAGCCGAACACGGTTAAGTGACCAATGGTTTCTCAATCGACCCACCCGCCAATACCGCGCGGCCATGACGCAATCTTCACATTAGAGGCGGAGCATTCGCCGTGATCGAACTGTCCTCTACTGATCAGCAGTTATTCATCTCACTGACGATTGGAGTTCTTCATGGCGAAAATCAACCTGGCCCAGCAGTTGGCAACCACCCTTGAACAGGCGGGTATCAAGCGCATCTGGGGCCTGACCGGCGACAGCCTCAATGGCCTTACCGACGCCCTGCGCAGCATGGACAGCATCGAGTGGATGCATGTGCGCCACGAAGAAGTGGCCGCGTTCGCCGCCGGTGCCGAAGCCGCCGCCACCGGTGAGCTGACGGTGTGCGCCGGCAGTTGCGGGCCGGGTAACCTGCACTTGATCAATGGGTTGTTCGATTGCCATCGCAACCATGTGCCGGTACTGGCGATTGCCGCGCAAATTCCGTCCTCGGAGATCGGCCTGAACTACTTTCAGGAAACCCATCCCCAGGAGCTGTTCAAGGAGTGCAGCCATTTCATCGAGCTGGTGAGCAACCCCGAGCAAATGCCCCAGGTGCTGCATCGCGCCATGCGTTCGGCGATCCTCAATCGGGGCGTGGCGGTGGTGGTGATCCCCGGGGATGTCTCGCTGCTGGAAGTGGAGGACAAGCTCAAGCCCTGGCCGGCGCTGCATGCACCGCGCACCTTGCCGGCAGAGGCCGATCTGCAGCGGCTGAGCGAGATCCTCCAAAGCAGTGAAAAAGTCACCCTGCTGTGCGGCAGCGGTTGCGCCGGCGCCCATGATCAAGTGGTCGCGCTGGCCGATGCCCTCGGCGCGCCGGTGGTGCACGCACTGCGCGGCAAGGAGCATGTGGAGTGGGATAACCCGTTCGACGTCGGCATGACCGGCCTGATCGGGTTCAGCTCCGGTTACCACGCCATGCTCGATTGCGACACCCTGATCATGCTCGGCACCGACTTCCCCTACCGCCAGTTCTACCCGACCGACGCGACGATCGTTCAGGTCGACCGCGACCCCCAGGCCCTGGGACGACGTACGACCCTGGACCTGGGCATCGCCGCCGATGTCAGTGAAACCCTCGATGCGTTGCTGCCACGCCTGACCCGCAAGACGGATCGCAGCTTTCTTGAAACCTCGTTGAAGCATTACGAAAAAGCCCGCCAGGGTCTGGATGACCTGGCGCAACCGTCCAAGGCGGATCGGCCGATCCATCCCCAATACGTGGCACGCCTGCTCAGCGAGCTGGCCGATGACGACGCGATCTTCACCGCCGATGTCGGCTCACCGACCGTATGGGCCGCGCGATATTTGAAAATGAACGGCAAGCGCCGGCTGATCGGCTCGTTCAACCACGGTTCGATGGCCAACGCCATGCCCCAGGCCATCGGCGCACAGGCGGCATTCCCTGGGCGCCAGGTGATCTCGATGTCTGGCGACGGCGGTTTCACCATGTTGATGGGGGATTTCATTTCTCTGGCGCAATTGAACCTGCCAGTGAAACTGATCGTGTTCAATAACGCGTCACTGGGTTTCGTCGCGATGGAGATGAAGGCGGCAGGCTACCTGGACACAGGAACCGAGCTGAAAAACCCGGACTTCGCGGCCATGTCCAACGCCATGGGCATCCTGGGGATCCGTGTGGAGCAATCCGAAGACCTGGAGCCGGCCCTGCGCCGCGCCCTGGCCCACGACGGCCCGGTGCTGGTAGATGTGGTGACCGCGACTCAGGAGCTGGTGATGCCGCCGAGCATCAAGCTGGAACAGGCCAAGGGGTTCAGCCTGTATATGCTCAAGGCCGTGATGAGCGGGCGTGGCGATGAAGTGATCGAGCTGGCACGCACCAACTGGCTGCGATGATGCCCTGTGGGAGGGAGCTTGCTCCCTCCCACATCAGCACGCCTTGTCAATTCAGCCCTTTTGTTTTTCGACCCACTGGCCGAACGCATCGATAAATGCCTGCAGGAACGGCCTAGTCTTTTCCGACAGCTTGCCCGCCTCGTCGAACACACTGCCCGCGCCGCCCAGGTAGGCTTCCGGCGCTTGCATGCACCAAACATCCAGAAACACCAAAGACTGGCGCAGGTGATGGTTGGCACCAAAGCCACCCATGGCGCCCGGCGACACGCTGATGATCGCCCCCGGCTTCGCGCCCCAGACACTCTGCCCATAAGGGCGGGAGCCTACGTCGATGGCATTCTTCAACGGCGCGGGCACGGAACGGTTGTATTCCGGGGTCACGAACAGCACTGCGTCGGATGAACTCACCTGTTTGCGGAAAGTACTGTAGGCTTCGGGCGCTGCCGCACCTTCAATGTCCTCGTTGTAGAGCGGCAGATCGCCGATCTCTACGATATTCAACTTGAGGTTGGCGGGGGCCAGTTCGGCCAATGCCAGGGCGACCTTGCGGTTGATCGACTCTTTTCTCAGGCTGCCAACCAGGACGGCAATCGTGTAGACCTTGCTCATTGAGGTTTCCCGACGTGTGACTAAAGGAGCGAGTAGTTATAAAGGCTTCGCGGCGCGTGCACCAGAGTGTTTTGCGAATGCCCAAGAAGTCGCCACGCTCGCGCCCGCGTAGGAAACATCTGAAACTTTAAACGAATAGTATTTTTTTCTTATAGGTAAACTACCCCGCTCACTGACGGTCTACAGAACCGCAAATCGAGTGTTTATCTCCAGAGGTTCTAAACAGATGGCAGCAGTATTAGTCGGACAGTTTCATGCCAGAGACGCGGAAGGCCGCGTGTATTCGGTGCATGAGTTCCAGGAATCCAACCCGGCGCACGGCGACCTGGCTGGCTCGGCGCCTACCACCTCCTACAAGCTGGCCATTGGCGACCGTGTAGAAAAACTGGAAGGTGATGAGTTCAAATTGATCCAGTCGGGCACGATTATCGTCCGCGAATCTCCGACCTCTCTCGTGTCATAAGATTTCGCCCTGTCCACCTGCCCAGTCCTCGCGACTGGGCTGGGGATGCTTACGGGCTGCGGATTTCCGTTACTTCAATGCCCTGCTCGCCTTGCTTGAGCGTCACCACCAACTGCCCTCTCTCCCCCTCCACCGCATACATCGAACGCTTGTAGCCCGACCGATCGTAAGCGGGATACGCCTCCACCTGCCTGATCAACGTCATACCGAGCACCGCGCCCACCTGTTCGGCGACCTGTTCCTGGGAACGGATAAACGCTTCGAGTGCGAGGTTTTCCGGCGCGTATTCATCGTGATTATTGAAGAAGTAAGCCGCCAGGCAGCCCACGGTCACCAGGACCAGGAGTTGCTTGGCCGTTACCCCGAAAAGCGTCGAGGGTAGAGGCATTTGAGACCAGACCTGTTTTTGTTGTAAGTACCGGGTATCCGGCATTGGTCGTTGCTGATCAGACGCCTCATTCTAGTGAGGTCCTGGCTTAACGCCATAGGCAGGGGCGACCCGTGCAGTCTTTTTTGCGCACGGGGACCTGCGCCATTGAATCCCCACCCCACTGCACATAGACTCCGGCCATGCGTTTACGTCATATCGAAGTGATTCAGGCCATCTTGCAGACCGGACACCTCGGCACGGCCGCCGAGTGGTTGCAACTCCCCGTGGGCGAGGTAGACGCCACGCTCAAGGATGCCGAACTGCAACTGGGCTTCATGCTGTTTGCCAGTATCCGCGGGCGCCTGCAAGCCACCCGCGAAACCCTGGAGCTGCAAGCGCAAATCGCCCCCCTGTACGACGCGCTTGAGCCGATACAGCGCCTGGCCAGCCGCTTGAAACACCATCACGCGCCGACCTTGCGCGTGCTGTGCACCCCGCCGCTGGCCAACCAATTACTGCCCCAGAGCATCGCCCTGCTGCGCCGACGGTTCCAGGATACGCCGTGCAACCTGTCGAGCCAGCCGACCCGGGAGATCGTCAGGCGCCTGTTGCTGCATGAAACCGATGTGGGCCTGAGCCTGCATGACCCGCAACACCCGCACATTCAGAGTCGCGTGCTGGCCCAAGGCAAACTTCAATTGCTTGCCCCCCATGGCTGGCTGAAACCCAAGCAGAAGTACATTGCGCTGCAGGATCTGGCTGGGCAGTCGATGATTGGCCTGGAAGGCCACGACCCGCTGAGTCGTCTGCTGGACGCCAAGCTGCAGGCCCTGCGCCCGCTGCCGGTGGTGCAGACGCGGGTACAGACGTACCAGATGATGCGCAGCATGGTCGAGGCGGGAGAAGGCCTGGCGGTGGTCGACCCGTTCACCGCCTTCGGTGCGCGGGACGCGGGGCTGGATGTGTGCCCGATATCACCCCCGATCAGCGTCAACCTGTATGCATTGGCCCTGCAGGACGGAGCCGCTTCACCGGCCCTGAATGCACTGCTGGAGATCGTCACGCAAAAGGCCGAAAACCTGCTGTCCAACGACACCAAGCCGCAGTAGACGCGAGCTGACGTGCTACCCCGTCTCAGATCGATTCGACTTCGCTCTTGAACAGCCGATACCAGAAAATCGCCACTTCGCGGGTTTGCGGGTCGATGCCACGATAGCGCAGTTGATCGATACCCCCCATCACGTACCCGCTACGTTCATACAGGCGACAGGCACCGAGGTTGTTGTTCTGGGTTTCGAGCATCATGCCCGGCAGGTTCTTCTTGCGTGCCCAGAACTGCGCCACGTCCAACAGCGCCTTGGCGACACCGTGACGCCGCGCAGGCAGCGCCACCGCCAACTCGTCGACATGGGCAAAACCGTTCCAGTTGGTACTGATCACGACGTGGCCCACCGCGCAATCATCCAGATAGGCCATGAAGACCGCGCTGTCGGCCGCACTGCGAAAGCTGGCGAATTCTTCAGGGTCGATGCCGTAACACTTGCGGTACGGCAGGATGCGCTCCACCGGCCATTGATCGACCCGCTTGCCCATCTGCGGCACACCATAGGCGCTGACCTCAAAACTGAAGTCATTGCCCCATACATAAGCGTCGAAGCCTTCGTCGGCGACTCGCACACTGAGCCCTGGATACTTCGGGTTCATGACAGCTTGCATAACGTTCCTTAACCTTTGATGCAATCGACGGTGTAACAACGACCACTGCCGTCATCTTCGTGTTGCAACCCATGCACATCGGCGACAAAACCGGGAAAACTGCTATCGAACGTCCGGGCAAACGCCAGATAGTCGATGATCGAACGGGTTGACTCGGTAAAGCGCTCGCCCGGCATGATCAGCGGAATACCCGGCGGATACGGCACCAGCATCACGGCTGCGATGCGTCCTGGCAAGGCATCGATGGATACCGCTTCCACTTCGCCCCTGACCAACTGGTCGTAGGCATCGGCCGGCTTCATCGCAATCTCCGGCAACACCGTATACATGCGCTTCAGATGCCTGGCCGTCGCGTTGCTGCGATAACAACTGTGCAACTGGTCGCACAGGTCCCGCAACCCCAGGCCCTGATAACGGACCGGCCCCTGGGCATAGACCGAGGGCAGGCAACTGGCCAGGCTGGTATTGGCATCATAGCTGCGTTTGAATTCCAGCAACTCGGTGAGCAAGGTACTCCATTTGCCTTTGGTGATGCCCATGGAAAACAGCACGAGGAAAGAATACAGCCCGGTTTTTTCCACCACCAGGCCGCGCTCCCAGAGAAACTTGCTGACCACGGCGGCGGGAATCCCGCGATCGCTCAAGGCGCCGCCGGCGGTGAGGCCGGGCATTACCAGGGTGACTTTGATCGGGTCCAGCAGCACATAATCTTCAGCCACGTCGCCAAAACCATGCCAGTCATCCTGAGGGTGCAGCAGCCAGTCCGCGGTGACGACCCGGTCGATACCGGCCACCGACGGCGGCTGCCAGATCGAAAACCACCAGTCATCAGCGGCGATATGCTGACGCAGGTTGGCCAGCGCACGACGGAAACTCAGGGCCTCATCGAACATTTCCTGCAACAGCGAGCGACCCGCCGGGCCTTCCATCATCGCTGACGCCACGTCCAGGGAGGCAATGATGCTGTATTGCGGCGAGGTGGAAATATGCATCATGAACGCTTCGTTGAAGCGGTCACGGTCCAGTTGCCGCGCTCCGCCGTCCTGCACGTGAATCATCGACGCCTGGCTGAAGGCCGCCAGCAGTTTGTGGGTGGAGTGCGTGGTGAACACCAGCGGGCTGTCCGGCGTGCGCGAGGTACCCATGCCGTAGCGCCCGGCGAAAAACTCGTGGAACGCCGCGTAGGCATACCAGGCCTCATCGAAGTGCAGCACCTCGACGCTGTTACCCAGTTGCTGCTTGATCAGCTCGGCGTTGTAGCACAGGCCGTCGTAGGTGGAGTTGGTGACCACCGCCAGCTTTACCTTCGCCGGACGACCATGGGTCAGCGGGCTGGCGTCGATCTTGGCGCGGATCGAGTCGGCGCTGAATTCGCTCAAGGGGATGGGGCCGATGATCCCCAGCTCGTTGCGTTCCGGGCACAGGTACAAGGGGATCGCGCCGGTCATGATGATCGAATGCAGTACCGACTTGTGGCAATTGCGGTCGACCAGGACCAGGTCATCGCGACCGACCATGGAGTGCCAGACGATCTTGTTGGCGGTGGAGGTGCCGTTGATCACGAAAAACGTGTGGTCAGCGCCAAAATTGCGCGCCGCGCGGGCTTCGGCTTCAGCCAGCGGCCCGGTGTGATCGAGCAGCGAGCCCAGCTCGGGGACCGAGACAGACAAGTCCGAACGTAACGTATTTTCCCCGAAGAACTGGTGAAACGCCTGCCCCACCGGGCTTTTGCGATACGCCACGCCACCGCCGTGGCCCGGGGTGTGCCAGGAGTAATTGGAGTCGGCGGTGTGTTGCACCAGGGCCTTGAAGAACGGCGGCAACAAACCATCGAGGTAGGCGCGCGCCGCACGCGCGACCTGGCGCGCGAGAAACGGTACGGTGTCTTCGAACAGATACAAGATGCCGCGCAACTGGTTGAGTTCGCTCATGGCATCCGCCGGGGCGTTTTCCAGGGTGACTTGCTCGCCCAGCGCGAAGATCGGCAGGTTGGGCGCCCTCACCCGCGCCAGGCGGATCAGCTCGACCATGTTTTGCAGCAAGTGGGTATTTTCCCCGGCGCCCTCGGCGGCGATCAGCATGCAGGCAAGGCCGTGGTGGGTGGCCGCCACCAGTCGCCCTTCGGCGTAGTCCACGGCGGAAAAGATACTGAAGCCCTCCTGCTCCAACTCCCTGGCGATGCCTCGAACCCGATCACCGGCAACGGTGTCGGCCTTGATGTCGCGGTGCACGATAAGGACGGGAAACTTCAGGTCTTTGTACATGGGCGCTCCTACTCCTGAGGGCTTGCACTCAGGGTAGAAGCTGGAAGCGAAAGTGGCGAATGAAGATTTTCACAGACAATGAAGATCAATTGTGGGAGGGGGGGGTGCCCTCCATTGCCACATTTGCCCTCCGCTGTTTGAGGATGGATGACCTGTAGGTACAATCAGCGCCCTCTTCCACTCTCCCAAGGAACCGCCATGTCCGGGCTTGAACTGTTCGCCGCCGCCCTGGGGGTGATCGCTGTGTGGCTGACGGTCAAGCAGAACCCCTGGTGCTGGCCTATCGGCCTGGTGATGGTGTTGCTCTATACCTGGGTGTTCTTTGACGTGAAGCTGTATTCCGACATGCTGCTGCAGGGGGTCTACGCCGTGCTGCAAGTCTACGGCTGGTGGCAATGGACCCGTGCCGGCGCGGTCAAGCAAGGCCGTCAGGTCAGCAGCCTGAGCTGGCCGGCGATCTTGACCGCCCTGGTCGTCGGCGCGGTGTTCAGCCTGTTGCTCGGCGCCGCCATGGCCCACTGGACCGACGCAGCCCAACCCTGGCTCGACGCGGCCCTGACGGGTTTCAGCCTGGTAGCGCAGTTGTGGATGGCGCAAAAACGCGTGCAGTGCTGGCCGCTGTGGATCGTGGTGGATGTGATTTTCGTCGGGCTATTCCTCTACAAAGGCCTCTACCTCACCGCCGCGCTCTACGCACTGTTCACCGTAATCGCCGTGCAAGGCTGGCGTGAATGGCGCGCCGACCCGGCGTTGCACGCATGAAAGTGGTGGTACTGGCGGGCCCTGAATCCAGCGGCAAAAGTTGGCTGGCGGCTGAGCTGCACGCGCACTTCGGCGGGCTGATGGTGGGTGAATATGTGCGCTATTTCATCGACCATCACCAGCGCGACACCTGCCTGGCGGATATCCCGGCGATCGCCCAGGGCCAGTTGGCCTGGGAAGACGCCGCCCGCGCTGCACAGCCTGATTTGCTGATCCTCGACACCCACCTGCTGACCAACACACTCTGGAGCCAGACCCTGTTCGGCGACTGCCCCATCTGGCTCGACAGCGAACTGCTGGCCCGTCACTACGACCTGCATCTGCTGTTATCGCCCGAAGACGTGGAATGGAGCGCCGACGGCCAGCGCTGCCAACCCGACCTGGCCGACCGCCGAGCGTTCTTCCAGGCCAGCCTGGACTGGCTGCACGCGCACCACCAGCCTGTGGTGGTGATCCGGGGAGACTGGCAAGCGCGCCGGAACGCGGCGTTTGCTGCGGTCGAGCGCTTGCTTGGGGCGACAACTGTCGGTTAACGCTTTTTGCGCGTGCCGAGCTGAATCCAGGTCGGCGCGTGGTCGCTGGCATGCGCCTCGTTACGCACCCAGGCATCGACGCCCGCGTCCTTGAGATAGGGCTTGAGCGCCGGGTTGAGCAACAGGTGGTCGATGCGCAGGCCGGAATTTTTCTGCCAGTGCTGGCGGAAATAGTCCCAGAACGTATACACCCGCTCTTCGGGGTACAAATGACGCACTGAGTCGGTCCAGCCCTGGTCAAGCAGGCGTTGATAGCAGGCGCGGCTCTCGGGTTGCAATAGCGCATCCTTGAGCCAGGAGCGTGGGTTGTAGATGTCCAGGTCGGTGGGCACCACATTGAAATCCCCGGCCAGCACCACCGGGTGATCACTGGCTTGCAACGCCTGGGCATAGTCGATCAGGCGTTCGAACCAGGCCAGCTTGTAGTCGAATTTAGGCCCCGGTTGCGGGTTGCCGTTGGGCAGGTACAAACAGCCGACCAACACGCCGTGCACGGCCGCCTCGATATAGCGGCTTTGCTGGTCGCTCTCGTCACCGGGCAGGCCCCGCCGGCTTTCCAGCGGTTGCGCGTCCTTGGCCAGAATCGCCACACCGTTCCACGAGGCCTGGCCCACGCAGATCGCGCCGTAGCCGGCCGCTTCGAACTCAGCATAGGGAAACAGGCTTTCCGGCGCCTTGAGTTCTTGCAGGCAGACGACGTCCGGCTGCTCGCGGGCCAGCCACTGCAGCAGGTTGGGCAGACGGGCACGAATACCGTTGATGTTGAAGGTGGCGATTTTCAGCGCTTTCATGGGGTGGGGTCCTTTCGGGGCTCTTGGGATAGAGCCCCGAAATGCCGCAGATGTTCCATGCGCGAGCGAGTCGGTCTCAGTAACCCAACGACAGGCCCGTGTTGCGACGCGGGTCATTCGCGCCATAGAAGCGGTTGTTGCCCACCGGCTTGCCACCCAGGGCCGGCGCGCCCACCAGGATCGCGGCCAGGTGGTTGGCGTCCTGGGGACCGGCGAACGTATGCCCCCAGCTCTCGAGGATCTTCTGGGTGTCCTGGCTCACCGCGAAGGTTTCAAGGTTGGTGGTCTGCGGCATCCACTGCTGGTGGAAGCGCGGCGCGTCCACGGCCTCCTGAATGTTCATCTTGTAGTCGATGACATTGAGGATGGTCAGCAAGGTCGCGGTAATAATGCGGCTGCCGCCTGGCGTGCCCACCACCATCACCGTCTTGCCATCCTTGGTCACGATAGTCGGGCTCATCGACGACAGCGGCGCCTTGCCCGGCGCAATGGCGTTGGCTTCACCCTGGACCAGGCCGTACATGTTCGGCACGCCGACCTTGACGGTGAAGTCGTCCATTTCATCGTTGAGGATCACCCCGGTCTTGCTCGCCATCACGCCCGCGCCAAACCAGTCATTGAGGGTGTAGGTGACGGAAACGGCGTTGCCCCAAGTGTCGACGATGGAATAGTGGGTGGTGTTGTTGCCTTCATGGGGCGACACGCCCGGCTTGATCGCCTGGGAATCCCCGGCCTTGTGTGGCTCGATCGCGTCGCGCAATTTGGCCGCGTAATTTTTATCCAGCAGATGGGCGATCGGGTTCTTCACGAAATCCGGGTCGCCGAGGTAGCTGTTGCGGTCTACATAGGCGTGGCGCATCGCTTCGATCTGGTAGTGCAAGCCCTGGGCCGAGTGGTACCCCAGGTCTGCCATCGGGTAGCCTTCGAGGATGTTCATGATCTGGCAGATCACCACGCCGCCAGAGCTTGGCGGCGGCGCCGAGACCACATGGTAGCCACGGTAATCGCACTCGATAGGCGCCAGTTCGCGGGTCTTGTAGGTGTCCAGGTCAGCCTGGGTGATCAGGCCCTTGCCGGCCTGGCTCGACTCCACCAGGGCGTTGGCGACCCAGCCTTTATAGAAGCCATCGCTGCCCTTGGCGGAAATTTCCTTGAGGGTCCTGGCCAGGTCCTTCTGCACCAGTTTCTGGCCGACCTGCATCGGTTGGCCGTTATGCAGGAAGATCCCGCGCAGATCCTGGTCTTTCTCGAATTCGCCGGTGGCGGTGTGTAGCAGGTCGACATCACCTTGCTCCAGGGCAAAGCCGTTCTCCGCCAGTTTGATCGCCGGCGCGATCACCTGGGCGCGCTTGAGGGTGCCGTACTTGCTCAGCGCCAACTCCATGCCCGAGACAGTGCCAGGTACACCGACGGCCAGGTGGCCCTTGGCGCTCAGGCCTTCGACGACATTGCCGTCCTTGTCCAGGTACATATCGGCCGTGGCCGCCAGCGGGGCTTTTTCGCGAAAGTCGAGGAAGGTCTTGCGCCCGTCCGCCAGCTGCACGGTCATGAAACCGCCGCCGCCCAGGTTGCCCGCCGCCGGATACACCACCGCCAGTGCATAGCCCACGGCCACCGCCGCATCCACCGCGTTACCGCCGGCCTTGAGCACCTCCACGCCGACCTGAGTGGCCAGATGCTGGGCGGTGACCACCATGCCATTTTCACCGGCCACCGGGGCCTGGGAAGCGGCGTGCACACCACTGACCGTCAACAGGAGGGCAGTGGCAATCAAGGTGCGGCTGAAGGGTTGGTATTTCATCCATGGCTACTCTATTTATTGAGATGCACCAAAATAGCCCTTCCCTTATTCAATCCCCAGCGCGATGGCGCTTTTGTTACAGAACCTGTCGGTCATGGAACGGCTGCCTGAAACAATCAGCACTGGCCTATAAATTGAATGGCGCTAGAATCAGCGCCACTCTTTATTTGCCGCCTCATACGAGCCCCTCCATGAGCTTTGATTTCGACACGATCCACCCACGCCTCGGCACCGGCAGCACCAAGTGGAACCGCTACCCGCAAGACGTCTTGCCAATGTGGATCGCCGACATGGACATCGCCGCCCCACCTGCCATCCTTCAGGCATTGCATGCGCGCCTCGACCAGCAGGTGCTCGGCTACAGCGTCGCCGGCCCGGATGTGCGCGAGGCGATCATCGCCGACCTGTGGGCCAAGTACGCCTGGCGCGTGCAACCGGATGAGCTGCTGTTCCTGCCCGGCGTCGAGCCGGGTTTCAATATGGCCCTGCACGCGTTTGTCCAGCCAGGCCAGCCGGTGGTGCTGCAAACCCCCAACTATCGGCCGATTCGCCTGGCGCCCGGCCACTGGAATTTGCCACGCATTGAACTCCCGTTCGAGTGGATCGAGGGCGAATACCGCACGCCCCTGCCGGCGCTGCGCCAGGCACTGAGCGGCGCCGGTGCGCTGCTGTTGAGCAACCCGCACAACCCCATCGGCAAAGTCTTCCCTCATGCAGAACTGCTGGCCGTGGCCAATGCCTGCCTGGAAAGCGGTGCGCTGATCATCTCCGATGAAATCCACGCCGAACTGTGCTTTGACGGCCGTCGGCATATCCCGATTGCCAGCCTCAGCGAAGAGATTGCCCAGCGCACCATCACGCTGATGTCGGCGAGCAAGGCCTATAACGTGGCCGGCCTGAAGACCTGTTTCGCCGTGGTGCAGAATGCCGAAATCCGCGAGCGTTTCAACCAGGCCCGTTGCGGCATGGTCGACAGCGTCAGCCCCCTGGGCCTGGAAGCTACCCGCGCCGCCTACAGCCAATGCGGCGCCTGGCTCGACGCGCTGAAGCACTACCTGCAAGCCAACCGTGATTACCTGCTCGATGCCGTGCACACCCGCCTGCCCGGCGTGGTGATGCATGCACCACAAGGCACCTTCCTGGCCTGGCTCGATTGCAGCGCCCTGGGCCTGGAAGACCCGCAGCAGTTCTTCCTGGAACAGGCCAAGGTCGGGTTGAGCGCCGGCATTGAGTTCGGCGATGACAGCCAGCAGTTCGTGCGCCTGAACTTCGGCTGCCCACGGTCGATGCTGGAAGAGGGTCTGCAACGTATGGAACGCAGCCTGAAAAACCGCTGAATGGGCTGGAACCGCGAAAGGCTTTTTCAGCACTCAAGGGAATCCCCTTGTGCGGCTGAACCTTTCCCGGAGCTTTGCGCCCTATGCTGTCGACACGCCCTGCAACCAACGGCCCTGTGCAATTCACAGAATCATTCAAGCCGAACCCGTCACCGCGCGAACCTGCACCAACGGGCTCGGCTCTAAAGGCCGCTGCCTCCACCGCATCGCATCGATTGATGCGCTTTGTGGGGCTGAAACATCCTCTGGCTAACCCGCCCGGCGCGCGTTCAGACATCAAGACTGTGGAGGTTGAAATGGGCCGGTCAGTCTCTTTGAATGGAGGCCACGACCCGCTCGCTACCCGCGGGTTGTCGGACTGCTCGGCGCTGGCAGTGCTCACCGGCTGGAACGGATCCACCTACCAGAATCGCACCTTGATGCATCTTACCGGCAGTAATCTGGAACTGGGCCTGAATCCGGGAAATAGCGATACTCGAGCATTGATGCACAGATTGCAGGCATCGCTGGACAAGAACAGTCATGTGATCCTGGTAGCCGGGGTGAATTCAAGTTCCCTGCAAGGCATGGCAACGACCATCGGGCAAACCCTGCACGGCGAGCAGCCGCTACGGGACCTGCTCAACGGCCGCTCAGGCGCGGCAGTGACTCTGGCCAGTTCCACCGGCATCACAATCAATGCCGATGGCACCTTCAAATTGCTCGACGGACCCGGTAAAGGGGTACTCAGTCGCGAAGACGTCGCCAGCGTGTTTGATCGCGTCGACTGAAAGCGCCCGCCTGAGGCTTTTTAAAGCTTGGCGATCGACACTTCGGTGGATTTCACAAAGGCAATCACTTCACTGCCCACCTTCAACTCCAGGTCACGCACCGAGCGGGTGGTGATCACCGACGTGACGATGCCGGACGCGGTTTGCACGTCGATTTCCGACACCACTTCACCCAGCAGGATTTCCTTGATCACGCCCTTGAACTGGTTGCGCACATTGATCGCTTTAATGGTCATGTCGGCTTTCCTTTTGGCTGTTGAGTCAATCCGCACGAATGCGCAGGCACTCAAAATGCGCTTTCGGAAAGAACAATAAAAGGAATATATAACTCTTTATTTATTCGATATGGATATATAAAAACTGTTGCCCAGCCAACAGCACTTCAACAATCTGCCTGCATCCGCCACAGCCTCCACTCGGCACACACGCGCAAACACGCGACAACGCAGGTGGCACAGAGACTGCATATTCCTGAAAAGCATGATGGAACATGCGAACTAATTTTCTGAATATAAGAAAGCCTCTCTAAACGCCCACGTGCCCGGAGCTGTTCCATGAAACCCTTCGCCCAACGCTTACTTGGCGCATGCGCCCTCGCCCTGTGCCTGCAACCAATGGCCCAGGCCGCCGACACCGATCCGGCAAAAGTCAATCTCGACTACGCCTACTACTCGCCCGTCAGCCTGGTGCTCAAGCATTTTGGTTGGCTTGAACAAGCCTTGCCGAATTCCAAGGTAGGCTGGGTATTGAGCCAGGGCAGTAACCGTTCGCTGGAATACCTCAACAGCGGCGGCGTGGATTTCGCCTCTTCCGCCAGTTTGTCCGCGGTGCTGAGCCGGGCCAACGGCAGCCCGATCAAATCGGTGTATGTGTACAGCCGCGCCGAGTGGACGGCCCTGGTGGTGCGCAAGGATTCGCCCTTCAACAGCGTCACCGACCTCAAGGGCAAGAAAATCGCCGCTACCAAAGGCACCGACCCCTACCTGTTCACCCTGCGCAGCCTGCAACAGGCCGGGCTGAACAAGGACGATGTGGAACTGGTGCACCTGCAGCATCCGGACGGCCGCACCGCCCTGGAAAAAGGTGACGTTGACGCCTGGGCCGGCCTCGACCCGCATATGGCCGCCAGCCAGATACAGGCCGGTTCGCGCCTGCTGTACCGCAACAAGGACTTCAACAGCTACGGCGTGGTCAGCGTCACCGAGCAGTTCGCCAAGGCGCATCCGCAGACCATCACCACGGTACTGGGCGCCTATGAAAAGGCCCGGGATTGGGCGGTCAAGCACCCGGATGAGTTCGCCAAGCTGCTCGCCGATGAATCCGGCCTGCCGTTGGAAGTGGCCAAGCTGCAGCTGTCGCGTACCGACCTGAGCACACCGTTCTTGAGCAGCAAGGATGTGCTCGCCTCCAAGGCCGCCGCGCCGATCCTGGTGTCCGAAGAGCTGGTGCGCAAAGGGGTGAACGTGGACCAGGTGATCGACCAGTTGCTCGACACCTCGTTCGGCCGCTAAGGAGCGCGTGATGACCAGCAAAACCCAAGCCTTGCCCCTCGCCGCGCCACGGCAGATCAAGCGCAGCGCCTGGCCGCAACGGCTCAAGGGCCTGGTGGTGCCCGTACTGATCCTGTTGGTGCTGGAGGCGGTGGTGCGCGTCGGCTGGCTGCCGTCGTACCAGATGCCGGCGCCCAGCGAGATCGCCGTGACCCTGGCGGACCTCGCCGAAGGCGCGCTGTGGAAACACATCAGCGCCAGCCTGGTGCGAGTGCTGCTGGGTTTTGCCATTGGTGCGAGCCTTGCGTTGGTGTTTGCCGCCTGGGTGGGCTTGAGCCGCGAAGCCGAGGCCTATCTGGAGCCGACCTTCGCCGGGTTGCGCTCGATCCCGAGCCTGGCCTGGGTGCCGTTGCTGCTGTTGTGGCTGGGCATCGACGAGACCTCCAAGATCGTGCTGATCGCGATTGGCGCGTTCTTTCCGGTGTACCTCAATGGCGTTGCGGCCATCCGCGATATCGATCGCAAGTTGGTGGAAGTCGGGCAAATGTATGGGTTCAATCGGCGCCGCCTGGTACGTCGCATCCTCTTACCGGCGGCCCTGCCCGGCCTGTTTACCGGGTTGCGCAGCGGCCTGAGCCTGGCCTGGATGTTTCTGGTGGCGGCCGAGTTGATCGCGGCCACCAAAGGGCTGGGTTACTTGCTCAGCGATGGGCGGGAAACCTCGCGGCCGGATATCGTGCTGGCGGCGATCATCGTACTGGCGCTGCTCGGCAAGGTCAGCGATGGCCTGCTCGCGGCACTGGAAAAGCGCTGCCTGGCCTGGCGCGACACCTTCCAGGGAGCCGGACAATGAGTGTGCAACCGCTGCTGGGCATTCACGTTGTGCGCAAAAGCTTCGACAGCGCCACCGTCTTGAACGATGTGCGCCTAGCCTTGCAACCGCGCGAAACCGTGAGCCTGCTGGGGCCCAGCGGGTGCGGCAAAAGCACCTTGTTGCGCATTGTCGCGGGACTGGACAACGACTACCAGGGCGAACTGCACAGCCCCAACGGCGAGGTGGCCTTCGTGTTCCAGGAACCACGGTTGATGCCCTGGCTTACGGTGGAGCAAAACATCGGATTCAGCGCGGACAATCACTACGACAAGGCCTGGGTCACGCAGTTGATCGAAGAAGTCGGCCTCACGGGCTTTGCCCAGGCGCTGCCCAAGGCGTTGTCCGGCGGCATGGCGCAACGGGTCGCGATCGCACGGGGCCTGTATTCACGGCCGCAGGTATTGCTGCTGGATGAACCGTTCAGCGCCGTGGATGCGTTCACGCGCATGAAGCTGCAGGACCTGCTGCTGCAACTGGCCGAACACCATGCCATCGCCTTGCTGCTGGTGACCCATGATGTGGACGAGGCGCTGTACCTCAGCGACCGGGTATTGGTGATGGGCAATCGGCCCAGCAGCATTCGCCAGGTGCTGGCGGTGGATTTGCCGCACCCGCGGGACCGGCGCGATCCGTCGCTGGCCCGGCTCAAGGCGCTGTGCCTGACCGAGCTGCAACACGCCCACGTCATCTGAGTTTTCCCTTCCAGCGGTCAACGCCCAGGCTCCGACTTGCGCGTTGACCATCGCCGCCACACACCATATAGTGTGCCCACAAACAGAACGGACCACTATATAGTGTGCAGTCTCGGTAATTTCCGACCACACTATGCGCCGTATTTCAATGCCTTGAAGCCTGCAAACCGCATATTTTTTGGACGGTTCCACGCACCGTCAAAACAGATCAGGAAGGAGTATTTCGATGCTGAGTTGGGATGAAGTCGACAGCGAAGACAGCGTTGCCCCCGTGATCAAAGGCGCCAACGCCGGCCACGCCACCGAAGCCAACATGGACCGCCTCGACGGTGCCGGCGCTGCCGCCGCCATCGAAGCCCGCGCCGTCACCGCCAATGACTCCGCCGCCATCGTGCGCGCCAAGGCAGCCCTGGACAAACTCGACGTCGCCGAAGGCCTCGCCGAACTCGAAGGCGCCTCCGCCCGCGTCGCCGTTGACGAAAAACGCATGATCAACTGCCGCGCCGACCTCAACCAACTCGTGCCCTTCAAGTACGACTGGGCCTGGCAGAAGTACCTCGACGGCTGCGCCAACCACTGGATGCCGCAAGAGGTCAACATGACCGCCGACATCGCCCTGTGGAAAGACCCCGAAGGCCTGACCGACGACGAACGCCGCATCGTCATGCGCAACCTCGGCTTCTTCTCCACGGCGGATTCGTTGGTCGCCAACAACCTGGTGCTGGCCGTGTACCGCCTGATCACCAACCCGGAGTGCCGTCAGTACATCCTGCGCCAGGCCTTCGAAGAAGCGATCCACACCCACGCCTACCAGTACTGCATCGAATCCCTGGCCATGGATGAAGGCGAGATCTTCAACATGTACCACGAGATTCCATCGGTCGCGAAGAAAGCGGCCTGGGGCCTGAAGTACACCCGTTCGATCTCCGATCCGAAGTTCGAAACCGGCACCGTCGACACCGACAAGGAACTGCTGCGCAACCTGGTCGCCTACTACTGCGTACTGGAAGGCATCTTCTTCTATTGCGGCTTCACCCAGATCCTCTCCATGGGCCGCCGCAACAAAATGACCGGCGTGGCCGAGCAGTTCCAGTACATCCTGCGCGATGAGTCGATGCACCTGAACTTCGGTATCGACGTGATCAACCAGATCAAAATCGAAAACCCGCACCTGTGGGATGCCGAGATGAAGGAAGAAGCGACCCAGATGATCCTGCAAGGGACCCAGCTGGAGATCGAATATGCGCGCGATACCATGCCACGCGGCGTGCTCGGCATGAATGCGGCGATGATGGAGGATTACCTCAAGTTCATCGCTAACCGTCGTTTGTCGCAGATTGGGTTGAAGGAAGAGTATCCAGGCACGACTAACCCTTTCCCGTGGATGAGCGAGATTATGGACTTGAAGAAAGAGAAGAATTTCTTTGAGACCCGTGTGATCGAGTATCAGACCGGCGGCGCTTTGAGCTGGGATTGATTTAACAGCACAGATCCAACATGTGGGAGGGGGCTTGCTCCCGATAGCGGTGTATCAGTCACAGCTGCTTTAACTGAACCACTGCTATCGGGAGCAAGCCCCCTCCCACATTGAGAACGAAATTGCCTTTTATGCCCAACCAAACCATCAAGACGCCCTGTGTAGGCCTGTGCTCCACCGTCTACGGTGACCTGGTCTGCCGGGGCTGCAAGCGTTACCACCACGAAGTGATCCAGTGGAACGGCTATAACGCCGAGGAAAAACACGCGGTGTGGCTGCGCCTCGAGCAGTTGCTGGTGCAGGTCATGGCCAGCAAGCTGGAAGTGGTCGACCCGCAGCGTCTGCGCCAACAACTGGAAGACCGCAAGATTCGCTTCATGCCGCAACAGTCGCCGTATTGCTGGGCATACCAGCTGATTGCGCGGGGTGCGCGGGTGATGTCGAAGCTGGACGCCTATGGGTTGGCGTTGCTGCCGGAGTTTCGTGAACGTAGCCTCACGGACCTGCGCGATGCGATTGACCGGGAGTTTTTCCTGTTGTCCGAGGCACATTACGAGCGCTATATCGCGCCGGTTTTTCTGCGCGATTCCTTTGGTCCAGCCCTGATCGCCACGCTCTGACGCGCAATTGTGTTTAAAATGCCGCCCGCTCAACGACTGACGCTCAACGATGACCCCAGACGCACTCGCTACCCTGCACGCCCATCTGCTCACCGCCCTGGCCAGCGCTCCGGCTGAAACCCGGCGCCTGTTTCACGGCCGTGGCCGCTGCTGGCCGGGCCTTGAGCAGGTGACGGTGGACTGGCTGCAAGGCGTGGTGCTGGTAGCGCTGTTCAAGGAAACCGAGCATCTGCAGGCCCTGAAACAGCAGTTGTTGCAGATCGACTGGGCAAGTTTCGGTGCCCATACCGTGGCCCTGCAACACCGCTACCTGCCGCAAAGCACCACCGAGTGGCTGGTGGGCCAGGCAATCGATGAGCTGACCATCACCGAAGGCGGCCTGCGTTACCTGATCGACCTGGGTAAAAAGCAGAACAGCGGCCTGTTCCTCGACATGCGTTACGGGCGCAACTGGGTGCGCGAGCAGGCCAGGGGCCAGCGCGTGCTTAATCTGTTTGCCTACACCTGCGGATTCTCCGTGGCCGCTATCGAAGGCGGCGCCGACCATGTGGTGAACCTGGACATGGCCCGTGGCGCCCTGAGCCGTGGCCGTGACAACCATCGCCTGAATGGTCACGACTTGAGCAAGGTAAGCTTTCTGGGCCACGACCTGTTCAAGTCTTGGGCCAAAGTCACCAACAGCGGCCCCTATGACTTGGTGATCATCGACCCGCCGTCCTTTCAGAAGGGCAGCTTTCTGTTGACCAAGGATTACCAGCGCGTACTGCGCCGCCTGCCGGATTTGCTCACGGCCCAGGGCACGGTGCTGGCGTGCATGAACGATCCGGCGTTTGGCGAAGACTTCCTGATCGACGGCGTCACCCGCGAGGCACCGGGCCTGGGCTTTGTAGAACGCTTGGCAAACCCACCGGAATTCCCGGATATCGACCCGCAAAGCGGGTTGAAGGCCCTGGTGTTTCGCCAAGGCTGATGCCGAAAAGTCCTACGCTTGCTACGCTAAGGCATACGCCGGGCGGTGAACCTTATCCCTGCCTTCCCGGTCGATACCTGCATTCCCCGGCCAGACTCGACAGCGTTACGCTGTCGGCTGCCCCGTTTGACCCTTTGGAGAACCGCCCGTGATATCGACCCTGCATGTAGCCAGAATCAAAGCCTGGGGCGCCCACGGCTTTACCGCCACCGGTGTGGTACTGGCATTCCTGGCCACCCTGGCGCTGCTGGAAAACTCCCCCAAGGCCTGCCTGCTGTGGCTGGGCCTGGCACTGGTGGTGGATGGCGTCGACGGCTCCCTGGCGCGACGGGTCAACGTCAGCACGGTATTGCCCAGCTTTGACGGCTCGGTATTGGACCTGGTGATCGATTACCTCACCTACGTATTCATCCCGGCACTGTTTATCTACCGTTATATCGATCTGCCGGAATTCACCCACCTGTTTGCGGTGTCGGTGATTTTGGTGTCGTCGCTGTTCTGCTTCTGCAACGTCAACATGAAGAGCAAGGACAACTATTTCGTCGGCTTCCCGGCGGCATGGAACGTGGTGGCCTTGTGTGTATACATCATCCAGCCCGACGCCTGGATCACCTTGCTCACTGTAATCGGCCTGGCGCTGCTGACCGTGACGCCGATGAAGTTCCTGCACCCGTTCCGGGTCAAGCGGTTCATGCCGATCAATATCGCGGTAACCACAATCTGGCTGCTGTGCAGCTTCCTGATGGTGGTGGATTATCCGAACACCAACCCGTGGACGTTCGGCTTATGGTCGCTGATGTCGGCGTACTTCCTGAGCATTTGCATCTGGCGCACGGCGTTGGAGTGGATGGGAACCCATAAATAGCCAGGCGAACACAGTAAAATGTGGGAGGGGGCTTGCTCCCGATAGCGGTGGATCAGTCAGCTTATTTGTCACTGACAGGCCGCCATCGGGAGCAAGCCCCCTCCCACATTTGGTTATGCGCACATCCGGCAGGTAAGATGGCGGGCCTGCGTGCTCACCCAACAATAAGCCCTGCCCATGCCCTTCGAACTCAGCGTTGACCTGACTACCCTCGCCATTCTCGCCGTCGTGGCTTTTATCGCCGGCTTCATCGATGCCATCGCCGGCGGGGGTGGCTTGCTTACCACCCCTGCCCTGTTGACAGCCGGCATGCCGCCGCACTTGGTGCTGGGCACCAATAAACTCAGTTCCACCTTTGGCTCGGCCACCGCCAGCTTCACGTTCTACCGCCGCAAGCTGTTCCACCCGCGCCAGTGGGTGCATGCCATCGTCGGCACCTTGATCGGCGCGCTGACCGGCGCCGTGGTCGCGCACTATTTGCCCGCCGAGACCCTGAACAAGATGCTGCCGGTGATTGTGTTCGCCTGCGGGGTGTACCTGCTGTTCGGCGGCACGCCCAAGGCACCGCTGGACGCCGAGGCGCCGATCAAGAAGAAATGGCAGGCTACCCAGGGCTTCGGCCTGGGCTTCTACGACGGCGTGGCCGGGCCCGGAACCGGTGCGTTCTGGACCGTGAGCACCATGCTGCTGCACCCGATCGACCTGGTGAAGGCCAGCGGCGTGGCGCGCAGCATGAACTTCGTCAGCAATGCCGCGGCGCTGACAGTGTTTATCATCAACGGCTCGGTGGACTGGGTGGTCGGCCTGGCAATGGGTATCTCGGTGATGGGCGGCGCGTTCTTTGGCGCGCGCAGCGCAATCAGCGGCGGCGCCAAGTTCATTCGCCCGGTATTCATCACCGTGGTGCTCGGCCTGACGGTGCGCCTAGCCTGGCAGCACTGGTTCAGCGTGGCCTAAGCGACGGGCCACATACAGGTCGATCAGGTAACGCGCAATCGAGCGTGACGCCGGCAACGGTGGCAGGTCGTGGATGTTGAACCACTGCGCGTCTTCGATCTCGTCGGCCTGGGGCACGATATCGCCACCGGCATACTCGGCATGGAAACCCAGCATCATCGAATGCGGGAACGGCCAGCACTGGCTGCCCATGTACTGCAGGTTCTTCACCTCGAGCTGCACTTCTTCGCGCACTTCGCGGATCAAACAGTCTTCGGCCGACTCACCCGGCTCGGCAAAGCCGGCCAGGGTGCTGTAGACGCCGGTGACAAAGCGCGGCGAACGGGCCAGCAGAACCTCATCGCCACGGGTCACCAGCACGATCATGCTCGGCGAAATTCGCGGATAGCTGCGCAGGTCGCAGGGTTGGCAGTACATCGCCCGCTCCCGTGGCACCTGGACCATGGCCTGGCCGCAACTGCCGCAGAACCGATGCTCGCGCGCCCAGGTGCCGATCTGCGCGGCATAGCCCAGCACTTTGTACAGGGTGTGGTCGCCTTGCAGCATAAAGCCGCGCAGGCCTTGCCAGCTGCAACCCGGTACTTCGCCAGCGCTGTCGAGTTCCAGCAGGTACACCGGCTCGCCATCGAGGTGACCGATGCCGTGTTCGGCAAACACCGACAGGTCCTGGCGCTTGAGCCACTCCCGAGGGAACAGAGGCCCATTGGCATCCTGCAAAAAGCCGTCGCGGCTGCGGGCGACGGCCCAGCCGCCGGCAGCGTCATTGTCCAACAGCGTTGTGGTAATCCAGCCTGGGGTCATATCGATCAATCCAAGAATTCGGGTGCCTGCTTGCTCATATGGGCCGCGATGGCCACGCGCAGGTCGTTGGATTGCAACATAGCCGAGTTCCAGGTGGCAACGTATTCCAGGCCGTCGTTGAGAGTGTGGTCGCGCATATAGCTGATCATGGCCTTGGTGCCGGCCACGGCAATCGGCGACTTGGCGGCGATTTCATGGGCAATGGCCATGACCCCGGCCAACAGGCTGGCCTGGTCAGCAAACACGCGGTTGACCAGGCCGATGCTGCGCGCTTCCTCGGCACCGAACTGACGACCGGTGTAGGCCAGTTCGCGCAACATACCGTCGCCGACGATGCGGGGCAGGCGTTGCAAGGTGCCGACGTCGGCGGCCATACCCATGTCGATTTCCTTGATCGAGAACTGCGCGTCCTCGGCGGCGTAGCGCATGTCGCAGGCGCTGATCAGGTCAATGGCGCCGCCGATGCAGTAGCCGTGGATCGCTGCCAGTACCGGCTTGCGGCAGTTGTCGACCGCATTGAACGAGGCTTGCAGCCCGAGGATTTTGCGCCGCAGCAGGCGCGCATTGCGGCCCACATCCTTGCCCAACTCATTGGCCACCGAGGCCAGCAGCATCAGGTCGATGCCGGAAGAAAAGTGCTTGCCGGCACCACTGAGCACCACGGCGCGCACGGCATCGGTGTCGTCGACCCATTGGAAGATCTCGATGATTTCGCGCCAGAACGCCGCGTTCATCGCGTTGATCTTTTCCGGGCGATTGATCTGCACATGGGCAACGTTGCCGCTGAGTTCCACTACGAACGCTTGGTATTCGGACATGGCCGTGATCCCTGACTGGCGAGTGATAAGGCCCGAACTATAACAAGGGCAGGCAACGGCGCATCGGCCAAAAGCGGGACTGGCAAAAAACCTTGCCAGGCGCCATCCTTGGCGCTTTAAGCCGCCCCACCGCGGCGTTCGACGTTTGAAGGATATGCCCCATGCACGCCCAGCCGCTCACCCCCGCCGAGTTCGACCAGATCGAAGAAACCCTGCTCAAGTACGGCGACGACCTTTCGGTGCTCAACGTCGCCGAACTCGACGGCTATTTCACCGCGCTGGTATCGAGCCCGACGCAGGTGGATATCGCCGAGTGGTTTCCGGCCATCTGGGGCGGGCAGAACCCGGACTGGGAAAGCCCCGAAGAGGCCGGGCAGGTCCTGGACCTGTGTGTACGCCACTTCAATACGCTGGCGGCGCAACTGGCCGGCAATTCCAAGGCGTTCAAGGCGCTGTTCGATGAAAAAGAGCACCAGGGCCAGGCCGTGACCCTCGCCGAAGAATGGTGCTTCGGCTATATCCGTGGCGCGGCCATCGGCAACTGGCCGCCGCTGCCCGCCGAACTGGCCACTCAGTTCGAGAAAATCTCCTGGTGCGCCGAGCAGGATAATTTCGAATTACCGACGGACCTGGATGTGCAGGCCCATCAGCAGCGGGTCAGCGAAATAGAACCGGCGGCGCGGGCGCTGCACGATTACTGGCTGAGCAAGCGCTAAATCTCGACAAGCACCGCACCTTTGGCCGATTATTCGGGTCCGCCCCGTCGGCCACTCCATGCCACCTCGCCTTGATCAGGAGCCTTGTCCCTTGAGTTCGCAGAAAACCGTGACCGTTACCCCGCCCAACTTTCCTCTCAATGGCAAGGTCGCGCCCCCCGGCTCCAAATCCATTACCAACCGCGCCCTGCTGCTGGCGGCCCTGGCCAAGGGCACCAGCCGCTTGAGCGGCGCCCTGAAGAGCGACGACACCCGTCACATGTCGGTGGCCCTGCGGCAGATGGGCGTGAGTATCGACGAGCCGGACGACACTACGTTCGTGGTCACAGGCCAGGGCAAACTGCAATTGCCGCCACAACCGCTGTTCCTCGGCAATGCCGGCACCGCCATGCGCTTTCTCACCGCTGCCGTGGCGACCGTGCACGGCACCGTGGTGCTGGACGGCGACGAGTACATGCAAAAGCGCCCGATCGGGCCGCTGCTCGCCACCCTCGGCCAGAACGGCATCCAGGTCGACAGCCCGACCGGCTGCCCACCGGTGACCGTGCACGGCGTGGGCAAAGTCCAGGCCAAGCGTTTCGAGATCGATGGCGGCCTGTCCAGCCAGTATGTCTCGGCGCTGCTGATGCTCGCGGCATGCGGCGAAGCGCCGATTGAAGTCGCCCTGACCGGCAAGGACATCGGCGCCCGTGGCTATGTGGACCTGACGCTGGACTGCATGCGTGCCTTCGGCGCCCAGGTGGAAGCCGTCGACGACACCACCTGGCGCGTGGCCCCGACCGGCTACACCGCCCATGATTACCTGATCGAACCCGACGCCTCCGCAGCCACCTACCTGTGGGCCGCAGAGGTATTGACCGGCGGCCGTATCGACATCGGTGTCGCCGCCGAGGCGTTCACCCAGCCGGACGCCAAGGCCCAGGCGCTTATCGCCCAGTTCCCGAACATGCAGGCGACGGTGGTGGGCTCGCAAATGCAGGACGCCATTCCGACCCTGGCGGTGCTCGCCGCGTTCAACGATACCCCGGTGCGTTTCACGGAACTGGCCAACCTGCGCGTCAAGGAATGTGACCGCGTGCAGGCGCTGCACGATGGCCTCAACGCAATCCGTCCGGGCCTGGCGACCATCGAGGGCGACGATCTGCTGGTTGCGGCTGACCCGGCCCTGGCAGGCACGTCCTGCAACGCCTTGATCGATACCCACGCCGACCACCGCATCGCCATGTGCTTTGCCCTGGCCGGGCTGAAAGTCGCGGGCATTCGCATTCAGGACCCGGACTGCGTGGCCAAGACCTACCCTGGATACTGGAAAGCCCTGGGCAGCCTTGGCGTAACGCTCAGCTACTAAGACAACAGCGCAGGTTCAGGGAGGGCACGCACATGACCATTCGCCAACCCTGCCCGCCCGGCGCCTGTGACTGCGAGCGCGAACGTTTACTGGAGGCGCCCGAGCCCGACCTGCGCATTCTCAACCTGACACGCCAGGAAGAAAAACGCCTGCTCGAGCGCCTGGAGAACCTCAAGAGCCTGCAGGACCTCGAGCATCTGCAGCAGCGGATGTTCGAACAGTTGGGCATCCGCCTGCATATCGCGCCGGGCCACACCGAGGTCAAGAGCATGCGCGGGATCCAGATCGTCATCGACGAGCTGCCCGGCCTGTGTCGCAAGACCCGCCAATCGATTCCAGCGGCGATCCGTCGCGGCCTGGAGAAGCAGCCGGAGATTGCCTACCGCTTGCTGGACGCCCACGACCTGTTTCGCGACGTTTGAATCACCCCGCTAACGTCTCGCGCACAAACAGCGTCTGTCCTGTCTCCCTGGCCTTGCGCAGATGCGCCTCAGCACTGTCGCTTTCCGACTCCAGCAGCAACTGCGAGGTCAACACTTGCGCTCCGCAGTAGTCGAAGATCCCGTAGTCGATCTGCGTGCGCATGGCCTGGGCATAACCGTGCCGGTCGAAGGCATCGGCATCGGCAGCCCCCAGGGCCAGCAGGTGCACCTGCAAGTGCCGCAACTTCTTGGTCACCGGTGTATCCGGGCCGTAATCGATCGCCCAGCCGTTGACGAAGACACGGTCGATCCAGCCCTTGAGCAACGCCGGCATGGACCACCAGTAGATCGGGAACACCACGACCAACGCGTCGGCGCGCTCGATGCGGGCCTGTTCGGCGAGGACATCCGCCGGCGGCGTGGCCCGGCTGCGGTGTACCCGGTGGTCGGCGGCGGTGTAGCGCGGGTCAAAGCCTTCGGCAGCGAGGTCGGCGATTTCAAAGGTGTGCCCGGAGGCGCTCAAACCGCCACCCACGTGCGCGGCCACGCTGTGCGTCAGGGATTGGCTGTCGTGATGAGCCACAACGATGAGTGCATGCATGACATTGACTCCTTTTAGGCTTAAGCTACTTTTAGTAAGTTACCTTATTTAAGTTACTTTTGGTATATAAGCATGTCAAGCGAACAATCCCCTGCCCCGCGTCGGCGTCTTTCCCGCGAAGAACGCCTGCAACAGTTATTGGAAACCGCCTGGCAACTGGTGCGCGAGGAAGGCACCGACGCCCTGACCCTGGGGCGCCTGGCCGAGCTGGCCGGGGTGACCAAACCGGTGGTGTACGATCATTTCGTCAACCGCTCGGGCCTGTTGGCCGCGCTGTATGAAGATTTCGATGGGCGCCAGAACCAGGTGTTTGTCGACGCCATCGAGGCCAGCAGCGCGACGCTTGAAGCGCGCGCGTGGGTGATCGCCTCGTCCTATGTGGATTGCGTGTTGCTGCAGGGCCGCGAGATTCCGGGGGTAACGGCGGCGCTCAGGGGCTCGCCGGAGCTGGAGGCGCTCAAGCGCAAGTACGAGGCCATCTTCCTCGACAAATGCCGCGATGCCCTGGCGCCCTTCGCGCCGGGAGGCACGCTTTCCCAAGCGGGCCTGCGCGCCATGCTGGGCGCGGCCGAAGCCTTGTCCCATGCCGCAGCCAGCGCGGAAATCAGCCGCGAAGAAGCGCAGCAGGAACTGCTGGCGACCATCCTGGCGATGGTCAAGCGCGGCGCCGCCTGAGGCTGGAAAGGTCATCGGCTAAAAGCAGATCAATGTGGGAGGGGGCTTGCTCCCGATAGCGGTGGTTCAGTCGATTGATAGGTGACTGACACACCGCCATCGGGAGCAAGCCCCCTCCCACAGTGTCACCGGTTCTCAACCCAAGCGTTCGTTTACAAACCGCTGCACCTTGCGCGTCAATTGATCCAGGTGCCGGTCGCGCTGCTTTTCCGCGTCCACCATCGCGCGCTTTCCGTGCTTTTGCAGCAGGTAGGTATGGATCTGCCGCACTTCCAATGAGCTGTAGATAGCCGCCACGTCGAGCACGCCCATCAACCCATCGGTGCCGTAGTCCCGCGTATTCATCAGCACTTGGGTGCCACGCGCGCCGCGCACCTGGAAGCCCATCGCTTCGAATGCCGGGACCTTCTCCACCGAGCACGCCAGCTCCCCATGGGGATAGCGCGCCAACACGTCACCCAGCATGGCCCGGGCCACGCCTTGGCGCCTGAAAGCCGAGTGCACGGCCATAAAGGCCACGCCACAGGCTTGAGGGTCGTCCTTCACCGGGAGGTACAGGCAAAAGCCAACGACGGTCTCCTCCTGCATCGCCACGAGCAGTTCAACGCTGATGCCCTTCGATCCATCCAGCGCCTCCAGGTACAGGTGCACCTCAAACCCGATGGCGTACTGGTAAATGTTGTAGAGCAGGTTGCTGGGCGCCAGTGCCACGCTGCTGATGTCGGTGAGGTTGTCGACCACCAGCTGCAGGATCTGGCTGTTGACCGATTCGGGGCACGGCGTGGTGTAGCGGGTAAGGCTGAACATGCAAATTCCTGGGGTTTCACGTCAAGGCAGTGGCGATTGTACCTGTTGCACGCCGTGAAGCCTCGGCCCTCAACAGCCGGCACTCAAGCATTGAACAAAAAAAGTTCGGACCAACGGGTGCATGCACGCACCTGGATCGCGCATCATGGGCACTTTCAAGCTCAAGGGTAACGTCCATGCGCGTTCTGTCATTGATGATGGGTCTTACGACGCTGGCCGCCAGTACGGTGTTCTGCGCCAGCGCGATGGCGAATGAAGAAAGTCAGTTGGTACAACAGATCAACCAGTACCGCAGCCAGGTGCAGCGCTGCGGCGACCAGGGTTCCCAGGAGTTGCCGCCGCTGAACAGTGATACACGGCTGGTGCTGCCGGCCACCAATGTCGGCGATTTGCAGCAGTCGCTGGCGCGGGCCGCGTACCCCATGGTCAACGTGCAGGCCATCAGCCTGTCCGGGCCCAGGGATGCCGAGGCCGCCATGAAAGCGGTGCGTGAAAGCTTCTGTCGCGTGGTACTCGACCCGCAATTCGTCGACATCGGCGTGAGCAACAGCGGCCAGGACTGGCGCATTGTGCTCGCCCGCCCGCTGCTGACCAGCGGCCTGGGCGACTGGCAGACCGAAGGCCGCAAACTGCTCGACCTGATCAACGCCGCCCGCGCCCAGCCGCGCCAGTGCGGCACCCAGGCGTTCACCGCGACCACGCCGCTGTCGTGGAACGACGATCTGGCCGGTGCCGCCAACAGCCATACCCGCAACATGGCCAACGGCAACTTTTTCGATCATCTCGACCACGACGGCCGTACCCCCGGCGATCGCGCCGAGCTGGCCGGGTATATCGCAAAAAACATCGGCGAAAACATCGCCGCCGGCCTCGATACCCCACGCAAGGTGCTCGACGGTTGGCTCGCCAGCCCCGGCCATTGCGCCAACCTGATGAACCCGCAATTTCGTGAATTGGGCGCCGCCTATGCAATGGACCCAAAAAGCGATGCGGGCATCTATTGGACGGGGCTGTTCGGCGCGCAATAACGGTGGGCGGCGGCCCAGCCCTGCGACCACTCGTTCCGCCAAATGGGCAATGAAATCAAAGGGCCACCTAGGAGATAATAGCGCTGAACTGATCCAGGTCATTCCGGTCTGTTGCAAGTGGTCTGACCTCTTCAAAGCCTAACAACGCGTAGCGAGCAAGGTGTGAACCCAATGATGAATTGGCTGCAAGGCAGCAGCGTAATGGCAGAGCGGGTTCGTCGGCATGATTGGGCCAGTACGCCCCTGGGGCCGGTTGAACACTGGCCGGACGTGTTGAAGACAACCGTTGCGCTGTGCTTCGCCTCCAGCTTTCCCCAAGCCATCGTCTGGGGGCCTGAGTTGATCACGCTCCACAACGATGCATTCGTGCCGATCCTGGGCAACAAGCCCGACGCCCTGGGCCGTCCGTTCAACGAGGTGTGGCACGAGGCATGGGATGACATCCGCCCTATCGCCGACACCGCGTTCGCCGGGCAGGCCACCTATATCGAAAACTTTCCGCTGTTGATCCTGCGTGACGACACGCCTGAACAAGCGTACTTCACCTTTTGCTACAGCCCGATCCGTGATGCAAAAGGCGCGGTAGTGGGGTTGCTCGATACCGTGACCGAAACCACCGCCACGGTCTTCCTCACCCGGCGCCTGGCCGTGCTGGACGCCATCGGCAACAGCGTTGCCACGGCCACCGACCCCGAAGCGATCATGATGTCGACCACCCGCTTGCTGGCCGAACACCTGCAAGTGTCGATTTGCGCCTACGCCGACATGGAAGACGATCAAGACAGCTTTACCATTCGCGGCGACTGGTCGGCGCAAGGCTCGCCGAGCATCATCGGCCATTACAGCCTGGCTGCGTTCGGTGAGCGCGCGGTGGCCTGCCTGCGCGCCGGCGAGCCTCTGGTGATCGGCAATAACCTGCTCGAGTTGCCGGCCCATGAAGCCGCGAACTTCCAGGCACTCGGTGTAACGGCGACCATTTGTATGCCGTTGATCAAAGACGGCCGCCTCACCGCGCTGATGGCCGTGCACGACAAACAGCCCCGCCACTGGTCCTCCTATGACCTGGCGCTGTTGGGCGAAGTCACCGAACGTTCCTGGGCGCATATCGAGCGCGTACGCGCCGATGCTGTGGTGCGTGAGGGCCTGGCGGCCTATACCGAACTCAATGCGACCCTGGAACAGCGCGTCGAAGAACGCACACGCGCCCTCGCCCAGGCCGAAGCCGCGTTGCGCCAGTCGCAAAAGCTCGAGGCCATCGGCCAACTCACCGGCGGCGTCGCCCATGATTTCAATAACCTGCTGACGATCATTCGCTCATCCGTGGACTTCCTGCGCCAGCCGGGGCTCTCGGAAGAACGCCGGCAACGCTATATGGGCGCGGTGTCCGATACCGTCGAGCGGGCCAGCAAGCTCACCAGCCAACTGCTCGCCTTCGCCCGCCGCCAGCCGTTGAATCCGCAGGTGTTCGATGTCAGCCAACGGGTGCGCAACATCGGCGACATGCTCGAGAGCGTCACCGGCGCACGCATTCAGGTGCAGGTGCAATTGCCTGACCAGCCTTGCTATGCGCGCATCGATCCCAGCCAGTTCGAAACCGCCCTGATCAACATCGCCCTCAATGCCCGCGACGCCATGGACGGCCAGGGCAGCCTGACCATCAAGGTCGCCGCCCAGCAACCGCTGCCGCGCATCCGCGGGGATGCCGAGTCGCGCCTGCCCTACATCGCTATTTCCCTGGCCGACACGGGCGTGGGCATTCCCGGCGATACCGTCGAACGCATTTTCGAGCCGTTCTTCACCACCAAGGCCGTCGGCAAGGGCACCGGCCTGGGCTTGTCGCAGGTGTTCGGCTTTGCCAAGCAATCGGGCGGCAATATCGATGTGGCCAGCACCCTGGGGCAAGGCACGGTGTTCACCCTGTACCTGCCCGAGGTGGAAGGCGAAGCCGCGCCCCGGCAGGACGCAGAGCAAGACCTTACACCCCCGCTGGACCTGGCCCAACGGCATGTACTGATCGTGGAGGACAACCTGGAGGTGGGACGCTTCGCCAGCCAGATCCTCAAGGATCTGGGTTACCAGACCACCTGGGCCACCAACGCCGAACAGGCGCTGACGCTGGCCGGCAACGACGCCCAGGCCTTCGACGCGGTGTTCTCGGATGTGGTGATGCCTGGGATGACCGGCGTCGCCATGGCCAAGCTGATGCGCCAGCGCCGGGCGGACCTGCCGGTAGTGCTGGTCTCCGGATACAGCGAAGAACTGGCGGACAGTGGTTATGAAGGCTTTGAATTCCTCGCCAAACCCTACTCCGCCGAACAGGTTGCGCGCGCGTTGGCCAAGGCCATGGCCAAGGATCAGCCCGCCACGGCCACCTGATTGCGGCCCAGCGCCTTGGCCCGGTACAGCGCCTTGTCGGCGCTGTCCATCAAGCCATACAAGTCCAGCGCCTGGGTATGGGTCGAAGCCAGGCCCAGGCTGGCACTCAAGCCCTGCACTGGGTCGGCCCTCAGGTCGCCAATGGCCTGGACCAGTTGCTCGGCGATGCTGCGCGCGGTTTCCAGGGAGGTATTGGGCAGCAATATTGCGAACTCTTCGCCTCCCAGGCGGCCGTACACATCGACCTGGCGAAACGAGGTGCTGATCACGCTGCCAATCTGGCGCAACACCTGATCACCGGCTTGGTGCCCGTAGGTGTCATTGATGGTTTTGAAGTGATCCATGTCCAGCATCAGCACACACAGCGGCTGCTGCTCGCGCCGGCACTGGGCATAGAGCGCCTGGGCCTGTTCGAAAAAGGCCCGACGGTTCATCAACCCGGTCAGCTCATCGGTCTGGGAGGCGTGGGTTGAAATGGTGTGGGCGCGCTCCATTTGCCGGGTCAGGCGAAAGGCTTTTTCCAGGGCGTCGGACAGTTTGTGCGTGGCGGCCGCCACAAAGGACGAGAACACCAATACCGCCAGCGCCACGCCGACCTGCATCGGCGACGGCTGGAACAGCAGCCACAGGGCACAGGGCAACAGCACCAGGCCCATGGACCCCAGCGACATGTAGCGATAAGCCGAATAGCAGGACACCGCGCCGACCGACATGCCCACGGCGAACAGCATGACCAGCACCTGGGACACGCGGTCATCCACCGGCATCACCGCCAGCGCCCCGCCCCCCCAGATGCCCGCCGACAGCATCAGTGTCACCCAGTAACGCCGCTCCCACCGCGCCGGCGTGCGCTCGCTGTCGGGACAGCGGAACCATTCAAGGAACAATTGCAGGCGCAGCAGTGACGAACCGGCCAGCAGCACCAGCCATATCAGGATCAGCTGCTGGTCGAAGCGCTCCCAGCACAGCCAGCACAGCATGAGAGCGGCCAGGTAGCTGCCAAACAGCGCCGGGAAGGACTGGCGAAACAGCTGGTGCAAACGGTCGGTGCGCACCTGCTGTTCGATAACACGGTCCGGGTCTTGCCCAAGCCCATGGCTATTCATGCGATTCGCCTGTCTGAGTGCTACGACAAAGGTGCCATTGTGGCACCCTGCCAGTAGCCCGGACAACCGCATCCGTCGCGCCAGGCGCGTTTAACTCTCCTGTGGTCGCAGAATCAACACACCCAAGGGTGGCAGGTTCAGCGACAGCGACACCGGCTGCCCGTGGCGGGGCTCATCCACGGTCTGTACCGCACCGCCATTACCGAAGTTGGACCCGGCATACATGTCGGCGTCACTGTTGATCACTTCGCTCCAGCGCCCGGCAACGGGTACGCCGACCGCATAGGCCTCACGGGGCACCGGGGTGAAGTTGGCGACGACCAGCACTGGTTTGCTGTCCTTGCTCCAGCGCAGCCAGGCATAGACGCTGTTGATCGCATCGTCGCCAATCAGCCACTGGAAGCCCTGGGGCGCGTCATCCTGCTCGTGCAGCGCCGGTTCCTCGCGGTACAGGCGGTTCAAGTCGCCCACCAGCTTTTGCACCCCACGGTGCTCGGGGTATTGCAACAGGTACCAGTCCAGTTGCTGATCGTGGTTCCACTCGCGCCACTGGCCGAACTCGCAGCCCATGAACAGCAGCTTCTTGCCAGGGTGCATCCACATGAAACTCAAGTAGGCACGCAGGTTGGCGAATTTCTGCCAGCGGTCGCCGGGCATCTTGTCGATCAGCGAGTGCTTGCCGTGCACCACTTCGTCGTGGGAAATCGGCAGGATAAACCGCTCGGACCAGGCATACACCAGGCCGAAACTCAGCTCGTTGTGGTGATGGGCGCGGTACACCGGATCTTGCTGGATGTAATGCAGCGAGTCGTGCATCCAGCCCATGTTCCATTTGTAGTTGAAGCCCAGGCCGCCTTGCTGGGTGCTTTGGCTCACCCCCGGCCACGCGGTGGATTCCTCGGCGATCACCAGGGCGCCCGGTGCCTCCAGCGCCACCACGTCGTTCAAGTGGCGCAGGAAATCGATGGCTTCCAGGTTCTCGCGGCCACCGTGACGGTTGGGCACCCATTCACCGGCTTTGCGCGAATAGTCGCGATACAGCATCGAGGCCACCGCATCCACGCGCAGGCCGTCGACGTGGAAGTGCTTGAGCCAGTGCAATGCCGAGGCGAGCATGAAACCGTGCACCTCGGTGCGGCCCAGGTTGTAGATCAGGGTGTCCCAGTCCTGGTGGAAACCTTCCAGCGGGTTGGCGTATTCGTACAGCGCGGTGCCGTCGAACTGCGCCAGGCCGTGGGTGTCCGTCGGGAAATGCGCCGGCACCCAGTCAAGGATCACGCCGATGTCCGCCTGGTGGCAGGCGTTGACGAAATATGCGAAATCTTCCGGCGAGCCAAAGCGTGCGCTAGGCGCGAACTGGGACAAGGCCTGATAGCCCCACGAACCGCCGAAGGGATGCTCCATGATCGGCATCAGCTCGATATGGGTGAAGCCCAGTTGCTGCACATAGGGAATCAGCCGCTCGGACAGTTCGCGCCAGCCGTACTGGCGTGACACTTCCCCGGCCTCGTCCAGCTCGCATTGCCATGACCCTACGTGCAGTTCGTAGATCGACAGCGGCGCGGTGGATTTCTGTTTGTCACCTCTAGCCTGCATCCACTCATGGTCCTGCCAGTCCACCTGCAATGGCGCGGCGACCTTCGAGGCTGTGTCCGGCGGCAGCTGGGTGGCCAGGGCCATCGGGTCGGCCTTGAGCGGCAAAATGCCGTGGGCACCGAGAATCTCGTACTTGTAGGCCGCCCCCGGTTGCAGACGCGGGATGAAAATCTCCCACACGCCCGATGGATGGCGCAGGCGCATCGGATGCCGGCGACCGTCCCAGATGTTGAAGTCGCCCACCACCGAGACCCGTCGGGCATTCGGCGCCCACACGGCGAAACGTACGCCCTGCACGCCGTCGACCGTGGTCACCTGGGCGCCCAGGCAACTGCCCAGGTCGCGGTGGTTGCCTTCGGCAAACAGGTACAGGTCCATTTCACCGAGCAGCAATTGGTTGAAGCTGTACGGGTCTTCAGTGATCTGCTCGCCGCCGGCCCACTGGATCTTGAGCAGGTAAGCCTGACGCGTGCTGAAGTGCCCGACGAACAGCCCCGGCACCTGGCTGGCGTCGAGGCTGCCGATCGGCTCGCCACTGTCACGCGCCAGTACCTGGACACTCAAGGCTTCGGGCAGGAACGCGCGGATAAACTGCCCGCCCTGCTCATCATCATGCGGCCCAAGGATCGAGAATGGATCGTGGTGCTCGGCGCGTACCAGCGCCTCGACGTCCTTGGACGCCGGCATTGCAGTCAACTTGGGCTGCAGCGGTTCTCTTTGCGTAAAACTCATGACGTCTCCCCACCGCGTGCAGTTTTCGATTCAGGTGTAAGCCCGCTGAGCAAACCGTGCAACCCTTGCAAGGGCACCGGCAACCAGCTCGGGCGATTTTCCGCTTCGTAGGCCACTTCATACGCGGCCTTCTCCAGGCTGAACAACGTCAGCGCGGCGTCCTGGCCGTTGGCATCCTGCCAGTCATGCGCCAGTGTAGCCGTCGCCGCCTGATAAGCCTGGGTAAATGCCTGGCGGGCTTCACTCAGGTAACGCTCGGTCACGCGCCGTCGCGCGGCGTCAGCTTCCGGCGATTGATCAACCCCTTGCACGTTCAGGGCCATGGCCGCTGCGTAATCGAAGGATCGCAACACTCCACTCACGTCCTTGTAGGGGCTGTGCTTGCCGCGCCGTTCATGCAGCGGCCGCGCCGGTTCGCCTTCAAAGTCGATCAGATAGGCATCGCCCTTGACCACCAGTACCTGGCCCAGGTGCAAGTCACCGTGGACGCGAATCCGCAACCCGCCCAGCGTGGCTTTCGCCAGCGCCTGGACATGGCTGCCGATGGCTTTTTTCTGCGCCAGTAATTCACTGACCAGCGCCTGATCGGCGGGGTTCAACTGGCTTTGATTTACTTTGAGCAACTGCAGGGCCCGCTCGATCTGCGCCCCCACATCCTTGGCCCAGGCCTGGGTGTCCTTGACCGAAGTGACTTCGGGCTTGAAGTCCTTGTTCTGGGTAGGCGCGCCCAACACCACGTGCATCTCGCCCAGACGCTGGCCGAGCAGGCCGGCAAAGTCGGCCAGTTCGCCCAGAGCGTTGTAATGCTGCTCCTGTTCGGAAATCGCCTCGGCCAGTTCGTCGCGAATGGCGCGTTCGAGGTTGTTCTGGGTCCAGCTCCAGGCGTCGCCCTGGTTGCTCAAGTAGCCCTGGGCAATCATCAGCAGGTTGTCCTGGCCCTGGGCGTCGCGCCGGCTCATCGAGCCCATCAACGGCGAAATGTTCGGGTATTCGGCTGCGGTCAGGTAGGCGCTCATTTCCAGTTCCGGGTGCACCCCGGCACTGACTTTGCGGATCAGCTTGAGCACCAGGCTCTCGCCGACCACCACCGAACTGTTGGACTGCTCGGCAGACAAGTAGCGCACCGCTGATTCATCCGTCAGCTGCAAGGCTGCCAGGTGCGGCGTGGCCTCAAAGCGCAGGTCACCCTCGCTGCTATTGAGTACGGTGCCGGCCTGCAGGCTTTGGATCACACTGCGCACAAAATGCTCGAGGCTGAACGCGTCGGTGACCAGCCCTACCTGGCGGCTGCGCCGTACGCGGGCCATTGCCAATTGTTGCGGCAAGGCGCTGGTGAGCTGGTCCTCGCCAAGAAAGCCGAACGGCAGCTGATACCGGCTGGTCTGGCCCGCGCTGGTGACGTCGATCTCGCTGAGCAGCACCGGGTGCTGGGCGTCGCCGAAGCGCACGCCGTAGGCGATATGCACACTATCGATGGTGGCGTCCTTACCGGCGAACCAGCGGCGCTTGGGCAGCCAGGCCGGCAGCGAAGTGTGCTCCAGGGTGGTGCGGCAGGGGTCTTCCAGTAACTCTTCCATACGTTTTTTCAACACCAATGTCGTGAAGTCAGGAATGCTCTGGGCCGGTTCCACATGCCAGCTGGGCATCTGGTTTTCCGCCGCCAGCACGAACCAATAGAAGCCATAGGGCGCCAGGGTCAGCAGGAAATTCAGTTGGCCGATGGGCGGGAACGCGTTACCGCCGAGCATCTCGACCGGCACCATGCCGGCGAACGCCGACAGGTCCAGCTCCGCCGCCTGGGCACTGCGCGAGACGTTGGCCACGCACAGGATTGTTTCAGTGCGGCCGTCCTCTCCGGTGTACTCACGGGTATAGGCCAGGATGCGGCGATTGCTCGGCGACAGCATTTTCAGGCTGCCACGGCCAAACGCCTTGGATTGCTTGCGCACCGCCAGCATGCGCCGCGTCCAGTTCAGCAATGAGTGCGGGTCCTGGGCCTGGGTTTCGACGTTGACCGACTGATAGCCGTATTGCGCGTCCATGATCGGCGGCAGCACCAGGCTGGCCGGGTCGGCGCGGGAGAAACCACCATTGCGGTCGATGGACCATTGCATCGGCGTGCGCACGCCGTCGCGGTCGCCCAGGTAAATGTTGTCGCCCATGCCGATTTCGTCGCCGTAGTAGAGGGTCGGCGTGCCGGGCATCGACAGCAACAGGCTGTTGAGCAGTTCCACGCGGCGCCGGTCGCGCTCCACCAACGGCGCCAGGCGCCGGCGAATACCCAGGTTGATGCGTGCACGACGGTCTGCGGCATAGTAGTTCCACAGGTAGTCGCGCTCTTTGTCGGTGACCATCTCCAGGGTCAGTTCATCGTGGTTGCGCAGGAAGATCGCCCACTGGCAATTGGCCGGAATTTCCGGGGTCTGGCGCAGGATGTCGGTAATCGGAAAGCGATCTTCCTGGGCCAGGGCCATGTACATGCGCGGCATCAACGGGAAGTGGAAGGCCATATGGCATTCATCGCCGTCGTCGCCCTTCCTGTCACCGAAATAGAGTTGGGTGTCTTCGGGCCATTGGTTGGCTTCGGCCAGCAGCATGCGGTCTGGGTAATTCGCGTCGATTTCGGCGCGGATCTGTTTGAGCACCCCGTGGGTTTCGGCGAGGTTCTCGTTGTTGGTGCCGTCCCGCTCGATCAGGTAGGGAATTGCATCCAGGCGCAGGCCGTCGATGCCCAGGTCGAGCCAATAGCGCATCACCGACAGCACGGCTTTCATCACCTGGGGGTTGTCGAAGTTGAGGTCGGGCTGGTGCGAATAGAAACGGTGCCAAAAGTACTGGCCGGCCACCGGGTCCCAGGTCCAGTTGGACTTCTCGGTGTCGAGGAAGATGATCCGCGTACCGTCGTATTTCTGGTCGTCATCCGACCACACGTAGAAGTCCCGCGCCGCCGAACCCGGTTTGGCCTTGCGGGCGCGTTGGAACCAGGGGTGCTGGTCGGACGTATGGTTGATCACCAGTTCGGTGATCACCCGCAGCCCACGCTTATGGGCCTCGGCTATGAAGCGCTTGGCGTCGGCCATGGTCCCGTAGTCGCTGTGTACGCCACGGTATTCGGCGATGTCATAGCCGTCATCACGGCGTGGCGAGGGGTAGAACGGCAGCAGCCAGATGGTATTCACGCCGAGGTCGGCAATGTAGTCGAGCTTGGCAATCAGCCCGGGAAAATCGCCGATGCCGTCGTTGTTGGAGTCGAAATAGGATTTGACATGCACCTGGTAAATCACCGCGTCCTTGTACCAGAGCGGGTCCTTGATAAAGGTGGCAGCCTTGGGTTTTTTCGCCATTGGAAACTCCTGGAATGCTCAAACTCTTACAGACTGAACGCGTTCAATGTGGGAGGGGGCTTGCTCCCTCCCACAGTTGATCTGCGCAAGATTCAGGAAGCAGTGATGCGCCAGATCCCGAACGGCATCTGCGGCTCCAGCCGAGTCCATTGGGTCTTGCCATACCAGGTCCAGCGATGGCCGTTCATCAAGTCTTCACCCTGGGTCTGGGCGTCGTCCGGCAAGCCCATCTCCCATAGCGGCAACTCGAAGTGCGCTTCCTGGGCGTTGTGCGGGTCGAGGTTGATGGCCACCAGCACGAAATTGCTGCCGTCCTCGCTGCGCTTGCCGAAGTACAGGATGTTGTCGTTCCAGGCGTTGTACAGCTTGAGCCCCAGGTGCGTCTGCAACGCCGGGTTTTGCCGGCGGATGCGATTGAGCTGGGCGATTTCGGCAATGATGTTGCCGGGCGCAGTGAAGTCGCGCGGGCGGATCTCGTATTTCTCCGAGTCCAGGTATTCCTCTTTACCCGGCACCGGCGCGGACTCGCACAATTCGAACCCGGAATACATGCCCCACAGGCCCGAGCCCATGGTGGCCAGCGCGGCGCGGATCAGAAACCCTGGGCGGCCGGACTCATGCAGGAAGCCAGGGTTGATGTCCGGCGTATTGACGAAGAAATTCGGCCGGTAGCATTCGCGCCAGGGCGACTGGTTCAACTGGGTGAAATACTCACTCAGTTCGGCCTTGGTATTGCGCCAGGTGAAGTAGGTGTAGCTCTGGGAATAACCGACTTTACCCAAGCGCGCCATCATTGCCGGGGTGGTAAAGGCTTCGGCCAGGAAGATCACTTCCGGGTATTTGGCCCGCACGTCACTGATCAACCATTGCCAGAACGGCAGCGGCTTGGTGTGCGGGTTGTCCACGCGGAAGGTCTTCACGCCCTCTTCCACCCAGCCCACCACGACGTCGCGCAGTTCGGTCCACAGGCCGGGAATCGCATCCGCCGCGTAAAAGTCGACGTTGACGATGTCCTGGTACTTTTTCGGCGGGTTTTCCGCGTATTTGATCGTGCCGTCCGGGCGCCAGTTGAACCAGCCCGGATGCTGCTTGAGCCACGGGTGGTCCTGGGAGCACTGGATGGCGAAGTCGAGGGCGATTTCCAGGCCGTGGTCGGCAGCGGCCTTGACCAGACGGCGGAAATCCTCGCGGCTGCCCAGTTGCGGGTGGATCGCCTCGTGCCCGCCCTCTTCGCTGCCAATTGCGTAGGGGCTGCCGGGATCATCGGGGCCGGCGTTCAGGGAATTGTTCTTGCCCTTGCGATGGCTGCGGCCGATGGGATGGATCGGCGGGAAGTACAGCACGTCAAAGCCCATGTCATGGATCATCGACAAGCGTGAATGCACATCGTTGAAAGTGCCATGCCGGGCCGGATCGTCGGTGATCGAGCGGGGAAACAGCTCGTACCAGCTGGCAAACTGGGCGCGCTCGCGCTCCACGTCGATCGGGTACACGCGACTGATGCTCAAATAGGCACGGTGGTCGGCCTGGGTCATCAGGTGTGCACTGTCTTCGTGCAGGAACTGCGCGACCTGCTCGGTTTCCAGCAGGCCGGAGAGTTCGTGATGCAGCAGCATCAAGCGGTCGCGCAGTTCGTTGTCACTGCGTTCGGCGGCCTGCAGCACCAGGCTGCGGCCTTCCTGCAGCTCCAGGCTGACCGGCACCCCGGCCTCATGCTTTTTACGCAATTCATAGCAGAAGCTGGCGAAGGTATCGATCCAGGCCTCGATGCAGTATTCATGGGGCCCCTGGGTGGTGACAGTGAATGCACCTTCCCAGCCGTTGTTGCCCACATCGCTCATGACCACGCTGTGCCAGTTTGCCTGCCCGCGCGGGCGCCAGCGCACCAGCACCGCCAGCTGGTCATGGCCATCGGCGAACACTTTACTGGTCACGTTGACGCGCTGGCCAACGACCGCCTTGACGGCAAACTCGCCACCATCGATCACCGGCATGGTGCTTTCAATCGCAATTCTGGGTAATAGCAGCGCCTGGGACAACGGCAATAAAGACTCTTCTGGAACCAGTGTTTCAGCAGTCATCGAGCATATTCCCCTTACGCCCTGTGGACGCTCTGTGCTTGATCCGAATTCTTGAGATGGCGGCGCGCTCGCTGAGCAGGCCCGTATTAGGTCCGAGCCTGGGCTTCGGGCAAAAGTTCAGGTGAATATGCCGCCACCCGGCGGGGAATCAATTCCCACCGACGGCTGTCCACCCATAGAGCAAAGCACAAAGGAGGCCACACCGATGAATATCCCCATCCCGGCTGAAACCCCGGACCCGAACATCGACAACCCGACGCTGCCCCCCACCGAGCCTGCACCGATTCCGGAAAAAGAACCGCCGGAGAACGAGCCGCCACCGGTGCAGGAACCGCCGACCACGATGCCGCCTGTGATCGTCAGTCCTTCTCGAAACGCTTGACGATTTTCGGCATCACGCTGAACACCGCCAGGGCCAGCAAGGTACTGAGTACTGCTGTCGATTCCCGGCCCAGACCGGCCGAAACCCCAATCGCAGCGGTCATCCACAAACCGGCGGCGGTGGTCAGGCCCTTGACGTGGCCGGCATCGTCATCCTTGCCCTTGATAATGGTGCCGGCCCCCAGGAAACCAATCCCGGCAATCACACCCTGCACCACCCGGCTCATGGCATCGGCCTGATTGCCGGACATCTGCGGCACCATCACAAACAGTGCCGCCCCCAGCGCCACCAGCATATGGGTGCGCACCCCGGCGGCCTTGCCCTTGCTCTCCCGCTCAAACCCGAGAATGCCACCGAGTAGCGCGGCCATCAGCAGGCGCACGGTCATCTGGGTGAGCTGCCTGGCGTCGCCGATATCGGCAAATTCAGCCTGCAGTGTTTGCCACGCTTCATGCAACCAAGCGTCCATGAATGCCCTCCTGTGTTTTTTATAGGTAACGGATGGACAGCGGCGACCGCCAGTCAGTTGCGCGGAACCTGCATACACCGCAACACCCTAACCCTCATCGCCCATGAACAAAGGAGACCGGCATGTCCCTACGTATCGAAGATCAGCTGTGCTACTTCACGCTCGGTGACAATGCTCAGGAACACAGCGTGCCTGCGACCCGAGTCAATATCGCGACCGACACCGCAAAGTCCATGTCGTACGTAGAATTGGCGGCCGAGCGGATCTACATCACCGAAGCCGAGGCCGACGCCCTGACCGTTGCGGGGGCCCATGATGGGCGTCAGCATGTGAAGGCTGATGCACCTGGCTCGGTGATTTGACTGAGGTAATTTAACTGAGCTGCGCAGTACCTGTGGGAGGGGGCTTGCTCCCGATAGCGGAGGGTCAGTTACCTGATGTATCAACTGACCCAGCGCTATCGGGAGCAAGCCCCCTCCCACATTTTGAGTCGGTTTCGTCAGTTAGCGCTGGGCGAGTCGCCCATCTGATCCGCTTTTTGTCGCACTACATGATTCTGTTATGCAATCAGAGGTGCGGGTATAGTCCCCGGGGGAAATCAGCACCAAGGCCCCCATGAAACGCTACGAAAAATTCGCCGAAGACATCGCAGAACTGATCCGCTCCGGCGTGCTCGGCCCCGGCCAGCGCGTGCCTTCGGTGCGTTACGCCAGCCAGACTTACGGCGTCAGCCCGTCCACGGTGTTCCAGGCCTACTACCTGCTGGAGCGCCGTGGCCTGATCCGCGCGCGACCGCGCTCCGGCTACTTCGTCAATACTCATGCGCCCAGCCCGTTTTCCGAACCGGTGGTGAGCGCGCAGGTGCACGAGAGCACCGAAGTCGATGTGAGTGAGCTGGTGTTTTCGGTGCTGGACTCGATCAAAGACCCGAACACCGTGCCCTTCGGCTCGGCCTTCCCCAGCCCGATGCTGTTCCCGTTGCCGCGCCTGGCCCGCTCCCTAGCCAGTGCCAGCCGTGCGATGGACCCGCGCCTGGTGGTCACCGACATGTCCCCCGGCAACCCGCAACTGCGCCGTCAGATTGCGCTGCGCTACATGGTCGGCGGGCTGATGCTGCCCATGGAAGAACTGCTGATCACCAACGGCGCCCTGGAAGCGCTGAACCTGTGCCTGCAGGCCGTCACCGAGCCGGGCGACCTGGTGGCGATTGAAGCCCCGGCGTTTTATGCCTGCCTGCAAGTGCTGGAGCGCCTGAAGCTCAAAGCCGTGGAAATTCCGGTGCACCCGCGCGACGGCATCGACCTTGACGCCCTGGCGCAGAGCCTTGCGCGTTACCCGATCAAAGCCTGCTGGAGCATGACCAGCTTCCAGAACCCCATGGGCGCCACGGTGCCGGAAGAAAAAAAGCGCGCCTTGGTCGAGCTACTGCGCAGCCACCAGGTGCCACTGATCGAAGATGACGTGTATGCCGAGCTGTATTACGGGCAGCATGCGCCGAAACCGGCCAAGGCTTTCGATACCGAGGGGCTGGTGCTGCACTGCGGCTCCTTTGCCAAGAGCCTGGCGCCGGGTTATCGCGTTGGCTGGGTGGCGGCTGGTCGCTTCGCGCAGAAGGTCGAGCGCTTGAAACTGATGACATCGCTGTGCCCGTCGATGCCGGCCCAGGCCGCGATTGCCGATTACCTGCAACACGGCGGCTACGACCGGCACCTGCGCAAACTGCGCTATGCCCTGGAAGAACAGCAAAGCGCGATGCTCGCGGCGATCGGCCGTTACTTCCCGGCGCAGACCCGGGTCAGCCAACCGGCCGGCGGGTATTTCCTGTGGCTGGAATTGCCGGAGCATACCGATTCATTGAAGTTGTTTCAGATGGCCCTGGCGCAAGGCATCAGCATCGCACCGGGGCCGATCTTTTCGGCAACCCGGCGCTTTCGCAACTGCATCCGCTTGAACTACGGCAGCCCGTGGACCGAAGCGTCGGAGCAGGCGATGGAGACCCTGGGCCGGATCGTACGCTCGTTTTGAGTTGCACAATGGCGCTCCGGCCAGTCAAGGCTCTTTGTAGGAGCGAGGCGGGCGGCTAGCCCTTGCTCGCGAAGAACGTCTAGGCAACGCATTCATTCTGAATAACCGCGGGGGCCCTGAGTTCTTCGCGAGCAAGCTCGCTCCTACAGTCGGCATGCATCGGTTGGGGAAACGCGCGATCAGCGCCCGCCCCCCAGATCGATAAACGTACCGGTGGCATACGAGGCCTTGTCCGACAGCAACCAGATAATCGCCTCTGCCACTTCATCCGGGCGCCCGCCACGGGCCATGGGGATGCCGGACTCCAGCTTGCTGACCCGGTCCGGGTCGCCACTGAGGGCGTGGAAGTCGGTGAAGATATAGCCGGGGCGCACCGCGTTGACGCGAATGCCCTCGCCCGCGACTTCCTTGGACAGGCCGAGGGTGAAGGTGTCGAGCGCGCCCTTGGACGCGGCATAGTCGACGTATTCCCCTGGCGAGCCCAGGCGCGCCGCCACCGACGAGACGTTGACGATACTGCCGCCCTGCCCGCCATGCCTGGGCGACATGCGCAGCAGCGCATGCTTGGCGCAGAGGATCGGGCCCAGTACGTTGGTCTTGAGGATTTTCAGGATACGGAATTCGGACATTTCATCGACCCGCGACTTATGGCCGACGGTGCCCGCATTATTCACCAGCGCCGTGACGCGGCCCAGCTCGGTATCGACACGGTTGAACAGGGCGATCACTTCATCTTCGTTACTGACGTCCGCGCGTACCGCAATCGCCTGTGCGCCAAGGCCGCGCACCTGTTCCAGTACACGCTGGGCGGCGTTTTCGTCGGACTGGTAGTTGATGCAGATGCGATAGCCCTGGCGAGCGGCCAGCAAGGCTGTTTCGGCGCCAATCCCGCGACTGCCTCCGGTAATGATGACGACTCTGTCCATGTGCAGTCTCCTGACTCAACCTGATGTTTGGGGTTGGGTTGAAGAATACCCGTCACGCAGGGCTTTTGTCAGGCGCGTGGGCGTGTTGGGATCGTTCCCGCGAGAAGTGTGAAAATGATATTAGAACACCGACCACCCAATCCGCTCACTCAACAACTCCAACGCCTTCATCCCCGCCAGTGAATTCCCCGCCGCGTTCAATTCCGGCGACCAGACACACACCGTAAACTGCCCCGGCACCACCGCGACAATCCCGCCGCCTACCCCGCTCTTGCCCGGTAGCCCGACCCGATAGGCAAAATTGCCCGCCTCGTCATACAGCCCGCTGGTGGCCATGATCGAGTTCACCTGCTTGGTCTGGCGCGCCGTCAGAATCTGCTCGCCACTGTGGGCGCTCACGCCCCCGTTGGCCAGGAAGCTGAACGCCCTGGCCAGGTCCAGGCAGCTCATTTGCAACGCGCAGTAGTTGAAGTAGCTATGCAGCACCGCGTCCACATCGTTGTGAAAGTTACCGAAGGCCTTCATCAGGTAAGCCATGGCCGCGTTGCGCGCGCCGTGCTGCGCTTCCGAATCGGCGACAACGCTGTTGACCAGAATCTGCGGGTTACCCGACAGGCGTCGTACGAAATCGCGCATCGACAGAATCGGCACGGCGAAGCGTGACTGGTTGATGTCGCAGATCACCAGCGCGCCGGCGTTGATAAACGGATTGCGCGGGCGGCCGCGTTCGAATTCCAACTGCACCATGGAGTTGAACGGTTGCCCCGACGGTTCGTGGCCCAGGCGCTCCCAAATGGTTTCGCCGCCGTGGTCGATGGCCTGCACCAGGCTGAACACCTTGGAAATGCTCTGCACCGAGAACAGCGTGTCGGCATCGCCGGCGCAGTAGGCCGCGCCGTCGTTGCCGTAGACCGCGATGCCCAATTGGTTGGCGGGCACGTCGGCCAGCGCGGGGATGTAATCGGCGACTTTGCCGAGGCCGATCAGGGGGCGCACTTCGTCGAGGATCGACTCCAGCAGCGCCTGCATGTCTTGTCCTGTCATCTTCTCTGGATCAGTGGTGAGCGAGGCGCGGAGGATACTTCAATGGGCGCGATAGCCCCACACAATCTCTACGACCCGCTCGGCAACCATCCGATAAATCAGTATCAGCCACTCGCGACGCCAAGTGAAAGCGTACGCAAGACCGCCGGCTAAATGCAATCTACTGATAATAGAAAAAATTATAATTCCATAATTTAATAATTAGGTTAGAACCAATCGGCCTTTTACAGACGCGCCCGTGCGCCCTACTTTCACGCTACGGACCGACCCCCTGCCCGGTGGAGGCTTGTTTATCGACTTCAACAAGGACCTGACCATGAGCATCGAATTCATCGGCTACATCGGCGGCCACCATGCCTCCGAGATCCACCCACGCAGCGGCCCGACGCTGCAGCCGGACTACGTTGAGCGTGTGGCGCGCGCCCATGAAGAGGCCGGCTTCGACCGCGCCCTGGTGGCGTTCCACTCCACCAGCCCGGACAGCACGCTGATTGCCGCCCATGCTGCCAGCGTGACTCAGCGCCTGAAATTCCTGATCGCCCACCGCCCAGGCTTTGTCCAACCCACCTTGGCCGCGCGCCAGTTCGCTACGCTGGATGTGTTCAACGGTGGCCGTACCGCCGTGCATATCATCACCGGCGGCGACGACCGCGAACTGCGCGCCGATGGCAGCCATATCGGCAAGGACGAGCGCTACGCGCGCACCGACGAATATTTGAGCGTGGTGCGCCAGGAATGGACGAGCGACAAGCCCTTCGACTTCGCCGGCACCTACTATCAGGTCGAAGGCGCGCACTCCACGGTGAAGTCGCCGCAACAGCCGCATATCCCGCTGTACTTCGGCGGTTCGTCGGCGGCGGCGATCGCGGTGGCGGGCAAGCATGCGGATGTGTATGCGCTGTGGGGCGAAACCTATGAGCAAGTGCGCGAGGTCGTGACCCAGGTGCGTGCCGAGGCGGCCCGGCATGGGCGTACGATTCGCTTCAGCTTGTCATTGCGCCCGATCCTGGCCGAGACCGAGGAACTGGCGTGGCAGCGGGCAGACACTATTTTGCAGCAAGCCACGGCGCTGGCCGAACAGAGCGGCTTTGTGCGGCGCGAACCGCCCAATGAGGGCTCGCGCCGGTTGCTGGCGGCGGCAGCGCAAGGCTCGCGCCTGGATAAACACCTGTGGACCGGGATTGCCGCCTTGCTCGGCGCACAGGGCAATTCCACGGCGCTGGTGGGCACGGCCGAGCAAGTCGCGCAGGCGCTGCTCGATTACTACGATCTGGGTATCACCACATTCCTGATTCGTGGGTTCGATCCGCTCAATGACGCGATCGACTATGGCAAGGCGCTGATACCGCTGACCCGCCAGTTGGTCGCTGAACGCGAGCGGGCCAGGCAAGTCGCTTGAGAACAGCTGGGAGGACGCTCGCGCCTCCCACATTTCTGGCGACTAACCTGGCGACTAACTCAATCTCAATTCCCGCGCCAGGAACGGCGCCGTGCGGCTGGTTTTGCTGCTGGCAACTTTTTGCGGCGTACCACTGGCAACCACCTTGCCGCCCGCATCCCCGGCACCCGGGCCGATGTCGATCACCCAGTCACTCTGCGCCACCACGCGCATCTCATGCTCGACCACCACCACCGTATGCCCCGCCTCGACCAATTGATTGAGCTGGCTGAGCAAGCGGTCGACATCCCTGGGGTGCAGGCCGGTGGTGGGTTCGTCCAGCACGTACAACGTGGCGCCCCGCGCATTGCGTTGCAGCTCGGTCGCCAGCTTGATGCGCTGCGCTTCACCGCCCGACAACTCAGTGGCCGGTTGGCCCAGGCGCAGATAGCCCAGGCCGATATCGCGCAGCACCTGCAGAGCGCGCAGCACACCCGGTTGTTCGGCAAATACGTCGACGGCCTGCTCCACCGTCAAGCCCAGCACTTGGGCGATGTTCAAGCCTTGCCATGTGATCGCCAGGGTCTCGGGGTTGTAGCGCGCACCGTGGCAGGTCGGGCATGGCGCATACACGCTGGGCATGAACAGCAATTCGACGCTGACAAAGCCCTCGCCTTCGCAGTTCGGGCAACGGCCCTTGGCCACGTTGAAGGAGAACTGCCCCGCATCGTAACCGCGCTTCTTCGCGGCTGGCGTGGCGGCGAACAGTTTGCGCACGTTGTCGAACAGCCCGGTATAGGTCGCCAGGTTGGAACGCGGCGTACGGCCGATGGGTTTCTGGTCCACCTGCACCAGACGACGGATATGTTCTAGCCCGGCGCTGATGCGGCCCTCGCTGGCGGAAGGCGCAGGGTCTTCCAGGCTGGGCTCTTCGACGTTTTCCAACACGCGCCCGAGGCCGCTGCTGACCAGTTCCAACAGCGCCTGGCTGACCAGGCTGGACTTGCCCGAACCGGAAATCCCGGTCACTGCCGTGAAGCAGCCCAGCGGGAAATCCACCGCAAGATTCTTCAAGTTATTGCGCGTCACGCCTTGCAGCTTCAGCCAGCCGCTGGGTTGACGCCGCGCCGGGTTCGCCGGGCGCGGCTCGGCAAACAGGTATTCGCGGGTCTGCGACGCGGCAATCTGCGCCAACCCCGCCGGCGGGCCGCTGTACAGCACTTGCCCGCCGTGTTCGCCAGCGGCCGGGCCAACATCGATCAGCCAGTCGGCGCGGCGCATGGTTTCCAGGTCATGCTCCACCACAAACAGCGAATTGCCGGCCGCTTTCAACCGCGCCAGTGCACTGAATAAAGCTTCGCCGTCAGCCGGATGCAAGCCTGCGGACGGTTCGTCGAGCACGTAGATCACGCCGAACAACTGCGAGCCCAGTTGCGTGGCCAGGCGCAAGCGCTGCAACTCTCCGGATGACAGCGTCGGCGTGCTGCGCTCCAGGGCCAGATAGCCCAGCCCCAGCTCGATCAGCGTACTGACGCGTTCGAGCAGGTCCGCGGCGATCCGTTGGGCCGCCAGGCGTTTTTCCACTGACAACTTCATCTTGTCCTGCCCCGCCGCCACCGGCCGCAGCAACTCGGCCAGGCGGGTCAGGGACAGTTGCGACAGCTCACCGATATCCACCCCGGCAAACTTCACCGACAGCGCCGCCTTGGTCAGGCGCTTGCCCTCGCACAACGGGCAGGCGCTGCCTTGCATGAACTGCGACACGCGCTTTTTCATCAGCGCACTTTGGGTGTGGGCGAAGGTGTGCAGGATGTAGCGCCGCGCGCCGCTGAAAGTGCCCTGGTAACTGGGCTCCAGCTTGCGTTTCAAGGCATCGCGGGTCTGCGCCGGGGTGAAGCCGGCGTACACCGGTACGGTGGGAGTTTCTTCGGTGAACAGGATCCAGTCGCGCTGTTTTTTCGGCAGGTCGCGCCACGGGATATCCACGTCGTAGCCCAGGGTCACGAGAATGTCGCGCAGGTTTTGCCCCTGCCAGGCCAGCGGCCAGGCCGCCACCGCGCGCTGGCGAATGGTCAGCGACGGGTCGGGCACCATCAGCGCTTCGGTCACTTCATACACGCGGCCCAGGCCATGGCATTGCGGGCATGCGCCCTGAGGCAGGTTCGGCGAAAAGTCCTCGGCATACAGCATCGCCTGCCCCGGCGGGTAGCTGCCGGCACGGGAATACAGCATGCGGATCAGGCTCGACAAGGTGGTCACGCTGCCCACCGATGAGCGTGCACTCGGCGTGCCACGCTGCTGTTGCAGGGCCACGGCGGGTGGCAAGCCTTCGATGCTGTCGACATCCGGCACGCCGACCTGGTCGATCAAGCGCCGCGCATAGGGCGCCACCGACTCGAAATAGCGGCGCTGGGCCTCGGCGTAGACCGTGGAAAACGCCAGGGATGATTTGCCGGAACCGGACACGCCAGTGAACACCACCAGGGCGTCCCGGGGTATATCCACATCGACGTTACGCAAGTTGTGTTCGCGGGCGCCGCGCACCCGCACGAAGCCGGTGTGCGGGGCGGTCGGTGCAGGGATGTTGCGTTGTGAAGTCATGGACAACCTTGTCTGGCGGTGAGAACGCTGCGCACCCGTTGCGTGAGGGCATCGGGGCTGTAGGGCTTGCTCAGCAGGTGAATATCAGCGCTCAGCAGATGATTGGAGGAAAGAATGTCGCGGGTGTGGCCGGAGGTGAACAGCACCGGGATCGGCGGCACCTGCTCACGCGCCCAGTTGGCCAGGTCGATGCTCTTGATGCGGCCGGGCATCACCACGTCGGTAAAAATCAATTCCGGCTGCAGGCCGGCCTGGAGCTTGGCCATGGCCTGGTCGCCGTCTTCGGCCGTCAGCACCGTGTAGCCCGATTGTTGCAGCAGCTCCACCACGGCCAGGCGCACGCCTTCATTGTCTTCCACCACCAGGATGGTTTCCTGGCCGGTGCAAGGGCTCTCCTGGCCGATCTCCAGCTCCAGATGCTCCGGTTCCAGGCTGCGCGGGAAATACATCTGCACCACCGAACCTTTGTTTTCCTCGCTCCAGATGTCCACATGCCCGCCGCTTTGCCGGACGAAGCCAAACACCATGCTCAGCCCCAGGCCAGTGCCCTGCCCTTCGCGCTTGGTGGTAAAAAACGGCTCGAACGCACGCTTGAGCACGGTGGGCGGCATTCCAGTGCCCGTGTCGGTGACAGCCAGGCGCACGTACTCGCCGGGCTTGATGCTTTTGCCCGCGCATTCGGCCGGGTTGAGAATGATGTTTTCGCCAGTGATACGAATCACGCCCTCGCCGTGCATGGCATCGCGGGCATTGATCGCCAGGTTGAGCAGCGCGTTTTCCAGCTGGTTGCGGTCGACGTTGATGCACCAGGAATCCTGCGGCAATTGCACGTCGATATGAATGGTTTCGCCCAGCGCGCGTTGCAGCAGTTCACCGAGACCGGCGTAGATACGTTGCGGGTTGTACACCGCCGGCGACAAGGGCTGACGCCGGGCAAACGCGAGCAGTTGCGAGGACAGGGTGGCCCCGCGTTCCACCGCAGCAATCGCGGCAGAAACACGCCGCTGCACCTGCGCGTTGTCCGGCTCATGACGGGCCAGCAGGTGCAAGTTGCCGGCAATCACTTGCAGCAGGTTGTTGAAGTCATGGGCCACGCCGCCGGTCAGGCCGCCAATCGCTTCCAGCTTCTGCGACTGGCGCAACTGCTCTTCGGCGGCGGAACGCGCCTGCACTTCGGCGGCTACGCGCTGCTCCAGATTGTGGGTCAGCTCCTGGCGCACGCGCTCGGACCGCACCAGTTCAGTGGTCTCTACCACGATCGCCAGCACCCCGGCCGGTTGCTGGTTGTCCCCGGCCACGGGGCTGTAATAGAGGTCCATCCACAAGGTTTCCGGCTTGCCGTTGCGCGACAACACCAGTTCCTTGTTGTTGAACGACAAGGTGCCGCCCGCCAGGCATGTATCCACTACATGCCGGTTGAACTCGGCCACTTCCGGCCACCCCAGTTCCACCGGCGTGCCCAGCAAGTACGGATGGCGCCCACCGGCGAACTTCGAGTAGCTGTCGTTGTAGATCATGTAACCCGCCCGCCCCCACAACATCACCATGGGTACAGGCGAGGCGAGCATCATCTGCACGGTGCAGGCCAGGCTGGTGGACCAGCGATCAATCGGGCCGAGGTCGGTGGTTGACCAGTCAAACCCGCGAATCCGCTGGGCCATTTCACCGGACCAGCCTTCACAGCCGTGGGGGTTGGATAAGAATTGCATGTTCGGGCTCTGGGCAGTGAGAGGACAGTCGCAGGTTTTGGAGCGCAGCGGCGATAGATGGTTTCATCTTGGCTAACTTAAGCCGAAGAAACCACTGGCCTCAGTGAAAATCCCGGCTGCGCACCACAATGCCGTCCAGCAGCGGCGTCAGGTCGGTCAGGCGCCCAGCGATCAAATGCCGCACCTCGCCCACCGCCTCCCAGCGCCCGTCCACCTTGAGCAGGCGCGACCCGACCAGGGCCTGGCGCTGACGTTCGGCCAGGTCGCGCCAGACCACCACATTGAGGTTGCCGAATTCATCTTCCAGGGTGACAAAGGTCACGCCGCTGGCGGTGCCCGGGCGTTGGCGCCCGGTGACCAGGCCGGCGACGCTGACATTGCGCCCATGTTCCACAGTCAGCAGCTCCTGGGAACTGCGACAGCGGCGCCTGCGCAGTTCCGCGCGCAGCAGCGTCAGGGGATGCGGCCCAAGCGTGGTGCCGAGCGTGGCGTAATCGGCGTGCAAGTCCTCGCCGACCGTGGGCTGGGGCAACGCCACCGGCGCTTCATCGGGACTCGGCAGGCCGGCAAACAGGCCCAGTTGCGTGTGCACGCCGGCCACTTCCCAGCGCGCCTGGTGGCGGTTACCGGCTAACGCGCGCAAGGCGCCGGCATCCGCCAGCAGCGCTTGGGCGCGCGCATCCAGGCCGGCGCGGGCGTCAAGGTCGGCGATGTCGCTGAAGGCGCGGTGCTGGCGCACGGCCTCGATGCGCCGGCCATCCTCTTCGCGAAACCCGCTGATCATGCGCAGGCCCATGCGGATCGCCGGCTGCTGGCCGTCGATGGGTTCCAGGCTGCAATCCCAGTCGCTGGCCTGCACGTCCACCGGGCGGATCTGCAGGCGATGCCGGCGCGCGTCCTGCAGGATCTGGTCCGGGCTGTAGAAGCCCATCGGCCAGCTGTTGATCAGCGCGCAGGCAAAGGCCGCCGGCTCATGGCATTTGAGCCAGCTACTGGCGTAGGTCAGCAAGGCAAAACTGGCCGCGTGGGACTCGGGAAAACCATAGCTGCCAAAGCCTTTGATCTGCTCGAAAATCTGCGCGGCAAAGGCTTCGGTGTAGCCGTTTTTCAGCATGCCTTCGCGCAGGCGCTTTTGATGCGGTTCCAGGCCGCCGTGACGTTTCCAGGCGGCCATGGAGCGGCGCAACTGGTCGGCCTCGCCAGGGCTGTAGTCGGCGGCGACCATGGCGATCTGCATCACCTGTTCCTGGAACAAGGGGATGCCCAGGGTGCGTTCCAGCACTTCTTTCAATGCCGGCGACGGATAAGTGGTGGGCTCTTCCTTGTTTCTGCGACGCAAATACGGATGCACCATGCCGCCCTGGATCGGCCCCGGCCGCACGATGGCGACTTCGATCACCAGGTCATAGAAGGTTTGCGGTTTGAGCCTGGGCAGCATCGACATCTGCGCCCGCGATTCGATCTGGAACACGCCGATGGTGTCGGCTTTGCTGATCATCGCGTAGGTGGCCGCATCCTCCTTGGGAATGCCTGCCAGGCTCAAGTCCAGGTTGCGATGGCGGCGCAGCAGATCGAAACAGCGGCGGATCGCGCTGAGCATGCCCAGGGCGAGGATATCCACCTTGAGCAGGCCGACGGCGTCGAGGTCGTCCTTGTCCCACTGAATGATGGTGCGCTCGGCCATGGCGGCGTTCTCCACCGGCACCAGGGTGTCCAGCGGGTGTTCGGAAATCACGAAGCCGCCGGGGTGCTGAGACAAATGCCGAGGAAAGCCGATCAACTGCTGGGTCAGGGTCAATACGCGGCGCAGCAGTGGGCTGTCCGGGTCGAAGCCGCTTTCACGCAGGCGCTCCAACGGCGGCGCGTCGTCACTCCAACGTCCGCAGCATTCGGCCAACGCGTTGACCTGGTCCGCTGGCAGGCCGAGGGCCTTGGCCACATCCCGCACCGCGCCGGTCGCGTGGTAACTGCTGACCACCGCCGTCAACGCCGCACGCGTGCGGCCATAGCGCTGGAACACGTATTGCAGCACTTCTTCGCGGCGCTCGTGCTCAAAATCCACATCGATATCCGGCGGCTCGTTGCGTTCCCTGGACAGGAAACGTTCGAACAGCACGTTGCTCAGGCTCGGGTTGATCTCGGTGATGCCCAGGGCAAAACACACCGCCGAGTTGGCCGCCGAGCCACGGCCCTGGCACAGGATCGAACGGCTGCGGGCAAAGCGCACAATGTCGTGCACCGTGAGGAAATAGCTTTCGTAGCCCAACTCGCTGATCAGCTCCAGCTCGGTGTTGATCTGCTTCAGGGTCTTGGCATCGATGCCGTCGGGCCAGCGCTGGGCGATGCCTTCCTTGGTGAGGGTGCGCAGCCAGGATTCGGCGTCATGGCCGGCGGGCACCAGCTCGCGTGGATAGTGGTAACGCAACTGGCCGAGGTCGAAAGTGCAGCGCCGCGCGATGGCGAGGGTTTCATCGAGCAAGGCTTGCGGGTACAGCGCGGCCAGGGCGTCGAGACTGCGCAGGTGGCGCTCGCCATTGGGATGCAGATGCAGGCCGGCTTCGGCCACCGGTACGTGATGGCGGATGGCGGTCATGGTGTCTTGCAGGGCGCGGCGCCCACGCGCATGCATGTGCACATCACCGCAGGCGACGGCCGGGATTTTCAGGCTGGCCGCCAGCTGCAGGCGTTGCTCCAGATGCCGTGCATCGTCCTGCCCGCAGTGCAAGTGCACCGCCAGCCACAGGCGCTCGGCGAAGGTACAGCGCAGCCACTGGATGCTGGCTTGGGTGTCGCTGTCCTGCGCCACCCACAACGCCAGCAGGCCGGGCAGCGGTTGCTCGAAGTCTTCCTGCAGCAGGCGATAGCTGCCCTTTTCGGCGCGGCGGCGGGCCAGGGTGATCAACCGGCACAGGTGCTGGTAACCGCTCAGGTTTTCCACCAGCAGCACCAGTTTCGGCCCGTTCTCGATGCGCACTTCGCTGCCGATAATCAGCGGCAACTCCAGCGCTTTCGCCGCCTGCCAGGCGCGCACGATGCCTGACAGCGTGCATTCGTCGGTAATCGCCAGGGCGCTGTAGCCTTGGCGTTTAGCCCGCTCGAAGAGTTCCAGCGCACTGGAGGCACCGCGCTGGAAGCTGAAGTTGGACAGGCAATGCAGCTCGGCGTAACTCATGCCTCCCCCGCCCCTGTAGGAGCGAGCTTGCTCGCGAAAAACCCAAGGGCACCGCATTCATTCTGGTGCCCCGCGTTATCGTTAACCACCTTCGCGAGCAAGCTCGCTCCTACAGAGGGTGGCGACCTATGGGCTTTCATGCATCCGCCCCTGTAGGAGCGAGCTTGCTCGCGAAAAACCCAAGGGCACCGCATTCATTCCGGTGCCCCGCGTTATCGTTAACCACCTTCGCGAGCAAGCTCGCTCCTACAGAGGGTGGCGACCTATGGGCTTTCATGCATCCGCCCCTGTAGGAGCGAGCTTGCTCGCGAAAAACCCAAGGGCACCGCATTCATTCCGGTGCCGCGCGTTATCGTTAACCACTTTCGCGAGCAAGCTCGCTCCTACAGAGGGTGGCGACCTATGGGCTTTCATGCAAACCAGCCTTGCAGCCACAGGCCATCCTGTTGCCCCACCGTGCGGTAGGCCCAGCCTTGCTGGCCGGTGCGGGTCTGGATGAGGTAATAGTCGCGGCGAATATCGGCGCCATCCCACCAGCCGGATTCGATGCGTTCCGGCCCCATCAAAATCTGTACGCCCTGCTCGGCCAGCAAGGTCGGTTGGTTCAACAACCAGCCAGGGCGCCGGACCTTGTTCAGGCTCGGGCATGGGTGGTTGTCGACGGTGGCTTGCCAGGCGCATTCAGGGCGATGGTCGGCGTGGAAACGCAGGCCCTGCACTGCCTCATCGCCCAGGCGCGCGCGCAGGCGTTCGCGCAATTGCTCCCAGGGCAGGGACTGTTGCGGGCGGTCGTCGAACAGGTCCTGGCGCTGCGGCACGAATACCGGCAAGTCCTGGGCCACCAGGCGAAACCCGCGCACCGGTGCAGTGACTTGCACCTGCTCCAATCGCCCCCGGGCCAGTTCGAACAGCATCGAAGGCTCGCGCTCGGCGCTCAGCAGGCCGACCTTGATCACACTGTCCGCTGCCTGGGCATGTTCCAGGTGCAGGTCGAAACGCTGCACGCCGCTGTCTCGCCCGCACAGGAAGGCGGCCAGGTCGGCGGTCAGACGGCGCAAGGGAAACAGCAGTGCCTGGTGGGATTGCACATCGAAATTCAACTCGATGCGTACATCGAATTGGTCCGGCGGTTGATAGAAACCCAGGGGCAACGGCCGCTGCCCGCTCAGGGCGTCGACGTGCTTGAGCAGGCTGGCGTCAAAGCGCCGCGCCAGGGTATGCCGAGGCAGCGCTTGCACTTGGGCCAAGGTGCGCAGGCCCATGCGCGACAACGCGGTGGCGGCCTGCGGTTCAATCCCGGCGCGGTCGACCGGCAGCGGCGCCAGGGCCTGCATCAAGGCGCTGTCGTCGGCCACCGCCAGGCCATCGTAACGGTTGGCCAACACCCGTGCCGCCGCCGGGTTGGGCGCGGCAACGATGCGGTGACGGAAGCCCAGCTCGGTCAACTCTTTGCGCAAACGCGCCTCGAACTGCGGCCAGGGCCCGAACAGGCCCAGGCTCGACTCGATCTCGAACAGCAAGGCGCGTGGGTAATACACGCTGACCTGGGAACTGAAGCGGTAGGCCCAGGCGGCGAGAAACTGCTGCCAACGCTCGATTTCCAGCGGGTCGTACTCGGCACAGGCGAAGGTTTTGGCCAGCGCATGCGCCGCCGTCAGCGACTGGCCGGGGCGCAACCCCAGGGCGCGGGCGGCGGCATTGACGGTTTGCAGCACGCGCCGCTGCGGCGTACCGGCCAGCAGTGCCAGCGGTTGGTCGGGCTCGGGATGGGCCCGCAGCACCCCGTCCAGCGCCAATTGCGGGAAGACAATACAGACCCAGCGCATGGCAACCTCAATGCCCCGCCAGGGCAATCGGCGCCGGATGGGCCAGGCCGCCCCGGCATTTGAGCACGCGCACTTGCGCAGGCCTTGCCTCGACCGCCAGGCGCAAAGCGGCCGGCGATGGGTTGATCGCTTCACTCAAGGCGCGCCAGGCAAACGCCAGGGTTTGCCCGGTTTCCGCGGCCACCTGCAAACGGCGCAAGGCACGGTCATCGGCCTTGCGCGGCCAACACAACACCGCGCCACAACTGCCGGAGCGCAGGCATTGCTCCACCGCCCACAGCGCGTCGTGCTCCTGGGCCTGGATCACCGCGAGCTGACGCACATCTACCCCGGCGTTCTGCCAGGCATGGGGATACGGCGTGTAGGGCGGTGCCACCAGCACAATACGTTCGCCCATCGTCGACAAGCGCGCCAGGGTTGGCAGCACCAGTTGCAGCTCGCCCACACCGTCCTTGGCCATCAGGATTTCACTCAAGGCCGCCTCCGGCCAGCCGCCGCTGGGCAGCACCGCATCCAGCGCCGCAAGCCCGGTGGGATGCACACTGGCCGGTGGCGCGGCGGGCCGACCCTTCCAGACTCGCCCGCCATTGAACAGCGAGTCCAGGGCAACCACGGCGCCCATCAGCCTTGCCTCACCAGGCCGCAGAACACCCCTTCGATGGCCAGGTCCTGATCGACCCCGACCACGATGGGTTGATACGCCGGGTTGCGCGGCAGCAGGCGCACCTTGTCGCCATGGCGCTCGAAACGCTTGATGGTGACTTCACCGTCCAGGCGCGCCACCACAATTTGCCCGTTCAAGGCCTCGGCACTGCGCCGCACGCCCACCAGGTCACCATCGAGAATGCCGTCTTCGATCATCGAATCGCCCTGCACGCGCAGCAGGTAGTCCGGGGTCTTGGCGAAGGTGGCGGGGTCCAGCTGCAGGCGATTGTGCACTTCGGCATCCGCGCCGATGGGCAGGCCTGCGGCCACACGGCCGAGCACCGGGATGTCCAGCCATTCCGGGCGCGGCGGTTGGTTGAGCAGGCGAATCCCCCGGGCCTGGTTGGGGTTGACCTCGATAAAGCCGGCTTCGGTCAGGGCCACCACATGCTTGCGGGCGACGCTGCGCGAGGCAAAGCCGAACGCCTCGGCGATCTCGGCGAGGCTCGGAGGCTGACCTTGCTGCGCGATGCGCTCGCGGATGAAGGTCAGGATGGCGGTGCGGCGGGGGGTCAGGGTCGTCATGGAGTACATTTGTACTCTTGTGGGAAATTTCTGACAATAGCCGTCAGTCGGCGGGGGCTTGCCCTGATGCCAGCCAGTTAAGGCTTTTTGTAGGAGCGAGCTTGCTCGCGAAGAACTCAGCGCCTCCGCGGTTATTCAGAATGAACGCGCTGCCTGGACGTTTTTCGCGAGCAAGCTCGCTCCTATAGTTGACTGGAGCGAGCCTCCACCTTTTGATCTTCATGCTCGATCGAGCTACCACCGTTCTTTCAACATGCGCAGTTCCAAATGCTGCAGCAGCATGATGGTCTTGCCATCCACGATTTCCCCACTGGCCACCATCTCCAGCGCCTGCTCGAACCCCAGTTCCAGCACTTCGATATCCTCGCCCTCCTCCGCCAGGCCGCCGCCAGCCCCAACCCGGTCGCCCGGCTGGTATTCACCGATAAAAAAGTGAATCCGCTCGGTCACCGACCCCGGGCTCATGAACGCCGCATAGATTTTCTCGACATGCCCCACGCGGTAGCCGGTTTCTTCCTCGGCCTCCAGGCGGATGCGCTCTTCGGGGCTGGCGTTGTCAAGCAACCCGGCCGCCGCTTCGATCAGGTAGCCGGCGTAATCGTTGACAAACGTGGGCATGCGGAACTGGCGGATCAGCAGCACCGTGCGCTGCTCGCGGTTGTACAACAGGATGGTCGCACCGTTGCCCCGGTCGTACACCTCGCGGGTCTGGGCTTGCCAACTGCCGTCACGGCGGCGCAGCTCGAAGCTGTATTTCTTCAGGAGGTACCAGTTGTCCGAAAGGGTTTCTTCGGCGGTGATGCGCACGGGGCTGTTGTCCATGGTCGGGCCTTTGCTCAAAGAAACGGAGCATCGCGTGCAGGTCATGCAGCGTCAAGCCGGTCGCCCCGCTGCATCGCTGCAACACTTTGCAAGCAATCCTGGGTCACGGCCGTCGCATTAATTTCTCCCCCGCCCGGGCCATCTGGTACAACCCGTGCTTCGCCCTTTGTAATGGAACCTTCATGTCATCTCGTTCTATGCCCCGCCGGGGCCTGCGCTGGCTGGCGCTGCTGTGCATGGCCGTGTTGATCGTCGGCCTGCCGGTGGGCTGCGCCGTGCTGCAACACAAGGAGCGCGAACTGGTATTTCGCATTGAGCCGGGCACTGCAGGCTGGTACACCGGGCTGCCCAATGCCGTACAGGAGTTCGATATCAAGCCCGCCGCCTTCAAAGCCGGCCAGAATATTCATGGCTGGTGGTACCCGGCCGCGCAGAAAGATGCGCCCGCCATTCTCTACCTGCACGGCGTACGCTGGAACCTCACCGGCCAGCTGTTTCGCATCGAACAATTGCATGCCATGGGCTTTTCGGTGTTGGCCATCGACTATCGCGGTTTTGGCAAAAGCCAGGGCGACCTGCCTTCGGAAACCACGGTATATGAAGACGCACGCATCGCCTGGGAGCGCTTCCAGACCTTGCAACCCGACCCCGGAAAACGCCTGCTCTACGGGCATTCCCTGGGTGGCGCGGTGGCCATCGACCTCGCCGCAGAGTTGAGTAAGCAGGTACCGCTGCCGGTGCGCGGGCTGGTGATCGAATCCACGTTCACTTCCCTGGGAGATGTTGCCACGGCGGTTGCCAATACCTCGTTGCCGGTACGCTGGTTGCTCTCGCAGAAATTCGATTCCATCGACAAGATGGCCGATATCCATATGCCATTGCTGGTGGTGCATGGCCTCGATGACCGCTACGTGCCACCGCGTTTCAGCCAGCAATTATTTGAAGCCGCCCAGGAGCCCAAGCGGCTGTTACTGGTGCCGGGTGCCAGTCATAACAACAGCATGAGCCTGGCCGGGCGCGATTATGGCCAGGCGCTGCACAAGCTGATGCAAACGAGCATGCCTTCACCGCTGGTCACGCACTCCACAGGCCGCGTGGGCGACCCATAAATGCGCTTTTCGGCACTGGGTTCGCTCAGGCCTGTCAAGCGCAAACCCTGGCCATATTGGCCCACATTGCAAGTTGATCAAATATTGACCGCAGGTTAAATCGCCAACGCTGCCGGGCCCTTGCAAAGTTATCCACAGAGATACCCACGGTTTTCGTGGACAACTCTTTTTACTTTTTCAGGTTTTTTTTGCGCATCACGCGCCGTCAGGAAACGTGCCAGGCAGCAAGATCTCGCGATTCACCTCGCGTATATCGTTATAGCCACACAGTGCCATCGACACATCCAACTCACGGGCGATGATCTCGAGCGCTTTTGTCACGCCCGCTTCGCCCATCGCCCCCAAGCCATACAGGTGCGGGCGCCCGATCATGGTGCCCTTGGCGCCTAGTGCCATGGCCTTGAGTACATCCTGGCCGGAGCGAATCCCCCCGTCGAGCCACACTTCAATCCGATTGCCCACCGCCTCGACAATCGCCGGCAGCTGGCTGATGCTCGACGGCGCTCCATCCAGCTGGCGGCCGCCGTGGTTGCTGACCACCAACGCATCGGCGCCGGTATTGGCCGCCAGGCGCGCGTCCTCCACATCGAGGATGCCCTTGATGATCAGCTTGCCGCCCCAGCACTTCTTGATCCACTCCACATCGTCCCAGCTCAGGCGCGGGTCGAACTGCTGGGCGGTCCACGCCGACAGCGAACTCATATCGGCCACCCCCGTCACATGCCCGACGATATTGCCGAAGCCCCGTCGCTGGGTGCCCAGCATGCCCATCACCCAGCGCGGCTTGGTGATCATGTTGAGGATGTTCGGCAGGGTCAGCCTGGGCGGCGCGGACAGGCCGTTGATCAGGTCCTTGTGGCGCTGCCCGAGGATCTGCAGGTCCAGCGTCAACACCAACGCATCAACGCCAGCCGCCTTGGCCCGCTCGATCAAACGCTCGATAAACCCACGGTCGCGCATCACATACAACTGGAACCAGAAGGGCTGGCCGACGTGCTCGGCGATGTCTTCCAGCGAACAGATGCTCATGGTCGACAAGGTATAGCGCAGGCCAAACGCCGCAGCGGCGCGGGCGGTGAGAATCTCGCCATCGGCGTGCTGCATGCCCGCCAAGCCGGTGGGTGCCAGGGCTACCGGCATGGCCATGTCCTGGCCGATCATGCTGGCGCGAATCGAACGCTCATCGATATTGCGCGCCACGCGTTGACGGAATTTGATCCGGGCAAAGTCGCTTTCATTGGCCCGGTAGGTGCTCTCAGTCCAGGAGCCGGAATCGGCGTAGTCGTAGAACATCCGGGGGACACGTTTTTGCGCAAGCTTGCGTAAGTCTTCGATGGTTGTGATCAACGACATCGGGTCACCTCTCCCTGAACTGAAAACAAAGAGTACCCGGCCCTCGCCCAGCTAACCAGCCGTTGCGTTTATAAGCCTTGCCGAGCGTCGAGGTGCGGGTAGACGTCGAGCAGGTCGAGGGCATCGGCGACCGCATGGCCGCTGGCGGTATTGTCGAAAATGCACCAGGTGGGAATGCCCTCTTCAATCGACTGGCGCAGCAACCGCGCATACGCCTGCACCCGCTCGTGCCCATAGGCGCTGTGATAAATCCGCGGCGAGCCATGCAGACGCCAATAACGCACGCCGTGCCAGGCATCACCGGCAGCGATCACCGCAGGGTCGGCGCTGACCCAACCGATTTCGAGCGACTGCAACAGAGTTCCGGCCACGAGCCAACTGGCATGGCGCGGTTCCAGCACCACGGTACCGGCAAACCGTTGGCGCAGCGCCTCGAAAAAAGCGCCGGCAACCAGCGGCTCATACCTCAGGGACGGCGGCAGCTGCACCAACAGGCAACCCAGCTTCTCGTCCAGTTGCAGGCATTGCGCGAGAAACTCGTCCAAGGCAGTGCCACACTGCTGCAAGCGCAGTTCGTGGGTGATCCGCTTGGGCATCTTGACGGAAAAACGGAACCCCGCAGGCACCGACTCGCGCCAACGTTCGTAGGTTTTCGGCAGGTGAGGCCGATAAAACGAGCTGTTGATTTCCACCGCGTTGAAACGCGAGGCATAGCGTTGTAAATGCGTGCCCTGCTCAGCGAACGCCGGCCAATGCTCGCGGGGCAAGCTCCAGCCGGCGCAGCCCACATACAGAGGTGCTGTCAAAACAACACCGTGGCGGCATCGCGCATGAAAATCTCGATGGTCTTGGGGCCGACACCCTCGAACTCACCCAGGCGTTTTTCGAACGCCTGACGGTTATCGCTGGCCTCAAGCATACGGGTGATCTTGCCGCTGTACTCGGCGTTGAGCTTCGCACTCAGGTCCAACAGGCGCTGCGCCGTGGTTTCGTCGTAGCGCACGTAGTGCGCACGCCCCAACATCGCCACCAGCTCACGCGACGTGCAGTGTTGCAACTTGCGCGGAGTGTCGCGGCCCTCCTCTTCAACGATCACCTTGTAGGCTTGCGCGGCAATGGGCGCCTGAATGCGCTTGCCCATCAGGAAACTGGCGATAAACCACTTGAACAGGCCGGTGTCATCGCCGGGCTTGAGCGCGATGCCCAACTCGGCCGCGCTGATGGAACGGGCCATGCTCACTGCCCCTTGCTGAGCTTCTCGTTGATCGCATCCGTCTGGCGTTCGATGTCCTTGATCGAGGTTGGCGTCACGACCTTGTCGATGGTTTCGGTCTTGGGGTTCGGACGCTCCAGGGTCTGCCCCTTGGCGCCGTCGGCATGGCCTTTTTGCGCGTCTTCGGAACTGATGGGTGCAGGGGTTTTATCGGCGGGCGTGTGATCGGTCACAGTGCTATCTCCTGGCAATGACAGGCCACCCACAGCGGCGGCCCTATGCAGCAGAACCCTGGGAATTTGGATTAGTTCAAGGAAATTGCCCGGTTGGCCGCTGGGTCAATTCATGCAAAAAAAATTTAAACCTTTTGCGCAGGGCGTGGCTCAACACTGATGTAACAGCATGACGTAACGGCATCACGCCATTTCCCAAGGAGAGACACCATGACGACTCGACTGATGAAACAAATGGGCCTGACATTCGCGCTGGTTGCGGGCTCGATATCCACCGCGATGGCCGCCACGTCCAACGACTTCGTCGACAATGCCGCCCAGGGTGGTATCACCGAAGTGGAAGCCGGCAAGCTGGCCCTGGAAAAAAGCAGCGCGGCAGACGTGAAAACTTTTGCCCAACACATGATTACTGACCACACCAAAGCCAATCAGGAACTGATGGCCCTGGCGAAAAAACTCGACATCGAAGTACCGGATGACGCCGCCCTGACCGACAAGGCGAAGAAAGCCATCCTGGAAATGCGCGATGAGTCGTTCGATAAGGCGTACGCCAACAACCAGGTCGACGCCCATGAAAAAACCGTCGCTCTGTTCAAGAAGGAAGCCGAATCCTCGGACAACGCCGAGTTGAAGGCCTTCGCCACCAAGACGCTGCCAACCCTGGAAGCGCACCTGAAAATGGCCAAGGAGCTGCAAGCCAAACACGCCCATTAATCCTTCCATGACCCAAGGAGACACTCGACCATGAGTTCGCAACTCAACGGCAAGCACATCCTCGTCATCACCTCCAACACCGGCATCGAGCGTGACGAACTGCTCAAGCCCCTGCAAACCCTGCGTAGCTACGGCGCGACGGTAACGCACGCTTCCAGCAAAGGCGGCACCACCCAGACCTTTGTCGGCGATACGGAAAAGGACCAGACCGTGGAATCCGACGCGCAATTGTCGGATGTGGTCGGCGGCAACTTCGATGCACTGGTCATTCCCGGCGGCACCGTGAATGCCGACACCCTGCGCCAGGACGCCGCCGCGCTGCGCTTGATCAATGAGTTCGCCCAGGCCGGCAAGACCATCGCGGCGATCTGCCACGGCCCGTGGGCGTTGATCGACGCCGGCGTGGTCAAAGGCAAAACCCTCACCGCGTATAAAAGCGTGCGTATCGACCTGGAAAACGCCGGTGCCGCCGGCGTGGTCGATGCCCAGGTGCAGGAATGCAAAGCCAATGGCTGGACCTTGATCACTTCGCGCACGCCGGACGATCTGCCGGCGTTCAATGAAGCGATTGCCAAGGCAGTCGCGGGCTGATCTTCAGGTCGCAACCAAAACAGGCGCCCCATGGGCGCCTGTTTTTTTATCGCTGAATGTTTTTAGTTTTTGCGCTCTTGCGCCATCTCACGCTTGGGCCCGAACATCGCCCAGGCGATCAGCCCCAGCAGCGGTACGAAGACCAGCACCACCACCCACAAGCCCTTGGTTTCCCAACCCCCGGTGCTGCGCAATACGATATTGATCGCCCACAATTCCAAGAGCAGCAGAATCACCGCCAGTACGATCCAGATATAGTTTATTTCCATGTTTCACCTCCTGAGGTCTAAGGCTTAGGTCAAGCAGAAGCGCCAAGGGTTCCATTGGATTTTTTCAACCGGAACCTGGGCCAACGCGGTAAATGTGCGTTGTGCAATCCCGGCAACGACCGATCATGCAACCTGCACGACAGCGAAACGCTAGCTTGACGCTATCTATATAATTTTTAAGACAATTTGTTTTACGGAAAAGTTGGTACGCGTCATGCAATCTTCTGACTCACGAGGCGTGCGTTTCGACATGCCCGACTACTACCCGTGAGGTTCCACATGAATGCCATCGACCTTCTCAAAGCCGACCATGAACGCGTCAAGACCCTGCTGACCCAACTGAGCGAATCCACCGAGCGCGGGGTGAAAAAACGCACCGAGTTGCTGGCCAAGCTGGAGATGGAAATTACCCTGCATACCAAGCTGGAAGAAGAAATCCTCTACCCGGCTTTCAGGGAAGCCGGCGGTAAGGAACAGGACATCATGTACCACGAAGCCAAGGAGGAGCACCGCACCGTCGATTCACTGGTGCTGCCTGACCTGAAGCAGACCGATCCGTCTTCCACCGAGTTTTCTGGCCGCGTCAAAGTGGTCAAGGAGCTGCTGGAACACCATATCGAAGAAGAAGAAACCGAGATGTTTCCCCAGGCCAAGAAACTGCTGGGCAAGGCGAAGCTGGACGAGCTGGGCGCGCAAATGGAAGCGATGAAAGCAACTTACAAGAAGTCTCTGGCGAGTAAGCCACTGGCCGCGTGATCCGCTGTTTTCAAACCCTTCCCTGATTTGCGGTAGCGACAGGCCTGCTCACAGGCCCTGTCGCGTTCCATCGCAACTGAAAAATCATGAATATGATCGCGACGGTAACGGCGCTGCACTCGAGCAGGCAAAGTAGTTCGGGATGTTACTGGAACACCGGTCAGCCAAGCCTTAATCGGAAACCGAGACGCCCCTTTTCATGCGCCGCCGCTACCACCGAACCCGCAAAAGGACGCAGCGCAATGCTGCCCTGTGGCAGAACGTCGCAGATTACGCGCGGTGACCAAGGTTGGTAGACTCTGCACCCTTCTCGTTACTCCTTTTCAAAGCCGGGTGGGCCGCTGCACAGCCATTCAGGCGTTTCACAGGACGCACAGTTGATGAGTACGTTATTCACCCGTCGCAAAGTGCTGACCGGCATGGGCCTGTTGGGCCTGGGCAGCCTGCTGGGCGGCTGTGACTACAGCCCCAAGCTGAATTTCAAGTACGGCAAGGACCTCAGTGACAAGATCATGGGGCGCACCTTCAAGCTCAAGAACACCGCCGGCGAAACCGTCACCCTCAGCTCGTACCGTGGCCTGATGCCCGTGGTGTTCTTCGGCTTTACCCAATGCCCGGCGGTCTGCCCGACCACCCTGGCACGCGCCGCCCAGGCCAAGAAGCTGATGGGCCGCGACGGTGAAATCATGCAGGTGGTGTTCATCACCCTGGACCCCGAGCGCGACACCCCCGAGATTCTCGACAAATACGTCAAGGCCTTCGATCCGAGTTTCGAAGCCCTCTACGGCACCCCGCAGGAAATCGCCGTGGCCGCCAAGGAATTCGGGATCTTTTATGAAAAGATCCCCGCCGGCGCCACCTACACCCTGTCCCACACCGCCACCAGCTTCGTGTTCGACACCCGTGGCAACCTGCGCCTTGGCTTGCAGGCGTCCCTTACCGCTAAAGAGTGTGCAGAAGACCTGCTCACCGTCATGGAGGTCTGCTAATGACTGCCGTTCAACACCTCAAGCGTCTCACCCTCGGCCTCACCCTGCTCGGCCTCGCCGCCCACGCCAGCGCCCAGGTGCAAGTGACCGACGCCTGGGTCCGCGCCACCGTGCCGGGCCAGCCCTCCAGCGGCGCGTTCATGACCGTCACCGCCGACAGCGACAGCCAGTTGCTGCGCGTAGCGTCGCCCGTGGCCAAGGACGTGCAGATCCATGAAATGAGCATGAAGGACGACGTAATGCGCATGGGCCCGGTGAACTCGGTGGCGCTGCCCGCCGGCAAAGCCGTGACCCTCGACCCGAATGGCTACCACGTCATGCTGATGGGCCTGACCGGCCAGATCAAGGAAGGCGACCAGGTGCCGCTGACCCTGACGGTAAAAGATGCCAAGGGCGCTGAGCAAAGCATTGAAGTGAAGGCTGCTGCGCGGGGTGTTGACGGGATGGACCACAGCCAGATGGACCACAGCAAGATGCATTGAGGCTCGAACCCGGCCGTGGCTGTATATCAGCCGCTACGGGCATATGCCTGGATTCGCGCTGCACTTTCATTTCATCCCCGTCTATGACTGGGTAGAGCAAGCGTTCTGGCAGGACGAACGCTATCGCACGCTGCACAATTTCGGCTCGCAAGCACAGGCCAAAACCCTGACCGATGGGGCTGAACTGACGCTGTTTGTAAAGATCGTTCCCACGCTCCCGCGTGGGAATGCAGCCCGTGACGCTCTGCGTCACCTGAGCGCAGTGGCTGGCAGGACGCAGAGCGTCCCGGAAGGCATTCCCACGCAGAGCATGGGAACGATCAGGGCTATACGGTGATCGACGGAGCAGGCGATTACGTAACCAGGCACTCGCTTTGGTCGCCTGCCGCACTGGAATTCTGCGCAAGCTTTTTCACCATCGGCACACACGCCAACACCAGTCCCGCTGGCGAGCGATACACCGCCTGCTCATGCCCCACATACCCGCACGCTCTATAAAAGCTCACCGCGTTCAACGTCGAGTCAAGCACCACCTCTGCAACCGCCCGCTGCCGCGCAACGTCTTCCAGGTGGTCAAGCATTGCCTTGCCATAACCGCGCCCGGTGAATGCGGACCTTACGAACAACGCCCCGAGTTCATTATTGGCCAGGTCAAGCATGCCCGTGACGACGGCTTCACCGTTCACCCACCCCAGGTAGAACAGTTTTTCCATCAGGATGCTGTAACCGTCGCTTGCGCGGCCTCGGGTCCAGAGCGCCATTTGCTCAGCGCTGTAGGCGCCAATGCACTGACTGCGAATGGCCTCGCGACGAATCTCAAACGCCCTGTCAGCGTCTTCTGGTGTGGCTCGTTTTATCTCTAGCACAGCACTCACCCTCTCCATGACTTTAAAAAATCCACCCTTAACCGTTTGTATTAATCGCCCTACCTCCTCCACCGAAGGCTATCTCAAGACACGCTGCATCCGATATTTATGCTCACTCCCAAGCTTAATAATATTTTATTAAAAACCACCCTCCCCCTAGCCTTGAAGTCATGCCCACGTTGAATCCAACTGCATGACGCAAGGACAGACACATGACTCAAGCAATAACAAAAACCGACACCCTGGTGGTCGGCGCCGGCCAGGCCGGCGTGGCCATGAGCGAGCATTTGAGCAAGCACGGCGTGCCGCACCTGGTGCTGGAGCGCAGTCGTATTGCCGAGCGCTGGCGCACCGGGCGCTGGGATTCACTGGTGGCCAACGGGCCGGCCTGGCATGACCGTTTTCCCGGCCTGGAATTCGATGATGTGGCCCCCGATGGCTTTGCGCCGAAGGAGCGCGTGGCGGACTACTTTGAAGCCTATGCGCGCAAGTTCAATGCGCCGATTCGTACGGGCGTGGAGGTGACGTCGGTGGTGCGCAATGAAGGCCGTCCAGGCTTTACCGTGCACACCAGCGAAGGCGTGATCGAAGCCAACCGCGTGGTGGCCGCCACCGGGCCGTTTCAGAAGCCGGTGATTCCGGCGATTGCGCCGACAGATACCGCGCTGCATCAGCTGCATTCCGCCGATTATCGCAACCCGGCGCAACTGCCGGCGGGCGCCGTGCTGGTGGTGGGTGCGGGCTCTTCCGGCGTACAAATCGCCGATGAACTGCAACGTTCCGGTCGTCAGGTGTACCTGTCGGTCGGCGCCCATGACCGTCCGCCTCGGGCTTATCGCAACCGGGATTTCTGCTGGTGGCTGGGGGTGCTGGGCGAGTGGGACCAGGCCGCGATGAAACCCGGCCGCGAGCACGTGACCATCGCGGTGAGCGGCGCCCACGGCGGCAAGACCATCGACTTTCGGGAACTGGCCCAGCAAGGCATGACCCTGGTTGGCCTCACCCAAGCGTTTAACGGCAGCGTCGCCACGTTCCAACCGAACCTGGTAGAGAATCTGGCCCGTGGCGATGAAAACTACCTGGCCCTGCTGGATGCGGCCGATGCCTACATAGAGCGCAACGGCCTCGACCTGCCGCTTGAGCCCGACGCCCGCCGCGTATTCCCCGATGCCGACTGCATTAAGCATCCGATCCTGGAACTAGACCTTGCCCAGGCCGGCATCACTTCGATTATCTGGGCCACCGGGTTTGCCGTGGACTACAGCTGGCTCAAGGTCGACGCATTCGACGCCGCTGGAAAGCCCCGGCACCAGCGCGGCGTAGCCAGCGAAGCCGGGATTTATTTCCTGGGGTTGCCATGGCAGTCGCGCCGTGGCTCGTCGTTTATCTGGGGCGTATGGCACGACGCCAAGTACGTCGCCGACCATATCGCCATTCAGCGTCAATACCTTGAGTACCGCGAAGCCGCCCCGGTGGCTCGCCCCTCCCCTGTCAGCGCCTGATCCCTTTGCCGGAGTTTTTTTTATGCCTACTCATACTCGCATCCGCATGTTCAACACCCAGGAAACCTACCCCAACCAAAGCCTGGACAACGACCTGTGCCAAGCCGTACGTGCCGGTAATACCGTGTATGTGCGCGGCCAGGTGGGCACCGATTTCGACGGCAACCTGATCGGCCTGGGCGACCCGCGTGCCCAGGCCGAACAAGCCATGCGCAACGTCAAGCAACTGCTTGAGGAAGCGGGCTCCGATCTGTCGCATATCGTCAAGACCACCACCTACCTGATCGACCCGCGCTACCGCGAACCGGTGTATCAGGAAGTCGGCAAGTGGCTCAAGGGCGTGTTCCCGATCTCCACCGGGCTGGTGGTTTCAGCGCTTGGCCAGCCGCAGTGGTTGATGGAAATCGATGTGATCGCGGTTATTCCAGAGTAAGGAGACTAGCCATGACCTTTTCAATCGTCGGTCGCTGCGCCGAGACCGGCCAGTTGGGCATCGCCATCAGCTCCTCGAGCATTGCCGTGGGCGCGCGTTGCCCATGGCTGCGGCCGGGTGTAGGTGCGGTCGCCACCCAGAACATCACGCTGCCGGCCCTTGGCCCGGAAGTGCTCGACTGCCTGGAGCAAGGCCTCACGCCGGCGGATGCCGTCGACACAGCCCTGACACGCAACGGCTACAGCCAATACCGCCAATTGACCGCAATCGATCACCTGGGCCGCAGCGTGCATTTCAGCGGCAGCGAAACCCTCGGCACCCACAACGCCCTGTCGGGCGAGCAATGCGTGGCGGCGGGGAATATGCTCGCCGACCAAGGGGTGATCGAGGCGATGGTCAGCGCCTTCGAACATGGCGAAGGCCAGTTGGCGGACCGCTTGCTCGCGGCAATGCATGCCGCCATCGGCGCCGGTGGCGAAGCCGGCCCGGTGCATTCCGCCGCGCTGGTGGTGGTGGGTGAGCTGACCTGGCCGATCATCAACCTGCGCGTGGACTGGGCCGATGAAGCCCCCATCAGTCAGTTGCAAACACTGTGGGACGCCTACCGTCCGCAAGTGCAGGACTACATCGACCGCGCCCTCGCCCCCGACCGCTCCCCAGGCTATGGCGTGGCCGGAGATGAGCGATGAGCCGCAGCCGCGAGTTGCTGCAGACGCTGGTGGGGTTCGATACCACCAGCCGCGAGTCCAACCTGCAGTTGATCGAGTTCGTGCGCGACTACCTGGAGGGGTTCGGCGTGGCCAGCGAGCTGATCTACAACGCGCCGCGCAGCAAGGCTAACCTGTTCGCCAGCATCGGCCCGGTGGAATTACCCGGCATCGTGTTGTCGGGGCATACCGATGTGGTGCCAGTGGATGGGCAGCCTTGGACGTTGCCGCCGTTTCAACTGACCGAGCGTGACGGCAAGCTGTACGGGCGTGGCACCGCCGACATGAAAGGCTATATCGCCTGCGTGCTGGCGCTGGTGCCGGAGTTGGTCAAGGCGCGGTTGCGCCTGCCGGTACACATCGCCCTGTCGTATGACGAAGAAGTCGGATGCCTCGGGGTACGCTCGCTCCTCGACGTGTTGGCGCAACGTCCGGTGAAGCCGATGCTGTGCATTATCGGCGAGCCGACCGAGCTCAAACCGGTGCTCGGCCATAAGGGCAAGCTGGCGATGCGCTGCGATGTACAGGGCGAGGCGTGCCACTCGGCGTATGCACCGTCCGGAGTGAATGCGATCGAGCATGCCGCCGAGTTGATCGGCGAACTGGGGCGCATTGGCCAACGCTTGCGTGCACACCAGGACCCTCGCTTCGATCCGCCGTTCAGCACCGTGCAAACCGGCGTGATCAGCGGCGGCAAGGCACTGAATATCGTGCCCGCCGACTGCCGGTTTGATTTCGAAGTACGCGCCCTGCCCTCGATGGATCCGGGTGAAGTGGCGCACGAACTGCACACCTACGCCATGCAGCAAGTACTGCCGCGCATGCAGGCCGTGAGCAAGCAGAGCTCGATTCGGTTCACCGCGTTGTCGGCTTACCCGGGCTTGGTCACCGGTGAGCACAGCCAGGCCGCGCAATTGATTGCGTCGTTTTGCGGCTCCAGTGCGTTTGGCACCGTGGCGTTTGGCACTGAGGGTGGGCTGTTTGATGCAGCGGGTATTCCCACCGTGGTGTGCGGGCCAGGCAGCATGGACCAGGGGCACAAGCCGGATGAGTTTGTGAGCGTGGAGCAGCTGGCAGGGTGTGATGCCCTGTTACAGCGGATGCTGGACTCGCTACGCATCTGAAATACACCACAAATCAAATGTGGGAGGGGGCTTGCCCCCGATGGCAGTGGTTCAGCCAATACATGAGCTGGCTGATACACCGCTATCGGGAGCAAGCCCCCTCCCACATTGGGCTCTGTGTTTACCCGAGCAATCGCGCCAGCTCTTCGCGGCAGTAATCGACGAACAACTGCACCGGCTTGGTCAGCGGGGCGCGCTTGAGCCACACCGCCGACAACCCCGAGCCAGTGACGGTTTCTACCAGCGGAATACACACCACCTTCTGCCCATCATAGGTGTACTCGCTGAACGGCTTTGTCACCAGGATCGAAAACCCGAACCCGCGCCCCACCATGCCCCGTACCATCTCGATCGACGGCGAGCTGAACACGATATTCGGCGTCAACCCACGCTCATCAAAGATGCTCACGAAGTAAGTCCGGCTCGGCAGCACATCCAGCAGAATCATCGGCTCCAGCACCAGGTCGACCAACGACACCTTGGCCTGCCGTGCAAAACGGTGATCGGCCGGCAGCAACGCGTATGGCTGCTGCGGCGGCATCAACGGCGTGGTCTCGATGGCGCCGCCCAGGTCGTGCTCGAACAGCATCGCCACATCGATGGTGCCCGCCGTCAGCGCCTGCACCAACTCCTGCTGCTCACCGTCACGCAGGCGGATTTCCACCCCCGGCCAGCGGGTCTTGAAGCCGGCGATCAGGCGCGGCAGGTACAACGGCGCCACGGTCTCAAAGCAGCCGATATCGATCTGCCCGGCCACCACATCATTGTCGGCCAAGGCGTTCTGTTCGAACTCATGGGCCACCCGCAGCAGCTCCAGCGCCTTGCGATAGAACCGCGCGCCGCTGGGGGTCAGCGACACACCCTGGGCGTGATGGCGGATAAACAACTGCACACCAAAACTGTCTTCCAGCTGCTTGATGGCGGTGGACACCGACGGCTGGGCGATATACAGCTTGCGCGACGCCTCGGCGACGCTGCCGCATTCGGCGGTGGTGACGAAATATCTGAGTTGGCGCAGGTTGTAGGCAGCCATCGGGGCCTCCGAAAACGGGGGTTTTCGCCCCAAAAACGTGCAAGAAAAACCGGCTTTTTTTCGTCGATTCAAGCCCATGCAACATACCGGAGCAAAAACCGCCGCGAGATACTTTTTTTAAGGTCTATAGCAACAAACTTACTAATTTACCTCCCCGTGCCCATTGCAGATGATCACTCCAACAACAAAGCGCCGCCGTTGCTGCGCACAGCGAAGTACGTCCACGTACTCACCTTGCCTTGGAGCTCGTCATGGTTACCACTGCAACATCCTCCGCCCCGCTTATCGAAAAACACACGATTGGATACGTGCCCCCGGAAGATCGCCATGGAAAGGTAAGAGACCTGTTCACCCTGTGGTTCGGCGGCAACATCGCGCCGCTGCCGATCGTCACCGGCGCATTGGGGGTGCAGTTGTTCCACCTCAACCTGGTATGGGGCATCGTCGCCATCCTGGTCGGCCATCTGGTCGGCGGTGTGTTGATGGCACTGCACTCGGCCCAGGGCCCGCAAATGGGCATTCCGCAAATGATCCAGAGCCGTGCCCAGTTCGGCTCCCTCGGCGCGTTGCTGGTGGTGGTGATTGCCGGCGTGATGTACATCGGCTTCTTCGCTTCCAACATCGTGCTGGCCGGCAAATCCCTGCATGGCGTGGTCGATGCGGTGCCGGTGCCCGTCGGCATCGTGATCGGCGCCATCGGTTCGGGCATCATCGGCATCATCGGCTATCGCTTCATCCATGTGCTCAACCGCATCGGCACCTGGGTACTTGGCGCCGGCATCGTGCTGGGCTTCGGCTACATTTTCACCCATGTGCAGACCACGGATTTCCTGACCCGCGGCAGCTTCAACATTTCCGGTTGGCTGGCCACCGTTTCCCTGGCCGCGCTGTGGCAGATCGCCTTTGCGCCGTATGTTTCGGATTATTCCCGCTACCTGCCCGCCGATGTACCCGTCGCGTCCACCTTCTGGACCACCTACCTGGGCTCCGCGCTGGGTTCGAGCCTGGCCTTCATCTTCGGCGCCGTCGCCGTGCTCGCCACCCCCGTGGGCATGGACACCATGGACGCCGTCAAACTCGCCACCGGCGCCATTGGCCCGCTGATGCTGGTGCTGTTCCTGCTCAGCGTGATCAGCCACAACGCCCTGAACCTGTACGGCGCGGTGTTGTCGATCATCACCCTGGTGCAGACCTTCGCCTACCGCTGGATCCCTACGGCGAAAAGCCGCGCGGTGATCTCGGTGGTGGTGCTGGCCGCCTGCGCGATTGCGGCGGTATTCGCCTCCAAGGACTTCATCGGCCACTTCGTCGACATGGTGCTGGTGCTGCTGGTGGTCCTGGTGCCGTGGACGGCGATCAACCTGATCGACTTCTACGCGATCCACAAAGGCCAATATGACATCGCCTCGATCTTTCGCGTGGATGGCGGGATCTATGGCAAGTACAACCCACAAGCGCTGCTGGCGTATGCGGTGGGCATCGCGGTGCAGATTCCGTTCATGAATACGCCGCTGTACGTCGGGCCGATTTCCGAACACATCAACGGGGCGGATCTGTCCTGGGTGGTGGGGTTGGTGGTGACGTCGCCGTTGTACTTCTGGTTGGCGAGTCGGGACAGTGCGTATAAGCGCCGGATGGAGGGGGGCAAGTTGGCGGCTGGGGTCTGATACAAACGCTCGGTTGCGCCTTGGAAGGTTTGTATGGCGAACTCGATCAAAACTGTGGGAGGGGGCTTGCTCCCGATAGCGGTGGATCATTCAGCACATCAGTGCCTGATCCTCTGCTATCGGGAGCAAGCCCCCTCCCACATTGGACCTTCATACATCAGGCAGACCTGGCAGCCACCTCAGCGGCGCGCTACCAACTCCCCGACGCCCCACCGCCGCCACTGGAACCACCGCCACCGGACGAGCTGCTATTGGAACTGGAACTTGAACCGCTGGAACTCGAACCCGACCCACCGCCAGACCCCGATCCCGAACCCTCGCCGATCTTGCCGAAAATAATCAGCGCCACGAACGAAGCGATAGGAAACGCCAGCAGCCAACCGTCGCGACCGTCATCCAACATCCACCCGGCCACCCCATAGACCGCGACCGCCGCCAGCAGCCGCACGACAAAGCCTGTGCGGCTGGTCCTCCAGGTGTGCCTCATGATCATCAACAGCAGCAGATACAACCCCAGCACCGCCAACACAGCCAGCGGCCACGCCAGCCAATGGATAAAACTGACGTCCACATACCGATCCGCCACCCCCAGCGCGACGCTGTAGACGAGTAACCCGACCACGCCGTAAAACAGCGGCCGTAGCTGCCACAACGCGCCGAAGGTGGCGCCGCCAATCAACAGGGTCAGCGGTATTACAAACAGAAACATTGGCCATTCCCGACCACCGCCCAGCAGCGCCAGCAATAACGTGGCCGCCACGGCGACGATCAAGGCCTTGCGCCAATGCACCTTGCCGGCGGCGAGCAGCGCCCCAATGAGGCCGCCCAGGACAAACGCCGCCAGTACCGCGATGATTTGTGGATTGATCCCAGGCCCGGCCACTTTGGGCAGGTCGCCGCCGTCCACCAGCACGGTCAGGGCGTCCACACCCTGTTGAACGCCGCCGGCAAAGTCGCCCTGGCGAAATGCCGGGGTGATGCGCTCTTCGATGATGCGATGGGCCAGCAGGTCGGTGACCGTACCTTCCAGGCCATAGCCCACTTCAATGCGCACGGTGCGGTCCTCCTTGGCCACCACCAGCAGGATGCCGTCGTCGACGTCCTTGCGCCCCAGCTTCCAGGCGCGGAACAGTTGGTTGGCGTAGTCTTCGATGCCGGTGTCGCCGGTGCTGGGCACCAGCAATACCGCGAGCTGCGCGCCTTTGCGCTGCTCAAGGTCAGCCAGTTGCTGCTTGAGGCGCAAGACGCTGCCCGCGTCGAGGGTGTTTGTCAGGTCTATGACCCGCTTATCCAGCGCAACGCCGATGGGCAACGTGTCGGCCTGGGCGGTGCTCCACAGACTGGCAAACACCAGGGCCAGCAAACTCAAGACGGATTGCCGCAGCATCAGCATCATGTATTGTTACCTGAAGTTTCTTCCTGAAGGCGCCGACTTTACCTTATCTACGCGCAAACGCGACCCAGGGCCAGCGACTCTCTAACGTGCGAACTGGCCAGGGTGCATGGCGGCGATGTGGCGGTGAACTCCTGCGCGACGCGCGGCACCACGTTCAGCGTGACGTTCCAGGCAGGTACGCCGCACCCTGCATGATCGGCTCGACGCTGCCCGTCAACACCACCCCGCCCTGCCCGTCCCACTGCACCGTCAGGGTTCCGCCGTCGCATTCGACCTCCACTTTGTCATCCAGCAGCCCGCGTCGAACGCCATTGACCACGGCCGCGCAGCAACAGGACCCGGAACCCAGCGGCACGCCGCCGCCGCGTTCCCAGATCCGCAGGCGGATACGGTTACGCTCGAGCACCTGCACGAAATGCACATTGGTCCTGGCCGGGAACAGCGGGTGATATTCCAGAACCGGGCCCACCGCTTCGACATCCACCGCAGCGATGTCTTCCACGAAGAACGTACAGTGCGGATTGCCCATGCCGCAGGCGGCCGGCTCACCGTCGATGGGCAGCACGCGGGTGTCCATCGCCCGCGCCAGCGGCACCGCCTCCCACGCCAACGAAGGTTCGCCCATGTCCACCGACACCCGCTGCCCGTCCACGCGCACGCAGGTGAGTAACCCACGGTCGGTACGCAGCACCACGGCATGGGTGCCGGCCTCATGCATCAAGCGGTCGGCCACGCCTCGTGTGGCGCTGCCACAGGTTTGCAGTGGCGTGCCGTCGCAGTTCCAGAACTGAATGCGGGCGGCGGCGTCGTCACAGTCGAGCATGACCGCGAGTTGATTGAAACCGATGCCGGTGTGCCGGTCGCCCAGGCGTCGGGCGATCTGCGCCGTGATAGGGTTATCCTGGCCACGGCGGTCGATGATGATGAAGTCGTCGCCGTGGGCGTGCATTTTCACGAAGGGCAAGGTCATGAACGGTCCTGTAGTCGAACGAAACAGCCCCACTCTAACACCCCCGTAGCAGCGAGGAGATGGACCATGCTTATCGTATTCAGCGGCCTGCCCGGCACCGGCAAGACCACGATTGCCCGGGAGCTGGCCCGGCAGATGGGTGCGGTTTACCTGCGCATCGACGTGATCGAGCAATCGTTGCGGGAGGCTGGCGGGTTGGCGGGCGATGTGGGTGCCAGCGGTTATGGCGTGGCGAATGCGTTGGCACTGAGTAATGTGCGGCTGGGGCAACGAGTGATCGCTGACTGTGTGAACCCGGTGAGGGAGAGCCGCGAGGCTTGGCGAGGCGTAGCGCGGGCGGCGGGCGTTGAGCTGGTCGATATTCAGGTGATTTGTTCTGATCAGCAGGAGCATCGGCGTAGAGTCGAGCCGTGAAAGCGATATTCCAGGGTTGCTGCCGCCGACTTGGCAGTCGGTGCTGGCACATGAATACGAAGCCTGGGATGAGCCGCCGGTCCTGCTCGATACGGCGCGGCTCACACCCGCACAGGCCATCGCGTCGGCCCGCGCACTGCTTGATCGTCCCCACGCTCCGCGTGGGCATGCAGCCCGTGACGCTCTGCGTCACCTGCGCAAGGGGACGCGGAGCGTCCCAGGAGGCATTCCCACGCGGGAGCGTGGGAACGAGCCCTGACAGAGGGTTGGCGTCAGCCGGGGAAGTTGGCGCGCAACGCCTCCAGGCCATCGTTGTACACGCCGGCAAACAACGTCTCCGCCGCTGCATCCGTGGTGCCCTCGGCCGGCGTGAACACGCCGGACCAGGTTACTTTGGCAGACGATTCGGTCAGCGCTTCGACCTGCACGGTCGCCAAGTAAGCGCTCACCGGAAACGGCGACTGCTCAATGGTGTAGCTGTAGGTGCGCGCCACGTTGTCGAAGGTCTGCAACCGCTCGACAATCTGGCCGCCATCGGCAGTATGCAGGTGACGCACGCGGCCACCGTCGCTCGGCTCGCTCTTGGCGATGAAGGGCAGCCAGTCAGGCAGGCTGTTGAAGCCACCGATGAGTTTCCAGACCTGGTCAGCCGACGCAGGGATTTCAATCACAGAAGACGCTGTTGCCACGATAAATACTCCAGACCGTTAAAAAATCAGATTGCCATGCTGTCGACAACACCACCGTCGACCCGCAACGCGGCGCCGGTCGTGGCAGACGACAGCGGTGAAGCAATGTACGCCACCAGGTTGGCCACTTCATCCACATTCGCCGCGCGCTGGATGATCGAAGTCGGCCGCGCGTTGCGCACGAACACATCGGCCTCGTCCCGCGCGGTGCGCCCGGATTGTTGCGTGGCGTCCTTGAGCATGTGCTCAAGGCCATCGGTGAACGTCGGCCCCGGCAGGATCGCGTTGACCGTCACACCGGTACCTGCCAGGCGCTTGGCCAAACCATGGGACACTGCCAGATTGGCGCTTTTGGTCACGCCATAATTGATCATGTCTGCCGGGGTCGCCACGCCGGATTCAGACGACACAAAGATCACCCGCCCCCAGCCCTGCTCGACCATGCCGGGTACGTAATGCCGCGCCAGGCGCACGCCGGAGATCACGTTGACTTCATAGAAGCGCGTCCATTCACTGTCCGGTGCCTCGAAGAAATCCACATCATTGAAGATGCCCAGGTTGTTGACCAGGATATCGGCGCGGGGTTCGGCGGCGAACAGTGTCTCGGCGCCTTCGACCGTGCCCAGGTCGGCCACGCACCCGCGCAGATCGGCGCCTGGCACCGCCTGACGGATGCTCGCCAGTGCAGCGTCGACTTTGCCGCTGTCACGCCCGATCACCACCACAGTGGCACCGGATTGCGCCAGGGCCTGACTGATGCCCAGGCCGATCCCGGCCGTGCTGCCGCTGACGATGGCTACTTTGCCGCTCACATCGATTTTCATGGTTGAACTCCTGAAGTTAAAGCGGCAGAGGCGCGCGAAGCGAGATCAACTGCGCATCGCGCAACGCCTGCCAGAAGGCTGCTGGAATCTGCTCTGACAACGCCGCCACGTCTTCGGCAATACGCCCCGGACGACTGGCACCGGGAATCACCGCGGCCACGGCCGGGTGAGCCAGGGAAAACTGTAGCGCAGCGGCCTTGACGCTGACGCCAAACGCTTGGGCAATCGCCTTGATCTGCTCGACTTTGGCGATGATCGCCGGGCTGGCCTGCTGGTATTCAAAGTGCGCGCCGCCGGCAAGGATGCCGGAGCTGTAGGGGCCACCGACCACGATCTCAACGTGCTGTGCGAGGGCCGCGTCCATCAGGCGCTGCAAGGCTCGCTCGTGGTCGAGCAGGGTGTAGCGACCGGCCAGCAGAAAGCCGTCGGGTTGGGCTTCGGCCAGGTCCAGCGTCAACTCGCACGGTTCGACGCGGTTCACACCCAGGCCCCAGGCCTTGATTACGCCTTCTTCGCGCAAGCGCGTCAGCACCTTGAACGCGCCGGTACGCGCCTGGTTGAAGTACTCCAGCCACTGGTCGCCGTAGAAATCCTGGGCAATGTCGTGAATCCACACGATGTCCAGGCGGTCGGTGCGCAGGCGCTCAAGGCTGTCTTCGATCGAGCGCAAGGTGGCGTCGGCGCTGTAGTCATTGAGCATTTTGTTCGGACGGCCGTGCTCGAACACACCGCTTTTCTCGCCCAGGTCACGGGCGCTGTCTTCGACCTCGTCGAGAATCACCCGGCCGACCTTGGTGCTGAGCACATAGTCGTCGCGGTTGTAATGGGACAAGGCCTGGCCCAAGCGGATTTCCGATAACCCCGAACCGTAGAACGGCGCGGTATCGAAATAACGCACGCCGTGATTCCAGGCGGCCTCGACGGTGGCCTGGGCTTCTTCTTCAGGAATCGCGCGGAACATATTGCCCAACGGTGCGGTGCCAAAGCCCAGGACGCCGGGCAGTTTGTCTTTCAAGCTCATGGTGGTTCCTCAATCGGTTCAGGGTCGCGATGACCGTTGAGCAGATCCTAGATTGCCTGGATCGGACCGTCCAAGACATACTACGACCAACTTGAGTCCCGATAGGTCTTACATGATTGATCTACGCCAACTGCGCTACTTCGAAGTGGTCGCCGAAGAACAACACGTCGGACGCGCCGCCGAGCGCCTGCACATCTCCCAGTCACCGTTGAGCCGGCAGATCGCCCAGCTTGAAGAACGCCTGGGCCTGACCCTGTTCGAACGCAGCCAGCAACGCATCCGCCTGACCCGCGACGGCCAGACCTTCCTCGCCGAAACCAAGGCGCTGCTGACCCACGCCAACCGGCTGGAGTCCCTGGGCAAGCGCCTGGGCCGGGGGGAAGAAGGCGGTTTGTGCATCGGCTATATCGAGAACGCCATGCACGCCGGGGTATTGCCCACTGCCTTGCGCGTGCTGCGCGATGACCGGCCTAACGTGCATATCAAGCTGTATAACCTGCCCTCCCTTGAACAGTTGGAAGGCCTGCGCCAGCGCAGCCTGGACATTGCCCTGGTGGGCGAACCACCAGCGGCCGACGACCCGGACCTGACTGCCCGCCAGGTGCTCGATGAACCCATGCTGCTGGCCTTGCCCGAACATCACCCGCTGACGCAGCAACACGAGCTGCTGCCCGAACACCTGGCCGATCAACAATGGATCGGCGTACAGCGCAAACCCGGCGCCAGCCCGGCTGATGACTTCGTCGCCGCGTGCATCCGTGCCGGTTTCACCCCACAGATCCCCATGGAAGCCAGCGAGCCCTTCACCGCACTGGGCCTGGTGGCCTCCGGACTGGGCGTGGCCATGGTCCAAAAAGGCCTGAGCCGCAACGCACCACCAGGCGTGGTGTTGCGCGAACTGCCCTGGCTGAACTACACCACCCCGCTGTGGGCGGCCTGGCACCGCATCAACCTGCGGCCGTTGGTGGAGACGTTTCGCAAAGTGCTGACCGAACCCCAAGGCTGACGCAATCCAAACTGTGGGAGGGGGCTTGCTCCCGATAGCGGTGGGTCAGTCAGCTCATCTATGGCTGATATACCGCAATCGGGAGCAAGCCCCCTCCCACAGTTTGACCGAGTCCATACTGGCATCTTGTAAAGTCCCGCACTTCCCCCTAGCTTATGCGCCCCCCGCCCAGCGCTTTAAGGCCTTGCCCCATGGTTTTGCGTTTTCGTCCCGTCGTCACTTCACGTTTCGCCCTTGGCCTGTTGTTCAGTGGAGGCATCGGTCACAGCCTGGCGGCGCAGGTTGAGCTGCCGGCGGTGCAGATCCAGGGCCAGGATGAGTCCGGCTATCGCACGCAAACCGCCGCGGTCGGTGGCTTCGATGAGGCGCCCCTGCTCGATACGCCCGCCTCGATCAGCGTGATCAACGCCGCTCTGATCAAGGACCAGCAGGCCCGCCTGCTCAGTGAGGTGCTGCGCAACGACGCGTCGGTGGGCGACAGCTACGCGCCCATCGGCTACTACGAAAACTTCGTGGTGCGCGGCTTCTCGCTGAATGCGGCGAGCAGCTACAAGATCAATGGGCGCACCATCACCGGCGAGCAGAACGTCGCCCTGGAAAACAAGCAACAGGTGGAAGTGCTCAAGGGCCTGGCCGGGTTGCAAAGCGGGATTTCCGAGCCCAGCGGGGTGATCAACTACGTGACCAAGCGCCCTGAGGACGTGCGTTCGGTGACGGTGTCCAGCGATGATCGCGGCAGCGGTTATGTGGCCACCGATGTCGGCGGCTGGTTCGGCAGTGAGCAGCAGTTCGGCCTGCGCGCCAACGTCGCCCACGAGGATCTGAATTCGTACGTGGAGCATGCCAACGGCCAGCGCGATTTTGTGTCCCTGGCCTTCGACTGGAATATCAGCCCGGATGCCGTGCTGCAACTGGATGCCGAATACCAGAACAAACAGCAGCGCTCGGTGCCGGGTTATCAATTGTTGGGCGGTACCGAGGTACCCCACGACGCCTCGCCGAAAAAACTGCTCGGCCACCAGACCGGTTCCAGACAAGTGGGCATCGACTCACTGAACCTCAACGGCAAATTCGAATATCGTTTCAGCGATCAGTGGAAAGGCAACATCAGCGCGGCGCGCAGCAAGGTGGTGATTGACGATTACAGCTCATTTGCGTGGGGCTGCTACGGCTCGGCCAGCTGCAGCTCGGCAAGCGTGCCGAACTACTTCAGCCCCGAAGGCAATTACGACGTCTACGACTACCGCAGCCCTGACGACACGCGGCGTGACGACGAAGTCCAGGCCGCCATGACCGGCCTGTTCGACACCGCAGGCATAGGCCATGAGCTGACCTTCGGCACCAGCGCGTTTCGCCGGGTGATCGACAAGCGCAAGTCGGTCAATGAGCTCATTGGCACCGCCAATATCGACGCAGATGCGCCGAGCTTCCCGCCGACTGACAAACCATTGAACGACAGCCATCGCACCCTCGACAGCCGCCAATACGGCCTGTTCGTCACCGACCGCATTCGCTTCAACGAGCAATGGCAAACCATCCTCGGCGGCCGCGAAGTACGCCTGGACGAAACAGCCTTCGACGGCGTCACCGGCAATAAGGCCCGCCACACCCAACAGTATGTGTTCCTGCCGCAGGCTTCGTTGATCTACAAACCGATTGAAAACGTCTCGCTGTACACCAGCTATAGCAAAGGGCTGTCCCTGGGCGGCACCGCGCCCTGGTTTGCGAATAACGCCGATGAAACCCTGGCGCCTACCACCTCACGGCAGATCGAAGCCGGGGTGAAATACGACTGGCGCCGCATCAGCTTCGCCGCCGCTGTGTTCCAGACACGCCAGGCCTATCAGTACGCGAAGCCCGAAGACGGCGAGTTCACCTACGTGCAACAAGGCGAGCAGAAAAACACCGGGATCGAAGTGTCGGCCAACGGCTGGGCCACCGAGCGCCTGCAGGTTTCCACCAGCGTCGCGGCGATCCGGGCGCGGGTGAACGGCAGCGGTACGCCGGAATACGAAGAGCACCAGGCGATCAACGTGCCCAAACTGCGCGCCAGTGTGTATGCCGACTATGCGCTGCCTTGGGTCAATGGCCTGGCGGTGCTTGGTGGTGTGCAATACAGCGCCAAAAAGTACGCCAACCGCACCGGCAATGTGGAGGTGGGGGATTACGCGGTGGTCAATATCGGCAGCCGCTATACCACCCGGGTCGATGGCTATGAAACGGTGTTTCGCCTGAGCGTCGACAACCTGTTCGACAAGCGCTACTGGCGCGACGCGGGCGAATACATGGGCGATGACTACCTGTTCCAGGGCGCGCCGCTGACGGCGCGCCTGAGTGCCTCGGTGAATTTCTAAGGGTTACTTGGGCATCTTGCGAAAGCCAACGGCCAGGCGATTCCAGCTGTTGATGGTGGCGATCGCCACGCTCAGGTCAACCTGTTCCTGCGGGCTGAATTCGGCGGCCAGTGCGTTGAAGTCTGCGTCCGGGGCGTGGGTCTGGCTGAGCAGGGTCAGGCTTTCGGCCCAGGCCAGGGCGGCGCGTTCACGCGGGGTAAAGAACGGCGTTTCACGCCAGGCCGACAGGGTGTACAGGCGGCGCTCGGTTTCGCCGCCCTTGCGTGCATCGGCAGTGTGCATGTCGAGGCAGAATGCGCAGCCGTTGATCTGCGAGACGCGCAGGCGCACCAGTTCCAGCAGCGGCAGTTCGATGGAGAGTTTGCCGACCGCCGCCTCCAGGGCCAGCATGGCTTTCATGGCGTCGGGGGAAGCGGTGTAGAAATCGGTACGGGTTTGCATGGTGGAACTCCAGAACGGTGGGATTGGTGAGCAGATTAGTCACCTGGGCGTTCTGGAGAAATAGCCAATCCGGGCGAAGAACAGGTGACCAATCTACAGGCCACGATTCTTCAACCACTGCAGGAAACCCTTCTTCACCGGCACCACCGGCGCGTCCTCGGTCAGCGCCTGGGCGGCATGCACGCGGAAATCCAACAGCGCCTTCATGGCTTCGCCGATGTCATGCCGTGCATCCAGGCAGGGCTTGAGGTATTCGTTTTCGATGCGGTACAGGGTGCAATAAGTCTTGGCGGTGAAGTCCGCCAGCGTGGCCTGGTCGGACAGGATGCCGGACTCGCCAATCACCTCCCCCGGTCCCATGCGCCCGGCTTCGAACTTATGGCCACCCTTGAGCAACATCACCGAAACCACGCCGGATTCAATGATGAACAAATGGTCGCTGACCTCCCCCGCCGGCAGGATCATGTCACCGGCGCGGTAGGTGTGCAGGGTCATGTTCTGGCTGAAGGTGTCTTTTTCCTCCTGGCGCAGCGTGGAAAAGATCGACGAACGCTCAAGCAAGGCTCGCGCGCCGGAGACCGTGGCGGGCGTGCTGCCTTCGGTGGCAGACAACAGGCCCACGCCCGCCGCCTGCAAGTGCCGGAATGCCAGGTCGTAAAGCTGGTTGCGCACTTCGCGCTTGAGGCCCATGGCCGGCACGAAGCCACTGATTTCATACTCCACGCCGCCACTGCTCGACACCTTGAACGCCACGCTGGGCGCCGGCTTGGCCAGCAGCGCCCGGCAGCCCTGCATCGCCCGCTCGAGGGCCTCGATCACCGTTTGCGGACGCGCATGGGGGCTCACTTGCAGGCTGACTGCCAGGCCGAACATGTCCGCCGGGCGCGAGAAGTTGATGATCTTGGCCTTGGCCGCCAGGGAATTGGGGATGACCGCCAGGCTGCCCTGGGACGTCTGCAACCGCGTGGCACGCCAATCGATGTCGGTGACGCGGCCTTCGGTGCCGTCAATGGAGATCCAGTCGTCGATCTGGTAAGGCTTGGTGGTGTTGAGGACGATCCCCGAAAACACGTCGCTCAGGGTGCTTTGCAGCGCCAGGCCGACGATGATCGCCACGGCGCCCGAGGTGGCGAGCACGCCTTTGACCGGCAGATCAAGCACGTAAGCCATGGCGGCGATGATCGCGATCAGGAAAATCACGGCGCCCATCAGGTCCTGCAACAACCGCCCGGTATGGCCGACCCGCTGCATCATCACCGCGCCGAGCAATACCGTGAGGGTGCGCGCGGCGAACAGCCACCAGCCGATCTGCAACGCGGTGGCCGCCAGGTGCAGGGTGGTGTCATCGGCGTAGGGCGCCGCTTGCATGGGGTTCATGCCGTCGTTGAACAACACCGCACTGAACACCGCAAAGATCACCAGCCGCGCCGCGAGTTTCCAGTTGGCGAGCGTGGGCGAGATCAGGCGCCACACGGCAATGTCGATAAGGATCAGCGCCACGGCGCACAACATCGGGTGATCAGCGATAAATGAGGGCATCCAGGCGACTCCAGGGCGAATGCCGAGAAGATCGCATGAAATGGCGATGGCGGGTATAGCGCAGGAAAAAATGTGGGAGGGAGCGAGCCCTAATGCCAGTCAGTCAAGGCGACACCGAACCTGTGGCGAGGGAGCTTGCTCCCGCTGGACTGCGCAGCAGTCCCATTGTTTGGGGCCGCTTCGCGCCCCAGCGGGAGCAAGCTCCCTAGCCACAAGTTAGTTCTCGCTCCTGCTACTTCTTAACTGACTGGCATTAGGGCAAGCCCCCTCCCACGGGCTTTCAGGCCTGCATGCGCCCGAATTTTCCCGACTGGAAGTCGGCAAAAGCCTGGTGGATTTCCTGCTCGCTGTTCATCACGAACGGCCCGTGGCCGACGATGGGTTCGTCGATCGGCTCGCCGCTGAGCAACAGCACCTTGGCGTCGTCATTGGGCTCAAGGGTGAGCCGGTCACCGTCACGCTCGAACAGTGCCAGTTGCCCTTGGCGCGCGACTTCTTCGCCATTGACCCGCACCGTCCCGCTCAAGATTACCAGTGCGGTGTTACGCCCGGCGTTCAGGTCCAGCGTAACGGCCTTACCGGCCTTCAGGCGCAAGTCCCACAGGTCAATCGGCGTGAAGGTACGCGCAGGCCCTTGAGTGCCGGCGAATTCACCGGCGATCAAGCGCAGTTGCCCCGCGTCGCCCGGCAGCCCCAACACCGGAATGTCGCCATCGACAATGGTCTGGTAACCGGCATCGGCCATTTTGTCCTTGGCGGGCAGGTTGACCCACAGCTGCACCATCTCCAGCGGCCCGCCTTTGCGCGCGAAAGCTTCAGAATGAAATTCTTCATGGAGAATGCCTTTGGCGGCTGTCATCCATTGCACATCGCCCGGGCCGATTTTGCCGCCAGCACCGGTGGAGTCGCGGTGCTCGACTTCGCCGTCATAGACGATGGTCACTGTTTCAAAGCCGCGATGGGGGTGCTGACCGACACCGCGACGTGTTTCGGTAGGCGTGAAATCGGCCGGGCCGGCGTGGTCCAGCAACAGGAAGGGGCTGATGTGTTTGCCCATCGTGTCGTAGGAAAACAGGGTGCGCACCGGAAAGCCGTCGCCGACCCAATGGGCGCGGGGGCTGGTGTAGATACCGATCAGTTTTTTCATGGTGTACCTCCAAAGTGCATACACCATAAGTCTCCCGACCGTTGAGCACTAGCCGGCGAACGCGGCTTTGAGCGTTCTATGTATAGGACAATGCCTTGGGCGTGCGCTTACGCAACAGGCGGAACGCGACGAAGGCCGCGACGGCAAAAACGGCTTGAATAACGATCATCGGCGTCGCGCTGCCATCACGTAAATGGCTCAACAGCACGCCGCTGCAGGTGGCCCCGAACATCTGCGCAAACCCCATCAACCCGGCGGCCAGCCCGGCGCGATGGGCGTTGGGCATTACCCCGCCCGTGACCGCACCGGGCAGCACCAGCCCGCCCCCGAGCGTGGCCAGGGCGATGGGTAGGTCCAGGCCGACCATCGAGAGCCCGAACAGCACATAAATCACCAGAGCCAACACCCCACCGGCCGCCACCAGCGTCACGCCCATCGTCACAATCCGCTGCGGTCCCAGGCGCAAAATGTTGCGCCGGGTATAGGTGGAACCGACGATCAGCATCGACACGATCAGGCCAAAATTGATGCCGTACTCCAGGCTGCTCAACCCCAGCAGGTTGATGAATACCGCCGACGAACCGGCAATCACCGCAAACATCGCGCCGTAGGTACAGGCCAGGGCCACGGCATAGGCACGGTACTGGCGGCCCTTGAGCAAATCCAGGTATTGCCCGCCGAGGGTGCGCCAATGCGCGGCCTTGGGATCGAGGTGAGGGTTGCTCTCGCGAAAGAACGCCACCGCCAGCAGCAACACGACGCTGCCGATGACCACAGCGAGCACGATGGGCGCGTGCCAACCGAACAGTTTGATCAGCAAGCCGCCCGCCATCGGCGCCATGACAATGGCATAGAGCATGCCGATCATGGTCAGCGCCAGGGCCGGGCCCGCCTCGGTTTTCCACACATCGCGTACCACCGTGCGCGCCAGCACCAACGCGGCGCATGCCCCCAGGCCCTGCAGCACGCGGGCGGCGATAAATTGCTGAATGTCGGTCACCAGCAGCATCGACAGCGTCGCCAGCACGTACAGCGTGAGGCCACCGATCAATACCGGACGGCGGCCGATACGGTCCGACAACGGCCCGAACAGCAACTGCCCCAGGCCGAACGCGGCCACAAATGCCGACAGTGCCATCAACGCCGAGCCTGGCGGCGCCGCCAATGCCTGCTCGATGGCGCCCAGGCCCGGGATGATCAATTGCGTCGAGACTTCACCCAGCGCTGTCAGCGCAACCAGTAAGAACAACAAGCGGCGCGAAGGTGCCGGGGCGTTTGCCATGGGGAATGTCCGGGGGCTGGATTAATTTATATTTCGACCATAATATGAGCGAAAAATTATGTCCATAATTTTTTGCCCTATGGTCACCCTGGAGTCCGTCATGCCGCCCCTTTCCTTTCGCCTCTTAACGCCCCTGGCTCTGTTGATGGTCCTCAGTGGCTGCAACAGCAAGGCCGACAGCGCCGCTCAAATCTCCCCGCCGCGTCCGGTACTCGCCGTCAAGGTCGAGGCTGGCGGCACCCAGCAAAGCGCGTACACCGGTGTGGTTGCCGCCCGTACCGAAAGTAACCTGGGCTTTCGGGTCAGCGGCAAGGTGATCGAACGCAAGGTCGATCCCGGCCAGCACGTCTCTCGGGGCGACACCCTGCTGGTGCTGGATATCGGCGATTTCGAACTGGCGTTGCGCTCGGCAAAAAACCGCGTCAACGCCGCCCAGGCGCAACTGCGCCAGCGCCGCGACGACGAAAACCGCTACCAGCGCCTGGCCAGTACCGGCGCGGTGTCGCGGCAGATTTTCGACCAGTCGGCGACCAACCTGCGCGTTGCCGAAGCGGAACTGGCGGCGGCGCAATCGGATGCCAGCCAGATCGAAAACCGGCGTACTTATAGCGTGCTCAAGGCCGATGGCGACGGCGTCATCACTGACGTCCTGGCGGATCGCGGCCAGGTGGTGGCCGAAGGGCAGATCGTCGCGCGCCTGGCCCATGACGGCGCCCGCGAAGCCATCGTCAACCTGCCGGAACAGCAGCGCGCCCAGGCCGCGCAAAACGCCCTGGCCTTCCCCTTCGGCGCCCCGGACCAGGCCGTCACCGCTACGCTGCGCGAGTTGTCCGCCAGCGCCGATCCCACCACCCGCACCTACCGCGCGCGCTATGTGCTGCACGGCCCGGTGGAGCGTTTCGCCCTCGGCTCCACCATCACCGTGCGCCTGCAAGGCAACGGCCAGGCCCAGCAAACCCGCGTACCCATCGGGGCGTTGCAGGATGCGGGGCAAGGCACCGGCGTATGGCTGGTCGGTGAAGACAACCGGATCAGCTTCGCCCCGGTGAAAGTCGCCAGCCTCGGCCAGGAAGAGGCCCTGCTCGACAGCGGCGTCACGCCCGGCCAAACCATCGTCGCCCTCGGCGCGCACCTGTTGCACAGCGGTGACAAAGTACGTCTGCTGCCCGCCCAGGCGCTGGCCCTCAACCGCAAACAGGACCAATGAGCATGCGTGGAATCAACCTTTCGGAACTGGCGGTCAAGCACCGCGCAGTCACGCTGTTCCTGATCATTGCGATTATCGCTGCCGGGATCTTCTCGTTCGGCAAACTGGGGCGCGCCGAAGACCCCTCGTTTACCGTCAAGGTCATGACCATCACCGCCGCCTGGCCCGGCGCCACTGCCGAAGAAATGCAGGAACAAGTGGCCGACCGCCTGGAAAAGCGCCTGCAGGAACTGGACTACTACGACCGCGTCGAGACCATCGCCCAACCGGGTTTCGTTTCGATGCGCATGACCTTCCTTGAATCCACGCGCCCGAGCGAAATACAGGAGCTGTTCTACCAGACCCGTAAAAAGCTCAGCGACGAAGCCGCGAAACTGCCCAAGGGCGTGATCGGGCCGTTTTTCAACGATGAGTATTCGGATGTCTACTTTGCGCTGTATGCCCTGGAGGCCGAACACTTGCCCCATCGCCAGCAGGTGCAAATGGCCGAAGCGCTGCGCCAGGGCCTGCTCAACCTGCCGGGAGTAAAGAAGGTCAATATCCTCGGCGAGCAGGCCCAGCGCGTGTTTGTCGAGTTCTCCTATGAGCGCCTGGCGACCCTGGGCATCAAGCCCGAACAGATCTTCGCCGCCCTCGCCGCGCAAAACGCCGTGGCGCCCTCGGGCTTCGTCGAAACCGCCGGCGCCCGCGCCTACATCCGTATCGATGGCGCCTTCGACAGCCTTGCGCTGATCGAGAACGTGCCGGTGCAAGCCAATGGCCGCGTGCTGCGCATCGCCGATGTGGCCACCGTCAGGCGTGGCTATGAAGACCCGCCCAGCTACCGCATCCGCCACCAGGGCGACCCGGCGCTGATGCTTGGGGTGATCATGCAGAAGCATTGGAACGGCCTGGAACTGGACAAAAGCCTGCAGGCCCAGGAAGCCCGAATCCAGGCCGACCTGCCCCTGGGCGTAAATTTTGCCAAGGTGTCCGACCAGGCGAAAAATATCAGCCTGGCGGTGAACGAGTTCATGCTCAAGTTCTTCGTCGCCCTGGCCGTGGTGATGCTGATCAGCCTGTTAGCCCTAGGCTTTCGCGTCGGGCTGGTGGTGGCGGCGGCCGTGCCGCTGACGCTGTCGATTGTGTTTGTGATCATGCTCGTCACCGGCCGTGAATTCGACCGCGTCACCCTCGGTGCCCTGATCATTTCCCTGGGCCTGTTGGTGGACGACGCCATCATCGCCATCGAAATGATGGTGGTGAAACTCGAAGAAGGCTTTGACCGCATCCATGCGGCCACCTATGCCTGGAGCTCCACGGCGGCGCCTATGCTGACCGGCACGCTGGTAACGATCATCGGCTTTTTACCCGTGGGGTTCGCGCGATCCGGTGCCGGCGAGTACGCCGGGAATATCTTCTGGATCGTAGGCTTTGCGTTGATTTCATCCTGGTTGGTGGCGGTGGTGTTCACGCCGTATCTGGGCGTGAAGCTGTTGCCGCAGATCAAGCCGGTGCCCGGCGGGCATGATGCGATTTACGCCGGGCGCTATTACCAGAAACTGCGCGGCCTGGTGGAGGCCTGTGTGCGAGGGCGCTGGCTGGTGACCGGGCTGGTGGTGGCGGCGTTTGTGCTGTGCGGCCTGGGGATGGCGGTGGTAAAGAAACAGTTCTTTCCCGACTCCGACCGCTCCGAGCTGATTCTGGAGGTGTACATGCCGCCCGGCAGCGCATTCAAAAGCACCGAAGCGGTGGCGGCGCAGGTGGAAAAAGCCCTGTTGCAGGAACCGCAGACGAGCCTGGTCGACACCTATGTAGGCGGCGGCGCACCGCGCTTTTTCCTGTCGTTGAACCCTGAGCTGCCGGACCCGGCGTTCGCCAAGCTGATCGTGCAAACCCCGGACTCCCACGCCCGCGATGCCTTGAAAGTGCGCATGCGCGAGCGCATCGCTGCCGGTGAGTTCCCCGCAGCGCGGGTGCGCGTCACGCAACTGGTGTTCGGCCCGCCGGTGCCGTTCCCCGTAGTGTTCCGTGTGTCCGGGCCGGACCTGGACACGCTGCGCGGGCTGTCCGAACAGGTGCGTCAAGTGGTGGCCGGCAACCCGCTGACCCGCGACGCCTTTCTCGAATGGGGCGAACGCGCCGGCGGTTACCGCCTGGTGCTCGACCAGGATCGCCTGCGCCTGCTGGGTTTCACCCCGGACGAGGTCAAGTCGCAGCTCAATGCCCTGCTCAGCGGCAACCCGATCACCGAAGTGCGTGAAGGCAACCGCACCGTATCCGTGGTGGCCCGCGCCCAGGGCAGCCAACGCGAAGACCTCGGCAACCTCAACAACATGACCCTGACCAACAGCGCCGGCACGTCGGTGCCGCTGGCCCAGGTCGGGCATTTCCAGGCGGTGATGGAAGAACCGATCCTCAAGCGCCGCAACCGCGCTACCACCGTGGAAGTGCGCGCCGACATCATCGACGGCGTACAACCGCCCGATGTGGAAATGGCCGTGTACAAAGACCTGCAGCCGCTGATCGCCCAGCTGCCCAGCGGCTACCGGATCGACATCGGCGGCCCGGTTGAAGAAAGCGCCAAAGCCAACGTCGCCCTGGCGGCGCTGTTCCCGATCATGATCCTGCTGACCCTCACGGTGATCATGTTCCAGGTGCGCTCCTTCGGCGTGATGCTGATGGTCTTCGCCACCGCGCCGCTGGGCCTGATTGGCGCGGTGCCGACCTTGCTGCTGTTCAACCAGCCGTTCGGGTTCAATGCGATCCTCGGGCTGATCGGCATCGGCGGGATTCTGATGCGCAATACGCTGATCTTCACCGACCAGATTCGCCAGAACCAGGACCACGGCATGCCGATCCGCGAGGCCATCGTCGAGGCAACCGTGCGCCGAGCGCGGCCAGTGATCCTCACCGCACTGGCGGCGGCGCTGGCGTTCATTCCGCTGACGCTGTCGGTGTTCTGGTCGTCCCTGGCCTATGTGCTGATCGGCGGGGTGCTGGTGGGCACGGTGTTGACGCTGCTGTTCCTGCCGGCGCTGTGCAGCCTGGTGCTGCGCGACAGGGTTGCTGAAACTTCCCACGTAACCGCCGGATAAGCTCTACTCCCCCGCCCTGAAAACCTCTGCAAAGTCCTTCGCCTGATTAAACAGTGCGAGGGAGTGCAGATGGTTTTTCCAGTGAGAGCCCTGATCGATGGGGCTCACCCATGATCGAAGCAACCGGCCGAGCCATTGGCTTTCTGGTGCTGGCCGCGATGGATTCAAAGACGCGGGACGTCGAATCCGTGCTCAGCGATTTTCGCGGCTGCCTCAACCACTACGATACCTGGGCACAGGGCTTTTTCAGCGCGTCGGCACTGGATGTGGAGCAGGTGTTCAAGGTTGGGAACGAGGTGGCGCTGGTCGCCCCGATCAACCGTTCGATCTTCCCCAGCAGCACCGTCGCTACATGCCAGGCCAACGGCACGTTGACACTGGTGCATATGTTCCAGAGCTCGCGGTTCGTGCCGATCGGCAACACGCCGGTGATGTTGCAGCACATCGATCCAGGCGGCGGCCCGCTAGGCGAGCCCATTCATAAAACCATCGGCCCAAGCGGCATCCTCGAAGTCACCGAGTGCGACCGCAACCAGCGATACCGGGTGAGTTTCTACCCCGACGTTTCCTCGGCGCATTTCAAGGCGCTGTATGCCTCTTATCAGTCGGTCATCACGCCACTGGAAGGCTGGCTGCGCAGCGAGTGGGACGCCACCTTTGAACCGCTATGGAAGGGTTATTCCGAAGCGAATTTTCTCCAGCGTTACCTCTCGCTGCACCGCGCTTATGCCCAAGGCTTTGGCGAAGTCCTCTACTCGGTTTGGGACAACATCAAGCAGTTGCTCCAGTGGTTGTCCGACCCGCTGGCCAACGCTGAAAAGCTGCTGCATTACCTTTCCCAGGACGAGCTTGAAAAGTTACTCGCGTTAAGTGCCGAGACCCTCGCCAAGGGTTTGCTGGTGCTCAGCGATGAGCCGTTGCTGTTCGTTCACCTGGCGGCCCTGGTCAGCTGGATGCGCATGCTGCCACCGCCATATATGAACGAAATGCTCGGGTCGATTGGCGCCGAGGTCGTCATCACCCTGTTATTGGGACTGGCGACGGCCGGCATGGGTTTTGTGGTGCGCATCAGCACCAAAGTGCTGGCCGGCATCAAGTCACGCCGGGTGCGCAGGTGGCTGGAGCAGATAGCCGCGCAGTTCGGCACAGCTCGCTTGGAGGGGCACACCGAAGCGCTTAAGCCGGTGCTGCTGGGCAGTGCCCCAATTCCGGTCAAGGCGGTGCCGGTGGCGCCGTTGAAGGCGGGTGACACGCTGGTTTCGAACCCGGTGCCGGCGGTGCGTAGCAAGACCCAGCGTACGGCGTTGGTGCGGCAGGAGGCGGTGGATGATGTGCCTGCCGTGGCTTCGAATCCGAAGGGTGATGCGGCGGCCTCTGCGGATAAAACCGTTACCCACGGTTGCCCGGTGTCGATGGTTACCGGCGAGGAACTGCTGACACTTACCGATGGCGCGCTGGGTGGGCTCCTGCCGTTCGAGTGGACGCGCTTGTATCGCAGCAGTGCGGTGGAAGTGGACTGTGGACTGGGGTTTGGTTGGAGTCATGCGCTGGCGCAGCGGCTTGTGGTGTCAGGCGATTCGGTGGTGTGGACGGACCACGAAAATCGCGCGACCACCCTGCCCTTGCCGACGGTTTCTCGACCGGCGATTACCAACAGCTTGGCCGAAGTGGCGATCTATTTGGGCTCGGTTCCTGACGAGTTGGTGCTGGCCCAGGGGTCGCGGTTCTACCATTTTCGCGACGGAGTGCTGACGGCGATCAGCGATGCGTATGACAACCGGTTGTTGGTTGTCCGGGATCGATTGGGGCGGATCGAGCGGTTGGATAACGGCGTGGGCCGCTCTTTGCTCTTGCGCTATGAGCTGAATCGCATCGTGGCGGTGGACTACCAGGTTCATCGCGCCACAGGGCATGAACCCTTCGTCTGGGTGACCGAGCAGAACGTCGTTTCCTACGCCTATGACGGCGCTGGACGACTGGTGTCAGCGACCAATGCCGTCGGTGAATGTGAGCGTTATCGGTACGACGAGCAGCACGTCATTCTTGAACGGCAACTGGCCGGTGGGGCGAGTTTCTTCTGGGAATGGGAACGCGCTGGCAAGGCGGCGCGCTGTGTCCGGCATTGGGCCAGTTTTTCGCAGATGGACACGCGGTATGTCTGGGGTGATGACGGTCGCGTCACCGTGCATAACGCCGACGGCAGCCAGGAAGTTTACGTACATGACCAGCGGGCGCGGCTGGTACAGCGCATCGATCCCGACGGCGCCCAGCATTTCAAATCATACGACGATAAAGGCCGCCTGACGGTCGAGCAGGATCCGCTGGGCGCGGTGACGGCCTATCAATACGACGACGCCGGACGCTTGGTCGCGCTGTTTCCGGGGGATGATGAGCCGACGTCCTACGAGCATGACAACGGTTTCGTACGGGTGGTGCGGCGTGGTGAAGCGGTCTGGAAATACGAGCGCAATGAACAAGGCGATGTCATTCGCCAGATCGATCCGGATGGCAACGCGACCGACTACAGCTACGACAAACAGGGGCAACTGACCGGGGTATGGTATCCGGATCACAGTTGTCATCGGTTGGTGTGGAACGAGCGTGGGCAGCTCGTTGAAGAGCAGCTGCCCAATGGTGGGATCAAGCGTTATCGCTATGACGATCTAGGCCGACAGATCGCGCGTGAGGATGAGCACGGCGCGCTGACCCAGTATCAATGGGACGCTGTAGGACGCCTGCTGAAACTGACCCAGCCCGGGGGAACTAGCCGGGAATTCAGCTACAACCCCTACGGAAAAATCATCGCCGAACGCGATGAACTCGGCCACGTCACCCGCTACGAATACGCCGATGGCCTGCACCTGATCAGCCGCCGCATCAATGCCGACGGCACCCAGGTCAACTACCGCTACGACAACGCCCGCTTACTGCTCACCGCCATCGAAAACGAAGTCGGCGAAACCTACCAGCTCGACTACCACCCCAACGGCCTGATCCAACAGGAAACCGGCTTCGACGGCCAACGCACCGCCTACGCCTACGACCTCAACGGCAACCTGCTGGAGAAAACCGAATACGGCGACGACGGCAGTCAGCTCGTCACTCAATACCATCGCGACCATGCCGGTCGCCTCGTAAGAAAAACCCTGCCCGACGGCAGCGCTGTCGATTATGCCTACGACCGCCAAGGCAACCTCCTCAGTGTCGACGACGGCCACTGGTTCCTTGCCTACGAGTACGACCGCCAAAACCGCCTCACCGCCGAACACCAGGGCTGGGGCACGCTGCGCTACGGCTATGACGCCTGCGGCCAACTTCAGCACTTACGCCTACCGGACAACAACCGCCTCACCTTCAACCACGACAAAGGCGGCCACCTTGCCACCGTCGAACTGAACGGTGCGCTGCTGACCTCACACCTGTTCAAAAGCGGCCGTGAACACCAACGCCAACAAGGCCAACTCCTCAGCCACTACCACTACGACGAGCAAAACCGGCTACATACCCACGCCGTCATCCAACAGGAAAACCACCTCTACCAACGCCACTACGACTACGACAAAACCGGCAACCTCACCCGCCTGCACGACACCCGCAAAGGCGAACACCTCTACCGCTACGACCCACTCCACCGCCTGACCCGCGCCGATCATTCGCAAGACGTCCAGGAACGCTTCGGCCACAACCCGGCCGGCAACCTGCTGATGCAAGATCGTCCTGGCCCGGACATCGTTGCGGGTAACCGGCTCGTGATCCAAGGCGATCACCACTACGACTATGACGCCTTCGGCAACCTGATCCGCGAGCGGCGCGGCAAGGGTCATTCACTCGTTACCGAATACCGCTACGACTGTCAGCACCGGCTGATCGGCATCACAAAGCCCAATGGCCAAAGCGCCAGTTATCGCTACGATCCGTTTGGGCGGCGTATCAGCAAAACCGTCGACGGCATCACCACGGAGTTCTTCTGGCAAGGCGACAAAGTAATCGCTGAGCATCACGCGGATCGTCATCGCAGCTACCTCTACGAACCCGACAGCTTCCGCCCATTGGTACTGCTGGAAGGCTTCGGCCCAAAAGAAACCAAGCCCTACCACTACCAACTCGACCACCTCGGTACACCGCAAGAACTCACCACGCCCGAAGGTGAAATCGTCTGGTCCGCCCACTACCGCGCCTACGGCGAAATCAGCCGCCTCGACGTAGGCAAAGTCGACAACCCGCTGCGCTTTCAAGGCCAATACTTCGACCAGGAAAGCGGCCTCCACTACAACCGCCATCGCTACTACAATCCGGATATTGGTCGTTACCTGACGCCTGATCCGGTGAAGCTGGCGGGTGGGATCAATGCGTACCAGTACGTGCCCAATCCGACAGGTTGGGTAGACCCGCTAGGCTTGAATTCATGTCCCGCCAGTGATGGATGCAAGCCCATCAACGGCTTAGAAGATCCTATAAAAAAGGCTAAGGTCGACGGGAGCCAACCAACACTACCCAAGGCAAATGAACGAAGAGCACGCATCGAAGCCTTGACCGAGGAAAACGCAAAACGGCGCGTGCTGGAACTTGAAGAGAAATATGACATGCACACAGTGACCAAACACGGACCTGAGATCACCGATACGGCGTTGAGACAAAGAGCTATTGACGGCACAGATCCCATCACCGGTTTGCCAAAACCGGATGGAAAAGGCAATTTAAGCTCTCAATTTCATAGTTGGAAAATGCAGCTAAGCGCTTTGAACAAGGCATTGACACGTACGTCTCTTGGACTCGATCCGTTCAATGGTCAAGACCACAACAAAAACCCCATACTCAGGCTGGAGCTAACTGGATCGGGAAGAGGATACAGACCTAACAAAAAAGATGCAGAAAACCCACATCTGAACGAAAATATGAATTGGTTTGAAGTAAAGTTTGATAAAAACAATAGAAATCGACCATTCACCGCATTTCCTACCGAGAAGAAATAATGTTGAAAGACCCGTTTTTAAATGAGCCGTTTGCCCCAAGCCTAATGTGGTTTATCGGGGTATTTGATATTTACGACCGCGAGCAAGAGGTCGGTATAGAGCTCAGTAAATATGACCCAAATAACAAGTCGGACAGAGAAAAACTAATAAAGCGTTACGCATTGAATTTAAGCTACCTATCATATAGACATAAATACGCGTTAATTGAAAACTTAAAAGACAAGCTGAATGACGAAACTTACAACTTCCATAGCTTATTTGAGATAAGCGAAGACGACACAGGGTCGTGGCCAAGAGCCGAATGGTATGAACTGGACAACCCGAAAGATTTTCTAAGAGAGATTTATCTTCTAGCTAAAGATGTGTGGAAAGATGACCTTCAAAAAGCAAGCTGCGAAGACCAGTCGACCTGGTAGAAACGCCGACACTTTTCCGGAAAAAAAACAACCTCCTCTGGCGAGTGAGATAGCGCGTCCGCTACAAAAAATTCGCCAGCCAAAGTCCCGTGCTTATAGCACTAAGCGCGCACCAAACAAACCCGTAAACTTTCCAACGAATAAATAAAAAATGCTATTTCACCCATATTCGGACACTATCCACTTCGACGCCAGCCTTTACTATTTTGTGGGAATTTTTGATATTTATGACCGGGAGGAAACCAAGGGGAAGGAGCTCGCTTGCTTCAATCCAAATGACCGTAAACATAGAGAAAACCTCATAGTAAAATACTGCCTGGATCCATACAAGAAACTGTCCTATCGACACAGGTATAAATTAACAGAAAACTTATCTATCGCATTAAACACCCAAAATTTCAACTTCCACTCTTATTTTGAGGATGACCCAGATAAGTGCTCTACTATGGCTTGGGACGAAACGGAAATAGCCGACCCACGTGGTTTCTTCGCCGACATCTATCGCCTAGCCAACGAGGCCTGGAGAGACGATCTCGAAAAAGCCGGCCTTGAAGATCAATCAACTTGGTAAACCTAACACCGCTCTGCAAGACAACGCCCTATCTTGCAGTGTGCAAACTTACCTGCTCTCGGCTGCGAGGAACGCCAGGGATAACAATTAATCTGAAGTGCTTGCAACCAATACACTTAGAGTATTCTTCTTTGGATTCCACACAGTTAGGCACCAAATGCCCCACCACTCCAGTCCCCACTCGAAATACTCACCCCAAGGCCGCTCCATTCGCAGACTGCCATCTGGTAATCGCCCCCATTTTTCCTCATACGCATCCACCCAATTTATGACCACTACGTCGTCCTGTACCTCAATACCGAGCAATTGCAACCACTCACAATATAGAGACTGAGCCTCACTCTCGCCTCTTTTAAACCGAGCGCTATAAGGTGGATGGCAAAAAGCACTATAGAGCACAGTAGAATCGAATTGATTTTTTTGCATAACCGTCAGGTTTTGGACTTCAGCTAAGGTCAACGGCGTAGCCTCCGCACGTTTCACATCCCAATCCCAATCTGGAATCGGAGCATATTGAGAAGGAAGATAGTCGCCTAACTCGGCCAGTTCTGGCGTTTTGTATGCCGCACCCTGATAGTAATCCATACCTAATAAAGCCTGCCGATGGATATGCTCATCAACAACAGTGTTGGGCTTTGGAGAAAAGACTACAAATTCAAACACACAACCTGCGGTGCGCATGCGTTTACGTAAAGAGGTGGTTCGCTCGTGCTCAACAACAGTTAAAAGAAACGGAGATTGCATTTTTATCCTTACGATGACTGCGATCGGTGGTCTCGCATTAAAACATGTTATACCTCAGATTAAATGCGCAATGTCTTGCGCACATACCTGTAACGCACGCCGTCAGTGCGTTTTACCGATTTGTAGCTAAATGCATCTAACCGCTAAGCATCGATAATTCAGATTCCCCCTAATGCAAGAAGCCTTCGACAACAAAATCCAGCCAATAAAATCGAAAAATCCTACAACGTGCTCTCAAGAATCGAACAATGCTTTGCTTACGCTGGGCCGCGAAGCTGCCCGAATCAAGGTGATGCGGTATTTCAGGTAGTTTAGAACTAATATATAAAAATCTGAATAACGTGGAAGTCAGATTCGACAAAGAGGACAATTTGCCCATTCACTGCATTTCCGTACTGAGGTCACAATGTTGAAATCGCCATTTGGAAATATGCCTTTTACGCCCACGATCTCTTATATTTTGGCGGCACTATCAATATACGACCTAGAGGACACCAAAGGCGAAGCGCTCTGGAGATATAATCCTAACGACACCAAAGAGCGAGAAATAATAATAAAGGACTTTATTCTTAAAGACCTTATGTACCTTACTTACAAGCATCGCTTCATATTAATAACAATGCTTCAAGCCGCTTTAAAAAAACCTGAATTTGACTTTGCCAAAGAATTCGAAAGCGATTACGACGAATATATAACAATGGCCTGGGACGAAACCGAAATAGCCGATCCCCGAGGTTTCTTCGCTGACATCTACCGACTCGCCAACGAGGTCTGGAAAGACGACCTTCAAAAAGCCAGCCGCGAAGACCAGTCAACTTGGTAAACACACCGCCGCTCTCACTCAAAGCCCACCACCCTGTGGCGAGCGAGCTTGCTCGCGCTGGGCCGCGAAGCGGCCCCAGTCCGGTTGATGAGTCTCTTCAGGTAGATAACCAATACCGGATTTGGGGCTGCTCCGCAGCCCAGCGGGAGCAAGCTCCCTCGCCACAAGTACACGACCCCCTCAGCGCTTGGAAAGCTCCATAATCATCCGACTCAACAAATAAACCCGAGGCACCACACTCTCCACCTCGGCATATTCCTCCGGCGTGTGAATATTCCCGCCCACTATCCCAAACCCATCCAATGTCGGCGTGCCGACCCCGGCCGACAAGCTTGCGTCCGCCGCGCCGCCGCTGCCTTCGATGGTCAGGGTTTTGCCCAGTTCGCCGTAGATGCCCTGGGCAATTGCGACGAGTTTGTCCGATTCCGCCGTTTGCGGCATTGGCGGCAGCCCGCGTTGCAGGGTGGTCTTGACTTCGGTTTCGGGGATCAGTTTGTCCGCTGAAACCCGCGCCAGGTCCTTCTCGATGCGGTCGAACTCTTCCGGCAGCGCGGCGCGTACGTCGGCCTTGGCGGTGGCTTGGTCGGGGATGACGTTGGTGCGGTCGCCGGCCTTGAGTACGGTGAAGTTGATGGTGGTTTTTTTCTCGGCGTCGCCCAGCTTGCCCAGTTGCAGGATCTGGTGTGCGGCTTCCATGGCGGCGTTGCGCCCCAGTTCAGGCGCGACGCCGGCGTGGGCGGCTTTGCCTTTGACTTCAACCACCGCGGTGGCGCTGCCTTTGCGCCAGACCACCAGGCCGTCGGCTGGGCGGCCGGGTTCCAGGTTGAGGGTTACGTCGTGGCCCTTGGCGGTGGTGCGGATCAGTTCGGAGGCGGCGTCGGAGCCGGTTTCTTCGCTGGCGTCGAGCAGGAAGGTGATTTGTGCATAGTCCTTGAAGCCTTGGTTTTTCAGGACTTTCAACGCGTAGATGCCGGCGACGATGCCACCTTTGTCGTCCATCACGCCGGGGCCATAGGCGCGGCCGTCCTTGATGTGGAACGGGCGTTCGGCGGCCGAGCCTTCCTTGAACACGGTGTCCATGTGCGCCATCAGCAGAATTTTGGCCTTGCCGGTGCCCTTGAGGGTGGCGATCACATGGCTGTTGTTGGCGGCTTTGTCCGGCACCAGCTCGATGCTGAAACCCAGCTGTTTCAATTCATCCACGGCGATGTCGCGCACTTGGGTCAGGCCGGGCTCGTAGCCGGAGCCGGAGTCGATATTCACCAGGCGCTCCAGCAGTTTCAGGGCCTCGGCCTTGTACTGTTCGGCGTCCGCCTGGATCGGCTTGTGGGGTTCGGCGCTGTAGGCCGGCACGGCGAAGGACAAGGCCAGGGTGGCGGCCAGCAGGGTGCGGGGGAAGGTGAAGAGCATGGACCGATCCTTGTTTTTCATTGAGGGGGGCCGCCACACCCTACCCCACTAAACGGACCGCAACCAAGCCCCCTGCAGCGAACTGACCCGGTTGCGCCCGCTGCTTTTGGCCTCGTACAAAGCCTGGTCGGCATCGTTGAGCCAACTGGTGGCGTCGGCGTGGCTCGGCAGGTATGGCGCCAGGCCGATACTCAAGCTGGCGCGCAAGGTCGGGTCCTGGGCGTAGGCCAAGGCGTTGAAACGATCACGCAACGCGTCCATCACTTCAGTGGCACGGTTGAGCGGCATGTCCGGCAGGATCACGCAGAACTCGTCGCCGCCATAACGCCCGGCAAGGTCGGTGGCGCGCAGGTTCTGGCGCAATACCCGGCTCAACTGGCGCAGAACGATATCGCCGGTGACATGGCCATAGGTGTCGTTGATGATTTTAAAGTGGTCGATATCGATCAGCGCGATGGCCGCACCGGAAGGGCCACGGCGGCAACGTTGGAACTCGATTTCCAATTGATCCTTCCAGGCGCCGTGGTTGAGCAGGCCCGACAGGCTGTCGGTGCGGCTCAGGGCCAGCAGCTCGCGCTTGTGCCGCGCCAGGGTCACGGCCTGGCGGTAGCAGATCCAGCCCAGGGCCAGGGGATACAGCGTCAGGATCGGCAGGCAGGCATACAGCTGGGCCTGGGTGGTGACGCCGATGAATGCCGGCGCGATTATCAGCAGCGCGGTGGCGATGCCCAGCGCCTGGGCCACCCACCCCGCCAGCAGGAAGCGCGGCCCGCCGATGGCGACGTTGTTCATGCTCATCATCGACAAGGTGGTGACGCTGGGCAGCGGGTTGAAGTGCATCGCGCCGACCCAGAAGCCGCCGCAGAAGGAATCGAACAGCAGGTTGCGGCGCTCACTGCGCAGGGTATGAGCGGCACGCAAAGACGCTTGGAACGCCAGGTGCGGCCAGACAAATGCGTTGATCAGCATCCAGGCCCACACCCATGGGGACGGGTTCAGCGGATACATGCCGAACGCCACGCAAACAAAGCCGAGCGCCAGCCCCAGGAGGCGCGATTTGTACAAGCGCGAAGCGAGCGGAAGTCCATTTCCTCCGACGGCTGCCATGATGGGGGGTAATCCTGGGTGAGTCCCTGGAGTCTATCAGGGCGACGGCAAATCGCCACTACTGCTTACAGGCTGATACTTCAGTGCGAAAACCCGCGTGCCAGCATCAATGCCACGCCGAGCAACATCACCGCCGTGATCCGCTGCAACATCACGCGCCGCTTGGGGTTTTCCAGCAGGTGTTTGATGCGCTGGCCGAAATAGCAGTACAGGCAACCACTGGCAAATTGCAGCAACAGGAAGGTCAAGCCGAGGATCGCGATATCCGCCGCCGAGCTGTGCTCCCCGGCCCCGGCGAACTGCGGGAAGACGGCGCTGAACATGATGATGGTCTTGGGGTTGGAAAAGCCGGTCAACAAGCCCTTGCCGAACAGGCTGCGCGAGCCCTCCACCGCGCCGGCCTTGTCAATCGACACGCCGCTGCTGGTCCACTGCTTGTAGGCCAGGTAAAGAATGTAGGCCACGCCGACAAACTGGATGGCCTGGGTAATCGCGAGGTTGCCCTTGATCAGCTCGGAAAAGCCCACGGCAAAGATCAGGATCGAAATCAGGTACGACACACTGGCGCCGATCTGTGCCGGGATCGAACTGCGCAGGCCGTCCTTCAGGCCCAGGCTCAATAACAACAGGGTCATGGGGCCGGGACTGAAGGTCATGGTCGCGCAAAACAGCAGGAAGTAGAGAAACGAAGACAGCGTTAACGCACTTGTCATGGTCAGGGACCTTGAATGGATAGACCGGCAACAACGGTCAATTGCTGGCGAGATGGCGCGCAGTCTAGGGGAACGGCATTGCACCAGGCAGGTGAAGTGATGCCTAATCGGGCCTGACTTCACCGGTAAAAGTACCGGCAAACATAAGGACACTTCATGTTGGTATCCGCCATCGCCTTTGTGGAAGGCACACCCAAGGTCCAGCAGATCGTGGAGGCGTTCAGCCAGGCCATCGAGGCCGGTGAATGGGCGCCCGGCAGCAAGTTGCCGTCGGTGCGGGCGTTGACCGAAATCCTCGGCGTCAGCAAATTCACCCTCAATGAGGCCCTGGACCGTCTGCGCGGGCGCAACCTGCTCACCTCCCGCCAGGGCCGTGGCTATTTCGTGGCGATGGACACTGCGCGCCCGGCGTCGGTGACCTGGGTCGACCTGCTGCCTCAGGACCTGCTCAGTGTGTTGCGCCGCCCTCTGGCCACCGCCAGTGGCGAGCTGCGCCCCGGCGGCGGGCACTTGCCGGAAGACTGGTTGAACGGCGAAGCCATCCGCCAAGCCATGCGCAGCGTGGTGCGCGCGCCGTCGCTGCGCATCGCCGGGCTCGGCACGCCGGCCGGGCTGTTGCCGTTGCGCCAGGCGCTGCAACAGAAACTGCACGGCGAGGGCCTGTCGGTGCCGGTGGAACAGATCATCACCACGCCCAACACCGTGCAAGGCCTGGACATGCTCATGCGCCTGCTGGTGCGTCCCGGCGACACGGTGCTGCTGGACGCGCCGTGCTACTTCAACTTCCACGCCAACCTGGCCCTGCATGGGGTCAAGGTGGTGACCCTGGAACGTCGCCCCGACGGCTTCGACTTCACCGCCCTCGAGCACCTGCTGGCCGAACACCGGCCCAGCCTGTACCTGACCACCAGCGTCTTGCATAACCCCACCGGCCATTCCTTCAGCCCCAGCCAGGCGTTTCGCCTGCTGCAACTGACTCAGCAGTACCACTGCCATATCGTCGAGGATGATCTCTACGGCGACCTGCACCCCAACCCGCCGCCACGCCTGGCCGCCGTCGCCGGGCTGGATCAGGTCACCTACCTGTCGGGGTTCTCCAAGATCCTCAGCGCCAACGCCCGCGTCAGCTACGTGGTGGCCGCGCCGCAGCTGGCCGCCAACCTGACCAATATGAAGTTGATGAGCGGCGGCGTGACCTCGGAGCTGTTCGAGCAGATCGTGTACCGCATGCTCAGTGAAGGCAGTTATGCCAAGCACCGCAAGCGCATGGTCCAGCGCCTGATGGAAGCCGGCGGGCGCGTCGAGCAATGGCTCAGGCACTGCGGTTGCGAACTGCCGATGGCGTTTGAAGGCGGCATGTTTATCTGGGCGCGCCTGCCGCCCGACGTCAACGGCGAGCTGCTGGTCCAGGAAGCCTTGAAGCGCAGCATGGTGCTGGCGCCCGGCACGCTGTTTGGCTATGACCCGGCGCATCGGGACTTTATGCGGTTCAATGTGGCCCACAGTGATGAGCCGCGGGTGCAGCGGGTATTTGAGGCGTTGTTGGTGCAGGCGGTACGGGCAGCTTGAGTGGCGGTGCCGTCACCCCGGCAACGGCATTACCCGCAACGGCCGCACCGACTTGTAGGAAAAGCTCGAATAGATTTCTTTCACACAGGGCAGGGTCTGCAGAACTTCCCTGGCGAATTCGCCAAACGACTCCAGGTCCTTGGCCACCACTTCCAGCAGGAAGTCATAGCGCCCCGACACGTTATGGCAGGCCACAATCTCTGGGATCGCCAACAGCCGCTGCTCGAACGCCCGGGCTATTTCCTGGGTGTGACTTTCCATCATGATGCTGACGAAGGCGGTCACCCCGTAGCCCAGGGCCTTGGGGGACAGGATCGCCTGGTAACCGCTGATCACCCCGCTCTCTTCCAGATTGCGCACCCTCCGCCAGCACGGCGATGTGGTCAGGGCAACGCGCTCGGCCAGTTCGGCCACGGTCAGGCGGGCGTTGCCCTGTAAGGCGTTTAACAGGGCTTTATCGGTGCGGTCCAGGCTGACAGGCATAACGTGCCTCTATTTATTGTTTTTATCGGGTTTTCATCCATGAACGCCGGCGCATCCAGGCATTTTCGCAACGTTCAACTGTGGTTATGAGCATAGCATTGTAGGAAATAAGGAGCGCCTGACATGAACAATAAACACCCTGCGTTCGGCTTTTCTACCCGCGCGATTCACCACGGTTACGACCCCAAGGACCATCACGGCGCCCTGGTACCGCCGATTTACCTGTCGGCCACCTTCGCTTTTCCGACCGCCGAGTACGGCGCGGCCTGCTTTGCCGGGGAGGCCAGCGGCCACTTCTATACGCGTATTTCGAATCCGACCCTCGCCCTGCTGGAGTCGCGCATGGCCGCCCTGGAAAACGGCGAGGCGGCGGTGGCGTTCAGTTCCGGGATGGGCGCGATTGCTGCGACGTTCTGGACCCTGCTGCGTCCAGGCGACGAGGTAATCGTCAGTCAGACGCTGTACGGCTGCACCTTCGCCCTGCTGCACGGCATCGGCGAATTCGGTATCAAGGTGCGCCATGTCGACCTCACCGACCTGGCCGCCCTGCAAACGGCACTCGGCCCCGCGACCCGCATGATCTACTGCGAGACCCCGGCCAATCCCACCCTGCGCCTGGTGGACATCGCCGCCGTGGCCCGGCTCGCCCACCAGCAACCGAATGTCACCGTGGTAGTCGATAACACCTATTGCACGCCCTACCTGCAACGGCCCCTGGAACTGGGCGCCGATGTGGTGGTGCACTCGGCCACCAAGTACCTCAGCGGGCATGGCGATATCACGGCAGGCATTGCGGTGAGCAGTCACGCGATAGCGCAACGCATCCGCCTGGAAGGGCTCAAGGACTTGACCGGCGCGGTGATGTCGCCGCAGGACGCCGCCTTGCTGATGCGCGGCCTCAAGACCCTCGCCCTGCGCATGGACCGCCATTGCAGCAACGCCCAGGCGGTGGCCGAAGCCCTACAGGCGCATCCCGCCGTGCAGTGGGTGACCTACCCTGGGCTGGCGTCCTTCCCACAATACGAACTGGCTGCGCGGCAAATGAAGCGTTCCGGCGGCATGATTGCCTTCGAGCTCAAAGGCGGGATCGATACCGGGCGGCGCTTCATGAACGCGCTCAAGCTGTTTACCCGCGCGGTCAGCCTGGGCGACGCCGAATCACTGGCCCAGCACCCGGCCAGCATGACCCACTCCACCTACACCCCGGAGGAACGCGCGCAACACGGCATCAGCGAAGGCCTGGTGCGCTTGTCGGTGGGGCTTGAGGACGTCGCCGACCTGTTGGCGGATGTGCAACAGGCACTGGGCAAGTGTGCCCGTGCGGTTGCGCGTCCAACGTTGCTGGCCGCGCACGCGGTGAAATAACCGTCGGGCTGTGGTAACGGGCTAAGGAGCCCCAGGTGCATCAAGCCGGATCGCGTTCATCCAACGCACGCGCCGCCAACGCACCCATCACCCCGCCTGCGATTGGCGCCAGCCAGAACAACCAGAGCTGTGACAGGTATTGCGCCCCGGCAAACAACGCCGGGCCCGTGCTTCGCGCGGGGTTGACCGACGTGTTGGTCACCGGGATCAGCGCCAGGTGAATCAGGGTCAGCGCCAGGCCGATGGCGATGGGTGCAAAGCCGGCAACCGCGCCCGGCGCCGTGACGCGCATGATGATCAACACAAAAAAGAACGTGGCGATCAGCTCGGCCAATGCAGCGGACTTCATGTCGAAGTGCCCGGGACTCAGCGGGCCATAACCGTTGGCGGCAAAACCGCCGAGTTCGAAACCGGGCTGGCCGTTGGCGATCAAGTACAGTGCTGCGGCCGCCAGAATTGCGCCAATCACCTGCGCCGCGATGTAAGGCAACACATCAGCACCGCACACCCGACGCCCCGCCCATAAGCCAATGGTCACCGCCGGGTTGAAATGCCCGCCGGAAATACCGCCCACTGCATAGGCCATGGTCAACACGGTAAGACCGAATGCCAGAGACACCCCTGCAAAACCAATACCCAACTCTGGAAACGCCGCCGCCAGGATGGCACTGCCACATCCGCCGAAGGTCAGCCAGAAAGTACCCAGAAGCTCTGCGATCAAACGCTTTTGCACACTCGACTCCATTGCAGTTCATGCCGTCACACGGGGGGTGGGCGGTCCCGCGTGACGGTAGCAATGGACATCGATGAACCCTGTAGGAATTGTCCGGTTTTGTGTGGGAGGGGGCTTGCCCTAATGCCAGTCAGTTAAGCGTACACCACCGTCTGTAGGAGCGAGCTTGCTCGCGAAAAACTCACAGGCACCGCGTTTACTCAGGAAGCACGCGTTATCGTTGACGTTTTTCGCGAGCAAGGGCTAGCCGCCCGCCTCGCTCCTACAAAAAGCCTTGACTGACTGGCATTAGCCCCAGGGCCGCCCTCTATTTTTCCCGTTCAGCTCTGCACCACACCCGTCCCAAACCGTCGAATCGCCAGGCAATACCCTATCAACCCCAGCGCCGCCAGCAATCCGCCCGCCGCACCGATCCAGGCGAAGCCGAAGTGGCTGCCGACCCAGCTGCCCATCAGCGCGCCGCCGCCGATGCCGATGTTGTAGATGCCGGAAAACATCGCCATCGCCACGTCCGTGGCGTCCGGCGCGAGCACCAGTACCTTGGACTGCATCGCCAGGCCGAAGCCCATGATCGCCATGCCCCAGAACACGCTCAGCACCACCAGGTAGGATTGGCCGCCGCTCAACGGCAGCATCAGCGCCAGGCAGGCCGCGAGCAGGAACACGCAGCTGATCACGAACACGTGCGGATTGAACCGATGCACCAGGCTGAACAGCAGCGAGCCGATGATGCCGGCGCCGCCGAACACCAGCAGGATCAGGGTGACCGCGCTGCCGCCCAGGCCGGCGACACCTTCGACGAAGGGTTCGATGTAGCTGTAGGCGGTGAATTGTGCGGTGACGGTCATCGCGGTCAGCACGTAGAGCGCCACCAATGCCGGGCGCTTGAACAGCAACGGCAGGCTGCGCAGGGAGCCTGAGTTCTGGCTCGGCAGCGGCGGCAAGGTGCGCGCCAACCAGAACACCAGTGCGGCCGCAAACGCGGCGATCACCAGGAAGGTGGTGCGCCAGCCCATGGCTTCGCCGAGCAGGCGGCCAAGGGGAATGCCCAGCACCATCGCCAGGGAGGTGCCGGTGGCGAGCAGGCCAAGGGCTTGCACCTGCTTGCCCACCGGTGCCAGGCGCACCGCCAGGGACGCGGTGATCGACCAGAACAATGCATGGGCCAGGGCGATACCGATGCGGCTGACCATCAGCAGGCCGAAGCTGGTCGCCACGCTGGACAGGATATGACTGGCGATAAACAAGCCAAACAACACGATCAGCAACTTGCGCCGCTCGACGTTACGCGTGAGCAGCATCACCGGCAACGATGTCAGCGACACGATCCACGCGTAAATAGTGAGCATCAGGCCGACGCTGGCCACGGGCATATCAAAGCTGGCGCCGATGGCGCTGAGCAGGCCGACCGGCACGAATTCGGTGGTATTGAACACAAACGCGGCCAGCGCCAGGGCGATGACCGGTTGCCAATTGGCTTGAGGGGTTGCGGCTGAAAGGCTCATTGACGGGCGAGGTACTCTGACAGTGATCAAACGGCCGCGCAGGACACGCGGGGCCGTTGAGCATTCTATAGGTTTCCTGCGGTGCTGTTGGCGCCGATCCTGCCCGGTTATCGCGTGAAGGTTCAGGGCGACGTCAGGGTGATCACATAAGCGCCGGATTGAATCGGCATGCCGAGCGAGTCGACCAGTTGATACTGCTGGTCGTAATAGCGCCCGACACGGGCCTGCGACACCAGCCGCGCACTGGCTGCGTCGATGCCGGCCACCGTGGCGACTTTGCGCACGTCGATGTGCGTGTCATGACTGGCAGTGGTACATCCGGTCAACTCCATCGAAGCGCTACTGCGCGCATTTGTCGCACAGGGTCCATCGACCAGGCTGCCGCTGAACGAGATCACGCCCTGGGATGCCGCCATGCACGTCCCTGTCCAAAGGGCAACGAATCCTGCAATCACTGATAAACGTTTTACGTTCATACCGACGCTCCTTCTGGGTTATTGAGAAGGTAGTCGTCATTTTTGGTACGGACTTGAGGTATTTCTGTTTTTGTTTAAGAAAACACCGGCAGACGCAATGGATCAGCTCTGCGTAGTAACGCTCTGACGGGTCCTCCTTCAGGCCATAGCGCCGGGGTGCAAACGGTGCGCTCCCGGGCCTCGGCGCTCAATATCGCAAGGCGACATACAGGCATGTCGTAGATCAGTACGTGCACCCTTGAGGGTAGGTCCCGCAAAAAGTCGTGCAGGTCGAAGCGCTCCCTGATCACCAACTGGGCATTGACCAACAGCAGATCGAAGCCTCGCTCGCCATACCCGAGTAGATCCAGCATTTGTTCCAGGCTCGATACTGGCGCAATGGCGTAATAGCCTTGGTGATTGATATCCCGCTCCAGACGCAGCCGACGTATGTGCTGAGGGTCGGCGATCATGATGCGCAGCGCTTTATTGATCACAGGTCGCCACCGTTGAACTGACTGGAAGGTGCGTTGCGCTGTAACCAGCGCAGCAAGTCATCCCCTTTCATAGGTCGGGCGAACCAATACCCCTGGCCCAAGGTGCATCCCAATTGGAGCAGCGCCTGGTGTTGTTCAAGCGTTTCGATACCTTCAACCACCACTGACATGCCCAACGTTTTTCCCAAGGCCAGGGTGCTGCCGATAACCGCCCGGCAGCGCGGTTCTTGCAGTAGGCCACGCACAAACTCGGCGTCGAGCTTGATCTCGTTGAAAGGCAACTGGCAAAGGCGCTGCAACGAGGAAAATCCGGCACCGAAGTCATCGATGGACAATCGACAACCCATCATGCGCAGGCGCACCAGGTTTTCCAGAGAAACCGCAGGCACTTCCAGCAGGCCGCTTTCCGTGAGTTCGAACGTAATGCCAAACCCCAATGCCTGGAAGTCGGCCAGGACATCTTTGATCAAAACGATTAAACCCGCATCGGCTAATTGGCCGGCTTGCAGGTTAAACGCCAAGCCCAAATTCACCCCCATCCCCTTGACCTGCCGCTGCAGCGTCAATGCCTGCCGCATCAAGGCCAATAGTAAGGCGTCCATCAGGCCCGCGCGCTCGATCGCCGGCAGAAATACCGCAGGCGATAGAACGCCTTTGAAGGGATGGTTCCACCGCGCAAGCACTTCCACACCTTGAAGCGCGCCGGTCTGCAAGTCGAATTTGGGCTGGTAATAGGCCTCCAGTTGCTGATCGGCCATGGCGTGACGCATCTGTTGCTCATCAGCTGTATCCAGGCCCGTCGCGGGTTCGCCTGGAACCGGGCCTTGTCTCAACGCGAGCTCAAGCAACGGTTGCAGCGTCTCCTTCAGCAGCGGCTTACCGACATCGCCCAACATGTTCACGCCCAACAGCGCGCCCATTTGCCGCACCGCAAGGCGCACATCGCCAGGTAAGCCACTGCTGACGATAATCGCGCCCACCTGCCCGGCGGCACTGATGCGCTGGATGAACTCCAACCCATCCATGCCATCCATTTGCAGATCGCACACCACGACGTCCACATAGCCTGCACATTGCAGGACGGCCAGGGCCTCGCTACCGCTGGAGGCTTGCAGCACCTCCTGACACCCCAACTGCTTGAGCAGGCTGACGGCCATGGAGCGTTGGAAAAGGTGGTCTTCAAGCACCAATACCCGAAGCGGCAGAAAGGTCATGGCAAGCTCTCAGTAATAATCAATGGTGAACGTGGCGGTGGCGTTTGCCGGGCCGGCGCTGATGCTGTCTTCGGTCTGGATGTAGCGCGCCTTGAGCGGGATGGAATAACTGGCACCTTCCTCGGCTCGGGGAGTAATGCCACTGGCGCGCAAGGTGGCCAACGGCAAAGGGGTGCCATGACTGTCGGCGATCTGTACGCCCACGCCAGTCGCAGCCGGCGCATCGCCCCCCGCACTGGCGTTAAGTTTGAAGATGCCCAGCACCGGGTTGATGGCTGCCACAGTCGGGTCTATGCGCACGCGCAAAGTGTTGTTCTTGCGCGATTCCAGGTTGTTCGAGGTACCGTCGCTCAGCCAGCGCGGACCAGTGCCCTGGTAATAGCCGTTGAAGGCCGGACAGTTGTTCAGCGCGATGGAAAAATCCTTCCACGGAGTAAAAGTGTTCCTGCCGCTGAACTCGTTGGTCAAATGCGTCCCCATCGGCACACTGACGTCCGGTGTCGAACAAGTGCGCGAGACGATATTGATGTTGCCGGAAAAGTTGACCTGTTGAAACTCGACGGTATTGCTGGTGATGAAGCTTTGCGCCATGGTTGGCAATAATGCGCCTTGGATCGTGCCCGCGCTTACCTCTCCGATCTTGATGAACGACATGTCAAACACCAACGTGGGACCGATATTCCAGTTACATCCGGCGGTCCCATTGCCACAGTTGGTGCCGAACCCGGAAAACGGTAACGTGCTGCCGGAATACCACAATGCAACGCCAATGCCCTTGACCCCGGTCTCATAGACTTTCCCCCCGTGAGGCGTGCCGGTCCAGTTGGCCAGGGGCAGCGGCGTGGAGGCCAACGAACGCCTGGTCTCAATACTGTAATTGCCTGCCGAGCATCCCACCGTCAACCCACTGACAGGGGTGAAGGTTTGCCGATAAATCTCCGCCCCCAGCGGCACATCGCGTCCCACGGTCAGATTCCCGCCCAACAGCGGTTGGGTACGCACCATCTTCATTGAGCCGGCGTTGATATTGCAGTCAGCGAACGCTGCCCCCGCCGCCAGCCACAACCCTGCCACCAGCGCACCTGTTTTCAACCGTTGCATGGTTTTCATCACAATGTCTCCTGTGCGCTGTTCACAGAAGCAACGCGTTTATCGAATTGAACCACCGAGCACACAACGTCCACTTGGCGCAGTTGTTTGCCATCACTTTTCCCTGGCGGCAACGCCAAGGCACATTGCTGCCCGGCTTGCGGGCCCCAACTGATCAACAACCGGCGCGCGTCGTCCTTGACCCGTGCATAGAGCTGGCCGCCCTGCCCGACCACGCCGACCGATACGCCACGATCATCATCAACCGTGGCGCCAAACGGCAGCGCACCGCCATCGGCCAAGGTCACGTTGAGCAACACGGCCTGGCCGTTACTGGTGCCGTACTTGAGCGCCACCACCGCCCCGGCGCGTGGCGCGACCTGCTGGCTGGTTTCGGTCAGTTCCACATCCAGCGAGGTGCCCAGTGGGTCGATCGCCACTTCGTTCAACTCATAAGGACGCAAATAAGGCACCACGGCATTACCGCGAGCGTCGAGCTTCAAGCCAGGAAATCCGACGACTCTGGCACCCTCGGCCCCCGGCGCACTGACGACCGCCAGGGTCTCGCCGCGATAAGGCGTGAAGGTTACGCCCGCAGGATGGGCGACCACGCTGCCGCTGGCATTCACGGACAGGCTGTCATAGCCTTCGCCGCGACTGACCGTGGCGCCGACGATTGCCTTTGGCCCGATGTACTGGCCATTGACCGAGGTGCTATTGGCCCCAGTGGCGCCCTCATGACCACCGGTCAGGCTGTATTGATACTGGCGGTCTTCGCCGGCGATACCACTGAGGGTCGCTTGCTGACTGTATTGACCTTGGGTATCGCGCATGACTCGCGCCGATAGCTGTGGCTGGTTGGACGACTTGCCAAACTCCAGCGGCATACTCACTGTAAACAACACGCTGGTGTCCATTTCGCCCAGCCCCACACGGCTGCGATTGGCGCTGACGCCATAACTGACCTGGCGCACCTGTTTGTTGTAGCTGAACTGGTACTGCACGTCCCGCCCGGATTGGTTCCAGTAGTTTTGAGTGAAGCCGCTGAAGGCTACTTGCCCCCAATCGCCAAGGCTCTGGTTGGCAGTCAGCGACAAGCGACTGCGCGGCCGCCCATACGACGCCGTGTCGAGCCCGTTGCGTTCGGCATCGAGCAGTTGCATGGCGTTACTGAAATCCAGATAGTCCTGTGTGGAAAAGCGAGTAGCGGCTACAGCAAAGTTGCTCCCGGTGCTGAGAATGTTTTTGCTGTAGCTCACGCGGGCGCTCTGACCGTTGGCCTGGCCACTCTTGAGCCGGGTCTGTGCCTGGGTCAGGTCAACGGCCACGGCACCCAGCGGGGTGCTGAAAGCCAGGCCGCCCAGTACGGAACGGTAATCGTCACTGCCCTGGACACCGCCATAACCCGTAAAAATATTGGTCAGGCCCAACTGATAGGTGCCTTGCACAAGCTTGGCCTGGCGGTCGAGGTAGTTACTGCGGGTCTCACCCGCCGTCACGCTGAAACGCGATGTGCCCGGGCGCAAGAGTTGCGCAGTCGCCGCGTAAGGCACGACAAAGCGCTGCTCGCTGCCGTCCGCTTCGTACACGGTGACCTCAAGGTCACCGCCGTAACCGGTGGAATACAGATCGTCAATCACGAACGCGCCCGGTGCCACCGTGGTTTCGTACAACAGATTGCCGGCCTGGCGCACCGCGACCCTGGCCCCGGTCCGGGCGATGCCCCGTATAACCGGCGCGTAACCGCGTTGGGATTCCGGCAACATGCGGTCGTCGGTACCCAGTTGCACACCACGGTAGGCCAACGTGTCAAAGATCTCGCCGCTGGTGTTCGCTTCCCCCACGGTCAATTGGCTTTTCAAGCGGGTCACATCGCGTTGGGCGTAGGTGTTGAGCGTCTGGTAAACCTGGCCCGTATCCTTCTGCCAGTTCATCGAGCCGTTATGGCGCAGGCGCCAGTCACCCAGGTTCAAACCCGCGTTGAGGCCCAGGTAGGCCGAGTCGTAATTGCCGAAATCGGTTTTATTGTGGTTGGCATTGAAGGTGTAACTCAGAGTTGCAGCAGTCACGCCGCGATCCCACAGTTCGGGGCTCACATAGCCCCGGGCATCACGACGCAAGGCGATCTGCGGGAGACTGATATCCAACTGCTGGTTGGCAGGGGAAAATGTCGCCGTCGCCCCTTCGATCAACTGCCCAAGCGCAAGACACGTAGCGCCGCTTTCCAGTTCGGACGTGGCCTGTACCGATAATTTGTGCATGTCCACACCGATCAGCTCAAGCAAGCCACGGGTGATGCACACCACAGGCTGGCTGCCGTCCGACTCGGCATTGATGCGAATGTCCTGGCGACTGACCAAGGTGCCGTTGACCGCCACGTCCGCACGATATTGACCCGGCAACACCGGATTACCTTTTTCGTATTGGGTCAGGTCGAGGCTACGCGAGTCTTCCGGCAGGAAGGCATCGTTGAATTGCACCTCTTCGGCCCATGCCAATGGCGCCGTCAAGACACCGGGCAGCAAAGCCAGGGCCTTGAACATCAGCGCTGTTACAGAATTCAAGGCAAAGCGAGGGCAAGCCTGGCAGCCGTGGCCCAGACGTTGGAAAGTCGTCATAAATTACTCGTGCGCAGGCGCGTTCGCGTGAAGGTCAGGGCGTGAGCGGTTGCTTGATCGGCATCAGCGCGCCGTAATCATTGATGGCGTTGAACTCCACCTGAGCAGAGGCGGCCGGCGGCGACTGGAGCGCTGGCAGGGCGAACACTTTGGTTTCACCGGGGCCGACCATGCCGTTTTCACTCTCGTAACGCTGGTTGCCGCTCGCCAATGCCAGCTCAACCTGGGAAACGTGGTAGGCCGTCGGGTTGAACGCTTGCAACGCATACCCCTGGCCTTGCTTGATCACCGTCCACTGCAGCAGGGTCGGGGCATCGACCGGCGCTCCTGGCAAGCCGTCGGGACGGTAAAAAATCTTTATGCGCGAGCGAAATGCCATTTGCAGCACATTGAGATCCGATGCACCTGCTGCCTTGGGTGGGATTTCGAGCACGTTGAGCCAGAACACCGACTCCCGATTACCCGGCAGCGGTGCGCCGGTAAACATCAGGCGCAGGCTTTGCCCTTTGCTCGGATCGATTCGCGATACGGGGGGCGAGATCACAAACGGTGCCTTCGAACTGGTCGGGCTGGACCGCAGATCACCGGTATCAACCCAGGCTTGTACGAGCGCCGGTTTCATACCGTTGTTATTGAGCTTGACGGTGATTTCTTTCTGGCTCGCCGGGTACACCAAGCGGGTCCCGGTAATCACCACACCGGCCATTGCCTGGGAACAGGCCAATGCCGCCAGCACCAGCGAAACGCCACAACGTAGGTTTTTAAAACAGAACATAACTCACCTCATCAGCCGAATATCGGCGCGCCTGAACTCGGCGCGCAGATAGGCGAACGGCTTACTGATAGTCGACGTTGTAGGTCACGGAACTGATCACGGTACCTGGCGTGGTAGCGCCGGTGGCCAGGTATTGCACGGCATATGGCATGTTGGCTGCGCCCGTACCGTCAATAGTGTTGCGCGTAGTCTGGGTGAGCTGGTTGGTGTTGCCGGCCTGAATAACCGCGCCGCCCTGGGCATCGACCAATTGCAGTTGTACGTTGGTTGCAGTGCCGGTCATGTTGTTCAGATTGCCGGTCACCGGGTCCACAGTGGCGCCGGAGTTGAAGAAAGCAGCGGCGGTAGCGGCGGTGCCCACGCAGTTGCTCAGTTGGATATTGAAACCCGTACGACCTTCGGCCTGGCCCGCCGCCGTCAACAGCCCGGTAGAAATGGTCGGCAGTGTCACGGTGGCCACGGCCGGGGTAACCACGCCGTCCACAGCAATGGTGCAGGTCTGGTTGACCAGTTCACCGTTGAAGTTAATGGTGCCGTCAGCAGCGCTGGCGAACTGGGCAGCAGCTGCGCTGAACAGGGCGACGAGGGTAAGTGCTTGAACTTTCATGGTACTGCTCCAAAGGGAAGGTTATGAACACCGTCGCCAAGTCTGGTTGGACTGCCAGGCGCCTTAGCGACTGTGCAACACACTCAACGGCTGTCTTGTGCGACAGGTGCATCTTCCGCGTATCAGCACACCCTACCTGTAGTACCGATCCCTTGGACACGTAGGAAATTTCCCACGCAAAAAAACCACCCCAAGCTGGTTCGTCCATAAAAAAACCGCATCGAGGGATGCGGTCTTTTCGGCCTGGCACGTTCTTCAGCCCAGATAGGCATCCAGGCGTTGCTCCAGCCCTTCCATGGCTTGCTGCAAAGCATCCACTGCCTCGGTCAGCACTGCGGAATTCAGGCCTTTGCAGGCTATTTCCAATACCTCGCAGCAGTCGACCAACCAGTGCGCCTGGATAATCTTCGCACCGCCCTTGACGCGATGTGCCAGATCGCTCAAACCGATCAGGTCATGCTGGGTAAACAACTGGATCAACCGGGTCATATCCTGGGCATTGCTGGTCGCCAGATCCTGCAGCAGGCTGCGCACGCCAGCAGCGTCACCCCGGCTGAGTTGTTCAAGACTGGTCACGTCTATACCCTCGATGGTTGCAGTGGCGCCCTGCTCTGCCGGTACCGCAGCGGCGGGCACCCGTGATGCCAACCGTGCGTTGAGGTCATTGAGGCTGATGGGCTTGAACAGGCAGTCATCCATCCCGGCCTCCAGGCAACGGTCTTTCTCCTCAGGTTGAGCGTTGGCGGTCAACCCGAGAATCATCGCCGGGGCAAGCCCCCTGCTACGCTCTTCATCACGAATGGCGCGGGCCAGTTCATAGCCATTCATGATCGGCATGCTGCAATCGGTAATCACCACATCAAAATGCTGGTGACGCCAGGCCCGCAGCCCATGGGCGCCGTCTTCAGCATCGCTCACGCGATGCCCGAGGTAGCTCAATTGCTGGGATAACAACAACCGATTGGCCGGGTAATCGTCGATCACCAACACGCTGAGCGCCTGGGTCGGCGCCGATGACAATGTGCGAGGAGGCGAAGGTTCGTCGACCGGCACCAGCGTTGGCAGACCGACACGCACCTCTACCTGGGTACCCTGCGTCAGCTCACTGCTCAAGTTCAGGCTGCCCCCCATCATCTCGCAGAGCGTACGGCTGATCACCAAACCCAGTCCCGAACCACTGCGAGCTGACTGTCCTTGGTCCGAGGCCTGGCTGAATGGGTGGAACAAGCGCTGCTGGTCTTCGATGGAAATGCCGCTGCCGGTGTCCTCTACACGCAGGCACAGTGCGAGACGCTCGTCGTTGAGGCTTGGCTCGGCGCTGACCTGTAAACGCACATGGCCTTGCGCGGTAAACTTGATCGCGTTGCTCAGCAGGTTCGAAACGATCTGCTTGAACCGCAGCGGGTCTACCAGTACCTGGCGGTTAAGCCTGGCGTCCAGATCAAGAATCAGGCGCAGTTGCTTTTGCCGCGCCAGCCCTTCGAAGATGCGCGCTACCGACTCCACCAACTCCAGCAGGTTGGCTCGCTGCGGGGCCAGGGACAGGCGGCCTGATTCGATGCGGGCGATATCGAGGATATCGCCGATCAGATCCAGTAGACCCCGAGCGGCGCCAGAGGCGACCTCAATGGAGACACGGTCCATATAGCCCTGATCGGCTTTTTTTTGTGCCAGTTCCAACATGCCGATGACGGCGTTCATCGGCGTGCGGATTTCATGGCTCATGGTAGCCAGAAACGTCGTCTTGGCACGATTGGCATCGTCTGCATGCTCCTTCGCTTCCCGCAAGGCTTGCAGCAGGTGCTGGCGCTCGCTGATATCGATCCAGCCACCGATCATGCCGCTGACCTCGCCATTGCTGCCCCGGTACGGCAGCATCCAGTGGTAGATGGTCAGCATTTGATCGGGCCCCATGGTCAGGCTACGGTCCTGTACGCGGGGCATGCCATCTTCCATGGCTTGCAGATATTCTTCATGGTAGGCCGCCGCCTCTTTTGGGTCACTGAGGACGCCGTCCACCACCGTCTTACCAATGACAGCCTCGCGATCCACGCCAAAGACGCTCAGATAACCGCTGTTACACAGCACCAACCGCGCGTGACGATCACGCACATAAATAGGATGGGGCGTGCCATCGATCAGTACACGCATGAATTCCAACTGGTCATTGAGCGCTATTTCAGCCTGCCTGCGCGTGTGTATCAGCCGCCGCAAGTAAGCAATCCAAACCACGGCCGCGAGCAACAGCAACGCCGCCAGGGCGAACGCCTGGAGAATCACGGTACGGTTGCGCAGCCAATAACTGTCATCTACCGCGATTTCGCTGCGCCACCGGTTTGTGACCTCATCGAGCTCTTCAGGCGGGATGCTGAGCAGGGCTTTCTCCAGGATCGAATACAATTCCAAGGCGCCACGCGGGGTGGCGAACGCCGTGCGAGCCAGTTGCGTACCCACGGTGCTGGTAATGCGCAGTTGATCGCGGTATTGGCGGGAAATCATGTATCGAGCAATGATCAGCGAATTGATCGCAGCCTCCGCTTGTCCATTGGCCACCAGCGCCATCGCGTCCTGGGCGTTGCGTGCATCCACTATCTGCACCTTGGGGTATTGCTCGATGAGCAGGTCGCGCACGGGGTTGCCGTGGATCACCGCCAGCCGTTTGCCCGCCATGTCATCCAGGGTGCCCGGGCTGGAAGAATCAATGACACTGACCAGCACGTAGGGGGTGTTCAAGTACGGCCGGGTAAAACGCAGCAAACCCTCGCGCTCGGTACTCGGCGTCAAGGTGATCAGCAGGTCGGCCTCGTTATCACGAACGCTGTCGAGCATATTTGCCACCGAATACGCGCGCCGTACTTCGAACTTCAAGCCGGTACGCAGCGATACCTTGGCCAGGACGTCCGCGCTGATTCCGCGGAACTCGCCCTGTTCATTGAAAAACGACAGCGGTAGATAACTGTCGTCCACCACGACACGCAATACCGGGTGCGCGCCCATCCAGCGTTGTTCGCCAGCACTGAAATGCAAGACAGCACGCCCGGGCATGCTGGCACCACCGGCACTCCAGCGGCGCAGAATATTCATACGCTCACTGATCGGAATCGCCGCCAATGCGGTATTGAGGATGCGTAGCAAGCGTGTGCCCGTCTGCGGTACGGCAAACGCAAAGTTGCTGGCTTCGATCTGGGAAAAATCCGCCAGTTGCACGTTATTGAGGTAGTTTTTGCTGATCAGGAAATTTGCGCTGATGGCATCGCCCAAATACACGTCGGCGTTCCCGAAGGCCACTGCACCAATTGCGCTCAGGGTCGAGGGAAACAACTGCAAGGTGGCCTTGGGGTAAAACGCTTTGACGGCCTCGGGTGACAGGTAGTGATACAACATCGCGATTTTCTTGCCGGCCAGGTCTGGCATCAGTGCGCTGCTGTCGCCCAGTCGGGTGACCAGGGTCGGCATGTCCTCGGCATAGGCCGTCGACAACAGCAGCCCGGCATCGGCGGCTTCATATCCATTGGCGACCCCTAGGAAGTCTACTTCGCCACGCTTGAGCGCCTCGATCACCTCGGCGCGGGAGGCGAATCGGCGCACCTGCACCCGAACACGCAACAGCTCGCTCAGCAACTGCGCATAGTCAGCCGTCATGCCTTCATAATCGCGGTCATTACTGGCCATGCCCAGGGGTGCATAGTCCGGCGCCGAATCCCCCAGGATCAGCACATCCTTGCCACGCAACCAGCTCCAGTCAGCCTCGGCGAGCGCTGCACTGTAGCCATCGACATGGGAACGTCCCAGCACCTGGAAAGTATCTGCCCGCAATTCCGCCAGCACCGTGCCGTTCAGGGTCATGCCCAATGCCGCTGCGGCGATCCATGTACGCAAGTCAGTGCTCATCAAACCAGATTATTGCGTTTGGCAAAATCAGCGAGGTATACCACTGATTTAACGTTGAGCTTTTCGATCAAACGCGTTTTGTAAGTGCTGATGGTCTTGTTACTGAGCAGCATCGAATCGCCGATTTCTTTGTTGCTCAGGCCCTGGGACAAGCGTTGCAGGATCGTCAGTTCACGATCGGAAAGGCTTTGGATCAACTCCAGATCGGTGACTTCGCTATCGCTGCGACGCACTGAGCTGCCTGCCAGGTTCGGGAAGAAGGTATAGCCCCCCATCACCGCCTTGATGGCCTTGTTCAATTCATCCAGATCGTTGGTCTTGGAGAGATAGCCGGCGGCACCCGCCTTCATGCAGCGCATTGAATAGAACAGCGGAGACTGCGAGGTCAGTACCAGGATCTTGCACTTGAGGCCCAGCGCGCAGATACGCGCGATCACCTCCAGCCCATCCAGCTTCGGCATGGCAATATCCAGCACGATCAGATCCGGCTCGAATTCACGCGCCATCTGCACCGCGTCCGCCCCATTGTCCGCTTCGGCCACAACGTCAAAATGCTCCTGCTTCAACAGCATTTTGACCGATGAGCGAATGAACGGATGATCGTCCACAACTAGCGCTTTAAACATAACTACCTCTGGAAGACACACCGGCGAAGCCGATGACACATATGTCCGTCGCGTAAACTGTGGGACCGCTGTTCGGTGATACGCCGTTCAAACTACACGAGCGTGGTTCAAGTGTAGGAAGTATCTCGGGATATCAGGAGAAATCGCTTTGCGTACGCTGGCTGGCAAAGTGCGCTTCAAGCCACGGCAGCAGTCGATACCCTGCCATCGGCCGCGCCAGGTAAAACCCCTGACCGATCTCGCAGCCCAGGGCCAGCACACCTTCATGACTGCGTTGGGTGCCGATTCCCTCGATCACCAGGCTCATGTCCAGCGAACGCGCGAGTGCCAGGGTGCTGGCAACCATGGCCCGACTGTGAGGTTCGTCGACATGACGAACGAACGCACCGTCGAGCTTGAGTTGATTGAATGGAAGCTGGCAAAGCAGTTTGAGCGATGAAAAGCCCGTGCCGAAGTCATCGATGGACAGGCTGCAGCCCAACAGACGCAGGCGCAACAAGTTTTCCTGAAGGCGCGGTGAGAGATCCAGCAAGCCGTTTTCCGCCAACTCGAACAGCAACGTGGTGCCGGGAAACCCGTGGCGGAACAAGGCCTGCTGGATATGCAGCAGCAATTGGTCGTCGAGCAATTGCGAGGCATGCAGGTTGAAGGCCAGTTCGAGCTGGATCTGTTGACGGCGCAGCATGCCGAGAAGGTTAAGACCTTGCTCCAGAAGTTGCTTGAACATCGGGTCGATCAGGTCGTAAGCCAGCACAGCCGCCAGAAACTGCGCGGGCAACAACACACCCCTGGTGGGATGCTCCCAGCGCACCAACGCTTCCACACCGGCCAGTTGCCCGGTACCTAGCATGAATTTGGGCTGGTACCAGGCGCGAAACTCCCCCAGCGCCAGGCCCTGATGGATCTCCTGCTCACTGGGCAACGCCCTGGGTACTGGTAGGCGCACCGGCGGCAGGCGCCGTCGCCAATAACAGTGCAGTAAATGGCGCAGGGCACGCAATTGAAGGGGTTGGCTCAACACGCCAAGCATCTGCAGGCCCGAGAGAGAACGCATTTGGGCGAGTGCGCGTCGCAGCTCCGGGCGCAGCTCGCTGCATAAAGCTACCGCCTGTACCAGCCCTGCCTGCCTGGCGCAGCGCAGGAACTCCAGGCAGTCCAGGCTCCTGTCGGCCAGATCACAGAGCACAACATCAACGCCCCCGCACGCGTGCAGCTGCGCCATGGCGTGTTTGGCATTACTGGCCTGGCGTATCTCCTGCAAGCCCAGCCGATCAAGCATCTTGATCAGCACGCTGCGTTGAAATCGTTGGCTTTCCAGAACCAGTACGCGGGGATGGGCCATTTTTAATCAACCACCTGGCAGAAGCGAAGGCGGTCATAGTGGCGGGAAGCCATTTGAATCAGTAAGGGAAGCGTCCCACCAGCTTGTAGGAAATTTCCCAGCGCTATGCGTAAAGCTGACTCACGGATCCACCTGCCTCATCAACTCAGGAATGCTTTCCGGTCGATTCGCATAGCGCTGGGCCAACGCCGCGCACACCATCAGCTGGATCTGGTGAAACAGCATCAGCGGCAGGATCAGCACGCCCATGGTCGCCCCGGCGAACAGCACCTGGGCCATGGGCACGCCGGTGGCCAGGCTTTTCTTCGAACCGCAGAACAGGATGGTGATGCGGTCTTCCTGGTTAAAGCCGAACGCCTTGCCCAGCAGCGCGGAGGCCACCAGCACCAGGGCCAGCAACACGCAGCACGCCACCACCAGCCCGCCCAGTTCCCACAGCGGAATCTGGTGCCAGATGCCTTCGTTGACCGCTTCGCTGAAGGCGCCGTACACCACCAGCAAGATCGAGCCCTGGTCGACGAATTTGAGCCAGTTTTTATTGCGGCCCACCCAGTCGCCGATCCAGCGCCGGGCGATTTGGCCGGCGACGAACGGCAGCAACAACTGCACGCTGATCTTCAGGATCGCGTCGACGGTGGAGCCGCCATCGCCGTGCACATCAAGCAGCAGGGTCACCAGCAACGGCGTCAAGAAGATCCCGAACAGGCTCGAGGCCGCCGCGCTGCAGATCGCCGCCGGGATGTTGCCGCGCGCCAGGGAGGTGAAGGCAATCGCCGATTGCACGGTGGCCGGCAGCGCGCAGAGATAAAGCATGCCCATGTACAGCTCGTTGCCGATCAGCGGTGACAGCAGCGGCTTGAGCGCCAGGCCGAGCAGTGGAAACAGCACGAAGGTCAGGCTGAACACCAGCAGGTGCAGACGCCAGTGTCCGGCCCCGGCGACGATGGCTTGGCGTGACAGCTTGGCACCGTGGAGGAAAAACAGCAGCGCGATGGCGAGGTTCGTGACCCAGCCGAAGGCCACGGCGGTCTGGCCGCTGGCCGGCAGCAAGGAAGCGAGGATCACCGTGGCGATCAGCGTCAGGGTGAAGTTGTCGGGCAGGAAACGTGGACGGGTCATAAGCAAATCTTCCAGGGGTTGCTAAGAGCATCCTGGCGACTCTAACGTAACGACCTGTTACCGACTAACGCCAATGAGCCAGTAAATGCCGCCTAAAGGACACGAAAAAACCGTCCGCCGCAGCGTACCCGGGCTGTCCAGCCTGCCACGCCCGGTGTATGGGCGCACCGAATCCTTGCCCAACCGCGCGCTGACGCGGCGACACAGCCATCCTTGGGTGCAATTGTCGTATGCGATTTCCGGGGTGCTGGAGATCCAGACCAGCGCCGGCCGCTTCGTTGCGCCACCGCAACGTGCGGTGTGGATTCCGGCGGGCATGCCCCATCGCGTTTATAGCTCGCCCCATACGGAAATGCGCAGCCTTTACCTCGATTGCCGCGTGACCGCCTGGGCAGCCGAGCGCTGCCAAGTGCTGGCGGTGAGCAATTTGTTGCGCGAATTGATACGCAGCTTCAGCGAACTGCCCGTGGAATATGCCGAGGATGGCCCCGACGGCCGCCTGGCCCAAGTGGTGTTGGACCAGCTCGCTGCAGCGCCCCATGTGGATTTGATGCTGCCCTTGCCCCATGACCCGCGCCTGCGCCAGATTTACCGCAGTCTGAACCTGCATCCGGAACAGCAGACCACCCTGGGCGAGTGGAGCCGCAAGCTGGGGGTGAGCGAAAAGACCCTCAGCCGTTTGTTTGTGCGCGACACAGGGCTGACGTTTCGCGCGTGGCGCCAACGCCTGCGACTGTTGAGCGCCCTGCCCGCCCTGGAGCAAGGTGAACGGGTGACGGATGTGGCGTTGGGCTGTGGTTATGAATCGACTTCGGCGTTTATCAACGCGTTTCGCCAGCAGTTCGAGGCCACGCCCGGTGAATTTTTCCGCTGAGCGTTGTCCAGTTAACCAAGCGCCACGTTCAAATAATCCCCAAACACGCGCTCGGCTGGTATTGTGCCGCGCTTTGAAAGACCGCTACCGACTTGCGAGGAAATGGACGTTGAACACTGACGAAAAAATGACCGGGGACCTGTTCGAGGTTGATAAGCGCCTGTCACTCAAGCCCGTGGTGGACTTCAACGCCTACCTGCGCAGCGCTTTCGGCGACGGCCCGTGCACCTGCATCCGCTGCAGCGCCAGCGGCGGCGATGAGACCGGTTACGCGTTTCAGCACACCTTCAATTTCGACGGCAAGCCCACGCACCGCCGCTTCGCCTCCACGGCGGGCAGTGATGTGTTGATGGTGTTGAAGAAAGCCTGGTTGTCCTACACCAAGGCGGAGTTGCCGCTCAGCGGTGTGCTGGTGCTCGATACCGTCAAGGAATTCGTCGAGCCACAGTTGCATAAGCGCGTGGCGCCACTGCTGCTGGCCAGCGGGTTGGTCAAGGACCTGGATGACCAATTGCACATTCAGCCACAGGCTATGACTTGAGTTCACATTAAATGTGGGAGGGGGCTTGCCCCCGATGGCGGTGTGTCAGCTACCTATTACTTAGCTGGCCCACCGCTATCGGGAGCAAGCCCCCTCCCACATGGGTTGTGCATTCGGCAGGTTAAAAGCCGGGAACGCCTTGCATGCGGGTCTCAGGCGTCAGTTCTTCCAGCGGCTCGGTCAGCGGCCGATCGCTGCTCCCCGGCACCAGAATCACCTTGCGGCACTCCTCCTCGCACTTATCGAACAGCTCATAGCCGCGTGCCGCCTGTTCCAACGACAGCCGGTGGGTGATGATCGCTTCCGGGTTCAGGTGGCCCAGTTCGATATGCTCCAGCAGCTCCGGCAGGAAGCGCTGCACGTGGGTCTGGCCCATCTTGAAGGTCAGGCCCTTGTCGAACGCGTCGCCAAACATGAAGCCGTGGATAAAGCCGGCATACACCCCGGCCACGCTGACCACGCCACCGCGGCGCACGGCGGCGATGCATTGGCGCAGGGCCTTGCCGCTGCTGCCTTCGATCTTCAAGGTGGTGAGGATCGTTTCGGTGGTACTGCCCTTGGCTTCGAAACCCACCGCATCCACTACGCCATCGACACCGCGCATGCCGGCGGTCTGGCGGATGATGGTGTCGGCGGGGTCGTCATCCTCTTCGAAGTTGATCGGGATCACGCCGTACATCTTTTGCGCGTAGGCCAATCGATAGGGATGATCGTCGACCATGAAAATCTGTTCGGCGCCGAGCATCTGCGCGCACGCTGCGCTGAGCAAGCCCACCGGGCCAGCACCATAGATCGCCACGCTCGAGCCTTTGCCGATACCGGCGTTGGTCACCGCCTGCCAGGCGGTGGGCAGGATGTCGGAAAGGAACAACACCTTTTCATCCGCCAGCACACCGGGCACCTTGAACGGCCCGGCGTTGGCCTTTGGCACACGCACCAGCTCGGCCTGGCCGCCGGGAATGCCGCCATACAGGCGGCTATAGCCGAACAGCGCGGCCCCCGGCGGGATCGCCTTTTTATTCAGGATCGCACCGCGCCCGTCGTTGGTGGTTTCGCAGGCTGCGTATTGCTGCAGCTGGCAGAAAAAACAGTCGCCACAGGCAATCACGAAGGGGATCACCACGCGGTCACCCCGTTGCACCGCCGTCACGGCCGGGCCGGCTTCTTCGACGATGCCCATGAACTCGTGCCCGAAGATATCACCATGCTCCACGGTCGGAATTTTGCCTCGGTACAGGTGCAAATCCGAACCGCAGATCGCCGTGGCGGTGACGCGCAAAATGATGTCGTCGGGCTGTTCAATAATCGGGTCAGGTACCGTATCGACCTGGACTTTGTGGGCGCCTTGGTAGGTCATCGCGCGCATGCTCTGCACTCCTGTGGTTGGGCTTATTAGTTAAGGGCGCACGCAGTGCCCAGTGTTCCCTCAACCTGCTGCGGCAACCGATAAATGGTCGCCGCGGCTCTGGGCCAGGAGCCCATCCACCACGCGGCACAGGCCGCCCGACGCATCGACACCCGCGCTGCGCGCCTGCGCGTACCAATGCAACTGCTCGGTTGCACTGTTACCACGCCGCAGCAACCTGTGCAGGCTGTCGAACAGCTGGCCTTCACCCAGGGCGTCGGCCGTGTCGGCGAACCTCTGGCAAGCGCGTTGCAACCACTGGTGCGCGCTGCAAAGGGCGCCTGAGGCGTCCAGCGCAAAGGTACCGGCTGCGCCAAAGCGCTTGGCTTGCCAGCGGTTTTCCTTGAGCAGCCAACGCGTCTCGGGGGTGAAGCCCGCACCGGGCTGCCGCATCGCGCAGGCATGGCTGACCATCACCCGAAATAACGTCGCCAGGGCCAGGCCATCTTCCAGCCGTGGGCATGCATCGGTCATGCGCAGTTCAAGGGTGGGATAGCGCGCCGCCGGGCGAATGCCCCACCAGCCGTTGCCATCGGCTTCGATCGCGCCCATGCGCTGCAACATTGCCAAGTAGCGCTGGTACTCGTCCCAGTCGGCAAAATGCTCCGGCACACCCATGCGCGGCCACTCATCGCAAGCGGCCTGGCGGTAGCTCATGAACCCCGTGGGCGCACCGTTCCAGAAGGGTGAGGAGCAGCTGAACAACAGCAGTAACGGCAACCAGGGCGACACCTCGTTCATCACCGCGATGCGATCGACCCGTGCCGGTACCTCGACATGCACGTGCAAGCCACACAACACACTGCGCCGCGCCACGTACTGCACGTCCTCGAATAACTGCCGGAAATGCCCGTGCTCGGTGGGCCGTTGCTCACGCCAATTGGCCAAGGGATGGCTGCCGGCGCACACCACGCCCAGGCCGAAGTTGGCCAAGGCCCGCGCCAGGTCGCGGCGCACCGTTGCCAGGTAGTGGGCCGCCTCCTCGCCGCAGTGAAACACCGGTGAGGCAGCCTCTATCTGGCCCTGGAACATTTCATGGGTAAAGCCCTCGCCGATAGCCTCCCGGCAGGCCGCGATTACGGCTGCCGAGGGTGCGGCGAGCATCTGGCGCGTGTGCAGGTCAGTGATGAAATACTCCTCTTCGATACCGAAGGTGAGCATGAGCGTTCAGCGCAGGCGTGTGACGGTGAGTGCAACCACAGCGATCCGCTCGACGCGTTCATAACCGGGTTTATCGAGTTCTTCGCCGAAGACGTCGGGGTCCAGTTCACGGTAGGTCCAGCCATACGCATCGCTGGTCAGCAGCGGCTTGACCGCTTCCAGAAACGCATCGCCGCCCGCCACCATCGCCACGCCGGTATACAACACCAGGCTACCGCCAATGGCGAGGCGTGGGAGCGATTCGCTGACGATGCGCACCGACAGCTGTTCGCCCAACGCGCCACCGCCGTGGCGATAGGCGCGCTGGCGGTCGTCATTCATGTACGGCGGGTTGGCGACGATCAGGTCGAATTCGCCGTCGACGCTGGTCAGCACATCACTCTGGTACACACTGACATTCGCCAGACCGGCCAGCTCGGCGTTCACTGCGGTCAGGCGCAAGGCACGGGGATTGATATCCACCGCCAGCACCTCGGCGTCGTGCCGCGCATGGGCGATGACCAGCGCACCGACACCCGCCCCGCAACCGATGTCCACCGCACGCTTGAGCGGTTCGAAACGCTGCTGCAGATGGGCCTCGATAACCTGCGCAAATCGATAGCTGTCGGGGCCGAAGAACACCGCATCCGCCTCGACGGTGGGATACGGCGAATGGGCAAACAACAGGTCATCCAGGCTCGACCAGCGCACGCTGCTGCGCCACAGCGCGTCGTGTTTTTCGATCACCTCGGCCTGCTGCAACTCGTCACGAAACGCCTCGGGCAACAGCTCGTTGTCAAACGGCATCGACCAGCCGAATACGTCACGCATATTCATCGCCAGCGGCGTGCCCAGGCGCCGGTACACGCGCTCGTGGGTCAGCGGCGTCGGCGTGATAAAACGGTAGCCGCTCTCCTTCAAGCCTCGGCCGAGGTTCAGCAGGGCGCGGTCAGCCAGTTGTTGTGCAGACATGGAGTTTCCTTAGCGCAGGCGTGCGCGCAGTTGGATAAAGCGGCGGGTGGCGTACAACCCTGCGGGACTGCAGTGACGTCGCGCCGACATCCACGGGATCAGCGCGGTGAGCTGCTGGTCATCGGGCAAGTTCCATAACGAATCCACCAGGGCCTGGGTGTCAGGATCCGCAGGGCGATGCTGCTCGCGGGAGAAACGGCTGCCACGGCCCGGACGAACCGACGGCACGCGCTGGCTGCTGATCCAGTCACCGGCGATCCAGTCATGCAGCACCTGTTTTTCATAACCGCTGAACACGCCGAACATCGCCGCTCCCGCCCCCTCGATCAACTGCCAGAAGCGGCTCTCGGCGGGGTCCTGGTTGCGTTTGATCCAGCCCTTGTCTTCCATCGCCCGGAGAAAATCCCCGATCTGGCCGGGCTTGGCCAGCCATTGGTTGACGGTTTTGCCTTCGAAGCGGCAGTAGTCCGAATGCATGTGCTGGCCAAAGGTGCGCTTGCGTTCAAGCATGGCCACCACTTCGTCCTGCAGATCGAAATCTGCGATGACCGCCGTGGTGCCTGGGCCAAGGTCGTTGAGGCGATACCCGGCCGCGACGCGACGGTAGAACGCCTCCCTGCCCTCGCCCAGCGGCAGCAGGTTCAACACCGATTGCGCGGCTTTGCTGGCGTGGCCGCTGCTGGCGTTGTCGATGGTCACGTGGAGGGTGAAGTAATAGGGGTCGATGCCCAGCTCACTCAGCTCGTATGACGTAATCAGCAGGTGCAGTGGCAACTGCTCGTAACCCAGGTTGTAGCCGATGACTTCCGGCAGGAATTCGTCGGCGCACAGGCCCAGGGCCAGTTGCAGGGCACCTTGCAGATAGTGACCATCCTCAAGCCCCGCCTCGCTGTCGGCATCGTGCTCACTGAGCAGCTTGCGATAGATCACCACGTGGTTCTGCGCGGCTTCGCCGTCGCCCAACTCTTCGAGGTAGGTGGTCAGCAGGCCGTCAAAACGCTGGTCCTGCCAATAGCGCAGCAGGCCGTAGAGCCAGGCGCCGTCGACCTGTTTGGTCGGGGCCACGCGTTGCAGCACATACAACGCGTGTGCCTTGTTGTGGAAATAGCGACGCGGCCGGCCCTGCTGGCGTTGCTCCAGGTACTCGGCATAGGCCTGGGCCACGGCGGCGCAACGCTGTTCGACCCAGGCCAGCAACTGCTCGGGCGCTTCGGGCAGGTCGCAGGCGGTGCTTTCCACGTGCGCCAGTTGATCCTGCAGGTAGTCACGCGCCAATGCCGCCGCGCCTGGAGCTTCGCCATACAGCTGTTGATACACCCGTTGATGCCGGCCAGGGGCCGAGTCGGTGAGAGAGGCCGGTTGGCCCGACAGCGCAGTGAGGAGTGTCATGGTGGCAGTTTCCGCAAAGTCCGTTACAACGGGCCACCCTGCAAGGCGGCCCCGCAAAAGCGCTTCAAAACACACGCTTATGGAATGCAGAGCATCGGAATGTGCAGAAAATTCAAATGAGGTTGTAAAAGGGGGGATAAGCGGTCGCGATTTCTCCGGAGAGCGTCACGGGTATTCCTGCCGGGCGTGCAATACGTTGACGATCTCGATCCGCTCTGCGGTCACTCGATACACCAACACATAATTCGGGTGAACGACGACCTCGCGAGTCCCCGGCACACGACCATTTGGATACAAGTAAGGATGTTCTGTCAGTGGTAAAGGCGCACCTTCAAGGCGAATCTTGAGGCGTCGTGCAGCACCAGGATTTTGTGCTGCGATAAAAGTCACGATTTCAATCAGGTCGCTGATGGCTTCATCAAGCCAAACAACGGACAACATCAGGCTTTCGCCCTCTGTTGACGCTCCGCTTCCTGAATGATCGCTTCAACCCTCGCCATGACTTCATCATGGGGCACACCGGGGCCAGGATTGTTCAGGCTTTTTTCGACTTTTTTACGAAACCAGAGATCATGGCTACTCGCCTGCTCTTCGGTTTCAAACTCCGAAACAATTGGGGAAAGTGGAACTGCCATCAGGTCACCTCCTGGATGAATGCTCAGCAGTTTAGCCGCAACCCGGGAAGCTGTCTTGAACCACCAGATGAAATGCAGGCGAGCTTACCCGCAAGATGAAAAATGGCACACACGGTTCCGTTCTGTCCCAAGTGATGTGGGAGGGGGCAAGCCCTAATGCCGGTCAGTTAAGAAGTAGCAGGAGCGAGAACTAACTTGTGGCGAGGGAGCTTGCTCCCGCTGGGGCGCGAAGCGGCCCCAAACAATGGGATTGCTGCGCAGTCCAGCGGGAGCAAGCTCCCTCGCCACAGGTTCGGTGTCGCCTTAACTGACTGGCATTAGGGCAAGCCCCCTCCCACACTGGTACTCAGCGCATCCAGGGTTGTCGTAGCCCTGTTACTTACGCGCCGCCTCCCACTGCTTGAGCAGGTCGTTGTAGTTCACGGTCTCGCCTTTAGGCTTCTCGTTCGCCAGTTTCGGCTTCGGCGCGCCTGGCTGGTCGAACCAGTATTGCGCGTCACGCTCGGGGTTCATTTTCGGGCCGCACACCGGTTGCACCTTGGAGCGCTCCAGGCGCGTCATGATTGCGTCCTGTTCCTTGGCCAGGTTGTCCAGGGCTTGTTGCGGGGTTTTCTCGCCGCTGGCGGCGGCCGCGATGTTGCTCCACCACAGTTGCGCCAGGCGTGGGTAGTCCGGCACGTTGGTGCCGGTCGGCGACCACTCGGTGCGGGCCGGGCTGCGGTAGAACTCCACCAGGCCGCCGAGTTTGGGGCCATGTCGGTCATGGCCTGGGAGTTGATATCGGACTCACGAATTGGCGTCAGGCCAACGATGGTTTTCTTCAACGACACGGTTTTCGAGGTCACGAACTGCGCGTAGAGCCAGGCCGCGAGTTTCTGCTTCTCCGGCGTCGACTTGAGGAAGGTCCAGGACCCTACGTCCTGATAGCCCTTTTTCATGCCCTTTTCCCAGTACGGTCCGACCGGTGACGGCGCCATGCGCCATTTCGGCGTACCGTCGGCATTCACCACCGGCAGGCCCGGCTTGACCATGTCGGCGGTAAACGCGGTGTACCAGAAGATCTGCTGGGCGATGTTGCCCTGGGACGGCACCGGGCCGGATTCGGAGAACGTCATGCCCGCCGCTTCCGGTGGCGCGTAGGCTTTCATCCAGTCCACGTATTTCTGCGTGGCAAATACCGCGGCCGGGCCGTTGGTGTCACCGCCACGGGTGACGCTGGAGCCCACCGGGTGGCAGTCCTCCACGCGAATGCCCCACTCGTCCACCGGCAAGCCGTTGGGCAAGCCCTTGTCGCCGCCGCCGGCCATGGAGAACCAGGCATCGGTGAAGCGCCAGCCCAGGGATGGGTCTTTCTTGCCGTAGTCCATGTGCCCGTAAATGCGCTTGCCGTCGATTTCCTTGACGTCTTCGCTGAAGAATTTGGCGATGTCTTCATAGGCCGACCAGTTCACCGGCACGCCGAGGTCATAGCCGTACTTTTCCTTGAACTTGGCTTTCAGCTCCGGGCGCTCGAACCAGTCGGCGCGGAACCAGTAAAGGTTGGCGAACTGCTGGTCGGGCAACTGGTAAATCTTGCCGTCCGGGGCGGTGGTGAAGGACAGGCCGATAAAGTCCTTGAGGTCCAGGGTCGGCGAGGTGAAGTCCTTGCCCTCGTTGGCCATCAGGTCGGTGATGGACTCGGTCTTGCCGTAGCGAAAGTGCGTACCGATCAGGTCCGAGTCGTTGACCCAGCCGTCGTAGATATTCTTGTCGGACTGCATCTGGGTTTGCAGCTTTTCCACCACGTCGCCTTCTTGCAGCAGGTCGTGGGTCAGCTTGATCCCGGTGATTTCGCTGAAGGCCTTGGCCAGCACCTTGGATTCATACTCGTGGGTGGTGAGGGTTTCCGACACCACGTTGATCTTCATCCCGCGGAACGGCTCCGAGGCCTTGATAAACCACTTCAGCTCCTCCAATTGCTGTTCGGCCGTGAGGGTGGACGGCTTGAACTCGCTGCCGATCCATTTTTTCGCGGCATCTTCATACGCATCGGCCCAGGCCGTAGCGCTCAAACCACTGAGGGCCAGTACGGCGGCCAATGAAATGCTATGTCGCAGCTTATTGTTTTTATTCAACATAGAGACCTCCTGGTTATTTTCAGACGGGACTCGCAGACACCCCTCTCTTGTAGGAGCGAGCTTGCTCGCGAAAAACTCAAAGACACCGCGGGCTACCAGGAACACCGCGTTATCGTTGACGATTTTCGCGAGCAAGCACGCTCCTACAGGGTGTGCACACCTAGCCCCAGCGCATCACACTCAACAGCCACACCAGGGACAGCGCAGTCGCCACCCAGATGCTCCAGCCGGTGGCGCCGATTACCAGCAAATGCAGGTAGGCGCTGCCGAGAAGACCGATAAACAAGCGATCACCACGGGTGGTGCTGATCGGCAGAAAACCACGCCGAGGGATACTCGGCGCGCGCAACTCCCAGGTGGTCATGCCCGCCAGAATCAGCGCGATGCCGCCAAAGAACAGTGCAGTCGGGGTGGTCCAGGCCATCCATTCCATCGTCGATTCCTCTAGACCCGGCCCAGGGCAAAGCCCTTGGCCACGTGGTTACGAACAAACCAGATCACCAGCATGCCCGGCAGGATGGTCAACACCCCCGCCGCCGCCAGCACGCCCCAGTCGATACCCGAGGCCGACACCGTGCGGGTCATCACCGCCGCGATAGGCTTGGCATTGACTGAGGTCAGGGTGCGCGCCAGCAACAGTTCGACCCAGGAAAACATGAAGCAGAAAAACGCCGTAACGCCGATACCGGAGCCAATCAACGGGATGAAAATCTTCACGAAGAACTTGGGGAACGAGTAGCCATCGATGTAGGCGGTTTCGTCGATTTCCTTGGGCACTCCGGACATGAAACCTTCCAGAATCCACACCGCCAACGGCACGTTGAACAAACAATGCGCAAGCGCCACCGCGATATGCGTGTCAAACAGGCCGATGGACGAATACAGCTGGAAAAACGGCAGCAGAAACACCGCCGGCGGCGCCATGCGGTTGGTCAGCAGCCAGAAGAACAGGTGCTTGTCGCCCAGGAAACGGTAGCGCGAAAACGCGTAGGCCGCCGGCAATGCCACGCTCAGGGAAATCACCGTGTTCAAGCTCACGTAGTACAGCGAGTTGAGGTAGCCGGTGTACCAGCTGGGGTCGGTGAAGATCACCTTGTAGTTGGCCAGGGTGAAATCCTGCGGAAACAGGGTCAGCCCGCCAAGGATTTCGGTGTTGCTCTTGAAAGACATGTTCAGCAACCAGTAGATCGGCACCAGCAGGAACAGGATGTAGATCAAAAGCGGTATTAGCTTGCGTTTGCTCATGTTGGCGGCCTCAGCGGTTGGCGTCGGAGTGGGTCATGGCGGTGTAGAACAGCCAGGACACCAACAGGATGATCAGGAAGTACACCAGCGAAAACGCCGCCGCCGGGCCGAGATCGAATTGGCCTACGGCCATCTGGGTCAAGGTCTGACTCAGAAAGGTGGTGGCATTGCCCGGCCCGCCACCGGTGAGTACGAACGGCTCGGTGTAGATCATGAAACTGTCCATGAAGCGCAGCATCACCGCGATCAATAGCACGCTTTTCATCTTGGGCAACTGGATGTGTCGGAAAACCGCCCAGGCCGACGCCCGATCGATGCGCGCAGCCTGGTAGTACACGTCCGGGATCGCCCGCAGCCCCGAATAGCACAGCAACGCCACCAGGGAAGTCCAGTGCCACACGTCCATCACCAGCACGGTGACCCAGGCATCCATGGTGTTCGCCGCATAGTTATAGCTGATACCCAGGGCGTTGAGGCTGTAACCGAGCAGGCCGATATCGGCGCGACCGAAAATCTGCCAGATGGTGCCGACCACGTTCCACGGAATCAGCAAGGGAATCGCCAGCACGATCAACACCAGCGACGACCAGCGCCCCTTGGTCGGCATGGTCAGGGCGATGGCGATGCCCAGCGGGATTTCAATCAGCAGCACACAGGCTGAATAGATGAACTGGCGCAGCAGCGAGTCATGCAGGCGCGGGTCGAGCAGCACCTGTTTGTACCAGTCGGCCCCGACGAAGTAGCGGCTGGACTGGTCGAAAATATCCTGCACCGAGTAGTTGACCACGGTCATCATCGGAATCACGGCACTGAACGCCACCAGCAGGAACACCGGCAATACCAGCCACCAGGCCTTGTTGTTCTGCACCTTGTTCATGGCAGTTCCTCCAGCAGGTAATCGTCGGCGTAGAGCATCAGCCATTGCGCGGGGAAGCTGATGCAGGCGCGGCCTTCGGGCACCGGTTTGTCTTCAGCCAGGCGCACTTTGAGGGTGGCACCGTCGAGGTTGAGGGTCATGATTTTGTAGGTGCCGAGGTCTTCCAGATGTGTGACCTCGGCCTGCAAGGCGTCAGGGTTATGCTCGTCCCACACATGGATGAATTCCGGGCGAATACCCACCTGAAGCTTTTTGTAATCGGTGGCAGCGAGGCGTTGCTGCAATGCCTCGGACAACGGCAACGACGTGTTGGCAAACCGCACCCCGCCCGCCTCGGCCTGCACCTCGATCAGATTCATCCCAGGGCTGCCAATGAAATAACCGACAAAGGTGTGGCTCGGCCGCTCGAACAACTCGCGCGGCGTGCCGAACTGCACGATCTGCCCGCCGTACATCACGGCGATTTTATCGGCGAAGGTGGATGCCTCGAGCTGGTCGTGGGTGACGTAGACCATGGTGATGTTGAACTGCTCGTGAATCTGCTTGAGCTTGCGCCGCAGTTTCCACTTCAGGTGCGGGTCGATCACCGTCAGCGGTTCATCGAACAGGATCGCCGACACGTCGTCGCGCACCAGGCCACGGCCCATGGAGACTTTCTGTTTTTCGTCGGCGGTGAGGTTGCGGGCTTTTTTGCTCAACAGGTTTTGCAGGTCGAGAACCTCGGCAATTTCCTGCACCTTGCTGTGAATTTTCGCCTCGGCCATGCCTTGGTTGCGCAAGGGAAACGCCAGGTTATCGAACACTGTCATGGTGTCGTACACCACCGGGAACTGAAACACCTGGGCGATATTGCGCTTTTCCGGGGTGAGGTCGTTGACCACTTGGGTATCGAACAACACCTGGCCCTCGGACGGGCTGAGCAGGCCGGAAATGATGTTGAGCAAGGTCGACTTGCCGCAGCCCGACGGCCCGAGCAAGGCGTAGGCTCCGCCCTGCTCCCACACATGGTTCATTTCCCGGATGGCGTAATCCTCAGGACCGCTCGGGGTCGCGCTGTAGCTGTGCGCCAGGTTCTGCAAATGGATCTCGGCCATCAGGCAACCCTCGCGACACGGCGCCCGGGGGCCTGGACCAAACGGCCCTGGCCATCGAACACGAACAGTTTATGGGTGGGGATGTACACGCGGATCGGCGCATCGACGTCGTACTCGTGCACCCCCGGCAGGTGCAACACCAGCAGGAAGTGTTCGCTGCGCACATGCAGGAAGGTTTCCGAACCGCTGATCTCGGCGACTTCCACGGTCACCGCCAGTTCCAGGTCATCGTCGTTGCTCGGCACCAGGCTGATATGGCTGGGGCGCACGCCAAAGCGGAACTCACCTTCGCCGATGGGGCGCAGGTCGACATTGAGCGGGAAATGCACGAAGTTGGCGAAACTCACTTCGTTGCCACTGATGCGCCCCGGCATCAGATTGATCGGCGGCTCGGAAAACAACTCGGCCGCCAATACGCTTTGCGGCTGGTGATAGACCTCGGCGGCCTTGCCGCTCTGGATCACCCGGCCTTCATGCAGAATGGTGGTAGTACCGCCCAGCGCCAGCGCTTCGTTCGGCTCGGTGGTGGCGTAGATGGCGATGGTGTGGCGCGCCTTGAACAGTTCGCGCATTTCCTGGCGCAGTTCTTCGCGCAACTTGTAATCCAGGTTGACCAACGGTTCATCGAACAGGATCAGCTCGGCGTCCTTCACCAACGCCCGGGCCATAGCCGTACGCTGCTGCTGGCCACCGGACAGTTCCAGCGGATGGCGCTGCAGGAATTTCTCGATGCGCAGCATCCGCGCCGTTTCCAGCACCTTGCTCTGGATCAGCTCGTTGGACACACCGGCCTGGCGCAAAGGCGAGGCGATGTTCTCGAACACGGTCATGGTCGGGTAGTTGATGAACTGCTGATACACCATCGACACGTTGCGCAGGCGCACCGGTTTTTGCGTGACATCCACACCGTTCATCAGGATGCGACCGCTGTCGGGCTTGTCCAGGCCAGCCATCAGACGCATCAAACTGGTCTTGCCGGACAGGGTGCGACCGAGCAACACATTGAAGGAGCCCGCCTCGAAGCGCAGGTTGGCGTCGTCGATCCAGGTTTGACCTTCGACAACGCGGGAGACATGTTCCAGGGTCAATGACATGACACGACCTTTTTATTATTGGAATGAATCTGGCCAGTTATCAGAGCGAGTTTCGTGCCAGAAATGGCAGGTGGTTGATGCATAAGGAAATGGGTCAATCTGGATGTTCAGGAATGAACACCCTGGCTGAACAAATGAACACTGAGGGGGTTGACAATGAACAGTTCTGAACAACACTGATCAGACTGTGGGAGGGGGCTTGCTCCCGATAGCGGTATATCAGTAAAAGAAATGCTGACTGACACACCGCTATCGGGAGCAAGCCCCCTCCCACATGGGTCTGGTTACATCCGTTAGATTGTGCACACTCAATAACAATAAAAATGAAGGTCAATACATGGCCGAACCACTGACTCACGACACCATCATCCAGGACTCCTGGCGCCGTTGCCGCGCGTTCGGCCTGGATCACCAGAGCGTCCCCAGCTTCGACCAACTGCCCGCCGAGGGCATTCGGCAGTTGTTGGAGAGTCAGCATTCACTGGTGCAGACCACCCATCAGGAAGTGCTGCCCTACTACGAAAACATCCTGAGCAATTCCAACTGCCTGATCATGCTGGCCGACAACCAGGGCCAGGTCCTGACGTCGTGGGGTACCCAGCGCTTTATCGAGCCCGGGCTGGCCCGTGGTTTCAGCGCGGGCGCCAGCTGGATGGAACGCGCCAGCGGCACCAACGCCATCGGCACCGCGTTGGCCTGCGCCCAGGCGGTACATATCGAGCACGACGAACACTTCCTCAAGGCCAACCGCTTCATGACCGGTTCGGCGGCGCCGATTTTCGACGCGCAACGCGAGATCATCGCAGTGCTGGACGTCTCCAGCGACAGCTACCTGCCGCCCTCCCACACCCTGGGCATGGTCAAGATGATGAGCCAGACCGTGGAAAACCGGCTGATCCTCAACCTGTTTCGCGGCGAGCATTTCCAGCTGACGTTCAACACCGGCCTGAGCAACCTCGACAGCCAGTGGGCAGGCCTGCTGATCTTTGATGAAAGCGGCCAGGTGCTGTCGGCCAACCGGCGCGCGGACAACCTGCTGGGGATCAGCTTGTCGAGGGTGATGATCGACAGCTTGTTCAAGGTGTCGCTGCTGGAGTTGTTGAACCAGCCGGAGGGGCTGGCGTTTTCCCTGCAAGCAGCGGGACGCAATCGCTTCCAATGCCTGCTCAAACGCCCCAGGCAGACGCCGGTACAAGCGCGGATGTTCAATGAACCGGCGCCGTCAAAGCCAAGCGCCGTCAGCCTCACCACCCTGCATTTTGGCGACGCACGCGTGGAGAAAGCCGTGCGCCAGGCCGAGCGCCTGCTGGAGAAGGACATTCCGTTGTTGATCCACGGCGAGACCGGCGTGGGCAAAGAGGTCTTCGTCAAAGCCTTGCACCAGGCCAGTTCCCGTAGTCGCCAGGCATTGATCGCGGTGAACTGTGCGGCGATTCCGGCTGAGCTGGTGGAATCGGAACTGTTCGGCTATGAAAAAGGCGCGTTCACCGGCGCCAATCAGAAAGGCAGCATTGGGCTGATCCGCAAGGCCGACAAGGGCACGCTGTTTCTCGATGAGATCGGCGATATGCCTCTTCCCACCCAGGCGCGACTGTTGCGAGTACTGCAGGAGCGCTGCGTGCAACCGGTGGGCAGCAGTGAGGTGTTCCCGGTGGACTTGCGCATCATCTCGGCGACCAACCGCGCGCTACGGGAGCTGGTGCAAGCCGGGCGTTTTCGGGAGGATTTGTATTACCGCATTGGTGGCCTGACCCTGGAACTGCCGCCGTTGCGCGAGCGCAGCGACAAGCAGGCGTTGTTCCAGCAACTGTGGCAGCGACACCGCGACCCCACGCAGTGGGCCGGCCTGAGCGCCGAGGTACTGAAGCTGTTCGAACAGCATCCATGGCCGGGCAATCTGCGCCAGGTCAGCAGTGTGTTGCAGGTGGCATTGGCGATGGCTGAGGAACAGCCGATCCGCCCGGAGCATCTGCCCGATGACTTTTTTGTGGATTTGCAGGGGCCGATACCGCAGCCCGCCAGCGAGCGACTGGATGACAGCATCGACCTGACGCAACGCTTGAAGGCGGCAGGCGGCAACATATCGCACCTCGCCCGCGAACTCGGGGTGAGCCGCAATACCCTGTACAAGCGCCTGCGCCAGAACGAAGGCTGAGCGGGCGCGTCAGTCAGCCGGATGTCCCTTCAGCGCCAACGCCACGACACGCCGGTGTAGAGGCCAAGGCCATCGGCCGGTGTGGAGCGCGCGACATCCAGGCCTTTGTCGTCATAGCCCGGGGTAACGGTGTTGGCATAACGCCGGTTGGTCAGATTGCGCAGATCGACCCAGGCCTGCCAATCCTGCTTGGGCGCATCGTAGCCGAACGTCGCGCCCAGGGTGGTGTAGGCTGCGGCGTAGTAAGAGTTGGCGTAGTCCACCGCCACCCGCGAGGCGTGCTCGGTGTTGAGGCTGGTGTAGAAACCGCTCGGATGGCTGTAGCGCAACTGCGCCTGGTAATAGTGCTTGGGAATGCCGGGCAAGGTGTTGTCACCGAAACGCTCGTCGTCGCGGTAGTGGAAGTCGCTGAAGGTGTAGACTTGGCGCAGCGCAAGCTGGCCGTTGCGACCGCCCTCCCACAGCGGGCTGAGCAGGCTCAGTTCCACGCCCTGATGCACGGTGGGGCTGGCGTTGGCTTCGGCGACGATGGCATTGCTGGTTGCGGTCTGGGCCTGGGTTTCCACGGTCAACAGCTCGTGGCGAACCTCAGAGCGGTAGAGCGCCAGGTCCCACTGGCCGAGCCAGGCCTCACCGCGGCCACCGACTTCCAGCGTCGTCGCCGTCTGGTTGCGCAACTTCACGCCTTCACGCTGCAAGCCGGTGGCCGCGCCACTGCCGGTACCAAAGTATTTGTTGGAACCCCAGATCATCGACCAGGCGTGCGGCGGCTCCACCGAGCGGCTCAGGTTGGTGTACACCTGCAATTGCGGGGTGAAGTCATAGCGCAGGCCAATGCGTGGCGCGTAGTCCCAATCGTGCTGGCTGGTCGGGGCTTGACCGTCTGGATAGGTGACCTGGGTTTCGCGGCGGGTATAGATCGCGGCCAGGCCGCTGGTCAGCCACAGGTCGGGGACCAGCTCCAGTTCGTTGCCGATATGCAGCACGGTGTCGGAACCCAGGTAGGTGTAGTCACGGGTCTTGGTGCCCGGAGCGTAGCCGGCCGTGTTGCCCGCCGGAATGCGCACAAACTCCGAGGCGCCGTTGTTCGGCATCGCCTGGGTGGTGCGCAGGCCGAGCGTGGTTTTGCTGTCGTGGCCGAACAGGCTGTCCTGGCGAATGTAATTGAGGGTGCCGCTGACGTCGGTGTAGGCCACTTTCAGGCGGTTGGTGCCTTCGCGCAGGTCCATCGGGTAGTCGTGATAAGCCAGCCCGACTTCGACGCGCGAAGCGTCATCCAATTGCAAGGTGGTCTTGTTGGCGATCCAGGTGGAACCCGGTTGCAAGCGCTTGGAATCGCGGGCGGCGTTGAGGCTGTTGGCAGCACGCGGGTCATGGCTGATCTGGTAACGGGTGAGCTTGCCCGGCGTGTCGTTGGTGGTTTCGCGGTAGCGAAAATAGAAGCGCGTTTCCAGATCCGGGTTGAAGCGATAACCGAAGTTGGCCGCGACGCCCTTGCCGGTGCCGGCGCTCTGGTGCTGGTAACCGTCGGACGCAGAATCGGTGAGGCTGATGTAGTAATCGGCATCCCCGAGCACCTGGCCGGAACTGATCTCGCGCTGGGCGTAACCATGGCTGCCCGCCTCATAGCGCAGTTGCAGTTTGGGCGCATCAAGACCGGTGCGGCTGACGTAGTTGACCGCGCCGCCCAGGGCCAACGCGCCCCGGTCGAAGCCATTGGCGCCGCGCAGCACTTCTACCCGGCTTTGCCAAAGCGGGTCCTTGAGCTCATAGGGCGTACCGCCGGGGCCGGTGAGCGGCAGGCCGTCGAACATTTCGTACAACCCGGAGGCATGGGCACCGGGGCTGCGGTTCAAGCCCGAACCGCGAATGGACAGCTTGACCCCTTCATTGTTCGCCGCCTTGGCGTACACCCCGGCCTGGTACTTGAAGACATCCTCGTTGGAGCTCACCCGGCCCTGTTGCACACTGTCCATGTCGATAAAATTAGTGCCGCCGGGCACGCTTTTGAGCTGTGCCTGGGCGATTTCGCCGGCGCTGGCTTCAGAGGCAGTGACTTCGACCGGCGCCAATTGCAGGTCTTCGGCCTGTACCTGAGAACTGAGGGTCAGGGCGGCGAACAGTAGCGCAGGTTGTCGCAACAGCATGGGCAGGTCCTTGGAATACGGGGGCGTGGACGGCAGCGCCGGCACGCGAACAGTCATGGGAAGACGTCCACACCCGTCAGGTCACGTGCGCTCCTGGTTGCCCGGCAACTCCAGCGTCTGCATCAAGTCGTCGGCATCCGAGCCGATGGGGAATCTGAAACCATACATTTCATCGGTGGCCAGGATCTCGGCAAGCGTGTCGCGCAGCTGCACCTCCGTAGGCGAGCCGCGCAGCAGTTTGTGCGCGGGTAACAACACTTCCGAAGCGACTCCTTGAGCGCTTGCGGCGTCGATCACAGCAAACAGGATAAATCGCAGGCGGATTTCGCGATCAGTAGGCCAAACCGTTTTTCGCTTACCCAAGGTAGGCACTCATGTTTAAGAAAAGTCCGAGGCTAGGGCTGACCGGGGCGTGGTTCAAGCGGTCCAGGGCATGAAAGGCAGTTTCCTACAGAGGAAAGGGAAACACCGCACCCATTGGCCCTGTCACTGCACAGGCAGGAAATTCATCAGCAACAGACTTTGCGCATAATTGAGGCCGATGCGTCGGTAGCGCTCATCGAGTATCTGGGTCAGCAGATCCAGGCGCGCGACGATCTTGCCGAATTCGACGGCGAAACTGAGGTTGCTGCCCTCCTCCGATATTTCATTGGAAAACAGCAGCAACACGCCATTGGCGTCCTGGCGCTGGCCGAGCAACCAGGTGGCTTTCTCGATATTCCGTGCGGCGTTGCTGACAAACTGCGGGTTGATCGAGTCGGTCACATAAAATTGCGTGCGCCCACCGTGTGCGGTCACCAGCATGCTGCCGATCGCGTAGATGAACGCCCCCACCCGATCACCCCGAAACTCCGGGCTCAGGGAGTAACTCAAGGCCGCCAGATCACGACGTTCCCCCAGCGCAGGCAATGGCTGACGGTTTTCGATAGCCTGGCGAATAGTGCGCGCAGCAGTTACCGCATCCGGATAACCGGACTGGCGCCACTGGCTGGGGTTGCGCAGGTAAAGCTTGCTCATCAGCAGATAAAGGCTTTGCAGGTTGTCGCGCATGCCCAGGGTGGCCATGCGATCAACGCTGGTTTGAAAAAACTCATCGGGCTTGCCATCGCTGAACTGCCTGGCAATGTCGCGCCCCTGTTGCTGGCTGCAACCGACGGCACACAGCGCCAGTATCGCAACCAGCCACCGCGGCCATCGGGTGATAAAAGCAGTTAGCGTTCGATGCATCGGTACCGGGTCTGTGGCTGTTGGCCACCCGCAGGATATGGGTGGCTGGGACAGAGGTAGATCAGGAGAATGGAAAAAAGTGCAGCCCCGGGGGCCAGATAAGCATCGGACTACAGGCCCGGCCTTCAACTATTAAGCGTGTAGAAAATTTGAATTAGCGAGTTGCCCCCTCGGTCAAGAATTATGAACGCAGTAAATCTGACGAGGTAACCGCAATGACTATCCAGGCAGAGACACTCGTACAACTGACCGAAGCGCTGAAAAAGCGCGGCCTGAATCTGGTTTCAGATGTGCACTTCACCCGCGCGCCCTATCGGCATAATCACCGCTGGATCTGCACGGTCGAGTAACGACCCCATCAAACCTCGGGGTCGGGAGCCGCTTGCAACGTCGAGGCAATCGCATGACTGGAAAGCGCGCGATGCTGGTGGTCAGCATGGGCGGTTGGGAGTCCCACTACAGTGGTCGAGGGGTGAACGGTGCGCTGGATGACCTGCTATTCCCTATCCAGCATGGGGTGCTCTTCTATCCTGGGTTCACCGTTGTGCCGCCCTTCCCCATCTATAAGACCAGCAAAATGGACGCCGCCCGGTTCGAACAGCTATGCACGGCCTATGCTGCTCGGTTGGGCAACCTGTTCACTGATCAGCCGTTGCCATTTCGTCGCCAGAATGCCGGTGACTATGACATTCCGGCATTGACACTCAAACCGCATCTTGCGCCCGGCCGTCAGGATTTGGGCATTCATATCGATATCGATGGGGGCGTCACGTCAGGAGACTAGCGTCTTTCAGGCCTACCCCGGTCCGCCCATACACTGCGCAGTACTGCAGAGTAATGCTCCGGCGTGTTTGACAAGGCTTCGCCACTCATCACTCGAGATGAGGTCGGCTCGCTCCATGGCGTCAGCCCGCCGCAGCAACTCGAAGTATTTAACTTCTGCATCCATTCGATTTCCGCCCAGTGCGGAAAGCTCGCGCCATGCTGTCAGGGTCAGTCTTCGCTGCGCCTCTCTCATGGGAGCCTCTATCTCGATTGCTGGTGAATTCAGCATAGTCGCGGTGGCGAGTCTCAGATCTGGCTTTAGACCAATGGAGCCGCTAAACAGGCGGTGGAGGTCGTGCCCGACGGCAACTACCTTCGAAGCGGTAGGTAGGTCGACTCATGGCTTTGCACAGCGAAAAGCAAGACTTGAATGAGGTTGGTAATAACGTACGTGGTGCTCTTTTTCCTAATAGGTGAAAACGCTGGGCACATCAAGCAGGGCTTGGCGGGATTGAGTCCGAGCGTCTCGCGTTGGCAAAGCTCATATTCAGCATGTACAGCTACAAGAATTTAACTGCGTTCTCGGACAATCAATACTTATAACCAAATCCATGCAAAATTTTTCTTTATGAAAAATCTTCATACGGGTGTCACAATCCACTGCTACGCTGTTTGTGTCAGAGGGCAGGATCGCCCACTTGGGAGCTATTAAACGGCCCACTGGACGCCAGGGAATATTCTGAGGACAGAATTATGGGCGGTACTGATGCAGTGATCTCTGATAATCACTGAACTGCAAAACATGGAGTTGTTATGATAGTTTTAGGAATTACTAACAATGATTTATCAGGTGCTTGCCTGGTCCGCGACGACCGAATCCTCTCGGCGGTGAGTGAAGAACGTTTTACCCGCATCAAAGATGACAAAGTCTGGCCTGCGCAATCTATTTCATTTGTACTAGGTGAGGCGGGTGTAAGTTTAGAGGACGTAGACTATGTGGCCTATGGCTGGAACGCAGGCTTCACAGCTGAAAAGCACTTACCTTTATATTTCGATCGCATTGTAGATGAAGTTAAGAACAACCCTGATGGGCTACCTCTTTTTCGAAAACGTATTACTGACGAAATCACCAACGACAAAGAAAAAAGAGCTGAGTTCGATAAGTTTATCGCAGATAATGCGCTGTCCGCATACTACATAGACCACCATGAATGTCACGCTCTGGGTGCTTATGTATGCTCCCCCTTTGATGAAGCTTTAACCTTAACATGTGATGGGCGAGGTGATTTTCAATCACTGACGCTAACACATTACACACCCAACGAAACCACGGTATTACAGCGTGAAACAAGCGTTGATAGCTTGGGGTACTTCTACGGACGCATCACCCATCTGCTAGGTTACAAACCTAATCGTCATGAAGGCAAGATCACAGGCTTAGCTGCATTCGGCGATCCTGAGAAATTGCTTGGCGTAATGCAACAAATGATTAATGTTGAGGACGGGCGAATTAGAGCCAAATGCGGAGATCTTTTCCTACCTTCATATACTGGTTATAGCGATATATTACAAAGTTTACTGGCCAAGGAAAAACCGGAAGATATCGCAGCCGCCGTTCAACGCCATGTCGAAGACATGCTAGTTAAAGTCGTAACTTACCATCTAGAAAAGATAGGGAGTAGTAACCTTTGCTTGGCGGGTGGTGTATTTGGCAACGTGAAGCTTAACCAGCGGTTACGAGAAATCCCTGACGTGCGTAACGTTTATGTGCTGCCATGCATGGGAGACGGCGGCTTGGCATTGGCTGCTGCAGTGGGGGCTGCTTACTTAGAAAAGGGTACACGATTCAAAAACCCGGCGATGACGCTGGGCCCAGCGGCACGGAGCGTTTCACAAAACATAAACCTGATAAATCGTGACTACCCTGAATTGGGTTATCACAATCCGACTAATATCATTGAAACGCTCGTAGATGCTTTAATGGAAAACCAAGTTCTAGGAATGTTCAAAGGAAAAATGGAATTTGGCCCGAGGTCGTTATGCAACAGGAGTATCGTTTACCATGCCAAAGATGCTGACGTGAACGACTGGCTCAACAAACGCATGCACCGAACTGAGTTTATGCCGTTTGGCCCAGTGACAGCTGTCGAGCAGGCCGCCGAGTGCTATATTGACTGGTCCGAAGAGCATATTGCCGCTGATACCATGACGATGACATATGATTGCCATCCGCAGTTTATCGAGGCCAGCCCTGCTGTCGTGCATATTGACGGTACTGCTAGACCACAGGTAATTCGTCCTGAAGCGGATGGCTTTATGCACAAGCTTCTAAATGCCTGGCACTCCCGAACAGGGCAATCTGCTTTGATAAACACTTCCTTCAATCGTCATGAAGAGCCGATTGTATGCTCTTCACAAGATGCCTTGGCTGCCCTTAAAGACGGCATGGTCGATTTGGTCGTTATGAGCGAGTCGTTAATCATATGGCGTAAAAACAAGAACAGTTTCGCATTACAGCGCTTTGAGTAAAACCGATGCGCTTAGGGGCTTCCTGAAGCCCCTTTTTTTCAAGATTGGTGTTCAACTGTTTTATTTGGTGACCCGATGTACATGATATTTTTTGGTTTTTTTGCAGCCGAGGGCATTATTTATCCATTTTGGCCAACTTGGCTAGCTACTTTAGGATTTGGCGCCAGTCAGATAGGTTTGCTGATCGCGGCAGCTTATTGGCCTCAAATTGTAACAGGGGTGTTAATTACTTACGTTGCGGACTGGCGCGTAGATCAAATTTACTTGGCCGCACTATTAAGTTTTTCAGCAGCAATTAGTACTCTGCTGTTTTATTTTCTACCTCCCTCTCTATTCACTTTTATCGCGCTGAGCATTTCGTTTGGCGGACTATGGATGGTCGTGCTGCCTCTCTCCGAGTCGTATCTGCTCAAACGAGACAAACAGTCCATTCAAAATTACGGCTGGGTAAGAGCGGTTGGCTCTTCAGCCTTTATTTTAACGTCGACACTTGGTGGTGTTTTTTTTACTATTTATGGACTTTCCTGGGTGCCTGTCATCGTTGCCGCAAGCATGATTTTTACAGCGTTAAGTTGCTTATGGTTGAGACATCGAATTCCAAATATAAACTTCTCTGGCAATACTCAAATCATTAAAAAGCCAGATTGGAGACGGCTATTCGAAAACAAAATACTGCTACTTGCAATCGCCTCTGCCAGTATAATTCAATTAAGCCACACACTATATTTTGCCACAGCCTCAATAAATTGGGGAATCAAAGGCTACTCATCAACTACAATTGGATTATTTTGGTCAGTCGCTGTAATTGCTGAAATCACATACTTTGCGTTCTCAAATAAAATTTTAAACTTTTTCTCTCCGCTATCCATTGTAGTTCTGTCCAGTTTATGTGCATCGCTTCGCTGGGCGTTTTTCTCTAATAGCGATGCCCTATCACTAATCATTATAGGGCAATGCATGCACGCGCTGAGTTTTGCTGCTTATCACACGGCGATTATGCGCTTTATCCGAGATCACGCTCCGCAAGACATACAGACTTTAACGCAGGGATTCTATTATTCTTTCGCAGTAGCAATACCGATGGGGGTGGCCACGCCTTTTTCCGGCTATCTTTACGAGATAATACCCAATGGCTCTTTTTATGTAATGGCCATTATAGCCTTAATCGGCGCGCTGCTAGCTTTAATCGCTCATCAAAAAATGCGGAACTCTAAACATGATGACACACACGTTTACAGCGGTCTGTTTTGATATGGACGGCGTTCTTATTCAGTCACGGCAAGTTATTGAACATGCCTGGACGAGCGTGGCACGGGAATACGGAGTTGAAATCAGCCAAGATTTTATCCATGAACACATCCATGGCCGACCAGGGGAGTATACGCTTCACGCACTCTTCCCTAACTTCAATCAGCCCACCCGCAGCATTATCAAAAACAAGTAGATGCTGGTGAAGAGGTAGCCGCCTGTTTGTTGGTACCTGGGGTGAGAGAGCTAATTTCTCAATTGCGGGAACGCTCAGTTCCGTTGGCTTTGGTGACTAGTAGTTGGCCCGCTCGTATCGCCTACGTGCTCGAACAACATGGCTTGGAAACTAGCTTTGACTGTAGAGTCTCACGCGAGGATGTCAGCAATGGAAAGCCCGCTCCTGATTGTTATCAGCTAGCGGCTCGAAAACTAAACACCCCCATAAATGAGTGCCTTGTCTTCGAAGACTCTGTAAGCGGTGTGCAGTCAGCAGTCAGCAGCGGCGCATGGTGTATCGGTATCGGCAGTGACGTTTCGCTAAGCAATTACGGCGCTAAGGCTGTGTATACCGACTTTAACACGCTGCCAACAATCGAACGTTTGACACCGACCTCCCTTTTTAATGAAAAATTCTTGATTCTCGGCAACCATAGCTCTAGGAGATTACCTTCTTAATGACATCAACACTAAAGTACGCCGCTATTCTTTGGGAGTTCTTATCTGAAGGACGTCAGCATGAGAACTGTGATTTGTTAGTAGTCTGTGGATCGTACGATCTTCGTGTCTGCGATTACGCTTGCGAATTGCTTCGCAAGGGAATAGCTGGACATTTATTGTTCACAGGCAATACCGGCAACTGGACTAAACATTTATGGGACAAGACTGAAGCCGAAATTTTTGCGCAGCGCGCGCTAGATCTCGGAGTTTTACATGAGCAATTCAGCTTAGAAAAACGAGCCACTAACTTTGCTGAAAATATTGCCTTTACCAAAGAAATGTTTCCACAAATAAAGAGCGCTACTTTTCTTACCAAGCCAAACTCAATCCGCCGAGTAAGGTTGACTTTACCTATCCAGTGGGCGGGCCTTGACGCTTGGGTTGATGCGCCGAGGTATTGTTTCCCTGAGCAAACTTCCAATCAGGTGGGGGTGCTCGGATTAATCGATGAAATGGTGGGGGATATACAGCGTATTATGCTGTATCCAAAAAAGGGATTTCAGATCGAAGAAGAATTACCGAAAAAAGTCCTAGCGGCCTGGAAGTACTTAATTGAGCAGGGATTTAAAAACCACCTTATTGGTTAGTATGACGGAATAGAAGAGATAGGCCATGGCAGCAGTACCGCAAAAGATCGCTTGGCCAAGTCTGCCGGGACGCGCGTGGCGAATGCCGAAGAGGGAAATTGAGGCTCAGGGTTAGCCCAGGCACCCGGCAGGCCCTGGCCGCTCTGATGGAATGGTCAGGCATTACTGAGCAGAGCGAGGCGATGACGCTGATGATTCATCACCTTCATGCGCTGGGCTCAGCTAAGTGCCTGCCACTCTTGAATCCGCCGCGCCACGAAATCGATATATCCGAAAACGTGGCGCGGGAATTTCGCAATAAAAGCCTGCTCGCCCTTCAGAAAGACGCAGGCGACAAGATTCGAGCTATCTAGTTAACTGATATCGGAGGCGTTTCGTTGACAACAGGATCCGCGACATCTGCCGGCTGCCCAGTTTGCACGTCACGAACCTCGTATCGCCACCATGTTGACGAAGAGATCCCATAGAGCCCATAAGTACGGCCGCCTACCAGATCAACAGTCATTTCAATTGGAGCAGTTTGCTGCTCCGCGGTAATAAATTTACGAACTTGAATCTTATGCCTGCCTGCACCCAGCCGGTATTCGCTTTGGCGGCTCAACCAATAAAGGGTTTGATCGTCGTCAATCTTAAATATTGTCAAAGATTTATCGAACTGCTGAATCGTAGCGATCTCGGAGTTTGATTTTCCTTCTGCACTTTTGTGTTCGTAATGAATACACCCGGTCAGCGTGAAGCTGAACAAAATCATTGCTATAAAGCGCCAATAAATCTCGTGTCGCATCAGTGCTCCTTTATAGGCTCAAATCCAAGGTGCGGATTGATACCTTATCTTTTTCCAAAATTCCATCCTGCTCGCCGCATCCGGTAACGGAGTGCGACAGCTATGTGAAATTGCCTTTGGGATGTAGCTAGACCTTTACTGCTTCTTTGATAATCCAGATACCAACCAGTACAAATACTGCTGATTTAGCCACGGCAAACAGAGAATCTCTTCCAGCAAACAACTCGAATGCCGAAAATAGTAGTGAGATCGTTCCTACTACCACCAGACCATAGCCAACCGAACGCACGTACTTGGGGAACATCTATTCATCTCCGTGATAAAATAGAAATTATAAGTTTCCCCATCCAGTAACGCTATCAATCATTCCGCTTCCATCCGATATTACGGAGGGCGGCGCCTGACATCGCGCAAGATGCTGGTCTACTCCTTAGAGGCCAACGACCCAGACGAATCCAACATCCAGTTCGCCGAACACTTGGTCCAGAACGAATTAAATGGTTTCGATTCTTGGTTTGAACTCATAGCGCAGCTGCAGCAACAAATTTCAGAACTCGACGTTCGCTGGAATTAGCGCCTCACTCTTTCGTTTCACCCCTCCCCATCCCCCTTCAAAGTCAGCCGCTAGCGGCAAGGGCTCGGCATCAGGGATAGGGAACAAAATCTCCTAACCACTCTCGAGCTGTCGGCACCGCGTACTCAAGCAACTCAAGCGGTACATCCGGTACGAAAAAAGTCACCTCAAATCGAAGCGTTTCATCATTTCGAAAAATCTCAAACAAAGGTCCGTTGTCGCCTTTCCAGCACTCCATCGCGAGGCCATCGTGTCCTTCGACAACGCTTGAAGCGCAGCAAAATCGGTATTCAACTCCGTGTACGACCACATCACACCTCCCTATCTGAGGTGGCAACGATACCTCTCCCCTCTATGAATTTGATAGCCGCTATAGCGGCGAGGACGAAGTCATGCTTGAAGAAATCAAATTGATCCACTCAGCCCCGGTCGTCGCGATGAATACGGCATGTTCGCTCACCCCGATATGCCCGACTTCGACGAGGGCGACGGTGACAAGTGCAAGGCCTGGGTCGCTGCGCAACGCTTGCAGGTGAAGATGGTACAACTCGAATACCACAACGCCGAAGCGGTGTCTGAGCGCTATTTCGAAGCTGGCGACCCGGACTGCAATGACCAGGGAATTGTTTGGGAAAACGACGAGCGCCCAAGCGTTTACGGGCTCAGGGCCGACGGAACCATTGGATAGCGACCTGAAACGCCGGAAGAGCGCTGGACCAGGATGCGCCAATGGCGCCGACTCCAACATGAAACAGGTGACCTCATGATCCCTATCAAAGAACGCCCCATCCTGTTCTTGGCGCCGATGGTGCGCGCCATCCTGGAAGGCCGGAAGACGGTCACGCGGCGGGCAGTGAAAGCATCCAAGGCTCATGCCGACGGCATCACGCTGATTAAATTCACCCTGATACTGCTGGGCGCTTTGCTGTACTTGGTCGCCAGCGACTGCTGGTTCACCTGGACCGGACTCGACCTGCTGGAAACCGGCAGCACCGACGCACTGATCTACGCCTTCGCCGGCACCTGCGCCTGGCTGCTGATCACCTTCGGCCTGGCCGTTCACATCATCAAGACAGCGCTCCCCACGGGCTCTTTCGACCAACCAGAGGCATAGAGGGGCACACCATGGAAATACAAAGCAAAAAGCTGCCAGTGAGATCCTCGACCTTTGGGATGCAAGCCGACTGCTGGGGCACACTGACAAGCGGATAACCGAGACGGTTTATCGACGTGTCGGGGAGATCGTGAAACCGACCCGGTGACCACAACTTGCAACAAGTTGCGGAAACCGTCTGTAATGATGCGGAAATGATCAGCTGTGAGGCAGACAATTGCGCCTGACCCCAGAAACGCAAAAGCCCCGCAGTGCGGGGCTTTCGTGTGAATCTTGGCGGGAAACCAGGGATTCGAACCCTGGGAACGCTATTAACGTTCGCCGGTTTTCAAGACCGGTGCATTCAACCACTCTGCCAATTTCCCTTGTGCGTTACAGGATCATAGTAGCTCATCCTGCGTCAGCGGGCGCAATAATACCCGAATGAAACACACTGTCAAACTCTCTGCATAGCTTGTTACAGAGCGTCTGTTATGATCTTTGCGACTGAACGTTTCAAAACTGAAGGAGAGTCGCCATGCGCGAACAGAATTACGCAGTGAATGGCAACGCGCAGGCTGAGCAGCTTGAAGTCAGCCGCGTCTTGCGCAATACGTACGGCCTGCTCGCCCTTACCCTCGCATTCAGCGGCGTGATGGCTTATGTGGCCCAACAGATGCGCGTCGGTTATCCCAATATCTTTGTCGTGTTGATCGGCTTCTATGGTCTGTTCTTCCTGACCAACAAGCTGCGTGACTCGGCCTGGGGCCTGGTGTCGGCCTTTGCCTTGACCGGTTTCATGGGCTTTATCCTTGGCCCGATCCTGAACCGCTACCTCGGCATGGCCGGCGGCGCGGAAGTGGTCAGTTCGGCATTTGCCATGACCGCGTTGGTGTTTGGTGGCCTGTCGGCGTACGTGCTGATCAGCCGTAAGGACATGAGTTTCCTGGGCGGCTTCATCACCGCTGGCTTCTTCGTGTTGCTGGCGGCAGTGGTAGCCGGCATGTTCTTCCAGATCAGCGGCCTGCAACTGGCGATCAGCGCAGGTTTCGTGCTGTTCTCGTCGGTGTGCATCCTGTTCCAGACCAGCGCCATCATCCATGGTGGCGAGCGTAACTACATCATGGCGACCATCAGCCTGTATGTGTCGATCTACAACCTGTTTATCAGCCTGTTGCAGATCTTCGGCATCATGAGCCGTGACGACTGATTGTTAACGCTATAAAAAATGCCCCGTATCGCGAGATACGGGGCATTTTCATTTCCGGCCCAAGGACGATCAGTACTGGTTAGGTTCCATTTCCAGTTCCACCCCGAAGCGCTCGACAATATCCTGCTGGATACGCAGCGCCAGGTTGGCAATCTCACGCCCGGTGGCAGAGCCATAGTTCACCAGTACCAGCGCCTGCAATGCATGCACGCCAGCGTCGCCCTCACGAAAGCCCTTCCAGCCCGCCTTGTCGATCAGCCAACCGGCGGCGAGCTTCGTTTGCCCGTCTGCCTGAGGGTAGGCCACCAGGTCCGGATACTGGCTTTTCAGCTCAGTAGCCAAGGCCTCGGGCACCAGCGGGTTCTTGAAGAAGCTGCCGGCATTGCCAAGCTGCGCCGGGTCGGGCAACTTTTCGCGGCGAATGCTGCAAATCGCACGGCTTACATCCGCTGGCGTGGCGTTGGTAATCCCCTGCCCGGCCAGACGCTGCTGCACCGGGCCGTAGTCGAGTTTCAGGTGACTGGCGCGGCTCAGGGCAAAGCGTACCCGCAGGATCAACCAGCGGCCGACTTCATGCTTGAACAGGCTGTCGCGGTAGGCAAACCGGCACTCCTGCAGGCTGAAATCCCGCAGTTCACCGGTCTCACGATCCAGCGCAGTGAGTCCGGCAAACACATCCTTGACCTCCACGCCGTAGGCACCGATGTTTTGCATTGGCGCCGCACCGACCGTGCCGGGGATCAGGCTGAGGTTTTCCAGGCCGCAGAAGCCCTGCTCCAGGGTCCATAACACAAAGGGGTGCCAGGCTTCGCCCGCTTCGGCTTCGACCACCACCTGCACGCCATCATCGTGCAGCACGCGAATGCCTTGGGTGGCCATACGCAACACCAGGGCAGGCACGTCCTGAGTCAGCAGCAGGTTGCTGCCGCCCCCTATCACCAGCAGCGGCACACTGTGCGCCTCGGCGTAGGCCAAGGCTTCCCGCACGTCGGCATCACTGCGGGCCTCGGCAAATAGCTGGGCGCGCACGTCGATGCCAAAGCTGTTGAACGGCTTGAGCGATACCTGCGCCAGTACCTGCAAGGTCATAACCGCCCCTTCAATTCGATCACCAATAAATCACAGGCGCGCTCGATCAGGTCCAGGACCCGCTCAAAACCTTGTTCGCCTTCATAATAAGGGTCTGGCACCTCGTCCACTTCACCGCCGAAGCGGCGCAGGAATATATCCAACTGCGCCTTACCCTGTGCAGGCTGCATGGCTTTGAGATGGCGCAGGTTGCTGTGGTCCATGGCCAGGATCAGGTCATAGCGCGCAAAGTCGGCGCGGCAGACCTGCTGGGCACGCTGGGATGACAAGTCATAGCCCCGCGCCAGCGCCGCACGTTGGCTGCGCTGGTCCGGTGGGTTGCCGATATGCCATTGTCCAGTTCCCGCTGACGCCACCTCCACCTGGCTGGACAAACCTGCTTCGCGCAACTTATGGCGCAAAACGCCTTCGGCGGTGGGCGAGCGGCAGATATAGCCCAAGCAGACAAACAGGACCTCCATCAAGCCCCCAGCAGGCGACGGACGCGCTCGAGGTCTTCCTGGGTATCGACGCCTGCAGGCGGCGCTTCCAGCGCATCGCCCACGTGGATGCGCACGCCGTGCCACAGGGCCCGCAGCTGCTCCAGGGACTCGGTGTTCTCCAACCAGCACGGGCCCCAGCTGACGAAGTCATGCAGGAAGCCGGCGCGATAGGCATAAATGCCGATATGGCGGCGGTACGGCACGCCTTGCGGCAGTGCGTCGGGGTTGCTGGCGAAGGCATCCCGCGCCCAGGGCAGGACCGAGCGGCTGAATGTCAGGGCCAAGCCGTTGATATCGCTGACGACCTTCACCACGTTCGGGTTGAACAAGGTTTCGCTGTCTTCGATCGGTTCGGCCAGGGTGGCCATGCGCGCTTCGCCATGGGCCGCTAGATTGGCGGCGACCTGGTCGATGACGCGTGGCGGAATCAGCGGCTCGTCGCCTTGCACGTTCACTACGATGGCGTCCGGCGCCAGGCCCAGTTGCATGGCCACTTCGGCCAGGCGGTCGGTGCCGGAATTATGGTCTTCGCGGGTCAGAACCGCCTCGGCGCCGAAACCTTGGCAGGCTTCGATGATGCGCGGATCGTCGGTCGCCACCACCACCCGTTCAGCGCTGCTTTTACAGGCCTGTTCCCATACCAGCTGGATCATCGGCTTGGCACCGATCATTTGCAGCGGCTTGCCCGGCAGGCGGGTCGACGCATAGCGCGAGGGAATCACCACGGTAAAGGCGGTAGTCATTTATCCAGGCGCTCATCGGTCGTCAGGGTGCGGGCTTCGCTTTCCAGCATCACCGGAATGCCGTCGCGAATAGGGTAAGCCAGGCCGGCGCCTTTGCTGATCAGCTCGGTTTTGTCGGCGCTGAGCTTGAGCGGGCCTTTGCAGATCGGGCAAGCAAGGATGTCGAGCAGTTTGGTGTCCATGAGTAGTTCCTGGAAATAAGCGGTTTAAGGCAAAAGACGGTTGGGCAGCAAGCGCATCAACTGCGTATCGAACCAGGCGACGAATGCTGGCGACGGCAGCGCATCCACCGCAAGGTACCACCAGTCGGGCCGGGCGAAGGCGCGGCACTTCACCGCGTCTTTTTCGGTCATGACCAGCGGCAATGGCGGCGTGAAATCCAGCACCTCGGCGCTATAGGGCGCGTGGTCGGCAAACGCATGGGGGATCGGCTGCCAGTGTAGCGTTTCAAGGGTATTGAAGAAACGTTGCGGATTGCCGATACCGGCAACCGCGTGTACCGGTTGGCCTACCGGAAAGTAGCTGACCGGCTGCCGCTCGCCGCTGTGCAGGTTGACCAGCGCCGAGGGTTGCAGGCGGAAGGCAAAGCCGTCTTCGCGGTCCGAGGCGGCGCCGTTATAGAGCAGCGCATCAACGCTCTGCAGGCGCTCAACCGGCTCACGCAACGGCCCGGCCGGCAGGCAATGGCGATTGCCCAGGCCACGGGCGGCATCGATCAATACCAGCTCGAGATCACGGGCCAGACGATAGTGCTGCAGGCCGTCGTCGGAAAGGATCAGGTCCAGGGTTTCGCTGGCCAACAGCGCTTTCACCGCACGACTGCGATCCGGATCGATCATCAACGGTACACCGCAGCGCTGCACGATCAGCAACGGTTCGTCGCCGGCCACTTCGGCACTGTGGTTGGCCTCGACCCGCCAGGGCAACTGTGGCGGCTTGGCGCCATACCCACGACTGACCACGCCTACGCGCAACCCAGTGCGCCGACAGTGCTCGATCATCCACAGGATCAGCGGCGTCTTGCCAGTCCCGCCTACGGTGATATTACCCACGACCACAACGGGCACCGGTGACTGGTAGACAGCGCCCTCACCCGCCAGGAAGCGCGCGCGCTTGCGCTGCACCACCCGGCGATACAGGCACTCCAGCGGCTTTAACAGCACGAGGGCCGGATGCCCGTCGTACCAGGCCTTGAGCAAACGATCGGACATGGCCATCAGGGTGGGCTCGCCGCCTCGACGGTGGTCATGCGCAGATGACTGAAACCGAGCTTGCCGGCAGCGTCCATCGCGGTAATCACTGCCTGGTGCTGGGTTTTGCCGTCGGCGCTGATCGACAGTGGCATGTTGGTGTCGCCCCCGGACTCCTTCTGCAAGGCCTCCATCAAGCTGGCCAGGTCGTTTTTCTCCAGCAACTGGTTATTTACCGAAAACACGCCATCGGCGCTGATGGCAATGTCCAGCTGCTTGACCTGCTGGTCTTCGGCCGGGGAGCCGCTCACGGCTTCGGGCAAGTCGACGCGCAGCTGGGTTTCCCGGGTGAACGTGGTGGTAACGACGAAGAACAGCAGCAGGATAAACACCACGTCAATCAGCGACGCGAGGTTGATATCGACATTTTCCCGTTGCTTGCGGCGAAATTTCACGCTTTGCCCTCGACCAGGTCCACATCACGGTCGCCCTGCACCACCTCCACCAGCTTGATGGCTTCCTGTTCCATGCCGACCACCAGTTCATCGATGCGCCGTTGCAAAAAGCGATGGAAGAACACCGACGGGATCCCCACCATCAGGCCCGCAGCCGTGGTGATCAGCGCTTTGGAAATACCACCGGCCAGCACCGCGGCGTTGGTGGTCATGCCCGAGCCCATGAACGAGCTGAAAATGTCGATCATGCCCAGCACCGTGCCCAGCAAACCGAGCAGCGGCGCCATGGCGGCGATGGTGCCGAGGGCGTTGATGTAGCGCTCCAGCTCATGGATCACTCGCGCTGCGGCTTCCTCGATGCACTCTTTCATGATCTCGCGACCATGCTTGGAGTTGGCCAGGCCGGCGGCGAGGATTTCACCCAGTGGCGAATTGGCGCGCAGTTCCTTGAGTTTCTGCTTGTCGAGCTGCTTGTTCTTGATCCAGCCCCAGACTTGCCCCAGCAGGTGCTCGGGGGTAACGCGACTGGCGCGCAGGGTCCACAGGCGTTCGGCGACGATGCCGAGTGCGGCAATGGAACTCATGATGATCGGCAACATCATCCAGCCGCCGGATTTGACCAATTCCCACACAGTGAATGCCCCCTCGAAAAAGTGCGCCACTTTATCATATAGGTTCAGCGGCGGGGTTCGTCGACCGCAGACCGGACTGTCGCAGCCCGCGGTGTTTGGTAACGCCGGATTACGGTAACGGTTCGCGCCAGAACCGGCGTTGACTGCGCGCAACAACAGCGGGTTGGAACGCGCCCAACTGAAGACGCACGGCACCTTGTTCGGCGCTGTCGTATAGCCGGCTGCCCAGGGCCCGATAGCGTTCTACCACTTGCGAATGAGGATGACCAAAGGCATTGCCACGGCCTCTGGAGATCAGCACCGATCCAGGCGCAAGCCGTTGCACAAAAGGCCTGGATGACGAGCTGCGGCTACCATGATGGGGCGCTTGCAGCCAATCGGTGGGCACCGCCAACGGTGTGTCAAGCAGTGCGCGCTCCGCCGCACGGTCGATATCCCCGGTGAGCAGCAGCCGCTCACCGCTGGCCTGCACCTGCAACACACAGGATTTGGCGTTGCCACTGATGGCGCCGGACCACTGCCATAACACGAACGACACACCATCCCACTCCCATCGTTCGCCACTGATACAAGGCTCGGTCCCCAGAAACGCCGGCAACCCGTCGGTTTCGCCGCCGACCACACGCCGGATGGGCAGCCCGCGGGCGACAGCTGCAGCGCCACCAGCATGATCGGCGTCGGCATGGCTCAGTAGCAGCATGTCCAACCGCTCTACTCCGAACTTTTTCAACGACGGCAGAACCACGCGCGCGCCCAGGTCGACCGCCCCCGAACGCGGCCCCGCGTCGTAAAGCAAGGCGTGGTTGCGGGTGCGCAAGATCACAGCCTGCCCCTGGCCGACATCCAGTTGCACCACCGTCACCTGCCCATGGGGTACCGATTCCTTGGGTGGAAACACCGCCAACAGCAGCATGGGCCAGCCCAGCAACCGAAATGGCACGCCCTTGGGCAGCAGCAATAACACCGCGCCCGCCAGGCTGACCAGCCAATAAACCAGCGGCACCTCGGCCGGCGTCCAGGCCGGCAACTGCACGGCCAGCAGGGTCAGCCCCTTGAACCATCCCTCCAGCGCTCCGCCGGCCAACCACAGCAAACCGTCACCGGCCAACGGCAGCCACAGCAGCGCCGTGCCCAGCAACGCCAATGGCAACACCACCAGACTGATCCACGGCACAGCGAATAAATTGGCCACAGGCGCGGTGAGGCTGATGGGTAAACCCAGCACCAACAGGACCGGAAACAAACCGATGGCAATCAACCACTGTGGACGCGTCCAGGCCTGCCAGACACTCCAGGGCCCGAGCCGCCCGCCGAACGTCAGCACCAGGATCGCAACCGCCGCAAAGGACAACCAGAAACCCGGCTGCAGACTGGCCAGGGGCTCAAGCAGCAGCACAGCGTTGAAGGCCAGCAGCAACGGCCACCACACGCCCAAATGCCGAAAGCGCAGCCGCCATAGCAATACCAGGCCCACCATCACGCAGGCCCGCTGCACCGGCACGCCGAAACCCGCCAGCAGGCCATAACCCAGCGCTGCAATAAAGGCCAGGCCGCAGGCCCACGGCAGCCATGGCAGGTTGCGTGGCCAGCAACCGTAACGCGCCATCCCGGCCACCAGTGCGTAGATCAGCCCGGCCAGCAAGCCAATGTGTTGGCCGGAGATAACCAACAGGTGCACGGTGCCGGTGTCTTGCAATACCTGCCATTGCTCCGTGCGCAGCCCGGAACCGTCACCCAGCACCAACGCCGCCACGGCGGCTTCATGGGTTTGCGCATCCGCAGCCATCAGGCGCTGGCGCAGGCTGTCGCGCAGGGCGTTGCGGGCTGGCGTCAGGCGCTCACCGTCTTTCACCGAGCCCGTGGCGCCGATGCGTTGCGCCAGCAACCAGGCCTCGTGGTCGAAACCGTGAAAGTTGAGCAGGCCAGACGGCCGCTTGAGGGTGACAGCCAGGCGCCAGCGTTCTCCACTGCGCACCGGCGGCCCGCCGTGCCAGGACACCCGGATGCGCTTGGGTAGCCGGGCTTTGCGCGACCGGCTGTCGGCCAGGTCAAAACGCACGCCGGTGTCGGTCTGCTGAGGCAAGCCGACGACGCGCCCTTCCACACATCGTGTTTCGCCGTCCAGTGCTGGTCGCAATCGATCATCCAGTGCCCACTGCGCGCTGATGCACGCCCAGCTCAAGCCCATCAGGAAAAACGCCAGCGGATAGGTACGAAACGGCACTAACATCAATGCCAGCACCAGCATGGCCAACAGCCATCCGGTCGGCGGCAACGCCGGTAGAAAACGCAGGGTCAGCAACCCCAGCGCAAGCGCGAACATCCCTGTCCTCATGAATCATTCCTTTCAATGATCCACTCAGTCTTAGCCGGGGTTCCCAGGGGCGCCTTTGATGTTTTGTCACAAAGTCTGAATTTTCTGTTTATAGAATACGCGCATACTTGCCCCTCGAACTGACCTGGACCCCTTATGCCCCGGCGCTTATTCAAACGGTACATGCCCGACCCCAGCAGTATCAGGGAACACAAGTCATTACAGTTTCTTGGCACCCTGCTGCATGACCCGAACCTCTGGCACCTCAACCGGCACTCGGTGGCCCGCGCCATGGCCGTGGGTCTGTTTGCCGCGTTTATCCCCATTCCCTTGCAAATGCTGCTGGCCGCGATCCTGGCGATCGTGGTGCGCGGCAATATGCCGATTGCCGTCAGCCTGGTGTGGCTGACCAACCCGATCACGATGCCGGTGGTGTTTGTCTGCACCTATATGACCGGTGCCTGGTTGATGAATGTGCCGGCACGCAGCCTCCCCGATAACCTCACCTGGGAATGGATCAGCGGCGAATTGAGCACGATGTGGCAACCATTCCTGCTGGGCTCGGTGGTATCCGGATTGGTGTTGGGCGCATTGGCCTATTGCCTGACCATGGGCTATTGGCGCTGGTGGGTCGCGCACCAGTGGAAGAAACGCAAACTGCGCCGCCGCTGATGGCTAACGGGCAGGCAGGCGCAGGTGTACACGCAGGCCCTGCCCGGTATTTTCCGCCCAGATACGCCCGCCCTGGCGCTGCACCGCGTTGCGCGCAATGCTCAAGCCCAGGCCGAAGCCGCCGTCACCGGGCCGGGAACCGTCCAACCGGATGAAGGGCGCGAAGATACGCTCCAGGTCGGCCTCATCGATGCCTCCCCCCTGATCCTCCAGCCACACATGCCAGTGCTCGCCTTCGCGCGCGCCGTCCAATGTCACCCGGCCTTGGCCTGGTGAGTGGCGTATTGCGTTACGCAGGATGTTTTCCAGAGCCTGGGCCAGTGCATTGAGATTGCCTCGCACCCAGCACTCAGCTGGCAACAGGCATGGCAAGCGCGATGCCGGCCAATGGCTTTCGAAACACGCGTTTTCCCGCAGCATGTCCCACAGCGCCGGCAGCTGGATGTCCTCCTGGGGCAGTGGCGCCCGGTCGCTGTCGAGCCAGGCCAGTTGCAGGCTGTCTTCCACCAGGCGCTGCATGGCGTCGATTTCCCGGCTCAGGCGCTCACGCAACCGCGCCAGGTCCTGTTCGCTGTCGCAGGCCACACGCAAGCGGCTCAGGGGCGTGCGCAACTCATGGGACATGTCGCGCAGCAGCTGTTGCTGCAACTGCACCGTGCCCTGCAAGCGTTCGGACATCTGGTCAAAGGCGCGTCCCAATTCACCCAACTCGTCCTGGCGGCTGGTCGCGTCACGGGACATTCGCGCCGTCAATTGGTCCGCACGCCAGGCATTGGCCTGCGCACGCAATTGATTGAGGGGCATGATCAGCAATCGATACAGGCCGATACATAGCAATAAGGTAAACAACCCGGGAATCAGGCCGTTGGTGATGACCCGCCAGAACAGTTGATAACGCCCCGGCATAAAGCGCTTGGGCAACTCGATCACCAGTGACCCCGCATCGGGGTCGACCGGGAAGGCGATTTTCAACCAGGGCAAGCCTTTGGCATGGCGGCTCACCGGCCAGTCCAATCCGCGCAAGAAGGTCAGGCGCTGGCTTTGCTTGTCGCTCAACGGTGCGCTGCCAAGTGATTGCAAGTCATTGCCGATGACGCCCAGCCAAGTGGTTTCACGCTCGCCCATATGCTGCAACCACGCATCCACACCGGCACTGCCCTGGGTACTCCACGCCAACTCGGCGCCGGCTGCATAGCCGCGGAGCGTGTCGCGGGCTTCGTCAGTGAGGTAGGCACTTTGCTGCTCCATGTAACGGCCCCAGGACCAACTGAGCCAGATCATCAGCAAACAAAACGCGATCAGAAGGCACGCCAGCTTCCAGAACAACGAATGCCTGCCCGGCAACCGCTCAAAGCCCTTCATCGTGACCGCTCAACACATAGCCTTTGCCCCACACCGTGCGCACTTCGCGCTCGGTGTAGCCGATCGCTTTGAGCTTGCGGCGAATCTGGCTCACATGCATGTCGAGACTGCGATCGTGTGGGGCATAACCGCGCTGCAGCACGTGCTGATAAAGGAAGGCTTTGCTGAGTACCTCTTCGGCGTTGCGGTGCAAGGTTTCCAGCAGGCGGTACTCACTGCGTGTCAGGCCGGCCCAATGCGTGTGATAGACGACATCGCACAGCCCCTCGTCAAACCGCAGGACCTGCGCATCATCGCGCAGGGGCGCAAGGCCCGGCGGCGGGCGACGGTCCAGGGCCACCCGGCGCAGGATGGCTTCGATGCGCACCCGCAGCTCGATCATGCTGAACGGCTTGGGCAGGTAATCGTCGGCGCCCAGGCGAAAGCCGCTGACACGGTCGGCTTCGGCGCCCAGGGCCGACATCAGGATCACCGGTATGGCATGACTCTGGCGCAGATGCGTAAGGACTGACAGCCCGTCCAGCCCTGGCAGCAGAACGTCCATCAGCACCAGGTCGAACGCTTGGTCGCGGGCCAGCTGCAAGCCTTGCTGGCCATTGCGGCACCAGGTGACCTCGAAGCCACAGCGGCCCAGATGTTCATGGACGTAGGCGCCCAACACGGGGTCATCCTCGATGGTCAGGATACTGGGTAGGCCAACGGTTGCGGGATTCATTAGCGTCTGCAAGTCATTCTCAATGACTGATTATTCAAGATTAAAGTGTTACAGGCAATCGCAGGCCGCTACCGAATGGCCCGAAGATTGCCGTGTGTCATTAATTTACGAGATTCCTGGCGGCGCAAATGGCTACACTGCGCAGGTAGCGCGGGCCGGACGCCCGTGCGGAAGATTGATATCAATGTGGTAGCAGGAGAGTGGCGTGCTTAGAAGAATGGGGATAAAAGGCCGCGTACTGTTGCTGACGTTATTGCCGACCAGCCTGATGGCGCTGTTGTTGGGGGGCTATTTCACCTGGATGCAGCTCTCCGAGCTGCAAACTCAACTGCTGCAACGCGGTGAAATGATCGCCGAGCAGTTGGCGCCACTGGTTGCGCCCGCCCTGAGCAGCAAGAACACTGACCTGCTGGAACGCATCGCGACCCAATCCCTGGAACAACCGGACGTGCGCGCGGTGTCGTTCCTGGCACCGGACCGCTCCTCCCTGGCCCATGCCGGCCCGACCATGCTCAATCCACCGCCCACCGGCAACAGCTCGCACCTGCTGCAGCGTACCGGCAACGATGCCACCCGTTACCTGATGCCGGTGTTTGGCCGTCATCGCAACCTTGCCGGCGAGCTGATTCCGGATGAGTCCGACCGCCTGTTGGGCTGGGTCGAGGTGGAACTGTCCCACAACGGCATGTTGCTGCGCGGCTATCGCAGCCTGTTCGCCAGCCTGCTGCTGATCGCCATCGGCTTGATCTGCACCGCGGCACTGGCCCTGCGCATCAGCCGCACCATCAATTCGCCGATCGGCCTGATCAAGCAAGCCGTGGCCCAGCTTAAAGACGGCAACCTGGAAACCCGCCTGCCGCCCTTGGGCAGCCAGGAGCTGGATCAGTTGGCGTCGGGCATCAACCGCATGGCAGAAACCCTGCAAAACGCCCAGGAAGAATTGCAACACAGCATCGACCAGGCCACCGAAGACGTGCGCCAGAACCTGGAAACCATCGAGATCCAGAACATCGAGCTGGACCTGGCCCGCAAGGAAGCCCTGGAAGCCAGCCGGATCAAATCGGAGTTCCTGGCCAATATGAGCCATGAAATCCGCACGCCGCTCAACGGCATCCTCGGGTTCACCCACCTGCTGCAAAAAAGCGAGCTGTCGCCACGTCAGCTGGATTACCTGGGCACTATCGAAAAATCCGCCGACAACCTGTTGGGCATCATCAACGAGATTCTCGACTTCTCCAAGATCGAAGCCGGCAAGCTGGTGCTCGACAGCGTGCCCTTCAACCTGCGCGACCTGCTGCAGGACACCCTGACCATCCTTGCCCCTGCCGCCCACGCCAAACAGCTCGAACTGGTCAGCCTGGTCTACCGCGACACGCCGCTGGCGCTGGTGGGCGACCCGCTGCGTCTCAAGCAGATCCTGACCAACCTGATCAGCAACGCGATCAAGTTCACCCGCGAAGGCACCATCGTGGCGCGGGCGATGATCGAGGATGAGCAGGAAGACAGCGTACAACTGCGCATCAGCGTGCAGGACACCGGCATCGGCCTGTCCAACCAGGATGTGCGCGCACTGTTCCAGGCCTTCAGCCAGGCGGACAATTCGCTGTCGCGCCAGCCAGGTGGCACCGGCTTGGGCCTGGTGATTTCCAAGCGCCTGATCGAACAGATGGGTGGCGAAATCGGCGTCGACAGCACACCGGGCGAAGGCTCGGAGTTCTGGATCAGCCTGAACCTGCCCAAGACCCGCGACGACATCGAAGACCTGCCCAGCGCGCCGCTGCTCGGTCGCCGCGTGGCCGTGCTGGAGAACCACGAGCTGGCGCGCCAGGCCTTGCAACACCAGTTGGAAGACTGCGGCCTGGAAGTCACGCTGTTCAATACCCTGGAGAGCCTGACCAACGGCATTACCAGCGCCCATCAGACCGAACAGGCGATCAACCTGGCGGTGCTCGGCGTCACCGCCAATGACATCCCGCCCGAGCGCCTCAACCAGCACTTGTGGGACCTCGAACACCTGGGCTGCAAAGTGCTGGTGCTGTGCCCGACCACCGAGCAAATGTTGTTCAACCAATCGGTGCCCAACCCCAACAGCCAGTTGCAGGCCAAGCCAGCCTGTACGCGCAAGCTGCGCCGCTCCCTGGCCGACCTGATCAGCCCGCGCCCCTCGCGCAGCGAGCCGGGTGAGCCGTTGTCCAGCCGTGCGCCGCGGGTGCTGTGCGTGGACGATAACCCGGCGAACCTGTTGCTGGTGCAAACCCTGCTCGAAGACATGGGCGCCAAGGTCCATGCCGTGGAAAGCGGCTTTGCGGCCATTGACGCCGTGAAGCAGGAAACGTTCGACCTGGTGCTGATGGATGTGCAGATGCCCGGCATGGACGGGCGCCAGAGTACCGAAGCGATTCGCCAATGGGAGAGCGAACGCCATGGCACGCCGCTGCCGGTGGTCGCCCTCACCGCCCATGCCATGGCCAACGAGAAACGTGCCCTTCTGCAAAGCGGCATGGACGATTACCTGACCAAGCCCATCAGCGAGCGGCAGCTGGCCCAGGTGGTGCTGAAATGGACCGGCCTGGCCCTGCGCAACCAGGGGCCCGAGCGCCTCCCCGAAGGCCTTGGCCCAGGCGTGCAACTGCTGGTGCTGGACCATGAGGAAGGCCTGCGCCTGGCCGCCAACAAGGCGGACCTGGCGGCCGACATGCTCGCCATGCTGCTGGCCTCCCTGGAAGCTGATCGCTTGGCGATCACGGTCGCCCGCGAAGCCAATGACAACCACGCCCTGATCGAGCGCGTCCACCGCCTGCATGGCGCCACCCGCTACTGTGGCGTGCCGCAATTGCGCGCGGCCTGCCAACGCGCCGAAACCCTGCTCAAGCAGGACGACGCCAAGGCCATAACCGCGTTGGATGAACTGGACATGGCGATTGCGCGGCTGGCCAGTGAAGCGCGGGTCAGCGCCTGACTCTATTTTATGGACGACGCCAATCAAAATGTGGGAGGGGGCTTGCCCCCGATGGCGATATATCAGTTACAAATATTTCGACTGATACACCGCTATCGGGAGCAAGCCCCCTCCCACATTGAGTCAGCATTCCCAAGGTATAAATTGCAGGGAGCCTTTTAATGCGCGTGATTCTTTTCAGCAGCCAGGCCTACGATCGCGAAAGTTTTCTCGGTGAGCCGCGCCCTCAGGGGATCGAGCTGCAATTCCAACCCGCCCGCCTCAACCTCGACACCGTCGCCCTGGCCGAACGGCACGAGGTGGTCTGCGCGTTTATCAACGATGATCTCAGCGCCCCGGTGCTCGAGCAACTGGCCAGTGGCGGTACGCGCCTGATTGCGTTGCGCTCGGCCGGCTACAACCATGTTGACCTGCACGCCGCCAAGCGCCTGGGCCTGAGCGTGGTGCGCGTACCGGCCTACTCGCCCCACGCCGTGGCCGAACACGCCGTGGCCCTGATCCTCGCCCTGAACCGGCGCCTGCACCGCGCCTACAACCGTACCCGCGATGGCGACTTCAGCCTGCACGGGCTCACCGGTTTCGATCTGGTCGGCAAAACCGTCGGCGTGGTCGGCACCGGGCAGATCGGCGCCACCTTCGCCAGGATCATGGCCGGTTTTGGCTGCCAGTTGCTGGCCTACGACCCCTTCCCCAACCCTCAGGTGCAAGCCATGGGCGCACGCTACGTGAGCCTGCCCGAATTGCTCGCCGAGGCGCAGATCATCAGCCTGCATTGTCCGCTGACCGCCGAGAGTAAACACCTGATCGACACCCGCGCCCTGGCACACATGCAACCGGGTGCGATGCTGATCAATACCGGTCGCGGCGGCCTGGTCGACACGCCGGCACTGGTCGAGGCGCTCAAGAACGGCCAACTCGGTTACCTGGGGCTGGATGTTTATGAGGAAGAGGCGCAGCTGTTTTTCGAGGACCGTTCGGACCTGCCCCTGCAAGACGACGTGCTCGCCCGCCTGTTGACCTTTCCCAATGTGATCATCACCGCCCACCAGGCCTTCCTGACCCGCGAGGCGCTGGCGGCGATTGCCGGCACGACGCTGGCCAATATTGCGGCGTGGGCCGATGGCCGCGCGCAGAACCTCGTCGAGGGATGATCAGCGGTCACATACCGGGCTCATGATGAGCCGGCACCCGTGATAGGATGCCGCGCCTATTTGGAGGATCCATGGCCGAACACGATTTCCGCTTCAGCTTGCTGAGCCCGCAACACACCCTGATCGAATGCCGCGCCCTGGTGCCGGGCCGTTATCAAGTCACCGGCAACGGTGGTTCGATCAAGCATGGCGACGTGCTGATCGTCACCCTGCGCGGCAGCAAAACCCTGTCGATGCGCCTGACCGTGGAAGGTGACGCGCGCTACTCCATCCGCCCGGCGGGCCAATGGGTCGCCATGGCCCTGGGGCCGAAATTCGGCGAGCTGGAGATTCACACCTGGAAGGTCAATTGCGACAGCTGCGACAGCGTGCTGGAGTTTGAATTCGCGGTGGAAACCAAGCTGACCAAAGAACCGCTGCAGCCGGCCGCCAACGCACGTATCAAAGAACTCGGCTGGGCCAGCGAAGGCGACCACCACCGCTGCCCGAAATGCCAGCGGGCCGCACAATGAAGGGCCTGCTGCTGCTTGCCGCCGTGGGCGCGGCCCTGAGTGGCTGCGCCGGCGATGCGGCCAAGCTCAAGCAGGATCACAGCTATGTGGTGGAGTGGATAGGCGAGCGGCCCTTGATGGACTACGCGCACCTGACCGTGACCCTCGGTGCCGATGGGCGCGCCTATGGCAATGGCGGCTGCAACCACTGGTTTGCGCCGTACACCCTCGAAGGCGACAAGCTCAGCTTCGGCCCGATCGGCAGCACCCGCAAAATGTGCGCCGAGGCGTTGATGGAACAGGAGCACCGCTTCTTCCAGGCCCTGCAGGGCGTACAGCGCTGGGACATCTCGCCGATCGAACAGACCCGCTTCTGGCCGGCCCAAGGCAAGCCGATCCGCCTGTGGCTTGAAGAAGGCTGACGGCAACGATCTTTGATCTGGTGGGATCAAAATGTGGGAGGGGGCTTGCCCCGATAGCCATAGGTATCTACACAACTTTGGCACGGCCCTGAACCTGTGACGGCTCAGGAGCCGAAGCCTCTCTAGCTGATACCCCGCGACCTAAATGTGGGAGGGGGCTTGCTCCCGATGGCGGCCTGACAGCCGACCAGGATGCTGGATCAGAGCGAGTACATATCCGTTGCTGCGGTAACGGCTGCTATGGGTTCCGCCCTTACGGCGTCTCACTTTTGAAAAGCGCAAAAGTAAGCAAAACGCTCTTGCCCCACCACTCGGCACCTCGCTTAGGCTCGGTGTGCCCGTAATCCGACAGTGATTTGGGGGCCGCCGCCACGCGCCATCCATGGCGCGGGGCGGCTAAACCGGCATCCCTGCCGGTTTACCCCCCAAATCACTATCGGATTACGGCCAGCGTGGTTTAACGGGGCGCCTAGATCAAGAGCAAGATCAAGAGCGGCTCGCTTCGCAGCGTGGTTACTTATGCTGCTACAAAGTTGTGTAGATACCTATGCCCCGATAGCGGTATATCAGCTAGCAATTATCAAGCTGACCCACCGCAATCGGGAGCAAGCCCCCTCCCACATTGGCTCTGAGTTGATGCTTTAACCGCGCAGGGCCTTGAGCTTGGCCAACACCCCTTGCGCCGTCTGCTCACCCATCAGTTGTTCGCGCACCTTGCCTTTGTCATCGATGATATAGGTCACCGGCAGCGCCTCGCTGCGTGGAATATCGAAGATCCCTTCCGGGTTCTGCGCCAGCACGGTGAACTTGATGCCCAGCTTGTCGCTGGCGGCCTTGAGCTCCTCACCCTGCACATTGTCGAAATTGACCCCGAACACGCCCACATTCTGCGCTTTGAGTTGCTCGGCCAGGGCGTTGAGCTCGGGGATTTCCGTGCGACACGGGCCACACCATTCAGCCCAGTAATTGACCACCAGCCACTGCTTGTCCAGGCGTTCGGCCGGTATTTTCTGGCCATACTGGTCAACGCCGTAATCGTTACCGCAGCCACTGAGCAGCAGGGTTGTGATGATCGCCAATGCACCGATCAGTCGCCTTGTCATGGGGTAATCCTTCGTAAAAATGAACGTTGGCTGCGGCCTATCGCCTCTTACGGTTTAAGGACGGCCCGCAGCGCAGGTAGAATACCCGCCACCTTACGCAAGATGCGACCCGCACATGACCGATCTGACGCTTTATCACAACCCGCGCTGCTCGAAATCCCGCGGTGCGCTGGAACTGCTGGAAGCCCGTGGCCTCACGCCTACCGTGGTGCGCTACCTGGAAACCCCACTGAACGCTACGCAAATAAAGGCCCTGCTGGCCAAGCTTGGCCTAAGCGCCCGTCAGTTGTTGCGCACCGGCGAAGAGGAATACAAAAGCCTCAACCTGGCCGACGCCAGTCTCAGCGAAGCGCATCTGATCAATGCTATCGCCGAACACCCCAAGCTGATGGAACGTCCCATCCTGGAAACCGCCGATAAAGCCATCATTGGCCGTCCGCCGGAAAATGTACTGGAGTTGCTGCCGTGACGACCCCCTATGTGCTGGTGTTGTATTACAGCCGCAATGGCTCGGTCAGCGAAATGGCCCGGCAGATTGCCCGGGGCATCGAGCAAGGCGGCATGGAAGCCCGGCTGCGCACGGTGCCGGCGATCTCCACCGAGTGCGAAGCCGTGGCGCCGAGTATTCCGGACGAGGGCGCGCTGTATGCCAGCCTGGATGATCTGAAAAACTGCTCGGGCCTGGCCCTCGGCAGCCCGACGCGCTTTGGCAACATGGCCGCGCCGCTCAAGTACTTCCTCGATGGCACCAGCAACCTGTGGCTCACCGGCGCCCTGGTCGGCAAACCTGCTGGCGTGTTCACCTCCACCGCCAGCCTGCACGGCGGCCAGGAGACCACGCTGATGTCGATGCTGCTGCCGCTGTTGCACCACGGCATGCTGATCACCGGCCTGCCCTACAGCGAGCAGGCGCTGCTCGACACCCAGGGCGGCGGTACGCCGTATGGCGCCAGCCACCACGCCGGGCCTGATGGCAAGCGCATGCTCGACCCCCATGAAATCACGCTGTGCCGCGCCCTGGGCCTGCGCCTGGCAAAAACCGCCACACTGCTGGAGAACGGCCGTGGCCAGGCAGCCTAAGGTCCTGCCGCCCCAGGCGTGGCTGGAGCCGCGGGTCAAGCTCGCGCGCGCACTCAGCCTTCTGGCGTTTTTTGGCCTGGTGGGCTTGTTGTGCGTGTACTACCTGTTCGTCGCCGACCTGCACGGCGCGCGTCCGTGGGTGATCCTGCTGATCGAGCTGGTGCCGCTGCTGGTGCTGGCGCCAGGCATGATCCTGGGCAGCGCACGCGGGCATTCGTGGATGTGCTTTGTGGTGAACCTGTATTTCATCAAGGGCGCGCTGGCAGCGTATGACCCGAACCGCCAAGGGTTCGGGGTGCTTGAGATGGTGGCAAGCCTGGCGCTGTTTTGTACGGCGTTGCTGTATGTGCGCTGGCGGCACCAGTTGAATCGGCGGTTGGCGGCAGTCTGATACAGCAAGGTCTGGGACGCAGAGCGTCCTGGGCAGCATTCCCACGCAGAGCGTGGGAACGATCAATGGTTGACGGTGTAAGCCAGCATCATCGACAACTGGCACATCGGCCGCCCACTATCGGCATGCCACTGGTTGAAGGCGCCCTGCACCGTCGCCAGGTCGCGCAGGCTGGTGGGCACCTTGTCGACGATCTTCTGCGCATTCAATGCCGCCACCACGTCATAGCTCGGCACAAAAGTGTCCTTGCCCACCATGCGCAAAAAGCGCGGTGCCGACAGGCCGCCCAACTGGTGACCGTGCTTGCTCAGGTACTTCCATAGCCCAACGATATCGGTGACTGGCCACTCGGCGATAAACGCGCCGAAGCTGCCCTTCTCCTGGGTGATATCCAGGATCATCTGCGCATTGCGCGGCACGCTCTTGAGCTTGCCCAGGTGACGGATGATGCGGGCGTCCTGCATCAGGCGTTCCAAATGCTCGGCGCCCATCAGCACGACCTTTTCCGGGTCGAAGCCAAAGAACACCTGTTCGAACGCCGGCCATTTGGCGTCCACCACGCTGTGCTTCAAGCCTGCACGGAACACGCGCAGCGCCAGGGTCGACAGGTAGCGGTCAGCGCTGATCCTGCGCAATTGCGCCGGGGTCTTGGGCACCGGCAGATGGGCTTCCAACTGGGCCGCTGAACCAAAACGGTTCAGACAATATTCGTGCAGCCACTTGTAATCGCGCATGCCCTCTCCTGGCAGGTGAAATGAAAACGGCGCCCGTGAGCGCCGTCTTTCAGAGCGTTGTAGAGCGTTAGAGGTTCACTACATTGACGAAACGCGAGGCGGCGGTTTCATCGATTTTCAGGCTGGTGAAGTCGAACAGGTTGCGGTCGGCCAATTGCGACGGGATCACATTCTGCAGGCTGCGGAAGATGCTTTCGGTGCGGCCCGGCGTCTTGCGTTCCCACTCCAGCAGCATGTCCTTGACCACCTGGCGCTGCAGGTTTTCCTGGGAGCCGCACAGGTTGCACGGAATGATCGGAAATTGCTTGAAGTCGGCATACGCCTGGATGTCCTTCTCATTGCAATACGCCAGCGGGCGGATCACCACGTTGCGCCCGTCATCGGCGCGCAGCTTGGGGGGCATGGCCTTGAGCGAACCGTTGAAGAACATGTTAAGGAAGAAGGTTTCGACGATATCGTCGCGATGATGCCCCAGGGCCATCTTGGTCGCGCCGATCTCATCGGCAAAGGTATAGAGCGTGCCACGCCGCAGGCGCGAGCACAGCGAGCAGGTCGTCTTGCCTTCGGGGATCAACTGCTTGACCACCGAATAAGTGTCTTTCTCGACGATGTGGTACTCGACGCCCAGTTCCTTGAGATAGGCCGGCAGCACGTGCTCGGGAAAACCTGGCTGTTTCTGGTCCATGTTGACGGCGACGATCTCGAACTTGATCGGCGCGACCTTTTGCAGGTGCAGCAGCACATCGAGCAGGGTATAGCTGTCTTTGCCGCCGGAAAGGCAGACCATGACCTTGTCGCCCTCCTCGATCATGTTGAAATCGGCGACCGCTTCACCGGCCAGGCGACGCAGGCGTTTTTGCAGTTTGTTCTGGTTGACCGTAAGAGTGCCCATGGCGCTTGGATCCGCTGCAAGTGTGTGACGAAAAACGGGGTATTTTAGCGACCTGAGCGCCTCGGATTCAATGTGGGAGCAAGCCCCTCCCACCTTGAATCCATTGCCCGCTACAGACCGTGCCGCGATTAGCACCTATGTTTACAGCGCGATTTACTCTAAAGGCCCTACAGTTTTCCAGGACATCACTTCCTATACTGCGACTAGAGGTCGCACAACTATCCGGACCTTGCAGGCCATTTGGCCGGTAGCGCTCCGCTGGGGGGCGATGGTAATAACGACAGGAGTGACTGGCATGATCCATCACGTCGTGGGGCTTTTTACCCATCCCGATCAGGAATGGCGGGAAATTCGTGGCGATAAAGAAGAAAGCATCAGCCACATGTACCTCACCCATACCCTGGTTCTCGCGGCGATTCCCGCCGTCTCAGCCTTTATCGGCACCACTCAGGTCGGCTGGGTGATCGGCAACCGCGCCCCGGTCATGCTGACTCAGGAAAGCGCGCTGTGGATGACCCTGATGTCCTACGCTGCAATGCTCGGCGGCGTGGCGGTGATGGGTGCGTTCATTCACTGGATGGCCCGCACCTACGACGCCAACCCCAGCATGGCGCGTTGCGTGGCCTTCGCCACCTACACAGCGACGCCTCTGTTTATTGGCGGGCTGGCGGCGCTTTATCCGCACATGTGGCTGGGCATGGTCGTGGGCACGGCGGCGATCTGCTACACGGTATACCTGCTGTATGTGGGGCTGCCGACCTTCATGAGCATCGACCCGGATGAAGGCTTCCTGTTTTCCAGCTCGGTACTGGCTGTAGGACTGGTGGTGCTGGTGGCGATCATGGCGTTTACCGTGATCGTCTGGGGCCTGGGCGTTGGGCCGATCTACACCAGTTAAGCCTTTTTTACCGCAGGCAAAGCCACCACAAGGTGGCTTTGTGCGTTATGCGTGACCATTCGGCGCCTGACAGATTCGGAAACACCCTGCTTTGCGGCATACTGGACATCTCTGGAGATATGTACAGCATGCCCGAGCAACTCAATACCCGCGTCGAAGATTGTTTCCTGCAAGCCGAATCCTTTTTCAAACGAAGCTTCAAACGCCCCAAGGTCAGTCTCAAGCTGCGGGGCCAGAAAGCCGGTGTCGCGCATTTGCACGAAAACCTGCTGCGTTTCAACCCTCAGCTTTACCGTGAAAACAGCCAACATTTCCTCAAACAAACCGTGGCCCACGAAGTGGCGCACCTGATCGCCCACCAACTGTTTGGCGAGCGCATCCAGCCCCATGGTGAGGAATGGCAGTTGATCATGCGTGGGGTTTACGAACTGCCGCCGGACCGTTGCCACACCTATGAAGTCAAGCGGCGCCAGGTGACGCGCTATATCTACCGGTGCCCGTGTGCCGACAGCGACTTCCCGTTTTCGCCGCAGCGGCATGGGCTGGTAGGCCAGGGGCGGCGGTATTTGTGTCGGCGGTGTCGGCAGACCCTGGTGTTTACTGGGGAAACTCGGGTGGAATGAGAGTCTCATCGGGGGCAAGCCCCCTCCCACATTTGAATGTATTCACAAATCAAAGTGTGGGAGGGGGCTTGAACTGGCCTAATGATCCCGGACACCTCTTAAGGGCGATATGATTCGCCCAATCAGGAGGTTCCATGCAACAGCGAAAGACCTACACCCACGAGTTCAAGCAACGTGCTGCAAGCATGGTTCTTGATGATAACTGCTCAGTTCCCGACGTCTGTGCATCGATGGACGTTGGCCCTACGGCTCTGCGCCGCTGGGTTGATCAGGTTCGTAAAGAGCGTCACAAAGGGCAGCCAGTGGCAGGTACCAAGGCTATCAGCGACGAACAGCGAGAGCTTCAACAGCTACGAGCCAAGGTCAAGCGCCTGGAGAGTGAGGCTGAAATCTTAAAAAAGGCTACGGCTCTCTTGATGTCGGATCCCGATCGTTTTTCCTGATCGAGGAACTGAGGGAGTCGAGTTCATATCCGACCAGCCTGCTTTGCAGTGCGCTAGGCGTTTCTCGCAGCGCGTTTTATGACTGGATTAAGCGTCGCTCAGCGCCAAATACCAAGCGTGACGCGCTTAGAGCAAAAGTCGTGCAACTGCATGTCGAAAGCCGAGAAAGCGCAGGCGCGCGGATGATCTCTCAGCGCCTGAAGGCCCAGCAGATCAAGGTGGGTCGGCATCTGGCCGGAAAACTTATGGCGGAGGCAAATCTGGCCAGCAGACAGCGCCGCCGCCATCAATATCGCTCTAGAGGCGTTGAAGCATTTGTGGCCAAGAACCTGCTTGAGCGTAACTTCGAGCCAACCGCAATTAATCAAGTCTGGTGCGGCGACGTTACCAGTCTAATGGTTGGGAAACGCTGGTATCACTTGGCAGTGGTCATTGATCTGTTCGCCCGCCGAATCGTTGGCTGGGCGTTTTCTCTGATCAATGACGCCAACCTGGTTAGCAAGGCGCTGAGAATGGCGGTGGAGGTTCGAGGCAAACATGCAGGCTTGATGTTTCATTCAGATCAAGGCTGCCAATACACCAGCCAGCACTTTCAGTCCGAGCTGCTGGGGCATGGGATAACGCAAAGCATGAGCCGTAGGGGGCAGTGCTGGGACAACGCGCCAACAGAGCGTTTCTTCGGGACGCTCAAATCAGAGTGGGTGCCCACCAAGGGCTATATGACAGTTGAAGAAGCCAAGCAGGATATGACCAGCTTCTTCATGCGATACAACCGAATCAGGCTCCACAGCTACAACAACTACCTGTCGCCAATAGCCATGGAGCAGAAGGCGGCTTGATCACCGTAATCGGTGTCCGGAAGAACTTGACCAGAACAGCTTGCCCCCGATGGCATCAGAACAGTCACCCGACAACCTTGGCCTGGCGCAATTCCCCTATCCGCTGAGCACTGAACCCCAACTCCACCAGCACCTCATCACTGTGCGCCCCTACGGCGGCACCAATATGCCGTGGCGCCGGCAACCCCTCGGAAAACTTCAGCGGGCAGGCAATCTGCGCCTGGGTCGAGCCATCGCCCCTGGGCACCTGGCTGATCAGCCCGCGCGCCTGCAGCTGCGGATGCGCTACCGCTTCACTCAAGTTCAACACCGGTTCCACGCACGCATCCACTCCAGCAAACAACGCGCACACTTCATCAAAGCTGCGTTTTTCGAATTCCACCTGCAGCGCCTGCTTGAGGGCCGGCTGCTGCTCAGGCTTGAGGCTGTGCAGCGCCAGCTCCGGTCGCCCCAGTGCTTCGCACAATTGCTGCATGAAGGCCGGTTCCAGGCTGCCCACCGACATCCAACGCCCATCACGGGTGCGGTAATAATCGTAAAAACTGCCGCCATTGAGCACATGGTTTTCCCACGCCGGTTCCACCCCGCAGGCCAGGTAACCCGCACCGGCCATGGCGTTCAGGCTGAACGCGCAGTCGGTCATGCTCACATCCAGGTACTGGCCGACGCCGCTCTGCTGCCGCGAGATGACCGCCGCGAGCAAGCCCACCACCGCATGCAACGACCCGCCGCCGATATCCGCCAATTGCACCCCCAACGGCAACGGCCCGCTGTCGCGCCGCCCGGTGTGGCTGGCCACACCGGCCACGGCCAGGTAGTTAATATCGTGGCCGGCGCGATCCCTGTAAGGGCCGGTCTGGCCGTAGCCGGTGATCGACACGTAGATCAGCCTCGGGTTGATCGCGTTCAAGGCCGCATACCCCAGGCCCAGGCGCTCCATCACGCCGGGGCGGAATTGCTCGATGAGGATGTCGGTGCCCTTGACCAGCTCGAACACAATCTGCAGCGCCTCGGCCCGCTTGAGGTCCAGCGCCAGGCTGCGCTTGTTGCGATTGAGGTAGGCATGGCTCGCCGAGGTGCCCTGATCATGGGGCGGCAAGACGCGCAACAGATCCATGCGCGTCGGCGATTCGATGCGCAGCACCTCGGCGCCCATGTCCGCCAGCATCAGTGAGGCGAACGGGCCGGGCAACAGGGTGGAAAAATCCAGCACTTTGAGGGACGCCAAGGGGCCTGACATACAAACTCCGTTTTCGATTCGACGGTTCACAGCGTAGTCAGCCTTGAGCGTCGACGGCAATCGTCAGAACGATCAACCCCCCTGACCGTTTTGATCACGGCGGGCTTTTTCGTCGCCACGGCTTTATCATTGGCCCACGTTTTATTGGCAGAGTGTTCCATGAAGTTCGCGATTGCAGTGTTCAGCGCCGCCCACGCGCCCTCCTCGCGCCGCGCCCTGTTGTTCGCCCAGGCGGCGCTGGCCGGTGGGCATGAGATTGTGCGGCTGTTTTTTTATCAGGATGGCGTGTACAGCGCGTCCAATAACATCGTCGCGCCCCAGGATGAGCAAGACATCGCGCGCCAATGGCGCGAGTTCGTCAGCGCCCACCAGCTCGACGGCGTCGTCTGCATCGCTGCAGCCCTGCGCCGTGGCGTGCTCAACGCCGAGGAAGCCATGCGCTATCAACGCAGCGCGGTGAACCTGGAGGCGCCCTGGGCGCTGTCGGGGCTGGGGCAACTGCATGACGCGATCCAGGACGCCGACCGCCTGATCTGTTTTGGAGGTTCATGACATGGCCAAGTCATTGCTGGTGATCAGCCGCCAGGCACCGTGGTCCGGCCCCAGTGCGCGAGAAGCGCTGGATATCGTGCTGGCCGGTGGCGCGTTCGATCTGCCGATCGGCCTGCTGTTTCTGGACGACGGCGTGTTCCAGCTCGCATCGCACCAGGACGCCAAGGCCGTGCAACAAAAGGATTTGAGCGCCAACCTGCAAGCCCTGGGGCTGTTCGGCATCGATGACGTGTTCGCCTGCAGCCACAGCCTGGCCGAACGCGGGCTGGGTGTGCCGGCCAGCGCGCAGCCGTTGGCCCCTGCCGCCATTTCCCAACTGATTGAACGTTACGACCAGGTGATTACCCTCTGATGTCGACTCTACATGTGGTGTCCCACTCCCCCTTTACCGACAGCCGTCTCGACAGCTGTCTGCGCGTCTGTGCCAGCGCAGATGCGATCCTGCTGTGCGGCGACGGCGCCTACGGCCTGCGCAACCCGGCCCTGCACACCAAAGGCGTGAAGGTGTTCGTGCTGGCTGAAGACATGCAGGCGCGCAACCTGCCTTTGCCGGACTGGGCCGACAGCGTGGACTATCCGGGTTTCGTGCAGTTGTCGATCGACTATGACAAGGTTAATACCTGGTTATGAATACGCTGACCGTAGGCACGCGCACCCTCGAACTGGACAAGGACGGCTACCTGGTCGACCTCGAGGCGTGGTCTGCCGAGATTGCCGACGCCCTGGCCGCCGCCGAATCGCTGGAACTGACCCCGGACCATTGGGAAATCCTCGAACTGCTGCGCGGCTTTTACGCGCAATATCAGCTGTCGCCGGCCACGCGCCCGCTGATCAAGTACGCCGCCTTGAAGCTCGGCCCGGACAAGGGCAACAGCCTGCACCTCAATAAACTGTTCAACGGCACTCCCGCCAAACTTGCCGCCAAGCTGGCGGGCCTGCCCAGGCCGACGAATTGCTTATGACCGACTTTGCCCCACTGACCCTCTCAACGCCTGAAGAGCACCCTTTTGCGCAGTTCGTGCGCATCCTCGGCAAAGGCAAGCGCGGCGCGCGCAACCTCACCCGTGAGGAAGCGCGGGAAGCCATGGGCATGCTGCTCGATGAAAAAGTCGAAGACACCCAACTGGGCGCCTTTCTCATGCTGTTGCGTCACAAGGAAGAAAGCCCGGAAGAGCTCGCCGGTTTCACCGAAGCGGTGCGCGAGCGCTTGAACCCGCCCGCCTTGAAGGTGGATATCGACTGGCCGACCTACGCCGGCAAAAAGCGCCACTTGCCGTGGTTCCTGCTGGCGGCCAAATGCCTGGCGCAAAACGGCGTGCGCATCCTCATGCACGGCGGCGGCGCGCATACGGCGGGCCGCCTGTACACCGAGCAATTGCTGGAGCGTTTGCAGATACCGTTGTGCCGCAATTGGCAGCAGGTCGAGGCGGCGTATGAACAAGGCAACCTGGCGTTTATCCCGCTGGGCGACTGGGCGCCTCAGTTGCAGCGCATGATCGACCTGCGCAACACCCTGGGCCTGCGCTCGCCGATCCACTCCCTGGCACGCTTGCTCAACCCGCTGAATGCCCGTTGCGGCCTGCAAAGCATCTTCCACCCGGGTTATCAAGGCGTGCACCGCGATGCCAGCGGCCTGCTGGGCGACAACGTGATTGTGGTCAAGGGCGATGGCGGCGAAGTCGAAATCAACCCCGACACCCTCAGCCACCTGTACGGCACCACCGGTGGCCTGAGCTGGGACGAAGAATGGCCCGCCCTCTCCGCCCAGCGCCACGTCAAACCGGCGAGCCTTGCGCCTGAGCATCTCAAAGCCCTGTGGCGTGGCGAGGTCGAGGACAGCTACCCGCAACTGGCACTGATCGCGACCATGGCCCTGGCTTTGCGCGGCCTCGGACACACCCGGGAGCAGGCATTTGAACTGGCCCAGCAGTATTGGGATGCGCGCGACAAATCGATTTAATCGATCATTCACCTCGGGTCTTTGCGCTTTTAGTTCGAACTCATCCCTTTAGACTGGGCTCCAACGCTTATTAGCCAAGGAGCCAGTCATGGGTTTGCTGATCGAAGGACACTGGAAAGACCAATGGTACGAAAGTAGCGCAGACGGTGCGTTCCAGCGTGAACAGGCGCAACGCCGCCACTGGGTGACCGCCGACGGCCAGCCCGGCCCGAGTGGCGAAGGCGGCTTCAAGGCCGAGGCGGGTCGCTATCACCTCTACGTCTCTCTGGCCTGCCCCTGGGCCCACCGCACCTTGATCCTGCGCAAGCTCAAGGGCCTGGAAAGCCTGATCGACGTCTCGGTGGTCAGTTGGCTGATGCTGGAAAACGGCTGGACCTTCGACAAGGCCCACGGCTCCAGCGGCGACGCGCTCGACGGCTTCGACTTCATGCACCAGCGCTACACCGCTGAGACCGCTGACTACACCGGGCGTGTCACGGTGCCGGTGTTATGGGACAAAAAGCTCAAACGCATCGTCAGCAATGAGTCGGCGGAAATCATCCGCATGTTCAATAGCGCATTTGATGAGCTGACCGGTAATACCCTGGATTTCTATCCCGACGCACTGCGCCCGACCATCGATGCGCTGAACGAACGCATCTACCCGGCCGTGAACAACGGCGTGTACCGCGCGGGGTTCGCCACCTCGCAGCAGGCCTATGAAGGTGCGTTCGATGACGTGTTTGCCGAGCTGGACCATTTGGAGCAGCACCTGGGCGAGCATCGCTATCTGGCCGGCGAATACCTGACCGAGGCGGATGTGCGGCTGTTCACCACGCTGATTCGTTTTGATGCGGTGTATTACAGCCACTTCAAATGCAACCTGCGGCGGATTGCCGATTATTCAAATCTGTCGAATTGGTTGCGGGAAATGTATCAGTGGCCGGGGGTGGCCGAGACGGTGGATTTTGAGCACATCAAGGGGCATTACTACGCCAGCCACCGCACCATCAATCCGACGGGGATTGTGCCGAAGGGGCCGCTGCAGCGGTTTGATGTTGGGCATGATCGGAAGCGGTTGAATGGCAAAGGTGTGTGGAGCTGATCCGGATGATGAGCTGAAGCTGATGGCCTCTTCGGGGGCAAGCCCCCTCCCACACTGATCGTTCCCACGCTCTGCGTGGGAATGCACCCCGTGACGCTCTGCGTCACTTGTCCACATTGAGCTGTACCGCGTGACGCGGAGCGTCCAAGGTGGCATTCCCACGCAGAGCGTGGGAACGATCAATTGGTCTCAGACCTGGGCCTGGGCGCCTTCGAACCACTTGAGCTTCTCGCGCAACACCACCACCTCACCCACGATCACCAGCGTCGGCGCATGCACTTCATGCTCCGCCACCATGCGCGGCAAGTCGGCCAGGGTGCCGGTGAATACGCGCTGGTTGGCGGTGGTGCCCTGCTGAATCAACGCCGCCGGCGTATCCGCCGCGCGCCCGTGCTTGATCAATTGCTCGCAGATGATCGGCAAGCCAATCAAGCCCATGTAGAACACCAGGGTCTGTGACGGCCCCACCAGGTCCTGCCAGGGCAGGTCCGAGGTGCCATTCTTCAAGTGGCCGGTGATAAACCGCACCGACTGCGCGTAGTCACGGTGCGTCAACGGAATGCCCGCATAGGCCGCGCAACCACTGGCCGCCGTGATCCCCGGGACCACCTGGAACGGGATGCCATGGGCCGCCAATTCCTCGATCTCTTCACCGCCACGCCCGAAAATGAACGGATCGCCGCCCTTGAGGCGCAGCACGCGCTTGCCTTGCTTGGCCAGGTCCACCAGTTGCTGGTTGATCTGGTCCTGCGGCACGGCATGGTCGGCGCGACGCTTGCCGACGTACACGCGCTCGGCATCCCGGCGGCACAGTTCCAGGATCGCCGGTGCCACCAACCGGTCATACAACACCACGTCGGCTTGCTGCATCAGGCGCAAGGCGCGGAAGGTCAGCAGGTCCGGGTCGCCCGGGCCTGCACCCACCAGGTATACCTCACCCGGTGCGTAAGGCGGCGCGCCATTGACCTTTTCGATCAACAGACGCTCAGCCTCATCGCCCTGCCCGGCCAGTTGCCGGTCGGCAATCGGGCCCTGGAACACTTCTTCCCAGAACGCCCGTCGCTGCTGCACATCCGGGTACAAACCTTTGACCTGGGCACGAAAACGCGCCGCCAACCCGGCCAACTGGCCATAGGTGGACGGAATCCAGGTTTCCAGCTTGGCCCGGATCAAGCGCGCCAGTACCGGCGCATCGCCGCCACTGGACACCGCGATCACCAACGGCGAACGGTCGACGATCGCCGGGAAGATCACGCTGCACAGGGCCGGCGCATCCACCACATTGACCGGTACACAGCGCCGCTTGGCATCACTGGACACTTTCGCGTTCAGTGGCTCGTCGTCGGTGGCCGCGATGATCAGCACGCAACCGTCGAGGTCCGTCTCCTGATAACCGCGCAACATCAGGTCCCCGCCACTGCCCAGCACCAGTTCACGCAACTGGTCTTCGATCTGGGGAGCAACCACCCGCAGCAACGCCCCGGCATCGGCCAGCAGCCGGGATTTGCGCAAGGCAATCTCCCCGCCGCCGACGACCAGCACACGACTGCCGCGCAGGTTATGAAACAGCGGCAGAAATTCCATTTAGCCGATGACCTCGACGCCCGCCATGTAGGGCTTGAGCACCTCAGGCACACGAATAGAACCGTCGGCCTGCTGGTAGTTTTCCAGCACTGCCACCAGCGTACGGCCTACTGCCAGGCCCGAACCGTTGAGGGTGTGCACCAGTTCCGGCTTGCCGGTTTCCGGGTTGCGGAAACGCGCCTGCATGCGTCGGGCCTGGAAATCGCCGCAGTTGGAGCACGACGAAATCTCGCGGTACTTGTCCTGGCTCGGCACCCACACTTCGAGGTCGTAGGTCTTCACGGCGCTGAAACCCATGTCACCGGTGCACAACGCCAGCACGCGATACGGCAGCTCCAGCAACTGCAGGACGCGCTCGGCGTTGGCCGTCAGGCCTTCCAACGCTTCCATCGATTTGGACGGCTCGACCACCTGGACCATCTCGACCTTGTCGAACTGGTGCTGGCGGATCATGCCACGGGTGTCGCGCCCCGAGGCGCCGGCTTCACTGCGGAAGCACGGGCTATGGGCGACAAACTTGAGCGGCAGTTGCTTGGCATCGAGGATTTCGCCAGCGACGATATTGGTCAGCGACACTTCCGCGGTCGGGATCAGATACAAGTCGGCTTCGCCGTCGCGGCTGATCTTGAACAGGTCTTCCTCGAATTTCGGCAACTGGCTGGTGCCCATCAACGCCGGCGCTTGCACCAGGTACGGGGTGTAGGCCTCTTCGTAACCGTGCTCGGCGGTGTGCAGGTTGATCATGAACTGCGCCAGGGCACGATGCATGCGCGCAATCGGGCCACGCAACAGGGCGAAACGCGCGCCGGACATTTTCGCGGCGGTTTCGAAATCCAGGCCGCCGGTCAATTCGCCCAGGGCAACGTGGTCCTTGATATCGAAATCGAAGGCTTTGGGCGTGCCCCAGCGGCGCACTTCAACGTTGCCGTCTTCGTCCGCGCCAATCGGCACGGATTCGTGGGGCAGGTTGGGGATGCCCAGCAGGATCGAATCCAGCTCGGACTGAATTTTGTCCAGCTCGGCTTTGCCGTCGGACAGCTCGGTACCCATGCGCTCGACGTCCGCCATCAACGGCGCGATGTCTTCGCCGCGCTGCTTGGCCTGACCGATGGACTTGGAACGCGCATTCCGCTCAGCCTGCAGTGCTTCGGTGCGGGTCTGGACGGTCTTGCGCTGTTCTTCCAGCGCTTCGATGCGCGCAACATCCAAGGCAAAGCCACGGGATGCCAGGCGGTCCGCTACGTCCTGAAGGTTGCTACGTAACAGTTTGGAATCGAGCATGTCGGTCTCTCGTTTATCAAAGTTTGGTCAAGGACAGGCCGGCCCAGGTGGCGAGCAGCCCGCCGAATACGCTGATAGCTGCATAGCCAATCGCCAGCAGCACTTGCCCGCTTTCCAGCAGGCGTACGGTATCCAGTGAAAATGATGAAAAGGTCGTCAGGCCGCCAAGGAAGCCAACCATCAGTCCGGCGCGCACCTCAATCGGTACTTCGGGACGCACCAGGAACAGGCCGTATAAAACACCGATCAACAGGCAGCCCACGATATTAACGGCCAGCGTCGCGGTATAGAAGTGCTTGGGCCAATTCGCGTTGATCCAGTTACCCGTCGCAAAGCGCAGCAGTGTACCCGCGATACCGCCCGCCGAGACGGCGACCACTAAAGGAATCATGATTTTCTCCGCTGCCTGGGACTTAAACGATCGAGTGCGGCCAGGTGATTGAGCTTCTCACCGATCTTCAGCTCCAGGCCACGGGGCACCGGCTGATAGAGCGGCAACGGTTCCAGCTCATCGGGAAAGTAGTCCTCACCGGCCGCGTAAGCGTCCGGCTCATCATGGGCATAGCGGTACTCATCACCGTAACCCAGCTGTTTCATCAACTTGGTCGGCGCGTTGCGCAAGTGCATCGGCACTTCGAGCGAACCGTGTTCGGCCGCCGCGCGCATCGCCGACTTGAAGCCCATGTACACCGCATTGCTTTTGGGCGCGCACGCCAGGTAGGTAATGGCCTGGGCCACCGCCAGCTCGCCTTCCGGGCTGCCGAGGCGCTCCTGCACGTCCCAGGCGGCCAGGCACAGGCTCAGGGCGCGCGGGTCGGCATTACCGATGTCCTCGCTGGCCATGCGCACCACGCGGCGTGCCAGGTACAACGGGTCGCAACCGCCGTCGATCATGCGCGCAAACCAGTACAGCGCGCCGTCCGGGTTGGAACCGCGTACGGATTTGTGCAGCGCCGAGATCTGGTCGTAGAACGCTTCGCCGCCCTTATCGAAACGCCGGCGTGTGTCGCCCAGCAGGCTTTGCAGCAGGTCGACGCCAATCTCGCCGCCATCTTCGGCCAGGTCCGAGGCGTTCTCCAGCAGGTTGAGAAACCGTCGGCCATCGCCATCGGCGGCGGTGAGCAGGATCTTGAAGCCCTCTTCACTGACGCTCAGCTGGCGCTTGCCAAGCCCCTTGTCTTCGCTCAAGGCGCGCTGCAACAGCTTTTGCATCGCCGCTTCGTCCAGGCTCTTGAGCACGTAGACGCGCGCCCGCGAGAGCAGCGCGTTATTCAATTCGAACGAAGGGTTTTCGGTGGTGGCGCCGATAAAGATCAGCGTGCCGTCTTCGACGTACGGCAGGAACGCATCCTGCTGGGACTTGTTGAAGCGATGCACTTCGTCGACGAACAGGATGGTGCGCTTGCCGTATTGCCCGGCCTGCTGCTTGGCGATTTCCACCGCCTGGCGGATCTCCTTGACCCCGGCCAGCACGGCTGAGACCGTTTCGAAGTGCGCATCCGAGACCTTGGCCAGCAGCCGCGCCAGGGTGGTTTTACCCACGCCCGGCGGCCCCCAGAAAATCATCGAGTGCAGCGCACCCTGCTCCAGGGCTTCACGCAAGGGCTTGCCGCGAGCGAGCAGGTGTTCCTGACCGACGTACTCGTCCAGGTTGGTCGAGCGCAGGCGCGCGGCCAGAGGCTGGGCAATCGGGTCACTTCGAAACAGATCCATGGGCAGCGTTTGAAACCTCTGGGGAGTTTATTCCTGGATCACGTCGGCACCCTTGGGGATGTCGAACTTGAACTTGGACGCGGGCACCGGCTGGTTGGCCTTGACCCCGGAAAACAGGATATCGGTGCGCTGGCCGACGCTGTCGATCAGGCGCATGTTATTGATCACGCCGTTGCCGAACGACAGTTGCAGGCTGTCAAACAGCGTGTCCTTGGATTTGGGCTTGAGGGTGAATTCGATCACGTTGCTGGTTTGCTTGGAGGTGATATCGAAACTGTCATTGATCTTCGATACATCGCCCGACAGCAGCAGCGCTGGCGTCTGGTTCAGCCGTGGGTCGAGCTTCTTGATGGTCGCCTGCTCCAGGTCCGGGTCCCACAGCGTGACTTTCTGGCCGTCGGAAACGATGGTCTGTTCGGCCTTGCCTTCGGTATGCCAGTAGAACAGGCCAGGACGCTGCACAGCCATTTCGCCTGCGGTTTCCTGCAACTGGGTGCCACCGGCGTCCAGGGTCAGCTGGGAAAAGCGCGCGGTCAGGGTCTGGGATTTGTCCAGCAGGTTCTTCAGGCTGGCCACCGAAGCTGGGTCAGCGTGAGCCGAAGCGGCGGTCAGGGCCAGTACCGGCAACAACAGCATGCGGATAATGCGCATGGGAATCCTCATTGAGTAAACAGGGCGCGCCGCGTGCTGCCACGCGGCGCGGGATCAGTCGCGCATCTGCCCGGGGGCGATGATTTCACGCGAGCCGTTGGTGTTCATTGCGGTGACGACGCCAGCGTTTTCCATGGCCTCGATCATGCGGGCTGCGCGGTTGTAGCCAATCTTCAGCTTGCGTTGCACCGCAGAAATCGAGGCGCGACGGCTTTCCAGCACGAACGCCACGGCCTCGTCGTACAGCGCGTCGGTTTCGGCGTCATCGTCGCCACCGCCGCTGCCGCCGTCGAAGCCGCTGCCGGCCTCTTCAACGCCGGCGAGGATCTCGTCGTTATATTCAGGTGCGCCACGCAGTTTCCAGGCTTCCACCACGCGATGCACTTCATCGTCGGACACGAAGGCACCGTGCACACGGATCGGCAGGCTGGTGCCGGGCGGCATGTAGAGCATGTCACCGTGGCCCAGCAGTTGCTCGGCGCCGCCCTGGTCGATGATGGTCCGCGAGTCGATCTTGCTCGACACCTGGAACGCCATGCGCGTGGGGATGTTGGCCTTGATCAGGCCGGTGATCACATCCACCGACGGCCGCTGGGTCGCGAGGATCAAGTGGATCCCGGCCGCACGGGCCTTCTGGGCAATACGCGCGATCAGTTCTTCGACCTTCTTGCCGACGATCATCATCATGTCGGCGAATTCGTCGACCACCACCACGATGGTCGGCAACTTGGTCAGCAGTGGCGCTTCGTCGTGAATGTTCTCGCGCTTGTACAGCGGGTCGGTCAGTGGTGTGCCGGCGTCCTGGGCTTCCTTGACCTTGGCATTGAAGCCGGACAGGTTACGCACGCCCATCTTCGCCATCAGCTTGTAGCGACGCTCCATCTCGGCGACGCTCCAGCGCAGGGCGTTGGCGGCGTCCTTCATGTCGGTGACCACCGGGCACAGCAGGTGCGGAATGCCTTCGTAGATCGACAATTCCAACATCTTCGGGTCGATCATGATCAGCTTGGCGTCGTCCGGGCCGGATTTGAACAGGATCGACAGGATCATTGCGTTCACGCCCACCGACTTACCGGAACCGGTGGTACCGGCCACCAGCAGGTGCGGCATTTTTGCCAGGTCGGTGATCACCGGCTTGCCGCCGATGTCATGGCCGAGGGCCAAGGTGACCGGCGATTTGAAATTGTCATATTCCGGGGTCGACAGCACCTCGGAGAACCGCACGATCTGGCGGTCTTCGTTGGGAATCTCGATGCCCACGGTGGTCTTGCCAGGAATTACTTCCACCACGCGCACACTGGTCACGGCCAGGGAACGGGCCAGGTCTTTGGCCAGGTTGGAAATACGGCTGACCTTGACGCCCGCCGCCGGCTGGATTTCGTAACGGGTAATCACCGGGCCTGGGTGAATCGAGTCTACCGACACTTCGACCCCGAATTCCTTGAGCTTGATTTCCAGCAGGTGGCCGACGGCCGCCAGGGATTCGGGCGAGTAGTTGAGCTGTTTCTTTTCCGCCGGGTCGAGAATCGAGATCGGCGGCAAGGTGCCTTCGACCGCGCTGTCGATGAAAAGCGGAGCCTGTTTCTCTTTCTGCACGCGATGGCTTGGCTCGGGCGCCTTGGGCGGCGCGGGAGCGATCACCGGCGGCACCTGCTTCTCGCGGTCCGACATGTGCTTGCTCAAGGCCTGCTCGCGCTCGATCAGGCGCTCCTTGACCTTGGCCTGCTCGCGGCGGTCCGGCGTGCTAGGAGCCACCACTTCGTTGACGCGGGTGTCCACTTCGCGCAGCTGCGCAACCATTTGCTTGCGCTCGACACGCGCCGCCCACCAGCGGTTGGCGGCACCCTGGAACAACTCGAACAGATCGAGGGTGATCTTGCCGGTCACGTCCATCACTTTGAACCAAGACAGGTCGGTGAACACCGTAAGGCCGAACAGAAACAGTGCGATGAACATCAGGGTGCTGCCCTGGATATTCAGGGTACGGCGCGCCAGGTCGCCCAGGCTTTCGCCCAGCGCCCCGCCCGCACCCGCCGGCAGACCGGTGGGCGCGTGGAAATGGATATGCGCCAGGGCGGCGCCGGACAACACCAGGAACACCAGCCCGATCAGGCGCCAGGAGAACAGCCAGCCGCTCCACTGCCACGGTTCATGCCGCTGGCGGAAGATCTGCCAGGTCTTGATCGCCAGCAGCAGTGGGAAGATGTAGGCGAAATAACCGAGGATCATGAACAGGATATCGGCGCTGTAGGAACCCACGGGGCCACCGAAATTCTGCACGTCGTCGATTTTGCTGTTGTGGCTCCAGCCAGGATCGTCCTTGCCATAGGTGAGCAAGGCCATCATCAGGAACAGGCACAGCGCGCCGATAGCGATCAGCGCACCTTCCTTGAGTCGGTAATGCAGGTGCTGACGCCAGGCCGGCACGACTGCTGCTTTGGGTGTTGCGGCGGATTTCTTCAAAACGGGTCTTTTCCTGCGCCTTTTAGCGCGTCCATCTGTTGAATGACTGCACACGACTGCTCTGTCCCGAGCAGCTGAAAAATGACGAATGTTGCTGAATCTACTTTTAACACTGCGTAACGCATAGGCGAAATGGCGATAACGCCACGATCGCCGCATTGTACGGGTTTGCGTGCGCGATGCCACGCACTTGCCCATCACCCGGCAGCGTGAACCCTCCAGGTGTTGCAGCCTGCTCAATTTGAGCATGCATTGTCTTTGCTGACAAAGGCTTATGCGCTGTATTTAGCAAACCAGACAAGCTTGGCAAAGTGCCTGCACTGGCCAGACCCGATTACGACCGCGCCTTATGCACAGAGTTGCAGAAACACCCTTACACGCTAATCCGCGCCGGAAACCTATTCGGGCTGGCCCCGTGGCGCTGTGTCGACAATAATCACCGCCTGGGGCAGGCGCCCAACAGCCTGCCACTCCCCTCCCCTTCCGTAAGCCTGGATGCCATGCTGACCTGGTTACAACGCGACACCCTCACATTCCCGCCACTGGCCAAGGCCATGCGCGAACCCAACGGCCTGCTTGCCGCCGGCGGCGACCTCTCAGCCGAACGGTTGATCCAGGCCTATCGTCACGGCTGCTTCCCCTGGTTCTCCGAAGGCCAACCGATTCTCTGGTGGTCGCCGGACCCACGCACCGTGATATTCCCCGACGAGCTGCACGTCTCGCGCAGCCTCGGCAAATTATTGCGCCAACAGCGCTATCGCGTGACCTTCGACCAGGACTTCGCTGCGGTTATTCAAGGCTGTGCGGCGCCACGCGCCTATGCCGATGGCACCTGGATCACGCAAGGCATCCAGAGCGCCTACCTGGAGCTGCATCAGCGTGGTTACGCCCACTCGGTGGAGGTGTGGGACCAGGGGGAACTGGTCGGAGGCCTTTACGGCCTGGCGATGGGCCAATTGTTTTTTGGTGAATCGATGTTCAGCCGCGCCGACAACGCCTCCAAATTCGGCTTCGCCACGCTGACCCGGCAATTGCAGGCCTGGGGCTTTGTGCTGATTGACTGCCAGATGCCCAACGACCACCTGCACAGCCTGGGCGCACGCGCCATACCGCGCACCGAGTTCGCGCAGTGGTTGGGCAATCACCTGGACGTGCCCAGCTCTGGGCCGTGGGTTTCTTAAGCGCCATCCGCGTACCTGGCTTACACTTATTTCAAAGCTTATCCCGAGGGTTGATCATGACCGAGCTGGCGCGCTTGAAGTTCTATGCCACTCAAGCCCACTCTTGCAGCTATCTGCCCGACGAGCAGGCCACTACGCTGTTCCTCGATCCCAGCCAACCGATGGACGTGCATGTGTACGCCGACCTGTCGGAGATGGGCTTTCGGCGCAGCGGCGATCACCTGTACCGGCCTCACTGCCAAAATTGCAACGCTTGCGTGCCGGCGCGGATTCCGGTGGCGCAATTTGTGCCGGATCGCAACCAGAAACGCATTCTCAAGCGCAACGCCGACCTGACAGTAGATGCGGTCAAACCGCAGTACAGCGAAGAATACTTCGATCTTTATCAGCGCTACATCGAACAGCGCCACGCCGACGGCGATATGTTCCCGCCCAGCCGCGATCAGTTTTCCACCTTCCTGGTGCGCGACCTGCCTTTTTCGCGCTTCTACGAATTCCGCCTCGACGGACGGCTACTGGCGGTGGCGGTCACCGACTTGCTGCCCAACGGCCTGTCGGCGGTGTACACCTTCTATGAACCCGCCGAAGAGCGCCGCAGCCTGGGACGCTTTGCCATTCTCTGGCAGATAGGTGAAGCACTGCGCCTGGAACTGGAGGCGGTGTACCTTGGATACTGGATCAAGAACTGCAAAAAGATGAACTACAAGACCCAATATCGGCCCATTGAACTGCTGATTAATCAAAGATGGGTAACGCTTAACTAGAACCCCTTGGCTTGAACACCCTTTTTCGGGCACAATGCACGCCGCTTTTGCCTGGCGCAGTTGCACCGGGCCATTCACTGGATACCGAGGGCTTTACTGCATGTCGAAAGAAGACAGCTTCGAAATGGAAGGCACTGTCGTCGACACCCTGCCCAACACCATGTTTCGTGTGGAGTTGGAAAATGGGCACGTCGTAACCGCGCATATCTCCGGCAAGATGCGCAAGAACTACATTCGTATTCTTACCGGTGACAAAGTGCGCGTCGAGCTGACGCCCTATGACTTGAGCAAAGGGCGCATCACTTACCGCGCTCGCTAAGCAAGTCAATACAAAACGCCCGGTTCTGCCGGGCGTTTTTGTGTGCGTGGGTTTTTTGGGCCATCAATGACCAAATGTGGGAGGGGGCTTGCCCCCGATAGCGGTGGTTCAGCCAGTACATGGGTGACTGATATACCGCTATCGGGAGCAAGCCCCCTCCCACATTGGAAACACATCGTTTTGGTAATGGCATTCCAGCAAAAAGGCGCCTTTCGGCGCCTTTGTGTTATTGCAGGAACGGTCAGGCCATTTCAGCGGTGGTTTCGAAGTCGAAGGTCAGTTCGCCGTCCTTCAGATCGATATGCACCACGCCACCATGGTCGGAAAGCTCGCCGAACAGGATCTCTTCGGCCAACGGCCGCTTGATCTTGTCCTGGATCAGACGCGCCATCGGGCGAGCGCCCATTGCCGCGTCGTAGCCGCCTTCCGCAATCCAGCTGCGCGCTGCCTCCGTCACATCCAGTTGCACGCGCTTGTCTTCCAACTGCGCCTGAAGCTCGGTGAGGAACTTGTCCACCACGCTTTTGATGACCTCATGGCTGAGGCGACCAAATTGGATAATGGTGTCCAGACGGTTACGGAACTCCGGCGTGAAGCTCTTCTTGATCACTTCCATCGCATCGGAGGAGTGATCCTGATGCGTAAAGCCGATCGACGCCCGCGCAGCGGTTTCAGCACCGGCGTTGGTGGTCATGATCACGATCACGTTGCGGAAATCCGCCTTGCGCCCGTTGTTGTCGGTCAGGGTGCCGTGATCCATCACCTGCAACAGCAGGTTGAAGACTTCCGGATGCGCCTTCTCGATTTCATCGAGCAACAATACGCAATGCGGCTGCTTGGTGATCGCCTCGGTCAACAGGCCACCCTGGTCGAAGCCGACATAGCCCGGAGGCGCACCGATCAGGCGCGACACGGTGTGACGCTCCATGTATTCGGACATGTCGAAGCGCACCAGCTCGATCCCCATGGCTTTGGCCAATTGGCGCGCCGCCTCGGTTTTGCCGACACCGGTGGGGCCGGCGAACAGGAACGAGCCCACGGGTTTGTCTGGCGACTTGAGGCCCGCGCGCGACAGCTTGATCGCGGTGGACAACGCATCGATGGCCGCGTCCTGGCCAAACACGGTCAGCTTGAGGTCACGTTCCAGGTTACGCAGCAGCTCTTTATCGGAGCTGTTGACGTGTTTAGGCGGAATACGCGCGATCTTCGCCACGATGTCCTCGACCTGAGGCACGTCGATGCGCTTCACACGTTTCTCGACCGGCTGCAGGCGCTGGTAGGCCCCCGCCTCGTCGATCACATCGATCGCCTTGTCCGGCATGTGCCGGTCATTGATGTAGCGCGACGCCAGCTCAGCCGCCGCACGCAAGGCCTCATCGGTGTACTCGATGCCATGATGCGCTTCAAACCGGCCCTTGAGCCCGCGCAGGATGCCGATGGTGTCTTCAACCGAAGGCTCGGACACGTCGACTTTCTGGAAACGACGCGCCAGGGCACGGTCTTTTTCGAAGATCCCGCGGAATTCCTGGAACGTGGTCGAGCCAATGCAGCGGATATCACCCGACGACAGCAGCGGCTTGAGCAGGTTGGACGCGTCCATCACCCCGCCCGACGCGGCGCCGGCACCAATGATGGTGTGGATTTCGTCGATGAACAGAATCGCCTGCGGGCGTTTTTTCAGCTCGCCGAGCAGCGCCTTGAAGCGCTTCTCGAAATCGCCACGGTACTTGGTCCCGGCGAGCAACGCGCCCAGGTCCAGGGAGTAGACGACGCTGTTGGCCAGCAGGTCCGGCACCTGATTGTCGACGATACGCTTGGCCAGGCCCTCGGCGATCGCGGTTTTCCCCACGCCCGCTTCACCCACCAGCAACGGGTTGTTCTTGCGACGGCGCGCGAGGATCTGCGCTACACGTTCAACCTCGAGCTCACGCCCCACCAGCGGATCGATCCGCCCCTGGCGCGCCAACTCATTGAGATTGCTGGCATAGGCATCCAGCGGATTGCTTGAAGAGGAAGACTCACCGCCCTCGTCGTCCTGCATATCCTGCTCACCCTCGGAATGATCGCCGTGCCCCGGCACCTTGGAGATACCGTGGGCGATGTAGTTAACAACATCAATACGGGCAACGCTCTGCTGCTTGAGCAGAAATACGGCCTGGCTTTCCTGTTCGCTGAAAATCGCCACCAGCACATTGGCGCCCGTGACTTCACGCTTACCGGAGCTCTGTACGTGGAATACGGCACGCTGCAATACCCGCTGGAAGCCCAGGGTCGGCTGGGTCTCACGGTCCTCGTCATGCACGGGAATCAGTGGCGTGGTGGAGTCGATAAACTCCTGCAGGTCATGCTTGAGTTTGTCGAGGTTGGCGCCGCACGCACGTAGAACGGTGGCGGCAGCTTCGTTATCCAAAAGTGCCAGCAGCAGGTGCTCGACGGTCATGAATTCATGACGCTTCGAACGAGCCTCCTTGAAGGCAAGATTGAGGGTGACTTCGAGCTCGCGGTTTAACATAGCTTCACCTCATACCCAAGTGGTCGGCGTTAACCGTCCTTCTCGATTTCACAGAGTAGCGGATGCTGGCTGTCCCTGGCGTACTGGTTGACCTGCATGGCCTTTGTCTCGGCGATGTCGCGGGTAAACACTCCACATACTGCCCGTCCTTCTGTGTGAACGGCCAGCATTACCTTGGTCGCCAACTCGCGGTTCAGGTTAAAAAACACCTCGAGCACTTCGACCACGAAATCCATCGGTGTGTAGTCATCATTGAACAAAACCACCTTGTACATCGGCGGCGCCTGTAAAGCAGGCTTGGCCTCCTGAACAGCAATGCCTGCAGAACCGTCGTCGTCATGTTCCTGATCCGGGCGATCCTGATTGAATGTTAGTCGAATCTGGCTATTTGCATGCATGGAAAGAAAGGTTCGTCAGTGGTTCAAATACAGTGGTGGGGGCGAGCTGTCAGATTTTCAACTCTGACCCTTCGGTCGCCTTGACTATCGGCAAATCGGTGTTACAACCAATAGAGCCCACAGTGGGTAAAAAAGGTCCGCGCAGTCAACCTTATTTATTCGGGTTAGGACGGATAGACGGGATGATACTCCAGTGATGGGGTCTGGTGCAGAGGGATAAGGGAATGGCTAGTGGAGAGGTCAAGTGGTTCAACAACGCCAAGGGGTTTGGATTCATTAGAGTAGAAGGCTACGAAGAAGATATTTTCGTGCATTACTCGCAGATAAAAATGGATGGTTATAAAACGCTGAAAGCGAACGAGCCTGTACAGTTCGAAAAAATTGTTGAAGGACGGAAAGGAAAGCAAGCCGAGGGCGTTTTTGCGTCCATGAGCCCTGCAACCGAAGCGTCTGTGGCACTGGCCACTCAAGCAGAAAAAAAGAAACTGCCTGATTCTCCGTCGGGCAAAGAAACCGGCCACTCCAGTCATCGGATGGCCGGTTTTCATGCACCTGCTTACATATGCTTGATCAGCGCATCACCAAAGCCCGACGACGACACCAATGTCGCCCCGTCCATCAGGCGTTCAAAGTCATAGGTCACGGTCTTCGCCGAAATCGCACCGTTGGTGCCCTTGATGATCAGATCGGCCGCCTCTACCCAGCCCATATGCCGCAGCATCATTTCCGCCGAAAGAATCAATGAGCCCGGGTTGACCTGATCCTTGCCCGCGTACTTCGGTGCAGTACCGTGGGTGGCTTCGAACATGGCCACGGTGTCGGACAGGTTGGCCCCCGGCGCAATACCGATGCCGCCCACTTCCGCCGCCAGGGCGTCAGACAGGTAGTCGCCGTTCAGGTTGAGCGTCGCAATCACGTCATATTCAGCCGGGCGCAGCAGGATCTGCTGGAGCATCGCATCGGCAATCGCATCCTTGACCACCACGTTCTTGCCGGTCTTCGGGTTCTTGAACTGCATCCACGGCCCGCCATCGAGCAGGGTTGCGCCGAACTCCTCGGCCGCCACTTCGTAGGCCCACTCCTTGAAGGCCCCTTCGGTGAACTTCATGATGTTGCCTTTGTGGACGATGGTCAGCGAGTCGCGGTCGTTATCCACTACATATTGCAGGGCCTTGCGCGCCAGGCGCTGGGTGCCTTCCTTGGAAACCGGCTTGATACCAATGCCGCAATCCTGGTCGAAGCGGATCTTGGTAACGCCCATCTCCTCCTTGAGGAACTTGATCACCTTGATCGCCTCAGGCGAACCGGCCTTCCACTCGATGCCGGCGTAAATGTCCTCGGAGTTCTCACGGAAGATGGTCATGTCCACATCGCCCGGCTTCTTGACCGGGCTGGGCACGCCTTCGAACCAGCGCACCGGGCGCAGGCATACATAGAGGTCGAGTTGCTGGCGCAGGGCCACGTTCAGCGAACGGATGCCGCCGCCGACCGGGGTGGTCAGCGGGCCCTTGATGGACACCACGTAATCCTTGACCGCATCCAGGGTTTCCTGAGGCAGCCAGGTGTCTTGGTCGTAGACTTGGGTGGCCTTCTCGCCGGCGTACACCTCCATCCACGAGATTTTGCGCTTGCCGCCGTAGGCCTTTTCAACAGCTGCGTCGACCACCTTGATCATCACTGGGCTGATGTCGACGCCAATACCGTCACCTTCGATATAGGGGATGATCGGTTGGTCAGGAACATTGAGAGAATGGTCTGCATTGACGGTGATTTTGTCGCCGACTGCCGGAACCTGAATCTTCTTGTATCCCATGCTGAACTCCATCTATGGATTGAACATCTGGCTGCGTTCGAGCCTACTCCAGATAAATGGCGACTGAAACCTTGCGCCATGCTCATTTGCATCGAAAACAGCATAAATTGTCGCCTACAAGCCTGAAAGCAAAGGCAAAATCGCCAATCTTGAGCACCCCGTGCGACTTTAGCCGCACAGGCGCTGCCTGCGACCTTTAGACCAATGGACGACCCACCTTTTGTATGAAGGCTCAGCGTAAGCATAGCGACCTATGTATAATGCCGCCGCTGACCAAAGAGTCACGACGGTTGACCGCTCTAGACAGTAGCCTTCAGCCAGAAAGCAGGACTATTACAATAGTCCAAACGCTTGACGCTCGACTGATGCAACCCAACATCACCGCGAAGAAACCTCGACATTTCGCTCATGGATGACTTTGAACGAACGCGCTCCACCCGGCGCATCTCGAGTTTCTGCGCACGCTTTCAGCAAAGAAGAGAGTTAATCCGAATATGCCCACCCGCTCGAAGATCATCTACACCTTCACCGACGAAGCCCCAGCCCTCGCCACCTATTCACTGCTGCCTATCGTAGAGGCCTTCACCGCTTCCGCTGATATTGCCGTGGAAACCCGCGATATTTCCCTCGCCGGGCGCATCCTCGCAAGCTTCCCCGAGCAACTGGGCGACAAGGCTATCCCGGACCACCTCGCCGAACTGGGCGACCTGGCCGTTACGCCTGAAGCCAACATCATCAAGCTGCCTAACATCAGCGCCTCGACCCCGCAGCTGCAAGCCGCGATCAAGGAACTGCAGGCCCAGGGCTACGCCCTGCCGGACTACCCGGAAACCGTAACCACCGACGCGGAAAAAGAAACCCGTGCCCGTTACGACAAGGTCAAGGGCAGCGCCGTGAACCCGGTCCTGCGCGAAGGCAACTCCGACCGCCGCGCACCGCTGTCGGTCAAGAACTACGCACGCAAGCACCCCCACAAGATGGGCGCCTGGTCTGCCGACTCCAAATCGCACATTGCCCACATGAGCAATGGCGACTTCTACGGCAGCGAAAAAGCCGTACAGATCGAAACCGCTGACGCTGTCAAAATCGAGCTGATCGCTCAAGACGGCACCGCCACCGTCCTGAAAGAAAAGACCTCGGTACAGACTGGCGAGATCATCGACACCGCCGTACTGAGCAAGAAAGCCCTGCGCGCGTTCATCGCCGCCGAGATCGAAGACGCCAAGAAGCAAGGCGTGCTGCTGTCGGTTCACCTGAAAGCGACCATGATGAAGGTCTCCGACCCAATCATGTTCGGCCAGATCGTTGCCGAATTCTATAAAGACGCCCTGGCCAAGCACGCGACTGTGCTGGAGCAGATCGGCTTCAACCTGAACAACGGCATCGGCGACCTGTACGCGCGCATCAAGGCCCTGCCTGCCGAGCAACAAGCGCAGATCGAAGCGGACATCCAGGCGGTCTATGCCGCTCGCCCTTCGCTGGCGATGGTCAACTCCGACAAAGGCATCACCAACCTGCACGTGCCGAGCGACGTGATCGTCGACGCCTCGATGCCAGCCATGATCCGTGACTCCGGCAAAATGTGGGGCACCGACGGCCAACTGCACGACACCAAGGCCGTGATCCCGGATCGCTGCTACGCCACCATCTACCAGGCGGTCATCGAAGACTGCAAGGCCAATGGCGCCTTCGATCCCACCACCATGGGCAGCGTGCCAAACGTTGGCCTGATGGCGAAGAAAGCCGAAGAGTACGGCTCCCACGACAAGACCTTCCAGATCAAGGCTGACGGCGTAGTCCGCGTCACCGACAGCAAGGGCAACCTGCTGATGGAACAGAACGTCGAAGCGGGCGATATCTTCCGCATGTGCCAGACCAAAGACGCGCCGATCCAGGATTGGGTCAAGCTCGCCGTCAACCGTGCCCGCGCCAGCAACACCCCGGCCATCTTCTGGCTGGACCCTCAGCGCGCTCACGATGGCGTGGTGGTCGAGAAAGTTCAGGCCTACCTGAAAGACCACAACACCGAAGGCCTGGACATCCGCATCATGGCCCCGGTCGACGCGATGAAGTTCACCCTGGAACGCACCCGCAAGGGCCTGGACACCATCTCGGTGACCGGTAACGTACTGCGCGACTATCTGACCGACCTGTTCCCGATCATGGAGCTGGGCACCAGCGCCAAGATGCTGTCGATCGTGCCACTGATGAACGGCGGCGGCCTGTTCGAAACCGGCGCCGGCGGTTCGGCGCCGAAACACGTGCAGCAGCTGCTGGAAGAAAACTTCCTGCGCTGGGATTCCCTGGGCGAGTTCCTGGCCCTGGCCGCGTCCCTCGAGCACCTGGGCGTGACGTACAACAACCCGAAAGCCCTGGTCCTGTCCAAGACCCTGGACCAGGCCACCGGCCAGTTCCTCGACAACAACAAGTCGCCATCGCGCAAAGTCGGCAACATCGACAACCGCGGCAGCCACTTCTACCTGGCACTGTACTGGGCCCAGGCCCTGGCCGCCCAGACCGAAGACACGGCACTGCAAGCGCAGTTCGGCGAACTGGCCAAGACCCTGGCCGCGAACGAAGCAACCATCGTTGCCGAGCTCAACGCCGTACAGGGCAAGCCAGTGGACATCGGCGGCTACTACGCGCCGAACCCGGAGCTGACCAGCAAGGCCATGCGCCCAAGCAACACGCTGAATGCGGCGATTGCCAAGTTGAAGTAAGGTTGTAAAGCGATACCACAAACCCCGGCCGAGTGCCGGGGTTTGTGTTTTCAGGGCTTATGCAGCGCCGTATTCCCCGCGCCAAGCAGCCTCGATAATCGCCAGCAACTGCGACGCGTACCAAGGCTCCCAACCCAGCCTCTGCTTGAGTTCGACGCCAAACCCCGGCAGGGCGGGCAAATGCGCGAGCGCTTCGACGCCTTTCAAGCCCGGCACTTGGGCAAACCAGGGTAAAAGCGTCACGCCGACGCCCGCCTGGACAGCTGAACGCAACGACATCAAGTCTTCAGACTCATACACACAGCGCCACCTGACCCCACTCTCCTCCAAGCGCCGAATCGCCAGGCTCCTGAAGATGCAGGGCGCCTTGAACAAAGCCAGCGAAATTTCCTGCCGTTCCATGGGGGCTGCCGCGCGCTCGCCACCCAGCCACATCAACGAAAGTGCATGTAAAGGCACACCTGCGACTTTTGGCAACTCATCAATCATCAGGCCAATATCGATTCTTCCTTCACTGAACGCCTCGGCGAGCAGCATGGAACGTGCGACCTTGACCACAATTCGCACTGAAGGCAACTCGAGCGCCACAGCAGGAATAACGCGCTGCAGAATTTCCTCGCTGAAATATTCGGGTATACCCAGCGTCACGGATTCTTGAGTGCGGCTGACATCAAACAGGCTCCCCACCTTGTCGTTAACGCTGACCATCTGCTGGGCATAGCCGGTCAGGCGCTCCCCTTCAAGGGTGAGCAACACCTGACGGTTGTCGCGGGCAAAAAGCTCGACACCCAGCAAATCCTCAAGTCGTCGAACCTGCTGGCTGATTGCCGGCTGGGTCAGGCTCAACGCCTGCGCGGCCCGTGTGAAACTGCCCAGCTCCGCGACTTTGAGGAAACTGCGCAGCGACTGGATATCAAGATTGACTCTCATGACACACCCATGCGCGTGAGTAACTATTCCGCGCCATTAGTGCAAGGCGCCTGCTATGGCTGTCAAGGCTGCCTACCTGGCACGCGCATGATTCATCCAATAAACCCCCGCTCCTGAAACAACAAATCCCACAATCGCAATCACACCCGGCACCTCACCCAACACCAACGACGCCATAATCTGCGTGACCGCTGGAATCACATGAAACAAGTTCGTCGCTTTGCTCGCCTCCCCGCGCCGAATCATCAAATAGAGCAGCGTCAGCGCACCCACGGAGTTCATCAGCGTGATCCAGGCTACCGATGCTGCGAACGGAGCCAACTCAGTCACCTGCATGGTTTCGGTGGTATATGCCAACAGCAACATGACCAGTGACGCGGTAGCCATCTGTATGAAACAACCCACCCATAGATTCACCCCGCCAAGAAAACGCTTCTGATAGAGCGTGCCAAGCGTGATACCCAATAGCGCTAAGCCCACCGCGCCGTAACCGCCAACTGACGCCTCGGAGCCAAAAAAACTGCTGGCCACGACGATGGCCACGCCGCCAACACCCAGGATCGAACCCGGCAGATCGCGCCAACTCAATTGTTCACCCAAGCAGAAATAGGCACCGATCACGACGAACACCGGCATCAGCCCGACGATCAACGCCGCCTGCCCAGCTGGGACGCCCTGACTTATCCCGGTGTAGAGACCGCCGAATTGCAGGGCTTGCAAAAGCAGGCCGACTGCCGCCGCATGAAGGTAAGGCGTAAGCCGCCGGGGCCACTGCGCCTTGATGACGAGCGCCACCCCCAGGAACACGAGGGCAGCCAAGGCAAATCGATAGAACGTCATGGTGAAGGGCTCGCCATAACGCACACCGAACGCACCGCCGATGTAGCCGGAACTCCACAGCAGAATGAAGGTTATGGGCAGCGGCGATGTGAGGCGCACTTGGTAGCGTTTATGAGCAACCGGTTCATGACACTCTCCAAACTGATAGTCCTGGAGAGATAAGCTGCGCCATGCGCTGAAATCGGTAAAATCATAAAATGTCAGATGTATCATGCAGATTGCTTATGCATCAGCTCTGAAGAAACCGAATCCAAATGTGGGAGGGGGCTTGCCCCGATCGCGGCGTGTCAGCCGCCAATGTACTGGCTGACATACCGCTAGCGGGAGCAAGCCCCCTCCCACACTGACCGCAATTCTGCTTGAAGAGCGCGTTGTATCCTGAATCGAGAGGCTTTCATGACCTGGCTCCCCCACATCACTGTCGCCACGATCGTCGAAGACAATGGCCGTTTCCTGATGGTCGAGGAACTCAAGGGCGGTCGCGCTGTGCTCAACCAGCCGGCCGGCCATCTCGACCCGAACGAAACCCTGACCGAAGCCGCTGTGCGCGAAACTCTCGAAGAGACCGGCTGGGACGTCGAAGCCACCGGCATCGTCGGCATCTACCTGTACACAGCCCCGAGCAATGGCGTGACCTATCAACGGGTCTGCTTCATCGCCAAGGCCCTGAAACACCACCCGGAGTACCAACTCGACGAAGGCATCCTGCGCGCCCGCTGGCTGACCCGTGACGAACTGATGGAACTGCGCGACGACTGGCGCAGCGAGCTGATCATCCGCTGTATCGATGATTATCTGGCCGGCCAGCGTCACAGCCTGGAATTGATCCGTCCTTCTCTTTAGCCTTGCGGGCCCAGGCCTGCTAGAATCGCGTCCTTTTTCAAGACACCCGTTGAAACCCTATGCGTGATCCAGCCCCTTCTGACACACAAAAGAAGCGCGTCATCGTCGGTATGTCCGGCGGCGTGGATTCTTCCGTTTCCGCCGTTCTGCTCATGGAGCAGGGTTATGAGGTGGAAGGCCTGTTCATGAAGAACTGGGAAGAAGACGATGGAACGGAATACTGCACCGCGATGGACGACCTCGCGGACGCCCAGGCCGTGTGCGACAAGATCGGTATCAAGCTGCACACCGCCAACTTCGCCGCCGAGTACTGGGACAATGTGTTCGAGCACTTCCTGGCCGAATACAAGGCCGGGCGCACGCCGAACCCGGATATCCTGTGCAACCGCGAGATCAAGTTCAAGGCGTTCCTCGACTACGCGATGATGCTCGGCGCCGACCTGATTGCCACCGGCCACTATGTGCGCCGCCGCGATATCGATGGCCGCACCGAACTGCTCAAGGGCCTGGACCCGAACAAGGACCAGAGCTACTTCCTGCACGCCGTGGGCGGTGAACAGATCGCCAAGACCCTGTTCCCGGTGGGCGAGCTGGAAAAGCCCGAAGTGCGCAGGATCGCCGAACAACACGGCCTGGCCACCGCCAAGAAGAAGGATTCCACCGGAATCTGCTTTATCGGCGAGCGCCGCTTCAGCGATTTCCTCAAGCAATACCTGCCGGCACAACCGGGCGAGATCAAGACCACCGACGGTGAAGTGATCGGCCGTCACCACGGCCTGATGTACCACACCATTGGTCAGCGCCAGGGCCTGGGCATCGGCGGCTTGAAAGATGCCGGCGAAGAGCCGTGGTACGTGCTGGTCAAGGATCTGGAAAACAATGTGCTGATCGTCGGCCAAGGCAATGAGCATCCCTTGCTGTTCTCCGGCGCCCTGCTCGCTTCAGAAATCTATTGGGTCAACCCCATCGACCTGAGCACCCCGCGCCGCCTGACCGCCAAAGTGCGCTATCGCCAGAGCGACCAGCCCTGCACCCTGGAAAAAACCGCTACCGGCTACCGTGCCACCTTCGATGACCCGCAGCGCGCAGTCACCCCTGGCCAATCCGTGGTGTTCTATGACGGCGACATCTGCCTGGGCGGCGGCGTGATTGAAGTTGCGCAAGCCTGGAGCAACCCGGCATGAGCCCGACCCAGGAGCAGTTGACCGCACTGGGCGGGGTTTTCCTTGCGGCGGTGCTGGTGGACAAGATCGCCAAGACCGGCCAGGTCACCGAGGCGGGCCTGACCTGCATGCTCGGCAGCCTGCTGATCCGCGACCCCAAGGACACCCTGGAAGTCTACGGTGGCGACGACCTGGCGCTGCGTGAAGGTTACCGCGCCCTGATCGGCGCCCTGGAACGCGACCCCAGCACCCTGCAGCGCGAACCCCTGCGCTACGCCCTGTCGATGCTCGGCCTGGAGCGTCAACTGGCCAAGCGCGACGACCTGCTGGAAACCATTGGCAAGCGCCTGCCGCAGATCCAGTCCCAGGTGGAGCACTTCGGCCCGGCCCACGAGAACGTGATCGCCGCCTGTGGCGCGCTGTACCAGGACACTCTGAGCACCCTGCGCCAGCGCATTCAGGTGCACGGCGACATGCGCAACCTGCAGCAACCGAACAACGCCTCGAAAATCCGCGCCCTGCTCCTGGCGGGTATTCGTTCGGCGCGGTTGTGGCGCCAGTTGGGTGGCCATCGCTGGCAACTGGTAATCAGCCGGCGCAAATTGCTCAAAGAGCTTTACCCGTTGATGCGCAACGAATAAGTCGCACCAGCAGACCTTTTTCAAGCTGTTACGCGTAATACGCCGGTCAGTTGGCGACGGACCGGCGAATATTTTCATGTATGATACGCGCCCCATTTCGTTGCCCGACTGTCCGAGAACACCCCATGCAGCTTTCTTCGCTCACTGCGGTTTCCCCTGTTGACGGCCGCTACGCCGGCAAGACCCAGGCCCTGCGCCCTATTTTCAGCGAGTACGGCCTGATCCGTGCCCGTGTCCTGGTTGAAGTGCGCTGGCTCCAGCGCCTGGCCGCTCACCCTGCCATCAGCGAAGTGCCGGCGTTTTCCGCCGAAGCCAACGCTGTCTTGAACACCCTGGCGGAAAACTTCTCCCTGGAGCACGCCGAGCGTGTGAAAGAGATCGAGCGCACCACCAACCACGACGTCAAAGCCATTGAGTACCTGCTCAAGGAGCAGGCGGCCAAGCTGCCGGAACTGGCCCAAGTCAGCGAGTTCATCCACTTTGCCTGCACCAGCGAGGACATCAACAACCTGTCCCACGCCCTGATGCTGCGCGAAGGCCGTGATGAGGTGATGCTGCCGCTGATGCGCCAGACCGCCGAGGCCATCCGCGAGCTGGCGATCCGTTTCGCCGCCGTGCCGATGCTCTCGCGCACCCACGGCCAGCCGGCCTCGCCGACCACCCTGGGCAAAGAACTGGCCAACGTGGTGTACCGCCTGGAGCGCCAGATCGCTCAAGTCGCCGCCGTGCCATTGCTTGGCAAGATCAACGGTGCCGTGGGCAACTACAACGCCCACCTGTCGGCCTACCCCGAGATCGACTGGGAAGCCAACGCCCGCGCCTTCATCGAAGACGAGCTGGGCCTGGGCTTCAACCCCTACACCACGCAAATCGAACCCCACGACTACATTGCCGAGCTGTTCGACGCAATCGCGCGCTTCAACACCATCCTGATCGACTTCGATCGCGATATCTGGGGCTACATCTCCCTGGGCTATTTCAAGCAGCGCACCATTGCCGGTGAAATCGGTTCGTCGACCATGCCGCACAAGGTCAACCCGATCGACTTCGAAAACTCCGAAGGCAACCTGGGTATCGCCAACGCCCTGTTCCAGCACCTGGCCAGCAAGCTGCCGATCTCGCGCTGGCAGCGCGACCTGACCGACTCCACCGTACTGCGCAACCTCGGCGTGGGCTTTGCCCACAGCGTGATCGCGTACGAAGCCAGCCTCAAAGGCATCAGCAAGCTGGAACTCAACGAGCAGAAAATCGCCGCTGACCTGGACGCCTGCTGGGAAGTGCTGGCCGAGCCGATCCAGACCGTAATGCGCCGCTATAACATCGAAAACCCCTACGAGAAGCTCAAAGAGTTGACGCGCGGCAAGGGGATTACCTCCGACGCACTGCAAACTTTCATCGATGGCCTGGACATGCCAGCCGCTGCCAAGGCCGAGCTGAAACTGCTCACCCCAGCCAACTACATCGGTAACGCTGTAGAGCAAGCCAAGCGCATCTGATCCACGCGAGCCCCTTGAGACGCCCGGCCGCGCCGGGCGTTTTTATTCCTGTCTTAAAAGTGCTTTTTTTCAATAGGTTACACATGAATCCTGATATCCCTCTTCAACTTCTGGGCGGCATCACGGCACGGGAATTCCTGCGCGACTACTGGCAGAAAAAACCGCTGTTGATCCGCCAGGCCATCCCTGATTTCGAAAGCCCGATCGACGCCGACGAACTGGCCGGCCTGGCGCTGGAAGAGGAAGTCGAATCGCGCCTGGTGATCGAACACGGCGAGCGTCCGTGGGAACTGCGTCGCGGCCCGTTCGCCGAAGATGCCTTCAGCACCCTGCCCGAGCGTGAGTGGACCCTGCTGGTGCAGGCGGTCGACCAGTTCGTGCCGGAAGTTGCCGAATTGCTAGAGCATTTCCGCTTCCTGCCAAGCTGGCGCATCGACGATGTGATGATCAGCTTCGCCGCGCCGGGTGGCAGCGTCGGTCCGCACTTCGACAACTACGATGTGTTCCTGCTGCAAGCCCAGGGCAAGCGCAATTGGAAGATCGGCCAGATGTGCAGCTCTGAAAGCGCGCTGCTGCAGCACGCCGATCTGCGCATCCTCGCCGAATTCGAAGAAAGTGCCGAATGGGTGCTCGAGCCGGGCGACATGCTGTACCTGCCGCCGCGCCTGGCGCACTTCGGCATCGCCGAAGACGACTGCATGACTTACTCGGTGGGCTTTCGCGCCCCAAGCGCCGCCGAAGTGCTGACCCACTTCACCGACTTCCTCAGCCAGTACCTGACCGACGAAGAGCGCTACACCGACGCCGACGCCCAGCCAGTCAGCGACCCGCACCAGATCCAGAGCGACGCTCTGGACCGCCTCAAGAGCCTGTTGGCCGAGCACATGAGCGACGAGCGCATGCTGCTGACCTGGTTCGGCCAGTTCATGACCGAACCGCGCTACCCGGAGCTGGTGGCAGGTGAAGAGTTGGGCGAGGACGATTTCATCAGCAGCCTGCAAGACGGCGCGATCCTGGTACGCAACCCGAGCGCGCGCCTGGCCTGGTCGGAAGTGGACGACGATGTGCTGCTGTTCGCCAGCGGCCAGAGCCGTTACCTGCCGGGCAAACTGCGCGAACTGTTGAAACTGGTGTGCTCGGCAGACGCCCTGCACAACGAAAATCTGGGCGTTTGGCTGGCGGACGAAGACGGTCGCGACCTGCTGTGCGAACTGGTCAAGCAAGGCAGCCTGGGGTTTGCGGATGAATAAGATTCACGTAAGTGTCGCGGACTGGCGAAAGGATATCGACGAGATTCGGCGCATTCGTGAAGCGGTATTCATCGCTGAACAATCGGTCCCACCGGAGCTGGAGTGGGACGCGGACGACGCCGGCGCAATGCATTTCCTGGCATTCGAAGGCGACTTTCCGATTGGCACCGCTCGCTTGCTGCCCAGTGGCGAAATCGGACGCGTATCGGTGCTCAAGGACTGGCGCGGGCTTAAAGTCGGCGACAAGCTGATGGAAGCGGTGATCGGCCAAGCCGAGAAGCGTGGCCAGACCCGGCAATTCCTCAGTGCGCAGGTGTACGCGGCGCCGTTTTATGAGCGGCTGGGCTTCAGGATCGTCAGCGATGAATTCCTTGAAGTCGGGATTCCCCATGTTGATATGGTGCGCGAGGGCTGAGCCGAGACCGCAGCGCTGCCATCGGGGGCAAGCCCCCTCCCACATTTTGACCTGTGAACCCAGTCAGTGTGGGAGGGGGCTTGCCCCCGATGGCTATTCCAGCAACACCCCAGAATGCCCTGCCTTGCCAGGGCATTTTGCCGTCTAGTATTCAACTTGCGACCCGCCAGGCCGACAAACTGGCACTATCCAGCCTTTGACTCGCCGAGATCACGGACATGTTCCTACGCACCCTGCTCACCGCCCTCCTCCTGACCGCCAGCGTTTCGGCCATGGCTGACACCCAAGTCGTCAACCTGAGCAACCGCACCAGCGCCGACCTGCTGCCCGTGGCGCAGAACTTCATCGGCAAGGACGGCACCGTGAGTGCCTACGGCAATCAACTGATCATTAACGCCGACCCCGGCAAAATCCAGGACCTGCGCACCCTGCTCTCTCAACTCGACACCCCTGCCAAGCGCCTGCTGATCACCGTCGACACCAACGAAAACAATCAGCAGAACAGCGGCGACAGCCAGACCCGCATCATCAGCTACGGCACTACCAGCCGCGACGGCGGCATCCAGCAGATCCAGGCCAGCGAAGGCGTACCCGCGCTGATCCAGGTCGGTCAAAGCGTACCGCTGACCACCACCCAGCAGGACAGCTACGGGCGCCTGCAGAACCAGACCCAGTATCGCAACGTCACCCAGGGTTTCTACGTGACCGCCAGCGTCACCGGCGAGACCGTTCACCTCGCCATCAGTACCAACCGTGACCGCATGAGCCAGGAACGTCCCGATGTAGTGAACGTGCAAAGTACCGACACAAGCGTCAGCGGGCGCCTGGGCGAGTGGATCTCCCTGGCCGGCGTCAACCGCGAAACCCAAGCCGACAAATCCTCTACAACCCGCAGCTACTCTACTCAGGGCCGCGATGACCTGACTTTGCGGGTCAAGGTCGACACGCTGAACTGAAGCACCAAAAACTGACTGCCGAGTCGTCCAAGAACAAATATGTAGTGCTCGAAAAAAAGCACTACAAAACATTTGACGCCCTCAAAAAGGCTGTGCATGATGGCCTCGCTCCCGCTTATCAGGGGCCCTGGCAAGGGCCTTCGAACCCTACAAGACGCGACGACGAGGTTTATCTACATGGCACTGACACGTGAACAGCAAATTGCAGCCCTTGAGAAAGACTGGGCTGAAAACCCACGCTGGAAAGGCGTGACCCGCGCTTATTCCGCTGCTGACGTCGTCCGCCTGCGTGGCTCGGTCCAACCCGAGCACACCTTTGCAAAACTCGGCGCCGAGAAGCTGTGGAACCTGGTCACCCAAGGCGCCAAGCCGTCCTTCCGTCCCGACAAAGATTTCGTCAACTGCATGGGCGCCCTCACAGGCGGCCAGGCAGTGCAACAGGTAAAAGCCGGCATCCAGGCGATCTACCTGTCCGGCTGGCAAGTGGCAGCGGATAACAACTCCGCTGAATCCATGTACCCCGACCAATCGCTGTACCCGGTGGACTCGGTGCCAACCGTGGTCAAGCGCATCAACAACGCGTTCCGTCGCGCCGACCAGATCCAGTGGAAAGCCGGTAAAGGCCCGGGCGACCAAGGCTACATCGATTACTTCGCGCCGATCGTGGCTGACGCTGAAGCCGGTTTCGGTGGCGTACTCAACGCCTACGAGCTGATGAAGAGCATGATCGAGGCGGGCGCCGCCGGCGTTCACTTCGAAGACCAGCTGGCTTCGGTGAAAAAATGCGGCCACATGGGCGGCAAAGTACTGGTCCCAACCCAGGAAGCTGTACAGAAGCTGACCGCTGCCCGCTTGGCCGCTGACGTTGCCGGTACGCCGACCATCATCCTGGCGCGCACCGATGCCAACGCCGCCGACCTGCTGACCTCGGACTGCGACCCGTACGACCAACCGTTCGTGACCGGCGAACGCACCCAGGAAGGCTTCTACAAAGTACGCGCCGGCCTCGACCAGGCGATCGCTCGCGGCCTGGCCTACGCACCGTACGCCGACCTGATCTGGTGCGAAACCGCCAAGCCGGACCTGGACGAAGCCCGCCGCTTCGCCGAAGCGATCAAAAAGGAATACCCGGACCAGCTGCTGTCCTACAACTGCTCGCCTTCCTTCAACTGGAAGAAGAACCTGGACGACGCGACCATTGCCAAGTTCCAGCGTGAACTGTCGGCCATGGGCTACAAGCACCAGTTCATCACCCTGGCCGGCATTCACAACATGTGGCACAGCATGTTCAGCCTGGCGCACGACTACGCCCGCAACGACATGACCGCCTACGTGAAGCTGCAGGAGCAGGAGTTCGCTGACGCCGCCAAAGGCTATACCTTTGTGGCGCACCAGCAGGAAGTGGGCACCGGCTACTTCGACGACATGACCACCGTGATCCAGGGCGGCACCTCGTCCGTGACCGCGCTGACCGGTTCGACCGAAGAAGAGCAGTTCCACTGAGTGACTGAGTACCCGGCCATTGCGGCCCCAGGGAAGACCTAACCGCAGTGCCGCACAACATCACGCCCCGACTGGTTCGGGGCGTTTTTTTTGTTTCAGTCACACCCAAAATCAACTGTGGGAGGGGGCTTGCTCCCGATTGCTGAGTGCCAGTCAGCACATCTGTTGCTGATCCACCGCCATCGGGGGCAAGCCCTAATGCCAGTCAGTTAAGGCTTTTTGTAGGAGCGAGCTTGCTCGCGAAAAACTCACAGGCACCGCGTTTATTCAGGAAGCACGCGTTATCGTTGACGTTTTTCGCGAGCAAGCTCGCTCCTACAGACGGTGGTGTACGCTTAGCTGACTTGCATTAGGGCAAGCCCCCTCCCACATTGGAATGCGATCAGCCTGAAGATTTTGTGCAAAACCTTGATCCAGAGCGGTATTCGCTGCAGATAAATCGGTTACAAAATCCGTTCCATCAACCGGCGACAATCACACAAGTAACGGCAACTTCCCCCGCCACACGAGAAACATTCGCTTAAACCCTGCGCAAACAATATTCATTATCATTTAAACCATGAAAACTTTCTTACCGGTCAAACAAAACGCAATTGTTCAAAAGCCCGCTAATGCCCATGCTGCAAGGGCTACAGCCCCACAACGGTGCACTATGTGCTTATTCCATCGAATAATTTCGCCACAGGAATTTTACTTGCCCGGTGTTTAGCCATAAAATCACCGCGATTGATTGCAGTGCGACATATCGTCACTGCATCGTTACTTTTTCGAGCTCAGAGACCTTTGCTCTCTGTTAAGGATTTCCAGCATGACCGACGCGACAGGACTCATGGCCCACAACTGGGGCTTTGCCATTTTCCTCCTCGGTGTTGTAGGCCTTTGCGCTTTCATGCTCGGCGTCTCCAGCCTCCTCGGGTCAAAAGCCTGGGGCCGCAGCAAAAACGAACCGTTCGAGTCGGGCATGCTACCTACAGGTGGCGCCCGCTTGCGGCTCTCAGCCAAATTCTATCTGGTCGCGATGCTCTTCGTGATCTTCGATATCGAAGCCCTCTTTCTCTTTGCCTGGTCTGTGTCCGTCCGCGAAAGCGGCTGGACCGGATTCGTCGAAGCTCTCGTTTTCATAGCAATTCTGTTGGCAGGTCTTGTCTACCTGTTCCGAGTGGGCGCCCTTGACTGGGCTCCGGAAGCTCGTCGCAAGCGGCAAGCGAAGCTGAAACAATGAGGCTTTGGCGATGCAATACAATCTCACCAGGATCAACCCGGACGCTCCTAACGAGCAGTACCCCATCGGCGAACGCGAAACCGTTTCCGACCCGTTAGAAGACCAAGTCCACAAAAACATCTACATGGGCAAGCTGGAAGACGTGCTGAATGGCGCGGTCAACTGGGGGCGCAAAAACTCCCTGTGGCCGTACAACTTCGGTCTTTCGTGCTGCTACGTGGAAATGACCACCGCCTTCACGGCGCCCCACGACATCGCGCGCTTTGGCGCCGAAGTCATCCGGGCATCACCGCGCCAGGCGGATTTCATGGTTATCGCCGGTACGCCGTTCCTGAAAATGGCCCCCATTATCCAGCGCCTGTATGAACAGATGCTGGAACCCAAATGGGTCATTTCCATGGGCGCCTGTGCCAATTCCGGCGGTATGTACGACATCTATTCCGTAGTGCAGGGGGTCGACAAGTTCCTCCCCGTGGATGTCTACGTGCCCGGCTGCCCGCCCCGTCCCGAAGCTTTCCTGCAAGGCTTGATGCTGTTGCAGGAATCGATTGGCAAGGAGCGTCGCCCGCTTTCCTGGGTCGTCGGTGATCAAGGCGTGTACCGCGCCGAGATGCCGTCCCAAAAGGAACAGCGCCGCGAACAGCGAATCGCAGTCACCAACCTGCGCAGCCCCGACGAAGTCTGATCCAGCCCGCTTCTTTTATAGAACGAAAACCTGGCTTCATTCTTTACGTTGACCGAAAGCGATAAAAAACCATGACTACAGGCAGTGCTCTGTACATCCCGCCTTATAAGGCAAACGACCAGGACGTGGTCGTCGAACTGAACAACCGTTTTGGCGCCGAGGCGTTCACCGCTCAGGAGACCCGCACCGGCATGCCCGTGCTGTGGGTTGCCCGCGCCAGGCTCATCGAAGTCCTGACCTTCCTGCGCAACCTGCCCAAGCCCTACGTCATGCTCTATGACCTGCATGGCGTGGACGAGCGTCTGCGCACCAAGCGCCAGGGGTTGCCGAGCGGCGCCGATTTCACCGTGTTCTACCACTTGATGTCGCTGGAACGTAACAGCGACGTGATGCTCAAGGTTGCCCTGTCTGAAAGCGACCTGAGCGTACCGACCGTCACCGGAATCTGGCCGAACGCCAACTGGTACGAGCGTGAAGTCTGGGACATGTTCGGCATCGACTTCCCGGGGCACCCGCACCTGACCCGCATCATGATGCCACCGACCTGGGTAGGTCACCCGCTGCGCAAGGACTTCCCGGCGCGCGCCACCGAGTTCGACCCTTTCAGCCTCACCCTGGCCAAGCAACAGCTTGAGGAAGAAGCTGCGCGCTTCAACCCGGAAGACTGGGGCATGAAGCGCTCCGGCACCAACGAGGACTACATGTTCCTCAACCTGGGCCCGAACCACCCTTCGGCCCACGGTGCCTTCCGTATTATCCTGCAGTTGGACGGTGAAGAAATCGTCGACTGCGTACCGGACATCGGCTACCACCACCGTGGTGCCGAGAAGATGGGCGAGCGCCAGTCGTGGCACAGCTACATTCCGTACACCGACCGTATCGACTACCTCGGCGGCGTGATGAACAACCTGCCGTACGTGCTCTCGGTCGAGAAGCTGGCCGGCATCAAGGTACCGGACCGCGTCGACACCATCCGCATCATGATGGCCGAGTTCTTCCGCATCACCAGCCACCTGCTGTTCCTGGGCACCTACATCCAGGACGTGGGCGCCATGACGCCAGTGTTCTTCACCTTTACCGACCGCCAGAAAGCCTACACCGTGATCGAAGCGATCACCGGTTTCCGGCTGCACCCTGCCTGGTACCGCATCGGCGGCGTTGCGCACGACCTCCCACGCGGCTGGGAACGCCTGGTCAAGGAATTCATCGACTGGATGCCCAAGCGCCTGGACGAATACCAGAAAGCCGCCTTGGACAACAGCATTCTCAAGGGTCGTACCATCGGCGTCGCCCAGTACAACACCAAGGAAGCGCTGGAATGGGGCGTCACGGGCCCAAGCCTGCGCGCGACCGGCCTGGACTTCGACCTGCGCAAGGCGCGCCCTTACTCCGGCTACGAAAACTTTGAGTTTGAAGTGCCGCTGGCGGCCAACGGCGATGCCTACGACCGCTGCATCGTGCGCGTCGAAGAAATGCGCCAGAGCCTGAAGATCATCGAGCAGTGCATGCGCAACATGCCGGCCGGCCCGTACAAGGCGGATCACCCGCTGACCACGCCGCCGCCCAAAGAGCGCACGCTGCAGCACATCGAAACCCTGATCACGCACTTCCTGCAAGTCTCGTGGGGCCCGGTGATGCCGGCCAACGAGTCCTTCCAGATGATTGAAGCGACCAAGGGCATCAACAGTTATTACCTGACGAGCGATGGCGGCACCATGAGCTACCGCACCCGGATTCGCACCCCAAGCTTCCCGCACTTGCAGCAGATCCCTTCGGTGATCAAAGGCGAGATGGTCGCGGACTTGATTGCGTACCTGGGTAGTATCGATTTCGTTATGGCCGACGTGGACCGCTAAGCATGAACAGCACGCTTATCCAGACAGACCGTTTCACCTTGAGTGAAACTGAGCGCTCGGCCATCGAGCACGAGCTGCATCACTACGAAGACCCGCGCGCGGCGTCGATCGAAGCCTTGAAGATCGTCCAGAAGGAACGTGGCTGGGTGCCGGACGGCGCCCTCTACGCCATCGGCGAGATCCTCGGCATCCCCGCCAGCGACGTTGAAGGCGTGGCGACGTTCTACAGCCAGATCTTCCGCCAGCCGGTCGGCCGCCACATCATTCGCGTGTGCGACAGCATGGTCTGCTACATCGGTGGCCACGAGTCCGTGGTCAGCGAAATCCAGGCCAAGCTGGGCATCGGCCTCGGCCAGACCACCGCCGACGGCCGCTTCACGCTGCTGCCGGTGTGCTGCCTGGGCAACTGCGACAAGGCGCCGGCGTTGATGATCGACGACGACACATTCGGTGACGTGCAGCCTGCTGGCGTGACCCAATTGCTCGAGGGCTACCCATGACCCTGACTTCCTTCGGCCCGGCCAACCTGATCAAGCGTTCGGCCGAGACCCACCCGCTGACCTGGCGCCTGCGTGACGACGGCGAACCCGTGTGGCTCGACGAGTACCAGGCCAAGAACGGCTATGCAGCCGCGCGCAAAGCCTTCGCCGACATGGCCCAGGACGACATCGTCCAGACCGTGAAAGACGCCGGTCTCAAAGGCCGTGGCGGCGCAGGTTTTCCCACGGGCGTGAAGTGGGGCCTGATGCCCAAAGACGAATCCATCAACATCCGCTACCTGCTGTGCAACGCGGATGAAATGGAGCCCAACACCTGGAAAGACCGCATGCTGATGGAGCAACTGCCCCATCTGCTGATCGAAGGCATGCTGATCAGTGCCCGCGCGCTGAAAACTTACCGTGGCTATATCTTCCTGCGCGGTGAATACACCACCGCCGCCAAGCACCTCAACCGTGCCGTGGCCGAAGCCAAGGCGGCGGGCCTGCTGGGCAAGAACATCCTCGGTTCGGGTTTTGACTTCGAGCTGTTCGTGCACACCGGCGCCGGGCGTTATATCTGCGGTGAAGAAACCGCACTGATCAACTCCCTCGAAGGCCGCCGCGCCAACCCGCGCTCCAAGCCGCCCTTCCCTGCCGCCGTGGGCGTGTGGGGCAAGCCGACCTGTGTGAACAACGTCGAGACCCTGTGCAACGTGCCGGCGATCATCGCCGACGGCGTGGACTGGTACAAATCGTTGGCCCGCGAAGGCAGTGAAGACATGGGCACCAAGCTCATGGGCTTCTCCGGCAAGGTCAAGAACCCTGGCCTGTGGGAGCTGCCGTTCGGCGTAACCGCGCGCGAGCTGTTCGAGGACTACGCCGGCGGCATGCGCGACGGCTACACCTTGAAAGCCTGGCAGCCAGGCGGCGCCGGCACCGGCTTCCTGCTGCCCGAGCACCTCGACGCACAGATGTATGCCGGCGGCATCGGCAAGGTGGGCACCCGCATGGGGACCGGCCTGGCGATGGCGGTGGACAACACGGTGAACATGGTCTCGTTGCTGCGCAACATGGAGCAGTTCTTTGCCCGTGAATCCTGCGGCTTCTGCACCCCGTGCCGTGACGGTCTGCCGTGGAGCGTCAAGCTGCTGATGGCCCTGGAAAACGGTGAAGGCCGCGAGGGTGACATCGAAACCCTGCTCGGGCTGGTTGGTTTCCTCGGCCCAGGCAAGACCTTCTGTGCTCACGCACCGGGCGCCGTGGAGCCGTTGGGCAGCGCAATCAAATACTTCCGCCCTGAATTCGAGGCCGGCATCGCGCCAACCCGCGCGGGCGAACTCACTCAGGTGGTATCACCGACCATGGTCGGTGCGTAACGCTTAAAGAAGCGAAGGGTTCGTGCCCTTCGCTTTTCTCATGTGCGGACGCCTTTATGGCTGTGTAGATGCACATGAATAACAAGATTCCATTAGCCACGCCCGCTGACAACGGGCCAACGAAGAACTTTGAACCATGGCCACTATCCACGTAGACGGCAAAGCGCTCGAAGTCGATGGGGCAGACAACCTGTTACAGGCATGTCTGTCACTCGGCCTCGACATCCCGTATTTCTGCTGGCACCCCGCGCTCGGTAGCGTCGGTGCCTGTCGCCAGTGCGCGGTCAAGCAGTACACCGACGAAAACGACACCCGTGGTCGTATCGTCATGTCCTGCATGACCCCAGCCACCGACAACACCTGGATTTCCATCGACGATGATGAATCCAAGGCGTTCCGCGCCAGTGTCGTCGAATGGCTGATGACCAACCACCCCCACGACTGCCCGGTCTGTGAGGAAGGCGGTCACTGCCACCTGCAAGACATGACGGTGATGACCGGCCACAACGAGCGCCGCTATCGCTTCACCAAGCGTACCCACCAGAACCAGGACCTCGGCCCGTTCATCTCCCACGAAATGAACCGCTGCATCGCCTGCTACCGTTGCGTGCGTTTCTATAAGGACTACGCCGGCGGCACCGACCTCGGCGTGTTCGGCGCCCATGACAACGTGTACTTCGGTCGTGTTGAAGACGGCGTGCTCGAAAGCGAATTCTCCGGCAACCTCACCGAGGTCTGCCCGACCGGTGTGTTCACCGACAAGACTCACTCCGAGCGCTACAACCGCAAGTGGGACATGCAATTCGCCCCGAGCATCTGCCATGGCTGCTCCAGCGGTTGCAACATCTCGCCGGGCGAGCGCTACGGCGAACTGCGTCGTATCGAAAACCGCTTCAATGGCTCGGTCAACCAGTACTTCCTGTGTGACCGTGGCCGCTTCGGCTATGGCTATGTCAACCGCGAAGACCGCCCGCGCCAGCCACTGCTGGCCGATGGCGCCAAGCTGAGCCTGGACGCGGCGCTGGATAAAGCCGCCGACCTGCTGCGTGGCCGTAACATCGTCGGTATCGGTTCGCCGCGCGCCAGCCTCGAAAGCAACTTCGCGTTGCGCGAACTGGTCGGTGCCGAGCACTTCTACAGCGGTATCGAAGCCGGCGAGCTGGAGCGCATCCGCCTGGTCCTGCAGGTGCTGAACGACAGCCCGCTGCCGGTACCGAACATGCGCGACATCGAAGACCACGATGCGATCTTCGTGCTCGGTGAAGACCTGACCCAGACCGCCGCGCGTATCGCGCTGTCGCTGCGCCAGTCGGTCAAAGGCAAGGCCGAAGCCATGGCCGACGCCATGCGCGTGCAGCCTTGGCTCGACGCCGCAGTGAAAAACATCGGCCAGCACGCGCTGAACCCGCTGTTTATCGCCTCCCTGGCTGAAACCAAGCTCGACGACATCGCCGAAGAATGCGTCCACGCTGCACCGGACGACCTGGCGCGCATCGGTTTCGCCGTGGCCCACGCCCTTGACGCCAGCGCGCCTGCCGTCGACGGCCTGGACGCCGAAGCCGTGGCACTGGCCCAGCGTATCGCCGGCGCCCTGCTGGCCGCCAAACGCCCATTGATCATCGCCGGCACCTCGCTGGGTTCCAAGGCGCTGATCGAAGCCGCCGCCAACATCGCCAAGGCCTTGAAGCTGCGCGACAAGAACGGCTCCATCAGCCTGGTGGTACCGGAAGCCAACAGCCTCGGCCTGGCCATGCTCGGTGGCGAGTCCCTGGACGCCGCCCTGCAAGCAGTGACCGACGGCAACGCCGACGCCATCGTGGTGCTGGAAAACGACCTGTACACCCGCACTGATGCGGCCAAGGTTGACGCTGCGCTCAACGCCGCCAAGGTGCTGATCGTGGCCGACCACCAGAAAACCGCCACCAGCGAACGTGCCGACCTGGTACTGCCAGCCGCCACCTTCGCCGAAGGCGACGGCACCCTGGTCAGCCAGGAAGGCCGCGCCCAGCGCTTCTTCCAGGTGTTCGATCCGAAATACATGGACGCCAGCATCCTGGTTCATGAAGGCTGGCGCTGGCTGCATGCCCTGCGCGCGACCCTGCTGAACCAGCCGATCGACTGGACCCAGCTCGACCACGTCACCGCCGCTACCGCTGCAAGCGCACCGCAACTGGCGCGGATTGTCGATGCCGCACCGTCCGCCTCGTTCCGCATCAAGGGCCTGAAGCTGGCCCGTGAACCGCTGCGTTATTCCGGGCGTACCGCCATGCGCGCCGACATCAGCGTGCATGAACCGCGGACCCCGCAAGACATCGACACCGCGTTCGCCTTCTCCATGGAAGGCTATTCGGGTTCGGCCGAACCGCGGCAGCAGGTGCCGTTCGCCTGGTCGCCGGGCTGGAACTCGCCGCAGGCCTGGAACAAGTTCCAGGACGAAGTCGGTGGGCATATCCGCGCTGGCGACCCAGGCACCCGCCTGATCGAGAGCAGCGGTGACTCGCTGAACTGGTTCGCTGCCGTACCGCGTCCGTTCAACCCGGCCCCGGGTACCTGGCAAGTGGTGCCGTTCTTCCACCTGTTCGGCAGCGAAGAGACTTCTTCCAAGGCCGCGCCGGTTCAAGAACGCATTCCAACCGCCTACGTGGCCCTGGCCAAATCCGAAGCCGACCGCCTGGGCGTCAACGACGGTGCCCTGCTCAGCCTGAACGTGGCCGGCCAGACCTTGCGCCTGCCGCTGCGCATCAACGAAGAGCTGGGTGCCGGCCTGGTTGCACTGCCTAAAGGCATCGCCGGTATTCCTCCAGCGATCTTTGGCCAAACCGTTGACGGTCTGCAGGAGGCAGCGCAATGACCTGGTTCACCCCTGAAGTGATCGACGTGATCATCTCGGTCGTCAAGGCCATCGTGATCCTGTTGGCCGTGGTCGTCGCGGGCGCCCTGCTCAGCTTCGTCGAACGTCGCCTGCTGGGCTGGTGGCAGGACCGTTACGGTCCGAACCGCGTTGGCCCGTTCGGCATGTTCCAGATCGCCGCCGACATGCTGAAGATGTTCTTCAAGGAAGACTGGACCCCGCCGTTTGCCGACAAGGTGATCTTCACCCTGGCACCGGTGGTGGCCATGAGCGCCTTGCTGATCGCCTTCGCGATCATCCCGATCACCCCGACCTGGGGCGTGGCGGACCTGAACATCGGCTTGCTGTTCTTCTTCGCCATGGCTGGCCTGTCTGTGTACGCGGTGCTGTTCGCCGGTTGGTCGAGCAACAACAAGTTCGCCCTGCTGGGCAGCTTGCGTGCCTCGGCGCAGACCGTCTCCTATGAAGTGTTCATGGGGTTGGCGCTGATGGGCATCGTGGTGCAGGTTGGTTCGTTCAACATGCGCGATATCGTCGAGTACCAGGCGCAGAACCTGTGGTTCATCATTCCGCAGTTCTTTGGCTTCTGCACCTTCTTCATCGCCGGCGTGGCTGTGACTCACCGTCACCCCTTCGACCAGCCGGAAGCGGAGCAGGAACTGGCCGACGGTTACCACATTGAATATGCCGGCATGAAATGGGGCATGTTCTTCGTCGGTGAGTACATCGGCATCATCTTGATCTCGGCCCTGCTGGTCACGCTGTTCTTCGGCGGCTGGCACGGTCCGTTCGGCATCCTGCCGCAGTTGGCCTTCTTCTGGTTCTTCTTGAAGACCGCGTTCTTCATCATGCTGTTCATCCTGCTGCGCGCCTCGATTCCGCGCCCGCGCTATGACCAGGTGATGGATTTCAGCTGGAGATTCTGCCTGCCGCTGACCCTGATCAATTTGCTGGTGACGGCCGCCGTCGTGTTGTTGAACACGCCAGCAGCCGCGGTTCAGTGAGGATTTGACCCATGTTCAAATATATTGGCGACATCGTTAAGGGTACCGGTACCCAGTTGCGAAGCCTGGTGATGGTGTTCGGTCACGGCTTTCGCAAACGCGACACCCTGCAATACCCGGAAGAAGCGGTATACCTGCCGCCGCGCTATCGCGGCCGCATCGTGCTCACCCGCGATCCCGATGGCGAAGAGCGTTGCGTAGCCTGCAACCTGTGCGCCGTGGCGTGCCCGGTGGGTTGCATCTCCCTGCAGAAAGCTGAAACCGAAGACGGTCGCTGGTACCCGGACTTCTTCCGCATCAACTTCTCGCGCTGCATTTTCTGCGGTCTCTGCGAGGAAGCTTGCCCGACCACCGCGATCCAGCTCACACCGGATTTCGAGATGGCCGAGTTCAAACGTCAGGACCTGGTGTACGAGAAAGAAGATCTTTTGATTTCCGGTCCCGGTAAAAACCCTGATTACAACTTCTATCGTGTTGCAGGTATGGCCGTTGCCGGTAAGCCCAAGGGCGCCGCACAAAACGAAGCCGAGCCGATCAACGTGAAGAGCTTGCTGCCTTAAGGAAGAAAGATGGAATTCGCTTTCTATTTCGCATCGGGTATTGCAGTGGTGTCCACGCTTCGCGTGATCACCAACACCAACCCCGTGCACGCCCTGCTCTACCTGATCATTTCGCTGATCGCTGTGGCCATGACCTTTTTCGCCCTCGGCGCACCGTTCGCCGGTGTGCTGGAAGTGATCGCCTACGCCGGCGCCATCATGGTGCTGTTCGTGTTTGTGGTGATGATGCTCAACCTCGGGCCGGCCTCGGTCGCCCAGGAACGCGTCTGGCTCAAGCCCGGCATCTGGCTCGGCCCGGTCGTGCTGGCAGCGCTGCTGCTGGGTGAACTGCTGTATGTGCTGTTCGCTCACCAGAGCGGCCAGGCCATCGGCCACACCACCGTAGACGCGAAAGCCGTGGGCGTCAGCCTGTTCGGCCCGTACCTGCTGGTGGTCGAACTGGCTTCGATGCTGCTGCTCGCCGCAGCCATCACCGCCTTCCACTTGGGCCGCAACGAAGCCAAGGAGCAATGACGATGCCTGCTATCCCTTTGGAGCATGGTCTGGCGGTTGCCGGCATCCTGTTCTGCCTTGGCCTGGTCGGCCTGATGGTTCGCCGTAACATTCTGTTCGTGTTGATGAGCCTGGAAATCATGATGAACGCTGCCGCACTGGCGTTCATCGTGGCGGGTGCGCGTTGGGGCCAGCCGGATGGACAAGTCATGTTCATCCTGGTGATCAGCCTGGCAGCCGCCGAGGCCAGTATCGGCCTGGCGATCCTGCTGCAACTGTATCGTCGCTTCCACACGCTTGATATCGACGCTGCCAGTGAGATGCGCGGATGAACATGATCTTTCTGACTTTCGTATTTCCCCTGATCGGTTTCCTGCTGCTGTCGTTCTCTCGCGGACGCTGGTCGGAAAACCTCTCGGCCCTGATCGGCGTCGGCTCGATTGGCCTGTCGGCCATCGTGGCCGCCTACGTCATCTGGCAATTCAACGTAGCGCCGCCGGAAGGCGGTCACTACACCCTGGTGCTGTGGCAGTGGATGTCGGTGGAAGGCTTCAAGCCCAACTTCGCCCTCTACGTCGACGGCCTGTCGATCACCATGCTCGGCGTGGTGGTGGGTGTAGGCTTTCTGATCCACCTGTTCGCGTCCTGGTACATGCGCGGTGAAGCGGGCTACTCGCGCTTCTTCTCGTACACCAACCTGTTCATCGCCAGCATGCTGTTCCTGGTGCTCGGCGATAACCTGTTGTTCCTGTACTTCGGCTGGGAAGGCGTGGGCCTGTGCTCGTACCTGTTGATCGGTTTCTACTACAGCAACCGCAACAACGGTAACGCGGCACTCAAGGCCTTCATCGTCACTCGTATCGGCGATGTGTTCATGGCGATTGGCCTGTTCATCCTGTTCCAACAGGTGGGCACGCTGAACATCCAGGAACTGCTGGTGCTGGCACCGCAGAAATTCCAGGTCGGCGATTTCTGGATCACCCTGGCCACCCTGATGCTGCTGGGCGGCGCCGTGGGTAAATCCGCGCAACTGCCACTGCAAACCTGGTTGGCGGACGCGATGGCCGGTCCTACCCCGGTGTCGGCACTGATCCACGCCGCGACCATGGTCACCGCCGGTGTCTACCTGATCGCCCGTACCCACGGCCTGTTCACCCTGGCGCCGGACATCCTGCATCTGGTAGGCATCGTCGGCGGCGTGACCCTGGTACTGGCCGGCTTCGCCGCGCTGGTGCAGACCGACATCAAGCGTATCCTCGCCTACTCGACCATGAGCCAGATCGGCTACATGTTCCTGGCCCTGGGCGTCGGCGCCTGGGACGCGGCGATCTTCCACCTGATGACCCACGCCTTCTTCAAGGCCCTGCTGTTCCTTGCTTCCGGTGCGGTGATCGTGGCCTGCCACCACGAGCAGAACATCTTCAAGATGGGTGGCCTGTGGAAGAAACTGCCGTTGGCCTACGCCAGCTTCATCGTCGGTGGTGCCGCGCTCGCCGCCCTGCCGCTGGTGACCGCCGGTTTCTACTCCAAAGACGAGATCCTCTGGGAAGCCTTTGCCAGCGGTAACCAGAACCTGCTGTACGCAGGCCTGGTGGGTGCGTTCATGACCTCGCTGTACACCTTCCGCCTGATCTTCATCACCTTCCACGGTGAAGCCAAGACCGAAGCGCACGCCGGCCACGGCATCTCCCACTGGTTGCCACTGTCGGTGCTGATCATCCTGTCGACCTTCATCGGCGCCCTGATCACTCCGCCACTGGCCGGTGTACTGCCGGAAAGCGTCGGCCATGCCGGCGGCGAAGCCAAGCACAGCCTGGAAATCGCCTCCGGCGCCATTGCCATCGCCGGTATCCTGCTGGCGGCCCTGCTGTTCCTCGGCAAGCGTCGCTTCGTCACCGCCGTGGCCAACAGTGGCATTGGCCGCTTCCTGTCGGCCTGGTGGTTCGCTGCCTGGGGCTTCGATTGGATCTACGACAAACTGTTCGTCAAACCTTACCTTGCGATCAGCCACGTGCTGCGCAAAGACCCGCTCGACCAGACCATCGGTTTGATCCCGCGCGCCGCCAAGGCCGGTCACACCGCCCTGAGCCGCAGCGAGACCGGCCAGTTGCGTTGGTATGCGGCGTCCATGGCAGTGGGTGCCGTGCTGGTGATCGGCGCCATCGTCGTGGTAGCGGTCTGACTATGTTTAAGTGCACTGCGTACTTTGCGAACTTGCGAAAGGAAACGAGCCCGTCATGATTCTGCCCTGGCTAATCCTGATCCCCTTTATCGGCGGCCTGCTCTGCTGGATGGGTGAACGCTTCGGCGCCACCCTCCCCCGCTGGATTGCGTTGCTGACCATGTCCCTGGAACTCGCGCTCGGCCTCTGGCTGTGGGCCCATGGCGACTATTCATTCGCCCCCGCTCCGGGTGTCGATCCGACCTTCGCGCTTGAATTCAAGCACGTATGGATCCAGCGCTTCGGAATCAACGTGCACCTGGCCCTCGACGGCCTGTCGCTGTTGATGATCCTGCTGACCGGCCTGCTGGGTATCCTCTCGGTACTCTGCTCCTGGAAAGAAATCCAGCGTCACGTGGGCTTCTTCCACCTGAACCTGATGTGGATCCTGGGCGGCGTGGTCGGCGTGTTCCTGGCGCTGGACCTGTTCATGTTCTTCTTCTTCTGGGAAATGATGCTGGTGCCGATGTACTTCCTCATCGCGCTCTGGGGTCACAGTTCTTCGGACGGCAAGAAAACCCGGATCTACGCGGCGACCAAGTTCTTCATCTTCACCCAGGCTTCCGGCCTGATCATGTTGGTGGCGATCCTGGGCCTGGTACTGGTCAACTTCAACAACACCGGCGTGATCACCTTCAACTACGCCGACCTGTTGAAAACCAAGATGTCCCTGACCACCGAGTACGTGCTGATGCTGGGCTTCTTCATCGCCTTCGCGGTGAAGCTGCCGGTGGTGCCGTTCCACTCCTGGTTGCCTGACGCCCACGCCCAGGCGCCGACCGCCGGCTCCGTGGACCTGGCCGGTATCCTGCTGAAAACCGCTGCCTACGGCCTGCTGCGTTTCGCCCTGCCGCTGTTCCCGAATGCCTCGGCCGAGTTCGCGCCGATCGCCATGACCCTGGGTCTGATCGGGATCTTCTACGGTGCGTTCCTGGCCTTCGCGCAAACCGACATCAAGCGTCTGATCGCCTTCTCGTCCGTTTCCCACATGGGTTTCGTACTGATCGGCATCTACTCCGGCAGCCAACTGGCGTTGCAGGGCGCGGTGATCCAGATGTTGGCCCACGGTGTCTCGGCCGCTGCACTCTTTATCCTGAGTGGCCAGCTGTATGAGCGCCTGCACACCCGTGACATGCGTGAAATGGGTGGGGTGTGGTCGCGCATCGCGTACTTGCCGGCAATCAGCCTGTTCTTCGCCGCTGCATCGCTGGGCTTGCCGGGTACCGGTAACTTCATCGGCGAGTTCCTGATCCTGATGGGTGCCTTCGTGCAGACGCCGTGGATCAGCGCCATTGCTACCTCCGGCCTGGTGTTCGGTTCGGTCTACTCGCTGATCATGATCCACCGCGCCTACTTCGGCCCGGCCAAGTCCGACACCGTCCTGCAAGGGATGGATGCGCGCGAACTGATCATGGTGCTCGGCCTGGCGGTACTGCTGATCTACATCGGCGTATACCCACAGCCGTTCCTGGACACTTCTGCCGCAACGATGCATGGCGTGCAGCAGTGGTTCGGCACCGCCTTCTCTCAACTCGCTTCGGCCCGGTAAGAGCGCTATGGAATTCACGATCCAACACTTTATCGCGCTTGCGCCGCTGCTGATCACCAGCCTCACCATCGTGGTGGTGATGCTGGCGATCGCCTGGCGCCGCAATCATTCGCAAACATTCCTGCTGTCCTGCGCCGGGTTGAACCTGGCTCTGCTGTCGATCATCCCGGCCCTCAAGGTCGCGCCACTGGCGGTCACGCCATTGATGATGGTCGATGACTTCGCGCTGCTGTATATCGCGCTGATCCTGGTCGCGACCCTGGCCTGCGTCACTCTCGCCCACGCCTACCTCGGCGAAGGCGGCACCGGCTACCCAGGCAACAAGGAAGAGCTGTACCTGCTGATCCTGCTGGCGGCGGCCGGCGGTATCGTGCTGGTCAGCGCGCAGCACCTGGCCGGCTTGTTCATCGGCCTGGAACTGCTGTCGATCCCGACCTACGGCCTGGTGGCCTATGCCTTCTTCAACAAGCGCTCCCTGGAAGCCGGCATCAAGTACATGGTGCTGTCGGCGGCCGGTTCCGCGTTCCTGTTGTTCGGTATGGCCCTGCTCTACGCCGAAGCCGGCAGCTTGAGCTTCACCGGTATCGGCCACGCCCTGGCCGCCACCAACAGCCCTGCGCCGATTGCCCAACTGGGCCTGGCGATGATGCTGATCGGCCTGGCGTTCAAGCTCTCCTTGGTGCCGTTCCACCTGTGGACCCCGGACGTGTACGAAGGCGCCCCGGCGCCGGTGGCCGCGTTCCTGGCCACTGCGTCGAAAGTGGCCGTGTTTGCGGTGATGGTGCGTCTGTTCCAGATCTCGCCTGCGGCCAATACCGGCGTACTGAGCAATGTACTGACTGTGATTGCCATCGCGTCGATCCTGTTCGGCAACCTGCTGGCGCTGACCCAGAACAACCTCAAGCGTCTGCTCGGTTACTCGTCCATCGCTCACTTCGGCTACCTGCTGATCGCCCTGGTGGCGAGCAAAGGCCTGGCCGTGGAGGCCATCGGCGTGTACCTGGTCACCTACGTGATCACCAGCCTTGGCGCATTCGGGGTGATCACCCTGATGTCCTCGCCGTACAAAGGCCGTGACGCCGATGCCCTGTACGAATACCGCGGCCTGTTCTGGCGCCGTCCGTACCTGACCGCCGTACTCACCGTGATGATGCTGTCCCTGGCGGGTATCCCGCTGACTGCCGGCTTTATCGGCAAGTTCTACATCGTCGCCACCGGTGTCGAGGCCCACCAGTGGTGGCTGGTCGCGTCCCTGGTCCTGGGCAGCGCCATTGGCGTGTTCTACTACCTGCGCGTGATGGTCACCCTGTACCTGATCGAGCCGAACCTGCGCCGTGTGGATGCCGAGCTGCATTGGGAACAGAAGGCAGGCGGCGTGATGCTGCTGGCCATCGCCCTGCTCGCGTTCTTCCTGGGCGTGTACCCGCAACCGTTGCTGACGCTGGTGCAGCACGCGGTGCTGGGGGTTTGATCGCTTAGGTTGATGCAGTAAACAGAACGGCGCCTTCGGGCGCCGTTTTTGCGTCTCAGAGGGAAACAATAGAGATGCAGTGCAACCACTATCGTCTTCGCGGGCAAGCCCACTCCCACATTTGGAATGCACTCCCCTAGGGGAAGTGGGCTTGCCCTGCTAATGCCAGTCAGTTAAGGCTTTTTGTAGGAACGAGGCGGGCGGCTAGCCCTTGCTCGCGAAAAACTCACAGCCACCGCGTTCATTCAGAAAGCACGCGTTATCGTTGACGCTTTTCGCGAGCAAGCTCGCTCCTACAGACGGCGGTGTACGCTTAACTGACTGGCATTAGGGCTTCGCGACAAAACTGTCTGACTCAATACAGGGAGGGATACTCTGGGCTAACGGCCACGGGCAAAAAAACGCCCCGACCCATATCGGAGCGTTTTTATGATCGTTCCCACGCTCTGCGTGGGAATGCCACCCGGGACGCTCCGCGTCCTGCTTTAAGCGCAAGATCCGGCACTTGCGCAAGGGTGACGCGGAGCGTCACGGGATGCATTCCCACGCGGAGCGGGGGAACGATCAACTGGGCTGATCTGAAACAGCTGCAAAAAAAACGCCCCGAATGTTCGGGGCGTTTTTTATAGTGCAATAACGTCAGAACGCGATACCGACCTTGAAGCCATACTCATCACGCTTGAGCTTGGTGTTGTCGGCCACATAGGAGTCGTCATCGAGCTTGTATTCGGTGCGGGTGTAGTACAGGCCCGCCATCACCGGCAGGTCGCCCTTCTGGTTCATCAGCAGGCTGACTTCGGCGTATGGGTTGGTGCGGTCCTTGAGATCGACGCTGTCGCTGCCGACGCCATCCACCTTGAGTTTGGCGCGACCATCGATGGTATGACGGGCGCCGGCTTCAACGCGCAGGGTCATGTCATCGAACTGGTGGTTGTAGCCCAGGGCCGCCTTGGCGAACGGCGACTTATTGGTGAGCTTCATGTCGTAGCCATTGGTGTCCGGTTCATAACGGGTCCATGTGTAGCCACCGCCGACGATCACGTCGACGAAGTTGCGCGCATCCAGCGCGGCACGCCAGCCGAGGTCGAGGTCGGCCTGGCCTTCCTTGAGTTTGTTGTCGCTTTTCTCACCGTACTTGGCTTCGATACCGGCCTGGTAGATAAAGCCGGATTCAGCGGTGAGCTTGTTGCCGAAGTTATAGAACAGGCCCGCTTCGGGCATGTGCTCCTTGTCGCTGTCGCTACCGCCTTCGAGTTTGAAGTCGTTATAGCTGCCGAGAATCCCGAAGGTGGAAATCGGGTCGGTGGACGGCGCAGCGAACACCACGGTTGGCGCGGCCACCAGGGCCAGCAACGAGGTGTTCTTGAGAAATTTTCCGAATAGTTTGGACATCGTTTACATCTCCATTTTTGAGTGGGCAAAGTATTCAGGAATCGGTTCGAACCTTGGCGGTTGCAAAAAGTTCGAACGGATTTGCACCAAAATGGACAAAAAACGGTTCAGCGAAGGCTCTAGGTCAATACTCTTCGCTATCGGCCAGGAGCCAGTGTTCAAGTCCCCGCGCAAGTGCCGCTGCGAATTGTGATTTTGAATGAACCTTTCCGCGCGCCTACCTATCCATCTATAACAAGACAGGGAGGCAACATGAGTACCGCTAAGATCTACACCATCCACTATCAACTACACGGTAAACCCAAGTCTTTCGTGGTACGCGCCGAGGTGATGAACAGCACCGAAGCCTGGCATTGGGCGGCCGTCGATGCCGACATCGCGCACGTCAGCCGCATCGGCCGCGTGGGGCACGAGCAGGTGAAGAAAACCACCCGGCCCTGGGCTGAAAAGTACGGCATCACTGACGTGAGCTGGAACCCTCCAAAATAACCCCCTCCAAAATAAACAAAGCCCCGCAAAGTGCGGGGCCTGGTTCACTTCTTCAAGTCGCCCAGCGGATCGTAGGGCGGCTTTTTTTCCGGCGGCTTTTGCTTGTCCAGCGGCGCGATGGCCGGGCCGACGGGGTCGACCTGCGGGTCAGCCAAATCAGGAGAATCGGGATCGAATCCCAACTCATCGTTACCGCTGGCGTGTTCGTCGGAACGTGGGCCGTTCGGGGGATTGCTCATGAAGACCTCCTTGCTTACAACGGGCGGGCTTTGTCGTGAAGGGTTTCCAGGTCGTGTTCGACCCGCTCCACGTCGTCGTTGTCTTGACGCTCCGCCGGATCATTGGGGCGCAGTGCATCGTTATCGCGCTCCTCTTCACCGGGCGTTCGATCAGGATCAGGCGTGCCAGGTGGCGGTTGCTTGTGTTCGGACATGATGGCTTACCTCATGGGGACTTCACGGATTTAGAGGAACCCCTTGTGGCCATCGTTCAACTTGATTGCTTCAAGCATGAGAAGATGCCCTCCCGTGCTGGAGACCTGACCCGAATGTTCGAACTCAAACCCTGTGACCCCGCTGTCTACCGACAGCAGACCCGCCGCAGCACGCTGATCGTCGCTGTGGTGTTCCTGGCCCTGGCGATGTTGCTGTCGAGCCTGGCGGTGATGCTGTTCGGTGAACCGGGCGGTGATAACTTACGCTTCAATGTCGGCGGGGTGTTTGCCGGAGTGTTGATCACTGTCGCCCTGGTGCGCGGCCCGTTCTGGAACCAGGCGTGGTTGGCGCCGGCGGTATACGGCTGGCAGCTCAAGCGCAATCTGATGCGCGTGACCAATGTGATGCATAAGGTCAGCGAACGAGTCCAGGCCAATGACCCCAGCGCGATCAAGCTGCTGCGCTTCTACCACCTGGGCCTGACGCAGATGCATGCCCTGGATGCCAACTCCAGCGCCCAGGCGCAACTGGCCGGTGAGATCGACGCGCATGCGGCGAAAATGCAGGCACTGGGCATCGATACCGAACAGACCCGCCTCGATCCGGCGTGGCTACAGCTATAAAGGCTGATCCGTACGTTTATAGGGCAATAAACGCAGGCCGCTGGCCACGGCCCCTGCCAGCGCGAACACGCACCCCAGCCACAATGCGTATTGCGGGCCACTGTCCACGAACAGATGAAAACACAACGCTACCAACGATGCGCCCAACGTCTGCCCCAGCAGCCGCGAGATCGCCACGATGCCACTGGCCCCGCCGCTGCGAGCCAACGGTGCGCTGGTCATCAAGGCCTTGAGGTTGGGCGATTGGAAAAAGCCGAAACCGGCGCCGCAGAGGGCCATGCGCCAGCCGATTTCGAAGGCCGAGGCGTCAGTGCCCAAGGTGGCCAGCGCAGCCATGCCGACGCTGAGCATCAACAAACCAATGCCACACAGCAGGCCCAGTGACACACGATCGGCCAGGCGCCCTGCGATCAAGGCCATGACCGCCACCACGGCCGGCCACGGTGTCATCAGAAAACCAGTTTCCACTTGGCTGTGGCCCAGCGTCGTCTGCAACAGAAACGGCAGCGCCACAAACGCCAGGCCCTGGGCACTGAAGGCACAGATCGCCGTCAACGAAGACAATGCAAACACCGGGCGCTTGAACAAATCCACCGCCAGCATCGGCGCCGGGTGCCCGGCCTCGCGGCGCAGCAGCAACGCGCCGAACACCAGCGCCAGCGCGATCAGCCCCAGGGTCAGCGCGCCCTGTGCGCCATGCACGGCGGCGCCCAGTCCCAAGACCAGCAAGGCAAACAAGCCTGCGCACAACAGCGCCGCCAAACGGTCGAAAGCGTGACCCATGATTGGCAGCACGGGTAACGATCGCAGGCCCAGGCCGAGGGCCAGCAGCCCCAACGGCACATTGATCAGGTACAGCCAGTGCCAGGTGGCGACCGAGAGGATCGCCGATGCGGCGGTCGGGCCCAAGGTGAACGCCAGCCCCACCACCAGCGAGTTATAGCCCAGGCCACGCCCGAGCATGTTTGCGGGGTAGATATGCCGCAGCAACGCGGTGTTGACGCTCATCAGCGCCGCCGCCCCCAGGCCTTGCGCCACCCGTGCGGCAGTCAGGGTCAGCAGCGAATCGGCCAGCCCGCACAACAACGACGAAACAATGAACAGCAGCAACCCGCCCAGGTACACGCGGCGATGCCCCAGTACATCGCTCAGCGCCGCGAACGGCAGCACCGTCGCGACAATCGCCAACTGGTAGGCGTTGACCACCCAGATCACCGAAGCCGAGTCAGTGCCAATACCCTCTGCCAGTGTCGGCAAGGCGGTATTGACGATGGCGGTGTCGAGGGTCGCCATGCCGATCCCCAAGGACAGGGCAATCACGGCCGGCAAGCGTTTATTGAGGGGCAGCCCATCGGCAACAGAAGACATGAACGATCCGCACGGGTGGCAAGGGCGGTTAGATTACGACCAGTGCAGATTTTTTTCAGCGGTCATTGGCGTGGCCGTCAATTTTTTCATGTTCGCCGAGGCCAGGCCTGGCCCGGCTCAATAGGTGATCTGGACGGTGGTAACGGACGGGCTCATGCAGCGATTACAGGCTAACTGGTCAGCCGCCATCTGCGGATTCCAGGGGCCGATCACGCCGTCGCGCTTGCCGTTGTCATCCACCGAATCCAGCGCCTTCAGGACGTTGTCACGTTTGAGTACTTCGCGGGCAAGTTGGGTTTCATTGTCTTTTTGCGCGTCGCCCGTCAGCGAACGTCCCGCCACTTCACGGATTTTGTCCGTGGTTGCATTCGCAGTCGTAGGGTGCTTGAACGCTTGGAAGTTGTCACCAAACGCCTTGGCCAGATCCGAATCCGACATCTTCGAATACTGATTGGGGGACGGACGTGCCGGCGCGGCGTGCGACACGGAAATGCTTGAGATCAGCATGGTTGAGTGCTCCTGGAAGTTTGCCGAGGTCGCTGTTCTGTGGCCAGCGACCATAGGTCAGTTCCAAGGCTTCAGGGGGCAAGCTGTCACCTGTGGATCGGCGTAGCCGGGGTAATCGCGCTCAGGTCCAAATGCCCCTGTTTCAACGGCGGGCACCAGTAGTAGCCACCGGTCAACGGTGTGCTGATGCGATACAAACCATCGACAATCCCGTCTTCCAGGCCACTCATGCGGCGCAGTTGCGCTTCGAATGCATCGAAGGAATGCCCGAACGCGAGAAACATCAGCCCCGCCTGGCCGTTCTCGGCCCATGGCATCGACCGACGCACCACGAAGGCCTCCGGGGTGAAGCTTTCCTGGGCGGTGCGCTTGGTATGGGCAAATTCGGGGGCGTCATCGAGCTCTTCGTTGTCGCCATGGCGGCGGCCGATAATGTGGTCGCGCTCCTGGGCCGGCAGCGCGGCGAAACCGTCGAGGTCGTGCTGCCATTGCTGGATAGCGGCGAAGCTGGCGCCGCTGTCCGTCAGGGCCGCTTCAACGGCCGCGTCGTCGTGTGGATTCTCGGTGCCATCTTCATAGTCGGTCAGGTCGAAACCGGTCTTGTAGCGAAAGCCTTCAGTCATTTGTACCAGGCGCAACGCCGGCGCCAGGGCTTTTTCGAACGCGCGGCTGCGCAGCAACAATTCTCCCCGGTCCACGCCATGCAGCCATACCCACAGGGCCTGCTGGGTGGAGGGGTTATGCGCGCCCGGGCCGCTGAGGGCCGGGAAGTTACGCAAGCCTTCGATGCGTGTACCCAATGCGTGTACCAGCGGCTCACCGAAACCGACCACCGCCGCGCAATCCGTCAACTGCACCAGTGCGTCCAGCGCAGCGGGCAAGGCGTCCAGGGACTCAATGGCAAAAAACAGATGGCGTGCCTGCAACGGCACCGGTGCGGCAAGAATGCCCGGCTGGTACTGACTCATGTGAACTCCTTCAAGAAAGCCGCGCAGTTTATCCCGAAGCACCCGGAATGCGCAGGGGAAAGCGCGCAAGCCTTGCCATAGAGCCCTGGTATGGGCGACTCTCTAGTCATGTTTTGCAACTATTCCAGGGGTAGCGCCATGACCACCAGTAACCTGCTCGCCCAGTTGTTTCCCGCCTCCACCGCCGACATTCCCGAGCCATTTCGCCTGGGCGCGCCGATTGAACAGCGTGATTACCTGGTCGACGGCCAGTTGCGGGTGTGGAATGGCCCGTTAGCGCGCATCCAAAGCCCGGTGCAACTTGGCGATGAACGCGTGCACATCGGCAGCACCCCGCTGCTGGATGCCGAGACCGCCCTTACCGCCCTCGACGCGGCCGTGCGCGCATATGACCGGGGCCAGGGTGAATGGCCGACCCTGCGCGTGGCCGACCGCATCCAGCATGTGGAAGCCTTCCTGCGGCGCATGCGCGAACAGCGCGACGCGGTGGTCAAGCTGCTGATGTGGGAGATCGGCAAGAACCTCAAGGACTCGCAGAAAGAGTTCGACCGCACCTGTGACTACATCACCGACACCATCAACGCCCTCAAGGAACTCGACCGACGCAGCAGCCGCTTCGAACTGGAACAAGACACCCTGGGGCAAATCCGCCGCGTACCGCTGGGCGTGGCGCTGTGCATGGGGCCTTATAACTACCCGCTCAACGAGACCTTCACCACGCTGATCCCGGCGCTGATCATGGGCAATACCGTGGTGTTCAAGCCGGCCAAGCTCGGCGTGCTGTTGATCCGCCCGTTGCTGGAGGCGTTCCGCGACAGCTTCCCGGCCGGGGTGATCAACGTGATCTACGGCAGCGGCCGCGAAACCGTCAGCGCGCTGATGGCCAGCGGCAAGATCGATATCTTTGCCTTCATCGGCACCAACAAAGCCGCCAGCGACCTGAAAAAACTGCATCCAAAACCCCACCGCCTGCGCGCCGCATTGGGCCTGGATGCGAAAAACCCCGGCATCGTGCTGCCCGAGGTCGACCTTGATAACGCGGTCAGCGAAGCGCTCACCGGCTCGCTGTCGTTCAACGGCCAACGCTGCACCGCGTTGAAAATCCTGTTTGTGCACGCGGATGTGGTCGATAGCTTTATCGAGAAGTTCAACGCCAAGCTAGCGACGCTCAAGCCCGGTATGCCTTGGGATGATGGCGTAGCGCTGACGCCGCTGCCGGAAGTGGGCAAGGTGGATTATCTCAACGAACTGGTGGCCGATGCGGCGCGGCACGGCGCCAAGGTTGTCAACGCCGAAGGTGGCAGCAGCCGCGGGTCGTTCTTCTACCCGGCGGTGCTGTACCCGGTGAACCCGCAGATGCGCGTGTACCACGAAGAACAATTCGGCCCCGTCGTGCCGATCGTGCCCTACCGTGACCTGGATACCGTGATCGACTACGTGCTGGACTCGGATTTCGGCCAGCAGTTGAGCATTTTCGGTACCAACCCCGTCGAAGTCGGACGCCTGGTGGATACATTCGCCAACCAGGTCGGCCGGATCAATATCAACGCTCAGTGCCAACGCGGGCCGGACACCTTCCCCTTCAACGGGCGCAAGAACTCGGCCGAGGGCACGTTGTCGGTACATGACGCGCTGCGTGTGTTCTCGATCCGCACCTTGGTCGCGACCAAGTTCCAGGAGAGCAACAAGGCGTTGCTCAGCGATATCCTACGCAACCGTGACTCGAGCTTCATCAGCACCGACTACATTTTTTGAGCGCACCGCGCGCGCTCCCGCAATCGAGGCCCCTTTACTACCGATGAACCTGCCTATGCTCGCCCGGCGCCTGCTGCGCCCCGTGCTCGACCCGTACCGGCGCTATCGCCATGCCAAGCTGATCCACGCGGTACGCGTGTCCATCGGCTTGCTGGCAACGATCCTGCTGACCACCGGCATCAACCTGCCCCATGGTGAGTGGGCGTCGGTGACCATGCTGATTGTGATCGGCGGGTTGCAGCACCACGGCAATATCGGCAAGAAAGCCGTGGAGCGCGCCTACGGTACGTTGATCGGGGCCAGCGTCGGCTTGTTGGTGGTGGTGCAACATGCCTGGCTGGGTATGCCGCTGCTCACCTACTTATTGATGTCGGCGGTGTGTGGGTTCTTTTCCTACCACGCCATCGGCAAGGGCGGCTATATCGCGCTGCTGTCGGCGATCACGGTGTTTATCGTGGCCGGGCACGGCGACAACCCGATCTCGGATGGGTTGTGGCGCACCGTCGACATCCTGATCGGCATCGCGCTGGCCCTGGCGTTTTCCTTCGCCCTGCCGTTGTACGCGGTGTACTCATGGCGCTACAACCTGGCCAGTGCCTTGCGCGATTGTGCAGCGATCTACAGCCGGATCATCAATGGCCAATCGGTCACCGATGACGAACACCTCAAACTCCTCAACCGCTTGAACGCGGCCATGCTGCAACTGCGCTCGCTGATGCCGTCGGTGTCCAAGGAAGTGCGAATTTCCATGACCGAGCTGGATAAACTCCAGCGGCACCTGCGCATGTGCATCAGCACCCTGGAGATTCTTGGCAATACCCGACCGGACCCGCGTGATGAGCAAGCTACCGCACGGATGCGCGTGATGCTCAAGGCCGAGCATCGGCAGACTCGGGTGCAGTTGGTGGGAATGGCACGGGCGTTGAAATCGGGCGTTACGGAGCGTCTGCAACGCCCCCATGCCTCCAGCGGCACCCAAACCACACTGGATGCACCCGTATACAGTGCGCTGGATGGTTATCGATTGTTGACCGTACAACTGGCGGATAACGTGGATCAGATGCGCCAGCGGCTGGCGAAAAGTGCCCCTCGCTGGAAAATCTAGAGAAGGCCGTTGGGTAAATTTGCTCGCATTAACGTATTCACACTTTCTCTTACATATTTTTCACGTTTTATTCACAAGCCGAGACGTAGTGTGAAGCCTCATCCGTTACAAACGTTGCATATCAAGCCCGCCGCCCCAGCGGGCTTTTTTTTGCCCTGGATTTGACCTAGCGCGCAACCTTGCCGGCAGGCGTTATTGCCTGCTCACGAATCGCCCGCTGGGTCTCCAGCACTTTGGCCAAGGCCGTTTCGGCCTCAGCGCTCTGCTGCGGCACACGAATGGCCGCCGATACCAGGGTGATCAACTTGGCCATCACTTCGGCATCCGTCGCCGGGCGCCCGAGGCTCATGGAGTTCATCAGCAGGCGCAATTCAGTGCCGGCCATCACCCCGGAAATCGCCTTGAGCGCAAATTGCAGGCGCACGCCCAGTTCATTGCGTGGCAAATCCGGCAATGCCAGGGCGAACGCCTCGAAGAAACGCTGGAACACCGGCTGGTAATGCACCTTGAGGTATTCCTGGATAAACGGCGAGGTGTCGCTGTACACCCGACCGAGAAAACGGATGAAGGAACGCCCTTCCCCACTGGCTGGATCGCTGCGTTCCAGGCCCATGGCCGGGGCGAACAGCACGCCGAGCAGCGTGTCGCAGTCCAGCGGGCCATCGGACTCGGCCTCGCAACGCGCCAGCAATTCCAGGCGCTGCTCGTTGAGCGGCTCCAGGCGCTGCATCAGCAGGGTTTTCATCAGGGAGTCCTTGTCCCCGAAGTGATAGTTCACCGCAGCCAGGTTGACCTGGGCGCGCTCGGTAATCTGCCGTAATAAAACCGCGTCATATCCGTACTTAATAAAGAGCGCCTCTGTCGCATCCAGCAGTCGAGTCTTGGTAATGTTTGGAGCGCTGAGCTTCTTCGCGGCCATAAGGGTTCCACGGGGGAAATATTGTTTTAAAAAATAATTTGATTTTTTATACCGGGGCCTTCGTTCGAAAGCAAGTAATGACACGGTGCCATATGAGCAAAAGCCTTGCATGCGAGAATATTCACGGCCGCCAACGGATTTTCAACCCTTCTCGAGGCCTGCGCAAACGTCGTCTCAACGCAACAAACCGCTCTACATCCACAGCTGGCGAAGCGGATTGAACGCGGTTACTATTCAAACAATTTTTTAAAAACAAGAAATTAAACTAGTCGGTGACGGCATCGGCAGCCCCGCAAGCTTGTTACAAAGATTTGCAGGGCCACCCAAGACCGTCGAGACTGCAGGCGTAGTCATGATGACCGAGACCCCCGCGCACCCCAGCTTGATTTCCCTGCAAGGCATCGGCAAAAGCTATCAGCTTGCCGGGCAACAGCTGTCGATTCTGAATGACGTGTGCCTGTCCATTGCCAGCGGTGACAGCTGCGGCATCCTCGGCGCATCCGGCTCCGGCAAAAGCACCCTGCTCAATATCCTCGGCCTGTTGGACTTGCCCAACTGCGGCCAGTACCACTTCGCCGGCCATGACATTTTCAACGCCACGGCGGATGAACTGGCGGCGATCCGTAACCAGCAGATCGGTTTCGTGTTCCAGAGCTTCAACCTGCTGCCGCGCCTCAGCGCCCTCGACAACGTCGCGCTCCCCCTCAGTTATCGTGGCGTATCTCGCCATGAATCGGTGGAGCAGGCCTTGCGCATGCTCGAGCAAGTCGGCCTGGCCGAGCGCGCCCACCATCGTCCCGCCGATCTCTCCGGTGGTCAACGCCAGCGCGTCGCCATCGCGCGGGCGCTGGTCGGCAAGCCCTCGGTCATCCTCGCCGACGAACCCACCGGCAACCTCGACAGCAGCACCGCCCAAGACATCATGGACCTGCTCCTCACCCTCAATCGCGAGCAACAGGTAACACTGATCATCGTCACCCACGACGCGCAGATCGCCGAGCGGCTGGAGCGCAAGATCCGGGTGCGCAACGGCGTAGTGCACGAGGACCAGCGCCGATGAGCCTGCGGGTCGAGCAGAGCCTGAGCCAACTGCTGCATGAAGCGTTCATCAGCCTGCGCACCCTGGGCAAACGCTCGGTGCTGGCCCTGCTGGGTATCGTGATCGGCAGTTCATCGGTGGTGGCGTTGATCAATATCGGCCATAACGCCGCGACCGACGCCGCGATGATTTTCAAGGACATGGGCACCGACACCCTGGTCGTCCAGTTCCCGCCCAAAGGCACCAGCAACGTAGCGATGCGCAGCCAGATTGACCTGGAACCGGTGCGCCAGGCTGTGCCGGGCATCGCCCATATCGGCGCGCTCAGCCTGTTCAGCGGGCCCATCGTGTTCCATGGCCGCAGCGCCAATGCCAACTTCGTCGGCAGCACCCCGGATGTACACGCCGCCATGCGCCTGGCGCTGCGCGAGGGGCGTTTCCTGTCCGCCTTCGATGCCAATGAAACCTATGGTGTGATCGGTGACCAGGTCGCCCAGGCGCTCGGCGCACCCGGTGAGCCGCTCAAACTGGGCGACCGCGTGCGCATCAACGACTACCTGTTCCTGATCATCGGCATCCTGCACAACCAGCCCCGCGCGATGCTGATGCCGGTGCAAGCCAATGAATCGCTGTTCATTCCCGTCGAGGGCATGCGGCGTATCCTCGCCAGCCCGCAGATCAACAATGTGATCATCCGCGCCCAGCCTGGACAAGACATGGAACGTGTGGCGCGGGACGCCGCCGCCGCGCTGCAACCGCAATTGACTGAGCACACGGTCGACATCACCGTACCCCAGCAAATGATCGACGGCATGACCCGCCAAAGCCGCACCTTCGCCTATCTGCTGTTGGCCCTCGGCGCGATTTCGCTGGTGGGCGGCGGTGTCGGGGTGATGAATGTGATGCTGATGAACGTATCGGAGCGGCGCCGTGAGATCGGCATTCGCATGGCCCTGGGCGCGCGCCAGCGGGATATCCGCAACCTGTTCCTGCTCGAAGCCGTCACCTTGACCGCCGTCGGCGCGTTGTGCGGCGCGGTACTGGGCATGACCGCCGCCTGGTTCTACGCGTGGCTGTCGGGCTGGGCATTTTCCCTGGCGGTGGCCGCCCTGCCCCTGGGCGTCGGCAGTACGTTGCTGGTGGGTCTGTTCTTTGGCATCTACCCGGCGGTCTCGGCCTCACGGTTGCAACCGGTGGAGGCCTTGCGCGATGAATAAGGGGCTACTGCTGCTGGCGCTGGTCAGCCTGCACGGCATGGCGGCCGACGTGGTCGTCAAACCCTCGGCGCCCAGCAGCACCCGCAGCGGCTATGACCGCGGCGTATCGCTGAACGCCCAGGTGACGACCTTGACCCTGGGCGACGCCGTGTACCTGGGCCTGCGCAACAACCCGGCGATCCGCAGCGCTTACCTGCAGCGGGTCGCGCAGAAGTTCGACCTGCGGGTCGCCGAAGACGTGTTCAACCCCAAGCTCACCCTCAACAGTTATTACCGTGGCACACGCGGTTCCCAGGACAGCGCGCGCAACGCCAACCTCGCACCGTCCACCAGCCTGCTCGGCGAATACGGCACCCGTTTGAGCATGGCCTGGACCCAGCAACTGAACAACGCCGACCGTGCCGGCCGTTACCGCAGCGACGGCCTTGACCTGGCCGTCATCCAGCCGCTGATGCGCGGCGCCGGCTGGGACGCCACCACGGCGCCGCTGCGCCTGTCGCGCCTGGCGGAGCAGGCCAACCGCCTCAACCTCAAGGCTACCGTGGCGCAAACCATCAGCCAGATCATCGCGACCTACCGCGAGCTGCTGCGGGCCCAGGAACAACAGGTGATCGTCCAAGATGCGCTCAAGCGTTCCAACACCCTGCTGGAGGTGAACAAAGCATTGATCAGCGCCGGGCGCATGGCCGAGTTCGAGATCGTGCAGACCGAAGCCGACATCGCCACCCAGCAATTGGGCGTCGAAGAAGCGCAGAACCAACTCGATACCAGTCGCCTGGCCCTGCTGCGCCTGCTGGCCCTGGACCTGTCCACGCCGATTCGCGCCACCGAAGCCCTGGAGGCCAGGCCCATGGAAATCGACAGGCGCCAGGCGTTCAACCTCGCGCAAACCCAGCAACCGGAATACCTCGCCGCGCTGCTGGGCAGCCAGCAAGCCGACCTGAACCTGGTGATCGCCAAGGATTCCGGGCGTTGGCAAGTGGACCTGGTGGCCGGTGCGAATCAGGTGCGCGACGCCTACGATAACGATAACGGCCGTACCAATAACCGCACCTGGGACAGCTACGCCGGGGTACAGGTGCAGATCCCCATCGGTGACATCAGCACGCGCCAGGCAGAAGTACGCGCGCGGGTGAATGTCGAGGACCAGGAAATTCGCATCACCGACGCCCGCCAGGAACTGGAACGCAACGTCAACGACGTGGTGCGCGACCTCGGCACCCGTTGGCGCCAATATGAAATCTCCCAGCGCGCCGTGGAGCTGTCGCGGCGCAAGATCGAGATCGAACGGGAAAAACTCAGCGCCGGGCGCTCCACCAACTTTCAGGTGCTGAGCTTCGAGACTGACCTGCGCAACGCCGAAAACGCGCGCCTCAATGCGCTGATCGCCTATTTGAACGCTCAGACCCAGCTTGACTTGACGCTGGGCATGACCCTGGAAAGCTGGGAAATCGCCCTCAATGACTACTAATCGCAAACGCCTGCTGGGTGCTGGGTTGATCGTGCTGCTGGCAGCGGCGGGGCTGGCCCTGCGCAGCCCGGCCGAAGGGCCGGCCACCCGTGAACAATGGCTGGCGGTGAAGCCCGACCCGCTGGTGCACCAGATCGGCCTGGTGGGCAAGATCGAACCCGACACCACCGTTACGCTCACCGCGCCGTTCGACGGCAATGTCTTGGCCAACCTGGTCGAGCAAGGCCAACGCGTCGAGGCCGGCCAGGTGCTGTTGCGCATGGACCCGGCCACCTTAGAAGTGCAACTGCGCGAAGCCCTTTCGGCCCAGCTCAAGGCCCGGCGCACCGTGCAGGAAATGCAGGACTGGGACAGCAGCGCCGCCGTCAGCCGGGCCCGGCGCAGCCTGCGCACCGCAGAAATGACTGCCGGCAATACCCAGCGCAAACTCACTGAAAGCGAAAACCTGTTCAAGCGCGGCATCATCCCGCGCAACGAGCTCGACGACCTCAAACAACAGACCCAGCAGCAACAGCTGGACCTGACAGCGGCGCGCAGTGAACTGCAACAGGCGCTGGAGCAGGGCAAGGGCGTATACCGGCAGATCGCCGATATGGAGCTGACCAACGCCACGGTCAAATATGACGCCCTGCACACCCTGCTCGAAGGCAAGGAGGTCAAGGCGCCCTTCTCCGGCATAGTGGTGCCCGCGCCCGGCATCAGCACCTCGTCCCAGGGCGGCAGCACTAACAACGCACCGGTACAAGCCGGCAGCAAGGTCAGCCAGGGCCAGGTGCTGTTCGGCCTGGCCAATATCGAGCGTTTGAAAATCGTCGCCAAGGTCTCTGAACTGGACATCAACCAACTGCATCAAGGGCAGGCGGTGGAAGTTATGGGCGATGGGTTTGACGGTGAGCGCCTGACCGGTTCGGTAAGCGTGGTCAGTGGCCTGGCGATCGCCAACGACAGCCAGGGCAGCGCGCAGTTTGCGGTGACCTTGTCGATCCCCAGGCTCACGCCGCAGCAATTGCAGCGGGTGCGGCTGGGGATGAGCGCGCGCTTGACCATTGTGACTTACAACAATGCGCAGGCGATTGTGGTGCCGAGCGAAGCGATCCAGGCGGACATGACCGTGGAATACCGCGAGGCGATGGATAAACCGGTGGAGCGGGTGAAGGTGACGACCGGGCAATCGACGCCCCAGGGCGTTGAAGTGTTTGGCCTCAAGCCCGGGCTGGTAAAGACCTCAAGATAAATGCAGATCCAAATGTGGGAGGGGGCTTGCTCCGATAGCGGTGAATCAGTCACACATGCTTTAACTGACCCTCCGCCATCGGGAGCAAGCCCCCTCCCACATTTAAATTTGTGTGAGCCTGGCGGCCAGTGCTTTAGCCTGAATCGCCACATCGGTCACCGCCGTACTCTCCCACCACATCCCGCGCAATGGCGGGCCCATGGCGAACAGCCGCTCACTCACCTGGCCCTGGGCATCCAGTACCGCGCCAGAAGTGTCCGCTGCAATCCCCAGCGCCAACGGCCCCGGCCGGATCAACCCGCGCTTGAGCAGTTGTTGCGGCAACGGCCTGGCCACGCGGCGCCAGTCGTATTCGATGCCGCTGGAGTTGATCAGCGCCGCTCCGTGCACCTGGGTGAGCGCCTGCTCGCCGCGATGGCGCAGGCGAATCGCCACACCGCTGGCCGAAGGCACCAGCCCCTTGAACGACGCCGCGTGAATCTGCAGGCGTCCTTCTGCATGCAAGCGTTCGACTAACTGCGCACTCAACGGCGGCGAACGGTGGTGATGGCTTTCCCACCATGGCCGCACATGCCGCACGAACTGGCGTTTCTCGCGGTCGCTGGCCTGGCTCCACAACCTCGCGATGTGCACCCGCACCGTGTCCAGCGGCGCCTGCCAATCGATGTCCTGGTCGAGCGCGATGCGGCATTGTCGCCGCACCTCACGCACCAGTTGCCGAGGGCTGCGCAGCCCGTAATCAGCGCCAAGAAAGTCGTCCCAGCCCGGCGGCTGGCGGCGCACATGGGGCAACAGACCATGGCGCGAGAACACCTCGATCGGCCCACGGTGCCCGGCGTGTTCCAGGGACACCACGGCATCCACCATGGTCAGCCCGGAGCCGATGATCAGCACGGTCGCATGCGGGTCGAGCTGGGTCATGGCCTGTACGTCCCACGGGTCCAGCGCCGCAGCGTTCAGTCCGCTGGATTCGGTCTGCGGCGTGCGGGCCGCCGGAAACATGCCGGTGGCCAATACCGCAAAGGTGCCACGCAGGCGTCCGCCGTTATCCAGGGACACCAAGGTGCCGGCAGCCTCAACCTGTAAGTCGACCACCTCTGCACGGACATGCTCGACCGTGGAAGCCGACAGCGCCTTGGCCTCAGCCAGGCGCTGCTGCGCGTACAGGCCAAAAATCCCGCGAGGCGGGAACAGCTCGCTGATGGGCACCGGCTGCTGCGCCGCCTGCGGCCACCCCCCGGCGTCGATGTAGGCGGTGAGCCATTGGGTCAGGTCATCGGCATTGTCCGGGTCGACACTCATGCGCGCCGCATTGCCGTTCAAGGTGTGGCCCAGCTCGACCGCACTGTAGGCCTCGCCCCGCCCCAGTTCCGCGCGCGGCTCAATCACCAGGATGCGCCGCCGGCCTGGCAGGCGCAGCAACTGCACCGCCAGCATCGTACCGCTCAGGCCGCCGCCGACGATCAGTACATCAGCGTTGCGGATGGATTCACTCATGCACGTTCGCCCTTAGCGTTTACCCAGATAAATGTCATGCAAATCACCCCGTGCCAACAGCTCGGCGGCACTGCCACTCAGCACCACTCGCCCAGTATCCAGCACGTAGCCCTGGGACGCATAGGTGAGCGCGACGTTGATATTCTGCTCGGCGATCAGAAAGCTCACCTGCTCGTCGCGGTTGAGCTGCGCAATGATCGCGAAGATCTCCTGCACGATCATCGGTGCCAACCCCATCGATGGCTCGTCGAGCAGCACCAACGCAGGACGGGTCATCAACGCCCGGCCAATGGCGACCATCTGCTGCTCGCCCCCGGAGGTCAGCCCGGCGCGGGTGTGGCGCTTGGTCTTGAGCCTGGGGAACCAGGTGTAGATTCGCTCCAGGTCGCTGGCCAGTTCCTTGCGACTCAAGCGCCGCACGAAGCCGCCGCTGCGCAGGTTGTCTTCCACCGTGAGCTGGCCGAACACATGGCGGCCTTCCAGCACATGCACCATACCCTGGCGCACGCGCTGGCTGGGGTCCACACCCGCCAGGTCGTGGCCGGCGTATTCGATGCGGCCACGACTGACTTCGGCGCGCTCGGCCCGCACCAACCCGGAAATGGCCTTGAGGGTGGTGCTCTTGCCGGCGCCATTGGCGCCGAGCAACGCAACGATGGCGCCCTTGGGCACACTCAGCGACACCCCGGCCACCGCCAGGATCGCACCGTCATAGATCACCTCGATGTCGTCGACCGTCAGCAACGCCGGGCGCCCTGGCTCGATGGCAGGCTGATTCATGGTTTATTCATCCCCGTTGCAGGTGCGTGGCGTCAGGTGTTTTTCCTTGGCGAACGCGGCGGACTTTTCATCGATCAGCGGACGCAACAGCGCACGGTCGGCGGCGATCCAGTCGCTGATCAGCGCCCAGTTGGCACCGTCCCACTGCTGCACCCGCGCCGAGCCGCCGCCCTCGTGGTCGCGGCAGGACAGCTTGAGGTTCTGCATCAGGCCCAGGTAGCCCATGTCTTTGAGGCGCGCATCGTCGATATTCAGGTGTTCCAGGCCCCAGCGACCCTCTTCGCCATTGAGCGGGCGCTTGCCGAAGCGGGCCTGGCCCGTGCGGATCGCCTCCACCGCCACAGCGGCGTTCACCAGGCCTGAGTTGTAGTAAACACTGCCGAAGTTTTTCAGGTCCTTGAGGTCGCTGTGGCCCTTGTCGAGGACGTATTGCTTGAGGCGTTTGTGGATCTCGAAGTCGCTGCCTGCCGGGTACGGCGTAAGCGCCAGGTAGCCTTTGGCGGCGACGCCGGCGGGTAACACGTCTTCGCTGGAACTGGCCCAGATATCGCCGATGATATGGTCGACCGGGAAGCCGAAGCGCGCCGCCGTCTTCACCGCCACCGGGGTCGACACGCCCCAGGTGCGCAGGAATACCCAGTCCGGATTCGCCTGGCGGACCTGGCGCCACTGCGCCGACTGCTCGTTGCCGGGGTCGGCCACCGGGATCTGGATATTTTCAAAACCGTATTTTTCGGCAAGCAGCTTCAACGGGCCGAGGGTTTCGCGACCGTAGGCCGAGTCGTGATAGACCGTGGCTATCTTCTTGCCCTTGAGTTTGTCAAAGCCGCCTTCGCGCTCGGCGATGTAGTTCACCAGGGTCGAGGCCTCGCTGTAGAAGGTCAGCATCACCGGAAAGTTGTAGGGAAACACCGTGCCGTCGGTGGCTTCGGTGCGCCCGTAACCCAAGGTGATCAGCGGGATCTTGTCCACTTCCGCCCGTTCACTGAGGGCGTAGGCCGCCGGCGCGCCGTTGGGCTGGTACACCGCGACCGGCGCGCCGTCCAAGCCATTCTTGAAGCGCTCGTAGCACTCGATGCCCTTCTCCGCCGTCCATTCGGTCTCGCACTCCTGCCACACCAGCTTCACGCCGTTGATGCCGCCTTCGACTTCATTGATATAGCGCAGGTAGTCGATCATCCCGGCCCACACCTGCACGCCGCTGGAGGCATAGGCGCCGACCCGGTAGGTGGCCAGGGGAATGAATTGCTGGTCGGGCGAAGCCATGGCCTGGGGCACGGCGCCGGTCAAGGCCGCCAGCGCGAATGCGGTGCCGACCAGGGAACGTTTCAGGGATGCACGCATGGAGATTCTCTTGAGGGAAGGTTAGAAGCGCAGCGGCCACTGCCGCAGACGCTCACGCAGGTTGTGCAACAGGCGAATCAGGCCCTCGGGTTCCTTGATCAGGAACACGATGATCAACACGCCAAAGATGATTTTCTGCAGGTTCTGCAACTGCCCCGCATCCACCGCGCCGCCGAACAGCGCCTGCCCGGCGTGGCTGAGCAGAATCGGCAGCAAGCTGATAAAGGCCGCGCCCACGAAGTTGCCGGCGATGCTGCCCATGCCACCGATAATGATGATGAACAGGATCTGGAACGAGCGGTTGATATCGAAACTGCTGGCACTGGCCGTGCCCAGGTAGGCGAAGGCCCACAGCGCACCGGCCACGCCTAAATAGAACGAGCTGATCGCGAACGCCAGGCGCTTGTAGCGCACCACCGGAATGCCGACCACGGCGGCCGCGGTGTCCATGTCGCGGATCGCCATCCAGTTGCGCCCCACCTGGCTGCGCACCAGGTTGACGGCGGTCCAGGTCAACAGCAGCACCGTGACCAGGGTCAGCCAGTAGCGGCCCAACGGGGTATTGAGGTCGTGGCCGAACAGCGTCAGCTGCGGGGCGGAAATCGTCCCGGAGGAGCCATAGTTGTAGAACCAGGGGAATTTGACGAATAGCCACTCAAGGAAAAACTGCGCCGCCAGCGTCGTCACCATCAGGTAGAAACCCTTGATCCGCGAGCTGGGCAGGCCGAACAACAGGCCCACCAGCGCGCTGATAATCCCGCCGCCGAGCAACGCCACTGGCAAGCCCAACTCCGGCAGGCGCAGTAGAAAACCGTAGGTGGCGAAGGCCCCGACCGCCATGAAGCCCGCCGCGCCGACCGATGTCTGCCCGGTGTAACCGGTGAGCAGGTTCAGGCCCAACCCGGCCAGCGACAGCACCAGAAACGGCACCAGAATCGCATTGAGCCAATAATCATTGCCCCACAGCGGTACCGCGATAAACGCCAGCGCCAGCCAGGCGAACAGGCCCCAGGGCAAGCGACGCGGCACCAGCAGCAGCGGCGCGGTGGGTTGTGCAACAGAGGTCGACATGGCTTCAGACTCGCTCGATAGCGCGCTCGCCAAACAGGCCGGCGGGACGGATATACAGGAAGGCCAGGGCCACGACATAGGCGAACCACGGCGTGATGCCGCCGCCGATCCACGGGCCGATATACACCTCGGCGAGGTTCTCCGCCGCGCCGACAATCAGCCCGCCGACAATCGCCCCGCCAATCGAGGTGAAGCCGCCGATGATCAGCACCGGCAAGGCCTTGAGCACCACCAGCGACAAGGAGAATTGCACGCCCTGACGCGCGCCCCACAACAGCCCGGCCACCAGCCCGACGATGCCGGCCACTGCCCAGACGATCTGCCAGATGCGGTTGAGGTTGATGCCAATGGACAACGCCGCCGTGGTGTCATCCGCCACCGCGCGCAACGACACACCGATACGGGTCTTGTTGAACAGCAGCGCGAGCACCGTCACCAGCACCACGGCGGTGGCCGCAGCGATCAGGTCGAACTGGCTGAGCATCAGCGGGCCGACGAACAGCGGCACGTCATCGATGCCCAGGTCCAGCGCGCGCACCTGCGAGCCCATCAAGCCTTGCGCCAGGCCCTCGATGATGAATGACAGGCCGAGGGTGGCCATGAACAGGGTGATCTGCGAACGGTTCACCAGCGGCCGCAGCACCAGGCGTTCGATGAGCAAGGCGCCGACGACCATCACGATCACTGTCAGCAGCAACGCCAAGGCAAACGGTACGCCCTGGTCATGCAGGCTGACGAATGTCAGCGCGGCAAACAGCAGCATCGCGCCCTGGGCAAAGTTGAACACGCCACTGGCCTTGTAGATCAGCACAAAACCGATGGCGACCAGCGAATACAAGGTGCCGGCGAGCAGGCCGCCGAGCAGGGTTTCGAAGAAGAAGGTCATCAATGTGTCACTCCCAGGTAGGCCGCAATCACCTCGGGATTAGCCTGCACCTCGGCGGGTGTGCCGTCGCCGACCTTGCGCCCGTAATCGAGTACCACCACATGGTCGGACAGGCCCATGACCACACCCATGTCGTGCTCGATCAACACCACGGTGGTGCCCAGGTCACGGTTCACGTCGGCGACGAAGCGCGCCATTTCCTGTTTTTCCTCGGCGTTCATCCCGGCCATGGGCTCATCCAGCAACAACAGGCTGGGCCCGGCGATCAACGCTCGGCCCAGTTCCACGCGCTTTTGCAAGCCATAGGACAGGTTGCCCACCAGCACCTCGCGATGGGCTTGCAACTCCAGGAAGTCCAGGATGCCCTGGGCGCGCTCACGGAACGCTTCGGCTTCACGCCGCGCGCGGGGCAAGCCGAGGGCCTGTTCGATGAAGGTGCTGCGCATATGCCGCGACAGGCCGGTGAGAAGGTTGTCCAGCACGCTCATTTTCTTGAACAGCGCATTGTTCTGGAACGTACGGCCAATGCCTCTGCGCGCAGCGCTCAGCGGGTCGATGCGATGCAAGCGTTGCGCCTCGAACAGGATCTCGCCGGCATCGAAGCGATACACACCATTGAGCACGTTAAGCAGCGAGCTTTTGCCGGCGCCGTTAGGGCCGATCAGCGCGCAGATCTCACCGCGCCGCACCTCGAAAGACAACGCGTTGATGGCCTTGACGCCTTTGAACGACAGCGAAATATCACGCACTTGGAGAATTGCCTGGCTCATGCGATGTCCCGTTTGAATTCGGCCAGCCAGGTAGGCTCGGCAGTGGCTTTAAGTGGCTGCCAGATATAGCCCAGGCGCTGGAAGCCCAGCAGCGTACGCACACGATTTTTCAACAACCGGCGCAGGCCGCTTTGGGGATGGGCGATGGCCCAGTCACACAGGCGTCGGCGCCAGGTGCCGCGGGGGGCAAGGCGGTTTTCGATGTCGTCGGCCAGGTGCTGCAAGCGTTCGGGCGACAGCAGCAGACCGGTGGGGGCGACTTCGCTGCGGTCGCGCCGCGCCGAGGCCAGGGTCTCCGGGAAGGCCAGGCCGTGGCCGCTGTTCAGCCATTGTTCCAACACCACGGCGAGGCCACCTTGCCAGTGGGTGCCCTCCTCGCTCCACAGCAGAGTTTCGCCGCTGGGGTGCCACCAGCGGCTGATGCGTTGCGCGGGGTCTACGGGGCCAAGCAACTGGACGAAGTCCAACCGTCGGGTGAACTCCCAATCGGGTTGGCGCCCCTGCACGTAGGCGTGGCTGGGGCGAATGCGCCACAGCTGCTGCTGCAAGGCCTGGGGCTCCAGGCTGTCGGCCAGCGTCAGCACCTGCCCGCCCACGGATTGGGCGGCCAGCGCCAGCAACAATAGGTTCGGCTCGAATGCGCCGCTGAGTGCCAGCCGCGACTGTTCGCTGAAGCCCTGCTGGCGCAAGCCGTCAGCCACGCGTTCGACGTCGCGCAACGCGTCGATCCAGCGCCAGGCATGCCATTGGCCCTGGCGCTTGTGGCGCAGGGCGATGTGCAACGGCGTGAGCTGTGCCCAGTGGTGCAGGCGTTCCAGGGCGGCTTTGGGTTCGGGCACGCTCATAGGGGTGATGCTCCTATCAGGGGTGGGCGTGCGGTGGTCCGCTGGCTGGGTTCTATCAAACAAAGAAGATCAAAATGTGGGAGGGGGCTTGCTCCCGATGGCGGTGGTTCAGTTAAACCACCTTTGACTGGCCCACTGCTATCGGGAGCAAGCCCCCTCCCACATTGGTTTTGTGTAGGGTAGAGAGGTCGCGGTAGCCGGCACCGGGGTGATTGGCGCCCAACCTCGGCCCCTCGCCAAACAACTTCTCGCGCAAGGTGCCCTGGGCGTATTCGGTCTTGTACACCCCGCGCTTCTGCAACTCCGGCACCAACAAATCCACCGCGTCGATGAAGGTTTCGTGGGTCAGCGCATAGGCCAGGTTGAAGCCGTCCACATCGGTCTCTTCCACCCATTCCTGGAGCAGGTCCGCGACCGTCTGCGGCCCGCCGACAAACAGCGGGCCAAAGCCACCGATGCCGACCCAGTCGGCCAGTTCATTCGGCGTCCAGACCTTGTTCGGATCCGCCGTGGAGAAGGCTTCCACCGCCGACTGGATGGCGTTGGTATGCACATGCTTGAGCGGTTCGTCGGGCCTGAAGCGGCTGAAATCGATACCGGTCCAGCCGGAGATCAGCGCCATCGCGCCTTCGTAGCTGACATAGGACTTGTAGTCGTCGAACTTGGCCTTGGCCTGCGCATCAGTCTCGCCGACGATCACCGTCTGCAGGTTGAAGATCAGGATTTTGCGCGGATCACGCCCGGCCTCGGCGGCGCGGCGGCGGATATCGGCGACGGTCTTTTTCAGCAGCACCTTGGACGGCGCGGCCACGAATACGCACTCGGCCTGTTCGGCGGCGAACTGTTTGCCACGGCTGGATGCCCCGGCCTGGTAGAGCACCGGCGTACGCTGTGGCGAGGGTTCGCACAGGTGAATGCCTGGCACCTGGAAGTGTTTGCCCACATGGCGAATCTCGTGGATCTTGCTCGGGTCGCTGAAAATCCGGCGTTCGCGGTCACGCAGCACCGCGCCCTCTTCCCAGCTGCCTTCCCAGAGCTTGTAGCAAACTTCCAGGTATTCCTCGGCGTAGTCATAACGTGCGTCGTGTTCGGTCTGGGCCTTCTGGCCGAGGTTCTTGGCGCCGCTTTCCAGGTAGGAGGTAACGATGTTCCAACCGATGCGGCCCTTGGTCAGGTGATCGAGGGTGGAAAGCCTGCGGGCGAACGGATACGGATGCTCGAACGACAATGACGCCGTCAGGCCGAAACCCAGGTGCTCCGTGACCAGCGCCATCGGCGTGATCAGCGATAACGGATCATTGACCGGCACCTGGGTCGCCTGGCGAATCGCCGCGTCGCCGTTGCCGTTGTACACGTCATAGATGCCCAGCACGTCGGCGATAAACAGGCCGTCGAACTTGCCGCGCTCAAGGATCTTCGCCAGGTCGGTCCAGTATTCCAGGTCTTTGTATTGCCACGAGCGGTCACGCGGGTGCGCCCACAACCCAGGCGATTGATGGCCGACACAGTTCATGTCGAAGGCATTCAAGCGGATTTCACGGGACATCAGAGCACTCCGTTGAGGTGGTAGTTGCCGACGACCTGGTATTTCCAGCGCAACGGGTCATCCACCGACGATGGCAGCGCGGTGCGTTGACCGGTCAGTTCGAATTCGGCATTACTGGCGACGATGAGGGCTTCGGCAGCCGCGATTTGCGCTTCGGCCAAGGCGACCGGGCTCGGATGGGTTTCGGCGCGTTCAAACAAAGCGGCGGCCACGTCGACGCGAATCTGCAAATCACCGAAGCGGCTGATTACGTAAGGGTCATCACTTTTTGCGACAAAACGTCGGGTACTTTCCAGCAGTTGGCGCGCCTGATTCAATGCGGTCATGGGTAAGGTTCCTCAGTTCCAGGCGTGGCGCGCAGGCTTCACGCCGTTGAGCACGAAGTTGCCGATCAGGTGGTACTTCCAGCGCGCCGGGTCGTGCAGGGTGTGGGTGCGCGCATTGCGCCAGAAGCGGTCGAGGTTGTGCTTGCCGGTCACCGAGCGGGTGCCGGCCAGTTCGAACAGCTTGCTGCTGGCGAGCAAGGCGGTTTCCGCCGACAGCACTTTGGCTTGGGCGACGACCAACGAGGCGTGGGCCACGCTGTCTTCGCTCGGCTCGGCCAGCGCCTGGTCCACTGCCTTGCCGGCTTTGGCGAGAATGGCTTCGGTGCCGTGCACGCGCCATTCCAGGTCGCCGATCGCGGCAATAGTGAACGGGTCCTGCCAGCCGTGTTCCTGCTGGCTGTCGATCCACGGACGGGCCTGGCGCGCGAAAATCTTGGCTTGCTCCAGGGCACCGAGGGCAATCCCGGTATCAACCGCCGCCTGGATTATCTGCGAAATCGGGCCATCGGCCGTGGGGTGATCGAAGGCCAGATGAGCGGGTATCACCGCGCTCAGTGGCAAGGTCACGCCGTCGAGGATGACGCTGCCGCTGGCGGTGGTGCGCTGGCCGAAGCCGTCCCAGTTGTCGATCACGGTCAGCCCTGGCGCATCGCGCTCGACAAACCCGATGAACGCCTGGCCGTTTTCGTTATTGCCGACAGTGGGCACGATATGGGCGAACAGCGCGCCGGTGCAGTAGAACTTCTCGCCGTCGATTTGCGCGGTGTCGCCATGAAAGCGAATCTGGGTATCGAAGGTGCCGGCGTTTTTGCTCTTGGCTTCGGAAAAGGCGTTACCGAACCGATAGCCGGCCAGGACTTTGCCGAAATAGTGACGTTTTTGCTCCTCAGTGGCGGTTTGCAGCAGGATATCCACCACGCCCAGATGGTTCTGCGGGATCTGCCCCAGGGACGGGTCGGCGGCGGAGATCAACTTGATCACTTCGGCCACCGTCACATAGGACACCCCGGCGCCGCCATAGGCTTTGGGAATGGTGATGCCCCACAGGCCGCTGGCGGAAAACTCGTCGAGTTCGGCAACGGGCAGGCGGCGGTCACGGTCACGCGCGCTGGCGTCGACGGCAAAATGTTCGGCCAGGCGCGTGGCGATCTCGATGGCCTCCGCGTCCGAGCGAATGATGTGGGCAGGGTGTTGAGGGTGGGCTGACATAAGCCGACTCCAGGCTCCGATTGGGATGACCTGTGTGACTGCAGGAGTCGTGCCTAAAGCCAATATCAAATAAATTCAATAAGTTACAATCGAATAGCACTCAGCCCGAATACAATAAATCAGCAAACTGTTCGTTGCCTGTTGTTCAGCGAACAGTGTAAGTCATTCCAGCGTTCGGCGACCGGGCTGGCAGAGGCGTTCCAAAACAGGGGATAACGGGCGAATGCGCGGGCCGACAGGCAGACTCCAAGCATGGAAGAGGTACCAAAACTACAACAGGAGTCTTGCCGGAAACCAAACGACTTTCACTTGGTCGGGTAGCCTTGTACTTTGTAAATGGCATCCAACGAGGCAAATATTGGTTCGCCCGCCAATCGCACTTCATAGGAAGCAGTGACTTCATGAATACTAAAAACGCGACGGTTCAGTGAGACGGTGTATTGTTTAACCTCTGTCACTTCAAAATCACTTAACAACGTGCCATCACCGCGGACTCTCCAATGGATTTGTTGCCCTGGCGCCATACCTTTAAAGGGGTTGATCACCAACACACCCTTACCGTCCACCATATCCTGATAATGAATAACGCCATTATGCAGGGGCTCGATAGCAGGTGCTGGAACCATGTTATCCAATTCAATATATATTTCGCTCATTAGACCATCTCCGTATGTTGAGTTAGGTAGCCAACTAAGAACGCTCGAGACGGACAAAACATGCAAGCATTCAAACACACGATGTTCTTTATGAAGACTACTCGGCCGATAATAAGCTGTTAATGCCGCCTTGACACCTGTGAACGTTGACAGTTGACAATGCAGTAGCTGCTTCAAATTAAAACTAAAGCACCACGTTGCGTACGAAACGCACGGCCACGTCGCCATCATTGCGATAAGCGTGGGCCTGACGGCTGGCAAACATGTAGAACTCACCCGCGGCAACATGTGTTTCCTGCCCGTCCAAAAGCAGGCTCAGGCTGCCTTCAAACACAAACACCTGCACGCTCCAGCCTTCCGGGTCCGGTTCGGGGCTGTAACTATCTCCTGACTCCAGGCGCATCTCCCACAACTCCACTTCGCGCCGGGCAGTGGCCTTGGCGAGCAGCACGGCCTTGCTGCCGGGGATGTCACCGGCCCAGGCCAGCTCATTGATGCGGCTGTGGTCGGGCGCATCCGGGGCCTGGATCAGGTCGCTGAACGCCACATCCAACGCTTCGGCCACGCGGTCGAGGGTGGAGAGGCTGACATTCTTCTCCCCCGCCTCGATCGCCACCAGCATGCGCCGGCTGACCCCGGACTTTTCCGACAGCGCGGTCTGGCTCAGGTCGGCGGCATGACGCAGGCGACGCACATTCTGGCTGACGTGTTGCAGGACCGAAGCCCGTTGCGGATTTTCTTTGTGCACTATATTGCTCAATGGGTGGGTGTGCGCAGTATACTGCCCAGGGTGCGGCGCATTGTGCGGTCCGTGCCTTTCCCTTGCAAGACCGAGCCGCCATGACTGCCCCGAACTCTCCTTCGCGTTTCAATCGCTTGCGCAAAGCCGAATGCATCCTGGTGGTGATCACCATGATCTGGGGCGCCACCTTTTTGCTGGTGCAGCATGCCATGGCCGTCAGCGGGCCGATGTTTTTCGTCGGCCTGCGGTTTGCGGCGGCGGCCATTGTAGTCGGCTTTTTTTCCTTGCGTACCTTGCGCGACCTGACCCTGTTCGAGTTGAAAGCCGGGGTGTTCATCGGCGTGGCGATCATGTTTGGCTATGGCTTGCAGACCATTGGCCTACAGAGCATTCCGAGCAGTCAGTCGGCGTTTATCACCGCGTTGTATGTGCCGTTCGTGCCGTTATTGCAATGGCTGGTACTGGGGCGGCGCCCGGCACTGCTGCCGAGTATTGGCATCATGCTGGCGTTTGCCGGGTTGATGCTGTTGACCGGGCCGGCCGGCGCTTCTTTCAATTTCAGCCCCGGTGAAATCGCCACGCTGATCTGCGCAATGGCGGTAGCCGCCGAAATCATTCTGATCAGCGCCTTTGCCGGGCAAGTGGATGTGCGTCGGGTAACCGTGGTGCAGCTGGCCACGGCGTCGCTGTTGTCGTTCCTGATGGTGGTGCCGATGGGCGAGGCATTGCCGGGCTTTTCGTGGTTGCTGTTGTTCAGTGCGGTGGGCCTGGGCTTGACCAGCGCGGTGATCCAGGTGGCGATGAACTGGGCGCAGCAGAGTGTTTCGCCGACCCGGGCTACCCTGATCTATGCCGGCGAGCCGGTGTGGGCGGGCGTGGTGGGACGGCTTGCCGGCGAGCGCTTCCCGCCGATTGCGATGGTGGGCGCGGCGTTGATTGTGCTGGCGGTGATTGTGAGTGAGATGAAAACCAAGGGGCAGAAGGCGCTCGAACTTCGAGCTGAGGTCGAGCAGGAACAACAGGGTTAAGCCTTGATGATCGTTCCCACGCTCCGCGTGGTAACGCCGACCTGGACGCTCCGCGTCCACATTGAGGACTGCGTCAGGGTGACGCGGAGCGCCTCGGGATGCATTCCCACGCGGAGCGTGGGAACGATCATCTTGTAGCTGCTTTCTAATGCTCTTGTAGGATCCTGCCACATCTTGCCGTTTGGTGATCACGAAAGCGGCACGTATGATGCATCCCAAACTCCCGCAGATTAGAAGCCTATGTCCCTGATAGTTCTACTGCTTCTGCCCTTCGTTGGCAGCTGTCTGGCGGCCTTGCTGCCGCACAACGCGCGTAACACCGAATCCCTGCTGGCTGGCCTGGTGGCCTTGGTCGGCACCGTACAAGTCGCCATGCTTTACCCCCAGATCGCCCATGGCGGCGTTATCCGTGAAGAATTCATGTGGTTGCCCAGCCTGGGCCTGAACTTCGTGCTGCGCCTGGATGGCTTCGCCTGGCTGTTCTCGATGCTGGTGCTGGGCATCGGTGCGCTGGTGTCGCTGTATGCCCGTTACTACATGTCGCCGGACGACCCGGTGCCGCGTTTCTTTGCGTTTTTCCTGGCGTTCATGGGCGCTATGCTCGGTCTGGTGATTTCCGGCAACCTGATCCAGATCGTGTTCTTCTGGGAACTGACCAGCCTGTTCTCGTTCCTGTTGATCGGTTACTGGCACCACCGCGCCGATGCGCGCCGTGGGGCCTATATGGCGCTGATGGTCACCGGCGCGGGCGGCTTGTGCCTGTTGGCCGGGGTGATGTTGCTCGGGCATATCGTCGGCAGCTATGACCTGGACCAGGTGCTGGCGGCGGGCGAGCAGATTCGCGCGCACTCGCTGTACCCGGCGATGCTGGCCCTGGTGTTGATCGGCGCCTTGAGCAAAAGCGCGCAGTTCCCCTTCCACTTCTGGCTGCCCCACGCCATGGCGGCGCCAACGCCGGTTTCGGCCTACCTGCACTCGGCCACGATGGTGAAGGCCGGCGTGTTCCTGCTGGCCCGCCTGTGGCCGTCGCTGTCGGGCAGCGAAGAATGGTTCTGGATCGTCGGCGGCGCCGGCGCCGTCACCCTCCTCCTCGGCGCTTACTGCGCCATGTTTCAAAATGATCTGAAGGGCCTGCTGGCCTATTCCACCATCAGTCACCTGGGGCTGATCACCCTGCTGCTGGGCCTCAATAGCCCGCTGGCGGCCGTCGCGGCAGTGTTCCACATCCTCAACCACGCCACGTTCAAGGCCTCGCTGTTCATGGCGGCGGGCATCATCGACCACGAAAGCGGCACGCGGGATATCCGCAAGCTCAGTGGGCTGGTGCGCCTGATCCCGTTCACCGCGACCCTGGCGATGGTGGCCAGCGCCTCGATGGCCGGCGTACCGTTGCTCAATGGTTTCTTGTCCAAGGAAATGTTCTTCGCCGAAACGGTGTTTATCTCGGCGACAAAATGGGTGGAAATCACCCTGCCGTTGATCGCAACCATCGCCGGCACCTTCAGCGTGGCCTATGCGTTGCGGTTTACCGTGGATGTGTTCTTCGGTCCGCCTGCCACCGACTTGCCCCACACGCCCCACGAACCCCCGCGCTGGATGCGCGCGCCGGTTGAACTGTTGGTGTTCACCTGCCTGCTGGTGGGGATCTTCCCGGCCCAGATGGTCGGCTCGATCCTCGCCGCCGCCGCGTTGCCCGTGGTGGGCGGCGTGCTGCCCGAGTACAGCCTGGCGATCTGGCACGGCTGGAACGCACCGTTGATCATGAGCCTGGTGGCCATGTGCGGCGGTGTGGTGCTGTACCTGATGCTGCGCAAACAACTCAAGCGTGGCCGCTTCGCCTACCCGCCCCTGGTCGGCTATTTCAACGGCAAGCGTGGCTTCGAGCGCTGCCTGGTGCTGATGATGCGCGGCGTGCGTCGCCTGGAAAAACGCATCAGCACCAAGCGCCTGCAAACCCAATTGTTCCTGCTGGTGATCGTCGCGGTGATCGGCGCCATGATCCCCATGTTCAACAGCGGCCTGAGCTGGGGCGACCGGCCGAAAATCCCCGGTTCCATCGTGTTCGTCACCCTGTGGTTGCTGGCGATTGCCTGCGCGCTGGGCGCCGCCTGGCAGGCCAAGTACCACCGGCTGGCGGCCCTGACCATGGTCAGCGTATGCGGCCTGATGACCTGCATTACCTTTGTGTGGTTCTCGGCGCCGGACCTGGCGCTGACCCAACTGGTGGTGGAAGTGGTGACCACCGTGCTGATCCTGCTCGGCCTGCGCTGGCTGCCACGGCGGATCGAAGAAGTCTCGCCGCTGCCCAGCTCGCTGCGCAAGGCGCGTATCCGGCGCCTGCGCGACTTTCTGCTGTCCACCGTGGTGGGCGGCGGCATGGCGCTGCTGTCTTACGCGATGCTGACCCGCCAGACGCCCAACGATATCTCCTCGTTCTACCTCAGCCGCGCCCTGCCCGAGGGCGGCGGCAGCAATGTGGTGAACGTGATGCTGGTGGACTTCCGCGGCTTCGACACCCTTGGCGAGATCACCGTGCTCGGCGCGGTGGCGCTGACCGTGTACGCGCTGCTGCGGCGCTTCCGCCCGTCGAAAGAAAGCATGGAACTGCCGCCTCAACAGCGCCAGCTCGCGCCCGATGTCGCCACCGACCTGGTCAACCCGCGCCAGGCCAGCGACACCGCCCTGGGCTTCATGATGGTGCCGGCGGTGCTGGTGCGCCTGCTGTTGCCGATAGCGCTGGTGGTGTCGTTCTACCTGTTCATGCGCGGCCATAACCAACCGGGCGGCGGCTTTGTCGCGGGGTTGGTGATGTCGGTGGCGTTCATCCTGCAATACATGGTGGCCGGCACGCAGTGGGTCGAGGCGCAGATGAGCCTGCGGCCGATGCGCTGGATGGGCTTCGGCCTGCTGTCGGCGACCCTCACCGGGCTTGGTGCGTTGTTCGCCGGGTACCCGTTCCTCACCACCCACACCTGGCACCTGAGCGTGCCGGTGCTGGGCGATATCCATGTCGCCAGCGCATTGTTTTTCGACGTCGGCGTATACGCCATGGTCGTCGGTTCGACCCTGCTGATGCTCACCGCCCTCGGCCACCAATCGGTGCGAGCGCACAAACCGAGCAACCAGCTCAAAGCCGTCGCCAACCCACAAGGAGCTGCCGCCTGATGGAAGAAGTCATTGCAATTGCCATTGGGGTGCTGGCGGCCTCCGGCGTCTGGTTGATCCTGCGGCCACGGACATTCCAGGTGGTGATGGGCCTGTGCCTGTTGTCCTACGGCGTCAACCTGTTCATTTTCAGCATGGGCAGCCTGTTTATCGGCAAGGAGCCGATCATCAAGGACGGCGTGCCCCAGGACCTGCTCAACTACACCGACCCCTTGCCCCAGGCGCTGGTGCTCACGGCGATCGTGATCAGCTTCGCCATGACCGCGTTGTTCCTGGTGGTGCTGCTGGCCTCCCGGGGCCTGACCGGTACCGACCATGTGGATGGCCGGGAGCCCAAGGCATGAATTGGGTCAATCAACTGATCGTTGCGCCGATCCTGCTGCCCTTGCTGACCGCCGCGCTGATGCTGATGCTCGGCGAGAAACGCCGCCCGCTGAAGGCAAAAATCAACCTGGTTTCGAGCATGCTGGGGCTGGGCATTGCCGTGCTGCTGTTGTACTGGACGCAAAAAGGCGGCCCCGGCTCGATCGGCGTATACCTGCCGGGCAACTGGCAAGTGCCGTTCGGCATCGTGCTGGTGGTGGACCAACTGTCGGCGCTGATGCTGGTGCTGACCGGGATTATCGGCGTGAGCGCGCTGCTGTTCGCCATGGCCCGCTGGGACCGTGCCGGCACCAGTTTCCATGCGCTGTTCCAGGTGCAGATGATGGGCCTGTACGGCGCCTTCCTCACCGCTGACCTGTTCAATCTGTTCGTGTTTTTCGAGGTGCTGCTGGCGGCGTCCTACGGCTTGATGCTGCACGGTTCGGGCCGCGCACGTGTGTCGTCGGGGCTGCATTACATCGCAATCAACCTGCTGGCGTCGTCGCTATTCCTGATCGGCGCGGCGATGATCTACGGGGTCACCGGCACGCTGAACTTCGCTGACCTGGCGCTGAAAATCCCGCTGGTGCCGGAGGCCGATCGCGGCCTGTTGCACGCCGGTGCGGCGATCCTGGCCACCGCGTTCCTGGCCAAGGCCGGTATGTGGCCGCTGAACTTCTGGCTGGCCCCGGCCTACTCCTCGGCCAGCGCGCCGGTAGCGGCGATGTTCGCGATCATGACCAAAGTGGGCGTGTACACCGTGCTGCGCTTGTGGACGCTGCTGTTCTCCGGCCAGGCCGGCGCTTCGGCGTTGTTTGGCGGTGACTGGCTGGTGTACGGCGGCATGGCCACGATTGTCTGCGCGGCACTGGCAATGCTCGCGGCGCAGCGCCTGGAACGCATGGCGAGCCTGAGCATTCTGGTCTCGGCCGGCATCCTGCTGTCGGCGGTGGGCTTTGCCCAGCCGAGCCTGACGGCGGGTGCGCTGTTTTATCTGGTCAGCTCCACCCTGGCGCTGAGCGCGCTGTTCCTGCTGGCTGAATTGATCGAACGCTCGCGCTCGGCCAATGACCTGCCGCTGGACGAAGAGATCGACGCACTGCCCAAGGCCATGGAATCCCTGCATCCACGGCCCGGCGTCAACCTCGACGATGAACAGAAAGCCGTGGTCGGCCAGGTGATTCCCTGGACCATGGCGTTCCTGGGGTTGAGTTTTGTCGCCTGCGCGCTGCTGATCATTGGCATGCCGCCGCTGTCCGGGTTTATCGGCAAGCTCAGTTTGTTAAGCGCGCTGGTCAACCCGCTGGGCCTGGGCAATGCGCTGGATGAACCCATTCGCCCGGCGGCCTGGGGCCTGGTGGCGCTGTTGATCCTGTCTGGCCTGGCCTCGCTGATCGCCTTCGCACGGCTCGGCATCCAGCGCTTCTGGACACCCGAAGAGCGCCCATCGCCCCTGCTGCGCCGCTACGAATGTATACCGATCTTCCTGCTGCTGGGCCTGAGCATCGCGCTGACCTTCAAGGCCGAGCCCCTGATGCGCTACACCCTGGCCACCGCCAACAGCCTGAATAACCCTGAGCATTACGTAATAGCTGTGATGGCGACACGTCCGGTCCCCAGCCCTGAAGCCAAGGCCGCCGCCCTGGAGGTACAGCCATGAAACGCCTGTTCCCCGCGCCGTGGCTGTCGCTGGCGTTATTGGGCTTATGGCTGGTGCTGAACCTGTCCATCAGCCCCGGCAACCTGCTGCTCGGTGCGCTGCTGGGCGTGCTTGCGCCGTTGATGATGGCGCCACTGCGCCCGCAACCGATCAGCCTGCGCCGTCCCGGCGTGATCCTGCGCCTGTTCCTGCTGGTGGGCCGCGACGTGATTGTGTCCAACCTGCAAGTGGCCTGGGGCGTCTTGACCTGTGGCTCACGCGCGCCGCGTTCGCGCTTTATCAAGATCCCCCTGGACCTGCGCAGCCCCAACGGCCTCGCGGCGCTGTCGATGATCACCACGGTGATCCCCGGCACCATCTGGTCCGAACTGGCGCTGGACCGCAGCATCCTGCTCTTGCACGTGTTCGACCTGGACGAGGAGGCGCCGTTTATCGAGCACTTCAAAGCCACCTATGAGCGGCCCCTGATGGAGATCTTCGAATGAGCGCCCTGCTCTCCAATGCGATCCTGTTCAGCCTGTTCCTGTTCAGCCTGGCGATGGTGCTGACCTTGATCCGCCTGTTCAAAGGCCCCTCGGCACAGGACCGGGTACTGGCGCTGGATTACCTGTACATCCTGGCGATGCTGATGATGCTGGTGCTGGGCATTCGCTATGCCAGTGACACCTACTTTGAAGCCGCGCTGTTGATCGCGCTGTTCGGCTTCGTCGGCTCGTTCGCCCTGGCCAAATTCCTGCTGCGTGGGGAGGTGATTGAATGATGCCGTTGTGGATGGAAATCGTCGTGGCCGTGCTGCTGGTGCTCAGTAGCGTGTTTGCGTTGATCGGAGCGATTGGCTTGCTGAGGATGAAAGACTTCTTCCAGCGCATGCACCCGCCAGCCCTGGCCTCAACCATTGGGGCGTGGTGCGTGGCGTTGGCCTCGATCATCTACTTTTCGGTGCTCAAGTCCGGGCCGGTGTTGCACGGCTGGTTGATCCCGATTCTGTTGTCGATCACCGTGCCGGTGACCACCTTGCTATTGGCCCGTACCGCGCTGTTCCGCAAGCGCATGGCCGGTGACGACGTGCCCGCCGAGGTCAGCAGCCGCCGTTGATTTAAAATGTGGGAGGGGGCTTGCTCCCGATAGCGGTGGTTCAGTCAGACCATCTGTGACTGACACTCCGCCATCGGGGGCAAGCCCCCTCCCACATTTGGTTTTGTGTCAGGCGAAAGATCTGGTTCCCCCCAACCTTTTTAGCCCAGTTGCTCACATAGAAATGCGCTGCTGGCGACCCTGGAAGTCGGGTGGAACGCCAACACACGCGTTGCCACCAGCAGATAGGCGACTTCTTCCGACGAGATGAACGCCATGCCGCCCATGAGTTCGAAGGCACGCGTGCCGATACGATTGACCGCTTCCTGCACCGAGAAGCGTGTGGCCTGTGCACGCGCCAGGTCGGCGCGCAAGAAGCGGTTTTCGTCTATCGAAGTGGCCAACCCCTGCAACGCCATCGTCGCCCCTTGCAGGTCGATCAGCAACAGTGCCCGGTCTTCCGGCGAACCTTTAGCCGCCGTCAAAGCACGCGAGACCAACGCGGACGCCATGCCCAGGTAGGACGCCGCAGCCAGCAGCTGGAACCAGATCGCAAACAGGTGGTTACCCATCCCCTGTTGATCCTCATCGAGCTGCTCATCCACCGTGTTGCTGAAATGCATCATGGACTCGGGAACCACCAGGTTATTGAAGATGACCTCATGGCTGTCCGCCGCTTGCAGATGAGGAACGCCCCAGAACTTCTTACGCTCGATACGTGGATCACCCGCCAACCCCGCGCCGATGCCAAGATGCGTGCGGCCTTCTGGATCGATGTAATTGACGCCAAACGTGATCACGTCGAAGTGATGGGTCATCGTGCAGGGTTTCTTACTGCCATTCACGACATAGCCGTCGGCGGTTTTTTCCACGGTCATGGTCGAGGCCAGAATATCCGAATGCGCACGCCCTTCGGCGAACCCGGACGCCACCAACAAGTCGTTGCGTGCAACCAGGCTCAACAACTTCTCAAGATCAGGAAAGAAATAACTGGCGGCCATCATGCCGGCGATGGTGTGGTGGTGCATGGTCATCATCACTGCCAGTGAAGGGCAATGTGCGCCGACCCACGTGTGCAACTGCGCCAATTGGCGTGCACTGACACCCCCACCACCCAGCGCTTCGGCAATGGCAAGCCCAGGCCGGCCAACGGTGCGAAACAGATCGGCCAGTCGTTGGGACGGGCCCTGTTCCAGTTCCAAAAGCGATGCGGACTCAAGAAAGGTTGCCAATTGCGGTAGCAGTTCAAATGCAGTGGTTCGTTCTTCTGTCAACAACATAGCGTTAACCCCTTCGATGGTTCATGCAGTATCCCGATTCACACTAACGGAGTGCCGGCATATTTACTTCACGTAATGGCGCGCATAGCGCTGATCTATATTCGATAACGGCATCAACACAAAGAAGTCAGCCGTATGAAAATCACAGTCCCAGGCCGGGTCGCCACATACCCAGGCACCACCGCGCAAATAACCTTTTAATAAGGGTGGCATGGGCACAGGTTTTTCATTTTTAACGTCATGAAGTGCAAAGGGTATATGAGGGGTAACACGGTATTCAGACGGCGCGAATTGTTTGGGTGTAATTGCACGATAAATGGCCGACGCTTGGTAACCGCCATCGGCCAAACTGACGCTGGCGCACCCCATTAAATAATCACATCCTTTACGTTGCATGTAGGCTATCAAGCCCGACCACAGCATCATGATCACGCTGCCGCTGCGGTAGTCAGGGTGCACGCAGGCATGCCCCACTTCGGTAATACGATCGCGCAAATGATCCAATCGGCTCAGGTCGAATTCCTTTTCCGAGTAGTATCCCAAGTGTCGGGCTGCCGTAGGACTCATTAAGCGATAGGTACCGACCACACAGCCAGTCGTGATGTCCCGTACTATAAGATGGTCGCAATAATCATCAAACTCATCGGCATTCAAACCTTGCGCGTTCGTAAGTGCCGTCGCCTGAAAAGTTTCATTGAATACTTTATAACGAAGGGCTTGTACTTCTCGCAGTTGCTCTGACGTACTGGCGAGGCCGACGATCAACTTACCGCCATGCGGCGGCAAGCCTGAACCCGCGTTTCTGGTTTCTGTAAGCATTTGCATATAGTTTCCCTTCTTACAACGACAAGTAATAAACAAAACATTAGCTGCCCTGCTTGAGGGGAGACTGTAAGGAAACTCTGAAACCTCGGGTTAATTCGGCAAGACTATAATCAAAGCGAAAGTCAACATTTTGACCGCCAGTCAGTTCCGACAGTGTTTAGGGTGTTGCTTGGAAAATGGCTGCACACCCTTCGGCGGTTGCTGCAAATTCATCGACCGCGTTTCGCGGCCCGGTTAAACTCCGAGCGCATAATGCCCGCACCTGGGTAGCGGGCGTTTTTTACGCCTGATGTAAAATGTGCAATCGATGCCAGGCGATGGATCGCATTCGTGCCGCCCATTTTGCCACCTTCCAGGAATCGAGCGATGAGCAACGCCTACACCCCCGCCACCGCCGCAGCCGACGTCGAAACCACCCTCGCCTGGCTCGGCGGGCGCTGGAAGCTGATCATCCTGTTCCACTTGTTCGGTGGCCAGGTACAGCGCTATTCCGACCTGGAGCGGCTGATCCCGGATATCTCGCAGAAGATGCTCGCTCAACAACTGCGCCAGCTTGAAGCCGACGGCCTGGTGCACCGCACGGTCTACCCGGTGGTGCCGCCCAAGGTCGAATACCGCATGACCGAATGGGGCCAGAGCCTGTGCCCGGTGCTCGATGGCCTGCTCAAATGGCAGGCGGTCAAGCCGGCGATTTAGACCGTGGGCACGGTACCGCCGTCGATCACGTACTCGGTGCCGCTGATTGTAGTGACCGCGCACCCCGCAGCGGTCGAACTCATACCAGAATCTCCAATACAGCGATCCTGTCGTCTTCCAGGCCGAAGACATACCGCAAGTCCAGCGGGCTTCCAGGAAAGTCGCCGACCAGATGGCTGGTGACCACGGTTTTGTCGCCCTGTACTTCACAGGCGAAGGGTTCGCTGGTGTAGGTGTACTTGTCGGCGGTGCCGTCCTTCCAGGCCTGGATAGCTGGCAACCCAATATAAGTGTGGCCCTCGTCCTTCACCACCGCGTCGGCGGTGAAACATTCGCTGAAATCGCCTGTTTTGGCGGCGTCGGCGGCAAAGTAACGGGCGATGGCTGGGGCAAGCGCGAGGGTCATGGTGGGTATTCCTGAAGATTGGATAGGACTCCAGCATAGAAACCGGCACGACTCGCCACAAGAACGCACGAAAAGGTAATGGACTTACTGCAAAGTAAGTATGAGGCAGGCCCAAGTATCAAAGCCTGCTCACACAATTGATCGTTCCCACGCTCTGCGTGGGAATGCCGCCTGGGACGCTCCGCGTCCCTCTATGCGTACGGGTGACGCAGAGCGTCACGGGATGCATTCCCACGCGGAGCATGGGAACGATCGCCCCGAACCAGTCGGGGCGTTTTTCGTTCAGCGTTTACCGATCAGGCCTGATCAGCCAACCGCCACGTCGTCCCACCCTTCCCGTCTTCCAACACCACACCCATCGCGGTCAGTTGGTCGCGGATACGGTCGGATTCCGCCCAGTCCTTATTGGTACGCGCCGCCAGACGCGCCTGGATCAACGCATCCACCTGCGCCGCATCCACACGCCCTTCGGCGCCGGCTTGCAGGAAGTCATCGGCCTCCATCTGCAACACGCCCAGCACGCTCGCCAGTTCTTTCAGGCGCGCCGCCAGACCCGCCGCCGCGTCGAGATCAGTCTCACGCAAGCGGTTGATCTCACGCACCATCTCGAACAGCACCGCACAGGCTTCCGGCGTGCCGAAGTCGTCGTTCATCACTTCGGTAAACCGTGCCACAAACGCTTCGCCGCCGGCGGGGGCCACGGCAGGCAAGCCTTTCAACGCATGGTAGAACCGCTCCAGGGCGCCCTTGGCGTCCTTGAGGTTGTCTTCCGAGTAGTTGATGGCGCTGCGGTAGTGGCTGGACACCAGCAAATAACGCACAACCTCCGGGTGGTACTTTTCCAGCACGTCGCGGATGGTGAAGAAGTTGTTCAAGGACTTGGACATCTTCTCGCCATTGATGCGGATCATGCCGCAGTGCATCCAGGCATTGGCGTAAGTCTTGCCGGTGGCCGCTTCGCTCTGGGCGATTTCGTTTTCGTGGTGCGGGAACTCCAGGTCGCTGCCGCCGCCATGAATGTCGAAGGTCTCGCCCAGGCAGCAGGTGGACATCACCGAGCATTCGATGTGCCAGCCCGGACGCCCGGCGCCCCACGGCGACTCCCAGCTCGGCTCGCCGGGCTTGGTGGCTTTCCACAGCACGAAGTCGAGTGGGTCCTGCTTGGCTTCGTCGACTTCGATGCGCGCGCCGATGCGCAGGTCTTCGATTTTCTTGCGCGACAGCTTGCCGTAGCCCATGAACTTGGCGACGCGGTAGTACACGTCGCCGTTGCCCGGGGCGTAGGCGTAACCCTTGTCGATCAGGGTCTGGATCATCGCGTGCATGCCAGGGATGTGGTCCGTGGCGCGCGGTTCCATGTCCGGCTTGAGGATATTGAGGCGCGCCTCGTCCTCATGCATGGCGGCGATCATGCGCTCGGTCAGCGCGTCGAACGCCTCGCCGTTTTCATTGGCGCGGTTGATGATCTTGTCGTCGATGTCGGTGATGTTGCGCACATAGGTCAAGTCATAGCCGCTGAAACGCAACCAGCGGGTCACCAGGTCGAAGGCAACCATGCTGCGGCCATGGCCGATATGGCAGTAGTCGTACACGGTCATGCCGCACACGTACATGCGCACCTTGTTGCCATCCAGCGGCTTGAAGACTTCTTTGGTCTTGCTGAGTGTGTTGTAGATCGTTAGCACAACGGCTTCCTTAGAGAATCACTGGCCCCACGAATCACGCAAGGTCACGGTACGGTTGAATACCGGATGACCAGGTTTGGAGTCCTTGATATCCGCGCAGAAGTAACCTTCGCGCTCGAACTGGAACCGATCTTCCGGCTGTGCGTCGCCAAGCGATGGCTCGGCACGACAACCCGTGAGAACTTGCAGCGAATCTGGGTTGATGTTGTCGAGGAAGCTTGCGCTGTCTTCGGCTTTCTCAGGGTTCGGCGAGCGGAACAGCCGATCGTACAGGCGCACTTCGCACTCGATGCTGGCAGCGGCCGGGACCCAGTGGACCACGCCCTTGACCTTGCGGCCTTCGGGGTTCTTGCCCAGGGTGTCCGGGTCGTACGAGCAGCGCAGTTCGACGATGTTGCCATCGGCGTCCTTGATGGCCTCATCGGCACGGATCACGTAGCTGCCGCGCAGGCGCACTTCGCCGTTGGGTTCCAGGCGTTTGTAGCCCTTTGGCGGCTCTTCCATGAAGTCATCGCGGTCGATGTAGATTTCACGGGCGAATGGCAACTTGCGCACGCCCAGCTCTTCTTTCTGCGGATGACGCGGCAGTTCGAGGTTTTCGACCTGGTCTTGCGGGTAGTTGCTAATCACGACCTTCAACGGACGCAACACGCACATGGCACGCGGGGCATTGGCGTCGAGGTCCTGGCGGATGCTGAACTCGAGCATGCCGAAGTCGACCACGCCGTCGGAACGGTTGGTGCCGACCATCTCGCAGAAATTGCGGATCGACGCCGGGGTGTAGCCGCGACGGCGAAAGCCAGACAACGTCGACATGCGTGGGTCGTCCCAGCCAAATACGTGCTTTTCATCCACCAGTTGCTTGAGCTTGCGCTTGCTGGTGATGGTGTAGTTCAGGTTCAGGCGGCTGAACTCGTACTGGCGCGGCTGTGCCGGCACCGGAAGGTTGCTCAGGAACCACTCGTACAGCGGACGGTGGCTTTCGAACTCCAGGGTGCAGATGGAGTGAGTGATGCCTTCGATGGCGTCCGACTGACCGTGGGTGAAGTCATAGTTGGGGTAGATGCACCACTTGTCACCGGTCTGGTGGTGGTGGGCATGGCGGATGCGGTACATGATCGGGTCGCGCAGGTTCATGTTCGGCGAGGCCATGTCGATCTTGGCGCGCAGCACGCGGGCGCCGTCCGGGAACTCACCGGCGCGCATGCGGGCAAACCAGTCGAGGTTCTCTTCTACCGAACGGTCGCGGAACGGGCTGTTCTTGCCCGGCTCGGTCAGGGTGCCGCGGTATTCCTTGGCCTGTTCCGGGCTCAGGTCGTCGACGTAGGCCTTGCCGGCCTTGATCAGCTCGATGGCCCAGTCGTGCAACTGGTCGAAATATTGCGAGGCATAGCGCACTTCACCGGACCATTCGAAACCGAGCCACTTCACGTCGCTTTCGATGGCGTCGATGTATTCCTGGTCTTCCTTGGCCGGGTTGGTGTCGTCGAAACGCAGGTGGGTGACGCCGCCGAATTCCTGGGCCAGGCCGAAGTTCACACAGATCGACTTGGCGTGACCGATGTGCAGGTAGCCGTTGGGCTCTGGCGGGAAACGGGTGACGATCTGCGTGTGCTTGCCCGAATCCAGGTCCGCCTGGATGATCGGGCGCAGGAAATTGACCGGGACGGCAGGTCCGGCCTTGGAATTCGAGGTAGGGTCGACAGTGGGCTTGCTCATAGGATCCTTGAACAGACAGGTTCGTGGCCGGGTGAGGCCAGATAAAACAAAGGGCTTATCATAGCCGAACCTGTCAACCGCCTGACAGAGCGCGGTCAAAAACTGCTGCTTTAATTGTCTTGGCGGTAAAAAACCACCTCGAAATTCCTGCAGGGCACGCTAAACTGCGCGACTTGGCCGCCGTTTAGCCAGGCAGGTAAAGCGTTTATTCGCCCAACCCCACGAATTCCCTGAAAAGAGTAGTGAACATGACTCAAGTCAAACTGACCACCAACCACGGTGACATCGTCATCGAGCTGAACGCCGAGAAAGCGCCGATCACCGTCGCCAACTTCATCGAGTACGTCAAAGCCGGCCACTACGAAAACACCGTTTTCCACCGTGTCATCGGCAACTTCATGATCCAGGGCGGCGGTTTCGAGCCCGGCATGAAAGAGAAGAAAGACAAGCGTCCAAGCATCCAGAACGAAGCGGACAACGGCCTTTCCAACGACAAGTACACCGTCGCCATGGCCCGTACCATGGAGCCGCATTCGGCCTCCGCGCAGTTCTTCATCAACGTGGCCGACAACGCCTTCCTCAACCACAGCGGCAAGAACGTGCAGGGTTGGGGTTACGCGGTGTTCGGTAAAGTCACCGCAGGCACCGACGTTGTCGACAAGATCAAAGGCGTGTCCACCACCTCCAAGGCCGGCCACCAGGACGTTCCAGCCGAAGACGTGATCGTCGAGAAAGCCGAGATCATCGAAGCGTGATATTGCTGATTTCAGATTTGCATCTGGAAGAGGAGCGCCCGGACATCACCCGGGCGTTTCTGGATCTGCTCCACGGCCGCGCCCGTGGCGCCCAGGCGTTGTACATTCTGGGCGACTTCTTCGAAGCCTGGATTGGCGACGATGGGATGACACCGTTCCAGCGCTCGATCTGCGCCGCACTGCGCGAACTGAGCGACAGCGGCACCCCGATTTTCATCATGCACGGCAACCGCGATTTCCTGATCGGCAAGGCGTTCTGCAAAGCGGCAGGCGCAACGCTGCTCAAGGACCCGAGTGTCGTGCAGCTCGCCGGCGAACCCGTGCTGCTGATGCACGGCGACAGCCTCTGCACCCGCGACCTCGGCTATATGAAGCTGCGGCGCATTCTGCGCAACCCGATGGTGCTGTTCATCCTGCGCCACCTGCCCCTGCGCACCCGCCACCGGCTGGCACGCAAGCTGCGCAGTGAAAGCCGGGCGCAAACGCGCATGAAGGCCAACGACATTGTCGATGTGACCCCCGAGGAAGTGCCACGGGTCATGCAACACTTTGGCGTACGCACCCTCGTTCACGGCCACACCCACCGCCCCGCCATTCATAAGCTGCAGATTGGTGACCAGGCGGCCAGGCGCATTGTGCTGGGGGATTGGGACAAGCAAGGGTGGGCGTTGCAGGTGGATGAGCAGGGCTTTCAACTGGCGGCGTTTGACTTCGTCAACCCACAGTTGGCATTGCCTGGCGCCTAAACGTCAAACACCACCTATTGATTTAAACAGAGATCAAAATGTGGGAGGGGGCTTGCTCCCGATAGCAGCGGGTCAGTCAGCCAATCTGTAACTGACCCACCGCTATCGGGAGCAAGCCCCCTCCCACATTGGATTGCATTCCAACCTCCGCGGGTCAGTGCCCGGACGCCTCCGGCCCGGCCTTGGCGCCAAACGGCGGTTTGGCCAGCCACACCAACAGCATCAACCCCACGAAGACCCACCCCATCAACGTGAAGTAATCCACGGTAGACATCATGTACGCCTGGCTGGTGAGAATCTGGTCCAGTTGCGCATAGGCCTTGTGCCCTGCCCCACCCAGCGCCTGCACGGCATCGCGCGTGGTCGAGTCATAGACGGTCATGTTCTCGCTCATGTAGGCATGGTGCTGGTCCGCCCGGCGAATCCAGATCCAGGTGGTCAGCGACGCCGCGAAGCTGCCGCCCAGGGTCCGCAGGAAGGTCGCCAGACCGGCGCCGTCGGCAATCTGTTGCGGCGGCAGGTCGGACATCAGGATGCTCAAGGTCGGCATGAAGAACAGCGCCACGCCGATACCCATGAACAACTGCACCAGGGCGATGTGCTGGAAATCCACCTCGTTGGTGAAGCTCGCACGCATGAAACAGCTCAAGCCCATCGCCAGGAATGACAGCCCCGCCAGCAGGCGCAGGTCGAACTTGTGCGCGTACTTGCCCACGAACGGCGACATCAGCACCGGCAGAATACCGATCGGCGCCACCGCCAAGCCGGCCCAGGTGGCGGTGTAGCCCATCTGGGTCTGCAGCCATTGCGGCAGGATCAGGTTGATGCCGAAGAAACCCGCATAGCCGCCGACCAACACAATGGTGCCGATACGGAAGTTACGGTAGGCAAACAAGCGCAGGTTGACCACCGGGTGCTTGTCGGTCATTTCCCAGATGACGAATACCGCCAGGGCGATCACCGAAATGGCCGCACCGATGATGATGAAGTTGGACTCGAACCAATCCAGGTCATTGCCCTTGTCGAGGATGATCTGCAAGGCGCCGACGCCGACGATCAGGCTGAGCAGCCCGACGTAATCCATCGGTTGGTGGCTGGTCTGCACCGGGCGTTTCTTGAGCTGCGCACGCACCACCATCACCGCAAAGATGCCGATGGGCACGTTGATGAAGAAGATCCATGGCCAACTGTAGCTGTCGGTGATCCAGCCGCCGAGGATCGGCCCGGCAATCGGCGCCACCACCGTGACCATCGCCAACAGGGCCAGGGCCATGCCGCGCTTGGCCGGCGGGTACACCGCAATCAGCAAGGTTTGCGTCATCGGGTACAGCGGCCCGGCAACCAGGCCCTGCAGCACGCGAAAGCCGATCAACTCGGGCATCGAGGTGGAAATACCGCACAGGAACGACGCCAGCACGAACAGCAGGGTCGCCCACAGAAACAGCTTCACCTCGCCGAAGCGCCGGCTCAACCAACCGGTGAGCGGCAAGGCAATGGCGTTGCTCACCGCAAACGAGGTAATGACCCAGGTGCCCTGCTCCGAACTCACGCCCAGGTTGCCGGAAATGGTCGGCAACGCCACGTTGGCGATAGTGGTGTCGAGCACCTGCATGAAGGTCGCCAGCGACAGCCCGATGGTGGCCATCACCAGGCTTGGCGGCGTGAACGAGGCGTTATTGCTCATCAGCGTTGCGCAGCCTTGGGAGCGGCGACGCTGTTGTCATGGATCAACTGGTTGATCATGGCATCGGCTTCGGCCAATTGGCGGTCATACACGTTGGTGGTAAACGAGGCCTTCTGCGGCGCCTGTTGCGCCAGCACCGGGCCGCTCTGGTCGTGCAGGTCCACGTTGACCACGGTACTCAAGCCGACCCGCAACGGGTGCTTGGCCAGCTCTTCGGCGTTGATATGGATGCGCACCGGTACCCGCTGCACGATCTTGATCCAGTTGCCGGTGGCGTTCTGCGCGGGCAGCAAGGCAAACGCGCTGCCAGTGCCGGCGCCCAGGCTGTCGACGGTGCCGCTGTACTTCACATCGCTGCCGTAAATGTCCGATTCGATATCCACCGGCTGGCCGATGCGCATATCACGCAGCTGGGTTTCCTTGAAGTTGGCATCGATCCACAGCTGGTCCAGCGGAATCACCGCCATCAGCGCGGTACCCGGTTGCACGCGCTGGCCCAGTTGCACGGTGCGCTTGGCCACATAGCCTGTGACCGGTGCGATCAAGGTGCTGCGCGCATTGGCCAGGTACGCCTGGCGCAGTTGCGCGGCGGCGGCCTGCACATCCGGGTGGGACGAAATCACCGTGTCATCCACCAGGGCATTGCTGGTTTTGAGTTGCTGCTCAAGGTTGGTCAAGGCGTTTTTGGCGGCGGTCAGGCTGTCACGGGCGTGGGACAATTCTTCCTGGGAGATCGCCCCGCCCTGAGCCAGGGTCTTACGCCGGTTGTAGTTGTCCTGGGCGGTCTGCACGTCCGCTTTCTGCGCGTTGACCTGGGCTTTCATCCCATCGACATTGCTGTACAAGCCGCGGACCTGGCGCACGGTGCGGGCCAGGTTGGCCTGGGCACTTTGCAGGCCGACGGCGGCGTCGTTGGGATCGAAGTTGACCAGCACCTGGCCTTCATGGACCAGGTCGCCATCATCGGCGCCGATACTGACCACGGTGCCGGTGACCAGCGGGGTGATTTCCACCACGTTGCCATTCACATAGGCGTCATCGGTGCTTTCGTTGAAGCGCCCGTAGAGCTCGTACCAGGCCCAGACGCCGACGACACCGAGGATGACGATCAGCGCCAGGCCGATCAGCATGACTTTGCGTTTGCGCGGGTTGTTGTCTTTGGTTTGTTCGGGTGCGGTGTTGCTGTCGGCAGTGGCCATGACAAATACCTCAAATTATTCCGTGCGGTTGGCTGGGGTGGTCGCGGCCACGTTGCTGGCGTTGAACCCGCCACCCAGGGCCTGCATCAATTGAATCGACAGATCGATCTGCGCAGCATTCAAGGTCGCCAATTGACGCTGGGCCTGCAGCAATTGCTGCTCGATGCTGAGCACATCCAGATAGTTACCGATGCCGGAGCTGTAACGTTGCACCCCGGTGTCGTAAGACTGCTGGGCGATATCGGCGGCGTGTTGCTGCGCCTGGATCTGCCGCCCGGTGTCGCGCAGTTGCGACAGGGTGCTGCCGATGTCGCCCAGGGCTTGCACCAGGGTTTTGTTGTACTGGGCCACGGCCAGGTCGTAATCGGCGTCGCGGGCGTCGAGGTCGGCGCGCAGGCGGCCACCGTCGAAGATCGGCAGCGAAATCGTCGGCGCGATATTGAAGAAGCGGCTGGCCGAACCGAACATGGCGTCGCCCAACAACGATTCGGCGCCGGCGCTCGCGCTCAGGTTGAGGTTGGGGTAGAAACGGGTCTTGCTGGCGGCGATGTCCTTGCTCGCAGCTTCTACCCGCCAGCGCGCGGCGACCAGGTCCGGGCGCCGGCCGAGCAGCTCGGCGGGCAACACCGACGGCACGGCGACCGCCGTGGGTTTCAATACATTCGGGCGCGCCAGTTCGTTGCCACGGTCCGGGCCTTTACCGAGCAGCACGGCCAGGGCGATCTTGGCGCTTTGCAGTTGTTTTTCCGCATCGATCAACTGCGACTGGGAGCTGGCTTCCAGGCTTTCGGTTTGCTGGTATTGGTATTCGCTGTCGATGCCGGAACTCAGGCGGCGCTTGCTCAGGTCGAGCATCTGGCGGGTGCGCTTGAGGTCGTCGGCAGCCAGGTCACGCACGATATGCGCCTGGCCCAGATCGCTGTAGGCCTTGGCGACGTTGGCGGCCAGGGTCAGGCGCGCAGCCTGCTGGTCGACTTCGGCGGCGCGGGCCTGGCCCAGGGCGGCTTCCCAGGCGGCGCGCTGGCCGCCCCACAGGTCGAAGTTGTAATTGAAGCTGGCGCCGATGTTGCGCACCGTCGAATAGGCATCGCCCTCCCCGCGCGGGTCCTGGTCCTTGGCCAGCCGCGAACGGCTGACACCAGCGCTGGCATCCACGGTGGGCATGCGCGCGGCGTTGGCGGCATAGGCCGCAGCTTCGGCCTGGTGCGCACGGGCACTGGCGACCTGCATGTCGGGGCTGTGTTGCAGGGCTTCCTGGATCAGGCCGTCGAGCTGTGGGTCGCCGAGGCTTTTCCACCAGTCGGCGGCCGGCCAGGCGGCGCTGGACAGGCTGACACCGCTCAGGGATTTGCCGGTGTGCAAGCTATTGGCGTCGAGGCGTTTGCCTTGGGTATCAAGGCCGCTGTAGTTGGCACAACCGGCCAACGTCATCGCCATCAGCACCAGGCTGAATGCGCGTGTGTTCATCATTGTCCTACCCGCTGAAGGGTGATGGGATCACCCGCAGCTATCAGAATTTTCTTGAGGATCCGCTCCAGGGTTTCCAGCTCGCCCGCCTCAAGCACACCGGCCAGTTGGTTAAGGGCCTGGGCACCGATCTGCGGCAGCATGTCTGCCAGGCGCTGGCCGTCGGCGGTGAGCACCAACTGCACCTGGCGGCGGTCCAGGTCGGAACGCTTGCGGCTGAGCAGCTTTTTCTGCTCCAGCCGGTCGAGCATGCGCGTCATCGAGCCGCTGTCCAGGGACAGGTTGCGACATAGCTCGGCCGGTGTGTCGACACCGAACTGGGCCATGATGATCAACACCTTGAACTGCGCGGCGGTAATGCCGTGGGGTTCCATATGGGTGTCGATGATGCGGTCTTTGAGGATCGCAGCGCGGCCCAGCAACAGCCCGAGATGGCAGTTGTGGAAGTTTTCAGGGGTGAAATGCGGCATCGGAAGTCACCTTATTACTGCCTAGGCAGTGAATGTGTGACGAGATATTACTGCTTAGGCAGCGAATGTCAAATGGAATAGTTAGGTTGCTTGGTAACTGAATGGAATAAATTCCAATGTGGGAGGGGGCTTGCCCCCGATAGCGGTGGGTCAGCTGCAGATAAGCTGACTGACAGGCCGCTATCGGGGCATAGGTATCTACACAACTTTGGCGTAGCCCTGAACCTGTGGCGAGGGAGCTTGCTCCCGTGGCGACCTGGCGGCCTATAGCTATCTGACTGATGCCGCGCGATCCAAATGTGGGAGGGGCGGTGCGACGATTCGACTTGCCCCCGATGGCGGCCTGACAGCCGACCAGGATGTTGGATCAGAGCGAGTACATATCCGTTGCTGCGGTAACGGCGGCTTAGGGTTCCGCCCTTACGGCGTCTCACTTTTGAAAAGCGCAAAAGTAAGCAAAACGCTCTTGCCCCACCACTCGGCACCTCGCTTAGGCTCGGTGTGCCCGAAATCCGACAGTGATTTGGGGGGCCGCCGCCACGCGCCATCCATGCCGCGGGGCGGCTAAACCGGCATCCCTGCCGGTTTACCCCCCAAATCACTATCGGATTCCGGCCAGCGTGGTTTAACGGGGCGCCTAGATCAAAAGCAAGATCAAGAGCGACTCGCTTCGCATCGTGGTTACCGTAGGCTGCTACAAAGTTGTGTAGATACCAATGGCTATCGGGGGCTTGCCCTAATGCCAGTCAGTTAAGAAGTAGCAGGAGCGAGAACTAACTTGTGGCGAGGGAGCTTGCTCCCGCTGGGGCGCGAAGCGGCCCCAAACAATGGGACTGCTGCGCAGTCCAGCGGGAGCAAGCTCCCTCGCCACAGGTTCGGTGTCGCCTTAACTGACTGGCATTAGGGCAAGCCCCCTCCCACATTTTTAACCGAGTAGGGCTTAGAAATCGCGCTTGTAGAAGATGTCCAGCGAACTGGCGACGCCCGTGGCTACTTCCAGGTACACCTTCTTGCTCAGCAGGTAGCGCAACGCGATGGTGTTGGCCGGTTCGAACACCCCAACCCCGTAACGCAGGCTGAGTTTTTCGTTGATCTTGCCGCTGGCCACCACCGCCGTGCTGTTGCCGCTGCCTTGGGTATCCAGGTCGAAATCCTGGATGCCCAACTTGGTGGCGATGTCCGAGGTCACTCCGGCGCTGCCCATCAGGCCCAGGCCCAGGGCGGCTTCGGCGAGCATATTGTTGTCTTCACCGTTGTTGGTGCGCGAACGCCCCAGCACCAGGTAGGACAACGCGTCCTCCTGGGCCATGGCGGGCTCGGAGAAGATCTGCGTGGTCGGCTGCTCGGCACTGCCGCTCAACCGAATGCCGGCGGTGACCGTGCGGGAGGACTCGGTGGTCACGCGTACCGCCTCGATATCCAGGAACGGCTGATCCAACGGCCCGGCGAACAACAGGCGCGCACGGCGCACATTCAGGCGCTGGCCGTAGGCCCGGTAACGGCCATCGTTGAGCCACAGTTCGCCACGGGTGTCCATGTTGTCGCCGATATGCACGTGGCCTTGCACTTTGGCGGTGAGGCCGAAGCCGGCGAAGTTGAGTTGGTCTTCGCCCACCTCCACGTCGATATCCATGGCCATCGCCATCGGCGGCTTGCCCTCTTCGGTCTGGCTGCCGACGATCACCGTGTCATCGGACACCTTGACCGTCGACGGCGGCAGCTCGCGCACGGTGATATCGCCGCGCGGGATGTGCACCTTGCCGGCAATCGCCAGCTTGTCGTCCTTGAGGCTGATGTTCAGGTCGGGCGCCACTTCCAATACGGCATAGGGCTCGACCGTCACTGGCAGTTGCGAACCCTTGAGGCTCAGGTCCACCACCAAGGCGCGGCCCCAGTCGATCTGGCCCTTGAGGCTGCCCTGCCCGGCCTTGCCACTGTGCCAGGCGCCATTGAGCTGCACGCTTTCGCCGGCAATCAGCGCTTGCACGTTCAGGCCTTCCAGGCTCACTGGCAGCTCGGGCCCGGAGATTTCGCCATCGACCAGATTGACGCTACCGTTGACCTGGGGTGCGAGTAGGCCGCCGGAAATCCGTCCGTTGCCATTGAGCTTGCCGCTGAGTTTTTCCACCATCGGCACAAACGGCCGAGCCACCGCCAGGTCCAGCCCGGTGAGGCTGAAATTGCCGGTGATCAGCTTGCTGGCCGGCAGCGGGTTGATCTGCGCCTGCAACAGCAACTCGCCGAGCTTGCCGCCACGGAAGTTCAACTGAGTGTCGATGCGCTTGGGGTTGAGGGTGGTTTCCAGCTTGAGGGTGTCGTACGGGAAATCCAGCCACTGGTGCTTGTCCTTGACGCGCAGGGTGCCGCCACCGGCGTCCACCGACACCACGCCTTTGGGGCCGCTGGCCGGCAGATCGAGTTGCACGTCGGCATTGAGCCTGCCCTGCCAGGCGAAGTCTTTGGGCAAAAAGGCCGCGAGGCTGTCGAGGGGGAATTGCTTGAGGTGGTAACGCAGCTTCGGCTCGGGCATCAGGCGCTGGTCTTCGCCGCACAGGCTGGCGCCACCGGACACCCAGCAATGGGCGGCAAAGGTCAGCTTGCCATCGGCCAGGCGTTCGATTTTCGCCGGGGCTTGCAGCCGCCAGTCCTGGCCACCCGCTTGCACGTCACCACTGGCCAGGCGCCCGCGCCAGTTGCCTTTATCGAGGTTGCCGTCCAGGGCCAGGGCCAGCTTGAGCAAAGGACCGGCCAGATCCAGTTGGACCTTCTGGCTCTTGATATCACCCTGGGCGCTGGCGGTGAGGGTACCAACCTGGGTCTCGCCGCTCTGGATGCCGCTGCCCTTGAGGTCGATCCTGGCGCGCTGGGCGCTGTCCAGTGTCGCGTCGAGGCTGAGGTTTTGCAGGCGATTGTCGGCCAATGCCAGTTGCTGGCCCTTGAGATCGAGTTTGCCTTGCGGCGCCTTCAAAGTGCCGGTGACATCGACGCGGCCGTTGATCTGCCCACGCAGTTGCGGCCAGAGCTGGGCCAGGCGGGCCAGCTTGATGTCGATCTGCCCGGCCAGGCGTTGCTGCAGGCTACCGCTGCCGTTGATGCGGTTGTCGCCCAGGCGGATGTCCAGGTTGGCGAGGGTCCATTGTTCGCCCGCGCCTTCGGCCTTGGCGGCCAGCACGGCGGTTTGCCCGCGCAGACGGCCCTTGAGGTCAAGGTCGGCGTTGAGCTTGAGTTGCCCGTTGTTGAATTCGCCTTTGCTGCGCAGCGGCCCGGCCAGGGTGCCGGGCAATTCGGCGACCCAATAGGCCGGGTTCAACGCGGTCAAATCCAACGCGGTGTCCCAGGCGATGCCGTCCGCGAACTGTACGTTCAAACGGCCTTCGGCCTTGCCCTGGCCGGCCGTCAGCTTCAGCTCGGGCAGGAAGATTTGCTTGAGGTCGCCACTGAACGGTGTAACCACGTTGAACTTGCCCGCCGGGCCGTCGAGATCGGCCTTGAGGTTGCCCAGGTAGTTGCCGTCTTTATAGGAAACTTCACCGTTGAAGGTGCGCAAGGTCACCTGCGGTTCGTCGATCAGCGGGTACAAACGATGCCAGGGGAAGTCCAGCCAGGCGATTTTGGCCTCGGCGCTGAAGCCTTGTTGCCAGTCCAGATTGGCGCTGAGCTTGAGGCTTTGCTGGTCGCCAGCAGTCAGGTCCAGGCCGGCGATCTGCGCGCCCTTGGCGTCGACCTTGCCTTGCAGCAGCAGGTCCACCGGGCCTTTTTCCGCCGGTAACAGCGCTTTGCCCAGCAATTGGTAACCGTGTTTCAGGTCGCCCTTGGCGCTCAGGTCCAATTGATTGAGTTGCAAGGTGTCGGGCAGGTCGGCGCTGGGTTTGAAGGCGTCAGCGGTGATGCGCAATTGCGCCGGCAGATTGTCCACCAGCGGCTGCAACTCGCCACTGAGCTTGGCCGGCAGATAGCCGCTGCTGTCGGCGTCGAGCTTGAGGGTCTTGAGCAGGTCGCCATCGACCTTGAGGGCCACCGTCCACGGTGCGCCGCCCGGCGCGTAAGGCAGGCTGAGATTACCGCTGGCCGTCAAAGGCCAGTCGCCGACAGGTTGCAGCAGGCCGGCGAGGTCCAGCACCAGGCCGTCCCGTTGCAGGTGCACGGCGTCGATCTGCATACCTGCGGAGGTCCAGTGCGCAGCCAGTTGCAGGCCCTTGAGTTCTTCACTGCCGTTGAACAACAGGCTACCGACGCGAACGTCGCCCAACTGGATGGCCAGCGGCAGTTTCAGGTCGGGCAACGCGATGGGCCCGCCGCTGCTCGCTTCGGCGCTGGGGGGAAATTGCAGGCTGACCCGCTCCACATCCAGGCGATCGATACACAGGGTCATACGCAACAGGCACCCCGGCGACCACTCAAACGTGGGCGCATCAAGCTCGACGCGGCTGCTGTCTTGCTGCCATAGCAGGTGATCGGCGCTCCACTGTCCGCCCAGGCGCCCCTGGAAGTTCTCCAGGCTCAAACCCGGCACTTGGCCCAGTGCCCAGCGACTGCCCGCCTGGGTTCCCAATACCGACCACAGCGCCAGGACCACCACGGCGAGGATGGCCATCAGGACCAGCCCCGCTATTTTCAAACCACGCATCACAGCTCAGGCCCCATGGAAAAGTGCAATCGAATGCCGCCCGGATCTTCCAGCGCATGGGCCAGGTCGAGGCGGATCGGGCCAACCGGCGAGACCCAGCGCACGCCCACACCGACACCGGTTTTCAGGCTGGGCATTTCCAGGGTATTGAACGAGTTGCCCTGGTCGATAAAGGTCGCGATCCGCCATTTGTCGGCGATGGAATATTGATACTCGGCACTCAGCGCCACCATATAGCGGCCGCCGATGCGGTCACCGCGATCGTTTTCCGGTGACAGGGTCTGGTATTCATAGCCGCGCACGCTCTGGTCGCCACCGGCAAAGAAGCGCAGCGACGGCGGCACCGACTTGTAGCCGTTGGTGGCACTGCCGCCCACCTGCGCGCGGCCCAGGAACCGGTGGTTATCCCACAAGGTGGTCAAGCCCTTGATCGTGGCCGTGCCGTACAGCAGATTGGTGTCGGAACCGAGCCCTTCCTTGGCGACCTTGCTGTCGAACATCAGGCGATAACCGTTGTGCGGATCGATGCGGTTGTCGCTGCGCAGGTAGGAGTAGCTGATCCCCGGCATCACCAGGTTGCTCAGGCCCGAGTCATTGCCCAGGCGGTACTCTTCACGCTGGTATTTGAGCGAGATAACCCGTGTCCAGCCACTGGGCAATTTACTGTGCCATTCGGGCCCGACGGTGAGCAGCTTGCTCAGGGTGTCGGTGTTGGCCAGCTCTTCATTCTGGTAACCGCCGGCGAAGCGCAATTTGTCGGTGAGCGGTGGGTCGAGCGGAACGTCATACCACAGGCCGACGTTCTGCCGTGGCGCCGAAAGCTCGGCCTCCCAGCCATAACTGTGGCCCTGGGGATTGACCCAGTGCCGCGTCCAGTTGGCCTTGCCGCGCGGGCCGACATCCGTCGAAAAACCCAGGCCCAGGCCCATCGTGCGTGGCTTGCGCGTGTCCAGTTGCACGGCCACCGGAATTACGTCGTTGGTCGAGGCCGTGGGGCTGGCGTCCACGCGCACGCTGTCGAAGAAGCCACTGCCTTGCAGGTTCTGGTTGAGTTCGGCGATCAGTTCGGAGTCGTAAGGGGTGCCACTTTCAAAGGGCACCATGCGTTGCAGCAGTTCTTCATCGAATGGAGTGTCGCCGCTAAAGCTGACCTTGCCCATGCTGTAGCGTGGGCCGCTGTCGTAAACCAGCTCGATATCGGCGACGCCCGCCTGGGGATCGACGGAGAGTGTCTGACGCGTAAAGCGCCCGCTGAAAAAGCCGTAGCGCGAGGCCTGGTTCTGGATCAGACGCTTGGCATCATCGTAATGGCCGTGGTTGAGCACCGCGCCGGGCTTGAGATCGTCACTGGCAGGCACGCGAAACGCCTTGAGGTTCGCCGCCGGGCCGTCGACCCGCAGGGTGACGTTGCGCAAATGCACGGGCTCGCCGGGGTCGATGGTGAGAATCAGGCGCGGGTTCTTGCCGCCCTGCACATCGCTGGCGATCTGTGGCTGATAGAAGCCCAGGGCCTGGGCCGCTTTGCGCGCCTGCTCCTCGGCGCCGCGGCTGAACCGCAGCAGCGCTTCTTCATCACGATCGCCCACCCCGCCGATGTAGCCTTCGATGTTGGCTTTCAGCGCGTCGTTAGAGGGCTTGATCCGCACGTCCAATTCGCTTTGCGCCCATGCGCCGCAGCTTGTGAACAGCAGGATCAAGCCGCTGGTAAATCTTCCTGGAAACTTCATAGGCGCGGATGCTACACGAGCGAGAGAGGAACTTTGAACCCGGATTTGTCTGAATAATTCTGTCTCAAGTCGCTGCAGCACTTAACGGCTGGGGGTTGGGATGGAAAAACACATGCTCCAGCACAGGTCCTACGGCAATTTCACCGATTTCCTCATAGCCCTGGCGCTTATAGAACTCCAGGTAACGGGAATTGCCCGTGTCGAGCACCACGCCCGATGAGTGCGGGTCTTCGGCGCACCAATTGTGAACCGCTTCAAGCAATTGTTCGCCGTAGTGGTGGCCCTGCAATTGCGGGTGAATGCCCAGCAATGGCAACACATGCACCGACTCGCTGGGCAGGCACGCCAGGACGGCCTGATGGTATTCAAGATAACGCCGCGTGCCGCGTACTCCGGTGCTCAGCCACATGCGGATTTGCCAGGCCCAGCTCTCGGTGATGCCCAGGCGCCGTTGCGGCGGGGCGATCAGGGCAACGCCGACCAGACGGTCGTCGACGAACAGGCCAATGGCCGGAAGCTTCTGGAAAAAATGCTGCTTGACCAGCTCGCGCACGGTGGCGCGCACCCGCTGTTCATAACCGGGGCGCTCGGCTTCGAAGATGTAGGCGAAGGTCGGTTCGTGACGGTAGGCCTGGTACAGCAGGGAACGCGCTTCGCGGGAATAGCCGCTATTGAGCACACGAATTTCGGCAGCGGCCGTCGAAGTGTCAGGCATAACAGTCAATCTCCTGGACGCCACTCAAAAAGGTGGCGTTCTTATGGGTACGAACCTGCGCAGCGCCAGTCGTTCCCAGACATTAGCAGTGCATACGCCCTACCGCCACGCTGGCCCCCGTCCGACTTGTCGGCTAGCATCGCCCTTTTGCCAGACTGGACCGCCGACCATGAAAATCGTCTCCTTCAATATCAACGGGCTGCGTGCCCGCCCTCATCAGCTGGCGGCGCTGATTGAAAAGCATCAACCGGATGTCATCGGCCTGCAGGAAACCAAGGTCCACGATGACCAGTTCCCGTTGGCCGAAGTCCAGGCGCTGGGCTATCACGTTTATTACCATGGCCAGAAAGGCCACTACGGCGTGGCCCTGCTCTCGCGCAAAGAGGCGTTGAGCCTGCACAAAGGCTTTGCCAGCGATGAAGAAGACGCCCAGCGCCGTTTCATCTGGGGCACCTTCGCCGACGAGAACGGCCACCCGGTCACTGTCATGAACGGCTACTTTCCCCAAGGCGAAAGCCGTGACCACCCGACCAAATTCCCGGCCAAGCAGCGTTTCTATGAAGACCTGCAACAGCTGTTGGAGAGCCAGTTCAGCAATGACCAGGCACTGGTGGTGATGGGCGACGTGAATATTTCCCCGCAGGACTGCGACATCGGCATCGGCGCCGACAATGCCAAACGCTGGCTGAAAACCGGCAAGTGCAGCTTCCTGCCGGAAGAGCGCGAATGGATGGCCCGTCTGAAAAACTGGGGCCTGGTGGACAGCTTCCGGCACTTGAACCCTGAGGTGACCGACCGCTTCAGCTGGTTCGATTACCGCAGCCGTGGCTTTGAGGATGAGCCCAAGCGCGGGCTGCGCATCGACGTGATCATGGCCTCCACCGGCCTGGTGCCTCGGCTCAAGGACGCGGGAGTGGATTACGATTTGCGCGCGTTGGAAAAACCGTCGGACCATGCGCCGATCTGGTTGGAGCTGAGCTGATTTCTCTGACTCTACCCCCTCCCACATTTTGACCCATGGTGTGTCAGTCACATTGCTGCAATCCAACTGACTTAATCTCGCGGCACTCCCTTTGGCTGACGAAGGTGTCGGCATGATGCTGCGCGTTCTATTACTGCTGGCCCTTTTCCCTTTCTTCGCAGTGTCCGCCCCGCTGCCCCTGCCTGACCAAGGCCCGGCATTGCGTATCCAGGGCTCCAACACCATCGGCGCGGGTTTGGTCCCGGCATTAGTCAGGGGCTTGATGGAGCAGCAGGGTTTGCAAGGCGTGCACAGCGAACCCGCCGAGCGCGCCAATGAACAGCGTGTGACCGGCAAGACCCGTGAGGGCAAGACCGTGAGGGTCGACGTCGCCGCCCATGGTTCCAGCACCGGGTTTGCCGCGCTGAAAAACCACAGCGCCGACCTGGCCGCCTCGTCCCGCCCGATCAAGGACAGCGAACGGCTAGACCTCGCGCCCCTCGGCGACCTGAAAAGCCCCGGCGCCGAACACGTGATTGCCATTGATGGCCTGGCGATCATCCTTAACCCGCGTAATCCGCTGAACAGCCTCAACACCGAGCAACTGGCGCAGATTTTCAATGGCGAGATCAGCACCTGGGAAACACTCGGCGGCAGTGGCGCAGCTATTCATCTGTATGCGCGGGACGATCAGTCCGGCACCTATGACACTTTCAAGGAGCTGGTGCTGAACCGACGCGGCAAACCGCTGGCCGCGTCAGCCCAGCGTTTCGAGTCCAGCGAAGCGTTGTCCGATGCAGTCAGCCAAGACCCCCAAGGCATCGGTTTTATCGGCCTGCCCTACGTACGCCAAGCCAAGGCCGTGGCGATTGTCGATGGCGACTCGCAACCGATGCCGGCGCTGAACAGCCTGATCGCCACCGAGGATTACCCGCTGTCACGGCGGCTGTACTTTTATCTGCCGCCGGCGACGCGTAATCCTTGGGCCAAAGCCTTGGTTGACTTTGCCCAAAGCGATCAGGGCCAGGCGATCGTGGCGGCCAACGGCTTTGTCGCCCAGCACGTGCAGGCGATTGGCGTAGCCCCGCGCGCCTCGATGCCCGAGGCGTATCAGGCGATTGCGCGCAACGCCCAGCGCTTGACGGTGAATTTTCGCTTCGAGGAAGGCAGCGCCAGCCTGGACAACAAGGCGCGCCAGGATGTGCAGCGGGTGGTGGCGTATCTGCAAAGCCACGGCAAACTGCACAAGCAGGTGACGCTGGTGGGCTTTGGCGATGCCAAGAATGATCCGCAGCGGGCGGCCTTGCTGTCCAAGTTGCGCGCGATGGCGGTGCGCAGGGAACTGGTGAAAAGCGGCGTGGTACTGCGCGATATTCGCGGGTTTGGCGCGCAGATGCCGGTGGCGGCGAATACCGAGGATGAGGGACGGATCAAGAATCGGCGGGTGGAGGTTTGGGTGTACTGAATCTTGGGGTTTGTGGTGCTTGGACTGGCCTCATCGGGAGCAAGCCCCCTCCCACATTTTGACTGTATTCACAAATCTAAGTGTGGGAGGGGGCTTGCTCCCGATGGCAGGCGACGCGGTGCTACTGCCCGCCGCGCATCAACTCCTTGGGCACATACTTGCCAATCTCGAACTTGCCGATCGCCGCGCGGTGCACTTCGTCCGGGCCGTCGGCCAGGCGCAGGGTGCGTTGCATGGCGTACATATAGGCCAGCGGGAAGTCATTGGACACACCGGCACCGCCGTGAATCTGGATCGCACGGTCGATCACCTTCAGTGCCACGTTCGGCGCGACCACCTTGATCTGGGCGATTTCGCTTTTCGCGACTTTATTCCCCACGGTGTCCATCATGTACGCCGCTTTCAAGGTCAGCAGCCGCGCCATATCAATCTCCATGCGCGAGTCGGCGATCTTGTCGATATTGCCCCCAGGCGCGCCAGCGGCTTGCCGAATGCGCTGCGGCTGACCGAGCGCTTGCACATCAATTCCAACGCGCGCTCGGCCATGCCGATGGAGCGCATGCAGTGGTGGATACGGCCAGGGCCAAGGCGACCCTGGGCGATCTCAAACCCACGGCCTTCACCCAGCAGTACGTTTTCGTAAGGCACGCGCACGTTGTCGAACAGCACTTCGGCGTGGCCGTGGGGCGCGTCGTCGTAGCCGAACACCGGCAGCGGGCGCAGGATTTTTACGCCAGGGGTGTCCACCGGTACCAGAATCATCGAATGCTGTTGGTGGCGTGGCGCATCCGGGTTGCTCAGGCCCATGAAGATCAGGATCTTGCAGCGCGGGTCGCAGGCACCGGAGGTCCACCACTTCTTGCCGTTGATTACCCATTCATCGCCCTGGCGTTCGGCGCGGGCGGCCATGTTGGTGGCGTCCGAGGAGGCCACGTCCGGCTCGGTCATGGCGAAGGCGGAACGAATCTCACCGCGCAGCAGCGGTTCAAGCCAGCGTTGTTTCTGCTCTTCATTGGCGTAGCGCACCAGCACTTCCATGTTGCCGGTGTCGGGGGCGGAGCAGTTGAACGGTTCCGGGCCCAACAGCGAGCGGCCCATGATTTCGGCCAGCGGTGCGTATTCGAGGTTGCTCAGGCCGGCGCCCAGCTCGGATTCCGGCAGGAACAGGTTCCACAACCCTTCGGCTTTGGCCCGGGCTTTGAGTTCTTCCATGATCGCAGTGGGCTGCCAGCGATCACCTTCGCTGACCTGGCGTTCGAACACCGGCTCGGCCGGGTAGACGTAAGCGTCCATGAATGCGCTGACGCGTTCACGCAGTTCCTGAACCTTGGGCGAATAGGCGAAATCCATGAGCAGCTCCCTTCTCTGAGAGGTTGTTTAAGTCATGCAATCGATGCTAGAACAGCGCTGATAATTTACCTAGCCTATTCTCGGCGTGTATTAACATTCATCACCGATATATGATCGGCGCATGAATACCTAACAATAAGAGTGCAACGACATGAATCTGAGCAAGGTCGACCTCAACCTCTTTATCGTCTTCGACGCGATCTATACCGAAGCCAACCTGACCCGCGCCGGGCAGATTGTCGGCATCACCCAGCCGGCGGTGTCCAATGCGCTGGCACGCCTGCGCGAGACCTTCAACGATCCGCTGTTCGTGCGCACCGCCCAGGGCATGGTGCCCACGCCGATGGCACAGAACATCATCGGCCCGGTGCGTAATGCGTTGTCGTTGCTGCGGGTTTCAGTGCAGGAAAGCCGGATTTTCAATCCGCAACAGGCGGCCAAGACCTATCGCATCAGCATGACCGACCTGACCGAAGCGGTCATTCTGCCAGCGCTGTTCCAGCGCCTGCGTCGCCTGGCGCCGACGGTGGTCATCGAGAGTTTTTTGTCCAAACGCCGCGAAACCACCAAGGAGCTGGCCGCCGGGCGCCTGGACTTTGCCGTGGATGCGCCGCTCAACACCGACCCGCAGGTGCGCCACGTCAAGCTGATGGAAGACCGCTACGTATGCGCCATGCGCAAGGGCCATCCGATGGCAGGCAAGGACAAATTCAGCCTGGATGACTACCTGTCCCTGACCCATATCCATATTTCCAGCCGCCGCAACGGCCTGGGCCATGTCGACCTGGCTCTGGGCAAGATGGGCATCCAGCGCAAGATCGCCCTGCGCTCCCAGCACTACCTGATGGCGTCGCAGGTATTGCAGCAGACCGACATGGTCATGACCGTGCCCGAACGCTTCGCCCGCCGCCATGAACTGCACTGGTTCAACCTGCCGGTCAATGACGTGCCAGCGGTGGAAACCCACCTGTACTGGCACGAAAGCACCGACCAGGACCCGGCCAACCGCTGGATGCGCGAGCAGATGATCGAGTTGTGCCAGCAGGTAACGGCCCACGAAAAAAAGCTGGATAAACAACAAGCCTGAGGTGAAGGAGTTCCCCTGTGGGAGGGGGCTTGCCCCCGATGGGCTGCGCAGCAGCCCTTGACGTTTACGTCAACCTGCAATTAGCTTAGCGTCAAGACCTTCTCGAGCACCGCCATGAGCACCACCTACAGCATCTCCGACCTTGCCCGCGAGCTCGATATCACCACCCGCGCCATTCGCTTCTATGAGGAACAAGGCCTGCTGGCCCCGGAACGTCGGGGCCAGGAACGTATCTACTCGGCGCGGGACAAGGTCAGCCTCAAGCTGATTCTGCGCGGCAAGCGCATCGGCTTCTCCCTGGCTGAATGCCGCGAGCTGATCGAACTCTATGACCCCACCAGCGGCAACCACATCCAACTCAACAGCATGCTCGCAAAAATCGCTGAACGCCGCGAGCAGCTCGAGCAACAGTTGCTGGATATCGAACAGATGAAGCTGGAACTGGACACCGCCGAAGAGCGCTGCACCCAGGCCCTGGCAACTACCATGAGCCAGGCCGGCCATTGATCAGAAGGTAACCGTCATGTCCCTCCCCTCACACGTACGCCTGGTGGAAGTCGGCCCGCGCGACGGTTTGCAGAACGAAGCCCAGCCGATCAGCGTGGCCGACAAGGTGCGGTTGGTGGACGCCTTGAGCGGCGCCGGCTTGAGCTATATCGAGGTCGGCAGTTTCGTGTCGCCCAAATGGGTGCCGCAGATGGCCGGCTCCGCCGAGGTGTTCGCGCAGATCCAGCGCAAGCCTGGCGTGACCTACGGTGCGCTGGCGCCGAACCTGCGCGGCTTTGAAGATGCGCTGGCGGCTGGGGTCAAGGAAGTCGCGGTATTTGCGGCGGCGTCCGAAGCGTTTTCCCAACGCAATATCAACTGCTCCATCAGCGAGAGCCTGGAGCGGTTTGCACCGATCATGGCGGTGGCCCGGCAGCATGGGGTCAGCGTGCGCGGGTATGTGTCGTGTGTGTTGGGTTGCCCCTATGAAGGCGAAATCGCCGCGCAGCAGGTCGCGGCGGTCGCCCGCGAACTGTATGCCATGGGCTGCTATGAAGTGTCCCTGGGCGACACCATCGGCACCGGCACGGCCGGCGCGACACGGCGGCTGTTCGAGGTGGTCGGTGCACAGGTGCCGCGCGACAAGCTCGCAGGGCATTTCCATGACACCTACGGCCAGGCGATCGCCAATATCTATGCCAGCCTGCTGGAAGGTATCCAGGTATTCGACAGCTCTATCGCGGGCCTCGGCGGCTGCCCTTATGCCAAGGGCGCGAGCGGTAACGTCGCCACCGAGGATGTGGTGTACCTGCTCAATGGGCTGGGGATCGACACGGGTATCGACCTGGAGCGCTTGATTGACGCGGGCCAGCACATCAGCCAGGTGCTGGGACGGGCGAGCGGCTCACGGGTGGCGAAGGCGCGTAACGCCGGTTGAGTAGCACGGATGTGACAATGTGTTACCGCACGCCGACACAGCGGGTAACGAGGGAACAGAATCCGTCGCGTTTTTTGAAAGATATGACGTGCTAAAAAATCAACTGCTTGATTTTAAAGGAATTTAAAAAGTTGGCACGGCTTCTGCTATCTCTACTGCATAACAAAAATAAAAAGCGCCAAACCTAATAAAAATAAGACGAAACGACTCTGACATAACAAAAACAACACGGCAGAGACGCAGCTAACAGATTTTTTTGGAGAAGATGTGCTTCGCAGGGTACGGCATGCCGAAACCCGCAACCGGTCAGAGAAAAATAAAACTACCTCAGGTAGCTACCCACTGGTTGGATCGTTTACGAAGAAGCAGATCAGCGTTCAAAAAAATACGTTTGCTCTTGACCCCGGATGGGGGTCGCCAAAACAGCGGTAAAGGGTAACGGTTGCCAAAAACAACAATAGACCGCCCCTCAATAATAAAAAAAGAGCACGCAACGACAAATTAAAGGGGACCTTCGGGTCCCCTTTGTGCTTTCTGGCTGATCATTCCCACGCTCTGCGTGGGAATGTCTCCTGTGACGCTCCGCGTCGCGCCAGCCGCTGCACGTTTCGGCTACTGCGCTAAGGTGACGCAGAGCGTCAGGGGCTGCATTCCCACGCAGAGCGTGGGAACGATCTATCGGGCAGGTCGACCCGGCCATGATCCCGGTACGCAAGCTGGATAAGTCGAATTCGCCAAGGCGCGGGTGATCGAGCAGCGCAATGAACATGGTCGGCACGCCGTACAAGCCCGTGGCGCGTTCTTCGGCGACGGCGGTAAGCGTGAGCAGTGGGTCGAAGCCGTCATTGGGTAGATCATGGTAGTGCCGTGGGTGATGCAGCCGAACGCACGGGCATGCACTTCCACGGTCTCGGCCAGTTGCCGCCAGGTGTAGCGGCAGTGCTGATGACGCACCACCAGCTTCACCCTCGGGATAACGCGCGACAGTCCGATCAAAGGCCTGGCCAATGGTCTCGGCCAGCAAGGTCTTGTCCTGGGAGCCACGGCTGTAGCTCAGGTTCGGTTGATCCGTAACGGCCCCTGTTGTCTTTTTTGTAGGTTGACGTAAACGTAAACTACGATTGACAGCGCCTCAACGCAAGCTTACGTTAACGTAAAGGTGAGCGCCCTCCTCCGCGCCTCGCCGACACAACAACAAAAGCTCACATTAAGGTGCCTGTCCATGAGTTACCCGTCCCTGAACTTCGCCCTCGGTGAGACCATCGACATGCTGCGCGACCAGGTGCAGGCCTTCGTGGCCAAGGAAATTGCTCCCCGCGCTGCCCAGATCGACATCGACAACCTGTTCCCCGCCGACCTGTGGCGCAAGTTCGGCGATATGGGCCTGCTGGGCATCACCGTGCCGGAAGAGTACGGCGGTGCCGGCCTGGGTTATCTGGCGCACGTGGTAAGCATGGAAGAAATCAGCCGTGGCTCGGCCTCGGTGGCGTTGTCCTACGGCGCTCACTCCAATCTGTGCGTCAACCAGATCAACCGCAACGGCAGCCACGAACAAAAGCTCAAGTACCTGCCCAAGCTGATCAGCGGCGAGCACATCGGCGCGCTGGCCATGAGCGAGCCGAACGCCGGCTCCGACGTGGTCTCGATGAAACTGCGCGCCGACAAGCAGGGTGACGCTTACGTGCTCAACGGCAGCAAGACCTGGATCACCAACGGGCCCGATGCCCACACCTACGTGATCTACGCCAAGACCGACCTGGAAAAGGGTGCCCACGGCATCACCGCGTTCATCGTCGAGCGTGACTGGAAAGGCTTCAGCCGCAGCAACAAGTTCGACAAGCTGGGCATGCGCGGCTCCAACACCTGCGAGCTGTTTTTCGATGACGTGCACGTCCCCGAGGAAAATATCCTCGGTGTGCTCAACGGCGGCGTCAAAGTGCTGATGAGCGGCCTCGACTACGAGCGCGTGGTGCTCTCCGGCGGCCCCACCGGCATCATGCAGGCCTGCATGGACCTGATCGTGCCCTACATCCACGACCGCAAGCAGTTCGGCCAGAGCATCGGCGAATTCCAGTTGATCCAGGGCAAGGTCGCCGATATGTACACCCAGCTCAACGCCAGCCGCGCCTACCTCTACGCGGTGGCCCAGGCCTGCGAGCGCGGTGAAACCACGCGCAAGGATGCGGCCGGGGTGATCCTCTACAGCGCCGAGCGCGCCACGCAAATGGCCTTGGATGCGATCCAGATCCTGGGCGGCAACGGCTACATCAATGAATTCCCCGCGGGGCGCCTGCTGCGGGACGCCAAGCTGTACGAAATCGGCGCCGGTACCAGTGAAATTCGACGGATGTTGATCGGTCGCGAACTGTTCAACGAAACCCGCTGAGGAGCGCGCCCATGGCCACCCTGCACACCCAGCTCAACCCACGCTCGGCGGAATTTATCGCCAACAGCGCGGCGATGCGCCAACAGGTCGACGCGCTGCACAACCTGCTCGCCCAGGTCCAACAAGGCGGCGGCGCCAAGGCCCAGGAACGCCACACCTCACGCGGCAAGCTGCTGCCGCGTGAGCGCATCGATCGCTTGCTCGACCCGGGCTCGCCGTTCCTCGAATTGAGCCAGTTGGCCGCCCATCAGGTGTATGGCGAAGACGTGCCGGCCGCCGGAGTGATTGCCGGCATCGGCCGCGTGGAAGGCGTCGAATGCATGATCGTCGCCAATGATGCCACCGTCAAAGGCGGCTCCTATTATCCGCTGACCGTCAAAAAGCACCTGCGCGCCCAGACCATCGCCGAGCAGAACCGCCTGCCGTGCATTTACCTGGTGGACTCCGGCGGAGCCAACCTGCCGCGCCAGGACGAAGTGTTCCCGGACCGCGAGCACTTCGGGCGGATCTTCTTCAACCAGGCCAATATGAGCGCCCAGGGCATCCCGCAGATTGCCGTGGTGATGGGCTCGTGCACGGCCGGTGGCGCGTATGTACCGGCGATGGCCGACGAAGCGATCATGGTGCGCCAGCAGGCAACAATCTTCCTCGCCGGCCCGCCTCTGGTGAAGGCCGCCACCGGCGAAGTGGTCAGCGCCGAAGACCTCGGCGGTGCCGATGTGCACTGCAGGATTTCCGGCGTGGCCGACCATTATGCCGACAACGATGAACACGCCCTGGCCCTGGCCCGTCGCAGCGTGGCCAACCTCAATTGGCGCAAGCTGGGTGAGTTGCGCCAACGTCCGTCAGTGGCGCCGCTGTACAACAGCGAAGAGCTTTACGGCGTGATCCCGGCCGATGCCAAGCAGCCGTTCGACGTGCGCGAAGTGATAGCCCGGCTGGTGGACGGTTCGGTATTCGATGAGTTCAAGGCGCTGTTCGGCGCCACCCTGGTCTGTGGCTTTGCGCACCTGCACGGCTATCCGGTGGCGATCCTGGCCAACAACGGGATCCTGTTCGCCGAAGCCGCGCAGAAAGGCGCGCACTTTATCGAGCTGGCCTGCCAACGCGGGATTCCACTGCTGTTCCTGCAGAACATCACCGGCTTCATGGTCGGCCAGAAGTACGAAGCCGGCGGTATCGCCAAGCATGGCGCCAAGTTGGTCACGGCGGTGGCCTGCGCCAAGGTGCCGAAGTTCACGGTGATCATCGGCGGCAGTTTCGGCGCCGGTAACTACGGCATGTGCGGTCGCGCCTATGACCCGCGTTTCCTGTGGATGTGGCCCAACGCACGCATCGGCGTGATGGGCGCCGAACAGGCGGCGGGCGTGCTGGTGCAGGTCAAGCGCGAGCAGGCAGAGCGCGCAGGCTCGGCGTTCAGTGCCAGCGATGAAGCGGCGATCAAGCAGCCGATCCTCGACCAGTATGAAACCCAGGGCCACCCCTACTATTCCAGCGCACGCTTGTGGGATGACGGCGTCATCGATCCGCTGCAGACCCGCGATGTGCTGGCCCTGGCGCTGTCCGCCGCGCTGAATGCCCCTATCGAGCCGAGCCGCTTCGGCGTGTTCCGCATGTAACCTGTAGGAGCGAGCTCGCTCGCGAAAAACGTCCAGTCAACGCGTGCATCCTGGATACCCGCGTTATCGTTGACGACCTTCGCGAGCAAGCTCGCTCCTACAGGAGGCCTCTCATTTTCATGGAGCTTCTTGCATGAGCGAATTCAACACCCTCGAACTGATCACCGACAGCCGTGGCTTCGCCACGCTGTGGCTCAGTCGTGAAGCCAAGAACAACGCGTTCAACGCCCAGATGATCCGCGAACTGATCATCGCCCTAGACCAGGTACAGGCCGACCCTGCCCTGCGCTTTCTGGTCCTGCGCGGGCGCGGCAAACACTTCAGCGCCGGCGCCGACCTGGCCTGGATGCAGCAGTCGGCCGAGCTGGATTACCACACCAACCTGGACGACGCCCGTGAGCTGGCCGAGCTGATGTACAACCTGGCCAAGCTGAAAATCCCTACGCTGGCGGTGGTGCAAGGCGCGGCCTACGGCGGCGCGCTGGGCTTGATCAGTTGCTGCGACATGGCAATTGGCGCCGATGACGCGCAGTTCTGTCTGTCGGAAGTGCGTATCGGCCTGGCGCCAGCGGTGATCAGCCCGTTCGTGGTGCAGGCCATCGGTGAACGTGCGGCCCGCCGCTATGCCTTGACGGCCGAGCGGTTTGGCGGCCAGCGCGCGCGCGACATCGGTCTGTTGGCGGAAAGCTACCCGGCCGATACGTTGGACCAGCGGGTGGATGAGTGGGTCGCCAACCTGCTGCAAAACAGCCCGGCGGCGATGCGCGCCAGCAAAGACCTGTTGCGTGAGGTGGGCAACGGCGCCCTCACCCCGGCGCTGCGCCGCTACTGTGAAAACGCCATCGCGCGTATCCGGGTAAGTGTCGAGGGCCAGGAAGGCTTGCGCGCATTTCTGCAAAAACGCACGCCGAGCTGGCAATCCCGGGAGCCGCGCCCATGAGCACACTCACTACCGTGCTGGTGGCCAACCGGGGCGAAATCGCTTGCCGCGTCATGCGCACCGCCAAGGCGATGGGGCTGACCACCGTGGCCGTGCACAGCGCAATCGACCGCGACGCCCGGCACAGTCGCGAAGCGGATATTCGCGTCGACCTGGGCGGCAGCAAGGCCACTGACAGTTACCTGCAAATCGACAAACTGATCGCCGCCGCCCACGCCAGTGGCGCCCAGGCGATTCATCCGGGCTACGGCTTCCTCTCGGAAAACGCCGGGTTCGCCCGGGCCATCGAGGCAGCGGGCTTGATCTTCCTCGGCCCGCCCGCCTCGGCGATCGACGCCATGGGCAGCAAGTCGGCGGCCAAGGCGCTGATGGAAACCGCTGGCGTGCCGCTGGTGCCGGGCTATCACGGTGAGGCCCAGGACCTGGAGACCTTCCGCGAGGCCTGTGCGCGCATCGGTTACCCCGTGCTGCTCAAGGCCACGGCCGGCGGTGGCGGCAAAGGGATGAAGGTGGTCGAGGATGCCAGCCAGTTGGCGCAAGCCCTGGCCTCGGCCCAGCGTGAGGCCCTGTCGTCATTCGGCAACGGGCAGATGCTGGTCGAGAAATACCTGCTGCAACCGCGCCATGTGGAAATCCAGGTGTTTGCCGATCAACACGGCAACTGTCTGTACCTCAATGAGCGCGATTGCTCGATCCAGCGGCGTCATCAAAAGGTCGTGGAAGAAGCCCCCGCGCCGGGGCTCGGCAGCGAACAACGCAAGGCCATGGGCGAAGCGGCGGTCCGCGCGGCGCAGGCGATCGGCTATGTGGGCGCGGGGACGGTGGAATTTCTGCTGGATGCGCGCGGTGAGTTTTTCTTCATGGAGATGAACACGCGCCTGCAAGTGGAGCACCCGGTCACCGAGGCGATTACCGGCCTGGACCTGGTGGCCTGGCAGATTCGCGTGGCCCAGGGCGAGGTGCTGCCGATCACTCAAGCGCAGGTACCGCTGATGGGGCATGCGATCGAGGTGCGGCTGTATGCCGAAGACCCGGCCAATGATTTCCTGCCCGCAACCGGACGATTGGCGGTGTACCGCGAGCCCAACCCCGGTCCGGGTCGGCGCGTGGACAGCGGCGTCGAGCAAGGCGACAGCGTTTCGCCCTTCTACGACCCGATGCTCGGCAAGTTGATTGCCTGGGGCGAGGACCGTGAGCAGGCGCGGCTGCGCTTGCTGAGCATGCTCGACGAATGTGCGGTGGGTGGGCTCAAGACCAACCTGGGATTTCTGCGGCGCATCATTGGTCACCCGGCCTTTGCCGCGGCTGAACTGGATACCGGATTCATTCCGCGCTATCAGCAAGAGCTGCTGCCGGCGGCCGGCGCGCTGGACGATGAGTTCTGGCAGGCAGCGGGATCGGCCTTTATGCAGAGCCTGCCGGCCGGTGACGGGCCGTGGGCAGACACCCGGGGCTTTCGTGCGGGGTTGCCGGCGCAGGTTACACTGCATTTGAGCTGTAACGGGCAGGATCGCCTGGTCACACTGGCCGGGCAATCGTCGCAGCTCACCGGCGAGCAACTGGTGATCGAACACCAGGGCGTGCGCCGCTCCCACCTGGCCGTGCGCGATGAAGGCACGGTGTATCTGCGCTGGGACGGCGAGATGCAGGCGGTCAGCCTGTTCGACCCGATTGCGGCGGCCGAGGCCAGCCACTCCCCTCAAGGCGGCCTCACCGCGCCCATGAACGGCAGCATCGTGCGCGTGCTGGTGGAGGTCGGTCAACGCGTCGAAGCCGGCGCGCAACTGGTGGTACTGGAAGCGATGAAGATGGAACACAGCATCCGCGCACCTGAGGCGGGTGTGATCAAGGCGCTGTTTTGCCAGGAGGGCGAGATGGTCGCCGAAGGCAGTGCGCTGGTGGAGCTGGACACGGCGGACTAGAACTTCGCCGTGGCTTGCACGACGACGCCAAGGATGCGGCACTCGTCGGTGAACAGCAGCTTGGGATAGGTGGGATTGAGCGGCGCCAGGTAAAGCTGGCCGCTGTCTGCCTGCAACTGGCGAAAAGTCGCCTGGGGATTGTCGAGCCATTGCGCAACCACCAGTTTACCGGGCTCGGCCTCGATGGCCGGGTCGACCAGGATCAGCATGCCTGCGCTGATGCTCAGGCCACTGGGCGCGGTCATGGCGTCGCCGACCACCGGCAGCCAGAAGGCGTCGCCGTGGGCATGGTAATCCGTCAATTCGAAACGTGCCGGCCCATAGCTGGCGCGTTCTTCGCGCAGCTCGCACACGCCGTTCCAATCGCTGACCGGGTAGCGAAAGTACGGGTTGTGGTGGTGCTCCAGTGCCGCCTTGGTATCCGCCCTCTCGCGAATCTCCAGCGCGACCTCCAGATAGCCCAGCCCCAGTTCCGCCAGTACCCGGTTCATGTCCGCCAGGCTCGGCACGCGGCGCTTGTTGAGCCAGTGGCCCACGCCGCCCTGGGACATGCCCAGGCGCTCCGCCAGTTCATCCTGCGTGACCTTGCGGTCTTTCATGTTGGCTCGTACCAACGCTATCCAGTTATCCATGGCGCTGACAATACGTTGCGTATTTTCCAGGGCAATAAACAGTTTGTAGTAATCCATAAAACGACATAAATACGATACGTACTATCATCGACATAAGGTTTTCGACACCCACCCGGAGTACCGCCTCTTATGACGACGAGCCCGTATCATCTGCCTGAAACACCCGAACACACTGACCTGCATGACATGCGCTGCAGCGGCGCTGCCCAGCGCGCGCTGGACTATTACTTGAAAGAAGATATGTCTGCGCGAGACGTGGACGAGGCCTTTTTCACCATCAAGCCAGGCATCAGCCAGGAAGAAGCGCTGGTGCATGCCTCTGACCTGCTGCGCAGTGCTGCGGCAACGGCCTACGAATCGGCGAGCAGCCATCAAGGCAATCATCGCGACCTGGCGTTTTCGGTGGTTTACTTGATCGATATGGCGAAAGCGATGGTGGAGCGGTCGTTGCGAGCGACTGAGGCGCAGGCGAACATTTAAAGGACGTGCACGAAAAAATTTCTATCTAGCGGATAAAAACATTTGACTTGCAAATGATAATGATTATTATTGGACCCAGCTGATCGCGAGATCAGTCGATAGACCAAGAGACCTTAGGTCGGACTCTTGGAATATCTCCTCATCAGGCTAATCACGGTTTTTGACCCGGCTCTTTGGCCGGGTCTTTTTTTGCCAGTTTTTCCTGGCGTGGCTTCAGGCTAATGAAGACTGTGTGGTGCGTGATGGCGCGCATGGTAGCAAAAGCCCATTGCGAAAAGAAAGGCACAGCACCGCTCTAGCCCGGATCTTTGCGATTTAGCGCTTGAGAATCAATCTCACAAACCCTAAGCTGCCGCAGCGTCACGGATGACGCCCCCTCCCCCGTGCAACAATTTTGCTTCCAGAATGTGCCTACCGCCTGTGTAAGATAGCCGCCACATCCTCATATTCAGGCAACCAGACTATGACCGTGGCCTTGACCTCCATCAAGATCAGCACTGCTTTCGACAGCGGCAATATCCAGGTCCTGGATGCCAGCGATGCCTACCAGCTATTGCTGGCCATCAAGCCCGACAGTCGTAGCCAGCACTACCAGTGGTTCCACTTCAAGGCCGAAGGCATGCACGTGGGCCACACCCACACGTTTCGCCTGAGCAACGCGGGCCGCTCGTCTTACAAGCATGCCTGGAGCGGCTATAACGCCGTAGCGTCCTATGACCATGTCAATTGGTTCCGCGTGCCGTCGCGCTTTGACGGCGAAATCCTGCATATCAGCCTCCAGACCCGGGAAAAACACGCGTGGTTCGCCTACTTCGAGCCTTATAGCCGCGAACGCCACGACTGGTTGATCGAGCAGGCCCTGAAGTACGCTGGCGTCAAGCTATTGGCCACCGGCAAGAGTGTCGAGGGGCGCGATATCCAACTGCTGCGCCGTGGCAAAGGCGGCGAAGGTCGCCGCAAGGTCTGGATCATCGCCCAGCAACATCCCGGCGAACACATGGCCGAATGGTTCATGGAAGGCGTCATCGAACGCCTGCAACAGGACGGTGACGCCGAGCTGAAAAAGCTGCTGGCGGTGGCCGACCTGTACCTGGTGCCGAACATGAATCCCGATGGCGCGTTCCATGGTCACCTGCGTACCAACGCCATGGGCCAGGACCTCAACCGCGCCTGGCAGAGCGCCAGCCAGGAGCTCAGCCCGGAAGTGCTGTTCGTGCAACAGCAGATGGAAAAACATGGCGTCGACCTGTTCCTCGATATCCATGGCGACGAAGAAATCCCCTACGTCTTCACCGCCGGCTGCGAAGGCAATCCCGGCTACAACCCGCGTATCGAAGCCTTGGAAAACCGTTTCCGCAGCCACCTGAGCCACCTGACCCGTGACTTTCAGACCACCCACGGCTACACCCGCGACCTACCCGGCGAAGCCAATATGACCCTGGCCTGCAATGCGGTGGGTGAGAAATACGACTGCCTGTCACTGACCCTGGAGATGCCCTTCAAGGACAATGACGACGCACCCAACCCGAAAACCGGTTGGTCCGGCGATCGCTCCAAGCAGCTGGGCAAGGATGTGTTGAGCAGCGTGGCCGATATCATCGGCCACGTGCGTTAACGCTCGGTCAGTGTTTGGTGCCGGTCATGCTTTGCAGCACGCCGTCACGGCGGATCAACCCGTGAAACAGCGCGGCCGCCAGATGCACCAGCACCGTCAGGAACAACAGGTAGGCGAGATAACCGTGGGCCTTGCGCAATAGCGCAAACAACGGCGCATTCGCCGAGACCAGTGCCGGCAGTTGCACGGCACTGCTGAGCATCACCGGGTCGCCGGCGGCCGAAATCATTGCCCAGCCCAGCAACGGCAACACCAGCATCAACCCGTACAAAACCACGTGAGAAGCCTTGGCCGCCAACACTTGCCACAGCGGCAAGTCCGCCGGCAGCGGCGGTTGGCGCGTTGAAAAACGCACCACCAGCCGCACGATGACCAGCGCCAGAATGGCGATCCCCAGCGGCTTGTGCAGGTGAATCAACCACTCGTGGCGCTCGGAAACCGACGCCGCCAGCCCCGCGCCAATAAACAGCATGGCGATGATCATCAGCGCCATCAGCCAGTGCAGCAAACGCGCCAACGGGGCGAAAAACCTTGGTTGAACATTCATGGCTTCGACTCCTGGGAGGCACTGTGCAACGGGCCGACTTCACCGGCACGCCGCAGGTAGGAACTGGCATAGGCGGCTGAACGTGCAGCCAGCAGCGGGTCATTGGAGGCCTCGATACCGCTGGGCAGAATCAGCGGGTCGAAGTTGATATCGCGGCAATCGCCGTCGGCTTGTGGCTGGCTGCTCTGCAGCACCAGGGTGCCGGCATTGAGCACTTTGTGTTCACCGGTCCAGGTCTTGCTGGCGTCATCCAGCGGGTCGCCGGGGTTGGCCAGCACCATGTTCAATTGCCACTGCAGCGGCCCGGCAGCCAGGCGCTGCATCAGGTCTTTTTCCAGGAAGTCGCCGCCCTCGGGCGCAGTATCTCCGGCGGCGTCGCGGCTCTGCGGCACCACGGCCCAGCGCACGGCCTGGCGCTTGCCGTCGGCGCTCACCAGGTAAAACGCGTTGATGCCGTTGTAGGTTTCGGTGGCGTAGCTGGCCGATGGCTTGGCGGTTTTAACCCACGCCAGGAACGCTGCGGTCTCCGGGTGTGCGGCAAAAAACGCCGGCATGCTCGAAGGGTTCGGCTTGCCGGTGGCGGGGTCCGGCGCGCCGGCCTTGAGCAGTTGGTAGAACGCCTCGGGCGTGCCCACCGGGAACACCGGCATGCTGTTCATCCCGGTGCGCCACTGCTGACCGTTGGCCTGGCTGAATTGCAGGGCAAAACTGCGGATCGGCACGCTGTTGTCCGGTGCATAAGGGTTGCCGCTGGGCAAGGCAAACCGCCCGATCACCGGAGTTTTCGCCTCGTTGAACAGCTGGGCGCTGGAGTAGGCGCGCACCTCTGGGCTGCTCTGGAAGTAGCCGGCTACGCACACGCCCTTGGCATGGTTACGTCGAAAGCCAGGGTGCACACCGTTATTGGTTTCCAGGGCATTGACCAAGGTTTTTGGCCGCAGGCGTTGTGGGTCGAGGGTGCCGTTGACGTAGGCAAATGCCCCGGCAACAACGGCAACCACCGCACCAATACCCGCGAGCCGCGCGATAAGGCTCGCAGTGCTCAACGCAGGACGAGGCGGTGAAGAGTGATCTACCATGAAAGAACTCCAGGGCCAGAGGCCTTAGGGGGTAAAACATAAGGTCGGAACACTAAAGACGCACGCCGACAGGCTCTATTCCCTGGCCGCGTTTATTTTTCAGCCCCATGGAATAACCTTGAGCGCCGGACGTCTCCCTAGTCCCAGCGTAGCGACCAGCCGGCCTCCCATGCATGAACTCGACGAACAGTTACGTGAACTCATCCCCAGGCTGCGGCGCTTTGCCGTGTCCCTGACCCGTAACGCCAGCAGCGCCGACGACCTGGTGCAGGCAACCCTGGAACGGGCGATCATCGCGTGGGCCGACAAACGCATCGAAGGCGACCTGCGTGCGTGGCTGTTTTCGATCCTCTACCGGCAGTTCCTCGACGCCCACCGGCGCAGCCGCCGCTACGCCCGCATGCTCGAATTCTTCACCGGCCGCGACGATGCGCAGCCCTCGGTGGAGCGCACAGTGATGGCCCAATTCACCCTGCAAGCCTTCGACCAGCTCACTACCGAGCAACGCGCCCTGCTGCTGTGGGTGTCGGTCGAAGGCTTGAGCTACAAGGAAGTCGCCGAAATACTCGACGTGCCCATCGGTACGGTGATGTCGCGCCTGTCCCGCGCCCGCCAGGCCCTGCGTCAACTCAGCGATGGCGAAATTGCCAGCCCTTCCCTGCGGATACTCAAATGATCAGCCTGCCCCCCAGCGAACGCGACTTACACGCCTACGTCGATCACCAATTGCTCGACAGTGATCGCCGGGCACTTGAAACCTGGCTGGCGAGCCACCCCGACGTGGCTGCCCAAGTGCATGCCTGGCAACAGGATGCGCAATTATTGCGCGCCTCTTTAAGCGGTGCCCTGCAACAGCCGGGTAACCCGGCACTGGACCCGGCGCTGATTCGCCAGCGCATCAAGCGCCAGTCCCGCCGCCACCTCGCCACGGCCGCGCTGCTGCTGATTGCCATCAGCCTCGGCGGGATCGGCGGCTGGCACGCCCGCGACGCCGCCCAGCCAGCGCTGCTGCCGATGGCCGATGCCATGCAGGCGTATCGCCTGTTTGCCCAGGACGGCATCATGCCCGCCGACTACAGCGCCCAAGATCGCACCACGATGCAAGCCTGGCTCGACCGCTATTTCAACCAGGCCCATCGCTTGCCCGACTTGAGCCAGGCGGGGTTCACCCCGGTCAGCGGGCGCCTGCTCACCACCGACCAAGGCGCGGCGGCCATGGTGTTGTACGAAGACGCGCAAGGACGGCGCATCAGCTTCTACATTCGTCCGCCAGGCCCGAACAACGGCTTCCTGCCCCGTGGCAGTCGCAGCGCCGACGGTTTGCAGGCCGACTACTGGTCGGGCGGCGGGTACAACTATGCGATGGTCAGCCCGGTGGATCAGGCCGCCCCGCCGCAAATCAAGTTCTAGACGCCCACGTCCGGCCAGCTATGCACCGCCTTCTCTATTGGTCAAATCGCATCAGGCGCCCTAAAGTAAGCGACCAACGCAATAACGAGTGAGCTGTATTGGCCGTGCTTTCCCTGATCCGCCGCCTGCTGGGCAATACCCATCGAGTTTCGCACGCCTCGCCCGTTCCGGCGTTTTTCCACAACAAGGCCCGGCAACAGGGCTACACCCTCAGTGCCGGCCAGGTGCAGGCAATTGCGGCCATGGCCCGCGAGACCCAGCACCTGCTCGATGGCCGACCCACGCGCAGCCTGTACCTGCACGGCCCGGTGGGGCGCGGCAAAAGCTGGCTGCTCGACGGTTTTTTCCAGGCGCTGCCGATCACCAACAAGCAGCGCGTGCACTTCCACGACTTTTTTGCCGAACTGCACCGGGGCATGTTCCGGCACCGCGAGCAGAACGACGCGCTGGCAGTCACCCTCGACGAACTGCTGGCGGGCTGCCGCGTGCTGTGTTTCGACGAGTTCCATGTGCACGATATCGGCGATGCCATGCTTATCAGCCGCTTGTTCCAGGCCTTGTTCCGGCGCGGTGTGCTGGTACTGGTGACCTCCAACTATGCGCCCGAGGGCCTGCTGCCCAATCCGCTGTACCACCAGCGCTTCAAGCCGGTGATAGATCTGATCGCTGCGCGCATGGACGTGCTGGAAGTCAGCGCTCCCGAGGATTTTCGCCGCCTGCCCCAAGCGCATGCCGAGCAGCGCTTCAGCACTGGCCAGTACGTCTGGCCCGGCAGCGTGGCGCAACGTGCGGCGCTTGGCCTGCCCGCCGCCGATAGCCCGGCGCTGCCCTTGGCCGTCGGCAACCGACAATTGCTGTGCCGTCGCTGTGAAGCACGCAGCATCGCCTTCACCTTCAACGACCTGTGCGAACAGCTCACCGCCGTGATGGATTATCTGCTGCTGTGCCAGGACTACGACCACTGGGTCATCGACGGCCTGCCCCACCTCGCCGACTGCCCGATTGCCGTGCAGCAACGCTTCATCAACCTAATTGACGTGCTCTACGACCGCGACAAACAGCTGGTCCTGATCGGTGAACAACCCCTGGAGCACGCCTTGAGTGGCGAGGCCATCGACCTTGCCCGTACCGCCAGCCGCCTGGGGCAATTGCACGTGAGCAGCGTGCAACCGGCGCCCGACCCGGTATCATGAGCGCCTTTTCACGCCCCCTTGCCGAGTGACCGCGCCGTTGATCAATACCCTCGCCCAACTCAAGGCCGGCCAATTGGCCGGTGCGACACGCCTGGACCTAGCCTGCGGGCTGACCGAATTTCCCCGGGAAATCTTCGAACTGGCCGACTCGCTGGAAATCCTCAACCTCACGGGCAACGCCTTGAGCAGCCTGCCCGACGACCTGCACCGCCTCAAACACCTGCGCGTGCTGTTCTGCTCGGATAACGCTTTCACCGAACTGCCGGCATGCCTGGGCCAGTGCGCCGCGCTGAGCATGATCGGCTTCAAGGCCAACCAGATCCGCCACGTACCCGCCGCCGCCCTGCCGCCGCAGTTGCGCTGGCTGATCCTCACCGACAACTGCATCAGCCAGCTGCCCGACGAACTCGGCCAGCGCCCGCTGCTGCAAAAGCTGATGCTGGCCGGCAACCAACTGACGCACTTGCCGCCCAGCCTGGCCCAATGCGAAAACCTCGAGCTGATCCGCATCGCGTCGAACCGCCTGACGCACCTGCCGCACTGGCTGCTGACGCTGCCCAGCCTGACGTGGCTGGCCTATGCCGGCAACCCGGTGGAAATGGCCGTGGACGTGGCCGGTGACGATGAGACAGCGCAGATTCCCTGGGACGAACTGGAACTGGGTGACGTACTCGGCGAAGGCGCCTCGGGGATTATTCGCAAGGCCTTGTGGAAGCCCCGCGCGTTACCCGTCGCGGTCAAACTGTATAAAGGCACGATCACCAGCGACGGCTCGCCGCTGCACGAAATGCAAGCGTGCATCGCCGCCGGGCTGCACCCCAACCTGATCAGTGTGCAGGGGCGCATCGTCGGCCACCCCGCCGATCAGGCCGCGCTGGTGATGGACCTGATCGATCCGAGCTACCGCAACCTCGCGGCGTTACCGAGCCTGGCGTCCTGCACGCGGGATATCTACGAACCGAGCCTGCGCCTGAGCCTCGAGGTGGCGCTGCGCATGGCCCGCGGCATCGCCTCGGTGGCGGCGCACCTGCACCGGCACGGCATTACCCATGGCGACCTGTACGGCCACAATATTTTGTGGAACAGCGCGGGCGAGTGTTTATTGGGGGATTTCGGCGCGGCGTCGTTTCATGCCACGGCGGACACCCTCGAAACCAGGGCGTTGCAGCGCATTGAAGTGCGCGCGTTCGGGGTGTTGTTGGGGGAGTTGCTGGAGCGGGTTGATACGAAGATCGCTGCCGAACTGGAACAGCTGCAAACACGCTGCTGCCAGCCCGATGTGCTGGCGCGCCCGAGCTTCGAAGATATCGAAGCCGTACTGCAATCTTTCCAACACCACTAACCAATGTGGGAGGGGGCTTGCCCCCGATAGCAGTGGGTCAGACACAGATAGTGTGGCTGATACACCGCGATCGGGAGCAAGCCCCCTCCCACATTTTTTACCGCGTTTTAACCCGCCAGGCCGACGAACATATCCTGCACGTCATCGTGGTTGTCCAAGCCTTCCAGGAAGGCTTCGACTTCCGCCATCTGCTCCTCGCTCAAGCCGGTCACCGGGTTCTTCGAGATGTAGCCCAACTTGGCCGACAGCACGGTGAAACCCTGCTCCGGCAAGGCTTTCTGCACCGCATCCAGGTCGGTGGTTTCGGTGATGAACAGGCTGGTGCCAGCTTCTTCGCCGTCTTCGAAATCCTGGGCGCCGGCTTCGATGGCGGCCATTTCCGGGTCAGCGTCCGGGGTGTCCGGCGATGCTTCGATCAGGCCGACGTGGTTGAAGTCCCAGGCCACCGAGCCGGAAGCGCCCAGTTGCCCCTTGCGGAACGCCACGCGGATTTCCGCCACGGTGCGGTTGATGTTGTCGGTGACGCACTCGACGATCAACGGCACCTGGTGGGGGGCGAAACCTTCGTAGGTCACGCGGTGGTACTGCACGGTTTCACCGAGCAGACCGGCGCCCTTCTTGATTGCGCGGTCCAGGGTTTCCTTGGGCATCGAGGCCTTCTTGGCCTGCTCCACCACCAGCCGCAGGTGGGCGTTGGTCGAGGTGTCCGCACCGTTGCGGGCGGCGATGGTGATTTCTTTCACCAGCTTGCCGAAAATCTTGCCCTTGGCATTGGCTGCCGCTTCTTTATGTTTGACTTTCCACTGTGCGCCCATGACTCACTCTCTACTATCCATGGCGCCGAAACGTCTACTGGCCGGCGCTTTGGGGGCAGAGTTTATAGCGCAGCCACGCATCGTTCCACCAAAAAACCCTCAAGGCGCCAACTCGAAAAACGCCTGGATCAAGCGCAGCGACCGGCGCCGCTCCAGGCAGCCGAGACTGTGCCGGTTGAGTAGGCCATCGCCGAGGATCGGCACGGCGTGTACGCGCGGGTCCTGGCTGACCTCTATCGACGACACCACCCCCACCCCCAGCTCGGCGGCAACCGCCTCGGTCACCGCTTCCCGGCTGTCGAGTTCCAGCAGCACCCTGGGCCGCACCTGGGCGGCCAGACACGCGTCATCAAACGTACGCCGGGTGATGGAGCTGGGCTCGCGCAGCACCATGATCACCTCGTTCAACTGCGCCAGCTCAATGCCCTCGGCCTGCGCCGCCCACGGATGCGCGGCCGGCACCAGCGCGCAGATACGCGACTCGCCCAAGGGTTGCAGGTGCAGGCCATTGCGCGGTTCCACTTCGGTCAGCACCGCCACGTCTGCATGCTCCGACAACAAGGCCGCGAGGGTTTCCTGGGCATTGCCCAGGCGCAGGTTCACCGTGATCCCTGGATAGCAGGCCCGCAAGCGGGCGATCATCGGCATCACCAGATGCGGGCCGTCCGCCGCCACTTCCAGGCGCCCGGTGAGCAATTGGCGATTGGCTTCAAGCATGGCCTGCGCCTCGTCGACCAGACCGAAAATCGCGCGGGTGATCGCCGCCAGGCGCGCGCCCTCTTCGGTCAACTCCACTCGCCGCGCGGTGCGGCGCAGCAAGGGAATCTGGTAGTGCTCTTCCAAGGCTTTGATATGCCCGGTCACCGCCGGCTGGCTGATAAACAGCCGAGCTGCCGCCCGGGTAAAACTGCCCTCGCGGGCTACGGCATCGAATGCGCGCAGTTGAAACAGGTTCATGGCTATCGGCCTCACTGATAGCTCGCATAACAACAAACAATTTGATTGATGACAAGCCAAACTGCAATTTAGGCGCCGTAGAGTCGACCCGTTGTTTTACGAGGAGCCAAGATGAGCACTGCCGCGCCAATCCTGCTGACCCCCGGCCCCCTGACCACGTCAAACCGCACCCGTCAGGCGATGATGGTGGACTGGGGTTCATGGGATGAGCGTTTCAACCAACTCACCGCCAGCGTTTGCGAGCAATTGCTGGCGATCATTCAGGGTGCCGAGCGTCATCATTGCGTGCCGTTGCAAGGCAGCGGCACCTTCGCCGTCGAAGCCGCCATCGGCACCCTGGTGCCGCGCAACGGCAAGGTGCTCGTATTGATCAACGGTGCCTACGGCAAGCGCCTGGCGAAAATCTGCGACGTGCTCGGCCGGGCGTTCAGCACCTTTGAAACCCTGGAGGACGCACCCACCGCCGCCGCCGATGTGGACCGCCTGCTGCACGCCGACGCCGCCATCACCCATGTCGCGCTGATCCACTGCGAAACCAGCACCGGCATCCTCAACCCGCTGGCGCAGATCGCCGAGGTGGTCAAACGCCACGGCAAGCGCCTGATCATCGACGCCATGAGCTCCTTCGGGGCATTGCCGATCGACGCCCGCGAAGTGCCGTTCGACGCGCTGATCGCCGCCTCCGGCAAATGCCTGGAAGGCGTGCCGGGCATGGGGTTTGTCTTCGTCGAAAAAACCGCGCTGGCCGCCAGCCGAGGTCAGTCGCACTCCCTGGCGATGGACCTGTTCGACCAGCATCACTACATGGCCCAAACCGGCCAATGGCGCTTCACCCCGCCCACCCACGTGGTCGCGGCCCTGCACGAAGCGCTGCTGCAATACCACGAAGAAGGCGGCCTGCCCGCCCGCTATCAACGCTACGCCGATAACTGCCAGAGACTGCTGGACGGCATGGCCGAACTGCACCTGCGCAGCTTCCTGCCAGCGGCGATCCAGGCACCGATCATCGTCACCTTCCACGCACCGAAAGACCCGCGCTATCAGTTCACGGAATTCTACGAACGGGTCAAGGCCAAGGGTTTCCTCCTGTATCCGGGCAAATTGACCCAGGTCGAGACCTTCCGCGTGGGCTGCATCGGCCAGGTCGATGCCGCAGGCATGCAGGCCGCCGTCAACGCCATCGCCGAGGTATTGCAAGACATGAACTTGCTGGACATCTGACTTCCCCTTACCGACAGGATCTGCACCATGAACTATCAAAACCCCACCACCCTCCAGGCCGTCATCCTCGACTGGGCCGGCACCGTGGTCGACTTCGGCTCGTTTGCGCCCACGCAGATTTTCGTCGAGGCCTTCGCCGAGTTCGGCGTACAGGTTTCCATCGAAGAAGCCCGTGGCCCGATGGGCATGGGCAAGTGGGACCACATCCGCACGCTGTGCGACCAGCCGCAGGTTGCCGAGCGCTACCGCCAGGCGTTCGGTCGCACGCCCACCGACGACGACGTAACGGCCATTTACCAGCGTTTCATGCCGTTGCAGATCGAGAAAATCGCCGAGCACTCGGCGCTGATCCCCGGCGCCCTCGACACCCTTGCCGGGCTGCGCGCGCAGGGCATCAAGATAGGATCCTGCTCCGGCTACCCCAGGCAAGTGATGGACAAAGTAGTCGCCCTGGCCGCCAGCAACGGCTATGTCGCCGATCACGTGGTGTCCACCGACGAAGTCCCCAACGGCCGCCCGTGGCCGGCCCAGGCCCTGGCCAATGTGATCGCGCTGGGCATTGACGATGTGGCGGCGTGCGTGAAGGTCGACGACACCGTGCCGGGCATACTGGAAGGCCGCCGCGCAGGCATGTGGACCGTGGCGCTGACCTGCTCCGGCAACGCCCTGGGCCTGACCTACGAGCAATTTCGGGGCTTGGACAGTGCCACATTGGCCAGCGAGCGCCAGCGTATCGAAGCGCTGTTCGAAGGCTCACGCCCGCACTACCGGGTGGACACCATTACCGAGCTGCCGCAGGTGATCGCCGCTATCAACGCGCGCCTGACGCGTGGGGAAATGCCGCAAAGCGACTGACCGAGGTCAAGGCAACCGCATTCGCAACGGGCGAAGCGCTTGAAACAGGCATACAGTTACCCTACTCCGTCAAAGAACGGAGGCATGCCCTGACAAGTGAGGAACCCAGTAATGCCGTGGAAAAATTCCGATACACGCTACAGCACCATGTCGATTGCGTTGCACTGGTTGATGGTGGTGCTGCTGGCGGTGGTTTATGCCTGCATTGAACTGCGCGGGCAGTTCCCCAAGGGCAGCGGCGCACGCACGCTGATTGTCGAAATGCACTTCATGCTTGGCCTCACCGTGTTCGTGCTGGTGTGGTTGCGCCTGTTCGCGCGCAGCCTGGGCGTTGCACCGAAAATACTGCCGCAGCCGCCGCAATGGCAGAGCCTGCTGGCAACTCTGATGCACGCTGCGCTGTACGCCCTGATGATCGGCATGCCGATTGCCGGTTGGCTGATCGTCAGTGCCGAGGGGCATTCGGTGATGTTCTATGGGATGGAATTGCCGCCGCTGATTGGCGAGAACAAGGCATTGGCCAAGCAGATCGAAGGCTGGCATGTGTGGTTCGGCAAGGCGGGCTATTGGCTGATCGGGCTGCATGCATTGGCGGGGATCTTTCATCATTATGTGCTGCGCGATAACACGGCACTGCGCATGATGCCGGGCCGGAGTGTTCGCTGAGCTAGGCGTTGAAGCCTCGGCGGCCTTGCAAGCCGCCGGTGTGAATGAAGATCAGCCGAGTGCCGGCGGCAAAACGTCCGGCCTCGATCTGCTGCTTCAACGCCAGCAGCGCCTTGCCGGTGTAGAGCGGTTCCAGGGGTATGCCACACGCCTGTTGCGTGCTCTCGATGAATTCGAGCAATAGCGGGTCGACGCTGGCAAAGCCGCCACGGCTGGCGTCAAGCAAGTGGTAGCCGTGCTGCACGATGGCATTGACGTTCTGCGCCACGCCGTGATCAGCCGGCACCGCCATCGCCCCGTACATGGCATGCGCGCCCGCCTCGGCCAGCGCCAGGCCGGCCAGGGTGGTGCCAGTGCCGGCCGCCAGCCACCAGGCGTCGTAGTCGGCCCAGCCCAGGTTCGCCAATTGCGCCCGCGCCTGCTCGAGCAATACCGCGCAACCCAACGCTCCGGTCAATCCGCCACCGCCTTCGGGCACCGGGTACAAATGCGGATACTGCTCACGCCAAGGCAACCAGAACCCCGGCGCATGCCGCTCGCGATAACCGCCATAACCCAGCCAATGCAGGTGCATGCCGAAGGCTTTCAGGTCGAGCACGGTGGGGGTGTCTTGGGCATGGCCGCGCAGCAGGCCGACAGTGGCGAAGCCAAAGCGCTTGCCCGCCGCCGCCAGTGCATGCAGATGGTTGGAGTAAGCCCCGCCGAGGCTGATGATGCCGCTGGCGCCGGCCTGTTGCGCCTGGGCCAGGTGGCCGCTGAGCTTGAACCATTTGTTGCCGCTGATCAGCGGGTCGATGCGGTCCAGGCGCAGTACGGCCAACTCGACGCCTTGCAGCCAGTCCAGTTGCACCGGTTCAAGAGGAGCATGGGGGAGCCAGTCGAAAGGACCCATGAGCGCGCATCTGCCTGAAAAAAGAGCGGCAGTCTATCACCGCTCCCGTTCTTCACAGCTCCTGTGCTTCAAAGCTCGGCGGCGAGACGCGAGCCCTGGTTGATGGCGCGCTTGGCGTCCAGTTCGGCCGCCACATCGGCACCGCCAATCAGGTGCACGTGCTGCCCGGCGGCGACCAGGCCGTCGTGCAGTTCGCGCAGCGGGTCCTGGCCGGCGCAGATGACGATGTTGTCCACCGCCAGCACCTGGGGCTCGCCCTCGGCACCGATGCGGATGTGCAGGCCTTCATCATCGATCTTCAGGTATTCGACGCTGTTAAGCATCTGCACCTGTTTGTTCTTCAAGCCGGTGCGGTGGATCCAGCCGGTGGTCTTGCCCAGGCCGTCGCCGACCTTGGACGCCTTGCGTTGCAGCAGGAACACCTCACGCGCCGGCGCATGCCGCTCGGGCTTGATCCCGGCCACGCCGCCACGGGCCTCAAGCAGGGTGTCGATGCCCCACTCCTTCCAGAACGCTTCACGGTCCAGGCTGGTAGACACGCCCTGATGCACCAGGAATTCCGACACGTCGAACCCGATGCCGCCAGCGCCGATCACCGCCACACGCTTGCCCACCGGCTTGCGCTCGAGGATCACATCCAGGTAACTCAGCACCTTGGCGTGCTCCACACCGGGGATCGCCGGGGTACGCGGCGCGATACCGGTGGCCAGGATCACCTCGTCATAACCGCCCGCCACCAGTTGCGCCACGTCGACACGGGTGTCGAGGCACAGCTCGACATGGGTGGTCTGCAATTTGCGCTTGAAGTAACGCAGGGTTTCAAAGAACTCTTCCTTGCCCGGCACACGCTTGGCGATGTTGAACTGGCCGCCGATCTCGCTGGCGGAATCGAACAGCGTCACCTGGTGGCCGCGCTCGGCGGCCACCGTTGCCGCCGCCAGGCCTGCGGGGCCGGCGCCGACTACCGCGATTTTCTTGATCTGCTTGACCGGCAGGTAGTTGAGCTCGGTTTCATAGCACGCCCGCGGGTTGACCAGGCAAGTGGTCAGCTTGCCGCCGAAGGTGTGGTCCAGGCACGCCTGGTTGCAGCCGATGCAGGTGTTGATCTCGTCGGCGCGCCCGGCCGCGGCCTTGTTGACAAACTCCGGGTCGGCGAGGAACGGCCGCGCCATGGAGACCATGTCGGCATCGCCTTCGGCGAGGATCTGCTCGGCGACTTCGGGAGTGTTAATGCGGTTGGTGGTGATCAACGGGATCTGTACCGCCCCGCGCAATTTGGCGGTGACCTTGCTGAACGCCCCGCGCGGCACCTTGGTGGCGATGGTCGGAATGCGCGCTTCATGCCAGCCGATGCCGGTGTTGATCAGGGTCGCGCCGGCCTGCTCGATGGCCTTGGCCAGTTGCACGACTTCGTCCCAGACGCTGCCGCCCTCGACCAGGTCGAGCATCGACAGGCGGAAGATAATGATGAAATTCGGGCCTACCGCTTCACGCACCCGGCGCACGATTTCCACGGCCAGGCGCATGCGGTTTTCAAAGCTGCCGCCCCAACGGTCGGTGCGGTGGTTGGTGTGGGCGGCGAGGAACTGGTTGATGAAGTAGCCTTCGGAACCCATGATTTCCACGCCGTCGTACTCGGCGACCTGGGCCAGCAGCGAGCAGGTGACGAAATCCTGGATCTGCTTCTCGATGCCCTCCTCGTCCAGCTCCTTGGGCTTGAACGGGTTGATCGGCGCCTGGATCGCGCTCGGCGCCACTTGCTTGGGGCCGTAGGCATAACGCCCGGCGTGCAAAATCTGCATGCAGATCTTGCCACCGGCGTCGTGCACGGCCTGGGTGACGATCTTGTGTTTTTGCGCTTCCTCGTCGGTGGTCAGCTTGGCCGCACCGGCATACACGCCGCCTTCATCGTTCGGGCCGATGCCGCCGGTCACCATCAGGCCGACGCCGCCACGGGCACGCTCGGCGAAGTAAGCCGCCATGCGCTCGAAACCGCCGGGCTTTTCTTCCAGGCCAGTGTGCATGGAGCCCATCAGGGTGCGGTTGCGCAGGGTGGTAAAACCCAGGTCCAACGGGGCCAGCAAATGCGGGTAGGCAGCAGCGGTCATGGTACAGCTCCACAACGGATCATCACGGGACGTGGAGGGCTCGAATGGCACCCCATCGGTTATGTCCCACAGACTAAGAGGCGATCACCTACCGCTCAATGACTGAAACTGACAAGTTATTGATCCAAATGCACAGCACCCCTTGGCAAGCCAGGCCATGGGCCCTACCCTAGTCGCGAACCCTGCCCCCGGTGTGTTGTCTGTTGCCCCATGCGTAAATTACTCGTGTTCACCGTCTCCATGGCCCTGGTTGCCGCCCTTGCCGCGTATCTGGTCTGGACCCAGGAGCGCCCCGTGGGGCATTACCTGTCAGACCTGCGCATCACCCTCGCCGTCAACGAAGGCCAGCCGGCCGAGCGTGGCAACCTGCTGGGCATCCAGCCGGAGCTGTTCCCTGCCGACTACCAGAGCCTGGAACGCCTGCACTTGAAGCTCTCGGCCTATCTGCAAAAGGCCCGTGAGCTGGGCTTGATCAACGACAAGACCATCGTGGTGCTGCCCGAGCACATCGGCACCTGGCTGATGCTGGGCGGCGAGAAAAACGAGCTGTACCAGGCGCCTCATCTCAGGGACGCGATGAACTGGTTGTCCGTCAGCAACCCGGTGCAGTTCATGCGCGCCTGGATCAGCGCCACCGGCGAGAACCGCATGGACGATGCGTATTTGCGCATGAAAGCACCGGGCATGGCGCGTGATTACCAGGTGCTGTTCGGTGGCCTGGCCAAGGAGTTCGGCGTGACCCTGGTGGCCGGCTCCATCGCCCTGCCCAACCCGAGTGTGAGTCTGGGGCAACTGCAGGTCGGGCACGGCGCGCTGTACAACGTCAGCCTGGTGTTTGCCGCCGATGGTTTGCCCCTGGGCCAGCCGCAACGTCAGCTGTATCCGATCTACGACGAACGCGGCTTTATCGAGCCCGGCGATGAAAACATCGTCAGCGTGGTCGACACCCCGGCCGGGCGCCTGGGCATCCTGATCGGCAGCGACAGCTGGTACCCGGATAACTACCGCAAGCTCAACGATCAAGGCGCCCAATTGATTGCAGTGCCGGCCTACGTGACCGGCCGCGACACCTGGGACCGCCCGTGGCGCGGTTTCAAGAGCGTGTCGACGCCGTCGGAAGTCAGCCTCAAGCCCGAAGAAACCAGCGAGGGCGAAGCCTGGCGTCGCCTGACGTTGATCAGCCAGCCACCGATCAGCCAAGCCACGGCGGGCATGAGCGTGTTTTTGCGTGGGCAGTTCTGGGACCTGGGCAGCGCCGGGCAAAGCTTTCTCAGCCGCAACGGGCAACTGTTCGCCGATGGCGATGCCCGTGGCGCGCGCCTGCTGAATATCTGGCTGTAACCGCGTGAAGCCGGTGCGCCTGGGGGATTTGTCGGTGGGCTTCGTGCACACCCTGGCCGATGCCGTGCACAGCCACGGCCTGGACCCGCAACCCCTACTGCTGCAATACGGCCTGGACCCAGCCCGCTTGGCCGAAGCGGGCGCGCGCTTGTCGATCCCGCGCTATATGCGCCTGGGCCATGCGGCCATTCAGCTGACTGGCGACCCAGGCCTGGGCCTGCGCATGGGCCAGCTCAGCCGCCTGAGCCAGGCCGGGCTCGCCGGTGTCACCGCGGCCCAGGCGCCGAATGTGCGCGAAGCCGCGCGTACGCTGACGCGTTTCGAACCCTTGTATGGCTCCAACTACCGTGGGCAATCGAGTTTTCATGAGGACGCCGAAGGTGCCTGGCTGCGGTTCTATTCGATCAGCCCCTACAACGCCTACAACCGCTTTGTGGTGGACTCGATCATCGCCGGCTGGCTGCATCAACTGTCGAGCCTGGCGCAACAAAGGGTGCAGGCCCAGCGCATCGAAATCGAGTTCGAAGCTCCCGAGTACAGTGAGCGGTATGACGTGCTGGGGGCCGCACCGTTGCAGTTCGGTGCCGAGAACAATCAACTGCGCCTCAGCCAACCTACCCTCGCCCTGCGCAACCCGCACCACTGCCCGAGTACCTGGCAGCTGTTGCTGCAACTGTGTGAACGGGAACTGGAGCAGCTGACCCGCACCCGCAGCCTGCGCGAGCGCATTACCCGGTTGCTCGGGCCGATGCTCAATGGCGGCCGGGAACCCGACCTGGAAGAAGTGGCGGCACGCTTGAAGCTGCCCACCTGGACACTGCGCCGCAAACTGGCCGACGAGGGCACCCAGTTCCGTGCGATTCTCAACGACACCCGCCGCGACCTGGCCATGACCTACATTCGCGATACGGAACTGGCTTTCGGCGAGATCGCCTACTTGCTCGGTTTCGCCTCAGCCCAAGCCTTCCAACGCGCCTTCAGGCGCTGGAACAACCAGACCCCAGGGGAATTTCGCCGCAGTCAGCGGCATTCCGCCTGAAGTCGGGCTTACAGCTCGGTGGCATCGTCGACCGGGTCCAGCGGGTCGAATTCGAATGCCTGGTACTCCAATAGTTCTTCCTGGTAATCGTCCATGGGGGACTCCTTGTTGAGTTAAAAGCAGCCGCACGATTAATGACCTGCACGATCAGCCTAAAGTGCCGTCATGACGAAAAAATGTCTGCGCCATGACGTTCCTGCACTCGAAGATTAAACGCGTCGGCGGCGGACAGATTTAGCGGATTAGCGCTGACGCGCAATTGCAATCATTGCAATTGCAATTACAAGTCGAATTCCATTAGGGTAGGCCCTCTGTTGTCAGGAGCCACGCCCATGCCCGCCTCTACCGCGAATGCAGCGCAATTGTGCATCGACGCACTCACCCCCTGCGCGCACGCGCGCAACTCGCCGCTGTACACGGTCATGACCATGGCCAACACCTTGGAATCGAGCCGCCAGGCCTGGGTGATTCGCGGGCAGTCACGCAGTCGGCGCGTGGGCAGCTGGCCCACCTGGTTTGCGCGCAACACCGGCGAAAAACCGCTGCTCTACCTGCACAGCGTGACGTCGTCCGCGCAGCTGTGCGCATTGTCAGACCAGACCGCCCAGCGCGGCATCTTGTGCAACGACAGCGAAACCCAGCCATCGCCTTGGCCGAAGGGCGCGCAGCCGTCGTTGCCATTGTGGCTGTCGGCCAATCCACGCTGCACGCCCTACGACCCCGCCTCAGGCGAAGAAGCACAGGCGATCGTGCTGGCGGGGTTGCGCACGTTATACGTCGATGGCACGCCGGGTTTTTATTACCTGGCGTTGCATGATCAGCAAAGCGCCATCGCATCGCAGACGCTGGACTGTGAAAGCACGGTCAAGGGCATGTACTCCGTGCGGCGACCGGGCGCAGGGGCGGCAGTGCGCCTGCTCGGTGCCGGCCGGGCACTGGAGGAGGTGATACACGCGGCGCAGTTGCTGGAAGATGAATGGGGCATTGCGGCGCACGTCTGGAGTTGCCCCAGTTACACCCGGTTGGCTCGCGAGGCGGCGGCCGCTGAGCGCTGGAACCGCCTGCATCCGCGCGCGCCCAGGCGCAGCTGCCATCTGCGCGACTGCCTGGCGGGGAGCCGGGCCCCGGTGGTTGCCGTCACCGGCTACCCGCAGGCGGTTGTCGATCAGTTGGCGGCGCATGTGGATACGCGCTTCGTGGCGCTGGGCGCAGGCTCGGTACAGGCAGCCGCACCGAACCGGTATTGGATTGCGGTGTTGGCGCTCAAAGCGTTGGCCGATGAGGGGCATCTGGACACACAAAGGGTGGAAAACGCCCTGCAGCGCTATCACTTGAAATGACGGGAATGCAGCCTCTTTCTCACTTCATCAGGTTTTGCGCCGGCCACGAGTTTGCACAGCGGCACCCATCGCCAACCCTGCCGTACGCTCCAGCGCATCGGCAAAGGCCTGGCGATGCTCGGGCTCGATCTGCGACAGGAACAGCTCGTCCACGGTGCTTTCGTAGATTTTCCACATTTTTTTGCGCAGGGTACGGCCCGCCTCGGTGATCGAGGCAAACGCCGCCCGGCCATCGCCGTCGGAACGCGAGCGCACCACCAAGCCGTCTTTTTCCAGGCGGTCGACCAGGCGCGTGAGGTTGTAACGCTCGATGGCCAGTACATCGGCCAGTTCATGCATACGGCGAGTGCCCTCAGGACCGCTCTCCAGTCCCCACAACGCGTCGTACCAGGCGTACGGCGGCAGTTGCGCCTCGGCCAACCGGCGCTCGATTTCACGGATGACCGTCCTGTGGGCCCTGACAAAACGGAACCATACATCAGGCTCTTTCGACGACATGCAACACCATCCGGGGAATTTCAAGAAGGTTGCAATAGTAGCTCATCCCGGGCTAAATTCGGACATGTCGTTGCAATTGCAACTATAACCGCGCCACGCCCACAAGGCATTCGCCGCCTGGAATCCGCTTACCCTGGAGCCTCATATGAACCCGAATAACGCCGCGTCCCTGGACAACGATCCACAGGAAACCCGCGAGTGGCTGGACTCCATCGAATCGGTGCTGTCGGCCGAAGGCCGCCCCCGCGCCCACTACCTGATCGATCAGTTGCTGGATTTCGACGTCGCGCGCCACGGCGACTTTTACGGACGGGTGACCACCCCTTACGTCAATACCATTGCCGTCGATCGCCAGGTGCCCTACCCCGGCAATCTGGACATCGAACGCCGGACCAATGCGTTTATCCGCTGGAATGCCATGGCGATGGTTTTGCGTGCAGGCAAACACTCCGGCGTGGGTGGGCATATCGCCACCTATGCGTCAGCCGCAGTGCTGTACGACGTAGGCTTCGACCATTTCTTCCGTGGCCGAACCGACACCTTCGACGGCGATCTGGTGTACATCCAGGGCCATTCCTCCCCTGGTATCTATGGCCGCGCATATCTGGAAGGCCGTATCAACGAAGCCCAACTGGATAACTTTCGCCGCGAGGCCGGCGGCGAAGGCCTGTCGTCATACCCTCACCCACGGCTGATGCCGGACTTCTGGCAATTCCCTACGGTTTCCATGGGGCTCGGGCCGATCACTGCCGCGTACCAGGCGCGCTTCATGCGTTACCTGGAGTTTCGCGACCTCAAGCCACACCAGGGGCGCAAGGTCTGGGCGTTCCTGGGCGATGGCGAAATGGATCAGCCGGAATCCCTGGCCGCCATTTCCGTCGCGGGCCGTGAAAAACTCGACAACCTGATCTTTGTGGTCAACTGCAACCTGCAGCGCCTGGACGGCCCGGTGCGCGGTAATGCCAAGGTGATCCAGGAGTTCGAGAGCCTGTACCGCGCCGCAGGCTGGAATGTGATCAAGGTAATCTGGGGCGGTGGCTGGGATGCGCTGCTGGAAAAGGACCACAGCGGCCTGCTGCGCCAACGCATGATGGAATGCGTGGACGGCGACTACCAGAATTACAAATCCCAGAATGGCGCCTACGTACGCGAACATTTCTTCGGCAAATACCCGGAGTTGCTGGCGCTGGTTGCAGATATGTCCGACGACGATATCTGGAAACTCTCACGGGGCGGGCATGACCCGGACAAGGTCTACAACGCTTACGCCGCCGCCGTGCGGCACAAGGGCCAGCCCACGGTGATCCTGGCCAAGACTGTAAAAGGCTTCGGCATGGGCGAAGCCGGCGAAGGCCAGAACATCAACCATCAATTGAAAAAGATGGGGGCCGACGCGGTGAAAGCCTTCCGTGACCGCTTCGGGCTGGAAGTGGCCGATGACCAGCTCGACGAAATCCCCTACCTCAAACCCGCCGCCGACAGTGCCGAAGCCCGCTACTTTGCCGCCCGACGCCAGGCCCTGGGCGGCTATGTGCCCGCTCGGCACAGCGGCGTCGCACCGTTGACGATCCCGCCGCTGTCCGCCTTCGCTACCCAGCTCAAGGACACCGGCGAGCGTGCGATTTCCACCACCATGGCGTTCGTGCGCATCCTCGGCACGCTGCTCAAGGACCCACATCTGAGCAAGCTGATCGTCCCCATCGTGCCGGATGAGTCACGCACCTTCGGCATGGAAAGCCTGTTCCGGCAGATCGGCATCCACTCCGCCGTCGGCCAGCTGTACACCCCGCAGGACGCTGGGCAACTGAGCTACTACAAGGAGAGCAAGGACGGACAGATCATGCAGGAAGGCCTGAATGAATCGGGTGCCATTTCCTCATGGATCGCGGCAAGTACGTCCTACAGCAACCACGGCCTGATGACCGTGCCTTTCTATATCTTCTATTCGATGTTCGGCTTCCAGCGCGTCGGCGACCTGGCCTGGGCGGCCGGTGATGCGCGGGCCCGCGGTTTTCTGCTGGGGGCCACGGCCGGGCGCACTACCCTGATGGGCGAAGGCTTGCAACATGACGACGGGCATAGCCATATCCTGGCGTCAGTGATTCCGTGCTGCGTGGCCTATGATCCGACCTTTGCCTACGAGCTGGCGGTGATCATTCGCGAGGGCATGCGCCGTATGTATGTCGAGCAAGAAGACATTTATTACTACATCACCTTGCTCAACGAAAACTACCCGCACCCGGCGATCCCCGAAGGCGTGGAGGATGGCATTCTCAAAGGTATGTACCCGTTGAGCACACACCCCGACGCACAGGTGCAATTGATGGGCAGCGGTTCGATTTTGCGCGAAGTGATCGCCGCAGCGGCCCTGCTTGAGCAGGATTTTGCCGTGCACAGTGACGTATGGAGCGCCACCAGCCTGACTGAGCTGCGCCGTGACGGGCACGCAACAGAACGCTGGAACCTGCTGCATCCGGAGGGTGAGCCACGCCTGAGCTACGTGGAGCAGTGCCTCGTCGGTAAAGCCGGGCCAATGGTGGTGGCAACGGACTACATGAAGTTATTCGCAGACCAGATCCGCCCTTTCGTACACGGCCGCCGCTTTGTGGCATTGGGAACCGATGGTTTCGGGCAGTCGGATACGCGGGAAGCTTTGCGCGAGTTTTTTGAAGTGGATCGACACTTCATTGTGCTGGCGGCCCTGAAAGCACTGGCAGATGACGGCGTGATAGGCCGTGACAAAGTCGTGGAGGCCATCAGCCGCTACGGGATCAATGCCGACAAGGCAGACCCCGTAGCGGTGTGAGTCACTGCGCAGGCGTTGGCAGGGGTGGAATCGCCTCCGTCGGCGCTGGCAGGTTCGGGTTGGTCGGTGCCGGCGCGGGTTCTGCTGCCGGGGCCGGTGCGGTGTCCGGTACGGGCTCCGGCGCTACGCTCGGCGCGATCGGTGCGGCTTCGGCTGGCGGTGCGAGCGGTTGCGCAGCGGCAGGCGTTGCCGGTGTCTCCTGGGGCGCCTCGACCTTCTCGGCGGCCGGTGCGGCCTTGGGTTCAGGCATGCCAAGCTCATCCTTGGGCTTTTCGGGGATGTGCGCAGCCTGCTTCACTTCCTGGGGCAGGAACACATCCACCAACGCAAAGTAACGCTCATAGAACTTGGGCGCCGAAACGGTCTCGCTCGCCACCTTGACCATCGAGTCATCGGTGGAGCCGATCGGCATCGACACCGAACCCAGTACCCCTACCCCGAGACTCGCGGAGTTGTTGACCTTCTTCAGCGCATAGCGATCCTGCAAGGCGTTGGCAAACATCGTCGAATGATTGCTGCCTTTGCCATCCGCGGCGCACACCACGTTGAAGCTGATCTGCAGGTGGCTTTCGCCGGTCTGCTGGAAACTCTTGTTACCGGCCACCAGCTTCGGGTCGCTGCTGGTGATGATATAGCCCTGGCTCAGCAGGGCACGGCGCGCGGCTTCACAGGCCGCCACATCGCTTACCGGGTAATCGCGGGAAAACGTACCGGAATCGTCGAAATTCTCATGTTCGTAAATAGCGGTCTTGGGCGACGAGCAACCCGCCGCGCCCGCCAGCACCAGCGCCAACCCTAGGTTTCGCAAGTGAAATGATGTCGACATCGAAAATCCTGAGAAAAACAGTCCGGGCGGTATTGTGCAACAGAACGAGGCGCTGGCGCGCGCATTCCTGTCGGTAAAACGTCACAGGCCTTGGGACCGGTGCCGCTGACTATGACAAGTTTGTTTACAACTTATTCCCCAACTTCCTATTATCGCCCTGGGTGCGCTGCTGCATACGGCACAGCGCAGGTTAAAGGATAAGCGTTGGTCGGGCCGCCAATGGAGATTTGTCGTGCCTGATAAACACCCCGCCATCCCTCGCCCTCAGCGTTTGACCGAGGGCGCACTGTCGGCCCTTGAGCGCTTTTCACGGATTGAAGCCGTCAGCGGCATCGTTCTGCTGCTGGCTGCCATCGTCGCGTTGATCTGGGCCAACAGCCCGGCGGCCGACACCTATGAGCACTTCTGGAATACGCCGGTCACCCTTGGGTTGGGCGAATACAGCGTGTCGCGCTCCCTGCATTTTCTGGTCAACGATGGCCTGATGACCATCTTTTTCCTGGTGGTGGGCGCCGAGATCCGTCAGGAAATCAAGGACGGCGCGCTCGCCAGCCTGAAGCTGGCCACACTGCCATTGGGCGCTGCGCTGGGCGGCGTACTGATGCCGGCGCTCATTTACACCCTGCTCAACCACGGCACCGCCGCCGCCAGTGGCTGGGCCGTGCCCACCGCGACAGATATCGCGTTTGCCGTCGGCGTGCTGGCACTGTTGGGCAAGTCGATTCCCGGCGGCGTGCGTATTTTACTGCTGGCCCTGGCGATTATCGATGACATCGTGGCGATCCTGATCATTGCCGTTTTCTTCACCGCCAGCCTCGATTACATGGGGCTGGTGATTGCCGTCGCCGGGCTGGCGCTGGTGCTGGTTTTCCAGCGCATGGGCATCAGCAAGGCCGCGATCTACCTGTTGCCTGGAGCGATTGTGTGGTTCGGCCTGCTCAAGACCGGCGTTCACCCGACGCTCGCCGGCGTGATCCTGGGGCTGATGACGCCCGTCAACTCCAAGCCCACCACCGAACGCCCGCTGGACACCATAGGCCGCACGCTCAACGAATTGATGGAGCGCTTTTCCCAGTCGCCTGAAGGCCCAGGGCACGTTACCCAGCCGTTGAAGCAATTGCGCGAAGCACAGCGGGAAATATTACCGCCAGTGCAGCGGGTCCAATCGGCGCTGCATCCATGGGTGGCGTTCGGCGTGATGCCGTTGTTTGCCCTGGCCAACGCGGGTGTCAGCTTGAGCGGCTTCAACCTGGACGATCCCCTGCCCCAGGGTGTGTTCATGGGCGTCATCTTCGCCCTGGTGCTGGGCAAACCCATTGGCGTGATGCTGGCAAGCTTCACGCTGGTCAAGCTCAACCTCTGCAAGCTGCCGGACGGCGTTACCTGGACGGGTGTGGGCCTGGTGGGTCTGCTGGCGGGGATTGGTTTCACAATGTCGATCTTCATCTCCTCCCTGGCGTTCTCCGACCCGGCTTTGCTGGCGGCGGCCAAGCTGAGCGTATTGACGGCCTCGACCCTGGCGGCGGTCATCGGCCTGAGCTGGGGCAAGCTCAAGTTCTCGGGCAAGCGGACTTGAGAACGAAGCGTCGCGGGCTTTAACGCGCGCAAAAAAAGACCCCGGCCTTTTCAGGACGGGGTCTTTTCATTCAAGCCGGCATCAGAACTTCTTGATGTCTGCCTGGGTTTCCAGCTGCTTGCGGTAGGCCGCAAAATCCTGCTGGCCAATACGCGAAGCGAGGGCGCGGCGGTATTGCGCCTTTTCTTCGTCCGTAGGCGAAGCAGCTTCGTTGACGCCATTCAAGCGCACGATCACCTGGCTGCCATCGCGCAGGCTGACAGTGGTGAAGCTCGGCTTGTCCTTGCCCGCAGGCTTGGGCATGCGGAACAGCGCTTGCAGCACGGCAGGGTCGACAGCTTCCTGGCCACGGGTAGCGGCTTCAGTCACCTTCCAGGCCTGGCCGTCAATCGGCTGGCTCAGGGCGATCTTGCCATCACGCAGGCCGGCGATCAGCTCGTCGGCATGGGCTTTGGCGGCAGCGCTCGCACGCTCCTTGGTCATCTGTGCGCGAATCGCCGTGGCAACCTTTTCCAGCGGAATCTGGGCAGGCTTGAGGTGCTCTTTGGCGCGCAGCACGATGATGGTTTCCGGGTCGAGCTCAATGGCGCTGCTGTTGGCACCCTCATCCAGCACTTCCGGGCTGAACGCTGCGGTGACCACGGCACGGTTGGCCGCGACGCCTTCGCCACCTTCACGGCCGAACGGCGCGGAAGTGTGTACCGTCAGCTTCAGATCGGACGCCGGCTGGGCCAGGTCGGACGCTTCGAACGCCGCATCTTCCAATTGCTTGGTAGCTTCGACAAACCGCTGTTCAACCTGCTGGGTCTTGAGTTCGCGGGTCAGCTTGTCTTTCAGGCTGGCGAACGATGGCACCTCGGGTGCTTCAACGCCCAGCAGCTTGATCAAGTGCCAACCGAAGGACGTGCGCACCGGCACCGACACCTGGTCCTGCTTGAGGCCGTACAGCGCCGTCTCGAAGTCTGGATCGTAGACGCCAGGACCGGCAAACCCGAGATCGCCGCCATTGCTGGCCGAACCCGGATCCTGGGAAAACTCCTTGGCCAGGGCTTCAAACTGCTCGCCCTTGGCCAGGCGCGCCTGGATGTCTTCGATCTTGGCCTTGGCTTGCGCCTCGGTGACCTTGTCGTTGACCTCGATCAGAATGTGCGCAGCACGACGCTGTTCAGCGAGGTTGGCGGTTTCTTTCTCGTAGGCAGCCTGAAGTTCATCGTCCTTGACGGTAACCTGGTCGAAGAACGACGACTTCTTCAGCTCCAGGTAGTCGATGACCACCTGGTCCGGGGTCATGAACTCCTTGGCGTGCTGGTCGTAGTAGGCTTTGACTTCGTCATCGGTGAGTTTCACCGCTGCCGGGTCGGCTTTAACGTTGACGGTGGCAAAATCGCGCGTCTGTTTTTCCAGACGGGCAAATGCCAGCACCTCGGCATCGGTCACGAAACCACTGCCAGCGATGCCTGCGCGAACCTGGCCGATCAGCATTTCCTGAGTCAGCATCTGACGGAATTGCAGGCGGGTATAGCCCAGTTGGCGGACCACCTGGTCAAAGCGTTCGGCGCTGAACTTGCCGTCCACCTGGAACTCCGGCGTCTGCAGGATCACCTGGTCCAAGGCCGCTTCCGAGAAACCGAACTTGGCATCAGCAGCGCCTTGCAGCAGCAGCTTGCGATCGATCAGGCCCTTGAGGGCCGCGTCGCGCAGCAGTTTTTCGTCCAACAGGGAAGCATCGAAATCCTTGCCTAGTTGTTGCATCAGCTGGCGCCGTTGCATATCGACGGCCTGGCTCAATTCGGTCTGGGTGATTTCCTCACCGTTGACCTTGGCCACGTCCTGCTTGTTATTACCCGAAGCCTGGAAAATAGCCTCGATACCGGTGAACGCCATCAATGCGACGATGATCCCGATAATGGTCTTGGCAATCCAGCCTTGTGAATTGTCCCTGATATTTTGCAGCATGCGTCCCCCAGAAACGGTTGAACATCAAAATAGGCAACCGTGGAGCGTGGGTAGAATCCGGATAGAAGAAAGGCGCATCCGAGGATGCGCCTTCTCGTAACTGGCGGAGCGGACGGGGGTTTTAACTCTGCCCCCCGGCGTGGCGACCCAATGGATACGTGGGTCAGCTACCGCTCCGCTGCCAGGCCAGACCTGCGTCTGACCCGGGTAAGCAAAGGCTTGATCGAAGCTTAGTTGACGGCTTCTTTCAGGGCTTTACCGGCTTTGAAACCTGGTTTCTTGGCAGCAGCGATTTGCAGTGCTTTGCCGGTCTGTGGGTTACGGCCAGTGCGAGCTGGGCGGTCAGTCACAGAGAAAGTACCGAAGCCTACCAGTACCACGGAGTCGCCGGCCTTCAGAGCGCCAGTGACGGATTCGATTACTGCGTCCAGCGCACGGCCGGCAGCAGCTTTCGGGATATCAGCGGATGCAGCGATAGCATCAATCAGTTCCGACTTGTTCACTCTAAGTCCCCTTATATATCTATGAGTATGATTCTAAGTTTTTTGGTAAAAAGCAAAAACCAGTGCTGAATGGCCTACAGACACTTAAGAGCCGCTTTATAACAAGGGCTCTAAAAAGCTGTCAAGGAAGCCCCCAGGCTTCAACACCTTAATGCGTGCTAATTCTTTCCTTGGAATCCGACTCGCGTTTTTCGTCCTTCGCGACAATCTCCGGAGCCACATCCGGCAAGGGCTCCGGCGCGTATTGCAGCGCAATTTGCAGGACTTCGTCAATCCATTTAACCGGTTTAATCTGAAGATCCTGCTTGATATTGTCAGGAATTTCCTTCAAGTCGCGAACATTCTCTTCAGGAATGATCACGGTCTTGATTCCACCTCGGTGTGCAGCGAGTAATTTCTCTTTCAGCCCACCGATGGCCAATACCTGGCCGCGCAGGGTAATTTCCCCGGTCATCGCCACATCGGCGCGCACCGGAATACCGGTCAATGCCGACACCAGCGCCGTGCACATGCCTACACCGGCGCTCGGGCCGTCCTTCGGCGTCGCGCCTTCCGGCATATGGATATGGGTGTCGTGCTTCTCGTGGAAGTCCAGGGGAATCCCCAGGCTTCTGGCGCGACTGCGCACCACGGTCTGTGCGGCGGTGATCGATTCGACCATCACATCGCCGAGAGAGCCGGTCTTGATCAACTGGCCCTTGCCAGGGATCACGGCAGCTTCGATGGTCAGCAACTCGCCGCCCACCTGGGTCCATGCCAGGCCAGTCACCTGCCCTACCTGGTCCTGCTGCTCGGCCAGGCCGTAGCGGAATTTACGCACACCCAGGAAATGCTCCAGCGCATCGGCCGTCACCTTCACCGAGAAGCGTTTTTCCAAGGAATGCTCCTTGACCGCCTTGCGGCAGATCTTCGCGATCTGACGCTCAAGGCCCCGCACACCGGCCTCGCGGGTGTAATAGCGCACGATGTCACGAATAGCTTCAACGTCAAACTCGATCTCGCCTTTCTTCAGGCCGTTGGCCGCAGTCTGCTTGGGCGCGAGGTATTTGACGGCGATGTTGATCTTCTCGTCTTCGGTGTAACCCGGCAGACGAATCACCTCCATCCGGTCCAGCAATGCTGGCGGAATGTTCATGGAGTTGGAGGTGCACAGGAACATTACGTCAGACAGGTCGTAGTCGACTTCCAGGTAATGGTCGTTGAAATTGTGGTTCTGCTCGGGATCGAGCACCTCGAGCAACGCCGACGCCGGATCGCCACGCATGTCGCTGCCCATCTTGTCGATTTCATCGAGCAGGAACAGCGGGTTGCGCACGCCCACTTTTGTCATCTTTTGAATCAATCTTCCTGGCATCGAACCGATGTAAGTCCGACGATGGCCACGGATTTCCGCTTCGTCACGCACGCCGCCGAGGGCCATGCGCACGAACTTGCGGTTGGTCGCACTGGCAATCGACTCGGCCAGCGAGGTTTTACCCACCCCAGGCGGACCGACCAGGCACAACACCGGGCCGCGAATTTTCTTCACGCGCTTTTGCACCGCGAGGTATTCAAGGATACGTTCCTTGACCTCTTCAAGGCCGTAGTGGTCGGCATCGAGGATTTCTTCGGCGCGGGTCAGGTCCAGGCGTACCTTGGTCTGAGCCTTCCACGGCACCTGCACCAGCCAATCGATGTAGGAACGAACCACAGTGGCTTCGGCCGACATCGGCGACATTTGCTTGAGCTTGTTCAGCTCGGCCGTGGCCTTGGTCAGCGCGTCTTTCGGCAGGCCGGCGGCATCGATACGCTTTTTCAGCTCTTCGATTTCGTTGTGGCCTTCCTCGCCGTCGCCGAGTTCTTTCTGAATGGCCTTCATCTGCTCATTCAGGTAGTACTCGCGCTGGCTGCGCTCCATTTGTTTCTTCACGCGGCCGCGGATGCGCTTCTCAACCTGCAGCAGGTCGATTTCGCCATCCAGCAGCGCCAGCACATGCTCGACACGGGCCGACAGATCGATGATTTCGAGAATGTCCTGCTTCTGCTCGATCTTCAGCGCCATGTGCGCAGCCATGGTGTCGACCAGGCGACTTGGCTCATCGATGCTGTTGAGCGACGAGAGGACTTCAGCCGGGACTTTCTTGCCCAGCTGCACATACTGCTCGAACTGCGAAAGCAGGCTGCGCACAAACACTTCGGATTCACGTTCAGGGGCTTCGACTTCGTCGATCAGCGCCACTTCGGCGCGCAGGTGACCATCCACCTCCATGAAACGCTCTACCGCGCCGCGCTGCTCGCCTTCCACGAGTACCTTGACGGTACCGTCAGGCAGCTTGAGCAATTGCAGGACAGTCGCAACGGTGCCGACCCGATACAGGGCGTCTTCGCCTGGATCATCATCAGCAGGATTCTTCTGGGCCAACAGCAGGATCTGCTTGTCGCCCGTCATCGCAGCCTCGAGGGCTTCGATAGACTTCTCGCGCCCCACGAACAGCGGGATAACCATGTGCGGATAGACGACGACATCACGCAACGGCAGGAGAGGCAATTCGATGGTTGTCTTCATGATTTCGCCTCTATGACAGTTGAAAAATAAGCTTGAAACCAAGATGGGGGTTGCATGCAAAAAAAACAAGCGCAATGCCAGCACTTAAACGCATGAATAAACGCGATTTAATCTGCCACCCCGCAAAAACACCCGAAAAAAACAAGGGGCCCCGAAAGGCCCCTTGCTTGTACCGCCACTGCAAAGACGCTTACGCGTCAGGTGCAGCCTTGGCAGCCGGCTCACTGTTTTCGTAGATATACAGTGGCTTGGACTTGCCTTCGATAACGCTTTCGTCGATCACCACCTTACTCACCTCGGATTGCGAGGGGATTTCGTACATGGTGTCGAGCAACACGCCTTCGAGGATCGAACGCAGACCACGTGCACCGGTCTTGCGCTCCAATGCCCGCTTGGCCACTGATTTGAGTGCGTCGGTACGGAACTCGAGGTCCACACCTTCCATCTCGAACAGCTTGGCGTATTGCTTGGTCAGGGCGTTTTTCGGCTCGGTGAGGATCTGAATCAAAGCCGCCTCATCCAGCTCGTCCAACGTGGCCAGGACCGGCAGACGACCAACGAATTCCGGGATCAGGCCGAACTTGACCAGATCGTCAGGTTCGACTTCACGCAGGGACTCGCCTACCTTCTTGCCTTCTTCCTTGCTACGCACTTCCGCGCTGAAACCGATGCCGCCACGGGTGGAACGCTGCTGAATAACCTTTTCCAGCCCGGAGAACGCACCGCCACAGATAAACAGGATGTTACGCGTATCGACCTGCAGGAATTCCTGCTGCGGGTGCTTGCGGCCGCCCTGGGGCGGTACCGAAGCGACCGTGCCTTCGATCAGCTTCAACAGTGCTTGCTGCACGCCTTCACCGGAAACATCCCGAGTGATGGACGGGTTGTCCGACTTGCGCGAGATCTTGTCGATTTCGTCGATGTAGACAATACCCATCTGGGCCTTCTCTACGTCGTAGTCGCACTTCTGCAGCAGCTTCTGAATGATGTTCTCGACGTCTTCACCCACGTAGCCAGCCTCGGTGAGGGTGGTGGCGTCGGCGATGGTGAACGGAACGTTCAGCAGGCGAGCGAGGGTTTCCGCAAGCAGGGTTTTACCCGAGCCTGTAGGGCCGATCAGCAGGATGTTACTCTTGCCGAGTTCGACTTCGTCGCCTTTCTTGTCACGCTGGTTCAAGCGCTTGTAGTGGTTGTACACCGCTACGGCCAGAACCTTCTTTGCACGCTCCTGACCAATTACATACTGGTCAAGGATGCCGCTGATTTCTTTAGGCGATGGGAGTTTGTGCGCACTGCTCTCGGCCTGGGCTTCCTGCACCTCCTCGCGGATGATGTCATTGCACAGGTCGACGCATTCGTCGCAGATAAACACCGAGGGGCCGGCAATCAATTTGCGTACTTCATGCTGGCTTTTGCCACAGAAGGAGCAATAGAGCAGCTTGCCGTTGTCCTCGCCGTTGCGGGTGTCAGTCATTCGTTCGATCCAAATCCGATAGGCTTGCAACACAAGATGAAGGCTTATGCGGGCTTTTTCAAGCCCGCCAGTGGTCGGACATGCCGACCAGCCCTATTTTGAGCGGCTTATATTAAGCGGGGCGCTTTTCGATCACTGCGTCGATCAACCCGTACTCACGGGCGGCTTCAGCGCTCATGAAGTTGTCACGGTTGGTATCACGCTCGATTTCTTCAAGTGTGTGCCCGCTGTGCTTGGCCATCAGCGTGTTGAGGCGCTCACGAATGAAGAGGATCTCCTTGGCATGGATTTCGATGTCCGATGCCTGGCCCTGGAAACCACCCAGTGGCTGGTGAATCATCACGCGTGAGTTCGGCAGGCAGTAACGCTTGCCCTCGGCGCCGGCGGTCAGCAGGAATGCACCCATGCTGCAGGCCTGGCCAATGCAGGTAGTCGACACGTTCGGCTTGATGAACTGCATGGTGTCGTAGATCGACATGCCCGCAGTCACCGAACCGCCCGGCGAGTTGATGTAGAGATGGATGTCCTTGTCCGGGTTTTCCGCTTCAAGGAACAGCAGTTGCGCACAGATCAGGTTGGCCATGTAGTCCTCTACCGGGCCAACCAGAAAGATCACTCGCTCCTTGAGCAGGCGCGAGTAGATGTCGTAGGCGCGTTCACCACGAGCGGACTGCTCGACAACCATCGGGACCAGGCCGCCAGCGGCCTGGATATCAGAGTTCTGCTGAATATAGGAATTACGGAACATGCTCTGCAGTTACTCCCAAATAGTCATGTCTTGAAAACGCATAAGCCAGCGCGAGGCTGGCTTATGGTTGAATTTCCAACGAGTTGGACAATCAGTCGGCTTGTGCTGCTTCCGCCGGTTTGACTGCTTCTTCGTAAGAGACCGCTTTATCGGTCACCTTAGCCTTCTGCAGAACAGTATCCACAACTTGTTCTTCCAGCACAACCGAACGTACTTCGTTCAGCTGCTGGTCGTTCTTGTAGTACCAGGACACGACCTGCTCAGGTTCCTGGTAGGCCGATGCCATTTCCTGGATCATTTCGCGAACACGGTCTTCGTCTGGCTTGAGGTCGAACTGCTTGACCACTTCAGCCACGATCAGGCCCAGCACGACGCGACGCTTGGCTTGCTCTTCAAACAGCTCGGCCGGCAGTTGGTCAGGCTTGATGTTGCCACCAAACTGCTGAACCGCTTGTACGCGCAGGCGATCCACTTCGTTGGACAGCAGGGCCTTAGGCACTTCGATCGGGTTGGCGGCCAGCAGACCGTCCATGACCTGGTTCTTGACCTTGGACTTGATCGCTTGACGCAGCTCACGCTCCATGTTCTTGCGAACTTCGGTGCGGAAGCCTTCGATACCGGTTTCCTTGATGCCGAATTGCGCGAAGAACTCTTCGTTCAGCTCTGGCAGCTTAGGCTCGGAAATGCTGTTGACGGTCACGGTGAACTCGGCGGCTTTGCCGGCCAGGTCCAGGTTCTGGTAGTCAGCAGGGAATTCCAGGTTCAGAACGCGTTCTTCGCCGGCTTTGGCGCCAACCAGGCCGTCTTCGAAACCCGGGATCATGCGGTTGGAACCCAACACCAGCTGAGTGCCCTTGGCGGAGCCACCAGCGAATACTTCGCCGTCGACCTTGCCAACGAAATCGATGTTCAGTTGGTCTTCGTTCTGGGCGGCACGTTCGACCACTTCGAAACGGGTGTTCTGCTTGCGCAGGATTTCGAGCATGTTGTCCAGGTCCGAATCAGCCACTTCGGCGCTCAGGCGCTCGATAGCGATACCGTCGAAGCCCGCTACTTCGAATTCCGGGAACACTTCGAATACGGCTACGTATTCCAGGTCCTTGCCGGCTTCCAGGGACTTGGGCTCGATCGAAGGCGAGCCAGCCGGGTTCAGCTTTTGCTCGACAACGGCTTCGTAGAAGGAAGCCTGGATCACGTCACCTACAGCTTCCTGGCGCGCATCGGCACCAAAACGACGCTTGATTTCGCTCATTGGCACTTTGCCTGGACGGAAACCAGCGATCTTGGCCTTTTGGGCAGTCTGCTGCAGACGCTTGTTGACCGCAGTCTCGATACGCTCTGCCGGCACGGTGATGCTCAGGCGGCGCTCGAGAGCAGTAGTATTTTCAACAGAAACTTGCATGGATATTCCTCGTTGCACAGACATTAGCCGGCCATTTCCGACCCCAATCAAGGGCATGCATTCTAGTGGGTCAAACTCAAGAAGTCACCCTACTGAAAATGCACCCGTAAATAGCCGGCAATTTATCGGTACGAAGGCACTGAAGTACCTCGCCCCGGTGACAAATACAGCCAATTGCGCCAGGGCTCTGCGCCGCCCTTCTATATATAGAAGAAGCCGCCATTCATCTCCCTGACGGCCCGCCCCGCGAACGGAGCGGACAGGCAACGCGGCATCATCGAGACACACAAATACGACGAAACGCGCTGCCGATGCGGCCCAGTACCTGCGACCGCCGAGATAATCAAACCGCCAAAACCAAAAAAGGCGCCAGACTGTTAAATCTGGCGCCTTTCGAATATGGGGTGGACGAAGGGGATCGAACCCTCGACAACGGGAGTCACAATCCCGTGCTCTACCAACTGAGCTACGCCCACCATATTGCGTTAACAAAGAAACCAAACCACTTCTTTGTTGAACCCTGCCCTGCCTGACGGCCGAGCAACGTTTTATTTGGTGCGGATGAAGAGACTCGAACTCTTACGCCTCGCGGCGCTGGAACCTAAATCCAGTGTGTCTACCAATTCCACCACATCCGCGCTTGAAGCTCTTAAAGCAAAGGCGCCAGACGATTAATCTGGCGCCTTTCAAATATGGGGTGGACGAAGGGGATCGAACCCTCGACAACGGGAGTCACAATCCCGTGCTCTACCAACTGAGCTACGCCCACCATCTAACGCTACTTGTGCCAAAGCTGCCTAATGGCGCACCCGGCAGGACTCGAACCTGCGACCATCCGCTTAGAAGGCGGATGCTCTATCCAGCTGAGCTACGGGCGCCTGATTAATCTGTACTCTTGGAGGATTACAAACTAAGTGTTTCCAGCCTTGCAGCACAACAATTCTGCTCGACCTTCTAACCAGTGCTAGGCTGTGCCCGACAAGTGCGACGAATAGTATAGAGGGTCCCGAAACCCGTCAAATCTTTTTTAAAAAAAACTGATTTTATTTAAGGGGTTAGGGCAATTTGCAGACCAAGCGCCTTTGCCCTCGCGCCCTGGCGTGCGAGAATGCGCGCACTTTTCTTCCCCCTCTCGATGGTTAATCACGCGTAATGACTGCACAACTTATCGACGGCAAATCAATCGCCGCCAGCCTGCGCCAGCAGATCGCCAAACGCGTCACCGAGCGTCGCCAGCAAGGCCTGCGCACGCCTGGCCTCGCGGTGATCCTGGTCGGCAGCGATCCTGCCTCTCAGGTTTATGTCTCGCACAAGCGTAAAGACTGTGAAGAGGTCGGCTTTATTTCCAAAGCCTATGACTTGCCTTCGGAGACCACTCAACAGGCCCTGACCGACCTGATTGACAGCCTCAACGATGACCCGAACATGGACGGCATCCTGCTCCAGTTGCCGCTGCCCGAGCATCTGGACGCCTCCAAACTGCTGGAACGCATCCGCCCGGACAAAGACGTCGATGGCTTCCACCCTTATAACGTCGGCCGCCTGGCCCAGCGCATCCCACTGCTGCGCCCCTGCACGCCCAAAGGCATCATGACTCTGCTGGAAAGCACCGGGGTCGATCTGTATGGGCTCGACGCGGTTGTGGTTGGCGCATCGAATATCGTCGGCCGCCCGATGGCGATGGAATTATTGCTGGCCGGCTGCACCGTGACCGTTACCCACCGCTTCACCAAGGACCTCGCCGGCCATGTGGGCCGCGCTGATCTGGTGGTGGTCGCCGCGGGCAAGCCGGGCCTGGTGAAGGGTGAGTGGATCAAGGAAGGCGCAATCGTGATCGACGTCGGCATCAACCGCCAGGATGACGGCAAGCTGGTGGGCGACGTGGTGTACGAGACCGCCCTGCCCCGCGCAGGCTGGATCACCCCGGTTCCCGGCGGCGTAGGCCCGATGACCCGAGCGTGCCTGCTGGAAAATACGCTGTATGCAGCAGAAACCCTGCACAGCTGATAACCAGGCGTACTGAAAAAGCCCTGCCTTATCGCGGGGTTTTTTATTGCCCGAATAAAACCTGTTTATTCATAGTTTTTAAGTACTTTCGTCCGGTTCTGGAAGAACATTCGACAGTTTCTGATCCATACTCCTAAAATGTAACGCCATTTGTCACCAAACCCGTTCCCAAACGGTACTTCTTACTTTTTAGCGAGTTCATCCGCGTGAAAATTCGTCTTTCCATTGTCAGCCTATTTTTTGCACTGACAGGCACTTTCGCTAACGCCGCCGAAACCACCCTGGCCCCGCGTGACGCCTCCAAACTGCAAATCGCCTCCGGCAGCGCCATGCTCGTGGATTTGCAGACCAACAAGGTCATCTATTCCAGCAACCCCGATGTGGTGGTCCCCATCGCTTCCGTCAGCAAGCTGATGACCGGCCTGATCGTGCTGGAAGCCAAGCAGGACATGGATGAATACATCGATATCAACATCACCGACACCCCGGAGATGAAGGGCGTGTTCTCCCGGGTGAAGATCGGCAGCCAAATGCCGCGCAAGGAAATGCTGCTGATCGCGCTGATGTCCTCGGAAAACCGCGCCGCCGCGAGCCTGGCCCACCATTACCCGGGCGGTTACGCGGCGTTCATTGCCGCGATGAACGCCAAGGCCAAGGCGCTGGGCATGACTAGCACCCATTACGTGGAACCTACGGGGCTGTCGATCCATAACGTGTCGACCGCACGCGACCTGAGCAAGCTGCTGGCCTATGCGCGCAAGTTTCCGATGTTGAGCCAGCTGAGTACCACCAAGGAAAAAACCGTGGCGTTCCGCAAGCCCAACTACACCCTGGGCTTCTCCAACACCGACCATTTGATCAACCGGGCCAACTGGGACATCAAGCTGACCAAGACCGGTTTTACCAACCAGGCCGGGCATTGCCTGGTGCTGGTGACCAGCATGGGTAACCGCCCGGTGTCGCTGGTGATCCTGGATGCTTTCGGCAAATTCACCCACTTCGCCGATGCCAGTCGTATTCGCAGCTGGGTCGAAACCGGCAAGGGCGGCGCGGTGCCGGATGTGGCGTTGCGCTACAAGGCTGACAAGAACCTGAAGAACCGTGCAGGTGTGACAGAAGTGCGTCGCTAGTCAACTGACAGCACCGATCAAATGTGGGAGGGGGCTTGCCCCCATATGCGCTAACCAAACCCCAAAAGATATAATCAAGTCTGACTCTTTAGGATGCGAGAGCAGTGACAATAGACCCAACACAAAAACTGAATGAAGACTGGCCCAAGCTCCTGGCACTACTACCGCCTGGATGGGAAGCCAAGGCAAAAGAGCTGGGGGCCCTGAAGTTCGGTCGCCGATTCAGCGGGCCAGAGAGTCTATTGCGCACGTTATTGATGTACATGAGCGCCGATTGCTCGATGGTCGAAACGGTAGAGCGAGCGCGTACAGGGAAATTGCTGGAGTTATCAGACGTGGGCCTTCTCAAGAGGGTCAACAAATCGGGGGCCTGGCTAGGTTGGATCACAGAGCAGTTGATCCAACAATCGCCGGTCGCGGCCATGCAATGCCCGGCGCTGCTGGGGAGACGGATACTGGCTGCTGATGGCAGTGTCGTAATGGAGCCTGGCGCGGTCACCTCAACATGGCGGCTGCATTACACGATGGATATCAGCACGTTGCGTTGCTGTGAAGTGCAAGTGACACCGTCCAAAACAGGCGAATCGTTGACTCGGTTTTCGGTGCAGCAGGGCGATGTTTTCATCGCGGATCGAGGGTTTGCCAACCGGCGTGGAGTCAATCATGTACTCAATGCAGGCGGTGACATCCTGGTACGAATGAACCTGAGCAGCCTGCCGCTTAGCGATGAGCAAGGGTCGCCTTTTGAGCAACTGGCGCGACTACGGACCTTGCAGCCAGGGCAAACGGGCGAGTGGGCAGCTGTGATGAAAGGTTCAAAGGGGGATATTGCAGTACGTGTGTGCGCCTATCGAAAAACCGACGAGCAGCGATCGCAAAGCGAGTGCAAGCTCAAGAGAGTCGGGCAAAAAAAGCAGAAGCAATTGAAACCTGAAACGATGGAAGCGGCCGGTTACGTGGTGCTGGTAACAACCTTGGACTGCCTGGATACGCAGGAGGTTTTGGCTCTCTATCGGCACCGTTGGCAGGTGGAGTTGGCGTTCAAGCGGATGAAGTCATTGCTGGGGTTATCCCACCTCAGAAAGAAAAATCCGGAAGGCGCAAAAGCATGGTTGCAAGGGAAATTATTAGTGGCTTGCCTGATTGAGCGGTTAATCGCAGCGGGCGAGCATTTTTCCCCTATCGAGGGAGACGAGACAGAAAAAGGAAGTGCCGCCACTCCGTTGTCACTGGCGTGAGATGGCCTTTATTTACTGGCTACTTTGCAGCGCGATCAATCCCCACTTGTCGTTGTTTACGTGTATCGAGAAGTGGGGAGATATCAGCCAGGCACTGCGTGAATCCCCGCGAAAACGAGGACGCCAGCAGGACGAGTTGTGGGGAGGGAGGTTTGGTTAGCGCATATGGGGCTTGCCCCCGATAGCGGTGGGTCAGATACATGAATATCTACTGATCCAGCGCATCGGGGGCAAGCCCCCTCCCACATTTATTATTTTCGTTCTGCCAGGACCTTGATAGCCTGGGCCGCCGCCCCTTCCTGCCCGGCCTGGGCCGTAGCATTCGCCGCCTCGCGCCAGCGCTGCGCATCCACATTCGCCGGCAACTGGCTCGGACGCTGGGTAAGAATCGCCCAATTCCCCGCGCTCTTCCACGCCGACTCAAAGTCGCTGAAGCCCATCATCAATCGCCGCTCCCTGCCGGAACGCAACAGCACCGTGCTCTTCTGCTGGTTGAATCCCACCACCACGACATAGCGCGGGTCGGACCAGAAGCTTGAGTTGATCCGCGCCATCACCGGGTAGCCCGCCGCCACTTGCGCCAGCACGGCGGTCAGCCTGGCTTCCAGTGGATACACCATCAGCCCGTACTCGCGCGCCAGCTTCTGCATGTTGCGCTCAAGGTCCGCTTCGGCGCCTGGCAAGTGCAGCGGCTTATCCAGCAACCCCGGTGTCATGACAATGCCTTGTTGCGACAGCATGCTGGCCAAAGCCGTAGGACCGCTCTGATAAGCCTCGCTGCGAAAGGTCGGTACGCCGTTGAGTTCAACCCGCTCCGGCAGGCCGGGGAGTTTCGAAGGATGGCTGGAACAGGCCGTCAGCCCCAGGGCGCAGGCCAGCAGGATGGATGCTTTAAGGTTCGACCGTAAGCGCAATTTTTAACTCTCTTGATCAACTGCCGGTGAGGGCCCCGATCATAGGACGCTCTTGGGCAGGGGTATAGCCTCCAGTGTCGGTAAAATGCCCGCGATAGAGCAAACGAGTTGGACAGACACGACCATTGGTCAATAGCAGGCAACCACCGGGTAGCTAGACTGTCCATTGGGAAGACTGTGTATAGACCCCGGATGGGGCGAAGGGAGGCCTGAATGAGCCTTGCAACGACGATTTTCATGCTGATCTGCGGTTGGCTGGCGGTGGCCGCCGCCATGTTGTGGGGGGTCATGCGCGTGACCCGCCGCCATCATCACCCCCACGTCAAACCCACTGCGCCCGCCAAGCCGAGCAAGGCGACGGCGCATCACGCTTAGCCGGGCATGCACGTGAAGTCTTGCGTGGCGGCAACCTCCTTGCCATGCCCATCCTTGAGCGCTGCGCGCACGGTGGTCCCGAGGCTCGACTCTTCCAGGGTGTAATGCTCACCCGCCTTGAAATGCCTGTACTCGACCCGGCCCTGGCAGTCCTGCTGGTTGTCGTCACCGGGCTCTTCTTCAAACAGCGTCACGTCCAGGCGATGGTCCCCGGGGCTCACTTCAAAGTAGCGCCCGTCATCCACGCGCTGACCGTCGACGCGCTCGGCCAACAGGTCATTCGGTGCTTCTTCTTTCAAGCCGATCCAGGCTTCGCTCGGGTCGGCCTGGGGTATCGGGCCGGCACACGCGGACAACACCAAGGCGGCAGCCAGGGCGGGAATCAACAACAGGGTTTTCGGTGACATGGCAGGGCTCCAAAGCACATCAGTAAAAAAGGCATATCCGATGGCTGACAAGCTTGAAGAGCTGCTGTTTGTAGAACAAATGAATACACATGAAAGGATCTTCAGCCGTTACCTAAATCTTCCTTCACCTGGCTGAAAGGTGCGTGTTAGGTGGGTCGGGCAAGACTGCCGGGGTTTGCAACCCTGCTTTTCTCGGAGATCCACGCATGCTCGGGCTGGTAAAGACCGCACTGCACAAGCCGTACACCTTCATCGTGTTGGCCATTTTCATCTGCATCATCGGGCCGATGGCGGCCCTGCGTACGCCAACGGATGTGTTCCCCGATATCGGCATCCCGGTGGTTGCCGTGGTCTGGCAGTACAACGGCCTGTCGCCGGACGCCATGGCCGGGCGGGTGATCTACACCTACGAACGCTCCCTGAGCACCACCGTCAACGACATCGAACATATCGAGTCCCAATCCCTGCCCGGCATGGGCATCGTCAATATTTTCTTCCAACCCGGCGTGGATATCCGCACCGCCAACGCCCAGGTCACGGCGGTGTCACAGACCGTGCTCAAGCAGATGCCACCGGGCATTACGCCGCCGCTGATCCTCAATTACAGCGCCTCCACCGTACCGATCCTGCAAATGGCGTTCTCCAGCCCGAGCCTGTCGGAAGCCAGGATCCGCGACCTGGTGCAGAACAATATCCGCCTGCCGCTGAGCGCCCTGCCCGGCTTGGCGATGCCCACGCCGATGGGCGGCAAGCAGCGCCAGATCACCCTCGACCTCGACCCCCAGGCCCTGGCCGCCAAAGGCCTGTCGGCCCAGGACGTCGGCAATGCCCTGGCGCTGCAGAACCAGATCATCCCGGTGGGCACCGCCAAGCTCGGCCGCAACGAATACACGATCCTGCTGAACAACAGCCCCAAGGCCATCGATGAGCTCAATGACTTGCCGATCAAGAATGTCGACGGCGCGATCATCACCATCGGCCAGGTCGCTCACGTGCGGGATGGCTCGCCACCGCAGACCAATATCGTGCGCGTCGACGGCCATCGAGCCGTGCTGATGCCGGCGTTGAAGAACGGCAGTATTTCCACCCTGTCGATCATCGACGGCATCCGCCAGATGCTGCCGCGCATCAACGAAACCCTGCCGCCGTCGCTGAAAACCTCACTGCTGGGCGATGCGTCGGTGTTCGTCAAGCAGTCGGTGGGCAGCGTGGCCCAGGAAGGCATCATCGCCGCCCTGCTGACCAGTGCGATGATCCTGCTGTTTCTCGGCAGCTGGCGCTCGACGCTGATCATCGCCGCCTCGATTCCCCTGGCGGTGCTGTCAGCCATCGCGCTGTTGGCGGTCAGCGGGCAAACCCTGAATGTGATGACCCTGGGCGGGCTGGCCCTGGCGGTGGGCATTCTGGTGGACGACGCCACGGTGACCATCGAAAACATCAACTGGCACCTGGAACAAGGCAAGGCGGTGAAGACGGCGATCCTCGACGGCGCCGCGCAAATCGTCGGTCCGGCGTTCGTCTCGCTGCTGTGCATCTGCATCGTGTTCGTGCCGATGTTCTTGCTGCAAGGCATCGCCGGGTATCTGTTCCGGCCGATGGCGCTGGCGGTAATTTTTGCCATGGCCAGTTCATTCATTCTTTCGCGCACCCTGGTGCCGACACTGGCGATGTACCTGCTCAAGCCGCACACGCCGGAGCAAGGTGCAGGGCATCATCCGGAAGATGAATTCATCAATCACCATGAAGGTGATCAGCACAAGAAACCGCGCAATCGAGTGCTGCAAGCGGTGCTGAATTTCCAGCAGGGATTCGAGCGGCATTTCTCGAACATCCGCGACACTTACCACGGCCTGCTGCTGCTCGCGCTGGGCGCGCGCAAACGCTTTATCGTCGGTTTTCTCGCCTGCGTGCTGGCCTCGTTCGTGTTGCTGCCGAGCCTGGGCGAGGATTTTTTCCCGGCGACCGATGCCGGTGCGCTGGCACTGCATGTGCGCCTGCCGCTGGGTACGCGCATCGAGGAAAGCGCCGCTGCGTTCGACCGCATCGAAGCGCGGATTCGCGAAGTGATCCCGGCCCAAGAGCTGGACACCATTGTCGACAACATCGGCATCCCCCTCAGCGGCATCGACATGGCCTACAGCAGCAGCGGCACCATCGGCCCGCAGGACGGCGATATTCAGGTCACCCTGAAAAAAGACCACGCGCCCACCGCCGACTACGTAAAAAAACTGCGTGAAGCCCTGCCGCAAAGCTTCCCCGGCAGCCATTTTGCGTTCCTGCCGGCGGACATCAGCAGCCAGATCCTCAACTTCGGCGCGCCGGCACCGCTGGACGTGAAGATTTCCGGGCGCAGCGATGCCGAAAACCGCGCCTATGCCATGGAGCTCGAACGGCGCCTGCAACACGTGCCCGGCATCGCCGACCTGCGTATCCAGCAATCCACCGGTTATCCGTCGCTGCAGGTGAATGTGGACCGCCTGCGCGCCAATGGCCTGGGCATCACCGAGAAAGACGTGACCAACAGCATGGTCGCCTCCCTCGCCGGCAGTTCCCAGGTGGCGCCGACGTTCTGGCTGAACCCGGCCAATGGCGTGTCCTACTCGATCGTCGCCGCAACGCCGCAATACCGCCTCGACAGCCTGCCTGCGCTGGAGGCGCTGCCGGTAACCGGTGCCGACGGCCAGTCGCAAATCCTCGGCGGCGTCGCGAGTATCTCGCGGGTACAAAGCCCGGCGGTGGTCACGCACTACAACATCGAACCCACCCTGGACCTGTATGCCAACGTGCAGGGCCGCGACCTCGGCGGCGTCGCCCGTGATGTGCAAAAAGTGCTGGATGACACCGCGTCCATGCGCCCCAAAGGCGCGACGATCAGCCTGCACGGGCAGATCGATGCGCTGCATGAGGCGTTCAGCGGGTTGAGCTTCGGCCTGCTCGGCGCGGTGGTGCTGATCTACCTGCTGATCGTGGTCAATTTCCAGTCCTGGGCCGACCCCTTCGTGATCATCACCGCGTTGCCCGCCGCACTGGCGGGGATCGTGTGGATGCTGTTTCTCAGCGGCACCTCGTTATCGGTGCCGGCCCTCACCGGCGCGATCCTGTGCATGGGCGTGGCCACCGCCAACTCGATCCTGGTGGTGAGCTTCTGCCGTGAACGCCTGGCCGAACACGGCGATGCCTTGAAAGCCGCCATGGAGGCCGGTTACACGCGCTTTCGCCCGGTGTGCATGACCGCCCTGGCGATGATCATCGGCATGCTGCCCCTGGCGCTTTCCGAGGAGCAGAACGCGCCGTTGGGCCGCGCGGTGATCGGCGGCTTGATCTTCGCCACCATCGCCACCCTGTTGTTTGTTCCCGTGGTTTTCAGCCTGGTCCACGGCCGTCACCCTACCCGCGCAACTGCTGGAGAAATGCCCCATGTCGTCTGATCACAAACCCTCGCGCAAGCGTCTGATGCTCCTGGGTGTCGGCGGCCTGACCCTGGCCGCCCTGTTGGTCGCCAACGGCTTGCATGCCCGTGCGCTGCATGAACAGTCGGTCAGCGCCTGGACGGAAACCGCGGCCATCCCCCAGGTGCTGGTGTTCCAACCCAAACAGAATGCCGTCGGCGATACCCTGCGCTTACCCGCGCACCTGGAGGCCTGGAGCAAAGCGCCGATCCATGCGCGGGTCAGCGGCTACCTGAAAGACTGGAAGGTCGACATCGGCAGCCAGGTCAAGGCCGGGCAGGTCCTCGCGCAAATCGACAGCCCGGACCTGGACCAACAACTGGCGCAAACCCACGCCCACCTGGTTCAGGAGCAGGCGAATGCGCGCCTTGCCGCCACCACCGCAACGCGCTGGCAAAACCTGTTGGCCAGTCATTCGGTATCGCGCCAGGAAGCCGATGAAAAAACCTCGAACGCCGCCGCCGCCAAAGCCAATGCCCAGGCTGCCGCCGCCGACTATGCGCGGTTGTGCGCGCTGGAAAGCTACAAGACGATCCGTGCGCCGTTCGCCGGCACCATCACCGCGCGCAACACCGATATCGGCCAGTTGATCAAGGCCGACACCGACAGCGATCCGGAACTGTTCAGCATCGCCGACACCCACCAACTGCGCCTGTACGTGCCGGTGCCACAGAACTACGCGGCGGTGATCCGCCCCGGCCTGGAAGCCGAGCTGAGCGTGCCCGAACATCCGGGCGAACACTTCAAGGCGCACCTGATCGGCGACTCCACCGCCATCGACCGGCGTTCCGGCACCCTGCTCGCGCAGTTCGTCGCCGACAACCCGAACGGTGAGCTGCTGCCCGGCGATTACGCCGAAGCCACCCTGCCGATTCCGGCGGACACCCACGGCGTGAGCATCCCGGCCAGTGCCTTGATCTTCCGTGCCCAGGGCACCCAGGTCGCGGTGCTGGACCAGCACAACCATGTGCACCTGCAAGACATTCATATCGGCCTGGACCTGGGCGAACGCCTGGTGATCGACCAGGGCCTGCAACCCGCCGACCGCATCATCGACAACCCGCCCGACGCCCTGCGCGAAGGCGACCCGGTACAACTGGCCGACGCCACAGGGGGTGCCCATGCGCCCAAGGCTTGAACCTTTTGCGGCCTGCCTGCTGCTGGCGTTGCAAGGCTGCTCCCTGGCGCCCAGCTATCAGGTGCCGTCGATTGACCTGCCAGCGGGTTACCGCGAACACACCAGCGATGGCCCGTGGCACAGCGCGCAGCCGTCCGATCAACTGAGGCCTCAGTGGTGGAAACTGTACAACGATCCAACCCTCGATGAGCTGCAACAGCGACTGCTCAAGGCCAACCCGGACCTGGCCGCGGCGCTGGCGCATTTCGACGCGTCCCAGGCGTATGCCAGTCAATTGCATGCCGGGCTTTTCCCACAGATCAGCGCCAGCGCGCAGCCGTTGCGCCAGCGGCAATCGGATTCCAGACCCTTGCGCGGCACGACACAGCCGTCGGTGTACAACAGCGACACCGCCGGGTTTTCGTTGAGTTACGACTTGGACCTGTGGGGCAAAATCCGCAACCAGGTCGCGGCCGGCGACGCCCAGGCCCAAGCGTCCGGCGATGACCTGGCGGTGGCGCGATTGAGCCTGCAACGCCAGTTGGCGACGCTGTATGTGCAGCTCAACGGGCTGGATGCGCAGAGCCGGATTCTCGCCCACTCGCTGGAGGATTTCAGCCAGGCGCTGCAACTCACCCGCAGCCGCTATGAAGGCCAGATTGCGTCGGAACTGGACCTGACCCGTGCGCAGAGTCAACTGGCCGAGGCCAAGGCGCAGCTGGATGACGTGTGCGGGCAGCGCAACCTGACCGAGCATGCCATCGGTGAACTGGTCGGCGTGGCGGCCAGCGATTTCTCCCTGCCGCCGAGCCCGCAATTGATTGCCTTGCCCGGTATTCCCTCACAGCTGCCGAGCCATCTGCTGCAACGTCGCCCGGATATCGCGGCGGCGGAGCGGCGCGTGTTTGCGGCCAATGCCAACATTGGCGTGGCCAAGGCGGCCTGGTATCCGGACTTCAGCCTGACCGGGTTGATCGGCGGCCAGACCCAGGGCGTGGGCAACCTGCTTGCGGCGGGTAATCGGTATTGGGCGCTGGGGCCGTTGATGAACCTGCCGATTTTTGATGGCGGGCGCTTGAGTGCCAACGAACGCCAGGCCAAGGCCGAGTTTGAAGAAGCGTCGGCGCAGTACCGCAGCCAGGTGCTGAAGGCCGTGCGCGAGGTCGAAGATAACCTGGCGCAACTGCGGGATTTGCAGCAGGAGGCGCAGGATGAACAAGCGGCGGCGGATGCGGCGCAGCACACGCAAGTATTGGCAATGAACAGCTATCAGGCCGGAGCCGTGAGTTATCTGGATGTGGTCACCGCGCAAACGGCGGCGTTGCAGGCGCAGCGGACGTTGCAGGCGGTGCAGACGCGGCAGTTGCAGGCGAGTGTGGGGTTGGTGACGGCGCTGGGGGGTGGCTGGGAATCGGGCGGCTGAGGCTGCACGTTCGGCGGCGTTAGTTCCGGCCTCATCGGGAGCAAGCCCCCTCCCACATTGGTTCTGCGCTAGACACACTTTGCATGAATGCCGCAGAGCCCATGTGAGAGGGGGCTTGCCCTAATGCCAGTAAGTTAAGGCTTTGTAGGAGCGAGCTTGCTCGCGAAAAACTCACAGGCACCGCGTTCATTCAGAAAGCACGCGTTATCGTTGACGTTTTTCGCGAGCAAGCTCGCTCCTACAGACGGCGGTGTACGCTTAACTGACTGGCATTAGGGCTTGCCCCCTCCCACATTTTTTAACCGCATTTCAGGCCGCGAGCTTGCCGCTGGCGATGGCCGCCGAAGCGGCCAGCATGGCGCGCAACAGCACCGCACACCCCGCTGCCAGATCATCCGGCGCGGCGTTCTCGATTTCGTTATGGCTGATGCCACCCTCACACGGCACGAAGATCATTCCCGCCGGGCCCAGTTCGGCGAGGAAAATCGCGTCGTGCCCGGCCCCGCTGACGATGTCCATATTCGACAAGCCCAAGCCATTCGCCGCATCGCGCACGGCGTCTACGCAGCCTTTGTCGAAGTACAACGGCGGGAAGTCGGCGGTGGGTTCCAACTCGAAACTCAACCCATGTTTGGCGCAGGTCTCATCAATCACCGTGCGCACCTGGGCAATCATCGAATCCAGCCGCGCCGGCTCCAAGTGACGAAAATCCAGGGTCATGCGCACTTCACCGGGAATGACATTGCGCGAACCGGGATACGCCTGCAGGCAACCCACGGTCCCACATGCGTGCGGCTGATGCCCCAGCGCCGCCGCATTCACCGCAGCCACCACCGCTGCCGCGCCGACCAAAGCGTCCTTGCGCAAGTGCATCGGCGTAGGCCCCGCGTGTGCTTCGACGCCGCGCAGTTTCAGGTCGAACCATTTCTGCCCGAGTGCGCCGAGCACCACGCCGATGGTCTTTTTCTCATCCTCCAGGATCGGCCCCTGTTCGATATGCGCTTCGAAGTACGCCCCAACTTTGTGCCCGCTGACCGGCCGCGTGCCGGCATAGCCGATCGCATTCAACGCATCGCCCACGCTGACGCCGTCTGCATCGACCTTGGCCAAGGTCTCGGCCAGGGTGAATTTTTCGGCAAACACCCCGGAGCCCATCATGCAGGGTGGAAAGCGCGAGCCTTCTTCGTTGGTCCACACCACCACCTCCAGCGGCGCCTCGGTTTCAAGCTTGAGGTCGTTAAGGGTGCGCAGGACTTCCACTCCGGCCAGCACGCCGAAGCAACCGTCGAACTTGCCGCCCGTGGGCTGGGTGTCGATGTGGCTGCCGGTCATCACCGGCGGCAGGTCGGGATTGCGCCCCGGACGCCGGGCGAAAATATTGCCGATACCGTCGACGGTGACCGTGCAACCGGCCTGCTCGCACCACTGCACGAACAGGTCGCGGGCCTTGCGGTCGAGATCGGTGAGGGCCAGCCGGCACACCCCGCCTTTTGGGGTGGCACCGAGTTTGGCCAGGTCCATCAGCGACTGCCACAAGCGGTCGCGGTTGATGTGCTGATGGGTCGATTGCAGGACGTCGAGGGCAGCGTTCATGGGGATCTCCTCAGGCTACATTTCTTATGATTGGACCGCATTCCAATGGCGTTATAGCGGGGATTTGGCGGGCATCGGGGTGATTGCGCGCCGGGCATTCAGACCGTAATACAACACCCCGCCCAATGCCGAACCGGTGAACCAGCCGTAGCTGTAGAACCAACTGAATGCATCGCTGCCCAGGGACAGCAAGGTCAGCACCACCGGCACGCCAAAGGCGACGAAGCCGCTCCAGTTCCACGCCGGGTACACGTCGTCGCGGTACAAACCGGCCAGGTCCAGCTGCTGTCTGCGGGTGATGAAGTAGTCCACCACCATGATCCCGGCGATCGGCCCCAACAGGCTGGAGTAGCCGAGCAGCCAGTTGGAATACACCGTCTCCAGGCTGACATCGGACACGATCAGCCCGAGTTTTTTCAGCAGCTCATGGGCCATCAACGCCAGCCCCACCACCCCGGTAAGAATCACCGCCGTGGTGCGGTTGATCAACTTGGGCGCAATGTTCTGGAAGTCGTTGGTCGGCGAGACAATGTTCGCCGCCGTGTTGGTGGACAAGGTGGCGATGATGATCAGCGCCATGGCGATGGCGACCCACACCGGGCTCTGGATATGGCCAATCAGGGTGACCGGGTCGGACACGCTGACCCCCACCAGTTTCACCGAAGCCGCCGTCATGATCACGCCCAGCGCGGCGAACAGGAACATGGTCAGCGGCAGGCCGAAAATCTGCCCGAGGATCTGGTCCTTCTGGCTTTTGGCGTAGCGGCTGAAGTCCGGGATATTCAGCGACAAGGTGGCCCAGAACCCGACCATGGCAGTCAGGCCCGCCATGAAATAACCGGTGAGGCTCGCGCCTTCGGGGCGCTTGGGTGGAATCGCCATCAGCTCACTGAGGGACACATTCGGCATCGCCCACACCAGCAGGCCGATACCCACCGCGACCAGCAGCGGCGCCGACAGGGTTTCCAGGCGCTTGATCGACTCGGCGCCGCGCAGCACCACCCACAAATTCAGGCACCAGAAAATCATGAAACCGATCACCTCACCGGTGCCGCCAAGGGATTTCCAGCCCTCGAAAATCGAGCCCAGGAACAAGTGAATCGCCAGGCCGCCAAACATCGTCTGGATGCCAAACCAGCCGCACGCCACCAGCGCACGAATCAGGCATGGCACGTTGGAGCCGAGAATGCCGAACGATGAGCGCAACAGCACCGGAAACGGGATGCCGTATTTCGTACCGGGAAATGCATTGAGCGTGAGGGGGATAAGCACCACGATGTTGGCCAGCAAAATCGCCATCAGCGCCTCGCCCACCGACAACCCGAAATACGCGGTGAGCACACCGCCCAACGTGTAGGTAGGCACACAAATCGACATGCCGACCCACAGCGCAGTGATGTGCCATTTGTTCCAGGTGCGTTCGTGCACCTTGGTCGGTGCCATGTCGTGGTTGTAGCGAGGGCTGTCGAGGACGTCGGGGCCGGCGTCGAGTTCGTACAGGCCGTTACGTTCGATGACTTGCGATCTGTTCTGTTGCATGGCCGCTCCACGGTTTTTTTAAAATTATTCTTGCTCACCTGCACGGTTAGGGCAGGTGGCCGGAGTACCTCGTCGACAACATGACATCTCGGGCCCGGCCAGCCGCCACTGCACTCAATAACCGTGCCGACAACTGCTTCCCGACCCACGCTGCATCTATAACTGGCTGATGTTTATCAGCTTTATCCGGTTGACCGATTGCGTCTTCGGAACTTGCCCTGGGAACTCAGGGTGAATAGCAAGGAAGTTGTCCGAACCTTCAGGACTCAATCTGGTGCAACACAATTATTTTTATTTCCCGGCCCCGTCAAGCGCCATCGTTCAACCGGCTGATTTGCAATAAGAAATGCTGTTCAAATTGACAACCTGTCAAGTGCGTCAAAATGGTGTTTGGGTGCTTCATTTTGGTGAATTTTAATTTTTATTGTTTTAAATCAAATAGTTATATTAGTTATAAGCTTAATAAAAATATTCTTGCCCAATCGAAAAACTCGGGCTAGTTTCTATTCCTGTCACCGATGACAGGAATCAACCGGTTATCGGCGAGCCGTATTACAACACTTAGAACTGGCACAAGCCGGTCAAGCCTGTGAGGAACTCGACATGTCGCTGTTGATCCGTGGCGCTACCGTTGTTACCCATGATGAAAGTTACCGCGCCGATGTGTTATGCGCAGGCGGTCTGATTCGTGCTATCGGCACGGACCTGGATATTCCCGCCGGCACTGAAACACTCGATGGCAGCGGCCAGTACTTGATGCCCGGTGGCATCGATCCCCATACCCATATGCAACTTCCGTTCATGGGCACCGTGGCCAGTGAAGACTTTTTCAGTGGCACGGCGGCGGGGCTGGCCGGTGGCACCACGTCGATCATCGACTTCGTGATCCCCAACCCGCAGCAGTCGTTGATGGAGGCGTTCCACCAGTGGCGCGGCTGGGCCGAAAAGTCGGCGTCCGACTACGGCTTTCATGTGGCGATCACCTGGTGGAGCGAACAGGTCCGCGAGGAAATGGCCGAGCTGGTCAGCCATCACGGCATCAACAGCTTCAAGCATTTCATGGCCTACAAGAACGCGATCATGGCGGCCGACGACACCCTGGTCGCCAGTTTCGAACGTTGCCTGGAACTGGGCGCGGTGCCCACGGTGCATGCGGAAAACGGCGAGCTGGTCTATCACCTGCAACGCAAGCTGATGGCCCAGGGCATCACCGGGCCGGAAGCGCATCCGCTGTCGCGTCCTTCCCAGGTGGAAGGCGAAGCGGCCAGCCGTGCGATCCGCATCGCCGAGACCATCGGCACGCCGTTATACCTGGTGCACGTTTCCACCCAGGAGGCGCTGGACGAAATCACCTATGCCCGGGGCAAGGGCCAGGCGGTCTACGGTGAAGTGCTCGCCGGCCACCTGTTGCTGGACGACAGCGTCTACCAGCACCCCGACTGGCAGACCGCCGCTGGCTACGTGATGAGCCCACCGTTCCGCCCGCGCGGCCACCAGGAGGCGCTGTGGCACGGTTTGCAATCGGGCAACCTGCACACCACCGCTACCGACCACTGCTGCTTCTGCGCCGAGCAAAAGGCCGCCGGGCGTGACGACTTCAGCAAGATCCCCAACGGCACCGCCGGTATCGAAGACCGTATGGCGCTGTTGTGGCACGAGGGCGTCAACACCGGGCGCCTGTCGATGCAGGCATTCGTCGCGCTGACCTCCACCAACACCGCAAAGATCTTCAACCTCTACCCGCGCAAAGGCGCGATTCGCGTCGGCGCCGATGCCGACCTGGTGCTGTGGGACCCCGAAGGCACGCGCACCATTTCCGCCAAGACCCACCATCAACAAGTCGATTTCAACATCTTCGAAGGCAAGACCGTACGCGGCGTGCCGAGCCACACCATCAGCCAGGGCAAGCTGGTCTGGGCCGATGGCGATCTGCGCGCCGAGCGTGGGGCCGGGCGGTATGTGCAGCGGCCGGCGTATCCGGCGGTGTTCGAACAGTTGCGCAAGCGGGCGGAGCATTCCAGGCCCACTGCGGTGAAACGCTGAACATACAGCGCACATGATCATTCCCACGCTCTGCGTGGGAATGCAGCAAGGGACGCTCCGCGTTCCAAGAGCGGACGCAGAGCGTCCAGTGAGGCATTCCCATGCAGAGCATGGGAACGATCGCCCATCAGAGGCAGCACCTCAATAACCGTGAGGCCACCACCGTGATCCAGACCCTGACCCACCTCCCCCATCCCCATGACGACGGGCCCACCCTCGCCAGCCATTTCACCGACCTGGCGCCGCCCCTCAATGCCCGCCAGGCCCAGCTGGAAGCCTCGCGCTGCCTGTATTGCTACGACGCCCCGTGCGTGAACGCGTGCCCCAGCGAAATCGACATCCCCTCGTTCATCCGCAATATCCACACCGACAACGTCCAGGGCGCAGCGCAGAAAATCCTCTCGGCCAACATCCTCGGCGGCAGTTGCGCTCGAGTCTGTCCCACGGAAATCCTCTGCCAGCAAGCATGCGTGCGTAACAACGCCGAAGAATGCGCCCCGGTGCTGATCGGCCTGTTGCAACGCTATGCCATCGACAACGCGCAGTTCAGCCAGCACCCGTTCCAACGCGCCGCGCCCACCGGCAAACGCATCGCGGTGGTCGGCGCCGGGCCGGCGGGCCTGGCCTGCGCCCACCGTGCGGCCCTGCACGGTCATGACGTAGTGATCTTCGAAGCCCGGGAAAAAGCCGGCGGCTTGAATGAATACGGAATCGCCAAGTACAAACTGGTGGACGACTTCGCCCAGAAGGAACTGGATTTCCTCCTGCAGATCGGCGGCATCGAGATCCGTCACGGCCAGCGCCTGGGCGACAACCTCACTCTGAGCGAGTTGCACGCGCAATTTGACGCGGTGTTCCTCGGCCTCGGCCTGGCGGCCAGCAAACGCCTCGGCCTGCCCGACGAAGACGCCCCCGGCCTGCTCGCCGCCACCGACTATATCCGCGAACTGCGCCAGGCCGATGACCTCACCCAACTGCCGCTGGCCGACCGCTGCATCGTGCTCGGCGCCGGCAACACCGCCATCGACATGGCCGTGCAAATGGCGCGCCTCGGTGCGCGCGATGTGAACCTGGTGTACCGCCGTGGCCTGGATGACATGGGCGCGACCCACCATGAGCAAGACATTGCCAAGGCCAATCAGGTTCGCCTGCTGACCTGGGCCCAGCCCGAGCAGGTGCTGCTCGATGACCAAGGGCATGTACGCGGCATGCGCTTCGCTCGTACGCGCATGGAGAACGGTCGCCTGCACCCCACTGGAGAAACCTTCGAATTGGCCGCAGACGCCATCTTCAAGGCCATCGGCCAGGGTTTTGACAACGACGCGCTGCACGACCCGCTGGCCCAGCAGTTGCACCGCGTGGGCGAACGCATCTTCGTCGACGAACAACTGCGCACCAGCATTCCCGGGGTGTATGCCGGCGGCGACTGCGTCAGCCTTGGCCAGGACCTCACCGTGCAGGCGGTGCAACACGGCAAGCTGGCCGCCGAGGCCATGCACGCTCAACTCATGCTCAACGTGGAGGCCGCGTAATGGCTGATCTGTCGATTGTGTTCGCCGGCATCAAAGCGCCCAACCCGTTCTGGCTGGCCTCCGCACCGCCCACCGACAAGGCCTACAACGTGGTGCGCGCGTTCGAGGCCGGCTGGGGCGGCGTGGTGTGGAAAACCCTGGGGGAAGACCCGGCGGCGGTCAACGTGTCGTCGCGCTACTCGGCTCACTACGGGGCGAATCGCGAAGTGCTGGGTATCAATAATATCGAGCTGATCACCGACCGCTCCCTGGAGATCAACCTGCGCGAAATCACCCAGGTGAAAAAGGACTGGCCCGACCGCGCGTTGATCGTGTCGCTGATGGTGCCCTGTGTTGAAGAATCCTGGAAAAACATCCTGCCGCAGGTGGAAGCCACCGGCTGCGACGGTATCGAGCTGAATTTCGGCTGCCCCCACGGCATGCCCGAACGCGGCATGGGCGCGGCGGTTGGCCAGGTGCCTGAGTACGTGGAGCAGGTGACGCGCTGGTGCAAGACGTATTGCTCGCTGCCGGTGATCGTCAAGCTCACGCCCAACATCACCGACATCCGCGTGGCCGCGCGGGCGGCCTATCGCGGCGGCGCGGATGCGGTGTCGTTGATCAACACCATCAACTCCATCACCAGCGTCGACCTGGAACGCATGGTCGCCCTGCCGATGGTCGGCACCCAGAGTACCCATGGCGGCTACTGCGGCTCGGCGGTCAAACCGATTGCGCTGAACATGGTCGCCGAAATCGCCCGCGACCCGCAGACCCAGGGCTTGCCGATCTGCGGTATCGGCGGCATCGGCAACTGGCGTGACGCCGCTGAATTCGTCGCCCTGGGCTGCGGCGCGGTGCAGGTGTGCACGGCGGCGATGCTGCATGGGTTCCGCATCGTTGAAGAAATGAAGGATGGCTTGTCGCGATGGATGGACAGCCAGGGTTACACCAGCTTGCAGGAATTTTCCGGGCGCGCGGTGGGCAACACCACGGACTGGAAGTACCTGGACATCAACTACCAGGTGATCGCCAAGATCGACCAGGCGGCGTGCATCGGCTGTGGGCGTTGCCATATCGCCTGTGAGGATACCTCGCACCAGGCCATCGCCAGCTTGAAGCAGGCGGATGGTACGCATAAATATGAGGTGATCGATGACGAGTGCGTGGGCTGCAACCTGTGCCAGATCACCTGTCCAGTGGCCGATTGCATCGAGATGGTGCCGGTCGAAACGGGTAAGCCGTTTTTGAATTGGACCCAGGATCCGAGGAATCCCTACAGGGAGGCTGTGTAAGTCCTTCAGACCGCTATCGGGAGCAAGCCCCCTCCCACATTGGAATGCATTCCAAATGTGGGAGGGGGCTTGCTCCCGATGGGGCCCTAAACCTCACCATACTATTCAGGGCTCCAGCCCAATCCCGCGCAATATCACCCCGGTCACCGTCTGTATCGCCCGCTCAAACTGCATATCCGACAACGGCTGGTGATCATTCAAAATGTTCACCTGATGATCGAAGTCGGCGTAATGCTGGGTCGATGCCCAGATCATGTACAGCAGGCTCGACGGCTCCACCGGCAGGATGCGTTTGTCTTGCACCCAATGGCGAATTTTCGCTTCCTTCATCTTGGCCCAGTCGTACAGGCTTTCATCCAGCGCCTCACCCAGGGTGGGCGCACCGTGGATGATTTCATTGGCCCAGACTTTCGAGCCATACGGCCGTGTGCGCGAGCGCTGCATCTTGGCGCGAATGTAGCTGCTGAGCACCACCCTTGGGTCATCGAAGGTCTCGAAGCTCAGGGCGTCCTGTTTCCACAGGTCCAGCAGGTCGAACAGCACCGCGCTGTACAGCTCGCTCTTGGTGGTGAAGTAGTAATGCAGGTTCGAGCGCGGCAGTTGTGCCTCTTTGGCGATGTCGGCCATGGCGGTGCTGCCATAGCCTTTTTCAGCGAAGACTTTCTCTGCGGCCAGCAGGATTTTCTCGACGTTGATCCGCCGAATTCCGATCTTGTGATTGCCCATAAGGGCTCCCTGACAACAACACGACCTAGAGACTACCATCCGCTCTAGATCGGGGCGACACGCCGAACCGAAACTTCGTACACTGCCCGCTTCTATCCTCTGATTGGTATTGAACAATGTTGATCAAGAAGTCCCTGACCATCGTCGCCCTGCTCGCCTCCCTGCTGGGCGCGTCTGCAGCCTTTGCCCACGCGCACCTGAAAAGCGCCACGCCAGCGGCAGACAGCAATGTTGCCGCACCGACAGACCTGCGCCTGACCTTCAGCGAAGGCGTCGAAGCGACGTTCACCAAGGTGTCCCTGAGCAAGGACGGCACGGAAATCGCGATCAAGGGCCTGGAAACCCCGGACGCCGACAAGAAGACCCTGGTGGTCACCCCGGCCGCTCCGCTGGCGGCAGGTACTTACAAGGTCGAGTGGCACGCCGTGTCCGTCGACACCCACAAGAGCGAAGGCACTTACAGCTTCAAGGTTGGCCAATAATCCATGGCGACCCTGCTGGTGCTGTGCCGTTTTGTACATTTCATCGTGGTGCTGCTGCTGTTCGGGGTCTGTGTGTTCAGGCCTCTGTTGCTCGGTACGGCTGCGCAACCGGCACTCGACCGGCACCTGCTGCGCTTGACCCGAGGCCTGGCCTGGCTGGGGCTGGGCTCCGGGGTCGCGTGGCTGTTGCTGATCACTGCGAGCATGGCCGGCGGGTGGGGCGCCGCACTGCAACCGGCCACGGTGATATTGGTGTTGAGCAGCACCTTTTTCGGGCAGGTCTGGGTCTGGCACCTGCTGCTCAACCTGTTGCTGGTGATCGTATTGACCAAGCCGTGGCCGGCCCTGCGCCTGCCGCTGATCGCGCTGGTGCTGGCGACCCTGGCTCCGGTGGGCCACGGCGCCATGCTCGATGGCCTCAGCGGGCGACTGCTGATCCTCAACCAAGTGGTGCACTTGGCGTGCGTCGGTGCCTGGCTGGGCGGCTTGCTGCTGCTGGTGTTGATCCTCAGACAGCCACAGCCGCTGACCCTGCAGCCGATCCTGCGACGCTTCAGTGGGGTGGGTTATGGCCTGGTTGCCGGCCTGCTGGTGACCGGTTTGGTCAACGTGCGCGTGCTCACCGGGCAGCTGTGGCCTACCCCGCCGTTTGAAGGGTTTGCCTTGATTCTGCTGATCAAGGTGCTGCTGGTAGCGGGCATGTTGGTGCTGGCCTTGCTGAACCGATTGCGCCTGGAACAGTGTGAACAGCGGGTGGGCAGCTTGAAGGCCAGTGTCCTGCTGGAATGGCTATTGGGTATTGCAGCAGTGGCAGCGGTTTCCCTGCTGGGCACCCTGCCGCCAATGGTCATGGCCGGCTGAGTCCCCGCCATTCTTATGATTGGTCACCAATCAAATGTGGGAGAGGGCTTGCTCCCGATGGCAGTGTGACAGTCAACTTATGTGTAGCTGACCCGCCGCTATCGGGAGCAAGCCCCCGCCCACATTTTGACCGTGTCCACATTTAGCTAGGCCGAGCAAGTCATCCTATAACTTCTGCTTGACACTCCTTTAAAACCCCGTAAATATCGCGCCCAGCGTTGTACGACAACGTATGACGAATAATAAAAACAACAAAAGAAAAGGGAGCCTCACTGTGAGTCAATTCGCCCGTCATTTGTCCTCGCGTCTCGGTTTGATCAGCCTCGGCAGCCTCGCATGTACCTTACCCCTCACGGCTCACGCCGATGGGTTCGTCGACGATGCCAAGGCCACGCTCAACCTGCGCAACGCCTACTTCAACCGTAACTTCACCAACCCCGCCAATCCCCAGAGCAAAGCCGAAGAGTGGACGCAGAACTTCATTCTCGATGCCAGGTCCGGCTACACCCGTGGCACCGTGGGTTTCGGCATTGATGTCCTGGGCCTGTACTCGCAAAAGCTCGATGGCGGCAAAGGCACCGCTGGCACCCAATTGCTGCCGGTGCATGACGATGGGCGCCCCGCCGATAATTTCGGACGCCTGGGCGTGGCGTTGAAAACCAAGTTATCGAAGACAGAGTTGAAGGTCGGCGAATGGATGCCGGTGCTGCCGATCCTGCGCTCCGATGATGGCCGCTCCCTGCCCCAGACCTTCCGCGGCGGCCAGGTAACGTCCAACGAGATCGCCGGCCTGACGCTCTACGGCGGCCAGTTTCGCGGCAACAGCCCGCGCAACGACGCGAGCATGGAAGACATGTTCATGAACGGCAAAGCCGCATTCACCTCCGACCGGTTCAACTTCGGCGGCGGCGAATACACGTTCAATGACAAGCGCACCCAGGTCGGCCTGTGGTACGCCGAACTCACCGATATCTACCAGCAACAGTACCTCAACCTCACCCACAGCCAGCCGGTAGGTGACTGGACCCTGGGCGCCAACCTCGGCTTCTTCAATGGCAAGGAAGACGGCAGCGCCCTGGCCGGCGACCTCGATAACAAGACCGTGTTCGCCCTGCTGTCGGCCAAGTACAACGGCAACACCTTCTACGTGGGCCTGCAGAAACTCACCGGCGACAGTGTGTGGATGCGCGTCAACGGCACCAGCGGCGGCACGCTGGCCAACGACAGTTATAACTCCAGCTATGACAACGCCAAGGAAAAATCCTGGCAGCTGCGCCATGACTTCAACTTCGTGGTGCTTGGCATTCCTGGCTTGACCATGATGAACCGCTACATCAGCGGCAGTAACGTGCACACCGGGGCAATCACCGACGGCAAGGAATGGGGCCGCGAATCGGAACTCGCCTACACCGTGCAGAGCGGCGCACTGAAGGACCTGAACGTCAGGTGGCGTAACTCGACCATGCGTCGGGATTTCAGCAATAACGAGTTCGATGAGAACCGGATCTTTGTCAGCTATCCAATCTCACTGCTTTAAACGTTGTTGGTGATCTAAAAGCCACTGCAAAACCAATGTGGGAGGGGGCTTGCCCCCGATGAGGGAGTGTCTGTGAATACATTTCTGACTGGGCCACCGCTATCGGGAGCAAGCCCCCTCCCATATTTGAATCTCACTCGCCTGCAAGAACGTTGACAACCTGGGGATCCCTAACAATACTTCGACCTAGTCATACGACAACCTACAACAAAAAATTGGACTACCCATGACCACCACTACTCCCGTTCCTTTCAACCGCATCCTGCTCACCGGCGCCGCCGGCGGCCTGGGTAAAGTGTTGCGCGAGCGCATGCGCCCCTACGCCCAGGTGCTGCGCCTGTCAGACATCGCTGATATGGCCCCCGCCGCCGCCCATGAAGAAGTACAAACCTGCGATCTTTCCGACAAACAAGCCGTGCACCATCTGGTGGAAGGCGTCGATGCGATCCTGCACTTTGGCGGCGTGTCGGTGGAGCGCCCTTTCGAAGAAGTGCTCGGCGCCAATATCAGCGGCGTTTTCCACATCTACGAAGCCGCGCGCCGTCATGGTGTGAAGCGCGTGATCTTCGCCAGCTCCAACCATGTGATCGGCTTCTACCCACAGGACGAAAAGCTCGACGCCCACTCACCGCGCCGCCCGGACAGCTACTACGGCCTGTCCAAGTCCTATGGCGAAGACATGGCGAGTTTCTACTTCGACCGCTACGGCATAGAGACCGTGAGCATCCGTATCGGCTCCTCGTTCCCGGAACCGCAGAACCGCCGGATGATGCACACCTGGTTGAGCTTCGACGACCTGACCCAACTGCTCGAACGCGCGCTGTACACGCCGAACGTCGGCCATACCGTGGTCTATGGCATGTCGAATAACCAGGACACCTGGTGGGACAACCGCTACGCCGCGCACCTGGGTTTTGCGCCCAAGGACAGCTCCGAAGTGTTCCGCGCCCAGGTCGAGGCCCAGCCGCCGGTGGCTGACAACGACCCGGCCAAGCTCTATCAGGGCGGCGCGTTCTGCGCAGCAGGGCCGTTCGGTGACTGAGTTCACAGCAACCCAAGGGAATGAGTGGCCATGAGTGCAGAATTGATTGTCGACGCCCGCAACGCCGTGGGTGAATGCCCGGTGTGGGTGCCCGAGGAAAACGCCCTGTACTGGGTGGATATTCCCAACGGTCGCCTGCAGCGCTGGGACGCGACCACAGGCCAGGTGGCAGCCTGGCAGGCCCCGCAGGTGCTCGCCTGTATTGCTCGCACCGATAAAGGCAACTGGGTCGCCGGCATGCAGAGCGGTTTTTTCCAACTGACCCCGCACAGCGATGGCAGCCTCAAGACCACGCCGCTGGCCGGCGTCGAGCACCCGCGCGCGGATATGCGCCTGAACGACGGCCGCTGTGATCGCCAGGGCCGCTTCTGGGCTGGCAGCATGGTGCTGGACATGGGCTTGAACGCCGCCGAGGGCATTCTTTATCGCTACGCGTCAGGTGCGGCGCCCCACGCACAGCTGGACGGTTTCATCACTATCAACGGCCTGGCGTTCAGCCCCGATGGCCGCACGATGTATGCCTCCGATTCTCATCCGTTGGTGCAGCAGATCTGGGCCTTCGACTACGACATCGAGACCGGCACGCCGTCCAACCGCCGCGTGTTCGTCGACATGCATCACCACCTCGGTCGGCCCGATGGCGCAGCGGTAGACGCCGACGGCTGCTACTGGATCTGCGCCAACGACGCCGGGTTGGTCCATCGCTTCACCCCGGACGGCCGCCTCGACCAGTCGCTGCCCGTACCGGTAAAAAAACCCACCATGTGCGCCTTTGGCGGCAGTCGCCTGGACACCCTGTACGTCACCTCCATCCGTGACGACGCGAGTGAACAATCGCTGTCCGGCGGCGTGTTTGCCCTCAACCCTGGCGTGCAGGGATTGCCCGAACCCAGCTTCATCCTCTAGCTGCATCGCTGTGCCTTGAATACAACAATAACAAGACAGGAATGACCGCCCATGGACTTCAAACGCACCTTGCTCGCCGCCACACTCGTGGCCCTCAGCAGCGCCGCCCACGCGCTGGAAATCAAGTTCGCCGACATCCACCCCGCCGGCTACCCCACCGTTGTCGCCGAAGAAAACATGGGCAAGGCCCTGACCAAGGAAAGTAACGGCGAACTGACCTTCAAGTACTTCCCAGGCGGCGTTCTGGGCTCTGAAAAGGAAGTGGTCGAACAGGCCCAGGTCGGCGCCGTGCAGATGACCCGCGTCAGCCTCGGCATCGTCGGCCCGGTGGTACCGGACGTCAACGTGTTCAACCTGCCCTTCGTGTTCCGTGACCAGGCGCACATGCGCAAGGTCATCGACGGCGAGATTGGTGACGAGATCCTGGCCAAGATCACCGATTCCGAGTTCGGCCTGGTCGCCCTGGCCTGGATGGACGGCGGCACGCGCAATCTCTACACCAAGAAACCGGTGCGCAAGATCGAAGACCTCAAGGGCATGAAAATTCGCGTCCAAGGCAACCCGCTGTTCATCGACGCCTTCAATGCGATGGGCGCCAACGGCATCGCCATGGACACCGGCGAGATCTTCAGCGCATTGCAGACCGGCGTGATCGACGGCGCGGAAAACAACCCGCCGACGCTGCTCGAGCACAACCATTTCCAGAACGCCAAGTACTACACCCTCACCGAGCATTTGATTTTGCCCGAGCCCATCGTGATGTCGAAGATCACCTGGAACAAGCTCAGCCCCGCGCAGCAGGACATGGTCAAGAAAGCCGCCAAGGCCGCCCAGGCTGACGAGCGGGTGCTGTGGGATGCCAAGTCCGCCAGCAGTGAGGAAAAACTCAAGAAGGCCGGGGTCGAGTTCATCACCGTCGACAAGAAACCCTTCTATGACGCCACCGCACAGGTTCGCGCCAAGTACGGCGCGCCTTACGCCGACATCATCAAGCGTATCGACGCCGTTCAATAACGCCCTCCTTCCTGACAAGGCCCGGCGCGGCCCGCTGCTCATGCAGGGGGCCGCGCCCGGTTACGGTGAACGCCATGAAGAATCTACTGCTGCGCATCAACGACCGCATCTACATGACCTGCATCTGGGTCGCCGGCCTTTCGGTGCTCGGGGTCGCACTGATCATTCCCTGGGGCATTTTTGCCCGCTATATCCTCGGCACCGGCTCAAGCTGGCCGGAGCCCACCGCCATCCTGCTGATGCTGGTCTTCACCTTTATCGGCGCCGCCGCCAGCTATCGCGCCGGGGCGCATATGTCGGTGGCGATGGTCACCGACCGCCTGCCGCCCGCCCAACGCCGCATCGTCGGCATTGTTTCGCAACTGCTGATGGGCACCATCTGTCTGTTCATGACGATCTGGGGCACCAAGCTGTGCCTGTCCACCTGGAACCAATTCATGAGCGCCATCCCGACGCTGCGGGTCGGCATCACCTACATGCCGATTCCGATTGGCGGCTTGCTGACCTTGATATTCGTGGTGGAAAAACTGCTGCTGGGCGACCAGAGCAACCGGCGCGTGGTGCGCTTCGACCTGGTTGAAGAAAGCGAAGGGGCCGCCTGATATGGACGCGTTTATTCTGTTGGGCAGCTTTATCGCCTTGATCCTGATCGGCATGCCGGTGGCCTATGCCCTGGGCTTGTCGGCGCTGATCGGCGCATGGTGGATCGACATTCCGTTCCAGGCCCTGATGATTCAGGTGGCGGGCGGGGTCAACAAGTTTTCGCTGATGGCGATTCCGTTCTTCGTACTGGCCGGCGCGATCATGGCCGAGGGCGGCATGTCGCGGCGGCTGGTGGCGTTTGCCGGGGTGCTGGTGGGCTTCGTGCGCGGCGGGCTGTCGCTGGTCAACATCATGGCCTCGACGTTTTTCGGCGCGATCTCCGGCTCGTCGGTGGCCGACACCGCGTCGGTCGGCTCGGTGCTGATTCCGGAGATGGAACGCCGCGGCTATCCGCGCGAGTTTGCCACTGCGGTGACGGTCAGCGGCTCGGTGCAGGCGCTGCTGACGCCGCCCAGTCATAACTCGGTGCTCTACTCTCTGGCGGCAGGCGGCACCGTTTCGATCGCCTCGCTGTTCATGGCCGGCGTGGTGCCAGGCCTGTTGATGAGCGCGTGCCTGATGGTGCTGTGCCTGATCTTCGCGAGAAAGCGCGATTACCCCAAAGGCGAAGTCATCCCCTTGAAGCAGGCGCTGAAGATCGCCGCCGACGCGCTCTGGGGCCTGATGGCCATGGTGATCATCCTCGGCGGCATCCTGTCGGGAATCTTCACCGCCACCGAGTCTGCCGCGATTGCGGTGCTGTGGGCGTTCTTCGTGACCATGTTCATCTACCGCGACTACAAATGGAGTGAGCTGCCCAAGCTGATGCACCGCACGGTGCGCACCATTTCCATCGTGATGATCCTGATCGCCTTCGCCGCCAGCTTCGGCTACATCATGACCCTGATGCAGATCCCGGCGAAGATCACCACGCTGTTCCTGACCCTGTCGGACAACCGCTACGTGATCCTGATGTGCATCAACGTGATGTTGCTGTTGCTCGGCACGGTGATGGACATGGCGCCGCTGATCCTGATCCTCACGCCGATCCTGTTGCCGGTGATCCTCGGCATCGGCGTCGACCCGGTGCACTTTGGCATGATCATGCTGGTGAACCTGGGGATCGGCCTGATCACCCCGCCAGTGGGCGCGGTGTTGTTCGTGGGCGCCGCAGTGGGCAAGGTCAGCATCGAGAAGACCGTGAAGGCGCTGCTGCCGTTTTATGCGGTGCTGTTCCTGGTGCTGATAGCGGTGACCTACATTCCGGCATTGTCGCTGTGGTTGCCGAGCGTGGTGCTGTAGCGGACGCAGAGCGTCCAGGGCGGCGTTTCCACGCGGAGCGTGGGAACGATCAAAGGGGTGAAGATGATAGAACTTGAAGATAACCTGACCCACCTCACCTTGAACTCGACCGTGGGAGGCAGCATCGTCAACTGGACGGTGCGCTCCACCGGGCAGCCGCTGTTGCGCCATAGCGATGAACAGGCAATCAACACCGGCCTGCCGGGCAAATTAGGCTGTTACCCATTGGCTCCCTGGTCCAACCGGATTGCCGAAGGCGGGTTCGACACTCCCAGTGGCTGGCTCACACTGGCTCCGAACAGCCTCACCGATCCCCTGCCGATTCACGGTTCGGCCTGGCAGCAAGCGTGGCAGGTGGTCAGCCAGTCGGCGGATGAGGTGCTGCTGCAAGTGCTCTGTGACACGCCGTTCGCCTATCGCGCCGAGCAGCGCATCCGCTTGAGCGGTGGGGTGCTGAGGATCGAGTTGCGCGTCACGCATCTGGCCGAAACAGCCGCATGGCATGGCGTAGGCTTGCACCCGTACTTCCCGCGTCGGCCGGGTACGCGGTTGCAGGCCAAGGCGGCGCAGGTGTGGATGAGTGACGCGGCCAAGCTGCCGACGGGGTTGGCGCCGGTGCCGCAGGAGTGGGATTTCAGGCAGCCCCAAACCCTGCCGCAAAGCCTGGTGGACAATGGATTCTGCGAGTGGGATGGGTACTGCTTGATCGAACAACCGGAGCTCGGTTATACGCTGGAATGCCAGGCCACCGGCGCCGATTACTTCCTGCTGTACGGCCCGCCGGGGCTGGGGTTTTTCTGCATCGAACCGGTAAGCCATCCGGTCAATGCCCATCACTTACCGGGCAGACCGGGCCTGAAGCTATTGGAACAGAACCAGTCGATCCACCTCGATTTCACCCTGAAATACAGTGCAAATGTGGGAGGGGGCTTGCCCCCGATAGCTGTGGGTCAGTAATAAATGGGGTGACTGATACACCGCAATCGGGGCATAGGTATCTAGACAACTTTGGCACGGCCCTGAACCTGTGACGGCTCAGGAGCCGAAGCCTCTCTAACTGGTGCCCCGCGACCAAAATGTGGGAGGGGGCTTGCCCCCGATGGCGGCCTGACAGCCGACCAGGATGTTGGATCAAGGCGAGTACATATCCGTTGCTGCGGTAACGGCGGCTTAGGGTTCCGCCCTTACGGCGTCTCACTTTTGAAAAGCGCAAAAGTAAGCAAAACGCTCTTGCCCCACCACTCGGCACCTCGCCCCGGCTCGGTGTGCCCGTAATCCGACATTGATTTGGGGGGCCGCCGCCACGCGCCATCCATGGCGCGGGGCGGCTAAACCGGCATCCCTGCCGGTTTACCCCCCAAATCACTATCGAATTACGGCCAGCGTGGTTTAACGGGGCGCCTAGATCAAAAGCAAGATCAAGAGCGACTCGCTTCGCATCGTGGTTACCGTAGGCTGATGCTAGTTGTGTAGATACCTATGGCCATCGGGGGCAAGCCCCCTCCCACATTGACCGAGTTCCTTCAGGGCGGGCTGTTTTTGAGCCTTCCTGCCGTGTCGATACTCACCACCACCGACAACCCCGGCCGCAGCCGCTCGCTCTCGGCCTGGTCGGGGTCGACCGTGATCCGCACCGGCACGCGCTGGGCGATTTTCACGAAGTTGCCGGTGGCGTTGTCTGCCTGCAACAGGCTGAACTCCGACCCGGTCGCCGGGGAAATATGCTGCACCGTGCCGTGAAACTTGCGGTGGCTCAGCGCGTCCACGGTGAAGGTCACCGGCTGGCCGACCTGCACATTGTCCATCTGGGTTTCTTTCATATTGGCGATCACCCACAACTGCTTGGGCACCAGCGCCATCAACTGCGCGCCGGAGTTGACGTAGGCCCCCAGGCGCACGCCAATCTGCCCCAGTTGGCCGTCCCGTGGCGCAGTGATGCGGGTATTGGACAGGTCGATCCGCGCCAATTCCACCGCCGCCTCCGCGCTGGCCACTGCCGCTTCCAGGGAGCCGCGATTGACGATCACCGTTTGCAGGTCCTGCCGGGCGATTTCCAGGCTGGCCTGGGCCTGGGCCACGGCAGCGATAGTCTGGGCATTGGCGGCACGGGTCACGTCCAGTTCGCGCTTGGACACCGAGCCGTCGCTGATCAATTCCTCGTTGCGGCGCAAGTCTGCGGTGCTTTTGCGCGCCTGGGCCTGGCTGTCGACCAGCGCGGCCTGGCGCAATTTGATGGTCGCTTCGGCGCTGTTGCGTTGCTGCACCACATTGGCCAACGACGCTTTCTGCACCGCCAGTTGCGCCAGGGCCTGGTCCAGGCGTTGCTTGTAGATACGGTCGTCGAGGCGCACCAGCAGGTCGCCCGCTTTCACATACTGAAAGTCCTGCACCGGCACTTCGAAGACATAGCCGCTGAGCTGTGGGCCGATAATCGTCACCTGCCCGCGCACCAAGGCATTCTCAGTGGTTTCCACCGCGCTGCTGAATGGCGGCAGTTGCCAGGCATACAGCACGATCAGCACGCCGACGATGGCAATCGCGGCAAAGCCCAGGGACGAAAGGATGCGCACCCGCAACGAGCGCGGTTCGGTCACCGCAGCGCCCGGCGGCGTGGTGCCCTCGGGGGTGGAGGCGATCGCATTGGTAGTGGTGGTCGTGGGTTCGGTCATGAAGAGGCGCCGACAGGTTGAACGGGAGGGGTTGCCGCTTTGGTGGTGCTCATCAGCCACAGGCTGCGGATAAAGATCCAGATCATGGTCAGGATCGCGATGATCGCGATCAGCATGAACACATCGTTGTAAGCCATCACGTTCGCCTCACGGGTGGCCGCCGTGGCCAGGCTGCGGATGCCCATGAGGTTGCGCAACTCCGGGTCGGCGACGATACCGCCATAAGCCGAGCCACCACTTTGCACCCGCGCCGCGACACGGGGGTCAAGCAGGGTCAGGTGCTCGGTGATCAGGCTTGAATGATATTTCTCGCGCACGATCTGGAAGGTGCCGAGCAACGCAGCGCCGATCAGGCCGCCGAGGTTCTGGCAAATCCCGAACATCACCGAGAAACTCACCAGGTTGCGCGGGTTGGTCAACACATTCTTGGTGCCCAGCACCATGGTCGGCCCGAGAAAGAAGGTACCGCCAAAGCCTAGCAGGAACTGGCTGATATACAGGTTCTGCGGCCGTGTCAGGTTGCTGGAAAAACTGTCCATCACCGACCCGGTCGCCATCAGCGCCAGGGAAATCACCAGCGGCATCAACAAGTGCGCCGGGTTGATCGTCAAGGCGCTGACCACCAGCCCGGCAATCGCCCCGGCCAGCATCACCACGTACAGCGTATGCATCTGCTGGTAACTCATGTTCAGCATCTGCATGAAACCTACCGCGCCGGTGGATTGTTCGGACAGCACCATGCGAATCAGGATCACCGCCAATGCCAGGCGAATCATGGTGCCGCTGCCCAGCCAGCGGGTCATCAGCAGCGGGTTGGCGCGGTTATGCTCAATGGCCAGCCCGGCCATGATCAGCACCAGCGAACAGGCCGAGGCGACGCCGATCCACGGCGCTTCCAGCCACCAGTCGATGCGCCCCAGGGACAACACCGCGCAGAGCAAGGCGACGCCGGTGGCCAGGATCGCGAAGGTGAGGAAATCAAGTTTTTCAAAGGTCTTGAAGCGGTCGCCGGGCGGCAGCTTGAGCAGGAACACACAGCCCAGGCAAATCAACGCCAGGCCCAGCTCGAACAGGTACAAGCCACGCCATTCGGCGATCTGCAGCAAATCCTCGGAGAACAGCCGCGCCAGGGGTAATGCCAGCTGCGCCGTGCCCAGCCCCAACACCAAGGCTTTCAAGCGCCATTTGGCCGGGAACGCCTGGATCATGTAGTACAAGCCCAACGAACTCAGCGCGGCCCCCACCATGCCATGGGCCGCGCGCACGGCGATGGCCGAGTTGAGATCGTTGACGAACAAGTGGCCGAAGGTCACCAGCGCATACAGCACCAGGAACACTTCGGTAAACGCGCGCAGGCCGAACTGCTGGCGAAACTTCACCAGCAGCAGGTTCATGCACACGTTGGTCATCACGTAGGCGGCGGGCAGCCAGGCCATTTCCGCCGTGGTCGCACCCAGAGCGCCTTGCAGGTATTGCAGGTTGGCGATGACCAGCGCGTTGCCCAACCCGCCGGTGATTGCCACCAGTACGCCGACCAGCGCAAACAGCCAGCGCTTGTGAGTGGGGTGCAACGGCGTCGACGGCGAGCCGGGCAGGCTCGGCCGCTCGTGGGGTTGCCAGGCGTGTGGTGTGTATTTATCCATTCGGTGACCTTGATGAACCGACGCGCAAGGCCGGTGAAGCCATGACTCAGAGAACAGTAAACCTGAGCGGGGTTCATTTTGTCACTTTTGAGCGCATAACTGAGGGTCCCTAGAAAGCCTTGAGCAGCATGCCTGCGGCCACAATCACACACAGACTGGCGAAGCCCACCTGCAGCGCACGCGCAGGCATCACCGAGCACAAGCGGCGCCCGGCCAACATGCCGACGATACTCGCGCCGATAAAGGCCCAGCCCACCGGCTCGATGCTCACCCCGGCGTGAAAGGCCCCGACCACGCCGATCAACGACAGCAGGCTGACGACCATCAACGAGGTGGCGACAATCCCGCGCATCTGCACATCGGTGAGTTGCTTGAACGCCGGCACGATCAGGAAGCCGCCGCCCACACCGAGCAGCCCCGACACGGCGCCCGTCACCGCACCCAGCGCCGCCAGGGTCGCGCTGCACTTGGCGGTCCAGGCCAGACGGCCGGTCTGCTGGTTGAGCATGCAATTCTTCTGGCCCCAGGAGGCGGCGCCATGGTCGCTCGGCCCGGCCTCGACCTTTTCGCGCCGCAACATGCGCCAGGCCACCAGCACCATCAATGCGCTGAACAGGCCCATCAGCACCGGCTCCGACAGTTGATGGGCGACGAACACCCCCAGCGGCGAAAACAGCGCGCCCAGCAACGCGATCAATAAGGCCGCGCGGTAACGCACCAGGCCGTGGCGCAAGCCGTCAATCGCGCCCACCGCCGCCGCCGCGCCCACCGCGAGCAATGACACCGGCGCGGCCTGGGTCATGGTCAGTCCCAACCCCAGCACTAATGCCGGCACCCCGAGGATGCCGCCGCCCGCACCGGTCAGGCCCATGACCAGGCCCATCAATACACCCAACACACTCGCCAGCAGCATTCAGTCCACCTTGCTCAGGCGGGTCAGCCACTCGCGGCCCTTGAGCATGCCGTTCCAGTAGAACCATGGCAGCAACGTGGCCTTAAGGAACCACATCGAGCGGCGTGCCTGGGTCGGGTCGAGAGGAAAAGTCGGCAGCAGCTTGCCGCCATAACCGAACTCGGCCAGCACCACCTTGCCCTTCTCCACCGTCAACGGGCAGGAGCCATAGCCGTCGTACTTGAGCGGCAGCGGCGCCTGCTTGCGCAGGGCCAGCAGGTTCTCGGCAACCACCACGATTTGCTTGCGCACCGCCGCAGCGGTCTTGGCGTTGGTAGTGCCGCACACATCGCCGAGGCCGAAGATATGCGGGTAACGCAGGTGTTGCAGGCTGTGGGGGTTCACTTCGCACCAGCCGCCGGCGTCGGCCAGCGGGCTTTGGCGGATAAAATCCGGGGAGACTTGCGGCGGTACCACATGCAGCAGATCGAAGGTTTTTTCAACGAGGCTGACGTTGCCTTCCGCGTCCTTGACTTCAAACCAGGCCTTGCGTGCCGGGCCATCGACCTTGATCAGGTTGGCATTGAACGCCAGGCGTGCGTTGTATTTCTCGACGTATTTCATCAACGGCGGCACAAAGGCCGGCACGCCGAACAGCGCGGCACCGGCCAGGTTGAATTCCACCTCGATGTTTTTCAGGGTGCCCTGCCTGAGCCAATGATCGCAGGACAGGTACAGGGCCTTCTGCGGTGCGCCGGCGCATTTGATCGGCATGGCCGGCTGGGTGAAAAGCGCCTTGCCGCCGTTGAGTTGCTGCACCAGTTGCCAGGTGTAGGCGGCATGCTCGTAGCTGTAGTTGGAGGTGACGCCATGGCGGCCGAGGGTATCTTGCAGGCCTTCGATCTTTTCCCAGGCCAGGCGCAGGCCGGGGCAGACGATCAAGTGGCGCCAACTGACACGCTGGCCGTTGTCGAGCACCAGGCTCTGCTCGTCAGGCAGCAACTGGCTGACCGCGGCCTGGATCCAGGTGACGCCGTTGGGCAGTACGTCGGCCAGCGGGCGCCGGGTCTTTTGCAGGTTATAGGCGCCGCCGCCGACCAGGGTCCAGGCGGGTTGATAGCAATGGAAGTCGTTGGGTTCGATCAGGGTGATGTTCAGGTGCGGGTCGCGCTTGAGCAGGCTGGCCAGCAGGCCGATGCCTGCGGAGCCGCCACCGATGACTACGATATCGCCACTGATGGTAGGTCCCCAGTGTTGTTCGGTCATTGTCTGCTGCCTTTTTGAGTCAGTGCACACAAGGGTCGCTGCCGGATGGCGTCACGCCCAGCTTTTTATGACCGCGCCGCAGTACAGGCCGGACAGGGTCTTCATCACTTGAATCACTTCGTGGCTGGCCAATCCGTAGAAGATGTATTTGCCTTCCCGACGGGTGGCAACCAACCCTTCGTCACGCAGGATGCCCAACTGTTGTGACAGCGTAGGCTGACGTACGCCGGTCAGCGCTTCCAGCTCGCCGACGTTGCGCTCGCCCTGGGTCAGCTGGCACAGGATCAACAGGCGGTCTTCGTTGGCCAACGCCTTGAGCAGGGAACAGGCCTTGGACGCCGATGCACGCAACTGGGCGACTTCGCCCTCACTCAACGTAGATTCCATTTGCCTCGGCTCCTTTGTCTCACTTAAGCTCAAAACATTATGTGTAAACGTAAACTGATTGTAACCACTTTTTTCCGTATCGGGGACAGCCGCCATGCCAGCGTTGATTCAAGCCTTTCTGGACGAGGCATCGTCGACCTATACCTACGTCGTCTATGAAGCGCACGGCGGTGCCTGCGCCATCGTCGACTCGGTGCTCAACTACGACCCGGCTTCCGGGCGCACCGAGACCACGCAGGCCGATCAGGTGATTGCGTTTGTCCAAGAGCATGACCTCAAGGTGCAATGGCTGCTGGAAACCCATGCCCATGCCGACCACCTGTCCGCCGCGCCTTACCTGCGACGCACCCTGGGCGGCAAGATTGCCATCGGCCAGTCCATCAGCCAGGTGCAGGGCGTGTTCAAGCACCTGTTCAACCTGGAGCCGGAGTTTCGCGTCGATGGCTCGCAGTTCGACCACTTGTTTGCGCCGGATGAGATCTTTCACATTGGCGGCCTGCAGGCCCAGGCGCTGCATGTGCCCGGGCATACCCCGGCGGATATGGCTTACCTGATCGACGGGCGCTTGATCCTGGTGGGCGACACCCTGTTCATGCCCGACGTCGGCACCGCGCGCTGCGACTTCCCCGGCGGCGATGCGCGCCAGTTGTACGCATCGATGCGCAAGTTGCTGGCCTTCCCTTCGGATACCAAATTGTATGTGTGCCACGACTACCCACCCGAGGGCCGTGAGGCCAAGTGCCTGACCACGGTGGCGGAACAACGGGCGGGGAATATCCATGTGCATGACGGGGTCGACGAAGCGGCATTTGTAGCGATGCGCACCGCCCGTGATGCGGGGCTGGGAATGCCGACGCTGCTGTTGCCGGCGATCCAGGTGAATGTGCGGGCGGGGAATATGCCGCCGGCGGAAGAAAACGGCGTGACCTATCTGAAGATTCCCCTCAACCAGCTTTAGGAACACGGGACCAAATGTGGGAGGGGCTTGCTCCCGATAGCGGTGGGTCAGCTACAGATAAGTTGACTGTCACACCGCCATCGGGAGCAAGCCCCCTCCCACATTTTGTTCCGTGTTGAGTCAGGTACCTAGGCTGATGCCGTTGGCTGGCAGTGGCAGTGCGGTTTTGTAGCGCACTTGCTTCAAGGCAAAGCTGGAACGGATGTTCGCCACCCCCGGCACCTTGGTCAGAAAGTCCATCATGAAGCGCTCCAGGGCCTGGATCGTCGGCACCAGCACCCGGATCAGATAATCCGGGTCGCCGGCCATCAGGTAACACTCCATCACTTCCGGCCGGTCGGAGATCGCCCCTTCGAACTGCTGCAACGCCAGTTCATTCTGCTTTTCCAGGCTCACATGGATGAACACATTCACATGCAATCCCAGCAGGTCGGCGTCCAGCAGCGTCACCTGCTCGCGAATCAGGCCCAACTCCTCCATCGCCTTGACCCGGTTGAAGCACGGCGTGGGCGACAGGTTGACCGAGCGGGCCAGGTCGGCGTTGGTGATGCGCGCGTTCTCCTGCAGGGCGTTGAGAATGCCGATATCGGTACGGTCCAGTTTGCGCATGAGACAAAATCACCTGTTTATTATGTTTATGCAGATTTTTTATCCGCAAATGATCCTGAGCGCAACGAAACACAGATAAATATTCTTCTACGCCACGCCTATGATTGTTGTAGGACAAGATTTCTTCTACCCGAAGACTGACTGTCAGCTAGCGCGCCCACTACAAGAAATTCACAAGATCGAGCGTAGAAGCCATGACCCAGCCGTACGAACCGCTGCGCCTGCACGTCCCTGAACCCTCGGGCCGTCCAGGCTGCAAGACCGACTTCACCTACCTGCGCCTGACCGACGCCGGCCTGGTGCGCAAACCCGCCATCGATGTAGAGCCGGCCGACACCGCCGACCTGGCCAAGGGCCTGATCCGCGTGCTCGACGACCAGGGCCAGGCCTTGGGCCCGTGGGCCGAGGGTGTCAGCGCCGACATCATGCGCAAAGGCATGCGCGCGATGCTCAAGACGCGCATCTTCGACAACCGCATGGTGGTCGCCCAGCGCCAGAAAAAAATGTCGTTCTACATGCAGAGCCTAGGCGAAGAAGCCATTGGCAGCGCCCAGGCCCTGGCCTTGAACATCGACGACATGTGCTTCCCCACCTACCGCCAGCAAAGCATTCTGATGGCCCGCGACGTGCCGCTGGTCGACCTGATCTGCCAATTGCTGTCCAACGAGCGCGACCCGCTCAAGGGCCGCCAGTTGCCGATCATGTACTCGGTCAGGGACGCCGGCTTCTTCACCATTTCCGGCAACCTCGCCACCCAGTTCGTACAGGGCGTGGGCTGGGGCATGGCCTCGGCGATCAAGGGCGATACCAAGATCGCCTCGGCCTGGATCGGCGACGGCGCCACCGCAGAATCGGACTTCCACACCGCCCTCACCTTCGCCCACGTCTACCGCGCCCCGGTGATCCTCAACGTGGTGAATAACCAATGGGCCATCTCGACCTTCCAGGCCATCGCCGGTGGTGAAGCCACTACCTTCGCCGGACGCGGCGTGGGTTGCGGCATCGCTTCCCTGCGGGTCGACGGCAACGACTTTATCGCGGTGTACGCCGCGTCTGCCTGGGCCGCCGAGCGTGCGCGCCGTAACCTGGGGCCGAGCCTGATCGAGTGGGTCACTTACCGCGCCGGCCCGCACTCGACCTCGGATGATCCGTCCAAGTACCGCCCTGCCGATGACTGGAGCCACTTCCCCCTGGGCGACCCGATTGCCCGTCTCAAGCAGCACCTGATCCGGATTGGCCAGTGGTCCGAAGAGGAGCACGCGGCAGTCAGCGCCGAACTTGAAGCCGAAGTGATCGCCGCGCAAAAACAGGCCGAACAGTACGGCACCCTCGCCGGCGGCCAGATTCCAAGCGCCGCGACCATGTTCGAAGACGTTTATAAAGAGATGCCGGAGCACTTGAAGCGCCAGCGTCAAGAGCTGGGGGTCTGACATGAACGATCACAACAACAGCATCGAACTGGAAACCGCCATGACCACCACCACCATGACCATGATCCAGGCCCTGCGCTCGGCCATGGATGTGATGCTTGAACGTGACGACAACGTGGTGGTGTTCGGCCAGGACGTCGGTTACTTCGGCGGCGTGTTCCGTTGCACCGAAGGCCTGCAGACCAAGTACGGCAGCTCACGGGTATTCGACGCGCCGATTTCCGAAAGCGGCATCATCGGCGTGGCGGTGGGCATGGGCGCCTACGGCCTGCGCCCGATCGCGGAAATCCAGTTCGCCGACTACGTCTACCCCGCCACCGACCAGATCATCTCCGAGGCCGCGCGTCTGCGTTATCGCTCGGCCGGTCAGTTCACCGCGCCCTTGACCATGCGCATGCCGTGCGGCGGCGGCATCTACGGCGGCCAGACCCACAGCCAGAGTATCGAAGCGGTGTTCACCCAGGTCTGCGGCCTGCGCACGGTGATGCCGTCCAACCCTTACGACGCCAAGGGCCTGCTGATCGCCTCCATCGAAAACGATGACCCGGTGATCTTCCTTGAACCCAAGCGCCTGTATAACGGCCCGTTCGATGGCCACCACGACCGCCCGGTGACGCCGTGGTCGAAACACCCGCAAGCGCAAGTGCCGGACGGTTACTACACCGTGCCGCTGGACGTGGCCGCCATCGTGCGTCCGGGTTCGGCCGTGACCGTGCTGACCTACGGCACCACCGTGTACGTGTCGCAAGTCGCCGCCGAAGAAACCGGCATCGACGCCGAAGTCATCGACCTGCGCAGCCTGTGGCCGCTGGACCTGGAAACCATCGTCAACTCGGTGAAAAAGACCGGCCGTTGCGTCGTGGTGCACGAAGCCACGCGCACCTGCGGATTTGGCGCCGAGCTGGTGGCGCTGGTGCAGGAACATTGCTTCCACCACCTGGAAGCGCCGATCGAGCGCGTCACCGGCTGGGACACCCCCTACCCGCACGCGCAGGAGTGGGCGTATTTCCCAGGCCCGTCCCGAGTGGGCGCGGCGTTGAAACGGGTCATGGAGGTCTGAATGGGCACGCACGTAATCAAGATGCCGGACATTGGCGAAGGCATCGCGGAAGTTGAACTGTCGCAGTGGCATGTCAAGGTCGGCGACATGGTCGTCGAAGACCAGGTGCTGGCGGATGTGATGACCGACAAGGCGATGGTGGATATTCCCTCGCCGGTCCACGGCAAGGTGATTTCCCTCGGCGGCGAGCCGGGTGAAGTCATGGCGGTGGGCAGTATTTTGATCAGCATTGAGGTGGAAGGCGCGGGTAACGCCAGGGAAGCGCCAGCCGTGGCCGCACCGGTAGAAAAAGCCGCGCCGGTGGTGGAGAGCAAACCGGCACCGGTTGAAGCCAAGCCCGCGCCTGTCGCCACCAAACCTCAAGCCCCCGTGGCCCGCGATGCGGCTGACCGCCCGCTGGCTTCTCCCGCCGTGCGCAAGCGTGCGCTGGATGCGGGTATTGCGTTGCGCCTGGTACAGGGCACAGGCCCGGCCGGGCGGATTCTGCATGAAGACCTCGACGCCTACCTTCAGCAAGGCACGAGCAACACCGCGACAGCGGCCAACCCCTACGCCGAACGCAACGACGAGCACCAGATTCCGGTGATCGGCATGCGCCGCAAGATCGCCCAGCGCATGCAGGACGCCACCCGCCGCGCTGCGCATTTCAGCTATGTGGAAGAAATCGACGTCACGGCGCTGGACGAGCTGCGCGTGCACCTCAATGAAAAACACGGCGCCACCCGCGGCAAGCTGACCCTGTTGCCGTTCATCGTGCGCGCCATGGTGGTGGCACTGCGCGATTTCCCCCAGATCAACGCGCGCTACGACGACGAAGCCCAGGTCATCACCCGCCTCGGTGCGGTGCATGTGGGCGTCGCCACCCAGAGCGACGTTGGCCTGATGGTGCCGGTGGTGCGCCACGCCGAAGCCCGCAGCCTGTGGGGCAATGCCGAAGAAATCGCACGCTTGGCCACGGCTGCGCGCACTGGCAAGGCCAGCCGCGACGAGCTGTCGGGCTCGACTATCACCCTGACCAGCCTCGGCGCGCTGGGCGGGATTGTCAGCACGCCGGTACTGAACCTGCCGGAAGTCGCCATCGTCGGCGTCAACCGCATCGTCGAGCGGCCCATGGTGATCAAGGGCCAGATCGTGGTGCGCAAGATGATGAACCTCTCCAGCTCGTTCGATCACCGCGTGGTCGATGGCATGGACGCGGCGCAATTCATCCAGGCCATTCGGGGCCTGCTCGAACAACCCGCCAGCCTGTTCCTGGAGTAAGGGCATGACTCAGACATTACACACCACCCTGCTGATTATCGGCGGCGGCCCGGGCGGTTATGTGGCCGCGATTCGCGCCGGCCAGCTGGGCATCCCGACCATTTTGGTGGAAGGCCAGGCGCTGGGCGGTACCTGCCTGAACATCGGCTGCATTCCGTCCAAAGCCTTGATCCACGTGGCCGAACAGTTCCAGCAAAGCGTTCACCACAGCCAGGGCTCGCCCCTGGGCATCGAAATGGATGTGCCCACCCTGGACATCCGCAAAAGCGTGGAATGGAAAGACGGTATCGTCGACCGCCTGACCACCGGCGTCGCCGCGCTGCTGAAAAAACACAAGGTGCAGGTGGTTCACGGTTGGGCCAAGGTGGTGGACGGCAAGACGGTCGACGTGGGCGACCAGCGCATTCAGTGCGAACACCTGCTGCTGGCCACCGGTTCGAAAAGCGTCGAGCTGCCGATGCTGCCGCTGGGCGGGCCGGTCATTTCGTCCACCGAAGCCCTGGCACCGACCCGTGTGCCGAAGCGGCTGATCGTGGTGGGCGGCGGTTATATCGGCCTGGAGCTGGGGATTGCCTACCGCAAGCTCGGGGCCGAGGTCAGTGTGGTCGAGGCCCAGGAGCGCATCCTGCCGGCCTATGACGCCGAGCTGACCCAACCGGTCGGCGAGTCGCTCAAACGACTGGGCATCAAGCTGTACCTCCAGCACGCCGTCACTGGGTTTACCGACAACCGCCTGCAGGTGCGCGACCCTAATGGCGACACGCTGGCGCTGGAGACCGACCAGGTGCTGGTGGCCGTGGGTCGCAAACCCAACACCCAGGGCTGGAACCTCGAAGCGCTGAACCTGGCGATGAACGGCGCGGCGATCAAGATCGACAGCCGTTGCCAGACCAGCATGCGCAACGTCTGGGCTATCGGCGACCTGAGCGGCGAGCCAATGCTGGCGCACCGCGCCATGGCCCAGGGCGAAATGGTTGCCGAACTGATCAGTGGCAAATCCCGCGAATTCAACCCGGCGGCGATCCCGGCCGTATGCTTTACCGACCCGGAACTGGTGGTGGTCGGCAAGACGCCTGACGAAGCCAAGGCGGCCGGTGTGGAGTGCATCGTGTCGAGCTTCCCCTTCGCCGCCAACGGCCGGGCCATGACCCTGGAGTCGAACACCGGTTTCGTGCGGGTGGTGGCGCGGCGTGACAATCACCTGATTGTCGGCTGGCAGGCGGTGGGCGCTGGCGTGTCCGAGCTGTCCACAGCGTTTGGCCTGAGCCTGGAAATGGGCGCGCGCCTGGAAGATGTGGCCGGCACCATCCATGCCCATCCGACGCTGGGTGAAGCCGTACAGGAAGCGGCGCTGCGCGCCCTGGGCCACGCGTTGCATCTATAGCTCTTGTGGCGAGGGAGCTTGCTCCCGCTGGGGTGCGAAGCGCCCCCAAAAGCCGGCGACTGCTGCGCAGTCGAACGGGAGCAAGCTCCCTCGCCACAACAAGCTTGCAGATACAGGGGATGCGAACGGGCCCGCGAATGAAGTATTGTTGCGCCCATCCAGAAAAAATCCGACTTGACCAAGATAGAGGGTGTCATGGGTAACGAGAGCATCAATTGGGACACGCTGGGTTTTGACTACATCAAGACCGACAAGCGGTTTCTCCAGGTCTGGAAAAACGGCGAATGGCAAGACGGCACCCTGACCGACGACAACGTGCTGCACATCAGCGAAGGCTCCACCGCGCTACACTACGGCCAACAGTGCTTTGAAGGCCTCAAGGCCTACCGCTGCAAGGACGGCTCGATCAACCTGTTCCGTCCGGACCAGAACGCCGCGCGCATGCAGCGCAGCTGTGCCCGCCTGCTGATGCCGCATGTGACGACCGATGCGTTCATCGATGCCTGCAAACAAGTGGTCAAGGCTAACGAGCGCTTCATCCCGCCTTACGGCAGCGGCGGCGCGCTGTACCTGCGCCCCTTCGTGATCGGCACCGGTGACAACATCGGTGTGCGCAGCGCGCCGGAGTTCATCTTCTCGGTGTTCTGCATCCCGGTCGGCGCCTATTTCAAAGGCGGCCTGGTGCCCCACAACTTCCAGATCTCCACGTTCGACCGCGCCGCGCCACAGGGCACCGGTGCCGCGAAAGTCGGCGGTAACTATGCCGCCAGCCTGATGCCAGGTTCGGAAGCGAAAAAATCCGGCTTCGCCGACGCGATCTACCTGGACCCGATGACCCATTCGAAAATCGAAGAAGTCGGCTCGGCCAACTTTTTCGGCATCACCCATGACAACCAGTTCATCACGCCGAAGTCGCCTTCGGTACTGCCAGGCATCACCCGCCTGTCGCTGATCGAACTGGCCCAGAGCCGCCTGGGCCTTACCGTGGTCGAGGGCGAAGTGTTCATCGACAAGCTGGACCAATTCAAGGAAGCCGGCGCCTGCGGCACCGCTGCGGTGATCTCGCCGATCGGAGGCATCCAGTACAACGGTAAACTGCATGTATTCCACAGCGAGACCGAAGTGGGCCCGGTTACCCAGAAGCTCTACAAAGAGCTGACGGGCGTGCAGACCGGTGACGTTGAAGCGCCAGCAGGTTGGATCGTCAAGGTCTAATGGCCACAACGCAAAACCCAATGTGGGAGGGGGCTTGCTCCCGATGGCGGTGTATCAGTCAACATCTTCGGTGACTGACACATTGCTATCGGGAGCAAGCCCCCTCCCACATTTTGATTCCCGGTATTTTCAAGATTGGGGGATGTTACTGGCAATCTTCTTGCCCATGCTGATCCTCTGTTCCACCCCATACCCCAACGCCTCGTAAAACCCCGCTACCGCATCATTGCCGCTGGTGATCTGCAGGTTGATCTTCATGCAACCCAGCGCCGTCAACGCCTGTTCCGCGTGACGCACCAACGATGATCCCAGGCCGTGGCGACGATAGTCGGCGTGCACCGCCACCGAATACAGCCAGCCACGATGGCCGTCGTACCCGGCGAGGATCGTGCCGATCACGGTTTTTTTATCGGTGGCGACAAAAAACAACCCGTCATTGACCGCCAGCTTCTTATCGATCGCCAGGGTCGGCAGGTTATGCGCGGTGTCATAGCCGAACGCTTCCTGCCATAAGGCAACCACCTGCGCACGGTGCTGGCGGTCGCGATACGGGCCGATGGGGTGCCGAGACAGCAGCGCCTTTTCCATGACCAGCGTGCGCTCGTTGCCGTGGTAGACATCGCGCACGGTATGAAAACCCAGCTTGCTATAGAACGGCTCGGCGGTCAGCGAAGACGGCACACTCAACACGCTGACCCCGGCTTCACGGGCGCGCAGTTCGATCTCGATCATCAGCAGCCGGCCAATGCCCTGCCCTTGCAGCGCTGGGTTGACGAATACCGAGCGCACCACATTGGCGTCCAGCGCCGCCGTGGCGACGATCACATCGGCTTTTACCGCCACCAGCACCACACGACGCTTGAGCAGTTCCAAAACCGCCTCGGGTGTGAAATTGCTCGCCACGCGAGCGATCACATCCGCCGGGTAATCCCGTGCATTGCTGCCGTGCAAGGCGGCGAGGATGACTTGGCTGATGCCTTCGGCATCTGAGGCTTGGGCACTACGAACGACGGTAGACATGCTTGCTCCTGGCTGACGGCGCTATAACAAACACCACAATACCAATGTGGGAGGGGCGGTGCCCTAACGCCAGTCAGTTAAGGCGACACCGAACCTGTGGCGAGGGAGCTTGCTCCCGTGGCGGCCTGGCGGCCTATAGCTATCTGCCTGATGCCGCGCGATCCAAATGTGGGAGGGGCGGTGCGACGATTCGACTTGCCCCCGATGGCGGCCTGACAGCCGACCAGGATGTTGGATCAGAGCGAGTACATATCCGTTGCTGCGGTAACGGCTGCTATGGGTTCCGCCCTTACGGCGTCTCACTTTTGAAAAGCGCAAAAGTAAGCAAAACGCTCTTGCCCCACCACTCGGCACCTCGCCTAGGCTCGGTGTGCCCGTAATCCGACAGTGATTTGGGGGGCCGCCGCCACGCGCCATCCATGGCGCGGGGCGGCTAAACCGGCATCCCTGCCGGTTTACCCCCCAAATCACTGTCGAATTCCGGCCAGCGTGGTTTAACGGGGCGCCTAAGATCAAAAGCAAAAGCAAAAGCAAGAGCGGCTCGCTTCGCATTGTGGTTACCGTAGGCTGCTGCTACAAAATCGTGTAGATACCTATGGCCATCGGGGGCAAGCTCTAATGCCAGTCAGTTAAGAAGTAGCAGGAGCGAGAACTAACTTGTGGCGAGGGAGCTTGCTCCCGCTGGGGCGCGAAGCGGCCCCAAACAATAGGACTGCTGCGCAGTCCAGCGGGAGCAAGCTCCCTCGCCACAGGTTCGGTGTCGCCTTGACTTACTGGCATCAGGGCAAGCCCCCTCCCACATTTTCTAACCGTGCCCACTTGAAATACGTTTGCCGGGCTTGGCGCCAACCAGCTTGGCCTGCCCATCTTTCTGCTTGCCCGTACGCGCCTCGCTGATAAGCCCCGGAATCAACTTGCCCTCCGGCAGGTTCTTCCAGAACCGGCTCGGCAAATGTCCTTCCATCACCTTGGGGTTCAACCGCGCCGGGTTGAAGATGTGGCTGTAGTAGGTCAACCACATGGCGCTGTGCGGATCCTCGACATTCTGCGCCAGTTGCTGCCAAGCCTCGGGGCACTGGCGTTGGTGAATCAATTGCTCGCCGTCGTAATACACCCCGTCCAGGGGCGTTGCGATCATCCAGCGATGCCGGCCCATGCGCCCGACAAAATGCTGGCTGGCGCTGTGCAGAATATCGTGGGCCGGTTCGTGCCAGGCCACGTACTCCGGCAGCTCCGGCCCTGCCCCCGGCGGCAATGCGATAAACCGTACAAATGCGTGCAAGTGGTGGGCTTCACGACTGACCTGCTTGATGCGTCGCTGCAACTCGCTGCCCAACTTGTCACCGGCAAGCATCGCCGTGCGATCGCCATGGCTGACCCGCCACAACACCTCGTACAGCAAACTCCAGCGCTGGTCGCCGTGGTAGCAGGCGGCCGACTCCAGCAAGTGCAGCAATACCTTGGGAATGCGCGCCTGGAACGGGCCAGGCCCAGGCGGAATCGGCTCGTCGGTGGCAAACAGATCCGCCACCTCGGCTTCGCCCCAACTCACCTGGCTGGGGTCGACCTGATGGCTGAGCAGCCAGCGCGCCTGTTCGCGCCAGGTGCTGAACAGGTTGTCGCATTCCAGGCTGATCATCCCCACAACCCCATCTGTTGCGGTTGCGGGCGATCACGCAGCTGCTCGCGCAGCAAAACGCTGGTGGTGTCCGCTTGTTGGGGGTGGTAATCGCTGGTGATGAAAAACGGCTTGGCCTTGGCCAGCACGCAGCGCATGCGCGCCAGGTCTTCGAAGCGGATCTTGCGTTCGCGGCGCAGGTCGACCAGGCGCTGGGTGGTGCGCAGGCCAATGCCGGGGATGCGCGCGATCAAGGTCGGTTCGGCGCGGTTCAGGTCCAGAGGGAACACCTCGCGATGTTCCAGGGCCCAGGCCAGCTTGGGGTCGATATCCAACGCCAGGTGGCCGGGGCCTTCGAACAGCTCGTTGGCGCTGAAACCGTAGCTGCGCAATAGAAAATCGGCCTGGTACAAACGATGCTCGCGCATCAGTGGCGGCGCGGCCAAGGGCACGCTTTTCGGGCTGTTAGGGATGGGACTGAAGGCCGAGTAATACACGCGGCGCAGCTTGTAATTGCCATACAGGGCTTCGGCACCGTGCAGGATGGTGCTGTCGTCGGTGTCGTCGGCGCCGACGATCATCTGCGTGCTCTGCCCGGCCGGGGCGAAGCGCGGCGCGCGGGGTTCGTTGAGCACGGTCTGCTCACCGGTGTAGATGGTTTGCATGGCCTGCTTGATCGAGACGATCTGCTTTTCCGGCGCCAGGGTTTGCAGGCTGGCATCGGTGGGCAGTTCGATATTCACGCTCAGGCGGTCGGCATAACGCCCGGCCTCGGCGATCAGCGCCGGGTCGGCTTCGGGAATGGTCTTGAGGTGGATATAGCCGCGAAAGTCATGCTCCTCGCGCAACAGCCTGGCGACCCGCACCAATTGCTCCATGGTGTAGTCGGCCGAACGGATGATGCCGGAACTGAGAAACAGGCCGCTGACGCAGTTGCGCTTGTAGAAGTCCAGGGTCAGGGTGACCACCTCCTCCGGGCTGAACCGCGCACGGGGCACATCGCTGGAACGGCGGTTGACGCAATACTGGCAGTCGTAGAGACAGAAGTTGGTGAGCAACACCTTGAGCAGCGACACGCAACGGCCGTCTGGCGTATAGCTGTGGCAAATCCCCATGCCATCGGTGGAACCCAGCCCCGCCTTGCCTTCGGAGCTGCGCTTGGGTGCGCCACTGCTGGCGCATGACGCGTCGTACTTGGCGGCGTCGGCGAGGATGCTGAGTTTTTCGATCAACTGCATGGAGAACTACCAATACTGGTTTTTTGTACAGTACCAGCAGCCACCCCCAGTCACAAGTGCCGTCTGTAGGAGCGAGGCGGGCGGCTAGCCCTTGCTCGCGAAGAACGTCAACGATAACGCGCCTTGTCTGGATTAACGCGGCGCTCTTGCGTTCTTCGCGAGCAAGCTCGCTCCTACAGAGGGACAGGTCAGCTGGCAGTAGCCAACAGCACGTCCTGCACCGAACGCGCCTTGCCACGGTGATGGTCCAGCGCATACAACGACGCCGCAATCTCATCCGCGCGAATCGGCAGTACCGACAGCAACGTATCGCTCAAGCCATGGCTGGCCTGGCTGAATCCCTGGATATAGATACCCGCCTTGCAGCGCTCATCGGTGACGATACGGTAGTCGCGGGCCACGTCGAAGTCGCCCATGTAGGCGTGCAGCGGCGCGAGCAGTTCGCGGTGCATCTGGCGCTCGTAACCGGTGGCGAGGATCACCGCGTCGTAGTGGCCGACGCTGGTTTCGCCGCTGGCGTTGTTGCGCAGCACCAGTTCGATGCCGAGCGGGCCGGGGCTGGCCTTTTCGACGACGGTCATGGTGCGGAACGCCTGGCGTGCGATGCCGGAGACTTTCTGCCGATAGAAAATGCCGTAGATACGTTCGATCAGGTCCAGGTCCACCACCGAGTAGTTGGTGTTCTGGTACTCGGCAACCAGCCGCTCACGCTCGGCGCCGACTTGCTGGAACACCAGGTCGGTAAAGGCCGGCGAAAACACTTCGTTGACGAACGGGCTGTCGTCGGCGGGTTTGAGCGCCGAGCCGCGCAGGATCAGGTCGACCTGCACCGAGGGGAAGCTGTCGTTGAGGTCGATAAAGGCTTCGGCCGCGCTCTGGCCGCCGCCGATCACCGCGATGCGCATGGCCTTGCCGTCGACACAGGGCTGGCTGGCCATGCGCTCCAGGTACTGGGAATGGTGGAACACCCGGCTGTCGCCCTTGAGCGCCTTGAACGCTTCGGGAATACGCGGCGTGCCACCGGCGCTGACCACCACCGCGCGCGTGGTGCGCACATGCTGTTCACCCTGGGCGTCACGGGAGATCACGCGCAGCGCTTCCACCTGCTGCTGGTGCAGGATCGGCTCGATGGCCAGCACTTCTTCGCCGTAGCGGGCCTGGGCCTGGAATTGCCCGGCGACCCAGCGCAGGTAATCGTTGTACTCCATGCGGCACGGGTAGAACGTGCCCAGGTTGATAAAGTCCACCAGGCGGTCGTGGGCCTTCAGGTAATTGACGAAGGAATACGGGCTGGTGGGGTTGCGCAGGGTCACGAGGTCCTTGAGGAAGGAAATCTGCAGTTCGCTCTGGGTCACCAGGGTATTGCCGTGCCAGCGGTAGTCGGCTTGTTTGTCGAGGAACAGCACGTCCAGTTTGCCCTGGGCCCTTTCACGCTCCTGCAGGGCGATGGCCAGCGCCAGGTTCGAAGGGCCGAAGCCGATACCGATCAGGTCGTGAACCGCGGGCGAAGCAATTGCCTGTGTCATTCCAGTGTCCTCTGGATAAGCCCCTTGGCGGTTGGGGCGGGAATACCTTCATGGCCTGCACAACAGGCCGTGTGTTGATAGGAAACGAGGACAGTGAAATAAAATTTAACTAATGCCGCTTCAGTGGGCTTCCCACTCACGCATGCGTGACCGGCAGTGCTTCATGGCATTGACGATGTGCTTTTCCACCAGGCTGCGCGAAATGCTCAGGCGCTCGGCGATTTGCAGATGGGACAGGCCGTCGAGTTTGCGCAGCAGGAAACTGTCGCGACAGGCCGCCGGCAGCTCGGCCAGGGCGCGCTCGAGCAGCTCCAGGCGCTGGCCCTGGTCGTGGCTGGCGTGGGGTGAACACGGGGCGAAGCGTTCTTCGTTGTCCAGCACCTCCAGCGGTTCGACCTGGCGCAGGGCGTTGCGCCGATGGCCGTCGATCACCAGGTTCAACGCGGTGCGATACAGGAACGCGCGCGGCTGTTCGATCGGGGTGTCACTGGAACGCTCCAGCACCCGCACATACGCGTCATGCACCACATCCTCGGCCACCTGACGGTTGCCCAGCTTGGCGTTGAGGAAACACACCAGCTCACGATAGTAGTTTTCCAACATGACTCCTGGCCCCATGGCCGTGGTGCTAACGATGCCAGTCCGTGTAGGAACAGGCCCATCGATGATGGCAGTTTGAGTAGGTGCAATTTATAGTAATTCTCATCTACTTTTAAAGAAGTCTCGCATCAACGGCCGGTTTTTTTCGCCGCGCGAGCTGTAACCGCGCGTGTAACCGCCTAAATCCTCCGGCATTTTCTTCGTTTAACTGTCAGCTCTGCGCGACTGCGCCCCGATCTTTCCTGGCTGGAACCTACGCATGAAACGCCCTCGACCTGCCCGACGCGCCCTGCTTGTGGTGGCGTGCCTGATTCCCATCGTTGCGTTTGCCACCTGGCAAGGCCTGGCGCCGGGTCGCGACACCCTGGCCACCGTCACCGTCACCCGTGGCGATATCGAAAACAGCGTGACGGCCCTGGGCACCCTGCAACCGCGGCGTTATGTGGATGTGGGCGCCCAGGCTTCCGGGCAGATCCAGAAGATCCACGTCGAAGCCGGCGACCAGGTCAAGGAGGGCCAATTGCTGGTAGAGATCGACCCCTCGACGCAAAAGGCCAAGCTCGATGCCAGCCGCTACGCCATCGAAAACCTTGAGGCGCAGTTGCAGGAGCAACAGGCCCAGCATGCATTGGCGCGCCAGAAGTACCAGCGCCAGCAGCGCTTGAGCGCCGGCAACGCCACGCGCGAAGAGGATGTACAAACCGCCAGGGCCGAACTGAGCGCGACCCAGGCGCGGGTCGAGATGTTCCAGGCCCAGATCCGCCAGGCGCGGGCCAGCCTGCGCAGCGACGAAGCGGAACTGGGTTACACGCGTATCTATGCGCCGATGGCCGGTACCGTGGTCGCGGTGGATGCGCGGGTCGGCCAGACGCTCAACGCGCAACAACAAACCCCGCTGATTCTGCGCATCGCCAGGTTGTCGCCGATGACCGTGTGGGCCGAAGTCTCCGAGGCGGATATCGGCCACGTCAAACCCGGTATGAGCGCGTACTTCACCACCTTGAGCGGCGGCAGCCGGCGTTGGACCAGCACCGTGCGCCAGATCCTGCCGATCCCGCCCAAACCCTTGAACGAAACCCAGGGCAGCGGCAGCCCGAGCAGCGCCAGCAAAAGTGGCAGCGGCCGCGTGGTGCTGTACACGGTGCTGCTGGACGTGGACAACGCCGATAACGCGCTGATGGCGGAAATGACCACCCAAGTGTTTTTCGTCGCAAACCAGGTCAAGGACGCCCTCACCGTACCGGTCGCCGCGCTGCAGGGCACGCCCAACGCGGATACGCAAATCGCCCGGGTGGTGGCGAAGAACGGCAGCATCGAGCAGCGCACGGTGCGCCTGGGTGTCAGCGACCGCCTGCGCGTCCAGGTGCTCGACGGCCTCAGCGAAGGCGATCACCTGTTGATCGGCCCGGCCGACAGCAGCGGGGGTTGAATTGACCACGCCCCTGATCGAACTCAAGCACATCCGCAAATCCTACGGCGGCGGCGACAGCCCGCAGGTCGACGTGCTGCGCGGCATCGACCTGGCGATCCATGCCGGGGAGTTCGTCGCCATCGTCGGCGCGTCCGGCTCCGGCAAGTCCACATTGATGAATATCCTCGGTTGCCTCGACCGTCCGAGCGACGGTGACTACCTGTTCGCCGGTGAAAACGTTGCCCACCTGGGCAGCGACGAACTGGCCTGGCTGCGCCGCGAAGCCTTCGGCTTTGTGTTCCAGGGCTACCACTTGATCCCGTCGGCATCGGCCCAGGAAAACGTCGAGATGCCGGCGATCTATGCCGGCATCAGTGCCAGCGAACGGCACGCCCGCGCCACCGCCCTGCTCACCCGCCTGGGCCTGGCCGACCGCACCGGCAACCGTCCGCACCAGCTCTCCGGCGGCCAGCAGCAGCGGGTGTCCATCGCACGGGCGCTGATGAACGGCGGGCATATCATCCTCGCCGACGAACCCACCGGCGCCCTCGACAGCCACAGCGGCGCCGAAGTGATGAGCCTGCTCGACGAACTGGCGAGCCAGGGCCATGTGGTCATCCTGATCACCCATGACCGCGAAGTGGCCGCACGGGCCAACCGCATCATCGAGATTCGCGACGGCCTGATCATCAGCGACTCGGCCGGCGCCCAGGCCTGCGTGCCTGCCGAAGCGGACAGCACTGCGCTGCAGGCCGTGGACCTGCGCCAGCGCCTGGTCGACGGCGCCGAACACAACGGCGCCTGGAAGGCCGAACTGCTCGACGCACTGCAAGCGGCCTGGCGCGTGATGTGGATCAACCGTTTTCGCACCGCGCTGACCTTGCTCGGAATCATTATTGGCGTGGCTTCGGTGGTGGTCATGCTGGCCGTGGGGGAAGGCAGCAAACGCCAGGTCATGGCGCAGATGGGCGCGTTCGGCTCGAACATCCTGTATGTCAGTGGTTCGTCGCCCAACCCGCGCACGCCCCTGGGCATCATCACCCCCCAGGATGTGGCCGCCCTGGCCACCCTGCCCCAGGTAAAACGGATCATGCCGGTCAACGGCGCCGAAGCCGGCGTGCGTTTCGGCAACATCGACTACATCGCCTATGTCGGCGGCAACGACACCCAGTTTCCGAGCATCTTCAACTGGCCGGTGGTCGAGGGCAGCTACTTTACCGAAGCCGACGAACGCAACGCCGCCACCGTCGCGGTGATCGGCGCAAGGGTGCGTGACAAGCTGTTCAAAGGCCTGGTCAACCCCATCGGCCAGTACATCCTGATCGAAAACGTGCCGTTCCAGGTGGTGGGCGTGCTCCAGGAAAAAGGCTCCAGCTCGGGCAACAAAGACAGTGACGACCGCATTGCCATCCCCTACTCCGCCGCCAGCATCCGCCTGTTCGGCAGCTATAACCCGGAGTACGTGGTGATTGCGGCCGCTGACGCCACCCGGGTGAACGCCGCCGAGCAGGCCATCGACCAGTTGCTCAATCGCCTGCACCAGGGCAAGGACGATTACCACCTGACCAACAACGCCGCGATGATCCAGGCCGAGGCGCGCACGGCCAACACACTGTCGTTGATGCTCGGTTCGATTGCGGCGATTTCCCTGTTGGTGGGCGGCATCGGCGTGATGAACATCATGCTGATGACCGTGCGCGAACGTACCCGCGAGATCGGCATCCGCATGGCCACCGGTGCCCGTCAGCGCGACATCCTGCGCCAGTTTCTCACCGAGGCGGTGATGCTCTCGGTGGTCGGCGGGCTGCTCGGGATCGGCCTGGCCTTGCTGGTGGGCGGCGTGCTGGTACTGGCCGAGGTGGCGGTGCAGTTTTCCCTGATGGCGGTGCTTGGCGCCTTTGGCTGCGCGCTGGTCACCGGTGTCGTATTCGGCTTTATGCCGGCCCGTAAAGCTGCCCGGCTCGATCCGGTTAAGGCGTTGACCAGTGAATAAACGACCCCTCGCACCGCCGCTGGCGCTGCTCAGCCTGTGCCTGTTGCTCAACGCGTGTGCGGGTAATGCGCCCGCCGGCGACAGCGGCATCGCGCCGCCCGCCGCCTGGCAATACGCCGAGCGCGCGGCCAACCAAGCCGCCAACCAGCGCTGGTGGACGCAATTTGGCAGCCCCTCGCTCAACCGCCTGATCGACCAGGCCCGCCGTGACAGTTTCGACGTTGCCGCCGCCATGGCCCGCGTGCGCCAGGCGCAGGCCACGGCGGTGATTGCTGGCGCGCCGCTGCTGCCCGAGGTCAAGTTCAACCTCACCGCCACCCGAGAAAAGCTGCTGCGCGGCAGCGGCAACTCGGACCTGAACGCCACCGAGAGCAACAGAACCGTCAGCAGCTATGACGCCAACCTCACGGCCAGCTACGAACTCGACTTCTGGGGCGGCCGCGCCGCCGCACGGGACAGCGCACTGCAGAGCCTGCAGGCCAGCCAGTTCGACCAGGCCAACGTCGAGCTGACCCTGCTCAGCAACGTGGCTGACCGCTACGCGCAAACCCTGGCCGCGCGCCAGCGCCTGCAGATCGCCGAGCTGAACCTGGCGAATGCGCGCAATGTGCTGAAGCTGGTGCAAACCCGCTACGACGCCGGTTCCGCCACAGCCCTGGAGCTGGCGCAACAGAAAAGCCTGGTGGCCAGCCAGCAACGGCAACTGCCGCTGATCAAGCAGTTGGCCGAAGATTCGCGGATCACCCTTGCCGCGTTGCTCGGCCAGCCCGTGCAGGCACTGGCGCTGGGCAACGAGGCGTTCCAGGTACTGACCTGGCCAAGCATCGGGCCCGGCGTGCCGAGCCAGTTATTGAGCCGGCGCCCCGACCTGGCCCAGGCCGAGGCACAACTGGCGGCGGCGAGTGCCGACGTGCGCGTGGCCCGTGCGGCGATGTTGCCTGCCGTTACCCTGGGCGCGACCCTGGGCTCGGGCGCGTACAGGGCCGACGACATCCTGCGCAGCCCGTTCTACACCCTGACCTCGGGCCTGGTAGCCCCGATTTTCAACAACGGTCGTTTAAGCGCGGAACGCGACAAGGCCCGCGCGCGCCAGGATGAGCTGCTGCACACCTACCGAGGGGCGATCATCAACGGCTTTGCCGACGTGGAAAAAGCCCTCAGCAGCATCACCCGCCTGGACCAGCAACGCCAATGGCAAGCCGAGGAGCTGCAACAGGCACAGACCGCGTTCCAGATCGCAGAAAGCCGTTACCAGGCCGGTGCCGAGGATTTGCTCACGGTGCTGGAAACCCAACGCACCTTGTACGCGGCCCAGGACTTGAACGTGCAACTGCGACTGTCGCGCTTGCAGGCCAGCATCGCGTTGTATAAAGCGCTGGGCGGTGGCTGGAGCAGCGGCAACTGAAAAACGAAACTCCAGTTTCGTACACAAACCGTTTAATCGCCTTACATTATTAGACCCAAGGTCCTTGGTAAAAAAGCCGCCTTCACACGGCTCTTCCAGGACCTTTTAATGAAACCCAGCGTTGTTGGAAAATGCCTGGTTTGCCTCGGCGCCTGGCTGATCGCCCACCTGGCCCTGGCCGACCCCTTGATCACGCCCACCGCCATCGACTGGTTACTGGATTGCCCCTTCCCGGCGTTTGAACGGCTCGACCCAGAAGTCCTCGCGCGCACCCAATGCGGCCAAGTGACGGTACCCCGCGACTATGCCGCACCCGACCGCGGCCGCCTGCGCCTGAGCGTGACACGCGTCGGCGCACGCGACCCGCTCAACCGTGAGGGCGTGGTATTTATCCAGTCCGGCGACCCGCGTGCAGCTAAAAACGCCACCTTTGCCCTGCATCTCGTTGGCCGCTGGGAGTCTTATGCCACCCAGGCTTACCGCACGTTGGTCGACCGCTACGACGTAATCGAACTGAGCCCCCGCGACCTGCAACAGGCCACCGCCGTCGAACAGGCGGCGCGGGATATGGAGTATGTCCGTGTGCAATTGGGCGAGGCCCAGCTCAACTACGTCGGCAATGCCGACGCGGCGCGACTGGGCAACCGCTATGCCACGCTGTTTCCCGAACGCATCACGCGCATGGTGCTGGTCAACGCCGGGCGCGGCGAGCCGGTGGCTGCCGGCGTCGAGCTGCTGCTGCTCAAGGAACCCGCCCAGGCCAGCGGTGACGGCTGTGTCAGCCGCTGGCTCGGTGATTTTCTGGTTTTCGGCAAACAGCCACCGACGAACACACGGTGCCTGGACCGTGGCGGCTGGGACTGACCCTGACGTTTACGACCTGTTGATGCCAGAAACGACACCCTGCGTTGACGCTGCGGCCCGATCGTTATTAAGTGCTATTTATCCGCATTAATACGATAAATCGAAACCATGCTGAGCCGTCCGCTACGCCGCAAACGCCAGAAGCTGTCCGATGTGATCGTCGAGTCGGTCAAGCGCTCCATCGTCACCGACGCCTTGAAGCCCGGCGACCGCTTGCCCACCGAACGCGAGCTGATGGAAAGCTTCCAGTGCTCCAAGGGCTCGGCCCGCGAAGCGCTCAAGGCGCTGGAAGTCGAAGGCCTGGTGAGCACGCGCACCGGCCCCAGTGGCGGCGCCTACCTGAACCAGGCTGGCACCGAACCCGCCAGCCGCGCGCTGCGCAACTACCTGCACTTCCAGCACCTGGACGGCGAGCAGGTGTACCAACTGCGCAAGGTCATCGAAGTGGAGCTGGCGCTGTCGGTGCTCGGGCGCTTGAGCGAGAGCGACTACCAGGCCTTGCAGGACAACGTGGACTTTTGCAGCGCCCCCGAAGACAGCGAAGCCGGCCAGCGCGAACAGCGTCTGGCGGAACTGGAATTTCACAACTTGCTGGCCAAGGCCTGCCCCAACCCGCTGCTCGGTTTCATGGCGCAGTTCCTCAACGACCTGCTGCGCGACCTGGTGGTGCTGAAAAAAGCCTACAAGCCCAAGCGCAAGCAGTTCGATGCGGCCAACCTCGACTACCACAAGCAATTGCTGATCGCCTTTCGCGCCGGGGATGAAAGCGCGGTGCGCAGCTTGATGCATGAACACATGTGCGATGCCGAACACCACATGACTGCACTGGAAGGCCAAGTCAGCCCGCACTTCCTGCTGGAGTTCGATCACTCCTAAACCACCACAAATCCAATGTGGGAGGGGGCTTGCTCCCGATAGCGGTGGATCAGCCACCCGATGCAGTGACTGACACTCAGTCATCGGGAGCAAGCCCCCTCCCACATTGGGTTTGCATTCCAACCGATAGACCCGCGTCACCTCAATAAAAAACGCCTGCCCACAGGCCCTTGCTCCACCGTATCGCCCTTGCCGCTCCTGCCAATAACTAAACCAGGGAGTCACCCCATGCAGCGTCGTACGTTATTGAAAGCCAGTCTCACCTTCGCCTCCGCCCTCAGCCTCCCGCTGAGCGTGCGTGCGGCATTCGCCGCCGAGCCCTTTACCTTTTACGGCCTCAAGTCCATGTCTGGCGCCTTTGCCAGCTATGGCAAGTTTGCCGACATGGGTTCGCGCCTGGCGGTGGAGCAGCACCCGCAAGTGCTCGGCCGCCCGTTGCACTACAAGGTCATCGACACCGAGGGCAATGCCGGCAAGGCGGTGCGCAAGGTGCAGGAGGCGATTCAGCAGGACGGCGCGCGGTTCTTCCAGGGCTGCACGCTGTCCTCGTCGGCCCTGGCAGTGGCCAAGGAAGTCGACAAGGTCGGCGGCGTGTTCATGACCCCGGTGGGCGCTGATGAAGTCACCGGCAAGGACTGCAACAAGGCGACGTTCCGCTGGTCGGTGCCCACCTACGGCGCCATCCGCGAAACCATGCTGCCGCTGATCAAGCTGCTGCCGGACGCCAAGCGCTGGTACACCATCACCCCGCAATACGTGTTCGGTGAAGCCTTGCTCGAAGGCGCGAAAAACGTGCTCAAGGAACACGGCCTGGAGCACGTCGGCAACAGCTACCACTCCTTGCAGGAGCAGGAGTTCTCCGGCTACCTGACCAATGCCATTTCCACCAAACCCGATGTGCTGGTGCTGCTGAATTTCGGCAGCCAGTCATCCAACACCCTGCGCCAGGCGGTGAATTTCGGCATCAAGGAACGCATGAAGGTGCTGCTGGTATGGTCCGCCGGCCTCGATCAGTTCCAGGAACTGGGCAGCGACATTCTCGAAGGCGTGTACCTCGGCGCGCAGTACTGGCACCAGGTCGATACGCCGCTCAACCGCGAACTGGTCAAGCTGACCCAGGCCAAATACGGCATCAACCCCACCTACCCGCTCGCCGCCGACTACATCAGCACCAAGGTGATGCTCGAGACCATCGTCGCCACCGGCAGCTTCGACGGGCCGACCGTGGCCAAGGCCCTGCAGGGCCTGAGCTATGAGGGCCCGACCGGCAAGGAGTCGATCCGCGCCGGCGACCATCAGGTGATCAAGGACTACTACCTGCTGATCGGCAAGGCCGCCGCCGATATGACCGACAAGGACGACCTGGCCAAGGTGCTCAGCGCCGGCCAGTCCTTCCCGCCGGTGGAAGCCACGGGCTGCACGCTCGTCTGAGTTTCTGACTATCGCACCGGCTTCCTGCTGAGGGCTTGCGCATGCTTAATCTTTACCTGTTCCAGATACTCAACGGCCTCGGGTTGGGAATGATCTACTTCCTGATCGCGGTCGGGCTGACGATCATTTTCGGGCTGCTCAACTTCGTCAATTTCGCCCACGGCGCGTTCTTCCTGCTCGGCGCCTATATCTGCTACACCGCCGTCAGCCTCACCGGCAGCTTCTGGCTGGCGCTGCTGATCGCGCCGCTGGTGGTGGCTGCGCTGGCGTGGGTGATCGAGCGCCTGCTGATCCAGCGCATTTATCATTTGCCGCACATGTTCCAGATCCTGGTAACGCTGGGCATCGCGTTGATCATCCAGGAAGCCAGCGTGATGATCTGGGGCCCGGTGGGCAAGAGCGTCGCGGTGCCGGAACTGCTGCGCGGCGTGCTGGTGGTGGGCGATTTCGTCTACCCCTACTACCGCCTGTTCCTCATCGTGTTTTCCGCGGTGGTGGGCCTGGGCCTGTGGTTGCTGCTGGAACGCACGCGCTTCGGTGCACTGGTACGCGCCGGCAGTGAGAGCACCGAAACCGTATCGCTGCTGGGCACCAATATCTTCCGCCTGTTCTCCATGACCTTCGCCCTGGGCGTTGGCCTGGCCGGCATGGCCGGTGTGCTGTTCGCGCCGTTGCGCGGTGCGCAGCCGTTCGTGGGCCCGGAGATTCTCGGCATCGCCTTCGTGGTGGTGGTGATCGGCGGCATGGGTTCGTTCAGCGGTGCGCTGGTCGGCGGTTTGCTGGTGGGCGTGGTGCAAAGCCTGATGACCACACTCTGGCCCCAGGGCGCGAGCCTGATGATCTACGGCGCAATGGCCGTGGTGATTCTGGTACGCCCCTACGGCCTGTTCGGGAGAGCCTGACATGAGCGAGAAAAATCCCCTGCCGTTTGCCAAGACGCAATCGCGCGCCATGTTGCTGTGGGTCGTGGCGGTGCTGATCGGCCTGCCGTTGGTTTTACCCTCGGCCACCCTGGCCAGCGAAATACTGATCTTTGCCATGGCCGCCCTGGCCTGCAACCTGTTGCTGGGCTACACCGGGCTGTTGTCGTTCGGCCAAGGTATTTTCTTTGGCGCCGGTGCATATTGCGCGGCGTTGCTGATGATCCACCTGCAATGGGGCCTGTTCACGGCGTTGCTGGGTGCTGCCGTCGTCGGCGGCTTCCTGGCGTTGCTGGTGGGCGCCCTGGCGATCCGTCGCACTGGCATCTACTTCGTGATGCTCACGTTGGCGTTCAGCCAGATGGCTTACTTTGTCGCCTACACCCTGAGTGACTGGACCGGCGGCGACAACGGCCTGCTCAGCGTGCCGCGCCCCGAGATTCGTATCGGTGACACGGTGCTGCTGTCGCTGGCCGATGCACGCGCCTTCTACGGCTTTGTCGCGGTGCTGTTCCTGCTGATCTTCATCGGCGCGCGCCGGGTGATCGCCTCGCCGTTCGGCAGCACCTTGATGGCGATCCGCGAAAACGAAACCCGCGCCTCGGCGATCGGTTATGACACACGGCACTTCAAGATTCTGGTGTTTGTGTTGTCGGGCGCGGTCACCGGTATCGCCGGGGCGCTGTACGCGATGCTGCTGCACTTTGTACCGCTGTCGAATATCGATCTGATGATGTCCGAGAACATCCTGATCATGACCATCGTCGGCGGCACCGGCTCGTTGTTCGGCTCGTTGCTGGGCGCCGGCTCCATCGTGCTGCTGGGGGATTTCCTGTCGGACCTGTGGCCGCGCTGGCTGATGCTGCTGGGGGTGATCCTGATCGTGGTGGTGGTCTTCATGCGCGGCGGTTTGTGGGGCGGCCTGGTGTCGCTGTTCGAGAAGGTGCGCGGCAGCCGCAAAACCGCCGTCGTCGCCAAGGAGGAAGGGCTATGAGCATCCTGCTGGAAACCCACGACCTGGAACTGGCCTACGGCGCGTTCCATGCGGTCAATGGCGTCAACCTCAAGGTCGAGGCCGGCACCATCCACACCATCATCGGCCCCAACGGCGCGGGCAAGACCAGCCTGTTCCACTGCCTCACCGGTGAGCGCCAGGCCACCGCCGGTGCGATCCACTTCGACGGTAGGAACCTGATGCGCAAACCGGCCCACGCCCGCGTCGGCCTGGGCATGGCGCGCTCGTTCCAGCTCACCAGCCTGTTCCAGAACCTCAGCGTGCGCGAAAACCTGCGCCTGGCGGCCCAGGGCCGGGACGGTGCGCGCGCCCTGAACTTCTGGCGCCGCGTGGACAGCAAGCGCGAACACCTGGAGATGGCCGACCAGGTGCTCGAGCGCCTGCAACTCACCGCTCGCGCCGACACCCTGGCCGGCGAGTTGTCCCACGGCCAGCAGCGAGTGCTGGAAGTGGGCATGTCGATCTGCTCCAAGCCCAAACTGCTGATGCTCGATGAGCCCACCTCGGGCATGGGCATCGATGACATTCCGATCATGACCCAACTGATCAGCGATCTGGGCCGCGACCACACGGTGCTGCTGATCGAACACAACATGAGCATCGTCATGTCCATCAGCCAACGCATCACCGTGATGAGCCACGGGCAGATCCTGGTGGAAGGCACGCCGGAATTCGTGCGCGCCGATGAACGTGTACGCAGTGCATATCTTGGGGAGGCTGCCTGATGCTGATCGTCGAGAATATCCATTCCTACTACGACAAGAGCCACGTGCTCGAAGGCGTGTCATTGACCGTCAACCCCGGCGAACTGGTGACGCTGCTCGGGCGCAACGGCGCCGGCAAGACCACGACCTTGCGCAGCATCCTCGGCATCATCTGCCCGCGCCAGGGCCAGATTCACTTCAACGGGCAGGCGCTGGTGGGCCAGAAGATTTTTCAAATCGCCCGCCAGGGCCTGGCGCTGGTGCCGGAGAACCGTGGGATTTTCCGCCTGCTCAGCGTCGAGGAAAACCTGCGCATCGCCGCCCGCAAGACCAGCCGCTGGCAGCTGGAGGATGTGTACGGCATGTTCCCGCGCCTCAAGGAACGGCGCAAGAACGCCGGCCATGCACTCTCCGGCGGCGAGCAACAGATGCTCGCCATTGCCCGCGCGCTGCTTAACGACCCCAAGCTGCTGATCCTCGATGAACCCACCGAAGGCCTGGCCCCGGTGATCGTCGACGAACTGGTGAAGATCCTGCGCAAGGTCAAGGACGACGGCCTGCCCGTGCTGCTGGTGGAACAGAACCTGATGGTCTGCGACAAGCTCGCCGACCGCCATTACGTACTCGAACAGGGCCGCGTGGTGTACGAAGGCAGCGCCGCAGATTTTCGCGCCGACCCGACCATCAAGAATCGCTACCTGGCCCTGAGTGCCTGACCGGAGAATGCCCATGAACAGCTTTGCGCAACCGCTAACCAGCAATGCCCCGCTGATCGATCGCGACCGCCTGTGGCAATCCTTGATGGACCTGGCCCGGCTTGGCGCCACGGCCAAAGGCGGCGTGTGCCGTCTGGCCCTGACCGACCTGGACCGCCAGGCCCGTGACCTGTTCGTGCAGTGGTGCGAGGCCGCCGGGTGCAGCGTCAGCGTGGATGCCATCGGCAATATCTTTGCCCGCCGCGCCGGGCGCAATCCCGCCCTGCCCCCGGTGATGACCGGCAGCCACATCGACACCCAGCCCACCGGCGGCAAGTTCGATGGCTGCTACGGGGTGATGGCCGGCCTGGAAGTGATCCGCACCCTGAACGACCTGCAGATCGAAACCGAAGCGCCCATCGAAGTGGTGGTGTGGACCAACGAAGAAGGCTCGCGCTTCCCGCCGTGCATGATGGGCTCCGGGGTATTCGCCGGTAAGTTCGACCTGCAGGACACCCTCGACAAACAGGACGAACATGGCCTGTCGGTGGGCGCAGAATTGCAGCGCATCGGTTATGCCGGCTCCCGCCCTGTGCTGGGCCATCCGGTGGGCGCGTATTTCGAGGCGCATATCGAACAGGGCCCGGTGCTCGAGGACCAGGCCACCACCATCGGCGTGGTGATGGGTTGCCTGGGCCAGAAATGGTTCGACCTCACCCTTACCGGCGTCGAAGCCCATGCCGGGCCGACGCCGATGCACCTGCGCAAGGACGCCCTGGTGGGCGCCGCCGAGGTGGTCAGCGCGGTCAACCGCATCGCCCACCAACAACAGCCTCACGCCTGCGGCACCGTCGGGTGCCTGAGCCTGCACCCCGGCTCACGCAATGTGATTCCCGGCCAGGTGCACATGACCCTCGACCTGCGCCACCTGCATGCGGACAAGTTGCACGCCATGGTCGACGAAGTGCGCGGCGTGATCGAAGCCAGCGCCGCCCGGCACGGCTTGACGTTCGAACTGACCCCCACCGCCGACTTCCCGCCCCTGGACTTCAACCCCACCTGCGTGAATGCCGTGCGCGACGGCGCGAAGGCCTTGGGCTTGAGCCATATGGATATCGTCAGCGGCGCCGGGCATGACGCGATCTTCGTCGCCGAACTGGGCCCGGCCGGGATGATCTTCGTGCCGTGCGAAGGCGGCATCAGCCATAACGAAATCGAAAACGCCGCGCCGGATGACCTGGCGGCGGGTTGCGCGGTGCTGCTGCGCGCCATGGTCAATGCCGCACAGGGAGCCCAGCCATGAGCGAAATCGGGCAACTGACGGCGGTGCAACTGCTGCAGCATTTTCGCGACAAGACCTTGTCGCCGGTGGAGGTCACCGAGGACGCGCTGTTGCGTATCGAGCGCTATAACCCGCTGGTGAATGCCTACTGCCATGTGGACCCGGAAGGTGCGTTGAATGCGGCACGCGCCGCCGAGCAACGCTGGCTCAAAGGCCAGCCCTGCGGCGCGCTGGACGGCGTGCCGGCCTCGATCAAGGACTTGACGCTGACGGCGGGCATGCCCACCCGCAAGGGTTCGCGCACCACGTCCGCCGAAGGGCCGTGGGACGTCGATGCACCCTTCACCGCCTTCATGCGCAAGGCCGGCGCGGTGCTGCTGGGCAAAACCACCACCCCGGAGTTCGGCTGGAAAGGCGTCACCGACAACCCGCTGTACGGCATCACGCGCAACCCCTGGGACACCCGCACCACGGCGGGCGGTTCGTCCGGTGGCGCCGGGGCGGCAGCGGCGCTGAACCTCGGCGTGCTGCACCAGGGCAGCGACGCGGGCGGCTCGATCCGGATTCCCTGTGCGTTCACCGGCACCTTCGGCATCAAGCCGACCTTCGGTTATGTGCCGCAATGGCCGGCGAGCTCGATGACGATCCTGTCGCACCTGGGCCCGATGACGCGCACCGTGGAAGACAGCGTGCTGATGCTGCAGGCCGTGGCGCAGCCGGACGCGCGGGACGGGCTGATCGGTGCGCCAAGGACCACGCCGTGGCTGACGCCAGGTAACGATCTGAAGGGATTGCGCATCGCCTACAGCCCGACCTTTGGTTACGTGGATGTCGACCCGCAGGTGGCCAGGGTGGTCGCCGCGGCGGTCGATGGCCTGGTGCAGTTGGGCGCCCATGTCGAACAGATCGACCCCGGCTTCAGCGACCCGTTGGAAGTCTTCAGCACCTTGTGGGCCGCCGGCGCCGCGCGCTTGATTCGCAGCATGAGCGACGCGCAGAAGCAACTGCTGGATCCCGGCCTGTTGCGCATTGCGCAACGGGGCGAACGCTTGAGCCTGGATGATTTCAATGCGGCCCTGGAGGCACGTGCGGCGCTGGTCGCGCGGATGGCGGCGTTCCATGAGCACTACGACGTACTGGTGTCACCGATGATGCCGATCACCGCGTTCGAGGCCGGGCACACCGTCCCGCCGGGTTCGGGCCTGGAGGAATGGACGCTGTGGACGCCGTTCACCTACCCCTTCAACCTCACCCAGCAACCGGCCGCGTCGGTGCCGTGCGGGCTGGCGGCGAATGGGCTGCCGGTGGGGCTGCATGTGGTGGGTGCGCGGTTTGCCGATGAGCAGGTGTTGAGGGTGTGCCAGGCGTACGCCAAGGCATTCCCCACCCAACACCTGCAAGCCCCGATCACCCAAGCACTCTAGATCCAAATGTGGGAGGGGGCTTGCTCCCGATAGCAGTGGTTCAGTCAATTAATCTGTCACTGATCCACCGCCATCGGGAGCAAGCCCCCTCCCACATTTTTGACCGCATTCCAGTCCCTAACCTCTACAATGCCCCATTCATTTCCGGGGGGCTTCATGGACATCGAACTGGCACGCACCTTTCTCGAAATCACCCGCTGCGGCAGCCTGGCCGCGGCGGCGGAGAAACTGCACGTTACCCAGACCGCCATCACCGCACGGGTGAAAAACCTGGAAAACCAGTTGGGCAGTACGCTGTTCGTGCGCAATCGCGCCGGGGCCAGGCTGACCGCCGATGGCGAGGCCTTCGTGGTGTACGCCAACCAGTTGCTGCAAACCTGGGAAGCGGCACGCCGTGACCTGCCGTTGCCCGATGGCTATCGCAATGTGCTGCATATCGGTGGCGAAGTCAGCCTGTGCAACCCGTTGATGCTCGGCTGGGCCAAGGCGCTGCGCGAGCGGATACCGGGGCACGCGCTGCGCACGGAAGTGCGTGAAGGCGAGTACCTGTTGCGCCAGTTGGAGCTGGGGGTGCTCGACGCCGCGCTGGTGTTCCAGCCGCAATACTGGCCGGGCTTGCAGGTGGAGCAGGTGCTGGAAGAAAAACTGATCCTGGTGCAACTGGCGAGCAAGCCCGAGCCCTACGTGTATATCGATTGGGGCCCAGGCTTTCGCCAGCAGCACGACGCCGCCCTGCCCGACCGGGCGCGTGCTGCGGTGAGTTTCAACCTGGGGCCGCTGGCGTTGCAGTACATCCTGGAGAACGGCGGCGCCGGGTATTTCCGCACGCGGGTGGTGCAGAGTTACCTGGACAGCGGCGTGATGCAGCGCGTGGCCAAGGCGCCGGAGTTCAGTTTTCCGACCTATCTGGTGTACTCGCGGGCACGGGACTCGGCGGTGCTGCAGCAGGCGTTGACGCTGTTGCGCGAGGTGGTCAAGGCCGAAGGTGACTGGTCGCAACGCTGGGACCCGCTGATTTGAATCACCCTGCACCTGCGCCCATGCTAGCCTGCGGGTGTTTCCTCTCGCAGCCTTACCGATGAACAAGAAAAAGTCCGTCACCATCAGCGACATCGCCAAACGGGTGGGCATGACCACCATCACCGTGTCCCGGGCGCTGAGCAAACCCGACCTGGTCAAACCCGCCACCCTGGCGCGCATTCTGGAAGTGGCGCGCGAGCTCGACTACGTGCCCAACGCCTTCGCGCGCGGGCTCAAGCGCAGTGAGAGCCTGATCATCGGTGTGATCACCGCATCCGTAGACAACCCGTTCTACAGCGAGATGATCAAGGCGATTTCCCGCGAAGCGAAAAAACACGGCTACACCATCATGCTGGTGGACACCGATGAGCTGGAAGAACTGGAAAGCAAGGCCGTCGATACCCTGCTGGGGTATCGCGTGGCGGGGATCATCCTGTCGCCGGTCTCCGATGAGCCAAGTTACCAGCCCGACTATCTCGAGCGCCTGGGCAACGGCAAGACACCGGTGGTGCTGCTTGACCGCACGCTGCATGACAGCCCATTCAGCCGCGTGGTGCTCGACAACTACCACAGCGGCATCCAGGCCGCGCAGTACCTGCTGCGCCAGACCCCGGACCTCAAGCGCCTGCTGGTGCTGACCGGCCCCGAGCACTCGCGCATCACCGTGGAACGCCTCAAGGGCCTGCGCGAAGTGCTCGCCGAACATCCCCAGGTGCAGGTCGAAGTGCAGGCCGGGGACTACACGTTGATGCCGGCTTACCTGCACACCCTCGACTACCTCGCCGCGCACTCGGCGCCGGACGCGATCATGGGTTTCAACCAGTTGATCACCCTCGGCGCCCTGCGCGCGTTGCGCATGCACAACATCGCCCATGACAGCCTGACCATCTGCGGCATCGACCGCCTGCCCTTCGCCGACATTTTCGGCGTGCCCATCGCCTGTGTGGCCCACGACGCATCCCTGGCCGGCAGCAGCGCGGTGCGACTGCTGCTCGATCGCCTGCAAGACCCGCACAGACCACGGGACAAGGTGGTTATCGCCGGGCAGCTGGAGAACGGCTAGCGGCTGGTATAGCCGCCATCGATGGGCAGGCTCACGCCGCTGATCATGCTGGCGGCATCGCTGAGCAGGAACAGCACGGGCAACGCCACTTCCACGGTTTGCGCAAAACGGCCGAGGGGAATCGCAGCCAGCGCCGGATCTCGCTTGGCCGGATCCGACCAGGCCATGGTCGCCATCGGCGTGAGCGTGACAGTGGGGTTGACACTGTTGACGCGAATGCCGAAGCGGCCCCATTCAGCGCACTGCACGCGGGTGATCGCATCCAGCGCGGCCTTGGAGGCGCAGTAGCCGAGATGATCATCCAAGGCCACCAGCGAGGCCTGGCTGGACACGTTGACGATACTGCCGGCGATGCTCGCCTCGATCATCCTCGCCGCGACACGGCTGGCCACCTGCGCAGCGGCGCGGGCGTTGACGTTCATCACCTGGTCGAAGGCCGCAGCGCTGATGGAAACGGCGGGCTCCAGGCGTGAAATGCCGGCGCAGTTGACCAGGCCGTGCAGGGGCGGCAAGTCTTGCAATGCTTTATCGAGGGCCGCGCTGTCGGCGATATCCAGGCTCAGGGTATGGCAGCCTAATTCGGCCAAAGCTTGAGCATCGCGGCCCAGGGCGAATACTTCAGCGCCGCTGAGGATGAGCTGTCGGGCGATCTCGCGACCGATGCCACTGCTGGCGCCGGTGACGAGGATGCGGTGACGGGTGAAGTCAAAGCTGGCCTGCATAAATGAATTCCCAAAATAATGAAGATCCCCTGTGGGAGGGGGCTTGCCCTATGCCATTCAGTTAAGGCTTTTTGTAGGAGCGAGCTTGCTCGCGAAAAACTCACAAGCACCGCGTTTATTCAGGAAGCACGCGTTATCGTTGACGTTTTTCGCGAGCAAGCTCGCTCCTACAGACGGTGGTGTACGCTTAACTGACTGGCATTAGGGCAAGCCCCTCCCACATTTTTGGCCAATGTTGGGTCAGGTGGCTTGCAGGTTGTGCATGATCGGTTTCAGGGCCGGGTAGAGCTTCAGATATTCGGAAAACGCCTGGTCGTAGATCGCGACGTTCTCGCGCTTGGGCTGTGCGCGCAGCGTCAACTGCACCCAGCCCTTGTCCATCTGCCCATCACTGACCATCCCCACCGTATGCGCCGCCAACAATGCAGCGCCGAGCGCTGCTTCGACTTCCTGGACAAGGGTGTACACCGGGTAGCGCGTCACATCCGCGATGATTTGCATCCACAGATCCGAATGGCTCGCACCGCCCACTACGATCAAACGCGGGTCAAGGGAATGCGCGCCCTGGGTGCCGGCTTCGATGTTGTGGCGCAGGGCAAAACTCACCCCTTCGAGCACGGCGCGGTACAGGTGCAGGCGCGTGTGATACAGGTTCAGCCCGACAAAACTGCCACTGGCGCGGTCATCCCATACCGGGCTGCGCTCGCCCATCAGGTACGGCAGAAACAGCAGGCCCTCGCTGCCCGCCGGGATCGTCATCGCGCCGTGTTCCAGCAGCGCCAGGCTGTCCTGGCCGGTGGCCTGGGCCTGTTGCTCCTCGGCCTGGCAGAACTGCTCGCGAAACCAGCTGACCGACGCCCCGGCGGTGATCGCGCCGCCGAAGATGTACAGGTCGCGATGGCCGTTATAGACGTGAGGCATGCTCACCAACCCGTGGTGCGCGTCGACCTGCTGGTTGAGGTAGCCCCAACACATGCTGGTGCCGATCATTGCCACATGGTTGCCCGGTTGGGTCACGCCTGCAGCCAGGGTCGCCATGGCCGCATCCACGCCACCGGCGAGCACCGGCGTGCCTGCCTGCAAGCCCAGGCGGGCGGCCCAGTCTTCCAGCAAACCGCCCACCACTTCGCCGGAATACACCAACCGCTCGGGCATCATCGAGTGCGGGATGCCCAGCGCATCGAGCATCTCGCCCGACCAGCTGCGCGCAGCCACATCGTAGACACCGCCGATATTGCCGGCGCTGCTGTGGTCCACCGCCAGCGCGCCGGTCAGGCACCAGTTGATGTAGCTGTTGGGCGGCAGCAAATAGCGCGTACTGGCCCACACCTCAGGCCGATGCTGCTTGAGCCAGAGCATCTTGGTGAAGCCGTAGTAACTGTCCACCGAATTCCCGGTGATCGCGAACAGCCGCTCCAGGTCCATGTGCTCACGCACCCACTGCACCTGCTCGCCAGCGCGCCGGTCCATCCAGATCAGGCACGGGTGCAACGGGGTGATCTGCGCATCCACCGCGATCCCCGAACCGCCATACAGGCTGCTGATGCACAGCGCCTTGACCTGCGCCTGCTCCACACCGGCCTTGACCATGCACTGCGCCACGCACGCCTCGACCGCCGCCAACCAGACCTGCGGCCATTGCTCGGCCCAGCGCACTTTCGGGGTATCCACGCGATACCCCTGGCTGTGCTGGGCGATGAGCGTGCCGTGGGCATCCACCAGCAGCGCCTTGGTGCTCTGGGTTCCGATATCGACCCCGATCACGTAGTCCATGGTCAGAGCACCGGCTTCAACAAGACCTTGATCGACTTCGTGGAATTGGCCAGCTCGAAGGCTTCGGCAAAGTCATCCAGCGGGAAGTCATGGGTCACGATGCCCTGGGAGGTGACCAGACCGCGTTCGAACAGGTCGATGGCGATCGGGTAGCAATACGGGCCGAGGTGGGCGCCGCGTACGTCCAGCTCCTTGCGGTCGCCGATGATCGACCAGTCCACGCTGGTCTCGGCGCCGAACACGCTGAACTCGACGAAACGCCCCAGCTTGCGGATCAGGTCCAGGCCCTGGGTGACGCCGGCCGGTACGCCGGTGGTCTCGATGTACACGTCGCAGCCATAGTTGTCAGTCAGGCCGTTGATGATCTCGCGGGCGTTGTCGCGGGACGGGTTGATCACCACATCGGCACCGAACTTCTTCGCCAACGCCAGGCGCTCGTCGACCATATCGATCACCACCAGTTTCTTCGGCGTCTTCAGCGCCGCCACCTGCACCATGCACAGGCCCAGGGTACCGGCGCCGGCAATCACCACCACGTCATCGAGCTGGATATCGCCACGGTTGACCGTGTGGATCGAGCAGGCCATCGGCTCGACCAGCGCCGAGTCTTCCAGGGACACCGACTCGGGAATCCGGTGCACGATGGCGGTCTTGGGAATGCGCATGTACTGCGCCATGCCGCCCTCGGCGACTTCACGCTGGAAGCCGAAGATGTTGTGCACTTCGCACATCCAGTATTTGCCCGACTTGCAGAAACGGCACTTGGCGCACGGCACGATCTGCTCGGCGATCACCTTGTCCCCCACCGCCACTTCGAAGTGTTCCTCAGCGCCCTCGCCCGCCTCCACCACATAGCCAAAAAACTCGTGGCCCGGCACCACCGGCGCCTTGACCCAGGGGTTGTCGCCGCCCCAGAACATCGCCGCGCCGGAATGGCACTTGCAGTCGCTGGCGCAGATACCGCACGCGGCGATACGGATCACCAGTTCATTGGCGCGCGCCTGGGGTTTGCCGATGCGCTCCAGACGGTAGTCTTTCGGGCCGTGGCAGACGACGGCTTGCATCTCTGTGTGCTTGTCCATGGTGTTCGTCCTGTATTGATCGTTGTTTATCGATGGCGCTGACGGCTGATAAAGATCGCCAGCAAAATGATTGCGCCCTTGATCACGCTCTGCACGTAAGGCGAGACGCCGAGCATGTTCAGGCCGTTGTTCAAAACGCCGAGCAGCATGGCGCCCAGCAGCGTGCCGACGATCACCCCGCGCCCACCGGCAATCGATGCCCCGCCCAGTACCACGGCGGCAATCGCATCCAGCTCGAAGGACACGCCGGCATTCGGCTGGCCGCTCATCAAGCGCGACGTCAGCACCAGCCCGGCAATCGCGGCGGTGAGGCCGCTGATGCCGTACACCAGCAACTTGAAGCGCGCCGCCCGCACCCCGGACAAGCGCACCGCCTCTTCATTGCCGCCGATGGCGTATATGTAGCGGCCGATGCGCGTGTGCTGCAGCAGCACATAAGCCGCCAGGTAGGTGAGCAGCATGATCAGGATCGGCACCTGGATGCCCCACACGCTGGCGCGGCCGAAGACCGCGAACCACTCCGGCAGCCCGGAAATCGGGTAGCCGTCGGTGTACATCAGCCCGAACCCACGGGCGATGCCCATGGTCGCCAGGGTCACGATGATCGGCGGCATATGCAGGTAGGCCACGAACAGGCCGTTGCCGATGCCGAACGCCACCCCCACCAGCATCCCCGCGCCGATGGCCAGGCCCGGCGGCACACCCGCGACCATCAAGCCGGCCGTGAGCGTGCCGGACAACGCCATCACCGGCCCCACCGACAGATCGATGCCGCCGGTGAGAATCACGCAGGTCATGCCCACCGCGATAATCGCGTTGATCGATACCTGGCGGGCGATGTTCGACAGGTTGCTGGCGGTGAGAAAGGTGTCACTGGCCAGGATCATCACCAGGGTCACCACCACCAGCCCGACGAAGGGATAAAACGCCGGCGAGCGCAGCAGCCGCGCCAGGTTCAGGCGCAAGCGGCCGGTGCCTGCAAGGTTAATGGACGTATTCACTGGAGCCCCCTGTTGCATGGCGCATGACCTCTTGAGGATTGACGGCGGACGCTTCCAGCACCTTGACGATCGCGCCCTTGTGGAACACCGCGACGCGGTCGCACATGCCGATGACTTCCGGCAGTTCGGAGGAAATCATGATGATCGCGTAGCCCTGTTCGGTCAGGCTGCGCATCAGCGCGTAGATCTGCGCCTTGGCCCCCACATCGATGCCACGGGTGGGTTCGTCGAACACCAGCACGTCGCAGTGGTGGTTGATCCAGCGGGCGATCACGACTTTCTGCTGGTTGCCGCCGCTGAGGTTGAACACTCGGCTTTCAGCGCTGGGCGCCTTGATCGATAGCTGGCGCATCAAGGCTTCGACGCTGGCGCATTCCCTGGCCTTGTCGATCAGGCCCGTGGCGTTCTGGTATTTGGGCAGGTTATTCAGCGAGATATTTTCGCGAATGCTGAAGTCGGTGATCAGCCCTTCGCTCTTGCGGCTCTCCGGCAGCAGGCCGATGCCATGGGCAAGTGCCTGGGCCGGGTCGTCGAGGCTGACCTTTGCGCCGCGCAGCCATACGTCTTTGCTCACCGAGGGCAGCGCGCCCATCATGCCCAGGGCCAGCTCGGTACGGCCGGAACCGACGAGGCCGGCAAAGCCGAGAATCTCACCCTTGTGCAGGTTGAAGCGGTTGTGCGGGCCGTTGCGCACCAGCTGAATGTCCTTGACCTCCAACAGCAAAGGCCCGCGTTCTGTGGTGGGTTTGGGCGGGAAACTGCAGGCCAGGCGGCGGCCGACCATCATTTCGACCAAGCGGTCGATGTCGCTGTCGGCCACATCGGTGACGCCCACGTTAGCGCCGTCGCGCAGCACGCTGATGCGGTCGCACACCTGGAAAATTTCTTCCAGATGGTGCGAGATAAAGATCACCGCCACGCCCTGGCGCTTGAGCTCGCGCATGATCTCGAACAGCAACTCGGCTTCGCTGGGGGTCAGCGTCGCGGTGGGTTCATCGAGCACCAGCAAGCGCGCGTCCAGGGCCAGGGCCTTGGCGATTTCGACGAACTGCTGCTCGGCCACGCTCAGGTGCTTGACCGCGCAATCAAGGTTGATCGACACACCCAGGCGCTTGAACAGCGCTTCGCAGGCCTCACGCATGTCGCGCTTGCGCAACAGGCCGAAGCGGTTGCTCAGTTCATGGCCGAGGAAGATGTTTTCCACGGCCGTGAGGTAGGGAATCAGGCTGAACTCCTGGAACACGATGCCGATGCCGGCGGCAATAGCGTCCCGGTAGGTCGCAAATTGCCGGGCCTGGCCGTCGATCAGGATCTGCCCTTCGTCCTGATGCTCGACACCGCCGAGGATTTTCATCAGGGTGGATTTGCCCGCGCCATTTTCCCCGAGCAACGCGTGGATTTCGCCGCGCTCCACTTGCAGGTTGATGGACGTGAGGGCTTGTACCCCCGGGTAACGCTTACAGATATTTTCCAGCTTCAGAAGACTGCTCATACCGCCGACCTCGCATTCAGAAGGACAACCCGAGCCCCACGGCGGGCGTGGGGCGCGGGCGATTTACCAGCTGAAATCCTTGGCCTTGGCCTGGTCGATCAAGGTGATGTCCACCGGCAGCGTGGCGGGCACTTGCGCGCCCCACTTCCTGGCCAGGGCAATGCCCAAGGCAAGGCGGATCTGGTCGCGCGGGTACTGGGCCGAGGTGGCGATGAATTTGCTGCCGGGTTTCTGGATCGCCTTGATCGCTTCCGGCGCGCCGTCGACACTGACCAGCTTCACATCCAGGCCGCTGGCTTCAATGGCCGACAGCGCACCAAGGGAGCCGTTGTCGTTCACGCTGAAAATGCCCTTGAGGGTGGGCTGGGCCTGCAACATGTTTTCGGTGACGGTCAGCGCCTGGTCACGTTCCTGCTTGCCGTTCTGGATGCTGACAATCTTGATTTGCGGGTGCTTGGCCACCGCCTCCTTGCAACCGCGCACACGTTCCAGGATCGGCACCACGGCGATGCCGTCGAGGATGGCGATGTTGCCTTGGTCACCGATATTTTTGGCCAGGTATTCGCAGGCCTGGAAACCGGCGTCGTAGTTTTTCGAGCCGACGAACGAATCCAGCGGGCCATCGGCCTGGGCGTCTACCGCCACCACGACCACACCGGCGGCATGGGCGGACTTGACCGCCGATTGCACGCCCACCGAGTCGGTCGGGTTGATCAGCAGGATATCGATGCCTTTTTGCAGCATGTCTTCGACATCGCTGACTTGCTTGGACACGTCATGGCGGGCGTCGGTGATGATCAGTGTCGCACCAATGCTCGCGCCGGCTTCTTCCAGGGCGTTTTTCATGGTGACGAAATAAGGATTGTTGATTTCCTGGAACGAAGCGCCGATGCGGATCGGTTTGGCGGCGTCGGCATAAACGGCGGAAACGCTGCCCAGGGTGATGCTGGCAGCCAGTAAACACAGGGTTTTCGGGAGCATTTTCATGGCATGGGTCTCTGTTTTGTTTTTATTTTTAGAGCAAATGTTATCGTTAACATTTTGCGAGAAGCTAGCAAGTAAATGAGGCCCGCGCAAGGGGCCGTTGATCAGTCTTGATTCAAATGTGGGAGGGAGCTGATCGTTCCCACGCTCTGCGTGGGAATGCCTTCTGCGACGCTCCGCGTCGCGCCAACCGCTGCACGTTTCGGCTACCGCGCACAGGTGACGCAGAGCGTCACGGGCTGCATTCCCACGCGGGAGCGTGGGAGCGATCTATACACACGAAGCAAAAAAAGGGGCAGCCCCTGGAGGCTGCCCCTTCTGTTTCACATCACGCTGTCACGGGATGATGGTCTGGGTGCAGATATGCCCCAGGCTGACGTATTGCTTGTTATCACCGCCGACGCCCACGCCGGGGAACTCGGCCAGTTCGATGCGCCAGCCACCCTCGTTGTAGGTGGTTCTCCACCGGTACGGTACACCGGTGCTGCTGTCGTTGATCACCGTGGTGTAATCACCGAAGCAGGTGCCGATATTGGCCGTGGCCGTGGACGCACCGGCGCTGTTGGTGGTCGCCGGGTAGTCGACCCAGTGGAAGTTCAGGTCAACGAAGTGGTTGTCCACGCGCAACACCGGGGTGACGCCCAGCAGCGGCGCGCCGGTGGAGTCAGACCACTGGGTGGACCAATTCAACTGCCGCGCGGTTTGGGTGGCCAGCGGAGCCTCGCTGACCGGCACCCGCACGATGTTGTCACCCTTCACATCAAACGTCTTCAGGCTCGGCGTGGAACCCAGGCTCAACTGGTAATACTTGCTCGGGTCCTGCGCCACCGCCGGGTTGGCCCGCACACGCACCTTCACCGTGGTGCCCGGCGCGACGCTCGGATAGGTCGAGGTGGAACCCGCCGGCACGGTGATCCAATTGGCACCATCGAAGCGATCGAAGATCCACTGCTCACGGCTGCCGTTCTCATCGCCCGCCAGGTACATGCTCACGCTTTGGCCACGGACCGCCTTGAAGTCGAAATAATCGACGTCGCCGGCATTGTCGAGGTTACCGCTGAGCTTGTTCATCGAGTCCGGCAAGACGAACGCGGTTTGCGCGCTGTCGTTGGGCTCAAACGCGTCGACGTTGCTGTCCACCGCCACGCCGAAACTGAACTGCGCGTTATCGGCGACATTGGCCACCATGTACCAGTAATAATCACCGGCCGGCAGTACACCGTTGAGGTATTCATCGGCATTGCCCGCGGCATCCGAAGTCCCCACCACACTCAGGTTGCCCTGGCCGTCGTCCTGAAACAGGGTCAGCGCCATATCCGCGCCTGCGCTCTGGTTGACCAGTTGCACCTGCACCCGCGCGTTTTGCGCCAGGTTGAAGTGGTAGGCAAATTCGTTACCGGCCTGCACTCCATCGACGGTGTAGAGCGTGTTGATATCCAGGGTTGGGAACAGCGGCTCAAACGCTGCAACCGCCGCGTTTTTCAGCTCGCTTTGCGCCGGTTTCTTCAGCGCACCGACCACGCTGTCGAACGGCGCGGACTTGGGGGCTTTGGTCACTGCCTTGGATTGGCCGGATTTGGCCACCGACAGTTTCTTTTTGAGTTGCGGCGAGACCTGCGAGGCGTCCAGCTTGCCGCCGGACTTGAGCGCTTTGTTCGCGGCCTGCTTGACCGCTTCGGCACTGAGTGTCCGAGGCGCTTGATCAGCGAGGGAGAAGGCCGAGACGAAGCAGGAGGCCATCACGGCCGCACTTAGCATAAGGGCTTTTTTCGATTTCATTTTTTTATCCATCCATAGTTAAAAAATTGAAGCTCAGGTGAGCGGTGACATCCGGTCACCTGGGATGGACTGTAGGACGATACTGTTTATATGTACAGTATTTTCTCAATTTTTTGTCGGTCATGTCGGAGCAAGCCCGATGAAAAATCCTAGTACCCGGTCATCTCCAAATACCCCACCCCACCGTCGAACTTCACCGGCCCTTCCCAATAGGGAATTCCCAGGTTCATCCACGCCTTCGGGTTGACGGCTTCGGTAGTGATATCCAGGTGTTTGCCGGGAATTTTCAGCGACCAGCGCGTGGGGATATTGCGCCCCTCGATCTGGGTGGTGGTCAGCGGCGCCAGTTGGATATTGGCGTTATGCAAGGTCTCGGTACGGCCTTGCGCATCGATCCAGGTGCCGGTGAGGTAGCCGCCACCGTCCTTCTGCCGCACGCGAAACAGCATCAGGTGTTCGCCTCGGTCCAGGTGCAGGGAGAACCAGTCCCAGCCGGTCTGGTTCGCGGCCAGCGGCTGGCTGCTCCATTCGCGGTCGAGCCAGGCAGGGCCGCTGACTTGGTAGGTCTGGCCGTCGATGCTGAGGCTGCCGTTGGCGCTGAAAAATGGCTGGCTGTAGTAGTAGGACGCCTGGCCCTGGTCGGATTTGCGGCTGTAGCCGTTGTCGCCTTGCAGCACCAGCGGGCGGCTGGAGGTCAGCTGCAGGTCATAGGCGAACTGCGCGCCATGGGCCTGGAGTTGCATGGCGGCCAACGGGTTGGCGGCGCCAGGGCGGGTGGCGAAGGTCCAGTCGTCGATCCAGGCGTTGAAGGGCTGCGCCTGCGCCCCGGCCTGGCCGACGCCACCCCGGGCGAAGCGCTCGGCGGCGTAGTGCCGGGTGGCGGAGGTGACAGCGGCATGGCCGAGCCAGATCGTCGGGTCGCGCCAGCCCGCTTGCGTCGGCCCGGCTTTCACGGCATTGCGAAACAATGTCCATTGCACGCCGAAAGCGTTGCCTTGGGCGTCCTTGAGGTTGGCGGTGACGTACCACCATTCAATGCGAAAGCCCGGATGGGGGCCGTGGTCCTCGGGGAAGGCGAAGACTTTGCCGGGCAGCACTTGGACGAAGTCTGCCGCGTCGCTGCCCAGGCCGGCGAAACTCTCCTGGGGCGCCGGCGCCTGGTCGCAGGCGCTCAGCAGCAGCAACACCGCCCACCCCAACGCTTTAATCTTCATGGGCAAAGGTCCTCAACAAATCCGCCGGGCGGCTGCGATACAGCTGCCACAACGGCCAGGCCGATGCGAGCAAGGTGGCAAGCATCGCCAGCCCCATCAATTGCGCCAACTGCCACGGGAACACCTGCAACGGCAGGCGCCAGCCAAAGGCTTGCACGTTGATCACTGCATCCAGGCACCACGCCAGCAGCAACCCCAACGGCAACGCCAGCACCAGGGTAAGTACCGCCAGCAGCCAGGTCTGGCCGAGGTTAAGCAGCATCAGTTGGCGCCGCGTCACCCCCAGGGCCCACAGCGGCGCGAGTTGGCCGAGGCGGCTCTGGCTCTGGGTCAGCAGGCTGATGAACAGCGCCACACCGGCCACGCCGAGGGTCAGGCTGTTCAACGCGGCGGTGGCGGCGAAGGTGCGTTCGAAGACCTGGCTGGACCAGCCCTTGAGTTGCTGTTGATCGACGATGCGGCTGTCTTCCAGGGCGAATTCACGCTGCACTTCATGTATCAGCGGCTGCACGTCCTGGGGCGCCACGCGCAGGTTGAAACGCACCGGTGACAGGCTCGGCCAATGCGCCAACAGGTGCTTGGCGTTGACCAGCAGATGGCCCTTGGGGTTGCCGTAGTCGGCGTAGATCCCGACGATTGTCGGCGCCCATGGGCCCTGGGGCGTGGGGACTTGTACCCTGTCGCCCAGTCGGACGTTCAAGCGTCGCGCCAATTGCTCGCTGAGCATCACGCTGTCGTCCTGCAGCAAGCGGTCCCAGGGCGTACTCGCCGCCTCCAGCAACGGCCAGTGCTGGCGATAGGTGGGGTCGTCGACCACGCCAAACACCTCCGCCGGCCAGCCTTGCAGCTGCACCGCGACCTGCCAGCTGGGCAGCACCGCCCGCACTAGCGGTTGGTGCGCCAGCCAGGCATGCAGTTGCTCGGCCTGGGCCGGATTTTGCGGGTTGAGGTACAGCTCGGCGGTAAGGCGCTGTTCCAGCCAATTGTTGAATGTGCTGCGAAAACCCGAGGTCATCGAGCCTGCACCGATGTTCGCCGCCAGGGCCAACAGCAACGCCATCAATGCCAGGCTCAAAGCCGGCAGTTGCTGGCGGCAATCGGCCAGGAACCATTGGCCCAGCACCGAACGGCTGCGCCCCAGCACGCCCTTCAACAGCGCATTGAGCAGAACCGGCAAACCGAGTGCGGCGCCCAGCAGCAAGGCCGCCATCAGTACGAACCCGGCGGCCAGGCTGTTGCCCCAGACCAGCGCCAGCAAGGCGATGAGCAGGGCCGCAGCCGCCACCCAGCCCTGGCGTCGCAACCAACGCCCGTGGGCCTCATGCCAGGCTTGGGAGTTGGCCAGCGCCAGCAGCGGCAAGCGTGCCGCACGCCACAGGCTGCTGGCCCCGGCGAGCAACGCACCGAGCAGGCTCAAGCCCAGGCCGGCCAGCCACCACCACGGGCTCAAACTCAGTTGGCCGGCGACTTCGGCACCGTACAGGCCGCGCAAGCTGGCCGCGACATCCGGCAGCAACAGGCTGGCGAGCAGGTAACCGCTGGCCACGCCGAGCACGCCGCCGAGCAACGCGAGGAACCCCAGCTCAACGCCCAGGCTCAGGATCAGCATGCGTGCGCTGACCCCGCAGGCGCGCAGGGTGCGCAGCAGGCCCCGGCGTTGCTCCAGGGCCAGGCCGATGGCCGCGTGCACGATGAACAGCCCCACCACAAAGGACAAAAAGCCCAAGGCGTCGAGGTTCAGGTGAAAGCTTTCGGTGAGGCGCGAGAGGTTATTGTCGTCGCCCTGCTTGAGTTGCAGCCCGGCGGGCGGCGTGGGATGAGCGGCGGCGAAGCGGTTGTCCAGGAGCAGGCGCGACAGTTGTCCATGCATGTCGAGCAAGGGTTGGGCAAAGCCGATGTCGGTGAGCAGCATGCCGGGGGCCATGTCCGGCTGCACCTGCAACGGCGGCAGGCGTTGCCCGTTAGCCGTCAGTGGTTGTTCGCCTGGGCGCAAGCCAAGGGCCTGCAAGGTCTGCGCGGCAATCCAGGTGCGCCCCGGCGCCTCGAAAAAGGCGAGCATCTGTGCCTGGGTCAAGCGTTGCCCCGCCACGCTGCCGCTGCCGGGCAACGACACCGGCTCGATGCCCATCAACTGCAGGCGCTGTTCTTCATGCCCTTTGAGCACTATCCGCCCCTGCACCACCGGTGACACCGGCCATCCGGCACGGCGCAGTTCGGCGAACAATGCTTGCGGGAACCCAGCGCCGTCCGGCGCGCTCAGGCTGGCTTGCGGTGCGCCGCCGATCAACTGGCTGGCGCGCGCATAGCCGTCGCGCGCCTGGCTGTTGAGGGCCTGCACCCCGGTCAATAACGCGGTGGCCAGCCACAGGCCGGTCAGCACGCTGAAAAACTGCACGGGGTGGCGCCGCCAATGGCTCAACAGCGCCCGCAGCGCCCAATGGAACACCGCCATCTCAGCGCGGGTCCATCGGCACGACGCGGCCGTGGTGCAGCACCACTTGCTGATCCAGCCGCGCGGCGAGACGCGGGCTGTGCGTGACCATCAACAGGCTGGTGGGGCTGTCGCGCAGCAGGTCGAGCAGCAGTTGCAGCACCTCGTCGCTGGTAGTTTCGTCGAGGTTGCCGGTGGGCTCGTCGGCCAAGAGCAGACCGGGGCGCGACGCCAGTGCGCGCCCCACCGCCACCCGCTGTTGCTGGCCGCCGGAGAGCTGCTCCGGGTAACGCTTGAGCAGGTCGCCCAGCCCCAGGCGCTCCACCAACTGCGCCTGCCACAGCGGATCGAAACGCCCGGCCAGGCGCGCCTGGAACGCCAGGTTGTCCTCGACGCGCAAACTGCCGATCAGATTGAACTGCTGGAACACCAGGCCGATTTCGGTGCGCCGCCAATGGGCCAGTTGCCCTTCGTTGAGGCGATCGAGGCGCTGGCCGCCGATCAGGATGCTGCCGCCATCCACGCGGTCGAGCCCGGCCACCAGGTGCAGCAACGTGCTTTTGCCACTGCCCGACTCGCCCATCAGCGCCAGGCTGCTGCGCGCCCCCAGGTGCAGATCGACGCCTGCCAGAACGGCCAGCGGGCCTTGAGGGGTGGCGTAATGTTTAACAACACCTTCTACCTGCAACATCACCAACACTCGGGTTAAGGACTGCAAACGAGAATAACGGCTGCCGCGCGTTTCTACGCAATTTTTTCACATTGATTTCACCGCTTGCCCACCCCCGACACTTTAAATTCCCACCCACGCCTCATTAACCGGACACTTCAAAGTTGCCCAAAACGGTGTTTCTTAATATCCATATGTTCAGCTAAAAGACAGCAGCCCTATGACAGGCTTTTGCTCCACTAAGGGCATCTGCCGTATTAGTTGCGTCTGTCTTTTAACAACAAAACATTCATTCGTGTCCATGGTGAACAACGTGGCAGACATCACCCTGACCAAACCCCCACGGGCCAGGTTAAAGCGCCTGAAGAAATTCCGGGTGCCTGTAGCAAGTATCATCGTGTTCGCACTGCTCTTGACCGGTTTTGTATTCTGGCCACGGTCACCGGAAGATCTGGGCATCGGCAACCGCCTGGTCACCTCCGGGGTGCTGGCCAGTTGGCGCAACGGCGACCTGGTCGTGCTGGTGCGCCACGAAGAGCGCTGCGACCGCTCGCACAATCCCTGCTACGGGCCCGCCGACGGCCTGACGGTCGATGGCACGCAACGCGCGGCCGACCTGGGCATAGCCTTTGAAACACTGGGCATGGAGCGCACCGACGTGCTCAGCAGCCCCACCACGCGCACTGCGCAGACGTCGCTGTTCATGTTCGGCAAGACCGAGCTGTCCCCTGGCCCCCTCGCTATCTGCGGTGATGCCATGGGCGAGGAAATCCTCGGCCATAAACAGGCGGATCGCAACCTGATGCTGATCACCCATAGCGCCTGCATGAGTGATTTCCAAGCCGCACTCGGCTACCCCCATGCGCAGGCCGCCGAGTATGGCAGCGCACTCTTCGTACAGGTATTGCCCAACGGCACACTCAAAGCAATCGGCACGATGAAAATTCAGGAATGGGCTGCCGCGCTGAAGCAACTTTAAATACACTTTTTTACATATTGCCCAGTAGTGCGTTCAGCAAGACGACAGCCTGCGTCTGGCATTTTAAGTGCGCCTGTTAGTTCAGGACGCCCTAACTTCCCAATGAATTAGTGACCCTCTTAATGCCTGACGTCTTTAACTGTTCAAACTTCCCACGCACGACTGAACGCCATGGCGTGACACGGTCATGAGCCGATTGCAGCCCTTGCCGGTATTCTTGCTTGGCCTGGTCATTTTCTTCGTGCTGCCGTTGGGTTTGCACGGCTTATGGATCCCGGATGAAACCCGCTATGCCCAGGTCAGCCAGGAAATGCTGATGAGCGGCAACTGGGTGGCGCCGCACTTGATGGGGGTGCGTTATTTCGAGAAGCCAGCCGCGGGTTATTGGCTGATTGCCCTGGGCCAGGCGGTGTTTGGCGAGAACCTGTTCGGCGTGCGTATCGCCTCGGTCCTGACCACGGCGCTGAGTGTGCTGTTGGCCTACGTGATTGCCCGCCGCCTGTGGAACGAGCCGCGTAAAAGCTTCGCCTGCGCTCTGCTCTACATGAGCTTCGGCCTGGTGGCCGGGCAAGCGGGCTATTCCAACCTCGATCCGCAATTCACCTTCTGGGTCAACCTGAGCCTGGTCGCGCTTTGGTTTGCGCTCGACAGCGCCACGTCACGTGCCCGCCTGGGTGCCTGGGCCTTACTGGGGCTGGCCTGCGGCGTGGGCTTCATGACCAAGGGCTTTCTGGCGTGGCTGCTGCCGGTGCTGATCGCCGTGCCGTACCTGATGTGGCAGCGACGCGTCGGCGAGTTGCTGCGGTACGGGCCTTTGGCGATCCTGGTCGCGTTGCTGGTCTGCTTGCCGTGGGTATTGGCGATCCATGTGCAGGAACCGGATTACTGGCGCTTCTTTTTCTGGCATGAACACATCCGCCGCTTCGCCTCGGACACGGCGCAGCATGCGCGGCCGTTCTGGTTTTTCCTGCCGATCATGGTGGTGGCGTGCCTGCCCTGGTCAGCCCTGTTGCCCGTTACCCTGCTCAAGGCCTGGAAAGACAAACGCCAGCCCGCCATTGCCTTTCTCGCCCTGTGGCTGTTGCTGCCCCTGGGCTTTTTCAGCCTGAGCAGCGGCAAGCTGCCGACCTACATCATGCCGTGCCTGTTACCTTTGGCGCTGCTGATGGGCCATGCCTTGATCGACCTGATCAACCAACACAAGACCCGCGCGATCTTCATCAACGGCGCGCTCAACTTCATCCTCGGCATGGCGGCCATGGTCACGCTGATTTACCTGCAGATCGCCAACCCGATCTACAGCAACAGCCACGCCGAGATGTTCAGCCTGTCCCTGACCTTTATCGTGCTGCTCGGCTGGATCCTGGCCAACCTGCTGCAAGCGATGCGCCCGTTGAGCTTATGGGCGACGCCGGCGCTGGGTATCGGCCTGCTGGTGGCGCTGCTGCCGGCGGGCATGCCGCACACCATCGCGGCGAACGAAATGCCCGACCAGTTCGTGCTTGAACATCTGGATGAACTGCAACACACCCATGCTTTGCTGAGCAATGAACTGGGCTCGGCGTCTGCCCTGGCGTGGCGCCTGCGCCGGCCGGACGTGGCGTTCTACAACACCGCGGGCGAACTGCGCTACGGTCTGGACTACCCGGATTCGCAGGCGCGCAAGGTCACCCTGGACAGCGTTCAGTCGTGGTTGGCCGAGGCCCGCCGCCAGGGTTCGGTCGGCGTGCTGATGCGCGTCATGAGCACCAGCGAACACCTTGAGGAAGGCCAACTGCCGCCCGGTGGCAAGCGCTACCGCAAGGGCGACCTGGTGCTGACGATTTACCCCCGACAACCTTGATCGACTCACAGGAAACAGCCCATGCGCTTGTGGAAAACCGAACGCGGCGCTCTGGCTTTATTGCTGGGTGTCTCGGCCTTGCTCCTGCTGCTGGGCCTGGGCAGTCGCGAATTGTGGGGGCCGGAGACGCGCTGGGCGAACATCGCCCTGCAGATGCTGCAAAGCGGTGACTACTTCGATCCGTACCTGAAGGGCACGCCCTATTACGACAAACCCCTGCCCTCCTACTGGCTGATCACCGGCTTCGCCAACCTGATGGGCGGCCTCGGCCCCTGGTCACTGCGCCTGTCCTCGGTGATCGCGGCTTGGCTGAGCATCTGGCTGGTGTACCTGATCGGCGAACAGCTGTTTCGCAAAGGCACGGGGCTGATCGCCGGCTGGATGCTCGCCACCACCTTCTACTTCCTGTTCTGGGCCCGCGTGGCCACCGCCGATGTGCTGACCGTGTGCGGCGTACTGGCGGCGGTCTGGTGGTACTGGCGCGGGCCGGATGACACCCGGCTGGGCCGCTACACCGTATTCTTCCTGCTGCTGGCGGCAACGTCGCTGTTCAAGGGCCTGATCGGGTTCGTGCTGCCGGGGCTCGCGCTGTTGCCGCACCTGCTCAGCGAACACCGCTACAAACGCCATCTCAACCTGCGGCTGGTACTGGCCCTGCTCATCGCCGGCGCGTTCTACGCCATTCCCTTCGGACTGTCCCACCTCTACGGCGCCCCCACCTACGGCGAGAGCGGCCTGGAACTGGTGTTTCGCGAAAACGTGGTGCGCTTCTTCGACCCCTTCGACCATATGGGCCCGATCTACACCTACCTGATCTACCTGCCGGTCTACACCCTGCCGTGGGCGCCATGCTGGGTACTCGGCGCGTGGCTCGCCCTGCGTCACTGGCACCGCACGCCGCCCAACGTGCGCTGGCTGGTGTGGAGCCTGGGCCTGTTGTTCGTGTTCTTCACCGCCAGCGGCAGCCGACGCAGTTACTACGTACTGCCCCTGGTGCCCTTCGCCCAATTACTCGCCGCCTGGTGGCTGAGCGAACGCCTGCGCCAACACCCGGCCAGTTGGCCGCGCTGGCAAACAGGCTTCGGCATCGCCGCCGGCCTGCTGGTCTTGGTGCTGGGCGTGATCTACCCCTGGACCACGCGCAACGGCGGCGTGACCCGCTTCGCCGAGGACGTCCAAGCCCAGGCGGTGAAGAGCGCACCCTGGAACCAATGGCAACTGGTACTGGTGGAAGTCGACAACAAACTGCCGATGTACCTGCAGAACGGCGGCAAACCGTTCTACTACGTGAACGAAACCCAGGACTACCCGCGCCAGGGCGACAGCGCCGCGTTCATGGCATGGCTGGAAAAGACCAGCGGCCAGGGGTTTGATCCAAGGCACACGATTATCGTCGCGCAGTACTCCAGGGAAGATCCCGTGCCGTTGGCGTTTCTGGGGGTTGATCACCAGGTGGTCAAGACGCAACCGGATAATGGGGAGCGGTTGTTTCAGAAGCGGTCGGGGGGGAGCGTGGCGTTTGTTCCCAAAGGGCATTGAGACGCGGGCAATGCATAAGCGAGCACGGCCACTGTTGGGTCACACAATAGCTGGCGTTTCGTCATGTTTAACAAAGACCGGGCCGCTTCGCGCCCCAGCGGGAGCAAGCTCCCTCGCCACAGGGGACCGAGAGGTGTCAGGGCTGCCTGCGATCGTTCCCATGCTCCGCGTGGGAAAGCAGCCGTGACGCTCTGCGTCACCTGTGTCCAGTAGCGGTTGGCGGGACGCAAAGCGTCCCAGGAGGCGTTACCACGCAGAGCGTGGGAACGATCCCCTGTCGTTCACCCGCTGAAACATTTTCAAAGGGCCAGCAAGCCACATCTCTTTAAATTGCAGGACGTTTCCGAGACAATCCCCGCCGCCTTGTGCCGGTTGGAATCGGTGGCTAGTCTGCGGCCTGTCACTGCTCATCAGTGATCGGGTTTAGTCGCTCGGTATGTCACAAGGCGCATGGTCACATGGAGTTTTATGGTGGCTGTGCGCAGGGCGCCTTCGGGCGCGCCGGATTTCCTTGTGGCCGGTCGACTAACCTGCGTACAGCCGCCACCTTCGTTTAGTCGCGAGAGGCGTCGGCTCCAATACTCACAAGGAGCTACACCATGAACAAAGTCCTCCCCGATCCACCCTTCGATCCCGCCAAAGACCGCGCTGCGTTCAACCGGGCCATCGACCATTACCTGCCTACCCAAGGGTTCCACAGCGTCAACGAAGATTTGAGCTTCGAAGACGCGCTGCTCTACACCGCCAGCTTGCTCGACAGCGCTTCGGCGACGGCGTTGGATTGCGGGGAGTTGCTGAGCAGCCCTGAGCGGGCGAAGATCCTGGCGGTGTGGCATTTGCTGGAGATTGCCAAAACAACCGTGGATCGCTCTATCGAGTGCATGAAGCCTTCGAAAACGGCCTGATATGCAATATTTTCGTCGGCTGTCAGGCCGCCATCGGGGGCAAGCCCCAATGCCAGTCAGTTAAGGCTTTTGTGTAGGAGCGAGCTTGCTCGCGAAGAACTCAGGGCCCCCGCGTTTATTCAGAATGAACGCGTTGCCTGGCCGTTTTTCGCGAGCAAGCTCGCTCCTACAGTGGCATTGGGGCAAGTCCCCACAGTTGGATCGTGGAGTCTCAGTTGGATACCCGGCGGTTATCAAGCCCACCCGCCAAGGCGATCGTTCCCATGCTCCGCGTGGGAAAGCAGCCCGTGACGCTCTGCGTCACCTGTGTCCAGTAGCGGTTGGCGGGACGCAAAGCGTCCCAGGAAGCGTTACCACGCAGAGCGTGGGAACGATCCCCTGTCGTTCACCCGCTGAAATCTGTATACCGCGCTGGGCGGCGCGTGGGGCGAGCCACCGAGCCTGGCGGTCGCACGCTAGAGCAGTTTCAGGCCAATGACTGAATGGCGGTTCCAGTCGCGCTTATTCAGTTGCTGTTTGTACCCATAACTGTCCAGAAAGCCGTCCACCACCGCCATTGAGTGAAACGCGTCGGCGATCGTGCCGATAGCCCCGTCCATGAAGTCCTGGAGGGTTGCGGGCGCAACGAAGTCCTTTAAGCCCAGGCGCCGCAGGGCCTGCCCCGGATACTCACCGTCATTCAACGTGCGCATGGCGGCGGCGAAGCTCTCGTTGGCCTCGCCGTCATTATTTTCGAGATACGCGCGCTTGGCGCTCACGGCGTATAAGAACTGCGCATTGACCAGTACATCATTGGGTCGGTCGGCGCCGAAGCTCGCGCCGGCCGGGGCCTGTTTCAGCTCATCATGGGTGATGTCCAGCTTGAACCCATCACGCATGACGACACGATAGCCGGCGTCGATGGCGTGTATGGACGTGTAAATACCGTGGGGGTTGTGACCGAACTTCATCATGGCGGCTTTGATTGCGGATACCGTCACGCAATTGCCTTTGGTCAACTGATAGAAGTTCTGGAAAATATCATTGGGTTTGGCGCCCGTATTCGCAGGTGTGCCTTTCAGAAACTCGTCACGGTTTACATCACGCTTATCGACGCGCCGTTCATTCAGATTATCAAGGGGGGACGGTGAGGGTTTTACGTCGACTTCCGGTTTAAGCCGCGCCGCTAAAAGCGCCAATAAACGTTCCAACTCTCCCACCAGGTTATTCAACTGCTCGGTTGCTCCGGCGGGTGCAGCCTCATTTGCAGCACCTGAATAAATTACCGTACCACTCGCCTCGGCGAAGCCAGGGACAGCATACTTAACGTTAGACACTAACATCCACAATCACTCGCATAGCTGACTTAAAAAAGGCGCATAAACACTCAGCGCCTTGAACACTACGGCCACTGTTCCAATGAGAATAAGCAGATAAATACGTGGTTTACTCAACTTGATCGCTAAGCGTTACAACCTTCAACGACGGCGAAACGGGCTGGTTATATAACTGCCCCTCCATGCCCCCATCAAAGAGCGCACCATTCTTGTGTCGCTCGCCCTTGTCCAATGGCACCCCGACACGCGCGCCCAGTGCACTGGCATCGATGATCTGCATATGTTCTTTGAGGCCAAGGTACGACAACGCCATACCGCCGCCGATGCCCTGTGCCGCTGCCGCCAGCACCCCCGGATAAGTGCGGTGGGCGTGGTAAGCGCTGTCCTTGCCATAAATGCTGTAGAACGGGTCCGTTGCATTGTTGCGCGCCTGCTCCAGGTGCTGACGCTTGCTCATTACCCCAAACAGAAATTGCGCATCCTTGACCATGCTTTCATCGCCGCCACTGAATTTCGCCGCCTTGGCCGCCAGTTGCAGCTCTTCAGCGGTGATATGCAGCTTGAAGCCGTCTTTCATCGTGACGTCATAGCCATCTCCACTCTTGACGACTTGCGTGAACACCCCGGTTGGACTCTGCCCGAAGGTGGCCATGGCCACCTTGATCGCCGCCACGTGTTCTTCTCTGCCGGTGGTGCCCTGGTAGGGAAAGTTCTCATAGGTGGCACGCAGCCCGTTGCGGATATCGTCGGGTTTTTGCCTTGGGGCTTTTTCAGACAAAAACGTGTTCGACGGCTCGCTGTTTTTATCGGAAAACATTTCAATAAGTTCAGTATCGAAAGCGTTTCGGCTACTGGCCAGATCTGACCGATTCATGAACGGTGCCAGTTGTTCTTTCCATCGGCTTCTACTGGGCTGCGCGGCATCGGGGATCGGCGCGATATCGACCGGCGGCCTGGGAATAACCGGTTTGGGTATTACGGTCACGGGTGGCTGTGGGGTGGGAGGCAAACTTCCCTCGTTCATCCACGTTTTAAGTGTTGTTACCAGCGTCGTGAGTAAGTTCAACAGCTCAGCTGTTCCTCGATCATTACCGCTCGACTGGACAGTTCGACCCAGTGCAGGGTGTGCCGGCACTTGTCCGAAACGATTGAATCGATCGGAAGTTGAAGGGCCCTGTGTGTTTTTAACTTGCGCAGACGTTGCATAGGCGCAATAAGCCTGTCGAGTGTCAGACGTGTTAAGCGTGACCATCTTGTATAGCCTCATTTAGCAAAAGGATGGGAATCGCACCAGGCAACTCACACTGCGATTCAGGAAACATTACTTGCCAACCGACACCGTCGGTCATTGATGCAACAAGTCCTCATGCGTGGCAAGCCAGTGGGAAAGGTTCCTGATATCAGAGGCGTAACAGGTAACAACGTCCTTCTATTTCAGCTGATTTCCATCGGAAAATTCCTCAAACTCAGCGTTTTCATCCGAACAATCCTCAGCGTAATTCCAGCTGCCGCAAGCGATTTGATGGCGGTGCATCAGCCACAAATGAGCCAGCTGAACCGCCGCTATCGGGGGCAAGCCCTAATGCCAGTCAGTTAAGGCGACACCGAACCTGTGGCGAGGGAGCTTGCTCCCGCTGGACTGCGCAGCAGTCCCATTGTTTGGGGCCGCTTCGCGCCCCAGCGGGAGCAAGCTCCCTCGCCACAAGTTAGTTCTCGCTCCTGCTACTTCTTAACTGACTGGCATTAGGGCAAGCCCCCTCCCACATTTGATCTCCTGTGCCGGGCAGATCGCGCCTGGCTACCAGCTTCCCATCGCCAGGCTATAGGGCGAAAATTCGACGAACTGCCAACGCAAGGCCAATGCTGCCGGACGGCGGACCACCTGCTCCACAGTCACTGTCCACAATCGCTGCGCCCCTTCGAACTCGGCCACTTGCGGCCCGCTGAGGATCAGCGAAGTACGCCCGGCCACCTGCAGCACGTCACCCGATTCAAAATCGATGAACAACAACCCCGCCACCGGGTTGGCTTGCAGGTTGCCGAGGGTGTTGAAGAACAGGTTGCCGGCAAAGTCCGGAATGGTCAGCACATTGCCCTCGACCCGCACAAAACCGGTGCTGCCGCCGCGATGGGAAACATCCACCGAGCGCTCGCCGTGCAGGTCGACATAACTGGCGACGAAGAAGGTGTCGGCATTGCGGATCATTGTGTGTGCAGCGCCATCCAGGCTGTCGCTGCGCTCAGCCACGCTGCCAGGTTTGCGCGCAATGGTATCGACAGGTCGCAGTTGGATGTATTTGGGACAGTTGCCGAAGCTCTGCACCACGTCCACCGCAAAGCCGTCGTGATCCAGCGCGCCGATGCGCCCGTTCATGCGATTGCGACGGCGTGTGTTCAGGTCGATACCGAGCACGCCGACGGCCGCGCCGACCGCTAGCCCCGCCCGGGCGGGGTCGCTTCTGCAGGGCAGGCTGTCGATCTGCAACCGCTGCGGATCAGGCGAATGGGCGAAGCCTGGCGCGCCTTCGAGCATCGTTGCCCATGGAATGCCGTGTTCATCCACCACGCCCAGCATCAGGTAAGGCAGCAAGGGAAAGAAATCGCGATGCTGCTCCGGCAGGTGATCGCGTATGACCTTGGGGCCGATCACGGCCATGCGGTCGGCCACGCCGGCACTTTCCTGCAGTTGCCTTTCGCCGCTATGCCAGGGGGATGCTTCGATCGCGTTCATGGCGTTCACCTCTCGTTGGATAGCTGGATGCTGCGCCTGACCTGTCGCCGAGAGAATGACCACCCCAGGCAATCCACTGTTACGCCAACTGAAATGCCGGGTGCTCGCGCAAAGCCGCCACACAGTCATCGACAAAACTGCGCACGCGCATGGACGCATGGCGACCTTCGCGGTACACCAGCTGCACCGGCACCGCCGGCGACTCAAAGCCAGGCAATACGCGACGCAGCCGGCCGCTCAGCAAATGCTCGTGCACCGGGTAGCTCAGGCAACGCAGCAGCCCTGCCCCCGTCAAGGCCGCATTGATGGAACCCTGCACCGTGGCGCAGCGCAGCCGCGCGCGGGCCTTGAGCTGATAGTGCGCGAAGTCCCACTGCACCGGGTCGGTATTGGCGATCAAATGATGCTGCTTGAGGGCGGCGGGATGCTGCGGTTCTCCGTGGGCGGCCAGGTAGCCGGGGCTGGCGCAGAGGATATGCCGCACATGCCCCACCGGCCGTGCGATCAATGACGAGCTGGGCAACTCGCCGACCAGCACCGCCACGTCCAGCCCTTCTTCGTGCAGGTTCGGGTAGTAGTCGTGATAGTGAGCCACTACACGTACCTGCGGGTAACGGTCCATATACGCGGCCAGTACCGGCGCCATGACATAGCGGTTGAACAGCAACGGCAAGAATACCCGCAGATTGCCCTGGGCCTGGCTATGCAACCCTTTGGCCGAAGCTTCAGCCGCCTCCACCGCCGCCAGCAGCCGCACACAATCGGCCATGTAGGCGTCGCCCGCGTCTGTCAGACTGACCCCACGGGTACTGCGCTGCAACAACGTTACGCGCAAACGCCCTTCCAGACGTGCAATCGCCCGCACCAGGGTCGGGCCGGAGACCTGCGCCAAGCGCGCCGCCGCCGCCAGGCTCGGTTGCCCGGCCAGCGCCGCGAACAACTGCATATCGCGATAACGCTCCATCAGTCGCGCGGCTTTATCAGCGGTTTCAGGGCCGCGTCATGCCCCAGCCGATCGGCAAGGAAATTGACGAAGGTGTGGACCTTGGCCGGCACTCGCCCGTTGTTCTGGAATACCACCTGCACCGGCAGCGCTGCCGGCTCGAAATCCTGCAGCACAAGCTCCAGCTCACCCGCCGCCACCGCCGCCGCCACCTGATAGGACAGCACCCGCGTCATGCCCCAGCCAAGGCGCGCCAGGTTGATCGCAGCGTTGTTCGCGGTGACCACCAGGCGCGGTTCGATAGCCACCGTCAGCGCCTGGCCGGCGTCGACAAACGCCCATTCATCCAGGCGTTGGCTGGCGGATGAGGCCACGATCTTCGCTTCACGCAAGTGTTCAGGCCGTTGGGGTCGCCCATGCCGGTCGAGGTAAGCGGGCGATGCGCACACCACCCGGCGCACTTCGCCGACCTTGATCGCCTGCTGCCCCGGCTCGTGCAGATGACCGATGCGCACGGCCACGTCGACGCCTTCGTCGCTCATATTGACCACACGGTCGACCAGCAGCGCATTGATGTTCACCTGGGGAAAGCGGTCGAGATAATCGCCCAGCGTCGGCGCCACGAACAGCTCGCCGAACAGCACCGGGGCGGTCACGTTCAGTTGCCCGCAGGGGATCGAATAACTGCCCGCCGCCGCTTCCTCGGCCTCACCCAGCTCGGCGAGGATGCGCCGACAGTCTTCCAGGTAACGCTGCCCGGCTTCGGTCAAGTGAAGGCTGCGGGTGGTGCGCGCCAGCAGCTGGGTGCCGATGCGTTGTTCCATGGCGGCAATCGCCCGGGTCACGCTGGGCGGCGAGGTGTTCAGACGCCGTGCGGCGGCGGCAAAGCCGCCCTCGTCGGCCACCGCGAGGAACACCTGCATTTCATGAAAACGGTCCATCGACGCCCCTTGCTGGTTACTCTGATTGCAGACCCGCCGCCGTGCGCGGCATGCCGACGAAACCCGGCAGCGCTTCAATGCTGGCCAGCCAGGCGCGCACCTGAGGATAGTCGGCCAGCGACACATTGCCTTCCGGCGCATGGGCCGTATAGGTGTAGAACGCGATATCGGCGATGCTCGGCGAATCGCCAGCCAGGAAGCGGCTCTCACCCAGTTGCTGCTCCATCACGTTCAGCAGTGCATGGGCGCGGTTGATGGCGACGTCCGCATCCACGTCGGCGCCAAACACCGTGGCCAACCGCGCAGTGGCAGGCCCGGCATGCAACTGACCGGCCGCCGCCGAGAGCCAACGCTGCACCCGCGCCTGCCCGACCGAATCAGCGGGCAACCACTGGCCGTTGCCATAGGTGGCAGCCAGGTAGACCAGGATGGCATTGGAGTCCGCCAGTATCGTCCCGCCATCGTCGATCACCGGCACTTGGCCAAAGCGGTTAAGGGTGGCGATGAATTCGGGTGATTTATGCGCGCCTTGCTTGAGGTCCACCAGGATAAATTCCATAGGCAGGCCCAGCAGGGACAGCATCAGCTCGGCTCGATGGGAGTGGCCGGACAGGGGGAAACCATACAGTTTGATTGCGGGCTGAGACATGAGGGCTCCAGAAAATTAGATATCGACACCCGGCATATTCCACCGCTGCTTCAATTGACAGAATAACCAGGATTTACAATCCAGTATTTCAGCTGCCGAAACAATCCAGCGACGCGCGCTCGGCGTTTGTTTAGCCGCTCCCGCCCTAAGTTTTCATAAAAAAATTCAAACTATCGCCACCCTCATCGTTCACACCTTCACGTGCAACGCAAAGTAGGAGGCAACATGCAATACCGACAACTGGGTCATTCCGGCCTGCTGGTCTCGGAAATCATCCTGGGCACCGTGCCGTTTGGCGGTCGCGCCGAGTTCGAGAAATGCGGTGCGGTGGACGTGCCCCAGGCCAGGCGTATGTTCGATATCGCGTTTGATGCCGGGGTGAACATGATCGACACCGCCGACCTTTACTCCCATGGCCTGGCCGAGGAAGTGGTCGGTAAAGCCCTGGGCGACAAGCGCAACGACATCCTGCTGGCAACCAAGGGCCGCAGCCCGGTGGACCAGAACCCGAACAATTCCGGCTCATCGCGCTATCACTTGATTCGCGCCTGTGAAGCCAGCTTGAAGCGCTTGGGCACCGACCATATCGACTTGTACCAACTGCACAACTGGGACGGCCTGACGCCCATCGAAGAGACGCTCGAGGCGCTGCGCCTGTTGGTCGGTTCGGGCAAGATCCGCTACTTCGGCACCAGCAACTTCACCGCCTGGCAAATGATGAAAACCCTGGGCAAGGCCGAGTTGCATGGCATGCTCAAGCCGATCACCCAGCAGATCTACTACACCCCCGAATCCCGCGAGGCCGAGTACGAGCTGCTGCCGCTGGCACTGGACCAGCAGGTCGGCACGCTGGTGTGGGGGCCGATGGGTGAAGGCCTGCTGACCGGCTCGACCCGGCGCGGGCATAAGCCACCGGCCAACACCCGCCAGGGCAGCGACTGGCCGGAACCCTACGTGCACGACCAGGAACGCGCGCTGGACATCATCGAAACCCTGGCTGCCGTGGGCGATGAACACGGGGTCTCGGTGGCGCGCACTTGCCTGGCATGGCTCAAGGATCGCCCGGGGATCACCTCGCTGATCGTCGGCGCCCGTACCGAGGCGCATCTGCGCGACAACCTTGCCGCCACCGAGCTGAAGCTGACCGAGGAGCAATCCTCACGCATCGAGGCCGTGACGCGTCGCCAGCCGTTGTATCCGTACTGGCATCGGTTTACCGCAGGGATCGATCGCTTCGATCCGGCGGAGCAGCCGTTCCTTGCCGAGCATCAAAAAACCATGGATGCGCGCAAGGACAAATAACCCTTCGGCGACACACAGCCGTTCAACAGGTGGGAGGGGCCTGTGCCCTCTCACCTTGATCAAGGAGATCGCTTTGATCGCGCAAATCATGATCGCCGCCCTCGGCGTCGTCGCTATCTGGTTTAGCCAAAGCAAACGCCTGCATGTACGCCGCTACGCCTGCCTGTTCGGCATGGCCGGCCAGCCATTCTGGTTCTGGTCGTCGATCAATGCCGAGCAATGGGGCATCGTGCTGCTCAGTTGTTTCTATACGGTGGCGTGGGCCAAGGGCATCAAGACCCATTGGATTGATCGCAAGGCCGATGGGTAGCGCTTATGATTGAGCCTACCCACCGCTGAGAGCCTTTCAATGCGTAACCTGATTTTCGCCAGCGCCTGCCTTTTATCCATTGCCCTCACCGGCTGCCAGCAAACCCCACCGGCCAACGACCAGCTCGACGCCGTGCTCTGGACCCAGACCTCCATCGAGCACGAGTTGATCTACCGCCAGCTGTTCGCCAACGCGACCCGCCAACTCGATACAGCCCTGGCCGATCCCACCTGGGACGCCCTGCCCTTGCCTGCCCGGGATTTGAAAGGGTTGCCCCCGGCCGTGGTGGTCGATATCGACGAAACCCTGCTGGACAACGTGCCGCTCAATGCCCGTGACATTATCCATAACCAGGTCTATTCCTATGACCGCTGGAACACCTGGGTCGATCAAGCCAAGGCCCAGGCGCTGCCTGGTTCGGTGGCGTTCCTGCAGGCGGCTCGGCAAAAAGGCATCGAGGTCTATTACCTCACCAACCGCGAACACAGCCAGGTCGCGGCCACGGCCAGAAACCTGCGTTTGCGTGGTTTCCCGATCGAGCGCGACGAACAGATCCTGGCAGCCAGCACCCCCATCGGCCATTGCGAAAGCGCCGGCTACGGCAAGACCTGCCGGCGCCAATGGGTCGCCAGCCACGCGCGCGTGCTGTTGATGGCCGGCGACTCGCTGGGAGATTTCGTGCAGGCCGAGCACAACACGCTGGCGGCCCAACGCAAGGCGGTGGCGCCATATGTGAGCTGGCTGGGGCAGCGCTGGTTTCTGCTGCCCAATCCGACATATGGCAACTGGTACAGCGCGCCGTATGGGGATAATGAAACGTTGCCATTCGAGCAAAAGCGCAGGCTCAAACAGCAGGCGTTGCAGTTGTAGCCCACCGGCCTGTCATTGACGAGGAAACGCGAAATGCCCGCCCTGCTGCTCCAGCCCGCCATTCCGGGCATTGCGCTGCGCCGATGGCGCCTGTTACACCGCGTCAAGCAAACCCATGCCGCACAGATGTTCAACGTAAATCAATCGACGTTGTCCCGCTGGGAGAATGGCCTGCAAGCCATGGACGCTGCCGCGCACCAACAGCTGGAACGGTTGCTGTCCGCTCGGCTTGACACCGCAGCTGATCAGGCCCTGGCCGGGCTGGTCAGAGACAGCTCGCGCGCCGTACACCTGGTGTGCGACCTGACGCACCGCCTCCTGGCCTGTTCGCCCTCCCGCGCCGCCCAGTTCAGCCGCCCATTGGTCGACTTGATGGGCCAATCGCTGTGGCGTTATGCGACAGCGGAAATCCGCCAGGTCGAAGCCGCGTTGGACCACACCGGCTGGCGCGAGAACCAGGCGCCGCCAGCGCTTCAATTCAGCACCGGCAGCAACGACTCCAGCCTCGTGCCGATCCGCCCAAGCCTGTGTCGCTGGACACGCCTGATCCTCAGCGATGGCAGCGCCGCGCGTCTGGTCGAGACGCTCTGACCGGCCTCGTGCATTTTTTATGCGTGGACGCACCGCGCCAGCGCACCTAGGCTTACCTGCATCATCAACCTGATGGAGGCAGCGTCATGGACTTCGAGAAAATCAAAGGCCGCCTCGACTTTCTGCGCGAAGCCGAGAAACTCAAGGACGTGCTCAGAAGCGCCCACACCGCTTCGGGACGCACGGAAAGTACCGCCGAACACAGTTGGCGCCTGTGCCTGATGGCGATGGTGTTCGCCGATCAACTGCCCGGCCTGGACCTGCTTAAAATCCTCAAGATGTGCGTGATCCATGACTTGGGCGAAGCCATTAACGGTGACATTCCAGCAGTCAGCCAGGCGGCGTTTCCCAACAAGGGCGAGCAGGAGCGGCGCGACCTGCTGCAGTTGACCCAAGCCCTGGATGGGCCCCTGAAAAGCCAGATTCTGACGCTGTGGGATGACTACGAGAACGCACTGTCGCCGGAAGCCAAAGCCGTCAAGGCGATGGACAAGCTGGAGACCCTGCTGCAGCACACCCAGGGCCTCAACCCGCCGGATTTCGATTACGCTTTCAACCTGGTATACGGCAAGAAACATACGGATGCCGAGCCCTTATTCGAGGCGCTACGTGCGTTGATCGACCGGGCTACCCAGGAACGCCTCGACGCCGCGCAGTGACTGACATCACCCGGCCCTGGCCGCCACCGCATCCACTTCCACCAACGCCCCCGGCAGGGGCAGCGCCACCACCTGCAACGCGGTGCGCGCCGGTTTGTTCGGTTGTTCGGGGGTGCCGAAGAACTGCGTGTAACCGCGCTGCAGCCCGGCGAAATCCAGCTTGCCGTCGGTTTCAGCGGCGCCCACCAGAAACACCCGCAACTGCACGATATCGCCCAGGTCCAGGTCCTGCTGCTGAAGGATTTTGCGCAGTTTGTTGAACACCGAAACCGTTTGCACTTCGGTGTTGCCGTAAACCCCGGGGACGTTCGGGTCGGCCAGGTCCGGCAAGGTGCCGCTGACGAAGATCAGGCTGGCCGAGGCCGGTACGGTCACAGTCTGTGAGATGGGGAAATCGCCGACGCTGGTGCGTTGGATACTGTCGCTCATGATGTTGCTCCTTGATTGAAGGTTTACACAAATCTCGAAGGCTGCCCCATACCCTTTGTGGCGAGGGAGCTTGCTCCCGCTGGGCCGGGATGGCGGTCACCCAGCTCCCAGCTCACCACGATTGGGACCGCTACGCAGTCCAGCGGGAGCAAGCTCCCTCGCCACGACAGCGCAGTCTCATGACGCCGCCAATGCCGTGATCTGGCGCTGTTGCGTCACGCGCTCGGCCAGTTGCGCAACCACATGCCGCGCCGAATTGGCCGCCGATTCCTGCCAGATGCCCACGCCGCTTTGCACCAGACCGTCGCCGGCGAAGTACACGCGGCCGTGGGCCTGTTCGAGCAGCGCGCTGGCATCGGCCGGGAAGTGTTCGCGTTGCAGCCACGGGCCTTCGCTGTAGGGGATCTGCTCCCAGGACACCGCCAACGGATGGCGCAGGTGCCTGGAATAACCGGGGTGCAGCAACTCCACGGCTTGCCGGGAAGCGGCGTATTGCGCGTCGAACGACTGCGCGCCGAACACGTCGGCGCCCTCCCCGGTGACGTAACCGGCCACCAGCACGCCTTCGCGGGTATTGAGGTCGTTGCTCGGGTACCACAGCAAGCGCGCCGGGTGTTCGACCCAGGACAGGCCGCCATAAGTGCGGTAATCGGTTTCCCAGAAGCGCGGCGATTGCCACGCCACTTTGGTTGCCTGGTCGCTGCGGGTGCTGAGCAAGGCCGCCTTGATCGGGTCGCTGAAGTCGGTGTCGAGTTTGGCCAGCAACGGCAGCGGCAAGGTGCAGACCAGGTAATCAGCGCGCACCACCTGTTCACGGCCGCTGTGCTGGTCGTGATAGATCACCGCGACGCCGTCGTCCAACTGGCGAATCTGCCGTACCTGCGCGCCCAACTGCACCTGCTCGCGCACGCGCTGGTAGAACGCCTCGGTGATCCGGTCCATGCCGCCCACCGGCTGGAACATGGTTGCCGAAAACTCCGGGAATTCGGTGTGCAGCAGCGCGCCCCACAGCTCTGGATGCAGCAGGCGCTCAAGGTCGAGCGGCCGCGCGGTGGCTGGCAGTGCACCGGGGTGCGCAGGCGATTCCAGGTGGCCGGAACGCAAGCTGCCCTCGTACGCCAGCGCTTGGGAAAGGTCGCCATACACCTGCAGGAACGCGAGCAGTCGCGTGCGTTCATCAAGGGTCAAGACATCGTCAAGCGCATCACGCTGCACCGCCTTGGCGAGCAAGCCGGACAGATGCCCGCGTGCATCGTTGACCGCCTGGCCGACGCTGAACGCCGGTTGCTGCAGGTCGGGCCGGACCTGGGCGCCATGGCTGCTGTTGACCAGCACTTCCAGGGGCACGCCCAATTCGCTGCAATAGTCGAGGATCGTGCGATGCTGGCTGGGAATACGCGCAGGGCCGGCGTTGAAATACTGGCCCGGATCGAACGCCACGGTTTGCGAGCGGCCATCCTTGTAGTCCACGCGGTCGCCGTTGCGCAGGGTCCAAGTGCGCCCACCCACGCGGTCGCGCGCCTCCAGCACCTGCACGGTGAACCCGGCCCGGCTCAGCTCCAGCGCGGTGACCAGCCCGGCAATCCCGGCGCCCAGCACCAGCACGCGGGTGCCCTGCCCCAGGCCGTCCTTGAGTTTCAGCGGTTGCGGGCGCCGGTGTGAAGACGGCCCCAGGCCCAATGCGGCCAGCGCATCCTTGACCGCCTTTTCGCCGCCGACTGCAGCAATGCTGGACAGCGCTTCACGTCGTGTCAGTGTCATGGTCGCGACTCCTAATCCGGCAGGCCCGGTGGGTTGATCAACGATGCATCGACGCGCTCCACATCCAGCCCCCAGCGCTGCAGCACCTGCGCGTATTGCCCTCCGGCAATCGCACCTTCCAGGGCGGTGTGGATCGGCTTGACCAGGCCGTTGTCCTTGCGCGTGGTCACGGCGATATCCGCCTGCAACGGCCAGCCGCCGTTGACGGTGCCGACGCGCTTGATGCCGCCGGTGATCGCCGCCGAATAGGCGTACACCGAGTTAGGCCCGAACAACGCATCGCTGCGCCCCGACTGCACCGACAGCTGCGCGGCGGCCTGGTCGTCGAAGTACTGCAACAGCGCAGGCTTGAGGCCGGCCTTTTCATTGGCCTCGTTCCACGCCAGCAAGACTTTTTCCTGATTGGTCCCGGAGCCGACGATGATCTTCAGCCCGGCAATGTCGGCGGCCTGTTTGATCTCGCTGATCGGGCTGGTGCTCTTGACGTAAAACCCGAGCACATCCTGTCGATAGGTGGCGAAGTCAAAGCGCTTCTTGCGCGCCTCGGTCACGGTGACGTTGCTGATCACCGCGTCGTACTTGCCCGAACTGACGCCCAGGGGCCAGTCCTCCCAACTGGTCTGCACAACGTTCAGTTGCAGGCCGAGGCTGTCGGCGACCAACTGCGCGGTGTCGGCTTCACTGCCGATGGTGGTCTTGTCATCGCTGGCCAGCAGCGCCAATGGCGGCCCGGCCACACCGGACACGGCCACGGTGAACTTGCCCGGCTGGGCGAACTTGAAGCCCGGCGGGATTTGCGCGATGGCCGCCTCGTTACGTGGCGCATGAATGCGCGGGCGGTCGGGGCTGAGGTCGACCTGCTGCACAGCGAACGCGTGTTGTGCGGTGCCAATGGCAAGCGCCAGCACGGCCACGCGCAGGGGATGGTTAAACATGGGCAGTCACTCCTTGAACTAAAGCACCTTGCCGAGAAAGGCCTGGGTGCGGGGATGTCGGGGTTGGCGCAAGATCTGTTCGGGCGGGCCTTCTTCGATCAACTGGCCGTCGCAGAGAAACACCACATGGTCGGCCACCTCGCGGGCAAAGCCGATTTCGTGGGTGACGATCACCAGGGTCACGCCCAATCGGGTCAGGCCCTTGATCACGTCGAGCACTTCGCCCACCAGTTCCGGGTCGAGGGCCGAGGTGGGTTCGTCGAACAACAACACCTTGGGGTCCAGCGCCAGGGCACGCGCAATGGCGACGCGCTGTTGCTGGCCGCCGGAGAGCTGGCGCGGGTAGGCCTCGAGCTTGTCCGCCAGGCCGACCTTGGTCAGCAGTTCGGCGGCTTTGCCCTGGGCTTCGGCCTTGCTCCAGCGCTTGTGGGCCAACGGCGCTTCGGCAACGTTTTCCCAGGCGGTGAGGTGCGGGAACAGGTTGAAGTTCTGGAACACGAAGCCCACGTCGATGCGCCGCTTGAGAATTTCGCGCTCCTTGAGCTCGTAGAGCAGGTCACCCTTGCGCCGATAGCCGACGTACTCGCCGTCGATGGTGATATGCCCGCTGTCGATCTTTTCCAGGTGATTGATGGTGCGCAGCAAGGTGGATTTGCCCGAGCCGGACGGCCCGAGGATCACTGTGACTTTGCCCGGATCGATCGTCAGGTCGATGTTATCGAGCACCTGCTGGTTGCCGAACCGCTTGCCCACGCCCTGGATCTGGATGCGCCCTGCGCGTGCTTCAGCCATGGGATTTCTCCTTGAGCCAAAAGCGCAGGCGTTGCAGCGGTGTCGGCGGCAGCACGCGCGCGGTGCCACGGGCGAAATGGCGCTCGACGTAATATTGGGCGCTGGTCAGCACCGTGGTGATGATCAGGTACCACACCGTGGCCACGATCAGCAGCGGGATCACCGCCTGGGTGCGGTTGTAGATGACCTGCACGGTGTAGAACAGCTCCGGCAGGGCCAGCACGTAGACAATGGACGTGCCCTTGACCAGGCCGATGATCTCGTTGAAACCCGACGGCAGAATCGAGCGCAAGGCCTGGGGCAAGATGATCCGGAAAATCCGTCGCGAGGCCGGCAGCCCCAATGCCGCCGCCGCTTCATGCTGGCCGGCATCCACCCCGATCAAACCGCCGCGGATGATCTCCGCCGCGTACGCCGCCTGCATCAGGCTCAAGCCCAGCACCGCCACGGTGAACTGGCTGAGCACATCCACGGTGGACCACTGCGCGAACACCTGCTCGGTGAACGGCACACCGATCACGATGTGGTCGTACAGGTAGGCAAAGTTGTAGAGAATGATCAGCACCAGCAGCGCCGGCATCGAGCGGAAGAACCAGATATAACCCCAGGCCAACGCCGCCAGCAGCGGCGAGCCCGACAAACGCGCCAGGGCCAGCGCGGTGCCGAGAATGACGCTGAACAGCGTGCTCAGCAGCGTCAGCAACAGGGTCTGCCCCAGGCCGCGCAGCACCGACGGCGAGAAAAACCACTGGCCGAACACGCCCCACTCCCAACGCGGGTTGGTGGCCAGGGAGTGCACGATGGCGAGCAGCACCAGCGCGGCAAAGATCGACCCGGCCCAGCGCCATGGATGCCGGGCCGGCACCACCTGCAGGGCCTTGATCGGCGTCGAGGCGCGGCGCGTGCGGATCGGGTAATGGTTGACCTCATCGATCAGGTCGTAGGGTTTGGCGACAATGGGCATGTTCTATTCCTCGCAGGCCTCAGAAGGCATAAGTCAGCCGGGTGTAGTAGTACCCGCCGGTAAAACCATAGGGCGAATAGGTGCCGTAGCTGGCGAGCATGGTGCTGCTCGGCACGCCTTGTTTCTTGGGGTAAATGTCGAAGAGGTTCTTGGCGCCGATGGCCAGGTTGAGGTCTTTGGTGAGGTTGTAGCCAAGGTCGAGGTCGGTGATCCATTTGGCGCTGTAGACGCGGTCCAGGTCGCGATTGGCCGAGGCGTTGACTTCCTTGTAGGCGCCGTAGCGCGTCAGGGCCAGGTTGAGGTTCACGCGCCCGATGCTCCAGTCACCGCCGAGGATCAGCTTGGTGTTGGGTTGCACGTCGGTAATCAGGTTGCGCGCCTCGCGATCCATCAGCTCGTAGGAGGTGCCAAGGATGTTGGTCGATTCTTTGTAATTGAGGATCTTGGTCTGGTTCCAGTTGAACGCGGCTGTCCACTTCACGGCACCGAACGCGCCCAGGTCGTGGTTGTAGCTGCTGACCAGGTCCAGGCCCTTGGTGCGGGTGTCGGCACCGTTGATGAAGTACTGGCCGCCGGAGGTGGAGTTGACGCCGTTGTTCTGCAACACCTGGGTAACTTCCGGCCCGAGCAAGGTGCCCGTGAGGGTGATGCGGTCGCGCAGGTTGATTACGTAGGCATCGGCGGTGAAGCTCAGGCGGTCGGTGGGGGTGAAGGTGAAACCGAGGCTGAAGTTGGTGGAGCGTTCGGGCTTAAGGTCCTCGGCGCCCAACGCCTTGGCCGCCGCCGAACCGACCGGCAGTACGCCGTAGTTGATCGACTGGTACACCCCGTCCACCACGCCATAGGTGGTCGAGCGCGCACTGAACAGGCTGTTGGCCAGGGACGGCGCACGAAAGCCATTGCTCACCGTGGCACGCACCGCGAATTGCGGCGTGAAGTCATAACGCGTGGTCAGTTTGCCGCTGCGAGTAGCGCCCACGCCCTGGTTGTAATGCTCATAGCGCACGGCGGTGCCCACGTACCACTCCGGCAGCGGGTTGAAGCCCGCATCCACGTAACCGGCGACGCTGTTGCGCGAGGCGGTGCTTTCTTCGTCCGGGGAAATGCCGTTGGTGACCTGGGCCCCGGACGACGCGCAATTGCCCGGTGCCACGCAGTAGCCGCCGTTGGCATAGGACGCGTAGTCACCGGCCTGCACCTCATAGGTGTCGCGCCGGTGCTCGAGGCCATAGGACAGGTCCAACGGCTTTTGCAGGCCGATATCGAAGCCGCGCTTGACGTCCAGGTTGGTGGTCAGCTCGGTGGAAATCCAGGTGCCGGAGGTGAAGCTGTTCGGCGTGGCCTCGCCCAGGGACGGGTTCTGGTTATGGGTGGTGCCCTGCTCCGCTTCGTTGCGCCCGTAGGTGGTGGACAGGTCCCAGTCCCACTCGCCCACGGTGCCTTTGCCACCGAAGGCGGCCTGGAAATCGTCTTCGTCGATGTACCAGGTGGGCGTGTAGCCGGCCGGATAACCGTTGGGCCCGGTGGTAATCGTGTTGGTGATGGTCGGCAGGCGAAAGTTCTGGCCCTGCTCGGCCTTGCGCCGTGAGTAAGTGGTGAAGGAGTACAGGCTCAGGCTGTCGTCGATCGGCAGTTCGGCGTTGTAGCCCAGGGTCAGCAGGTTGGTCTTGGGCGTGCCGTAGCCGCCATAGGTGGACTTGCCGGCCAGGCCATAGGCTTGTTCTGAGGTGTAGCCGTTGGCGCTGGCCTTGTTGTCGTCATTCTGGCTACGCGCATCCAGGGCCAGTTGCACGATGCCGCCGTCGCCGATTTCAAAGCCTTTGTTGAGGCTTTGTTGCACGGTCTGCTTCTTGCCGTCATAGCCAAGGCCGGCGTTGGTCACCGAGGTGCCGCTGGTGTCGGCCTTGAGGATCACATTGATCACCCCGGCGATGGCGTCGGAACCGTACTGGGCGGCGGCGCCGTCGCGCAGCACTTCCACATGGTCGATAGCGCTGATGGGGATCAGGTCCAGGTCAGCCGGTGCGGCGCCGGTGTTGATGCCATTGATGTTCAGGGTCGCGCTGGTATGACGACGCTTGCCATTGACCAGTACCAGCACCTCGGCGGCGCTCAAGCCACGCAAGTTGGGGGCGCGGGCAATGCCGCTGGCGTCCCAGCCGGTTTTTTCCGGGAGTGTCAGCGATGGAATCAGCGCACTGAGCGCTTCCATCAAACCGGGTTTACCGGTGCTTTGCAGTTGTTTGGCGCTGACCACATCGATAGGCACCGGGCTGCTGGTGACCGTGCGTTGCTCGGCGCCACGGTTACCGGTGACGACCACGGTGGACAGGATGCTGTCGGCCTGGGCCTGGGCTGCGGCGGCCAGCAGGGACAAGGTCAAGGCTGCGGTGGGGGGTAGAACATGCTTCATCGCTGATCCCGGTTTTTCAAATCGCAGGGTCGGGCAGGCACGCGCCAGACGCGGCATGGCCGGTGTTCAAGGTGTGGGTGCGGTTTGAATTAGGTGTGGGGCGAGCGAGGGGCTTGAAGGGGCAACATACGTTGAACTCCGTTCCAACGATTCCGCTGCCGGGGATTACCCGGTCAGGTGCGCAGAATCTGAATCACGCTGGGTACCATCCGGGGTCTGGGGTAGGCTGTTGAGACCAAACATAACGGAATGGATTTTAAAAATATAATGCTATTTGGGCATAAGCTAATATTTGTTAATTTCATTATTTATAAATATCTTTATTCATATAAATAATGTCTCAGACACATTGGTACGGCGTTCGAAGATCGTTCCCACGCTCCCGCGTGGGAATGCAGCCCGTGACGCTCTGCGTCACCTATACGCAGCATCATCGGCCGGAAGCTGGACGCGGAGCGTCCCAGGAGGCGTTACCACGCAGAGCGTGGGAACGATCAAATGTGGGAGGGCTCGCTCCTACAGGGGCCGCAATAGCTGCATCTGCTGGCGATAATCATCCGTCACCTGCCGTGCCTGGCTGCTGCTGGTAATCACCCGTGGGGTAATCAGCACGATCAACTCCGTGCGGTCCTTGGATTTGCTGGTGTTGCCAAACAACCAGCGCAGGCCGGGAATCTTGCCCAGGTATGGTACGGCGCTGACGCTCTCGGCGTTGTCCTGCTTGATCAACCCACCCAACAACACGGTCTGCCCGCTTTGCACGGCGACCTGGGTCGACACCGAGCGCGTGGAAATCCGTGGATTGACCGGCGTTTCACTGCTGCTACCCGCGCTCTGTGCATCGCTGACCTGCTGCTGGATATCCATGTACACCAGCCCGCCCGGATTGATGCGCGGCACCACGTCGAGGATCACACCGGTCTGCACGTATTCGACGCTGCTCAAGGTGGTATCGGCGTCACCTGTGTTGACGGTGGTCTGGCTGATGGGAATGTTGTCCCCCACCTGGATCTGCGCCGGCTGGTTGTTCATCACCACCAGCGACGGCGCCGACAGCACCTGGGTGCGGCCATTGGTTTCCAGGGCGTGCAAGGCCACTTGCAGGTTGGAGCTGACGAAGGAATAGAACAACGAATCCGCCGCCCCCAGCCCGGCCCCGCCACCGCCCAACGCGCCCTGGCTGCCGGAGGCGTTGGCCACCGTGGTGCTGGTGGAATTGCCGGCCAGGCGGCCGAGGTACCACTGCACGCCAAGGTCGAGTTCGCCGGTCAGTTTGACTTCGAGAATGCGCGTCTCGATCTGCACTTGGAGCGGTGGGTTGTCGAGGCGCTTGATCGCCGCTTCGATTTCTTTCCATTGCGCCGGACGCGTGCGCACCAGCAGTTGGTTGCTGCTTTTTTGCGCGGTGATACGGGTGCCGGTTTCGAGGTCGCTGATGGGCGGCGCCGGGGTCTCCTCGCTGCTCTCCTGCGTAGGTTCCTCGGCGGCAGGCGCGGGGGTGTTGGCCTGCAGTCCTGCACTGGTGGACGAGGACAGCGTGGTGGTGCGCAACCCCGGCGCGACCTTGGCCGGGGTGTCGTCCTTGATCGCGCCATTGCCGTAAATCTGCCGCAGGTACCTGGCCAGGTCCGCAGCCTTCATGTTGCGCACGTCGTACACGTACATCTGCGGTTCATTGCCGCCGCCCTCGTCGATGGTGCGAATCCAGTCACCCACTTCGCTGAGGTACTGGGGCTGGGAAGAAATCGCCACCACCGAGTTGGTGCGCTCCACCGGCAAGAACCGCAGCATGCCCGCCAGGGGCGTGCCGCTGTCGGCGCCGAACATGGCTTGCAGCTCGGGCATCAGCTCGGCCACCGAGGCGCGCTGCAGCCCGAACACACCCACCGACATGCCCTTGAGCCAGTCCACATCGAAGGTGTCGATGGTGTCCTGGTAGTTGGCCAGTTCTTCCGGGGTGCCGGCCAGGCTCAGCACATTGCGCGCCGGGTCCACCAGCAGGAAGGCGTTCTCCCGGGCGAAGGGCTTGAGCAGTTTCTGCATCTCGGTGGCGGAGATATAGCGCAGCGAAAACAGGCGTGCCGAGAGGCCGCTGGCGGGCTGCGCCACGCGCATCTGCGGCACCAGCTTGCCGGCCACCGCCTGATTGGCCGGCAGGATTACATAGCGGTTGCCCTGGCGGATCATGGCGTTATCGGTCCAGGACAACAGGGTTTCGAGGATCGACAGCGCCTGCTGCTTATCCACCGGCCTGGAGGTGGAGAAGCTGACGTTGCCTTTCACGCCCTGGGCGATGCTGTAGTTTTCGTGCAGCAGGTCGCCCATTACGCTGTTGATCACCGCTTCGATGGGCTGGTCCTGAAAGTTGAATACGATGTCGCCGCCCGCCTCCTTCACCGCAGGTGTTGACGCAGGCGCGCGCAGGAACTGCTGGTTGCCGCGAATCAACTGGCGCGGAGCGGGTGACTGCGCCTCGGGCGGTGGGTTTGGCAGCGCCGGCGCCTCGCTGGGCGGGCGTTGCGAACCGGTGCCCTGCAGGGCTTCGTGGAGCAGTTCTTTATCCGGGTCGAGGCGGTCGGGCAACGCGCCGCAGCCGCCGAGGGCGACGGTGGTGGCCAGGCAAAACAACGGGGTGCGCATATCAATCAAGGGAGGGGCTCGCGAGAAGGAGAAATCGAGGGCAACCGCTTGCCGTACAGGCTCAGGGTCTGGGTGCGTCCGTCCAGGGCGAAGCGCGCCGATTGCGGGGTGAGGTGTTCCAGGCGCCAGCCGTTGGGCAGGCTCTGGCCCAGGCGCACCGTCAGGGGTGGGCCGTCGGCTTGTTTAAGCATGGCCATTTGCAGGTTGCCGGTGATCATGATGCCGCTGAGGCTCAGGTTCGACAGGCTGGTGACCCGCGCCTTGCCCGCCACACGGTCAGGGCTGCGATCCGGGCTGAACAGCGGCGCTTGCCAGGTACCGGCGAGGTCAGCCAGGGCCACCGTCGGCGGCGCCTGCAGGTTGACGGCGGGCTGCGCCGGCGCGGGTTCCTCGGGCAACCACTGCGGTTCATCGCCGATGCTGCTGAGGATCACCGCCATCAACAGTCCCAGTAACCCGGCCAGGCCGAGCAAGCCCCATTCCAGGGGGCGCAGTGTGCCGTTCATGGCGCCACCCGCGCCGGTTGCAGGTAGCCACGCACCAGCAGGTTCACCACCAACTTGCCCGCGCCGCCACGGGCGGGCGCTTCGCGACTGCGACGGATGCGCAGCTCATCGACGAACAGATACGGCGGCTGATACTCCAGCGCATGCAGGATCGCGGTCAACGGTTCGATGGCGCACTCAAGGGTCAGGCTGACCTTGACCTGGCGATACGGCTCGCCAGCGTCCTGCCCGGCAGTGATGGGTTTGCGCTGGGTCAGGCTGCACCCGCCGCCACGGCTGGCCTGGCTGGCGATCAGGTCGGCGAGGCGCTGCATCAGGTCGGCGGCGACCACGTCGGGGTCATCCCCCGGCAACAGGCTGGCGCTGCTGGCCGGGTCCTGCCGGGCCTGCTCAAGCTGCTGGCGAAGCGCATCGCCCTGGCGCAACAGGCTGGCATAGCGCTGCTGCTGTTCGCGCAACTGTTCGGCGTGGGCGCCCATGCTGCGCAGCGGCCCGGCGAACCAACTGTCGATCAACAGCCAGTAGGCTGCGCCCAGCACGACGGCCAGCACCAGCAAGGCGGCCCCGCGACGTTCACGGGGTGTGAGGGTTCGGCGCATCGGCAGCCTCCTGGCGCAAGTGGGCACGCAGGGCAAACTGATCCTTGCCGGTGCGCGCATCGGGTTGAATCACCCCTTCGAACTGGGCGTTTTCCAAACGGTGGCAGCCTTTGATCCGGGTGATCAGGCCGCTGGCCTTGGCGCTTTGACCGGCGATGGAAATCTCACCGTCCTTGACGTCCAATTGCTCGAGCCAGGTGTCGGCCGGCAGGCAGCGGGTCAAGTCATTCAGCAGCCCGGCCAAGGTCGGCTGCGCCAGTTTGCGGCGCGTGAGGTACTGCGCCGCGCCCTGGGTGTTGAGCAGTTGCTGGCGCAGGGCATGCACCTGGGCCACCTGGGCTTTTTGTTGCTGGACGCTGTGCTGCATGGCATCGAGCACGCGCTGGCGGTCGTTGAGCCACAACAGCATCGCCGCGATCAGCAAGGCGCCGCACAGCCACGGCAGGCTGCGTTGCAAGCCTGAGCCCTGTGTGCGTTGACGCGGGCGCAGGCTGGCGGGCAACAGGTCGATGCCCAGGCCTGCCACATCCACCCGATGAGGCCGCAGGCCCAGGGTGGCGCAGTCGGCGAGAATCTGGTCCAGGCGTTCGCGCAGGATCGCTACCAGCGTCACCTCAAGGTGCGTAGCGGTGCGCTGTTCCTGGCGCACGACGAAGTACAACTGCTCGGCATCGAACGGTGTGTAGCGGTCCAGTTCATACCCCACCACATTGGCCAGGTTGCGCGCCGCGGCCAGGGGCAGGTGCACGGTTTGCCGCAGCACGTCGTCAGGGCCGAGCATCAGCACTTGGCGCGCTTGGCCCAGGTCGAGCGGCGCGCTCAGCGGCCAGTGATGGATGCGCTCCGGCGGCTCCTTGAGTGCCAGCCAGCCCGGCACACAGCCGCGCAACTCCGTGAGCCACAGGCGCCAGGCCTGTTGGGCCAGGCTGCCGCGCCAATGACGGGCGATAGGTTCGAGTCGATTCATTCTTGCCACCGCAGCACCCGATAGGGCTGTGCGCTGTCCTCCGCTGGGCTCAGTGAAACGGTAATGCGCACGCGCGCCTGGTAACCGCCGGGGCGCTCGGCGCGGCTGTCGATTTCCACCACTTGGCCGGGGTCGGCGCCCTCGGCATTGCGGCTTGGCAGGTTGAGCGCCTTGCGCATCAAGGGGCTGGCGAACGCCGGATCGGGTCGATCCAAGTCGCTCCACAAGGTGATTTCGGGCAGCAATTGGCTGTAGAGCGCCTGGGTCATGCCTGGCAGCTGGCGCACTTCTTCGAGCACCCGAAACGGCGCCAGGCCCTGTGTACGCCGGGCCTCGAGCGCCTTGACCCATTGCTGCGCCTGGACCGGCGTGGCGCCGCAGGCCAGGGCCAGGCGCGTGAGGTCATCGGCCGAGGCGTTGATCAGGTACAACTTGCCGCGCTCGCTGCGCAGGCTGACCTGCAGCCGCGCATCGTCAAAGCCCAGCGCCATAGCGCGCCCATCGGCCACCCAGTGCGGCTGCGCCATGACCATGGCGATGCCGGCCTGGGCCGCCAATTGCGTCTGGGTATGCTGTTTGAGCCACAGTGCCTGGCGACTTTGCAACTGCACCCAACCGGCCAGGCCGCCGAGCAACACGCTGAGCAATGCCAGCACCCAGAGCACCAGCAGCAACGCCGCACCGCGCTGGCGCTTCATTCTTCCAGGCTCCCACTGGACAGGTTCAGGCGCAGCGCAATCACTTGGGTGACCCACGGCACCGGCCCGTTGACGTTGGCCACGATGCGCACCGCATAAGGCAAGCGCCTCGGCCAGGGCCAGTCAGCGACCCAACCGGTCGGCTGGCCCAGGGGCGACAGGCCGCGGTAACTGAACTGCAGCTGCTCGACGTGGGTGAGCAGCACCTGCGGTTCAACGCGGGCCGGGTTGATGTGGGATTCCAACTGTGCGAACTGCACCTGCAAGGCCTGGTCGACCCGCTGCAGGGTAAAGCGCTGGATGCCGCCGCCGAGCACACCGGGCAAGGTTGACACAAACTGCAGGCGCTCGGCCGTGCCGCTGAAAAAGCCCTCGGCCTGGCTGTCGTCTTCTGTCACATCCAGGGGCAGCGCCTCGCTGATGGCGGTGCGCAGGAACTGCTGGGCGGCACGCATTTCGTCCAGGCTGACGGTGTAGCGCTGGGCCTTGGTCACCGCACGATTGGCGCCCAGCAAGGCACCGCCGACCAGCACCAGCAGCACCGCGAGCAAGCTGAGTACCACGAGAATTTCCAGCAAAGTGAAGCCCTGCTCGCGGCGCTTCACAGGCGCGCCTTCAAGGTACTGAAATGCGCCTGGTGCGGGCCTTCGCTGACGGTCAGGTCGAGGCGATACAGCTGCGGCTGTTGGCGGCTGAGGGTCAGTTGCCAGTGGATGCCATCCAGTTCGCCCTGGCGCACACCGCTGTCGAGGCGGCCGGCGGTTTCCTGATCAAGCACCGTGAGCGCCGCATGGGCCAGCCGATCACTGCGCGCCACCTGCGCCAGGGAGCGCGCGCTCTGGCCGAAGGCGACCAGCAACACGCTGCTGCACACCGCCAGCAGGGTCAGGGCGGCGAGCATTTCGAGCAGGGTGAAGCCGGCCTGGCGCTTCATGGCAACGCCTTGGACTGCACGCTGCCGGTCAGCCAGCCGATATCGATGCGCCAGCGCCGGGTGCCGCTGGTCAACAACAGGTTGCCGCCGGTGGAACTGCCGTCAGGGTAGAACTCAACCGCCGAGCCGGCCTGCTCGGCGGTGTGCATGCTCAGTTGCAGCGCTTGCGGCCAGTGCAGCGGTGGCCGGCCAGGCGCGCTGAACGCACGGTTGGGCAGATCGAATTCGGTACGCGCCGCCTGGCCGCTGATAATCGCCCCGGCGCGTGTAGCGCGCAGCGCCTCGACCATCTGCCCGACCACCCGACGCTCTTTGGCCGCTTGCAGGCCCTGGCGCAGGCCGACGCTGAGCAAGCCGGCAGCGAGGCTGATCAGCAGGATCACCACCAGCATTTCCAGCAGGGTAAATCCACGCTGGGCCATGGGCCGCTTATTCCCAATTGCCCAGGTCGGCACTGTAGCCCTCGCCGCCGGGTTGGCCGTCCTGGCCGTAGAAGATCAAGTCAAAGGCGCCATGCTCACCGGGAAAGCGATAGCCGAACGCGTGGCCGAACGGGTCTTTCAATTCCGACGGCTTGGCGTAGGGCCCGGCCCAACCGGAGGCCGTCGCGGGCTTGTCCACCAGTTGTTGCAGGCTGGTGGGCGGCGAGCCAACGTCCAGCGCGTAGCTGTCGATCTTCATGCTCAAGCCGGCGAGTTGGGCCTTGCCCGCGCCGTACTTGCCCTTGTCCACATTGCCGCCGACCTGGCGTACCACGATGGTCGCGACAATGCCCAGCAGCACGATCACGGCGAGCATTTCCAGCAGGGTAAAACCGCTTTGGCGGCGTCGGGCATTCATCGTTATAGCTCCTTGAAGTTCATATATGGCTGGTGAGGCTCATCAGCGGCAGCATGATCGCGAGCATGATCACCGCCACCAGCACCGCCATGACCACGGTCAGGGTGGGCACCAGTGCGGCGAGCAATCGGTCGATGCCGCGCTTGGCCTCGACGTCGAAAATATCGGCGACCTTGAGCAGCATGCTGTCCAGTTCACCGGCCTGTTCACCGACCTCGATCATTTGCAGCGCCAGTTCGGGCAGCAAGGGTTGGCCGCCAAACGCCTGGCCGAGGCTGCCACCGGCTTTCACCGATTCGGCGGCCATCGCCACCTGCGCCTGCAGCGCACGGTTGCTGCAGACCTGCCGGGCAATCACCAGCGCCGGCAGCAGCGCCACGCCATTGCTGAGCAAGGTGCCCAGGGTGCGCGTCAGCCGTGCCGCTTCGACCCGTTGCAGCAGCGGGCCGAGCACGCGCAGGCCGAGCACGCGGCGATCACAGCGCTCGCGGCGGCGCGGGTCGCGCAGGCCGATGACCACCGCCCACAGCAGGGCAATCAACCCGGCCAGCACCAGCAGCCCATAGGCGCCGAGAAACTCGCCGAGCCCCAGGATCACTTCGGTGATCAGCGGGATCGGCACGCCCAGGTCCTGGAAAATCGGCACGAATTGCGGCACCACGTACGCCAGCAACAGCGCCAGCGAACCCAACACGCCCACCACCAGGAACGCCGGGTAGATCAGCGCGTTGATCACCTCGCCACGCAGGCGCTGGCTGCGCTCCAGGTAGTCGCTGAGCTGGCGCAGGGTGCGCTCCAGCGCGCCGCCCGCCTCACCGGCGCGCACCATGCTCAGGTACAGCGGCGAGAAGCTGCCGCCCTCCTGTTCCAGCGCGGCCGATAACGGTTGGCCGGCCTTGACCTCATCGCGGATGCGTTCGATCAAACCGCGCACCTGGGGCGAGCCGGGCTGCTTGAGCAGCAGGCCGAGGCAGCGTTCCAGGGGCTGGCCGGCGCCGAGCAAGGTCGCCAGTTGTTGCGTGAAGCTGACCAGGCCCGCGCCTTTCAATGCTCCGCGCGCGGGGCTCAACAGGGGCCGGCCCGCTGTCTCGATCTGCAACAACAGCAGGCCGCGCTTGTGCAATGCGGCGACGGCAGCGGCCTGGTCCCTGGCTTGCAGGGTGCCGTTGTGGGCGACACCCTGGCTGTCGAGCGCACGAAACTTGAACAGCGTCACGCGGGTTCCCCACGGGTGACGCGCAGCACTTCTTCCAGGCTCGTGACGCCCGCCAGCGCCTGGCGCAAGCCCTCTTCATACAAGGTGCGCAAGCCGGCGCGGCGAGCGGCTTGCTCGAGGGTGGCGGCGTCGGCGTGGCGCATCAACAGGTCGCGCACCTCATCGTTCATCACCAACAACTCGGTGAGGGCGCTGCGGCCATGGTAATCGCCGTGGTAGAGCAGGATCGGGCGCTGGTCGGTCAGACGGTCCAGGCCGTGCTCTTCGATCAACGCGGCTGGCGCTTCGAACGCCACGCGGGTGGCCGGGTGCAGGCGGCGCACCAGACGCTGGGCAAGGATGCCGCTGACGGTCGAGGCAATCAGGTAACTTTCGACGCCCATGTCCAGCAGCCGCGTGATGCTGGCGGCGGCGCTGTTGGTGTGCAGGGTGGACAGCACCAGATGGCCGGTGAGCGCGGACTGGATGGCGATGCGGCAGGTTTCCAGGTCCCGGATCTCGCCGATCATGATCACGTCCGGGTCCTGGCGCACGATGGAGCGCAGCACGCCGGCAAAGTCCAGGCCGATGGCCGGTTTTACCTGGATCTGGTTGATGCCTTCGAGCTGGTATTCGACCGGGTCTTCGACGCTGATGATTTTGCGCTCAGGGGTGTTGAGGCGCGACAACGCGGTGTAGAGCGTGGTGGTCTTGCCGGAACCGGTCGGCCCGGTCACCAGCAGAATGCCGTGGGGCCGTTCCAGCAGTTCAAGAAAAGTGGCCAGGCGCTGACCATCGAAACCCAGGCTGGGAAAATCGAACTGCACGGTCTGCCGGTCGAGCAAGCGCATCACCACCGATTCGCCGAAAGCGGTGGGCACCGTGGACACGCGCAAATCCAGTTCCTTGCCCTGGATGCGCAGCATGATGCGGCCGTCCTGGGGCAGGCGGCGCTCGGCAATGTCCAGGCGCGCCATGATCTTCACCCGGGAAATCACCGCCGCCGAGGAGCTGGCCGGCGGCGCCTCGGCGTCGTGCAGCACGCCGTCGATGCGGTAGCGCACCTTGAGCTGGTGTTCGAAGGGTTCGATGTGAATATCCGAGGCGCGCTGCTCCACGGCGCGCTGCAGGATCAGGTTGACCAGGCGAATCACTGGCGCTTCGGAGGCCATGTCCTTGAGGTGTTCGATATCTTCCAGCGCACCGCCCTGCTCGCCCAGGTTTTCCACCAGCGTGCCCATGGCGGATCGGCCCTGGCCGTAGTAGCGCTCGATCAGGCTGTCGACTTCAGTGCGCGGGCCGATGGCCAGCCAGATCGGCACCTGGCAGGCATAGGCCAAGGCCTGGAATGGATACAGCTGGGCCGGGTTGGCCGCGAGTACGCGCAACCCGCCATCGGCCCAACCGATGGGCACCAGCTGGTAGTGGCGCATGAAGCGCTCGGTCAGCGCGGGCATAGGGTCGAGCAACGGCGGCGCCGCCTCGGCGTGCACCAGCGGCGCATCGAGCAAGGCGGCCCAGGCGCGGGCCAGTTCGATTTCGCTGACCAACCCCAGGCGCGTGAGCAGACCGAGCAGGTCGCTACCCTCGGTGGATAAGCGTCTGGCGCGGTCCAGGTCGACGGTCTTCAGCCCTGCATGCGCCATCAACCATGCGCACACCTGCTCGGTGTGCGGGACAGGCATCTGGCAGGCATTGATGGGGGCTGACGACATAATGAAGTGATATCTGATAGGGCGAGAAGTATGGCTATTTGGAACTACCGAACAATGCCATTAGTTCGCCATAGCCCTGCCGGGAGTTAGCCGGGGGTATCGACTGGAAGTTATAGCGCTAGTTCCTGTGCGATGGAAATATAAATACAAAACATTGCTGAATGCACTGATTTAGAGCGTTAACAGCCAATTGCCACTAGTTGCAAATAGCCATACGCCTTAATTATTCACACACTTTCCCTTAAATAACCGGCGAGGAAAAACAGGCAAGCGTTTTACTCCGGCACCACGCGCGAAGGTGTTTCGCCGGGAAGGGATTTTTACCCCCTCTTCCACAGCCAATACTGCTTTTTACCATGGGCGTGCCCAGGGAGCTGATCGAACGACTATTTCGGCCTAACGATGCTTATAAAACGCTATTAGAGGCATTTAGCCATACCCTGCCCCTTTCCAAAAAGCCATCTGATTACAGTCAGTTGGACGCTAAGCAAGCCACGCGCTCGTCGCAAAACTGGCAAAAAAACGCACCAAATTCTGTTAACGCCCTGCCTTTACAGGCGAAGAAGCACGCCTAGACTCTCACTCGATTCAGCTCCCTGGATCATGACCAACACTGGAAAAGGATATTCAAAATGAACGCCTTCACTTCGGTAAATACCGTCACCACGCCCCTCACCATCAACTGCAACTCCGTGACCACGTATAACGGCGATCCCAACGAAACCACCAAGGTCACGTTCAACTACCAGAACAACCTGCTGTGGGCTACCCAAGTCAATAACACTGCCTCAACGCAAATTCTCGCCGCCGACGCCCCTGCCGGACCGGTGATCCTGCGCGCGGGCGCCAAGGTGACGCTGCAAAACGTCGGCGCGGGGTTCAGCATCCTGTTCACTGGCATCATCGTCGACAGCGGTTCCGAGACGCCTTTCACCAGCACCAACATCGGTACATTCAGCCTTTCCTGATCCATACGGGTTCTTTAGCCAGACCCCATCCTTGAAGCCGGCGGACGCGCACGTACGCCGGTTTCATTAACGCAGTACGGGACATGGACGGTACCCTCGCGTGACAAAGCATCGGATGCTTTATACCCGGGTTTGCTGGTTAACACTGGGCGCGATTCTGGCAAGCATCCTGTGGGTAATGGCGACCGGCAGACATGCGCCGACGGCTTTGCCTGACGGGTTCAGCCACACTTTTTCCAGCGTCGAGTACGCCTCCCTGACCTCGGGCTGCGCCGAACTCGTTCCCGCTCCTTCCGCCTCTTCGGCAACCCCGGCACCCTGCCTGCCAGGGCCGATACTGCTGCCCGGCATGAACGTCAGCCGTCAGGTGGGTCCGGTGCTGTTTGTTCTGATCGTCGACAGTCGCGAGGCCCGGGTGAACGCCGAACTGTCCATGGGCGGCGCTGGCCTGACCGGGTTGAGCATGACGGCCGACACACCCACTGCCACCTTTGACCTGGCCAGCGATGGGCAACGGATACGTGGCAGCCTGGGCGCATTTTTCTGTGCCCCTCCGAACACTTCGCATGTGCTCGCCGACTTCAATATCGAAGGCACGCACGAGGACAACAAGGACAACGCGCAAGCCTATCGCGGCGACCTTATCCGCTGGCAGAGCCCAACCACCAGCGTGATTGCCCACTACCGCCAACCCTTGTTGCCGGACCTGCAAGTGACCGTGGAACTGCTTGATCCCTACAAACCCGACAGCAGCAACGCGTTGACGGCCCAAGTGAGTTTCTACTACGCCACGAACCTGATCGACCGCTACACCGTCATGGCCACCGCCACCCCCGTGACCCTGCGCAAATCCAGCGTCGGGCCGGTGCATATCCAGGGTGGGGCCTTGTCGTTTCGTCCCGCCACCCAGGAACAGCGGGGGCAGCTCAGCCTCGATGGCACTTTTCAGTCCGGCCATAACCTGCCCAACCACTACGCCGGCAGCATCGCCGACTGGTCGTGGATTCGTGGCCGTGCCGACAACTGCAGGGGATAGACATGACCAGCCGCGCCACCACCCCATCCGACTATCAGCAAATTGCCAACAGCGCGGCCTATGCGCTGCCCGATGACAGTGGTTATGGCTGGCGCGGCTACGTGATGCCCCAAGGCACCCTACCCGCCGATTTGCCGGCCAGCCTGAGCCCTGCCGATGCGTTCGATAAGCAGGCCGGCCATTACCTGTTTGCCCCCAGCGAGCCGGTCAGCCTAAGCAGCGACCCGTCGGCGTTTGTCACCGCCCTCTATAACTTTCTGTTTGCCGTCGAGCAGCGCAACTTCGTCGGCAGGGCGCTGCTCTGGTTGCCGGGCAGCAACCTGCCGGCGCCCAAACGCTTCAACGACTATGGGTTGCGCATCAGCCTGGGGACGTCCTGCCAAGTGCAGAACAACCTCAACATAAAGCTCGGCGATCGCCTGACCTTCTTCATCAACTTCGGCACCTTCGTCAAATACGATGCCGACCTCAACGCGTTGCGCCTGAAGTCCAGTACCGGGATCAGCATGGGCTTCAACGACAAACTGCAGGCAGACAGCGGCCTGCAACTGACTCCCCCGCAGCAGCCGTTGGCCTATGTACCGCTGGACGGTAGCCAGGCCGCAAGTCTGGTTTATGCCTTGACCTACAACCCTGTGGCTGCGCTGCGGTATTTCCAGACCGGCTTTGCCTATGTGGTCAACACCGGGAACGGCAACACCCTGCTCAACTACCCGGTGTTCAACCCGATCGGCATGCCGGCCACGTTGAACATGGGCGGTGTCCTCGACCCGCTGGACCGGCTGAACCAGCACATCAGTGCGACGCAACTGGCCGCCGGGTTGATCCGAACCGGCCTGGCCTTCGCCGCTGCCGGCAGCACTTCGCTGCCCAGTCAATGGCGCAGCACTGCCGGCAACCCCATCAATCTGGTCCCGCTCAATGGCCTCGATGCCAATGGCTGGCCCCTGCCCCACGCGGCCAGCCTGGTGTTCTGTGATGACGGCGCGAGCTACAGCCTCACCCTGAGCGGTGACTATGGCTTGAGTGTGCCGACCCTTCCCGCCGCCGTCGGGCAATCGCTGTTGTGCGGCATCTTCGGTACCGAATGGCTGAGCTTTTCCAACTACAATCCTGCGGCCAGTCCCACTGAAAATGACCGCATACGCCTGCTCGCCGCTCAATCGGCGTATGCACCCATCTTCCCATTCCCGACCAGCAGCCTGGTGTCCCCCACCAGTGGCGCGGTCACCGCCCTGCTGACCGGCGACTACCGGACCTCCTGGAGCAGCCTGATTGCCGGCGCCTCCATCCCGGCCTACAGCGCACAGCCCGACGGCAGCCCGCTTTATGGCCAGGCCGCAGCCGCTGGCGACACCGTGATGCTGGCCCCCGCCGCGCCACGCACACCGCTCCCGCAAACCCCAGGCTTCGCCTTCCCCCTGGTGCCGTATGCCGGCATGACCAATACGACGGGCGTCAATCTGACCCAGTTCGAGAGCGAGATTCTTGCCGCCTCGCGCAAGAGCCTGATCAGCGCCGCCACCCTGCCGGGCAGGCGGGCCGCACGGCTCAAACGGCTGCAACGGGCCCCGGCTGGCGCGGCCGAAAAACCCGATCGGGCGACCACACCGCAAGGCTTGCTGGTGGACCTGGATCCGGACGGTATCGGCTACCGCAAAGTGCTGCTGGCACGCTCGAAATCTGCCGAGAGCATGCTGGATTTTGCCTTCGAGCAGCCCACCGAGGGGCTGCACGAGGCGCTGCAAACCAATCAGTTATTTCTCGTCGGCGTCAACCCGCAACCGTTTTTCACCCAGGGCGCAACGTTCAGCAACCACATGGAGATCGCCGACTGGCACTTCATCGCCAATATCGGTGCCGGCGTGCAAACCACCAGCTACCGCAACGTGCTGATCATGAAATATTGCAGTGGCAGCCTGAAAGAGCGCATCGACAATCCCAACCGCTGGACCCTGCCCGAGACGTTCTCGAAAACCGCAGATCTGGTGCCGGGGCTTGAGACCCTGGCGTACACCGGTTTGTCCCAGTGGCTGCAGGACTTCATCAGCGCCGCCGAGCTCAAGGCCGCCGCCACACCGGACAGCCTCTATGCGGACTTCGTCGCCCAGGTCAACGACCCCGAATGGAAAGGCTTTATGGTGCTCAATGCCGACCTGCCCTTGGACAGCCTCCCCGAGCAATTGGCCGGGATCGCCGCCGGCATCGATTACAGCCGCTTTCTCGCCCACCACTTCGGCGCCAGCGTCAGTCGCATCAGCCATCAGGACGACACCTTGGATATCCAGGGCATTTCCAATCTCTTTGGACTGATCGACTATCAGAACCCGGCTTATGAACAGGCCCGGGCCAACGGCGCGGACGCCGACATGCCCATCGCCCTGGCCACGACCGAAGGTTATGCCTTCAGCGTCCTCCAGCTCCAGGCACTGTTTCGTCAGTCCAGGCTGGTGACCTTCAACAGTCGTATCCAACTGAGCCTGGACCGCCTGTTCGGTTCAGCGATCCAGGCCACGCGACGCGCCGAAGATCCGAGTGCCGTAAATGCCATGGTCCTCGACGGCAGCGCCCTGCAACAAAACGACACCACCACCTATGTTTTCGAACAAAGCCAGAGCTACCTGTTCAACCTGGACAGCAACGTGCTGCCGGCCGCATCCGTCAATCGCATCCAGTTCAACACCCTGGGCAGCCCGGACAGCGGCGTCACCACCGCCAGTCGTTTCCTGATGTGGGGCAAGCTGGACTTCGCCCTGCTCGAGACCTCCTCCGGGCCATTCGACCTGTTGTCCTTTGGCAGCGAAGACGGCAGTGCGAGCAACGAGGGCCTGGCTTATACCAACCTGCAGATCGGCATGAGTTTTCCCAGCGCCACACCTAACGCCGTGAGCTTCAGCTTCGATCCCGGCAACCTGGGATTCGATCCGGTCACCAGCCAGGTTCGCGGCAAAAGCCTCTACAAGGGTTTGACCCTGCAGCTCAAGCAATTCATCCAGGCGCCGGAACAGAAGAAACCCGCGGATTACGGTTTTCTCCCGGTCCTGCCGGAGAACCTGTCGCTCAAGCCTATGTCCGGAGCCTGGTCGGGCATTGTCTACAAAGTCACCATGGGATCGCCCGGCGCCTTGGTCTCGGGCGCTGGTTTCGAGTCCGACCTGTTGGTTGCCTGGTCGCCCGACAGCCAGAGCACCGACGCCAACCCCATGCTCTTCGTTGGCTTGAGCCTGCCGGGTGCCGCGCCATCCGCCAGCGTGTTTTCCCTGCAGGGAATCATCAAGGTGTCCACCGGACCGATCAAACTGCTCTACCAGACCATCCCGGGGCAGCCCGATCCGCAGGCGAAATTCTTCAACCTGCAACTGACCGATATCGGCATCAAGATCCTCGGCATCGCCAAGTTGCCCCCGGGGGCGACCCTGCAGTTTTTCCTGTTTGGCGACCCTCAGTCCTCCGGCAGCCTGGGCTGGTATGCCGCCTACGTCAAAGATCCGGACAGCGACACCGAGCGCCTGCTGGCCCTGGCGCCGGATACGTCCACGCATCCGGCACTGACCGGGCCCTCGGAGATCGCCTCATGACGCGCGTCCTGTACTGGAACATCGAGAGCTTCGGCTATAACAAGATCCGCCCCTTGAGCACCAAGCGGAACCGCGCCGGGGCGCTCATTCCCGACCTGAACGCTGCCGACCGACTGGCGCTGATCCTGGCCCATATCACTGCCTTCAACCCGGACATCTTCGTGGTGGTAGAGACCGCCAGCGGCCCGAGCCACGGCCCAGGCTCACTGATTTCCCCAACCGGCGGCTGGCAAGGTTGCGTGGAGCTGTTGTTGCGCATCCGCAACCTGACCGGGCTTGCCTGGAACCTGGTGCCGCCCCTGGTGGTCGGCCAGGCCGGGCGAGCCGAGGGCGTCGCGGTGTTCTACAAACCGGTGATCCCGGCGGGCCCCGGCGTGGCGGCCGGCAGACGCTTGTTCACCGGCCCCAACGCCTGGTCACCAGCGGGCAATGGCATCAGCTTCAACCCCACCGTCTTGCCTGCGCCCGCCGCCGGCAATTACCCGCCGCTGCAGACCAACGCTTGTTTTACCGTCGCCGGTCGCGCTATTCCCCCTGCCGCCCTGAACCCCGGCAACCTGTCCGAAAGCCGGTGCGCGGCGCGGGTCGATTTCGTCGATAACCTCGGCGCGCCCCTCAACTATGGCGGCCTGCGCGAACCCTATATGGTGACGTTCTGTGAAACCGTCGACGGCCCGCCCGTGGTGGTGCAGCGCAACCTCACGCTGTTTGCCATCCATTCGCCGCCGCAGTACGTGGCGGCCAATGCCTACCTCAACGGTCTGGCCAACGTGCGTGACATCAGCGCCGCCCTGGGCGCGTTGGAAACCCGGGTCATCACCGGTGATTTCAATGTCAACCTGCTGAGCCAGACCGGCAATGATCCACTGCGCTACGCCCCGCTCACGGGCCTGGGGTACGCCCTGCAACTGCAGCCACCGGCTGCGGCCCCGCCTCCGGCCCTGGATGCCTACATGGGCTATTTCGCCACCCACCTCAAGAGCAAGAAATCGACGATCTTCTGGTCGACCAACGTGGGAGCCGTGCCTTATCCGGGTTACCGCTACATCGGCTCGTCGAGCAGCAGCAACCTGTATTCGATCGACAACATCCTGGTGCGTGGCGGCGCGGCCGGGAACTTCACCATCGCCAACACCGTGGTCGGCACGCCGCTGAATGTGGTCAACCCCGCGCCTGGCGGTGCGCCCGTGGGCATGGTGGCCATCGCCAGCGATTTCCAGGCGCCTCCGCTCGGCTGGCCGCCATCACCGGCGCCGGCATTCGCCGCTGGCGACCGGCAACGTTTCCGTGGCTGGCGAAACATGGGGCACATCCGCTCCACCAGCGATCACCTGGCCCTGTTCGTGACGGTCTGATTCAAGGAGAAGACAGATGGCCAACAACCCACTGAGCAACCTCGCCGCGGCACTGACTCGCGATGCCGGCGCCCCGATCCTCCTCACCCGTGACTACCTGATCGCAGGCCTGGCGGATGCCGGGGTCAGCGTTTCCGACAGCCTGGACAGCGACCTCAACGCGGCCTTCCAATCGTCTGTCGCCGGGTTGTCGATCAGCCTGACCGCGCAAAGCGTGCAACCGCTGAACCCGACCAGCCAGACGTTCAAGGTCACGGGCGTCAGTGCGCGGTTTCTGCAGCAGGACGTGCAGCAGGGGCTGGTGCTGACCTTCGGCCTGAGCGGCATCGACGGCGCGCAGGCCCTGAGCCTGGAGATCGTCACCACGCCGGCCAGTTGGAGCTGGGCCGATCTGTCGAGTTTTGCCACCGGGATTCCCTTCAAGTGGGCCGTGATCAGCAACGCGGTGTTCACCTTCAATGACAACCTGGGTCCCTGCCAGGGTTTTGCCGCCAACCTGACGCCGCCCGCCCAGCTCAGCAATGCGGTCGCGGTGGTGCAGGGCCTGGGCTTTCCAACCCTGGCCCTGCCCTTCAGCGGCAGCATGGATTTCGCCAAGGTCGACGGGATCGATATCTTCATGCCGACCACGACCCTGCAGGCGCCTTTCCTCGGCGCGGACAGCGGCTTGAAACTGATGTACCTGAGTGTCGATGCACCGGTTTTCGGGTTGATCATCGGCCCACCGGAACTGCAGGACGGCGACGACCCGGCGCAAGCCTTCTACGACCAGCAGGTCAGCCTGTATCTGGGCCTCGACCTGAGCCTGACCGACCAGCGCGGTCAATCCATCGACTACCAGATGCGCGCCCTGGCCCAGATCAACAATGGCAACGCGTTCAATTTCTACCTCGGTCACAGCGACGACGGCAGCGCCCTGTTGACCCCGGCCACGGTCATCGAGCTGCTGGACAACAAAGGCAGTTTTTTCACGGGAACGCCACCGGTCTTGCAGCAGTTCCTCTCCGGGATCGGCCTGCGCAGCCTCAGCCTCAGCGGCACCACCAGCCCCAGCCTGGCCCTGAGCAGCGCCAGCGTGACCTTGGGCGCAGACCCGACGGTGATCAATGTCGAGCACCCTTGGGTCCCCTTGCAGGACCCGACCAACCAGTTGATTTTCGGCGTCACCGATTTCGAGTTGGTATGGGGCATCAACTATCTTCCCCAGGGCAGTGCCTATAGTTTTCTGTTCCAGACCCAGTTCCTGTTGTTACCCGAGGTGTTCAAGGGCAAGACCACCGGCGAAAACGGCCTGTTCTTCGTCCAATTCAATTCCGACCTCCAGTTGCTTGCACGTTTCGACGGTACCGCCAATCTCAACGACCTGATTGCCGCGCTCACCCTGGGTTTGATCCGCATTCCCAAAAGCTTCGTCGATGCCTCGCTGTCCGACGTAGGCCTGAGCCTTGACGTGGGCGCCAAGAGCTACGCCTTCAACGCCGGCTTCGAACTGGACCTGAACCTGTTCACGCTCGACGGCCTGCCGATACTCTCGGTCACCGACGGTCAGCTTTATATCAAGGCCACCACCCCCACCAGTGCCAGCGGTGTCGCCAATACCGCGCCGGTCACCACTTACCAGGCAGGCATCGGCGGACTGGTCGGCATCGGGCCGTATTTCGCCAACGCCAGCATCGACTATGACGGCACCGAGTCCCCAGCCACCTGGACAGTCGCCGCACGGCTGGCGCAACCGGTGGATGTGCAACAGCTGGTCAGCCAATTCCTCAGCTTCGGTGGCGCCTTCACATTCCCCGATTTCCTGCCCGGCACCCTGCTGGTCGACACGCTTGAGGTGGACGCCACTCTTGCCACCGGTGCGACGCCGATCGACCGCTACACCGTCGCCGGTAGCCTGCGCTGGACCTTCAACCTGGGCCAGGCCTTCAGCGTCGACACCCTGGCCACCCTGAGCCTGAGCTACGACGCCAGCAAACCCGCCCAGCAGCAGTACAGTGGCAGCGCCACTACGCTGTGGGATTTCAGTTTCCTCAACGACAGCGTGCTGCTGGGCTATAGCTTTGCACCCGACAATCAGGGCAGCAATGCCCAATTGAGCCTGTCCTGGGAAGGCTTGACGGCGATTTATCAGGCCGACAAGAAAACCCTGACCTTCACCCTGAAAAACTGGAGCCTGGGGCGTCTGATCCAGAAACTCATGCAGTCCCTGGGCGACCCCTACTTCACGCTCGAATCACCCTGGGACGTGCTCAACCAGGTTTCCCTCGACGGCCTGTCGCTGGTCATCAGCCTGGAAACCAGCAACGGCAGCACGCCGACCATCGCCGCCAAATACACCCTGGCGAGCAAGATCGACCTGGGCTTCATGAGCATCGACGGCCTGGTGTTCGAGCGCAAGAAGGTCGACGGCGTTGACAAAATCACCCTGGGCATCGACGGCTCCTCGGTGTTCAAAGGCAACAATCCCGAGGAACAACAGGACTGGAGCAACCTGCTGGATCCCCAGAAAGGCCAGCCCGTGGACAAGCTGCCTTCGGTTCCGGGCCAAGGTACGGACTATTTCAGCCTACCGTTGCTGGTACTTGGCCAACGCGTGGCCATCAGTGGCTACGACAGCTTCGCTAATACCAAAGCGGTGATCGACGCCTTGAAAGCGGTGCCTTCAACGACCGGTTCCAGCAACCCGCTGAACCCTGGCGACAGCGGTACCAAGGGCACGCCGTACTACAACCGCAACAGCGACTGGCTGATCGCCGGGCAACTGTTGCTGCTCAAGACCGGCAAGGACTGGACCGTCGACCTGATGCTGGTATTCAACGACCCCAACCTCTACGGCCTGCGCCTGGCCCTTGCCGGAGAGAAGGCCAAGGCGCTGGGTAATCTGGTGCTCGACATCCTCTACAAGAAAATCACCGACGATGTGGGCGTCTACCAGATCGAATGGACCTTTCCCGACAGCATCCGCAACCTGAACTTCGGTGCGGTATCGATCGTGCTGCCGGAGATCGGAGTGAAGATCTATACCAATGGCGATTTTTTCATCGACATCGGCTTCCCCTACAATCTCGACTTCAGCCGCTCGTTCTCGATTAGCGCGATCGTCTATGGCGTGCCAGTGCTGGGTGCCGGTGGTTTCTACCTGGGCAAGCTCTCGTCGGTCACCGCGACCCAGGTACCGAAGACCACCCAGGGCACTTTCGACCCGGTGATTGTCTTCGGCCTGGGCCTGCAACTGGGCCTGGGCTACAACTTCGTCAAAGGGCCGCTCAAAGCCGGCTTCGCGCTGACGGTATTCGGCATCCTGGAGGGCACTATCGCCGCCTTTCACGCCTATCGCCCGTCCACCGCGCTGGTCACGGCCAACAGCAGTGTGCAGGACGACTATTACTTCAAGATCCAGGGCACAGTCGGGGTCATCGGCCTGCTCTACGGCAGCATCGACTTCGCGATTATTTCGGCGGCGATCAACGTGCGCATTACCCTGTCGCTCTCGCTGACGTACGAGAGCTACATGCCAATTCCTATCGCGGCCCGAGCCACGGTGGAAGTCAGCGTCAAGGTCAAGATCGACCTGGGATTGTTCAGTTTCAGCATCAGCTTTTCATTCCATGCCGACGTCTCGGCGCGCTTCGAGATCAATGCCCTCAACAGCGGCCCGGCTCCCTGGGCCGAGCCGACCGCGCTGCTGGCTCGCCAGGCTCGACATCTGCAGCTCGCCGGCCAGCGACGGGCCGTCACACCCAAGGCAATGTCGGTGCCGCGCAGTGCAACCAAGCCGGCATTGAACCTGTACGCGACGCCGCAATTCACCGTGATGTGCAACGAAGGCGTGAAAAGCTACAGCGGCCAGCAAGGGGCTTTCGTGTTCCTGTTGACCATGGACGCACCGTCCCCGACTCAACAGACACGGCAGGCGGTTGGCTCCAGCAGTTTCGAGCGCTTGTGCGCCGATTACCTGCCGTGGCTGATCGGCACCCTGGGCTCAGCCAGAAGCGAGCAGGACACCCTGGCCGACATCCTCGGCACATTGGTGGACAAGGCCCTGCTGGAGGTGGATATCGAACGCCTTGCCGACCTGGCCAACCCGCCGTTCGGCATCAGCGAGCTGTTGACGTTCCTGTCGTCCTTCGACGTCAGCATCACCTTGCCCGACGCTGCCAACCAGGCGCAGATCAAGCAGGTGCTGGAGGCCGGCTCGGTGCTGTTCCCGGTCTTCGATGGCCTGTCCCTGAACGTCCCCCTGGCGAACGCCGGTAGCGCGACCCTGGACTTTCTCCAGTACGTGGGCACCAACAGCACCTATCGCAGCAACGTCGCGCAGTTATTCAAGGAACTGGCGGCCGTTGTCACGGCCAAGGATGAGCGCAGCGCGCCGTCGCTGCGCGCCTCGGACGATGACAACGAATCAATGGCCGCCGTGATTTTTACCGATGCCTTCATGGTTATTGGCCGGCAACTGTTGCAGGTCGCCCTCAATGCCTTTGACGACTACACCTATGCCACGGCCAACGGCAACTCCATCGAGCAGATCCTGCAATGGACCAATGAAGCACGTGGCAACAGCCTGACCCTCGACGATATTGTCCGGCCCAATGCCGAAGTCGCCTTGACCGGTGGGCTGACTCTGAACATCCCTCTGCCCGCCTATACCCTGCAAAGCAGCGACACCCTGGCAACCGTCGCACGGGCCTGGTCCGACAGCGCCGTGCCAGCCCGTTGGACGACCACTGCGGAGGGTTTGATCCTGGCTAACGGCAACTCGACGGTGATTGCCGCCGGTCAACTCATCAGCCTGATGGTGGGCAACGACATTCACCAATACACCACGGGCCCCGGAGAAACGTTCAACAGCCTGGCCAGGGCCCTGGGAATCGACCTGTCCGTACTGGCCCGGGACAGCGCGCTCTACATCATGGCCGACCTGCTGTTGCCGGGCCAACCGTTGCTGTTGCCGAGCCTGGCGTACCAGACCGCTGCCGGCGACAGTCTGACCAGCAGCGGCGCACGCTTTGGCGTGAGTGCCATGGCCCTGTTCAGCGATCCGCTGTCCGGCAACTTCGGTGTCGGGCCGCTATTCGCCACGCAACAGATCACCCTGACAGCCCTCGATAGCCTTTTTACCCAAGACCTGTGGGCCGTGGTGGTGGGCACCGATCAACTGGCCCAATTGGCCGGCATGCTTTCGCGCTTTTTGGCCTATGGCCTGCGCCTGCCGTCAAACCCGGGGGGCATGGGCGGCCTGAGCCTGGGCGCGCAATTCCTCTACCCAAACAACCAGAGCGCCTATGGTCTCTATCAACTGACCGGCCAGCAGTTCCCCACGCCCACCGACCAGGTGCCCGGGACTGACTTCCCCATCAGCCTGAGCCGGGACGCCAGCAGCCATGGTGTTGACTTGTCGTTCGTCACGATCGCCGGCGGCAGCAGCGGCTCAATGAACCTGAACGAGGCCTACAGCAACCTTTGCGTGGTGCTGGCCTACGCACAACACGGCAAGTTCCAGCCGGCACCGAGCATCAGCCTGCTGCCGACCGTTGCCCGCAGCCCGAAAGACTATGCGGTTAAAAGCATCTCCCTGTGGTCGACCGCTGACCTGCAGCAGTTGCGTGACCTCTGCCAGCCGAACCTGCGTGCCTCAACCGAAGACGCGCCCAGCGTGCAACCGATACTCTGGTCCCTGCCGGATGGCCTGGTCCGACTGAGCAACCAGCGGGTGGGCTGTCTCGCCCCGCAACTGCCTGATCTCTCGCAGCAACTGCCCTACCTGCCGGCCTTAACCCCCTGGGAAGTTTCAACCGACCCCGCGACCCTCGAAACCACTCGCCGCGAAATAGCCTCCTACAGCTACGCGACGCGGGTGGACTTCACCATCAAGCGGCTGCCCCAGGCCCAGCCCGGCGTCATTGCCAGCGAGGGCAGCAGCCTGGCGTATACCTACCAACTGCTCGGCCCTTCGGCCACCGATGCGCAATTACTGGAGCGCCTGTTGAGCGCGGTGAGCGAGCTGGGTACGTCAATCATCAGCGGCCAGTTCCTGCTGATGCCCCAGGGCAATGCCAAGGCCAGCAACCTGCTGAGCCAGGCCCAGAGCGACTTCCTCGCGTTCCTGACGCAGACCAACCTGTCGACCGAAACCAACCCGCCACCCGACTTGATGACCCCGCGCACAGCCGACGACGCGGGGCCGCGTGGCATCCTCAATCCTCCCCAGGAAGTGGTAAAACTGCTCTGGGAACTGTCTACCGTCCGTTCGGGCGGCTACTACTTGAGCTATTACGACGTGATCGCCGCCAGCGGGTTGCCCGATGGGATTTTCGACGACAGTGGCACGGCGACGCTGACCCTGGTAACCACCTATCCACGGGGCGCCCTGCAAGGCCGCCTGTGCAACTTCATCAATGCCTTTGTCACCACCGATACGGTGATCCAGCAAGGCAGCCACATGGCCCTGCGCTCGGCCAGTACCGCCGGTGTCAGCCAGCCGACCCGCGCCAGTGACAGCCTGGAAAGCCTGGCGACGTTCTACGGTATCGGCTCCGGGCGCATTGCCGAACTCAATCCGGGCGCGACACTGACCACCAACGCACAAGTACCCATAGACGGCATCATTCACTTGGTGACACCGGCCGACTCCAGCGCAGGCAATGGCGTGCCCGCGGCAATTCTCGACAATCTGGCCCGCTACTACTCGGTGGGGGCACTGCAACCGGTCAGCGCCGCGCAGATCACGGCCCTCAACCCCGGCGTCAGCGCCGCCAGCACCGTGGCGCTGTTCATCCCGGCACTGGTCTATGTCGTTGACGGCAGCCTTGCACCGGGCAACAGCCTGCGGTCCCTGGCCGACTACTACGGGCTCGATCTCGATGCACTGGCGGTCGGCGCCGAGCGGGTAGTCGGGCTGCTGGCCAGCGGCAGTGCGTTGACGCTGGATACCCGGACCTTCGATTTGCAAGCGGTGTTCAACCAAGGCAATGCCGCTTTCAGCGTGCTGCGTGACAACCCGCCACCGGTGGATTCCCCGAGTGTGGACCCGGACGGTTATGCCAGTGCCTACCTGTACAACCTTTACTCGGTGCTGAGTGCAGGCATCGACGGCTCGCCCTGGTTCAGCGCCAGCGACCTGGCCCTGCCCTTCGGGCCACAGCGGCCGGACATCGGGGCGGATGAGCTTGAGGCGCAAATCCATCGTCGAGCCATGCGCAACCCGCAGAGCCGACGCGAGGCCCTCAACGCCCTGGCCGAGGACAGCCAGTACTTCTATCAGCAAACCCTTGGCCTGGCCCGCCGCGCCACCAGCAATGCCGCCCCGCAGCCGGTGGACCCAGGCCTGCCGTCCGCCTCCGACAACCCCTATCGAGGTGTGGGCAGCTTCGCCCAGGTGAACCTCTCCTGGCTGGACATCTTTGGCAATATCACCGTGACGCCCTTCCAGCAGCCACCGGCCGGCTACAGTGGCAGCCTCAACCATCCCCCGCTGCCGTTGCGCTACAACGATCGCCTGATCGCCCTGTCGGCCTGGCCCAACACACGCGCCTTCTACACCTATGAAGCCGCTGCCGGCGGCGTGCAACTGGTTATCCACCTGAGCCTCGACACCTCCAGCTACGACCCGGCCGGCGGCGGCGACATCAAGGTCCAGGCCGGTAAGGATCTGGAGATGTTCAGCCTGATCTACTACCAACTGAATCAGTCCTACCAGGACTTGAACCTGCCCTGGTGCAACGGCCGCGCGGTCAGCGTGGAACTGGTCAACAGCCTGTTCGCCCAGCCGCTGAGCCAGCTTGACATCAGCCAGTCGCAGCCGTTGCTGGACTACATCAACGGGGTGATTCTGTACCTCGGGCAATTGATCCAGGGCGCCACTGCAGCACCACCCGCTACCGTGCGCCTGTGCCTGGCGGTGGATATCGATAGCCTCGCGCCCGGCTCGATCCTGCCCCTGAGCCTGACCCTCAGCCTGCGGCGGGTCTCGACATTGGTGGCGCCGGATGTCGCCGGCCTGGCAGGCGGCGTGGCGGTGACCAGTACGCTGCTGCCGGTCCCCGATCCAGTGACCGCCAGCACCAGTGGATATAGCGTGTTCGCTGCAGCCTTCGAGGCGCTGTTCCTGCGCCCCGGCGCCTGGCTGACACGGGTCGGCAGCGGCACCGCAGACCCCGGCAGCACGCCGGACGGACGCAGCCAGACGCTGTGGGCCGTCCGTTTCGCCGAGCAGGAGGGCGCGGCAGGTATTCGCTACCGCATCGATCCGGTCCCAGGCTACTTCGCAGCCCGGCCGATCGCTAACAGCCTGACTTCCGACAGCGTGCAGATCTACCCCACCTACCGGCCGGACCAGCCGTTCCCTGGCGATGACCTGGCGACACTCAACCTCACGGGCGTCGATCAGAACCTCTGGTTCGAAACCGCCCTCAAGGCCATCGACGGTTTCCTGTCACCGACCTATGCGCCCTCGGTGTTCCTGCTCGACACCCTGCTCGGCAGCAAGGACCCGCTCAAGGACGGTTATCTCGGCAAAATCCTCAGCGCCAAGCAGGTGCTGGCTGACGATATCGCATCCACCCTGGAACCGGTGCTATCGGCAGGTCCGCAAGACGGGGCAACCCGGGCCGCTGCGGCTGAAAAACTGCGCCAGAGCTTGCTCAACCAGCTGTACTCGGCCTACAGCACCACCGCTATCGTCGGCTTCTGCGTGCAAGGCAGCGCGACCGACCAAACGTTGTCGCTGTACGGCCAGCCGACCGTATCGGGTACCAGTCAGTCAACGCCCGGCACAGGGAACGACAACTACGCCTTCGGCAGCGGCCGCATTCGCTTGCAGGCTTCGGCTGGCGAAAGCGCCCTTGCGTTTGTATTCAATTCCCGCAACGAGGCAGCAAGGAGCTATGTACCACTGGAACTGGCGTTGCAGGTCAGTCACCTGGAACACGACGTGCGCAGCGTCCCGGGGATCAGCGGCTACACCCAGTCGAACTGGATCTCATTGATCGGCGGGCCGTTGCTGATCCCCTTGGCCGGAGGGCAGACCATGAACCTGCCGGTGCTGCTGCGAGCCTTGCCTGAACCACCGACGGTCCAGCGCCAGACAGCGACAGCCTGGGCACAGCCGGCGCAAAGTGCTTCGGACCTGAGCAAGTGGACTTATGCCTTTGACTCCCTGGTCCGGGGTGCCGCCCAGGACAGCCTCAACGTCGCCATAGCCCTGAACACCCCGACAACCAACGGAGCGTTGCGCAGCACCGGTAAAAGCCTGGTCGCGGCATTGGCCCAGTTCGTCACTGTTTACCCGAGCATCGAAGTGGCCATGCAGCAAAACCTCACCGGGATCAATGTCAGCCAGCCGACCGAGCTGCAAATCGCTGCGGCCCAGCATGCGGTGGCGGCCTTCGTGTACATCGTCAAGGAGGTCACCGATGCCTACCATGCCTGGGCCAGTCCGATCCGCAGTAAAACCGCGTTTGTGCCTCCCCAGGCCCTGACCTGCGCCTTCAGCCAAGTGCTCGCCGGGGTGATGGTCGACGGTCAAGAGGTGGCCGAGACCCTGCTGCTGGACATGACCATCAACGATGTGGCGGCCAGCTACGATCCAGGTACCGGCCGAATCAGCGCTACCCTGGCGCAATGGGGCGAGGTCAGCCTGCCGGCGCCACGGGTGGAAATAGATCCGACGCAGTACGAGGCGGTGAGTGTCATCGATCCGGACATCCCCGGAGCGGTCGCCTACCGTTATCGCCTCAAGAATGTGGTGCCGGCAAAATGGCTCGATTATGCGCAAGCGCTGCTGGTCAACGAGCGCCGCACCAGCCTGCCGGCCCTCAACGTGTTCGATCATCAGGACGCGTGGGCTTCGCTGTCGGTGGAGCGCAACCGCATCCTGTTCCCCGCCGCGCAGATCGGCACCTTGCACACCAACCCGCTGTTCCGCTTCTCCACACCGGTCGTGCGTTTTGTCGACAGCATCAGCCCCCACATCATCCAGGACAGCTTTTCCCTGGACAGCCTGTCAGTGGCGAAGGCGAGTCTGGAGGATTACTTGAATGTGTTTTTTGCCACCCTGGGTTCAGGCAGCAACGGCACCACGGTCCAGGTGGGCATGGAGGGGCGCTACAGCTACGACATCGCCGGGCAGGGAGTCGTCGCGCGCACCGTGCTGCCGGCCGCGCTGATGTTGCCGGTGAGCACTTCGCTGAACACCCCGCCCGCCTTCATCAGCACGTTCAGCCAGGCCATCGATCGCTGGCGCCTGGCCGAAAAAGTCACTGTCCAGGGCAACGCCCGGGTCGAGCTGACCCTGCGCGCGTTCAGCGCCGACGATCCGACCCAACTGGCACAGGGAGCATTGCCCTCAGACAACCAGCCGCCGTTGCTGAGCATCGAAAATCTTTGGATATCGGCCAACAAGGTTCCCCCGGAACAAGGAGGTCTATGAGGCGAAAATGCTGCTGACCAGGCAGGTCGCTTTCAGCGGAGCAACGAGATGGTCATGAACCTGGCGTCGAGTCCATCCAACTAGAACGTCCTGCCTATTGCGTCAAGTGGCGAACAGATCAGCAAGCGCCAGGCGGAATGCCGTCTTTGTTGAAGTCCTTCAAGCGCTCACGCTCTTGCTCAGTGGAGTGCGCTGGGGTTTCCTGCTCGGGCTCTTTCTTCTTTTCTTCAGTCATCGCTATATCCTCTGGGTGGTAGCTGTTTCGGCACCTAGTGGAATCAGCAGTTCAAATCCATTAACTCCACCGCCCAGGCATGGCCCGGCAAGGATTCCTCGTGGGCATAGAGGCCAACACTCAGCCATTCCGCCGATTTTGAGAGTGCTGGGCTAGGGGGCACTCGATAGATTGAGGGTTCATTCTTCTGACTGAAGTCTAGATTGCCCATGTGTGCGCAGGTGTTGCGCGGGTTTCGCACAGGCACAAAAAAGCCGATCTAGCTGATCGGCTTAAGCGTCTGATTTTAATCAGGAATAATGATCGAGACGGAGTGATTCGAACACTCGCCCCCTAGCACCCCATCTTCTTTTTTATACATCTTGAAAGCTTCCAAAATTTTACTCTGGATTTTTCTAGCGAGTATTTACTTGAGCTCCAGCGGTATTCTGCCCTACGAGTGTCCAAGAACGTCCATCAAGAGCCGACGTTTTTGTGGGGATAAAAGTAGGGGGATCGTACATCAGTAGGGTTCACAGACCATGGCATGATGGCGATCATGCCCTAATCTCTTTGCGAGGTAGTAATGCAACTCTTCGCTGCTCAAATTAGCCCAAGGCTGTCCAGGTAAGCACTCACCTCTCCCATTCCTCGCTCCGCTACGTCCAGTAGATCATCTCGGTCTTTTCGATTCAGCGGCAGCGGACCCGCGTTAGGCACCCATTTAGAGACGCTGGTTTTGGGTAAACGCCTGGATGACAGAACCATCGCCATAAGGTCGTCCCGTGCTTTTTCATCGTTGAAAACGGCCTGCAAGTTTTGGCCCTTTGGATTGTATCTCGTACCATCTTTCATACCTGCGGCGTGAAATGAAGCTCGTCTGATAATGCACGGAACGCATTTGCCACACTGCTGATGCGTTCTCTTCCATTTCCCACAGGACACAGTATCGGTGGCCAGAGCGTTGAGTGAGACTTGATCGGAACAGCCCAGAAGCATCTCCCCCTTTGTCTTTAGCGCATACGGGTTTTTTACAACGACTGGCAAACCAACGGTGTCCAGAATCTGCTGGAACAACCCAAGAAAATGAGGATGAGTCGTTCGGGTGCTCAGCGCCCCTATGCGTCTTGGCGTCATTGGTGGATTGAGAGCGATGAGACCGTTCTCTGGAACGAATAACTCCACCGGTGTACTGGCCACTCTCAATTGCGCCAAAGTAGCAGCGACTAACGTGCCATAAGCTAGGAAGTTGAAGCTGCGTGTACGCATCTGCACATCGAGCGTGGTACCAAGCCGTGAGGTGGGGTTCGCTACGGCCGCAAATCTTGAGACTTTTACGGGAAGCTGGCTACTCACAAGGATTTGCTTCTCCGAGTCCCCTCTGTAGGAATGACTGATCAGAATTGGCCGTCGCCCTTTACCCAACAGATCAAGTGCACCAATGCCACTGTCCATGCCTCCAGAGAACAAGCTCACACAATCATGGCCAGCAAGCACGGTGATGTGGCCACGATTTTGCGATTTTGATTGTCTAGGGCCCTCAGGCAGCAACTCGATAGTCCAGATATCACCACTTAAAAAATGAAGCGCTTTTTGAAGCAATGGGACCGCCGCATTCCAAAGATCCGGATCGGCTAGTGGAATGACTAGGCGAAGCTGTCGTGCCCATCCATCGTCTGCCTCGGCTTTATCGACAAACGTGTCTGCCGCCGTAACTGCCATCGCAATAGTGAGCAAATCGAAGCCCACGCGACTCACGGGCGCACCTAGACGTCGAACAGCGGCACGAACAGGCCCACCGATTGAACAGGTACCCTTCGCCAATGGTCGACTTCCGTACATCAGTACAGGTATGACATTCGGCGAGCGTGGTGGAAGCTGGTCAAATTCGTGATGGAAAATTAAGTCAGTCACTGTTCGTAGCTCTCCCACTCGACCCAAACTTCTTTAATCGCACTGAGCTGGATTTTTTCGACTTGGGCACTCGTGAAGGACTTCAAGTTACCCGTTAAAAGGGGGCGCATGTGCTTGTCTGTTACCGCTTCCACCAAAGAAAACAAATCCCTTTCCGCCTGCTCCACCTGCCCAGGAGAAGATGCTTTAGCGAAGGCTTCATTAGAGTCCAGCACTATCTGCCCAAAAACACATTTCGTGACGTACACGAGCATCATTTGGACAAGCATTTCATCATTTATCTTCGTGAAGTCGAATTCATCATAGCCCTCCAAGCATTCCGACAGTGCTTCATTCATCGCTACGCGAACCCGATCTGAATCGCCATCTTCTGGAACGAGTGCTTGGACGATTATGTCAATCGCAACGTCCGTATCTTTCCCGTTAAGGGACGCAAGATTGAGCCCGTTTGGTGACTGGCCGTCACTCAGCGCAGCCATTGCACCAAATAGTGCGCCGCCAGCACCAGCCATCGAGCCAAATCGTATGGGGCCGACACTGCTACCACCTGTAGAGCCACTGGCATAGCTTCGTACAGCAGAGCGAAGGTAGTCGCCATTTCCGCTGGAGACGAATTTACCCAAGGATTTACGGAAATCTTTGAACCGCTGCGGAGGAGTTTCTGGAATCGCCCCCTGGCCCGTTGTGTCTATCCACCCAGGAACAAACGGAGAGTTACCACCGGGCCCTTTACTCGAAGTCGACGTTCCCATGTCATTGCTTCTCTTTAGGCTTAAACCAGCTGACGCTTTTCACCCTGGTACTGAGCCAGGGCTTAATTTTTCCTGGCATGACCGTATGGATGAAATCGGATAACGAAGGGCCTGCATCGGATGAGCGCTCGGCCAACATAAATGCGCCATCAAAACCAGGCGCTCTGGTAGTCCAGTCCACATGGGACCGCATTGACTGAATAAGCTGTGCCATAACAGCGACATGCTCGCCAGTTGGGATTGTGAGAATGGCGGCGATGGCAGATGGGGAGGATGTGTTGGACGCTCTCTTGAGAACCGCAAGCGCTTCTGTCGCAGCGGCCGATAAGCCCGCTCTCAGTACGCGTAATGGCGTAGTCTCACGACTCAAATAGACAATCGGACGAAGATCAGTGTTCGAGAGTGAGGGCTCAAGCGTCAGCCACTCTCTGATAAATTCAGCTTTTACGTTCCACGGTTCAGGGCAAGCTAGTTTGAATTTATCTGGATCCTCCAGCAGGTTTTCGAGTGTCGTCAGTATTTCCGGTTTCCCCCCTGCGGCTGCGTTGATCACCGAGTACATGTGAGCAACAGATTTGTCTTCCATGCATCGTTCAAACAGAGCGAGTTTGGCAATCAACGCCTCATCAACCGGCATGTCTCTTTGCTTGGCAACACGAGAGCGCATACGAACTACATTCAACATCCGCTTAACGATTCGTGGATTTCCTAGGATCAGCGTTGAGTTCGCGAGCATAGACGCCATGCGATCAGCAATCGCAAATCCTTGGGCGATCTGATCTGGAACAACTGTACCAAGAAGACCTAATGCAACCTCGGTGACGATAGGCTCTTCCTTCCAGGCTGTACGCAGATTCGCCTCAAGCCCGGCTCGTAGCTTTTCTATTTTATCCGCTGGAATCACTGCGCCGGCGGACGCGAACAACATGAACAAATAGGCTCTCACTTCTTGTACCCCAAGCCTAGGAACACGTACTGGTACCTGGATAAGCTTGTCCAAATAGTCAGTTACATGTCGGTCATCTGGGTCTTTGAAATGCTCGCTCACCGAATGTCTGACCATGTCTTCATCGGCAGCGACGACGAATGCCGTTTGCCCCATGAACAAAAACAAACGAAGGGCTTCGAGGGTTTGGATGGTCTGCTTTGGAAGGCACCGATCGAGGTTGTCTACAAATACGACCAGCGTTTTATCCAACGCAGTGAGAACGTCGGAAAATTCTGACCTAAAGGCGGCGATTTCCTTCGGTGGAGTCCGCTGCTTTTCCTCATCCAACAAACCAGTAAGGTGCCCTTTAGCCTTGCCACCAGCTTCCTTTAGCGTCGTTAACGTTTCTTCATCCGCCTCGCCCGAGAATAGTTCGCCTAAGGCCTGCACACCTTTCATGCCAAATCCAAAAGCTGGTATCCCCATGGCCATTGCGCCACCTTCGACCAGAAGACCAAGTGCACGCATTTTATTTACACGGCCCATCAGTTTCTTGGCTTTGGGGATAACCGCTGGTTTTCCTTCCGCAGCTTCAATCAATGTCGATGCGATGATTTCCATCAAGGCTGCTCGAGAATCGTCAAATCCCTGATAAAGCCATGCATCAAAACGCACCACAACGTATTTACTTGGGTCCTCGCCAGGATTGAGGCCTTCCTCAATCAAATTCAGCAGAGTTGATTTTCCGGTGCCCCAAGAACCAAAGACACCGACCGTGACAGGCCTCATATTCGGGTCGCGAATTACGTCGATGACCAGATCAGCGACCTCTGAGTAATTCAGAAAATCTTGTTTTGTATCGACGTCAGCCCACATTTGAGCCTCCCTGCTTCACATTTATTTGCGCATCTGGCAGCTTAAACGACCAGTTTCCAAAGCCGTAGGCCGTAATGGATCATCATTGAACGATCCGTATCATTATCGAAAAATAGAACCCGTGCCACTATTTTAGCACTGCATTTTCTGATGCAATGCTTTGTATTCGGTGTAACCCAACAGCTCAAGGGCTGACCAGGTCGGTACGCGATATATTTCATAGACATTCCGAGCGAAGCTGATGCCGTTATTTGAATTTCCATGTCCTTATGTGAGGTTCTCCCACGGTGCAGCGTATAACCTGCATCAAACGTTGGATGGGTTAGGCATTTCCTCTGCCGGATTTAGTGGCCCACCCATTCCTGCACCTGATCGGTACATTCAAGGAAGATAAAATGAATATAAAAAAAATCGAAGTTCCACCGTACGCTTCCCTTGCAGGTGACAGATGAGTTTCGTTCTTGAGGAGTTAGGATTAGCTTATCGAAAGGCTAAAGTGGATTTATTCTATTCGTCCAGCACCGACTTATTGGCAATAGCGGCCTACGAGGAACATCTTTCCGAAAATCTCAATACGCTGTTGATTCTGCTCAATGGAAGTGACCTAAAGTGGGTTGAGCAGACAGCGTTTGTCGGTGGATGGACCTTTGCCACTAAGTCTGTTACTTGGGCAGACCGCAAGGAATTTCGCGAAAAAAATGGTACTGGCCTAATTTTTTCTTCTCCAGAAGAAGATTGGGACCGCACTTGCGAGTTGCTTTCGGAAACTGAGGAATATTCAAAGCCTAATGCGGAATTCCGTTTGATGGCTCAATGTAGCATAGAATTTCATGTGTTATCTGCTCTATGGTTGCTTAAAGTAGGGCATCAGTATGATGCGAAACTTTCCAAATGCGCCTACGGAAATCGATTGCGCCGCACACAAGATGGGAAAAATATAAACCCGCTATCACTAGGTTCATTTGTTCCTTATTTGACACCTTTTCGAAACTGGCGTGACAACGGCATTTCCTCAATGCGTGCCGCCTTGGATGATGGAAAAAAAGTCGTCGCACTCACGGCTGATGTCAGTTCTTTTTACCACGAACTGAAACCTAGCTTCATGCTGGAGTCGTCCTTTCTCCATGATGTGCTCTCACTTGAGCTGACAGAAACCGAGAAAAAACTAAATCGTTTATTCATTAAAGCTCTAGAAGCATGGGCAGCGACAACTCCGCTGAAGAAAGGTCTGCCGGTTGGATTACCAGCGTCTGCGGTAGTCGCCAACATGGCTTTGATAGAGCTGGACCGTGTGATCGAACAGCAAGTCATTCCATTGTACTATGGACGATACGTTGATGATATCTTGCTGGTCATGGAAAATGGCGCCCACTTTCGGTCAACGGATGAGCTTTGGGATTGGTTATTCGAACGCTCTGACGAAAAACTTGCCTGGGATGGTAAGGGAGAGAGTAAAAGAATAATTTTTCAGCCTAGCTATTTCAAGTCGGGAAAAAACAAAAGTCAGATATGTTTTGCCAATGCAAAGAATAAAGTCTTTATGTTGAATGGTGATACGGGCAAAACGTTCATAGACGCTATTGCTCATCAAATTAGCGAACGCGCAAGCGAATGGCGTGCAATGCCACGCTTACCTCGTTGGGCTGAACACGTTGGAACCGATCTTTTAGCAGCAACACAAAGCGATGGTGAGACGGCTGACAACTTGCGAAAGACGGATGCATTAACAATGCGTCGCGCAGGTTTTGCCATCAAATTACGCGATTTCGAAGCGTATGAACGTGACTTACCTCCTGAAGCTTGGAGAGCGCACCGGCATGCATTCTTTCGCGCATTTACCCAGCACGTCCTAGTGCTGCCACAATTTTTTGAGTTATCGATTTATCTACCTCGCGTGATACAGCTCGCAACCGCATGCGAGGATTTTCGGGAGCTTCGAAAAATCATTACTGCGCTTGACAAATTGTGTGTAAAGGTCAAGCGAAACTGCTCAGTGAGCGTGAAGGCGTGGCCTGACGAAGGACCGGTCGATGACGAGAACGTTCTTGCGCTGTGGGAAGGAAACTTACTAAAAACCGTACTTGAAAGCATCATGTCCGCATTTCCGCCTTTTCTCTCCAAGAATGGCAAGCGGGAATGGAAAGAACATATGGCCGACTATCGACCAAGCGATCTTGGCGTAAAATGGCCCTGGTCTACCAAAGCCTTCCAGCGAGCCCAAGCTAGACTCTTTTCTTTTGATTTGGCCCACATGCCATTCCGCTTTATTGGCTTGCCAGAAGAAATGGTCGCGCAGCGGGGTATCCCTGACCGTCGATCAGGTGCAATTCACGATGAATCGGCTCAAATGCTTCCCCACAGCGTATTACGTGGAGCAACATTCCTCGCAGAATGGAGCAATCTTGAAGGCTTACCCCGGGGCCTTCTTTTCGCCACACGACCTTTCAACCTCCCCGAGCTTTTCGTACTCAGCAAAAATGTCTACTCCAAGGATCATGAGGAGGAAATACGCGCAGTGGTTCTAGCTCTAAGAGGTTTCACGTTAAACGACAAAATGCCGTTTATGGATCCACGAGGAGTTCTACAAATTCCCGATGGGACACCCCCATCAGATTACCGCATTGCCGTATCCAGCTGGCAGACTCGACTGGAAAGTTGGACAGCATCAGTAGCGCAGCAGCCTGACCCTGACATTCAAAAAAGGTACGCTAGGCTGAATCACTTGCTAGACGGCGTGATTTCAAACCCTGAGAAGAGTCGTTATCTAATCCTGCCTGAATTGGCGTTGCCAGCCCTATGGTTCATTCGCATCGCGCGGAAGTTACACGGTCGTGGTATCTCTTTGATTTCTGGGGTCGAATACCTTCATGCCAAACATGCGAAGGTTCACAACCAGGTTTGGGTAGCTCTTTCTCACGACGGGCTGGGGTTCCCTTCAACGATGATCTTCCGACAGGACAAGCAACGACCCGCGTTGCATGAAGAACAGGAATTGCGCCGCATAGCGGGCGTAGAATTAAAGCCAGAAAAACCTTGGAAAAAGCCACCAATCATTCAACATGGAGAGTTCCGCTTCGCTTTATTGGTATGCAGCGAACTTACAAATATCGGCTATCGAAGTGCGCTTAGAGGAAAGGTAGATGCGTTGTTTGTTCCTGAGTGGAATCAAGACACAGAGACATTTAATGCGTTAGTGGAATCTGCCGCGTTAGACATTCACGCTTATGTTATCCAATGCAACGACCGGCAATACGGTGATAGTCGTATCCGCGCTCCTTACAAGGATAGCTGGAAACGAGACGTTCTTAAGGTCAAAGGTGGGATCACAGATTATTGTGTCATTGGAGAAATCGACATTCACGCATTACGGCGATTTCAGAGCAGCCACCGCTCACCTGCGGGTCCATTTAAACCAGTTCCAGACGGTTTTAAAATTTCTAAGACTCGTAAAATTTTACCGAAGTGATCATCATAATTTATCGGCTATGAATGGTCTGCTACTCGCAGGAGTTTCAAACGTAAAAGGCCGCTAACGAAGCGGCCTTTTTATGTCTGCTAGGCTCAGCTGTTAGACAAGGTTTCGCAAAGCTTCAATCCCGTTTCCGTCACCACAGCCCCCGAAAATTTATAGCCATCCTCTTTATCGAACAGCAGATAGCTCTGCGACGCCAACCACCGAACAATATCTGCAAAAAAATTGCTCATCTTCTGTCGATTGACGCCTGCTTTTCAACCTCAGAGTATGGAGCGACTTGCACCCTTCATTGACCTTGTAGCCCACAGCCGTCCAGCTCGCGAGGCACTGAGTAACTCTCCTGCCGCCCTTCCCGGAGCCACATCGTGCACGGATCATAGACCGTTCCAACGCCATAAACCTCTATACCTTCGTATCTGCCGTTAACACCGGCCACACGCCAGCCGGACGAACCGTAACACTCCTTCCTTCAAAGCGCATCGCGACTACGGTTATCAAGCATGCTGTTTTGGCCGCAGGAACGTTAGGATTTTCGAGGCATAGGTCAGTCCACAGGCACGGATTTGCAGCGCTGCTGTAATTGCAATTGCTCGTTCTGAATCGCTGACATCGACGACGACAGCGTTGAAAACATATTGCAGGCGAACATTGCCGAGGCCGGCCTCGGGACGCATTCGTTGGATCGTTCTTGCCGTCTCCCTATGCCAATAAAGAACGGATGTAATCCGCGGGGTATTCAACACCGGACTACTCGTTGCAAGCCAGACGCCACTATCTTCAAGCTAAATGATCCAAGGAAATGCGGCGTAGTAGTCACCTGAGGCAGAGACTTGGCACGTGAGGGCATCGAAACTAGGCAATTCTCGACTACCTTCCCCACTCAAGTACGCGCAGCCTGGACGACTCCTAGTTGAACTGTGGCTACGGATCGATTGCTCCCTGACTTAATGGCGGACCATAGGATCCAAGTGACAACCGAATCCTACTGCCCCAGCGGTTCACAGCGACGGGCTATCCGTGTGGCTCTAACTCCCCAGACACTGAAACCGCTCCCACAGTCCTTCGATTTCTGCTGAGAGCCAACCGTTTTGTGGGGGTAAAAACACTTGAAAATAAAAAAGGGTCGCGAGATAAAATCTCGCGACCCTTTGAAATATATGGTCGGGACGGAGTGATTCGAACACTCGACCCCTAGCACCCCATGCTAGTGCGCTACCGGACTGCGCTACGCCCCGACTAGGCGTGTTACTGGGTTTGCTTCTTAACGAAGCGAACCGGAATATACCGCAAGCTTTTGAAATGTGGAAGTATTTTTAAAGCCTGAATCACTTCTTCAGCACCACCAGCACATCTTCGAGTTCGGAGATCATCTGGCGGATCAGCTGCTTGTATTGGGTGGTGTCGTCTTTGGCTTCATCACCGGACATGCGCTGGCGCGCGCCGCTGATGGTGAACCCCTGGTCGTACAGCAACGCGCGGATCTGCCGGATCATCAGCACATCCTGGCGCTGATAATACCGACGGTTCCCAGTGCGTTTGACGGGGTTGAGTTGAGGAAACTCCTGCTCCCAGTAGCGCAGCACGTGCGGTTTTACCGCACACAGCTCGCTGACTTCACCGATGGTGAAGTAGCGTTTGCCCGGGATGACGGGTAGTTCGTCGTTATGACTTGGTTCCAGCATAAGCCTCAACTCGGGCCTTCAACTTCTGCCCTGGACGAAAGGTGACCACACGGCGAGCCGTGATCGGGATTTCTTCTCCCGTTTTTGGATTGCGGCCAGGCCGCTGGCGTTTGTCCCGCAGGTCAAAATTGCCGAAACCGGACAATTTGACCTGTTCGTTGTCTTCCAGAGCGTGCCTGATCTCTTCAAAAAACAGCTCGACCAATTCCTTGGCCTCGCGCTTGTTCAGACCCAACTCTTCGTACAGACGTTCCGCCATCTCAGCTTTCGTCAAAGCCCCCATACGTCACTTCCTTAACGTGGCGTTCAACCTTTGTTCGAGCGAGGTGAGGATATTTTGTGTCGTGGTATTCACCTCATCGTCATTAAGAGTGCGCGATGGATGCTGCCAGGTCAAGCCAACCGCAAGGCTTTTTCTATGCGGATCAATGCCTTTACCCTGATAGACGTCAAATAGCCTGAGGTCTGTCAGCCATTCCCCTGCATTTTCTCGGATTACATCCAGAACGGCAGTGGCAGCGACTTCACGGTCGGCGATCAGGGCCAGGTCGCGACGCACTTCTGGGAAGCGCGAAAGCTCGCTGAATTTAGGCATTTTGCCCGACGCAACTTCAGCCAGGACCAGCTCGAAAGCGAAGACTGGACGATCCAGGCCCAGGGTTTTCGACAGTTCCGGGTGAATGGCACCGACGAAGCCGACCAAACGACCTTCGCGCTCGATACGCGCCGTCTGGCCTGGGTGCAGTGCAGGGTGTTTGCCTGGCAGGAACGTGAAGGCGTCCAGCGCACCGGCAAAGCCCAGTACCGCTTCCACGTCAGCCTTGACGTCAAAGAAGTCCACGGCATCGCGGCCTTGTGCCCAGCCTTCCGGCAGGCGGCTACCGCAGACCACACCCGCCAGCATCGGCTCTTGCTTCAAGCCATCGAGCTGACCGACAAAGCGCAGGCCGCTTTCGAACATGCGCACGCGATCTTGCTGACGGTTCAGGTTGTGGGACAACGCCTTGATCAACCCTGGCCACAGCGACGAACGCATGGCCGCCATATCGTTGGAAATGGGGTTGGCCAGCAACAGCGGCTCGACACCTGGATTGAACAGCTCGAACTGCTTTGGATCGATGAAGCTGTAAGTCACCGCTTCCTGATAACCACGGGCAACCAGCAGGCGACGCAGTTCCGGCAGATGTGCACGGGCTTCAGCTTTCGGCTGCGGGGCCAGACGCGCTTGCGGGTAACGAACCGGCAGGCGGTTGTAGCCGTACAGGCGGGCCAGTTCCTCGATCAGGTCGACTTCCAGGCTGATATCGAAGCGATGGCTTGGCACTTCAACGTGCCACTGCCCTTCCCCACCCGCAGAAATGGCGAGGCCGAGGGCCGATAGCAGTTGCTCAATCTCGGCTGGCTCGATCACCAGGCCGAGCATTTGCTCAACGCTTTTGGCGCGCAGCGTGATTGGCGCAACGGACGGCAGGTACTGTTCGCTGACAGTCTCGGTGATCGGGCCGGCTTCGCCACCGGTGATTTCCAGCAGCAGGCCAGTGGCGCGCTCCATGGCTTCACGGGCCAGTTTCCAGTCCACGCCACGCTCATAGCGGTGCGACGCATCGGTGTGCAGGCCGTATGAGCGGGCCTTGCCGGCGATGGCGATCTGGTCGAAGAACGCGCTTTCAAGGAAAACGTCGCGAGTGGTCGCCGATACGCCGCTGTGCTCGCCACCCATTACGCCGGCAATCGCCAAGGCACGGGAGTGGTCGGCGATGACCAATGTGTCGGCGCGCAGGCTGACTTCCTGGCCGTCGAGCAGTACCAGCTTCTCGCCTTCCTCTGCCATGCGCACGCGGATGCCGCCATTGATTTCGGCGAGGTCAAACGCGTGCAGCGGCTGACCCAGCTCCAGCATCACATAATTGGTGATATCGACGGCCGCATCGATGCTGCGCACGTCAGCGCGGCGCAGGCGCTCGACCATCCACAGCGGGGTTGGCCTGGACAGGTCGACGTTACGGACCACACGGCCCAGGTAACGTGGGCAGGCGTTTGGCGCCAGCACTTCAATCGAGCGCACGTCGTCGTGCACGGCAGGCACGCTGGCAACCACCGGGCGGGTAACAGGCACGTTGTAAAGCGCGCCCACTTCACGGGCCAGACCGGCCAGGGACAGGCAATCGCCACGGTTCGGGGTCAGGTCGACCTCAATGCTGGCGTCTTCCAGCTCCAGGTAAACACGGATGTCCTGGCCCACTGGCGCGTCGGCCGGCAATTCCATCAAGCCGTCGTTGCCCTCGCCTACCTGCAGCTCGGCCTGGGAGCACAGCATGCCGTTGGACTCGACGCCGCGCAGCTTGGCCTTCTTGATCTTGAAGTCGCCCGGCAGTTCGGCACCGATCATCGCGAACGGAATCTTCAGGCCCGGGCGCACATTGGGCGCTCCGCACACGACCTGGAAGGTTTCGCCGCCATTGCTGACCTGGCACACCCGCAATTTGTCGGCATCCGGGTGCTGCTCGGTGCTCAGCACCTCGCCCACCACCACGCCGCTGAATACACCGGCGGCCGGGGTAACGCTATCGACCTCAAGACCGGCCATCGACAGACGAGCAACCAGCTCGTCGCGATCTACCTGCGGGCTTACCCAGCCACGCAGCCATTGTTCACTGAATTTCATCCTGCTCTCCTAAAGATTCGTTACGACTAGCGAAATTGCGCGAGGAACCGCAAGTCGTTGTCGAAGAACAGACGCAAGTCGTTCACGCCGTAACGCAGCATGGCCAGACGCTCAACGCCCATGCCGAAGGCAAAGCCCGAAAACTCTTCCGGGTCGATCCCGGACATGCGCAGCACGTTAGGGTGGACCATGCCGCAGCCCATCACTTCCAGCCAGCCGGTCTGCTTGCACACGCGACAGCCTTTACCGCTGCACATCACGCATTCCATATCGACTTCAGCGGACGGCTCGGTGAACGGGAAGAAGGACGGACGGAAACGCACCGCCAGCTCTTTCTCGAAGAACACCCGAAGAAACTCTTCGATGGTGCCTTTGAGGTCGGCGAAATTGATATCGCGATCAACCAGCAGGCCTTCGACCTGGTGGAACATCGGCGAGTGGGTAATATCGGAGTCGCTACGGTACACACGGCCTGGGCAGACAATGCGGATCGGCGGCTTGTTCGCTTCCATGGTGCGGACCTGTACCGGCGAGGTATGGGTGCGCAGCAACATGTTCGCGTTGAAATAAAAGGTGTCGTGCATCGACCGGGCCGGGTGATGGCCTGGGATGTTGAGCGCCTCGAAGTTGTGATAATCGTCTTCGACCTCAGGGCCTTCGGCAATGCCGTAGCCAATGTGGGTGAAGAACTGTTCGATACGTTCCAGAGTCCGGGTGATCGGGTGCAAACCGCCCGAGGCCTGGCCACGGCCAGGCAAGGTCACGTCAATGGACTCGGCGGCGAGCTTGGCCGCAAGATCGGCCTCCTCGAGCGACGCCTTGCGCGCATTGAGAACCTCGGTGACGCGCTCCTTGGCAACGTTGATCAGCGCACCGACCTGCGGGCGCTCTTCAGCCGGCAAATTCCCCAGGGTCTTCATCACCTGAGTCAATTCACCCTTTTTACCAAGGTAGTGAACCCGGATTTGCTCCAGGGCATTGATATCTTCAGCGCTTTGCACAGCCTCAAGAGCTTGAGCGACGAGCGCGTCCAGGTTTTCCATGTACAGACTCCAGATACAAAATAGGGGAAGAGCTTGAAGGCTCTTCCCCTATTTATGACGTTTACCACCTTGGGCTACAGGAGTAACCCAGGGTGACTGTCGGGGGTACTTAAGCCAAGGAGGCTTTAGCTTTCTCGACAATCGCAGCAAACACCGCTTTTTCGTTCACGGCCAGTTCAGCCAGAACCTTACGGTCGATTTCGATGGACGCTTTTTTCAGGCCAGCGATGAAACGGCTGTAGGACAGACCGTTAACACGTGCACCAGCATTGATACGAGCGATCCACAGGGCGCGGAACTGACGTTTTTTCTGACGACGGTCACGGTAGGCGTATTGGCCTGCCTTGATTACCGCTTGTTTGGCAACACGGAATACGCGTGAACGCGCGCCGTAGTAGCCTTTAGCAAGTTTCAGAATTTTTTTGTGACGCTTACGGGCAATGACGCCACGCTTTACACGAGCCATGAGTTACTTCCTCTATTCTTGATCCAAAATTAACGAAGGCGCAGCATGCGCTCGACTTTTGCCACGTCAGACGGATGCAGCAAGCTGCTACCGCGCAGTTGACGCTTACGCTTGGTCGACATTTTGGTCAGAATGTGGCTCTTGAAAGCGTGCTTGTGCTTGATACCGTTAGCAGTTTTCAGAAACCGCTTAGCAGCACCACTTTTAGTCTTCATCTTTGGCATGTTCGGATACTCCGCATTCAGTTGATAAACATAATCAGAAGGCCTGCCGTGCCCTGTTGATTACTTCTTCTTTTTCGGGGCGATGACCATGATCAGCTGGCGTCCTTCCATCTTAGGATGCTGTTCGACCGAACCGTACTCGAGCAGGTCAGCTTCAACCCGCTTGAGGAGTTCCATCCCCAGCTCCTGGTGGGCCATCTCACGGCCGCGGAATCGCAAGGATACCTTGGCCCTGTCCCCATCACTCAGGAAACGTACCAGGTTGCGCAGTTTTACCTGGTAATCCCCTTCCTCCGTCCCTGGACGAAACTTGATTTCTTTTACTTGAATCTGCTTCTGGTTCTTCTTCGCTGCGGCAACCTGTTTCTTCTTCTCGAAGATCGACTTGCCGTAGTCCATCACCCGGCAAACGGGTGGGATTGCATCGGCGGAAATTTCCACCAGGTCCAGCTTGGACTCTTCTGCAATACGAAGCGCTTCATCAATCGAGACGATGCCAATCTGCTCGCCATCAGCGCCAATTAACCGAACCTCGCGTGCCGAGATATTCTCGTTGATCGGGGCTTTCGGTGCAGCTCGTTTATCTTGTCTCATTTCACGCTTAATAATAATTACTCCGAATCTGGGCGACCACGCCGGGAAACCGCTTGCGCGAGGAACTCAGCGAACTGGGCGACGGGCATCGAGCCCAGGTCAGCACCTTCACGAGTACGCACAGCGACAGTCTGCATCTCGACTTCCCGATCTCCGATAACCAAAAGATAGGGAACCTTGAGCAAAGTATGCTCGCGGATTTTAAAGCCGATCTTTTCATTTCTCAAGTCGGACTTGGCACGAAATCCGCTTTCGTTGAGTGTTTTTTCAACTTCAGCGGCAAAATCCGCCTGTTTATCAGTGATATTCATGATCACTGCCTGAGTCGGAGCCAGCCACGCCGGGAATGCACCCTCGTAGTGCTCGATCAGGATCCCGACGAACCGTTCGAACGAGCCGAGGATCGCCCGGTGCAGCATAACCGGGTGTTTACGGCTGTTGTCTTCGGAGACGTATTCGGCTCCCAGACGGATCGGCAGGTTAAAATCGAGCTGCAGGGTACCACACTGCCAGACACGGCCAAGGCAATCTTTCAGCGAGAACTCGATTTTGGGCCCGTAGAACGCGCCCTCTCCCGGCTGCAGGTCGTACGCAAGGCCCGCGCTGTCGAGTGCGGCGGCCAGTGCAGCTTCGGCGCGATCCCAGAGCTCGTCGGAGCCGACGCGCTTTTCCGGACGAGTGGACAGCTTCATCTCGACCTCGGTGAAACCGAAATCGCGGTAAACGTCCATGGTCAACTTGATGAAAGCGGCGGATTCAGCCTGCATCTGCTCTTCGGTGCAGAAGATATGGGCGTCATCCTGGGTGAAGCCGCGCACACGCATGATGCCGTGCAACGCACCCGATGGCTCGTTGCGGTGGCAGGCACCAAATTCGGCCAGGCGCATCGGCAACTCGCGGTAGCTCTTCAGGCCCTGGTTGAACACCTGCACGTGGCACGGGCAGTTCATCGGCTTGATGGCGTAGTCGCGGTTTTCCGACTGGGTGGTGAACATATTGTCGGCGTAGTTGGCCCAGTGCCCGGATTTCTCCCACAGGCTGCGATCAACCACCTGCGGGGTCTTGATCTCGAGGTAACCGTTTTCACGCTGAACCTTGCGCATGTACTGCTCGAGCACCTGGTACAGGGTCCAGCCGTTCGGATGCCAGAACACCATGCCCGGCGCTTCTTCCTGGAGATGGAACAGGTTCAGGCGCTTGCCGATCTTGCGATGGTCGCGCTTCTCGGCCTCTTCGATACGCTGGATATAGGCAGCCAGCTGCTTCTTGTCAGCCCAGGCGGTACCGTAGATCCGTTGCAGCTGTTCGTTTTTCGCGTCGCCGCGCCAGTAGGCGCCAGACAATTTGGTCAGCTTGAACGATTTGAGGAAGCGCGTGTTCGGCACGTGCGGGCCACGGCACATGTCGACGTATTCTTCGTGGTAGTACAGGCCCATGGCCTGCTCGTCCGGCATGTCTTCCACCAGGCGCAGCTTGTAGTCTTCGCCACGGGCGGTGAACACATCGATCACTTCGGCACGCGGGGTGACCTTCTTGATGACGTCGTAATCTTTTTCGATCAGCGCGTGCATGCGCTGCTCGATCGCCGCCAGGTCGTCCGGCGTAAAAGGACGCTCATAAGCGATGTCGTAATAGAAGCCTTCGTCGATGACCGGGCCGATCACCATTTTCGCGGTGGGGTACAGCTGCTTGACCGCGTGGCCAATCAGGTGCGCGCAAGAGTGGCGAATGATCTCCAGCCCCTCTTGATCCTTGGGCGTGATGATCTGCAGGCTGGCATCGGCGGTGATCAGGTCGCTGGCGTCAACCAGCTTGCCATCGACCTTGCCGGCCACGGTGGCCTTGGCCAGGCCGGCACCAATGGATGCGGCGACTTCGGCTACGGAAACCGGATGATCGAACGAACGTTGACTGCCGTCGGGTAGAGTAATAGTTGGCATGGCGCCTCCTCTCCTAGTGGTGACCCCTACCAAAGGTCACGTGGGTTGGGATGAGCCAGTACAAGATCCAACATCAGGCCGCTCAATACTGAACGCCTGCCTTACAGCGGCAGGAGCCTTTCGGCCAACCGATAATCGAACCAGAGTGACTGGAGTGAACAAAAAAAGAGCTGGCAAGGCGGCACAGAGCGCACCTGGAAAAAGCCAAGCCCTGGATGCTAGCACAGATGAACGGTCATCGCGCCGACACGACCTGCGGTAAAAGTAAATTCCATGCCTTATGGCCGCAAAAGTGAACTTGAGCTGTACGCTACGCCTCAAACACCCCGAGAATCGCCGTTCGTCCTCGACCCAAAGGAGCATCCCATGATGCGTTTTACCTCGACACTCGCCCTCGCCGCTTCCCTGACCCTGCTTTCCCTCGGCGCACAAGCAGCGGCACCTTCGAACTGGCCAGCTGGCGCCCGTGACAGCTTCGTCAGCGACTGCAGCGCTGCGGCCAGCCAGAACGTGGACGTCAAAACTGCCAAAGATCATTGTGAATGTGGCGCCGACAAGATCAACGCCGAATTGAGCACTGCGGAAATCAAAGAATTGATGACCAACCAGAACGCCAGCCCAGAGCTTAAAAACAAAGCGGTCGCGGCTATTTCGTCCTGCAAAGTGGTCAAGAAAAAGTAAGAACGCTCACTGAGCGAGCGCCTTTTTTGCCGGAAAAACAGCCTGAAAACGGCTGTTTCTCACAAATTACGCAGCTTTTACGGCTTTTTTTAACAGCTGATATTTCGCTCCAAAGCCCCGTAGAACGGGGCTTTCAGCCAAAACAGACACGCAACGCAACGCGATTGATTAGCAAACAATGCCTTGGGGGGCTCCCAAGCCGAACATTTCGACTATGATAGCCCTGTGTGCCCAGTTGGCCTGAGCAGCACAGCACTACTGAAAATATATGTTTCTTGGAGATACACCATGTCTAATCGCCAAACCGGCACCGTTAAATGGTTCAACGATGAAAAAGGCTTCGGCTTCATCACTCCTCAAGGTGGCGGTGACGACCTGTTCGTACACTTCAAAGCTATCGAAAGCGACGGTTTCAAAAGCCTGAAAGAAGGCCAAACCGTTTCCTTCGTGGCTGAGAAAGGCCAAAAGGGTATGCAAGCTGCACAAGTTCGCGGCGAGTAATTCTCCGCCGAGCTAAAAAAACCCCGTCCATGTGACGGGGTTTTTTATGGATGCTGCAAAAGCCAGTGGCTAGGCTATCAGCCGCAATTGACCCGCGTGATCACCAGGTTATCGTCGGTGTTCAGGTTCAGGCGGTCGGAGCGATACTCCAGCGTGATCATGTCGTTGGGTTTGAGGATGCGTGCGTTCTGCGCACCGGCACGCGTACGCGCCTGCTCCAGCAGTTGAGGCGAGGCTTTCTGGCCGATCGTGAACTCGGCAGCCTTCGACTCACAGCGGCTATGACCAGCATCGGTCACGGTGGCATCTTTGCCTGGCTCAGAGGCACCCGGGGTGCTGCAACCCGCCAACGCGAGCGCTGCCAACAAAGTACCGAATGATGCGAGCTTCCAAGGCATGAAGCCTCCTATGATTAAAAATGGACAGAGATCGTGCGACAGCGAGTGAGCAGATTGGTTTCAAGACGTTAACGTCTGACGCGCAAGTCTGCCTGAGTCACGCCCGGCAAGCGCCCCGTCAATCGTGACTAGATATGAATATGTTCAGTAGATATCGATGTAGTCAGACGACGGCGTTGGCCAATTCTGCTTGAGCGCGTTGAAAATCTGCATCACCCAGACTTCGTCGTTCGCGGCCACGTTACCCACATAACCGGAACCCTTTGCCCAGGTCTCCAGGCGAAACAGCAAACCACCTATATCAGCGCCCCCGACCACGCCTGAAGAAATGTAGGCAATACCCGCCTTGCTGACCCGCAGCTGGGTGTGCTCATCGTCACTGGCGCCGGCCAGCAGTTGGCGCACAGCGACCAGCGTAAGACTCTCGGGGTTATTCAAATCGATCTGCACGCAGTGTTTCCCGGCCAATAAACAGGCGGACAGTGTCGCACACCCCCTTCCTCATGCCTAAGTAGCAGTGCCAACTTGCGCGCAAAATGGTTAACTGCGCCCGCTGCAGCCACACGCCAGCGCATTGCCCAGTACCTACAGCCCGCGAGATTTCCCATGACCACCGTAACGCTCCAAGCCGATATCAAAGCCAAATGGCCCCAAGGGCAAAGCTCCTACAGCCCCGGGAGTCCGGAGGAATTGGCGATCATCGGTATCGACCTGCTGGTCAAGGAACTCGGCACCAAGGGCGCGCAAGCATTCATCAGCCAGGTATTCGAGAAATACCCGGCCGACCACATGGGCGCACCCGAGCGCGCATAAGAACCGGCCGGCGAACGCCGACCGGTAAGGGGTTTACTTCAAACGCGCCAGGCGCTCGGTCAACAGATCGAAGAAGCCCTGGGCGTCGCCGTTTTCGACCCAGAACGCATTCTTGTCCTGCTTCAGCCCATCGTACCAATCGACAATGGTCTGGCCGAAGGTCGGGCCTTCCCGGCTGTCGACAACCACATTGACCTGGCGACCGCTGAACAGCGACGGCTTGAGCAGGTAGGCGACCACCGTGGCGTCATGCACCGGCCCGCCAGGAATGCCGTAGTGTTCCATATCGCCTTTGACGTACTCGTTAAGAATATTGCTCACAACCTTGCTTGCGTTGTTGTTCAGGTCGGCAATTTTCTTCAGGCGAGCCTCGCTGGTCAGCACCTTATGGGTCACGTCCAACGGCAGATAGGTCAACTTCACGCCGCTTTTAAGCACGATCTCGGCGGCCACCGGGTCGGCGAACAGGTTGAACTCGGCCACCGGCGTGATATTGCCGCCATTGAAGTGCGCACCGCCCATCACTACCACTTCCTTGATGCCCTGGGTGATTTCTGGTGCCTGGGTCAATGCCAGGGCCAGGTTGGTCTGCGGGCCGAGCATGGCAATAGTGATGCTGTGGGGCTTGGCGGCCGTCAGGGTCTTGATCAGGTAATCCACGGCGTTGCCGTCAGCCAGGCCTTGTTTCGGCTCGTGCACGGTGACACCGGAAATCCCTTCCTTGCCATGGATATTCTCGGCATAGATCGGCTTGCGCAGCAGCGGTGCCGGAGCCCCCGCGTATACCGGGATGTCCTCGCGCCCTGCCCACTCGCGCGCCAGGCGCGCATTGCGCGAGGTTTTGTCCAGGCGCACGTTGCCGGCCACGGTCGTCAGCGCGCGGATGCTCAGCTCTTCCGGCGACGCCATGGCGAACAGCAAGGCAACCACGTCATCGGCACCTGGGTCGGTATCGATGATCAGGTCGATTTTTTCTGCCGCCTGGGCGCTTGCAGCTGTGAGTGCGGACAAAAGCAGAACACTCCGAAACAGGTTTTTCAGGGATGGAAGACCACGTTGCATAAAACACTCCTTGTCGTAGGGGGACTCTAGAAGGTTACGCCGGAGACCAGCGCGATATTGCAGTACGGTTGACATTCGCCGGTGCGCACCACGGCGCGCGCCTTGCCACTCAGTTGCTTGAACGCGTCATGGCTGAGCAGGCGTCGTTCGCCCAGCGCAGCCTGTTCGGCCAGCGCATTGAGCTCGGTCAGCGCCGGCGGCTGCTTGAGCAGGATTTCTTCAGCCAGCACGTGGCTTTCCACCTGCATTTCGCTGAGCACAACGCGCAGGGTGCTGATGAAATCCGGGATGCCCTGGGTCAGCGCCAGGTCGATCAACTCGACGCCAGGTGGCACCGGCAGGCCGGCATCACCGATGACCAGGATGTCGCCGTGCCCCAGTGACGCGATCACGCGCGACAGGGCGATATTGAGCAGAGGGGTCTTTTTCATGAGGGCACAAAACCTTGTACGTCGTGCAGGGTAGGAATAGAAGGTTGGGCGCCGGCACGGGTCACCGACAACGCTGCCGCGACCTGGCCAAACCGGATCGCCTCGGCTTCGCTCTTGCCTGCGGCCAATGCCGCAGCAAAGCCACCTACGAAGGTATCGCCGGCAGCCGTGGTATCCACCGCCGTGACCTTGGGCGCGACCAAGTGTTCGAAGCTGTTGCCATCGGCAAACAGTGCACCCTGGGCGCCCAGGGTGATGATGACTTTGGCGGCGCCAGCCTTGATCAACGCGGTAGCGGCAAGCTTGGCGCTGTCGAGCGAATCGACCGTCACGCCGCTCAAGGCGCTGGCTTCACTTTCGTTGGGGATCAGGTAGTCAATCGAGGCATACCACGCGGCCGGCAAGGGCCCACTGGCGGGCGCCGGATTGAGGATCACCGTCTTGCCCAGCTCGCGGCCGCGCTTGAGCGTATGCCCGACGGTTTCCATCGGTACTTCAAGCTGGCAGATGATCACGTCGGCGGCCTGCAACACCGCATCGCAGGCCGTCATCGAGTCCGGCGTCAACTGACCGTTACTGCCCGCCACAATCACAATCGCGTTCTGGCTGCTGTCATCCACCACGATCAGCGCGACACCACTGGAGCCTTCCACGGTGCTGACGGCCTGACAATCGATGCCTTCGATCACCAGCGCATCACGCAGTTGGCCGCCGTAGGCATCGGTACCGACGCAACCGATCATTGCCACATCCGCCCCCAGGCGCGCCAAGGCTACGGCCTGGTTGGCGCCCTTGCCACCGGGTACGGTAGAAAATGTCTGGCCGATCAGTGTTTCACCGGCACGCGGCAAGCGACTGGCGCGGGTGACCAGGTCCATGTTCAAGCTGCCTACTACCACTACTTTTGCTGGCATACATCAGTACTCATCAATTCAGTTCAGCGGTATTGGGCGAACACACCGGCCAACGGCGCCGTCGACTCACGCAAGACAATACTCGGCGTCACGATGCGTTGATCGATCGGGCGTTGGGGTGTCGCTATACGTCGCAATAATAATTCAGCCGCTGTCTCGCCCAGTTGCAGGATCGACTGCCCGACCGTGGTCAGCGCCGGATAAACATACCGGCCCATTTGAATGTCATCGAAACCAATCACCGACAGCTCGCCCGGCACGCGGATATTCTGCTCTGCCGCAGCGCGCAGCACGCCGAAACCGATCATGTCGTTACAGGCAAATATCGCACTGGGGGGTTGCTGCGCAAGCAATTGCACAGCGGCGGCATAACCACCGGTGCTGGTAAAATCACTTTCCCGGATGCGCTCAGCCGCTATTTCAACCCCAGCTTCGCGCAGCGCACGCCGATACCCTGCCAGACGCATTTGCGCCACGCGAGTATGGGCCGGGCCGGCGATGCAGGCGATGTCGCGATGGCCCAATTCAAGCAAGTGCCGGGTCGCCAGATAAGCCCCCTCTTCATGATCGATGCGCACCAAGTCGACGTCGATACCGTCCAGTGCCCGGTCGACTATCACCATGGGCGTGCGCACCGCACTCAAGCCAGCGGCGAGGCCACTGTCATCGCCGCCCACCGAGGTTACGATCAAGCCATCGACGCGTTTCTCCAGCAGCACGCGCAAATAGCTGCGCTGCTTTTCGGCGTTGTCGTCGGAGTTGCAGAGGATCACGCAGTAGCCGTTGCGCTCGCAGTAGTCCTCAATGCCCCGGGCCAGTTCGGCGAAATACGGGTTGAGGCTGTTGGGCACCAGCAGCCCGATTGTCGCAGTGGTCTTGGCCTTGAGTGAGCGCGCGACCGCACTCGGCACGTAGTCCAACTGCTTGATCGCCGCCTCGACCTTGATGCGCACCGGCTCGCTGACCGGGCGCGTCTTGTTCACCACATGGGACACCGTGGTGTAGGAAATCCCCGCCAGCGCTGCCACATCCTTGATCGTTGCCATGGTTCAGCCCCGCCGACTGGCGCGCTGGCTGCGGTAAGTATCAAGGACCACGGCGATCACGATCACCGCACCGGTAATGATGCGTTTGGTCGGTTCTGTCGCGCCGATCTGTGCCAGGCCCGCAGCCAATACCGAAATAATCAGCACACCAAAAAAGGTGCTGATGACCGAACCGCGCCCGCCCATCAGGCTGGTACCGCCGATCACCACAGCAGCGATCACTTGCAGTTCCAGGCCCGAGCCGGCATTCGGATCCGCCGCTTCCAGACGCGAAATCTGGAACAGCGCGGCCACGCCGGCCAACAGACCCATCAGGCTGAACACCAGGATCTTGTAGGGCTTGGGGTTGATGCCGGCCAGGCGCACCGCTTCTTCGTTGGTGCCGATACCGATCAGGTAGCGACCAAACACGGTGCGGGTCAGCACCAACTGGGCGGCGATGATCACCAGCAACGCAATGATGAACGACGGCGAGATCCCGAACGCAATCGGGTTGGACAGCCAGGCAAACGAGTCACCGATATACGCGGTGCGCGAGCCGGTCATCTGATAAGCCACGCCCCGGGCCATCTCCAGCACGCCGAGGGACACGATAAAGGAAGGGATCCGCCAGGCCACGGTGATGGAGCCGGTGAGTGTGCCAGCCAATGCGGCGCAGCCCATGCCCAGCACGGCGGCCGGCAATACGCTCCAGCCCCAGCTCAGAATCGCCACGCTGACCGCCGATGCCGCCAGCGCCAGTACCGAGCCCACCGACAGGTCGATGCCGCCGATGATCAGGATAAAGGTCATGCCCACCGCCAGCACCATCAGGTCCGGAATCTGGTTGGCCAGGGTGCTGAACGTGTCATAAGACAGGAAGTGATCGCTGAGCACCGAGAACAGCGCAATCATCGCCAGCAGCGCACCTGCCAGCCCCAGGTAGGTACCCAGGCCGTAGAAGTTGCCGCCAGTCTTACCGGGGGAAGTGGTTGTTTTCATGGGGTATTCCTAGGCACTGCATCGTTGAGCAGCGCATCACGTTTCTGATAGCCGGCAAAGGCGGCGGCGAGCAATTCGTCCTGGGTCCAGCTATCGCGCTCGAAGGTCTCGATCAGGCGCCCGGCGGACAATACGCCGATGCGGTCACAGATCAGCATCAGCTCGCGCAGGTCACTGGAGACCACGACCAGCGCTTTGCCCTGGCGCGTCAACTCGCCGAGCAAGGCGTAAATGTCGAACTTGGCACCCACGTCGATACCTCGGGTGGGCTCATCGAACAGCATCACCGAACAATCACGCTCCAGCCAGCGGCCAATCACCACCTTCTGCTGGTTACCGCCCGACAGTTCGGAAACCAACTGCGCCGGGCTGGAACTGCGGATACGCATGGCGTCGATCTGGCGCTTGGCCAGGGCGGTTTCATCGCGGCTGTTCACCAGCCCCCCAGCGGAGATTTCCGGCATGTTGCCCAGGGCGATGTTGGCGCTGATCGACTGGGTCAGCAGCAGGCCTTCACCCTTGCGGTCTTCGGTGATCAGGGCAATGCCATGACCGACCGCATCGACTGGGGAGCGAATGCTCACTACATTGGCCTGCGGCCCCAGCGCCACGGTGCCGCTGTCGGCCGGGTCGGCGCCGAAAATCAGGCGCAGCAACTCGGTACGACCGGCGCCGATCAGGCCGGAAATACCGTAGATTTCACCCGCGCGCACCTGGAACGACACGTCACGGACCTTGTCCGAGCGCGTCAGGCCTGTGACCGTCAGGGCCGGTCCGCCGATGGTGCGCGGGCCCAGGTCGATATGCTCGCCCAACTCGCGCCCCACCATCAGCGTCACCAATTGTTCGCTGTTGTAATTGGCCATTGGCTCGACACACACCAGCTTGCCATCGCGCAATACCGCAATGCGCTGGGCCACACGGGCCAACTCTTCCAGCCGGTGCGAAATATAAATAATCGCCACGCCTCGGGCCTGCAGGCGGGTGATTTGTTCGAACAGCATCTCGACTTCACGGGCAGTGAGCATCGCCGTAGGTTCGTCGAGAATCAGTACGTGGCAGTCGCCGATCAGGTTGCGGGCAATCTCGACCATTTGTTGATGGCCAATGCCCAGGCTGCCGACCAGCGTGTCCGGGTCGATGGCGTCCAGGCCAACCTGGGCCATGGCTTCGGTCGCGGCTTTGCGCAGCTGTTTGCGGCTGATCCAGCCACCACGGCTGGGCAGGTTATGCAGGAACAGGTTTTCAGCCACCGTCAGCGTTGGCAGCAGGTTGAGTTCCTGCATGACCATGCGCACACCCAGCGCTTCGGCCTGGGTGCGGCTGCCGGGTTGATAGGCCTGGCCATTGAACTGCATGTTCCCGGTGGTCGGCGTGACCAACCCGCCGATGATCTTCGACAAGGTGCTTTTGCCAGCGCCGTTTTCACCGGTCAGTGCCAGCACTTCACCGCGATTGAGCGTGAGCGTGATGTCGGACAGAACCGGTTGGGCATAGGTCTTACCGATACCGCTGACCGAGAGGACAGCGTTCGGGGCGGAAGATGACATAGGAAAATCTCCAGGCGCCCGCTCAGGACGAGCGGGCGCTGTTGGCTACTGCCGGGATTACTTCTTGAGGACGAGTTCGACCGGGGTTTCGATCACGCCGTCGGTGGCGTCGACCTTCTCGCCCTTGACCAGCTTGAGCGCGTTCTGGATGCCGAACACAGCTTGCTGGGCAGCGGCCTGGTCGGCGGTTGCGAGCACGCGACCGTCCTGCAGCATCGGCTTGATGGCTTCGATGTTGTCATAGCCCACCACCAGCACTTTACCGGCCTTGCCTGCCGCACGTACGGCGGAGACTGCGCCCAGGGCCATGTTGTCGTTACCGGCCAGCAGTGCCTTGAGGTCCGGGTATTCGCTCAGCATCGCCGATGCGACTTTCTGGCCCTGGTCGATTTCCCAGTTACCGGATTGGGTGGAGACGATCTTCATGCCTGCAGCATCCATCGCATCCTTGAAGCCTGCGGTGCGCTGTTGGGCGTTGGTGGTGGTCGGTACGCCTTCGATGATACCGACCTTGTCGCCTGCGGCCAGTTGCTTGGCCAGGTAATCACCCACCAGCTTGGAGCCTTTGCGGTTGTCCGGGCCGACGAAGGGAATATCGAGTTTTTTGCTTTTCAGCACGTCCGGGTCCAGACGGTTGTCGATGTTGACCACCTTGATGCCGGCATCCGAAGCTTTCTTCAGCACGGTGACCAGCGCTTTGGAGTCGGCGGGTGCAATGACAATGGCGTTGACCTTGGCCAGAATCATCTGGTTGACGATATCGATCTGCGCGCTGGTGTCGGTTTCGTTCTTGATGCCGTTGGTGATCATGTCGAAGTCGGCGGCGTGGGATTTCTGGTAATCCTTGGCGCCCTCCTGCATGGTCACGAAAAATTCGTTGGCAAGGGACTTCATCACCAGGCCAACCTTGGGTTTGGCGGCGGCGTCGTCAGCGAAAGCAGAAGAGAGAGGCAGGGCAGCGGATGCGGCGGCAAGCACAGCGACAGCAAGAAGACGTCCTGCAAATGGCAGCTTCATGGGTGTACTCCGATCTTATGATTATTGTGAGCAACGCTCGCGTCGAAGAAACATCTCGCAAACGTTTGCGTTGTCAGAACTATGAGAACCTTGTCGAGATTTGTCAACGGCAGTCGTTCACCTTTCATCCTGAACCCACCCTGCCCTTTTCCCGTTGGTTGAACGACAGGCGCAACGACGATCTCATACATAACCTGCGCCAACCCGAGCTGGCTTTCGGACAACCGAACAGCGAAGCGCCTTCCGTTCGGAAAGCCGGACGGCGTCGCGTCAGCCCAGACTGAAAATCCCATTTAAATTGTTTTAAATCAATAGCTTATTTTATCTCTCCGAGCATGATTGGCTTGGTACAAATCCTGCTCTTTCTCAGCACCTCGAGGCGTTCAGAGTCGCCCGGGTGTTCTGGATGAACCTGCTACCGCACTCATCAAAAACCAGAGAGAAAAATAATGAAATCTGCATTGAAGACCTTTGTTCCTGGGGCGCTGGCCCTTCTGCTGCTGTTCCCGGTTGCCGCTCAGGCAAAAGAAGTCGACAGCAAGACCAAGCTTTCCAACGTGGTGATCCTCGCCACTGGCGGCACCATTGCCGGGGCTGGCGCCAGTGCGGCCAACAGCGCCACTTACCAGGCCGCCAAAGTCGGCATCGAACAATTGATCGCGGGTGTTCCTGAGCTTAGCCAGATCGCCAATGTACGCGGCGAACAAGTGATGCAAATTGCTTCGGAAAGCATCAACAACGACAGCCTGCTGCAACTGGGTCGCCGCGTCGCCGAATTGGCTGACGACAAGGACGTGGATGGCATTGTGATCACCCACGGTACCGACACCCTCGAAGAAACCGCCTACTTCCTCAACCTGGTTGAAAAAACCGACAAGCCTATCGTGGTGGTCGGCTCCATGCGCCCTGGTACCGCCATGTCGGCAGACGGCATGCTCAACCTGTACAACGCCGTTGCCGTCGCAGGCAGCAAGGACGCACGGGGCAAAGGCGTGCTGGTGACCATGAACGACGAGATCCAGTCGGGTCGCGACGTGAGCAAGATGATCAATATCAAGACCGAGGCTTTCAAGAGCCCGTGGGGCCCGCTGGGCATGGTCGTTGAAGGCAAATCCTACTGGTTCCGCCTGCCGGCCAAGCGTCACACCATGGATTCGGAATTCGACATCAAGACCATCAAGAGCCTGCCCGACGTCGAAATTGCCTACGGCTACGGCAACGTGAGCGACACTGCCTACAAGGCCCTGGCCCAAGCGGGTGCCAAGGCGATCATCCATGCAGGCACCGGCAATGGCTCAGTGTCGTCCAAGGTCGTTCCCGCGCTGGTGGAATTGCGCAAGCAAGGCGTGCAGATCATTCGCTCTTCCCACGTCAATGCCGGCGGCATGGTGCTGCGTAACGCAGAGCAACCAGACGACAAATACGACTGGGTCGCCGCCCTTGACCTGAACCCGCAGAAAGCGCGCATCCTGGCGATGGTCGCCCTGACCAAGACCCAGGACAGCAAAGAGCTGCAACGGATGTTCTGGGAGTATTGATTCCAGGCTTTATCTGTAGGAGCGAGTTCGCTCCTACAGTGCCTCGCAAAAAATCACAGCAAATTTCCAAATTCGCTGTCAGACGGAGTTCTTTGAATTTAAGCAGTTGCGAAATTACCTACAGTTAAATACTGTATGTGCGTACAGCTTACTAAGGAATACTCCGTGGCAAAGCCCTCCTCCGCAGCACCCGCACCGCCAGATGCCTACCAGCGCCTGGCTATTCGCGTCCAAAAAATCATCAATTCGACCAACGCGCAGAAGGCCAAGGCGGCGCTGATCTTCCGCCTGCCGGATGAGCCCGAAGACGAATGGGCGCGCTTGCTTGAAGAGATTGCGGAAAACGACAACGTCACCCTCGCCTACAGGGATGACGGCGGCGTGCAGATTTTCTGGGTTGTGCCGAAGGAAGATTGATTGAATGAGTGTCCGTTTTTTTGCTGTGTGCTGCCTGTTGTTTGCTGTCACCGCCAACGCCCAAGCCCCCCGCACTTTCAGTGAAGCCAAAAAAATCGCCTGGAAGCTCTACGCTCCGCAGTCCACCGAGTTCTACTGCGGCTGCAAATACACCGGTAACCGTATAGACCTGAAAGCCTGTGGCTACATCCCGCGCAAGAACGCCAACCGCGCCGCACGCATCGAGTGGGAACACATCGTGCCCGCCTGGCAGATCGGCCATCAACGTCAGTGCTGGCAAAATGGCGGGCGTAAAAACTGCACGCGCCATGACGACGTGTTCAAGCGCGCCGAAGCGGACCTGCATAACCTGGTGCCGAGCATCGGCGAGGTGAATGGCGACCGCAACAACTTCAGCTTCGGCTGGCTGCCGGTGCAAAGCGGGCAATACGGTTCATGCCTGACGCAAGTGGACTTCAAGGCCAAGAAGGTCATGCCGCGTCCGTCCATCCGTGGAATGATCGCGCGCACCTATTTTTATATGAGCAAGCAATACGGCCTGCGCCTGTCGAAACAGGATCGCCAGCTGTATGAAGCCTGGAACAAGACCTACCCGGTGCAAGCCTGGGAGCGCCAGCGCAACCAGACGGTGGGCTGTGTGATGGGCCGTGGCAATGAGTTCGTCGGCCCGGTGAACCTGAAGGCCTGTGGCTGAAAGTGGGCGCAAAACCCGCCCACCCGGCTTGTTACTGGGTGGCCTTGTGTTCGATGACCTCTGACACGGTGTCGTTTTTCTTGGCCCGCGCCATCTTTTCGTTGAGCAGGGTCTGCTTGGCCTCCGCCTCGGCCTTGCTCGCAAACGGGCCCAGCAGTACCTGGTCCTTGCCGTCGACCTTGACGATATAAAAATTGAAACCATGCTCCAGCAACCAGGCGGTCAGGTCCGTGATCGCCTGCAGCTTGTGATCCGGCGGGCCCACCCATACATCCCATTCTTGAGCGGCAATCGCACCGGTTTGTGGCTGGCTTTGGGTCACGACAGGCTTGGCCTTGGGCGCATCGACAGGTTTACCTTCGCCGCATCCGGCCAACGCCAACACCGCAATTGCCATCGCTACTTTACGCACTGCCCTGCTCCTTTGAAGATAAAGAGGCGACTTTACCATTCACTGTCTATTCTGGCCGTCATAAACATTGGCTTAAACAATGCGAATGATGTATCGCGACCTGTATGATGCCGCCATGGGAATTAATGTCGCCTCTATGCGTCCTAAAAGAGGCAGTCACAGGGAAGCGCTTCGCAGTAAGCTACGCACATCCGACACCTGCCCTGTCTGAACATGTGTCCTTAAAAGTAATCAAGGAGAAGTCCATGCTTATACTCACCCGCAAAGTTGGTGAAAGCATAAACATCGGTGATGACATTACGATCACCATCCTGGGCGTTAGCGGCCAGCAAGTACGAATCGGCATCAACGCCCCCAAGGATGTCGCCGTGCACCGCGAGGAAATTTATCAGCGCATCCAGGCCGGCCTCACTGCGCCGGACAAAAACCAGACGCCTTGAAGCACCTCCAGTAGCCAGCCTTTTGCTTCACCGTAACGGCTGGCGAAAACCCTGATTGACCCGTTCTTTTTCTACCCGAGCTGTGCGCCTCGTACATCGGCCTGCGCTGCAAGATGAAACTGCCATGCTCCCCGGAACTTGTTGCATCATTTGCAGCCAAATCCCACGTCATCCTGCGGTCCGAGTGCATTTCAGGAGCACGTCGATGAGGCCAACCGTTACACAGCCCATGGTTACCCTGTCCTGGACGATCACCTTGCTGATAGGGCTGGTCTTTCTGGCGCTCGGGTATGGCCTGCGATTGGAAGCCGAGGCGGCCGTCGACGCCGCAGACCATTCCTGGCTGGACCTCGCCTTACTCTTGTGCGCCTACCTGTTTGCGTTCTGTCTCAAGCCGATTCAGAAGACTATTTTGCGTAAGCTGTGCCAGCGCGAGGCGCATCGCGCCCATCAAAAAACCGCACGCTGACTGTCTATCTTTTCTCGCAGCGTCAGCAGGCCATCCGCTTCTCGCACGACTTGCACCCCCTCATATCCCTCGATACAGGCATGTTCAGTCGCCATGGGCGCCAGGTGCGTCGAGGTCACTACCATCACGTCCGCTCCCGCCGCTTCTGCTGCTCGAATGCCTACCCTCGCATCCTCGAACACCAGGCAATCCTGCACCGGCACGCCCAGGCGCTGGGCGCCAAGCACGTAACACGCAGGATCCGGCTTGCCGCTGGCGACATCTTCGGCCGTCACCATTACCGCCGGCATGGAAATACCCGCCGCTTGCATTCGACGCAACGCCAGTGCCTTGGGCGCAGACGTGACCAGTGCCCACTGATCGGCCGGCAAGCAGTTCAGGAACGCGACCGCGCCGGCAAGCGCCACGACACCCTCGACGTCGTTCAATTCAGCCTCGGTAATCCACGCCGCCTCCGCCTCGGGATCCACACCCGGCAACCCCTGGCGCCTGATCGTATCAATCGCGCGGGCGCCATGAATGGTCGTCAGGAAAGCCTGCACATCCAGCCCATGGCGTTCAGCCCAGCGGCTCCATACACGCTCGGCAGCGGCGATGGAATTGAGCAGGGTGCCGTCCATATCGAACAGGAAGGCACGGTAACGCTGACTGAATACGGCTGGATTTCGACTGGACACTACGCGGCTTCTCCATGGGTTCAAGCAATGATCGACCCACGCAATCTACGGTTCACCTCGGCACTTGTAAACGCTGCGAGGCGCCAGCGTTAAACCTTGAATGACGAACTTGTCATCATCCTGTTGGTTAGCTGTTCGGGTCGCCTGGTTACTGTGAATTCACTGCCAACCCCGGCAGCCACTTTAAACAGAGATCTCGCCATGAAACGCTTTGCCCTCGCTTTTGCTGCCTTGCTCGCCACCGGCTCGGTATTCGCTGCCGACACCGCTTCAACCGCGCCCGTGATCCATGATCAGACCGGCTTCTTCGTCCACCTGGATGTCGCCAAGGTTTTGTCCAGTACCGACTCCTACGGCCAATGCGGTATCGTCCCGGCACAACTGCGCTACCTGGACCACCAGGATCGTGAGCATGTGCTGGACTACCGCGTGCAGGGCACCGGTTGCGCCAGTGACAATTGATCAGGCTAAACTTGCGCAACCCATCGAACCAGGGCATTTCCCATGAACATCCTCGTAGTCGAAGACGAACCCAAGGCCGGCAATTACCTGCTCAATGGCCTGCAGGAGCTGGGCTACAGCGTGAGCCTGGCCCGCGATGGCGTGGACGGATTGCACCAGGCCCTGGAAACCCCGTTCGACGTGATAGTGCTCGACGTGATGATGCCGAAGATGGATGGCTGGGAAGTGCTACGCCGCTTGCGCAAGGAAGCCGACACGCCGGTACTGTTTCTCACCGCCCGCGATGACATCGCCGACCGCATCAAAGGCCTGGAGCTGGGCGCCGACGACTACCTGATCAAGCCCTTCTCCTTCGCCGAGCTGGTCGCACGCCTGCGCACCCTGACCCGACGCGGCCCGACACGCGAAGAAGAACACCTGCACATCGCCGATCTGCAAATCGACGTGCTCAAGCGCCGCGTCACCCGCGCCGGCACGCGCATTACCCTGACCAATAAAGAGTTCGCCCTGCTGCATCTGTTCGCCACTCATCAGGACCAGGTGCTGTCACGCTCGCTGATTGCCTCGCGGGTATGGGACATGAATTTTGACAGTGACACCAATGTGGTCGACGTGGCCGTGCGGCGCCTGCGCTTGAAAATCGATGACCCGTTCCAGCTCAAGTTGATCCACAGCGTGCGGGGCATCGGCTACCGCTTCGATACCCAGCCATGAGCCGCGCTCGCCACTACTCGCTGACCCTGCGCCTGGCGCTGATCTTCGCCTTGCTCGCTTTTGCCTTGCTGGCCACCTTGGGCGTAGCACTTTACCGTGAGCTGGAGCGCGAGTTGGTGCGCCGCGACGACACCGCGCTGATATCCCGGGTGGATCAACTGCGCAACCTGCTCAACGACAGCAATACCCTGGGCCTGATCCAGACAAAGCCCGAGTTGTTCCAGAACATGCTGGGCAACCGCGAATCCGTATTGAGCATCGGCGCCCCCGGCCAACAACCGTTGCTGTTGGTGAACCCGGCGAATATCGAGTTGCCTTCGGTCAAACCAGTGCCCAAGGATCACGTACTGGCGCTGAGCGATGTGCAGCATTTGCCGGGGCTTAACGGCATTCCTTTTTCAACCGTGGCCGCGACCATCGACTCGGGTGACCTGGGCAGCCTGCAAGTCACCAGCGGCCGCCTGATGACCGAGCGCACCGCCGTACTCGCCAGCTATCGGTTGAGCGTTTATATCCTGGCGAGCATCGCTGCGATCGTCCTGGCGTTGGCCGGTTACCTGCTGGTGCATCGCGGCTTGCTGCCCTTGCGCCGCCTCGCCCGCCACGCGCAAGGGATCGGCGTCGGCAACCTGGCCGAGCGCCTCGACGGCCAGGGCGCACCCAAAGAATTGCTGCCGATGATCGAGTCGTTCAACACCATGCTTGAACGCTTGTCCAAAGGCTTTGTGCAGTTGGGCCAGGTGTCCACCGACATGGCCCATGAACTGCGCACGCCGATCAATAATCTGCTCGGCGAAACCCAGGTTGCCCTGCAACAGCAGCGCAGTATCGAAAGCTACCAGCAGCTGTTGGCCTCCAATGTCGAAGAACTCGAACGCTTGGCGCGGATGCTCGACAATATGCTGTTTCTGGCGCGCACCGACCCTGCCAGCGCATTGCGTCAACGCCAGGCGCTGGACGCTGCGGATGAAGTGGAACGCATCGCGGATTATTTCGAAGGGTTGGCGGCTGACGCAGGCATGCACATCGTGGTCGAGGGCGAAGGTGTGATCTGGGCGGAGCCGATGCTGCTGCGGCGCGCCCTGGCCAACCTGTGCGCCAACGCCATCAAGTATGGTTCGCCGGGTTCAAAGCTGAGCATCCAGGCCATTGCACATGACGAGGGCGTCAACCTGAGGGTCAGTAACCACGGTGAAACCATTCCCGCCGAGCACCTACCGCGGTTGTTCGAACGGTTTTACCGGGTGGATGAATCCCGCGAACGGTCCTCCCAGTCCAATGGGCTGGGGCTGTCGATCGTGGCAACCATCATGCAATTGCACAACGGTGGCTACAGTGTCACCAGTGAGGTTGGTGTGACGTGTTTTGAGTTATTTTTTCCACGCAGGGAGCATTGAGCTCACCGCTCTCAGCGCTGCGGCAAGCGTACGGGTTGGCCTGGCTTACCAGCTCTCCAACTGATGCACCGTTCTGCGGTGGCAAGTTGATGCAGCCTTGCCCCAAGGTTCACATCAACAAGTAGAGCAGCACACTATTGACCGCCAGCATCATTAACGCGGTCGGCAATTGAGCTTTGATCACCGCGTTCTTGTCGGGTAACTCTAGCAGGGCCGCTGGTACGATATTGAAATTGGCAGCCATAGGCGTCATCAGCGTACCGCAATAGCCAGATAACATGCCGATAGCCGCAATCACCGCAGGGTCACCACCGTAGATACCTGCCAGAACCGGCACGCCCACCCCACCGGTCATCACCGGGAACGCTGCGAAGCCATTACCCATGACCATCGAGAACAGCGCCATGCCCAGCACATAAACCATCACCGCGATCCATTTGAAATCCAGGCTGATGTACGTTGTGGTGACATGAGCGACAGCCGTACCAACCCCGGCTTCGTTGAACAACAACCCAAGCATCGCCAGCATTTGCGGGAGCACCATGGCCCAGCCCAGCGCTTCGGTCAGGCGGCGGGATTCGCGCAAGGCTTGCACCGCTGTATCACGTGTTAGCCAGCAGGCCAGGCCGACGGCTGCCAGGCAGCCGATCCCCAAAGATACAAAGGTAGTATTTTTTGGGTCCAGCAGCGGAACGCCGCCAATTTCAGTGTGCTTGAACAGTACTGACCCAAGCACGGTGATGAGGACAATCGCCAGCGCGGGGATAAACAATTTATGCCCCAGGCGATCCGCACTCGCGCCGCACACCTCGTCACCCAACTCGGCACGCTTGCCACGGCCGACGCCCCGGATGCCGACAACCAAAGCCATCGCCACTACGCACGCGCCTATCACAACCGATGGCAAGTGTTCTCCTGCCAGGAACGGAATAGCAAACAGCAGCCAGAACAACGCCGTCGTCCAGCGCTTCGGATGTGTGCCATCGAACAGAACCATCCCCGCCGTAATCACTAACAACACGCCGGCCAGCCCATACAGGTATTCAATGAAGACAGTCATTGCGAAACTTCCATCGCAGTGGCAGTGAGCATCATTTGGCGGGTTAGCCTCAAATCAAACCAATGCAGGCGGATCGCGTGAACAACAAAGGCACAGATCGCCGAAGGTATGCCCCAAAGAGCGATGAGCAATGGCTCAACATCAATCCCCGATCCGACCAAAAAAGTGTGCATCAGCGCAATGGCACCAAAGGCAACAAAGATGTCTTCACCAAAAAACAACCCGATGTTATCGGTCGCTGCACACATGGCGAACACCTTGTATCGCAGCGTGTCGGGAAGTTTGCCGTAGCGTTTATTTGCCGCGCCCTCAGCCATCGGTGCCAAAAGCGGCCGTACCATTTGCGGATGCCCGCCCAGACTGGTCAAGCCCATGGCCGCTGTCGACTCGCGCACAAACAGGTAGACGATCAACAGGCGTCCGACCGTGGCGCGCTCAAAGCCGGCAATCCAGTTCCGCGCATGCAAACGAAGACCATGACGCTCCAGTAGGCCGATAGCCGCAAGCGGTAATAACAAGATCAGTTGCAGAGCGCGGGCTTGAAGAAAACCATCACCCATGCTCGCAAAGATCTGCTCTAACGAAAAGTTGGCGGCAAGCCCCGCAGCCATGGCGGCGACGGTAACAACTAGCAACGGATTGAAGCGCAGGACAAAGCCAACCACAATCACAAATACGCCGAGCAACGGCCAAAGATTCACAACACTTTGCATGAAAAAAAGTCCTTGAATGCGCGCTACGGGCCACTGACGCAGGCGGTAGAAAGAAGGTTCTAAGGTGCAAGGTGAAGTAGAGCACGGTGCGAATTTAGTTATTCACCTGTCGAGACGAGCGCCATCGTCGGTCAAGCTGTCTGATCAGCGCGGCTGGCGCGGCGCACTGGCGTTGATTACTGAACAAAGAGTGCCGCTGAAGCAGGAAAAACTGTGATCCGCCGCTTCGTATGGCTTCGAGCATGAAAAATCCGATTCCGGGCCTATACTCAAGAGAGCCGCATCGCGTTGTGGTGCTCGCTGCACGCCCCGTCACTGAAAAGAGGTAGCCATTATGTACGTCGGACAGATGAGCTTAACGAGAACGAATGGTGAGATACGCTGCCAGATGGTAGTTCAAATTATTTGCATGCTTTCGGTGGCTACGTTGTTTTGCTGAATGCCTAGTAACGCTTGACGCTCAATACGGGCTTTAAGACAAGCGAGACCCTGATGCCAGCAGCCAGTTCGGAAATACGGTTAGTGAATTACTCGCCTGTTAAAGCCGACACGCCGTAAAGGCTTGTTGTATATCCGGGAAAGAACCGCTCGAGCGTAAAACAACGAGTCCCAGAGTGCCAAGCGCATTGACAAGAATGCACTCTTATTCTCTACGCGCCAGCAATGAACTTGACTGCGAAAATATTCGACCATTTTTTTCCTGTCACATAGAACCTGTCGTTGAGGCGGTCATAAGCTATACCGTTAAGAGTATTAGTACGCTTATCGTAATTATCGAGTTGAAACTGCATGCCCGCCATATCAACCCACTTGATGACCCTGCCATCCTGCGGGTCGATAATTAGGATAACCTCTGCATACCAGACATTGGCGTATATGAAACCATTTACCCATTCCAAATCATTAATATTAGAAACCTTTTTCCCTTTGAACGTCACTTGAATAACTCGTTGCACCGAAAAATCAGCAGGGTCTCTAAACGAAATTTCGTCAGTGCCATTGCTCATAACCAGGCATATACCGTCTGTGGTTAATCCCCATCCTTCGCCCTCATAGCTGAGGGTATCTATAATGGATAAACTGGCAGGATCAACTACCAGAGCTTTATGCTCTTTAAAAGTAAGTACATAATACTTTCCATTCAGCTTGGCTAAACCTTCACCCCACACTTCGTCAGGCAAATTATTTGATTTGACCAGTCTTCCACTGGACAGCTCGATAACATTTATCTTCGACTCCTCATACAGCCCGGTGACTTCAACAATGTAATCACCATCAATAATCAATCCTTGAGTGAATGAGGCCTGATTATGCGGCAACACACGTACAACATTAAAGAACTCTTTCTGAGGTAGGGTGTCGACAGATCGGGCAGCCATGCGCTCTTCTATTTGATAGTAAGGCTTAGAGATAATAGCTCTGATGGCTCTGTGTAAACTCTGAACATCGTCACTCACTAATACCACATTGAGTACACTATCTGAACTGAACTGCGACGGCGAGACCCGATCACCAATCGACTTGCGCTTCAAAATCGTGTGCGCGTGTTCCTGAAGAAACCTCTGGTTCATTAATCCTGTGACGACTCCCGACTGCTGATTCATCATTAAAATGATAGAAACATGCTTTTCTTGCACTCGCTGCAGGGTAAAAGGTATAGCCAATTGAAGCTGAACGTTAACCTCATGCAGATGGATCCCCCACCCTTCATAGATTGCGTCTGAAATACCACCACCCGCAGGGCGTATTGCGATCTCACAAAATATCAGGTTTGTACCGTCTGAAAAAAACTCAAAGTGAAAAACACCTCGACATGTCTCAAAAGCGTGTAAAATTTTCAGCAATGCGTGTTTGGCTTGTTCATGTAGTGCAGAAGTTTGATTAGTAATTGATGTGACCAACCATTGACTGGTGCTAAAGTTCACCAACGGATCATGGTATCTACCCAATGTCGAAAAAAGAATCTCCCCGTTCACTACAACTGCATCAAGATGATAAACATCTAAATCAATAAACTCTTCGGCGACGAACCGATCAATGCAATAGTCCTGCTCTGACAAAAAGTGATCGAGTTCTGAAGGCGTTGAAATGACCATGATGCCTTTAGAGGAATAACCTTCCTTAGGTTTGACGATAATTTTGCCGAATCTACTCAGCATTGCAGATAAAGCGCGCACATCAGCGGCCGAAGAAAAGGTGGGGAGCTGAATATCTGTCGATACTAACCGCTCTTTCATTAACAGTTTGTTGCGATACAAAGTTGACTGCTCAAACGATATTCCTTTCAGATTAAAGGCATTTCTGGCATAGGCTGCGGGGGCCAAATCCTCTTCGCCAGTAGATACAATATCCGTCACCGTATAGCGGAGACTAATAAACTTCAACAAATCCAGTAGATATACTTTCGAGTTCACAATATCGATAAGATGAAGCTCTTCAAACTCAGTGGCGTGTGGAATAACAGCGCACCTGACAGAAAAAATATAAATTACATTTCTTCCCTTGAGGGCCTCAATCAATTCGCCTTGCTTCAGCAAAGATGTATAGTCATTTCTAGATACAACGATTACCACATCTTTCATTTTTCGCTCCTGACAGCCCTAAGTAATATACGCCAAGTACCTAAATTGGTGCCCGCAAAGCCGACGGATCGCCGAGCCTAAAGCACCTTAGTGCAGCTATTATTGAGTTCACTGGTCAATAACAAAATTTGAAAACGACGCATATTGCTCTTTACTAGATACGGTAGGGCGGCCCAAATCACTACGACTTCCGATTTTACAACCGACGATTAACAACGTGGATTCCGGAGAACGCAAGAACAGTGCAGTCTGTTTGCACAGCGTTTTTTCATCCGTTATGTAAGAAAACTTTGCATAACCAAACGTTCTGGCCAATGAGGCGGCATCGAGCTCATCGAATGTGGTACTTTGTCCACCAACAGACTCATGAACACAGTTATTCAAGATAATATGCAGGAGATTTTTCTGGCACGCTGCATGTTGCATGGATGCTAAATGCATGAGGGCTGCTCCATCACCATCAAAGCAAACGACGGTTCTTTCTGGCTTATGACAAGCTATCTCTGAAGCAATGCTTGACGCATGCCCCATCCCTCCAACGCATAGAAAATCAGAGTGATGAGGCATTTTCAAAGACTGCCTCAATTCAAATAGTTCTCGACCTATCTTTCCAGTAGTCGCTACCGTAATACACGTATCGGGCAACAAGGCCAGCACATTTTTTATGGACGCCTCACGCGCCATATCAAATCTATTCTCAGGACTTTCCGAGTGAACATTTGAAAATGTATCCTTACGCACAACCAAAAAAACAGGCTCTTGTTTGCGCTTTGCAAGCTCAACGCTTTCATCAATGATCGTTTTATAGCAACTGGCTTTATCGACGATAAAATAGCTGTACCCCAGGGACTCAATAAGCTCAAGAGTAACCCGGCCCTGTTTCCGATGTTGCGGCTCGTCGGCAATCTGCTGCTGGCCAACCATTTCTCCGCGCCACCCCACTACGAGTAACATAGGTACGCCGCACACCTGAGAGTCAGCCAATGAAAGCAGCGGGTTCACGGCATTGCCCAAGCCGGAGTTCTGCATATATACGACAGGAAGCTGCCGCGTTGCAGCAAAATATCCAATAGCCCGAGAAACAGCAATACCCTCATTGGGTACGATACTGTGGCTACTTACTGATGCTGAATCATCCAACGCCTGACCGAAGCTTTTTAACAGAGAATCGGGGACTCCATAATAGCTATCTATATCATGTTCTTTAAGCGCGGTTAGAAAGTCAAATGGCGATATCATCAATCACTCGCTCAGTTAGCATTAACTGGATTTATGTCAGCTTGCAATATCTCAAAATGTCTCCGGGTCATGGTGAAGTTTGACCAACACTCATTGCTCGCGAAAGGTACGCCGCACGCAACATCGCGAACAACTTCCTGATATAAATCAACACTGTGCCGGAACGATTCAAGCGTCAGGGCCGCAGGATCATCATTATTAGCGATGGGAAACCGTTTAACCTTTAAAATCTCGCCGGTATCAACCTTTCCTTCCATTAAATGTGCCGTCACACCAAATTCGGTTTTCTTGTCCCAGCATGCCCTGTAGGCCCCTTTGACGCCTGGATATTCAGGCGGTGAAGGGTGCAAGTTCACAGACAGATTACGAACCGCCTGCAAAAGGTATTCAGGAACTATCAGGGGGCAGCAAAAGCTGAATAAATAATCAACGTCACCGGACATTAAAATGTCTTCCAATTCTGGAGTGACGTGTTTATTTTCCCAATCGTGCTTGGAAAACAATTTCACGTCAAACCACGCCTTAGTCATTGAATAAATAATGGCGGCTTGTTCTTCTCTGGCTGTTGTTATCAATACACACGTCTTCACCGTATGACACCCCTGATAATTGAAGATAATTTTCTATGTATCTTGCCGTTGCTGAAATAGTTCACTCCATTATCTAAGCGCGGTGGGTCAGCCGAAAGGCTGTAGCAGCCACCGGACTCCTTTAAAATAAATGTCGCGGCTGCAATATCCCACCAGTTATCTTGACAGGTAACAATTCCATCAATTCTTCCGTCACACAACATGGCAAAACTATAAACATCCAGAAAGCCAGGATCGTGTAAAGCGTGTGCATGAATCTCGTCATAACACGCGAGCTGGTTTATTTCTGAAAAGTACTTTCTGGCCGAAGTCGTGATGTAAGCATCCTTGATCTTAGCGGTCGTACTCACTTTTATTCTGGCACCATTTTTGAATGCCCCGCCTTGATCAATCGCAGACCAGACTTCCCCAGTAGCCGGAACGGCGATAGCCGCCGCGATCACCTTAGACCGATACTCTAAAGCGATTGAAATTCCCCAGGTGGGAATACCCCTGATAAACTTTCGGGTGCCATCTATTGGATCAATTACCCAGTTATAGTCTGCCACCTCAGTAGCCCCCAACTCCTCACCCTGAACGCTATCAGTGGGGAAATCGTCACGCAGACTCTTTCTGAAGGTCCGTTCAGTCGCGATATCGACCACTGAGACGGGGCTGGAATCAGCTTTTATAGCGACGCCCATAGGACAAGCCATCTGCTGCATCTGGTAGCGAGACAATTGCTGTATGACCTTTAAGCAATGCGTATGCCGCCTGAATATGTCAGCCTGAACTACTCTTGAGTATGTGTTCAACTTACAAGCCACCACATAAGTCTGTAAAGCTGCCTGTGACGAATGAAGCATCATCACTGAGCAGCCACAGAATCGCATGCGCAACCTCTTCAGGTTTACCCCCTCTCTTCATCGGAAAGTTCTTGGCAATGCGGTCCACCCTAAGGGGTTCACCGCCATCCGCATGGATATCTGTATAAATTCCGCCAGGACGAACGCAGTTAACCCGGATGCCGTCGGCGGCAACCTCTTTACACAACCCAGTGGTAAGGGTGTCGACGGCTCCTTTCGACGTTGCGTAGTCAATGTACTCAAAAGGAGAGCCGCTCCTTGACGCACCGGATGAGACGTTGACGATTGCCCCACCGGAGCCCCCCCTGGAAACGGCCATGCGCTGGATAGCCTCCCTTGAACAATAAAAAAGGCTCATGACATTGGTTAACAGCACCTGCTGGAAACGTTCGGCCTGCATATCAATCATTGACATCTTCTGCTTCAATATTCCGACATTATTGACAAGGTGCGTTATAATACCCAGCTCGGAATCAATACGTTCAAACAGCTTTTTTACCTGGTACTCGTTTGACACATCAGCCTGTACGGCGATGCATTGACCAGCGGCGTCGAGAATACTATCGCGCACAGCGAATGCAGACGTTTCATCGTTTATGTAGTTCAAGCACACGGCGTATCCTTGCTGTGCTGCCATCAACGCCGTGGCGGCGCCAATACCACGTCCTGATCCCGTCACCAATAAAACTTTATTATTCATAAAGATCTTACCTTTTCTTATTTGAGAAAATGAACAATTTAAAATAACCAAACGCTGATACGTATGAAAAGACGATAGCAATGAACATATAACTATAGAGATACCAGTTGGCGACAGAAACATCCCCATCTACTGCGGCATAGGCCAACACCGGTACGAGCGCGGTTAATAGTAAAACCACATGCTGTGTTTTGGTGATTCCATACCACAGCCTGAGGGTAAGAAAATAGATAAACAGCACAGAAATGAATACGACCTGGGCGACAAATTCTGTTGAATATACAATATACAAAAACGCCAGAGGAACACCGATCAATTCACATTTCACCACAGCGATTGGTGAAGTAGCCACGTGCATACCGGTCTCCGCCAAGTAAGCTTTAATATAAACAACCAGCACCTCGCGCACTAGCATCGAGGCGATAAAAAACAGTGACAGGACATCCTCTTCCAATAAAATAAAAGCAAGAAAAAAGTAGGTTATTACGTCAACTGCCGCATCAAAATAATGCCCTGTCAATGACACCAAAGAATACTTTCTTGCCACAATTCCATCGACATTGTCCAATATGAATATGACGGCGAAGACAACACATATAAAAGCTTTCTGGAAAAACGCCAAATCAACGGTTTGCCAGATCACAAATAAACATATCGTCAGAGCAAAACGCAACAACGTAATTTGGTTAGGTGTTAACAGTGGCGTATTGGATTGATTCGTTTCGGTAGTCATTGCGCAAAACCTTTGCTCAAACCAAAATTTGTTTCTGCACACAGACGCTTAGCGCGTGCCAGGTCTTCAACGTTATCGACTTCAACCCATTCAAGCCCCGACGTGTCGTGATAATCAAATACCACCTCAGACGAAATATCATTGATTGCATTATAAAACTTAATGACTCCATCAAACGTAAAATCTTGAAGCTTGGCCAAGAGCAATCGCCGCGCACGATTGCTTAACTTGATCGCGCACACAAATTCGCCTAGAGAGGCTTTAAGCGAAGCTTCAGTATGAAAACCATGCTCTTTCACTTCAATTGACACTACCTTATTGTCAGGATGAACACGGACGACGGTGTCGACGTACTGGCTCCTTGGCTTGTTATCGACTATCAAGCATACGTCAGCTGTAGCACTTTTGAGCATAGCGAGTATTTTAGGATGCACGACCATGTCACCTTCGATATAGATGACGTCGTCTTCAACAGATTGCAAACCAAGATACACGCTCCAATCGATGTTTTTCGAGCGATAGTAATCATTTTTTATTAGACGAATACTGTGCAAATCTGAATACGCCAGACATTTATTTGCCACCGACTCTGCACAATGTCCGACCACAATATGGATGTCATTCAACTCTGCAGACGCCAAGGCGCGAAGTTGGTAATCCAATAGCGTTTGATCGCCATTGATTTCCAATAGAGACTTGTGCACATTATCAGTCAGCCCCCCTAACCGACTGCCAACGCCCGCAGCGAGCAATAGAGTTTTCAAAGCCACCTCCTCATTTTCTAATTTGACTTCTTGATCAAGCGCTTGGCGCGAATCTGCATATATTTCAGGTACATTTTGTTAAGAGCGTCATAAAGCGTGGGCATCGGCCGACTAAAATCAACAATTAATATAACTCTGCGTTCAGACGCGTCATTATAGACTTCATGATCGAACACATCGTCGAGTACGACGCTCTTGCCCACCTGCCAAGTATAATATTGGTCTTTTACGCGAATGTAAGGAGGATTAACGGCGGGAACCTCGATACCCAAATGGTACCTCAATATACCTGCATAGGGACCACTGTGAGCTGCCAGGCGCACACCGGGTTCTAATACAGCAATAGCAATCGAAAGAATATTCGCCTGATCCTTGGTCAGCCTGTAGATAGTTGGGCACAAACGTTTACCTAAATCGTTGTATTCATTCAGCAGCTTTATATAAAATAATTTCCAGTCTTTTGACACCTCGTCTGCCCGCTTCTTATCGATCTCCTCATAACGCGTAAGTTTCTTTCGTAACAAAAGCTCGCTAATTTCAGATCGAATCAACCCAAAATTTTCATCCAGCGTTGCACCGAACGGAAGAACGTTAACAGGATCCATAAATGGTGCGCGTTCCTCCCCGCCGGCAAACGCGACGAACTTTTCGTTTAATGCGTCTCGGATAAAGTGCTTCTCAAGAATACCTTGCTTCTGCGTCATTAATAAAATGCCTCCGATATAAAGATAAACGAAAATTTTATTAGTTCAACGTCATGATGACGAAAAACCAACCTAGTGTACGCTCTCTAGTACGCCTTGCTAACAGAACAAATAATGACCACCGGCAATCATAAAGGCTTAAATATTACGCACGTCAACTTCGATTAACTCTCAGCAGTCACACGTTTTAAAGCAGCATAAACATCTGCAATCTCAAGCTCGTTGACATAACCCATGTGCGCAACGCGTATAATGGATTCTGTACGCGCTCCGTTACCGACACCGACCGTGATTGAGAAATCAGCTAACAGCCGCCGCGCGATATCTGTTGCCCCAATGGAGCCACTGAGGTCCAGTGCCGTGATGGTGTTAGACCTATAGCCCTCTTTCGCAAATAGCGTGAAGCCAATGCTCTCGGCGAGTCGACGTGACTGATCGGCAATCGCACGGTGATGGTCGAAGACTGCCTGAATGCCTTGCTGCGTGATCATATCTAAAGCATTTTCCAACCCCCAAAATGCATGCAGAGAGGGCGTGGTTAGCGTTTGAAGATCCCCCGCCAGAGAGTGCGCTCTTGCGTAATTAAACGCGACGCTCCCATAGTTACTCATTACGTTGGATTCGTTAATAGCTCTGTCACTGGCAAGAATGATCGACATCCCTGGTGGCGACATCAGCCCTTTTTGCGTCACGCCGATCAATACGTCTATCCCAAGCTCATCAAAGGGCAGGTTCACGCAACCCATACTACTAATGGCATCAACAACAATGAACGCGTCACTGTATTGTCTGATGGCCGAAATAACTTCAGGTAACGCATTGACGACGCCGGTTGAACTTTCGTTATGTGTCATAAAAATCGCCTTGAACGTCGACCGTTTCAAATTATCGACCAGGCGTTGAATGTCGATTCCTCCACCATCAGGCAACCTGAGCAACAGGGCATTTTGATGAAGTCGCCTTTCTGCTATTTGATGAAACAGGTCGCCATAAAAACCACAGGATAACGTCAGCGCCCTGTCACCAGGGCCGAGCAGATTATTGACTGCTGACTCCATCGCAGCAGTTCCTGAACTGGTAAACAGCAAAGGAACGGCCGTCGTATCCATAAGCGCTTGTAGCCCGGATTGAACATTGGCAACCGTTTTTTTGAAGCCTTCGCTTCTGTGGCTCGTCATCTGCCGATTGATGCACATCAATGATGAAGGTGGCAACGGCGTGGGGCCCGTAATTCGGCTGTTGATCGCGTCAAAATTAAACATTACTAACCCTTCATAGTAGTGTCGATTTCATTCACTAACGTATCGATATCGGAGGGCCTGATATCACCTGCGGTCCCCACACGAAAACAGCCTTTAAGCTTAGAGGCGTACACCACAATATTGCGCTTGATTAACGAAGCTGAAAGACACGCATAATCCATAGTCGTCGGCAGTGAGTATGTGTTGATGATCGGCGCGCGGACGCCTGCATTGATAATCGGAAATATACCCAACGTGCTAAGTCGGCTCTCCAGGTACTTATGTAAGGCGAAATATTTTTTATATCGCTGAGCACGCCCGCCCTCCTGAACATACTCACGCAGCGCTTGCCTCAGCCCCAAAAGAATTTGTACCGGTGGTGAAAATCTCCACTCTCCGCTTGCAAAAAATGTGGTTGACTGAGCCTTGAGGTCAAACGCCAGCGTCCTTTTTTTACGCTCAAGCATAAGTTCTTTATGTTGAACAAATACGAAAGAAGCCCCTGTCAGTCCTTGAATACATTTATTGGCCGATGAGGCCATAGCCACTAGGTTGGGCCGTTCTGAGTTGATCGGCAATAATCCAAAAGAGCTGACACAATCTACCAGTACCTTTAAACCGTGTTGCCAAGCAATATCGATAATCGGTTGGTACGGATTCACCACGCCCAGCGCGGTCTCATAATGAACAAACAGCAAATGAGAAAACTGTTTGGGGCCAGAGTCTAGAAACGCTTTTAATTTTTGTGGACACACACCCTCACTTTCTTCGAAATTTAGCAACTGGTGTTGAATACCATAAATATTACAAATGTCAGCCATGCGCGAAGAATAGTCCCCGGAGACAAGCACCAGCGCATGGTCATCGTTATCAATCAAAGATGATAACATGGCCTCCACCGCAAACGTGCCACTTCCCTGCAATAACACCGTCGTATAGTCCGCAGACAACTCGGAGACCTTGTGCAATGTATCAACAATCTCAGTCGTGACTTCACGCATCGCTTGGGTCCTTGAACCCATATCCCTCATGGCTGCCGACTTTACTGTGGCACTAGTATTCAACGGGCCAGGGGTAAACAGCAATTGATTATCAACAGTTGAGAATAACATATAGCTTATAGACCTCGATCCGTTGGGGTTGACAGATGAAATGTTGGATTATCGTAGGCCTGTCGCTTGGCTCTGTAATAGTGTCCGTAGTGATCACCAAAACTTTCGGGGGTGAACGTAAAAAAGAAGGCCCTGCGTGATCCATTGCTGGCATTGGTACTTGAACGGTGCGGCACAAATGAATTAAATAACACGATGTCATTGCAGGTAGTGAGTATTTGCTCCCATTCGAACTGTTCCGTGATTTCAGGCAATACATCACCCGAATGGCGGTCCCGCTTAAAAATCAATTTCCCCGGATAGTTGCGATCCAGTGTGGTTACGTCATCGCTGATTGCCTTCCAGTTTTTCGCCATTTCCAGGCAACCATTAGTCAGCGATGGCGAGTCCAAAAAAATTGCCATTGTTAAATGGTAAGGCGCTGGAAAGTCAGCATAGGCCGGATAATCTTGATGGCACCCGAACGCGCCTCCACCGGGATTCTTGACATTACACTTATCTTTAAATAGTTTAAAACCATTGCCGATCATGTTGAATAACAGACTTTGAAAATAGGGGATCAACTCTGCCCTTATCCGTTCCGAGCGGCTCGAAATATACTCAAATCGGCAAATATGGTGACTGGCATTACTTTCAGGCACGACGATTAAATTTTCGTCACTTTCTTTGTAAAATTCAGCTAACGATTTACCTGCCTCAGCGGCTCGGGAAAGAATTTCAAGCGACTCTTGCATAAGCAACGCGTAGCTGTCAGACAACAGTTGCCCGTGTTTTGGCGTTATCGCCTCAGCGAGGGTGCAGTACCCCTGCTCTTGGACGCTCGCCTGTAATAGCGCTAGCGATTCAGGGCTTAGCATGTAGACAACCTTTTCATCGCCAGATCAAACTCATCCCTTGGCGTACACAGCACCAGCCTGATGTAGTTGGCCGAGTTTTCCCCATAGACATTCCCTGGAACGGTGGCGACCCTTTTTTCCATCAGTAAGTAATTTGCAACGGCTTCGCCTTTCGAGTCACCATGCTGCTTGTATTTTCCCGGAAGCCGTTCGTACAGCCCGGATATTTCAGGAAAGAGGAACATTGCACCTAAGGGGGAGCGACACCAATTGAAGCCCAACGCCTCAGTTAACGTCGTCAGCGCAATATTAGCGCGGTCGCGTATTTCCTGGCAGTTATCCAGTAACCATTGACGATTATTGGACTTAAGTACGGCGATGGCAGACTGTTCGTTCAGAATACCAACGCCGAGATACATATAATCGTGGAGCTTGGCCGCTTGATCGATTAATGCCGTAGGTCCTACCATCCAGCCAATTCGCAGTCCCGGTAAGCCAAATTTTTTCGAGAAGCTATTGATCAGGATCGTCTTGGGTCTCAGCTTACCGTTTGTAATCGCTGGGAGGTGGGTACGCTCGAAAGCCATTGAATCATAAACCTCGTCGTGTAGCACCCAAAGTCCATTCGTTTCAGCAAAGTCAGCGACTGCCGACCAGTCTTCCTCGCTGAGGACATAGCCACTGGGGTTTTCCGGAGAGTTAATGATCATCAGATGGGTATCCGTGTACTCACCCGTCATACTGTGTAGCGCATCCTGATATTCATGCACACTGGGTACCCGGCTCAACGACTGAACCGCACGCTCCAATACTGTAATATTTCGCGAATACAACATATAAGACGGGTCACTCACAAGTACCTTGTCGTTGACCGATGTGGTACATAAAACACTCAGCGTAATTGCCTCAACACCGCCGTGGGTTACTAACACTTCGGTTTCAGCACACACTGAAATGCCGTAGTTATCCAAGTACCAGCGGCTGATTTCCTGACGAAGTTCCAGTGAGCCGCGAGGATCCTCATAGCGCTTCAGGGTTTCAATGTAGGCGTCATAGGTCAGGTTTTTGCTGATTTCCGACTTGGCAGATTCCGGCGGTCCAAAATAAGGTTCGCCAAAACTCAGCGCACAAACGTCTCCCATTTCCTTCGCTTTTTTTGAAATGGTTTTTGATGCGTACTCTGCGAGGTCTGTAATTTTCTTATTCAACATGACTCATACACTCTCAAATGGTTCCAGGGATAAACGCAAGCGCCTGTTTGACCGATATACAGTCTCGTTCAATATGTTCTGAGCAACCTTCGCTCAAGATGCTTTTGGCCACAGACTCCATTGAGCTAATCGCTGAGCGCATCATGTGATTAGCATAAATAATAATATTGAAGCCCATATCCTTCAGCTCTTGATAGTGAAGATGGGAATAGCTTGTCGGCACGCACATCAGGGGCACTGTTGGGTGTATGGCTCTAAACCTGGACGCAAACTCCATGATTTCGTCACCACTCCGCTTGCGGCTATGTATCAATACGGCGTCAGCCCCCGCATTAACATAAGCGTCGGCACGAATCAGTGCATCCTCTAAGCCTTTGTCCAATATCAGGCTTTCAATTCTCGCCGCGACCATGAACTCTTGGGTGTTTTGGCTCTTTTTAGCCATTGAAATTTTTTCACAGAAGGACTCAATATCATCCTGTTTTTGCTCAACGTCATTTCCCAACAATGAGTTTTTCTTCAGCCCAGTTTTATCTTCAATCACAATCATTGAAACCCCGGCACGCTCCAGCGCCCTCACATCATGAATCAAATGCTCAATTTTTCCACCGGTGTCAGCGTCATAAATCATCGGCTTGGTGGTGACATCAAAAATATTATGTATATTCTTTAATCTGAAGTTTACGTCCAATATCTCAATATCGGGCTTTGCTTGAAGTAGAGAGTCTGTCAGTGAGCTGCACCAAAAACCGTCGTATGCCAGGCAGTCATCATTAACCATCACGCGCGTCTTTTCAGCGATCATTGCAGAGATAGGACTGTGCGCCTCAATGATCCGCAGACATTGCTTCGACTGTAAAACCTGTCTTAAGGTTTTTCGCCTTTCACAGTTAGTGATCGAAGTCAGTTCTTCCAGATCATCTATACCTTTTAATCTTTGCATAGTACGCTTTCCTTGAATGCTCTAATTTTTGACAGGCGGCAAGAAGCTAACTCTATAAATAGAGAGGTAACGAGAGATCAATTCAATGTGCTACAAGGTGCGGTATATCAAAACTCTCTGGGGTAAAAGGCAACGCTTGAAGGGTGTTTACTCATTACACCCCAACGAATGCTCTTACTGGATTTAAGGCGCAAGTCACGCAACGTTGCTCAGCCTCAACAACGCCCGACAACGCACCCGGTAGGATAGCTGAGTAAACGCAGTACTCAATTGAGTGATGCTTTTTCATCAGTTTGCGCAGGTACGCGTTCATGCAATCACATTGCAGTGCGGCCAAGCAAAACGGTTGCGTGATTTTGGATTCATACTTCTCCAGCGGAGCCTGGAAGTCCAAATCCATATTAATTTTTTGAATGGTTGAGCTTAGCGTCAAGCAACCTGGGAACACACTCAGCAGGAGTTTCACGCACTGTAAAGTGTGGAGCGGATGACGCTTTCGTCCGTCCAGACCCCTAGAACGGAACGTTTTAATACGCCACGATATTCCGCTCAAGATCACAGCCCGATGCATCTGGGCGGGATAGCGCTGATGGCGGATATGCTGGGATTTGCCGATGTATTCGGAGCCGGAAACTCTCATCTGTCTCATCCTTAAGACCGCTTTCGTATTCTTATTCAAATCTGCCAGAATATAAAACATAAAAAAAACTGAACACAACCCTTTTTTTATCTTGGATTGAAACGGTGTCAATTTCTGGATGTCGTGATGTTGTTATTAGTCCGGCAATGCTGCGCCCCGCTACCCACTTGACGACTGTTTGAGATTATTATAGTTTGAAAAATGATAAAGGTCATAAGGCGCCTTAATTAATAAGCACCTAGGGATACACTGTGAACAAATACTCAAACGGTCGTTTTAATAAATAACAACTCGCCCGGCTCCGTACTGAACCGGTTGCTTAGCCCTGACACTTCATCTTTGAACTTACGCGCATATCGCATGAATGAATTGCTGTTAAATCTCTCACTGAAAAAAGCAGTTTGGAGCATTGAGCCATGTCCAGGTTTACATTAAAACAATTAAAGTGCATCCAGCCCTACCTGCCGGCCAGCCAGGAAATATGGTCGACTCCGCACGCGACGACAACCTTGAAATTAGACTGGAATGAATCTTCGCAAGAACCCTCGCCGATGGTCGGGATAGCGCTCATGGAGTTTATTCAATCAGGTCGCTTACGGTATTATCCAAATGTGCGGAACCAAGAACTCATACACACATTAGCCGAATACTCAAAATGCCCACCTGACTCGCTTAATTATTTTTCCGGTTCGGACGCGCTGCACGAGTGCATTATTCGAGCTTTCATAGAGAACGGAGACACGGTTGCCATCTTTGGTCCAACCTATGACAACTTCAGGCTCATCTGCGAAGTGTCGGGGGCGACGGTCATCAACATTGATTTCAACGACATGTTTAAATCAAATGGACAACCTCTATCGCTTGGAAGCGCCAAACTAGCTTACATCTGTAACCCTAACAACCCAACCGGCGAATTTATTCCGCCACAACAACTCGTACACCTAATTACTGCGAACCCTGCTACGTTGTTTGTCGTGGACGAGGCTTATATCGAATTCTGTAAAGAATTGACAATCGCAGAGCACATTAATTATCAAGAAAATCTGATTGTTTGCCGCACGCTCTCCAAAGCGTTTGGATTAGCATCCATCCGATTCGGCTATAGTCTTTGCCACCCTAACCTGAACGAATCATTATCGCTCGTTCGAAACACGAAAAGCGTTTCAATGTTTGCGCAAGTATCAGCTATTGCGGCGTTGAAAGATATGGCTCATATGCAAAACTATGTCAATGAAGTCAATGATATACGTGAAAAAACCATCAACCTTTTATCAACCACCTTCAACATTCAACCTAAATTTTATAATGGTAAGGGTAATTTTTTACTGATTGAATTCCCATCAATTCGAGAAAGGGATCAACTGGTAAAGATGCTAAAAAGCCACAACATTTATATTCGCACATTCGATCAAAACTCCCCCTTCAAACGCTGTGTAAGATTGTCACTGATGAGTGCAGAATCATTCAATTACTTTAGGGATGTGGTTTATTCTAATCTTCAGCTGAGCCAACTGAGCCAACTGAGCGAAGACATTTGTCACCCCATCGAAAATGAGCCGCGTGGGCAATGGAGTGACCGATAAGATAGGAGACCCTTACTGTGTGAAAGCCTGGCAACATGAAAGCCAGTAAGCGCGCTGGACGTTAGCGGCTGAATGAGGGGTCAGAAGAGTGGGACCGTGCAGGAGGCGGATTTGCATCCGCCAAGCTTTTCACTCATAAAAAAGGACTCACCTTCGGTGAGCCCGCCAGCATTCAAAGCGTTGCACTTGCAAGACGTGCAACATTCACTTCAGTTCGGCTATATCCTGTACGTTAAAGGGCTTCAGGTCAGCCAAGCTGCCTGATTTGATCTTCTGCACTCACTGCGCGTCACTCAGCAGTACTCGCCCGACAGTGATAAAGTCGAACTCCTCTTTCTCCAATCGCCGCGCCAAGTTGTCGATAGCCGTCGGTTGGGCGCTTTCGCCGCTGAAAGCCTCGAGGAAGTCACCGGACACCCCACAGAGCCGACACTGATAGTCGCAACGCCCGTCAGCTTTTTGGCCTAGCCGGCAAAATTCAGCCCTGCTCGCCGTCCAGTTTCGGGAACATGGCTTCCCAAAAGCGCCGTTGATAGCAATGCAAACCTTCCAAGCCGGCCTCCACCAGTGACACCAGCCAATCATTGATACGCACGCCGCAGGTTGGCCGGTGCAAGCACCCGCCCCATCAGCGTGTCCTGCTCCGCGCTCGTCCACGTCGCAGACGCCGTCGATGTTTGTGCCCTGCCAGCCGTCATCCCCGGATACCGTCCGGAACTTGGGGTAACAGTCTTCTCTTGGCGAATATTCTGCGTTTCAAGATTCGACGAGACTCTGACGCCTACTGCGGCACAACTTGGTCAAGCCTTCATTCACCCGGTTTCGGTGATTACTACGACTTCAACTGACTTCTACACGTTCACCCCGCCGCCTCTTGACGCTCGGTAACACATTGGTAAACATACAAATCTCCCAGGGTATTCGCGCGACCTTCCTGCTTATGCCTGTCGAATCTACGTCGTAGCGTTCCGTGCAAGTATTGGGCTTTGACGATTTGCGCCGCCTTACCCCACTACGCCGCCTAATCCGCTTCCTGTTCGTCAGGCCAGCATTTGCCTCGGGCCTCCTTCAGATTCGCAGTCACCCACGACACCCTTGCCTCTGGCTAAAACTTCGCCTTGCCGGGTATGTGAGGACTTTCACCTCCAAGCCACCAACAAGGCCACCACAGCGAAGCTGGTTGCGCTTGCGCTAACGCGCCATGCCTGGCACACCAACAAAAAAGGGCCCACCTTTCGGTGAGCCCTTCTAGACCGCCCAGCAGAGCGGATTTTGTTTGGTAGGCGCGATTGGACTCGAACCAACGACCCCCACCATGTCAAGGTGGTGCTCTAACCAACTGAGCTACGTGCCTGCTGTGAGGCGGCATTCTACGGAATTCCGTAGGTGTGTCAACATCTTTTTTGCAGCTAAGCCTATGAATATGCGAATTTTTTATTCGCGGGCGACACGCCCGCGATTTACGGGTGGCTGGCAGGCAATTTTCAACTCAGGTAGGATCGCCGCACTCGTAAAAAATATAAAACAGAGGTTTCAGGATGGCGAACACCCCCTACCCCCAGTCCTATTACGCCGCCTCCGCGAACGCGGTTGCGCCGCGCCCGGTGCTGCAAGGTGAGATCGAAACCGATGTCTGTGTGATCGGCGCCGGTTATACCGGCCTGTCCAGCGCGCTGTTTCTGCTCGAGAACGGCTTTCGCGTGACGGTGCTGGAAGCCGCCAAGGTAGGTTTTGGTGCGTCCGGCCGCAATGGCGGGCAGATCGTCAATAGCTACAGCCGCGACATCGATGTCATCGAACGCAGCGTCGGGCCCAAGCAAGCGCAGTTGCTGGGTGAGATGGCATTCGAGGGCGGCAGGATCATTCGTGAGCGCGTGGCCAAGTATCAAATCCAGTGCGACTTGAAGGACGGCGGTGTGTTCGCCGCCCTCAACAGCAAGCACATGGACCACCTGGAATCGCAGAAGCGCCTGTGGGAGCGCTACGGCCATACGCAACTGGAACTGCTGGACGAGCGCCGTATCCGCGAAGTAGTGGCTTGTGACAACTATGTAGGCGGCCTGCTGGACATGAGCGGCGGGCATATCCACCCGCTCAACCTGGCCTTGGGTGAGGCGGCAGCCGTTGAGTCCCTCGGTGGCACAATCTATGAGCAATCGGCAGCGGTGCGCATTGAGCGTGGCGCCAATCCGGTGGTGCATACCGCCGAAGGTAAAGTCAGGGCCAAGTTCATCATCGTCGCGGGGAATGCCTACCTGGGCAACCTGGTGCCGGAGCTGGCGGCGAAATCAATGCCGTGCGGCACCCAAGTGATCACTACCGCCCCCTTGGGCGATGAATTGGCCAGGACGTTGCTGCCGCAGGACTACTGTGTCGAAGACTGTAACTACCTGCTCGATTATTACCGCCTCACCAGCGACAAGCGCCTGATCTTCGGCGGTGGCGTGGTGTATGGCGCGCGCGACCCGGCGAATATCGAAGCGATCATCCGGCCGAAAATGCTCAAGGCTTTCCCGCAGCTCAAGGACGTAAAGATCGACTACGCCTGGACCGGCAATTTCCTGCTGACCCTGTCGCGCTTGCCTCAGGTTGGCCGCCTCGGCGACAACATCTATTACTCACAGGGCTGCAGCGGCCATGGCGTGACCTACACACACCTGGCGGGCAAGGTATTGGCCGAAGCCCTGAGAGGCCAGGCTGAACGCTTTGATGCGTTTGCCGACCTGCCCCACTATCCGTTCCCGGGTGGCCAGCTCCTGCGCACGCCTTTTGCCGCAATGGGTGCGTGGTATTACGGGCTGCGGGATAAGCTGGGCTTTTGACGTATAACGGGAGCCGGCTCGCCGGCTCCTTGCCTAGAAAGCCAAATCTCAGACACAAAAAACCCCGGTCTTTCGACCAGGGTCTTTGCTATCGGATCAAAGTCAGCCAATGGCTTTCTTTGTGCTTCAAGGCGTTCAGTGGGCCTTGAGGCAGATATGGCGCAGCGGACGGGACTCGAACCCGCGACCCCCGGCGTGACAGGCCGGTATTCTAACCGACTGAACTACCGCTGCGTATCGCTTGGCTGACTGAGACTAAAACCCTCAATCACCTTTAAACATCTGACTGATCAGCTTTTGCTGTTCAATCTCAAGCCCGACACATCGGACCTGGAAAATATGGCGCAGCGGACGGGACTCGAACCCGCGACCCCCGGCGTGACAGGCCGGTATTCTAACCGACTGAACTACCGCTGCGCGTCGGTGCAACCTTTAACGTTGCGTCTTGCCACAAGGGCAAAACTCTCAAGAAGTGGTGGGTGATGACGGGATCGAACCGCCGACCCTCTGCTTGTAAGGCAGATGCTCTCCCAGCTGAGCTAATCACCCTTTGCTTCGTTGAGGCCGCGAAATTTACGCAGGTAGCGGACCTAAGTCAATAGCCCGCTTGAAGTTTTTCTGAAAAAGACAAAAAAGCTTCAAGACCGCCCTACTCGCTGTAAATCATCTTCTTGCTCATGCCACCGTCCACCACGAACTCCTGCCCGGTGACAAACCCGGCCTGGCGCGACAGTAACCACGCCACCATGGCTGCTACGTCCTCCACCGTGCCTACCCGGCCCGCCGGATGCTGAGCGTGATCGGCATCGGTGAGCGGCTCGGCACGCCGCGCAGCAGGATCACGCGCATCGATCCAGCCAGGGCTGACCGCATTGACCCGCACTTCCGGGCCCAAGCTCATCGCCAGCGCGTGTGTCAGCGCCAGCAGGCCACCCTTGCTTGCCGCGTACGCTTCGGTGTCCGGCTCCGATTGGCGGGCCCGTGTCGAGGCCAGGTTGACGATAGCGCCACCGTGAGCGCGCAGGTACGGCGCACAGTGCTTGGCCAGCAGCATCGGCCCACTGAGGTTCACCGCCAGTACGCGGTTCCAGTACGCCAGGTCGAGGCTTTCCAGGGTGATATTGCGCGGATCGGCCACCGCCGCATTGCACACCAACGCATCCAGGCGCCCAAATTGCCCCAATACCTCAGCGACACCTTGGGCCACTTGCTTCTCGTCGGCCACGTCCATGCTGATAAACCAGGCATTCTCGCCCAGCACCTTGGACACCTTGGAACCGCGCTCGCGGTCCAGGTCGGTCAACACCACCTGCCAGCCTTCGCTGATCAGCCACGCCGCGATCCCCAGGCCAATGCCCCGCGCTGCGCCGGTCACCAGCGCCACGCGCCCGTTACTGGCCGTCGCGGCCTCCATGGACCACTCGATCACAAGGCCGCCAGCCCGCGGGCCAGGTCGGCCTGCAAGTCAGCCACATCCTCCAGCCCGACCGCGATGCGAATCAGGCTGTCACGGATGCCTGCCGCTTCACGCTCCTGCGGCGCCAGGCGCCCATGGGAGGTGGTGCTCGGGTGCGTGATGGTGGTTTTGCTGTCACCCAGGTTAGCGGTGATCGAGATCAGGCGCGTGGCATCGATAAAGCGCCAGGCGCCCTCTTTGCCACCCTTCACTTCGAAACTCACTACCGCGCCGAACCCGCGCTGCTGGCGTTGCGCCAATGCGTGCTGCGGGTGGCTCTTGAGGCCGGCGTAATGCACTTTCTCGATTCCGTCCTGCTGCTCCAGCCACTCGGCCAGCGCCTGGGCGTTGGCGCAATGGGCTTTCATGCGCAGGCTGAGGGTTTCCAGGCCCTTGAGGAAAATCCACGCGTTGAACGGGCTCAGGGTCGGCCCGGCGGTGCGCAGGAAGCCCACCACTTCCTTCATCTGCTCGCTGCGACCGGCTACCACACCGCCCATGCAACGGCCCTGGCCGTCGATGAACTTGGTGGCCGAATGCACCACGATGTCCGCGCCCAACTTCAACGGCTGTTGCAGAGCCGGGGTGCAGAAGCAGTTGTCGACAACCAGCATCGCGCCCTTGGCGTGCGCCACTTCGGCCAGCGCGGCGATATCCACCAGTTCAGCCAGCGGGTTGGACGGCGACTCAACGAACAGCAGCTTGGTATTGGCCTTGATCGCCGCCTCCCAACCGGACAGATCCGCCAGGGGCACGTAGTCCACTTCGATACCGAAGCGCTTGAAATACTTCTCGAACAGGCTGATGGTCGAACCGAACACGCTGCGCGATACCAGCACATGGTCGCCAGCACTGCACAGGCTCATCACCACCGCCAGGATCGCGGCCATGCCAGTCGCCGTGGCCACCGCCTGCTCAGCACCTTCCAGGGCGGCGATACGCTCTTCGAACGCACGCACGGTCGGGTTGGTATAGCGCGAGTAGACGTTGCCCGGCACTTCACCGGCAAAACGCGCAGCAGCGTCGGCCGCCGTGCGGAATACATAACTGGAGGTGAAGAACATCGGATCACCGTGCTCCCCTTCCGGGGTACGGTGCTGGCCGGCGCGCACAGCCAGGGTATCGAAAGCTACGCCATCGAGGTCGCTGTCCAAACGACCGGCATCCCATTCCTGACTCATGCTGCGACTCCTTACTCGAATTCTTTATTTAAGATACAAAACCGGCCCCTCAGGGCCGGTGTTCACTCAGTTGTTGTACAGATCGATGATCGCGCTGACCGCCTGGGTCTTGATCTTCGACGAGTCGTTGCGCGCCTGCTCGATCTTGTTCAGGTAGGCCTCATCGACGTCGCCGGTCACGTACTTGCCGTCGAACACGGCGCAGTCGAACTGGTCGATCTTGATCTTGCCGCCGCCGACCGCTTCGATCAGGTCAGGCAGGTCCTGGTAGATCAACCAGTCAGCGCCGATCAGGTCGGCCACGTCCTGGGTCGAACGATTGTGGGCGATCAGTTCGTGGGCGCTCGGCATGTCGATACCGTACACGTTCGGGTAACGCACGGCAGGCGCGGCAGAACAGAAATACACGTTCTTCGCACCGGCTTCACGGGCCATCTGGATGATCTGCTTGCACGTGGTGCCGCGCACGATCGAGTCATCCACCAGCATCACGTTCTTGCCACGAAATTCCAGCTCGATGGCGTTGAGCTTCTGGCGCACCGACTTCTTGCGCGCCGCCTGGCCGGGCATGATGAAGGTACGGCCGATGTAGCGGTTCTTGACGAAGCCTTCGCGGAACTTGACGCCCAGGTGGTTGGCCAGCTCCAGCGCGGCGGTACGGCTGGTGTCCGGGATCGGGATGACCACGTCGATGTCGTGCTCGGGACGCTCGCGCAGGATCTTCTCGGCCAGCTTCTCGCCCATGCGCAGGCGCGCCTTGTACACCGAAACGCCGTCGATGATCGAATCCGGACGCGCCAGGTAGACATGTTCGAATATGCACGGGGTGAGTTTCGGCGCAACGGCGCACTGACGGGTGTGCAGCTTGCCGTCTTCGGTGATGTACACCGCTTCGCCCGGTGCCAGGTCGCGAATCAACGTGAAGCCCAGTACATCCAGGGACACGCTCTCGGAGGCGATCATGTACTCGACGCCTTCGTCGGTATGACGCTGGCCGAACACGATCGGGCGGATGCCGTGCGGATCGCGGAAACCGACGATGCCATAACCGGTGATCATCGCCACCACGGCATAGCCGCCCACGCAACGGTTATGCACGTCGATCACGGCAGCAAACACGTCTTCTTCGGTCGGCTGCAGCTTGCCGCGCTGGGCCAGCTCGTGAGCGAACACGTTGAGCAGCACTTCCGAGTCGGAGCTGGTGTTGACGTGGCGCAGGTCAGATTCGTAAATCTCCTTGGCCAGCTGTTCAACGTTGGTCAGGTTACCGTTGTGCGCCAGGGTAATGCCGTAAGGCGAGTTGACGTAGAACGGCTGAGCTTCGGCCGAGGTCGAGCTACCAGCGGTCGGGTAACGCACATGGCCAATGCCCATGTGACCGACCAGGCGCTGCATGTGACGCTGATGGAACACGTCGCGCACCAGGCCATTGTCCTTGCGCAGGAATAACCGGCCGTCGTGGCTGGTCACAATACCGGCAGCGTCCTGGCCGCGGTGCTGGAGGACGGTTAGCGCGTCATACAGCGCCTGATTGACGTTCGACTTACCGACGATACCGACGATGCCACACATGCGACGCAACCCCTACTTAATGGATCTTGACTGAACACTCTTACTGAGGCGTTTTGGCCGGCAAGAGGTGTTCCTTGAACGGAAGATCAGCGGGTACGCTGATTCCGCTGGCCAGCCACTGACTGCTCCACCCCAATATGAGGTTCTTGGACCAATCTGCAACCAATAGAAATTTTGGCACGAGCACCGACTCCTGCCACCACGAATCCTGCTGTACCGGCCCCAGGCTCAACAGCCCGACCGCCACGACCACCAGCAACGCGCCACGCGCGGCGCCGAAGGCCATGCCGAGAAATCGATCGGTCCCGGAAAGGCCGGTGACACGTATCAACTCGCCAATAAGATAATTGACCATTGCCCCCACCAGCAGCGTGGCGATGAACATGATGGCGCAGCCCGCGATGACGCGAGCCGAGGGTGTCTCTATGTACCCGGCCAGGTAGACCGACAGTGAACCACCGAACATCCAGGCTACGACTCCTGCGATGATCCAGGTCAGCAACGACAGTGCTTCTTTTACGAAGCCGCGGCTCAGACTGATCAAAGCGGAGATGGCGACGATTGCAACGATCGCCCAATCAACCCAGGTAAATGGCACAGTGCAGCCTACGTACGGATAAGGCGGCGCATTTTAGCAGAGCGCCGGGCTATCGGTAAGCGGTGATTGCGGGTGCCTTGCAAATCAATAGATTGGGCAGTGCGAACAGTATTTCAAGACCGCTGAAAACAATGTGGGAGGGGGCTTGCTCCCGATGGCGGTGGTTCAGTGTCAGATGTACTGACTGACCCACCGCTATCGGGGGCAAGCCCCCTCCCACACTCGACTGCATTTTCAAGTTTCGGAATCAGCCGCGCTCAGGCTGGAAGCGGGTTACGAAACCTTTCAGGTTCTGCTGACGGTCCAGTAAATCCCGCAGGCGGTCGGCTTCGGCGCGCTCGATCAGCGGCCCGATAAACACGCGGTTCTTGCCATCGGCGCTACGGATGTAGGCGTTGTAACCCTGAGCGCGCAGCTTTTTCTGCAAAGCGTCGGCACCTTCGCGGTTGCCCAGGCTGGCCACTTGGATCGACCAACTGATCGGCAAGCCATTCGGGTCGATACGGCTCTGGCCTACGTCCGGCTTGCCCGGCGCGGCAGGCTGTGGCGCTACAGGTTTGGGCGCAGGCGCTGGCGTCGCCGGCTTGGCGGCAACAGCCGCAGCGGGTGCCGGCTTGACCACCGGCACGCTTGGCTGCACCGGCATGGACGGCGCCTGTTGAGCGGCGACCTCTTCGTCGCTCGGCACCGGCTCCTCTTCAGGCAACGCCTGCGGCTCAGGCACCACCACCGGCTCGACCTGGACCTGAGGAACCACCGGCGCCTGGGGCGCAGCCGGAGCCTCGACGACCACCTGGCGCTGTTCGTCCTGACGGGAAAACAGCATCGGCAAGAAAATCACCGCCAACGCCACCAACACCAGGGCTCCGACCATTCGCTGCTTGTATGCGCTATCCAGTAATGCCATGTGCAGCTTCCTCCGTGGAGCGCCGGGCCAGCCATTCGAGCGCCTCGGCAACACAATAAAATGATCCGAACAACAGAATCTCGTCCTCGGCCGTCGCTACCGCACACTGCGCCTCGAGGGCCGCGGTGATGCTTGCATACGACGTCACCGACGCACCAAGGTTCTGCAAGGCAGTTTCCAGCTCAACTGCCGGACGGCTACGTGGCGTATCCAGCGGCGCAACGGCCCAGGACTGAACCCCGCTCAGCAACGGCGCAAGCACGCCGTCGAGATCCTTGTCGGCCAGCAGGCCAAACACCGCCAGGCGGCGGCCGGACGGCGGCGTTTGCGCCAAGCGCTGCGCCAGATACTCAGCAGCGTGAGGGTTATGGCCCACATCCAGCAGCAGGTTCAGGCGCTTGCCCTGCCACTCCACGGCACGTCGATCCAGACGCCCTACTATGCGTGTTGCCAGCAGGGTTGCGGCTATTTGCCCGGCATTCCACGGCAGATCCAGTAGCAGATAGGCTTGCAGCGCCAGCGCGGCATTCTCCATCGGCAGGTTCAGCAGCGGCAAATCGCGCAACGCTACCGGCTGGCCCCGCGCATCGCGCCCGGACCATTGCCAATGCTGATCGCCGATCTCCAGATTGAAGTCGCGCCCGCGCAGGAAGAACGGGCAGTCGAGCTCAAGCACCTTGTCCAGCAAGGGTTGCGGAGGGTCAAGATCGCCGCACAATGCAGGCTTGCCCTGGCGAAAGATCCCGGCCTTTTCGTATGCTACGGATTCACGGGTGTCACCCAGGTAATCGACATGGTCGACGCCGATGCTGGTGACCAGCGCCATGTCCGCATCCACCACGTTGACCGTATCCAGACGCCCGCCAAGGCCCACTTCCAAGACGACGACATCGAGTTGCGCACGCTCGAACAGCCACAACGCCGCCAGGGTGCCCATTTCGAAATAGGTCAGGGAAATCTCGCCACGCCCTGCATCGAGGGCGGCGAAGGCTTCGCAGAGCTGCTCGTCGCTCGCTTCGCGGCCATTGAGCTGCACCCGCTCGTTGTAGCGCAGCAGGTGCGGCGAACTGTACACGCCGAGGTTCAGCCCTTGGGCCTGCAGCAGCGCCGCAACAAAGGCACAGGTGGAGCCTTTGCCGTTGGTGCCGGTGACCGTGATCACACGCGGTGCCGGCCGCCCCAACCCAAGGCGGGCCGCTACCTGTTGCGAGCGCTCCAGGCCCATGTCGATGGCGGACGGATGCAACTGCTCAAGGTAGGCGAGCCATTCGCCGAGGGTACGTTGGGTCATAGGTTTGCTGGCACCGGTGGCACGACGATCGGCTCGACCTTGGGCGCGACGTAGACAGGCGTCGGCAGGCCCATCATTTGCGCCAGCAGGTTACCCAGGCGTGGGCGCAGCTCACCGCGCGGGATGATCAGGTCGATGGCACCGTGTTCCAGCAGGAACTCGCTGCGCTGGAAACCTTCCGGCAGTTTTTCACGCACGGTCTGCTCGATGACGCGTGGGCCGGCAAAGCCGATCAGGGCTTTTGGCTCACCGACGATCACATCGCCAAGCATCGCCAGGCTGGCGGAAACACCGCCGTAGACCGGGTCGGTCAGTACCGAGATGAACGGAATGCCTTCTTCGCGCAGACGCGCCAATACCGCCGAGGTCTTGGCCATTTGCATCAGGGAAATCAGCGCTTCCTGCATACGCGCGCCACCGGAGGCGGCGAAGCAGATCATCGGGCAGCGGTTTTCCAGGGCATAGTTGGCGGCGCGCACGAAACGCTCGCCGACGATGGCACCCATGGAGCCGCCCATGAAGGAGAACTCGAACGCCGAAACCACCACCGGCATCCCCAGCAGCTTGCCGCTGATGGAGATCAGCGCGTCTTTCTCGCCGGTCTGCTTCTGCGCACCGACCAGACGGTCCTTGTACTTCTTGCTGTCGCGGAACTTGAGGCGGTCGACCGGCTCCAGGTCAGCGCCCAGCTCGTTGCGGCCGTCGGCGTCGAGGAAGATGTCGATACGGGCGCGTGCGCCAATACGCATGTGGTGGTTGCACTTGGGGCAAACGTCCAAGGTCTTTTCCAGCTCCGGGCGGTACAGCACCGCGTCGCAGGATGGGCACTTGTGCCACAGACCTTCAGGAACCGAGCTTTTCTTCACCTCGGAACGCATGATCGAAGGGATCAGTTTGTCTACTAACCAGTTGCTCATGCTTTCTTTCTCCAGTACCGATGGCTTGAACACAGCCCCGCGTATGCCCTTGAGCTAAATTCATATGTGGCGATGAGGCCGGCGGGACGGGGTCAGAGGTTCGACCAGCCATTTCCCGCCTGCATCCTCAGCCTTCCAGACAACCTGCCAGCGCAGGGTTGCCACTTCGTTTCCGGGCCTCCCGCAGGCGGCGCCGGTGCTGTTTTACACAGTGGTAGTTATGGACGGCGGCAGACTGCCAGCCGTCACATCGCACCGCTGCTGTTGCGCACGGCCTGCAGGAATGCGCGAATCTTGTGGTGATCCTTGATGCCCTTGCCCTGCTCCACCCCGCCACTGACATCCACCGCATACGGCCGGACCTGCTCGATGGCCGCGCCGACATTCATCGGGTTGAGCCCACCGGCGAGGATGACCGGCTTGCTCAAGCCCTCCGGGATCAGCGACCAGTCGAAGGCTTCTCCCGTACCGCCGGGAACACCTTCGACGTAGGTATCCAGCAGAATCCCGCGCGCGCCCGCATAGGCGGCACAGACGGCGGCGATGTCATCGCCGGCCTTGACGCGCAACGCCTTGATATAGGGGCGCTGATAACTTTCGCACTCGTCCGGGTTTTCATCGCCATGAAACTGCAGCATGTCCAGCGGCACGGCATCCACGGTTTCATTGAGTTCACAACGGCTGGCGTTAACGAACAAACCCACGGTGGTCACGAACGGTGGCAGTGCGGCGATGATGGCCCGCGCCTGCAACACATTCACCGCCCGCGGACTCTTGGCATAAAACACCAGGCCAATGGCATCCGCCCCCGCCTCGACCGCCGCCAACGCGTCTTCGATGCGGGTAATCCCGCAAATCTTGCTGCGAACGGCTGACATATCGTAGAAACCTCAGGGATTGAACCGAGAAAGTCCCGGATGGTAACAAAAGCTTTTCCAGGCGTCAGCCGCCAAGTTCACTGAAACCTGTGAGGAAGTGTGGCCCGATAAAACGCTCCGGCAGCTCGAACTCGTCGCGGTACTCCACATCCACCAGATACAAGCCGAACGGATGCGCCGTCACCCCACCGGTACGGCGAATGCGGCTTTGCAGCACTTCCCTGGCCCATTCCACCGGACGCTCGCCGGTGCCAATGGTCATCAGTACGCCCGCAATATTGCGCACCATATGGTGCAGGAACGCCCCGGCACGTATATCCAGCACAATCATCTTGCCATGCCGGGTCACGCGCAGATGGTGGACTTCCTTGATCGGCGACTTGGCCTGGCATTGGCCGGCACGGAACGCGCTGAAATCATGCACACCCACCAGATGCTGCGCAGCCTCGGCCATGCGTTCGGCATCCAGCGGGCGGTGGTTCCAGGTGATTTCCTGATTCAGGTGCGCCGGGCGGATCTGATCGTTGTAGATCACGTAGCGGTAGCGTCGGGCGATGGCCTTGAAGCGCGCGTGAAAATGCGCGGGCATCACCTTGGCCCAGGTGACGCTGACGTCATGGGGCAGATTGATATTGGCGCCCATCACCCACGCTTTCATCGAGCGTTCGGCCTGGGTGTCGAAATGCACCACCTGGCCGCAGGCGTGCACGCCGGCGTCGGTGCGCCCGGCACACATCAGCGAGACCGGCGAGTCAGCGACTTTCGACAGAGCGTTTTCCAGGGTTTCCTGCACCGTCAGCACACCGGAGGCCTGGCGCTGCCAGCCGCGATAGCGCGAGCCTTTGTATTCCACGCCGAGGGCGATGCGGTGAAAGCCTGCGGCCGCCATTTCGGCGGCCGCGTTATCTATATTTGCCAAGAACTGAGAGCCTGATGAGTTGCGCGAAGACGGGGATTATAAAGGCGCCGGCTGCGCGACGGGCGCTTTTGTTGGGGGGCGCCGCGCCAACGGTGGCAGGGAGCAAGCCCTCTGCCCGTTGGGCGCGTATCAGCCTTCAGATTCGGCCGAGCATTTCCTTGGCCTCGCCACGCTGGGTCTCGTTGCCCTCGGTCAGCACTTCGGAAAGGATGTCCTTGGCGCCATCGGCGTCGCCCATGTCGATATACGCCTGGGCCAGGTCCAGCTTGGTGGCGACTTCATCGGAGCCCGACAGGAAATCGAACTCGGGCTCGTCGTCACCGAGCGCTGCATCTTCAGCGGTGAAGGTCGGCTCGATGGAGGGATGCTCCAGGCTCTGGGACAGGCGGTCCAACTCGGCGTTGACGTCGTCCAGTTCCGAAGCGAAGGCATCCGGCTTGGCCGTCGATTCGGGCTCGTCCGCCAGGGAGAGGTCGAAATCTTCCGGCAAATCAAAGTCATCCAGCGCTGCCGGGGTCAAGGTCGGCGGCTCGGCGGCGGGTACGTCCTTCATCTGTTCTTCGAGCCCGGACAGGAAGTCGTCATCGGACTGCGCGGACGCCGGTGCATCCAATTGCAGATCCAGGTCGAAGTCCGACAGGTCATCTGCGCTGGCGTTGGCTGCGGTCTGCTGCTCAAGAAGCGCCTCGAATGACTGATCGCCCTTGACCTCTGCCGGCGATGCCGCCTCCAGGTCGTCCAGGCTCAGGTCAAAATCGGTATCCAGAGACTCTGGCTGCGGCGCAGCCGGCTTGTCTTCCAGCAGGTCCTTGACGTACTGGGCGTCCAGGGCGGCGGCGGCCACTGCGGCGCTCACACCTGCTGCCACCACCGCCATGGCCGGGAAGCGACCTTTGAGCTGCTCGACCTGGGCGTGGTTTTCACCCGTGGCCACCAACTGACGCTCCTGGCTGACAAAACCGTTCTTGTCATTCTGCAGGCCGTAGACTTCCATCAGCTTCAAACGCAGGTCACTGCGCTTGGGCTCCTGCTTGATCGCTTGCTCAAGCACATCAGCCGCCTGGTTCAGGTGGCCCCGGTCGATATGGGACTGGGCTTGGGACAACGCGTCACTGGAGGTCGGGGCGACGGCGGCCGCCAGCGGTGCCAGCACGGAGGCGACGGTAGGCACAACTGGCTCAACCACCGGAACGGGTGCAGGCGCGGGTGCCCGCGTGACGCTCGGCGGCGGTACTTCCAGGCCTTCGAAACTGTCGGGTGGCAGGTCGCGATCGATATTCGACGTGAACTCCGGCTCTTCAGCCAGCGCGCGCGCCATGCGCAGGTGCTTTTCTTCTTCAAGACGGGCGTTGCGATGGCGCACCCACAGCAGCAGGAGCAACAGCGCCAGAATCACGGCCGCGCCACCGAGCACACCGAGCACCACAGGGTTAGTCAGAAGCTCATTGAATTTGCCTTCGGTGGTTGCAGGCGCGGCAACCGGTTTGGTCGGCTCGGGAGCAGGGGTCGCTACCGGGGCTGCCGGGGCTGGCGCCGGTTCACCGGCCAACTGCGCAGGCGCTGCCGCCGCTGCCGCCGCTGCGGGCACAGCCGCATCACCCTTCTCGGCCTGCAGACGGGCCAACTGATCATTCTTCAGTTGAATCAGCTTTTGCAGCTTGTCCAACTGGCTTTGCAGATCTGCCGCGCGGCTTTTGAGCTCTTCATTGTCGCGACGGGTGGTGTCTAGTTGCTCTTGGGTCATCGCCAGCTTGTCGCTCAACGCACGGCTATCACCGGCCTTGCCTGCTGCACCTTTTTTGGCGGACTCGGCCGACACCAGGCTCAAGTTGTCCTTGGCGCTGGTGCTCGACGGTGCATTGCCAGTCTCGGTGCGCTTGGTAGCATCCAGCTGGGCCTTACCCGCCACTTGCTGGGCGGCGGTGCGGCGGCCCTGACGCCAGGCAGCGTTCTGCGCCGTCACTTCGGCGATCGCTTGCGGTTGCCCCAGCGCGGTGCTTTGCACGGTGTCCGGCAGGCGCAGGACCTGGCCGGTTTTCAGGCGGTTGATGTTGCCGTCGATAAACGCATTCGGGTTGAGCGCCTGAATGGCCAGCATCGTCTGCTGCACAGAGCCACCATTGCGGTTTTTCTCGGCAATTTCCCACAAAGTATCGCGAGCAGTGGTGGTATGTTGCGCTGGCTTGCTGACGGCGGTCGCGGTACTGGCCGGCGCACTCAAGCGCGGCGCTGGCGCACTGGCAGCCGGTGTGGATTGGTCGAATTTGGCGGGATCGAGCAGCACGCTGTAGTCACGCATGAGTCGGCCGTTCGGCCACTGCACCTGCAACAGGAAGCGCACATAGGAATCAGGCAACGGTTTGCTGGAGGTGACACGCACCACGCTGCGGCCGTTGGGATTGACCACCGGTGTGAAGGTGAGGTCGTCGAGAAAGGCCTGGCGATCGACACCGGCATCGACGAACGCCTGGGACGAGGCCAGGCTCGGGGTGATCTCGGACGCCGTAAGCCCGCCGACGTCGAGCAACTCGATTTCCACCGACAGCGGCTGGTTCAACTTCGACTTGAGGGTCATCTCCCCGAGTTGCAGCGCCTGCGCCATACCGGAGGACAGCGCCGAGGCGGCCGCTATTGCTAACACCAGTTTGCGAACTTGAACCATAGCCTCATCCTTTGTCTGAACACTCCCCGGCTTTCGAGAAGGTTGGTAACCGCTGCCATAAGGCATGGCGAGCCGATAGGTCACCGACGCGCTTGTGTTCCGCTTTTGGCCAAGCATAGCGCTTGGTGAGAATCAATCTACAAATTGGCGCCAAGTATCTTTTACGCAAGGTCTTTTATCAACAACCGCGCCAGCTGCACGGCATTGAGCGCAGCGCCTTTGCGTACGTTATCTGACGTCAGCCACACATTTAGTTCCGCCGGGTCGTCCACACCTGCGCGCACTCGCCCTACATAAACAACGTCCTGACCCACCGCATCGCCTACTGCCGTTGGGTAGTCGCCCGCCTCGACCAGCTCGATACCCGGCGCCGCATCCAGTACACGGTTCACCTCAGCCAGATCGGCCGGCGCCCCCAACTGCAGCGACACAGTCAGGCTATCGCCAAAAAACACCGGGGCTTGAACGCAGGTTGCGGAAATCTTCAGCAACGGAGTTTCCAGCACGGCCCGCAGTTCATGTACGAGACGTTTCTCCAGGGCTGTATGACCTTGGGCGTCTGGCGTGCCGACTTGTGCCAGCAGGTTGAAGGCTACTTGCCGATCAAAGAAGGTCGGCTCCAATGGGCGTACATTCAACAGCTCGGCTGTCTGGCGGGCCAACTCGCTGACGGCTTCGCGGCCCAGGGCCGACACGGCCAGGTTGGCGGTGACACTCACGCGTTGGATATCCAGCAGACCGCGCAACGGCGCCAGCAGCACCGCCAGGTTGGTTGCGGACGGGCTCGGGCTGGCGATTTGAAAGGGTTTTTTCAAGCCCTTGAGCACATGGGCGTTGGCTTCCGGCACCACGGGCGGCGCCTGTTCGGCAGGCAATGCGCCAGACAAGTCGATCACCGAGCAACCGGCAGCGATGGCACGTGGGGCGAAGCTCAGGGTTACCGCCGGGCCGGCCGCGAAAAAGGCCAACTGCGCCTTGCTGAAGTCGAATTCATCGACTTCCTTGACCCGCACGTTCTTGCCCCGGAACGGTACCGATGCACCGGCGGAGTTGTTGCCGGCCAGCAAATACAGGGTGCCTACCGGGAAGTCCAGCTCTTCGAGAATCTGCACCAGGGTTTCGCCAACGGTACCGGTGGCGCCGATCACGGCGATTTCAAAGGTCTGGGTCATGGGGCTGCCTCGGGCATTGCGGGGGGAGCGGCACTTTACCGGGTGGTTGGGGGTGAGGCAATTAGCCTGGGGGCTTGTGGTGTGGCTGAGGGCCCTATCGGGGGCAAGCCCTAATGCAAGTCAGTTAAGGCTTTTGTAGGAGCGAGCTTGCTCGCGAAAAACGTCAACGATAACGCGTGCTTCCTGAATAAACGCGGTGCCTGTGAGTTTTTCGCGAGCAAGCTCGCTCCTACAGACGGTGGTGTACGCTTAACTGACTGGCATTAGGGCAAGTCCGAAAGCCCAACAAAAAACCCGCGCCTGTCACCAGGCTGCGGGTTTCTCTTATTGCATCAAGCGATCAACGCTCCAGCAGAATCCGCAGCATGCGACGCAACGGCTCAGCCGCGCCCCACAACAGCTGGTCGCCCACGGTGAACGCGCCGAGGAACTGGCTGCCCATGTTCAGCTTGCGCAGGCGGCCCACCGGTACATTCAGGGTGCCGGTGACCTTGGTTGGGCTCAGCTCCTGCATGCTGATCTCACGGTTGTTCGGCACCAGCTTGACCCAGGGATTGTGCTGGCTGATCAGCCCTTCGATATCGGCAATCGGCACATCTTTGTTCAGCTTGATGGTCAACGCCTGGCTATGGCAGCGCATGGCGCCAATGCGTACGCAGATGCCGTCCACCGGGATCGGGTTCTTGAAGCGCCCGAGGATCTTGTTGGTCTCGGCCTGGGCCTTCCACTCTTCGCGGCTCTGGCCGTTCGGCAGTTCCTTGTCGATCCACGGGATCAGGCTACCGGCCAACGGCACGCCGAAGTTCTCGGTCGGATAGGCGTCGCTGCGCATGGCTTCGGCCACGCGGCGGTCGATATCGAGGATCGCACTGGCCGGGTCGGCCAATTGATCAGCCACCGCTGCGTGGGTTGCGCCCATCTGCTTGATCAGCTCACGCATGTTCTGTGCACCGGCGCCGGAGGCCGCCTGGTAGGTCATGGCGCTCATCCACTCGACCAGGCCGGCTTCGAACAAGCCACCCAGGCCCATCAGCATCAGGCTGACGGTGCAATTGCCGCCGACGTAGTTCCGAGTGCCGGCATCCAGTTGCTGGTCGATGACCTTGCGGTTGACCGGGTCGAGGATGATCACTGCATCGTCCTGCATGCGCAGGCTCGACGCGGCGTCGATCCAGTAGCCCTGCCAGCCGGCTTCGCGCAGCTTGGGGAAGACTTCGCTGGTGTAGTCGCCGCCCTGGCACGTCAGGATCACATCGAGGGTCTTCAGCTCTTCAATGCTATAGGCGTCTTTGAGCGGGGCAATATCCTTGCCCACGGACGGCCCTTGGCCACCTACGTTCGAAGTGGTGAAAAACACCGGCTCGATAAGATCGAAATCCTGCTCTTCCAGCATCCGCTGCATGAGCACGGAACCGACCATACCGCGCCAACCGATCAGACCTACACGTTTCATCGCAACTACACCTTGTTAAAAAGTGGGCCGCCTTGCAGCGATAACTGCAAGCGGGCCCGAGAGATTACAGATTCCGCAGCGCGGCGACTACAGCGTCGCCCATTTCTTGCGTGCCTACCCGGGTGCAACCCTGCGACCAGATGTCGCCGGTGCGCAAACCCTGGTCCAGCACCAGGCTCACGGCCTTCTCGATCGCGTCGGCCGCGTCAACCAGGTTGAAGCTGTAACGCAGCATCATCGACACCGACAAAATGGTCGCCAGCGGGTTGGCAATACCTTGGCCGGCAATGTCCGGCGCCGAGCCGTGGCAAGGCTCGTACATGCCCTTGTTGTTGGTATCCAGGGACGCCGACGGCAGCATGCCGATGGAACCGGTGAGCATCGAGGCCTGGTCGGAGAGGATGTCGCCGAACAGGTTGTCGGTGACGATCACGTCGAACTGCTTCGGCGCACGCACCAGTTGCATGGCGGCGTTGTCGACGTACATGTGGCTCAGTTCGACGTCCGGGTAGTCCTTGGCGACTTCTTCAACGATTTCGCGCCACAGTTGGCTGGAAGCCAATACGTTGGCCTTGTCCACCGAGCAGACCTTCTTGCCGCGCACGCGGGCCATGTCGAAACCGACGCGGGCGATACGGCGAATTTCGCTCTCGCTGTACGGCAGGGTGTCATAGGCCTGGCGCTCGCCGTTCGCAAGTTCGCGCACACCGCGTGGCGAGCCGAAATAGATACCGCCGGTCAGCTCACGGACGATCAGGATGTCCAGGCCGGCGACCACTTCCGGCTTGAGGCTCGACGCCTCGGCCAACTGCGGGTAAAGAATCGCCGGACGCAGGTTGCCGAACAGGCCCAGTTGCGCGCGGATTTTCAACAGGCCGCGCTCAGGGCGGATATCACGCTCGATCTTGTCCCACTTCGGCCCACCCACGGCGCCCAGCAGCACGGCGTCGGCGGCGCGGGCGCGCTCCAGGGTCTCGTCGGCCAGGGGCACGCCGTGCTTGTCGATGGCCGCGCCGCCGATCACGTCGTGGCTCAGCTCGAAGCCCAGGCTGTACTTGCTGTTGGCGAGCTCCAGGACCTTGACCGCTTCGGCCATGATTTCCGGACCGATACCGTCGCCAGGGAGAATCAGAATCTGCTTGCTCATGGGTTCCTCATTTCATCGAGCGACCTGCCCATGGGCAGGTCGGGAAAAATCAATCAGCGTTCGGCCCACACCACCAGCACGTCGGTGCTGAAGGTGCCGTCGGCTTGAATTTCGTAATAATCGCGAACTTCCTGGCCCATCGCCTGTTGCAGCTCCAGGATCGCCGCGCGCAAGGCCGGCGGGGTGCGCATGCGCTCGACCCACGAAGTGTATTCCAGGCGCAGGCGTTGGCGGCTGCTGTTGCGTACATGCAAACCGGCTTCGCTGAGCTGGCGCATCCACTCGGCGGCAGAATAATCGCGCACATGGCTGGTGTCGCGCAGCACTTCGACGGTTTGCAGGTAAGTGTCCAGCAACGGGCTGCCCGGTGACAACACATCCACGAACGCTGCTACGCCACCGGGTTTGAGCACCCGACGCACTTCGCGCAGGGCCAGGCCGAGGTCGCTCCAGTGGTGGGCGGAGTAGCGGCTGAACACGAAGTCGAATTCGCCATCGGCAAACGGCAGGCATTCAGCCGCGCCGTTAACCGTGCTGATATTGGTCAAACCGCGATCTTGCGCAGCGGCGGCGACCACATCGAGCATCTGCTGGGACAGGTCGTAGGCCACCACTTCCTTGACCAGCGGGGCAACCTGGAAACTCACATGCCCGGCACCGCAGCCCAAGTCCAGCAGTCGCGCCGCGCCCTGCCCGGCCAGTTCGGCCTGGAGCAGCGCGAATTCGGTGCCCTGGGCGTGCACGGCACTGCTCAGGTAGGCCGAGGCTTGCTCGCCGAATTGTTTTTGCACGACTTGGGTGTGGGCGGTGCTGGTCATGGGGGCTTTCCTTGGGTTTTGTGGTGTTGACACTGGCCTCATCGGGGGCAAGCCCCCTCCCACATTTGAAGGTATTCACAATTCAAAGTGTGGGAGGGGGCTTGCTCCCGATGGCGGCGGTCCTGCCTGCATCAATCGCGAAACAACCAGGGCTGGCTCGCCCGGTGCCTGGTTTCAAACGCTGCAATCGCGTCGCCGTCCTGCAAAGTCAGGCCGATATCGTCCAGGCCATTGATCAGGCAGTGCTTGCGAAAGGCATCCACCTCGAAGTGATACACCTTGCCGTCCGGACGGGTCACGGTCTGCGCGGCCAGGTCGACAGTCAGTTGGTAGCCCACATTGGCTTCCACTTGCTGGAACAGCTCATCCACTTCGGCGTCGCTCAAGATGATCGGCAGCAAGCCGTTCTTGAAGCTGTTATTGAAGAAGATGTCGGCGTAGCTCGGCGCGATGATGCTGCGAAAACCATATTCTTCCAGGGCCCACGGCGCGTGTTCACGGCTGGAGCCGCAACCGAAGTTTTCCCGGGCCAGCAACACGCTGGCGCCCTGGTAACGCTCGGCGTTGAGCACGAAATCTTTGTTCAGCGGGCGCTTGGAGTTGTCCTGGTAGGCGTAACCCACATCCAGGTAGCGCCATTCGTCGAACAGGTTGGGGCCAAACCCGGTGCGCTTGATCGACTTCAAAAACTGCTTGGGGATGATCTGGTCGGTGTCCACGTTGGCACGGTCCAACGGCGCTACCAGACCGGTATGCTGGGTAAAAGCTCTCATCGGGATTTCCTCAGATCAATTCGCGAACGTCGATGAAACGACCGTTGACGGCAGCGGCGGCAGCCATGGCCGGGCTGACCAGGTGAGTACGGCCACCGGCGCCCTGACGCCCTTCGAAGTTACGGTTGGAGGTCGATGCGCAATGCTCGCCGGATTCCAACCGGTCCGGGTTCATCGCCAGGCACATGGAGCAGCCCGGCTCACGCCATTCGAAGCCGGCTTCGAGGAAGATCTTGTCCAGGCCCTCGGCTTCGGCCTGGGCTTTGACCAGCCCCGAGCCGGGAACCACGATGGCTTGCTTGATGGTCGAGGCCACTTTGCGGCCCTTGGCGATCACGGCGGCGGCGCGCAGGTCTTCGATCCGCGAGTTGGTGCAGGAGCCGATGAACACGCGATCCAGCTGGATATCGGTAATCGCCTGGTTGGCCTTCAGGCCCATGTACTTGAGGGCGCGCTCAATGGAGCCGCGCTTGACCAGGTCGGGTTCCTGGGCCGGGTCCGGCACGTTCTGGTCGACGGCCAGCACCATTTCCGGTGATGTGCCCCAGCTGACTTGCGGTTTGATCTGGGTTGCGTCGAGCTCGACCACGGTGTCGAACACCGCATCGGCGTCGGATACCAGGTCTTTCCAGGCGTGCACCGCTGCGTCCCAATCGGCGCCTTTTGGTGCGAATGGGCGACCCTTGACGTATTCGATGGTTTTTTCGTCCGCCGCCACCATGCCCACGCGGGCACCGGCTTCGATGGACATGTTGCAGATGGTCATGCGGCCTTCGATAGACAGGTCGCGAATGGCGCTGCCGGCGAACTCGATGGCATGCCCGTTACCGCCGGCGGTGCCGATCTTGCCGATCACGGCGAGGACGATGTCCTTGGCGGTCACGCCGAATGGCAAGGTGCCTTCGACGCGTACCAGCATGTTCTTCATCTTTTTGGCGACCAGGCACTGGGTGGCGAACACATGTTCCACCTCGGATGTGCCGATACCATGGGCCAATGCGCCGAACGCACCGTGGGTCGACGTGTGCGAGTCACCGCACACCACCGTCATGCCCGGCAAGGTCGCGCCCTGCTCCGGGCCGATCACGTGGACGATGCCTTGACGCACGTCATTCATCTTGAATTCGGTGATGCCATATTCGTCGCAATAGTCGTCGAGGGTCTGCACCTGCAAGCGCGACACAGTATCGACAATGGCGTCGATCCCGCCCTTGCGCTCCGGGGTGGTCGGCACGTTGTGGTCCGGCGTGGCGATGATGGAGTCGACGCGCCATGGCTTGCGCCCGGCCAGCCGCAGGCCTTCGAACGCTTGAGGCGAGGTCACTTCATGGATGATGTGACGGTCGATGTAGATCAGCGACGACCCATCATCGCGCCGTTTCACTTCATGGGAATCCCAAAGCTTGTCGTAAAGCGTTTTGCCGGCCATCAGTCGGTCCTCATCAGCGGTGTTTCTATGCGCCGGGCTTTTCTATAACCCTTTGGCTTGTGAGGCTGATGGTATGGCGCTAGATTAAATAACTCAAATTCATATTTTTCATGCTTTGGATTACCAACTGGAATACCACCATGGACCTGGCCAACCTCAACGCCTTTATCGCTATTGCCGAGACCGGCAGCTTCTCCGGCGCCGGTGAGCGCCTGCACCTGACCCAGCCGGCCATCAGCAAACGCATCGCCGGCCTGGAGCAACAATTGAAGGTGCGCCTGTTCGATCGCCTGGGCCGTGAAGTGGGCTTGACCGAAGCTGGGCGAGCTTTGCTGCCGCGTGCTTATCAGATCCTCAACGTGCTGGACGACACCCGCCGCGCCCTGACCAACCTCACTGGAGAAGTCAGCGGGCGCCTCACGCTGGCGACCAGCCACCATATCGGCCTGCATCGCCTACCGCCGGTCCTGCGTACCTTCACTCGGCAGTACCCGAACGTGGCGCTGGATATTCAATTCCTCGATTCAGAAGTGGCCTACGAAGAAATCCTCCACGGTCGCGCCGAAGTGGCAGTGATCACCCTGGCGCCCGAGCCGCACAACCTGGTGCGCGCGACGCCGGTATGGGACGACCCGCTGGATTTCGTGGTGGCCCCCGAACACAGCCTGATCAGCAACGGCTCCGTCAGCCTGGCCGATATCGCCGGGCACCCTGCGGTGTTTCCCGGAGGGAACACCTTTACCCACCATATTGTCAGCCGTCTATTCGAGGCCCAGGGGCTGACGCCGAACATCGCCATGAGCACCAACTATCTGGAGACGATCAAAATGATGGTGTCCATCGGCCTGGCCTGGAGCGTGTTGCCACGCACCATGCTCGATGCCCAGGTGGCAAGTATCGCTTTGCCGGGCATACAGCTCAGTCGCCAGCTAGGCTATATCGTGCACACCGAAAGGACGCTGTCGAACGCTGCGCGGGCTTTCATGAGCCTATTGGATGCACAGGTCGATCTGCCAGGGCTACCGGCATGACATTGTGCGGCCTCGGGTTTCAGGTAAACCGCGCTGTCTTCCATCGAGCCAAGGCCCTTTGAATAATGCCCAACCCCGTTGATTCCGTGCCACCGCTGCCCCGCATCTACGCCCTGGACCCTCAAGAGGCGGAACAACGCTGGGACAGCGCCCCGCAACTGCTGTCGGCACTCAATGCCGCGCGGCTGGGCGCATGGTGCTGGGAAATCGACACGGGCAAAATCAGCTGGTCGCGAGGCACTCAGGCATTGTTTGGCTACGATCCGCGCCAGCCGCTGCCCAACGACCTCAATTACCTCGACCTGCTGGCACCGGAAGACCGTGCCCGCGTGGTACGGGCGTTTCACGCGGTGCTGGCCGGCGAACCGGTCGAACAGGCCATGCATCACCGCATCCAGTGGCCCGATGGCAGCCTGCACTGGCTGGAAATCAATGGCAGCCTGGTGCCGGACAAAAACGGCAAGCGCCGGATGATCGGGGTGATCCGCGAGATCACTCACCAGCGCGAGCGGGAACAGGCGCTCAGCCACTCTGAAAAGCGCTTCGCCACGCTCTTCCACCTGTGCCCGAACATGGTGCTGCTGACGCGTCAGGCCGACGGCCTGATCAGCGAAGCCAACCAGCATTTCGAAATGCTGTTCGGCTGGCCGGTGGCTCACGCCATCGGCCGCACCACCCTGGAGTTGGGCCTGTGGCGTCATCCGGAGCAGCGCGCGCACCTGGTCAAGGCCACCCAGCGCAAAGGTGAATCCATCACCATGGAAGTGCAGTTCTGCGCCAGCAACGGGCAGATCCACGATGGCACGCTCAGCGCGCAAAAGGTCGAACTGGAGGGCGAGGCCTATCTGATCAGCACCTTCCTCGACACCACCGAGCGCAAAAACGCCGAGCAAGCGCTGAAAGACAGCCAGGAACGCCTGGATCTGGCGCTGGACTCGGCACAACTGGGCACCTGGGACTGGCACATTCCCACCGGCATGCTCTACGGCTCGGCCCGCGCCGCCCAACTCCACGGCCTGCCGTGCGAACCCTTCCACGAATCCTTCGATGCATTTTTTGAAGGCATGTCCGATGAGGACCGCGAGGGCATGCGCCATGCGTACCGCAACCTGCGTGAAGGCCCGGGCGACAATTACCAGCTGACCTATCGCGTGCCGGTCGAGGACGGCAGCTCGCGCTATCTGGAAAGCCGCGCACGCCTGTATCGCGATGAATCCGGCAAGCCCCTGCGCATGGCCGGGACCTTGCTCGACATCACCGACCAAGTGGAGCGCGAGCAACGCCTGAGCGCTTCCGAGGAGAAATTCGCCAGCCTGTTCCAGGCCAGCCCCGATCCAATCTGCGTCACCTGCCTGGACAGCGGCGCGTTTATCGAGATCAACCCGGCGTTCACCCAGACCTTTGGCTGGACCGCCGCCGAAGTGTTCGACAAAAGCGCCGAGCAGATCGGCTTGTGGGATGAGTCGAGCAAGCGCCTGCAACGCATCGAGCGGGTGATTCGCGAGCAGTCATTGAGCAATGTGGCCATCGTGGTGCATGCCAAGAACGGCCAGAGCCTGACCTGCGTGATTTCCAGCCGCTTGGTCAAGGTCAATGAGCAGCCGTGTATCGTCACCACCCTGCGCGACATCACCCAGCAGCAACGCTCGGAGGCGGCGCTCAAGGCCAGTGAGGAGAAGTTCGCCAAGGCCTTCCATTCCAGCCCCGACGCCATATCGATCACCGAGCGCGACACCGGTCGATATGTGGAGGTCAATGACGGGTTTTGCCGCCTGACCGGCTATCGCGCCGAAGAAGCCATCGGCCTCACCCTGTACCAGATTGGCATCTGGGCCGATGAAAACCAGCGTACCGCGCTGCTGGCCGAGCTGCAGATCAAGGGACGCATCCATCATCTGGAAATGCTATGGCACAACAAACTGGGCGACGTGCTGGCGGTGGAGGTGTCGGTCGAACCGATTACCTTGAATGAAACGCCGTGCCTGCTACTGACCGCGCGTGACGTGAGCCTGCTGAAAAACGCCCAGGCCCAGATCCGCCACCTGGCCTATCACGACCCGCTGACCAACCTGCCCAACCGTGCGCTGCTGATGGACCGCCTGAGCCAGCAGATCGCCCTGCTCAAGCGCCACAACCTGCGCGGCGCCTTGCTGTTTCTCGACCTCGACCACTTCAAGCATATCAATGACTCCCTCGGTCACCCGGTGGGCGACACCGTATTGAAAATCGTCACCGCACGCCTGGAAGCCAGTGTGCGCATGGAGGATACGGTGGCGCGCCTGGGCGGTGATGAGTTCGTGGTGCTGCTCAGCGGCTTGGAGGGTTCACGCACGCAAGTCAGCGGCCAGGTGCAGGAACTGGCCGATACCCTGCGCGAATTGCTCTCCGAGCCGATGTTCCTCGACGGCCACCGCCTGCAAGTAACGCCGAGCATCGGCGTGGCGTTGATCCCCGACCATGGCACCACGCCCGCCGATTTGCTCAAGCGCGCCGACATCGCCCTGTACCGCGCCAAAGATTCCGGGCGCAACACCATTCAGATGTTCCACAACAGCATGCAGAAAACCGCCAGCGAGCGCCTGCGCATGGAAACCGACCTGCGCCTGGCCTTGTCCCGCGGCGAATTCAGCGTGCACTACCAGCCCCAGGTGGATGCGCGTGGCAACAAGATTGTCGGCGCCGAGGCCCTGGTGCGCTGGCAGCATCCCCAACTGGGTGCGCAGTCGCCGGCCGAATTTATCAAGGTGCTGGAGGACAGCGGCTTGATCCTGGAAGTGGGCACCTGGATCCTCGACGAAGCGTGCAGCGCATTTGCGCAGTTGATTGCCGACGGCCTGGTGGACCCGCTGAATTTCAGCCTGTGCGTGAATATCAGCCCCCGGCAGTTTCGCCAGAACGACTTTGTGGAACGGGTCGAACGCAGCCTCACGCAGCACCACCTGCCCTACAGCTTGCTGAAGCTTGAAATCACTGAAGGCATCGTGATCCAGAACCTGGACGATACGGTGTTGAAAATGCGCCGCCTGAAAAAACTCGGCATCAGCTTTGCGATGGATGACTTTGGTACGGGCTACTCATCCCTGACCTACCTCAAGCGCCTGCCGGTGGACGCGTTGAAAATCGACCAGTCGTTCGTGCGCGACGCGACGCACGATCCCAATGACGCTGAAATCATCCGCGCCATTGTCGCCATGGCCCGCAGCTTGAATCTTGAGGTGATTGCCGAAGGGGTGGAAACCGCAGAGCAATTGGCATTTTTGCAGAAGCTCGGCTGCCATTTGTATCAGGGGTACCTGCATAGCCGGCCACTGCCGATAGAGGGATTCAGGCAGTTACTGGAATAGATGTGTTTGAAACGCAGCATTGAAACAATATGCAGCCTGGGTTATCCCTGCCCAGGTGCATCAGGGTCAAACCAGTGCTACGGCCTGACCACGTGTGGGGACTCGCCCCTGTTTACCCCACATCTCCTCGCGGCCATTGATGACCGCCACCGAATGCCCGGTCCGGTTGCACATGCCTATCTGCCCGCGTGCAAGCTCACTGACCGACACTGTTTTCATGTGGCTTTTTAACCCAAGGCGCAGAAACCCTTCTCCCGGACCGTTCTCATCCTCTCCATCGTTCAGACTGCGGATCGCGGCCTGAAAACTGCGACCGGCCGTACGATCGTTGTTTTCCATCTGCGCACGCTTGGCGCTGACGGCGAACAGGAACTGCGCATCCTTCAGCATGCCGGTGTCGGGCCCGCTGAACTTGGCGCCCCGGGCGCCCTCCGCCAGCTCGCGGTCGGTCAACGTGAGCCGAAAGCCATCACGCATGAACACCTGATAACCGTCGCTCGTCTTGGCCACCTCCTTGAAAATATCCGTGGGGCTTTGACCGAATCGATACATTGCAGCCTTGATCGCCGACACCGTCACGCAATTGCCATCCGGGCCCTGGCGAAAGCCACTCCAGATATTGTCCGGCTTCGCACCGCCGCGCTTGGTCGACAAACCCGGAATGTTCGCTGCGGCATCAGGCCTGGGTAATACCGGTTGGGGCGTTACTTGCGGAACAATAGGCGGGGGTAAAGGATTAGTGTCAGGAACATGCTTGTCTTTTTTATCAACTACGAGAGCGAGCAGCTGAGAAAAGAGTGAAGCAAATATAGCCACGATTGCACTGATCGATGGCGAGTCGTTCCCGGCACCTGGCAAACTTTGCGATTTATCACCATATGCCATGACAGGCATTGTCCTGACCGACTCGCGACCGACATTGGGTCTGATCGCAGTTTCATTACTGGCAGTGAGTGCATCGATTGACAGGGACGGCCTTACATCAATGACCCGCGCAATATTATTAATTGGAAAAATTGACATAGAGTTCTCCACACAGGCATCTCCTCGAAACGAACTTTCGAAAAGATGCCTGCACTTATAAAAGATTAAACGCGACAGCTATCGTTAGAACCTGGAACTTAGCCGATGATTAAAGCGTCCATGCCTGCCAGCGTCGACAGGACCTGGACTGGTCAGATCCGGGGCGGGAGTGTCGGGCAAAGGCGTCGGTTTTGTATCCGGCAACACCTGGGGTTGAGGCTTGATATCCATCGGCACGTTCGGCCTCGGGATATTGCCCGGAAGCACCGCTGGCTGGGGCTGGGCGTCTGGCAGTATGGGTGGCTGAGGCCGCGTATCCGTGGAAACCCTCGGTGTCGGCAGTCGGTCCGGCGACACCTTTCCATCCGGGCAGTGGCAATGATTTAGGACCACATTCACCTGAACGTTTGTCTTGGGGTCATTGTTCACGCTTATCTCGGGCTTGGGCACCGTTGGCGGAAATGGCGAGGGGCGCGGCTTATTTCCGTCGGGCACGATGACCGAAACATCAGCAGGTTGCGGCAGCACTCGCACCGTGGCGGCGTCCGGTTTTACCAGCTCCTTGCGGCCATCCGGCACCACCGGCAGCGTGCCTGCGTCCGGCTTGACCAGCTCCTTGCGGGCATCCGGCAGCACCGGCAACTTGCCTGCGTCCGGCTTGACCAACTCCTTGCGGGCATCCGGCAGCACCGGCAACTTGCCTGCGTCCGGCTTGACCAACTCCTTGGGGGCATCCGGCAGCACCGGCAACTTGCCTGCGTCCGGCTTGACCAACTCCTTGGAGGCATCCGGCAGCACCGGCAACTTGCCTGCATCCGGCTTGACCAGCTCCTTGGAGGCATCCGGCAGCACCGGCAACTTGCCTGCGTCTGGCTTGACGAGTTCCTTGCGGGTGTCCGGCGCAACCGGTTGTTTGTCCGGATCGGGCTTAATCGTGGTCTTGCCTGAAAATATGTCGCGCATGGTCCTGAAGATGCCTTCCAGCATATCGAACAGTTGCCGCAAAGCAGTCTCGGGGGTCAGCGCCGTATTGCGCAAACCTTGAGTATCGTCAAGACGCAATGACGTCTGAAGCACCGTTGCCCCAGGGGTCTGAGCGCTCGGCTTTACAATAAGCTTATTGTTCGAAACTGCTGGCTGATCAAGGCCAGATGTATCGCCCCTTACCAAAGGCGGAGTGTGAATCGACATAGACATTCGCGAGTTCCTTTATTCCATACAACCTGACCGGTTAATGGCCAGAGGGAGTGATAGTTTTAAGACTGAATAACCACAGCGCTGTTTCGCAGTCCCACCATTCGTGGGGAGTTAGGCTATCGAGTTCCGAAATTCGCAGTTCATATAAGGAAACCAAAGCGCATTATCAGACTTTGCCTCATGGACAATTTACGCCAAGCCTTGATTCATGGCTTATTTGAGGTTCAAGTGTGGTCACACGCGCTAATACTCGGTAGGCAAGTCACTCATCGATAACATTTCTCGCATCTACTCGTCGGTGGTTTGTGTTAACTCGCCGACAAAAAAGGCGCCTGCAGTGGCGCCTTCTTTAGATGGATATAAGCAGTGGTCGTTGATTGGCGTCAGGCAGCCAGTGGATGAGGCATCCCCAACAGGCGACTGACCTGCTCCAGGTCGGTCTCGCGGCGCATCGCCGTAAACAGCTGCACCGCCTCAGGGTAGTTGCGCGTCAGCATCGCCAGCCATTGCTTCAAGCGGCCGGGCGCCTGGCGCTCAGTCAATTGCGCCACCGATTGGGCCCAGAACTCCTGGAGCATCGGCCGCATTTCGGCCCAGGACATTTCCACCACCTCCTGCCCTGCGCGTGCCGCCGCGATCTGCCGCGCCAGGTCAGGGCGCGCCACCAGGCCACGGCCCAGCATGATGTCTTCGGCGCCGCTGACTTCGCGGCAACGCTGCCAATCTTCGACGCTCCAGATGTCACCATTGGCAAACACCGGCACCTTGACCACTTCCTGCACCCGCGGGATCCACTCCCAATGGGCCGGCGGCTTGTAGCCATCGGTTTTAGTACGTGCATGCACCACGATATGCGCGGCGCCGCCTTCGGCCAGCGCCGTGGCGCAGACCAGCGCGCCATCCGGGCTGTCGAAGCCCAGGCGCATTTTAGCAGTGACTGGGATATGGGCCGGCACCGCACGGCGCACATGCTCGACGATCCGGTTGAGCAGCTCCGGCTCCTTGAGCAGCACTGCACCGCCTCGGGACTTGTTGACGGTCTTGGCCGGGCAGCCGAAATTGAGGTCGATCACCTGCGACCCCAACTCGCAGGCCAGGGCGGCGTTTTCCGCCAGGCATACCGGGTCAGACCCGAGCAATTGCACGCGCAGCGGCACGCCCGCCGCAGTCTGGGCGCCGTGCAGCAGTTCCGGGGCGAGCTTGTGGAAATAGGCAGGGGTGAGCAAGCGGTCGTTGACGCGGATGAATTCGGTCACGCACCAGTCGATACCGCCCACGCGGGTCAGCACGTCCCGCAGGATGTTGTCGACCAACCCCTCCATGGGCGCCAAAGCAATTTGCATGGAAAACACTCAACAAAAATCGTGGCGCAGTTTACTGGGTTTCCCGCAACAACCGTTAACCCCCTGTCAGCGCAGGCCCATAGCCCTCGATAAACTCGACGGGCATGCGCTTGGGCCTGCCGCTGGACAGCTCGATGCATACAAAGGTGGTTTGCGCGCGCAGCAAGGTGGCGCCGTCACGCGGGCGTATCAGCTGGAAACGCCGCGTCATCTTCAGACGCTGGTCCCAATCGACGATCCACGTGGCCAGTTGCAGTTCATCGCCTTCGTAGCCGGCCGCCAGGTAGTCGATCTCATGACGCACCACGGCCATGGCACGGTCAAGGCGCCGATACTCGGTAAGGTCCAGCCCCAGGCGCTGGGAATGGCGCCAGGCGCAACGCTCCAGCCAGGACACGTACACCGCGTTATTGGCGTGCCCCAGGCCGTCGATGTCCTCAGGGGCGACCTGCAGATCGATGATAAACGGCGTTGCCAAATCCCAGCCCATGCCTTGCTCCAGTCGATTGATGTCGGCGGGCGCAGTGTATCAGGCGGTTTGGCGCGCCTGTAAATGGCAGCTTGCCAACAGGGCAAGTACGCCTTCGATCACGCGCGGGTCGGCCAGGACCTTCTGATGCCCGCCCTGCTCCAGGCGCAGCAGGCGGCTGTCGAACCAGGCCTCGTGAATGGCTTGAGAGGCCTTGACCGGGACGAATGTATCGTCTTCGGCATGCACGATCAGGCCGGGAAGGTTCATGTGGTAATGGGCGACATCCAAGTGCTTGAGCGGCATGCCGAAAGACAGCTCCACCGCGTGGATAAACGCCGAACACGCGCGCGGCGGCAAACCCACCATTCGCGTGAAGCCGCGCAGCGCATCGAGGAACCGCGATGGTGCAGCGATGCTCACCAACGCCTGCGTGCGCAGCCCCAGTTGCACCGCCAGCATCGCGCTGGCGCCGCCCATCGAGTGGCCGACCACCGCATGCAGCGCAGGCAGCTCAGCCGCCGCCTCGAGCATGGCCCGGGCGAACAACAGCACGTTTGCTTCGCGCCCCGGCGAATGTCCATGGGCCGGGCCGTCCAGCGCAATCACCGAATAGCCGTTCTCTACCAATGCCGTAATCAGGCTGGCGAACTGGGTAGGCCGCCCTTCCCAACCGTGCATCAGCAACACCGCCGGCCCCTGCCCCCAACGTAGCGCCGACAGGCCGAAACGCAAGGTGATGCGCTCAGATTGCGCCAGCAGCGGCAGCTCCCACGCGCGCGGCGGCAGCTCACGGGGCGTCATGAAGGTGCGACGCATCCTGTTGGCCGCCATTTGCGGAGCAAGTCGGCCGACAGTGCCGTTGAAGCCACGAACCCAGGTCAAGTCGCCCATGCGGTGAACCCTCTTCAGCGTACCGCCGACTTGGCGGCCCGCAATACACGATCGGACAGCTCGCCGGGGCCGAGGGCCCGCGCCAGTGTCAGGCCGCCGATCATCAACGCCATGTCGGCCAGCGCCTTGTCGGTGTCTTCCGGGCTGGCCGCCAGTTGAGCTGCCATCAGCTCGCAGTGTTCGCTCAAGGCCTGGCGGAATTCGTCCGGCAAACGGCCCATCTCGCCGACTGTCGCCGGCAGCGGGCACGCCTGGGCGGTGGAGTCGCGGTGTTTGCGCGACAAGTAAAACGCCGCCACCAGGCTTCGGCGCTCTTCGCCGGTGAGTGTTGAGTCGATGTCTTCGATCGCCGCGCGACGCTTGGCCAATAGCTGAGTGAACGCCTCCAGCATCAGCGCGTCCTTGCTTTCAAAGTGCGCATAAAAACCACCGACCGTCAGCCCCGCCGCCCCCATGACTTCGCCGACGCTCGGCTCAGCCGGGCCACGCTGGACCAATGCCGCGCTGGCAGCCTGCAATATGCGTTCGCGAGTTTGCGCTTTCTTGTCGCTCATCAAAGCCTCCGTCTGTCATGGGTTGAATATTATTACCATAATAATATTGCGCAAGCGAGAAGCGTGACCACTGGTCAGAACGCAAAAAGGAAGTAAGGAGAGAGTTGGCCAAACGCCAGACAAACAAAAGGGCCATTCAATAATTGAATGACCCTTAAAAATCCCGCAAAGCGGGTAATCGTGGCGTCCCCTAGGGGACTCGAACCCCTGTTACCGCCGTGAAAGGGCGGTGTCCTAGGCCACTAGACGAAGGGGACACAAACCTTCTGTACAGTGATCGGTGCTTGGACCGATCGATTCAAGGACGGTGTGGCCGCAACCTTGAACCTGTAAATTGGTGGAGCTAAACGGGATCGAACCGTTGACCTCTTGCATGCCATGCAAGCGCTCTCCCAGCTGAGCTATAGCCCCGATTTTTCGCCTGGCGGCGCAGCAGACCTTTCGAACTGCTTGTTGAAACTGGCGTCCCCTAGGGGACTCGAACCCCTGTTACCGCCGTGAAAGGGCGGTGTCCTAGGCCACTAGACGAAGGGGACAAAACCTTCTGTACAACTGATCGGCGCTGAGTGCCGATCGATTCAAGGACGGTGTGGCCAGACCTTGAACCTGTAAATTGGTGGAGCTAAACGGGATCGAACCGTTGACCTCTTGCATGCCATGCAAGCGCTCTCCCAGCTGAGCTATAGCCCCTCATCGGTGAGGACGGGGCGAATCTTAATGGCGGTTTCGAAACGTGTCAAATTTATTTTCAACAATTTTCAAAATTTTTTGCCGGGATAACAATCACTTACCGACGAAACCCCGGAAAACCGGGGTTTCGTGCTTACAGCCACCTGCTTAAGCGATAGCGCCCAGCAGTTTTTCCCACTCTTTGTTTTCTTTCTTTGAAACACCACCAAGCAAATCAAGGGCTTGGCGCAGACGGAAACGCGTGAGGTCCGGACCGAGGATTTCCATCGCGTCGAGCACCGACACCGAACTGGCCTGCCCGGTAATCGCGGCAAACATCAGCGGCATGGCATCGCGCAATTTCAGTTCCAGGGACTCGACCACCGCCTGGATCGTCGCCGTGATCGCATCCTTCTCCCATTGGCGCAGGCTTTCGAGCTTCCACAGGATCAACTGCATCAGCTGGCGTACCTGGTCACCCGAAAGCTTTTTCGATTCGAACAGCTTGACGTCCGGGTTCACGCCACCGGCGAAGAAGAAGCTGGCCAACGGCGCAACCTGGCTGAACGTCTCCACCCTGCCCTGCACCAGCGGCGCGATCTTCATCATGTACTCGGGGTTGAGCGCCCATTGCTGCACGCGGCTGGCAAACTCTTCCACCGGCAGGTCACGCAGCCACTGGCCGTTGAGCCACGACAGCTTCTCGATATCGAAAATCGGCCCGCCCAGGGAGACGCGGGACAGGTCGAAGTTATCGACCATTTCCTGCAGCGAGAACTTCTCGCGCTCATCCGGCATGGACCAGCCCATGCGCCCCAGGTAGTTGAGCATCGCCTCGGGCATGAAGCCCATGCGCTCGTAGAAGGTCACCGACGTCGGGTTCTTGCGCTTGGACAGCTTGCTCTTGTCGGGGTTACGCAGCAGCGGCATGTAGCACAACTGCGGCTGTTCCCAGCCGAAGTATTCGTAAAGCAGGATCAGCTTCGGCGCCGACGGCAGCCATTCTTCGCCGCGCAGCACGTGGGTGATGCCCATCAGGTGATCATCGACCACGTTGGCGAGGAAGTACGTCGGCAGGCCGTCGGTCTTCATCAGCACCTGCATGTCCATGCGATCCCACGGGATCTCGACGTCACCGCGCAGCATGTCCGGCACCACGCATACGCCTTCGCTCGGCACTTTCATGCGGATCACATGGGGCTCGCCGGCGGCCAGGCGCGCGGCCACTTCTTCTTTCGATAGCAGCAATGCACGGCCGTCGTAGCGCGGCGTCTCGCCACGGGCCTGTTGCTCGGCGCGCATCTGGTCGAGTTCTTCGGCGGTGCAGAAGCAGGGGAACGCATGGCCCATGTCCACCAGCTGCTGGGTGTACTTTTTATAGATGTCGCTGCGCTCGCTCTGGCGATACGGGCCGTGAGGGCCGCCGACGTCCGGGCCTTCGGCCCAGGTGATACCCAGCCAGCGCAGCGCATCGAAAATCTGCTGCTCCGACTCGCGGGTGGAGCGCAGTTGATCGGTGTCTTCGATCCGCAGGATGAATTCACCGCCGTGCTGCTTGGCAAAGCAGTAGTTGAACAAGGCGATGTAAGCAGTGCCGACGTGGGGATCCCCAGTAGGCGATGGCGCAATGCGCGTGCGGACGGTGGTCATGGCAGGTCTCGAATGGGCGATATAACTGAAAATTGAAACAAGGGGCGAATGGTAACAGCCCAAAGCGCCTTATTGTAGGAGCGAGCTTGCTCGCGAAGAACGCAAGGACACCACGTTTAGCCAGAAGACCCCGCGTTATCGTTGACGATTTTCGCGAGCAAGCTCGCTCCTACAGTGGGTGGTTTTATACGGTGAGCAAGCGCTCGCGCAACTTGCCAATCTCATCCCGCGTCTGCGCCGCGGCCTCGAACTCAAGATCGCGCGCCAACTGGTACATCTTCTCTTCCAACTGGCGAATCCGCTTGGTGATCTCACTCGGCGAGCGCAGTTCGTTCTCGTACTTGGCGCTTTCTTCGGCGGCCTTGGCCATGCCCTTGCGCTTCTTGCTGCGCGAGCCGGGCACGGTGGCGCCTTCCATGATGTCGGCGACATCCTTGAACACGCCTTTGGGCGTGATGCCATGCTCCAGGTTGAACGCGATCTGCTTCTCGCGACGGCGATCGGTCTCGCCAATCGCCCGCTCCATGGACCCGGTGATGCGGTCCGCATACAGGATCGCCCGGCCATTGAGGTTACGCGCCGCACGGCCGATGGTCTGGATCAGCGAGCGCTCGGAGCGCAGGAAACCTTCCTTGTCCGCATCCAGGATCGCCACCAGCGACACCTCCGGCATGTCCAGGCCTTCGCGCAGCAGGTTGATGCCCACCAGCACATCAAAGGTACCCAGGCGCAGGTCGCGAATGATTTCCACACGCTCCACGGTGTCGATGTCCGAGTGCAGGTAGCGCACGCGCACGCCGTGGTCGGCCAGGTAATCGGTCAAGTCTTCGGACATGCGCTTGGTCAACGTGGTGACCAGCACGCGCTCTTCCAGGGCCACGCGTTTGTTGATTTCCGACAGTAGGTCGTCAACCTGGGTCAGCGCCGGGCGGATTTCGATTTGCGGGTCCACCAGGCCAGTCGGGCGCACCAGCTGCTCGATCACCCGGCCGGCATGTTCGGCCTCATAGTTGCCGGGCGTGGCGGAGACAAAGATGGTCTGCGGGCTGATGGCTTCCCATTCGTCAAAGCGCATCGGCCGGTTATCCAGCGCCGACGGCAGACGGAAGCCGTATTCCACCAGGGTTTCCTTGCGGGAGCGGTCGCCCTTATACATCGCGCCCACTTGCGGCACGCTGACGTGGGACTCGTCGATCACCAGCAAGGCGTCCGGCGGCAGGTAATCATAGAGGGTCGGCGGCGGCGCACCGGACTCGCGGCCCGACAGGTAGCGCGAGTAGTTTTCGATGCCGTTGCAGTAACCCAGCTCCAGGATCATCTCCAGGTCGAAGCGGGTGCGCTGCTCCAGGCGCTGGGCCTCCACCAGCTTGTTGTTGGCGCGCAGGTATTCCAGGCGCTCGGCCAACTCGACCTTGATGCCCTCGATGGCGCCCATCAGGGTTTCACGCGGGGTCACGTAGTGGCTTTTCGGGTAGAAGGTGAAGCGCGGCAGTTTGCGGATCACCTCGCCGGTCAACGGGTCGAAGGCCGACAGGCTTTCGACTTCATCGTCGAACAGCTCGATGCGGATCGCTTCCAGGTCGGATTCTGCCGGGTAGATATCGATCACATCGCCGCGCACGCGGAATGTGGCGCGGGCAAAGTCCATGTCGTTGCGGGTGTACTGCAGGCTCGTCAGGCGCCGTAGCAGTTCGCGCTGGTCGAGTTTGTCGCCGCGGTCGACGTGCAGCACCATTTTCAAATAGGTTTCCGGGCTGCCCAGGCCGTAAATGCACGACACCGTGGTGACGATGATCGCGTCCTTGCGTTCCAGCAGGGCCTTGGTCGCCGACAGCCGCATCTGCTCGATATGGTCGTTGATCGACGCGTCCTTCTCGATAAATGTATCGGAGGACGGCACATACGCTTCCGGCTGATAGTAGTCGTAGTAGGAAACGAAATATTCGACCGCGTTGTTCGGGAAGAACGCCTTGAACTCACCGTACAACTGTGCGGCGAGGGTCTTGTTCGGTGCCAGCACCAGGGTCGGGCGCTGCACCTGCGCGATCACATTGGCGATGCTGAAGGTCTTGCCTGAACCGGTCACCCCGAGCAACGTCTGATGCGCCAGGCCGGCCTCGATACCTTCGACCATCTGGCGAATGGCTTCCGGCTGATCGCCGGCGGGTTCAAAACGGGTGACGAGCTGGAAATCCGACATAACGTACCTCGTGTGGTCACCCCAGACTCAACACCGCCAGGGACGAAATAGCTCAGCAACCCGCGAATAGTCATCGCAGGCTGCAGGAAAAAACCATGATAGCCGTAGTAGTGGTGACGAATGTGACGGGTTTCAAGGTAATCGCCCTACCTTCGTCCGGGATCCATATTGCAATAAGACTAACGGTCGGCAAATAAACCGAAAAACTTGGCCGAAAAGCCATTTCGGCTGTCGCCCTCAGCAGTGATGGCCTCTATACTAGCTCCCCGTTTGTGCACCGCTCTAGTGCATCCGGCTGGAGCGCGACACGTCCCTCCCTTCCCCCATAGAGCTGCCGCAAAAATGAGCCTGTTCTCCGCTGTCGAAATGGCACCACGCGATCCAATCCTGGGCCTCAACGAAGCATTCAACGCTGATACACGAACCGCCAAGGTCAACCTTGGCGTGGGCGTTTACTGCGACGAGGAGGGGAAGATTCCACTCTTGCGTGCCGTTGCCGAAGCGGAAGCCATTCGTGTGGCGCAACACGCTGCCCGTGGCTACTTGCCGATCGACGGGATCGCCGCCTACGACAAGGCCGTGCAAACCCTGCTGTTCGGTGCTGAGTCGCCGCTGCTCGAAGCCAGCCGCGTGGTTACTGTGCAGGCCGTCGGCGGGACCGGCGCGCTGAAAATCGGCGCTGACTTCCTCAAGCAGCTGCTGCCCGACGCCGTCGTCGCCATCAGCGACCCGAGCTGGGAAAACCACCGCGCGCTGTTCGAAACCGCCGGTTTCCCGGTGCAGAACTACCGCTATTACGACGCCGCCACCCACGACGTCAACCGTGCCGGCCTGCTCGACGACCTCAACGCTCTGCCGCCGCAGTCCATCGTGGTGCTGCATGCCTGCTGCCACAACCCCACCGGCGTCGACCTGAGCCCGGCCGACTGGCAGAACGTGCTGGACGTGATCAAGGCCCGCAACCTGGTGCCGTTCCTCGACATGGCCTACCAGGGCTTTGGCGACGGCATCCACGAAGACGCCGCCGCCGTGCGCCTGTTCGCCGAATCGGGCCTGACCTTCTTTGTGTCCAGCTCGTTTTCCAAGTCGTTCTCCCTGTACGGCGAACGCGTGGGCGCCTTGTCCATCGTCAGCGAATCCAAGGAAGAAAGCGCGCGCATCCTGTCCCAGGTCAAGCGTGTGATCCGTACCAACTATTCCAACCCGCCGACCCACGGCGCGGCGATCGTTGCAGCGGTACTGAACAACCCTGAGCTGCGCGCCCAGTGGGAAGCCGAACTTGCCGAAATGCGCCTGCGCATCCGCGGCATGCGCGAGCAGATGGTGGCCGAACTGGCCAAGGCGGCTCCCGGCCACGACTTCAGCTTCGTTGGCCGCCAACGCGGGATGTTTTCCTACTCCGGCCTGAGCGTCGAGCAAGTCACCCGCTTGCGCAGCGAGTTCGGCATCTATGCCCTGGATACCGGGCGTATCTGTGTGGCGGCGTTGAACCAGTCCAACATTGGTGCTGTGACCAACGCGATCGTTCAGGTGCTGTAAACCTGCCAGCGTTATACGAAGGGGGAAGCCAATGGCTTCCCCCTTTTTGCTGGCGAACCCACTAGACTGGACACCAACTGCCCTTCTGCTGCGAGAACCCTATGAGAAACGACGACCTGGACCTGCGCGCCGACCGCGACGAACTGGACCACTTCACCCCACGCGCGCCCCAAGCCAAGCGCCAGAAAAGCCTGGTGCTGCAAGTGGCGCTGGGCGTATTCCTCGGTGGCCTGGCGTTGTGGCTGGTGCAACTGGGCGCCACGGCGATCATGGCCAAGCTGGCCATGGGCACCTTCCAGTTCGGCGGCTGATGAAGGTCAAACTGTGGGAGGGGCGGTGCGACGACTCGACTTGCTCCCGATGTTGTAGGAGCGAGCTTGCTCGCGAAAAACTCACAGCCACCGCGTTTATCCAGGAATTACGCGTTATCGTTGACGTTTTTCGCGAGCAAGCTCGCTCCTACAAGATTAGGGCCTGCCCCCCTCCCACATTGGATTCATGCTGCTACTAACCCGCGTTCCTCCAGCAGTTTTACGAAGCTGTTCAAACTCTGCGACACCGTACCCCTGCGCCAGATCAGCCAGGTGTTCAGCACGCGGTAGCTGTCGGCCAGTGGCCACACGCTCACCGCCGCAAACCCCGGCATGCTTTCCAGCATGCTGCGCGGCATCAACGCCAGCCCTGCCCCGGCACTGACGCACGCCAGCATGCCGTGGTAAGACTCGATCTCGAAGATCTTGCCCGGCATCGCGCCATCCTGTGAGAACCAACGCTCGAAGTGATGCCGGTAGGAGCAGTTCGAGCGGAAGGTGTAGATATTCTCGCCATTCACCTCCCGCCCCCGCGTAATGGGCGCATGGTGCAGCGGTGCGATCACCACCATTTCTTCCTCGAACACCGCGACGCCCTCCAGGGTGGAGTGCAGCACCGGGCCATCGACAAAAGCCGCCGTCAGCCGTCCGGACAGCACGCCTTCGATCATCGTGCCCGAAGGTCCTGTGCTCAGGTCCAGCTCGACCTTGGTGTGTTTCTGGTTATACGCCGCCAGCAACGCGGGAATACGCACCGCCGCCGTACTTTCCAGCGAGCCAAGGGCAAACGCGCCTTGGGGTTCCTCACCCGCCACCGTTGCGCGGGCCTCTTGTACCAGATCGAGAATACGCCGCGCATAGCCGAGGAAATTCCACCCGGCCGGTGACAGGCGCAGGCGGCTTTTCTCGCGGATGAACAACTCCACGCCCAGATCCTGCTCCAGTTGCTTGATGCGGGTGGTCAGGTTTGACGGTACCCGATGGATCAACTGCGCGGCGGCGCTGATGCTGCCTTGCTCGGCAACGGCCTTGAAGATTTCCAACTGCACCAGATCCAAATCATTCTCCAATCGTGAACGTATTGCTTAATATTATTCAGTTTCCAGAAAAGATACAGCCCCGTACGCTGGGCTCCATTCCAATCATCCCAGCAGGACGGTGCCATGAACGCTATTTCTCACCAGACCCACGCCTTGTCGATCAACCCGGCCAACGGCGAAACCGTTGCCAGCTACGCGTACGAAAGCCAATTGCAGTTGGACGCCGCGCTTAACCGTTCCACCGCTGCGTTCCGCACCTGGCGCCGTCAATCCGTCGGCCAGCGCGCTGAATTGCTGCTGGCCCTGGCCAGCGCCCTGCGTGACCAGGCCGAAGCCATGGCACAGATGATCACCCTGGAAATGGGCAAACCGATTGCCCAGGCCCGCGCCGAGATCGAGAAGTGCGCCCAGCTCAGCGAGTGGTATGCGCAGCACGGCCCCGCCATGCTCGCACCGGAGCCAACCCTGGTCGACAACGGTACCGCCCACATCGAATACCGCCCGCTGGGCCCGATCCTTGCCGTGATGCCGTGGAACTTCCCGGTGTGGCAAGTGCTGCGCGGCGCCATCCCGACCATGCTGGCCGGAAACACCTACGTGCTCAAGCATGCGCCGAACGTGATGGGCAGCGCCTACCTGATCCAGCAGGCGTTCCAAAAGGCCGGCTTCGCTGAAGGCCTGTTCGAGGTCATCAACGTCACGACCGAGGGTGTGTCCAGCGCCATCGCCGACCCACGCATTGCCGCCGTGACCCTCACCGGCAGCGTACGCGCCGGTATCGCCATCGGCTCCCAGGCCGGTGCGGCATTGAAGAAATGCGTGCTGGAACTGGGCGGCTCCGACCCGTTCATCGTGCTCAACGACGCCGACCTCGACGCTGCCGTACAGGCCGCGCTGATCGGCCGTTTCCAGAACAGCGGCCAAGTCTGCGCCGCCGCCAAGCGCCTGATCATCGAAGACGGCGTAGTCGACGCCTTTACCGCCAAGTTCCTCGAAGCCAGCCGCAACCTGGTGATGGGCGACCCGACCTCGCCGGCCACCTACATCGGCCCCATGGCGCGCTTCGATTTGCGCGATGAACTGCACGGCCAGGTCCAGGCCACCGTGAAAGAAGGCGCGACCCTGTTGCTCGGCGGCAACAAAGTGGCCGGCGCCGGCAACTATTACGAGCCCACCGTACTGGCTGACGTCACCGACCAGATGACCTCGTTCAAACAGGAACTGTTCGGCCCCGTCGCGTCGATCATCACCGCACGCGACGCCGACCATGCAGTGGCACTGGCCAACGACAGCGAATTCGGCCTGACCGCGAGTATCTTCACCCGCGACTCGGCGAAGGCACGGGACATCGCCAACCAACTGGAAACCGGTGGGATCTTCGTCAACGCGTTCAGCGTCTCCGACCCTCGGGTGGCCTTTGGTGGCGTGAAGAAAAGCGGGTTCGGGCGCGAACTGTCGCACTTTGGCGTGCGCGAATTCTGTAATGCGCAGACGGTGTGGTTCGACCGTAAATAAACAGCCCTGGCTTCAACACACATCAAATGTGGGAGGGGGCTTGCCCTAATGCCAGTCAGTTAAGGCGACACCGAACCTGTGGCGAGGGAGCTTGCTCCCGCTGGACTGCGCAGCGGTCCCATTGTTTGGGGCCGCTTCGCGCCCCAGCGGGAGCAAGCTCCCTCGCCACAAGTTAGTTCTCGCTCCTGCTACGTCTTAACTGACTGGCATTAGGGCAAGCCCCCTCCCACATTTGGATCCAGGCAGCCCTGAAGGGCCGTATCAGACTTTAAGCAATCAGCGAATATGCCGTCGCACGCACTGCACCAACCCGTCCAGCGCCTGCGACTTCACCGGCGCCAATACGCACACCGTGTGTTCACGCTCACCTTCACTTACGGTGAGCGTGTAATGCACCTGCCCCGGGTTGTCGGAGGAGGGTTGGGTGCTTTGCGGCAACTGGAAAAACTCCGATTTCTCGATCAGTTGCCGCAACTCCCGCTGGTCCTGCTCGGGTAACTTGTCCAGCTCGACACTGCGCGGCTGGGCCAGGCCCGGAAAAAACGCCGGGCCGCCGTTTTCCTTGATCGAGATGCGCATAGCTGTTCCTCACCGCCCTGGCGGATTGTCAGACGTTAATGCCCACTGCTTTCCAACCTTCCTTGACGGCCTTCTGCTCATCCTTGCTCGCGCCGTAGAGACGCCCGGCCACATCGTAAGTGATACGTGCAAAACGCAGAAACCCCGAGTTGGGCCGCAACCGCGCGTCGCGCAACGCGTCGTACCAGATGCGCCCGGCACGCTCCCAGGCAAAGCCGCCGATGCGGGTGGCAACCTGATAAAACGCGTGGTTGGGGATGCCGGAGTTGATATGCACGCCGCCGTTGTCGTCGTAGGTGTGCACAAAATCATCCATGTGCCCCGGCTGCGGGTCCTTGCCCAGCAATTTGTCGTCAAACGCGGTGCCGGGGGCCTTCATCGAGCGCAGGGCGGTGCCTTTGATTTTTTTGGTGAACAGGCCCTTGCCGATCAGCCAATCGGCGTCTTCGGCCGTCTGTTGCAGCGCGTATTGCTTGATCAATGAACCGAACACGTCCGACAGCGACTCGTTCAACGCACCGGACTGGTTGAAGTACATCAGTTTGGCTTCATCTTCGGTGACCCCGTGGGCCAATTCATGGCCGATCACGTCGAGTGCCACGGTGAAGCGGTTGAACAGCTGCTGGTCGCCATCGCCAAAGACCATCTGGGTCGAATTCCAGAACGCATTGTTGTAGTCCTGGCCGAAGTGCACGGTGGCATCCAGCGCCATGCCGGCATCGTCGATGGAATTGCGGTCGAAGACCTGCTCGAAAAAGTCGAAGGTCGCGCCCAGGCCATCGTAGGCCTCGTCCACCGCCGCATCACCGCTGGCGGGTTGCCCTTCGCTGCGGATCAACTTGCCCGGCAGGCTGTCGGTGTTGTCGGCGCTGTAGATCGAGCGCTGTTTCTCGGCACCCGCCACCAGCGCCATGCGGGCGGGGCCTCTGGCGGGTACGGCGACCATGCGCAACGAGCGGAACGTGCTGTCCTTGGCGCGCGTGCGCAGCGCCACCTCGCGTTGGGCTTTATCGCCGTGGCGTGCAATCTGGTCGAGCATGTACGGCGGGATCAGGCAGAAAATCGGGTTACGCGATTGGCGAACACACATAAGCTGGCTCCTTTTTGGCGTGTGGTGAACGGCCGGTTAACGACTTCAGGATAGACCGGAGTCTGCCGCCTGGGCCAAATTGTCATGAAATCATGTTGCAGTCGTGTTTATCCGATCCGCATAAGGAATACCCCATGCCCGCACGTAACGTCAAAATCGACCTGGCCTACCGCCCAAGGCTCGCCGACCTTCGCCCCTTGATCACGCCTACGCCCTCCCTGCTGGAAGCCAGGGCCGCAGCGCCACGCGTCACCGCGGCCAAGGACCTGCAAGACCGGCGCGGCTACGCCGAGGATTTTCTCGGCAGCTTCGCGGTGTCCTGGCCCACGCTGGACCCGGCCCAGGCCAGCGACGCCCAGCCCGGGCGCCTGGACTACATGCACTTTTCCATCAGCATGTCGCGTTCCCGACGGTTGGCGCTGTATGTCGGTGTCAACATCGACGGCGCCAAGCACGTGGATATCGTGCGCAGCAACGACACCTGGGCCTACGATGGCCGCCTGCCCCTCGAGGCCCAGGTGGGCGAAGACCTCTACGCCGGCAACGGCCTTGACCGTGGCCACCTGGTGCGGCGCCAGGACCCCAACTGGGGCGACGACGCAAACACCGCCAACGGCGACACCTTCCATTTCAGCAACTGCTCGCCGCAGATGAGCGGCTTCAACCAGAAGACCTGGCTGGAACTGGAGGACTACATTCTCGACAACACCCAGCGCTGGAAAGCCCGCGCCAGCGTATTTACCGGCCCGGTATTCGCCGACGACGACCGCCTGTACCGGGGCGTGAAAATCCCCAAGGCGTTCTGGAAAGTCGTGGCCTACCTTGGCGACGACGGCAAGCCTTCCGCCAGCGCCTATATGATCGACCAGAGCCGCGAGCTGGGCCAACTGGACCTGGTCTTCGGCCCGCTCAGAACCTACCAGCGCAGTGTGATCCAGATCGAGCAGTTGACCGGCATCCGCTTCGGCAACCTGGCCGACTACGACGGTTTCAGCAATGAAGAGCGCGCCACGGGGACGCGGATCGAAGCGCTGATCCGAGGGCCTGGGGACATTCGCCTGTAACCGGCGTCACTTCAACCTCCCTCTCGTGGGCCGAATCAACTACCATAGCGCCGCCGGTTCCCCCACGGGACTAATAGGGAATTCGAAACGCCGCCCGCGACGTCAATCGAAACTGCCCCCGCAACTGTAGGTGCCGAGCCTGCTCCCCACTGCCACTGGACGTTGTCCGGGAAGGCCGGAGCCGGGCGATGACGCATCAGTCAGGAGACCTGCCGGCCCAGTGACTCACTAACCGGCGGGGTGTCCGGGAAGGCCATCCTTGCCCTGCCCGGCCGGCAGCGCTCGTGGGTGTATTTCCGTACCGTACCTGCCCTGCTTCACCGACGGTTCAAACGGAGATTGCCCCATGCTGCCACGCGTTACGGCCCTGATCATCGGCCTGGGTTGCTGTGCCCTGGCCCACGCCGCGCCTACCCACTACCCGCTGACCCTGGAAAACTGCGGCAGCCCCGTCACGTTCCAGCAGGCGCCAGCGCGCAGCGTGACCATCGGCCAGGCCGCCACCGAGATGCTGTATGCGTTGGGCGTGGCCGATAAAGTGGTCGGCACCTCGCTGTGGTTCAACACCGTATTGGCGCAGTACCAGGCGCAGGACGCGCGCATCGAGCGCCTGGCCAATAACGAACCGAGCTTCGAAGCAGTGATCGCCAAGCGCCCGCAACTGGTGGCCGCCGAGCTGGAATGGGTGGTCGGGCCCCAAGGCGTGGTGGGCACCCGCGAGCAGTTTCAGGAACTGAACATCCCGACCTACTTGCTGCCCTCCGACTGCGAAGACAAAGACAACCGGGTGGGCGCCGACGGCACGCGACTGCAGCCGTTTCGCATCGAGACGATCTACAAGAGCCTCAGCCAATTGGCCGAGATCTTCGACGTACAGGCGCGCGGCCAGCAACTGACCGATGAACTCAAGGCGCGCCTGGCCACGTCCATTGCCACCGTGCAGCGCAAAGGCTTGAAGCAAGCCAGCGCGCTGGTGTGGTTCTCCAGCGCCGAAATGGCCAGCGACCCCTACGTGGCCGGCCATAAAGGTGTACCCGAATTCATGCTGCACACCCTCGGCCTGCGCAACGTGGTGCAGTCCGATGAAGAATGGCCCGCCGTCGGCTGGGAAACCCTCGCCAAGGCCAACCCCACCTTCCTGGTGATCGCACGCATGGACCGGCGCCGCTATCCCGCAGACGACCATGAAAAGAAGCTGGCCTTCCTGCGCAGCGACCCCGTGACCCGCAACATGGACGCAGTCAAACACAACCGCATCATCATCCTCGACGCCCTGGCGCTGCAGGCCAGCCTGCGCACATTCGACGGCCTTGACCAACTGGCTGCGGCCATCGACGGCTACGACCTGGCGCAATGATACGGACCCTGCTCGCCCTCACACTGCTGCTGATCGCCCTGCTTGCCGGCGTGGCCATCGGCGAAACGGCCATCTCGCCGCAGGTTGTGCTCCAGGTGCTCGCCAACAAACTCTGGGCAGCCGGCTACGCACTCGACCCCATCGATGAAGGCGTGGTGTGGAACTACCGCCTGACCCGCGCCCTGGTGGCCGGCGCCTGCGGTGCGGGCCTGGCGACGTGCGGGGTGATCCTGCAATCGTTGCTGCGCAACCCGTTGGCCGATCCGTACCTGTTGGGCATCAGCGCCGGGGCTTCGACCGGCGCGGTGCTGATCGCGTTGATCGGGGTGGGCGGCGGATTGGTTTCGTTGTCGGCGGGGGCATTTGTCGGCGCCATGGCCGCGTTCGCGCTGGTGATTCTGCTGGCGCGGGCCAGCGGCTCGTCCAGCGGCACCGGGCAGATCATCCTCGCCGGCATCGCCGGCTCGCAGCTGTTCAATGCGCTCACCGCGTTCCTGATCACCAAATCCGCCAGCTCCGAACAGGCGCGGGGCATCATGTTCTGGCTGCTCGGCAACCTCAGCGGCGTGCGTTGGCCGTCGGTGTGGCTGGCGGTGCCGGTGGCGGTCGTGGGGCTGGTGGTGTGCCTGTGGCACCGTCGCGCACTGGATGCGTTTACCTTCGGCACGGATTCGGCGGCCGCCCTCGGCATCCCGGTGCGGCGCGTGCAGTTCGTGCTGGTGGGCTGCGCGGCGGTGGTGACGGCGGTGATGGTGTCGATTGTCGGCTCCATCGGATTTGTCGGGCTGGTGATCCCCCATGCCATGCGCTTGATGCTGGGTACCGGACACTCCCGTCTGCTGCCCGCCAGCGCCCTGGGCGGCGCGCTGTTCCTGATCGCCGCCGATGTGCTGTCGCGCACCCTGATCAAAGGCCAGGTGATTCCGGTGGGGGTGGTCACCGCGCTGGTCGGCGCGCCGGTGTTTGCGCTGATCCTGATCGGTCGGAGGAATGCGCGATGAGTGTGTTGAGCTGCAGCGGGCTGGGCTTCAAGGTGCGCGAGGCCGAGTTGCTGTGCGACGTCCACCTTGAGGTTGCGGCGGGTGAAACCCTGGGTATCGTCGGGCCGAACGGGTCGGGCAAATCGACCTTGCTCAAGTTGCTCGCGGGGTTGCGTACGCCGGCCAGCGGTGAGGTGCGCCTGGGCGACAAGCGTTTAGGCGACTTGTCGCGCCGCGCCATCGCGCAGCACGTGGCCGTGGTGGAACAACAGGCCGATACCGACGACGCCATCCGCGTGTTCGATGCGGTCGCCCTGGGCCGCACGCCATGGCTGTCGGCGCTGAGCCCGTGGTCGGGCGAGGATGACGCCATCGTGCGCCAGGCCTTGCACGACGTGGACGTCACACACCTGAGCCATCGCGCCTGGCGCAGCCTCTCCGGCGGCGAACGCCAACGCGTGCATATCGCCCGCGCACTGGCGCAGCGCCCGCAGATCCTGCTGCTGGACGAGCCGACCAACCACTTGGACATCCAGCACCAACTGACGATTCTCAAAGGCGTGCAGGCGCTTCCGGTCACCACCTTGATTGCCCTGCACGACCTCAACCAGGCGCTGACCTGTGATCGCTTGGCCGTGCTCGATCGGGGCCGGCTGGTGGCGCTGGGTAAACCGCTGGAGGTACTGACTCCCCAACGGCTGCGGGCCACCTTCGGTGTGCAGGCGCATTACCTGACCGACCCGTTCGACGGCGCGCAGATTCTACGCCTGCGCTCAGCCTGAGCCCGCAGGTGTCGAACAGGCCCTGCGCAGGATCAGCAACAGTTGATGAATGGAATACGGCTTGTGCAGCAGGTCGAAACCGTGGGTGCCTTGTTGCGCCAGCACATGGCTGTAGCCACTGGTGAGCACGATGGGCAAGGCGGGCCACAGCCGTTGGATTTCCTTGGCCAGCTCAAGCCCGTTCATGCCGGGCATCATCACATCGGAAAACACCACGTCGAACGCGTCGGCCTCATCGGACAACAATTTGAGGGCCTGCTCGGCATTCATCGCCCAGGTCGCCTGAAAGCCCAGTTCCTCCAGGGCCTGGGTGGCAAAGGTACCCACTTCGACGTTGTCTTCCACCACCAGGACATGGGTGCCACGGCCCTCGGTCATCGGCGCCGCCTCGAGCTCCACCTCCGGTTCCCGCGGCCGCGCAATGACTTTGGGCAGGTACAACGTAAACGTCGAACCTCGACCGAATTCGGTGCTGACCCGCACTTCGCCGCCCGACTGTTTGGCAAAGCCGAACACCTGGCTAAGGCCAAGCCCGGTGCCCTGCCCGACGTTCTTGGTGGTGAAAAACGGCTCGAATATGCGCTCCAGATGCTCAGGGCGTATGCCGCTGCCGGTGTCGCTCACCGCGATCGCCACAAACGCCCCCGGCACCGCAGGCTGGCCGCGCAGGGCCGGGAGAGTGTCGACGGAGGCTACCGCGACGGTCAGGGTACCCACGCCCTTCATCGCATCACGGGCATTGACCACCACGTTGACCAGCGCCGAATCGAACTGGCTGGAGTCGGCATAGACGAAACAATCGTAGGGCGCAAGCTCAGTGATGACGCGGATATGGGCACCACACAGCGATTCGATCATTTCCACCAGCGAGGTCACGCTGTGGCTGACGTCGAACGCCTGCGGCTTCAATGCCTGGCGACGGGCGAACGCGAGTAACTGCCCGGTGAGACGCGCCGCTCGGTTGACCGTGTCGGAAATCGCCGCCAGGTAACGGCTGCGCCGCGCTTCGGGCAGTTCCGGACGCTCCAGCAGGTCGAGCGAAGAGCGAATCACCGTCAGCAGGTTATTGAAGTCATGGGCCACGCCGCCGGTGAGTTGGCCCAGGGCTTCGAGTTTTTGCGCCTGGCGCAGTTGCTCTTCGGCCTTGCTGCGCTCTTCCATGGCCTCGGTGATGCGTTGTTCGAGGGTTTCATTGAGCGCCTGCATGCCCAGCTCGACCCGTTTCTGGTCGGTGATGTCCTGCACCAAACCGAACATTTTCAGGGTGCGCCCGTGGGCATCGAGTTGCGGCATGCTGCGCACCATGATCCAGCGCACCTGCTGGTCATCTACGCGGCGGATGCGGCACTGGAAATCCCAGCTGCTGCCCTGGGCCACCGCGCGCGTGAACGTCGCCTCGACCGCGTCGCGGTCTGCGGGCAGCACATGTTCCAGGAAGGTCTGCATGCCCCAGTGCGGCACCCGCTCGTGGTAACCGAAAATCTGGTCATGCCGCTCGGCGCGCACCGTGCTGTCGGTGACGATATCCAGTTCCCACTCACCGATCTGCCCGGCGTCGATCGCCAGGCGCAGCCGCGCTTCGCTTTCGCGTAATGTCGCCACGCGGCGGTTGCGGGCGCGCTCCAGATGGGAGGTGACGCGGGAGACCAGCTCACGCGCCGAAAACGGTTTGATCAGGTAATCATCGGCACCGGCGGCCAGGCCCTCGGCGCGGGCTTCTTCACCCGCACGGGCCGACAGCAGAATCACCGGCGTCGCCTGCAAGCGCGGGTCTTCACGCACGGCGCGCAACAGGCCAAAGCCATCGAGCACCGGCATCATCACGTCGGTCAAGATCAGTTGCGGCGGGTTTTCGCGGGCCGCCTGCAACGCGGCCTGCCCATCTGTCACGGTCTCTACGTCCAGGCCGGCGGCGTACAGCAGGCGCGCAACGTAAGCGCGCATATCGGCGTTATCGTCCGCCAGCAGCACGTGGCCCTGGAAGGACTCGGCCTCGGGCTCAGGGTGTGTCTGGGCCACGTCAACCAGCGCTGATGCATCCGGCAACCAGCCAAGCGCCTCCTCCACGTAGGCACTCACATTGGTGGTAGAACCGTACTGCAACGCCTCGGTGTGCAGCGGCTTGGGGACATGCCGATTGCCCAGGGGCAGCCTGATGCTGAACGTCGTGCCTACCCCTACCTCACTGGTCACGTCCAGCGTGCCGCCTTGCAGCCTGACCAGTTCATCCACCAGCGCAAGGCCGATACCCGAGCCTTCAAACGAGCGCCCCGCAGGGTTTTCGATCTGGTGGAAGCGCTCGAACAAACGCGGCAGTTCATGGGCCGCGATGCCGGTGCCGGTGTCACTCACGCGCACCTGGGCAGCGCTGCCATCGGCGCTGGGCGCAACGCTGACGCGGATGTGCCCGGCCAGGGTGAATTTGAAGGCGTTGGAGATCAGGTTCAGCACCACCTTTTCCCACATGTCGCGGTCGACGTAAGCCGCCTCGGGCAAGGGTGTGGTGTCGATGATCAACGCCAGGCCGGCGCGCTCGCAGGCCGATCGGAAGTTGGAGGCCAGGTCAGACGTGAGTGCAGGCAAGTCCACGGGCGCATAGGTCGCCTGGGCGCGGCCGGCCTCAATGCGGGAAAACTCCAGCAGCGAGTTGACCAGTTTGAGCAGGCGCTGGCCGTTGCGGTAAGCCAGCCTGACCCGCTCACGCTCATCCTCGGGCAGCGTATCGCCCAGGGCCAACGACTCTTCCAGCGGCCCGAGCATCAAGGTCAGGGGCGTGCGAAATTCATGGCTGATGTTGGTGAAAAAGGTGGTCTTGGCCTGGTCGATAGCCGCCAGGGCGTCCGCACGCTGGCGCTCATACTCGCGCGCACGTACGGTGGCCAGTGCCGCCGAGAGCGCTGCCCCCAGCAATTCGTAGAGCCCTCGGTAAATGTCGTTCATCGGCAAGCGGGGTGAAGCGCCGGCCACCAGAATCAACGGGGCCTGTGCGTCGTCCGGCACCACCAGCGGCAGCACAAAGGCGGTCTGGGACGGCTCCGGGTAGGGCCCGCAGGCCACGCCGGCAAACAGCGCCTCGATGTTGTCCACCTGCAGCGTGCGCTTTTGCTCGCACGCGGCGCCCAACGGCCAGGGCGTGGTGTCGGCCGCGTCGATCCAGGCCGGTGATGCGGCGGTGTTGGCGGCGATACCGCTGTGTTGTGCCAGGCGGAAACCCTTGCCTTGGGCGTCCCACTCATAAAACAGCAGGAACGGAATATCGAAGTTGAACCCTGCCAGCGTCTGCACCGTCAACGCGATCAGTTTGGGCAAGTCATCGGCAACCGCCAACTGCCCGGTCAGATCGCGCAACGCACGGGTGCGCCGCTCGGCGAGGATGGTCACCGTGGTTTCCGTCACCGGGTGAAACAGCCCGCCGATGCCGCCGGTTTCATCACGAATAGGCGAGATGGAAAAGGTGAAGAAAGTCTCTTCCAGGTAACCATTGCGCGTGAGGAACATGCGCTGGTTTTCCAGAAAACTGGTTTGCCCCTCCAGCGCCTCGGTGAAGGGCCCGCCGATGGCCGGCCACGCACTGGCCCAGGTCACGTGGTACCCCTCGCCCAAGGCGCGTGGATGCGACTCGCCGCACAGCACCTTGTAGCCGTCGTTATAGATCTGGGTGTTCTCGGGGCCCCAGATGATATTGATCGGGAAATTGGACGCCAGGCACAGGCTGACGGTGGTGCGCAGGCTCTGTGGCCAGGCTTCGATCGGCCCCAGCGGGGTTGCCGACCAATCTTTGGACTGGATCAGGGAGGCCAGTTCGCCACCGCCCGACAAGAAGGAATGCATAATCACGGGTTTGGACCACCAACAGATTTAGGCGATTGCAAAGGCATGTATCTGTCACTGTGACCACCGTCGAATAAAAACCTCCCATTGGACTCATTCAGTACCAGGGTCGACGGCGTCGCATGGCGTCGTGAGTTGCGCGGTGTGCAGACGCGCCTTTATCCAGCCACGGCTGTACACCAACACCCTGTCCGCCATCGCCACGGGAAAATGAATGAACCCATGGGCCGACTCCGGCAACAGATACGCCTCCACCTGACTCCAGCGCTCGGCGATCAGCAGCGTGTCGTCCCTGAGCGGGTCCAGTTCGCCCACGAACATCAACGCTGGCGGCATGCCGGCGAAGTCGCCATACAAGGGTGACAAGGGCGGCTGTCGACGCTCGTCATCGGTGATCCCCGGCGTGAGCAAGCGCAGCGCCGTGACCATTCCCGGCCCATCGAGCAACAGCGTTTGCGGCCCGGCGTTGCGCACACTCGGCGTGCCGGTCAAGTCATACACCCCGTAGTACAACACCGCGCCATGGACACGCTGGAGCAACAGCGGCCATTGCTTCAACGCCAGCAACGTCGCCGCCGCCAGGTGCCCGCCGGCCGATTCGCCGACAAAAAACACCGGCAGGCCGGCAAACTCCGCGCAGTCCGCCAACAGCCAGCGCGCAGCGGCCAGGCAGTCTTCCAGCAACCCTTCCACCGGCGTGTTAACCGCCAGCCGATAGTCCACCGATACCACCGCCACGTCGCACGCGCGCACCATGCCGAGGTTGAGGTCGTCATTCATTTGCGCATTGCCAATCACCCAGCCGCCGCCGTGGATATCCAGCACCACGCCCTTGGGCGCACCGGCGGGCCGCAGGATACGCACCGGCACGGCGCCGATGAGCCGGATTTCCACCACAGGCGGTTTCTGGAACCTTTGCCGGGTGCGCAACAGCGCCTGGATCACACGCGGCGTGACGCGGTTGCGGATCTTGAAGCGCGGCAACCACGCAAGCGTGCGATTGAAGCGGCGCATCTGGGCCAGTTCGGGCTCGCTGGCGGGCCAGTGTTGGTAAGCCATCAACGGTTATTTCGCAGGATCGAGAAGTTCAACGCCGCCGCTACGCACAGCCAGGCCAGGTACGGAAACAGGATCAGGCCGGTAATCAGGTCCAGACGCACTGCCAGCACCACCATCGCCGCCACGGTCAGCCACAGCAGCACAATGATCACCATTCCGGCGAGCAAGCGATGCGCGCCGAAGAACACCGGCGTCCACAGCGTATTCAACGCAATCTGCGTGGCCCACAGCGCCAACACCATCTCGCTGCCTGGGATCAGGCTCAAGCGGTAACCGGCCCAGGCCAGCAGCAGGTAGATAATCGTCCACGCCACCGGGAACAACCAGTTGGGCGGAGTGAAGCTGGGCTTGACCAGGGATTCGTACCAGGCGCCGGGTTTGAAAATCACACCGGTACTGGCGGCGGCGGCGCAGGCGAGCAGGAAGATGAAGAAGGTCATGGTCGGTCCTTGAGGTTAAAGGGTTGGAAGGCAAGGCTATGCTTTAAGTGACTCAGCTTTAAATGACTCAAATCGGCGCCGATAAATTCAATGTGCACGGCAAAAATGACAGGCAGGCCGTCTCTTCTGCGCGTCATGAAAAATCGGTAAGGTGCCTAACCAACCCACATCGATTTGCCGGGTTCTGCACATGCCACCAGGGAGCCTCACCTTGCCCGCCACCCATGCCGATCACCGCAGCAGCCTGGGGTCAGTGTTCCTGATCTTCCTGCGCCTGGGCCTGACCTCCTTCGGCGGGCCGATTGCGCACCTGGGTTATTTTCGCGAGGAATTCGTCACCCGCAGACGCTGGCTCAGTGAACACAGCTATGCCGAACTGGTCGCCCTGTGCCAGTTCCTGCCCGGCCCGGCCAGCAGTCAGGTCGGCATCGCGTTGGGCCTGTCACGTGCCGGTTACGCGGGTGCCGCGGCGGCCTGGGCCGGGTTCACCTTGCCGTCGGCCATCGCGCTGATTCTGTTTGCCCTGGGCCTGTCTCACTATGGCGGTGCCCTGCCCGCCGGCGCGTTGCATGGCCTCAAGATTGTCGCCGTGGCGGTGGTGGCCCAAGCCGTGTGGGGCATGGCGCGCACCCTGTGTCGGGGCTGGGCGCGGATAATATTGATGCTGGGCGCCGCCGGTTGGGTACTGCTGCAACCGTCTGCCTGGAGCCCGGTGGCAGTGATCATCGTGGCTGGGGTGGTCGGCCTGCTGCTGTTCAAGCCCGCGCCCCGTGCCGAGCCCGACGCACTGCCCATCGCCATCAGCCGCCGTGCCGCAACGCTGTGGCTGGCGCTGTTCCTGCTGTTGCTGGTGAGCTTGCCGCTGCTTGCCGACTGGACGAGCGACCCCACGCTGGCGCTGGTGGACGCCTTCTACCGCACCGGCTCACTGGTGTTTGGCGGCGGCCACGTAGTGCTGCCGTTATTGCAAGCCCAGGTAGTGCCCAGCCAATGGGTGAGCAACGACGTTTTCCTCGCCGGCTACGGCGCCGCCCAAGCCGTGCCCGGCCCGCTGTTCACCTTCGCGGCCTTTCTCGGCGCCTCGATGACCCACGCCCCTACCGACTGGCTGGGCGGCCTGATCGGCCTGCTGGCGATCTTTGCGCCGTCATTTTTGCTGATCTTCGGCGCGCTGCCCTTCTGGGCCTGCCTGCGCCACAGCCCGCGCACCCAGGCCGCGCTGGCCGGTGTGAACGCAGCGGTGGTGGGTTTGTTACTGGCGGCGTTGTACCGGCCCGTATGGACCAGCGCGATTTTCAGCGTTTACGACCTGGCCCTGGCAATGCTCGCATTGGCGGCATTGATGCTGATGAAATTGCCGCCGTGGCTGGTGGTGATCGGGTGCAGCGTGCTCGGCGGTTTATTCGGCTGACCCCGGCGGCACAATCCTGAGCCAAGGCCAGCGTTCCTGATAACTCCTGGCCTTGTGCAAAAACAGCTCGGGCTCGGCATGCACCGGGTTGATGCGCAGCACGCCCTGTTCCACATCCGCCAAGCCATACGGCGCATACACCTCGCCCGTGGCAATATCCAAGGCAATGCACGTACCCGCCACCAGGTAACGGTCCACCCCTTGCCTGGCCGAGTGCAACTGAGGGTAAGGCCGGCCAAACCGCTGCCCATACCAAAGATGAACCCGCGCCTGGTTCTTCACCTCCACGTTAACCCCCAGGTCCCGGAACAACGACTCGGCCCTGCGGATCACCGCATCCTCAGCCTCGTAGGACACGTCCGGGTCGAAGTAGAAAACGTCATAGTCCTTCACCTCCGCATCAACCGGCCGACTCGCCTGATGATTCCACACCGCCTGGAACAGACAGCCCGCCGTAAGCATGCACTGCTCCAGCCCCAGCGACGGCAAGCGTGCGGTAATCTCAGCGTTGATAGGGTTGGCCATGGCGAGTTTGAGCAAGGTGTCGACGGTCAATGTCATGGGGTCCCTGGGTGGTCAATTCGGTGTGCAGTGACTCTACAACAGCGTGGTGAAGGATTTGGTGGTGGTCTGCTTTTTCTGTGGGTTCGAAGGGGTAAAGCGTTCGCCACCCTGCGGCACCTTGCTCCATTGCCTACGCTTGCGTCAGAATCCGCCGGCTTGTGCGCTGGGGTGGCCGTATTTAAGGTGGCTCGGTCGCTGAATCTCTCGGCGATCGGGTTTAGTAGCCCACGGTTTAACCTAACAAGTGCACACGCTCCCTCCATCAGACTTCCCGTCTGTGCTTGATGGTGGCTGTGCGTAGGGCGCCCTCGGGCGCGCCGGTTTTGTTAGGTTTCACCGGTCTACTAACCTGCGTACAGCTACCGCCTTATTGTTTAGTAGCGATGAGGTCGTGGCCCAAGCAAGGAACTTAACAATGGCTGCTGATTCAACCGCGCTCTTTAGCGTCACCCCCGACGCCAGTAGTGAAACCCTTATCACCAACAGTTTCGAAACCTTCACCAGCGTCAGCACCCTGCTGCTCGACCTGTCCGAAGACCTCCACGGCAAGCACCGCGATGTCGCGCTGGCGATTCATCAATTGAGTGAACTGGGCGTACTGCTCACCGGCAAATTGCTTGACCGTGAGGCGCCGTGTACGGGTTGATTGACAGCATTTAAATCAAAAAGCCTGATTAATCGCTGAGTCGTTGCAGGCCGTATGCAACGGTTTGGCGATTTGCTTTTTGATGAGCCTGGTGGGGGCGTATGCAATACAAAATGAGGTGACACGCTGCAAGGGCAGGCGTTTAGTAAGCATGCCGTTGGTAGCCTAAAGACAGAGGGGCCTAATCAAACAGCTACTATTGGATCGAATGAGTGGGTGGCGGCTTTCGGCCAGAAGCGGACGTCCAGCCCACCACTTTCTTCAGGCAGAAGCTGCCAACAGGAAGGCAATCTTGAAAAGGATATAAACTCGCCTGGCGGTGTCCCAGACGTCAACATACGGAAATAGATTCGTGCAGATTCATATTATCTACACCCGAACAGTCATGTTGCTCTCCAAGCATCCTTACCAATCATGGAGAGAAATTCAAAATCAGTACCCTGACTACATGACTTCGCTAGGCCCTTGGGAAGAAGATACGGTCATCGAATACCTTGCAGATGAATACCCAGAACTTTCCCCGCATCTGCAAGAGCAAGTCAATGCGTTCATAGCGGATACTCAAGAGGCAAGAGTGCTTACTTTTGCCGCATAAATCGTCTTAGCGAGCATTCTCAGAAGCTCGCCCTGGACGTCCGCTTTGGGTCGTTTCCTGCCCCTCGCGACAGGCAACATTCGGCCGATTGTGTTGAAAAAGTCGACCCGGCCTGAGTACCCATGCATTGAGCGGTGAAACGCCTTTTTTGCACGCTGCTACGTCAAATCTGAGCCCTGAACCTTCTGCGCAAAACACAGATTTCAATCTCAGACGCGTACTTTTCTGCCATGGAAACCGAAGCCGACTTTTTCAACAGAATCGGCCAAATGCGGCCATTGCGCCTATCTAGTAAACCAGGGACGATTCACCTTTATTTCAAGCCTGGTCAGACGCTCGTTCTTCTCACTTATTGCTTGACTCATTCTGATTGATCAGGCCTGTTAACGCCGCCTCTTCCGCCATTAATAAGGAAATTATGAAGCCTCTTTACCTGTGTTCAGTTCTGCTGCTTGCAGGCTGCGCCCCAGCGCCGAAATACCTTGTGCCTGCGGGGGCGCCCCAGGCGATGATCCGCAGCGAACTGGTCTCTATGGAAAATTATCGAAACGGCGTGACTCTGGTCCAGGCGCCTGCCATCGGCTGCAAATACGGCAGAACCGTGGCGACTGAGTCGGGGATGGGGAAGCAGTTGGTTTCCGTTTATAAGAATGTCTCGACGCCGGAGGGTTTTTTTCCGATTGAAGCCGGCAAACCGCTGCACTTGGAAATGCGCGGCGTGGCCAATGCCAATCGCTCGTGCAGCGTAGCGTTTGTCAGCGAATTTGCGCCGGGCGCACGCTATGTAATCAAGGGAGGGATTGTCGACGTCCCGGGCTCGCTGAGCCGGTGTTACATCGACATATTCAATGTCGATTCGGGCGTACGCTTGCCCACCGCCGGTGAGCCTAAAATAGAACGTACTTGTGCGTTGGACCGGTTACCGACGCTGTAGCGTAAAAACGGGGTCAGGCTACCATCGTAAAGGCGGGGGTTATATTTGACCTGTGGTCTGATCCCGGTTTTACGTTGTATGCCAATCATTGTATGTCGCGAGAGGCTGCTTTCGGCCAAATGCTGACACCTGCCAAGTGTAGATTCCACTCTAAAGCTGACACTTCAAATTGTCTTCGACAGTAGGGGCGACTCACACTGACAGCCTGCGAAGGCCTCACCTAGGATTTGCTCCGGGCCGGGCGCGAAGGCTGGACATCGTGCGGCTGGGCAACTTAGCTGAGGAGCGTAAGCGCTAGGAGCTGGACCGGTTGGCGGTACTCAAGACCGGCAGACGTACACTGCTGGAAAGCGCTTCGAAGCTATCGCTACACCAGATTGATAGTGGTGGCTATTTTTTAGCGGCGATGCTCATAATCTGGCACAACCAGAACGCGAGAATTGACATGTCGCCCAAAGTATTTGTAAGTCATGCAAGTGAAGACAAAGAACGCTTTGTATTGGATTTCGCGACGCAGTTAAGGGCTAATGGAGTTGATGCGTGGCTTGATAAATGGGAAATGCTACCTGGCGACAGCCTCATAACGAAGATTTTTGAAGAAGGGATTAAGGATGCCCAGGCAGTAATAGTTGTGTTGTCGAAAAATAGCGTTGAAAAACCCTGGGTCAAACATGAGCTTGATGCTGCATGTGTGAAGCGAATCAATACTGGGAGTAAGTTAATTCCTGTTGTTATCGACGATTGCAAAGTTCCTGAAGTTTTGAAAGCGACTCTTTGGGAGAGCATTCACGATACAGCCTCATATCAGCCCAGCCTTGAACGTATCATTGCTTCGATTTTTGGTGCTTCGGACAAGCCGGCTCTGGGCAAACCACCGGCATATGTAGGTGGCTTTGGCTCAAGTGTCGCCGGCCACAATAATGTAGACAGCCTAGTATACAAACTGGCATGCGAGTTCGCGCTGGAAACAGGCTCAAGACATGTAAGCATTTCGGCTTTTTGCAATGATGGTGAATTGATCATCCCAGAACATCAACTAAGAGAATCAGTTGAGGTGCTCGGTGAGCACGGGACATTAGATCTTCAGCATAGTTTGGGAGGAGAACTTCCTTCTATCTCAGTAACTGACGCTGGATTTGAATTGTATGCTCGTGACCATGTGGAGAATTACGACGTGGTGTTTCGCTCAGTAGTCTCCGCCATTGTAAACAATGGTTTTACGAGTCTTTCACAAATAAAAAATGAACTTAATTTCAAGTCATTTTTGATTGAACATGTTTTGAGAGTTCTTGCGAGCGGACAGAAAATTTCTGTTTCTTGGTTTCTCGGTGGGGACTGCTCAATTAACAGCGTCTCCCCATCTTTGCGTCGATCACTATCCTGATCACCTATATTTGCAGTTCTCGTTTTAAATCCAGCAAATACCAATGCTCCGAATAAAAGCACTGGCACCTTCACCATGATGACGATAGCCGTGCAGAAGAGGCGATTCCGGCCCGACTGACCAGTAGCCAGCCGGGCACTGCCTGCCATTGCTTGGGCATCTGGGTCATCATCAGGCCGCAGAGGAAGAGAAGGCCGGTTACCTTGATCCCGAAGTCGATCAACGTCATTCAGTAGCTGCCGTGGTGCTACCGTGAATACCCCCGCTCGGTAGATGAGGCCACCCGGCCTAGAGTGCTTCAGTCCGCTTGTAGCCGGCTTCAGTCGGCCGTCCTAGATAGGCTGATAGATTGTATCCGCTTTCTGCCCCCTCCCATGCTGATCCAAACCTTTCCGGCGGATTGGTGAGTTGACACTTCGAGTTTCCCTGCATACCAGATAGTCTTCAGCGAATACCTTTGCTGAGCGTAGCCATGGTCGACACATATACAGATGATCGCGCCCTTGAGCTATATGCAGCGTTCAGGGGCAATCGGCGAAGTACGCCGCTACTGGAGCTGGCACCCTACCCGAAACTGTTTGGGGGGGAGAGCTTCAACATGGTGGCGATGCCTTTTCATACGGTTGCGCAGGATGCATTGCGTGAGATTGCCAACTCAATTAACGGCTTCGTGAGATACATTCATTTCTTGCACGCTTGGCGTCCGATCTACGAGAAGGCTTCAGAGGAGGATCAATACAATCTGTTGTTGGACCATGTCAAACCGCTGACCACTCTGTGCCTCTCGGCGCCGCAAGCCCTGCGTGGCCGACTAATACATGCAGCAACTGCGACCTCTTATCATGCAATTGCATTCCTGAAATGGCCTGAAAACCCGCCGCACTGGAATGGTGGTCATACAAGTATGAAGCAGGCCAAGACCGTGAGCGAAGCGTGGTCCCGCTGGCCAGTGCTTGCTACCTCATTGAATCGAATGGCAGAACAAACCTTTAATGAGGCGACAAGCGACTTTCGGAATCAGCATGAGCATGGCCATCCTCGCTCAATCGCGTTAGGACACATCAATGTGGTCAGGCGAATCGAAATCAACGGGCGGGTCGGCTGGTCGTTCGGGCAACAGGAGCCAATGCGACTGAGTGAGCTACTACCTATTTTTGAAAAGGAACATGGCTACGCCATGGACGCGTTCATAGCGTATCTGGAGATGGTCAAGGAGCAACATACTGCCTATGGCTTGCTTTAATGCAGATCATGACTGACCGGATCTGGCCGATAGCAGCCTCTCACCGACACTCCGTTTTAGGCGGTTCGACGCCCTTTCCAGTAATCGCTTACCATGGCTCACGGATTTTAATTTTCAATCATTAAATGGTACTGAGTAATGAAAAGGTTTATATCCAACGCCCTCGCATTGACGTTGCTCTGTGCACTTTCAAATGGAGTGTCCGCGGAAACGCCTTCTCATCGGGACGCCAAAATTTTCGTCAATCAGGCACAGATCGGCCGAAACCTTCCCGGTATTGCACTATCGGTGGCAAAGCGGACGGTGACCTATACAATTCTCGCCAGCAGGCTGGGACATGCGGATGCGGCTTCAGCGGTATCGAAAGAGATCGACGCACTACTGCCCAAGTATCAATCCAGGTGGGATGAAAAAATCGCGCAAGCATATGAAAAATCATTCTCTGATGAGGAGTTGTCTTCGCTCGCATCGGAAGGCCGATCATCAAAATACGCGGCGAAAGTCAGAGAGCAACAAGACAAGATCGGTATGGCGATGGAGTCAAGCTCCAAACCGATCCTGAGCGAAATGGTCTCAGAAGCCCTCAATGCTACGTTTTCCAAGCAATCCTTTGAATAAGTGTTCTGTCATTGAAACTATCGACGTGTCTTCCGCTTTCAATTTCAAACGACCGACAACTTCGCCCCCCTTCACGACGGGCAGCAATCGGCCAAAAGCGGACGTTTGACTGACGCCTACTTTGCGTAAATTGCGTCCCTTGAAGCCAACTGCTATCGATGGTGACTCAACAGCAGCATTCCTGTTTTTTACGCTTCACGGTCTTTGCGTAATTCAATACAGAGCAACATGCCAGCCCCTACCATTATGGCAACATCAGCAATATTGAAAACCCCAGTGTGCACAGCCCCCAGGTTGAGCACCATATAGTCGACCACGTGTCCCTCACGAAACACTCGATCAATCAAGTTGGAGGCGCCACCCAATGCGAGAAGGTAGACAGCCGCTGATCTCCGTGGAGAGCTTGTCCAGCGTGCCAAGGACCACCAAGTGGCCCAACACACCACAGCTGCCACGCCGACTATGAAAATCACTTGTTTTACACCTGGCGCCAACCCCGCACCCAAACTAAGGAATGCGCCAGGGTTCAGGCTCAATGCGATATCCAGCCACGCGAAACTACCACCGAGTTTGAAGCTGTCCGATTGCAGTGCCCCTAACGCCTGTACCTTGACCCACTGATCCAGAGCGATAAATCCTAGGCCAATCAACACCGCAAAAAGCCGACTTCTCATCATGAGTTCCATGATCAATCCTTTCATTCATTAATACCGGGTTGGCAGGCATGGCTTGCCATTGGCAGCGGCGGCAAGATAGCGCGGCCTCGATGCTGGGTCTAGTGATGGGGGAGTTAGAACGCGGACGCAGCATTACGACCCAAAGCGGCCTTTCGTGGCGGTTAGCTTCCCGCCGCGAAGGGCAGCTATGGGTCGAAATCCGCCGGTCATGAAGGGCAGCAGTCGGCCAGAAGCAGCCACTCAACGCATCTCGATAATTCCCAGCCGACCGTGCATCATCACGCTCACTTTGATTCCTTCGCGGTGCAGAACATGCCGCCCGCATATATAAGTCTTTGAAATGGAAGTCATCTCATGTTCGAACGCAACCCACTGGTTCCGGAGATTATGGTCACCAACCTGGAAAGCAGCCTCGCTTTCTGGGTTTCTTGCTTGAGCTTCACGGTAGCTTATCAGCGCCCGGAGGACGGATTCGCCTACCTTGATTTGAATGGTGCTCAAGTAATGCTTGAGCAGGTTGATTCGCAGGCAGGCCAATGGCTGACTGCGCCGTTGACCAAGCCGTTTGGAAGAGGAATCAACCTACAGATTGATGTTGATGCCGTCGCCCCCATCTTGCGGAAACTTGATCAGGCTGGATTTCCACTCTTTCGAGAATGCAAGGACACCTGGTATCGGGCTGATGATGTAGAAGTAGGCCAGCGCGAATTCATCGTCCAGGATCCCGACGGTTATCTCATCAGGTTGGTCGAGCGGCTGGGTGAGAGACCGGCTTGCTCAATCTGCGTTTGAATCTGAGCCAAGCCGACCATCAGCGATCAGCTAAATGCGGACGTTTAGAGTGTCTAGCCCTGAAATGGCTTTACACCTGTTTCACCTAACCACCGGCGCATGCTCGGCCATCAACGCTATCACCCAGTCGATAAACACCCGCACCTTGGCGCTGACATGGCGATTCGGCGGGAAGGCCAGGTACATCGGCATGGGCGCCATGTGCCAGTCCTCGAACAGCGGCAGCAGCTCGCCGCTGGCCAGGTGCGGTTTGGCCATGTACTGCGGTAGCCAAAGCATGCCCAGACCCGCCAGGCCGGCGGCCAGGTATGCATTGCCGTCGTCGACCGTCAGTTGCGGGCGCCCCTGGATCTCGATGCGTTCCTCGCTACGCTGCATCGCGTAGGGCAAGGATTTGCCTGTGCGAAACCAGAGGAAGCCAACGGTACTGTGCCTGCCCTCCTCCAGCTCCTGGGGGTGCGCTGGCGTACCGAAGCGCTGCAGATAGCCGGGCGCGGCATAGATACCGATGTGCAGATCGCCCACATGCCTTGCCATCAGCGACTGATCAATGATTTCGCCGCCGCGCACCACACAGTCGACGTTTTCGCCAATGATGTCGACAATCCGGTCGCTCACGCCCAGGGTCAGCTGGATTTCCGGGTAGCGTGCAAAGAACCCCGGCAAGGCGGGTATCAGCAGCATCCGCGCAAACGGGCTGGGCACATCCACCCGCAGCCGCCCGCGCGGTGTCATCGATGCGCTGGACAGGCTGGTCTCGGCGTCGTCCATATCGACCAGTAGCCGGATGACGCGCTCGTAGTAGACCGCGCCATCGGCGGTGACGTTGACCTTGCGTGTGGTGCGGTTGAGCAAGCGCACACGCAGCCTCGCTTCCAGTTGCTGAACGAGCTGCGTCACGGTGGTCTTGCTCATGTGCAGGGTGGCGGCCGCCTTGGTGAAGCTGCCGGTTTCCACCACGCGGGCAAAGGCCTGCATTGCATCGAAACGGTCCATTTCACGCCTCACTGGGGTTCTGGATAGTTTGGATTCTACAAACAGTCATGACCAGCGTTGCGCGTTTATTCGGGTCGCCCGTGTTTTTACACTGGTTCCTTCGTAATCAGCGGGCCACGTCGGCCCCGAAGGAGAGATGCAATGACCAGCAAACGTGATGTGGTTTTCCCGCCTGACCGCCATGCACTGTACGAGCTCCACCGTTACTCACCAGCGATTCGCTCCAACGGTTTTCTGTTCGTATCCGGTCAGGTCGGCAGCCGCAAGGATGGCTCGGCCGAACCGGACCTCGCGACACAGGTTCGCCTGGCCTTCGCCAATCTCAACGCGATCCTGACCGAGGCCGGCAGTAGTTTCGAGGATGTGGTCGACACGACCATCTTCATGGTCGACCCCGCCTCGACATTCGAAACGATCTGGGAAGTAGTGGCCGAGTACTGGGGCGAAGCGCCCTATCCGACGGCGACCGCTATTGGCGTGACCTGGTTGTCCGGTTTTGATTTCGAGATCAAGGTGATTGCCAAACTGTCCCAATGAACTCGGCTCAGTCCTTCTCCGACTGTCGAAGGGGGCCATCTTTTTTTCTGGGGGGATGCTAAGGATTGCAGGCGGCGCTAGTTTTCTAGTGCCTGTGTGCGCCGTATAGTGGAAATATTGCCTCGGTCAAAGGAATGGCTATGATCCCGTTAACCTGCCTGTTTGTCGGTTTAATTGGCACCCATGAAATCGTAAAAATCAGCTCGCATTGCGCGAAAAGGAGAACGCTATGCGTGCAGAAATGATTCTTGCCGGGATCGGCACCACATTGGCGCTGTTGTCTGCATCGCCAGCCCAGCCTGCGCCCCTGCCGCTGGAAACTGTCAACCAGGGTGTTATCTCGGTGCGGGTACAAGGCTCGGGAACAGATATCATCCTGATTCCAGGATTTGCCTCGTCCTGCGACGTATGGGCTGATTTGGCCTCCAGATTACGACAGAGCCATCGGCTCCATCTTGTACAGGTAGCTGGCTTTGCCGGCTCGCCTGCTGTGTCCGACCCAGAAGGGAAAGTAGTTGCGCCGACGGTGGAGGCGATCGCTGAATACATCCGCAGCCAGCGCCTCGAGGCGCCGGTCATCATCGGTCATTCGTTGGGTGGTGAGGCGGCACTGATGCTGGGTGCTCGTCATCCCGATCAAGTGGGACGCCTGATGATTGTCGATGCGATGCCCTTTTATACCTTGCTGTTTGATCCCTTCGCGACCCGTGAAACGGCGACCCCGCAGGCGGCTGCGATGCGCGATGCAATGTTCGCGGCAACGCCTGAGCAGGCGCAAACCATGCAGCATGCCGCTATCGCCCGCCTCGCCAAAACTGAAGCGGTCAGGCCAGCCTTGGTCGCAGCGGGGATAAACTCGGACCGAGAGACTATGGCCAATGCCATGTATGAGCTGATGGTCACTGACCTGCGACCTGAGCTTGGACGCATCAAGGTGCCTGTCGAGGTCGTCTATGCCTATGACCCGCTTTACGGCATAGAGGCGTCCCACGTTGATGCAATGTTCCGTAACGCCTATGTCTCGACCCCAACTATCAGCTTCAGGCGTATTGACGGCAGTTTTCACTTCATCATGCTGGATCAGCCAGAACTTTTCGCCGCTGCTGTCATCGAGTTCCTGAGTCCAGGAACGGCCGCGGGATTGCTAGATTGATGAATTGCCACTAAAGGGTGCAGGGCTCGTTGCCGTACTTGCAGGAAAGCACGCCGAAAAAACGGGTGACCATTTGTTATCACCCTGACTATTATTGAAGTTCATTATTTGCCTACCAAGTAAATCAGCCGAGTCTCCCAGTTGAGAGGGATCGACAGGCTGCGGGCTAATTCGCCAAGGAATTTACGTGTTCAAGATTTTCGCTTTAGCGCTTACCCTTACGTGCCTGTCCGGCTGTGGTCAACAACCCCTTGTCCATGCCGTAAAACCCCTCTCTACCCTTCAGGTACAGGAACACGCCCTGATGATCGGTAAGTGGTACGGCGAAGCGACCACCCTCGACGGTAAACGTACGCAGCAACTGAGTGAACATCGCGCCGATGGCACCTTCAACGTGAAGTTCCGCGTGACCGACAACTCCGGCGAATGGTTTGAGCAAAAGGAATTTGGCCTATGGGGAGTGTCTGGCAAGATCTACTTCACCATCACTACCGGGAGACAAGAGGGGGATCAGATCATTTTTGCCAAACCAGGAAACCCTCACCTTAATGACGCCTATGAAATCATCGAACTAACCGCCACTACTTACCGCAGCAAGGCGCGAGACGGCGGCGACGACTTCACCCAAAAAAGAGTGGACGACGGGTTTCAGTTTCCGGCGATTCCGGTGGTCAAGCCTTGATGATTGCTCCCGCGCTCTGGTTGGATAGGCCGCTCTGGACGCGCCTTGTCGGGCTGTCGCAGAGGCTTTGTCCCATGCAATGGTGACGATCCCGCTGTGTCCGCTTCGGGTTAGATGTATTCATTCATGAGGGGCTGCTGGTGGCCGGAAGCAGCCTTTCGTGGCTGGCAGCTACCGGCCAAATGCGGCCATTGCGCCTATCTAGTAAACCAGGGGCGATTCACCTTTATTTCAAGCCTGGTCAGACGCTCGTTCTTCTCACTTATTGCTTGACTCATTCTGATTGATCAGGCCTGTTAACGCCGCCTCTTCCGCCATTAATAAGGAAATTATGAAGCCTCTTTACCTGTGTTCAGTTCTGCTGCTTGCAGGCTGCGCCCCAGCGCCGAAATATTTTGTGCCTGCGGGGGCGCCCCAGGCGATGATCCGCAGCGAACTGGTCTCTATGGAAAATTATCGAACGGCGTGACTCTGGTCCAGGCGCCTGCCATCGGCTGCAAATACGGAAGAACCGTGGCGACTGAGTCGGGGATGGGGAAGCAGTTGGTTTCCGTTTATAAGAATGTCTCGACGCCGGAGGGTTTTTTTCCGATTGAAGCCGGCAAACCGCTGCACTTGGAAATGCGCGGCGTGGCCAATGCCAATCGCTCGTGCAGCGTAGCGTTTGTCAGCGAATTTGCGCCGGGCGCACGCTATGTGATCAAGGGAGGGATTGTCGACGTCCCGGGCTCGCTGAGCCGGTGTTACATCGACATATTCAATGTCGATTCGGGCGTACGCTTGCCCACCGCCGGTGAGCCGAAAATAGAACGTACTTGTGCGTTGGACCGGTTACCGACGCTGTAGCGTAAAAAAAACGGGGTCAGGCTACCATCGTAAAAGCGGGGGTTATATTTGACTTGTGGTCTGATCCCGGTTTTACGTTGTATGCCAATCATTGTATGTCGCGAGAGACTGCTTTCGGCCAGAAGCAGTCCTTTCGCAAATCTCCAAGCGCGTTTACAAACCAGATACCGGCACAAGTTTAGGCGAGACTTCATGACACTTCCCAAAGGCGACATCATAAAGCTGATCGATGTTGGCCAAGCAAAGGTAGTGCTCTCTGATTGGTTGAACTCCCGGGAGGTGGCTCCTGGAGATATCGCTGAAGTGGAAGATATTTCAATGGGTGAAGCTGGATGTATCGCTCGCTTGCTGTGCGAGTCACATCCAGGATCTCTCGAATGGAGAGCCTCATATATTTTGAGTGGATTGACCTATGAGGCGCTTCGTAGCTATCCCAATGATGTCCCCTCTTGAATGTCTGTTCGGGGCCGACCTCCATCTGTCGCCACAGTCAGCTTAGGGTCGATTTCGGTCGGTCGTGACAGGCAGAAAGCGGCCATGGCGCTGGCTATCTCAGCCGCGTTGGAGCGATATCGCAAACCGGCCGTTCTCCAGTCCTGCACGGCCAGGTTGATTACTAACCAGAATTAGGGGGGTATGAACCCTGTGGGCCTGACCAGAGTCGATGTCCAGCAATTGCTCGAGGTTGCCGTGATCGGCAGTAATCAGACATTTACCCGCTGTCTAAATACGACCGCAAGGTCAAGCAGCACGGTTGGGGCTGCAGCACTCCCGTAACAGGAGTACCACATTAGCTGAACAAAGCCGCCAAACAATACGCAGTCGACCGTTCAAAAAGACTTATGAACGACGACCAGGTTGGAATCCATGACTACTCGCATTCCATACGGCCAGTAGACTCAGAACTGCAAGAACGAATAGAGCCCAAGGGAAAGAGCCAGGACCTGCATACTGAAGTAACACGCCCCCTAGAAGCCCGCCGCCGGCGACCGCGAGATTAAACACGGTGACCAACATTGATTGCGCGACATCTGTCCCTTCACCCGCATTATCCGCGATAGCCGTCTGCAACAGCGTCGGCGCCCCACCAAAGGTCAGCCCCCACAAGGCGATCCCCACAAGAGTGATAATTGAGCTGCCATTGGCGATGCCAATGATTAATGCAGCCACGGCAAACAGTGTAAGACTAAGAATCGTCAGAGTCCTGAGTGAACGATCTACAAACACCCCGGTTATCCAGATTCCCAGAACGGAAGACGCACCAAACAGAAACAACACCACATCAACGTAGTCGGCGAGGCCGACAGACGCCAGATAAGGCGCGATATAGGTGTAGAGAATGTTGTGGGCCAAGATCCAGGCGAAGATCACGAAGAGCACTGACCGGATGCCCGGAGTAAGAAAAATGTCTCGAATGGATTGACGCTTTGAAGACGACTGGCCTGGGAAATCCGGAATACAGGATCTGACCCAAACCAACAGGGCAAATGAGAGCCCTGACATTATCCAAAATACACCCCTCCAATCCGAAAGGCCGCCCAACCAGGTCCCCAATGGAACGCCAATCGACAGAGCAATGGGTTGGCCCACACCGACAATGGCCAACGCTCGCCCCTGAAGATGGTTAGGTACCATACGTCTGGCGTAGCCAGCCAGCAGTCCCCAAATAAGACCCGCGGCCATCCCCGCGATAAAACGCGAGACAAGTATCACGACGAAATTGGAAGAAAGCGCCGTGATCGAGTTGAAAACCAGCAAGCCAAAAATAGCCAGAAGAAACAGTGGTCTCCTCCGCCAGCTGCGAGTGGCCGCAACGATAGGGATCGCCGCTAAAACCGAACCCAAGGCATAAAGGGTTACCAACTGACCGGCAAACGCTTCTGAAACTCCGAGGCTCAACCCAATCTGTGGTAATAGGCCCGCCGGCATGGTTTCAGTCATGATGGCAATGAAACCCGCTAACGTAAACGCCAGTAGTTTCCAAACGGGAATACGCTCGCTATAGTCGATATCGGAAATCGGTCGACTGGAAAAGCTATTGTCCTGAGCTGTCATAATACATTCACCGCTTTAATAATTTGGGGCTTTGCAAAGTAGATGCGCACGCTGGAGGACCTCGGGTTCATAAACCTCCGCGTGCCATCCAAGGGGGTCAATAGGCTCGAGCGCTATTGATATTACATTTGCACTACACGAAAAAATCGACTCCAGTAACTGCGAAACACCTTCGCTGATCTGTCGCTTCTGCTCTTCAGAAATGTCGTTACGAAAATACTTTATATTTACATGAGGCATGACGGCACCCTCTACAAAAAAAACGTAGCTTTAGGTGCCATAGCTTCAAGCTGCAACATCCTTGACACAATCGCATCAACCAGGTTATTTACCCCTGCCTCCTTTAGAATTTCATAGTGATCAAAACCAAGTTCAAACACTTGATGAGTTGCTGTCAGACCGCCTAAAGACGCCTCAAGGAACGAGTAATCATCACCAACCGCCTTGAAAATTGAAATCGGGGCAATGATCGCGTGTTCAGTCAGCTCCTTGAATGTGTATTTAAACTCATAGGTCAACTCAACAATTTTTACGATTCTTTCAATAACACTCGAATCTAAGCTTGGGTATCGAGCGGCCACAAACTCGATGAAGTCTTCATTCGTAGTCACCGACGACAAGCACTGAGCGAGTTCAGGGCCTGAGATAGAACTGGCAAAAACAGAATAGAGAATTGTCAAATAATCCCGATTAAGCCTGTTTGTCGAGTGCACAGATACAGAATTCTCTGATTTCCGTGCTTCAGGTGAACCTGGAGCAATCAAAAACAAATTATCAACAATGTCCCCTGCCTGCTCGAGTTGATACGCAACCTCAAAGGAGACTCGCGCACCAAAAGAGTACCCCCACAGCGTATACGGACCTTGTTTTTGATGTTCCTTGATCAGTTTAATATCTTGCGCCGCCATCGCCTTGATCGTTGAATAGGGAACCTCCCCTTCATTGATACCCAGTGCCTGCACAGCAAAAAATGGCCTGTTCAAACCGTTACTTGTTGCAAGCAAGCGCAAATTCATTGGGTATCCGCCAAGCCCTGGCCAGCAATAAATTGGCACACCGGTTGATTCAATATTCAATTTAATCAAACGAGAAATCTGCTGGGTTTTCCTTTCCTCGAGAAGCATGGCGAGTGCTTCAACCGTTGCAGCTGAGAAAATGGTCTGCAGAGGCAGCGAAGCTTTCAAAGCCTTATTGATCTTGTTGATTAACACAACAGCCAGTAGCGAGTTCCCGCCCATTTCAAAAAAATCATCGGTTATTGACAATGACTCGCAACTCATAACGTCTTGCCATATCCGCGCAACTTCTTTCTCCATGACAGAGCGAGGCAAGATATATGCTCTTTTTACGCGCTGCCCCTCAACGAGAGATTTAAGCAGCTGAACATTAACTTTCCCATTGGAGGACAGAGGTAATTTATCAAGTACAATGATTTTATTGGGAATCATGTACTCAGGCAAAAAACTGATCAAATCCTGCTTTATTATTTCCGCTGGCCCTTTTGAATGCACAGCGTCTTCTTTCATCCCTTCACTACGAATCTGCTCTTCACTGACTCGACCAGCCAGGGCAAAATACGAAGGGCCAGAGCCGAAATCAGCATCTTTCAAGATTGCGTTCAATCTCTTGGCGGTCAGTAAATCATTTCCGGTTTTGCTGCTGTATCCAGAGGACATCAATCCGATATTAATTCCATTTTGTTGTAGTTGTTGAAGTCTTCTGCCGAGGTCAACATAGTTACTCCAACCGTCAAAATCTTTACTGACAATCGAGATACCGAAACTTGCGTTTTCATATGTCTGCTGATTAATTGCAATCACATGCTTTTTCAATATCAAATCAGGGGAAATCTTCAAAAACTCACCCTTTGAATATCGATACTGACCTTCGTTAAGATCCATTACTTTACCAGCATGGGTCTGGACCAGTAACTCTACAGGCCCACCCAAACGTCTATCTACCGAGGGCACAACATCGTAGCTACCGATATAAAAATTATCATTTTCACATTCCAGAAACACCCTGACATTAGGCGTAAATTGTCCAATTCCAATGCCTAATCCATAAGCGGGCAAAACATAGTCGAGCAATCCGAGTATGTGCCCTGCTTCCATATCCAGAACTTCAATTATATTATTTTTGTAGACCGCTTCGATGGCTGATTTTTTACCCATAAAGTGGATGGTTAATCTGTGAGTACGCCCTCCCTCAATTGATTGAATTAAAACGAGTTCATGGTCAATCGGTGAAAAATAGTAGTAACCTGAAACAAGGCCTGCGACATTGTGTATTTCGAGATAAAGCTGCGTCGCATAAAGAGCACCTGGCGACGCATAAGCATATTTCGGCAACAAACGCTCTTGGCTTGTAAAGGGGCCGAGCGTTCGAAGTATTTCTCCGAGCGTGTTAATGGAAACTTCGCTTATACTTGTCGACTCTGTTGCGATGACGCGGTGCTCCAGCAATTCTACAATATCTTTTTTACAGATCGCTTCGCCTTCGAAAAAACGGTATGTTTTCCGAGCAAACGCTTGCTTCCTTTGTTGCTTTGAAGCCATTTTATGAGGAAGAACGATGACCGGTTTCCCTGCATTTTCCGCATCGCTTCGCAACCCAAGGTTGCTCAGTTGTGCCTTGACTTGGACTCGACCTTCCTTCGATTGATGATGAGCACCATGGTTTCCTTGATCCATAAGCGTTGCCTCACGTGGATTCAACTCTAAACACGCGACTAAAGTCTGAACACCCGTGTGTGAATCACTATCAATAATAGCGGCAGCGCTTTTTACCCAATCATGATTCTCAATGGCTACACGAATTTCGTCCAACTCAACACGATAACCCCGTAGTTTTACTTGGTTATCGACGCGGCCAACGAATTGAACACTGCAATCCCTATTCCAGCTTGCGAGGTCGCCAGTTCGATAAAGTCGAATCTTTTGTTTGGCATCGCTCACCGATAACTTTATAAATTTTTCGGCCGTTTGTTCCGGCTTATTCAAATAGCCACGTGCGACCTGCAAACCGCCAATATACAACTCACCGACCCTGCCAACTTCTGTACTCGGAACAACTTCATGACCATCGATAATATAATAACTAGTGTTACTAACTGGAAAACCGATGGAGATTACCTTAGGGCCATCTAAAACCATCTGATTATCGACGGTGACAGCCGAAGCATTGATCGTGCACTCAGTAGGGCCGTAAAGATTTATCAGGCTGCACCCCGGCATAACCTCGAGGCAGCTTTTCGCAAGCTTTCGCGTGAGTGCTTCACCTCCACTGAAAATCTGCGAAAGAGTTGTACACGCTACGAATTCTGGCTCATCAATCAGTGCCTGTAATAATGTAGGAACGCACTGAATAGTACTGACGTTAAATTGCTGTATAGTTTCTATCATCGCGCAGGGATCGCGATAAATACCTGACTTGCCCATCACTATTTTGGAGCCCAGTGCGACAGAGAGAATTTCCCATTGCGCAGCGTCAAAGCTCATAGGTGTTTTACGCAAGATCGTTTTTTTATTATCAATTTTGTATTCTTTATTCAACCACAGCAGCTGGTTAAGAATGCTACGATGCTCAATCTCAACGCCTTTCGGTTTTCCGGTTGTACCCGACGTGTAAATTACATAGGCAAGGCAGCTACCTACCAGTCTTTTAGTCCGCGCATTTGAGGAGTCAACCTCAAAATTTGATTTCAGCTTGACGTCGTTCAGCGTGACAATGATCACGTCAGAAAGAGCCAGTTCCTTCAACTTTTTGACTAAATGAATCTGGGTAAAAATCACTTTGATCTTCGAGTCCTGAATCATATAACGGACTCGTTCATCGGGATATTCTGGAGCCAACGGCAGATAGGCACACCCGGCGCGGAGAATTCCCCATGTACCAATCATCATATCCATTGATGGCTCAGCATAAATGCCGATACATTCATTTACTCGAACACCGAAACTTACAAACTCATCAGAAAGCAACTTGCTCTTTACATCCAGCTCTGAATAGGTCAACGCTCCTTCCTCTCCAATCACGGCTACAACTTCTGGAGACTCCGAGCATTGATGCAGAAACAAATCCACCAGTGTCAAGTCACTGCCATCTGAAAAATTTTTGTACTTTTCTTTATCGCTTTTCTGTTTCCCTACAATGATTGAATCTCCAACCTTCATTTGATTCCTTTCCTTTATTTTAGTATTTGAAAAATCGGCACAGCAAAGCTAGACGTATCATTAACATGATCGCCAAGTCAGATATTTCATTCGAACATTAATCGGCGACTAGCAGTCGTCGCGCCGATTTTCATGACGCAGAGTTCCGAAACGAAAGCTTCAGAGCTGTTTATATATTTATTAGTGATTTTCTAGAAGAGATCCGAATCCGCTGAAAGAGTCTATGAGGCCACTCTGTCTCAGCGCATGCCAATAGAGCACGACATTGTTGGAGATGACTGGTTTGTTTAACCAAGCCTCAGCAATCGCAGCCGCACGAGCCATTGCGACATTTGTACCCACCTGAACGATGGCTTCCACATCAGCGCTATCAACTTCCTTGATAGTCTGAAATATTTTCTCTTGGGAGATGTGCGATATCTGGGCTGGGCTGTAGGCTCCAAGCCCCTGAATTGCAACGACCTCATAACCATTATCCGTAAAGAACTTGCTGACGGTGTTATCGCCCACTGGCAGGTACGGGGTAATTACCGCGATACGCTTGATATTGCCAAAGGCTCTAAATGCCGCTTGATAGGCGTCTGGACTGGTCGTTACGGGTACTCCTCCGGTCATGGTCAAAAATGAATCCATTACACGCTCATGGCTCCCCGGGCCGTCCCAGTAACTCTCGGGTGAAACACCAATAATCACCCTATCTGGCTTGCACGTGAGCAAGCTATGAATAGCATCCCCTGTGGACGTTCGGATATTGTTCAAGACACTATTGAAACCAGCTTGCTTGTCCATCAACTGGTCTTGAATCAGCATCCTGCTTGCATGATTTGTAACTCCCTGCACCCTGAGAGAGTCTGTTTCTGGCTGCATGGAAGTGTTAGTTGAAGGGAGTACAATCCCTACTTTCAGGCGATATCCAAGTGCATCAAACATAATTTATCTCAGAACCGATGGTATTAGCACCGGCCTATATAGTTCGTGGGATCTACACAGTACTGCTGCTATTATTTAGCAAGGTACGAAGCGGCCATGTCCTTGTCGCCATGACCGGCTTGCAGAGCGCGGTTGAAACGATTTAGCCCGGCCGCTACAGCATCTACCTTTACGCCAGCCTCCTTGGCTGCCTCAACGACCAGCTCAGCGTCTTTGACAGCGTTCGCCACTGAGAAGCTAACGGTGTAATCGCCAGACAGAATCGACGCCGCCTTCAGCTGAAAATACATGCTGTCCATAGGACCACCTTTCACGACATCAACCACTAGAGCAGGGTCAACGCCTAGTGCCTCCGCGATAGACAAACTTTCTGCAATGCCGTGAGTGAGGGCGAAAGCCCAGCTATTAAGAGCCAATTTCAACTTGCTGCTAACACCGCTTTGCTCAGAAACCCACAAGGTACGTTTGCCGATCGCATCGAAGATGGGTTGAATCGCTTCACGTTGCGACAGGCTGCCGGATGCAATGATGATCAGTTGCCCTTGTTCGGCAGGTCCACGAGTGCCTTGAACCGGTGCGTCATAGAACTCCAGACCATGTTGCTCGGCAAATGCAGTCAGTTCTTCATTCGCTTTGACACCTACGGTGCTCAACTGAAGCCAAACTGTACCTTTTACAAGGCCTGGCAGCGCGGCTTTCATCGCCTCAAGTACTGCAGGACCGTCTTTCAACACAGTCAGGATAATACTTGCACCACGTACCGCATCTTCTGCTTTTTCAAACACTTCGACGCCCGAAACCGAAAGAGCTGTTGCTTTCTCATAAGTACGATTCCACGCATTTACGTTGAATGCATTTTTCTGGAGGTTACGCGCTACCGCAGCCCCGATAATGCCAGTCCCAAGTACCGCAACCGTTTTGGATTGAGCGGATGCTTGCGAAAAGTTAGTCATTTTATATCCCTATCGATCGTTAGTTTAAGTTTATCAATCAGTACAGCAAAGACGCTTTAGCAATAGATGTGCTCAGCGCCCGTTTACATCCAATTAACACATTTGTCTAAAACAGACAGCATTATGGAACGATCAGTACAATACTAGGCAAAAAAAATCTACTCACCTAGTCACTGCCAAATCGTTGCTCTCAAAGAGCGCTTATTGCGACATTAACAATATCTTCCAGTCTTTCCGCGCGTTCTTCTTGTTCACTTCCTTTGCCGAGCACCCTAATACCCTGAATGGTATTGACAAAAAATCTGGCGAGGGCGCCCGGTTTTTTTTCTGCTGATATTTCACCGCTCTCCTGGCCTCGTTTTATCAACTCCTTGAGGGCACGCTCCATACGGGTAAAGTTTTGGGCGACCAAATTTGCTATGTCTTGGTCATGCCTTGCCAACTCCAACGAGGCATTGGCGACCATGCATCCCAGACTCTCTTTATCATTGAGTTCTTCCGAAACAATCTTCATCAGCAGTTTGCGTACGATATCTCGTACCAACCCTTCCTCGGATAAAATCGAGATGTTTGGCGCAGTGAGTTGGTAATAACGACGTAGCGCAAACTCATAGAGACCTAGTTTGCTACCAAACGCATTGTAGAGACTTCCTCGTCCAAGCCCTGTTCCTTCTACAAGATGCTGAATGCTTGCCCCGCTATACCCTCGCAACCAAAAAACACGCATAGCCGCTTCGGCTATGGCATCTGAATCAAACTCCTTTGGTCTCATAGGGTTGCGCGCTCTGGAATGATCGTTCCAAATAATCTAAAGCTTCTATCTCAGATAGTCAACACCCATTCCTGCCTTGAAATCCGGGCTCCTGGCGTCACCCCAGACAACGCAATCGTTCAAGGAACAATCTTCACAGCAAAAAAACTCAGTGAATCCGCAAATTTTTTTCATCTCTGGGGGATTGTTTCGAAATATCTTGCAACAAGGTTTGAAATCGTGCAGCGTAAAAAAGCTCACACCTTGGGTGAATTCTGTTCACTTGATTTTAACTAAAGCTCATTCAACTCTCACACTTACCCCGTACAGTCGCGTCCTCGATACTGTAAATCGAGCGGCTAGCTGACGTTAAAAACCTATCAGCAAAGGATTTATATATGAATATGGACATCGTGCGCACCGGCCTTGAAACTGCGGCGTATTCAGAGACTGTGACTATCCCGGCCACATCCTCTCTTACATACGTCAGCGGTATTCTGGCGGATTTGTTTGATATTGAAGCACCTCCAGGCACAATATCATCCTACGGCGACACAAAAACACAGACCCTTTCGGTGTTCAATAAAATCAATAAAATCCTGCAAGGGTGCAATTTATCCATGGCTGATATTATTCAAATTCGAGTCTTTCTTGTGGGAACCGTAGAGTTGGACGGGAAACTCGATTTCTCAGGCTTCCAGCAGAGTTACAATATGTTTTTCGGGTCTTCAGATCAGCCAAACAAGCCAACTCGAACCGCTGTTCAGGTTGTCGCCCTGCCGCTACCAGGTACATTGGTAGAGGTTGATGTTATTGCGGTTGGCCGTTGAGGACCAAGAGAGCATCTTGAAACTTTTTGGTGTTGTTATACGTTGCCGATTCACCCCTTTGTATATCGACGCTCCGGCCACACCCAAGACGACATGCAGTTGTATCTAGGGTGCAGTTTTAGAAAAATTTTACTCGCCAGCTTGTGAGGCCATCGCGTCACCGGCTCGCTGAATATTGCTCTAGATATTATTTGCCCCGACCTGGATATCGACCGGATCGTCGGCGCCTCCGTTGGCTGGCTGGCGCTCGCGACGCTGCTCTTTATGGCCCACGCGTTCTGTCAATTGCTGCCTTTTGTAATAGGCGGCTATCGACCCAGAGTGTGTAAAAACGCGCTTTTGCACTGTCGGCGCTTAGCGCCGACGGCTGTTAGCTGAGTAATTGCTCACAATAAGCCCTGCGGATCATCACTTGGGCCTAGGAGCCCTCAGCGTCGCTTCTATCTTGCTGGGTGGCCAAAATAAAGACCTCTTCAGGCCGACAGCGCCTTCATTAAAACGCTAGTACCAAGAATTTTCATGACCCGCTTAAGGTTGTAGACGAGCACGTTCAAGCTCATCTCGGCGCTCACCCCGTTGAGCTTTTCGGGGTCAGGAAGTGCGTCGCGCCCATCCATTGCTTGAGCGCGCCGAAGGGATGCTAACTGTCCGTTTTCGGATCCGCATCATCTCTGGGGCGTTACTCAGCCTGTTCTGCATTTCCTCCAATACGGCCTCATGCTCCCATCGCCGAACTCGCCGTTGCTTGCTCGGTGTGCACTTCGGTTTCAATGCGCATCCCTGGCAGTTGGAACTCCATTAACGGTGTAACTTCAGGCCTTTTTCAACGCTGGAAAAGCGCCAGTTCAACGCCTCTCCAGCCGGACAAATGTATTCGTTTTTCGCTGTGTCATAGATGAAAACATCGTTATTGATACGCCCGTCAGCCTTGACTCCCGAAGTCATCGGCGTGGGCACATAGGCGGTGGTGCCTGCATCGTGACAAGCCAGGATTTGTTCGCTTTTGAAGTAACCTCTGTCAGCCACTACTGAAAACGTATCTGACGCCATCGCCTCGCGGGCCAGGTTGGCCATCGAGCTGAGTTGATCGCAGTCGGAACCGACGTAGGTCACCTCGTGCGCAATGATCAAATGGTGCTGCGTATCGACCGCTGTTTGCGCGTTGTAGCCCACGATTCCCGTGCCGCGCGTCATCATGGAACGGCTGTCTGGGTCGGTCAGTAAGACTTGTTTATCCGGCGATTCATTGAGCTGTATTTCGATTGCCTGAAGCCCTTTCATTTGAGAGTTGAGCTTGGCGATTTTCTATTCCAGCCGCGCGGTACTGGGCTCGGAAGCTGTTGGTTCTTGCCGATCGGCAGCATCCAGTGCCGTCAGGTAACGGTTGATGCACGATTCAATTTCTTCCATTCGCCGCTTTAGTTTGGCGCTGGTGAAATTGCGGTCGCGGTTGTTGACGGCTTTGAATTTACTGCAGGATCGCAGGGTGATAACCAAGTCGGCCTGTCTCGGCAGGAATAGCGCTATCAAACCCCAAATTGACCAAGTCGAGTTCGTCGACTACCCGAACCGGATTGGTATCACCGACGTAGTCGTCAAGGCTTTCGGGAAGCAGAGTGCTTTGTCCGCGATGGTCACCTTGGATGAAACGTTTCATAGGCAATCCTGCGTTATCACTTTGGGCAATCGTGACAACGTTGGACGACCCTTGATGTACTCTGATGCAAGAAAGAAATGCTAGTAAATCCTGGAGTTTAAGGACTTGCCCATGGATGTGATTTCAGCGCACCTATTTTTCACAAATCATCGTACGCAAATTAATGCAAGCGATCACTGTGGCTGTTTTCACTGCGTGGGTGTGTTTTCGCCCTCAGAAATCACTGAGTGGATTGATCTAGGTAGCACCGCTCTGTGTCCGAAGTGCGGGATCGACTCGGTCATCGGTTCAGCATCCAGTCTGCCGATTACGCCTGAATTTCTTTCGAAAATGCACGAACACTGGTTCTAGAAGATCCCGCCATTCGACGGCATCCCTTCGGTTTGAGATCTACAGACTAGCTTTACCTCAGTGCCGCACGTTCCTGCTAAGTATTTACACACTCTGGGCCGTTAGCTGTCAGGCGCTCCTAGTCCCCACACCACCGCGAACCATACCGCAACCGCTGATCGCCCCACCCTTGCTCCGGCGCATGGCTCACCACCACTGATGCAGTTGCACTCCCAAAACTGGGAACAACCCACTGCGCCGATAAGTCTACCCGTCTCTACCCATCGTTAAGGTACAGCGCAATGGACAAGACAATCACCCTGGATCAACTGGCTACCACTGACCTTCGATCGATCAACGAGATATGGCTCGGCGGGGCTCATACCCCGCTATGTCTATGGCGGGGTGAGCAAGTCTTCACCCATGAAATGCTCAGCGAGGGCACCCACGATCAGAATGTCCGGCGTCTGTGCTTGCAGTTGGTCAACGCTGACGATCAAGGTGAAGTCGCCAGCGTTGAGTCGATCGCGCGCCAACGGCTGGAAAAAATGGGGAAGAACGGCGAGTTCTATCCGGCTGAGGATGTGGACACTCATCAATAGTTGCCCCGCTTGGCCAGCCTCAGACGCCAATTCCCACCATGTTCGAGACGGCATTCCTCCTCGCAATCGAATCCTACGCAGCGGTGCAGTAACGGCAGATCCACACCGGCATCGCTCAGCGCGGTGCCTGTCAGTTCACGCATTCGCTGGTCTTCTCCCTTGGCCAGGGCTTGCTCCTTGCTTGTTCGGGTATCGAATACCCAGATCACTCGCAGGCTTTGGGGGAAAGCGGCGTAGTTCACTTCGTGGGTCAGCCATTCAAAGCCAGAGATTTCAGCCTTGGCGGTTTCACAGGCTTCGGTCAGGGCGGCAACCAGACGACGTTCGATACCTGCGCTGTCGCGTTTGGTGGAGGGCATTGCGGGCTCCGGTGGGAAAGCGAAAGATGAACCAATAATAAATATCACAGAGTGGCTTTATGCGATCTAGTCTCTATCAGGCAAAACAGCAGCTCATAGGGACAGTAAACAGTACCCATCGCTTAACTAATCGAGGGATCGAACATGTTGAAGTCACTCAATATCATGGCAACTGCATTGGTGTTGGCCGGAATAATCTCCACCAGTACTTACGCAGCCGACACACCAAAAGCTGAAGCGGCGGCGCGCGGTCAGAGTATCGGCACCGCAACAGTTGCAGCGAATGCTCCAATGCCATGCCCACCTGCAAACCGAGGGGCCAGCGCGACGGGAACCGCGCCTGGCACCGATCATGCCGCCTGCACAACTGCCAAGAATAATGCGAGGGAGGCATTGCGCGCCCAAGTGCCTCAAACCTGCGCGGCTTACATTTCGTCAACCAAACCCTGCAAGGTCGTTAACTAGCGCACCCTGGGTTCAACTTGAAAAGTCCGCCGCAGAAACTGCGGCGGCCACCAAAACTGTAGGTTTAGCAGGCGCTCCCCTTCAAAAAACGTTGTTCATGATCGGGGTCGGGCAACAGGCAGGTGTCATATTTTCCGAAGAGTCGATAGCGGTTTAAAGCAATGCGATCGTAGGCCCAATCCCGAATTGGACGTGGGATGCCACGCAACAGCCCCAGTGGGCGCCAGCCGGCAGGCAGTTGGGCAATGATTTCGAAAACCGCATCTGAGCGCACCCAGTAATGCCGGTCACGAATTACCGCCATGGTATCGAACTGATCCAACGGCAGCCCCGCCCAGGCGAGCAGCGCCTGGCCCTCTGGCGACTGTACAGCCGCCAATCGCACGCGCCGTTGACGATCATGACGAATCAGGAACCGAGCCCAGCCATTGCACAGCTTGCACACGCCATCGAAGAGCACCACGGTCTCGCCTGGTTTGAGGAAAGGCGCGGTTGAGGGGCGAGTTCGGGAGGCGGGCATAAGCATGGGTCCAATCGGGCCGGGTTATCCCGGATCATACCCGCGTCTGGCACTATTCAGTACCGCGTCCAGTGCAGCTTGTAGCCCCTTTACTGCAGGGGTCAGTGGCGCTGGGCCCGCTGTCACCAACGAAGCTGCGCCGCTCATGGATGCTTGCCCCAACGCCACAATCGATGCGCCTGCCGCATAGGCGCGGTCAGCAGCCTGCGCGATGGTGGCTAGGTAACCGTCGATGTCGCCAGCCTTGAACATCGCCCAGGCACCAGGCACCCACTGCACCTCGACCGATGCCGTGGTGTGCTGCGCAGCTTGGGAAAACAGACGGGAGGTGGGGTCGAGGGTGGTGTTGACTGCGCACAACACCACAACCTTCCCGCCGCCATGAACGGCCGCCAATGCCAGGGCTTCGTCCGCTCTCAAAATCGGCACCTGGGCGTGTGCACTGAAAGTTTCAATCGCTGGGCCGAGCGTCGAACACGTGAGCACAACGGCGTCGCAGTGCTGGGCAAGTGAAGCAAGCGCCAGGCTCGTTTCATGGGCTATGTCAGCGGTCAGTTTGCCAGCGTGTTCGGCCGCCGCCAGCAGGTCGGCCCGGACTTCGTGGTGCAGAACATCCGGGCCGATACCCAGTGTTTTCGCGGCAGCGTCAAACACCGCAATATTGCTCTGGGCGGTATGAAGGCAGGTAATCCGCATGGCTCAGGCTCTCGGTAACACAAAAGGTCAGTGGTTCTCACGGGTATTGTCCAAGAAATCCTACAATTTCTTGGGCCGCGATAGCGTGAGTGAGCGACATCACTTGAATTCCGTAAAACGAAGGTTGAGGGCATCACGAGTGTACGCCCGCGTCACAATCGCACAACTGGAGCACGTCTCACCTGAGTTCAAGCATTGGTGGGGCAGCAGGATATCCATGCGCCGCTGTCAGGCCGCCATCGGGGGCAAGTCGAATCGTCGCACCGCCCCTCCCACACTTAGGTCGCGGGGTATCAGTTAGAGAGGCTTCGGCTCCTGGGCCGTAACAGGTTCAGGGCCACGCCGAAGTTGTGTAGATACCTATGCTAGCTTGGGCGCAGCATACGGCTGGATCGGAATCCCCATGGACCGCCACCCAATCAACACCGCCTCGCCCAGACTGGGAAATGGGCGTTTTATTATGATTTTTACTGAGATCTTAGAGCAGCCAATGACCGCCGAAATCGAAAAGTACCTGCAGATCAACGCCGAGATCGAGCGAACCTATAAACAAACAGTGCGCAGCAACCGCAAGCAAAGTCAGGCTGGCAAGGACGCTCGGCTCGACAGAGGTTACTTCTGGTTCGCCCTGGTCGGTCCGTCGATTCTGTCGATACCGCTGACCATCATTGGCAAGTGGACTCAAGCCTACTGGCTGTACAACGTAAGTTGGGGGTTGATCGCGATATCTTACCTGGCGATGTTTTTCTACCCACTGCTGGGGGTTTTGCTCTACCGCCACTCGCTGATAAAGATCTTCACCGCGCCGTTCGCCAATCTGCTGGAGTGGAACGTCAAAACCCTTATGCAAGTGGAGGCACGTTACTTACCGGAACTGGCAGCCCTCTCGCGCGAGACGCTGAAGCTCGGTGCGCTGGAACTTAAAAGCGAACGCGACAGCCTGGAAAGACGCACGCACATGGTGACGGGCGCGCTGGAGAAGGTCGGTATTCTCCCGGGTTTGCTGGCGCTCGCCGTAGCCCTTTCAAGCCTAGACACTATGCTGGCCAGCGTCGGCATTACTGCGCATACGGAATGGTTATTGGCGATAGCAGCGACAAATACTTTTTTCTTCGTATTGTGCTGCTATGTGCAATTCATGATCGTGCGCTACGAGCGCATGATCGCCCTCACCGAGCTGGCCGTGGACTGTAAGGATTGGCAAGCAAAGTGAGCGTTGCCTTGAACCGGGCCCTGCTGGCGAAAACACAACTGGCATCAGGACCGACTTACCCTCAGCCCTTCAACTCACTGGCCCGATTGCTCGCCGCATCATCGTAAGCCACATACAGCGACTCGGCGATTTGGCTCTTGATAGCCTTGCTAGACTCCAGGCCCAACACAAAACCCTCGGCTTTGCCGCCGGCGCGGTTGAGTTCTTCGTGGGTGGCAGCGCCAGTGATGGCGTCGAGGAGTTTGGCAGCAACGGGGCCGACGCCTTTGGGCAGGGAGATTTGGTCGATGGACATGGCGGTACCTTAAAGGATGAGGTCGGTAGCGCGTGTAACCACTGCCGGAGGGGAGCATGGTAAACCGGTTGGCGAAGAAAGGCGCTGCCTTTGGCCCTTAATGCGCTAACGAAGCGTCACGGCTGGCACTCACTTCGAAAATTCTCAAGCATCATCTCGGCCGCAGGATTTCCATTTGAATCATGAATTTCTTTTTCAAGCAGGTACATTTTGATACCTTCCCCAATCAACTTATCGACAACGCTGGCGTATTGCATCGCATTGGCCATGGAGCTGTTCAAGTAGAGCGCATGATACTTAAACTGATCACGAATAGTTTCACACCAGCCACGCTGCTCCTTTAATTCATCAACCTCTAGAACCTCCTCCGCCGAGAAAATCAAATAAGCCACATAGTTTTCGTACTGTTCAAGATCTCCGCCGGCCTTGAAACTATTAAATTTAGGGGCATTAAACGGATAAGAGGCAGCCGAAAAGTCTGGATGGGACAACGCAGTACTCAAATACTCCCTGTATATTGACTTCGCAGCTGCAACCCTTGATTCGTTCAGCTGATTATAGGCGACACCTGCCGCCGCCACGGCAACCAAAAAAGTCAATAACGTTGAAATCGTTGACACATGATCATATTTCTCAGCGCATAGCTTACGCACTACAAAAACACCAAAAACAACGACTACGATGCAAATTACACTTACCATGAACATACCTTAAGTCAACTTTAGAAAATCGCAACCATTCATAGTCGTCCCGCTTAAATCAGTACATCGCCTCTGCCCCACAGACTATTCAAACGAGTCTCACACAGCGCTCAGCGGTCATTGCAATTTAAATTCAGCTAAACCCCTTGACGCGCCGCTCTTTTCTACTTATTAAAACAACAACAATCAGCGTTATTATCGAAATCATACGACATTGGTGCCGCTTCTGAAAATAGCAGCTGCCACGGTCGCTCCCGCTATGATGATTGCAACGACGATTGGCACAACAGCAAGCCATCTTTCCGACCGTATCTTTTGTCGGTCATGAATTTCTATTGCAACCTCAATCAGTTTATTGACTATAGACACATCCAAAGGAGCCCGGATTTTTTTACCGTTCTCAGTAATATGAGGCGAAACGTAGCGGGACACCAAAGAAACGCGGCTTGTTTTACCAAGCTCCTCACGCACGCGAAAAAGTTCTGGATGACTTTTACCCAGTTCGATCCAAGACGCAGATGACTCGGGCTTCGCTTTGAGCTCAACTCTGAGTCCCTCTTCGCTTCGACTCGTATTTCGATCATAGGCAAGGACCTGGATCAATGCGATAACCTCACCCAACCGTGCATCAGCAAGATAAGATGAGCTTTCACGAGTGTCAGTCATGCTTACTTCATTCCTAAACTGATTAGGTAAATATTCCAGCTTCACGTAGCGATAGTTTTAACGTCAATCTGGCTTCCTACCGACCCTACACCAAGGCGACTAGTAACGCGCGAACCATCCATTAACTGATATGATAAGCATTGAGATGCCCTTTACTGTATTCATATAAACTCACCTCGGTTTTAAATGGAAGCTTCAGTCGCCCCTTAACCAGCTCGAGAACAGACTGGTTTTTTATTGGACTGTCATTGGGACCGCACATCATCGCCAAATGATAAACAAATCTCGCCTTGTCGATTTCGCCTAACGTGTTCCAAAAGATATTCGCCTGGGTCAGGCTAAGCTCTATTTCATTAATAAAATCAGACCGATTTTCTTTAAACTCAACAAATCCGACTACAGAAATTCTTGAGGGCGTCTCAATAACCGCATCAAACGTTATATTAGGAAGCTGCTTAGAAACAACCTTCTCCTTGAACTCCCCATTCAGTGAATGGGCTAACTGCCGCACGACTCGTTGTTTAGCAAGAATACGAACCATCTTACTGTCGAGCGTCTCATCCATTTTTGGGTAAATCGCTATCTCGTCAGGGTGTGGCTCGACGGGCGTCATCTCTTCTGATGCTATGACGTCCGCTTCGACTTTTTCATCGCCAACTTTAACGTCACATCGCAACTCATTAGTCATTTCGCTTTTTCTACACATCGCTGAACAAAGATCAGCCGTGGCCGTAGAGTCCACTGGAAGTTCTATATAAGAGAGTTGCTTCCCGCCTCTAAAATGAGCGGTCATAAAGCTCTCATCCTCCTTAAAGTCGGATGGTGCATATAGCACATGATGACGCCACCATAGCGTCATGAAAAACAAAAAAACCAAGAAGCATGGAAACCCCATCAAAAACCAAACATAGGTTTCCTGCACGGATTCTTTAACCATTGGCAAAACGACGGCACCACTTACCTCTGCAATTGCCGCGAACACCGCAATTACCGTAAGAGGGTTTTTAATGTGTCCTACTTTTTCAATCATTTACTGTCCGAGACGTTGCATCGTGAGAGGTATACCACATCGACACTATCGTAAAATCACATCATAAAATCTATTACCTTTGAAACCGCAGTGTTCTGCTAACGCTTTCAATATCTAGAATAGAAACGAGCTTAGGCGTCAATATTCAACCCTTGCCCCGCACGCCGCGCATACATCGCCCGCTCCGTCTCTGCCGTGGCCCGCTCACCTTTGTAGGTCAGTTGAATGATAAAAAACCGTTCCCTGCCACCCTTCACATCCGAGGGGTCATAGGTTCTGAACAACGGCGCCAGATCAATGGTCTTGGCGAAATTTTCGTTGGTCAGGCTGTAGTAGCCCATGCCGCTGCCGGACCAGGGCGAGCCGGCGTCTGTCATGTCGATGGCGGCGTTGCGGAAGGTCACGGCGGCCGCTTTCAAATCAACGGAGCCATTGAGCAGTTCGGTGAGCCGCTTGATATTCGCGTCGCTCAGTTGACCGGCCTTGTCGATGACTTTCAGGCGGCCATCGGCTTCGACGGTAAAACCATAATCGGTTCTGGCCAGGTCGGGGGCGGTGCTCTTTAGGGTGGATGCGAACGCGGTGAAGGCGCCTTTGAGCACCGCCTGGGCACTATGGAAGCGGTCGACGAAGCGAGGAAACTCCGGCGATTCGGAGCGCCCGACCCACACGTCGGTCACCTGCGGTGGCTCGCTCGCGGTTTGGGCGGCTTCGCTGGGATGATAGACCGCAGCCGGCCCGGCATCTGCCAAAGGTTGCTTGGCCGCCTCCGGCAGTGCCTGGGGCGTCAGTTTCTGCTCGGAAGGCGCAAGTCGGATATTGGCAGGGGCTATAGGGGCAGCGCTGACGGAGAGTGTCATTTCAATCGGTCCATGATCGGCGGGTTCATGGAGGTTATCGACGTGAAAGGCTTGATCTTTAGGCCCGCTGGGGACGTAAACAACCGTCGTTGAACCTCGAGCACCAACGGCCTGGGCGCGCCCACCTGCCTGCCTTCAATCAGCCGCCTGCGACAACGGTCGCGCCACCTGCTCCAACGCCTTGCGCTCCGCCGCCACACCCCAAACTGCCTGCACCAGGGCAGCCGCACACATCAACGCTGCCCCGATCAAATACCCCACAAACAAACTCCCGCGCTGTTGCGTCTGTATCAATTGCCCAAACAAGGTCGGCCCGATGATCCCGCCCAGCCCGGTGCCGAACGCATAGAACACCGCAATCGCCAGCGCGCGTATTTCCAGCGGAAAGGTCTCGGCCACGGTCAGGTACGCCGAACTCGCCGCTGCCGAGGCGAAGAAGAAGATCACCATCCACGCAACGGCTTGCTGGGTCACGTCGAACCAGCCTTGCTGGAACGCGTAGCCACTGAGCGCCAGCAACACGCCGGAGGTGGCGTAGGTGAAGCTGATCATCACGCGCCGGCCGACCACGTCAAACAACCGCCCCAGCAGCAGCGGCCCGCAGAAGTTGCCGAGGGCGAGCGGCAAGACGTACCAGCCGACGCGCTCGGCGGGCACGTCGTAGAAGTCGGTGAGCACCAGCGCGTAGGTGAAGAAGATCGCGTTGTAGAAGAAGGCCTGGGCGGTGAGCAGTGTCATGCCGACCAGGGCGCGACGGCGAAAGCTGACGAACAGGGTGTGGAAAATCTCCGCCAGCGGTGTGTGGTCGCGCGCGTGCAGCCGCAACGCTGGGCCGCTCACCGGCGCCAGTGCGTGGCCTTGTTCGCGCAGGCGCGCTTCGATGCCTTCGACGATGCGCCGCGCTTCGTCGTGCTGGCCGTGAATCAGCAACCAGCGCGGGCTTTCCGGCAGCCACAGGCGCATCACCAGGATGATCAGGCCCAGCGCGGCACCGATGCCGAAGCACAGGCGCCAGCCGAGGTCGCCACCCACAACCTGCGGGTCGAGCAACACGATGGCGCCACCGGCCCCCAGGGCTGCGCCCAGCCAGAAGGTGCCGTTGATGGTCAGGTCGACCCAGCCGCGATAGCGCGCCGGGGTGAATTCCTGGATGGTCGAGTTGATTGCGGTGTATTCACCGCCGATGCCCATGCCGGTCAGGAAGCGGAACAGCAGGAAGGTTTCCAGGTTGAAGGAGAACGCCGTGGCTGCGGTGGCGCCCACGTAGAGCCACAGGGTGATGAAGAACAGTTTGCGTCGCCCCAGACGGTCGGTGAGCCAGCCGAACAGCAGCGCACCCAGCACGGCACCGGCGATGTAGACGCCACCGGCAAGGCCAATGTCGAGGTTGCTGAAGTTCAGGCCGGTGCTGCTTTTCAGCGCGCCGGACACCGAGCCGGCCAAGGTCACTTCCAGGCCGTCGAGCAACCAGGTGATCCCGAGGGCGAACACCAGCAAGGTGTGGAAACGGCCCCAGGGCAAGCGGTCCAGGCGCGCGGGCAGGTCGGTCTCGAACAGCGTGCCAGGGGTGTTTGAGTGTGGCTGGGTCATTGTCACATCCGTCCATGTGCACTGCCTCGTCCAGTTAGGAGTGAGGCTGTGGCGAGGGAGTTCAACGTGGTCGCGCTGAACGAACGGCGGGTGGGTGGAGTCGCAGTATCAGGCCCCGGCAAGGAACCCACTGATGCCTCTGAATAATGCTGCCCTCGCGATGCTGCTCACCCTGGCCGCCAGCACGGCGGCCATGGCCCAGGAGCCGCTGCGACTGGAAAACCTGAAACGCTGCGGCGACCTGCTGCAAAGCCGGGAGCAGGATTGGTGCCTGAGTGCGCACGGGCTGGGTGAAGCAACGCCGCAGGTGAAACTGGCGGGCAAGGCGCTGCCGGCGCAAGCCCTCCAACGTGACGGCGACCAGTTGCGCCTGCGCCTGGACAGCACGCACTACCAGAGCGGCCCGCTGTGGCTCGAAGACGGCCCGCGCGCCAGCAACGCGGCCTGGCTGACCCTGCGCAATAGCCATGTCGCCGCCGCCGGGCCCAGCGAAGTGGCGAAGAACATGGACGGCCTGACCACCTATGTCGACCTGGTCAGCGTGCTGATCGAGGAAGACCATGATGGCCGCCAGGAAGCCGAGCGCCTCGCCCGCAAATACGGCGCGAGCGTGGTCGGCAGCATCGCGCCACTGAACCTCTTTCAACTGCGCCTGCCGGCCACCGACCTGCTGCAGCGCGACGCCTTGGTACTGCGCCTGGGCAGCGAGACCAGCGTGGATGCGGTGGTGATCGAAGAATCCGCCGCCGAAGAAACCGAGCACGCCGCCACGCGCCACGAAAAACCGAAGAAGCCGTCGCCCGACTCCGATGAATGGGCCGCCAACCGCTTTCTCGATGCGGTGGCCTATTATCAGCGGCGCATCCCGGGCCAACACACACCTATCACGCCGCAACTGGTGCGCATCGGCCTGATCGAGCGCGGCGTGGATTTCGACACCGCAGATTTCGCTGACTACCTCGGCGCCTGCGCCCCCAGGCGCACCTGCGTCTACGCCCGCGATACGGGTGCGGCGAGCGGCCATGGCACCACCGTCGCCGGTATTCTCGCGGCAGGCTGGGACAACGGCGGCAACACCGGTTTTTTACGTGGGCTGGACAAGGCCAGCGGTGGCTTTGACGTGATTGTCGAACGCAACTCCGATGCCGGCATCACGGCCAACATCGCCGCCTCGGTCAACCTCGTGGAGGACGGGGTGCGCGTGCTCAACTGGAGCTGGGGCATTCATCGGGTCGGAACCAAGGACGTCAATGGCAATGACGTCGACTCGCTGGTGCGCTCGGGAATTGCCATGAGTGGCTACGAAGAGCTGCTCGAAGAGTTCTTCCTGTGGCTGCGCAAGGAACACCCCGATGTAATCGTGGTGAACTCCGCCGGTAACGGTTCGGCATTCTCTGGCAGCGACGAGTACCGCCTGCCCTCCTCCTTCATCACCGAGCAGTTGCTGGTGGTGGGCGGACACCAGCGTAACGTGCGTGGCGGCGTCGCCGTCGATGACCCAGCCTATGCCCTTACACGCAGCTCCTCGAACGTGGACATGCGCGTCGACATCACTGCTGCCGCCTGCGCCCACGCGTCCACGCCCGACGCCGGCCAGGAAGGCGCCGTGCATTGCGGCACCTCCTACGCCACGCCGATGGTCGCGGGCTTGCTGGCGGCGATGCTGTCGATCAACCCGCAGCTGCAACCCGAACAGCTGCGCATGCTGTTGCGCCGCAGCGCCATGGCGATCGGCGAGAACCACGACTTCGAACGCAGCGACGCCCAGGACCTCACCGCGCCGATCCTTCCGTCGGAGCGCAACTACCAGCTCAACGACAAGGACGTCGGGCGCTCGGCTCGGTTGGATATGCAGAAGGCGCTGGACCTGGCGGTGCAAAGTCGGACGCGGGTGCGCTGAACCGCACCTGATCGTTCCCACGCTCTGCGTGGGAATGCCTCCTGGGACGCTCCGCGTCCCACCTACTGCGCACAGATGATCAGGAATGCTCCAGCGCCACCGGTTTGACCGCCTGTCCCTGCTGACGCGAAGTGACCAGGCCGATAAAGGAGATCACCAGGGCCAGGCCAATCGTCGAGGACACTTCGGTGCGGTGTTCCGGCGTCACCATCATCACGGCCAGCGCCGCGCAGATGAACACGATGACCAGATAAGTCAGCCAGGGAAACAGCCACATGCGAAAGGTCAGCTCGACGTTCTGCTTGAGCAGCAGCCGACGCATGCGCAGTTGCGAGATGGCGATGACCAGATACACCAGCAACGCGATGGCACCGGAACTGGCCAGCAGAAACTGGAACAGGCCAGCGGGCATGAAGTAACTCAGCAGCGTCACCCCCGCACCCAGGATGGTGCTGGCAATCACCGCCGCCCTGGGCACGCCCGCCGCTGAAGTGCGTTTGAGGGCGCGTGGCGCATCGCCGCGTTTACCCAGGGAGAACAGCATGCGCGAGGAGATGTAGATCGAGGAGTTCATGCAACTGGCCACGGCGATCAATACCACCAGGTCGACCATGAACTTGGCGTTGGGGATGTTCATCAGTTCCAGCGCGCGCTGGTAAGAGCCCACGGATGCCAGCAGGGGATCGTTCCAGGGCACCACGGAAATAACGATCGAGATCGACAACAGGTAAAACACGCCGATGCGCCAGATCACCGAGCGGGTCGCCTTGGCGATGTTTTGCGCCGGGTTGTTCGATTCGGCAGCGGCGATGGTCACCGCCTCGGTACCGATGAAACTGAACATGATGGTGATGAACGCCCCTACCACGGCCGACAGGCCATTGGGTGCAAAGCCGCCGTGCTCTTGCATCAAGCGGCTCAAGCCGCTGGCTTCACGATCCGGAATCCAGCCCATCAGCACGCTGAACCCCAGGCCGATGAAACCGACGATGGCGATGATCTTGGCCATCGCGAACCAGAACTCGAACTCGCCATATTTGGCAACGCTGAACAGGTTGGTGATCACCAGCAAAATGATCGACAACAACGCAAACAACCATGCATCGACCTGAGGAAACCACTGATTGAGCACATGCCCGGCAGCCAGCGCCTCGATCGGAATCACCAACACCCAGAACCACCAATACAACCAGCCAATGGTGAAGCCTGCCCAACGGCCAATGGCCTGGTCGGCATAGGTGGAAAACGAGCCGGTGTCGGGGCGCGCCACCGCCATCTCCCCGAGCATGCGCATCACCAGCACCACCAGCAGGCCGGAGCACAGATAAGCCAGCAACACCGCTGGCCCCGCCGCCGCGATGGCATGCCCGGAACCGACAAACAACCCCGCGCCGATGATGCCTGCGATGGACAACATGGTGACGTGGCGCGGCTTGAAACCCTGCGCCAGCTGAGCGTTGGAATCGTTGGAGTTGAGACTATTCATTGTTTTTGTGGTTCTCGGGCGACCAATACCCCTCACCTTAAGTGCGCAGGACAACGCCAAAGTAGCCTGAGCGCGGCATCATCGTGTCTGATCTCGACATCGGCCAATCGACTGCAACGTTTGAGGGCATAGCATGCGCACCGGGCAATCAATGGGGACGCATGATTGCCCGACAGCCCATCACGCTGCTGTACCGGACTTGAATAGCTCGCTCATGAGGTCAGTTGCCGCCCCATGCCCGAAGACATCAGCGGAATCACGCTGGGAAGGATCCAGTGTGCCTTCGGCTCTGATGCTTTGCCCGGTATAAACCAATGTTCCTTCCAGCACTTCGACCGCGCTGTGATAACCCAAGCCGACCAAAAATGCACCCGCCCCTGCCGCACGCGCATAGCGCTGGTCCTGCTCGGCCGGCGCCAAGACCGACATAGGCATGATGGTTCCACCGTCTTGAGCGCGCGGACCATCGGGCAGCGCACCCACGTATTGATCGTGTGCGCTTACGCCGCGCAGCATGTCCCAAGCCTGTAAAATCTCGGCCGGCGACGCTGACATATGCCCGACAAGCGGCTCGGTCGTTTCTTTGACGCGGGCCGTCCCAATGTCAAAAACCGCCCAGCGATTGTCAGGAATACGTTCAGATGCGGGGACATTGAGTGCCTTATCCGCGTCCAGCCCGCTGTTATGTACGCCTGCTCGAAAAGGCATGTCGGCCGGCGAATTGAACGAACGGACCTTTCGTTCAGCGCGTTTATCCGGGCCGACAACCGCAGAGCCGCCTTGCTCACGCATGCGCTGGATGGCGACAGTATCCGGCACCTCCAGCCCCTGGGCTTTGAGCAGATGGTTGAGGGCTGTCATCAGCCCCTCGTCTGCATTGCCGGGCGTGGTGTAAAACCCGCCGATATCGCCCATCAGTGCGATAACCACCGCTCTATCGGTGGCGCTCGCAGCCACGCTGCCCGTCGCCGCCTGCGCGCCTGCGGCTCGCGCCAATGCTGCAAGCAAGTCATCCGTCGTTTTTCCAGCCAGCAGCCGTCCTTCCCCCAACAAATGAGCACCCATCATTTTCTGATGTTCTGCGCTCAGGTTCGAGACCACGCGATGCAACACCTTGGCTGCCGCCGCAAGCTCTCCGGTCAAAATGTCACTGGGCTTGTAAAGCACGTTTCTCGCCGCGACGGTCTGTGCGAAGGCCAACTCTTTGGTGGTCGCCCGGGAAGCCTGCCGCGCAGGGTCGCCATGGGTGATTTGCAGGTGAGCGGCGTCCTTGGCCTTAAGCACATCATTAAAGGCAGCGGCGTCTTTCGCGGCATTTTCCAGGGCGTGATAATTCATGAAAAGCTTATCGCCAATATGCTCGAACCCGGGTCTACCCGAAAAATCCTCAAGCAATTTATTCTGGACCTTCGGATGCGTCAGCGCGTATGAAATTTCATCCATCGAGTGCCCGCCATCCACGTAAATGAACAGCAAGGCCTGGATGGCCAAATAGGTTTCAAGGTCGTCAGGGTGTGTATCGGCATGCACCGCTTTGCAAGCACGTACCGCCCCCTGTTCAATCACGATTGAACCCGACGGCCCGTTGACGTAAGTCCCTGTGCCTTTTTCAAAAAGCGTCTTCATATAAGAACCGGGTTGAGATGCATCAGGATGTTCAGGATCCTGCATCTCAAGCCTGTCGGGGCAACGGGTGCTGGCGCTGGCTAACAACTGGTTCTTGTAGTCATTTTCATACGTAATATTAAAAGGTTCGTTCAGGCGCAAATCCCTGGGCGCCGCGTCGATGTTTCGCAAAATACCGACGTTGTAACTGTCTGCCTGCCTGAACAGGTTGCCTTCTCGGGCATTGAGTTCTATACGGCCTTTGCCCGGTGCCCTGATGGGATCAAACACACCGTCCCAATGACCTGCCGGGAGTTTTGCCTCGGCATCCGGTTCATTTTTCAGCGCGTAGCTCAAATATCGGTGTTTGTAGATATCAAACAAGGCCGCTCTGGCCTCGGGTGAAATACTCAAGGTTTCCAAGGTTTTCTCGGCACGCGTGTAGAAACCCTGAAGCTGATCCAAACCGACGATGCGGGTGTCGAAACTTTGATTTTTCCAAGCGGCCTCATATTTCTCGAACAACGGTGCGCTGACATAGTTGTCCTTGATGTAATTCACTTGGTTGTTTGAGATAGCGCAGAAGGCTTTATAAATGTCCGGCGAGCGGAAGTAATCCTGCAACGCATGTTTGGCATAGTAGCTTTCGAATGCACGCCGTACCGGGTCGTTGACCATTTTCAGCTTCATCGCACCGTCAGCAGCTTGCGCTGAGCCGTTGGCGACCAGCTTGACCAGCTCTGCTTTACGCTGATCAGGATCGTGGATACCGCGCAGTCGAGTGAGAATTTTCTGAGTTTGGGTTTCAGTCGGCCCCGCCATCCTGAACCTGTTCAACCCCAGGCTCAGCGCACCATCCTTGATTAACGCCTTGCCCGGCAAGATACGGTCCTGAGAGTATTTTTCAACGATATCACTGGTGATAACGGCGTTATAAATGGCGCCATTTCTGATTTGCGCGGGCTGCGCGTCGCCGTAGAGAAAACTGACCGGGCGCGCCTGCCCCTCAGCGTTGAGCGTGACTGTGGGCACTGCGTTCGACTGCAATTCAATTGGCTTGTTTTTCAGGTAATCAAAGTTCTTCACAAACTCGACATTCTTCAAGTTCCTGCTGTCAGGGTCAGACGCTAGCTCGGCCGACGCTCTTAAAACGGTAGTATTGTTAATCGGCACAGTGTTCACTCCCATTGGATAAGATGACTAACGTCGGACGATGCTTACTTGAACATGCCGTGCAGCGATATCATCAGCCTGAAAAACCCATCCAACGCCCCCTGCAGATGTGTGGCTGAACTACTACACATATCATCCAGCAAAGCCTTGACTTCGTAACCACGTAGACCTTTCCCCAACACGGCCTGGCCCGTAACTACCGATGGCAATGGGTATTGCAGTGCAAGCAGCAGTTTTTCCGCATGAGTATTCAGCGTGGCGCCGTTCAAGGTATTTAACTCACTCCACATCCACACCCTGTGATGATCAGCAGTCAGCATGATCGGGCTGATAGTTTTAAAGTTAAGTACGATCGACGAGTGACGATCAAAGTGCCCTATTTGTTCTTGGGGCACGCCAAAACCCAATAAAGTCTTGCGTAGTGTTTTCGATATATCAGAATTCACAGCCTATGCCCTCAAGCGTCAGCCACTGTGCCTCAAGCGGTTACAACCGACCTTCCTGAATTATCCAGATGCCCCCTTTCAATGCATGTAAGAGGGGCGGACTATGAGTGGCGAACTTCCACAAACAGTTCCACCTGGCAACTCACGCACCGTTCGTGCGTTAACCCGCCTGCATCATCATCTGCCACAAGGAAGCCCCCACGCCGGTGATGCTCTCGCCGGCGATAAGCCCGGCCGCTGCGGTAATCGCAAAACGCTCGGTAAGGCTTGGCCAACGGCAGCTGATCACCCAGGTCACCACCGCCCCCAACGCCATCATCAGCGACACGGAGGCCGGCAATACAAACGCCAGTCCCAATGCCGCCGCGCTGGGCAGATAGCGGGCACGATCGACAGGCAACATGCTGTCGAGCACACCCAGCACTGCACCGATCAAGGCCGCGATGGCAATCGCCCAGCGAATGCTCGGCGACAGTGAGTCCAGCCCGTGGGTCAGGGTTTGCGCCACGGCTTTCCAGGTGGCCACGGCCGGGGCCGGCCATTGCTCGGTGAGCAGCATGCTCTGGGGGTCGGGGATCAGTGCCAGGTAGGCGAATACGCCGACGATGCTGCCGACGAAAATCCCCAGGATTTGCGCGATAACCTGCTTGTGTGGCGTGGCGCCAATCGCCTTGCCCACCTTGAAGTCGTTCATCAAGTCCGTGCATTGCCCGGCAGAACCGCCGGCCGTGTTGGCGCTCATCAGGTTGATCGGCACCTGCCCCGGCGCGGCGATGCCGAAGCTCAGTTGGGACAGCTGCCCGATTGCGCCAATCGGCGGTATACCAGTGGCCCCCACCACCCGCGCCGCCACGGCAGCCAGGCAGATTGCCAGGGGAATGGTCAACAGCGCCATCCACAGGTTGATACCGAACAACAGCGCCTGCAGGCTCACCACCAAGCCGATCGCCAGGATGAAGCCGGCGGCGGGGCCCGGCTTGGGCAGCGTCCACGGCGTGCCGCCGCCCGCCCGGGTGGAGCGATGCAGCGCCCACAACCGAATCGCCAACGACGCCAGGGTGGAACACACCATCAGGCTCACCCCTGGCCACAGCAGCCATTCCACCAGCGCGGCAAATTGTGGGCCGCTGCTACCCGCCGCAATGTTCACCAGTCCTTGCGCCAACAGCCATGGCCCCAGCCCGCCCCAGGCCAGCACGGCGCCGAGCAGCAAGGTCAGGCCGACGCGAATGCCGATGATGCCGCCGAACCCCAGTAACAGCAGCGAAGGGTCTGCGCTAAACGTCAGGCGCTCAAGCTGTGCGGTCGGCGACCAGCGCGGCAGCGCCCACAGGAAGGTATCCACCCCTTGACCAGCCCCGACAACACGGCGGCGCTGAGCAGCACTTTCAAGCGTGTCGCGGCTTCGCGCCCGTGGTTGTAGATGTGCAGCAAGGTCTCCAGGGTGGCCATGCCTTCGGGAAACTTCAGCGCCTTGTCATTGAGCAATGAGGGCCGCAGGTACCACGCGATCCAGATCCCCAGGAAGCTCACCGAAAACACCCAGGCGATCATCGGGATTGCCTCCAGCTGGTTGCCCGTGAGCAAGGTGTAAGCCGGGATGGGCGCCACCAGCCCGCCGGAAATGATCGACGCGGCGGCCGAAGCGACGGTCTGGTTGATATTGCTTTCGTGCAGCGTCCACGGCACCGTCGCAGCAGAGCGTTTGGCCAGGCCCTGCCAGACCGCATAGCCAATCAGCAACGCGATGATCGACATGTTGAACGACCAGCCAATCTTCAGTCCCGCGTACACATTGGACGGGGTCAGCAGGATACCGAGCAGGATCCCGGTGATGACTGCCCGCAGGCTGAGTTCGCGTTCTACGGGGTGGGTTGACGAGATGGGATGCATGCAGATTCCTTTCGACCAGAAGACAGCGCCACTGGTTAAGTGAGCGCTGCCTGGCGCAAAGGTTCAGCGGTCCTTCATGCGCCTCTATTTGGCGAACGCATACTCACCGCCCTGCTCCACCGCCTTGCGATAAGCCGGTCGTTGCTGGAGCTTGTCTACCCATGCCGCCAGGTTCGGGTACGCCTGCAACTTGCCCTGCGCCTTGGCAATCTCGCCGATAAAGCTCATCTGGATGTCCGCACCGGTCAGCTCGTCACCCACCAGATACGGGGTTTGCCCGAGCACGTCATTCAGGTAGCCGAGGTAGTTGGCCAGCTCTGATTCAATGCGCGGATGCAGCGGTGCGCCGGCTTCACCCAGGCGCCCGACGTAGAGGTTGAGCATCAACGGCAGCATGGCCGAGCCCTCGGCGAAATGCAGCCACTGCACGTATTGGTCGTAGCTGGCGCTGGCCGGATCGGGTTGAAATTGACCGTTGCCGTGGCGGCGGATCAGGTAGTCGATGATCGCGGCCGATTCAATCAGTACCCGGGAACCGTCCTCGATCACCGGGGATTTGCCCAGCGGGTGAATGGCCTTGAGCTCGGGAGGCGCGAGGTTGGTTTTCGGGTCGCGCTGGTAGCGCTTGATCTCGTAGGGCAGGCCCAGCTCTTCGAGCAACCAGAGGATGCGCTGGGAGCGCGAATTGTTGAGGTGGTGAACAGTAATCATAGGGGGGCAGCTCCGTTAGGGTTAAGGAGAAGACTACACGACGGCGGCAGAGTGCCCTGAATGGGCGCTCAGTCCAATCGAAACCGCGCCGTGTTAGCACTCAACGCCCGGCTGCCCTTGCTCAGGCTGTCGGCGGCCTGATTGACTGCCCGTGCGCCGTCGAGCAAGCGCCCGGCCGCCTGGTCCACCTGCTGGATATTGCCGCTCACCTCGTCGGCCGTCGTTGCCTGTTCTTCCACGGCGGCGGCGATTTGCGCCAGGGTATCGGTGACGTTCTGTACGGCACCGGCGATTTCGCCGAGGCGCGTGCCCAGGCCGGTGACGGATTCGGCGTCACTGAGCGCCTGGTTGCAGGCGGCGCCCATCAGGCTGACGGCCTGGCTGACCGTGGCGCGCAAGCTGTCCACGGTGCTGGCGATCTGCGCGGTGGACGCCTGGGTGCGTTGCGACAGGCTGCGCACCTCATCGGCGACCACGGCGAATCCGCGGCCTTGCTCGCCGGCGCGGGCGGCTTCGATGGCGGCATTGAGGGCCAGCAGGTTGGTCTGCTCGGCGATCCCGCGAATGGTGTCGACCACCGATTGAATCTGCTGGCCCTGCTGGCTGACTTGTTCCAAGGCATTGGCGGTGTCGGTCAGACGCTGATTGAGTTGCTGGATGCTGGCCGTGGTGCGCTGGCTGTCGCGGCTGCTGTCCTCGGCAATACGCCGAGTCTGCTGGGCGCTGTCGGCAGCCTGCTCGCAGCTTTTGGCGACCCCCAGGGAGGTGGCGGCCAACTGGGTGGCGGCCGCAGCGATCTGGCTGATCTGGTGTTGCTGGTCTTCGACTTCGGTGAGGGTGCTGCCCGATTGCGCGTTGAGAGTGAGCACGGTGGCGCCCAGCTGCTGGGTTTCATGATTGACCCCGAGCAGGCTGGCGCGCAGTTGCACCACGGCGACGTTGAGCGCCGTGCTGATGGCGGCCAGTTCGTCGCGCCCCTCCACCGCCACTTCGACGCGCAGGTTGCCGTCACGCAAGGACTCGGCCAGCGTCGTGATGCCGCTGGCGCTGCGGCGGATCGACGCTTGCAGGCAGACGAACAGGTACAACGCCGCCAGCGCCAGCAGGCTGAACGTGGCCGCCACGGGGATGAAGTGCTGCAGCGAGCGCTCACGGTAGTAACTCAAGCGCGCGTCGAGCGAATGCAGCGACTGGCTGCGCAACGCGCCCAAGGCCGCGAGCATGGCGTCAACGCTTTGGTCGAACGCGGCGGTGTCGAGCTTGATGGTGCCGCCGAAGACGCCGTCGTCCAGGGTCTTCAGCTCGCTGTCCAGGCGTTGCAGGCTGGTTTCGTATTGCACCGTCCAAGGCTCCAGGCCTGGGTATTGCCGGGCTTTGAGCGCGCCGGCCGCCTTGACCAACTGGTCGCGCGCATCACCGATGCGGCCGCGCAGGTCGCGCATCTGCAAGCGGCTTTGCAGGGTGAACTGGCCCGAGGCAATCGAGGATTGGCCGACGCTGGCCGTGCGCCCGATGCGCTCGATCAGGTCCGGGGTGTGCTGGCTGGAAATCTGCATCAGCAGGTAGGTTTCCAGCCACGGATCGAGAATCAGGCCGGCGTCCAGGGTGATCTGTTCGCGCAGCGATTGCATCGCAGTCAGGGCGGCGGTGAAGCGGTCATAGCCATCCGGCCACCAGCCGACGGTGCGCAGGGCCTGGGTGTCCATGCCCTTGACCGCGGCCTGCAAGGTGTCGAAGCGCGCCAGGGTATCGGCGCTGGCGTTATGGGTTCTGAGCGCGTCGCCCAGGGTTTGCAGGCCTTTTTGGATCACTGGGCTGCCAGCGTCGACCTTGTCCATCGCGGCCTGGGCGGCAGGGGTTGGCGTATGCAGAATATCCAGGGCTTTCCAGCGGGCGGCCAGGTTGCGTTGGGCGGTCAGTTGCACATCGAGCGAGTCCAGCGCCAACAGTTGGCGCACACCGGACTGTTCGCTGGAGATCACCGCGAGTTTGTCGCGGTAATCCTGGCCGATCATCCACAGGCTCCCGGCCAGCGGCAGCATGAACAGGAAGAACAGCACCTGGAACTTGCGCGCGAAACCGAACCGCCCAAGCAGGCGGATACCCGGTGATAAAAGTCTTTGCATGCCCTGCAACTCCCCTGAACAAACTCAAGCTTCACAGCGTGTGAAATAACTAACGGCAAAATGCCATGTCATTGATTAGCAAGATATGGGCCGCAGGTTGAAACCTTGGCGATAGGCGTGATGGCACCGCGAAACCGGCCGGCGGTGCGCGAAAATGGGGCAAAAGCACTCAGTGGCGGGCACGCTCTGTAACCGCCGGGGACAAAAGTTTCGGGGGCGCTACGCTGTACGCGGCGGCATTCAGCCCAGCACATGGGTAATCCATTGGATTTGCTGGGCAATTTCTTGCCGTTTTGCTTGCGGCACCGACTGCCTGGCCTTCTCGAAACCGCCAAGCGTCTTGTGCTTCTCGCGCAGCAGGCGCTGCCATTTCGCCACGAACATCGGGGTGCGCGCCTGCAGGTGCAGCGGTCCGAAGTACAGCTGCTCATCGGTGTAGCTCACCGGCCCGCTACGTTCGGCGATGATGATTTCGTAGTAGAAGCGGTTCTCCTGCAGCAGCTCCTCGTGCAGGATTCGGTAGCCGTTGTCCATCAACCAGTGGCGCAACGGTTGCTCGCCGCCGTTGGGTTGCAGGATCAGACGTTCCTGGCCGCTCAACCGCGCTTTACCGCTGTCGAGGATGTCGCGGATCGTCTCGCCGCCCATGCCGCACAGGCTGACGGCGGTGATGGCGTCGTCCGGCTCGATGGCTGCCAGACCATCGGCCCGGCGTACGCGGATGCATTGCTCCAGGTCGTTGGCGCGCACGGTGCGCTGGGCCGCGTGAAAGGGCGTGGCCGCGACCTCTCCCGCCACGGCCCCGGCAATCACACCACGACGCATCAGCGCCACCGGCAGGTAAGCATGGTCCGAGCCGATATCAGCCAGGCGCGCGCCAACCGGCACCCATGCCGCCACGCGCTCCAGGCGCATGGACAATGTGTGTTCGTTCAACAGGGATTCCTTGTTATTCGCCGGAAAATCGATCCCGGCTATTGGTCAAATGCAGCACCATCGCCGCCCGCGCGGCATCCGGATCCTGGCGCTTGAGCGCATTGAAGATCGCCTCATGCTCCAGGTTCGCTAGTTGCCCCAGCTTGGCAAAATCCGCGCCGCCGCGCTCGGCGCCCAGCACCAGGGTGCGGGGGATCATCGCAGTGCCCAGGTGCTGCATGATTTCGCTGAAAAACGTGTTGCCGGTGGCCTCGGCGATCAGTTGGTGAAAGCGCTTGTCTTCTTCCACGCAGCTGTCGTTGTTGGCGAGCGAAGCCTGGTAGTCGTCCAGCGCCTGACGCATGTGCGCCAGTTGCTCGTCGGTACGGCGCAGCGCGGCCAGCGCCACGGCTTGCACTTCCAGGCCCAGGCGCAGCTCCAGCATGTTGCGCACGCTGGCGACCGTGTCCACATGCAGGCGCAAGCCTTGCTGGGGCTGTTGCGCCAGTACGAAGGTGCCGATGCCATGGCGCGTCTCCACCAGGCCAGAGGCTTGCAGCTTGGAGATGGCTTCGCGCACCACCGTACGGCTGACCCCGTGCTCAAGCACGATGGTGGATTCGGACGGCAGTTTTTCACCGGGTTTGAGCTGCCCGAGCAGGATGCGCTGGGTCAGTGCGTCGACCACGCCCTGGGCCAGGTTGGTGGAGCGTTTGCGCACAGCGGGGGCGTTTTCAATGGGCATTGCGAGGGTCCACAGGGTTGGGCTGGTGGGAGCTTAACACTGGGTTCAGGCGCGGCGTTGGGTTGATTCGTGAAATGATTAACTTGTATGACAACCAACCTGAAACACTTCAGTACCATTTCTGTATCGGGGATTTTTTGCCGGGGGTACCGGCGGCTACAAGGCTTCTAAAACCCATTAAAAACCTGATAAATAACCAAAAGAAAGCTCGCTCTCCGCTCTTATAAGAATAAATACAGATCCCGATGCATTGCGATTTTCAAAAAACAACTTGTATGATGTCTGGTAACAAGACACGCAAACCCGCATAAAAACAAATCAGGGGGAGTTTTGAATTGTGAACAATTCAAGCCATGCATCTGCCACACCAGAAACTGATTCGGTGCTCGCTCGCGCCGTGAGCAAAGTGAAGGGCCATGTGCTCCCACTGTTCGTGATCATGTTCATTCTCAACTACATCGACCGGGTCAATATCGGCTTCGTGCGCACGCACATGGAGCACGACCTGGGCATCGGCGCGGCGGCCTATGGCTTCGGTGCCGGGCTGTTCTTCATCGGCTACGCGATCTTCGAAGTGCCGTCGAACATGCTGCTGCAAAAAGTCGGCGCGCGCATCTGGCTGACCCGCATCATGTTCACCTGGGGCATCGTCGCCACGATGATGGCGTTCATCCAGAACGAAACCCACTTCTACATCCTGCGCTTTTTGCTGGGCGTGGCTGAAGCGGGCTTCTTCCCCGGCGTGATCTACTACTTCACCCGCTGGTTGCCAGGCGTGGAGCGCGGTAAAGCCATTGCGATTTTCCTCAGTGGTTCGGCGGTTGCTTCACTGATCTCCGGTCCGCTGTCGGGTGCGCTGTTGCAGATCGAAGGCTTGGGCTTTCACGGCTGGCAATGGATGTTCGCCATCGAAGGCCTGGCCTCGGTGGCACTGGGCTTCTTCGTCTGGTTCTGGCTGGACTCCAAGCCCCATGACGCCAAGTGGCTGAGCCGCGAAGAACAGGACGCACTGGTGGGCGCCATCGATCAGGAACAGCGCGATCGCGAAGCCCTGACCACGGTCAAACCGACCATCGGCAAACTGCTCAAGGACCGCCAGATCATGCTGTTCTGCGCCTTGTATTTCTGCATCCAACTGACGATCTATGCGGCGACGTTCTGGCTGCCGAGCATCATCAAGAAAATGGGTGACCTGAGCGATGTGCAGGTCGGGTTCTTCAACTCGATTCCCTGGCTGATCTCGATCATCGCCATGTACGCCTTCGCATCGCTGTCGGGCAAATTCAAATTCCAGCAGGCCTGGGTCGCGGCAGCCTTGTTGATCGCGGCAGCCGGGATGTTCATGTCCACCACGGGCGGGCCGATCTTCGCCTTCGTGGCCATCTGCTTTGCGGCCATCGGTTTCAAATCCGCTTCTTCGCTGTTCTGGCCGATCCCACAGGGCTACCTCGACGTGCGCATCGCCGCCGCGGTGATCGCGCTGATCAACTCCATCGGCAACCTGGGTGGCTTTGTCGCACCGACCACCTTCGGCTTCCTGGAACAAACCACCGGCTCGATCCAGGGCGGGCTTTACGGCCTGGCTGGCACCTCTGTGCTCGCGGCCATCCTGGTGTTTTTCGCCAAGACGTCACCGTCTGCCGGCTTGATGTCGCCCAGCGTTGCGCCCACCGGTGCCGCCGTCAGCAAATCTATTTGAGCGTATAAGGACTTTGCCATGAACACGCCTGTTGTCACCCATTTCCAAGTCATCCCGGTCGCCGGCCACGACAGCATGCTGCTGAACCTCAGCGGCGCCCACGGCCCTTATTTCACCCGCAATATCGTCATTCTCAAGGACAGTGGCGGCAACACCGGCGTAGGCGAAGTGCCCGGTGGCGAGCGCATCCGCGAAACCCTGGAAGACGCGCGCGGCCTGGTGATCGGCCAGCCCATCGGGCAGTACCAGCGCATCCTCAATCAAATGCGCACCACCTTTGCCTCACGGGACGCGGCCGGTCGTGGGCTGCAAACCTTTGATCTGCGTATCACCATTCACGCCGTTACCGCGATGGAGGCCGCCCTGCTCGACTTGCTCGGGCAATTCCTCGAAGTACCGGTAGCGGCCCTGCTCGGAGAGGGCCAGCAACGCGATGCGGTGAAAATGCTCGGTTATCTGTTCTACGTCGGTGACCGCAGCGCAACGGACCTGGCCTATCGCAACGAGGCCGACGCCGACGACGACTGGTTCCGCCTGCGCCACGAGAAAGCCCTGACCGCCGATGCCGTGGTACGCCTGGCCGAAGCCGCCAAAGCCAAATACGGCTTCAACGACTTCAAGCTCAAGGGCGGCGTGCTGAGTGGCGATGCGGAAATCGAAGCCGTTACGGCCCTGGCCGAACGCTTCCCCGATGCGCGCATCACCCTCGACCCGAACGGCGCCTGGTCACTCAAGGAAGCGATCCGCCTGTGCCGTGACCAGCATCACGTACTCGCCTATGCCGAAGACCCCTGCGGTGCGGAAAACGGTTACTCGGGCCGCGAAGTCATGGCCGAATTCCGCCGCGCCACGGGCCTGAAAACCGCCACCAACATGATCGCCACCGACTGGCGTGAAATGGGCCATGCGATCCAGCTGCAATCGGTGGACATTCCCCTCGCCGACCCGCACTTCTGGACGATGCAGGGCTCGGTGCGGGTAGCACAACTGTGCAACGAGTGGGGCCTGACCTGGGGCTCGCACTCCAACAACCATTTCGATATTTCCCTGGCCATGTTCACCCAGGTGGCCGCCGCCGCACCCGGCGAGATCACTGCCATCGACACCCACTGGATCTGGCAGGACGGCCAGCGCCTGACCAAGGCGCCCCTGCAGATTGAAGGCGGCTACGTAAAAGTGCCGGCCAAGGCAGGCCTCGGGGTGGATATCGACATGGATGCCGTGGCCAAGGCCCATGAGTTATACAAAGGCATGGGGCTGGGCGCGCGGGACGACAGCGTGGCGATGCAGTACCTGATTCCAGGTTGGAGCTTCAACAACAAGCGACCTTGCCTGATGCGGTGAGGCGTGGAGCCCTGATCTTTAGCTGATACAGCACAAATCCAATGTGGGAGGGGGCTTGCCCCCGATAGCGGTCTATCAGTTAAAAAATGGCTGACTGGCACATCGCAATCGGGGGCAAGCCCCATATGCGCTAACCAAACCTCCCTCCCCACAACTCGTCCTGCTGGCGTCCTCGTTTTCGCGGGGATTCACGCAGTGCCTGGCTGATATCTCCCCACTTCTCGATACACGTAAACAACGACAAGTGGGGATTGATCGCGCTGCAAAGTAGCCAGTAAATAAAGGCCATCTCACGCCAGTGACAACGGAGTGGCGGCACTTCCTTTTTCTGTCTCGTCTCCCTCGATAGGGGAAAAATGCTCGCCCGCTGCGATTAACCGCTCAATCAGGCAAGCCACTAATAATTTCCCTTGCAACCATGCTTTTGCGCCTTCCGGATTTTTCTTTCTGAGGTGGGATAACCCCAGCAATGACTTCATCCGCTTGAACGCCAACTCCACCTGCCAACGGTGCCGATAGAGAGCCAAAACCTCCTGCGTATCCAGGCAGTCCAAGGTTGTTACCAGCACCACGTAACCGGCCGCTTCCATCGTTTCAGGTTTCAATTGCTTCTGCTTTTTTTGCCCGACTCTCTTGAGCTTGCACTCGCTTTGCGATCGCTGCTCGTCGGTTTTTCGATAGGCGCACACACGTACTGCAATATCCCCCTTTGAACCTTTCATCACAGCTGCCCACTCGCCCGTTTGCCCTGGCTGCAAGGTCCGTAGTCGCGCCAGTTGCTCAAAAGGCGACCCTTGCTCATCGCTAAGCGGCAGGCTGCTCAGGTTCATTCGTACCAGGATGTCACCGCCTGCATTGAGTACATGATTGACTCCACGCCGGTTGGCAAACCCTCGATCCGCGATGAAAACATCGCCCTGCTGCACCGAAAACCGAGTCAACGATTCGCCTGTTTTGGACGGTGTCACTTGCACTTCACAGCAACGCAACGTGCTGATATCCATCGTGTAATGCAGCCGCCATGTTGAGGTGACCGCGCCAGGCTCCATTACGACACTGCCATCAGCAGCCAGTATCCGTCTCCCCAGCAGCGCCGGGCATTGCATGGCCGCGACCGGCGATTGTTGGATCAACTGCTCTGTGATCCAACCTAGCCAGGCCCCCGATTTGTTGACCCTCTTGAGAAGGCCCACGTCTGATAACTCCAGCAATTTCCCTGTACGCGCTCGCTCTACCGTTTCGACCATCGAGCAATCGGCGCTCATGTACATCAATAACGTGCGCAATAGACTCTCTGGCCCGCTGAATCGGCGACCGAACTTCAGGGCCCCCAGCTCTTTTGCCTTGGCTTCCCATCCAGGCGGTAGTAGTGCCAGGAGCTTGGGCCAGTCTTCATTCAGTTTTTGTGTTGGGTCTATTGTCACTGCTCTCGCATCCTAAAGAGTCAGACTTGATTATATCTTTTGGGGTTTGGTTAGCGCATATGGGGGCAAGCCCCCTCCCACATTTGGATCAGCGCAGCGTCGCTCCCGGCGCGCTATTGCTACCCAACAGGATGATCCGTAAAGCGTTCGGCGGTAAAAGGTCTGCGCGCCTACCAAAACTGCCTGTTCCAGTTCATGCTGCGCCCTCACTTCAAGGACGATAAAAACAGTGAAAACCGCCCTCGCCGCCCTGTTCCTGATTTGCCTGACCGGCCACGCATTCGCCAACGACTACCCTGTCGGCTTCAAAACCGCCACGCTGTCCGATGCACACAACCTGCGCCCGCTGGAATTAGTGGTCTGGTATCCCGCGATAACCGAAGCCACGCCACGGCTGATCCGAGACGACATGGTTTTCTACGGCACCCTTGCCGTACCCGACGCACCGCCGGCCAACGGCGAACATCCGCTGGTGGTGCTTTCTCACGGCTATCGTGGCAATTGGGGCAATCAGGCGTGGTTGGGCAGTGCGTTGGCCCGTCAGGGTTATATCGTGGCGGCGGTCAACCATCCGGGCAGCACTACCAAAGATCGCAGCCCCGCCGCCGCCGCACGATTGTGGCAGCGGCCCGAAGACCTGAGTCGTGCCATTGACTCGGTGCTTGCACAGCCCAAGCAGTTCGGCGCCGTGGCGCAAAGCCGCATTGCACTGGTAGGTCACTCCCTCGGCGCCTGGACCGTGCTGGAAAGCGCCGGTGCGCGTTTTGATCACGCGCGCTTTGCCAAGGATTGCGGCGTCCATCCACAACTGAGCAGTTGCAGCGTTTACCAGCAAATGAACCCCGCCGGTACACCGGCTGGCGAGGCTCAATTGGCTGCTGACTTGAGCGACAAGCGCGTCACTGCGGTGGTGTCCCTGGACATTGGCCTGTCGCGCGGTTTTACCGACGCAAGCCTGGCCGCGCTGCCCGTGCCGGTACTGGTAATCGCCGCTGGCGTGCCGTCCATGGAATTGCCGTCGCAACTGGAGTCCGCCGACCTGGCCAAGCGGCTCCCCAAGGCGTCAACGCAATACGTGGAAATCAGCGATGCGAGCCACTTCAGCTTTATGGCGCAATGCAAACCCGGCGCAGCGGCAATGCTCGACGAGGATGCGCCCGGCGACGGCATCATTTGCCAGGATGGCGCGGGCGGGCGGCCTCGGGCGGCGATCCAGCAGCAGGTGGTCACGCTGATCAGCAAGTTCCTCGCACATTAATCTGTGGCGAAGGCGCTTGCTCCATCGCCGCAGGTACAGCGCTTCCTTGACGGGTGCCTTTCAATCCAGGACCACGGCCACAGTTTTCAAACTGGTATCATCCGCGCCCTCCCCCATCAGGCCAACGCACATGAACCGCCAGAAAAAACTCAAGCAGCTCTTCAAGGCCAAGGCCAAAAAGGCCAGTGCCAAACTGGCGCCGAAGAGCAAAGATACATACGTCAGCAAGGCGGACCGTTTAAAGCTGGCGGCCGAGACCGGCCAGGAGTCGGTTACGCCCCCTGAGACGCTGGCTGAATAAGGCGCATCGCTGAAGGCGTGCCCGTTTCATATTTGCCCCAGATACGCCGCAGGTGGCGCGCCGAACCAAAGCCTGCGCGCTCGGCGACGGTTTCGATGTCCAGGCTCGACTCCACCAGCAGCTCGCGAGCCACGGCCAGGCGCAGACGGTGCAGGTAATCCAGCGGGCTGATGCCGACATGCTCGTGGAACAGGCGCGCCAGATGGCGGCTGCCGGTGCAGGCCAGGTCCGCCATGCGGGTGACGGTCCAGGCGTCGCAGGGGGCGGCAGCAACGGCGTCTTGTACGCGATGGACGGCCGGGTGCAGGTGATTACGACCGGCTATCCACGGCGATAACTGCGGGTCAGCGCCGCTGCGACGCAGGTACACCACCATGTCCCGCGCGACGGCGCACGCCAGCCTTGGCCCGGCACGCTCGGCGATCAAGTGCAGCATCATATCGATACCGGCGGTGATCCCGGCGCTGCAACTGACCCGACCATCGGTGACGTACAGCCGGTTTTCCAGGACCCGGGCCTTGGGCGCAAGGGCCTGGAGGGTGGCGCACAGCGTGTGGTGCGTGGTGCATTGGCGCCCGTCGAGCAGCCCGGCGCGGGCGGCCGTCAGCGCACCGGCGCACACGCATATCAAGCGCTCGGCAGAGGGTGCAAACACCGTCTGCAGCCACTGCACCAGGCTGTCGCTGGCGGATTCGAAGGCCTGCTGGCGTGCTTTGTCCACCTTCATGCTGGAGCCGACCAACACCACCAGGCTGCCCGGCGCCAAGCGGGTCGGCAAGGGCGCCAGGCCGGTCAACGGCAAACCGATGGAGCTGTGCAGGGATTCCACCGGGCTGACGTACTGCAGCTCGAAATCCACCGCCGCCGGGTCGTCGGCCTGCGCAGCCAGGCGCAGCACTTCGGCAGGCCCCGCCAGGTCGAGCATCAGCACATTGGGCAACAGCACGAACAGCACCGGCACGTTCATGGATTCACCCCGCCAAGGCCTGGGCGACGGTGACGATGCGCGCAAACCGATCCTCCAGCACCAGTTCCGTACGCTCGCGAATCTGCGCCGAGGTGTACACCCGGCCGCTGCGTGCGTGGGTCATCGGGAAGGTCAGCGTAGCCTCACTGACGAAGTCAACGTTAAACCCGCTGTCCGAGGCCTGCCGCGTGGTGGTTTCACAGCACTGTTCGGTACGAATGCCGCTGATGATCAAGGTAGTGACGCCCATCTGCGTGAGGCGCGCGGCCAGCGATGTACCGGCAAAGGCGCTGTGGTAGTGCTTATGAATGACCAGCTGCGGATCGATCGATAACTCGCTCAATGTCTTGACGTTACCCGATGCCATCGAAAAGTGCCCTTGGTCTTCCACATGAAAGACTTGTACCACCGGGATGCCCTGCTGAACACAGCCGTCGATGAGGGCCTGCTGGTTTGCCAGGTAATTCGGCAGGTCGTTTTCGGACCAGTAGGGTGAATGACGGAAAGAATGCTGGGCATCAATCACGATCAGGGCTTTGCGGTTCATGGCGGGTCCTTTTGGCTTATGTATGGAGGCAGTGCTGCAAGCCATGGTAAAGACCCTGCCGGATGCACAACAGGCGCAAGGCGGACCGGTTCAGGACGGATTCGGACATGCCAGTGGATACCCTGCCATTCAGCAACCACTCAAGGCGACCTGAGGCCGTTCGCCGGCGAAGAAAAACGGTCGCAGGCGTACGCCCACGCTATTGCCGATAAACGCGGCCACCAGCCACAGCCAACCATGCAGGCTGCCCGAGGCAATGCCGCTGAAGTAGGCGCCAATGTTGCAGCCATACGCCAGACGCGAACCATACCCGAGCAGCAAGCCGCCGATGACCGCAGCGATCAACGAGCGCGCCGGGATCTTCAAGCTCGGCGCGAAACGCCCGGCCAGGCCTGCGGCCAGCAGCGCGCCAAGAATAATGCCGATGTCCATGACGCTGGTGATGTCTTCCCAAACCGGTGCGGCCAAGGCCTTGGCATTGCCCGGCACCTGCCAGAACGCCCAACTGGCCACGTCCACCCCCAGCCCGCTCGCCACCTTGGCGCCCCACAGCGCGAACGCTGAAGTAATGCCCCATGGCCGCCCGGCCAAAGCCAGCGTGGCGTAGTTGAGCAAGGCCAAGCCAATCGCCCCCCACACCAACGGCCACGGCCCGCGCAGGAAACGGCGCAGCCCCTGATATTCGCTGGTCACGCCGGCTTCAAGTTGGCCGTGGCGGCGCTTCTCCAGGCGCACGGTCACCCACGCAATGAGCGCGAACACAGCCAGGCTCAGGAGCAACGCCGGCAATACGCCGAAACTTTTGACGATTGAAACAGGCGGGAACGACGGCAAGGCAAACCACCAGTCGACGTGGTGCGTGGCGATCAACGATCCGCAGATAAAAAACAGCAGAGTCACCAGCATGCGCGCATTACCGCCACCCACGGTGAACAGGGTGCCCGACGCGCAACCACCGCCCAGTTGCATGCCGATGCCGAAGATAAACGCGCCGAATACCACCGACACCCCGGCCGGCGCCACCAACCCGACCACCGGCTGACCGAACAAGCTGCCCGCGCCCAGCGCCGGGAAGAACAACAACACCGCCACCGCCAGCATCACCATCTGCGCGCGCAAGCCGGCGCCGCGTCGATCATTGATAAACACGCGCCAGGCCGAGGTAAAACCAAAGGCGGCGTGGTACAGCGTCAAGCCCAATGCGGCGCCGACGACCAGCAACAATACCTGGCGCACACCCACTGTGTTTTGCAGGAATACGGCGCCCGCCATCAGGACGATAAAGGCCACCAATGGCGCGAACGGCTTGCGCGCCGGGGTCAGGGAAAGGGAAGTGCTCATGGGGACCTCAATGTGTTTGAAGCTGGCCAGTATAAACCCAGAGTGATTGCAGGTAGGCGGCGCATTGCTGGCATGCCTACTGCGCGACCCAACGCTTTCGCAACCCTGCTTAAGCACCGCTGTCTTGCATAGGGGGGGCGGGTATGCAATTCTTGGCATAGGTAAGGGGGGTATACTATGGGCCATCTGGCATCGAACAAAGACGATCTGCTCAAGCGCGTGAAGCGCATTGCAGGCCAGATCCAAGCGGTAGAACGGGCGCTGGAGTCAGATCATGACTGTGCCAAAACGCTCCACCTTGTAGCCGCCACGCGCGGGGCCATCAACGGCCTGATGGACGAAATCATCGAAAATCACGCCAGGGAGCATGTTGCTGATCCGGTGCTGAGCGACGAAGAGCGCGCCAAAGGCGTCGAAGAGCTTCTGGTAGCCATTCGACGTTATTCCAAATGACGAACGCAGGCGCAAATTTCATGAACGGCAACACTGGCTTCACGCACGAGCACGTATATCTCGGCGCGGCACATGATGAGAATGCAAAGCGCACCCTCTGGGTGGTGCTACTGACGGTTGTGATGATGGTCGGTGAGATTGCTGCTGGGTACATCACGGGGTCCATGGCGCTGCTGGCCGACGGGTTTCATATGGCGACCCATGCGGGAGCGCTGGGGATCGCAGCGGTGGCCTATGCATATGCCAAGCGTAATGCCTCCAGCACTCGATTCAGTTTTGGCACCGGCAAAGTTGGTGATCTGGGTGGCTTTGCGTCAGCGCTTATTCTGGGCTTGGTCGCCCTGGGAATTGGCGTTGAATCGGTCATCCGCCTGCTCCAGCCTACCGACGTCCAGTTCGGAACGGCGACGCTGATTGCCGTCGTTGGCCTGATGGTCAACATAGTGAGCGCGCTCTTGCTCGGCCACGGTCACAGCCATGACCATGCCCATGACCATCACGACCATAGTCATCACGCAGGTGATAACAACCTCAGGTCAGCGTACGTCCATGTGATCGCGGATGCCCTGACGTCTGTTCTTGCCATCGCTGCCCTGCTCGCTGGCCGCTACCTCGGATGGGTCTGGCTCGATCCGGCCATGGGTATCGTTGGCGCGATAGTCATCGCACGGTGGGCCTGGAGCCTGATGGGCGCATCTGCGGGTGTTCTACTTGATCAAACCGACGAGCATGTTGCAGAGGAAATTCGCGAGCTGGTTGAACAACCTGGCGACGCCAAAATTACCGACCTGCACGTGTGGCGTGTCGGTCCGCAAGCCCACGCTGCAATTGTCAGTGTTCTCGGTGACGCTACAACCAATGCAGATAACATTCGGGAACGGCTGAAGCCTGTTCATGAAGTCAGTCACCTGACGGTTGAGTTTCGAGCAGCGCTTCCTGCAGCGTAGTGCTCGTTAATACCGCGCTGTTGCCGGGTCAAATCCCGGGCAAAAAAAAGCCTGCATCGCTGCAGGCTTTTCTCTATCTGGCTCCACGACCTGGACTCGAACCAGGGACCCAATGATTAACAGTCATTTGCTCTACCAACTGAGCTATCGCGGAATGCGCCGTATGTTACTGATTAAAAAGAAGAAGTCAAGCCTCCTCTGACGTGTGTCACGACGAGGCAGGATGACCGGCCGAAACCGCCTGCTCCCTGGCCAGTTCCAGCCAGGCGCGCGCGGCGGGTGGCAAGTGGGCACTGGCGCGCCAGGCCAGGGCGATATGCCAGTCGGTGTGGGGCTCGTCCAAGGGGATCAATGCGATGCCGGCGTGTTGGTGTGTGTGCGCCAGCATCCGTGGCAGGAAGGCGACGCCCAGGCCGGCGGTGACCAGGTCGACGATAAAGTCGATCTGCCCACTACGAGCCGTCACCTTTGGCACTACGCCCTTGCGTTCGCAGGCGGCGAGGATTTTCGCGTTGAGGGCGAAACCGGCTTCGAACAGGATGAACGGCGAGTCTGCCAGGTCGGTGAAGTCGATGCGTTCGCGGCGCGCCAATGGGTGGCTGACAGGTAATACGGCGATCAACGGTTCGTTGCGTACAGGCTGGTAGTCGAAGCCTTCATCCACCGGCAGCAGCAGGGCCGCCAGGTCAACCTCCCCGGCTTCCAGGCATTCGCGCAGTTTTTTGCTGCCGTATTCGGTGAGTTCGATGTCGATGTCGGGGTAGCGCGTTCGGTAGGTGGCGAACATTGTCGCAAACAGTACGCCGCAACCTACCGGTGGCAGACCGATGCGCAGCACGCCGCGCTTGAGACCGCGCAGGTCGTTGATCTCCACCACCAGATCATTGTGTTCGGCAAGCAGCACCAGGGCGCGACGGTAGGTAATTTCGCCGGCGGCGGTGAGTTCGTTCTTGTGGCCAAGACGATTGAGCAGCGGTGTGCCCAACTCCTCTTCGAGGGTCTTGACCGCCTTGCTGACCGTGGACTGGGTCAGGGATACCACCTCGGCCGCCTGGGAAAAACCGCCCTGGCGCACCACTTCCACAAACGCTCGCAGGGTTCGCAGGTTCATCAGTATTCCTTTTGCGACTGGATTGCAGCGATAAAAGTTGTTTTTATCATGCCAGAACTTTGCTTATCGTGGGCACTTTGCCGAGTGGAGCCCATGCCATGATTATTTCGTCCGCCTCCGATTACCGTGCTGCCGCCAAGCGCAAGTTACCGCGTTTTCTGTTCGACTATATCGATGGCGGCGCCTACGCCGAACACACCCTGCGCGCCAATAGTTCGGACTTGGCAGAGATCAGCCTGCGCCAGCGCATCTTGCGCAATGTCGACAACCTGAGTTTGAAGACCTCGCTATTTGGCCAGGAGCTGGCCATGCCGGTCATCCTCAGCCCGGTCGGCTTGACGGGCATGTATGCGCGGCGTGGTGAAGTGCAAGCGGCCAAGGCGGCGGCGAACGCCGGTGTGCCCTTCTGCCTGTCGACGGTGTCGGTGTGCCCGATCGAGGAAGTCGCCTCGCAAAGCCCGCAGTCGATCTGGTTCCAGCTGTATGTGCTCAAGGATCGCGGCTTCATGCGCAACGCCCTGGAGCGAGCGCAGGCAGCAGGTGTGACGACGCTGGTGTTCACCGTGGATATGCCGACCCCTGGCGCGCGTTACCGTGATGCGCACTCGGGCATGTCCGGGCCGTATGCGGCGCAACGGCGGATATTGCAGGCCGTGACCAAGCCGCAATGGGCGTTCGATGTGGGCTTGATGGGCCGCCCCCACGACCTCGGCAACATTTCCAGGTACCTGGGCAAACCCACGCACCTGGAAGACTACATCGGCTGGCTGGCCACCAACTTCGACCCGTCGATCAGTTGGAAAGACCTGGAGTGGATCCGCGACTTCTGGAAGGGCCCGATGATCATCAAAGGCATCCTGGACCCGCAGGATGCCAAGGATGCCGTAAGTTTCGGCGCCGACGGCATCGTGGTCTCCAACCATGGCGGCCGCCAGCTCGATGGCGTGCTGTCGACCGCCAAGGCGTTGCCGCCGATTGCCGAGGCCGTTGGCGATGACCTCACCGTGCTGGTGGATTCCGGCATTCGTTCCGGGCTCGACGTGGTGCGCATGCTCGCGCTCGGCGCCAAGGCCTGCCTGCTGGGGCGCTCTGCAGTGTATGCGCTGGCCGCCGATGGCCAGCACGGCGTGGAAAACCTGCTGGAGATTTTCGCCAAGGAAATGCGCGTCGCCATGACGCTGACAGGGGTCACTTCCATCGCGCAGATTGACCGCTCTACGTTGGTAACCCCCTCTTCAAACATTCAATATTAGTCAGAGAAATGACGCGACTGTTTGTCGACGGTTTTCATGAAAAATCAGTTCATTGATTTATATAGGTATTTATTAATTCAAACGATTGGCACGAATCTGGCTCTAACCCACTCACGCAGGTCAAGCGATGACAAGACGTGTGGCAGTGCCCTGGGCTTATAACCCGGCGTAAAGCGGTCTAAACTGTTTCCAATGTTTTACGGAACTGAAGGAACAGTAAGACGCTTGGCACTTGCCACTCTCATCCCGCCTGTAAGACAGTCATGTGCTTAGAGGCCGCCTACGTATGAAAACACCGACCCAGACCAACGCAATTGACTTTGACAGTGCCAAATTGCAACGCCTGGGGTTTGGTCAGCCGTCCCTTCGTCCCCATCGCCCCGCCACCCTCGGTCAACTTCGCCAGCAGCTGAACCAGCAATTGCAGACCAGCCTGGAACCGGAACGCATCCTCGGCTTGTTCTTCCGTGAAGTGCAACGCCTGGTGCCGCTGGACGCCCTGCAATACCGCTACGCCATCAGCGACCTGCGCCTGGAGTTCGGCCATCGCGGCCATCATTCGGTGAGCTACACCTTGAGCCATGAGGGCGAACACTTGGGCGAACTGGTGTTCCGTCGCAACCAACGCTTCCTCGAAGAGGAACTGGGCCAGCTCGAGTCCCTGCTCGCAACGTTGCTTTACCCAATGCGCAACGCCCTGCTCTACCGCGCCGCCACCCGCAGTGCCCTGCGCGATCCTTTGACCGAAACCGGCAACCGTGTGGCCATGGACCAGACCCTGCAACGGGAAATTGACATGGCTCGGCGCCATATGCACCCGCTGTCCCTGTTGATGCTGGACATCGATCATTTCAAGAAGATCAATGACACCCATGGTCATGCCGCCGGCGACAGCGTATTGCGCGCCGTGGCCGCAGCGATCAAAAGCCAGTTGCGCAACGTGGACATGGTGTTTCGGTTCGGCGGGGAAGAATTTCTGATCCTGCTCTCCAACACCGGGCGCGATGCGGCGCGGATGGTCGGCGAGCGCCTGCGCCAGGCGGCACAAGCCCATGATTACTGGGTGGAGGGTACGCGGGTCGACTTGACGGTAAGCCTTGGCTGTTCGACGTTACTGGCGGCCGAGTCGGCGGAAAGCCTGCTGCGCCGGGCCGACAATGCCTTGTACGTGGCCAAGCGCGAAGGCCGCAACCGCTTGGCAATGGCGGGGTAAAACCCCGCCATCACAGCGCCAGTCAGTTAACAGATGGCGCAGGTTATCGGTAACTTGTGGCGAGGGAGCTTGCTCCCGCTGGACTGCGTAGCAGTCCCTTCTTTTTGAACAAACAACAGGGCCGCTGCGCGCCCCAGCGGGAGCAAGCTCCCTCGCCACAGTACCGCGATCCTTCTTAAGTGAGTGGCATCAGCCATCACAGGTGCATCACGCCTCGCTGGCGACGCGCGCCTGGCGCTCACGAACGAGTACGGGCGCCTTTTCTTTCTCTTGCTCCAGGCGCATGCAGCTTTCCAGGAACAGGTACATATAGTCGTAGCTCTTGCACACCGCCTGGCGCAACTCCACCTGCAGAGCCGCGCTCGGGTTCGTGCCGGCCAGGGTGCAGATGATTTCCAGGGCTTCCCAAGGGTGCGCGTCATCATACTGGGCGTGCATCTTCAGCCACTTCATCGCGCGCTTGCGTTCTTCCTCCGGAAAGGCGGCAGCATACACGCCGGTGGAACAGACCACGGCAGACCACTCCCCAGTGGCGCCCTCGATGGCATAGTTGGTGGCGGCAATCGCAACGATCAACGAATCCGCCGAACTGGTGTGCCAGCACCAATGACTCAATGCGTGCAACTCCGGTGGCACGTCCTGTGCCTGCAGCTCTTCGAGACTGACGCCGTGGGCACGCGCCCAATGCACCCAATAATCGGCGTGGTTCAATTCCACGCGGATATTGCGCATCAGCCAGCGTCGCGCCATGTCCTCCCCCGGATGGCGGGCAAACTTGGTCTTGGTGAGGTTCTGTGCCATGTACAAGGCGAACTGCTCCACCACGGGCCAGCCACCGATCAGGTAGTGGCGCATGGTCTTGGCGCTGAGCGTGTTATCGCGCATGCGTTGGTACAGTTCGTGTTCGACAACCCGACGCTTGCTCTCGCTACAGTCCAGGATCAATTGCTGCGCCCAGGCGGGGTAACTCGAGGCTTCCATAAGCGGGCCGGTTCTGTTGAAGGTGTCGATCACTGTAGGGCTCCTTTTTAAGTGTGATGTACAGACCAGCAAAGTTTCAGCGGAATGTGCCGGGCGCCTTGAATAACAGGGGCTGCGGCCGCGCAGGTCGGCATTGCAGGCTATCGAAGGTAAACAATTGCGGACGTTCGATCAGATAGCCCTGAGCGTAGTCCACGCCTATCTCAAGTAATGCCTGTTCGATCTGCGACGTTTCAACAAACTCGGCGATAGTGCGCTTACCCATCACATGGCCGATATGATTGATCACTTCGACCATGGCGCGGTTAATCGGGTCGTCCAGCATATCCTTTACGAAACTTCCATCGATCTTCAGGAAGTCTACAGGTAAATGTTTGAGATAGGCGAACGAGGACATTCCGGCACAAAAGTCATCCAGGGAAAAGTGGCAACCTAACGCTTTGAGTTCATTAATAAAACGAATGGCACTGCCTAAATTGGCGATAGCGCTTGTCTCGGTTATTTCAAAACAAATCATTTCCGGAGGGATGTTGTAAGTGCCGAATTTCTCACGTAAAAAACCAAGAAAATCGTCATCGCCAATGGTTATTCCTGACAGATTAATCGCACACATAGCCATAGGTCGGCCCGGACGCTCGTGCATGCAACGCGCGATGATCTTGAAGACGTTCTCCACCACCCACCGGTCCAGTGAAGTCATCAAGCCGTAACGCTCGGCCGCCGGAATAAAACTGTCGGGCAGAATGATTCGCCCCGCCTCGTCGTGCAGCCGCAGGAGAATTTCGATGTGCCCATTGCCCGCTTCGGTATGGCCCAGAGGCGAGATTTCCTGGGAATACAGGCAAAAACGATTCTCTTCCAACGCCATGTGCAAGCGCTGTACCCAGGCCATTTCACCAAAGCGCAGGGACAGCTCCGAGTCATCGGCGTGATACACCTGCACCCGGTTACGCCCCTTTTCCTTCGCCATGTAGCACGCCATATCGGCGGCGCGCAGGGACGTTTCCAGGGTGGTCGGGGTGTGTGAGATATGCACCAGGCCGATGCTGACGGTGGTCATGAACGGCCGGCCCTTCCACACGAAATGCAGGTTCTGCACGGTGTGGCGCAGGCTCTCGGCGATCTTCTCGGCCACCGGCGCCGGGCAATTCTCCAGGAGGATGCCGAACTCATCGCCGCCCAGCCGCGCCAGGGTATCGCCTTCGCGCAAGTCCGATTGCAGCAGCGCGCAAATGTGCCGCAGCAACTCGTCACCCGCAGCGTGGCCGCAGGTGTCATTGACCAGTTTGAACTGGTCCAGGTCGAGAAACATCAAGGCATGGCGGCCGTTTTGCTGGCGTGTCACCTGCTGCAGTACCTGCTCCAGGCGGTATTCGAATTCACGCCGGTTGGCCAGGCCGGTCAAGGCATCGTGGGTCGCCTGCCAAGAAAGATTGGCGATGTACTGGCGCTCCTGGGTCATGTCATGCAGCACCAGCACCGCGCCACTGACCTTGCCGGCGCTGCGAATCGGCGCGCCCACCAGGGTCACGGAAACGGTGCTGCCGTCCAGGCGCTGGATCAACTTGGAATGTTCACTGCCGCCACTGAGTTCGCCCTTGATGATGTGCTCGATCAGGGTGAAGCCGTCCGGCTCCGCGTTCTCATCCAGCAACTTGAACAACGCCGCCAGCGGCAGGCCTTGGGCCTGGGCCGACTGCCAGTGGGTCAGCGCTTCGGCGGCGGGGTTCATGTAGGCAATCGCACCGTCCACGTCGGTGGTGATGACACCGTCGCCAATCGACTCCAGGGTAATCTGCGCCCGCTCCTTCTCCGCCTGCAGGGCATCGGCAAACGCGTGACGCTGGGCCAGCAACTTGTGCGTGCGCAGCAGCGCCAGCACGATCAGCCCCAGGGCCGTGGCCAAATTGGTGATCAACAACAGGCGCAGGATCATCCGCGACCCTTCACCCAGGGCATCACTGAATGCCTTGGCCGCCGGTGTCACACCTTCGTTGATGGCCGTGATGCGCGCCTTCCACAGGCGCACATCATCAGCATTGACCCGATCGGCAGTAACGGCGCCATGCATTGCCTGGGCGAGATCGTCCAGCTGCAACAAGTAGCCGTCGCCCACCGTCCAGAGCTCGATGGCTTTTTCCAGGTAACTGAAATGGCGGAAGTTGAGGTACAGCCAGATCAGGCTGGAGACGTCGTCCGGGTGGTTGCCACCCTTGATGATGCCCTGGCGTGCGGCGGGGATATCCGGGGTGGGACGGTCCAGCGCAACGCGCAATTCATGCCCGCCCTGGGGCACGGCAATCGCTTGCTGATATTTGAGGTAAGTGGTGGCTTCGCGGTTATCGGCGTAAAGGGTCAGGTAGTAGATGGCGTCCTTCTGGCCCTTGGACCACAGACTTTCGCCAGCCACATAGCCACGCACCGCCGAGAGCACGTAGAGACTGACGCAGCCTAACAATGCCTGGAACAGCACAACGGCAATGAAGGGCCAGACAATGCCCAGCAACCGTGGCGTTCCGAGAGTCCGCTTTTGCTTCATGAAGTCCCTTGCACATGCACAGCTCAATACGCACGCGAAAATCCGCTCCCGATCGCACAACCTAAGCCAAATCACCGCACCTGTTGCAAGTGTCCATACAATTTGGCGTACAGCCCCCCGTCGGCAATCAATTGCTGATGGTCGCCATCCTCGGCGATACGCCCGCCATCGAACACCAACACCCGATCCGCCTGTTTCACCGCTGAAAGGCGGTGGGCGATGATCAGTGTAGTACGCCCGCTGAGAAACCGCGCCAGTGCCTGGTGCAGGTTGTACTCGGTGGCCGCGTCCAGCGCCGAGGTGGCTTCATCCAGGATCACCACCTTGGGCTCGGCCAGCACCATGCGCGCGATGGCCAGGCGTTGCCGCTGGCCGCCGGAAAAGCGCACGCCAGAGCGACCCACTATGCTGTCCAGGCCCAACGGCAATGCCTTGACGGTCGCCTCCAACTGGGCGATTTCCAGTGCCTGCCAGCACGCCTGATCCGTACGCTCGCGGCCCATTGTCAGGTTGGCGCGCACGGTATCGTTGAACAGTGCCGGGTGTTGCAGCACCACCGCGACGTTTTCGCGAATGGTCGCCAGGCCGATGTCCTGCTGGGTCGCGCCGCCAAAACGGATGCTGCCGGCCTGGGGTGTGTAGAGGCCCAGCAACAGTTGCACCAGGGTGCTTTTGCCGCCGCCGCTGGCGCCGACAATCGCCACCTTCTCCCCCGGTGCGATGGCCAGGTTCAATTGATCGAGCACCAGGTCATCGCCGTAGCCGAAGTCCAGGCCGCGCACGTCGATGCCAACGGTTGCACGCCCGGTGAACGGATCGCTACCCCCGGCGTACTGCGGCTCGTCGGCGCGGGCCAGCAGCTCGTTGATGCGCGTCAACGCGCCGCCTGCCGCGTAGTAGGCATATTGCAGGTTCAGCAATTGCTCCACCGGGCCGATCATGAACCACAGGTAGCTGAACACCGCCAGCATCTGGCCGATGGACAGGTCGGAAAACAGCACGGTGAGCATCGCCGCTGCGCGAAAAATGTCGATACCGAACTGGAACAGCAAGCCACTGGCACGGCTGGACGCGTCGGTTTTCCATTGCGAGTGAATGGCGTAGTCGCGCACTTCCTGGGCACGCTGGCCCAGGCGCCCGAGGAAAAAGCCCTGGCGGTTACCGGCGCGCACTTCCTGGATGGCGTCCAGGGTTTCGGTCAGCGCCTGGGTGAAGCGCGAGGTGCTGTCGTTTTCCAGTTTCTTCAAGTGTTTGACGCGCTTGCCCAACTGCACCGTGGCGTAGATCACCAGCGGGTTGAACAGCAGGATCAACAGCGCCAGTTGCCAGTGCATCCACACCAGGATGGCCGAGGTGCCAACCAGGGTCAGCATCGCCACCAGAAAGCGGCTGAGGGTTTCGCCGACGAATTTGTCCAGTGTGTCCAGGTCGGTGACCAAGTGGGTGGTCACCGTGCCGCTGCCCAGGCTTTCGTATTCGCCGAGGGAGATGCGCTTGAGCCGCTCGATCAGCCGCACGCGGATGCGGTAGACGATGTCCTTGGCCAGTCGCGCAAACAGCCGCGCCTGCACCACGTTGAACACCAGTGCGCCGCAGCGCAGTACCAGGGTCACCCCCAGCATCAGGCCGATATAGCCGGCGGCCTGCTGCCAGCCCAGCGGCAAGGCGTGGTTCATCACCTTGAGCGCGGCATCGCCACGGCCCAACAGCACTTCGTCGACCAACAGCGGTAACAGCAACGGGATGGGTACGCTGCACAAGGTCGCGAGCACGGCCACGCTGTTGGCGATCCACAGGGATTTCCTGTGGCGCAGGGCCAGGCGGCGAATTTCCGCCCAGGTCAGGCGGTCGGTGCGCTTGGGTTCAGGCGTGTCGGGCTGATCATGCACAGGTGGCGCGCTCCAGCCAGCGCCCCAGCAATGGCGACAATTCGGACAAGGGCTGGTAGCCATTGGTCAGCAGCGCCAACTGGCCATTGCGCTCGGCCAGCAAGGTCGGGAAGCCCGCGATGCCCAGGTCCTGTACCCAGGTGAAATCGGCGGCCGTGGCGGCGTGCTGTTCGGCGCGGTCGAACTCGCCGGCAAACTCGATACGCGGAATACCGGCCTGCTCGGCCAGTTCCACCAGCACATGGGCAGAGGTGACGTCACGGCCTTCTACATAGAACGCGTGCTGGATCAGCCCAAGCAGCTTCCAGGCGCAATCGGGCGCCAGGCTGCGCGCCGTGACGATGGCGCGGCACGCAGGCTCGGTGTCATAGACAAACCCATCGGGCAGCGCGCCTTCGCGCTTGAACAGCTGGCCGGTGGCGTCAGTCACCGCCTGCCAGTGTTCGAGGATATAACGCCGGGTGTTCGGCTCCAGCGCCGCGCCGTTGCCGGTGCGCAAGCCGCCCACCACCAGGTGCAACTCCACACCGCCCGCCCGGGCCTGCTCAACCAGCGCCTGCGCCACCGGGGCAAAGCCCCAGCACCAGGAACACATCGGGTCCATCACATAGAGCAGGCGCGCGGGCATGGTTCAAGCCTCGGAAGGGGTTTGCTTGTAGTTGAAGCCAATCGGGTGCGGCATATTGCGGGCCTTGGCCAGTTCGATCTGCTTTTGCCGGTCGATGGCGCTGCGACGGGTTTTCTCCGGCAGCTTATCCCAGCAATGCGGGCAACTGATGCCGGCCACGTAGTGCTCGGACGCGCGGTCTTCGACGCTGACCGGTGTGCGGCAGGCATGACATTGATCGTAGTCGCCTTCGCTCAAGTCGTGGCGCACCGTCACGCGATTGTCGAAAACAAAGCAGTCGCCCTGCCACTTGGTCTCTTCCTGCGGCACCTCTTCGAGGTATTTGAGGATGCCGCCCTTGAGATGATAGACCTCGTCAAAGCCCTCACTGAGCATATAGCTCGAGGCTTTCTCGCAGCGAATGCCACCGGTGCAGAACATGGCGACTTTCTTGTGCCTGGCCGGGTCGAAGTTGGCTTTGATGTAGTCGGGGAATTCGCGAAAACTGGTGGTTTTCGGGTCGATCGCGCCTTCAAAGGTGCCAATCGACACTTCGTAGTCGTTGCGGGTGTCGATCAACAGCACTTCGGGGTCGCTGATCAGCGCGTTCCAGTCCTTTGGGTCGACGTAGGTGCCGACCTGTTTGTTCGGGTCGACGCCGTCGACGCCCAAGGTCACGATTTCTTTCTTGAGCTTGACCTTGGTGCGGTAGAACGGCTGCTCGTCGCAGTACGACTCTTTGTGGTCGATGTCGTCCATGCGTGGGTCGTTCTTCAGCCAGGCCATCAGGCCATCGATGCCTTCGCGGCTGCCGGAAACGGTGCCGTTGATGCCTTCTTCGGCGATCAGCAACGTGCCCTTGATGCCGTTGTCGACCATCGCCTGCAACAGTGGCTCGCGCAGGGCGACGTAATCTTCAAGGGTGACGAACTTGTACAGTGCCGCCACGACGATAGGGTGGGTCATGGGTGTTCTCTCCAGGTGGCTACCCTCGTAAGGGGTGAACCGGATAAATAAACGCGCCGGCCAGGCGGCGCGGCGCGCATTCTAGCAAAACCACGCCGCCGCCGCATCGACACACAGCCGCTGATATTGCCTCAACATCCTGGCGGCGATCGACTTCAGCGGTGTGGGTTGCGTACGCCCTCCACTCGGTACTGCTGGCCGCCGAGGTGTTTGAACATCAAACGATAGGCACTGCGACCACGAGAAGCGGCGTAACCGTGCAAGTCAGCAGACCACAGTTGATCTCTGTGGAGATGCCAATGAACCGCGCCAAAACGCCCTTCCTGCAAATGACTGAGGGTAAGGGCGATACTGCGGTCCTCGCGGCTCGACGAACTGATATCTCCAAGCACCTCGGTATTGATCTGCATCCGTGGAGCAGCGCCTCTTATCGCCCTCGGCACCCTCATTGGCAGTTGGGCCTGCGCTTGCCGACCACCGCGTGCGCGACTGGAACCGGCAACCTGTGTCGTCGCCCCCACCTCGAACGTGCTCGCCCCCGCCTGCTGACCGCTCGCGGCAGCGGACTCACGCCCAGGTCTTCGCAGCAGTACCGCGCCATAGCCCATGCGTTTCAACTCAGGCATCGGGTTACGACTGTCCATCAGTACGCCCTCGACGCCCCCCGATTCACCCACAGGCCCCGCATAGCCATAGATGGCCCCTTCCGATGCATGGAGGTAAAGGGACATGCCTCCCTCGGCAGGGCGGCGTGCATAGGCAAAATTCACCAGCCGCTCCGTTTCTTCGTGACTCAACCGCGCCTGCTGCGCCAACTTGATCGCCAGCTCCGAAATATCCCTGGCGAATTGTTCTTCCACTTGTTCGGCGGCCCTTGCCACGGCCTGCGGTTGCATTTGCAGATAGGCATTCAGGCGACTGGTACCAAACAGTACACCGCCCACCAGAGCCCCGATGGAAGCCCCCAACGTCGCATTCCCAAGCAACGCCCCCACGCCCAGGCCCAGCAAGACCAAAAGCAGGAGGATTACAGTACCGCCCTGTATTTGGGTATTTTCCACATCGGCCGGCAGCAGCCCCATTGAATCAACGAATGTGATCGGGTTGTTGAACGCCATGAGATAGGGATTCAACTCTGCCCCGTCCCCTAGGGGGTCGGGGCTTATCCAGCGCTGTAACCAAGGGGCGTAGTAGCGGAAACCGTAGTAATACAAGCCGCTGCTGTCACGCTCTTTGCCTGAATATCGGCGCGTCTTGTAGCGACCCTCCACCTCGCTGCGCGATGCCCACCACGCCGTCCCTCCATAGGGAAAATAACTCTCCTGGCTCAATAACTCTGCCTGTTCGCCCAACTCCAGCCCATGACTCGATTGCTGATCCGTCAGGCAAAAGCGCAGGGTTGCATCGGCTGCTCCCTCATCGAGCCCCAGCTCCCATTGCAAGACCTCAACCGTGCACCGCGCCACTTCAAGACGCACAACATTCAGCCGGCGCAACGGTCGATGGCGAATTTCCAGGCCTGGCAGGTAATACACACGCGCCGTCTGCCGGCTGCCGGCGACCTGCCGGTGCGTGAGCTTGAGCGCGCGCTGGCCGTCGCCTGCGTACACATAGGCCTCCTCATCCGGGTCCCCCTCCTCTCGCAGAATCGTCGTGACCCTGGTCAACTGATTACGCACGTTCCACGCCATCGGCAGGCCACGCCCCAGCTGTTGCTGATTGCCATTGGCATCAAAACCCTGCGCCCACTCGTCAACCGGATGCTCGCTCGACAACGCACGATTACTGCCAGTTGCGACCTGCATGTCGCGGGTATAGCCGACACCACTGGACGGCACATGGCGCAGCCGGGTCAGGTTGCCCCCCTCGTCATAGGCATAGTGCTGGGTATAGTTGCGCCACAAACCGGCGTCGGTCGAACCGAACGAAATACGCGCGGGCAGTGCCGGGCCGATGGCGGCGGCAGTACTTTCCCGGCCTGTGGCCTGGGTCAGTTGGTACAGCGAGTTGTACTCATAGCGACAGGAGGCATCTACTTGCGTGTTGTGGCTCCACCTGGTCGGTTGTGCCTGATCCTGCAGGCTTGAAACATTTCCCACGGGATCATAGTCGTAGCTCAAATCCTGTAGCGGCGCCGCCCGCTCGTTTTTGCGGTACGCCATCAGCCGGCGCATACGGCCATCCTCGGCCCGGTAGGCGGCCAGGCTACTCACGCCATTGCCCAGCAGGGCCGTCTCCACCTGGCCGGCGGCAGTGTAGACGTAGCCCTCTACCACGGTCTTGCGCGTACCACTCTTCAAGGTGAGGTGAATATTTTTCGCCTGCCCGTCCAGCCCATAGGCGAACTGTCGGGCATTGCCCTTGGCGTCGAGCTGTTCCACCGTGGCGCCCAGGGCGTCGAACGCCCAGCGTGTGGTGTAAAGCTCAGGTTGCAGTTGCTGGTCCTGATCGGCCGGGGCAAGCGGCCAGTCAACAGTGCCCGGGGCCTCGCGAAACCGCCGGGTTTGGCGCAGCACCTGCCCGGTCATTCCATAGGCGTCGAACACCTGCGTGCCCGCCGGGTCGGCATGGCGTACCAGGCGGCCACTGCGGTTAAGTGCGCGGTGCTCAGGCGTCGGCGCGGCATACACCAGGCGTTCGACACACCGGAGTCGCGCTTCGTCGGCAGTTTGTTCGAACACCGCCACCGGACGCTGCAAGGTGTCGTAGTCGTGGCGCTGATAGGCACCGCGGCCGTCCCAGGCATGCAACAGCTGTCCCGAGGGCGCCGCCAGCATCAGCCGCATGCCGGCGTCCACATCGTTGCTGCGGATCAAGGTACCAGACAGGCTGTACACCGAGGCCTGATTCGCCGCGGTCAACGGTTCGCGCGATTTAAGGGTAGAAAGGCGCGGGTCCCACTGCTCAAGCAAAAGGCCGCTGGCCCCATAGACTTGACGCCTGACACGGGCCGTCGGCGCAGCCTGGGTGGCAGCGCACAGATAAGCGACGCTGCGCACGGTCAATCCACGGGGGTCGAAGGCCGCAAGCGAGGGCGTGTTTCGATGAAGTGAAGCAGACATGATCACATGACCTCAATTGCACAATGGTCAGCAAAGCCTAGGGTTCATGCCTGCACAGAGGTGGTATCGGTGTATGGATGCCTCAACCGGCAGGGGCCGACGATGCCTGTAGATAGCTATGCCTGGCCCCGTTAACCTGCGTGATAGCGTTTTTCATTGCCCGCCGGACCCATCGGCGGGCGTGAAGGAACGTATGAATATGCAAGCCGACAGCAGCTCCTTGCTCGCCCAACTGATTGATCACGCACACCCTCCCGCCCCCGGTCGGGACGATTTCAACACCGCGCTGCAGCGCCTCGACATTCATTCGGTATTCGACATCGTGCGCCTCAGCGAAAAGGCCTTCGCAGAGCAACTGGCCACCTGCAACGATGACGATGCCCACGCGGTATACCGCAAGGCCAAGAGCGCGGCAGCGCAACTGGAAAGGTTGTTTCGCGAACAGCAGGTCTCGTCGCAGCGCCCTACCCTGCGCGCTAAACGCGATGTCGCCGCCGATACCGATGCCACCTACCAGGCCTTGTTCAACGAAAATCGCGAACAGTTCTGCGCCAACGCGTCCATTGCCGCGGTCGATTCGCCGGCTGCCTACCTGCGCGCGCTTTATCTGTTCGCCCTGCAACTGGAACAGAATGCCAAGGGGGCCGACGTGCTCAAGCTGTCCGCCCGGCGTGCAGACCTCAAGGACCTGTTGATCGACCAACACAGCGTTACGGGCCAGGTGCCCATGTTGTCGATCATCAATCAGACCTTGCTCAGCAATATCGCCGACGCCGACGACGCCTACTCGCTGCTGAGCAACACCTGGTACCCGTTTTCACTGCCGTATCATTTCCACCACCAGCAATGCCGGCTGGGCTTGTCGGGCGACAAGCCGATGTTGGGTGAGTTGAACTATCGCATCAGTCGCCAGTTGCCCCTGGCGGGAGCAACCAGCACTTACGGGCAAGTCGTTACCCGCAACAATGAGGTGCAATGCCTGTTATCCGGGCTGAGCCCTGAACAACAGGCCCTGCTGAAAAGAGACTGGGTAACGGCGCAGGGCGCGCCAACCTTCTATCGCACGTACTTCAACTGGACGGCTGAAAAGGGGCCGGAAGACGTCACTGATTTCCTGCAGCATACGCAACTGGATGCCGAACAACTTCAAGCGCTGCTGGCACAGCAGACACAAGCACCGCGCCAATCGCCAAACTGCAAACAGCCCATCGGCCTCACTTACGGTGCCTGTTACATCAACGGCGCGCTTGCATCTGCCCCCACACTCGCGATCAGCCTGAACAAAGACGCCCCCGCCAAGCTGGTCAACGTGAGCCTTGAACGCTTCGACAGGCTGCAACGGATGATTCGCCTGCAGCGCTGGCTCGGCCTGCCTTTCGCGCAACTGGACACGTTGCTGGTCAGCGCGATGCGCTGCGAAGGCGCCAGCAACCGCGCGCTGCTGATCACCCATAACACCCTTCGGGCGCTGGGGGTCTTTTGCTATCTGAGCAAGCGCTACAGCCTGCAAGCCGAAGAGTTTGCCGCCTGGCTCCATCAGTTGCCCGTTCACGGTTCGGGTGAGCGCGTGTCGTTGTTCGATCAGGTGTTCAACCGCGCGGGTTCGGCCCTGCCTGCGCTGTGTCTGGACGAGCAGGCATTCGACGCAACCACCCGGCAACAACTCTGCGCCGCGCTGGGCCTGCAAGACACCCAGGACTCGCTGCAACTGCTGATCGCCGATGAGCCCGAAACCCGCACGGTCGAGACCGTCAGCGCACTCTATCGGCAAGCGCGAATCGCTCGGCTGTTCGGCTTGTCGGTCATGGAATGCCAGCAACTGCTGCAGTTGCCCGGCACGACGCCCTTTCTTACGCAACTGCGTCACCCAACGCTGAGACGCAAGCCGAAAGGCGTGGCTGACTTTCTCGATATGCTCATGCACCTGGAATGGGCCAGCCGTTGGCTCAAGGAGAATGGCAACAGCCTGTCACTGTTGAGGCACCAGCTATTGCTCGATCAGCAGGTCCAGGACCCGGCCATCAACCTGCTGTTGAAAGAGTTCGCGGCCTATGATCAGGCTTCTCTCTCCAAACAGCTGAACCTGCTTGAACTTCCCCAGCAACCCGCTGATGAAGCAGTTCGCTTGCCCGCCGTGGACTGGGAAGCCCTGGCCCAGCAAGTACTGCAACGGATGCGCTCAAACACGAGCATTGAGATGGCGGTCGAGCAAGCGCTGTCCGCCATTGCCATCAGCACGGACGCTAATCGCACAACCTACTATATCGAGAGAGCCAAACCCAAGCTTCGTACCCTGATGGAGACGGTGCGTAATGAGTTCTGGGCGCTGTATCTACGCCTCAAAGAGATCATCCGCGCCGTACCCCAGCTGCCAGGCGATGCCAACGGTCATCAAAAATATGACAACCATTTCCTGCGCTTGCACGCGCCTGCAGCCCCACCCCTGCAAACCCTCGGCTATCTGATATTGCTGCTCCCCCACGCCGTCGATGTTCTGCAATTGCCGCTCAGCCGCCAGGCGCTTGATCAGTTTCTGATAAACCCACACTGGCTGGACAGTGGCTATCAAGCGTCTTCGGTCCTTGAACTGACCCCGCACACCCTCTACCTCATTCAGCAGTTCAACCAATGCATTGAGCGTTTTGGCCTGACGGAAGGACAAATTCTCGATTACTTCGAACAGGCCAACGCGCAGCCCAATCGCGCGGCACAACACAACACTGAAGAAACCAGCGAGCATCTCGCCCGACTTTTTGGCTGGAGTGCCAGCGAAATAACCGTCTTCAGCAGCCAACTGAACCCTCCACGCATTACCTCCATGGATCGCCTGGACTGGCTGCTGCGCTGCCGCCAAGCCAGCACTGCAACCGGCCTGTCGGCCAACCTGCTGATTGCAGCCAGCCAACTTGAAACCAACTCGACGTTCGCTCAATGGAAGGCCGTCGGTGAGGCGCTCACGAGTGCCCATGCCTCTCCCGTCAACACGCCTTTTCCTACCGACCTGCTCAAGGACTGATCATGTCTCACTCGCTTGACCAACAGCTTAATGAAAGCCTGCGCGACGCCATGCTCGCGTACTACCTCACCCATAAAGTGCCTGATGCGCTCAAGGCAACCATCGGCAATGCCGATGACCTTTATGCGTATTGGCTACTCGACGTACAAGTCAGCCAAGCCGTGCCGACCAGCCCGGTAGCCTGTGCCATTTCCAGCCTGCAGCAATACATCAGCCGTATTGAACTGGGCCTGGAGCCGGGCTATGCCCATCAGGGCATGACCGCGCAACAAAACAAGATCTGGCGCGAACAGTTGCACACCTACCCGCTGTGGAGTGCCAGTCAGCAATTGCACTACCACCCGGCCAACTATCTGGACCCGACGTTACGACGGAACAGGACCGACAATTTTCACCAGTTGCAAAACGACCTCAGCCAATACCGAATTCAAGCGGACACCGTCACCACGGCGGTTCAGCAGTATCTGGCCAGGTTCGAGGAAACCGCCAACATACGCACACTCAACGGCTATATAGACGCCGACTTGAACAACCTGCACAGCGGCACCTATTACTTCGTCGGTAAATCCACCTCCGAGAACACCTATTACTGGCGCTCGCTGGACCTGTCCAGGCGCTCCGGCGCGGTGCTCTTGCAGGACGCCTGGTCAGACTGGAAAAAAATCAACCTGTCGGTCTCCGACGCCACCGCCGAGCAAAGTATCCGGCCGGTGTACTTCAATAGCCGGCTATTTTTCATCTGGGCCGAGTGCATCAAACCCACCCCGTCCAGTTCGTTCAAGCCGGCGCGATCGGATTCGGAGGAAAAGGAAGATCTGGCCGATTGGATCAACACCCACTACGTCAAATTCCGGCTCAATTTTTCGTATAAGAAGCATGACGGCAGTTGGAGCGTGCCTCAGGCGTGCATTGAGCAATATTGCGCCACCGAAGACGTTAACGCATCCAGTTCGGAGCTGCTCAAAGGCATTACGCAAACGGTGGCAATCGTCGACAGCAAGAGCACGCCCGTGCTTTTTTTAAGTGTGCTCGCTACCAGCCGTAAAGATCCCAAACAGCAGGATAATTTCATTGGCAGGTTTTTCCAGGCCGTCCATATCGACCAGTCCTTCACTATCACCACCGTCGCCGATGGCGGCAGCCCCGGACGCTATAGCGTGCTGCCCGGCTCAGCGCTGGCCGAAGAAATAAACCGGCTGATGGAACCCTTCGACCCGTCCCAGAAGACCGAAGTACAGGCCATACTCAAGGGCGAGCTGCAGAGCACTAACGGGTATTACAGCGAATTGCTGCCTGACAGCGCCCGGCAGTTTCTCACGCTCTTCGCTCACAAGAACCAGGGCAACTTGCAGTTTAAAATAGCGCCCAAAGCCGACTACGAAATTACTATCGCGTCGCAAATGATTTTCGAAGAAAACGATCATTGGAATTTTGAAAAAAAACAGACAAACATAAAAAACACCGATACCACTGACGTTTCTTTCGATTCAAACACTCAGGAACTTGTGTTCTCTTCTACTCTCAGTGGCCGTTTCCAGCACCAGTACGCCGTCATCTTGGATAAACAGCAGGATGTCACTATCAAGCTGATGACCCATGATGCGCTGGATGACCCCAAAGCCACTCAACTTAAACTGAGCAAGGGCTCTATGATCAGCGGTGCCTCCACAAAGCAGAGAACTGAGTACTGCGCACTGTATTTAAAAAATTCGACCACCCATGAGGAATTCCCTAACGCTGTAAGTGATGCTGACGGCGCACTGTTTACCCATCGAATAGATGCGCAAAACAACCTTTTGCTGGACGGTAACTATGTCGACAAAAACGCTTTCGTAAATTTATACACACACAAACAGTTCCATATCAACCTCGACCGTTATCACGTCTATACCAGTCCAGAGGATAATAAAAACAAGCTGCATTCGGAAAACACACTGATAGTTCGAAAGGCAAACGTGACCACGCCCAACTTACGCGCCTATAAACACGTCATCATGAGTGCGAACTTCAAAGACTACCCATTCACCGAAAACATCACTGCCAACTCTCATCGCATCATCAGTTTCCAGGACACCGCTCACGAAAGCCTCACCGGGTCCAGTCCCGAATTGCCTGACGGGCATCGGGTCACGACGCGCATTCCGGTGACGCAGGCGCAGATGAAGTCCGGTTTCACCCTGCTACATGGGGTGGTAACGCTTGAGCCTGGCGAAGGCGGCGCGAAAATCCTCGGCTATGCGTTGAATACGACAACCCTGACGCTGACCACACCTGTTTCTGACCCCACGCTCAACCCGCAACTGGCGCCGACGATCAAAAGACTCGAATCGGGCGAACTCGGCACCGCTGAATTCATCGACTTTTCCAACAATTCGGCAAGCCTGCCTGCCGGCATGCCCGCCACCCTGCGCATGAATACCTGTATTGCCGCCAAGCTGGTCCAGGCGGCCAATGTCAGCCTTGACCATTTGTTCTCGTTAACGCCAGAAACCTGGAAAGAGCCGCCACTCACACCTAGCGGCACAGCAGAAGGCATCGACTTCACGGGTGCTAACGGCAAGTATTTCTGGGAGCTGTTCCTGTACGCGCCCTGGCTGATAGCCCATCGCCTGAATCAGGAGCAACGCTATGCCGAAGCGCAAGCCTGGCTCGGCTATCTGTTCGACCCTGGGCGTGCCGCCGAGGCGTCCAGCAAACGGCCTGCCTTTTGGGGTTTGCGCGAACTGGCCCGTGAAGAACGGTTGCCCGGCTACACCAGCCACGATCCCCACGAACTGGCGATACGCTCACCCGTGCATTTTCGCAAGGCGATCTACCTGTTTTACCTGGACATCCTGCTCAATCGCGGCGATGCAGACTATCGCCAGCTCACCCCGGACAGCCTGACCCAAGCCAAACTCTGGTACACCCGAACCCAGCATTTCCTTGGCTCACGCCCCAGGGTCAGCATCACTGAACCGTGGGCGCAAATCACCCTTGGCGCGCTGGCCACGCAGGGATCTGAGGCCCTGGCCAAACTTGAGCAAACCAACTCGACCATCGACGTCAACCTGGCGGTCGAAAGCGATGCACTGCCTTGGCTCACGGACACCGATAATCTGCGCCTGCCTTTCAACGCCGAACTGGTGGCGCGCTGGGACAAGCTCGAAAGCCGTCTGCATAATCTGCGGCACAATCTGGACATCACCGGTAAACCCTTGCACCTGCCGCTCTACGGGGCGCCGCTGTCGCCTCTCAAACTGCTGGCCGCCCAAGGCCAAGGGGCTTTCGGCGAAAGTGGTGCCGCGCCGTTCGTCGACGCGCACGTCGGCCACTATCGCTTCCAGGTCATGTCGGGCCACGCGCTCACGGCCGCCGAAGCGGTGATTCAATTCGGCAGTACGGTGCTGACCCTGATTGAACGCAAGGAACAGGCGGAATATCTGGAGTTACAGCAACAACAGGCGTGGGACCTGGCCAATATCGTCGTGACCCAGCAAACCCAGGCGTTGCAGATCGACGCAAGGAACCGCCAGGCGCTCGACGCCAGCCGACGCATGATCGAGTCGCGGATGCACTACTACGCACACCAGCTCACCGAAGGCATCAGCCCCGGCGAATCCCAGGCAGGCTTGCTCTACCTGATCAGCACCGGGTTCGACACCGCCGCTTGCGCCGCCGCCGCAGCGGCCGGCGTCGCGATGGTGGCACCCAATATCTTCGGTACCAGTGTCGGCGGCTCGCGTTGGGAAGGCCCGTTCTATGCCGCCCAAGCCATCGCCCAAGGCGTTGCCACGGCGCTGCGCGGCACCGCCGCAGACTTGGATCGTTCCGAGCAATTCAACCGCCGGGCGCAAGAGTGGGCCCATGCCCAGGAGCAGGCCCGACTCGAACTGGCCCAGGTCGATGCCCAATTACAGGCCTATGCCGAGCAGGAAAAAGCCACGCGCCTGCAATTGCGCCTGGCCCAGACCTCCCTGGCCCAAGCCTGGTCGAACTATCAATTGTTGGCCAAGCGCTTTTCCAAGGCACAGCTGTATGACTGGCTCAACGCTCAGTTGAGCATGTTCTATTACCAAGTCTATGACCTTAGCCTTTCCCTGTGCCGCAGCGCCCAGGCGTGCTGGCAGTACGAGATAGCGGACTATGCGCGCACGTTTATCCAGCCGGGCGCCTGGAACAACAACTACCGAGGCTATCTGGCGGGTGAAGCCCTGAAGCTGTCGCTGTTGAACATGAACGCGGCCTATTTGAACCATAACGTGCGGGATCTGGAGATCGTCAAGACCATTTCCCTGCGCCACCGCCTGCACGAGTGCGAGCTCTCCCCCCCCGCAACCGACACCTCCCAGACGCCGCCTCCCACGACTGAAGAGAAGTGGACTGCTCATAAACGACAACTGGTCACTAAAGGCACGCTGTGCTTCAAATTACCTGCGGCACTGTTCGAAGAGGATTACCCCGGGCACATCCTGCGACGGATCAAGGGCATCAGCGTATCGTTGCCCGCGACCCTGGGCCCCTATGAAGACATCAAGGCGATACTGACCCAGACTCGCAACCAAATCGAACTGCCCACCGGCGAGCAGCGCACGGACCGGCGTGCCCATCAGCAAATCGCACTGTCCACCGGGCTGGATGACAACGGCCTGTTCACCCTCACGTTCGACAGCAACGAGCGTTACTTGCCGTTCGAATACACGGGGGCCATCTCCGACTGGACCCTGCAATTCCCCAACCCGAGCGGGCAAAAAGCCGTCCTGGAATCCATCAACGATATTGTCATTCACCTGCGCTACACCGCCAGGGCAGCCGCTGCCAGTGGGGGTCAGGCATGAGCGACGACACTTCCATGCTACAGGTCAATACCCCGGCGCTGCCCAAAGGCGGTGCGGCCATCCAGGGCACCGGCAAGGGCTGGGGCGATATCGGCTCCAGCGGTACGGCAAGCTTTGAAATTGCCTTGCCGATTTCGCCCGGCCGTGGCTACGCGCCGGCCATGTCGCTGACCTACCACAGCGGCGCCGGTAACGGCCCCTTCGGCCTGGGCTGGGGGGTGCCCCAGCCTGCCGTCAGCCGGCGCACCTCCCATGGCGTGCCTGGCTACACGATGCACGATGTGCTGGTGGGCCCCGACGCGCAAATCTGGCTACCGGAACGCGACGCCGAGGGCGCGATCATCAGCAGCAGCCACGCGGCATTCAATGGTTTGCCACTGCCCATCGCGTATACGGTCACCCGCCACTTCCCCAGGGTCGAGGGCCGCTTCGACCGTATCGAACACTGGCAATCGGCAACCGACACGGCCGGCTTCTGGTTGATACAGGGTGCCGATGGCAGCCAGCACCTTTACGGAAAAACCGCGCTGGCCCGGATTGCCGATCCAGACCAGCCGCACCATGTGGCGCAGTGGTTGTTGCAGGAAAGCCTGAACGCCCACGGCGAGCACATTTATTATCACTACACGAAAGAAACCGACACCGCGCGCTACCCCAGGGACTGCCGCGCCCGGCATTACCTGCAAAGCGTCTGCTACGGCAACTTCACCGCCAGGGAGCAGGAGCAGCTTTACCTCTGGCAGACCGACGATAAACCGGACATGGGCTGGCACTTTCAATTGCTCTTCGATTATGGCGAACGCGCCCTCGAACTGGATAAGCGCCCGACGTATCTGAAAATCCAGGACTGGCCGACACGGCCCGACCCTTGCTCGGATTTTGCCTTCGGCTTCGAGTTACGCACCCTGCGCCGCTGCGGCCAGATCCTGATGTTTCACCACTTCCCCAAAGAAACGCAAATGGGCGTCGACCCGGTGCTGGTCCAGCGCCTGCTGCTGGAATACCGCATCTCCTCGCAAGTCAGCCTGTTGAGCGCGGTGCATGAGCAAGCCTTCGACAGCGCGGGCAATAGCGTGAGCCGCCCGCCGCTGGAGTGCCTTTATGAGTCGAGCCAGCTCAAGGTTGACCCTGGCCGCTACCAGGCATTCGCTGCATTGCCCAAGCCGCATGGCGGCGCTCGTTATCAACTGGTGGATCTGTATGGCGAAGGCCTGCCCGGTGTGTTGTACCGCGCAGACAAATGTTGGTATTACCATGAACCGCTCAGGCCGCAACACCCGCGCACCAGCAACGAGGTGACCTACGGCGCGGCCGTGGAGCTGACGCGGCTGCCGGTGGCCGACAGCACCCGGCCCATCCACCAGGCGCTGGCCGATGTGACCGGCGACGGGCGTTTGGACTGGCTGGTGGCGGGGCCCGGGATGAACGGTTTTTTCAGCCTTGACGAACAGCGCAACTGGTCAGCCTATACGCCGTTCGATGCATTCCCGTCGGAATTCTTCCACCCGCAGGGCACGCTCGCTGACTTGATGGGGGCAGGCCGTCATGATTTTGCGATGATCGGCCCGCGTAGCGTGCGCCTGTATGAACATCGCCGGGCATCCGGCTTCGCACCCGCCACCGAGGTGCCGCATGGGCCCGACGATGGCTTGCCGGTCATTTCCTCCTCGCCCAACGAACTGGTGGCGTTCAGCGATGTGCTCGCCACCGGCCAACAGCATCTGGTGCGTATCCGGCATAACGAAGTGAAATGTTGGCCGAACCTGGGTCGCGGCCGTTTTGGCCAGGGGTTCGTATTGGCCACGCTGCCGTTGCGTTATCATACGTTCAACGCGGCGCATGTACTGCTCGTCGACCTCAATGGCGGTGGCGCGGCAGACCTGCTGTATTTGAGCGCCGCTCACCTGAGTATTTTCCTCAACAAAGGCGGCAACGGCTTCGAGACACAAGCGATCAACGTACCGTGGCCAGAGGGCGTGCAGTATGACGACCACTGCCAGGTCAGCGTTATCGACGTGCTCGGCCAGGGCTGTCCGAGCCTGATCCTGACCGCTGCCCACCAGAGCTCCATCCACTGGCGCTATGACTTTTTCAGCCACAAGCCCTGGCTCCTCAGGCGCACCGATAACAACATGGGCGCCCAGGCATTGATCAACTATCGCAGCAGTGCCCAGGAGTGGCTGGACGAAAAACGCGAGCTGCATGCCACGGGCCAGCCTGCGATCAGCCGGTTACCCTTTGCGCTGCTGCTGGTCAGCCAACAAAACCAACGGGACGAGATCACCGGCAACCAACTGACCCAGCGCCTGAGCTATCGCCAGGCGTATTACGACCGCCTGGATCGCGAGTTCCGTGGCTTCGGGCTGGTGCTGCAAACCGACACCGAACGCCGCAAGGACGCACGCAACCCGCCAGGTTCCAGCGCAGCCTTGCGCAGCAAAACCTGGTTTCATACCGGTCGCTCCCTTGACATGCCCACCCTCGACCAAAGCCCTCACGACCCGCAAGCCAAGACCCTCGGGCGCACGCTGGTAAGCCGCTACAGGGCGACCGCCCAGGCAGGGCCGCTGGATCATCACGACGACTTGATCAGCGATCCTGCGCCGGCGCTGGCACGCGAAGTGGCCCGTGCACTGAGTGGCAGTGTGCTGCGGGTCGAGGTGATGGCGGCGGACCCGGCGCACGACGCCGTGCCCTACTCGGTCAAACACCAGCGGTATCTGGTCCGCGAACTGGCGCCGGCCAGTGCCCATACGCCCTACGCCCGGTTGCTGCCATTAGCCCTGGAGTCGATCAGCTATCAATATGAAGGCGTGGCAGACGATCCCCTCTGCCAGCACCAGATCAACCTGCGCTGGGACGCCTATGGTTGCCTGGTGCATGGCGTGACCCTGCATTATGCCCGCCGTACCACCGCCAGCGACCCGCCACCCGCCGTGCTGGTGAATGAGCACCAACAGCGCTGGTGGCGCGATACCCATGACAGCGCGCAACAGTCCTATTACCTGAGCGAAACGCTGGCACAGCCGATTCACCTGGACGGCGCACAGCAGTGGCGCCTGGCCTTGCCCTACCGCCAACGAGACAACGCCCTGGTGCTCGGCAAAGCGCCGGCGCCTGGCGGGCTGGCCCCCGCGCGCATCACCTATGAACGGTTCATCGACACTCGCGACGGACCATTGGCCGCAGGGGCTTTACGCACACTGAGCGGCTTGTCGGTACAGCGCTACCGGCAGGCCGGTGGCTTGGGTAAAACCCTGGACCCCGGCGTCGCCACAGCCCAGGCATTGACCGATTACCTGGAAACCGCCGAGCTGGATGACCAGGCCTTGAAGGTTTACAACGACATCCCGGCCATGCCCAACCAACCCACGGTGGACCTGGTGCAAACGCTCACCGAGAGTGGCTATCGCACCATGGCGATGTTTTTTCTGTTCGACGGCGAGGCGCCGCCCGCGCAAAACCGCCTGTGGTCGATTTGCCGCCACTTTCCCCGTTATGACAAGCCCAGCCGGTTTTGTCGGTTGAGGGCCCTGCAGGCCACCAAGGCCCACGGCGAAACGACCCTTCAATACGACGCCTACACGCTGCAAACCCTGCGGGTGAAAGCCCCCGACGATTGCGTGACCGTAGCCGAATACGACTATCGATTGCTGCTGCCGACAAAAATCGTCGACCCAAACGGCACGGTTCAAGAGGCGCTTTATGACGGTTTTGGACAGTTGCTTGCCAGCAGCTTTCACGGCCATGAACAAAGCCTCAGGGTGGGCTTCGCCGCGCTGGACAGCTACCGTCCGCTCGAGCATGTAACGCCTGGGTCTGCCATCGAACAGGCGCAAAGCGTGTTGCAAGACATGGCCAGCGCGCACTGCTACGCCCCGTTCAGTTGGATGGGCAGCATCGACCCGGCCCAGGTCAAGCCCGAGTGGATTACCAAAGGCTACCTGCTCCCCGGCGGGCATATCCGCATGAGCGCGCGATTGCGCCTGAGTGACGGTCGTCAAACGCTCAGCGACAGCGAAGTACAACTCAAGGCGCTGATCGATGCGGCCAGCCGGACGCCGGTACATGGGCTCGTGCTGCAAGCCGACCGCTACCCCGGCGATGCCGAACGACAGGTGCGCATGACCTTGACCTGCTGGGATGGCTTCGGCCGTTCATTGCAGACCAAGCAGAAGACCGAACCAGGCCCGGCCCATGCAGTCGACGAGAAGGGCGACCTGTTGGTCGACAAGCTGGCGGATGCATCCGGCATCTTAAAGCAGCAGCTGCGCCAAGTGCACGCCGCCCCCCGCTGGCGCGTCAGCGAGCGTGTCGAATACAACAACAAGGGCTTGGTCATACGCCTCTATCGCGCCTACTTCGCCAACAGCCACGCCTACGTCAACGATCACTCCATGCGCGAGCTGGGCCACAGCGACCGGCAATTGTATGACCCTCTCGGGCGCCCGACACAGACACTCACCGCAGGAGGATTCATGCGGCGCACCACCTATTGGGCCTGGTACACCGTCAATGAGGACGAAAACGACACCTACGACGAGCTGCACCCCGCCCAGGTACTGACTGACAACCCCTGAGGGCTGTCGATAGGTAAACAACTTTTGGTAACACGCAAACATGGGCCGCCGCGACGGCCCATCCTTGTGCTTGTCAGGATCGCCGGGCTGCGCTCCAGTTCGAGGCAAGGGTTGTGTACCCGCGCCTGGCATACACTACGAAAAAGCCGCGCCATTCGGTCAGTGCTGCAATCAGGCCGCGGGCCACCCTCACTATCGTGCGAGTGCTCCCGCTTTGCGCAGCCTGGGGCAGGCCCGTGAGCGCAACGGCCAACGCCTCAATCCCGGTCGCGGCCCAGTACGTCCACACCTGATTGAACATTCTGCTTAGCCCGCCGTGCATCAGCGCTGCAGGGTCCGGCGTCTGCACGGTCAGGCCATGGGCATCGTGGGCGGCCGTGGAGTGACCGCTACGAATCATCGCTCCCATCGCCCCATCGTAGGCTTCAACTGCGGGGGACACATTGGGTTGCATCAGCGCAGGCACTTCGCCGCCGTACACCGCGTTGGCGACGGTGGCGACCGCGTACGCTGCCGTCGCGCCGGCGGTGCGGCCGAGCCTGGCCCGCAGGGGCGTGCTGCCCCAGGATGACCCGCTGCCGTGACCACGCATGATCTGCTGCATCAGTTCCCTGGAGAGCGAGCGAACATGCCCGCTCAACCGTTGCACCGCTATGGGGTCCCACTGTTCCTCGGTTTGAACGCTCAGCGTGTCAACCTGGACGGCATATGCAGCGCCCACAAGGCTTGCCGAAATAGCACCGATCTGTGGCGCCATGCGGGTCCAGTTACCGGCGATACCGGTGCTCATATGGAACGTGGCCAGGGCATCCAGCGCGACGACGCTATAGCGCAAGGCCTGATTGCGTTCCGGCGTGGGCTGGAGAGTGCTGAATACCGCCAGCTCGACACCCGTCGCGACGGCATTGGCGATATAGGTAGATAAACCATCGCGAATCGCGGCCGACGAGGCCGCTTGTATCCTCGAGCGCATAATCCACCCTATATTCGCCAGCCTGCGGCTGATGGAAAGCCTGCGTATTTGTTTGTCCCGGGGCGCCTCCAAAGCCGGGGTTGCGGCCAGCCCTTGCGCATCGTCCCTGGTGACCGGGTTACCGCCAACCATCGCGTACAGGTTCAAGCCATCGGCATCGCCGGTCGGGTCCGGGCTGATCCAGCGGCATAACCACGGTGCGTAGTACCTGTAGCCGTAGTAAGACAGCCCGCTGGCATCGCGCTCCTTGCCTGAATAACGGATGAACCGGTAACTCGCCTCGCTGGCGTTTTTTGCCGCCCACCACGCGGTCCCACCATAGGGGTAATAACTTTCCTGGCTGAGCAGTTGCGCCTGCTCGCCCAGTTCCAGGCTGCTGCTGCCCAAGTGGTCCGACAAGCCGTAACGGATCTGCGCGTCCTGGCGCCCTCTCGAAGGGTGGCGATCCCAAAGCAGGACACGGACGGTGGTGGTTCCGGCATCGAGGTTGAGGACATTCAGTTGCTCCCCCGTTGCGCTGTCATGGCGAATTTCCAGTCCCGGCAAGTAGCGCACCTCGGCGGTGTGCATCACGCCCCGGGCCTGGGCGACCCGGCGTTTGAGGATGCGCTGGCCGGTGGCATCGTAGGCGTAGCGTTCTTCATCGTCGTTGCCGCCCGCGCGTCGTACCTGCGTGAGGCGCACCAGTTGATTGCGCACATCCCAGCCCATCGGGTGGTCGCCTGCCAGCGCTTGCAGGTTGCCGTTGCGGTCAAAGCCCTGGCCCAACCCCGGCGCGGTGGTGCCATCGGCCTGGGGCAGAAAATGATTGCTGCCTGCGGCCACGCTCATCTGCCGCGTGAAGCCCGTGCCGCTGCTGGGCACATGTTGCAACGTGAGCACGTTGCCGGCGGCGTCATAGCTGAACCGCTGGGTGTAGCGACGCCATACGCTGTCGTCAGTCGAGCCAAACGCTACCCTGGCCGGTAACGCCGGGCCTCCCGGGTTGCCGGCGGTTTCGCGGCCGGTGGCCTTGGTCAGTTGCGACAACGTGTCGTACTCATAAAGGCTGGCCGAACCGACTTGGGTGTTGCTGGACCATTGCGTCGGCTGGGCAAGGTCGTCGACCCGCACGACGTTGCCAACGCCGTCATAGGCGTAGCGCAGGTCTTGCAGCGCCGCACCCGGTTGTGCGGGCAGATGGGCAGTCATTCGCCGCAAGCGACCATCGAACTCACGGTAGTGCATGGCCCGCACAACGCCATTGCCGGCGCGCTCGCCAAGCACCTGGCCGGCTGCATTGTAGCGGCGCTCGCCCAGCACCTGCGTACGCACGCCGCCTCTGGGCGTCACAGCGATACTCGCCGGTTGGCCGTCAATGCCGTAGGCGTAGTCGAAGCGATTGCCCTTGGCGTCCGTGTGATGCAACCGCTCACCCAGGGCGTTAAACCCCACGGATGTCTGGAACGTCTCGGCCTCCAGGCGCTGCTCGCGTTGTGCATCGGGCTGCGGCCAATCCAGCGCGGCACCCGCCAGCCGGAAGCGTCGGGTTTGCTGCGCAACCTGCGCGTGCAGCCCATACGCCTCGTGGAACAATGAGCCGCCGCCGTCATCGTGGCGAATCACCCGGCCACAGCGGTTGCGTGCGACCTCTTCAGCCGAGGATAAAGCATAGGCAAGACGCTCGACGCACCGCGCTTGCTCGTCACTGACCGCTTGCTCGAACACGGCGACCAGACGCAGATACTGATCGTAGCGATGAGCCTGGTGCGCGCCCCGCCCATCCCATTCTTCCAGTAAATGCCCGGCCTCCCCCATCAGCGTCAGCCGCCAGCCGGCATCCACACTGTCGGTGCGCAACGCTTGTCCGCCAAGGCTATAGACCGTGCGTTGATTGGGCGCAGCGTCCGGCTGTGCGCGGGCCAACTGCAACAAACGCGGGTCCCATTGTTCAATCATCAAGCCCGTACTGCCAAACACTTGACGATGAACGCGCACCTGCGGTTCAACCTCTGGACTTGCGCGGTGGTAGTTGATGTTACGAACAATTAACCCACGCGGGTCGACTGCGGCCAGGGACGGCGTGTTTCGATGGATGGAATCAGGCATGACCTCAAGACCTTATTGCTCAATAAGTAGTCCTGAAAGCCTAGGGATGCGGGGGTGGAGCAAGGTGGTGCTGGAGGATGTTTTGTGTATCCGGGTACTGGCATCGCCCCGACCCGCTCGCGCGGGTCGAGGCTGCGCTCAATGCCCGCCGGCGCAGGTCGGCGAAGCCGGCGCTGCGTCGATGTTCGCCCATTCTTCAGGCGTGTAGGTATGCAGCGCCAGCGCATGAAACTCGTTCATCAGGTCACCCAGGCTGGCATAGACCTTCTGGTGGCGCTTGACGCGGTTGAGCCCCTCGAATTGCTGGCTGACCAGCACGGCCTTGAAGTGGGTCTGCAACCCACGGCTGTGCATGTGGCTCTCATCCAGCACGCTCAAGTGTTGCGGGCCCAGGGCGGCGAGTGCCGTTTCGATACGCTGTTGCATGGTCATTCCTGCTTACTTCTTCTTGGCCGGTGCGGCGGCTTTGGGCGTCAGCTCGTTGGTCATGTCTTCCAACAGCTTGTTCACCACCGGCACGGCGCTTTCCAGCTTGGCCTGGGTCATCTGGGCCGACTGCTGGGTCAGTTGCGGCATTTTTTCCAGGACTTTCTTGCCCAGTGGCGACTGGTAGAAGGCAACCAGGTCCTTGAGCTCCGATTCGCTGAAGTTGGTGGTGTAGAGCTTGACCATGTCCGGCTTCAGCTTCGGCCAGCCGATAGCCTGGTCCAAGGCGGCATTGGCCTTGGCCTGGTAGCTGTCGAGAACCGACTGCTTGGCGGCAGGCGCCTTGGTCTGTTCGAAACGCTGGGCGAACATTTGTTGCACTTGCATGTATACCGGGGTACCCAGCTTGTCAGCGTGGGCCAGGGTAAGGAAGGCTTCGGCACTGGCGTTGTGGCTGGCGGTATCGGCAAAAACCTGGCCGCTGGCGCAAACCAGAGCAACCGCGGTACAGATGGCACGAAGACGAGTCATCGAGTTTCCTTTCTAGCAGGCGAGGTAAAACCCCAAGGGCGACCATTCTGCGCCTAAAAAACCTCGCGGCTCAACCCCAGGCCTTGTCGGGCCTGGTTTTGCGGGGGGCAAATCCGATGAAGCGTGTTTTTTGGAACCCCCTGGGCCGATCACAGCCTAAACTGCGCAAACGAACCTGAAGGAGTGTGCCCGATGAGCCGTATCGAAACTGACAGCCTGGGAGACGTCCACGTCCCGGATGACGCTTACTGGGGCGCCCAGACCCAACGTTCGCTGGTGAACTTCGCCATCGGCGAACAGCGCATGCCGCTCGCGGTGCTGCATGCCCTGGCCCTGATCAAGAAGGCGGCTGCACGGGTCAACGACCGTAACGGCGACTTGCCCGCCGACATCGCCCGCCTGATCGAACAGGCCGCCGACGAAGTGCTGGACGGCCAGCATGACGACCAGTTCCCGCTGGTAGTGTGGCAGACCGGCAGCGGCACCCAGAGCAACATGAACGCCAACGAAGTGATCGCCGGCCGCGCCAATGAACTGGCCGGCAACAACCGCGGCGGCAAAAGCCCGGTGCACCCCAACGACCATGTGAACCGCTCGCAGAGCTCCAATGACTGCTTCCCCACGGCCATGAGCATTGCCACCGTCAAGGCGGTTCACGAGCAGTTGCTGCCGGCCATCACGGTGTTGTCCGGTGGGCTGGCGGAATTGGCGGCGCGGCATATGAAGCTGGTCAAGACCGGCCGCACCCACATGATGGACGCAACACCGATCACCTTCGGCCAGGAAGTCTCGGCGTTTATCGCGCAGCTGGACTATGCCGAACGCGCCATCCGCAGCGCCCTGCCCGCCGTGTGCGAGCTGGCCCAGGGCGGCACCGCCGTCGGCACCGGGCTCAATTCGCCCCACGGCTTTGGCGAGGCGATTGCCGCCGAGCTGGCGGCGTTGTCGGGCTTGCCGTTCGTCACAGCACCGAACAAATTCGCCGCCCTCTCCGGCCATGAGCCGCTGGTGACCTTGCACGGCGCGCTGAAAACCCTCGCCGTGGCGCTGATGAAACTGGCCAACGACCTGCGCCTGCTGGGCTCCGGCCCTCGCGCCGGGCTGGCCGAAGTCAAATTGCCAGCCAACGAACCGGGCAGCTCGATCATGCCCGGCAAGGTCAACCCCACCCAGTGCGAAGCGCTGTCGATGCTGGCCTGCCAGGTGCTGGGAAACGACGTGACCATTGGCATCGCCGCAAGCCAAGGGCACCTGCAGTTGAACGTGTACAAACCGGTGATCATCCACAACCTGCTGGAATCGATCCGCCTGCTGGCCGATGGCTGCAACAACTTCCAGGAACACTGCATCGCCGGCCTCGAACCGGACGCCGAACAGATGGCCGAACACCTGGAACGCGGGCTGATGCTGGTGACCGCGCTGAACCCGCATATCGGCTATGACAAATCCGCGCAGATCGCCAAGAAGGCCTATGCCGAAGGGCTGACACTGCGCGAAGCGGCGCTGGCGCTGGGCTATCTGACCGATGAGCAGTTCGACCAGTGGGTACGCCCGGAGAATATGCTGGAAGCCGGGCACTAAGCGCCAAAGGCAAATGTGGGAGGGGCGGTGCGACGATTCGACTTGCCCCCGATGGCGGCCTGACAGCCGGCCATTATGTTGGATCAGAGCGAGTACATATCCTTTGCTGCGGTAACGGCGGCTTAGGGTTCCGCCCTTACGGCGTCTCACTTTTGAAAAGCGCAAAAGTAAGCAAAACGCTCTTGCCCCACCACTCGGCACCTCGCCTAGGCTCGGTGTGCCCGGAATCCGACAGTGATTTGGGGGGCCGCCGCCACGCGCCATCCATGGCGCGGGGCGGCTAAACCGGCATCCCTGCCGGTTTACCCCCCAAATCACTATCGGATTCCGGCCAGCGTGGTTTAACGGGGCGCTTAAGATCAAGAGCAAGATCAAGAGCGACTCGCTTCGCATCGTGGTTACTTAGGCTGCTACAAAGTTGTGTAGATACCTATGGCTATCGGGGGCTCGCCTTAATGCCAGTCAGTTAAGAAGTAGAAAGGGTAAAAAGTAACCTGTGGCGAGGGAGCTTGCTCCCGCTGGACTGCGCAGCAGTCCCATTTTTGGGGCCGCTTCGCGGCCCAGCGGGAGCAAGCTCCCTCGCCACAGGTACAGTGTTCGTCCTTAACTGACTGGCATTAGGGCAAGCCCCCTCCCACATTTGGAGCAAAATCATGAAGCCATGCGCAATCGCCGGGCCCTGAGCCCGGCCATCAATGAAGGCGCCAATGCCACCATCGCCGAGCCGATCACTACCACCAGCGCGCCGAAATACCCCAAGGCATTGATCGCTTCGGCCTGCACAAACTCCGGCCACAGCCACGCCGCCAACGCTACCGCCACGAAGGTCACCAGCGGCGTCAGCGCCAGGGTCGCACTCACCCGTGAGGCCTCCCAGTGGGCCAGCGCCTCGGCAAACGCGCCGTACGCCACCAGGGTGTTCATGCAGCACGCCAGCAGCAGCCAACCCTGCAGCGGGCTCAGTTGCAGCGCCTCCAGCGGGTGCGCCCAGGGTGTCAGCAACACGGCGCACGACAGGTAGATCACCATCATCACCTGCAGCGAATTCCACACGGTCAACAACTGTTTCTGGCCCAGGGCGTAAAACACCCAGATGCTGGTCGCCAGCAGGACGGTCAGTACCCCGGCGGTGTAGCTGCCCATCGAGGTGAGCAGTTCCAGCAGGCGCTGGTTGAAGAACAGCCCGAAGCCAACGATCAATATCACCAGCCCCGCGCCCTGCCCCAGGCTGAAACGCTCCTTGAATACAAACACACTGGCAACCATCAAAAAAATCGGCCCCATCTGCACCACCAGTTGCGCGGTGCCGGGGCTGAGCATTTTCAGGCCGACCAGATACAACACGTAGTTGCCGACCAGCCCACACACCGCCATCGCCACCAGCCAGCCGCCCTTGGGGCCGAGCACCTTGCGACTGGGCAAACGCCTGGTCGCCGCGAGGTAAACAAACAAGCAACTGCCGGCCACCATCAGGCGAAACCAGGTGACGGTGATCGGGTCCATCACCTGCAAGACCTGTTTGAGCTTGATCGGCAGAATGCCCCAGAGCAGCGCGGTCAACAGGGTCAGGAAGAAACCGTAGACCCAGCGGCCGGAAGAAATGTGCATGAGTGCCCCAGATGCCAGAGGAAGTGGAACCGGCATTCTAGGGGCATGCGATGCGCTTTGGGTATCATGCTGTGTTCATGGCACGCCCATCACCAGTACCCCGCTGCCGCTGATGGGGCCGGCGGCCGGCAACGAGCCCGCTCGACGTACCAGGGAAAACGCCACGTCGTCGGCACCCGTGCTGTTAGTGATGCGGGTCAGGAACGAACCGTTCACAGCCACCGCTGCGCCGCCGCGAACAAGCGCTGTGCCCACATCCCCATTGGTCATCATCAGCAGGCGTGAATCGAACGAAGAGCGGGTGCCCTTGTAAGTAATGGTGATGGGTGTATTGATCCCGCCATCCGGGCACGAATAGGTCAGCCTGCGGTTGCTGACGATGGCGGATGTCAGCGGGTCGGTGCCGATGGCCCGCTGGTGCACGTTGCCGAAGTTGATCTCGATGGGGTAGTTGTTATTGATCGTGCAGGTAGACGGGGAAACGGTGAAATTGTTGGCAGCGGTATACCTGACGGTGAGCTGCGGCCGCGTGCCGTCGTAGTTGTTCGAACTGGTGAGACGCAACAGACCGAGGTCGTCGCCAATTCGCACATCGAACGGGTTGGAGGGATAGTTACGTAGCAGAATATAGGGGGTGACATTGATCAGATGAACACTCCCGTTGTTGGGGATGGTGACGATGCCGATACCCGACGGCACCGGCGTGTTGAGGAAAGCGCCATTGATGCGTAACCCGGTTCTTTCGCTTGCGAATTTCGGGCCGGGCGTCCAGGCGGTGCCTACCGTACTCCCGGTTGTCCAATAGTCCGCATGCCAGGCAGGGCCGCCGCTGTAGGTGAATCGACATTCCAGCCGTGCGCCTTCCAGCATAATCCTGCTGCGGTCGGCACTCAGAGTGACGGTAACGGGGACCTGCAGGTTCGGGTTGCCATTTTGCCAGGGGCCGCCATTGACACGGCAATCGACAGCGTGCGCGGTCGTGGTTATACCCGTCAGAACGAGAAGCACCAAGGCTCCAGATAGTCGTTGCATCTTGAACTCCATCAAACATCTGAAATGAGAGCACGTCCCTGTAAGAGCGGGCTTGCTCGCGAATGCGGTGGGTCAATCAGGTGGTTATCAACTGACACACCGTATTCGCGAACAAGCCCGCGCCGGCATGTGGAGCTGCACGCATCAGGGCACGCCCATGACAAGTACACCGCTCCCGCTTATGGGCCCTGAGGCCGGTAGCGACCCATTGCGTCGAACCAGAGAAAACGTCACATCATCCCCCCCTACGCTATTGGTGATCTGGGTCCGGAACGAACCGTTCACAGGCACCGCTGAGCCCGCGCGAATCAGCGCCGTGCCCACGTCTGGATTGGTCATCCGCAGCAGCCGTGGGTCGAACGAAGACGGGCTGCCTTTGTAGGTGATGGTGATGGGTGTATTGATCCCGCCATCGGGGCATGAATAGGTGAGCCTGCGGTTGCTGACGATGGAGGACGTCAGCGGGTCCGTGCCGATGGCCCGCTGATGCACGTTGCCGAAATCGATCTCGATGGGCGCGTTGTTGTTGATCGTGCAGGTTGAGGGGGACACGGAAAAGTTATTCGCCGCAAGGTACGTGAGCGCAAGCACCGTGCTGGTGCCGTTGTAGTTGTTTGTCTGACGCAGGCGCAGCACGCCCAGGTTATCCCCTATCCGCACGTCGACAGGGTTCGTCGGGTTGTTGCGTATCAGGATGTAGGGCGTGACGTCGATGGGGACGCCCACACCGTTGTTGGGCATGACCGCCAACTGGATGTCATACGGCACCGGGGTATTGAGGTAAGCACCGTTGATGCGCAAGCCGGTGCCCAGCTGAGTGAATTTGGCGCCGGGCGTCCACGGAGGCCCGGCCTGTGTGGCGGTCCGCCACAAGTCCACGAACGTGGGGAAAGGCTGCCCCGGGGTGAATCGGCATTCCAACCGGGCTCCTTCGAGGTAGATACGCGAGTTATCCGAACCCGGTTGCACCATGACGGGCACCTGCAAGTTCAGCGTACCGCCTGCACCCACATTCACCCACCTGCCACCATTCACACGGCAATCGGCGGCTGTCACAGCGGTACTCACACCGGTCGATACCAGAAGCACCGTGGCGCCAAATAATCGTTTCATCTTGAGCTCTCATTCCTCTGCCCTACCCAGGCCCAGCGCTATGGATAGTCCAACGTGAACGTTGAGGTCACCGTGTATGCACCGTGCCCGATGGTCTGATCCGCGATGGCTGTCGGCTCGCCCTGCACATAGGCCTTGAGCTCGATGGCATTGCTGCCGTCGCTCAACAGCTGCTTGTCGCTGACGGCATTCAGGGGCAAGGGTTTATCGCTTAAGGTCTCGATGCCGACGCCAATGCCAGAGGCGCCGCTGCCACCGTCCAGCGCGAGCAGACCGGGAAGTTCTGTGTTTTCCCTACCGCCGAAGGTGATGGTCACCGAATTGCCGATCGTGGTGTCGCAGTCTTCCAGGTGCAGCTTGAAACGCTTACCCACCGAGCGCGTGTTGATATAGAGGTGTTTGCTGGTCAGGTCCCAGAGTTCCAGCGTAATTGCCTCGTCGCCGGGGCGCAGGGTGCACGCTTCTTCGACCAGGTTGCCTTTGAAACGCAGATTGTCCGCCGCGTGCCCCATGGGGATCAGGCCGCAGATGAGCAGGAGTGCCAGGCCGTGCTTGTGAACCCTTTGATATCGCATCGATTCAGCTCCTACTGGTATTCGGCCAACAACGTGGCCACCGCCGTGAAACTGGCGGGAGGCAGCGTTGCGCCGGGCTGTTGCACCGGCACCACCTCCAATGTCGGCGGTGACGACAGGGTGATATCCAGCGGTGTATTGAGTGAAAATGGCAGGTCATTCTGAAAAACCCGAATGCCCAGCGCAGGCACGCTGGTCTGCACCGCTGCACCGTCAAACGCCGTGGGGGTGCCGTTGACGCTCAGTTTCAGCGCCCACGGCAGCGTGTCGGTGCCGCAGTTGATCGCGTAGCCGACGCCCCTGCGATACCTCACACCGTCGACGCGTTTTACCCCGACATCGCCAAAGTCGACTTCAATGGTGTTGCCCGTATCGATGGTGCAGGGCGGCGGCTCATTCAACGTGCCGCTGAACGTCACGTTGGCGGACGCGCCACTGCACAGGCCGATGGCCCACAGGGCGAGCAACGCTCGCGGCTGCCAAGCTGTCATGGGTCGTTCCTCTTGTTATCCGTAGCCGTTTTATCGGTAGCCATCATTGGTAATCGACCACCAGGGTCGCGGCGGCATCGAAGGCCCCGCCGGTCAGCGTGCTGCCCGCACGCTTGACCGGCACCGCCTGTACCACGGGGAAATTGGGGTAGGTAAAATTCACTGCCGTATTCAGCGGCCAGTCCGCGCCATTCACAAACAGCCTGACCCCAAGATCGGCCTTGCGGGTCGAGAGCACACGACTGTCAAACGACGCCACCGTGCCCTTGAGTTCCAGGGTCAGCGCATTGCTGAACGGCGAATCACAGGTGACGGTATACGGCACATCGCGACGGTAGTTGACCCCGTCGACCCGTGACGTCTGCAGATCATTGCCAAACGGCACGTCAAGCGTGCTACCACCGTTGATGACGCACGGCGGAGGCGCAATGATCACCGCGCGAATGGTCAAGCTGGTCTCGGCCTGCACGCCCTGGCAGACCGCCAGCAACACGCCGCCGGCGATCAAACCGATTGATTTAGCCATCGCTGCACCCTTATTCATAATTGAGCCTGACTTCCACGACGGCCCTGAATGCTCCACTGGTCAACGGCGCAGCGGTGCGCGTGGGCCGCACATTCCAGGTCTGGGTATTGCGGCCCACGGGCAAAAACAGCGGCTGACCGCGTGTGCCCAGTTGCACGTCCCGGCCGAGGGCGTCGGTCAACTGCAGGCCCATGCCGGTGACGCCCTGCACTTTGACCAGCCGTGGATCGTCGGCATCGGCCGGCGCCTCGAACAGCACCGACAGCACCGGTTGGTAGGCGCTCCAGGTCAGGTTCCCCGTACGCTCATTGCGTATGCGGCCGGCGGTGCGCAGACAATCGGTGAACCGCAGCTGAAAGGCCTTGGCGGTCGCCTGGTCACCGGGGCGTTGCAACTGGCTGGTCGATACCGCGTCCAGATCGACGGTCTGGTGCAGGGAGCTCATTTCCAGGCTGCAAGGCGACTCATGCATGGAGCCGAGCACATTGAGCATGCCGCTCATGCCTTCGATATCCTCTTCATCCGCCGCCTGTGCCCCCATCGCCATGACCCAGAACAGGCCGCCCAGGACCTTCACTTTTTGCGAATTCATGACGTTCTCCAGCAGCATTACTCGTTCGCCGGCGCGGCCTGGGGGTTCACCTTGCAAGTGTCGCCCGTGCAACTGAAGGCCAGCACCGGGCGCCCGCCGTAATCGTTTACATAGGCCAGATAAGGGCTTGTCCCCAGCGCCTTGGCCGTGGCGCCCAGGGTCAACGCACCCTTGGGTGGCACCATCAGTGGCGTGAAGCCCTGCACGGTTTTGCCATCCTTGCTGCTGCGCGCATCCACCAGGGTCACGTAATACGGCGTCGGGTTGTTCACCCGGTATTGATCGCCTTCACGGGTCAGGGTCAGCTTCTCCTGCCAGGGGTTGGACAGGTCCTGCTGGCTCGGCGCAATGGCTTGCGGCCGGTAGAACAACTTGATGCGGGTTTGCAGGGCAATCTGCAGGGTGTTGGACTTATCACTGCGCGGCGGGATCTCCCGCAGGTTGAAGTAGTACACCGTCTCCCGGTCCTGCGGCAGCGCCTTGGCCGCCGGCAATGCCTGGACTTTCACCTGGCTCTGTTTGCCCGGCTCCAAGCGTTGCACCGGTGGCAGCACGATCAACGGCGTGGTGATTTTCTGACCGGCTTCATCCTCGATCCAGCCCTGGGCCAGGTACGGCAGCTGGGTATTGTTGTTGGTGATGTTCACGCTGGTGGCGTCTTTGCCACCGTCGAAAATCACCCGGGTACGGTCCAGGCCCACCGCCGCGTTGGCGCTCTGGCTCAAGCCCAGGGCCAACAGCGCAAAGGCCGGGAATGTGGAACGTGTGGTCGGTCTCATGAGGCTGTGTTCTCCGTATCGGTAGGCTTGCCGGTCAGCCCGTCGGGCTCGGGCAAGAAGGGGTCAGCGGCTACCACTTGGCAGCGCAATTGCAGGGCGTCGGTCAAACCATCGGCGGGCAAGGTGGCGGGCAGCGTGAGCAGGCAGCGCTCGTCGCCGCCCCAACTGACGGACATCTGCTCGCCGGCCTGGATGCCGCTCAGGTAGACGTGGCCGCCGTCATTCACAATGCCGGTGTCTTGTTGCTTGAGGTTCTTCACCGTCGCGCCGAAGGGCGGCGAACTGCCATCCGCCAGGCGCAGCACCGCCATGGCTTTTTCGCCGGCGATCACGTCCAGCGAGCGATAACCGATCGCCCCTTCGGTGAGCGTCAGTTGCGTGACCGACTGAGTGGCTTCGACGTTGCTCGGCAGGCGCTCCAGATCGACACTGGCGGCGGTACGCTGATAACTGCTGATATCCGAGATCACGGCCTTGCCGAAGGCATTGCTGCGCGTCGGCGCGCCATAACCGCGTACGGGCACATCGGGCACTCCGGTGGTGTCGACCATCAGGCGGGTGCCGCCGGTACTGGTGGTGCGATGGAGCGCGGCACCGTAGGCCGTGACCGTGGCCCCGCCGCGCGCAGAGACACTGAGGCTGCCGGAACCGCCCTGCTGCCTGCCGGCGCTCACATCGATGTCGGCGTGGTCGCCCATATGGCTCAGGTAACCGCTGGCGGAGGTGTCGCTCGCGCTGAGCTGATAGCTGTTGCGCTCATCGAGGCGGTCGCTGTAGCGCGTGGCAACATTGTTGTTGCCGGCGGCTCGGCTGGCGTCCAGCGAGAGCGTGCCGGTACGCCCCAACGGCAGGCTGACCGTCAGCGCCATGCCGTTATCCTGATAGTTGTATTCCTGGGTGCGGTACATGTTCAGGGACAGGCTCATGTTCTTGACCGTGCCCACATTGAAGTAGCGCGACAGCGACAGGTTCCAGCGCTGCGTGTCCGGCCGGTCCCAGTAGGTTTGCTTGTTGTAACTGGCGTAGACGGTGGCGCCCAGGTCACGAAACTGCTTGTTGACCGTCACCGTATACAGCGCCTTGCTGCCGCCGATCGGCTTCCACCCCTCATTGGGGTCCCGATAATCCCCTCGCCCGCCGAGTTCGCCGTTCAGCCCGTAATACCGGGCGTCCAGGTATTCACTCATGCTCAGGAAGTTCTTCTCGGAAAAGCGGTAGCCGGCGAACGTCACCTGGCTGTCGTACTGTTCGAAATTCTTGGAATATTGAAGGCGGTAGGATTTACCCGAGAGCGTCTCGTTCCACACGCTGGCATGGGACTGCGTGACATCCAGCGAGACGGCGCCGAACGCCAGCAAGTCGCGGCCCGCGCCCACGGATAACGCCCGATAGTTGTTATCGGTGATCCCCCCACCGAACAACGACCAGCCATTGCTCACGCCCCAGGAAAACTCTCCGGTGCCGAAGACGTTGCCATCGGAGCCGTTCTGCAGATTGGACGGTCGCCCGCTCGCCAGCTTGTAGCGGACCTGGCCTGGGCGCGTCAGGTAAGGCACACCGGCGGTGTTGAGCTGGAAGGTCTGCACCGAACCGTCCTGTTCTTCCACGCGCACATCCAGCTTGCCGGTCACCGCATCATTGAGGTCCTGAATGCGAAAAGGACCGGCCGCGACCAGCGTCTCGTAGAGCACACGCCCCTGCTGGCTGATGATGACTTTTGCATTGGTCTTGGCCACCCCGACCACTTCCGGCGCGTAACCCCGCAAGTTGGGGGGCAGCTGGCTCTGATCCGAGTTGAGCGAAGCGCCGGTGAAGCGGAAGCTGTCGAACAGGTCCGAATACAGGTAGCTCTCACCCACCACCAGGCGCGCCTGCAGCGCAGGAATGGCGCGATACGCGTAGTAGCGGCTCCACTCCAGCTTTTGCGGCCCCGCCGCTTCCTGCCGGCCGCTCTCCACGCGCCCTTGCCAATCGGCCCTGAGGCGCCAGGCGCCGGCATTGGCCCCGACGGTGCCGTTGCCACTGAGGTTTTTGCGCTGGCCGTCATTGCGCTGATAGTTGGACTGCGCCGTCAGGCTGTAGTCCAGCAGCAGCCCCGGCACGCCCTCGTCCCATCGGGAAGGCGGATCCCAATGGAGGGCGTTGTACTCGAGGTAAGCCTGGGGCAGGTTGATGCTCAGGCTCGAGGTGGCCAGATCGCCCATCACCTCCATGCCCGGCAAGCTGGTGATATCCAGGCACTCGCCGTCCTTCCACCAGGTCAGTTTGCCGGCTTCGGAGGCTTTCAGGCCCAGTTGCTCGACCAGACTGTGCGACAAACAGGCCTGGCTGCCCTTGGGATCGTTATCGGGGGGATAGAACGCCACCGATTGTTCAGGAATAGGCTGGGCGTTCAGTTGCACAGCCATTGTGTAAGTGCCTGGCAGAATGAAGCCGCTGCGCGCAAATCGAGACAAGTCGATATTAGTGCGATCACCCAAATCGAGAACGTCGGTATTGAACTCGATATCGCCAGCGCCCATTGCAGTGCCCGCCAGTGACATCAACCCGCCCAACAGTCCGGGACGGAGCGTATTTTTGATTTTCGACGTATTCAACATGCAAGCCTGTCCATCACTGTTCAAAAGTATTCCAACTTGAACCGCACCGCGGCACTGTGAGCCCCGACTGCCAATGGCAAGCCGTTGCCGACCAGGAAAAACCGGTAGTTGAGTGTCATGTCGCCCTCCGCCAGCGGCACCGGCGCCATGCGTTGCCCCGGAAGACTTTCCTCGCCGGCAGCGTCCACGATGTGCAGGGCAACCCCCTGCGACTCGCCAAAGACCGCGAAGGAAAGCCCTGCCCTGTCGGTGGGGCCCTCGAACGTCACGCGCATGTGCTCCCAGTCCGGCAGGGTTTCACCTGGGCGCAACGGGTCGGGGCGGGTCAACGAGCAATTGACCAGACGCAACTGGAAGGGATGGTCTTCGCCCCGTGTGTTGCGCAGGAGTCGGCCAACCGGTTCGGGCGGCATCTCGATGGTTTGATCGATACTGGCCAATTCCAGCCCGCAGGCGGAATCAACCACTTCCCCTCCCAGCTGCACGACCCCATCGCCTTGCGCAGACGCCTGGGCGACCACGCAAGGGCTGATGAACGTCGTCAGTGAAGAGGCGATAGCCAGACGTAGGAATGTGTTCACCTGGATCTCCCGTCAGCGTTCCCCCGCCACACCGGGTGGCGGGGGCACAACTTACTGATAAGCCAAGGTGAAATTGGTGACCGCGCTGAAGTCGCCGGGCACGATCGGGGCGGTGGCGGCGCCTTGTACATAGGCGCCGAATTCCAGGGTGTTATCCCCAGCGGCGATGATTTGCGGGGCGGTAGGTACGCCCAACTCAACCGGGGCGCCGCCATGGGTCATCATGATGCCCACGCCGCCAGCACCGCCGACCGTACCGATCGCGCCCGGTACAGCACCGGATGGCGCACCGGTGAAGGTGGTGGTGACGGTGTTGTCAGTGAGGCCCGTCAGGTCGCACCCTTCCAGTTCGATCAGCACGCGCCGGGCCTCCGACTTGCCCCCCGATTGCAACTGATGCTTGGCAATTGCCCCCAGGCGAACAGTTTGATCAACGGAGTCAGGCTTGATAGAGCAAGCGCCCGAATGGACCGACCCCAAAAACGTAACCGTTCCATCTGCCGCGTGCGCCATAGACACCGAACCCGCCAGCAGACCGACAGACAACAGCACAGCTTTCATTTTGGTTTTCATCTACAGATTCCCACTTAACAAGTGTCATTAAGAAGCCCTGTCACCGTTAGGCGCAGGGCTGGTTAAAAAGGCGGTTTCACCCATGCATTGAGGGGGATGTTCCTGAGCTGCTTTCCAACTTTTTGTATTGCATTTCAGGACCACACTCAACGCCGGGCAAGTGTCCGCTTCACACTTGAAGAAGTAAGCCAGCTGTTTCTTTTAACGATGTAGCCTTTGATATCAAGGCTTGCAGGAAAATTATGGCACTTTGCCAAAACTTTGAAATTTACTGAAGGAATGGGACTACACGCGAGTTAATGCGAATAATTTAGCGCAGGACATAGCCGTAAGAATAGGGCTACACGCACTAAACAAACAACAAACTTTATTGGGGGTTTGCAACCGAAGAATTTAGCTGCGGGGCGAGGGGTGTGTCTGAACGGACAGGTAATGGCAACAGGCTACGAACCGAGCGCCAGCCCCATTCTTCCTATTAAAAATATCAGCAGAATCAAAAAGAACACCCTGATAAACCTGCTGCCATATCTTAGCGCCAGGAAAACCCCGGTCAGGGAACCTGCAATATTACACAGGGCTACCACTCCACCTATTGCCCATAATACGTTGCCGGATGGCACAAAAAATATAAGGGCCGCGCTGAAAGTCCCTAAGTTAACCAGCTTTGCAGAAGCGGAGGCGTTTAGAAAATCAAAACCGAAATATTTAACGAACACAAAGAGCAATAGACTGCCACTGCCGGGCCCGAACACGCCATCATAAAAGCCAATTACGCCACCGAAGAAAATGCCCAACAAAACTTGCTTGGTGCCGCAGTGCTTGTGTGAGCTCGCCAATCCTAAATCTTTCTTGATAAACGTATAGCCTGCCATGGCTATCAAGAGAAAGAACACAACGTACTCCATCAGCCTCTTAGGGATAATAGAGACGGACATGGCCCCAACAAACGCAAAAATAAAAGCCGAGACCATGGTGGGAAGCATTAACTTCCATATGATCCTTATTCTTTTCAGGTAGCTGAATATAGAGGAACAATTCCCTGCCAATACGGCAAGTTTATTTGTTCCAAACACCGTGGCGAGACTGTACTGAGGTAAGGCGTGCAGCAGCGCCGGCAATTGTACAAGCCCGCCGCCGCCAACAGCAGCGTCTATTAACCCGCCGCAAAAAGCAAAAAAACCTAATGCAATCACAGCCTGTTCAACATCCATATAAAAGTTCCGGCCAGCATTCAGATTCAGGGGCCAATAACATAATTTATTGATTAGCTTGCAACAAGTAACTTATACTGAGCCGATCATTCACTTTTAGTGAGCAATGCAATGGAACTCTCACAGCTGACTATGTTCAAGGTGGTTGCCGATCAGGGCAGTATCATTCGGGCCTCCGAACTGTTGCATTGCGTTCCGTCAAACATAACAAACAGAATAAAAGCGTTAGAGAAGGAGCTTGGCGCTTCCTTATTTATACGAAAGGGCCGAGGGCTTGTTATCAGCCCTTCCGGACGATTGTTTCTTGAATACACAAATAAAATTTTGTCACTGTGCCAGGAATCTCGACGAGCGCTTGACCCTGCATCAGTGGCTTGCGGGGTATTGAAGATTGGTGCAATTGAGTCTTCTGCGACAGGAAGACTGCCCAAGCTGCTGTCCACTTATCATCAACACTACCCCGCCGTGCAAATGGAATTCAGTACGGGGCCCTGGCCACAGTTGGTTGATGATGTGGTTGACTTCAAGTTGGATGGCGCATTTATTGCTGTGAGCCCTGAGCACGCAGATATTGAATGTGTGGAAATCTATCAGGAAGAGCTCGTATTAATTGCGTCGGCGTCTGCAGGGACAATCCGAGGACCTCAGGATCTTGGTGGGAAAAACATATTCATGTGGCCCGAAGGATGTCCTTACAGGAAGTCGCTGGAAAACTGGCTGGCTGATTGCGGCGTAGCGAGCGCCATAACAAGCATTGCCAGTTATGGCACCATCCTGGGGTGCGTCAGTTCTGGGGCGGGCGTATCGTTAGTGCCTAAGGGCATGTATGAGCAGTTTCGGAAAATGGGTGGAATCAGCGGCTATGAATTCAGTGAATTACTACCTATAACAAACTATTTCATCTGGAATAAAAACGTTAAGGTTCATCCTGCAAAAGACAAGTTTGCAGCTTTGTTAATGGAACAGTTTAAACACCTTTGAGCTTTTCGATGCAGGATGGCTTGCGCAAGCTTGCTCATTCCTGATCCAACATTCTGGTCGGCTGTCAGGCCGCCATCGGGGGCAAGTCGAATCGTCGCACCGCCCCTCCCACATTTGGATCGCGGGGCATCAGTTCAGGCAGTCGTCGGCTGCCGAGCCGTCAGACTCCTGCCTTCAGTGGCCGCGCACTAGCGCACGGCTTCAAACAACCCGGTTGCGCCCATCCCGCCACCTACGCACATGGTGACGATGCCATAGCGCAAATCACGTCGTTGCAGCTCCCGCACCAGGTGCCCTACTTGCCGCGAGCCGGTCATGCCGAATGGATGGCCGATGGAGATGGAGCCGCCGTTGACGTTGTAGCGGGCATTGTCGATTTCCAGGCGATTGCGGGCGTACAGGCACTGTGAGGCAAACGCTTCATTGAGTTCCCACAGGTCGATATCCGCCACCTGCAAGCCTTTGGCCTTGAGTAGTTTTGGCACCGAGAACACCGGGCCGATGCCCATTTCGTCCGGTTCGCAGCCGGCCACGGTAAACCCGCGAAAGAACGCCTTGGGCTTGAGCCCCAGCGCCAGGGCTTTTTCCAGGCTCATCACCAGGGTCATCGAGGCGCCGTCGGACAGCTGCGACGAGTTACCCGCCGTCACCGAACCGTCTTCGGCAAACACCGGCTTCAGGCCACTGAGACTGGCCAGTGTGGTGTCGGGGCGATTGCAGTCGTCGCGGTCGACCACGCCATCGAGTACCTGCACCTGGCCGGTGTGCTTGTCTTCGACGCTGTACTTGACCGCCATCGGCACGATTTCATCGTCGAACAGACCATCAGCCTGGGCCTGCGCCGTGCGCTGCTGGCTTTGCAGGGCGTACAGGTCCTGGTCCTCGCGGCTGACCTGGTAGCGCCGCGCAACGATTTCGGCGGTCTGGCCCATGGGCAAGTAGATACCGGGCACCTGCTCTTTGAGCAGCGGGTTGATCAGGTGGTCGGTGTTGACGCTCTTCATGGTCAGGCTGATGGATTCCACGCCGCCGGCGACGATGATGTCGCTGCAACCCGAGGCAATCTGGTTGGCCGCGATCGCAATCGCCTGCAAGCCCGACGAACAGAAACGGTTGAGCGTCATGCCCGCCGTGCCGGTGCCCAGCTGTGACAGCACCGCCACGTTACGCCCGATGTTGTAGCCCTGGGCGCCTTCGTTGGAGCCGGCGCCGACGATGCAATCCTCCACCGTCGCCGGATCGATGCCATTGCGGCTCAACAGCGCGTTGACGCAATGGGCCGCCATGTCATCAGGGCGAGTCTGGTTGAACTTGCCGCGAAAAGACTTGGCCAGGCCGGTTCGCACGCTGTCGACGATCACTACTTCACGCATGGGGCTACCTCGATCTTGTGGTTGTGGATCGAGGATAGAGCCGGGCCCTGGGCAGGCGCGATGATCATTCACTGCATGGATGCAAAAGCATGAGGCCGGGATGCGGTCCACCTGATGTGTGGAGATCAAATGTGGGAGGGGGCTTGCCCCCGATGGCGGTGTATCAGTCAGCAAATTTGCAGCTGACCCACCGCTATCGGGAGCAAGCCCCCTCCCACATTATTGAGCTAGGCAGACCGTTATTTCTTTTTCTTCTTATCGTGCTTATCGCTCTTGGCAAACGCGTCTTCCAGCGCGCGGTTGAGGGTGCGCAGCACCTTGATCCGCGCCCAGCGTTTGTCGTTGGCTTCCACCAGGGTCCAGGGTGCGATTTCGGTGCTGGTGCGGTCGACCATGTCGCCCACCGCCGCACGGTAGTCGTCCCACTTGTCACGGTTGCGCCAGTCATCTTCGGTGATCTTGAAGCGCTTGAAGGGAATCTCTTCGCGGGCCTGGAAACGCTCCAGCTGGGTGTCCTTGTCGATGGCCAGCCAGAACTTGACCACGATCACACCGGCATTGCGCAACTGCTCTTCGAAATCATTGATCTCGCCATAGGCGCGCATCCAATCGGTCGGGGTGCAGAAGCCTTCGATGCGTTCCACCAACACCCGGCCATACCAGGAGCGGTCGAACACGGTGAACATGCCCCGCGCCGGGATCTTCTGCCAGAACCGCCACAGGTAGGGCTGGGCGCGCTCGTCTTCACTGGGCGCGGCAATCGGCACGATGTGGTACTGGCGCGGGTCCAGCGCGGCCGCTACACGGCGGATTGCCCCACCCTTGCCGGCCGCATCATTGCCCTCGAACACACTCACCAGCGCGTGCTTGCGCATGCGTTTGTCGCGCATCAGGCCGGAGAAGCGCGCCTGTTCGGTAATCAGCTGTTCTTCGTAATCGTCCTTGTCCAGGCGCAGGCTCAGGTCGAGGCTGTCGAGCAGGCTTTTCTGGTCCACCGACGCGATCAACGGCGCCGGGTTCATGCCGCTGGCCTTGCCCTTGGGCAGTTTCAAGGCATTTTGCAGGCCCTCGAGCAGAATCTTGCCCACGGTGAGCCCACGGTAATTGGGGTCGACCCCTTCGATCACATGCCACGGCGCATAGTCGCGGCTGGTACGGCGCAGCACGCGTTCGCCGAAATGCACGAATTTGTCGTAGGTCTCGGACTGCTGCCAATCCAGCGGGCTGATGCGCCAACTGTGCAGCGGGTCATCGGCCAGCGCCTTGAGCCGCGCCTTCATCTGTTTCTTGGACAGGTGGAACCAGAACTTGAAGATCAGCGCACCTTCATCGCAGAGCATCTTCTCCAGGCGCTCGGCCCCGGCGATGGCCTGGTCGAGACGGGCGTCCTTGATCTGGTCGTGAACGCGGCTTTGCAGCATCTGGCTGTACCAGTTGCCGAAGAAAATCCCCATGCGCCCCTTGGCCGGCAATTGCCGCCAGTAGCGCCAGGCCGGTGGGCGCGCCAGTTCCTCGTCGGTCTGCTGGTCGAAGGTGCGCACTTCGATCAGGCGCGGGTCCATCCACTCGTTGAGCAACTTGACCGTCTCGCCCTTGCCCGCGCCCTCGATACCGTTGATCAGGATGATCACCGGGAAGCGCTTCTGCTGTTGCAGCTCGTACTGCACTTCCAGCAGGGCTTCGCGCAGGGCCGGCACTGCGGCCTCAAAGGTGTCTTTGTCGATGGCGTGACCGATTTCGGCGGATTCGAACATGGGCAGCTCCGTTTCAAGATGGCTCAAGACTAGCGGATTGGGCAGCGGCACGCGGCAGGAAATTCCACCGAGGCTTGCCATGGCTCAATTCATGGCGTGTCGATCGGCTAGAATGGCCGCCTGTGTTTGCCCGCTGTCTATTTATGAGCCGCCCATGACCCCCATCGCCCACGCCCAGCTCGACTGGGACGACCACGGCCGCCCGCATTCGCGGATGTTCGACGACGTGTATTTCTCCACTCAGTCAGGCCTTGAAGAAACCCGCTATGTGTTCCTGGAACAGAACCGTTTGCAGCAGCGCTTCGCCGCCTTGGCGGCAGGCGCGCGGCTGGTCATCGGCGAGACCGGCTTCGGCACGGGCTTGAATTTCTTGTGCGCCTGGCAGCTGTTCGCCCAACACGCGGTGGCCGGGGCCCGCCTGCATTTTGTCAGCGTGGAGAAATACCCGCTGAGCCACGCCGACCTGCGGCGCGCCCTGGGTCTGTGGCCGGAGCTGGCACCTTATGCCGAGCAATTACTGGCGCAGTACATCGCCATCCATCCAGGCTTCCAGCAGTTGGTGCTGGACCACGGCCGCGTGACCCTGACGCTGTTGATCGGCGATGCCCTGGAGCAATTGCCGCAACTGGATGCGCAGGTCGATGCCTGGTTTCTCGACGGCTTCGCCCCGGCGAAAAATCCTGACATGTGGACCGCCGAGCTGTTCGCCGAACTGGCGCGCCTGGCGGCACCGGGCTCGACCATCAGCACCTTCACCAGCACCGGTTGGGTACGGCGGCTGATCAACGCCGCCGGGTTCAAGATGAAACGCACGCCGGGAATCGGCCATAAGTGGGAGATTTTGCGCGGGAAGTTTCTCGGTTGGCCCGAACACACACCGCGTCCCGTCACCAGCGCGCCGTGGTTCGCCCGGCCGGCGCCGGAGCCGGGCGAACGCCGGGCCTTGGTGATTGGCGGCGGGCTGGCCGGTTGCTGCACCGCAGCCAGTCTGGCCGCGCGCGGCTGGCAGGTGTGCCTGCTGGAACGTCATGCGGCCCTGGCCCAGGAAGCCTCGGGCAATCCGCAGGGCGTGCTGTACCTGAAACTGTCGGCCCATGGCACGGCGCTGTCACAGTTGATTGTCAGCGGCTTCGGCTACACCCGTCGGCTGCTGGAGCATTTGCAGCGCGGGGTGGACTGGGACGCCTGCGGTGTATTGCAACTGGCGTTCAATCCCAAGGAAGCCGAACGCCAGGCTCAACTGGCCGAGGCCTTCGCGCCGGACCTGCTGCACCGCGTGGATGCGGCCCAGGCCCAAGCCCACGCGGGTATACCGCTGGAGATGGGCGGGCTGTTTTTCCCCGAAGGCGGCTGGGTCAATCCGCCCGCCCTGTGCGCGTGGCAGGCGCGGCATCCCGGCGTAGACGTGCGCTTGCATCAGGAGGCGCTCACCTTGCAGCGCGTCGACGGCCAATGGCAGGCCCGCAACGGTGACACCCTAGTCGCCAGCGCGCCCGTGGTGGTGCTTGCCGGCGCCGCCGAGATCAAGCGCTTTCCCTTCAGCGCCGCGCTGCCGCTCAAGCGGATTCGCGGGCAAATCACGAGCCTTGCGCAAACCGTCGAAAGCCGAGCGTTGAGCACGGTGGTGTGCGGGCAAGGTTATGTTGCGCCGGCACGTTTGGGCGAACACACCCTGGGCGCCAGTTTCGATTTCAAAAGCGAGGACCTCACGCCTACCCTCGCCGAACACGCCGATAACCTGACGCTGCTGCGGGAAATTTCCCCGGCCCTGCTGCAGGCCTTGCACGCCGACACCCAGTCGCTTGAAACCCTGGAGGGCCGAGCGGCCTTCCGCTGCACCAGCCCCGACTATCTGCCCATTGTCGGCCCGCTGGCCGATGCAAGCGCGTTTGCCGAAGCGTATGGCGTATTGGCCAAGGACGCCCGCCAGGTACCCGATACGCCGTGCCCGTGGCTGGACGGTGTGTACATCAACAGCGGCCATGGTTCTCGCGGCCTGATCACCGCGCCTTTATCGGCGCAACTGCTGGCGGCGTGGCTGGATAACGAACCGCTGCCGTTGCCCGTCAGCGTTGCCCAGGCCTGTCATCCCAATCGGTTTGCCCTGCGCGAATTGATTCGCGGCAAAGCGCGACCAGCGCCCGGAGCGCGAACCGGCGAAAGCGACGGCGCCATTAGCTAAAGTCCACTTATAACTTATCGTTCTAAAACTCCCGGGTTGTGCCTGGGGTCAGTTTCTGGGTAAGCGCCCTTTTGGTGCGTATTGAGTATTGACCCCTCCCCAACGGAAAAACCGGTAAGGAACTTATGTGTGGATTAGCTGGCGAGTTACGCTTTGATCATCAACCTGCCGACCTGGCAGCCGTGGAACGCATCACGCATCACCTCGCCCCTCGTGGCCCCGACGCCTGGGGTTTTCATGCCCAAGGGCCGATTGCCCTGGGCCATCGCCGCCTGAAAATCATGGACCTGTCGGACGGCTCCGCCCAACCGATGGTCGACGCCCAACTGGGCCTGTCCCTGGCGTTCAACGGCGCGATTTACAACTTCCCGGAACTGCGCCAAGAGCTGGAAGCCTTGGGCTATGCCTTCTACTCCGGCGGCGACACCGAAGTGCTGCTCAAGGGCTATCACGCCTGGGGCGAAGCGCTGCTGCCCAAGCTCAACGGCATGTTTGCCTTTGCCATCTGGGAGCGCGATGCCCAGCGTCTGTTCATCGCCCGCGACCGCCTCGGCGTAAAGCCCCTGTACCTGTCGCGCACCGGCCAGCGCCTGCGCTTTGCCTCGGCGTTGCCGGCGCTGCTCAAGGGCGGCGATATCAACCCGATTCTCGACCCGGTCGCGCTCAACCATTACCTCAATTTTCACGCCGTGGTGCCCGCGCCGCGCACGCTGCTGGCGGGCATTGAAAAGCTGCCGCCAGCGAGCTGGATGCGCATCGATGCGAACGGCAAGACCGAACAGCAAACCTGGTGGACCCTGCCCTATGGTCCCCGTGATGACGAAAAAAACCTGAGCCTGGAAGACTGGACCGACCGCGTGCTCGACAGCACCCGCGAAGCCGTGGCCATCCGTCAACGCGCGGCGGTCGACGTCGGCGTGCTGCTCTCCGGTGGCGTCGACTCGAGCATGCTGGTCGGCCTGCTGCGCGAAGTGGGCGTCGAAGACTTGTCGACCTTCTCCATCGGTTTTGAAGACGCCGGCGGCGAGCGCGGCGACGAGTTCCAGTATTCGGATTTGATCGCCAAGCACTACGGCACCCGCCACCACCAGCTGCGCATCGCCGAAAGCGAGATTATCGAGCAGTTGCCAGCGGCCTTCCGCGCCATGAGCGAGCCGATGGTCAGCCATGACTGCATCGCCTTCTACCTGCTGTCGCGGGAAGTGGCCAAGCATTGCAAGGTTGTGCAGAGCGGCCAGGGCGCCGACGAACTGTTCGCCGGTTACCACTGGTACCCGCAGGTGGACGGCGCCAGCGACCCGTATGTGGCGTACCGCGCGGCATTTTTCGACCGCAGCTACGACGACTATGCCGCCACCGTCGCGCCGAAATGGCTGACCGCCAACGATGCCGCCGGGGACTTCGTGCGCGAACACTTCGCGATGCCGGGCGCGGACGCTGCGGTGGACAAAGCCCTGCGCCTGGACAGCACGGTGATGCTGGTGGACGACCCGGTCAAACGCGTCGACAACATGACCATGGCCTGGGGCCTGGAGGCGCGCACGCCGTTTCTCGACTATCGCCTGGTAGAGCTCTCGGCCCGCGTGCCGGGCAAGTTCAAGCTGCCCGACGGCGGCAAGCAGGTGCTCAAGGAGGCCGCGCGCCGCGTGATCCCCAGCGAAGTCATCGACCGCAAGAAAGGCTACTTCCCGGTGCCAGGCCTCAAGCATTTACAGGGCGATACCCTCAACTGGGTACGCGAGCTGTTGCTGGACCCGAGCCAGGACCGTGGCCTGTTCAACCCCGCCATGCTTGACCGCTTGCTGACGGACCCACAGGGCCAGTTGACCCCATTGCGCGGCTCCAAGCTGTGGCAACTGGCGGCGCTGAACCTGTGGCTCAGCGAACAAGGAATCTGATCGATGAAACCTAACGCTGCGGCGTACAGCCAACGCTTACTCAAGGGCCAGGCGCCGACCTACGAGCGCCTGCAGGCCCGGCTTGCCGAAGACGGCAGCGCCCAAGGCCCCGACCCGATTGCCGTGCACTGCGGCTGGGGCCGCTTGCTGATCGGGCATACCTTTCCCGACCCCGCCAGCCTCGCCCAGGAGCTGCTCAACGAGCAACCCGGCGAGCGTGACATTGCGCTGTATGTGGCCGCGCCCCAGCAAATCCTGGGGATCGATCCGCAGCAGCTGTTCCTCGACCCTTCCGACACCCTGCGCCTGTGGTTCAGCGATTACCGCCCGGCCACGCGGGTGTTTCGCGGCTTTCGTATCCGTCGGGTGCAGAGCGAAGCGGATTGGCAGGCGGTGAACCTGCTGTACCAGGGACGCGGCATGTTGCCCATCGACCCCGAACGCCTGACCCCGCGCCATCAAGGTGGCCCGGTGTACTGGCTGGCAGAAGACGAAGACAGCGGCGCGATCATCGGCAGCGTGATGGGCCTGAACCACCAGAAGGCCTTTCACGACCCGGAAAACGGTTGCAGCCTGTGGTGCCTGGCGGTAGACCCGCAATGCACGCGCCCCGGTGTGGGCGAAGTGCTGGTGCGCCACTTGGTGGAACACTTTATGAGCCGTGGCTTGAGCTACCTGGACCTGTCGGTGCTGCACGATAACCGCCAGGCCAAGAGCCTCTACGCCAAGCTCGGTTTCCGCGCGCTGACCACCTTTGCGATCAAGCACAAGAACGGCATCAACCAGCCGCTGTTTCTCGGCCCTGGGCCACAGGCGGGGTTCAATCCTTATGCGCGCATCATCGTCGAAGAAGCCCATCGACGCGGTATCGATGTGCACGTGGACGATGCCGATGCTGGCCTATTCACCCTCAGCCACGGCGGGCGCCGCGTGCGTTGCCGAGAGTCGTTGAGCGACCTGACCAGCGCCATCAGCATGACCCTGTGCCAGGACAAGAGCCTGACCCACAAGGTGCTCAAGGCCGCCGGTTTGCAGCTGCCTTCGCAACAGCTGGCCGGCAGCGCCGATGACAACCTGGAATTTCTCGACGAGCACCAACGCATCGTGGTCAAGCCACTGGATGGCGAGCAGGGCCAGGGCGTGGCGGTGGACTTGCGGACTATCGAGGAAGTACAAGCGGCGATTGACGCGGCGCGCCAGTTCGACAGCCGGGTGCTGCTCGAAAGCTTCCACGAAGGCCTGGACCTGCGCATCCTGGTGATCGGTTTTGAAGTGGTCGCCGCCGCGATTCGTCGCCCGGCCGAAGTGATAGGCGATGGTCAGCATTCGATCCGCGCCTTGATCGAAGCCCAGAGCCGGCGGCGCCAGGCCGCTACCGACGGCGAAAGCAAGATCCCGCTGGACGCGGAAACCGAGCGCACCCTGAAAGCCGCCGGGTATGACTACCAGAGCATCCTGCCACGCGGCGTGCAATTGGCCGTGCGTCGCACCGCCAACCTGCACACCGGCGGGTGCCTGGAAGACGTCACGGCGATCCTGCACCCGACCCTGGTGGACGCCGCCGTGCGCGCCGCCCGCGCCCTGGATATTCCCATGGTCGGCCTGGACCTGCTGGTGCCCGCCGCCGACCAACCCGAGTACGTGTTCATTGAAGCCAATGAACGGGCCGGATTGGCCAATCATGAACCGCAACCTACCGCTGAGAAGTTTGTGGATTTGTTGTTTCCACATAGTCAGCCGGCCACCTGACCTCTGATCGTTCCCACGCTCCGCGTGGGAATGCCTCAAGGGACGCTCCGCGTCCGTTGTTGTGACGCGCAGCGTCACGGGCTGCATTCCCACGCCGAGCGTGGGAACGATCGCCCTCAACCCATCAGGAGTTTCCATGACCCGAACCATTCCCGAACCGGATCTCGCCTACCTGCAGAAAGTCCTGCTGGAAATGCTCGCCATTCCCAGCCCCACCGGATTTACCGACACCATCGTGCGCTACGTCGCCGAACGCCTGGAAGAACTCGGCATCCCGTTTGAAATGACCCGGCGCGGCACGATTCGCGCCACCCTCAAGGGCCAGAAGAACAGCCCTGACCGCGCCGTCTCCGCGCACCTGGACACCATCGGCGCCGCCGTACGGGCGATCAAGGACAACGGCCGCCTGACGCTGGCGCCGGTCGGCTGCTGGTCGAGCCGTTTTGCCGAAGGCAGCCGCGTCAGCCTGTTCACCGACAACGGGGTGATTCGCGGCAGCGTGTTGCCGTTGATGGCCTCCGGGCATGCGTTCAACACCGCCGTGGATGAAATGCCGGTGAGCTGGGACCACGTCGAATTGCGTCTGGACGCCTACTGCGCGACCCGCGCCGACTGCGATTCCTTGGGGATCAGCATCGGTGACTACGTGGCGTTCGACCCACTGCCGGAGTTCACTGAAAGCGGTCACATCAGCGCGCGTCACCTGGACGACAAAGCCGGCGTTGCTGCCCTGCTCGCCGCGCTCAAGGCAATCATCGACAGCGGCGAACCCTTGCTCATCGATTGCCACCCGCTGTTCACCATCACCGAGGAAACCGGCAGCGGCGCGGCCGCCGCCCTGCCCTGGGATGTCAGTGAGTTCGTCGGTATCGATATCGCCCCGGTCGCCCCCGGCCAGCACTCCAGCGAACACGCGGTGAGCGTGGCGATGCAGGATTCCGGTGGGCCGTATGACTATCACCTGTCACGGCACTTGCTGCGCCTGGCGGCGGATAACGATCTGCCGGTGCGCCGTGACCTGTTCCGCTATTACTTCAGCGATGCGCATTCGGCAGTGACCGCCGGGCATGACATCCGCACCGCGCTGCTGGCATTCGGTTGCGATGCCACCCACGGTTACGAGCGCACCCATATCGACAGCCTGGCGGCCCTCAGTCGGCTGCTCGGCGCCTACATCCTCAGCCCACCGGTCTTTGCCAGCGATGCGCAACCGGCCCAAGGCTCCCTGGACCGCTTCAGCCATCAGATCGAGCATGAGACGCACATGGAGAGCGATACCCGCGTGCCGTCAGTGGACAGCCTGGTCGGCCAGAAGTCCGACGCCGACAACAGCTGATACTGGCAACAAAAGTCCCGGCGCAGTAGCATCGCCGGGACCTGACACCTGAGGCTTGTATGCTGATTCCCTACGACGCGCTTGAAGTCGACACCCTTACCCGCCTCATCGAGGATTTCGTTACCCGCGATGGCACCGACAATGGCGACGACACACCGCTGGAAACCCGCGTATTGCGCGTACGCCAGGCACTGACCAAGGGCCAGGCGTTGATCGTGTTCGATCCGGACAGCGAACAATGCCAGTTGATGCTCAAGCACGACGTGCCCAAGCACCTGTTTGACTGACGGCGAGGCTAAGGGATAGGTACCGGCACCGGATGAGTGGCGCTGGCCTGGCGTTCGAGGATTTTGCGGTAGACCTCAGCGCGATGCACGCTGATCCCTACGGGCGCTTCGATGCCAAATTTCACCTGGCGCCCGTTGATTTCGAGAATGTGCAAGACGATGTCATCGCCGATGGCGATGGTTTCGCCTACAACACGGCTTAAGACCAGCATGGCGGGTGTCCTTTTCGAGTGTCTGGCCCCCGACCTTGCTCGCTTGAAGCGTAACCAGCAATGGCACGCGGCCAAATCAGGCGTCACCTACATGGAGAGGTAATTTACCTGACAGACCGCATCCAGATCAGGCTTTGGTAGCCTGCGCCTTGGCGCGCATTTTATCGGCCATCAGCGTCATCTCGTCATACAGCAACTGCGGGTTTTTCTGCTTGAGCGTCCACGCCATCCGCCCCTGCTCGTGGGGCAGAATCATGAACTCACCGGCAGCCACGCGCTGATAAATGTAGTCGGCGATCTGCGTCGCCGAGATCGGTGAACTCTCGAGCAACTTGCCCACCTGCGCCTTCATCGCCGGGGTCGGCCCACGGAATGAATCGAGCAGATTGGTCTGGAAAAACGACGGGCATACCACATGCACGCCGATTTCCTGCTGCTTGAGTTCCACCAGCAGACTTTCCGACAGCGCCACTACACCGGCCTTGGCCACGTTGTAGTTGCTCATGGCCGGCCCCTGCATCAGCGCGGCCATCGAGGCGATGTTGATGATGCGCCCCTTGCTCTTTTCCAGCAGCGGCAGGAACGCCTTGCAGCCCTTGACCACGCCCATCAGGTTGATTGCGATCTGCCAGTCCCAATCCTCGAGAGACAACTCGGCAAAGAACCCACCGGACGCCACGCCGGCGTTATTGACGATCACATCGATGCCGCCGAGCTTTACCTCGCAGGCCTGGGCGAACGCGGTGAGCTGGCTGTAGTCACGCACATCGCAGCGCTGGGTGAAACCATCGCCACCGGCTTCGCGCACCAGCCTGAGGGTTTCCAGCAGGCCGGGCTCGCTGACATCCGACAAGGCCAGTTGCCAACCCTCGTGGGCCCAGCGCAGAGCGATTTCACGACCCAGGCCGGACCCGGCGCCAGTGATCATCATGCGGTTTTGCATAGGAAGTAGCCTTGTGGTTTACCAGTGGAGTGACCGGCAGTGTAGCGAAGGTTTTTGCCGCGCCCACGCACCATCAGAGTGATGAATGCTCCAGGCAAACCGTGGGCTCGGTCGGATGCGCGCGCATAGCCTAAGTTCAATATTTTTCAACTAAGTTGATGTATTTGCGCAGGTGTTAAAAGAAATAAGCGAGCAACCAAATTGCTTTAAAAAAATACGGAATTTTCTGTGAAGTGACAGAGTCGGAGTTGTTAAGCCGTCCATAATCAAGTGGACGAGACTCCCGCTGAATAACCGGTCTTTACGCAAGGCCTATAAGGAATAAAACCATGAGCCTGATCCTGATCATTATCCTGATTCTACTGTTGGTCGGCGGCCTGCCAGTGTTCCCGCACTCGCGTAACTGGGGTTATGGCCCGTCGGGTATCCTGGGCGTAGTGCTGGTCGTTCTGCTGGTGCTGTTGTTACTCGGCAAAATATAAACACCGTTTCAACGCACAAAAAAAGAGGCCTCAATGAGGCCTCTTTTTTATTGCCGATCCGTTAATCCGGCTTACCGTCTACCACGCCTGCGGTGTTATCCAGCAGGCTCTTGGTGGCGGTTTGCAGGAACGACTCGAGTTTCTGCTTCAGCGCCGCTTCGTCGGGCGATTCGGCGATTACTTTGCCGGTCGGGTTGGCGCCCAGTTCGTATTGCCACAGTTTGGGTGGCATTTCCTTGGGCAAGACCAGCACGCGGTCAGCCGTGAGCAGGGCGACGGTCTGGTCGCTGCCCGACGGTTTGATCACGCCGAAGCCTTTGTCGCCTTCCGGCAGGTTGAGCAGGTCGCGGCCCCAGCACTGGTGCAGGGTGTCACCGCCCAGGCGGCCCATGATGGTCGGGACAATATCGATCTGTGTGCCCACGGTGTGGTCACGCTCGCCGAACTTTTCCTGCATGCCCGGCGCGATCATCAGCATCGGTACATTGAAACGGCCCAGGTCCATCTCGGTGATCTGCTGCTCGTTACCGAAGCCGTGGTCACCCACCACCACGAACAGGGTTTCCTTGAAGTACGGCTCCTTGCGGGCCTTCTCGAAGAACTGGCCCAACGCCCAATCGGAGTAACGCATGGCGGTCAAATGCTCGTTGAGGCTGCCACGGTCAGTGACTTTCTCGACCGGCAATGGCGTCGGCAATGCGTACGGGGTGTGGTTGGACAAGGTTTGCAGCAGCGCGTAGAACGGCTTGCCGCCTTCGCGGGCTTTCAGTTCTTCCAGGCCACGGTTGAACATGTCCTGGTCGGAAACGCCCCAGGTCGGGTCGGAAAACACCGGGTTGACGAAGTCATTGCGGCCAATGAAGTTGGTCATGCCCTGGTTGCTGAAAAAGCCCGACTGGTTGTCCCAGGCGAAGTCGCCGTTGTAGACATACACATCGTCGAAATCCCGCGCGCTGAGCAACTGCGGCAGGCCCGACAGCTTGTGGCTGCCTTCGGGGGTCTGCATCAGGTATTCGAAGCCCGGCAGGTTCGGGAAGCAGGCCATGGTGGCGAACATACCCTGGTGGGTGTGGGTACCGTTGGAGAAGAAGCGATCGAACAGCAGGCCTTCCTTGGACAACTTGTCGAAGTACGGCGTGATGTTGCCTGGACGGCCCAGGGCGCCCACCGAGTGACCGGCGAAGCTTTCCATCAGGATCACTACCACGTTCTTGATCGGCAGGGTCTTCTCGGCCGGTGGCGTGAAATCACGGCGCACGGCAGCGGTGTCGGTATCCACCAGTTTTTCGCTCGGCAGCACCAGCATGTCCCGCACGGTCTGGGTGGCCAGCGGTTGCTCCAGGGTGGCCTTCCAGATGTTGGAACGCTCTTCGGAGAAGCGCGACTTGGCCGCAGCGATCAGCGACAGCGTGCCATTGAGGCCAAGCTGGTTGGCGAAGTTCGAATCAGTGGTGTAGACATCGCCCCAACGCAGCGGCGGACCCTGGCGCAGGGTGCCGCGGATGGCGACCACCGCGACCAGCAGGCACACCACGAACACCGCGATGCGGCTGTACCACGGCGCCACCGGGCGCGTGCCGATGCTGCCGCCACTGAACGGGCCACGCGGGCGCGTTGCGCGGTCGGCGCCCTTGAAGGCCATGCTCAGGATCAGCGTGCCCACGGCCCAGGCCAACAGGTAACGCACCACCGGGAACCCGTACCAGAGCATGCTCATCACGGTTTTCGGGTCTTCCTTCACATACTGGAAGACCAGGCCGTTGAGGCGCTGGTGGAACTCACGGTAGAAGTCCATCTCCATCAGGCCCAGGAACAGCGCAATGCTGGACGCGACGGTCAACCACAAGCGGAAGAACCCACGCGCCGCCATCGCCCGTACGCTAAACAACGCCAGCAGCAGCGGGATCAGCAGGTACATCACCAGGCGAATATCCAGGCGCAGGCCATTGGCGAACGCTTCCAGGAAGGTCGAGGCCGGTGTGTCGAGGATCATCTCGCGGTTGTAGACCAGCAACGCCAGGCGCAGCAGGGAGAACATCACCATCATGACCAGTGCGCAAAGCAGCGTGTACGCCAGATGGGATTTGACGGTCGGTTGCAGCAGGCGATTTGAAGCGCGCGGCTGATTCAGGGCGTCCGGGTTTGCCATGTCGTTTTAGGACCCATTGGAAGTTGAAGTTGCGAAATAATGCAGTGGCGTCCGTCCCTCGCCCAGGCTGGCCGGGGTGGGCGGTTAACGCGGTGGGGCAAATGGTGCCCGATCAACGGCATCAACGCTATAAATTACTGAACGAGCGCCGTCGGCCTGCCTTTATAGGAACTAGGGGATAGAGCCGTGGCAGCGGAATAAAGCGGGCGAATTGTCTTGGATGGGATGTGAAAATTTCGTGCAGCGAATATTTCGACACACAAATCTCCCAGGCATACCGAAAACAACTGTGGGAGGGGGCTTGCTCCTTGTAGGAGCGAGCTTGCTCGCGAAAAACGTCCAGGCAACGCGTTCATTCTGAATAAACGCGGGGGCCCTGAGTGCTTCGCGAGCAAGCTCGCTCCTACATGGAGCAAACCCCCTCCCACATTATTGTGCTCACTCTGGATTTGAAGTGAGCGAGCGATCAGATGCGCACGTTACCGCGCGGCCCGGCGATCGCCCAGATGATCAGGCCCAGTACCGGTAGCAGCAGGATCAGCAAAATCCACAGCACCTTGGCGCCCGTGCTCGCGCCGCTTTTGAACACGTTGATGATCGCCCAGATATCCAGCGCGAGGATGATCAGGCCAATCAGGCCGTTGAAAGTGGAACCCATGGTGTCGCTCCTAAGTGAGGGCATGCCCTTGTAGGATAGTCAGCCCTGACCGGGGTTCCGTTTTATTTCAGACGTGAACGGTAATCTTCAGGGCTTCCAGCGACGGTTCGGCCTGGATGCCGACCTCGGCGCACAGCTCCAGCACGCGCGGCAGGTCATTGCCGAACACCAGCACGGCCTGGATTTCGTCATCGAGCAACTGGCTGAAGTTGAGCAGCACATAGCCGCCGTCTTCCGGGCTCAGAGCGCTCATTTGGATCTGGATGCGGTTGAGGGCCGTCAGGTCTTCGGTCTTCGCCAGTTGCTTGGGCTTGAGGTTGAACGCCACGCCCGGACCAAACGAGGCGACGATCTGGGCAAACAGGTCGGCGTAGCTGTCAGCCTGGAACAGCACAGTGTCCGGCAGGCTGCCGATTACCACCCACTCCCCCAGCGGAATCGGGAAGGTATCGTCGTAGTTGATATCCGGATTGGCCGCCAGAAAAGCCGCAGGGTCCGCGTAGGCCTGAGCCGCTTCGTCGGCAATACGCGCCACCTCGTCCTCGGCCATGACGCCGGCGCTGATTTTGCTGATGAGTTCGACGAGAGCGGTTTTCATGGGATGGTCCTGTGACGGGCGGGTTTTCGAGGGCGCGTAGCCTACACCAGTTTTTGCAACAACGCCGCCGTATCCACGGCCCCCATGGTCTGCGCCGCGGCCAGCGCCGTCGCGCCCTGGGCATCGGTAGCCTTGGGATTGGCCCCTTGGCCGAGCAGGTATTCGAGCATTTCGACGCGGTTGAACATGGCCGCCATCATCAATGCCGTGCGCCCATCCGAAGAAGCCGCTTCAACCGGGGTTCCGCCTTCGATCAGTGCCTTGACCACGGCCAGGTTGCCCTTGAAGGCCGCACCGGCAATCGGCAGTTGGTTCTTATCGTTGGCAATCAACGGATCGGCCTTGAACTCCAGCAGCACTTTTACTGCCTCGGCATGGCCGTGGTAGGCCGCGAGCATCAGCAGCGTGTCGCCATTGTGATTCCGAAAGTTGGCCGGCAAGCCTTTGGTCAATAGCGCTGCGAGCATGGCGGCGTCGCCTTTGCGAGCGACGTCGAAGACTTGCTCGGCGAATTCGGCGGCTTCGTCTTCGGTCATCTGTTTGGGCTGAGTCGACATGTGGGGCTCCTGTGTGATGCTGTATATGGCGCCCAGTGTCGCGATGGAGTTCCCTGCTGTCATGGCTTTTTTGTCAAAAATGCCGATAGGCACAATCAATAGCGAACGTGGTGCCAGCCCTTCTTTAGCTGTACACGCGGGATTTAAACTGAGTCGTCTCCCGATTAGCGCCTGCGGCCTGAATGGAATTTATCCGCGAAACCCACGGTCATAATCGGTAGGGAAAGCGCATTGCGCGTAAAAAGTAACCAGTTGGATAACGCAAAATGCAGGATGCACGATAGCCCTTCATGCAAATTGCACGAAAACGAAAATCCTGAAAAATTATAAGTTATTGATTTACAAGGATTTTTTAAGAGGCTCAATACTGGCACAATCACTGCACCTATCACTCCATGCTTGCCCACTTGAGCCAATGGAGCTGATAGACATGAGCCTGATCCAAGATAAATTCGCTTCGGTATTTTCCAACTACGACGTCACCACCCAGCCACGTCCGGACGGCGGCATCCTGTTGACCCTGCGCAACAGCGAAGGCAAGCAGGTGAAACGCTCGATCTCGTATCAGCAGTTGCACACCGCCGACCAACTCACTTGGGTGATCAGCGCGATCCGCCGCGACCTGGCCGAACAAGCCAGTGAACTGCCGCAAATTTCGATGCTGCAAAGCCAGAACCGCTTTGCCTTGCCGACCTACCACTCGGCATAAGCTTCACCCAGCTACAAAGGGCTGCGACGCCGTTGAGCGTCGCGGCCCTTTTTTATGCCGTCAGCACAGGCCCTGGCGCGCCGCCTCATTCATCGCCTGCACGCGGTTATTCACATCGAGCTTGCCGTAGATATTGCGCAGATGGAATTTGACCGTGGCCTCCGAGGTGCAGCGAATCCTGCTCATCTCCCAAATGGTCTTACCTTCGGAGGCCCACCGCAGGATCTGCAGCTCCGTCTTGGTCAGGGGCTTGCCGAGCAAACTCAAGCGTCTTCTGATAACCGTCGGCAAAACGTCCAACGGCTGAGATAACTCCTCGGGGCGATTCATTACTTTCTCCTTTTTTATATGCTGATGCGCTGTCACCCTTCGGATTCTTCCTATAGACAGCGACATAAACATTGAACGAGGAGAGAGTTACATAACTGGCGAAATGAGAGAGCAAGGCCGAGGATAAACAGCCAAGCCCTACATGTATTTAGGCTTCTTCCCACAGGACATTCCAACGTGCCGGGGTTGAACATTTAAAAGTCTTGTATTAGTCGTCCAGCTTGGCAAAGTCACGGGCGATGTCATTACCGGTCAAGGTCGGCACCGAACCCTCTGCGGTGTTGAACATATGCAGCGCGACAAAGTGCGGGTTCTCGCCCATGTCGAACCAATGGGGCATGCCGGCGGGCACGATCAGCAGGTCGTTCTTCTCACACCGCACGCTGTAGACATAATCGCCAATGCGCAACGAGAACAATCCCTGGCCAGCGATAAAGCCGTGCGCTTGATCTTCACGGCAGGTGTGCTCGCTCAGGCGTTCGGCCGGCAACGCGTCGTTCTGCGGATGAGCACCGGTCATGCTGATCACCTTGACGTGGGCGTAGCCAAGCGCCTCGATCTGCGACTGATACGCCGCAATCATCTGCGCCTCGCTGGCACCCTTTTCCAGCGCGCCGGGCTGCCAGCGCTCAAAGCGCACGCCTTTTTCGGCCAGGGTCGACTGAATGTCGTCGAAGTGGGTCAGCACTTTGTTCGGGGTGTCGGGTGTAGTGAGGGGGTAGACAGCGACGTAGCTCATTGCACGGCTCCTTGGTTCGGCTCTTGCAATCGAAGGCCAATGATAACGGCGGCAGCCAGGGCCGCGATGCTGGCGATACTGAAGGTGAGGGTCGGGCCCAGCAGGTTCCAGCTATAACCGGCATACAGCGCACCCAGCGCACCGCCGGTGCCGGCCAGCGCGGCGTAAAGCGCCTGGCCCTGGCCTTGCTGGCGATCGCCGAAACTGCGCTGCACGAAGGCAATGGCCGCCGCGTGGAAACTGCCGAATGTGGCGGCATGCAGCACCTGCGCCAGCAGCAGCACCCAGAAAAATTCGGCAAACGCACCGAGCAGCAACCAGCGCAGCGCCGCCAGCAGGAAACTGGCCAGCAGCACCCGGCGCACGGAAAAGCGCGTCAGGATGCGACTCATGGCCAGGAACATCAACACCTCCGCCACCACCCCGAGCGACCACAGCAGGCCGATCACGCCACGGCTGTAGCCCAGGTGCTCCAGGTGCAGCGTGAGGAAGGTGTAATACGGGCCATGACTCATCTGCATCAGCGCCACGCAGGCATAGAAGGCCAGCACGCCGGGACTGCGCAATTGGCGGATAAACCCGTCACCGGCCAGGCGCTTGCCGTGGCTGGCGGGCTGCGCGTTCGGCACCCACAGGCTGGCGCCGATGATACCGGCCATGATCACCACGACCACCACCGGGTAGATATCCACGCTCAGCCAGTCGAACAGGCGGCCCATGATCACGACGGTGAGGATAAAGCCGATGGAGCCCCACAAGCGTATCTGGCTATAGCGCGAGGTTTGCTGTTGCAGGTGAGCGAGGGTGATCACTTCGAACTGCGGCAGTACCGCGTGCCAGAAGAACGCGTGCAAGGCCATGACCAGGGCCAGCCAGGCGTAGCTCTTGCTGACGAAAATCAGCGAAAAACTCAACAGCGTGCACACCGCGCCAAAGCGCACGATGGCCAGGCGTCGCCCAGTGTAATCGCCCAGCCAGCCCCAGAGATTGGGCGCCACGCAGCGCATCAGCATGGGGATGGCCACCAGCTCGCCGATACGCGCGCTGGAAAAGCCCAGGTGATCGAAGTACAACGCCAGGAATGGCGCCGTCGCCCCGAGCAGGGCGAAGTAGAACAGGTAAAAGCTGGAGAGGCGCCAATAAGGGAGGGCTGTCACCTTCAGCCCTTCACAGCTGGCCCAGGACCGGCGTACTCACCTGCACATCAGCGTTTTGCCCGCGGTTGCGCAGCAGGTGGTCCATCAACACGATGGCCATCATGGCTTCGGCAATCGGCGTGGCGCGGATGCCGACGCATGGGTCGTGGCGGCCTTTGGTGATCACGTCCACCGGGTTGCCATGCACATCGATCGAGCGGCCCGGCGTGGTGATGCTCGACGTGGCCTTGAGCGCCAGGTGCGCCACGATCGGCTGGCCCGAGGAGATACCGCCGAGGATGCCGCCGGCGTTGTTGCTGAGGAAACCCTGCGGGGTCATCTCATCGCGATGCTCGGTGCCGCGTTGGGCCACACAGGCGAAACCGGCGCCGATTTCCACGCCCTTGACCGCATTGATGCTCATCAGCGCGTGGGCCAGTTCGGCGTCGAGACGGTCGAAGATCGGCTCGCCCAGGCCCGGCTTCACGCCCTCGGCCACCACGGTGATCTTGGCACCGACCGAATCCTGATCGCGGCGCAATTGGTCCATGTAGGCTTCCAGTTCCGCCACCTTGTCCGGGTCGGGGCAGAAGAAGGCGTTGTCTTCGACGCTGTCCCAGGTCTTGAACGGGATTTCAATCGGGCCGAGCTGACTCATATAGCCACGGATGACGATGCCCTGGGTCGCCAGGTATTTCTTGGCGATGGCACCGGCCGCCACGCGCATCGCGGTTTCGCGCGCCGAGCTGCGGCCGCCGCCACGGTAGTCGCGTTCGCCGTATTTGTGATGGTAGGTGTAGTCGGCGTGGGCCGGGCGGAACAGGTCCTTGATCGCCGAGTAGTCCTTTGACTTCTGGTCGGTATTGCGGATCAGCAGGCCGATGGCGCAGCCGGTGGTGCGGCCTTCGAACACACCGGAGAGGATCTCGACTTCATCGGGTTCCTGGCGCTGGGTGGTGTGACGGCTGGTGCCGGGCTTGCGGCGGTCCAGGTCACGTTGCAAGTCTTGCAGAGACAGCTCGAGGCCGGGCGGGCAGCCGTCGACAATGGCGACCAACGCCGGGCCATGGCTTTCGCCCGCGGTGGTGACAGTGAACAGCTTGCCGAAGGTATTGCCGGACATGCAGGGCGCTCCGTGAAGTCAGTTGAAACAAGTCAACCGTAATAACTTAAGGCGGCCAGTATACGCAGGCTAACCGACTAGTTCATCCTCGAAACCTTACCGGTAGACGTTGGTCCAACCGGCACCTCTCCAATGATGGCGCGATGATGCTGCGAGTTTTGCTGTTCACCCTCACCTTGTTTACCGTCGCGGCCCAGGCCGCCTCCCCTGTCGTACTGCAACGGCCGATCAGCCTGGACACCGGCAGCGGTGAGCTGTTTGGCTCGCTGCTACTGCCGCAGTCCGAGCAACCCGTGCCGGTGGTGCTGATCATCGCCGGCTCAGGCCCCACCGACCGCAACGGCAACAGCGCCGATGGCGCGCGCAATGACAGCCTCAAGCGCCTGGCCTGGGTGCTGGCCCGGCACAATATCGCCAGCGTGCGCTATGACAAACGCGGCGTGGCCGCCAGCCTTGCCGCGACCCCTGACGAGCGCAACCTGACCCTCGACGCCTACGTGTCCGACGCCGTGGCCTGGGGCAAGTTGCTCAAGGCCGACAAGCGCATGGGCCCGCTGATCGTGCTGGGCCACAGTGAGGGCGCGCTGGTCGCCGCCCTCGCCGCGCCGCAATTGAGTCCGGCCGGGGTGATTTCCCTGTCCGGCAGCGCCCGCCCGGTCGACCAGGTGATTCGCCAGCAACTGGCCGATCATCTGCCCCCGGCCCTGCTGCTGCGCAGCAACGAAATTCTCGACCACCTCAAGGCCGGCCAAGTGGACGCCGATGTGCCGCGCCCACTGGAAGGTATTTTCCGACCCAGCGTGCAGCCTTATCTGATCAGCCTGTTCCGCGCCGATCCGTCGGCGGCCTTTGCACGGCTGACCATGCCCGCCCTGATCATTCAGGGCACCAACGACATCCAGGTCGGCGTCGGCGATGCCCAGCAACTGAAAAAAGCCAAGCCGGACGCGCAGTTGACGGTGATCGAAGGCATGAACCATGTCATGCGCATCGTGCCCAACAACGTCAAGCAGCAACTGGCGTCCTACAACGACCCGAAATTACCCCTCGCCGCCGAACTGGGCGAGCGGATAGTGCGTTTTATCAACGGTCTTGCACCCCGTTAAGCGGCTATTGGCCTCCAGTCCTGGAGAAAGCGGCCGATAAGCCCAGGATCGACAGTAAAAAGACTGTCGGCTCGCAGGGCTTGGACAGGATCGCGCCGCATGACAACCACAGAAGCAACCCCAGAATCCACAGCCGACATCCCGGCTGAAACCGAGGCCGCCGCAGCAGCGGCGCTGCCCTGGGCGGACGTGCACGCCGAACATTTCAAGATGCTGCGCCTCGCCCCGCTGGCCACCGACCGTGCGACCGGCGCGCGGCCATTGCGCTTTGTGCAGTTCGGTTATGCCGAGCGCCATGACTCGCATCACAGCCTGTTGCGCATGGTCATCCAATTGCCCGGCCAGCGCGTACGCCGCGAGCAGAACCAGCTGGATATCTGGGTAGATCACGATAAACATCGCGTGCACTTCGGCCCGGGTAACAGCCTGGAAATCGAACCGGTCAACCGCGGTCTTGGCCGTTTCCTGGTCGCCCAGGCCGCTGCATGGGCCAAGAAGAAGTGGTCACACTACCGCGTTGACGGCGTGGACCTGGCCAACAAGGACGCGCTCAACGAAGCCACGCGCCTGCGCCGCGATCACTTCCTGCGCATCCAGGGTTTTGACGTGGCCTACGCCGACGTGCAACACCTCAAGGGTAACGTGCAGCCGGGCAAGGTCAGCGAGGTGCTGGACAGTTGGAACACCGAGAAGGTGCAATTCGTCGAAATCCTCGAAGCCGCACAGATGCTGCAACAGGCCGAGCACAACCTGGCCGAGCACGAAGTGAGACTGCGCAAGGAAGAGGAAAAGGTCACCAAGTTCAAGCGTGAGGACAGCGGGTTGCGCTTTACCATCACCTGCCTGGTGGCGTTTACCGTGTTTCAGGCGGGACTGTTGATCTGGATCGCCACGCACCGCTAGCAGGGTGAAATGCGATCACTTGTGGGAGGGGGCTTGCTCCCGATAGCGGTGTGTCAGCTAGCAATGCATTTACTGACACTGCCTCATCGGGGGCAAGCCCCCTCCCACATTGACCGTGTTTCTTCAGTTAGATCCTATCGGTGAAGATTGCTTGATGCGCCCGGCACTGCTCAGCCGTGAGCATGAACACCCCATGCCCGCCGCGCTGGAAGTCCAGCCAGGCAAAGTCCACTTCCGGGTACAGCGCCTCGACGTGTACCTGGCTGTTGCCCACTTCGACAATCAGCAAGCCCTTCTCGGTCAGGTGGTCCGCCGCTTCGGCCAGCATGCGCCGTACCAGATTCAAGCCATCATCGCCGCAGGCCAGGCCCAGCTCGGGTTCGTGCTGGTATTCATCCGGCATGTCGGCGAAATCTTCGGCATCCACGTAAGGCGGGTTCGACACGATCAGATCGAAGCGCTGCCCCGGCAGGCCCTCGAAGCCGTCGCCCTGCACGGTATACACGCGCTCATCGACGCCATGCCGCTCGATGTTCTGGTTGGTCACTTCCAGGGCTTCGAAGGACAAGTCGCCCAGTACCACCTCGGCGTCCGGGAACTCGTAGGCACAGGCGATGCCGATGCAACCGGAGCCGGTGCACAGGTCCAGAATGCGCGCCGGCGGCTGGGCCAGCCAGGGTTCAAAGCGGTTTTCGATCAGCTCGCCAATCGGCGAACGCGGAATCAGCACGCGTTCATCGACAATGAACGACATGCCGCAGAACCAGGCTTCTTTCAGCAAGTAGGCGGTGGGAATACGCTCATGGATGCGACGATGCAGTAAACGCTGCACATGGGAGATCTCCTCTTCTTCCAGATTGCAGTCCAAGTAGCTGTCGGCAATTTCCCACGGCAGATGCAGGGCGCCGAGCACCAGTTGCCGGGCTTCGTCCCAGGCATTGTCGGTGCCATGGCCAAAAAACAGGTCTTCCCCATGGAAACGGCTGACAGCCCAACGGATATGGTCGCGCAAGGTGCGCAGGCGGGAAGTGATCACGGGGGCAGACTCCTGGAAAAAACGACTGGCGATTCTAACAGCGTTCACCTGTACCGACGATGTACGAAACGCCTTTGCCATACGTCGGATTTCATCCAAATTGCCACCATTGGGTTAAACAACTCACCCACTTGACAGGGCTGCACGTCAACAACGGCGTACCTTACGATGGTAGCGATTCACAGAACCGCTCAGCCAGTGGACAATGTCACAAAAGCCCCCCTGACAGGAGCCCCAGAATGTCCGTTCCAAAGACGATGTTTCAACTCAGCGGTCGTGGTTACGCAGCTGCCAACCTTGCCCATGCGACGCTCGTGATCATCGACGCCCAGAAGGAGTACCTCAGCGGCCCACTCGCCCTCTCGGGCATGGACGCGGCGGTCGGCAACATCAAGCAACTGGTGGCCGCTGCGCGCAACGCCGGGCGGCCGATCGTGCATGTGCGTCACCTGGGTACCGTGGGCGGCCTGTTCGATCCCCAAGGCGAGCGCGGCGAATTCATCCCCGGCCTGGAACCTGAAGGCGACGAAACCATCATCGGCAAGCTGCTACCCAGCGCCTTCCACGGCACCGGCCTGGAAAAACACCTGCAGGACCTGGGTTCGCTGGACCTGATCGTCTGCGGTTTCATGAGCCACTCCAGCGTCAGCACCACGGTGCGCGCCGCCAAGAACCTCGGCTTTCGCTGCACCCTGGTGGAAGATGCCTGCGCCACCCGCGATTTGCCCTACAAAGGCGGCGTGCTCAGTGCCGAGCATGTGCAGCAAACCGAAATGGCCATCATGGCTGACAACTTCGCCACCCTCGCGTTGACCAAAGATCTGATCTGATCGTCTCTGGGATGAGCGGTGCGCCCTGTTGACTGCCCCGCTCATCCGCAAAACGTGTTCATTTCGCGCATTTACCCCGGGCACAGGAACAACCTGTGTATCTTCCGGTCGAAGGGCCGATACCCTGGAGGAAAGGTCGGAATGAAGATATCCGATGGTTTTGATGCTCGTCGCTTGCGCCCCAAGGGCCCGAGCAACTGGCGTCTGCGCCTGGTGGCGGGCATTGCCGCGCTGCTGGCGATTGTAGGTGTGGCGCTGGCGGGCGCAGGTGGCGCCGGCCTGTTTGGGCATTCGCCAGCACTGGGCGAGCTGAATGCCAGCCCTGGCGGCTCGGCGATCCTGCTGGGCATCGGCCTGCTGGTGGTGTGGCTGGGCGTGTGGTTGTGGCGCCGCAGCCGGCGCAGAATGCGCCAGCCGCTGTCGTTGAACATCGCTTCGCACCTGATGAAAAAACACGACTGATGGCGCTTGGATAGCATTTGCTGCGCCCTGTCCGCCGCGATTTAGGTAAACTGCCCGCCCTTCGCGGAGGCTGACATGCAAGACGACGATTTTTCCCTGTTCAAGAACGAGCTGCGCGGCGTCAAGCCGATCAAGCACGACCGCGCCGACACCGGCAAACCCAAGGCTGATCGGGCGCAGATCGCCAAGCTGCGCCAGGCCGCGACCGTGCGCACCGATGCCACCACCGTGGATGGCTTGTCGGACCAGTTCGTGATCGACGTAGGCCCCGAAGACGAGCTGATGTGGGCGCGTGATGGGGTACAGGAAAGCCAGATGCGCAAGCTCAAGGCCGGCCAGATCCCGTTCGAAGGCAGCCTCGACCTGCATGGCATGACCGTGGAAAAAGCCCGCGAAACACTGTGGGCCTTCCTTGCCGAAGCCACCAAGTTCGAAATCCGCTGCGTGCGCGTCACCCATGGCAAGGCCGTGCGACTGGACGGCAAGCGGCCGATGATCAAGAGCCACGTCAACACCTGGCTGCGCCAGCACGCCCAGGTCCTTGGCTTTACCTCGTGCCAGGCCCGCCACGGTGGCGCCGGCGCGGTGTATGTAATGCTCAAGCGCACCATGATGGAAGGCCGCGACGAGTAACAAGTGCCATCGTCAGGCTTGCAGCGATGTGTCCGCCCCCGTAACCTTGCGCTTTGCGAAAATCCCACAGGTAGTTTCATGTCCCTGGAACAGAATTACACAGAGATTCTCGGCCAACTCGGCGAGGACATCTCCCGTGAGGGCCTGCTCGACACGCCAAAGCGTGCCGCCAAGGCGATGCAGTACCTCTGCCGCGGTTACGAACAAACGTTGGAAGAAGTCACCAACGGTGCCTTGTTCAGCTCCGACAACAGCGAAATGGTGCTGGTCAAGGACATCGAGTTGTACTCGCTGTGCGAACACCACCTGCTGCCGTTTATCGGCAAGGCTCACGTTGCCTACATCCCGAGCGGCAAAGTGCTGGGGCTGTCGAAGGTCGCGCGGATCGTCGACATGTATGCGCGTCGCCTGCAGATCCAGGAAAACCTCAGCCGCCAGATCGCTGACGCGGTGCTGCAAGTGACCGGCGCCCTGGGCGTGGCGGTGGTGATTGAAGCCAAGCACATGTGCATGATGATGCGCGGTGTGGAAAAACAGAACTCGTCGATGATCACGTCGGTGATGCTCGGTGAGTTCCGCGAAAACGCGGCCACCCGCAGCGAATTTCTCAGCCTGATCAAGTAAGTGGCTATATAGGAAAAGCCGGCGTTCATCGCCGGTTTTTTTTCGCCTGCAGAATTCAGGTAAGCTGCGACCCCTTCTTCATGGGCAAGAGGCTTTCAGCCATGTTCGTCAAAGCACTTCGAGTGGGCCTCGGCCAGATCATCATCGCCGGCGACTTCCTGACCCGTCCGCGCAAAAAGCAGCGCCCGGCCGAACAACAGGCCAAGGTCAACGCAGCCGCCAAGGACCTGACCCTGTATCAGTTCCACGCCTGCCCTTTCTGCGTGAAAACCCGCCGCACCCTGCATCGCCTGAATGTGCCGGTCGCACTCAAGGACGCCAAGAACAACGAGCACGACCGCCAAACCCTGCTGGAGCAAGGCGGCAAGATCAAAGTGCCGTGCCTGCGCATCGAGGAAAACGGCCAGACCACCTGGATGTATGACTCCAAGGTCATCATCGACTACCTGGACAAGCGCTTCGCCGCGATCTGAATGTTCTGTGGGAGGGGCAAGCCCTATTGCCCGTCAGTTAAGGCTTTTTGTAGGAACGAGGCGGGCGGCTAGCCCTTGCTCGCGAAAAACTCACAGGCACCGCGTTCATTCAGAAAGCACGCGTTATCGTTGACGTTTTTCGCGAGCAAGCTCGCTCCTACAGACGGCGGTGTACGCTTAACTGACTCGCATTAGGGCTTGCCCCCTCCCACATTTAGTTTGGTGCTGACATATCCAGGTCCAGCAGCGCCGAGCCCAGGCACTTGCCGTGGGCATCCAGTGCCAGCGAACGCGTGACGCCGCCGCGCAGGATGCCCGGCAGCACGAAGTTCAGCGCCTGTACGTTGGGCAATGCGTAACGTTGCACCGGCGCCGCGCCAGGCTCCAGTAGGTCTGCGAAAAACGCGGCGACGCGCTCGGCGGTCAGCTGTTCACACAGCAACGGGTAATCCTCGGCGCGATAAGCAATGATCGAGATGTTCGACGTATCGCCCTTATCCCCGGTGCGGGAGTGGGCCAGTGAATGCAACTTCATGCTTCTATCCTCGGTTTGACCCTGTCACGAGGCAGCAGCAACGACGCCACCGCCACCACCTGGCGCACGCTCTTGCTCGCTCCGCCACCGCCAGCGGGGCCATTGGTGTAGAGGGTTTCCACTTCATTGCCGATGCGCACGGCGTCGCTGCGTTCTTCACACCGGGCGGCGACCCGCAGGCGCACTTCCCAAGGCTCGGCATTGCTGCGCGGGCCATGCAAGGCATCCATGCCGATCAACTCGGCGCGCACTTCCTGCATCTTCACACCGGTCAGTTCCAGACGCTTGAGCACCACCTCGCGCGCCAGTTGCGCCCGTGCGACAGCGCCCGGGCCGCCGTAGGACATCTGCCCCTCACCGATCCAACCGTCAAGATAACCGACGCTGACTTTCAGCTGTTCGGGCCGCGCCCGCCCTTTGGCGCCGTGGGCACGCACCCGATCAACGCCCTCCTCGACAAACCCCACCTGTGAAAAATCGGCCGTGACGTCCGGGGTCAAATACGCTTGCGGGTCGTGCACTTCGTAGATCAGTTGTTCGCTGCAGGTGGCGCGGTTGACCTGCCCTCCAGAGCCCGCGACCTTGGTGATCAAGGCAGTGCCGTCGGCGGCGATCTCGGCCAACGGAAAGCCCAGGCGCGCCAAGTCATCCACATCCTTGAGGCCTGGGTCCGCAAAATAACCGCCGCTGACCTGCCCGGCACATTCGAGCAAATGCCCGACCAGGGTGCCCTTGCCCAGGCGCTGCCAATCGTCGGCGGCCCAGCCGAATTCGAACATCTGCGGCGCGAGAAACAATGACGGGTCGGCCACACGCCCGGTAATCACCACATCGGCGTCGGCGCGCAGGGCTTCAATAATGCCGTCCACGCCCAGGTAGGCATTCGCCGAAATCAGCCGCTCACCCAGCGCACCCAGGGTCTGGCCGTTGTCCAGCAACTGCTCGGGCTGCAATGCCGCCAGCACGTCATCGCCGACCACGGCCACCACCTTGAGGTTCGCCCCCAGTTCACGGGCGATGCGCCGCACCTCGACGGCGGCCGACACTGGGTTGGCCGCGCCCATATTAGTGATCACGCGCAGACGGCGGCGGCCTTCGCGCGCCCCGACAAAGGGCAGCACCCGGCGCATGCGCTCACTCAACAAAGGGTCATAGCCGCCTGCCGGATCGCTGATGCGCGCCTGTTGGGCCAGGGCGATGGTGCGTTCGGCCAGGCATTCGAACACCAGGTAATCCAGGTCGCCCTGTTCGGCCAGTTCCACGGCGGGTTCGATACGGTCACCGGAGTAGCCGGCACCGGCACCGATGCGCAAGGTTTTCATCTCAGATAACTCCCAGGAGCAGCGCGGTCAGGGTCATCAACACCGACGCGGCGAACAGAAAAGGAATGGTGAAGCGCTGGTGATCGGCCAGCTCGATCTTGCACAGGCCCACCAACAAGAAAGTCGCGGGGGTCAACGGGCTGACCGGAAAGCCCGTGGTGTGCACGCCCAGTAACGAGGCCTGGGCCACTTGCAGCGGGTCGACACCCAGCGCCTTGCCAACTTCGGCAATCACCGGCATCACGCCGAAATAGTAGGAATCGGGGTCGAACAGCATGCTCAACGGCATGGAAATGAAGCCCACCACCGCAGGGATCAACTTGCCATGACCCGCGGGAATCTGCGCCACCGCCACTTCGGCAATCGCCTTGAGCATGCCGGTGCCTTGCATGATGCCGGTGAACACGCCGGCGGCAAGCAGGATGCTGGCCATGGTCAGGGCGGTTTTCGCATGGGCGTCGATACGGGCGCGCTGGGCGTCGACGTTGGGGTAGTTGATACACAGCGCCACCACGGTGCCGAGCATGAACATCACCACCGGGTCGACCCAGCCGGCGATCATCACCACCATCACCAGCACAGTGAGGATCAGGTTGACCCAGAACAACCGTGGCCGACGCAGCTGGATATCGGCGTCACTGAGCACCCGTTGCGGCACCGCGTCCACGCTGGAGCCGGCCCCCAGGCCCAGGCGTTTTTCTTCACGGTGGCCCAGCCACCAGGCGCAGGCGAACACAAAGATCAGCCCGACGATCTGCACTGGAATCAACGGTTGGAACAGGTCTGCCACCGGCACATGCAACGCTGCCGACGAGCGCAGCACCGGGCCGGTCCACGGCAGGAAATTGACCCCGGCCGCCATGGCACAGACACACGCCAGAATGCGTTTGTCGATGCCCAGCCGCGTATACAGCGGCAGCATCGCCGGCACCGTCACCAGGAAGGTCACCGCGCCGGACCCGTCCAGGTGCACCAGCAGCGCCAGGGTCGCAGTACCGACGACAATTCGCGTAGGACGCGTCCCTACCGTGCGCAGAATCCGCTCGATGATCGGGTCGAGCATGCCGGCATCGGTCATGATCCCGAAAAACAGAATGGCGAACACAAACATGCCTACCACGGGGGCGACGTTCTTGATGCCGGTGATGATGAAGGCGCTGGTTTGCAGACCGAAGCCACCGAGCAACGCGGCGATGATCGGCAGGGCGATCAGCGCCACCAGCGGCGAGAGGCGCTTGCTCATGACGGCAGCAAGCAGACACAGAATGGTAATGACGCCCAGGGTAGCGAGCATGGGTTACTCCAGAGCGGCCTTGATGGGCCGGTTATTGTTTTCCCTGGAGTATTGGAATCAGGTTAGGCTTTGTAAATTGGAATATTCAGACACCAGTATTCGAAAAAACAAAATGAAGCCGCCCGTATGAAAAACAGCATCCAACACATCCAGGCGTTCCTCGCCGTTGCTCGCACCGGCAGCTTTACCAAGGCCGCCAGCGAGCTGAACCTGTCCCCCTCGGCGCTGACCGTGCAGGTGCAACAATTGGAAGAGTGGCTGGGCGTCGCCCTGCTCGACCGCAGCCCGCGCCATGTGGCTATCACCGCCGCCGGCCACGACGCGCGTGGCCCCATGGAAAAACTGCTGCTGGACCTGGACAACATCGTCACCGGCTCGCGCGATCTCGCAGCCCTGCGCCGTGGCGTCGTGACCATCGCCGCCCTGCCCTCGGTGTGCGCCGGCAGCCTGCCGCCGGTGTTGCGCCTGTTTCGCGAACGCTTCGCCGGGATCGAAGTGCGCCTGCATGACCTGGTAGCCCACCGCATCCAGGCCCAGGTGCGTTCCGGCGAGGTGGACTTCGGTATCGGCGTGCGCGCGCGCCTGAGCCACGGCCTGGACTTCGTGCCGGTCCTCAATGACCGGCTCTGCGCGTTCGTGCCGCTGGGTCACGCCCTCGCCCACCATGGGCAGCTGACCCTGGCACAACTGGCGGATCAGCCGATCATCCTCACCGGCCGCGACAGCAGCGTGCGCGAACAGGTGGATGCGTTGTTCGATGAAACGCGGCTGACGCTCAATGCGGGCATGGAGGCGAACTACATGTCCACGGTGCTGGCGCTGGTGCGCCAGGGGTTGGGGATCAGCGTACTGCCGGAGTCGGCAGCGGACAGCCTGGAGGGGTTGAAGCGGATCAACATCGACCATCCCGGGGTGAACAGGGAGATCGGCTTGATCAGTCGCAGCGGAATGGCATTGAGCCCGGCGGCGCAGCGCTGCTTTGAACTGCTCACTGAAGAATTATCTGACGCACCATCCGGCTAAATGTGGGAGGGAGCTTGCCCCCCTCCCACATTCGAATGGTGGCTCAGCCCAGCATCGCCACATGGTTTGGATGACTGGCCACGCGCTGCAACCATGCCTGCACCGCCGGATAAGGCGCCAGGTCAAAGCCGCCTTCATGGGCCACATGGGTGTAGGCATACAACGCGATATCGGCAATCGAATACTGCTCGCCCACCAGGTAGGGCGTGGCTTGCAACTGACGTTCCATGACCTTCAGTGCTTTGTAACCGCCCTTGTGGCTGGTCTTGTATTCTTCGAGGCGATCCTGCGGCATGTTCAGGTAAAACTGAATGAACCGCGCCACCGCAATATACGGCTCGTGGCTGTACTGCTCGAAGAACTGCCACTGCAACACCTGGGTGCGCAAGCGCGGCTCACTGGGTAAAAACTCGCTGCCATCGGCGAGGAAGTTGAGGATCGCGTTGGACTCCCACAGGCAGGTACCGTCTTCCAGTTCCAGCACCGGGATCTTGCCGTTGGGGTTCTTGGCAAGAAATTCAGGGGTTTGGGTGTCACCCTTGAGAATATCGATATCGATCCACTGGTACGGGATGCCCAACAGGCTGAGCATCAATTTGACCTTGTAGCAATTGCCCGATCTGTAATCGCCATAAACCTTGTACATGGGCTCCCCTTATGCCGCTTCGCGCGCTCTGAGCGAACGCTTGCGCCATCAAAGTGCGGGTATCGAGGGATTGTTTCAAGGCGTGCGGCAGAATAAATCTGGCCGCACGCGCTGGAAGCAGCCTTTCATCCCTTTCCGCCAAGATAATCGAAAACATTATTTGCTTTATTTGTATACAAAAGCATAATTCGCTTCGTGCGAGTTCCTGACCTAACAGTCAACAAAACCCGCCAGTACCTCAAAGCGCTGTTGCCCACTCATGTGACCGGCGCTGGAAATAACAATAAAACGATTGAGGAGTACTCGCTGTGGATAGCCGCAAAACCGAAGCCCCTATGTTGGATCTCGCCGCGCACCAAGGCGGCTGGCTGGAACGCCTGTTCAAACTGCGTTTGCATGGCACCACAGTGAAGACCGAGCTGATCGCCGGCCTCACGACGTTCATCACCATGGCCTACATCATCTTCGTCAACCCCAACATCATGGCCGACGCCGGCATCGATCACGGCGCGGCCTTCGTCGCCACCTGCATCGCCGCCGCGCTGGGTTGCCTGTTGATGGGCCTGTACGCCAACTGGCCGGTGGGCCTGGCACCGGGCATGGGCTTGAACGCGTTTTTCACCTACACCGTGGTCGGCACCATGGGCTACCACTGGGAAACCGCGCTGGGTGCGGTGTTTATCTCTGGCGTGCTGTTCATGGGCCTCACCTTGTCCCGCGTGCGCGAATGGCTGCTCAACAGCATTCCGGTGAGCCTGCGCCACGCCATGGGCGCGGGTGTCGGCTTGTTTCTCGGGGTGATCGGCCTGAAGACCGCCGGCATCATCGTCGACAGCCCCGCCACGCTGATCAAGCTCGGCTCGCTGCACGAGCCCGCGCCCCTGCTGGCGGCGGTGTGCTTCCTGCTGATTGCGATCCTCAGCTACCACCGCGTGTTCGGCGCGATCCTCATCAGCATTATCGCCGTGACCCTGGCCGGCTGGGGCCTGGGCCTGGTGCACTACAACGGCATTCTCTCCACCCCGCCCAGCCTGGCGCCGACCTGGATGGCCATGGACGTCAAGGGTGTGTTCAATGTCAGCATGATCAGCGTGGTATTTGCCTTTCTTTTTGTACACATGTTCGACACTGCCGGTACACTGATGGGCGTCGCGCAACGGGCCGGGCTGGTCAATGCGGACGGCAAGATCGATAACCTGTCCCGTGCATTGAAAGCCGACAGCGCCTCCAGCGTGTTCGGGGCCATGGTCGGCGTGCCGCCCGTGACCAGCTACGTGGAAAGCGCCGCCGGGGTGGCTGCCGGCGGGCGCACCGGGCTGACGGCGGTGACGGTGAGTATTTTGTTCGTGGCGGCGATGTTTTTTGCGCCGCTGGCGGGCATGATTCCAGCCTATGCCACGGCGGGCGCCTTGATTTACGTGGCGATGCTGATGATGGCGAGCATGGCGCATATCAATTGGGACGAGGCCACCGACAGCATTCCGGCCATCGTCACGGCGATCATGATGCCGCTGACCTTCTCGGTGGCCGACGGCATCGCGCTGGGCTTCATCACCTATGTCGCGCTGAAGGCCGGCACCGGTAAGCACAAGGAAATTTCCGTCAGCCTGTGGGTGCTGTGCGTGATTTTTATCGCCAAGTTCGCCTTCCTGTAAGGCCCCACGGCTGCACCGCGCCTCACCCCGTCGGGTGGGGCTTTTGTACGATTGGAGGACTGCAATGAACCTGGAAACCTGGCTGCTGTTCAGCGGCGCGGCGCTGGTGGTGATCCTGATCCCTGGCCCTCTTTCCCTGCTGATGATCAGCAACAGCTTGAACTACGGCCTGCGCCGTTCGTACCCGGCGTTCCTGGGCGGGGTATTTGCCTCGATCTGCCTGCTGAGCGCCTCGGCCTTGGGCCTGGGCGCGTTGTTGCTGGCGTCCGAGCAAGTGTTCAGCGCGCTGAAAATCGTCGGCGCGATGTACTTGTTTTACCTGGCTTGGCAGAGCTGGCAGCAATCACGCCGTCCGGCCGAGGGTGCTGATGTGCCACAAGTGGCGTCGACCCCACGTTTTCGCGTGCTGTTCGGTCGCGCCTTTGTGCTGGGCGCCAGCAACCCCAAGGACATTCTTTTCTTTGCCGCCTTCTTGCCGCAATTTCTCAGCGCGGATCAGGCATTCCTGCCGCAACTGTTGACCATGATCGCCACCTGGACCGTGCTCGACCTGCTGTGCAAGCTTGGTTACGGCCTGGGTGCGCAGAGCGCCGCGCGGTATTTGCGTAGCGGCTCGGGCCAGAGCTGGTTCAACCGCATCAGCGCAGCCTTGTTCGGCTGCGCCGGCGTGGCCTCGCTGATCAAGGCTCGAGCGCCACTGGGTTGAATGCGCAGCCGAAAAAAAGCCCGCAGTGTGGGCGGGCAAAAAACCAACGAAGAGCTTGGGGGTATGAAGCGAGGTGACGCTCAGCTACCGCGATAGGTCGAATAGCTGTAAGGCGAAATCAGTAACGGGACATGGTAGTGATCCTGCTCGGCGCTGATGCCGAACCGCAGCACTACCACATCGAGGAAAGCCGGCTCCGGCAACTGCACGCCACGGGCGCGGTAATAGTCGCCGGCGCTGAACTGCAATTGATAGACACCGCTGCGGTAGTCGTCGCCCTGCAGCAACGGTGCGTCGCAGCGACCGTCGTCGTTGGTCACGGCGGTGGCGACCAGCGTTAGTTGCGCGCCGTCGACGCGGTACAGCTCAACCTTGATTGTGCTGCCGGGGCAGCCGTGCGCGGCATCCAAAACGTGTGTGGTCAAACGTCCCATGGCGTTTATGCGCCTCCCGAAGTCAGTCATAAAGAACCCGCACTCTTTCAGGGCATCGAAAAAGCCGGTGAGAGCTGATTAAGACATTTTTCAAAAAAATTGTACACAATAAATTCAACAGACTCTAAACCTCTGTAGGAGCGAGCTTGCTCGCGAAAAAGCTCAACGCCAACGCGAAGTTCCAGGTAGAAAAGTGGCGCACTCAGGCTTTTCGCGAGCAAGCTCGCTCCTACAGTGAATTTTTTTGTGGTTAGCTGACCGGTTAGGCAAGTTTCTTGCAGCGGCCCTGCAAAGATACCTGCAGAAAAAATGCAGAAATGCAGGCTTACAAAGTGAGCAATAAGTTGTATACAATCACTCATCGCTGTGACGCCACCCAGTCTTTCCGCTGCCCGGCCGCCACACACACTTGCTACCACGAACAAGAAGGAAGACTGCAGTGAGCGCTGACTACCCACGCGACCTGATCGGTTACGGCAGTAACCCTCCTCACCCCCACTGGCCGGGCAATGCACGTATCGCGCTGTCGTTCGTACTCAATTACGAAGAAGGCGGCGAGCGCAATATCCTGCATGGCGATAAAGAGTCCGAAGCCTTCCTCTCGGAAATGGTCTCGGCGCAACCGCTGCAGGGCGCGCGCAACATGAGCATGGAGTCGCTGTACGAATACGGAAGCCGTGCCGGGGTGTGGCGCATCCTCAAGCTGTTCAAGGAATTCGACATCCCGCTGACCATCTTCGCCGTGGCCATGGCCGCCCAGCGCCATCCGGACGTGATCCGCGCCATGGTTGCCGCCGGCCACGAGATCTGCAGCCACGGTTACCGCTGGATCGACTACCAGTACATGGACGAGGCCCAGGAACGCGAGCATATGCTCGAAGCGATCCGCATCCTCACCGAGCTGACCGGTGAACGCCCGCTGGGCTGGTACACCGGCCGCACCGGCCCCAACACGCGGCGCCTGGTGATGGAGGAAGGCGGCTTCCTGTATGACTGCGACACCTACGACGACGACCTGCCCTACTGGGAACCCAACACGCCCACCGGCAAGCCGCACCTGGTCATCCCTTACACCCTGGATACCAACGACATGCGCTTCACCCAGGTGCAGGGTTTCAACAAGGGCGACGACTTTTTCGAGTACCTCAAAGACGCCTTCGACGTGCTCTATGCCGAAGGGGCCGAGGCGCCGAAGATGCTTTCCATCGGCCTGCATTGCCGCCTGATTGGCCGGCCGGCGCGCCTGGCTTCGTTGAAGCGCTTTATCGAGTACGCCAAAAGCCATGAACAGGTGTGGTTCACCCGCCGCGTCGACATCGCCCGGCACTGGCAGCACACCCACCCCTGCACGGGAGCGGCGAAATGACTGCGTTCCAAACCCTTGAACCGTCGAGCCTGAGCCGCGATGAATTTGTCGCCTCCTTCGCCGATATCTACGAACACTCGCCATGGGTGGCCGAAAAGGCCTTCGACCTGGGCCAGGATGCGTCGATCGACCAGATCGAAAGCCTGCACCAGCGCATGAGCGATATCCTGTTGAGCGCCGATCACGCCAGCCAGTTGGCCCTGATCAACGCTCACCCGGACCTGGCCGGCAAAGCCGCCGTCCAGGGCCAGCTGACCCAAGCCAGCACCGATGAACAAGCGGGCGCGGGTATTCACCAATGCACGGCCGAAGAGTTCTCGCGCTTCACCGAGCTGAACGAGGCCTACAAGGCCAAGTTCAAGTTTCCCTTCATCATGGCGGTAAAAGGCAGCAACCGGCACCAGATCCTGGCCGCGTTCGAAACGCGCATTCACAACTCGGTTGAAACCGAGTTCAACTGCGCGCTGGCTGAGATCAACAAGATCGCGTTGTTCCGATTACTGACCCTCTAAACGACCATCCCCAGCCACTCTATTCAAGGCAGACAAGAAGAATGAAAGCGCAACCCGTACCTTTCGAGAAGTTCGTCAACCTCGCCGACGCCCGCCTGGGCACCAAGATCATCGAAGTCACCGATGACTGGTTCGCCGACGCCAACCGCCTGTTCCAGCCGACCCCGGCCGTGTGGAAGGAGGGCGTTTTCGATGACAACGGCAAGTGGATGGACGGCTGGGAGTCACGCCGCAAGCGCTTCGAAGGCTACGACAGCGCGGTGATCCGCCTGGGCGTGCCGGGCTCGATCAAGGGCGTGGACATCGACACCTCATTCTTCACCGGCAACTACCCGCCGTCGGCCTCCCTGGAAGCCTGCTTCGTCGCCTCGGGCGAGCCGGATGCCAACACCCAGTGGGTGGAAGTGCTGTCGGCGGTCGAGCTGCAAGGCAACAGCCACCATTACCACGAGATCCACAACGCGCAGGCGTTCAGCCACCTGCGGTTCAACATCTACCCGGATGGCGGCGTGGCCCGTCTGCGCGTGTACGGTGTGCCGTTCCGCGACTGGTCTGCGGTGGGCGACAACGAACAGGTCGACCTGGCCGCCGCGCTTAATGGCGGGCGTGCCCTGGCCTGCTCCGATGAACACTTCGGGCGCATGAGCAACATCCTCAACCCAGGCCGTGGCATCAACATGGGCGATGGTTGGGAAACCGCACGTCGCCGTACGCCGGGCAATGACTGGGTGATCGTCGCGCTGGGCCACCCTGGCGAAATCGAGAAAATCATCGTCGACACCCTGCACTTCAAGGGCAACTACCCGGACACCTGCTCGATCCAGGGCGCGTTCGTCAAGGGCGGCACCGACAGTCAGATCGAAACCCAATCACTGTTCTGGCGTGAACTGCTGCCGGCACAGAAACTGGAAATGCACGCCGAACACACCTTCGCCGAGCAGATCAAGGCGCTGGGGCCGATTACCCACATCCGCTTGAACGTGTTCCCGGATGGGGGCGTGAGTCGCCTGCGGGTGTTGGGCAAGGTAGCCAAATAAGCGAACCAAGAGCGGACGCAGAGCGTCCAGGGCAGCGTTCCCACGCAGAGCGTGGGAACGATCCAACTGAAAAGAAGACAGCCATGCGCACACTGACGATCGAACCCCTGACCAAAGAAGCCTTCGCCCCCTTCGGAGACGTTATCGAAACCGATGGCAGCGATCACTTCATGATCAACAACGGGTCGACCATGCGCTTTCACAAACTGGCGACGGTCGAAACAGCACAGCCTGAAGACCACGCCATCATCAGCATCTTCCGCGCCGACGCGCAGGACATGCCGCTGACCGTGTGCATGCTGGAGCGACACCCGTTGGGCAGCCAGGCCTTCATTCCGCTGCTCGGCAACCCCTTTCTGATCGTGGTCGCGCCACTTGGCGATGCACCTGTATCAGGCTTGGTCCGCGCCTTCGTCACCAACGGCAGGCAGGGCATCAATTACCATCGCGGCGTCTGGCACCACCCGGTGCTGACGATCGAAAAGCGGGATGACTTCCTGGTGGTTGATCGCAGTGGCACAGGCAATAACTGCGATGAGCATTTTTTCAAAGAGGATGAGCGGTTGATCCTCGCCCCCCACCAATAAGAGAAGGTCTGATCACCCGACAACAAGGGCGACAGGCGAGAGGTAAAGACTGTGGAAGCACATTTGATGGAATGGCTGAACCTGAGCGTGCGCTGGGTTCACATGATCACCGGCGTCGCCTGGATCGGCGCTTCTTTCTACTTCGTCTGGCTGGAAAACAACCTCAATCGCGTCAACCCCAAGAGCGGCCTGGCCGGTGACTTGTGGGCGATCCACGGTGGCGGCATCTACCACCTGGAAAAATACAAACTGGCCCCGCCGACCATGCCGGACAACCTGCACTGGTTCAAATGGGAAGCCTATTTCACCTGGATGTCGGGCATTGCGCTGCTGTGCGTGGTGTTCTACTGGAATCCGACCTTGTACCTGCTCGCCCCCGGCAGCAGCCTGAGCGGCACCGAAGGCGTCTTGCTGGGCATTGGCTCACTGTTCGTCGGCTGGTTCGTCTACTCGTTTCTTTGCGACTCGGCCCTGGGCAAGCGCCCTGCCCTGCTCGGCTTGATCCTGTTCGTGCTGTTGATTGCAGCGGCCTACGGCTTCAGCAAGGTGTTCAGCGGCCGTGGCGCCTACCTGCATGTGGGTGCGGTGATCGGCACGATCATGGTCGGCAACGTGTTCCGCACCATCATGCCCGCCCAGCGCGCGCTGGTGGCGGCCATCGCCGAGAACCGCACACCCGACCCGGCGCTGCCGGCCAAGGGTTTGCTGCGCTCACGGCACAACAACTACTTCACCTTGCCGGTGCTGTTCATCATGATCAGCAACCACTTCCCGAGCACCTATGGCAGCCACTACAACTGGCTGATCCTGGCCGGGATCGCGGTGGCGGCAGTGTTGGTGCGCCACTACTTCAACACCCGGCATAACAGCCAGAAGTATGCGTGGACCTTGCCGGTGGGTGCGCTGGCGATGATCAGCCTGGCCTACGTGACCGGGCCCACGCCGGCGCCGGAAGTGGCCAAGGCACCGACGGCGATCGAGTACCAGCCGTTGCCGGAAACTGCCCTGGGCGGCGGCGTGAAACCGGCTGCGCCTGCAGCCCCGGCAGCTGAACCGGCACCTGCCCAAGCCAGCACCGACTTTGGCCAGGTGCACCATGTGATCGAGCAGCGTTGCACCGTCTGCCATTCGGCCAAGCCCACCAGCCCGCTGTTCAGCACCGCACCGGCCGGGGTGATGTTCGACACGCCGGCGCAGATCCAGCAACAGGCGGCGCGCATTCAGGCGCAGGCCGTGGCCAGCCAGATCATGCCGCTGGGCAACATCACCCAGATGACCCAGCAGGAGCGGGATTTGATTGGCACCTGGATCAACCAGGGGGCGCGTACCAACTGATTGATTCACAGAGATCCAATGTGGGAGGGGGCTTGCTCCCGATGGCGGTGGCTCAGTCACAGATACTTTGAATGACACACCGCTATCGGGAGCAAGCCCCCTCCCACAGGTGGACTGCCGTGTTTTGAAGATCGCGTTCCACACAACACAAAAATAAAAAGATCCGAGGTGTTGCATGTCCCAGTTAGAAACGCAGAACCCTGCCGCACCCGCCATGGTGCGGCTGCCCCTCTTGCAACTGATTCTGGTAGGCCTGCAACACGTCTTGCTGATGTACGGCGGTGCTGTCGCCGTGCCCCTGATCATTGGCCAGGCCGCAGGCTTGAGCCGTGAAGAAATCGCCTTCCTGATCAACGCCGACCTGTTGGTCGCCGGTATCGCCACGATGGTGCAGTCGTTCGGCATCGGCCCGGTGGGTATTCGCATGCCGGTGATGATGGGCGCCAGTTTCGCTGCCGTCGGCAGCATGGTCGCCATGGCCGGCATGCCCGGTATCGGCTTGCAGGGGATCTTCGGTGCGACCATCGCCGCCGGGTTCTTCGGCATGCTCATCGCGCCGTTCATGTCCAAAGTCGTACGTTTTTTCCCGCCGCTGGTGACCGGTACCGTGATAACCGCCATCGGCCTTTCGCTGTTTCCCGTGGCCGTGAACTGGGCCGGTGGCGGCAGCGCCGCCGCGACGTTCGGCTCGCCGGTGTACCTGGCGGTCGCTGCCCTGGTGCTGGTCACCATTCTGTTGATCAACCGTTTCATGCGCGGTTTCTGGGTGAACATCTCGGTACTGATCGGCATGGCGCTGGGCTACGCCTTGTGCGGCACGCTCGGCATGGTCGACCTCAGCGGCCTGGCCCAGGCGCCTTGGGTGCAAGTGGTGACGCCGCTGCACTTCGGCATGCCCAGGTTCGAGTTGGCGCCGATCCTGTCGATGTGCCTGGTGGTGGTGATCATCTTTGTCGAATCCACCGGCATGTTCCTCGCCCTGGGCAAGATCACCGGCCAGGACGTCACGCCGAAGATGCTGCGTCGCGGTTTGCTGTGTGATGCCGGCGCGTCATTCTTTGCCGGGTTCTTCAACACCTTCACCCACTCCTCGTTCGCGCAGAATATCGGCCTGGTGCAGATGACCGGCGTGCGTTGCCGCTCGGTCACGATCATGGCCGGGGCGTTTCTGATTGTGCTGAGCCTGCTGCCCAAGGCCGCCTACCTGGTGGCGTCGATTCCACCGGCGGTGCTGGGCGGCGCGGCGATCGCCATGTTCGGCATGGTCGCGGCGACCGGCATCAAGATCCTGCAGGAAGCCGATATCGCCGACCGGCGCAACCAGTTGCTGGTGGCGGTGAGCATCGGCATGGGCTTGATCCCGGTAGTGCGTCCGGAGTTCTTCGCGCAATTGCCAATGTGGATGAGCCCGATAACCCACAGTGGCATCGCCATGGCCACCCTGAGCGCGTTGTCGTTGAACATACTGTTCAACATTCTCGGCGGTGCCGGACGCCCCGCCGTCGAGCACGCCCACCCCTGACGCACGCCCCATCGTCGCCCTGTGCGCGCTGTAACGGCGCACTTGAGCCCAGACGTTGGAGCCAGTATTCTCCGCGCCCGCTTGAACCGACGGTTTTTTTACCGCCTTGGCGCGGCTTTTGCTACAGCCATAAAGTTGACCAATCAGACGAGTTCTTCAGCAGATCCAAAGGCGCCACACCAGAGCGCCAGATTAGAAAAACATAAAACTTTAACTCGGGAGCACCGAATGAAACCTATGTTCAAAGGCCTGATGCTGGCGGGATCCCTGCTGGCCGGTGGCCAAGCCGTGGCCGGTGATTTGCTGCAGTGGCAGAACAACAGCCTGACGTATCTGTGGGGCAAGAGCTTTACCGTCAACCCGCAGATCCAGCAAACCGTCACGTTCGAACATGCCGACGCGTGGAAGTACGGCGACAACTTCTTCTTCCTCGACCGCATCTTTTACAACGGCAAGGAAGACGGCAACGTCGGTCCGAATACTTACTACGGCGAGTTCAGTCCACGTTTGTCGTTCGGCAAGATTCTGGATAAGGACCTGTCATTCGGCCCGATCAAAGATGTATTGCTGGCCTTCACTTACGAGTTCGGCGAAGGCGATAACGAGTCGTACCTGCTGGGCCCGGCGATTGACTTTAATATTCCGGGTTTCGACTACTTCCAGTTGAACTTCTACCAGCGCCAGACCGAAGGCAATCGCCCCGGCGACGGCGTGTGGCAGATCACGCCGGTATGGTCATACACCCTTCCCGTGGGCAACTCCGATGTGCTGATCGACGGTTTCATGGACTGGGTGGTGGATAACGACAAGAACGCCCGTGGCACCTATCACGCCAACCTGCACTTCAACCCGCAGGTCAAATACGACCTGGGCAAGGCGCTGCATTGGGGCGACAAACAGTTGTATGTGGGGTTTGAATACGACTACTGGAAGAACAAGTACGGGATCGAGGACAGCGGCGCCTTCAAGACGACTCAGGACACGGCGAGCTTCCTGGTCAAGTACCACTTCTGATTGAACGGCGCATAACCAATGTGGGAGGGGGCTTGCTCCCGATAGCAGTGTGTCAGTCAACCTATCAGTGACTGAACCACCGCTATCGGGAGCAAGCCCCCTCCCACATTCAGTTCAGCGTCAGGCCAAGGAATCGAGACAATTCCTCGCGCTTTGCCAGTGCATCTTTCCTGCCCAACTCGATCAACTCACTGCAATACCCCGCCTCGAACAGCAAGTAACTCAACACCCCTGCCCCACTGGTCTTGGTCGCCCCAGGCCCGCGCAAAAACAAGCGCAATGCCGCCGGTAATTCCTGCCGATGCCGGGCCGCGATTTCGTCGATCGGCTGGCTGGGTGCAATCACCAGCACCTCCACGGCCGCCACCCCCGGCGAGACATGGCTGAATTGATTCAAGCGTTCCAGCAATTCGATATCGCTTTCCAGGCTGTCAATGAACGTGCTGTTGAGCATGTGCCCGCCGATCTGCGCCAGCGTCGGTTCCTGGCCGGTGTAGGTGCGTTGCATCGAGGGTTCATTGCCGCGCGGGTTACCGCTGACGCCCACCACCAGCACGCGACTCGCGCCCAGGTGCAGAGCCGGGCTGATCGGGGCCGACTGGCGAACGGCGCCGTCACCGAAGTATTCCTGATCGAGCTTCACCGGGGCGAACAGCAAGGGAATCGCCGAACTGGCCAGCAAGTGTTCCACCGTGAGTGGCGTCGGCACACCAATGCGCCGATGGCGCAGCCAGGGTTCGATGGTGCCGCCGCCTTGATAGAAGGTCACCGCCTGCCCGGATTCATAGCCGAACGCGGTGACCGCCACGGCGTGCAGATGCCGGTGCCGGATGGCGTCGTCAATGCCGGCCAGATGCAGCTTGTCCTGCAGCAGATCGCGCAGCGGTGAACTGTCGAGCAACGCCACCGGGAGCTGCCTGCCCAGGCCCAACAGGCTATGAATCAGGAAGCGACTGGCCTGGCGGACCACGCCCGGCCAGTCGCTGCGCAGCACCAGGTGGCTGCGAAAGCCTTGCCAGAATGCGGTGAGGCGCTGCACAGCGGCAGTGAAGTCCGTCGCGCCACTGGCCAGGGTGACCGCATTGATCGCCCCGGCCGACGTGCCGACGATCACCGGAAACGGGTTCGGCGCCCCCGGCGGCAGCAATTCGGCGATCGCCGCCAACACTCCAACCTGATACGCCGCTCGCGCCCCGCCGCCGGAAAGAATCAAGCCTGTGACCGGTTCAGCTGGGCGCATTGCGTCACTCCATATGGGAAAGGTAAGTCTTACCGACGGCGTTTTTCGTACAGCTTGGGTTCGCCCGGTGGCCGGCTCTTGAAGCGGCGGTGGGTCCACAGGTATTGCTCGGGGCAGTCGCGCACCGAGGCTTCGACCCACTGGTTGATGCGCAGGCAGTCGATTTCGTCAGTCTCGCCGGGGAAATCCGTCAAGGGTGCATGAATCACCAGTCGGTAGCCGCTGCCATCGGCCAGGCGTTCCTGGGTGAAAGGCACCACCAGGGCTTTGCCCAGGCGCGCGAACTTGCTGGTGGCCGTGACAGTGGCGGCCTGGATGCCGAACAGCGGCACGAAGATACTCTGCTTGGCGCCGTAGTCCTGGTCCGGTGCGTACCAGATCGCCCGGCCGGCGCGCAGCAGCTTGAGCATGCCGCGCACGTCGTCGCGCTCCACCGCCAGGGAATCAAGGTTGTGGCGCTCGCGGCCACGGCGCTGGATAAAGTCGAACAGCGGGTTGCCGTGCTCGCGGTACATGCCGTCGATGGTGTGCTTTTGCCCGAGCAGGGCAGCGCCGATTTCCAGGGTGGTGAAGTGCAAAGCCATCAGGATCACGCCCTTGCCGTCCAATTGCGCCTGCTTGAGATGCTCCAACCCTTGCACATGGGCCAGCCGCGCCAGGCGCGGCTTGGGCCACCACCAACTCATGGCCATCTCGAAGAAGGCGATACCGGTGGAGGCGAAATTTTCCTTGAGCAGGCGTTTGCGCTCCTTGGCGGATTTTTCCGGGAAGCACAACTCCAGGTTGCGCGCGGCGATGCGGCGTCGCTCACCGGCCACGCGGTACATGCCCGCGCCCAGCAGGCGACCAATGGTCAGCAGCACACGGTACGGCAGTTGGGTGACCAGCCACAGCAGGCCCAGCCCCAGCCATAATGGCCAAAAACGCGGGTGAAGAAATACAGCTCGAAAACGCGGGCGATCCATTACAGATTCCGGTAAAGACAAGGGCCGCGCATTCTACAACGGTTCGACTCGGCTTGCGGCGGGTGAGTGTTCTCGTTATAAGTCTCGACACTTTTCGTGACAAGCCGCTTTTGCCGACCATGAGCCAAACCGAACCGCTAGACCAAGATCCCGTGTTCCAGCTGAAAGGCAGCATGCTCGCCATTACCGTGCTGGAACTGGCCCGCAATGACCTCGACGCCCTGGACCGCCAACTGGCCGCCAAGGTCGCCCTGGCGCCGAATTTCTTCAACAATGCCCCGCTGGTACTGGCCCTGGACAAGCTGCCGGCCGGCCAAGGCGTCATCGACCTGCCCGGGCTGATGCGCGTGTGCCGCTCCCACGGCCTGCGGACCCTGGCGATTCGCGCCAGCCGTATCGAAGACATTGCCGCGGCCATCGCCATTGAACTGCCAGTACTGCCGCCGTCCGGCGCACGCGAGCGTCCGCTCGAACCATTGGTCGGTGAACAGAAGAAAAAACCGGAAAAACCCCCGGAACCCACGATCCGGCCGACCAAGATCATTACCTCGCCCGTGCGCGGCGGGCAGCAGATTTACGCCCAGGGCGGCGACCTTGTGGTGGTGTCCTCGGTCAGCCCCGGCGCGGAACTTCTCGCCGATGGCAATATCCATGTATACGGCCCGATGCGCGGACGTGCCCTGGCCGGCATCAAGGGTGATACCAAGGCGCGTATTTTCTGCCAGCAGTTGACCGCTGAGCTGGTTTCCATCGCGGGTCAGTACAAGGTGTCCGAAGACTTGCGCCGTGATCCGCTGTGGGGGGCTTCGGTACAGGTCAACCTGTCGGGCGATGTGTTGAACATCATCCGTCTTTAACGGATACTGCCGCATTTTCCAAGCATCTCTAGGCTCTGATAGCAAAGCGAAACCGGCAATACTTGCGTAGGACTAGTTGAAGTTGGTGTTTTCCCCGGAAAAAACCTGGCTTCTTCCTACAAAGGCTGTCCGCCTGCAGCGAGTTTCAAGAGATGTTTTTCAGGGACCAAAAGTCCTTTTTCCTTAGGGGTGAAACACCTTGGCCAAGATTCTCGTGGTTACATCCGGCAAGGGTGGTGTGGGTAAGACCACCACCAGCGCCGCTATCGGTACCGGCCTCGCTCTGCGCGGCCACAAGACAGTCATCGTCGACTTCGACGTGGGTTTGCGTAACCTCGACCTGATCATGGGCTGCGAACGCCGCGTGGTATACGACTTCGTCAACGTGGTGAACGGCGAAGCCAACCTGCAACAGGCCCTGATCAAGGACAAGCGCCTTGAGAACCTGTATGTGCTGGCCGCCAGCCAGACCCGTGACAAAGACGCGCTGACCAAGGAAGGCGTAGGCAAAGTCCTCGCCGAACTGAAAGAAACCTTCGAATACGTGGTATGCGATTCCCCGGCCGGTATCGAAACCGGTGCTCACCTGGCGATGTACTTCGCCGATGAAGCCATCGTGGTGACCAACCCGGAAGTGTCCTCGGTACGTGACTCGGACCGTATGCTCGGCCTGCTGGCCAGCAAGTCCCAGCGCGCCGAAAAAGGCGAAGAGCCGATCAAGGAACACCTGCTGCTGACCCGCTACAACCCTGAGCGCGTCAGCAACGGCGAAATGCTCGGCGTTGAAGACGTCAAGGACATCCTCGCGGTGACCCTGCTCGGTGTGATCCCGGAATCCCAGGCCGTGCTGAAAGCGTCCAACCAGGGCGTGCCGGTGATTCTCGACGACCAGAGCGACGCCGGCCAGGCGTACAGCGATGCTGTGGATCGCCTGCTGGGCAAGACCGTGGAACACCGCTTCCTCGATGTCAAGAAGAAGGGATTCTTCGAGCGTATCTTTGGAGGCAATTGAACAATGAAATTTCTCGACTTCTTTCGCGCCAACAAAAAGCCAAGTACCGCGTCGGTCGCGAAAGAGCGTCTACAGATCATCGTGGCGCACGAACGCGGCCAACGCAGCACCCCGGATTACCTGCCAGCCTTGCAGAAGGAACTGGTCGAGGTGATCCGCAAGTACGTCAATATCGGCAACGATGACGTGCATGTCGCCCTGGAAAATGACGGCAGCTGCTCGATTCTGGAACTCAATATCACCCTGCCTGATCGTTGATCGAACAGGCGGCCGCCACGGCGGCTCGATCACCTTGATCCCTTTTCGGGAACCGGGTGGGCGAGCCGCCGTTGGCGTTTGTTACGAGGCTGTTTAATGCCGTTGTCCAACATCCATATCCTGCATCAGGACGACGCTGTCCTGGTGGTGAACAAGCCGACCCTGCTGCTCTCGGTGCCCGGCCGCGCCGACGACAACAAGGACTGCCTGATCACCCGCCTGCAGGAAAACGGCTACCCCGAAGCCCGCATCGTCCATCGCCTTGACTGGGAAACCTCGGGCATCATCCTGCTGGCGCGGGACGCTGATACCCACCGCGAACTGTCCCGCCAGTTTCACGACCGCGAAACAGAAAAGGCCTACACCGCCTTGGCTTGGGGCCAGCCGGAACTGGACAGCGGCAGCATCGACCTGCCCTTGCGCTATGACCCGCCGACCAAGCCGCGCCATGTGGTCGACCATGAGTTCGGCAAGCACGCGCTGACTTTCTGGAAGGTGCTGGAACGTTGCGGCGACTGGTGCCGCGTCGAACTGACGCCGATCACCGGGCGCTCGCACCAGTTGCGCGTGCACATGTTGTCCATCGGCCACCCGCTGCTCGGCGATGGTCTGTATGCCCACGAACAGGCCCTCGCCGCCTGGCCGCGCCTGTGCCTGCACGCGAGCATGCTGAGCTTCACTCACCCACAAAGCCACGAGCGCTTGCGCTTCGAGTGCCCGGCGCCTTTTTAGATTGTGAATACGGTCAAATGTGGGAGGGGGCTTGCCCCCGATAGCGGAGTGTCAGTCACTGAATCTGTTGACTGACCCACTGCCATCGGGGGCAAGCCCCCTCCCACATTTGTTCTGTGCACTTCTTGCCCTCGGACGGTAAACTCCGCGCATTGCTGTCTGGAGCTATTTATGCGCGATGCGTTGAATCAAGGCCTGATCGACTTCCTCAAGGCCTCCCCTACTCCTTTTCATGCCACTGCCGCCCTCGCCCAGCGCCTGGAAGCGGCCGGTTACCAGCGTCTCGACGAGCGTGACACCTGGGCCACCGAAGCCAACGGTCGCTATTACGTGACCCGTAACGATTCCTCGATCATCGCGTTCAAACTGGGCCGCCATTCGCCGCTGCAAGACGGCATCCGTATGGTCGGCGCCCACACCGACAGCCCGTGTCTGCGGGTCAAGCCCCAGCCCGAGCTGCAACGCCAGGGTTTCTGGCAGTTGGGCGTGGAAGTCTACGGCGGCGCCTTGCTGGCCCCGTGGTTCGACCGCGACTTGTCCCTGGCCGGCCGCGTCACGTTCCGCCGCGATGGCAAGGTCGAAAGCCAGCTGATCGACTTCAAGCTGCCGATCGCCATCATTCCCAACCTGGCCATCCACCTGAACCGTGAGGCCAACCAGGGCTGGGCGATCAATGCCCAGACCGAACTGCCGCCGATCCTCGCGCAGTTTGCCGGTGACGAGCGCGTGGACTTTCGCGCCGTGCTCACCGAACAATTGGCTCGCGAGCATGGGCTGAACGCCGACGTGGTACTCGATTACGAGTTGAGCTTCTACGACACTCAAGGCGCTGCGGTGATTGGCCTCAATGGCGACTTCATTGCCGGTGCGCGCCTGGACAACCTGCTGTCGTGCTACGCCGGGTTGCAAGCCCTGCTCACCAGCGACACCGATGAAACCTGCGTGCTGGTGTGCAACGACCATGAAGAAGTCGGCTCCTGCTCGGCTTGCGGCGCCGATGGCCCGATGCTCGAACAGACCCTGCGTCGCCTGCTGCCAGAAGGTGAAGAATTCGTACGCACCATTCAGAAATCCCTGTTGGTGTCTGCAGACAACGCCCATGGCGTGCACCCGAACTACGCTGAAAAACACGACGCCAACCACGGTCCCAAGCTCAACGCCGGCCCGGTGATCAAGGTCAACAGCAACCAGCGCTACGCGACCAACAGCGAAACCGCCGGGTTCTTCCGCCACCTGTGCATGGCCCAGGAAGTGCCGGTGCAGAGCTTTGTGGTGCGCAGCGATATGGGCTGCGGTTCGACGATCGGGCCGATCACCGCCAGCCACCTGGGTGTGCGCACCGTGGACATCGGCCTGCCGACGTTTGCCATGCATTCCATCCGCGAGCTGTGTGGTAGCCATGACCTGGCGCATCTGGTGAAGGTATTGGGCGCGTTCTACGCCAGCCGCGACCTGCCCTGAATTCAGGACTGAATGCAGTCAGAAAATGTGGGAGGGGGCTTGCCCCCGATGGCAGAGTGTCAGTCAAAGTATCTGTTGACTGTTCCACCGCTATCGGGGGCAAGCCCCCTCCCACATTGGTTATGTATTCACCTGATCCATATCACCTGCATTTCCCATAATCCGACCTAAACTTGTCAGAACTCCCACTCCGACAAGGCCGTCGCCTGATGATCTCCATGTCTTCTTTCCACGCCATGCTTATCCCGATCCTGATCGGCATGCTCCTGCTCGCCGTAGGCTTCAACTTTCGCGACAAACCCCTTGGCGTGTTCGGCATGTGGGTCGGCATGCTGCTGATCCTGGGCACCGTGGTATACAAGATCCTCGCCAAACTGGCGGAATAACAAATGCGCTCGCATCTGGCATAGCGGCCTCGTACACTCGGCCAATTCGTCGTTTTCAAGGTTGACTGCCTCGTGCTTTCCCGTCTGTTTGCCCTGCCCTGCTACCTGCTCATCGCCCTGCTCACGCTGCTGCCTATCACCTGCGCCCAAGCCGTGGGTTTGCCCGGAATGCTGGGCAGCTCCAACAAAGCCCAACCCCAGGCCGAGGTGCCTTTGGGGCAGTCGCTGGACGAGGTGATCAAGACCCTGGAGAACGATCAGCAGCGCACCCAGTTGCTGAGCGACTTGAAGAAACTGCGCGCCGCCACGCAAAAAGCCCAACCGGCGGCCGAACTCGGTGTGCTCGGCCTGATCGGCAGCACGCTGTCGGGCTTTGAACAGCAGTTCTCCGGCGCCGACAGCCCACTGGGCCGCTGGTCCAATGAAGTCGACCTGGCCAAGGAGGAACTCAGTGCGCTGATGCTGCCGGCCACTGAATGGCTGCCGATCATCTTTGGTTTTGCGGTAATCCTGGCGGTATGGAGCCTGCTGGCCGCCGCGCTGATCTGGCTCAGCCACCGCGTGCGCGAACGCTTCGGCCTGCCTGAAGAGCTTCCGCAACACCCACGCACCTGGGACATGCTGCGCTTCGCCCTGCGCAAACTCGGCCCGTGGTTGATCGCCCTGGTGATCACGGTTTACCTGAGCTACGCCCTGCCCTCGTCCCTGGGCAAATCCCTGGCGATGGTGCTGGCTTACGCCCTGGTCGTCGGCACCTGTTTCTCGGCGATCTGCGTGATTGCGTTTTCCCTGCTGGACGGCCCGCACCGCCATCGCGCCCTGTATATCCTGCGCCATCAGGCCTTTCGCCCGCTGTGGTGGATCGGCAGTTTCGCCGCCTTTGGCGAAGCCTTGAGCGACCCGCGGCTGGTCACGGCGCTCGGCCAGCACCTGGCTCATACGGCCGCAACCGTGGCCAATGTGATGGCGGCGCTGTCCACTGGCGTGTTCATCCTGCGCTTCCGTCGGCCGATCGCTCACCTGATCCGTAACCAGCCACTGTCGCGTCGCCTGACGCGTCGCGCCCTCACCGATACCCTGTCGATCATCGGCACTTTCTGGTACTTGCCGGCATTGTTGCTGGTGGGTATTTCGCTGTTCGCCACCTTCCTGTCCGCCGGCGACACCAGTACCGCCCTGCGCCAGTCGCTGCTGTGCACCGTGTTGCTGGTGTTGTGCATGGTGATCAACGGGCTGGTGCGGCGCCACGCCCTTAAGCCGCAACGCGGGCACAAGCGCCATGCGCTGTACTCCGACCGCCTGAAAAGCTTCGTCTACACCCTGGCGCACCTGCTGGTGTGGCTGGTGTTCATCGAACTGGGCCTGCGGGTGTGGGGCCTGTCACTGATTCGCTTCACCGAAGGCGACGGCCATGAAATCAGCGTCAAACTGTTCAGCCTCGGTGGGACTTTACTGTTTGCCTGGCTGATCTGGATTCTCAGCGACACCGCGATCCATCATGCCCTGACCCGCTCGCGTAAAGGCCTGGCCAACGCGCGTGCGCAAACCATGATGCCGTTGATCCGCAACGTGCTGTTCGTGACTATTTTTATCATCGCCGCCATCGTCGCCCTGGCGAACATGGGCATGAACGTCACGCCACTGCTGGCCGGTGCCGGTGTGATCGGCCTGGCGATCGGTTTCGGTGCGCAGTCGCTGGTAGCCGACCTGATCACCGGCCTGTTCATCATCATCGAAGACTCCCTGGCCATCGATGACTACGTGGACGTCGGCGGCCACCTCGGCACCGTCGAAGGGCTGACCATTCGCACCGTGCGCCTGCGCGATATCGACGGCATCGTGCACACCATTCCCTTCAGCGAGATCAAGAGCATCAAGAACTACTCGCGGGAATTCGGCTACGCGATCTTCCGCGTGGCGATCCCCTACAACATGGAAATCGACGACGCGATCAAGCTGATGCGCGATGTCGGCCACGCCATGCGCAATGACCCACTGCAACGCCGCAATATCTGGTCGCCGCTGGAGATTCAGGGCGTGGAGAGTTTTGAATCGGGCAGCGCGATCCTGCGCGCACGGTTCAAGACGGCGCCGATCAAGCAGTGGGAAGTGTCGCGGGCGTTCAACCTGTCACTCAAGCGGCATCTGGATGAAGCCGGGCTTGACCTGGCGACACCGCGCTTGAGTGTGCAGGTGGTGACGGGAGCATCAGGCGCATTGGAGAAAGAGAAGAGCCTCTAGAAGGCGACACTGTCTAAATGTGGGAGGGGGCTTGCCCCCGATGGCGGTGGGTCAGCTGAAAAATAAGCTGACTGACAGACCGCTATCGGGAGCAAGCCCCCTCCCACATTTTTGATCAGTGGCGTTCAGGCGAGTGCAGCGCCATCCATCTTCTGGCGCAAGCTTAGCGGACGCATATCCGTCCAGTTCTCTTCGATATAGGCCAGGCACTCTTTCTTCACGCCGCTCTTGCCCACGGTTCGCCAGCCTTCCGGCACGGCCTTGTAGTCGGGCCAGATCGAATACTGTTCTTCGTGGTTGACCACTACCTGAAACAGGATGTCGTCGCGGTCAAATACTGAGGTCATTGCGGTTCTCCGTCGCTCAAAGGCTGGCTGCGCACCATGCGCAGCGCTGATATCTCTAGAAACGTTTCAGGGACCGGGAAAATTAGAGGCTGGCGAGCGCCGCTGCCAAGGCGCGCCCGAAGATCTCGGCGACCCGGTCGATCTCGGCGGCAGTGATCACCAGCGGCGGCAGGAAACGCACCACGCCGCCATGCCGCCCGCCCAGCTCCAGGATCAGGCCGCGCTTGAGGCATTCACGTTGTACCAACGGCGCGAGCTGGCGATGCACCGGTGGGTGGCCCTGGATGTCGCGCGTGCCATCCGGGTCAACCAGCTCCACGCCGAGCATCAGCCCACGCCCGCGAATATCTCCCAGGTGCGGGAAGTCGCGCTGCAGCAGGCGCAGATGTGCACCCAGGCGCTCGCCCATCGCCGCCGCATGCGTGGCCAGGTCGTGCTCCTTGAGGTAGCGCATCACTGCCGAACCCGCCGCCATTGCCATCTGATTGCCACGGAAGGTCCCGGCATGGGCGCCCGGCAACCAGGTGTCGAGCCAGTCGCGGTACACCACCACTGCCAGCGGCAGGCTGCCACCAATGGCTTTGGACATCACCACCACGTCCGGGATGATCCCCGCGTGCTCGAAGGCGAACATTTTGCCTGTACGGCCAAAGCCACTCTGGATTTCATCGACGATCAGCGCGACGCCCGCCTGTTCGGTGATACGCCGCAGCCCGCGCAGCCAGTCGAGATCGGCCGGGACCACGCCGCCCTCCCCTGCACCACTTCGACAATTACCGCAGCCGGCGGCAACACGCCGGCTTCGGGGTCGTTGAGCAGGTTTTCCAGGTAATGCAGGTTGACCCGCACGCCCTGCGCGCCACCCAGGCCGAACGGGCAGCGGTAGTCGTAGGGGAACGGCAGGAATTGCACGCCGTTGCCAAGCAATGCGCCCAGCGGCTTCTTCGGCCCGAGGCTGCCCATCAGGCTCAACGCGCCCTGGCTCATGCCGTGATAACCGCCCTGGAACGACAACACCGTACTGCGCCCGGTGGCAGTGCGTACCAGCTTCAAGGCCGCTTCCACCGCATCGGTGCCGGTGGGGCCGCAGAACTGGATTTTCGCCTCGCGCGCCAGTTCCGACGGCAGCAGGCCGAACAAATCCTGCACGAACTGATCCTTGACCGGCGTGGTCAGGTCCAGGGTGTGCAACGGCAACTCATCGCTCAACACTTGTTGAATGGCCTGGATCACCACCGGGTGGTTATGGCCGAGCGCCAGGGTGCCCGCGCCGGCCAGGCAGTCAATGAAACTGCGGCCTTCCACATCTTCGACATAGATACCCTTGGCCCGCTTGAGCGCCAGGGGAATGCGCCGCGGGTAGCTGCGGGCATTGGATTCCTGCTGGCGCTGGCGGGCCAGCAACGGGCTGTCGTCGAACTGGTAGAGCGTTTCGCTGACGTGCACAGGCGCGGCTTCGATGGGGCTGGTGGCGACTGACATCTCTCGATCCCTCAATACGCGGGTGATGGTGGTCATCCGTGGGGGGCGGGGAATGCGCACGGACTTCATGTTCTGAAGACGCATCAGGTGCGGGGGGATTTAGGGACCTGGTCAGATTTACAGACGTGTGCAAATCAAATGTGGGAGGGGGCTTGCTCCCGATGGCGGTGTATCAGGCAGCCAATGGTTAGCTGACACTCCGCTATCGGGAGCAAGCCCCCCTCCCACATTTGAATGGCGTTTGGTTTCAAAGCCCGCGGTATTTGTCGTTGAGCGCGTACAGGATCGCGCAAGTCTCGGCATCCAGAAGCCCACCGTAATCCCGCGCCCGAAAGTGCATTTGAAACGCCCGGGTCCGCTGTTCAAAGGCTTGGCGGTTCCACGCTGGTTTGTACCCATACCGCTGAAAGGCCCGCTCTACCTCCACCTCCGGCGGTAACCCCAGGCAAAACCGGCGTTGGTACATCGCTCGGGTTGCCTCGTCAAACCAGGCGCCTACTCCGGCCTCATACAGGCAGCGCCAAGGCAGCTCGGGCCCCGGGTCGCTTTTGCGCCAGTACGCCACATCCGAATGCCCGAGAATATCCACCGGTCCGATCTGCGGATAACGCTCCAGAATATCGCGCACCAGCGTAATCAAAACCTCTACCTGTTGCTCGCGATACGCCGGGAAGGTGAACACGCCTTTGTCATCGCGCGCCAGGTTGACGATTTCAATGCCAATCGCGCGACTGTTGAGGTTATCCCGCCCATCCCAATGGCTCGCCCCGGCATGCCAGGCGCGCTTGTCCTCGGGCACCAGGCGAAACACGCGCAGTTCTTCATAACCGGCGGCGCGGTAGACCGGTTCGTCAGGATCGGGCAGCAGATAGTGAGCGCTGACCCCGTTCTGGGTCAGGGTGCGCAAGGACGAGACAAAGGGCGCCGCGGTGTAATGCAAGAGTATTTGCCCCACCGGCTCGCCGTTACGTTCGTTGAAGTCCCTGGCAGGGAAACTGGTATCGATGACCAACATAAGATCCGTCCTTTTCAGTACGGGCCGAATCATTCGGCCCTTTCAAGCGCAAAAAAATTACCGCCATCCTGAAGGCGTGAGCTTCAAGCGGGCGGTAACTATTTGGCACTTGCAGAAAAGTCAGCGTCGCAGCGGCATGCCCAATTCAACCCGCAGGCCATCCGCCTGGCTGTCGAATGTCAACGAGCAAGCGCAGCGCTGGACGATCGCTTGAACGATCGCCAGGCCCAGGCCACAGCCTTCGCTGCTGCCGTTGCGCCAGAAGCGCTGGGTGAGGTATTGCAGGTCTTCGCTGGATATCTGCGGGCCATGGTCACGCACGCGGAATATCACCTTGTCAGCGCTGGACGACACCTTCAGCTCCACCCGGGTATCGGCCGGGGTGTGACGCAAGGCGTTGTCCAGCAGGTTACGCAAGGCCGCGACGGCCAGGCCCACGGGCATGTCCACCGGTGTGGCGGCAAGGCTGTCCGCCAGGACCAGGTCGATGCGCGAGTTGTCCCCGGCGTTGGCGTCCTGGATCGCCAGCCTGGCAACGTCCTCGGCGCTGGACTGCAGACCGTCATCGAACGACAAGCTGCCCTCTACGCGCGCCAGCAGCAACAGTTGCTCCAGAGTGCGATGCAAGCGGTCGGCGCCTTCCTCGGCGTGGGCCAGGGACTGGTCACGGGCCGCGCCTTCGGTCATACGGGCCACTTGCAGGTGGGTCTTGATCGCGGTCAACGGGCTGCGCAGTTCATGGGCGGCGTCGCCGGTCAGGCGGCGTTCGCGCTCGATGGTCTTGGCGATGCGTTGCAACAGTTGGTTCTGGGTGTCGAGCAACGGCTTGAGTTCACTGGGCAGCGGGTGGATCTGCAGCGATTCGAGCGAGTCGGCGCTGCGGCGCATCAAGGCGTCCCGCATGCGATTGAGCGGCACCAGACTCTGGCCGATGCCCAGCCACAGCAAGCACAGGCACCCCAACAAGGCCACGCCGACCGGCACTGAGGCCGCCAGCAGGATCGACAGGTTCAGCGCCTCACGCTCCACCTGACGGTCGGCCGTGGTGATCAGCAGGTCGCCACGGGACAGGGTGAAACTGCGCCAGCCCACGCCATCGATCATCTGGTCGCGAAAACCGCTCTTGCGCGACTCCAGCCCCTCATCCGGCGTGGTATGGCTGCGCGCCAGGATTTCGCCATGCAGGGAACTGACCTGGCAGGCCATGCCCCCCGGTACATTGAGTTGTTCGGTGCGCAAATGGGTGCCGACGCCGACGCTGGCCAGGCCCGGCATCTGTTCGGTCAGCCCGGCCACCATACGCGCCGAGGCGACCAGGCGCTGGTCGAGGGAAAACATCATCTGGTTGCGCAGGTCGTTGAGCATCCAGGCCGCCGCCAGGGCCCAGATCAACACAAACGCGGCGCCGAGCTTGAACGTCAGGCGCAGGCGCAGGCTCATCACGGAGCATCCTCTCCCGTATCGGCCGGGCCCAGGCGATAGCCGAGGCCGCGCACGGTCTCGACGATGCCATTGCCCAATTTGCGCCGCAGGTGGTGGATGTGCACATTGAGCGCGTTGCTTTCCAGTTCGTCGTTGAACCCGTAGACGCTGTCCTTGAGCTGCTCGCTGGAGAGCACACGGCCCTTGTTGTGCAGCAGGGCCTGCAACAGCGCTTGTTCACGGCGCGACAGGTCCACCGGCTGGCCGCCCAGGAAAGTCTCGCGGCTGCTGGGGTCGTACGCCAGGCGGCCATGTTCGATCAGGTTGACACTGCGCCCCGCCACGCGGCGCAGCAGGGTTTGCAGGCGGGCGGCGAGTTCGCGCAGGTCGAAGGGCTTGAGCAGGTAGTCATCGGCACCCGCCTGCAGGCCATCGACGCGGTTGGTCACCGAGTCACGCGCGGTGAGGATCAGCACCGGAATTTCCAGGCCCTGGCTGCGCTGTTGTTGCAGCAGTTTCAGGCCGTCTTCGTCGGGCAGGCCAAGGTCGAGCACCATGATGTCGAAGGTCGCCGCCCTGAGCATCGCCCTGGCCGCCGCCGCTGTGCCCACGCGTTCGACCGTGAAACCCTGGGCGGTGAGGCCGGCCACGATGCCGCTGGCGATCAGTTCGTCGTCTTCACAGACCAGTACGTGCATGCTGAACCCTTCATGAAAGATGCGGGTGATTAGAAAAGGCACGGATTAAGCGCGCATTATGCCGCGAACTTCGCAACACCATAGAATCTCTACACTCTAGAATAGCGCCCGGTTAATCATCGGTTAATCAACGCCACACATTGTGTGCCTCACTTGTATCGAACTAAGGCTGGACCATGCGGCATCTATTGACCTTTCTGCTGGTGTTGTTCGCGGGGCTGGCCCAGGCCGCGCCGGGCAACCCTTTCGAGACCAAACCTGATTTCCTGCCGGTGGGCAAAGCGTTCACCTTTACCTCCGAACGTCTTGAAAGCGGCGAGACCCAGCTGTACTGGCAGATTGCCGACGGTTACTACCTGTACCAGCAGCGCATGAAATTCGACGGCCTGGCCGACAAGCCTGTGTTGCCCCAGGGCGAAGCCCATAGCGACGAGTTCTTCGGCGAACAGCAAGTGTATCGCCAGGGCCTGGAAGTGAAGATCCCGGCCGGCGCCACCGGCCAGGTCAAACTGGGCTGGCAGGGCTGCGCCGATGCCGGCCTGTGCTATCCGCCGCAATCGATCACCGTGGATCTGGGCGGCAACCCGGCAGTCGCCGCCACCGCCGAGGCCCAGGACCAGAGCCTGGCCAGCGGCCTGCAACAGCGCAGCCTGGGCTGGAGCCTGTTGATCTTTTTCGGCCTGGGCCTGTTGTTGGCGTTTGCGCCCTGCTCGCTGCCGATGCTGCCGATCCTCGCCGGGCTGGTGGTGGGCAGCGGTGCCAGCCCGCGTCGCGGCTTTGCCTTGGCCAGCAGCTACGTGGTGTGCATGGCCCTGGTGTATGCCGCGCTGGGCGTGATGGCCGCGTTGCTCGGCGGCAACCTTGCCGCACTGCTGCAAACCCCGTGGATCCTCGGCAGTTTCGCCGCGTTGTTCGTGCTCCTTGCCCTGCCGATGTTCGGCTTCTTTGAACTGCAACTGCCGGCCTTCCTGCGCGATCGCCTGGACCATGTCAGCCGCAAGCAAAGCGGTGGCAGCCTGGTCGGTGCCGGCATTCTCGGCGCGTTGTCCGGCCTGCTGGTGGGCCCGTGCATGACCGCGCCCCTGGCCGGCGCCTTGCTGTATATCGCCCAGAGCGGCAATGCGCTGCACGGTGGCCTGATCCTGTTTGCCATGGGCATCGGCATCGGTATCCCGCTGTTGCTGCTGGTCACCGTGGGCAACCGGTTCCTGCCCAAGCCGGGCACCTGGATGAACGTGCTCAAGGGCATCTTCGGCTACCTGTTTCTCGGCACCGCCGTACTGATGATCCGCCCGGTGGTCGACGAAAGCCTGTGGATCGGCCTGTGGGGCGCACTGGCGCTGGTCATGGCCTATTGTGGCTGGGCCCTGGCCCGTGAATACGGCCTGGCCGCCAAGGTGTGTGGCGCCGGTTCCCTGCTGCTGGGACTGTGGGGCGCGATATTGGTAGTGGGCGCGGCGGGTGGCAGCGATGAGCTGTGGCAACCGCTGAAGGTCTACAGCGGCGCGCAGGTCTCGGCCACCGCCAGCGCGCACGATGCGTTCGTGACCATCAACGACCCCGCCGCCCTGCAAAGCCAGCTCGACAGCGCCAAGGCCCAGGGCCAATGGGTGCTGGTGGATTACTACGCCGACTGGTGCGTGTCGTGCAAGATCATGGAAAAACAGGTGTTCGGTAGACCTGAAGTGATGGATGCCTTGAAAGACGTGCGCCTGCTGCGCCTGGACGTTACCGCCGACAACGCCGCCAGCCGCGAGCTGCTTGGCCGTTACAAAGTCCCCGGGCCACCGAGCTTCGTATGGATCGGCCCGGACGGCGAAGAACGCCGCGCCCAGCGCATCACTGGCGAAGTGGATGCCGCCGCCTTCCTGCAACGCTGGACGCAAACCCGAGACGCGCGCTGATGCTGACCCTCACCATCGGCACCTTCGCCATCGCCCTGAATCATATCCTGCTGATCAGCGCGCTGATTCTCGCCACCCTGGTGGGCTGGCGCGTGGCCAAACGTGGCGGTGAAAACCCCGAATCGGTGCTGTTCAGCCTGTTCCTTCTCGGCATGCTGACCGCGCGCGTCAGCTTTGTACTGATGTACTGGAGCGATTACCGCAACGACTGGCTGCAGATGGTCGACCTGCGCGACGGCGGCTTTCTCGCCTGGCCCGGCGTTATCGCCTTGGTGCTGGGAGCGCTGGCCTACGGCTGGCGGCGCCCGGCCCTGCGCAAGCCACTGAGTGCCGGGGTAATCAGCGGCCTGGTGTTCTGGGGCATGGCCAGCCTGTCCCTGCACCTTTACGACAAGGGCTCGCAACTGCCGGACATCACCTTGCGCGATGCCAATGGCAATGTAGTGCAACTGGCCGATTACAAAGGCGGCCCGCTGGTGATCAACCTCTGGGCCACCTGGTGCCCGCCGTGCCGTCGGGAAATGCCGGTGCTGGAACGCGCGCAGCACCAACGCCCGGACGTCACCTTCCTGTTCGTCAACCAGGCCGAGAGCATGCAAAGCGTCAGCACGTACCTGGCCACTCAGGGCCTGAATCTGGATAACGTGCTGTTCGACGCCAGCGGTCGCCTCGGCCAGGCCGTGGGTTCCATGGCCCTGCCCACCACCCTGTTCTACACAGCCGACGGGCGCCTGATCAACAGTCACCTGGGTGAACTGTCCCAAGCCAGCCTGGCCCGTGCCATGGAACCCTTCGACACCGCCCCACAAAGGAAACCCACATGCCTCGCCTCCGCCACCTGCTGACCCTGCTGCCTTTGACGCTCGCCGCCACCCTGGCCCAGGCCGAAGACTGGCCGGCCCCGATCAAACAGATCGAAGCCAAGGGCGCTAAAATCCTCGGCAAATTCGACGCCCCCAGCGGCCTCACCGGCTACGCCGCGCAGTACCAGAACCGCGGCATGGCGCTGTACCTGACCGCCGACGGCAAAAGCGTGATCGCCGGCAACCTGTACGACGCCCAGGGCAACGACCTGAGCAGCGCGCCCCTGGAAAAACTGGTGTACGCGCCGATGTCCAAGGAAGTCTGGGCCAAGATGGAAAAGAGCAGCTGGATCCAGGACGGCGACGTCAATGCACCGCGCACCGTCTACCTGTTCAGCGACCCCAACTGCCCGTACTGCAACATGTTCTGGGAACAAGCCCGCCCTTGGGTAAAAGCCGGCAAGGTGCAGTTGCGCCACATCATGGTCGGCATCATCCGCGAAGACAGCCCAGGCAAATCCGCAGCGCTGTTAGCCGCCAAAGACCCGCAAAAAGCCCTGGAAGAACACGAAGGCGCCGGCAAGGGCAGCAAGTTGCAGGCACTGGCCAAAATCCCGGCGGATATCGAGGCCAAGCTCGATGCCAATATGAAGTTGATGGAGGAACTGGAGTTGTCGGCGACGCCGGCGATTTTCTATCTGGATGACAAGGGGGGCTTGCAGCAACAGCAAGGGGCGCCGTCGCCGGAGAAGTTGGTGAAGATACTGGGGCCCAAATAAGCAACGCGCATACGTTATGGATAAGGCCTCCGAACATCGAAGGCCTTATGCTTGATCCACCTCAGTTAACTATTGCTGGACTTCGTTGAGCTTGAGCATAGTGACTCCAAAATCGTTACCACGGACCGCACCCATTTGGTGATTATTAACGCTAAGCCTTGCGGTCCTTGAAGTAGCTACGAATACGCCCTCAAGTGTCTGCCAGGTTGTCGGAGGCTGTATCACAGCGGTTATATCTTTTCTATCAACGGCTAACGCCATGAGGGGGGAGGCGCCTTGACCACTACTATTACAGACCAAGGCTGAGAAATGATATGAGCGCCCCGGTTCCAGATCGGTGAAAATCTTAAACATTTTCTCGCTCTCAGTAGCAGGGTTGGATGTATCTGTATAACTGTAGTCACGCAACCAGTAACCAATCCAGCCGCCCCACGGATCATCTCTCAACTCCAGATCGTTGGGGTCTAATGCACCTAAGCCTCTCTGCCAACCATTCCAGCCTTTGCCGGATGGGTCAAAATCAGTGAGGTCGTAAAGCGCTGTGATGAAGTTCAACGTCAACGGCTGAAACTTGATCTCGACGCTTTTAACCGGATCTGGGCCTATGAAATGCGAAAAGTTAATGGTGATCTGCGTATTACTTGCTAACTTCTCCAAATCCGAGCGTGGGATCAAGCACGACAATTCGTACCTATCACTGCTTTCGAGGCGCCTCGCCATGATCGGTACGGTGGTCGAAGAGCCATCTTTTGCAGTTCCTTCAAGCGTCATAACCCCGAAATGCCCCTCCATGAAAAACCACCACGCCAAATCGACGTCGACATCGGAGCTCTTGACGATGACCTCTGCATCCTTCCCTGGGAAGGTACGCAGATCCAGGATGTTGCCAGTCGCCTGCCTCACCACGGGACGAGGACGCCGCGCCATGATGGGCTCACCAACCTGCAACTCCAGTGTCTCGGACACCATCTGCTTGCAGGCATTGATCACGGTATAAGAAATCAGTGCCGTCTTGCGCAAGCTGTTGATCACTTGTTCGCGGGAGGCAAGGAAAGTGACCGGGTCGGACGTGCCCTGCTGCAAAGGCAGTGACCAGCAACTGTCCTCCCCTTTCAAGCACCATTGGGCAGTATGCTGGTGGCTCGGTTGATAGCCATCGTAAACCGCCTCGACATGCCCCCCTTCACGACCGTTCCACGCCACCAAAACACCGCCCTGTGCCTCCCTGACTGTGGGTGCCCGTGGCGTCAGGGGCTGCTGGTAAATTGTGAATGTCGCGGGTGGGAATTCGAGGGCGTCCTTCAGTTCGCTCGCCTCGCAAAAGCTGGCCTTGACGCGCAGTTCGAACTTGGAGCAATCGCCGATCTTCTCCAACGCAACCCTTGGAATATCAGCCCTGACGCCGTCGCTTTTCCAAGCGTCCGTGACAACTTCACCGTCCAGAATATCCAAGCGGTAAGCGCTGCCGTCTGCATGTTTAGCATCGATCCACATCCAGCAATGGCTCGCGCACTGACCATATGCCCCCAAGGGCGCTATCACGTTTGCATCCCCTGAAAAGTTATCAAGGCACAACAACCGATCCGGGTTCGCTTCTTCAATCAACGGGCGCTCAAATTCGGCGGTTAAAACGTTGATCACCCTTACTGGGGACGGCTGTACCGTGCCACTGACGGCGAGGTCATAGCTCAACGTCATCTGCTTGTTGAAGAAACATGCCACCACACAGGCCGGCAGTTTGACGACAGGCATCTCGCCGTCCTGTTCAACCGTGTAATCCCCCAACGGCTTTTTCGCATAACCGGGCCCGCTTACACTAAACCGCACCTCGTCACCTTTGTAAGTGTCCAGCCCCTGGATAACGATCTCCCCTCCCTCCTGGGTGTTTTCAGGATTGAGGCACCACTCACCGTTGTAATGCGCGGACTCGCGCAAGTGCGGCGGTTTCAGATCCAGCGCAGGGTCGACCCGTAGCAATGAGGTAGTGCGCAGGTGGAAATCCTCGGCGTTCACTGGGAGTGGATTCTCCAGAAGCGGATCGCCAGGCGCAGGGTATACCGGGGCGGTGGTGTCCCAAATCACGCCCAGGTGAGCGGTGATCGCCGAATAGTCGTCCAGCCTGGACAGCCAGCCTCGCGAAAGCGTAAAGCGGAAAACATGGTCTGGATGGGCTTCGTGCTCCTGCACCACATGATCCCTGGCCACCCAGGCGAAGCGATAGGGCGCGACATGCTGGTTACCCGCAACAACGGCAAACAACCGCTGCCCGGGTTGAATCATCGGCCAAGCCTTGATCGCGACAATTTCATCCCCCGTAAACTCCTGCATGCGCAGGTACCAGGTACTCCACTGCTCCTTGGCATGGGTAAACACCGGCCTTGAGACGACGAGATGCTCCTCCCTGATCTGTTGGATTTCCAACTCCAGCGTCAGGGATTCCAGTGCTCGCCCCCCTGCATTGGCCGTGTACTTGATCAATACCGTGTGCCCGATGCAGTAGCTGATCCACCGTGCCGGAATGTCGACGACATTGATGCCATTTTCCACAGAGATCGGCTCGAAGCTTGGCTCGTCCTGATCCTTGACCGCCATATAGAACATGACGTTGGTGGCATTCGCCGGCAGCGTCAGCGTGGCCGTCGTGCCATTGATTGCATCGATGGGATACAGCAGGCTGTTGTTCGCAGCGTGCTCGATAATCGCATAGGGCAGTTCCGCTTCAACGGCTGGCAGCGAATTAGCTGTCTGAATGGAACCGGTTTTTTTTGCAGGTATTTTGCTCGCCACGATAAGACTCCTGTCCAGCGTTAGATCACCGTCGGGCCCGGCCGGATGGGCCGGAAACTGCGGTTATCTAACACGTGGATCAGAAATCCTGCCTACTGTCAGAATTGACAGTTCTGCTGGAAAAACCCGATCTTCCAGACCAACGGCCGCCTCACAACCCCTCCAACTCCGCCATCAAATCACTCAACCGATCCACCTTCTCGGCACTGATCTCATTCCCCGCCAACCCCTCGATATACTCGGTCAGCTCCGCCACCGTGCTGCATTCGAACATCGCCCGCAGCGGCACATCCCGCTGCAGCGTCTTCTGCACCCGCGACGCAATCTGCGTGGCCAGCAGCGAGTGCCCGCCCAGTTCGAAGAAGTTGTCCTGCACCCCTACCCGTTCGACCTTGAGCACCTCGGCCCAAATGTCGGCCAGGGTAGCTTCCAGCGCGTTGCGCGGTGCCAGGTAGTCCTGGCTGTGCAACTGGCCGATCTCCAAGGCCGGCAGGGCCTTGCGGTCGAGTTTGCCGTTGGCGTTGAGCGGCAGGCGTTCGAGCCAGAGCCAGTGCAGCGGCACCATGTATTCCGGCAGTTCGGCGCGCAGGCGTTGCTTGATACGGTCCAGGCGTTCGCCAGGGTTCAACGCCTCATCCGCAGCCACCAAATAGCCAACCAGGTGCTTGCCGTTGACGCCCTCCTGGACACCGACCGCCGCATCACGCACCTCGGGTTGTTCGTGCAGGCGCGCTTCAATTTCACCCAGTTCGATGCGGTAGCCGCGAATCTTCACCTGGTGGTCAACCCGCCCGACATACTCCAACACGCCGTCACTGCGCCGCCGTGCCAGGTCGCCGGTGCGGTACAGCCGCTCGCCCGGTGCGCCGAACGGGTTCGGCACGAACACCGGTGCGGTGCGCAACGGGTCGCTGACGTAACCACGACCGACCCCGATACCGGCCACGCACAGTTCGCCGACAGCGCCTTGGGGCACCAATTCCAGTGCGCCGTCCAACAGGTACAAGCGGTTGTTGTCGGTGGGCATGCCAATCGGCAAATAGGTGCCCCGCGTCGAGGCCAGGTCGACACGGTAGAACGCCACATCGTCCGAGCATTCCGCCGGGCCGTATGCGTTGACCAGGCCGATGTGCGGGTAGCGCAACAGCCACTGGTGCGCCAGCTCCGGCGGCATCGCTTCCCCGGTCGGCAGCATCCAGCGCAGGCCGTCGAGGCGGATAGCGTCCTGGGCGAGCATGCCCTGGATCAGTGACGGCACGCTTTCCAGCACAGTAATGCCCTGTGTCTGGACATGGGCCAGCAAGCCCTGGGGATCATGGGCAAGGGTGTTGGGCACGATGTCTACCCGCGCGCCGAACAGCGGCGCGGCGAGGAATTGCCACACGGAAATATCGAAGCTTTGCGAAGCCGTCTGCGCGATTACATCCGTCTCGCTCAGTTGCAGGTAGGGCACCTTGCTCAACTGGTTATTGAGCATGCCGCGCTGTTCGACCATCACGCCTTTGGGCAAGCCGGTGGAACCCGAGGTATAGATCACATAGGCGAGGTTGTCCGGAGCGCTATAGACACCGGGATTCTCGCCACGAGCCGGTACTTCCTCCCACACCAGCAACTGGCAGTCGAAGCCTTCGAGCAGTTCGATGGCCTGTTCCCGGCAGGCTTCGCTGCACACCAGCAACGGCGTGCGGCTCAGGTCGATGATGCGGCGCAGGCGCGGGCTCGGCAGCCCAGGATCCAGCGGCAAGTAGCCGGCACCGGCCTTGAAGCTGCCGATGATCATGCCCAGCAGCTCCAGATTACGCTCGGCCAGCAACGCCACCGGCTGGTCCGGGCCGACACCCGCCGCCATCAGCGCATGCCCCAGGCCGTTACTGCGCCGGTTCAACTCGTCATAGCTCCATTGCCGGTCGAGACAACTGGCGGCGATACGCTGTGGATGCTGCGCCACCTGTTCCTCGAACAGCTCGATATAGCTGCGCTGCAGCGGATAGTCGTGTTCGCTCTGGTTGCAGCCGTGCACCAGGAATTCACGTTCCTGCTCGCCAATCAGCGCCAGCTCGGCCATGTCGCCATGGAAGCCCTGCACCAGCGCCAGCAGCAGGCGCTTGAACTCGCCGAGCATGCCTTGCACGGTGCTTTCATCGAAGTAGCGCTTGTCATAGGACAAGTGCAGGCCAAGATCATCGCCGGGGTAGCACACGGCGGTCAGCGGGAAGTTGGTGTGGGTGCGGCCGGAGTCCGAGGTGGCCTTCAGGCTTTGCGCGTGGCTCAGCACCGAGGTTTCCACCGGGGCGTTTTCGAACACGAACAGGCTGTCGAACAGCGGCTGGCCCTTGGGCAGTTCGCTGAGTTCCTGAATCGTTACCAGGGGCAGGTATTCGTACTCGCGCAATTGCATATTGCTGTCGAGCAGGCCGCTCAGCCAGTCGCGCACGCTGCAACGCTGGTCGTCTGCCGGCAGTTTTACCCGCAGGGCGATGCTGTTGATGAACAGGCCGACGGTGCGTTGCATCTCGGGCATTTGCACCGGACGCCCGGCCACGGTGACGCCGAACAGCACGTCACGCTCGCCGCTCAAGCGCCGCAGTACCAACGCCCAGGCCGCCTGGGCGAGGGTGTTGACCGTCAATTGGTGGGCCTGGGCCAGCTCGCGCAATTGCGCACCATCACGGGCATCCAGGCGGGTGTAACAATCGCCGACCACCATGCCGCCGCTATGGCCTGCGTGTTCGCGCAGGAAGGGCCGGTCGCTCGGGATCGGCGTGGTGCGTTCGAACCCTTGCAAGTTGTGCTGCCACCACTGGCGCGCTTCGTCCAGGTCCTGGCGTTGCAGCCAGGCGATGTAGTCGCGGTAACGCGGCGGCGTCGCCAGTTGCGCATCGCGACCTTCGCCCAGGGCCCTGTAGATTTCGAAAAAATCATTCATCAAAAGCGAACGGCACCAGGCATCGATGAGGATGTGATGATTGCTCATCATGAACCAGTAGCGCGCCTCGCCCACACGGATCAGGCGCAGGTGGAACGGTGCCTGGTTGAGCAGATCGAAACCGGCTTCGCGTTCGGCCTTGAGCAAGGCTTGCAGACGCGGTTCGTGCTCGTGCTCGGGATCGGCGCTCCAGTCCAGGTATTCGATCGGCGTGCTGCCCGGCTTGTGGATCACTTGCAGCATGTCTTCGCCGACGTTCCAGCAGAACGAGGCGCGCAAGGCTTCGTGGCGGGCGATCACCCGTTGCCAGGCCTCGGCGAAACGCTCGGGGTCCAGCGCGCTGTCGATGCGGTAGCGGTCCTGCATGTAATACAGGCCGGTGCCCGGTTCCAGCAGGGTGTGCAGCAGCAGGCCCTCTTGCATCGGGGTCAGCGGGTAGACGTCTTCGATGGCGTTGGCAGGTACTGGCAAGCTGTCCAGTTGCGCCTGGGTCAGTTGGGCCAGCGGGAAGTCGGACGGCGTGAAGCCGCCGGCATCGTTTTCGAGACAATGGGCGATCAGGCTGTGCAGTTCGGCCAGATACGCCTCGGCCAGTGCGCGGATAGTGTGTTGATCGTGGCGTTCGCGGCTGAAGGTCCAGCGCAGCACCAGTTCGCCGCCGTACACCTGGCTGTCGACGCTCAGCTCGTTGGGCAGCGGTGCGTCCGGATCGTGAGCGAGCCCGGCGGATTCATCCAGCGGATGGAACAGTGCATCAGCGCCGAAGCTCTGGTCGAACTGGCCGAGGTAATTGAAGGTGATCGCGGCGCTCGGCAGCGCCGCCAGGGTGCGTTTGCACAGGTCGTCCGCCAAATAGCGCAGCACGCCGTAGCCCAGGCCTTTATGCGGTACGCCGCGCAGTTGCTCCTTGATGGCCTTGATCGAATCGCCCGGTTGCGCCTGGGGGGTCAGGCGCAGCGGATAGGCACTGGTGAACCAGCCGACGCTGCGAGTCAGGTCGATGTCATCGAACAGGCTTTCACGGCCGTGGCCTTCCAGTTGAATCAACGCCGAATCGTGGCCGCTCCAGCGGCACAGCACGCGGGCCAGGGCGGCCAGCAGCAGGTCGTTGACCTGGGTGCGGTAGGCGCTCGGCGCGTGTTGCAGCAATTGCCGGGTGCGTTCGGCATCCAGGCGCACGCTGACCGTCTGCGCGTCACGGTTGCGCCGTGCACCTTGTGGGCGAGCCACCGGCAACGCCAGCGCCGGGCCCGCCAACTGCGCTTGCCACAGGCTCAGTTCTTCGCGCAGGGATTCGCTGTGGGCATACGCCTGCAAACGCGCCGCCCACTCGCGCAACGCGCTGGTCTTGGCCGGCAGGCTGACGGACTGGCCATCGCTCAGTTGGCGATAAACATTTTGCAGGTCCTCGAGCAACACGCGCCATGACACGCCGTCCACCACCAGGTGATGAATGACGATCAGCAGGCGCTGCTGGCCTTGGGGGCCGTCCACCAGCAAGGCACGCAGCAGCGGGCCGTGTTCCAGGTCGAGGCTGCGCTGGGTGTCGGTGCACAGCGCGGTGCAGTCGGCCATGTCGCGCACCCATGCCTGCATCAGTACGCCGCCTTGCGGCACGGCCAGGTGTTCGGCGTGCCATTGGGCGTCGCGGCGGGTGAAGCTCAGGCGCAGCGCATCGTGATGCTCCAGCACCGCCAGCAGGGCCTGCTCCAGGCGGCGCGGGTCGAGCAGTTGCAGCGGCTTGAGCAGCAGCGCCTGGTTCCAGTGCTGGCGCGCAGGGATGTCGGTATCGAAGAACCACTGCTGGATCGGCGTAAGGCCCGAGCGGCCGGTGAGCACGCCTTGCTCGGCGGTAACCTGTTCGGCGCGCGTGGCAACGGCGGCCAGGCTTTGCACGGTCTGGTGCTGGAACAGGTCACGCGGACTGAAATGAATGCCCGCCTGCCGCGCCCGGCTGACCACCTGGATCGACAGGATGGAATCGCCGCCCAGCTCAAAGAAGTTATCGTCCAGGCCGACTTGCTGCAGGTTCAACACCGCGCACCAGATCGCTGCCAGGCTGTGTTCCAGCGCGTTGCGTGGCGCCACATACTGTTGGCGATTCGCCTCGGGGTCCGGCTCGGGCAAGGCACGCCGGTCGAGCTTGCCGTTGGCGGTCAGCGGCATGCTGTCGAGCACCATCACATGAGCGGGCACCATGTAGTCCGGCAGTTGCGCCTTGAGCCGGGCCTTCACCGCGTCACGCAACGCGCCGTGCTCAGCGTCGCTGACCAGATACGCCACCAGCTGTTTGCCACTCGGCGAATCCAGCGCCAGCACCACCGCTTCGCGCACGGCATCATGTTCCAACAGGCGGGTTTCGATCTCGCCCAACTCAATGCGGAACCCGCGAATCTTCACTTGATGGTCGATACGCCCCAAGTATTCCACCAGCCCATCGGCACGTTGGCGCACCAGGTCACCGGTGCGGTACAGACGCCCGCCATTCGCGGCGAACGGGTCGGCGACAAAGCGCTCCGCCGTCATCCCCGCACGCTGGTGATACCCCTGGGCCAGGCCTGCCCCGCCGACATACAACTCACCGCTTGCGCCTTGCGGCACCAGGGCCAGGTCGGCGTCGAGAATGTAAGCCACGCGTGCGCCGATGATGCTGCCAATCGGCACGCTGGCGGCGCCCTCTTCCAGTTGCTCCGGCGCCAGGCAGGCCAGCGGCATCACCACGGTTTCGGTCGGGCCATAGGCGTTGAAGAACAGTGCAGGCTGGAAAGCGCTGCGGATGCGCTGCAGGTGTTCGCCGGTCAAGGCTTCACCGCCGGTGATACACATGCGCACCGGCAGGGTCTGCTGTTGCGTGGCCAGCCACTGCGCCAGTTGGCTGCCGTAGCTAGGCGTAAACCCGAGGATGCTGATGCGGTGGGTGCGGATCAGCGTGCAGATTTCCTCGGCATCCCACTGGCCCTGGGCGCGCACGACCACCTGGGCACCGCTGAGCAACGGCACCAGCAAGCGCTCGGTGGCGGCGTCAAAGTTGATCGAATAAAAATGCAGTTCGCAGTCGTCCGGGCGCATGCCGAAACGCTCGATCACCGCCTGGCAATGCATGGCGATTTCGCCATGGCACACCACCACGCCTTTGGGCTTGCCGGTGGAACCGGAGGTGTAGATCAGGTACGCCGGGTGTTGCGCCAGGCTGATCATCGGCAGCTCGCTGGCCGGGTAGTTGCTCAGCAGCGGCAGGTCGTGTTCCAGGCACCAGGTCGCGACGTTCGCCGGCAACGGGCCAAGGGCATCGAACATCGGCGCATCGCTGAGCAGCAGGCCGATGCCGCTGTCTTCGATCATGTAATGCAGGCGGTCCAGCGGGTATTCCGGGTCCAGCGGCACGTAGGCGCCGCCGGCCTTGAGGATCGCCAGCAGGCCGATGACCATTTCCAGCGAACGCGGCAGCGCCAGGCCGACGCGCACCTGCGGGCCGACGCCGCGCTCGCGCAGCATCCAAGCCAGGCGATTGGCGCGGGCGTCGAGTTCGGCGTAAGTGAGCGTCACCCCGGCAAAGGTCAGCGCCGGCGCATCGGCACGCTTGCGCGCCTGCTCGCTGAACAGTGGGTGAATGCACTGGTCGAGCCGATGCTCACCGGCCTCCACCCCGAGGCTGTCCTGCACGGCGCACTGCTCGGTGGCGCTGAGCAGGGGCAATTCGCTGAGGCGTTGCTGCGGGTTGTCGATCAGCGCTTCCAGCAGGTTGCGCCAATGCTCAGCCATGCGGGCAATGCGCGGCTCGTCGAACAAATCGGTGCTGTAGGTCAGGCAGCAGCCCAGGCGATGATCGAGGTCAGTGACTTCCAGGTTGAGGTCGAACTTGGTGGCGCGGGCATCGTTGGCCAGGTACTCGACAGTCATGCCGGCCAGTTGGCGGCTCTGCTGGAACTCCCAGCGCTGCACGTTGCACATCACCTGGAACAGCGGGTTATATGCGGCGCTGCGCGGCGGTTGCAGCGCCTCCACCAGATGGTCGAACGGCAGGTCCTGATGGGACTGGCCTTCGATCACGGTGTGACGCACCTGCTCGAACAGCTGCGCGACATTCATCTGCCCATCGAGTTGGCAACGCACTACCTGGGTATTGAGGAACGCACCGATCAGCCCTTCGCTTTCCGGACGGATCCGATTGGCTACCGGCGCGCCAATGCGCAGGTCGGTCTGGCCGCTGTAGCGGTAGAGCAACACGGCCAGGGTGGCGGTCATGGTCATGAACAGAGTCAGGCCATGCTCGGCGTTGAACGCGCGAACACGGGTGGCCAATGCGTCGCTCAGGTCGAAGCGGTACAGCTCGCCCCGGTGACTTTGCACCGCCGGGCGCGGGCGGTCACCAGGCAGCTCCAGCAGCGGATGTTCGCTGCCCAGTTGCGCGGTCCAGTAATCCAGCTGGCGTTGCCGCTCGCCCGCTTCCAACCACTGGCGTTGCCACGCGCTGTAGTCCAGGTACTGCACCGGCAGCGGCGCCAGCGGTGAGTCGCGCTCGTCGATGAAGGCCTCGTACAGCGCACTGAGTTCACGGGCAAAGATGTCCATGGCCCAGCCTTCGGTGACGATATGGTGCAGGGTCAGCACCAGGTAATGCTCCTGCTCACCTGCCTTGACCAGGCAAGCGCGCAGCAACGGCCCGGTTTCCAGGTTGAACGGCGTATGCGCTTCCTGATCCGCCAGTTGCTGCAAACGCTGCTGACGCTCGGTTTCAGTCAGTGCCGAGACGTCCTGCCAGTCCATGCGCAGGCCGGTCTGTGGCGAGACCTTTTGACAGGCCAAGCCATCGACGCTCGGGAAGGTGGTGCGCAGGGTTTCGTGACGCATGATCAAGGCCTGCAGCGCCGCCTCGAAACGCCCCACATCCAGCACCCCGCATAAGCGCGCCATGCCGCCGACGTTATAAGCCGGGCTGTCCGGTTCCATCTGCCAGAGGAACCACATGCGCTGCTGGGAATAGGACAGCGGCACGGGTTGGCTGCGGTCGACCCTGGCGATTGCAGTCTGTTGGTTGCGTTGGCCCGAGGCCTGGATCAACCCGACCTGCTCGGCAAACGCACCCAGCTCGCTGGCGTCGAACAAGGTGCGCAACGGCAGTTCGACATCGCAGACCTGGCGGGTGCGGGAGACGATTTGCGTGGCCAGCAGCGAGTGGCCGCCGAGGGCGAAAAAGTCGTCGCGCAGGCCAATACGGGGCAGGCCGAGCACTTCGCGCCAGATCGCGGCAATTTGCTGCTGCAACGGCGTTTCCGGTTCGACGTGTTCGCGGGTTTGCCACACCGGTTCGGGCAGTGCGCGGCGGTCGAGTTTGCCACTGGGGCTCAGGGGCATCGCGTCCAGGCGCATCAGGTAGGCAGGCACCATGTACTCGGGCAGGTCAACGGCCAGGGCGGCTTTCACTGCCTGTGCATCCAGTTCGGCCGGGCCGGTGTAGTAACCGATCAACTGGCCGTCCCGCACCTGCACCACGGCGTGGGCGATGCCGTCCAACGCCAACAGGCGCGCTTCGATTTCCTGCGGTTCCACCCGAAAGCCGCGCAGCTTGACCTGCTGATCGAGACGGCCCAGATATTCAAGCACGCCATCGACACTCCAGCGCGCACGGTCACCGGTGCGATACAGACGCGCCCCGGCTGCGCCCAGCGGGTCGGCGACAAAGCGTTCGGCGGTGAGCCCCGCACGGCCGAGGTAACCGCGCGCCAGGCCGATGCCGCCGATGCACAGTTCACCCGGCACACCGGCCGGCAACGGGTTGAGCTGTTCGTCCAGCACCCGGCAGATCACATTGCCCAGTGGCCGGCCAATCGGCGAGCGCTCGCCATCCTCCACGGCGCAGTGCCAATGGGTGACGTTGATCGCGGTTTCGGTCGGGCCATAACGGTTGTGCAACTGCACCGCCGGCAGGCGCGCCAGGACGCGGTTGCGCAACTGCGCGGGCAAGGCTTCACCGCCGGAGAACAGCCGGCGCAGGCTGGTGCATTCGGTAACCAAGGGTTCATCGATAAACAACTGCAACAGCGGCGGCACGAAGTGCAACGTGGTCACGCCATGTTCCTGCACCAATTGCGCGATGCGATGAGGATCACGGTGCTCGCCAGGGCCGGCCAGTACCAGACGGCACCCTGTGATCAGCGGCCAGAAGCACTCCCACACCGACACGTCGAAACTGATCGGCGCCTTTTGCATCAGCACGTCGCTGGCATCCAACGTGTAGGTGGCCTGCATCCACTGCAACCGCTCGGCCAGCGCCGCATGGGTATTGCCCACGCCCTTGGGCTGGCCGGTGGAGCCGGAGGTGTAGATCACGTAGGCGAGGTTGTCGCCGTGCAGGTGCAGGCCCGGTGGCTGGGTCGGCCAGCGGTCCAGGTGCAGGCTGTCCATGGCGATCACACACACGCCTGCCACCGTCGGCAGTTGTTCCAGCAGTGCGGTTTGGGTCAACAGCAAGTGCACGCCGCTGTCCTCGAGCATGTAGGCCAGGCGCTCGGTGGGGTAATCCGGGTCCAGCGGCACATAGGCTCCGCCGGCCTTGAGGATCGCCAGCAGGCCGATCAGCAACTGCGGCGAACGCTCGGCGGCGATGCCCACGCAGACATCCGGGCCGACGCCCTTGTCGCGCAGGTAATGCGCCAGGCGGTTGGCCTGGGTATGCAACTGGGCAAAGCTCAGGCTGCCAGCTTGCCAGATCAGCGCGGGGGCGTGCGAAGTGTGCTGGTTGAGCAGCTCGGGCAACCACTGCCGGGCCGGCGCGCAGGGTGCCTGGCTCCATGCCTGTTGCTCGTCCTCTGCGGTCAGTTTCAGCTCGCCCAAGGCTAGCTGCGGTTGTTCGCAGACCGCTTGCAGCAGGTGAATGTAATGCTCGGCCAGGCGCTGCAGGATTGCCGGCTCGAACAGCTCATCGGCGTAGTCGAAGGCCAGGCTCAAGCGCCCGGTGCGGTCTTCTTCGCTGTGCAGTTGCAGGTCGAACTTGGCTTCACGGCTGTGCCACGGCAGTTCCTCGGCGAGCAGGCCCGGCAGGCGGCGCAGGGCGCTGAGGTCACGTTGCTGGTGATTGAACATGACCTGGAACAGGCCCTGTTCCCGCGCCTGGGGGAAGGCCTCCAGCAGCTGCTCGAACGGCAGGTCCTGATGCGCCTGGGCGTCCATTGCCGCCTGGCGTGTCGCGGCCAACAGCTGGTTGAAAGGCTGGAGCCCGTCGAGTTCGGCACGCAATACCAGGGTGTTGATGAAGAACCCGACCAGCCCTTGGGTTTCCTGGCGTGAGCGATTGGCATTGGGCACGCCTATGCGGATATCGCGCTGGCCGCTGTAGCGATACAACAGCGTCTGGAACGCGGCCAGCAGCAGCATGAATGGGGTGGCTTCATGGGCCTGTGCAGTCTGGCGAATCGCGTCACTGAGCTTGGCGCTCAGGCGTACGGTATGGCGCGAGGCGCTGTTCAGACGCTGCGCCGAGCGCGGGTGGTCAGTGGCGAGGTCGAGCGTCGGGTGATCGCCCTCAAGCGTTGCCTGCCAGTACGCCAGTTGCCGCTGGCCTTCACCTGCGGCCAGCCATTGGCGCTGCCAACTGCCGTAGTCGGCGTATTGCAGGCTCAGTGGCGGCAGCTCCAGGGGCTGGCCCTGGGATGCGGCCGCGTAGAGACGGGAGAACTCGTCGATCAGAATAGTCAGCGACCAGCCATCGGCGATGATGTGGTGCAGGGTGACCAGCAACTGGTGGTCTTCTTCATCCAGGCGCACCAGGGTCACCCGCAGCAGCGGGCCTTTTTCCAGGTCGAACGAAGTCCGTGCCTGGTCTTCACGGATTTGCTGCGCACGGGCTTCGCGCTCGGCGCCGGGCAGGTCGCTGAGGTCGATGGTGTGCAGGTCGAACACCGCACTGGACTCGATGCGCTGGAACCCTTCGCCGTCACGCTCATAGAAACGCGTGCGCAGGGCTTCGTGGCGCTGGACCAGGTGCTGGAAGCTTGAGCGCAGCGCGTCTTCGTCCAACGCGCCGCGCAGGCGCAGGGCGCCGGGGATGGTGTAGGCGCTGCTGTCGGGGTCCAGCTGCCAGGTGATCCACAAGCGGTTCTGGGCCAGGGATTGCGGCAGCTCGTGCTGGCGCGACAGCGCAGCCATTGCGCCTTGTGCAACGCCGCCGGCCTGCTGCACCTGCGCGACGCTGGCGGCGAAGCCTTGCAGGGTGGGCGCCTCGAACAGCAGGCGCAGGTTCAGCTCCAGGCCCAGGGTTTCACGCAGGCGCGCGACCACCTGGGTGGCACTGATGGAGTTGCCGCCAAGCAGGAAAAAATGATCATCGGCGGCAACCGTGGCCACTTGCAGCTGCTCACACCAGATCGCCGCGATCTGCTGTTGCAGGGCCGACGCCAGCGCGACCTCACTCGCCGGCGCTTGTACCTCGGGGAACTGCGCATAGCGGTCGAGGCTGCCATCGGCATGGCGCAGCGCACACGCCGCCCGTTGCACCTTGCCGCTGGAGGTTTTCGGCAGCGCGCCAGGGTTGAGCAGCACCACCACGCTAGGCGCCTCTTGGTAAGCCTCGGCCACCGCTTGGCGAATCGCCTTGATCAGCGCTTCGGGCGGCAGGATTTTCTGCACGCTGCGGCTGATTTCCGCAGCGATGCCGATGCCTTCCAGGCCCCGGTCATTCACCGCAAAGGCCGCCACCCGGCCTTTGCGCACCACCTCGACCTCACGTTCGATGGTTTGCTCGATGTCCTGTGGATACAGGTTGTGCCCGCGCACGATCAGCAGGTCTTTCAAGCGCCCGGTGATGTACACCTCACCGTCACGGATAAACCCCAGGTCGCCGGTGCGCAGCCAGGTCCGGCCGGCGTGCTGGACGAATGTCTTGGCGGTGGCTTCAGGGTTGCGCCAGTAACCCTGGGCGATGCTCGGGCCGCTCGCCCAGAGTTCGCCCACGCAATTGTCGGCCAACGCGCTCAGCGTGTGGGGATCGGCGATCAGTACGGCGTGGTCCGGCTGCTGAGTGCCGCAACTCATGACGGCCCTGCCCTGCCCTGGCGCGGCGCGGTTGGCGGCCAGCGCGTGCTCATCGACGTGCAGCGCAGGGATGCCTTGGCCACGGGTGCCGCCCGCGACGAACAGGGTCGCCTCGGCCAGGCCGTAGGAAGCAAAGAAATTGCTTGAGGTGAAACCGCAGGCGGAGAACTTGTCGGTAAAACGGTCCAGGGTGTCCAGGCGGATCGGTTCGGAGCCGGAATAGGCCACGCGCCACTGGCTCAGGTCCAGGCGTTCCAGGGCCGACTCGCTGACCCGTTCGCTGCACAGGCGGTAGGCGAAATCCGGGCCACCGCTGATGGTGCCGCCGTAGTCGCTGATCGCTTCCAGCCAGCGCAACGGCCGCGCCAGGAAGTAGGCCGGCGACATCAACACGCACGGCACGCCGCTGAAGATCGGTTGCAGCAGGCCGCCGATCAGGCCCATGTCGTGGTAGAGCGGCAGCCAGCTGACGATGACATCGTGCGGGTTGAGGTCGATGCCAAAGCCGCGACGGATCAGCACTTCGTTAGCCACCAGGTTGCCGTGGCTGACTTGCACGCCCTTGGGCAACGCGGTGGAGCCGGAGGTGTATTGCAGGAAGGCAATGTCGTCGGCTTGCAGCGCGGGGGCGACCCAGTGAGCGGCCAGCTGTGCGTCGAGGGTGTCTACGCTCAAGACCGGTGGTGCGTGGTCAATCTGCGCCAGGCTTTCGCCGAGGCTGGCGATGGTCAGCAGCAGGCGCGGCTCGGCGTCGCTGATGATCGACAGCAAGCGCTCCTGGTGATGCCGCTTGGTGGATTCCGGCGGATAGGCCGGCACCGCGATTACCCCGGCGTACAGGCAGCCGAAGAACGCTGCGACATAGTCCGGGCCGCTGGGGAACAACAGCACTGCGCGCTCGCCCATCGCGACATCGGCTTGCAAGGCGGCAGCGATGGTGCGGGCGCGTTGGTCCAGGTCACGGTAGCTGAGCACCACGCTGTGCTCGGCGGACTCGGCCAGAAAGCGCAGGGCTATCTGGTCCGGCGTCTGTGCGGCACGGCGTTGGAGGGACTGGACCAGGGTGCGGGGAAGTTCGAAGGCGTCCATCATGGGGTTCCTGCCTGAAATCGGCTTACGGGAAAGTCGGGAAGTCGGTGAGATTCAGCCGGTGGCCAGTTGCCGCGCCGCGCCAAGGCGCCAGCGGGCCAGGTGTTCGTCGGCATAGCGGCGCACACAACGCAGCACGGCGCTTTCGTGCTGCACGAGGAAGAAGTGGTGACCGTCGAACATGTCGAGGGAGAAGCCGCTGGCCGCCTCGAGCTGCCAGTCGAGCAATTGGTCGGCGCGCACGCTGTCCTGCTTGCCGCCGAACACATGGATCGGCACGCCCAGGGGCTCGCGCTCGCCATAGGTGAAGCTGCCGCAGAGCAGGAAATCGGCGCGCAGGATCGGCAGCATCAACTCCATCAATTCAGGATTGGCCAACGCGGCGTCGCAGGTGCCCTGCAGTTCGCGCAAGCGGGCGATCAGTTGTGCGTCGGTCTTTTCGATGGCGTATTCGCTGACATCGCGCCGCGCCGGGCCGGCGGTGCCGGAGGCGAACAACGCCAGCGGCGCCGGCACATTGCGCGCTTTCAATGCATGGGCCAGTTCGAACGCCAACAGGCCGCCGAGGCTGTGGCCGAACAACGCATAGGGGCCATTGAGGTCGCGGCTGATTTCAGTCGCGAGCTGGGCAGCCAAGGCCTTGATATCGCGCTGCAGCGGCTCGCCCATGCGCATGCCACGCCCCGGCAATTCCAGCGGGCACACCTGCAACCATTCCGGCAGCACGCGGCGCCAACGTGCGTAGACCGAGGCGCTGGCGCCGGAATGGGGCAGGCAGAACAGGCGCAGCGGCGTTGGCGTACTCATCACCCGAGGACTCCAAGCTGAAACACGCTGTGTGCACGATAAAAACCCATTTCGCCCTCCTGCGGGTGCTGATCCTTGGCCGTTTGTTTACAGGCCTGTCACCCAGAAGAACGGACGGCCCCGGCAAATAATTAGTCGCCGGGGGCGAGCGAGACGCGGTTCACACCTTACCGGAAGGCATAAGATTAGTTCGCCTTCTCATTTGACAATCATTATCATTCAGCATAATTTGTTGCCCGATGTGTAGGAGGCCTCAGCAAGGACGCCCTCCCCTAACCTCTTTTGCAACCAGGTGATTTCCATGACGGAACCAGTATCCACAGGCAGGTGCGACTCACCACTTCTCCAGGCGTTCGTCGACAATCGACTGATCCTGGTGAAGATCGCGGCACGTATTACCGGCTGTCGTTCCCGCGCCGAGGATGTGGTGCAGGACGCTTACTTTCGGCTGCAGTCGGCCCCGACGATCACCTCTTCGTTCAAGGCCCAACTGAGTTATCTGTTCCAGATCGTGCGCAACCTGGCGATCGATCACTACCGCAAGCAGGCCCTGGAGCTCAAGTATTCCGGGACCGAAGAGGAAGGCTTGAATGTGGTGATCCACGGCGCTTCACCGGAAACTTCCCATATCAATTTCAACACCCTGGAAAACATCGCCGACGCCCTGACCGAGCTGCCGCAGCGCACCCGCTACGCCTTCGAGATGTACCGCCTGCACGGCGTACCGCAGAAGGATATCGCCAAGGAACTCGGGGTTTCGCCGACGTTGGTGAACTTCATGATCCGCGATGCGCTGGTGCACTGCCGCAAGGTGTCGGGCAACCACAGCGATACGTTTGCGCGCAGGGTTTGAAAGCAACAGAAACAAATGTGGGAGGGGGCTTGCTCCCGATGAGGGAGTGTCAGTAAACATCTGTTACTGACCCACCGCCATCGGGGGCAAGTCGAATCGTCGCACCGCCCCTCCCACATTTGATTTCCAGCGCTCTCAGGGGACAGGCGTTACATCGATGCGATACGGCTCGAAGATCCTGAGCATCTGGCCATTATCCCGCAGCTGCTTGAGCAACCCGGCAAACGCAGGCCCGGTGATCGGGGCTTTGGGCCGTAGCAACGCGTAATGGTGATAGACCTGGTCGATGCGCTCCGACACCAGGAATGTCCCCGCCATCTCGGCATTGCGCACCATGAAGTCACTCAGGTACGAACGGGTGACCAAGGCGATATCAGCACGCCTGCGGGCGACCATCAGCAAGTTGCTGTCATGGGAGTACGTCAACGTTGCGTTGAAGTGCTCGGCCAGGTACTTGGGGTCGGGGTTGAAGTTGGCGAAGGCGTAGTGATAGCCGCTGAACACCGCCAAGCGTTTGCCGGCAAGGTCGCTGAAATAGCTTTGGTCGCGACCGGGCTCACGCTCGGCGACGAAGATTTCAGCGTCTTCCAGGCCCATGTCGACGCTGGTATGGGCCACGTCTTTCCAGCCCCAGGACGGGTTTTCAAAGATCGCCATGTCGACCCGGCCTTGCTCGAAATCGCGAAAACGCCTGGGAATCGAAGTGGGCACCAGCACAAACTGATAGTCGCTTTGCACGGCGTTCAGCGCTTCGACCAATTGCGGCAGCAATCCGGTATCGGCGCCTTGCTCAGGGCGTACGGTATACGGCGGAAAATGTGCCGCGCCGATCCTCACCAACTGCGCGGCGCTGGCCTGCGTCCACCCTGCGGTACCCAATGCCCAAAATGTCAGTCCTGCAGCCAGCCGCCATGGCGAAAACATCTAGGCACACACCGTGAATTCTATGATGGCGATAAGCTAGGCGTTTTTCCCTGGGGAGACAATGTTCACCCGCAAATTAATAGCCGCACTTCAGTCCGCCTTGAGCACCATCAACAGCGCTTCGTCGGCCAGCTCTTCGAGGGTCAGGCTGCCTTGGGTGCGGAACCACGTGGTGGTCCAGGATAACGCGCCGGTCAGGAAGCGCCGGGTGATGAGCACGTCGCCCCTGATATAACCGGCGGCCTTGGCTTCGCCCAGTACCTGCAGCCAGATGTCCTCATACATATCGCGCAGGGCCAGTACCTGGACCTGGCCGTCGGCAGACAACGAGCGCCATTCATACACCAGCACCGCCATCGCCTCACCGCTGCCGCCCATGATCGACTGCAATTCGCAGCGGATCAGCGCCAACACGCGCTCGCGCACCGTGCTCGCTGCTTCCAGCGCAGCCCGCACCATCGCGGTGTTGTAGAGGATGGTTTCTTCCATCACTGCGCGCAGGATCTCGTCCTTGCTCTTGAAGTGATGAAAGATGCTGCCGGACTGAATGCCCACCGCACTGGCCAGGTCGCGCACAGTGGTGCGCTCGAAGCCCTTGTTGCGAAACAGGTGCGCCGCGGTTTGCAGCAACTTGCCCCGGGCACTCTCGGGGTCGGTCAATTGTCCAGCGTCGACCAGGGTGCGCATCACCCGCAGGGCTTGGGGGTCGTCCATGCTGCTGTCCCTCATGTCTACTATCGTCTTGGGCGGCAATTTAGGCCGTGGCCGCCACCCGAGCAAGCGCTTGGGTAAAACTTGTGTACGGGGTTTACCAACCAGGCGAATCAGCCCCCTGGGCGGAACTACAAGGCCCGGCTACGCTCTATCCCCATCAGGACAGGAACAGTACGGGAACCTGCGCATGCCTCATTGGCTGATTATTGACCTTGAAGCCACCACGGATGACGGCGGCTGGCCCGTGACGGAGATGGAAGTCATCGAAATTGGCGCAAGCCTGGTCAACCGCCAGGGCCGCGAGCTGGATCACTTCCAGCGCTTCGTGCGGCCGCTACGGCGGCCGCTGCTGACGCCGTTTTGCCGCCAATTGACCCATATCACCCAGGCCAATATCGACGCGGCAACGCCGATCACCGAGGTGTGGCCGCTGTTCGAGCGCTGGCTGGGCCAGCATCAGGCACGCCTGGAAGGCTGGGCCAGCTGGGGCGATTACGACCGTGTGCAACTTGAGCTGGAATGGCAACGCCATGGCCTGGCCAGCGCGCTCGGCCAGACGCCCCATGTCAACCTCAAGCAACGGTTCGCCAAGGCCCGGCGGCTGGACAAGCCCTTGGGGCTTAATGGCGCGCTGCAATTGGCGGGGATGCAGTTCAGTGGCCAGCAGCATCGGGCGCTGGAGGATGCGCGCAACACCGCACGCCTGCTACCGCTGATTTTGCCGGTCTAGGCAGCTCCCCTGCCCTTGGGCATACTGGCTGACCTTTCCAGACCCTTTTTTCCGAGGATTCACTCATGTTCAAAGTCAATGAATACTTCGACGGCACCGTCAAGTCGATCGCTTTCGGCACCGCGGAAGGCCCGGCGACCATCGGCGTGATGGCCCCGGGTGAATACGAATTCGGCACCGACCAGCGTGAAATCATGCACGTCGTTTCCGGCGCGCTGATCGTCAAACTGCCTGACGCCGAATGGGAAACCTTCGCCGCCGGCAGCCAGTTCAACGTCCCGGCCAACAGCAAATTCCAGTTGAAGGTTGGCGTAGACACCGCTTACCTGTGCGAATACCGCAGCTGAGCCTGACTCGGCGCAAAAAAATGCCCGTCTCCTGCGAGACGGGCATTTTTATTCCAGCACCGTTACCGGCATCCCGACTTCCAACTGGCCAACCCCATCGTTGACCAGGTTCTGACCGAACATCGGGCCCTTGTCGGTGCTGCGATAGGCCTGCAGGGTGGCGAACGGCTCGCGGTCCGGGCTGCGCTCGCCGGTCTGGGGGTCGACGGTGGTGAGAATGCAGCGTGAACAAGGCTTGACCACGCGAAACTCCACATCGCCGATGCGCAAGCGTTTCCAGCCATCCTCGGCAAAGGCCTCGCCGCCTTCGATCACCAGGTTGGGACGAAAGCGCAGCATTTCCATCGGCCGGCCAATATGCGCGCACAAATCGTCCAGGGAAGCCTGGCCGATCAGCAGCAAGGGGTAGCCGTCGGCAAACCCCACTTGATCGTCATCCCGGCCAAAACCGGCCTGGGTCGAGCGTGCACGCTCCAGGGGCATATGCACCAGGCGCGTGGGCTTGCCGATGAAGGCGCTGACCCAGGCCGCCGCCGCATCGCCCGCGTCCGGCACGCGCAGGGTGTCGTGCCAGATGGTCACACCGCGCAATGCATCGGCGCCGGGCATTGCCACGTCGAGCGTCCCATAGCCAGGCGAGCTGAGGGTCAGGCCGCCCGCCGCGTTCCACAGCGCCGTCAACTGGCTCATCTTCGCCACGGCGCGTTGCGTGAGGAACCGCCCGCTGGCTTCGTCCACCAGCATCCAGCGTCGATCCCCCGCCAGCCCGAGCTTGTCCAGGCCACTCTGCTGCAAGGCCTCGGCCTTGCCGGATTTCAAGGGGTAACGGTATAACGCGCTGAGACGGAGCATGAGCCTGCATTCCTGGGGAACAAAGTGGCATACCCTAGTGTCACGCGGGCACTTCGTCCAGCATCAGTCGTTGACGCACCACATCCACCAGCTTGTCCGGCTGGAATTTGGAGAGAAAATTGTCGCAGCCGACCTTCTTGACCATCGAGTCATTGAAGCTCCCCGACAGCGAGGTGTGCAGCACCACGTAGAGGCCACGCAGGCGCGGGTCGTTGCGAATTTCGGTGGTGAGGCGGTAGCCGTCCATCTCGGGCATTTCGGCGTCGGTGAAGATCATCAGCAGCTTGTCGGTCATCACCTGGCCGCTGTCGGCCCAGGCCTTGAGCATGTTCAGCGCCTTGAGGCCGTCGCTGGCGATGTGCATCTTCACGCCCAACTGGCCCAGGGTGTCCTTCAACTGCGACAGCGCTACGTTGGAGTCGTCCACCAGCAACACTTCACGGCCACGGGCGCGTTCCAGCACTGGGTCCTCGAGTTTTTCCCGGGAGACCTTGGCGTTATAAGGCACGATTTCCGCCAGGACTTTTTCCACGTCGATGATTTCCACCAACTGGTCATCGACCTTGCTGATGGCGGTGAGATAGTGCTGGCGCCCGGCGCTGGCCGGCGGCGGCAGGATGGCTTCCCAATTCATGTTGACGATGCGGTCGACGCCGCCCACCAGGAACGCCTGCACCGAACGGTTGTACTCGGTGACGATGATGGTGCTGTTGGGCCCTGGCACCAGGGGGCGCATGCCGATGGCCTGGGACAAGTCGATCACCGGCAAGGTCTGGCCACGCAGGTTGACCACGCCGCAGACAAACGGATGGCGCTGCGGCATCAGGGTCAGCTTGGGCAGCTGCAGCACTTCCTGCACCTTGAACACGTTGATCGCGAACAGCTGCCGCCCAAACAGGCGGAACATGAGAATCTCCAGGCGATTCTCACCCACCAATTGCGTGCGTTGATCTACGGTGTCGAGAATGCCGGCCATTAAGAGCTCCTGGTGTGCACATGGGTTGCGCGCTGAGAGGGTGTGCAGTTCGTATAGGCAAGTTATCGGCGGCAAGCGCCAGACCTTGACCCCGCTAAAATGCCATGTAAATACATTGATGTCACACTGACATCATGCTTTACTGCATCAGCCCTGTCCTCGGGCTGCGTGGGCCTTGCACGACACTCCAATCGGCGTGCGGTTCCATGACGTAGGGGATTCCCCTATGCGCAATCAGGCCCGACCTGATATTCGCGATATCTAATAGCCATTAATGTGACGCCATTCTCATTGCATGAATGGAGTCAGGCTTTTGTTTGCCATCCCACGCCCTAGGCCCATGGGCCTTCCAGGCACTCACGTATCGGCAACTGAAGTCGTGTCATCCCGCTCAACTGGGACTACGCACGACTTTCGTGAGCATTTCAATAAATGTCCTACTGGAATATCGGAATCAGCCTACAAGCTCAAATCATATTTCAGCGCTAGTTTTAAGCTATTCACCCGGTGCGACATCTCATCACCCGAGCTTGAGTTGCGGAGACATGCATGATGAATAGCGCGAAAGAATGGCAAACGGCACTTCCCGAGTTTCTGCTGGAGGCCGAAATGCTGCTGATCAAGTCCCAAGAGTGCTTGAGCCACCTGCATTTGATCCGCAACGACAGCGACGCCATCGACTGCATGAAAACCAGCCTCGCCAAACTGGCTGAAAAGGCCGACAGCCTGGCGCTGCAGGCGATCAGCGAGTTCTCGCGGCACCTGCAGGACCTCATTGCCAACGCCGAAAACCCGATGCAACTGCATGACCAGGCACTGGATGCGTTACATGACTGCCTGACGCTGCTGGCCTGGCAATTGGAGCTGATCGACACGCGCACCGGTGAGTTGGCCCTGGACGAGACCGAGCAAACGTCGTTGATCGCGACGGTTACCTTGCAGATTCCGCAAAAGGATTTCCGGCATAAACCACAGCAGCGGTTGCATCATGCGTCCTGAGTCCCAAGCATGTCACCGACGATAGCTGACCTGTCCAAAAACGACCGATAACGGCGAGAAAGGCAGAAATATCAATTAGCCATCTACGCAATAACGATACAAACCAACTTTACTAATACAACTTTTTCAACTCTGGGATTACCCCCCAGAGTATTTGCGCGGGCCATAAACCAATCAGGCGACCAACGGTAACAGGGGTGGTACTATGCCCCCACTCGAAGTGACTCAACTTCATCATGGTTAAACACGATTCGGCAGCGTATTCCAAACAGAGCCCGGCCAACCGGTCTCCCCGCAGCGAACCCTCAGTGGCTCCATCCGCTATGTACGCCAACCTCAAGCCCCTTTTCTCAAGGTCTGTGTCGCGCAGCAACGCACGCCGCATCGTCCTTGCGCTGTGCCTATGTTCGTTGTCGGTCAGCGTGTGGGCCTACGCGCATGCTTCGCCCTGGTCGCTGCTGATCCTACTGGTTAACCTGGCCACGCTGGCGGTGGTGGGCCTGCACCAATGGCGTTCACGCAAATCCATCAAGTTCCAGCCCCAGGAGTTGGCGGACCGGCTGTTACAGGTCCAGGAAAACGAACGCCATCGCCTCAGCCGCGAACTGCACGACGACATCGGCCAACTGCTGACCGCCGCCAAGCTGCAAAGCGAATGGCTGCAGCGTCGCCTGCCGCCAGAGCTGCACGAACACTGCATGGTGCTGTGCAATACCCTCGACGAAACCTTGGCCAAAGTGCGCGACGTGTCGGCCATTCTCAACCCGCGCCAGTTGACCAGCCTGGGCCTGGAAGCCAGCTTGCGCGCACACCTGCTCAAGACCCTGGAAAACACCTCGGTGTGCTGGAGCCTGGAATGCCAGCAACGCCTGACCGGTATTCCTGAAGAAATGGCCGTGGCGGCGTTTCGCATCACCCAGGAAGCCGTGACCAACATGCTCCGTCACGCCCAGGCACACAACCTGCGGGTGTGCCTGCGGCGCCTGCCCGAAGGCTTGTCGCTGATGATCTGCGATGACGGCCAGGGCTTTTCGCCGGCTACCGACCCAGGCCTTGCGGGCCAACGCGGCATGGCCGGCATGGCCGAGCGGATAGACCAACTGGGCGGCACCTTGTCGGTCAGCAGTCAGCCAGGCCAAGGCACGCGGATCGACGCGCTTTTCCCCTGGGCGCCCCGCGCCCTCGAACGGGCCAGTTCCCCTAAGGGTTTCGAGTGACCTGCAATTTACTCCTGGTGGATGACCACGCACTGATTCGCGCCGGCGTGCGTGCGCTGATCCTGGACATGCCCGGCTACGACGTGATCGGTGAGGCCAGCGATGGCGCGCAAGTGCTCGCGCAATTTCGCGCCCTGCAGCCGGACATCGTGCTGCTGGACCTGTCGATGAAACACACCAGCGGCCTGGATGCCTTGCAGGAACTCAAGGGCGCCTACCCCCTGAGCAAAGTGCTGATCCTGTCGATGCACACCGACCCCGACCTGATCATGCGCGCGCTGGAATCAGGTGCCCACGGCTACCTGCTCAAGGACATGACCGCCAACGAGCTGGAACACGCCCTGCATGCCTTGCGCAACAACGAGCGCTACCTGAGCCCGGCGATCGCCCACACCGTGATCAATCAAGCACTGATCCGCAGCAACGGCCCTGCGACGCCCGCGCCCCATAGCCACAACTTGACGGCGCGCCAGTTGGAAATCCTGCGCCTGATCGTGCGCGGCAAGTCCACCCGGGAAATCGCCCACGGCCTGGGCCTGAGCATCAAGACGGTAGAAGCGCATCGCTCGCAGATCATGAAGCGCCTGCAGATTTTCGACGTGGCGGGCCTGGTGTTATTCGCTGTGCGCGAGCAGATCATCAGCCTGGACGACTAGGGGCGAACCCAACGGCAGGTGCACGCGCAGGGCCTTGGGCAAGGCCTCGAAATGCAGATCATCGCCTTCCAGCGGCTCGCCATCGAGATTGATGTACAAGCCCTGCGCCACCTTGATATTGACCCACGGCAGGCGTGCCCGCACGAACATGGTGTCCAGGCCCCAGCCGTTGCTCATCAATTCGCGCAAGGTGCCGACCACCTCCTGGGGCGCCGGCAGGATGCTGATGTCCAGCAGGCCATCATCGGCCAGCGCACCCGGGCACAGCACATGCCCGCCCCCGGCCTGGCGCCCGTTGCCGATCCCCAGCGCGAGCAGTTCGCCTTTCCAATGGAAATCCGGGCCTTCCAGCTCACCGTAGGCAGCCTTCAATTCACTGAAACGCGACAAACCGGTGAACAGGTAGGCGGCACCGCCGAGGATTTTCTTCAGGTCTTCGGAGGTGTTGGCGGTGACCTGGCTGCCGAAACCGCCGGTGGCCATGTTCAAGAATATCTGCCCGCCGACCTGGCCCAGGTCAATCGCCCTCGGTTCAACATCCAGCAACGCCAGCGCACCAGACGGCTCCAACGGCACGCCGGCGGCCTTGGCGAAGTCATTGGCGGTGCCCAGCGGCATCAGCACCAGGCTGGCATCGGTATTGGCGTGAGCCATGGCTTCGGCCACATCGCGCAAGGTGCCGTCGCCACCGCCGGCGATGATGTGGGTGTAACCGTCGGCCAGGGCTTCATTGACCAGGCGCTGGGCATCGCCACCTTCCCAGGTCACCCGCACTGCCAGCTCCCAACCCTGCTCACGCCGGGCCAGCACAGCCGCGCGCACGTCCTCGTTGAGGGCTTGTTTGCCGTGGAGGATCAACAGGGCTCTGGCGGTGGTCATTTGGGGAACTCTCCTGGGTCAAGGTGCTTGCAGGATGTTGACCCTTGGGGATGAGGAAAAGTCTGTGGCTGGACAAATTTGATTGATGTACGCAGATCAACATGTGGGAGGGGGCTTGCTCCCGATAGCGGTGGGTCAGCTCTAGTTAAGCTGACTGATACACCGCCATCAGGAGCAAGCCCCCTCCCACATTGAATCCAGCAAGCCCGGCCCGAATCAGCTCTTGTGCAACTTGCTCATCAACTGCGCCTCGGCCTGGGTCAACCCGCACGACTGGGTCAGCTCATCCACCGTCGCGCCCATGCCCACCAGCTTGGCCGCCTGGGCGAACGACAGGTTCGCAGGATCACGCTGTTCCAACTGCACCAACTTGTCCGGCAACGGCCCGAGAATCGCGCGCAGTTCATGCACTTCATCCCCAACCCGCACCGCACTCTGCTGGAAATGATCGACACGCTTGACCAACTCCAGAATGCGCCGGTCACGCACCGCATCGCGCTCGGCCTGTTGCAAGGCCAACTCCCGTTGCTGGCGCACATAGCGCAGCACAAACGCCAAAGTCCCGGCCCACAACAGGGCCAGGACGATCACCGCCGCCTCAAGGAACAATCAGATGCTCTCCAGGTCCGACCACTCTTCTTCGCTCATCATTTTGTCCAGCTCAACCAGAATCAACAGCTCGTTGTTCTTGTTGCACACGCCCTGGATAAACTTGGCGGATTCTTCGTTGCCCACGTTCGGTGCGGTTTCCACTTCCGATTGGCGCAGGTAGACCACTTCGGCCACGCTGTCGACCATGATCCCGACCACTTGCTTGTCGGCTTCGATGATGACGATGCGCGTGTTGTCGTTGACATCGGTTGGCGCCAGGCCGAAGCGTTGGCGCGTATCGATCACCGTCACCACGTTGCCGCGCAGGTTGATGATGCCCAGCACATAGCTCGGCGCACCCGGTACCGGGGCGATCTCGGTGTAGCGCAGCACTTCCTGCACGCGCATCACGTTAATGCCGTAGGACTCGTTGTCCAGTTTGAAGGTCACCCATTGCAGGATCGGATCATCCAAACCTTGTGCGGACGCTGACTTGTTCATGCTTCTGACCCCTTCAAATGCCGCTATCGACGGCGTGTGTGCTAATGGGCCGCGCAACCGCACGACCTTTATTGTTCAATCAACTGCGTTTGTTCTGCGCCATTTCCTTGACCGCCCCACTGGCGATCAACTCGGCCAGTTCGGCGACGTCAAGCAACGCGCACATGTGTTCGATCACGGTGCCCGCCAGCCACGGCCGTTGGCCACGGTGGCTGCGCCATTTGATTTCGTTCGGGTCCAGGCGCAACGAGCGGCTGACTTGATGCACCGCCAGCCCCCACTCGTAGCCCTGCACGGAGATCACGTACTGCAGGCCCTGGCGGAAGTCGTCGCGGTAGCGGTCGGGCATCACCCAGCGCGCGGTGTCCAGCACCTTGAGATTGCCGGCCTGGCTGGGCAGGATGCCGAGGAACCACTCCGGTTGCCCGAACAACGGCGTCAGCTCCTGGCCTTCCAGGGAATAGATCGAGCCCAGGCACACCAGCGGCACCGCCAGGGTCAACCCGGCGACATCGAACAGCAGGCATTCGAACGGCTCGGCGGCCCACGACGGGCGACCATCGCCGGTCACCGGCGGCGGCGTGATGCTCGGCGGCAGGTGCACTTCCACGATCGGCTCGACCACCACCGGCGCCATCACGTCAGGCGTGATCGGCACCACCACCGGCGCCACTTCCACGTGTGCATCGCGGGCCTGCTCCTCAAGCACCGCCAACTGGAACTCATCCAGCGCAGCGTCAGGCTCGACGGCCGGCTCCAGCACCAGGATCGGTTCCGGCAGTTCCTCGGCGGTCGCCTCCTGCAGCAAGGCATCCAGGTAGGATTCCAGTGCCAGTTGCGGCCGGGTCTTGAAGTCGAGGGGACGGTTCATCAGGCCACCTGCGCCACAAGCTGCTGGGACAGCAGGTGCTTGAGCAACGCCCGATAAGCCAGCACGCCACGGCTCTTGCCGTCGAATTGCGACGGCGTGAGCCCGGCGCGGCTGGCGTCACGCAGGCGCGTGTCCACCGGGATGTAGCCGTTCCAGATGGTGTCCGGATAGGCATCGCGCAGTACGCGCAGGGTGCCAAGGGAGGCCTGGGTACGCCGGTCGAACAAGGTCGGCACGATGCTGTACGGCAAGGCCTGCTTGCGCGAACGGTTGATCATCGCCAGGGTGCTGACCATGCGCTCCAGGCCTTTGACGGCCAGGTGTTCGGTCTGTACCGGGATCACCAACTGCTGGCTGGCCGCCAAGGCGTTGACCATCAGCACGCCGAGCAAGGGCGGGCTGTCGATGATCGCGTAGTCGAAGTCCTGCCACAGCTGCGCCAGGGTCTTGGCGATCACCAGGCCCAGGCCGCTCTGGCCCGGCGACTGGCGCTCAAGGGTGGCCAGGGCGGTGCTGGACGGCAACAGCGAAATGCTGTCATTGCTGGTGGGCAGCAGCAGTTGCCCAGGCAAATCGCTGGGCACGCTGCCTTTGTGCAGGAACAGGTCGTAGCAGCTGTGTTCCAGCGCATCCGGGTCGTAACCGAAATAGCTGGTCATGGAGCCGTGGGGGTCCAGGTCGACCACGACCACGCGCTTGCCCGCCTCGGCCAGCAAGCCGGCTAACGCGATGGACGTGGTGGTCTTGCCGACTCCACCCTTTTGATTGGCAACTGCCCAGACTCTCATTCGGTTGATTCCTCCCGGTGGGCACACGCGCGACCGAGACATTGCATAGGTTAGTGAGCCGGTGACGGAGAATTGACGGAGCTGGCCCGCACCAGCGGCTTTGCAGGGGCCGGTGCAGTTTGTGTGCCAGCGCGCCTCAACGCCGCATCCGGTGTTGCATTCGCCGTGCCGGTGCCGGTCAGGCTGCGGCGTACATCCAGGTTGCGCGACACCACCAGCACCACCCGCCGATTGCGCGCGCGGCCTTCGAGCGTGGCGTTATTGGCCACCGGCTGGAATTCACCGTAGCCCACCGACGCCAGGCGCTGGGGGTTCACGCCCTGCATCGCGAGCATGCGCACGATGCTCGCCGCCCGCGCCGAGGACAGTTCCCAGTTGGTCGGGTACTGCGCCGTACTGATCGGCAGGTTGTCGGTAAAGCCTTCGACGTGGATCGGGTTTTCAAACGGCTTGAGGATCGCTGCCACCTTGTCGATGATGGTGAAGGCCTGGTCGCTCGGCAGCGCATCGGCGCTGGCGAACAACAGGCTGGAGTTGAGCTCGATCTCCACCCACAGTTCATTGCCGCGCACGGTCATCTGGTTGGAGCTGATCAGGTCGCCAAATGCGGCGCTGATATCGTCGGCAATGCTTTTGAGCGGGTCGCTGGTGCCGCCGACACCGGCGGCGGTTTCATCGCTGTCGTTGACCAACGGCTTGGCCGGGGTCACCGTCTTGGGTCGTTCATCGCCTATAGGAATAGGCTTGAGCGCGCGGTCGGAGTCGGAAAACACCCCGATCAACGCTTCGGAAATAACCTTGTACTTGCCTTCGTTCACCGACGAGATCGAGTACATCACCACGAAAAACGCAAACAGCAAGGTGATGAAGTCCGCGTAGGACACCAGCCAGCGTTCATGGTTGACGTGCTCTTCAGGCTCGCGACGGCGACGGCTCACTGACGACCTCCGCAAAACGAATCAACTGTAGGAGCGAGCTTGCTCGCGAAAATCGTCAACGATAACGCGAACATCCTGGATGAACGCGCTGTTCTCAGGTTTTTCGCGAGCAAGCTCGCTCCTACAAGGTTCATGTGCATCAATCCATGAAGCCCTGGAGCTTCAATTCGATGGAGCGCGGGTTCTCGCCCTCGGCGATCGACAGAATGCCTTCGAGCAACATCTCGCGGTAACGGGACTGGCGCATGGCAATCGACTTGAGCTTGCTCGCCACCGGCAACAACACCAGGTTGGCGCTCGCCACACCGTAGATGGTGGCGACAAATGCCACGGCAATGCCGCTGCCCAGTTGCGAAGGGTCGGCCAGGTTGCCCATCACGTGGATCAGGCCCATCACCGCGCCAATGATGCCGATGGTCGGCGCATAGCCGCCCATGCTTTCAAAGACTTTGGCCGCGTTGATGTCGCGGCTTTCCTGGGTGTAGAAATCCACCTCGAGGATGCTGCGGATCGCCTCCGGCTCCGCGCCATCCACCAGCAGTTGCAGACCTTTGCGGGCGTAGCTGTCGGGCTCGGCATCGGCCACGCTTTCCAGGCCCAGCAGGCCTTCCTTGCGTGCGGTGAGGCTCCAGTTGACCACACGGTCGATGCCGCCTGGCAAGTCGACCCGTGGCGGGAAAATGATCCATATCAGGATCTGCATGGCGCGCTTGAACGAGCTCACCGGCGCCTGCAACAACGCCGCGCCCACGGTGCCGCCGATCACGATCAGCGCCGCCGGGCCGTTGGCCAGGGCGCCGAGGTGGCCGCCTTCGAGGTAGTTGCCGCCGATAATGGCGACAAACGCCAGGGTGATGCCGATCAGGCTCAAGACATCCATCAGAGGCAGGCCTCCACCAGATGCTTGCCGATGTCATCCAGGCTGTAGACCGCGTCGGCCAGGTCAGCCTTGACGATCGCCATGGGCATGCCGTAGATCACGCAACTGGCTTCGTCCTGGGCCCAGATTGCACTGCCGCCCTGCTTGAGCAGGCGCGCGCCCTCACGGCCATCGGCGCCCATGCCGGTGAGCACCACCGCCAGAACTTTGTCACCGTAGGACTTGGCCGCCGAACCGAAGGTGATATCCACGCACGGCTTGTAGTTGAGGCGCTCGTCGCCCGGCAGGATTTTGATCGCGCCACGGCCATCCACCATCATCTGCTTGCCACCCGGGGCCAGCAGCGCCAGGCCAGGGCGCAGGATGTCGCCATCCTCGGCTTCCTTGACGCTGATGCGGCACAGCTTGTCCAGGCGCTCGGCAAAGGCCTTGGTGAACGCGGCAGGCATGTGCTGGATCAACACGATCGGCGCCGGGAAGTTGGCCGGCAGTTGGGTCAATACACGCTGCAAGGCCACCGGCCCGCCCGTGGACGTACCGATCGCCACCAGTTTGTAGGCCTTGCGCTTGGGCGCGGGCGAATGGGCGCTGGGTGCAGTCGCGCGGGTAGGCGCTGCCGGCGCGGGCCGCGCTGCCGGGGCGGGCGCCGGGCGGCTGAACGATGATGTCGGCGCGGCCACAGGTGCAGGCGCAGGTGTCGGCGCGGGCGCGCTGAACAGACTGCGGCGGTTACTGCGCGAAATGCTGTGCACCTTCTCGCACAGCATCTGCTTGACCTTATCGGGGTTACGCGAGATGTCTTCGAAATTCTTCGGCAGGAAATCCACCGCGCCGGCATCCAGCGCATCCAGGGTGACCCGGGCGCCTTCATGCGTCAGCGAGGAGAACATCAATACCGGTGTGGGGCAGCGTTGCATGATGTGACGCACGGCCGTGATGCCATCCATCATCGGCATTTCGTAGTCCATGGTGATCACGTCCGGCTTCAACGCAATGGCTTGATCGATCGCCTCTTTGCCGTTGGTGGCCGTGCCGACTACCTGGATCGTTGGATCGGCGGAAAGAATCTCCGAGACGCGGCGGCGGAAGAAACCCGAATCGTCCACCACCAGGACCTTGACTACCATAAACACTCCGTTAGACGGGGCGGGCGCTACCGCCCTGCCCCGCCAGAATCAAATACGCCGTGCGGCGTAACGCTTGAGCATGCTCGGAACATCGAGAATCAACGCGATGCGGCCGTCACCGGTGATGGTCGCGCCGGACATGCCCGGGGTCCCCTGCAGCATTTTGCCCAACGGCTTGATGACCACTTCTTCCTGGCCCACCAGTTGGTCGACCACAAAGCCGATGCGCTGGGTGCCCACCGACAGAATCACCACATGGCCTTCGCGCTGCTCTTCATGCTTGGCCGATGCCACCAGCCAGCGCTTGAGGTAGAACAGCGGCAGGGCCTTGTCACGCACGATCACCACTTCCTGGCCGTCCACCACGTTGGTGCGCGACAGGTCGAGGTGGAAGATCTCGTTGACGTTGACCAGCGGGAAGGCGAAGGCCTGGTTGCCCAGCATCACCATCAGGGTTGGCATGATCGCCAGGGTCAACGGCACCTTGATGACGATCTTCGAGCCCTGGCCCTTGGTCGAGTAGATATTGATCGAGCCGTTGAGCTGGCTGATCTTGGTCTTCACCACGTCCATGCCGACGCCACGGCCAGACACGTCGGAGATCTCGGTCTTGGTCGAGAAGCCGGGGGCGAAGATCAGGTTGTAGCACTCGGTGTCGGTGAGGCGATCGGCGGCGTCCTTGTCCATCACGCCGCGCTTGACCGCGATATTGCGCAGAATCGCCGGGTCCATGCCTTTGCCGTCATCGGTGATCGACAGCAGGATATGGTCGCCCTCTTGTTCCGCCGCCAGGATCACCTTGCCGCCCCGCGATTTGCCCGAGGCTTCGCGTTCTTCCGGGGTTTCCACGCCGTGGTCGACGGCGTTGCGCACCAAGTGGACCAGCGGGTCGGCCAGGGCCTCGACGAGGTTCTTGTCGAGGTCGGTTTCTTCGCCCACCAGTTCCAGGTTGATTTCTTTCTTGAGCTGGCGCGCCAGGTCGCGCACCAGGCGCGGGAAACGGCCGAAGACTTTCTTGATCGGCTGCATCCGCGTTTTCATCACGGCGGTTTGCAGGTCGGCGGTGACCACATCGAGGTTCGACACGGCCTTCTGCATGGCTTCATCGCCACTGTTCAGGCCCAGGCGCACCAGGCGGTTACGCACCAGCACCAGCTCGCCGACCATGTTCATGATGTCGTCCAGGCGCGCAGTGTCTACGCGCACCGTGGTTTCGGCTTCAGTGGCAGGTTTATCGGCAACCGGCGCAGCGGCAGGACGCGCCGGAGCTGGCGCGGCAGCCGGTGCAGGCGCTGGCTTGGCGGCCGGCGCTGCGGCTTTGGCGGCGGCAACCGGTGCGGCTGTAGCGACCGCTGCGGCGGCGGCCGGAGCCGGGGCCACTTCGGTGAACTTGCCTTTGCCGTGCAACTCGTCCAGCAAGGCTTCGAACTCGTTATCAGAAATCAGCCCGTCACCGGCAGGTGCTGCGCTGGCCGCCGGAGCGACGGCGGCAGTGGCAGCGACCTGCGGCAAGGCTTCGGCGACGAACGTGCCTTTGCCGTGCAGTTGGTCGAGCAGCGCCTCGAATTCGTCGTCGGTAATATCGGTACTGGCGTTGGTCGCCGGTGCCGCTGGCGCAGCCGCCGGTGCCACGGCGTCGGCCGCGAACTGGCCTTTGCCATGCAACTGGTCGAGCAGGGATTCAAATTCTGCGTCGGTAATGTCTTCGCTGGTCGGCGTGGCAATCGGCGCCGTTGCAGCCGGTGCTTCAGCCTCGGCCTTGACCGCATTGAGCGAGTCGAGCAGTTGCTCGAACTCGCTGTCGGTCACATCCGCCTCGGCTTCCACCACTGGCTCAGGCACGGCTTGCACAGCCGGTGCTTGCGCAGCCGGTTCGGCCAGGCGCGCCAGGGCAGCCAGCAGTTCCGGCGTGGCGGCGGTGACCGGTGCACGTTCACGCACCTGGCTGAACATGGCGTTGACCGCATCCAGTGCTTCGAGAATCACGTCCATTAATTCCGAGTCAACCTGACGCTCACCCTTGCGCAGGATGTCGAACACGTTCTCGGCGATGTGACAGCACTCCACCAGCTCATGGAGCTGGAGGAAGCCGGCGCCCCCTTTTACAGTGTGAAAACCGCGAAAAATTGCATTGAGCAGGTTCGCATCATCCGGACGGCTTTCCAGCTCGACCAGTTGTTCGGACAGTTGCTCTAAAATTTCGCCGGCCTCTACAAGGAAATCCTGAAGGATTTCTTCATCGGCGCCGAAGCTCATGTGGGTGCTCCTTAGAAGCCTAAACTGGACAGCAAATCGTCTACGTCATCTTGACCGGATACGACGTCTTCACGTTTATCGGCATGAATCTGCGGACCTTCACCCTTGGCGAGGTGTTTTTGTGGATCTTTTTCCGAGAGGATCGCTTCGCGGTCATGTTCGATGCCGGCAAAACGGTCGACCTGGCCGGCCATCAGCACCAGCTTGAGCAGGTTGCTTTCCACTTCGGTGACCAGTTGGGTCACACGCTTGATCACTTGACCGGTGAGGTCCTGGTAATCCTGGGCGAGCAGAATGTCGTTGAGGTTGCCGGCCACCGTGCGGTTTTCCTGCTCGCTGCGCGACAGAAAACCGTCGACCCGACGCGCCAGTTCACGGAACTCTTCAGCCCCCACTTCGCGGCGCATGAAGCGGCCCCAGTCAACGCTCAAGGCCTGGGCTTCACTGGCCATGCCGTTGACCAGAGGCGTGGCGTTTTCCACCAGGTCCATGGTGCGGTTGGCCGCAGCCTCGGTCAGCCTGACCACATAGGACAGGCGTTCGGTGGCATCGGTGATCTGGGAAATTTCTTCGGCCTGGGGCATGCGCGGGTCAATCTGGAAATTGACGATCGCACTGTGCAGCTCACGCGTGAGCTTGCCCACTTCCTGGTACAGGCCGCGGTCACGGGTCTGGTTAAGCTCATGGATCAACTGCACCGCATCGCCGAACTGGCCCTTTTCAAGGCATTCGACCAACTGGTGAGCATGTTTTTTCAGGGTCGACTCAAAATCGCCCTGTGACGTTTCGTTATGGTCCATAGCTCCCCCGTGGCAGCATCAATGGCCGATGCGTTCGAAGATTTTTTCGATCTTCTCTTTCAAGGCCAGGGCAGTGAATGGCTTGACCACATAGCCGTTTACCCCGGCTTGGGCGGCTTCGATGATCTGTTCACGCTTGGCTTCGGCGGTCACCATCAACACCGGCAGGCTGCGCAGTTTTTCATCGGCGCGCACATGGCGCAGCAAGTCGATACCGGTCATGCCGGGCATGTTCCAGTCGGTTACCAGAAAGTCGATGCTCCCGCTGTTGAGGATCGGAATCGCCGTAATGCCGTCATCCGCCTCGACCGTGTTAGTGAACCCAAGGTCACGCAACAGGTTTTTTATGATCCGCCGCATCGTTGAGAAGTCATCAACGATGAGGATTTTCATGTTCTTGTCCAATTCGACCTCCAAGCAGTCTTAAACGCGCCCAGCACCTGGACGCGCCACTTCAATCAACAGGCGTTACACAAAAAGGACTGCCCAGGGCACCACGGAGCGAACCCGCGAAGGCCGAAACCTTCGCGGTAGCGTCTGCAGTGTCCCCACACTGCCTGTCAGCGCGCGCGCCACTCTCCCAACCGCCCCCGCAAGCGGGCCGCGCACTGGCTATGCAACTGGCTGACACGCGATTCGCTGACCCCCAGGACCTCACCGATTTCCTTGAGGTTCAGCTCCTCGTCGTAGTACAGCGCCAACACCAGGCGCTCGCGCTCCGGCAAATTGGCAATGGCCTCCGCCAGCGCTCCCTGGAAACGTTCATCTTCCAGATCGCGCGACGGTTCCATATGCGCGCTCGCGCCGTCCTCGTGCAGCCCTTCGTGTTCGCCGTCCTGCAACAGGTCGTCGAAACTGAACAGGCGGCTGCCCAAGGTATCGTTCAAAATCCCGTAATAATCGTCGAGACTCAATTGGAGTTCGGCCGCAACTTCATGATCTTTAGCGTCACGACCGGTTTTTGCTTCAATTGCACGAATTGCGTCACTGACCATGCGCGTATTGCGGTGTACCGAACGCGGCGCCCAATCCCCTTTACGCACTTCATCGAGCATCGCGCCACGGATACGGATACCCGCATACGTCTCGAAACTCGCGCCCTTGCTTGCGTCGTATTTGGTCGACACTTCGAGCAGGCCGATCATCCCGGCCTGGATCAGGTCTTCCACCTGCACGCTGGCGGGCAGGCGCGCCAGCAGGTGATAGGCAATGCGCTTGACCAGCGGCGCATAGCGCTCGATCAACTCGCCCTGGCTGTCACGGGCCGACTTTTTGTAAAGGTTGTAGCCGCTGGATGTCATAGCACAGGCCCTGCGCTCGTCTGATGCACCAATCGCTCGACAAAAAACTCCAGATGCCCCCGAGGGTTGGCAGGCAACGGCCAGGTATCGACCTTCTGGGCTATCGCCTTGAACGCCAGTGCGCACTTGGAACGAGGGAACGCTTCGTAGACCGCACGCTGCTTTTGCACGGCCTTGCGCACACACTCGTCATAGGGAACTGCACCGACGTATTGTAAGGCGACATCGAGGAAACGATCCGTGACCTTGGTCAACTTGGCGAACAGGTTGCGCCCTTCCTGCGGACTCTGGGCCATGTTGGCCAGCACGCGGAAGCGGTTCATGCCGTAGTCACGGTTAAGCAGTTTGATCAGGGCGTAGGCGTCGGTGATCGAAGTGGGTTCGTCGCAGACCACCAGCAGCACTTCTTGCGCGGCGCGTACGAAGCTGACCACCGACTCGCCGATCCCGGCGGCGGTGTCGATTACCAGCACGTCGAGGTTGTCGCCGATATCGCTGAAGGCCTGGATCAGGCCGGCATGCTGCGCCGGGCTCAGGTGCACCATGCTCTGGGTGCCCGAGGCGGCCGGCACGATGCGGATACCACCGGGACCCTGGAGCAGCACATCGCGCAGCTCACAGCGGCCTTCGATCACATCGGCGAGCGTGTGTTTGGGTGTCAGCCCCAGCAGAACGTCCACGTTCGCCAGGCCCAGATCAGCATCCAGCAGCATGACGCGACGGCCAAGCTCTGCCAGGGCCAGGGACAAATTCACTGACACGTTAGTTTTGCCGACGCCACCTTTGCCGCCGGTCACCGCGATCACCTGTACGGGATGCATGCTGCCCATTTTATTTCTTTACCTTGTCTTGCTTAGACGCAGGCTACATGGCTTGGTCGCGTGTATCGCTTGCAGACCATCGATGTAGGTACATTTCACGGTGTTCATCCTGCCTTATCCCACCCGCTTTGCCGGGTTGTGATAAAGGTCGGCGAACATGTCGGCCATCGCTTCCTCGCTAGGCTCGTCTTGCATTTGCACACTGACAGCACGGCTGACCAACTGATGACGGCGCGGCAGATGCAAATCATCCGGGATCCGCGGCCCGTCGGTCAGATAGGCGACCGGTAATTCATGACTGATCGCCAGGCTCAGCACTTCGCCGAGGCTGGCGGTTTCATCCAGTTTGGTCAGGATGCAACCGGCCAGGCCGCAGCGTTTGTAGCTGTGATAGGCAGCGGTAAGAACCTGTTTCTGGCTGGTGGTTGCAAGCACCAGGTAATTTTTCGACTTGATGCCGCGTCCGGCCAGGCTTTCAAGCTGCATGCGCAGGGCCGGGTCGCTGGCTTGCAGGCCGGCGGTATCGATCAACACCACGCGCTTGCGCAGCAGCGGGTCGAGGGCATTGGCCAGGGACTGGCCCGGGTCGACGTGGGTCACCGGCACATTGAGGATACGGCCCAGGGTCTTGAGCTGTTCCTGGGCGCCGATGCGGTAGCTGTCCATGCTCACCAGCGCGATATTCGACGCGCCGTACTTGAGCACATAACGCGCGGCCAGCTTGGCCAGGGTGGTGGTCTTGCCCATGCCGGCGGGGCCGACCATGGCGATCACACCGCCTTCTTCCAGGGGTTCGATTTCCGGGGTGGCGATCATCCGCGCCAGGTGCGCCAGCAGCATGCGCCAGGCTTGGCGCGGCTCTTCGACTTCGGCGGTCAGCGCCAGCAGGTCGCGGGACAACGGCCCGGACAGGCCGATGCGCTGCAGCCGGCGCCACAGGTTGGCTTGTTGCGGCTTGCTGCCTTGCAGTTGGCTCCAGGCCAGCGAGCCCAGTTGCACTTCAAGCAGCTCGCGCAGGCCGTTGAGTTCAAAGCGCATCGAATCGAACACACGCTGGTCGACTGCGGCGGCCGGGGCTGGCGCTGCAGGACGTGGCGGTTCGACAAACGTAGGTTCCACCAGCGGCTCGGCGGCGGTCAGTGGCAGGCCGGCGAACAATTGGCGGTTGGTGGTGGCGTCGCTGTCACCGCGCATGCTCAGTTCGGCCTGGGCCGAGACGATGCGCGAAGCGGTCTTGCGCAGCTCGTCTTCGAGCTCCATGTTCGGCACACGCGGAGCCAGGGCCTGAGGCGTGTAATCCAGGGCAGCCGTCAGCTCGACACCGCCAGCGATACGACGGTTACCGATAATCGCGGCATCGGCGCCCAGCTCATCGCGGACCAACTTCATGGCCTGACGCATATCGGCGGCGAAAAAACGCTTTACTTGCATAACCCACTACCCTCAGCCGTTGGGCCCTACTGTCGCGACGATAGTCACTTGCTTATTGTCAGGAATTTCCTGGTAAGCCAACACGTGCAAATTCGGTACTGCCAGGCGCCCGAAGCGCGACAACATCGCGCGGACCGGACCGGCCACCAGCAGAATCACCGGCTGGCCCTGCATCTCCTGGCGCTGCGCGGCTTCGATCAACGAACGCTGCAGCTTTTCAGCCATGCTTGGCTCCAGCAGAACGCCCTCTTCCTGGCCTTGCCCTGCCTTCTGAATACTATTGAGCAATATCTGTTCCAACCTTGGCTCCAAGGTGATAACAGGCAGCTCAGACTCAACGCCTACAATGCTTTGCACGATGGCGCGGGACAAACCGACCCGTACCGCCGCCACCAGAGCGGCAGTATCTTGACTCTTGGCGGCATTGTTGGCGATGGCCTCGGCGATGCTGCGAATATCGCGCACGGGCACCTGTTCGGCGAGCAAGGCTTGCAACACCTTGAGCAACTGCGACAACGACAGCACGCCCGGCACCAGCTCTTCGGCCAGTTTTGGCGAGGCTTTGGCCAGCAAACCCATCAATTGCTGGACTTCCTCGTGGCCGATCAGCTCGTGGGAGTGTTTGTAGAGAATCTGGTTGAGGTGGGTAGCGACCACGGTACTGGCGTCCACCACGGTATAACCGAGGGACTGCGCCTGGCTGCGCTGGCTGACTTCGATCCACACCGCTTCCAGGCCGAAAGCCGGATCTTTGGCGGTGATGCCGTTGAGCGAACCGAACACTTGCCCTGGGTTGATCGCAAGTTCGCGGTCCGGGTAGATCTCGGCTTCGGCCAGGATCACGCCCATCAAGGTCAGGCGGTAGGCGCTGGGGGCCAGGTCGAGGTTGTCGCGGATATGCACGGTGGGCATCAAAAAGCCCAGGTCCTGGGACAGCTTCTTGCGCACACCCTTGATCCGCGCCAGCAGTTGGCCGCCCTGGTTGCGGTCCACCAACGGGATCAGGCGGTAACCGACTTCCAGGCCGATCATGTCGATCGGGGTCACGTCGTCCCAGCCCAGTTCCTTGGTTTCCTGGGCGCGGGCCGGGGATGGCAGCAATTCCTGCTGGCGGGCAACTTCCTGCAGGGCCTGAACCTTGACCGCATTCTGTTTCTTCCAGAACAGGTAGGCCGCGCCGCCGGCCATGGCCGCCATGCTCAGGAACGAAACGTGGGGCATGCCCGGCACGATGCCCATGACGGCCATGATACCGGCGGCCACGGCCAGCGCCTTGGGCGAAGCGAACATCTGCCGGCTGATCTGCTTGCCCATGTCTTCGGAGCCCGAAGCACGGGTCACCATGATCGCAGCAGCTGTGGATAACAACAGTGATGGCAATTGCGCCACTAAACCGTCACCGATGGTCAGCAAGGCGTAGACCTTGCCCGCATCGCCGAAGGTCATGCCGTGCTGGAAAATGCCCACGGCCATGCCGCCGATCAGGTTGATGAACAGAATCAGCAGGCCGGCGATGGCGTCACCGCGCACAAACTTACTGGCGCCGTCCATGGAGCCGTAGAACTCGGCTTCCTGGGCCACTTCCAGGCGACGGCTCTTGGCCTGGTTCTGGTCGATAAGGCCGGCATTGAGGTCGGCGTCGATAGCCATCTGCTTACCGGGCATCGCATCCAGGGTAAACCGCGCGCTCACCTCGGAAATCCGCCCGGCGCCCTTGGTGACCACCACGAAGTTGATGATCATCAGGATCGCGAACACCACGATACCGACCACGTAGTTACCGCCGATCACCACCTCACCGAAGGCCTGGATCACCTTACCGGCGGCGGCGTGACCGTCCTGGCCGTGGAGCATCACCACGCGGGTGGACGCCACGTTCAGCGCCAGGCGCAGCAGGGTCGCCACCAGCAGGATGGTCGGGAACACCGCGAAATCCAGCGGCCGCAGGGCGTACACACACACCAGCAGCACCACCACCGACAGGGCGATGTTGAAGGTGAAAAACACGTCGAGCAGGAACGGCGGCATCGGCAACATCATCATTGCCAGCATCACCAGCAACAACAACGGCACGCCCAGGTTGCCCCGCGACAGGTCAGTCAGGGTGCCACGGGCCGTGCTGAGCATTTGAGAGCGATCTACCACCGGTCTTCCTCGTGTCCTTGAAGCAAAGTTTTGACGCTGGGGGGCGTCCTGCAGGCGGTATTGCAAGAAGCCTTCCAACTTTGCTTTTGGGCCCGGGATGACCTTGGAAGCGACGCAGCCTAGCGGGTGTGACTCAGGTCAAAGGTGGGAGCAAGCCCCCTCCCACATTTGCACCCGGGGTGGTCTTTAAATAGGCCGTATATTCGAGGCCTGAACACTTGCCGTTCTCCACACACTTATGGACCCGTCCCGGTACCGTTGCGCGCACTGACGGGGAGCGCATAAACGCCCTGGGGTTTATGGATCATTTGAAACGTTAACTTCTTACCAATCGACAGTGCAGCCCCCCGCCAATCGCTCCAATCGATAAAGACGCAGTCATGCCCGTCATCCAGCGCAATCAGCCACTTGCCCCTGGCCAGCTCACGTTTGACTGTACCCGTCGTCACTTTCAATACCGTTCTCCCTGCATCTCGTTTACAGCCTGCGCGCAGTGCCTGGTGCAATAGAACCGCGAGACGCTGGCGCTGGCTACTGTCAAAGTTGACAGGTAGACGCAAACGACCATGGGTGCTAGCGAGGGGCTTTCGGTGTTTTTTTCCGCTTGCGGGGCTTTCGCAAGGTGGGTGCGGCTGGCGGGACTTCACCGCACTTGGCATCTGTCGACTGCACGGCAACCGCGTTGCCATCACGATCCCGGGCAATAAAACCAATGCCCTTGACCGCATCGAACCACTTGACCGTAGTCCTATCCATCACCGCCTCCCGAGCCGCGCATGGCTGCGCAGCTCATCGCTGTATCAAACAGTGAAGGCGGCGCATTGGCTACTGTCAAAGTTGACAGGTAATGGGCACCCTCCTGTAGGAGCGAGTTTGCTCGCGAAGGTGGGTAACGATAACGCGCAAATCAGGATGAACGCGGCGACTCGGAGTTTTTCGCGAGCAAGCTCGCTCCTACAGAGGCAGACATAAAAGCGCGTTTTCAGGAGTCGCGACGCAAATCCGGCGGGATCGGCAGGTCCTTGAGCGGATCGGGCCGCTTGCCCTTGCCCGCCCGGTACTGGCGGATCTGGTAGACGTAGGCCAATACCTGCGCCACGGCCAGGTACAGCCCGGCGGGGATTTCCTGATCGAGGTCGGTGGAATAGAAGATCGACCGCGCCAGCGCCGGTGATTCCAGCAGCAAGATGTCGTTGGCCACAGCGATTTCACGAATCTTGAGCGCGGTAAAGTCGCTGCCCTTGGCCAGCAACATCGGCGCGCCGCCCTTCTCCGGGTCGTACTTGAGGGCGACGGCGTAGTGGGTCGGGTTGGTGATGATCACATCGGCGTCGGGCACCGAGGCCATCATCTTGCGCTGGGACATCTCCCGCTGCAGTTGGCGGATGCGTTGCTTGACCTCCGGGCGCCCTTCCTGGTCCTTGTGTTCGTCGCGCACTTCCTGCTTGGTCATCAGCAGTTTCTTGTGGCTTTCCCACAGCTGGATCGGCGCGTCCACCGCCGCGATTATGATCAGCCCGGCAGACATCCACAACGCGCTCCAACCCACCACTTGCAGGCTGTGGATGATCGCCGACTCCAGCGGTTCATGGGCGATGCGCAGCAAGTCGTCGATGTCGGACGACAACACCGACAACGCCACGAACAGAATCAGGATGAATTTGGCCAAGGCCTTGAGCAGCTCCACCAGGGCCTTGGTGGAAAACATGCGCTTGAGCCCGGCCGCCGGGTTCATGCGGCTGAACTTGGGCGCCATGCTGCTGGCGGCAAACAGCCAGCCGCCGAGGGCGACCGGGCCGATCAGCGCGGCGAGCAGCAAGGTGATCAGGATCGGTTGCACCGCCAGCAGCGCGATTTTGCCCGAATGCAGCAGGTAGAGCCCCATGGAATCCGGGTTGAGCAACACCTCGCGGGGCAAGGTGAAGTTGTGCTTCATCAGCTCCAGCAAGTCCAGCGCCAGGCCACCGCCGTAGATCAGCAAGGCGCCGGCACCGGCCATCATGGTCGCAACGGTATTGAGCTCTTTGGAGCGTGCGATCTCGCCCTTTTCCCTGGAGTCCTTTTTACGTTTCTCCGTGGGGTCTTCTGTCTTGTCCTGACCACTCTCGCTCTCGGCCATGGCTCAGCGCGCCCGTGCCAGGTCACGTAAGAACTGCAAGGCGTCGGTCGCCAGCGGTTGATACTGATTGAGAATGTCAGCCAGGCCGACCCAGAAAATCCCCATGCCCAACACCAGGGTCAAGGGAAAACCAATCGAGAAGATGTTCAGCTGCGGCGCCGCGCGGGTCATCACGCCAAACGCGATGTTGACCACCAGCAACGCTGTGATCGCCGGCAACACCAGCAGCAACGACGCGCCCAGCACCCAGCCGAGGCGCCCCACCAGTTCCCAGAAGTGGTTGACCACCAGCCCCGAGCCCACCGGCAAGGTGGTGAAGCTTTCGGTCATGACCTCGAACGCCACCAGATGGCCGTTCATGGCCAGGAACAGCAAGGTCACCAGCATGGTCAGAAATTGCCCGATCACCGCCGCCGACACACCGTTGGTGGGGTCGACCATGGACGCGAAGCCCATGCCCATCTGCACCGAGATGATTTGCCCGGCGACCACAAACGCCTGGAAGAACAGGCTCAGGGAAAAGCCCAGCATGGCGCCGATCAGGATCTGTTCGGCGATCAGCATCAATGCGCTGAGGTCGAGAGCGTTGACCGGCGGCATCGGCGGCAAGCCGGGCACGATCACCACGGTGATCGCCACCGCGAAATACAGGCGCACACGCCGTGGTACCAGGGTGGTGCCGAACACCGGCATGGCCATCAACATGGCCGTGACGCGAAACAGCGGCAGGATGAACGAGGCCACCCAGGTGCTGATCTGGGTGTCGGTCAAGGCCAGTAACGATTGCATCGGCTCAGCCGATCAACTGCGGAATACTGCCGTACAGCTGCAGGATGTATTCCATGAAGGTTTGCACCAGCCACGGCCCGGCGACGATCAGGGTGATCAGCATCACCAGCAGGCGCGGCAGGAAGCTCAGGGTCTGTTCGTTGATCTGGGTGGCGGCCTGGAACATCGCCACCAGCAGACCGACCAGCAGGCTCGGCACCACCAGCACGGCGACCATCAGGGTGGTCAGCCACAGCGCTTCGCGAAACAGGTCGACGGCAACTTCTGGGGTCATCGCGCTATACCCCTCCGAAACTGCCGGCCAGGGTGCCGATAATCAGCGCCCAGCCGTCCACCAGCACAAACAGCATGATCTTGAACGGCAACGAAATGATCAGCGGCGAGAGCATCATCATCCCCATCGCCATCAGCACGCTCGCCACCACCAGGTCGATGATCAGGAACGGGATGAAAATCATGAAGCCGATCTGGAACGCGGTCTTCAATTCCGAGGTGACGAAGGCCGGCACCAGGATGGTCAGCGGGGCCTGGTCCGGCGTGGCGATGTCGGTGCGCTTGGACAGGCGCATGAACAGCTCGAGGTCGCTGGAGCGGGTCTGCGACAGCATGAAGTCCTTGATCGGGCCCTGGGCCTTGTCGATGGCGTCCTGGGCGGTCATTTTCTCCGCCAGGTAGGGCTGCAGGGCTTGCTGGTTCACCTTGTCGAACACCGGCGCCATGATGAACAGCGTCAGGAACAACGCCATGCCGGTGAGGATCTGGTTCGACGGCGTCTGTTGCAGGCCCAGGGCCTGGCGCAGGATCGAGAACACGATGATGATCCGCGTGAAGCTGGTCATCAGCATGACGAACGCCGGGATAAAACTCAGCGCGGTCATGATCAGCAGGATCTGCAGGCTGACCGAGTATTCCTGCGCGCCGGCCGCATTGGTGCCCAGGGTGATCGCCGGGATCGACAACGGGTCGGCGCCCAGGGCCATCGGCGCGGCCAGCAACAGCATGAGCGTCAGGAACACGCGCATTACTTCTTATCCTTCTGATCCTTGCCCAGCAATTCCATCAGGCGCTGGGCGAATTCTGGCGTGGCGGCCTCGGTCTTGGCCGCGTCCACCGGTGTCTTGAGTACGTGCAACGGGGTAATGCGGCCGGGGGTGAGGCCGAGCAAAATCTGCTCCTCGCCGACCTGCACCAGCACCAAACGATCGCGCGGGCCGAGGGCACGCGAGCCGATCAGCTCGATAACCTGGGCGTTGCCCGGGCCGATACGCTGCACGCGGCGCATCAACCAGGCCAGCACGAAAATCAGGCCGACCACCAGCAACAGGCCGAGCATCAGTTGCGTCAACTGCCCGCCGACGCTGCCGACCGCAGGTGCCGCAGCCGCTTGCGCGATCGGCTCAGCCGCCAGGGCGCCCAATGGCAGCGCCAGCAACAGTCCCGCCATGCTGTACTTCATTTCAGCGCAACTTCTTGATGCGTTCGCTCGGGCTGATCACGTCCGTCAGGCGAATGCCGAACTTCTCGTTGACCACCACCACCTCGCCATGAGCGATCAGCGTGCCGTTGACCAGCACGTCCAGCGGCTCGCCGGCCAGGCGGTCAAGCTCGATCACCGAGCCCTGATTGAGCTGCAGCAGGTTGCGGATGTTGATTTCGGTGCTGCCCACTTCCATGGAAATCGACACCGGAATGTCCAGGATCACGTCCAGGTTAGGGCCGTCGAGGGTCACCGGGTCGTTGTTTTTCGGCACGCTGCCGAATTCTTCCATCGGCAGGCGTTTGCCGGCCGGCGCGGAGGCAGCGTCGGCGGCCAGCAGCGCATCGATATCGTCCTGGCCGACATCGCCGGTTTCTTCCAGGGCCGCAGCCCACTCGTCAGCCAGGGCCTGGTCTTCGGCGGAAGTGTTTTCGTGTTCGGTAGCCATTACATGTCCTCGGCGCAGCAAACAATCATGAATAGGGGGTGCATCAGCGGCGATTGATCGGCTCAATCACCTGCAACGCCAGGTTGCCCTTGTGGGAACCGAGCTTGACCTTGAACGACGGCACACCGTTGGCGCGCATGATCAGTTCTTCCGGCAGTTCGACGGGGATCACGTCGCCCGGCTGCATGTGCAGAATGTCGCGCAGGCGCAACTGGCGACGGGCCACGGTGGCGCTCAGGGGCACGTCGACGTCGAGCAGGTCTTCGCGCAGGGCCTTGACCCAGCGTTCGTCCTGGTCGTCGAGGTCGGACTGGAAGCCGGCGTCGAGCATTTCGCGCACCGGCTCGATCATCGAGTACGGCATGGTCACGTGCAGGTCGCCGCCACCGCCATCGAGTTCGATGTGGAACGTCGACACCACAATGGCTTCGCTCGGCCCGACGATGTTGGCCATGGCCGGGTTCACTTCCGAGTTGATGTACTCGAAATTGACTTCCATGATCGCCTGCCAGGCTTCCTTCAAGTCAATGAAGGCCTGCTCCAGCACCATGCGCACCACGCGCAGTTCGGTGGGCGTGAATTCACGGCCTTCGATCTTGGCGTGACGGCCGTCGCCACCGAAGAAGTTGTCCACCAGCTTGAACACCAGCTTGGCGTCGAGGATGAACAGCGCGGTGCCGCGCAACGGCTTGATCTTGACCAGGTTGAGGCTGGTGGGAACGTACAGCGAATGCACGTATTCACCGAACTTCATCACCTGCACGCCGCCCACCGCCACGTCCGCCGAACGGCGCAGCATGTTGAACATGCTGATACGGGTGTATCGGGCGAAACGTTCGTTGATCATTTCCAGAGTCGGCATGCGTCCACGGACGATGCGATCCTGGGTGGTCAGGTCGTAACTTTTGACGCTGCCGGGTTCGGCAGCCATTTCGGTCTGTACCAGACCATCGTCGACGCCATGCAACAGCGCGTCGATTTCATCCTGGGACAGCAGGTCTTGCACGGCCATGTCGTGGTCCTACTGCAATACGAAGTTAGTGAAGAGCGCCTGCTCGACCACGACTTTGCCGAGCTCTTTCTGGGCCACTTCCTGCACGCTGGCAGTGACCTTCTGGCGCAGCATTTCCTGGCCGACCGCAGTGGCCAGGCTGTCGAAGCTCTGCCCGGAGAACAGCATCACCAGGTTGTTGCGGATCACCGGCATGTGCACCTTGAGCGCGTCCAGGTCCGCCTGGTTGCGCGCCAGCAAGGTGATGCTCACCTGCAAGTAGCGTTGGCGACCGTTCTGGTTGTAGTTGGCGACAAACGCCGGCAGCATCGGCTCGAAGATTGCCGGTTGCTTGACGTTCGTGGCGGCGTCGGCAGCGGGGGCCGGCTTGCTGGCGCTGCTGTGCATGATGTACCAGGTGCCACCCACCGAGGCGCCAATGGCCAGGAGCAGGCCCAGCACAATCAGCAGGATCAGCTTGAGCTTGCCTTTGCCTGCGGGGGGAGTTGCTGCGTCGTCGCTCTTCGCCATGCCAATAATCCGTCACTATTCTGGGATTCATAGATCTACGGAAAGGCAAGAGCAAGTGTTATGCCAGAGTTGTCTGGCACCAGGGCAACAGGACAACACAGATCAAATGTGGGAGGGGCGGTGCGACGATTCGACTTGCTCCCGATGGCAGTGTGTCAGTCAACAAATTTGTTGCTGATACACCGCAATCGGGAGCAAGCCCCCTCCCACATTTTGAACGGTGTTCGGCTTGGGTCAGGCGTAGTAGTCGACGGCGCTGGAGCCGATCACACTGCTCACCACCGGCGCGACGGCGACCGCCACGTCGACAGAGTCGGCAGCATCGCCAGAACTACTCCGGCCGCTACTCACGCCCCGCGCCTGGCTCTGCTGTTGCGGCTGTTCCTGCCCGCGAGACTGGTCGGACACATTCACGTCCACCTGCCCCATGCCTTGCTGGGCGAACATCTCGCGCAGGCGCCCGGACTGGCTTTCCAGCGCTTCACGGACCACCGCATGGCCGCTCATGAAGCTCACTTGGGCCTGCTGGTCGGGCGTCATGTTGACCTTGATGTCCAGGCGCCCCAGTTCGGCCGGCTGCAGCTGGATTTCGGCCGACTTGAGGTTGGCGCTGGAGAGGTACATCACGCGGTTGACCACTTCTTCGGTCCAGCCGCTCTGGTGCATGGCCAGCGGGGCGTTGGTCACCGGCGGCAAGGCGTTGGCGGTTTTTGGCGTGGCGGCCTGGGTCAGCGCGGCGAGGCGGTTGGCGAAGTCATCCACGCGGGTGTCGCTGCTGGCGTCCTTGAGGTCCTTGAGGCCGTCATCGATCAGCGCGCCGAAGGCTTTGTCGCCGCCCTGGTCAGTGCTGTCCTTGGTGGCCTGTTGATCGACCGTAGTGGCCAGGCCTGCCGCGAAGTTCTGCGCGGCGGTCGGTTGATCCAGGGGCGTGGCTGGCGCAGTTTTCTGTGGCGCCTGGCTGCTGGCCGATACATGACCGCCCTGCTCCATCGCCAAACGTACGGCGGGCATGGCATCCAGGGGGTCGGCTTCGGGGTCGAAGGCCGATGACTTGGCCTGGTCGCTCACGGCAACGGGGGCGGCGGCGGCCGGCTGGGGCTTGTCATCTTCCACGGCCGCCGTCGGCGCTGGCGTTTCCACCGGCACGGCAGCGGGTGTGATCGTGGCGATCAGCGCGGGGTCGACCGGCGGATCGGCCGGCGGCTGTTGCGCCAGGGACGGGTCGGCGGCTGTGTCGGCTGTGTCCTCGTCGACCTTGGCCGGCTTGGCAGGCAAGAGATTGCCGCTATCGGCAACCGCCGGCGTGCTGGCGGCAGATTGATCGCTGGCTGCCGTCGGCGCCGACTTGCCTGGGGCGTCGGCGGTTTTCAAGGCAGGTTTGGCGCCTTGGTTGGCGAACACTTGAGCGAAGCCAGGGCCCTTGTCCCGTGGGTCCGCAGCCGCCGCAGGGGTGGCGGCAGGCGCTTGAGGCTTGGCCGCGGGGGCAGCCTGAAGGAGCGAATTAGGGGCGACTGGCATAGATAAAGGTCTCCACTGCATGGGGGTCGGGGATGCAGTATCCAGAGATAGAGCAAGAGTCGGGCCAAGTCGCCCAGGGCAGCTAAATCGCGGTTTGAAGTGCTTCAGAGACTGAAGCGCTGCCGCTCCGACTCATACAGCGGTCGGACCAAGGCAAACTCATGATCGATCTGATCGACCAGGGCCCCGAGGTCCGCCGTCGTGCCAACGGACTCCACTTCCAGGCGCTGACACAAATGCGCCAGTCGCACCGCCCCAAGGTTGCCGCTGCTGCCCTTGAAGCTATGGGCGATGCGCCCCAGCGCCTTGGCGTCATCACGCGCCTTGCGCAAGGCGGTGACGCGCTCTTCGGAGTCATGAAGGAAGGTCTCCAGCAACCGTGGATACTCGTCCTCCATCACCTCCTGCAAGCCCGACAGCACGTCGGGGTCCAGATGAATCTCAGCCACTTGCTCGCTCCTTGATCAAGAATCGGCGGATTATGCCAGAGCCTCCCAGCAAAACTCCACGCAGACACTGCGCCCGCCATCGGACCAGCGTACCGCGCTGCAAAGTTGACGCACCAGGCTCAAGCCGCGGCCAGACAGACGGTCAGCATCCAGCGGCCGCGTCAGCACCTCGTCAACATCGAAGCCGGGCCCGCTGTCCTCGACACGCAACGTCATCTTGCCGCCCTTTGCAGTCGGGGACACCTGCACATGTATCCGGATATGGCCGCTGTTCAATTGCGCCAGCCGCTCGTTGCGCAGGCGGTAGTACTGCGCAAACCCGTCGGCATCTTGCTTGAGCTGTGAATCCAGCCCCAGTACCCCATGTTCGAGGGCATTGGCATACAACTCGGCCATCACCGTGTAGAGCGCACCGCTCTGCTCACGCAGGCCGTGGACCTCCAACAGTAATTGCAGCAGATACGGCAATGGGTTGTAGCGCCTGAGGGTCTGCGCGCGAAATTCAAAACTCACCGACCAATTCAGCGGGCACGACTGGCCACTGTCGGAATACATAGGTTCCGCCACGCGCAGCGGTTGGCCGGACAGCAAGGTGATTTCCACCATGCTGACGTCGTCCCGTGCCTCACCGCGAAATGCCGCCAGCGCCTGCTCGATATCCTCGAACAAGCGGTCGGGCTCGCGGTTGGCGGCAAACACCTGCTGCAAACGCTCGGCGCCGAACAACTGGTCGTTGGCGTCGGCGGTGTCCAGCACCCCATCGGAGAGCAGGAACACCCGGTCGCCCAGGGCCATGGGCCAGACCTCGGTGCTGTCATCGAATGCCTGGGCCGACAGCACGCCCAACGGCAGATGCCGCGACATCAACGGCGTGCGCTTGCCGGTAGCGACCTCATGCACATAGCCCTCGGGCATGCCGCCGTTCCACACCTCCACCACGCGCCGCTCGGTGCTCAGGCACAACAGTGTGGCGCAGCAGAACATGTCCACCGGCAGGATGCGCTTGAGCTTGGCGTTCATCTCGCGCAGGGTCTGCGTCAGCCCATAGCCCTTGGCGGTCATGCCATAGAACACTTCGGCCAGGGGCATGGCACCGATGGCCGCCGGCAGGCCGTGGCCGGTGAAATCGCCGAGCAACACGTGCATGTCGCCGGACGGCGTATAGGCCGCCAGCAACAGGTCCCCGTTGAACAGTGCATAGGGCGATTGCAGGTAGCGGATATTCGGCGCCGCGTTGATGCAACCCGAATGCGCGACCTTGTCGAACACGGCCTTGGCGGTGCGCTGCTCATGTAACAAGTAATCGTTGTGACGGGCGATCTGGTCACGCTGCCGCAGCACCGTGGCTTGTAGCCGCCGCAGGCGGTCCATGGCATTGATCTTGGCGGCCAGAATCAACTGGTTATAGGGCTTGGGCAGGAAATCGTCGCCGCCGGCGTCCAGACACTCGGCCAGTGCGGCGCTTTCGCGCAGCGAGGTCAGGAAGATAATGGGGACCAACTGCTCGCCCGCCAACTGCTTGATCCAGCGCGCGGCGAGAAAACCATCCATCACCGGCATCATCGCGTCCATCAACACCAACTGCGGGCGCTCGCGCGCAAACACTTCAACGGCTTGCTCGCCATTGGTCGCGGTGAGCACATGGTGACCCTGACGCCGCACGATGGTCGACAACAACAGCAAGTCGGCGGCACTGTCTTCGGCAATCAGGATGGTCAGCGGCTCGGATAAGGGCGCCAGGACTCTCACGAGATATCGAAAAGCTTGTCGAAATTGGAAATGGCGAGGATTTTGCGCACGTCCGTGTTGCTGTTGGTCACGCGCACATCTGAATTATCGCCACCGGCATGGTCCCGCAGCAGCAGAAGCATGCCCAGGGCCGAGCTGTCCATATAAGTGGTTTCTTTCAGGTCCACGACGTACGACTCAGGCACCTTATAGAACCGCTCGTAGGCATCACGAAATGCCTGGTGGCTGCCGAAATCGAATCGGCCCTTGATCGTGATCGTCAACTTCTTCCCATCCAGGGATACATCTGGCTCGATCGACATGTGACTGCTTCCTTGTCATTGGCACTAGACACAAGGTGTAGCAGGCGAATTCGATCTGAGCAACACAGTAGTTCAAATGTGCCCTGTTTCCCTGGTTAGAACTGTTCCTGGCGAGGAAGGCGCTGGGACAGCTCGTCGAGCAGCTTCTGCTCACGCTTATCCTCAAGGGCCCGCGCCTCGTCGAGATAGCGCTGCACCAACTTGCGCAAACCTTCGACGCGGGCGAACGCCGCTTGCCAGCTTTCGCGCGCTTTATCGAGGTTGTTCTGGTGCCAGGCCAGGCTCTGGCGCTGTTGGCCGACGGCGGTTTCCAGTTGGTTGAGAAAGCCCTGGTACCCCATCAGCCATTGACCCGACACGCCCTTGCTGCCGCGCTCGATCCACTGTTGCTGATACTCGAGGCGAAAGCGCTCGAGGTCGCCCAGCTTGCTTTCCGCCAGGCGCACCTGGCCCTGGAAATAGCCCAGGCGCTGCACAGCGGTTTTTTCGGCCTTTTCGGCCATTTCCACCACCGGGGCCAGGCGCGCGGCGCGGCTGTTGGCCATGGCTTAGCCGCCTGGCGCGGGGGCGAAGATGGACTGCAGATGTGCTTCGCTTTCGCCCATGCTGATCTTGTCGTTCAGCCCCTGGCGCAGGTAGGTCACCAATTGCGGTTGCAGCGCAATGGCCAGGTCGGTCTCGCGATCGCCACCGGCCACGTAGGCGCCAACGCTGATCAGGTCGCGGCTCTGCTGATAACGCGACCACAGCTGCTTGAAGTATTGCGCGCGGGCCATGTGCTCCGGCGTCACCACCGCCGGCATCACCCGGCTGATGGACGCCTCGATGTCGATGGCCGGGTAGTGCCCTTCTTCGGCCAGGCGCCTCGACAGCACGATGTGCCCGTCAAGCACGCCCCGCGCCGAGTCGGCAATCGGGTCCTGCTGGTCATCGCCTTCGGACAACACGGTGTAGAACGCGGTGATCGAGCCCCCGCCGGCCTCGGCATTACCGGCCCGCTCCACCAGCTTGGGCAGCTTGGCGAACACTGACGGCGGATAGCCCTTGGTTGCCGGCGGCTCGCCGATGGCCAGGGCGATCTCGCGCTGGGCCTGGGCGAAACGGGTGAGCGAGTCCATCAGCAACAGGACATTCTTGCCCTTGTCGCGAAAATATTCGGCGATGCGCGTGCAATACATGGCGGCGCGCAGGCGCATCAGCGGTGCATCATCCGCCGGCGAGGCGACGACCACCGAACGCTTGAGCCCTTCCTCACCGAGGCTGTGCTCGATGAATTCCTTGACCTCACGGCCACGCTCGCCGATCAGCCCGACCACGATGATGTCGGCCTCGGTAAAGCGCGTCATCATGCCCAGCAACACCGATTTACCCACACCGGTACCGGCGAACAGGCCCAGGCGCTGGCCGCGACCGACCGTCAATAAACCGTTGATACTGCGTATGCCCACGTCCAGCGGCACGCTGATGGGGTTACGGTTGAGCGGGTTGATGGTGGGACCGTCCATCGGCACCCAGTCCTCGGCTTTCATGCCGCCCTTGCCATCCAGCGCGCGACCGGCGCCGTCGAGTACGCGGCCGAGCATGCTCATGCCCATCGGCAGGCGCCCGGTGTCAGCCAGGGGCACTACGCGGGCGCCGGGGGCGATGCCGGCGAGGCTGCCCACCGGCATCAGGAAAATCTTGTTGCCGGAAAAGCCCATCACTTCGGCTTCGACCTGCACCGGGTGGTAGCTGTCGTCGTTGATCACCATGCAGCGGCTGCCCATGGCGGCACGCAAGCCCTCGGCTTCAAGGGTCAGGCCGACCATGCGCAACAGACGCCCTTCAAGGATCGGCTGGCTGGGCAACTCGGTGGCCTCGGCGTAGCTGCCCAGGCGCTTGGCGAAGCTGGTGCGGTCAAGGCGCATCGGTGGCGTCCAGGTCAACGCTCAGATCAGGCTCGGCCGGGTGCAGCACCTGCTCATGCAACTGGTCGAGCAATTTGGTCATGATCTGGCTGATGCGGGTTTCCACCGTGGCATCGATGCGGCTGTGCTCGGTCTCGACGCGGCAGCCACCGGGCTGCAACGCCGCGTCCTCGACGATGCGCCAGGTTTCTTCATGGCGCTCGCGCAAGGCTTTGACCTGCTCGAAATCCTGCGGGTTGATGTACAGCCGCACATTGCCGACACCCAGGGGCAGCAGCTTGAGAGCCTCGCGCATCACGCTTTCGATCTGGCTGGAATCCAGCACCAGTTCACGCTGGATCACTTGCCGCGCGATGTGCTGCACCAGGCCGACCATGGATTTTTCCAGCTGCGCGTCCTGTTCGGCGATGGGGTCGAACAGGTTGCCCATCAAGCGCTCCAGGCTGGCCAATTGGCCACTGAGGGCTTCTTCGGCTTCCTGGCGAACCTTGAGGGTAGTGCTGCGAAAGCCGTCTTTTTCACCGGCCGCGAAGCCTTCGTTGTAAGCCTCCTGGCGGATGGCTTCCAACTCTTCAAGGGTCAGCGGCTGGACTTCTTCCAGCGGCACTTCTTCCATCTGTGCCGGCGGTTCCTCCACCGGTTCCGGCTCAGGCTCCGGCACGTGGGGGTCGAAGCTGGGCAACGACCAGATGTCGAACCCGCCGACATCCCGCGCGCGAATCAGGTCGCTGGGCGTCTCATCTTTGTTCGACATGCAGGGCGCCTTAAATCATTTCTTCGCCGCCCTTCCCGCCGAGAACGATTTCTCCGGCTTCGGCCATACGGCGGGCAATGGTGAGGATTTCTTTCTGCGCGGTTTCCACGTCGCTGACGCGCACCGGGCCCTTGGCTTCCAGGTCGTCGCGCAACAGTTCGGAAGCACGCTTGGACATGTTCTTGAAGATCTTTTCCTTGACGCCCTCGTCCGAGCCCTTGAGGGCCAGCACCAGCACGTCGGACGACACTTCGCGCAGCAACGCCTGGATGCCACGGTCGTCGACATCGGCGAGGTTGTTGAACACGAACATCAGGTCTTCGATCTGGCCGGACAGGGTGTCGTCGATCTCGCGGATCGAGTCCATCAACTGGCCTTCGACCGAGCTGTCGAGGAAGTTCATGATGTCGGCTGCACGCTTGATCCCGCCCAGGGTGGTGCGCGAGGCGTTCGAGTTGCCCGAGAACTGTTTCTCGAGAATCGTGTTGAGTTCTTTCAGCGCCGCCGGCTGCACGGTGTTCAGCGACGACACGCGCAGGATGATGTCCAGGCGCACTTTATGGTCGAAGTGGCCGAGCACTTCGCCGGCCTGGTCCGGGTCCAGATAGGCCACGACGATGGCCTGGATCTGCGGGTGTTCGTAGCGAATCACGTCGGCGACCGCGCGCGGCTCCATCCACTTCAGGCTGTCGAGGCCACTGGTGTTGCCGCCCAGCAGGATGCGGTCGATCAGGCCGTTGGCCTTGTCTTCGCCCAGGGCCGAGGTGAGCATTTTGCGGATATAGCTATCGGAGCCGACACCCAGGCTGGTCTGGTCGCCGACGATCTCGACGAACTCGCTCATCACCTGTTCGACTTGCTCACGATGCACATTGCGCATCTGCGCCATGGCCACGCCGACGCGCTGGACCTCTTTGGGGCCCATGTGGCGCAGCACTTGGGCGGCGTCGGTCTCGCCCAACGACAGCAGCAGCACGGCGGCTTTGTCGACCCGGGAGAGCTTGGCAACAGCGACTCGATCATTCATCAGCGTTAATCCACTCTTTCACGACCTGGGCCACACGGCCCGGGTCTTCTGCCACCAGACTCTTGATTGCGTTCAACTGAGCGTCATAGCCTTCGCTCGGGCTTGGCAACAGGATGCTTTGCGGGCCGCCCAGGCTGACGCGGTCGTTGGCCAACTCGCCGTCCAGGCCACCCATGCCGCCCAACTCGACGTCGCCACCGGCCAATGCCAGTTGTTTCTTGCCATGCCCGGTGATGTTGTTGAGCACCGGCCGCAGCACACCAAATACCAGCACCAGGATGAACAACACTCCCAGCACTTGCTTGACGATGTCCCAGAACCACGGCTGGGTGTAGAACGCCGGGTCGGTGATCACTTCTCCGCGCTCGGCGGAGAACGGCATGTTGATTACGCTGACGCTGTCGCCACGGCTGGCGTCGAAGCCGACGGCGTCCTGCACCAGGCGAGTAAAGCGCGCCAATTCGTCGGCGCTCCAGGGTGCGCGGGTAACGGCACCGTCAGCGGCGTTGACCTTGACCTGGTCATCGACCACCACCGACACCGACAGGCGATTGATCTTGCCCTGCTGCTGCTTGGTGTGGCTGATGGAGCGGTCGAGCTCGAAGTTCTTGGTGGACTGGTTACGCTTGTCCGCCGGGTACGGGGCGAGCATCGGCTGGCCGGTGGCCGGGTCCATGATCTGCTGGCCGTTGGCGTCCAGCAGCGGTTGGCCGGCTGCAATCGCGCCAGCGGTGGCAGCGGCGCCACCGGTGGTTTGTGGGGCGGAAGCAGGTGCCGGCGGCTGGTTGCTCAGGGCCCCCGGTACGCCTTGCGGGCCGTTGCTGGCGGTGCGTTGTTCACTGGTGGACTGCTCGCTGCGCAGGGCGGGCTGGTCCGGATTGAACTGCTCGGACGTCGATTCGACGGCGCTGAAGTCCACGTCGGCAGACACTTCAGCCTTGTAGCGGTCGTTGCCCAGCACCGGTTGCAGGATGTTATGCACGCGCTGGGTGAGCATGCTTTCCATGCGACGGCTGTAGTCGAACTGCTTGCCGGCCTGGGTCAGCGCGGAGTTTTCGGCCATGTCGGACAGCAGGTTGCCCTTCTGGTCGACCACGGTGATCTGCGACTTGCTCAACTCCGGCACGCTGGTGGCTACCAGGTTGATGATCGCCAATACCTGGCCAGGCTCCAGGGAGCGGCCGGAAAACAGTTCGACCAATACCGAGGCACTCGGCTTGCGTTCGTCACGCACGAACACCGAGCTTTTCGGGATGGCAAGGTGTACGCGGGCACCCTTGACGTTATTCAGGCTGGAAATGGTCCGCGCCAGTTCGCCTTCCAGGCCACGACGGTAGCGGGTGGCTTCCATGAACTGGCTGGTGCCCAGGCCCTGGTCCTTGTCGAGGATTTCAAAGCCGATATTGCTGTCGGACGGCGTGACGCCGGCGGCCGCCAGTTTCATCCGCGCACGCGCCACATCGTCGGCCTTGACCAGCAAGGCACCGGAGTTGGGCTCCACGGTGTAGGCGATGTCGGCGGCGGCGAGGGTTTCCATGATCTGCTTGGAATCCATGCCCGCCAGGCTGCCGTACAGCGGCCGGTAATCAGGCTGCTGCGACCACAACACCACGGCAAAACCAATCGCCACGCTGGCAGCCAGGCCGACCATCAGGCCCACCTGACGCAACATGGTCATTTCGGAGAGGTTTTCCAGGAACGACAGGCCAAACAGCGGCGGCTTGCCGTCTGTCTTGGCGGGTACGTTGTCCACGACTGCTTCTGCCATGACTTAAATCTCGCCCTTAAACCGGCATCTGCATGATGTCTTGGTAAGCCTGAACCAACTTGTTACGCACTTGGGTCAAGGCCTGGAAGGAAACACTGGCCTTTTGCGAGGCGACCATCACATCGGTCAGGTCCACGCCGCTTTTACCGATCTCGAACGCGGTCGCCAACTGGCTGGACGCCTGCTGGGTATCACTGACTTTATTGATTGCCTGACCGAGCATGTCGGCAAAACTGCTTTGGCCCAATTCCGGCGCTGGCGCGACAGACTTCGGTTGAGCCATGGCATCCATTTGCATGGAGCGCATATCCAACATCAACCGATTGAACTCAATACCCTGGCTCATGACCTTCTCTCTCCGACGACCCGCAATTTTTTGACACTACGCAGCGGTTACCAGGGGAGGTGCAACAAGGGTGCCAGCTTCGTTGCGACTCGTAAGAAAAGCCGACAAAGCTTGTCAGCCTAGGCTTTGCTCAGGTGGCGAAAAGATACGCTTCCACATCCATGCCCGCGTCGCGCATTTGCGCCAGCTTGTAGCGCAAGGTGCGCGGGCTGATGCCGAGGCGCTCGGCCGCTTCTTTGCGGCGGCCGCGCTCGGCGCGCAGGGTGTCGATGATCATCTGGAATTCGCGGCGGCGCAGGTCATCGCCCAGGGCGCCGGCCGATTCGGCTTCGGCAAGCACCGGTGCCGGCGCCAGGCTCGGCAACGGCGCCACGCCATTGCCCATGGCCAGGCAGAAATCCTGGGGCTGGATCAAGCCGCCCTGCTGCAGGATCAGCGCGCGCTGGATCGCATTGTCCAGTTCGCGCACATTACCCGGCCAGGGGTAAGCGACCAGGCAGGCCTGGGCCTCGGCCGACAGCCGCGCCTGGGCGTGTTTCATTTTTTTGACGTGGTTGTTCAGCAGGCGCTCGGCCAGAGGAATGATATCGGCCGGGCGTTCGCGCAACGGGCGCCAGGCCAGCGGGAACACCGACAGGCGATAGAACAAGTCTTCGCGAAAGCGCCCCGCCGCCACTTCGCCCGCCAGGTCGCGGTTGGTGGTAGCGACCACGCGGATGTCCAGCTGGATCGGCTTGCGTGCGCCCACCCGCTCGACTTCGCGCTCCTGCAACACGCGCAACAACTTGGCTTGCAGACCCAGGGGCATTTCCGAGATTTCGTCGAGCAGAATGGTGCCGCCGTCGGCCTGCTCGAACTTGCCGGCCTGGGCCGCGATAGCCCCGGTGAACGAGCCCTTCTCATGGCCGAACAGGGTGGCTTCGAGCATGTTGTCCGGGATCGCCGCGCAGTTGATCGCGATAAACGGTTGCTGGGCGCGACTGGATTGTTGGTGGATATAGCGCGCCAATACTTCCTTGCCGGTGCCGGACTCGCCGGAGATCAACACCGTGGAATCGCTGCGCGCCACACGGGCCGCCAGTTCCAGCAGTTGCGCGCTGGCCGGTTCGAAGGCAATCGGGCCTTCGCCGGCCCCCGTCGAGATGACGCCCAGGGCATGCCGGGCGACCAGTTCGATCAAGGCCTTGGGTTCGAACGGTTTGACCAGGTAATCCGCCGCCCCCTGGCGCATGGCGTCCACGGCCCGCTCCACGGCGCCATGGGCGGTCATCAGCAGCACCGGCAATTGCGGCTGGCGCGCGCGCAGCAGGCCGAGCAGTTGGTGGCCGTCCATGCCGGGCATGTTCACATCGCTGACCACCAGGCTGAACGCCTCCTGCTGCACCGCTTCCAAGGCCTCCTCGGCAGAGCCGACCGCGCGGTAGTCATGGCCCGCCAACAGCAGCGTGTCAGCCAATGCTTCACGCAGGGCGCGATCGTCTTCAACCAATAGAACCTTGATAGCCATGATCCCTTTACTCCGCGCTCGCCGCGCTGGAAAACAGCGGCAAGGTCATCAATGCACAGGTGCCGCGCCCCAACCGGGAGCGCAACTGCAATTCTCCCTGATGCGCACGGGCCACTGCCTTGACCACGGTCAGGCCCAGGCCGGTGCCGTTGGTCTTGGTGGTGAAAAAAGGTTCGCCCAGGCGCTGCAGCACGGCCGGCGCTATACCGCTGCCGCTGTCGCTGATGCACAGGCGCAGAGTTTGCTCGCGGCGATACAGGTGCACCTTGAGGCGAGCCCCGGGGCCGCTGGCCTGGGTGGCGTTTTCGATCAGGTTGAGCAGCGCGCCGACCAGGGTGTCGCGGTTGCACAGCAACTCGCCGTGATGGCTGTCGCACTGCCAGCGCAGGCTCGCGCCCTGGATATGCGTGGCCGCCGCCGCTTGCAGGGCCTGCATCAAACCGGCCGGGGTCAGGCGGTCGGTCAACGGCAATTCGCCACGGGCAAACACCAGCATGTCGCGCACCTGATGTTCCAACTCGTGCAGGCGCTCCTTGAGACGCCCGGCAAAGCGCTGGTGGGTGGCCGCCGGCAACTGCTCATCAGTCAAATGACTGGCGTAGATCAACGCCGCCGACAACGGCGTGCGGATCTGATGCGCGAGGGACGCGACCATCCGCCCCAACGACGACAACCGCTCATGCCGTGCCAGTTGGTCTTGCAGGTGACGGGTTTCTGTCAAATCGTTGAGCAGCACCAACTGGCCCGGTTCAGCATCCAGGGAGCGGGTGGCGATGGACAGGCGGCGCCCGTCTTTAAGGGACACTTCGTGGCCGTCATCCTCACGCGGCGCGAAGCAGCGGGTGATGACGTGGCGCCAAAGCTCGCCTTCCAGCGGCAGGCCGAGCAAGTCGCAGGCCGCCGGGTTGGCTTCGCGCACACGGCCCTGGTCATCAATGACGATCACGCCACCGGGCAACAGCGAAAGCAGATTCTGCAGGCGGTTGGCCAGGCGCTCTTTTTCGGCCAGTTCCTGCATGCGCTGGGCGCTGACCACCGCGAGTTCGCCTTTAAGCTCGGACACCCGGGCTTCAAGCAGACTGTAGGAATCGGTCAGCTGGCTCGACATCTGGTTGAACTGCGAGAACGCCTGTTCAAGACCCTGGCGGGTCGGCGGCTCTACAGGCGAAACCAGCCCCTGGATGGCAGGGGCCGGAGATAGTTGGGCGGCGTGGGGCATCATGCTCTCTCGCTTGGCTGACCGTCAGTTAAACGGAACGTTGCGAGGGCTGTAGCAATACCCGTGCCGAAAAAAAACTATCTAAGAATCAACCGGTTGAAAAACAGGCGTCAATCATCCGCCTGTTCATCGCCCTCTTTGCGGCTCATACCGTACTTGCGCATCTTTTCCACCAGAGTGGTGCGACGGATACGCAGGCGCTCGGCGGCGCGCGCGACGATGCCATTGGCGTCGTCCAGGGCCTGTTGGATCAGGCCTTGTTCCAGGTTGCCGAGGTAGTCCTTCAGATCAAGGCCTTCCGGCGGCAGCATGGCTGTGGCACCGAAGTCCGGCGCATGGCCGTTGATCGCCACGCGCTCTTCCATGTCACTGCGCAGGCTGTCGACCAACTGCTCGTCTTCATCGTCGACGTAGCGGAATTTCTTCGGCAACTCGACCACGCCGATCACACCGTAGGGGTGCATGATCGCCATGCGCTCCACCAGGTTGGCCAGCTCGCGGACGTTGCCCGGCCAGCCGTGGCGGCACAGCGACATAATCGCGGCGGAGTTGAAGCGAATGGAGCCGCGTTTTTCGTGCTCCATGCGCGAGATCAACTCGTTCATCAACAACGGGATGTCTTCCACACGCTCACGCAGCGGCGCCATCTCGATTGGGAATACGTTGAGGCGGTAATACAAGTCTTCGCGGAAGCTGCCGACCTCGATCATGCTTTCGAGGTTCTTGTGGGTCGCGGCAATGATGCGCACATCCACGCTCTGGGTCTTGTTGCTGCCCACGCGCTCGAAGGTGCGCTCCTGCAACACGCGCAGCAGCTTTACCTGCATTGGCAACGGCATATCGCCGATTTCGTCGAGAAACAGCGTGCCGCCATTGGCCAGTTCGAAGCGCCCGGCACGGCTGGTGATCGCGCCGGTAAAGGCGCCCTTCTCGTGGCCGAACAATTCGCTTTCCAGCAGCTCTGCCGGGATCGCCCCGCAGTTGACCGGCACGAACGGCCCGTCGCGACGCTTGGAATGGTAATGCAGGTTGCGCGCGACCACTTCCTTGCCGGTGCCCGACTCGCCCAGGATCAGCACGCTGGCGTCGGTGTCGGCCACTTGCTGCATCATCTGGCGCACGTGCTGGATCGCCCGGCTGGTGCCGACGAGACTGCGAAACAGGTTGGGTTCACGGTGACGGCCGCGCTCGCGGGCCTGGTCGTACATCTCGCGATAGACCTGGGCGCGGTGCAGGGAGTCGAGCAACTTGCTGTAGCTGGGGGGCATTTCCAGGGTGGAAAGTACCCGGCGGCGCTGGTCTTCCGGCAGGTCCACGGAAGAAATATCGCCCATCAGCAACACGGGAAGGAACTCATCCCAGGTTGACAGTGTCTTTAACAAGCCCAAAACAGCGCCAGGAGCGTTTACCGTCCCGATCAGCACACAAATGACTTCACGGCTCGACGCCAACGAGCTGACCGCCTGCTGCCAGTCATGGCTACCGCAGGGTAAATTTTCTTCACCGAGAAAATTTAAAATCACCGCTAAATCGCGGCGGCGAACGCTATCGTCATCGATCAGCAGAATTTTGGTTTCACGCCACATGCAATAGCAACTTCCCTAGTAAAACTTCCTGCCCCGGAATGAAGGCAATCAAGACGTCTGTAAGACTTATCTTCTACTAGACGTCTGAAATCTGAAAACAGCACTAGTTAAGTCAAAAATGCTGGCACAGTCAAATATATGACGCGCCGTTCGGACCAACCGCGCCCCTATCAGCCGAACAGATGGTAAACCTTTGACGCATTTTTCGCTTGGTTGATCTGCGACATCTCTTCGAATATCGCCTGGCGCTCGCCGGTCGTCACCTCAAGTAACTGCTGGTACACCGCCAACAGTGCCTCCAGCTTCTCCCGCAACGCATTCTCGTCCACCGGCGCTTCGCTGAGCACGTTATCGATCACGTTGCGACACCCCAGGTCCAACTCGCCAATGGCGTCCCAGTTGCGCGCAGCCAGTGCGTCGACCAGGGCTTCACGGGTTTCATCAATGCGTTGCAGTGCGTGGCTCATGACGTGCTCCTTAAGGCTTCAGGCCTTATTCTGCTACTGCCTGTTGCGCCGCAATGGCGTCCCAGCCTTCTTTTACGGTGATCAGCAAACGAGCCACTTCGTCGATCATGTCGGCGTCGTTATGCAGGTTCGCTTCCATCAAGCGGTTAGTCATATATGCATACAAACTTTCCAACTGCTGAACGTAGGCCGGGTTATCACTCTTTTCTGCATCCAGGCCGTCACGCAGGCCGATCACGATATCAATCGCCTTGCCGAGCATCAGGCCCTTGGCAGCGATGTCGCCACGCGCCAGCGCCCCTTTGGCCTGGGCCATGCGGTCCAGACCGCCTTCCATCAGCATCTGCACCAGGCGATGCGGGCTCGCCTCGGAGATCTGGGCATGGGAATTAACCTTCTGGTATTGGCGAAGGGCTCGCATGGGATTCATGGTTCTACCTCGTGACAGGCGACAGCGAAAAGGATTTCAGTAACCATTATGTCGACTGGGCTGCTAGAAACTTTAACCCCGATGGTCCTGTAAAAAACAAAGCCCGGGTCAGATGACCCGGGCTTTTTTCATGCATTCAATCAATTGTTTTTCTGGTTGTTCAGCGCGTTGAGCGTGCCCATGATGTTGTTACTTTGCTGGCGCAACTGGGCGACCAGCGAATCCATCGCCGCGTATTTGCGTGTCAGGCTGGCTTGCAGATCCGCCACATGCACGTCCAGTTCCGCCTGGTCCTTGCTCAAGGTCTTGAGACTGTCGGATAGAGCGGTCGTGCGCGTCGCGAAGATACCGGTGGTCGCTTTGGCATAACCTTCAGTGGCATTGGTCATGCGTGCCAGCAACCCGGTCTTGCCGCTGAACATACTGCTGATATCTGCCGAGTTGGTCAGCGCAATCTTGTCGAAGGTTTTGTCGTCCATGGTCAACAGACCGGTACCGGAGTCGGTACTGATACCGAATTGTGCCAGGGACTTGATGGTGCCATTCCCGGACAACGCGTTGAACTCGGCGCGCAAGGAGCTTTGCAGCGAGCGCATGTTGGCGTCACCGGTCAAGGTCGCCGATACCGAGTTACCCGCCGCGTCCTTGGTCACCTTGGTTTCGGCATTCATCGCCTTGAGCAAAGCGTTATAGCTGTCGACAAAGCCCTTGACCCCGGACTTGAGCGCCGCGGTGCTGGTAGTCACGGAAATCGTCGTGGTTGCCTTCGGCCCGTCCGGGTCCTTCGTATCCACGGGCGGTGAAACCGACAGCAGCTTGATGCTGACCCCGCTCACCGCGTCCGTGATGTTGTTGGTCTTGGACGTATAGGGCACGTTATCGATGGTGTACTCGGCGTTCTGCGGCGTATCGATCACTTTGTAGCCGGTATCAATACCCGAGTTGCCCGACAACGTCAGGTCCGAGCCGACGCCACCCGTGGTGGAAGTCAACACCATGCGCGAGCCGGTGGAGTCGGTAACGATGTTGGCACTAAGCCCGACGGTGCCGAACTGGGTGTTGATCGAGTCACGCACCTGCTGCAGGGTTGCGCCCGGCGGCACGCTCAGATCAAACTTTTTACCCGACTGGGAGATGGTCAGGGTGGTTGCGGTATCGCCCTTGTTGACCACTGTCGAAGCGCCGCCAGCCAGGGTGACCGTGGACAGTTTGGAAGGCTGAGCGAGTTTATTGACCACCAGGTTGAAGCTGCCGTTGGCAGCGCCCTGGGCGGTGGTCATGGTCGCGACCTTTTCATTTGACGAAGTGCCGGTCAGGCCACTGAAGCTGTTGTCGTCGGTCATGCTTTTGATGGCGCCACGGAAAGCGTCCAGCGCCGACTGGATTTTGCCGATCGACGACAGCTGGGTAGTCGCTTTCTGTGACTGGGTATTGATCTGGGTCTGCTTCGGCGCCCGATCGGCGTCGACCAAAGCTTTTACGATGCCCTGGATGTCGATGCCAGAACCCACACCGTTTACCGTTGTACTCGCCATCGTCTTTCTCCTAATACGGCTGCTGGCGTTTTCTTGACGAACCGCACTTCAAGAAAACAGCGCAACAAGTTTCATGCCAGTTCAGACCTTTTCATCGAACAGCACATGACTGGCGGTGGCCAGATTTTGTGCCAGCTTCAAGGCCGTTTCCGACGGAATCTGGCGGATCACTTCACCACTTTCAGTGGCGATGACCTTGACCACGACCCGATGGGTGGAATCATCAATGGAAAAATCCAGTTTGCGCTGGGCCGCTTGTACGAATTCTCGAATATCGGTGACTGCTTTTTCCAGGTCAGCCCGTTTCGGCTCACCGGCGGCCGGCACGATCGCCTCGACCTTGGTTTTGTCTTTGTCCGCAACCACCGCGGTGGCCGGGCCTTGAGGGGCTACCGGTGGATAAGACGAGGCCAGCTTTACACTCATGTCCATGTCCAATCTCCTCTACAACCGAAAAGACGAAAGGGCACGTAAACGCGCCCTTCCGTCAGTTACCAAGCGCCGTTATTACTGAAGCAGCTTCAGTACAGCGGATGGCAGTTGGTTGGCCTGCGACAGGATCGCGGTAGCAGCCGACTGCAAGGTTTGTTGCTTGGTCAACTCAGCTGTTTCAGCAGCGAAGTCGGTGTCTTGAACGGTGGAGCGTGCAGCGGTGGAGTTTTTCTGAATGTTGGTCAGGTTGTCTACAGTAGTGGTCAGACGGTTCTGAACAGCACCCAGGCCCGAACGAGTGCTATCGATGCCGCCGATAGCCTTGTCCAGTACCGCGATAGCAGCCTGTGCGTTGAAAGCGCTGCTTACGTCGGTCTGTGCAACAGTGGTCTTGGCCGAAGCTGCGGCAGTACCTGCTGCGGCGAACAGACCGGTCACACCAGCACCGTTCAGCGCGTAGCCTTTGGACGAATCCAGGTTCACTGCACCGGTAGCGATCAGGCCGTCGGCCAGAGCGACGCCGGTACCGAAGGCACCTTTACCGTCTTTGGTAGCAACAGTGATCGAACCGGCGTCAGTGGAGGCGCTGAAGTTCAGGTTCTCACCGGAGTCGGACTTGACCGACAAAGTGCCTTTGGATTCGTCATAGTTGACGCTGATACCCAGTTTTGCAGAGTTGGATTTCAGTTGGTCAGCCAGGCTGGCGGTATCGGTTACACCGGTGAAAGTGGTGGCTTGGCCGCCAACAGTCATGGTGAAGGTAGCAGGCGCGGTCTTGGCGGCAGCACCCACGCTGAATTGAGCTTCAGTGCTGGCGGAAGCGCTCAGGCCACCTACAGCGCCGTTCAGTTGGCTGGCGATGGTTTTCGCCGATGCGCCTGCTGCTACGGTAACAGTAGCGGTCTGGCCGTTACCGGTGATACCGATATCGCCACCGGCAACACCTGTGGTGCTAGGTGCAACGCCGACGCTCTTGATCTGCTGCGAGCCGATGTTGTTAGCAGCAACGTTGTCCAGGGACAGGTTGATGGTTTCGTTGGCATTGGCGCCAACCTGGATGGCTTTGGTGCCGTACGAACCGTCGAGCAGTTTCTGGCCACCGAAGGTAGTGGTTTGCGAGATACGGGTCAGTTCCGAAGTCAGCGCCTGGTATTCTTCCTGGTTGGAAGTACGGTCAGCGTCGCTCAGGGAGCCGGTAGCCGAGGACAGAGCCAGGGTACGCATCTTTTGCAGAATGTCGGTCGAAGCCTGCATTGCGCCTTCAGCGGTTTGCGCGATGGAGATACCATCGTTGGCGTTCTTTACAGCTTGGCCCAGGCCGTTGATTTGGCTGGTCAGACGGTTGGAGATCTGCAGGCCCGAGGCGTTGTCTTTAGCGCTGTTGATGCTCAGACCAGTGGACAGACGCTGCATGGAGGTTTGCAGCGAGTTGGCCGCTTTGCCAAGGCCGTTCTGGGTAGTGATGGAAGCAATGTTGGTGTTTACTGTTAAAGCCATGACGAAATCCTCGATGGATGGATACTGCGGCTTCCGGCCCTGGCAACCGCCGGGTGTGGCCTGAGAACCTACGTAATAGTTATCGTCGTGGTAGCCGGTTGCTTGAGGGTTTTTTTGATTTTTTTTACTAGCCCTGTGCCAGCCCTTGCATTTCAAGGGGTTAGCACTACCGAAAACCCAGGGTTTATTGGTTTTTCTGGCGCCAAATAAAAAACGCCGATGATCTTTCGATCATCGGCGTTTTGCTATGCGCTCTTAAAGGGTCAGGAGCGATACAGAATCGCCGAGCCCCAGGACAGGCCCACGCCAAACCCACTGATCGCCACGCGCTTCCAGGTGGCGTCCATCACGTGCTTTTCCAGCAGCAACGGAATGCTCGACGACACGGTATTGCCGGTCTCGACCATGTCCTTGATGAACTTGTCCACCGGCGCATCTTCAAAACGGCGCGCCACGGCGTCGACAATCGCCGCACTGCCCTGGTGAATGCAGAACGCATCGATGTCATCGGCCTTGAGGTCCGACTCGTCGAGCAGCTCGTGCAAATGCGCCGGCACCTTGAGCAAGGCGAAGTTGAACACCTGGCGGCCGTTCATGAAGAACACGCCATCGCTGACCTTAAGGTGCGGCGCACCGGAACCGTCGGTGCCGAACTTGGATTTGCCCAGCAACCACGGCGCGTCTTCGCCCATCCAGGTGGCGGTGGCGGCGTCGCCGAAGAGCATGGTGGTGTTGCGGTCTTCCGGGTCGACGATCTTCGAATACGGGTCGGCGGTGATCAGCAGGCCGTTTTTCAGGCCGGTGGCTTCCATGAAGCCCTTCATCGCGTAGATGCCGTACACGTAACCGGAACAGCCCAGGGAAATATCGAAGGCGGCCACGTGGGTTGGCAGGCCCAGTTTGTCCTGAACGATGGCTGCGGTGTGGGGCAGCCCTTCTTCATCGCCGTTCTGCGTGACCACAATGACGGCGTCGATGGACTCGCGCTTCAAGTCCGGGTTGTTGGCAAACAAAGCGTTGACCGCCTCGACACACAGATCGGAGGTTTCCTGCGCGGCTTCCTTGCGCGGCAGGAACGCCGAACCGATCTTGCCAATGATGAATTCTTCATCCTTGGCGAATTTGGCACCCTGGGCGTAGTTATCGATACCGTCCGCCGGCACGTAACTGGCGATGCTTTTTATGCCAATCATTGTGGCTTCCCAATACTAAATAGCTGGAGAACACCCCAGGGACTGCGCCCGAAGTGCTGACAATAAAGGGGATAACCCCATAAAAATTTCGCTGAAAGCCGCGCAATAACCACAGCAAGGCGACTTATCCTTTTCACACGATACAGTGAAGATGCGCTTTATGACTCGCAGGTCACTCAATTTTGTGTGGTTTATGCAAAACCTTCAAACAATTAAGCCTATGAACGACAACGGCCCAGCCTGTTTCCAGGCTGGGCCGTCGGGCTGCTCTGTTGCGCGCTTACATCTTGTTGAACAAGCTCAACTGAGAGACTTTCACGAAAGCCAACTGCGAAGCTTGCAGCATGGTCTGCTGCAACGTCAGGTTGATCGCCGCTTGTGCCGTGTCGATATTGCCAAGATCGCTCATGGTACTGGTGTTGGCCAGGCCGATGCTGGTGTTTTCGCTGGTCTGTATATCCAGCGCATTCTGCCGTGCACCAATAGAGCCTCGCACACCGTCGATCTGGGTGCGGGTGTTGGAAAAGTTACTGATGGATGCATCCAGCACGTCCCGAAGCTTGAGCATCGCCGCCGGGTTGCCGTCGGCCGGTTGCTCCAGGGCCTGGCGCAACTGGCTCAAGGTATCCAACGCGTTCTGGGTCTTCTGGGTGCTGGCCGAGACCGCGAATTGATCACCAGCCTGCGGCGTGCCGCTGACATCAAAGCTTACCCCGGCAGCGGTGACTGTCGTGCCGCCGCCCGTATCACCCGTGGCAATCGTCTTGCTGTCGGCGGTATAGGGCTGGGCATACACTTCATAAGCAGTGGCGCTGGTGAATTTGATCACCGCCCCATTGTTGGCCGGGAACGTGCTGACATAGGCCGCCTGGTTACTCACGGTGGCATTGGTCAATTGCGCGGCAGAGGCGTTGCTGGGCGTACGCGAGACACTGAAGCTGTCCGGCTTGGCCGCCAGACTGAACGAACGGTCCTTGACCAGCGCATCGGAACTCGGCCCGGTGGCGACATCCTTGAGGTTAAGGGTGATATCGAAATTCACTCCGCGCACGCTCACCGTGGCGCCCTCCTCCTTGCTGGCGTCGAAACTGCCATTGCCCGCAATTTCGGAGGTGATGTCGTTGCCGTTTCGGTCGGACACCTTGAACTGCGTGCTGCTGGTGAACGTCAGCTGGTAAGGCTGGCCGTCCGCGAATTTATTGGTGTAGTCGGTTTCCGACGTCACCAGGCCAGCCGATAACGCCACTTTGTTGTCGTTCGGCACCGGCGCAGTCGCCGGCGGTACCACGGCAGGCGGAATCCACGTCGCCTGGGTGCGACCCGAGTTGATGGCGCCACCCATGATGCTCTTTCCGGTATCACCGGCGTTGACTTTGAGCGTGTCGGAAACCTGCAGGCTCAGGGGCGTTTCATCACCCTGGTAATTGTAAGTGCCATCGCTGTTGCGACTGTAGGGAGGGGTCGAAGTCCTTGAGCCGGAAAACAGATAATTACCCGACGAGTCCTTGCTGTTGAGCAAGCCCAATACTTGGTCCTCGATGGCACCGATCTCACCGGCAATCGACTTGCGATCCGCATCGCTGAGCGAGCCGCCGGCGCGCAGGGCGAGCTCGCTGGCTTTTTGCAGCGCATCATTGATGGAACCCAGCACGCTTTCTTCGTTGGTCAGGGAGTTTTTCAGGCTGGTGATGTTGCCGTTGAACTGGCTGAGCATGTCTTTCTGTTGTTGCAGCATCAGCAAACGCGCCGCCGCGATCGGGTCATCGGAAGCGGTTTGCACACGCACACCCGTAGAGGCCTGCTCCTGCGCTTTCACCACGCTGGAGTAGTTATCCGAATACTTGGCGGAACTGGTTTCGAAATATTGAGCGGTAGAAATACGCATCGTCCCAGACTCCCTTAAAGACTATTGATCAGCGTGCTGAAGGTTTCTTGCGCAGCCTTGATGATCTGCGACGACGCGGTGTAGTACTGCTGGAACTTGATCATGTCGCCCGCCTCTTCATCCAGGTTGACCTGGGACACCGAGTTGCGCGCGTCCTGGTTGGCCTTGAGCAAGGCGCCGGTGGCGGTGGTGTCGGTATTGGCCGAAGCGGCCTTGGCGCCCACGGTCGAGACCAGGCGGCTGTTGGCCGCCACCAGGCTCAAGCCGCCGCCACTGCCATCGGACAGGCCGATCGTGGTTTTGGTCTGCAGGTCGAGCAGGGCCTGGGCGTTACGGTTATCCGATTTGCCCGAGGCGTTGAAGGAAAACGTAGTGCTGTCGCCATCGGCTGGCGAACCGGCGACGGTGGTGTCGAACTTGAAGCTCTTGGCTGGCACCAGCAGCGTGCCGTTGGCATCGCGCATCGGTACGTCGACGGTGATCTTGTTACCCTGGCCCGGCACGATGGTGCCGGTGCCGATCGAGTTACCCTGGGCATCGTTGAGCGTGTAGCCCTGGGTGCCATCAGCCGCAGGTTTGCCGAACACCATCTTTACCGGCATCGAATGTTCAATGCCGGTACGCAATTGCGCGGTGTCGGCACCACCATGAATATCGATCGGCAGGGTCAGGGTCGGCGGGGTAAAGGTGCCGGTGCCCTGATTGGTCTTGCTGCCCTCGCCCAGCAATGGCCCGGCGAACGCGATTTTATTGGCGTCGGTCAACGCGGTGCCGATGGTCGCCGCGCCCGTGGCCGTTGGGCTGACTTTGAAACTGTCGCCCGCCGCAATCGGCCCCTTGCCATCCAGGGCCAGCGTGAAGCCGTCGATCACCGGTGGCGGCGTGGTAGTGGTGTCGAACGCGCCCATGGCTTTGCCGTCGGAACGCACCACGGTGTAGTTGTTGCCGCTGGTAAAGGTGACTTTATAGTCGTAGGTCGACAGCTTGCTGGTGTCGCTGATGCTCACCTTCAAGTTGCCGGAGCCACTGCTGTTGCCCATCGAGCCCTGACTGCGCTGGGCAATCGCGGCCGCGCTGTTGATGTCCTTGAACAGCGACGCACCGAAGTCACCGTTCAGATCCAGGCCCTGGCCCAGTTGGCTGTTGACCGTATCGGCGGTCGCCAGGGCGATGCGCCCCAAGTCATTGATGGCCGGCATCAGGGCGTCGCTGCGATAACGCAACAAACCGCCAATGCTGCCGCCACTGAGCACGTTGCCCAGGTCGATCGCCGTACCGCCGCCGGCATTGAGCTGGATGGTGTACTGGCTTGGATCGTTGCTGCTCGATACCGCCGAAATCGTGTTGGACTGATCGCCCAATACCAGGGATTGGCCGGTGCCGGTGCTGACGCTGAACACGCCGTTCTTTTCACTGGTGGTCACGCCGACCAGTTCATTGAGCGAACGCACTGCCTCGTTACGCGCATCCAGCAGGTTGGCCGGGGCGCTGTTGCTGGAGCCTTGGGCCAGAGTGATCTGCTTGTTGAGGGAAGCAATCGAGGAGGTCAACTGGTTGACCTGATCGCTCATGGTCACCAACTGCCCGTTGATCGACTCTTTCTGCTCATTCAATTGGCTGGAGATCGAGTTGAAACGGTTGCTCAGGGTCTGGGCGCTGGTCAGCAGCACTTGCCGGGCAGACACATCGCTGGGGTTGGCCGCCGAGGTCTGCACAGCGGCGAAGAACGCGCTGAGTACCGAAGACATGCCGGTGGTCTTGTCCGACAGGGTCTTGTCGATGGCGCTGGCCTGGCTGGAATAGGCCTTGGCGTCGTTGTTGAGCGCCGTGCTGTTCTGGTAGGCCGCGTCGAGGAATTCGTTATACACCCGGCGCACATCGGCCAGGGTCGTGCCGCTGCCGATGTACACGCCGCCGTAAGGGTTGTTGGCATTGGCATTCTGCGTGGTCTGCTGACGCGAATAACCCGAGGTGTTGGCGTTGGCGATGTTATTACTCAAGACCGACAACGATCCTTGAGCGGCATTGAGCCCTGACATCCCGATACTGAGCAAACTCATGGTTCAGACCTTATAAATGTGTGGTTGCGCCAGCGGCAGCGTAGTTCTGGTAACTGTTCATGTTTTTGGCGATCTGCGAAATCTTGCTGGCATAGGCTGGATCGGTTGCATAACCGGCCTTTTGCAACTCGCGTACAAACTGTTCCGGGTTATCGGCTGATTTCACAACTTCTTTATAGCGATCATTGCTTTGCAGCAGGGTCACGAGGTCATGGAAGCTGTCCTGATAGGAGCTGTAGGAACGGAACTGCGCCGTCTCCTTGACCATCGCGCCGTCGCGAAACTCGCTGGTGATCGCACGCGCCTGGCCGCCCTGCCAGCTCTGGCCGGCCTTGATGCCGAACAGGTTGTGGCTGCTGCTGCCGTCCTCGGCGCGCATCACTGATTTGCCCCAACCGGTTTCCAGGGCGGCCTGGGCCACCAGGTACTTCGGATCGATACCGATACGCGCGGCGGCGGCCTTGGCCATCGGCAGCATGGTGGCGACGAATTCATCCTGCGAGCTGAAGGCTTTTTTCGCCGGTGCCAGCGGTGGCTGGGCGATGGCGCGGCCGTAGACCTGCATCTTGCCGCTCGGCACGGCAACGCTGCGGGCGGTGCTGTTGACCACGTTGTCGTCGGCGGCACTGTTGCGCAGTGGCGCGCTGGTGGTTTGCGCAGCGACCGGCGTGCTCGGCACGATGCCGGCGAGCAGGCGGTCGGTCAGCTTGCTTGGCAAGGCGATACGGCGCTGGTTCATCAGCTCCATATCGTTGGCATGCGCACTGGCGCCCTCGGGCACCGCCACGCGGTAGGCCCACAACGGGCGCTGGCCGTTGGAGCGACCCAACGGGCCTTGCGCCTGGGTGCCGGCGGCGATTTCCGTCGGCACGTCGGCTTTTTTCGCCGGGGCATCGGCTGCCGGGCCCTGCAAGGTGGCCGCCTGGGCGTCCACCGGTTTGTTCTTCTGCATCTGGCGCATCAGCACGTCGGCCAGGCCGATACCACCGCCTTCGCGGGACATCGACACTGCCAATTGCTGGTCGTACATTTCCTGGTACTGCTTGGCCGCCGGGGTGTTCATCGGGTTGTCCTTGCCCAGGGCCTCGGTGGCCGAGCGCATGGACTTGAGCATCTCGCTCAAGAACAACGACTCGAACTCCTGCGCGACTTTGCGCATGTTGCCGTCGCTGTTCTTGTCGGCACCGACCTTGAGCTGGTTAAGCCGGTTCAGGTCGGAGTAAGACCCCGAGTCCGCCGTGCTGCTGATCCCGCTCTTGCGCATATCCATGACCATGGCCTCAGATCACGATCAGGTCGGCTTGCAAAGCGCCGGCCTGTTTCAGGGCTTCGAGGATCGCCATCAAGTCGCCAGGGGCTGCGCCCACCTGGTTCACCGCGCGGACGATCTCGTCCAGGGTGGTACCGGGGCCGAACTTGAACATCGGCTTGGCTTCCTGCTGGGCATTGACCCGCGAACGCGGGACGACCGCCGTCTGGCCGTTGGACAGTGGCCCAGGCTGGCTGACAATCGGGTCTTCGGTAATGGTCACAGTCAGGCTGCCGTGAGTCACCGCCGCCGGCGAGACCTTGACGTTCTGGCCGATCACGATGGTACCGGTGCGCGAGTTGATGATGACTTTGGCCACCGCCTGGCCGGGGTCGACCTCCAGGTTTTCCAGGATCGACAGGTAGTCCACGCGCTGGCTGGGGTCCAAGGGCGCGGTCACACGCACCGAACCGCCATCGATGGCCTGGGCGACGCCTGGGCCGAGCATGTCGTTGATCTTGTCGACCACGCGCTTGGCGGTGGTGAAGTCGGACCGGTTGAGGTTCAGGGTCAGGCTGTTGCCCTGGTTGAAACCACTCGGCACGGTGCGTTCAACCGTAGCGCCACCGGGAATGCGCCCGGCCGACGGTACGTTGACGGTGATCTTCGAACCGTCGCGGCCCTCGGCGTCGAACCCGCCCACCACCAGGTTGCCCTGGGCGATGGCGTAGACGTTGCCGTCGATACCTTTGAGCGGCGTCATCAGCAACGTACCGCCACGCAGGCTCTTGGAGTTACCCATGGACGACACGGTGATATCCACCACCTGCCCCGGCTTGGCGAACGCCGGCAAATCGGCACTGATCGACACCGCCGCGACGTTCTTCAGCTGCACGTTGCCCGAGCCTGGCGGTACCTTGATGCCGAACTGCGACAGCATGTTGTTGAAGGTTTGCAGGGTGAACGGGGTCTGGGTGGTCTGGTCACCCGTGCCATTGAGCCCCACCACCAGGCCATAACCGATCAACTGGTTACTGCGCACGCCGGAAATGCTGGCGATGTCTTTCAGGCGTTCAGCCTGGGCGACAGCGCTCAGGCACAGCAACACGACCGCCGCCATCAACTGCTTGAAGTTCAAAATGGCCACCTAGAAAGGGAACAGCGGGCTAAGGAAGAAACGGTCGAACCAGCCCGGCTGGCTTGCATCAGCAAACGAACCTGTACCCGAGTAGGTAATCCGTGCATCGGCAATCCGCGTCGACGGCACGGTGTTGTCGGTGGAAATATCATCGGCACGCACCATGCCGGCAATGCGCACCAACTCGTCGCCGGTATTGAGGGTCATCCACTTTTCACCGCGTACGGCGATGATGCCGTTGGGCAACACGTCGGCCACGGTCACGGTGATCGAGCCGGTCAGGCTGTTGCCCTGCCCCGCCGCGCTCTTGCCGTTGGTAGCGCGGTCGCCGCTGTAGCCGGCACTGAGGCTCAGGTCGCCGTCACCCAATGGGTTATTGGTGGTCAGGCCGCCGCCGAACAGCGACGTCAGGCCGATACCGGTCTTGCTGGTCTTGCCGATCTGCGAGTTGGCGTTCTTGCTGGCCTGGGTCTTCTCGTTCAGGGTGATGGTGATGATGTCACCGACCCGGAATGCCTTGCGGTCGCTGTACAGGTTCTGCTCGAAACCGGCCTGATAGATCGAGCCATTGTTAGCCGCCGCCGGCAACGGCGTGCGCGGCAACACCGGCGCGTAGTACGGGTCATTGGGTTTCGGCGACGGGGCGACACAGCCCGCAAGCACGGCGATCCCACTCAATGCCAGAACAGAAACAATGCGATTCATGACCCTAACCTCACGGTGTTGCAGGCGCTTTCAAGGGCGCCCCATAGACTGATTACAGATTCTGCGTTACGAACGAAAGCATCTGGTCGGCGGTGGAAATCACCTTGGAGTTCATCTCGTAGGCGCGCTGGGTGGTGATCATGTTGACCATCTCCTCAACCGTGCTGACGTTGGAGGTTTCCAGGGTGCTTTGCAGCGTGGTGCCGAAACCGTTCAGGCCAGGGGTGCCGATTTGCGGCGCGCCGCTGGAAGCGGTTTCGAGGAACAGGTTGTTGCCCATGGCCTGCAGGCCGGCCGGGTTGATGAAGTCGGCGGTTTGCAGGTTGCCGATCACTTGCGACGCAGGGTTGCCGGCCACGGTGATGGACACGGTGCCGTCGTTGCCGACGGTGAAGGTCTTGGCGTCTGCCGGGACCACCACGGCTGGCTCCAGGGCAAAACCATTGGCGGTCACGATCTGGCCGTTGGAGTCTAAGTGGAAGGTACCGTCACGGGTGTAGGACGTAGTGCCATCCGGTTGCAGGATCTGGAAGAAGCCACGGCCATTGATCGCCATGTCCAGCGGCTGGCCGGTCTGTTGCAGGTTACCGGCGCTGAAGTTTTTCTGGGTGCCGACGATCTGCACACCGGTACCCAGTTGCAGGCCCGACGGCAGTTCGCTGTCCTGGGTCGACTGGGCGCCTGGCTGGCGCTTGATCTGATAGAGCAAGTCCTGGAATTCGGCGCGATCACGTTTGAAACCCGTGGTCGACACGTTCGCCAGGTTGTTGGAAATGGTGGTCAGGTTAGTGTCCTGGGCGGACAGGCCTGTCTTGGCAACCCATAGAGCCGGAAGCATGCTGTTCTCCTTCGTGCGCCTGTTTGTTGGCGCCGTGCTGCGCTGTTTATTTAAAAGCCAATCAAGGCTGTTAGCTCATCTGCAAGACGCGGGTCATGGCCTGGTCATCTTCTTTGGCGGTGTTCATCATCTTGATGTGCAGCTCGAACTGCTTGGAGAGCGCCAGTACCGCGGTCATTTCCTCAACCGCATTGACGTTGCTCGCCTGCAGGAAGCCCGAGGTCAGCTTGACGTTCGCGTCGGCCTGGGCCGGCTGGCCATCCTTGGTGTGGATGGTGCCGTCCAAGCCTTTGTTCATGTTCTTGAGGTCGGGCTGGACCAGCTTGATACGGTCCACTTCGGCCATCACCCGCGGGCCTTCGCCCATGGCGCGGATGCTGATGGTGCCGTCGGCGCCCACTTCGATTTTCTGCTGGGGCGGCACGGCAATCGGGCCGCCGTTGCCCATGATCGGCATACCGTTGCCGGCCCGCAGCACACCGAGCGCATCCACGTTCATGCTGGCGCTGCGCACGTAGGCTTCGCTGCCATCCGGGGTTTGCACGGCCATCCAGCCGTCGCCGCTGACGGCCACGTCCAGGTCACGTCCGGTTTCGATCATCGCGCCGGGCGTGAAGTCGGTGGCCGGCCGTTCGGTCAGGGCAAAAGCCCGCGCCGGAAAGCTGTCACCGAACACCGGCATCGACCGCGCCTGCTCCAGGTCGCGCTGGAAACCGTTGGTGGAAATGTTCGCCAGATTGTTGGCATGGGCCTTCTGCGCCAGAGCATTCTGGCTGGCGCCGGTCATTGCCACGTAAAGGTACTTGTCCACGCTCTATCCTCTTTCTGACGGACGCTTGCCGTCCACCGCTGTACTGATGAGGCTTAAGCAATTTGCGAACCAACTTTTCAAAACTGGCTAAAGCGCAGGCGGGACGGGGGTTTGCGGGTATGCGGCAAGATTTAGAGCGTGGATGAGAGTCGAAAAAACGGCGGACTACTGCCGCTCACGGCAAGCCTCGGCCTTGTAGACGACACAAATCCAATGTGGGAGGGGGCTTGCTCCCGATGGCGGTGGGTCAGTTCATCAATCTGTGGCTGACACACCGCTATCGGGAGCAAGCCCCCTCCCACATTTTTGGACCAAGTTGTGCCAGTTGTTACTTGCCGGCCTTGAGGATTTCGTAATCGCGCAGTTTGTTGGCGATGGTGGTGTGGGATACGTCCAGGCGCTTGCCCAGCTGCCGACTGCTCGGATGCTCGGCATACAGCGCTTCGAGCACGGCCTTTTCAAACCGCCCGACGATGGCGTCCAACCCGCCTTCCAGCGAGAAATCACCAAGCGGCTGGCGCACGCCATAATCCGGCAAGCGAATATGCTCAAGCTTGACCGTCCCGCCCTCGCACAGCGAAACCGCCTGGAACAGCACGTTTTCCAACTGCCGCACATTGCCCGGCCAGTGATAGTGGCTGAGCTTGTCCATCGCGGCAGGCGCCAATTTGGGCAGTGGGCAACCGATCTGCCGACTGGCTTGATCGAGGAAGTGCTCGACCAATGGCCCGAGGCCGTCCAGGCATTCGCGCAAGGGCGGGATATGCAGCGACAGTACGTTCAAGCGGTGATACAGGTCCTGGCGAAATTCGCCACGGGCGCACAGTTCGGACAAGTCGACCTGGGTCGCGCAGATCACCCGCACGTCGAGGTACATCTCTTCATCGCTGCCCACGCGACGAAAGCACCCGTCCTGCAGAAAGCGCAGCAGTTTTACCTGCAGGCGTGCACTCATTTCCCCCACCCCATCGAGAAACAACGTGCCGCCCGCGGTCAGTTCCAGCAGCCCGAGCTTGCCTTCGGCCCGTGCGCCTTCGAACGCGCCGGGGCCGTAGCCAAACAGCTCGGTCTCGGCCATCGACTCAGGCAAGCCCGCACAGTTGAGCGCCATCAATGGCGACTGGCCGCGCGGGCTGGCGAGGTGACAGGCACGGGCCAGCAGTTCCTTGCCGGTTCCGGTTTCGCCTTCTATTAATAGAGGTGCATCCAGCGGCGCCATGCGCCGGGCTTCGCGCACCACGGCGGCCATCACCTTGGAACTCTGGAAGATGCTGTCGAAGCCGCGCAGTTCCTGCTTGCGCACGTTGTAGATACGCTCGCCCACCCGGTCGGCGCGGTGCAGGGTCAACACCGCGCCGGCCATGGCTTCGCTGTCATCGTGTTCGGAGGATTGCAGCGGCGCGATATCCGCCAGGAACACATCGCCCTTGACCTTGACCCGCAGCCCGTTGATCCGCGACTTGCTGGCGCGCACCAGTTCCGGCAAATCGAAGTCTTCGGCGTAGCGCGACAGGGGAATGCCCGGCACTTCATCCACCCGCACCCCGAGCAACTGCGCCGCCGCACGGTTGGCCGCAACGATGGAGCCGCCCATGTCGATGGACAGCACCGGAAACTCCAGGGCGCCCAGCAGCGCATTGAGTTCCATGTGCCGACGCTCGCTGGGCATCAGCCCTACCCTTTTCACGCCGAATACGCCGGCGATCGCCTCAAACTGCGGGCGCAGCGCCTGGAACTGCATGTTCACCAGGTTTGGGCAGAACAGGTAGATGGCATTGCCATGCTCGCCGCCGACCTCGCCCTTGGCGACGTTCACGCCGTACTCCACCAACAGGTTGAGGATGTCCCGCAGGATGCCGATGCGGTTCTGGCAATGCACTTTGATACGCATGAAAAGGCCCGAAAAGTGGGTAGGCGCCGCGTCTTTTTGCCGCTGGGCGCAGATAGTCGTCAAGATTATGTGACAGGTCTGGCGCTTTTCCCAGCCCAAGACAACGACGAGCGCCGCATCCGTAACGAATAGTTTACAAAATTCGGTAATTTTTCCTACTCAAGGGCCTTTGAAGCCGCTGAAAACCTGCGCTGTGCGGGTTATCAATAGACACACAGCAGGACATAACAAGAACGAATGCCTAGCAGGAGAGCCGTATGAAGCAGACGCACTACGTGGCCCGCGAGCCCGATGCGCAAGGTTTTATCCACTACCCGCCGGAAGAACACGCGGTGTGGAACACCCTGATCACACGCCAGTTGAAAGTGATCGAGGGCCGTGCCTGCCAGGAATACCTGGACGGCATCGACAAGCTTGGCCTGCCCCTGGATCGCATCCCACAGTTGGGCGAGATCAACAAAGTGCTGGCCGACACCACCGGCTGGCAAGTCGCCCGCGTGCCGGCGCTGATCCCCTTCCAGACCTTCTTCGAATTGCTCGCCAGCAAGCAGTTTCCGGTGGCGACCTTCATTCGTACCCGTGAGGAACTGGACTACCTGCAAGAGCCGGATATTTTCCACGAGATCTTTGGTCATTGCCCGCTGCTGACCAACCCCTGGTTCGCCGAATTCACCCACACCTACGGCAAGCTCGGCCTCGCGGCCACCAAGGAGCAACGGGTGTACCTGGCGCGCCTGTATTGGATGACCATCGAGTTTGGCTTGGTGGATACCCCAGAAGGCCGGCGCATCTACGGTGGCGGTATTCTGTCATCGCCCAAGGAAAGCGTGTATTGCCTGTCGGACGAGCCTGAACACCAGGCCTTCGACCCGCTGGAGGCGATGCGCACGCCGTATCGCATCGACATCCTGCAGCCGCTGTACTTCGTGCTGCCCGAGCTCAAGCGCCTGTTCGACGTGGCGCAGGAAGACATCATGGGCATGGTCGAGCGCGGTATGCAGTTGGGCCTGCATGCGCCGAAGTTTCCACCAAAGCCCAAAGCCGCGTGACACTTACATTTCGAGGCTAGGTGAGTCTGTTCCCTGGCCGCGCGTTGCTTTAGGGTAACGCCCACTGATCTTCAATCATTCGAATTCAGGACACCCCACATGACCACCTTGAACCAAGCCCATTGCGAAGCCTGCCGCGCCGACGCCCCACAAGTCAGCGATGAAGAACTGCCGGTGCTGATCAAACAGATCCCGGACTGGAACATCGAAGTGCGCGACGGCGTGATGCAATTGGAAAAAATTTTCCTGTTCAAGAACTTCAAGTTCGCCCTGGCCTTCACCAATGCCGTGGGTGAAATCTCCGAAGCCGAAGGCCATCACCCTGGCCTGCTCACCGAATGGGGCAAAGTCACCGTGACCTGGTGGAGCCACTCCATCAAGGGCCTTCACCGCAACGACTTCATCATGGCCGCGCGCACCGATGAAGTGGCCAACAGCGCCGAGGGCCGCAAGTAATGCATTTCGACGCGATTGGCCGCGTGCCGGGCGACCCGATCCTCGGGCTGATGGACCTGTATGCCCAGGATGCCAACCCGAACAAATTCGACCTGGGCGTGGGCGTCTACAAGGACGACCAAGGCCTGACGCCGATTCCGCACTCGGTAAAACTCGCCGAGCAACGCCTAGTCGATAGGCAAACCACCAAGACCTACATCGGCGGTCACGGCGATGCAGCGTTCGGCGCACTGATCAGCCAACTGGTGCTTGGCGCCGATTCGGCGCTGCTGCGTGAACAGCGTGCCGGCGCCACCCAGACGCCAGGCGGCACCGGGGCCCTGCGCCTGAGCGCCGACTTTATCGCCCACAACCTGCCCGGCCGTGGCGTGTGGCTGAGCGACCCGACCTGGCCGATCCATGAAACCATTTTCGCCAAAGCCGGGCTGAAGGTCAGTCACTACCCTTATGTGGGCAGCGACAATCGCCTGGATGTGGAGGCGATGCTTGCCACCCTGTCCAGCGTGCCCGAGGGCGACGTGGTCTTGCTGCACGCCTGCTGCCATAACCCGACCGGCTTCGACCTGTCCCAGGATGACTGGCGCCAAGTGCTGCAGATTGTGCGGGAGCGCCAATTGCTGCCGCTGATCGATTTTGCCTACCAAGGCTTTGGCGACGGCCTGGAGCAGGACGCCTGGGCGGTGCGCTTGTTCGCCGCCGAACTGCCGGAAGTGTTGATCACCAGTTCGTGCTCGAAGAACTTTGGCTTGTACCGCGACCGCGTTGGCGCCTTGATCGTGTGTGCGGCCGATGCGCAAAAGCTCGTAGATGTGCGCAGTCAACTGGCCAATATCGCGCGCAATTTGTGGTCGACACCGCCGGACCATGGTGCCGCCGTGGTCGCGACCATCCTAGGCGATGCCGCGCTGAAACAGCAGTGGAGCGATGAAGTGGAGGCCATGCGTTCGCGCATCGCCCAGTTGCGCGCCGGGCTGGTGGACGCGCTGGCGCCCCACGGCTTGGCCGAGCGGTATGCGCATATCGGGACGCAGCGTGGGATGTTTTCCTATACCGGGTTGAGTGCCGAACAGGTCCAGCAACTGCGTGAAAAGCACAGTGTGTATATGGTCAGTACGGGACGGGCCAACGTGGCGGGGGTGGACGCCACGCGCTTGACGCTGCTGGCCCAGGCCATCGCCGACGTCTCCAACTGAATAAACCGGGAACTAAATGTGGGAGGGGTTAAGGCTTTTTGTAGGAGCGAGCTTGCTCGCGAAAAACTCACAGGCACCGCGTTCATTCAGGAAGCACGCGTTATCGTTGACATTTTTCGCGAGCAAGCTCGCTCCTACAGAGGGCGGTGTACGTTTGACTGAATGGCATTAGGGCTTGCCCCCTCCCACATTTGGATTGAGTTGACCTCTAGCCTGCAACCATTTCGGCTTTGAGCAGCGCCTCTTTGGCCTGGGCATCCGCCAGCCGATACAACTCGATATGCCCATCCCAGTGCTCGATCAACGCCGTGCACGACTCCACCCAATCGCCGCAATTGAGGTAATCCACCTCCCCCACCTTGCGGATTTCGGCATGGTGAATATGCCCGCACACCACCCCGTGCAGCTCACGCTTGGTCACTTCGTGGGCGATGGCCTCTTCGAAATCGCTGATAAAACTCACGGCGGTTTTCACCTTGTGTTTCAAGTACGCCGACAGCGACCAATAACCATAGCCATAGCGCGCTCGCCAGTGATTGAGCCAGCGGTTCAGGGTGAGGGTGAATTCGTAGGCCGAGTCGCCCAGGAAGGCGAGCCAGCGGTGATAACGGGTGATCACATCGAACTGATCGCCATGGATCACCAGCAGATGGCGACCGTCGGCGGTCACGTGCACGGCCTCGTCCACCAGTTGGATATTGCCCAGGATCAGCTTGGAATAGCGTCTTAGAAACTCGTCATGGTTGCCGGTGACGTAGATCACCTCGGTGCCGCGTTTGGCCATGGTCAGCAGGCGGCGAATGACGTTGGTGTGGGCTTGCGGCCAATACATGCCGCCACGCATTTTCCAGCCATCGATAATGTCGCCGACCAGATACACCTTGTCGGCGTGGTAGCCCTTGAGAAAGTGCGACAAGTGCTCAGCCTGGCAATCCCGAGTGCCCAGATGCACGTCGGAAATCCACAGGGTACGCACCCGTTGCTTGCGGCTGGGCTTGGCGAATTCGGCACGGGTCATGGGTGTCCCTCGACGCTGTTTTCGCGAGCTTGCGCCCTGGCAGTGAATAGCCCATGACAGCTGTGCTTCAGTCTGATGACAACGCTTGGCCGCCCTTAAGCGATGTAGACTGGGGACTTGCCGCCCAGGAGAGCGCAATGAGCCCCAGTCTTACGCTTCGCCAGTACACCGATGCCCCCATCGCCCATAGCCATGACCATGCACAATTAGTGTTCGGCCTGTCCGGGCGCCTGGATTTCGAAGTGGATGGCTGCGGTAACCAAGTGCAGGAAAGCAGCGTGATGATCCTGCCCTTTGCCGCTCACCACGCCTGCGGCAGCCGCGAGGGTAGCCGCTGCCTGGTGCTGGATGTGCCAACCGAGCATTGGCTGTTGCAAACATTGGGTGACCACGCCGATGCCAGTCGCCGCCTGCTCGACCGGCCGGCCCGACTGGCGCTGGATTCGCGACAGCACCAGTTAGTGCAATGGCTGGCTGGCAGCCCGATACATGATCCAGTGATCGCCCAGCAAGGCGCGTTGCTGCTGCTCGCCAGCCTCAATCATCCGCAGGCGATGCCACCACCGGGGCGGCGCCTACCTTATGCCGCGTTCAACGCGCATATCGAACGCCACGCCGCTCACCCGCTGCATGTCGCGGATCTGGCACGGATTGCCTGCCTGTCGGTTACGCGTTTGCACGCGCGCTTCATGGTCGAATGCGGGCAGACCCCCATGGATTACGTGCGCAACCAGCGCCTGCAAATGGCATTGACCCTACTGCGCGAGACGCCGCTGCCCGTTGGTGAGATCGCCGCACGCGTGGGGTACCGCTCGCAAAGTGCCTTCGCTGCAGCCATGTTGCGCGAGTTTGGCGCCTCGCCGGGCACAATGCGGCGAACGTCATAGGAAGAGTTTCGCGCTAAAAATCGCGAGCCGCACGACAGACACCCCTTTCGCCAAACCTCTAGACTGGTTGTCACTTCCGTTGGTAGGCATCGCAATGACTCCCCGCTCAGCCCTCGGCGCCCTGCATATCGGCGCATTGATGTTTGGCCTCACCGGTGTATTCGGCAAACTGGCGGTCGCCTCACCGTCCATCATCGTATTCGGGCGGGCCGCATTTGCGGTGATTGCCCTGGCGGTCTTCGCGCGCTTTGCCAGCAATGCGCCCTGGAAAAACCTGCAGATGCGCGACTGGCGCCGCCTGCTGGTCAGCGGCGTGCTGCTTGCCGCGCACTGGGTGACATTCTTCATCGCGGTCAAGGTCGCCGGGGTGGCGGTGGCAACGTTGGGGTTTGCCGCCTTCCCGGCCTTCACGGTGATCCTTGAAGGGCTGATCTTCCGCGAGCGGATTCGCGCCAATGAAATGGTGCTGGTAGCGCTGGTCAGCATCGGCCTGGTTCTGGTGACCCCGGACTTCAACCTGGCCAGCGACGCCACGGGCGGCTTGCTCTGGGGCATCGCATCGGGGCTGCTGTTCGCCTTGTTGTCATTGAACAACCGCGCCAGCTCCGGACGCATTCCGGCGGTACAGGCCGCGTTGTGCCAGAACGTGGTGGTCGCAGTCTGCCTGCTGCCCGTGGCGGCACCGGGGCTTGCGGACGTGCGTGCGCTGGACTGGCTGTGGATCGGCCTGCTGGGCGTGTTCTGTACCGGCCTGGCCCATAGCCTGTTTGTCGCCAGCCTCGCGGTGATCAAGGCGCGCACCGCGTCGGTGGTGTTTGCCATGGAACCGGTCTATGGCATCACCGTGGCCTGGCTACTGTTCGCCGAGACGCCCACCCTGCGCATGCTGCTGGGCGGCGCGCTGATTATCGTCGCCATCGTGCTTTCCGGCCTGATGGGCAGCGCCAGCCAGGCCAAGCAGCCGGCCGCAACCTGACTTCACGGCGTACGGTCGTTATGCCCAAGGTCGCGCTGCGGGTCGATCTGATCGCGCACGCGCTGCTTGAGCACCTTGGCCTCCGGGAAGCCGCCATCGGCCTTGCGCTCCCAGATCTGTACGTTGTCGCACGTGATGCGAAACGCGCCGCCGGTTGAGGGCGCCAGGGACACCTTGGCTAAATCCTCGGCAAACGTACTCAACAATTCCTGGGCCAGCCAGGCGGCACGCAACAGCCACTGACACTGGGTGCAATAGGTGATGACGATCTCGGGTTTGCTTGCGGACATAACGTGAAAGGCTCCTGCGTGACGGCGTCAGTGGATCGCATGGCTATAATACCGGCCTTTATCGCCCAGCCTCGAGATTCATGATGCGCCGCCTGTTGTCCTGCCTGTTCCTCTGCCTGCTCCCCCTTCTCGCCGCCGCCGTTGAAAGCCCACGCCCGAAAATCGGCCTGGTGCTGTCGGGCGGCGCCGCCCGTGGCCTGGCCCATATCGGTGTGCTCAAGGCGCTGGAAGAACAAGGCATCCAGGTTGACGCGATTGCCGGCACCAGCATGGGCGCGGTAATTGGCGGGCTGTACGCCTCGGGTTACAAGATCGACGAGCTGGAGAAGCTCGCCCTGAATATCGACTGGCAACAGGCATTGTCCGACGCACCGCCCAGGGAAGACGTGCCGTTCAGGCGCAAGCAGGATGACCGCGATTTCCTGGTCAAACAGAAACTCAGCTTTCGCGACGACGGCAGCCTCGGCCTGCCGCTGGGCGTGATCCAGGGCCAGAATCTGGCATTGCTGCTGGAAAGCATGTTCGCCCACAGCAGCAACACGCGTAACTTCGACAAGCTGCCGATTCCGTTCCGGGCCGTGGCCACCGACATTACCACCGGCGAAAAAGTCGTGTTCAGCAAGGGCCACCTGCCCCAGGTGATACGCGCCAGCATGTCGATCCCCGCCGTGTTCGCCCCGGTAGAGCTGGACGGGCGCCTGCTGGTGGACGGCGGCATGACCGACAACATTCCCTTGGACGTGGCGCGGGAAATGGGCGTCGACATCGCCATCGTGGTGGACATCGGCACACCGCTACGCTCACGCAAGCAATTGGCGACCGTGGTCGATGTGCTCAACCAGTCCATCACCTTGATGACCCGGCGCAATTCCGAGGAACAACTCAAGGCCTTGCACCCCAGGGACGTGTTGATCCAACCGTCCCTGGCAGCCTACGGCGTGACGGATTTCGGCCGCGCCAAGGACATGATCGATGCCGGCTACCGCGCCACGCGTGCCCTCGACCTGCGCCTGGCGCACCTGCGCCCCGCCGAACCGGTAGACCCGCAACTGACCGCCGCGCGCACGCCCGGCGAACGCACCCCGATCATTACCGCGATCAAGGTGGAAAACGACTCCAAAGTCAGCGACGACGTGATCCGCTATTACATCCGCCAGGAGCTGGGCGAACCGCTCAACCTCGGCCGCCTGCAATCGGACATGGGCACGCTGTACGGCCTCGACTACTTCGAACAGGTGCAATACCGCGTGGTGAAAAAGGCCAAGGACAATACCCTGGTCATCAGCGCACGCGGCAAGCGCAGCGGCACCGACTACCTGCGCCTGGGTTTGAACCTGTCGGATGACATGCGCGGCGACAGCGCCTTCAACCTTGGCGCCAGCTACCGGATGAACGGTATCAACCGCCTCGGCGCCGAATGGCTGACGCGGGTGCAGATCGGTGATCGCCAGGAGCTGTACAGCGAGTTCTACCAACCCATGGACACAGGCTCGCGCTACTTCGTCGCGCCCTACATCCGTGCCCAGGCGCAGAATGTCGAGCTGATCATGGACAACGACCCCATCTCGGAATATCGGCTGGAGCGCTACGGTTTCGGCTTGAACGTCGGGCGCCAGATCGGCAACAGCGGCGAGATTCGCTTTGGCGTGGGCGAAGCCTGGGGCAAGGCGGACGTGCGTATCGGCGACCGCGACCTGCCGAGCGTGAGTTTCAGTGAGGGCTTCTATGAGCTGAAATACTCATTCGACTCTTTCGATAACGTGTACTTCCCGCACACCGGCGAAGACATCGCCCTGGCTTACCGTGAGTTCGAGCCGGGGCTGGGTTCCGACCAGCGCTACCGCCAGTGGGAGTTCAAGCTGGACAAAGCCATGAGTCACGGCCCCGACACGCTGATCCTGGGCGGACGCTACGGACGCACCCTGGATAAATCCGACGTGGTGATCTCCAGCTTCCTGTTGGGTGGCGCACGGCAATTGTCAGGCTTTCGCGAGGACGCGATCTCGGGCCAGAACGTCAGCCTGATGCGCGCGGTGTACTACCGCCGGCTGACACCGCGCTCGTACCTGCCGCTGGATTTCCCGTTGTACCTGGGAGCCTCGGTGGAACGGGGTCGGGCGTGGAACAACGACAACCAGTTCGACAGCGGGTATATCAACGCGGCGAGTGTTTTCCTGGGCTTCGATACACCGCTGGGCCCGCTGAATTTCAGCTATGGATTCAATGATGACAACCAGAAAGCGGTGTATCTGAACCTGGGCCAGACTTTCTGACACAACGCAGAATAAAAAATGTGGGAGGGGGCTTGCTCCCGATGGCGGTGTGTCAGTCAATGAATACCTGACTGACACTCTGCCATCGGGGGCAAGCCTCCTCCCACACTTTGATCGTCGTTGTGTCAGGAATCAGGACTTTTCCAGATTCGCCAAAATGTGCCCGTGCACGCGCATGCATACGCGCAAATCCTCTTCGTCCACCCCAACAAACAGTTCATGGCGCAACGCCGTGGCAATGGTCTCGATCTGGTCGATGAGGGGCCGAGCGGTATCACACAACAGGATACGTTTGGCGCGACGGTCTTCCACTACTGCCTGGCGTTGAACCAGGCCTTGCCCTTCCAGGCTGTCGAGCAGACGCGCCAGGGTCGGTCCTTCTACCCCGACACTTTGTGCCAGTTCACGCTGAGTCGGTGCTTCGGTAAAACGGGCCAGGTGCAGCAGCACCAGCCATCGCGCCTGGGACAAGCCCAGCCCCGCGAGACGGCGATCCAGCTCGGCGCGCCAACCTCGGGACATTTGCGCCAACTGCATGCCAAATCGGTGTTGATCGGTTAACGGCATAAAAAACTCATGTTTTAGACTGAAAACAAAGTGTGGCTAATTATTAGTCAGCTAAGCATGAGCCATGCCAGTAGGCAAGGCCCCGTATGTACTGATTCGTTACATTGTCGTAATTGGCACACTAAATTTCGAATTCAGACTGCAAAGCGGCGCGTACGCAGTACAAAACGCCCTCGGGAACACGCCCGGTAAACAACGGCGCGATTTCCGCGACAGGTGGCAATTCGCCTTCCCCGTCGAGAAATGCATCCTGGATTTCACCGAGCAAATCTTCAGGCAAATCAAGAGCCTGCTCCAACGACAATTGCTGCTTGCCGATGGCTTCGGCCAGCAACGTATACACGTTCTTTTCCGAGCATTGCAGCTGGCCGGCGATCTGGATCGGGGTCATGCCGGCGCGAGCCAGGCTGATCAGCTCGTGGCGAATATCGGCGATTTCCTTCGGTGCTTCGACCTGGCCGCCGAGTACTTCGAGGAATGCCTGGCCATAACGCTCCAGCTTGCGCGCTCCCACACCGCTGACCCTGGCCATCTCGGCCATGGTGGTGGGCTGCTCGCGAAGCATCTCCAGCAATGTGGAGTCAGGGAAGATGACATACGGCGGCACGCTGTGTTCCTGCGCCAGTTTGCGCCGCAGGGTACGCAAGGCTTCCCACTGTTCGCGCTCTTCGCCACGCACCAGCTGGCTGGCCTGGCTGGTGCTGCTCTTGGCGGTGGTCTGCGGCTTGAGGTCGCGGCGCAGCTCCAGGCTGACTTCGCCCTTGAGCAAAGGCCGGCAACTGTCGTTCAAGCGCAGGCCGCCGTAGCCTTCGATATCGATGTCGACCAGCCCGCGCGCGACCATCTGGCGGAACAGCGAGCGCCATTCGCCTTCGGCGCGGGCCTTGCCGACGCCGTAGACCGAGAGTTTCTCGTGGCCGAAGCTGCGGATTTTTTCGTTGTCCTTGCCCAGCAACACATCCACCAGATGGCCCACGCCATAGCGCTGGCCGGTGCGGTAGATCGTCGACAATGCCTGGCGCGCCGGCTCGGTGGCGTCCCAGGTCTGCACACCGTCGATGCAGTTGTCGCAGTGGCCGCACGGTTGCGGCATGTCTTCGTCGAAATACGCCAGCAGCGTCTGGCGGCGGCAGCGGGTCTCTTCGCACAGCGAGAGCATGGCGTCGAGTTTGTGCTGCTCCAGGCGCTTGTGGCGCTCATCGCCTTCGGAGTTCTGCAGCATCTGCTTGAGCATCACCACATCTTGCAGGCCGTAGACCATCCAGGCATCCGCCGGCAGGCCGTCACGGCCGGCGCGGCCGGTTTCCTGGTAGTAGGCCTCGAGGGACTTGGGCAGGTCCATGTGCGCCACGAAACGCACGTTGGACTTGTCGATCCCCATGCCGAAGGCGATGGTCGCCACCATGATCAGGCCTTCCTCGTTGAGGAAGCGCTTCTGGTGTGCCGAGCGCGTTTCATTGGGCAAACCGGCGTGATAAGGCAGCGCCGGGTAGCCTTGTTCACAGAGGAACGCGGCGACTTCATCGACCTTCTTGCGTGACAGGCAATAGACGATACCCGCGTCGCTGCGCCGTTCCGAGAGGAAGGCCAGCAACTGCTTGCGCGGCTGCTCCTTGGGCACGATGCGGTAGAAAATATTCGGCCGGTCGAAGCTCGACAGGAAGCGCTCGGCGTTCTGCAAATGCAGGCGCTCGACGATCTCTTCGCGGGTACGCTTGTCGGCGGTGGCGGTCAGGGCGATACGCGGCACATCAGGGAACAGCTCCGCCAGTTGGCCCAGCTGCAGGTACTCGCGGCGGAAATCGTGGCCCCACTGCGATACGCAGTGAGCTTCGTCGATGGCGAACAGGGCAATTTCCAGGCTCTGCAGGAATGCCAGCATGCGCGGCTGCACCAGCCGCTCCGGTGCCAGGTAGAGCATCTTCACTTCGCCGCGCTTGATCCGCGCCGCCAGGTCGCGCTGCTGCTCGGCACTCAGGGTGGAGTTCAAGGCAGCGGCGGCGACACCGAGTTCTTCCAGGGTGGCAACCTGATCGTCCATTAACGCGATCAGCGGAGACACCACCACGGCCAGGCCATTGCGCAACAGTGCCGGCACCTGGAAACACAACGACTTGCCACCACCGGTCGGCATCAGCACCAGGGCATCGCCGCCATTGGCCACGCGCTCAATGATCGCACCCTGGCGGCCACGAAAACTGTCGTAGCCGAAGATGTCCTTGAGGACGCGTTGAGCCTGCTCGAGCATGTAAAACTCCAAAATGGTGCGCAAATCCCTCTGTACAGGCTGGCCGAAAAAACCCGCTTTCATGGAAAATAATCCGTAAGCGAAGTTTTCCCGGAGTGCTGCATGGCCTGCAGGGGCATCACAAAACGCGGCAGTATACCCGAGCGTTCACCGGCAAAGGGCGCGACTGACGAATAGAGCGCCTCTGTCTAAAACCGGGCAAAAATGCCGTGCGGCTGGCCTGGGCGCTCAAGAAAGCCTAGAATTCAGCATCGTTTATTCCCAAGGTAGCCCTTCAATGTCCTTCGCTGAGCAACTAACCCGCCTGCAAGCCTTCCTCGACGCCGATGAGCTGCATGACGAGGCGCTGGACTACGTGGCCGCCCACGGCTACCTGACCGCCCTGTCGATCTGCTCTGAAGACGTGCCCGAGCGTGAATGGATCGACGCGCTGTTCGCCGAAGAACCTCACTACGCCGACGACGCCCAGCGCGAAGAAATCGAAGCCACCCTGCTGGCCCTCAAGGCCCACATCGGTCGCCAACTGGCCTCCGATGAAGAATTCGAGCTGCCTTGCGAGCTGGACCTGGGTGAAGACCCGGACGACTCCGACCTGCGCGGCTGGTGCATTGGTTTCATGGAAGGCGTATTCCTGCGCGAAGCCGCCTGGTTCGAAACCGCCGAGGAAGAAGTCAGCGAAATGCTGCTGCCGATCATGGTCGGTTCGGGCCTGTTCGACGACCAGCCGGAGTTTTCCGATATCGCCGCCGACGCCAACCTGATGGACGATATGATCGTGCAGATCCCCGAAGCCCTCACCGCGCTGTACCTGCTGTGCAATGCGCCTGACGAAAAACCGGCGATCCTCAAGCCACGTCACCACTGAGTCGCTTGCCCGTGGACCCCATGGGCAAGCGTTCGCCGCTCCTGCGTTACGCGCTGCTGGCCGTCGGCTGGCTTAGCGTAGCGCTTGGGGTGATCGGCATTTTCCTGCCGGTATTGCCGACTACACCCTTTCTCCTGCTGGCTGCCGCCTGCTTCGCTCGAAGCTCCCCGCGTTTCTACCACTGGCTGGTGGACCACCCGCGCCTGGGCCCGTGGATTCGTGATTACCTCGACGGTAACGGCATCCCGCTCAAGGGCAAGGTCTATGCCATCGGCTTGATGTGGCTGAGCATCGCCATTTCCTGCTACCTGGTGCCGTTGCCGTGGGCACGGGGCTTCATGCTGACCAGCGCAGTGCTGGTGACGATTTACATCCTGCGCCAGAAAACTCTGCCCCCGCGCTGAACGCGCCTGCGACATTCGCCCTCACACGACCTTGGTCGACACTGACTAACCCCAGGCATCATGCGAGACTGTCCAACCGGGCCCGGAATGCCCGGTGTTCTTATGCTCGGAGTTACCATGACGCTGTCCAGCGGGCTGATCGCCGCCGTTGCCCTGGCCTATATGGCCATCATGTTTGCCATCGCCTTTTACGGTGACCGTCGCCATGCGCCGCTGCCGCCGCGCGTGCGTGCGTGGGTCTATAGCCTGTCGCTCGCCGTGTATTGCACCAGCTGGACCTTCTTCGGCGCCGTAGGCCAGGCTGCCGAACAGCTTTGGGCGTTCTTGCCGATCTACCTGGGACCGGTGCTGTTGCTGGTGCTGGCGCCCTGGGTGCTGCAGAAGATGATTCTGATCAGCAAGCAGGAAAACATCACCTCCATCGCCGACTTTATCGCCGCGCGCTACGGCAAATCCCAATCCCTGGCGGTCGTGGTCGCGTTGATCTGCCTGGTTGGGGTACTGCCCTATATCGCCCTGCAGCTCAAGGGCATTGTGCTCGGCGTGAACCTGTTGATCGGCTCCGGGCCCGACACCACGGGCACCCGGGCCCAGGACACCGCGCTGATCGTGTCGCTGGTGCTGGCGCTGTTCACCATTGTGTTTGGTACGCGCAACCTCGACGCCACCGAACACCACCGGGGCATGGTGCTGGCGATTGCCTTTGAATCCTTGGTCAAGCTGTTCGCGTTTCTGGCGGTCGGTGCGTTTGTGACCTACGGGCTGTACGACGGTTTCGGCGATCTGTTCAGCCAGGCGATGCTTGCACCGCGCCTGGAGGAATATTGGAAAGAGACCATCAACTGGCCGTCGATGGTGGTGCAGACCGGCGTCGCGATGATGGCGATCATCTGCCTGCCCCGGCAATTTCATGTGACGGTGGTGGAGAATATCGACCCGCAGGACTTGCGCCTGGCCAAATGGGTGTTCCCGGCGTATTTGATCCTTGCCGCGTTGTTCGTGGTGCCCATCGCCCTGGGCGGCAAGATGCTGTTGCCCGGTTCGGTACTGCCGGACTCCTACGTGATCAGCCTGCCGATGGCCGAAGCCCACCCGGCCCTCGCGGTACTTGCGTTCATCGGCGGCGCCTCGGCGGCCACCGGCATGGTGATCGTGGCCAGCATCGCCTTGTCGACCATGGTCTCCAACGACATGCTGCTGCCCTGGCTGTTGCGCCGCTCCAGCGCCGAACGGCCCTTTGAAGTGTTCCGCCATTGGATGCTGTCGGTGCGCCGGGTCAGCATCGTGATCATCCTGTTACTGGCCTATGTGAGCTACCGGCTGCTGGGCTCCACCGCAAGCCTGGCGACCATCGGCCAGATCGCCTTTGCCGCCGTGACCCAATTGGCACCGGCGATGCTCGGCGCGCTCTACTGGAAGCAGGCCAACCGGCGCGGGGTTTTTGCGGGCCTGGCGGCGGGGACCTTCCTGTGGTTCTACACCCTGGTCCTACCGGTGACCGCGAAAAGCCTGGGCTGGTCGCTGAGCCTGTTCCCCGGCCTGACCTGGATGCACTCGCACCCGTTCGGGTTTTCCGTGACCTCACTGACCTTGGGCACCGTATTCTCGCTTGCCGGTAATTTCACGCTGTTCGTGTGGGTGTCGATGCTGTCGCGCACGCGGGTGTCCGAGCATTGGCAGGCCGGCCGCTTCATCGGCCAGGAAACCAGCCAGCGCACCAGCGCCCGCTCCATGTTGTCGGTACAGATCAGCGACCTGCTCAGCTTGTCCGCACGCTTTGTCGGCGAAGAACGGGCGCAGCAGAGCTTTATCCGTTTCGCCTATCGCCAGGGCAAAGGCTTCAACCCCAACCAGAATGCCGACAACGACTGGATCGCCCACACCGAGCGTTTGCTGGCGGGCGTGCTCGGTGCGTCCTCGACGCGAGCAGTGGTGAAAGCGGCGATTGAAGGACGGGAAATGCAGTTGGAGGACGTAGTACGCATCGCCGACGAGGCGTCCGAGGTACTGCAGTTCAACCGTGCCTTGCTGCAAGGCGCGATCGAGAACATCACCCAGGGCATCAGCGTGGTTGACCAGTCGCTCAAGCTGGTGGCCTGGAACCGACGCTACCTGGAGCTGTTCAACTACCCCGACGGCTTGATCAGTGTCGGCCGGCCGATTGCCGACATTATTCGCTACAACGCCGAGCGCGGCCTGTGCGGCCCCGGTGAAGCCCAAGTGCATGTGGCGCGACGCCTGCACTGGATGCGCCAGGGCCGTGCGCATACCTCCGAGCGCTTGTTCCCCAACGGGCGCGTGATCGAGCTGATCGGCAATCCGATGCCCGGTGGCGGTTTCGTCATGAGTTTCACCGACATCACCGCGTTCCGCGAAGCCGCACAAGCGCTGACCGAGGCCAATGAAGGCCTGGAACAACGGGTGACCGAGCGCACCCATGAACTGTCGCAACTCAATGTCGCGTTGACCGAGGCCAAGGGTGTGGCCGAATCCGCCAGCCAGTCGAAGACCCGCTTTCTGGCGGCCGTCAGCCATGACTTGATGCAACCGCTGAACGCCGCGCGGCTGTTCTCCGCCGCCCTCTCCCACCAGCACGAAGGCCTCTCGAGCGAGGCCCGGCAACTGGTGCAGCACCTGGACAGTTCACTGCGCTCGGCCGAGGATCTGATCAGCGACCTGCTGGATATCTCGCGCTTGGAAAACGGCAAGATCAATCCCCAACGCCAGCCGTTTGTCCTCAACGAGCTGTTCGACACCCTGGGCGCCGAATTCAAGGCACTCGCCCATGAACAGGGTTTGCGCTTTCGTTTGCGCGGCAGTCGCCTGCGGGTGGACAGCGACATCAAATTGTTACGACGGATCCTGCAGAATTTCCTGACCAACGCCTTCCGCTATGCCGATGGCCCGGTGCTGCTGGGCGTGCGTCGCCGCCAGGGCCAATTGTGCCTGGAAGTCTGGGACCGTGGCCCTGGCATCCCGCCGGATAAACAGAAAGTGATTTTCGAAGAGTTCAAGCGCCTCGACAGTCACCAGACCCGCGCCGAAAAGGGCCTGGGCCTGGGCCTGGCGATCGCCGACGGTTTGTGCCGCGTGCTGGGCCACCGCCTGAGCGTACGTTCATGGCCGGGCAAGGGCAGCGTGTTCAGCGTGCGTGTGCCGCTGGCCCGCAGCCAGGTCAGCCCGCAGCCAAAGGCCACCGTAGAAAACGGCGTGCCCTTGAGCGGCGCACGGGTGCTGTGTGTGGACAACGAGGAAAGTATCTTGATCGGCATGCGCAGCCTGCTGACGCGCTGGGGCTGCGAAGTCTGGACCGCCACCGGCCAGGCCGAGTGCGCGGCCCTGTTGGCCGAAGGCATGCGCCCGCAACTGGCGCTGGTGGATTATCACCTGGACCACGGCGAAACCGGCACCGAACTGATGAGTTGGCTGCGGGCGCAATTGGCCGAGCCGATTCCCGGCGTGGTGATCAGTGCAGACGGGCGCCCGGAAATGGTGGCGCAGGTGCATGGAGCAGGGCTGGATTATCTGGCCAAGCCGGTGAAGCCGGCGGCGTTGCGGGCGCTGTTAAGTAGGCACCTGCCTCTGTAGACGGGATGTACTCGGTAAAAATGTGGGAGGGGGCTTGCCCTAATGCCAGTCAGTTAAGGCTTTTTGTAGGAGCGAGCTTGCTCGCGAAGAACTCACAGGTACCGCGTTCATTCAGAAAGCACGCGTTATCGTTGACGTTTTTCGCGAGCAAGCTCGCTCCTACAGACGGCGGTGTACGCTTAACTGACAGGCATTAGGGCTTGCCCCCGATGGCGGCCTGACAGCCGACCAGGATGTTGGATCAAGACGAGTACATATCCGTTGCTGCGGTAACGGCTGCTATGGGTTCCGCCCTTACGGCGTCTCACTTTTGAAAAGCGCAAAAGTAAGCAAAACGCTCTTGCCCCACCACTCGGCACCTCGCCTAGGCTCGGTGTGCCCGTAATCCGACATTGATTTGGGGGGCCGCCGCCACGCGCCATCCATGGCGCGGGGCGGCTAAACCGGCATCCCTGCCGGTTTACCCCCCAAATCACTGTCGAATTCCGGCCAGCGTGGTTTAACGGGGCGCCTAGATCAAGAGCAAGATCAAGAGCGGCTCGCTTCGCATCGTGGTTACCGTGGGCTGCTACAAAGTTGTGTAGATACCTATGCCCCGATGGCAGTCTGTCAGTCAGTTTACCCTGAGCTGACCCACCGCAATCGGGAGCAAGCCCCCTCCCACATTTTGATCATGTTTTATTCAGGGGAATGCGCCACGCCATCCGAATCGGTCATTGCGCGCTCGAGCAAATCCGCCGGCAGGCTTTTGCTGGCACGTGCGCCCAGCAGGCGCAGTTGCTCGGTGCGGCTGACCAGATTGCCGCGTCCATCGGTCAGCTTGTTACGCGCCGCGCTGTAAGCCTTGTCCAACTGCTGCAAGCGGTTACCTACTTCGTCCAGATCCTGGATAAACAGCACAAACTTGTCGTACAGCCAACCGGCGCGTTCGGCGATTTCCCGGGCGTTCTGGCTCTGGCGTTCCTGCTTCCACAGGCTATCTATTACCCGCAGGGTGGCAAGCAAGGTGGTGGGGCTGACAATCACGATATGACGGTCGAAGGCTTCCTGGAACAGGTTCGGCTCGGCTTGCAGCGCTGCGGAAAACGCTGCCTCAATCGGCACGAACAGCAGCACGAAATCCAGGCTGTGCAAACCTTCCAGGCGCTTGTAATCCTTGCCGGCCAAGCCTTTGATGTGATTGCGCAAGGACAGCACATGCTGCTTCAACGCCGCCTGGCCAATTACCTCGTCATCCGCCGCAATGTACTGCTGATAGGCGGTCAGGCTGACCTTGGAGTCCACCACCACCTGCTTGTCGCCCGGCAACATGATCAGCACGTCGGGCTGGAAGCGTTCGCCATCCGGGCCTTTGAGGCTGACCTGGGTCTGGTATTCGCGGCCTTTCTCCAGGCCCGCATGCTCCAGCACCCGCTCCAAGATCAGCTCGCCCCAGTTACCCTGGGTTTTCTGGCCTTTGAGGGCGCGGGTCAGGTTGGTGGCTTCGTCCGACAGGCGCAGGTTCAACTGCTGCAGGCGCTCAAGCTCTTTGGCCAGGGAAAAGCGTTCGCGGGCTTCGTTCTGGTAGCTTTCTTCAACGCGCTTCTCGAAGGATTGGATGCGTTCCTTGAGCGGGTCCAGCAGTTGCCCCAGGCGCTCCTGGCTGGTTTCGGCAAAGCGTTGCTCACGCTCGTCGAAAATCTTCCCGGCCAGTTCGGCGAACTGCGCGCGCAGCTCGTCCCGGGAACCCTGCAGATCGGCGAGGCGTTGTTGGTGGCTGTCCTGCTGTTCACGCAGCTCGGCGCGCAAGGCGGCGGCCAAGGCGTCAAGCCGGCGCAGCTCGGTTTCCTTGGCGCTGCGGTCCAGGTTCCAGGCGTGGGCGGCGTCGCGGGCGTTATCGCGGTCGATCTGCAACAGCTCGACTTCGCGGCGCACCGCAGCCAGGTCGGCCTGCTTGGCGGCATTGGCGTGGCTCAGATCGCTGATTTCGTCGCGGCTGGCGTCCAGTTGGGCGGCAAGCCCTTCCTGGGCCAATTGCGCGGTCGCCAGGCGCTCCTCCAGCAATTCCCAGCCGGTGGTGCGCGCGGTCAGCCGTCGTTGAATCTGCCAGCACAACGCCAATAACGGCAGCGCGGCGCCAGCAAGCCCGAGGGCGACACTGGTCCAGTCGAAAACCATAGCCATTTCTGCCATCACCAAAAAAGAGCAAGGTTAACCAAGCAATGCCCGGGAGGACAGCTCAGTCTTCGACCTGGCCCAGTTCGCGCTGAGCGCGACGGTCGCCGGCGCGGGCCGCCGAACGCAACAGATCCTGGCCGATGCGCCGGTCGCGGGCATTTTCGCATTCACGGCACATCAATTGGCCCAGGCGGCTCTGCGCGGCCACCACGCCTTCGCGGGCAGGCTGCTTGAGCAGGCGGCCAGCCAGGTGCTTGACGTTGGTACTCTGCCCCAGGCGCGGGCTGTCGAGGAGCCACAAGGCGACTTTCAAAGAGAAACGCTTGGGCGCGGTAACAGTCTGGGGAGTGTCGGTAACAGAAGGTGATACTGAGCGAAACTTCATAAAGCACTGTGGGACAGAACGGAAGGCGCGCCACTCTACTCTTTTTTTCGTACAGGTAAAGCTGAAAAAACCCGGCACGCCCGTTCTAGAGCAAGCGCTTGGGACAATCCACAGAAGCTGTGGATAACTCAGTGGACAACCCGCCTTTAACTCGCGCAAAGGCCCATGGAATGGGGGCCGCAGTCAAACTGACGATTTTTTCACCAATAAAAAAAAGCCAGATTTTTCATTGACTTAAATTTTGATTGCAGGCAAATGGGCAGGCTTCAGGACAGTTACCAGCGAAGTTACCGGCGCTGCGACTAATGTGCACAAGTACCCAGCCGACGGTTATATCCCCGGCGTTTTTTGATCCGACACGCTCAGGAAATGTTACTGCCAGGAAACTGGAGGGTGGACGGCTGATGGTTTTTTTGCCAAGCCACTTCCTTTCCTTGTTTCGATCCGTTACTATCCGCAGCGTTAGTACCAAGCTGAAAGTCAATTCTGGTCGACATATCCCTAGAACTTCATGGGATCGACCACCTCGATGGTTTCCAGGTATCACTTGCGACGACACTGCCTTTGAACAAGCAAAGGGTGCCGCGAAGTCTGCATACTCTGACCGAACCAACCTGCAAATTGATCAGGATCTTCACCCTGGGCCCAGAACCTTTGCCCCTGTTGTGTTGCCTGCCCTCCTAAGTACCTACCTGCCAGCCCAAGCGCGCCTAATCCAATAGCGCTTCAAACTGGCTGCTTTGTTCCAGACTAGGTTCTTTCGCTTGATCAATGGTGATCAGCGTTTCTGGAACGTTTTAACGTTGCACGGTTCTTATCCGTGTCATTTGTAGGAACACCAATAATATGAACGCTCAAATCCACACTCAGGATGCCATCCGCACCCTCACCAACGCTTTTGCCCCAATGAACTGCCTGATCATGGCCGCTCGCAAAGGCTGCTTCAGCTTCACCCTGGTCAACGAACACGGCATCGCACGTCACAGCGAACGCCTGTACCCCGATCAATACTCCAGCGCAGAACCGCTGCAGGCCGTGATCGAGCGTACCCGTCAGGCACTGATTGCCTGATCGACCCGAGTCGCTGAAACACAAAAACCCTGTCTGAAAAACAGGGTTTTTTATTGCCTGGAATTTAGTCCCGGGATTTTTTACTAAGCACGAATAGATATAAACGTTATAACCGGATAAAGAAGATGTTTTAAAAACAGTCCTTTACAGGAGAAATATGACACTACACTTCAACTCAAGCGGCATGATCCGCTTGCGACGGGCTTGAGATCCGATCCACCGCTGCCAAGCTCCTCCTTCTCAGGCTCGTCATTCATTCCCACGGACTGAGGTTTGTATGGGTATTGCCGCCAACGAATTGTGTCGTTATGTGATCAGGCCGACCTTAATGTACCTCGGCTGCCATAACCCGACCGCCGAAGCCCTGCTGCTGGGCATTGCCGCCAGCCAGTCGGAACTGGGCTCGGCCTTGCATGATCGACGCGGCCATGGCCTCTACCGCATCACCGAACCGCGTCACCGCGCCCTCTGGGATAGCTACCTGGCGCTCGATCCCGAGCGTGCGAGCCTGGTGCGCGGGCTGGCCAGCCAACATGCGTTTCTCAGCGCGCCTCAGTTGGAATTGACGGTGAACCTGCGTTACGCCACGGCAATCGCCTGGTTGCTGGTGGAGCAACACCGCCCTGCCCTGCCCGCGCCCGGCGATGTATTGGCGATGGCACGTATCTGGAAAGAAATATTTCACCCTCAAGGCCGCCTGCGAGATTTCTCCCAGGCTTGGCAAAGCTGTGTCAGCCCAATGAAACAGGTGGCCTACTGACCGGGCAAATTGCAAGATTCGCCAAAAAACCGGAAATCTGGCCGGATTGTCCTACAAAAACGCTCTATCTCCTGCATTACAGCCTATAGCGCGATGTTAAATTTATTGATACTTTCCGCAGCGGTGATCACACGGAGTTCTAATAATGAAAAAAGTAATGCTCAAGACCACACTTAGCCTCGCCGTTGCCATGGCCTCCTCCCAACTGTTCGCCAGCGGCTTCGCCCTGAACGAACAGAGCGTCAGCGGAATGGGTACTGGCTTCGCAGGTCGCTCTTCTTCTGCCGATGACGCAAGCACTGTCTACGGTAACCCTGCCGGTATGGCTCGCCTGAACGGCCAGCAAATCACCGGCGGTGTCGCAGCCATCGATGCCTCTACCGATCTCAGCGACACAAGCGGTCGCTCTCGCGGCAGCAACAAAGGCGACATGGTGCCGTTCACCGCCGTACCTTTTGGTTTCTACACCAATAAGCTCAACGACCAGTGGGCCGTCGGTTTCGGCGTGTATGCGCCGTTCGGCCTGATAACCGACTACGAAAGCGGCTTCCAGGGCCGTGGCTTTGGCAGCAAGAGCGAAGTGAAAGTCATCACCTTGCAACCAACGGTCAGCTACGCCTTCAACGATCGCGTTTCCGTCGGCTTCGGCCCGACCATCAACCGCATCGGCGGTACCCTGGAATCGGACATCACGCTGAACCCTGCCGCGCCGGATACCAATATCAAGATCAAGGGTGACGACACCGCGCTGGGTTTCAACGTCGGCGTGCTGGTACAAGCCACCGATACCACCCGCGTCGGCCTGACCTATCACTCCAAGGTCAGCTACAAGCTGGAGGGCCACACCGAAGTCACCGCGCCGACCGCGACCTCTCCGTTCCTGCGCAGCAACCGCTACGACGCTTCGCTGAAGATCGATACGCCTGAGTCCTACGACCTGTCGGTGACCCAGGACCTGACCGACGCATGGAAACTCTATGCCGGTGCAACCTGGACCCGCTGGAGCCGCCTGAAAGACATCACCGTCAAGAACGACGGCGTCACCGGCGCAACCGGTGGTGCGCTGGCCCCAGCATTGGTAGGCACCATCAAGGAAGACCAGAACTGGCACGACACCTGGGCTTACGCCTTGGGTACTTCGTACCAGCTGACCAAGCAAGTGGTGCTGCGTACCGGCCTGACGTTCGACCAGTCGCCGACCAACAACACTGATCGCTCGCCGCGCATTCCTACCGGCGACCGCACCATCTTCAGTCTGGGCCTGGGCTACGAGGTCATGCCGAACATGACCATCGACGTGGCCTACTCCTACCTGAAGGAAGAGGACGTCAAGGTTGCGCGCTCCAACCAATTGGCCAGCTACAACGCCAAGTATGAAAACAGTGCCAACGGTTTCGGCCTGGGCATGACCTACCGCTTCTGATTCGTTGCGGTATAAAAAAGCCCCGCTCTCCTGTACAGGAGGCGGGGCTTTTCAATGGGCGGCGATCAGGGTTTGGACGCCAACGCCTTTTCCACTGCTTCGATCAACTCCGGACTGTCGGGCTTGGTCAGGCTGGAAAAATTGGCGATGACGTTGCCCTGGCGATCCACCACGTACTTGTAGAAATTCCACTTGGGCGGCGTGTCGGTCTGTTGCGCCAGCACCTTGAACAAATTGACCGCGTCCGGTCCCTTGACCCTCTGCGGCTCGGTCATGGTGAAGGTCACGCCGTAGTTCACGTAGCAGACCTTGGCGGTTTCTTCACCGGTCTTGGCTTCCTGCTTGAAGTCGTCGGATGGCACGCCAATCACTTCCAGGCCCTGGCCCTTATAGCGCTGGTACAACGCCTCGAGGCCTTTGAATTGCGGGGCGAAGCCGCAGAAGCTCGCCGTGTTGACGATGACCAGGGGCTTACCCGCGAAACGCTGGCACAGGTCAATGGATTCCTTGGCCCGCAGCTTGGGCAATTGGCCCTCCAGCAACGGCGGGCAACTGGCGGCCAGGGCTACGCTGCCAGCAGCCATCAGGACGGGTACAGCGAGCCAGCGCATCAACATGTGAAAGGTCCTTGCATGGGTTCAGACATAGAACTTAACAGATCGCCATGCCCAACTGCATCAATGCCAGGCCGCCGCGCTGCCAGCCCCACCAGGCCAACAGCAACAACACCAGCCCTGCCACCAGGGCCATGCACCGCAGTGCTGCACTCATGCCGCCTCCATTTGCGCCTGCACGCGCGCCACTGGCCGTTCACGCACCGGCCAGTTCAGGGCCGCCGCGAGCAGGCTGAGCAGAATCGCCACTTGCCAGATCAAGTCGTAGTTACCGGTTCGATCATAGACCACCCCGCCCAACCAGCCACCGAGGAACGAGCCGAGTTGATGGAACAGGAACACGATCCCACCCAACATCGAGAGGTTGCGTACACCGAACAAGGTCGCAACAGTGCCGTTGGTCAGCGGCACGGTAGACAGCCACAGGAACCCCATTGCCATGCCAAACAGGTAAGCCGTGACTTCGGTGACCGGCGCCCACAGGAACAGCACGATCACCACCGCACGCAACAGGTACAAGCCGGTGAGCAAGCGCGGCTTGGACATGCGCCCACCCAGCCAGCCGGCCGTGTAGGTGCCGAACACATTGAACAGCCCGATCAACGCCAGCACCGTGGTGCCAGCCGTAGCCGGCAGATGCTGGTCCACCAGATACGCCGGTAGGTGCACGCCGATAAACACCACCTGGAAACCGCAGACGAAAAAGCCGAAGGACAGCAGCCAGAACCCGGAATGGGAGCACGCCTCCTTCAACGCTTCGCGCAGGGTTTGCTGACCGACCGTGGTAGGCAGCGGCCGGTCCTTGAGCATGGCCACCAGCGGCAGGATCAACGCGACCATCAAGCCCAACGCCAGCAGCGCCGCAGACCAGCCCAGCCACCCGATCAAGCCGAGAGTCCCTGGCACCATGGCGAACTGGCCAAAGGAGCCGGCGGCGCTGGCGATGCCCATGGCCATGCTGCGTTTTTCCGCTGGTACGGCGCGGCCGACCACACCGAGGATCACTGAGAACGACGTGCCGGACAGGCCAATGCCGATCAGCAACCCCGCGCTCAGGGACAATGACCACGCCGAGTCCGACATGCCCATCAGCACTAGGCCCACGGCGTACAACACGCCGCCGACGAACACCGCCTTGGTCGCACCGAAGCGGTCAGCCAGGGCCCCGGTGAACGGCTGCGCCAGGCCCCAGATCAGGTTCTGCAAGGCGATGGCAAAGGCGAACGTCTCGCGCCCCCAGCCAAATTCGCTGCTCATCGGTGCCAGGAACAGGCCAAAGCCGTGCCGCACGCCCAACGACAACGCCAGGATCAGCGCACTCCCCACAAGAACCCAGCCACTGGTGCGCCACATTGAGGTCATTTCTTATTCTCCGCTCGCGGGTATATACCCGCTTATAGTCGAACAAACCGCCGTTCAGGCGAGTTCATCCAGCAAGGCCAACAACGTTTCGCGCTTTTCGGCGCCCAGTTGATCGATCAATTTCTGTTGCGCCGCTTCCCATGCCGGCAAGGCCGCGGCCAACCGCTGCTGACCGGCCTCGGTCAACTCCACCAGGCGGTTGCGCAGGTCATCGCCTTCGACCAACCGGACCAGGCCGTCACCTTCCAGTACGCGCAGATTGCGCCCCAAGGTGCTGCGGTCCAGGCCCATGGCTTCTGCCAGGCTGGAAATGCTCGGCTGATCGAGACGTTGCAGGTTGCTCAGCAAGGAATACTGGGCAACGTTGATCCCGAAGCCGTCGAGGGCGCCGTCGTAATACCGGCTGACGCCACGGGCGGCGCGTCGCAGGTTGGTGCACAAACATTGGGAAGCAAGCATAGAGCGTGTATATACCCGGAGTTAAGCAAATGCAAGAAAGTGTTACAGCGCCAGCCCGATCAGCACGGCCGCTTCGAGCAGTTCCAGCAGGGCGCCGGCGGTATCGCCGGTGGTGCCACCGAGGCGCTTGACCATCAAATGGCGCAAGCCGATAAAACAGCCCGCCGCGAGCAGTACCGCTATCCCACCGCTGAAACCACCGATCAGGATGCAGGCCAGTCCACTGAGGATCAGCACCTGCTGGCCGACAATCCTCGGTAAATGATCCGACAGCGCCTGGCCCAATCCACCGGCACGCACATAGCGCGTGGTGAGAAACAGCGCCAGCATCGAAGCCCGGCCGATCAACGGCGCGAGAATCAGCGCGGCGCCGTTATGCTGCTCGATCAAGGCCACCAGCGCGGTGAATTTGAGCAGCAACATCAGGCCCAGGGTGACCACGGCAATCGGCCCGCTGCGCGGGTCCTTCATGATGCTGAGGGTGCGTTCGCGATCGCCGAACCCACCCAGCCAGGCGTCGGCACTGTCCGCCAGGCCGTCCAGGTGCAGGCCGCCGCTGAGCAGCACCCAGGTGGTCAATAGCAGCGCGGCGTGCAGCAACAATGGCGCGCCCATCAGCAGGCTGTTCAGGCCCCATAGCAGCAGGCCAAACAGCAAACCGACCACCGGGTAAAACAGCAACGAACGCCCCAGTTCCTGGGGTTGCGGCATGCCTAGCAGACGTATTGGCAGACTGCTCAGGAACTGCAGGGCGATCCAGAATGGCAGCATGTTCAGACTCCTTCCTTCAACGTGCCATCGGTCGCCACCTGCAGGCTGAACAGCCCACCGTGGCCGACTTCGACATTCAGCAAGTGCTCACGCGGCAAACCGCACGCACGTGCCAATAACAGCCGCATGACGCCACCGTGGCTGATCAACAGCACGCGTTCACCGGCATAGGCCTGCTGTAGACGTAAGACGGCGCCCAGCACCCGTTCGGAAAACGCCTCCACCGGCTCGCCTTCTGGCGGCGTAAAGCGGTAGGGGTCCGCCCAGAACAATCCCAAGCCCTCGGCGTCGGTTTCCATCAACGCCGCCGCGCTCTGCCCTTCCCAGGCGCCGAAGTGCAGCTCTTGCAGGTCTTTTTCCAGGCTGACGGGAAGATTGAGACGCCCGCCCAATTCCTCAGCAAAGCGCGCACAGCGTTGCAACGGCGAACTGATCAGCCGGTCCCACGGCCCCTGCCCCAGCACAGCCGCGCGCATCTGCTCCCAGCCCCTGGCCGTCAAGGCATCATCCAGGCTGCCGCGCAGGCCGCCGCCCAGCTCGGTTTCACCGTGGCGCAGCAGGTCCAGGTGCAAGGTCATGCAGGGCGATCCGCCACGGCGGCTTCGGCGAACGTCGCCATCTGCCCGTGCAACGCACAGGCCAGGCGCAGCAACGGCACCGCCAGCGCCGCACCGCTGCCTTCGCCCAAGCGCAAGCCCAGGTCCAGCAGCGGCTGTGCGTCGAGACTGTGCAGCACGTGACGATGGCCCGGTTCGGCGCCACGATGGCCGAACACCAGCCAGTCGCGGCAGGCCGGATTCAAGCGCGTGGCCACCAGCGCGGCGACGCTGCAGATAAACCCGTCCACCAGCACCACGATGCCTGCCTGGGCGCAGGCCAGGTAGGCACCGACCAGCGCGGCAATTTCAAAGCCACCCAGTTTGAACAGCGTCTGCAACGCGTCGTCGCGCTGGGCCGCGTGCAAGGTCAGGGCGCGCTCGATGACTGCCACCTTGTGGCTGACGCCTTGGGCATTCAGCCCCGTGCCCGGACCGGTCAGGTCACTCACCGGGCAATCGAGCAGCGCACACGCCAACGCGCTGGCGGCGGTGGTGTTGCCAATGCCCATTTCACCACCGATAAACAGCTGTGCGCCGTGCTCCAAAGCGCGGCGTGCGCTGTCTCGTCCGGCCTGCAAGGCCTGGCGCCCCTGCACCTGGGTCATCGCCGGGCCGTGGACAAAGTTGGCCGTGCCCGCGCCGATATTCAGGTGGCGCACGCCGGGTAGATCCAGGGAGGGCGTGACCGTGCCGAGGTCGATCACCTCCAGCTGCGCGTCCAGCTGGCGAGCCAATACGCTGATGGCCGCGCCACCGCTGACAAAGTTGTGCAGCATCTGCCCGGTCACGGCCTGGGGAAACGCCGATACGCCTTCGGCGACCACGCCATGGTCGCCGGCAAAAATCGCGATCCACAGCTGCTCCACCGACGGCTTGACCCGGCCCTGCAACCCGGCCAACTGCACCGCCAGCGCTTCCAATTGGCCGAGCGAACCGGCGGGCTTGGTCAACTGCTGCTGACGCGCCAGCGCCTGCTCTTGCGCAGCGGCGTCGATGGCCTTGCACGGGTTGAGCCACCAGAAATCCGTCATAACGCAGTACCTTTCAAAGTCAGGGGCAGGCCGGCGACGGTCAGCACTACGCGCTGACACCGCTCGGCCAAGGCTTGATGCAGCCAACCGGCTTCATCCACATAACGGCGAGTCAATTCGCCCAGCGGCACGACACCCAGTCCGGTCTCGTTGCTGACAAAAATGATCTGCCCCGGCAGTGCAGCCAGGGTTTCGAGCAACTGGTCGCGCTCCGAAGCGAGGCGCTCAGGGTCTTCCAACATCAGCAGATTGGTCAGCCACAGGGTCAGGCAGTCCACCAGCAGGCAACGCTCGGCAGCGGCGTTGTCGCGCAACACCCGCGCCAGTTCAATGGGCTCTTCGATCAGGCCCCAGTGGTCGGGGCGACGCGCACGGTGCAGGGCAACGCGCTGGTTCATCTCAGCGTCCAGCGGCTGACTGGTGGCGATATACGTCACCGGTAAACCGCTGGCGCCGGCGAGTTTTTCAGCCAGACGGCTTTTGCCCGAACGGGCGCCGCCGAGAATCAATTGATGCATGAGCCACTACCTTTTCCAGTCAGCCGAAAGACTGCCCATTGTGGGAGGGGGCTTGCACCCGATAAGGGCGCTTCAGACACTGATGCATCGACTGATACACCGTCATCGGAGGCAAGCCCCCTCCCACATTGGCCCTGTGTACATGCCGTCAGATTCCGCACAATCGACGCAACAATTCAGTGTCCAGATGGTTTTCCACCAGATCCGCCAAGCGCTCGATATCCCGCTCACGCAGGGCGTGATAGTCGACTGCCTGCACGTCCTGCAACCCCGCCCAGCGCAGCAGTGCACTGCACGCCGCCGGTGTCTCGAACAGCCCGTGCAGATAAGTGCCGAGGATCTGCCCGTCGGCACTCTGCGCGCCATCACTGCGCCCGTCGTCGAGCCGCACCGCGGCATTCTCCAGCGCCGGGCCGGACGTCACCCCCGCATGGATCTCATACCCGCTGACCTCGGCATCCTCCAGCAGCAACCGCCCGCGCACATTGCGCAATTGCTTTTCCTGCTCAAGCGTCGTGCTGAACGCCAGCAGCCCCAGGCCGTCGCTGGAGCCGACGGGGCCTTCCAGGCCGAGCGGGTCATGCACCTGCTCGCCGAGCATCTGCAAGCCACCACAAATCCCCAGCACCTTGCCGCCATAGCGCAAATGCCGCGCCACGGCGGTATCCCAGCCATTGGCACGCAAGTACGCCAAATCACTGCGCACGCTTTTCGACCCCGGCAGGATGATCAGGTCGGCAGCCGGGATCGGCTGACCCGGCCCGACAAATTGCAGGTCTACCTGGGGATGCAGGCGCAGCGGGTCGAAATCCGTGTGGTTGCTGATGCGCGGCAGCACCGGCACCACCACGTTGAGCACCTGGGCGGCCTTGTCGGTCTGGCGCTGGTCGATGCCATCTTCGGCCTCGAGGTGCAGGTCCATCACGTAGGGCAACACGCCCACCACCGGCTTACCGGTACGCGCCTCCAACCAATCCAGCCCCGGTTGCAGCAGCGCGATATCCCCGCGAAACCGGTTGATGATAAAACCCCGGACCCGCGCCTGTTCGCTGGGGGACAACAATTCCAGCGTACCGACCAGATGGGCGAACACCCCGCCGCGATTGATATCGGCGATCAACAGCACCGGGCAATCCACGGCTTCGGCGAAGCCCATATTGGCGATGTCATTGGCGCGCAGGTTGATCTCGGCCGGCGAGCCCGCGCCTTCGACCATCACCACCGGATAGGCCTGGCTCAACCGTGTGTGGGAGGCCAGCACCGCCTGCATCGCGATGGCTTTGTAGTCGTGGTAGGCAACCGCGTTCATGCTGGTCACGGCGCGGCCATGGATAATCACTTGGGAACCGGTGTCGCTGTTGGGCTTGAGCAGCACCGGGTTCATGTCGGTGTGGGGCGTCAGGTTGGCGGCCTGCGCCTGGACCGCCTGGGCGCGGCCGATCTCGCCGCCTTCGGCGGTCACTGCGCTGTTGAGCGCCATATTCTGTGGCTTGAACGGTGCCACTGCAACCCCCTGGCGCACCAGCCAGCGACATAGGGCGGTCACCAGCGTGCTCTTGCCGGCGTCGGAGGTGGTGCCCTGCACCATCAACGTAGTCATGTCGCTTCCTTGTAGGCGGCCAGTGCCGTCTCGAGACGCTGCCAATCGGCCTCGGTGTCGGGCAGACCGAAACGCACGCTGCTGTCGTGAACGAACAGGCGCAGCAGAATGCCGCGCTGGGCCATGAATTCGTGCAAGCGTTCGGCGTGCGGTGTGATCAACCACTGGAACAAGGCGCAGCCACCCTGGGGTTGAAAACCCTGGCGCTCAAGCAGGTCGGACAGGCGCTGGCCGGCCTCGATGCAACGCGTGCGCTGGCGGGCGTGCCCGGCGCTGTCGCGCAGGCATGCCTGGCCGAGTATCCGTGTCGGCCCGCTGACCGCCCAGGGCCCGACCTGTTCGGCGAGCAATTTGAGCAACTTGCGCTCGGCCAGCACAAAGCCCAGGCGCACGCCGGCCAGGCCGAAGAACTTGCCGAATGAGCGCAGCACGATCAAGCCGACCTGTTGGGTGTGGCTGGCCAGGCTCAAGTGCGGGGTCACGTCCATGAAGGCTTCGTCCACCACCAGCCAGCCGCCGCGCTGGGCCAGCCGCGTATGCCAGTCGAGCAGGCGCTCCGGGGCCAGGCTCAAGCCGGTGGGGTTATTCGGGTTGACTACCACCAGCACGTCGAGGCCATCGAGAAAGAAGTCGACTTCCTGCTCTTGCACTTCACGCACCACATAACCGGCACGACGCCAGGCTTCGGCGTGTTCGGCGTAGCACGGCGACAGTACGCCGACCTTGCCGGAACGGCGCAGGCGCGGCAGCAACTGGATCGCGGCCTGGGAGCCCGGCACCGGGAGCACGTGAGCCGCGCCATAGTAGTCGCTGGCGGCTTTTTCCAGGCCGTCATCGGCTTCCGGTAGCCGTGCCCAGGCGCGCAAGGGAATCTCGGGAATCGGCCATGGCCAGGGCGCCAGGCCACTGGACAAATCGAGCCAATCCGCCTCCGCGATCCCATATTCAATTGCCGCCTTACGCAGCCGACCACCGTGTTCAAGCATAAAGTTGCGCCCCCGCGCACAGGACCAGCAGCCACAACCATACGCCGCGCTGCACCAGTTGCCAGCCTCGGTCGATGGCGTCAGCGTCGGCCGGCGGGCCTTCGCCCAATGGCGGGCGCTGGTGCACCTCGCCGTGATAAATCGCCGCGCCACCCAGTTCGACGCCCAGCGCACCGGCGCCAGCGGCCATCACCGGGCCAGCGTTGGGACTGTCCCAGGTCGCCCCCTGGGTGCGCCAGCATTTGAGCGCCAGGCGAGTCTTGCCCAGCAACGCGTAGGTCAAGGCCACGAGGCGTGCAGGAATATAGTTGAGCCCATCGTCGATCTTCGCCGCCGCCCAGCCAAAGCGTTCGAAGCGTTCGTTGCGATAGCCCCACATGGCGTCGAGGGTGTTGCTCAGGCGATAGAGCACCACGCCCGGCACGCCGGCGACTACGAACCAGAACAGCGCGGCGAACACGGCGTCGCTGCCGTTTTCCAGCACCGACTCGGTGGCCGCGCGAGCGACTTCCGTGCGATCCAGCTCGCTGGTCTGGCGGCTGACCAGATAACTCACACGTTGGCGCGCTTCTTCCAGGTCATCACTGCGCAGGGCCTGGGCGACCGGAATCACATGCTCGCCCAGGCTGCGCATGCCCAGGGCGCAGTACAACGCCAGGATTTCCAGCACCCAACCGATGTACGGCGCCCAGGACAATGCGGTGGCCAGCAGGGTCAGCGGTACCACCGCGATAAACCACGCGGTCACCCCATGGCTGCGCCAGCCACGACCGCCTGAATTGAAACGCTGTTCGATGCGCCCGGCAAAATTGCCGAATGCCACCAGCGGATGCCAGCGCCTGGGCTCGCCCAGCAGCGCATCCAGCGCTACTGCGGCAACACACAGCAAGGCCACACTCATTGACTCACTCCCCACAGGTTTTCGTACAGCATGTCACTCAATGGCCGCGGTTCGGTCCAGCCTTCGAGCTGCAACATCGGTGCCGGATAGAACTCGGCGACCGGTCCCAGGCACAGCACCGCCAGGGGTTTGGCGCCCGCCGGCAAACCCAGCAGGTCGGCCAGGGCCTGGGGTTCGAACAGCGAGACCCAGCCCATGCCCAACCCCTCGACGCGGGCCGCCAGCCACAGGTTCTGGATGGCGCAGGACAACGACGCCATGTCCATTTCCGGCAAGGTGCGACGGCCGAAGATGTGCCGCTCGCGATCGTCCATCAGCGCTGCCACCAGCACTTCGGCGCAGTCGTGGATGCCTTCGACCTTGAGCTTCATGAAGTCATCGGAGCGCTCGCCCAACGCCTCGGCGGTGCGCAGGCGCTCTTCTTCGACCAGTTGCTGAATGCGCCCTCTTAATTGACGGTCGCTGATACGGATAAAGCGCCACGGTTGCATCAGGCCGACGCTGGGTGCCTGGTGGGCAGCCTGGAGCAGGCGCTGAAATAACTCAGGCGCGACGCTGCCACCGCTGAAGTGGCGCATGTCGCGGCGTTCGGCGATGGCGCGGTAGACGGCTTGGCGGTCGGCCTCGGGGAAGGCGTTGTCGGTCATGGTGTCATCGGGGGCAAGCCCCCTCCCACCTTTGGAATGCATTCCCCTGTGGGAGGGGGCTTGCTCCCGATAGCGGCTTCAGGGCCTGGCACAAAAAGTGCCGCCACCGCCGCCGGGTTCGACGGAAAGTAAAAGTGCACATAGGACGCGGTCATCCGCCGCTGCCGATACACCGCTTCAGCCCCGCGCCCACCATTGGGGCTCATGCCACGGGCGATCGGCTCGCATGCGGTGCTGGTCAGGGAATGATGATAGGTGTGCCCGCGCAAGGTGCCTTCGGGCAGTTCGACGCTTTGCAGCGCCAGCGCCGCCAATTTCTTTTGCATCACTGCGTCGCCCTGCAACAGGCCGAGCAGTTCGGCGCGGTTGCCGTCGACATCGGTGAGCGAGTCCAGCAGGTACAGCATGCCGCCGCATTCGGCGAGCAAGGGCTTGCCGGCTGCATGATGAGCGCGGATGGCAGCGAGCATCGGTGTGTTTTGCGACAGGGCCCGGTGATGCAGTTCCGGGTAACCGCCGGGTAGATAGAGGCTGTCGGCTTCAGGCAATGCGCCGTCATGGATCGGTGAAAAGAAATGCAACTCGGCGCCCATCGCGCGCAACAGGTCGAGGCTGGCACCGTAGGTAAACGCGAAAGCTTCGTCACGGGCCACCGCAATGCGCACCCCGGCGAGCAACGGTTCGGCAGTGATCACCTGCGGCGCGGCAAACGTCACCGGTGGCGGCACGGCGACTTCGCAACTGCTGCCCAGCGCTTGGGCGGCGGCGTCCAGGCGCAGGTCGAGGTCATTGAGTTCGCTGGCTTGCACCAGGCCCAGGTGACGGCTGGGCAATTCGATACCGGTTTCACGTGACAGCGCGCCGTACCAGCGCAATCCCTCGGTGAGGCTGCCTTCCAGCAACTGCGCATGGCGCAGCGTGCCGACGCGGTTGGCGAGTACGCCGGCGAATGGCAGGTCCGGCTGGTAGCGCGCCAGGCCCAACGCGAGGGCGCCAAAGGTCTGCGCCATGGCCGTGCCGTCGATCACCGCCAGCACCGGCACGCCGAAATGCCGTGCCAGGTCGGCGCTGGACGGGGTGCCATCGAACAGGCCCATCACGCCTTCAATCAGGATCAGGTCGGCCTCCCCGGCTGCTTCCCACAACAAACGACGACTTTCCTGCTCGCCCACCATCCACATATCCAATTGATACACCGGCGCGCCACTCGCGCGTTCGTGAATCATCGGGTCAAGGAAGTCCGGCCCGCATTTGAATACGCGTACCTTGCGCCCCAGGTTGCGGTGCAAACGCGCCAACGCGGCGGTGACGGTGGTTTTGCCCTGGCCGGACGCCGGTGCGGCGATCAAGACGGCCGGGCAATGACGGGGCTGATTCAAAGTTCGACGCCTTTCTGTGCCTTGATACCGGCCTGGAACGCGTGCTTGAGCATGCCCATTTCGGTGACGGTATCGCCCATTTCGATCAGCTCAGGCTTGGCGCCACGGCCGGTGACCACCACGTGCTGCATCGGCGGGCGCGCCTGCAGGTCGCTGAGCACCTGGTCGAGGTCAAGGTAGCCGTGCTTGAGGGCAATGTTCAGTTCGTCGAGCACGACCAGGCCGATGGAAGGGTCATTGAGCATCGCCCGGGATACCGCCCAGGCCGCTTCGGCGGCGGCGATATCGCGCTGGCGATCCTGGGTTTCCCAGGTGAAGCCTTCGCCCATTACGTGAAAGCGGACCTGCTCGGGGAAGCGGCGGAAAAACAACTCTTCGCCGGTACTGTTGCGCCCCTTGATGAACTGCACCACGCCGCACTGCATGCCATGCCCCATGGCGCGGGCCAACATGCCGAAGGCCGAACTGCTTTTGCCCTTGCCGTTGCCGGTCAGCACCAGCAGCAAACCGCACTCATTGGGCGAGTTGGCGATGCGTTCATCGATCACGGCTTTTTTGCGCAGCATGCGCGCCAGGTGGCGTTCGTCGCGGTCGGGGGTATCGGTCATGGCAGCTCTCCGTTGGGGCTGGACAAAAACGGCGGGCAGGAAAAAGGAAAAACAGACAGCCAAGCATCGCCCACCGTGATGCTGTTGGATGTTTCAGGCCGGTCTCCGGGCTCATGAGTGGCGCTCTGCCTTTAGACAGGACATGCCAACGGCGCGCCTTCCCATATCGCCTGCGATACAGTGGCCAACAGCGCCGTCTTGACTCATTTACCGTTGCGGGGGCAGCGCCGGAATTGCGGCGGCACTGTGTACAAGTGCGCTCACTCACCGGCTTCCCTGTTTCACTCTGTCGACGCATGCGCCACAGAGCACCTGGAACAAGCCGCGAAGGTTAGTGGGTTGGGGGTGGAGCGTCAATTAAAGCTGGCCCTGTACTTGAACCATCAAGGTGATGTGCTTCTCTACCCTTACAGGTATTCAGGAGAACACCATGCACAAAACCAGACTCGCCCTACTGATCATGCTCGCCGGCACCCTCGCCGCCTGCGGAGAAAGCTCTACCCTGCAGGTAGCCGACGGCACCGGGCCCTCGCCCAGGTTGCCGGAACCGAACAAGACGCTGATCCCCACCGTGAACATCGCGCCGGCCGTCGGTTGGCCCGACGGCGCCAAGCCGACGGCCGCTGCCGGCACCCAGGTGGCTGCATTCGCCGAGGGCCTGGAGCATCCGCGCTGGCTCTACGTGCTGCCCAACGGCGACATCCTGGTGGCCGAGACCAATGCACCGCCCAAGCCCGATGACGCCAAAGGCGTGCGCGGCTGGGTCATGGAGAAAGTCATGGGCCGCGCAGGCGCAGGTGTGCCGAGCCCGAACCGCATCACCCTGCTGCGCGATGCCGATCACGACGGCGTCGCCGAAACGCGCACGGTGTTCCTGGAAAACCTCAACTCGCCCTTCGGCATGGCCCTGGTCGGCAACGACCTGTACGTGGCGGACTCCGACAAGTTGCTGCGTTTCCCCTATCAAGCTGGGGAGACCGCGATCAAGGCGGCCGCCACCAAAGTCGTCGATTTGCCGGGTGGCAGCCTCAACCATCACTGGACTAAAAACGTGATCGCCAGCCAGGATGGCAGCAAGCTGTACGTCAGCGTCGGCTCCAACAGCAACGTCGGCGAGAATGGCCTGGAAGCCGAAGAAGGTCGGGCGGCGATCTGGGAAGTGGACCGCGCCACGGGCCAGCATCGTATTTTCGCCTCCGGCCTGCGCAACCCTAACGGCATGGCGTGGGAGCCGCAGAGCGGCAAATTGTGGACGGCGGTGAACGAGCGCGATGAAATCGGCAGCGACCTGGTGCCGGACTACATCACCTCGGTCAAGGACGGCGCGTTCTATGGCTGGCCGTTCAGCTATTACGGGCAGCATGTGGATGTGCGCGTCACCCCACAGAACCCGCAGCTGGTCGCCAAGGCCATTGCGCCGGACTATGCGGTCGGCCCGCATACCGCGTCGCTGGGGCTGACCTTCGCCCAGGGCAACACACTCCCGGCGCAGTTCAGCAACGGTGCGTTCATCGGCCAGCATGGTTCGTGGAACCGCAAGCCGCACAGTGGCTATAAGGTGATCTTCGTGCCGTTCGAGGGCGGGCAGCCGAAAGGCAAGCCGGTGGACGTGCTGACCGGGTTCCTTGATAAAGATGAGAACGCCATGGGCCGGCCGGTGGGGGTGGTGATCGATCAGCAAGGGGCTTTGCTGGTGGCCGATGATGTGGGGAATAAGGTGTGGCGGGTGTCGGCGGCCAAATAAAGACCCCTGAACAGATACAAAACCAATGTGGGAGGGGGCTTGCTCCCGATAGCGGAGTATCAGTCACAGTATCTGCGCCTGACCCACTGCTATCGGGAGCAAGCCCCTCCCACATTTGGTTCGGTGTCTGATTCAGGGATTGCGTGCCAAGTTTGCCGGCAGTACCCGCTTGGCACTCAGGTAAGCATTCTGCCAATACGCCTTCGACAACGTATCCAGCTTCACCGTACCGCCAGTCTGCGGAGCGTGCACAAAACGACCCTCACCCACGTAGATGCCGGCGTGACTCACCCGCGAACCACCACCGGTGGCAAAGAACAACAGGTCACCGGTTTGCAGGTTCTGCTCGCTGACGTCCTGGGCACGCATCACGATCAACTCGCGGGTAGTGCGCGGCAAAGTGATACCGGCTGCGTCGCGGTAGACAAAACCAATCAGGCCGCTGCAATCAAAGCCCGAGTCCGGCGTATTGCCGCCCCAGCGATACGGCGTGCCCACCAGGCCCAGCGCGCGGAATAGCACGTCTTCGGCGGCCGGCGAGAAATTCTGGGTGGAATAGTTGAACACCGGCTTAGGCTTGACGGCTACAGGAGCAGGCGGCGGTGGACGGCTTGCGCAGGCGCTGAGGAGCGCGGCGCAAACGAGAAGAAAGAGGCGGGCCGAGGTCGACATGGGCAGAACAATCCTGGTCTGGATGCGGCTTTCGCTGCCGAACGCTGAAAACCAGAACGCGCAAGCAAAGCTCGCGCGAACGGATTACAACAATGTCCAGGGATTCTAGCGCTTACGCGTCAAACTTCAAGTATCACTTTAACTTTACTTACTGGCGGTAACCGTAGACGGGGCCATGGCGAGTGCACGCTTGGCTTCGATGAAGGTTTTGCTCCAGTAGCTGTCACCCAGGCTATCGACCCGCACACCACCGCTACGACGGCTGCTGGAGTGGATAAACTGGTTATCGCCCAGGTAGATACCGGCGTGGCTGACACGACCGCGACCGGCAGTACTAAAGAAAAGCAGATCACCGGGCTTGAGGTTGTTTCGCGCGACCAACGGTGCTTTCACGTTGATCATTTCGCGGGTGGAGCGCGGCAGATTCATGCCGGCTTCTTCACGAAACAGGTAGCCGATAAAACCGCTGCAATCGAAACCGGCTTCAGAGGTGCCGCCAAAACGGTAGCGGGTACCGATCAGGGACATGCCGCGTTCGAGAATGCTGTCGGCCAGAACGGGGAGCTGGTAAGGCTTGCCGCCGGAGAAGTCGGCCAGCTCTTTTTCGGTTGCCAGCTCTTCTTCATAAACAGAAGCAGACTGTGCAGCAACGAATTTAGCCTGATTTTGAACCTGTGGTTTGGGCTGTTCTGCCACCTGCTGAGGGTGGGAGGCGCAACCAAACAACAGGGTAACGAGTGCGAGAGGCACGAGGGGTGCGAAGCGATTTAGCATGGGCACGACCGTGGCTGATGTGTAAAGAAGGCGAGACTATGCCTTCTATCACATCGATTTGCAAATTCAATCGAACTCTTTGTGACTTCCTGTTTGGACCACGCCATCTAAGCCGTTAATCCCAGAGACCTGCCCTGTGCGTGGCCAAACCGGCTAAAACGCAGGTTTTCTGACGCCTGGAATTTGCCGAAGGCCTGAAAACACAAGGCTTGGCTACCAGCCTAGGGTTTCTTTGAGGAAGGGAATGGTGAGCTTGCGCTGGGCCTGCAACGAGGCCTGATCGAGCTGTTCGAGCAACTCGAACAGCGCGCTCATGCTGCGCGTGCCACGGGTGAGGATAAAGTGCCCGACCTCGTCGGTCAGGTGCAGGCCGCGCCGCGAGGCGCGCAGTTGCAGGGCACGGAGTTTGTCTTCGTCGGACAAGGGCCGCATCTGGAAGATCAACGCCAGCGTCAGCCGCGACTTGAGGTCGGCCAGCTTCACCGGCAGTTCACGCGGCGACGTAGACGCGGCGATCAACAGGCGGCGGCCACTGTCACGCAAGCGGTTGAACAGATGAAACAGCGCCTCTTCCCAGTCCGCCTTGCCCGCAATGGCCTGCAAATCGTCCAGACACACCAGTTCGTATTGTTCGAGGTTGTCGAAGATCCCCACACCGTGGTCCATCAGCTCAGCCAACGGCAGGTAAACCGCCGGCTCGCCCATCTGCTCGAAACGCAGGCACGCGGCCTGCAGCAAGTGGGTACGCCCGACGCCATGCTTGCCCCACAGATAGATCAGGCTTTCAGTCCACCCGGCGTCGGCTTCGCAGAGGCGCTCGACATAGCCGAGTGCAGCGGCATTGGCGCCTGGGTAGTAGTTGATAAAGGTAGCGTCGTCACGCAGACGCACACCTAGGGGCAGCTGAATCGGTTTCATGCTGACTGAACGGCTCCCATCGAACCGTGAGTGGCCTCTGTGTAAAGTTTGCAAAGTTTATACGCGTGGCGCCGGGCGCACAATGCAGCAGACCATAAGCAAAATCAAAGGTTTGCGTTAACCTGTTGGTTTTGCGCAAATTGTTTGACGCACCCGCCACATTAAACAACAAACCCGGCCATGAGCCGGGTTCGTGATAGCGCGATTACAGATCGGGATCTTCAACGCCCGTGTACACATCCGAATCCTTGTACATATCGTGAACATGCCGCACCAGCACCATGATCACCGCCGCCACCGGCAGCGCCAGCAGGATGCCGGTAAAGCCGAACAGCTCACCGCCCGCCAGGATCGCAAAGATCACCGCCACGGGATGCAGGCCGATGCGGTCCCCCACCAGCAGCGGGGTCAATACCATGCCTTCCAGCGCCTGGCCGACCATGAACACCGCGACGATGCCCAGCATCGGGTACAGGTCGCCGCCAAACTGGAACAGCCCCGCCACCAGCGCCGCGCCGATGCCGATCACGAATCCCATGTAGGGCACGATCGCGGCCAGGCCGGCGATCAGGCCGATCAACAGGCCCAGCTCAAGGCCGATCGCCATCAGGCCGGCGGCGTAAATGACGCCCAGCGCCAGCATCACCAGCAGTTGCCCGCGCACGAACGCCCCCAGTACCTCGTGACACTCGCCCGCCAGGGACACGATGCGTTCCTCGCGGTCGCGCGGCAGCAGGCTGCGGATCTTGGCCATCATGATGTCCCAGTCCCGCAGCAGGTAAAACGCCACCACCGGGATCAGCACCAGATTGGTCAGCCAGCCGATCAGCGCAAGGCTGGAAGCGGTTGCCTGGCTGAGCACCATACTGACGATATCGGTGGTCTTGTCCATGTGTTCACTGATTGCCGCCTTGACCTTGTCGAACTTCCAGAACCCGTCCGACAGCCCAAGCTTGGCCTGGGCCCATGGCATCGCCGTGTGCTGCAACCAGTCGAGCATCTGCGGCGCCAGTTCGTAAAGTCGATACAGCTGCTTGGCCAGCATCGGCACCAGCACCAGCACCAGTGCGGTGATGATCAGGGTAAACAAGGCAAACACCGCGATCACACCCCAGGTTCGCGACAGGCCGGCCTTCTCCAGGCGATCCACCACCGGATCGAACAGATAGGCGAGCAGCAACGCCACCAGAAATGGCGTCAGGATCGAATGCAGCAAGAACACAAAAACGCACAGCAGGACAATCCCGCCAAGCCACACCCAACGACGCGTATCCGCCATGAACCACTTCCTCTGTTATTTGCTTGCCGCTTCTATATAGAAGCCAGGCCACTTACCAACGAAAACGTAACTGCGCCTGGGGCTCAGGCGCGGCAGCCGGTTGTGCGCCATCGGCCGGCGGTTGCGGGGCGGGGGCTTCACCTGCCGGCACTTCCTGCAACTTGGCCAGGCTCAACTGGGTGCGCAACTGATCGGCGCTGCCATTGACGCGATACACAATACGAGTGCCGTCTACCCGCTGCGGCTGGCCACCAAAGGGCTCAAGCAAACGACCCAGGACGGCATAGCGCTCCAGGTTCATGCCCTGCACCTCCAGCAACTGTTCGGCGCTGACCCCCGGCTTGACCGCAAAACGCGGCGCGAGCTTCTGGCTGACGGCGAGTAACACGGCATCAGCCACCGCGCCAGTGTCAGCGCCCTGGACGCTGCCCTGCTCGGTCTTGTCGCCCAGCCACAGGCGCCATTTGGCCTGCCACTGGTTGCCTTCCTGGCGCGCATGCACCGCCAATAACGCATCGGCGCCATAGCGCTCGGAGGCGGCGCGCAGCGGCGTGGCGTCGGCACTTTCCAGGTTCGGCGCGGTGGCGACGACCTGTTCGTCCAGGTCACCCAGCGGCAGGCGCAACGGCAAGCCTCGGTGCTGGGCCGCCCGGCGCAGCGCTTGAGCCACCGCCTGGCCGTCGCCGACCAGGCTGCTGCCTTCGGTAGAGTCGTTCAGCCACCAGCCGAGGATCGAGGGGCGATTGCTGCCCCAGATCGCCAAGCCGGCGTCACGCAGGGCGCGATCGGTGCTGACCGGGTCGAAATCCACTTGCAGGCTTTCCGGCGGGCCGGCGTCGTAGCCGTATTGGCTGATGATTTGTTGCGGGTCCTTGCGGATCGCCGCCAGGCCCGGGCCCTCGGCGGCCTTGGCATCGCCGGTCAGGCGGATGACCAGGGTTTGCACAGCGCGCTGGGTGGCCTGGTCACGCTCCTGGGGTGACTGGCTGCTGACCGGTTCGAGGACTTGATAGAGGCCATTGAGGGTTTCGGCATGACTCGCCAGGCTGACCAACGACAAACAGCCTACAAAAAAGAATTTACACAGACGCATGGAAGATTCCCGAACGACAAATTTAGCGGCTGGAACAGACCGCGTGATCTCGGTTTTGGCAAGGCTGTGACACAGCGACCGGTAAAACATTCACGGGTCTCGGTAAGTTTTCATACTGTCATAACGATAGCGGATTCAAGGCTATACCTTAATACGGTGCATTACCGGGCCGATTCGGTTTTTTTTTAGACTCATATGCCCTGCCCGTCGGCCCGAGGATGGCCGCTGCCCCTCAAGCCTGATAAAATCGCGCGCCTTCGCAGACCGTCAACGGCTGGGCCTTCGCCAAAAGTGCCTGCCCGCTCGGTCGTTACCCAGAAATCCCCCCTAAAGGCCTGGATCATGAGCAAGCAACCCTCCCTGAGCTACAAGGACGCCGGTGTAGACATCGACGCCGGTGAAGCATTGGTCGAACGCATCAAGAGCGTCGCCAAGCGCACTGCGCGCCCCGAAGTCATGGGTGGCCTGGGCGGTTTTGGCGCCCTCTGCGAAATCCCGGCCGGCTACAAGCAGCCTGTACTGGTTTCCGGCACCGACGGCGTAGGCACCAAGCTGCGCCTGGCACTGAACCTGAACAAGCACGACAGCATCGGCATCGACCTGGTTGCCATGTGCGTCAACGACCTGGTGGTGTGCGGCGCCGAGCCGTTGTTCTTCCTCGACTACTACGCCACCGGCAAACTCAATGTCGAGACCGCGACCCAAGTGGTCACCGGTATCGGCGCCGGCTGCGAACTGTCGGGTTGCTCCCTGGTCGGTGGCGAAACCGCTGAAATGCCAGGCATGTACGAAGGCGAAGACTACGACCTGGCCGGTTTCTGCGTCGGCGTGGTGGAAAAATCCGAAATCATCGACGGTTCCAAAGTGGCTGCCGGCGACGCCTTGCTCGCCCTGCCATCGTCCGGCCCGCACTCCAACGGCTACTCGCTGATCCGCAAGATCATCGAAGTGTCCGGCGCCGATATCGAGAACATCCAGCTCGACGGCAAGCCACTGACCGACCTGCTGATGGCCCCGACGCGCATCTACGTCAAGCCGCTGCTCAAGCTGATCAAGGACACCGGCGCCGTCAAGGCCATGGCCCACATCACCGGCGGCGGCCTGCTGGACAACATCCCGCGCGTGCTGCCAAAAGGCGCCCAGGCGATTGTCGACGTGGCCAGCTGGCAGCGCCCTGCGGTCTTCGACTGGCTGCAAGAGAAAGGCAACGTCAACGAAACCGAAATGCACCGTGTGCTGAACTGCGGCGTGGGCATGGTCATCTGCGTGGCGCAGGAGCACGTTGAAACCGCGCTGAACGTACTACGTGAAGCCGGCGAGCAGCCTTGGGTCATCGGCCAGATCGCCAGCGCTGCCGAAGGTGCGGCCCAGGTTGAACTGAAGAACCTTAAGGCGCATTGATGCCTGTCACCTGTGATGTCGTGGTGCTGCTTTCCGGCACCGGCAGTAATTTGCAGGCCCTGATCGACAGCACGCACACCGGCGACAGCCCGGTGCGCATCGCTGCGGTGATTTCCAACCGCAGCGATGCCTACGGCCTGCAACGCGCCAGGGACGCGGGTATCGAGACCCGCTCGCTGGATCACAAGGCGTTCGACGGTCGCGAGGCCTTCGACCGCGCCTTGATCGAACTGATCGACGCCTTCAACCCCAAGCTCGTCGTACTTGCCGGCTTCATGCGCATCCTCAGCGCTGATTTCGTGCGGCATTACGAAGGGCGCCTGCTCAACATCCACCCTTCCCTGCTGCCCAAGTACAAAGGCCTGCACACCCATCAACGCGCCCTCGACGCCGGCGACCGCGAGCATGGCTGCAGCGTGCACTTTGTCACCGAGGAACTCGATGGCGGGCCTCTGGTCGTACAGGCAGTGGTTCCGGTAGAGTCGGATGACTCGGCGCAGACGCTTGCGCAACGGGTTCATACCCAGGAACACAGGATTTACCCGTTGGCTGTTCGCTGGTTTGCCGAGGGTCGGTTGATTCTTGGTGAACGGGGTGCATTATTGGATGGTCAGTTACTCGCGGCCAGCGGCCACTTGATTCGAACCTAGGAGATTTTATGCGTCGCGCCCTGCTCTTCGCTTTTGCGCTGTTCGCTCTGCCTGCCGTGCAAGCGGCGGACCTTCACCCCTTCTCCGTCAGCTACACCGCCGACTGGAAACAGCTGCCCATGAGTGGTTCGGCTGAACGCAGCCTGACCAAGAACGGCGACGGCACCTGGACCTTGAACTTCAAGGCCTCGATGATGATTGCCAGCCTGACCGAAACCAGCGTGATCCTGTTCGACAAGGACACCCTGCAACCCAAGAGCTACAGCTTCGAGCGCGGCGGTTTGGGCAAGGCGAAGAAGATCAACCTGGATTTCGACCAGGCGACCAAGAAGATCACCGGCTTTGAAAACAAGGACCCGGTCAACGTCACCCTCGAAAGCGGCATGCTCGACAAGTCCACCTATCAACTCGCCCTTCAGCGCGATGTGGCTGCCGGCAAGAAAAGCATGAGCTACCGAGTGGCCGAAGGTACGGATGTGGATACCTATGACTTCCGCGTCATGGGCCCGGAAAAAGTCCAGACCAAGGTCGGTTCCATCGACGCGATCAAGGTTGAACGCGTGCGTGATCCATCCCAGAGCAAGCGCATCACGCAGATGTGGTTTGCCAAGGACCAGGGTGGCATTCTGGTTGCCTTGCGCCAGGTTGAAACGGATGGCAAGGAATACAACATCATGCTGCAGGATGGCACCGTTGACGGTAAGGCTGTCAAAGGGAGCTGATTGCCCTGATGAGTTAAAAAGAGCCTCGCTGAATGCGGGGCTTTTTTTTGCCTGCAGGTTCTGCTTTGAAGCCTCCACCGCTATCGGGAGCAAGCCCCCTCCCACACTCGGAATGCATTTCAAAATGTGGGAGGGGGCTTGCTCCCGATGGCATTGGCGGGGGCAACACAACCTCCAAAGCCCTGCCACAACATGAAACTTTTGTCATAAAACCCCCACCACTGCGACCCAATGCCACGGTTTACGCGGCCTGCAGGAATGTTGCGTTTCCTGCAATAAATTGTTGCGCGCAAAACCAGTTTACTTAGCAAGCTAACAAACCATATAACAAAGGCCTGCGACGACTTGCCGCAGATCAACCAGAGATTGGAGCAAGCAGATGACTGTAAAAGTAACTGAACGCGACGATGAACATATGTCCCATGAAGCGATAGGCCACGGGATTCACATCTGGGACGTACATCAACAAGATTTGCTGGTCGGCATGTTCCACAACGAGAGCGATGCCCACAATTATAAAAACGAACTTGAATCGCTTGAAATGAGACGCCAGGCAGAAGGCTCCTGAAACCCTGACATCGCGTAGGCGCCCCGGCCCACGCAGCCAGGCCGCCTACACACAGAAACCCCGCCTTTTTGAGCGGGGTTTTTCGTTTTATAAAGTGGCCGTTTTCCTCTGCATCCCTACGACGGTATAAAAACGTAACAACAAATAGACAATTGGTAATGATTCTCGATAGTATCGCTCCGCTTTTCACTCGGCCCCACGAAAACGGAGTTTGACCTCATGCATGGACACCTCACCACACCGGAACAATCGCTGCTTGGCCGCTGGGGTGAAGCGCTGGCCACTCGTCAATTCCAGGCCAGGCACATCACCCTTCAGACACTGGTCGCCACCTTGGCGCCCGCCTGCGAACGAAGTTTTCAACGCCTGATCCAGGCCCTGTTTCGTGAAGGCCTGCTCGATCCCAACACCCTCAGTTATGACGAACACGACCACTGCTGGCTGGTGCTGCCCGACCAGAGCCGCCTGCGCTTTGAGCACCTGCGCCCCGGCCGCATGGCCAGCTGGGATTTGCGAGGCAAGGTCAGCGTCCTGCGGGCTGGGCAGCCCGAACAGACCATCCAGTTCCCGTCGCAGTTGCTGACCTTACTGAACACCCGCCTCGAATCGCCTGCCGCCCCAGAGGTCCTGGACCGCCTCAACACAGAGATCGACGACAGCTTCATCAACGACACCCTGTGCCTGGCCTTCCACGCGCAATGGACGCTCGAGCTGCACACCTCGATGGACCCCGTGCATCAGCACAACCTGCTCAGCTACCTCAAGCACGATCCAGAGGCTGGCAACCCGACGTCAGTGCTTGAGCAATGGGGCACGCTTGGCCATCCCTGGCACCCCAACTACAAGACCAAGCTGGGTTTGGCGACAGACCAGGTGATCGAATTCTCGCCTGAGTTCGAAGCGCGTTTCCCGGTATTGCTGTGTGCGCTGCACCGCCAGTACGCCCATGTCGAAAGCCTGGCCGGCACGGCGGATTACTGGCAGTGGTGGCAGGGCCACTTCCCGCAAGCGGCTCGCCAATTGACGGCGCACCTGACCGCACAGGGCCTTGAGGCCAGCGATTATCTGCCGCTGCCTGCCCACCCTTGGCAAGCTCGCCAGGAGCTACCGCAGCTGTTCGCCAATGAAATCGGCGACCAGCTGTTGGTGCTCACCGATATCGTTGCATTCACGGCCCACCCGACCATGTCGTTCCGCACCGTTTTGCCTGAGGGCCGCAGCGATGCGCCCATGGTCAAGCTTCCGGTTTCGCTGCGCCTGACCAGCGTGCAGCGCACGGTGTCGCCACGCTCGGCGCGTATGGGGCCGCGGATCAGCCATCTACTGCAGACCATCCTGGCCCGTGAGCCCGGGCTGCAGAACATCCTCAGCATCGTCCCCGAGCGCCTGGGCGTGCATTTCAAGCCACAGCCGGTGAATGACGAGCACTCCCGCCACCTGGCGGTGCTTTATCGCGACAACCCGCAGAGCCTGCTCCAAACCGGGGAAATGGCCGTCCCGGTGGGCAGCCTGTTTGCCACCGACCAGCATGGGCAGCCGTTGCTGAGGCAATGGGTCCGCCTGAGCCAAGGCGCTGACGATGCGCAGGCCCTGTGTGCATTTTTTAAAGACTACGCATCCATTGCCGTGCCGGCCCTGCTGGGCATGTACCTGCGCTATGGCGTGGCGTTCGAGGCTCATCAGCAGAATTCCTTTATGGTCATGGGTGCGGACGGGCAAGTCAGCCGCCTGCTGTTGCGCGATTTCGGCGATATCCGGATCGACCGCAAAACCTTGCACGCCCAAGGTCTGGATATCGAATTGCATGATCCGCAAATGACCTTGTACGACGATGCCGGTTTCGTGCGCGACAAGTTGCTGCACACAGTGTTCATGTGCCACTTGGGCGAGCTGGTATTGCTCGGCGCGCGCCACTTCGAGGTTTCCCAGGCGCTGTTGTGGGATGAACTGTCAGCGCAGGTCAGCCAGTGCTTCGATGATGTGCGCAGCGAGGTCGAACCTCAGCGCTGGCTGACCGAACGTGCCGCGCTGCTGGAACAGGACTGGCCGGCCAAGTCGTTCATGCGCATGCGACTGATGGAAAGCCATGCCGATATCGTCGGGCGCCTGCCCAACCCGCTGAGTAGCGCCGCCAATGTCGGCTAACAGCACGGCGCTGCGCTTGCTGGTGGTGATTCAGCTGGTGTCGATGGGCGCCATGGAAATGAGCGGCCCTTTCTGGCCATTGCAAATCCAGAAGCTGCTTGGCGCCGCGAACGCCCAGTACACCGGCCTGCTGTCTGCGCTGGTGTATGCCGGGCCGATGATGGCGGCGATGGTGCTTACGCCCATGTGGGGGCGCCTGGGTGATCGTACCGGGCACAAGCCGATGATCATCCGCGCGCTGCTGGCGCTGGCGATATGCCAGGCGCTGGCCGCCATCACCTACGATCCCTGGCTGCTGGTGGCGATCCGGGTAGCGCAGGGTGCGCTGGCCGGCTTTATTGCGGCCGCGCAGGCCTATGCGCTGGCCTACTGCGGCGATGGCGGTCGCGGGCATATCCTGGCGCGGCTGCAATCCGCCACCGCCTTGGGCTCCCTGGCCGGGCCGGTGTTGGGCGGCTGGCTGATGGACATATCCGGTTTCGCATTGCTGTGCTACAGCGCCACCGCAGTCTGCCTGTTGTGCGCAATAATCAGCGCCTTCTTACCCAACGACTCACCACGATCGAGACCCGCGCGCACCTCGACGCCCGCCGCACTCCCCAAAGGCTGGCTCGGCGCGATGCTGGGGATCATCGTCTTGATCCAAGCAGCCAAGATGATGCCGCAACCGTTCTACGCCTTATATGTTGCCGATGTTCTGCATGCGCCCGCGTGGCTGATCGGCGCCAGCTATGCCGCCAGCGCATTGACCCTGGCACTGTCCGCGCCGTTGTGGGGCCGCCTGTTTGACCGACATCAACCTGCACACACGCTGCGCATCATTGAGTGGGTCACCTGGGCCTGCGCCTTCACACTGGCCTTCACGGCATTGGCGAATGAATGGTTTGGCTTCCTCGCCAGCCGGCTGCTGTGGGGCGTGTGGCAAGGCGCGTTGTTGCCCGTGGCCTACACGCTGATCGCCAACACCGTTGCACCCAGCCAGCAGGGGTTCGCCCTGGGCCTGGGCAACAGCGCCGCCAAGGCCGGCGCGTTGTGCGGCGCGCTGCTGGGTGGCATCGGCATGGCCATGGTGGGCCTGGCGCACAGCTTCTGGCTGGTCGCGCTGACGTATGCCCTGGCTGCGCTGGGCATCCGCGCCATTCGTTCGCTCACCCGAACACCTGAGACGTCCGTTTTTTCTGTCACTACTTCTAATAACTCAAAGGCAAGGTCATGAACACATCACAATGGGCCGTTCTGCTGCCCCTGCTCGGGTCGATCAGTGCGCCCGTCTGGGCCGATCAAACTGAAGAAACGCCGGCGACCAGCCTGCAACTACAGCCGACGGTGGTCTCGGCCACGCGCAGTGAAACCAGCATTGCGGCGATCCCGGGCTCGGTGCAGGTCATCAATGAAGAACAGATCCGCCAGCAGACCTCGGCAGGACGCCGGGTTGCCGATATTCTCGGGCAACTGGTCCCCGGCATCGCGCCCTCCAGCGGCGGCATGAGCAACTTCGGCCAGACGCTTCGCGGGCGCAATACGCTGATCCTGATCGACGGGGTTTCCCAGAACGCCACGCGTGACAACTTCCGCCAGCTCAACAGCGTGGCACCGGAAAGCATCGAGCGCATCGAAGTGATTTCCGGCGCCAGCAGTGTCTACGGCGCCGGTGCGTCCGGCGGCATCATCAACATCATCACCAAGCGCAACAAAGGTGAAGACCTGGCCTTCAGCAGCAAGATCGGCATGACCGCCGGTGACAACCTCAGCCACAAAGGCTTTTCCTACCAGGCATTCCAGAGCGCGACAGGCCGCCAGGGCCCGCTGGACTGGTACCTGTCGGGCAACGCGGTGCAACGCAACGACCAGTTCGACGGTAACGGCAAGCGCATTCCCCAGGACACGTCCCAGGGCAGCAACATGGACACCGACACCTACGACCTGCAAGGTCGCTTCGGCTACGAGCTGGATGACGACAAAAAGATCAGCCTGTCACTGCAAGACTACAAAGACGAACAGGACACCCGCTATACCAAGAACCCACGCATTACCAGCGAGGCCGTCGCGGTGAAAGGCCTGGACCTGGACGACCAGCCGTCCACCCACAACCAGGCGGTCAACCTCAATTACGCCGACAAGGACTTCTACGGCCAAGGCTTGCAGGTCGAAAGTTACTGGCGCCGCGCCGATGCGCTGTTCTTCCCGGACTTGTCCCGGGGCCGAGCCGGGGTGTCGGACAACAACAGCGTGCAAGATGTGTACGGCCTGCGCGCCGCGATCGACACGCAAATGCCGGACATCGGCCCGGCGACCGGCAACCTGGTCTGGGGGGCCGACTATGATCATGAAACCTCGCGCCAACGCGGCGACCAGTACCGGGTCAACGGCCTGACGTACACCAAGACCGGTACCACCTTCGAGCTGGGCCCGGACATCCAGACCACCACCAAGGCGATCTTTGGCCAGTTGTCCTATGATATCGGTGACTGGACGTTGCGCGGTGGCGTGCGCCGCGAATGGATCGAGAGCAAGGTCGACGACAGCATCGCCTATGGCGAAATCGTTCAGACCGGCAACCGCGCGACACTGCCGGGCGGCACCCTCAAGTATGACGACACCCTCTACAATCTCGGCGCGGTGTACCACCTGAGTGAAAACCAGGATGTGTTCGCCAACTTCAGCCAGGGCTTTTCACTGCCGGATATCCAGCGCTTCCTGCGTGACGTCAACAGCACGTACAACATTCAAGACCTCAATGCCCAGGCGTTGAAGGTCAACAGCTATGAACTGGGCTGGCGTGGCAACTGGGACAAGTGGCTGGCCAATGTCACGGCGTATGAAAACACCTCGGATGTGACGCAGTTCTATGATGCCAATGACCGTGTGCTACGCCTGATCAACCAGAAAGAACGCGTGCGCGGTATCGAAACCAGCCTGACGTATAACGTCACCGACCAGTGGTCGGTCGGCGGCACGTACGCCTATTCCAAAGGCGAGACCCAGCAGAACGGCAAATGGATCGACCTGCCTGCCACCCGTATCTCCCCGGCCAAGACCACCGCGTTCGTCGGCTATGACCGTGGCGACTACAGCCTGCGCCTGCAGGGCATGCGCCTGGCCAACTATGACGCCGCGTTCAAGGACAACAACGGGCGCGATATCCAGGGCTACACGCTGGTAGACCTGCTGGGCTCGGTAAGGCTGCCGGTGGGTCGCCTCGAAGGTGCGGTGTACAACCTCACCAACCGCAACTACCAGAACATGTTCGCCCAGGCCAACGCCCGTGCGCCGTACCCGAATGCCGAAGGCCGTACCTTCAGCCTGAGCTACGCGGTGGATTGGTAACAGGCTGGCGCGGCACGGTAAAAACACAAACCCCGCCTTTTGGCGGGGTTTGTTGTTTTCAGCGATTTACCACATCAGGTCATCCGGGATCTGGTAGGCGGCGTACGGATCATCCTCATCCGGCACCTGGGTTTCCGTCAGGATATTGAGCTGCACGATACGCTCCGGCGCGCGTTCCTGGATCTTCAGCGCGGCTTCGCGCGGGATCACCTCATAGCCGCCGCCGTGATGCACGATGGCCAGGGAGCCGTTGCTCAACTTGTTACGCATCAGCGTGTTGACCGACAGGCGCTTGACCTTCTTGTCATCCACGAAGTTGTAGTAGTCCTCGGTGGTCAACTTGGGCAGGCGCGAGGTTTCGATCAGTTGCTTGACCTGGGCCGTGCGGGCCTTGGCCTCGGCTTTTTCCTGCTGCTGACGGTTCAGCTCCTGGTCGCGCTTGACCTTCTCGGCGTGCGCCTCGGCCGCCAGGCGCGCCTGGGTGTCATCGACCTCGGCCTGGCCCTTGTGGACCAGCCGCTGCTGTTTCTGCTTCTCTTTGCCGACCTGCTTGGCCTGCTTTTGGTTGACCAGACCTGCTTTGAGCAACTGGTCGCGAAGGGAAAGGCTCATGGTGCGTACTCACTTAGGCAACTGCTCAACCGCAGCTGGAAACATTCTTTTCCTGGCGTTTGGCTTCGCCCCACAGGGCGTCCAACGTTTCGAGGGTGCAATCTTCTATGGGTTGATGCGTCTCGCGCAATGCCTGTTCGATAAATCGGAACCGTCGCTCGAACTTGGCATTGGCGCCACGCAACGCGGTTTCCGGGTCGACCTTGAGGTGACGGGCCAGATTGACCGCGGCAAACAGCAGGTCACCGACTTCATCGGCAATGGCTTCCGAATCGTTATCGGCCATGGCTTCGAGCACTTCATCCAGCTCTTCGCGCACGTTATCCACCACCGGCAACGCCGACGGCCAGTCGAAACCCACCTGGCTGGCGCGCTTTTGCAACTTGGCGGCACGGGACAGTGATGGCAAGGCAGTGGGCACATCATCGAGCAGGGACAATTGCTCGGGTGCGTCGGATTTTTCCGCGCGCTCCTCGGCCTTGATCTGCTCCCAGCGCTGCTTGACCTGCTCTTCGCTCAGCTGAGGAATATCCAGCGGTGCATACAGGTCGCCGGTCGGGAACACGTGGGGATGACGGCGGATCAGCTTGCGGGTGATGCTGTCGATCACCCCGGCAAATTCGAAGCGCCCTTCTTCCCGCGCCAGCTGGCTGTAATACACCACCTGGAACAACAGGTCGCCCAACTCGCCTTGCAGATGATCGAAGTCGCCACGCTCGATGGCGTCGGCCACTTCGTAGGCCTCTTCCAGGGTATGCGGCACGATAGTGGCGTAGGTTTGCTTGATGTCCCATGGGCAGCCGTATTGCGGGTCGCGCAGGCGGCTCATGAGGTGCAGCAGGTCTTCAAGTGAATACATCAGTCTCTTTCCGCTGAAGATCAAATGTGGGAGGGGGCTTGCTCCCGATAGCGGTGGGTCAATCAATATAAGTGCCAACTGACCCTCCCTCATCGGGGGCAAGCCCCCTCCCACATTTTAAACCGCGTTCATCCAGCTGTTCATGGAGTGCGATTACGCCGCGTCTCAATGATGTTCGGCAACTGCGATATCCGCCCCAGCAACCGCCCCAGCGCGTCCAGCCCCGGAATCTCGATGGTCAGGGACATCAACGCGGTGTTGTCCTCTTTATTCGAGCGGGTGTTGACCGCCAGCACGTTGATCCGCTCATTGAGCAGCACCTGCGAGACGTCGCGCAGCAGACCGGAGCGGTCGTAGGCACGGATGATGATGTCCACGGGGTACGTGAGCACTGGCACCGGGCCCCAGCTGACCTGGATGATCCGCTCCGGTTCGCGCCCGCCCAACTGCAGCACCGAGGCGCAGTCCTGGCGGTGAATGCTCACCCCGCGTCCTTGGGTGATGTAGCCGACGATGGCATCGCCCGGCAACGGCTGGCAGCAGCCGGCCATTTGCGTCATCAGGTTGCCCACGCCCTGGATCTGGATATCGCCACGTTTGCCGGGCTTGTAGCCGGTGGCCTTGCGGGGGATCAGTTCCAGCTGTTCGTTGCCGCGCTCCGGCTCCACCAGTTGCTGGGCCAGGTTGACCAGCTGGGCCAGGCGTAAATCGCCGGCACCGAGGGCGGCGAACATGTCTTCGGCGATCTTCATGTTGGCCTTTTCGGCCAGCTTGTCGAAGTCCACCTGGGGCAGGCCCAGGCGCGCCAGTTCGCGTTCGAGCAAGGTCTTGCCGGCAGCGACGTTCTGGTCGCGGGCCTGCAGTTTGAACCAGTGCACGATCTTCGCCCGCGCCCGCGAGGTGGTGATGTAACCCAGGTTCGGGTTCAGCCAGTCGCGGCTCGGCGTGCCGTGCTTGCTGGTGATGATCTCGACCTGCTCACCGGTTTGCAGGCTGTAGTTGAGCGGCACGATGCGCCCGTTGATCTTGGCGCCCCGGCAGTTGTGGCCGATTTCGGTGTGCACGCGGTAAGCGAAGTCCAGGGGCGTGGCGCCCTTGGGCAAATCGATGGCGTGGCCGTCGGGGGTGAAGATGTAGACCCGGTCCGGTTCGATATCCACGCGCAACTGTTCGGCCAGACCGCCGATGTCGCCAAGTTCTTCGTGCCATTCCAGTACCTGGCGCAACCAGGAGATTTTCTCTTCGTACTGGTTGGAACCGGCCTTGACGTCGGTGCCCTTGTAACGCCAGTGCGCGCAAACGCCCAACTCCGCCTCTTCGTGCATGGCGTGGGTGCGGATCTGCACTTCCAACACCTTGCCTTCAGGGCCGATCACCGCCGTGTGCAGCGAGCGGTAGCCGTTTTCCTTGGGGTTGGCGATGTAGTCGTCGAACTCTTTGGGAATATGCCGCCACAGGGTATGCACGATACCCAGCGCGGTGTAGCAATCGCGCATTTCCGGCACCAGCACACGCACGGCGCGTACGTCGTAGATCTGGCTGAACGCCAGGCCCTTGCGCTGCATTTTGCGCCAGATCGAATAGATGTGCTTGGCGCGGCCGCTGATGTCGGCATCGACGCCGGTGGCCTGCAACTCGGCGCGCAACTGGCCCATCACGTCGCTGATAAAGCGCTCGCGGTCGAGCCGCCGCTCGTGCAGCAGCGTGGCGATCTGTTTGTATTGATCGGGTTCGAGGTAGCGGAAGGACAGGTCCTCCAGCTCCCATTTGATATGACCGATACCCAGGCGGTGCGCCAGCGGCGCGTAGATGTCGAAGACCTCGCGGGCGACGCGGTTGCGCTTCTCGTCATCGGCGGTTTTCACCGCACGGATAGCGCAGGTACGTTCGGCCAGCTTGATCAGTGCGACGCGCACGTCGTCGACCATCGCTACCAGCATTTTGCGCAGGTTTTCCACCTGGCCCTGGGTGCCCAGCACCATCGATTGGCGCGGGCTGAGGCTGGCACTGATGGCCGCCATGCGCAGCACGCCGTCGATCAGCTTGGCCACCACGGCGCCGAAACGCTGGCCGACGGTCGGCAACGGGATATGCCCTTCACGCACACCGCGATAGAGCACGGCGGCGATCAGCGAATCCTGGTCCAGCTTGAGATCGGCAAGGATCTCGGCGATTTCCAACCCGGTACGAAAGCTCGACGTGCCTTCCGCCCACAGGTTCTTGGCCGCATTGTCCTGTTGTTCAGACTCACGAGCGAACTCGCAGGCTGCTTTCAAGGCTTCACGGTCCAGTGCCGGGTCGACACTGACGGCATGATCCAGCCATGCCTCGAGATTGATACTGCCGTCGGTGTTGATCGGCTGGTGTGCTCTCACCTGTACCATCTTGCTTACCTTCCCTACGACGCACCTTGGATGCGCCAAAAATCATCGCCGACCTTGCTGCAGACTCCCTGGCATTCACGGCCCTGGAGACTGCAGGCCAGTCGGATTAAACGGGCATCCTAGCCCGCTTCAAATAACGCCATGGCCTCGACATGCGCTGTCTGCGGAAACATGTCGAGGATCCCGGCACGCTTTAGCCGGTAACCTTGCTTGACCAACTCAACCGTGTCCCGCGCCAGCGTAGCGGGATTGCAGGACACATACACCAGGCGCCTGGCTCCCAGGGCGGCCAGTTTGCGCACAACCTCCTGGGCACCATCGCGGGGTGGGTCCAAGAGTACCGCAGAAAAGCCCTGTTTGGCCCATTCCGCGTCGGTCAGGGGCTGGGACAAATCGGCCTGAAAAACTGCACATTATGCAAATTATTGCTGATGGCATTCTCTGCAGCGCGCTCCACCATAGCCTGAACGCCTTCCACCGCAACGACTTCGCGGACCTGCCTGGCCAGTGGCAGGGCAAAATTGCCCAGCCCGCAAAACAGGTCCAGCACCCGCTCATCGGGTTGCGGCGCCAACCATTGCAGGGCCTGGGCGACCATCGCCTCGTTGACCCCGGCGTTGACCTGCACAAAATCTCCCGGCCGGTAAGCCAGCTCCAAATCCCACGCCTCAAGGCGGAAACCGAGCGCCCTGCCCGGCTCGACCGGTTGCGGCGGCCCCTCGCCCTGCAGCCACAACTGGGCGTCATGGAAGCTGCAAAATTCCTGCAGTACCTGCATGTCCGCGTCAGACAGCGGTGCCATATGTCGAAGCAACACGGCGATGGACGAGCCGCTGAACAGCTCCACATGCCCCAACGCCTGAGGTTTGCTCAAGCGGCGCAGCATGTTCGGCAGACGCTGCATGATCGGTTGCAAGGCCTGTACCAGTACCGGGCAATCATCGATGGCGACGATGTCCTGGCTGGCCACCGCGCGGAAACCCACCTCGAGTTGTTTCGCCTTGGCATCCCAGCGCACGGCCACGCGGGCACGACGGCGGTAGCCGAATTCCGGCCCGCTCAGGGGCGCGGCCCACTCTTGTGGTTCGACACCGGCCACGCGCGACAATTGCTCGGCGAGCATGCGCTGTTTCAGCGCAAGTTGTTCGTCGTGAGGCAAATGCTGCACGCTGCAGCCGCCACAGCGGCCAACGTGGGCGCAGGGAGCCGGGCGGCGCAGTTCGCTGGCCTTGAACACACGTTCGGTGCGCGCCTCGACCACCTTGCCGTGGGCGCCGAGCACCCGCGCTTCCACCTCTTCGCCGGCCAGCGCACCGTTGACGAACCAGGTGCGGCCTTCGAAGAACACGATGCCGCGACCGTCGTTGGCCAGGCGCTCGATAGTCAGGCGCTGCTTCTTGCCCACGGGGATTTGCGGGGCCCGGCTGCCGCCCGTCGGTTGGAAGCGCAGGCCTCTCTCGTGCTTGGCCATCAGTTGGGTTCGTCGAAGATGCCGGTCGACAGGTAACGGTCGCCTCGGTCACAGATGATCGCGACGATCACCGCGTTTTCGACTTCCCTGGACAAGCGCAACATACCGGCCACGGCGCCGCCGGACGACACGCCGCAGAAGATGCCTTCTTCACGCGCCAGGCGCCGGGTGGTGTCCTCGGCTTCGCGCTGGGCCATGTCGATGATGCGGTCCACGCGCGTGGCGTTGTAGATCTTCGGCAAGTACTCTTCGGGCCAGCGCCGGATACCGGGGATGGCCGCGCCTTCCATCGGCTGCAGGCCGACGATCTGAATCGCCGGGTTCTGCTCCTTGAGGTAGCGCGAGTTGCCCATGATGGTGCCGGTGGTGCCCATGGAGCTGACGAAATGGGTGATGGTGCCCTGGGTCTGACGCCAGATTTCCGGGCCGGTGCTGGTGTAATGCGCTTCGGGGTTATCCCCGTTGGCGAACTGGTCCAGCACAACGCCACGGCCTTCGGCGGCCATGCGTTCGGCGAGGTCGCGGGCGCCTTCCATGCCTTCTTCCTGGGTGACCAGCACCAGTTCGGCACCATAGGCGGTCATCGCCGCCTTGCGCTCGGCGCTGCCGTTGTCGGGCATGATCAGCACCATCTTGTAACCCTTGATCGCGGCGGCCATGGCCAGGGCGATCCCGGTATTACCCGAAGTGGCTTCGATCAGCGTGTCGCCCGGCTTGATCTGCCCGCGCAGTTCGGCGCGGGTAATCATCGACAACGCCGGGCGGTCCTTGACGGAACCGGCGGGGTTGTTGCCTTCAAGCTTGAGCAACAAGGTATTGCTGGTTTCACCCGCCATGCGTTGCAAGCGGACCAGGGGAGTATTGCCGACGCAATCGGCGATTGTAGGGTACTGCAAGGTCATGGCGTATTCGCAATCCAGACTGCGGGGCGCACATCATACCGGGAAAGGTCGGCGCGCCATATCACGCAAAGTGCGGTGCTTATGGCTTATAGGAATAAGGCAGAGGTGTAGTGCCTATGAGGGCGCCATCGGGGGCAAGCCCCCTCCCACAGTTGATCGCGTTCCAACATGAGAATGCGGTCGAATGTGGGAGGGGGCTTGCTCCCGATGGCGGCCTGACAGCCGACCAGGATGCTGGATCAGGGCGAGTACATATCCGTTGCTGCGGTAACGGCTGCTATGGGTTCCGCCCTTACGGCGTCTCACTTTTGAAAAGCGCAAAAGTAAGCAAAACGCTCTTGCCCCACCACTCGGCACCTCGCTTAGGCTCGGTGTGCCCGTAATCCGACAGTGATTTGGGGGGCCGCCGCCACGCGCCATCCATGGCGCGGGGCGGCTAAACCGGCATCCCTGCCGGTTTACCCCCCAAATCACTGTCGAATTCCGGCCAGCGTGGTTTAACGGGGCGCTTAAGATCAAGAGCAAGAGCAAGAGCAAGAGCAAGAGCAAGAGCAAGAGCAAGAGCAAGAGCAAGAGCAAGAGCAAGAGCAAGAGCGGCTCGCTTCGCATCGTGGCTACCGTAGGCTGCTACAAAATTGTGTAGATACCTATGCCCCGATGGCCGCACCTCGATAACCGGCCGGGCTCTAATCCCCACCGCCATGATTTCTTTGAAAAACCTCTTCCCCCATCGCCGCAATCTGCCCCTCGATCAATGCTTCAAAGGGTTTCAACAGCGGCTCAAACGATGTCGGCGCTTCCAGTACCTGCAACGCTTGCACGACCGCTTCGACCGTCGACAAGGCTCCAGGCCCCGGCGCCTTGCGCAAGCGATACCGGGAGACGCCGCCGTTGGCCAGCGTCACCCGAGGCAACGCTGCCAGCAAAGGGTTGAGGTGCAGCAACTTGCGCGCCTTGCGCCAGGTGCCGTCGGGCACCACCAGCAGCAGCGGCTGATCACCAGGCGTATAGGCTTGCAATGGCTGCGCATCATCGGCCGGGAACAGCAGGCGCGCCTGATAACCGGGCGGGCTCAACAACGTCTCCAGATCATCGAACACCTCCCCCACCACCAACTGCGCATTGCTGAGCCCCAACGCCGCCAATCGCGCAGTATTGAGCGCATGGTTGACCTCGCTCGGATGCTGCAACAGCAGCACGCGGGTGCGACTGTCGAGGCTGGGGATCAGCGAGCACAAACAGTGGCTGATTGGCCTGAGGCAACGGGTGCACTGGGGTCTGGACATGTTTTTCAGGCCTGGTTGAGCTGGGCTTTGAGTAAATCGCGGAAGGTCTGGATCAGCGGCTCGCGGCTGCGCCCCCGACGCATGATCATCGAAAACGGCGCCTGGTAGCCAAAGGTGGCCGGCAGCAGCACGCGCAGGTCGCCCTTGTCGGCCCAGGCTTGCGCGTAGTGCTCGGGTAAATAGCCGATGTAGGCGCCAGACAGCACCAGGATCAGTTGCGCCTCCATGCTTTCCACCGTCGCGGCGCTGTGCTTGAAGCCATGGCGCGCCAGTTCGGCCTGGCTCCAGTAGCCGCGCCCGACCATGCGCTGCTGGGTGATGACCTGCTCGGGGATGCGCCGCTCGTTGAACAACGGGTGCCGGGTGCTGCAATACAGCCAGTGCTGCTCGCGGTACAACGGCATATAGATCAGCCCGCTCATGCGGTTGGAGAATGCGCCGATGGCCAGGTCCAGGCGATTGTCCTGCACCCCCAGTTGCAGTTCATAAGGGCTCAACACCGACAGATGCAAATGTACCGCCGGATGTTCGAGGCTGTAGGCGCCAATCACCTCGGCGAACGGCAGGGCTTTATCGCTGACGGTGGAGTCGAGCACACCGAGCTTGAGGGTGCCGCGCAACTCGCCCTTCAACGCGGCGGCATATTGCTCGAAGCCTTCCAGCTCGGCCAATAAACGCAAGGTTTCCTGATGAAACAGCTCGCCCTTGCTGGTCAGGCTGAAGCCGCCCCGCCCGCGGTGGCACAGCACCAGGCCCAGCGCCGCTTCCAGCTGGCTCATGTAGGTGCTGATGGCTGACGTCGACAGGTTGAGTTCGTGCTGGGCATTGGCGAACCCCTGGTGGCGCACGACGCTGACGAAGATGCGCAGGAGTTTCAGGTCGGGCAAGGCGTTGGCCATGGGTTCTCCGGATTCAGCTCAAGCAGCGCAGTCTACCCCAGGCTTTAGTTTAGAAAAATCTAAACTAAGTATTTGCCCGTGGCGATTCTTTCGTTTCCATGTATTTCGCAGAATCGGCCCCCAGATAACCACAACAACGATGAGGCAATCCCGTGGACAAGATTTTCCACCAACCACTGGGCGGCAACGAAATGCCGCGCTTCGCCGGCATCGCCACCATGATGCGCCTGCCCCACCTGCAAACGGCCAAGGGCCTGGACGCCGCGTTTGTCGGCGTGCCCCTGGACATCGGCACCTCGCTGCGCGCCGGCACCCGCTTCGGCCCGCGTGAAATCCGCGCCGAATCGGTGATGATCCGCCCGTACAACATGGCCACCGGTGCGGCGCCGTTCGATTCGCTGTCGGTTGCAGACATCGGCGATGTGGCGATCAACACCTTCAACCTGCTCGACGCGGTGCGCATCATCGAAGAGGCCTACGATGAAATCCTCGAACACGACGTCATCCCACTGACCCTGGGCGGCGACCACACCATCACCCTGCCGATCCTGCGGGCCATCCACAAGAAACACGGCAAGGTCGGGCTGGTGCACATCGACGCCCACGCCGACGTCAACGACCATATGTTCGGCGAAAAAATCGCCCACGGCACCACCTTCCGCCGCGCCGTGGAAGAGGGGTTGCTCGATTGCGACCGCGTGGTGCAGATCGGCCTGCGCGCCCAGGGCTACACCGCCGAAGACTTCAACTGGAGCCGCAAACAGGGCTTTCGCGTGGTTCAGGCGGAAGAATGCTGGCATCACTCCCTCGCGCCGTTGATGGCCGAAGTGCGCGAAAAAGTCGGCGGCGGGCCGGTGTACCTGAGCTTTGACATCGACGGCATCGACCCGGCCTGGGCGCCTGGCACCGGCACCCCGGAAATCGGCGGGCTGACCACCATTCAGGCGATCGAGATTATCCGTGGCTGCCAGGGCCTGGACTTGATTGGTTGTGATTTGGTGGAAGTTTCGCCGCCCTACGACACCACCGGCAATACCTCACTGCTCGGCGCCAACCTGCTGTACGAGATGCTCTGCGTACTGCCCGGCGTGGCACATCGCTGATGGACGCGCAAGCGGTGCTAAAGGCAGCGGCCGCGCTGGTCTCGGCCTTCGCTCGCAACGACCGCGCCGCTTACTTCGGCGCGTTCACGGCCGATGCGAGTTTTGTGTTCCATACCCTCCCCCAGCCACTGCTCAGCCGCGATGCCTACCAGGCGTTGTGGGACTGCTGGCGCCGGGACGAGGGGTTCGAGGTGCTGTCGTGCACCTCGAGTAACGCCGTTGTCAGCCTGCACGGTGACGTGGCGATTTTCATGCATGACGTGGCCACCGAGCTGCGCATGAACGGGGAGCATCACTTCAGCCAGGAACGCGAGACCATCGTCTTCACACGGCAAGGGTCGCGCACAGAACAACAACAAGGTCTGTGGCTGGCCTGTCACGAACATTTGTCCGCTATGCCGGAAGGGCTGCCGCCCCCTTAGCCAATGTGATCGGAGCTGATCATGAATAATAAAAACAACCAAAACAGTATTCGCACCATAGAAACCAACGGGGTCGAACAGATCCCCGACCACGAACGCACCGCCGCCCCTAGGGATCTGTTCCGGCTGATCTTCGGCGGTGCCAATACCTTTGCCACCGCCGTGCTGGGCGCGTTCCCGGTGCTGTTCGGCCTGTCGTTCCAGGCCGGGGTCTGGGCGATTGTGCTGGGCGTGCTGGTGGGCGCGGTGATCCTGGCGCCCATGGGCCTGTTCGGGCCGATCAACGGTACCAACAACGCCGTGTCTTCCGGCGCGCATTTCGGCGTGCATGGGCGGATTGTCGGCTCGTTTCTGTCGTTGCTGACGGCGATTGCCTTCTTCTCACTGTCGGTGTGGAGTTCAGGCGATGCGCTGGTGGGTGGTGCGAAACGTCTGATCGGCCTGCCGGAATCCGACCTGACCCTGGGCCTGGCCTACGGCGTCTTCGCCCTTCTGGTGCTGACGGTGTGCATCTACGGGTTTCGCTTCATGTTGTGGGTCAACCGGATTGCGGTGTGGGCCGCGAGCCTGTTGTTCCTGCTGGGGATCTTCGCCTTTGCGCCGGCCTTCGACAGCCAATTCGCCGGCAGCGTCGCCCTCGGCCAGAGCGGCTTCTGGGCGGCGTTTATCGGCGCCGCGCTGGTGGCGATGAGCAACCCGATTTCCTTCGGCGCGTTCCTCGGCGACTGGTCGCGCTACATCCCGCGCCACACCCCGAAGCGCCGGATCATGCTGGCGGTGGTCCTGGCTCAGGTTGCCACTTTGATTCCGTTCCTGTTCGGCCTGGCTACCGCGACCATCGTGGCGGTCAAGGCACCGGACTACATCGCCAGCAACAACTATGTGGGCGGCTTGCTCGCGGTGGCACCGAGCTGGTTCTTCCTGCCGGTGTGCCTGATTGCGGTGATCGGCGGCATGTCCACCGGCACCACCTCGCTGTATGGCACCGGGCTGGACATGTCCAGCGTGTTTCCACGCCTGCTGTCACGGGTCAAGGCCACGCTGCTGATCGGGGTAATGTCGATTGCCTTCATCTTTATCGGACGTTTCGCCGCCAACCTGGTGCAGAGCGTGTCGACCTTCGCCGTGCTGATCATCACCTGCACCACCCCATGGATGGTGATGATGATCATCGGCCTGATCGTACGCCGAGGCTTTTATTGCCCGGATGACCTGCAGGTGTTCACCCGTGGCGAAACCGGCGGCCGCTACTGGTTCAGCCATGGCTGGAACTGGCGCGGGCTGGGGGCCTGGATCCCGAGCGCGCTGGTGGGCCTGTGCTTCGTCAACCTGCCGGGGCAGTTCGTCGGGCCGCTGGGCAACCTGGCCGAGGGCATCGACATCAGCTTGCCGGTAACGCTGGGCCTGGCCTCGGTGGTGTACCTGAGCCTGCTGCGGCTGTTTCCGGAACCGGCTGCCGTCTATGGGCCGACGTTTGTGGCGAGGGAGCTTGCTCCCGCTGGACTGCGAAGCGGTCCTGAAAAAGCCGGCTCCAGCTTCGCTGTCGAACGGGAGCAAGCTCCCTCGCCACAGCAAGCGCCTTCTGCACAATAAAAAATAATCGGAGACCCGCCGTCATGGCTTTGGATTTATTCGTCGTACTCATCTACGCCGCCGGCATGCTCGTGCTCGGCTACTACGGCATGCGCCGCGCCAAGACCCACGAAGACTACCTGGTCGCCGGGCGCAACCTCGGCCCGTCTCTCTATATGGGCACCATGGCCGCCACGGTGCTGGGTGGTGCCTCTACCGTTGGCACCGTGCGCCTGGGATATGTGCACGGCATTTCCGGTTTTTGGCTGTGCGCCGCGCTGGGCTCGGGGATCATTGCGCTGAACCTGTTCCTGGCCAAGCCGCTGTTGAAACTGAAAATCTTCACCGTCACCCAGGTCCTGGAAAAACGCTACAACCCCATGGCTCGCCAGGCCAGCGCGGTGATCATGCTGGCCTACGCGCTGATGGTCGTGGTGACCTCGATCCTGGCGATCGGCACCGTCCTGCAGGTGCTGTTCGGCCTGCCGTTCTGGATCTCGGTGCTGCTGGGCGATGGCGTGGTCGTGGTGTATTCGACGATTGGCGACATGTGGTCGCTGACCCTGACCGATATCGTGCAGTTCGTGATCAAGACCGTCGGACTGATGTTCATCCTGCTGCCGATCTGCCTATACCGTGTCGGCGGCTGGGACGAACTGGTGGCCAAGCTGCCGGCGTCGAGTTTCAGCTTCACTACGATCGGCTGGGACACGATCATCACCTACTTCATGATCTACTTTTTCGGCATCCTCATCGGCCAGGACATCTGGCAGCGCGTATTCACTGCCCGTGACGAAAAAGTCGCCCAGTACGCAGGCACGTTCGCCGGCTTCTACTGCATTCTTTACGGCCTGGCGTGCGCATTGATCGGCATGGCCGCGCATGTGCTGATCCCGGACCTGGATAACGTCAACAACGCGTTCGCCGCCATCGTCAAAGCCTCACTGCCGGACGGCATTCGTGGCTTGGTGATTGCCGCTGCCCTGGCGGCAATGATGTCAACCGCCAGCGCCGGGCTGCTCGCCGCCTCCACCGTGCTCACCGAGGACTTACTGCCACGCTTGCGCGGTGGCAAACAGTCGAGCCTGGGCGTTAACCGCCTGTTCACCCTGCTGACCGGGATAGCGGTGCTGGGTATCGCACTGGTGGTGAACGATGTGATCAGCGCCCTGACCCTGGCCTACAACCTGTTGGTAGGCGGCATGCTGATCCCGCTGATCGGCGCGATTTTCTGGAAGCGTGCAACCACCTCCGGGGCGATCACCTCGATGACGCTGGGTTTCGTGACCGCGTTGGTATTCATGTTCAAGGATGGGCTGGACGCAAACACCCCGATTTACTACAGCCTCGCGGTGGCGTTGGTGAGTTTTGTGCTGGTGAGTGTGGTGTCGCGTAAACCGGGGGCGGTGGTGGCGGGGGCGGTTTGAGGTAAACAGCTTTATAGCGGCTCCCTCAGCGGGTGCGACAGCGGATGTCGCACCGGTTTTTTATCATTCACCGTTCATGCGCTCTGGCCTGAATCGTTTCCTGAACCAAAGAGGCCCACACCAATCCCTGTGTGGTGCCCCCTGCATAGGTTCCCCCGGCCGCGATTTGATGGTGGGCGGACCAATGCACTATCGACAGTCCATCCGAGGTGCCCGGCCTGGCACATTCGATTATTTGCAGGTCGCCCTTTTCGACCGCATTGCGGTAGGACCGTGGAAAGTGCCGAGATACCGCGGCAAGGCACGCCTCGAGTACGTGTTCCTTGTGCTCCAATGTCGATCCAGGCGCAACCTGCCCGCCGGAGATCAGAATGTGATCCCCGTCCAGGCGGCAATTCATGACCCCGATAGGTAAATCGTACTGCAGCTTGAGTCCGCACATTTCGGCCCCTTCATTATCTTTGGCGCACAGTTTGAAAAACCAGCCAATGACCGCGATGACATTGGGTTCCTCTACGCCCATGGCAGTGACGACAAAGTGATCTTTACTCAGCTCGGCAATTTGTACCAGGTTCAGATACTGGGGCCGAAATTGAACCCCCGAACGCTGCAACAGCCGCTCTAACTCCCGCGTCAGATCATTAAACGCTACCTCATAACCCGATACTTCCACGGCCCGACCGACGCCAGGGACGCCATAACTTGCCTGGAATTGCCGTTGGCTGATCTCTGCGACTTCACTTCCCGGTTTGCCGCTCGGCCAAGGCCTTGCTTGGATATCGCGTTGCTCGCGGATCGCGCCCTCTACGTCAGTGGCATCGTCCCTATAGGCTCTTACAATCCGCGCGCGTGCACAGGGTGCCAGCGACGGGTTATCGGCCAAAAGCTTTTCAAACAGTTCAATGCCTGCCCGATTGCACTCAACGGCCAGATGCTGGTTTCCTGACAGCAGGAACGGGTTATGCGGCGGTTTTGCCGTTGTCTCCGTCGCTGACAGATGACGCATGTTTACGTGCTTGTGACTGGCGCCGTCGCACTGCCGGTTGCCGCCGTACACGTCGACCTGATAATTCGCCAGGCGAAACATCACGGCTTGGAACAGGCCGTTAATCCCTCTACCGATGATCGATACGCGTGGCGCCTGGGGGTCTATCTGTTGAGAGGGGATCGTCAATGGCTGCGCAAGTTTGCGCCTGACGACGCCGCGCAAGGCCGTCAAGCTCAGTTGAATGGAGACCGCATAGTCCAGATCGCACTGGCAGCCTTCGGTAGTGGCCGCCTGCGCAGACAGCGTCGCCGGGTTGCGCCATGTAGAGACACTGCAACCGAGCTTTTGCGTGCGCACTCGAAACGAGTCCAGTGTTACCGGCCCATAGTCCAATACAAGCTGGATGCCCTCGGCTTGCGCCAGGGTCTGCAAAGCGTCATCGCTGAAGACGTCCGGTTTGGCGACGCAAACCAGGCGGGCCTGCGGGTGCATACAGTGAATAAGAGCGCGGTCAATGCGATGAGTAGAGTCATTCGTCAAAGACAAGCAGAGGGCGACTGCACTGGCCCCTCTCATCGCCTCCAACCAGTCCACCACAAATGACACTCGACTGCCTTGTACTACGTTCCTGTCAGGCGCCAGACGGTATCGGCTCAATACCTTGATTCGAACTTCGGGATCTCGTTCAAGCAGTAACTTGACGAGTTCCTGACCGACATTGCCATATCCCAGTACGCAGATGTCACGGGGTAGCGAACCGTCGGCGAGTGTCAGCCAGTGCACCATATAAGCCGCGACGTGCGGCGCGTTGACCCCAGGCGTGTTGACCACTTGAATGCCGCTGGATGCGCACAGATCCAGTTGCACCTTATCCAGACTCGTACCTCTGCGTATCAGATGGAGGTTTCCGAATGGGTGGGCTGTACGCCACAGGTCTATGACGTCTGCATCCATGGCCTGGTCCCCAACAACGATCGTTGATGGACGCAAAAGCCCGATCTGTGTGAGCAATGCCTGTTTGTTTATTGTCGGGGGGAGAAACACGATGTTGCTGGGAGCGTTAGCCTTCCAGGCTCTGGACACCGGCGCGATATGCAAAATGCTTTCAAGTGTGGCGATCAGGGATGCGGCGACTGGCGGAACGGAAGAGCGCGTCATAGCGTTGTCTCCAATAACTCTGACTTAGTCACGCCTCGCAGAGAGGCTTTCTAAAGTTTGGAGTTACGGAAGCAGGCGCTTTTCTATTCCGATAGCTTTATGGGTCGTTCCATAAGCGTTGCAACAGCCCATGAACCATGAGCATGGCTCCGTAACGGAATTCAACCTACGCTCATCCTAAAAAATGAGTAAGCCAGCCAATTCTGACGTACGAGTGGTCCAATTCCGACAGTTGAAAGTGAAGGAGCCAGGTGGCGTAACCGCTTTTCATACCTGACACAAACAAATGTGGGAGCGGACTCGCTCGCGAATGCGGTAAACCAGTCAACTATCTATCGACTGACTCACCGCATCGCGAGCAAGCCCGCTCCCACACGAATCCTGGGTTGGCTTGGGATCAGCGCCGACGAGGGCGGCGTTGCTCATCATCGGTACGAATCGGTACCGGCTGCAGCGGAGGCTCGATCAAGCCCAGCGCAACGCCAAGGTCATGGAGCCAGGTTTGAATTTTCTCTTTCATGATTTGCCCCCTTTGAGGGTAATGCGAGTAGGCGCCTGTTCTGTCGCCGTTTCCTACATTGATAGTAGCGCTAAGTCTTACGTATTGCTTGTGCGAAAGCACAACGAACTATTACTGAATGGATCTGGATCCTGTCGGATCGTTCAAGCAATTTCACGCCTGTCTTGCAAGCACTCTGTCCGGTCCGACTGCTGCAGCTCGATCCATGCATTGAGGTTAGCGCCGAGCATACCCTTTCGCCACATCAACCAGGTGGTAGCAGTGGCAAAAGGCCCAGTCAGCGGATGAACGGACACGCTGTCCTTGCCTGGCAGACTGTCGAGCATCGATTCAGACATCAACGCCACGCCGGAACCGGCGATGACACACGCGAGCATGCCTTGGTAAGACTCAATCTCGATGGCCCGGCCCATGGCCACGCGATCGTGGGAAAACCAGCGTTCCAGGCGGGTGCGATAAGCGCAGCTGCGGCGGAACGTGAATACCGAGCGGCCGGCGACGTCCTGGGGGCCGCGTACTGGCGGGTGGTCGGCTTCGCAAATGATCACCAGGCGCTCTTCGCACAGCGGCACGCCGTCCAGCGTGGCCAGGGCCAGCGGGCCATCCACCAGCGCCGCATCCAGCCGTCCGGTGATCAAGCCTTCCAGCAGCTCGCCGCTCGGCGCAGATTGCACCTGCAGGTTCACCCTCGGGTAGGCCTTGTGATAACGCGCCAACAGTTTCGGCAAGTGAATCGCTGCCGTGCTGTACATGCTGCCGAGTACAAAATCACCGGCCGGTTGCCCGCCCTGAACGGCGCCGTGGGCTTCGTCGTGCAGCGCCAGTAGACGGCTGCTGTAGTCCAACAGCACTTTACCCGCAGGAGACAGCTGCAAACGCTGGCGTTCCCGCACAAACAGCTCGACGCCGAGCTGTTCTTCCATCTGCTTGAGCCGAGTCGACAGGTTCGACGGCACGCGGTGCAGGCGCTCGGCGGCGCGGGTAATGGAGCCCTCCTCCGCCACCGCCTGGAAGATGCGCAGTTGACTGAACTCCATACCTTTCTCCAAAACTGAACAAGTTCATCACTATTATTCATTTTTACAGAAAGTCAATCCGCTTTAGCCTGACGGTCTTCGCTTTATTGCAGGACACCTGACCATGTCACCGCTGATTCGCTTAACCGCCAGCTTTGTCGCCCTGATGATGGCCATGGGCATCGGCCGCTTTGCCCTCACCCCGCAGATGCCGCATCTGCTCAGCGAAGGCCAGATCGACCTGACCGGCGCGGGGCTGATCGCGGCCGCCAATTACCTGGGTTACTTCGTGGGTGCCGTGGACTCGATATTCGCTCGCAGTCATCATCATATTAAGGGGCGCTTGTACGGTGGCCTGTGGCTCTGCGTGCTGCTGACCCTGGCGTCATACTGGGCCCACGGGTTCTGGCCGCACCTGTTGCTGCGTTTCGGCACTGGTGTCGCCAGCGCCTGGGCCCTGGTGATGATCACCAGCCTGAGCCAGCCACTGGCGATTGCCGCTGGCAGGCCGCGCCTCGGAGCGCTGGTATTTGCGGGGCCGGGGGTGGGGATTTTGCTGACGGGTTTGCTGGCGTTGGGCTCCAACCTGCTGGGGCAAAGCTCCGCGACGCTGTGGTTGGTATATGGGGCAGTGGCACTGGTGATGCTACTGGCCATCCTGCCCTTCTTGCCGAAACCGAGCGCGTCGGTTGCACCCGCTCCCAGCACCGGCAATAACAGCAGCATTGCGCACCTAGGCTGGATCTACTTCCTGTACGGCCTGGGCTACATCATTCCGGCCACCTTCCTGTCGCAGATGGCCAGCGCGCAGTTCAAAGGCGCCTGGCAGGCCGACTTGTTCTGGCCTTGTTTCGGTCTGGCCGCCGCAACGGGCGTGGTGATTGCCAGCCTGCGCCGCAAGGACCCGAACACCACCCGGCGCTGGCTGATGACCACGCTATGGCTGCAAGCCGCTGGCGTGTTCACTTGCCTGCTGGGCAATGGCTGGGGGCTGGCGCTGGGGGTGTTACTGTGCGGTGCGCCGTTTCTGGCCTGCATGCAGCTGGTCATGGCACGCTTGCGCGAGGTAGCGCCCAATGGCTATCAACGCAACACCGGACTGTTGACCGCCAGCTTTGCGATCGGCCAATTGAGCGGCCCGCTGCTGGCTTCCGTGAGCAGCCACTGGAGCGGCAGCCTGCAACCGGCGTTGGTGATTGCCGGTTGCGGCCTGTTGGTGGCGGGCAGCGTATTGATCAGCCGGCGACCACAGGGGTCGGTACGCGGACCTGCTCGCGCCGCGTCAGCACTAGAAAAAACAGCCCGCCCAGCAAGCATCCGGTAAACCAGGCGAAATTGGCCATGCCCTGCAACGCCGGCGTAAAGGTGATCGCCACGCCCATCAACGTCGCCGGCACCAAAGCCTTGACCGCCGTCCAGTTCACACCGCCATCGAAGTAATAACGCCCGCTCGGGCTGTCATCGAACAGCGCGTCCACGTCGATGTGCTGCTTTTTGACCAGGTAGAAATCCACCAGCAGGATGCCAAACAGTGGTCCGATAAATGCGGCGAGGATATCCAGGGTGTAATGGATCATCAGCGGGTTATTGAACAGGTTCCATGGCGTGATAAAGATCGATGCCACCGCCGCGATCATCCCCCCTGCGCGCCAACTGATTTTGCTTGGCGCAATGTTGGCGAAGTCGAACGCGGGCGAGACAAAGTTGGCGACGATATTGATACCGATGGTGGCGGTGACAAACGCAAAGGCACCCAACAGGACGGCCATGCTGTTGTCGATACGCGACACGGTGGCAATCGGGTCATGCAGCATTTCGCCAAACACCGGCAGGGTGCCCGAGACGATCACCACGGTGACCAGGGAGAATGCCAGAAAATTCACCGGCAGCCCCCAGAAATTGCCACGGCGCACGTCCTGCATGCTGCGGCAGTAGCGGCTGAAATCACCAAAATTCAAGGTCGGCCCGGAGAAGTACGACACCACCAGCGCCGTCGCCACGATTACCTGGCCGAACGCCTGCCAGCCCGACAGCGATTTTTCCGCCAGGGTAAAGCTGATATTCGCCCAGCCGGCCTTCCAGACAATCCAGCCGGCCAGGACAAACATCACCGCGTACACCACCGGGCCGGCCCAGTCGATAAAGCGGCGGATGGACTCCATGCCCGCCCAGAACACGGCGGCCTGCAATACCCATAAGCTGAGGAAGCCGAACCAGCCCAGGTAGGACAAACCCGCAAAATGCGGCTCGGCATATACGGCCATCGACGGGAAGAAGCGCAGCACCACGATGATCAAGGCACTCGACGCCAGGTACGTCTGAATCCCGTACCACGCTACCGCGATCAGGCCTCGGATTACCGCAGGAATATTCGCGCCAAACACGCCAAATGCCAGCCGGCAGATCACGGGGTAAGGCACCGCCGCTTGCTGACTCGGTTTGGCCACCAGGTTGGCGATCAGTTGCACAATGCAGATACCCGCGAGCAAGGCGATCAACACCTGCCAACTCGCCAGCCCCAGGGCAAACAGGCTGGCGGCGAAGACGTAGCCGCCGACACTGTGCACATCGCTCATCCAGAAGGCGAAGATGTTGTACCAGGTCCACTTTTGCGGCAGTGGGCCCAGATCCTGGTTGTACAGCCGTGGGCTGTAGCCTTTGGGCAATTGTTCAGTCATCGCTGGACTCCTCGAAATATCGCCCTGCGCTGACGTAGCGGTATGCATACGGTCGGCTACATGGGTTGTATACGAGATATTCAGCAGGATGCGTGCCAATGGCACACAATCCCCGTGGAACGGCGTTCCAAAGGGGTTATCAAGGTTTGGCTATAAGGTAGATGCGCAGCAACGGTGCACGACAATCCTGTACACAATCAATGGCGCACCCGTTGTGCACACAGGTAGCCGACGGTGCAACAGATCGCTGTCAGCACCGTGCCCCACGCCATATCCATCACCGCCAGGCCCGCAGACCAGCCTTGCAGCGTGGCCCAATTGCTCAGGTCGTAAGTGCCATAGGCGACCAACCCGAGCAAGGCGCCCAGACGCGCAGCGCGTTGCCAGCTGGCGCTGGGCAAGACCACGAACACCACGCAACCGAGGACGTAGAGCAGATAAAACACAACGGCCGGCAACAGGCGCGGCTGATCGAGCATCAGCGAGCCGAGCAGGCTTTTATAGGTGGGCCCCATGAGGACGCCGAGCCAAAGGCCGTCGAGCACCAGGAAGGCGAACAGGGTGCCAAGATAGGCAAACAGCATTTTCTTCGACATTGGACCGGTCCACTGCAGGAGCGAGTTTGCTCCTACAGCAGAGCAAACCGCACTCAGCTTAGTTCAATGCGGTCCGCATGAATCACAATCTGCCCCTGCTTGTAGAGCGCACCAATGGCCTTTTTAAAGTTGCCTTTGCTCACGCCAAACAAGTTGCTGATCACAGCAGGATCGCTTTTATCACTGACCGGCAAGGTGCCGTTGTTGTCACGCAACTTGGCAAGAATCTTCGAGTTGAGGCTGGACGCCGCTTCCTGGCCAACCGGCTGCAGGCTCAGGCTGATGTTGCCATCGGCGCGGATCTCCTTGATAAAGCCTTTCTCTTCCTTGCCTGGGCGCAGGAACTTGAACACCTCGTTCTTGTGGATCAGGCCCCAGTGCTTGTTGTTGATGATCGCCTTGAAACCCATGTCCGTGGCTTCGGCCACCAACAGGTCGACTTCCTGGCCCACCTGGTAATTGGCCGGCGTTTTGTCCAGGTAGCGGTCAAGGCGCGCGGTAGCGGTGATGCGTTTGGTGTGCTTATCGAGGTAGACATGCACTACGCAATACTCACCGGCGCTCAACTGACGCTTTTCTTCTGAGTAGGGCAGCAACAGGTCTTTTGGCAGCCCCCAATCGAGGAAAACGCCGATACTGTTGACTTCCACCACTTTCAAACTGGCAAACTCGCCCACTTGAACCTTGGGTTTCTCAGTGGTGGCGATAAGTTTGTCATCGCTGTCCAGATAAATGAAAACGTTAAGCCAGTCTTCATCTTCACTGGGAATATCTTTGGGGATATACCGATTAGGCAAGAGGATTTCACCGTCCTGCGCACCATCCAGGTACAAACCAAAGTTAGTGTGTTTAACCACTTGCAAGCTGTTGTAGCGCCCGACTAAAGCCATTTCCAGATACCCTCATTGCGTGGGCGGTATTCTACCCGGTTTGTGTCAGGCACGCCCGCGCGCCTGAAAAATCCGCAGGCTGACGTGGCGCTACAGTGGCACCGCCCCGCTCGTCTGATCATTCCTACAAATTTTACCGGTCGCCAACGCCCCGTCATCACAAGCTTTCGAGTTAAAACAGTAAGTTAGCCGATTAAATCATTGATCAAGTTCTGCACTTTTCCAGACGCGAGGTTAAGTCCTGGGGGATATTTGCCAAGCAATTGTCAAGTATTTCCTGTACGATGCCTGGCCAAGTTAATTTTCTACAGGTTAGTGGCCGCCATGCGTGTAAAAGCATCCAACAGCAAAGCAAAGCCAGCTCCCGCCGTCGAAACCAGCGAATCGATCAACAGCCAGATTGCTGCGTTTCTCAAGTCCGGTGGCGAAATCCAGCAAATTGCCAAGGGCGTAAGCGGCCAGACTTTCGGCCCGTCCAAGCAGATCAGCCTGGGCAAGAAGTAACACCTGCGCAACGCACCTGGTCCCTAAGCGTCTTGCCTTCAAGGCGCTAGGACTAGAGCCCCGAAACACCCTCTGCTTCACCCTTTATTGCGCAAAAACGACGAACGGGCCTCATCTGCGCGCATTCGCCGGTATCCTTGCACACGTCTAGCACGGGCATCCGCCTGATTTTTCGTTACTGCTCCTCGCTTTTCATGGAGTGAAGCATGTTCAAACCCTGCACGTTTCTGATCGTTGCGTTAATCGCCAGTCCGCTTGCCCAAGCGCAGATCTTCCAGCGCGAATTGGGCGACTTTGACCTTAAATTGGGCACCACGCCCAGCCGCAGCATGGCCCAGGGTCTGGTCAAGCCCACCGCGCCCGGCAGCGACTCGTTCCACGGCGGCCTGGACTTGAGCCACGACAGCGGCGTGTATTTCGGGCAGTTCTCGCCGAATATGGACCTGTCCTCCAAGAGCACGCTCGAAATCGATTCCTACATGGGTTTCAAACACCCTTTCGACCAGACCCTGGGCTACGAAGTCGGCCTGATCCACTACAGCTATCCCAAGCTCAGCCCTCTGGACAGCCAAGAGTTCTACGGTGGCCTGAACCTGTTGGGCAACCGCTTCGGCGCCTCCTTCAGCAACGACCCCGACCGCCAAGACAGCACGCTGTTTGCCGACCTCGGCGGTACCCAGCCTTTCGGCATCGGCGTCAGCATGAAGTACACCACCCATCAGCTGGGCACCCCGGTTTCGGTGGAAAACGGCTCCATCCGCACGTTCAGCGACTGGTCGGTACAGTTCTCCCGAGAATGGAAAGGCATTGACCTGGACTTGATCTACAGCGACTCCAGCCTCAGCGGCGGGGATTGTTCGGCCTACTCCGGACACAATTCGCAATGTGATGGGCTGTTGACCTTGAAGGCCGTGCGATCGTTTTATTGATGGGCTGAACTGTCGCCCCCACCGCAGGTTCACATGCATTAACCCCCATCCGTGCAAGGACCCGCCCATGTTGCGTCGGCTCAAATTTCTGGCGTTATTGCTGACCCTGAGCCTGGCGCTCGCCGGCTGCAACCGCGTAGGCCTGGCCTACCGCAATCTCGATGTGATCATCCCCTGGACCCTCAACGATTACCTGGACATGAACGCCGGGCAAAAGAGCTGGTTCAACGACAGCCTTAAGCAGCACCTGGCATGGCACTGCACCACGCAATTGCCGGGTTACCTGGATTGGCTGGACCGCTTGCAACTGATGGTCGACAGCAATCAGGTCACGGACGCGGCCTTACAAACCCGTACCGTCGAAGCCAAGCAGGCCATCGCCGAGATTGCGCGCGAAATCACCCCGACTGCGGTGCAATTGCTGCAAGGTCTGGATGACCAACAGGTCAAGGAGATGAACGACGCCCTGGCCAAGGACCTGCGCAAGCGCCAGGACGAATACCTCAAGCCACCGCTGCCCCAGCAGATCAAGGAACGCGCCGAACGCATGAGCAAGCGCCTGGACGCCTGGATCGGCCCGCTCAGTACACGCCAGCAAAGCCGGGTGATGGCATGGTCCGCCGCGCTGGGTGATCAGAACACCGAATGGATCGGCAACCGCGCGCGCTGGCAGGCTCAATTCATCGACGCCGTGCAGCAGCGCCAAAGCGTCGACTTCCCGCGCAAGATGCAGCAACTGCTGGTCGACCGTGAAAGCCTGTGGACCCCGGAGTACCGCAGCGCCTACGCACAGACCGAAGCCGCCGCGCGCAGCCTGATCGTTGACCTGATGGCTGAAAGCACCGCGCAGCAACGCCTGAAGCTGACCCAGAAAATCGACGCCGTGCGCAGCGACTTCAAGGCGCTGAAGTGCCTGAAGGCCACACCTTCCCAATAAACGTGGAAGCAGGCACACCCGCTACCACTCGCGCGTGAACGCTAAATCGCACCGCCGGCAATAGCCGCCTCGGACGCGACACGATCAAAGGTTTGTTCATCCAGCGCGTCGTCCTGCTGGTCCAGCACATGACGCGGGTGATTCTCCCCCGGGATTGAGCTATCGATCAGCGAGAGCAGGCTTGCTCCTCGCGGGGTCAGAATGAAATTCTCACCATTGCCGCCCTCTTCCTCCGGACGCGACTCAATAAACCCGCGCTTGAACAACAGCGCTTCATAATCGGCGGCAGTCTTCTTCAACGCATCCAGATTGCCGGTGGGCTCACCCGCCGTGGCCTTCTCGGCGGCTTCCTGCTCAGCGTATTTGCGGGGAGCAAAACTGCCCTCGCCGTTTTGCACTTCATGCAACAGCCGCTCGATCAGATCCCAGTTGTAAGTCGTCATCCTGATTCCTCCTGCAGGCGTAGAAAAATTAGCCCGTCAAAACTAGTGACCCGCCCGCGCGCTGGCCGTTCAGCTGGATGGACGGGCGTCATTCCCCTGAACTTTCCAGGCGTTTGCCCCCTCAACCGAACATCATCGCCAAGGAGGTCCGAACCATGAAAACCCTGATGAACCTGGCCATTGCCGCCACGCTGCTGGGCGCCCTGCCCGCCTGGGCCTGCACGCCCGAAGAGGCCACGGCCAAGCGTGAGGCGCTGGCCAAGGAAGTGAGCCGGCTCACTGAGCAGAACCCTGCCAAAGCCAAGGAGATGAATGACCAGTTGCAGAAGATGGATCTGGACACCGAAAGCGCGCAATTTCCCGACAAATGCCAGTTGATCGATGCCCGGCTCAAAGAGTTGAAGGAAGCTGCTGCCAAGACTGAATGAATGAATGAATGAATGAAGAGCGGCGCGGAGCGCCACTGGCTGCGCTCCCACGCGGAGCATGGGAGCGATCAAACTGAGCATAAAAAAACCGGACAATGTCCGGCTTTTTTCGTCTGGCGCAGGCCTTACTCGGCAGCGGGTGCTTCCGGCTTGCGGCGCTTGAGCGGGGCCATGCCGTCCTTGCTGACGAGCGACAGGTTGTCGGTCTTCGGCCGGTTGGCGATCTTGCGCTTGGTCGGCGACTTGGCGCCGGCCTTCTTCTTGTCGCCCTTGGCGTCAGTCTTTTTCTTCTTCACGCCGACGGCCTTGCCCGACGCCTTGACCTTCTTCGGCCCGGTGTAGGTGCCCTTGACTTCCTTGATGGTGCGGCGCTCGAACGATTGCTTCAGATAGCGCTCGATGCTCGACATCAGGTTCCAGTCACCGTGGCAGATCAGCGAGATGGCCAGGCCATCGTTGCCGGCACGCCCGGTACGGCCGATACGGTGCACGTATTCGTCGCCGCTGCGCGGCATATCGAAGTTGATCACCAGGTCCAGGCCATCCACATCAAGGCCGCGCGCGGCGACGTCGGTGGCGACCAGGATCTTCACGCCACCGGCCTTGAGGCGGTCGATGGCCAGCTTGCGGTCCTTCTGGTCCTTTTCGCCGTGCAGCACGAACGCCTTGTATTCCTGCGCCACCAGGCGGCCGTAGATGCGGTCGGCAGTGGCGCGGGTATTGGTGAACACGATCGCCTTCTGGTAGGTCTCGTTGGCCAGCAGCCAGTTGAGGATCTGTTCTTTGTGCACGTTGTGATCAGCGGTAACGATCTGCTGACGCGTGGTCGCGTTCAGATCGCTGACGTTGTTGACCTGCAGGTGCTCGGGATCGTTCAGGACCTTGGCAACCATCTCGCGCAGGGTCGAGCCGCCAGTGGTGGCGGAGAACAACATGGTCTGCTGGCGGTTGACGCACTCGGCTACCAGGCGCTGCACGTCATCGGCAAAGCCCATGTCGAGCATGCGGTCGGCTTCGTCCAATACCAGCACTTCGACTTCCTTGAGGTCGAGGTTGCCGGCATTGAGTTGCTCGATCATGCGGCCTGGGGTGCCGATCAGGATGTCCGGCACCTTGCGCAGCATGGCGGCCTGGACCTTGAAGTCTTCACCGCCGGTGATCAGGCCGGACTTGATGAAGGTGAACTGGGAAAAGCGCTCCACTTCCTTCAAGGTTTGCTGGGCCAGCTCGCGGGTCGGCAGCAGGATCAGGGTCTTGATGCTGACGCGGACTTTGGCCGGGCCGATCAGGCGGTTGAGAATCGGCAGGACGAATGCAGCGGTCTTACCGCTACCGGTTTGCGCCGTCACCCGCAGGTCACGCCCTTGGAGCGCGAGCGGGATGGCCGCTGCTTGCACAGGCGTAGGCTCGACAAATTTAAGCTCGGCCACGGCTTTGAGCAGGCGTTCGTGCAGGGCGAATTGGGAAAACACGGGTGCTACCTCGAAGAAATACAAAATATCAGCTGCATAGGGTACCGGTTTCGGGCGTCCAAACCGAGTTTCTTTACGCGAACAGGGCTAATCAGCTGTTTTTTTGTCAGCATTTTTCTCCATACCGAGGTGCCTGGGATCAAGACTGCCCCAGCTTATAGGCCCATGCCCCGAACATTACGTCCCCGACGTATATTCCGCCTGACTGGCTTCGCTCATCGTCCAGACGTTGTTCCAGCGTTTCAATGTTGACCTCGTCGGGTGTAGCAACCCCAGCGCGACGATGCGTGGCAAGCAGGCACGTACGATGTAGCCCAGGCCGTAAGGTGTATCAGGGGTTTGTACGACGCATTCGGCACGCACATCCGCGACACGCAATCCGGCAGTGGTGAAGATACCGTGCAGGTTAAAGCCGATATGCAAGTCGGCGCCTTCGCGCGCGATCATCTGCTGTATCCAGCCTTGCGCCGTTCTGTGCAGGGGGAAGGCGTCAATGCTGGCTGGGGCCATCGTCGTATCATGCTCCTGGAAAACCATCACCCCGCCTGGATGAAGATGCTTGGCCAGTGCGCTGACGGTGGCCACGGTATCTGCCTGGTACATGAGCACTCGTCTGCCCACGATGGCGTCGAACATGCCGATAGATTCAGTCAGGTCGAGTAATCCGCTTTGAATGAAAGTGGGCACAGGGTACTTAGCGGATGCCTCGCGTTTGCGTGCTGTAGCAAGCGCATTATCATCGTGATCAACCCCGACGACTTCGCCCGTCTTGCCGACCAGTGTGCTTAGCAGGAAGGAAACGTCCCCCGTTCCGCAGCCGACATCCAGAACACGCATCCCCTCACGTATCCCAGCATCAATAAGAAGTTGTTTGGTGAAGTCACGCTTGGCAAGGTTCATGTCTTGGCTCCGAAATTCAGCCCGGAGTCTGACGGACGCTTGCTGTTAATAGAACCCCACCCAGCGAGAGGGGTCTGCTTTTGTATCAAAGCTCGGGAATACATCGAATGTCCGCACAACAAGGCCTGGTAATACTCGCTCGGGGAGGCTACGCCGCTCGGGGCGTGCTGTATTTGATCATCGGCATCTTCGCACTGCTGGCAGCACAGGATTCGACAAAGCCGAAAGACAGCCACAAGAGCCTGGAAGCACTGCTAAGCCAGCCCTTCGGCTATTTTCTCGTTGGGCTTGTGGTGGCGGGCCTACTCGCATTTGCGGCTTGGCGCGTTCTGCAAGCTACGCGTGATGTGGACCATCATGGCAAAGAACTTAAAGGCTTGGTGATTCGCGCGGGTCTCTTAGCGGGGGGTATGGTTAACGGCGCTCTCGCGCTCTTTGCATTGGGTTTGCTTATTAGCGGCATTAAAAGCTCGGGTAATTCCAGCGGGCAGACCAAAGACTGGCTGGCGCATCTCTTGTCATGGGATCACTCGAATGTGTTGGTGTACCTGATCGCACTCGTTCCGCTGGGTGTGGGTATTGCTCATATCATCAAGGGGTGGAAAGCCTCGTTCGAGAAATATTTTGAGGCCGATGAAGACGTCATGCAGTACGTCCGCCCAGTGTCGCGGTTCGGTCTAATTGCCCGTGGAGTAGTTTTTATAGAGATCGCATTGCTGCTGGCAATCAGCGGTTCCACTTATCAAGCCATGAATCCACCGGGCATGAAAGAAGCCCTGGACGCACTGCAGAATCTTCCAGCGGGATGGCTGATGTTGATGGTGATGGCCTTGGGGCTGATTGCGTTCTCGGCTTACAGCTTCTCTGAAGCCTTCTGGCGCAAGATCAATATGGATGTTCCGGGGGTGCCGAGGCCGTAGTTCCGTGCCGGCTCAGCGAATGGTTAGTCCAGTTCTACCTTGTGCCGCGCAGCTCAATGCGGATCCGGTTCAGGTTCAGGTTGAACCTCTGTTGCTCAGGCGGACTCCCAAACCTAAATCCAGGAGAAACGTATGAGCCAGACAGCTTTAGTCGTGGGCGCCAGCGGAATCGTCGGCAGCGCCATCACTCAGTTACTAATCGAGAACAACTGGCAGGTCGCCGCGCTGTCGAGGCACCCGTCGCAAGCGCAAGGTGTTATCCCTGTCGCGGCAGACCTTCAGGATCCAGCTTCGCTGCAACATGCGCTGGCGGATTTGAAACCCACTCATGTATTCATTACTACTTGGTCACGGCAAGCCACGGAGGCCGAGAACATTCGCGTTAATGCCGCCATGGTACGCAACGTGCTCACCGCCATTCGCCCAGCCAAGAGCGTTGAGCACGTAGCACTGGTTACTGGCCTGAAACATTACCTCGGCCCGTTCGAAGCGTATGGTAAGGGCAGCCCTGCGCAAACACCGTTTCGCGAAGAACAGGGGCGTCTGGATATCGAAAATTTCTACTACGCCCAGGAAGACGAACTATTCGCCGCCGCTGAAAAGGACGGCTTCACGTGGAGCGTTCATCGCCCGCATACCGTCACCGGGGTTGCGGTAGGCAACGCGATGAATATGGCAACCACCCTCGCCGTCTATGCTTCGATTTGCAAACAAACCCATCGCCCTTTTGTGTTTCCCGGATCAAAAGTGCAGTGGGACAGCCTCACCGATATGACGGACGCACGGCAGTTGGCCAAACAACAACTGTGGGCGGCCACCACGCCGGCTGCGGCCAATCAGGCATTCAACGTCACCAATGGCGATGTATTCCGTTGGAAATGGATGTGGGGCCGAATTGCCGACTATTTCGCCCTGTCTGCGGCCGATTATCCCGCGTCACTCTCACCTCTTGAAAAGCAGATGGCTAACGACCAAGCCGTATGGGCGCAAATAGTCGCGGAACACGGCCTGAAAGAACCCGATATAGGTCGCCTGGTATCCCCATGGCACACGGATGCAGACCTTGGTCGCCCCATTGAAGTTGTCACGGATATGTCGAAAAGCCGTGCCATGGGCTTTACCGCCTACCAGGCGAGCGATCAAGCATTTTTCGACGTGTTCGACAAACTACGCGATATGCACTTGATACCTTAGGTCGTCACTTGGCCAGCCAGGACTCAACAGTCGCGGAGCCATGTTCTGCTTTCCAAGCCTTTAGCGTTTTGTGATTGCCGCCCTTGGTTTCGACGACTTCACCGGTATGAGGGTTTTTATAAACTTTCAACTGGCGTGGCTTGCGGCTGCCGGCTTTGAATTCAACGGCTGGAGCGCGACGCCCTGCTTGTGGATCAAGCAAGTTGATAACGTCCTTCAGGCTGTAGCTGTATTTTGCGAGTAAATCGCGCAGCTTCGTTTCGAATTCAATTTCTTTCTTGAGGCCGGCATCACCCTTCAAAGCTTCGAGGGCCTGAAGCTGTTCGGCGAGGTGTTTTTCGAGCTGGCGGAATTCTGCGAGTTTAGACATTGGAAACCTCTTCTAGATGTGTTGTTACGTTACACCAAAAAAGCCCCGAGCATGAGCTGATAGAACTGTAAGCGTCCGCCCTATTAATAAATTGAATCCCAGGTAACGGAACAAGGTCATTGAGTATAAGAGTAGGAGACGCCCATTGATGTATCCAACAACGCCCGATGGCCGCTATTTCCTAGTCAATGGCAAACTCTGGCGGTGCAGTAATCCTTTACTATCCTCAGACGTTCGGCAGCGTTTGGTTAACCAGCTTATGGATGCGCGTCGTGAAGTAAAAACCGCCAAAGCGTCAGGTGATGAGGGCCAGCTGAAAAGCGCGAGGGCGAAGGTTCAAAAGGCCAAGGTTGATCTGGGTGAGCGCGGGCCCGTCTGGTGGGATGACGGTTCACCCGACTTCAATCAATGTCAGGTGAAAAACACGCCCTATTCGGCCTGGCACATGTCTCTCGCTGCTATGTAAGCGATGCCCGCTTGATCCCCAACCGACTGACCCACACCGCCCCCAGAATCACCAGGCCGCCGAGGGCCAGTCGTCCCAGCGGCTCATGCTGGTTCCAGATCAGCAGGTTCAGCAACAACCCCACCGGCACATGCAGGTTGTTCACCACCGCGAGGGTGCCGCCATTGACCAGGCAGGCCCCCTTGTTCCACCAGTACATGCCCAGCGCAGTGCTGACCAGTCCCAGGAACACCAGCACGCCCCATTGCAGCGGGGCCTGGGGCAGGAAGTCCGCCTTGCCGAACAGCAGGAACGCGGGTAACACCACCACCAAGGCGCCCAGGTAGAAATAGCCGAAACGCCGGTAGTGCGGCTGATCACTTGGATAGCGCGCCACCAAGTGCTTGTACATGACTTGCCCGGCGGCATAGGTGAAGTTGGCCAGTTGCAGCAGCAGGAAGCCCATCAGGAAGTGCGGCGTGATCTGGTCGAAGCGGATTACCGCCGCGCCCGCCACCGCCACCAGCGCGGCGACCAGTGCCCAGGGATTGAACCGCCGGTTGAGCGCGTCTTCGATCAGGGTCACGTGCAACGGTGTGAGGACAGTGAACAGCAACACCTCCGGCACCGTGAGTACCCGAAAGCTCAGGTAGAGGCACACGTAGGTCACGCCGAATTGCAGCGCACCAATGATCAGCATGCTGCGCATGAACGCCGGTTCCACCGCGCGCCAGCGGGTCAATGGAATGAAGATCAGCCCGGCCAGGACCACGCGCACCAGCACCGCGAAATAGCTGTCGACGTGACCGGCGAGGTATTCGCCGATCAAACTGAAGGAAAATGCCTGAATCAGGGTAACAACCAGTAGATAGCCCATGTGCGCCTCGTTTCGAATGGGCGCGACATTAAAGCTTTTCGATGTTTGAAGAAACTCGAGGCAAAAAAAACCCGACCTCGCTAAAGCGGCAGTCGGGCAGGAGCACTCAGGAGCACAAGTGCAAAGGGAGGTTCGGTACGCGTACTTGAAGGGATTGCGTGGCCCTAGATAAACACCGGGGGATTATCTGGCGATTAAAGGATCAAGCCACTTGGGCAAGCAGTGCCTTTGCATGGTTGAGGCCTTTTTCCTGGAAGTCACCGCTCAGGTTCACGCCTTCGGCATGGATGAAGGTGACGTCGTGAATCCCGATAAAGGCCATGACCTGGCGCAGGTACGGTTCCTGATGGTCCGATGCAGCGCCGGTGTGAATGCCGCCACGGGCGGTGAGCACGATGGCGCGCTTGCCAGTCAGCAAACCTTGCGGCCCGGTGGCGGTGTACTTGAAGGTAACCCCGGCGCGCAGCACATGGTCCAGCCAGGCCTTGAGGGTGCTGGGGATGGCGAAGTTGTACATCGGCGCCGCCATCACCAGAACGTCGGCGGCGAGCAGCTCGTCGGTCAATGCGTTGGAGCGGTCCAGGGATGCCTGCTCGATCGGGCTGCGCTGTTCGGCGGGCTTCATCCAGCCGCCCAGCAGGTTGGCATCGAGGTGGGGCACCGGGTTGAGCGCCACGTCGCGCACGGTGATCCGATCGCCAGGATGAGTCGCCTGCCACTGGTTGATGAACTGCTGGGTCAGTTGGCGGGAAATCGAATCCTGCTGGCGAGCGCTGCTTTCGATGATCAGAACGTTGGACATGGCTATGTAGGCTCCATCGGTAAATGCTGTAAGTCGATGGAGAAAAGATTAACCAGGGCCCGTTCGATTAAAAAGCACAAAAAACTGCTATAACCCATCTAGAAATTTGTTTATAAGCGGAGTATTCCCTTGGGCATGCTCCGCTTTTGCTTTATTTCGGCGCGCAGCTCAGGGCAATGCGCATCTTGATGATCGCGCGGTTGAACCTGACCGTGGTGTTGGTGCTTTTGCCCGCCGGTACGGTGACGGTACGACGCCGCGGCGCTTCAGGGCCATTGGTGAAGACCACCGAACACACAGCCGCTGTCGTGCCGTAGTTGTTGAGCTGAATCGAACTGATATCGCCGTCCACATCGGACGCGGTGTAATCGATGCTTACACCCTCGATCTTTTTGGTCACGTCGATGGGATACGCAAACGCGCTCATCGGCAGCAGCGCCAGCAACACACAACAGAATTTTCTCATTCGGCAGTCTCCAATAAGGACCGCCAGCTTAGGACAAGAGGAGCTCATCTTGAAAGCGCCCCGCGTTACCCTCGATCAATGGCGCACGTTGCAAGCCGTGGTCGACCATGGCGGCTTCGCCCAGGCGGCCGAAGCGCTGCACCGCTCGCAGTCCTCGGTGAGCTACACCGTGGCGCGCATGCAGGACCAGCTCGGCGTGCCGCTGCTGCGCATCGATGGGCGCAAGGCTGTGCTCACCGATGCCGGTGAAGTGCTGCTGCGCCGCTCGCGGCAACTGGTGAAAAACGCCAGTCAACTGGAAGACCTCGCCCATCACATGGAACAAGGCTGGGAAGCCGAGGTGCGCCTGGTCGTGGACGCGGCCTACCCCAATGCGCGCCTGGTGCGCGCCCTGACCGCATTCATGCCGCAGAGCCGAGGGTGCCGGGTGCGCTTGCGTGAGGAGGTGCTCTCCGGCGTCGAAGAGCTGCTGATAGAAGGCGTGGCCGACCTGGCGATTTGCGGGTTCAGCATCGCCGGTTACCTGGGCACGGAAATGAGCGATGTGGAATTCGTCGCCGTGGCCCACCCCGAGCATGCGTTGCACCGTATGAACCGTGAACTGAGCTTCCAGGACCTGGAAAGCCAGATGCAGGTGGTCATCCGTGACTCCGGCCGCCAGCAACCGCGGGATGTGGGGTGGCTCGGCGCCGAACAGCGCTGGACCGTCGGCAGCCTGGCCACCGCCGCCGCGTTTGTGGGCAGCGGACTGGGTTTTGCCTGGTTGCCCCGGCACATGATCGAGCGCGAACTCGCTGAAGGCGTGCTCAAGCAACTGCCCCTGGAACAGGGCGGCAGCCGCCATCCGACGTTCTATTTGTATTCGAACAAGGACAAACCCTTGGGCCCGGCGACGCAGATCCTCGTGGAATTGTTGCGCACCTTTGATACCGCTCCGCTGGACGCGCCCTTCGCGGCGCCCCGGCAAGCCTGAAACGGAGTTCACCCATGGCCTGCGTTCAATTGTGCAAGCTCGACGCGATAGTGCGCTGTGGCGGCAGGAACAACGCTCCAGAATCACCTGTCCAACCTGGTCATCAGCGCCGACCACGATTACACCCCCGTGGCGCAGAAAGAAATCTATGTAAAACTGCTGCCCAACGCGCGACTGGTGGTGATTGAAGATTCCCGCCATGCCACGCCCCTGGACCAACCCGAAGTCTTTAACGCTACCCTGCTCGACTTTCTAAACTCCGTCGATGCCACTACCCAGGATCACTGACCCATGCTGAAAAAAATCGCCTTCTTTGCCGGTTCCGTTCTGTTCGCTGCCAACCTGATGGCGGCCGAGCCAGCCAAGGCGCCCCACGTCTTGATCTCCACCACCAATGGCGACATTGAAATCGAACTGGACCCGGTCAAGGCGCCGATCAGTACCAAGAATTTTCTTGCCTATGTCGACAAAGGCTTCTACACCAACACGATTTTTCACCGTGTGATCCCAGGCTTCATGGTCCAGGGCGGCGGGTTCACCCAGCAGATGTCGCAGAAGCCGACCGACGCACCGATCAAGAACGAAGCCAGCAACGGCCTGCATAACGTTCGCGGTACGCTGTCCATGGCTCGTACGTCTAATCCCGACTCGGCCACCAGCCAATTCTTCATCAACGTGGCCGACAATGCCTTCCTCGACCCGGGTCGCGATGCCGGTTACGCCGTATTCGCCAAAGTGGTCAAGGGCATGGACGTGGTCGATGTCATCGTCAATTCCCAGACCACCACCAAGCAAGGCATGCAGAACGTGCCAATCGATCCCGTCTTGATCAAGTCGGCCAAGCGCATCGACTGAGGTCTGCGGGTAGACCTGCAAGTAGCTCCGCACGTTGCCCACAAGGCAGCGTGCGCATTTGAAAGGAGAGCCCGCACGGCGGGCGTCAAGCCTAATGCTCTATCGTCGTTTTGAACAACTGATCGACATCTTCCGCGATGCTCCCAGCGCGGCCCCTCCCGAAAAAGTCCTGCCCTTCTATCTCTATTACCTGCGCCAGGTGTGGCCCTGCTTCGCCGCATTGCTGGTGGTGGGACTGGTCGGTGCGCTCATCGAAGTCGCGCTGTTCAGCTACCTGAGTCGCATCATCGACCTGGCCCAGGGCACGCCGCCGGCGGATTTCTTCCAGGTCCACAGCGCGGAGCTGATCTGGATGGCCGTGGTCGCGCTACTGTTGCGCCCGATCTTCAACGGCCTGCACGATTTGCTGGTGCACCAGACCATCAACCCCGGCATGACCAGCCTGATTCGCTGGCAGAACCACAGCTACGTGCTCAAGCAGAGCCTGAACTTCTTCCAGAACGATTTCGCCGGGCGCATCGCCCAGCGCATCATGCAAACCGGCAACTCCCTGCGCGATTCGGCCGTGGCGACGGCGGAGGCCATCTGGCACGTGTCGATCTATGCGATCAGTTCCCTGGTGTTATTTGCCGAGGCAGACTGGCGGCTGATGGTGCCGCTGATCACCTGGATCATCTGCTACAGCCTGGCACTGCGCTACTTCGTACCACGGGTCAAAGAGCGCTCGGTGATTTCCTCCGAGGCGCGTTCCAAGTTGATGGGCCGCATCGTTGATGGCTACACCAACATCACCACGTTGAAGCTGTTCGCCCATACGCAGAATGAGCAGGAATACGCCAAGGAAGCGATCATCGAGCAAACCGAAAAAGCCCAGCTGGCCGCCCGCGTGCTGACCGGCATGGACACGGTGATCACCCTCCTGAACGGCCTGTTGATCGTCACCACCACCGGCTTGGCCCTGTGGTTGTGGACCCAGTCGCTGATTTCCGTGGGCGCGATTGCCCTGGCCACCGGCCTGGTGATTCGTATCGTCAACATGTCCGGCTGGATCATGTGGGTGGTCAATGGCATTTTCGAAAATATCGGCATGGTGCAGGACGGCCTGAAAACCATCGCCCAGCCGCTGGCGGTGACAGACCGCGACAACGCCCCGCGCCTGAGCGTGCCCCATGGTCAAGTGCGCTTCGAGCAGGTGGATTTTCACTATGGCAAGCAGAGCGGGATCATTGGCGGCCTCAACCTTGAAATCAAGGCAGGGGAAAAGATCGGCCTGATCGGCCCGTCCGGCGCGGGCAAGTCGACCCTGGTCAACCTGCTGTTGCGCCTCTACGACCTGCAAGGCGGACGCATCCTGATCGACGGCCAGGACATCGCCGAAGTCGCCCAGGAAAGCCTGCGCGCACAGATCGGCATGATTACCCAGGACACTTCGCTGCTGCACCGCTCGATCCGCGACAACCTGCTGTATGGCAAGCCGGATGCAACCGACGACGAACTCTGGGCCGCCGTGCACAAGGCCCGCGCCGACGAGTTTATCCCGCTGCTGTCGGACGCCGAAGGTCGCACCGGCCTGGATGCCCACGTGGGCGAACGCGGCGTGAAACTCTCCGGCGGGCAACGCCAACGGATCGCCATTGCCCGTGTGCTGCTCAAGGACGCGCCGATCCTGATCATGGACGAAGCCACCTCAGCGCTGGACTCGGAAGTGGAAGCGGCGATCCAGGAGAGCCTGGAAACCCTGATGCAGGGCAAGACCGTGATTGCGATTGCGCACCGCCTGTCGACCATTGCGCGAATGGACCGCCTGGTGGTGCTGGAGAAAGGCCAGATCGCCGAAAGCGGCAGCCATGCCCAGTTGCTGGCACACGGCGGGCTGTATGCGCGCTTGTGGCAGCATCAGACGGGTGGGTTTGTCGGGATCGATTGAAGGCATCGAAACCCAGGGCAAGGGGTAATGCCAGTCAGTTAAGGACGAACACTGTACCTGTGGCGAGGGAGCTTGCTCCCGCTGGGCCGCGAAGCGGCCCCAAAAATGGGACTGCTGCGCAGTCCGGCGGGAGCAAGCTCCCTCGCCACAGGTTACTTTTTACCCTTTCTACTTCTTAACTGACTGGCATTAGGGCAAGGGGCAGTCAGCCCTGCCGATAAGGCAGGGCCTCCCTCGCCTCTTCGGCATACGCCAGAACCCCCACCCGCTCGCGCTCGAGGAAATCCTCCACGGCGTTTTTCAACCCCGGATGGCGCAGGTAATGCCACGAACGGGTGATCACCGGTTCAAAGCCGCGAATCAATTTGTGCTCACCCTGGGCGCCCGCGTCGAAGCGTTGCAGGCCGTGGGCGATGGCGTAGTCCATGCCCTGGTAGAAACAGGTTTCGAAATGCAACCGGTCGAATTCGGCCAGGCAGCCCCAGTAGCGGCCGTAGAAACTGTCGCCACCGATCAGGCTGAACGCCATGGCCACCGGGCGTGAGCCCTGTTTGGCCAGTACTACGCGGATCGCCTCGGGCATGCGCTCGGCCAGCAGGCTGAAAAACGCCCGGGTCAGATAGGGCGACTGGCGACGTACCGCGTAGGTGTTGGCGTAGCAGGCGTAGACAAAATCCCACTGGGCTTCACTCAGCTCATGCCCCTGCAGCCACTCGAACTCAATGCCCTGCCCCGCCACCTGCTCGCGTTCCTTGCGCATCTGTTTGCGCTTGCGTGAACTCAGTGCGTCGAGAAAGTCCTGGAAGTCGCGATAGCCACGGTTCTGCCAGTGGAATTGGCAGCCCAGGCGCTGCAGCCAGCCGGGTTGCCGGGCCAGTGCGTCGTCGGCCAACGTGTCGGTGAAGTTGATATGGGCGCCGGAGAGCCCTTCGATTTCCAGGTAACCGGGCAGGCTGTTCAACAGCTCGAAGCCGTCTTCGGCATTGGCGGCCAACAGTCGCGGGCCGCTGACCGGACTGAACGGCACCGCCGTCAGCAGCTTGGGGTAGTAGTCGATGCCGGCGCGCGCGCAGGCGTCGGCCCAACCGTGATCGAACACGTACTCGCCGTAGGAATGCCACTTGCGATAGCCGGGCAACGCAGCCACCAGCCGATCACCGTCCCAATGCAGCAAATGCTCCGGTTGCCAGCCCGACTGGGGCCCCAGGCTGGCACTGTCTTCCAGCGCGCTCAGGAAGGCATGCCGCACGAACGGCTGGGCCTGCGGCGCCAGGGCATCCCAGGCCTGCGGGGTGATTTCGGACAGGCTGTGCAGGCGTTGCAACGGCATCGGCATCCTCTCTGTTTCTGACGTAAAAGCCTGGCGAGTATCGCCTATCACAGCCCTATGCACATCACCAAAAATGGCCGGACACAGCTCTAAACCGATAGTTCCATCGGCAAACAATTTGTCATGCAGATGAAATCACTTAGCCACTACTCCGTCATAAACCGCCGCGATACTGACGCCTGTTTTCAGAGCACCCGGGTTGCCGGGTGGCATTTTTTTCCGTCCGTCATCGGTCGGTTGTGTCCTGGAGGGGTTGTATCCCTCCTCACTTTCGGAGATTGATATGCGTCTTGCTTCCACTAAAACTGCGGCGGCCCTGTGTGGCGGCCTGATGCTGGCCCTCAGCGTTCCGGCCAGCGCTGCAGTCGACGCTAAGTTGCTCGACATGCTCAAGGCCAACGGCCAGATCACCGCTTCGCAGTACACCGAATTGCAAAACGAGTTGGCCAAAGACCAGAAAGAACAGCAGATCGCCCGGCAAGCCCAACAGGAGACCAACGAACAGATCGCGGCCACCGCGAAAAAAACCAACGAGCTGAGCAGCTTCGACCAGAAGCTGGCCTGGGCCGCCAAGACTCAGTTCAAGGGCGATGTGCGCTTTCGCCAGGAAACCATCAAGATCGATGGCGAGCCCAACAACGGTGGGCGTGACAAGGACCGTCAACGTATCCGGGCTCGTCTGGGTGCCTACACTGAAATCAACCCGCAAGTGGACACCGGTATCCGTATCGCCACGGGCGGCGGTGACGATGCGCGCTCCACCAACCAGGACCAGGATGGTTACTTCGATAAAAAATCGATCTGGCTGGACCTCGGCTACATCGACTACCACCCGGACCAGATCAAGAACCTGCACGTGATCGGCGGCAAGATGCTGCAACCGTGGGTGAGCATGGGCGATGTGATCTGGGACAGCGACATCAACCCAGAAGGCCTGGCGGTCACCTACAAATACCCACTGGGCGGCAGTGCCGAACTGTTCGGCAGCCTCGGTAACTACAACCTCAAGGACAACGTCGACGGCGACGGCGTGCAATTTCGCCACGACCTGCGCCTGACCTCCGGCCAGTTGGGCACGCGCTTCTCACTCACCGACAACCTGAAAATGACCCTGGGCGGCAGCGTCTACGCTTACCAGAACGACAAGGACAGCCGCTGCACGACCACCACCACGCCTTGCGCACTGGCGGTCAACGGCAACTCGGCCAATAATGAATTCCGCCTGTATGAAGGTTTTGCCCAGGCGGACATCGGCGGCCTGGCAGTGCCGTTGGCCTTCTACGGCCAGTACGTGAAAAACAACGATGCCGTGACCGATCAGGACACCGCCTGGTTGGTGGGTGCCAAGTCCAAGGTGTTCGGTTTCAACCTCGACTACAACTACCGCGATACACAACGCGACGCGGTCGTGGGCGCCTTCACCGATTCGGACTTCGCCAACGGCACCACCGGTTCGCGCGGTCACAAGATGAAGGTCAGCTACGACATCGACAAGAACTTCGCCCTGGGCGCCACCTACTTCCTGACCAAGGCTGACTACGCCAGCCGTACCCAGCGTGATGCCAACACCAACACGCTGCAACTGGATGCTGAAGCCAAGTTCTAACCTCACCCCTGTAGGAGCGAGCAAGCTCGCTCCTACACGTCTTTACGTCGTTCGGCCGCGAGCCGTTCGGCCAGCGCATCCACGTCCTTTACCGGTTCGTCCGGCATGATCCGCAACGTCGCCTGCATCAGGCGCATCTGGCGAATGAAACGCCGGCAGTTCGGGCAGAACATCAAGTGATGACGCACCAGCAGACGCTCACGAAAGGTCAATTGCCCATCGAGGTAGTCACTGGAACGCGCCACTTGCTCTTTACACGTCAACATTCGCCCGTTTCCTCAAAATGCTCCACGGTTGCGAAGACTTTAAGCCGTGCTCGATGCAACAGCACGCGCACATTGGAGAGTGAGAGCGTCAGAAGATTACAGATTTCTTCCAGCTCCAGGCCCTGGCGCTCGCGCAGCACCAGCACGCTGCCCTGCAACTCGGACAAGCTCAGAATCGTATGCTCCAGGCATTGGCGCAATTCCTCCTCGGTCAGCAAGGCTTCCGGCGTGTCCTGGTGCCAGGCATAAGGCGCGACAGCCCAGTGGCCATCGTCCGGGGTGAAGCGTTCATCACCGATGGTGCCATGGGGGGAAGGCAGGTCGTCGAGTAACACCTCGCGACGATTTTGCTTGTAGCGGCCCTTGGCGGCGTTCGCCGTGATGGTCAGCAGCCAGGTCTTCAAACTGGAGCGCCCTTCGAACCTGGCGAGGTTGCGGACCACCGACAACCAGGCATCCTGCACCACCTCGTCGGCATGCCGCTGCCCGACGATGGCATAGGCCACCGCCCGCATCGCACTCTGGTAAGTGGTGACCAGTTCCTTGTAGGCCCGCTGTTCGCCCTTGAGCAGGCGTTCAAGCAGGTGCGCGTCGTCCGCTGCGGCCATTCAACACCTCGATGTAAACGCGCGCATCAGCGTTTGCGCAGAATCACACTGCCGATGGAATAGCCCGCACCGAACGAGCTGAGCACCGCCACGGAGCCCTTGGGCAAGTCGTCCTGATAGGTGTGAAACGCAATCACCGAACCCGCCGAGCTGGTATTGGCGTAGGTATCGAGGATCACCGGTGCTTCTTCCACCGAGGCCTCGCGGCCGAGCAGTTTTTTCACGATCAGGTGGTTCATGCTCAGGTTGGCCTGGTGCAGCCAGAAGCGCTTCACATCGTTGACGCCCAGCTGGTTTTCCGCCAGGTGCGCAGCGATCAGCTCGGCCACCATCGGGCACACATCGCGGAACACCTTGCGGCCTTCCTGCACGAACAATTTGTCCGGTGCGCCGATGCCCTCTTCCGCCGTGCGGTTGAGAAAGCCAAAGTTATTGCGGATGTTGTTGGAGAACTGGGTCAGCAGCTTGGTGCTCACCACATCGAACTGATGCTCGGACGTCGCCAGGTCAGCCCGCTCGAGGATCACCGCCGTGGCGGCATCACCAAAGATGAAGTGGCTGTCACGATCACGGAAATTCAGGTGGCCGGTGCAGACTTCCGGATTGACCATCAGGATCGCCCGGGCCTGGCCCAGCTGGATGCTGTTGGCGGCATTCTGGATACCAAACGTGGCCGAGGAACACGCCACGTTCATATCGAAACCGAAGCCCTGGATACCCAGGGCCTCCTGAACCTCAATGGCGATGGCCGGGTAGGCGCGCTGCAGGTTGGAACAGGCGACGATCACGCCATCGATATCAGCGGCGGTCTTGCCTGCGCGCTGCAGGGCCTGTTCGGCGGCGCCGACGGCCATCTGGCAGAGCACCGACCATTCGTCGTTACTGCGCTCGGGCAGGCGTGGGGCCATGCGCTGAGGGTCGAGGATGCCGTCCTTATCCATAACGAAACGGCTCTTGATGCCCGAGGCTTTTTCGATGAACGCCGCACTGGACTCAGTCAGCGCCTGCACGTCACCGCGCTCGATGGCAGCGGCGTTTTCGCGGTTGAACTGCTGCACATAGGCATTGAAAGACTGCACCAGCTCTTCGTTGGAGATGCTGTTGGCCGGGGTGTACAGGCCAGTGCCGCTGATGACGACGTTATGCACGGTCGTTCCTCTAAATCTGTCAGGCAGAAGATATTGGTACCGTCGTACCAAACTGTAAGTCGTTCGATTCCGTCCAGCGGACATCGAACTGGCAACGCTTTATTCATCTTGTAACCGCGAAGTTTGCCACAACGCCGGTGATTTGGCGCCATATGCCAGACAAACATCTCATTGTGGGAGGGGGCTTGCCCCCGATTGCGGTGTGTCAGAGCCAGACTCTGCAACTGATACACAGCCATCGGGGGCAAGCCCCCTCCCACATTTGACCCTGTTCAGTTCAGGAAACCGGGAATGCTTCAGGGCTCGACCTGGCTCCATTGTTTGCTCAAGCGCTTATCGGAAATCGGCACCTTGGTCCCCAGTTGCTGGGCAAACAACGACACCCGGTATTCTTCCAGCCACCAGCGATAGAGCTCCAGCTGCGGATCGCGCTTGCCTTCCTGGGCGTGTTTATTCAGGCGATTCTGGTACTGCGCCCACAGGCCACTCAACTCGGCGCTCCACACACGATCCTTCTGCACCTGGCTCGGCAGTTTTTCCAGGCGCAGCTCGATGGCCTTGAGGAAACGCGGCAACTCCTTGAACCATTGGGCCGGGGTCTCGCGCACAAACCCTGGGTACACCAGGTTGCTCAACTGCTGCTTGATATCGTTCAAGGCCACCGCCTGGGCGAGGTCGATTTTGCCTTTGAAGCGTTTTTGCAGGCCGTGCCAGAGTTTCAGCACTTCCAGGGTCAGGCGCGCCAGACGCTCGGCCTGTTCGGTCCAACCGCCACGTTTGCGCTCGGCCAGCGCGGCCAGCCCAGCGCCATCGCGCGGCAACGTGGCTTCGCCTTCCAATACGCAGGTATCGAGGCTGGCCAGCAGGATATCTTCCACCAGCGCCTCGACACGCCCCAGTTCGCGGTACAGCAGGCCCAACTCGGTCAGGCCCGGCAATTTGCCGCGCAGGAATTTCGCCGGTTCCGCCAGTTGCTGCATCAACAGGCGCTGCAAGGCACGCCGATGCTGGAACTCCGCCTCGGCGGCCGTGGAGAAACGCCCTTCCTTGACCGTGCCGTTTTCTTCCACCAGCGCGGGGTACACCGTCATCGACAGGCCGGCGATGTTTTGCTGGGTTTTTTCGGCCACCGGTGCAAACACCTTGGCGTGCACCGGCTGCTGGCTTTTCGCGGTTTGCGGCACTGCCAGGGCGGCCTGGCTGGCTTCGGCGAAACGCGCGGTCAGCTGTGCCAGGTCACGGCCTTCGCCGAGGAATTTGCCCTCGCCGTCAACCACTTCCAGGTTCATCTTCAAATGGTTTTCCACCTGCTGTGCGGCCTCCGCCCAGGCTTCCTCGCTGACCCGCGCACCGGTCATGCGCAACAGTTCGCGACCCAATGCCTGGGGCAGCGAACCCTGGCCAAACTCGATGCGCTGCAGCGCCGCCTTGACGAAATCCGGCACCGGCACGAAGTTTTTGCGCAGCGCCTTGGGCAGGTTACGCACCAGGGCGATGCACTTGGCTTCGATCACTCCCGGCACCAGCCATTCCAGGCGCTCGGCGGGCAACGCCGGCAACAGCGGCGCCGGCACGCGCAGGGTTACGCCATCGCGCGGGTGGTTGGGTTCGAAGTGGTAACTCAAGGCCAGGGCCAGGTCGCCCAGGTGCAAGGTGTCCGGGTAATGCGCGGCGGTGACTTCACTGGCTTCGCGGGCCAGCACGTCTTCCTCGCGCATGATCAGCAGTTGCGGGTCTTTCTGGCTGTTGACCTTGTACCAGCTGTCGAAGGTCGCCGTCTGGTGGATCTCTGCCGGCAAACGCGCATCGTAAAAGGCGTAGAGGGTTTCCTCGTCGGCCAGGATGTCGCGACGGCGCGCCTTGGCTTCCAGTTCGTCGAGCTGCTCCAGCAGTTGCTGGTTGGCCGTGAGGCACTTGGCTCGGGACTGGATCTCTCCACGCACCAGGCCTTCGCGAATGAACAGCTCGCGGGACACCACCGGGTCGATCGGCCCGTAATGCACCGGCCGGCGTCCGACCACAATCAGCCCGAACAAGGTGATCTGTTCAAACGCCACCACCTGGCCGCGCTTTTTCTCCCAATGGGGCTCGAAGTGGTTTTTCTTGATCAGGTGCCCGGCCAGCGGTTCGATCCAGTCGGCGTCGATCTTGGCCACCATGCGCGCATACAGCTTGGTGGTTTCCACCAGTTCGGCGGTCATCAGCCATTGCGGGCGCTTCTTGCCGATGCCCGAGGAAGGATGAATCCAGAAACGCCGCTGCCGGGCACCGAGGTAGTCGCCGTCCTCGGTCTTCTGGCCGATCTGGCTGAGCAAGCCGGACAGCACCGCCTTGTGCAATTTCGGGAAGTCCGCCGGTTCCTTGTTGATCGTCAGCTGCATGTCGCGGCAGATCAGGCTCAACTGGCGATGGGAATCGCGCCACTCGCGCAGGCGCAGGTAGTTGAGGAAGTTTTTGCGACACCAATTACGCAGCGGGCTGGCGGTCAGTGCCTGACGCTGTTCTTCAAAGCCGCGCCACAGATTGACCAACCCGGCGAAGTCCGAATCCGGGTCTTTCCACTGCGCATGGGCCTGGTCGGCGGCCTGCTGGCGTTCCGGCGGGCGCTCGCGGGGGTCCTGGATCGACATGGCGCTGGCCACGATCAGCACTTCCTGCAAGCTGCCGAGCTTGGCGGCTTCGAGCAGCATGCGGCCCATGCGCGGGTCCACCGGCAGGCGCGCCAGTTGGCGGCCCAATGGTGTGAGCTGGCTGTTACGGTCTACCGCCGACAGCTCTTGCAGCAGGTTGAAACCGTCGCTGATGGCCTTGCCATCCGGCGGTTCGATAAACGGAAAGTCGGTGATTTCACCCAGGCGCAGGTGCAGCATCTGCAGGATCACGGCGGCAAGGTTGGTGCGCAGGATCTCAGGGTCGGTAAATTCCGGGCGCCCGATAAAGTCCTCTTCGCTGTACAAGCGAATGCAGATGCCCGGCTCGACCCGGCCGCAACGGCCTTTGCGCTGGTTGGCGCTGGCCTGGGAAATCGCCTCGATCGGCAGGCGTTGCACCTTGGCGCGGTAGCTGTAGCGGCTGATGCGTGCGGTGCCGCTGTCGATCACATAACGAATGCCCGGCACGGTCAGCGAGGTTTCCGCGACGTTGGTTGCCAGCACCACGCGCCGGCCTGGGTGTGATTGGAAAATGCGTTGTTGCTCGGCGGGTGACAGGCGCGCATACAGCGGCAGGATCTCAGTGTGCTTGAGCTGCGCCTTGCGCAGCATCTCGGCGGCGTCGCGGATTTCGCGTTCGCCGGGCAGGAACACCAGCACATCACCGGGGCTGCGGCGTTCGCTGCGCTCGTAGGCGGCGATTTCGTCGAGGGTGGCCAGGATCGCCTGGTCGACGGTCAAGTCATCTTCGACGCGGTTGCCCTCCTCGTCCTGCTCCAGGGTCAGCGGGCGGTACCAGGTGTCCACCGGGAAGGTACGGCCTGACACCTCCACAATGGGCGCATCGTCGAAATGCTTGGAGAAACGCTCCAGGTCGATGGTCGCGGAGGTGATGATGACTTTCAGGTCCGGGCGACGCGGCAGCAGGGTCTTGAGGTAGCCCAGCAGGAAGTCGATGTTCAGGCTGCGCTCATGGGCTTCGTCGACGATGATCGTGTCGTAGCGCTCCAGGTAGCGGTCGTTCTGGGTTTCCGCCAGTAGAATACCGTCGGTCATCAGTTTGATCAGCGTATTGGAGTCGCTCTGGTCCTCGAAGCGCACCTGATAGCCGACCAACGCGCCGAGCGGCGTGGCCAGCTCTTCGGCAACCCGGCTGGCAACGCTGCGCGCAGCAATCCGGCGTGGCTGGGTGTGGCCGATCAGGCCGAACTGACCGCGGCCGATCTCCAGGCAGATCTTCGGCAACTGGGTGGTTTTACCCGAACCGGTCTCACCGGCGATGATCAGCACCTGGTGTTTGTTCAGCGCGGCCTTGATTTCATCGCGCTTGGCGGCAATCGGCAGGCTGTCGTCGTAACGAATCACCGGCAGGCTGTCCCGCCGCGCCGTGACCTGGGCGCAGGACGCCTGCATACGCGATACCCACTGCGCCAGCTTCTGCTCATCGGGCTTCTTGCGCAGCTCAAGCAACTGGCGCCGCAAGCGGTTGCGGTCGGCAAGCATGGCGTGATCGAGGGTTTTAAGCAGTTGGTCGATGGTGGGCGCTTGGTCGGTCATCAGGTACGCAAAGGTCTTTTAATGAGGCAGGTAAGCCTGCGGTGACATGATCGTAGACGGCAATTGTCGCAGATTTCTGTCCTTGTAAACGAGCCAAGCCCTTTCATCACGGCAACACGGCCGCTTCATACGCGTGAGCCGGCTATTTTAGCTCGACGGGGTCGTGCCACCTACTCTCTCATTCGACTTTTCACGCAGGGCTAGCAGAACGCGCATCTGGCCTGGTGACGATCCGGCGCGATTTACTGCGGCACGCGACTCGACCCCACCCGCACCCACCCCACGCGGCTCGCCAAGGAAAAACCTCATGCCCACCGTATCGGAGAAACCATTATGTTCGGATCAAAACCATTGCCCGCCTACCAACCCGGCGCCACCGTGGGCAGGCTGTTCCAGCAAACCCACGCCATCCATGAAGCGGTGGTTGAAAGCCTGGTAGGGCAAGGCCAGCGGCACATGCTCGACAAATGCCGGCACCTTGAACACACATTGTTTGGCCCTATCAGTCGAATGCCCGACAGTGCCGCGCAGGAAAAAGGCCATCAGCTTCAGGCCTGGATGCACAGTTCAAGGATTGATGAAGCGCTTGCAGCCTTAGACCAGGAAAGCCACAAACACTTCGCCGTGCAACCGGATGACAAAACAAGCCTGCACGCCCTCCAGCAACGCTACGAGCAACTCACCGCTCGCGTGGAACGCCGCGATGCCCTGCTGGGTCGACGCGCAGCGTGGGCCGCCGCCATCGCGCCACCGTCCTGCGAGCTGGACCCGATAACGGTTGCTGTCCTGCCGCCTGCACCCCTGAGCAACCAGCTGAGTGGGCACACGCTGGAACAGGCGGTCAAACATATCAACGCTCTGGAGAAGGAGATTGCCCTGCTGGACAACCACATCAGGCAAGAGCCGCAGCCTCTGTCTCACGCCGAGGAAGACATCTTTCTCAGGCAACGCAACGCCATGACCGAGTCTCGCAATGCATGGGCAACGGGCCGTTTGAAAGGCAGCAGCCAATTCAAATCCTCCGTTGGCCTGGCCCCGGAGCGTAAACGCCTGGAGCAGAGTCTGGAGCGGCACAAGCAACTGGCACCGGTGGAACTGACACTCCACCGACTGGAACGCACAGTCGAGACCGTGCAGCGCAACGGCCTGGGGGAGAAACTCTCGGCCCAGGCGGTCGATGCCGCACGGGACGTCTTGGTGAATTTGCGCGACGCCTGGCGCAACGGCAACCTTGATGGCAGCTCGATTGAGGGCATGAACCCTGCGCTGCTGCTGACCCCGCCAAACAACCGCCGAATCAAACTGGAATTGGCCGTCATCGAAAAGGCCTTTGTACAACTGAACGCAGTGCCCCGTACGGAACAACCTGGCATTGCCGAGGAACGTGCGCAGTTCAAGGCAGTGATTGATTCCGCAAACAACATGCAAGTCAAACACGCGGCGATCAGTCAACTTAAAGATCGCAATAAACAGCGAGCGCTGGTCGCTGAACTGAACACCGATTTGCGCACTATCTACACCGATCTGACAAACACGCTGGCCCTTCATCGCTTGACCGCTACGCAACCGTAACGCATAGCGATTTAAACAACCGTACACCAGCTTCAACCCAGCCCGGCCAAAAGAGCTCGACCACGCGCTTCAAAAACAGGCGTCCAGTGGCTGATTGCACATCGCAGTCGGCCACTGGGCCACGCTTACCTCTTCAACTCGCCAGCCCCTCTTCATCACGCGGGTCCTTGCGCCGATACGGAAACACGTCAATCACCTTCCCCGCGCGAATAGCCTCCTGCAGCCCTTTCCAATAGTCCGCGTTATACAGCTCAACATGCAGCTCATCGAACAGCTTGCGCTGGCCGGCGTCGGCGAACAGAAAAGGCGGGAATTCCTCAGGAAACACATCCAGCGGGCCAATGGAGTACCACGGTTCAGAGGCCATTTCATCCTCTGGGGTACGCGGCGCGGGAATGTGGCGGAAGTGGGCCTCGGTGAGAAAGCAGATTTCATCGTAGTCATAAAACACCACCCGGCCGTGACGGGTGACGCCGAAGTTCTTCAGCAACATGTCACCGGGAAAGATATTCGCCGCCGCCAATTGCTTGATCGCCAGCCCGTAGTCTTCCAGCGCTTCGCGCACCTGGGCGGGGTTGGCGTTTTCCAGGTAGAGGTTGAGCGGGGTCATGCGCCGTTCGGTCCAGCAGTGGCGGATCAGCACGGTGTCACCTTCCACTTCGACGGTGCTGGCGGCCACTTCCAACAACTCGGCGAGGCAGTCGGGCTCGAACTTGCTCAAGGGAAAGCGGAAGTCGGCGAACTCCTGGGTATCGGCCATGCGCCCCACGCGATCGACACTTTTGACCAGGCGGTACTTCTCGATCACCGTGGCGCGGTTGACGTTTTTCGACGGTGAGAAACGGTCCTTGATGATCTTGAACACGGTGTTGAAGCCTGGCAGGGTAAACACGCTCATGACCATGCCACGCACGCCCGGCGCCATGATGAACTGGTCATCGGTGGTGGCCAGGTGATTGATCAGTGCGCGGTAGAACTCCGACTTGCCGTGTTTATAGAAGCCAATGGACGTGTACAGCTCGGCGATGTGTTTGCCGGGCAGGATGCGCTTGAGAAAGTCGATGAACTCGGCAGGCACGGGCACGTCGACCATGAAATAGGAGCGCGTAAAGGAAAAGATGATCGACACCTCAGCTTCGTCGGTGATCAACGCATCGATCTGAATACCCCGCCCTTCGCGGTGCAGCAATGGGATCACCAGCGGCCATTGTTCGTCGCGGGTGTAGATACGCCCCACCAGGTAGGCGCCTTTATTGCGGTAGAGCACCGAAGAAAACAGCTCGACGTTCAGGTCCGGGTCTTTGCACACCCAGTCCGGCAGGTTTTCGCGCAGTTGGGCTTCCAGGCGTTGCAGGTCGGCAGGCAAGTCGGCGTAGGGTTCACTGAAGCTGTAGTCCGCAAAAATCTGCGCAAGCATCTGCGCCATGTTGCCTGCAGGCGTGTAGATGCGGGTCTGCGCCGCCCGCGCCAGACGCTGGGTGGGGCGCGTGGTGTGGATAAACATGCAGCCGTCGCTGATCAGGTCATGGCTGAACAGGCTGCAGAAGACCGAGTTGTACCAAGTTTCGGACAGCTCATCGTCAAAGCGCAGGTCAATCAGGCCGATGTAGGCGCTTTTCACCTGGGGCCACAGCTCGATGTCCTGCAACACGCCCGCCTCGAAAGCAGCCCGCAGACGCGCCGTGACCTCACCCACTTTCTCTTCATACAGGCTGATGCGCGCCGCCGAAGCGGCTTGCCCTTGCTGCCATTGGGCCTTTTCGAAACGCTCGCGAGCGCCATCGGTGATCTGGCGAAAGTGCTCACGGTAGTCGTCGAAACCGTCGAGGATCATCCGGGCGATAGCAAGGGCGGACTGCGGCATGCGAAAAACCTCGAACGGGTATCGGGAAGCCCTGAGCTTAGCCAGTGAACCCAGGCAGGAGAAGGAGGATTTTTCACCGGCCGCCGTACTTAGCGATTGTGTCGACCGGAACGCTGGGCAACACTCCCCGGCCTGATCGTGTAGGAGTTTTCTGTGAAACCTGTCGACACCCTGTACTTGCTGGGACTGGCCGCCATCTGGGGCGCGAGTTTCCTGTTCATGCGCATCATCGCGCCGGAAATCGGCAGCGTGCCGACCGCATTTTTCCGCGTATCGATTGCCGCCGCAGGCTTGTTGGTGATCCTGGCGTTGATGCGCGTGAGCTGGGATTTCCAGGGTAAGTTCAAGACGGTGCTGCTGCTGGGCGTAATCAACTCAGGGATCCCAGCGACCATGTACTCGGTGGCGGCGCAGGTATTGCCCGCGGGTTATTCGGCGATCTTCAATGCCACCACGCCGCTGATGGGCGTACTGATTGGCGGGTTGTTCTTCAGCGAACGCCTGACACCGTCGAAAATCGCGGGTGTAGCCCTGGGGCTGTTTGGCGTGGCCGTGCTCACGCGTGCGGGGCCGGTGGCCTTTGATCTGGAATTGTTGATGGGCGCAATGGCGTGCCTGCTGGCGACCACCTGCTATGGCTTTGCCGGTTTTCTGGCGCGGCGCTGGCTGGATCAGCGCGGCGGGTTGGACAGTCGCCTGTCGGCCTTGGGCAGCATGCTGGGCGCTACATTGTTCTTGCTGCCGTTGTTTGCCTACAGCGCCATCAGTCAGCCGCCGGCGAGTTGGGGAGGCTGGCAGGTATGGGCGTCGCTGCTGGGGTTGGGGCTGGTGTGCACGGCGTTCGCCTACATCCTGTACTTCCGCCTGCTGTCCTCCATCGGCCCGGTCAAGTCGATGACCGTGACCTTCATGATCCCGCCGTTCGGCGTACTGTGGGGCGCGTTGCTGCTGGATGAGCCGCTGTCGATGGCCCACGTATATGGCGGGGTGTTGATCGCCGGCGCGTTGTGGCTGGTGTTGCGGCCACAAAAAGCTCGGGTCGAGGATGCGCTGTCAGCCTCACAGTGAGGCTCGGCGGTTTGCGCGCGACCATTGCCAGCGGATTGTTGCAAAAATAAGTTAAATAAATGCCCGGCATGGCCGATAACCCCTGAAAGCCTTGCGGATTGAACAATCATGCGTAATAACCAACCCGTTACCCAGCGCGAACGTACCTTCCCCGCTCAGCAACGGTTGATCTCCACCACAGACGCCAAGGGTGTGATCACCTACTGCAACGACGCCTTTGTCGAAATCAGTGGGTTCACCCGCGACGAACTGATCCGTGCCCCGCACAATCTGGTGCGTCACCCGGACGTTCCGGCGGCGGTGTTCGCGCACATGTGGTCGACGCTCAAACAAGGCTTGCCATGGATGGGCATTGTCAAGAATCGCTGCAAGACCGGTGACCACTACTGGGTTAACGCCTATGTGACACCGGTCTTCGACGGCAACCAGGTGATCGGCTACGAATCGGTGCGCATCAAGCCCACCGCCGAGCAGATCCGCCGGGCCGAAGCGCTCTATCAACGCATCAACCAGGGCAAGTCGGCCGTTCCCCAGCGGGACAAGTGGCTGCCGGTGCTGCAGGACTGGCTGCCGTTTATCCTGGTCAGCCAATTGAGCTTCATGATCGGTGCCACCCTCACGTCCCAGTGGGGTTTCGCCTTGGCGGCAGCGCTGTCGGTGCCGTTGGGCCTGCTGGGCCTGAGCTGGCAACAGCGCGGCCTCAAGCGTTTGCTGCGCCTGGCCGAGCAGACCACCTCCGACCCGTTGATCGCGCAGATGTACACCGACAGCCGAGGCGCCCAGGCGCGGCTGGAAATGTCGATCCTCAGCCAGGAAGCGCGTCTGAAGACCTGCCTCACCCGCCTGCAGGACACTGCCGAACACCTCAACGACCAAGCCGCGCAGTCCAACACCCTGGCGCACAACAGCTCCAGCGGCCTGGAGCGCCAGCGCGTAGAGACGGAACAGGTAGCCACTGCGGTCAACCAGATGGCGGCGACCACCCAGGAAGTCGCCAGCCACGTGCAGCGCACGGCAGATGCCACCCAGGAAGCCAATCGCCTGACCGGTCGCGGCCGCGATATCGCCGGGGAAACCCGTGAGGCGATTCAGCGCTTGTCGGTGGCGGTGGGCGAAACCGGTATCACCGTCACGCAACTGGCCAAGGACAGCGATGAAATCGGCGGCGTGGTGGATGTGATCAAAGGCATTGCCGACCAGACCAACCTGCTGGCCTTGAACGCCGCCATCGAGGCGGCGCGCGCCGGTGAGATGGGCCGTGGGTTTGCGGTGGTGGCGGATGAAGTACGCCAGTTGGCGCAACGCACCGCCGAATCGACCGGGCAGATCCATACCCTGATCGCCAAACTGCAGCAGACTGCCGCCGCCGCCGTGCAAACCATGGACGCCGGGCATCGCCAGGCCGAAGAGGGTGTGGCACGGGTGATGGAAGCGGATCAGGCGCTGGTCGGTATCAGTGAGGCGGTAGCGAATATCACCGACATGACCACGCAGATCGCCGCCGCGACCGAAGAGCAAAGTGCCGTTGCTGAAGAGATCAGCCGTAACATCAGCACCATTGCGTTGCTGGCGGACCAGACCTCGGAACAGGCGATGAATTCGGCGCAACTGAGTGAAGAGCTGACGCATACAGCGAATACCCAGTACTCGCTGGTGGAGCGTTTTAACCGGTAGATCGCTATCGGGGGCAAGCCCCCGATAGGGCCCTAACCGGCACCAAGAAACCCAGCCACCTTCACCGCCGCAGCCTCCAGATGCTGCTCATGACTAAACCCCGAAGCCTTCAACGGCTTCAAATCATGATCCCCCGCCACCAGCCACATCAATTCGATGCTAGGCGACAAGTCATACCCCTCCACCGCCGCCCGATTACCCAGTGCATCACGCTCGCCCTGCACAATCAGCGTCGGCGTCTTAAGCGCAGCCAAATGCTCTACGCGAGGTTTTTCCGGCTTGCCCACCGCATAGAACGGATAGCCCAGGCACACCAACCCAGCGGCGCCCAGTTCATCGGCCAATAAACTGGCCATCCGCCCGCCCATGGATTTGCCGCCTATCGCCACCTTGCCCGCGACATGACGCCGCACCAGGGCATACACCTCCCGCCATGCCTCCAGCAGTTTCGGCGCCGGGTTCGGTGGGCGCTTGCCTCCGTCCAATCGGCGCTGGGCCATGTAGGGAAATTCGAAGCGCACGACGTTAACGCCATGCCCGGCAAGGCGCGCAGCCATGTCGTTCATGAACGCCGAGTCCATCGGCGCGCCGGCGCCGTGGGCCAGGATCAACGTGACGGGCTCGCCTGAAATCGCCTGCGCTGCGACATCCCATAACCAGCCGCGTTCACGCACACACTGCGCCCATTGATCCCCGTCAATACTGGCCTTGTGCTCTTTGCCCATGCTTGCCTCGCTTTTTAGTCTGCCTATAACTCCAGCCCAAGTGCCGCACCGGCTTGGGTTGAACCGTGGATGGGGAACCATGAACACTACTTTAAGTACCGCCTATAACTACAAGGTGGTCCGCCAATTCGCCATTATGACGGTGGTGTGGGGCATCGTCGGCATGGGCCTCGGGGTTTTTCTCGCGGCCCAATTGGTTTGGCCTGCGCTCAACTTCGATTTGCCCTGGACCAGCTTCGGTCGCCTGCGCCCGCTGCACACCAACGCCGTGATCTTTGCCTTCGGTGGCTGCGCACTGTTCGCCAGCTCCTTCTATTCGGTGCAACGCACCTGCCAGACACAGCTGTTCGCACCGAAAATCGCCGCATTCTGCTTCTGGGGCTGGCAGCTCGTCATCCTGTTGGCCGCGATCAGCCTGCCGCTGGGCTACACCAGCTCCAAGGAATACGCCGAGCTGGAATGGCCGATCGACATCCTGATCACCGTCGTCTGGGTGGCCTATGCCATCGTGTTCTTCGGCACGATCATGAAGCGCAACACCAAGCACATCTATGTGGGTAACTGGTTTTTCGGCGCATTCATCATCACCGTGGCGATCCTGCATATCGTCAACAATCTGGAAATCCCGGTCAGCCTGACCAAGTCCTACTCGCTGTACGGCGGTGCGACGGATGCGATGGTGCAGTGGTGGTACGGGCATAACGCCGTAGGCTTTTTCCTCACCGCCGGTTTTCTCGGGATGATGTACTACTTCGTGCCCAAGCAGGCCGAACGCCCGGTGTATTCGTATCGTTTGTCCATCGTGCACTTCTGGGCGCTGATCACCCTGTATATCTGGGCCGGCCCCCACCACCTGCACTACACCGCGTTGCCGGATTGGGCACAGTCGTTGGGCATGGTGATGTCGCTGGTGCTGCTGGCACCGAGCTGGGGCGGCATGATCAACGGCATGATGACGCTCTCGGGCGCCTGGCATAAGTTGCGCAGCGACCCGATCCTGCGCTTCCTCGTGGTGTCCCTGGCGTTCTACGGCATGTCCACCTTCGAGGGCCCGATGATGGCGATCAAGACCGTCAACGCCCTCTCCCACTACACCGACTGGACCATCGGCCACGTACACGCCGGCGCACTCGGTTGGGTGGCGATGATTTCCATCGGCGCGCTGTACCACATGATCCCCAAAGTCTTCGGGCGCGAGCAGATGTACAGCCTCGGCCTGATCAACGCGCACTTCTGGCTGGCCACCATCGGCACCGTGCTCTACATCGCTTCGATGTGGGTCAACGGCATCGCCCAGGGCCTGATGTGGCGTGCGATCAATGAGGACGGCACCCTGACCTACTCCTTCGTCGAAACCCTGGTGGCCAGCCACCCGGGCTACATCGTGCGGCTGGTGGGCGGTGCGGTGTTCCTCAGCGGCATGTTCCTGATGGCTTACAACACATGGCGCACCGTGCGCGCGGTGCAGCCCGCCGACGCCGTGCCTGTCGCGCAACTGGCCTGAGGAGGTTGTGATGAAACACGAAGTCATTGAAAAAAACGTCGGCCTGCTGATGCTGCTGATGGTGCTCGCCGTGAGCATCGGCGGCCTGACCCAGATCGTCCCGCTGTTCTTCCAGGACGTGACCAACAAGCCGGTCGAAGGCATGAAACCCTACACCGCGCTGCAACTGGAGGGCCGCGACATCTACATCCGTGAAGGCTGCGTGCAGTGCCACTCGCAGATGATCCGCCCGTTCCGCGCCGAGACCGAACGCTACGGCCATTACTCGGTGGCCGGCGAAAGCGTGTGGGACCACCCGTTCCTGTGGGGCTCCAAGCGCACCGGGCCGGACCTGGCCCGCGTGGGCGCACGCTACTCGGACGACTGGCACCGCGCGCACCTGTACAACCCGCGCAACGTGGTGCCCGAGTCAAAAATGCCGGCCTACCCATGGCTGGTGACGGCCCCGGTCGACAGCAGCCACACCGAGACCAAACTGAACGTCATGCGCACCCTGGGCGTGCCGTACACCGACGACGACATTCGTGGTGCGGTCGCCAGCCTCAAGGGCAAGACCGAAATGGACGCGCTGGTTTCCTACCTGCAAGTGCTCGGCACTGCCATCAAGAGCAAGAGGTGAGCCATGGGATTTGAATTCGACGCGGGCACTATCCGCGGCCTCGGCACGCTGGTGGTCGCCATCGCTTTCATCGGCTTGTCGCTGTGGGTGTTCAACAACCGCCGCAACGCGGACTTCGAGCAGGCGCGCCTGCTGCCGTTCGCCGATGAACCTTCTCCCTCCGACGCTCAAGAAGCGCCCGCACCAAGGAGCACTCGGCCATGACTACCTTCTGGAGTGCATGGATCTGCGTACTGACCCTCGGCAGCCTGATCGGCCTGACCTGGCTGTTGATCGGCACCCGCAAGGGCGAAACCCACGGCAGCGTCGACCAGACCATGGGCCACGCCTTCGACGGCATCGAGGAATACGACAACCCGCTGCCCCAGTGGTGGTTCATGCTGTTCGTCGGCACGCTGGTGTTTGCCATCGGCTACCTGATTCTCTACCCGGGCCTGGGTAACTGGAAAGGCGTGTTGCCGGGTTATGAAGACGGCTGGACATCGACCAAGGAATGGGACAAAGAGATGGCCAAGGCCGACGCCAGGTTCGGGCCGATCTACGCCAAATTCGCAGCGATGCCGGTGGAAGAAGTGGCCAAGGACCCGCAAGCCTTGAAGATGGGCGGTCGCCTGTTCGCCTCCAACTGCGCGGTGTGCCACGGCTCGGATGCCAAGGGCGCGTACGGCTTCCCCAACCTGGCAGATAGCCACTGGCGCTGGGGCGGTTCGGCCGCAGCGATCAAGGCCACCATCCTGGGCGGTCGCCACGCGGCGATGCCGGCCTGGGGTGAAGTGCTGGGCGAGGATGGGGTGAAGAATGTTGCCGCGTATGTACGCCACGACCTGGCCAAGTTGCCCTTACCGGCCGACAGCACGGCCGACCTGGCGGCGGGCCAGGCTGCATTCAACACCACCTGCGTTGCCTGCCACGGGCCGCAGGGCCACGGTGTGGAAGCCATGGGCGCGCCAAACCTGACCGAGCCTGCAGGGTTTATCTACGGCACCAGCCTGGCGCAGCTGCAACAGACCATCCGGCATGGTCGCCAGGGCCAGATGCCTGCGCAGGAAGTGCTGCAAGGCAATGACAAGGTGCATCTGCTGGCGGCTTATGTTTATAGCCTTTCCCATAACGCTGACGGTGCAACGCCGGAAAGCCAACCTCAGTAACCATTAGCTGTGGCGAGGGAGCTTGCTCCCGCTGGGCAGCGAAGCGGCCCCAAAAATCTGGGAGCGCTTCGCACTCCAGTGGGAGCAAGCTCCCTCGCCACGGTTCGCCACTGCTTGCGCGACTAAGTGTCGCGCCCTTCCCAAGTCCAACTTTCCCCACCTCAGATTCGGGTCTACGCTTGCTTTCAAGCGAAGCGATTTCGGCGTACGCGACAACCGCTGTCGAGGCTCCGAAATTTTCTTGTCCACTCGATCAGCTTTCGATTTCTATTTTATCCTTACATCAAACATGGAAAGGGCGCAGAATCTGGCGTGGAACGCATTGATACAGGTCAGTCATTGCGTTGCAATGGCCCCTCGCTTTCTACATACTTGCGGCCGATTTTACCTATAAAAAAACCTAAACCGTGGAACCTTAGAATGAGCACAGCAATCAGTCCGACTGCTTATAACTATAAGGTCGTTCGCCAGTTCGCCATCATGACGGTGGTCTGGGGGATCCTTGGCATGGGGCTCGGGGTGTTCATCGCCTCGCAACTGGTTTGGCCGCAATTGAATTTCGACCTGCCCTGGACGACCTTCGGCCGCCTGCGCCCGCTGCACACCAACCTGGTGATCTTTGCCTTCGGTGGATGCGCGCTGTTTGCCACCTCCTACTACGTCGTGCAACGCACCTGCCAGACGCGACTGATTTCCGATGGCCTTGCCGCCTTTACCTTCTGGGGCTGGCAGGCGGTCATCGTCGGCGCCATCATCAGCCTGCCCTTGGGCTACACCACCACCAAGGAATACGCCGAGCTGGAGTGGCCGATTGCCATTTTGCTCGCCATTGTGTGGGTGACCTACGCCGTGGTGTTCTTCGGCACCATCGTCAAGCGCAAGACCAAGCACATCTATGTCGGCAACTGGTTTTACGGGGCGTTCATCCTGGTCACGGCGATGTTGCACATCGTCAACCACGCGTCCCTACCGGTCAGCCTGTTCAAGTCCTACTCGGCCTATGCCGGCGCGACGGATGCCATGATCCAGTGGTGGTACGGGCATAACGCCGTGGGCTTTTTCCTCACCACCGGCTTCCTCGGGATGATGTACTACTTCGTGCCCAAGCAGGCCGAACGTCCCATCTACTCCTACCGCCTGTCCATCGTGCACTTCTGGGCGCTGATCACCCTGTACATCTGGGCCGGCCCGCACCACCTGCACTACACCGCGCTGCCGGACTGGGCGCAGTCGTTGGGCATGGCGATGTCGATCATCCTGCTGGCGCCGAGCTGGGGCGGCATGATCAACGGCATGATGACGCTCTCGGGCGCCTGGCATAAGCTGCGCACCGACCCGATCCTGCGCTTTCTGGTGGTTTCGCTGGCGTTCTACGGTATGTCGACCTTCGAAGGCCCGATGATGGCGATCAAGACCGTCAACTCGCTCTCCCACTACACCGACTGGACCATCGGCCACGTCCACGCCGGTGCGCTGGGCTGGGTGGCGATGATCTCCATCGGCGCGCTGTACCACATGATCCCCAAGCTGTTCGGGCGTGCGCAGATGCACAGCGTCGGGCTGATCAACACGCACTTCTGGCTGGCCACTATCGGTACCGTGCTCTACATCGCCTCGATGTGGGTCAACGGCATTACCCAGGGCCTGATGTGGCGTGCGATCAACGACGACGGCACCCTCACCTACTCGTTCGTCGAAGCGCTGCAAGCCAGCCACCCGGGCTATATCGTGCGCGCCCTGGGCGGTGCGTTCTTCGCCACCGGCATGCTGTTCATGGCCTACAACGTCTGGCGCACCGTGCGTGCCTCCGACCCTGAGCAAGCTGAAGCCGCCGCCAAGATCGCCGTCGTGGGAGCCCACTGATGAAGCATGAAGTAGTCGAGAAGAATATCGGCCTGCTGGCCTTCTTCATGGTCATCGCCGTGAGCATCGGCGGCCTGACCCAGATTGTCCCGCTGTTCTTCCAGGACGTGACCAACAAGCCGGTCGAAGGCATGAAACCGCGCACCGCCCTTGAACTGGAGGGCCGCGACGTCTATATCGCCAACGGTTGCGTGGGCTGCCACTCGCAGATGATCCGCCCGTTCCGCGCCGAAACCGAACGCTATGGCCACTACTCGGTCGCCGGTGAAAGCGTGTGGGACCACCCGTTCCTGTGGGGTTCCAAACGCACCGGCCCGGACTTGGCGCGCGTTGGCGGGCGTTACTCCGATGACTGGCACCGTGCGCACTTGTACAACCCGCGCAACGTGGTGCCGGAGTCGAAAATGCCGGCGTACCCGTTCCTGGTGGAACACAAGCTCGACGGCAAGGACACCGCGAAAAAAATGGAAGTCCTGCGCACCCTGGGTGTGCCCTACACCGACGAAGACATCGCCGGTGCGGCAGCCGCCGTCAAAGGCAAGACCGAAATGGACGCGTTGGTGGCCTACCTGCAGGGCCTTGGCACCCTCATCAAAAGCAAACGGTGACCGGCATGGATATCGGAATGATTCGTGGCCTGGGCACCGTCGTGGTGATGGTGGCCTTTATCGGCCTGGCGCTGTGGGTGTTCAGCCCACGGCGCAAATCGGAATTCGACGACGCGACCATGCTGCCTTTTGCGGATGACCCGGAAGCCATCAAGCACGTCGAGCAAGCGTCTAGGAGTAACAAAGAATGACTACGTTCTGGAGCCTGTACGTCACAGTCCTCAGTCTGGGTACCATCTTCGCCCTGACCTGGCTGCTGCTGTCGACCCGCAAGGGCCAGCGCGCCGAACAGACGGACGAGACCGTCGGCCACTCGTTCGACGGCATCGAGGAATACGACAACCCGCTGCCCAAATGGTGGTTCATGCTGTTCGTCGGCACCATCATCTTCGCCCTCGGCTACCTGGCGCTGTACCCTGGCCTGGGCAACTGGAAAGGCCTGCTGCCGGGTTACAACTACCTCGACAATGACAAGCAAACCGCGTTCGCCAACGGCCAGACCGGCTGGACCGGCGTGCACGAATGGGAAAAGGAAATGGCCAGGTCGGAGGCCAAATTCGGGCCGATTTTCGCCAAATTCGCCTCGATGCCGATTGAAGAAGTCGCCAAAGACCCGCAGGCCCTGAAGATGGGCGGCCGTCTGTTCGCCTCCAACTGCTCGGTGTGCCACGGTTCCGACGCCAAGGGCGCCTACGGTTTTCCCAACCTGACCGACGCCGACTGGCGCTGGGGCGGCGACGCGGCGACCATCAAGCAAACCATCATGCAGGGCCGCCATGCGGTGATGCCAGGCTGGGCCGAAGTGATCGGCGAGCAAGGCGTGGCCGACGTAGCGGCGTTCGTGGTGACCAACCTCGATGGCCGCAAGCTGCCGGAAGGCGCCAAGGCCGACGTCGCCAACGGCGCGAAACTCTTCGCCGCCAACTGCGTGGCCTGCCACGGCCCGACCGGTAAAGGCACCCCAGCCATGGGCGCACCGGACCTGACTCATCCGGGTGCGTTCATCTACGGTTCGAGCTTCGCCCAACTGCAGCAGACCATTCGCTATGGCCGCCAGGGCCAGATGCCAGCGCAGGAACAACTGCAGGGCAATGACAAGGTGCACTTGTTGGCGGCGTATGTTTACAGCTTGTCCCATGGGGATAAGAAGGCTGAGGAGCCATAACGAAAAGGTAGTGAAAAAGGCCCTATCAGCGAAAACTGACAGGGCCATTTTTGTTCATTGCACCTTGAGAGACAGTCATTTAGTTTGGACTTCGGCACTTTCATCGAGACTCAACATGAACAATCCCCCAGAAAGCCCCCAGCAAAAAGATCCGAAAGAAGCGCTCAAGCCCAATCATTCAGACATTGTTGAAATGCTTCAAATGCCAGAAGAGCGCATCGAATTCAGCCCTGATCGCGCAACTATCGTCCATAGGCCGCTCCAGAACTGAACTCTTCCAGGCAGTGATTTCAGATAAAGAGTTACTGAACAGCATCAGGGCCCTCCACCCCACCGTAGCCGCAAAACCAACCATACTTCACAAGTCAATTGATCCAGATCACGTACACCATCAATTGATTTCCCCCAACGCGACCAAAGGTCGCACCCTTCACGCACCACCGGGGGCGTATCATTAGGCCACTGCAACATCCTTAATTTGACCCCGGTTGGCACGTACTGGCCGAGGCAAATCTCCACCGCCGTGGGATGCAATGATGAGCAACCAGATACCGGTACACGACGTTACCCCGCCTGCCAAAACCGTCGATCTCTATGCGTCACGAGAGAAAATCTACACCCGCGCCTTCACCGGGCTGTTCCGCAATCTGCGCATGCTCGGCGGTGCCGGCCTGTTCCTGCTGTACTTCGGCACGGTGTGGCTGAACTGGGGCGGCCACCAGGCGGTGTGGTGGAACCTGCCGGAGCGTAAGTTCTTTATTTTTGGCGCAACCTTCTGGCCTCAGGATTTCATCCTGCTGTCGGGCATCCTCATCGTCGCGGCGTTTGGCCTGTTCTTCATCACGGTTTACGCCGGCCGCGTCTGGTGCGGCTATACCTGCCCGCAAAGCGTGTGGACGTGGATCTTCATGTGGTGCGAAAAGGTTACCGAAGGCGATCGCAACCAGCGCATCAAGCTGGACAAGGCGCCCATGGGCGTCAGCAAATTCCTGCGCAAATTCAGCAAGCACACGCTGTGGCTGCTGATCGGTTTTGTCACCGGCCTGACCTTTGTCGGCTACTTCTCGCCGATCCGCGAACTGGTATTGGACTTTTTCACCGGCCAGGCCGACGGCTGGTCGTATTTCTGGGTGGGTTTCTTCACCCTCGCCACCTACGGCAACGCCGGCTGGCTGCGCGAACAGGTGTGCATCTACATGTGCCCCTATGCGCGGTTCCAGAGCGTGATGTTCGACAAGGACACGCTGATCGTTTCCTACGACCCACGCCGTGGCGAAGTGCGTGGCCCGCGCAAGAAGGGGGTCGACTATAAGGCCCAGGGCCTGGGCGATTGCATCGACTGCACGATGTGCGTGCAGGTGTGCCCCACCGGCATCGACATCCGCGACGGCCTGCAGATCGAGTGCATCGGTTGCGCTGCCTGCATCGACGCCTGCGACAACATCATGGACAAGATGGAGTACCCACGCGGCCTGATCAGCTACACCACCGAGCACAATCTGTCTGGACAGAAAACCCATAAGTTGCGCCCGCGCCTGATCGGTTACGCCTTGGTATTGCTGGCGATGATCAGCCTGCTGGTGGCGGCGTTCTTCATGCGTTCGCTGGTGGGCTTCGACGTGAGCAAGGACCGCGTGCTGTACCGCGAAAACGCCGAAGGGCGCATCGAAAACGTCTACAGCCTGAAGATCATGAACAAGGATCAGCGCGACCACACCTACGTGCTCGACGCCGCCGGCCTGCCCGACCTCAAGCTGCAAGGCCGACGCGAAATCAAGGTGGCCGCCGGCGACATCGTCAGCATGCCGGTAGAATTGTCGAGTGCGCCCGAGCAGTTGCCGTCAAGCACCAACGAGGTAACGTTCATCCTTGAGGACGCCGACGACAACAGCGTCCGCATTGAAGCCAAGAGCCGATTCATCGGCCCACAAGTCCGTTAGACAGGGAACACGAGAATGCCCGTAACCACTGCCGCAAGCCCCTGGTACAAGCACCTCTGGCCCTGGATCATCATCGCGATCCTCGCCTGCTCAGTGACCCTGACCTTGTCCATGGTGACCATCGCGGTGAACCACCCGGACAACCTGGTCAACGACAACTATTACGAGGCCGGCAAAGGCATCAACCGCTCCCTGGACCGCGAACGCCTGGCCCAGACCCTGCAACTGCGCGGCAAGCTGCACCTGGACGCGCTGACCGGTGAAGTCGAGCTGCACCTCACCGGCTACAGCAACCCGAACACCCTGGAGCTGAACCTGATCTCCCCGACCCAGCCGGCGAAGGATCGCAAGATCAACCTGACCCGCAGCGCCAGCGAACCGGGCCGCTACATCGGCCAGGTCACCGACAAGGTCGAAGGGCGCCGCTTCGTGGAACTGCTCGGCGTGGAAGGCGACAAGACCTGGCGCCTGTTCGAAGAAGAAGAGGTCAGCCACGACACAGACTTGTTGCTCGGCGATGAGCCGTTGCAGGGTGCCGAAGACCTGAAAAAGTAACTGATCATTCCCACGCTCCGCGTGGGAATGCAGCCCGTGGCGCTCAGCGCCATAAAAGCGGACGCAGAGCGTCCAGCGAGGCGTTACCACGCAGAGCGTGGGAACGATCTGAGATCCCGAACCATGATCACCCCCTGCTACCACTGCGCCCTGCCCGTCCCCTCCGGCAGCCGGTTCACCACACAAATCCTCGGCGAGCGCCGCGAACTGTGCTGCCCGGGTTGCCAGGCGGTGGCGGAGGCGATTGTGGCAGGCGGGCTGGAAAGCTATTACCGGCACCGCAGCGAAGCCTCGGCCAACCCCGAAGCGCTGCCGGTGCAGCTTATCGATGAATTGGCGCTGTACGATCGCGCCGATGTGCAAAAGCCTTTCGTACGCCACACCGGCGAATTCGCCGAAGCCACCCTGCTGATGGAAGGCATCAGCTGCGCGGCCTGTGGCTGGTTGATCGAGAAACACCTGCGCAGCCTGCCCGCTGTGGCCGAGGCGCGGCTGAACCTGTCCAACCACCGGCTGCACGTGCGCTGGGCCGACGGGCAGTTACCGTTGAGCCAGGTGCTCAGTGAGCTGCGCCATATCGGCTATGCCGCCCATCCCTATCAAGCGGACCGTGCCGCCGAACAACTGGCCGGCGAGAATCGCCTGGCCCTGCGCCAACTGGGCGTTGCCGGGTTACTGTGGTTCCAGGCCATGATGGCGACCATGGCCACCTGGCCTGAATTCAATATTGACCTCAGCCCCGAGTTGCATGTCATCCTGCGCTGGGTCGCGATGTTTCTGACCACCCCCATCGTGTTCTACAGCTGTGCGCCATTTTTCAAAGGGGCGCTGCGCGACCTGCGCACCCGCCACCTGACCATGGATGTTTCAGTGTCCCTGGCCATTGGCGGGGCTTATCTGGCGGGCATCTGGACCGCGATCACCGGCGTGGGCGAGTTGTACTTCGATGCGGTCGGCATGTTCGCGCTGTTCCTGCTGGCCGGCCGCTACCTGGAGCGACGTGCCCGCGAACGCACCGCTGCCGCCACCGCGCAGTTGGTCAACCTGCTGCCCGCCTCGTGCCTGCGCCTGACCGCAGATGGGCAGAGCGAGCGCATCCTGCTCGGCGAACTGACCTTGGATGATCGGGTGCTGGTCCACCCTGGCGCGGTGCTGCCAGCGGATGGCGTGATTCTCGAAGGCCAATCCAGCGTCGACGAATCCCTGCTTACCGGCGAATACCTGCCGCAGCCCCGGCAGGTCGGCGATGCCGTCACCGCCGGCACGCTCAACGTCGAAGGCGCGCTGACCGTCCAAGTGCGTGCCTTGGGCCACGACACACGCCTGTCTGCCATCGTGCGCCTGCTGGAGCGTGCCCAGGCCGAAAAACCGCGCCTGGCGCAAATCGCCGACCGCGCCGCACAGTGGTTTCTGCTGGGCTCCCTGCTGGCGGCTGCGGTAATCGGCCTGGTGTGGTGGGAGCTCGATGCCTCCAGGGCGTTCTGGATTGTATTGGCCATGTTGGTAGCGACCTGCCCGTGCGCGCTGTCCCTGGCCACCCCCACCGCGCTCACCGCCGCCACCGGTACGCTGCACACCCTTGGCTTGCTGCTGACCCGTGGCCATGTGCTGGAAGGGCTCAACCAGATCGACACGGTGATTTTCGACAAGACCGGCACGCTCACCGAAGGACGCCTGGCGTTGAGGGCCATCCGGCCTCTGGGCGAGCTGGACAGCGAGCAGTGCCTGGGCCTCGCCGCCGCGCTGGAAAACCGCTCCGAACACCCGATTGCCCGCGCCTTCGGCCGTGCCCCCCTGGCTGCCGATGACGTTTTGAGCAGCCCCGGCCTGGGCCTGGAAGGCCGCGTGGGCGAACGCCTGATGCGCATTGGCCAAGCCGCTTTTGTCTGTGAACTCAGTGGCGCCCCCATCCCAACTTCACCAGACGAAGCCGGACAATGGCTGCTGTTGGGTGATCAACGCGGCGCGCTCGCCTGGTTCGTGCTCGACGACCGCCTGCGCAGCGATGCGCCAGCCCTGCTTGCCGCGTGCAAGGCGCGCGGCTGGCGCACGCTGCTGCTGTCGGGGGACAGCTCGCCGATGGTCGCCAGTGTCGCGTCTGAGCTGGGCATCGATGAAGCCCACGGCGGCCTGCGCCCCGACGACAAGCTGCAAGTGCTGCAACGCCTGCACCGGGAAGGCCGCAAGGTGCTGATGCTCGGCGACGGTGTCAACGATGTGCCGGTCCTGGCCGCTGCGGATATCAGCGTGGCGATGGGTTCGGCCACCGACCTGGCAAAAACCAGCGCCGATGCGGTGCTGTTGTCCAACCGCCTGGAGGCGTTGGTGCAGGCTTTTACCTTGGCGCGACGCACACGCCGGGTGATCATCGAAAACCTGCTGTGGGCCGGGCTGTACAATGGCCTGATGCTGCCGTTCGCGGCCCTGGGGTGGATCACCCCCATCTGGGCGGCCATCGGCATGTCCCTCAGCTCGTTGACGGTGGTGCTCAATGCCCTGCGCCTGACGCGCCTGCCCAGCGTGCCGGCCGCCAGTGCCCCCTTGATAAACCGCCCGCTGCCGGCTTGAGCCGCGCGGGCATGGAGTGCAGATGCCAGCTCTATACGTGATGATTCCGGCGGCGCTGCTGTTAGTGGGCGTGGCCATCTACATTTTCTTCTGGGCCGTGGACAGCGGCCAGTACGAAGACCTCGACGGCCCGGCCCACAGCGTGCTGTTCGACGACCAGGACCCGAATCACCTGGCCGCTGTCGACGAAGCCAACCGCACCGAGCAACCGCCCAAAGAGCCGCCCCATGCTTGAGCTGGCGCCTTTGCTGGTTTCTGCGCTGATCCTCGGCCTGCTCGGCGGTGGGCATTGCCTGGGCATGTGCGGCGGCTTGATGGGGGCGCTGACCCTGGCCATTCCCCCGGAGCAGCGCAGCCGAAGGTTTCGCCTGCTGCTGGCCTACAACCTGGGGCGCATCCTCAGTTATGCCGCGGCGGGGTTGCTGATCGGCCTCGCCGGCTGGGCCGTGGCCAACAGCCCGGGGGCGATGTTCCTGCGCGTGCTCGCAGGGTTGCTGCTGATCAGCATGGGCCTGTACCTGGCGGGTTGGTGGAGCGGCCTGACCCGAGTCGAACGCCTCGGTCGCGGCCTGTGGCGGCATATCCAGCCGGTTGCCAACCGCTTGCTGCCGGTCTCAAGCCTGCCTCGCGCGCTACTGCTGGGCGCGCTGTGGGGCTGGTTGCCGTGCGGGTTGGTCTACAGCACCCTGCTATGGGCCGCCAGCCAGGGCAATGCACTGGACAGCGCGTTGCTGATGCTGGCGTTCGGCCTAGGCACCTGGCCGGTGTTGCTGGCGACCGGGCTGGCCGCCGAACGTGTCACCGCGCTATTGCGCAAGCGCAGCGTGCGCATGGCCGGTGGTGTGCTGGTGGTGTTGTTCGGCCTCTGGACCTTGCCTGGGCCGCACCAGCACTGGCTGATGGGGCACTGACACGCCTGTGGCATAGCGCCGCTCCCCGTTGATGCAAATCAACATGCCCTCCCCACCCTGCCCCTAGACTCGGCCGACTAGCCAATCCGGGGGACCGCGCCCATGCTCGACGCCATTCGTTGGGACACAGATCTGATTCACCGCTACGACCTGGCGGGGCCGCGCTACACGTCCTACCCCACCGCCGTACAATTCGACAGCCAGGTCGGCTCCTTCGACCTGCTCCATGCGCTACGCGACAGTCGCAAGGCCGTACGGCCGTTGTCGCTGTATGTGCACGTGCCGTTCTGCGCCAACATTTGCTACTACTGCGCCTGCAACAAGGTGATCACCAAGGACCGTGGTCGCGCCCAGGCCTATCTGCAACGCCTGATGCAAGAGATCCAGCAGGTGGCCTGCCACCTCGACCCGAAACAGCCGGTGGAGCAACTGCATCTGGGGGGCGGCACGCCGACCTTTCTCAGCCATGACGAGCTGCGCCAGGTGATGACCCACCTGCGCCAGCACTTCAATCTGCTGGAGGACGATTCGGGCGACTACGGCATCGAGATCGACCCTCGCGAAGCCGATTGGGCAACCATGGGCCTGCTCCGTGAACTGGGCTTCAACCGCGTCAGCGTCGGCCTGCAAGACCTCGACCCCGAGGTGCAACGGGCGGTCAATCGCCTGCAGAGCCTGGAAGAAACCCGCGCGGTGATCGACGCGGCGCGTACCCTGCAATTTCGCTCGATCAATATCGACCTGATCTACGGCCTGCCCAAGCAGTCGCCACTCAATTTTGCGCGCACCGTGGAGGAAGTCATCGGCCTGCAACCGGACCGCCTGTCGGTGTTCAACTACGCGCATTTGCCGGAACGCTTCATGCCGCAGCGGCGGATCCATACCGAAGACCTGCCCTCGCCGGCAGAAAAATTACTGATGCTGCAAACCACCATCGAGCAGTTGACCCAGGCGGGTTATCGCTACATCGGCATGGATCATTTTGCGCTGCCGGATGACGAACTGGCCATCGCCCAGGAAGAAGGCACGCTGCAACGCAATTTCCAGGGCTACACCACGCACGGGCATTGCGATTTGATTGGACTGGGGGTTTCAGCGATCAGCCAGATCGGCGACCTGTATTGCCAGAACAGCAGCGACCTCAACCAGTACCAGAACGCCTTGGCCGGTGCGCAACTGGCCACCAGTCGCGGCCTGATCTGTACCACCGACGACCGTCTGCGGCGGGATGTGATCCAGCAGTTGATCTGCCATTTCAGCCTGGAATTCGCGGGCATCGAGCAGAGGTTCAATATCGATTTTCGCGGCTATTTCGATGAGCTGTGGCCGCAGTTACAGATAATGGCTGCGGACGGCCTGATCGAGCTGGATGCCCGGGGCATCCGCGTGCTGCCGGCCGGGCGCCTGCTGGTGCGCTCGGTGTGCATGGTGTTCGATGCGTACCTCGAGCACCAGAACCGGCAGCGGTTCTCGCGGGTGATCTGATTACATCGACAGCGAGGCGGCTTTCATCGAGTCCTCGGCACTCATGCCCTTCATCGACTTGGCCAGCGACGTCTGAGCGGACATCAGGCCCGCCTGCAGCGAACTGATTTCGCTCTGCAGCGCGCTGGTACGGGCGCGAGCCTCTTCAGGGGACAGGTTATTGGCGGCGGCTACCGCCGCCAGCTCGGCTTGTTTTTCGGCGATCTGCTGCTTCAACTGGCGGATCATTTTCAGTACCTGCTTGACGTTGTCGTCCAGGCCGCTGTCATCGATGTCCGAATTGCTGCTCTTGGCCGCCCCTGCAGCCTGGAAGGCAGCAGCGGAAATAGTCACAGTCACACCTTCAACCACTTTGGTCTGCGTGGTTTTTTCAATCGCCGGGGCTTTTTCGTCGGCCTCGTTCGAAGCCTTTTCATCAGGCACAAACGGGACGCGGACAGCAGGGTTGTAGGCACTGATAACAGACATGATCCGAGCTCCGTCTAATGGATGTGCCCCTGTATCGACCTCAAGCGCAGAATCTTTATACCGCCAACGGTTTCTCATTGAAGCTGGCCTCGTCGCCCCCCGGTGCGTTACCCTTACGTCTTATGTGTGTTTTCCCACAAGGATTTAAGAAATGTCCGAGCCAGTTAAACAGCGCGCTCACGGGCAGGCCCACTGCAAGGATTGCAGCCTGGCCCCCCTCTGCCTGCCACTTTCATTGAATCTGGAAGACATGGATGCGCTGGACGACATCGTTAAACGCGGCCGCCCACTGAAAAAAGGCGAGTTTCTGTTTCGCCAGGGCGACAAGTTCGACTCGGTCTACGCAGTACGCTCAGGGGCGTTGAAGACGTTCAGCCTCAGCGATGGTGGCGAAGAGCAAATCACCGGTTTCCACTTGCCCAGCGAACTGGTCGGGCTGTCGGGGATGGACACTGAGATTCATCCGGTGTCGGCCCAGGCGTTGGAGACTACGTCGGTGTGTGAAATCCCCTTCGAGCGCCTGGATGAATTGGCCTTGCAACTGCCGCAATTGCGCCGTCAGTTAATGCGCGTGATGAGCCGCGAGATTCGTGACGATCAACAGATGATGCTGCTGTTGTCGAAAAAAACCGCCGACGAGCGCATCGCGACGTTCCTGGTCAACCTGTCGGCGCGTTTCCGCGCCCGCGGGTTTTCGGCCAACCAGTTCCGCCTGAGCATGTCGCGCAATGAAATCGGCAATTACCTGGGCCTCGCGGTGGAAACCGTGTCCCGCGTATTTACCCGCTTCCAGCAAAATGCGCTGATTGCCGCCGAGGGCAAGGAAGTGCATATCCTCGACCCCATCCAGCTGTGCGCGCTGGCCGGCGGTTCCCTGGAAATGTGATCCAGGGACTGCGGCCAAGCGAACCCGCGAGGCCGCAGGTATACTTCGAGTCCGTTTTCCGCCCAGGACTCTTCGACGATGACTTTCGATTCGTTCGACATCAAATCCCTGATCCGCCCCGTCATCGACTTCCCCAAGCCTGGGGTAATCTTCCGTGACATCACGCCTTTGTTCCAATCGCCCCGCGCCCTGCGCCTGGTCGCCGACAGCTTTGCCCAACGCTATGTCGAAGCCGATTTCAGCCATATCGGCGCGATGGATGCGCGCGGTTTCCTGATCGGCTCGATCATCGCCTACCAGCTCAACAAGCCACTGATCCTGTTTCGCAAGCAAGGCAAGCTGCCGGCCGACGTTCTGGCTGAGGGTTACCAGACCGAATATGGCGAAGCCTTCCTTGAAGTGCATGCCGACAGCCTGTGCGAAGGTGACTCGGTGCTGATGTTCGATGACTTGATCGCCACGGGCGGCACCCTGATTGCTGCGGCGAACCTGGTGCGGCGCATGGGCGCAAAAATCTTTGAAGCGGCGGCGATCATCGATTTGCCGGAGCTGGGTGGGTCGCAGCGCTTGGAAGACATGGGCATCCCGACGTTTTGCCTGACGCAGTTTGCCCTGACCGAGCGATAAGTAGTGCCCTCATTGGCCCCACCGGGGGCAAGCCCTAATGCCAGTCAGTTAAGCGTACACCGCCGTCTGTAGGAGCTAGCTTGCTCGCGAAAAACGTCAACGATAACGCGTGCTTTCTGAATGAACGCGGTGCCTGTGAGTTTTTCGCGAGCAAGCTCGCTCCTACGAAAAGCCTTAACTGACTGGCATTAGGGCAAGCCCCCCCTCCCACATTGGGTATTTGCAGTGGTCGTTAGAGGGCGATCGGCTTACGACCGGCGAAGGAGTGCGCCAAGGTGCCGCCGTCGACCAGTTCAAGTTCGCCACCCAGGGGCACACCATGGGCGATACGCGAGGTGATCAACCCTTTGTTGCTCAGCAATTGGGCGATGTAATGCGCCGTGGCTTCGCCCTCCACCGTCGGGTTGGTCGCCAGGATGATTTCGCTGAAGGTGCCCTGCTCTTCAATCCGCGCCACCAGTTGCGGGATGCCGATAGCTTCCGGCCCCAGGCCGTCGAGCGGCGACAAATGGCCTTTGAGCACGAAATAACGCCCGCGGTAACCGGTTTGCTCCACCGCGTACACATCCATCGGCCCTTCCACTACGCACAGCAGGGTTTCGTCGCGACGGGGGTCGGCGCATTGCGGGCAGAGTTCTTCTTCGGTCAGGGTGCGGCATTGGCGACAGTGGCCTACGCCTTCCATGGCCAGGCTCAAGGCCTGGGCCAAACGGGTGCCACCGCTGCGATCACGCTCCAGCAATTGCAGCGCCATGCGCTGGGCGGTTTTCTGGCCGACGCCCGGCAAGGTACGCAGGGCGTCGATCAGTTGGCGAATCAGGGGGCTGAAGCTCATGGGCGAAGGGTCCGACAAAACAACGAGACGCGGTTTATACCCGCGCCTCGGATTAGCGTCAAATGCTCAATCCTGTGCGACGCGCACCACCAACTTGCCGAAGTTGCGTCCCTCGATCAAACCGATAAAGGCTTCAGGTGCCTGCTCCAGGCCGTCGACCACGTCTTCGCGGAACTTGATCTTGCCATCGCGCACCCAAGGCGCCATGGCGCTCAGGAACTCGGGTTGACGATCACCGTAGTCGTCAAACACGATAAAGCCCTGAATGCGCACCCGCTTGGTCAGCAAGGTGCGTTGCAGCGCCGGCAGGCGATCCGGGCCGCTTGGCGCTTCATGGGCGTTATACCCGGCGATCAGCCCGCAGAGCGGAATCCGCGCCTTGGGGTTGAGCAGCGGCAGCACGGCATCGAACACCTTGCCACCGACGTTTTCATAGTAGATGTCCACGCCGCTGGAACAGGCCTGCGCCAGCTCGTTGGCAAAATCTGCGCCCTTGTGGTCGATACAGGCATCAAAGCCCAGCTCATCCACCACGTAGCGGCACTTGTCCGCACCGCCAGCAACCCCCACTACGCGCAAACCCTTGAGCTTGGCGACCTGGCCCACCACCGAGCCCACCGCACCGGAGGCAGCCGCCACGACCAGGGTTTCACCGGCCTTGGGCTGGCCGATGTCCATCAGGCCCATGTAGGCAGTCATGCCTGGCATGCCCAGCACACCCAGGGCCATCGACGGGCTCGCCAAGCCATTGGGCAACGGCATCAGGTTACGACCATCGCTGATGCTGTGGCTTTGCCAGCCGGTGGAGCCCACGACCAGGTCGCCCACTTCGAATTTCGGATGACGTGACTGCTCGACACGGCTGACAGCGCCACCGGTCATCACCTCGTCGATCTCCACCGGCGCGGCGTAGGACGGCGCGTCGCTCATGCGTCCGCGCATGTAGGGGTCCAGGGACAGGTAGAGCGTCTTGAGCAGCACCTGGCCATCCTCCAGCTCTGGCAGGGTTACCCGTTCGAGGCGGAAATTTTCCGGGGTTGGCGCGCCTTGAGGGCGTGAAACCAGGACGATGCGTTGGTTGAGCGTCGGTTCTTGAGGCATCAGGGGCTCCTTAGCGAATGCATGCGTATAGGGTGCAGACCCTGATTGTTGCGCCAGGGTTCAGAACCAATAGGCACATACAAAAATGCCAGGCACAAGGCCTGGCATTCGGGTGCAGCGCAAAGCCGGTCAATCAGAACGGCAGCTTCATACCCGGTGGCAGTTGCATGCCAGCGGTCACGCCGCCCATTTTTTCCTGGCTGTTGGCTTCGATCTTGCGCACGGCGTCGTTGACGGCAGCGGCGAACAAGTCTTCCAGCACTTCGCGGTCGTCATCGCTGACGCCCTCGAGCAGGCTGGGGTCGATGCTGACGCGCTTGATGTCGTGACGACCGGTCATCACCACGCTGACCATATCGCCACCGGCTTTACCGGTGACTTCGGCGTTGGCCAGTTCTTCCTGCATCTTGGCCATCTTTTCCTGCATCTGCTGCGCCTGCTTCATCAGGCCGGCCATGCCACCTTTCATCATGGGAATTACCTCAAAAGTACGTGGATCAAATTAGTCGCCCGGTTCATGACGCCTGGGGCGCCGGGGCTTCGACAGGTTCAATAGTATCGTGACGGACGACCGCACCGAACTGTTGCATCATTTGTTGGATAAGCGGATCAGCCTGGATCGACGCCTCGGCGTCGCGCTGACGGTTCAAGCGCCGACGCGTCGCAGCCTGGGCCGGGGTTTCCTGCTCGGGCTTGATCAACTCGATGGCGATGGTCAGCGTGCGCCCATGGTACTGGTTGAGCGCATCGTTGAGCCGGCGCTGCTGAGTGGCATTGAACAAGGCGCTGTGGGCCGGGTCCAGGTGCAGCAGCCAGTGGTCGCCGTCGATGGCAATCAACGTGCAGTTGGCCGCGATACTGGCGGTCATGCCGGAGATCGGCAATTTTGGAAACAATTCCAGCCATTGCAGGGCCAGGCCAGTGGCCGGGGCGGCGGCAGGCTCCACCTCCGGCTCGGGGGCCGGCTCGGCGGTGTGTTCGCTGGCAAGTTCGTCCAGGTAGCTGTAGGCCGAATCCATGTCCGGCTCGATGTAGTCTTCGTCCAGCGGCGGTTCGTCGTCGAGGTCGATGCCGGGGGTGGCCGCCTCAACCTGGGCGACAGTCGGCTCGGGCACAGGCGCGGATACCCACTCCGGCGCATCCGGCACCACGCTGTCCGGGGTCGGCGTGGGCATGGGCGTCAATTCCGGCTGCTCACCAGTGGTGTCCAGCACCGGCTCCACGGCGGGCTGTTGCTCGGGCTCGACGGGCGCTTCAACCGGGTCATTCCAGGGCAGATCGACCACCGGGGCGACTTGCGGCTCAGGCTCTGGTTCTGGCTCGATAACCGCTTCAGGCGCGGCCACCGGGGCGGCCACCACAGGCTCGGGAACCGCTGCGGGCGCAGCCACCACTGGCGCAACCACCGCCGCGCCAGCCACTGGTTTGGTGGAATCAACTGTGGCCTGGCTGATCCCCACTGGCTTTAGCGGCTGTCTCGGCGCATCCGCCGAGTCGGCGGGCCGGAAGGCCAGCATCCGCAGCAGCACCATCTCGAAGCCCCCTCGCGGGTCCGGCGCCAGGGGCAGGTCACGGCGGCCGATCAGGCCCATCTGGTAATAGAACTGCACATCTTCGGCCGGCAGCGCCTGGGCAAGCGCCAACACGCGGTCGCGGTCGCCATGGCCGTTATCGACACCCTCAGGCAATGCCTGGGCGATGGCGACGCGGTGCAGCACATTGAGGATTTCCGAGAGCACACCGTTCCAGTCCGGGCCTTGCTCGGACAAGTGGCGCACGGCTTCGAGCAACGCCTTGGCGTCGCCCTCGATCAGCGCGTGCAGCACGTCGAACACCTGGCCGTGGTCCAGCGTGCCGAGCATGGCGCGCACATCGGCGGCCAGGACCTTGCCTTCTCCGAAGGCGATGGCCTGGTCGGTGAGGCTCATGGCATCACGCATCGAGCCATCGGCAGCGCGGCCAAGCAGCCACAGCGCGTCGTCTTCGAACGGTACATTCTCGACGCCCAGCACGTGGGTCAAATGCTCGACCACCCGCTCAGGGGTCATGTTCTTCAGGGAGAACTGCAGGCACCGCGACAAAATAGTCGCAGGAAGTTTCTGCGGGTCGGTGGTGGCCAGGATGAATTTGACGTAGGGCGGCGGCTCTTCCAGGGTTTTCAACAGCGCGTTGAAGGAATGGCTGGACAGCATGTGCACTTCGTCGATCAGGTAGACCTTGAAGCGGCCACGGCTCGGCGCGTACTGCACGTTGTCGAGCAGCTCGCGGGTGTCTTCGACCTTGGTGCGGCTGGCGGCGTCGATCTCGATCAGGTCGACGAAACGCCCTTCGTCGATCTCGCGGCACACCGAACAGGTGCCGCAAGGGGTCGATGTGATACCGGTTTCACAATTCAGGCATTTGGCGATGATGCGCGCAATCGTGGTCTTGCCCACCCCGCGCGTACCGGTGAACAGGTAGGCGTGGTGCAGCCGCTGGCTGTCCAAGGCATTGATCAGAGCCTTGAGCACATGGGTCTGGCCGACCATTTCGCGGAACGAGCGCGGGCGCCATTTACGTGCAAGAACCTGATAACTCATCGAAAACCGTCGCAACTGGGAAGCGGAAGCCGGTAATGCTAGCGGAGCAGGGGGGAAATTGCATCCGGCACGCTCATAAAGTCGCCTCCCGCAGGTTTAAATCTTCGGCGCCACCAACCGTGCGTACTGCTCCTGGCTGATCCAGCCCGTGAACGAACGGTCATCGGCATTGATGAACTCGACCTGCGCCCAGCCGTCCTTGAAGGCCAGCACCCCCACCACATCATTCTTGACGATGTAGGGTCGCTTGGCGGCTTTGGCACCCGGGGCTTTCAACAGGTAAGCCTTGTCGGCCGATACAGTCACCAAACCGATCCATTTTTTCCTGGCGGTCTGGTTCAGCTCCAGGCCCGTCGCAATCTCTGGCATCAACACATTGATGCAACCAGGATGCTGACGGCCTTGCGCCACGGTCAGGCTCACGCCGTCGGACGCTGCCGCCACGCTGCCGGGATACGCCACATCGAGCCAGGTGGTCAGCGCCTCGGGCGTGCCCTGCAGAAAGAACCTGCAGCCCCGCGTCACGCCCTCGCCCAGGCTTTCCGAGTAGAACCCTTCGACCTGCTGCTGTGGCGTCACTGCCAGCATCAGCCCTTCGTACTTACCCGAATGCAACGCGGCCGAGCCTGCCAGGGCCGGCACCACGGCGCACAGCGACAACACACCTACCGCCAGAAAACGAATCATCTTATTTCTTCCCTTCCAGTACGTCGTAGGCCTGCTTCATCAGCACGTCGTAGTTGCCATAGTCCTCACCGTTATAGTTGCGGGCCATGGCGGTAAAGTCCTTGTTTTTCATCGCACTCATCAACGCGGTATTTTTGCCGCAAAGGGCCAGGTAGGCCTTGAGCTGATTGCCGGCATTCACTTTCATTGACGCCACGAACTCAAATACCGTCTTGAACCCGCACGACGCAAAATTGAACCCCATGATCTGGAACATGCCCCACGAGGCCGACATCAACGCTGCTTCCTGGTCCAGCGCGAACGCAGTGGCCATGGTTTCCCAGGCCTTGACCTGATCCTTGTTGTTGGCCTGCCACTGCGGCCCGGCTTTTTTCTTGTAGATGTACGACAGCAGCGGGTGCGCCTGGTCGTAGATGTGCTTGGTGTATTTGCGAAATTGATGGCCTTCGAAGGCGATGATCGGCAACTTGGCCGGCCCGAAGCCCACCTTCCCGCCCGACTCCACGGTGGCGAATGCCTTGATGACATTCACCGAGATACCGTTGCCCAGTTGCTTGGCAGCGTTCTGGAAGTCCGTTTCGCTCAGCGTCGTGCCGCCGTCGCAGGTGGCCTGCATCATCAGCTGCCGGTTACGCCGTTCGGCCTCGATCACCGCGCGCACCTGGTTGAGGTAGACATTGACCGTGGCCTGCACCGCATCGGCATTGTTATTGCCGAACGCGTTGAGAAAGCTCGGAATACGCGTGGTCGGGAAGGCCTGCACCGGCACCTTCACCGCCTCTTCGATCAAGCTGTTGAACGTGCGCCCGGTGGGGTCGATGACGCCATCGGGGTGGGCATATTTGAGATGACGGAACTGGTACTGGCTGATGCACTGCACCAACTGGCCGTCGCATTTGCCGTTTTCGGGCAGGGGGAAACCCATTTTGGGGATGATCAGGTTGAATAAATACTGGATGCACTGAACATCGGCAGGCAAGTTGCGAGCTTTACCGGGCGCGCCGACCGAGGCACTGATAAGACGAGGCAACCCTTGCAGGCTTTTCATGACAGACATCCTTGTGAGTTAAAGAAGTGAGAGCACTTCAATACCGATCCGCGCCGTTGGCATACGCCGAAACAAGCAGCCGGCGCACGCTAACAAGGTGGTTTGGGGTTGTCCAGAGGGGGTTTGGAAAGTTGTGAATCAGCCAGGGTAAATCACTCAGTAGCCATGCACGTCACGGGTCTTCTGGTACTGGTGGTAGTCGATCCACTCGACCACGTCATAGGGCAGATAAAGCTGCGTTGTGGCCCGGGAAATGGCGATATACACCGCGCACAGGCGCTGATCGAACGCATAGGCGTCCTTGAATTTCACATTGGTCAACAGCTCAGGCGTGAGCAACACCTGATCGAATTCCATGCCGCCAGCGTCCTGGGCCAGCATCAATAAACAGCGCTCGCCCGGATGGCCGCTCAGCCTGTTCAAGCGGGTCACGTCGGCGACGTTGAAGCCTTTTTCCAGCTCGGCCTCGACCCACAGGAATGCCTCATCGAACCGGCACGCGTCGCGCACTTGCTGCCAGTCGGCCAGATCGCTGAAAAACGGATGGGGCCCGCGGTCACTGTGCTCGCTGCCATAGAACTCTGGCTTGAACAGCGCGATGACGGTGTCCATGAAGTGCTTGAGGTCCTGCTGCGCTTCATTGCTGGGAAAGGCACAGGCACATCGCTCTTCGCTCAGTTGGATGAGCCATTTCATGGTGTCCCAGTGGGACGCGGTCAGCACCACGCAGCCGGGTGGCGGTACGAAGCCCTGGGGATACAGCTCGATACCGACGTCAGCGTCCCGCGCACCCTCGAAGAGCACCTTGCTTTTCTCCGAATGCTGGCTGATCAGCGGATTGACCAGGCGCTCGACATTGCGCCCGGAACGCACGGAGTAGCTCACATCCGTGTGACGAACCTCACGGGCACGCCTGACCATCACCCCGCTGGCCTGCTGATACTCATCGCCCAGGGTAATCAGCACCTGGCGACCGCGTTCGATGATTTGCAGCAAGGGCGCCGGAATGTCCTGGCTCTCGTCAATCAGCACATGGGTATAGCGATCAGGCACCACACTGCCCGCCAGGCTTGCGCGCTTGATCATCAACAAGGCTTCGAACCCGGTGTGGCTGCTCCAGGCCGCATTCGCCTCCAGGTAGCCCCATAACCGGCTGGAATATTCGACCAACGCCTGGGCATCGACAGAGGACAACGGTTGCTTGAAATGCGGCAGATGCTTGGCCGACAGGCTGTAATCCCAGGAGCGGCAGTAGCTTTCAAGCACCTTGAGGCACACATCCAGCACCGCCTGCCCTTCCAGGCGACGAAAACCGAAGATGTTCAGTTGCTGGGCCAGTGCCTGTTTGCTCGGGACGCGCACTTGCGCATTCACCGGCTGTGGCCTGGGGCCATGCAACAAGGCATGCGCGAACGCCTGGAAGGTATGCCCGGCCTTTCGCTCCCGCGTGCCCACCATGCGTGCGCGCAAGGTCTCGAGCTTGGCCGGTGTACGTGCCAGCAGCAAGGCCTTTTCGGGGCGCAAGTGCTCCATCAGCGCCACCAGCAGGTGACTCTTGCCAATGCCGGCGTACCCCTGGACGTGCAGGTCTTCGTTCAGGTTGGCGCGAAAGGTCCTGACCAGTTTGTCCTGCTCGGCACTCAACCAGCGCTCGCGGTGCCTGGGCGTGACCATCTGCTGGCGGAACGGGTTGTTGGCCTTGAGGTGACGAACTTTGTATTCGACGTCCCATTTTCCGTCGGGCAACAGGTAGGTTCGCGCCAGGACTTCATCGGCCAGCAGAAAACGCAACTTCAGGCTCTTGACCACATTCAGGCCGAAGTACAGCTTGCGTGGGTCAAACAGCCGCTGCGCTTCCGACAGCAAGCTCACGGCAGCTGAATGCCTGGCATCCACCGCCCAGCCAATGAGCTTGGCCAGCACCCGTTCAGCGCCCACCGCGCTCAATTCGTTTTCCGGCATTTGCGCAAGATTCTGGATCACCAGCACCGCTGCCAGCTCTGGCTCGCTCAGGGCTACGAGCGCATTGGCAGCGTCGGCGCCCAGCAAACCCGCACAGGTTTCATCCGTGATCGGCAGGAATACAGGGCTGGATAGATCAAAATGTTCCGAATGCATACGGCCTCATAGCCAGGGGAGAAACGCTTGGGAGTATGCCACTCGCGGTGAAATAGCCGTCATGAACTGTGCAACAAGCGTCACAGATGATTGGCTGGGGATATGGATTCAGAGAAGGGTACTACAGGAAGGAGCGTTATGGAGGCAACCCCACCAGCCACACCCCGGCACACAATGTTCCCGCTGTGGCTGCTGCCTTCCGGCTCTGACCAGGTTCACGGGTAATCGTTGCGGGGGGACCGATGGGGTCACCATAACGACGCTCGCCTCTCGGCAAGCGGGGCCATTGTACCGATCTCATCGGAAGTTACAACCGTAAAAAATGAGAAGCTTCAAGTACTTGCCATGGCCTTCAACAATGACGCTATCCAATGTGGGGGGGGCTTGCTCCCGATGGCGGTGGGTCAGCCACTGATGAGTAGACTGACACTCCGTCATCGGGGGCAAGCCCCCTCCCACATTTTTTTATCATTGTGCCTGTAGGACCTCATCGGCCCGGCCGCCCTCTTCCTGGATTACCAGGTGGATGAAGTGCAGCTTGGCGATCACCGCTGGCGGCAGCACGAAGGGGTAAAAGTCCGGCTGGCCCATGCTGCGCGACAATTCGTTGAGCATGCCGGCCAGTTCGATCCAGGCGTTGACGAAGGAGAGGAACGCCGCACCGCCAGGGTGCTCGGGGTCGTACAGCGTGGTCAGGGGGAACGGCTGGTAATCCAGGTCCATCTCGCGGGCGCTCATGCCGAAGCCCAAGGCGGTGTCGACCGCGTCCATCATATGCAGGTAATGCGCCCAGGTTTCGGCCCAATCTTCCCAAGGGTGCATGGTCGCGTAGGCGCTGACGCAGTTTTGCTGCCAGTCCGGACGTGGTCCGTTCTGGTAGTGCTGGTCGAGCGCGTCGGCGTAACTGGCGCGTTCGTCGCCGAACAGCCTGCGAAACGGCTCAAGCCAGTGGCTGCCTGCGATCAGGCGATCCCAGTAATAGTGGCCGACCTCATGACGAAAGTGCCCGAGCAGCGTGCGGTAGGGCTCGCGCATCTGCACGCGGATCTTTTCCCGATGGGCGTCGTCGGCTTCCTTGATATCAAGCGTAATCAGGCCGTTGGCGTGACCGGTGGTGGGCGCATTGCCTTGCAGGTCGACGCCGACGAAGTCAAACGCCAGGCCGGTGTCTTCGTCGACGCGTTTGGGCACCACCTGCAGGCCCAGGCTGATCAGTTGCGCCACCAGTCGGCGCTTGGCGGTTTCCACCTTGCGCCAGCGTTCGGGATTTTCCGGGACGGACAAGTCGGGGATGGTGCGGTTCAGGCTGCAGGCCACGCATAAGGGAAAGGTGCTGTGCGCCGGGATCAGCCAGTTGCAGGCGGCCGGGGTCTCGAGGTTGGCGCAACGGCGAAAGGCGCCTGCGTCGAGGTTGTCATCCATCAGCCAGGTGTCGACTGCGGGGCCGGGCTGCAGTGAGGACAGGCGGCTTTGCCAGGGGTGATAGCCCAGCAGCGCCGAGCAGGCCAGGCACTGGCTGTTGCGAAAGAACAACGACTGGCCGCAGCGGCATTGCCATACCTTGCTGTTACGCGAAGATCCGGCCATGAACGGTGCAGCGATACGCGAGCTGAGCTGGTCGAAGTAGCGGAACATGGCGATCTTTCCCTGGGATGACTGAGACTAGATCATTTCCCTCGCAGGATCGTTCCCACGCTCAGCATGGGAATGCATACGGTGACGCTCTGCGTCATGCCTTGGAAGAGCAGACGCGGAGCGTCCGGGGTGGCATTCCCACGCGGAGCGTGGGAATGATCGTCATACGGGTATGTTGTGCTTGGCCAGGAAGGCGACGAAGGCCTCCTCGTCCAGCACTTTAAGCCCCAGTTCGCTGGCCTTGGCCAACTTGGAACCAGCGCCGGGCCCGGCCACCACGCAATGGGTCTTGGCCGAAACGGAACCGGCCACCTTGGCGCCGAGGCTTTCCAGCTTGTCCTTGGCCACGTCGCGGCTCATCAACTCCAGGGAGCCGGTGAGCACCCAGGTATGCCCGGCTTCCGGCAGGCCTTCGACGACCTTCTTCTCGCTCTGCCAGTGCATGCCGAAGTCTTTGAGCTGCTGCTCGATGGCCAGGGCATGGCGGGCGTTGTCCGGATTGTCGAAGAACTCACGCACGGCCTTGGCCTGTTTTTCGGGCAGTGCCTGGCGCATGTCCAGCCAGTCGGCCTTGATCACGCCTTCGAGGCTGCCGAACTTGTCCGCCAGTTTTTGCGCCGCGCCCGGCCCCACGGAGGGCACGTGCAGCTTGTCGAGCAGGCCGCCCAGGGTGGTGCTGGCGGCGAATTCGGCGCTCAGGTCGCCCTGCTCCTGCAATTGCAGGGCGCATTCATCGGGCGAGAGCAGCGCGCCGATCACGTCCTGGTTATGGCTGTCTTCAAAGAAGCTATGGATCTCGTGCGCCACTTCCAGGCCCACGTCCGGCAAGTATGTCAGCACCTCCGGCAATGCCTTCTGCACACGCTCGAGGGAGGCCAGGGAGCGCGCCAGCACCTTAGCGGTCTCCTCGCCCACATCGGGAATACCCAGGGCGTAGATAAACCGCGCCAGGGTCGGCGTCTTGCTGTTTTCGATGGCGGCGATCAGCTTCTTGCTGGAAATATCGGCAAAACCTTCCAGGTCGATGATCTGCTCGTACTTGAGCTTGTAGAGGTCGGCGGGCGAGCCGATGAGTTTTTCATCCACCAGTTGCTCGATGGTCTTGTCGCCCAGGCCGTCGATGTCCATGGCGCGGCGCGAGACGAAATGAATGATCGCCTGCTTGAGCTGCGCGCCACAGGCCAGGCGCCCGACGCAGCGGTACACCGCGCCTTCGCTGACGGTTTCCTTGCCCTTGCTGCGCTTGACCAGCTGCGTGCGCTCCACATGGGAACCGCATACCGGGCAGTGCTCGGGGATCTGCACGGCGCGGGCGTGCTCCGGGCGACGCTCGGCCACCACCGACACCACCTGCGGGATCACATCCCCGGCGCGGCGGATGATTACTGTATCGCCGATCATCAGGCCCAGGCGCGCCACTTCGTCCATGTTGTGCAGGGTGGCGTTGGACACGGTCACACCCGCGACCTTGACCGGCTTCAAACGCGCCACGGGCGTGACGGCACCGGTGCGGCCGACCTGGAATTCCACGTCGAGCAACTCGGTCAGCTCTTCCATGGCCGGGAATTTATGCGCAATGGCCCAGCGCGGCTCGCGGGCGCGGAAGCCCAGTTCACGCTGGGAGGCGATGCTGTTGACCTTGAACACCACGCCGTCGATTTCATACGACAGGCTGTTGCGCCGCGCGCCGATGTCGCGGTAGTAGTCCAGGCATTCCTGAATGCCCTTGGCCAGTTTCAGTTCATGACTGATCGGCATGCCCCACTTCTGCAACTGCTTGAGGTTACCGATATGGGTGTCACTGATATCCGCCGTCACTTGGCCGATGCCATAGCAGCAGAATTCCAGCGGGCGGCTGGCGGTGATCTTCGAATCCAGTTGGCGCAGGCTGCCAGCGGCCGCATTGCGCGGGTTGGCGAAGGTTTTGCCGCCAACCTCCAGTTGCGAGGCATTCAGGCGTTCGAACCCGGCCTTGGACATGAACACTTCACCGCGCACCTCCAAGGTGGCCGGCCAGCCGCTGCCGTGCAGCTTCAACGGGATGTTACGCACGGTGCGCACATTGACGCTGATGTCTTCGCCGGTGGTGCCATCGCCTCGGGTCGCGCCGCGTACCAACTCGCCGTCCTGATACAGCAGGCTGACCGCCAGGCCGTCCAGCTTCGGCTCGCAGCTGTATTCGACGCTGGCGAACAGGTCACCGGCCGGCAGGTCCAGCCCCTCGGTCACCCGCCGATCGAATTCGAGCATGGTCGCTTCATCGAAGGCGTTGCCCAGGCTGAGCATGGGGATTTCATGCCTGACTTGGGTGAACGCCGACAGCGCCGCACTGCCGACCCGCTGCGTCGGCGAATCACGCGTCACCAGTTCCGGATGCTCGGCCTCCAGAGCCTTGAGCTCATGGAACAAGCGGTCGTACTCGACGTCCGGAATGCTCGGTTCGTCGAGGACGTGGTAGCGGTAGTTGTGCTGATCCAGTTCAGCGCGCAGTTCAAGGATGCGGGTATGGGCGGCGGTCATGGGTGTTCTCTCATAAAGCAAAAGAGCAGCCGAAGCTGCTCAATATGTTAGTGCGCTTATTCTACTGACAACGCCGAAGCGCAATCCTCAGCGTTTCCGTGTCAGGGCGCGACGCTCGAACTCGACGATGCGCTGACGGTAATGCTCGATAGTCTGGGCGGTGAGCACGCTGCGTTGGTCGTCCTTGAGCTCGCCGTTCAGTTCCTGGGACAGCTTGCGCGCTGCAGCCACCATCACATCGAACGCTTGTTTCGGGTGACGCGGGCCTGGCAGGCCGAGGAAGAAACTGACCGCCGGGGTGCTGAACAGGTCGATATCGTCCAGGTCGAACGTGCCCGGCTTGACCGCGTTGGCCATGGAGAACAGCACTTCGCCGTTACCCGCCATGCTTTCGTGACGGTGGAAAATATCCATCTCGCCAAAGCGCAGGCCGCTTTCAAGGATATTCTGCAACAGCGCCGGGCCTTTGAAGCCACCGGCATCGCGGCAGATCACACTGATCACCAGCACTTCTTCGGCGGCCGGCTGATCGTTGACCGATTGGCGCGGGGCGTTCTTGCCGGCGTTTTCATCCGGGAAGTCATCGTCGCGGCTGCTGAAGCTCGGGCCTTCGTCGACATCGAGGTTCAAGTCGCCCTGATGCGGCTCGGCCACGCCAGCACTGCCGCGCTTGCCACGCTTGGACGACGGCTCACGGGCTTCACGCACCGGCGCGCTCATCGACGGCAGGTCGTGCTCGTCCAGTTGCGGTTCCTTGTGGGTGTCCAGCACACGGGGAGGCCCCAGCAACTCGGCGCTGCCGTCGTCGTCGGGCAAGTTGGACAGGTTCCGGTCCAGGCGGAATTTAAGCTTGCCCTTGCCACCGCGCATGCGGCGCCAGCCATCAAAAAGAATACCGGCAATGACAATGATGCCGATGACGATCAGCCACTCGCGCAGACCGATTTCCATGTAATCCCGTGCCTCTATAAAAAATGCTGAAAAATAAGGGGTTTAGCACCGTGCAAACCGCTTTAAAACGTGGCGCCAACTCTATGTTCTGACTGACGTTTTGCCCACGCATACGAAAAATTGACATTAAACTAGCACGACCAAAGATAACTTTACACCGTCTGTCAAAATGCCTTGAACAAATATGTCCATTTGCCACTTTTGCCAAACCGGTAAATCGCCCTACGGCGTGCCGTAAAAATTCCTTCCTGCCTTACCTCAGGATTCCACCATCTTCATCGCTTCTTCCACATCCACCGCCACCAAACGCGAACAGCCTGGCTCGTGCATCGTCACGCCCATCAACTGATCGGCCATTTCCATGGCGATCTTGTTGTGGGTGATATAGATGAACTGCACGGTCTGGGACATCTCCTTGACCAGCCGAGCGTAGCGTCCAACGTTAGCGTCATCCAGCGGTGCGTCAACTTCGTCGAGCATGCAGAACGGTGCCGGGTTCAGCTTGAAAATGGCAAATACCAGCGCCAGCGCCGTCAGGGCCTTTTCGCCGCCGGACAACAAATGGATGGTGCTGTTCTTCTTGCCCGGAGGCCGCGCCATGATCGTTACCCCTGTATCGAGTAGATCTTCGCCCGTCAGTTCCAAGTAGGCGCTGCCACCACCGAAAACTTTTGGGAATAACGCCTGTAAACCGCCATTAATCTGATCAAAGGTATCCTTGAAGCGGTTGCGGGTCTCCTTGTCGATCTTGCGGATCACGTTTTCCAGGGTGTCGAGGGCTTCGACCAGGTCGGCGTCCTGGGCATCCAGATAACGCTTGCGCTCGGACTGCTGCTGGTACTCATCGATGGCCGCGAGGTTGATCGCACCGAGTCGCTGGATACGCGCGGCAATTCGCTCAAGTTCTTCTTCGGCGTCTTTTTCGTTGGCCTGGGCGGTCAGTGTGTTGAGCACGCCGTGCAGGTCATAACCGTCTTCGAGCAGTTGATCCTGCAAAGTCTTGCGGCGCACGGTCAGCGCTTGCCATTCCATGCGCTGTTGTTCGAGCTGGCCCCGAATCAACTGGGACTGCTGCTCGGCCACGGTGCGGCGCTTTTCGGCGTCGCGCAGTTCGCGGTCGGCGTCTTCCAGGGCGATCTGCGCGGTCTTGAGTTCTTCGTCGACGCTCATGCGTTTGTCGAGCAGTTCTTCAAGCTTGAGGCGCAGCTCTTCAAGGGGCGCTTCGCCCTCCTCCAGGTTGAGGCTCAATTGCTCGCGCTTTTCGGTGAGGCGTTCCGATTGCATCTCCAGGCGCTCGAGGGCCTGGCGCGTGGAATCATGTTGGGCACGCAACGAGCCCAGGCGCACCGCCAACTGGTGGGCGTGGTCCTTGTGCTGACGGGCTTCCTGGCGTACGCGGTCGAGGCGTTCGCGCAGGCTGTCGCGCTGGGCCAGCAGCAGTTCGCGCTGCTCGGTGTCCAGGGCCATGCTGTCGAGGGCTTCCTGCAGGTGCAGGCGCGCTTCGCCGACCTGTTCATGCTCCAGGGCGCGCTGTTCGCCCATCTCGGCGACTTCTTCGTCAAGGCGGGTGCGGCGCAGGGTCAACTGTTCGACCTTGGCCTTGCTCGCCGACAACTGGGCTTTGAGTTCGCCTTGCTGGCGCGCCTCGTCCTGCAACAGACGGCGCAGGTGTTCGCGGCCGGTCTCTTGCTGGCGCTGGGTAGCGCGCAGGGTTTGCAGTTCGGTTTCCAGGCTTTCCAGGGTGGCTTCGCGCTCTTCACGCTCGGCGCTCAGGTTGACGATTTCCTGACCACGGGCCAATACGCCGCTTTCAGCTTCGCTGGCGCGGCGCACGCGCAGAAAGTGCCGGCCGACCCAGTAACCGTCGCGGCTGATCAGGCTTTCGCCGGCCGCTAACTGGCCGCGTTGGGCCAAAGCCTGCTCAAGGGTTTCCACAGGCTTGACCTGGCCCAGCCACGGCGACAGGTCAATCGCCGCCTCGACCTTGTCCAGCAGGCTGCCCGGCACGCGCGTGCCATCGGCGGCCGGGCTGAGCAGGCGCAAGTCACCCTGGGCAAAACCGGCCAGGTCGAAGCCGCCAAAATCATCCACCAGCACCGCTTGCAGGTCGGCGCCCAACACGGTTTCCACCGCCAGCTCCCAACCGGCTTCTACTTTCAAACCCTCGGCCAGGCGCGGGCGTTCGGCCAGGTGCTGGTCGCGCAGCCATTCGGCGGTGCCGGTGCCGGGGTCCAGCGCGGCTTGCTGCAAGGCTTCGAGCGATGCCAGCCGCCCGTTGAGCCGCTGCAGATCGCCCTGGGCCTGCTGCTGCGCCTGGGTTGCGGTGTGCAGTTGCTGGCGCAATTGCTCAAGGCGTTCCACTTGCTGCGCTTCGCTGGCCTCGAGCTCTTCCAGGGTCATTTCGCTTTCGGCCAGTTGCTCGCTCAACTGCAGGATCGCCGCGTCTTCCGGATCGGCGGCGAGCAACACGCGCTCTTCCTGCAGACGGCGCTGACGCTCGGCCAAACGCTCCATGCTGGTTTCCAGTTGCTGGATACGCGACTGCTGCACCTCGGCCTGACGCCGTGGTTCGGCGGATTTGAGGTTAAACGTGTCCCACTGCTCCTGCCAGCCGTGCATGCTGGTTTCGGCCTCTTCCAACGCCGCCGCTGCTTCTTCGGCGGCGGCGCTGGTGATTTCCTGTTCGGGGGTGAGCATGTCCAGCTCTTCGCCCAGGGTCAGCAGCAAGGTGCGGTCGTGACCCAGGTGCGATTCAGTCTCCAGGCGCGCGCGTTCGGCTTCCTTCAGATCGTCCTGCAACTGGCGCAGACGCTGCTGGCCGTGCTGGATGCTCTGTTCGACCCGGGCAATGTCGCCGCCCACCGAATAGAAGCGCCCCTGCACCAGATTGAAGCGTTCGGACAGCTCATGGTGCCCGTCCCGCAGGCGTTCGATACTGGCGTCGGCGTTGCGCTGCTCGGCCACCAGCGCTTCGAAGCTGACTTCCTGGGTGCCGATGATCGCCTCGCGCTGGCCAACCTGTTCGTTCAACGCCTGCCAGCGCAGGGCCGACAATTGGGCCTTGAGCTGGCGCTCTTCGGCCTTGTATTCCTGATACTTCTCGGCGGCCTGGGCCTGGCGGTGCAGGCGCTCCAGCTGGCGCTCCAGTTCTTCGCGCAGGTCGGTCAGGCGGGCGAGGTTTTCATGGGTGCGGCGGATGCGGTTTTCGGTCTCGCGGCGGCGCTCCTTGTATTTGGAGATGCCCGCCGCTTCCTCGATAAAGTTGCGCAGGTCTTCAGGCTTGGCTTCGATCAGCTTGGAGATCATGCCCTGCTCGATGATCGAGTAGCTGCGCGGGCCCAGGCCTGTGCCGAGGAAGATATCGGTGATATCGCGTCGACGGCATTTGGTGCCGTTGAGGAAGTAACTGTTCTGGCTGTCGCGCGTGACTTTACGGCGGATGGAGATTTCGGCGTAGGCCGCGTACTCGCCGACCAGGGTACCGTCGGAGTTGTCGAACACCAGTTCGATGCTGGCCTGGCTCACCGGCTTGCGGCTGGTGGAGCCGTTGAAGATGACGTCGGTCATCGACTCGCCGCGCAGGTTTTTCGCCGAGCTCTCGCCCATCACCCAACGGACGGCGTCGATGATGTTCGACTTGCCGCAGCCATTGGGCCCGACCACCGCCGCCATATTACTGGGGAAGTTCACCGTGGTCGGGTCGACGAAGGATTTGAACCCCGCCAACTTGATGCACTTGAGCCGCACGCTTAGGCGTCCGCCAACGCTGCGATCACCAGCGAGCTGCTGCGCTGGCAGTAAGCCGACAACACCAGGCGGATCTGCGCCAGGTCACGGGCCAGTACGGCAGCGAGCAGCTGTTCGAACAGCGTCAGGTACTCGCTCATTTCCGCCTTGCGCTGCTCCAGGGCCAAATAATAGGCACGGTTCATCGCCGGCTGCAGGTTCTCGACGGTTTCCTGCAGATACGGGTTGTTGGCGAAGGGGTACGCGGCGCGCATCACATTGAAGCTTTCTTCGACGAAGGCGCGGATGTCCTGGCGCTCATAGCTGGCCATCAGGCGCTGCTGGATTTGCAGGAAGGGCGCCATGTCGGCCTGGGTCTGCCAGCCTTCGGCAACCGCATTGCCGAGCAGGATGTACATCTCGCCCATCAACGTACACAGGCTCTGCACTTTGTGTGCGCTGAGTTCGGTGACGTGGGCGCCACGGCGCGGCAGGATCGCGATCAAGTGCCGGCGCTCGAGGATCAGCAGGGCTTCGCGCACGGAACCACGGCTGACATTCAGCGCCAGCGTGACTTTCTGTTCCTGGATCCGCTCCCCAGGCTTGAGATCGCCGCGAATGATACGTTCGGCGAGGTGGTGAGCGATTTGCTCGGCGAGACTGTCCGGCGCCTTGAACGTCATGTTTTCCCTTCAAAATCTGCTATCGGTACAAGCGCGGCAGTGTAGCGCATTGGCCCGCTGATGGCGCTACGCCCACGGTGGCGAATTTGGCATGAAACACGCAAGCCTGGAAAGCCACAAGCCCCTGAAAACACCGGTTCCAGAAGACTGAACCATAATTGAATAGGTTGTGACCGCAGTTTCTTGACCCTTAGGTCAGAAAATCATTGACCGAAAAGTCAGACATGACTAGATTCGGCGCAAAGCGGTTAACAACAATAATGAATCTGCGAGGCCTTCCGTGATCCAGTTTTTACTTAACCAGGAACTCCGTAGCGAGCACGCCCTGGACCCCAACCTGACCGTGCTCAACTATTTGCGTGAGCATGTGGGCAAATCCGGCACCAAGGAAGGCTGCGCCAGCGGCGACTGTGGTGCGTGCACCGTGGTGGTCGGTGAGTTGCACCGCAACGATCAAGGCGTCGAGCAGATTCGTTATCGCAGCCTCAATTCGTGCCTGACCTTTGTCTCGTCGCTGCACGGCAAGCAACTGATCAGTGTCGAAGACCTCAAGCACCAGGGCCAACTGCACAGCGTGCAGCAGGCGATGGTCGAGTGCCACGGTTCACAGTGCGGCTTCTGCACCCCGGGTTTCGTGATGTCGTTGTTTGCCCTGCAAAAGAACAGCGACGCCCCCGACAGCCAGAGAGCCCACGAAGCCCTCGCCGGCAATCTGTGCCGCTGCACCGGTTATCGCCCGATTCTGGCCGCCGCCGCACAGGCCTGCTGCAACAAGCCCCAGGACCAGTTCGACAGCCGCGCCGCCCAGACCATCGCGCAGCTCAAGGCGATTGCGCCGACGCAAACCGGTGAACTCAACAGTGGCGACAAACGCTGCCTGGTGCCGTTGACCGTCGCCGACCTGGCCGACCTCTACGACGCTTATCCGCAAGCCCGCCTGCTGGCCGGTGGCACCGACCTGGCGCTGGAAGTCACCCAGTTCCATCGCACCCTGCCGGTGATGATCTACGTCGGCAATATCGAAGAAATGAAGCGCATCGAATCCTTCGACGACCGCCTGGAAATCGGCGCCGCCACCGCCCTCTCCGACTGCTACGCCGCGCTGCACCACGAATACCCCGACTTCGGCGAATTGCTGCATCGCTTCGCCTCGCTGCAGATCCGCAACCAGGGCACCCTCGGCGGCAATATCGGCAACGCCTCGCCGATTGGCGATTCGCCGCCGTTGCTGATCGCCCTTGGCGCACAGATTGTGCTGTGCAAGGGCAATACCCGGCGCACCCTGGCGCTGGAGGACTACTTCATCGACTACCGCGTGACCGCCCGCCAGGACAGCGAATTCATCGAGAAAATCATCGTACCCAAGGGCCACTCACTATTTCGCGCGTACAAGGTTTCCAAGCGCCTGGACGATGATATTTCTGCCGTGTGCGCCGCCTTCAACCTCAAGCTCGACAACGGTGTGGTCAGCGAGGCCCGCGTCGCCTTCGGCGGCATGGCCGCCACCCCCAAGCGCGCCAGGCATTGCGAGACGCAGCTGACGGGCGCCACTTGGAACGCCGCCACCGTGGAGAAAGCCTGCGCCGCCCTGGCCGAGGATTTCACCCCGCTCTCGGACTTCCGCGCCAGCAAGGAATACCGCCTGCTCAGCGCGCAGAACCTATTGCGCAAATACTTCATCGAACTGCAAACGCCGCACATCGAGACTCGGGTGACCGCTTATGTCTAACCATCACGCCGTGGAAAAAACCCAGGCCGAGCTGGCCGAACTGTTCGCCCGCGACCTGACCTCCGGGGTCGGCCGCAGCGTCAAGCATGACAGCGCCGCCAAGCATGTCAGCGGTGAGGCGCAGTACATCGACGACCGCCTCGAGTTTCCCAACCAGTTGCACCTGTATGCGCGCATGTCCGATCGCGCCCACGCGAAAATCCTCAGCATCGACACCGCGCCCTGCTACGCCTTCGACGGCGTGCGTATCGTGATCACCCACGAAGACGTACCGGGCCTGAAAGACATCGGCCCGTTGATGCCCGGCGATCCGCTGCTGGCCATCGACACCGTGCAGTTCGTCGGCCAGGTGGTACTGGCCGTGGCCGCCCGTGATCTTGAGACCGCCCGCAAAGCGGCCATGGCGGCGGTGATCGAATACCAAGACCTGGAGCCGGTACTGGATGTGGTCGAGGCGTTTCGCAACAAACACTTCGTGCTCGACAGCCACACCCACCAACGCGGTGATTCGGCCGGCGCTTTGGCAATGGCTCAACACCGCATCCAGGGCACGCTGCACATCGGCGGCCAGGAACATTTCTACCTGGAGACCCAGATTTCCTCGGTGATGCCCACCGAAGACGGCGGGATGATTGTCTACTGCTCCACGCAGAACCCCACCGAAGTGCAGAAGCTTGTCGCCGAAGTGCTCGACGTGTCGATGAACAAGATCGTCGTCGACATGCGCCGCATGGGCGGTGGCTTCGGCGGCAAGGAAACCCAGGCCGCCAGCCCCGCCTGCCTGTGCGCGGTGGTGGCGCGCCTCACCGGCCAGCCGACCAAGATGCGCCTGCCGCGGGTCGAAGACATGCTGATGACCGGCAAGCGCCACCCGTTCTATATCGAGTACGACGTGGGCTTCGACGACGCCGGCCGTTTGCACGGCATCAACCTGGACCTGGCCGGCAACTGCGGCTGTTCGCCGGACTTGTCCAACTCGATTGTCGACCGCGCGATGTTCCATGCCGATAACGCCTATTACCTGGGCGACGCGACGGTGAACGGCCATCGCTGCAAGACCAACACCGCGTCCAACACCGCTTATCGCGGCTTCGGCGGCCCCCAAGGCATGGTCGCCATCGAGGAAGTGATGGACGCCATCGCCCGCCACCTGGCGCTGGACCCGCTGGCCGTGCGCAAGGCCAATTACTATGGCAAGACCGAGCGCAACGTCACCCACTACTACCAGACCGTCGAGCACAACATGCTCGAAGAAATGACCGCCGAGCTTGAGGCCAGCAGCCAATATGCCGAGCGCCGCGAAGCGGTCCGCCTGTACAACGCCCACAGCCCGATCCTGAAAAAAGGCCTGGCGCTGACGCCGGTCAAATTCGGCATTTCGTTTACCGCCAGCTTCCTCAACCAGGCCGGCGCGCTGATCCACATCTACACCGACGGCAGCATCCACCTCAACCATGGCGGTACCGAGATGGGCCAGGGCCTGAATACCAAGGTCGCCCAGGTGGTGGCCGAAGTGTTCCAGGTGGACATCGACCGCGTGCAGATCACCGCCACCAACACCGACAAGGTGCCCAACACCTCGCCGACGGCGGCCTCCAGCGGCGCCGACCTGAACGGCAAGGCCGCGCAGAATGCCGCCGAAACCATCAAGCAACGCCTGGTGGAATTTGCCGCGCGCAAGTACGACGTCAGCGAGGCGGACGTGGAATTTCGCAACGGTCATGTGCGCGTGCGTGAACAGATCCTGAGCTTCGAGGCGCTGATCCAGCAGGCGTATTTCGCTCAGGTCTCGCTGTCGAGCACTGGCTTCTACAAAACCCCGAAGATCTTCTACGACCGCAGCCAGTCACGAGGACGGCCGTTTTACTACTTCGCCTTTGGCGCGGCGTGCTGCGAAGTGATCGTCGACACCCTGACCGGCGAATACAAGATGCTGCGCACCGACATCCTCCACGACGTGGGCGCCTCGCTGAACCCGGCCATCGACATCGGCCAGGTGGAAGGCGGGTTTATCCAGGGCATGGGCTGGCTGACCATGGAGGAGCTGGTGTGGAACAACAAAGGCAAGCTGATGACGAACGGCCCGGCCAGCTACAAGATCCCGGCGGTGGCGGACATGCCGCTGGACCTGCGGGTCAAGCTGGTGGAAAACCGCAAGAACCCGGAGGACACGGTGTTCCATTCCAAGGCCGTGGGTGAACCGCCGTTCATGCTCGGGATTGCCTCGTGGTGCGCGATCAAGGATGCGGTGGCGAGCCTGGGTGACTATCGGCATCAACCCAGGATCGATGCGCCGGCCACGCCGGAGCGGGTGTTGTGGGGCTGCGAGCAGATGCGGCGGTTGCAAACAAACGCCACTCAAGCTGCAACCGAGCTGGCTTGATCGTTCCCACGCTCTGCGTGGGAATGCCGGCCTGGACGCATTGCGTCCGCTCTTGTGACGCAGAGCGTCACGGTATGCATGCCCACGCGGAGCGTGGGAACGATCTAACTGAGGTGACCATGAACAACTGGATCAGCGCCCTCGCCGACCTGCAGAACCAAGGCGAACCCTGCGTGCTCGTCACCATCATCGAAGAGCTTGGCTCCACGCCGCGCAACGCCGGCTCGAAGATGGTGATCAGCGCCGCCCACACCTTCGACACCATCGGCGGCGGGCACCTGGAATACAAGGCGACGCACATCGCCCGCGACATGCTTGCCCGTGGCCAGCAGAACACTCACCTGGAGCGTTTCAGCCTCGGCGCGAGCCTGGGCCAGTGCTGCGGCGGCGTGACGGTGCTGCTGTTCGAACCCATGGGCCAGGTGCAGGCGCAGATCGCGGTGTTTGGCGCCGGCCATGTGGGGCGTGCGCTGGTGCCGTTGCTGGCGAGCCTGCCGTGCCGGGTGCGCTGGATCGATTCGCGCGAGCAGGAGTTTCCGTCACACATCCCCCAGGGCGTGCGTAAAATCGTCAGCGAAGAGCCGGTCGACGAAATCGCCGACTTGCCGGCGGGCAGTTACTGCATCGTCATGACCCACAACCACGCACTGGACCTGGAGCTGACCGCCGCCCTGCTCAAGCGCAATGACTTTGCCTACTTCGGCCTGATCGGCTCCAAAACCAAACGGGTCAAGTTCGAACATCGCCTGCGCGATCGCGGCTTCGACACCGCGCACCTGCAACGCCTGCGCTGCCCGATGGGCCTCAGCGAAGTGAAGGGCAAATTGCCGGTAGAGATCGCCATTTCCATCGCCGGCGAAATCATCGCCACCTACAACGCCCATTTCGGCCAGCACACCGTCAGCGCCGAGCCCATCGCCAAACTGCTGCCGGTATCTCGCCGCAGCCAAGCCAAGAATTGAGATCAGCATGCCTTTGACCCGCAAAGCCTACCGTGCCGCCATCCTGCACAGCATCGCCGACCCCGCCGAGGTTGGCATCGACGCGTCCTATGAATATTTCGAAGACGGCCTGCTTGTGATCGACAACGGCCGGATCAGCGCGCTTGGCCACGCCAGCGACCTGCTGCCGACCCTGCCTGCCGATATCGACGTCACCCACTATCAGGATGCGCTGATCACCCCCGGCCTGATCGACACCCATATCCACCTGCCACAGACCGGCATGGTCGGCGCCTATGGCGAGCAGTTGCTGGACTGGCTCAACACCTACACCTTCCCGTGTGAAAGCCAATTCGCTGACAAGACGCACGCTGACGAAGTGGCGGATATTTTCATCAAGGAACTGCTGCGCAACGGCACCACCACCGCGCTGGTGTTCGGCAGCGTGCACCCGCAGTCGGTGAACGCGTTCTTCGAAGCCGCCGAAAAACTCGACCTGCGCATGATCGCAGGCAAAGTGATGATGGACCGCAACGCGCCGGATTATCTGACCGACACGCCGGAATCCGGCTACCAGGAAAGCAAGGCGCTGATCGAGCGCTGGCACGGCAAGGGCCGCCTGCATTATGCGGTCACGCCACGTTTCGCCCCCACCAGCACGCCGGAGCAACTGGCGTTGGCCGGGCAACTGCTGGGGGAGTATCCGGACCTGTATATGCAGACCCACATCAGTGAGAACAAGCAGGAAGTCGAATGGGTGAAGGCGTTGTTTCCAGAGCGCAACGGCTATCTGGACGTGTACGACCACTACAAACTGCTCGGCGAACGCTCGGTGTTTGCCCATGGCGTGCACCTGTGCGACGACGAATGCGCGCGGCTGGCAGAAACCGGCTCGGCCGTGGCGTTCTGCCCGACCTCGAACCTGTTCCTCGGCAGTGGCCTGTTCAACCTGCCGATGGCCGAGAAGCACAAATTGAATGTGGGCCTGGGCACCGACGTGGGCGGCGGCACCAGCTTCTCGCTCCTGCAAACCTTGAATGAAGCCTACAAGGTCATGCAGTTGCAGGGTGCGCGGTTGAGTCCATTCAAGTCGCTGTACCTGGCCACCCTGGGCGGTGCGCGCGCGCTGCGCCTGGAAGACAAGATCGGCACCTTGCAACCGGGCACGGATGCGGACTTCCTGGTACTGGACTACAACGCCACGCCGTTGCTGAGCTATCGCTTGAAACAGGCGAATAACATTGCCGAGACGTTGTTTGTGTTGATGACCCTGGGGGATGACCGGACGGTGTTGCAGACCTACGCGGCCGGGCAACTGGTGCACCAGCGCTGATTCCAGCCGCAACACAAAACAAATGTGGGAGGGGCTTGCGAGGCTAGAGAGCGCCTACGCGACAGGGTGTCATCGTAGGTTGAGCAATAGTTGCTTTCCGTTGATTGCGCTAACCGACTAGCGTCTGACGTCTCTCGTGTCCCCAAGGATCCTTCCTGCGTCTCGTGCAGGAGGTAATCCGAACAGCCGTGCATAATCTCGACTGAATTGCGTTGCGCTTTCGTAGCCAACCTCGAAGGCCGCAGCCATGACACTTTTGGCGCCTGCCACCATCAGCGTTCGCGCATGAAGCAGGCGCACGCGTTTCTGGTACTGCAACGGGCTCAGATTGGTCACCGCCTTGAAGTGGCGATGAAATGCCGAGACGCTCATCGACGCCCGTTCCGCCAAACGTTCCACCCTGAGGGTCTCGGCAAAGTCACGACGGATCCACTGTATCGCTAGGTTTACTCGCGCCATGGCGGTATCGGGCACTGCGATTTCCCTGAGCATCCAGCCGTGAGGTCCCTGAAGGACGCGGAAGATGATCTCGCGTTCATAGGCCGGGGCCAGGGCTGCGATGGCATCAGGGTCGCCCATCAGGCGCAGCATCCGCACCCATGCGTCCATCAAGTCAGGTGTGACAGAGGCAACTGAAAAGCCAGGGCGGTTGTCGATGCGCGTAGCAGGTTTGGGCAAGTCAGCGAACAATGTCGACAGGACTGCCGGATCCAGCGTCAGGCTGACAGCCAGATAGGGCTCACCCGTGGCCGCCGGGTGCACCGCCCCAACCGCTGGCAAATCGATGGACATGACGAAGTAGGTCGCTGGGTCGTATCGCAGCGTCCGATCTCCAACAGTCATGCTCTTGCTGCCTTGTAGAATCACATTGATCATCGGGTCATAAACCGCAGCAAGCAGGTGCTCAGGAATCTTGCCTTGCACCATGGCCACGCGCGGAATGCCTGTTTCAGTTCGGCGATTTTCAGCGCCGGTTGCTAATGCTCTGAGTTCGTTCAATGGGTTATTCATCGCTGGCATGCTGAAGGAAGAACGACTCACCCTGCAAGTGAAAAGCAGAAACAGGCAGGTTTGGAGTAGGAACGAATACGAACCGAGGAGCGGTGATCACTACTGTGGAGGCACATTCAAGACATAGAGGAAACGGACATGAGCGTCATCGTGATCACAGGCGGTAGCCGAGGAATTGGTGCCAGTGCCGCCGAGCATATTGCTAAAAAAGGCATGGGCGTCATCTTGACCTATAACGCCAACCCCGAGGCGGCGGCTTCGGTTGTGGAGCGCATCGAGCGAGCAGGTGGGAAAGCCGTAGCGCTCAAGCTTGATGTCTCGGATGCGGGCAGTTTCGAGGCATTTCGTGAAACAGTGGTGATAGCCCTGCGCAAGACGTGGAATGCCACGGGATTAAGTGGTCTGGTCAACAACGCCGGCTATGGCCTGTTCAACCCATTGGCCACCGTCAGCGAGGCGCAATTCGATGGCCTGTTCAATGTGCATCTCAAAGGCCCGTTTTTCCTCACTCAGGCCTTGCTGCCGCTGTTGGCCGAAGGTGCCAGCATCGTCAATTTGACCAGTGCAACTACTCGTGTAGCCACCGCAGGCATTGCACCGTACGCGGCGTTCAAGGGCGGGCTTGAAGTGCTCACGCGCTATATGGCCAAAGAGTTTGGCGAGCAACGCATTAGGGTAAATGCCGTGTCACCGGGAGCCATCCGTACCGAGCTGGGTGGGGGCTTGAACGATGAATTCGAAGCGATTCTCGCGGCGCAAACGGCACTCGGCAGGGTTGGCGAGCCGGAAGATGTCGCGCGGGTCATTGCCATGCTGCTGTCCGAGGATGGCGGCTGGATCAATGCCCAGACCATCGAAGTCGCCGGCGGCTATAACATTTGAATTCGCGAGGGCTAGATCATGCTGGATCCATTGAGCACATTTCTGATCTACGGCGCCACGGGCTATACGGGTCGAATGGCGGCGGAACGGGCAGCAGCGCTCGGCCTGAATTTTGAAATCGCCGGACGCAGTCCGCAGCGGTTGGCCACTCTGGCTGCGCAACTGAATGTACCCTATCGGGTATTCGATACCGGTGCGGTTATCAAAAGCGATCTTTCCGGCATCTCGGTATTACTTAACTTTGCCGGGCCATTCGCGCAAACGGCAGAGCCGTTGATGCGCGCGTGCATCAACGCCGGGGTCGATTATCTAGACATTACCGCCGAGATTAACGTCTACCGGCTGGCTGAAAGTCTAGGCGTTGAAGCCGCTGCGAATAACGTCATGCTGCTGCCGGGCGTTGGATGGGACGTCGTTCCTTCTGATTCGCTGGCAGTGCAGGTTGCCAAGCGCGTGGAAAAGCCGCTTACGCTGAGCATCGCGCTTCAGGTTCCAGGCTCGATCTCACGAGGGTCGGCCATGAGCGTCAGCGAGATCATTGGTGCAGGCCTACTGGCCAGGGTCAACGGCGAACTGGTCGCCGCCCCTGATGCCAGGCCGCGGTACTTTGACTTCGGTCAGGGACAGGTTCTCTGCGTACCGCTGTCTTTCGGCGATTTGGTCACCGGTTGGCATTCGACTGGCATCCCTAATATTGCAATGTTCGTAAATATCGCGGGCGATGCATTTCCAGAGGGCGATCTGTCGCTATTGCCTGACGGCCCCACGGCAGAGGAGCGGGATGCGCATCGGGCGCGCGCAGTGGTTGAAGTCACGGGGGCCGATGGAACGACCGCAAGGTCTGTGATCGAAACCGTGAACGGCTATACCTATACGCCGTTGGCAGCGGTGGAAGCTGCGCGCCGGGTATTGAACGGTGAGCGGTTACCGGGTTTTACGACACCGGCCGAGGTCTTTGGCGATGCATTTGCACAAAGCATTGCCGGGACAGTGGTCACTGACTTCTAACGGTGGAGCTCCCGCTCAAGAGACCGCCATGCGCGCTCTGGCGGGGGCTGGTGACCTGAATCGCGCAGCGTCCCGCGCCGGTGGCAGGCCAAACAGCCGCGCGTACTCTCGATTGAATTGCGAGGCGCTTTCATAGCCCACTGTATAGGCAATGGACGTCGCGTCCAGCGTATCGAACAGCAGCAACCAACGAGCCCTGAGCAGGCGCAGGCGCTTCTGGTATTGAATCGGCGTCATGGCTGTCACGGATTTGAAGTGCCGATAAAAGGCGGCGACGCTCATACCCGACATGAGCGCCAGTGGCTCGATGCGAAACGGCTCGGTGTAATGCTCGCGAATCCACTGGGTGACACGACGGATCTGCGTCATCCGTCCATCAGGCCGGGCAACGTCGCGAAGAATGCCGCCTAGCGGCCCTTGCAACACGCGGAACAGGATCTCGCGTTCGATCATCGGCGCCAGCACCGCTGCTTCATGCAGACGATCCATAAGCCGCATCATGCGTAGCCAGGCATCAATCATTTCAGCGGGCGCAAGTACTCCTTCGAAACAGGTTTTTTGTGGTGCCCTTGGCGCCTTGCCCTCGTCCATCAGCAACGTTGCGATCACCTCAGGATCCAAAGTCAGGCTCACCGCGAGATAGGGCTGCGCTACTGCATTCGCGTGAATCTGGCCAGTCGCTGGTACGTCGACAGGTACTAAAAAATAACTACCGGCTGTGTACCGAGAAACATCTTCCCCAATCGAAAGCGTTTTAGTGCCTTGGAGCACTAAATGAAGCATTGGCTGATACACCTGGTCTGCACACGCCTCGGCGCGGACCATGGCCACGCGGGGTAGACCGGTTTCGGTCCATTTGTCTTGTGCACGCATCACGATGCGGCACAGTTCTGCGATTGGCTTTTCCATGCAGCCTACCGTGAACCCTCTTCGAAGGCATGGCAAGCCAGTTGAGAAGAATAGGCAAGGACGTGCGAATAACCGGCAAACGCAACGGCCTTTAGTGCCTGGATACTGATGACACACCGTTCGTTGCGTGCAGTCCATCACCCTGCGGCGACGAAGCTTCATCCATTCCACCCAAAAAGGTCATGTCATGAAACTCGAAGGAAAAATAGCGGTTGTCACAGGGGCTTCCAAAGGCATAGGGGCAGGTATTGCCAGAGCGCTGGGTGCACAGGGCGCTACGGTTGTCGTCAACTACGCTTCCAGCAAGGACGATGCCGATGCGGTAGTTGGACAGATCATCGAGCAAGGCGGCTCAGCCTTCGCCGTACAAGCAGACATGAGCCAAGCATGCGATGTCGTCCGTCTGTTCGAAACCGTGCGAACCAAGTTCGGTACGTTGGATGTCCTGGTCAATAACGCCGGTGTGGCAGTGTTCCAGATGATCGATGATTTGACCGAAGATGCCTTTCACAAGCAATTCAACCTGAACGTGCTGGGCTACCTGCTTGCCGTGCGTGAAGCCGTCAAACTCATGGGCCCCAAGGGCAGCATCATCAATATCAGCTCGATCCTCAGCACCGATCCCTACCTGGCTTCAAGCGTGTACTCTGCGACCAAGGGGGCGGTTGATACCCTTACCTTTGCATTGGCCAGGGAGCTGGGACCACGAAGCATCAGAGTCAACTCGATCCTCCCGGGCCATACCAATACTCCCGCCACCGATGGTCATTTTGCCGGTGCACTAGGTGAAAAAATTCTTGCAGGGACGCCGCTGGGTCGCTTCGGAGAGCCGGAAGATATCGCGCCGCTCGCGGTGTTCCTGGCGTCCGAGGACTCGCACTGGGTGACCGGCGAATCTATCCGCGCTTCTGGCGGTGTTCGTGGTGTCGGCTACTGACTGCGGTGGGTAGAGGCTTGAATATAGCGAGCACGTTTCGTTCTGAGACGGGCGAAACGATGGCTTCAATCAACGCCCACAGTTGAACATAAAGCTCATAGCGGTCTGTCGTGACGGCTCTCTTGGTGAGCAGTGTGAATAACCTTAGCTAAAGCGTCTTTTGAGACAAGCCCCAGGGCTTGTCCCCTTCCACCTTGATTGGGTTTACAACTTTACAGACGAGCGCCCCGGCTTCTTGGTCTGCAACAAATGCGAGAACACCGCATGCAGATCATCCGACGCGCTTTCCTCATCGAGGTTGAGCTTGCTGTCGATGTGGTCCATGTGATGCATCATCAAATCCACCGCCAGTACCGCATCCCGGGCTTCGATCGCGTCGATCAGTTGGGTGTGTTCATCGTAGGAACAGTGCGAGCGGTTGCCGCTTTCGTACTGGGCGATGATCAAGGAAGTCTGGGACACCAGGCTGCGCTGGAAGCTGATCAGCGGCGCATTCTTCGCCGCTTCAGCCAACTTCAAGTGAAATTCGCCGGAGAGGCGGATGCCGGCGCCGCGGTCGCCACGGGAGAAACTGTCGCGTTCGTCGTTGACCATCTGGCGCAACTGGGCCAGTTGCTCAGCGGTAGCGTGCTGCACCGCCAGCTCGGTAATCGCCCGCTCCACCAGGCGCCGCGCCATGAACACTTGGCGGGCCTCGTCGACACTCGGGCTGGCGACGACCGCGCCACGATTGGGCCGCAGCAGCACCACGCCTTCATGGGCCAGGCGCGACAAGGCGCGGCGAATGATGGTGCGGCTCACGCCGAAGATTTCGCCCAGTGCCTCTTCACTCAATTTGGTGCCGGGTGCCAGGCGTTGTTCGAGGATCGCCTCGAAGATATGCGCATACACGATATCGTCCTGGGTTCCGCTGCGACCGGCCTTGCCGGCTCGCGGTTGTTTCTTGAGAGGTTGCAACTGTTCGTTCATGGGCACTCGGGTTTGGAGAACGGCGGCGAATTAACGGTAATACGGCAACAGCGGGTCGCTGGCAAGTATCACCTGAAAAACAGGGCACATTGTACACAACCCACTGCGCCAACACACTGTACGGCTGTTTGCGGCGTCGGCTGTATTGCAATGAGTCGTTGCGTTTGAGTTTAGGCTTGAATCCGCAACTTCTCTTGCACAAGGATCATCTTCCCATGACCGATGCCACCCAAGCGCCCTTGCGCCCGCTGGCCGACACTTCACCTTCGGCCGTCGTCGCCGGTTTCATCGCCATGATGACCGGCTACACCAGCTCGCTGGTGCTGATGTTCCAGGCCGGCCAGGCCGCCGGTTTGACCACGGCGCAGATTTCGTCATGGATCTGGGCGCTTTCCATCGGCATGGCGGTGTGCAGCATCGGCCTGTCCCTGCGCTATCGCACGCCAATCACCATTGCCTGGTCCACCCCCGGCGCGGCGCTGCTGATCACCAGCCTGGGCGGGGTCACCTACGGCGAGGCCATCGGCGCCTACATCACCTGCGCGGTGCTGGTGACGATCTGCGGGCTGACCGGCAGCTTTGAAAAACTGGTCAAGCGCATCCCTGCCTCACTGGCGGCGGCGTTGCTGGCGGGAATTCTGTTCAAGATCGGCAGCGAAATTTTCGTCGCCGCACAGCATCGCACCGGCCTGGTGCTGGGGATGTTTTTCACTTACCTGGTCATCAAGCGTCTGTCGCCGCGTTATGCCGTGCTGGCTGCACTGATGATCGGCACCCTGCTGTCGGGCTTGATGGGGCTGCTGGACTTCAGCGGCTTTCACCTAGAAGTCGCGGCACCGGTGTGGACCACGCCGCACTTCTCACTGGCGGCGACCATCAGTATCGGCATCCCGCTGTTCGTGGTGGCGATGACCTCGCAAAACATGCCGGGTATCGCCGTGCTGCGCGCCGACGGCTACAGCGTGCCGGCCTCGCCATTGATCACCACCACCGGCCTCGCCTCACTGGTGTTGGCGCCCTTTGGCTCCCACGGCATCAACCTGGCGGCGATCAGCGCGGCGATCTGCACCGGGCCGCACGCCCATGAAGACCGCAACAAGCGCTACACCGCGGCCGTATGGTGCGGGGTGTTTTACGGGATTGCCGGGGTGTTCGGCGCCACCTTGGCGGCACTGTTCGCAGCGTTGCCCAAGGAACTGGTGCTGTCGATCGCGGCCCTGGCGTTGTTTGGCTCGATCATCAATGGCCTGAGCATCGCCATGAATGAGCCGAAGGAACGGGAAGCGGCGCTGATTACCTTCATGGTCACCGCGTCAGGCTTGACGCTGTTTTCCATCGGTTCGGCGTTCTGGGGAATTGTGGCGGGGGTGTTGACGCTGCTGATCCTGAACGGACGCAAGGCATAAAAAAACGGCGACCCTCAGGTCGCCGTTTTTTTCAGTATCACTTAGCCGCGTTGATCGGCTTTTCCGGATACCACACGTCCAGCAACGGGCTGACGTCAGCCTTGGTCAGCTCGGAACGGGTTTTCAGCCAGGCTTCGACAGCAGCACGCTGCTCTTCGGAGACCGAGCCGCGCTTCTGCAGGCAAACCAGACCGTAGTCATCGCCGCCCACATAGCCCAGACCGTTGGCTTCCATGGCTTCTTTGATGAATGCTTCGAGGAAAGCGTCGATAGCTTCTTCACTCAGGCCTTCTTTGAAGTCCAGGTTCAGTTCGAAACCCAGCTCTTGAAATTCATCAACGCACAGTTTTTTGCGCAGACGCTGGGAACGGTTAGTCGCCATTGGAACAATCCTCATAAGTAATAACGGGCGGCACTTTAGCAGTTTAAGGCGGCAATTGCCCGACTCTCTGGGACGGGCGGCGCTTAAGCGATAAAAAAACCCCGATTCCCCGCTATCGTTCAGCTACACGTAAGCTCCGCTTGGGGCATAATGCCGACACTTTCATGACCAATGAGGGATTTTCTTCCATACCCCTCGCCTTTTTCACCCTTCTCAGCAGTAGGGTTTTATTTCTTATGATCAAATCTTTACGTTCTGTTTTCCTCGCCGGTGTTCTCCTGCCACTGGCCGTTTGCGCCACCGCCGCCCCCGTCAACAACACCCTGCCCCCAGCGTTGCCCAGGCCCTCCAGAAGGCAAAATTGCAAAACACCGCACTGTCCCTGGTGATGCTGCCCTTGAACGGCCCCGGTACGCCGACCGTGTTCAATGCCGACGTGTCGGTGAACCCGGCCTCCACCATGAAACTGGTGACGACCTACGCGGCCCTGGAGATGCTCGGCCCCAACCATCAGTGGAAAACCGAGTTCTACACCGACGGCGTACTCAGCGGCGGCGTGTTGCGCGGCAACCTGTACCTCAAGGGCGGCGGCGATCCCAAGCTGAATATGGAAAAACTCTGGCTGTTGATGCGCGACCTGCGCGCCAATGGCGTACAGCAGGTCACCGGCGACCTGGTGCTGGACCGCAACTTCTTCCACCAGCCGCAATTGCCGGAGTTCAATGACGACGGCAACGACGAGAACAAGCCGTTCCTGGTCAAGCCCGATGCGCTGCTGGTCAACCTCAAAGCCCTGCGCTTCGTGACACGCAACGATGCCGGGCGGGTGATCGTGTCGGTCGAGCCGCCGATTGCGAGCATTCGCATCGACAACCAGGTGAAAGTCTCCAACGCCAAACAGTGCACCGGCGACGTGCGCTACAGCCCGATGACCGCCGCCGATGGCAGTATGACCGTGACCGTCAGTGGCCAGTTGGCGGACGGCTGCAGTTCGCAGACCTATCTGTCGCTGCTCGACCATGCCACCTACACCGCCGGCGCCGTGCGTGCGATCTGGAAGGAATTGGGCGGCACCATCCAGGGTCGCGATATCCAGGCGCCAGTGCCCAAGGATGCCAAGGTCCTGGCCCGGGCATTCTCGCCGGACCTGGCGGAAATCATCCGCGACATCAATAAATACAGTAACAACACCATGGCCCAGCAACTGTTCCTGAGCCTGGGCGCGCAGTTTCGCAACGATGCCGATGGCGACGATGCGAAGGCCGCGCAACGCGTAGTACGTCAGTGGCTGGCGAAAAAAGGCATTACCGCACCCCACCTGGTGATGGAGAACGGTTCCGGCCTGTCCCGCGCCGAACGGATCAGCGCCCGCGAAATGGCGGCCATGCTGCAAGCGGCCTGGAAAAGCCCCTACGCCGCCGAGTACATCAGCTCGCTGCCGATCGCCGGCACCGACGGCACCATGCGTAAACGCCTGAAGACCACCGCCATGCGCGGCGAAGCCCATGTGAAGACCGGGACCTTGAACACCGTGCGCGCCATCGCAGGCTTCAGTCGTGACAACAACGGCAACACCTGGGCGGTGGTGGCGATTCTCAACGACTCCAAGCCATGGGGCGCGTCGTCGGTGCTGGACCAAGTGCTGCTGGACCTGTATCGCCAGCCGAAGGCGGTTGCAGCCGCACCGGTGCTCTAGACCTATTCAACGCCGCTGCCACAGAGCTCCACCCGGTCCCTGCCCGTCTGCTTGGCGGTATACACCGCCGAGTCCGCGCGCAGCAGCAACCCGTCAATGCCTTCATCGACACGCCAGCTGGCCACCCCAAAGCTGGCGGTGACGATGCCCGCCGGCGCCATCGGCGTGCTGCGCAACGACTGCCACAACTGCGTCGCCAAGTGGTAAGCCTGGGCGCCATCGGTGTGCGGGCATAGCACCACGAATTCTTCCCCACCCAACCGACAGAACACGTCGGTGCGGCGCAAGCGTTGGCTGATTCGCCTGCACAGCTCCTGCAACACACCGTCCCCGGCGCCGTGCCCGTACTGGTCGTTGACCCGCTTGAAGTGGTCGACATCCAGCATGATCACCGACAGCGCCCCAGACGTACGGGTGTGGCGCAGCAGTTCGGCTTTCATGCGGTCCTGGAAATAGCGGCGATTGTGGATGCCCGTCAGGGAGTCAGTGATGGACAGCGTGCGCAACTCTTCTTCCACGCGCTTGAGATCGGAAATATCCGACACATAACCGTGCCACAACGTACCGCCGCCGGGTAATTCCTCCGGCGTAGCCTCGCCACGAATCCAGCGCAGGCCGCGCTGGGGCAACTGCACGCGATACTCTTCGCGCCAATGGCTCAGTTGCAGCGCCGACGAGCGTATCGACGCGCGTACCCGCTCAAGGTCCAGGGGGTGAATGCGTTCCAGGACCTTGCCCGCATCCTGCTGCAACACGCCAAGCTCGATCTCATAGATATCGCGCATGCCTTCGCTGGCGTAAATGAAGCGCCAGCTGTTGTGGGGCTCCAGGGTGAACTGGAAGATGCCGCCAGGCACATGGGCACTGAGCTTTTTCAGCAAGCGATCGCGCGCGGCCAACGCTTCATAGGCGCGCTTCTGCTCAGTGACATCCAGGTAAATCGCCAAGTGCCCGACCCACAGGCCATGGTCATCCAGCAACACCGTGACCAGCATGTTGACGGTCAACGGGCTGCCGTCCTCGCGCACCAGCGTCCACTCGCGGGCATCCTGTTGACCGTCGGGACTTTCCACCAGCATCGCCTGGCTCGGCGCGATACGCTTGCCCAGCGCCACACTCAAACGCATGGCGCGGGTCTCGAGCTCGGCGGCCAGGTGCAGGCTTTCCAACGCCAGGCGGCCCACCACTTGCTCGCCCTTGAACCCCAGCATCCGCTCGGCCCCGGCATTGAACATGTTGATGACACCGCGCAAGTCCGTGGCAATGATTGCGACGTGCGTCGCCGCATTCAGCACGCTGCGCAATTGACCGTGCGTGCCCCGCAGCTCCTGTTCACGCAGGCGCAACTGAGCGGTACGCTGCTCCACCAGGGCAAGCGCGCGCTGGCGTTGGCTGACCAGCACATAGAGCAAGGCGCTGAGCAGACCACTCAGCAGCACGCCCATGATCAGTATGGTGTTGGTCGAGGAATGGTTGGCCTTGTCGAATAGCTCACTGGCGCGCAGGCTCAGCGCGTAGACATGGTCACCCAGGGTCAGACGTCGGGCGGCGACAAGGCCGCTGCCACCCGGCGCATTGCTGGATGCGTACAGCACACGCTGCTCAGTGTCGGAGGTGTCGACGAACTGCATCGCCAGGTTATCCCGGTTTGCCTTGGGCAACCCATCGGCCACCAATTGGCGCAGGCTGATCACCGCCATGACGTAACCGTACGGCTGGGCATCGACGGTCTTGCTGACCGGCGCCACCAACAGTACCCCTGCGGCATAGGCCGGTTCCACGCCGACCAATTGCATGGGCTGGGACACCGCCACCTTGCCGCTTTTCTGCGCACGCTCCAGCACAGCGCGCCGCAGGGGTTGGGCCAGCAGATCAAACCCCAACGGCGAGCCCAACAGACTTTGGGTCTGGCTGTATAACACCGGTACATATTCATCGCGCTCGGCAGCGGGCGCCAACTCACCTGCCGAATTCAGTTCACGGATGTTGAAAGGTACGCCGCGCTGGCGCGAGATGTCCTGTTCAAACCGGCTGCGCTGATCCCGAGGCACACGCGGCGCCCAGGCATAGGCACGCGCATGCAACAACAAAGGCTGGGCGAAGCCGTCAAATTCGCTGCGAGACACCTCGCCGGAATTGATGAAGAAGCGGCGCAGGCTATCCAGGCGCAGCTCCTGGTCTTCGAAGCGCTCCTGAATCCGGCTGTAGCGCTCATTGACCAGCAACTGGAAGCGCTGGCGCACCTGCTGCTGATTGAGGTCGGCAGCGGCCCACGCGATGACCAGGGTCAGCGCGCTACCGATTGCCAGCACCACCAATGCCACCAGCCAAGCCGATGCCTGTTCACTGATAAAACCAAGGATCTTCGGGCGTACGGCTTGCATTGGCATAGGCGATACTCACAACGCCAGCGTGCGGGGGTGTCACTTTTTGGCTGGACGTTAAGTTATAGCCATCGGTGGGGGGTTTGACCAGCGTAAATACCTGCTGTGGCGAGGGAGCTTGCTCCCTCGCCACACGCGTCAGCGTGCAGTAATTTTCCAGGCGCGGTGGATCTTGGCGTTACGCGCGAAATCCGGGTCGATGGTCTTGTCGCTGATCTCCTCGACCGCATAGCGTTGGCTGAGGTTGTCTTCCAGCTGGAACTTGCGGAAGTTGTTCGAGAAGTACAGCACGCCGCCCGGCGCCAGGCGCGCCATGGCCAGGTCGAGCAATTGCACGTGGTCACGCTGCACGTCGAAAATGCCTTCCATGCGCTTGGAATTGGAGAAGGTCGGCGGGTCGATGAAAATCATGTCGAACTCATCGCGACTGGCTTCCAGCCACGCCATTACATCGCCTTGTTCCAGGCGGTTCTTGTCGGAAAAGCCGTTGAGGGAGAAGTTGCGACGCGCCCAGTCCAGGTAGGTCTTGGACAAATCGACACTGGTGGTGCTGCGCGCGCCACCCTTGGCCGCATGTACGCTGGCGGTGGCGGTGTAGCAATACAGGTTGAGGAAACGCTTGCCCGCCGCTTCCTTCTGAATGCGCAGGCGCATCGGGCGGTGGTCGAGGAACAGGCCGGTGTCCAGGTAGTCGGTGAGGTTGACCAGCAGCTTCACGCCACCTTCGCTGACCTCGGTGAACTTGCCCTGGGCGCTCTGACGCTCGTATTGCTTGGTGCCGCTCTGACGCTCGCGACGCTTGACCACCACGCGACTTTTGTCGACGTTCAGTGCCTGGGGAATCGCCGCGAGCGCGTCAAACATGCGCGCCGAGGCTTTTTCCGGGTCGATGGACTTCGGCGCGGCGTATTCCTGCACATGCACCCAATCGTGATACAGGTCGATAGCCATGGAGTACTCCGGCATATCGGCGTCGTACACGCGGTAACAATCCACGCCCTCACGCTTGGCCCACTTGCCCAGCAGCTTGAGGTTCTTCTGCAGACGGTTGGCAAACATCTGCCCGCCTTCGCTCAAGCGGGCCTGCTCGACCACCGGGGCCGGGGCTGGCTTGATCGGGTTGCCGTTCTTGTTGTACTGACGCTCAACCGGCTCGGTCGGGGCCTGGTCGTAAGCCGCTTGCTCACGTTCAGCCTGGCGCTGCTCCGGGGTACGACGCTCGCCGGTGACAAACTGATCCGGGTTGACCTTGATCAGCAACAATTTGCACGGCAACGCGCCGTTCCAGAACGAATACTGTTTGTGGCTGCGGATGCCCATGCGCTTGCCCAGGTCCGGCGCGCCGGTGAACACTGCGGCTTCCCAGCCCATGCAAGCCTGGCGCAGACGCTCGCCAAGGTTCTGGTAGAGGTACAACAGGCTGGCCTCGTCCCCCAAACGCTCGCCGTACGGCGGGTTGCAGATCACCAGGCCTTTCTGGTTCTGGTCCGGGCGCGGCTCGAACGTGCCGACTTCGCCCTGGTACACCTTGATCCAGTGGCTCAGGCCGGCGCGCTCAATGTTGTTGCGGGCCGGCTGGATCAGGCGCGGATCGGCTTCATAGCCACGCACCCACAGTGGGGTTTTGTTCATGCCGATAGCGGCACGTTCGGTGGCCTCGGCGTGCAGCTTCTTCCACAACGCCGGGACGTGTCCGAGCCACGTGGTGAAGCCCCACAGTTCGCGATTGAGGTTGGGCGCCATGTCGGCGGCGATCATTGCGCCTTCGACCAGGAAGGTGCCGACGCCGCACATCGGGTCGGTCAATGCGCCGCCTTCGGCAGCGATGCGCGGCCAGCCGGCGCGGATCAGGATCGCGGCCGCCAGGTTTTCCTTCAACGGCGCGGCACCCTGCTGCAGGCGGTAGCCGCGCTGGTGCAGGCTGTGGCCGGACAGGTCCAGGGACAGGATGGCTTCGCCACGGTCAAGGCGCAGGTGGATGCGCAGGTCCGGGTTGATCTTGTCGATGGACGGACGTTCGCCAGTCGGGGTGCGCAGCTTGTCGACGATTGCATCCTTGACCTTCAGCGCGCCGAAGTGGGTGTTGTCGATGCCCGAGCCGTGACCGCTGAACTCCACCGCCAGCGTACCGTCGCTGACCATGTGGTCGGCCCATTCGATATCCAGCACGCCGTGGTAGAGGTCTTCGGCGTCCTTCATCGGGAAGCGCTTGAGCACCAGCAACACCCGGTTGGCCAGACGCGACCACAGGCACAGGCGGTAGGCGGTTTCCATGTCGGCCATGCCGCGCACGGCCGAGGTGTGCTCGCGGGCGTCCTCAAGGCCAAGCCCGACGGCTTCCTCGATCAGCAGGCCTTCGAGGCCCTTGGGGCAGGTGAGGAAGAGTTCAAAACGGTCCGACATGGGGTATTCCAGGCTTTTCAGCAATCAATGAACGGGCGACGCATCGCCGGTTCGGTTTTCAATCAAGCACTTTTCTTGAAGAGTGCTCGCGTGGCACGAATGTGCCGCTCCACCTCGTCTGACGGGCCTTTGGGCCTTTATTGACGGGGCAGAAGAAGAATTTGAAGCAACAAAAAGAAATATTCCGACCCTTCGTCGAATAATAACCGACTGCAACAGGTGGGCATTCTCACCCAAGGATTAAACACATTCTCTTCGCAGGGCACATCATAGCTGGCTTTGCCTAGGAAAAGGGGCGAAAAGCCATCCCAGCTTATGGCTATAGCATCGTTATCGTTACGTGCTTATGACAAAACGATCATTGAATCCATGTGACCTATTGGTTAGAACTCAACACAGGTTGGCGCCGTAACGACGCCGACACATCGGCTCGCCACGCCGGCAGCGAGCCCACCAACGGCAGAAAAACTCTGCCCGGCCTCACACGAGGCCGAAGGATATCTAGACAGTCAACAAGTGAGGGAAACACCCTATGAGAAGACTTAAGCGTGATCCGTTGGAAAGAGCATTTTTACGCGGATATCAATATGGCGTTCATGGAAAATCCCGTGAGCTTTGCCCATTTACTCTACCGTCGGTGCGCCAAGCCTGGATCAATGGCTGGCGAGAAGGACGAGGCGACAACTGGGACGGTATGACTGGCACTGCGGGTATCCACAGACTCAACGAACTTCACGCCGTCGGCTAATCAGGGCACTTAATTCCGACACATCAACTTGAATATGTAGCGACTTAACCACGCACGTCCTATCCGGGCGGCGGGCTTCGGCCCAGGGGCTCCTTTATGGAGCCCTTTTTATTGCCTGGCAGACAAGCGCCTTCAGCGCAGGGCGGCGATCGCGTCCACCGATTCGCGAATCAGCGCGGGGCCTTTGTAGATGAAACCGGAGTACAGCTGCACCAGGCTTGCGCCCGCCGCGATCTTTTCAGCCGCGTGTTTGCCTTCGGTGATCCCCCCCACGGCGATGATCGGCAAGCGCCCCGCCAGTTCGGCCGCCAGCACCTTGACGATATGGGTGCTTTTGTCCCGTACCGGCGCGCCGGACAGACCGCCCGCCTCGTCACCGTGAGCGAGGCCTTCGACGCCCACACGGCTGAGGGTGGTGTTGGTCGCGATCACCGCATCCATGCCCGCGTTCATCAAGGCCTGGGCCACCAGCACGGTTTCTTCATCGCTCATATCGGGAGCGATCTTGATCGCCAATGGCACCCGCTTGCCGTGGCGCACTGCCAGGTCTTCCTGGCGCTGGCGCAATGCTTCGAGCAATTGCTTGAGGGAGTCGCCGAACTGCAGGCTGCGCAAGCCCGGGGTATTGGGCGAGCTGACGTTGACGGTGACGTAGCTGGCGTGGGCGTAGACCTTGTCCAGGCAGATCAGGTAATCGTCCACCGCACGCTCTACCGGCGTGTCGAAATTCTTGCCGATGTTGATACCGAGGATGCCCTTGTACTTCGCCGCCTGAACCCGTGACAACAAATGGTCCACACCCAGATTGTTGAAGCCCATGCGGTTGATGATCGCCTCGGCTTCCGGCAGGCGGAAGATCCGGGGCTTGGGGTTGCCCGGTTGCGGCCGAGGCGTCACGGTGCCGATTTCGACGAAACCGAAACCCAACTGCGCAAACCCGTCGATTGCCGCACCGTTCTTGTCCAGGCCGGCCGCCAGTCCGACCGGATTGGGAAACTCAAGACCCATCACCGACACCGGTACTTTCGCCGCAGCCTTGCAAACCAGGCCATTGAGCCCCAGGCGGCCACCGGCACCGATCAGGTCCAGGGACAGATCGTGGGAGGTTTCCGGGGAGAGTTTGAACAACAGCTGGCGGGCCAGGGTATACATGGGCGGGCTAGACTCGGATGGCGGCGAAAGGTGGCGCGATTATAGCCGGGGACACACGCTGCATGCGAGGCGTGCCGCCCAATCGTCAATTACGATGGGCCATCAGTGCCTCATAACGGGCCCAGACTTTTTCGGCGTAGCGCATGCGCAACGCGTCACGCTCCGCCCCGGCGCCCGCTCCCACATTGTAAGAACCCACCGCTGTCCAGTTATAGCCGAAACGCTGAACGAACCCGGCAAGTATCGAGGCACCGACCTCCACCGACAAACACGGCTCGCTCAACAGCCGCTCTTCGGTAATGCCCAGCTTTAGCAGGCGAGGCAAGTGACTGCTGTTGATTTGCATCAAGCCGATATCATGCGTGCCATTAGCGTTGGCATAATTGATCGCTTCTGCGCGGTACCCCGACTCTACCGCCGCGATGGCCTGCAGCAACTCTGGCTCGAAGTCGTAACGACGCGCCACTTCATCCCAGCAGTAGGCCAGGGCCTGGTTGCTGCTCATCAACAAGCCCAGCATCAGGCCCCTGCCCCACACTTTAAACACTGCTGATCTGCCCGCACGCCGAACACACGTGCATGACGTGCTTGGGCTCGGCGTTCCGGACCTGCACAGGGCAGGTAAAACGGTAGCCCTTGCCATACACGGTCTTGATAAACCCTTTGTCGGCCTTCAAGTGTCTACGCAAGGCGTAGATGCAACGTGTCAATGACTCATCAGCCACCTCGCCCCGGGGCCAGGCAAGCGCCAACAAGCGGTCCTTGGTCATCAACGAACCGCCAGAAACCAGCAACAGTCGGAGCACGCTCCCCTCTTTGGGCGGCAGTTGAATATCGGTTTCCCTACCCGTGAGCCGACCATCTTCATGCAAGGTCCAGTGAGCGAAAACCAGGGAATTTGTCGATTCTTCAATCCCGATGTCCATAAGGCGTCCTGCACATTCGACTGCTGACATTCAAATCCTTCTTGCTGTGACGGCTCACTCGCCCGATGCCATGACTATAAAAACCTGTCTCGCGTATCACGCTAGGAAAAACCCTATTCAGTCAGCGTTTTTCAGCGTCTCGTTGTAAGACAGTTCACCACTCAACCCGAACGAGGTATCCATTCCTGATACACCTCATGCAACTCAACGCCTAACCGGTCCTCCAGCTGCACCAACTCACCCACAGCCATCAACTGCCCGTTGACCCGCACCTCCACGCAGTGGATGACCTCAGGCGCCAACGGCAACACTTTCCCCGGCGCAAACGCAGCCAGACGCTTACGGCTGATCAATTGCTCCTGCAGCAGTATTTCCAGGTACATGGACAAACGCCTTTTATTCAGGGGGAACGCTCGCGGCCCGGCCTTACGAACGCACGTTGCACACGCTCATATTGCGCAGCCGTCAACGGCGGCGGCCCGGCCGGAGGCTTCGATTCGTCACGGCCCACATCCACCCGCCATGACGAGATTTCATTCAGTTGCTTGGGAACATCCAATTCATCTACCAGCTTCTCGATCAGGCTTACCTGGGCCGGCTTGCCTTTGATCAAGAGGCTGTTGGTGTCCGCATAGGCGATCAGCGTCAGGTTCTTGTCCGCCAGCGGGCCCTTCTGCTCGCTGGCCAGCAGGCCTTGAATGATGGAGGCCATCCCCGGCACGCTGACCTTGCTCGCGCCGCTGCCATACTGCCGATCCTCGACATGGGTATTGAATACCTGCACCACCCCGAAGGCGTGCGTGCCCACGCGCAGCTCACTGCGTTGGCGGTCTGTCAATTGCGCCAGCCGCAGCACTTGGTTGACATAGCTGGGTGGCCCGGACACGTAGAAGGTACGCACCCCGCTGTCGCGCAAGGGATAGCGCGATTCATCCAGCCCCGTTCGGCGCAGGATGCCGCGCAGTCGGTTGACTGAGATGTACCGCAACGCCACCACGGAGGTTCTCGCTTCGGTTGCGTTGTAGACGTGCACCGATTGCCCGTCGCTGTGCCAGATCAGACCTTCGCGCCGGGCCAGCGCTTCGAGGACCTGTTGGGGCGCCTCGAAATCGAAGGTCCCGCTGACACGCCTGGGCGCCGCCTCCCGACTGGCCACCACAGGCAGACCCAGGGGCACCGACAATGCAGCGAAAAAACTGTCCAGGCTTTCATCGCTGGCCTGATACGGCTCGCCCCAGGCAACCCGGCTGAGCAGCAACAGCACCACCCACAGCAGCGTGCTACCGAGGCAGTGGCGGTTCGTCGGAATGGGAGATTCAGCATGCACCTTGGTTTTCCTGGGGCGGTAGAACGCGAAAGAGCGGCCATACTGAGAGGCAGGCGAGGTTCAATCATGATGGAAAGCTGATGGCTGCCCCATGGCATGTGCCTTGCTATGCACTCTCTATCAGGGCGCGCGCCAACGACGGAGCGGGCCTACGGACAAAGGCGTCGTTTCCCTGTAATGGCTGGTATCGCCATCCGAGGAAGCGACGCTTTTTTTTGAGAGAAAAGGTAGGTGTGGATGAACGATTCGGTCGGCAACAGCCCGGTGACCCCGGCGCTGGCCTGGGTAAACGGCAGTGACGCGCCGGAAAAGAGCAGTCTCGACCTGGGGTTCATGGCCTTGACTGATTGCGCCTCGCTGGTGGTCGCCGCCACCCAGGGGTTTGCGCAACCCTACGGCCTCACGCTGAACCTCAAGCGTCAAACGTCCTGGGCCAACCTGCGCGACAAACTGGTCAGCGGTGAGCTGGACGCCGCCCACAGCCTGTACGGGCTGATCTATGCCGTGCACCTGGGCATCGGCGGCGTTGCTCCGAGCCCGATGGCGGTGCTGATGGGGCTGAACCAGAACGGGCAGAGCATCAACCTGTCCCGTGGGCTGCAACAGCAAGGCGTGGTCACTCCTGAGGCATTGGAGCGCCACGTGCACCAAAGCCGCACAAAACTCACCTTCGCCCAGACCTTTCCCACCGGCACCCACGCCATGTGGCTGTATTACTGGCTGGCAAGCCAGGGCGTCCACCCGCTGCGGGACGTGGACAGCGTGGTGGTCCCCCCGCCGCAAATGGTTGCGCACCTGCAAGCCGGTCGTATCGACGGCCTGTGCGTCGGTGAACCCTGGTGCGCCAGCGCCGTCAAGCAGAACCAGGGCTTCACCCTGGCGACCAGCCAGTCGATCTGGCCGAATCATCCGGAAAAGGTCCTGGGCTGTACCCAAGCCTTCGTCGACCAATACCCCAATACCGCCCGTGTGCTGGTGATGGCGATTCTCGAAGCCAGCCGCTTTATCGAAGCGAGCACGCAAAACCGTCGCTCCACCGCCCAGCTGCTCAGCGCCCGCGAGTACCTCGACGCGCCGCTGGACTGTATCGAACCTCGCCTGCTGGGCAATTACGACGATGGCCTGGGCAACCAGTGGCAGGACCCGCATGCGCTGCGTTTTTTCGCCGATGGTGCGGTCAACCTGCCCTACCTCTGCGACGGCATGTGGTTCATGACCCAGTTTCGCCGCTGGGGCCTGTTGCGCGAAGACCCGGATTACCTCGACGTTGCCCGCCAGGTGCAACAACTGGACGTGTATCGTCAAGCCGCCAGCGCCGTCGGCGTCCCGCCCCATGACGAAGATATGCGCAGCAGCCAGTTGATCGACGGCAAGGTCTGGGACGGCTCAGACCCCGCCGGCTATGCCCGCAGCTTCCGTCTGCACGCCATGGCGGACGACACCAGCCGCCAAGCGCTGCGCTGACAGGAGCACGACCATGCTGCGAATCCTGTTGATCAACGACACCCCGCGCAAAGTCGGCCGGCTCAAGGCCGCGCTGACCGAGGCCGGCTTCGAGGTGATCGATGAATCGGGCCTGACCATCGACTTGCCCGCGCGCGTCGAAACGGTGCGCCCTGACGTGATCCTGATCGATACCGAGTCACCCGGCCGCGATGTGATGGAACAGGTGGTGCTGGTCAGCCGCGATCAACCCCGCCCTATCGTGATGTTTACCGACGAGCACGACCCGAATGTCATGCGCCAGGCGATCAAGTCCGGGGTCAGTGCCTACATCGTCGAAGGCATCCAGGCCCAGCGCCTGCAACCGATCCTCGATGTGGCCATGGCACGCTTCGAAAGCGACCAGGCCCTGCGCGCCCAGCTTCACGCCCGCGATCAACAGTTGGCGGAGCGCAAGCGCATCGAGCTGGCCAAGGGTCTGCTGATGAAAATGAAGGACTGCAATGAGGAAGAGGCCTACACCCTCATGCGCCGCCAGGCCATGAGCCGCCAGCAGAAACTGATCCAGGTCGCCGAACAGATTATTGCCATGAGCGAATTGCTCGGGTGATGTGGCGCGGCTCTTGCTAAAGAACCTCTACAGGTAGCCAACGGCGGTTGCCCAATCCACGACAAAGACGTCGCACACCCGGTTTGCCCTCGCGAACCCGGTGGCGGCGTTTTTTCGTTTTAGACCCAACCGTTGAGGTGCGTGATGAAATCAAGCTTCTGGAAATCCGGGCACACCCCGACCCTGTTTGCCGCGTTCCTGTATTTCGACCTGAGCTTCATGGTCTGGTACCTGCTGGGCCCGCTGGCGGTACAGATTGCCGCCGACCTGCACCTGACCACTCAACAGCGCGGCCTGGTGGTCGCCACGCCGATCCTGGCGGGCGCGGTGTTGCGCTTTCTCATGGGCATGCTGGCCGACAAGCTGTCGCCCAAGACCGCCGGGCTGATCGGCCAGGTGATTGTCATCGTCGCGTTGTTCTGCGCCTGGAAGCTGGGCATTCACAGCTACGAGCAAGCCCTGCTGCTGGGCCTGTTCCTCGGCATGGCCGGTGCCTCGTTTGCCGTCGCCCTGCCGCTGGCCTCGCAATGGTACCCGGCCGAGCACCAAGGCAAAGCCATGGGCATCGCCGGCGCCGGCAACTCCGGCACCGTGTTTGCCGCCTTGCTGGCCCCGGTACTGGCGGCGGCATTTGGCTGGAGCAATGTGTTCGGCTTCGCGCTGATTCCGCTGATTCTCACCCTGATCGTGTTCGCCTGGCTTGCCCGCAATGCCCCGCAACGCCCGAAAGCCAAGTCGATGGCCGACTACTTCAAAGCCCTGGGTGATCGCGACAGTTGGTGGTTCATGTTCTTCTACAGCGTGACCTTTGGCGGCTTCATCGGCCTGGCCAGTGCCCTGCCCGGCTACTTCAACGACCAGTACGGCCTGAGCCCGGTGACCGCCGGCTACTACACCGCGGCCTGTGTCTTCGGTGGCAGCCTGATGCGCCCCTTGGGCGGTGCCCTGGCGGACCGTTTCGGCGGGATCAAGACCCTGCTCGGCATGTACAGCGTGGCGGTGATCTGCATCGCGGCGGTGGGTTTCAACCTGCCCAGTTCCTACGCCGCGCTGGCGCTTTTCGTCTGCACCATGCTCGGCCTTGGCGCCGGGAATGGCGCGGTATTCCAACTGGTGCCACAGCGTTTTCGCAGTGAGATCGGCGTGATGACCGGCTTGATCGGCATGGCCGGCGGCATTGGCGGCTTTGTGCTGGCGGCCGGCATGGGTGCGATCAAGCAGAGTACCGGCAGTTACCAGGTGGCCCTGTGGCTGTTCGCCAGCCTCGGCGTGCTGGCCTGGTTTGGCCTGCACGGCGTCAAGCGTCGCTGGAGAACCACCTGGGGCTCGGCTGCCGTGACCGCCGCGCGCGTCTGATGAGCCTGCAACTGAGCGTCGCCCAGGCCAGTGCGATCGGCCCACGGGCAGAAAACCAGGACGCGCTGCGGGTGGTCACGCCCATGGCGGAACTGGCGGCGAGCAAAGGCTACCTGTGCGCGTTGGCCGACGGTGTCAGCCAATGCGCCGATGGCGGCCTGGCCGCACGCTCGACCTTGCAGGCGCTGGCCCTGGACTACTACGCCACGCCGCAGACCTGGGGCGTGGCCCAGGCGCTGGAACGTTTACTGGTCGCGCAGAATCGCTGGCTGCAAGCCAATGGCGGCGGTCAGCCGCTGCTGACCACCCTCAGCGCCCTGGTGTTTCGCGGCCAGCGTTTCACCCTGGCCCACGTCGGCGATTGCCGCGCCTATCGCTGGCTGGACGGCGAGCTGCAGCGCATCAGCGAAGACCATGTGTGGGAACAACCGGGCATGCAGCATGTGCTCAAGCGTGCCCTCGGCCTGGACCAACATTTGGTGCTGGATTTTCTCGACGGGGAACTGCGCGCCGGCGAGTGCTTCCTGCTGCTCAGTGACGGGGTCTGGGCCACGTTGGGCGACCACAGCATCCGCGCGATTCTGCGCGAACAAAGCGACCTGGACCTGGCGGTCAACACCCTGGTGAATGCCGCGCACTTGGCAGGAAGCCAGGACAATGCCAGCGCCTTGCTGGTACGCATCGACGCACTCGGCGCCGCCACGCTGGGCGATGCACTGGTGCAGTTGCAGCAGTGGCCGCTGCCGCCGCTGCTCAAGGCCGGGCAACGCTTCGAAGGTTGGCAGGTGCACAGCCTGTTGGCGCAGAGCCGACAGTCATTGCTGTATCGGGTAGAGGATGATCAGCAGCGCCCCTGGTTGCTGAAAACCTTGCCGCTCAATCGCGAAACCGATACGGACGCCGCCCAGGCCCTGCTCTCGGAAGAATGGTTTCTGCGCCGGGTCGCCGGCCGCGCGTTCCCTGAAGTGCATGCCGCCAGCGGGCGTCAGCATTTGTACTACGTGATGCGTGAATATCCGGGGCAAACCCTGGCCGAACTGTTCAAGCGCCAGGGCCCCTTGCCCCTGGCTCAATGGCAGTCCATCGCCGAGCGTTTGCTGCGCGCGATCGGCCTGCTGCATCGGCGGCAGATCCTGCACCGCGATATCAAGCCGGAAAACCTGTTGCTGGGGGACGATGGCGAACTGCGCGTGCTGGATTTCGGCCTGGCCTACTGCCCAGGGCTGTCCGAAGACCGTGCGCATGTGCTGCCCGGCACCCCGAGTTTTATCGCGCCGGAGTCGTTCAATGGCGAGCGGCCTACGGCGCAACAAGATTTGTATAGCGTCGGCGTCACGCTCTATTACCTGCTGACCGGCCACTATCCCTACGGCGAAATCGAAGCCTTCCAACGTCCGCGCTTCACTCAGGCGGTCAGCGCCAGCCGCTACCGTCCCGACTTGCCCGACTGGTTGCCCGCGAGCCTCGAACGGGCCGTGGCCGCGCAACCGCAGCAACGTTATGAAACCGCCGAAGAATGGCTGCTGGTGCTGGAACAGGCCGACCGCCGTGAGCTGAGCGTGCGCGCCCGCCCCTTGCTGGAGCGTGAACCGCTGAAGGTCTGGCAAACCCTGGCGATGGCTTCGCTGCTGATCAATCTGGTGCTGCTCTACTGGCTATTGCACCACTAACGGGCAAAACCCTGCGGCATTCGGGTTAAACGCTCAATAAAACCAGGGACATCGGCACTTGGCACAGCTGCTGCATTAGCTATCCCAACAACCCACATATAGCCGCTCCTTCAACGTCGAAGGGCCGAGCTTCCCGAGAGAACGGGACCAGGACAAAGGCGTCCTCGCTAGGTAACTAGCGGGGACGCCTTTTTTTGTTTGCGCGTGATTGGTCGGAGAGCGACATGAAAAAACTCAAACTGGTGATGATCGGCAACGGCATGGCCGGGGTTCGCACCCTGGAAGAACTGCTCAAGCTCAGCAGCGACCTCTATGACATCACCGTGTTCGGCGCCGAGCCCCACACCAACTACAACCGCATCCTGCTGTCGCCGGTGCTGGCCGGCGAGCAGACCTTCGAAGAGATCGTGCTCAACGACCTGGACTGGTACCTCGATAACAACGTCAAGCTGCTGCTCAACCGCAAGGTGGTGCAGATCGACCGGATCAAGCGCCGGGTCATCGCCGAAGACGGTACCGAAGCCGAGTACGATCGCCTGCTGATCGCCACCGGTTCCACTCCGTTTATCCTGCCCATTCCCGGTAACACCTTGCAGGGCGTGATCGGCTACCGCGATATCGCCGACACCCAGGCCATGATCGACACCGCCAAGACCCACAAGCACGCCGTGGTTATCGGTGGCGGGCTGCTGGGCCTTGAGGCCGCCAACGGCTTGATGCTGCGCGGCATGCAGGTGACCGTGGTGCACATCGGTGAATGGCTCCTGGAGCGGCAACTGGACAAGACCAGCGGCCAACTGCTGCAAACCGAACTGGAAAACCGTGGCCTGGTGTTCCGCCTGTGCGAACAGACCCAGGCCTTGCACGATGCCGGCAACGGCCGGGTCGGCTCGGTGCAGTTCAAGAATGGCGACATCATTCCCGCCGACCTGGTGGTGATGGCCGCCGGTATCCGCCCCAACACCGAACTTGCAGAAAAGTCCGGCATCCCCTGCAACCGTGGGATTCTGGTCAACGACACGATGCAAACCTACGACCCGCGCATCTATGCCATCGGCGAATGCGCCAGCCACCGTGGGATTGCCTACGGCCTGGTGGCGCCGCTGTTCGAACAGGCCAAGGTCTGCGCCAACCATCTCGCCCAACTGGGTTTTGCCACCTACAAAGGTTCGGTCACCTCCACCAAGCTGAAAGTCACCGGCATCGACCTGTTCTCTGCCGGAGACTTCATGGGCGGCGAAGGCACTGAAACCATCACCCTCTCCGACCCCATCGGCGGCGTGTACAAAAAACTGGTGATCAAGGACGACATCCTGGTCGGCGCCTGCCTGTACGGCGATACCGCCGACGGCGGTTGGTATTTCCGCCAGATCCGTGAGAACCACGCGATTGGCGAGATCCGTGACCATCTGATGTTTGGCGAAAATGCACTGGGCGATGTAGGCCATCAGGGCCAGGACAAAGCCATGAGCATGGCCGACAATGCCGAGGTCTGCGGCTGCAATGGCGTGTGCAAGGGCACCATCGTCAAGGCGATCCAGGAACAAGGGCTGTTCAGCGTCGATGAGGTGAAAAAGCACACCAAGGCCGCCAGCTCGTGCGGATCTTGCGCGGGGCTGGTGGAGCAGATCCTGATCAACACCGTGGGCGGCGCCGCCGACGTCAAACCCAAGAGCGAAAAAGCCATCTGCGGTTGCAGCGACCTCAACCACGGGCAAATCCGCCAGGCTATTCGCGACCAGCACCTGCTGACCATCGCCGGCACCATGAGCTACCTGAACTGGCGCACGCCCAACGGTTGCGCCACCTGCCGTCCGGCGCTGAACTACTACCTGATCTCCACCTGGCCGGGCGAAGCCAAGGACGACCCGCAATCGCGCCTGATCAACGAGCGCGCCCACGCCAACATCCAGAAAGACGGCACCTATTCCGTCGTCCCACGGATGTGGGGCGGTGTGACCAATCCGTCGGAGCTGCGCCGTATCGCCGATGTGGCCGACAAGTACAACGTGCCCATGGTCAAGGTGACCGGCGGCCAGCGCATCGACTTGCTCGGCATCAAGAAGCAGGACTTGCCCGGCGTCTGGAAAGACCTCGACATGCCGTCCGGGCATGCCTACGGCAAATCCATCCGTACCGTGAAGACCTGCGTGGGCAGCGAGTTCTGCCGCTTCGGTACGCAAAACTCGACGCAACTGGGCATCGAGCTGGAGCACGACCTGTTCAATATGTGGTCGCCGCACAAGGTCAAGCTGGCGGTGTCCGGTTGCCCGCGCAATTGCTCGGAAGCAGGCATCAAGGACGTGGGAATCATTGGTGTGGACTCGGGCTGGGAGATGTACATCGGCGGCAACGGCGGGATCAAAACCGAAGTCGCGGAATTCTTCGTCAAGCTCAAGACCGCCGAGGAAGTGCGCGAATACAACGGCGCATTCCTGCAGTTGTACCGCGAAGAAGCCTTCTACCTGGAGCGCACCGTGCATTACCTGCAGCGGGTGGGCATGGACCATATCAAGAAAGCCGTGCTCGAAGACCCGGCCCGGCGCCAGGCCCTCAACGAGCGCTTGCAGTTTTCGCTGTCGTTCGAGCAAGACCCCTGGAAAGAACGCCTGGAACAGCCGCTGCTGAAAAAGGAATTCGACGTCATCCCGGTCAAGCAATTGGAGGTGCCAGCATGAACTGGCTGGATATCTGCGCCCTGGAAGAAATCAACGCATTGGGCTCGCGCATCATCAGCGGGCCCAAGGGCGACATTGCGATTTTTCGCACCAGCGACGATGAGGTCTTCGCACTCGATGACCGTTGTCCGCACAAAGGCGGGCCACTGTCCCAAGGCTTGATCTATGGCAAGCGCGTTGCCTGCCCGCTGCACAATTGGCAGATCGACCTGGCGTCCGGCGAAGCCCAGGCGCCGGATATCGGTTGCGCCCATCATCACCTCGCCCGCGTGGAAAACGGCCGAGTGATGCTGGCCCTGCGGGACGCAGGGTGATGGACCGCCAGGTCACCGCATCCACCTGCTGTTATTGCGGGGTGGGCTGCGGCGTGCTGATTGAGCATGACGGCACCCGAATCCTTGGCGTGCAAGGCGATCCGGACCACCCGGCCAACTTCGGCAAGCTGTGCAGCAAGGGTGCCAGCCTGCATCTGACCGGTGACCTCGACGCCCGCGCCTTGTACCCGGAGTTGCGCTTGGGCAAAGACCTGGCCCGCGCCCGTACCGACTGGGATACCGCGCTGGAACATGCGGCCACGGTATTTGCCGAGACCATCGCCGCGCACGGGCCGGACAGCGTGGCCTTCTACATCTCCGGGCAATTGCTGACCGAGGACTACTACAGCTTCAACAAACTGGCGCGCGCCCTGGTCGGCACCAACAATATCGACAGCAACTCACGGCTGTGCATGTCCTCGGCCGTCGTTGGATACAAGCGCAGCCTGGGCGCCGATGCCCCACCCTGCAGCTATGAAGATCTGGACACCAGCGACTGCGTGATGATCGTCGGCAGTAACATGGCCTACGCTCATCCAGTGTTGTTCCGACGTTTGGAAGAAGCCAAGGCGCGCCGCCCACAGATGAAAGTCGTGGTGATCGACCCACGGCGCACAGACACCTGCGAACTGGCTGACCTGCACCTGGCGATCCTGCCGGGGACCGACGTCGCGCTGTTCCATGGGATTTTGCATCTGCTGTTGTGGGAAGACTGGATCGACCGCGATTTTATCCAGGCGCATACCGACGGCCTGGCCGAGCTCAAACGCCTGGTGCATGACTACACGCCGCAGATGGTCACGCAACTGTGCGGGATCAGCGTGGAGCAGTTGCGCCTGTGCGCGCAGTGGGTGGGCACCTCCAATAGCTTTTTGTCGCTGTGGTGCATGGGGTTGAACCAATCTACTGCGGGCAGTGCAAAAAACAGCGCGCTGATCAACCTGCACCTGGCCACCGGGACGATTGGCCGGCCAGGCTGCGGGCCGTTTTCCCTGACCGGCCAACCCAATGCCATGGGCGGGCGCGAGACCGGCAGCTTGTCGAATTTGCTGCCTGGGCATCGCGACGCCGCCAACCCCGAACATCGCGCAGAAGTCGCCGCTTATTGGGGCGTCGATCAACTGCCCGCCACCACCGGCCTCACGGCCATCGAACTGTTCGAGCAGGTACAGGCGGGCAAGATCAAAGCGTTGTGGATCGCCTGCACCAACCCCGCCCAATCATTGCCGGACCAGAATGCCGTGCGTGCCGCCTTGGCGACATGTCCGTTTGTGGTGTTGCAGGAGGCGTTTCGAACCACCGAGACCGCCGCCTACGCCGACCTGCTGCTGCCCGCCGCCAGCTGGGGTGAAAAAGAAGGCACGGTGACCAACTCCGAACGGCGTATTTCCCATGTGCGACGCGCCATCAGCGCACCGGGAGAAGCGCGGCCGGATTGGGCGATTACGGTGGATTTCGCCCGACGCCTGGAGCGTCGTCTGCGGCCGGGGCTGAACAGCCTGTTTGCCTTCGAGCAACCTGCGCAGATTTTTGACGAGTTCAAGCTGTTGACGCAGGACCGCGACCTGGATTTGTCAGGCATCAGCCATGCCCTGCTGGACCGGCTCGGCCCGCAACAGTGGCCGTTTCCCAGGGGTGCACAAGCCGGAACGCCGCGCCTCTACGTGGATGGCATTTTCCCCACCGCTAATGGCCGTGCGCAGTTTGTCGCCGACCCTTACCGCGCCGCCAAGGAGCAGCGTGACGCACGCTTCCCCTTGACCCTGATCACCGGCCGCCTGCGCGACCAATGGCACGGCATGAGCCGTACCGGCACGGCAGCGCAGTTGTTCGGGCATGTCAGCGAAGCGCTGTTGAGCCTGCACCCGGACGAGTTGCGCCGTCACCGCTTCAAAGAAGGCGACCTGGTCAGCCTGAAAAGCCGTCGAGGCAATGTCATCGTCGCGGTCACCAGCGATGACAGCGTGCGCCCCGGCCAGGCGTTCCTGCCCATGCATTGGGGCGACCGTTTTCTCAAAGGCGGCGTCAACGTGCTGACCCAGCCGGCGTGCGACCCGTTGTCGAAACAGCCGGAACTCAAACACAGCGGTGTGCGCCTGGAAGCGGTGCAACTGCCGTGGCAGCTGTTTGCGCTGATCGAGGGCGACGTGCAGCGACATTTCGAAGCCCTGCGTCCGCTCTGTGAGGGTTTTGCCTACGTCAGCCTGAGCCTGTCCGGACGTGAGCGTCCCGCGTTGCTGGTACGCGCAGCCCATACCGAGGCGCCCGACCTGCAGTTGCTGAACCGCATCGATCAGTTACTGGGGCTCAATGACGGCCCGGTGATGGCGTATGACGACCCGCGCCGTTCCATCGGTAAACGGGTAAAAATCGAAAAAGGCCGCATTACCGCGTTGCGCCTGGCCGGCGAAACCCTCGCCCGCCATTGGCTGCAGAGCCTCTGGCTGGAAGGCCGCGCCGACGATCAATTACGCCGCTGGCTATTGGCGCCGTTAAGCGCGCCACCGGGGGGTGCCGCAGCCAGCAGCAAGGTCCTGTGCAACTGCATAAATGTCAGCGAAAACGCAGTGTGCGCCGGGATCGCCCGTGGCCTGGACCTGAGTGGACTCAAACAAGAACTGGGGTGCGGCACGCAATGCGGCTCCTGCGTGCCAGAAATCAAACGTCTTTTGGCCGCCAGCCCGCAGCCAATCGCAATCAGTCTGTGAGGTAACAACATGAGCGCAAAAGTTTGGCTGGTAGGCGCCGGGCCCGGTGATCCGGAATTGCTCACCCTCAAAGCGGTAAGGGCCCTGCATGAAGCGGATGTGGTGCTGATTGACGATCTGGTCAACCCCGCCGTGCTGGAACACTGTGCCGATGCGCGAGTGATCACCGTCGGCAAGCGTGGCGGCTGTCGTTCCACGCCGCAGGATTTTATTCACCGCCTGATGCTGCGTTACGCGCGCCAGGGCAAGTGCGTGGTGCGGCTTAAAGGTGGCGACCCGTGCATTTTCGGCCGGGGTGGTGAGGAAGCAACCTGGCTGCGCGAGCGTGGAGTCGAGGTGGAGTTAGTCAACGGCATCACCTCAGGGCTGGCCGGAGCGACGAATTGCGATATCCCGTTGACGTTGCGCGGTGTAAGCCGTGGCGTGACGCTGGTCACGGCGCATACCCAGGACGACAGCAGCCTGAATTGGCGCGCACTGGCCGAGGGGGGCACGACGCTGGTGGTGTATATGGGCGTCGCCAAGCTGGAAGAGATTCGGCAACAGTTGCTGGAAGGTGGCATGGCTGCGGATATGCCGGTGGCGATGATCGAAAATGCGTCGTTGCCCGAACAGCGCGAATGCCGTAGCGACCTCGCCGCCATGCATGAAGACGCGCAGGCGTTTGCGCTGAAGAGCCCGGCAATCCTGGTGATTGGCCGTGTTGCCAGCGCAGCCCAGATGGCTTGCGCCGCAGCAGCCGCCAGCGCCTGAGGCAAATCGCAGGCGAAAAAAAGCCCGGCCTAAGCCGGGCTTTTTGTGAAACTCGGCTAATTACTTAGCTTGAGCTTCAACCGCTGCTTCTACGCGACGGTTTACAGCGCGACCAGCTTCAGTTGCGTTGTCAGCAACTGGGCGGGATTCGCCGTAACCTACGGAAGTGATGCGGCTAGGAGCTACGCCATCTTTAACCAGGACTTGCTTAACAGCGTCAGCACGACGCTGGGACAGCTTCTGGTTGTAAGCGTCTGGACCTACGGAGTCAGTGTGACCAGCAACTTCTACGTTGGTGTCTGGGTACTGAGCCATGAAGTCGGCCAGGTTTTTGACGTCGCCGTAGCTGTTAGGCTTAACAACGGCCTTGTCGAAGTCGAACTTAACGTCCAGCTCAACACGAACAACCTGAGCAACCGGAGCTTCTGGCTCTGGAACTGGCTCTGGAGCTGGTGCTGGGGTAGGAGCTGGAGCAGCTGCGCCAGCGTTACCGCCGAAGTTCACACCCAGGCCAACCAGTGCGGAGTAGTCCCACTTGCCGTTGTCCAGACCGTAGTCAGCTTCAACGCCAGCACGAGCGTACAGGTTGTTGGTGAAGTAGTACTTCACGCCGGTACCGATGGTAGCGAAAGTAGTCTGATCGCGACCGCTGTGACCGTCAGCTTTTACGTTGCCACGGCTCTGGTGGCCGAAACCGCCTTCAACGTATGGACGCAGGCTGTCAACGCCAGCTTGACCGAAGTGATATTGGGCAACCAGGCTGCCGGTATCACCTTTGATCTTCTGGCTACCAGTACCGTCGTTCGAACGGGTGTGGTTAGTCTTGTCGTAGGACAGGTTCAAGGACAGGTCGTCGGTCAAGAAGTAACCGATGCGAGCGCCAGGATTGAAGCCGTCTTCGATGTGCTTGACGCTATCGTTGTACTGCTTCTTGTAGAACAGCTCGCCTTCAACTGCGCCTTGGCCTTGTGCCAGAACGCCGAAAGAAGTAGCGGCAATAAGAGAACCAATGGCCAAGCCCAAGGTGTTTTTCAGTTTCATCCGTTAAATCCCCATCTGGTGATTGTAAAGCAGTCCCACAAACCGGGGGACAACTCGGCGACAAGTCTAACAGAACTTGCCTACACGTAAGAGATATTTGCTACGCACTAAGTTTCAGTCTCGCCCGCAAATTTCTCACGTAATTTATCAAGAGCACGTTTGTAACGCATTTTTGTAGCACTCAAGCCCATATGCATGATGTCAGCGATTTCCTGAAATTCCAATTCTGCGACGAAACGTAGCACCAGAATTTCACGGTCAATCGGGTTCACATGCACCAGCCAGCGATCAAGTCCGCCCTTTTCCTCGGGTGCCGGCGCCTTTTCCTCAGACGCCTCCTCAAGGGGGTCCAGACTCAAAGCGTCCATCAAGCGACGCTTTCGCCGTTCCTTCCGATACTGCGTGATGCACTCGTTGTAGGTGATGCTGTAGAGCCAGGTCTTGAACTTCGATTTGCCCTCGAAGTTCTTCAGGCCGTACAGCACCTTGAGCATCACTTCCTGACAGACATCATCCGCATCTCTATCGTTCCCCAAATACCTTGAACAAACGTTGAACAGAGTGCGTTGATACCTGCGCATCAATTCTTCGTACGCGCGTGTTACGTGAAACAGCTCCGTGTGCGAACGCGCGACCAACTCCTCATCAGAGAGCTCACGGGGGTCATAGCGCGTGGACAGCGTTTGGGCTTTATTCAAAACAAGTCGTGCCGGCAGTCAGGTCAATGTCCGCTGCAACCCGGTCAGCCGGGTTCGCGGCGGCGTACATTAGCAGGGTTTGCCGGTTTAGCGGCTACTGACCTGCTGCTCCAGGAGAATCCGGTTGGACAGCGACACCAGTTCTCCGTCATCGGTCAGCACGGTCGTCTTGACTGTGCCGATCTCCTCGATTTGCCCTTCGACCTCGCCCACACGCACCTGTTGCCCAACTTGATATAGCTCACGCACATAGATTCCCGCAAGAATCTGACCGGCAATTTCCCGGCTTCCCAACCCCATGGCCAGCGCAACGGCCAGACCAACGGTAATCAAAACGATCACAATAACGTGGTTCAGCAGGTCAGTCTTGACCTCCAGCTGGCTGATCGCGACGGAAATGCTGATGATGATCACCAGCCCCTGGGCAATTCGCCCCAGGCCTGCCGCGTAGTCCAGCCCGACGCCTTCAGCGGCTCCGCGCACCAGGCCATTGGCCAGTTGCGCGAGCAAAACACCGACCAGCAACACCAGCGCGCCGCCGAAAACTTTCGGCAAATACAGTGCCAGCATGTCGAGCGTAGCTGAAACTCGCTCAAGTCCAAGGGACTGAGCCGCAGAAACCAGGAAAATCAGTAGAACGAACCAATAAACGATCTTGCCGATCAGCGTAGAGATCGGCACTTGCAGCCCGGCGCGGCCCAGCAGCTTGGTCAGGCCGGTGCCGGCCATCAGGCGATCCAGCCCGAGTTTGGCGAGCAATTTGGACAGCAGGGTGTCGAGCAACTTGGCCACGACAAAGCCCAGCAATACCAGGACCAGGGCACCAAACAGGTTGGGAATGAAATTCGCCACCTTGGTCCACAATGCGGTCATCGCGGTGACCAGGCTCTGGGTCCAGAGATCAAGTTCCATATTCAGTCAGCCTTATCAGCAGTGCGAGCAAGAGGTTTACTACGGGAAACCGGTGACACATGGGCCGAACCGTTGTTCAGGGCCATCATCAATGCCGGCACCCAGCGCCCGAGCAGACCGAACAGGTCACCCGCCCCTACCCGACGGTTGGCGGTTTTCAGTACGCGACCCAGGCAAGCGTCGTCATCACGGTTGGATGGCGAAGCATTGAGCATGTCACGCAAAGACTGTTCGAACGGATCGTGCATAAGAGACCTCTCGCAAGTGATTTAAAAGACGAGGGTAAAATTCATCGGGTCACATCGGCCCTTTCCTACGCTCAGCTCATATTCAGTTCAAACCCAGCGCAACCGTCGAAACAACCACCATTGCCCCAAGGCCACGCAGACCATCAGCAGGCAGGCAATCATGAATCCGTAGGGGCTGCTGGAAAACGGTATCCCCCCCACATTGATGCCCAGCAGGCCGGTCAAAAAACTCATCGGCAAGAAGATGCCGGTGATGATTCCGAAACGGTACATCGTGCGGTTCATGCGCAGGCTCAAGCGCCGGTCTTCTGCCTCAAGCACAAGCCCCACGCGCTCCCTGGCCAATTCGAGCTCTTCCAGGTAACGGGTCAGGCTGTTGTGCAATTCGTTCCAGTAGTCGGCGTCGTCTTCACAGAACCACGCCAGTTTGATCCGCGTCAGTTGCGCGAAAATATCCCGTTGCGGCGCCAGAAAACGCTTGAGCCCGGCCGCTCGCCGACGGATCTGCAAGACGCTGCCGTGCTCCGGCGTATACCGTTCGTCGGCATCGAGTTTTTCTTCCTCGGAATCGACAATTTCGGACAGCCCGGTGACCAGATCCTGCACTTTGTTGGTCAGGTACTGCGCCATATAAAGGATGAGTTCAGACGCAGTTCTTGGCCCCTTACCCTCGGCCAGTTGCACCAGCAGCTCATCGGTGGCGCGTAGCGGGCGCAAACGCAGGGAAATCACACGACTGGCAGCTGCGAAGATACGTACCGAAACCATATCCTCCGGTTCCGCGCCGGGATTGAGATTGATCCCACGCAAAAACAGCAGCAGTTCGGCATCCGGTAACGGCAGCAGCCGCGGGCGGGTGTTTTCTTCCAGCAGGAGGTCACACGCAAATTCGCTCAAACCGCTGGATTTGCGCAGCCAGGTCTGGGTTTGAGGGTGGCTGCGGTCCCAATGCAGCCACAGGCTCTCCTGAGGCTGCAGTTGCAACGCGTCAAGCTCAGTCCGGGCAATCGAACGCGCACCGCCTTTACCGTCCAGCACCAGGGCATGCACCAGCCCCCATTGCGCGTTTTCTTCCTCGAACATCCTCACCCCTTTCGGCTACTGCGTTTATTCAGGCATTTTCAGTGGGCTGGGCGAGACGATCACACCGTTGTTATCGGCATACACGTATTCGCCTGGGCGGAACGTCACGCCCGCAAAGGTCACCACCACGTTCAGGTCGCCAAGGCCGCGCTTGTCGGTTTTCATAGGATGGGAAGCCAGGGCCTGCACGCCCAGATCGGTCTGGGCAATCACATCGACGTCGCGGATGCACCCGTAGATCACCATGCCTTCCCAGCCGTTTTTCGCGGCTTTCTCGGCGATCAGGTCACCCAGCAACGCACGCCGCAGCGAACCACCGCCATCGACCACCAACACCTTGCCGGTGCCGGGCTGCTCGGCCTGTTCCTTAACCAGGGAGTTATCTTCGAAGCACTTGATGGTGACAATTTCGCCGCCGAAGGAATCTCGGCCACCGAAGTTGCTGAACATCGGCTCGACCACCTGTACCAGCTCCGGGTACGCGTCGCACAGGTCGGGGGTCACGTAATGGTTCATCGAGAAACTCCAGTCGTCAAAAATGAGGTCGGACATCCCAGGGTGTACATCAGAAAAACGTCTTGCAACAGGCATTCTTTAAGGGCTTGGCCGGTAATGGCGGCCATGATCAGACTCACCTGCGCGTAACGCAATGGCCGTTACGCGACTGAATATGACCAGAGGCGTCTGAGGCGTCATATCTTAGCCGCAACCACATAAGAGTGAAACGCCCCGGTAGAGCGCTTCGTTAAACCGCAACAGCCACCTCGGGCCGGGAGCCGAACAAAGGTGTCAACGGGTCTTTCAACCAACGTTCCACCAACGGCCACACTTCGGCCTGTGCGGCTTTGCTGACCAGCATTTGTACATGCCCGAAATCCTCGCTGAAACCCTGCCGACGCCCCAGGCACAGGTATTGGCGATGTTCGCTGCCGAATTGCTCGAACAGCTTGCGACACGCCCAGTCCGGATCTTGCCGGTCGCCCGCCGCGCTGACCGCCAACAGCGGCACGTCGACTTCTGCCAGGCCTTTCCACCAATCACGCTCGGCGTCGCCAAAGCGGCCGAACAGGCCATTCCATCGCATGACTTCGATCATCACGCCGGCCGGCTCGTCCTCGGGCCCGCGTTTGAATCGTGGGCCGGACACCTGGGCAAGACGCTTCAAGATAAATCGGCCGCCCCATTCCACCGGAGGGATTTTCAACGGCCAATGGGTGCGGCTGACCTGGCAACCAAAGATCGCCACCGAAGCCACCCACTGCGCGCTCAGGTATTGCCCGCCCAGCGCGGCAACCAACGTGGTGGCGCCGAGGGAATGCCCGATCCAGTGCGCAGCCTGCCCGCTTTGCTCGTGCACAAATGCACCAATGGCCGGCAAATCGTAACGGGCGTAGCCGGCGACACGGTTGCGGGCGTAGTCGTGGTTGCGCTTGGACAGGCCATGGCCGCGCATTTCCGGGATCCATACATCAAACCCCTGGCGTGCCAGGTGAGCTCCCAGGCCTATGCCCTTGGGCGAATACCAGAAGCGCCGATTGGAAAAACTGCCATGCAAGAAAATAACCGGCGTGCCCCGGTTTTCCGGGACATCGGCCAGGCCCAGACGGGTAACCGCCAGCTCGACGGTAGCGTCGGGGCTGTTACCGGGTTTGAGGCGGTACACATCTTCACTCAGGTCGCCACGACGTTCAGCGCTGATCAGGGCGACGGGAAACAGGTTACTGCTGCTTTGCATAATCTTCTTGCACAAAAAAGGGCGGCGTCCGGTAGGAGTTCCGCCCTGTACAGATAAGAATGCCGGTCACCCTCAACGAGTGACCGGCACTTTTGACGTAGCGACGTTAAGCGGGCGCTTGGCCTTCGGCGAGGAAGAACCAGGTTTCCAGCACGGAGTCGGGGTTCAGCGAGACGCTTTCGATGCCCTGTTCCATCAGCCACTTAGCCAGGTCAGGGTGATCGGAAGGGCCCTGACCGCAGATACCGATGTACTTGCCGGCCTTGTTACACGCCTGGATAGCGTTGGCCAGCAGCTTCTTGACCGCAGGGTTTCGCTCGTCGAACAGGTGAGCGATGATCCCGGAGTCGCGGTCCAGGCCCAGGGTCAGCTGGGTCAGGTCGTTGGAGCCGATGGAGAAACCGTCGAAGAATTCCAGGAACTCCTCGGCCAGGATGGCGTTGGACGGCAGCTCGCACATCATGATGACCCGCAGGCCGTTCTCGCCGCGCGTCAAACCGTTTTCAGCCAGCAGGTCGACCACCTGGCTCGCCTCACCCAGGGTGCGCACGAACGGCACCATGATTTCGACGTTGGTCAGCCCCATCTCGTTGCGCACACGCTTGAGGGCGCGGCATTCGAGTTCGAAGCAGTCACGGAACGCTTCGCTGATATAACGCGAGGCGCCACGGAAGCCCAGCATCGGGTTTTCTTCTTCCGGCTCGTAGAGCTTGCCGCCGATCAGGTTCGCGTATTCGTTGGACTTGAAGTCCGACAGGCGCACGATGACCTTTTTCGGGTAGAACGCTGCCGCCAGGGTGCTGATGCCTTCCACCAGCTTCTCGACATAGAAGCCCACCGGGTCGTTGTAGCCGGCGATGCGCTTGTCGACGCTTTCCTTGATGTCCAGCGGCAGGCCGTCGTAGTTCAACAGGGCCTTGGGGTGCACGCCGATCATGCGGTTGATGATGAACTCCAGGCGGGCCAGGCCCACACCGGCGTTCGGCAACTGCGCGAAGTCGAAGGCGCGGTCCGGGTTGCCGACGTTCATCATGATCTTGAACGGCAGGTCCGGCATGGCGTCGATGGAGTTCTGCTTGATGTCGAAGCCCAGCTCGCCTTCGAAAATGAAACCGGTGTCGCCTTCGGCGCAGGACACGGTCACACCCTGGCCGTCTTTCAACAGCTGGGTGGCGTTGCCGCAACCGACGACCGCAGGAATGCCCAGCTCACGGGCGATGATCGCCGCGTGGCATGTGCGCCCGCCACGGTTGGTGACGATGGCGCTGGCGCGTTTCATCACCGGTTCCCAGTCCGGGTCGGTCATGTCGGAGACCAGCACGTCACCCGGCTGGACCTTGTCCATCTCGGACACGTCCTTGATGATGCGTACCTTGCCGGCGCCGATGCGCTGGCCAATGGCGCGGCCTTCCACCAGCACCGTGCCGGTTTCTTTCAGCAGGTAGCGTTCCATGACGTTGGCCGACGTGCGGCTCTTAACGGTCTCGGGACGGGCCTGCACGATGTACAGCTTGCCGTCATCACCGTCCTTGGCCCATTCGATGTCCATCGGGCACTTATAGTGCTTCTCGATGATCATCGCTTGCTTGGCCAATTCGCTGACTTCAGCGTCGGAGAGGCAGAAACGCGCGCGCTCGGCCTTGTCGACGTCCACAGTTTTAACGGAACGACCGGCCTTGGCCTCGTCGCCGTAGATCATCTTGATCGCCTTGCTGCCCAGGTTGCGGCGCAGGATAGCCGGGCGGCCGGCCTCAAGGGTGTGCTTGTGCACGTAGAATTCATCCGGATTCACCGCGCCTTGTACGACGGTTTCGCCCAGGCCGTAGGCGCCGGTGATGAATACCACGTCACGGAAGCCCGATTCGGTATCGAGGGTGAACATCACGCCGGCGGTGCCGGTTTCGGAACGCACCATGCGCTGCACACCGGCAGACAAGGCCACCAGCTTGTGGTCGAAACCCTGGTGCACGCGGTAGGAAATGGCGCGGTCGTTGAACAGCGAGGCAAACACTTCCTTGGCCGCGCGAATCACGTTTTCCACGCCGCGGATGTTGAGGAAGGTCTCTTGCTGACCGGCGAACGAGGCGTCCGGCAAATCTTCGGCGGTGGCCGAGGAGCGCACGGCGACGGCCATATCCGGGTTACCGGCGGACAAGGTGGCGAAGGCGGTGCGGATCTCTTCGTTGAGCTTCTCGGGGAACTCGGCGTCCATGATCCATTGGCGGATCTGGCTGCCGGTTTTGGCCAGGGCGTTGACGTCATCGACGTCCAGGGCGTCCAGCGCGGCGTGGATCTGGGCGTTGAGGCCGCTCAGCTCGAGGAAATCACGGTAAGCCTGGGCCGTGGTGGCAAAACCACCCGGCACCGAGACACCGGCGCCTGCAAGATTACTGATCATCTCGCCGAGGGATGCGTTCTTGCCCCCCACATGCTCTACATCATGGACGCCGAGCTTATCGAGGGAAACTACGTACTCTACCAAGGTGATCTCTCCACTTTCTGTGTTGGAAAAGCTCAGGACGCGGCTTGCTCAGTAGGAGCGAACGCCAGCGCTTGTGGCCTGGACCTGGAAAATAAGTGAGAATGCGGCCCACTGCGGGACGGCAAAATCGCGCCTATCATATCCAAGATTCGCCATCAGCTTAAGGCCCAGGGCTCAAATGAAACGATCTGCTTTCTTTATTTCCGATGGCACCGGCATCACGGCCGAAACACTAGGCCAGAGCCTGCTCGCGCAGTTCGAAAACATTACCTTCGCCAAATTCACACGGCCTTATATAGACAGCGTGGACAAAGCGCGGGCCATGGTACAACAAATCAATCTGGCGGCTGAAAAAGACGGCTTTCGCCCGATCATTTTCGACACCATCGTCAATCAAGACATTCGTGAGATTCTCGCAACGTCGAATGGTTTCATGATCGACATTTTCTCCACGTTCCTGGCGCCATTGGAACAGGAGCTGAGCGAACATTCCTCTTACTCCGTCGGAAAGTCTCATTCCATTGGGCATAACTCCAACTATATGGAGCGGATCGAGGCGGTGAACTTCGCCCTCGACAATGATGACGGTGCTCGCACGCATTACTATGACAAAGCCGACCTGATCCTGGTTGGCGTGTCGCGCTGCGGCAAGACACCTACCTGCCTGTACATGGCCATGCAATTCGGTATCCGCGCGGCCAACTACCCGCTGACCGAAGACGACATGGAACATCTGACGCTGCCAGCCGCCCTGCGCGCGCACTCCCACAAGCTGTTCGGCCTGACCATCGACCCGGACCGGCTCACTGCGATCCGCAATGAACGCAAGCCCAACAGCCGCTATTCCAGCTACGCCCAGTGCGAATTTGAAGTGCGTGAAGTAGAAAATCTGTTCCGGCGCGAGAATATTGCGCACATCAATTCCACGCATTTTTCGGTGGAAGAGATTTCAGCGAAGATTTTGGTGGAGAAAGGTGTGGAGCGACGGTTCAAGTAGCCTTTGGGAGGTTTGCTCTTGACGGAGGTGTGTCAGTTGGCGAATTAACCGGCTGATCCAGCGCCATCGGGGGCAAGCCCCCTCCCACATGGTGGCCGGTGTACATCAGGCTTACAGATGAAACCTGCCGCCACCCTGCCCCAGCGCGGTCGCCAGCGCATCGAAGCCCTCGCGCAACAGCTGATCATCCCCCGACGTATTACAGATACTCGCCCGGATGAACTGCGGCACTGCGGTCTGTCCCACCGCGAACGCCTCGGCGGTCGCGATCAGGTAATTGTTCTGTTTGAGCTCCGCCTCGATTTCCGACGCGCGCCAGGGTTCAGGCACTTCGATCCAGAAGTGTGGGCTGTTGAGGTGAGTACGGTAGGCCAGTCCATTCAATAAGCCTTCGACCAACGCCTTGCGCCGGCTGATCTCGTTGATCTGCTGGCGCAGCAGGTATTCGGCCGTGCCGTTTTCGATCCACTGGGTCGCCAACTCCAGGGTCACCGGGGTGGCCATCCAGCAGGTCGAACGCAACGCCGCCGACACCCGACTGACCAGCGCCGGTGGCGCATGCACGTAGCCAACGCGCAGCCCAGCCGACACCGCTTTGCTCAGGCTGCTGATCAAAATCGTCCGCTCGGGCGCAAAGGCGCTCAACGGTGGCGGGCGGTCTTCCACCAAAACGCCATGGGCCTCGTCCTCGAGAATCAGCAGATTGTGTTCGCGACAGACTTTGACCAAGGCCTCCCGGCGCGCCACCGATAACACCGCCGTCGTAGGATTCTGGATGGTCGGTGTGCAGTACAGCGCCGAAACCCGGTGATTACGACAGACTTCATCCAGTGCGCCCGGCAGCACACCTTCTTCGTCCATTTCCAGCCCGATCAGCCGCACACCCAGCATACGCGCGGCAGTGATCAGCCCTGGGTAAGTCAGTTGCTCGGTGACCACCGTGTCGCCGGCGCGCAGCAACGCCATCATCGCGCAGAGCAGGCCGTGCTGGCCGCCATTGACGCAGATGACCTGCTCGGGAATCGGATGGAAGTCGCGTTGCACCAGCCATTGCGCACCGGCCTCACGGTAGCGCGGCAGGCCTGCGTCCGGGGTGTAGGCGCTGATGTCCTGGAGGAATTTGCCGTTGGTCGACAGGGTCTGGAAGCTCTGGGCGAGAAACACCGTTTCCTGCCCGGGAATGTGCATGTTGCGGCTCATATCGAAGTACTGGCGTGGCTCCTCGCTGAAATTGCGAAAGCCCTCATCACGCTGGCGCTCCATCCCACGCTTGCGCACGAATGTGCCGTCACCCACACGCGCCACCACCAACCCTAACCGCTCCAGCTCACCGTAGGCCCGGCTGATGGTGCCGATGGTGACACCCAGATTGTCGGAAAGCACCCGATGGGGCGGCAGTTTTCTTCCCGGTTCAATCGTGCCTTCAAGGATGCCCCTTTCCATGACATCGGACAGGCGCTTGTACTTCACGCCCTGACCGTTGGACAACCCCTCACGCATAATTGACACCATGTCAATATTTGTTTTGACAGTCATCATTCGCCCTAATAGTGTGCTTTTGCGGGTTCAATCACCGGATTGAATCACTTATAACAAGTTCAATATAGAGTTCAATTCCGGCTCAGGGAAGCAATAAACGATGCCAATGTCCGCCGTTCTTGAAAACACTGCAAAAACCAAAACCCACAAACAGTGGCTGGCCGGCCTGATCACGAGCGTCATGTTCCTGATCGTGTGCTTGAGCTGGGGCACGACCTGGCTGGGCATCAAGATCGCGGTGGAAAGCGTGCCGCCACTGACCTCTGCGGGCCTGCGCTTCCTGATCGCCTTCCCGTTGTTCCTGTGTTTTGCCATGGTGCGCCGCGAGCCGATTCTGTTTCCGCGAGAAAGCCGCTGGTTCTTCGTGTTCGTGACCCTGTCCTACTTCAGCATTCCCTATTACCTGCTCAACTACGGCGAGATGCATGTCTCGTCCGGCCTGACCGCCCTGCTGTTCAGCTGCATGCCGGTGTTCATCCTGATCTTCTCCGCGCTGTTCCTGCGTGAGCGCATCTACCTCTCCCAGGTGGTCGGCATCGGCATCGGGTTCGCCAGCCTCTACATGATCATCAAAAGCCAGGGCCTGCAACTGGACCACGCCGAGTTTTTCGGCGTATTGGCGATTCTGACCGCCGCGATCATGCACGCGTTGTGCTACGTGATTACCAAGCAAAAAGGCAGCGCCATCAGTGTCATCACCTACAACACCCTGCCCATCGGCATTGCCGGGCTGATGCTGTTCGTGGCCGGCCTGTGGTTCGAGACCCCGACCTTCGACGACATCACCCTGCGCTCCTGGAGCGCGCTGTTCTACCTCGGGCTGGTGGCGTCGGTGGGCGGCTTCATTGTGTATTTCATGCTGCTCAAGCGCCTGAGCCCGATCATCTTGTCCTTCGTGTTCATCATTTTTCCGGTGTTCGCGGTGATCATCGGCGCCTGGTACGAAGGCGTGGAAATTTCCCGTGACCTGATGCTGTACTCGGCGATCCTGCTGGGCGGTTTTGCGATCACCAAGTTGCCGATCGAAAAACTGCTGGCCAAGAAAAATTGAGCACCCCACCCCCCACCCAGCGACGCGAGAGAAACATGGACGTCCTGCGCCCCGAAGCCCTGGAACAGATCTACGCCCACGCAAGCCGCAGCTATCCCGAGGAATGCTGTGGCTTCATCTTCGCCGATGGCAGCGTGTACCTGGGCAGCAATATCCAGAACGAGTTGCACCGCAAGAATCCGCAGATGTACCCGCGCAGCGCGGCCAGCGGCTACACCTTTTCAGTCGCCGACACCTTGTTGATGAACAAGGCGTTTCGCAGCGACAACCCGGTGGTGGTGATCTACCACTCGCACCCGGATGTCGGTGCCTATTTCAGCGAGGAAGACCAGGACAAGGCGCTGTTTCTCGGCGAGCCGATCTATCCCGTCAGTTACCTGGTGGTGGATGTTCGCCAAGGCCAGGCCCTGGGGTCAAAGCTGTTTGCCTGGGATGGCAAGCATTTCGCCCTTCAACCTTTCAACGACCTGCACACGGAGTTGTCCATGAACGCTGTCTCTTTCCCTGACATTCTGGTTCGCGTGGCCAAGCTGCCGGAATCGACCCTCGAGGGCGCCGGATCGACATTGCGCGAAGTCATTGAAAACCTCTGCGACAGTCACCCACAGTTGCGCCAGCACCTGTTTCACGAGAAGAACAACCAGCTCAAGGAACACTTCCTGTTCACCGCCGAGGAGGAGCTGATCGACGCTGACGACAGCTTGCCGGCAAAGGCCCGGATCGAAGTGCTGCTCGCCACCTCCGGCGGCATCGACACCCTGAGCAATGAGGAAGTGCAACGCTACGTCCGCCATATCACCCTGCCCGGCGTCGGCCGTGAAGGTCAGTTGAACCTGAAAAAGGCCAAGGTGCTGATCATCGGCACCGGTGGCCTGGGCTCGCCCATCAGTCTTTACCTGGCAGCGGCCGGCATCGGCACCCTGGGCCTGGTGGACTTCGACGTGGTGGAAAGCAGCAACCTGCAACGCCAGATCGTGCATGGCAACAGCACCCTGGGCCTGCCCAAGGTGGAATCCGCCAAGCAACGCTTGCAGGACCTCAACCGCCACATCCAGATCAACGCGCACAACACTGCGCTCACTGCCGACAACGCCCTGGAGCTGGTGGGCGCCTATGACCTGGTGATCGACGGCACGGACAATTTCGAGACCCGCTACCTGGTCAATGACGCCTGCGTACAATTGGGCAAACCCTTGGTGTACGGCGCCATCTACCGTTTCGACGGACAAATCAGCGTACTCAACTATAAAGGTGGGCCTTGCTACCGCTGCCTGTTTCCCAGTGCACCGCCTGCGGAACTGGCGCCCAATTGCAACGCCGGTGGGGTGATCGGCGTGCTGCCGGGGGTGGTCGGGATGATCCAGGCGACCGAGGCGATCAAATTGCTCATCGGTATTGGTGAACCCTTGTCCGGCCGCTTGATGCGCTTCGATGCGCTGGCGATGAAATTCAGCGAGATCCGCTTCAAGCGCCGTGCCGACTGCCCGTGCTGCTCGGAACGGCGCCACAGCGAAGCCGTCGCACCGACGCTGTGCGCGGATGCGGTGCCGAGCCAACCGTCCCTCGCCGAGGAACGCTACATCAAGCCCCGCGTGCTCAAGCAAGTGATCGACAACCACCGCAGCGCCGACGTCTTGCTCGACGTGCGTGACGCCAGCGAACTGGAAGTGTGCAAATTGCCGGGGGTGGTGCACATCCCCCTGGCAGAGCTGGATGAACAGCTCGACAGCCTGAGCCGCGACAACACCCATTACCTGATCTGCTATGCCGGGACCCGTGCCGAGCAGGCCGCCAGTACCTTGTTGGCCGCAGGCTTCGCCAATACCAAGGTGCTGCAGGGCGGCATGAAACACTGGGTGCGCGACGTCGAACCCGACATGCCGCTGTACTGATCGGGGGCCGACTGATGCTGCATAACTCCATTCTCGACGTGATCGGCCATACCCCGATCGTACGTCTGGCGCAGTTTTCCGAAGACCTCGGCATTGAGGTCTATGCCAAGCTGGAATCCCTCAACCCGGGCGGCAGCCACAAGGCGCGCATCGCCCTGGGCATGATCCTCGACGCCGAACGCCGTGGCGTGCTGATGCGCGACTCCGGGCAGACCATCATCGAACCCAGCGGCGGCAATACCGGTATCGGCCTGGTGATGGCGGGCAATGTGCTTGGCTACAAAGTGGTGCTGGTGATTCCGGACAACTACAGCCCCGAAAAACAGAAGCTGCTGCGCCTGTACGGCGCCCGGGTGGTGCTGTCGGACAGCCGCCTCGGTAACAATTCCCACGGCGAAAAGTGCATGGAGCTGCAGTTGGAAAATCCCAACTACGTGATGCTCAACCAGCAACGCAACGGCGCCAACCCGCAAACCCACCGCGACACCACCGCGCCGGAAATCATCCGCGCCTTCGGTGAGCGGCGTGTGGACTACTTCGTCAGCGGCATCGGCACCGGTGGGCATATCACCGGTATCGGCGAAACCCTCAAGGCCGCCTGGCCGGCGATCCGCGTGATGGGCGTGGAGCCGGAGGAATGCGACCTGCTCAAGGACCAGCACGCCTCGCACGCCATCCAGGGCCTGTCGATTGGGCTGATCCCGAGCATTCTCAACCTGGACGTACTGGACGGCATGCTCAAGGTGTCGCACTCGGCGTGCCTGGAAATGATCAAACGCATCATGCGCACCGACGCCATCAGTCTGGGGCTGTCCTCAGCCGCCAACATGGTCGCAGTCGCCCAACTCGCCCCGGAACTGCCGCCCGAAACGGTGGTGCTGACCATGGTCTACGACAATGCCGACAGCTACCTGCCCAGTTTCGAATAACCGGTTACCCAACCAACCAGAATGCGGGGGTGCCTCCATGGGAGGCTTTATCGACATGCAACAGCTGCACGATGAGTTGCTGACCCACCTCATCCAAACCCTGACGCCTGCGCAGATGAAGCAACTGGAACCGCACCTGGCGCCGCTGGTGCAGACTGCCGCCCAGGCGGTGGCCGAGGACTTGATCGCCTACGCCTATCGCGACCCGGCCTCGCGCGGGCGCGGCGAATTGATCCTGGAATCCTACGCCTCGTTCAAGGCGGTGTTGTTCTACCGGCTTGCGCACCTGGTGTGGAATTTCCCGGAGCCCGCCCCCGGCGTCTTTACCCGCATCGCCCTCAAGCTCAGCAACCAGGGCAAGATCCTCTCCGGGGCCGAGATTCACCCGGCTGCGCGCATCGGCCGGCGCTTTGTGCTGGACCATGGCTACGGCACGGTCATCGGCGAAACCTGCGAGATCGGTAACGACTGCTACATCCTGTGTGGCGTGACCCTGGGCGCGCGCGGTATCGCCAACAACCCGGACGGCAAGCGCCATCCACGCCTGGGCAACAATGTCGAGGTCGGCGCCGGGGCACGGGTGCTGGGCTATGTGCAGATCGGCGACAACGTATTTATCAGCCCCTCCTGTGTCATTACCCAGGACGTGCCGGCGGGCACCAAGGTCAAGGTGGTCAACCAGATCCAGCTGCAGAAAAACGATGAATCGGATCACAGCAGCTACCTTGGCGCATTCGCCCTGGATGAGCGCCTGCACGTGGTCGGCGAGGTGGATGCCGGCCATAAGGTCACGGTGCTGGACGCCGACTTCCATCCGCTGCCAGGGCTGATGCTCGAACCCACGGTGAAAGAGCGTCATCACCTGCAGTTTCGCCTGCGCCGCCTCGATACCGGCGAGCAACTGCCGCGCCTGCCGCTGAATCTGAAAGTCTGCGGCCCCGCGTTCGAGATCACCCTGCTCTCCCCCCCTGGCTTGAGCGCAATGGTGCGTCACCTGCTGCAAACCAGCCCACTGATCGTCGGAGGTTGAACATGTCCGTGCATACCATGGAAACCCTGGCGCTGTTCGACAGCGCACCTTATCAAAACGCCTTCAGCGCCCGGGTGATTGCGGTCAGCGAGCATGGCGTCGCCCTGGAGCACACGCTGTTCTACCCCACCGGCGGTGGGCAACCGGGTGACACTGGCCACCTCACCCTGGCCGATGGCACCCGCGTGGCAGTCACCGGCACGGTGCGCGATCCGGTGCTGCGCTCGATCATCTGGCATCAGGTGGAACAGTGCCCCGCGCACCTGACCGCTGGCGTCCAGGTAGACGCCGGCCTGGATTGGGAGCGGCGCTACCAGCATATGAAGATGCATACTTGCCTGCACTTGCTGTGCTCGATCATCGACGCGCCGGTGACGGGATGCAGTATCAGTGCAGACAAAGGTCGCCTGGATTTCGACCTGCCGGAAATGACCCTGGATAAAGACACCATTACCCGCGACCTTAACGCCTTGATCGAACAGGCCCACGCGGTGAAAACCCTGTCGATGCCGGCTACGGAATATTCGACGCTGCTGCAGATCACCCGCACCCAGGCCGTTGCGCCGCCGGTCATCCAGGGTTCCGTACGGGTGATTGAGATTCCCGGCATCGACATCCAGCCGTGCGGTGGCACCCATGTGCTCAACACCGAGGAAATCGGCCGGGTGTTCTGCGAGAAAATCGAGAAGAAGAGCAAGCACAACCGTCGGGTGATTTTGCGGTTCGAAGGCTGAACACAAGCAAGAAAATGTGGGAGGGGGCTTGCTCCCGATAGCGGTGGATCAGCCAATGAACCTGTTGACTGACACTCTGCTATCGGGGGCAAGTCGAATCGTCGCACCGCCCCTCTCACATTGGGTTGTGTGGTGTTTTTCAGATCATGAACAGGTCCATGAATCGGTTGACGGGGGTCGCTTCCAGCCGTGCCTGGTCCTTGCACAACGCAAAGATTTCGGCACTGCGCTGCGCGGTAAACCGCGTCGCCAGGTTGGCTTTGAACTTGTCTTCCAGCAGCGGGATTCCATCCTCTCGACGACGACGATGGCCAATCGGATATTCCACCGCCACCTGCTCGGTGCAGGTGCCGTCGGTGAAGAACACCTGCACCGCATTGGCGATGGAGCGCTTGTCGGCCTGCAGATATTCGCGGCTGTAACGGGGGTCTTCGACGATCACCATTTTCCCGCGCAGCTCATCGATGATCGGGTGGGCAGCATGGAATTGATCCTCATAGTGCTCGGCCACCAGGTTGCCGAAGGCCAACGGCACGGCGGTCATGTATTGCAGGCAATGGTCGCGGTCCGCCGCGTTGGCCAAGGGGCCGACTTTGGAAATGATGCGAATCGCCGACTCGTGGGTGGTGATCACGATGCGCTCGATTGCATGCAGGCGGTTCTTCACCAATGGATGCAAGGTCACCGCCGCTTCGCAGGCCGTCTGCGCATGGAATTCAGCGGGGAAGCTGATCTTGAACAGCACGTTTTCCATCACGTAGGTACCGTAGAGCTGGGACAGGCTGAACCTGCGTTGCTCTTCAGGTTTGAGGGCCAGATCCTTGTTGGTATGGCTGAACAATACGTCGTAGAACCCCCACTGTGGCGCGCTCAGCACGCCGGGGATACCCATCTCGCCGCGCAATGCGATATCCGCCAGGCGCACCCCGCGACTCGACGCATCGCCCGCTGCCCAGGATTTGCGCGAACCGGCGTTCGGCGCATGGCGGTAAGTGCGCAACGCCTGCCCGTCGACAAACGCATGGGACAAGGCCGCGAGCAATTGCTCACGGTTGGCGCCCATCAGCTTGGCGGTGACTGCCGTCGAGGCGACTTTCACCAGCAGCACATGGTCGAGGCCGACGCGATTGAAGGCGTTTTCCAGAGCAATCACGCCCTGGATTTCGTGGGCCATGATCATGGCTTCCAGCACGGCGCGGACGGTCAACGGTGCCTCGCCATGGGCCACGCGTTTTTGCGACAGGTGATCGGCCACGGCGAGGATGCCGCCCAGGTTGTCCGAAGGGTGGCCCCATTCAGCCGCGAGCCAGGTGTCGTTGTAGTCGAGCCAGCGCACGATGCAGCCGATGTCCCAGGCGGCCTTGACCGGGTCCAACCGCAACGAAGTGCCCGGCACCCGTGCCCCGAACGGCACCACGGTACCCTCGACGAGCGGCCCAAGGTGCTTGGTGCACTCAGGGAAGCGCAAGGCCAGCAGGCCGCAACCGAGGGTGTCTATCAGGCAGTTGCGGGCGGTGTCCAGTGCGGCCTCGGACTCGATCCGGTAGGTGAGGACATAGTCGGCAATGTCCTGCAGGACCTGATCGTAGTCGGGGCGATGGTTCTGGTCGACGTTGGCGCTCATGGCAGTTCTCCAAAAAGGTGGTTTATTCCTCAGGGTCACGGTTGATCATCAGGGCCGGTCTGGTTGCCTGCCTTGGAATAGAGATCCCTTGTGGGAGGGGCAAGACCTATTGCCAGTCAGTTAAGGCTTTTGGTAGGAGCGAGCTTGCTCGCGAAGAACTCAGGGCCCCCGCGTTTATCCAGAATGAACGCGTTGCCTGGGCGTTTTTCGCGAGCAAGCTCGCTCCTACATTGAATCGCTCAAACCCCCTCCCACAGGGATGGGGTTGGGCTTTAGAAGGCATCGCCGGGAACACGCACAAACCCCTCCATCAACACCCGCGCACTACGGCTCATGATGGCTTTCTTCACCACCCATTCACCGTTCACTTGAGTCGCCTCGGCACCGACGCGCAAGGTGCCCGACGGATGCCCGAAGCGCACGGCATTGCGCTCCATGCCACCTGCCGCCTGGTTGACCAGGGTGCCGGAAATCGCCGCCGCCGTGCCGATCGCCACCGCCGCCGTGCCCATCATTGCGTGGTGCAATTTGCCCATGGACAACGCCCGCACCAGCAAATCCACATCGCCGGCCTTGATCGCCTTGCCGCTGGACGCCACGTAATCCGCAGGCTTGGCCACAAACGCCAGCTTCGGTGTGTGCTGGCGCAGGGCTGCTTCGTCCAGGTGCTTGATCAGGCCCATGCGCAACGCGCCATAGGCACGCACGGTCTCGAACATCGCCAGGGCTTTCGGGTCGCCGTTGACCGCGCCTTGCAATTCAGTGCCGGTGTAGCCGAGGTCTTGAGCATTGATAAAAATCGTCGGGATGCCGGCGTTGATCAGGGTGGCCTTGAAGGTGCCGACGCCGGGCACTTCCAGCTCATCGATCAGGTTGCCGGTGGGGAACATCGAGCCACCACCGCCCTCTTCTTCCGCCGCCGGGTCGATGAATTCCAGCTGCACTTCGGCAGCCGGAAAGGTCACGCCATCCAGTTCAAAATCACCGGTTTCCTGCACAGCGCCGTCGGTGATCGGCACATGGGCGATGATGGTCTTGCCGATATTGGCTTGCCATATGCGCACCACGGCCACGCCGTTGTGGGGTACGCGGCCTGGGTCGACCAGGCCGGCGCTGATGGCGAACGAACCGACCGCCGCCGAGAGGTTGCCGCAGTTGCCACTCCAGTCGACAAATGGCTTGTCGATGGACACCTGGCCGAACAGGTAATCCACGTCGTGCCCGGCACGCGTGCTCTTGGCCAGGATCACGGTTTTGCTGGTGCTGGACGTGGCGCCGCCCATGCCATCGATTTGCTTGTCATAGGGGTCGGGGCTGCCGATCACCCGCAACAGCAAGGCGTCGCGGGCAGCGCCCGGTACCTGCGCCGAGGGCGGCAGGTCCTCGAGGCTGAAGAAAACCCCCTTGCTGGTGCCGCCACGCATATAGGTGGCGGGGATCTTGATTTGCGCTACGTGTGCCATGGTTAACCCCTCAGGCCGTCGCCGCCGATTCCAGGAAGTCCTGGGCAAAACGTTGCAACACGCCGCCCGCCTCGTAGATCGACACTTCTTCAGCGGTGTCCAGGCGGCAGGTCACCGGCACTTCGACACGCTCGCCATTCCTGCGGTTGATCACCAGGGTCAATTGCGCGCGCGGCGTGCGTTCGCCGACCACGTCATAGGTTTCGCTGCCGTCGATCTTGAGGGTGTGGCGGTCGGTGCCCGGCAAGAACTCCAGGGGCAACACGCCCATGCCGACCAGGTTGGTGCGGTGGATGCGCTCGAAACCTTCGGCGGCGATCGCTTCCACACCGGCCAGGCGCACGCCCTTGGCCGCCCAGTCGCGGGACGAACCCTGGCCATAGTCGGCGCCCGCGATAATGATCAGCGGCTGCTTGCGTTCCATGTAGGTTTCGATGGCTTCCCACATGCGCGTGACCGTGCCTTCCGGCTCGATACGCGCCAGGGAGCCCTGCTTGACCTTGCCGTTTTCCTGCACCATTTCGTTGAACAGTTTCGGGTTGGCGAAGGTGGCGCGCTGTGCGGTCAGGTGGTCGCCCCTGTGGGTCGCGTAGGAGTTGAAGTCAACTTCCGGCAAGCCCATTTTCGCCAGGTACTCGCCGGCGGCGCTGTCGAGCATGATCGCGTTGGAGGGCGACAGGTGGTCGGTGGTGATGTTGTCCGGCAGCACGGCCAGCGGGCGCATGCCCTTGAGCGGACGTGCGCCGGCCAAGGCGCCCTCCCAATACGGCGGGCGGCGAATATAGGTGCTTTGCGGGCGCCAGTCGTACAGCGGGGTGACTTTAGGGCCGGTGTCTTCGTGAATCGCGAACATCGGGATATACACGGCGCGAAACTGTTCCGGCTTGACCGAGGCCTTGACCACTGCGTCGATCTCTTCGTCGCTCGGCCAGATGTCCTGCAGGCGGATTTCCTTGCCGTCGACGTCGAGCCCGAGCACGTCTTTCTCGATATCGAAACGAATGGTGCCGGCAATCGCATAGGCCACTACCAGCGGCGGCGAAGCGAGGAAGGCCTGCTTGGCGTACGGATGAATACGCCCGTCGAAGTTGCGGTTACCTGACAGCACAGCGGTGGCGTAGAGGTCGCGGTCGATGATTTCCTGCTGGATCACCGGGTCGAGCGCGCCGGACATGCCGTTGCAGGTCGTGCACGCAAAGGCCACCACGCCGAAACCAAGTTTTTCCAGTTCATGCCCCAGGCCGGCCTCTTCCAAATACATGGCCACGGTTTTCGAACCCGGCGCCAGGGACGACTTGACCCACGGCTTGCGCGTCAGCCCGAGCCGGTTGGCGTTGCGCGCCAGCAGGCCGGCGGCGATCACGTTGCGCGGGTTGCTGGTGTTGGTGCAACTGGTGATGGCGGCAATGATCACTGCGCCGTCGGGCATTTGCCCCGGCACGTCGTCCCACTGGCCGCTGATGCCTTTGGCCGCCAGGTCACGGGTGGCGACACGGGCGTGAGGGTTGCTCGGGCCCGCCATGTTGCGCACCACGCTGGACAGGTCGAACCTCAGACCGCGCTCGTATTGCGCGCCTTTCAGCTCGTCGGCCCACAGCCCGGTGTGGCGTGCGTACTGTTCCACCAGGGCGACCTGTTCCTCTTCGCGACCGGTGAGCTTCAGGTAGGCGATGGTCTGCGGGTCGATGTAGAACATCGCCGCAGTTGCGCCGTATTCCGGGGCCATGTTGGAGATGGTGGCACGGTCGCCCAGGGTCAGGGCCGAAGCGCCTTCACCGAAGAATTCCAGCCATGCGCCGACGACTTTCTGTTGGCGCAGGAACTCGGTCAGCGCCAGCACCATGTCGGTGGCAGTGATGCCCGGCTGCAGCTTGCCGGTCAGCTCCACCCCGACAATTTCCGGCAGGCGCATCCATGAGGCACGCCCGAGCATCACGCTTTCGGCTTCAAGGCCGCCGACCCCGATGGCGATCACGCCCAGGGCATCCACATGCGGGGTGTGGCTGTCGGTACCGACGCAGGTGTCCGGGAAGGCCACGCCGTCGCGCACCTGAATCACCGGTGACATTTTCTCCAGGTTGATCTGGTGCATGATGCCGTTGCCGGGCGGGATCACGTCGACGTTCTTGAAGGCCTTTTTGGTCCACTCGATAAAATGGAAGCGATCTTCGTTGCGGCGGTCTTCGATGGCGCGGTTTTTTTCGAACGCCTGCGGGTCGGCGCCACCGGCTTCGACAGCCAGGGAGTGGTCGACGATCAACTGGGTCGGCACCACCGGGTTGACCTGCGCCGGATCGCCGCCTTGCAGGGCGATGGCGTCGCGCAGGCCGGCGAGGTCTACCAGAGCGGTCTGGCCGAGGATGTCATGGCACACCACGCGGGCCGGGAACCATGGGAAATCGAGGTCACGCTTGCGCTCGATCAACTGGCTCAGGGAGGCATTGAGGCTGGCCGGGTCGCAACGACGCACCAGGTTTTCCGCGAGTACGCGGGAGGTATACGGCAAGGTGGCGTAGGCGCCGGGAGTGATTGCCTCGACAGCCGCGCGGGCGTCGAAGTAATCCAGGCGGCTGCCGGGAAGCGGTTTGCGAAATTCAGTGTTCATCGTCAGGACTCGGTCACGGTATAGGGTGCTGCGGGAACCAGCCCCTGTAGGAGCGAGCTTGCTCGCGAAAAACGTCCAGGCATCGCGATCATTCAGTATGCCCGCGTTATCGTTGACGACCTTCGCGAGCAAGCTCGCTCCTACAGAGAGCAGGGTTACGCCTGCAATTCAGCGACGTTCGATTGGCACGAACTTGCGCTGCTCAACGCCGGTGTACTCGGCGCTTGGACGGATGATGCGGTTATTGGCGCGTTGCTCGAACACGTGCGCCGCCCAGCCGGTGAGCCGCGAACAAACGAAGATCGGCGTGAACAGCTTGGTCGGGATGCCCATGAAGTGGTACGCCGAGGCATGGTAGAAATCGGCGTTGGGGAACAGCTTCTTCTGCTCCCACATGGTCTTGTCGATGGCTTCGGAAACCGCAAACAACACCGTGTCGCCCACTTCGTCAGCGAGTTTTTTCGACCAACCCTTGATCACTTCATTACGCGGGTCGTTGTCTTTGTAGATGGCGTGGCCAAAGCCCATGATCTTGTCCTTGCGCGCCAGCATGCCGAGGGTGCCTTCGACGGCCTCTTCGGCCGAACCGAAACGCTCGATCATCTCCATCGCCGCTTCGTTGGCGCCGCCGTGCAGCGGGCCGCGCAGGGAACCGATGGCGGCGGTGACGCAGGAATACAGGTCGGACAAGGTCGAGGCGCACACCCGGGCAGTGAAGGTCGAGGCGTTGAATTCGTGCTCGGCATAGAGGATCAGCGACACATTCATCACTTTGACGTGCAGATCGCTCGGCTTCTTGCCATGCAGCAGGTGCAGGAAGTGCCCGCCGATGCTGGGCTCGTCGGTGACGCAGTCGATGCGCTTGCCGTCGTGGCTGAAGCGGTACCAGTAGCACATGATTGCCGGGAACGCGGCGAGCAGGCGATCGGTGACGTCACGCTGCACGCTGAAGTCTTTTTCCGGCTCGATATTGCCCAGGAACGAGCAACCGGTGCGCATCACGTCCATCGGGTGGGCGTCGGCGGGGATGCGTTCCAGCACTTCTTTCAACGCTTGCGGCAAGTCGCGCAGCTGGCTCAGCCTGGCGCTGTAGGCCGCCAGTTCGGCGCTGGTCGGCAGTTCGCCGTACAGCAGCAGATAGGCGACTTCTTCAAATTGCGCATCGGCGGCCAGTTCACGCACGTCATAGCCGCGATAGGTCAAGCCGGCGCCGGCCTGGCCGACGGTCGACAGTGCGGTCTGCCCGGCCACCTGGCCACGCAGGCCGGCACCACTCAATACTTTTGCTTCAGCCATGGTTTTTCTCCAATTTTGTCGTTATTCAAGGAGGCGCGCTTGCTACTTCTTTGCGGCAAACAGCGCGTCGAGCTTCTGCTCGAAGGTGTGGTAGTCGATACGATCGTAAAGCTCCATGCGGGTTTGCATGGTGTCGATCACGTTCTGTTGCGTACCGTCGCGGCGGATCGCGGTGTAGACGTTCTCGGCAGCCTTGTTCATGGCGCGGAAGGCCGAGAGCGGGTACAGCACGATGGAAACATCGGCAGATTTCAACTGTTCGGTGGTAAACAGCGGGGTCGCGCCGAATTCGGTGATGTTGGCCAGGATCGGCGCTTTCACCCGCGAGGCGAACAGCTTGTACATCTCAAGTTCAGTGATGGCTTCCGGGAACACCATGTCGGCACCGGCCTCGATGCACGCAGCGGCACGCTCCAGGGCGGATTCCAAACCTTCCACGGCCAGGGCATCGGTGCGGGCCATGATCACGAAGCTGTCATCGGTGCGCGCGTCCACGGCGGCCTTGATGCGGTCGACCATTTCCTGCAGGGACACGATCTCCTTGTTGGGCCGATGGCCGCAGCGCTTGGCGCCGACCTGGTCTTCGATGTGGATGGCCGCCGCGCCGAACTTGATCATCGACTTGACGGTGCGCGCCACGTTGAACGCCGAGGAACCGAAACCGGTGTCCACGTCCACCAGCAGCGGCAGGTCGCATACGTCAGTGATGCGGCGTACGTCGGTCAGCACGTCATCCAGGCCGGTGATGCCCAGGTCCGGAACACCCAGGGAGCCTGCCGCCACGCCGCCACCGGACAGGTAAATCGCCTTGAAGCCGGCGCGTTTGGCCAGCAAGGCGTGGTTGGCGTTGATTGCACCGACCACCTGCAACGGCTGTTCACTGGCGACCGCGTCACGGAAACGCTGGCCTGGGGTGCTGTTGTTCGTGGAACTCATGACTCACCTCTATTTATTGGGGAGCGCCGTCCGGGAAGTGACGGGCGATGTTGCGTTTGGAAGCGCCGATATGCCGGCGCATCAACAGTTCGGCCAGTTCACCGTCGCGATCGGCAATCGCGTCAAGAATGCGGTGATGCTCGGCAAAGGCCTGGCGTGGACGATTGGGGGTGGCGGAAAACTGGATGCGGTACATGCGCACCAATTGGTATAGCTCGCCGCAGAGCATCTGGGTCAGGGTGCGGTTGCCGGCGCCCTGGATGATCCGGTAATGAAAATCGAAGTCGCCCTCCTGCTGGTAATAGCCGACACCGGCCTGAAACGCGGCATCCCGCTCGTGGGTGTGCAATACCTGGCGCAGCTCTTCGATTTCCGCGTCGGTCATGCGCTCGGCCGCCAGCCGGCACGCCATGCCTTCCAATGACTCGCGGATTTCATAGAGCTCGATCAGCTCGGCGTGGCTCAACGACACCACGCGGGCGCCGACGTGGGGCACCCGCACCAGCAGGCGTTGGCCTTCCAGGCGGTGAATCGCCTCGCGCAGCGGGCCACGGCTGATGCCATAGGTGCGCGCCAGCTCAGGTTCGGAAATCTTGGAGCCCGGGGCGATCTCGCCCTTGACGATGGCGGCCTGGATTCGCCGGAAGACGTTTTCCGACATAGTTTGGGATTCGTCCGACAGCGCCGGCGGAGATTCCGTTTGATCCAGCATATTGTCGACACCTTTAAAAGCAATGCTGCAAAAACTAGCCAATTACCCCTGCTTAGTCAAAGAATAAATCAACATTGTCGACAATCGTCTAATAACCTCCGGCGTGGATCCAAGAGCATGGCCGCCTGCCAGCGCTGGCGCCAAAAAAGCATCATGTTAGAATGCCCGCCGCATTTGCCTGACATCGCTAGATGAAATGGCGCACGAGGGAGCTTGCGCAGTAATGCCAGTCGCCTTGAATTTCGCACTGCATCGCCTCAGGAATTATGAGACTCAAGCCCTTCCCCCTACTGTTATGCCTACTGTCCCTGCCGAGCCTTGGCGTTGCCGCCGAGAAGACGGTGTATGGCCTGAATGAATACGCCAAGCTGGCGGGCCTCGACCTGGAAGTCGCGGCCAAACTCGACACGGGCGCCAAGACCGCTTCGCTGAGTGCGCGCGATATCAAACGCTTCAAGCGCAATGGGGAATCCTGGGTACGCTTCTACCTGGCCATCGATGCCGCCCATTCCCACCCCATCGAACGTCCACTGGCCCGCGTCAGCAAGATCAAGCGCCGTGCCGATGATTACGACCCCGATGAGGACAAGCAGTACACCGCTCGTCCGGTGATTGCCCTGGATATCTGCATGGGCAGCGCTTTACGCAGCATCGAAGTGAACTTGACTGACCGCAGCACCTTCCAATACCCGCTGCTGATCGGCTCCGAAGCGCTCAAGCGCTTTGATGCGCTGATCGACCCCAGCCTTAAATATGCAGCAGGCAAACCTGCCTGCGCCGCCGACGCTCATACCGCCGAGTAAACCGAATGCGCTCTCTGACCCTGCACCTGAAAATCCTGATCACCATTCTGGTGGTGCTGGGTATTTCGGTCACCGCCTACCAGATCTTCGTGCTGGGCATCCCTGTCACCGAGGACGCCACCGATGACTTATGGAACATCGACGCGAAGGTCGAGTTCGTCGCCAACCCCAAGGACCCGGTGAAGGTTTCGATGTTCGTGCCGCCGTTGAGCCGCGACTTCGTCAGCCTCAATGAGAGCTTTATTTCGAACAACTACGGGGTGAGCGTCAATCGCGCCGATGGCAACCGCAAGGTCACCTGGTCGGCGCGCCGCGCCAAGGGCAACCAGACCCTGTATTACCGCCTGGTGCTGACCAAGCGCTACAGCGGTGAAAAGGTCAAGATCAAGGGCCCGACGTTCCGCGACAGCATCGCCGTGGAGGGCCCGGAAAAAATCGCCGCCGAAGCCTTGCTCGCGCCGATTCGCCAGCACTCGGCAGACGTCGAGACCTTTATTACCGAAGCCATCAAGCGCACCAACAACCTCAACGACGACAATGTGAAACTGCTGCTGGCGGGCGACCCATCGACGTCGCACAAGGCCAAGATCGTTGAATTGCTGCTGTCCATCGCCCACGTACCGGTGGAAAAAGTCCACACCATTCGCCTCGTCGCCGACCAGCCGCAATCTCCGGAACTGTGGCTGCGCAGCTTCAATGGGAATGACTGGCTGTACTTCAACCCGGAAACCGGTGAACAAGGCCTGCCCGCCGACCGCCTGCTGTGGTGGACCGGCGATGAAAACCTGATCACGGTCGATGGCGGCAAGAAAGCCATGGTGACCTTCAGCCTGAACAACAGCGAAATGAACGCGATTCGCCTGGCCAAGCTGACCGACGAAAACACCGACGCCAACTTCCTCGAATACTCGCTGTACGGCCTGCCGCTGCAAACCCAACAGACGTTCATGATCATGGTGATGATCCCGATTGGCGTGCTGGTGATCCTGATCCTGCGTAACCTGATCGGCCTGCAGACCCTCGGCACCTTTACCCCGGTGCTGATCGCCCTGGCCTTCCGCGAGACGCAACTGGGTTTCGGGATTGTGCTGTTTACAATCATCACCGCGCTGGGGCTGTCGCTCAGGTCCTACCTGGAACACCTGAAGCTGCAGATGCTGCCGAGGCTGTCGGTGGTGCTGACCTTCGTGGTGGTGCTGATTGCCGCCATCAGCCTGTTCAGCCACAAGCTGGGCCTGGAGCGGGGCCTGTCGGTGGCACTGTTCCCGATGGTGATCCTGACCATGACCATCGAACGCCTGTCGATCACCTGGGAAGAGCGCGGCGCCAACCATGCGCTGAAAGTGGCAATCGGCACGCTGTTCGCGGCATCCCTGGCGCACATCATCATGAGCGTGCCGGAGCTGATCTACTTCGTGTTCACCTTCCCGGCGATCCTGCTGATCCTGGTGGGTTTCATGCTGGCCATGGGCCGTTATCGCGGCTACCGCCTGACCGAACTGGTACGTTTCAAGGCATTCCTGAAGGCTGACTCCTAATGTTCGGCTTCTGGAAGACCTGGAAGGCCCTGGAAGCGCGCGGGATCATGGGCATCAACCGGCGGAACGCCGACTACGTGCTCAAGTACAACAAGCGCAGCCTGTACCCGATCGTGGATGACAAGATCATCACCAAGGAACGGGCCATGGCGGCCGGTATTCACGTACCTGAAATGTATGGAGTCATCTCCACCGAGAAGGAAATCGACAAGCTCGACGAAATCATCGGCGGGCGCAGCGACTTCGTGATCAAGCCCGCCCAGGGCGCCGGCGGCGACGGCATCCTGGTGGTGGCGGACCGCTTTGAGGGGCGCTATCGCACGGTGTCCGGCAAGATCATCAGCCATGAGGAAATCGAGCACCAGATTTCCAGCATTCTTACCGGCCTCTACTCCCTGGGCGGCCACCGCGATCGCGCCTTGATCGAATACCGCGTGGTACCCGACCAGATCTTCAAGAGCATCAGCTACGAAGGCGTGCCGGACATCCGCATCATCGTGCTGATGGGCTATCCGGTGATGGCGATGCTGCGCTTGCCGACGCGCCAGTCCGGTGGCAAGGCCAACCTGCACCAGGGCGCGATAGGTGTGGGCGTCGACCTCGCCACCGGCCTGACGTTGCGTGGCACTTGGCTGAACAACATCATCACCAAGCACCCCGATACCACCAATGCGGTGGACGGCGTACAACTGCCCAACTGGGACGGTTTCATGAAGCTGGCGGCCGGCTGCTATGAACTGTGCGGCCTGGGCTATATCGGTGTGGACATGGTGCTGGACCAGGAAAAAGGCCCGCTGATCCTGGAATTGAACGCGCGGCCGGGGCTGAATATCCAGATTGCCAACGACTGCGGCCTGACCCTGCGCACCCATGCGGTGGAGGCGCGACTGGAAGAACTGAAAGCCGCTGGCGTGAGCGAAACCCCGGAAGAACGGGTGAAGTTCGTGCAAGAGATGTTTGGCCATATACCGCCCGTGGAAGGCTGATCCGGCCTTCGAACTGTCTATCCCCGACATCCCCTCTAGGAGCAAATCCTACAGGGGACTACAATCCCCTCTCCCGCGCCACTGGCTGATCCACCCCCGCATGCCGACCTGTTCCGTTTACCCGTTGCCCTATCGAGCCAACCCCGCCGAGTATTTTGCGGCGATTCGCCATGCGCCCGGTGCGGTGCTGCTCGACAGCGGCCGCCCGGCGGCCGAGCGTGGCCGTTATGACCTGCTCAGCGCCTGGCCTGAGGCGACCTTGGCGGTTGCGCCTGACGAAAGCGGCGGCGATTTCCTGCAACGTTTGCGCAAAAGCCTGACGTACTTGGGCGAAGCGGCATTGCCCGCTGGCTTGGAGCTGCCGTTTGCCGGTGGCTTGATCGGCTATCTGAGTTACGATTTCGGCCGACACCTGGAACAGATGCCGCACCTGGCGGTAGACGACTTGCACCTGCCGGACGCGCGCTTCGGACTGTATGCCTGGGCGCTGATCAGCGATCACGCTGCGCAGTCCAGCCAACTGGTATTCCACCCCAGTCTCGCAGACAGCGAACGGCAACGCCTGATCAGCCTGTTCAGCGTCGGCGTCGGCGACAGGTCTGCGGCGTTCAAGTTGCAAGGTCCCATGGCACCGGACCTGACGGCCGAGGCCTATCGGCAGGCCATCGTGCGTATTCAGGACTATATCGAGGCCGGCGACTGCTACCAGGTCAACTTCGCCCAGCGCTTTCGCGCGCCCTGCATCGGTGATCCATGGTCCGCCTATTGCGCGCTGCGCGAGGCCTGCCCAACGCCGTTTTCCGGGTTCCAGAGCCTGCCGGAAGGTGGCGCGGTGCTCAGCCTGTCACCGGAACGCTTCGTCAAGGTCAGCCAGCGCCAGGTTGAAACCCGCCCGATCAAAGGCACCCGCCCCCGCGGCCCGACGCCGCAAGAAGATGCGGCACACGCCGCCGAACTCTTGGCCAGTCCCAAGGATCGCGCAGAAAACCTGATGATCGTCGACCTGCTGCGCAACGACCTCGGCCGCAGTTGCCGTATCGGCTCGGTAAAAGTACCCGAATTGTTCAGCCTGGAAAGCTACCCCAACGTGCACCATCTGGTGAGCAGCGTCACCGGCACATTAGCCGACGATAAAGATGCCCTCGACCTTATCGCCGGCAGCTTCCCCGGCGGCTCCATCACCGGTGCGCCGAAGATCCGCGCGATGCAGATCATCGACGAACTGGAGCCGACCCGACGCGGCCTGTACTGCGGTTCGCTGATGTACCTGGACGTGCGCGGCGAAATGGACAGCTCTATCGCCATCCGCAGTTTGCTGGTCAAGGACGCGCAGGTGTGCTGCTGGGGCGGCGGCGGGATCGTAGCGGACTCGCAGTGGGAGGCGGAATATCAGGAGTCGCTGACCAAGGTACAGGTGTTGTTACACACGTTGGAAGGCCTCTAGCACCCAAGCCACTCCTGCCGCTGAGGGCAGCGAGTTCGGCACGAAAAAACCTGAATCAGAACGGTAATGGACCAACAGTGAGCGGCGCGATAGCGTCCGACTTCCGCCGCCCACCGCCGTCTGTGAAGGATCACATATGCCACTCAATCGTCAGAGCTTGTTTCAGGGATTGCATGCTCACCCACTCGGGCCTACTATCTCCCAATATGGGAGGAAAGAGCGATGCGAATAATCGCCCTCTCAACCTTACGAAGGTTCTGGGAAAGCCACCCGGCTTCTGCCGATGCAAAAACGCCCTTGGTCGAGTGGTATCGCCATATGGAAAAGACCCTTTACCCAACACCACAGGCACTCAAGGCCGAGCTCAGGACTGCAAGCATCCTCAAAAGCGGCAGGGTTGTATTCAACGTGGGCGGCAACAAGTACCGGGTGATCATGGCGATCGATTATGAGCGACAGCTTGGCTTCATCCGCTTTGTCGGCACCCACGCGCAGTACGACACAATCAATGCGGAGACCGTGTAATGAACATCAAACCTATTCACTCTCAGGAAGACCTGGCCGCTGCGCTCGCGCGCGTCGAGCAAATTTGGGGAGCGGCCAGCGGCAGTGCCGAAGGTGACGAGCTGGAAGTTCTCGCTGTTCTGATTGAGAAGTACGAGGCGGAGCACTTTCCGATGCCGCCTTCGGACCCAGTGGAAGCGATCAAATTCCGCATGGAACAAATGGGCTTGACTGCCCGCGATCTGGAGCCATTCATCGGCCCCAGCGGGCGCGTTTCAGAAGTGTTGAACGGCAAGCGCAAGCTGAGCCTGGCGATGATCAAACGCCTGCATGAGGGATTGTGTATCCCTTATGAGCGGTTGCTGGCGGGCATTTAGGCGGGGCTGGGAGGGCCTTGGGAGAGGGGGCCTGCTCCTGATGAGGCCATCAGCCGCGCCAGATAATTTACAGGCTCAACTGTCGGCTGGACGCCTTGATAAACTCCCGCTTCAAATCCTCAAACGTATGCACCGCCGGAAACTGCGGGAACTCGCGAATCACATTCTCCGGCGCATGGAACAGAATCCCCCGGTCTGCCTCACCCAGCATGGTGGTGTCGTTATAGGAATCCCCCGCCGCAATCACTCGGTAGTACAGCGTCTTGAACGCCAATACCGACTGGCGCTTGGGATCTTTCTGGCGCAGTTGGTAGCTGACCACCCGGTCGTTTTCATCCGTGATCAGGCGATGGCAAAGCAAGGTCGGAAAGCCCAGCTGACGCATCAGCGGCTGGGAGAATTCGTAGAAGGTGTCGGAGAGGATCACTACCTGAAAGCGCTCGCGCAGCCAGTTGACGAACTCGATGGCGCCGTCCAGTGGCTTGAGGGTGGCAATCACTTCCTGGATATCGGCAAGCTTGAGCCCGTGCTCATCGAGGATACGCAGGCGCTGCTGCATCAACACGTCGTAGTCGGGAATGTCACGGGTGGTGGCGCGCAGGGATTGGATACCGGTTTTTTCGGCGAAGGCGATCCAGATTTCCGGAACCAGTACCCCTTCCAGGTCGAGACAGGCAATTTCCACAGGACACTCCGTTCGTATTATTCAAGTTGAGCGAGCAAAAGGACTGGCGAACTCTAGCGACTCAAGCACGCCGCCGCAACGCAGGGTAGATTTTGATACCATCGCCCCCTATAGAGCGCTCAGCGCCACTGACCTGTAGGAACCGTCCTGATGAACCAAGCCTTCGACGTCGTTGAACTCGCCACGACCTATGCCAACAAGTCCGCTCAGGACATCCTCAAGCTGGCGTTCAGCCAGTTCGGTGACGACCTGTGGATTTCCTTCAGCGGCGCCGAGGATGTGGTGCTGGTGGACATGGCCTGGAAACTGAACAAGAACGTCAAGGTGTTCAGCCTCGACACCGGCCGCCTGCACCCGGAAACCTACCGGTTCATCGAACAGGTGCGTGAGTTCTACAAGATCGACATCGAACTGATCTCGCCGGACCAGAGCAAGCTGGAACCCTTCGTCAAAGAGAAGGGCCTGTTCAGCTTCTATAAGGACGGTCATGGCGAGTGCTGTGGCATACGCAAGATCGAACCGCTGCGCCGCAAGCTCGCAGGCGTGCGTGCCTGGGCCACCGGCCAGCGCCGCGACCAGAGCCCGGGCACCCGCAGCCAGGTGGCTGCGTTGGAAATCGATACGGCGTTTTCTACCCCTGAACGTACCTTGTACAAATTCAACCCGCTGGCGCAGATGACCAGCGAGGAGATCTGGGGTTATATCCGCATGCTGGAGCTGCCCTATAACAGCCTGCATGAACGCGGTTTTATCAGCATCGGCTGCGAGCCCTGCACCCGTCCTGTGCTGCCGAACCAGCATGAGCGCGAAGGCCGTTGGTGGTGGGAGGAAGCCACGCAGAAGGAATGCGGGCTGCATGCGGGGAATATCATCAGCAAGGCGAAGGCCTGACACACTTGACCTGTGGGAGGGGGCTTGCTCCCGATGGCGTAGTGTCAGGCACTGTATGGGGTGACTGACCCAGCGCTATCGGGGGCAAGCCCCCCACATTTGTTTTGTGTTCGCGACGAAAATGTACACATAGTTGTAACCATCGGTGCCATTTATGTGTGCAATCCAGTATGAATCGCACCAAAACGTAACACTTCTTTCCTCTCTATTTTTGCCCTCCTGAGTCTGCCCCCTTCCCCATAAAAATAAATAGCTGTTCGAACGGTCAATTTATATCGCTTTCAATTCAGCCAGTTATTTCAATAAGCGATAAAAACGAAATTAACCGTAGTTTTGATCGCTGCAAAACTGGCACGCATGTGGCTTAAGGTGAAATACGCTTTGTATACAATAAATACAAAACATACATACACTTTGTCATCTGCCGCTTTGCTGCGGATGCGCTGGAGCCTGCCGGAATGCGTACAAGCCTCTCGAATGACATCGCACTGGATCTGCCCTCCTCCGTCTTGAATCCCGAGGCGGCAAGCCCCGGCCCGCTGGTACTCAGCTCACGCCTGCACAACAAAGACCTCGCCCCGACCAAGATCGAAGGCCGTCGCTGGGGGCGCTACAGTATCTTTGCGCTGTGGACCAATGACGTGCACAACATCGCCAACTATTCATTTGCCATCGGCTTGTATGCATTGGGTCTGGGCGGCTGGCAGATCCTGTTGTCCCTGGGGATCGGTGCGGCACTGGTGTACTTTTTCATGAACTTGTCGGGGTACATGGGCCAGAAGACCGGCGTGCCGTTTCCCGTGATCAGCCGTATCAGCTTCGGTATTCATGGAGCACAGATTCCGGCGTTGATCCGCGCCGTGATTGCGATTGCCTGGTTCGGTATCCAGACCTACCTGGCTTCGGTGGTTTTCCGTGTGTTGTTGACGGCGGTTCATCCAGGGTTTGCCGACTATGATCACAACGCGATCCTCGGCCTGTCATCGCTCGGCTGGGCGTGTTTCGTGGCGATCTGGCTGGTGCAATTGGTGATCCTGGCCTATGGCATGGAAATGGTACGTCGCTATGAGGGGTTTGCCGGACCGGTGATTCTGCTCACCGTGGCCTCGCTGGCCGGCTGGATGTACTTCCAGGCAGGCGGCAACATTGCCTGGTCGATCCGCGAACCGCTGAGCGGCGGCGAGATGTGGCGCAATATCTTTGCCGGCGGTGCGCTGTGGTTGGCGATTTACGGCACGCTGATCCTTAACTTCTGCGACTTCGCCCGCTCCTCGCCTTGCCGCAGGACGATCCTGGTGGGTAATTTCTGGGGCCTGCCGGTGAATATCCTGATATTCGCCGCCATCACCGTGCTGCTGTGCGGCGGGCAGTTCCAGCTCAATGGCCGGGTGATCGAAAGCCCGACTGAAATCATCGCCGCCATTCCCAATACCTTCTTTCTGGTGCTCGGCTGCCTGGCCTTCCTGATCGTTACCGTGGCGGTGAATATCATGGCCAACTTCGTCGCACCGGCGTTTGTGCTGAGCAACCTGGCGCCCAAGTACCTGAACTTCCGCCGCGCGGGCCTGATCAGCGCCACCGTGGCGGTGCTGATCCTGCCGTGGAACCTCTATAACAGCCCGCTGGTGATCGTGTATTTCCTTTCCGGGCTGGGCGCACTGCTGGGGCCGTTGTATGGGGTGATCATGGTTGACTACTGGCTGATCCGCAAAAGCCAGGTGGATGTGCCGCAACTGTATAGCGAAGACGCACAGGGCGTTTATTACTACAGCCGGGGCGTGAATCTGCGCGCGGTGGCGGCGTTCGTTCCGGCAGCGGTGATCGCCATCCTGTTGGCATTGTTGCCGGGGTTTGCCAGCGTTTCGCCGTTCTCCTGGCTGTTTGGCGCCGGTATTGCAGGGTTGCTGTACCTGCTGATCGCCAAGCGCCAGCCGTTCTACGCCGATGTCAGCGGCGAAAGCATTGCAGTCGATAACGTCAGTCATTAAACAAGGAGCTTCCATGCGCATCCTCGTGGTCAACGTCAACACCACTGAATCCATCACACAAACCATCGCTCAGCAGGCGCGCAGCGTGGCCTCGCCGGGCACCGAGATCGTCGGGCTCACCCCCTACTTCGGCGCCGAGTCGGTGGAGGGCAACTTTGAAAGCTACCTGGCCGCCATCGCGGTAATGGATCGCGTAATGGCCTACGACCAGCCATTCGATGCGGTGATTCAGGCCGGCTACGGCGAGCATGGCCGCGAAGGCCTGCAGGAATTGCTCAACGTGCCGGTGGTGGATATCACCGAGGCCGCGGCCAGCATGGCGATGTTCCTGGGCCACGCCTATTCGGTGGTGACCACCCTGGACCGCACAGTGCCGTTGATCGAAGACCGGCTGAAACTCGCCGGCCTGTACCAGCGCTGCGCCTCAGTGCGCGCCAGCGGCATGGCGGTGCTGGAGCTGGAAGCAGACCCACTGGCCGCCATGCAAGCCATCGTGCGCCAGGCGGAACTGGCCATCCTTGAGGACAAGGCAGAAGTGATCTGCCTGGGATGCGGCGGCATGGCCGGGCTGGACGAGCAGATTCGCCAGCGCACCGGGGTGCCGGTGGTGGATGGGGTGACGGCGGCGGTGACCATCGCCGAGTCGCTGGTGCGGTTGGGTTTGTCGACGTCAAAGATCAGGACCTATGCAACGCCCAGGTCAAAGAAAGTCATCGGTTGGCCCGGCAAGTTCGGGCACTGAGGATCAACTGTGGGGGGGCTTGCTCCCGATTGCGGTGTATCAGCCAGCTTATCTATAGCTGACCCACCGCTATCGGGAGCAAGCCCCCTCCCACATTTTGTTCACTGCACGGCAGTTAGGTCGCACTGAATCGCTGCCCCAACCGTCGCTCGACAAACTGCTCGATCACAAAATCCACAAACGCCCGGGTCTTGCCCGGCAGCAGTTTGTGCTCGGCGTAGTAGATGGAGATATTGCCGTCGTCCACATACCAGTCCGGCAACACTCGCACCACCGCACCGCTGTCGAGGAACGGCACAGCCATCGGCATGCTGACCAACGCAATGCCCAGGCCCTGGGCGCTTGCGCAGCAGGCGGCTTCAGAATCGCTCATGGTCATCGCGGGTTTGAGCACCAGGGGACTGTGCTCGCGCTCGCGATGGGTCAGTTGCCATGAGCGCACCCGGCCGGTTTGCGGTGAGCGGATCAGGATGCCATGGCAGCGCGACAAATCCTCGGGCGTACGTACCGCAGAGCGTTGCGCCAGGTAAGCCGGCGCAGCCACCAGCACCCGGTGCGCCGGCGTCAGCTTGCGCGCCACCACGCCTTGGGGCAGTTCAAAGCCGCCGCCAATGGCGGCGTCAAAGCCCTGGCCGATCAAGTCGACCTGGCGGTTATCGAAATGCCAATCCGGGCTGATAGCCGGGAAGCGTCGCATGAACTCACCCAGCAACGGCACCACATACCGATTGCCAAATACGGTGCCCATGCTGACTTTCAGCGTGCCCACCGGCCGGCCTTCGGCGCTGGCCAGGTTGGCCACGGCGTTTTGAATCGTGGTGAGGCTGCCGCTGACTTCGCCGAGGAACAGCTTGCCGGCTTCGGTCAAGGTCAGGCGGCGGGTGCTGCGCTGAAACAGCCTGACGCCCAGGCGCGCTTCCAGCTTGGCCACGCTTTTGCCGACCGCTGCCGGCGTCAGGCTCAGGTGCCGCGCAGCCTCCGCGAAGCTACCGCCTTCGGCGCTGCGCACAAAGCATTCGATACTCCCAAAGCTTTCCATATCGCCTACTCTAAACTTTTGGTTTACACAGACTATAGCAATCATGCTCTACCGGTATCGGTGGGCGAGGTCGATACTCGGCTCATCAACTACTTGGAGATCGACATGACCCCATCTACCCTCACTGGCAAAGTCGCCTTGGTTCAAGGCGGTTCCCGCGGCATCGGCGCGGCCATCGTCAAGCGCCTCGCCGCCCAAGGCGCCGCCGTTGCCTTTACCTACATCAACTCGGCCGCCAAGGCTGAAGCCTTGCAGAACAGCGTGATCAGCGCAGGCGGCAAAGCCCTGGCGATTCAGGCCGACAGCGCCGATGCCACGGCGATTCGCAACGCAGTCAACGTCACAGTCGACACCTTCGGGCGCCTGGATATTTTGGTGAACAATGCAGGAGTGCTGGCCATCGCGCCGCTGGAAGCGTTCAAGCTGGAAGACTTCGATCAGACCCTGGCAATCAACGTGCGCAGCGTCTTTATCGCCACTCAGGAGGCTGCCAAGCACATGGGCGAAGGCGGCCGGGTGATCAATATCGGCAGCACCAACGCCGAGCGCATGCCGTTTGGCGGTGGTGGTCCGTACGCGATGAGCAAGGCGGCGTTGGTCGGTTTGACCAAAGGCCTGGCGCGCGACCTGGGGCCACGAGGTATCACCATCAATAACGTGCAGCCAGGCCCGGTGGATACCGATATGAACCCGGCAAACAGTGATTTTGCCGATAGCTTGATTGGGCTGATGGCGGTGGGTCGGTATGGGCATGTGGAGGAAATTGCCAGCTTCGTGGCGTACCTTGCCGGGCCGGAAGCCGGGTACATCACAGGCGCCAGCTTGACCATCGACGGTGGCTTCAGCGCCTGATATGTAGCAACACGGCACAACCCATGTGGGAGGGGGCTTGCCCCCGATTGAGGTGGGTCAGCTATTGATAAGTTGGCTGATACACCGCTATCGGGGGCAAGCCCCCTCCCACATTTTTCCGGGTTGAATCAAGTCATGGGCGGCAGGCCGTAGGCAGCCAGGTCGAAATCCGCAAGTTTGCGGATGATCTGGTCGGCATGCTGATACTTGTTGTCGGCCATGGCCTCATCGGGCACGGCGATGGCGGTCATGTGCGCCGCTTTCGCTGCCGTCACGCCGAACGGCGAGTCCTCGAACACCAGGCAATCCTCGGGCGCCACACCCAGGCGGCGCGCGGCAGTGAGAAAGATGTCCGGCGCAGGCTTGGCGGCACCGACTTCCGGGTCGTCGGCGGTCACGATGGTGTCGAACAGGCCAAACCAATCGCGGTGCAAGGTGGTCTTGTGGCCGAACGAGTTGCGCGACGAACTGGTGCCCACCGCAATCGGGATGTTATGCGCCTTCAAATGCCGCACCAACGCCTCGGCGCCGGGCATGCCCAGGGCTTTGGGGAAACGCTCGCTCATCAGCGGTTCGCGAATCTGCAGAAACTCAGCCGGCGTGATCGGCAAGTCCAGCGCCTTGACCACATAGTCCGCCAAGTCCTGGGCACCGCGCCCAATGATGTGCTGCTTGATGCTCCAGTCATAGGTGCGGCCATAGCGTTCGGCGATGATCTGCGTGACTTCGGTGTAGATGCCTTCGGTGTCCAGCAACAACCCGTCCATATCGAAAATCACAGCCTTGATCGGGACAGCGGTACGCGGTGCATTCATCACAACAGAACCCTGGAGGAAGGACTAAAAGGATTCAGCACAATAACGGCCCTGGTTGCTTGCAGGCAACCTTCCTGAAGCCTGGATCGGATATTCATACCAGGCAACAGTTTTATCAACCGGCGCGCGCGGCGCACGTCTAGGGTTTGTGTGTGGGAGCGACCAGTCTTTGATCAGGGCCCGAAAATACACCTTGCAAACCTTATAAAAGACTTATTAACCTCCAATGAATTCGATCCACTGGACTCGTAAATCCGTCAAACAGCTACTTCGGCTGCATACCTATCATCAGCAACAGGTACGCGATGCGGTGTCGGCGCTTGAGCGCATGCCCGACGCAGTCAATGTCAAGAAGCTGGTTAATTACCCTCACGGCTATCGGCTTCGGGTAGGTCATTACCGCGTAGTGTTCGACTGGGACGGGGACATTCATGTGGTCAGCATTCAAGAGGTCAAGAAACGTGACGAGCGAACCTACTGCCGTACAGATCATCCACAATACCGAGGGCAAGCCAGCCTTCGTGGTGATTCCCTATGAACACTATGTGGCCCAGCAAAACGACCCGAATCTTATTCCTCATGCTGTCGTCAGTCGCTTGGTGGATGGAGCTACGCCTATACGTGCCTGGCGCGAGCACCTGAACCTCACCCAGGAAGAAGTCGCCAAGCGACTGGGCATTTCACAATCTGCATTCGCCCAGCAAGAAGCGGTAAACAAACCGCGTCGGACCACGCGGGAAAAGATTGCCAAGGCATTTGGTATAAACGCCTGTCAACTTGAGCTATGACCTCGTGCTGCACGTGCCCTGATCCGACGTTATCGACAGCGTTGAGACAGCTGCACTGGTGAAGAATCAGGCTCCCTCTGCCCCTTCATAGACGCCGCCATGTCCGAAGCCTTCGACGTTCCCAGCCCCCACGAAAAACACCTCGAGCACACCACCGAACATGCCCACGGCCGCGGCGACACCTTTGCCAGCCGTATCGCGGTGATGACCGCGATCATGGCCACCGTTGGCGCCATGCTCAGCTACCAGGCCGGCTCCAGCGAAAGCGAGGCGGCGATGGACAAGAACAACGCCGCTATCATCAAGACCGAAGCCGCCAACCAATGGAATTACTATCAGGCCAAATCCAGCCGCCAGAATCTGGCAGAACTGGCCACGCACATTCCCGGCGTGGATGCCGCCCACTACAACGACGAAATCCAGCGCTATAAAAGCCAGAAGGAAGAGGTGCGCAAACAGGCCGAGAAGCTTGAAGCGACCTCCCTGGAATGGGACCGCAAATCCGAAGAAGCGCTGCACCAGCACCATCGTTGGGCCCAGGCGATGACGGCGATTCAGATCGCGATCTCACTGGCGGCGATCACCTTGCTCACGCGCAAGGAATGGCTCAAGCGCATGGCGTATTCGGCCGGCGGTGTGGCCGTGGTGCTGGGTAGCCTGGCATGGCTGCATCTCTGACCGAGCGCGGGCAAATGTGGGAGGCGGCCTGACTGTCGCCACATAAAATGAAACCTTGGCGCGCTGATTTCAATCCGCCCTCTGAGCGATTAAAGTATCGCGCCTCGAGAATTGAATCTCGATATTCAGCCCATGGAGTTACGCGTGAAGTACATCAGTAAAGTAGTTGCAGCAGCCGTTCTTGGTTTCACCCTGGCAGGTTGCACCGGCACCGCCATGAAAACCCAGCAATACGACGCCAGCCAATACACCGTGCTCGGCCACAGCGAAGCCAGCGCCACCGGCATTATGCTGCTGGGTATTATCCCGATCGGCCAGAACAGCCGCTTCGTCCGCGCCCAGGATGCAGCCATCAAGGCCAAAGGCGGCGACGCCATGATCAACACCCAAGTGCAGGAAAAATGGTTCTGGGCCTGGGTACTGAACGGCTACACCACCAAGATTTCCGGTGATGTAGTCAAGTTGAAAACCGCGCAATAAGTAAGTTGCCGGGCGCTGAGCCTGGCAAGCGACGTTTCATGGGCCTGACTTCAGGGGATGGCCCATGAACTTCAGTAGTATTGACGTAATCGCGGCTGTCCTATTACTTAACAGTACTGGCCTGCTAAGTTGCGTGCTTGATCAAGTTGAAAACGCGGATACACCGATAGTCTAAGGTTCACATTCTTCCGTTATCACACGCCCCCTTATGTGCCCTTCAATTGTCAGCTTCCACTCACGGTAACTGGCGGGCATGCATCGAAAGCAGGGGCGATAGCCTGCCAATCGTGCGGTCTGTTCATCGATAAAAAACACACGATCCTTCACATACCCGCCTTTGCTCAATGCCCGTAGTGCAGCCGGGCAGTCCAGGCGCCCGTAGATCTTGCTTCCTTTATGCCCGACAAACTGACCCGGCTTGGAACTGAGGGCGGGTTTGCCGTGGGAATCCATGACTTTCCATCGCCTCATTACGCACCCTCCCCCGTCCGGTGCAGTCATCCGACAACATGTGCAGCGTGCATGCTCTTCTCGCGCTCGATCAACTTGCGCTTACGCTCCACTCCCCAACGGTAGCCAGACAAAGATCCATCACTGCGCACCACGCGATGGCATGGAATCGCCACCGCGAGTTTATTGGCCCCGCATGCGTTAGCCACTGCACGGGTGGCATTGGGCATACCTATCCGCGCGGCGACCTGGGCGTATGTCTCGGTCGTTCCTGCAGGAATATCCCTCAGCGCCTGCCAAACCCGTTCCTGAAATACGGTGCCACGGATGTCCAATGGCAACGCAAAACCGGTGCCGGGCGATTCGACAAAGCCGACGACGGTGGCCACCAGCGCCTCGAACTCGGCGTCGCCGCCAATCAGGTTGGCGTTGGGGAACTGGTCCTGAAAGCTCTCCACCAGCACATTAGGGTCATCGCCCAATAAAATTGCGCAAATGCCGCGCGCGCTTCGGGCCACCAGGATCGAGCCCAGCGCGCTTTCGCCCAGTGCGAATTTGATATCCACATTGGCCCCCCTGCGCGGTACTCGGTGGGTTTCATGCCGAGGATATTTTGCGACGCCTCATAGAATCGGCTGTTGGAGTTATAGCCCGCCTCATAAAGAGCGTCGGTGATGGTGCCACTGAGCGAAAGCTGGTCTCTGACGCGCGAACGCAACGAAGCGACGCTGTAGGCTTTAGGCGTGAGGCCCGTAAGTTTCTTGAAGACTCGATGGAAGTGGAAGCTGCTCATGCCCACCTGTTCGGCCAGATCACCCAGGTTGGGAACCACGTCCGATGCATCGATAAGCCGGCAGGCTTCGGCAACAGCCGCCGCATGCTTCTGGGCGACGGCCGCCGGGTTGCTGCTGTCGCGCTTGGAGGGGCGAAACCCGGCCCTTTCGGCTTCAGCTGCGGTGTCGAAAAACACGATATTTTCTGGCCGAGGCAGCTTGGTCGGACTGAAGGGTTTGCAGTAAACCCCAGTGGTCAGCACGCCGTAGACGAAATCGAGCTCTGCATCAGCCTGGCGGTTGACGAGAATATTCCAGCGCGGATCGTCCTCGGCCCTCAGCACGGGCTGGGTGGTTTGGTCTTTAACGCATTCCATGGCAATGCCCCCATCTTCGCAATTTGCACAAGCCTATCGCTATTGAACCGCGTTAAAACTCCGAGTCTTGCTTTCAAATTCGAACGCTTGGCCGCCCCATCACTGCGCGTCATGGAATATTACCCCAAGGGTAAACCGGTGCCCCGCTCTGACCTCGCTCACGCCGTGGCGCGTAAATACGGAGTAGAAGCCTCTCACCCCCTTCACGGGCCTGCGGTTGACGGCAAAAATCACTGCATCGCCCTTGCGCAACGGCACTACGTTGACCCTGGACTGCATCCGTGGCCGCTGTTCGGTAAGCACGAATTCGCCGCCGCTAAAGTCGTCATTGGGCTCAGACAGGAGGATAGCCATCTGCACGGGAAACAGAATGTCTCCATATAGGTCGCGGTGCAGGCAATTGTAGTCTCCTGCACCGTAGCGCAGCAGCAGTGGGGTGGGGCGCTCTTGCCGGGCGTCGTGGCACTGGCTTAGAAAGTCTTCGTGGCGTTCGGGATAGGGAGGTTCGAGGCCAAGTTTAGTGTTCCAATAGTTGGCCAGTGGGACCATCTGCGGGTAAACACAGGATCTCAATGTGGCGATAATCGGCGGCAGCGGGTAGGCAAAATATTTATATTGGCCTGAACCGAAGCCGTGCCTGCTCATATTGATACACGACCTGAAGATGTCCGGCTCGTAGTAACTATCGATAAGACGCTGGCAGACGTCTGGGTCGAGCAGGTTCTCGATGACGGTAAAGCCGCTGGCGTTTACGCGATGTAGATGCTCACTCCAGTTTTCGCAAGCGAGCCTTGTTTCCAATGCCCTATCGACCATTGCCATTCCCTTGTGGATTGCATGATTGTCAACATACCGCAGGCAATCCACGGGAGCCTCCGGTTTGTTGCTATCAAATTAATCCAGTGAACCGGCATGGGTTTCTAGGAGGCTTCAACGTTTGAGAGAATGGAGCCAGCTATGTCAATGAGCAACGCTCTCGCAACATGGACAGTCGATTAAAGTATCAGCGTGCACTCAAGCTCTCGCCCCAATGTCTCATGTTTCCAAGACGTCCTCTGACTGGTGTTCTACCCGATTGCGCCCTCTTTTCTTCGCGCCATAAAGAAAACCATCAGCCTTTGCTAGCAAATCAGTCGCTGTATTCACACCACGCTGATGGTTGGAACTTACACCTGCGCTGATGGTGACAAAGCCAACCGGACTCCCCTGATGTGCAATTTTTTCGGCCTCTATAGCTGAACGCACTTCTTCAGCAATCTTGACTGCTCCTGAAAGCTCTGTTTCTGGAAGCAGTATTACAAACTCTTCCCCACCATATCGCGCAGCGAGGTCGGCTGGACGGTTTATGTTTGTACCTATTAGTTCTGCAATTCGCCGCAGGCATTCGTCACCGACAACGTGACCATAATAGTCGTTGTACTGCTTGAACCAATCAATATCGATAAGTATGAGCGCTACGCTATTCCCAGTGCGACATGCTCTTGACCATTCTTTTTCGAGTGTAGAGTCGAAGCACCTACGGTTAGGTAAACCGGTAAGGCTATCAGTCTTAGCAATATGTTCTAAATCGCAATGCGCAAGACGCAGTTCTTCCTCTGCCACCAACACGCGTTGAATTTGCCGGTAAAAAAGGAACCCCAGGCTAGTCAGCACAAAAATTATAAGCACCACCATAACCGATGCTTGATAGACGTACGTCCACCAGGTGGCGAATACTGAATCTAACGATAAACCGGCTGCAGTGACCAGGGGTAGGCCTTGTATACGGCTGTAGGCATAGACTCGCTCAACCCCGTCCACGACAGAGGTGAGGGTCGCTGTGCCCTCGTCGTTGTGTATCAAATACCGACTAAACAGGTCTCCCTTTGAGATATTAGTTGTCATTAACGCGTCAATCATTGGTCGGCGCGCAAGCAAGTCGCCATTACTGAGTGCGAGAAGTATTACTCCCCGTTTGTCGACATCCAACCGGTTAAAAAAACTCTGGAAATATGCAACTGGCAACGTTGCCAAAACGACGCCGCTGAAGCTGCCATCACTGTGCTCGGTGCGCCGGCTTACAGGAATGATCATATCGCCCGTGGTTCGGCTCAAAATCACCTCGCCTATACGGACGGCCGTGCCAGGATGATTCTTGTGGTAGATAAAATAAGATCGATCACTATTGTTCTTGGCGACCGGCTTTGAAGAAAAGGAATTCGCTACCCAGTCCCCATGTTCGTCGTATATGAACAACCCTTGAATTCCGTCGGTTGCTTGAACATTGCTGGCCATCACTTTGGATAAGCGGGCCATGTGTTCGGCGTCAAGCCCGTCGTTTTCAAACCGCTCAACAAGGTTATCGAGTATGTTTTCAGCCTGACGTATGGTGTCTTGAGCTTGCTGCTCGGAAGCGCGAACAATGTTATGCGCAGCAATCTTCGCATTTGCCAGTCGTTCGTCCGCCGATTGTTTTAACTGCCAAGCAATTGCGGTCACTAGCATGACACAGGCCAGGAAAATAAACGCTATCAAGCCCACAGAGAGGGCTTTAGGTGTTAATCGACCGGACACGAGCGTTATCGTTTTCATTGAGCTCATCTTAGCTTGGAGTGCTGAATCTTCCTGTGAATTTTCCATAACTCATAAATCTAGGTGGAGTCTACCCACAGCAATCAGATCCCGAGTCCATGGACTCGACAAGCGTCGGCCCTATCAGCGCCGCCGACCAGATTAGACTTCACTCCTCGTAGCAGGCCAACCAGCCACCATTTACGCACCCAAAAAGCGCACCAGTCCCATGGCGGTCCCATAGGCCCATTTTTCGGGTGCCAAAAATCACAAACCCCCGACTTTCTCTAGGAAAATCAGGGGTTTGCGATTTAAGAATGTGGCGGTGAAGGAGAGATTCGAACTCTCGATACAATTTCTTGTATACACACTTTCCAGGCGTGCTCCTTAAGCCACTCGGACACTTCACCGTATCTCGTCAAACCAGTTCAGTCTGTCGAGGCGCGCTAATGTAGTCGAAAGCCTTTCTGATGGCAAAGGTTTTTTTCAGAATTTTCATGCGGTTAGACGGGTATGCCGGAACACGGCCTGTGCGCGGTGGTGATTGTGCCAATCTCGGGCATGGCTCGGGATGGTCTACGCTGGCTGTGGTGCCCTGCCCCAGGCGCTCTGCTGCCGGGCGTTAAGCGAAAGCCTGACTGGGCAGTCAGTCACGGCGCTTTACCCGCGCGGGCGTGGTGGGTAACGTCTGCTGCATCTTCTATAACAAGTCCTACAAGGAACCGCGTCATGAGTGAGTTGATTGCCTACCACCTCGAAGACGGTATCGCGACCCTGACCCTGAGCAACGGCAAGGTAAATGCCATTTCTCCCGCCGTGGTCAGTGCGTTCAATGCGGCGCTGGACCAGGCGGAGAAGGATCGGGCGGTGGTGGTGATCACGGGCACGCCGGGGATTCTGTCGGGGGGTTATGATTTGAAGGTGATGACGGCCGGCCCTAAAGAGGCCATAGGCCTGGTCACGTCGGGCTCGACGCTGGCGCGTCGGCTGTTGGCGCATCCGTTCCCGGTGATTGTGGCGTGCCCTGGGCATGCGGTGGCCAAGGGTGCGTTCCTGCTGCTGTCGGCGGATTACCGGATTGGTGTGGAAGGCCCGTTCAGCATTGGCCTGAATGAAGTGGCGATTGGCATGACCATGCACCACGCCGGTATCGAGCTGGCGCGGGATCGTCTGCGCAAGTCGGCATTTCATCGATCGGTGATCAACGCCGAGATGTTTGACCCGCAAGGCGCTCTGCAAGCGGGCTTCCTCGACAAGGTGGTAGCGCCGGAAGAATTGCACGCGGCGGCACTGGAAGCGGCGCGGCAGTTGAAGAAGATCAATATGAATGCGCACAAACACACCAAGTTGAAAGTGCGCAAGGCACTGCTGGATGCGTTGGATGATGCAATCATCCAGGACCAAGGCCATAACCTGATTTAACGTCCCACACTTGCTGTACCGAAGCCCGACCTTGAGTCGGGCTTTTTCTTACAATCCAAACCGAAATAACCCGGGCCGCTCTAGACAAGCGTTATCGGCGCACGTTGAAACATACGCTTAAACATCGCCTATCTCCTACCTCTGCTGGGGCAATTGCCGAATACAGTGCACATCCGTACACTGCGCCACCTTTTGTCTCGGTGAGCCCCGTCGATGCTTTTTCTGTTACGTATGTTGTTGATGGGCCTGCACTTTATAGTCGCCGGTGTACTGGGCGTGCTGTTGGGGATCTGCCGGCCGTTCAATCCGGACAACAGCCGTCTGTGCGCACGCCTTTACGCGCTGCCAGCGATGTGGATCCTGCGCCTGAACGTGAAAGCCGATGTCGACTCCCTGCGTAACAAGCCCGGCACTTGCGTGGTGATCGCCAACCACCAGTCCAACTACGATCTGTTTGTGCTCGGTACCGTGGTGCCCCACCGCACGGTATGCATCGCCAAGAAGAGCCTGAAATGGGTGCCGTTGTTCGGCCAGTTGTTCTGGCTGGCCGGCAATGTGTTGATCGACCGCGGCAATGCGCACAAGGCGCGCCGGGCCATGCTCACCGTTACCCGCACCTTGCAACACGAAGACACGTCTATCTGGGTGTTTCCAGAAGGCACGCGCAACCTGGGCAAAGGTTTGTTGCCGTTCAAAAAAGGCGCGTTCCATATGGCGATTGCGGCCGGTGTGCCGATCGTGCAGGTGTGTGTCAGTCATTACGTCACGCATATGCGACTTAATCGCTGGAACAGTGGGGATGTACTCATACGCTCGTTGGCGCCGATTCCTACTGCGGGCATGACTGCGGATGACGTTCCGGCGTTGATGCAAGCGTGTCAGGCGCAGATGGATGAGTGCATTGCGCAGATGGATCGCGAGCTGCAAAGCGCTTGAACGCCTGCGGCGTGGTCTGAGGAGCGCGCAGGGCGACGCGGAGCGTCACGGGGGGCATTACCACGCAGAGCGTGGGAACGATCACCCTCGCTACAACGGAACGCCATTCAGGCTAAGCTGCCCAACATTTGTCCTCCTGATAAGAAGTGATCAGCACCATGGGTAGAGTCGTTGCGGCCGCCGTCTACAGCGCCGGAAAGAAAGTCACTGATATCACCCTCGACGAAGGCGCGGCCTGGGCCGCCAAACCCGGCCACTTTGTGTGGATCGGCCTGGAAGAGCCCAGTGCTCAGGAGCTGAACAACCTGCAACGCCAGTTCAACCTGCACGAGCTGGCGATCGAAGACGCCATGGAAAAGCATAGCCGCCCGAAGCTGGAAACCTTCGGCGACGCGCTGTTTATCGTCACCTATTCACCGGTGCGGGAGAACGGCAAGCTGGAGTTTATCGAAACTCATATCTTCGCCGGCAATGGCTACATCATCACCGCCCGTAATGGACACTCAGCTTCCTACGGTTTTGTACGCCAGCGCTGTGAGGCGCGTCCGTTGTTGCTGGAGCATGGCGAAGATTTCGTACTCTATGCCTTGCTGGATTTCGTCACTGAAAACTATCAGCCGGTCAGCGAGGCGATCCACGCCGAGATCGATGAACTGGAGCGCAACGTGCTGTGCAGTTCCCTGAGCGAGCGCGACATCCAGAACCTTCACGGCCTGCGCCGCGACGTGTTGCGGCTCAAGCGCTATGTGGCGCCGATGGTGGAGATCAGCCAGGAACTGCAGAAGCTGAGCTTCCCGTTTATCGACAAGAACATGCGCCCGTATTTCCGTGATGTGCAGATCCACGTCACGCGGCAGATGGAAGACCTGACGACCCTGCGCGATATCGCCAGTCAGACCATCGAGATCGGCGTGTTACTGGAGGCCTCGCGCCAGAGCGTGGTGCAGCGCAAGTTCGCCGCTTGGGCGGCGATCCTCGCGTTCCCCACGGCGGTCGCGGGGATTTATGGGATGAATTTCCAGAACATGCCCGAGCTGCAATGGCACTACGGCTATTTTGCAGTGCTCGGGTTGATTGCGGTGGGCTGCACCAGCCTGTGGGCGAGCTTCAAACGGTCGGGTTGGCTTTAACGTTGTGCGCTACAAAGCGCATCATCCATTCCGCCACGGTCGCGCCGTGGTGGTCCCGCTCCAGGCTGGCCACGCCGTTGGTGTAGACCTTTTCGCCCAGGGTTGTCTGAAGAATCTCAAGCAGTTCGCGGGAATAGTCGTGAACAAATTCCGGATGACCCTGGAAGCACAACACCTGGTCACCGATGTGATACGCCGCGATGGGGCAAAACTCGCTCGAGGCAATGACCGTGGCATTTTCCGGCAGGGTCGTGACCTGGTCCTGGTGGCTGATCAATAGCGTCAGTTCCGGCACTTGCGGGCTCATCCAGGGTGCCTTGGCATCGATGGTGTAGTCGTGAATGCCCATGCCCCAGCCTTGGCTGGCGCGTTCGGTCTTGCCGCCGAGCAGCAACGCCAGCAACTGGTGGCCGAAGCAGATACCCAATAACTTGTCGCCGCGCTCGTAGCGCTGGAGCACGTAGGTCTTGAGGGTCTGGATCCACGGGTCGGTGCCGAACGAGTCGGCTTTGCTGCCGGTGATCAGGTACGCGTCAAAGGCTTCGTCATCCGGCGGGTATTCACCCTGCACCACGTTGTAAACCACAAACTCTGCGGCAATCGGCTGCTTGGCAAACAGGCGCTTGAACATCTGCCCGTAACCTTGGTACTGATCGATCAGGCCTGGACGCAGGATATCGGTTTCCAGGATGCAGACGCGTAGCGACATAAAAAATACCTGACACGGCGATGGGAATATTGAACACCCAGAGCGTGCCTTGAAACACCTGTTCAAAGCAAGCCCTGCCCCCTGATCAGCGGAACGTTTCACCCTGTGCGGCTTTCTCCAGGAGCAGCGCCGGCGGCGCAAACCGCTCGCCATACGCGTCGGCCAGATAGCGCGCCCGGGCGATGAAGTCGTTCAGGCCGTACTGGTTGATAAACTGCAACGCACCGCCACTCCAGGCGGCAAAGCCAATGCCGAAGACCGAGCCGATATTGGCGTCGGCCGTGGACATCAACACGCCCTCCTCCACGCAACGCACGGTTTCGATGGCTTGGATAAACAGCAAGCGGTCGCGCACGTCCTGGGGCGAAATCTGTTTACCGGGCTGTTCGAACCGCGCCTTGAGTTCTGGCCACAGGTGCTTCCGGGCGCCTGCTGGATAGTCATAAAAACCGCCACCGGCGGCCTTGCCCGTGCGTTTGTATTCGTTGACCAGCAGGTCGATCACCGCCGTCGCCGGGTGGGCCTTCGGCACCTCGCCTTGGGCTTGCAGGTCCTTGGCGGTTTGCTGTCGGATATGGCTCATGAGGCTCAGGGATACTTCATCCGACACCGCCAGTGGCCCGACCGGCATACCGGCCTTGCGCGCTTCGGTCTCGATCATCGGCGCGGCCACGCCTTCGCCGAGCATGGCGATGCCTTCGTTGGTGAACGTGGCGAACACCCGCGAGGTGAAGAACCCGCGGCTGTCGTTGACCACAATCGGGGTTTTCTTGATTTGCAGTACGAAGTCAAAACCTCGAGCCAGGGTTTCGTCGCTGGTGCGCGCGCCCTTGATGATTTCCACCAGGGCCATCTTGTCCACCGGGCTGAAGAAATGCAGGCCGATGAATTTGCCTGGGTCGGGCACCGCGGTCGCCAAGCCGCTGATGGGCAAGGTCGAGGTATTGGAAGCGATCACGACGTCCGCCCCGACTACGCGTTGCGCGGCGGACGATACCCTGGCCTTGAGGTCGCGTTCTTCGAACACCGCTTCGATCACCAGGTCACAGCCGGCCAAGTCGGCGTCATCCTGTGTAGGGCAAATCCGCGCCAAGGTGGCTTCGCGCTGCTCGGCGGTCAATTGCCCACGGCTGACGTTCTTGTCGAGCAACGCGGCCGAATGGGCCTTGCCCTTTTCGGCCGCCGCCAGGTTGACGTCCTTGAGTACCACGTCGATCCCTGCACAGGCGCTGGCATACGCAATGCCCGCCCCCATCATGCCGGCGCCGAGCACACCGAGCTTGCGCGTCACAAAAGGTGCAAAACCCTGTGGTCGCGAACGGCCGGCGTTGATTTCATTGAGCTGAAACCAGAATGTACCGATCATGTTTTTCGCCACCTGCCCGGTCACCAGCTCGGTGAAATAGCGGGTTTCGATCAAGTGCGCAGTGTCGAAATCCACTTGAGCGCCTTCCACGGCAGCGCAAAGGATTTTCTCCGGCGCAGGGAAACAGCCCTGGGTCTTGCTGCGCAGAATCGACGGTGCGATGGCGAGCATCTGCGCGACTTTCGGGTTCGACGGCGTGCCCCCGGGAATCTGATAGCCCTTATGGTCCCAAGGCTGCCGGGCCTCGGGATGGGCGAGGATCCAGGCGCGGGACTTGGCCAGCAGCTCATCGCGATCTGCCGCCATCTCATCGATCAGGCCCGCCTGCAATGCCTGCACCGGCCGCACTTTCTTGCCTTCCAGCAGATATGGCAGGGCTTTTTCCAGGCCCAGCAGGCGCACCATGCGCACCACCCCGCCGCCGCCCGGCAACAGGCCCAGGGTGACTTCGGGCAGGCCGAGCTGCACCGACTTGTCGTCCAGCGCGATCCGGTGATGGCAGGCCAGGCAAATCTCCCAGCCACCGCCAAGGGCCGCACCGTTGATCGCGGCCACCACCGGTTTGCCAAGAGTTTCCAGGCTGCGCAGTTGCGCCTTGAGCACGCCGACGCCGTCGTAGAATTGCTTGGCGTGGGCAGTGTCGACCTGGATCAGCTCATTGAGGTCACCGCCGGCAAAAAACGTGTTCTTGGCCGAAGTAATGATCACCCCGGCCAGGTCGGCTTTTTCTGCCTCCAGGCGCGCAATGGTGGCCGCCATGGCCGCACGGTACGTGGCGTTCATGGTGTTGGCGCTTTGGCCGGGCGTGTCGAGAGTCAGCACCACGATCTGGTCCTGGCCTTTTTCATAACGAATGGCGTCGGTCATGACAGTTTCCCTAAGGCTCAGAGGCGTTCGATGATAGTGGCGATGCCCATGCCACCGCCGACACACAGGGTGGCGAGGCCGTAGCGCTGCTGACGCACTTCCAGCTCATCGAGCAAGGTGCCGAGGATCGCGCAGCCGGTGGCGCCCAGCGGGTGGCCCAGAGCGATGGAGCCGCCATTGACATTGACCCGGGCGGCGTCGATGCCCATGTCCTTGATGAATTTGAGCACGACCGAAGCGAACGCCTCATTGACCTCGAACAGGTCGATGTCCTCGACGCGCAGGCCGGCCTTGGCCAACGCCTTGCGCGTGGCCGGTGCAGGACCGGTGAGCATGATGGTGGGATCGGTGCTGGTCACCGCCGTGGCGACAATCCGCGCGCGCGGCTGCAAGCCGAGCTCGCGCCCTTTGGCCTCGGAGCCAATCAACATCAAGGCAGCGCCATCGACAATCCCGGAGCTGTTGCCCGGTGTGTGCACATGCTGGATGCGTTCCACTTGGCTGTGGACCCGCAACGCGGTGGCGTCGAAGCCCATCTGGCCGATCATTTCGAAACTCGGCTTGAGCTTGCCGAGGCCTTCGAGGGTGGAGTCGCCACGGATAAATTCGTCATGGTCGAGCAGCACAATGCCGTTCTGGTCCTGCACCGCGATCAGCGACTTGTTGAAGGATCCGTCTGCTCGTGCCCTGGCGGCTTTCTGCTGGGACTGTAGGGCAAAGGTGTCCACGTCCTGGCGGGTGAAGCCTTCCAGGGTAGCGATCAGGTCGGCACCAATGCCCTGCGGCGTGAAGTGGCTGTGCAGGTTGGTTTGCGGGTCGAGAACCCAGGCGCCACCGTCGCTGCCCATTGGCACGCGGGACATGGACTCGACGCCGCCAACCACCACCAGGTCCTCAAAGCCGGAACGCACTTTCATCGCCCCGAGGTTGACGGCCTCCAGGCCCGAGGCGCAGAAGCGGTTGACCTGCACGCCGGCAACGCTGATGTCCCAGTCCGCTACCAGTGCGGCGGTCTTGGCGATATCGGCGCCCTGGTCGCCCACTGGGGTGACGCACCCGAGCACGATGTCATCCACCTGACGGGTGTCGAGGTCGCTGCGTTGCGCCAGCGCCCTGAGCAAACCGGCGACCAGATTGACCGGCTTGACGCTGTACAGGGCGCCGTCGGCCTTGCCTTTGCCTCGGGGCGTGCGTATCGCATCAAAGATCAAAGCTTGGGTCATGATGGCCTCGAACCACAGTGGGTGTAGGCCCCTACCTTAAGCCCGATTGACACGGTTTCAATGACGGATGCGCTCATTGCTTTTGACCCCCTCGCTCGGACGAACGGTAGGCAGCTACGGGAAACCCTGGGTTAATCGTTTTAGCTGTCTAGCCTCGGGGTTGGCGCCAAGATGGCACTACGCCTCATGCCGTTTTAAGCGGATAAAGTGCTTAGCTGATATGAAATGGATCTATGCGCCGAAGAACGACGGCTCTAAGGTTGAATCTGTAAGAAGCTGCTGCCGGGTTTTGCTGGAGCGGTTGTAAGAAAAGTTTCACGCCAGGTCGCGATACTGGATCAACCGGTACGCATTTGACGTTCAGGAATAACAACAAAAGGCAGTCAGCCATGTTCAAACATTCGAAAGTACGTCAGGCGGGACTTATTTTGTTCGCCACCACACTGATTCTGATCTTGCCCAATTTAACCAAGGTTATCGGGTGACGACTCGACCTAATTATTCCGTGCGTACACAGCATCGGGATTACAGCGTTTGGCAGCACCTGCCGGGGCATTGCGTATAGCCGTCCTGTTGCAGGGGCTGTCTTTTTGCGCGCAGATTTGCGCTATCGTAGTTCTCCCGTCCCCTCGAAACGGCCTGCCCTTTGAAATCTATCCTCGCCTTGCTCGCGCTGTTGCTGACCCTGCCCGCTTCGGCGGCGCAACTGACCATCGAACTGGACCACGCCAGCAAGACTTGGCAGACGGCGGAGCTACTCAAGCACCCGGATGCGCGGACGGTGCAGATCGTCGATGACGTTTCCTACAAGCGCACCATGACCTACCGCGCAGTGCCCTTGGCGAGTCTCCTACCGGGCCTGAAACCTGCGAGCCATGTGCAAGCGGTGGCCCTCGACGGTTTTGCCGCCGAACTCGCCGTCGCGCCACTGTTGGAAAACACCGGCGCTCGCGCCTGGCTGGCGGTGGAAGACCCGGCCCATCCATGGCCTGCGCTGGGAGATGGCAAACCGAGCGCGGGGCCGTTCTACCTTGTGTGGACCGATCCGCAGGCCGGGCATATCAGCCCGGAACAGTGGCCGTTTCAGATATCCAGCATCAAGCAGCTGCAGACCGTTGTCGAGCGCTTTCCGGCGCTGCTGCCTGATCCGAAACTGGCCGCAAATAGCCCGATCAACCAAGGCTTCGCGGTGTTCCAGAAAAATTGCCTGGCCTGCCACCGCCTAAACGGGGCGGGCGATGCGCAGATGGGGCCGGACTTGAATATCCCGTACAGCCCTACCGAGTATTTCGGTGGTGATTTTCTCAAGCGTTACATTCGTGACCCTCAGAGCCTGCGACGTTGGCCGCAGGCGAAGATGCCGGCGTTCTCGGCCAGTGTGCTACCGGACCATGAGTTGGATTTGCTGGTGGGATATTTGCAGCATATGGCGGGGCGCAAACAGCAGCCTTGAGGCTCGCGCAGATCAGAAGTGGGAGGGGGCTTGCTCCCGACAGCAGTGTGTCAGTCAGCTTATCGGTAACTGACACACCGCCATCGGGAGCAAGCCCCTCCCACATTTTGGATTGAGTACAGTCAGTCGGCCCGGCGCACGGCAGGCCGCATTGCAAAACCTCCTGAAACAACACAGCCCCCTCCCACACTGGGATTGGGTTGTATTTAAGATTATTGCTGCTGCACGGAAACCACCGGCGTCGGTGCGACAAACACCTTGGCATGCATCTGCTCATGCCCTCCCCCACGGCGCATGCCCCGCACCGGGCAGGCGTCCAGGTAGTCCAGGCCCACGGCGAGTTTCAGGTGCCGCTCCGGCCGGGCCAATTGGTTGGTCACGTCAAAACTGTACCAAGCGTTATCCAGCCAGGCTTCGGCCCAGGCATGGCTGGCCAGGTGCGCGCTGTCTTCGGTGTACAGATACCCTGATACGTATCGCGCCGGGATGCCCAGGCTGCGCGCACAGGCCAGGAACGCATGGGTATGGTCCTGGCACACGCCCGCGCGGCCGGCGAAGGCCTCGGCAGCGCAGGTGTCGACGTCCGTGGCGCCCGGCGTGTAGACCATCGATTGGTTAAGGGCATGCATCAGGTCGATCAGTGCCGTGCGGTCGCGACGCTGGTGGCAGTGTTGCTGGGCAAAACCGCGCAGGGCTTCGTCGGGCTCGGTCAGGCGCGTGCCGCGCAGGAACGGAAAGGCCGACTGGCTCTCGTGTTCAGCCTCACTCAATTCGTCGATATCCACCTGGCCACGGGCGCCGATGATGATGGCGTCGTGAGGTTCGTCCAGGGTCAGCACATGCAGGATGTTGCCGAATGGGTCCACTTGCGCCCGTACGGGGCGCGGCAGATCGAGCTGCCAGCTCAGCACACGCTGACGCTCGCTGTCGTGGGGCGTCAGGCGCAGATATTGGATGCTGGCGCGCACCTGGTCTTGGTAGTGGTAGGTGGTTTCGTGGCTGATGGAGAGTCTCATGCCGCCTCCAGGTAGGAGCTGTAGATGGCGTCGCCCAACTGGCGGACCAAGGGGATAAAGTCGGTCAGCCAGGCGTGCAGGCCTTCCTCGAGGATTTCATCGATGGCGGTAAAGCGCAGACGCGCGTCCATCTCGGCGGCCAGGCGCTGGGCCGGGCGACCGTTGAGGCCCGGCAGGCTGGCGAGGATCTGGTCGATCTCTTCGCTGCAGGCCCGTAGCGAGCGCGGAACATCAGCGCGCAGCAGCAACAGTTCGGCGACTTGCCGGGCGCCCGGCGCATCCCGATAAATCTCGGTATAGGCCTCGAACGACGACAATGCCCGCAGCAACGCACTCCATTGATAGTAGGCGTGGGCCGTGCCATCGCTGACCGTTGCAGCCTGGTCGCCGGCCATTTCGTAACGCGCGTCCAGCAGGCGCAGGGTGTTGTCGGCGCGCTCGATGAAGGTGCCCAAGCGGATAAAGCGAAACGCATCGTTACGCATGATGGTGCCGTAGGTGGCGCCGCGGAACAGGTGCGAGCGCTCCTTGACCCATTCGCAAAACCGGCTCATGCCGTAGCGGCTCAAGCCCTGTTGGGCGATATCGCGAATATCCAGCCAGGTAGCGTTGATGTTTTCCCACATGTCGGCGGTAATCCGCCCACGTACCGCATGGGCGCTGGCCCGTGCGGCGCCAAGGCAGCTGTAGATGCTGGCCGGGTTGGCAGCGTCCAGGGCGAAAAAGTGCAGCAGGCGTTCGGCATGCAGTTCACCGTGGCGCTCGTGGTAATCCTCCAGGGTGCCGGTGATCAACAGCGGCATGGCCAATTCGTGCAGACCATCGCCGCGCCCGTCCTGGGGCATCAGCGACAGCGAATAACTGACATCGAGCATGCGCGCGAGGTTTTCCGCGCGCTCCAGGTAGCGCGACATCCAATACAAATCCGAGGCAGTTCTACTCAACATGTGTCAATCCTCGACCACCCAGGTGTCTTTGGTGCCGCCGCCCTGGGACGAGTTGACCACCAGCGAACCTTCGCGCAGCGCCACCCGGGTCAGGCCACCGGGCACCACGCGGGTTTCCTTGCCCGACAGCACGAACGGGCGCAGGTCGATATGCCGCGGGGCAATGCCGTTTTCGACGAACGTCGGGCAGGTGGACAAACACAGGGTTGGCTGGGCGATGTAGGCGTGGGGCTTGGCCTTGATGCGTGCGCGGAAGGCTTCGATTTCCGCCGCGGTGGACGCCGGGCCCACCAGCATGCCGTAGCCGCCGGAGCCTTGGGTTTCCTTGACCACCAACTCGGGCAGGTTGGCCAGTACGTGGGACAATTCATCGGGCTTACGGCATTGAAACGTCGGAACGTTCTGCAGGATCGGTTCTTCATCCAGGTAAAAACGGATCATCTCGGTAACGAATGGGTACACAGACTTGTCATCCGCCACCCCGGTGCCGATGGCATTGGCCAGCACCACGTTGCCCGAGCGGTAGGCGGCAAGCAGGCCCGGTACGCCGAGCATGGACGCCGGATTGAAAGCCAGCGGGTCGAGAAACGCGTCGTCGAGACGGCGATAAATCACGTCCACCGCTTTGGGGCCGTCGGTGGTGCGCATAAACACGCGGTCATCACGCACGAACAAATCGGCGCCTTCCACCAGCTCCACGCCCATTTCCCGGGCGAGGAAGGCATGTTCAAAGAAAGCACTGTTGAAACGCCCAGGGGTCAGCACTACCACGCTGGGGTTATCCAGGGGGCTGGAACTCTTCAGGGTGTCGAGCAACAGGTTGGGGTAATGGTCAATCGGCGCGATACGCTGGGCCGCGAACAGCTCGGGAAACAGGCGCATCATCATCTTGCGGTCTTCAAGCATGTAGCTGACGCCGCTCGGCGTACGCAAGTTGTCCTCCAGCACGTAGTAAGTGCCGTCGCCATCGCGTACGAGGTCTACCCCGGAAACGTGGGAATACAGATCACGGTGCAGGTCCAGGCCCTGCATTGCCAACTGGTATTGCTCGTTGGCCAGTACCTGTTCGGCGGGGATGATCCCGGCCTTGATGATGCGTTGTTCGTGGTAGAGGTCGGCGAGGAACATGTTCAACGCCTTGACCCGCTGGATACAGCCGCGCTCGACCATGTGCCATTCGCTCGCCGGGATGCTGCGGGGGATGGTGTCGAAGGGGATCAAGCGCTCCGTCCCTTGCTCGTCGCCATACAGCGTGAAGGTGATTCCGGCACGATGGAACAGCAAATCGGCCTCGCGTCGACGCTGGGCCAGCAGTTCGGCAGGGGTGTCGGCCAGCCAACGGGCGAACTCGCGGTAATGGGGACGAACCTGCCCTGCCCCATCGTACATTTCATCGTAATAAGTGCGGATCATGCCGTACTCCTTGTCACCCGGACGACAGACCCTTCGCAAGGCCCGTGCCAGCGGCATAAACACTTTCAAATCAAAGGATTGGATAAGCCCCGAATTCCCCTCGCACCGTCCTGGTGCGCGAAATGACAGCAGCCCTGCCACACGCCTCATCGTAATGCGGCGTTGGACTATCAACAGCATAGTCAGCGTTGATTTCATTGCCCGCGCACTTCTGCGGATAATCGCGCTCATCAGCTGAACAGGACATGTCTTACAGCTAAACCTTTTGTACAACCAGTAACGTGCCAGCTCGTGTGATCGGCTCCTCGATCTTCCCCTTCAGCCACCCTTTCGGGTGGCTTTTTTTGCGTGCAGGAAAGTGCACGTTCCGAACATGTTTGCCGAGCCCAAACAAAATCGGCCGACCCAAAAGGTCAGCCGATACGCTGTGTTGCTCATAAACGCTACATGGGTAACCCACGCACCTCCTGCTTGACGCCCCAGCCTTCGATAATTCCGCCCAACGGCTCCACCACTGCCTCAAAGTCCTGCTCGAAGTCTCCTATGCCGTCGTACGTTGCAGACATGATTTTGCTCAGTTCCAGGTACCAGGCACCGTCGTCGCGGGCGCTGACCTGGGCGTTCAGGGATTCTCCGCGAAATCGACCCGCAGCCCTGCGCGCCCGTTCTTCATCCGGGAAAATCGCGTAGAACTCGATGGGGTGAAAACGTGAAAAGTCAAAGCCGCCTTCTTTCATGCGGCGCAGAACGTTGGTGCTGATGTCTTCTTGATAGGCTGTGCTCATGAAACGTCCTCCTCAGACTGATGGATAGACTTTCCGTGCTTCCTGAAACCCGCGCGCTGCTGGCGCGGGCACCACGGCAATAACGACACCGCAGGAAAACAAGCATGTAGCTGACAAGACCAGACCTTAGCGATTCATTCGCTGATCTCGATTGCAGAGTAACGCGAAGCTATCACCTCTACCAGAGGTGCATGGATCGCTTACAGGGAATATTCAGGCGCAGGGTTCGACCTTGAGGTCTTTGATACCATTTTGATCGTGCAAGCTCTTGACCGTGGGATCAGGGACACGATCGGCAAGATCGTTGAGGTCCAACTTTTCCAATACCGGCGACACACGCACGCGCACCAGCTGTGCAGCTTCTTCCAGCGTCGGCTCATGATCGCAGTCAAACTGCTCGACTTCCGGCTCGCCACGGTCATTGATGAAAGAAATGTTCCACTTCGGCATCGGTGCCTCCTCGATAAAACCCATGTGTGGGCTCACATCTATCTGGACCTTGAGGCTTCACCAAACGTTCCACTCAAGGCAGGAGGCACCGGATCGGCCGCGTTTACTTCTCGGCGTGTTCCTTCAGCGCTTTGAGCGTGTTGAACGGTGCTTCTACCACGAACTTGTTGGCCAACCACGACGGCACGCTGCCGCCGGGCTCGGTGTGCACCTGGTAGGTCACTTCGGTCTCGTTGGCGCCTTTGGGCACCAGCTTCCAGAAACCTTCCACCTGGGCGACCCGGACATAGCCTTTTTCTTCCGGCTTGTACGTCGGCACCCCTTGCAACGTGCGGGTAACGCTACCGTCAGCGGCCTTGGTGGTGGTGACATGGATATACGAATCGCGATCCGTCACAGGGAACGGTGCCTTGAATTGGGTGTAGGTCCAGGCCTCATCGCCTTTCTTGTCGACCAGTTTCTGGGATTTGCACTCATGGATCCACGAGCAGGCGCCAGCGACATCTTCCTGCAGGGCCTGGATCTTCGCCACGGGCGCCTTGATCAGAGCCACACCGCGATAGGCCTTGTACTTGGAGCCGGCCACTTCGCTCAGGGACACCTTGATGCCGTCCTCATTCTTGGCGTCTTGCCAATCCTCAGCCTGGGCAGCGCCAGCGAACATCATCGTAAAACCGCATACCACAGCCATTCGTTTCAGCGAACCCATCGTTGTATTCCTTGTTGTTGAAGTTCCGATAGTAAAGCCCATCAAGCCGCCGTCATCTGCTCCCACCAACCGATCAGGCGGATCGCATCGGCCTGGTCGTTGCCGCAGACTTCGATATCTGCCTTGAAATCACTGCACACCGCTGGCCGCTCCGCTTGGCCGAACAGTTGGCATAGCTGTTCGACCGACAAGTGCAGGCAGCGTTCGCCCGCAGGTTTGCCGTGGGGCATTCCCGGTAGGGGCGAACTGATGGAGGGGGCAATGCAGCAAGCGCCACAGCCTTCACGGCATTTCATGACCAACAGGTCCTCGACGACTCAATGGGATGGCCGGGCTAGAGTACGCCCTTAAACAGCCGTTTTAAAATGGTCCAACAGGGGTTTTTCGTACAAAACAGAAGTGACCGACCAGTCTACGACCGGTGGTCAGTGGCGCGGCTCACTGATGATCGTGGGTTTATTGCTTGAATTCAAAATCCAGCGCGGCACCTTCCACGTCACGTCGCTCTTCGTTGCGCAACTGCAGCTTCATCTCGTTGCTGAGCAAGCGGCCGTTGATCTGGAACGCGCTGTTGTCGGACGGTTTTTCACTGAACATCGGCGGCAATAACGGCACGCTCTTGGGTTTGGGCATGGTGCCGATGGGTTGCAGCAGCCTGACCATGTCCGAGGGCAGGGACAGGTCCAACTGTGCCGGTGGCAGCTTGGTCTGGGCGACTTCGTGGGCAGACTTGGACTTGCTCGCAATCGGTGCGCGCTTCTTTACCTTGGCGGTTTTTTTCTTCGCCTGCGGTGCCGGCTTTTTCGCAGCGGTCTTCTGTTCGACGCTTGCAGCAGGCTTGGTGTCCGTCACAGGCGCGGCCGCCAGCGCAGTGCCGACGTTGCATAGACTTATCAAGCCAACCATCCAGACAGCGCGAAAAATAGAGGTCATATCGCCAACAGCATTAACGGCAGAAGGCCATATGCTCGCTTGTTGTGCGTGGCATGACAAGCACAGAGATCAATCTTGTCCCCCTTTATGCCCCTCAAAGGCCCGCCGCCGTCTCCTGGCATAACTGGCTGGCAAGCATCCCCAGGGTCATCAGCGCACGCTCTGCCTCGCGGTTCCACGGGGTGCCGCAATTGAGACGGATACAGTGGTTGAACTGTTCCGTATTACTGAAGATCAGCCCCGGCGCGATACTGATGCCCTGTTGCAGGGCACGCACATGCAGTTCCTGGGTATTGACCCGTCCCGGCAAACTGACCCACAAAATGAAGCCGCCGGTCGGACGGGTCATCTGAGTGCCTTCGGGGAAATATTGCTGCACCGCCAGCTGGAAAGCGCTGAGGTTTTTGCGGTATTCCTGGCGAATGTAACGCAGGTGCCGGTCGTAACCACCGTTCTCCAGGTACGCAGCAACGCCCATCTGTGTGACGCTGCACGCAGAGTGGGTGCTGAACATCTGCAAACGCTGGATTTCCTGCTGATACTTACCGGCGATCATCCAGCCGATGCGCACGCCGGGGGATAAGGTCTTGGAAAAACTCGAGCAGTAGATGACCCGGTCAAGACGGTCATAGGCTTTCAGGGCCTTGGTGCGGCCCAGTTCGAACATCAACTCGCCGTAGATATCATCCTCGACAATTTGAATATCGAAATCCGAGGCCAGGCGCAGCAACTGTTTCTGCCGCTCTTCGGGCATGGTGCCGCCCAAGGGGTTGCTCAGGCGCGTGGTCAATACCAGCGCCTTGATCGACCACTGGTTGGCGGCCAGTTGCAAGGCCTCCAGGCTCATGCCGGTGGCCGGGTCGCTGGGAATCTCGATGACCTTGAGGCCCAGCAGGTCGGCCAGTTGCAGCAAGCCGTAGTAGGTCGGTGACTCAGCGGCGATCAGGTCACCGGGGCGCGTCAGCACGCGCAGCGACATCTGTAATGCATCGACGCAGCCGTGGGTGATCACCACTTCGGACGGGTCCACCACCACGCCGGCATCGCGCATGCGAATCGCCACCTGGCGGCGTAGCGGTTCGAAACCGGGGCTGAACATGTAACTGAATGCACGCGGGCTCTGGAAACGCGTGACCTTGGCCAACTGCTGGTGCAACGCCCGTACCGGCAGGTAATCCACACTCGGCACCGCCGCGCCCAAGGGAAATACGCCTTCACGGCGCGACTCGACCAGCACTTGCTGGATGATGCTGCTGCGGGTGACCAACCCCGGGCGTTCAACCCGCGCAATGTCTGGGGTTGGCGCCGTGAGTGCCGGCGTCTGGTGCACGTAATAGCCCGACTGCGGGCGCGCCCGGATCAGCCCCTGGTCTTCCAGATTGGCGTAGGCCTGCAGCACCGTGGCATGGCTCACGTTGAGCTGAGAGCTCATCTTGCGCACCGAAGGCACACGCTCCCCCGGCTGATAAACACCACGCCGAATATCCTCAGCCAGTTGCTGGGCGATACGTTGGTAGAGCAACAGATTGGTCATGACGCAGCACTCGATTTCACGGGTATTTTATTTTTGTGTGAAACATACCGGCACAGTTTAGAAGTGTACGGGGACAGTTGCCACAATAGTCGAGCGCGGGAAGGAGTGACAGAAAAAACTGTAGGGGTCGTGAATAGAATTTTCAGGTGTATACAGAAAAATGTGGGAGGGGGCTTGCTCCCGATAGCGGTGGTTCAGTCAACACTTCAGTGACTGACACTCTGCCATCGGGAGCAAGCCCCCTCCCACATTTTGAGTTGCGCCAGACTTCAGCGAGCGGCGCCCAGTTGGCCTTTTTCGTCGGAGAACACAATTTCCACGCGGCGGTTCTGCGCGCGGCCACGTTCGGACGCATTGGCCTCCACGGGGTATTTGTCGCCATACCCTTCGACCTGAATGCGTTTTTCGTCGATGCCCAGGTCAATCAGCACATCCGCCACCGATTGCGCGCGGTCATGGGACAGGGTCAGGTTGTCGTGCTCGCCCCCGGTGTTGTCGGTGTAGCCCTCGATGCGCACCGTGCGCCTGGGGTTCAGTTGCAGGAACTGCACGATCTTCAACACCGTGCGGTTGGCCGAGTTCTGCAACTCGGCTTCGCCGGTATCGAACAGTACGTCGCCCAGGGTCATCACCAGGCCACGGTCGGTCTGGGTGGTCAGGCTGGCGATTTGCTGTTCGACCCACTTGCCCTGCTGCTGCACGCTGGCCAGCTTGCTCTCACGCAAGGCCAGTTGCAGGCGTTGGCGCTCCAACTCGAGTTTGGCCAGGCGCTCGGCGTTAAGTCCCTGCTCGGTGTGTTCACGGGCAATGGCACTGTAGCGTTGGCTCAGGTAGGCGTAGTGCACCACGTCGGCGCCGCTGCCCCAGTAGCTGGACAGGCGATCGGCACGCGCCAGGGACTCACCGGCGCGGATTACATCCTTGGGCGCGAAACGCAATACATTGGCGTCTTCCTTGACCCGCTGAAAGTCACTGCTGGCCTGTTGCAGTGCCTGCTCACCAGTGGGCTGGCTGGCGCAACCGCCCAACGCTACGCTGCTCAGCAGCAATACAGCGCTCAAACCACGCATCGTCGGGCTCATTGGGCTTCTCCCAGCTGCAACTGCTTGCGCAGGCGGGCGATGCGGGTGTTGACCACGTTCAATTGCTCCTGGCTCTTGCCGGTCAGCACCTTGGCCTCGGCCAGGCGCGCATCCAGCTCAGCCTGCTCGGCCCGCATGCGCGCGTGTTTGTAGGACTGGTCGGCCATGTCGGCCCTGGCTCTGGCAAATTTGTCTTCGGCTTGTTTCAGCTCGGTCGATTCATCGGCATTGGCGCCGACTGCGCTGGCTTGCTCCAGGGCTTGCTGGGTCAGGCGCATTTGTTCGGTCGGCGCAGGATCGGTGGCGCATCCCGCCAGAGCGACAACGGCAAAGGCCGCGAAAAGAGGTCGAAGAGTCACTGAAAATCCCTACTTTGTTGGGGTGCCGACGGCTTGTTGCAATTGCGCCTTCCAGCGCTCGAGATTGCGCTGCAACGCGGTTTCCGCCACACCGGACGCGGGCAATTCTGTCATCTTTTTGGCCAGCTGTCCGCGCAGCCACGGATCATTGCAGGCGGAATTGTGGGAAATCGCCAGGTACAGGCCGGGCTGATCGATCGGTATGTCGCGCGCCACCAGGTCATCGCTCATACCCAGGCTCTGGGCCATGGCCATGCCGGAATAGCGGCTGGCGAGCACATAGTCCACCTCCCCCAGCAACAGTTTCTGGAACGCCGGCGTCAGGCCAGGCAGACGCTGCAGGGTCAATTGCTGGCTGGCAACGGTTTCGAACCCGGCACTCAAGCGCGCGCGCTCCGATACGGCCCCCTTGTGGCCCTGCAAGTCGGCAGCGGTGCTATAGACCAAAGACGAGTCCTTGCGCGTCCAGACCAGGTAATCGATCTGCATCAAGGCCGGGTGTATGTAGTCGAGGGTTTGCAACTCGCCGAGGTTCAACGGCGCATCGGCGAGCACATCCATGCGTCCGCTGCGCACTTCATCCAGAGCCAGGGAGCGCTTGCCGCCGTAAAGCAGGTCGATTTTCAGGCCGAGGTCCGTGGCCACCTGTTGCAACACATCGGCGGTGGCGCCGATCAGGTGGGTCGGGTCCTGCGGGTCGCGCCACAGCAACGGCGGTGCGTCCGGGCTGCCGGTGATTACCAGGCGCTCGCATTTGCCGGCCGCCAGCGACAATGTCGGCAGCAGCGTAAGGCCCAGTAGCAGGATCAAAGGACGCAATTGCATGGCGAGGTGCTCCCACACGTCAAAAAAAACCCGGTCACAAGACCGGGCTCTTTATAAGTGAAGCGACTGGATTAGACCAGCTTCTCCAACTCGGGGATGGCTTCGAACAAGTCCGCCACCAGGCCGTAATCAGCCACCTGGAAGATCGGTGCTTCTTCGTCCTTGTTGATCGCAACGATCACCTTGGAGTCTTTCATACCGGCCAAATGCTGGATCGCGCCGGAAATACCGACGGCGATGTACAGCTGGGGTGCCACGATCTTGCCGGTCTGGCCGACCTGCATGTCGTTGGGTACGAAGCCTGCGTCGACGGCCGCGCGCGAGGCGCCGACCGCCGCGCCCAGCTTGTCGGCCAGGGCGTACAGGTGCTTGAAGTTGTCGCCGTTCTGCATGCCGCGCCCACCGGAAACGACGATCTTGGCAGCAGTCAGTTCCGGACGATCGGACTTGGCCAGTTCCTCGCCAACGAAGCTCGAAGTGCCAGCGTCGTGGGCGGCGGCAACCGCTTCAACCGATGCCGAACCACCTTCGGCGGCAACCGGGTCGAACCCGGTGGCGCGTACGGTGATGACTTTGATCGCAGCGTTGGACTGTACGGTAGCGATGGCGTTACCGGCGTAGATCGGGCGCTTGAAGGTGTCGGCGCTCTCAACCGAGATGATCTCGGAGATCTGGTCAACGTCCAGCTGCGCGGCAACGCGTGGCAGGATGTTTTTGCCGTTGGACGTGGCGGCGGCCAGGATGTGGCTGTAGCCAGCGCCCAGCTCTGCAACCAGAGGGGCAACGTTTTCCGGTAGCTGATGCGCGTAGGCAGCATTGTCAGCGTTCAGGACTTTGCTCACACCGGCGATTTTCGCGGCGGCTTCAGCCACGGCGCCAGCGCCCTGGCCTGCTACCAATACGTGGATGTCGCCACCGATTTTAACGGCTGCGGCCACGGTGTTCAGGGTGGCCGGGGCCAGCACTTTGTTGTCGTGTTCTGCGATTACCAAGATAGTCATGGTTAGATTACCTTCGCTTCGTTTTTCAGTTTCTCGACCAGTTCAGCCACCGATTTGACCTTGATGCCCGCGCTGCGTGCAGCCGGCGCTTCGACTTTCACGGTCTTGTTGGTAGAGGCGGTGGAAACGCCCAAAGCGTCTGGAGTCAGCACTTCAAGAGGCTTCTTCTTGGCTTTCATGATGTTTGGCAGAGACGCATAGCGCGGCTCGTTCAAACGCAGGTCGGTGGTGACGATGGCCGGCAGGTTCAGGGAAACTGTCTGCGCGCCGCCGTCGATTTCACGGGTCACGGCAACCTTGTCGCCGCTCACTTCCACTTTGGAAGCGAAGGTGCCCTGGCCGTAACCGGTCAGTGCAGCCAGCATCTGGCCGGTCTGGTTGTTGTCGCTGTCGATGGCTTGCTTGCCAAGGATCACCAACTGAGGCTGTTCCTTGTCGACAACGGCCTTGAGCAACTTGGCCACGGCCAGGGAGGTCAGCTCTTCAGCGGACTCGACCAGGATGGCGCGGTCGGCGCCCAGTGCCAGGGCGGTACGCAACTGTTCCTGGGCAGTGGTCGGGCCGATGGAAACCACGACGATCTCGGTCGCCACGCCTTTCTCTTTCAGGCGTACGGCTTCTTCCACGGCGATTTCACAGAATGGGTTCATCGACATCTTGACGTTAGCCAGGTCGACGCCGGAATTGTCCGCCTTGACGCGAACTTTCACGTTGTAATCGACAACGCGTTTGACAGCTACAAGAACCTTCATGGATTCCTCGTTACTCTCCGGTGAAAAGAAAGTCGCCTAGGCAAGCCTGGCGGTTGATGCTCATCGGCACACAAGGGCACCTCCAAAAACGTCAGCGGATGACTCGGCGATGGAAAAATGATGACCGTTCGTCAGGGGTGACTGAGAAGTCATTCTTTATCGCAGTGTGTAAACTGCGCGCCAGCATACGGCGCGCGTCACCTGTGGTGCTTTTGGACGTGCTCTTGAAACCTGCAGTCTGCCTACGGTAAGCGCAAAACCGACCGTATATTGACCGGAACGCCTATTCTGGTCAATACGGCAAAATGGTCAGTCATAAGCCGCGTTGCTTTGATTTACCTAGGCTGCGGGCAATTCAAACAAACGTTTGTATTGGACGCTGCCAGTGGTGTAGATATAATGCGCCACCCAGAGAGAAAGGTGGGTCTTGCCGTTGCTGCAGGGCCGTACCGAACCTCCACCCATTAGAAAAAAAGCCTGTTGAGCCTTGAGTAGGAGATAGCCTGTGGAACGCGAATACATGGAATTCGACGTGGTCATCGTCGGCGCCGGCCCGGCTGGCCTGTCCGCCGCCTGCCGACTGAAGCAGAAGGCCGCCGAAGCCGGTAAGGAAATCAGCGTCTGCGTGGTCGAGAAGGGCTCCGAAGTGGGCGCACACATCCTCTCTGGCGCGGTCTTCGAACCGCGCGCGCTGAACGAACTGTTCCCGGACTGGAAAGCTCTCGGCGCCCCACTCAACACGCCGGTGGTGCGTGACGACATCTATGTACTGCGCAGCAGCGAGACCTCCACCAAGGTTCCGGACTTCTTTGTGCCCAAGACCATGCACAACGAAGGCAACTACATCATCTCCCTGGGCAACCTGTGCCGCTGGCTCGCCCAGCAGGCCGAGAACCTGGGCGTGGAAATCTACCCGGGCTTCGCCGCCCAGGAAGCGCTGTTCGATGAAAACGGCGTGGTGCGTGGCATCATCACCGGCGACCTCGGCGTCGACCGCGAAGGCAAGCCCAAGGAAGGCCTGTACACGCCGGGCATGGAATTGCGCGGCAAGTACACGCTGTTCGCCGAAGGCTGCCGCGGGCATATCGGCAAGCAACTGATCCAGCGTTTCAACCTGGACAGCGACGCTGACGCCCAGCATTACGGCATCGGTCTCAAGGAAATCTGGGACATCGACCCGGCCAAACATCAGCCAGGCCTGGTGGTGCACACCGCCGGTTGGCCGCTGGATATCATGGGCAACGAGAACACCGGTGGCTCGTTCCTTTATCACCTGGAAAACAACCAGGTGGTGGTCGGCCTGATCGTCGACCTGTCCTACAGCAACACCTTCCTGTCGCCGTTCGATGAATTCCAGCGCCTCAAGCACCACCCGGTGCTGGCCCAATACCTGGAAGGCGGCAAGCGTGTCAGCTACGGCGCCCGCGCTATCGCCAAAGGCGGGCTGAACTCGCTGCCGAAGATGATCTTCAAGGGCGGCGCGCTGATCGGGTGCGACCTCGGCACCCTGAACTTCTCCAAGATCAAAGGCAGCCACACCGCGATGAAGTCCGGCATGCTCGCCGCCGACGCCGTGGCCGACCGCCTGTTTGCCGAATCCGAAGGCGGTGATGAACTCACCGGGTATGTCGACAGCTTCAAAGCCAGCTGGCTGTACGAAGAACTGTTCGCCAGCCGCAATTTCGGCGCAGCGGTGCACAAATACGGCGCCATCCTCGGCGGCGGCTTCAACTGGCTCGACCAGAATATTTTTGGCGGCAAGATCCCCTTCACCCTGCGCGACACCACGCCGGACTACGCCTGCCTCAAGCTGGCCAAAGACAGCCAGAAGATCGACTACCCCAAACCCGACGGCAAGCTGAGCTTCGACAAGCTGAGCTCGGTGTTCATCTCCGGAACCAACCACGAAGAAGAACAGCCGTGCCACCTGAAACTCAAGGACCCGAGCATCCCGATCGGCACCAACCTGCCGCTCTACGATGAACCGGCGCAGCGCTACTGCCCGGCCGGCGTGTATGAAGTCGTGACTAAAGAAGACGGTGAGAAACGCTTCCAGATCAACGCCCAGAACTGCGTGCACTGCAAGACCTGTGACATCAAGGACCCTTCGCAGAACATCACCTGGGTGACACCGGAAGGTGCGGGTGGGCCGACTTACCCGAATATGTAAGCCAAAACGAGGCTCCCCAAGTGGGAGCCTTTTTTATGGCCAACATCAATTAAAAATGTGGGAGGGGGCTTGCTCCCGATGGCGGTGGATCAGTCAGCCAATTTGTGACTGATACACCGCTATCGGGGGCAAGCCCCCTCCCACATTTGGATCCCGTTGAGCCAGGGAGAATCAGGCAGCCCGCTCTTCACCAGGATTGCGCAGGAAGTAGCGCTTGTACTCGCGACTGAACTGCGAGGTGCTCTGATAACCCACGCTGTGCGCCGCCTGCGCCACGCCCATGCCGTCGACCAGCAACAACTGCTGCGCCTTCAGCAGCCGCAGGCGCTTGAGATACTGCACCGGCGACAACAGCGTGCAGCGCTTGAAGTGTTCGTGAAAGGTCGATGCGCTCATGTGCGCATAACCGGCCAGCGTCTCGATGTTCAGCGGCTCGGCGTAATGGGCATGCAGGTGGTTCAAGGACGTGGCAATCCGCGAAAACTGCCCCTGCTGTTCCACCAACGCACGCAACACATCGGCCTGGGGCCCACGCAACGCCATGAACAATAATTCGCGCACCCGCGCCGGGCCCATGATCCGGCTCTCCAGCGGATCGTGCAGGCACTGCAACAGCCGTTCGACGCACCCGCGCATGGCGTCATCGAGCACCACCGAACTCATCGACTCCAGGGTCTGCGCAGCCGGCGGCGGCCCGGCTTGCATGCCCATGGCCATCACCAACTCACCCAACACCACCCGATCGATACCCACTGTGACGCCCAACAGCGGCGCGCCGGGCGCCATGGCGAAGGTCTCGCATTCGAACGGCACGGGCATCGCCTGGATCAGGTAATGCCCGGCGCCATATTCCAGGGTACGCGGGCCCAGGTAGGCGACCTTGCTGCCTTGGGCCACGAACATCAGGCTCGGCTCGTAGATCTGCGGCCCGCGCGCCACATCGCAACTGGCGCGCAGCACTTGCACGCCAGGCAGATGGGTTGGGGAAAAACCGTCGCGGGACGCGAGCCCCTCAATCAAGGAAACCAGCGTGGCGTTGGCGTCGACGTGGCGGGTCAGCAGCATGGCAAAAAACTTCGCGAAAAAGGGATGAGAGCATCATCGCAGGTCTGGCTGCGGATGCATCCAAACACTGGGCACTCCCGGACGAATAGGCATGAGACTCGGAGCAATCGCCATGGCCGCTGATTCGGTCGACAGGGAGAATGGCCCGCCTCACTGTTCATTGCTTTTTGCGAGGTTTCTTCATGTACACCGCCATCGGTTACGCCGCCCAGTCGGCCACTACTCCCCTCGCCCCCATGTCGTTCGAGCGCCGTAGCCCGCGTGCCGATGACGTGGCTATCGAGATTCTCTACTGCGGCGTGTGCCACTCCGATATCCACCAGGCGCGCAACGAATGGGGCATTGCCGTTTACCCATTGATGCCCGGCCACGAGATCGTCGGCAAGGTCACCGCCGTCGGCGCCAGTGTTACCGCGCACAAGGTCGGTGATCTGGTGGGCGTGGGTTGCATGGTCGACTCATGCCGCCACTGCGAAGCCTGCCAATCGGACCTCGAGCAATACTGCCTCGAGGGCCCGACCATGACCTACGCCACCCCGGACCGCGTGGACGGCAGCAACACCATGGGCGGCTACTCCGACAGCATCGTGGTCAGCGAGCACTTTGTGGTGAAGATCCCGGCCAAGCTCGACCTGGCCAGCGCTGCGCCGATTCTCTGCGCGGGCATCACCACGTACTCGCCGCTCAAACACTACGGCGTCAAAGCCGGCGACAAGGTCGGGATCCTCGGCATGGGCGGCCTGGGCCATATGGGTATCAAGTTCGCCAAGGCCATGGGCGCCGAAGTGACACTGTTCACACGCTCGGCGAGCAAAGCCGAAGAAGGCCGTCGCCAGGGCGCCGACCATGTGATCGTGTCCACCGATGCCGAGCAGATGAAAGCCGCCGCCGGGCATTTCGACTTCCTGCTCGACACCATCCCGGTGCAGCATGACCTGAACCCCTACCTGGATGTACTGCGCTTTGACGGCGTGCATATCCTGGTCGGTTTGATCGAGCCGGTAGACCCGCCCGTCAATGCCGCCAAACTGGTATTGGGCCGTAAGGTGCTGGCCGGCTCGCTGATCGGCGGCATTGCCGAAACTCAGGAAGTCCTGGATTTCTGCGCCGAGCATGGGATCACCTGCGACATCGAGATGCTCGACATCCGCCAGATCAACGAGGCTTACACGCGGATGATTGCCGGTGACGTGAAGTATCGCTTCGTCATCGACATGGCGACCCTAAAGGCCTGATCAGGCCTTCGCGCCCAGTTCCGCCGAGAGCCGAGCCGCGACCTGTTTGATCACAGGGATCAGCTCGGCCATTTTCTCCAGCGGCATGTAGGGCACGGTACTGGCGATGCTGATGCCGGCGACGATTCGCCGGCTGGCATCGCGCACCGGTGCCGCGACGCAACGAATCGACGGTTCGTTGTCTTCCAGATCGAACGCATAACCGCCCACCACGTATTCATGCATGCGCTGCTCGAACTGCGCCCAGGATTGCTCGGGGTGCTTCGGCCACTGCAGGTTCTTGCCCCCCGCCGGCAAGCTGACGTGGTACAGGCGCTGCCATTCTTCCACGCCGTCATCCAACATCAGCGCCTTGCCGATGCCGGTGCGCGCCAGTGGCATGCGATGGCCCACCCGCGAGCGCATTTCCGGTCCGTTACGACCGGGGTTCTTGTGCAGGTAGAGCACCTCGTCGTATTCGCGAATCGCCAGGTGGATGGTGTCGCCGGTGAGGGCTGACAACTCGTCCAGGTAAGGCACCGCCAGGTTGACCAAGGGCAGTTCTTCGCGCGCCTGGAAGCCCAACTCGATCAGCTTCGGCCCCAGCAGGTAACCGACTTGCGGCACCACGCGCAGGTAACGCTCCTCCACCAGGCAACTGGCCAGGCGGTGCGTGGTGCTGCGGGTGGTGCCGATGCGCCGGGCGATCTCCTTGAGATCCCGCGCGCCCGCCGCCACCGCTTGCACCACGCCCAGTCCGCGCAGCAGGGTCTGGGTGCCGGTGGGGGCAGTGTCTTTGACGGGGGTGTGGGGGTTTTCCAGCATATCGGGCCTATTGGGAAGTACGAAAACGGCGTCATTATGGCAAAAGCTGCCTCTGGATACAGGGGAGATCAAATGTGGGAGGGGGCTTGCCCCCGATGGCGGTCTGTCAGTAACAGATGGGCAAACTGGCACACCGCTATCGGGAGCAAGCCCCCTCCCACACTTTGATCTTCATATGGCAAGGATCTAGCGTTGCTTCATGCGGTCGATGATGACGGCCAATAGCAGAATCGAACCCCGGATCACGTACTGGTAAAACGTGTCGATGTTTTTCAGGTTCATCGCATTCTCGATGATCGCCAGAATCAACACCCCGGCAATCACATGGCGGATCATGCCGATACCGCCGCTCAGCGACACCCCGCCCAGCACGCACGCCGATATCACCGTCAGCTCAAAGCCCTGGCCGATCATCGGCTGGCCCGAGGTCATGCGCGAGGCCAGGATCACCCCGGCCAGGGCGCCGATCAGACCGTGCACGGCAAAGATGATGATCTTGGTACGGTCAACGTTGACCCCGGCCAGCAGCGCCGCTTCCTGGTTGCCGCCAATCGCCATGGTGTTGCGCCCATAGGTGGTGTAGTTGAGCAGCCAGCCAAAGAACACAAAGCACAACACGGTAATGATGATCGGCACCGGCACGCCCATCAGTTGGCCGTTGCCGAACACAAAAAAGCGCTCGTCCATCACCCCCACCGCCTTGCCGTTGGAGAAGATGTAGGCCAGGCCGCGCACAATCTGCATGGTCGCCAGGGTGGTGATCAGCGCATTGATGCGCAGTTTGGCGATGACAATGCCGTTGATCAGCCCCACCAGCAGGCCCATGGCCAGGGCTGCCGACACGCCGAGCACCACGCTGTCGGTATCTCGGATCACAATCCCCGCCACCACGCCGGCGCAGGCAATCACCGAGCCCACCGACAAGTCGAAGTGCCCCGACGCCAGGCAGAACAGCATGGTGCACGCAGCGATGCCCACAGTCGAAATCGCCAGGCCCAGCCCGCGCATGTTCAGCGGCGACAGGAAGTTGTCGATAAACAGCGCGCTGAGCACGAAAATGCCCAGCGCCGCCAATAGCATCACCCAGTCATCCAGGAATTTGCGCTGGTTGAAACCCGGCCAGAAGCCCTTTGCAGTTTTTACCTCAGACATACCCGTACCCTCGTATTCTTCAAGCCCGCGTACGCGGGAGTGCCAGTTGCAACAGCCGTGCTTCATCCGCCTGTTCGCGGGGTAGCTCGCCGGTGAGGGTGCCTTCGCTCATCACCAGGATGCGGTCGGAAATGCCCATTACTTCCATCAGGTCGCTGGACACCACGATCACCGCAATGCCCTGCGCCGCGAGGTTGTGAATGATCTGATAGATCTCCGACTTGGCGCCGATGTCGATACCGCGCGTGGGCTCGTCCAGCAGCAGCACTTTCATCGGCATCGACAACCAGCGGCCGAGAATGGCCTTTTGTTGGTTGCCGCCGGACAGGTACATGATTTTCTGCTCGGCGTTCGGCGTTTTCACCCTGAGCGCCTTGATCTGCGTGTCGGCGTTGCCCTTCTCCCAGTGATCGCGCAACAGCCAGCCAAATGCCGCGTGGGCGCCACGGGCACTGATGTTGATGTTCTCGGCGACGCTGGCGAGGGGAATGATGCCCTCCTTTTTGCGGTCCTCAGGGCACAGCAGTACACCACCGGCGATGGCATCGCGCGGGGAGCGCAGGTGCAGGTTTTCTCCGCAGAGTTCCAACTGCCCCGCCGTCTTGCGTTCAAGGCCGCTGAGCAGGCGCAGCAGCTCGGTACGCCCTGCGCCGACCAAGCCAAACAGGCCGAGAATCTCGCCCTTGTGCACCTGGAAACTCACCGGTTCACGCAAGCCCGGCCCGAGCAGGCCGTCGACCTTGAGCGCGACATCGCCCTGCTGCCGTGGCCGGTAGTCGTAGATGTCCTGGATATCGCGGCCGACCATGCAGGTCACCAACTGGTCGTGGGTCAATGTGCCCATGTCGTCGAAGGTGCGCACAAAGCGGCCATCCTTGAATACCGTCACCGCGTCGCAGATGCGGAACACTTCTTCCATGCGATGCGACACGTACAGCACCACTTTGCCTTCATCGCGCAGGCGCGTGATGATCGCCATCAACCGATCGATTTCGCGGGCAGACAAACTGCTGGTCGGCTCGTCGAAGGCGATCACATGGGCGCCACGGGACAGCGCCTTGGCGATTTCCACCAGTTGGCGCTGGCCCAGGGACAGGCGCCCCAGCTTTTCCTGGGGGTCGATTTCATCGGCCAGGCCCTTGAGACACGCCAGCGCCTGCTGGCGCAGCAAACCACCGTTGACCACACCAAAGCGCGACGGCATATGCCCGAGGAAGAGGTTTTCGGCCACGGTCATTTCCGGCACCAGGTGCAGCTCTTGGTGGATCACCGCGACGCCGCTGGCAATGCTGTCGGCGGCGCTCTTGAACGCCATGGTCTGCTCGCCGATCTGCAGCGTGCCACTGCTGGGGATATAGGCGCCGCCGAGGATCTTCAGCAGCGTCGACTTGCCCGCGCCGTTCTCGCCCATCAGCGCATGCACCGAGTGCGGCCGCGCTTCAAAGCTGATCTGCGCCAGGGCTTTCACACCGGGAAACTCCTTGCCGATGCCGTTGAAACGCAAGGCCGCGCCGGTCATTTCCACAGGCCGATTTTGGTCAGTTCTTCCTGGAAGTTGGCGCGGGTGATCAAGGTCACTTCGTCCATGGCGGTGTATTTAGCCGGCTCCTTGCCGGTGGTGACCCACTCGTACATCGCCAACGCGGTGTTGTAGCCCTCGATATGCGGGCTGGGCAGCATCGAGCCGAAGAAGCCGCTGTCGGCTTTCTTCAATTCGCCGATGGCGTCAGTGCCATTGATGCCGATGCCGATCACATTAGCCGCCGCGAAACCGGCGCTTTCGGTAGCACGTACGCCACCCAGCACGGTGTTGTCGTTCATGCCGCCGATGATCAGGTTTTTCGCGCCACTGGGCAGCTTGACCAGCGCCGAGTTGGTGGCGTCCATGCTGCCTGGGACGTCGAGGGTTTTCAGCGCGGCGGTGAGGATATGGTCCTTGGGAATGCCGGCTTCTTCCAGGGATTTGATCGAGCCGTCGGTGCGTTTCTTGCCGGTGTCGAGTTCGTTATAGGTGTTGATCACCGCGTAGGTGTCCTTCCAGTCCCAACCGCGTTTTTTCGCTTCGGCAGCCATGGCGGCGCCCTGCTTCTGGCCCACTTCAAACGCGGCCATGCCCAGGTACGGCACGTCCTCCATGAAGTTGCCCTTGGCATCGACGAAGCGGTCGTCCACGGCCATTACTTTCAAGCCGTTGACCTTGGCCTTGGCGACAATCGCCGGGCCCAGGGACACATCCGGCGGGCAGATCACGAAGCCCTTGGCGCCGTTGGCCGCCAGGCTGTCGATGGCCGAAAGGGTTTTCTCACCGTCGGGCACGGCGATCTTGATCACAGTGAAACCGTGCTCCTTGCCGGCTTTTTCGGCGAAGGCCCATTCGGTCTGGAACCAGGGTTCTTCGGCCTGCTTGACCAGAAAGCCGATCTTCACTTCCTCAGCGGATACGAACCCACTGAACGCCATCGCAAGCGCCACAGCGCCGAGTGTTTTCTTGAACATGGACCACCTCATTGTTGTTATTGGAAAACGCTTTAGTCGTGGTACATCACCGACCGCCCGCCATCGATCATCAGGCAGGTGGCATTGATAAAGGGCGCCTCGTCGGTCGCCAGAAACAGCGCGGTCATCGCCACCTCGATGGGCTGGCCGATGCGCTTGGGCGGGTGCAGGTCGAACGCACGCTGACGCTCCGCAGAGGGGTCAGGGAACCCGTTCCAGTAGTCGACGTTGAGCTGGGTTTCGATATAGCCCGGCGCAATGGCATTCACGCGAATCCCCTTGGGCGCGTATTCGATGCCAAGGGCGCGGGTAAGGCCAAGCAGGCCGTGCTTGGCTACAGGGTAAGGAAAGCAGCCGGGAATGATGTGGCTGGAATGGGTGGAAGCAATATTGATGATGTTGCCGATGCCCTGCTCGATCATGTGCGGCAGCACCGAGCGGCAACCGTACCAGGCGCCGTCAAGGTCAATGGCGAAGCAGCGGCGCCAGTCTTCGTCGGTCATTTCCAGCGGGTCGCGAAACACATTGACCCCGGCGCAGTTGACCAGCACGTCCACGCGGCCGAAGCGCTCGATGGCCACATTGACCAGCGTCTGCCATTGCTCTTTGGAGGTGATATCGACGGCCTGCGCGACAATCTCGGCGCCACGCTCGCGCCAATGGGCCGCGACTTTTTCGACTTTGTCCGCCTGGATATCCGCGATCACCAACCGCGCCTGCTGCGCCTGGAAGCAGGCGACGATTGCCTCGCCAATGCCTTGTGCGGCGCCGGTGATGATCACCACCTTGTGCTTGAGGCGCTCGCCGTAAGTCGGCTCGGGCACGGCGGGTAAGGACAACGGTTGTGCCTGCATCGCTTCACCTGTTTTATTTTTGGCAGTGAGTGCTGATGCAGGCGACTATAAACCCAGACCTTGAAATATCTCAATATATAAATTTACGTCCCACAATGTGAGCAAACACATTAAAAAGCCGGCCATGGAATAGCCGGCTCCGGGGCGCCTGTCAGCCTTGGGCGAAATCCCTCAGTGCATCGCCTTCCATGCGATAGCGCACCCATTCTTCCTGGGGCTGCGCGCCAATGGATTTGTAGAAGGCAATCGCCGGCTCGTTCCAGTCCAGCACGCTCCATTCGAAGCGGCCACAGCCGTTGTCACAGGCGATCTTTGCGAGGTGGCGCAGCAACTTCTTGCCCGCCCCGCCGCCACGTTGTTCCGGGTTGATATAAAGGTCTTCCAGGTAAAGACAGTTGCTGCCCAGCCAAGTGGAATAGCTGAAAAAGAACACCGCAAAGCCAATCGGCAAGCCGTCGCGCAAACAGATCAGGCCGTGGGCGGTGGCGCCCTCGCTGAACAGGCTGCGCTCTATATCCACCACGCTGGCGATCACTTCGTGCCGGGCTTTTTCATACTCGGCCAGTTCCGTGATGAAGGTCAGAATCTGCGCAGCATCGCTGGGTACGGCGGGGCGAATCTCGATGGTCATGGGTGCGCCTTGGGCAAGTTCAAAGCCCACATACTAAGACGCTTTGATGACCGATTGCAGCGCATTTTCCATGTGGCGGGCACACAAAATCTTACAGGTCACGCAAGACCGTTCGTCGCCATCAAGGCACGAACCGCAATTTGGGGCTGACCAATACAGGGTAAGGACATCAATCATATGGAGACACCCTCATGAAAAATTCCAAATTGGCTGCCCTCGCTCTCACCGGCCTGTTGTCTGCAGCGTCGCTGAGCGCCATTGCCGCGACTTCGTCTACCGGCACGACGGACCCAGTCGGCTCCCCACCAAGCCCTGCCACCCAGGAATCCCAGGATTCCATGGGCACAGGCCTGGACACCAATGGCGGCGCGATCATCGACAACACCAACGGCGCCGACCCTCGCACCCAGGGTCACGATACCCAGCGTCAGGCACCTGCCGCCGTCGGTAACGGCAAAATGGGCCCTTCGGTCAATGAGCCGAAGATCAATAAAGGCGACGACTCGAATCTGCCGGGCGCACCGAAGCAACCGGCGCCTTGATGCATCCCCAGCACGATCAGCACCCGATCATTTCCCAGTGAAGAGGTACACATGAACGTCGATACAAACCTTGAAAAAGAAGTCCTCACCCGCCTGCTGCATGCCCATCCGCAAGGCTTGGGCAAGGAGGTGCTGGACAACTACCGCGGCGAAAAAGAAGTCGCCAGTGTCTTGGCGCACTTGCAGGACCGCGGGCTGATCAGGGATGGGCATGTGACCACTGACGACGCCGGTGAATATTCGTTGAACCTGCCGATCAAGTTGACCGCGTCGGGTGTAGAAGAAGCGCGCAAGCTCGAAGAACCATCCGTTCAGTGATTCATTTCTGGTCTGGCCCCGCAGCTGGGGCCAGAAGGAGTTTTAGCGATGCCTCGTGGAAGCAAAGCCAAATACACCACCGAACAGAAACGCAAGGCCGCTCATATCGAAGACAGTTATGAGCACAAGGGCGTGTCCAAGGAAGAAGCCGAAGCCCGTGCCTGGGCTACCGTGAACAGGCAGTCTGGCGGCGGCGAAAAGGCCGGATCCGGCAAACGCAAAGCGCCAGCGAAGAAGGCCCAGGATCGCCAGGATTCTGCGAAGCGCGCGGCAGCCAGCCGTGAGGGACAGCCTCGCAGCAGCCGCGCGTCGCTAGGCACGCAAACCAAGCAAAGCCTGATGAAAGAAGCGCGGGCCAAGGATATTCCCGGGCGTTCGACCATGCGTAAGGATGAGTTGATCGAAGCGCTACGCAAGGCCGGTTGAAAAACACCGAACAAATGTGGGAGGGGGCTTGCTCCCGATGGCGGTGGGTCAGCCAGTTCATCTATAGCTGACCCACTGCCATCGGGAGCAAGCCCCCTCCCACATTTTGATGTGTGTTTATTCAGAAACTAATGCGTCGACCTCGGCGGTGCCAGGGGAAGTTGCCGGCCCCCAGCGCATCACCGCCAGCGCCGCTGCCGCATTCGCTCGACGGGCCGCCTCAACCGGTTTCAAGCCCTTTGCCAATCCGGCAATGAATACCCCCGCATGCGCATCCCCTGCACCATTGCTATCCACTGCCTGCACCCTGAAACCGGGCACATGCTTGATATCGCCCACCTGCCCCACCCAGCAACCATTCGGCCCATCGCGCACCACCAATAGCGTCTCGGCCGGCAGGTGTCGACTCAGTTCGGGCAACGCGGCGGCGATATCCATGGCCCCGGTGAATGCCAGGGCTTCAGGGCCGTTGCTGGTCCAGATATCGATACGCGGCAACAACGCGCGCATCAAGGCCGAGTCCGGCGCCTTGACCAGCGGGCCCGGATCGAACACCACCATCACCTTGCGCGGCAGCGCCAGCAACCAGTCGATCAGTGGCTGCGCCTTGCCTTCAAGCAGCAGGCTGTAACCACTGACATACACGTAATCGTCGGCACGCGGGACGATGCCGGCGAGGTCTTCGGCACTGAGTTCACCCTCAGCACCCAGATGGGAAATGAACGTGCGCTCGGTGGTGGCCTCGGTCAGGGCCACGCACAAACCCGTGTCCTTGCCGCTGCTCGCCGGCAGTGCCATCTCGATACCTTCGGCCTGCATCGCAGCGCGGGCCAGGTCACCAAATCGGCCGCTGCCGTGCCGCCCCAGGTAAACCACCGGCAGGCCATTGCGCCGCGCCGCAGCCATGACGTTAAAGCCGCCACCGGCTTCGAAACGGGCAGAGCTGGCCAGCACGTCGCCACCGCTCGCCGGTAACCTATCCAGGGCCATGACCAGGTCAACGATGACCTGCCCGGTGTGCAGCAATCTAGACATTAGGGCTCTCGACTAAAGCCGCACGCCGATCGGCCGCGCCGCCCAATACTGCGTACACCCCGCCGGCTACCAGGAAGGTGACGACCCAGCCGAGGCCGTTATGGCCGAGCCAGGAGTCGGACAGCGGCCCGGCAAACCAGATGTTGTCGGCGGTGGTGCCGATGGTGGTGAAGCTGAACCCCAGCACGATGGCCAACGCCCACGCGCCAAACGCGCGCCACTCCACACCGCCGCGATACCAGTAGGCGCTGCTCGAGCTGACATCCAGCAAATCCGTGGGGCTGTAGTAGTGACGGTGAATCAGGTCGACCACGAAAATCCCCACCCAGGCGGTGATCGGTACCGCCAGCAACGAGATAAAGGTAATGAACGGGCCGTAGAAGCTGTCGGCGATCAGCATGAAATAAATGGAGCCGGCAAAAATCGCCACGATGTCGACGATCACCGCATGCACACGCTTGACCTTCAAGCCCAGGGTCAGGGTGGTAAGACCGGCGGAATACACCGACAGGTTATTCGACAACAGCAGCCCGCCGAACGCGGTGATCAAGTAAGGCACCGCCATCCAGGTCGGCAGCATGTCGCGGATCGCAATGATCGGGTCCGTGGCCGACGCCAGGTCGTTGTTACCCACCGACAGCAGGCCGCCAAGGGTGATCAGCAACACCAGCGGAATGCCCGCGCCGAACGCGGCGGAGGCCACCAGGCGCACCGCCTTGACGCTGCGATGCTGGTAACGCGACATGTCGGCACCGGCGTTGGCCCAACCGATACCGGTGCCGGCCGCCATGGTGCCGACGCCGATGATCATGGCACTCAGCGGCGCCGGGGTGGCGTTGAACACCGCGCTCCAATCGATGGTGGCGCAGAGGAAGCCGCCCACCAGGATATTCAGGGCGCCGAACACGTAGGTCGCCCATTTCTGGATCACCAGCAAGGTGGCATGGCCCAGGCCGGAAACGGCCAGGGTCAGCAGCACGAAGAGGCCGATGAAGATCAGGGTAAGCAACGGCGCGCTTTTCGCTTCTACCGGGGAACCGAACAGGATCGAGCACAGCGACAGCAACACAAAGGCGGCCGTGGTGGTGTTGACCGTTTCCCAGCCCAGGCGCGACATCAGCGACACCAGGGTCGGCCCGATATTGCCGCGTACGCCGAAGATGGCGCGGGACAAGGTCAGGCTGGGAGCGCGGCCACGGCGACCGGCGATGGAGATGATGCCCACCACCGCAAAAGAGCCGGCAGCGCCGAGGACCGCGACGATGATCGCCTGCCAGATGGCCAGGCCACGAAACGCCACCAGCGTGGCGCCGAGCGGCAAGCCGAGGATGCTGATATTGGCCGCGAACCATACCCAGAACAGCTGCAGCGGATGCCCGTTGCACTCGTCTTCCGGGACCGTTTCGATGCCGCGCGTTTCCAATTGCCCGGCGCCTTGGCCGGAAGAGGGGCTGCTCATGTGGGGGCTCCTGATGCTTTATTGTTGTGGTTGTGGCAACGCGTCAATGACTCAACGCAACGCGAGCAGGCTTTGCACCAGCGGTTGCAGGTCCAGGCCATTCACGCGTTTGACCTGCTCGACCATCGCGTGCGGCCAGCACTGCATGCCCAGACAGGCACCGAGCATGGCGCCGAGGATCGCAGCGATGGTGTCGGTGTCGCCCCCCAGGCTCGCGGCCAGGCACAGCGCCTCGAAGGCGTTCATGTCACCCGACGCGACTTGCTGCGCGAGGGCGAACGACACCACCACCGATTCCTGGGACGCGACGGAGGTGCCGATCAATTCATAGAGCAAGTCGGCGAACAGCGCGGTGTCGCCGCTGCCGACGCTCAGGGTGCGGGCCCAACTGATGCGGGTGGCGATGCGTCCGCCGGCTATCCAGTGGCCGTGGTGTTCGGCCTTTTGCGCAACCTGAGTGCCGATGTTGAGCGCTTCGCCCAGGTCTACGCCGTTGATGCCGGCCGAAACCACCGCCGCGACCGCTGCCGCGCTGGCAATGCCCAGGCTGGTGTTGTGGGTGACCTGGCAGGCCTGGATCACCGCCTGGATAAACCGCGCCGGGTCGCTGACATCGGCGGCGATGCCGACCGGCGTGATGCGCATGGCCGCGCCATTGGTGGTGCCGTAGCGCCCGGATTCTTCGGGAGTGTGCCCGGCGAGAATCATGTCGATCGCACGCTTGGTGGACGGCCCGAGCAAATCCTGGGAGCCCTTGGCGCGCATGGCCGCTTCCCAGTCGATCAGGCGTCGGGCGAGCACACTGGGTTCGATAATGCCGTAGCCTTCCACCAACAACTCACCGACCAGAATCGCCTGTTCGGTGTCATCGGTGATGGAACCGGCGGGCATGTTCGGCGCGATGGGTTGATCGGGGCCAGCGTCGTGCAGGGCGGTGATCGCACCGAAACGCTGCCGGACTTGCTCACGGCTCAAGGATTGGGTGGGCATGCCCAGCGCATCGCCCAGGGCCAGGCCATAGAAAGCGCCCAGCGCGCGAATTTCAGCAGTCATTTGGAAGCCCCGAATTGCAGGTGCAAACGAAAGTGCAGCGGGTCGAGCAAGCTTTCAACATGCTCCATGAAACGCTCACGACGGTCATAGGTTGTGCGCGAGGCCTTGAGAAATACCGTGCCGGCCGGACGTCCGAGCAACAGCGCGTCGTCATCGCTCAGGGCCTCGGCGCCAAGCCATTGGTCGCCTGCGGCGCCTACATAGCCATAGGCCGCCAGGGTGATGGTCAGGGAATTGTCGATCAGGCCGATGCGGGGCAGGCTTTCCAGGTCGCCGGTGGCGGGCATCAGCGAGCGTTCCAGGGACACCGCCGTACCGTCGGCCGTGCGTCGCAGGCGGTCGAGGGCAATGAAGTGTTCGCTGCCGAAACGGCTGGCCAAGTCAGGGCGCGTCACCGCTTCGAAGCGCAACACCTCAGTGCTCACCTGCGCGCCGGTATCCGCCAGGGCCTGGGCCCATCCGTGGCGCTGGTCGAGCCCCATACCGTCAAACGTGACGATGGAGCCGACACCGCTTTGGGTGGCGATGTAGTTGCGACGCTTGAGCTCAGCCAGCGCTTCGCGCAGCGTGCCACGACTGACCGCAAACTCTTCGGCCAGTTGATGCTCACCGGGCAACAGGAAGCCGTCGGCAATCACCCCACCCTCGATACGGCGGATGAGTTCGTCGACGACGCGTTTTTTCTTATCGAATCGAACATGTCTAATCATGTACAAATTGATACCCGAAAGCCGACCTTCCCAGCAAGCGAATTATTGCAGGACAGTCAGAAAACCGGCCTCAGGGCTCCAGGCCAATCGGGTAAAACTCCCCGTTGCTCCAGACGCCAAGCCAGTTTTGACCATTGATCGGACGGCTCACGGCCAGCTCGACCAATTGGTAGAACGCGTTGCGGTGCACCAGGGCCTCGAGGTTGCTGCGCACCCGCAGGTAAGGCGCCGGTTCCTCGGTGAGCGGATCGATCACCACACGCAGCGGGTGTTCAGGGCCGGCGTCGATCTGTTCGTCGACATTGGTGGTAAACGTAAGCACCTGGCTCTCGCCCTGCCCTTGCACCTCGAGCGTGACGGCGACGAAGGGCGCGTCATCGACGCGGATGCCGACCTTCTCCACGGGCGTCACCAGGAAATAATCATCGCCATCGCGGCGGATGATGTTGGAGAACAACTTGACCATGGGTTTGCGCCCGATAGGCGTGCCCTGATAGAACCAGGTGCCATCACGGGCGATGCGCATGTCGATATGGCCGCAGAAATCCGGGTTCCACAGATGCACCGGCGCCGGCCCTTTACCTTTGGGCAGTTGCGCCAACAGGTCGTTGGCCTTGGCGGTATCGGTCATGGGGGTCTCCTCAGGCTTACTGATCACTCATGCCCAGCAAGTTCCGGGCGTACTGGGCCAGGGGTCGGGCGATCAGATCTTGTGGCGAGTTGTCGTGGAACGTCAGTAAACCGCCACGACTGCGAATACGTGCAGTATCAATCAAATACTGGGTACTGGTCTCGATCAACATGATTTGGATCACGCCGCTGTCCAGGCCAAGGCGGTCCAGGGCTTGCTGGTCGGTCCACTCATCGGCGTTGCCGATACGGTCGTCGGCTGCCGCAAAACGGCAATACAGCAAGTAATGAGCCCCGGCCGCGCGCGCTTCGGCCATGGCCTGTTCAAGGCCTTCGGGCTGACGGGCGCGACGCACCATGGGGAAATATTCGACGAAGCCGTTGAAGGCTTCTTCGGCTACCACGTTCGGTCGCGGATACGCGCTACCGGGCGGCACGAAAGCGCCCTGGGCGATAAAGATAAAGGAGTCCGGCTGCACACGGACCGAGGCGGTGCGGCGCGTATCGCTGTGGTCGAGCAAACCGGCGTCGCTCATCTGATAGCGGGTGCCTTCGGCCATATCGCTGACGGTCATGCAACCACTCAGCGCCAACGACGCCAGCAACAAAACCAGACTACGCATCCTATTCCTCCAGAAGCCGGTGACGGAAAACCGGCGAATGGGCGTGAGATGCAGAATCTGCGCCAGCTTGAATCAAATGTGGGAGGGGGCTTGCTCCCGATAGCGGTGTATCAGCCAGCTTATCTTTAGCTGACACACCGCCATCGGGAGCAAGCCCCCTCCCACAGGGGATGTGCGCTGACTGACTGGCATTCGAGCAAATCAGCCGCCAATGATCTTCATCACCGTCGCGCCGCCCGAGAACGCTACTTCCTGCTTGTCGCCCAGGGCCTTCATCAACAGCCCCTGCAACGCCGGCAGTGCCTGGTGGCGCGGCTGGTCCAGCAGGTCGCCGACGTAGTGACGGTTGCTCGACGACAGGCAGCCATGCAACCAGCCCGTGGAGGACAGACGCAAGCGCGAGCAGGTACGGCAGAACGGCACGCTTTCATTGGCGATCACGCCAAAGAAGCCCTTGCCCGGCACTTCATAGCGCACGGCCGTGGCGTCGACAGGCGCATTGGCTTGCAGGTATTCGTGGTGTTCGCCGATCAGGCTGAGCAATTGTTGCAGGCTGACGAATTGCTGCAGGAACGCGTTGGAGTCCTTCGCCAAGTGCCCCATGCGCATCAACTCGATAAAGCGCAGCTCGTAGCCCCGCTCCAGGCAGTAATCGAGCAAGGGCATCACCTGGTCCAGGTTCTGGCCACGCAGGGGCACCATATTGACCTTGATCTTGATCCCGGCCGCGCGGGCCTGGTCCATACCGTCGAGCACAGTGGCCAGGTCGCCACCGCGGGCGATACTGCGGAAAGCGTCGGCGTCCAGGGTGTCGAGGGAAACGTTGATGCGCCGGATGCCCGCGTCTACCAGCAGCGGCAGCTTGCGCGCCAGCAACTGGCCGTTGGTGGTCAGGCTGATATCGCTGAGCCCCATCTGCCCCACGGCGTCCATGAAGGCTTCCAGCTTGGGACTTACCAGCGGCTCACCACCGGTAATGCGCAAGCGGTCGATGCCCGCCGCTTCGATCAGATAAGCCACGCCTCGCGCCATCGCCTGGGCCGAGAGTTCGTCCTGGGCAGCCACCAGCCGCTTGCCGTTGGGCACGCAGTAGGTACATGCGTAATTGCAGGCTGAGGTCAGGCTGATCCGCAAATTGCGAAACCGCCTGCCTTGACGATCAACGATCATGAACCACTCCGGCAGAGGATATTTCGGGCGTGCTAGAAGCTGACTTATAAATCAGCTTTTAGCAAGATCCTTGCCTGAGTATATTCCTAGGGTACTGCGCCTGGCAGTAAATCATTGAGCCATCAGCGTGATGAATGACTCAGGCAGTGGGTGCTTCGCCAGCTTTTTCCGGGCCAGGCAAGTCAGCGCTGTGCTTGCGCTTGTTGCCCATGCGCACGCCGATGTCCATCAGGAACTGAAAGAAGCCTTCCTGGTCTTCCAGCACATTGCTCCAGAATGGTGAGTGGTACAGCGCGACAGCGCCATGCACCAGCGCCCAGGCGGCGCAGTAGTGGAAGTACGGCGGCACGTCTTCGAGCTTGCCTTCACTGATACGGCCCTTGATCAGCAAGGTCAGGCGTTCAAAGTTCGAGGCGCGGATCTTGTGCAGTTCCTCGACCATTTCCGGCACTTGATGGCCCTTGACGACCTTTTCTTCCAGGCGGTCAAACAGGCGGTAGCGCTGCGGGTCGCGCATGCGGAACTCGAAATAGGCTCGGGACAAGGCTTCTTTGTCTTTGTCGACATCGGCCGAATGCAGCAGCTCGTTCAAGTCGCGCTCGTAGTCGAGCATCAGGCGCAGGTAAATCTCGGCCTTGGATTTGAAGTGCTTGTAGATCGTGCCTTTGCCGATACCCACGGCATCCGCGATCATCTCGACGGTGACGCTGTCTTCGCCTTGTTCGAGGAACAATTTGAGTGCGGTGTCGAGAATTTCCTGCTCACGGCGGCGAAACTCACGGACCTTACGGGGTTCTTTATGCATGAGGAAGAGGTCTGCAAAGGTCGGAATAGGGAGGGTTTCGCGCGCCATGGATACGTGGCGATACGATTTACCCGATGCGAGGGATTATCCCGACTGAACGGTCGTTGGGCAACGCCTATGTGAACCCGTTATGCACTTAACTTTCAATACGCCAACGATCTTGGCGATATCAGTCAGAAACAATACGCACCGCTCGACCCGAGCATCCTGTGCAATGAGAACTCAAGCGAAGAGCGCGTATTCCAAATCTGTTTAAAAAACGACCAATCGACACTGGACTGAATCGGATAGTGATCAATACTTCAAGTGTCGGCGCGACATCTCCCCCAAGTGACGCGTCGACCTGGGTACCGACGGACTGTGTGCCCTTGTTTTACTCCTAATGGTCTTAGCCCGGATTCACCCCCCAGAACCCGGGTTTTTTTTGCCTGCAATTTGAGCGCGATCAGCAGGCAACATGGGCCAGTGGAAACAAACGCCTGAAGTTCTCAGTGGTCTGCTCGGCGAAGCGCTCGTAGGACTCACCGCGCAGCATTGCCAGATAATCCGCCACGTCACGCACATACTCGGGCAGGTTCGGCTTGCCGCGATGGGGGATCGGCGCCAGGTATGGCGAGTCGGTTTCCACCAGCAGCCGGTCGGCAGGCACCTGGCGGGCGACATCACGCAGCGCGTCGGCATTGCGAAAGGTAACGATGCCCGACAGGGAAATATAGAAGCCCAGGTCCAGGGCAGCCTTGGCCATCTCCCAATCCTCGGTAAAGCAATGCAATACACCCGCCTGGGGCAGCGCGGCTTCACGCAACAGCGCCAGGGTATCGGCGCGAGCCCCACGGGTGTGGACGATCACCGGTTTGCCGGTCTGTTGCGCGGCCTGCAGGTGCAGGCGGAACGAGGCCTGCTGCAGGTCGGCGGCTTCGGGCTCGTAGTGGTAATCCAGACCGGTTTCGCCGATGGCGACGACGCGCGGGTGATTGAGCTCGCCCAACAGCCAGTCCAGGGCCGGTGCTTCGCCGGGTTTGAGATCCAGCGGGTGGATACCCACCGAACAATCCACGTCGGCGTAGCGATCGGCGAGGGCTTTGACGTCGGCGGCGTTTTCGGCACTGACGCCGATGCACAGGAAGTGCCCTACCCCGCGCTGGCGCGCAGCCTCAAGGGCGGCGTCAAGGGAGCCGCCGTGCTGAGCGAGGTCGAGTCGATCAAGGTGACAGTGGGAATCTACGAGCATGGGTCTCTACAACTTGAGTGACGGAACGTGTCTGGCCAACGATACACCCGCTGGCCACGGAAATTAACGCCGGCCGAGCAGACCGACCCACTGCACCAGTAGCGCTTCGAGCAAGAGCACGCGGTTGAGGTTGGCCTTGCCGAGCACCTTCTGGCGCTGGGCGAGGATCCAGTCCTGAATGCTCAACACCTTGTCCTGGGCACTTTTCTGCGCCAGGTATTGCACCACCTTGCGCATGTCCGGCAGGCCCAGGCCGTTTTCGTCCTGGGTCAGCTGGTAGCGCAGGATCAGGCTGGACCAGTCGCAGAACCAGTCGAACAGCAGCAACAGGGGAATGTCCTTCCACGCAGTTTCGGCCAATTGCGTGGCGGACAGTTCCTGTTTGATCAGCTTCTTCACCCCGTCCACGACCAGTGCACGTTGCTCGCGCACGCCCTGGGCTTGCAGCTTCACCGCAGCCAAAGGGGAACCGGCGGCCAGGGTCAGCAATTCAACCCGTTCTTCTGCCGTGCAGTCCGGCAGCGCCTGCGCCAGCCATTGCAGGCTCATGGCCTCGCTCGGCAACGGGCACGCCTGCTGCACGCAACGGCTGCGGATAGTCGGCAACAAGCGGCTGGACTGATGGCTCACCAGCAATAGCACGGTGTCGCCGGACGGTTCTTCAAGGCTTTTGAGCAAGGCGTTGGCGGCGTTGATGTTCATCGCCTCCACCGGCTCGATCAGCACCACCTTGCGCCCGCCCATCTGCGCGGTTTGCACCACGAAACTGACGAGGTCACGGACCTGGTCGACCTTGATCGCTTTGTCCGCTTCCTCAGGTTCCAGCACATAGTTGTCAGGGTGGCTACCCGCCTTCAGCAGCAGGCAGGATTTGCATGCGCCGCAGGCTTCCAGGCCGACCGGGCGCTGGCACAACAAGCTGGCCATCAAGCGTTCGGCAAGGGCGCGCTTGCCGATGCCTGTCGGGCCGTGCAGCAAATAGGCGTGGGCGTGCTGGGCACGGCCGGCCAATTGTTGCCAGAGGCCGTCCTGCCACGGATAGGCATCAGCCACGGGCGCGCTCCAGCAGGGTGGGCAACAGCGCATCGATGGCGTGCTGCACCTGCACCAGCGGCTGAGCCGCATCGAGCAGGTGATAACGCGCAGGCTCCGCCTTGGCACGCGCGAGGAACGCAGCGCGCACAGCGTCGAAAAACCCCTGGCCTTCCAGCTCGAAACGATCCAGGCGGCCGCGTGCACTGGCGCGGGCCATCCCCACTTCTACCGGCAGGTCGAACAGCAGGGTCAGGTCTGGACGCAGAGCGCCCTGCACGAAGGCTTCCAGGGCAGCGATACGTTCCAGGCACAACCCACGACCACCGCCCTGGTAGGCGTAGGTGGAGTCAGTGAAACGGTCGCAGATCACCACGGCGCCGCGTGCCAGCGCCGGTCGGATGACCTCGGCCAAATGCTGGGCACGGGCGGCGAACACCAGCAGCAGCTCGGTGTCCGGGTTCATTGGCTCATCACCCGGCGCCAGCAATACTTCACGGATGCGCTCGGCCAGCGGCGTACCGCCAGGCTCGCGGGTCAACACCACTTCGATGCCCGCAGCACGCAGGCGCTCGGCCAGGTAGTCGCGGTTGGTGCTTTTGCCGGCGCCTTCCGGGCCTTCGAGGGTTATAAACAAGCCAGTCACAGGCAGTCCTTAGTCAGAGTCATTGCGGGCTTTGCGGGGCGTTGGTGTCCGGCGCAGGCTCTGCCGGTACGTCAACCGGTGGCACCGCGTCGTCCAGCGGCTTGACCGCCGGTGCCGGGCTGGAACGGTAATCGGCACGGCGCTTGAGTTGAAACTCACGCACGGCGGCATTATGCGCATCCAGGTCATCCGAGAAAATATGGCTGCCATCGCCACGGGCGACGAAATACAGGCTGCTGCCCGGCACCGGGTTCAGCGCGGCATGAATCGCCTCGCGACCGACCATGGCGATGGGTGTCGGCGGCAGGCCGGCGATCATGTAGGTGTTGTAGGGGTTGGCTTCCTTGAGATGGGCGCGGGTCAACTTGCCGTTGTAGCGCTCACCCAGGCCGTAGATCACCGTGGGATCGGTCTGCAACATCATGCCCAACTTCAGGCGACGCACGAACACACCGGCAATTTGCCCGCGCTCTTCGGGCACACCGGTTTCCTTTTCCACCAGGGAGGCCATGATCAGCGCTTGATAAGGCTCAGTGTAAGGCGCATCAGGCGCGCGCCTGCTCCATTCCTGGGCCAGCACATCATCGAGGCGGTTGTAGGCTTTCTTCAGGAATTCGACATCGGTCATGCCGCGCACGAAACGGTAGGTGTCGGGAAAGAAGCGGCCTTCAGGGAACACGCCAGGATGGCCGAGCTTGTCCATCACTTCGCTGTCACTGAGGCCCGAGAGGCTCTGCACGATCTTGTCATGCTTGGCCAGGGCCGAGCGTACCTGGCGAAAGTTCCACCCCTCCACCAGGGTCAGGCTGTATTGCACCACTTCCCCACGCTGCCACAGGCCGATCAGGCCTTCGGCGGTCATGCCTGGGGTCATCCGGTATTCGCCGCTGTGCAGCGGCTGACCCTCGAGGTTGAAACGCCAATAAAGACGCAGCCAGAAGGCACCGTCGAGCACGCCATCGGCTTCCAGACGATTGAAGGTGCCAGTGGGCGTCGCCCCTGCCGGCACATCGAGCAATTGCTCCTGGGTCAGATGCAACGGCTGTTTCAAGGCAGCGTTGTATTTCCAGGCGCAAAAGCCCACCAGCAAAGCCGCCGAGCACACACCGATCAGCAGCAGTACAACCAGTTTTCGTATCACTCAAATATCCAATAGCGCGCGAACAATGCCCTGCAGTTTACGGGTGAGCGGGCCAACCGACCAGCTCATCCCAGCGCACTCGCATACCGGCCAGATGCCATAAACGCTGTTGCACACAAAGACTTCGTCGGCCTGCTGCAACTGTTCGAGGCTGATGTCGGCCACAGCCACCGGGACGCCCAGCACTTGCGCCTGGGCCAGCAGCTCGGCGCGCATCACGCCGGCAACGCCGCAACGCTTCAGATCAGCGGTTAGTAACAAGCCGTTGCGCACCAGGAACAGGTTGCTGAACACACCTTCGATGACACGACCGGACGTATCCAGCATCAAGCCTTCGGCATGCTCGGCATCCCGCCATTCGGCGCGGGCAATCACCTGCTCAAGACGGTTGAGGTGTTTGAGCCCGGCCAGCAGCGGTTGTTCGGCCAAGCGGGTGACACACGCAAACAGGCGGATGCCGTCGGTTCCATGGGTTTCGGGATAAGCGGCAGGCGGACTGCCCTGCAAGATACGGCGCGCAGCGGCCTCGGGGTCGATGCCATAACCGCGCTGGCTGTCGCCACGGGTCAGGATCAACTTGAGCACGCCATCGCCAAGGGCTGTGGCATAGGCCAGCACCTCGCTACGGACCAGCCCGTGATCTGTGGCTAACCCGAGGCGCCTGCAGCCCTCATGGAGGCGCTGCAGATGACGGTCAAGCAGCACCGGCTGTCCGGCCTTGACCGCGATGGTTTCAAACACCCCATCGCCATACGCCAGGCCGCGATCTTTCAGGGGCACGCTGTCCGCTGGCTGACCGTCGACCCAGCTGTGCATCACTCGGCGAACCGGCGGAACACCAGCGAGCCGTTAGTGCCACCAAAACCGAACGAGTTGGAGATCACCACGTCGATCGGCATCGGTTGCGCTTCGTGAGGCACGAAGTTCAGGTCGCAACCTTCGTCCGGCTCATCGAGGTTGATGGTCGGCGGAGCGACCTGGTCCTTGATGGCCATGACACTGAAGATCGCCTCGACCGCGCCCGCCGCGCCCAGCAGATGGCCGGTCATGGACTTGGTGGAGCTGACGGCCAGCTTATAGGCATGCTCGCCGAACACCGACTTGATGGCCTCGGCTTCCGCCAGGTCGCCGGTTGGCGTCGAAGTGCCATGGGCATTGATGTACTGCACCTGGTCCGCGTTGACCTTCGCATCGCGCAAGGCGTTGGTGATGCAACGCGCGGCACCGGCACCGTCGGCCGGTGGCGAGGTCATGTGGTAGGCGTCGCCGCTCATGCCAAAGCCGATCAGCTCGGCATAGATGGTGGCACCGCGCGCCTTGGCATGCTCCAACTCTTCCAGCACCAGGGCGCCGGCACCGTCGGACAGTACGAAACCGTCGCGGCCTTTGTCCCACGGACGGCTGGCACGGGTCGGTTCGTCGTTGCGGGTCGACAGCGCACGGGACGCGCCGAAGCCGCCCATGCCCAGGCCGCAGGCGGCCATCTCGGCGCCGCCGGCGATCATCACGTCGGCTTCATCGTAGGCGATATTGCGCGCCGCCATGCCGATGCAGTGAGTGCCCGTGGTGCACGCCGTTGCGATGGCGTAGTTAGGCCCCTGTGCGCCCAGGTGGATCGACAGGAAACCGGAAATCATATTGATGATCGAGCCCGGCACGAAGAACGGTGAAATTCGACGGGGGCCGGAATCGTGCAGCGTGCGGCTGGTTTCTTCGATATTGGTCAGGCCACCAATACCCGAACCCATGGCCACGCCGATGCGCTCACGGTTGGCGTCGGTGACCTCCAGGCCGGCATTGCGCACCGCCTGAAAACCGGCTGCCAGGCCGTACTGAATGAACAGGTCGAGCTTGCGGGATTCCTTGATCGAGAGGTATTCCTCGACATTGAAACCCTTTACCGAGCCGCCAAAACGGGTGGAATAGGCAGAAAGGTCCGTGTGTTCGATCAGACCGATACCACTGTGGCCAGCCAGAATGCCCTGCCAACTGCTTGGCACATCCGTGCCCAGTGGCGACAACATACCCATACCGGTGACTACGACGCGTCTACGCGACACAGCACTCTCCTTTTTCTAATGACGACACTTTGCTTCGCAGCGTACTTTTCGTCACCGCTTAAAGAAAAAACCGCACGCCGTTACAGCAGTGCGGTTTTTCCCTGACAGCAAGCGACGACTACAAACTATTACGCCTGGTGGGCAGTAACGTAGTCGATAGCAGCTTGAACAGTAGTGATTTTTTCAGCTTCTTCGTCCGGGATTTCGGTCTCGAATTCCTCTTCCAGAGCCATCACCAGCTCAACGGTGTCAAGGGAATCGGCACCCAGGTCTTCTACGAAGGAAGCAGTGTTGGTCACTTCTTCTTCTTTGACGCCCAGTTGCTCGGCAACGATTTTCTTGACGCGCTCTTCGATGGTGCTCATACCTTGTTTAACTCCTAATGGACAAATTCAGGCAGCTGGCCAGTGGGTAAGTGTATAGAAAGCCATTTCAGCTTTTCAACTGAAAGCTTCACCCTGTACCCGCTCTGCCACCTGCCTATAAATTAAGTTGCAGCTTTATAACGGATTTTAGACAGCTCGTATGACATATTTTTGAAGCGATCCGTCACAATTTAACTCATGTACATCCCGCCGTTCACTGGAATTGTAGCCCCAGTCACGTATGCCGCACCGTCAGATGCCAGGAAAGTGACCACATTCGCGATCTCTTGAGCCTGGCCCAGACGGCCCAGCGGAATCTGCGTCAGCAAGGCTTCACGCTGTGCTTCCGGCAGTTCGCGGGTCATATCGGTGTCGATGAACCCTGGAGCCACCGAGTTTACCGTAATCGACCGCGAACCGACTTCACGCGCCAGTGCACGGCTGAAACCTTCCAGACCGGCCTTGGCGGAGGCGTAGTTTACTTGGCCGGCGTTGCCCATGGCACCCACTACGGAGCCAATATTGATAATTCGGCCCCAACGCGCCTTGGTCATGCCGCGCAAAACGCCCTTGGACAGGCGGAACAGACTGTTCAGGTTGGTATCGACCACGTCGTACCATTCGTCGTCTTTCATGCGCATCATCAGGTTATCGCGGGTGATACCGGCATTGTTCACCAGAATCGCCGGCGCACCGAACTGAGCGGTGATCTCAGCCAGCACTGCCGCCACGGACGCATCACTGGTCACATTCAGCTCAAGGCCGGTGCCCTGCACGCCGTTTTCCTTGAGGGTCGCGGCGATACGCTCGGCGCCCGAAGCGGAAGTGGCGGTGCCGATCACAACGGCGCCCTGACGGCCCAGCTCCAGGGCGATGGCCTGGCCGATGCCACGGCTTGCGCCGGTAACCAGTGCAACTTTACCTTGCAGACTCATGCAGGCTTCTCCTAAGTACAAAATCGGGATTAAGCGTTCAGGCCAGTGCCGCGAGCGGCAGCGAAGGCTTCAGGGGTATTGAGGTTGGCAGTCGACACACCGTCGGCGCAGCGCTTGTTCAGGCCGGCCAGGACTTTGCCCGGACCGCACTCGACCAGCTCGGTGGCGCCGTTGGCGGCCAGGGTCTGCACCGATTCCACCCAGCGTACCGGCTTGTAGAGCTGCTCCAGCAGGTCGCGCTTGAGGGTGTCCAGGTCAGGGGCAACCGCCGCGCTGACGTTCTGCACCAGCGGGATCTGCGGCGCCTGCCAGTTGATGGCAGCGATAGACTCGGCAAAACGCTCGGCGGCCGGGCGCATCAGTTCGCAGTGCGACGGCACGCTGACCGGCAACGGCAGCGCACGCTTGGCGCCACGGGCCTTGCAGCCTTCGATGGCGCGTTCGACCGCCGCCTTGGCACCGGCGATGACCACTTGACCAGGGGAGTTGAAGTTGACCGCGCTGACCACTTCGCCCTGGGCCGCTTCGGCACAGGCTTCGATCACCACGGCGTCGTCCAGGCCCAGGATAGCGGCCATGCCGCCCTGCCCGGCCGGAACGGCTTCCTGCATCAATTGACCACGACGCTCGACCAGTTTGACCGCTTCAGCGAGGGTCAGGCTGCCCGCCGCGACCAGCGCGCTGTATTCGCCCAGGCTGTGGCCGGCAACGAATGCCGGGCGCGCGCCGCCTTCGGCCAGCCACAAGCGCCACAGGGCGATCGAAGCGGTCAGGATGGCCGGCTGGGTCTTATCGGTTTGATTGAGTTGCTCTTCCGGCCCCTGCTGGGTCAACGCCCACAGGTCGTAACCCAGTGCGTCGGAAGCTTCCTTGAAGGTGTCCAGGATCAGCGGGTATTGCGCGCCCAGCTCGGCCAACATGCCGAGGGACTGCGAACCCTGCCCTGGAAAGACGAATGCGAGGGATGTAGACATGTAACAAGCCCCTAATGATCTTGTCGTCGGAAAGAGGCGCCCCTACGGTGGGAGCGCACGAAACTGACAGATTGGATGGTCAATTGAACTGGCCGGTCACATTTAAGCACTCCCGGGCCAATTCGCCTAAGGCAACAGATCCTCGAGACGGCCGTGCAAACGTTGCGGCAGTTTTTCCTGAATCTCGATCACGGCCCGCGCAATGGCACTTTGAAAACCTTCCACACCAGCCGAACCGTGGCTTTTCACCACAATGCCCTGCAAACCCAGAAAACTCGCGCCATTGTGCCTGGCCGGGGCCAGGTCGGCCTGCAGACGGCGCATCAATGGCAGCGCCAGGGCGCCGACAGCACGCGACAGCAGGTTCTGTTTGAACAGTGCTTCAATGCGCGTGGCGATCATGGTCGCCAGGCCTTCGCTGGATTTGAGCAGGATATTGCCGACGAACCCATCGCACACCACCACATCCGCTTCGCCCCGGTACAAACCGTCACCTTCGACAAAACCGATGTAGTTCAAGCCTCGCGCGCCCTGCAGCAACGCAGCGGCGAGCTTGACCTGCTGGTTGCCCTTGATGTCTTCGGTGCCGATGTTCAGCAAGGCTACGCGTGGCCGTACCACGCCCAGCGCTTCGGCCGCCACCGAGCCCATCACGGCGAACTGGAACAGGTGCTCGGCACTGCAGTCGACGTTCGCCCCCAGGTCCAGCAACTGGCAATAACCTTTCTGCGTCGGAATCGCCGCCACCATCGCCGGCCGGTCGATGCCCGGCAGCGTCTTGAGCACATGCCGCGACAGAGCCATCAGCGCGCCCGTATTGCCGGCACTGACACAGGCTTGCACCTTGCCGTCGCGCAGCAATTGCAACGCCACGCGCATGGACGAGTCGGGCTTGCCGCGCAGGGCCGCTGCCGGTTTTTCGTCCATGGTGATGGCTTCGCTGGCCGCTGTAACCGTCAGGCGCGCACGATCCACCGCCGGGTAGCTGGCAATCAGTTCTTCAAGTAGGGAGGGTTGACCAACGAGGGTCAGGTGCAGCGAGGGCGTTGCAGACAGGCTGGCAATGCAGGCCTGAACAATGCTGCGGGGACCGAAGTCCCCGCCCATTGCGTCAATCGCGATGACTTGAGCAGACAAGTGATTACTCGTCAGCGCCCTTGTCGATCACTTTACGGCCACGGTATACGCCTTCTGGCGATACGTGGTGACGCAGGTGAATTTCACCGGTGGTTTTTTCTACAGACAGAGTGCTTGCCGTCAGGGCATCGTGCGAACGACGCATGTCACGGGCAGAGCGGGATTTTTTGTTCTGCTGAACAGCCATAATTGATTAACTCCTAAACGTTTGGGTCACGCTTTAACTGCGCCAATACACTGAACGGGTTGGACCGCGTTACCTCGTCCTCGCTCGGTTCGGGCTCGTCATCGAGACCCGCCGGCTGCTGGCATTCTTCCGGATGATGAGCAGGCACAATGGGCAAGGCGAGCAAAAGCTCCTCCTCGATCAGTGCATGCAGATCCAAAGGATCTTCGCCCAGTTCCAGCACGTCATAACCTTTCGGCAACGACTGGGTATTCGCACCCTCCTTCACCACGGCATAACTGCATTCGCTGTGGATCGGCAGGGTGACCAGCTCAAGACAACGCTGGCAAACCATCTTGACTTCGGTGTCGATAAAACTGTGGATTACCACAGACTTACGTTCATCTCGTTCAAAAACGAATTTGGCCTGGACCGCACCGACAGTGTCGGAAAGCGAGTCGCAGAGTCTCTCCAAATCGGCCAGCGGCAATTCACCTTGAAGGGAAGTGCCACGATCAGCCAATTTGCGCGGGTCAACGTGAGGTGGAATCGGGTCATTCAACATAGGCGCAGCATTATAGGGATGCCCCCAGCCATGTCAAAGGAAATTCAGCCCTGTGCGTCAGCCGGTCACGCCGCTAGAATCTGCGGCTGCCTTGAGGAGACGTCCATGCTGCCTTTATTACTTGCGTCCAGCTCGGTTTATCGCCGGGAATTACTGAGCCGCCTGCACTTGCCGTTCACCTGCGGCGCACCGGATATCGATGAAAGCCATCGCCCGGATGAATCCGCCATTGCGCTGGTCAAGCGCCTGGCCGAAGAGAAAGCGCGCGCCCTCGCCGCCAGCCATCCCGGACACCTGATCATCGGTTCGGATCAGGTGGCTGCGCTTGAAGGACGGATTATCGGCAAGCCGCACACCTTCGAAAACGCCCGCGAGCAATTGCTGGCAGCCAGCGGCAAGCGTGTGAGCTTCCTCACCGGACTGGCGCTGCTCAATAGCGATACCGGGCACTGCCAGGTCGACTGCATCCCTTTTAGCGTGCACATGCGCGAACTGAGCGTTGAACGCATCGAACGCTACCTGCGGGTCGAGCAGCCGTATGACTGCGCGGGCAGCTTCAAGGCCGAAGGCCTGGGCGTGAGCCTGTTCCAGAGCACCGAAGGGCCGGATGCGACCAGCCTTGTGGGCCTGCCGCTGATTCGCCTGGTAGATATGCTGCTGGCGGAAGGTGTGCAAATCCCCTAGATACGCCACAAATCCAAATGTGGGAGGGGGCTTGCTCCCGATGGCAGTGTGTCAGCCACAGATAAGCTGGCTGATCCACCGCTATCGGGGGCAAGCCCCCTCCCACATTTTGTCCTGCGTCTACTTTGAGCTATCAGCGCAGGGTCGGGCCCTGGAAGCCCATGTACAGGGCCAGCTTCTCAGCCACACTGGCGCCCAGTTTTTTGGAGAAGCGATCAAACGGCGATTCCTCAACCGTAAAATCCACCAGTTCCTTCTCGCCAATCACATCCCGTGCTACCGAACTGGCACTGCCCAGACCGTCGATCAAGCCCAGCGGCAGCGCTTGCTCACCCGACCACACGAGGCCGGAGAACAGCTCTGGATGGTCCTTGTCCTTGAGCCGATCGCCGCGCCCTTGCTTGACGCTGGCAATGAACTGACGATGGGTGGTATCGAGCACGCCCTGCCAGAACTGGGTTTCATCAGCCTTTTGCGGCTGGAACGGGTCGAGGAACGCCTTGTGCTCCCCCGACGTGTAGGTGCGACGCTCCACGCCCAGCTTTTCCATGGTGCCGACAAAACCGTAGCCGGCCGCCGTCACGCCAATAGAGCCGACCAGGCTGGCCTTGTCCGCATAGATCTGGTCGGCAGCGCTGGCGATGTAATAGGCACCCGAGGCCCCCAGGTCCGAGATCACCGCATACAGCTTGGTATCTGGATGCAGAGCGCGCAGACGGCGAATCTCGTCATACACATAACCCGACTGCACCGGGCTGCCACCGGGGCTATTGATGCGCAGGACCACGCCTTTGACCTTGGGGTCTTCAAACGCAGCGCGCAAGCTGCTGACGATATTGTCGGCGCTGGCGGGCTCCTTGTCGGCAATCACCCCGCGCACTTCGATCAAGGCGGTGTAGTGGCTGCCACGGGTGGCGCTTTTTTCCATGTCCATCAGCGGGCTGAACAACGCCAGCATGCCCAACAGATACACGAAGGTCAGCAGCTTGAAGAAAATCCCCCAACGCCGTGAACGACGCTGCTCCTGCACGCTGGCCAACAAGGTCTTTTCCAGCAACTTCCAGCTTTTGTCGTCGCTGCTATCGGCCTTTTCAGGCGCTTTCCACTCGTCACTCATGCCATTAACCCCAGCAAAGACTTATTGAGCCCGACCGAGCCAGGCCTGCAGTTCAGAAAAATGATCGATCGTCAGCCTGGGCTCATATTGCTGCAAGGCTTCGGGCGCCTGGGCGCCGTAGCTGACCGCCACGCTGTCCATGCCGGCATTGCGCGCCATCATCAGGTCGAAGGACGCGTCCCCCACCATCAGTGCCTGGCGCGGCGCTACACCGCAGTGAGCCAGGATCTGCTCCAGCATCAGAGGGTGGGGTTTGCTGGCGGTTTCATCCGCGGCACGGGTGATGTCGAAATAATCGTCCCAGCCATGTGCCTTGAGCACGCGGTCAAGCCCGCGCCGGGCCTTGCCGGTGGCCACGGCGAGGTAATAGCCCTGGGCACGGAACGCCTCCAGGGACTGCCTCACACCGTCGAACAGCGGGGAAGGCTCGGCTTCCAGGGCGATGTAGTGATCCGCGTAGTGCTGTCGAAACGCGATCAGCTGCGAGTCGTCGATCAGTGGGTACAGGGTGCGGATGGCCTCGGGCAAGCCCAGGCCGATGATGCCCTTGACCGCCAGGTCGCTGCACGGCTCGAAGCCGGAACGGGTCGAGGCCATGTGCATCGACTCGACAATCCGCCCTATGGAGTTGGCCAGCGTTCCATCCCAGTCGAAGATCAGCAGCTTGTAATCAAGGCGCGACACTCAAACGCTCCACGGTCTTGGCCCACATCTCGTCGACTGGCGCCTGCAACTTCAACTCACCGCCATCGGGCAGCGGCACGGTCAGCATGTAGGCGTGCAGGAACAGGCGCTTGCCGCCCAGGTCGCGAATTTCTTTGGAGAAATCCTCGTCGCCGTATTTGGTATCACCGGCAATGCAATGGCCAGCGTGCAGGGTGTGCACGCGAATCTGGTGGGTACGCCCGGTGACCGGCTTGGCCTCGACCAAGGTGGCGAAGTCGCCGAAGCGGCGCAGCACCTTGAACAGGGTCAGGGCCTCTTTGCCCTCCTCGTCCACTTCCACCATACGTTCACCGGAGCGCAGGTTGCTTTTCTGCAACGGCGCTCGCACGCTCTTGATCGAGCTGGCCCAGTTACCTCGCACCAGCGCCATGTAGCGCTTGTCCACGCCATCGCCACGCAGGGCGGTGTGCAGGTGACGCAACATGCTGCGCTTCTTGGCGATCATCAACAGGCCGGAGGTGTCGCGGTCCAGTCGGTGGACCAGCTCCAGCTCCTTGGCATCCGGGCGCAACTGACGAAAGGCTTCGATCACGCCGAACGTCAGGCCGCTGCCGCCATGAACGGCAATGCCGCAGGGTTTGTTGATCACGATGAGTTTGTTATCTTCGAACACGATCGAGGCTTCCAGGCGCTGCAGCAGGCCCTGGGCCAGCGGCACCGGCTCGTCGCGCTCGGGCACACGCACTGGCGGCACCCGGACGATATCGCCCGCCTGCAACTTGTACTCAGGCTTGATCCGGCCTTTGTTCACGCGCACCTCGCCTTTGCGCAAGATGCGGTAAATCAAGGTCTTGGGCACGCCTTTGAGCCTGGCCAGGAGAAAATTATCGATGCGTTGGCCGGCATATTCCGGCGAGACCTCGAGCAGCTGGACGCTGGGGGTCTGGGGGGCGGTAGTCGTCATGGCGGCGATGATAACAATTTTTTATGGAATTGAAGCACTTAATCATTGCTGCTATAGTCGCGAACGCCGCCAAAAGCGGCCTGGACAGAGGACTTGCGGCAAACTGCCGGCCCTGACCATCGCAATTCATCAGGACGCGAGGCCGTCCTACGGGGCGTTCGCCACCTTGGAAGGCTTGAGATTGTAACAAGCGCAGGTGACATGAGGCCTGAAGCGAGTGCGCAAAGCAGAGTGAATACTCGCCTTGCGCGCCGATATTTACGGCCAGTTCACAAAGTGCAGTCAGTCTCGGGCCAGACCATGGCGAATGCTTCGGAAACAACGCCTGTTAAGAGCTGAGTGCGAGCGCAGTCGCCCACACCTAGTCTTGTTTAGCCATGAGCGTGGACTCCCCATTGGAGAACACGGTAAATGCCAACCCGCTGCGGATTCTGCGCGCGGCAGCACCCGAATTATCAGGGATACGTGTAGGGTGGAGATGCACAACCGTCGGACCGTGTAGCACTAGGCTTATATTTAGACGCTTCATCTCGTCCACAGTCGCCGGTTGATTCCTCCTCCTGACCTTAGCTTTTGTTGAAGTGGTGCCTTTGTCACCACCGCTAACAAGCAGGACGCGTCCGTCGCGATACCCGCCCAATTGGCAGGTTTTGCTGGACACTGGAGTGGCCAACCACTCTTGACGCACCTGACACCGACCGTGAGAAGTCGTGTGTGCCGAACGCCGTTTCCGGCAGCCCGGAAACCGACGGTACAACATGAAAAGAATGCTGATTAACGCAACCCAACCCGAAGAGTTGCGTGTTGCACTGGTAGATGGCCAACGCCTCTACGACCTGGATATCGAATCCGGTGCCCGCGAGCAAAAGAAGGCCAACATCTATAAAGGCCGTATTACTCGCATCGAACCTAGCCTTGAGGCTGCCTTTGTCGATTTCGGCTCCGAGCGCCACGGCTTCCTGCCCCTCAAAGAAATCTCCCGCGAATACTTCAAGAAGGCCCCCGAAGGCCGGGTGAACATCAAGGACGTCCTGAGCGAAGGCCAGGAAGTCATCGTTCAGGTCGAGAAAGAAGAACGTGGCAACAAGGGCGCTGCCCTGACCACCTTCATCAGCCTGGCTGGCCGTTACCTGGTGCTGATGCCGAACAACCCGCGTGCCGGCGGTATTTCCCGTCGCATCGAAGGCGAAGAGCGCAACGAACTGCGTGAAGCGCTCAACGGCTTGATCGCACCGGCCGACATGGGCCTGATCGTGCGCACTGCAGGCCTGGGCCGCAGCAGCGAAGAAATGCAGTGGGACCTCGACTACCTGCTGCAACTCTGGACCGCCATCAAAGAAGCATCCCTGGATCGCTCCGCGCCCTTCCTGATCTACCAGGAAAGCAACGTGATCATCCGCGCCATCCGCGATTACCTGCGCCAGGACATCGGCGAAGTGCTGATCGACAGCGTTGAAGCCCAGGACGAAGCCCTGACCTTCATCCGCCAGGTGATGCCGCAGTACGCCAGCAAGATCAAGCTGTACGAAGACAGCGTTCCGCTGTTCAACCGTTTCCAGATCGAAAGCCAGATCGAGACCGCTTTCCAGCGCGTAGTCGAACTGCCTTCCGGCGGCTCCATCGTGATCGACCCGACCGAAGCTCTGGTGTCCATCGACATCAACTCGGCGCGCGCCACGAAGGGCAGCGACATCGAAGAAACCGCCCTGCAGACCAACCTGGAAGCGGCTGAAGAAATCGCCCGCCAACTGCGCCTGCGTGACATCGGCGGCCTGATCGTGATCGACTTCATCGACATGACCCCGGCCAAGAACCAGCGCGCCGTGGAAGAGAAAGTCCGCGAATGCCTGGAAGCTGACCGTGCCCGCGTGCAGGTCGGCCGCATCTCGCGCTTCGGCCTGCTGGAAATGTCCCGTCAGCGCCTGCGCCCATCCCTGGGTGAAAGCAGCGGCATCGTCTGCCCGCGTTGCAATGGCACCGGCATCATCCGTGACGTTGAATCGCTGTCGCTCGCGATCCTGCGCCTGATCGAAGAAGAAGCCTTGAAAGACCGCACCGCCGAAGTTCGCGCACAAGTGCCGATTCCGGTTGCCGCCTTCCTGCTCAACGAAAAACGCAACTCGATCACCAAGATCGAACTGCGCACCCGCGCCCGTATCGTCATCCTGCCGAACGATCACCTCGAGACGCCGCACTTCGAAGTGCAGCGCCTGCGCGATGACAGCCCGGAAGCCCACAGCGGCCAATCCAGCTACGAAATCGCCGCTGCCGCTGCCGAAGTGGAAGAAGTCCAGCCAGCCGCCGCGACCCGCACCCTGGTCCGCCAGGAAGCCGCGGTGAAGACCGCACCGGCCCGTGCCAACGCACCGGTTCCGGTTGAAGCCGCCGCTCCGGTTGCCGCGCCGGCCGCCCTGCCTGAGCCAAGCCTGTTCAAAGGCCTGGTGAAATCCCTGGTCAGCCTGTTCGCCACCAAGGAAGAGCCCGCCGCACCGGTTGTGGTTGAAAAAACCGCCGCCGAACGCCCTGCGCGCAACGAAGAGCGTCGCAACGGTCGTCAGCAGAGCCGTAACCGCAACGGTCGCCGCGACGAAGAGCGCAAGCCGCGCGAAGAACGTGCTCCGCGTGAAGAACGCGCGCCACGTGAAGAGCGTGCACCTCGCGAAGCCCGTGAAGAAACCCCGACCGTAGCCCGTGAAGAACGCGCACCTCGCGAGGAGCGTGCACCGCGCACTCCACGTGCCCCACGTGAAGACCGCAAGCCGCGCGGCGAGCGTGAAGAACGTGTGCGCGAACTGCGCGAGCCTCTGGACGCGGCACCTGCCGTTGCCGCAGCCGCAGCCGCAACCACCGAAGAACGCCCGGCTCGTCAGCCGCGTGAAGAACGCGCGCCACGTGAGGAACGCCAACCACGTGCTCCGCGTGAAGAGCGTCAACCGCGCGCCGAACAAGCCGCTGCCGCCAGCGAAGAAGAAGTGCTGACCGGCGAAGAGCAACTGCAGGAAGATGGCCAGGACAACGCCGAAGGCGATCGTCCACGCCGCCGCTCCCGTGGTCAGCGTCGTCGCAGCAACCGTCGTGAGCGTCAGCGTGATGCCAACGGCAACGTGATCGAAGGCTCGGAAGAAGCCGGCGAGCACGCAGAAGCTGGCAACCACGAACCGACCGGTGACGAACTGGCTGCCGGCCTGGCCGTGACTGCCGCTGTGGCCAGCTCGGTCATCAGCGCACCGGCTGAAGCCCAGGCTCATGAGCAGGCTGAACGCGCTACCGCCGCTGTCGAAGATAATGCTGCTTTCGAAGAGACCGCTACGGTAGAAGCGCCCGTTGCCGAGACTCCAGTGGTTGAAGCACCGGTGGTGGAAGCCACTACCCCAATCGAAACCCCAGTGGTTCCGGAAGTGGAAGTAGCACCGGTTCGCGACGCTCAACCCGTGACCGAAGTGGTTGCCGTTGAAGTCGCCCCGGTCGTCGAGCCTGAGCCAGTGGTTCAAGCGCCCGAGCAAGCACCGGTTGCTGAAGAAGCTGCTCCAGTGGTGCGTGAAGTTCGCGAAGAACAGACCGCCTTCCAATGGACCGCCGAACCTGCCGCTCCGGTTGAAGCGCCTGCGCCTGCGCCGGTGGTAGAGGAAGCGCCAACTCCGGTTGCCGAAGTCGTGGTTGCCGAGCCTGCCCCAGTGGTTGAGCCGTCCCCTGTGATCGAGCCAACGGCGGTCGTAGAGCCTGCGCCAGTCGTGGAAGCCCCGGTGGTAGCCGAAGTCGCCGCTCCGGTGGTTGAAGCTGCACCGGCAAGCGCCCTGACTGAAAACGGCCGTGCACCGAACGACCCACGTGAAGTGCGTCGCCGCCGCAAGGAAGCCGAGGCTGCCGCTGCTGCTGCAGCGTTAGAGCAAAAGGCCCAGGAAGAAGAGCACGAGCCTAAACCCCTCGTCTGATTCCATCGGCTATTAAAAAGCCCCGCCTGAGCAATCAGGCGGGGCTTTTTTTTGCAAAAAAATCAAACACACGGCTGTTCAAAGGTGGGAGGGGGCTTGCTCCCTCCCACATCAGTCGGCGCTGAAACTCAACTGTTGCGGCACATCCACATCCCATAGCACGCCAGGATCATCCACCGGCACGCCTCGCACCTGTGCCAGTGCAAACAAAGCCTTCGCGCCACGGTCGCCGGCCAATGCCATCAATGCAGGCCCAAATACACGGCCGAAAGCGACTGGATGCCCATACTGTCCGGCATGCACCGGCACAGTGATGCTTCCCGGATCGGCCAGCACACGCTCGATCGTCGCGGAACGAATAAACGGCATATCCCCCAGTACCACTAGCCAGCCCTCTGCCGAAGCACTGGCCGTGACAGCGGCGGCAATGCTATCGCCCATACCGGCCGATTCCAGCAGCAGGACCTTACAACCATGTGCCTCTGCCAACCGAATCACCTCAAGGCGTTCCGGTGAAGTCACCACCCAACGCTCAACAAGCGTCGCCGGCAGGTTCACCAACACCTGCTCGATAACCGCTCGTGTCACGCCGTCCAGGCCGACGCAATCGGCCAGCAATTTATCCCGGTCGGCACCGGCCTCAGCGCGGAAGCGACTGCCCTGCCCCGCCGCCAGCACTATTGCCGTCACTGTCACTGTGCAGCCACCGGCAGCGGCTTTTTCTGCAAGGGCGCCACGCCGTTCTTGATCGCGACGATTTCCGCCATGAGCGACAGTGCGATTTCCGCCGGCGTATGGCTGCCGATGTGCAAACCGATGGGCCCATGCAAGCGCGCGATTGCGTCCGCCGACAAGCCCAGCGCCGCCAGGTTTTCCCGACGTTTCAGCGTATTGACCCGCGAGCCCAGGGCGCCAATGTAGAACGCGCTGGAATTCAACGCCGTGAGCAAAGCCATATCGTCCAGGCGCGGATCGTGGGTCAGGCAGACAACCGCCGTGCGTTCGTCGGTCTGGATATTCAACACCGCTTCATCGGGCATGCCCGGCACGAAGCGGCCGTGTTGTTCCTCCCAACCGTAGACAAACTCTTCGCGCGGGTCGCAGATCAGCACTTCGAAGTCGAGCAGGCGCGCCATTTCCGCGACGTAGCGCGACAGTTGCCCAGCGCCGATCAGCAGCAGGCGCCAGCGCGGCCCATAGATGGCGCGCAGGCACTGGCCGTCAAAGGTCACCACATCGGTCTTGCTCGCAGGGCTGAGGGTCACTTTGCCGGTGGCCAGGTTCAGCTCCCGCGCGACAATCTGATGATCCTCGCAGCGCGCCAGCAATTGCTCCACCCAGGCCCACTCTTCCACCCGTTCTTCGGTCAGGCGCAGGGTGCCGCCGCAGGGCAGGCCAAAACGCGCCGCCTCATCGCGAGTAACGCCGTAGGTCACCAGCTGCACGGGCGGGCCGTCGGCGGGTAAACGGCCATCCTGCAGGCGTGCGATCAAGTCGTCCTCGATGCAGCCGCCGGACACCGAACCGATCACCACCCCGTCGCCGCGCAAGGCCAACATCGCTCCCGGTGGGCGCGGCGCGCTGCCCCACGTCTGCACCACGCTGTACAACACCACGCGTTGCCCGGCGCGGCGCCATTGCAGCACGCTGCGCAAGACATTCAGATCCACACTGTCCATCAGGCCTTCGCCTCCTGCCAACCCTGCAATTGATAGCGTACCGGCAGGTTACGGATGCGCTGGCCGGTCGCTGCGAAGATCGCGTTGCACAACGCCGGCGCAATCGGCGGTACGCCGGGCTCGCCGACACCGCCCAACGGCACCTCGCCGGTCGGAGTCACCAGGTGCACGGCGATCTGCTTGGGCGCCAGGGACATGCGCGCCACTTCGTACATATGAAAATTGTCCTGCTGGACCTTACCGTCCTTGAAGCTGATCTCGCCCAGCACCGCGTTGCCCAGGCCCATCACACACGCGCCCTCGAACTGCGAGCGGATGCGTTCCGGGTTGATCTGCGGGCCGCAGTCCACGGCGATATCGACCTTGTGCACAATCAGCGTGCCGTCGTCTTTGACTTCCACCTCGATCACCGCTGCCACATAGGTGACGAAACTGTAGTGCACCGCCAGCCCCAGACCACGCCCCTTGGGCAGCTTGCGCCCCCAGCCGGCGGCCTTGGCGGCAGTTTCCAGTACGCCACGCAGGCGCGCGGTGTCGATCGGGTAACGCTCGGGGGATTCGCCGTAGTTCCACTCGTCGCTCAAGGTTTTCGGATCGATCTGACGGTCCGGGCCGAGCAACTTGAGCTGGTACTGCAACGGGTCCTGGCCGGCCTTGTGCGCCAGCTCATCGACAAAACTCTGGATGGCAAAACCGTGGGGAATGTTTGACACCGAACGGTACCAACCCACACGGGTATGCGCCGCCGCTTCAGGGTTTTCCAGGCGCACGTTGGGAATGGCGTAAGCCATATTGGTAAAGCCCATGCCCAGTTCGAATGCGGCTTCGTGGTTCATGCCCGGCGCGAACAGCGCGGTAATGCTTGGCGCTACCGTGCGGTGCAGCCAGGCGGCAGGCAGGCCGTCTTTATTCAGGCCGGCCTTGAGGTATTCGGCGGACACGGTATGAAAGTAGGAATTGTGGATATCGTCTTCACGGGTCCACTGTACGCGCACGGCTTTGCCCGGAAATTGTTTGGCCAGCACGGCGGCTTCGATGATGAAGTCCGGCTTGGATTTGCGCCCGAAGCCACCGCCCAGCAAGGTCACGTGCACCGTGACGTTATCGAAGGGCACGCCCAGGCGCTCAGCGATACGCTCGCGAGTGACTTGCGGTGCCTGGCTCGGCGCCCAGGCTTCGCACTGGCCCTTGTCGAAACGGGCGACGGCGACCATCGGCTCCATCGGCGACTGCGCCAGGTGCGGCAGGTAGTAGGCGGCCTCCAAGGTGCTGTCGGCATCGCCCATGGCCTGGTCGAGGGTGCCGGTGTTGCGCACCACTTTGCCGGGCTGGCGGGCGGCGGCCTCCAGCTCCTTGCGGTAATCGACGGAGTTGTAGCCGGCGTTGACGCCGTCGTCCCACACGATGTTCAGCGCGTCACGGCCCTTGATCGCCGCCCAGGTATTGCTGGCCACCACGGCCACGCCACCGAGAGGCTGGAATTCGGAGGGGATCGGCCGGCTTTCGATTTCCAGCACCTTGATCACGCCAGGGACTTTCATCGCGGCACTGGCATCGAAGGATTTGACCTTGCCGCCATATACCTTCGGCCGTGCGATGGTGGCGTAGAGCATGCCGTCGAAATGCACGTCGGCACCGTAGACGGCGCTGCCGTTGACGATGTCGACGCCATCGATGGCCTTGACGCCTTCTTTGCCGATATAGCGAAATTCCGTCGGCTGCTTGAGGCGCAGGCTGTCGCGTGCGGGAACGGCCAGCGCACCGGCCGCAGTGGCCAACTCGCCATAGCCCAGCTCACGACCGCTCGGTTGGTGGATCACCTTGTGCAATTGCGCACGGCACTCGCTGACCGGGACCTTCCACTGCTCGGCAGCGGCCTGCTCCAGCATCGCCCGCACACTGGCGCCGCAACGCCGCATCGGCTCGTACCAATGGCGCATGCTGCGCGAGCCGTCGGTGTCCTGGTTGCCATAACGCACCTCATCACCCGGCGCTTGCTGGACCTTCACCTTGGCCCAATCGGCCTCCAGCTCGTCGGCCACCACCAGGCTGAGGCTGGTGCGCACGCCCTGGCCCATCTCCGAACGGTTGCACACCACGGTCACCGTGCCGTCGGTGGCGATGCTGACGTAGACCTTGGGGTCGTCGATCAGCCCATGGGGCATTGCATCGCCGCCATATTGCTTGACCGCATCAGCCGCGAAAGCGTCAGGCAGGCCCCAGCTGGCGGCGATCACCAGCACACCGGTGGCCCCCGCGCCTTTGAGAAAGCCGCGACGACTGAGGTTATTCAGCACGAAATCAGCGGGTAACCGGCTCATGCCTTGGCCCCCAGGTGCGTGGCCGCCTGACGGATCGCGGTCTTGATCCGGTTGTAGGTGCCGCAGCGGCAGATGTTGCCGACCATCGCCTCTTCGATCTGCTCATCACTGGGGTTGGGGTGGGTTTTCAGCAGCGCGGTGGCCGACATGATCTGCCCGCCCTGGCAATAGCCGCATTGGGCGACGGCGGTGTCGAGCCAGGCTTGCTGCACCACCTGGCCGACAGGATCGGTGTGCAGGTTGTCGATGGTGCTGATGGCCTGGCCTTTGACTGCGCCGATCGGGGTGATGCAACTGCGCGCGGGCGCACCGTCGATGTGAATGGTGCAGGCGCCGCACAGGCCCATGCCGCAACCGAACTTGGTGCCGTTGTAGCCCGCCACATCGCGAATCGCCCACAACAGCGGCATATCCTCGGTGACGTCCAGTTGATGGTCTTGGCCGTTGAGTTTCAGGGTAATCATGGGCACGCCCGCCTGTTCATTGCATGGTTAGGGGCGAGCAATCTGTTGCAAGAGGTCACGCGGTTCGGTGCGCACAGATTGGCTCAGGCTGAGGAGGCTCTCTTGTGAAGACAGGTCTTCACCGGGCCTTTGGTGGAGCATCCACGTAATGTAAACCAAAACGCTCGAAAGTCACCGCGCGCAAACGCAAACGCCCCGAACGGGTCGGGGCGTTTGCGGATAACCGAGCGGCGCAGGTTCACGCCATCAGCGGCTTACTTGATGACAGGCGCAGGGCCTTCGGCCACGCCCAGGTCGTCTTCCTGGCGGGTGTCGGAGATACCAGTACCGCCGGACGCCAGTTCGCTTTGCAGCTTGTCGGTGTCCAGTTCCTTGACCCACTTGGCTACAACGAGGGTGGCCACTGCGTTACCCACCAGGTTGGTCAGCGCACGGGCTTCGGACATGAAGCGGTCGATACCCAGGATCAGCGCCAGGCCGGCAACCGGCAAGTGGCCTACGGCCGACAGGGTGGCAGCCAATACGATGAAACCACTGCCCGTCACACCCGCAGCGCCCTTGGAGGAGAGCAGCAGCACCAGCAGCAGGGTGATCTGGTGGGTGATGTCCATGTGCGTGTCGGTCGCCTGGGCGATGAACACGGCGGCCATGGTCAGGTAGATCGAGGTACCGTCGAGGTTGAACGAGTAGCCGGTTGGGATCACCAGGCCGACCACGGATTTCTTCGCGCCCAGACGCTCCATCTTGATCAGCATGCGTGGCAGCGCAGACTCGGAAGACGACGTGCCCAGCACGATCAGCAGCTCTTCACGGATGTAGCGGATCAGCTTGATCACGCTGAAACCGTGGGCGCGGCAGATAGCGCCGAGCACCACCAGCACGAACAGCAGGCAGGTGATATAGAAGCAGATCATCAACTGGCCCAACTGCACCAGGGAACCCACACCGTAGGCGCCGATGGTGAATGCCATGGCGCCCAGGGCACCGATTGGCGCGAGCTTCATGATCATGTTGATGATGTTGAACATCACGTGGGCGAAGCGATCGATGAAGTCCAGTACCGGCTTGCCGTAGGCACCCAGGCGGTGCAGGGCGAAACCGAAGATCACCGAGAACATCAGCACTTGCAGGATGTCGCCGTTGGCGAAGGCGCCGACGATGGTGTTAGGGATCACATTGAGGATAAAGCCGACGATGCTCTGGTCTTTACCGGCCGTCACGTAGGCGGCGACTTTGGAAGCGTCCAGGGTTGCCACGTCGATGTGCATGCCGGCGCCCGGTTGCACGACGTTGACCACGATCAGGCCGATCAGCAACGCGATGGTGGAAACCACTTCGAAGTACAGCAACGCATAGCCGCCGGTCTTGCCGACCGATTTCATGCTTTGCATGCCAGCGATGCCGCTGACCACGGTGCAGAAAATGATCGGGGCGATGACCATTTTGATCAGCTTGATAAAGCCGTCACCCAGTGGCTTGAGGGCCACGCCGGTCTCCGGGTAGAAGTGACCAAGCAAAATACCGATAACGATTGCAACGATCACCTGGAAATACAGGGATTTGTAGATTGGCTGACGAGTCGTCATTGCAAAGTTCCTCAATCGTCCCGTGTGGCAAATATCCGCCATTGCCCACGACACTTGAATTGCGAACCCTCCTGCACTGGAGGGATTTGTTGTTTGCGAGACCTGTAGGAACAAGCCTGCGCTGTCATCCTTACTGCAAACGGCGCGCCACTTTACGCTAAACACCCTGAAGGCCTTTAGGCATCAGGCCCGAAGGTCTACCGGGGCCCGCTCTGGACACGAGCCAGGTGGCGGATTTCCGCCTAGCTGCCCAATGACGTCCTGCAATTTGGCGGATATCCGCCTTGTCGCCTCGTCGGGTGATGACTACCATCGCCACTCCCATGGACGAGGCCCTGTCATGCGTGAACGCACCATCGCCAGTCACTTCGCCCGCGCCGCCCTGGAGGGCGCGCGTCGGGGCGGTTACGACTACTCGGGCCTGTTGCAGCAGGCGGGCATCACCCCCGAACTGCTGAGCGAACCCCGTGCGCGTATCGCTCCGGAGCAATTTACCCGGTTGCTGCAAATGCTCTGGCTGGCGCTGGATGACGAATACCTGGGTTTCGCCGACGGGCCAAGCAAGCGCGGCACCTTTGCCATGATGTGCCATGCGCTGATTCATTGCCGCACGCTGGAAAAAGCGCTGGAACGCGGCTTATTGTTTTATAGCCTATTCCCACACGGCCCGCGCTGGCAGCTGACACGGGAAGGCGACATGGCCTGCTTGAGCCTGGACGACTCGCAACTCTGGGACCCGGACCACTTTCTCAGCGAATGCCTGCTGGTGATCTGGCATCGCCTGGGCAGTTGGCTGATCGGCCAGCGCATCCGGTTGCACCAGACCACGTTCAGCTACCCGATGCCGCCACACGCCAATGAATATGACCTGTTGTTCCCCTGCCCCCTGGTATTCGGTGCACCGAACAGCAGTCTGGTGTTCCCCGCCCGCTACTTGAGCCTGCCGCTGTTGCAGGACGAGCGCACCCTCAAGCACTTTCTCGAGCGCTCCCCCGCCGACCTGTTGTCACGCCCGGATGAAGGCGACAGCCTGAGCAGCCAGTTGCGCCGCCTGTTGAGCCGCGACCGCACGCCCTGGCCAGACCTGGAAGCCGTTGCCCAGCACTTGCATATCAGCCCACAGACCCTGCGTCGGCATTTGCGCGAAGAAGGCAGCAGTTTTCAGGCACTCAAGGACGAGCTGCGGCGGGACATCGCCATCTACCATTTGGGGCGAGCGGATTTGTCATTACAAGAGATCGCCGAACAACTGGGCTTCTCCGAGCCGTCGGCGTTTCATCGGGCGTTCAAGAAGTGGACGGGGCTGACGCCGGGGGCCTATCGGGCGCAGGAGAGTTAGAAGAGTGTTGTGGCAGAGGGCCTCATCGGGGGCTTGCCCTAATGCCAGTCAGTTAAGGCTTTTTGTAGGAGCGAGGCGGGCGGCTAGCCCTTGCTCGCGAAAAACGTCAACGATAACGCGTGCTTTCTGAATGAACGCGGTGCCTGTGAGTTTTTCGCGAGCAAGCTCGCTCCTACAGACCGCGGTGTACGCTTAACTGACTGGCATTAGGGCTTGCCCAGTCACTACCGATCACACGGCCGGAAAATGGATCCTGAACGCCGCGCCCCCCAGCGCCGAATCACCCAGGGTCAGTCGTGCGTGATAGCTTTCAATGATGTCCTTGACCACCGCCAGCCCGATCCCCTGCCCTGGATGCTGACGGTCGAGCCGCTCGCCCCGCTGCAGAATCCGCGCGCGCTGATCCGGTGGTACGCCGGGGCCGTCGTCTTCGATGCACAACTCAATACCTTCAAGGTTTTCCACCAGACTGATGCGCACTTCGCTCAGGCATAGGCGATAGGCATTTTCCAGTAGGTTGCCGAGCATTTCGAGCAGGGCGCCTTTCTCGATGGGCACGTCGCACTCGTCGGGCAGCTCGAGGGAGACGGTGACGCGTTTGTCCCGGTAAACCTTGTCCAACGTGTCGCACAGGCTTTGCAGCACCGGTTCCAGGCGGACCTGGTGGCGTACCAGGCCGCTCTTGCGCAGGCTGGCGCGCTGCAATTGATAGCCGATCTGCTGGCTCATGCGCTCGATCTGCGATTGCAGCACCCAGGCCTGGCTGCGTTCTTCGGGGCGCTGGGCCATGTCTTCGCTGACCCCCTGCAGTACCGCCAGCGGGGTTTTCAGGCTATGGGCCAAGTCATCCAGAGAGTCGCGATAGCGCGCACGCTGCTCGCGTTCGCTGTGCAGCAAACGGTTGAGGGAACCGGTGAGGCGCAGCAGTTCCCGGGGATGTTCTTCGCTGAGGCTCTCGCGGGTGCCGCCTTCGATCTGGTCCAGTTCCTGGCTCAGCCGCCGCAAGGCCTGCAGGCCCCAGGTCAGGCCAAGCCACAGCAACGTCAGCAGCACCAGCAACGCCGCGCCGAACCCCAGGTAGAGATTCTCGCGCAGGCCTTCGAGGGTCAATTGGTACTCGCGCACCGGTTGCAGGGCGACGATGCTGAAGGCCGCACTTTTGCCGCCCAGCAACCGGACCTCGACGTCGTAGACAAAAAATTCCTGGCCGTTGGCCTCGCGAATGCGCGCAAATTCGTTGCCGCGTCCATCGTAGCGCGGCTTGTAGTTGATGTTTTCTTCCTGGGTCGCCCGCGAACGCCACACCAGGTGGCCTTCACGGTCGTAGATATAGCCGAGCAGGCGGCTGTCGGTCAGGTTGAAGCGTTCATCGGGCAGCTGCGCCGGCATCAGCAGCCGGTTATTTTCCACGCGTGCCGCAGAGATCAAGGTGGTTACATCTGACGCCAGGCGTTGCTCGATAGAATCCTGCAACGCCAGGCTGAACGCGCCTTGCATGGCGGGCAGCAAGCCCAGCATGAACAGCACCGCCAGGGTGGCGGCGGCCAGCATCAGGCGCACGCGTAGCGAGCGAATCAACGGCAGCGCTCATTGAACAGGTAGCCCAGGCCCCGCACGGTGTCGATCGGCTTGAACCCGGCCGGCCCTTCCAGCTTGCGGCGCAGGCGACCGACCAGTACTTCGATGACGTTCGGGTCGCGCTCGTCGTCATCGGGATACAGCTGCTCCATCAAGCGGTCCTTGGCCACCACTTGTTGATGATGGCGCATCAGGTACTCGAGGATCCGGTACTCATAGGCGGTCAGCGCCAGCGGCTGCTCATCCAGCGAGGCTTGCTTGCGATTGAGGTCCAGCAGCAGTGGGCCGGCAACGATGGTGGATTGGGTAAAGCCGCTGGAGCGGCGCAGCAAGGCGTTCATCCGCGCCTCCAGCTCTTCGAACTGGAACGGTTTGACCACATAGTCGTCGGCACCGGCAGCCAGGCCTTCGACTTTGTCCTGCCAGTTGCCACGGGCGGTAAGAATGAGGATCGGAAAGGTCTTGGCCTGGGTACGCAGTTGCCGGATCAGGTCCAGGCCGCCCATGCCGGGCAGGCCCAGGTCGATGATCGCCAGGTCATGGTTGAATTGGCCGGTCTGGTATAGGGCTTCCTCGGCATTGGCCACAGCCTCGACGACGTGGCCGCTGTCGGTCAGGCGGGTAAACAGGTGATGACGCAACAGCGCCTCATCTTCCACCACCAGCAATTTCATAAGGCTCTCCAAGGCAATTCAACAGTCCGACCGAGGGATATCATAGCGGCCCTGCACGTCTTGCGGGCGCAGTTTAATGCCATTGTAGTGGCCCGACTCAAGCGCGTAGCCGGTGCGGTAGCCCGGTTTTGGGACGCCAGCGCTCAGCGACTGGCCCCACGGGGCGGCCTGGATGCTCACCTCTTCGAAGCTGACCCGCTGGATCAGGTTGCTGGATTTCCTGTTCTTCTCGCGGCCAAAGCCGGCAAAGCTGCTATCGCTGGCTTGCACGCCGGCGGTGGCACTGAGCATGGTCAACGCCAACATCAGCTTCTTGATCGCAGTCATGGTCGTTACCTCGTACGCATTCAGGCTGTGACGTCCAGACTACGCAAGCGCCCCTGAACTCCCCCTGAACAGGCTTTGAACCTGGCCTTGACCGCAACGGGCTATGCACTGGCGCGCCAACTCGGCAAAATGTCGCGCATGATGCCCCTACCCGCCTGTTGTACCCCACTCGATGCCCATTGGCCGCTGCCTGCGCCCTTGCCTGGCACCGTATTCTTGAGCACGCGTTTCGACCCGGCCTTATTGAACCCTGAGGATTTTCAGCGCAGCGCCGTGCCGCCACCGGCGAGCATCCAGCGCTCGGTGGCCAAGCGCCAGGCGGAATTCCTCGCCGGCCGCCTGTGCGCCCGTGAAGCGTTGCAACGACTGGATAATCTCGACTGCATCCCGGCCATCGGTGAGGACCGCGCGCCGATCTGGCCAGGGCATATCAGTGGCTCCATTACCCACAGCACCGGGCACGCCGCAGCAATTGTCGGGCATAAGGCGCAATGGCGCGGGCTGGGGATGGACCTGGAGAACCTGCTGGCGCTGGAACGGGCGGAACGCCTGGCGGGGGAAATTCTCACCGTGGATGAACTGCAGCGCATGGCGGCCCTGCCCCGTGAGCAAATCGCCTTGCTGGTGACACTCACGTTTTCGGCCAAGGAAAGTCTGTTCAAGGCGCTCTACCCGATCGTGCAGAAGCGCTTCTATTTTGAGCATGCCGAGGTGGTGGAATGGTCACTGGCGGGGCAGGTGCGGCTGCGGTTGCTGACGGACCTGTCCAGTGAGTGGTGTCATGGCAAGGAGCTGGTTGGGCAGTTTGCGGTGGAGGGGGAGCAGTTGTTGAGCCTGGTGGCTGTCGGCGCTTGATAGACAGTCATCGGGGGCAAGCCCCCTCTCACATTTGGAATGCATGGCAATATCAGGGTTTCTCCTGATCCCTGGGCCAGCTCAGACTGAAACACGCGCCGCCCAGGTTATTGCTCTTGCTGATCAGCGCCCGCCCGCCATGCCAATGGATAATCCGCCGCACAATCGACAGGCCCAGGCCATGCCCGCCCGAGGCGCGGGTGCGGCTGTCGTCCAGGCGCAGGAAGGGTGTGAAGATGCGTTCCCAGGCGCTTTCCGGCACGCCGGGGCCATCGTCTTCCACGTCGATACGGCAACGCACCTGCCCCACCTGATAACTGATCAGCACCTGGCCCTTGGCGTGGCGCATGGCGTTACTCACCAGGTTCTGCAGCGCGCGATGCAGGTAGCGGGGTTCGGCATCGACCCAGGCATCCTGCCAATGCGCCGATGACAGGCAGGTACCCCGGCTGACGCTGACCTGCGGGCGCAGTGGCGACAATTCGCCGATCACCTGATCGAGCAATGCATCGAGGTCGACGCGCTGGAAGTTCAACGCCGGCGCGCCCTGCTCCAGGCGCGCATAAGTGAGCATTTCATCCACCAGGCCATCGAGGTCCTGGATATCCCCGTCCATGCCCTCCAGGTATTTGCGCCGTGCCTCGGCCGTGGTGGCATCGCCCAGCATCTCCAAGCCGAAGCGCAGGCGCGCTACCGGCGTGCGCAGCTCGTGGGACACCGCACGCACCAGTTCACGCTGAATCGCCAGCAATTGTTGCAGGTGCTCGGCCATGCCATTGAACGCGGCCGCGAGCCGCCCCACCGAATCGGCGCCACGGGCCGGTACGCGAACTTCCAGATTGCCCTTGGCGATACGCGTGGCCGCCGCCTCCAACCCCTTGAGCCGGCGCTCGAGCTGGCGCACCAACAGGTAGACGATCAAACCGATCAGGGTCAGGCCGATCAGGGCGATCAGGACCAGCCATTGCGCGGGGTACGGGTTCATTTGATACAGCGGGCCGATCTCCAGCACCCACGGCGTGCCGACCATGCCGGCGAACACGCGGATCGAGTCGCCGCCCTTGCCGAGAGCCATCACCGTATCGCCCTCCGCCACGCGACGGCGCTGGTCGTCGTCCATATCGGCCTGGTCGAGGGCCATCAGGTGCATCTCGAAACCAAAACCCTTGGCCTGCTTGAGATCAGCCAAACGTTGCGGCTGCTCGGCCACCGGGAACCGCACCAGTTCGTCGGCCAGCAGGTAGATCGTAGCGCGGGCCAGTTGCTCGCTGATCTGCTGCACTTCGCCGGTGAGCACCAATTGCTCCGGTTCGCTGACCAGGCGCACTACGCGCGCGGCATGAGGACCGGTCTGTTCCACCAGGACCTGGCCACGTTGCAGGCGCTTGCGCTGGCTCAGGTCGAGCTGTGCATCAGCGAAGGTGCGCAACTGCAGCGGGATGCCCAGCAATCGTTCCCACACCGCCAACGCGCGCTGGCGCTCGAGGGCGCTCATGGGCTGCAGGTTGTCGCCCATCAGCGCAAAGGTGCCGTGGGCCAGGCGCTCGCGGTATTGGTCGCTGCGCACATCGTTGAGCAAGTGCAGCGCCAGTACGCCCAGCAACGCGACCAGGATCAGCGCGGCGCACATGCCGCCGTAGATGCGCAGGAAGATCGAGTTCACAGGGGCATATCGGCGGCGGCTTCAGGCACGAACAGGTAGCCTTTGCTGCGGATGGTCTTGATCAGGCGCGGGTGGATCGGGTCATCGCCGATCTTCGGGCGAATACGTGAGATGCGCACATCAATCGAGCGATCCTGGCCGTCGTAGCCAACGCCACGCAGGGCAATGAAGATTTCTTCGCGCGAGAGAATGCGCCCGGCATTCGCCACCAACAGCCACAGCAGATCGAACTCGGCACTAGTCAGTTCGATACCCTTTTGGTGCAACCAGGCCTCGCGCAAGGCGTTGTCCACCACCAGCGGGCCGAATTGCAGGCGGCGCTGGTTTTCCACCACAACCGGTAACGCCGGCTCGCTGCGCCGCAGCAGGGCCTGGATGCGTGCCAGCAACAAGCGCGGGCGCACAGGTTTGCACACGTAGTCGTCGGCGCCCAGGTCCAGGCCGAGCACCTGGTCCATCTCATCGGTACGCGCCGTCAGCATCAGGATCACGCCCTCATAGCGCTCGCGCACCTTGCGGCAGATGCTCAGGCCGTCTTCGCCCGGCAGCATCAGGTCGAGGATCACCAGGTCCGGTTGTTCGGCGACGATGCGCGCTGCGGCCTGGGCGCCGTCGTTCTCCACCGACACCCGCAGGCCGTTGCTCTCCAGGTATTCGCGGGTCAGCTCGGCCAGCCGCTCGTCGTCCTCGACAATCAATATCTGCCAGGGTTCTTGCTCCACGCGGTGTCCTCATTGTTATAAGAAATGCTGATGGTCGACACGGTCGAGGCATACCCTGGTTGTCATGTATTGAGGGCATAACGAGGGTCGATTGTAGCCACGGGCCAACCCCTGAACACAAGCCTGGAAATCCATTCGGTCATGGCGTTTTTTTGTGATAGGGTTCGCGCCCTCAAAAATCCAACCGACAGTTTTTGCCTGGAAATATTCGGTGACAGGCGGCGTAATCCAGCAGTACTGCGGCCTACACGGGCGTTCCATGATTCATACACATTTTACCCACAGCGTTATCCACAGGTAGTGCGTTGCTAAGCCCCCAAAAACGCATTATCTTGTACCTCGGCTCTTCCAGAGACCCTACATGTAGGGTTTTGGTAATAAGCGCCCAACCACATAAGCAGCTCGAAATTCAAGCGTTTTATTGCTAGCACAGCGTGGAACCAACCGATTATCAGTAGACCAAACCGCTCACGCGGATGGCAGCTGTTTTTCATCCAAGTCATGGAAAACGGTACGGGTGTTGCAGGAAAGCCTGGCACTCGCAATCAAATATAGAACGTGGAGACAACCCCCCATGCAAACCGACACAACTCGCGAGAACCCGCAGGGCTCCGTGCCGCAGGCCGCTGATTCGAATATGGATCTGGCCGCCACTGCACCTGGCCAATTGCGCGTGATCAAGCGTAACGGCACTGTCGTTCCTTACACCGATGACAAAATCACCGTCGCCATCACCAAAGCGTTTCTTGCAGTTGAAGGCGGCACCGCTGCCGCCTCGTCGCGCATCCACGACACTGTTGCACGCCTGACCGAACAAGTGACCGCGACCTTCAAGCGCCGCATGCCATCGGGCGGCACTATCCACATCGAAGAAATCCAGGACCAGGTCGAACTGGCCCTGATGCGTGCCGGCGAGCAGAAAGTTGCCCGTGACTACGTGATCTACCGTGACTCCCGCGCCAAGGAACGTGCCGTGCACGCGCCGGCCGCCGAATCCGTCCAGGCGCATCCTTCGATCCGCATCACCCTGGCCGATGGCAGCTTTGCGCCGCTGGACCTGGGCCGCCTCAACACCATCATCACCGAAGCCTGCGAAGGCCTGGAAGAAGTCGATGGTGACCTGATCCAACGCGAAACCCTGAAGAACCTGTACGACGGCGTGGCCCTGACCGACGTCAACACCGCCCTGGTGATGACTGCCCGTACCCTGGTCGAGCGTGAGCCGAACTACTCGTTCGTCACCGCGCGCCTGCTGATGGACACCCTGCGCGCCGAAGGCCTGGGTTTCCTGGGCGTGGCCGACAGCGCCACCCACCACGAGATGGCTGACCTGTACGCCAAGGCGCTGCCCGCCTACATCGCCAAGGGTATTGAATTCGAATTGCTGAACCCGATCCTGGCCACCTTCGACCTGGAAAAACTCGGCAAGGCGATCAACCACGAGCGCGACCAGCAGTTCACCTACCTGGGCCTGCAAACCCTGTACGACCGTTACTTCATCCACAAGGACGGGATCCGCTTCGAACTGCCGCAAGTGTTCTTCATGCGCGTGGCCATGGGTCTGGCGATCGAAGAGAAGCACAAAGAAGACCGTGCGATCGAGTTCTACAACCTGTTGTCGTCCTTCGACTACATGTCGTCCACGCCGACCCTGTTCAACGCCGGTACCCTGCGTCCACAGCTGTCGAGCTGCTACCTGACCACCGTGCCGGATGACCTGTCGGGCATCTACCACGCGATCCACGACAACGCCATGCTGTCCAAATTCGCCGGTGGCCTGGGTAACGACTGGACGCCGGTTCGTGCACTGGGTTCGTACATCAAGGGCACCAATGGTAAATCCCAGGGCGTCGTACCGTTCCTCAAAGTAGTGAACGATACCGCCGTAGCCGTAAACCAGGGCGGCAAGCGCAAAGGCGCTGTGTGTGCCTACCTGGAAACCTGGCACATGGACATTGAAGAGTTCATCGAGCTGCGCAAGAACACCGGTGATGATCGTCGTCGTACCCACGACATGAACACCGCCAACTGGATCCCTGACCTGTTCATGAAGCGTGTCTTCGATGACGGCAAGTGGACCCTGTTCTCGCCATCCGAAGTGCCGGACCTGCACGACCTGACTGGCAAGGCCTTCGAAGAGCGCTACGAGTACTACGAAGCCCTCACCGAGTACCCAGGCAAGGTCAAGCTGTTCAAGACCATCCAGGCCAAAGACCTGTGGCGCAAAATGCTGTCCATGCTGTTCGAAACCGGCCACCCATGGCTGACCTTCAAAGACCCGTGCAACCTGCGCAGCCCGCAGCAGCACGTCGGCGTGGTGCATAGCTCGAACCTGTGCACCGAGATCACCTTGAACACCAACAAGGACGAGATCGCCGTTTGCAACCTGGGCTCGATCAACCTGCCGAACCACATCGTCAACGGCAAGCTGGACACCGTAAAGCTTGCGCGCACCGTCAACACCGCCGTACGCATGCTCGATAACGTGATCGACATCAACTACTACTCGGTGCCACAGGCGCAGAACTCCAACTTCAAGCACCGTCCGGTCGGCCTCGGCATCATGGGCTTCCAGGACGCTTTGTATCTGCAGCACATTCCTTACGGTTCGGATGCCGCCGTCGAGTTCGCCGACAAGTCCATGGAAGCGGTCAGCTACTACGCGATCCAGGCTTCCTGCGACCTGGCCGACGAGCGCGGCGCCTACGAGACGTTCCAGGGTTCCCTGTGGTCCAAGGGCATCCTGCCGCTGGATTCGCAACAGATCCTGATCGAGCAACGTGGCCAGAAGTACATTGACGTTGACTTGGAAGAATCCCTGGACTGGGCGCCGGTACGTGCCCGTGTGCAGAAAGGTATTCGTAACTCCAACATCATGGCCATCGCACCGACCGCGACCATCGCCAACATCACTGGCGTGTCGCAGTCGATCGAACCGACCTACCAGAACCTGTATGTGAAATCGAACCTGTCGGGCGAGTTCACCGTGATCAACCCGTACCTGGTCCGCGACCTGAAAGCCCGCGGCCTGTGGGACTCGGTGATGATCAACGACCTGAAGTACTACGACGGTTCGGTGCAGCAGATCGAGCGCATCCCGCAAGAGCTCAAAGAGCTCTACGCCACTGCGTTCGAAGTGGACACCAAGTGGATCGTTGACGCCGCCAGCCGTCGTCAGAAGTGGATCGACCAGGCGCAGTCCCTGAACCTCTACATCGCCGGCGCTTCGGGCAAGAAGCTCGACGTGACCTACCGCATGGCTTGGTACCGTGGCCTGAAAACCACGTACTACCTCCGTGCCCTGGCCGCGACCAGCACCGAGAAGTCGACCATTAACACCGGTAAGCTCAACGCTGTTTCCAGCGGCAACCATGGTGATGATTCGGTACTCGCTGCGCCTGCCGGCCCGGCACCGGTGCCGAAGGCTTGTGCGATTGACGAGCCGGATTGTGAGGCTTGCCAATAAGCTGAGCACGCCCTGGGTTTGACCCCAAGGCTGAAAAGCCCCCGATAGGCCTCTGGTGTATCGGGGGCTTTCTTTTGCCTGGTGAAACGTTCGTGCGCGGCTAAAACAATACGGTTGCGATACCCGCCTGAGGCACACCGCCTCGACGGCCCCACAACTCAACCCGCCCGTTGATCACCGCCATGGAATGCCCCCCGTACGCGACTGTACCCACCTTGCTGCTTCGCAAGTCGGCATCCGTAGCCTGCCTGTAATGATTCCTGAGCCCCAAACGGTCTAACCCTTCACGAGAGTACTCACCATCGTTCACACTTTTCATCGCTTCAATAAAACCCTTCCCAGCCGTGCCATCGTTGTTCTCCATTTGTGCCCGCTTGGCACTCATCGCAAACATGAAGTTGGCATCCGTCATCATTTGTGGATCATCACCCTTAAATCGTGCATAGGTTGCCGCTTGTTGCAATTCGTCCTTGGTTAACTTGTAGACCTTGTCGCTGTCCCTCATGACCACCTCGTAACCATTGGCGGTCTCTTTCACACTTTTGTAAATGTCTGTCGGTTTCTGGCCGAAATGCATCATGGCGGCCTTTATTGCAGAAACGGTAACGCAATTGCCATCAGGCCCCTGGCTGAAGCCACTCCAGATATTGTCCGGCTTTTTCCCCGGATTACTGTTATCAGGCTTGTAATTGAAATGCTTTGAGCCTTCGGTAATCGGCTTGTTGCTCATGGACTCGACAGGACCAAATCCCTCCGGGCTCACTCTACCGCCGCCACCTCCTCCACCACCGCGACCTCCCGGCGGCGGCGGGGCAGGCGGTGCTACATCATCATTGGGAAACCATTCCTCCAGCATCCGTTTGAGGAACTCAAGGAATTTGTCATCCGCTTCCTGGATCAGCTTGTTAAGCACTTCCTTGAATTTCTCATCACCCAGTTTCTGGCGCAGCTCATTCAACTTGTCGCGCAAATCCTGAGCCGTCTGGGTCTTGGAGCCTTGTTCGGCATCGAACAACTGGTTGAGTAATGTCTTGACCGCGGACACTTCACCAGCAGGTTCGGGGGGAGCTGACTCCCTACGCGCAATGACCGGTACATGATTTATGCGTCCAGCACCTGGCGCAGATATTCCTGAGCTCCACATACCAAGCCCTCCTCACTGATTCTTGAGCCCCCCAGGGCCGTTGCCCGATCAGTGGTGCGCCAGGATTGAAGCGTTCCTTCTCAAGCATTTCCGGGCGTTACCCGATGTGCCGCAGGCTATTTTCTTACGCCCACAAAAAAGCCCCTCCTAAGAGGGGCTTCTTGTCGAGCGCTACCGCATCACGTCATCTGAATGATGGTCTGCATGATGGTGCTCTGGGTGGAGATGGTCTTGGCGTTCGCCTGGTAGTTGCTCTGGGCCTTGATCAGGTCCACCAGCTCGTTGGTCAGGTTGACGTTGGAGTTCTCCAGGGAGTTGGCCACGATCGAACCCAAGGTGCCGGCTTGTGGGGTGTCGTACCCAGGCTGGCCCGAAGCGAAGGTCTCTTTCCAGGTGGTGCTGCCGGCAGGTTGCAGGCCTTGTTCGTTATTGAAGCTGGCCAGCGAGATCTGGCCGATGGCCTTGCTCTGCTGATTGCTGAAGGTGGCGAACATTACGCCGTTACCGTCGATCTTCAGGCCGGTGATCTGGCCGGTGGCATAGCCATCGGTGACCGGAGGGTTACGGTAGGTGGCCGAATTGTATTGGGTAATGTTGGCCATGTTGACGGCAATCCCGCCCGGGTTGGCGTTCGCGCCGTTAGCCTTCCACACACCATTAGTCACTGTGCCCGGCACCCAGCCTGCAACGGTGAGCGTCTTATCGGACACACCACCGGTCACCACGCTGGTGAGTTTGCCCGCGCCATCGAAGGTCAATGTCGACGCCACAGGCGGGGTCGATGGGGTGCCCGTCGGTGCCGAACCATCAGGATTGCGACCGTCGATCAGGGTGTAGGCATTCCACTTGTTGCCGTCGGTTTTCACCAGGTACTGCACCATTGGGTGCGCGTTGCCCTGGGAGTCGTACAAAGTGGTGCTGTATTGAGTGGTGAAGGTATCGGTCTTGGTGGGGTCGAACGGCTTGGCCGTTTGGTCGATCACAGGCTCCGAGGAATTCAGGTTACTGGTGGAGTCCACCTTGGTGGACGCCTTGGGCGGCAGGTTAGTCAGGTTCAGTTGCAGGTCGGTGAGCCCGCCCTTGATGATCTTGCCGTCATCATCCGCTGCGTAACCCTGCAGGCGCGAGGTACCCGTGTTGTTGGTGATGAAGCCGTCTTTGTCGGCACGGAAGGCACCGCTGCGGGTGTACTCCAGCGAACCGTCGCTGCCCTTCTGTACGAAGAAGCCACCGCCCTGGATCGCCATGTCCAGGATACCGCCGCTGCCGTTAACGTCACCCTGGGTGAATTGCTGGGACACCGCGGCCAGGTTCACACCATTGCCGATGCTGTTCTGGCCGGTGCCCAGTTTGGACGCCGCGTAGATATCCGCGAACTCTGCACGAGACGACTTGAAACCCGTGGTCGCGACGTTGGCGATGTTGTTGCCGGTCACGTCCAGTTGTTTGTTGGCCGCATAGAGGCCGCTAAGGCCGATATTAAAAGACATGTTTCTCTCCCTCTGCCGTATTTAGCCGGCTCTATGTACCGATAGTCTGAATTTGCGACAGCTTGACGCTGCCCATGCCGCCTGCCAGGTTCAGCAGCATCTCGCCGCCGGTCTTGCTCAGCGTCACGCTGGTGACGGTTGCCGGCAGCGAAGTGGCCAGGGCAACCGCATCGCCCTTGTCATTCTTGGTGGAGGCCGCGAAGGTGTAAGTACCGGCTGGGGCCACCTCACCCGCTTCGTTCTTGCCATCCCAGATAAAGTCCGAAGTCCCTGCGCTCTGAGCGCCCAGATCGAGGGTGCGCACCACGTTGCCGTCTTTATCGGTGATCTTGACCGAGACATTGCCCGTCGCCGCTGTCACCGCCACCGAACCGGTCATGCTCTTGCTGGTATCGACCAGCGCCTTGTCGGTCTGGGTGATGATCGAGCGTCCTACCAGCGACGAAGCCTGCAGCGCCTGGGAAGAACTGAAGTTGCTCGAGATGTTATTCACCGAGTCATTCAGGGTATTGATGCCTTCCAGGCTGCTGAACTGCGCCAGCTGGGCCACGAACGCACCGTTATCCTGCGGCGACAAGGGGTTCTGGTTTTTCAGCTGGGTCACCAGCAGTTGCAGGAATGCATCCTTGCCGAGGGCCTGGTCGCCGGTGGCGGCCTTGGAAACATTCGCTACATTGTTTGAAGCGTCCTTGACCTTGGAATTGAAGAGGTCCTGGACTGCCGTATTGTTCGACGTATCAACGATGGCCATTATTTGGCGCCCCTTATCACTGACCCAGGGTCAGGACCTTCTGCATCATGGTTTTGGCGGTGTTCATCATTTCCGCGTTGGTCTGGAACGAGCGACTGGCGGAAATCATGTCGGCCATTTCCTCGACCACGTTGACGTTGGGGTAGTAGACGTAACCCTTTTCGTTCGCCGCCGGATGGTTGGGCTCGTAACGCGCCTCGAGGTTGCTCTGGTCTTCGACCACGCCCAGCACCTGTACGCCTTGACCGGCGGCATCCTGGTTCTGGAACAACGAATCACTGCCGCCGCTCTGGCCGCCCTGGAACATGGTGGCGAACACTGGATGCCGGGCGCGGTAAGTCTGGTCAATGCTCGAAGACACGGTCTCGGCGTTGGCGATGTTACTGGCGACGGTGTTCAAACGCGTGGTCTGCGCGCTCATGCCACTGCCGGCAATATTGAAAACACTGGACAGGGACATGGCTTATTCTCCACGCAGGGCTGACATCAGCCCTTTGAATTTGCTGTTGAGCAGGGTAAAGCTGGCCTGGAAATTCACCGAATTTTCGGCATAGTTCGATTGTTCCAGCTGGGCATCGACGGTGTTCTGGTCGATCGATGGCTGCATGGGCGTGCGATACAGCAGCGACTCGTCACCACTGCTCAGGCCTTGCGCTTCGATATGACGGCTGTTGGTCATGTTCAAGGCGAAGGTGCCGTTCTTGGTCTTGTCCTGCTGCGCGGCGAGCACGGCGGAGAAGTCCAGATCCCGAGCCTTGTAGTTCGGGGTATCGGCGTTGGCAATGTTGTTGGCCAGGACTTCGGCACGCTGGGCGCGGAAGCCCAGGGCTTGTTCGTGGATACCGAGCGCTTTATCGAAGCTGATGCTCATGGCGGAAACCTTTAGGCTGACCTGCTATTCGTTAACAGGGCTATAGCAAGGTGCATGCCAAACTGCGGGGAGCCCGTATATCAAGGGCTGGCGGGGAGGCTGCCGGTGGCAATGCCAGAAAAGCGGCAAGTACTTTCCGCGTGGCGTCAGTAAAGCGGCAATACAATTTGCCGCTTCCGGTGGGATGGTGGCAAAACAAATGTGGGAGGGGGCTTGCTCCCGATGGCGGTGTATCAGTGATAAAGATATCAACTGAACCACCGCCATCGGGGGCAAGCCCCCTCCCACATTTTGACTGCTTACTGCTTATTTGGCCTGGTAGATGATTCCCGGACTGCACTGCACCATCTGGTAGTGATCCGGCAATCCGTTCAAGGCTTCCGAAGCGCCGAGGAACAGATACCCGCCACGCTTGAGCGTGCCATGGATGCGCAACAGGATGTCCTTCTTCACTTCGGCCGAGAAATAAATCAGCACGTTGCGGCAGAACACCATGTCGAACTTGCCCAGGCTGGCGTAGCTGTCGAGCAGGTTGAACGAGCGGAACTCCACGCGATTCTTGATCGGCGCCTTGATCGCCCAGCGCCCTGCCCCTTTCGGATCAAAGTAGCGCTGCAGACGCTCCGGGGACAAACCCCGGCCAAGGGCCAGGCTATCGTATTCACCCGTCTTGCAGTTGGTGAGCATGGTGCCGGACAAGTCGGTCGCGACGATTTGCGCGCCGGCCTTCAACTGTCCCATGTTGGTCCGTTCGAACTCGTCGATGGACATCGAGATCGAATACGGTTCCTGCCCGGAAGAGCACGCCGCCGACCAGATACGCAGGCGCTGGCCCGGGCTGGCCTTGATGGCCGCCGGCAGCACTTTGTTCTTGAGCACCTCAAACGGGTAGGTATCGCGAAACCACAGGGTTTCGTTAGTGGTCATGGCATCGACCACCATCTCCTTGAGCCCGCTGCGCGGCTGCCCCTGGATCCGCTGGACCAACTCACCCAGGGACTTGATGCCCTGCTGTTCCATCAGTTTGTTGAGACGGCTGGATACCAGGTATTGCTTGTTTTCACCGAGCAATATGCCACAGGCTTTTTCCAGGAAGACCCGGAACTGTTCGAAATCCAAATTACCCGTAGACAATGATACCGCCTCTTAAATCGTGTGACCGCCAGGGGAAATCCCTCTAGCCGTGATCTGCTGCCTTGATCCGGTCGACTACCCGGGATGCGAGGTCATCAGGCCGGAATTTGGCCAGGAAGTCATCTGCGCCGACCTTCTTGACCATTGCCTGATTGAATACCCCCGACAACGAAGTATGCAGGATGATATGTAATTTTTGCATGCGTGGATCGTTGCGTATTTCAGCTGTAAGGGTATAGCCGTCCATTTCCGGCATTTCAATGTCGGAGATCATCATCAGAAATTCTTCTTCCGGCTTCTTGCCCTCATCGACCAACTTGCGCAGGTAATCCAAGGCTTGGCGCCCGTCATTGAGGGCCACCACGTCGACGCCGATGGTTTGCAGGCAACGCGTGACCTGCTTGCGGGCGACAGAGGAGTCGTCCACGGTCAACACGCGCAGGGACACCGCCTTGTGCGCTGTCTCGGCATCCACCACACCGACCGAGATGGTCTCCGACGTGGGCGCGACTTCGGCGAGAATTTTCTCTACGTCGATGATTTCCACCAACTGGTTATCAACCCGCGTCACGGCCGTCAGGTAATGATCGCGCCCGGTGCCCTTGGGCGGCGGATGGATCTCTTCCCAGTTCATATTGACGATACGTTCCACCGAGCGCACCAGGAACCCCTGGGTCTTGGTGTTGTATTCGGTAATGATGACGAACGGGCTCTGACGGTCCTGCAAACCAGCGGAGCCGGTGGCCATTGCCAAATCAAGAATCGGAATGGTTGCGCCACGGATATTGGCTACGCCGCATACCACCGGACTGGATTTAGGCATGATCGTCAGCTTGGGGCACTGCAACACTTCCCGCACTTTGAACACGTTAATGCCGTACAGCTGCTTGCCGTCCAGGCGAAATAGCAACAACTCCAGGCGATTCTGCCCTACCAGCTGTGTGCGCTGGTTTACTGAATCCATTACTCCTGCCATGCCCAGACTCCTAAATCCCAGAGGTACGATGCGTACCCAACACTAAACGGCACGAGCTTTGCAATTTGCTTGGCTATGGATATTAAAATGACAGTTTCCCGACGTCCAAGCCGCCCAAAGTACCGCAGACTGCTCTGCGCCGCGATGGCGCTGCTTGTCTGGGGCGTGGGCGTCGCGGCTCGTGCCGACAACGTCACCCTGCCTGATCTACTTATCGGCGTCACCCAGGGCTTTCTTGAATTCACTGTAGAAGATTATCTGGCAACCACCCAGACACCGGGGCGCTATGAAATCCAGGTCAACCCATTGGACCCGCGTCTGCGCCTGCCAATGTGCGACAAGGAATTGACAGCCACCCTGGAAAGTCCCGCCCAGCCCATCGGTCGGGTAACCGTTAAAGTCCGCTGTGAGAGCGCCTCCCCCTGGACGGTGTTTGTGCCGGCCCAGGTCAAATTGTTCCGCGACGTGGTCGTGGTGGCGCGCCCTTTGAAGCGCACCGGCATTATTGGCTATGACGACGTTGTGCTGCGTGAACGGGATATCAGCCTGATCAACCAGGGTTACTTGACCTCCCTGGAACAGGCTGTCGGGCAGCGACTCACCCGACCAATGGTCACCGATCAGGTGATCACGCTGGTGCATCTGGAGCAGGCGGAAGTGATTCGCAAGGGTGACCAAGTGGTGATTTCCGCCAGCAGCGGCGGTTTGAACGTAAGAATGCCGGGGGAAGCGCTGTCCAATGGCGGTATGAGCGAACAGATCCGGGTCAAGAACCTCAACTCCAACCGTGTGATCAAGGCGCGGGTGACGGCCCCCGGCCAAGTCGAGGTGGCGCTATAGATGACTGGAATCAATTGCCCGCTTTTCCTACACTGTGGGTTGGATGCCGCGCCGTACAGGTTTATTGTCACTAAAGCCTAAAGTTTGTTTGGGTATGGCCGAAAACATGGCAAGCGTCCACTACCCAGAGGTTTTTTTATCATGGTCATTGATTTCAATCGTTTGAACAGCACTCAGCCCTTACCAGGCAACACGCGCACCAACGGTACCAAGGACAGCGTAGAAGCCAAGTCCCAGCCCTTGCCCGCCAAGGCAGAGCAAGCAAGCGCGAGCCAGAGTGGGGAATCGGTACACCTGAGCAATGAGGCTCAACAGTTGCAGAAGGTCACTGACTCGCTGCGCGATCAACCGATTGTCAATAAAGCCCGTGTGGCCGAGTTGAAACAGGCAATCGCCGATGGCACTTATACGGTCGACAGCAACCGTGTAGCCAGCAAGCTGCTTAACTTCGAAGCCGAGCGCTAGGCAAAGGCCTGCGCTGGGCTTCTGGACGCTTAAAACCCAAGGCCAGCCATGCACCACGACGAACATTTGCTTCAACTGATCATTGATGATCTGGCGCCGACGCAGCAATTGCTCGAGCTGCTCAAAGAGGAATCCCTGGCCCTGTATGGCCGGGATATGCCTTTGCTCGAAGAAATACTGGCGCGCAAACAGTCGCTGATTGTGCTGCTCGAACAGCACGGCAAGAAGCGCAGCGAAATCCTCACCAGCCTGGGCCTGCCCGCCGATCACGACGGCCTGGCACAGCTGGCGAGTCATTCTTCGGTCGGCGATCAATTGCTGGCGCAAAGCAAAGAACTCAATCAGTTGCTCGCCCAGTGCCAGGAAGCCAATCTGCTCAACGGCCAGTCGATCCAACTTCAGCAAGCCACCACCGCCAACCAGTTACGCATCCTTCACGGCGGCGAGCCACCGGCCCTGTATAACGCCCAAGGTTCCACTTCACGCCTGGTCAAGCCAAGCACCCGCAGCCAAGCCTGACGCCGGTTTACAGCGCGAGCTATCCAAGGTGCGCTACATACTGGCAAAATGCCGGTTCTTGCGTGTAGTCGTATTTTGCCTGGAGATGGAACAACTGTGTTTAACGCCCTTAATGCGGAAGATGCACCGCAGCCACCGAAGGTCCTCACCACGCCTCTGGAAATCGCCAGCACTTTGCGAATGCTCCAGGAAAGCCATGATCCATTGATCATCACTTTCCACGAACGCAGCCAACGCTTCCAAAGCTATCTGGTGGATATCGATCGGGATAACAAGACGCTGGCACTGGACGAAATGATCCCGCGCGATGGTGAACGTTACCTGGAAAATGGCGAGCCCTTCCGCATCGAGGGTTTCCATGATGGCGTGCGGGTCGCCTGGGAAAGTAACGGCACGCTGAGCATCAGCGAAAAAGACGGCCACCGTATCTACACTGGCAGCATGCCCGGCGAGGTGGTTTACCATCAACGTCGTAACGCATTTCGCGCTGCATTGAAGCTGGCGCAATTGGTGAACATCGAACTGGGCGGCGAGAAGCTCAAGGCACCGTTCAACGGCAAGCTGCTGGATATCTCGGCCACCGGATGCAAATTGCGCTTTGAAGGCGACATTTCCGACCGCTTGCAGCTGGGCCAAGTCTATGACCGTTTTGTCGCCGCGCTGCCGTTCGGCAACATGACCACCGCTGTCGAGCTGCGTTACCTGCATTTCGAAGACAAGATCAATACCACCTTCGCGGGTGTGCGCTTCCATAACATGAGCGGCCTGGTGCAGCGCCAGGTGGAGCGTTTTGTGTATCAACTGCAGCGCGAAGCTCGACGCTTCGACAAGGATGACGATTTTTAAGCCTTGGACGCAGCTGTAAAAAAACGGGCAGATCCTGATGGGATCTGCCCGTTTTTTCGTTCAGGGGCGTGCCCTGCTCAAATCATGGGGGTGATCGTCCGGGTCCGTTGATTCCGGTGGCGTCTGCGCAACCGCCTCGTCCACCGTGGGTTCGGGCTCTGGCTCAGGAACAGTGGCCTGCATCTGCTCCTGTACCACCTGCTCATCTACCCGTGGGTCAAGGGCGGCCACCAACGGCGAACTGGACATGCTGTCAGGCATCGCCACGTGATGCAGCGGCGCATCGTCTACCTGGTGCAGGTTAGTCACCGCCTTCGGCCGAATACGCCATACCAGGATCAACGCACACAAACTGAAGAAGGCGTACAGCATCTGGCTGCCGAACAGCTTCATCAGCACGCCCGCCAGAAGCGGCCCGATACTGGCCCCAATGCCGTAAGTCACCAGCAACATAGCGGTCAGCGACACCCTGCGATCACCTTCCACATGGTCGTTGGAAAACGCCACTGCCAACGGGTAAAGACAAAACTGCACGAGTGAACATAGGAAGCCCGCCACGAACAGCATTTCCAGAGGGACCTGGGTCATGATCGCCAGAGGCAACGCCGCCACCGCCAAACACAAGGCAAAGCAGCGAATCAGCAGTGCGCGGTCATAGCGGTCCGACAACCAGCCCAGCGGCCACTGCACGAGCAGTCCCGCGAAAATACAGGAGCCCATGAACAAACCGACCTGTTCGGTCGTCAACCCCTGCTGGGAGGCATAGAGCGGTGCCAAGCCATAGAAAGAGCCGACGATCAGCCCTGCCCCCAGCACTGTGCTGAGCGACTGGGGCACACGCTTGATAAAGAAACGCGGCTCCATCGGCGCCGGGTGCAATGGTGCCGGGTGAATGCGGCGGGTCATGGCCACCGGCACCAGGCACAGGGCGAAGCACAGCGCCACCAGCATCAGCAGTTCAAGACCCAGGTGGGGATGCATGACTAGGATCAGTTGGCCCAGCACCAGACCGAGGTAGGAGGCGATCATGTAGCCGCTGAACACTACGCCGCGCTGCTTGGCATCGGCCTGCTCGTTGAGCCAGCTTTCGATGACCATGTACTGGCACATCATTCCCAGGCCCACAATCACCCGCAGTACGATCCACGCCGGTAGCCAATCGATCAAGCCATGACCCAGCACGGCCGCGCCGACGATACCGGCGCAGGTCGCGTAGGCGCGTATATGCCCGACACGCGCAATCAAACGGTGTCCGATCTTGCCGCCCAGCACCAGGCCAAAGTAGTTGGCCGCCATCAGCGCACCGACCCACAGGCTATCGACGTTATCCGCCGCCAAACGCAAGGCCAGATAAGTACTGAGCAGGCCGGAGCCGATCAGCATCATCAGGGAGGCGAAATAGAGGGCTCGAAAAGATTTCCAGATTTGGCGCATCGGCGTTCCGAGCGGCTCCTTGCAGTGAGGGGACAGGGCTATCGGCATGATAGTCCGCAGTGGTCGGGTCCGGACAGGCGGCATGAGCCGTTTCCGGGATTATTTTGCTTAACCGTTCAGACGCTGTATGCGTGTCTGCGAGGTACATGAAGTGGAGATAAATATACAACGCACCATCTGTGAACCTTGATCATAGCCAAGGTTCGACTGGTCTTTAGGTATCTGCCATAAAAGGCCAGAATAGAGCGCTCTATAGGATATAGAGCCTTACCGGTACATTCGCATTGGCGTCGGCGATCTCGCGAGCAGGCTGGCGTTTGCAAGAGGTGTGAGGGTTTCGACCGCCCAAAACAAAACCCCACCTGCTTTCGCAAATGGGGTTTCGGAATTTAATCTTGACGATGACCTACTCTCACATGGGGAAACCCCACACTACCATCGGCGATGCATCGTTTCACTACTGAGTTCGGGATGGGATCAGGTGGTTCCAATGCTCTATGGTCGTCAAGAAATTCGGGTACTGAGTCGTGACCAGATGGCCTCGCTTCAGCAAATTGGGTATGGGATAGAAGTCGGTGTTTTGTGAGCCTCGAACTTTCGGTTCATTGCGTCTTCACACACCGCAATCTGGCCTCTTTCGTCTTTCAACTAGGAGCAACAAATTGCTTGGGTGTTATATGGTCAAGCCTCACGGGCAATTAGTATTGGTTAGCTCAACGCCTCACAGCGCTTACACACCCAACCTATCAACGTCGTAGTCTTCGACGGCCCTTCAGGGGACTCAAGGTCCCAGTGAGATCTCATCTTGAGGCTAGTTTCCCGCTTAGATGCTTTCAGCGGTTATCTATTCCGAACATAGCTACCCGGCAATGCCACTGGCGTGACAACCGGAACACCAGAGGTTCGTCCACTCCGGTCCTCTCGTACTAGGAGCAGCCCCTCTCAAATCTCAAACGTCCACGGCAGATAGGGACCGAACTGTCTCACGACGTTCTAAACCCAGCTCGCGTACCACTTTAAATGGCGAACAGCCATACCCTTGGGACCGGCTTCAGCCCCAGGATGTGATGAGCCGACATCGAGGTGCCAAACACCGCCGTCGATATGAACTCTTGGGCGGTATCAGCCTGTTATCCCCGGAGTACCTTTTATCCGTTGAGCGATGGCCCTTCCATACAGAACCACCGGATCACTAAGACCTACTTTCGTACCTGCTCGACGTGTCTGTCTCGCAGTCAAGCGCGCTTTTGCCTTTATACTCTACGACCGATTTCCGACCGGTCTGAGCGCACCTTCGTACTCCTCCGTTACTCTTTAGGAGGAGACCGCCCCAGTCAAACTACCCACCATACACTGTCCTCGATCCGGATAACGGACCTGAGTTAGAACCTCAAAGTTGCCAGGGTGGTATTTCAAGGTTGGCTCCACGCGAACTGGCGTCCACGCTTCAAAGCCTCCCACCTATCCTACACAAGCAAATTCAAAGTCCAGTGCAAAGCTATAGTAAAGGTTCACGGGGTCTTTCCGTCTAGCCGCGGATACACTGCATCTTCACAGCGATTTCAATTTCACTGAGTCTCGGGTGGAGACAGCGCCGCCATCGTTACGCCATTCGTGCAGGTCGGAACTTACCCGACAAGGAATTTCGCTACCTTAGGACCGTTATAGTTACGGCCGCCGTTTACCGGGGCTTCGATCAAGAGCTTCGCGTTAGCTAACCCCATCAATTAACCTTCCGGCACCGGGCAGGCGTCACACCCTATACGTCCACTTTCGTGTTTGCAGAGTGCTGTGTTTTTAATAAACAGTCGCAGCGGCCTGGTATCTTCGACCGGCATGAGCTTACGGAGCAAGTCCTTCACCCTCACCGGCGCACCTTCTCCCGAAGTTACGGTGCCATTTTGCCTAGTTCCTTCACCCGAGTTCTCTCAAGCGCCTTGGTATTCTCTACCCAACCACCTGTGTCGGTTTGGGGTACGGTTCCTGGTTACCTGAAGCTTAGAAGCTTTTCTTGGAAGCATGGCATCAACCACTTCGTCGTCTAAAAGACAACTCGTCATCAGCTCTCGGCCTTAGAATCCCGGATTTACCTAAGATTCCAGCCTACCACCTTAAACTTGGACAACCAACGCCAAGCTGGCCTAGCCTTCTCCGTCCCTCCATCGCAATAACCAGAAGTACAGGAATATTAACCTGTTTTCCATCGACTACGCTTTTCAGCCTCGCCTTAGGGACCGACTAACCCTGCGTCGATTAACGTTGCGCAGGAAACCTTGGTCTTTCGGCGTGGGTGTTTTTCACACCCATTGTCGTTACTCATGTCAGCATTCGCACTTCTGATACCTCCAGCAAGCTTCTCAACTCACCTTCACAGGCTTACAGAACGCTCCTCTACCGCATCACTTACGTGATACCCGTAGCTTCGGTGTATGGTTTGAGCCCCGTTACATCTTCCGCGCAGGCCGACTCGACTAGTGAGCTATTACGCTTTCTTTAAAGGGTGGCTGCTTCTAAGCCAACCTCCTAGCTGTCTAAGCCTTCCCACATCGTTTCCCACTTAACCATAACTTTGGGACCTTAGCTGACGGTCTGGGTTGTTTCCCTTTTCACGACGGACGTTAGCACCCGCCGTGTGTCTCCCATGCTCGGCACTTGTAGGTATTCGGAGTTTGCATCGGTTTGGTAAGTCGGGATGACCCCCTAGCCGAAACAGTGCTCTACCCCCTACAGTGATACATGAGGCGCTACCTAAATAGCTTTCGAGGAGAACCAGCTATCTCCGAGCTTGATTAGCCTTTCACTCCGATCCACAGGTCATCCGCTAACTTTTCAACGGTAGTCGGTTCGGTCCTCCAGTTAGTGTTACCCAACCTTCAACCTGCCCATGGATAGATCGCCCGGTTTCGGGTCTATTCCCAGCGACTAGACGCCCTATTAAGACTCGCTTTCGCTACGCCTCCCCTATTCGGTTAAGCTCGCCACTGAAAATAAGTCGCTGACCCATTATACAAAAGGTACGCAGTCACCCAACAAAGTAGGCTCCCACTGCTTGTACGCATACGGTTTCAGGATCTATTTCACTCCCCTCTCCGGGGTTCTTTTCGCCTTTCCCTCACGGTACTAGTTCACTATCGGTCAGTCAGTAGTATTTAGCCTTGGAGGATGGTCCCCCCATATTCAGACAAAGTTTCTCGTGCTCCGTCCTACTCGATTTCATGACTAAGAGATTTTCGCGTACAGGGCTATCACCCACTATGGCCGCACTTTCCAGAGCGTTCCGCTAATCTCAAAGCCACTTAAGGGCTAGTCCCCGTTCGCTCGCCACTACTAAGGGAATCTCGGTTGATTTCTTTTCCTCAGGGTACTTAGATGTTTCAGTTCCCCTGGTTCGCTCCATACACCTATGTATTCAGTGTAAGGTAACCATCTTATGATGGCTGGGTTCCCCCATTCAGACATCTCCGGATCAAAGTCTGTTTGCCGACTCCCCGAAGCTTTTCGCAGGCTACCACGTCTTTCATCGCCTCTGACTGCCAAGGCATCCACCGTATGCGCTTCTTCACTTGACCATATAACCCCAAGCAATCTGGTTATACTGTGAAGACAACATTCGCCGAAAATTCGATCATACTCAATTAAGAGCGACTCACAAATTTTACCTTAGCCTGAGCCGTTACCAGTGAAAGTAACGTCCAGTCTATCTTTCTATCACATACCCAAATTTTTAAAGAACGAACTAGTCAAAGACTAGAAATCAACATTCACCATCACAACGATGGAATGCTCATTTCTAAGCTTTCTACAAACAGAAGCAGTAGTGGTGGAGCCAAACGGGATCGAACCGTTGACCTCCTGCGTGCAAGGCAGGCGCTCTCCCAGCTGAGCTATGGCCCCGTATTTCTACAGGCGTTTCCCACACAAAATTGGTGGGTCTGGGCAGATTCGAACTGCCGACCTCACCCTTATCAGGGGTGCGCTCTAACCAACTGAGCTACAGACCCAATTTCGAGCTGCTAAGGCCGACCTCACCCTGCTCTTTACCACAAAGCATGGGGTGCGCTCTAACCAACTAAGCTACAACACTTTGGGCTGCTTCTTTTCGTCTTCTTCAATGAATCAAGCAATTCGTGTGGGAGCTCATGAAGCAGCTGATGCCGTCGATTAAGGAGGTGATCCAGCCGCAGGTTCCCCTACGGCTACCTTGTTACGACTTCACCCCAGTCATGAATCACACCGTGGTAACCGTCCTCCCGAAGGTTAGACTAGCTACTTCTGGTGCAACCCACTCCCATGGTGTGACGGGCGGTGTGTACAAGGCCCGGGAACGTATTCACCGCGACATTCTGATTCGCGATTACTAGCGATTCCGACTTCACGCAGTCGAGTTGCAGACTGCGATCCGGACTACGATCGGTTTTCTGGGATTAGCTCCACCTCGCGGCTTGGCAACCCTCTGTACCGACCATTGTAGCACGTGTGTAGCCCAGGCCGTAAGGGCCATGATGACTTGACGTCATCCCCACCTTCCTCCGGTTTGTCACCGGCAGTCTCCTTAGAGTGCCCACCATGACGTGCTGGTAACTAAGGACAAGGGTTGCGCTCGTTACGGGACTTAACCCAACATCTCACGACACGAGCTGACGACAGCCATGCAGCACCTGTCTCAATGTTCCCGAAGGCACCAATCCATCTCTGGAAAGTTCATTGGATGTCAAGGCCTGGTAAGGTTCTTCGCGTTGCTTCGAATTAAACCACATGCTCCACCGCTTGTGCGGGCCCCCGTCAATTCATTTGAGTTTTAACCTTGCGGCCGTACTCCCCAGGCGGTCAACTTAATGCGTTAGCTGCGCCACTAAGAGCTCAAGGCTCCCAACGGCTAGTTGACATCGTTTACGGCGTGGACTACCAGGGTATCTAATCCTGTTTGCTCCCCACGCTTTCGCACCTCAGTGTCAGTGTTGGTCCAGGTGGTCGCCTTCGCCACTGGTGTTCCTTCCTATATCTACGCATTTCACCGCTACACAGGAAATTCCACCACCCTCTACCACACTCTAGTCAGTCAGTTTTGAATGCAGTTCCCAGGTTGAGCCCGGGGATTTCACATCCAACTTAACAAACCACCTACGCGCGCTTTACGCCCAGTAATTCCGATTAACGCTTGCACCCTCTGTATTACCGCGGCTGCTGGCACAGAGTTAGCCGGTGCTTATTCTGTCGGTAACGTCAAAACAATCACGTATTAGGTAACTGCCCTTCCTCCCAACTTAAAGTGCTTTACAATCCGAAGACCTTCTTCACACACGCGGCATGGCTGGATCAGGCTTTCGCCCATTGTCCAATATTCCCCACTGCTGCCTCCCGTAGGAGTCTGGACCGTGTCTCAGTTCCAGTGTGACTGATCATCCTCTCAGACCAGTTACGGATCGTCGCCTTGGTGAGCCATTACCTCACCAACTAGCTAATCCGACCTAGGCTCATCTGATAGCGCAAGGCCCGAAGGTCCCCTGCTTTCTCCCGTAGGACGTATGCGGTATTAGCGTCCGTTTCCGAACGTTATCCCCCACTACCAGGCAGATTCCTAGGCATTACTCACCCGTCCGCCGCTCTCAAGAGAAGCAAGCTTCTCTCTACCGCTCGACTTGCATGTGTTAGGCCTGCCGCCAGCGTTCAATCTGAGCCATGATCAAACTCTTCAGTTCAAACATCTTTGGGTTTTTAAGAAACCCTAAACTTGGCTCAGCAATCGTTGGTTACATCTTTGATTTCTCGCGGAGTAACTTGTGATGCTGATAATCTTGTTGACTATCAGTCTGACTCCACAAGCACCCACACGAATTGCTTGATTCAGTTGTTAAAGAGCGGTTGGTTAAGAGCTATTCGTCTCAACCGAGGCGCGCATTCTACAGCAGCCTCATTTGCTGTCAAGCGGTTATTTTCAGAAGTTTTCGAAGATTTCTTCAACAACTTCAACCACTTGCGCTTGCGATCTCTCGTAAGCGGGAGGCGAATTTTACAGCTTTAAGCAGGAGCGTCAAGCAGTTAAATCGAAAACCTGAGAATTCTTTTCCATTCCACCGCCCTCTATATAGAGGAAACAAAAGGACGACCCAGGATCATCGCGATTCGATCGCCCACCGACCAGCAACTGAATACCGCCGCACTTCTCACGGCTACAGTCAGGAAGCTAAGCGATTGATTTGATATTGACGAACGCAACAAGACAACAACTGAGGAATGGTGTCCCAGGGCCGGTTCGAACGGCCAACCTTCCCCTTAGGAGGGGGATGCTCTATCCAATTGAGCTACTGGGACAAATCGCAATCGACAAGCCAAAGGCTCAACGACGGACGGCGTGCATGTTAACGGGCAAGGTAGTTTTTGTCATGTCATCCCTTGGCTTTTTGATCGTAAGCCAACGCTTGCAAGCATGCGGTAGCGCAGCCCAATACAATCCGGGCGGCCTATGCCGTCGTGCAAAATGCACTCCCCCCAAAGTGCCATCATTGCAAATTGCACTATACGACTCCCCATAAACCAATATAACCCATTGATTATATTGAATAAATCAGTTGGCACGCGACCTGCAACACTTCTCCCATAAACCCATTTGGCCAAGGCATACGGAGAAGAAGACTATGAACAGCGCCCTACTACTCGCCCTCAACGCAATGGCACTGACTGCGCTGGTAACTTTTCATTTCTTCCCAGCCAAATTGCAAGACCCGGCTCAAATCACCCAGGCCGTACCGCACCACCTGCAGCAAAGACCACAGCTGGCGGTGATGACAGCCGACCCTCAATCCCCTATTCGCTTAACCCAAGGCACCCAAGCCACCCCAACATCCGAACACTGGGTTTTCTGAGAGCGCTACTCATGTCCAAATCTGCATGGTTTTTTTTGTGCCTGACGCTCGCAACCGCCCTACTGGGCTTAAGTAATGCTATGCAAAACACTCGCACCCTGGCGTTCATCGCCAGTGCTGTTTTTGGATGCCTCCTGATCCTGACGCTCGCCCTCGGGCGGCGGATAAAATTCGACCCCATACTGCGCTAATCCCCCTCCAGCCCGACCTTATGTCGCTTTGCGCTAGCAAATCAGCAAACTGCCACTACCCTTACAGATGAGGCAAAAGGCCATGTCGCTTAGGGCGTGCGCTCTTCAACCCGATTTCGGATAAGGCTTGCGCGAAGATCAGGAATACCCGACCCAACGCGAAAACTTTTCCAACCAGTCCGCAAAAATGCAAATCAGTGCTGGCATAAAGCCTTTAGGCGGTTCAATATTTGTCACAGAATTGACGCCAAGGAAATGTCAAATCTGAGGCATGATGCGGCCTCTTTGCAATTCGGGTTGAACTTTGGTCGTGAGCCTTGTCTTAACACTCATCTTGCGGCCAATTCCAAAAACCGCTCCCCTGAACTAACCGGTTAAATATATGCGCCCATTGAAACAGGCAATTTATTCCAGCCGTACGGCTGACAAGTTCGTCGTACGTCTGCCAGACGGAATGCGGGAACGCATTGCCGAGGTGGCTCGCAATCATCATCGCAGCATGAACTCCGAAATCATCGCTCGCCTGGAACAGAGCCTTATTCAGGAAGGTGCCTTGGGTGAAGAGTTGAGCATGCGCCTGGACAGCCCAGAGCTGTCACTGCACGAACGCGAACTGCTGCAGCGTTTTCGTCAGCTTTCCCACCGCCAGCAAAATGCTCTCGTCTCGCTGATCGCGCACGACGTAGAGGCGGCCGCAGAAGCCAATTGATTTGCAGCTGAAAGTCGAAGCCAGCCATGTGCTGGCTTTTTTTTGCGTGGGAGTTGAGCAAGAAAGCAATGCGAGGGCAGATTTGCCCCCGCAGGAAAGGTCAGAGCAGGAAGATCGTAGCCAAGCCCAGGAAGATGAAGAAGCCACCACTGTCAGTCATGGCCGTGATCATCACGCTGGCCCCCATGGCAGGATCGCGCCCCAGACGCGCCAGGGTCATAGGGATCAAAACCCCCATGAGGGCAGCCAGAAGCAAATTGAGGGTCATTGCAGCGGTCATCACCACACCCAGCGACCAACTGCCATATAGCAAGTAAGCCACCACGCCGATTACCCCTCCCCACACCAGGCCGTTGATGAGCCCCACGGCCAGCTCCTTGCGCAGCAGACGCGAAGAGTTGGCGGTACTGACCTGATCCAGCGCCATGGCGCGTACGATCATGGTGATGGTCTGGTTACCGGAGTTACCGCCGATGCCGGCCACAATCGGCATCAACGCCGCCAGGGCCACCAACTTTTCGATGGAGCCCTCGAACAGCCCGATCACGCGGGAGGCGATAAATGCAGTAATCAGGTTAACGGCCAACCAAGCCCAACGGTTGTGCAGCGACCGCCAGACTGACGCGAAAATATCTTCCTCTTCACGCAAACCCGCCATGTTGAGGACTTCGGTTTCACTCTCTTCGCGAATAAGGTCAACGATTTCGTCAATCGTCAAACGGCCGATCAACTTGCCGTTCTTGTCCACCACCGGGGCAGAGATCAAGTCGTAACGCTCAAAAGCCTGGGCTGCGTCGTAGGCATCTTCATCCGGGTGAAAGCTCACGGTATCGCTGGCCATCAGGTCAGCAACTCTCTTCTCCGGATCATTTACCAGCAGGCGCTTGATGGGCAATACGCCCTTGAGAATGCCTTCATAGTCGACCACAAACAGCTTGTCGGTATGCCCCGGCAGCTCTTTGAGACGGCGCAGGTAGCGCAGTACCACTTCCAGGCTGACGTCTTCGCGGATGGTGACCATCTCGAAGTCCATCAGCGCGCCGACCTGGTCTTCATCATAAGACAGTGCGGAACGCACACGCTCACGCTGCTGAGTGTCCAACGCCTCCATCAGCTCATGAACAACATCGCGCGGCAATTCAGGCGCCAGGTCGGCCAGCTCGTCCGCATCCATCTCCTTGGCCGCAGCCAGGAGCTCATGATCGTCCATGTCGGCGATCAGGGTTTCACGGACCGAATCAGATACTTCGAGGAGAATGTCGCCGTCGCGATCAGCCTTGACCAACTGCCAGAGCGTCAGGCGATCATCCAGCGGCAAGGCTTCGAGAATATAAGCAACGTCGGCGGAGTGCAGGTCATCGAGTTTGCGTTGCAGCTCGACGAGATTTTGCCGGTGAACCAGGTTTTCGACGCGGTCGTGGTGCGGACCTTCCTGGCGGTGCGTGAGGTCTTCGACCACGCGCTGGCGCTGCAGCAGCTCGATAACTTGAGCCAGGCGATCCTGCAGGCTTTCTTGTGTTTTCTTTACTTCTACTTCGGTCATAGGCGAACTCCACTCCCAGCAGCGGAGCGCGCCGGAAGAATCAATCAGTCAATTCATGATTGGTAAAGCGGGATACTGAGTAACTACTGGGTAAGTCCATGGAGGCATTCCACAAGCCCCGGCGGGGCTGACCGGCGCATGATACACCGCTCGGCCGCTTTTAACGTCAAAAAAAAACTGGAAAGAACAAGCGCTTGCAAGCCAAAGCTGAGTGCTGGCTACATCTATGAACTGCGACGACGCAGCGGGAAGGGAAAACACAAGGGAAACAGAAAAAGACGTACGCCAGGATAAAGCCTACACAAACCCCAGACGGCAAAAAGCCCGCACTAGGCGGGCTTTTTGTTTGTATGGTGCACTCGACAGGATTCGAACCTGTGACCGCTCGGTTCGTAGCCGAGTACTCTATCCAGCTGAGCTACGAGTGCAGAGTGTGTTTTTTAGACCAGATCACAACTGGTTGAAACCAAGCCATCTGCATTGCTGCAATTGACTCTTAAATGGTGCACTCGACAGGATTCGAACCTGTGACCGCTCGGTTCGTAGCCGAGTACTCTATCCAGCTGAGCTACGAGTGCATTTGTTGCCGCGCATTATAGGCCGTTCAATCTCTATGTAAAGCTATTTTTTCGATCAATTTCAACAACTTACCGAAAAAACCAGATTGCAACGTACTAAGCAAATAATGGCGGAGAACGGGGGATTCGAACCCCCGACACCCTTTTGAGGTGTACTCCCTTAGCAGGGGAGCGCCTTCGGCCACTCGGCCAGCTCTCCGCAACACGGGGCGTATATTAACCACGTTCCTCCCCGTTTGCAAACATAAAAAACGATAAAAATTAAAGGCTTGGTTCTTCGTCCTTCTCTTTCTTGATCCGCAGGTAGATTTCCTCGCGATGGACCGCTACCTCTTTCGGAGCGTTAACCCCGATACGCACTTGATTGCCTTTGACGCCGAGCACGGTCACGGTGATTTCGCCATCACCGATAATCAGGCTTTCTGCGCAACGACGAGTCAGAATCAACATACCTTTCACCTCACGCAATTCATTTCAGGAACAACAGTCTGCAAAAAAAAGGCATTCGACCTACAACCAAAAGGCCGTAGCCCTACCGCCTAAGTATTGTCGAGCCCACGCAAAAGAACATGCGCCCTACAAAAAAATGAAAGGCGCGGTAAGCCGCGCCTTCCTGGCATCGCATCACTCGCCCTGTCGGGCCGGAGCGTCCAGCTCAAAAGCGGTATGCAGCGCGCGCACGGCCAGTTCCAGGTATTTTTCTTCAATCACTACCGAGACTTTGATTTCCGACGTGGAGATCATCTGGATGTTGATGCTTTCCTTGGCCAGCGCTTCGAACATGCGACTGGCAACACCGGCATGGGAGCGCATGCCCACACCCACGATCGACACCTTGGCAATCTTGGTATCGCCGATCACTTCACGGGCGCCGATCTCGCTTGCAGTGTTCTGCAGGATACGCTCGGCCGCATCGTACTCGTTGCGGTGCACGGTGAAGGTGAAATCGGTGGTGTTATCGTGCGAAACGTTCTGCACGATCATGTCGACTTCGATATTCGCGCCGCTGATAGGACCGAGGATCTTGAAGGCCACACCCGGGGTGTCTGGCACGCCACGGATCGTCAGCTTGGCTTCATCGCGGTTGAAAGCGATGCCGGAAATGATCGGCTGTTCCATGGATTCCTCTTCATCAATAGTAATGAGGGTGCCCGGCCCCTCTTTGAAGCTGTGCAATACGCGCAGCGGAACGTTGTACTTGCCGGCGAATTCCACCGCACGAATCTGCAGCACCTTGGAACCGAGGCTGGCCATTTCCAGCATCTCTTCAAAGGTGATCTTGTCCAGGCGCTGGGCCACGGACACGACGCGCGGGTCGGTGGTGTAGACGCCATCGACATCGGTATAGATCTGGCATTCGTCAGCCTTGAGAGCCGCTGCCAGTGCCACGCCCGTGGTGTCCGAACCGCCACGCCCAAGCGTGGTGATATTGCCCTGCTCGTCAACACCCTGGAAACCCGCTACCACGACCACGCGCCCAGCCTTCAGATCAGCACGAATCTTCTGATCGTCGATCTGCAGGATGCGCGCCTTGGTATGTGCGCTGTCGGTAAGGATGCGCACCTGACTCCCAGTGTAGGACACCGCTGGCACACCACGCTTGTTCAGGGCCATGGCCAGCAGCGCAATGGTTACCTGCTCACCAGTGGACACAATCACGTCCAGCTCACGCGGGAGCGGTTGTTGATCACCGCTGATGGCCTTGGCCAGGTCGATCAGGCGATTGGTCTCGCCGCTCATGGCCGACAGCACCACCACCAGGTCGTCGCCGGCATCACGGAACTTCTTAACCTTGTCGGCCACCTGCTCGATTCTTTCGACAGAACCGACCGAGGTGCCTCCGAATTTCTGTACGATCAAAGCCATTTCTAAGCCGCCTCAGCCCGTAAAGGGGCGCCCAATAAACGAATCTTCCAGCAACCGAGCGAGCCCACGACTAGACCATGGGCTCATTAACAGCGCCTTAAATACCTGCCTCGACAAACGGCACGGTCAAGGCCAGCGCCGCGTCCAGGGCGCCGGCATCTACCCCGCCACCTTGCGCCATGTCCGGACGACCACCGCCCTTGCCGCCCACTGCCGCAGCGGCTTGCTTCATCAAATCACCGGCTTTGAGTTGGCCAGTCAGGTCCTTGGTTACACCGGCAACCAGCACGACCTTATCCTCATGGACACTGCCGAGCAGGATCACTGCGCGGCCGAGCTTGTTCTTCAACTGATCGACCAAGGCCAGTAACGCCTTGCCGTCCTGACCGTCCAGGCGCGCCGCCAGGACTTTTACGTCCTTGACGTCAACCGCCGAGGCCGACAGATCGTCGCCCGCAGCACTGGCCGCCTTGGCTTGCAACTGCTCCAGCTGTTTCTCCAGCGCACGGTTGCGCTCAAGCACGGCGGACAGCTTGTCGATCAGATTGTCACGGCTACCCTTGACCAGGCCGGCCGCTTCCTTGAGTTGTTCTTCGGCTGCATTGAGGTAGGCCAGCGCCGCGGCACCGGTGACTGCCTCGATACGACGCACACCGGAGGCCACACCGCCTTCGCTGATGATTTTCAACAGGCCAATGTCACCGGTGCGGTTGGCGTGGATACCGCCACACAGTTCCACCGAGAAACTGCCGCCCATGCTCAGTACGCGTACTTCATCGCCATACTTCTCGCCAAACAGCGCCATGGCGCCCTTGTTCCTGGCGGTTTCGATATCCGTCTCCTCGGTTTCAACCGGGGTGTTCTTACGGATCTCGGCGTTGACGATATCTTCCAGCGCCTTGATCTGATCAGGCTTGATCGCTTCGAAGTGGCTGAAGTCGAAACGCAGGCGCTGGCTGTCGACCAACGAGCCCTTCTGCTGAACATGCTCGCCCAGCACCTGACGCAATGCAGCGTGCAGCAAGTGAGTAGCCGAGTGGTTCAACGCGGTTGCATGCCGTACATCGGCATCGACCTGAGTCTCGACTGGCGCGCCGACGACCAGGTTGCCCAGTACCAACACACCATGGTGCAGGAACGCACCACCGGTCTTGGTGGTGTCGCGCACGTCGAAACGACCGGACGTCGAGCTGAGGAAACCACAGTCACCGATTTGCCCGCCCGACTCCGCGTAGAACGGCGTCTGGTCCAGAACCACTACCGCTTCATCGCCCTCGTTCAGCACATCGACTGACTTGCCGTCTTTATAAATGGCAACGATTTTGGCTGCGCCGGCGGTAGCCTTGTAGCCGATGAACTCGGTAGGCACATCAACCTTGACCAGGGTGTTGTAGTCCAGGCCAAACGAGCTGGCGGAACGCGCACGCACACGCTGGGCTTCCATCTCACGCTCGAAGCCGGCCTCATCGACGGTCAGCTCACGCTCACGGGCGATGTCGGCGGTCAGGTCCATCGGGAAACCATAGGTGTCGTAGAGCTTGAACACCACATCGCCCGGCACCACGGTGCCTTTGAGTTCAGCCAGGTCCTGCTCGAGAATTTTCAGGCCGTGCTCCAGGGTCTTGGAGAACTGCTCTTCCTCAGCCTTGAGCACCCGCTCGATGTTGGCTTGTTGCTGCTTCAGTTCCGGGAAGGCATCGCCCATCTCGGCCACCAGGGCAGCCACGATCTTGTAGAAGAAGCTGCCGGTAGCGCCCAGTTTGTTACCGTGACGGCAGGCGCGACGGATAATGCGGCGCAGCACATAGCCACGGCCTTCGTTGGACGGCAGCACCCCATCGGCAATCAGGAAACCGCAGGAGCGGATGTGGTCCGATACGACCTTGAGCGAAGACTGGCCTTCATTGGCGCAGCCAATGGCCGCAGCCGATGCACTCAACAGGTTGGTGAACAGGTCGATTTCATAGTTGGAATGAACGTGCTGCATGACCGCACTGATCCGTTCCAGCCCCATGCCGGTGTCCACCGACGGTGCCGGCAACGGATGCAACACGCCATCAGCGGTGCGGTTGAACTGCATGAACACGTTGTTCCAGATTTCGATGTAGCGGTCGCCGTCTTCATCCGGCGAACCCGGCGGGCCACCCCAGATGTCGGCGCCGTGATCGTAGAAAATCTCGGTGCAGGGGCCGCAAGGGCCGGTGTCGCCCATGGTCCAGAAGTTATCGGAGGCGTACGGCGCGCCTTTGTTGTCGCCGATGCGGATCATGCGCTCGGCGGGCACGCCGATTTGCTGGGTCCAGATGTCATACGCTTCGTCATCCGTGGCATAGACGGTTACCCAGAGCTTTTCCTTGGGCAGTTTCAGAACGCCGGTCAGGAAGGTCCAGGCGAAGGTGATCGCGTCTTTCTTGAAATAATCGCCGAAGCTGAAGTTACCCAGCATTTCGAAGAAGGTGTGGTGGCGCGCGGTGTAACCCACGTTTTCCAGGTCACTGTTCTTGCCGCCGGCGCGTACGCACTTCTGACTGCTGGTGGCGCGAGTGTAGGCGCGTTTTTCCTGGCCCAGGAAACAGTCCTTGAACTGGTTCATCCCCGCGTTAGTGAACAGCAGGGTGGGGTCATTGCCTGGGATCAAGGAGCTTGAGGCTACACGGGTGTGGCCTTGCTCTTCGAAGAAGCGGAGGAAGGCTTCACGGATTTCTGCGCTTTTCATTAGGTTCTTCCACGGAGGCTGCGGCCAAAGGCCAGTGCGCAACATCATCAGACGAAGCGACGGCAAAGGGCCGCATTATATCGGCCCTTTGCCGGTGGTACAGCGTGTTTATGTGATAGAAGCAGTCAATTAGACGGCCTGCACTGTCATTTCTGCGAAAATGCGACGAATGTCTGCACGACTTGCTCAATCTGCGCCCGGCTGACGTCCAGGTGCGTCACCATGCGCAGGCGCGGAGCGGCGCTCAACTTGATCCCGCGCTCGGCGGCAAACGCTTTCAACTCCTGGGCCCGGTCACCGATCTGCACATAGACCATGTTGGTCTGCACCGGCTCCACCGTATAACCCGCCTGGCGCAACTCATCCCCCAGCCACTGCGCATTGGCGTGGTCATCGGCCAAACGCTGCACCTGGTGATCCAGGGCATACAGGCCTGCCGCCGCCAGTGAACCGGCCTGGCGCATGCCGCCGCCGACCATCTTGCGCAGACGCCGTGCCTTGGCGATCAATGCCGTGGAACCGCACAGCACCGAGCCGACCGGCGCGCCGAGCCCCTTGGACAGGCACACCGACACTGAGTCGAAATGCCCGGCAATTTCCCGCGCGTCCACGCCCAGCTTGACCGCTGCGTTGTAGAGCCGCGCGCCATCCAGATGCAACGCCAGGCCGTGTTCACGGGTAAACGCCCGCGCCTTGGCCAGGTATGCCAATGGCAGCACTTTGCCTTGCATGGTGTTTTCCAGCGCCAGCAAGCGCGTGCGGGCGAAGTGAAAATCATCGGGTTTGATCGCTGCCAGCACCTGGTCGAGGTCCAGGGAACCGTCTGGCTGCACCTCCAGCGGCTGCGGCTGGATCGAACCCAGCACGGCCGCCCCGCCCCCTTCGTATTTGTAGGTGTGGGCCTGTTGCCCGACGATGTATTCCTCGCCGCGCTCACAGTGGGCCATCAACGCCAGCAGGTTGCTCATGGTGCCGGTGGGCACGAACAGCGCGGCCGCAAAGCCCAGGCGCCTGGCCAACTCAGCCTCCAGTCGGTTGACGCTGGGGTCTTCGCCGTAGACGTCATCACCGCTGACGGCGCTAGCCATCGCATCGAGCATACCGGGGGTGGGTTGGGTCACGGTGTCGCTGCGCAGGTCGATCACGGTCATGAAGGGGGCCTCTAACGGAATGGATAAGTCCTTTTGTGAGTGATTACTGCGGGCAAAGCCACGCAATATCAAGTCCCCGCTGCATTCAATCGAATACCCACCAAACAAACCGATATAGCTTATCGATACGGCAACCGTGCAGTTTTTGAAAAAGCATGTTAAAAACTCTCCGCCGCCAGGGTTCTGGTGGCAACGTTCTCAGGGCGGGGTGCAATTCCCCACCGGCGGTAATTGCGCGCAATGTGCATAGCCCGCGAGCGCTTGGCGCCTCGAACTGCTCAGGCAGGACGGCGACAAGGTCAGCAGACCCGGTGTGATCCCGGGGCCGACGGTCATAGTCCGGATGAAGAGAGAACGGGATTGGCACCTAAGGGCCGCGCGTTGAATTCATGCCTGCATGAAAACAGCGGTGCATACCCTTAAATCCCATTCGATTCATAACGCCCTGTTTTTTTCTTAAACAGGAGTCAGAACATGCAACCTACCGCAATCGACAGCAAAAGCAAAAACCACCACGGCGAGCGCGTCGCGTTTATCCAGGCCTGCTGGCACAAGGATATTGTCGACCAGTCGCGTAAAGGTTTCCTCGCCGAAATGATCGCCCAGGGCTACCAGGAATCGGATATCGATTTTTTCGAAGTCGGCGGCGCCTTTGAAATGCCTCTGCACGCCAAGCTGCTGGCCAAGACCGGCCGTTACGCCGGTATCGTCGCCGCCGCGCTGGTGGTGGATGGCGGCATCTACCGTCACGAATTCGTCGCGCAATCGGTGGTCAGCGGCCTGATGCAGGTGCAGTTGGAAACCGAAGTGCCGGTGTTCTCGGTATCGCTGACACCGCACCACTTCCACGGCGGCAGCGAACACACCACATTCTTCTACGAGCACTTCGTGCACAAGGGTCAGGAAGCTGCGCGTACGTGTGCCGACACGCTGCACAAAGTGCGGGCGATCCGTCGTAGTGAGCCGCGGGCTGTAGCGGTATAAGCAACACCGCAAAAACAATGTGGGAGGGGGCTTGCTCCCGATAACAGTGTGTCAGTCAGCTCATCTGTAACTGATACACCGCCATCGGGAGCAAGCCCCCTCCCACATTTGCATCTACGCCAGGTCGGCGTCCGTGGTCGGCACGATCAATATCCCCGCGCGCAAACCATTCTTCACCTTCGGGTTGGGGAAGATGATGCGTGCGCCCTCTTCCTCGATTACCCAGCGGGTCTTGGCTACGTCTTCGGCCAGCAGGTAGCCTTTTTCCAACTCCGAAAAGTTTTCCACATCCGCCGGCAGGTGCAGCAGGAAGGCGTCACTGTGCTTGATCACTTCACGCGCAACGGCGAACAGCTGCATACCGTCGAGGCTGTCCGTGGCAGGTTCGGTGCCTTCGATGATCTGCCTGAGGCGCAGCTCCAGGCGGGAAACATCCACGCCCTCGTTATGCCCGAACGGCCGCGCCTTGCCCAACTCCAGGGTGAAGGCCTCGGCGTCCAGCTGTTCGTAGGTAAAGGCGGTGAAGGTGATCGAGGTCTTGTTCTGCAACAGCACCGCTTGCATGCCGGCTGCGTGCAGGCGCTCAAGCTCACGGCGTGAATGCTGGCGCCCTTCCTTCCACGGGTACAGCGCAAACTGCTCGATCTTCGAGCCACGAATCGCGGTGTGCAGGTCGTAATGCAGGCGCGAACGGCCAGGCTGGCTGAAAAAGCTGCGGGCCAGCTGTTCCAGTTCGGCGGCGCGCATGGCTTCGGGGCCGATGTTGCTTTCATGCCGGCCGTTGAACAGCCGGTTGACGTCCAGTTCAAGGTAACGCTCGCCGCGACGCATGGCCTCGGGGTTGCCGAACAGGAACAGAATACGGGTGCGGGGTTTGATTTCCCCCCGGGCGATGCCATGCAACAGACGGTCGAGCAACTCGATCGGCGCGGTTTCGTTGCCATGGATGCCGGACGACAACAGCAGGTCGCTGCCATTGTCCCGTGCTTCAGGAGGACGCACTTCAAGCGCGCCCTCACTGAGCCAGCGCATCTGCACGCCGTCGACAGTCAGTTGAATTTTTTGCGCCGGTTCGCGACCGGCGAGGGTCAGTTCAAGCAGTTTGCCGAGGGCGAGCATAAGCAGCTTCCTTAGTGGTTGCAGCCAGGGCCATGGACGTGATCGTCGTCGCCTTCAACCTCGGCCGGTTCCATTTCCAGTTGCAGGCTCATCAGGTTGGTTGCCAATGGGCGCATCAGCAGGTTGGCGTACTCGGCATCACCCTCCTCCACATCCACACCGATCAGCAGTTGGCCACGGCCGTCGTGCTGGATCCAGATCTCCTTGCCCTGCCAGACCACGGCAACGCGGGTGCAGGAGGTTTCCAGCTGGGTGCCGTCGGTGTCTTCAAGGATCAGCTTAAGGGTGTCGGTCATAAATAAAATATCTCAGCCGTAGGGCGTTAATGGGTCTGGAAAGGATAAACCGAGCCCAGTTTAAGGATTTGCGTCAGTTCATCCAGTGCCGTCCGGCACTCAAGCAGCAGTTGCGGGTCAGCCAGGTCGGTTTCGCGCAGGCTGTCGCGGTAGTGCTTGTTGACCCACTGGGTCAGGGTGTCGTACAGCGGCGCGGTCATGATAACGCCTGGATTCACCGCCGCCAGTTCGGTTTCGTTCAGCGCCACACGCAAACGCAGGCACGCCGGGCCGCCGCCGTTCTGCATGCTTTGCTTGAGGTCGAACACCTTCACTTCGCGGATCAAGCCGCCGGAGGCCGTGAGCTGTTGCAGGTACTGCCAGACGCGCTCGTTGGCGCGGCATTCTTCCGGCACGATCAGCAGCATCGAGCCGTCAGGACGGGTCAGCAACTGGCTGTTGAACAGGTAGGAGCGCACCGCGTCCTCCACACTGACCTGGGCACGCGGCACGCAGACCGACTGGAAATTGCCGCCCAGCTTGCCCAGTTTGCCCTGCAACTCAGCGAGCATCTGTTCGGTATGGAGGAACGCGTCCTCGTGGTAGAACAGCACTTCGCCGTTACCTACCGCAATCACGTCGTTGTGGAACACACCGGCATCAATCACTGCCGGGTTCTGCTGGGCGTAGACCACGCCTTCATCCTTCAGGCCGTGCAGACGCGCAACCGCCTGGGACGCCTCGAGCGTCTGGCGCGCCGGGTATTTCTGCGGCGCCGGGTAACGAGCGTCAAACGCACTGCGGCCGAAGACAAAGAACTCTACGCCCGCCTCGCCATAGTCACGGCAAAAACGCGTGTGGTTCGCCGCGCCTTCATCACCGAACTGCGCCACTGCCGGCAACGCGGCGTGGTGCGCGAAGTGCTGCTGATCGGCAAACATCGCCCCCAGCACGCGGCTGGTGGTCGGGTGTTCGATGCTGCGGTGGTATTTGCAGTTGAGGTTGGCAGCGGTGAAGTGCACGCGGCCGTCCGCCGTATCGGCGCTGGGGCTGACCGTGGCCGCGTTGGCCACCCACATGCTCGATGCCGAGCAACTCGCCACCAGCAACGGCATGGCTTGCTTGGCCGCCTGCTGAATGACCTGCGCGTCGGTGCCGCTGAAACCGAGGCTGCGCAAGGCGGCCACGTCCGGACGTTCCTGGGGTGCAAGCACGCCTTGCACAAAGCCCATGTCCATCAGCGCTTTCATTTTCTGCAGCCCCTGCAACGCCGCTTCCTTGGGGTTGGAGTGTTGCTGGCTGTTGCTCTGGGACGCGACGTTGCCGAAGGACAAACCGCCGTAGTTATGGGTCGGCCCCACTAGACCGTCAAAATTGACTTCATAGGATTTCATCGGCGAGGCTCCACGAACATCTGTTTTTATAAGCAATCTTCAACACATCACAGATTCAGTGTGGGAGGGGGCTTGCTCCCGATAGCAGTCTGTCTGTTGATAAATCAGGTGACTGGTCCACCGCTATCGGGGGCAAGCCCCCTCCCACATTTAGACCAGTGTTATGCCCGGGGTTAGTGTGGCTGGAACCGCTAGGCTCGGGGTTTCCAGCGACGCCACCGGATACGCGCAATAATCCGCCGCGTAATACGCACTGGCGCGGTGGTTGCCCGAAGCCCCTACCCCGCCGAACGGTGCGGTGCTGGCGGCGCCGGTCAGCTGTTTGTTCCAGTTGACGATGCCGGCGCGGCTTTCCAGCCAGAACTGCTGGTAACGCTCCTCGGAATCCGAGAGCAAACCAGCAGCCAGGCCGTACTGGGTGTTATTGGCCTCAGTGATGGCCGCAGCAAAATCCGCGTAGCGAATCACCTGCAACAGCGGGCCGAACAGTTCTTCATCTTCGCGCTCGGCCACCGCCGTCACGTCGATGATGCCTGGGGTCAGCAAGGCGGCCTGGTCCCGGGGTTGGGTCATTTCCAGCAGCGCCACGGCGCCATTGGCCAACATCAGTTCCTGGGCGTCCATCAAGGCTTTGGCGGCCGCCAGGGAAATCACCGAGCCCATGAACGGCGCCGGTTGCTGGTCGAACGCGCCCACTTCAATGGCCGCGCTGACCGCCACCAGGCGCGCCAGCAACGCATCACCCCAGGCGCCTTGTGGCACCAGCAAGCGACGGGCGCAGGTGCAGCGTTGGCCGGCGGAGATAAACGCCGACTGGATGATGGTGTACACCGCCGCATCCATGTCGGCCACTTCGTCCACTAACAGCGGGTTGTTGCCGCCCATCTCCAGGGCCAGGATCTTGTCCGGACGCCCGGAAAACTGCTGGTGCAGATGGTTGCCGGTGCGGCTGGAACCGGTGAAGAACAACCCGTCGATGCCTGGGTTGGCCGCCAACGCTATGCCGGTTTCCCGCGCACCTTGCAGCAGGTTCAACACGCCCGCCGGTAAACCCGCTTCGACCCAGCACTGCACGGTCAACTCGGCCACTTTCGGCGTGAGCTCGCTCGGCTTGAACAGTACGGTGTTACCCGCCAGCAGCGCCGGGACGATATGCCCGTTCGGCAAGTGGCCAGGAAAGTTGTAAGGGCCGAACACCGCCACCACGCCGTGGGGCTTGTGACGCAGCACAGCGGTGGCGTCGCCCAGGGGGCCGCTCTTCTCGCCGGTACGCTCGCGATAACTTTGCACCGAGATCGCGATCTTGTTGGCCATGCTGGTGACTTCGGTGGCCGATTCCCACAGCGGCTTACCGGTTTCCTCACCGATGCAACGGGCGATTTCATCGGCGCGGCTTTTCAGGGTACTGGCGAAGGTTTCGAGCACGCTGATGCGCTCTTCCAGCGAACGCCGGGCCCAGCCTGGAAATGCCTGGCGTGCGGCCTGCACGGCGGACTCGACCTGCTCGGCCGTCGCACCGTTGCCGCTCCACAGCACCTGCTGGGTCACCGGGTTACGCGATTCAAACAGTTCACCCTGGCCAGCCAGCCAGCTACCTGCGATGTACAACGAATTCATTATTTCGACCCCCGGGCTGCGGACAACGGTACGGCACGCACTTGATCACCGACCACAAGCTGCAGACGCTTGGCGGTCAGCGGATCGACCACCAACGTGCCCGCCGCCAGGCGAGCCGGGGCAGCAGTGATGCGGCAGTCTTCGCGTTTGCGGTTATGGATCAGGAACGGCGTGGCGTCGTCCCCCGGCGTGCCGATGGCCAGCACCAGCGCCTGGCTGTCGCGCACCGCACGAATCTTGCTGGTTTCACACTCCACCGCCGGGCCGGCGTCGAAGATATCCACATAGCCCTGGTAGCTGAAGCCTTCGCTCTTGAGCATGCTCAGCGCCGGTTCGGTATCCGGATGGACCTTGCCGATCACGTTGCGCGCGTCTTCGGAAAGAAAGCAGCTGTACAGCGGAAACTTGGGCATCAGCTCAGCGATAAACGCTTTGTTGCCGACACCGGTGAGGTAGTCGGCCTGGCTGAATTCCATTTTGAAGAAGTGCCGGCCCAGGCTCTCCCAGAACGGCGAGCGCCCCGCTTCGTTGGACACGCCGCGCATCTCGGCGATGATCTTGTTGCCGAACAGTTGCGGGAACTCGGCAATGAACAGCATGCGCGCCTTGGCCAGCATGCGGCCGTTGAGGCCGTTGCGGTAATCGGCGTGCAGGAACAACGAACACAGCTCGGAGTTGCCGGTAAGGTCGTTGGCCAGGAACAGCGTCGGAATTTCGCGGTAGATGTTCAATTCCTGGGAGGCGCTGACCGTCAGGCCGACCCGGAAGTTGTACCACGGCTCGCGCAGGCCGACGGCGCCGGCGATGGCCGAAATGCCCACCACGCGGCCTTCGTCGTTCTCCAGCACGAACAGGTAGTCGGCATCGCCGCGCCCGGCTTCGCCGCGAAAGGTTTTTTCAGCCCAGCCCACGCGGTGGGTCAGGCGCTCTTCGTTGGCCGGCAAGGTGGTGAGGCCGGTGCCGGTGCTGCGCGCCAGATCAATCAGGGCCGGTAAATCGCTGCTGCGTACGGGACGAACGATCATGCTATCTCCTCGAACGGGCCGCTTTGCAGCCACCCGCGAAACTCTGTTTTATACCGGCTCTCAGACTGCAACAAGACGCACGCTCGCGCCTTCGCCAACGCCCAGGGCTTCGGCGGCGGCGAGGTCGAGGGTCACCGGTTTGCCGGGCGCGTAGTCCAGCTCCAGCATCACCGCACGGTAATCCTGCAACTGCGCGTTGCTGACCAGGTACTGGCGGCCGACACCCTTGAGCATCTCGCCGATCTTTACCGGCACCACGCGGCTCTGGGCGATCGAGCGGATGCCCGAAACCCGTGCGTGCAGCGTCGGGCCGCCGTCGAAGATGTCGATGTAATGGTCGGTTTCGAAGCCCTCGCGCATGAGGATATCGAAGGTGATCTGCGCACGCGGGTGCACCTGGCCCATGGCTTCCTGGGCTTCGTCCGGCAGCAGCGGCACGTAGATCGGGTAATGCGGCATCAGCTCGGCGAGGAACGTACGGCTTTTCAGCCCGCACAGGCGCTCGGCGGCGGCGTAATTGAGGTCGAAGAAGTTGCGACCGATGGCGTCCCAGAACGGCGAATCACCGTTCTCGTCGCTGTAGCCGACGATCTCGGTCACAACTGAATCGGCAAAGCGCTCGGGGTGGCTGGCGACGAACAACAGGCGGCCACGGGAGTTGAGCTCCGACCACGGCGAACCGACCAGCTCAGGCACCACGTAGAAACTGGTGAGCAGGCTGTTACCGGTGAGGTCGTGACACTGGGACAACACATGGATCTTGTTGTGGATCTTCAGCTCGCGGGAGGCGTGCACGAAGGTTTCGTTACGGAAACTGTAGAAGGGCTCCGAGTAGCCGGCCGACGCGACGATGGCCGAACAGCCCGCGAGCTTGCCCGTCTCGGTGTCTTCGAGCACGAAGAAATAGCTTTCTTCACCGTTGAAACTCACCTCGGCCGCGAAGGACGCTTCGCTGGCCGCGATCTTGTCGCTCAGGCGTTCCACATCATCCGGCAAGGAGGTGACACCAATCGGGCTGTCCGCAGCCAGACGCTGTACCTCGCCCAGATCAGCCATTTGCGCGGGGCGCATCACCAGCATGGTGTCACTCCTTAACTCTAGAACTCATAGGAAAAAATACCGGACACGTCAGGCACAACCCATATCCAATGTGGGAGGGGGCTTGCTCCCGATGGCGGTGGTTCAGTACCAGTTGCATCAACTGACCGTCCGCTATCGGGAGCAAGCCCCCTCCCACATTTGATCCGGTCCGGCAGAAAGATGTGTATCAGGCTTGGGTCAGCGTTTTTACGGCACGTTCGAAGCGATCCAGACCTTCGTTGATGTCCGCCTCTTCCACCACCAGGCTCGGCGCGAAACGCACCACGTCGGGGCCGGCTTGCAGGATCATCAGGTTTTCTTTCTCGGCGGCGTTGAACACGTCCTTGGCCTTGCCCTTGAACGCATCGCTCAATACGCAACCGATCAGCAGGCCCATGCCACGCACTTGGGTGAAGATGCCGTACTGCTCGCCGATCTGCTCCAGGCGCGCCTTGAACAGGTCGTGCTTGGCATTCACGCCGGCCAGCACCTCGGGAGTGTTGACCACGTCGATCACCGCTTCAGCCACTGCGCACGCCAGCGGGTTACCGCCGTAGGTGGTGCCGTGGGTGCCGACCACCAGGTGCTTGGCCAAGTCTTCACGGGTGAGCATCGCGGCAATCGGGAAACCGCCGCCCAGGCTCTTGGCGCTGGTGAGGATGTCCGGCACCACGCCGTAGTGTTGGTAAGCAAACAGGTGGCCGCTGCGGCCCATGCCGGTTTGCACTTCGTCGAACACCAGCAGCGCGTTATTCGCGTCGCACAATTCGCGAGCACCTTGCAGATAAGCCAGCTCGGCCGGCAGTACGCCGCCTTCGCCCTGAATCGGCTCCAGCACCACGGCGCAGGTCTTGTCCGACACGGCGGCTTTCAAAGCCTCCAGGTCGTTATAAGGAACGTGGGTGATGCCGGTAATTTTAGGCCCGAAACCATCGGAGTACTTCGACTGACCACCGACGTTGACGGTGAACAGGGTCCGGCCGTGGAAGCTGTTCAGCGCGGCGATGATTTCGTACTTCTCGCTGCCGAAACGGTCGAACGCCACGCGACGGGCCAGCTTGAAGGCGGCCTCGTTGGCTTCGGCGCCGGAGTTGCAGAAGAACACACGCTCGGCAAACGTGGCGTCGATCAGCTTGTGCGCCAGGCGCAGCGCCGGCTCATTGGTGAACACGTTGGAGACATGCCACAGCTTGTTGGCCTGTTCGGTCAGTGCGCCGACCAGCGCCGGGTGGGCGTGGCCCAATACGTTGACCGCGATGCCGCCGGCAAAGTCGATCAGCTCGCGACCGGCCTGGTCCCACACGCGCGAACCTGCGCCACGCACGGGAATGAAGGCGGCAGGTGCGTAGTTAGGCACCATGACCTGGTCGAAATCGGCACGTTGCACCGGGGCTTGCTCAACGGACATCGGAGTCTCCTGAAGAGGAACGCCTGCCTGGAACTGGCGGGCGATGCAGGGATTGTAAGGACAGTTTTCAGTGCGGCCTTGCCGCCAAGCGACAACTTCTTATAGCGCCAACCCGCGTTTTACGCGGGTTTACGCCAATGCGACAAATTGCGTCGCAATGGCGCAGTTTAAACCGTGCGCCCGCTCCGTGCGCAGGGGATCTTCGCAAATCGGCGCGGGCGTGGCGCCCCACGTATTTACCGCCGTCGATCGGGCGTGGACTGGTCTGCTGGATTAACACCTGTAGCCTCAAGGACCGATCCAATGCGCCAACGCCCCATCCCCATCGCACCCGACATCCACCACGCAATTCTCACGCAGGCCATCCCCCACTGGCTGGGGGATGCCGCGCCCGCCAGGCGTTCGGCCCTTGGCGAACATGCGCCGAGTATTCCCGACTGGTACAAGCACGCCTGCGACGCCCAACACGCAGAACTCAAGCGCCTGAACGGCGAAGCCTGGACCCGGCAGAACCAAGTGGACAAAGCCCTGGCCGAGCTCAAGAGCCCGGAGACGTTTGGCGCCGAGTTGCTGCAAGCGGCGCTCAAGCGCCAATATGCGCTGGACCTGGATGTGCGCAGCACCTGGCTGCAACTCTACGTGCCCTTGACCCTCGCTGGGGTTCGCGTCAGGGCCGGGGCTTCGCGCACCTGGAGCGTATCGCTGCTGAAGGCCGCGCTGCACAACTTCGAGCCGGCTGAAGCCGAGCCCGATGCCTACGAGCACAACTCCGGCTTCAGCACCCAGCCCAATGCCGCCGGACACTTCCAGAGCCTGCCGGCGATTGCAGCGCGCATCAGCGTCGCGCAATTCGCCACACTGTGCCGCGAACTCGATATAGGCGGGCGCTACCAGCGTTATCTCGAGGATTACCTGGGGCTGGGCAACCCCGTGGCCGAAGCGGTGCTTCAGGCCCGCATCGAGCAAAGCCAGGCCAGCGCGCTCAAGCTGTCGCTGTACATGGCGCTGCTCAAGGGCGACATCCCGCAGGCCGGGTATGACGCTGTGCACAGCCTTATCAGCCACGCCAGCCAGCGCCCGGCATTGATCGCCCATGAGCTGGCCATCATGTCCAGTCGCCTGGTCGGGATTGTGGTGTTTTCGCCGCATCTGGACTCAAGCCGCGCGGTGGCGCCGGTCATCGCCTATATCCCCGACGACCCGCAGCACCCGATCAAGCAATACCCCAGCACGCAGGCGTTTATGCAGGCGCTCACGGCACGGCTGCGTTCGACGGACTTTCAACACTTTTTCAGCCGTTTTGTCAGCCATGCCGATATCGGCAGCTTCTTCGCCGACCTCAACCGCCGCCTGAGCGAAGTGACCTGGCACCCCCATACGACGGGCGATCCGCTGCCGAGCTGGCGCGAGACCGAGGTGGGCCGGCCGAAGCTGGAGTTTCGTGGCCTGCCCATCAAGCAACCCCTGTTCCAGCACCTGCACCAGATGAAGTTGAGTAAGTTGCGCGATGACGCGAGCAGCCAAGCGGTGTCCACCGCCGCCGTCAACCGCAAGGCCCGTTGGGAACGCTGGGACCTGGTGCAGAAAATCGGCTCGGCGCTGCTGCAAGTGGCAGCCCTGATTGCCAGCCCCTTTGTTCCACCGCTTGGGCTGCTGATGCTGGGCTACACCGCTTACCAACTGCTGGACGAGGCCTTCGAGGGCGTTATCGACTGGGCTGAAGGCCTGACGCGGGAAGCGTTCGGGCACACCATGGGGTTTGTCGAGCAACTGGTGCAACTGGGCTTGTTTGCCACCGGAATCCCTATCGCCCAAGGCCTGTTGCGCAAGGTACTGCCCGGCGAGTGCCTGGGTTTTCTCAACGGCCTGACACCCGTGACCACACCCGAGGGCCGTCAGCGCCTGTGGAAACCCGACCTTGCGCCCTATCGTGTCAAGTTCACACCGCCCAAGACAGTACGTCCCGACCCACAAGGCCTGTACCGCTATAATGGCAACATCCTGCTGCCCTTGGATGGCGATTACTACAGCCTGCAACAAGACCCCGCCAGCCTGCGCTATTCCCTACGCCATCCCAGCCGCCCAGCCGCCTACGCTCCACGGTTACTGAACAACGGCCAGGGCGCCTGGATCACCGAAATGGAGCGCCCGCTGAACTGGGACAATGCCACCCTGATGCGTCGCCTCGGCTACCGGGCGGACGGGCTCAGCGACGCCCGCCTGCGCCAGGCACATAGCGTCAGCGGCACCCACGACAATGCCTTGCGCAAGATGCACATGCGCCAGCAAACGCTCCCCCCGCTGCTGGCCGACACCCTCAAGCGCTTCAAGATTGACCAGGCGCTGCAAGACTTCATCACGCAAATGAACAGCGATGACCCCGGAATTTACCGGCAGGCCGATATCCAGACTCAGTTGCAGGTACTGACCAGCAATGGCCTATGGCCGGTATCCAGGACACTGCGTCTTGTCGACTCCAGCGGCAATACCCAGTGGGAGTTCGCCGGGCAATCCGGTGCGCACGTGGTGCAGGTGCGCGAAATCCAGCTGAAAAACGGTGAATTGCTGCGCATCCTGATCGACAGCCTGGATGAACCCGAGCGCAAGCTGCTGCTGGAGGAACCCGCCGACCTGCCCGCCCCGCACACTCACCTGCGCGCCGGCGCCCTGCGCAAAAAAATCGCCCGGCTTGCCCACGACAAACGCTTCAACCTGTTCGACTCCCGCTACCGCAGCGAAGAACGCAGCCCCACTGCCTCGCTGCAAAAAATCATTGATGCCGCCCCGGAACGCGGGCTGCCCACCAGCGTGGCCGAGGAACTGCTGGCCAGTGCCAGCGGCGCGGAGTGGCGGGCCATCGACCTCGGCAAGGTGCCCGCCCGTATCGTCGAGCAGGCCGCCTCGGCCCAGTTGGAGGTACGCACCACCCGTGCCTACGAAGGGTTGTACCTGGACGCCGTCGACAACCCGGACACCTATCTGCTGGTCCTGCGGTCCCTGGAGCGCCTGCCCGGATGGTCGACCGACCTGCGCCTGGAACTGCGCGAGTACCACGCCAACGGCCCACTGCTGCAAGCCATCGGCGCCGAAGGCGCCACACTCAAGAGGACCCTGGTGCGCACCGAAACGGGCCACTACACCCCGGTCGATGAAACGGGGCCGGTGTTCGCCGACACCGATTTCTACACCGCCATCCTCCAGGCTATCCCGGACAGCCAACGCGACGCCCTGGACATCCATATCGGCCAGGGCGAACGCCTGCGCCAGGCGGTTGCCGAACATGTACTGGACCGCGAGCAATTGCGCGCCCTGCTCGGCAAGGACACCTATCGCGAACCCACCTATGATCCCGAAGTGATGCGCCTGCGTGGCGGCATGGAAGGCTACCAGGCCGCCGGACCGTCACAGGCGCAGCTCTCCCTCGAACAGCGCGCCCACCACCTGCTGCCTCGGCTCAACCGCGAGCAGATCAGCGAACTGGTGCAAACCCTGGAAGCCCGACCGGGCGGCGCCCTGCCCAGCCTGATCACGCTGCAGGCCGAGTACGACAAAATGGACACCGACCTTGCCGTGTGGGAGCACGCGACGCCGCCGTTCCACCCCATTACCGAGGCACCACTGACGACCCAGGAGTATCAATACGCCCGCCGCGATCGCGGGCTGTGGGCCGAAGAAATCAGGCGTAGCTGGCGTCAGGAAACCGAGATTGATGAGTTTCACGAACAGCCGGCTCTCAGCGGCCATAAGCTGCAATTGACGATGCCCATCTACGGCGAACTGCCGGTACTCACCGCGCATTTCGAGCACATCACCCTGCTGGAGTTGAGCGGTGCGCACGCCCCGCTGGAGGTGGACAGGTTTGTGCAAATGTTTCAACGCCTGCGTCACTTGACCATCAGCAAATTTTCCCTCGGCCGCCTTGCGCCGAGCATCACCCGACTGCCCGCCCTCAACACCCTGATCCTGAGCGACTGCAACATTATCTTGAGCGAAGAAAGCCGTGCAGTCCTCGGCGGCATGACCCGCCTGGTGACCCTGGACCTGTACAACAACCCGCTGGGCCTGACCCCCAGCGTCGCCAATATGCCCCGGCTGCAGCACCTGGATTTAAGCTATACCGGCATTCGCGAGCTGCCGCCGGGCATGCTCGACCGCCCGCAGCTGGAACTGGCGGTGCTGTCGAACAACCAGATCGGCGAGCTGCCGGCAGCGCTCTTCGATTTGCCGGTGGCCACCAGCCGCAAGTTCGACCTCAGCGCCAACCCGCTCTCGCGGGCGACCCTGCAGCGCGTCAAGGCTTACTATCAAAGGACCACAGGCCGCTGGGATATCGATGCGCCCAGTGCGGACATCGAGCAGGCCAAACGCCTGTTCCCGACCCTGAGCGACGATGACATCAATCAGCTCATTTTTGATTTTCCAGGTGACCTCGACGCCACCCAGGCCGCGCTGGAGCAGCTTGGCACCGATTACCGCAGCATTCGCCAGGACCTGAGTCCCTGGGCCGAAGACCCGCTGGCCTCGGTCCAGGCGCGCGCCGCCCGCGCACGGTTGGTGGACACCCTCGAGGCTGTCTGGCGCCGGGAAGCCGAGCAGGATGAACAGGCCCAGGGCGATCAGCCATGCTTCACACTCAGGCTGACGCAGCCCGTCAGCGGCGAGCTTCCCGCCCTGAGCCGGCCACTCAAGCAGGTCTCATCCCTGCTGCTGAGCGGCGATGGTTCCGACCTGCTGTTGGGGGCGTTCCTGCGCAGTTTTCCCAACCTGGAACGGCTGTCCGTTGAGCACTATGCCCTCAGTCACTTTCCCAAGACCTTGCCGCACTTGCTGCGATTGACCCACCTGCGCCTGGACGACTGCGGCCTCACCCTCAACCCCGTCAGCACCCAGGTGCTGTCCGGCATGGTTCACCTCAAACACCTGGACCTGGCGAACAACCGCCTGAGCTGGCTGCCGGACTTCAACCGCCTGAGCAACCTCGCCAGCCTGTCGCTCAGTAACACAGGCCTGCGCGAAATTCCGCCGGCGCTGCTCTCCGGCAGTGTTTATCGAACACGGGTCGACCTGAGCCACAACGTCATCGAGGACATTTCCGATCAGGGGTTTGCATTGCCCGCCGCCTTCGGCGCGTCGCTCGACCTGGCGGGCAACCCGTTGTCGCGGCAAACATTGGCGCGTATCAAGACCTACTGCCAGGCCAGCGGCGAACACTGGAACGTCGAGGCGCCCCCGGTGCACGTGCAGCAGCTTCAGGCGCTGTACCCAAGCCTGGACGCCCGCGAAATCAACCGCCTGTATTTTCAGTTGCCCGGCGACCTGGACGCCGCCGCGCCTGAAATCACGCGCCGGGGCGTCGAATACCGCCAGTTGCAACGCCAGTTGCTGGCCTGGGCCACGGACATCCCGCAACGGGATCCGCTGCTCGACACGGTGCTGGACGAAGACACCCGCGCACGTGAACAACTGCGCCGACTGGCCTTCAAAAGCCTGCTCGAACGTTGCTGGCGCCGGGAGGGCGAACTGGACGACTCCAGCGTGTTTATCCGACGCAGCTTCAAGCTGGTGTTCGACGGGCAACTGTTGGGGGACATGCCGACGCTGACCGCGCGCTTCGACCACGTCACCCTGCTGGAAATCATCGGCGACGGCACCAATCAACAGGTCGACGGGTTGCTCAGGTGTTTTCCCAACCTGATCAACCTGACCATCGAGAGCCACACGCTGGGCGACCTGCCCGCCTCGTTGGCGCACCTGGGACGCCTGCGCTACCTGAAGCTGGCGCAAAACCACATCCGCTTGACGCCCGCCAGCAATGAGCTGCTGTCGGGCCTGGTCCAGCTGGAATACCTGGACCTGAGCAACAACCCCCTGACCCTGACGCCTGACCTGCGTCATTTCCGGCGGTTGGTATCGGTCTACCTGCACAGCTGTGAGCTGACAAACGTACCGGAAGGGCTCTTCAGCCTGCGCCGCCTGCGGGTCGTGGACCTGAGCGACAACCAGATCATGGAGCTGCCCAGCGACCTGCTGGAAATGCCCATGCCGCTGGATGACGACTCTGATTTGAGCGGCAATCCGTTGTCTGCGCAAAGCCTGGAACTGCTGCGCAGTTACTACCGCCAGACGGGCTACGAATTAGGCGTGGAAGACGCGATGTTCGACGGCGCCGGCGTTCCCCTGTCGGCGCCCGGCACGCCCCAGCCGATGGAGGAATAACGGCGCGACTCAACCGCGCTCGGACGGCACCGACGACAGTTCGAACGGGCTGCTGCTGCGCCGCTGGTTGCGGTCTTCACGCGGGGTGGCGCCGAAGAAGTTGCGGTAGGCGCTGGAAAAATGCGGCCCCGAAGAGAAGCCGCAGGACAGGCCAATCTGGATGATCGACTTGCTGGTCTGCATGAGCATCTGGCGCGCCTTGTTCAGGCGCAGTTCCAGGTAGTACTGGCTGGGGACGCGATTGAGGTACTGCTTGAAGATCCGCTCCAGTTGTCGTCGCGACACACACACGTGCTGGGCGATTTCATCGGTGGTCAGCGGCTCCTCGATATTGGCTTCCATCAGCAACACCGCCTGGGTCAGCTTCGGATGGCTGGAGCCCAGGCGGTTTTGCAGCGGAATGCGCTGGCGCTCGCCGCCTTCGCGGATACGCTCCACCACCAGTTCTTCGGAGACCGCACCGGCCAGTTCGGCGCCGTGATCACGGGCCAGCACCGCCAGCAGCAGGTCGAGTACCGACATGCCACCGCAGGCGGTCAGGCGGTCGCGATCCCAGTCGAACAGATGGCTGGTGGCGATGACCTTGGGGAAACGCTCGGCAAAATCATCCTGCCAGCGCCAGTGCACGGCGGCGCGGTAGCCGTCGAGCAAGCCCAACTGGGCCAAGGGGTAGACACCGGCCGACAGGCCACCGATCACACACCCTGCCCGCACCAGTTGCTTGAGCGCCGAACTGAGCTGGGAAGCGATGACGGTCGGCGGCTCATCGGCCAGCAGGAACAGCTTCTGAAACCCCTCCAGCTTGCCGGCCCACGGTTCGCCCGGCAGTTGCCAAGCGCCTTCGGTGGCCGGCTCTGCGAGCAAAAACGACAGCTCGTAGACCACGTCCGGATGCACCCGCTGAGCAACGCGCAAGGCCTCCTCAGCCAGCGCAAGCGTGAGGGCTTTTGTGCTGGGCCAAATCAGGAAACCAATTTTGTGGGCGGTCATGGAAGGCTATCCGAAGCGAGTAACGGTAATGAAGACAAAGGCCAATGCTAGCCGGTAAACCAACACAAATCTCAAAAACAATGAAGCCCTGCCCTCCTGTAGGAGCGAGCTTGCTCGCGAAAATCGTCAACGATAACGCGGGAAGCCTGACACCCCGTGGCGTTCTCAGGTTTTTCGCGAGCAAGCTCGCTCCTACAGGTTGGGGGTGCAAAGCAGTCTTGGTTATTTCAAGCTACCGGACAGGAACTGCTGAAGACGCACAGACTGCGGATTCACCAGCACTTCACGCGGATTGCCGCGCTCTTCGACGATACCTTTGTGCAAGAACACCAACTGGTTCGACACTTCACGGGCAAAGCCCATTTCGTGGGTCACCACCACCATGGTGCGGCCTTCCTGGGCCAGGTCCTGCATCACCTTGAGCACTTCGCCGACCAGCTCCGGGTCGAGGGCCGAGGTGGGTTCGTCGAACAGCATCACCTCCGGCTCCATCGCCAGGGCACGGGCGATCGCCACGCGCTGCTGCTCGCCGCCGGACATGTGGCCGGGGAACGCATCCTTGCGATGGCCCACGCCGACCTTGGCCAGATAATGCTCGGCCTTTTCACGGGCGTCTTTTTTCGACATGCCAAGCACGTGCACCGGCGCTTCCATCACGTTTTCCAGCGCGGTCATGTGCGACCACAGGTTGAAATGCTGGAACACCATGGACAGGCGCGAACGCATGCGTTGCAGTTGTTTAGGGTCGGCGGCCTTCATGGCGCCGTCTTTGTTTGCGACCAGTTTCAGCTCTTCGTTATTGAGCAGGATCTTGCCGGCGTGAGGTTGCTCGAGCAGGTTGATACAGCGCAAAAAGGTACTTTTGCCCGAACCGCTGGAGCCGATGATGCTGATCACATCACCGGCAGCGGCGGCCAGGGACACGCCTTTGAGCACTTCATGACTGCCATAGCGTTTATGCAGGTCTTGGACTTCAAGTTTGTACATGCGGTCGGTTCTCACAAAAACAGGTGGTCAGTCGTTGAGCAAGCGCCCGTGACGCAGCGCTTCGCGCCCCGCCACCTTGGCTAGCCAGAAACCCGCTTGGGCATAACGCAGCCGTTCAACGGCGAACAACACCCCGGACGTGCCCGCGCAGACAATGCTGACGCGGTCGGTCAGAGGATTAATCACTTCAAAAATCGGTTCGCCGGTTTCAACCCAGTCACCGGCTTTACGCAGGTAACTGATCACCCCGGCGTGGGGTGCGAACAGCAACTCGGTGCCTTCGAAGGGCATGCCTTCACACGCCTCGTGCTGCGGTGCGGGCCATTCGCCCTTGATCAAGCCTTGTTCGGCGAGGAACGCCAGGATGCCCTCGGCGTGGAAGATCGCCTCGTCGCGGCCGGTGTCGGCCTGGCCGCCCAACTCCAGGGTTGTCGCCAGACAGGCCAGCGCAATCTGCGCCTCGGGGAACGCCCGGGACAAACGCAGCCACGGCAGCGAACACGCCTCGTCAAACGAACTGCCACCGGAATCTTCCGCCAGCAGGCCGACTTTTACATTCAAATGCGCCGACAGCGAACGCCACTGCGGCCAGTGCTGGGGCAGCGCATACATGTGCAGCGCGGCTTCGGCGTCGCAATGCAGGTCGAGGACGATGTCGGCGGTGCAGGCATGGCCCAGCAGAATGCGCTGCATGCCTTGCAACTGGCTGCTCGGCGGCGGCAAGGCGTTGAGCACATCGCTCATGGCCTGGCGGATCAGGCGCACATTGGCGTGGGGGTCATCGCCCAGCTTGCCGTGCAGACGCTCGGCGACGGGCGCGCTCAACTCGACGAAATCGCGGTTGAAATTCTTGCCGCTGCCGACCTCGAAACGCCCCTGGTGGCTGCCTTGCAGCAGCTGGCCCAGGCCCATCGGATTGGCCACGGGCACCAGCTCGATCACGCCATTGAGCGCCCCTTGGCGTTCCAGGTCGGTAAGGCGTTTTTTCAGCTCCCAGGCGGCGCGCATGCCGGGCAATTCATCGGCGTGCAGGCTGGCCTGGATGTAGGCCTTGCGCTCGCCACTGCCGAAACGGAACACACTCAGCTGGCGCTCACAACCCAGGTGGCCCCAGGGCAACAGGTGATCGATACGTTCCATATCAATGCTTCCGTGGCGCCAGGTAGCTCAGCCAGCGGCGCTCGGCCAACTTGAACAGGCGCACCAGGATGAACGTCAGGCACAGGTAGAACGCGCCGGCGGTGATATAGGCTTCAAACGGCAGGTAGTACTGGGCGTTCACCGTGCGCGCGGCACCGGTGATGTCGATCAAGGTGACGATGGAGGCCAGGCTGGTGGTCTGCAGCATCATGATCACTTCGTTGCTGTACTGCGGCAGCGCGCGGCGCAGGGCCGACGGCAACAGGATGCGACGGTACAGCTTGTAGCGCGACATGCCCATGGCCTTGGCCGCTTCGATCTCGCCATTGGGCGTGGCCTTGAGGCTGCCGGCGATGATCTCGGCGGTGTAGGCGCTGGTGTTGATCGCGAACGCCAGGCACGCGCAAAACGTGGCACTGGACAGCAACGGCCACAGGAAGCTTTCCCGTACGGCCTCGAACTGGGCCAGGCCGTAATAGATCAAAAACAGCTGCACCAGCATCGGCGTGCCGCGGATCACATAGGTGTAGAGCCATGCCACGCCGTTGACGATCGGCTGCTTGGACACGCGCATCAAGCCCAGGGGCAAGGCGGCGAGCAAGCCGAAGAACAGCGAGATGGCGAGCAGTTTCAGGGTGGTCAGCAAGCCGCCAAGGTACAGCGGCATGGCCTCCCAGATGACGTTGTAGTCGAAGATCATAGATCAGCCGCCCTTACGCCTACCGAGTAGCGCTTCTCAAGATAGCGCAGGGCCAGCAACGACACGCTGGTGATCACCAGGTACATCGCCGCCACTGCGAGGAAGAAGGTAAAAGGCTCGCGGGTGGCGTCGGCCGCCTGCTTGGCCTTGAACATCATGTCTTGCAGGCCCACCACCGAAATCAGCGCGGTGGCCTTGGTGAGTACCAGCCAGTTATTGGTGAAACCGGGGATCGCCAGCCGGATCATCTGCGGCACCATCACCCGGAAAAACACCTGGAAGCTGCTCATGCCATACGCCAGGCCGGCCTCGGCCTGCCCCTTGGGAATAGCCATGAAGGCACCGCGGAAGGTTTCCGACAGGTAGGCGCCAAAGATGAAACCCAGGGTGCCGATACCGGCGGCCAGGGGGTTCAGGTCAATATAGTCGTCAAAGCCGAGCATCGGCGCGACGCGGTTAAGCAAGTCCTGGCCACCGTAGAAAATCAGCAGGATCAGCACCAGGTCGGGGATCCCGCGGATCACCGTGGAGTACAGGTCGCCCAGCCACGCCAGCCAGCGCACCGGCGACAGGCGCAACGCGACCCCGATCAGACCCAGAACAATGGCCAGGGCCATGGACGACAAGGCGAGCTGAAGCGTCAACCATGCGCCATCGAGGATGACGGCCCCGTAGCCTTTCAACATGATTCAGGTCCTCGAAAAGGGGGATGAAAAAATGGCGCAAACTTCAGAGTGTTCTGTTGCTTGCGCCATTTCGGACAGACAGCTGCGATTATTTACTGGGCATCAGCGCCATAAATATCGAAGTCGAAGTACTTGTCCTGGATCTTCTTGTATTCGCCATTGGCACGGATCGCGGCGATAGCGGCGTTGATGCGCTCCAGGTTTTCCTTGTCGCCTTTGCGAACCGCGATGCCTACGCCGTCGCCGAAGTATTTGACGTCGGTGAACGCGGGACCTGTGAACGCGTAGCCTTTGCCGGCGTCGGTTTTCAGGAAACCGTCCTGCAGCAGGGTGGCATCGGCCACGGTGCCGTCGAGGCGACCGGCTTGCACGTCCAGGTAGATTTCGTTCTGGGTGCCGTAGGGAACGATGGTGGCGCCCTTCGGTGCCAGGACTTCCTTGGCGAAACGGTCATGGATCGAACCACGCTGCACGCCGATCTTCTTGCCTTTCAATTCATCCAGGCTGTCGCTGACGGCAGTGCCTTCCTTCATCACCAGGCGAGCTGGGGTGAGGTAGTAGCGGGTGGTGAAGTCCACGGATTTCTTGCGGTCTTCAGTAATGGACATGGATGACAGGATCGCGTCGATCTTGCGCACTTTCAGCGCCGGGATCAGACCGTCGAATTCCTGCTCGACCCACGTGCACTTCACGTCCATCTGCTTGCACAGGGCGTTGCCGATGTCGTAGTCAAAACCGACGATGCTGCCATCCGGCGCCTTCGAGGCAAACGGAGGGTAAGCGGCTTCGATACCAATTTTCAGCGGTTTGCCTTCAGCGAAAGCCTGCATGGACAGCACGGACAGCGCCAGGGCGCCCAACAGCACGAGTTTCTTCATCTTGGGACTCCATCGGTATAGGGCAAAACAGCAGTATGAGCCATGGCCCACGATGCGGCGAAGGTGAAACCGAAAGCGGTGCAGCGTCCTGCGCCAGTGCGTGCCAGCGACGACGAGCGAGTGATCGGCATTCTAACGACAGGCTGGAAGCCGATATTTCCTCAATGCGACAACAATTTACAGAAGCACCGAGAAAGCGGTTCCAACTCATTGACAGCCTCTGAATTTTATGCAGAGACAAAAGATATTAAACCAGCTGATGCTGCAAATTGCGGGCCTATTATTCGCAAACCCTTCTAGCACGGCAAGTGTGGCGTTTAATCTTATTTCAAAGGGTGTCTGAAACGCGGTTTTCCTGGGCGCGAGCGTAGCCGTTTGCCTCATGCGTGGGCGCGGGGTTACACATTTGCGTTAACCGGTAACATTCAGAAATGTCCTACTGTGAAAACCGATATTTATTTGTCAGCTGGCTATGCAGGCAGCAGCTGTACAGGCCTTGAAATGCAATCCAAATGTGGGAGGGGGCAAGCCCTAATGCCAGTCAGTTAAGGACGAACACTGTACCTGTGGCGAGGGAGCTTGCTCCCGCTGGGCCGCGAAGCGGCCCCAAAAATGGGACTGCTGCGCAGTCCAGCGGGAGCAAGCTCCCTCGCCACAGATTACTTTTTACCCTTTCTACTTCTTAACTGACTGGCATTAGGGCAAGCCCCCTCCCACATTGGATTTGTAGTGATTTCGAGAGACCATGAAAAAGCCCCACCCGGCCTACGCCGAATGGGGCTCTTTCCCATCCACTCCGCCTTACGCGACGTTCATGGTCTTGTGCGTCTCGATCAAATGCGCCACCACCCCCGGGTCGGCCAGGGTGGAGATATCCCCCAACCCGTCATACTCAGCCGTGGCAATCTTGCGCAGAATCCGCCGCATGATTTTCCCCGAACGCGTCTTCGGCAAGCCTGGCGCCCACTGGATCACGTCCGGTGAGGCAATCGGGCCGATTTCCTTGCGCACCCAGTTTTTCAGCTCCAGGCGCAATTGTTCGGTCGGCTCTTCGCCACCGATCAAAGTGACATAGACATAAATGCCCTGCCCCTTGATGTCATGCGGCACGCCGACCACCGCCGCTTCCGCGACTTTCGGGTGTGCCACCATCGCGCTTTCGATCTCGGCCGTGCCCATGCGGTGGCCCGACACGTTCAACACGTCGTCCACACGCCCGGTGATCCAGTAGTAGCCGTCCTCGTCGCGCCGCGCACCGTCGCCGGTGAAATACATGCCACGGAAGGTCTTGAAGTAGGTATCGACGAAACGGTCATGATCGCCAAACAGCGTACGCGCCTGGCCCGGCCACGAATCGAGGATCACCAGGTTGCCCTCGGCCGCGCCTTCGATCAGGTTGCCGAGGTTGTCCACCAACGCCGGCACCACGCCAAAGAACGGCCGCGCCGCCGAACCCGGCTTGAGCGCATGGGCGCCCGGCAGCGGGCTCATCATGTTGCCGCCGGTTTCGGTCTGCCACCAGGTGTCGACAATCGGGCAACGGGATTGGCCGACATTCTTGTAGTACCAGTCCCAGGCTTCCGGGTTGATCGGCTCGCCTACCGAGCCCAACAGGCGCAGGCTGCTGCCATCGGCGCCTTCAACGGCGGCGGTGCCCGATGCCATCATCGCGCGGATCGCGGTGGGTGCGGTGTAGAGAATATTGACCTTGTGCTTGTCGACGATTTTCGCCACCCGGGTGATGTCCGGATAGTTCGGCACACCTTCGAACAGCAAGGTGGTCGCGCCATTCGCCAGCGGGCCGTAGACAATATAGGTGTGGCCGGTGACCCAGCCCACGTCGGCGGTGCACCAGTAGATTTCGCCAGGGCGGTAGTCGAACACGCGCTCATGGGTCAGGGCTGCATACAGCAGGTAACCGCCGGTGGTGTGTTGCACGCCCTTGGGCTTGCCGGTGGAACCGGAGGTGTAGAGGATGAACAGCGCTTCTTCGGCGCCCATCTCTTTGGGCGCACACACAGTGCCCGCCACTTTCATCAGGTCTTCGTACCAGATGTCGCGATGCTGGTTCCACTTGATCGTGCCATTGGTGCGCTTGCACACAATGACCTTCTGGATGCTGCTGGTTTCCGGGTTGGTCAGTGCGTCATCGACGTTGGCCTTCAGCGGAATCTTCTTACCGGCGCGAATGCCTTCGTCGGCAGTGATCACCACCTTCGACTTACAGTCGATGATGCGACCGGCCAGGGCTTCCGGCGAGAAACCGCCGAACACCACGGAATGAATCGCACCGATGCGGGTGCAGGCGAGCATGGCGACCACAGCTTCGGGGATCATCGGCATATAGATAGTCACCACGTCGCCGCGATGCACATCCTGGCCGCGCAGGGCGTTGGCGAACTTGCAGACTTGTTCATGCAGCTCGCGGTACGTGATGTTGCGGCTCTCGGCAGGGTCATCGCCCTCCCAGATGATCGCGATCTGGTCGCCGCGCTCGGCGAGGTGACGGTCCAGGCAGTTGTAGGAAACGTTCAGGGTGCCATCGGCGAACCACTTGATGTCGACATGGTGATCGTCGAACGACGTCTGCTTCACCGTGGTGAAAGGCTTGATCCAGTCAAGACGCTTGGCTTGCTCGCGCCAGAAACCATCGGGATTGACCACCGATTGCTGGTACATCGCCTTGTAGGTCGCCTCGTCGGTCAGCGTGTTGGCTGCTACTTCGGGGCGAACGGGGTACAGGGAAGCCGCACTCATCTTTCTTACCTCGGTGACATAGTTGTTGTTGTATGGCCCCTGTTGTAGCCGGGGTGGGCCTATAGAACCATTCGACGATGGTAGTAACAAGACCCTACAAATTACCCAGCTATGCCCAGCTGCCGCTCTGGCCCGCGCCCCGTGGCGCTTCGCAGGTTTCTGAAAAAACCTTCATGGAGGGATTGTTACAAAAACTGCCAAAAGTGTTTATCAAAACCACGGGTATATGAATATAAGCCGCAGGCCTAGAATCAACCCCGTCAACACGACACCGAGATTAACACCGCAACAGCCCCCACGAAGGCAACGTTAATCCGAACTTCCCAACTCTCAAGTTACACACGCGGCCTCACAAGGGCCCCGTGACCCCTTTCGCCCTGAAGAAGGTAAATAGAGAAATGAAAGCGTTATTAGTTTTAGCCCTCAGCAGCCTGTGCGCCACCGCCGCCCTGGCCGACGAAGCCCCGACCGAGCTGGCTGGCCAGAACGCCCCGATTGTTGAGGACTATACCTACAGCACCCACTTGGACGTCGCTAAAGTGGTCTCCATGAGCAACATCCCGGAAGTATGCGAAGTTGTACCGGCGAAGATGGAATATGAAGATTCCCAAGGCCAGCGTCATATTCTTAATTATCATGTAATGGGTAATGGTTGCTCTAACGGTTGATTATTGGTTAGTGGATTCTTGTTCGCCGCAAGAAATCGTTCTTGCGGCAAAGAGCCGGTCCTTAATCCACCGCCCTCCCCTCCACAAAAAAACATCCCACCGCCCGTCAAAAAATTCCTCCCCCGCCAACCCCCTGCAAACCCTCGCCCTGGCCCAAATAGCAGCCTTTTTGTCCGCTCACCGGGACAATCCGCCACAACACAAACCCGAATTTTTCCCTATAATGCGCGGGTAAATCGGGCCTGCAATATCCCTTTACACAGGGACGAAGAGCCAGACCTGAGGCCTCCGCTGGAGCAAGCCCCCGCCGCTCCGCACCTCAAGCCTCATGCAGAACCCGTAACCCAATTGCGTTTAATGCCTGCGCTAGCTGCTGCAACAAACGATTCCTTAAGATCCACCGCGGCCCTGGGGCCGTGTGAACACCCAACCATCCGGGTTCACACGGGCACCTTTGAGCCCTCACGCAGGAGACGACACGTCATGCTGAGCTGGGACGAATTCGACAAAGAAGAAGAAGGCGAAGTAGCCACCAAAGGCGCCAACGCCGGCCACGCCACCGAAGCCAACATGGACCGCCTCGACGGGGCCGGCGCTGCCGCCGCCATCGAAGCCCGCGCCGTCACCGCCAATGACTCCGCCGCCATCGTGCGCGCCAAGGCCGCCCTGGACAAACTCGACGTCGCCGAAGGCCTCGCCGAACTCGAAGGCGCCTCCGCCCGCGTCGCCGTTGACGAAAAGCGCATGATCAACTGCCGCGCCGACCTCAACCAGCTCGTGCCCTTCAAGTACGACTGGGCCTGGCAGAAATACCTCGACGGCTGCGCCAACCACTGGATGCCGCAAGAGGTCAACATGACCGCCGACATCGCCCTGTGGAAAGACCCCGAAGGCCTGACCGACGACGAACGCCGCATCGTCATGCGCAACCTCGGCTTCTTCTCCACGGCGGATTCGTTGGTCGCCAACAACCTGGTGCTGGCCGTGTACCGCCTGATCACCAACCCGGAGTGCCGTCAGTACATCCTGCGCCAGGCCTTCGAAGAAGCGATCCACACCCACGCCTACCAGTACTGCATCGAATCCCTGGCCATGGATGAAGGCGAGATTTTCAACATGTACCACGAGATTCCATCGGTCGCCAAAAAGGCCGCCTGGGGCCTGAAGTACACCCGCTCGATCTCCGATCCGAAGTTCGAAACCGGCACCGTCGACACCGACAAGGAACTGCTGCGCAACCTGGTCGCCTACTACTGCGTGCTGGAAGGCATCTTCTTCTACTGCGGCTTCACCCAGATCCTCTCCATGGGCCGCCGCAACAAAATGACCGGCGTGGCCGAGCAGTTCCAGTACATCCTGCGCGACGAGTCGATGCACCTGAACTTTGGTATCGATGTGATCAACCAGATCAAAATCGAAAACCCGCACCTGTGGGATGCCGAGATGAAGGAAGAAGCGACCCAGATGATTCTGCAAGGGACGCAGCTGGAGATCGAATATGCGCGGGATACCATGCCGCGCGGTGTTCTCGGTATGAATGCGGCGATGATGGAGGACTATCTGAAGTTCATCGCTAACCGTCGTTTGTCGCAGATTGGGTTGAAGGAAGAGTATCCGGGGACTACTAATCCGTTCCCGTGGATGAGCGAGATTATGGACTTGAAGAAAGAGAAGAATTTCTTTGAGACTCGGGTGATTGAGTATCAGACTGGCGGGGCTTTGAGCTGGGACTAATTACAAAATAAAACAGCACTTAGCTGGTACTGATCAAAGTAATGAGTGAGCCCTCAAAGCGAGGGCTTATTTATCTTAAAACCGAACAAACCTTAAAGCGAACTTCCACCATTCAAAATTGTGTTCAGCCGAACCAACTCACTTTCAAGAAACTCATTGCGTTCTGACAACTTAAAATTCTCGTCTAATAGAAAATTTTTCGACGGCCTCTTGGGGTCATGATATACACCCAGGTCAAAAACTAACTCCACCTCATCTTTGTAAGGCATCAAAGGCTGATACAACTGATAAAAAGCTCGCCCCACCGCCCCTCTAAAGAGCTCAAGTTCCGGGCGCCTAGATCCCGCCGATAAAATATGGTCAGTTGCAATTCCAGGATACGGATCTATATAAACAATTTTCTTTAATCCTAGCTGATACGCTTTTTTGGCACAAAGCTCGCATGGACTAGCGGTAGTAAACAATACTCCGCCTGCAAGCTTTTGCCCTCCATGCTTCGATATTTGCATAAAGGCATTTTCTTCGGCATGTAAAGATCGAGTATGAACCTGATTTTTCTCACCTTCGATCTCGTTCTGTATTCCCTTAAAGCAGAACGATAGATTCCTATCCCCCTGCCCACTCTTAGCGATTATTTTGGAAAACTTATTACTTAATGCCGCCCTAAATTTAGGATCTTTTTGCTCGTAGTCACTATAGTCGTCTTTATTTAGCCCTAGCAGTAAGTCCTCTGCGCTTCTCAATATACATGGCGTTTGTCCTTGAGGTGTACTATTCCAACCAACTGATTTAATACTATAAGACTCATCTGTGACGACAGCCCCAACCTGTCTAGATATACAACCAGAATTTTGCTTCGCTGTGTACGCTATCTGCATACAGTTTTCCAAAGACGTAGGCATTATAATTCCAGGCCTAGCCATCAGCGTCACATACCAGGCTAACTGGCTTACCAAATCATTGTGATTAAACTCACTACCCTTCGAATTATGAATATGCACATCGGAGTTCTCTATGCACTCTTGCATATTTTGCGCAATGAATCTCTCTGCTCCGGAGAGCTTACTCGGATATTCCTTAGCATCTATTTCAGCAATCACTTCAATTGAAAACTTTCGAAACTCTCGCAAACTACGACGCCTCTCAACATCCGTAGTATTAATAGAGAACAAATAGAAGTTTGCATATCTACGCTTAAGAAAGAAAGCTTCATAAGGACTTCTGATAGCATCAATCACAATGCGACAAGGCAAACCCTCCAACTTCGTCTTCGCCCGAACAACTTTAATGATAAAATTAATATGCTTAGGAAAATTAAATATCTCCCCAGCAATAAACCCCGATACATCTGCTCGTGCAGATGCTCTTATATTATCCCCAGTTTTCTGGTAAAGCCGAGTAAAGTTCGCCCCACCTAGCACAACCCTTAATTTATTAGTTATTACGGGCAGCTCTTTCAAATAAAGATCAAACCAATCTAAAACTTGACTTTGAGCAAGCACCCCATAATTCAAATTAAGCTTAATTACTTTTTTTCTCACTGTATGAAATACCCTTGATGCCTCAACTATCTCTGACCTAGAAAAATCAGGAAAAAAATTCGTCAAATAAGTGCTAAAGGCACGAACAGATAAAATAGACAAGTGATACGTAATAACGCAACTAACCTCAACTCTATAAAATGATTGCCAGCCACTACCGTCGATATACCTCTTTATAATCCTATGTTTCTTTAACTCATTTTCAGTCAGCCCTTCATAACCTTCACCTGGAACATTTATCTCATCTGAAGACAATATCTTAGCTGCGGTAGTGCATCCTGATCCAGTTCGCCCTGTCAAGCCGATTATGAGAAAGTTTTTCGTTTCTTTATAAATATTGTCAATTGCTGACGCAGTACTACTATCCATAGATTCCTCGTTAGCACAGAAATTTTATTAATATCACAATCCAAAGAAAGTGGCGAATGGCCACTCTAGAGTAGATCACATATTGCACAACTGCACAGAAATCCAGGAAATTTCTTACTTATTTTTCACTACCTGAAGAGTTGATCGAAGTCCTTGTTTACAGCTAGCCTCGTTTCAGGTGCCTAAGAAACGCCCAACGTAGAAGCAACCCTCAATCGCACAGTCAAGAATCCGCCTGACCTCAGCTCAGCCGGAACTCATGTTGTATTGAGAGGCGCCCGTTGGGATTTCTTTAATCCACACTCTACGTTGGGGCTCTATCACTCCCAAAAATCACGTAGAGGTCATAAGAATGCATAGCCGGTATCTGCTCGACTCACCGACCACGGGAAGGGTGGCTATACCTGATCCGTTCATCGCTACCGTCTTCACCCGCCACACTCATTCGCTACATGCGCTTCTTCTAGAAAACCAACCCTGGTTCTGCGCTCGCGACCTTGGGCGTTTGATGGGCTGGTACCTGGATGAACGAACGACGCGCAAGCTCGATGAGGACCAACGAAGGACCATAAAACTGCTATTCCATGGTCAGCCGGAAGAAATGCTGATGATTAGCGAATCCGGCGCGTATGCATTGCTGGTCTATCACTACACACCGGGAAATCGCCTACTGCGTAGCTGGCTCACTCATGAAGTCGTCCCGACGTTGCGCGACGAGCGTCAGCCGCGAACGGTGGAGCGACCCCTATTGAGCATGCTGGATTGGCCAGAGATGTCGCTGAACCTGCTGCATTGGCAGGATGAAGGCTGGATTCGCCTCCGAGACATGCCATATCTGTTGGGCAATCGAACCTATCGGAAAGAGTCAGCAAGGGTTCCGTGGTGGCGCAAGGTTATTAAAACTTTCCGAATGAGGCAGCGAATCTACTAACGCAGACGACCGCCGAATCCCAGCGACTTGTAGGAAATTTCGTAGACGCAGTAGTGGCTACTCAGTATCGTCCGAGGGTTTTCTACCCTCGGCGGCTGTATGGATACGCAAAAAGGTAATCCCGGATGGAGCGATGAGGAGCTTGAAGCTTCCGTTGATGCTTATCTCAAGATGTTGAGGCTGGAGGACGCTGGCCAGCCATATAAAAAATCAGTCGAACACGAGCTTTTACGCGCCGGTGCGCTGGGCGCTAGGTCCTCTGCGTCAGTCGACTATCGCATGCGCAATATTTCCGCCGTGTTTGAGACTCTGAATCAGAAACCGATTGCTGGTTACACAGCCGCAAACAATGTCGGCTCGGGAATCGTCTCTCGTATCATTCGGATACTTGCACAGCGGGGCATCGTTGAATCTCAAGACAACGCCCCAACGTCTGATGACGGGTTACTGGAACGGCGTGCAGCAAAGCTTCAAAGCAAACCTATCAAGACCAAGCCCGAAGGCATCGCTACCCCCCAACAAGTCAGTACCACCAACACATCCTATGTACGCGACCCGGAAGTACGGGCCTGGGTACGCCAGCAAGCGGCAGGTATTTGCGAGGGTTGCGGACTGTTTGCGCCGTTTAATCTAGACGATGACCAGCCATTTCTTGAAGTACATCACGTCAAGCACCTAGCCCAGAAGGGTTCGGATCGCATCAGCAATGCTGTAGCCTTGTGCCCCAATTGCCATCAGCGTTGTCACCGGTCGAGTGACCGGGAGGCGTTCACCGAAGGGCTTTACGCCAAAATCGGAAGATTGGCACGGGAGTAGACTCCTGCTGTCACACCTGATGCACATTCAAAAAAATACTAGATAGGACCGAGGCCAACCCGTGAACCCAGACATGCTCGAAGCCGGCCCCGTTGACGCCAAAGTACTTTCCGTCTTTGACTTCGACGGCACCCTCACCCACCACGACAGTTTCGTGCCCTTCCTCAAGTTTGCCTTCGGCACTGGCGCGTTTTATGGCCGGATGGTCAAGCTGGCGGTGCCGGGGCTGCGCTTTTTGGTGCGGCAGATCAGCCGGGATGAGTTGAAGGCGCAGCTGATTCGCACCTTTATGACCGGGGTGGAGAAGGCGTGGGTGCAGCGCAAGGCCGAGGAGTACTGCCAGCGCAATTGGGCGCGGTTGATGCGCCCGGCGGGCGTGTTGTCGGTGGAGCAGGAGTTGGGCTCGGGGGCGGTGGTGACGCTGTGTTCGGCGTCGCCGGCGCTGGTGTTGCAGCCGTTTGCCGATCGGCTGGGGATCCGCTTGATTGGGACTGAGCTTGAGGTGGTCGACGGGGTGTTGACCGGCAAGCTCACCGGGAATAATTGCCGCTGTGAGAATAAGGTGCTGCGGCTTGAGGCGGTGTATGGGGATCTGGGCGAGTATCGGCTGCGGGCCTGGGGCGATACGCGCGGGGATCGGGAGTTGCTGGCGGCGGCTCAGGATGCGCATTTTCGGCATTTTCATGCGAAGAAGAAAAGGCGGGCCCGGTTGCAGCGGTGATGTGGGTCATTGGGATCGGCAGGGACAGCGAGGCGATCCCTTCGCAGCCTCGCTGGGGCTCGAGAGCTCTCACATTTGATCCCGTGCCGCTTATACCCAATCCTCTACCCGCAAACCTGGCACACGGTCGAACTCGCGCCGGTTGTTAGTGACCATAATCAGGCCCTGCGAACGCGCATGCCCAGCGATCATCTGGTCATATGGCCCTATCGGAGTACCTGCTCTCGCCAGCTCTGCGCGAAGCTGGCCTGTGTGCATGGCGGCATCCTGGTCGTATTTCAGGACTTCCAGACGTGCTGCAAAGCCTTCGATATCGGCCAGGTTTCGCTCTGGGTTGGATGATTTTTCCGCACCGTAAATCAGCTCCATCAGGGTCACTGTACTAATGGCCAATTGGCCATAGTGCTTTTTGAATGTTTCGCGCACCTGCTGGGGTCTGTTTTTGATGGTAAAGATGCAGATGTTGGTATCGAGCATGAACTTGAGCATTAAAAAGATTCCCGCTCTTGGTCAGCAGGCTGCTCGCGGTCGTTCATGAAGTCCGGCGTGACGCCCTCTCCATCAAACCAGCTGTCCCATGACTCACCAGCCGGAGTGATGATTCGTGCTCTGCCAATTGAGACAACATCTACACGTTTTACGTCATCCGGTAGTGCAGCGGCCTTTGGCAAACGCACAGCTTGGCTGCGGTTACTTTGGAATACAGAACCTTGGTCCATAATGACTTACCTCCAGCAATCAAGTGATTACGCAACGCTACACCACGGCATGGATATGTCAACGGGATATACATTTTCGTTACTGGTCAAGCGTCGATTGCTTCCTGAGTGGGCGACGGGTTGCAGGTTCTTGCTGATATTTGCGCAGGTTCTCGCTATTAATAGCCAAACCTCTCACGGACCCGAGCCCCATGAAATTCGACACGGCCTATAGCCTGAGTCTCGATGACAAACTGTCAATCTATGACGTACGAGACCTGAATTTCGACGAAACCGCCGATTTCGATTCCGACAACGACCGCTTTCTCTGCCCCAACGATGTGTGCCGTGCGGCATTTGATACGGGCAATACACTGAGCACCTTCAACGCGAAAAACGTCAACTACCAGCGCACGCCGCATTTCAAGAACAAGACCAGCACCCTGCATATCGATGGTTGCCGCTACGCCAGCACCCATAAGAGCGCGCCCGGTGAAAGCGATGACGAGCGCGAGGAAAATTTCCCGTCGGAGTTTGTGCTCACACGACGTCAATACACACGTAGGAGCCTTCTGACAGGCGCCGAGAACGTCGCCTTGCAAGACCCGGTGAAAGCCCCCGCGAATCGGGTCTCCACATCCCACGCCAACACCGACACTATCCCGGATAAAACCAGCGTATTCGCCCACCCGGTGGAATGCTACGTGTCGAATATCGACGACAAGGACAAGCTCAAATCAATGCCGTTGAAAATCGGCGAGCACACGGCGACGTACTGGACGTTTTTCAAGAAAATCGAATACCTGCAAGACAACCAGGGCCTGATCTATTGGGGCAAGATCAAAGCCATCAAGGACTACACCAATAGTGTTCGCATCGATTTTGAAAAGAAGGTATGGCTCGACAAGAAGCCCTACTCCGTCAACGTCTACCTGAGCAAGAAACTGCTCGATAGCTACCGCAAGCGCACGGCATTCCTGGAGCAGATCAAGGCCGCTGCAGGCAGCGAACGACCGTTGTATTGCTTTTTCTACGGCGTGACGCCGCAGCTCAAGCAGGTACCGAGCCAGAAGAACCCCGAACAGACGTTCGGGGTATTCAGCGCGAATATTGAAAACCTGGATCATCTGATCATCCGGGAGGCGCCGGGGATGGAGTAAACGCTCACTGAAAAATACCACCCATTGCCCTGAGTTGATGAGCGGTACAAACACCTGTATAAAAACACAGTATAGTTGTGCCTCCCCTGTCGAACCTGGAGAAATCCCCATGTCCTCTCTGGCAATGAGCTCTTACGTAGAACAGCAGATCGTCCTTCATCAATTCACCGCCAAACACTGCGCCCAGGCGCGCATCATGTTGGGCTGGAGCCGCGAAGACCTGGCCCGCGAGGCTGGCGTGGCGGTGCAAGCCATTCAACAATTGGAAAGCCACGGCGACGTGGATGATGACACTCGATTGGCCCTCGCATTTTGCCTAGAAGCTCAAGGGCTGGTGTTTTTCCCAGGGTTCGCACCGGGGTGGGGGATGAGTAAACGCCGGTTCGACAGCATATCGGCCGAACCGGCGGCGCCAGGCCTCCTCTCTCGGTTGCTGGGCTCACCCGCTGCAGCAAATGAGTCACCCACTCCCCAACCGAATGGTGCGTAGAGTCCAGCCTGATCAGCGGCAACGCGATGGATTAGCCCGCTTTCATGCTGCTTTCACGCAGAGGCTGAATCACATTCAGACGTTGCCTGCAGGCCCCCAACCGCGTTATCTGCCATTACGGGTGCTGGCGTAAAGGGAGTGCCAGGGCGGAATGCCGGCTGTTTAATCGCCCGTGTGGCTTGCTCATAAACATAGGCCGCCGACAGCACTGTGGCATCGTTGTTAGCCGACCCGTAAAGGTAAAGCGCCGTTGGCATCCCCTCATCATCAAGGCCGGACGGAATGGACATTGCCGGGTAACCTGCCGCAGCGCTGAAAAAATAGTTGTTTGAGAGGAAGTTCGACACCATCGCATCGAGCCTGTGCTTTTTCATCGGATCATCGATGGTTTTCTGGAAAACCGGAATGACGGCCGCCCACAGCTTATCGCGCTGGTCCTGAGTGCTCACCAGGCCATTGATAAGCTCCAACACTTTCTGGTCCGGCTCACCGGGCTGCTGGTGACGCTTATTAAAAGCAATCAGCTCCGAAAGCGATTTGACAGGCAAACCCTCGCGCCCGGCGAGATACTCTTCCAGTTGGTGCTTGACGTCTGAAAATAATGCTTCGTTGTAATCGGCGTAGGTTTGCTCAGCGACGCCATCCTCCAGCGTTCCCACGGGCACCAGGATCGCACCTTGAGACTTCAACACCTCAAGCGCATCCGCGTAATGCTTACGGTCCGCCCGCTTCGCGGGGTCTTTGGCCTCCTCTACGGACAATTCAGGCACAGGCGTGTAGCCAATTCGCTTGCCTTTCAAGGCATCGGAGCGCAGTCCCTCGGTGTAAAGCGTGGTCTCGGTCATGGCGTTGAGCGCTTCTGCCGCATCGCAGACATTGCGCGTGAACGTGCCAATCGTATCCATGCGTGAACTGGTCATGACACCCTCGGTACTCAGCAAGCCCACGGAGGTTTTCAAGCCAAAAACGCCGTTGTAGGCCGCGGGAGTAGTGATCGATCCGTTGGTTTCCACCCCTAACGCCAGCGGCACATGCCCTTGGGCAACCGCTACGGCAGAACCTGAGCTCGAACCCGCTACCGTCCCGCCCAGGCGATGCGGGTTCAGCGTCTGGCCACCTCGGGAACTCCAGCCATCCACCGGTAATTCAGAGCGGAAGTTCGACAGCTCGCTCATGTTGGTTTTACCTACAACCACCACGCCGGCCTTCAGCAAGTTGTCCACGACCTTGGCATTTTGAGTGGCGGCCTTGCCCACCAGAGCCTTGGAACCGGCGCTTGTCTGCATCCGGTCCTTGGTTTCGAATACATCCTTGAGCGCGATCGGAACGCCGTGCAAATACCCGCGCACCTGGCCTTTTTCCCGTTCAAGGTCCAGCGCCCTGGCTTGCTGGAGCGCATCCGGGTTGGTTTCTATGAACGCGTTACCGCCCTGCAGCCCATGATCAATATTGGCAATTTGTCGGAACGTGTCTTTCACCAGCGATTCTGAGGTGACCCCGCCGCGGCAGGCCATCTCCACAGACATTTGAGATGCGCCCTTGAAGCCCTGCGGCGGATTTGAAAGCGCTTGCAACAGGCCTGTCGCCCACCCACCTGCTGAAACTGGTCCGATCATGGAAATACCCCTAATTGACTGAAAGAGAGCTATCGGCCGATAACCCAACACGAGTCTAAGAGGCTGTTCCGGCGTCGCTATGCAGGCTAATCCTGCTGCCCGGTATGATCATTCCGTACCCGGTGTGGGCGCGACAGTTGATAGAAGCTGGCGGTAAGTTTGCAGCAGGACCTGCACGCGATCAGCCGCCCAACGGGCTCCGTAAAACCAGAGTTGGGTGCCATCCTCCAGTGCCTGGCAGGCGCTGGGGTATCCACCTCTGCGCGCTGCATGAAACGCCGCACTCTGAGCGTCTGACACCAGGGCATCCAAACGATGGCTGGCCACGAGCGCATCGATGGCCGTACCGGATTCGAGAGGGTCGTCCGTACGCGGCGCGTCCACTGCGACTAATTGCACACCCGCTTGGCCGAGGATAACGAAAGCACGGTGCAAGGTCGCACGCTGGTCCGTGGGTTCAACATGCCCACCGCGTACGTAGCGGATGGCATAGCCGATGCGCCACCCCGCCAGCACAGGGGAGCCAGTAAAAGCGCTGTTGTTTTGCACCAGGGGCACTTCAACCATCACGGGCCCAGTGGGGTCGACACCACTGAGGGCAACCAGTGATAACGCGGGGTCTCGCGTGGGCTTGATCATTGGAGGCAAGGCGTTGTAGCCGGGTATGAGTACCGTCCCCTCAGCGCGTCCGGCACCGAAAACGATAGCACCGGTGCTGGCGTTATCGGTTCGCGCCTGCGTGACGGTTGAAGAACCAGGATCGGCATGCTCGCCTGATACGGCGAGCGACGATGCCGAGAGGCACGGCATGCCCAATCGCCAGAGTTTCTTGCAGTCCTCGTTCATTGCAACGCCCCTCGAAATTAACTTTCCGACGGATCATCGCACTCTCTTCTGACGTTTGTCGCAGAGTCGAAACACCCTGAAAAACACCTTTTTCACAGGCTCTTCAGCTAACCCGCAGCCGGTTCTTTTACATCCTGAGTCTCTACCTCCAACCACCACGCATGCCCTCGTTCGGGCTGGTTGAGCCGGAACGCTTGCCCCATCGCCGGCGTAGTAATCGACACATTGCGCTCCCAGGCCAGCGCCATGATGCGGTCGAACGGCTCGTGCCAGGCGTGAAACGCCAAGTCGAAGGTGCCGTTGTGAATCGGTAGCAACCAGCGGCCCCTGAGGTCGATATGCGCCTGTAACGTTTGCTCCGGCTGCATATGCACATGAGGCCAGTCGACGTTATAGGCGCCGGTTTCCATCAGGGTCAGGTCAAACGGTCCGTATTGCTCGCCGATCCGCTTGAAGCCGTCGAAATAACCCGTGTCGCCGCTGAAAAAGATCCGCCGCGCGTCATCGATCATCACCCAGGAACACCACAGGGTCTGGTTGCCGTCAAACAGGCCACGCCCGGAAAAATGCTGCGCCGGCGTGGCAACAAAACGAATGCCATCGACCTCGGTGCCCTGCCACCAATCCAGCTGCCGCACCTTGGCGGCGTCCACTCCCCATTTGACCAAGGCGTCTCCCACGCCTAAGGGCGCAAGAAAGTACCGCGTCTTGGCGGCCAATTGGATCACAGCCGTGCGGTCGAGGTGGTCGTAGTGATTGTGGGAAAGGATCACCGCTTCCAACGGCGGCAACTCCTCCAGGCTGATCGGGGGTTGGTGAAAGCGCTTGGGGCCGGCCCAACTGAACGGTGAGGCGCGTTCGGCGAACACGGGGTCGGTGATCCAGAATTTACCGCGCATTTTCAACAACACGGTTGAATGGCCCAGGCGGAACACGCTGTGATCAGGGGCCGCCGCCAAGTGCTCGCGGGTCAGGGGTTGTACCGGGATGTTGCCCACAGGCCTTGTGGTGCGCGGCTTGTTAAACAACATGTTCCAAAAAATACGCAAGGTCTTGCCAAAGCCACCGTGGGGCACCGGCGCGTCGTTGGTGAAATGCCCCTGGCCGCGCTCGGCAGGCCTGAGCGCAGTGGATGTCGGGTCAACACGGGTTGAAATCGTAGCCATTACAGAGTGACTCCTGCGTCCGCTCATAAATTACACTGCACAGTGTAGTTTCTACATTGCAACAAAACCCGAAGCAAGTAAACTGCCAGTGTAATTTCATTTTTGAGCCGAACGCCTTCCATGACTGCCTCCCAACGCCTCACCGACCGTAAACGCGAAGCCATCGTGGCGGCGGCCATTGCCGAATTTCGCGAGAATGGCTTCGAGGTCACCAGCATGGACAGGATCGCCGCCACGGCCGGCGTTTCCAAGCGCACGGTCTACAACCACTTCCCCAGTAAAGAAGAGCTGTTCGCCGAAATACTCCACCAATTGTGGGCCAGCAGCGCCGCGCAACTGGATGTGGCGTACAGCCGCGACCAACCACTGCGCAATCAACTGCGTGGGTTGCTGGAAGCGAAAATGAAGATGATGGCGGATGCCAACTTCCTCGACCTGGCACGCGTGGCCATCGCGGCCACCATTCATTCGCCGGAACGTGCCCAAGACATGGTCAACCGCTTGAGTGAGCGCGAAGAAGGCTTTACCCAGTGGGTTCGCGCCGCCCAGGAAGACGGCCGCCTGAGTTGCAAAGACCCGGCGTTCGCGGCTCATCAGATACAAAGCCTGCTCAAAGCCTTTGCGTTCTGGCCGCAGATCACCCTTGGCCAGCCCACCCTCGACGCAACGTCCCAGGCTCATGTGATCGAATCGGCGATTGATCTGTTCCTTGCAGGCTATGAGGTCAGTCCGCCGCAGTAGCACAATGCCGCCATTGGTCGCCTCGCTAGAAATGTGTCCACCCGAAGGCGAACTTCCTGGCAGGCCGATCACTCTGAACCCGTTGTTCCACCCCCCTCTGTCAGCACAAGGAGCTGGCAATGAGCAAGTCAACCGTGAGGCCCAGGTGCCTTACGGGGTCAGGCGCATCTACATGGACTCCTCATACGCATGCCTGCTCGAGCTTCCGATCATGCTATTCAACGCTTACAAAAAAACCATCACCGCCTTGCAACACACCAGTGCGCAACAGGCCAGCCTGCTGGACGCGATCGAGCGTTCGATGGCGGTTATCGAATTCGATGTGCAGGGCACCGTGCTGCGCGCCAATGACAATTTCTTCAAGACCCTGGGCTACCGCGCCGACCAGATCCTGGGCCAGCCCCACCGGATGTTCTGCACACCGGCGTTTGCGCGCAGCGCCGACTACAACCAGCTGTGGACACATCTGCGCAACGGCCAATTCCAGTCCGGCACCTTTGAACGGGTAGGCGCCAACGGCGCATCGGTGTGGCTGGAAGCCAGCTACAACCCGGTACGCGATGAAGCCGGTCGCGTGGTCAAAGTGGTGAAGTACGCCATGGACGTCACCCTCCGCCTGCAAGCCGAAAGTGAAGCGAATGCCAAGCTGCAAGCCATCGACCGCGCCATGGCGATGATCGAATTCAACCTCGATGGCACCATCATCACCGCCAATGCTAACTTCCTGCAGCGCATGGGTTACAGCCTGGCGCAGATCCAGGGCAAGCATCACCGCCTGTTCTGCACCCCGGCGCTGGCCAGCAGCCCAGCCTATAGCGAGTTCTGGAAGCGCCTGAACCAGGGTGAACTGTTCAGCGGCCAGTTCGAACGAGTGGACAAGCACGGTAATACCCTGTGGCTGGAGGCCAACTACAACCCGGTGTACGACGCCAGCGGGCGCCTGTGCAAAGTGGTGAAGTTCGCCTCGGACGTCACGGCCCGTGTGCAACAGCATGCGGCCGACGCGCAAAGCGCTGCGCAGGCCTATCACCTGTCGCTGAACACCCAGGACATGGCCGAAAAAGGCGCCGAGGTGATTCAGAAAACCGCCACCGGCATGCGCGACATCGCCGTTGATATCGACGCCTCTTCGCAACTGATCGCCAAGCTGGGCGAGCGGTCGCAACAGATCACCACCATCGTCAACACCATTCGCGGCATCGCCGACCAGACCAACCTGCTGGCCCTCAACGCCGCCATCGAAGCGGCCCGCGCGGGCGAGCAAGGCCGCGGCTTTGCCGTGGTGGCCGATGAAGTACGCCAATTGGCGGCGCGTACCAGCGGCTCCACGGCGGAAATTTCCGGCATGATCGCCATGATCCAGGACGAAACCCGCCAGGCCATCGACAGCATGGACGCCACCCGCGACCGTGCGGCCCAGGGCGTGGAACTGGCCAACCAGGCCGGTACGGTGATCCTGCAGATCCGTGAAGGCACCAGCGAGGCGGTACAGGCGGTGAGCGCGTTTGCCAACGAGCGGGGCAACCGCTGACGGCTTCTTCATGTGCGGGCCGAGGGCTGGGTCTATAGTGCGTGATGCCTCACGCCACCGACTCGAGCCCGCCATGACCGATAAACCTGACCCAACCCCTGTCGACCCCTTGCGCTTCCACCGACATCACGCCCACCTGGCGCCGACCTTTGGCAACGATACCTTTGCTCTCAAGGCCGAAGCCTTTGCGCGGTTCTTTGGCACACCGACCTTCCTCGGCGCGCAAACCGCCATTGTGGTGCTGTGGGTGGTGCTGAACGCGACCGGCATCACCCACTTCGATGTATACCCATTCATCCTGCTCAACCTGGCATTCAGCCTGCAATCCGCTTACGCCGCGCCGTTGATCCTGCTGGCCCAGACGCGCCAGGCTGCGCGCGACAAAGCCCAGTCCGACGCCGACGCACAACACCGCGAAGCCCTGGCCACCGCCAACACCGCCCGCCAGGCCCAGGCCGCACAAACCACCAAACAGTTGCTGGAGCTACTGGAACAGAACACGCGGCTGACGGAAATGACTAAACAGCTGACCGAACGGATCGAAACCCTGACGTGCGAAATACATGAGCAATTTGTGCGTAAAACCTAATTGCGCAACCCGCTTACATGTCGCCCCAGCTCATCAAACAGGGTCACCACTGAACGCAACGCCCGGCAGTCGGGGCGCGTCAACAGCCACAGCGCCGTGTCATGCCCTGCCAATGCGCAGCCCAGTGGTTGCAGGCCATCGCCTATCAGAAAATCCGGCAGCGCCGCCACCCCCAGCCCGGCGCGCACCAACTCGGTCACCGACTGCATGCTGTTGCAACGATAACCGGGACGCACGCCCGGCAGATGCTCACGGCGCCAGGCCACTGTGGGGTGGTCGGGTAAAAAGTCGTCCGGCGCGATCCAGGCCAGGTCAGCCAGTTCCTGGCCTGCATGCCGAAGAGCATAGTCGGCGCTGGCGCACACCTGATACGTCACCGTCCCCAGGCAACGTCCGACGAGATGCTCCGGCGGCTTGCTGGTCAGACGCAGCGCGATATCGGCATCGCGGCGGCTGAGGTTGGCGAAATCATTGGAGGTGCTCAGTTCCAGGATCAACGCCGGATAATTCGCCATGAACCTGGCCAGGGCCGGCAACAGCAGACCTTGCAGCACAGCGTCGGTGCAGGTCAGGCGCACCGTGCCGCTGATCACTTCCCCGCCCTGCTCCACACCGATGCGCGCGGCCTCCAGGGCAAGTTCTGCGCGCTCGGCCTGTTGCGCCAAGTGGGTGGCCAATCCGGTGGGCAGATAACCGGCACGGTTTTTTTCAAACAACGTCTGGCCAAGAGCAGCTTCCAGGCGCCGCACCGCCCGGAACACCGTGGACACATCCACCCGCAGCAGCCCGGCAGCCCGCGCCAGGGTGCCGCCGCGAACCAGGGCGAGGACCAGCGACAGATCGTTATAGTCGACTTGATAGTGCACGGCTGCATTGAGCATGTGGGCAAATGCCAATATTGATTGCGTGAGCGCCAATCTATAGTGCCCCTGAGGACACCACAAGCCATGGGATCACACGATGAAAGACGCCCCGCTGCACCTCGCTCTGATCGGCGATTACAACCCTGACGTGATTGCGCACCAGGCCATTCCCGTGGCGCTGCAACAAGCAGCCCAAGCCTTGAAGCTGAGCGTCAAGGTGCAATGGCTCGACACCGACGCCATCACCTCCACGGCCTCGCTGCACGGGTTCGACGGTTTCTGGTGCGTGCCCGCCAGCCCGTACCGCGACACCGAAGGCGCACTGCGAGCCATCCGGTTCGCCCGCGAACAGCGGCGACCTTTCCTCGGCACTTGCGGTGGTTTTCAACACGCGGTGCTGGAATATGCCCGCAACGTGCTGGGCTGGGCGGATGCCGAACACGGCGAGTTGGTACCGGGCGCTAAACGTGCCGTCATCACGCCGTTGAGTTGTGCGTTGGTGGAGGCCGACGACACCGTGCGCCTGGAGCCCTACACCCGTATCGCGCAAGCCTATGGCAGCGTGGATATCCACGAAGGTTATCGGTGCCGCTACGGCATCAACCCCGAGTTCGCTCATGCACTGCTTGAAGGAGAGATGATTGCCAGCGGTCACGACGCTGCAAACGACCTTCGAGCGGTGGAGCTGCTGAACCACCCGTTTTTCGTCGCCACCCTGTTCCAACCCGAACGCACCGCCCTCAAAGGCATCACGCCGCCGCTGGCAATTGCCCTGCTCACGGCGTGCCAGGAGGCCTCGGCATGATCGCCAAGACACCGGCGCCGCCCTACTACGCGGTAATCTTCAGCTCACTGCGCACCGCTGGCGACCAGGGCTACGGTCAGGCCGCCGCGCGTATGCTGGAACTGGCGCATGAACAGCCGGGATTTCTGGGCGTGGAATCGGCGCGGGAAGAAGGCCTGGGGATCACCGTGTCTTATTGGAGCAGCGAAGCGGCGATCCTGGCCTGGAAACAGCAGGCCGAACATCAGCAGGTGCGCGAGCAAGGGCGCTCCCTCTGGTACACAGCGTTTCTTACCCGCGTGTGCAAGGTGGAGCGGGCCTATAGCTTCCACGCTGAATGATCGTGCGTCTGCAAAATGCATAGGTATCTACACAAGTGTGTAGCAGCCTACGGTAACCACGATGCGAAGCGAGCCGCTCTTGCTCTTGCTCTTGCTCTTGCTCTTAAGCGCCCCGTTAAACCACGCTGGCCGGAATTCGACAGTGATTTGGGGGGTAAACCGGCAGGGATGCCGGTTTAGCCGCCCCGCGCCATGGATGGCGCGTGGCGGCGGCCCCCCAAATCAATGTCGGATTACGGGCACACCGAGCCTAAGCGAGGTGCCGAGTGGTGGGGCAAGAGCGTTTTGCTTACTTTTGCGCTTTTCAAAAGTGAGACGCCGTAAGGGCGGAACCCATAGCAGCCGTTACCGCAGCAACGGATATGTACTCGCCCTGATCCAGCATCCTGGTCGGCTGTCAGGCCGCCATCGGGAGCAAGTCGAATCGTCGCACCGCCCCTCCCACATTTGGATCGCGCGGCATCAGTCAGATAGCTATAGGCCGCCAGGTCGCCACGGGAGCAAGCTCCCTCGCCACAGGTTCAGGACTACGCCAAAGTTGTGTAGATACCTACGCTGCAAATGGCCTGCGCTTAACTGACCAAACTACGCAACGCACTGATCTGCGGGATCTCAATCCGGCGCATATACACCCGCAGCGGTTCGCTGATGTTGATGCGATCGTCAATGTTTTGTGCGAGCAGCAACTGAATGCGCGCGCGGGACAGGATCATGCTGTGGTCGGCAGCCGGTTCCCAGACGAACTCGGCTGTGGGGATGATGCCGTCATCGGCCACGTCCATGCCGAAGGCATCTTCGCTGAAACGTACGATGTACTGGCCCGTCTTGCGGTTCAGGCCGACAAAACCGTGGAGTTGGTCGGCGGCCTGGCAGATAAGTTCGGAAGTGATGCGCATGGTAAACCTCACTGAAAAGTCCTACTGGGACTGGAAAGATGGTTTACACGCGTGGCAGAAAATACCGTCCTCTAACGGGGCAGCTTCGGCTAAGGGTACTGCAATGCGTCACAAAAAAATTCACAAAATTGGCCCGCGCGCACGTTAATGTCGGTTTGGTGATAGCGCCTTTCGCAATCAATTGCTAAAAAGGACACCTTCTCAAAGTCACCTCCACGAAAGGACTTCGCTTATGCCTGTCACGTTAACCAAAGGCCCGGTGCACGCCACGCTAGGGAGTACCTTGCTGCTGGCGCTGATGCTCGGCCTTGGCCCTGCACAGGCTGCCGACCCCATCAGCCCGGCTGAATTGGCGACAAACGAAGGCATTCCCTACCCTGCCGTGATCGCCCACCGTGGCGCTTCCTATGACGCCCCCGAGTCCACCGCCGCCGCTTACAAGGTCGCGCGCGACCTGGGCGCCGACTACCTGGAACTGGACCTGCAGCGCAGCAAGGACGGCGTATTGTTCGCCCTGCACGACAACAACCTGCAACGCACCACCGACGTGGCGACTAAGTTCCCCGAGCGCAAAGACGCGCCGGCCAACGAATTCACCTGGAAAGAGCTGCAAACCCTCGACGCCGGCAGCTGGTTCAACGCCGCCTACCCGGACCGCGCGCGCCCTGGTTTCGTCGGCCTGAAAATCCAGAGCCTGGATGACATCATCAAAATCGCCGAAGGCAATCCGCAACACAAACCCGGCCTGTACATCGAGACCAAGGAGCCCAAGCAATTTCCGGGCATCGAGGCCGACCTGAAAAACAAGCTGCTGGACAAGGGCTGGTTGAGTTCCGCCGGCTCCAAGCTGGGCAAGAGCAACACCGGTGTCGGCCAAGGCAAGGGCCGCGTGGTGCTGCAGACTTTCGAGGTGGACAGCCTGAAAGAACTGCAGAAAGAAATGCCCAACACGCCGAAGATCCTGCTGTTGTGGGTCGGTGAAGGCAGCATCGAACCGAAGTCCAAAGTGCCCTTTGCCGAGTCCGGCGAGCCGACCAAAGCCGCCTATTACGCCAAGCAGGAACCAAAGGATGCGGCCGAGTTCGAAAAATGGGTCGACCAGGCCAAGAGCCTCGGCGCCATCGGCACCGGCCCTTCGGCGGAGCTGACCGACCACGGCGACCAAAGCTACACCGACCTGGTCAAGCCTGAAATGAACAAGCTGACCCACGACAAGGGCCTGCTGGTGCATGTGTACACCGTGGATGAGCCAGTGGACTTCGACAAGGTGATGAAGGCCGGCGCCGATGGCATCTTTACCAACCGCGCTGCCGAACTGCTGAAGTTTTACAAGCGCTGGCCGTCGTCCAGCGTGCAGGACCTGCTGAACGACCATAAGTACTGAGGCGTTTGTGGCAGTCAGCCATTAAGCATGAGTTAAGTTGCGCCGGTTAATCTGGCGCCACTTAAACAGTTCAACCAGAAGGACACACACCATGAAAACCTTGACCACTCTGTTCGCCGCCACTGCCCTGACTCTGACTGCCGGTTTGGCACAGGCTGATGTTCGTCCGGATCAAATTGAAGGTCTGCTCAAGTCCGGTGCCGTGAAGCCATTCGATCAGTTGAACGCTGCGGCCACCGCCAAACACGCTGGCGCAACGATCAACGACACCGAGTTGGACCACAACAACAGCGGCGTATTGGTCTACGAAGTGGACCTGACCGACACCACCGGCAAGAAATGGGAAGTGAAGCTCGACGCCAAAACAGGCGCCGTGCTGGAAGACAAACTAGACACCTGAGTTCAAACTCAAAAAACGCGCCACCTTCGGGTGGCGCGTTTTTTTATGGGCGCTCGCCAAACCGTCACATAACCGTCATCGCGCCTTGCAATGATTCGCGCATGCGAACCTGTGAAACGTCCTACAGGCGCTTTGTCTGCGAGCCTCCATGAACCACAGCATCGATCACGCCCATCAGGATCCCGATCTGTTTGGCCTGCTTTACGGTTTCCGCTTTCTGCCCGGCGAAAAGGGCGAGCAGATTGACTCGGCCACCGCGCTTGCGTACCTGCAACAACCCGGCGATCCGCAAGCATTTCTTTGGTTGCACCTGAACCTGGCCCACGCCGCCTGTGAGCGCTGGATGCAGGCCCACCTGGAATTGCCCGAAGAGTTTTTCGAAGCATTGCACGAAGGCTCGCGCTCCACGCGCATCGAGCACGTCGATTCCGCCCTGTTGGCGGTGGTCAACGACGTGGTATTCAACTTCAGCAGCATGGTGTCGTCGGACATTTCCACGCTGTGGGTGTGCGCGCGCAGTCGCCTGCTGATCAGTGCGCGCCTGCAACCGCTGCATTCGGTGGATAAATTGCGCTCGTCGGTGAAGGCCGGCGAGCGCTTCCGCTCGCCGCTGGAATTGCTGGTGCACCTGCTGCGCGACCAGGGCGAAGTACTGACGCAAATCGTGCGCAAGACCAGCCTCAGCGTCGACCAGATCGAAGACCAGTTGCTGTCCTCGCGCCTGTCCACCAACCGCGCCGAACTCGGTGCCGCGCGCCGCGTGCTGGTGCGTTTGCAACGCCTGCTGGCGCTGGAACCGGGCTCGCTGTTGCGCCTGCTCAACCGGCCGCCGCAATGGCTGCAAAAGGAAGACGTGAAGGAGTTGCGCAAATCCACCGAAGAGTTCGCGCTGATCATCAACGACCTGACGGCCCTGGGCGAGCGCATCAAATTGTTGCAGGAAGAGATCGCCGCCAACCTCAACGAACAGAGCAACCGCACCCTGTTCACCCTCACGGTGGTGACGGTGCTGGCGCTGCCGATCAATATCATCGCCGGTTTTTTTGGCATGAATGTGGGTGGCGTACCGCTGTCCACCGATCCGGAGGGCTTCTGGATCCTGGTAGCGCTGGTGGCGACCTTCACCTTGATCGCCGGGCGCTGGGCATTCAGGAAGCGCAAGGATTACTGAATGACGATCGTGACGATCGTGACGATCGTGACGATCGTTCCCACGCTCCCGCGTGGGAATTCAGCCCGTGACGCTCTGCGTCCCCGTGCGCGGTTTTGGCGGTGCCTAATAGACCAGCGGCACCCGCATATCCATTAAACACTGACCTGCCGCAGCATCTCTGTAACATTCTGCAATGATCATGGGCGACATCCTCATCACACTGGATGCTCCGGCATGGCCACCCCTTCCCTGACTGCCTCGCCCCACGCCTCACCCACCGCCTCCGCACCCCGCCTGGACACCAAGCCCGGCCTGGTGACGGTGATCATGTTCTTCGCCGTACTCGCCATGGGCCTGTTGTTCACCGCCTATAGCCTGATGCATGACATGCACGAACTGGGCACGGTGGTTACCACCTGGACACCGTTCCTGCTGCTCGGCGTGGCGCTGTTGATCGCCCTGGGCTTCGAATTCGTCAACGGCTTTCACGACACCGCCAACGCGGTGGCGACGGTGATCTACACCAACTCGCTGCCGCCGCATTTCGCGGTGGTGTGGTCGGGCTTTTTCAACTTTCTCGGCGTGCTGCTTTCCAGCGGCGCAGTGGCGTTCGGCATCATCGCGCTGCTGCCGGTCGAGCTGATCCTGCAGGTGGGTTCATCGGCCGGCTTCGCCATGATCTTTGCCCTGCTGATCGCCGCGATCCTGTGGAACCTCGGCACCTGGTGGCTGGGTTTACCGGCGTCGTCGTCCCACACCCTGATCGGTTCGATCATTGGCGTGGGCGTGGCGAATGCCTTGATGCATGGCCGCGACGGCACCAGCGGTGTCGACTGGAGCCAGGCCACCAAAATCGGCTACGCCTTGCTGTTGTCGCCGCTGATCGGCTTCGCATTTGCCGCCTTGCTGTTGCTGGCCCTGCGCGCCTTCGTGAAAAACCGCTCGCTGTATAAAGCGCCCCAAGGCGATACGCCGCCGCCATGGTGGATTCGCGGCATGCTGATCGTGACCTGTACCGGTGTGTCGTTCGCCCACGGCTCCAACGATGGGCAAAAAGGCATGGGCCTGATCATGCTGATCCTGGTGGGCACCCTGCCGATGGCTTACGCGCTGAACCGCACCATGCCCGCCGACCAGTCGCTGCAATTTGCGGCGGTCGCCGAGGTAACCCAGGCCGCATTGGTGAAGGCGGTGCCGCAGCCGGCACCCGCAGACTCCCGTGCAACCTTGTCGACCTATGTGCGTACCAAGGAAGCCACCCCGGAACTGGTGCCCGCCCTCGCCGCCATCACCGGCCACATCGGTGCCGAGGTCAAAGGCTATGGCTCCCTGGCTGCGGTACCGGCTGAAGCGGTGGGCAACGTGCGTAACGACATGTACCTGACCAGCGAAACCATTCGCTTGATGGACAAGGGCAAGGTCGGCGGTTTCGACGCCGACACCCAAGACAAGCTGCAGCTGTTCAAGCAACAGATCGACAGCGCCACGCGCTTCATCCCGCTGTGGGTCAAGATCGCGGTGGCCATCGCCCTGGGGCTTGGCACCATGGTTGGCTGGAAGCGCATCGTGGTGACGGTGGGCGAAAAGATCGGCAAGACCCATCTGACCTACGCCCAAGGCGCCTCGGCCGAAACCGTGGCGATGCTGACCATCGGCGCGGCCGACATGTTCGGTCTGCCGGTGTCGACCACCCACGTATTGTCATCGGGTGTGGCGGGAACCATGGTGGCCAACGGCGGCGGCTTGCAGATGCGCACCATCCGCAATTTGCTGATGGCCTGGGTGCTGACGTTGCCGGCGGCAATTGTGTTGTCGGGCAGCCTTTACTGGCTGTTCACGCAACTGTTCTGAGCCACGTTCGCCTCTAGAGATGCGCGTGCAGCGTGGCCGCCAGCCACTCCATGAACACCCGCACGCGCAAGGGCAAATGCCGCTGGCCGGCGTAGAGCAACGACACGTCCAGCGGCGGCGCCGGGTAATCCGGCAGCACCGCCACCAGCTCGCCGCTGACCAACAATTCGCAGATGCCCAGCCGTGGCACTTGAATGATGCCAAAGCCCCCCAGGCACGCCGCTTGATACGCATCGGTGCTGTTGACGGTCACGCGCCCGGCCATCGGCAGCCGCTGCACCTTGCCGCCTTGCACGTATTCGAACCCCGCCGAGCGTGCGCCCAGCGGGCGTACGTAATGCACCAGTTGATGGTGCTCAAGGTCAGCCAGGGTTTCGGGCCTGCCGTAGCGCTGCACATACGCCGCGCTCACACAGTTGACCATGGGCAGGCTGCACACCCGCCGCGCCACCACGCTTTGATCGGGCTGGGCGCCCACGCGCACGACACAGTCGAAGCCTTCGGCGATCAGGTCCACCTGGCGGTCCGAGCTACTGATCTGCATGTCGATCAGCGGATGCCGCTCCATGAACGGGGGCAAGTTGGGCACGATCAAGGTGCGCGCCATCGCGTTGGGCATGTCCACCCGGATGCTGCCGGCCAATTGGGTTTCGTCCTGTCGGAACAGCCCTTCCAGTTCCTCCATATGCGCCAGCAAATCCTTGCTGCGCTCATACAAAACCCGGCCGTCCTGGGTGGCCTGCACCCTGCGCGTGGTGCGTTGCAACAGGCGCGCACCGAGCAGTTCTTCTAGAGTCCGCACCTGCTCGGACACGGTGGAGCGCGGCAGGCCAAGGCTCTCGCCAGCCTGGGTGAAACTCGACAGTTCGGTGACACGCACGAACGTGCGCAGCAGCTCCAGTTTATTCATGGGATTGTTCGCCTTGCCCGACCAGTGATTCCGATATAGCCCTGTTTATCACGTTGCCGGCGTACAAATACACTCAGTCCCACTACCACCTCAGAGGACTGCAGCATGACCACACGTAAAATCGCATTGATCACCGGCGCCAGCCGCGGCTTGGGCAAAAGCGCTGCACTGCACCTTGCCGCCCAGGGGGTCGATATCATCGGTACCTACCACAGCAAGGCCGATGAGGCCCAGGCGTTAGTGGCGCAGATCGAACAGCTGGGCGGCCGCGCGGCCATGTTGCAACTGGACGTGAGCCAGAGCGCGACGTTCGCAGGGTTCGTCAATGAAGTTACCGGCGCGCTCAAGGATGTTTTCGCACAGGACCGCTTTGATTTTCTGATCAACAATGCCGGCATCGGCCTGCATGCAAGCTTTGCCGAAACCACCGAAGCCCAGTTCGACCAACTGGTGGCGATTCATTTCAAGGGGCCGTTTTTTCTCACACAGAATCTGTTGCCGTTGATTCGCGACGGTGGGCGCATTCTCAATGTGTCCAGCGGCCTGGCGCGTTTCAGCCTGCCGGGCTACGCCGCCTACGCGGCCATGAAAGGCGCGATGGAAGTGCTGACCCGCTACCAGGCCAAGGAACTGGGCGCACGTGACATCAGCGTCAATATCCTCGCCCCCGGCGCGATTGAAACCGACTTCGGCGGTGGTGCGGTGCGCGACAACGCTGACATCAATGCCATGGTCGCCAACAACACCGCCTTGGGCCGCGCCGGTTTACCCGACGACATTGGCGGCGCCATCGCGCTGCTGCTGGCCGATGGCAGTCATTGGATCACCGGCCAGCGCATTGAGGCTTCCGGCGGCATGTTCCTGTAGGCGCCTGGCGCTCACAGGGAAATCAGGGTCTTGCTGGCAATTCTGTCGCGTATCACGTCATAGCCCCAGTGATAGACGTAGGTGTACGGCAGGAAAAACAGCAGCACCCCGATATCGAGGATGAAGGCGTCCAACAGGCTGATCTTCATCAAGGCGGCAATCAAGGGCACCGCCAGCAGGATCAGGCCACCTTCGAACAGCAGCGCGTGCAGCACCCGCGTCCAGCCGCCGCCGGGCAGTTGCAGGCGCACTTTAAGGCGGTCGAAGACGCTGTTGAAAATGACGTTCCAGCTCAGCGCCAGCAAGCTGATGCCCAGGGTCACCGCGCCCATTTCCAGGGCCGGCCGGCCGGTCACCCAGACCAGCAAGGGCGTACAGATCAACAAAGCCAAACCCTCAAAACCCAGGGCTTGCAGAACGCGTTCAGTAATCGACTTGGTAGGGTTCATGACCCAACTCCGTGAAGGACGTTGGTTGCCATGATTACCCCTTGAGCCGATACTTAATAACCAATAACCATCGATCAAGGCGATACTCATGGCGTCCCATGAAGTGCTCCAGGCGTTTGTCCAGGCGGCGACCCAAGGCTCGTTTTCAGCGGCGGCGCGTAAGCTGGGCAAGAGCCAGTCCACCATCAGTGCGGCGGTGGCGAGCCTGGAGATTGACCTGGACGTGGTGCTGTTCGACCGCAGCAGCCGCAAACCCACGCTGACCCCGGCCGGCCAGGTGTTGTTGCAGCGTGCGGAGCAGGTGCTGGAGGCCAGTAGCCGGCTGGAGCTGGCGGCGAGCCAATTGGCCCAGGGCTTGGAGCCGAAGCTGAGTATCGCCATGTCCGATACCTACCAGTCCGACCACTTCGAGGTGGCCCTCAGCGCCTTTGAACAACGCTACCCGGACCTTGAGTTGGAATGCCTGATCGCTGAATGCGAAGACTTGATCGCCTTGGTGCAAAGTGGCCGCACACACATCGCGTTTATCGAACAGCAGGAGGTTTACCCGCCGGACCTGACGTTTGCCCCTGTTGAAGAACGTACCGAAATCGCGCTGTTCGTCTCGCGTAAACACCCGTTGGCATGCCTGGCCAAGGTTCACCCGCAGACGCTGCAGCTGCACCGGGAATTGCGCCTGGCGAGCATCATCAATCCCAATGAAAACCGCGGCACCCAGCGCGTATGGTCGGCCCCCAGTTACCTGATGTTGATGGAGATGGCGCAACTGGGCTTCGGCTGGGCTCCGATCCCGCGCTGGCTGGTGGAGCGTTTTGGCGGTGGGCAATTGGTTGAACTCAAGGTGCGCAGCTGGCCCCGCTCGGTGGCGGTGGATGCGGTGTGGTCGCGACAGAACCCACCGGGGCCGGCGGGCAGTTGGTTGCTGGGCAAGATGCTCGAGTGAGTCACTGTTGATGGGCTTGGAGTTCGGCCAGGCGTTGCTCGAGGAAGCGCTGCTCAGGGGTTTGCCGGGTCAACGTCAGCGCCCGCGCATAGGCGGCGCGCGCTTCATCAACCCGCCCCAACTGTCGGCAGAATTCACCCCGCGCCGAATGCGCCAAGTGGTAATCCTGTAGCTCACCGCGCTGCAGAATGCCGTCTACCAGCGCCAGGCCCGCTAACGGCCCCTGCCCCATCGCCACTGCCACTGCCCGGTTCAGCTCGATCACCGGCGACGGCACGGCCCGAAGCAAGACATCGTAGAGCCCGACTATCTGCGGCCAGTCGGTTGTCTTTGCATTCGGCGCCTCAGCATGTACGGCGGCAATCGCCGCCTGCAGGCAATACGACCCGAAGCGCGGTGTCGTCAGCGCCTGTTCCACCAGTGCGCAGCCTTCAGCAATCAAGGACGCGTCCCACAGCGAGCGGTCCTGTTCATTCAGCAACACCAGTTCCCCGCTCGCCGAAGTGCGCGCCGGCCGACGCGATTCATGCAGCAGCATCAGCGCCAACAAGCCCATGACTTCGGGCTCCGGCAACAGCTCCATCAGTAAACGGCCGAGGCGAATGGCTTCGCGGGTCAAATCTTCGCGCGTGAGGTCGGCGCCGGTGGAGGCCGAATAGCCCTCGTTGAACACCAGGTAAATCACGCGCAGCACGCTGTCGAGGCGCCCGGGCAGCTCGGCCAGGGACGGCACTTGATAGGGAATTTTCGCGTCACGGATCTTGTGCTTGGCCCGCACGATGCGTTGCGCGATGGTGACCGGCGTGGCGAGAAACGCGCGGGCGATTTCTTCGGTGCTCAGGTCGCAGATTTCACGCAAGGTCAGCGCCGCCTGGGCGTCGGCCGCCAGGGCCGGGTGGCAACAGGTGAAGATCAGGCGCAGGCGGTCGTCTTCCACGTCTTCAGCACTCCAGTCAGCCGCCTCCAGCGCATCCGCCTGCTCCTGCAACAACGGGGCAAACCGCGCCTGGCGACGCAAGCGGTCAATGGCCTTGAAGCGTCCGGTCGACACCAGCCAGGCCCGTGGATTATCCGGTATGCCGTCGTGGGGCCAGCGTTGCACGGCGACGAAAAACGCCTCGTGCAAGGCCTCCTCGGCCAGGTCGAAATCACCGAGCAGGCGAATCAGCGTCGCGAGTACGCGGCGTGATTCGCTGCGGTAAATACGCTCGACCTGCAGGTTATGCGTCATCACGCCAGGTTCAATTCACGCACGGGACGCACTTCCACACTGCCGACCCGCGCTGCCGGAATGCCACCCGCCACCTGGATGGCTTCATTCAAATCCTTGGCCTCGATCAGGTAGAACCCGGCGAGCTGTTCCTTGGTTTCGGCAAAGGGGCCGTCGGTGATCGAAAGCTTGCCATCGCGCATGCGCACGGTGGTGGCGGTGCTGACCGATTCCAGCGGCTCGGCGGCGAGCATCCGGCCGCTTTTTTGTATCGCCTCGGCGTAAGCGAAACACTCGGTGTCAGCCGGGCTCTCGGGTGAGGTGTGCAACACCTGTTCGTTGCTGTAGATCAGGCACAGGTATTTCATGGCGTTCTCCGTGTTCGGATGACTGACTATAGTCCGCAACGCTCAAGGCTTGAGGTCGAACAGCGCAGCGCCGCTTTGCATATCGAAAGGTGCCGACCAGTGTTCATGCACCACCTTCCACTGACCGTCGATACGCTGATAGCCGGCAGTGACGCGCATCCAGCATGCCTTCACCTCGCCATCCGGCCCGGCGCCGCCGCAGTGGGCGAGCCAATGGGCAAACGCGCTCTCTTGCGCCTCCACGATGTGCAACTCATGAAACTCGAAAATACCCGGGCCGGGGCAATGCTCCATGCACGCTTCCCAGTGCGCCCGATAGGCCGCCTTGCCCTTGAATTGCAGCGCGGTCACGGCGTCGAACGAGACGATATCGTCGGCGTAAAAGCTGACAATCTTATCGACATCACGGCTGACGACGGCGTGCTTCCATTGCTCGATCAGGCTGTTGATGGCAGTGCTCATGGCGATGACTCCTTGGGGTTGGAAAATACGGAAGACACCCTTAGTCGAACGCGCTGCAGGCAAATCGACAGTCCGCACAAAAATAATGTCGCCTCCGGCAAAAACGCTAGAATCCGCCCCTCTTTGTAGGATTTCGGATATGCCGCACATGGACACCCGCCTCGTCCCCTATCAGGCGCTGAATGCTGTACAAAAACAGCAGCTCGACGGCCTGGAAGTCAATCCAGAACAACTGGCATATTCGGGTGATATCTATTGCGCGCTGAACAGCCTGCTGGTCAACCCCAACCCCGACGCTATCAAAGGCTTCGCCCTGCTCGCCGACGAGCTACCGGTAGCCTTCCTGCTCCTCAAACGTCCACCTTGCCTGCCCCATTGGGCCGACGAACACAGTGCGACGCTGCATGCGTTGCAGGTTGATCGGCATCAGCAGGGTCGTGGGTTTGGCAAGGCGTGTTTGCTGGCGCTGCCGGAGGTGGCGCTACAGGCGTGGCCGCAGATCAAGGCACTGGAATTGTCGGTGGATGCGGACAATGAAGCGGCGATGGGGTTGTATCTGGCAGCCGGTTGGGTGGATAGCGGTGAGGCTTACAGGGGAAGGATTGGGTATGAGCGCAGGTTGAGATGGGTGTTTAGTCAGCCCGGTGTTGACACCGCCAAAATGTAACGTATACATAACTTAACAACAGCAAAGTAATGTATACGCGACATGGACACTTCTGTAATTACTCAACGACTCGGCGTCCAGCTGCGCACCATGCGCTTGAATCGCGGATATAAGCAGGTGGATCTGGCGAAGTTGGCCGGAATTACCCGGCAAAAGCTGATCGAAATCGAAAAAGGCAGCCTCTCGGTCTCGATGAATGCCTATGCTCGGGTGGTTGCCGCCTTGGGCAGCGAATTCAAATTGGTGCCTGTGACCTTGCCGACCCTGGAGGAACTGGAGGACTTGTTCAATGAATAGCCCCACGCTACGCGTTCATACGCCTCAAGGGGACAGCGGCAGCGTGCTGGTTGGTGCTGACTATTTGTTCCGGTATAGCGATAACGCAAAAGCCGACAGCGCAATCAGCCTGTCGATGCCCGTCCGCGCGGAAGAATACCGTCGCCGGGACCTGCACCCTATCTTTCAGATGAATTTGCCCGAAGGCTACGTGCTGGAGCAACTGCGCAATCGCCTTGCCAAACACCACCGCTTACATCCCGGAAGACTCACTGGCATTGGACCTGGGCGGAAATAAATCGTTATTCGCCTCGCGCCTGGGCATCCTCGAATTTGCCAGGACCTGCGAAGTCGAACATCCCGAGGAGCGTATCCAGGCGCTGTTGCAGACCCTTGAAATGGTGCTCAAGCGCGAAGATGACTACTGCCGGTTGGCACCTGAGGTGGCGAGCGCCATACGTCAATCCGCTCAAGGTTATCAAAATAGCTTCGGGGGCTGAGTCGCCCCCGGTTCTGGCTCTCAGGCTTTCTGTCCAACCGGCAGCCAGATTTCCACCGTCCCGGTGCCCTTTTTCCCGTCAAAGTCCGCGCTATAACGCTCGAAATCCGCGCCCATCACCTTGTAGCCCGAATGCGGCAGCCATTCGAACATGATGCGCTCGTACGTCTGTTCCAGCGCCCGCACAGGCCCGTAATGCGTGAACACGGCGTAATTGAGCGGCGCAATTTCGATGAACTGGAAATTGCTCGGCACATCGCCCTTGGTCGGGACTTCAACACCGGCCATGTAGTCGAATTCGCCGTGCTTGGGGTTATGGCAAACACCATACGTCACGCCGCCGACGCGCTTTTTGATGTCCTTGATGCACGTGTCGAACAACTCCCACAGATTGGGGATATCGCCCACGGTAGCCTTCGAATAGCGCCCCTGAACGCCGGCGATCACCATGGCCTTGCCGGCTTCCATGCGTGGTTCCAACGGTTGTTTTGTCTGCTGATCCATACGAACAGTCTCCTTCTTATGAGGGAACAAACCCGCATCGAGTATAGGGGCATATCCGCGTCGCGCTCCATGTGGAAATTTTTCCTACGCATCTGGACAACTGGCCATCATCGACCGTATTGTCTGCCCGCAGGCCACCGCAGTGGCCGACGTCGCTCGGACGGTTCCGGGCGCTTACGTACCTCGAGGCAACAATGGCAGACCAAGGTTCGCCGCGCCGCTTTGCGCGCATAGATCGACTCCCCCCCTACGTGTTCAATATCACTGCCGAGCTGAAGATGGCTGCGCGTCGGCGCGGCGAAGACATCATCGACTTGAGCATGGGTAACCCCGACGGCGCCACGCCCCCGCACATCGTGGAGAAAATGGTCACCGTCGCCCAGCGTGAAGACACCCACGGCTACTCCACGTCCAAAGGCATTCCGCGCCTGCGCCGGGCGATTTCGCGTTGGTACAAAGATCGTTATGAGGTGGACATCGACCCCGAGTCGGAAGCCATCGTCACCATCGGTTCCAAAGAAGGCCTGGCGCACTTGATGCTGGCCACCCTGGACCAGGGCGATACCGTGCTGGTGCCCAACCCCAGTTACCCGATTCACATCTACGGCGCCGTGATTGCTGGCGCCCAAGTGCGCTCGGTGCCGCTGGTGCCCGGCGTGGACTTCTTCGCTGAGCTTGAGCGGGCGATTCGCGGCTCGATCCCCAAGCCGAAAATGATGATCCTCGGCTTCCCGTCCAACCCCACCGCGCAGTGCGTGGAGCTGGATTTCTTCGAGCGCGTGATCGCCCTGGCCAAGCAGTACGACGTGCTGGTGGTGCATGATTTGGCCTACGCCGACATCGTCTACGACGGCTGGAAAGCCCCGTCGATCATGCAAGTGCCCGGCGCCAAGGACATTGCGGTGGAGTTTTTCACCCTGTCCAAGAGCTACAACATGGCCGGCTGGCGTATCGGCTTCATGGTGGGCAACCCGGAACTGGTCAACGCCCTGGCGCGGATCAAGAGCTACCACGACTACGGCACCTTCACTCCGCTGCAAGTGGCCGCGATTGCGGCGCTGGAAGGCGATCAGCAGTGTGTGAAAGACATTGCCGAGCAGTATCGTCAGCGCCGTAACGTGCTGGTAAAGGGTCTGCATGAGCTGGGCTGGATGGTGGAAAATCCGAAGGCGTCGATGTATGTCTGGGCCAAGATTCCCGAGCAGTATGCCGCCATGGGCTCGCTGGAGTTTGCCAAGAAACTGCTGCTGGAGGCGAAGGTGTGTGTATCGCCGGGGATTGGCTTTGGTGAGTATGGCGACGATCACGTGCGCTTCGCGCTGATTGAGAACCAGGACCGGATTCGCCAGGCGGTGCGGGGAATTCGCGGGATGTTCCGGGCGGACGGGCTGGTAGCAAAACCTGGCGTCTGACTCGGTCAAAAAGTGGGAGGGGCTTGCTCCCGATCGCGGTGAATCAGCCACCCGACGCAGTGGCTGACACCCTGCTATCGGGGGCAAGCCCCCTCCCACATTTGATTGGGTTTTCAGCTTTGTTGGGTGGTATGGCTTACACCACCAACGACAGCAGCATGATGAAGATCAGCGCCTGACTCGGTCAAAATTGTGGGAGGGGGCTTGCCCCCGATGGCGGTGAATCAGTCACCACATGCGGTGGCTGACACCCTGCTATCGGGGGCAAGCCCCCTCCCACATTTGATTGGGTTTCCAGCTTTGTTGGGTGGTGTGGCTTACACCACCAACGACAGCAGCATGATGAAGATCAGCGCCCGACTCGGTCAAAATTGTGGGAGGGGGCTTGCTCCCGATGGCGGTGACTCAGCCACCACATGCAGTGGCTGACACCCTGCTATCGGGGGCAAGCCCCCTCCCACATAGTTTCAGTGGCGTGGCCTACACCACCAACGACAGCAACATGATGAAGATCAGCGCCACCACCGACAGAATGGTCTCCATCGCCGTCCAGGTCTTGAATGTCTCGGCCACGGTCATGTTGAAGTACTGCTTCACCAACCAGAACCCCGCGTCGTTGACGTGCGACAGGATCAACGAACCCGCCCCCGTCGCCAGCACCAGCAGCTCGCGGTTAACCCCTGGGATCATGCCCACCACCGGCACCACGATGCCCGCGCCGGTAATGGTCGCCACGGTGGCCGAACCGGTTGCCACACGAATCACCGCCGCCACCAGCCACGCCAGCAGGATCGGGTTGATCTGCGCATTCACCGCCATGTGGCCGATCACGTCACCCACGCCGCTGGTCACCAGCATCTGCTTGAAGCCGCCACCGGCACCGATGATCAGGATGATCGCGGCGGTCGGCGCAAGGCTGGCGTCGAGCAGTTTGAGGATCTGCTTGGAATGGATGCCCTGGCGATGGCCGAAGGTGTACAGCGACAGCAGCAACGCCAGCAACAGCGCGGTGATCGGGTGACCGATCATGTCCATCCAGTTGCGCACCACGTTGCCTTCGGCGAACGCGATGTCGGCGAAGGTTTTGAGCAGCATCAAAAACACCGGCAGCAGCACGGTGACCAGGGTGATGCCGAAGCTTGGCAGCGATTTGTTATCGGTCTCGCGGGCCAGTTGATCCACCAGTTCCTGGGACGGATTGCCCGGAATGTACTTGGCGATGAACGTACCGAAGATCGGGCCGGCGATAATGGCGGTGGGCAGTGCGACGATCAGGCCATACAGGATGGTCTTGCCGATATCCGCGCCAAACACGCCGATGGCCAGCAGCGGGCCCGGGTGCGGCGGCACCAGGCCGTGCACTGCCGAGAGGCCGGCGAGCAGCGGAATACCGATCTTGATCAGCGACACACCGGTACGCCGCGCAACGATAAACACCAGCGGGATCAGCAGCACAAAGCCAATCTCGAAGAACAGCGGGATGCCCACCAGGAACGCGGCGAACATCATGGCCCACTGGACCTTGTCCTTGCCAAAGGCGCGGATCAACGTCTGGGCGATCTGATCGGCGCCGCCGGATTCGGCCATCATCTTGCCGAGCATGGTACCCAGCGCGAGGATGATGCCGACAAAGCCGAGCACACCGCCGAACCCGTCCTGGAACGCCTTGATGATCTTGTCCACGGGCATGCCCGAGGTCAGGCCGAGGAAACCGGCCGCGATGATCAGTGCAATGAACGGGTGCACCTTGAACTTGGTGATCAGAATGATCAACCCGATGATAGTGACTACTGCGTCTAGCAGCAGGTATGACTCGTGGGACATGCCAAACATGGGGGGTCTCTCCTGTTTGTTGTTGTTATTAAAGCGGGTGTTGAACTTCCTGCCGGGGATAGCGCTATCTTTCCGGCAAAAAATTACTGATTAGGTTCAAAGCCGTGCTCGAGCCACCAGGTGTTGGTCTGCTCGGCCAGCTTCTCGACGCTGTCTTCGCTGGCGTTGAGAGCCAGGGTCAGCGGCTCGCCCTTGGGCGATTCAAGGGTGGCGAACTGGCTGTCGATCAGGCTGGCCGGCATGAAATGGCCCGGGCGATGGGACACGCGGTCGGCGGCCACTTCACGGGTCAGCTCCAGGAATACAAAGCCCAGGCCCGGCGCGGCTTCGCGCAGGTGGTCGCGGTATTTCTTTTTCAGGGCCGAACAGGTGAGCACCGGATGCTCCCCGGCCTTGAGCGAACGGCGCAGTTCATCGCAGAGGATGTCGAGCCAGCCGGCGCGGTCGTCGTCGTTGAGGGGGTGGCCGGCGCTCATCTTTTCGATGTTCGCGGCGGGGTGAAAGCTGTCGCCTTCAATGGCGGTGGCGCCGTTCAGGCGGCACAGGGCCTCGCTGACGCTGGTTTTGCCACAGCCGGCAACACCCATGATGACCAGGGCAGTAACAGGTTGACTCATAAACACCTCAGGACGCAGATAGCGCTACCTTTGCACAGCGTAAGGCTAGTGCAAAAACAGGCTTTTCCCGCGCCGTCTTGTCTTTTTTTATGGAGTGACGCGTGCATCCGCTCCAATCATTTGAACGGGATCAGGCAACCCAACGTTCAAGCATTTGCAGCCGTTTGGAGACAGCGCTACCTTAGTGCCTCGATTTTTGTTTGGCAAGCCGCCTGATGACCTCTAAGAACGATAAAAATACCCGTACCACCGGTCGCCCCACATTGAATGAAGTTGCCCGTCTGGCCGGCGTCAGCCCGATCACCGCCTCCCGCGCCCTGCGCGGTATCAGCACCGTCGCCGCCGAACTGGTGGAAAAAGTCCAGCAAGCCGCCGCCGAACTCAACTACGTGGTCAACCCCGCTGCCCGTGCGCTGGCGTCGGCCCAGAGCCATTCGGTAGTGGTGCTGGTGCCGTCTTTGTCCAACCTGCTGTTTATTGAAACATTGGAAGCCATTCATCAAGTACTGAGGCCCAAGGGCTTTGAAGTACTGATCGGTAACTTCCACTATTCCCGTGACGAAGAAGAAAACCTGCTGCGCAACTACATGGCCTACCAGCCTCGAGGTTTGCTGCTGACCGGGTTCGACCGCACCGAAAGCGCGCGACGGATGGTCGAGGCCAGCAACGTGCCCTGCGTATATATGATGGACCTGGACCCGAATGCCGGAGTGAACTGCGTGGGTTTCTCGCAGTTGGCGGCGGGTGAGACGGCGGCGGCGCACCTGCTGTCCCGTGGGTACAAACGCTTGGCTTACATCGGCGCGCAACTGGATCAACGCACGTTGCTGCGTGGCGAAGGTTTCCGCCGAGCACTGCAAAACGCCGGCCTGTATGACCCGGCGCTGGAATTGCTGACCCCGCGCCCTTCGTCGGTCGGCCTGGGTGGCGAACTGTTTTTGCAACTGCTCGCAGCCCATCCGGATGTGGACGCAATTTTCTTCGGCAACGACGACCTGGCCCAGGGCGCCCTGCTCGAAGCCATGCGCCACGGCATCAATATCCCGCAGCGTGTAGCGGTGCTGGGCTTTAACGACTTGCCCGCATCCTCCTTCATGGTGCCGCGCCTGAGCAGCATCAGCACCCCCCGCGAAGCCATCGGCCGGCGTGCGGCGGAGCACTTGCTGACGATCATGGCGGGTAACAGGATCGCCAAGCCGGTGGTGGATATGGGGTTTGAGTTGCAGGTGCGGGAGAGTACGTGAAGGCTCGCGCTTAGTCGGACGGAGGGAGCCTGTAGCCGCCGCCCTCTGCGCCTTCGTGCAACGCTGCCTGGATACGCTCGTATAGCGCGTTGGCCTCCCGCGAACCGATGGATCGCGAGCAATCGCGTAACACGATACGAAGCAGGATGTTCTCTTGCCCAGGCAACAACCCCAGGCGAGCGATTGCTTGCGCTGGCAACTCATCTCGAGACCAGCGCCCCTTGATCTGCATTTCTTCCACCCACGCTGCGTCCTCACCTGCGGCGAGCAGCATCTTCTCAGTGATAACTTCTTCGCTTTGCCCCGGCGTCACCGCAAGAGAAATGTCTCGGGTAATCGAAGGCAATCGAGAAATCGGCTGCCACGGCTTCAAGTCGAACATTTGCGCCCTGACGCGGGGATGGGTATCACGCAGGAGTCGAATATCCGGAATGCCCTTGCGCAGCATGGTCAAACGATCCAGGCCCATCCCCAAAGCCAGGCCGCCGTGGTGGTGCGGATCGATATTCAAGCGTTCAAGTAACGACCGGGCGATGCACCCGCACTCCAACACCTCGATCGGTTCTCCATCAAGGATCAAGTTCACCTCGATACCACCTTCGGTGTAATGGTGGGGGCTGTCCGAGAACACCCATTCCATGGCGGGCACCGCAATGTCCAGGATGTCTCCCACCAGGCGCAGTAGCTGGTCCCGCTCAGCAAGCTGCGGCTCGCCCAATACCCACAGGTCCATCTGATGCGGTTCCGCGCAATGCCAGCGATCACGGCTATCACGTCGAAATGTCATGCCGGGCGCCGCCAACAGCCTCATCTGCCCAGTCTGGCGGTTTTCACTGGCTCGCTGTAACGCTGCCGGGATCAAACTGGTGGTTTGAGTACGCAACAGGCTGGTGTCATCGACCCAACGGGTGTGGGCACTGCCCAGGGTAATTTCGCAGGTGTCGTAGCCGAGCAGTCCGTAGTTATCGTGGGCCGAAACCACACGCGGCCCTTGCAGCCACTGAGGGTCAGGCCAATGACGCGAGGTCAGACCTTGGAGAATTTGATCAAGCAATAGTCGCACTGCGTGCGGCTCGGGGTTGAGGTCGGTGAGATCCTCTAATGTCAGGGCTCGTTTCAGTTCGGCGGCACTTATAACTTTTCTGCTTGGATACATATCTGCATCTCCTGCACCGTAAAAGCCAGAAGTACAAAAACTACGCCTTGGAATTTTACTAGAGCAACAGCTAGAACTTGAAAAACTATGTTTTCAGACTCTACCTACAAATATCACCTACAAACCTAGTTCGTACTAATGGCTATCACATTGATTTTCTACGCCCGGATGTCATTGTTCGTAAAGCGTTCACATGATCTGTACCAAGCAAGGCGTAGGAACGATCACGCGCACGTAGGATGCCTATAGGAAGCGGCTGACATCATGCCAAGTGCCTTGCTCCATTACCTACGGTTACGTCAGAATCCGCCGGCTTGTGTGACGGGGTGGCGGTCTTTAAGGTTTGCCGGTCGCTGAATTTCTCGGTGATCGGGTTTAGTAGCCCATTTTTGGACCTCCTAAACCAGGAGCATTGCAATGTTCAAAGAAATCGACACGCCGCCAAACACCCTCTTCACCGTCTTCCCCGATATTTCTACCGAAACCCTGCTGATCAACAGCTACGAAACCGTGTGCTCCGTCAGCACCTTGCTGCTCGACCTGTCCGATGACCTCACTGGCAAGCAACGCGACGTAGCCCTGGCCATCCACCAATTGAGCGAGCTGAGCGTCTTGCTGGTGGGCAAGGCCATGGACCAACACACACCACGCGCTTAAGTCCCTACTCGGTCAAAATGTGGGAGGGGCTGCCCCCCCATGCTAAACATGGCTGTTTTCCTCCCCTTACCTGTCAACTTTGACAGTAGGCAAGCGCCGGTGGGCGCCTTATAAGTACATCGTCAAGGATATCTCCTGACACTTGATTCTCACTGAAAAGGATCTTGCCATGTACTCGCTCACCTCCAATAAAACGCTGTTCGTCAAAGGTGTGATCGGCTGCAATATATCGATTACCCCCCTCCCATTCACCTCAGAGTCAGTGACTCTTCAAGACGCGAGCGCTACCCAATTTGTAATCGTTGGCCACGACAGATCATGGGGTCGAGTTGTACTCATCTACCTGGATAAAGATATCTCCTGTGGAACTTTCAACATTGGACGAGGCGAGAAAGTGTTTGCCTATTATTATCATCGTTACTCGGAATTTGGATGGAACTACTATGCGGAGAGTGGAACCTTCACGCTATCCAGTGTTGATTTCGCCAACTCGCTATTGGAGGGGACGTTTAACTTCAACGCGCCAGGCATGGAAGAAGGTGAACCGGAAATGAAGATAACGAACGGTGTTGTTAATCTGACTGGCCCTTCACGTTGAAGAAGTATTTTTTATTCATTTGACGCGCTAAGGGCCCTTCGCTTGCCAGAGAGCTCTTAACGCCAACGCCTGACAAGAACCTCGCCCCCCCACCCCATGCCTCTGCTAAATTGAACCCCTTGTCATCGCCAAGGAAGCACCATGGGACATTCACTGAAAATATTGGGCCGCGCCTCCTCCATTAACGTACGAAAAGTACTGTGGACCTGCCAGGAACTGGGTATCGACTACGTGCGTGAAGACTGGGGCATCGGCTTCAAGCCCACCCAATCCCCCGAATTTCTCGCCTTGAACCCCAATGCCCAGGTGCCGGTGCTGATCGACGACCATGGCGTGCTGTGGGAATCCAATACCATCTGCCGCTACCTGGTCGGCCTCTATCAACGCACTGACCTGCTGCCCGTCGAGCCCGCGCCACGGGCGCGCGTCGAACAATGGATCGACTGGCAAGCGGTCGAACTCAACCGTGCCTGGGGCGATGCGTTCACCGCGCTGGTGCGTAACAATCCCGACGGCCTGGACGCAGCACAGATTGCCGCCGCCGTGCAGCGCTGGAACAGCGTGATGGGCATTCTGGAACAACAGTTGGCCAAGACCGGCGCTTACGTAGCGGGCGATGAATTCACCCTCGCCGATATCCTGATCGGCCTCTCGGTACACCGCTGGCAAGTGACGCCCATGGAGCGTCCGCCCTACCCCGCCATCGCGGCGTATTACCAACGACTCGGCGGGCAGCATGCAGGCTTCAAGACCTTCGCGCTCGACGGCCATAATTAACAAGGACACACCATGAACGGACTCAACGTACTGCTGACCGGCGCCTGCGGCAAAATCGGCAAGACCTTTTTCGAAGCGTCGAAAGACCGCTACCGCTTCACCTTGACCGACCGTGTCGAGCCGGATTTCGCTCTGGGCGAACACCGTTTCGTGCGCGCTGACCTGAGCGACAAATCCGTCCTCGCCAGCCTGCTCGAAAACATCGAGGTGGTTGTACACCTCTCGGGTATCCCAGACCCCGCTGCGTCGTTCGAGGAGCTGCTACCCAATAATATCCTCGCCACCACCTACCTGTTCGAGGCCGCCGTGGCCGCTGGCGTGCAGCGCCTGGTATATGCCAGCAGCGCGCAAGCTGTCGAAGGTTATCCGGTAGACCGTGAGATCACCCCCGACATGCAAGTGATGCCCGCCAACCTGTATGGCGTGACCAAATGCTACGGTGAGGCGCTGTGTGGCTATTACGCGACCAAAACCCCGCTCTCGACCATTGCCGTGCGCATTGGCGCGTTCGAGTTTCCCCAGCACGCAGACCTGAACAACGCCCGCGACCTCAGCGCGTGGCTCACCCCTCGCGATGCGGTGCAATTGCTGCAGTGCGCGGTGGACACCCGCGATGTGAAACACCTGGTCGCCCATGGCATTTCCAATAACCGCTTCAAGCGCCTGGACCTGAGCGAAACCATACGTGTACTGGGTTACCAACCGGTGGATGATGCGTTCCAGGTCTTTGAAATCCCCATCACTTACTGAGTGTTCTGACCCATGCCTGCACGCTCTACCACTGACGGCATCGACCCGACCCGCGCCGCCCACATCAGCGCACGTATCGACCGCCTGCCCGCCGTCGCCAGCATCTGGCGCCTGGTGGCATTGCTGTCGATCGGCGGTTTTTTCGAGCTGTATGACCTGTTCCAGACGGCCTATATCAGCCCAGGCCTGATCAGCGACGGGATTTTCCACACGGGCAGCCAAGGCGTGTTCGGCTTTTCCGACCAGGCCGCGTTCGCCTCGGCCACCTTCCTCGGCCTGTTCCTCGGCGCCAGCCTGCTGAGCCCCATCGCCGATCGGTTCGGGCGCCGGGCGATCTTCACCTTTGCGCTGATCTGGTACACCGTCGCCACGGTGCTGATGGGCATCCAGACGTCCGCCCTGGGCATTATCTGCATGCGCTTTCTGGTGGGGATCGGACTGGGTATTGAACTGGTGACGATCGACGCCTATCTGTCGGAACTGGTGCCCAAGCGCATGCGCAGTTCGGCGTTTGCCTTTGCATTTTTCATCCAGTTCCTGTCGGTGCCGGCGGTGGCGCTGATGTCATGGTGGCTGGTGCCCCAGGCGCCGTTCGGGATCTCCGGCTGGCGCTGGGTGGTGCTCAGCAGTGCGGTGTTTGCATTGTTTATCTGGCAACTGCGCAAGCGCCTGCCGGAATCACCGCGCTGGCTGGCGCAGAAAGGTCGTTTCGAGGAAGCCGGCACGATCATGGACACCCTTGAAGCGCGCTGCCTGAAGGATCACGGCAAGCCTCTGGATGCGCCGGAACCCGAGGCTGTCAGCGTGCAGGGCAGCGGCCGTTTCGCCGATATCTGGCAACCGCCCTACCGCCGTCGCGCCTTGATGCTGATCGTCTTCCATGTGTTCCAGGCCATCGGTTTCTTCGGTTTTGGCAACTGGTTGCCCGCCTTGCTGTCGGGCCAGGGCGTCAGCGTAACCCATAGTCTGCTCTACGCCTTTATCATCACGCTCGCCTATCCGCTGGGCCCGCTGCTGTTCGTGAAGGTCGCCAACCGTTTTGAGAACAAGTGGCAGATTGTCGGCTCGGCCTTGGGTGCGGTGATCTTCGGCAGCCTGTTCGCTGTGCAAACCACGGCGGTGGGGCTGATCTTCTGTGGGGTGATGATCACCTTCTGCAACGCCTGGCTGAGCTTCAGCTATCACTCGTATCAGAGCGAATTGTTCCCCACCAATATCCGTGCGCGGGCGGTAGGGTTCTGCTACTCGTTCAGCCGCTTGTCCACGGTGTTCAGCAGCCTGCTGATCGGTTTTATCCTCGAACACCTGGGCACACCGGGCGTGCTGGCGTTTATCGCGAGCAGCATGTTGATTGTGATGATCACCATCAGTTGGTTCGGGCCGCGAACGCGTAACCTGGCACTGGAGAATATCGCCCACTGACGGCAAGGGTTGGCCGTCGACAGGACAGTGTTTGCCGCGACGGCGGCTTGCCTCCCAATAAAAGCGGGCACGTCGTGCCCGGCATGCTAATTGCTCCAGCTGTCACACCGAACATTCCCCCAGGTGACCGATCATGCTGGTTAACAACGACACCCAAGCCGCGTCGACCGTCCAACAGCTCAAGCGCTCCGACATGGACCCGGCCAACGCCGCTGCCAGCGCGCTGTACAGCGGCGCCCTGCAAACGGCGCAGCAAAGCGTGACGGTGCCGGCCGCCCAGAAGGACCTGGACAAGGCGAGCGATCGCATCGACGAGGCCTTCGCCAAGACCCGCGTGCAGTTGCAAGCCACAGCGACGACCTCCGGGGCGCGGGCTGAACTCAGCGAATACATGAGCAAATCCCCGGCCGAGCGCATCCGCGAGCAGTTGCTCAAGGAGCAGGGGATGACAGAAGAGCAAGTGCAGGCCCTGCCGCAGCAACAACAGGACGCGATTGCCCGGCAAGTGGCTGAGCGTTTAAAGGAGCAGCAACAGCAGCAGGTAGCGGCGAAGGCGGCTGCTCCACAGGCCCAGGCAGTGAAAGACACCCTGGCAGCAATCTAAGCCACACAGCTGAACAAAAAATGTGGGAGGGAGTTTGCCCCCGATAGCAGCGTATCAGCCACCGATTCATTGATTGATCCACCGCCATCGGGAGCAAGCCCCCTCCCACATTTTGAATTTCTTTCACATCAGGTCAGCGGCGTTTTCAGTTATCAGCCAGCATTGCCAGCAACGCATCGGCGGCCGCAGAAGATGAGCGGTTTGGCGAGCCGACCAGGGCGAACTCGCGGTGTATCGGCACGCTCAGGGGCAGCACGCGCAGGCCCTGGCACTGGGCCGGCAGGGTCGTTTCCGGCACCAGGGTCACGCCGACATCCTCGCGTACCAGGCTGAAAGCGCTGCTCCATTCACGCACTTCGGCACGCACATCGCGCAGCGTCAGTCCGGCGTCGGCACTCAGGCTGCGGGCGTTTACGCTGCAGCCGCCGGTGGCAAGCACGAAGGGCTGCTCCAGCAACTGCGCAAGGGTCACCGTGACCTGCTGCGCCAGCGCGTGCCGGGCTGGCACCACCGCCAGCCAAGTGTCCCGCCCCAATAGCGTGGGGTTGCGCTCGGGTTCTGGGTTGAGCACCACGCCCAGGTCGACCAGGTCGGCGTCGAGCAAGGCATGCACTTCGTCGTCGGTGACCTCAAGGGTGGTGACCTCAATGCCCGGATACAACTGCGCAAAACGCTGCAACCTGGGGCTCAGAAACTTCGCCAATACCTGAGGGAAACACGCGATGCGCAGGTTCCCACGCAGCATGGGTCGGGCTTCCTCCACGCGGCAGCGTATCGCCTGCAGGGCGCTGAGCATCACCCTTGCCTGTTCGATCACGCTCGCTCCCAAGGCGGTGGGCAAGGTCTTGCGCGGCTCGCGGGTGAACAGCTGCGCGCCCAACGCGGTCTCCATGGATGCCATGGCCTGGCTGGCGGCGGACTGGGTCATGCCCACCCGTTCGGCAGCGGCGGTGATGCTGCCGTGATCGGCCACCGCCACCAGCAGGCGCCAATGCATCAAGTTCATCATGGCAGTAGCTGTCCTTATGGGTGGGGTATGAAGCTTTAATTTTACCCACGGTGCCATGCCCGCGAGACTGGCGCAAACCCGACATAGAGGCCCTCCATGAAACTGTATTTTTCCCCGAATGCCTGCTCGCTCGCCCCCCATATCGTGCTGCGGGAATTGGCCTTGCCCTTCGACCTGGTGCGCGTGGATAACCAAGCCAAGACCACGGCCGACGGCAGGGATTTCCTGCAGATCAACCCCAAAGGTTACGTAGCGGCACTGCAACTGGACAACGGCCAGGTGTTGACCGAAGCCAGCGCGATCCTGCAATACCTCGCCGACCTGAAGCCCGATGCCCATCTGGCCCCGGCCAACGGCAGCTGGGAGCGCGTGCGCTTGCAAGAGTGGTTGAATTTCATCGCCACCGAAGTGCATGGCGGGCTGGCGGTCTTTTTCAACAGGGCAATCCAGGGCGAGGTGCGGGCCCTGTTCCAGGCCACATTATTCAAACGTTTTGCGGTGCTGGTGCAAACGTTGGAGCAACAGGATTATTTGCTGGGCGCGCAGTATTCGGTAGCGGATGCGTATCTGTTTGTGGTGCTGCGTTGGGCGGCGGTTCATGGGATTGAGCTGAATGAATGGCCGGCGTTGGTGGCATTTCAACAACGGGTGGGCAAGCGGCCCACTGTGGTTGCGGCCCTGGCAGCGGAAAATCCATGAGCGGTCAGGTGATCAAGTAGTGGCGAGGGAGCCGCTCCCTCGCCCCAGGGCTTATGGACCTTTGAACACAACCTGCTGCACATCAACCTTTTTCGGGATCAAGCCATTGGCGAAAAACAAATCGGCGGTGCGTTGCTGATTGGCGATGTCGACCGCCTGCAGCGGCCGGATCGGCTCGGGCGAGCGGTGTTCGAAGTAGCGTTTGACCACCGCCGGTTGCAGGCCCAGGGTCTTGGCCATCAGCGCGATGCTGTCTTCGGGTTGGTCCAGGGACAGACGCTGCGCCTTGCCGAGGGTTTGCAGGATGGTGGCAATGGCTTGGGGATTTTGCCGGGCAAACGCGCTGCTGGTCACGAAGAAGCTGCCGGCCGGATTGAGGCCCTCGCCGGTGCCCAACACGCGGGCGGCACCGTCGACCACGGCGGCCGAGTAGTAAGGGTCCCACACCACCCAGGCGTCCACCTTGCCTTGCTCGAACGCGGCGCGCCCGTCGGAGGGCGACAGGTACACCACGTTCACATCTTTCCACTGCAAGCCGGCGCGCAGCAGGCTCTTGAGGAACAGGTTGTGCGCACTGGAACCCTTGAGCAGCGCCACGCGCTTGCCCTTGAGTTCGGCCACGCTCTGAATGGGGCTGGCTTGAGGCACCAGCACGGCTTCGGTTTTGCCCTCATTGGGCTCGACGGCGATGTACTGCAACTCGATACCCGCGGCCTGGGCGAAAATGGGTGGGATGTCGCCGATATTGCCGATGTCCAGGCTGCCGGCGTTCAGCGCCTCGATCAGCGGCGGGCCACCGAGGAACTCGGTCCACTGCACCTGGGTGCCGGGCAGCGCGGCTTCGAACAGCTTGTGCTCACGGGCGAGGACCATGCTTACCGAGCTTTTCTGATAGCCAATGCGCAGCGTGGCTGGATCGGCGGCCAAGGCGTTTGCGGCGACCAGCGAAAGAACGGCGACAGCAATTATTTTCAGCATAAGAGCGCTTCCTTGACCTTGACGGCGGGTGCGGTTGGGCACGGTATGTCGGGTGCTTCGAAGCAGCGATCCTAGCAAGCCATCTTATTCATTAATAATATTAAAAAGTCATCTATTTATAACTTTATATGCGGACTCGCAGGCCGATGTTTGCGCCCTGCCGGCAACGGCTACAATGCCCGCCTCGCCCTTTCATTGGTTTGAACATGCACATCGAACGCTTGGCAGCGCCGCTATGGCCGCTGCTGAACAAGTTTTACCGCAGCCACAACTCGTCGATGAAGGCGCTCAAGGACGGGCAATTGTGGGTGGCGAGGGACACGCAGATCGTTGCCGGGTTATGCCTGACCCCCGTGGTCGGTGGGCAATGGCTGACCGGCGTGTTCGTTGACCCGGCTTATCGCGGCCAGGGGCTGGCGGCGCGGTTGATTCAACAGGCGGTGGCGGGTGTGGACGGCAAGGTCTGGCTGTTGTGCCATCCGGACCTTGAAACGCTGTACCAGCGCATGGGTTTTTCCCAGGACACGGTGTTGCCGCAATCGCTCAGTGAGCGGTTGGTGCGCTACAAGCGCAACAAACCGATGATCGCGATGGGCCTCGATAACCTGATGGCTTGCGCCCGATAGAAGTGGGTAGGAGCGAGCTTGCTCGCGAAAAACTCACAGGCACCGCGTTCATTCAGCAAGCACGCGTTATCGTTGACATCTTTCGCGAGCAAGCTCGCTCCTACAGGGAGCAAGCCCCCTCTCACATTTGGACCTGTTGCAGTCTGCTGGTCATTCGTCGGCGGTTGGGTCCATTTCCGGGAACATCACTTCGATAAACCCGAACTTGCTGAAGTCGGTAATCCGCGACGGGTACAACCGCCCGATCAGGTGATCGCACTCATGCTGCACCACCCGTGCATGGAAGCCGTCGGCGAAGCGTACGATCGGCTCGCCCTTGGGGTCGAAACCTTCGTAGCGGATCTGCTGATAGCGGTCCACAGCGCCGCGCAGGCCGGGGACGGACAGGCAGCCCTCATATCCCTCTTCCAGCACCGGGCTGAGCGGTGTGATCAACGGGTTGATCAGGATGGTCTGCGGTACCGGTGGTGCCTCCGGGTAGCGTTCGCTGGCCTCGAAACCAAAGATCACCAATTGCAGGTCCACACCGATCTGCGGCGCAGCCAGGCCGACGCCGCCCACGTGTTCCATGGTCTGGAACATGTCATCGATCAGTTGCCACAGCTCGGGGCTGTCGAACATTTCCGGCGGCACTGGCGGGGCGATGCGCAGCAGACGTTCATCGCCCATTTTCAGGATTTCACGGATCATTGATCAGGCTCAACGGTAAGAGGCTTGGAATGGTCCCGGCCCAGGCCTGAGACATGTTGTTTTTCACCGGTATGGCCCGGTTCGTCGATTTCTTTTTCGCCGGGGTCCTTGCCTTCGGCGGACATGTGTTCGATCACGGCGTTCATCTCCGCGCCAAGCAACAGCACGGCGGCGGAAATATAGAAGTACAAGAGCAACACGATGATCGCGCCGATACTGCCGTACATGGCGTTGTAGTCGGCGAAGGTCTTGACGTAGTAGCCAAAGCCGAGGGAAGCGACGATCCACACCACCACCGCCAATACGGAACCGGGGGTGATAAAGCGAAACTCCTGTTCGACGTCCGGCATCACGTAGTACATGAGGGCCACGGCAAACATCAGCAGGATCACGATCAGCGGCCAGCGCAGGATGGTCCACAGCGTGACGACGAACTCCTGCATACCGATCTGCCCCGCCAGCCATTCCATCACCTGCGGGCCGAGCACCATCAGCGCGGCGGCGGCGAGCAGCATGCCGGCGATGCCGATGGTGTAGAAAATCGATAGCGGGAAACGCTTCCAGATCGGCCGCCCCTCCACCACGTCATAGGCCGCATTCATCGCGCTCATCATCAGGCGTACGCCAGCGGAGGCGGTCCACAGGGCGATCACGATACCCACCGAGAGCAGCCCGCCCTTGGATTGCTGCAACTGGTCGATCACCGGGTTGACCTGCTCCAGTGCCTGGGGCGGCAATACCAGCTCCGACTGCAGGCGCAGCCAGGTGAAGAAGTCCGGCAGGTGCAGGAAACCGATCAGGGCAATCAGGAACAACAGGAAGGGAAACAACGAGAACAGCATCTGGTAGGCCAAAGCCGAGGCGTAGGTGGGCATCTCGTCGTCGACGAATTCCGTTACGGTGCGCACCAGCACCTTGTGCAGCTTGAGACCATCGAGTACCGGAAAAATCATAGCGTCTCCTTTCGCCGCAAAGAGGTTGGGGTCGCGGGCGACTCAGGGGCCGTTTTCTACATCAAAGTAGCCCATTTGGCGACTTTGAAACAATTTCTAAACTTTAGTTGCAGCCTTGGATACAAAAACGGCCATCCGTAGATGGCCGTCGGGCTGCTGGGATGAGCCAGCCGGACCGTCTTACTCGGTCGCTTTTTTCACTGCGTCCTTGGTCTTGCCCACTGCCTGCTGAGCTTCGCCTTTCTTTTCCTGGATCACGCCTTCAGCACGCAGTTTGTCGTTGTCCGTCACCTTGCCGACACCTTGCTTGATGTTACCGGCGGCTTCATTAGCTACGCCTTTTACCTTATCGGAAGTGCTGGTCATGGTATTACTCCTGATAACAATCAAATGGTTTTAGGTCACTACGTAGCGGTTGACTGGAAGCCAAGCGCCAGAGTTTCAATTATTTTTAAGTGTGCATTTGATCGAAAGGGGCAGGTTTGCCTTTATGTTTTGCGGCCAACCCACGAGAATGCCCGGCAGATTCAGGCTCGAACGCTGAATAACAGATCCCGTAGGAAGGTTATGAAACTCAATAAAGCACAGGCCATCGCCCGCAGAAACCAGGAACTGGGCGGCGCCGTACTCGGCGTCAACAACTGCCATTTCACCGACCTGGACCCCAAACGCAATATCTGGTGGTTCGACTTGCCAGTGGCGCGGATTGGCGTGGGCCAGTACGAGTGGATCCACTTGTTGATGCACAACGCCGAGACTGACCAACTGCTGCACCTGAAAGTGCCAACGGCGTTCCTGCGTGAGAACCTCGAAGGGTTGGTGGTGCGCAATGCCGGCAAGCGCAAGCCGGAAATCACCCTGGAACTGAGCGCCGACAAGGACTCGTTCCTCAAGGACGTGCGCCCTGCCGGTGCGGGAATCAGCTTTGCGCAGTTCGCCCTGTAATAACGCAGTCATAAATGTGGGAGGGGGCTTGGTCCCGATAGCTAAGTGTCAGTCACGTTATCTGCGACTGGCCCACCGCTATCGGGAGCAAGCCCCCTCCCACATTTGAAGTGCGTTACTTTTTGAAACCGAGCTTCTTCAGTTCTTCATCGCGCAATTCACGCCGCAGAATCTTGCCCACATTGGTGGTCGGCAGCGCATCGCGAAATTCGACGGCCTTGGGCACCTTGTAGCCGGTGACGTTGGCGCGCATGTGTTCCATCACCTGCTCCTTGGTCAGGGTGGCGCCAGGCTTTACCACGATGAACAGCTTGATGTGCTCCCCGGACTTTTCATCCGGCACGCCGATGGCCGCACACTGCAACACGCCCGGCAGGCCTGCCAGCACGTCTTCCAGTTCGTTGGGATACACGTTGAAACCCGAGACCAGGATCATGTCTTTCTTGCGATCGACAATACGCATGTAGCCGTCGGGCTGGATGATCGCGATGTCGCCGGTCTTCAGCCAGCCTTCGCTGTCGAGCATTTCGTCGGTTGCGTCCTGGCGCTGCCAGTAGCCCTTCATGACCTGGGGGCCCTTCACGCACAGCTCGCCGGTTTCGCCCAGCGGCAGCTCGGTGCCGTCGTCGGCGATCACTTTACACACGGTGGAGGGCACCGGGATGCCAATGGTGCCGATCTGGATATGCTGGATCGGGTTGACCGTGGCCACCGGGCTGGTCTCGGTCATGCCGTAGCCTTCGCAGATGCCACAACCGGTCACGGCTTTCCAGCGTTCGGCGGCCGCCAGCTGCAACGCCATGCCGCCTGAAAGAGTGACCTTCAGCGCGGAGAAATCCAGCTTGCGGAAAGCTTCGTTGTTGCACAGCGCCACGAACAGGGTATTAAGGCCGACAAAGCCGCTGAACTTCCACTTCGAGAGCTCCTTGACCATCGCCGGCAGGTCGCGCGGGTTGCTGATCAGGATGTTGTGGTTGCCGATCAGCATCATCGCCATGCAATGAAAGGTAAACGCATAGATGTGGTACAGCGGCAGCGGCGTGATCAGGATCTCGCACCCTTCGTTGAGGTTGGAGCCCATCAGCGCCTTGCATTGCAGCATGTTGGCGACCAGGTTGCGATGGGTGAGCATCGCGCCCTTGGCCACGCCGGTGGTGCCGCCGGTGTATTGCAGCACCGCCACATCGCCGCTGGCCGGGTTGGCATCGCTGACCGCCCGGCCCTGCCCCTTGGCCAGCACGTCATTGAACTTGATCGCTTGCGGCAAATGATAGGCCGGGACCATTTTCTTCACGTACTTGATCACGCTGTTGATCAACAGGCGCTTGAACGGCGACAGCAGGTCGGCGACTTCGGTCACGATCACGTGTTTGATGGCGGTCTTGGGCACGACTTTTTCAGCCAGGTGCGCCATGTTGGCCAGGCAAACCAGGGCCTTGGCCCCGGAGTCATTGAATTGGTGTTCCATTTCCCGCGCGGTGTACAGCGGGTTGGTGTTGACCACGATCAGCCCGGCACGGATAGCGCCGAATACGGCGACCGGGTATTGCAGGACATTGGGCAGTTGCACGGCGATTCGGTCGCCAGGCTTCAAGTCGGTGTGCTGTTGCAGGTAGGCGGCGAATGCGCCGGACAATTCGTACAGTTCACCGTAGGTGATGGTCTTGCCCAGGTTGCTGAAAGCCGGTTTGTTGGCGAAGCGCTGGCAGGACTGCTTCAGTACCGCCTGAATATTCGGATACTCGTCTGGATTGATTTGTGCAGCAATCCCGGCGGGGTACTTATCCTTCCAAAAGTCTTCGTTCATGGAAGCCCACTCCTCAGCGACGCGAATTCATCATCGCATTTGATGCGATTATTATTGGTGTATGTTTTTTTAAGGTGAATCTGGCGCTTCAAGCAGGCCTAGACGTCACAAAGCGCGCCGAGAGTAGCAGCTTTGCCAAGGGCCGACTAGAGCCAAAAGAGGGCCCCACGGTCACTAACACGACTGTCCTACAATAATTGGTCACACTTTTAACGCAGACAAAATAACCCACTGAAAGGCTCTGTAATGGGGCTTTGCGGGCAATACAAAACAATGTGGGAGGGGGCTTGCCCCCGATGGCGGAGTGTCAGTCACTGCATCTGTGCCTGAAACACCGCAATCGGGAGCAAGCCCCCTCCCACATTTTGTAGCTATTCGGTTCAGGCGATGTCGCGCAGCTCCCGCCGCAGGATTTTCCCCACCGGCGTCATCGGCAGCGAATCCCTGAGCACAATATGCTTGGGCACTTTGTACCCGGTGAAGTTGGTCTTGCAGTAGGCCTTCAATTCCTCAAGGCTCACACCTTCGGCACGCGCGACCACAAACAGCTTCACCGCTTCTCCCGTGCGCTCATCCGGCACGCCGATCACCGCGCAGTTGGCCACGGCCGGATGGGCCATCACCACGTCTTCGATCTCATTGGGGTAGACGTTGAAACCCGAGACGATGATCAGGTCTTTCTTGCGGTCGACGATGCGTATAAAGCCGTCGGTATCGATCACGGCGATATCGCCGGTCTTGAGCCACCCCTCGGCGTCCAGCGCCTCGGCCGTGGCCGCCGGTTGCTGCCAATAGCCCTTCATCACCTGCGGGCCCTTGATGCACAGTTCGCCGCGTTCACCCAACGGCAACTCAACGCCCTCGTCATCGATCACCTTCATGGCCGTGGCCGGCACCGGAATGCCTACTGTGCCCAGCCGCGATTGATTGCCATAGGGGTTGGTGCTGGCCACCGGTGAAGTTTCGGTCAGGCCGTAGCCCTCGCCAATCGTACAACCGGTGATCTGCTGCCAACGCTCGGCGGTGGCCTTGATCAGCGCCGTGCCGCCGGAATTGGTCAACTTGAGATGAGAGAAGTCCAGGCTCTTGAAGTCCGGATGCTCCATCAGCGCCACAAACAGCGTGTTGAGCCCCAGCAGCCCGGTGAAGCGCCACTTCTTCAGTTCCTTGATGAACCCGCCGATGTCGCGCGGGTTGGTGATCAGCACGTTGTGGTTGCCGGACACCATCATGCACATGCAATTCGCGGTGAATGCATAGATGTGGTACAGCGGCAGCGGCGCAATCATCACCTCCTGCCCTTCCTTGATCAGCGGATGGCCGTCGTCCCCCAGTTGCGACATGCACGCCCGCGCCTGCTGCATATTCGCCACCAGATTGCCGTGGGTGAGCATCGCGCCCTTGGCCTGGCCGGTGGTGCCACCGGTGTATTGCAGCACGGCGATGTCCTCGAGGCTCACCGGATGTCGCGTCACGCCCAGGCCCGCGCCCATGTGCAAGGCGCGCTTGAACGACACCGCACGCGGCAGGTGGTAGGCCGGGACCATCTTCTTGACTTTGTCGACCAGGGTGTTGACCAGCCAGCCTTTGGCGGCGGGCATGAAATCGCCCATTTTGGCTTCGATCAGGTAGTCGATCTCGGTGTCGGTACACACCTCCTGTACCCGCGAACCGAACAGGTTGAGGTAGACCAGCGCACGCACGCCGGCGTCCTTGAACTGGTGGCGCATTTCACGCGGGGTGTACAACGGGTTGGTATTGACCACAATAAGCCCGGCGCGCAGTGCGCCAAAAACCGCAATCGGGTAATGCAACACGTTGGGCATCTGCACCGCGATGCGCTCGCCGGGCTTGAGGTCGGTGTGCTGCTGCAGGTAACCGGCGAACGCCGCACTCTGGCGCTCAAGCTCGGCGTAGGTCAGGGTAATGCCCATGTTGCTGAACGCCGGACGGTCGGCAAAGGTCTTGCAGGAACGCTCGAAGACTTCGATCACTGACTGATAGGCAGTAAGGTCGATGATGTTGGGCACACCCGCCGCGCGTTTGTCATTCCAAAAATCAGGTTGCATTATTCTTGTCCTCTTTACCTGAGTGTGTCCGGCCGCTTTTCTATGCAGCTACAAAGAGCGGAGCTTTGAGGACGTTAGCAGTAATGGCCAAACAGGCAATACACTCAACTGTGTCATTGATTGTATGAATCTTGTCGCTGAGGCGCAGGCAGATACCCCGCCCCCCACCCGATGAGCTATACACTGCAACGACCCTGCGCAAAGGAACCGCCATGAACCACAGCACTTTCTGGCTGACCGCGAACGACCACAGCCGCCTGTACGTCAATCAATGGATGCCCGCCGAGCCTCCCAGGGCCTTGGTGATGCTGTCCCATGGCATGGCCGAGCACAGCGGCCGCTATGGGCGCCTGGCGCAGGCGTTGTGCGGCGCCGGCTATGGTGTGTATGCGCTGGACCAACGTGGGCATGGCCGTACCGCCGACGAAGGCACCTTGGGGCTGTACGCCGAAGAGGATGGCTGGAACAAAGTGGTGGGCGACCTGGCCAGCCTTAACCAGCACATCGGCCAGCAGCAACCGGGGCTGCCGATTATTTTGCTCGGCCACAGCATGGGCAGCTATATCGCCCAGGCCTATCTGCTGCATCACAGCGCCAGCCTGCATGGGGCGATACTCAGCGGTTCGAATTTCCAGCCGGTGGCGTTGTATCGCGCGGCACGGGCGATTGCCCGTATCGAGCGCGCGCGCCAGGGTTTGCGCGGGCGTAGTGCATTGATTGACTTTCTGTCGTTCGGCTCCTTCAACAAAGCGTTCAAACCCAATCGCACCGCCTTCGACTGGCTCAGCCGCGACCCGGTTGAAGTCGACCAATACATTCATGACCCGCTTTGCGGTTTCCGCTGCACCAACCAGCTGTGGGTCGATCTGCTCGGCGGCTTGCAGCAAATCAGCAAAGCGTCCAATCTCGCGCAGATCGATCCGGGCCTGCCAATTCTGATAATCGGCGGCGAATGTGATCCGGTGAGTGAAGGCAAGCGTCTCAAAAGCCTGGCCCATGCCCTGCGCGACGCGGGCTGCCAGCACCTGCAATTGACGCTCTACCCGCAGGCACGTCATGAAGTGTTCAACGAAACCAACCGCGACGACGTCACCGCGGATGTGCTGACATGGCTCGATCACGCCCTGACAGTGCGCAGGCCCACCCGCTGCGAATAATTTTTCGTTTAAAATCAGCCAATTAAATTATCGATTAGCCACAGGATGCACCTTTAGATGACCCAGGTAACCAACACCCCCTACGAGGCCCTTGAAGTCGGCCAGACCGCCAGCTTCAGCAAGACCGTCGAAGAGCGCGATATCCAGCTGTTCGCCGCCATGTCCGGCGATCACAACCCGGTGCACCTTGATGCCGAGTATGCCAAGGCGACCATGTTCAAAGAACGCATCGCCCATGGCATGTTCAGCGGTGCGTTGATCAGCGCGGCGGTAGCCTGTGAACTGCCTGGCCCGGGCACGATTTATATCGGCCAGCAGATGAGCTTTCAAAAGCCGGTCAAGATCGGCGACACCCTCACCGTGCGCCTGGAAATCCTGGAGAAGCTGCCCAAGTTTCGTGTACGCATTGCCACGCGAGTGTTCAACCAGCGCGATGAGTTGGTAGTGGATGGCGAAGCGGAGATTCTTGCCCCGCGCAAACAGCAGGTAGTGACGTTGACCGAATTGCCGCCAATCAGCATTGGCTGAAAATGACGCAATACAAATGTGGGAGGGGGCTTGCCCCGATGGCGGTGATTCAGTCAATAAACCTATCGACTGATCCACCGCTATCGGGAGCAAGCCCCCTCCCACATTGCTTTTACAGCATGTACAACCCAGGGCTTACGACTGAGCGCGAGCCTGGTTACGCAGGGCTTTAACCTGGTCGTGGTTGCGCTGCACGCCGTGGTACTGACGTTCAACCAGATCACGAATACCCAGCAGGTTGTGCTTGTTGATCTTCTCGATCGCTTCCTTGTAAGCCTTCAGTGCGTGGTCTTCACCGCGCTCGGCTTCGTTCAGCACCGATTCTTCGTCCTTACCGGTCACCATCGACTTCACGTCAACCCAACCGCGATGCAGCGCACCGGCCATGCTGCCGGAATCTTCCGGATCGCCACCCAGGGCACGCACGGCGGTTTTCAGTTCGGCGGCGGCAGTGGCGCAATCGGCGGAACGCTTGACGAACAGGGCTTTGAGCTCTGGGTGCTTGATGTCTTCAGCGCACTCCTGGAAACCCTTTTGGCCGTCGATGCTGGTTTCGATCAGGTCGTTCAGTACGGAGATGGATTCTTTATTGATGTCAGTCATTTTTCAATTCCTTATGTGGGTTGAGAAAGTTGTCTTAATGATTGCAGCGCTCGTGCCAGGTTTTGAAAAATTACTTATTTGTTTTATTTCAATGACTTACGAATTATTGAACCATCTGTATCGACGTTATTTGCATGATCTGTCATTTGGCCTTCATGCAGAATGCCTGTATTTTCCCCGCTATCGAATCAAACGCTGAAGCCCATGAACCCCGAAAAACTCGAATTGCTGATCACCCGCGAAATGCCCTTCGGCAAATACAAAGGGCGGATCATCGCCGACCTGCCCGGCCCCTACCTGAACTGGTTCGCCCGTGAAGGTTTTCCCCACGGGGAACTGGGCGGCTTACTGGCACTGATGCAGGAAATCGACCACAACGGTTTGGCCGAATTGCTTGAACCGCTGCGCGTTAAACACGGTAAACCCGCCCCTCGCCATTAATTAAGAGCCTCGCCATGCCAAGGAATGCAAACAACGAAAGTCACTGGCAGGCCATCGCCCAGCGCTATGAGCTGGAGCCGGGCCCGATCAATCTGGAAAACGGCTACTTCGGGCGCATGAGCCGTGCAGTCCAGGCCCAGTACCTGGAACACGTTGCCTTCATCAATCGCAGCAACTCGGTGTACGTGCGTCAGCGCTTCGAGCAAGGGGAAAATCTCGAAATTCGTCGCCAACTGGCTGCTTTGATCGATGCAGACCCGGACTCGGTAGCCTTCACCCGCAACGCCACTGAAGCCTTGCAGTCGCTGATCCGCAACTACAACCGCCTGCAACCCGGCGACCAAGTGCTGATCAGTGACCTGGAGTACGACACGGTCAAAGGCGCGATGCGCTGGCTGGCCGGCGTGCGCGGTGTCGAAGTGATCGAGATTTCCCACGCTCACCCGGCCAGTTTCGACAGCCTCGTGCAGATCTATCGCGATACCTTCATTCAGTACCCGCGCTTGAAGCTGATGGCGCTGACCCATGTCACGCACCGCACCGGCCTGGTGATGCCGGTGGCGGCGATCGCCAAGGCTGCGCGTGAACAGGATATTGATGTAATTCTCGACGGCGCCCACGCTCTGGGCCAGATCGATTTCAACCTGGCCGAGTTGGGCATTCAGTTCGCCGGCTTCAACTTGCACAAATGGATCGGCGCCCCGCTGACCCTGGGCTTTCTCTACATCGCCCCCGAGCGCCTGGCGGATATCGACCCGGACATGGGTGAATTCCACTACCCCGCCACGGATGTACGCGCGCGTACGTCGTACAGCACGCCGAACTTTCCGGCACTGATGAGCCTGCCATTGGTGTTTGAAGAACACCGGCAATTGGGCGGCGCGGCGGCCAAGGGCGCACGGGTCAATTACCTGCGCAATCGTTGGGTGAACCAGGTGCGGACTGTGCCGGGAATCGAAGTGCTGACGCCGGATGATCCGAGGCTGTATTGCGGGATTACCGCGTTCAAGTTCGTTGGGCGCGATCAGCAAGTGATGGTGGATCGGTTGCTCAACGATTACGGGCTGTTCACCACGACCCGCACGGGTTCGGCGTTTGGCACGTGTATTCGGGTGACGCCGGGATTGGTGACGTCAGCACAAGACATCGGCATGCTGGTCAACGCCATTACCGAGCTGAGCGAAGATTAAATGTGGGAGGGGGCTTGCTCCCTCCCACATTGGTTTTGTGGCGTTCTTCAGGTTTTCTACAGGCAAAAAAAAGCGGTACACCGACCAAGTGCACCGCAAAAATGCCGTTAAGCACAGCAACAACGATTCGATAAATCAGATCAATCCAGCAGTGCCAGCGCCTCGGCGGTGACTTCCTGGATACGCGCCCAGTCGCCGTTCTTGACCCACTCAGGATCAAGCATCCAGCTACCGCCCACGCACATCACGTTTTTCAACGCCATGTAGCTTTTGATGTTGGCCGGGCCGACGCCACCAGTCGGGCAGAATTTCACTTCGCCGAACGGACCGCCCAAGGCCTTGATCGCCGCCACGCCGCCGCTGACTTCGGCCGGGAACAGCTTGAAGCGGCGATAGCCCAGGCCATAGCCTTCCATAATGCCGGAGGCATTGCTGATGCCAGGCAGCAGCGGGATCGGGCTGTGCACCGAGGCTTCCAGCAGGTCGCGGGTGATGCCGGGGGTGACAATGAACTGCGAGCCGGCAACTTCTGCCGCTTCGAGCATATGACGGTCCAGCACAGTGCCGGCACCGGTGCACAGTTCAGGGCGCTGCTCGCGCAATACCTGGATGGCCTTGAGGCCGAACTCGGAACGCAGGGTCACTTCCAGGGCGGTCAGGCCACCGGCAGCCAGGGCATCGGCCAGGGGCAGGATGTCCTGCTCGCGGGCGATAGTGATCACAGGCAGGATCCGCGCCTTGGCGCAGAGGCTGTCGATCAGGGCAACTTTATCCGCCATGGACACGGTCGGTTGAGGGCTTTTCATAGCGGCTGATCCTTGGCTCATGGGCACCAGTAAATCTCTAAAGTAGGTTGCAAAAACGCGCGAATCGGCATGGCGGCGACATCGTCACCGGCCAGCGCGGCGCTCAAGGTAGTCAACTTCGAACTGCCGGAAATCGACAGCACGGTGTAGTGGGCCGTGGCCAGCAATGCACGACTCATGGTCAGGCGCTGGTGCGGCACGGTTGGCGCCAGCATTGGCCAGCAACGGCGGGTGCCGTCGGCCTGCAACGCCTGGGCGAGGTTCGGGCTGTTGGGAAACAGCGATGCGGTGTGGCCGTCATCGCCCATGCCCAGCACCAGCACATCGATCGCCGGCAGTTCGGCCAGCAGGCGATCAGCCTGCTCGGCCGCCTCTTCAAGGTTGGCGGCAGCGCTGTACAGGCTCAAGAATTTCGCCTTGGCCGCCGGGCCCTGCAGCAGGTGCTGCTTTAACAAGCCGGCATTGCTGTCGGCATGCTCCACCGGCACCCAACGCTCGTCGGCCAGGGTGACCGTGACCTTGGACCAGTCCAGGGCCTGCCTGGCCAGGTTCTGGAAGAACGCCACCGGGCTGCGGCCACCGGACACCACCAGGGTGGCCGCGCCACGGGCGCTGATGGCCGCGCGCAATTGTTCGGCCACGTCATTGGCCAGGCCGTCCGCCAACAGCACGGGCGTACGATACTCATGGGCAGTGACGCCCTGAGGCAGTTTCAATTCAGATATCGCCATACCACGACCTCCCATCCCGCGTGATCAGTGCAATCGAGCTCATCGGCCCCCAGGACCCCGCCGCATACGGCTTGGGCGCATCACCGGATTTTTTCCACCCGGCGATCAACTGGTCACACCACTTCCACGCGGCTTCAATTTCATCTTTGCGAACAAACAGGTTCTGATTGCCGCGCATCACTTCCAGCAACAACCGCTCGTAGGCATCGGGAATCCGTGCGCTGCGATAGGTGTCGGAAAAATTCAGTTGCAGCGGCCCGCTGCGCAGTTGCATGCCCTTGTCCAGGCCCTGCTCCTTGGTCATCACGCGCAAGGAAATACCTTCGTCCGGCTGCAGGCGGATGATCAACTTGTTGCTGATCTGCAAGCGCTGCTCGGGGGCGAAGATATAGTGGGACGGTTCCTTGAAGTGGATGACGATCTGCGACAGCTTTTGCGGCATGCGCTTGCCGGTACGCAGGTAGAACGGCACCCCGGCCCAACGCCAGTTGCGAATATCGGCGCGCAGGGCGACGAAGGTCTCGGTGTCGCTCTGGGTGTTGGAATTCTCTTCTTCCAGGTACCCCGGCACGGCTTTACCGGCGCTGTAGCCGGCAATGTACTGGCCGCGCACCACCTGGGTGGTCAGGCCTTCCGGGCTGATCGGCGCCAGGGCCTTGAGCACCTTGACCTTCTCGTCGCGAATGCTGTCGGCAGACAGATCGGCCGGCGGGTCCATGGCGATCAGGCACAGCAGCTGCAGCAGGTGGTTCTGGATCATGTCGCGCAGTTGGCCAGCCTTGTCGAAGTAGCCCCAACGGCCCTCGATGCCAACCTGCTCGGCCACGGTGATTTCCACGTGGGAAATGTAGTTCTGGTTCCATTGGGTTTCGAACAGGCTGTTGGCGAAACGCAAGGCGATCAGGTTCTGGACGGTCTCTTTGCCCAGGTAGTGGTCGATGCGGTAGGTGCGGTTTTCCGGGAAAAACTGCGCGACGGCGTCGTTGACTTTGCGCGAGGACTCCAGGTCCGAACCAATCGGCTTTTCCAGCACGACGCGGGTGTTTTCCGCCAGGCCGACCTTGGACAGGTTTTCGCAGATCGCGCCATACACGGCGGCCGGGGTGGCGAAGTAGGCGATCAGGCGCTGTTCGCTACCGACCTTTTCGGCAAGGGCGACGTAGTCGTCGGCCTTCATGAAGTCGACATGCACATACGCCAGGCGCGCCAGGAAACGCTGGGCCACGGCTTCGTCCAGCTCCTTGCCGACGTATTTGCGCAGTTCTGTTTCGATATGGGCCAGGTGCTGCTGCTCGGAACCGGCTTCGCGGGCCAGGGCCAGGATGCGCGTGTCATCGTGCAGCAAGCCGGCGCCATCGAGTTGATAGAGGGCAGGAAATAACTTGCGCAGCGCCAGATCACCCAAGGCGCCAAACAGGGCAAAGGTGCAGGGTTCTACGGTTATCAAAGGCATGATGTTTGTTCTTTTATCAAGTTAAGCTACAAATACCTTTTTTCAAGGCATCACTCAAGGAAAAATGTAGTAATAACCACAACATTTTCCGCAAATACGCATTGCGAGTGGTGGTGTTCGGCTACCCTCAGTAGGATAGGCCACCGCGAAAAGCCACTCATCGATTGGTTACCGCCTCTTTATTTGCATTGTCGCCCGAAGGAAAGACTGAATGGACCGCGTGCGAAATCTTCTGGAACAGATCCGGAACCGCCTCGAAGAATTGAACAAGGCCGAGAAAAAAGTCGCCGAGGTCATCCTGCTCAACCCGCAGCAGGCCACCCGCTTCTCGATCGCTGCCCTCGCCCAAGCCGCTTCGGTCAGTGAACCGACGGTCAACCGCTTCTGCCGTTCGTTCGGCGTCAGTGGTTACCCTGAACTTAAATTGCAATTGGCGCAAAGCCTGGCCAGTGGCGCGGCGTATGTCAGCCGCGCCGTGGAAGCCGATGATAACCCGGAGGCCTACACCCAGAAGATCTTCGGCAGCGCCATCGCGTCCCTGGACAGTGCCTGCCAGGCCCTCGACCCAGCCCTGATCAGCAAGGCCGTGGATCTGTTGATCCAGGCGCGGCAGATCCACTTCTTCGGCCTGGGCGCCTCGGCCCCGGTGGCCATGGACGCGTTGCACAAGTTCTTCCGTTTCAACCTGGCGGTGACCGCCCACGCCGACGTGCTGATGCAACGCATGATCGCCTCGGTGGCGCATACCGGTGAGTTGTTCGTGATCATTTCCTACACCGGGCGTACCCGTGAGCTGGTGGAAGTGGCGCGTATCGCGCGGGAAAACGGCGCGTCGGTGCTGGGCGTAACGGCCGAGAACTCACCACTGGCCAAGGCCAGCACGGTGAGCCTGAATATTCCGCTGCCGGAAGACACCGATATCTACATGCCGATGACCTCGCGGATCATTCAGCTGACGGTGCTGGATGTGCTGGCGACCGGGATGACGTTGCGCCGTGGGGTGGATTTCCAGCCGCATTTACGCAAGATCAAAGAGAGCTTGAATGACAGCCGGTATCCGGTGGGGGATGAGTTCAACTGAGCCTGATCGTTCCCACGCTCCGCGTGGGAATGCCTCTTGTGACGCTCCGCGTCACGGCATCAAGAGCAGACGCGGAGCGTCAAGGGCCGCATTCCCACGCGCAGCGTGGGAACGATCACAGCAGTACCACTAAATCCCAGCCCGAGCCTGCAAACTCAGATGCGCCCTCTCCCCCGGCGCCAGGCTGGCCCCGGCCATCGCCGACTCCACGCACACAAACCCCGACGCCTCGTTGAAGCTCACACCCAACAACGGCCGGCTGCCGGGATGCCACACCACAGTGTCGGCGCTGTCGCCGGTGTCGATACACAGTTCCCGCTGCCACGCATGGTCCTTGAGGTGCAGCTCACCCTCATGCTGGAACACCCGCTGGCAGCCGCCATCCACCCGCAGCTCGCCTTCCTGCTGGCAAGCCTGGCGGTTGAGCTGGTCATAACCTTGCGCCCCGTCGAGCCCAGACAGCGCTACCTCGTCAACGTGACCGATACGCCAGTAGGCATGCAAAGCGTGGCTCAACTGGCACGGCAGCTCATCCTGATGCTCGGTGCTCAGGCGCAGTTCCAGGGTTTCACCCAAATGCGCGTGCAGGTCCACCTGCCAGTCGCACAGCTGCAGCTGCCAGTGCAGGCGCACGCCATCGTCTTCGGTGCTGCTGTCGAGCAGTTTCCAATCGATCAAGCGCGCCCAACCGTGGGAAGGCCACGCGTTTTCGCTGGGGTGACGGCCATACCACGGCCAGCACACCGGCACGCCACCCCGGATGGCACCGACTTGCGGCCACTTGGCGGCGCACCACAGCCAGGGTTTCTGGCCGGTGGGCTGAAAGTGCAGCAATTGCGCGCCCTGGCGACTGAACACCGCCTGGCACAGCGGATGGTCGATCACCAATACGTCACGCATCTGGAAGCGCTCCCAGGCGAACACCGGACGCTCGCGCAAGGATTTGAAAAAGCGTTGCAGCGGTTGCTCATGCATGTGCACAGGTTCCGAATATCACAGTGCGACCCAAAAAAAAGCGGATAGCCATGGCTACCCGCAAAATGCGCACAGAGAGAAGGAGCTTATCGCAACAGCGTTAGAACGTAGACTGGATTTTCAGGCCCGCTACCAACGCGTTGTCGACTTTGTCCACGCCACCAGGCTGGACAACGTATTGCAGGTTCGGACGCACGGTCAGCCAGTTGGTGACGTGGAAACCGTAGTTGAGTTCGACGTTGTACTCAGTCTCACGAATGGGCGTGTAGAACGGATTGTCATAGTCGCTCACACCATTGGCGGCGTTGAGCAGTTCAGAGTTCTTCTTCACGTCATCGTTGACATGCAGGCGAGCGACGCCAATGCCGACGTCATCTTTTGGACGCGCGTCGAAGGGGCCTTTGTACACCAGCATCAACGACTGGTAGTTGTCGACCAGGTTGGTTTCCTTGTCGTGGAAGGTCGCGTTGGCGGCGATGTTCAGGCCACGGGTAGCGTCGCCGTTATGCGTGGTGAGTTGCTGTTGTGCAACGAACCAGTAACCTTTCTTGCTGCTGTGGGTACGGTAGGCGGCGCCAGTAGTGGCGGCATCGTTGCCGTTGACGTCTTCGCGTACGTCAGACGCATCGGCAGCGCTTTTGTAGTAACCCACACGGTATTCGCCCGGCAGGTTGTTGACCTTCGGCGACCAGACCAACTCCACCGGAATCACGGTGCCTTTGGTACCGCTGCCGCTGAGTTTGAAGCCGTTGCCGTGCTCCAGTTGCGACGGGTTCTGGTTGTAGGCACCAATCTGCGCATACAGCTCAGGCGTGATGTTGTACTTCACGCGGATAGCGGCCTGGGCGACCGGCCAGTTGTACCAGGTGTTTACGTAGTTACCGACCTGGGAGCCGCAGAACGACAGGTTCTGGAAGTCGCACGGGAAGGTGTTGAAGTCTTCGCCTTCACCGAAGTAGCCGAGCTTCACGTCCAGCTTGTTGTCGAACATCTGGTGCTGAACCCAGAACTGGGTCAGACGCACCATGTGGCCACGGCCATACACTTCCTGAGACGAACTCAAGGTGCCGGCGCGCGGGTCGCCAATACGGTCATTGGAGATGTTCTGGCCATTACGATTGGTGAACTGGATCTTGGCCTGGGTGTTATCCCAGCCCCACAGTTTTTGCAGGTCCAGTGCCACGCCCAGACCGAACTGGTCGGAGTAACGACCGGTCTTGTCGTCGTTGTAGCCACCGTGGGCGTTGTAGCCCATCTCCCCTACGTAGTCGGCCTTGATGTCGATACCTTGCTCGATCAGCTTGGTACGCTCGCCGCCCCAATCGCCGGTCATCCACTTGGAATCGGCGCTGAACGCATCGGCCGCCATCGCATTGGCGGACAATACAAGGGCTGCTGCCGCTGACAGTTGGCAGAACAGCCGAGTGTTGTTGTGTTGCTTTTTCATCCCTACATCCTCGTCTTTATTGTTATTAAACTGTTTTTATCTAACGCGGGTTACATTTTTTAATCAAAACAACTACTTATCTCGCCTAACGACCTTTGAACTGGGTCACATTGTCGGCATGCCCCTGTGCCGGCAATGCAGCAACGGTACCCAATCGCTCACCGGTCGCGGCATCAAACAGCAATACCTTGGCCGGGTCGAACTGCAGGGTCAGGGTCTCGCCCACCTGCGGCGCCACGTCCGGCGCCAGACGGCAGCAGACCTTGGTGTCATTGAGCTGCACGAACACCAGGGTGTCCGGGCCGGTCGGCTCGGTTACCTGGACTTCGGCACGAATGCTCGAAGAACCATTGCCCTCGCCCGCCGCCAGCACGATCTGCTCCGGGCGCAGGCCCAGGATCACATCGCGGTCTTCCAACCCAGCGTCATTCATACTCAGCGGCAGCTCGCAACGGGCCTGGCCGCTGTCGAGCAGCGCCACCAGGCGACCGTCCTTGCGTTGCAGACGCAAAGGCACGAAGTTCATGGGAGGTGAACCGATAAAGCTTGCCACAAACAAGTTGGCCGGGTCGTTGTAAATTTCTTTCGGCGTACCAAATTGTTGGATGATGCCGTCCTTCATCACCGCCACTTTGTCGCCCAGGGTCATTGCTTCGATCTGGTCGTGGGTCACGTAGACGGTGGTGGTCTTCAGGCGCTGGTGCATCAGCTTCATTTCAGTGCGCATCTCGACGCGCAGCTTGGCGTCAAGGTTCGACAACGGTTCGTCGAACAGGTAGATCTTCGGTCGACGCGCCAAGGCCCGGCCCATCGCCACGCGCTGTTGCTGGCCACCGGACAGTTGGCCCGGCTTGCGGTTGAGCAGGTGTTCGATCTGCAGCAGCTTGGCTACGCGCGCGACTTCGGCGTCAATGTCGGCCTGGGGCATCTTGCGGATCTTCAGGCCGAATTCGATGTTCTCGCGCACGCTCATGGTCGGGTACAGCGCGTAGGACTGGAACACCATGGCGATGTCACGGTCCTTGGGGCTCATGCCGCTCACGTCCTGATCACCGATCATGATCGCGCCGCCGGAGATGGTCTCAAGACCGGCGATGCAGTTCATCAACGTGGACTTACCGCACCCCGACGGACCGACCAGGATCAGGAACTCACCTTCCTTGATCGACAGTTCGATGTTCTTCAAGGTGTCGGGCAGGCCGGCGCCATAGGTCTTGTTTACATTGCGAAGTTCAAGCGTAGCCATGATTACCCCTTGACCGCGCCGGCCGTCAGGCCGCGCACGAAATACTTGCCTGCGATCACATAGACCAGCAGGGTCGGCAGCCCGGCGATCATCGCCGCCGCCATATCCACGTTATATTCCTTGGCCCCGGTGCTGGTGTTGACCAGGTTGTTCAGCGCTACCGTGATGGGCTGCGAGTCGCCGCTGGAGAACACTACACCGAACAGGAAGTCGTTCCAGATCTGGGTGAACTGCCAGATCAGGCAGACCATGATGATCGGCGTCGACATCGGCAGAATGATCTGACGGAAGATGGTGAAGAAACCGGCACCGTCCAGGCGGGCCGCCTTGATCAGCGCATCCGGGATGCTCACGTAGTAGTTACGGAAGAACAGCGTGGTGAACGCCAGGCCGTAGACCACATGCACGAACACCAGGCCGGTGGTGGTGCTGGCCAGGCCCATCTTGCCGAGGGTGAACGACGCCGGCAGCAGCACGGTCTGGAACGGCAGGAAGCAGCCGAACAGCAACAGGCCGAAGAACAGCTGCGAACCGCGAAAGCGCCAGAACGACAGCACGTAGCCGTTCAACGCACCGATCGCTGTGGAGATCAGCACAGCGGGCACGGTGATCTTGATCGAGTTCCAGAAGTAACCGTCCACGGTGGCCCAGGCCTTGACCCAGCCAATGCCGCTGACCACGGTCGGCCAGCTCAGCAGGTTGCCGGTGCTGATGTCTTCAGGCGTCTTGAAACTGGTGAGCAGCATCACTACCAGCGGCACCAGGTACAGCAGCACCGCAAGGATCAGCACCGCGTAGATCGCGATGCGACTCAGGCTGATGGCAGGTTTAGCGGCGAGACTAGTCATTGCGCTTGGTCCTCAGCTCGGAATACAGGTACGGCACGATGATCGCGAGGATCGCACCGAGCATCAGGATTGCACTGGCCGAGCCCATGCCCATCTGGCCGCGACTGAAGGTGAACGAGTACATGAACATGGCCGGCAGGTCGGAGGAATAGCCCGGGCCGCCAGCGGTCATCGCCGCCACCAGGTCGAAGCTCTTGATCGCAATGTGCGCCAGGATCATCACCGCACTGAAGAACACCGGACGCAGGCTTGGCAGCACCACGCTCCAGTAGATGCGTGGCAGGCTCGCGCCGTCGATCTGCGCGGCGCGGATGATCGACTGATCGACGCCCCGCAGGCCCGCCAGGAACATCGCCATGATAAAGCCCGAGGCTTGCCACACGGCGGCGATCACCAGGCAGTAGACCACGCGATCAGGGTCGATCAGCCAGTCGAGACGGAAGCCTTCCCAGCCCCAATCGCGCAATAATTTGTCCAGGCCCATGCCCGGGTTGAGCAGCCATTTCCAGGCGGTACCGGTGACGATCATCGAGAGCGCCATCGGGTACAGGTAAATGGTGCGAATGAAACCTTCGCGACGGATTTTCTGGTCGAGGAAAATCGCCAGCAGCACGCCGATCACCAGGGTGATACCGATGAACATCCCGCCGAACACGGCGAGGTTTTTGCTCGCTACCCACCAACGATCGTTGTCGAACAACCGCTCGTATTGCGCCAGGCCAGCCCACTTGTAGCTGGGCAGGAAGGTGGAGGTGGTGAACGACAGCACGAACGTCCACAGGATGTAGCCATAAAAGCCCACCAGCACGATGAACATGCTCGGCGCCAGCACCAGTTTAGGGAGCCAGCGCTGCAGTGCATCGAATGGCGAGGCCTTGCTGAACACAGCAACAGAACTCATGGGGAAATCCAATACAAGGAAAAGGACTGACAGGTGAAACCATGGCGCTCCCCTGTAGGAGCGAGCTTGCTCGCGAAAGTCTTCAACGATGACGCGGGCATCAGGGATGAACGCGGTGACCTTGAGTTTTTCGCGAGCAAGCTCGCTCCTACAGAAAAGCGCTTTTAGAGCGTGTTACTTCGCCGACTTGATCGCAGCGCCCAATTTCTTGGCGGTGTCGGCCGGGTCGGCTTTCGGATCGTTGATGTAGTTGGTGACCACGTCAAAGAACGCACCTTGTACCGCCAGGGTGGTGGCCATGTTGTGCGCCATGCTTGGCTGCAGGCCACCGGTCTTGGCATCGGTCAGGAAGTCCTTGGCCGCCGTCTGGGCGCAGGAGTCGAAACCGTACGAATCCATTTTGTTCAGCATGTCGTTGCGCACAGGGATCGAACCCTTGTTGATGCTGAACACTTTCTGGAAGTTTTCACCCAGGACGACTTTGGCGATGTCCTGCTGGCCAGCGGCAGTGCCTTTGTCTTTCTGCTTGAACACCGCCAGGGAGTCGATGTTGTAAGTGAAGGCTTTGTCGGTGCCCGGGAACGCTACGCACTCGTAGTCCTTGCCGGCGACTTTCTTGGCGGCGGTCCATTCGGACTTGGCCCAGTCACCCATGATCTGCATGCCGGCCTTGCCGTTGATGACTTTACCGGCTTCGAGGTTCCAGTCCTGGCCTTTGCCGTCAACGTCCATATAGGTCGCGACTTTCTTCAGCTCGGTCAGCGACTTGACCATTTCCGGGCCGGTCAGTGCGCCGTTATCCAGGTCGACCAGGGCTTTCTTGTAGCCATCGGCACCCATCACCGAGAGCACCACCGCTTCGAACACGGTGCTGTCCTGCCAAGGCTGGCCGCCGTGAGCGAGCGCAATGAAGCCCGCCGCTTTCAGCTTGTCGCCGGCGGCATAGAATTCTTCGAGGGTGGTGGGGTTCTTGGTGATGCCGGCTTTCTTGAAGACTTCCGGGTTGATCCACAGCCAGTTCACACGGTGGATGTTGACCGGTACGGCGACGTAGTCACCGTCGTACTTCACGGTGTCGGAGACTTTCTTGTCGAGCAGGGAGTCCCATTTTTCTTCTTTGGCGACGTCTTTGAGCACGTCGGTGTCGAGCAGGCCGGTGGACGCCCATTCCTGGATGTCCGGGCCTTTGATCTGGGCGACGCCAGGTGGGTTGCCGGCGACCGCACGGCTTTTCAGCACGGTCATTGCAGTGGCACCGCCGCCACCTGCAACAGCGCCGTCTTTCCAGGTGAAGCCGTCTTTCTCGACTTGGGCCTTCAAGACATCGACAGCCGCTTTTTCACCGCCCGAGGTCCACCAATGCACCACTTCAACCGTCCCTTTGGAGTCGGCGGCAAATGCACTGAGGGGAAACAACGAGGCAACGGAAATAGCTACGGCGAGGCGATTAATCGCGTTCATCTGAATACCTTTTCTTGTTGTTATGCATGCAAGTCTAGAGCTTGCGCTGCACGGAGTTTAAACAGGGATTTTCCGGGCGCAGGTAACAAAGGGACGTACAAATGTCACCACTTGGTGACATAGCGTCCGCTGCCCAATGCACTGGCCAGGCTGGGTGCCAAGGGTAATGCAGGCAGCAACACGGCTTGCCAGGCATGGTACAGGTCCGGTTTGCCCGCCCAGATTTTGCTGCTGGGCTGGTTGTGCGGGCTGAGTTCGTGATGCCAGCTGCCATGGAGCCGGTCGATGAAATGGGTTTCGCAAAACTCCCAGAACCGCCGGTACCAGATTTCATAATGCAACTCACCGGTACGCTTGAGCAGCGCCTGGGCCGCAGCGCTGGCTTCGGCATGGGTCCAGTGCAGGCGTTCGCGAACGACCGGGCGGTTGTTCCAATCCAGGGTGTAGACAATGCCCGGCGCACCATCCACGGCCCAGGCATAGTCGCAGGCGCTGGCAAACAGCCCTTGGGCATCGCTCACCAACCAGTCCGGCGTGAACAGCCCGGCTTGCAGGCGCGCGGCTTCCAGATGCAGTACCAGCCGCGCCCATTCGAAGCCATGGCCGGGGGTGATGCCGTAGGGACGGAAACCGTCGGCGGGGTTGTCTTCATTGTAAGCGGGCAAAGGCTTCCACTGGGCGTCGAAGTGCTCGATCACCATAAAGTGGCTACCGGCGGCGTGGGTGTGGATAACGCGCTCGACGATACGCAACGCGCGGTCCAGCCAGCGCGTGTCACCGGTGACATCGGCCAGGGCGAGGAACGCTTCGGTGGCGTGCATGTTGCTGTTGGCGCCGCGATAGGCTTCGACGCCGCTCCAATCGCGGGCGAAGGATTCGAGCATAACGCCCTCCTCTTCGCTCCAGAAGAACTGGTCGATGATATGGACCGCATCGTTCAACAGGGTGTGTGCACCGGGTGCACCGGCCACCACCGCAGAGCTGGCGGCCAGGGCGACGAAGGCATGCAGGTAAGCGGCCTTGCCGGTATTGCCATCGATGGCATCGGGCGCGGCGAACCAGCCACCGTGTTCGCTATCGTGCAACGGGCCACTGAGGGCCGCGACGCCGTGGGCTACCAGCTCGGCGTAACCGGGCAGCCCCATGGCGTGGGCCATGGCGAAGCTGTGGGTCATACGGGCAGTGTTCATGGTTTCGGCATGGGCATCGGCCGGCAACTGGCCTCTATCGTCGAGGTTGCCAAAGCCGTGCGGCAGGCGCGAAGCCTTGGCAAATGACAGCAAACGCTGGCCTTCTGCCGCGAGCCAGGCGTGATGGGCAGGTGCGTTCAGCCAACTGCTGGCAGGCAGTGGTTGCATGGTCATGGGTAGCCCTTGTTATTTTTTATGGGTGGCCGGAGTCTAAACAAGGGCGCGGGAGTGGCAAGTAACGAAGGGGACAAGAAATGTCACCGGACGGTGACAAAGGTGCGAGCGACATCGATTTACCTGACTAATACAGGTTTAAATGTGGGAGGGGGCTTGCCCTAATGCCAGTCAGTTAAGCGTACACCGCCGTCTGTAGGAGCGAGCTTGCTCGCGAAAAACGTCAACGATAACGCGTGCTTCCTGAATGAAGGCGGTGCCTGTGAGTTCTTCGCGAGCAAGCTCGCTCCTACAAAAAGCCTTAACTGACTGGCATTAGGGCTAGCCCCCTCCCACATTTTGGCCTCATTCACAGTCCACAGAACGAGTCATTGACCCAGCGGCGTGACCGCCGCCGGCGCATTGAGACGTTGATTCAGGTTCTGCACCTGGCTTTGCAAGGTCGTGATATTGCGCGTGGTCTGGATGCGGAACACGTCGAATTCCTTATTGGTCGGCGCATCCGTGGTGACGGGCTGGTTTTCCTGCGCGCTCTTGAGTACCAGCACGTCCTGCTCAAGACGGGCGATGGCCGCCGTCGGATTGCCTTGCTTCTTCAAGGCCGCCACGTCGTTAGCCAGGTCCTTGGTCTCAACCTGTGCCGCCTTGAGGCTGGCGACCGCATCGGTCAGGGCCTGCACCTGGCCCTGCAATTTGGCATTCGCATTCGCAAGCTCAGTGGTGCTGGCGCTCATCTGTGCCAGGCGCTGGTCGAGCGCGGTGGCTTGGCCGGCCACGCCCACTTGTTGCTTGCCCTGCTCGAGCAACTGGGCTTCCAGCTGCTTGATCTGCAATTTCAGGGCTTCGCCGCCGTTGTTCACATTGGCTTCGCTGGCCACGACCTTGCCGGAAATATCCTGCAGGCGCCCCGCCGCTTCTTCGCTGATACGCGCAAAGCTTTCCTGGGTGGCGACCAGTTGCTGGCCCATCAGGGAAATCTGCTGGAAGCTCCACCAGGCAAGACCGGCAAAGGCGATCAGCAATGCGCCGACCAGCGCCCACAACGGGCCGGTGTTGGCCCGTTTAACCTTGACCACAGGCGTCGTCCGCGAGCGCACCGAGGTGGCGGCAGTCGGCACGAAATCATCATCGTCCCCGGGATCAGCCCGCAGGCTGGGAACGTTGTCGAAGTCGTCTTTAGCATCGTTACGCATGAATCTATCCTGAATCAATGAGATGGCCGGCTGGAAAGCCGAGCGGCGCGAGTATAAACCCTGCGCCCGGCGCATGGGTCGACACGCAACCGGCGATACGGTTCCCGATGTGTTGCTGGTTGTGAGCTTAAGCGTGGCCCGGGGCCTGGGCCTTCCACCAGGTACAGAACTCGTCGAGGGCGCTCCACAGGCTGACCTTGGGCTCATAGTCGAGATAATGCCGCGCCCGGCTGATGTCGAGGGTGAAATCTTTGTTCATGACCTGCATGCCCAGGCGCGACAACGACGGCTCCGGCCGCCCCGGCCACATTGCGCAGAACGCCTCATTCAAAGCCGCCATGCTGTAGGACAAACCATAGGAGCGATAGCGGGTGACCTGCGGCAGGTCCATTTGTCGCATCACGTAGTTGACCACGTCCCACACCGGCACCGGCGTGCCATTGCTGATGTTGTAGGCCTTGCCCAATGCCGAACCAGGCGCCAGCAAACTGCTGAGCAGCGCCTCGTTAAGGTTGTGCACGCTGGTGAAATCGACCTTGTTGAGGCCGTCACCGACGATGGCCAGGCGGTTCTTGCGCTGCATCTTCAACAGGCGCGGGAACAGGCTCATGTCACCGGCACCGGTGACGAAACGCGGGCGCAGGGCCAGCACTTCCAGACCGAATTCCTGGGCCCCGAAGACCTTCTGCTCCGCCAGGTATTTGGTCGCCGCATAAGGATGCTTGAAGCGCTTGGGCACTTGCTCTTCGGTCAGCCCCAAGTGGTCGCGCCCATCGAAATAGATGGAGGGCGAGGACAGATGCACCAACCGCCCGACCCGCTGCTTGAGGCACGCTTCGACGACGTTCTCGGTGACCAGCACATTGCCCTGATGGAAATCCTGATACTTGCCCCACAGCCCGACCGCACCGGCGCAATGCACCACGGCCTCGACGTCACGGCACAGCGCGCGCACCAGGTCGGCATCGTTCAGATCACCCTGGATAAACTCGGCCCCGCGCCGCACCAGATGTTCCACACCCTCGGCACGTCGCCCGTTGACCCGCACGTCCAAGCCCTGCTCCAGGGCGAAACGCGCAAAGCGCCCGCCGATGAAGCCGCTTGCGCCGGTGACCAGAATCTTCATGCATTACCCCATGTTCTTTCGTTTTTCATCGCTGTTGCCTTGACGCCCGCCATCACTTCAACGGCACCAACCATTGCCCACAGACCTGTGCCAGATGCTCGGTCAACAGGCCCAACAGTCGCCCGCCGCTGCGCCAATGATGCCAGTACAGCGGCACGTCGATGGGCTTATCTGGCAGCAATTCGACCAACAGGCCGTTCTGCAGTTGGTCGCGTACCTGCAGTTCGGGTACCAGGCCCCAGCCCAGGCCGGCTTCCGTCAGGCGGATAAAGCCTTCGGACGACGGGCATAAATGGTGCTCGAAACCACCGTTCACCCCGAGCGAAGCCAGGTAACGGTGTTGCAGGAAATCATCCGGCCCGAACACCAGGGCCGGGGTACTGGCCAATTGGTCGGCCTGCACGCCAGCGGGGAAGTGTCGCGCGATAAACGCGGGGCTGGCCAATGCGCGATAACGCATGGCGCCAAGCGCCAGGCTGCGGGCGCCGGCCACCGGGCGCTCGCTGGCGCAGATGCAGGCCGCCACTTCACCGGCGCGCATGCGTTTGAGGCCGACAGTCTGGTCCTCTACCACCAGGTCCAGCAGCAAGTGCTGTTCGCCGCAGAAATCACTCACCGCCAGCGCCCACCAGGTGGCGAGGCTGTCGGCGTTCAGCGCGATGCGCAAGCGCTCGGGCATGCCTTCTTCGTCCAACGCGGGCACCTGGCTTTGCAGGTCGCGCTCCAGCAGCCGCACCTGTTGCACATGGTTGAGCAAGCGCCGACCGATATCGGTGGGGGTCGGCGGCGTTGCCCGTACCAGTACCGGTTGGCCGACGCGCGCTTCCAGCAGCTTGATGCGCTGGGACACGGCCGACTGCGACAGCCCCAGCACCTGCGCGCCGCGCTCGAAGCCCGCCTGTTCCACTACGGCCGCCAACGCGGAAAGCAATTTATAGTCGAACATCAGTTTCTCTAATGAGCGATCAGCAATATTGATTTTTCTTATACAGCCTGTACCCAGAGAATAGCCAGCATCGCTTCTCTCTTTATAAGGAACCTTCCATGGTTGGCGAAACTTCCCTGGCAACCCTGTTGCGCAGCATGAGCCCTCAGCTCAATGACGGTGACTACGTATTCTGCACCCTGCCCGATCACCGTATCCCGGCCGGTTGCGAGGTGATCGGCAGCTTTCGCGAGCAGGAAGGCCTGACGCTGATCCTGGAGCGCCGGCACGCCGAGAAGGCTGGCCTGGCATTCGACTATGTGGCGGCATGGATCACCTTGAATGTGCATTCAGCCCTCGAAGCGGTGGGCCTGACCGCTGCGTTCGCCAGCGCGCTGGGTCAGGCCGGTATCAGTTGCAACGTGATCGCCGGTTATTACCACGACCACCTGTTTGTCGGTCGCGCGGATGCCGAGCGCGCCATGCATGTGTTGCACCAGTTGGCGGCGGACGCGGAGTAAACCCAATGTGGCAAAGCTATCTGAATGGGCTGTTGGTGTCCCTCGGCCTGATCATGGCGATCGGCAGCCAAAACGCCTTTGTCTTGGCGCAAAGCCTGCGCCGCGAACATCACCTGCCGGTGGCCGCGTTGTGCGTGGTGTGCGATGCATTGCTGGTGGCAGCCGGCGTATTCGGCCTGGCGACGGTACTGGCGCAAAGCCCGCTGCTGCTGGGCATTGCCCGTTGGGGCGGCGCGGCGTTCCTGCTGTGGTACGGCACCCTGGCATTGCGTCGAGCGTTTTCGAAACAGAGCCTGGAGCAAGGCGCACACCTCAAGGTGCGCTCATTGCGCGCGGTGCTGCTCAGCGCCCTGGCGGTAACCCTGCTCAACCCCCACGTGTACCTGGACACCGTGCTGTTGATCGGCTCACTGGGCGCGCAGCAAACCGAACCGGGCGCGTATGTAGCAGGCGCCGCCAGCGCTTCGTTGCTGTGGTTCGCAACGCTGGCCCTCGGCGCGGCGTGGTTGGCGCCCTGGCTGGCACGCCCGGCCACCTGGCGCCTGCTGGACCTGCTGGTGGCCGTGATGATGTTCAGCGTGGCCTACCAATTAATCAGTGCGCCATGAACTTATTCCAAAAGGCTCTGGAACCTCTATCCCACACAGTTGTTGCGTGGTTTTGCCGCACCCCCGGTGCTATGATCCCGAACTTGCGCCGCAAAGAGTACAGACTCGCCGGCGCTTGTTTGGCCGCCCGTGATCGGCCTTGCGCTCACCGCAACTGACCTGATTAGGAGAATCATCATGGCTTTCGAATTGCCGCCGCTGCCCTACGCACACGATGCCCTGCAGCCGCACATCTCCAAGGAAACCCTGGAGTATCACCACGACAAGCACCACAACACCTATGTCGTGAACCTGAACAACCTGGTGCCAGGCACCGAGTTCGAAGGCAAGACCCTGGAAGAAATCGTCAAGTCTTCCTCGGGCGGTATCTTCAACAACGCCGCTCAGGTCTGGAACCACACGTTCTACTGGAACTGCCTGGCGCCAAACGCCGGCGGCCAACCTACCGGCGCACTGGCTGAAGCCATCAACGCTGCGTTCGGTTCGTTCGACAAGTTCAAGGAAGAGTTCAGCAAGACGTCCATCGGCACCTTCGGTTCCGGTTGGGGCTGGCTGGTGAAGAAGGCTGACGGTTCCCTGGCCCTGGCCAGCACCATCGGCGCAGGCAACCCGCTGACCAACGGCGACACCCCGCTGCTGACCTGCGATGTCTGGGAACACGCCTACTACATCGACTACCGCAACGTGCGTCCGAAGTATGTAGAAGCGTTCTGGAACCTGGTCAACTGGAAGTTCGTGGCCGAGCAGTTCGAAGGCAAGACCTTCACTGCCTAAGCAACGCTTGCAGTAGAAAGAGCCCGGCGATTGCCGGGCTTTTTCATGGGCGCTGGAAAGTAGCGAGTTGGTTGGAATCCTGGAACTCGCCGAAGGGAATTTGCCACGCACAGAGTGAGAGGAATAACCCTCTCGCGCTCTTCTGGAGAAAAAAGATGGAAGAAATCGGAAAAGCAGGCGGGCAGATGGCGATGCAACTCATCAGCGGCCTGATGAAAGGTCTTGCCGGTGGTGCAGGTGGCGGCGGCGATGAAGGTGGCGCGAAAGCACCTGAGCGCCCCGGTGAGGACAACATGCCACCGCCACCACCGAAGATTGATTTTTCAGTCAGTTAATCAATGCGTTTGAAATGCCAAGCTACCGTTGGCATGCAGCGCGTTAGTCAAACAGTCAGACGGCGGAACGAATCCGCCGTTTTTCTGGTTTTTTTCTTTCTGTCAGGCGTGAAGTCGCCTTGCGCGCCAATGTTCCTTTGACTGCCATCGCCCGATTGCCAATACTCATGGCATATTGAAGGCCACCCGCATGAGACAAGGAATGCCCCTTTGAAGCTGGAACTCAAAAACAGCTTGTCGGTGAAGTTGCTACGGGTTGTCTTGCTCTCGGCATTGATCGTGGGCGTAGCGCTGAGCGTGGCGCAGATCGTGTTCGATGCCTACAAGACGCGCCAGGCCGTGGCCGGTGATGCCCAACGTATTCTCGACATGTTTCGCGACCCCTCGACCCAGGCCGTGTATAGCCTGGACCGCGAAATGGGCATGCAGGTGATCGAAGGGCTGTTTCAGGATGACGCCGTGCGCGTCGCGTCCATCGGTCATCCCAACGAAACCATGCTCGCGGAAAAAAGCCGCGCCTTGCAGCAATCTTCCAGCCGCTGGTTGACCGACCTGATTCTGGGACAGGAACGCACCTTCACCACCGCCCTGGTCGGCAAGGGCCCCTACAGCGAGTACTACGGCGACCTGAGCATTACCCTTGACACCGCCACCTACGGCGAAGGCTTTATTGTCAGCTCAGTAATCATCTTTATTTCCGGCGTGCTGCGCGCCCTGGCCATGGGCCTGGTGCTGTACCTGGTGTATCACTGGCTGCTGACCAAACCGCTGTCGCGGATTATCGAGCACCTGACGTCGATCAACCCGGACCGGCCCAGCGAGCACAAGATCCCGCAGCTCAAGGGGCATGAACGTAATGAGCTGGGCCTGTGGATAAACACCGCCAACCAGTTGCTCGAATCCATCGAACGCAACACCCACCTGCGCCACGCGGCCGAGTCCAGCCTGTTGCGCATGGCCCAGTATGACTTTCTCACCGGCCTGCCGAACCGCCAGAAGTTGCAGGAGCAACTGGACAGGATCCTGACCGACGCCGGCCGTCGTCAGCGCCGGGTGGCGGTGTTGTGCGTGGGGTTGGATGACTTCAAGAGCGTCAACGAACAATTCACCTACCAGAACGGCGACAAACTGCTGCTGGCACTGGCCGATCGTTTGCGCGCCCATAGCGGTCGCCTCGGCGCGCTCGCACGCCTGGGGGGCGACCAGTTCGCCCTGGTGCAAGCCGATATCGACCAGCCCTACGAAGCCGCCGAACTGGCGCAAAGCATTCTGGATGACCTGGAAGCGGAATTCGCCCTCGACCAGGACCAGATTCGTTTGCGCGCCACCATCGGCATCACCTTGTTCCCGGAAGACGGCGACAGCACGGAGAAATTGCTGCAGAAAGCCGAACAGACCATGACCCTGGCCAAAAGCCGCTCGCGCAACCGTTATCAGTTCTATATCGCCAGCGTCGACAGCGAAATGCGGCGGCGCCGTGAGCTGGAAAAAGACCTGCGCGATGCCTTGAGCCGCGACCAGTTCCACTTGGTGTACCAACCGCAGATCAGCTATCGCGACCTGCGCGTGGTCGGTGTAGAGGCGTTGATTCGCTGGCAGCACCCGGAACACGGCCTGGTTCCGCCGGACCTGTTCATCCCGCTGGCGGAACAGAATGGCACCATCATTCCCATCGGCGAATGGGTGCTTGACCAGGCGTGCCGCCAACTGCGCGAGTGGCATGACCAGGGCTTCACCGAGCTGCGCATGGCGGTCAACCTGTCCACCGTGCAGTTGCACCACACCGAATTGCCGCGGGTGGTCAACAACCTGATGCAGATTTATCGCCTGCCGCCGCGCAGCCTGGAGCTGGAAGTCACCGAAACGGGCCTGATGGAAGACATCAGCACCGCCGCCCAACACCTGTTGAGCCTGCGTCGTTCGGGGGCGTTGATCGCCATCGATGACTTCGGCACCGGTTATTCATCCCTCAGTTACCTCAAAAGCCTGCCGCTGGACAAGATCAAGATCGACAAGAGCTTCGTCCAGGACCTGCTGGACGTAGACGACGATGCGACCATCGTGCGGGCGATTATCCAACTGGGCAAAAGCCTGGGCATGCAGGTGATTGCCGAAGGCGTGGAGACCGCCGAACAGGAGGCCTACATCATTTCCGAGGGCTGCCATGAAGGCCAGGGTTACTACTACAGCAAACCGCTGCCGGCCCGGGAGTTGGCGGCTTACTTGAAGCAATCGGAACGCAATAACGCGGCGATTCTTTGAGCGGGCCGAACGATTCCAAATATTTCACGCGTATAAGCCTTTACACAAAATGCAAATCTTTCGCATTATGTCGCAGCTTTTGCGCCCGCGCGCGCGCCCTATCAACAACCGAAGCAGGATGTTCGCCATGATTCGTATGCCCCTGGCCACCGCCAGTCTGCTGGCTATCGCCATTTCTCTCGCCGGTTGCGGCGAAGGTAAAGACAAGGCCGCCGCGCCTCAGGCGCCTGCCGCTGCCAGCACTACCGCCCCAGCGCCCGCCGCGCCTGCGGGCCAGGTCGACGAGGCTGCCGCCAAGGCCGTGGTCGCGCATTACGCAGACATGGTATTTGCGGTGTACAGCGACGCCGAGTCCACCGCGAAAACCCTGCAGACCGCCATCGACACCTTCCTGGCCAACCCGAACGACGACACGCTCAAAGCGGCCCGTACCGCCTGGATCGCTGCGCGCGTACCTTACCTGCAGAGTGAAGTGTTCCGCTTCGGCAACACCATCATCGACGACTGGGAAGGCCAGGTGAACGCCTGGCCCCTGGACGAGGGGCTGATCGACTATGTCGACAAATCCTACGAACACGCACTGGGCAACCCAGGCGCCAACGCCAACATCATCGCCAACACCGAGGTCCAGGTCGGCGAAGACAAGGTCGACGTCAAGGAGATCACCCCGGAAAAACTCGCCAGCCTCAATGAGCTGGGCGGTTCCGAAGCCAACGTCGCCACCGGCTATCACGCCATCGAATTCCTGCTCTGGGGCCAGGACCTCAACGGTACCGGTCCAGGCGCGGGTAACCGCCCGGCCTCAGATTACATGACCGGTGACGGTGCCACCGGCGGCCACAACGAGCGTCGTCGTACCTACCTGCGCGCCGTGACCCAACTGCTGGTCAGCGACCTGCAGGAAATGGTCGGCAACTGGAAGCCCAACGTCGAAGACAACTACCGCGCCACCCTGGAGTCGGAACCGGCTACCGACGGCCTGCGCAAAATGTTGTTCGGCATGGGCAGCCTGTCCCTCGGCGAGCTGGCCGGCGAACGCATGAAGGTGTCCCTGGAGGCCAACTCGCCGGAAGACGAGCAGGACTGCTTCAGCGACAACACGCATAACTCGCACTTCTATGACGCCAAGGGCATTCGCAACGTCTACCTGGGCGAGTACACCCGCGTCGACGGCAACAAGCTGACCGGCCCGAGCCTGTCGTCCCTGGTGGCGAAAGCCGACCCGGCGGCCGATGCAGCCCTCAAGGCTGACCTGGCGGCGACCGAAGCGAAAATCCAGGTGATGGTTGACCACGCCGCCAAGGGCGAGCACTACGACCAGTTGATCGCAGCCGGTAACGATGCGGGTAACCAGATCGTGCGTGATGCAATCGCTGCGCTGGTCAAGCAGACCGGTTCAATCGAAGCCGCTGCGGGCAAACTGGGCATCAGCGACCTGAACCCGGACAGCGCTGATCACGAGTTCTGATCAAGGCGCAGTTGAATGAGGCGACCTTTGGGTCGCCTTTTTTGCGCCATCTTCACCACAAAACCTATGTGGGAGGGGCGGTGCGACGATTCGACTTGCTCCCGATAGCGGTGTGTCAGTGACAAATGCATTTGCTGACCCGCCGCCATCGGGAGCAAGCCCCCTCCCACAGTTGATCCCTGTTGTTCCGAAGTCCGCCGGTTTACATGCCCTGCACCGCAGGTAGAATGGCGCCTCTGCCCAATCTTCAGAGCGAACTTCATGGCGTTGCCGACCCTGCGCATCATCGGTTTCATCATCGGCATCTTCCTGATCACGCTGGCGATCGCCATGGTCGTGCCCATGGCCACCCTGGTGATCTTCGAACGCACCGGCGACCTGCCGTCTTTCCTGTGGGCCAGCATGATCACCTTTATCGCCGGCCTGGCCCTGGTCATTCCCGGTCGCCCCGAGCATGTGCACCTGCGCCCGCGGGACATGTACCTGCTGACGGTGACAAGCTGGGTGGTGGTGTGCGTGTTCGCGGCGCTGCCGTTTTTGCTGACCCAGCACATCAGCTACACCGACTCGTTTTTTGAAAGCATGTCCGGCATCACGGCCACCGGGTCCACGGTGTTGAGTGGGCTGGACAGCATGTCGCCGGGCATCCTGATGTGGCGCTCGCTGTTGCACTGGCTCGGCGGCATCGGCTTTATCGGCATGGCGGTGGCGATCCTGCCACTGCTGCGCATCGGCGGCATGCGCCTGTTCCAGACCGAATCTTCGGACCGTTCGGAAAAGGTCATGCCGCGCTCCCATATGGTGGCGCGGCTGATCGTTGCGGCGTATGTGGGCATCACCATACTCGGCAGCCTGGCGTTCTGGTGGGCCGGCATGGGGTTGTTCGATGCGATCAACCACGCCATGTCGGCGATTTCCACCGGCGGGTTTTCCACCTCTGATGAATCCCTGGCGCACTGGAAGCAACCGGCGGTGCACTGGGTGGCGGTCGTGGTGATGATCCTCGGCAGCTTGCCCTTCACCCTGTATGTGGCGACATTGCGCGGCAACCGCCAGGCGCTGATCAAGGACCAGCAGGTGCAGGGTTTGCTCGGCCTGCTGCTGGTGACCTGGCTGGTGCTCGGCACCTGGTATTGGTGGACCACCAACCTGCACTGGCTGGACGCCCTGCGCCATGTGGCGCTGAACGTCACCTCGGTGGTGACCACCACCGGTTTCGCGCTGGGGGACTACAGCCTATGGGGCAATTTCTCACTGATGCTGTTCTTCTACCTGGGCTTTATCGGCGGCTGTTCGGGCTCCACTGCCGGCGGGATCAAGATCTTCCGCTTCCAGGTTGCCTATATCCTGCTCAAGGCCAACCTTAACCAGCTGATTCACCCACGCGCGGTGATCAAACAAAAGTACAACGGCCATCGCCTCGACGAAGAAATCGTACGCTCGATCCTGACCTTTTCGTTTTTCTTCGCCATCACCATCTGCGCCATCGCGCTGGCCCTGTCACTGCTGGGGCTGGACTGGATGACCGCGTTGACCGGCGCAGCCAGCACCGTATCCGGCGTCGGCCCCGGCCTGGGTGAAACCATCGGCCCGGCCGGCAACTTCGCCAGCCTGCCGGATGCGGCCAAGTGGATTCTGTCGCTGGGCATGCTGCTGGGGCGGCTGGAAATTATTACGGTGTTTGTGCTTTGTATTCCGGCGTTCTGGCGTCACTGACGCTCGACGCTTGCAGCAACCGCGCCCGGTATTCGCCGGGCGTGGCGTCAAACCAGCGGCGAAACGCGCGAAAGAAGTTGCTCGGGTCGGCGAACCCCAACAGGTAGGCGATTTCCAGCAAGGTCATGCTCGGCTGCGCCAGGTATTGCTCGGCCAGCTCGCGGCGGGTGTCATCGAGCAGGGTCTGGAAGCTGGTGCCCTCCTCCTGCAAACGCCGCTGCAAGGTACGCTGGGACAGGTGCAACGTCTGCGCCACCACTTCGCGCTTGGGTTCGCCCTGGGGTAGCAGGCGGCACAGCACTTGCCGTGCCTTGTGGGTCACGCGGCTTTCGGAAAAGCGCGCCAGGTATTCACCGGCAAACCGATCATGCAGCAGCGCCATGGCCTCGTTGGCCGTGGGCAGCGGGGCATCCATGTCAGCCTGTTCGAAAATCAGCGCGTCATAGGGTGCATTGAATTCCAGCGGCGCATGGAACACCTGTTTATAGGGCGCCTGGTCGACCGGCTGAGCGCCTTGCAACAGTACTTTACGCGGTTGCAGGGTTCGCCCGGTGAGCCAGCCGCACAGCGCCAACGCGCTGGCCAGCGAGGCTTCGGCGCTTTGCCGGGTGGGCGGCAGATGGTCACCGTGCACTGTCAGAATCAGCGCATAACCCTCGGGTAACAAGCGGAAGCTCAAGTCGGCGCTTTCGGCGATGATGCGCTGGTAACGCACCAGGCGCCCAAAGCCTTCGGCCAGGGTGTTGCTGGACATCAAGGCATAACCGGCCACATGAAACGATGCCGGGCGCACCACTTTCCCCATGTTCAGGCCAATTGCCGGGTTGCCCGACACCTCCACCGCGCGCTGCCACAAACGGGTCATGGCGTCTTGCGCAAACCGCGCGTCGGGATCACTGAGGGCGGCGTAGTCCAGCCCCAGTTGTTGGAACAGGGCCCGGCAATCCAGGCCGTCCATTTCCAAGGCCTTGACTATCCCCATCGCCCAGCTTGCAGAAGTTGTTCGTTCGCTCATGGCGTCTTCTTGAATAAAGCGGGCCTGAATGGCAGGCCAGGAAGGCAAGGATACTAAAGTGGCATCTATTGTCACTGGCTGTAACCATCGATCACTCTAGACTCCAATAAGCTCCCCGCCGAACATCTGTTGGGCGGCATAACAATCAAAGGGCCGGCCACAGTGGAAAATCTCAAGCGATTCAACAGCTTCGCCGAGTTTTACCCGTATTACCTGGCAGAGCATGGCAACAGCACCTGCCGGCGCCTGCACTTTATCGGCACCACCCTCGTGATCGGCATTCTGGCGTATGCCGTGGGTCGAGGCTCGCTGGGCCTGCTGCTGGCCGTGCCGATTGCCGGCTACAGCTTTGCCTGGATCGGCCACTTCTTCTTTGAAAAAAACCGCCCGGCGACCTTTCAGCACCCGTTTTACAGCCTGCTGGGTGATTTTGTGATGTACCGCGACATGATCCTGGGCAAGGTGCCGTTCTAGTTTTCGTGGATATAAAAGTCTATTTGTCATTTACAGTGCTGTATCCTGCCAAGGCTTTTTGAGAGCGCGCAATCACCCGCGATTTAAAACAGACCTTGCGAGGAGCGACGACGATGCACGAGATACCTAATCTCCCCTTCCCAAGCCTGCACCCAACAGAGCAGCCAACACCGCAGCAGGCCAGCCCAAAGCAGCCTGAGGCCAAACAAGCCAAACCAGTCGACAGCAAACGCCAGGACTGACGCCGTACCAGACCGTGTGGAAAGCGCCACTTCAAGCGTTTTCCACACTGCCTGAACCCTGGGATACCCGCCATGACCGACACCCTTCCCGATTCCCCGGACACCGCCGTCCTCGACGCCGCCTTGCAAATGGTCGAGGTGTGGAACCGCCTCAGCGCGGACAAACAAGCCACGTTGCTCAAGCGCTTCGGTACCCAGGAAAACGCCTTGGCCGCCCTGGTCACCACCCAACTGCTGGCCCCTGCGCAAACCTGAGGTCTTCCCGATCTGAGGTTTTTGCGCTTTAGCGCCCTACGTGAGCCAAACCACCGGTATCATTAGCAGCCTATCTTTACCTGCTGCGACAGTGGACCTCTCCCATGCCAGATACCCAGCGCCCCATGGCGGTCACGCTGCAAGTCGTTTCCATCGTGCTGTTCACCTTTATCGGTTACCTGAATATCGGCATCCCCCTGGCTGTTTTGCCGGGCTATGTGCATAGCGAACTGGGCTATGGCGCGGTGATTGCCGGCCTGGTGATCAGCGTGCAGTACCTGGCCACCCTGCTGAGCCGCCCGTATGCGGGCAAAATCATCGACAACCTGGGCAGCAAGCGCGCGGTGCTGATCGGCCTGGCGGGGTGTGGCTTGAGCGGTGTGTTCATGCTGCTCGCGGCGTGGTTTGCAAGCCTGCCGGCCTTGAGCCTCGCCAGCCTGCTGATCGGTCGCCTGGTGTTGGGCAGTGCTGAAAGCCTGGTGGGCTCGGGCGCCATCGGGTGGGGCATCGGCCGGGTCGGAGCGGCGAACACCGCCAAGGTCATCTCCTGGAACGGCATCGCCAGTTATGGCGCCTTGGCGGTCGGTGCGCCGTTGGGCGTATTACTGGTAAGAAATTTCGGACTGTGGAGCATGGGCGTGAGCATCCTCCTGCTGGCGGCAATCGGCCTGTTGCTGGCCTGGAACAAGGTCGCCGCGCCCATCGTGACCGGCGTGCGCCTGCCGTTCATGAACGTGCTGGGCCGCGTATTGCCGCACGGCTGCGCGCTGGCGTTGGGTTCCATCGGCTTTGGCACCATCGCAACCTTTATCACCTTGTATTACACCACCCAGCACTGGGATAACGCGGTGTGGGCCTTGAGCTTGTTTGGCGCCAGCTTTATCGGTGCGCGCCTGCTGTTCGGCAACCTGATCAACCGTATCGGCGGGTTTCGCGTGGCGATTGCCTGCCTGTCGGTGGAGATCCTTGGGCTGTTGTTGCTGTGGCTGGCGCCGGACGCCAACCTGGCCCTGGCGGGCGCGGCGTTGAGCGGGTTTGGCTTTTCCCTGGTATTTCCGGCGCTGGGGGTGGAAGCGGTCAACCTGGTGCCCGCCTCAAGTCGCGGTTCGGCGGTGGGGGCTTATTCGTTGTTCATCGACTTATCGCTGGGTATCACCGGACCATTGGCCGGGGCTGTGGCGGCAGGCTTCGGCTTTGCGTCGATCTTCCTGTTCGCCGCCCTCGCCGCCCTGGGTGGCTTGCTGCTGAGTGTGTACCTGTACCGCCAGGCGCCCAAGGCCCGCGAAGCACGCGAGGCCTAGAAGTCGACCTTGCCGCGCCCGGCCTTGATGCTGCCGCGCTTGGTCTTGGATTCGAGGCGACGCTTTTTCGAGCCCAGGGTCGGCTTGGTCGGGCGGCGTTTCTTCTCGACCTTGGTGGCGCTGAGGATCAACTCCACCAGGCGCTCCAGCGCATCGGCGCGGTTCTGTTCCTGGGTGCGATATTGCTGGGCCTTGAGCACCAGCACGCCATCACTGGTGATGCGGCTGTCGCGTAATGCCAACAGCCGCTCCTTGTAGAATTCCGGCAGCGACGATGCCGGAATATCAAAACGCAGGTGCACCGCACTCGACACCTTGTTGACGTTCTGCCCCCCGGCGCCCTGGGCGCGAATGGCGGTCAGCTCGATTTCGGCGTCGGGCAGGTGCACGTTGTTGGAAATTACCAGCATTGGAACGGGTCCGTGATTCAGGCTGACCAGCATACGCCACGCGTCCCGCCAGTCCAAAAAAACCCGGCGATACGCCGGGTTCTTTATTCAGGGTAAACGAGGTTACTCAAGCACCGTCTGTGGCGTGACCAGGGCGGTTTGTGCCTTACGCTTGTTTTTCAACCAATAGCACAGAGCCATAAACGCCACCCAAACCGGGATCGCATACACCGACACCTGGATACCCGGAATCATCAGCATGATCACCAGGATAAACACCACGAACGCCAGACAGACGCAGTTGCCATAGGGGTACCACAGCGCCTTGAATAGCGGCACCTGGCCGGTGCGGTCCATGTGCTGACGGAATTTGAAGTGGGAGAAGCTGATCATCGCCCAGTTGATCACCAACGTGGCCACTACCAGCGACATCAGCAACTCCAGCGCATGCTGCGGGATGAAATAGTTCATCAACACCGCCACCAGGGTGACCGCCGCCGACGCCAGGATCGAACGCACCGGCACCCCACGCTTGTCGATCTTGGCCAGCGCTTTCGGCGCGTCACCCTGCTCGGCCATGCCCAACAGCATGCGGCTGTTGCAGTAGGTGCCGCTGTTGTAAACCGACAGCGCCGCCGTCAATACCACGAAGTTGAGAATATGCGCGGCGGTGTTGCTGCCCAGCATCGAGAACACTTGCACGAAAGGGCTGCCGCTGTAGGCATCGCCCGACGCATTAAGGGTGGCCAGCAGGCTGTCCCACGGCGTCAGCGACAACAGCACCACCAACGCGCCGATGTAGAAAATCAGGATGCGGTAGATCACCTGATTGATCGCCTTGGGGATCACGGTGCGTGGCTGGTCCGCTTCGGCGGCGGTAAACCCGAGCATTTCCAGGCCACCGAAGGAAAACATGATGATCGCCATGGCCATCACCAATCCGCCCACGCCATGGGGGAAGAAGCCGCCGTGGTCCCACAGGTTGCTCACCGAAGCTTGCGGGCCACCGCTGCCACTGACCAGCAGGTAGCTGCCCAGGGCAATCATGCCGACGATGGCCACTACCTTGATGATCGCGAACCAGAACTCGGCTTCACCGAAGACTTTGACGTTGGCCAGGTTGATCAGGTTGATCAGCACGAAGAACGCCGCCGCCGAGACCCAGGTCGGAATCTCCGGCCACCAGTAGTGCACGTATTTGCCGACTGCGGTCAGCTCCGACATCCCCACCAGGATGTACAAAATCCAGCAGTTCCAGCCCGACAGGAAGCCGGCGAAACCGCCCCAATACTTGTGGGCAAAATGGCTGAAGGAACCGGCGACCGGCTCTTCGACGATCATTTCGCCGAGCTGGCGCATGATCATGAAGGCGATAAAGCCGCAGATGGCATAGCCCAGGATCATCGATGGGCCGGCAGACTTGAGTACCCCGGCCGAGCCGAGGAACAGGCCGGTGCCGATGGCGCCACCGAGGGCGATCAACTGGATATGCCGATTTTTCAGGCCGCGTTTCAGCTCGCCTGAAGAAGAATGGGGTCCACTCATGAAAAAGGTCTCACGCAAGGTTTGAAGAGGTTGAATGCAGGTTGCTGCCTTGAATTACCGACTCAAGCAGCGCCGCTCAAACCCCAGCGCAGGCACCAGGAGTACAGCGTCTTTCTAGCGGTCATGCGTCACCTGTTTGTTTTTATCTGTGACGAAATCGAACCCGTCTGGCTCGTGGCCGGACGGAGTGATCAGGGCGGATACACCCTGGGTCTTGGCCTTTGCGTGGGTACGCAAGAGGGGGTCACAGTAAAACGCGGCGCATTGTACACCGCTCGACAGCTTCGGCACGCACCACGAACGTGCACCCGACAATCTGTCAGGTATTCCTTACAGGGGATTTGCACCCAAAGCGGGCAGGACGATAACGTAAACTTAACGTTACGCAGCGGAAAATTGGCTTTACGGTCAGGCTCAAATGACGGTTTACGGAAAATTGTCAGTCAGACTCGTCTGAAGAATCGGTTCAGCCAATCCGCTGTTTTACCTGGATAAAAAATAGCGTCAAAAAAACGGAAGAAAAAATCCAAATGAAACCGTGTCAATAAATATTTTGCATTTTGAAACACTCTCTCCTAGGTTCTCTTCACTTGCCTGCGAGCCGCTGGCAAGCCGTTCTCAAACAACGTCCTCTAGGAGATACACCATGCAAGCACTGGAAAAAGACCTGGAAACTGAACTGCAACTCGACGATTGGTTTGAAGCGCCGACCCATGAGGCCGCCGTTGAAATGATGCAAGCTGATGCCGTTGTGCCATTTGGCACCGCGATGTGGCCTTTCTAACACCCGGCAGGCATCCGGCAGGTGTCGTGCACGGCACCTGCCCCCTTACCCAAGGCACAGAAGGACACTCGTCATGGACAAGGCCCGCGCTGTCGAACATTTTCTCTACTATCTCGCTCACCACCCGGCCCTTCAGGGCGTGAACCGCCCTACCGTGCTGCTGGGCCATACCGAACGCTACGACGCCATCGCCCAGGCAATCACCCAGGGCAGCGCCGCCCGTTTCAATTTCCAGGTGCAGCGCCTGGACCTGAGCGCCAGCGAAACCCTGGCCCAGGCCATCGAAGCCTGCGACCTGTACCTGTTTCTCTACGATTCCTCGACCCTGCCCAACCCGCGTGCCGAAGGCCCGGACTTCATCCGCGCGTTGCACGGCGTCATGGCCGAACATTGGAAAAAGTCGCTGCTGTTCAAGGACTACGGCGACTATTTCTACGACACCTTCAGCGTCGAACCGCAACGCATCGCCGACCTCAACGCCACGTTGATCCGGCGCATGTCCGAGGCCAGCGTGCTGAGCTTCACCGACAAGCACGGCTCACGCCTTGAAGCACCGATGAGCAGCATCAAGAAGTGGACCAATATCAACGGCGTCGGCAACCACGACCTGGCCCCTGGCGAGATTGCCACCCACAGCGAAGCCATCAACGGGCAAGTGCGGTTTGTCGGCACCTTTCTCAGCACCATCCCCTTTGCGCGCAAATACGGCGTGCTGGAGTCACCCCTGGAACTGTGGATCGAGAACTCCACCATCTGCAGCGTGGCCAGCGACGTGCCGGGGCTGGCGGATGACTTCAACAAGTACCTGAATGCCAACCCGTCCAACCGCCGTGTGGAGGAATTGGGGATTGGCACCAATGAAGGCGTGAAGGATTTGTATGCGCGCAACGCAGGCTTTGAAGAGCGCCATTGCGGCTTGCACCTGGGGTTGGGTGGCGGGCAGAAAGGCAGCCATCACCTGGACTTGATCTTTGCCAGCGGCGTGTTGGCGCTGGATGACAAGCCGGTGTTTGATGGAACGTTTGCGTTCTGAACACCGGTCTCGAAAACACTGGAGACCCAAATGTGGGAGGGGGCTTGCTCCCGATTGCGGTGGTTCAGCCGATGCTTATGCAAGCTGATACACCGCTATCGGGAGCAAGCCCCCTCCCACAATTGAGCGCATTTCAAATTTGAATCAAAAAAAACGCCAACCCGAAGGTTGGCGTTTTCTTGTGCAGCGCTTAAGACATCACTGCGGCTTCTTGCGACCAAACCCAGGACGCTGACCGGAACCGGCCAGCGCGCCACGGCGCTTGCCCGACGGCTCGTCCGCTACCAGTTTCGGGCCAGGGCGCTTGTTAGCCGCAGGCTTGGCTGGACGCTTGGTGCTGGCGTTGTCAGCGGGGCGCTCCGCTTCACCACGGTTGCTGCGACCACCGGTCGGCGCTGGGCGCGGCGTACGTGGCGCGCGGTCACCTTCCTGACGCGATGGCGCGGTTGGACGACGCTCACCTTCGATCTGCGGCTCACGCGAGATGCGACCACCAGTGGCCGGAGCGTTCAACGCCGGGCGCACGGTGCGCGCAACACGTTCGGTACGGGCCACCGGGCGCGACGACTTACGCTGCATACGCTCAAGCTTGTCTTTGCTCTTGGCGTTCATCTGCGGCATGGCCACCGGCGTCAGGCCAACTTCGGCACTGAGGATGTCGACTTCGTACTGGCTCATTTCGCGCCAGCGGCCCATCGGCAGGTCGGAGTTCAGGAACACCGGGCCGAAACGCACGCGCTTCAGGCGGCTGACCACCAGGCCCTGGGATTCCCACAGGCGACGCACTTCGCGGTTACGGCCTTCCATCACCACGCAGTGGTACCAGTGGTTGAACCCTTCGCCACCTGGCGCCTGCTTGATGTCGGTGAACTTGGCCGGGCCGTCTTCCAGCACCACGCCGGCCTTGAGGCGTTCGATCATCTCGTCATCGACTTCACCGCGCACACGCACGGCGTATTCACGGTCCATCTCGTAGGACGGGTGCATCAGGCGGTTGGCCAACTCACCGTCGGTGGTGAACATCAGCAGGCCCGTGGTGTTGATGTCGAGGCGACCGATGTTGATCCAGCGGCCCTCTTTGGGCTTGGGCATCTTGTCGAACACGGTCGGACGGCCTTCCGGGTCGTCACGGGTGCAGATCTCGCCATCGGGCTTGTTGTACATGATCACGCGGCGTACCGATTCGGCCGCCTCTTCACGCTTGATGACTTTGCCATCGATGGTGATTGCATCGTGCAGGTCGACGCGCTGGCCAAGGGTAGCCTCGACGCCGTTGACCTTGATGCGCTTCTGGGTGATCCAGGCTTCGACGTCGCGGCGCGAGCCCACGCCGATACGCGCCAGCACCTTTTGCAGTTTTTCGCCTGCTGGGCCGATTTCCTGGCTGTCGTTCTGGTCTTTGTCGTTCATCTTAAGCACCTCCCGGTGGGTCGATTCAGGCGTGGCCTGAAGAGTGTTGAAAGCGGGGCTTTGGCCGAATAGCTCGGCAAAGGGTCGCGAATCATACGCGCATGCTGCGCGTTGCGCATCAGAGACTAGCCGATCCAGGCACAATCATTTGCTTTTCCGCCGGCCGGTGGCACCCAGGGCCAGCAGGCGCAGCTCGGCTTCGGCCAGCACCGTGCGCTTGTCGACTTTGTCGAGTTTCTTCCAGGCACGGATTTCGCGCTTGCTGCGGCCACAGCCGACGCAGATGTCGTCGTTGAACTTGCAGATGCTGATGCAGGGGTCTTTGGTGGAAGTCATCGCTAAGGCTCTCGTTCCCACGCTTCGCGTGGTAATGCATCCCGTGACGCTCCGCGTCACAGCGGACGCGGAGCGTCCAAGGCGACATTCCCACGCGGAGCGCGGGAACGATCATTGCGTCAGTCTTCGAATTGGCGGCGTTCGGCTTCTATGGCTTCGGCCAGCGCCCGGGCTTCGTCTTCCTCATCGCTCAACGGCGGCTGTTCGAGGGCGGCGACGGCGGCTAGCAGTTTTTCTCGGGCATCGGCAACGCCAAGGATGTCAGCTTCGACGTCAGGCTGCGGTTCAACGTTCACCTGAATCTCAGCCTCAACGGCACCATCGCGCAGCACATCATCAAAATCGGTCTTGATGCCCTGCTCCATGTCGTCCAGTTCCAACAGCAACGTATGGAAACTGGTTTCGTCTTTCGGCTCTTCCGGCTCGGCGCTGGCGTCGGCCAGTTCCTGCAAGCTGGCCGGCACCGGCGCGTCGTCGAAGTCTAGCACCGGTTCGGCTTCCATCTCGCGCAGTTCGGCCAGCGGCGGCAGGTCGTCGAGGTTCTTCAGGTTGAAGTGGTCGAGGAACACCTTGGTGGTGGCGAACATCGCCGGTTTGCCGGGCACGTCACGGTAGCCAACGATGCGGATCCACTCGCGCTCCAGCAACGTCTTGACGATATGGCTGTTGACCGCCACGCCCCGCACATCTTCGATCTCGCCCCGAGTGATCGGCTGGCGATAGGCGATCAACGCCATGGTCTCCAGCATCGCCCGTGAATAACGCTGCGGGCGTTCTTCCCACAAGCGCCCCACCCAAGGGGAAAATTTCTCGCGGATCTGCAGGCGATAACCCGACGCCACTTCACGCAACTCAAAGGCGCGACCGTCACAGGACTTGCGCAGGATTTCCAGCGCCTTCTTGAACACCGGCGGTTCGGGACGTTCGGCCTCTTCAAAGAGTTCGAACAGGCGCTCCAAGGATTGCGGCTTGCCCGAGGCCAGGAGAAAGGCTTCCAGCAAGGGTGCCAGTTCGCGGGGTTCAGTCAGATTCATCGATTCAGCTCGTTATTCGGCTCGCGCCCGCACATGGATAGCCGCAAACGGCTCATTCTGGACCAGCTCGACCAAGGACTCCTTGACCAGCTCCAGGATCGCCATGAAGGTCACCACCACGCCCAGGCGCCCTTCCTCTGCGGTGAACAGCTCGACAAACGGCACAAACCCGCCGCCCTTGAGACGCTCCAGCACATCACTCATGCGCTCGCGGGTGGACAGGGCTTCGCGGCTGACCTGGTGGCTTTCGAACATATCGCCACGGCGCAGCACCTCGGCCATGGACATCAGCAATTCTTCCAGGCTCACATCGGGCAACAGTTTGCGCGCGCGGGCTTCCGGGGCATCCAGCTTGGGCACCACCACATCGCGCCCTACGCGGCTCAAACCGTCGATCCCTTCGGCGGCCGCCTTGAAGCGCTCGTATTCCTGCAGGCGCCGGATCAGTTCGGCGCGCGGGTCATCTTCTTCGGCCTCGACCGTCTCTGCGCGCGGCAGCAGCATGCGCGACTTGATCTCGGCGAGCATGGCGGCCATCACCAGATACTCGGCGGCCAGCTCCAGGCGCACCGACTGCATCAATTCGACATAGCCCATGTACTGCCGGGTGATTTCCGCCACGGGAATATCGAGGATGTTGATGTTCTGTTTGCGGATCAGGTACAGCAGCAGGTCCAGCGGGCCTTCGAAGGCTTCAAGGAAGACTTCCAGGGCGTCCGGCGGGATGTACAGGTCCAGGGGCATTTCCAGGACCGCCTGGCCATAGACCATCGCGAAGGGCAGTTCCTGCTGGGCCCCCGCCTGGGAATCGACGGTTTCCACGACCGACATTCAGGCCTCGACCATGAACGGCGTCGGGTCGCCGCACCCTACACGCACCACTTGCGGCTCGCCATCGGCCAGGTTGATCACGGTGGAGGCTTTGTTGCCGCCGTAGCCACCGTCGATGATCAAGTCGACATGTTTCTCCAACAGGCGGCGCATTTCGTAAGGGTCATACAGCGGCTCGGTTTCGCCGGGCAGGATCAGCGACACGCTCATCAGCGGCTCGCCCAGTTCGGCCAGCAGCGCCAGGGCGATCGGGTGCTCCGGCACGCGCAGGCCGATGGTGCGTTTTTTCGGGTGCAGCAACAGGCGCGGCACTTCGCGGGTGGCGTTGAGAATGAAGGTGTACGGCCCTGGCGTATGGGCCTTGAGCAAGCGGAAGGTGCCGGTGTCGACCTTGGCGAACAGCCCGAGCTGGGACAAGTCGCTGCAGATCAGCGCAAAGTTGTGCTTGTCATCCAGTTGGCGCAGACGTCTTACGCGCTCGACCGCACCCTTGTCGCCGATCTGGCAACCGATGGCGTAGGACGAATCAGTTGGATAGATCACCACGCCGCCGGCGCGAATGATTTCCACGGCCTGTTTGATCAGGCGCGCCTGGGGGTTTTCCGGATGAATCTGGAAGAATTGACTCACGAGCTCTACCTGTTCAGACGGTGGCAATAATGGGGTCATGCTTGAATCGCCCCCACAACAGCGGCAGGTCTTGCGGAACCTGGCGATACTCGCCGATCTCGGACCAGCCGCCTGGGCCATGAAAATCACTGCCGGCACTGACCAGCAGACCAAATTCGCGGGCAAGGATCGCCAGGCTGCCGACCTGCTCGGCGGGTTGATGCCCGTTGACCACTTCGATCGCGTGGCCGCCCGCTCCAATATAGTCACTGATCAGCTTGCGGCGCTTGCTGCGGGTGAAATCGTAATGCCAGGGATGCGCCAGGCTGACCCAGGCCCCGGCGGCCCGCAGGGTCTCGACGGTGTCCTCCAGCGTCGGCCAATGTTGCTTCACATCGCCCAACTTGCCCGCGCCCAACCATTTACGGAAGGCTTCGGCGCGGTCCTTGACGAAACCTGCTTGCACCATCCAGTCGGCAAAATGCGGACGGGCCGGTGCATTACCGCTGTCGCCCAACGCCTGCTGGATGGCCCGGGCGCCGTCGAGGGCGCCAGGCATGCCTTTGAGGCTGAGCTTGCGGCTTATTTCTTCGGACCGCAGCCAGCGGCCATCGTGCAATCGGGCGATGGCCGCCACCAGGGCCGGGGCGTCTTGCTCGAAACCGTAGCCGAGCACATGAATGGTGGCGCCGCCCCAGGTGCAGGACAATTCCACGCCGTTGACCAGCTGCATGCCCAAGGCCTGGGCCGCCGCGCGGGCCTCATCGAGGCCTTCGAGGGTGTCGTGGTCGGTCAACGCGAGGACTCGCACGCCTTTTTCAAACGCACGCGCAACCAGTACCGCAGGCGCCAGGGCGCCGTCGGAGGCCGTGCTGTGGCAGTGCAAATCAACATTCACGGGAGTGTGTAACCTCAAGTCAGCTGGCGCTATCGCAACCAAGGATGTTTGTTATTATGCCGCCACATCCAGCTTCTGGCTCTTACTGTGAAACAATTCATCGACTTCATCCCGCTGTTGCTGTTTTTCATCGTTACCAAACTCGACCCCAGGGTCATCGACATCGCCGGTCACCAACTCTCGTTCGGCGGCATCTACAGCGCCACCGCCGTGCTGATCATCAGCTCCATCGTGGTGTACGGCGCCATCTTCATCTCCCAGCGCAAGCTGGAAAAAAGCCAATGGCTGACCCTCATCGCCTGCCTGGTGTTCGGCGGCCTGACCCTGGCCTTCCACAGCGAAACCTTCCTCAAATGGAAAGCCCCGGTGGTCAACTGGCTGTTCGCCCTGGTGTTCATCGGCAGCCACTTCATTGGTGATCGCCTGCTGATCAAGCGGATCATGGGCCACGCGCTGACCCTGCCGGACCCGATCTGGGTGCGCCTGAACGTGGCCTGGATCGTGTTTTTCATCTTCTGCGGTGCCGCCAACCTGTTCGTGGCCTTCACCTTTCAGGAATACTGGGTCGACTTCAAGGTGTTCGGCAGCCTGGCCATGACCCTGCTGTTCCTGGTCGGCCAAGGTATCTACCTGTCGCGTCACCTGCATGACTCTGCCGCCACCACGCCGAAAACCGAGGACTGACATGCTCTACGCCATCATTGCCACCGATGTTGCCAACTCGCTGGAAAAACGCCTGAGCGTGCGCCCGGCCCACGTCGAGCGCCTCAAGCAGCTGCAAACCGAAGGCCGCATCGTACTGGCCGGCCCGCACCCGGCCACCGACAGCAACGAGCCGGGCGAAGCGGGTTTCACCGGCAGCCTGATCGTTGCCGAGTTCGCTTCCCTGGCCGATGCCCAGGCATGGGCCAAGGCTGATCCTTATGTGGCGGCGGGCGTCTACGCGGATGTCGTGATCAAGCCGTTCAAGCAAGTCCTGCCTTGAGCCCGGTGGCGCCGGGCCAAAACGCTTCGGCGCCATCCCAATGGCTCATCATTCCCGGTAACCTGCCGACAACGTTCTGAATATCCGTGTGGAATCAGGAGTTCCGATGCGCTTACGTCAGTTGTGTCTGTTGGCAGTGTTTACGATCGGGGCGACGGCCCACGCTGAAGAGTCCTCGAGCAGCGGCAGCTCCACGCCGCTGTCCTTGAGTGCCGGCAGCCAGATCACCGAATTGCAGCAACGCTTGAAAGAAAGCGAAGGGCTACGCGAAGCGCTGAGCAAGCAACTGCAAAGCACGCAGGCTACCCGTGAAAGCGCGCAACTGAGTCGTTTGCGCCAGGAGAACCAACGCCTGGCCCAGCAACTAAAAGAGACACAAGGCGGTGCCTTGACCCGATGGCTGACCGAGCAGCAGCAATGGTTTGTCACCGGCGCGGGCGTCGCCCTGATCGCCTTGCTGTGCGGCATCTTTGCCAGCGGTGGGCACCGTCGTCGTCGACAATGGCTAAATTGAGTGAGTCATGAGCGAGCTGTTACTGATAGATGATGACCAGGAGCTCTGTGAGCTGCTGACCAGTTGGCTGAGCCAGGAAGGTTTCCAGGTACGCGCCTGCCACGACGGCTCCAGTGCCCGCAAGGCCCTGGCCGAAACCGCCCCGGCGGCGGTGGTGCTCGACGTGATGCTGCCCGACGGCAGCGGCCTGGAGTTGCTCAAGCAATTGCGCAACGACCACCCGGAGTTGCCGGTGCTGATGCTCTCGGCCCGGGGCGAACCCCTGGACCGCATCCTCGGCCTGGAGCTGGGCGCCGACGATTACCTGGCCAAGCCTTGCGATCCGCGCGAACTCACCGCTCGCTTGCGTGCCGTGCTGCGCCGCAGTCATCCGGCAGCCGTGTCGACCCAACTGGAACTGGGCGACTTGTGCTTCAGCCCGGTGCGCGGCGTGGTCAGCATCGACGCACAGGAATTTACCCTGACCGTCTCCGAAAGCCGCCTGCTCGAAGCCTTGCTGCGCCAGCCCGGCGAACCGCTGGATAAACAGGAACTGGCGCAAATCGCCCTGGGCCGCAAGTTGACCCTGTACGATCGCAGCCTGGACATGCACGTCAGCAACCTGCGCAAGAAAATCGGCCCACACCCGGACGGCCGTCCGCGGATCGTGGCGCTGCGCAGCCGTGGTTACTATTACGCCCCTTGAATAATCGTTCCCATGCTCCGCGTGGGAACGCCGCCCGGACGCTCTGCGTCCCGCCTTGCGCTTGGGTGACGCGGAGCGTCACGGGATGCATTCCCACGCAGAGCGTGGGAACGATCGGGGCCGCCGCCTCACCCTTACCAAACCTTTACCCTCCCCTGACGGCCGCTGACCTTGTCCTGGGTAATCTACTCACATCCGGACTCACCGGAATAGAGACAGGAGAATCCCCATGCGCAAGACCCTTATCGCTTTGATGTTCGCTGCTGCACTGCCTACCGTCGCAATGGCCGCCATGCCGGAAGGTCCAGGCCCGATGGGCGGCCCGGAAGGCCATATGATGGGTGGCCCAGGCCACGGTGAACATGGCCCGCGGGGTAAAGGTGGCCCGTTCAGCCAGTTGGATTTGAGCAAGGAACAACGCGAGCAGATCCGCAAGCTGATGGGTGACCAATGGCACGCTCGCAAAGACCTGACCCAAAAGTACCTGGCCAAACTGCCGGCAGCTGACCAGAAAGCCATGCAGGACGAGATCGCCGCCGGCAAGCAGAAAACCCAGGCCGACATCCGCGCCGTGCTCAAACCCGACCAGCAGAAGAAGTTCGACGAGATCGTCAAGCAGCAAGAGCAGCGTCGTGCCGAATGGAAAGAATTCCAGGCCTGGAAAGCGCAACAACCGCAAAAAGCGCAATAATGCCCTCGCGTTAATGCTCCCAGCCCAGTGGCCCCGCCACTGGGCTTTTCCTATTTGAGGGTTTCCCGTGCGTTCATTGTTCTGGCGCATCCTGGCGAGTTTCTGGCTGGCCATCGCCCTGGTTGCCGGATTGTCGATCCTGCTTGGGCATATGCTGAACCAGGACGCCTGGATTCTCAGCCGTCACCCCGGTCTCAACAACCTGGCGCAAGAGTGGACGCAACTCTACGAAGCCCAAGGCGAAGACGCCGCCCAGGAGTTGCTGCAGCAACGCAAGCGCCAGTATCACATTGACGTGCAAGTGCTGAACGAAGGCGGCGAGCCGGTGGTACGCGGCACCTTCCCGCGCCGCGCCGCGGCCTTCGAAGCCCGGCAGAATGACAGCCAGGACGGCCACCTGCCCTGGCGGCGCCTGACCGCCGAGTACACCAGCGAAAAAACCGGCGACACCTACCTGCTGATTTACCGCATTCCGCACCCGGAACTCGATGCCTGGCACCGCAGCAGCCTGCTGTGGCCGTTCAGCGCCCTGGCCATTGCCCTGGTGGTGCTGACCCTGTTCAGCCTGTTGGTGACATTGTCCATCACCCGTCCGCTGAGCCGACTGCGCGGCGCGGTGCATGACCTGGGCCAAGCCACGTACCAGCAGAACAGCCTGGCGCAATTGGCCAACCGCCGCGATGAATTCGGCGTGCTGGCCACCGATTTCAACCGCATGGGCGCACGCCTGCAGAGCCTGATCGCCAGCCAGCGCCAACTGCTGCGCGACGTTTCCCACGAACTGCGTTCGCCCCTGGCCCGCTTGCGTATCGCCCTGGCCCTGGCCGAGCGCGCCAGCCCCGAAGAACGGGAAAAACTATGGCCGCGCCTGACCCGCGAGTGTGACCGTCTGGAAGCCCTGATCAGTGAGATCCTGGTACTGGCCCGGGTGGATGCCGACAACGCCAGCGCCGAAGAGGTCGACCTCAACCTGTTGCTCCAGACGCTGCAAAAGGACGCCCAACTCAGCGCGCCCGAGCAAGCCGTGCAACTGAGCACTGAACCCGACCTGCACCTCAAAGGCTGGCCGACCATGATCGAACGCGCCGTGGATAACCTGCTGCGCAATGCCCAGCGTTTCAACCCGGCCGGCCAGCCCATCGAGCTGCAGGCACAGCAGCGCGGCGAGCGCATTTTGATCAGCGTGCGCGACCATGGTCCCGGCGTTGAAGCCGAGCATCTGAGCCAACTGGGCGAGCCGTTCTACCGCGCCCCGGGCCAGACAGCGCAAGGTCACGGCCTGGGCCTGGCGATCGCCCGTCGCGCCGCCGAACGCCATGGCGGCAACCTGATCCTGGCCAATCATGCCGACGGCGGCTTTGTCGCCAGTATCGAACTGCCGTTGGTGCCGGGGGTTGTCACACCGGCCTGACGATCTTCTATAGTGGCCCTTCTCTCACGGAGGGCCTTAGATGACTGACCTGCTGACACCCATCCAAGCGGCACTCGATCTACCGCACACCCCGCTGCCTCTGAACGAGCCCGGCGCCCTGCCCTCGGCCTTCGCCGTGACTGACCTGGCCGCCGCCAGCATCGGCGCCGCCGGCCAGGCCGTCGCCGAGCTTATCCGGCAACAGACAGCGCGCTTGCCAAGCGTCAGCGTGGACCGTCGCCTTGCCTCATTCTGGTTTGCCTCATCGATTCGCCCGCTGGGTTGGCAGGTGCCCCCGCTGTGGGACCCGATAGCCGGTGACTACGCCAGCGCCGACGGCTGGATTCGCTTGCACACCAATGCGCCTCATCACCGCGCGGCGGCCGAACGGGTGTTGGGCAGGGTCACTGAGCGTACGCAAATGGCGCGTCACGTTGCCAAATGGAACGCGGCTGAACTGGAACAGGCGATTGTCGACGCGGGCGGTTGCGCGGCGCAGATGCGTTCGTGGCACGCCTGGCAGCAGCATCCACAGGGCTTGGCCGTGAATACCGAAGAGCTGATACAGCGCCAGGTCTTCGACAGCGGCATCGATAAACCCTGGCTCGGTTCGCCTGCGCGCCCACTGGCCGGCATCAAGGTGCTGGACTTGACCCGCGTATTGGCCGGCCCCGTCGCCAGTCGTTTTCTCGCGGGTTTGGGTGCCGATGTACTGCGCATCGACTCGCCGACCTGGGACGAGCCCGGCGTGGTGCCGGAAATGACCCTGGGCAAGCGCTGCGCGCGGCTGGATCTGAAAAGCCCCGAAGGCCGCCAGGTATTCGAAGCGTTGCTCATGGACGCCGATATGGTGTTCCACGGTTACCGCGCCGATGCGTTAGAGCAGTTGGGCTATTCGGTCGACGCACTGCAACGCATCGCGCCGGGCCTTATTGACGTCAGCCTCAACGCCTATGGCTGGAGTGGCCCGTGGCGTAACCGTCGCGGCTTCGACAGCCTGGTGCAGATGAGCAGCGGCATTGCCGATGCGGGCATGGCCTGGAAGCACGCGGATAAACCGCTGCCGTTGCCGGTGCAGGCGCTGGATCACGCCACCGGGTACCTGATGGCCGCCAGCGCGATCCGGGCCTTGACCGAGCGCCTGGCCTGCGGCCGGGGCGGGTCGGCACGCCTGTCGTTGGCACGCACGGCGAAACTGCTGGTGGATGCAGGGCAAGTGCCGGAGCAACCGCCGCTACGGGCCGAAGATACGCGTGATCAAGGCCTGGTGGTTGAGCAGACTGCCTGGGGCCAGGCCCACCGGTTGTTGGCGCCGCTGAGTATCAGCGGCGCACCGCTGCAGTGGGATTTGCCCGCTGGCGAACTGGGGGCGCACCGGCCTCAGTGGTGACGGGAAGAGCGCCATCGGGGGGCAAGCCCTAATGCCAGTCAGTTAAGCGTACACCACCGTCTGTAGGAGCGAGCTTGCTCGCGAAAAACGTCAACGATAACGCGTGCTTCCTGAATGAACGCGGTGCCTGTGAGTTTTTCGCGAGCAAGCTCGCTCCTACAAAAAGCCTTAACTGACTGGCATTAGGGCTTGCCCCCGATGAGGCCCGCACAGACTGCCCTCACAACGACAACACCCCGCTATACAGCCCATAGGCCGCCAGGCCGGCCCCTGCAACCACGCAGCCGAAAATGCCTTTTTCCACAACGGTAAACAACGGCTGGCCCTGTTCGCGCTTGGCCTGGGCGAACAGGATCACCCCGGGCGCATACAACAGCGCCGACAGCAGCAGGTATTTCAGGCCGCCCGCATACAGCAGCCATACGGCGTAAACCAGGGCAATCAGGCCCACCAGCAAGTCCTTCATTCGCCGACGCTGGGCGCCTTCGTAGGTTTCGCCGCGCCCGCTCAACAGCACCGCATAGGCCGCCGACCACAGGTAGGGCACCAGAATCATCGACGAAGCCAGGTAAATCAGGGTGGTGTAGGTGCTGGCGGAAAACAGCGTGATCACCAGGAACGCCTGGATCATCAGGTTGGTCAGCCACAGGGCGTTGACCGGCACCTGGTTGGCGTTTTCCTTCTTCAGGAATGCCGGCATGGTCGTGTCCTGGGCGGTGGCGTAGAGGATTTCCGCACACAGCAGCGCCCAGGACAACAGCGCGCCCAGCAGCGACACCGCCAGGCCGAGGCTGATCAATATCGCGCCCCAGCGCCCGACGATATGCTCCAGCACCCCGGCCAGGGACGGGTTTTGCAATTGCGCCAGTTCCGGCTGGCTCATGATCCCCAGGGACAGCACATTCACCAGCACCAGCAGCGCGAGCACGCCGAGAAAACCGATCACGGTGGCCCGGCCCACGTCCGCGCGCTTCTCGGCCCGCGCCGAGTAAACGCTGGCACCCTCAATGCCGATAAACACAAACACTGTGACCAGCATCATGTGGCGCACCTGGTCCGTCACACTGCCCATTTGCGGGTTGCCCAAGCCCCAGATATCGCGGCTGAAGATATCCGCCTTGAACGCCACGGCGGCAATCACGATAAACATCAGCAGCGGCACGATCTTCGCCACGGTGGTCACCAGGTTGATGAACGCCGCTTCCTTGATCCCGCGCATCACCAGAAAATGCACAGCCCACAGCAACAGCGACGCACAACCAATGGCCAGCGGCGTATTGCCCTCGCCGAACGCCGGAAAAAAGTAGCCGAGGGTGCTGAACAGCAGCACGAAGTAACCAACGTTGCCCATCCACGCACTGATCCAGTAACCCCAGGCGGACGAGAACCCCATGTAGTCGCCAAACCCGGCCTTGGCGTAGGCATACACGCCGGAGTCCAGCTCGGGCTTGCGGTTGGCCAAAGTCTGGAACACGAAGGCCAGGGTCAGCATGCCGACCGCCGTGATACCCCAGCCGATCAACACCGCGCCCGCGCCAGCGCGTGCAGCCATGTTCTGCGGCAGTGAGAAGATGCCACCGCCAATCATCGAACCCACCACCAGGGCGATCAGGGCACTGAGCCGAAGTTTCTGTGCGGGGTGGGACATGACGATTCCTCAAATTAAATTTTTCAGCTGACAGCTGCGCACTCAACTAATTCAGTTTAATGAACATAGCCTTCATAACATAAGGGCATGTAATAACAGGAACTTTAGGCGTATTTATAATTTAAATAAGTGCGGCATAAACCAGTCGTCAGACCTTATTCAAAAAGTTTGCACATTGGTAAATACCAACTAGCGTCATACATCCATGCACCGCCAAATGATTAATCAGGAGGGAGGAAGCGCTCTGCAAAGCGCCTCTTCGGGCTTCTTATCGCCTGCGAACCTTCACCCCAAGTCATTAATTCATAATGAAATGTGCAAATGATGTGATCTAAGTCAGCTGTTTGATTAGCCCACGGAATTATTCTGTGATCTCTCTCTCCTGCATTGGAGTCACACAATGTCTGATTCACCCGGAAAACTTAGGCTTGGCGCGTTGGTTGCGCTGGTCGTAGGCTCAATGATTGGCGGTGGCATCTTCTCCCTGCCACAAAACATGGCCGCCAGTGCCGACGTGGGCGCGGTGTTGATTGGCTGGGTGATTACCGCTGTCGGCATGTTGACCCTCGCGTTCGTGTTCCAGACCCTCGCCAACCGCAAGCCGGACCTTGACGGCGGTGTCTACGCCTACGCCAAGGCCGGTTTCGGTGACTACATGGGTTTCTCGTCGGCCTGGGGTTACTGGATCAGCGCCTGGCTGGGCAACGTCGGTTACTTCGTGCTGCTGTTCAGCACCCTCGGCTATTTTTTCCCGATCTTCGGCGAGGGCAACACCCCGGCCGCCGTGATTGGCGCCTCGCTGTTGCTGTGGGCCGTGCATTTTCTGGTGCTGCGCGGGATCAAGGAAGCGGCGTTCATCAACCTGGTGACCACCGTCGCCAAAGTGGTGCCACTGGTGCTGTTCGTATTGATCGCGCTGTTCGCGTTCAAGCTGGACATCTTCACCGCTGACATCTGGGGCGTGAAAAACCCGGACCTGGGCAGCGTGATGAACCAGGTGCGCAACATGATGCTGGTCACCGTGTGGGTGTTCATCGGTATCGAAGGCGCGAGCATCTTCTCGTCCCGGGCGGAGAAACGCTCGGATGTGGGCAAGGCCACGGTGATTGGCTTTATTACCGTGCTGCTGTTTTTGATGCTGGTGAACGTGTTGTCCCTGGGGATCATGACCCAGCCGGAACTGGCCAAGCTGCAGAACCCGTCGATGGCCGCCGTGCTGGAGCATGTGGTGGGTCACTGGGGCGCGGTGCTGATCAGTGTCGGCTTGATCATTTCGCTGCTGGGGGCGCTGCTGTCGTGGGTGTTGCTGTGCGCGGAGATCATGTTCGCCGCCGCCAAGGACCACACCATGCCGGCTTTCCTGCGCAAGGAAAACGCCAACCACGTGCCGGTCAACGCCCTGTGGCTGACCAACGCAATGGTGCAAGTGTTCCTGGTGATCACGCTGTTTTCCGCCAGCACCTACCTGTCGCTGATCTACCTCGCCACCTCGATGATTCTGGTGCCGTACCTATGGTCGGCGGCGTATGCGCTGTTGCTGGCGGTGCGCGGCGAAACTTACGAAAACGCCCTCAAAGAACGCAAGAAAGACCTGTTCATCGGCGCCGTCGCCCTGATCTACGCGATCTGGCTGCTCTACGCCGGCGGCACCAAATACCTGCTGCTGTCCGCCCTGCTCTACGCCCCCGGCGCGATTCTGTTCGCCAAGGCCAAGCGTGAACTGGGCAAACCGATATTCACCAACGTCGAGAAGCTGATTTTCGCCGCAGTGATCGTTGGCGCCCTGGTGGCTGCCTATGGCCTCTACGACGGCTTCCTGACGCTGTAATTGCATGTCCACTGGAGGATCTGAAATGACCAAGGAAAAAGTGAAGTACGGCGTTCATTCCGAAGCCGGCAAACTGCGCAAAGTCATGGTGTGCTCCCCAGGCTTGGCCCACCAGCGGCTGACCCCCAACAACTGCGACGAACTGCTGTTCGATGACGTGCTGTGGGTCGCCCAGGCCAAGCGCGACCATTTCGACTTCGTGACCAAGATGCGCGAGCGGGACATTGATGTGCTGGAAATGCACAACCTGCTGACCGACATTGTCGCCATCCCCGAAGCGCTTGACTGGATTCTGCAGCGCAAGATCACCGCCAATACCGTCGGCCTGGGCCTGGTTGACGAAGTCGGTTCCTGGCTGCGCAGCCTGGAGCCGCGCAAGATCACCGAGTTCCTGATCGGCGGCGTGTCGGCCGATGACTTGCCGAGCAGCTTCGGCGGCCGGACCATCGAGATGTTCCGCGACTTCCTCGGCCACGCCAGTTTCATTCTGCCGCCGCTGCCCAACACCCAGTTCACCCGCGACACCACCTGCTGGATCTACGGCGGCGTGACGCTCAACCCGATGTACTGGCCGGCGCGACGCCAGGAAACCCTACTGGCCAGCGCCATCTACAAATTCCACCCCGAATTCACCAACGCTGAATTCCAGATCTGGTACGGCGACCCCGACCAGGACCATGGTGCCGCCACACTGGAAGGCGGCGACGTGATGCCGATCGGCAACGGCGTGGTCCTGATCGGCATGGGCGAGCGCTCGTCGCACCAGGCCATCGGCCAACTGGCGCGCAACCTGTTCAAGAACAACGCAGTGGAACGCGTGATCGTGGCCGGCCTGCCCAAGTCCCGCGCGGCGATGCACCTGGACACGGTGTTCAGTTTCTGCGACCGCGACCTGGTCACCGTGTTTCCCGAAGTGGTCAACCAGATCGTGCCCTTCACCCTGCGCCCGGACGACAGCAAACCCCACGGTATCGATATTCAACGGGAAACCACCAACTTCCTCGACACCGTCGCCGCAGCGCTCAACCTCAAGGCGCTGCGCGTGGTCGAGACCGGCGGCAACAGCTTCGCCGCCGAGCGCGAGCAATGGGATGACGGCAACAACGTGGTGGCCGTAGAGCCGGGCGTGGTGATCGGCTACGACCGCAACACCTACACCAACACCCTGCTGCGCAAGGCCGGGGTGGAAGTCATCACCATCAGCGCCGGTGAACTCGGTCGGGGCCGTGGCGGCGGCCACTGCATGACCTGCCCGATCATCCGCGACCCTATCGACTATTAAGGAGATTCCATCATGGCTTTCAATATGCGCAACCGCAGCCTGCTGTCGCTGATGCACCACACCACCCGCGAACTGCATTACCTGCTGGACCTGTCCCGCGACCTCAAGCGCGCCAAATACACCGGCACCGAGCGTCCGCACCTCAAAGGCAAGAACATCGCGCTGATCTTCGAAAAGACCTCGACCCGCACCCGCTGCGCGTTCGAAGTAGCGGCCCACGACCAGGGCGCGCACGTCACCTACATCGACCCGGTGTCGTCGCAGATCGGCCACAAGGAAAGCATGAAAGACACCGCCCGCGTACTTGGGCGCATGTTCGACGCCATCGAATACCGGGGCTTTGAGCAGGAAATCGTCGAAGAGCTGGCCAAGTTCGCCGGCGTGCCGGTGTTCAACGGCCTCACCGCCGAATTCCACCCGACGCAAATGATCGCCGACACCCTGACCATGCGCGAACACAGCGACAAGCCGCTGCATGACATCAGCTACGCCTACCTGGGCGATGCCCGCTACAACATGGGCAACTCGCTGCTGATGATCGGCGCCAAGCTCGGCATGGACGTGCGCATCGGCGCGCCGAAAGCCCTGTGGCCCCACGACGACTTCATCAAGCAGTGCCAGGCGTTCGCGCAAGAAAGCGGCGCGCGCATCACCATCACCGAAGACCCGGCCGAGGCGGTCAAGGGCGTGGATTTCATTCACACCGATATCTGGGTGTCGATGGGCGAACCCGTGGAAGCGTGGGACGAGCGCATCGAGCAACTGCTGCCGTACCAGGTCAACAGCAAGATGATGAAAGCATCGGGCAACCCGCGCGTGAAGTTCATGCACTGCCTGCCGGCGTTCCACAACAGCGAAACCAAGGTCGGCAAAGACATCGCCGCGCGCTATCCGCACCTGGCCGGTGGCGTGGAAGTCACCGAGGAAGTCTTTGAATCGCCGGCCAACATTGCCTTCGAGCAGGCGGAGAACCGCATGCATACCATCAAGGCGATCCTGGTGTCGGCGTTGGCGGATATCTAACTGATCGTTCCCACGCTCCGCGTGGGAATGCCTCACTGGACGCTCTGCGTCCGCTTTTGTGGCGCAGAGCGCCACTGGCTGCATTCCCACGCAGAGCGTGGGAACGATCATTTCAGAAGGACATTTTCTATGCGCATCGTCGTAGCCCTGGGCGGCAACGCCCTCCTGCGCCGTGGTGAACCCATGACCGCAGACAACCAACGCGCCAATATCCGTATCGCCACCGAACAGATTGCCAAGATCCACCCCGGCAACGAGCTGGTGATCGCCCACGGCAACGGCCCGCAGGTCGGCCTGCTGTCGTTGCAGGCAGCGGCCTATACCAGCGTTTCGCCGTACCCGCTGGACGTACTCGGGGCCGAGACCGAAGGCATGATCGGCTACATCATCGAACAGGAACTGGGCAATCTGCTGGACTTCGAAGTGCCCTTCGCCACCCTGCTCACCCAGGTTGAAGTAGACGCCAACGACCCCGCGTTCCAGAACCCGACCAAGCCAATCGGCCCGGTGTACGCCAAGGCCGAAGCGGAAAAGCTTGCCGCCGAAAAAGGCTGGGCCATCGCCCCCGACGGCGATAAATACCGCCGCGTGGTCGCCAGCCCGCGCCCGAAACGCATCTTCGAAATCCGCCCGATCAAATGGCTGCTGGAGAAGAAAGCCATTGTGATCTGCGCTGGCGGCGGCGGTATCCCCACGATGTATGGCGAAGACGGCAAGCTCAAAGGCATTGAAGCAGTGATCGACAAAGACCTCTGCTCATCGCTGCTGGCCGCGCAACTGGACGCCGATTTGCTGGTGATCGCCACCGACGTCAACGCGGCGTTCATTGACTTCGGCAAGCCCACCCAGAAGGCCATCGGCCAGGCTCACCCCGACGCCATGGAACAACTCGGCTTCGCCGCCGGTTCCATGGGCCCCAAGGTGCAAGCGGCCTGCGAGTTCGCCCGCCAGACTGGCAAAACCGCGGTGATCGGTTCACTCTCGGACATCGAAGCCATCGTCCAGGGCAGCGCCGGCACACGCATCAGCACGGCAACCCCTGGCATCAGCTATCTGTGAAGTAGAGGAGATTTGCCTATGGCTACCTTTGAACCGGGACACTTGCACGTCGAACGTCACGCGCTGAACAAAGACGACTACAGCTACAACCTGTGCATCGACTATGAAGTCAGCCAGGACCCCAAGGAAGGCAAGGGCATGTTGTTCAAACTGCACGGTTCGGTGCAGGGCAAGGACCTCAAGGAGGAGTTTTTCCTGCCCAAGGACCAGGCCTTCGACTTTGCGCGGCATGCGATGAATATCGCGCAGAAATACGGCATGCCGAAAACGGCCGTGTTGAATGGCTCGATGCACAAGCAGTACGACTTGATGTTCGAAGATGTGCGGCATCAGCTGGATGTGAAATCGGGCGACCCGATCAAGCCTGAACACCTGGCATAGTCAGGGTGCACTGACACAACACTGTTCAAAAATGTGGGAGGGGGCTTGCTCCCGATGGCGGTGGATCAGCTGATAAATCTTTGGCTGACACACCGCTATCGGGAGCAAGCCCCCTCCCACATTTTTGATCTCCATCACCTGTCAGGCATACTTGCCGCCTCTGCTCTCCAGAATTGCCAATCGCCCCATGCGTATCCACGTCAGCTTCATCGACCGCGTCGGCATCACCCAGGAAGTCCTGGCCTTGCTCGGTGGGCGCAATCTCAACCTGGATGCGGTGGAGATGGTGCCGCCCAACGTCTATATCGACGCGCCGACCTTGAGCGCCGAGGTGCTCGAGGAACTGCGCGATGCGTTGTTCAGCGTGCAGGGCGTGCAGGCGGTGACCGTGGTCGACATCCTCCCCGGCCAACGCCGCCACCTGCAACTCGACGCCCTGCTGGCGGCCATGACCGACCCGGTGCTGGCCTTGGACAGCGCGGGCAAGATCCTGCTGGCCAACCCGGCGCTGATCGCGCTTTACGGGCGCGAACCGGCCGGGGAAAGCATCGCCGAGCTGTTCAACGATCCAGGGCTGCTCGACACCTTGCTGGAGCACGGCTTCCGCCTGCCGCTGCGCGAGATCAGCGTGAACGGCCAGACCCTCTTGCTGGACGCCACGCCGATCACCGATGCCGGCGCCCTGCTCACGCTTTACCAGCCGAACCGCATCGGTGAACAACTCTCGGCGCTGCACCACGACCATGCCGAAGGTTTTGATGCGCTATTGGGCGAATCACCGGCGATCCGCACCCTCAAGGCGCGTGCGCAACGGGTGGCCGCACTGGATGCGCCGCTGTTGATCCAGGGTGAAACGGGCACCGGCAAAGAGTTGGTGGCACGCGCCTGTCATGCGATCAGCGCGCGTCACAGTGCACCCTTTCTGGCCTTGAACTGCGCCGCGCTACCGGAAAATCTCGCCGAAAGTGAATTGTTCGGCTACGCCCCCGGTGCCTTTACCGGCGCACAACGAGGTGGCAAGCCGGGGCTGATGGAACTGGCCAACCAAGGCACGGTATTTCTCGACGAGATCGGCGAAATGTCGCCATACCTGCAGGCCAAGTTGCTGCGTTTTTTGAATGACGGCAGCTTTCGCCGGGTGGGCGGCGACCGCGAGGTGAAGGTCAATGTGCGCATCCTCAGCGCCACCCACCGCGACCTGGAAAAGATGGTCAGCGAAGGCACCTTTCGCGAAGACCTGTTCTACCGCCTCAACGTACTCAACGTTGAGGTGCCGCCGTTGCGCGAGCGCGGCCAGGACATCCTGCTGCTGGCCCGCTATTTCATGCAGCAAGCGTGCGCACAGATCCAGCGCCCAGTGTGCCGCCTGGCGCCGGGTACCTACCCGGCCCTGTTGGGCAACCGCTGGCCAGGCAACGTGCGCCAATTGCAGAACGTGATCTTCCGCGCCGCCGCCATCTGCGAAAGCAGCCTGGTGGATATCGGCGACCTGGACATTGCCGGCACCTCCGTCGCCCGCCAGAGCGATGGCGAAGTCGACAGCCTGGAACAGGCGGTGGAAGACTTCGAGCGCGGCCTGCTGGAAACGCTCTACACCAGCTACCCCTCGACCCGCCAACTGGCCAACCGGCTGCAAACCTCGCACACGGCTATCGCACATCGTCTGCGCAAATACGGCATTCCCACCAAACCCTGACTCAAGTTGGAATACAAAACCCCTGTGGGAGGGGGCTTGCTCCCGATAGCGGTGGTTCAGTTACAAATCAATTGACTGACACACTGCCATCGGGAGCAAGCCCCCTCCCACATTTGGAATGCATTTCAAATTTTGGTCTGGGAACGACATCCAGTGTACTGAAAGCGCTACAGTGGAACGATATCGCTACAACCCTGCTTTTTGCGCGCCATGCAAGGCTTTGATCCACATAGGCTTTTTTTCACGCGCCCGACTGTAGCGAAATCGCTACAGCCAAACACACCACCCGCCTGACAAAATTTATTAAATTCTTGATTTATAAGGACTTAATAACATTGGCCGCAATATTGCTAATCAACTCCCCATTATTCCGATCCCACCCACCAGACGATTCTGGCCCTGAGGAGTTTCCATGAGCGAGTTGCGTTTCACTGAAGATCACGAATGGCTGCGCGCCGAAGCCGATGGCAGCGTCACCGTGGGTATCACCGCTTTCGCGCAGAACGCGCTGGGTGATGTGGTTTTCGTGCAACTGCCGGAGTTGCAGGCCTACGCCAAGGGCGCTGAAGCCTCCACCGTGGAGTCGGTCAAGGCCGCCAGCGGCGTGTACATGCCGTTGGACGGTGAAGTGCTGGAAGTGAACGACAAACTCGATGGCAGCCCGGAGCTGGTCAACGAAGACCCGATGGGCGAAGGTTGGTTCTTCCGCTTTAAACCGGCCGACGCCGAGGCGGTCGCTAAACTGTTGGATCAGGATGCGTACGACCGCCTGATCAAAGCCAACGCCGAAGCCTGAGGAGCGCGCCATGACGATCAACTTGAGCACCGCCAACGAATTCATCGCCCGTCACATCGGCCCGCGCCAGGAAGATGAGCAGCAGATGCTCGCGAGCCTGGGCTTCGATTCCCTGGAAGCCCTGAGCGCCAGCGTGATCCCGGAAAGCATCAAGGGCACCAGCGTGCTTGGCCTGGAAGACGGCCTGAGCGAAGCCGAGGCCCTGGCCAAAATCAAGGCCATCGCCAGCCAGAACCAACTGTTCAAAACCTACATCGGCCAGGGCTACTACAACTGCCATACGCCGTCGCCGATCCTGCGCAACCTGTTGGAAAACCCGGCCTGGTACACCGCCTACACCCCGTACCAGCCAGAGATTTCCCAGGGCCGCCTGGAAGCGCTGTTGAATTTCCAGACCCTGATCAGCGACCTCACCGGCCTGCCGATCGCCAACGCCTCCCTGCTCGACGAAGCCACCGCCGCCGCCGAAGCCATGACCTTCTGCAAGCGCCTGAGCAAGAACAAGGGCAGCAACGCGTTCTTCGCTTCGGTGCACAGCCACCCGCAAACCCTCGACGTGCTGCGCACCCGTGCCGAGCCGTTGGGCATCGACGTAGTAGTGGGCGATGAGCGCGAACTGACCGACGTCAGCCCGTTCTTCGGTGCCCTGCTGCAATACCCGGCCAGCAATGGTGACGTGTTTGATTACCGCGAACTGACCGAGCGTTTCCACGCCGCCAACGCCCTAGTCGCCGTGGCCGCCGACTTACTGGCCTTGACCTTGCTGACCCCGCCGGGCGAGTTCGGCGCCGACGTGGCCATCGGCAGCGCGCAACGCTTCGGCGTGCCATTGGGCTTTGGCGGCCCGCATGCGGCGTACTTCTCCACCAAGGACGCGTTCAAGCGCGACATGCCGGGCCGTCTGGTCGGTGTCTCGGTAGACCGCTTCGGCAAGCCGGCCCTGCGCCTGGCCATGCAGACCCGCGAACAACACATCCGTCGCGAGAAAGCCACCAGCAACATCTGCACCGCCCAAGTGCTGCTGGCCAACATCGCCAGCATGTACGCCGTGTACCACGGCCCCAAGGGCCTGACCCAGATCGCCCAGCGCATTCACCAGCTGACCGCGATCCTGGCCAAGGGCCTGACCGCCCTGGGCTTGAAGGTCGAGCAGCAGCACTTCTTCGACACGCTCACCCTCAATACCGGCGCCAACACCGCCGCCCTGCACGACAAGGCCCGTGCCCAGCGTATCAACCTGCGCGTGGTGGACACCGAGCGTGTCGGCCTGTCGGTCGACGAAACCACGACCCAGGCGGATATCCAAGCCTTGTGGGCGATCTTCGCCGACGGCAAGGCGCTGCCTGCCTTCGCCGCCACTGAAAGCACCTTGCCAAGCGCCTTGCTGCGCCAGTCGCCGATCCTCAGCCACCCGGTGTTCAACCGCTACCATTCGGAAACCGAGCTGATGCGCTACCTGCGCAAGCTGGCCGACAAGGACCTGGCGCTGGACCGCACCATGATCCCGCTGGGCTCGTGCACCATGAAGCTCAACGCCGCCAGCGAAATGATCCCGGTGACCTGGGCCGAATTCGGCGCCCTGCACCCGTTCGCCCCGGCCGAACAGAGCGCCGGCTACCTGCAACTGACCTCGGACCTGGAAGCCATGCTCTGCGCGGCCACCGGCTACGACGCGATTTCCCTGCAGCCGAACGCCGGCTCCCAGGGCGAATACGCCGGCCTGCTGGCCATCCGCGCCTATCACCAGAGCCGTGGCGAAGCGCGTCGCGACATCTGCCTGATCCCCTCGTCGGCCCACGGCACCAACCCTGCGACTGCCAACATGGCCGGCATGCGCGTGGTGGTCACCGCCTGCGACGCGCGTGGCAACGTCGACATCGAAGACCTGCGCGCCAAGGCCATCGAACACCGCGAGCACCTCGCCGCGCTGATGATCACCTACCCGTCCACCCACGGCGTGTTCGAAGAAGGCATCCGCGACATCTGCGCGATCATTCACGACAACGGCGGCCAGGTGTACATCGACGGCGCCAACATGAACGCGATGGTCGGCCTCTGCGCGCCGGGCAAGTTCGGCGGCGATGTGTCCCACCTGAACCTGCACAAAACCTTCTGCATCCCCCACGGCGGTGGCGGCCCGGGCGTTGGCCCGATTGGCGTCAAGTCGCACCTCACGCCGTTCCTGCCTGGCCATGCGGCCATGGAACGCAAGGAAGGCGCCGTGTGCGCAGCGCCTTTCGGCAGCGCGAGCATCCTGCCGATCACCTGGATGTACATCAGCATGATGGGCGGCGCCGGCCTCAAGCGCGCCTCACAGTTGGCGATCCTGAATGCCAACTACATTTCCCGTCGCCTGGAAGAGCACTATCCCGTGCTGTACACCGGCAGCAATGGCCTGGTGGCGCATGAATGCATCCTCGACCTGCGCCCGTTGAAAGACAGCAGCGGCATCAGCGTGGATGACGTGGCCAAGCGCCTGATCGACTTCGGCTTCCATGCGCCGACCATGTCGTTCCCGGTGGCCGGCACCTTGATGATCGAGCCGACCGAAAGTGAATCCAAGGAAGAACTGGACCGCTTCTGCGATGCCATGATCGCCATTCGCGAAGAAATCCGCGCAGTGGAAAACGGCACGCTGGACAAGGACGACAACCCGCTCAAGAACGCTCCGCACACTGCGGCGGAACTGGTGGGCGAGTGGAGCCACCCGTACAGCCGCGAGCAGGCGGTGTATCCGGTTGCGTCGCTGATCGAAGGCAAGTACTGGCCGCCGGTTGGCCGGGTCGACAACGTGTTTGGTGATCGCAACCTGGTTTGCGCATGTCCATCGATCGAAAGCTACGCGTAACTTCGGGGGTGTACTCGCTTGAAAGGTGGGAGGGGGCTTGCTCCCGATGACGGAGTGTCAGTCAACAGATAGGTTGAATGTACAACCGCCATCGGGAGCAAGCCCCCTCCCACACTGACCGAGTCCACCCGATACATAATAAGAAACCGGAGAACAACTCATGTCTTTAAGCGTGTTCGACCTGTTCAAGATTGGCATCGGCCCTTCCAGTTCCCACACCGTTGGCCCGATGCGCGCCGCCGCTCGTTTCGTCGAAGGGCTCAAGCGTGACAACCTGCTCAGCGCCACCCACAGCATCAAGGTGGAACTCTATGGCTCGCTCGGCGCCACCGGCAAAGGCCACGGCAGCGACAAGGCCGTGCTGCTCGGCCTGGAAGGCGAACATCCGGACACCGTGAATACCGAAACCGTGGCCGCACGCCTGGCGATGATTCGCAAACCCCTCGCCTACCATCCCAACGGCATGATTTTTCGCGCCTTCGATGCCGCCGGCATCCAGGTGCGCAGCCGCGAGTACTACTCGGTCGGCGGCGGTTTCGTGGTGGATGAAGACGCGGCCGGCGCCGACCGAATTGTCGAGGATGCCACCCCACTGACCTTCCCTTTCAAACATGCCAAGGACTTGCTCGGCCATTGCGCCAGCTACGGGCTGTCCATCAGCCAGGTGATGCTGACTACCGAAAGCGCCTCGATCTCCGGCGCCGGAGTCGGTTGCGAGGGCGAGGTCGGCGTGGCCTGTTCCATGGCCGCCGGCGCGCTCTGCGAAGTGCTGGGCGGCAGCGTGTCACAGGTGGAAAACGCCGCTGAGATCGGCATGGAACACAACCTCGGCCTGACCTGCGACCCGATTGGCGGGCTGGTGCAGGTGCCCTGCATCGAGCGCAATGCCACGGGCTCGGTCAAGGCGATCAACGCCGTGCGCATGGCCCTGCGCGGCGATGGGCAACACTTTGTGTCCCTCGACAAAGTGATCCGCACCATGCGCCAGACCGGCGCCGATATGAAGAGTAAATACAAGGAAACCGCCCGTGGCGGTTTGGCGGTCAACATTATCGAGTGCTGACGCCTGACCGCGCCGGCACGTTTTTCAGGAGCTGAACATGTCCACCGAAACCCTGTTGAAAACCCCATTGCACGCCCTGCACATCGAGCTGGGCGCGCGCATGGTGCCCTTCGCCGGCTACAACATGCCGGTGCAGTACCCGTTGGGCGTAATGAAGGAACACTTGCACACCCGTGAACAGGCCGGGTTGTTCGATGTATCGCACATGGGCCAGATCCGCCTGACCGGCGCCAACGCCGCCAAGGCCCTGGAAACCCTGGTGCCGGTCGACATCATCGACCTGCCGGTGGGCATGCAGCGCTACGCGATGTTCACCAATGACCAGGGCGGCATTCTCGACGACCTGATGGTGGCCAACCTGGGCAACGACGAACTGTTCCTGGTGGTCAACGCCGCCTGCAAGGATCAGGACCTGGCACACCTGCGCGCGCACATCGGCGACCAGTGCAGCATCGAACCGCTGTTCGAAGAGCGCGCGCTGCTGGCCCTGCAAGGCCCGGCGGCGGTGAAAGTGCTGGCGCGCCTGGCACCGCAAGTCACCAAGATGACGTTCATGCAGTTTGCCTCCCTGCGGCTGTTGGGCGTGGACTGCTACGTCAGCCGCTCCGGCTACACCGGGGAAGACGGTTTTGAAATCTCCGTACCGGCTGAAAACGCCGAAAGCCTGGCCCGCAGCCTGCTGGCCGAGGCCGAAGTACAGGCGATCGGCCTGGGCGCTCGTGACTCCCTGCGCCTGGAAGCGGGCTTGTGCCTGTACGGCCATGACATGAACACCGACACCACCCCGATTGAAGCCAGCCTGTTGTGGGCCATCTCCAAGGCCCGCCGTGCCGATGGCGCGCGTGCCGGCGGCTTCCCGGGCGCAGACCGGATCTTCACCCAGCAGCAAACGGGCGTAGGCCGCAAACGCGTAGGCTTGCTGCCCCAGGAGCGCACCCCCGTGCGTGAAGGGGCGCAAATCGTTGATGAACAGGGCACGGTGATCGGCAGCGTGTGCAGCGGAGGCTTTGGCCCAAGCTTGGGCAGCCCGCTGGCGATGGGGTACCTGGACAGTGCATTTGTCACACTGGATACCGAAGTCTCTGCGTTGGTGCGTGGGAAAAAGGTGCCATTGCGTGTAAGTAAAATGCCATTCGTGCCGCAGCGTTACTTCCGCGGCTGAATGTTTGTTTCAATAAGTAACGCGCTTGCGTGCCGTGCACTAAACTGTAACGCAAGCGCCATATAACAGTGCACGCGTGATAGTAATTGTTAGGGGTACTTCCCTATAACAAGTGATCGAATCTATCGAATAAGACAGCTCTGCAACTTCAACAAAACTGTCATCAGCCCGAGCAATCCCGGGCTGTTTGGCAGGGCTTGTTTTTTTCATATTAGTTGGCGTAGAGTTTCTCCACTGTGTTTGCATGGGTCGCTTGGAACCTGGACCTGGGCAGTAGCTGAAGTAGTAATGCTACAACCCGTTCGACGTCTCTTACTTTCCTGCAACCCAGCCCAGTACTCTTTCATGTGAAAGGGGCTGTCATTAATTTTTAGCGTCAAAGGAAAGAAGAAAATGTCTGATCGTCAGAGCGGTACCGTCAAGTGGTTCAACGACGAAAAAGGGTTTGGTTTTATCACACCAGAAAGCGGTCCGGATCTGTTCGTGCACTTCCGCGCTATCCAGGGCAACGGCTTCAAGAGCCTGAAAGAAGGCCAGAAGGTCACCTTCAAGGCCGTGCAAGGCCAGAAAGGCATGCAAGCTGACGAAGTACAAGCAGAAGGCTGATCCTTCCTGCGACAAAAAGCCCCTGATATGACATCAGGGGCTTTTTTATGGGCGCCATTGCGTAAACTGCAGTTTTCCCCAGAGAGCCCTGCCATGCCCAAAGCCCTGTTGAGCCCCCAAGGCGAGTTTCCCGCAGTTGGCCTGGGTCGTCGCCTGGCAGCGATGTTCTATGATTTTCTTTTATGCACCGCGCTGCTGATAGTCACCGCGTTTATCTACAAGCTGGTATGGATCGCCTTCGTCGGCGAAGCGAAGATGCGCACCCTTACCGAATCCGGCGCCCTGGACGGTGACCCGCTGCTATCGACCCTTCTGTTGTTTGTGCTGTTCGGTTTCTTCGCCAAATTCTGGACCCACTCCGGGCAGACCCTGGGCATGCAGGTGTGGGGCGTGCGCGTGCAGAACGCCGATGGCTCGCGCATCAGTCTGTGGCAGGCGCTGTTGCGCTTTGTGGTGTCGATCGCCTCGTGGCTGTGTGTAGGGCTGGGATTTATCTGGTCGTTATTCGATAAGCACAAGCGCAGTTGGCATGACATCTATTCGGACACGCAGCTGGTGCGGATCCCGAAGCAGAAGAAATAACTCCCTGCCTGGTGCAGATCAAATGTGGGAGGGGGCTTGCTCCCGATAGCAGTGTGTCAGGACTTTATATGTCACTGATATACCGCCATCGGGGGCAAGCCCCCTCCCACATTTTTGACCGAGCCAGTCTCAGATCAGGCGTTACCGGCCAGCCTCAGGCGCGCAGCCTGGGTGAAATCGAGCATGCGCTTGAGCGGCCTCACGGCATGGGGAATCACTGACGGCTCGACGAATATCTCGTTACTGCCCTCGCGCAGACATTGCAGCGTGCGTTCCAGGGTGTTCATCGCCATCCACGGGCAGTGCGCGCAACTGCGGCACGCGGCGCCGTTACCGGCGGTAGGCGCTTCGATGAAGACCTTGTCCGGGCACAGCTGCTGCATCTTGTAGAAGATGCCGCGGTCAGTGGCGACGATGAACGTCTTGTTCGGCAACCGTTGTGCCGCGGCAATCAGCTGGCTGGTGGAACCGACGGCGTCCGCCAATTCGATAACCGCTGTCGGCGACTCCGGGTGCACCAGGATCGCGGCGTCCGGATACAGCGCCTTCATGTCTTCCAGCTGCTTGGACTTGAACTCTTCGTGGACGATGCACGCACCGTCCCACAGCAGCATGTCGGCACCGGTCTGGCGCTGGATGTAGGTGCCCAGGTGTTTGTCCGGGCCCCAGATAATCGTCTCGCCGTTATCCATCAGGCTTTCGACGATCTCCAGCGCGCAACTGGAGGTCACCACCCAATCGGCGCGGGCTTTGACCGCCGCCGAGGTGTTGGCGTAGACCACCACCGTGCGCTCGGGGTGTTGATCGCAGAAGGCGGAAAACTCCTCCACCGGGCAACCCAGGTCCAGGGAGCAGGTGGCTTCCAGGGTCGGCATCAGGATACGTTTTTCAGGGGTCAGAATTTTCGCGGTTTCGCCCATGAACCGCACCCCCGCCACCAGCACGGTCTTGGCCGGGTGAGCAGCGCCGAAGCGCGCCATTTCCAGGGAGTCGGAAACGCAGCCACCGGTTTGTTCGGCCAAGGCCTGAATCACCGGGTCACAGTAGAAGTGGGCGACCAGCACCGCGTCCTGCGCTTTAAGCTCGGCGGCGATGGCGGCCCGCAGGCTCGCCTCTTCATCGGCGCTGAGGGCCTTGGGCTGCTTGGCGTCGAGGTGGGCTTGAACCAGTAGGCGTTCGGAAATGTGCGTCATGTTCGCAAGACCTGCAGGCGCAGTAGCGCGAAAGTCGAGTGTACCACCGGCTCAGGAGCCCTTCGGGCGCCGCCGGACGAAGTGTGTATTCATCAAGCACGGGTAAAGCTGAAGCTGCGCAAGGCTACAGAATATCGAATGGATTCAAAAGCCTAATCTGGCCTTGCACGGGGCATTTTGCGGGGGGATGACGGCGGGATTGGTGCCCCGCGAATACACAGGTATTCGCGGGATGGTGCAAGTGGTCAGGCAAACAGCTTCTGGACATTGCTCATCGCATCATCGGCGAACCCTTGCAGGAACGCCTCGAACGCCGGCACGTCCTCCGGGCCACCGGTGTAGGGCTCACCGATGATGGTCCAGGTCGCCAGGCTTTGATTCGGGCCTTGGGGCACCACTTCCATGACGGCCCACAGGTTGCCGATATTCAGTGAGGTGTAAATCAGCGACCAGGTCATGGTCATGCCGTCGTCGTCATGACTGTTGAGTTGCTCGATCACCACGTTGCCGTCCTTGAACAGCTTCTTGCGTACCGAGCGCACGCCCTCCCCGGTCATTTCGATGTGGGACAGCGCCGGAATGAATTTTGCGAAACCGGAAAAGTCACCGACGATATTCCACACGCTGCGCGCGTCGCCATTGACGCTGACGCTGGCGACCACAGGGTTGCCCACGGGGTTGCGCACCAGGGTATCGGGTTCCAGATGTAGCATGAACAGCTCCTTTTTTAGCTTGGATGAGAGCGATATCGCCGATGCCTGCCTCAACATCCTTGGGGGAGACGCCGACAGACAACGAATAACGCATTGTCACCGTCGATCGTCGACAGGTGCCGCCACCATTGTGTCACCTGCTCCCACTGGAAATCGTGACCAGTGGTGCGAAACACCACCAAGGTGATGCGCTCTGTCATCCGGTTGGAAGGGTTGTAGCCGTTGCGAATATCGCGAGCTGCGTGCATTCAATGCTTCGCTTGCTGACGTAATGCCAATGCCGCTACACCACACAGGACCAAGGCGATACAGGACACGTAGAACGCATCGCTGTAGGCCATCAGGTAGGCCTCGCGGCGCACGGTACGCATCAAGCCCTCGAGGACTTGCTGCTGGGCGGGCAGCAGTTGGTTGAAGACGAAGGCTTCGCTGTCTGCTATGCCGGCGCGCAGGCGCTCCTGGAATGACGGGGAAAACATGGTGATCGACTCGCCGACGCGCTCTGAATGAAAGCGCTCGCGCATGGCGACGATCTGCGTCAACCCGGCAGTGCCCACGGCGCCGCCCAGGTTGCGCAGCATGGAAAACAGAGCGGAGGCAGAACCGGCTTCATCCTTGGCCAACCCGGACACGGCCAGCACCGAAAGCGCCACCATGATCAACGGTTGCCCGATGCCCCGTACCACAGTGGACGGGATGATCACGTTGGCGGCGCTGTCCATGTCCAGATGCGCGCCGAGATAGCAGCCCAGGGCCATGATGAAAAAGCCGCTGGCAACCATCAGTTTCGGGTTGAGCCACTTCATCAGGCGCGGCATGAACGGCGCCAGCACCAGTTGCACCATGCCGTAGGCAATCAGGCTGATCCCGATTTCCCGGGCGTTGTAGCCCTGCAGTTGGGACAGGTAATTGGGCACCAGAAAGACCAGGCCGAACGTGGCCCCGCCAAAAATGAACATCGCTGCGCTCGCCACGCCGAAGTTGTAGCTCTTGAGCAGGCGCAGGTTGATGAATGAGCGGCTGCCGTAGAGCTGTGACAGCACGAAATACACCAGGGCGACGCCGGCGGTGAGCGACATCCATACGATGAAATCGGAGCCGAACCAGTCCTTGCGCCCGCCTTCTTCAAGCACGATCTGCAACCCGCCGAGGCCGACAATCATGGCCAGGATGCCCCCCCAGTCGCCGCGCTTGAGCAGGCTCAACTGCATGGGTTTGGCATCAATGGACCACGCCACCGCCAGCAGCAGGAGAATGCCGGGGGCCAGTTGCAGGTAGAAAATCCAGCGCCAGGAATACGCATCGGTCAGCCAGCCGCCGATGGACGGACCGGCGGCCTGGGCCACGCTGTTGGACAGGGCGAACAGGGCCATGCCCATGGCGATCTTGCTGGGCGGCAGTTCCGTGATGATCAATTGGAACGACAACGGGATCAGCACCGCGCCGGCGGCGCCCTGAATCACCCGAATGATGATCATCACTTCCAGGTTGGGTGCCCAGGAGCAGGCAATGGAAGCCACTAGAAATACAAACGAGCCCACCAGCATCACCCGGCGCAGGGAGAACACCTGCACCAGCCAGGCGGTCAGCGGGATCATGACGATTTCCGCAACCAGATACGCCGTGGAAATCCACGAGCCTTCTTCAAAGGTCGCCCCCAGCGAGCCTTCGATTTCCGGCAGCGCGGCGCTGGTCACGTGCACGTTCATGCCGGCCATGAAACAGCCGAACAGCCCGCCGATCACGGCCACCCAGGCGCGAAAGGAGACGGTTTTCTCGCCAATCTCAGTCATGCGCGGCGCCCAGGGCAGTAGGACGGGTATCCACCGTCGTGATCACCGACATGCCCGGCAGGATGGGGCCGCCGTCATCGTGCTGATCGATCACGATCTTCACCGGAAAACGCTGCACGATCTTGGTGAAGTTGCCGGTGGCGTTGTCCGACGGCAGCAGCGCAAATACCGCACCCGAACCGGGCGAAAAACTCACCACATGGCCCTTGAGCTTGCGCCCTGAATAGCTGTCGACGCTGATATCCACCGTTTGCCCGGCGCGCATGTCACGCAATTGGGTTTCCTTGTAGTTGGCCACCACGTAGGCCTGCTGCAAGGGCACCACGGCCAGCAGCGGCAGGCCCGGCGCGACATATTGGCGGGTGCGCACCTTGCGCTGCCCCACTACCCCGTCGATCGGCGAGCGGATCAAGGTGTCTTCGAGCGCATGGGTCGCCAGTTTCAACTGGGCCTCGGCCTGGTCGCGCCGGGCTATCTGCTGCTGCAGCGAGGCATCGGCCAATTGGCGGCGGGTAGTGGCGACATTCAGCCGGGTTTCCTGCTGGCGCTGCATCGCCCGGGCAATGTCCACTGCGGCGCTGGCCTGGGTGTAACTGGCCGCGGCGCTTTCCAGGCGCTGGGCGCTGGCGGCATGCTCGCGGACCAGGCCTTCATAGCGATGTTGATCCAGACTGGCGCGGCGCAACTCCGCCCCCACGCTGCGGGTATGCGCCTCGGCCTGGGCGACGCCGGCCTTTTGCTGTGCGATCAGGCTGTCGGTAACGTGCAGGTTGGCCTGCTCGGCCGCAATCGAGGCTTGTGCTTGCGCCAACTCCGCACGGGCTTGGGCCAAGCGCGCCTGATAGTCACGGTCCTCGATGCGCACCAGCACATCCCCGGCCTTGACGGGCTGATCATCCTCCACCAACACCTGGGCTACGTACCCGGACACCCTGGGGCTGATGGGGATCCAGTCGGCACGCACGTAGGCGTCGTCAGTCTGTTCCAGGTAACGCCCGACGGTCATCCAATACACGCCGAACGCCACCGCTGCGATCAACAACGCAGCGCCACCGAGCAGGATCAGGTTGCGTTTGCGGCGTTGCTTGCGGGCGTGCATGAGCTGCTCGAGCACATGCTCCTGCTCATCCTGCACAGCGGTTTTTTCATCAACAGCGATATTCATGGCTGGGTACCGGAAAAATGGGCGGAAGCGTGGGTGAGTGCAGCGGCCGGAGCCTGGGCGGAAGCGGATTGCCAACCGCCCCCCAGGGCGCGAAACAGGCTGATCTGGCGCTGCAGCAATTGGCCATCGGCATCGGCGCGCGTGGCTTGCAGGCGGATCAGCTCACGCTCGCTGTCGAGCACATCGAGAAAGTCGATGGAGCCGGCGTTGTAGTTGAACTGCGCCAGCTTGTAGGCATGCCGACTGCTATCCAGTGCCTGACTCAAGGCGGCGTGGCGCTGGCGCTCGCCGTCGTACAGCGCCAGGGCCTGGCGTACGTCCTTGAGCGCCCTGAGCACGCTGTTTTCGAATTGCGCGACTTCCACCTGCTCGAGCGCGCGCGCCTGGTTGACCCGCGCACGGTTGGCACGCCAGTTGGGGAACTGCCAGGTAATCAGCGGACCGATGCCAAACATCACCGCGCTGCTGTCCCCCAGTTCATGGGACTTGCTGGCCGAGGAAGACACGGAGGCGCCAAAAGTCACCTTCGGATACAGGTCGGCCTGGACGATATCCACTTGCAAGGTGGCGGCTCGCAAAGCGCGCTCGGCCTGACGGATATCAGGGCGGCGTGCCAGTAATTGCCAGCCATCGCCCACCGGCAGCGCGGCACTGAGTTGCGGTACCACTTCGCACGTCGCCGCGCCTGAACCCTGCTCCAGGTCAGCCACGCCGGTCAGCATCGCCAGCTCGTACAACGCCGACTCGCGGCGCGCCTCCAGCATCGGCAATAGGGCCAGGGTTTCGCCCTGCAGGGCCTGCATGCGGCTGTATTCAAGGTCTGTCACCACGCCGGCCTGACGCTGGCGATCGGTCAGCGCCAGGCTGCGCCCGACCACTTCCAGTGAATGGCGCTGCACTTTGGCGCGCGCGCCCAGGGCGCAGGCATTCACGTAGGCGCGGGTGGTTTGCGCGGCGACGGTGATGCGCAGCAAGTCCTCGGCGTCCTGAGCCGCCGCCGCTTGCACCTGCGCCCGCTCAATGCTGCGCTGGACCTGGCCCCACACATCCACTTGGTAAGCCAATTCGAAACCAGGGTTGAAGGCCCACTGCGACGGTGCGTGGCTGTCGGTGGCCTTGGCCAGGGTCTGATCGTCGGCAGTCTTGCCGTAGACGGCGCCCAGTGACGCCTGGGTGGACGGCCAACGCTCGGCGTCGGCCTGCATGATGCCGGCCAGCATCGACTGCACATGGGCCTGCGCCGCCGCCAGGTCGCGGTTGTGTTCCAGCGCTTGCTGCACCAGCGCGTCGAGCTTGGGGTCGTTGTACAACTGCCACCAACGGTCGGGCAAAACCTGGGCCGACACACCCTGCGGCAGGCGGCTCAAGGCATCGATGCGCGGCGGGTGCGGTTGCGCCGGCACATGGGTGACCCAGGAAGAACATCCTGCCAACCAGACGACAGCCACGCCCAGCAGCGAAAGACGGCAGTGCCGCGTGGAAAATGAAGGCGAACCCATCGCAGAAATCCAGAGTGCTGAGTAGAGACGCAGGTTAAGAGAGCACCGTGCTGCGCATCTCCCGAGTTCCAGACAACCATCGTTTCGATTGGGACAACTTGGCTGCGCAGCCGGATCCAGAGCGCCCGCCGTCCAGGCGCACGCACGCATGGCCCTGCGCAGAGGCGGGCCATGTCCAGTAGGTGGGGGTAGCGCGGGGCCGATCAGACCAGGCGGCAGTTGCTGGGTGTGTAGCCCATGGTGCGTTTGAACATTGCCGTGAAAGCGCTGGGGCTTTGGTAGCCATGCTCAAGCGCCACTTCCAGAATGGACACGCCGCAGGCCAGGCGCTGCATGCTCAGCAGCAGTCGCGTGCGCTTGCGCCACTCGCCATAACTCATGCCCAACTCTTTCTGGAACAGCCGAGCCAGGGTGCGCGAACTCATATTGAGTTGCACCGCCCAGCTCTCCAGTTTCGATTCCTGGGACGGGTTGTCGATAAAGTCGGCACACAGCGACTTGAGCCGCGGCTCGTCTGGAATCGGCACATGCGCCAATACTTTCTGTGCCCTGTCGAGTTCAGAGAAGATCAGGTCGACAATCTGCCTGTGACGCACCACCGCCGGCTCGCTGTCAGGTGTTTCGGCGGCGGCGATGATCAACTCACGCAGCAGTGGCGACACACGGATGACATGGCACTCCTCCGTCAAGGCGCGGTGGGCGCCGGGGCTGATCAGCAACGTGCGCATGCGCACCTCGCCCGTCATGCGGATCTGGTGCTCCTGCCCGGAGGGGACCCACAGCGCGTGCCCGGAAGGCACCACCCAAGTGGTGCCGACGACCGATACCAGCATGACGCCGTTGATGGCGTAGACCAACTGGCCTTCGTCGTGTCGATGCGAGGCAACGATATCGCCGTGACCATAGTTACCGGTAAGCGCCGCCAATGCGGTATGCGCATTCATCTCAGGAAGGCACCGCAGCACTCGCCACGCTGAGCAGGCCCAGACGCGATGCGCGATTGACGGCACTCGTCACCGCCTTGAGGGACGCCAGCAAGATGCTGCCATCGCGGGCGGCACCGAACAGCAACTGGTTGTTCACGCGGATCTCCACATAAGCCAGTGCTTCAGCCTGGGCACCGTCACGGGTGGCATGTTCGTGGTAATCGGCGATGTCGAAGTGGATGCCGCGCTGCGCGAATGCGTCGACCAGCGCCGCCAGCGGGCCGTTACCTTCACCGCTCAGTTCAAGGGGGCTCGCGCCGCCGATCAGCGTGCCTTCCAGGTAAGTCACGTTGCCTTCGCTGACCAGTTTGGGCTGCAACAAGGTGTAAGGCTTGCCCTGGTCGAGGTAGTGCCGGGTAAAGCAGGCCAGGATCATCTCGCCACTGACTTCCTGACCGGAGGCATCGGCTTCCTGCTGCACCAGGCTGCTGAATTCCATCTGCAGGCGCCGCGGCATCACGATGCCATGTTGTTCCAGCAGATACGCCACGCCACCTTTGCCCGACTGGCTGTTGACGCGAATCACCGCTTCATAGCTGCGCCCCATGTCGGCGGGATCGATCGGCAAGTAGGGCACTTCCCACAGCCCATCGGGATTGGCCTGGCGGGCCGCGAAGCCTTTTTTGATCGCATCCTGGTGCGAGCCCGAAAACGCCGTGAACACCAGCTCCCCGGCGTAGGGATGGCGCGGGTGCGTGGGCAGTTGGTTGCAGAACTCGACTTCACGCTGCACGTGGATGATGTCCGAGAAATCCAGTTGCGGGTCGATGCCGCTGGTGTAGAGGTTCATTGCCAGCGTCAGGATATCCACATTGCCGGTTCGCTCACCGTTGCCGAACAACGTGCCCTCGACCCGCTCGGCTCCGGCCAGGCAAGCCTGTTCGGCGGTAGCGACCCCGGTACCGCGATCATTATGCGGGTGGACACTGATGACTACGCTGTCGCGCCGACTGAAATGGCGGCAGAACCACTCGATCTGATCGGCGAAGACATTGGCCGTGGAGACCTCCACCGTGGTGGGCAGATTCAGGATCATTTTGTTCGACGGGGTCGGGCCGAAAGCATCGGTCACCGCTTCGCAGACCTCCAACGCAAAGTCCAGTTCGGTGAAGCAGAAGGTTTCAGGGGAATACTGGAACGTCCACTGCGTATCTGGATTGTTGTCCATGTGGCGCTTGATCTCATGCGTTGCCTGGGTGGCAATGTCGATGCAACCGGCCCGGTCCACGCCGAACACCACCTCCCGGAACACCGGCGCGGTGGCGTTGTACACATGCACGATCGCGCGCGGGGCGCCTTTCAAGGCTTCAAACGTGCGCTCGATCAAATGGCTGCGCGCCTGCGTCATCACTTGGATAGTCACATCGTCGGGAATCGCGCCACTGTCGATCAATTCACGCACGTAATCGAAATCGGTCTGGGAAGCGGCAGGAAAGCCTACCTCGATCTCCTTGAACCCCACCTTGACCAGCAGCTCGAAGAAACGGCGCTTGCGCTCGGCATTCATGGGTTCGATCAATGCCTGGTTGCCGTCACGCATGTCGACACTGCACCAGGTTGGCGCTGCAGCCTGCATGACACTTGGCCATTGGCGGTCCGGGAGGTCCACGGTAGTGAAATGGCGGTATTTGCTGGAAGGGTCCTTGAGCATCATGTCGCTTCTCCTTTTAGAACTGATCGTCGGTAGCACAGACAGCCTCGCTGAACGCACCCAACATTGGATCCAATACTAAACATAGAGAGCTTGACATGAATTGCGTATTTGGCGCGACAACGTGAAAGAAATTACATAAAAAATCAGAAATTGAAAAAATAGTGGTGATTTCTTTCAATATACAAATTTATAGAGCAATAAACCCTTTAAGAGCAGGATTTAGACGATGATCAAAATTGAGCGCGACGGGGCGCGGAAAATGGCAAAAAGGCTACTGAGGGGGGATAGGTGATGGCGGTCGAGCCGCTCGCTAAAGAGGTCGCGACTGATGTTCGTAGCGCATAGAGCGTCTGTTCAGCAAATTTCAGGCAAAAAAAAACCCGGAAATCCTCACTTGCGTGGGCCTTCCGGATTTTCTAAACCGCCAAAAATGGTGGGTCGTGTGGGATTCGAACCTACGACCAATTGGTTAAAAGCCAACTGCTCTACCAACTGAGCTAACGACCCGCTGTGTGGTGGCGCGTATAATACTGATTTCTAAGGATTATTCAACACCTTATTTGAAAATAATTCAAAATTATACGCAGGGGTCATATTTCGGCGGGTTGAACGCCGCGCATCAGCGCCTGATCAGGCGTATCAACGCCCCGGCTCGTCGTTCCACAGGTATTTGTGCAACTGCAATTGCAGGCGCACCGGCAGGTTGTCCGCGACCACCCAATCCGCCAGCTCACGGGCGTTCAGGTCGTGATGGCTTGGGGAGAACAGCACCTCGCCTGCACGACGCTCGAGGCCATACTGGATCAGCTTGGACGTCGCCCAGTCATAATCGTCTCGAGAACAGATGACGAACTTGACCTGATCGTTGGCCGTCAGCAAGTCGATGTTCTCGTAGCGGTTGCGGTGAGCTTCTTTGGAATCGGGGGTCTTGAGGTCGACCACTCGGCTCACACGCGGGTCTACCGCGGAGATATCCAAGGCGCCGCTGGTTTCCAGCGAAACCTCGTATCCGGCGTCACACAGCTGCTTGAGCAAAGGAATGGCATTGGGCTGCGCCAATGGCTCGCCGCCTGTCACACAGACGTAGCGCGGTCGGTAGCCGGCAACCTGCTCCATGATGTCGTCCAGGGTGCGCACAGTGCCGCCGCTGAAGGCATAAGCGCTGTCGCAATATTGGCAACGCAAGGGGCAGCCGGTGAGTCGTACAAATACGGTAGGCAGCCCTGCGGTGCGCGTTTCACCCTGTAATGAGTAAAAAACTTCGGTAATACGTAATGTGTCTTGCATAGTCGCCACGGGCGTAACAGCTAAACAGGCTGTCCGCCTCCGTCAGGCACTTCAAGGGATTGCGCCAACGCGTCAACCCCAGGAAGCGTGTGTCATAAAAGGGCGTGGATTCTAACGAAAAAACCCGCGCCAGGCGCGGGTTTCTTCTAAACGGACTGCATTGCTTACAAGCGTTGCAGATCCCGTTGGGCCAACTGCGCAGCGGAAGTACCCGGATACTGGGCGACGACCTGCTGCAGAATGCCTTTGACCTTGTCGGCATGGCCAAGACGGCGTTCCACGTCAGCGAGTTTGTACAGCGAGTCCGGTACCTTGGCGTGCTTGGGGTACAGCTGGCTGACCTTGGCAAACGCCTGGCCTGCCCCCTGCAAATCACCCTTTGCCAGGTTGACCTCACCCAACCAGTACTGGGCATTGCCCGCGTATTGGCTGTTGGGGTACTTGCGCAGGAATGCGGTAAACGCCTGGCTGGCCTTATCGAAGTCCTTGGCCTTGATCAGGTCGAAGGCTGCATCGTAATACAGTTTTTCCTTCGCCGGATCACCCGGTTCACTGCTGGCGGCCGGGGCCTGGCTGGCTGCCGTGGCCCCCGCTGCTGCGCCACCGGCGGCAGCACTGGGCGTGCCACCGGTAGAAGAATTATCAGGAGTAGCGGCAGGTGCAACACCGGCTCCAATACGTCGATCAAGATCCTGGTAACGTTCCAGGCCTTCTTGCTTCAGCTGATTCACTTGATTCTGCAGAACTTCGATGGCGCCTTGTTGCTGGGCCAATTGATCCTGCATGCGTTGCAGCTGGTTGAACAGTTCGCCCTGTGCCGAAGGCGCGGCCGTAGCCGCCCCCCCAGCATAGGCGCCGTTCGTGCCATAACCCGCTGGCGGATAACTGCTGCCGCTATTGTTATAGCCAGAGTTGCTATCCGTTACAGGAACCGCAGCCCACACCGCAAGCGGTGCGAGGCTGAAAGCCAATACAGTTAGAGCACGACGGCACGTTCGCATGACGAATTACTTACGCAGTTCGACGCGACGGTTCTGAGCCCACGACTGTTCGTCGTTGCCAGTTGCAACTGGACGCTCTTTACCGTAGGAAACCAGTTCCAGTTGGCCTGGAGCAACACCTTGCAGTACCAGGTAGCGTTGAACGGCTTTCGCACGACGCTCGCCCAGTGCCATGTTGTACTCACGAGTACCACGGGCGTCAGTGTTACCTTCCAGAACAACGCGAGCGCCGTTAGCTTTCAGGTCCTTGGCGTGAACGTCCAGAGCGCGCATGGCTTCTGGCTTCAGGTCCGAACTGTCGTATTCGAAGTAGAAAGTGGTGATCGCGCGCAGAGCAGCTTCTTCGCTCAGGGAGCCGTCGACTGCACCAGTGTTAGCGCCGTAACCAGCGTTTGGATCAACAGCTGCGCCTTCACCGGCATTGTCGCCGCCTTTAGAGGAGCAACCAACGGCTACGGACAGAGCCAGAGCCAGAGCAGCAAACTTACCAAACTTCAGCATTTCCATCGTGAAACTCCTAATGAACCCCAGTGTGTTAAGTACTTCTTTTTGTAGCGCCGCGTCAGTTCAGGTAAGGGGACCAGGATGGTTCTCTGACTTCGCCTTGTGCGGTAGGAAGCGGGAGCCTTACGCGTCCATTAATGGACACGAGCATCAAGACTCCCCGGCCCTGCTGGCGGGTGGCGTAGATTACCATGGTGCCGTTGGGCGCAACAGTGGCTGACTCATCAAGGTTGGTATCTGTAAGGATTTTTACGGTTCCGCGCTGCAAATCCTGGGCCGCAACCCGGAAATTAGTGAAACCATCCTGACGGTGAATCATTACCAACGTCTTTTCATCGGCCGAAAGCTTGGGGTTGGCGTTGTAGTTACCAATAAAGGTCACGCGTTCCGCGCCACCACCACCCACGCTGGCTTTATAGATTTGAGGCTTGCCGCCACGGTCGGAGGTGAAGTAGATGGTCGAGCCATCCTTACCCCAGAACGGTTCGGTGTTGATGCCAGGGCCGCTGGTCACGCGAGTGAGCTGGCGCGAAGCCATGTTCATCACGTAGATGTCCGGGTTACCGTCCTTGGACAGCACGAATGCCAGGCGCGAACCATCCGGCGACCAGGCTGGTGCACCGTTGAGGCCTTCGAAGTTGGTGATCTGCTCACGACGGCCAGTATCGATGTGCTGGACGAAGATACGCGGACGCTTCTGTTCGAACGACACATAGGCAATACGCTTGCCGTCCGGCGCAAAACGCGGCGACAGGATTGGCTCGCGCGACTGCAACAGGGTCACGGCGCGTGCACCGTCATAGTCGGAGCGCTGCAGGGTGTAACGCGTGTTGTCTACGGAAAAACGCTCGGCGGTGACGTAGAGCATGCGTGTGGAGAACGCACCCTTGATACCGGTGAGCTTTTCAAACGACTGGTCCGAAATGTAGTGGGCCATGTCACGCAGTTGCTCGGCGGTGCCCGAAACGTTGCCGGTCAGGACCTGCTGTTCGGTGGCCACGTTGAACAACGTGTACTGGATCTGCAGGCGACCGCCGGCCGGTGTGATGCTGCCGACCATCAGGTACTGCGCGCCCACGGCCTTCCAGTCGCGGAAGATGACTTCGCTGGCCTGGGTCGGCTGGCTGATCATGTTGCCTTTCGGAATCGGTGCGTAGTAGCCGGAGTTGCGCAGGTCGTCGCTGACGATCTGGGCCATGTCGTCCGGCAGCACGCTGCCGCCCTGCCAGCCGAACGGCACTACCGCGATCGGGGTGGCCCGATCGCTGCCGCTGGTAACCAGGATGTTCTTTTCATCCGCCGCCGCTATCCCTGCCATGCAGCAAATAACGACAAGCATTCCTCGAAGAAGGTTTCTCACAAGGCTAGATCCTCAGGTGTGAATGTCATCTTGAATGAACGATAGGGAGCGAAGTCGCTTGGTTTCATTCCCTGCATCTCGGTCAACCGGCCAATATTCTTGACTGCGGCAACCGCCGAACTGTCGAACGAACCGTCACCACTGGACTTGGCCACGCTGACCGAAGTCACCGTGCCGTCCGGCAACATGCCGATCTGCAGCACTACTGTCATGCCTTTACGTGCCGAAGGTGGACGTGTCCAGCCTTCCGCTGCCCGAGCCCGGATCAGGTCGTCGAAACTGCCCGCGACTTCATCGCCACGCTCATCGGCCAAGGCTTGCTGACGCTGCGGCGTGTCGGAAAGCAAATCTGCCAGGGCCTGGGCCTTTTTCTCTTCGGCGGATTTACGGGCTGCTTCCTGGGCCTTTTTCTTGGAGGCGTCGGCGGCAGCTTTCTTCTTCGCTTCGTCGGCGACTTTCTTTTTCGCCTCGTCTGCTTCAGCTTTTTTCTTGGCGTCTTCGGCGGCTTTCTTCTTCGCGTCTTCGACGATCTTTTTCTTGGCTTCTTCAGCGGCCTTTTTCTTGGCCTCTTCCTCGGCAGCTTTCTTGGCTTCTTCTTCGGATTTCTTCTTGGCTATATCAGCCAATTGTTTCTCTTCGGCCTTTTTGGCTTCGGCAGCTTTCTCGGACTTCTTGGCTTCATCAGCCTTTTTCGCCTCGTCAGCTTTCTTCGCTTCGTCAGCCTTTTTCGATTCCTCGGCCTTTTGAGCCGCCTCTTCTTTCTTTTGTTCCGCAGCAGCCTTCACCGCTTCCTGCTCGACCTTCTTCTGTTCCATCTGCTCGACTTCGGTCTGGCGCGCAGCCGACTTCTGGGCCTCACCCGCAATCTTCTGATTGGTCTGGGTGGTGGCCTGACTTTTCGATTTCAGCTGATACAGGGTCGCCTGCACGATCGGCTTGGCTGGCGGCAGGTCCGGGGTCATGGCAAAGCTGACGAACAGCATGCCGAACACCAGGATGTGCAGGGCAATTGCCCACACGCCAGGCCAGAAGTAGCTTTCCGAGGCGGACGGCTCTCGCTGTTGCTGCATCAGGGCGCCTCGGTAATCAAGCCAACGTTACCGACGCCGGCCTTCTGCAGCCCGCCCATGGCGCCCATGACGGAGCCATAGTCGACCGACTTGTCACCGCGAATGAACACCTGGGTGTGCTTGCCGCCTTCGTTGCCGGAGCGAATGATCTTGGTCACGGCGTCAGTCATCGCCGGCAAGGTCAAGGCCTTGTCCTGCTGCTTCTGCGTGTCGACTTCGCTGCCAAGGTTCCAGTAGTAGGTCTTGTCAGCCTTGATCGAAATGGTCAGGACCTGAGTGTTGTTGTCTTGCGGCAGGGCTTCACTGGAAACCTTGGGCAGATCAACCTTCACGCCCTGGTTGAGCATCGGCGCGGTCACCATGAAGATCACCAGCAGCACCAGCATCACGTCGATGTAGGGCACTACGTTCATCTCGGCGACCGGCTTGCGCTTTTTGCGAGCTCGAGCGATTAAAGCCATTGGGAATTACCTGCTTATTCTTCGCTGGTGTGCACTTTACGGTGCAGGATCGCCTGGAATTCATCGGCGAAGGTGTAGTAACGGCTGATCAACGTTTCGCTGGTGGCGGCAAAACGGTTGTAGGCAATTACTGCGGGGATAGCGGCGAACAGGCCGATCGCGGTGGCGATCAGGGCTTCGGCGATGCCCGGGGCCACGGTGGCCAGGGTCGCTTGCTGGGCCTGGGCCAGGCCACGGAAGGAGTTCATGATGCCCCATACGGTACCGAACAGGCCGATGTACGGGCTGACAGAACCCACGGTCGCCAGGAACGGCAGGCTCTGCTCCAGCTTCTCTTCTTCGCGGGAGATGGCGACGCGCATGGCCCGTGCCACGCCTTCCATCACGGCTTCCGGGTCAACGCCCGGTTGCTGGCGCAGGCGCGAGAACTCCTTGAAGCCGGCGCGGAAGATTTGCTCGACGCCCGAATCCGGGTCCGGATTGCTGCCGGCCTGGCGATACAGCTTGGACAGGTCGATACCCGACCAGAAGCGCTCTTCGAAGCTCTCCAGGGCACGTCGACCGGCACGCAGCAGGTTGCTGCGCTGAAAAATCATGACCCAAGAGGTAACCGATGCGGCTACCAGGGTCAGCATGACCAGTTGCACCACGACACTGGCATTGCTGACCAGGCTCCACATGGAGGAATGGTCGACGACGGTAGGTTCCACGCTAAATCTCCTGCTTTGATTGTTTACCCGCGCCGCTCACGGCGGCAAAGGCCGCACGTAGAGTTTCGGGAATGGCCCGAGGTTTCAAACTGTTGGTGCGTACACACGCCACCAGGAACTGCCCCTCACAGAGCAGCGTTGCATCCGTAGCCCGCCTGACCTGCTGCTTGAATCGCAGGCTGGCACGGTTCAATTCGATGACTTCAGCGCTGACCAGCAGTTCATCGTCCAGCCGCGCCGGTGCGTGGTAACGCGCCTCGCTGGAATGCACGACGAATAACAGGTCCTCCCCTGCCAGCAAGGATTGGGCAAAGCCCAGCTCCCGTAGCCGCTCGGTTCGAGCCCGCTCCATGAATTTCAGGTAATTGACGTAATAAACGATGCCGCCGGCATCAGTGTCCTCGTAATAAACGCGACAGCGATGTGCGAACGACTGATCCCCGTTTTGCGCGCGCATACTCTAGTGCTTACTCCTCAGGTTGCCAATCCGGCTGGACAACTGTTTTTTCAATACCTGAACACATTTCCATTGCCTGAATGACGACGCCAGACACTGGGACAGCACAAACTTCAGATAAATCACCCCACATGACAAATACCCTGCAGGAGCGAGCTTGCTTGCAAAGCCCCTGAGCGCGCCGCGTACAACCAGACACACTGCGTCAGTGTTGAGGTTTTTCGCGAGTAAGCTCGCTCCTACAATTTTTTAATCGTCCACTGCATCGAGAAATTCGTCTACCACGGGCATCTCTCCCAATCGTGACGGAATGTTTAGCCCGAAGTGCAGATAGGCGTGACGCGTTACCACCCTGCCCCGTGGCGTGCGCATGATGTAGCCCTGCTGGATCAGGTAGGGTTCCAGCACATCCTCAATGGTATGCCGCTCTTCACTGATGGCGGCGGCCAGGCTGTCCACGCCCACCGGGCCACCGTCGAATTTCTCGATCATGGTCAGCAGCAAGCGCCGATCCTGGTGATCGAAGCCATGTTCATCCACATCCAGCAGGTTCAACGCCAGGTCCGCGACCGCCTTGGTGATATGCCCCTTGGCCCGTACCTCGGCAAAATCGCGTACGCGGCGCAGCAAACGGTTGGCGATCCGTGGTGTACCCCGCGCGCGTCGGGCGATTTCGAATGCGCCTTCAGGGTCCAGCGGCAAGCCGAGGATACTCGCCGAACGACTGACGATCGTCGCAAGGTCGGCAGTGCTATAGAACTCAAGACGTTGAACGATACCGAAACGGTCTCGCAGCGGGTTGGTCAGCATGCCGGCACGGGTGGTCGCGCCGACCAGGGTGAACGGTGGCAGGTCGAGTTTGATCGAACGGGCCGCCGGGCCTTCGCCGATCATGATGTCGAGCTGGAAGTCCTCCATCGCCGGGTACAGCACTTCCTCGACGATGGGCGACAGCCGGTGGATCTCGTCGATAAACAGCACGTCGTGAGGCTCGAGATTGGTCAGCAGCGCGGCCAGGTCGCCGGGGCGCTCCAGCACCGGGCCGGACGTGGACTTGATCGACACGCCCATTTCCTGGGCAATGATATTGGCCAGGGTGGTTTTACCCAGGCCAGGCGGGCCGAAGATCAGTGTGTGATCCAGCGACTCGCTGCGCCCGCGCGCGGCCTGGATGAACAGTTCCATCTGCTCGCGCACGGTGGGCTGGCCGATGTAGTCGGCCAGGCTCAAGGGGCGGATGGCGCGGTCCTGGACTTCTTCACGGTCGCGCGGGCCGGTGGCCGCGATCAGACGATCAGCTTCAATCACTTAAATCATTCCCTTCAGGGCTCGGCGGATCATGTCTTCGCTGCTCAGGTTCTTGTCCTTGATGGCCGACACCGCTTTGCTGGCCTCCTGCGGCTTGTAGCCCAGGGAGATCAACGCACTGACAGCATCGCTTTCGGCACTGGCAACCTGTGTCGCCGGCATATCCGGTTGATTGGGCACCAGGGCGAACATGCTCGGCACCACTTCCCAGGCCTTGAAGCGGTCCTTGAGCTCCACCAGCAGGCGCTCGGCGGTTTTCTTGCCGACACCGGGCACCTTGGTCAGCGCCGAGGTGTCCTGGGCCGAAACGGCACGCACCAGCTCATCCACTTCCAGGCTCGACATCAACGCCAGGGCCAGCTTGGGCCCGACGCCGTTGAGGCGAATCAGTTCGCGAAAGAAGTCACGGTCGCGCTTGCCAATGAAACCATAGAGCAGTTGCGCGTCCTCTCGCACGACTAAATGCGTGTGCAAAGTTATCGGCTCGCCGACCGACGGCAAGCGGTACAAGGTGGTCATGGGCACTTCAAGCTCATACCCCAATCCATTCACATCCAGAATCAGGTGCGGCGGCTGTTTCTCAGCCAGGGTGCCGCGCAAGCGTCCAATCAAGGTTCAGATCCTTAAAGCTTGGGGTCAGAACAGGCCTGACCGGAAATAACGATTGCGCTGATGCTATCAGAGACGCAGGCGTCCGCCACGACTGCGTGCCGCGCCCAGGCCATGAGGCAGCAGGCTGGAGCGGGTGTGGGCGTGGCAAATGGCAATGGCCAGGGCGTCGGAGGCGTCGATCTGGGGTTTTGAGGTGAGCTTGAGCATGTGCATGACCATCATCTGCACCTGTTCCTTATTCGCCCCACCCGTACCGACGACGGCCTGCTTGACCTGGGTCGCGGTGTATTCGGCGATTTCCATGCCCTCCTCGGCCCCCGCCACAATGGCCGCCCCACGGGCCTGGCCGAGCTTCAACGCCGAGTCGGCATTCTTGGCCATGAAGACTTTTTCGATGCCCATGGTCACCGGGCCGTAGGTCTGGATGACTTCACGAACGCCGCGATAGACGATCTGCAGGCGCTCGGCCAACTCCCCCGCGCCGGTGCGAATGCAGCCCGAGGCTACATAAACGCAGCCACGCGGCGTGTGTTGCACCACGCCAAAACCGGTAATGCGCGAACCGGGGTCGATACCTAGGATTAAAGTCATAACGCCTGCAGGTTGGATAAACATATTTTTTGATACAGCGAAGTTCAATGTGGGAGGGGGCTTGCCCCCGATGGCAGTGGATCAGTCAGAATATTTTGGCTGACCCACCGCTATCGGGAGCAAGCCCCCTCCCACATTTGGATCTACATCAACCTTCAGCCTAGCTGTTCGGCCACGGATTCCGGAATGTCGGCATTCGAATACACGTTTTGCACATCATCCAGGTCTTCAAGCATATCCAGCAGCTTCAACACCTTCTGCGCACCGTCCAGGTCGAGTTCGGCACTGGTGGTCGGCAACATCACGATTTCCGCGTCGGTACCTTTGAAACCCGCGGCCTCCAGGGCGTTGCGCACCGCGTAGAAGCTGGCGAACGAGGTGAACACGTCGATGGAGCCATCTTCGTTTGTGACCACGTCGTCGGCATCTGCCTCCATCGCGGCTTCCATCAGCGCGTCTTCATCCGTGCCCGCTGCAAAGGTAATCTGCCCCTTGCGCTCGAACAGGTAGGCCACCGAACCGTCGGTACCCAGGTTGCCGCCGCACTTGCTGAACGCATGACGCACCGCAGCTGCAGTACGGTTGCGGTTATCGGTCATGCATTCGACCATCACCGCCACGCCGCCTGGCCCATAGCCTTCGTAGGTCAGCTCGACCATGTCGTCGGTGTCGGCGGCGCCGGCGCCACGGGCCACGGCGCGGTCGATGATGTCACGGCTCATGTTGGCGCCGAGCGCCTTGTCCAGCGCCAGGCGCAGGCGCGGGTTGGAGCCCGGGTCACCGCCACCCTGGCGGGCGGCGACGGTCAGCTCGCGGATCCACTTGGTGAATATCTTGCCTTTCTTGGCATCCTGACGCTCTTTGCGGTGCTTGATGTTCGCCCACTTGGAATGGCCAGCCATAACACAACTCCGAAATTCTCTAGAAACCTTTATCTATCCCGCTCCGGGCGGACTTCTCTTTTTAAGTGCGGCCTTTGTAACGCAAAGGCGCATCCGAAGATGCGCCTTTAAGACTGCGTAAACCTCAGTGCGCTTTCACGCAGCAGCCTTACTCAGCCTTCGGCGTCTCGCGCAGACGGATGTGCAATTCGCGCAGTGCCTTGGCATCCACGACGCCCGGCGCCTGGGTCATGACGTCCGCAGCACTCTGGGTTTTCGGGAAGGCAATCACTTCACGGATCGACTGGGCGCCGGTCATCAGCATCACCAGACGGTCCAGGCCGAAGGCCAGGCCACCGTGCGGCGGCGCACCGTACTTGAGCGCGTCGAGCAGGAAGCCGAACTTCTCTTCCTGTTCCGCTTCGTTGATGCCCAGCAGACGGAACACTGCTTGCTGCATCTCTTTGCGGTGAATACGGATCGAACCGCCACCCAACTCAGTGCCGTTGAGCACCATGTCGTAGGCACGGGACAACGCGCCGGCCGGGTTGGCTTCCAGCTCGGCCGGGGAGCACTTCGGCGCGGTGAACGGGTGGTGCAAGGCGCTGAAGCTGCCGTCGTCGTTCTCTTCGAACATCGGGAAGTCGACCACCCACATCGGGGCCCATTCGCAGGTCAGCAGGTTCAGGTCGTGACCCAGCTTGATCCGCAGTGCGCCCAGGGCTTCGCTGACGATCTTGGCCTTGTCGGCACCGAAGAACACGATATCGCCATCGACCGCACCGACGCGATCGAGGATCGTGTTCAGGTTGGCTTCGGGGATGTTCTTCACGATCGGCGACTGCAGGCCGTCAACGCCATTGGCGCGCTCGTTGACCTTGATGTACGCCAGGCCCTTGGCACCGTAGATGCCGACGAACTTGGTGTAGTCGTCGATCTGCTTGCGCGGCATGCTCGCGCCGCCAGGCACGCGCAGGGCGGCGATGCGGCATTTCGGGTCATTGGCTGGGCCGCTGAACACCTTGAAGTCGACGTCCTTGAGCTGGTCGGCCACGTCGACCAGTTCCAGCGGGTTACGCAGGTCTGGCTTGTCGGAACCGTAGCGACGCATGGCCTCTTCGAAGGTCATGTGCGGGAATTCGCCGAACTCCAGGTTCAGCACTTCCTTGAACAGGTTGCGGATCATTTGTTCGGTGAGGCCCATGATCTCTTTTTCATCGAGGAAGCTGGTCTCGATGTCGATCTGGGTGAATTCCGGCTGGCGGTCGGCGCGCAGGTCTTCGTCACGGAAGCACTTGGCGATCTGGTAGTAACGGTCGAAGCCGGCCACCATCAGCAGTTGCTTGAACAGCTGCGGCGATTGCGGCAAGGCGAAGAAGCTGCCCGGGTGGGTACGGCTCGGCACCAGGTAGTCGCGCGCGCCTTCCGGGGTGGCACGGGTGAGAATCGGCGTTTCCACGTCGAGGAAGCCGTTCTCGTCGAGGAAGCGGCGGATGCTGGTGGTCATGCGCGAACGCAGACGCAGCTTCTCGGCCATTTCCGGACGACGCAGGTCCAGGAAGCGATAGCGCAGGCGAGTTTCCTCGCCAACGTCGGAATATTCGTTCAGTGGGAACGGCGGGGTTTCCGACTCGTTCAGCACTTCCAGCTCGTAGCCCAGCACTTCAATGCCGCCGGACGCCATGTTCTTGTTCACGGCACCGGCCGGGCGCAGGCGCACCTTGCCGGTGATCTTCACGACGTATTCGCTGCGCACGCGGTCGGCGGCGGCGAAGCTCTCGGCGCGATCCGGGTCGAACACTACCTGGGCCAGACCATCACGATCACGGATATCGAGGAAGATCACCCCGCCGTGGTCGCGGCGACGGTGAACCCATCCGCAAAGGGTGATTTCCTGACCTTCCAGGGTCTCGTTCAGTTGGCCGCAATAGTGGCTGCGCATCATGGTCGTGGTTTCACTTCTCGTAATTCGAAATTCGGTGGCAGGCGTGCCTCGTCACCGTACATTAAAGCAGGGGACGGATAATGCAGGAGCCTGCGCGTAGAGTTCAACTCAGTCTGCTTTGTCGCCGCCCGCCAGGTTCTTCTTGGCGCCGGTCTTGAAATCGGTCTCGTACCAGCCGCTGCCGCTCAGGCGGAAGCCCGGCATGGACAACATCTTTTTCAACTCAGGTGCCTGGCAGGCTGGGCAATCGACCAGCGGCGCGGCGCTGATCTTCTGAATGGCTTCCAACTGATGACCACAGGAAGCACATTGATAGTCGTACATGGGCATGGAGTTGTCTCGGCGATCAGATCGTTACTGCGCTACGCCCTGCCGATGTGCATAAAGCCCGGCATGCGCAGCAAAGCGCGGGATTATATCTGGTAAATCGAGGCAGCGCAGCCGGCTTTCTGCCCGAGGCGCGGCCCGCCGGAAGGAAGGGCCGCGCCCTGCAGCCTCCATCAGAAGGGGCCAGAGGCGCTAAGGCGGTCTTTCAACAGGTGAACGACACACACCACCCGCACCAGCCCGCTGAAGTTCTTCACACCGCCATAGCGCAAATGCACTTCCCGATCGACATAGGACAACAACGCACTGACCGAGCAGGTATTGATCCTGGCCATTTCCGTCAGGATATTCCAGTAGATCTGTTCCAGCCGCAGGCAGGTGGAAAACCCGTTGAGCCGCACCGACCGCGATAATGGCTTGGCGAGCCCCATGTCGAACCCTTTCGCGAAGGGATCGACCTTTATCTTGTGAAAACCACCGGTTTCCACGCCCTTACCACATGACATACACCTGACACTCCCTTGCCAAAACAGCAGTCCATGGGTTTCTCCCATTGGACGGTCAGCCTATAAAACCGCAGGAAGCGACGAGCAGCCAGAAGACGCGGGCGCTGGGCGTCGTAGGACAACGCCAGCAAGCGCAGAGAAACCAGTGAGCGGCGCCCCGAAGACGCCGCACGGGTTCGACGGTTATTGGTTTTCGAGCAGCGAACGCAGCATCCACGCGGTTTTTTCGTGAACTTGCATCCGTTGGGTCAACAGGTCCGCAGTCGGCTCATCGCTGACCTTGTCGAGCAACGGGAAAATGCCTCGCGCGGTACGGGTGACGGCCTCCTGGCCCGCCACCAGTTGCTTGATCATCTCTTCGGCGCTCGGCACACCCTCTTCTTCCTTGATCGAAGACAGGCGGGCGTAGATCGAATAGGCACCCGGTGCCGGGAAGCCCAGGGCACGGATACGCTCGGCAATGGAATCCACCGCCAGCGCCAGCTCGTTGTACTGCTCTTCGAACATCAAGTGCAGCGTACGAAACATGGGGCCCGTGACGTTCCAGTGGAAGTTGTGGGTCTTCAGGTACAGCACATAGGTATCGGACAGCAGCCGTGAAAGTCCGTCGACGATGGATTTACGATCTTCTTCACTGATACCAATATCGATTGCCATGTTTTTCCCCTTCAATTGACGAGCATTCATTGATCAGGTGCAGGATCACTCTAGCAAGAGTGCTGGCCGCGTGCAGCCCGACGCACCCAGGCAATGTGCGGCAAATTGCCCCGCACCGGTTGCGAGGGCAGCGGCCGAAGAGCCGGTCATCCTGTAAGAAAAACGCTCGAAAGGCCGCTCAAATTACCTGCACCTGTCTAGGACAAGCCTTCGACGCAAAAATGCCACCTCGATTGCAACACCCCGAAATGCTTGATTTGAGTAGGCACAGCCTTTGCTGTTAAATAGGCGGCGTGTGGCTGCCGTTCATTTCTGCGGCACGTCACATAGGCTGCTACCCGCGCACGTGCCCAACGCCTCCCATTGTTCAGAAGCGAACCGTGCCAGTCAGCTCTTCCTTGTGATCCGTCTTAACGTGAGTTAATCAAAATGTTGAAAATCGTCCACCTGCTAACGGGCGTTGCAGCTTTGCTGCTGTCCTTTATCCCGAGCCTGCAGCCTGAAAGCCTGCCCTACCTGCAACAACACGACGCTCTATATCTGGCCTTGTTCGGCCTTCTCAACCTGACCCTGGCACCGGTAATTCCCTACTGGAACAAAGGCACGCGTCATCAACTGCAAAACCTGGTCAGCGCGCTGCTGGTACTGACCGTCGTCGTTCAAACCCTTACCCTGCTGGCACCCATGCCTGAAGTGGGCGGCCACCCGGCCATCCTGCTCAGCCTGGTAATCGCTGTGGTCGCCATCGTTCTTCACCTGGCCATCAGCTTCTACCGTTCGTCCCCAGCGGCCGCGTCGCAAAACTACGACATGACCAACCGGGATACCGGGACCGTCAAGTGGTTCAACACCTCCAAAGGCTTCGGCTTTATTTCGCGCGACTCGGGTGACGATATCTTCGTCCACTTCCGAGCTATCCGCGGTGAAGGCCACCGCGTCCTGGTCGAAGGCCAGCGCGTGGAGTTCTCGGTGATGAACCGCGACAAAGGCCTGCAAGCTGAAGATGTCATCGCTGCCCTGCCGCGCCGCTGATTCCCGCCTGCGCTGCAAAAAAAACCGCGATCCGGCGTAGGCCGGATCGCGGTTTTTTATTGCACGCTCATTTAATAGTGCGGCGGCGGGGCTTCTTCTTCTGAGGTTTCGAACTGGCCGCCCATCTCTTCCTGGCGCTTGAGCAAGGTGATCATCTGCAATTGCAGGCGCTCCACCGCTTGCTGCTGGGCGACCAGAATGTCATTGAGGGTTTCGATGGTGTCGTCCTGGAACGCCAGGCGGCTTTCCAGGTCGGTGACGCGATCTTGCAGGTCCATGGTTCAGTCCTGGGTAAAAATGAAGTCGGCGGGCAATAATTCACGTAATCGGCTGCGGATCGCCGCCACCTGCTCTGCGCTGTAAGGACGGGCCGGATGCTTGCCCCACACCGGCGCCGGCCATGCCACGTCATCGCGCTTGCGCACGATGACATGCACATGCAGCTGGCCGACCACGTTACCCAGCGCGCCGATGTTCATCTTATCGGCGGCCAGGCCTTCGTTCAGCAACTGTGCGAGTGCAGTCGTTTCCTGCCACAGCGTCTGTTGCTCGGCGACATCCAGTTGAAACACTTCGCTGATACCGTGAATGCGCGGTACCAGGATGAACCAGGGATAATTCGCATCATTGGACAGCAGCAGGCGGCAGAGCGGGAAGTCCCCAATGGCCAATGTGTCTTGTTGCAGGCGTTGATCTAAAGCGAACACGTGGGCACTCCGTTCGGCAGGTCAATTCAGGCGCCCAGCATACCGCCGAATGCCCAAGGCTTCACGGCGAATGCGCAAGCAGCCTGAGGCAAACCCATTCCACGGATGCACCCTTTCGAGGCAGTCGCACGCGTGAACCACGCTAACTCGGGCTTCGAAGGGATGCACCAAAATGACCCACTTGTGCTTCAAAGGGAGTCGGCCGCTACCCACTTATGAGGGTCAATCGGTAACGTTTTGCTCAGGCGCAGGTTTTGCGCGCCACCGCACGACGGTAACACCTGAATGTCGAGCCTGAACTAAACTGCCCGAGAGGCCCGTGTTTATGCGGTTTTTACACTGCCGTAACGTTTTTCACGAAAAAATGACATTCGGTTGGCGCTTTGTGCACGCTTGTTGCATTCACCTTGCTATCGTCGGCAACGACACTTGGGTGGATGCCAGGGTTTCGCGATAAGAAACAATAGCGTTTCAATGTGTGCCAGGGACGATTTCGAACTTTGAAGGTGTTTGAAAAGAACATTGAAGTTGTCAGCCTGGTTACCGTCGGGCTGTGATTTGCGACACGGAGCTAGCAATTTACGACAGCCTCGTAAAGAAGCTGAAAGGATAGTTTGGCAAGTATCGTCAACAGCGCCGGTGTGAGATAACTTTGCGCCGACACACATAAAGAAAGAGCCGCCCAGATAAAAATACAGGTGGGACGGCAGTACTCTTCTAAAACCAAAGGAGCAAATCACGATGCGCGTGATGAAGTGGAGCATGATCGCCCTGGCTGTTTCAGCAGGCACCTCGCAGTTCGCAATGGCGTCCGCCCAAGACGATTCCAAGGGCTTTGTTGAAGACAGCACTTTCAGCATCAACACTCGCGCTTTGTACTTCAGCCGCGATTTCCGTAACAATCCGTCGGGGCCAGACTCTCAGAGCCGTGCGGAAGAAAGCGGTCTGGGCTTCAACGCCTTGTACGAATCGGGCTTCACCCAAGGCACCATCGGTGTCGGCGTTGACGTGATCGGCTTGATGGGCGTCAAGCTCGACAGCGGCAAGGGCCGTGCCGGCACCGGTCTGTTCCCTACCGGTTCCGACGGTCGTTCGCAAGACGAGTACTCAAAAGGCGGCGGCGCGGTTAAGTTCCGCATTTCCAATACTGTGCTGAAAGTCGGTGACCAATACACCACAGCGCCTGTATTCGCCTCCGATGACAGCCGCTTGCTCCCAGAACTGCCACAAGGTATCTCGATCACCAGCAACGAGATCAAGGGCCTGAAGCTCGAAGGCGGTCACTTCACTTCCAGCGTCGCGCAGAACCAGACCTACCACGACAGCTTGGGCCTGACGAAGACTGACTTCGTCGGCGGCGTCTATGCCTTCACCCCGGAAGTCACCGGCAGCCTGTACTACGCGAAAACCGAAGACTACTTCCGCAAGTACTACAGCAACCTGAACTGGACCCACGCCCTGAGCGATGACCAGTCCTTCGCGCTGGACTTCAACATCTACGACACCAAGAGCGAAGGTGAAGGCCTGCAACGTGCTTCCAAAGACAGCAGCCTGCCGTTCGCTGAGCGCACCAAGCTCGACAACCGCGCATTCAGCTTGCAGGGCGCGTACACCATCGGCGCTCACACCTTCACCCTGGCTGCCCAGAAGGTTACCGGTGACGGCGACTACGGCTACGGCGTAGATGGCGGCGGCACTGTATTCCTGGCCAACTCCATCGCCCGTTCCGACTTCAACGCCGAAGGCGAGAAGTCGTACCAGGCGCGTTACGACATCAACATGGCGACCTTTGGCGTTCCGGGCCTGAGCTTCATGACGCGTTACGTGACCGGTAGCGGCGCCAACACAGCCACCACCAGCAACGGTAAAGAGTGGGAACGCGATATCGAAGCCAAGTACGTGGTTCAGAGCGGCCCGGCTAAAAACCTCAGCCTGCGTCTGCGCCAAGCGACTTATCGTTCCGGTGATGGCGTTTACTACGGTTCGCCTTCGATCGACGAACTGCGTCTGATCGCGAACTACCCGCTGAACATCTTGTAATCACGCGAGTAATTACAACGATGACTTAAGGTTTCGACCTTGAATAAAAAGCCGCTCCCCTGTTTGCAAGGGAGCGGCTTTTTTATTGCAATTATATGTCCAACAACCAAATAACTAGCAAGCTAAGTAACTATATGAGCCTGTCGCATTTAACCTGACCTTTCGGCCAACTTGAATGCGAGACTTTCTCACGACTTAGCAGGTGCTTCCTGCATTACGCGAATAACCCGCTGCGGAAACGGAATATCAATCCCCGCCCCTTTCAAACGGTCGCGCGCCAGTTCATTGAGCATAAACACTACATCCCAATAATCCGCCGTATTGGTCCAGCAACGCAGGGACACGGTGATGGAGCTGTCGCCCAAGGTCGATACCACTGCGACAGGCGCCGGTTCGGCCAGCACGCGCGGGTCCTTGGCCAGTTCCAGCAACACTTCACGGGCTTTCTGCAGGTCCGCCTCGTAATCCACGCCCACATCAAACACCACCTTGCGAGTCGGCTGGCGGTTGGTGTTGGTGATGATGCCGTTGGACAGGATGCCGTTAGGCACAATCACCGTCTTGTTGTCGCCGGTACGCAGCACCGTGTGGAAAATCTGGATACTGTCGACGGTACCCGAAGTGCCCTGGGCTTCGATCCAGTCGCCGATGCGAAACGGACGGAACAACAGGATCAGCACGCCGCCGGCGAAGTTGGCCAGGCTGCCTTGCAAAGCCAGGCCGATCGCCAGGGTAGCGGCACCGATGGCGGCGACGAACGATGTGGTCGCCACGCCGATCATCGAGGCCACGCTGACGATCAGCATGACCTTCAGCGCAATGTTCGCAAGGCTGGTGATGAAGTGCTGCAGCGCCAGGTCGGCGTTACGCACGGCCAGCAAGCGCCCCACTCGGTGGGTAAAGACGTTGATCAGCCACCAACCGATGGCCAGGGTGATAACGGCCAGCAGTACCCGGCTGCCGTATTCCATGATCATCGGGATCCAGGACTGCGAGGTCTTGATCAAGTGATCCACTTCAGCGTTCAAATCCATCTATCTTCTCCTGTTATGCGGATATGCGGCGTCATTGACTGCCTGAAAACGCAAATGAGCCCCGTAGGGCTCAATTGTAGGCATTGTTGCTGCGGCGTGGGACGTCGAAAACGGCCACAGGTTCCGCGAGCTGCCATCAGTCGCGGAAGTTGTTGAACTGCAGCGGCATGTCGAAGGTCTTGGCGCGCAGGGCCGCAATGGCCTCTTGCAGGTCATCACGCTTCTTGCCGGTAACACGCACCTGTTCACCCTGGATGGCCGCCTGGACTTTCAGCTTGGCATCCTTGATGTGCGCGACGATCTTCTTCGCCAGTTCCTTGTCGATGCCTTCCTTGAGCACGGCTTCCTGCTTCATCAGCTTGCCGGAAGCGTAGGCGTCCTTGACTTCAAGGCACTGCACGTCGATCTTGCGCTTGACCAGGGCCAGCTTGAGGATCTCGATCATCGCTTCCAGCTGGAAACCGGCTTCAGCGGTCAGGTTGACGGTCAGTTCCTTTTCCTTGAATTCGAAGCTGCCCTTGCCTTTCAAGTCATAGCGACGGTCCAGTTCCTTGACGGCGTTCTCGACGGCGTTGGTGACTTCGTGTTTGTCCAGTTCGGATACCACGTCGAACGAAGGCATGTCATTTCTCCAATATAAGGGGCGGGCTCAGTAGAGATGGAGCGCGCCCGAGCTAAAATGCCGGGGCATTATAGCGGTTCTTTCGCCGCGTTCACCGCTGGCGACCTTACGGAGCACACACTGATGTCGACCACCTGGCATATTCTCGGCGCCGGTAGCCTGGGCACCCTCTGGGCCACGCGGCTGGCGCGCGCGGGCGTGCCGGTGCGGCTGATCCTGCGCGATCAGGCGCGCCTGGCGAGCTATGCGTCGGGCAACGGCCTGACTCTGGTTGAGCAAGGTATTGCGCATACCTACCCGGTAATCGGCGAAACATCCGACAGCCCGGAGCCAATCCAGCGCCTGTTGGTGGCGTGCAAAGCCTACGATGCCCAAAATGCTGTCGCACAGTTACAGCATCGCCTGGCGCCGGACGCGGAACTGATCCTGCTGCAAAACGGCCTCGGCAGCCAGGATGCGGTGGCCGCCCAGTTGCCACAGGCGCGTTGCATCTTTGCCTCCAGCACCGAAGGCGCGTTTCGCGAGGGCGAATGGCGTGTGGTCTTTGCCGGCCATGGCTACACCTGGCTGGGGGATGCGGCTCACCCTACCGCGCCGCTGTGGCTGGATGACTTGCAGGCCGCCGCCATCCCCCATGAATGGAGCACCGATATCCTCACGCGGCTGTGGCGCAAGCTGGCGCTCAATTGCGCGATCAATCCGTTGACCGTGCTCTATCAGTGCCGCAACGGCGGCCTGCAGGCCCATCAATGTGAAGTCGCCACCCTGTGCGCTGAATTGAGCGAATTACTGGAGTGCTGCGGCCAGCCTGCGGCCGCGCAAGATTTGCACAGTGAAGTGCAACGGGTGATTCAGGCCACGGCGGCCAACTATTCCTCCATGTACCAGGACGTGGCCAACGCACGGCGTACCGAAATCAGCTACCTGCTTGGCTACGCCTGCCAAGCGGCCGCCCGCCATCAACGGGTATTGCCGCATCTGCAGCAGCTGCAAACGCGCTTGGTCGAGCAGTTGGTTGCACGCGGATTGCCCAGCGACTGAGGCACGCGCTACCCTGCCGTATGTCTATTGCCTGCGAAAAACCTGATGCCACTGCGCCAGCGTCTTGAAAACCTACCGGTAGGGCAGAAACTGCTGGCCGCCCTGCTGGTACTGCTGACCACCGTGTTGCTGGTGGCCAACCTGACCTTTATCAGCGCCGCCTACTGGATCTCCCAGGAAAGCATGGCGCCCCAGGCCTTGCAGGCCATCGGTCGGCTGGTGTCCAACCCGGCACTCGCGGCTGAAGCCCTGCAATCCCCGGCCAAGGCCAACGCACTGCTCAATGAGCTGACCAGCTATTCACCGCTGCGCGCCGCCGCCCTGTACGACGGCGAAGGCAATCGCCTGGCGCAGATGCAACACGGCGACCGCCTGCACCTGCCCGACAACTACCGGCATATCGAGGCCTGGCGCCTCACCGAGTTTCGCAGCAACCAGGTCATCACCCTGCCCCGCACCGACCAGCCTTCGGGGCATTTGCTGCTGGTGGCCAGCAGCGAGCTCCCGGTGGCGTTCTATACCGGCACCCTCACCGCAAGCCTGGGCATCCTGATTTTCAGTGTGCTGCTGTGGCTGGTCATCGCCCGGCAGATCAAACGCCTGATCACCCGGCCGATCCATGAACTCGAAGAACTGTCGCGCCAGGTGACTCGCGAAGAGAACTACGCCCTGCGCGCAGGCCCCGGCAACCACGATGAAATCGGCAGCCTGGCGGAAGCGTTCAACACCATGCTGTCGCGCATCGAGGCCCGTGAGCAGCAGCTCAAGCGCGCGCGGGATGATTCCCAGGCGGCCTACGATCAGGCCCAGGGCCTGGCTGAAGAAACCCGCCATACCAACCGCAAGCTGGAACTGGAAGTGCAGGTGCGCAGCAAGATCGAGAAAAAGCTCACCGGTTTTCAGAACTACCTCAATAGCATTATCGACTCGATGCCTTCAGCGCTGATCGCCCTGGATGAACAGCTCTACGTCACCCAGTGGAACCAGGAAGCCACCGCGCTTTCGGGCACGCGCCTGGATGAAGCGCTCAACCAGCCGATCTTCCTCGCATTCCAACCGCTCAAGCCGTACCTGCCGCAAATCAAGGCCACGGTGGAACAGCACACGGTGGAGCGGATCGAGCGGGTCACCTGGGTCAAGGACGACGAGCCAAAGCATTACGCCCTGACGTTCTACCCCTTGATGGGCGGTGCCGGGCGCGGCGTGGTAATCCGTATCGATGACATCACCCAGCGCCTGTCCCTGGAAGAAATGATGGTGCAATCGGAAAAAATGCTCTCGGTCGGCGGCCTGGCTGCCGGCATGGCCCATGAAATCAACAACCCGCTGGGGGCTATCCTGCACAACGTGCAGAACATTCGGCGCCGCCTGTCACCCGAGCTGCCCAAGAACCTGGAACACGCCGAACAGGCGGGCATCGAGCTGGCGCAGGTCAATCAATACCTGCAAGCGCGCGAAGTCCCGCAGTTGCTGGATGGGATTCAACAGGCCGGCGCGCGTGCAGCGAAAATCGTCACCCACATGCTCAGCTTCAGCCGGCGCAGCAACCGGCAAATGGCCCCCTGCGATTTGCCGGCCCTGATCGACCAAGCTGTGGAGATCGCCGGTAACGATTTCGACCTGGCCATCGGTTTCGATTTCAAGGGCCAGGCGATCATCCGCCAGTTCGACCCGCAACTGGGGCCCGTGCCCGGCACGGCCAACGAACTGGAACAGGTGCTGCTCAACCTGCTGAAAAACGCCGCCCAGGCAATTCACCTGCGCGAAGACGGCAGCGAGCCTGGGCGAATTATCCTGCGCACCCGCCTCAACCCGCCCTGGGCCGAGATTCAGGTGGAAGACAATGGTATCGGCATGAGCGAAAACGTGCGCAAACGCACCTTCGAGCCGTTCTTCACCACCAAGGAAATAGGCCAGGGCACCGGGCTTGGGCTGTCGGTGTCGTATTTCATCATCACCAATAACCACAAGGGCCAGATGGAAGTGCACTCCACCCTGGGCCAAGGCACCTGTTTCACGTTGCGCCTGCCACTGGCCGGCAGCCAATTGTCCCCCGCAGAACTCACCCAACTGGAGCAATGACCATGGGCTTTCGCCTGTCGAAGATCTACACCCGCACCGGTGACCAGGGCGAAACCGGCCTCGGCGACGGTCGCCGCGTGCCCAAGGATCACCCACGGGTGGAAGCCATTGGCGAGGTGGATACGCTGAACAGCCAGTTGGGGTTGTTATTGGCCAACCTGGAGGAGCAGAGCGGCAAGCACCCCGAACTGAACGATGTGGTGGAGGTGCTCACACCCTGCCAGCATCGCTTGTTCGATCTGGGCGGCGAGCTGGCCATGCCGGTGTACAAGGCGTTGAATGCAGCGGAAGTGGATCGGCTGGAAGCGGCGATCGATCGCTGGAATGAAGAGGTGGGGCCACTGGAAAATTTCATCCTGCCCGGCGGCTCAGCGCTGATCGCCCAGGCCCATGTGTGCCGCAGCCTGGCGCGCAGTGCCGAACGCCGCTGTCAGCAATTGAATGCGGTGGAGCCGTTGGAAGGGGTTGGGTTGGCGTATATCAATCGACTGTCGGATCTGCTGTTTGTAGCGGCCAGGGTGATTGCCAAGCGCCAGGGGGTTGCCGAGGTGTTGTGGCAGGCGGCGGCGAAGCCCCATTGATCGTTTTCAGGTGCCTGTTGATCGTTCCCACGCTCTGCGTGGGAATGCCGCCCGGGACGCTCCGCGTCCGCCTTTAAAGTCATGACGCAGAGCGTCACAGCATGCGTTACCACGCGGAGCGTGGGAACGATCATGCTTCAAGCTTGCGGCCAAAATGCCCGAATCCCCGCAACACCTTGCGCTCCAGCCGCCCAAGCCTGCTCCCGCTGCGCAGGCCCAACCCCGCCCAACAGAAACACCGGCTTGCTGAACCCACGGATCAGCTCGGCCGCCTGTTCCCAACCCAACGGCTGAGCCTCGGGATGAGTCTCGGTCGGCTGAACCGGCGACAGCGTGACGAAGTCCACATCCATCAACTGCGCCAGCGCCAGTTCTTCAGCGTTGTGACACGAGGCCGCCAACCAACGGTCCTTCGGCAGCGGTCGGCCCTTGCTCGCGTATTTACGCAATTGCGCCGAGGTCATGTGCCAGCCAGCCGCTGGAAAATCCCCCAGCCATTCGAACGGCCCCTTGAGCATCAACTGCGCCTTGCCCGCACACAGCCCCACGGCGTCCACGGCGAGGTCGCGGTATTTGGGGTCGTAACCGTTGGGCGCGCGCAGTTGAACCAGCTTGATGCCGCCGGCGATGGCTGTTTGAAGGCCACGCAACAAGGGCCCGGTTTCCAGCTCACCGGGCGTGATCAGGTAGTCGGCAGGCAGACGCGCTGCCGCGACAATGGGCGCGTTAGCCGCTGGAAACTCATAGTTGATCAGGTCCCGCGGGGCCACCCACTCCAGAGGCTGCCCTTCGACCCCGTGGGGCTCGCCGGTAAAGGCCGAGACTTCCCAGACATCCAGCAACACCTGCTTGTCCGGGTAGTCATGCTGCACCTGAATCAACGGCCGCGCCGTGGTGACCTGGATGCCCAGCTCTTCCTTCAACTCACGGGACAAGGCCGTGGCGACTGACTCGTCAGCCTCCACCTTGCCGCCGGGAAACTCCCAGAGGCCGCCTTGATGCTGGGTATCGGCGCGGCGTGCCAGCAGGATCCTGCCATCGACACCGCGGATCACCGCTGCTGCTACATGCACTCGTTTCACCGCCACTGCTTCCTCCCGTTATTGCCCTTGTAGGAGCGAGCTTGCTCGCGAAGAACGTCAACGATAACGCGTAAATCCTGGATAAACGCGGTGGCATTGAGTTTTTCGCGAGCAAGCTCGCTCCTACCTTCAGGTGCGATATTCCGCGTTGATCTTCACGTATTCGTGGGACAGGTCCGTGGTCCAGATGGTTTCGCTGCAGTCGCCGCGCCCCAACTCGATGCGGATGGTGATTTCTGCCTGCTGCATCACCGCCGAGCCCTGGGCTTCGGTGTAGGTGTCGGCGCGGGCGCCACGGCTGGCAATGCACACGTCGCCGAGGAAGACGTCGATCTTGCTTACATCCAGGTCAGGCACGCCGGCACGACCAACGGCTGCGAGGATACGGCCCCAGTTCGGGTCGGAAGCGAACAAGGCGGTCTTGATCAGCGGCGAGTGCGCCACGGTGTAACCCACGTCCAGGCACTCCTGGTGGTTGGCGCCGCCGTTGACTTGTACCGTGACGAACTTGGTAGCGCCCTCGCCGTCACGCACGATGGCCTGGGCCACGTCCATGCACACCTCAAAAACCGCCTGCTTCAATGCGGCGAACAACGGGCCTTCGGTGGAGGTGATTTCCGGCAGGTTGGCCTGGCCGGTGGCGATCAGCATGCAGCAGTCGTTGGTGGACGTGTCACCGTCGATGGTGATGCGGTTGAACGACTTGTTGGCGCCGTCCAGCATCAGGCGTTGCAATACATCGCGGGAGACTTTGGCGTCGGTGGCGATATAGCCGAGCATGGTGGCCATGTTCGGACGGATCATGCCTGCGCCCTTGCTGATACCGGTCACGGTGACGGTCACGCCATCGTGCACGAACTGCCGGCTTGCGCCTTTGGGCAAGGTGTCGGTAGTCATGATGCCGGTGGCTGCAGCCGCCCAGTTATCCACAGACAGGTCATCCAGCGCGGCTTGCAGGGCGCCTTCGATTTTCTCCACCGGCAGCGGCTCACCGATCACGCCGGTGGAATACGGCAGCACCTGGCTCGCATCCACGCCGGTCAGCTGGGCCAGCTTGGCGCACGTGCGCGCAGCCGCCACCAGGCCAGGCTCGCCGGTACCGGCGTTGGCGTTGCCGGTGTTGGTCAGCAGGTAACGAATCGACCCGGCCACACGTTGCTTGGCCAGAATCACCGGCGCGGCGCAAAAAGCGTTGAGGGTGAACACACCGGCGACGGTCGAGCCTTCGGCGCAGCGCATCACCACCACATCCTTGCGCCCCGCACGCTTGATGCCGGCCGAAGCGATACCGAGTTCAAAACCGGCGACCGGGTGCAATGTGGGCAAAGGACCAAGACCAACAGCCATGTATGCGCTCCTTGAAGAGATGATGTGTGTGCCGTCGCTATCGACGGGGGATTAATGGCAAAACGCCGCGACGGCTGATGCCGGTCGCGGCGTGGGGTGTTGCAGCGTCAGGCGAAAATCTTATTCGATCTGGCCGTGGCAGTGTTTGAATTTCTTACCCGAACCGCAGTAGCACAGCTCATTGCGGCCCAGCTTCTGGTCATTGCGCACCGGGGTTTGAGCCAGGGCCACATCGACCTCTTCGCCCAACACCTCCGGTGCGTCCAGGCCCGGCGCTTCGTCGTGCTGGAACTGCATGCGCGCAGCCAGTGCCTCGGCTTCCTGGCGCAGGCGCGCTTCTTCCTCGATCGGGTCTTCGCGACGCACCTGAACGTGGGACAGCACGCGGATCGAATCGCGCTTGATCGAATCCAGCAGCTCGGAGAACAACGTGAACGACTCGCGCTTGTACTCCTGCTTCGGGTTTTTCTGGGCGTAGCCACGCAAATGGATACCGTGGCGCAGGTGGTCCATAGTCGACAGGTGGTCTTTCCACAGGTCGTCCAGCACGCGCAGCACGATTTGCTTCTCGAAGGTGCGCAAGGCTTCGGCACTCGCCTGCTCTTCTTTCTCGTTGTACGCAGCCAGCAATTCGGCCATCAGTTTTTCGCGCAGGGTTTCTTCGTACAGGTGATCGTCTTCGTCCAGCCACTGCTGAACCGGCAAGTCGACGCCAAAATCGCTCTTCAACGCGGCTTCCAGACCGGCCACATCCCACTGCTCAGGCAGCGACTGTGGCGGGATATGCGCGCTGACCGTGGCGTTGAGCACGTCCTGACGGAAGTCAGCGATGGTCTCGCCAATGTTGTCGGCGGCCAGCAACGTGTTACGCATGTGATAAATCACTTTACGCTGTTCGTTGTTGACGTCGTCGAACTCGAGCAGTTGTTTACGAATGTCGAAGTTACGCCCTTCTACCTTGCGCTGGGCCTTCTCGATGGCGTTGGTCACCATGCGGTGCTCGATGGCTTCACCGGACTGCATGCCCAGGGCCTTCATGAAGTTCTTCACCCGATCCGAGGCGAAGATACGCATCAGGCTGTCTTCCAGGGACAGGTAGAAACGGCTGGAACCGGCATCACCCTGGCGACCGGCACGGCCGCGCAACTGGTTGTCGATACGGCGCGATTCGTGACGCTCGGACGCAATCACCTGCAAACCGCCGGACTCGAGCACGGCCTGGTGGCGTTTCTGCCAGTCAGCCTTGATCTGGGCGATCTGCTCAGGGGTCGGGTTGTCGAGCGAGGCCACTTCCACTTCCCAGTTGCCGCCCAACAGGATGTCGGTACCACGACCGGCCATGTTGGTGGCGATGGTCAGGGCGCCGGGACGACCGGCCTGGGCGATGATCTCGGCTTCTTTTTCGTGGAACTTGGCGTTGAGCACCTTGTGCTCAATGCCTTCCTTGTTGAGCAGGCTGGACACGTGCTCGGACGTCTCGATGGTCGCAGTACCCACCAGGATCGGGCGGCCTTTGGCCAGGCCGTCCTTGATGTCATTGATGATCGCCGCGTATTTCTCTTCGGCAGTCAGGAACACCAGGTCGTTATAGTCTTTACGCGCCAGGGGCTTGTTCGGCGGGATAACCACCACCGACAGGCCATAGATCTGATGGAATTCGAACGCTTCGGTGTCGGCCGTACCGGTCATGCCGGACAGTTTGTTGTACAGACGGAAGTAGTTCTGGAAGGTGGTGGACGCCAACGTCTGGCTTTCGGCCTGGATGTTGAGCATTTCCTTGGCTTCGATGGCCTGGTGCAGGCCTTCGGACAAGCGACGACCGGGCATGGTGCGGCCGGTGTGTTCGTCGACCAGGACGACCTGGCCGTCCTGGACGATGTATTCGACGTTGCGGTGGAACAGCTTGTGGGCGCGCAGGCCGGCATATACGTGGGTCAGCAGGCCCAGGTTGTGAGCCGAGTACAGGCTTTCTCCTTCGGCCAGCTCACCGATCTGGGTCAGCATTTCTTCAACGAACTGGTGGCCGGCCTCGTTGAGTTCGACCTGGCGGGTCTTCTCGTCGATGGTGAAGTGGCCTTCTTTGGTCACCACGCCTTCGACTTCCTCGATATGCTGCTCAAGGCGCGGGATCAACTTGTTGATCTCGGTGTACAGGCGCGAGCTGTCCTCGGCCTGGCCGGAGATGATCAGCGGGGTACGGGCTTCGTCGATGAGGATGGAGTCGACTTCGTCGATCACAGCAAAGTTGAGTTCGCGCTGGAATTTTTCATCCATGCTGAACGCCATGTTGTCGCGCAGGTAGTCGAAACCGAATTCGTTGTTGGTACCGTAGGTAATGTCGCAAGCGTAGGCGGCGCGCTTTTCTTCGGGCGGCTGGAACGGCGTCACTACGCCGACGGTCAGGCCGAGGAATTCATACAGCGGGCGCATCCAGTTGGCGTCCCGGCGAGCCAGGTAGTCGTTCACCGTCACAACGTGCACGCCCTTGCCGGACAGTGCGTTGAGGTAAACACCCAGGGTTGCCACCAGGGTCTTGCCTTCACCGGTACGCATTTCGGCAATCATGCCTTCATGCAAGGTCATGCCGCCGATCAACTGGACGTCGAAGTGGCGCATGCCCATGACGCGCTTACCGGCTTCACGGGCGACCGCAAAGGCTTCGGGGAGCAGCTTGTCGAGGGTTTCACCTTTGGCTATGCGGGCCTTGAACTCTTCGGTCTTGGCGCGCAATTGCTCATCCGACAGGGCAACCATCTGCTCTTCGAAGGCATTGACCAGCTGCACCGTCTTGAGCATGCGTTTGACTTCGCGCTCATTCTTGCTTCCAAAAAGTTTCTTTAACAAAGGCGCAAACATATCGGCAGGTTCTTCCACACATAGGGATGGAGGGCGCACCGTGAGTGGCCCGAGCAGCCCTCACGGCCGCATGCGAACGCGCATTCTACCCGGAATCGTGGGTGAGGAAAGTGGCGTTGTTCCCCGATGCGGGCACGGCGCTGTGAGAGGGCTTGTTTAAAATAAGGGCTTTTGGCGGAACTTCAACCCATGAAAGGCAGAAGTTACTTATTGATTTCATGAGAAAAGCCCTGCCCTTGCAGGGTCTCGGGGCTCACCGGCGCTTTCTGCTAAGATGACGGCTCTGTTACTTAAGGTGTCTAGACATGGCATTTCGCCCTCTTACAGCCCGCGCTCCCGGCGTGTTGCTTCGCGAAGCCAAGCCGCTGAAAGCCATCTTTGGCCACGCGCAACGCCTGGCGCATTTGCAACGCCTGCTCGAAAGCCAGCTGCAACCGGCCGCACGCGAACATTGTCATGTGGCGTCCTGGCGCGAAGGCAACTTGCTATTAATTGTCACTGACGGGCATTGGGCCACCCGTTTGCGTTATCAGCAAAAACGCTTGCAACGCCAATTGATGGTGTTCGATGAGTTTGCCGGCCTGACGCGCATCCAGTTCAAAGTGCAGCCGCCTACAGTGCTGCGAAGCACGGCCGGACATACGCTGGACCTGTCGGAACAGGCAGCCGAAACCCTCCAGGCCACCGCCGAAGGGATCAGCGATCCGGGTTTGCGCGCGGCGCTGGAGCGGCTGGCCGCCCATGCCAGGCCCAAATCCTGAGTCTTACTTGCGCTTGCTGCCACCCAGCAGCGAGCCCAACAAGCCACGCACCAACTGCCGCCCCATCTGATTGGCGGCCTGCTGCATGGCGGATTTCAGCGCCTTGCCTGCCGTGGTGCCCAGGAACGCACCGGCTTTGTCGGTGAAGCTGGGTTCTTCGGTCGCCGGCTTGGCCTCCTCGGTCGGCCCCAACTCTTTACGCGCCATCAGCACTTCGTAGGCTGATTCGCGGTCCATCGGCTTGTCATAGCGGCCCTGCAACGGCGAACTGGCGACCAATGCCGCACGTTCGGCCTCGGTGAGCGGCCCGATCCGCGACTGTGGCGGTGCGACCAATACGCGCTGGACCACCTCCGGCGTGCCTTTTTCCTGCAAGGTACCCACCAACGCCTCACCGGTGCCCAACTCGGTCAGCACCGCCAAGGCATCGAATGCCGGGTTGGGCCGGAAACCGTCCGCCACCGCCCGCAGGGATTTTTGCTCTTTGGTGGTGAATGCGCGCAGGCCATGCTGGATACGCAGCCCCAGTTGCGCCAGCACCGTGTCAGGCAAATCCCCCGGAGCTTGAGTGACGAAGTACACCCCCACCCCTTTGGAGCGAATCAGCCGCACCACCTGTTCCAAACGGTCCTGCAACGCCTTGGGTGTATCGGCGAACAACAGGTGCGCCTCGTCGAAAAACAGCGCCAGCAGCGGCTTTTCGGCATCACCGCGCTCCGGCAACTGCTCGAACAGCTCCGCCAACAGCCACAGCAGGAACGTGGCATAGACCTTCGGCGCGTCATGCACCAGGCGGCTGGCGTCCAGCAGGTGAATACGGCCGCGCCCGTCGCTGGCGGGCTGCAAAATATCCTCGAGCTGCAGGGCCGGCTCGCCAAACAGGGCTTCGGCACCCTGCTGCTCCAGCACCGCCAGGCGCCGCAACAACGCCTGGCTGGAACCGGTGGTCATCAACGCCGCATCGTCGCCCAACAGTTCAGGGTGATAACGCAGGTGGTTGAGCAGTGCCTTGAGGTCTTTCAGGTCCAGCAGCAACAGGCCTTCACGGTCGGCCACCTTGAAGGTCGCGTACAGCGCCGACTGCTGGCTGTCGGTGAGTTCCAGCAGGCTGCCGAGCAACAACGGCCCCATTTCGCTGATGGTCGTGCGCAATGGATGACCGGACTGCCCGTGGATATCCCACAACGTAACCGGATAAGCCTTCGGTGCGTAATTAAGGAAGGGCATCCCGGCAATGCGTTCGGCGACTTTGCCCTGGGGATTGGCCGCTGCGCCCAGGCCGCACAGGTCACCCTTGATGTCGGCGGCGAATACCGCCACGCCGGCATCACTGAAGGCTTCCGCCAGGCGCTGCAAGGTGACGGTCTTGCCGGTGCCCGTGGCGCCGGCGATCAACCCATGCCGGTTGGCCAGGCGCATGGGCTGGGCGATGGGCTGGCCGTCTGGGCCGGCACCGATAAGCAGTTGTGTGGAGTCAGGCATTTCGTCACCTTTGGTTAATCTTTAATGCAGCCAGGTCGATACAGGCAATGTGAAACCCACAAAATCCAAAAATAGGAGAGATATTTCCTACGCAGGCCCCTAGCGCTAGCACCAGAAGTACCACACCTTTTTTGACGCTGCCATTTTTGCGCATCCCATAAGGACGCGCCTCGGATATCAAGACCTTAGCGGACCCTACAAGCCATGAATAAAAACCTGCGCTTCAGCCATAAAATTTTGCTTGCAGCCTCCCTTATCGTCATCGCCGCCTTCGCGTTATTTACCCTCTATAACGACTACCTCCAACGCAACGCGATCCGTGACGACCTCGATAACTACCTGCATGAAATGGGCGACGTCACCGCCGGCAGTATTCAGACCTGGCTCACCGGGCGCATCGCCCTGGTAGAAAATGCCGCGCAGAATATTGCCCTCAACCCCGAACCATCGGTGGTTGCCAGCCTGCTGGAACAGAAAGCGCTGACATCGTCGTTCATGGCAGCCTACGTCGGCGACAGCCAGGGCACCTTCACCATCCGCCCTGACACCAAGATGCCCGACGGTTTCGACCCGCGCGTTCGTCCCTGGTACAAAGGCGCCCAGACCAGCAACGGCTCGACCTTGACCGAACCCTATATCGACGCGGCAACGGGGCAACTGATTATTTCCATCGCCACCCCGAGTGCCAAGGCCGGCCAGAGCATCGGCGTGGTGGGCGGCGACCTGAGCCTGCAAACCCTGGTGGACAACATTGGCGCGCTGGATTTCGGCGGCATGGGTTACGCATTTCTGGTCAGCGCCGACGGCAAAGTACTGGTGCACCCGGACAAGGCCCTGGTGATGAAGACCCTGGCTGACGTGTACCCGAAAGACACACCGAAGATCAGCGCTGCCTTCAGCGAAGTGCAGGCCAATGGCAAGACCAATATCGTCACGTTCACCCCGATCAAGGGCCTGCCGTCGGTGAACTGGTACCTGGGTATTTCGGTGGATAAAGCCAAGTCGTTCGCCATGCTCAGTGAATTCCGCACCTCGGCGGTCATCGCCACCATCATCGCCGTGGTGATCATCATCGCCTTGCTGGGCATGTTGATCCGCGTGTTGCTGCAACCGCTGCACGTGATGACCCGGGCCATGCAGGACATCGCCGACGGCGAAGGCGACCTGACCCGACGCCTGACCATCCAGAACAACGACGAGTTCGGCACCTTGGGTACTGCGTTCAACCGTTTCGTGGAGCGCATTCATACCTCGATCCGCGAAGTGTCGTCGGCTACCGAGCAAGTCAATGAAGTGGCACTGCGGGTGGTCAGCGCGTCCAACTCGTCGATGGTCAATTCAGACGAACAGGCCAACCGCACCAACAGCGTCGCCGCTGCCATCAACCAACTGGGCGCTGCCGCCCAGGAAATCGCCCGCAACGCGGCGCAAGCCTCCAATCAGGCCAGTGATGCGCGGCATTTGGCCGAAGACGGCCAGCAAGTGGTAGAGCGCAATATCAAGGCAATGACCCAGCTGTCGACCATGATCAGCGCCTCCAGCACCAATATCGAGGCGCTGAACAGCAAGACGGTGAATATCGGCCAGATTCTTGAAGTGATCACCAGTATTTCCCAGCAAACCAACTTGCTCGCGCTCAACGCTGCCATCGAAGCCGCGCGTGCCGGTGAGGCCGGCCGCGGCTTCGCGGTGGTGGCCGATGAAGTGCGCAACCTGGCGCATCGCACCCAGGAATCGGCGCAACAGGTGCAGAAGATGATCGAGGAGTTGCAAGTCGGCGCCCGGGATTCGGTGAGCACCATGAGTGAAAGCCAGCGCCACAGCCAGGACAGCCTGGAGATCGCCAACCTGGCCGGCGAGCGCTTGAACAGCGTGACTCAGCGCATTGGCGAGATCGACGGCATGAACCAGTCCGTGGCCACCGCCACCGAGGAGCAGACCTCGGTGGTGGAGTCGATCAATATGGACATCACTGAAATCAACACCCTCAACCAGGAAGGCGTGGAAAACCTGCAATCGACCCTGCGCGCCTGCTCGGACCTCGAACGGCAAGCCGCACGCTTGAAGCAAATGGTGGGCAGCTTCCGCATCTGAGGCGATGGTGGGAGGGGGCTTGCGCCCTCCCACAGCCAATCCCGATCGAACATCTATCCTTAGCTCAGGTCCACGTTAAGAGAGCAATGGATCGGAGGGATGTTCATCGTGCATATCGCTGACATAACCATGTTCTACGCCCCAGCCAGCGGTGGCGTACGCACTTATCTGGACGCCAAGCACCGGCGCCTGGCGCTCAAGCCCGGGATTCGCCACAGCCTGTTGGTGCCTGGCGCCCATTTGAGCGAGCGGGACGGAATTTTCGAGGTGCCGGCGCCACCGCTGCCCTTCGGCAAGGGTTATCGCTTCCCCCTGCGCTTGGCTCCTTGGCGAAATGTTCTGCACGATTTACAGCCGGATCTGATCGAAGTCGGCGATCCGTACCTGACCGCCTGGGCCGCCCTCGACGCACGGCGCCAGCTGGATGTGCCAGTCATCGGTTTTTACCACTCCGACCTACCGCTGCTGGTGCGTAACCGCATGGGCGCCTGGTTTACCCCCAACGTCGAAGCCTATGTCAGCAAACTCTATGGGAATTTTGACCGAGTACTGGCCCCCAGCCAGGTGATGGCCGACAAACTCACTGGGCTTGGGGTGAAAAACGTCTTCGTACAACCCCTGGGCGTCGACCTGCAAACCTTCACCCCCGCCGTGCGCGACCCCGGCCTGCGCGCCGAACTGGGGATTGCTGAAAACACCCGGCTGCTGATTTTCGCCGGGCGTGGTTCCAAGGAGAAAAACCTGCCGGTGCTGCTCAATTGCATGAAACGCCTGGGTGAGGGTTACCACTTGTTGCTGGTGGGCTCCGGCATGCCGGCCAGCGTGTCGGACAACGTCACCGTAGTCGATGGCTTCGTACCGGCCAATCATGTTGCCCGCTTGATGGCCAGCGCCGACGCGTTGTTGCACGCTGGCGACCAGGAAACCTTCGGCCTGGTGATTCTGGAAGCCATGGCCTGTGGTATCCCCGTGATCGCCGTTGCGGCGGGCGCCTTCACTGAGATCGTCGACGAGCGCTGTGGCCTGCTCTGCGCGCCCAACAACCCCAAGGCGATGGCCGATGCGGTACGCGAACTGTTCGGCGCCGACAGTCGCCGCCTCGGGGAACAGGCTCGGCGCCATGTCGAACAGCAGTATGCGTGGGATGCAGTAGTGGACAGCCTGCTGGGGCATTACCACGCCGTGCTGGGCACGCACAAACCGATGCTCGCCCATGGCTGAACGTTCGGTCATGCTGGTGCTGCATGATGTGGCGCCGAACACCTGGGCCGATTACCGGCCTTTTGTCGAGGCCGTCGATGCCATCGGCAATGTGCCTATCACCTGGCTGGTCGTCCCGGACTTCCATCACCATAACGCCCTGGGCGCCCACGGTGACTTCCGGCGCTTGCTTGATAGTCGCGTAGCCAGAGGCGATGAACTGACCCTGCACGGCTACTACCACTGCGACGAACAACCCCGGCCGCGCACGCCAAAAGAATGGTTCATGCGACGCATCTATACCCATGAGGGCGAGTTCTACCAGTTGTCCGAGGCCGAGGCGTTGCAGCGCCTGAGTGACGGCATTGAGGTATTCCAGCGCAATGATTGGCCGCTGCAAGGGTTTGTCGCACCCGCCTGGTTGATTAGCGAAGGCACCCGGCGTGCACTGCGCCAGTTACCACTGGGCTATACCAGCGACCCGCAGCATCTGTATCGACTGCCTGACTTCACGCGCATTCATGCTCCGGGCCTGGTGTGGAGCGCGCGCAGTGCGTGGCGCCGGGGCCTGTCCAAAGTGCTCAGCGACCGCCGCGAACAGCGCTGGCAGACGGCCCCGGTGATTCGGCTCGGCTTGCACCCCGTGGACATGCGCCACGAGTTTTCCCGTCATTATTGGCTGAAAACCCTGCAGCGCCTGCTCGAGGACGGACGCACGCCACGGACCAAGGCCGCCTGGCTGTCGACGCTGCCATGCGCCGACTGATCTGGCTGGTGCTGGCGCTGATTGTCGCGCTGGTGATTCCCGTGTGGCTGGGGGGCGGCGAAACCGTTGCGCGCCTGCGGCAGTTCCCCCTGCCACAGTTACTGGCGATGTTTGCCATGATCATCGGCTGCTGGTTGATCAACAGCCTGCGCCTGCGCTTGTTGCTTGGCGAACAGCGCGGCCGGTTGGGATGGCGTAAAAGCCTGGGCGTGGTGATATCGACCGAGTTCGCGATGTGCGCGACGCCTGGGGGCAGCGGCGGGCCGCTGACGTTGATGGGCCTGCTGGCACGCAATGGCATACGACCCGCCCACGGCAGCGCGGTGTTCGCCATGGACCAACTGAGCGATTTGCTGTTTTTTCTCTGTGCACTGGTGGGCATCGTGCTGTATGCGCTGTTCCACAGCCTCAGCCCGCGCCTGGAATGGCTGCTGGGGCTGAGTGCCGTGTCGATGGTGGGTGGCGTCGTCGTTGGCCTGCTGGTGGTGCGCTTTCATCGTCGGCTGATTCGCCTGGCCGGGTTGGCACTCAAGGCTTTGCACGTGCGTGGCAGCACCCGTCGGCGCTGGGCTCGCCGGTTGCTGCGCTTCCTGGCGGCATTCACCCAAACCCTGAAATTGCCTTGGCACACGCTGCTCGGGGTGTTTGCGCTGACCAGCCTGCATTGGCTATTACGCTATAGCGTGTTGTACCTGGCGCTGCGCGGCCTGGGGGGTGACGTGCAGTGGGCCTGGAGTTTCCTGATCCAGATGCTGTCGTTGACCGCAGGGCAATTCAGCCTGTTGCCAGGCGGGGCCGGGGCGGCGGAGTTGACGTCGGCGGCATTGCTGGCGCCGATGGTGGGCAAATCCACGGCGGCGGCGGCGATTCTGATCTGGCGGGCAGTGACCTACTACTTCTATCTGCTGGCCGGTGCGCCAGTGTTTTTGCTGATGGTGGGCAAACCGCTGCTCAAACGTCTTTTTCAGGGGCAGGAGGCGCCTTCTCAGGTGCCTGTAACTGCTCCCACAACTGGGCAGCGCCAGGAAAGTCAGTACCATCATCGGCACCCAGCGCGTCCGGGTCGTAGCGACTCAGACACCCCTCGCCCAGGGTAGCCGGTGGCCTGGAAGTCGCCTTATCGAGTGGGTCGGTCATGGTCGCGTCCTGAAATAAAAAGGGCCCGGAGAGTTTTACTCCCGGGCCCCCGCTTATTCAATCAACACGCGTCGATCAGAACACCACGGTCTTGTTGCCGTGCACCAACACGCGATCTTCCAGGTGATAACGCAGGCCGCGCGCCAGCACCATCTTCTCGACGTCACGCCCGAAACGCACCATGTCTTCGATGCTGTCGCTGTGGCTGACGCGTACCACGTCCTGCTCGATGATCGGACCGGCGTCCAGCTCCTCGGTAACGTAGTGGCAGGTCGCGCCGATCAGTTTCACGCCGCGCAGGGAGGCCTGGTGATAAGGCTTGGCCCCCACGAACGAAGGCAGGAAGCTGTGGTGAATGTTGATCACCTTACCGGCATATTCGCGGCACAGTTCCGGCGGCAGGATCTGCATGTAGCGCGCCAGCACTACCACATCGGCGTCGTGCTGCTTGACCAGGCGCGACACCTCGGCGAACGCCGGTTCCTTGTCCTGCGGGTTGACCGGCACGTGGTAATACGGGATGCCGTGCCATTCGACCATGCTGCGCAGGTCATCATGGTTGGAGATCACACAGGCGATCTCGCAATCGAGCTCATCGCTGTGCCAGCGGTGCAGAAGGTCCGCCAGGCAGTGGGATTCACGGCTGGCCATCAGGACGACACGTTTTTTCTGCTCCGTGTCGGTGATGTGCCAGGTCATCGAAAACTCCTCGGCAATCGGCGCAAACGCCTCACGAAAGGCTTCCAGACCAAAAGGCAGTGTATCGGCACGAATTTCGTGACGCATGAAGAACCAGCCGCTGAGATCATCCGAGTGATGGCTCGCCTCGGTGATCCAACCGTTATGAGAGGCCAGAAAGTTACTGACCTTGGCAACGATGCCAACCCGGTCCGGGCAAGCAATCACCAGCCGAAAAGTGCGCATTAGGGGGAAACTCCAGAACTTCGCAAAGGCCGCCATTCTAGCGATTGCGCAGAAAAACTGCAGTACTCCTTGCGGCTTATTCTGAGTCCCGGCCGTGGCAACAGCCCTTAATAGCGTAAGGTTTTACCACCGCTATATGTACGTGCACGGCTAAGCTCGGCACTTAGCCGCATTAAGCTGATTATTCTCAGCCACTCACCTGATAATTAACTCGACTGCAGCGCATTGCCACAAACATTCAATGTAATTCACATAAATAGCTGCTTAAATGTTTACTTGGTGAAATTGCCTGACTATTATTGGGCCACTCACCCTGTCAATCAGCGTTCTACATAAGGTAGTCCACATGTCCCTGATCAACGAATACCGCGCCACCGAAGAAGCTATCAAAGAGCTGCAAGCCCGTTTGAAGAACCTGTCGCAAGACGACAAGCTGAAAACCGAGCTGGAATTCGAAGGCAAACTGCGCACCCTGATGGGCGAATACTCCAAATCCCTGCGTGACATCATCGCACTGCTGGATCCGGAATCGAAAGTTAAAGCACCTCGCGGCGCTGTGAAAACTACCGGCACCAAACGTGCTCGCAAGGTCAAGCAATACAAAAACCCGCACAACGGTGAAGTGATTGAAACCAAAGGTGGCAACCACAAGACGCTGAAAGAGTGGAAAGCCAAGTGGGGCGGTGACGTGGTTGAAGGTTGGGCGACCCTGCTGGGCTAAGCCTGGTCGGATCCACACCCGATACGCGACACATTAAAAACGCCAGCTTGCTGGCGTTTTTTATTGTCTGGATGTTTTGCAGTTATGCAGCTACAGACTCAGGCGAGCGGCTAAAGAGTCGGCATAGTCTTGCCATTCACCCAGTACCTGGCACTGAAACGCTGTCGCATTGTTTTGCAACTCCTGGCGCGCCGCCTTAAATGCCGACAGGGTATTGGGTGCGCCCCACACCGGGTCTGACAAACGTTGCTGACAGAAAAGTCTCCAGCGCTGTTGTTCCTCATTGTTCAAGGTTTCAGGAAAGTTACGCGCGCGGTAGCGAAATAATAATTCCGGCAACCGATGATCATCGAAAGGCCATTGCTGACGCCCTAGTTGCAGCGGCTCTGCCAGGCGAACTTGTTCACATAAACGTCGGTCACGGTCGCCGATAAAACCCTCGTAGAGCTGCTGCTCCGGATCGGCATTCGGCGCGAACTCCTCCTCGGCGTAAACGCTCGCCAACTTGTCACGCCAAACTTCCTGTGCGTCAGTTAGTCGCAGCGCCCGCGCCTGATAAACGCCCATATCCAATTGCAGACGCTCGCGATCTTGCGCGCGCAGCACCTTCAAGGGCGCGACGACCGGGCAGCGGTTGATGTGCAGCAACTTCAGGGGTACCGGCAGCTCACCTTCCGCCAGTTCTTCACGCCGCGTATATAGGCGCTTGCGCAACGTGTCGGCATCCAGTTCCAGCAGGCCCTGCGGGTCGAGCCCCAGGTCACAGACAATCAATGCATTGCGATTGCGCGGATGCCAAGCCAGAGGCAACACCACGCCCAAGTAATGCCGCTCGGCGCTGAAGCGTCCGGAAATGTGCACCAGCGGCTGCAGCAATCGCACCTGGTCCATCACCCGTTGCTTGCTGCGCAGCTGGAACAGCCATTCATACAGTTTGGGTTGTTTGTCTCGCACCAATCGCGCCAGGGCAATGGTTGCGCGCACGTCAGACAATGCATCGTGAGCCTGGCCGTGGTCGATGCCATTGGCTTGGGTCAGGCGCTCGAGCTTGAGCGTCACGCGCCCGTCCTGCTCGGGCCACACAATCCCTTCCGGGCGCAGGGCATAGGCGGTACGCATCACATCGATCAGGTCCCAGCGGCTGTTGCCGCCTTGCCATTCGCGCGCGTAAGGGTCGAAAAAGTTGCGATACAGACTGTAGCGCGTCATTTCATCGTCAAATCGCAGGGTGTTATAACCCGCCCCGCACGTACCGGGGGCAGACAGTTCGGCATGCACCCGCGTCATGAAATCCGCTTCGGCAAGGCCCTTCTGCGCCAGGACCTGCGGCGTGATACCGGTGATCGCACACGCCGCCGGGTGGGGCAGGATATCGTCGGCGGGCTGGCAATAAAGATTGATCGGCGGACCGACCTCGTTGAGCTCGAGGTCGGTACGAATGCCGGCCACCTGCAGCGGGCGATCGCTGCGCGGGTTGATCCCGGTGGTTTCGTAGTCGTACCAGAAAATAGAGGTCACGGGCTGTTCCTGTGCTGAAGACCGGCAAAGTCTAGGCGCTGCGAGGTGTCAGGGGCCAGCGATACCTTACTGGACAAACATCCAGCAAAAGCTTGAAGGGTTGCTTCCAGCCTCGACACTGCTAGCATCCGTCTCTCTCAGTCGCTTCGCACTGCCAAGGATCGCAATGCCAACAGCTCCTCTGGATACCTGCTACCAGATCGAGACCCCCGAGGGTATCGACCTGCCCTTGCGCCCTGCCGGCCTGCTGTCAAGGGCAGTGGCCTTTGCCTTCGACCTGCTCGTGCGCTGCGTGATCATGGGCGTCCTGCTGGTGCCCCTGGCGCTGCTTGGCAACCTCGGGCTCGGCTTGGGCTCCCTGCTGCTGTTCCTGGTCAGCTGGTGGTACATGGTGCTGTTCGAAGTGTTCAACCAGGGCTGCTCTCCCGGCAAGCAGGTCATGGGCCTGCGGGTGGTACAGGACGACGGCACCCCCATTGGCTGGTCGGCGTCGCTGATCCGCAACCTGCTGCGCTTTGTCGACATGCTGCCCTTCGGCTACTTCTTCGGCGCCATCAGTTGCCTGCAACATCCACACTTCAAGCGCCTCGGCGACCTGGCAGCGGGTACGCTGGTGGTCTACCGTGATCAGGCGTCGGCCCGCCCGCGCATCCCTCAGGCAGCCGCCCTGCGCCTGCCCTTCGCACTGGAGCTGAGCGAACAGCGGGCCATACTCGGTTTCGCCGAACGCCAGGCTGAATTGTCTGCCGAGCGGGTCCATGAACTGGCTGCCATCCTCGCCGCGCCCTTGCAGGTGTCTCCGGCTCGCGCCGTGGAGCAACTCAACGGTGTGGCCCACGGTTTGTTGGGGCCGACATGAAGCAGAGCCTTTTTGAAAGCCGCCACCAGCAGCAATGGCAAACCTTCGCCGAACTGCTCAAACAGGTAGAGCAAGGCAAAGCCTGCGAGGCAACCGACTTCCCTTATCAATACCGCCGCCTGTGCCAACATCTGGCCCTGGCCCAGGCACGCGGCTATAGCAGCTACCTGGTAGACCACCTGCAACAACTGGCGCTGCGCGGTCACCAACAACTGTATCGCCATCGCAGTCAAACGACGGCGAACGTACTGGCGTTCATCCTTGCCGATTTTCCGCGCCTGGTACGCGAGCAATGGCGCTTCGTACTGATTGCCAGCCTGTTGTTCTTCGGTAGCCTGCTGGGCATCGGGTTACTGGTGTACCTGTTCCCCGAGCTGATCTACAGCATCGTCAGCCCGCAACAAGTGGCCGAGATGCAAAGCATGTACGACCCTGCCGCCAGCCGCCTGGGGCGCGCGGCCGAACGGGCTTCCAGCGAAGACTGGATGATGTTTGGCTATTACGTGATGCACAACATCGGCATCGCTTTCCAGACCTTTGCCGCCGGCTTGCTGTTCGGCCTGGGCAGCGTGTTCTTCCTGGTATTCAACGGGTTGATGATCGGGGCGGTGTCCGGGCACCTCAGTGAAATCGGCTACGGCCAGACGTTCTGGTCATTCGTGATCGGTCACGGCGCCTTCGAACTCAGCGCCATCGCACTGGCCGGTGCAGCAGGCCTGCAACTGGGTTGGTCGCTGATCGCGCCCGGGCCCCTGGCACGTAGCGAATCCCTGCGCCTGGCGGCCCGCAAAAGTGTGCAGATGCTGTGCGGGGTCATGCTATTGCTGCTGATCGCAGCATTCATCGAAGCCTACTGGTCATCCACCACGAGCATTGCGCCCTGGATCAAATACCTCGTGGGCAGCGCGCTTTGGCTGCTGGTCGCCGCCTACCTGATCTTCGCCGGCAGGACTCGCCATGCGCCTGACTGACTCCAGCGTGGTCATCCGCCCCCGCACTTCCTGGGAAGCCATGGACCTTGGCGTACTGATGGCCCGGGAACATCGTGTATTGCTGATGAGCAGTTGGGCGCTGGTCAGCCTGCCGGTGTTCATGCTGCTCACTGCGCTGCTGTGGCAGTACCCGTCCTACGCCATTTTCCTGTTCTGGTGGCTGAAGCCGGCCTTCGAGCGCTTGCCGTTGTACATTCTTTCCAAGGCGCTGTTTGGTGAAACGCCAAGCCTGAGACAAGCTGTTCGCCAGTGGCCGCGCCTGCTCAAGGGGCAACTGCTCGCCAGCCTCACCTGGCGCCGGCTGAGCCTGAGCCGCAGCTTCGTGATGCCCGTGAGCCAGCTTGAAGGCCTGGAGGGTCAAGCGCGTCAACAGCGCCTGGGCGTACTGCAACAGCGCAACGCGGGTGGCGCGCGCTGGCTGACGATCATCGGGGTGCACCTGGAAATCGGCCTGTGGTTCGGTTGCATGGCGCTGTTCTATCTATTCATCCCGGAACAGGTCGAACTGGATTGGGACTGGCAGCGGCTGGCATTGGCGACCGGCCCGCAGGGGCTATGGCTGGAACACCTGAGTAATGCCTTCTATGCGCTGATCCTGGTGTTCTGGGAACCCATCTACGTCGCCTGCGGTTTCAGCCTGTATCTCAACCGTCGCACCGTCCTGGAGGCTTGGGACCTGGAGCTGCTGTTCCGTCGGTTGCGCCAACGCCTGAGCAGTGTCGCGCCGCTGTTGCTGCTGGTCGTCGGGCTGACGCTGGCGCAACTGAGCCCAACGGCGATGGCGGATGAACCGGCTGATCCAAAGCCGCTCAGCACCCAGGCGGCCAGCCAATCGATCAAGGCATTACTGGAAAAACCGCCGTTCAAGAATCCGCAAACCGTCACCCGCTATCGTTTTGGCGAAGAAAAACCCGCCACTGACCCCAAAGCCCAGGGCGGCGACGGTAAGCTACCTGGCTGGCTCCAGCACTTGCTCGACAACCTCAACAGCAACACCTTCAAGCACGTGGCCCAAGGCCTGGAGATACTGCTATGGAGCTTGCTGATCGGCGGGCTGGCCTGGGTGGTGTGGCGCTACCGTGAATGGCTGCGCACGTTTGTCAGCCGCAGGCGGCGACCTCGCCCCAACGCCGCAAAACCTGCGCCTGCCCAGTTGTTCGGGTTGGAGCTGGGGGTCGAGACGTTGCCCGACGACATCGCCAGCACCGCCGAACAGCTGTGGCCCACCCAACCGAGGCAGGCCCTTGGCCTGCTGTATCGCGGCCTGCTCAGCCGGCTGCTGCATGAGTTCAACCTGCCGCTCAAAAGTGCCGACACCGAGGGCCAGGTACTGGAGCGCGTCCATCAGTTGCAGCAACCGCAGTTGCTGGCATTCAGTCACGAGTTGACCCGGCACTGGCAAAACCTCGCCTATGGCCACCGGCTGCCTCCCGGCGCCGCCCAGCAAAAGCTCTGCAGCGACTGGCGCGCACTCTTCAGTGGCGGGGCCAGCCAATGAAGCGACCCTTACTGTGGATGGCACTGCTGCTGGCTTGCCTGTTGGGAGTGGGCGGTCTGTATGCCTGGCACAAGGCAATTCCCTATGAGGAGGTTGTGGATCACGGCCCGGCGCCGGACGCACTGGCTAATCCTTACCTCGCGGCCGAGCATTTCCTGGGCCAGCAAGGTTTGACGGTAGCGCATGCCAACGGCCTAGAGCGGCTTGCCGACCTGCCTGCACCAGGCCATAGCCTGCTGTTGCTGGGAGAACGCGGCAACATGACCCCACGCCAGGTCGAACAGTTGCTGGCCTGGGCCAAAGCCGGGGGCCACCTGCTACTGGTGGCCGAGGCGTTATGGGATGAAGAAACCGGCAAAAGCGGCGACCTGCTGCTTGATCGTCTCGAGCTTCGCCAGGCCTTGAGTGATGACTTCGACGAGCCGGCGCCACCGCGCAAAAAGAACGCGCCAGACCTCACCAAACTGTATGTCGACAATGAAACCAAGCCGGCCTATTTCAGTTTCGACACCGACTTCAACCTTACCGACCCCCGGCACCTGGCGCAGTTTTCAGCCAACAGCGCCAAGTCCAGCCACCTGATGCAACTGGACCTGGGGCTGGGCCGCGTCACGGTGATCACCGACAGCGACCTGTGGAAAACCCCGAGCATCGGCAAACACGACAACGCCTGGCTGCTGTGGTACCTGAACCAGGGTACCGACGTCACGCTGCTGTTCAACAGCGACGTGGACAACCTGTTTACCCTGCTGATCCGTTACTTCCCCCAGGCCCTTGTCGCGCTTGTTGCACTGATTGCCCTGGCCCTCTGGCAAGCCGGCATGCGCCAGGGCCCGATTCGGGCACCCGCGCCCAAGGCGCGTCGGCAGCTGCAGGAGCATTTGCGCGCCAGCGCCGACTTCCTGCTACGCCGCAACGGCCAGGGCGCATTGCTGCAGGCCTTGCAGCACGACCTCCTGCGCACCGCCCGACGCCACCACCCCGGCTTTGAACACCTCGACACGGCAGAACAATGCCAGGTGCTGGCACTTCTGACGCGACAACCTTCCCCTATCATCAGCCAGGCACTCGGCGCACCTGCGCTGAAACGGCTGTCCAGCGCCGACTTCAGCCGACAGGTGGCGTGCCTGCAAACCCTCAGGAATGCCCTATGAGCGACTCTCCAATGGCCACAGCCCTGAACGCCGAAAAAAACGTTCAATACGCCAGCCAACAGGCCCAGGCCCTGCGCGTTGAATTGCGCAAGGCAGTCATTGGCCAGGACGCGGTGATCGATGACGTACTCACCGCATTGATTGCCGGTGGTCATGTGTTGCTCGAGGGCGTACCCGGCCTCGGCAAAACGTTGCTGGTGCGTGCGCTGGCCCGTTGTTTTGGCGGTGATTTCGCACGCATCCAGTTCACCCCGGACCTGATGCCCAGCGATGTCACCGGCCACGCGGTGTACGACCTGCAGACCGAACAGTTCAAGCTGCGCAAGGGGCCGTTATTCACTCACCTGCTGCTCGCCGACGAAATCAACCGCGCCCCGGCCAAAACCCAGGCGGCACTGCTCGAAGCCATGCAGGAGCGCCAGGTCACCCTGGAGGGCGAGGCATTGCCAATCGGCGAGCCGTTCATGGTGTTGGCCACCCAGAACCCCATCGAGCAGGAAGGCACCTACCCATTGCCCGAAGCCGAGCTGGACCGCTTCATGCTCAAGGTGCGCATGGACTATCCCGAGGCGCACCAGGAAGTGGATATGGTGCGCGAAGTGACCCGCTCGTCCAGGGCCGACATGCTCGATGTGCAGCCTTTGCGCACCGTGCTGCAAGCCGAAGACGTGGTGCAGATGCAGCAGATTGCCAGCGGCATGCCTCTGGATGAACAGGTCCTCGACTATGCCGTGCGCCTGGCGCGGGCGACGCGCAGTTGGCCAGGCCTGACCATCGGTGCCGGTCCACGAGCGTCTATCGCCCTGGTTCGCGGCGCCCGTGCGCGGGCGCTGTTGCGCGGCGGCGAATTCGTGATCCCGGATGACGTCAAGGGTTGCGCCCTGGCGGTACTGCGTCACCGAGTGCGTCTTTCGCCGGAGCTGGATATCGATGGTTTGGAGGTGGACCAGGTGATCAAGCAGTTGCTCGACCAGATCGCGGCCCCCAGGCAGTAACGCCGGCATGAAACCGACCCGTCTGCTCCTGACCTGGCTGGGTGTTCTGCTGGCCCTCGATATCCTGCTGGGCGCGTCGGCGGCGTTGCAGTTCAAGGTGCCCGATACCTTGCACGCAATCGCCTGGGGCCTGCTGTTGGCCCTGCTGTTGCTGGCGATGCTGGATGCCATGCGCTTGCGCCGCCGCCCTTCGGCACGTGTACAGCGGATGTTGCCCGGTAGCCTGGCGCTGGGGCGCTGGGGAGAAGTGCGCCTGTCACTGGAACACGATTATCCACAGCCGCTGACCGTGCTGGTGTTCGATCACGTGCCCGAAGGACTGGTAGTGGATAACCTGCCGCAATCCATCTCACTGCGCCCCGGTGAGCGCGGCGAGTTGGGCTATCGCGTGCGCCCCCTGCGACGTGGGCATTTCAATTTCAGCCGCTGCGAAATCCACTTGCCCAGCCCGTTGGGGCTGTGGTCGGCGCGACGCTGGATCGAAGCCTCGGATGCCACTCGCGTGTATCCGGACTTCGCGCGTTTATCCGGTGCCCGGTTGCAGGGTGTGGATAACTGGCTGAGCCAACTGGGCGTACGTCAGCACCAGCGGCGCGGACCAGGCCTGGAGTTTCATCAATTACGCGAATTTCGCGACGGTGACAGCCTGCGTCAGATCGACTGGAAAGCCACGGCACGCCAGCGCACGCCGATTGCCCGCGAGTATGAGGATGAGCGTGACCAGCAGATTGTATTCATGCTCGATTGCGGCCGACGCATGCGCAGCCAGGACGACGAGTTGTCCCACTTCGACCACGCGCTGGATGCCTGCCTGTTGCTGAGTTATGTCGCCTTGCGCCAAGGCGATGCAGTCGGGCTCTGTACCTTTGCCAGCGATCAGCCGCGTTACCTGGCGCCGGTCAAGGGCAGCGGCCAATTGAACGTCTTGCTCAATGCAGTCTATGACCTGGAAAGCACACGCCAGACCGCTGACTATGAGGCCGCCGCCAGCCAATTGCTGGCTCGGCAAAAACGCCGCGCCTTGGTGATCGTGGTGACCAACCTGCGTGATGAAGACGACGAAGCATTGATGGGTGCCATCAAGCGGATCGGTCGACACCATCGGGTACTGGTCGCCAGTCTGCGAGAGGAAGTACTCGACCAACTGCGCCAGGCCCCGGTACAAACCCTACCCGAAGCACTGGCTTACAGCGGCGCGGTTGACTACCTCAACATGCGCAACCAGCTGCATGATCGCCTGGGCGCTCATGGGTTGTCGGTGTTGGATAGCCTGCCGTCAGAGTTGGGCGCCGCGTTGGTGACACGTTACCTGCACTGGAAAAAAGCCGGAGTGTTCTGACGGCAAGCGCACGGCCACGGTAGGCACAGGCCCCCCATGGCCGACTGCACATGAATAATCAGACAGGGGCCTGCTGAGGGTCGAAACTGAAGTAATGCAACAAGGCGCTGATCAGCTGTGCGTATTCTTCGCACGCCTGACGCACGCGGAACCCCGAGTCGTAATGCTGCGGGTTGACATCTTCACGGCTCCACAAACAGGTCGCGGTAAGGTCAACCGCCTGAAACTCGCCGTCCGGCCCTGGAATCTTCAGGCGCAGCTCAAAATCTGCGCCGATCATCATTGGCAACTGACTGATCAGCATCAGCCCTTCTTCAGAGACGTCGCCCAGATAGCCGATTGGCTTGTCCGTAAGCCGATTGAACACCTGCAGGAAATAAGGTAGCTGATGCCGTTCGATCCGTCGTTCGATAAACATGGTGAGGTCGCCATCCAATAAAGCCAGTGATTCGGAACAAGCCCATCGCTCTCCCTGGATATCGGTGTGACAAGAAATCGTTGCCACGAGACAGCTGCCGAATCCGGGCATTACATTCTTTTGAACAGAAAGTTGTACAAACATCTATTCAAAGAATAACCCAAGACTGGAAAGAGGCCAGTTATGAAGCGACGAATACCATCATAAAGACGCCGGCCGTGGTTGCGCCGCGGTCACGCCAGAGAAATGCCCCAGCTGACGCAGGGTATCGAGCCGGGCTTGGGCTCGGTAAGCGTACTCGCTTGATGGGTATTGGCTGATGATGAATTGGTAGGTTTGGGCAGCATCGACGAACAGTTTCTGGCGCTCCAGGCACTGCCCGCGCAACATCGAAACCTCGGGCTGCACATAGCGGCGGGTGCGGCTTTCACGGTCTACCTGGGACAATTCCAGGGTGACCCGTGCGCAGTCACCCACCCCATAGGCGCGGTAAGCGTTGTTCAAATGATGGTCCATCGACCAGCGGGTGCAGCCGACAACACTGACGGCCAGGGCAGCAACGAGCAAAATTCGCATGGGGGTTCTCCTGTCTTGTGCAGTGTATCGACCTATCGTCCAAAATCTTCAAGGGCGTTCACCTTTCCACCGCAGCAAAAACAAGCCGATCGTCGATAAGTAGTGCAAACGAACAATGACTACAACGAAAGAGCATAGTAGCCTTCCCCAGCGCTTGAACTCAGGAGTCTGTGCATGTCCGTCCGTCGTACCAAAATCGTCGCCACCCTTGGCCCGGCCAGCAACTCGCCGGAAGTCCTCGAACAGCTGATTCTGGCTGGTTTGGACGTTGCCCGTCTGAACTTCTCCCACGGCTCCCCGGACGAGCACAAGGCTCGCGCCAAGCTGGTGCGGGACCTGGCCGCCAAACACGGCCGCTTCGTGGCGCTGCTGGGTGACCTGCAAGGCCCGAAAATCCGTATCGCCAAATTCGCCAACAAGCGGATCGAGCTGAAGATCGGTGACAAATTCACCTTCTCCACCAGCCATCCGTTGACCGAAGGCACCCAGGACGTCGTAGGCATCGACTACCCGGATCTGGTCAAGGACTGCGGCGTCGGCGACGAACTGCTGCTGGACGACGGTCGCGTGGTAATGCGCGTCGACACCGCTACCCCGACCGAACTGCATTGCACCGTGATCATCGGCGGCCCGCTGTCCGACCACAAAGGCATCAACCGTCGCGGCGGTGGCCTGACGGCACCAGCCCTGACTGAAAAAGACAAGGCAGACATCAAGCTCGCCGCCGAAATGGAAGTGGACTACCTCGCCGTGTCCTTCCCGCGCGACGCCGCCGACATGGAATACGCACGTAAACTGCGCGACGAAGCCGGTGGTACCGCCTGGCTGGTGGCCAAGATCGAACGTGCCGAAGCCGTGGCTGATGACGAAACCCTGGATGGCCTGATCAAGGCTTCCGACGCCGTCATGGTTGCCCGTGGCGACCTGGGCGTGGAAATCGGCGATGCCGAGCTGATCGGTATCCAGAAGAAGATCATCCTGCACGCACGCCGCCACAACAAAGCGGTGATCGTTGCGACCCAGATGATGGAGTCGATGATCCAGAACCCGATGCCGACCCGCGCCGAAGTGTCCGACGTGGCCAACGCCGTGCTCGACTACACCGACGCCGTGATGCTCTCGGCTGAAAGTGCCGCTGGCCCGTACCCGCTGGAGGCCGTCCAGGCCATGGCGCGTATCTGCGTCGGTGCTGAAAAGCACCCCACCAGCAAGACCTCCAGCCACCGCATCGGCAAGGTCTTCGAAAGCTGCGACCAGAGCATCGCGTTGGCCGCCATGTACACCGCCAACCACTTCCCGGGCGTTAAGGCGATCATCGCCTTGACCGAAAGTGGCTATACGCCGTTGATCATGTCGCGCATCCGCTCGTCGGTGCCGATCTACGCGTTCACCCCCCACCGCGAAGCCCAGGCCCGTGCGGCGCTGTTCCGTGGCGTCTATACCATTCCGTTCGATCCGGCTTCGCTGGCCCCGAACGAAGTCAGCCAGAAAGCTATCGACGAGTTGGTCAAGCGCGGCGTCGTCGAGAAAGGTGACTGGGTCATCCTGACCAAGGGCGACAGCTACCACACCACCGGCGGCACCAATGGCATGAAGATCCTGCACGTGGGCGACCCGCAGTACTGAGTGACACGCTGAAAAACATGTGGGAGGGGGTTTGCTCCCGATAGCGGTGTATCAGTCAGTTTATGTGTGACTGATCCACCGCTATCGGGAGCAAGCCCCTCCCACATTTGAACGTGCACCTTTCAAACAACTCGGTCGACTGTGGCCTGCAATGGCGTCAGTCAAGGCGAATCTCGCGGCGGTAGGATTCAGTACTCAACCACGAGGCAGGAACACATCGGCCAGCAGTTGATTGCGCGGCAGTCCTGCCAGAAACAAGCGCTTGGAAAGGGCTTCGACGCTGTCAGGATGCCCGCAGACCAAGGCCAGCGTTTGCCTCGAAATAAGCCGCAGCTGCCCCAATGCCTGGGCCAACTCATCTGCGGTCCACAACTCCACCGTAAGGTTCTGATGCTGCGCGGCCAGCGCCGTCAGGGGTTCGGCCAGGTAGTGAGCCTGGGCATCATGAGCCAGGTGAATGACGCGGATGGCACCTTGGTGATCCTGGCGCAACGCTTCACGCAACACCCCCCACAACGGACCCAGCCCAGTGCCGGAGGCCAGCAGCCAAAGCGGCCGGGCTTGCCAGTCGGGATCATACTGCAGCGCCCCGCCCCGTAACTCACCCAGGTTTAAAGCATCGCCGATCTTGAAGTGGCGAGCGGCATCACTGAATGCCCCGGGTTGACGGCAATCGATATGAAACTCCAGGTACGGGTCCTGCTGGGGCAAGCTCGCCAGGGAATAGGGACGTGCCACCTGCCCTGCCCACAACACCAGATGCTGCCCGGCGCGGTATCGCAGGCCACGCTCGGGTTGAAGGCGCAGGCGCAGCACCGTCGGACTCAGCCAATCGGCGCCCACCACCTGCGCCGCCATGCCGTCGCGCAGCGGGTCAAAGGCTTCGACCCGAAGGTCGCCGACCACCCGACACTGGCACGCCAGGCGCCAGCCGTCCTGGCGTTGCGCCGGGCTCAACGCCTGAGGTTGCTTGTCTTCAACTTCGCCCTGGCAACGCACCAGGCAGGCATGGCAACTTCCGGCGCGGCAACTGAAGGGCACAGCCACCCCCGCCTGGTTCAAGGCGTCCAGCAGGTTGCTGCCGGTAGTCACCGGCCAATGGCGTTCGCCGACGTACAGTTCAGGCATAAACGGACTCAATCACAAGGGGCGCGCACAGGGAATCATGCCTGCGACAGTTTGACCATAGTCGGGTGTATCAGCCACCGTGCCGGGTTATACTGCCGCGCCTTTTTAGCGTCGCGCCTGCACCAGTGGCGTGCCTTGGAAAGGTGGTTTCAGCCGACCGATGCACCCTCACTGAAGCCACCTTATTGAATGTTCCCTTATAGAGGAGCGCGACTCATGACCGTGATCAAGCAAGACGACCTGATTCAGAGCGTTGCCGACGCCCTGCAATTCATTTCCTACTACCACCCCGTTGATTTCATCCAGGCGATGCACGAGGCCTACCTGCGCGAAGAATCGCCGGCCGCCCGTGACTCCATCGCCCAGATCCTGATCAACTCGCGCATGTGCGCCACCGGCCATCGCCCCATCTGCCAGGACACCGGTATCGTGACCGTGTTCGTGCGCGTGGGCATGGATGTACGTTGGGATGGCGCCACCATGGGCCTGGACGACATGATCAACGAAGGCGTGCGTCGCGCCTACAACCTGCCGGAAAACGTCCTGCGCGCTTCCATCCTTGCTGACCCGGCGGGCGCGCGCAAGAACACCAAGGACAACACCCCGGCGGTGATCCACTACTCCATCGTCCCTGGTAACACCGTGGAAGTGGACGTGGCCGCCAAGGGCGGTGGTTCCGAGAATAAGTCGAAAATGGCCATGCTCAACCCGTCCGACTCGATCGTCGACTGGGTGCTCAAGACCGTTCCGACCATGGGCGCCGGCTGGTGCCCACCGGGCATGCTCGGCATCGGCATCGGCGGCACCGCCGAGAAAGCCGCAGTGATGGCCAAGGAAGTGTTGATGGAATCCATCGACATCCACGAGCTGAAGAAGCGCGGCCCGCAGAACCGCATCGAAGAGATGCGCCTGGAGCTGTTCGAAAAGGTCAACCAACTGGGCATCGGCGCCCAGGGCCTGGGTGGCCTGACCACCGTGCTCGACGTGAAGATCATGGACTACCCGACCCACGCCGCGTCCCTGCCGGTGTGCATGATCCCCAACTGCGCCGCCACCCGCCACGCGCACTTCGTGCTCGACGGTTCGGGCCCGGCGTCGCTGGAAGCGCCACCGCTGGACGCCTACCCGGAGATCGTCTGGGAAGCCGGCCCATCGGCCCGTCGCGTCAACCTCGATACCCTGACACCCGAAGAAGTGCAGAGCTGGAAGCCGGGCGAGACGGTGTTGCTCAACGGCAAGATGCTCACGGGTCGCGACGCGGCGCACAAGCGCATGGTCGAGATGCTGAACAAGGGCGAAACCCTGCCGGTGGACCTCAAGGGCCGCTTCATCTACTACGTCGGCCCGGTTGATCCGGTGCGCGAAGAAGTGGTTGGCCCGGCCGGCCCGACCACAGCGACGCGGATGGACAAGTTCACCCGTCAGATCCTTGAGCAAACCGGCCTGCTGGGCATGATCGGCAAATCCGAGCGCGGCCCGACCGCCATCGAAGCGATCAAGGACCACAAGGCCGTGTACCTGATGGCCGTGGGCGGCGCCGCTTACCTGGTGGCGCAGGCCATCAAGAAATCGCGCGTCGTCGCTTTCGCCGAACTGGGCATGGAAGCGATCTACGAGTTCGATGTGAAGGACATGCCGGTCACCGTTGCGGTGGACAGCAAGGGCGAATCCGTACACATCACCGGTCCTGCGATCTGGCAGAAGAAGATCAGTGAAAGCCTGGCGGTGGAAGTCCAATAAGTAAAGGTGGGAGGGGGCCTTGCTCCCTCCCACACAAGTTTCGGGCAGCCCATGCTATGGTGCTCGCCCCCACTGCGCCTGTTCATCCTCGTATGATCGCAATCCCTCGCCCCCTGCGCCTGACCTTCTATTCCCTGCTGATCGTCGCCGGTGCGCTGCTGGCGGCAGCTGTGGCCACGCGCCATGCCGAACGCCAGGCCTTGGTGGACGACGCTGCCCGTGCCAATCAACAGCTGGCGTTGTATGCCAACTCGCTGCACACCCTGATCGAACGCTACCGTGCCCTGCCCGCCGTGCTGGCGCTGGATTCGGAGATGATCAACGCCTTGAAAGGCCCGCTGGACGCCACCACCCAGGACCTGCTCAACCGCAAGCTGGAACGCATCAATGGCGCCGCCCAGTCGTCCACCCTCGAATTGATGGACCGCACCGGCCTGGCCGTGGCCGCCAGCAACTGGAACCTGCCCAGCAGCTATGTGGGGCACAACTACGCGTTTCGGCCGTATTTCAGCCAGACCCTGAGCCAGGGCACCGGGCGTTTTTACGCGGTGGGGGTGACCACCGGCATACCGGGTTACTTTCTTTCCAGCGCCGTGGTCGACGAACACGAGCAGTTTCTCGGCGCCATGGTGGTCAAACTCGAATTCCCTGAGCTTGAGCGTGAATGGGCCCAGGGTAACGACCTGCTGCTGGTCAGCGACGCGCGCGGGATCGTGTTTATCGCCAACCAGCCGGGCTGGCGCTACCGCAACCTGCGTGCGCTGTCGGCCAGCGACCTGGCCGAACTCAAGGCCACCCGCCAATACGACAAGAAACACCTGCAGCCGCTGGAGACCAACACCTTGCAGCGCTTCGGCGACAACAGCCACCTGATGCGCGTCAACGGCCCCGACGGCAACGCCAACTACATCTGGGAATCGCTGCCGCTCAAAGCCGAAGGCTGGACCCTGCACCTGCTGCGCAAACCCCAGTTCCCGTTTGAAGACCAGCGCAACGCCGGCCTGGCTGCCGCCGGGTCCTGGCTGGCATTGGTGTTCCTCGTGCTGTTTTTGAGCCAACGCTGGCGCCTGGCGCGTCTGCGTCAACGCAGCCGTGAAGAGCTTGAGCAATTGGTCGAGGAACGCACCCAGGCCCTGCGCACCGCCCAGGATGGCCTGGTGCAGTCGGCCAAGCTGGCGGCACTGGGGCAGATGTCCGCTGCCCTCGCCCATGAAATCAACCAACCGCTGACCGCCCAGCGCATGCAATTGGCGACCCTGCGGCTGTTGCTCGACCACGGCCGCGTGGACGATGCCTACAAGGCACTCACACCACTGGATGACATGCTCACCCGCATGGCCGCGCTGACGGGCCATCTCAAGACCTTCGCGCGTAAAAGCCCCAGCGGCCTGCGCGAACGCCTGGACCTGGCCACCGTGGTCGATCAATCCCTGCACCTGCTCGACGCACGTTTGCGCGATGAAGCCATCGGCGTGGTGCTGGACCTGACCCGCCCGGCCTGGGTACGCGGCGACGCGATCCGCCTGGAGCAGGTGCTGATCAACCTGCTGCGCAACGCCCTGGATGCCATGGCCGACAAGCCGCACAAACGCCTGGAAATCCGCCTGCACGCCGACCAGCAGCTCTGGCAGTTGAGCGTCAGCGACAGCGGCGGCGGGATTGCCGAAGAACACTTGAATAACGTATTCGACCCCTTCTTCACCACCAAGCCGGTGGGTGACGGGCTCGGCTTGGGGCTGGCGGTGTCCTACGCTATCGTGCATGAACTGGGCGGACGCCTGATCGCCGGCAACCGGGGCGACGGCGCGATATTTACCCTGACCTTGCCTGTCGCGCTGGAGACGCCCGACCTATGTTGAACGCGGTGATTGTGGTGGATGACGAAGCCAGCATTCGTACGGCCGTCGAACAATGGTTGAGCCTGTCCGGGTTTGCGGTGCAGTTGTTCAGCCGTGCCGAGGAATGCCTGGCGCAGTTGCCCAGGGACTTCCCCGGCGTGATCCTGAGCGACGTGCGCATGCCCGGCCTCAGCGGCCTGGAACTGCTGGCCGAAGTGCAGCGGCGCGATGCCGACTTGCCGGTCATCCTGCTCACCGGCCATGGCGACGTGCCGATGGCCGTCGAAGCCATGCGCGACGGCGCCTACGACTTCCTGGAAAAACCCTTCAGCCCGGATGCGCTGCTCAATAGCCTGCGCCGTGCATTGGATAAACGCGGGCTGATCCTGGAAAACCGCCGCCTGCATCGCCAAGCCGATCATCGCGCCCAGCTGGAGTCCAGTCTGCTCGGCGTATCCAAGAGCTTGCAAACCCTGCGACGCCAGGTGCTGGACCTGGCGACGCTGCCGGTCAATGTGTTGATCCGCGGTGAGACCGGCAGCGGCAAAGAGCTGGTTGCGCGCTGCCTGCATGATTTCGGCCCGCGAGCGAAAAAGCCGTTTGTCGCGCTCAACTGTGCCGCGATCCCCGAGCAGCTGTTCGAAGCCGAGCTGTTCGGCCATGAAAGCGGCGCGTTCACCGGCGCCCAGGGCAAGCGGATCGGCAAACTGGAATACGCCCACGGCGGCACGCTGTTCCTCGATGAAATCGAAAGCATGCCCTTGGCCCAGCAGGTAAAACTGCTGCGCGTGCTGCAAGAACAGAAGCTGGAGCGCCTGGGTTCCAATCAGAGCATTCATGTGGATTTGCGCATCATCGCGGCCACCAAGCCGGACCTGTTGGAAGAGGCCCGCGCCGGGCGCTTTCGCGAAGACCTGGCGTATCGTCTCAACGTCGCGCAACTGCGCCTGCCGCCGCTGCGCGAGCGCCGCGAAGACATTCCGCTGCTGTATGAGCATTTTGCCCAGGACGCCGCCCAGCGCCTGGGACGCAGCGCCGAGCCGCTAAGCGGCCCCGCGCTGGGACGCCTGCTCAGTCATGACTGGCCAGGCAACGTACGTGAACTTGCCAACGCGGCCGAACGCCAGGTGCTGGGGCTTGGCGAGCCGGAACCGGAGGGCATCGAGGCCGGGCAATCCTTGGCGGCGCAGCAGGAAGCCTTTGAGGCGCATTGCCTGAAAGCTGCCCTGACCCGGCATAAAGGCGATATCAAGGCGGTGCTGGCCGAACTGCAACTGCCGCGCCGGACTCTCAATGAAAAGATGCAGCGGCATGGGTTGGCAAGGGAGATGTTTCTTTAGCGGTCTTCCGATCGCCATCGGGGGCAAGCTGCCATAAGCGGATTTCCGCTCATCACTCCAAAACCATCAGCAACTTTCCGCTCAAAAAAACCTTGAAACCCTTCTATTCCGGGCCTTCCTCTACCTGGCACAGCTTCTGCTACAGCCCAAGCCAGGCAGTGCTCAGGCACGCTCCATAAAAACAACTAGATGAAGGATCCTTCAATGGATAACTCCAACACCTTGCCTCTGGGGTCGGCGGCTGCGCCGGCGAAAGCACGCACCACCAGCAGCCGGATCAGATCGATCTTCAGCGGCTCCGTCGGCAACATGGTCGAGTGGTACGACTGGTACGTCTACGCCGCGTTCTCGTTGTACTTCGCCAAAGCCTTCTTCCCCAAAGGCGACACCACCGCCCAATTGCTCAATACCGCCGCGATCTTCGCCGTGGGTTTCCTGATGCGCCCAATCGGCGGCTGGCTGATGGGCCTGTACGCCGACAAGGTCGGGCGCAAGAAAGCCCTGATGGCCTCGGTCTACCTGATGTGCTTCGGCTCACTGTTGATTGCCCTGAGCCCAGGCTATGAAATCATCGGTATCGGTGCGCCCATCCTGCTGGTGTTTGCCCGCCTGCTGCAGGGGCTGTCGGTCGGTGGCGAATACGGCACCTCCGCCACTTACCTCAGCGAGATGGCGACCAAGGAGCGTCGTGGTTTCTATTCCAGCTTCCAGTACGTCACCCTGATCTCGGGCCAGCTCATCGCCCTGGCGGTGCTGATCGTGCTGCAGCAAGTGCTGACCACCGAGCAACTGTATGCGTGGGGCTGGCGCATCCCGTTCGCCATCGGCGCGCTGTGCGCAGTGGTTGCGCTGTACCTGCGGCGCGGCATGGAAGAAACCGAGTCGTTCACCAAGAAGGAAAAAGCCAAGGAAAGCGCGATGCGCACCTTGATGCGCCACCCCAAGGAACTGCTCACCGTGGTCGGCCTGACTATGGGCGGCACCCTGGCGTTCTACACCTACACCACCTACATGCAGAAATACCTGGTGAACACCGTCGGCATGAGCATCTCCGACTCCACCACCATCTCAGCGGCGACGCTGTTTCTGTTCATGTGCCTGCAACCCCTGGTGGGCGGCCTGTCGGACAAGATTGGCCGTCGACCGATCCTGATCGCCTTCGGCATCCTCGGTACCCTGTTCACGGTGCCGATCCTCACCACCCTGCACACCATCCAGAGCTGGTGGGGCGCGTTCTTCCTGATCATGGCGGCGCTGATCATCGTCAGCGGCTATACCTCGATCAACGCAGTGGTAAAAGCCGAGCTGTTCCCGACTGAAATCCGCGCCCTGGGCGTAGGCCTGCCGTATGCCCTGACCGTGTCGATCTTCGGCGGCACCGCTGAATACATCGCGCTGTGGTTCAAGAGCATCGGCATGGAAACCGGCTATTACTGGTATGTGACTGCGTGTATCGCGGTGTCGTTGGTGGTCTATGTGACCATGAAGGACACACGCAAACACTCGCGCATCACCACCGACTAACTGGATGATGAGATAAAACCTGTGGGAGGGGGCTTGCTCCCGATGGCGGTGGGTCAATCAATATATTACTGACTGACACCCTGCTATCGGGAGCAAGCCCCCTCCCACATTGGGTATGATGTTTGCCCCGAAACCGAGAGCAGAACTGGCCCATGTCCGACGATATCCACTTCTACGAACCCGCCAACGGCCACGGCCTGCCCCATGACCCGTTCAATGCCATCGTCGGCCCACGCCCGATCGGCTGGATCTCATCCCACGACCGCGAGGGCCGCCTGAACCTGGCGCCCTACAGCTTCTTCAATGCGTTCAACTACATTCCGCCGATCATTGGATTTTCCAGCGTGGGGCGCAAAGACAGCCTGAACAATATCGAGCAGACCGGCGAGTTTGTGTGGAACCTGGCGACCCGCCCACTGGCCGAGCAGATGAACCAGAGTTGCGCGGCCGTTTCGCCAGAGGTGAATGAATTCGAGTTGTCTGGCCTGACGCCGGTGTCGTCGAAAGTCGTCGGCGTACCGCGAGTGGGCGAGAGCCCGGTGTCGTTCGAATGCAAGGTGACGCAGATTATCCAGCTGCAACGCGCCGACCAGCAGTTGGTACCCAGCTGGCTGGTGCTGGGCGAAGTGGTCGCGGTGCACATCGCCAAATGGCTGCTCAAGGACGGGATCTACGACACCGCCGCCGCCGAGCCGATTTTGCGCGGTGGCGGCCCGGCGGATTATTTCCAGCTGGGGCCGGAAGCGCTGTTCAAGATGTACCGCCCAGGCGCCACCAAAGCCTGACTGAAATACGCCCAGACTGTGGGAGGGGGCTTGCCCTAATGCCAGTCAGTTAGGGCTTTTTGTAGGAGCGAGCTTGCTCGCGAAAAACTCACAGGCACCGCGTTCATTCAGAAAGCCCGCGTTATCGTTGACGTTTTTCGCGAGCAAGCTCGCTCCTACAGACGGCGGTGTACGCTTAACTGACTGGCATTAGGGCAAGCTCCCACATTAGTTTGTGGCAGTTGTCCAGGTCAGCTGGCCTTCCACGTCCACATCGACCAGGCATTCAAGCTGCACCGCCGCCGCATCATCGGCGTCGGAAGCCGTCTTGAACGTCTGCCCATCGAGAATCTTGTGAAAACGCGGTGCGCCCATGCCGTCCAGTGCCTTGACGGCGACGGCGGCGCTGTAGCCGCCCTCTCCCGGTACTACGGCGGAAACGGCTTCGTGGCGGGCAAATTGTTTACGTGCCATGTTTGAACGTCCTGGCCAATGAAAAGTCGGCCATTCTAACGTTCTAGCCGGCCAGTTGCAGGTACTCGCCGTAGGCTTTGACGGCGGATGCATCGGTGAAGGTCTGGAAGTCCATGCTGCGCACGACCATGTCGTTCAGCAACTCGGTGAAGATCATCAGGGCCGGGGAATTGAAGTAGGCGCTCATCGCCTGCTCGCTGCTCCAGAAGCCCGAGATCAGCCATACATCGGGGTCGGTCTGGGAATGCTGCACGGTAAATTGCAGGCAACCCTGGGCCTGTCGGCCCGGTTCGATCAAACTGCTCAAGCGTGCACCGAGTTCGGTGCTGTACCCGGTACGGGCACGGACAAAGGCCATATGGCTCGCGGGAATGGGGGTGGACATGTTCGACTCTCCCGTTGAGAAGTGATGCTCGGCAAGCACTGTGAGGGCGTGTTGCCACAGGATCAAAGATAGCGGCGCCGGTGTGGGCACGGTTAGTCAATTCCTGCTGGCTTATTGCACAATCCTGCGAGAAGCGTAGGCAGGACGTTCCAGCGCTGGATTTATTCCAGCCCCGAACGGCATATTTCAGGGAGATGACAGCCGCCTTGCTTGCCTGATTCACGATAAGCCGCAGGATCAGGCAAGGATTGTGCAGAATCGACGTAACACTTTTTGAATACCCACCACTAAGCTGAGCACCATTCAACCAGTGTGTAGAGGACGCCCCATGTCGTCGCCCGACCTCAAGCCCATGCCCCTCGATGCCGAGATGGAAAAGCAGCGTGCCGAACTGGCCAGCATCGTGCACCGCCATACCTGGGAAGATGGCTCCTACGGCACGGCGATCACTTCGCTGTACCTGAACCGCCACAACACGCCGCGTGACTTCATGCCGGTGCTGGTGGAGCCGGCACTGTGCATCCTCGCCAGTGGCAGCAAGGAAGTGCGCCTGGCCGACGAAATCTTTGCCTACGACCCGCTCAATTATTTGGTGTTTTCGGTGGCCATGCCGGTGGCCGGGCGAATTATCGACGCCACCCCCGAAGACCCCAACCTGTCGGTGCGCATCAATATCGACCCGGCCCAGCTCACCGCACTGATCGCCGAGGCCGGCCCGATGGGCGTGCCGTCGCGTCCGACTTCCCGAGGCATGTACGTCGACCGCATCGACCATCAGTTGCTTGATGCCGTGCTACGCCTGACCCGCCTGCTGGATACGCCCAAAGATATCGCGATGCTCGCCCCGCTGATCAACCGCGAAATTCTCTACCGCTTGTTGCGCGGGCCCCAAGGCTATCGCCTGTATGAAATTGCCGTGGCCAACAGCCAGAGCCACCGAGTGAGCCAGGCGATCAAGTGGTTGAACGGCAACTACGAACAGCCGCTGCGAATCGATGACCTGGCCCGGGAAGTGAACCTGAGCGTCTCGACCCTGCACCACCGTTTCAAGGCGATCACCGCCATGAGCCCGCTGCAATACCAGAAACAACTGCGCTTGCAGGAAGCTCGGCGGCTGATGATTGCCGAAGGGCTGGAGGCCTCGGCGGCGGGGTATCGGGTGGGATATGAAAGCCCGTCGCAGTTCAGCCGGGAGTACAGCCGGTTGTTTGGCGCGCCGCCTTTGCGCGACTTGGCCCGGTTACGCCAAAGCATCTGATGCAATGAAGATCAAAATGTGGGAGGGGGCTTGCTCCCGATGGCGGTGTATCAGCTACACATCAGCTGACTGACACACTGCTATCGGGAGCAAGCCCCCTCCCACATTGGGTCCTGCGTATGTTCAGTCGAGGCCGCGGGGCAGCTGGAGGGTCACCCGCAATCCACCCTCGCGCAAATTCTGCAAACTCACCTCACCGCCATGGCTATGGGCGATATTGCGTGCAATCCCCAACCCCAGCCCATAGCCCTGCTGCTGCCCGGCCAGGCGAAAGTGCGGTTCGAACACCTGCTCCAACCGCTGCTCCGGCACGCCGGGGCCTTCGTCGTCCACATGCAGGACGAACTCGGCGCCATCGTCCTCGATGTGCAAATGCGCGTTCTGCCCGTATTTCAGCGCATTGTCGATCAGGTTGCCGATGCAGCGCTTGAGCGCCAGCGGCTTGCCCGGATAGGTGGTCAGGGCCTGCCCATGCTGGGTCACTCGCCCATTGCCGTTGGGCGCAAGGTAGGGTTCCACCAGGCATTCGAGCACGTGGTTGAGGTCCACCGGCTGGATGTTCTCGTGGATATCGGTGTCTTTCACGCATTGCAACGCGCCCTTGACCAGCAATTCCAGCTCATCCAGGTCGCGGCCGAATTTGGCTTGCAGGTTTTCGTCTTCGAGCAATTCCACGCGCAGGCGCAGGCGTGTGATGGGTGTGCGCAAGTCATGGGAAATCGCGCTGAACAACTGGCTGCGCTCAGTCAGGTAACGGCTGATGCGCTCACGCATGGCGTTGAACGCACGGCCGACTTCCACCACTTCACTGCCGCCGCCTTCGGCCACCGGCTCAACATCCGCCCCCAGGGACATGTCCCGCGCCGCCCGCGCCAGGCGCTTGAGCGGGCGGCTCTGCCAATGCACCAGCAGGCCGATGAACAGCAGCAGGAAACCGCTGGTCAACACGATAAACCACACCTGCTGGGCTGGCAGGCCTTGTTCTTCAAGGCTGGTGTAGGGTTCGGGCAACAGCGAGGCGATGTACAACCATTCACCTGGAGCGAGCTGGATCTGGGTGACCAGCACCGGCGGGTTGACCGGCTCCAGGGTCAACGCGTAGTGAGCCCAGGAGCGCGGCAGTTCGTCGAGCTTAAGCCCGGCATTGAAAATGCGCAGGTCTTCGGCGCTGACGAATTCCACCGAAATATGTACATCGGCGCCGAGGGTCTGGCGCAGCACGTCGTCCACGGCTACCAGCACCGCCTGCTTGCGCGGGGTTTCGGGCAATACCTGCATGTCCAGCGGGCGATCGTTGAGGGTCACCACAAAACGCGTGCCGCCCATGCTGCGCAACTGGTCGAGCACCAGCGGGCGATAGGCCACTGGTAATGAACGGAAGTAACTCACGCTGGCGGTCATCGAATGCGCCAGGCTACGGGCAGCCGTCACCAGGCCTTCGAGCTGGGTAGCGCGCAGTTGCGACACCCAAATCACGCTGGACAGCGCCTGGGCGAACAACACGGCGAGCAAGGTCAGCAGCAACATGCGCCCCAACAGCGAGCGCGGCACAGGCAAACGGCGGCGGCGTTCGCTCAGGTGTTCAGTGGGCATTGCCGGCAACCACGCTGGCTGCCAGTTGATAGCCGCTGCCGCGCACGGTGCGGATCAGCCGGGGTGGTTTTTCGGTATCGCGCAGGCGTTGGCGCAAACGGCTGACGGCCATGTCGACGATGCGGTCCAGCGGCATCAGGTCGCGGCCCCGGGTGGCGTTGCCGATGGTGTCGCGGTCGAGGATCTGTTGCGGATGGTCGAGAAACAACTTGAGCAAGGCAAAGTCGGCGCCGGAGAGGATCACCTCTTCGCCGTCCACATGAAACAGGCGATGGCTGATCATATCCAGGCGCCACTCATCGAACACCAACACCTCGCCGCCACTGCTGCGCTCCTGGCCGAACTGGCAGCGCCGCAGCAGCGCCTTGATCCGCGCCTGCAGCTCGCGGGGGCTGAACGGCTTGCCGATATAGTCATCGGCGCCCAGTTCCAGGCCGATCACGCGGTCGGCTTCGTCGGAACTGGCGGTGAGCATGATGATCGGCACCTGCGCCTGGCGCGGGTGCTGGCGGATCCAGCGGCAAAGACTGAAACCGTCTTCATCGGGCAACATCACGTCCAGGATGACCAGGTCGCACGGCGCCTCGTTCATCGCCTGGCGGAACCCCGCGCCATCGGCCACGCCACGGACCTGGAAGCCGGCGCGACTGAGGTAGGTTTGCAGCAATTCGCGGATTTCCTGGTCGTCGTCGACGAGGAGAATCGATTTACTGATTACGCTCACGGGGTCCTCCTTGTTGTTATGAGGCCGTCACAGCCTAAGCAAATGCCTGCTCAAGCGCCACACCCGCACCGGTCAACCCGGAGTACGGCGCGGTCACCAGCCACACCGGGATGCCCTTGAAGTAGTCACTCATGCAGCCTTTGTCGGCAAAGCTCCTGGCAAAACCGCTGCGGATAAAGAAGTCGGCAAACCTCGGTATCACCCCGCCTACGATATACACACCGCCACGCCCGCCCGTGGTCAGCACATTGTTGCCGGCCACTCGGCCCAGCCAGATGCAGAACTGGTCGAGCACTTCCAGCGCCACCGGATCGCCCGCCAGGCCCGCCGCCGTGATGGCCTCGGGCGTGTGCAGCACCGGGGTGTGCCCGTCCACCGCACAGATCGCCCGGTACAGGCGCGGCAAACCGCCACCGCTCAACGCGGTTTCAGCGCTGACGTGGCCGATCTCGCTGTAGATGTGTTGCCACAACTGGGTTTCACGCGGGCTGCTCAGGGGCAGGTCGACATGGCCGCCCTCCCCCGGCAACGCCGCCCAACGGCCTGCGCCGAGGTCCAGCAAGGTACCGACGCCCAGGCCGGTGCCCGGGCCGATCACCACGGCCGGGCGCAACGGCTCCGGGGTACCTTCGCACACCACGCGAAATTCATCGAGCTGCAAGCGGGTCATGCCCAGGGCCATGGCCGAGAAATCGTTGACCAGCAGCAATTCGTCTACCTGCAACGCCTGGCAGAAAGCCGTCTTGCTCAAGCGCCAGTGATTGTTGGTGAACTTGAATTCATCGCCGCTCACCGGGCCGGCCACCGACAGGCACACCGCGCCAATGTCACCCAGCGCCAGGCCTACCTCCCTGAGATAGACCTTGATGGCCTCCTCAGGGCTTGCGTGATCCACCGTGGCCTGCACGCGGATCGAATGCAGTGCCTGATCCCGCCACAACGCAAAACGGGCGTTGGTACCCCCGATGTCACCGACCAGCGCTAACTTCACTTAAGCGTCTCCAAGGCACAGGTAAAGGCGCTGGCGCCTTGCTCTGCGGAGCTTGCGGCCAAGCGCATGAATGCAAACAACTCGCGACCGGCGCCCACGTTATTGCCCAGCAGGCCCGTGGCCGGCGTGCGCGCGGCAAATTCTTCGGCGTCCACCTTAAGCTCCAGGGTGCCGGTAACGCCATCGACGCGAATGATATCGCCATCCTGGACCCGCGCCAGCGGCCCGCCGCTCTGGGCTTCGGGGTTGACGTGGATCGCGGCGGGGATCTTACCCGAGGCGCCGGACATACGCCCGTCTGTCACCAGGGCGACTTTGAACCCACGGTCCTGCAACACGCCAAGGAACGGCGTCATTTTGTGCAATTCGGGCATGCCGTTGGAGCGCGGGCCCTGGAAGCGCATCACCGCGACAAAGTCTTTTTCCAGCTGGCCTGCCTTGAAGGCGTCGGCCAGGTCCTGTTGGTCCTGGAACACCACCGCCGGCGCTTCGACCACTTGGTGCTCCGGCGCTACTGCCGAGACTTTCATCACGCCACGGCCGAGGTTGCCTTCCATTACCCGCAGGCCGCCTTCCGGCGAAAACGCACGGGCCACGGGGCGCAGGATGGTTTCATCGAGGCTTTCGATGGGGCCGTCGCGCCAGATCAGTTCACCGTCGACCAGGAACGGCTCCTGGGTGTAACGGCTCAAGCCCCTGCCCGCCACGGTGTTGACGTCTTCGTGCAGCAGGCCGGCCTCGAGCAGTTCGCGGATCAGGAACGACATGCCGCCCGCCGCCTGGAAGTGGTTGATGTCAGCCTTGCCGTTCGGGTACACGTGCGACAGGGTCGGCACCACCTCGGAGAGGTCGGCCATGTCCTGCCAGGTCAGGATAATGCCCGCCGACATGGCGATGGCCGGCATGTGCAGAGTGTGGTTGGTGGACCCGCCCGTGGCGTTGAGGGCGACGATGGAGTTGACGAGGGACTTCTCGTCGACGATCTCGCCGATCGGCGTGAAGTTGCCGTTGGCCTTGGTCAGGCGTGTGACCTGGTGCGCGGCCTCGCGGGTGAGTGCATCGCGCAGCGGCGTATACGGGTTGACGAACGAGGCGCCCGGCAGGTGCAGGCCCATCACTTCCATCAACAGTTGGTTGGTGTTGGCGGTGCCATAAAAGGTGCAGGTGCCGGGGCTGTGGTAGGACTTCATTTCCGATTCCAGCAGCTCTTCGCGGGTGGCCTTGCCTTCGGCGTAGCGCTGGCGCACATCGGCTTTCTGCTTGTTGGAGATGCCCGACGGCATCGGCCCACCGGGCACGAAGATCATCGGCAGGTGGCCGTAGCGCAGCGCGCCCATCATCAGGCCGGGGACGATCTTGTCGCAGATGCCCAGCATCAACGCTGCGTCGAACATGTTATGGGACAGCGCGACCGCCGTGGACATGGCGATCACTTCACGGCTGAGCAGGCTCAGCTCCATGCCCGGCTCGCCTTGGGTCACGCCATCGCACATGGCGGGCGTGCCGCCGGCGAACTGGCCGACCGAGCCGACTTCGCGCAGGGCTTTCTTGATTTGTTCAGGGAAATGTTCGTACGGCTGATGCGCCGAGAGCATGTCGTTATACGAAGAAACAATTGCCACGTTGGCGGCATTCATCATGCGCAGGCTGTTTTTGTCTTCGGTGCCGCAACCGGCCACGCCGTGGGCGAAGTTGGCGCACTGCAGCTTGCCGCGCATCGGACCGTCGCTGGCTGCGCCGCGAATGAGCGCAAGGTAAGCCTCGCGGGTGGCGCGGCTGCGGGCGATAAGCCGTTCGGTGACCTCAAGGACGCGGGGATGCATGTATAGAACTCCAGGCTAACGGATGTGGCGACCTGAGTGTCTATGCTGATCAAACGCCCGCAGCGCATGGATGGCAGGCAGTCGTTTGGATCATCGGACCAGTTGATTCAGGTCACTCGTTGTAGATTGAACAAAATATTGCCACTAAAAAGGCTTGTTTTCTATTTTTATGCGAATAATCTTGTAATTCTTACAACAAATCGACGATAGGCACTTTCCAATGACTCTACGTATCGCAATCAACGGTTTTGGCCGTATCGGCCGTAATGTTCTGCGCGCACTGTATACCCAAGGCTACCGCCAGGATTTGCAGATCGTCGCCATCAATGATCTGGGCGACAGCTCGATCAATGCCCACCTGCTCAAATATGACACCGTGCATGGCACATTCGAAGCAGAGGTCGCCCACGATCAGGAAAGCCTGACCGTCAATGGCGACCGGATCGCCGTGAGTGCCATTCGCAACCCGGCCGACCTGCCGTGGGCCGCGCACAAGATTGACGTGGTGTTCGAATGCACCGGCCTGTTCACCGATCGTGACAAGGCCGCCGCCCATATTAGCGCCGGTGCGCGCAAGGTGATCATCTCTGCCCCGGCCAAGGGCGCGGATGCGACCGTGGTCTACGGCGTAAACCATGACATTTTGCGTCAATCGCACCAGATCATCTCCAACGCGTCGTGCACCACCAACTGCCTGGCGCCGGTGGCCCAAGTGCTGCACCGCGAATTGGGCATCGAAAGCGGCCTGATGACCACGATTCACGCCTACACCAACGACCAGAACCTCACCGACGTCTACCACACCGACCCGTACCGCGCGCGTTCGGCCACCCAGAACATGATCCCGAGCAAGACCGGCGCCGCTGAAGCCGTCGGCCTGGTATTGCCGGAACTGGCGGGCAAGCTGACCGGCATGGCCGTGCGCGTGCCGGTGATCAACGTGTCGCTGGTGGACCTCACCGTGCAGCTGAAAAAAGAAGCCACGGCCGATGAAGTCAACGCGCTGTTGAAGCACGCCAGCCAGCACTCGAAAATCCTCGGCTACAACACCCTGCCGCTGGTTTCCAGTGACTTCAACCATAACCCGCTGTCATCGATCTTCGATGCCAATCACACCAAGGTGAGCGGCAAGTTGCTTAAAGTGCTGGCCTGGTATGACAACGAGTGGGGCTTCTCGAACCGGATGCTGGATAACTGCCTGGCGCTGTGTAACGCTGAATAACACGACCTGCTCGTTCCCACGCTCTGCGTGGGAATGCAGCGCCGGACGCTCTGCGTCCCGCTCCGGAGGTCGTGACGCGGAGCGTCACAGGATGAATTCCCACGCAAAGCGTGGGAACGATCAAGCCACTTGCCATTTGAGTTGATGATAAGCATTATCATTAACTGCAAATCGGTCTGGTATCACTGTGAGCCAATCTCGCTTCAACCACGTCTTTCTCACCCAACGGGTGATTCTGCTGCGCACGCTGCAACGCATGGTGAATAACCACAGCACCGCCGAGGACCTGTTGCAGGAAACCTACCTGCGCGTGACCCGGGCCCTGAGCGAGCGGCCGATCGACCACCTTGAACCCTTCGTCTACCAGACCGCGCGCAACCTGGCGCTGGATCATTTGCGTTCGCGCAGGATCCAGGCCCGCACCCTGCAGGAAGATGTACCGCTGGATATCCTGCAAAGCGTTGCCGCCCCGATCAGCACCCCCGAAGACGCGACCCAGGCCGAGCAATTGCTCGAGCACCTGAGCGTCAGCCTGGGCCAGTTGAGTGCTCGCCAGCAGCGGATCTTCATCCTCAGCCGCCTGCACGGTTGCAGCTACCAGGAAATCGCCGATCAGTTGCAGGTGTCCTTGAGCACCGTACAAAAGGAACTGAAGTTGATCATGGCCATCTGTGTAGGTGTGGCCGAACGGCTGGATCAGCCTTAAGCTTCACGCCGACAGAAGTGTCGATCCAGGCTGTAGGAAAAATGAGTAGAACGTGGCGAAGACCCGAGGAACACCGTGACGGACCCGAATAAACTGCGCCCCCACGAGCTGGCTCATGAGGTGCTGCAAGACACGGCCATGGACCAAGCCCTCGATTGGCTGATCGCCTTGCAGTGCGCGCAACCCGGCCAGCAAGCGGCATTTCAAGCCTGGCTGGCCGAGGACCCCGCGCACGCCCATGCCTTCAGCAAAGCCCAGGCCGCCTGGGGTGCCGCGCCCGTACACAGCGCCGCCGTGGCCCTGGCCGCGCCACGCAAACCGAGCGCCTGGCGCCGGATCAAACCGCATTGGAAACCCCTGGCCACCGCCGCCGTGCTGCTGCTCGGCCTGTTCAGCTTCAGCAACCTGCCGGTACGCCTGCAGGCCGACCACCTCACCGTGGTCGGTGAACGCCAGCGCCTGCAACTGGACGAGGGCGCCAACGTATTGCTGAACACCAATTCGGCGTTTTCCAGCCGCATCAAGGACCACCAGCGCATTGCCCGCCTCTACCAGGGCGAAGCGTTTTTCGACATCGCCCCCAGCCGTGGCCTGCCGCTGGAAATCGACGCCGGCCCGGTGCGCGCCAGCGTGCGTGACACCGCGTTTGCCGTGCGCTATCTCGACGGCGAAGCCCAGGTGCAAGTGCAGCGCGGCGATGTCGACCTGAGCAACACCGTCGACGACGCCCGGGTGCGCCTGAGTGCCGGTGAAAGCATCCGTATCGGCCCCAAGGGCTTCGGCCAGCCGGCCAAGCTGGACGCCGGCAAGGACCTGGCCTGGGTCCAGGGCCGCCTGGTGTTCGAAAACTGCCCGATGGGCGAAGTGCTGGCAGAGCTGCGTCGCTATTACCCGGGCTGGATCGTCAACACCAACAACAGGCTCGCCAGTGTCGCCGTCACCGGTAACTATCGGCTCGACCAACCGCTGGACGTGGTGCGTTCCCTGGCCCACATCACCTCGGCCAAACTGTCGGAATACCCGGCGCTGGTGATCTTGAACTAAATGAGAATTATTTTTACTCGATGCTGACCGGCGATACGTCTCGTTATAGCCAATGCAACTGATTCCTATTTGGTTCAGTTCGCAACTATAAGATTCGTATCTCCGGAGCGCTCTCGATGTCCTCTCGTTTCAACCGCCGGTCTTGTTCGCCCGTCCTGTCCCTGCTGACCGCCGCCATACTGATGGCCGGCGTGCCGGCAATGGCCGCCACTGCCGCCGAACCCGCACCGCGCAGCCAAGGCACCTACAGCTTCAGCATCGAACAGCAGCCCTTGGTGTCGGCGCTGAACGCTTTCACCGGCGTGACCGGCTGGCAAGTCGGCCTGCCGGCTGAGTTGGGCCAGGGTGTGTCGTCCCCTGGCGTGCGTGGGGCGTTGTCGCCGGAGAAGGCGCTGGAACGGCTGTTGGTGGGGACCAACCTGAGCTATCGCAAGCTGGGCAACAACAACATCGTCCTGGAGAAACGTGCCGCCGGCGGCGCCCTCAACCTGCAGCAGGTGACCATCAGCGCCACCCGTACCGAGCAGGATGTGGACAGCGTACCGAGCATGGTCAGCGTGCACGACCGCCAGGAACTGGACCGCCAGAACGTCAACACTACCCGTGAGCTGGTGCGCTACGAACCGGGCGTGTCGGTGGGCGGCGCCGGCACGCGCTCGGGCAATGCCGGCTACAACATTCGCGGTATCGACGGCGACCGCATTCTTACCCAGGTCGACGGCGTGGAAGTGCCCGACAACTTCTTCAACGGCCCCTACGCCAAGACCCGGCGCAACTACGTCGACCCGGAAATCGTCAAGCGCGTGGAGATCCTGCGCGGGCCGGCCTCGGCCCTGTACGGCAGCAGCGCCATTGGCGGCGCGGTGAGCTATTTCACCCTCGACCCGGATGACATCATCCAGCCCGGGCAGGACGTCGGCGCCCGCCTGAAGACCGGCTACAGCTCCGCCGACGAAAGCTGGCTGACGTCCGCCACCGTAGCCGGCCGTGTGCAGGACGTCGACGGTTTGCTGCACCTGAGCCAGCGCAACGGTCACGAAACCGAGTCCTATGATGGCAACAACGCCACCGGCCTGGCCCGCACCGGCGCCAACCCCGAAGACGCGCGCACTACCAACGTGCTGGCCAAACTGGGTTGGAATTATGGCGACGATAACCGCCTGGGCCTGACGTACGAGAAGTACAAGGACGATCGCGACATCAACCTGAAGAATGCGGTGGGCGGCCCGTTCATTGGTGGGCGCGGCTTCAACCTTTACCGTGACCGTCGCGGCAACGACACCATTACCCGTGAACGTTTCGGCCTGGAAAACAGCTTCGCCCTTGAGTCGCCGGTCGCCGACCGCATCAAGACCAGCCTCAATTACCAGATCGCCAAGACCGACCAGACCACCGCTGAAATCTATCAGTCGGGCCGTCGCGTACTGCGCACCCGCGACACCCTGTACGAAGAAAAGCAGTGGGTCTTCGATGCACAGCTGGACAAGGCCTTCAGCCTTGGCGACACCGAGCACCAGGTGACCTACGGCACCACCCTCAAGCAGCAGAAAGTCACCGGTTCGCGTGAAGGCAGCGCCACCTGCCTGGCGGTCGGCAGCGGCTGCACCGCCATCGGCGCGCCCAGCCCGTCGGCCGGCGACAGCGTGAAGAAATCCAGCGATTTCCCCGACCCGACCATCAACACCTATTCGCTGTTCGCCCAGGACCAGATCAGCTGGAATAAATGGACCTTCCTGCCCGCCGTACGCTACGACTACACCCGGCTCAAGCCCAAGCTGACCGAGGAATTCCTCAGCACCGTGAACCCCACCGGTGAATATGCGGTCGACGGCAAGGACAAAACCTGGCACCGCGTCACGCCCAAGTTCGGCCTGACCTACGCCCTGACCGATCAATACACCTGGTTCGGCCAATACGCCGAAGGTTTCCGCACACCGTCCGCCAAAGCGCTGTACGGCCGCTTCGAAAACCTCAACCTGGGCTACACCGTGGAGCCCAACCCCGACCTCAAGCCGGAAACCAGCAAAGGCATCGAAACCGGGCTTCGCGGCAAGTTCGACGAGGGCTCGTTTGAAATCGCGGTGTTCTATAACAAATACCGCGACTTCATCGACGAAGACAACGCGGTGGTCGGCGGCACCGTCGAGCAGTTCCAGGCGGTGAATATCAAACGCGCCACCATCAAGGGCGCCGAAGCCAAGGGCCGCCTGAACCTGGATGCCTTCGGTGCGCCGCAGGGCCTCTATACCCAGGGAGCGGTGTCCTACGCCCATGGCCGCAACGACGACAACGGCCAGCCGCTCAACAGCGTCAACCCGCTCAAGGGCGTCTTCGGCCTGGGCTACGATCAGGACAGCTACGGCGGCCTGCTGAGCTGGACCCTGGTGAAGAAACAGAATCGCGTCGACAGCAGCACCTTCCACGCCCCGGACGGCGATACCAGCGGACCGTTCAAGACGCCGGGGTTCGGCATTCTCGACCTGAGCGCTTACTACAAAGTCTCCCACGACGTGACCATCAACGGCGGCGTCTACAACCTCACCGACAAGAAGTACTGGAACTGGGACGACGTGCGCAGCTACGACAGCGTCGGCGAAGCCGCGGTGACCGGCCCGGCCAACCTTGATCGCCTGACCCAGCCGGGCCGCAACTTCGCGATCAATGTGATCTGGGACATCTGACGCCACCCGCTGCATCTCGCCGCCATGATCGAGCGGCGAGGTGCGGAATTTTTACTGTGCCGCGTCTTCCTGTTCGTCTAGTTGATAACCGCCCTCTTCAGAGCCAGAAAGGCGCTCCCCCTCTCAAGGACTTTTTCATGACCGCTTCTCCTACCGCAGAACGTCCAAGCCTGCGCTCCCAGCGCCTGAACCAGATCACCCACGCGCCACACACCAGGCTCGATGCGTTGGTAAAGGCCCACGCGCCGTTTGCAACCCAGGCCAACTTCGCCCGCTTCGTGGTGGCGCAGTACCTGTTCCAATCGGAGTTGGTGGCGCTGTACAACGATGCCGAACTGAACCGGATCATTCCCAACCTGGCCGAACGCTGCCGCGCAGATGCCGCCAGACTCGACCTGGGCGACCTCGACACCGAGGTGCCGGCCCCGGTTGCCGGGGCGGTGAACAACCCGAGTGTGGCCCAAGCCCTGGGCTGGCTGTTCGTCTCCGAAGGCTCCAAACTGGGTGCTGCCTTCCTGATCAAACGGGCCGTGGGCCTGGGCCTCAGCGAAACCTTCGGCGCGCGTCACTTGGGCGAGCCGGCGGGCGGCCGCGCCGAAGGCTGGAAAAGCTTCACTCGCACCCTCGATGCAATGCAATTGAGCGTCGAGGAAGAAGCCGCCATGGATAAAGGCGCCATCGATGCGTTTGTGCGCTTCACCGTCTTGCTGGAACAGGCGTACGCTAGCGCCCCTGAACTGGCCTGATCTTGAATTGAAATGCAATCAACTGTGGGAGGGGGCTTGCTCCCGATGGCGGCGTATCAGTCGACGCATTCAGTGACTGACACGCCCTCATCGGGAGCAAGCCCCCTCCCACACTTCGACCCTATTTCAAGCTGATTTCTTGTGACCTCCTGATTGCACACACCATGACCGGCAAAACCCAATCCACCTCGAAAATCGCGCAGATCCTCTACGGCCTGCTGGCCTACGTCAGCCTGGGGATCGGCTTGGTGGCGATTGTCATACCGGGTTTGCCCACCACCGAATTCATCCTGCTTGCCGCCTGGGCCGCGACCAAAAGCTCGCCACGCCTCAGCGCATGGCTGGAAAACCACCGTCTGTTCGGGCCGATCCTGTTCAATTGGCGCAATGGCAAGATCATCGCGCGCCGGGCCAAAGTCAGCGCCACCGTCAGCATGGTTCTGTGCGCCGCCCTGATGCTGGTGATGCTCGATCACGGCTGGCCGATCTACCTGGCAATCGCCGGCATGAGCTTGGGCAACCTGTGGATCTGGTCGCGCCCCGAGCAGCTTGCACGGCCCGTATAACGCTGCGTGTAGGGGTTTTCCTACCGCTCATCGCCTGTTATTCATGAATTGATTTGTGACGCCGATGTTTCAGACATGGCGCCGAATGGACTTGGCTCTGCGCATCTCAACAAGTCCATTTGTGAGTGAACCTATGTTCGACACCCTCTCCATCCGCTTGAAAATCGTGCTGCTGTCCGGCCTCTGCCTGTTAGGGGTGATCGCACTGGTGGTTGGCATCAATATCTACAACACCAACCAGAACGATCAGTTGGTCAGTGACTCAAGCTCACGAATGCTGACTGCCAGCGTAGAACAACTGCTGCAAGCCAAGGCGGCCGAACAGGCCGTGCAGTTGCAGAAAACCTTCAACGAAAACCTGCTGGTGGTCGCCGCCCTCGCCGATCAAGTCAAAGACCTGCGCACCCTAGGGGCCAAGCGTTCGCTGGACGCGGGTGCCCTGCGCGAAGACATCAACCAGAGCGTAAAAACCGCTTTTGAGCGTAACACCAAGGTGCTGGGCATCTGGCTGTCGTTCGAACCCAACGGACTGGATGGCAAGGACAGCGAGTTCATCGACGACAAAGCGCGCGTTTCCAACGAAAAAGGCCGCTTCTCCAGCTACTGGAGCCGGGCCGGCGGCGACAGCCTGAACACGATCATGGTTGAAGATGACCTGACGAAAACCAGCCTCAACCTCAGCGGCACGCCCTACAACATTTGGTACACCTGCCCACGGGACACTCGGACTACGTGCCTGTTGGACCCGTACGAAGACACGGTGGCCGGCAAACCCGTGCTGATGACCACCATCTCCCTGCCCTTGATCGTGGATGGCAAGGTTATCGGCGTCGTCGGTGTCGATATCGCCCTCAACGCCCTGCAAGCGGTCACCGACGCGGCGCAGAAAGACTTGTTCAACGGCGCGGCGCACTTGGAGGTGCTGTCCAGCACCGGCCTGATCGCGGCCTACAGCGGTGAACCGGCCAGAGTGGGCAAGAACCTGATCGACACGCTTGGCGCCGAAGGCAAAGAGATCGTGCAACTGCTTGCCAACGACCGCCCCATGATCCGCGAACAGGACGAGACTATTCGCGCCGTGTACCCCGTCAAGCCGATACCCGACGCCAAATCCTGGGGCGTGGTGATCAAACTGCCCAAAGCGGTGATGCTGGCCGATAACGTGAAGCTGCAAGGTGTGCTTGATGACGCACAGGCCACAGGCACCCTCAAGGCCTTGCTGGTAGCGGCTGCCGCCGCCCTGGTAGGCCTGCTGCTGATCTGGCTGACGGCCACCGGCGTGACCCGCCCGATCAACAGCGTGGCGGCCATGCTCAAAGACATCGCCAGCGGCGACGGCGACCTCACCCAGCGCCTGGCCTACAGCAAAAAAGACGAACTGGGCGAGCTGGTGAACTGGTTCAACCGCTTCCTCGACAAGCTGCAACCGACCATCGCGCAGATCAAACAAAGCATCACCGAAGCGCGCGGCACTGCCGACCAATCCTCGGCCATTGCGCGCCAGACCAGCGAAGGCATGCAGGTGCAATTTCGCGAAATCGACCAGGTGGCCACCGCGTCCAATGAGATGAGCGCCACCGCCCATGACGTCGCCAACAGCGCCTCCAACGCCGCCAGCGCGGCACGCGGTGCGGATCAGTCGGCCCGCGAAGGCATGTCGATCATCGAACAAAGTACTCGTGATATCACCACGCTTGCTGAAGAAGTCAGCAAGGCCGTCGGCGAAGTCGAGGCGTTGGCCGTCAACAGCGAACAGATCGGTTCAGTCCTGGAGGTGATCCGCAGCATCGCCGAACAGACCAACCTGCTGGCGTTGAACGCGGCGATCGAAGCGGCGCGCGCCGGGGAAAGCGGACGCGGTTTTGCGGTGGTGGCCGATGAGGTGCGTAACCTGGCCAAGCGCACCCAGGATTCGGTAGAGGAAATTCGCCTAGTGATCGAACGCATCCAGAGCGGCACCCGTGGCGTGGTGGCGACCATGCATTCGAGCCAGCACCAGGCCCAAAGCAATGCCGGGCAGATCCACCAAGCCGTGCAGGCCCTGGGCAAAATCAGCGACGCGGTGACGGTGATCAGCGACATGAACCTGCAAATCGCCAGCGCCGCCGAACAGCAAAGCGCGGTGGCAGAAGAGGTCAATCGCAACGTCTCCGCGATCCGCACCGTCACCGAAACCCTCACCGGCCAAGCCACCGAATCGGCAGCCATCAGCAGCCAGCTCAATGCCCTGGCCAGCCAGCAAATGAAGTTGATGGATCAGTTCAAGGTCTAAATAACACCACACCTCACTGTGGGAGGGGGCTTGCTCCCGATAGCGATGTGTCAGTAACAGATAAGTCGGCTGACACTCTGCTATCGGGAGCAAGCCCCCTCCCACACTGGTATCACCTTTTTCCTTACAGGCCGGTCCAGGCTTGGACGAACGCGGTCAGGTCTTCCTTCGGCGCGGTGCGCGGCGGGTTCTGGGGGGTGCCCAGGTAGAGGAAGCCAATCACTTCCTCGCCGGGTACCAGCCCCAGGCCTTTGGCGACGTGGGCCGAGTAGGACAACTCACCCGTGCGCCACACGGCACCAATCCCCTGGGCATACGCCGCCAGCAGAATGCCATGGGCCGCGCAGGCGGCTGCCAGCAGTTGTTCGGATTTGGGCACCTTGAAGTGCTCCTGCAGACGGGCAATCACCACCACTACCAGCGGCGCGCGCAACGGGCCGTTCTGGGCTTTATCGATGGCGGCTTGCGGGGCATCGGCGTCTTGCAGGCGGGCGGCTTCGGCCAACAGCGTACCCATCTGCTCACGGGCTGCACCTTCCACGGTGAGGAAGCGCCACGGGCGCAGTTGGCCGTGGTCGGGCGCACGCATGGCGGCGGCGAACAGCACGTCGCGCTGCTCCTGGGTCGGTGCCGGTTCCAGCAGGCGCGGCACGGAAACACGGTTGAGCAAAGCGTCGAGAGCCTGCATTGGCCACCTCCAGAAAAAAATGTGCGCTCATTCTAGCGGAATGAATCGGGATGCCACCAAACGATAATTGCTCTTATTCAAACTGCCCCGCCCTGTTAGACTTTGCCCCCACATTTTCCGCCTTCGTTCAGGAAACTCGATGTTCCGTTCGTTACTTCACCTGTGCGCAGCGTTGATGGCCCTGGGCCTGACCGCCTGCGACGACGCCCCGCAGTTTACCCAGGCCGAGCCGGGTGAAGCGCGCGCTGGCGGTGCTACCACGGTGAACAAGCGCGACCAGAACGCGTTTTCCCTGCCCTCGGCCAACCTGGCGCCCACCCGCCGCCTGGACTTCAGCGTCGGCAACAGTTTCTTTCGCAGCCCCTGGGTGATCGCGCCCTCGACCACCACCGCACGTGACGGCCTGGGCCCGCTGTTCAATACCAACGCGTGCCAGAACTGCCATATCAAGGACGGCCGGGGCCACCCGCCGCTGGCCGATGCGCCCAATGCCGTGTCGATGCTGGTCCGCCTGTCGATTCCGGATGCGCCACCTTACGCCAAGCTCATCGAACAGCTCGGCGTAGTGCCCGAGCCGGTCTACGGCGGGCAACTGCAGGACATGGCCGTGCCCGGCGTAGCGCCGGAAGGCAAGGTGCGGGTCGATTACACACCGGTCAACGTCCAGTTCAAGGACGGCACGGTGGTCGAGTTGCGCAAGCCTGACCTGCAGATCACCCAGCTCGGCTACGGCCCGATGCACCCCGACACGCGTTTCTCTGCACGCATCGCCCCGCCGATGATCGGCCTGGGGCTGCTCGAAGCCATCAGCGACGCCGATATCCTGCGCAACACCGATCCGAAAACCGCTGACCGTGAGGCCATCGTCGGCCGGGCGAATCGGGTGTGGGATGACGCCGCGCAAAAAACCGTGCTGGGGCGATTTGGCTGGAAAGCCGGGCAACCCAACCTCAATCAACAAAATGTTCACGCGTTTTCTGGTGATATGGGCCTCACTACCTCCCTGAGACCCTTCGATGACTGCACCGACGCCCAAGTCGCCTGCAAACAGGCACCCAACGGCAACGGCCCCGAAGGCGAGCCGGAAGTCAGCGACAACATCCTGCGCCTGGTGCTGTTCTATACGCGTAACCTCGCCGTGCCGGTGCGCCGCGACGTCGATGCGCCGCAGGTGCTGGCCGGTAAAAACCTGTTTTACCAGGCCGGCTGCCAGGGCTGTCATAAGCCGACGTTCACCACGGCCGCCAACGCCGCCGAACCTGAGCTGGCCAATCAAGTGATCCGCCCCTACAGCGACTTGCTGCTGCACGACATGGGCGAAGGGCTTGCCGACAACCGTACCGAATTCAAAGCCGGTGGCCGCGACTGGCGTACCCCGCCGTTGTGGGGCATCGGCCTGACGCAAACCGTGAGTGGTCACACCCAGTTCCTGCATGACGGCCGCGCCCGCAACCTGCTCGAAGCCGTGCTCTGGCATGGCGGGCAAGCGCAAGCGGCGCAGCAGCATGTGTTGTCGTTCAACGCCGAGCAGCGCGCCGCGTTGCTGGCGTTCCTGAATTCTCTATAAGCTTTGCCCCAATTACAGAAGGGAGCTCGACATGTTCCGTCCCAAGTTGTTGTTCACCAGCCTGGCCGCCCTTGCCCTCGGCGCCTGCTCGCCCCAGGACCCGCAAGCGGTGACCTCGGCGGCCATCGCCAAGCAAGTCATCCTGCCCACTTACAGCCGCTGGGTTGAAGCCGACCGCCAACTGGCCGTCAGCGCCCTGGCCTACTGCCAGGGCAAGGAAAGCCTGGACACCGCCCGTGCCGACTTCCTCCACGCGCAAAAAGCCTGGGCCGAGTTGCAACCGCTGCTGATCGGCCCGCTGGCCGAAGGCAACCGCGCATGGCAAGTGCAGTTCTGGCCGGACAAGAAAAACCTGGTGGGTCGCCAGGTCGAACAGTTGGTCGCCAGCCAGCCACAGATCGACGGCGCCGCCCTCGCTAAATCCAGCGTGGTGGTGCAAGGCCTGTCGGCCTACGAATATATCCTCTACGACGCCAAGCCTGACGTCGCCGACGAAGCCCAGAAAGCCCGTTACTGCCCGCTGCTGATGGCCATCGGCGAACGCCAGAAAGCCCTGGCCGAAGAGATCCTGGCCAGTTGGAACAGCACCGACGGCATGCTGGCGCAGATGAGCAAGTTTCCGAACCAGCGCTACGCCGATTCCCACGAAGCCATTGCCGACCTGCTGCGTGTGCAAGTGACCGCCCTGGATACCCTGAAGAAAAAACTCGGCACGCCGATGGGCCGCCAGACCAAGGGCATCCCGCAACCGTTCCAGGCCGATGCGTGGCGCAGCCAGTCGTCCCTGCAGAGCCTGGAAGCCAGCCTCGCGGCGGCCCAGACCGTATGGGTAGGCGTCGACAACAAAGGCCTGCGCGGCCTGTTGCCGGCCGATCAGAAAGCCCTGGCCGACAAGATCGACGCCGCGTATGCCGCGTCACTGAAACTGTTCGCCAGCAACCAGCGCTCCCTCAACGAACTGTTGAACGATGACGCCGGGCGCCAGCAGCTCAACGATCTCTATGACAGCCTCAACGTGGTCCATCGCCTGCATGAAGGCGAGTTGGCCAAGGCGCTGGGCATCCAACTGGGCTTCAACGCCAACGACGGTGACTGATGATGCTCAGGCGACAGGCTTTGGCGGTAGGCAGCGTGCTGCTCAGTGCATTGACGTTGGGCGGCTGGACGCTGTTCAAGCAGAAAGACAAGAGCCCCCTGCTGCTGTCGGCGCGGGATGACGCCGACGGCAAGCACTACGCCGTCGGTTATCGCCTGGACGGCACGCAGGTGTTCGCCACCCAGGTCGGCCAGCGCTGCCACGACATCGTCAACCACCCGACGCTGCCGATCGCGCTGTTCGTCGCCCGCCGCCCGGGCACCGAGAGTTACCTGGTCGACCTGCGTGACGGCGCGCTCCTGCAAACCATCACCTCGAACCCCAATCGCCACTTCTATGGGCACGCGGTGATCCACAAGAGCGGTGACTGGCTGTACGCCACCGAGAACGACACGTCCGACCCCGGCCGTGGCTTGCTCGGCGTGTACCGGTTCGAAGACGAGCGGTTGGTGCACAGCGGGGAAATCTCCACCCATGGCATCGGCCCGCACCAGGTCTCTTGGATGCCCGACGGCGAAACCCTGGTGGTGGCCAACGGCGGCATTCGCACCGAAGCCGAAAGCCGTGTGGAGATGAACCTCAACGCCATGGAACCGAGCCTGGTGCTGATGCACCGCGACGGCCGCCTGATCAGCAAGGAAACCCTGGGCCAGCAGATGAACAGCGTGCGCCATATGGGAATCGCCAGCGATGGCACCATCCTCACCGGGCAGCAGTTCATGGGGCCGTCCCAGGAGCGCTCCGAGCTGCTCGCGATCAAGCGTCCGGGCCAGCCGTTCGTGGCCTTTGCAGTGGCCGATGCGCAGTTGCAGGCGATGGGGCACTACACCGCCAGCGTCGCGGTGCACAGTGAGCTGCGCCTGGTGGCGTTGACGGCGCCGCGTGGTAATCGGTTTTTTATCTGGGACATGGACAGTGGCGAGTTGCGCCTGGACGGCCCGCTGCCCGATTGCGCCGGGGTCGGCGCGGTGGCGGACGGCTTTGTCGTGACCTCGGGCCAGGGGCGCTGCCGCCTCTACGATTGCCGTCAGAAACAGCCGGTAGCGACGCCGCTGACCTTGCCTGCAGGGTTATGGGATAACCACCTGCACCTTATGACGTAACCACCCGCCTCGATCTCAAGGCTCCTGCGCCGACGCCCAGGAGCCTAGCCGCCGACAACCACCAACGCCTGGCACATCGCCTACGCAATCTGTGGAATTGCTTCTCATCCGAGAGACTTGTCCCACAACAACTTGCGAAGCTACCCCTTATCCCCTTCCTTGTTCTGACGAAGACTGCGGCGCTCAGCGCAGTGCCGCTTGGTCGTGCGTGCTCGCGCTTCGTTAACCCTGCACACGTCTTCACAAGGACTCCATTATGACCATGCCGGGCCGCCGGATGATTATCATGCTCAGCCTCGTTCTGTCAGTCGTGCTGATGCTCGCCGGCTACAAGACGTACTGGATTTATCAGCAACTGCAGCGTTTGCATGGGCCAACGCCACCCGTCAGTGTGGCGACGTCCAATGCCTTTGAAATCCCCTGGCAGCGCCAAATGCCTGCCGCGGGCACGCTCAAGGCGTTGCAAGGTATCAACCTGAGCACTGAGGTGCCCGGTGTCGTCACACAGTTGCACTTTGAGTCAGGGCAAAGGGTCGAGGCTGGACAGACCCTGCTGCAGCTCGAGCACCAAACCCAACAGGCAGAGTTGGACGTGGCAAAGGCCGACCAGCGCCTGGCCCGTCAGAACTTTGAGCGCGGTCGAAAACTGGTGGACATCAGCGCCATCTCCAAAGGCGAATTCGATCGGCTCGGTGCTGAACTCAACCGCAACACTGCCCTCGTTGCACAGCGCACCGCAGCGCTGGAAAAGAAACACATCACCGCCCCTTTCACCGGCACCATCGGCATCCGCCAGGTCAACGTGGGTGATTACCTGCAAAGTACCCAGGTTATCGCCAGCCTGCAGGACACTCGCCGCCTTTACGTGGACTTTTATGTGCCCGAGCAAGCCGTTCAACTGATCAGGATCGGGCAGCCGGTTCAGGTTGAAGTCTCGGCACGCCCAGGCACCTTCAGCCTCGCCGAGGTGAGCGCCATCAACCCGATCGTCGATGACAGCACGCGAAATGTGCTGGTGCGCGCGACGCTGCCCAACCCACGCGACGACCTGCTCCCGGGAATGTTCGCCCATTTACGGGTGCTGCTGGACGAACCGACTGCGCAAACCGTGATCCAGGAAAGTGCGATCGCCTTCAACCCTTATGGTCAGTACGTTTACGTGATAACCCGAGGCAACAACGGCGAGCCGCAGGCCTCCGATAACGGCGATACACCGCAACTGATAGCCGAGCAGCGCTTGATCGAAACGGGCGAGCGTCGCAATGGCCTGGTGGTGGTTTCCAAGGGGCTGAGCAAGGGCGAACAGGTGGTCACCGCCGGCCAGCTCAAACTGAAACACGGCACACCCGTGCGGATCAGCATTGACCGAAGCCAGCCGGATGGGCAGCCGATGCCACATCAGGAGGGCGCAGAATGACCTTCACCGACCGGTTCATCCGTCGCCCGGTACTGGCCGTGGTGGTCAGTCTGTTGATCGTGCTGCTGGGCTGTCAGGCCTACGAAAAACTGCAGCTGCGCCAGTTTCCGCAGATGCAGAACGCGCTGATCACTGTCACCACCGTCGCCCCGGGTCTGAGTGCGCACACCATCCAGAGTTACATCACACAACCCTTGCAACAAAGCCTGGCCAGCGCACAGGGCATCGACTATATGACGTCTTCCAGTCGCCAGAATATCTCGATTATCTCTATCTATAGTCGGCTCGACGCCGACAGTGACCGCTTGTTCACCGAGCTGCTGGCCAAGTCCAATGAAGTCAGGAACCAGTTGCCCAGCGGGATTGAGGATCCGGTGCTGAGCAAAGTTGCAGTGGACAGCACCGCGCTGATGTACCTGAGTTTTTCCAGCAAAACCATGAACAATGCTCAGATCACGGACTACCTGCAGCGCGTGGTCCAGCCGCGACTGGTGACACTGCCGGGCATGGCGCAAGCGCAGATCATCGGCAGCCAGAGCTTCGCCATGCGCCTGTGGCTCGACCCGATAAAACTCGCAGGGTTTGGTCTGAGCGCCGCTGACGTGACCCAGGCAATCAGACGCTACAACGTACAATCTGTCGCGGGGGACCTTACCGGCGAATATGTCGTCACCAGTGCGACCACCAACACTGAACTGCAATCGGCCGAGGGGTTCAGTGCGATTCCCGTGAAAACCGACGGCGACAATCAGGTGCGCCTGGGAGACGTCGCACGCGTGGAGCTGGGCTCGCAAAATTACGACAGTTTCAGCACCTTCAATGGCACCCCTGCGGTTTATATCAGTATTCAAGCCACACCCGACGCCAACCCCCTGGAGTTAGGCAAGCGTGTCCGCGAACTGATCCCACACCTGCAATCGCAGCTCCCGCCCGACTTGCATTCGGATATCGCTTACGATTCGACGCTTTACATCAATGCCTCGATCGACCAAGTGCTGTCCAGCCTGGTAGAAGCCGTACTGATTGTAGTGTTGGTGGTGTTTTTGTTCCTGGGCTCCTTGCGCTCGGTGATCATTCCCGTCATCACCATTCCGCTGTCGCTGATTGGCACCTTGTTCCTCATGCAGCTGATGGGCTATTCCATCAACGTCCTGACGCTGCTGGCCATGGTTCTGGCGATCGGCCTGGTGGTCGATGACGCCATCGTGATGATGGAAAACATTCACCGCCACATCGAACAGGGTAAGTCCCCACTTGAGGCCGCGATCAAGGGGCAAGAGAGGTTTGCATCCCGGTGGTGTCGATGACCATCACGCTGGCCGCAGTCTATACACCCATCGGTTTCATGCAGGGCCTGACCGGGGCGCTGTTCAAAGAGTTTGCCCTGACCCTGGCCGGCGCTGTGGTGATTTCCGGGATCGTGGCGTTGACGCTGTCACCGATGATGTGTGCCATTTTGCTGCGCCCTGAAACACAGCCACAGGGCCTGACGCGGGTGCTGGACCGATTCTTCAACGCGTTGAAAACGCGCTATCAGCGCCGTCTGCACCAGATCATGCAAGCGCAGTCCGTGGTAGTGGTATTCGCCGCGCTCGTACTCTGCCTGATCCCCGTCATGCTCACGTTCACCCTCTCGGAGTTGGCGCCCGACGAGGACAAGGGCCTGATTTTTATCCTGTCCAATGCGCCCCAACCGACCAACCTGGCGTACCTGAACCGCTACACCCAGGACTTTATCGAACCCTTCAAAACCTTTCCCGAATACCAGGCATCCTTCCAGATCAACGGCCTGGACGGCGTACATTCAGGCGTTGGCGGCTTCCTGCTCAAACCCTGGGAGGAACGTGAACGTACACAGATGAGCGTCCTGACACCCTTGCGCGAAAAACTCGACAACAACCCCGGCCTGCAAGTCTTCGCGTTCAACCTGCCTTCCTTGCCAGGCACAGGTGAAGGGCTGCCCTTTGGCTTTGTCATCAGCTCCCAGCAGGACCACAACTCGATGATCGGCGTGGCCGAGCGCATCAAACAACGCGCGATCGACTCAGGAAAGTTTGCCTACGTGGATATCGACCTGGCCTTCGACCGACCCGAAGTAACGGTCGAAATTGACCGGACCAAGGCCGCCCAGATGGGCGTGTCCATGGAGGATCTGGACCTGACCTTGAGCACCCTGCTGGCTGAAGCGGAAATCAACCGATTCAGTATCGACGGTCATCTCTACAAAGTGATTGCTCAAGTGGAGCGCAGCTATCGGGACAACCCCGCCTGGCTGAGCCAGTACGCAGTCAAAAACGCCAAGGGCCAATTACTGCCCTTGTCGACGCTGACCACAGTCTCCAGCCCACAGGTTCGGCCACGGCAGTTGAATCAGTTTCAACAGCTCAATTCAGTCACGGTGTCGGCCTTTCCGATTGTGGGTATGAGCAACGCACTGCAGACCCTGCAAACCATCGCCCAGGAGGAGGCGCCAGCGGGCTATACCTTCGATTACCGCAACGCGACACGTCAGTTCGTGCAGGAGGGAAATGCGCTATGGGGCACGTTTGGCCTGGCGTTGGCGCTCATCGGCCTGGTATTGGCGGCGCAGTTTGAAAGCCTGCGCGATGCCCTGGTGATACTGGTGACGGTACCGCTGTCGGTATGCGGTGCATTGATCGCACTGTTTCTGGGTTGGTCCACCCTGAATATCTACACGCAAATCGGGCTGGTCACGTTAATCGGCCTGATCAGCAAGCACGGCATCCTGATCGTTGAGTTCGCCAATCAACTGCGCAAGGAAAAAGGCCTGTGCGCGCGCGCTGCGGTCGAACAAGCGGCTGCGATTCGCCTGCGGCCGATTCTGATGACGACCCTGGCAACGGTAATGGGCGTCGTCCCGCTGATTTTTTCCAGCGGTGCGGGTGCGGTCAGTCGGTTCGATATCGGTATGGTGATCGCCACCGGCATGTCGATTGGTACCCTATTCACCCTGTTCGTCCTGCCGACGGTGTACACGGCGCTGACCAAAGCTGACAAGGTGCCCCCTCAATAGCGTGATCGGTGAGTGCGCCTTCAGTTCACTGCAGTGACTTGCGCTCACCCGATTGCCCCCGCTGAGTCCCAAAAAAAGGGCCTCGCATCGCGAAGCCCTTCCTGGGGGGTTCAATCGTTTCAACTCTGCGGCCTCATCGCTTGAGACATCCCGAACATGAATAACAGCAATTCATGATCGGGCTTGGCCGCCACACTGACCTTGGCGACACGTGGCTGCAGGCATAGCCCACCGCCTTGCGCCGCACTGAGTACCTGTGTGCGAGGCTGTTCCCACGCAGCCAGGGCGAGGGCTGCAATGCCCAACGCCCCGACCAGGAACACACCTCGTGCTATTTCTAGCTTCATCTGGTTAAACCCTTGATAGCGCTGCCAAACGCCGTCTCATAAAAGTAGCTGAGTTTTTTCCAGTCGGTATCGTTCCACGACGAATGGCGGCGCAATTGCAGCATGTCATGGGAGGCGGCCCGATAAGCGGTCAGACGCTGGCGACATTTTTCAAAGTCCAGCAACGCCACTTCCACAGTCACCGCATCGCCCTCGCCGGTGACCCGCACGAAGATGTGCTTGATATACAGGCAACCATGCTGCCAGCGCCCTTTGTGCATGCGCGCCAGGGTAGTGGCCAGCTCCTTGAGCAGGCGTTCATGCACCTCCTCGCCGTATTGCTCACGACCACCGGCGGCGTACCAGTTTTCGATCTCGTCGAAACCGTCCAGCGAAGCGGTGACCAGCAAGGCTTTCCATTGATGCTCGGGGTCGCGTCGCGCCTCGCAGAACACCATCTCCGGCACCCGTACATCGAGCAAGCGCAGGCCCCTGAGGGCATCACGTTCACGCAACACGGTCGGACGTCCAAACGGATGCAGCCAACTGCGGTAGATGTGGCCGGTCTGGCGCTTGCAGTAGAGCAAACGGCCATTGGAACTGACCACCCGCTGTACGCCACTTTCACCGCCACGCCGACGATTGGGCTCTTCTACCCATTCGCCCTGCTGGCGCCAGAAAAAATCAAATCGTTCTTCGGGAGCTACATGACTGCCGACTACGCACTCAACTGCCATCCTGTTACCTCTTACGCAATACATAGACTCGCCACATGGCGTAGAGCGGCATGAAGTCCAGGGATTCCTGAACCCGGAAACCGGCCTGCTCGAATTCTGCCTCGACAGTAGCAGCCGGTAACACAAACCGGTTTTGGTAACCTTCCTGCTCACCTTTCTTACGACGACGCACTTCGGCGCGCTTACGCTTCCAAGCCTTGAAATTGCCATCCACCCACAGCGAGATAATCACGCTGTCACGGGTAACACGTTGAAACTCCCGCAGTATTGTCATCCTGTGCGCTGGGTCACCGATGTGGTGCATCAAGCGCATGCAGAAAATACTGTCGACCGAATTATCTGGCAAATCGATATCAAAGGCAGATGTCTGCAAAGGACGTACCCGTTTCACCACTTCCGGGGGTTGGGCCACCGTGGCGACCTTCAACATCGAGGCCGAATTGTCGGCCCCGATAATCACGCGGTTGGGTTTCTCGGCCAGCAACGGCCAGAATCGCCCTGCACCACACGGCAGGTCTAACACCAGGCCGGGCTCACCGGCCATGGCCAGCGCTGCGCGCGCCAGCTGCTCGTCGCGTTTGTGGGACCACCGGCGGGCCAGATTGTCCTGATGCTTGAGCAAATAGCGGTGAGCGTGGTTATCGTCGTACTTTTCAGAAAACTCTAACTTGATCGGCGAAGGCATCTTACATCTCCAATTACTGATGCCTACAACCCTAAGCAGCGAACTGTGATCAACAAGTCAACTCGTTGTGAAAAACTTGTCCTGTCCAATTGCATACATTTCAAGACTTTACAGAAACATTCAGTAGCATCGGGCCATCTTCGCTGAAAAACCGGCGTCGTGCAGCAGCAAATTGTCAGACTGAGCGGTCAGGTTTTGACTTGATCCAATTCCACATGAAAACGGCAACCATTGGGCTCCATGGTGCTCAGAGTCACGCTCCAGCCTTGGTTCTCACAGATGCGCTGCACCAGCGACAAGCCCAAGCCCAGCCCCTCGCCGCGCTTCTCGCTGCCCCGCACAAACGGCTCGAACATCGCCTCACGCTTGTCTTCAGGAATGCCCACGCCGGAATCCTCCACCACAAAACCGCTGGGCTCCAGGGTGAGGCGGATAAACCCTTGCTCGGTGTAATGCAGTGCATTGCGCAACAGATTGCCCATCACCGCATGCAGGAAGGTGGTGTTGTAGCGGGTATCCAGCGGATTGCCTGGGCAGTAGATCAGTTCAAGGCCCTTTTGCTCGATGGGCCCGCGCCAGATCCCGAGCAGGTCCTCAGCCACCTGTGTCAGGTTGACCTGGGCCGACATGGCGGCATCGTCATGCTGGGCACGGGCCAGCATCAGGAAGGTCTGCACCAGTTCGCGCATTTCTTCACAGGCCCGGGCGATTCGCTGGACCTGGTTGCGCCCCCGTTGATCGATTGCCGGGTTCTCCAGCAACAGCTCGCAGGAACTGGCCAGCACCATCAAGGGTGTGCGCAATTCATGGCTCACATCGCTGGTAAACAACTGCTCGCGAGACAGCGCCTGGCGCAAGCGACCCAGGGTGGCATCGAACGCCACCGCCAACTCGCCCACTTCGTCGGCCGCATAATCCGGTGCCAGAGGCGGGGCAAGCCCGAGCAACTGGTCGCGATGGCGCACCTGGCGCGCCAGCCGTACCACCGGCGCCATCACCTTGCGCGCCAGCACCCAGCCGAGAAACACCGCCAACGCCAGGCTGAGCACGAAGCCCACCAGCACCACGGCAAACAGGACGCGCTCGCGCTCTTCGAAATCGCTCTGGTCCTGCAGCAGCACATAACGCCGGCCATCGATCACCTCGACCATGGCGTGGTATGACAGCGACTCGCGAAACACTTCATGAAAGCCTGGGTCCAGATGCCGCAGGTCCTTGGGCAGCTCGAAATCGCCGGGGCCGCCGCTGAAATAAAACAACTGGTCAGGCTCCGGCCGGTGTCGCCAGTCTTCCATGCTGTCCATCAACAGCAGCCGTTGCAGATCGCCACCCAGGCCCGCCGAAATCAACTTCTCTTCCACCAGGTGCACCGTCGCGACGATGCCCATGGCGAAAGCCCCCGCTACCAACGCGCTCATCAAGGCAAAGGCGATGATGATCCGCTGGGCAAGGCTTTGCTTAAACTCCATCACGGCCCTCGGCGAGGCGATAACCCACACCGTGCACCGTTTGCAGCAGCGGCTTGGCGAAAGGTTTGTCGATCACTTGGCGCAATTGGTGGACGTGGCTGCGCAAGCTGTCGCTGTCCGGGCAATCATCGCCCCACAAGGCTTCTTCGAGAATTTCCCGACGCAATACGTGCGGGCTTTTCTGCATCAATACTGCCAGCAGCTTCAGGCCGACCGGGTTGAGCTTGAGCATGCGCCCTTCGCGCGTGACCTCCAGGGTGTCGAGGTCGTAATGCAGGTCGCCCACTTGCAACACACGCCGCCCGCCACCCTGGGCCCGGCGCAGCACCGCTTCGATGCGCGCGGCCAGTTCGGACAAGGCGAACGGCTTGAGCAGGTAGTCATCGGCCCCGGACTTGAAGCCCTGCAGCCGGTCGTCCAACTGGTCGCGGGCGGTGAGCATGATCACCGGGGTGTCGCGGCGTGCATCTTCACGCAGGCGTTTGCACAGGGTGTAGCCATCGATGCCGGGCAGCATGATGTCGAGCACGATCAAGTCGTAATGCTCGGTGGCGGCCAGGTGCAGGCCCGACAAACCGTCCTGCGCACAGTCCACTGTGTAGCCTTTGAGCCCCAAGTAATCGGCCAGGTTGGCCAGAATATCGCGGTTGTCTTCAACCAATAAAATTCGCATGGGCAGTGTCTCCGTACGCGGTAACGGCCGTGTTGGCTCGCGCAGCTTAAGGCCAAGTGCGGCTCAGGGATAGAGCGGCGAGGCCCGTCGATAAAGGTTTTCAACTGATTGGGCAGCCAAACGAGTTTTTCACTATAGCTTCACAAACTGACTACAGTGTCAGCGTGAAGATCGCCGCCATTGATAAAAGGAAATTTGACATGGGGCTCCCCAAAACCGCGCCTGTGCGCTATTTGCTGTTGATAACCGGCGCCTGGCTGGTTGTTTTCCTGCTCACCCGCAGCGTGCTGCTCATCACTCACCTGGATGAAGTCGGCGGTAACCTGCTGCCGGTGTTCGGCGTGGGCTTGCTCTACGACCTCGGCTTCCTGGCCTACGCGGCATTGCCGCTGGGGCTGTACCTGTTGCTGTGCCCGCCAGCGTTGTGGCGCCGCCGCGGTCATCGCTGGTTTTTGCAAGCGCTGCTCACGGCGAGCCTGTTCGCGATGCTGTTTACCTCGGTGGCCGAATGGCTGTTCTGGGATGAATTCGGCGTGCGCTTCAACTTTATCGCCGTTGATTACCTGGTGTACTCCGACGAGGTGTTGAACAACCTGCTGGAGTCCTACCCGATCGGCAAGCTGCTCAGCCTGCTGGCGATGCTCGCGCTGATCCTCAGCGTGGCCCTGCGCAAGCCCTTCAACGCCGCGATGGCCGCGCCCCTGCCGGCGCTGCGTGGCCGGTTGGTGAATGCCGTGGCCTTGCTGGTGGTCGCCGGCCTCAGCCTGCAATTGATCAGCCAGGACAGCCCGCGCACCCAAGGTGGCAACGCCTACAACAACGAACTGGCCAGCAATGGCCCCTATCAGTTCTTTGCCGCGTTCCGTAACAACGAACTGGACTACACGCAGTTCTATAAAAGCCTGCCAACCGACGTAGTCGCCAAGCAATTGCGCGCCGAACTCAGTGAACCCAACGCCCGTTTCATCGGCCAGGACCCACTGGATATCCGCCGCACCATCACCAACCCTGGCACGCTGCGCAAGCCCAATATCGTGCTGGTCACCATCGAAAGTTTCAGCGCCAAATACATGGGCAGCAACGGCGACGAGCGCCACCTCACGCCCTACCTCGATGCGCTGCGCCAACAGAGCCTGTACTTCAATAACTTCTATGCTACCGGTACGCGCACCGACCGTGGCCTGGAAGCCATCACCCTGGCGGTTCCTCCTACGCCTGGGCGCTCTATCGTCAAGCGCATCGGCCGCGAAAGCGGTTTCGCCAGCCTTGGGCAGCAGCTTTCCGCCATTGGCTACGACAGCGTGTTCGTCTACGGCGGGCGCGGTTATTTCGACAACATGAATGCGTTTTTCAGCGGCAATGGCTATCGCGTCGTCGACCAGAGCAGTGTGCCCGAAGCGCAAATCTCGTTTAAAAACGCCTGGGGCATGGCCGACGAGGACCTGTACAAACAAACCCTGAATCTGGCCGATGCCGACTACGCCAAGCAGCAGCCGTTTTTGCTGCAGTTGATGACCACCTCCAACCACCGTCCCTACACCTACCCGGACGGGCGTATCGATATCAAATCCGGCAAGGGCCGTGACGGCGCGGTGAAATACACCGACTACGCCATCGGCCAGTTCCTCGACGCCGCGCGTCAGAAGCCCTGGTTCGATAACACGATCTTCGTGTTCGTCGCCGACCACACCGCCGGCAGTGCAGGCAAGGAAGACTTGCCCATCACCAACTACCAGATCCCCCTGTTCATCTATGCACCGAAGCTGATCGACGCCCGGGAAACCGCGCAACTGGCCAGCCAGATCGACCTGGCGCCGACGCTGCTGGGCTTGATCAACCTGAGCTACGAATCAACGTTCTTTGGCCGCAACCTGTTGCAAGACAACCCGCTGCCACCGCGCGTGGTGGTCGGCAACTACCAGCACCTTGGCCTGTTTGACGGCACGAACCTGGCGATTCTCAGCCCGCGCAAAGGCCTGCGTCGTCATGACCAGGCGCTGGGGGACAGCCAGGAACTGCGCGTCGGCAGCGACGACCCGTTGATCCAGCGGGCGATCACCTATTACCAAGCCGCCAGCTACGACTACAAGCAACAACTGCTGAGTTGGAGAGCCCCCAAGGAAGAGGCCCCAGCCCTGAGCACACGCTAATCAAAACGTCCCGTGCGGGTGAGTACGGGACGTTTTTTACCAAGGTCCGTCATGAAGCCCCCCGCCTCCCTACCCGTTTCTAAACCGCTTAATTTTTGGCTGTGTCTGGGCCTCCCCGTCGGCGCCGCATTGGTCTTGCTGCTTCTGCAGCTGACCTCGCTGGACATGGACCTGGCCAAACGCTTCTACGACGCCGAGCAGGGCGGCTTCATCGGCCGCTATAGCTTCTTCCTCGAAGACATCCTGCATGATCGAGCCAAGCAGCTGGTGATCCTGTTTTCGGTACTGGCGATTCTCGGGCTGGTCGGCAGTTTCATCCTGCAGCGACTCAAGCCCTACCGCCGTGAACTGGTCTGCCTGGTACTTTCCCTGGCAATGGCGACGGCCTTTGTGGCGCCGTTGAAAACCATCACCGCTGTGCAGTGCCCCTGGAGCCTCAAGGAATTCGGTGGCCAGGAAACCTACAGCGAACTGCTCAGCCCTCGCCCGCCGACCGATAAACCCGGTCGCTGCTGGCCCGGCGGGCATGCGGCAACCGGCTTTGCCTTGTTCGCCTGGTTCTTCGCCCTGCGCGATCGTCGGCCACGCATGGCGCGCAACGCGTTTATCTTCGCGGTGGGCTTGGGCAGCGTCTTTTCCGTCAGTCGCATGTTGCAAGGGGCGCACTTTTTTTCCCACAACGTGTGGACGGCGATTTTCTGCTGGCTGATCTGCCTGGGCATGTATTGCCTACTGTTGTACCGGCCATCGAAGCCCGCCACGTCCCGTTGACGGCTTGCGCAACACCCATAAAAAAACCCCGCCTGCATCGCTGCAGACGGGGTTTTTTAACTAGCCGGGTAAGGCTGGCTTACATCATGCCGCCCATACCACCCATGCCGCCCATGTCTGGCATACCGCCGCCAGCGCCTTCAGCCTTAGGCTTGTCGGCGATTGCAGCTTCGGTGGTCAGGATCAGACCGCCGATGGAGGCTGCCGCTTGCAGCGCGGAACGAGTCACCTTGGTTGGGTCCAGGATGCCCATTTCGATCATGTCGCCGTAGACGCCAGTCGCAGCGTTGTAACCGTAGTTACCTTTGCCGTTCTTGACTTCGTTGACCACAACGCTTGGCTCGTCGCCGGAGTTGGCAGCGATCTGGCGCAGCGGTGCTTCAACGGCACGACGCAGTACAGCGATACCAACGTTCTGGTCAGCGTTGTCGCCGGTCAGGTTGGTCAGGGCTTCCAGAGCACGGATCAGCGCAACGCCACCGCCAGGTACCACGCCTTCTTCAACGGCTGCACGGGTTGCGTGCAGGGCGTCTTCAACGCGGGCCTTCTTCTCTTTCATTTCGACTTCGGAACCGGCGCCAACCTTGATCACCGCAACGCCGCCGGACAGCTTGGCCAGACGCTCTTGCAGTTTTTCACGGTCGTAGTCCGAGGAAGTCTCGGCTACTTGAGCGCGGATCTGAGCGATACGCGACTCGATGTCACCTTCAACGCCAGCACCGTCAACGATGATGGTGTTTTCCTTGGAGATGGTCACACGCTTGGCGCTACCCAGGTTTTCCAGGGTGGCGCTTTCCAGGCTCAGGCCGATCTCTTCGGAGATAACGGTACCGCCGGTCAATACGGCGATGTCCTGCAGCATGGCCTTGCGACGGTCGCCGAAGCCTGGAGCCTTGACGGCTGCAACCTTGACAATGCCACGCATGTTGTTCACAACCAGAGTCGCCAGGGCTTCGCCTTCAACGTCTTCGGAAACGATCAGCAATGGGCGGCCGGCTTTGGCAACGGCTTCCAGCACTGGCAGCATTTCGCGGATGTTGGAGATCTTTTTGTCGACCAGCAGGATCAGCGGGCTGTCCAGCTCGGCAACCATGGTGTCTGGCTTGTTGACGAAGTACGGGGACAGGTAGCCACGGTCGAACTGCATGCCTTCTACAACCGACAGTTCGTTTTCCAGGCCCGAGCCTTCTTCAACGGTGATCACGCCTTCTTTGCCGACTTTTTCCATGGCTTCGGCAATGATGTCGCCGATGGAGCTGTCGGAGTTGGCGGAGATGGTGCCTACCTGAGCGATTGCCTTGGTGTCAGCGCATGGCTTGGACAGGTTTTTCAGCTCGGCAACGATGGCGATGGTCGCCTTGTCGATACCGCGCTTGAGATCCATCGGGTTCATTCCGGCAGCGACGGCCTTGTAGCCTTCGTTGACGATGGCCTGAGCCAGTACGGTCGCGGTGGTGGTGCCGTCACCGGCGTCATCGTTGGCACGGGAGGCAACGTCTTTGACCAGCTGCGCGCCCATGTTTTCGAAACGGTCTTCCAGTTCGATTTCTTTGGCGACGGAAACGCCGTCCTTGGTGATGGTCGGAGCGCCGAAGCTCTTCTCGATGATCACGTTACGGCCTTTCGGGCCCAGGGTCGCTTTTACTGCGTCAGCCAGGACGTTGACACCGGTGAGCATTTTCTTGCGAGCGGAGTCGCCGAATTTAACTTCTTTAGCAGCCATGATCGATATTCCTTAAATACTTTGGAGTAAACGGGAAAATGAGCGGGGAAATCAGCCTTCCAGTACGGCGAGAATCTCGTTCTCAGCCATTACCAGCAAGTCTTCGCCGTCGATTTTCACAGTGTTGCTGCCGGAGTAAGGGCCGAAAACAACCTTGTCACCGACTTTAACGGCCAGCGCACGTACATCACCGTTGTCCAGGGATTTGCCTGGGCCGACAGCGAGAATCACGCCATGGTTGGCTTTTTCAGCAGCCGAACCTGGCAGGACGATACCGCCAGCGGTTTTCTTTTCTTCTTCGCTGCGACGGATGACGACGCGGTCGTGCAGAGGACGAAGGTTACTCATTGTCGATCTCTCCTAATGTGTTTTTCATCGGCCGGTATCAATTCCGGCGGGTTAAATTCCGGCGGTGCCGGTCGCGGCTCGCTGGGCGAACTGCGGAAGTCTGTCTAGTGTCACCACCAGAAACCTTGCGGTGACCGTTACATAAGGGCGCCCAGGCTTATTACAAGGGCCAGCGCAGTAAATTTTTTGTGTTTGCCCAAGGATGAAATGCAACACGGCACCCGAAGGTGCCGTGCCGGTGAAGCAGTTATTTGTTGTCGCGGTGTTCGAATTCGCCTTCGATCACATCGCCTTCACGCCCCAAGGGCTGGCGCGGGGCCGGGCCGCCACGGGGTTGCAGGTCGTCGGCAAAAGCACGCTGGCGCAGGGCCGCTTCTTCGGCACGCTGGCGCATCTTGCCGGCCAGCAATTTGCGTGTGACCGGCAGCAGCATGACCAGGCCCACCACGTCGCTGATGAAACCCGGCAGGATCAACAGGCCACCGGCCAGGGCCATCATCAGGCCTTCGAGCATGGTCTGGGCGGGCAGCTCGCCGCGGTTCAGGCTTTCACGGGCACGCAGTGCCGTCGCCAGCCCGGCGACGCGCAGCACCAGCACGCCGAGCATCGAGCCGAGAATGATCAGCAGCAGTGCCGGGAAAAATCCGATCGCACCGCTGACTTGAACGAATACGAACAGCTCCAGCACCGGAAACAATAGAAAAAGCAACAAAAAAGGGCGCATCAAATGGTTCCTCAACGCAAGAATGCCTTGCTAGTTCACCTTAGATGACGTCGCCTTTTCGTGAATTCAAGCACTAACGTCTGATTTTTTCGGCCAGGATTCGGCGTGAGCCAATGAAACCAAGGCTTCGCGTACTTGTGTCGGCGTGTTGCAAGGTTCGCCAAACGGCAGCCAGTGCAGGGACTGGCCGATACGCAGGTGCATGCCTTCGCTGTCGATGCCGGCCAGTTGCGCAGGCTCGGTCGTCGGTAAACCGGCAAGGTCGACGTAATGGGCGATGGCCTTGGCGTGATCGCTGTTCATGTGTTCGATCATGCTGCGTTCGGCGTTGCCCGCGAACGGATTGGCCAAGGTCAGGCGGTCGACCCAGTGGATCGCGCCGAACCCGCCGATATACCGGTGGCGCACCGGCTGGAGCACCCAGAAATCGAAATCGTGGGCCTTGTGGTAGTTGGCCGACTCGGGGAAGTAACGGTAATAGCGCTCGGCGGCGGCTTCGATCGCAGCGGCGTCGTCGAGTTTTTCGGCTTGCGCCAGGTAGGTCAGGCGCCCGACGGCCTGCACATCGTCGGCTTCGCGCTCACCCACCAGCAACGAACACTTGGGGTCGTTCTGCAGGTTGTGGGTGTGCTGGGCGATGCGACTGATCAGGATCAGCGGCCGGCCCTGCTCGTCGAGGCAGTACGGCACGACCGAACCGAAGGGAAAACCGGGCATGGCTTTGGATTGTGTGGCCAAGGCCCCACGGTATTCCTTGAGCAACAGCTCTCGGGCGTTCCTGGCAACGTGCGCGCTCAATGTATAACTCCTGGGTTGTTTCGCCGCCCATGGCATATGGGAATGGATCTCAACACAAGGTAATCAATATCCGCGCAGGTTGCCAGGGTGCTCGATGCCGCGTTACCAGGCCACGCCAAACCCTGCGGTGTAGCGGGTCTTGCTCAAGCTGCTGTCGGAGTCGCCGCTGATGACGTCGCGCTCGGCCTTGAGATTGAGCGAGGCCCATTCGGTGACCTTGTAGCGCAGGCCCATCTCGGCATCCAGGGCATACTCGGCCGGACCGTCGATCGGCTTGCCCAGCTCACCGTTGGTGAAGAATTCCACGGTCTTGCCTACCAGGTAGCGGTTGTAGTTCCACTTCATGGCCAGGGAATAGAAGTTGTCCTTGCCGCCATCGGCGTATTCGTAATCGGTGCGGTTGATCAGCGAGCCGAGGGAGAACGCGCCCAGTTCATCGTCCCAGAACTGATAGCCCGGGCCGGTACCGACGGTGCGTTGGCGCGCCAGGTCTTCGACCTTATCGCGCTTGTAGGTCAGGCGGCCCTGCCAGAACCAGTGCTCGGTGATGAAGCGGTCCAGATCGTATTCCAGGGCCCAGTTATCGGTGGTGGTGACGTCGTCCTGGAATTCGCGGTTGTACTCGCCCTTGCCGGTATGGCGCCACTGGCCGTGACGGGCCGAGGTCTTGAAGTCGACGTCGTAGTCGTTGGTGTCTTTGTCGGCGCGCTTGTAGTCCAGCGCCAGGTCGATGTTGCCCTTCCACACCAGGTCTTCGATCACAGGCTTGGGCTTGAGGATCTGCTGGATACTGGCCAGGTCCACGGTCTTGGGTGCTTCGCCGTTGGCCAGCACGACTTTGCCATCCTCCGCAGCCTTGAGGGACTTGGCCTTTTCACCACTATAGGCGTCCTGCTTGACCAGCAACTCCTGGTCGCTCTCCAGGGTTTTCACCTGCTTCCAATCCACCGGGATGGCGCCCCCGTAGCTGGTTTGGATCAGCAACTTGCCACCGTCGAAAACTTTGATCTTGCCGGTCAGGCGGTCACCGTTCTTCAACCAGACGGTATCGGCGAGCAGGGGCGTGGAAGCACTGAGGACAGCGAGGCACAGCAGGGTTCTGGACAACATAAGCAGATACGGGGCTCGGGGTTGGCGAAAAGAAGGGGCTATCGTCGTGGATAGCCTGAACTGACTCAACTATTTATAGTGAGTTCCATGCTCACCCCCAAGTTTACAGACGTTTCTTACAAAAACACCGACGTTCTCAACGGATAGCCCCACAGTGAATGAACCTGCCGACACCCCGCAAAGCCCCGCCGACATACGCCGCACCGCGCTTTACCTAACCTTGGCGCAAGTGCCGACAGGTTGCGTCGTAAGCTACGGCGAGTTGGCGCACCTGGCCGGGTTGGGGCGCGCCGCACGCTGGGTCGGGCGTACCCTGAGCCAGCTTCCCGCAGACACCCGACTGCCCTGGCATCGGGTGCTGGGTGCCGGTGGTCGGATAAGTCTGCCGGTGGGCAGCGCCTCAGGTGACGAGCAACGTGCGCGTTTACGCAGCGAAGGTGTCAGCATCCTGAACAATCGCGTTGATATTCAGCGCCATGGCTGGCGCCCGGTAGAGCACAGCGGTTAGAGTGCGCGCTTTGTTTCCGCAAATCTGAGGCAGACTCCAGCCCATGCCCCGTAAAACCTGGCGCGCCGCGCTCGCCGCCTATGCCAGCCCCTCGACGTTAGTGCTGTTGTTGCTCGGTTTCGCTGCCGGCATGCCTTATATGTTGGTGTTCTCGACGCTTTCCGTATGGCTGCGTGAAGCGGGTGTGGCCCGCGAGACCATCGGTTATGCAAGCCTGATCGGGCTGGCCTACGCCTTCAAGTGGGTCTGGTCGCCGCTGCTCGACCAATGGCGCCTGCCATTGCTCGGTAAACTCGGGCGCCGGCGTTCCTGGCTGGTGCTTTCCCAGTCGCTGGTGATCCTCGGATTGATCGGCATGGGCTTTTGTGACCCACAAAAACACTTGTCCTGGCTGATTGCCATTGCCGTCGTCGTTGCCTTCGCCTCGGCCACCCAGGACATCGCCGTCGACGCCTACCGCCTGGAAATCGCCGACGACAGCCGCCAGGCCGCCCTGGCCGCCAGCTATATGTCCGGTTATCGCATCGCTGCCCTGCTGGCCACGGCCGGCGCGCTGTTCTTTGCCGAAGGCTTCGGCTCCACCGGTTTCAACTATAAGCACTCGGCATGGACCGGCACCTATGTGCTGTTCGGCGTGTTGATGGTTCCGGCCCTGCTCACCACTCTGTTGATGCGCGAACCCAACGTGCCGCTGCGCACCCAGTTGCAGGCCGGGCGCTATAGCTTCGTGCATCAGTTGGCGTCAGTGTTCGTGCTGATTGTGCTGCTGGTGTCGGTGCCTGCCATGTTTACCCAGCTGTACAACACGGATTTCGCCAGCGTGCTGTTCCAGGGCGTGAGCCTGTGGGAACTGCTGATGGAAGACCGTGCTTTCCTGCGGGCCATCCTTTATATCCTGCTCACCGCCCTGTGCCTCTCGGCCATGGGCCGCCGTGGCCTGGCGCCGGTACTGACGCCGGTTAACGACTTTATCCTGCGCTACCGCTGGCAGGCGTTGCTGCTGCTCGGGTTGATCGCCACCTATCGCATGTCCGATACCGTCATGGGCGTGATGGCTAACGTGTTCTATATCGACCAGGGTTTTACCAAGGACCAGATTGCCGGGGTCAGCAAGATCTTCGGCCTGATCATGACCCTGCTCGGCGCCGGCATGGGCGGCCTGTTGATCGTGCGGTTCGGGATTCTGCCGATCCTGTTCATCGGTGGCGTGGCCTCGGCTGGCACCAATCTGTTGTTCGTGATGCTCGCCGACATGGGCCCCGACCTGCAGATGCTGATCGTCACCATTTCCCTGGATAACTTCAGCTCCGGCCTGGCCACCTCTGCGTTTGTCGCCTACCTGTCGAGCCTGACCAACCTCAAGTTCTCCGCCACCCAATACGCGCTGCTCAGCTCGATCATGCTGTTGCTGCCGCGCCTGATCGGCGGGTACTCAGGGGTGATGGTGGAGAAGTTCGGCTATCACAGTTTCTTTATGATCACCTGCCTGCTGGGGGTGCCGACGTTGTTCCTGATTGCCCTGCACTGGTTCCAGGAGAATCGGCGCGCCCAGTTGAATCCCCCGCAAGAAGACTGATACGACTCGGTCAATGTGGGAGGGGCGGTGCGACGATTCGACTTGCTCCCGATAGCAGGGTGTCAGGCGCTTATGTATCACTGACCCACCGCTATCGGGGGCAAGCCCCCTCCCACATTTGGATCTCCTACAGTCAGTCAGATCCCCCGCAATGTCACGCCTGTACTCCAGCAGCAAGCGCCCGTACAATCCCAAGTCATTTCAAGTCCAAGCAACCGACAACGGCCTACCATGCGTACCAGTCAATATTTGCTCGCCACACAGAAAGAAACGCCTTCCGATGCGGTTGTGATCAGCCATCAGCTGATGCTGCGCGCCGGCATGATCCGCAAACTGGCCTCCGGCCTGTACACCTGGCTGCCCATGGGCTTGAAGGTGATGCGCAAGGTCGAAGCCATCGTTCGTGAGGAAATGAACGCTGCTGGCTCTCTGGAAGTGTTGATGCCGAGCACCCAACCGGCTGAACTGTGGCAGGAATCCGGACGCTGGGAAGAGTACGGCCCCGAGCTGCTGCGCTTCAAGGACCGTCATGGCCGCGATTTCTGCGCCGGCCCGACCCATGAAGAAGTCATCACCGACCTGATGCGCAACGAGTTGAGCAGCTATAAACAGCTGCCTCTGAATCTGTATCAGATCCAGACCAAATTCCGTGATGAAATCCGCCCACGCTTCGGCTTGATGCGCGGCCGTGAATTCATCATGAAGGACGCCTATTCGTTCCATGCCGACCAGGCGTCCCTGCAGGCGACCTACGACCGCATGCACCAGGCCTACTGCAACATCTTCACGCGCCTGGGCCTGAAATTCCGCCCGGTTGAAGCGGACAACGGTTCCATCGGCGGTGCCGGCTCCCACGAATTCCACGTGCTGGCCGAATCCGGCGAAGACGACATCGCGTTCAGCAACGGTTCCGACTACGCGGCGAACATCGAGAAAGCCGAAGCCATCCCACGGGAAACCTCGCGCCCAGCGCCAGCCGAAGAACTGCGCCTGGTCGACACCCCGGATACCAAGACCATCGCGGCCCTGGTGGAAAAATTCAATCTGCCGATTGAAAAGACCATCAAGACCCTGATCGTGCGCGCCGAAGAAGAAGGCAAGCTGATCGCCCTGGTGATCCGTGGCGACCACGAGCTCAACGAAATCAAGGCGGCCCAGCAACCTGGCGTGGCCAGCCCGCTGGTCATGGCCACCGATGCCGAACTGCGCGACGCCATTGGCGCCGGCGCCGGCTCCCTCGGCCCGCTGAACCTGCCGCTGCCGATCATCATCGACCGTTCGGTCGAGCTGATGAGCGACTTCGGTATCGGTGCGAACATCGACGACAAGCACTACTTCGGCGTGAACTGGGAGCGTGACCTGCCGGTTCCGACCGTGGCCGACCTGCGCAACGTCGTGGCCGGCGACCCAAGCCCGGATGGCAAGGGTACCCTGGAGATCAAGCGCGGCATCGAAGTCGGGCACATCTTCCAGCTGGGCAACAAGTACAGCAAGGCGATGAAGTGCGAAGTGCTGGGCGAGAACGGCAAGCCGATCACCCTGGACATGGGCTGCTACGGCATTGGTGTGTCCCGTGTGGTCGCCGCTGCCATCGAGCAGAACAACGACGAGAAAGGCATCATCTGGAGCGACGCCCTGGCGCCGTTCCAGGTTGCGCTGGTGCCGTTGCGCTATGAAACCGAGCAAGTACGCGAAGCCACCGACAAACTGTATGCCGAACTGACGGCCGCCGGTTTTGAAGTGCTGCTCGATGACCGGGACAAGAAAACCAGCCCGGGCATCAAGTTCGCCGACATGGAACTGATTGGCATCCCCCACCGGATCGTGGTCAGTGACCGCGGCCTGGCCGATGGCAATCTGGAATACAAGAGCCGGACCGAAGCCGAGGCCCAACCGTTGCCGGTGGCTGACGTGCTGTCTTTCCTTCAGGCGCGTATTCGTCGCTGAAAACCAGATCAAGAGAAGTCATGTTCAAGCGAAACACCAGAGCCCTGGGGGGCGCCGCCTTGTGCGGCGCCCTGCTGGTCAGCGGCTGCGCCAACCAGATGTCGCAACGCAGTGAGCACGAGGAGCGGGTTGAGCGCAAGTTGCTCGACCACAGCCTGCAGATCGATGTAGGTGAGCCCAAAGTGCTGGAGCTGCCGCAACGTCGGGTTCGGATTCACGAGCAAAAGACCTTTGAAGTCACCGAATTCGAAGTCACTCGGCGTTACGACCGCTACACGCCTTATCAGCCCTGGCGCAAACTCTACGAGATGCCCCTGGGTGCCGTGGCGCTGGTGGCTGGCGCGGGGGCCAATGTGGTGAACATCTTCGCCCTCGGCAACCTGCCCGCCAGCATGACCCGCGATTGGCTGAGCTACGGCGTGGACGGCATTAACCCGTTCATGAACGTGCAATCCCACGGCCGTGCCCAGCAGAACCTCGCGGGCATCGATGAAGTCCAGCGTGACAAGCGCCTGGAGTATTCGAGCCTGCCCTGGAGCGAACGCCCGGTACAGGTCACCGCCGGCAAACAGACCCATGAACTGACCACCGACCGCGACGGCGTCCTGCGCCTGAACCTGTTGGACAGTCCGTTTGCCGAACAGGACCTGAACCGCATCACCACCTTGAAGATCAGCGTGGAAGACGGCCAGGACGACGTGCACACGGATTCGACCCTGGCGATCAGCAGCACCCTGCGCGGAAAATTGCTGGAAGCCCATGGCCTGATCTACGACGATTTGGAAGACGACGAAGTCAACCAGTGGGTACACCGGGTCAAGCGCCTCTCGGAGCTGGGCCTGGAAGAAGAAGCCAGCGAACTCGAACAAAGCCTGATCGAACTCACGCGCAATGACCCAGAGTTGCAGCAGGAGTTTTTGCAGGCGCTGGCCAAGGATGCCGGGCGGTTAGTCGCAGACCCTGACGCACGCTGATCCCAGGTTTCTTTGTAGGAGCGAGCTTGCTCGCGAAAAACTCACAGGCACCGCGTTCTTCCAGGAAACACGCGTTATCGTTGACGTTTTTCGCGAGCAAGCTCGCTCCTACAGGAGGCACCCGGTTTTTTACCAGGAAAACTCGAGCTGTTCGTTACCGCTGCTCAAATCCAGCAAGCGCACGCCAATCCCCAACAACCGCACCGGCTTCCCACCACGGTTGAACGCCTGGGTCATCAGCTGTTGATAACTCTCCAGGTCCCGCCCTGCCCCGGCCTGCTCCAAAGTGGTCTGGGTAAAGTCATGAAACTTGACCTTCACGAACGGCTTGCCCGCCCGGTAGCTGCTGTCGATACGCGCCATGCGCCCGGCCAGGGTGTCCATGAGTTCGGGCAGTTTTGCCAGGCAGCTTGAAAGATCCGGCAAGTCCACATCGTAGGTATTTTCCACGCTGATCGATTGCCGCCGGCTGTCGTTCTGCACCACGCGGTCATCGATCCCACGGGCGAGGCTCCAGAGGCGCTCACCAAAACTGCCGAATTCGCGCACCAGCGCCAGCTTGTTCCACTCCCGCAATTGCAGGCAATCTTCAATGCCCAGGCGCGCCAGCTTGTCGGCAGTGACCTTGCCGACCCCATGCAACTTACTCACCCGCAACTGGGAGACGAAATCTTCGACCTGATCCGGGGTAATCACAAACAGGCCGTTGGGCTTTTTCCAGTCGCTGGCGATCTTGGCCAGAAACTTGTTGGGCGCCACGCCCGCAGACACGGTGATGTGCAATTGATTGGAGACACGCCGGCGAATGTCCTGGGCGATGCGCGTGGCACTGCCGCCAAAGTGCGGGCTGTCGGAGACGTCGAGGTAGGCTTCATCCAGCGACAACGGCTCGATCAAGTCGGTGTAGTCGCGAAAGATCGTCTGGATTTCCTTCGATGCTTCTTTATAGGCATCCATGCGCGGCTTGACGATCGTCAGGTCCGGGCACAACTTCAACGCGTGACGGGATGACATCGCCGAGCGCACCCCATACGCCCGCGCTTCGTAATTGCACGTAGCGATCACCCCCCGCCGATCTGCCGAACCGCCGACAGCCAAGGGTTTTTGCGCCAGGCTCGGGTCGTCGCGCATCTCGATGGCGGCGTAGAAGCAATCACAGTCGACGTGGATGATTTTGCGCTGCGTCATATAAACGGGGTGTGGACCAACGGATGGCCAGTATCGCATTCACCCCTGTATATAGCACCAGTAGTTTGAATCTTCTGCCTGAGCGGTACGAAATATCGCAGATGAATTTGTTTTCTCAATCGAATTCAGCCCTCCAATAGAGCTGAAAGCCTCGGCCCGACTGGCTCCGCGCCCCTACCACGCTCGCCTTGGAGAGCTAAGCGATTGAACCACAAGCGCTTTTCTTCTATTTTCGGGTTGACACACTCGCGATCCTCTGTAGAATGCCGACACACAGACGCGGGATGGAGCAGTCTGGTAGCTCGTCGGGCTCATAACCCGAAGGTCGTCGGTTCAAATCCGGCTCCCGCAACCAAACATCAAAAAAGGCTACTCGAAAGAGTGGCCTTTTTTGTGCGCGCCTGTTTTACCTCCCCTCCTGTAGGAGCGAGCTTGCTCGCGAAAAACTTCAACACACCGCTGGCTATCTGAAGCGCTGCGTTATCGTTGACGCCTTTCGCGAGCAAGCTCGTTCCTACAATGAAAGTGGCAAGGCCTTGATTTTGAATAAATCACCGTTAATTTGAGCCATCGACTCATTAACGGTTGACACCTCGTCGCTGGACTGTAGAATGCCGCCCACAGACGCGGGATGGAGCAGTCTGGTAGCTCGTCGGGCTCATAACCCGAAGGTCGTCGGTTCAAATCCGGCTCCCGCAACCAAACATCAAAAAAGGCCACTCGAAAGAGTGGCCTTTTTTGTATCCGGTGAAAAAGTTCTTCTGAAACAATGGCATGGCATCTTTCATGAAACCGTAGACGGTTTGTAGAGTCCATCCCATTGCACGCTATGCTCGATGCTCAAGCGCTACCCTCTACGACCAATGGCCGCAGTCGCCCCACTCGGTGATCCGCGTTAATATTTGTAATTATTTTGTCCATAGGGATTGGTAACTTGGCTGGATACCTCCATCCTGTCGCGCACAATCCACGAGGTGATTGATGCGCGCCAACTCGTCTGAACCACACGACACTGTCACAGCGGAACAACCGATCGCTCCCACTCGATTGCGTTGGCTGGATCTGTTGAGCAAATATCGTCAACCCATCGGCCTGGCCGTTACGTTGCTGCTGTTTGCAATTGCCCTGATCGCCTGCCGACACCTGCTGCTGGAACTCGACCTCTACGCGCTCCATGACTCGATCCTGGAGGTGCCTAAACCGGCCTTGCTCGGCGCGTTCGCGGCAGCGGTGGCCGGCTTCATCATTCTGTTGGGCTATGAATTTTCCGGCGCACGTTACGCCGGCGTGAAACTGCCCGCCAAGACCCTGGCCCTGGGCGGCTTCACTGCCTTTGCCATCGGCAACGCCATCGGCCTGTCGATGCTCTCGGGCGGCTCGGTGCGCTACCGTTTATATGCACGCCACGGCATTGGTGCGTCGGAAGTCGCCCACATGACCGTGTTCGCCAGCCTGGCGCTGGGCTGCGCGCTGCCGCCACTGGCCGCGTTGGCCACGCTGAGCAACCTGCCGGCGGCATCGACCTACCTGCATTTACCGCAGAGCCTGTTGGGCGGTGTCGCCGGTGCGGTGCTGCTGTTGTCGGCCATGCTGTGCATCGGTATCTATCGCCGTCGCCTGCCGGAACAACCCTATCCGGATAACCTGCTGGTCAAGGCCGGGCGCCGCACCCTGCGCCTGCCTGGTCGTCGCCTGACGTTCCTGCAACTGATCATCACCGCGCTGGACGTCGCCGCCGCAGCCGCTGTCCTTTATCTGCTGCTGCCCGAAGCACCGCCTTTCGGCCCGTTCCTGTTGGTGTACCTGCTGGCCCTCGCCGCCGGCGTGCTCAGCCATGTACCGGGAGGCGTGGGGGTTTTCGAAGCGATCCTGCTGGCAGCCTTCGCCGACAAACTCGGCGCTGCGCCACTGGCTGCTGCCCTGCTCTTATACCGGATGATCTACGTGGTGTTGCCGCTGCTGATCGCCTGTATCTTCCTGCTGATCAACGAGGCCCAGCGCCTGTTCCAGACTCAGCAGGGCCTGCGCGTCGCATCCGGCCTTGCGGCACCGGTGCTGGCCGTACTGGTTTTTTTGTCCGGCGTGGTCCTGCTGTTTTCCGGCGCCACGCCGGAGATCGATTCACGCCTGGAAAACATCGGCTTCCTGATTCCCCACCGCCTGATTGACGCGTCGCACTTCGGTGCCAGCCTGATCGGCGTGCTGTGCCTATTGCTGGCCCAAGGCCTGCGTCGACGTTTATCAGCCGCCTGGATGCTGACCATGGTGTTGCTGCTAGTCGGCGCCCTGCTCTCACTGCTCAAGGGCTTCGACTGGGAAGAAGCCAGCCTGATGACCATGACCGCCGTGCTGCTGGCGATCTTCCGGCGCTCGTTCTACCGCGCCAGCCGCCTGACCGAACTGCCCTTCTCGCCGCTGTACCTGGTGGCCAGCGTCTGCGTGTTGGGCGCGTCGATCTGGCTGTTGCTGTTTGCCTATCAAGATGTGCCTTACAGCCATCAACTCTGGTGGCAGTTCACCCTCGATGCCAACGCCCCGCGCGGCTTGCGCTCGTTGCTCGGCGCCGCCGTATTGCTGGTGATCGTGTCGCTGACCTGGCTGCTGCGGACCGCGCGCCCGGTGATCCACCTGCCGACCCCGGATGAGCTGGAACGCGCCAGCAAGATCCTGATGGCCTCTTCCCAACCCGACGGCGGCCTGGCGCTGACCGGCGACAAGGCGTTGCTGTTCCACCCCAACGATGAAGCCTTCCTGATGTACGCCCGTCGCGGGCGCAGCCTGGTGGCGCTGTATGATCCGATCGGCCCGACTCAACCGCGCGCCGAGATGATCTGGCAGTTCCGCGACCTGTGCGACATTCACCACGCACGGCCGGTGTTCTATCAGGTACGCGCCGAGAACCTGCCGTACTACATGGATATCGGCCTCACTGCGATCAAGCTGGGCGAAGAAGCCCGGGTCGACCTGAAACGCTTTGACCTGGAAGCCAAGGGCAAAGAGATGAAGGATCTGCGCTACACCTGGAACCGTGGCACCCGGGACGGCCTGTCCCTGGAGATCTGCGAGCCGGGCACGGCGCCGATGGATGAATTAAAAGTTATCTCGGACGCCTGGCTAACCGGTAAGAATGTGCGTGAAAAAGGCTTCTCCCTGGGCCGCTTCAGCGACGACTACCTCAAGCACTTTCGGATCGCGATCATTCGCTTCGAAGGGCGTCCGGTGGCCTTCGCCAACCTGCTCGAGACGTACAACCATGACCTGGCCAGTCTCGACCTGATGCGCGCCCACCCGGACGCGCCGAAGCTGACCATGGAGTTCATGATGGTCGGCCTGATTCAACATTATAAAAACCACGGCTACGCCCGCTTCAGCCTCGGCATGGTGCCGTTGTCGGGCCTGCAACCACGGCGTGGCGCGCCACTGACCCAACGCTTGGGCTCGATGGTGTTCCGCCGTGGCGAGCAACTGTATAACTTCCAAGGTTTGCGCCGCTTCAAAGACAAGTTCCAGCCTGACTGGGAACCCCGTTACATGGCCGTGCCCGCAGGACTTGATCCGCTGGTGGCACTGGCCGATACCGCCGCCCTGATCGCGGGCGGCTTGACTGGATTGGTGAAACGCTGATGATTCGACGCTCCTGGCGGTATGTATTGGCCTTTGTTGTGCTGCTCGCGCTGATCCTGGGCGGCGGCTATTGGTACTGGAACCGCCCTGCCCCACAGCCGACCCTGGAGCAATTGCCCCAGGCCGACGGTTCGATGATGACCCGCGTGACCCCGGCCAGCGCCGCCAAAGCCCGCGTGGCGGTGGCCGTGATGGCCGACGAAACCCTCACCGACAGCCAACTGATCGCCCTGAGCCAGGGGGGCGCGGCGCAGATCGTGCAAGTGGTGCTGCCTAAAGATGACTGCGCCCTGCAGGAGAAGGCGCTGCAAAGCGCCCTGGCCCAGCTTAAAGGCCCGGCAACCCTGGTCAGCGGCATCGGCCCTGGCGCGGCGCTCGCCTGGCGCTGGCTGGCCACACAGAACGACGACAAGGCCAATGCCATCTCCGTCGGCTTCGCCCTGAAACAGGAAGGCTGCAACGACCCGCTGCCGAAAACCGCCGCCCATGGCAACTGGCTGGTGGCGTGGAACGACAACCCTGACGATGAAAGCGCCAGTTTCGTACGCGACACACCGCGTGCCACCACCAGCATCAGCGACTACGACATTCATTACCCGCAAGTGCTGAACAACGAGCTGCGCAAGCAACTGGTGGGTTCGGACAACGGCGGCCTGGCGATTCCGGTGGTGGAAGTGCCGGCAGGCCAAGCCAAGGACACCGTGACCCTGTTCCTCTCCGGTGACGGCGGCTGGCGTGACCTGGACCGCGACGTGGCCGGCGAGATGGCGAAGATCGGCTACCCGGTGGTCGGCATCGACACCCTGCGCTATTACTGGCAGCACAAGACCCCGGAACAAAGCGCCAAGGACCTTACCGAGCTGATGCAGCACTACCGGCAGAAATGGGGCACCAAGCGCTTCGTGCTGACCGGTTATTCGTTCGGCGCCGACGTCCTGCCGGCCATCTACAACCGCATGCCGGCAAACGAACAGCAACGGGTCGACGCAATCATCCTGCTGGCCTTCGCCCGCACCGGCAGCTTTGAGATTGAAGTGGAAGGCTGGCTGGGCAACGCCGGCAAAGAAGCCGCGACCGGCCCGGAAATGGCCAAGCTGCCAGCGGACAAAGTGGTGTGCATCTACGGCGCCGAGGAAGTCGACGAGAGCGGCTGCACCGACAAGACCGCCGTGGGCGAAGCCATCAAGCTGCCCGGCGGGCATCACTTCGATGAGAACTATCCGGCGCTGGCCAAGCGGCTGGTGGATATCATCGTCAAGCATCAGGCCAAAGCCGAATAAGCAGTACACAAAACCAAATGTGGGAGGGGCGGTGCGACGATTCGACTTGCTCCCGATAGCGGTGGATCAGTCATATGAACAGTGACTGACACTCCGCCATCGGGAGCAAGCCCCCTCCCACATTTGTATCCCGGTGTCAGTTGGATCTAACGCGGTTCGATATGCGCAATCATCAACTGCACCGTTTCATTCCCGCGATACTCGTTCACATCCAGCTTGTAGGCCAACTCCACCCAACGCACCGTCGGGTTCGGCCAGACTTCACGGTCGACCCCAAACGCAATGCCATCGAGCTTCACCGAGCCACATTCGCTCTTGAGCACCACCTTCAAGTGCCGCTCGCCGACCACCCGCTGCTCCACCAACTGGAACACGCCGTGAAACAATGGCTCGGGAAAGTGCTGCCCCCACGGGCCGGCATGGCGCAGTGCGCGGGCCAGTTCCAGGTGAAACTCTTCCACCGCCAGGGTGCCGTCGGAGAGCAGCCGACCGGTGAGGTCTTCTTCGCGCAGTTGCCGACGCACTTCGGCATCGAAGGCTTGCGCAAATAACGGAAAATTCGCTTCGGGCAGGGTCAGGCCTGCCGCCATCGCGTGACCGCCGTACTTGGCGATCAGGTTGGGATGCTGGCTGGCAACTACCGCCAGCGCGTCCCGGATATGAAAGCCCGGCACAGAACGCCCAGAGCCCTTGAGCAGGCCATCACCGGCATCGGCAAAGGCGATGGTGGGACGGAAATAGCGCTCTTTCATGCGCGACGCCAGAATCCCGATCACCCCTTGGTGCCACTCCGGATCAAACAGGCACAAGCCGTACGGCATCGATTCGACCGGCAAATCCTTGAGCTGGGCCAGGGCTTCGCGCTGCATGCCTTGCTCGATGGATTTGCGGTCCTGGTTCATGCCATCCAGTTGCGCGGCCATTTCCCGTGCGGCAGCAATGTCCGTGGTGAGCAGGCATTCGATGCCCAGGCTCATGTCATCCAGGCGCCCGGCCGCATTCAGGCGCGGGCCAAGGATAAAGCCGAGGTCGGTGGAGGTGATACGGGCATGGTCGCGCTTGGCCACTTCAAGGATCGCCTTGATCCCCGGGCGCGCCCGACCGGCACGAATACGTTCCAGGCCCTGATGGACGAGGATGCGGTTGTTGGCGTCCAGCGGCACCACGTCGGCAACGCTGCCCAGGGCCACCAGGTCGAGCAACTCACCAATGTTCGGCTGCGGGCTGTTGTCGTACCAGCCCAGACTGCGCAAGCGCGCGCGCAGGGCCATCAACACGTAGAAGATCACGCCGACACCGGCCAGCGCCTTGCTGGGGAAGGTACAGCCCGGCTGGTTCGGATTGACGATCGCGTCCGCCGCCGGCAGTTCATCGCCCGGCAAGTGGTGATCCGTCACCAGCACCTTCAACCCCGCCGCCTTCGCCGCCGCCACGCCCTCGACGCTGGAGATGCCGTTATCCACGGTGATCAGCAACTGCGGCTCGCGCTGCAGCGCCACCGCCACGATCTCCGGCGTCAGGCCGTAGCCATATTCGAAGCGGTTGGGCACCAGGTAATCGACGTGGGCCGCACCGAGCAAACGCAGGCCCAGTGTGCCGACGGTACTGGCGGTGGCGCCGTCGGCATCGAAGTCACCGACGATCAGGATGCGCTGGCGCTGCTCCAGCGCCGTGACCAGCAGGTCGACAGCGGCATCAATGCCCTTGAGCTGCTGATAGGGAATCAACCGCGCCAGGCTCTTGTCCAGCTCGGCTTCCGATTGCACCCCGCGCGCGGCGTAGAGACGGGTCAGCAGCGGTGGCAATTCACCGAGGAAAGGCAGGACGGCAGGCAAGGGACGGGGTTCGATACGCATACGGTGGGGATAACTTCTCTACTGATTCAACGGATAAACAACAGTTCTTCAAACAACACAAATCACTGTGGGAGGGGGCTTGCCCTAATGCCAGTCAGTTAAGCGTACACCGCCGTCTGTAGGAGCGAGCTTGCTCGCGAAAAACGTCAACGATAACGCGTGCTTTCTGAATGAACGCGGTGCCTGTGAGCTTTTCGCGAGCAAGCTCGCTCCTACAAAAAGCCTTAACTGACTGGCATTAGGGCAAGCCCCCCTCCCACACTTGTTTCAACCGCGCTCGCCAACCAGCCATTCCAGCTGCACTTCATGCTGGCCACGGTCATCGGTGACGAAGATCGTGCCTTCGCTGATCATCACATCCCACTTGATCACGCGCGGCATGTCCTTGGCCAGAACCTCAAGGATTTCCTGGGGCACGGCAGCGATGTGCACGTTTTTCAGGTTTTTCGCCACCGGCACGACCTTGCCTTCCCACACGCGCAGGCTGCCATACGCCAGCAGGCTGGTACGTTCGGTACGGCGCGAGCACCAGGTCAGGCGGTCGGCATCCGGCTGGCCGACTTCGATCCAGTGCAACACCCGGTCATCCAGGCTCTTTTCCCACAGGGCCGGCTCGTCGACGTCCGACAAGCCACGGCCGAACGCCAATTGCTCGTTGTACCAGAGGGCGTAGGCCAGCAGGCGCACGGTCATGCGTTCTTCGGTTTCCGAAGGGTGGCGGGCGATGGTCTGCTTGACGCTCTCGTACACCGAACGGTCAAGGTCGGTGAGGTTGAGTTCGAATTTGTAGGTCGTGGACGGCTGGGCCATGAACGGGCTTCTAGGACAAGGAAAGGCGACCAGTCTAACCGATGGCGAGGTCATTCAACGAATACTGCGCGCCAGCCATGACCCGTTTGCGTTCGCAGGGCGCGCTGTGCCAAATCCCAGGCAAAAAGAAACCCCGAGGAGTGGGGAGACAACTCGGGGTTAAACGTGATCTACAAAGACCAGTACAACAAGCCACAAACACCGGAGCACAATGTTTGCTCTTGCTGTTACAAACTCTGACCGGCCGTGTTGTAGGAAGTTTCGAAGGATAAATAATTCTTCATGCGCAGACCGGGTTTCGTGTCATGGCGGCATTTCGCAAGGCTGCGATGACCGAGGGTTCGAGTCGACCTTCAGCGATTTTCAAATCGCGCAGCAGACAATCCACCACATCCACCAGCGCGCGCTTGTCGGTCAGCTGAGCGCGGTTGACTTCGCGCTCGACCATGATGGCGCCGCCGGGGTTCTTCACGGTCACCAGGCATTCGCCCTGCACACCAGAGGTGGTCAGCGTAACCAGATAAGGGCTCAGTGCTTCTTCGAGCAATAGGCTGATACTTTCCATCTCGATCACCACTCAATAGTTCGGGAACAATCGTTTCAACGGGTGCTGCATCTCTCCTAAGTGACTGGTCGTAACGTAGGAAAGTTCGCTTTTTCGTCTTTCAAGGGTTGTGCGGGGATGACGTATCCAGCATGCGCTTGCAACATGACAGGTAAAAAACGGCAGCACATAACTGCTTACGCAATGGGTTGCGGTTTTGGGGTAAGCCGAGCGCGCAGGCGAGGAGTGAATCCTATACTCGGTGAGCGCTGTTCACCCTGCCGTGCGGGCAGAGTGCATGTCATGAGACCCTTATCACGAAGGATGAAGAGGATGCTGGAACACAATGAACAACAAGCGTCGATCGAGAAAATTCACGCGGACATATCACGCATCTATGCCGAACAACGCAAGTTCAATGCTGAAGTCCACAAGATAACCCGTGAGATCTTCTGGTACCCCGTGGGCATCGCAATAGGCTTCTTTACGGCTGTTGGCACAGTAATGGCGCTGGCCCATAAGCTACTCACGTAGACGATATTACTGGCGGGCCTGCCAGAAACAAAAAAACGCCGCTGACCCTGGGAAGGGAAAGCGGCGTTTTTGTCTATGCGGTGCGCCTTACAGCGGCTTACCCCGATTGCCATGCTGGCTGACAAACGCCTGCACCGCCTTCAGGTCGTTGGCCAACACCGTGTAACGCTCTTCGCGCTCAAACAGATCAGTCAGGTGCTTGGGCAGCTCCAAGGCCTTGCCGACACCGGCCTGCTCCACCGCTTCCGGGAATTTGACCGGGTGCGCGGTGCCCAGGATCACCATCGGGATATCCAGGCTGCGACGGCACTCGCGGGCGGCTTTCACTCCGATGGCGGTGTGCGGGTCGAGCAGCTCGCCGGTCTGGGCATAGACTTCAGCGATGGTTTCGCACGTCTGCGCGTCGTCCACTGCCAAGGAGTCGAACAGCTTGCGAGTTTCGGTCCAGCGCTCTTGCTCGACGCTGAAACCGCCACCTTGCTTGAAGCTGTTCATCAGCTCGGCCAGCGCCGCGCCATTGCGACCGTGCATGTCGAACAGCAGGCGTTCGAAGTTCGACGAGACCATGATGTCCATCGACGGCGACAGCGTGGCGTGCAGGGTTTCCTTGACGTACTGGTTGCCGCTCATAAAGCGGTGCAGGATGTCGTTGCGGTTGGTCGCGACGATCAACTGATTGATCGGCAGGCCCATGTTGCGTGCCAGGTAGCCGGCGAAGATGTCGCCGAAGTTGCCGGTCGGCACCGAGAACGACACCGAACGCGCCGGGCCGCCCAGCTGCAGGGACGCGTGGAAGTAGTAGACGATCTGGGCCATGATCCGCGCCCAGTTGATCGAATTCACCGCCACCAGGCGTGTACCTTTGAGGAAGCTCTGGTCGGCGAAGCTGTTCTTGACCATTTCCTGGCAGTCATCGAAGTTGCCGTCGATGGCGATGTTGTGGATGTTTTCACCAAACAGGGTGGTCATCTGGCGACGCTGCACTTCCGACACGCGCTTGTGCGGGTGCAGGATGAAGATGTCGACGTTTTCGCAGTGCTTGCACCCTTCGATGGCCGCCGAGCCGGTGTCGCCGGAGGTGGCGCCGATGATCACCACGCGCTCGCCGCGTTTCTCCAGCACGTAGTCCAGCAGGCGACCGAGCAATTGCAGGGCAAAGTCCTTGAACGCCAAGGTGGGGCCGTGGAACAGCTCAAGCACCCATTCGTTGCCGTTCAGCTGGCGCAGGGGCGCGATGGCGCTGTGGGAAAATACGCCGTAGGTTTCTTCCAGGATCTTCTTGAAGTCCGCATCCGGAATGCTGCCGGTGACGAACGGGCGCATCACCCGGAACGCCAGTTCGTGGTACGGCAGGCCGGCCCAGGAAGCGATTTCTTCCTGGGTGAAGCGCGGCAGGTTTTCCGGCACGTACAGGCCGCCGTCGGTGGCAAGGCCTGCCAGCAGAACGTCTTCGAAATTCAGGGCCGGTGCCTGGCCGCGGGTGCTGATGTAACGCATGACTGGCTCCTCTAAAACATTCTCGAACAGGGGCCGCCAAACGCTCGGGGCCCCTGGAACAATCGGTTAGTTCAAGTGCTCGACGCGGATACGAACGACCGGGCCCACTACACCTTGCAAGGCTTCCAGTGCAGCGATGGCATCGTTGATATGCTGCTCGAGCACGCGATGGGTCAGCAGGATCATCGGCACCTGGCCGTTCTGCTCCTCGACTTCCTTCTGCATGATCGATTCGATGTTGATGCCGCGCTCCGACAGGATGCTGGCCACCTGGGCCAACACGCCCGGATGATCCTGGGCCTGGATGCGCAGGTAGTAGGCACTTTCGCAGGCTTCGATCGGCAGGATCGGGTGGGCCGACAGCGAATCCGGCTGGAAGGCCAGGTGCGGCACGCGGTTTTCCGGGTCGCTGGTCATGGCGCGAACCACGTCCACCAGGTCGGCGATTACCGATGAAGCGGTCGGCTCCATGCCGGCGCCGGCGCCGTAGAACAGGGTGGAACCGGCGGCGTCACCGTTGACCATCACCGCGTTCATCACGCCATTGACGTTGGCGATCAGGCGGTCGGCCGGGATCAGCGTCGGGTGCACACGCAATTCGATACCGGCCGGGGTGCTGCGCGCCACACCGAGGTGCTTGATGCGGTAGCCCAGGGCCTCGGCGTAATTTACGTCGGCGGTGGTCAGCTTGGTGATGCCTTCGGTGTAGGCCTTGTCGAACTGCAGCGGGATGCCAAAGGCGATGGACGCCAGGATGGTCAGCTTGTGGGCCGCATCGATGCCTTCCACGTCAAAGGTCGGGTCGGCTTCGGCGTAACCCAGGGCCTGGGCTTCGGCCAACACGTCTTCGAAGGTACGGCCCTTCTCGCGCATTTCGGTGAGGATGAAGTTACCGGTGCCGTTGATGATACCGGCCACCCAGTTAATGCGGTTGGCAGACAGGCCTTCACGGATCGCCTTGATCACCGGGATGCCGCCGGCCACCGCCGCTTCGAACGCCACGATCACGCCCTTCTCACGCGCCCTGGCGAAGATCTCGTTGCCGTGCACGGCGATCAGCGCCTTGTTGGCGGTGACTACGTGCTTGCCGTTGTCGATGGCCATGAGCACCAGCTCGCGCGCCACGGTGTAGCCGCCCACCAGCTCGATGACGATATCGATTTCAGGGTTGGTGGCCACGGCGAACACATCGTGGGTAATCGCAATACCGGTCGTTTCGAACTGAGGCTTTGGCGAACGCGTGGCAATCTGCGCCACTTCAATCTCACGCCCTGCACGGCGGGAAATTTCTTCAGCGTTACGCTGAAGTACGTTGAAGGTGCCGCCACCGACGGTCCCTAACCCACAGATGCCTACTTTGACCGGTTTCACTGAAGAACTCCCCATGAAACGGCCGACTCAAGGTCGGCCGTGGAACACAGCCGCCCAACGGCGGCTCTCAATTAATGACCCGTCGACGGTTCGGCGGGCGATGCTCGTCAAAGGCTCGACGATAAATGCTTACTTGGCACCCAGTGCCAGTTTGGCAACTTGTGGTGCCGGCTGGTAGCCCGGAATTACCTGGCCGTCGGCCAAAACGATGGCCGGTGTGCCGTTCACGCCGATGGACTGGCCCAGGGCGAACTGCTTGGAAACCGGGTTGGCGCATTTGGCCGCCTTGATTTCCTTGCCGTCGACCATCTTGTCCATGGCCGCCTTCTTGTCGGCCGAGCACCACACCGCTTGCAACTGCTCATCACCCGGCGAGCCCAGGCCCTGGCGCGGGAACGCGACGTAGCGCACTTCCACCCCCAGCTTGTTCAGCGCAGGCACTTCGGCGTGCAGCTTGTGGCAGTACGGGCAGGTGGTGTCGGTGAACACCGTGATGTGGGTCTTGGTTTCACCGATGGCCGGGTACACCACGGTTTCAGCCACGGGAATACCGTTGATCAGCTTGGACACGCCAAGGCGCTCGGCTTTCTCGGTCAGGTTGACCGGCTTGCCGTCCTTGAGCTGGAACAGGTAGCCCTGGACGATGTACTGGCCGTCGGCACTGGCGTACAGCACGCGGCTGCCCTTGAGCTTGACTTCATACAGGCCGGCCATCGGGCTGGCGCTGATGCTTTCGATGGGAGTGTCGAGCTGCAGGTTGACCAGACTCTTGCGAATGGCCTGCTCGGCTGCGTCATCAGCGACGGCAAAGGTGGAAACCAACGCAATAGCTGCGGCGGCAATAATCTGGGTCAAGCGCATGGGAACTCCTGAAGGCAGATGCAGGGACGGTGCAGGTACGCCGATTGGAAAATGGGGGTGTGACCGTCGCCTTTGCGAACCGACAAAGCCTACCACAGTTGGGCCGCAGGGCAGCCCGTGGCAGGGTAAATTGGGATTTTTCAGCCGCGCGGATGGTGCTTGGCGTGCATATCCTGCAAGCGCGCCCGCGCGACATGGGTGTAAATCTGCGTGGTGGACAGGTCACTGTGCCCGAGCAGCATCTGCACGACACGCAAATCCGCGCCATGGTTGAGCAAGTGCGTGGCGAATGCATGGCGCAGAGTGTGCGGCGACAGCGTCTTGCCGATCCCGGCGACCTTGGCCTGATGCTTGATGCGGTGCCAGAAGGTCTGGCGGGTCATCTGCTCGCCGCGCAGGCTGGGAAACAGCACATCACTGGGGCGGCCACCGAGCAATTCGTTACGCGCATCACGCATGTAACGCTCGACCCACACAATCGCTTCCTCACCCATCGGCACCAGGCGCTCCTTGCTGCCCTTGCCCATCACCCGCAACACACCCTGGCGCAAGTTGACCTGCTCCAGGGTCAGGCTGATCAACTCGGTCACCCGCAGCCCGCAGGCGTAGAGCACTTCGAGCATGGCGCGATCGCGCTGGCCGATGGCTTCACTGAGATCGGGAGCGGCCAACAGGGCCTCCACGTCAGTTTCCGACAAAGATTTAGGAAGAGGCCTACCTAATTGCGGCATATCGACTTGTAGAGTTGGATCGATCGCGATGAGTTTTTCACGCAACAGATAGCGATAAAAGCCGCGCACACCGGAGAGAAATCTCGCGGTGGATCGCGGCTTGTAATGTTGCTCGAGGCGCCAGGCCAAGTGATCGAGGATCAGCTCTCGCCCGGCATTGATCAACTCCAGGTTTTTCTCCTGCAACCAACCGTTGAACAGGGCCAGGTCGCTGCGGTAAGCCTGGCGGGTGTTGTCCGAGAGGCCTTTTTCCAACCAAAGGGCGTCAAGGAAGCGGTCGATCAGCGGGTGGTCAATGGCAGGCATGGTTACTCAGGCGACGCGGCAAGGGGCTTGGCGCCATTTTATTTAGTGAACTGTGGCAAGGGCCACCAGTCTTTCATAGCCCGCTACTTCTAGGAACAGGAAGCTTTAATGAACGAACAACAGATCTTGTTGGCTTTCGGCGGTATCGGTGTGGCCGCGCTCGGCTGCCAATGGCTGGCCTGGCGCCTGAAGTTGCCGGCGATTCTGTTTCTGTTATTGAGCGGAATTCTGGCGGGGCCGGTACTCGGCTGGCTCGACCCGCAGGAAATGTTCGGCCCATTGCTGATGCCATTGGTGTCGCTGGCCGTCGCATTGATCCTGTTTGAGGGTAGCCTGACGCTGCATCTGTCGGAATGGAAGGAAATCGGCAGCGTGGTGCACCGACTGGTGACCCTTGGCGCACTGACGACCTGGGCGGTGATCACCCTGGCAACCCACTGGCTGTTGGGTTTCGACTGGCTGCTGGCGCTGCTGTTCGGCACCCTGACGCTGGTCACAGGCCCGACCGTCATCGTGCCGATGTTGCGCGTGGTACGCCCCAAGGCGTCCATTGCCAACATCCTGCGCTGGGAAGGCATTGTCATCGACCCCATCGGTGCGCTACTGGCCGTGGTGGTCTACAGCTTTATCATCGCCAGTGCTTCGGGCGATGGCCTGAGTCACAGCCTGCTGACCTTTGGCGGCGTCATCCTCTGCGGCAGCCTGTTCGGGATTGTCGGGGGCTGGGTGCTAGGCCTGGTCATGCGCCGCCAGTGGTTGCCGGAATACCTGCATAATCTGGCCACCCTGGCGGCGGTGCTGGGGGTGTTCATCGCCTCCAATCAGGTCATGCATGAGTCCGGCCTGCTGGCGGTGACCCTGATGGGCATGTGGATGGCCAACATGAAGGGGGTGGACGTGCGTCACATCCTGCACTTCAAGGAGAACCTCAGCGTACTGTTGATTTCCGGCTTGTTTATTCTGTTGGCGGCGCGCCTGGACCTGAACGCATTGGTTGCCCTGGGGCCGTTCGTACTGATTCTGCTGCTGATCATTCAGTTCATTGCGCGCCCGCTGAACGTTGCAGTGTCGACCGTCGGCTCGAAACTGAACTGGCGCGAGCGCGCACTGCTGGCCTGGATCGCCCCGCGCGGGATTGTGGCCGCGGCGGTGTCGGCCATTTTTGCGATTCGCCTGGATGAGGCCGGCCACGAAGGTGCGTTGTTGCTGGTGCCGCTGACATTTGCGGTGATTATCGGCACGGTGGTGCTGCAAAGCGCGACTGCGCGTCCTCTGGCCCGCTTGCTGAAAGTAGCCGAGCCCGCGCCAAGCGGCTTTCTGATCGTCGGTGCGAACGGCCCGGCACGCATCCTCGGCAAAGCCCTGCAACAGCTTGGCAGCCGAGTGCTGCTGACCGATTCGAGCTGGGAAAACATTCGGGCCAGCCGCATGGAAGGGCTGCCGACCTACTTCGGCAACCCGGCATCACAGCATGCCGAGTCGCATCTGGACCTGGTCGGTCTCGGGCATTTGCTCGCGCTTTCCCCTTCCGGCGAGTTGAATGCGTTGGCCACCATGCGCTTTCGTCATGACTTCGGGCATCGCCTGTTCGCCTTGGCCAACAGCCAGGAAAGCCGTCGCACCGACAAGCACCGGGCCAGCGGCGAGCATCGCGGGCACTTGCTGGGCAGTCAGCCGCTGAGCTACACCAAGCTTGCCAGCCTGTTGGGGCAAGGCGCCGAACTGTATACCACCCACCTGACCGATGGGTTTGGCTGGAGCGATTATCAGGCACTGCACGGGGAACGGGCGACACTGCTGTTTGCCCGCGATAGCAGCGGCTGGGTGCATGTGGTCACGCCAGAGAGCGATATGAAACCGCTGGCGGGATGGACATTACTGGCAGTCATTCAGCCTGGTCAGGCCTAGCAGGGCGCACTGCACAAATCGCAGGCACAAAAAAGCAGCCCGTAGGCTGCTTCTTTCTGCATCGGGAAGCTGGACTTAAGCCAGTTTTTCCTTGATGCGAGCTGCTTTACCGGACAGGTCACGCAGGTAGTACAGCTTGGCTTTGCGTACGTCACCGCGACGTTTCACAGCCATGCTGTCGATCTGCGGGCTGTAGGTCTGGAAAGTACGCTCTACGCCAACACCGTTGGAGATTTTACGAACAGTGAAAGCACTGTTCACACCACGGTTACGCTTGGCGATTACCACGCCTTCGAACGCTTGCAGACGCGAACGGTCGCCTTCCTTCACTTTCACCTGAACGACAATGGTGTCGCCCGGGGCAAAGGTAGGGATCTCTTTGGTCATCTGCTCTGCTTCGAGTGCAAGGATGATTTTGTTAGTCATGCTGTGCTCCTAAGGTAAGTCAATGGACCTACCATCGATACGTTGTTAACTATCGTCCCGCGCGAGGATGTATTCCTCGAGCAGCTTCTTCTCTTCTCCAGAAAGCGAGCGGCTTTCCAGAAGATCGGCGCGTCGTTCATAGGTCCGACCAAGGGACTGCTGTAAACGCCAACGCCGGATGTGTGCGTGATTGCCACTTAGCAATACGTCGGGAACACGCTGATCCGCATACACCTCCGGACGGGTGTAGTGCGGGCAATCCAGCAAACCATCCGTGAAGGAATCTTCCTCCGCAGAGTCCGCATGCCCTAAAGCTCCAGGCAGCAGTCGTGTAACCGCATCTATCAGGACCATCGCCGGCAGCTCACCGCCAGACAGGACATAGTCCCCAATCGACCACTCTTCATCGACATGAGCTTCAATAAACCGCTCGTCAATGCCTTCATAGCGGCCGGCAATCAGGATCAGTGCTTCCTCATTTGCCAGTTCGCGTACCGCAGCCTGTTTCAGCTGACGGCCTTGAGGGGACAGGTAAATTACCTTCGCCTTCTCCCCGGCGGCGGCCTTGGCCTCAACCAACGCGTCTTCCAGGGGCTTGATCTTCATCACCATGCCCGGGCCACCGCCAAATGGGCGATCGTCCACAGTGTGATGCCGATCCGTCGTGTAGTCTCGCGGGTTCCAACAGGTAAGCTGCAACAGCCCCTGCTTCACCGCCCGACTGGTGATGCCGTACTCGCTGATGGCGGAAAACATCTCGGGAAACAAACTGATCACTTCAATGCGCAAAGTAGCCACGCTTAGAAGTCCGCGTCCCATTCCACCTTCATCTCGCCCGCTGCCAGGTCGACGGCCAACACGCACTGCCCGGTATAGGGCAACAGGCGTTCGCGATCATCCAGGCTGCCAGCGCAAGGCTTGACCACCATTACATCATTGGCGCCAGTTTCCAGAAGATGATCGATTTTCCCCAGCAATTGCCCGAGTTGATCAATAACCTTCAGACCTTCCAGCTGGTACCAGTAGTACTCGCCGTCGGTCAATTCAGGGAACAGGTTGCGCGGCACGCAGATCTCATAACCGGCCAGAAGACGCGCTTCTTCACGGTCATCAAGACCCTTGAGCTTTGCGACCAGGAACTTGTCGTTCCCGCGTCCACTGACCAGCTCGACCTGTTTCACACTACCTTCGCGCTTGAGCGTCCAGGTTTTGTACTGCAACAGGTTTTCAGTCGGATCAGTAAAGGAATACACCTTCACTTCGCCGCGAACGCCATGAACAGAGTAAATCTTGCCGATAACGATCAAATCATCAGCAACAGCTGGCGTCGCGTTCATATTGCTCAGGCTGCGGCCTTAGCCGAGTCCTTCAACAACTTTGCAACGCGCTCGGATGGCTGTGCACCCACGCTCAGCCAGTAGGCTACGCGCTCTTGGTTCACGGACAGACGAACTTCTTGACCACGAGCAACAGGGTTGAAGAAACCAACCTGTTCCTTATGCGAACCGTCGCGCGGGTTGCGGCTGTCGGTTACGGTCAAGTGGTAAAACGGGCGCTTTTTGGAGCCGCCAAGGGCAAGACGGATTGTTAGCATGTGAACATCGTTCCTGTAGTCGGTGCTGCAAATCTAAATGCACAGCGGGCATAGGTGCCCGAAAGGCCGCATATTCTAAGGAATATCCGGACTTTTGCAAATGTCTTTTTCTGGCGCCTATCAGCGTGCCATTCAGATCTGCTATAGAGCCGTCGGTTAAAACGGCAAGTCAGCGCCCGCCAACGGCGGGTTTGCTGGAGATCCCACATCCCTGTGGGTCGGAGCGCAAGCGAAGGCTTGCGCTCGAATACTTTACATTTTCGGCATACCGCCGCCGGGCAACATACCGCCCATGCCGCGCATCATCTTGGCCATACCGCCCTTGGCGGAGAACTTCTTCATCATCTTCTGCATCTGCTTGTGCTGCTTGATCAAGCGACCGATGTCCTGCACCTGGGTGCCGGAACCCATGGCGATCCGACGCTTGCGCGAACCGCTGATCAGCTCAGGGTCGCGGCGCTCGGCCGGGGTCATGGAGTTGATGATGGCTTCCATCTGCTTGAATTGCTTCTCTGCCGCGCCCTGGGCGTTGCCCATTTGCGCCAGGTTCACGCCGCCGATGTTCGGCAGCTTGTCCATCAGGCCGCCGAGGCCGCCCATGTTCTTCATTTGCTGCAGCTGGTCGCGGAAGTCTTCGAGGTCGAAGCCCTTGCCCTTCTTCAGCTTTTTGGCCAGTTTGTCGGCCTTGTCTTTATCGAGCGTGGCTTCGGCCTGTTCGATCAGGCTGAGCACGTCGCCCATGCCGAGGATACGCGAGGCGATACGCTCCGGGTGGAACGGTTCGAGCGCTTCGCTCTTCTCGCCCATACCGATGAACTTGATCGGCTTGCCGGTGATGGCGCGTACCGACAGCGCGGCGCCGCCACGGGCGTCGCCGTCTACCTTGGTCAGGATCACGCCGGTCAGCGGCAGTGCGTCACCGAAGGCCTTGGCGGTGTTGGCGGCATCCTGGCCGGTCATGGCGTCGACCACGAACAGCGTCTCGACCGGGTTGATCGCGGCATGCAGCGCCTTGATCTCGCCCATCATCTCTTCATCGATGTGCAGGCGACCGGCGGTATCGACGATGACCACGTCGATGAATTTCAGCTTGGCTTCTTTAATAGCCGCAGTGGCGATATCAACCGGCTTCTGGCTCAGGTCCGACGGGAAGAAAGTCACGCCCACTTCGCCCGCGAGCATTTCCAGCTGCTTGATCGCGGCCGGACGGTAGACGTCGGCCGACACCACCATCACCGACTTCTTCTTGCGCTCTTTAAGGAAGCGCGCCAGCTTGCCGGCGGTGGTGGTCTTACCCGCGCCTTGCAGGCCGGCCATCAGCACAACGGCCGGTGGCACGGCGCTGAGGTTCAAATCTTCGTTGGCCGCGCCCATCAGGCTTTCGAGTTCGGCCTGGACGATCTTCACGAACGCCTGGCCCGGGGTCAGGCTGCGCGACACTTCAGTGCCGACCGCACGCTCCTTGACCGAGTTGACGAAGTCCTTCACCACCGGCAAGGCCACGTCGGCCTCCAGCAACGCCATGCGCACTTCACGCAGGGTGTCTTTAATATTGTCCTCGGTCAGCTTGGCCTTGCCGGTTACGTGGCGCAGCGTCTGCGAGAGACGGTCAGTCAAGTTTTCAAACATGCGCGATCCTTTCAGGCCCTATTCATCGAAATGCATTGGTAGACCGAGGTAATGGCGGCCCAGGCTGTGGTAAATCGCTATTAAAAACAGCGCTCGGCGAGCCTGCGGCGTGGGCAGGTCGCGGATTATAGCGAAGACTGCGTCCATGCACACCCGCTGTCTGGCCCAGGAGTCTTTCGTGCAGCGCAGGTGTGTGCCAAACTCAGCGCCTTTCGGGCTTGCCTATCAGGATTTATGCTCCCCTTGTCACCCAGTTTGCTACCCAGCCTCGCCGCCGCCATCGTGTATGCCGCTGCGACTCTCTATCAGGGCTCTCGTCTGGCCCAAGGCACCAAAGCGGACAAACGTCTGCTGGTCGGCCTTGGCGTGCTGGCCCTGCTGGCCCATGCGGCCAGTCTGTTCACCCACCTGCTGACCCCGGTTGGCCTGGGCCTGGATTTTTTCAGCGCTGCCAGCCTGATCGCCGCCGCCGTGATCGCACTGACGCTGCTGGCGTGCTACCGGATTCCGGTCGAAAACCTGCTCGTTCTTTTATTCCCGCTGGGCATGCTCACGGTGCTGCTGGCGCAGTTCGCGCCCACCGGCACCGTCCAGGTGATCGATGAAGAGCCGGGCATCCTCGCGCATATCCTGCTGTCGATCCTGGCCTACGGCATGTTCACCATCGCGGTGTTCCAGTCGCTGCTGGTGCTGTTGCAAGACCACCAGCTCAAGCACAAGCACCCGTCGGGGCTGATCAAGAACTTCCCGCCGCTGCAAACCATGGAAAGCCTGCTGTTCGGTTTTCTGTGGGCCGGCTGGACCTTGTTGTCGCTGTCGCTGATTTCCGGCTGGCTGTTCGTCGAAAACCTGTTCGCCCAGCATCTGGTGCACAAAACCTTGCTGGCCTGCCTGGCCTGGGTGGTGTTCAGCGTATTGCTGTGGGGCCGCAACCGCCTCGGCTGGCGCGGGCACAAGGCCATCCGCTGGACCCTGGCCGGTTTCTGCCTGCTGATGCTGGCCTATTTCGGCAGCAAGCTGGTTCGCGAATACATCCTGCATATCTGACGGGCGGCGATCATGGACAACTTGCCCCTTGGGCCGATGCTCGCCGTAATTGCCCTGCTGATTTTATGGGCGGCACTGTTTACCGCCATCGAAGCCGCGCAACAACACCTGCTGGCCCTGCGCCCCGGCACACGCCAGGGTGACAAGGCGGCCGCGCGCCTGAGCTTCCCGCGCCACAGCCTGATCCTGTGCAACAGCCTGTGTCGTGCAGCCGTCGTGATTCTCTGCACGCTGCTGGCGATCTATGCCTGGGCCCAGAACGGGCCGTGGCTCGGCTGGCTGATCTCGTGCGCATTGCTGCTGATCCTCGCCGACTACCTGCCCCGCGCCCTGGCTACCCGTTATCCACAGGCCATACTGGGCTTCGGTAACGCCCTGCTGGGCGTGCCGCTGAAAATCCTCTATCCCGCCGCCTGGCTGCTCAATGGCATCAGCCTGCTGTTGCTGCGCCCGTTCGCGCGCAAGCCGGGCATAGTGAAAAAGAGCGACGAACCTTCGTCCGACCACGACGACGAGCCGCAGCACGACGCCGACCAAGAGCGCATGCCCAGCATGCCGGGCATCCATGCCCTGGACAACATCACCGTCAACGACATCCTGGTGCCGCGCAGCGACGTGGATGGCATCAACCTGGATGACACGATCGAAGACATCATCGAGCAACTGCGCACCTCCCAGCGCACGCGGCTGCCGGTGTTCCACAGCGATATCAACCAGGTCGAAGCGGTGCTCAACACCCGGCAGGTCCAGCATCTGCTGCCCGATGCCAGCCTGACCAAGGAAGCGCTGCTCGCCGCCTGTCACGAACCCTACTTCGTGCCGGAGAGCACGCCTCTGCAGCTGCAACTGCTGAATTTCCACAAGCAGCAGCGGCGCCTGGGCATGGTGGTGGACGAGTACGGCGAAGTGCTGGGCATCGTGACCCTGGAAGATATCCTCGAAGAAATCGTCGGCGAATTCGAAAGCGACCAGGCGGTGGATAACCCCCATGTCGAAGCCCAACCCGATGGCCGCTACATCATCGACGGCGCTGCCTCGATCCGCGAACTGAACAAAAGCCTGGGCTGGCACCTGCCCAGCGACGGCCCCAAGACCCTCAACGGTTTGGTGACCGAAGCGCTGGAGACCATTCCGGACTGCGCGGTGTGCCTGAAGATTGGCCGTTATCGCCTGGAAATCCTCGAGACAGAGGACAACCGGGTGAGCAAGGTGCTGATCTGGCATACCAGCCACGTGCCCGTCGCCGCATAACCTCCTGCTGGACACAGTTCAAACTGTGGGAGGGGGCTTGCTCCCGATAGCGGTGGATCAGTTATAGATAAGCTGACTGACACACTGCAATCGGGAGCAAGTCGAATCGTCGCACCGCCCCTCCCACATTTAGATTTTCAGCGTGTCAGCCCCCTTGTTGTATGTTCAAACCCCTTCCTATAATCCCTGCGGCTTACCCAAGCCCCCGCCCGACCGCGTGCTACCCGCACTCAGCGCGTCCAGGCAGCGCTTCACCCTGTCCGAGCGGTGTTTGCTCCCATCCCGAGCCACCCCGCGCACAACCCTGATCCATGGGTGTTCGACCAATAATAATCCGCGTCCAAACGCGCAATGACCAATCCGGGATACCGCCATGAGCACCACGTATAACGAGGCCGCAACCGCCGCCCCGACCAACTCGACGGCCCGTGTGGCCACCGCGAGCATCGTCGGCACCGCCATTGAGTTCTACGACTTCTATATCTACGCCACAGCTGCGGCACTGGTCATCGGCCCGGTGTTCTTCCCGCAAACGTCCGGCACCGCGCAGATGCTCGCGTCGTTCCTCACATTCGGTATCGCATTCATAGCGCGCCCACTGGGTTCGGCGCTGTTCGGCCACTTTGGCGACCGTATCGGCCGCAAGTCGACGTTGGTGGCCTCCCTGCTGCTGATGGGCGTGTGCACCACCCTGATCGGCTTGCTGCCGGGCTACGACAGCATTGGCGCCTGGGCACCGATTCTGTTGTGTGTATTGCGCTTCGGCCAAGGCCTGGGCTTGGGCGGGGAATGGGGCGGCGCGGCATTGCTGGCCACCGAGAATGCCCCCAAGGGCAAGCGCGGCTGGTTCGGCATGTTCCCGCAACTGGGCCCGTCGATCGGGTTCCTGGCGGCCAACGGCTTGTTCCTGATCCTGGCCATGAGCCTGAACGACGAGCAGTTCCGCAGCTGGGGCTGGCGCATTCCGTTCATCCTCAGCGCGGCGTTGGTGATGGTGGGCCTGTACGCACGGCTCAAGCTGCACGAGACGCCGGTGTTCGCCAATGCCGTGGCCAAGGAAAAACCGGTGAAAGTGCCGCTGGTGGAACTGTTCAGCCAGCATTGGCTGCCGGTGCTGCTGGGCGCTGCGTCGATGGTGGTGTGCTATGCGCTGTTCTATATCACCACCGCGTTTTCCCTGAGCTACGGGGTGTCGACCCTCGGCTACAGCCGTGAAACCTTCCTCGGCCTGTTGTGCTTCGCAGTGCTGTTCATGGGCCTGGCGACGCCGCTGGCAGCGCTGGCCAGCGACCGCTACGGGCGCAAGCCGGTGCTGATTGTCGGCGCGGTCCTGGCAATCCTGTCGGGCTTTACCATGGAGCCGCTGCTGACCCACGGTTCAACCTGGGCCGTGGCGCTGTTCCTGGCGCTGGAGCTGTTCCTGATGGGCGTGACTTTCGCGCCGATGGGCGCGCTGCTGCCGGAACTGTTCCCGACCCGCGTGCGTTATACCGGCGCGTCGGCGGCGTATAACCTGGGTGGGATCGTGGGGGCGTCGGCCGCGCCGTTCTTCGCGACCAAGCTGGTGGCGATGGGCGGGCTGAGTTATGTCGGTGGGTATGTGTCGGCGGCGGCGTTGCTCAGTTTGATTGCTGTGCTGTGCCTGAAGGAGACGCGGGATAATGATTTGAATCGCGTCGCTTGATGATCGTTCCCACGCTCTGCGTGGGAATGCAGCCCAGGACGCTCTGCGTCCCAAAGCATGACGCAGAGCGTCACAAGAGGCATTCCCACGCGGAGCGTGGGAACGATCAAGCTGAGGTTACAGCTCTACCACAACCGCCTTGGAAGCCCGGGTCGCCTTGGCTCGAGCCGCTTCAATCGACTCATCCCGCGCCAACGCCACGCCCATGCGGCGCTGACCATTGACCTCAGGCTTGCCAAACAGACGCAACGCCGTATCCGGCTCGCTCAAGGCCGCGCCCAGATTGGCGAACGCCGTCTGCGTCGACTGCCCTTCCACCAGGATCACCGCCGATGCCGAAGGCCCGAACTGACGGATCAATGGGATCGGCAGCCCCAGGATGGCACGAGCGTGCAGCGCAAACTGCGACAGGTCCTGAGAAATCAGGGTCACAAGGCCGGTGTCATGCGGGCGCGGTGACACTTCGCTGAACCACACCTGGTCACCCTTGATGAACAGCTCAACGCCAAACAAACCACGGCCACCCAGGGCCTCGGTCACCGCTTTGGCAACCCGCTCGGATTCGGCCAGGGCAATCGGGCTCATGGCTTGGGGCTGCCAGGATTCCTGGTAGTCGCCCTTCTCCTGCCGGTGGCCGACGGGCGCACAGAAAGTGGTGCCCCCGATGTGGCGCACGGTCAGCAGGGTGATTTCGTAGTCGAAGTCGATAAAGCCTTCGATGATCACTCGGCCCTTGCCGGCCCGCCCGCCCTCCTGGGCGTAATCCCAGGCTTTCTGTACATCGTCCGCGCTGCGCAGCAGGCTCTGGCCCTTGCCCGAGGAACTCATCACCGGCTTGACCACGCAGGGAAAGCCCAGGTCTTGCACGGCCTTGCTGTAGTCCTCGAAGGTGTCGGCGAAGTGGTACGGCGAGGTCGGCAGGTCCAGCTCTTCGGCGGCCAGGCGACGGATGCCTTCGCGGTTCATGGTCAGCGATGTGGCACGCGCGGTCGGGATCACGGTGAAGCCTTCAGCTTCCAGCTCGACCAGGGTAGCGGTGGCGATGGCTTCGATTTCCGGCACGATGAAGTGCGGCTTCTCCGCCTCGATCACGGCGCGCAATGCGGCGCCATCGAGCATATTGATCACATGGCTACGGTGCGCAACCTGCATGGCCGGCGCATTGGCGTAGCGATCCACGGCAATCACTTCAACGCCCAGGCGTTGCAGTTCGATTACCACTTCCTTGCCCAGCTCACCGCAGCCACACAGCAAAACGCGGGTCGCGGTTGGCGACAATGGAGTTCCGATTCGGGTCATCTCAGGTCCTCAGGGGAGCGGATCAGGGGGAGAAAGGCCGGCATTTTACATGAACTGCACACGTTGGCCTCAATTGGCGACGGCGCGCCGGCGGATGCGCCAGGCCATGATCAGCCACACCACGGTGACACCGGCGAATTTCGACACCAACGCCGTGCCCGCCACGGCCGGCGTCAGCGCACCGATCAAGCCGAAGAAGATAAACGTATCGAGGGGAATGCTCAGCGCCGAACTTATCCACAGGCGGTCGTGCAGCGGGCGCCGGGTGATGCTGAACACCAGCCAGTCGATGCATTCGGACACCGCAAAGGCCGTGGCGCTGGCCAGGGCGATGGACGGGTCGGAGGTGATATACGACAGCACCAGCGCCGCCAGCATGGCGATGATCGCGCCGTGGCCGAAGCGGGTTTGCACCATGTCACGCAGGATAAACACCAGGCCGCCCCAGGCGGACCAGATGACGTCAAGGTGCGGCGCGGTGGAAAAGGCAAAGTTGATCAGCACGACGCTGCTGATGTAGGCGATCAGGAAGAGCATGAGGCGATAGAACCTGTAGGAGCGAGCTTGTCGCGAAAAACGTCAACGATTACGCGGGAAGCCTGACTATACGCGGTGTTCTTGCGTTTTTCGCGAGCAAGCTCGCTCCTACAGAGGCATCATCCACACCACCCCACTCGCCACCGCCCGCTCATGGCACAACCCCAGCACCACCCGGCGCTCGGCATTGTCCATGCGGCTCCACCGCGTAATCTCATCCACGCTGCGCTGGCAACCGGTGCAGATATCGTCATCATCCAGCGCGCAAATGCTCACGCACGGCGAGGCGACCGGGCGTTCAACCGTACTCATTCTGCCTGCTCAACCAGGTCACGCGCATACCGCTGCGCGTTATGCACATAGTGCGCGGCACTGGCTTCAAGCATGCGTTTCTGCGCCTCGGTCAGCTCACGCACCACCTTGCCCGGCGAGCCCATCACCAGCGAGCCATCAGGAATTTCCTTGCCTTCGCCGATCAGCGAATTGGCGCCGATGATGCAGTGTTTGCCGATCTTCGCGCCGTTGAGGATCACCGCGTTGATGCCGATCAGGCTGTAGTCGCCTACCGTGCAGCCGTGCAGCATGGCGTTATGGCCGATGGTCACGCCGGTGCCGAGGGTCAGTGGGTAGCCCATGTCGGTGTGCATCACGCTGCCGTCCTGCACGTTGCTGTTCTTGCCGATCAGGATCAGTTCGTTGTCGCCGCGCAATACCGCGTTGAACCACACGTTGGCGCCCTCCTCCAGCTTGACCTTGCCCACCAGCGTGGCATTGGGTGCGACCCAGCTCTGCGGATGGGTCTCGACGCTGGCATCGCCCAGGCGGTATTTCATGATTTTCCCTCACGGCTTTGCCATTCAAACGACGGCTTAGATATTGATGAAGCTCTTGGGTGGCTGGTGCAGGCTGATCTGGGCATCGTCATAGAGCAGGTTGATCAGCTCGACGATCATGATTGCCGTCAGGCCCCAGATTTTGTATTCGCCGAACCTGTAGCTTGGCACATACCAACTGCGGCCCTGGTAGTCGATGCGGTGGGTGTGCTCGCGCGGGTCCTGGCGGAAAAAATCCAGGGGCACGCTGAAGACCGCTGCGATCTCGGCGTCGTTGGCCAGGTATTCGACGTAGTCGGGGATGACGCCCACGTACGGCGTTACGCGGATGCCGTGCAGAGAGATCAATGGGCTCAATGGCCCGATGACCTCGACCAGCCCCGGCGGCAGGCCGATTTCTTCTTCGGCTTCGCGCAGAGCAGTAAAAATCAGGTCTGGGTCTTCGGGGTCGCGGCGCCCGCCGGGAAAGGCCACTTCGCCACCGTGGGTCGACAGGCCGCTGGCGCGCAGGGTCAGGATCAGCTCGGGTTCGTCACTGCGAGTAATCGGCACCAGCACCGCGGCCTCGGGGAAACGCCCGTCAGTCTCCAGGGTGTGGGGAGTGTGATTGCTTACCCGGCGAAGTAGCTCGTCCAGCATGAGTCATCTCGGTCTGTTGGCTACCTTGCATCATGCACCAAAGCGGGCGGGCGCCCAACCCCAAAACCAGCGGCATGTCGCTAAACGACAACTTGCAGCGTCCTGCCTGCCAAGCCAAGATAGGCCCACTCTCCAGGAACCCCAGCATGAACTTCTGCAGCCAGTGCGGTAAACCGGTTATCCAACGCATCCCCGAAGGCGACGCACGCCTGCGCTATGTCTGCGATCACTGCGCGACCATTCACTACCAGAACCCCAATATCGTCGCCGGTACCCTGCCGGTATGGGGCGACAAAGTGCTGCTGTGCCGCCGCGCCATCGAGCCGCGCCTGGGTTACTGGACCCTGCCCGCAGGCTTTATGGAAAACGGCGAAACCGTGGCCCAGGCGGCCATGCGCGAGACGCTGGAAGAAGCCTGCGCCCGCGTGCGCAACCTGAGCCTCTATACGCTGATTGACGTACCGCACATCAGCCAGGTGCATATTTTCTATCGCGCCGAGCTGGTCGACCTGGACTTCGCCGCAGGCCAGGAAAGCCTGGAAGTGAAGCTGTTCGCCGAAGCCGATATCCCTTGGTCCGAGCTGGCTTTCCGCACGGTCGGGCGTACCTTAGAATGCTTCTTCGCTGACCGTCGGCAACAGCTGTTCCCGGTGCGAAGCGAGTCGGTGCCACCCCTGTCCAAGCCCGCCCAATAACAAGCCGGCCACTCATCGCCAAAGGGAAACCGTTTCAATGCGTTGGTTGCTTGCTCTTCTCTGCCTGTCGTTCGCTACCCTGTCCTCGGCCTCCACGGTGGAAACACTCGGCGGCAAACCCGTCGAAAAAGTCCTGGTGCTCAAATCCGCCCACCAGTTGCAGTTGATCAACGACGGCAAGCCCCTCAAGACCTATCGCATTTCCCTGGGTAAAAACCCCAAGGGCCACAAGCTGTTCGAGGGCGACCGCCGCACGCCCGAAGGCCTCTACTGGATCGACTGGCGCAAGACCAGCGAGCGTTTCAACCTTGCCATGCACATCTCCTACCCCAACATCAGCGACGCGGCCCGCGCCCGTCGCGAAGGGGTGAAGCCGGGCAGCATGATCATGATCCACGGCACCCCGGACACCGAGGATTACCCGGAACAGTGGTTCCACACCCTGGACTGGACCGACGGCTGCATCGGCATGCGCAATGTGGATATGCGTGAGGTCTGGAGCCTGGTCAAGGACGGCACCCTGATCGAGATTCGGCCCTGATCTGCGACCACTCGTAAAATAATTCGAAAATATTTCCTGCCCCGAGCAGCACCTGCCGGTGAATACCAGTTCACCGTGCGGGCTGCGCCGTCGTGCGCGCCATGAAGACCTTTCTAATACCACTTTGTGCCAGGCACCGTTGCGGTGCCTTGATCCATTGAATGCACCGTTGTGGCTGCATTGACATGGTATTTAAGTGGTATTAATTTTTGACCCATACCGGGCGACAACACTCCAATAACCGCATCGGAAACCTGACAGATGAATCCCATTCTGGCCTTGCGCCCCGACGACAAACAATCCACGCCGCTGTACCTGCAATTGGCGCGCAAGCTCGAAGCGGCGATCCATGCCGGCCAGTGGACATCCGAGCAAGCCCTGCCGTCGGAGCGTGCGCTCAGCGAGCAGTTGAGCATTTCTCGGGTCACCGCCCGCAAAGCGTTGGAAGTGCTGTTTGAGCAGGGCCTGATCCGCCGCAGCCAGGGCTCCGGCACCTTTATCACGCCACGCCTGGAACAGCCGCTGTCGCGCCTGTCGGGGTTCAGCGAGATGTTGCGCCTCAAGGGCTTTGTGCCCGGCTCCCAATGGCTTGAACGCGACATCACCCCGCCGACCCATGAAGAACTGATCCGCCTGTGCCTGTCGACCAATGACAAAGTGGCGCGCCTCAAGCGCCTGCGCAAAGCCGACGACACGGTCATGGCCATTGAAATGACCGCTGTCCCCGCTTCGGTGCTGCCACAGCCGCAGGCCTTGGGCAGCTCGCTGTACGAATACTTCGACAGTATCGGCAAGCCCATCGTCCGTGCCCTGCAGCACGTACAGGCGATCAACGCATCGGATGAATTCGCCAAGTTGGTGGGCATCGCCCCCGGCACCGCCATGCTGCTGATGACCCGGGTCGGCTACACGCTCGATAACACCCCCATAGAAATCACCGACACCTATTGCCGCAACGACTACTACGACTTTGTCGCAGAGCTGCGTAGGTAAGACTTGCCGCCGCGTTGCGGCTTTAGAGAACTGCCCATGTCCGAAGACAACATCCTTACGCCCAGCGGCTGGATCCGCGGCCGCCTGGTGCACGAGCACGGCAAGGTCGTCGCCATCGAAGGCACGCCTTGCAATCCGGCCGACAACGACCTGCCCTACCTGCTGCCGGGCTTTATCGACCTGCATGTGCACGGCGGCGGTGGCAAAGACATCATGGAAGGTGTCGAGGCCTTCGAGACCATCACCCGCACCCATGTGCGATTTGGTACCACCTCGCTGCTGGCCACGACCATGACCGCGCCGGCCGACGAAATCTCCCGCGTGCTCGGCCAGCTCGGCACCTTCTGCGAGCAGCGTCCTACCGGCAGCGCCCGCGTGCTCGGGGTACACCTGGAAGGCCCCTACATCAATCCGGGAAAACTTGGCGCCCAACCCAACTTCGCCCACACTGCATTGATGGCCGAAGTTGAAGCCTACCTGCGCCTGGCGCCGATCCGGGTGATTACCATTGCGCCGGAAATCGCCGGCCACGACAGCCTGATCCGCGCCCTCAGCCAACGCGGCGTGCGCATGCAGATCGGCCACACCCTGGGCAGTTATGAAGAAGGCGTGGCCGCCCTCGCCGCTGGCGCCACCAGCTTTACCCATTTGTACAACGCCATGAGCCCGCTGCATCACCGCGAGCCGGGCATCGTCGGCGCCGCGCTGGCCCACGCCACCTACGCCGAGTTGATTCCCGACCTGCTGCACGTACACCCCGGCGCCATGCGCGTGGCGCTGCGCTCGATCCCGTGCCTGTATTGCGTCACCGACTCCACCGCCGCCGCCGGCATGCCCGATGGCGAATACAAGCTGGGCAGCCACACCGTGACCAAGTGCCTGGGCGGCGTACGCCTGGCGGACGGCACCCTGGCCGGCAGCACCCTGACCATGGACCAGGCACTGCGCAACCTGGTGAAGATCGGTCTGCCGATCAGCGAAGCCTCACAACGCCTGTCGCAATTTCCTGCGGACTACCTGGGCCTGGAAGAACGCGGTCGCCTGCAACCCGGCAGCTTTGCCGACTGCGTGCGCCTGGACCGCGCCCTGACACTCACCGACGTAATGGTCGAAGGAGAAACCATTGACTTCAAAAATGCTTGAAGAGGCGCTGGCCTCCTGTGACGCCGTCGCGGCGCAACTGCAACGCCTGGAGCCGATACTCGAAGACGTCGCCGGTCGCCTGCGCCGCCAGCCACCGCAAGTGGCAATGACCGTTGCGCGTGGCAGTTCGGACCATGCCGCCAGCTACTTCGCCTACCTGGCCATGCAGCATGTGGGGATTCCGGTGGCGTCGCTGCCGATGTCGGTGGTGACCTTGTTGCAGGCGCCGATGAAAGTCAGCGGCCAGGTGGCATTTGGTTTCTCGCAATCGGGGCAAAGCCCGGACTTGGTCAACAGCCTGCGCCTGCTGCGCAAACGCGGGGCCTTGAGCATCTCGATGGTCAACGCCGAAGACTCGCCGCTGCAAGCCGCCTGTGAGTTCCATGTGCCGCTGTGTGCCGGGCCGGAACTCAGCGTGGCCGCCACCAAGAGCTTCATCGCCACGCTCAGCGCCAGCGCGATGCTGGTCGGCCACTGGAACCGGGAAGCCGACCTGCTGCAAGCCTGCAACGCACTGCCCGACGGCCTGCGTGACGCGGCCAAACAGGATTGGCGCGCAGCCATCGAGGCGCTCAAAGGCAGCCAGCGCTTGATGGTGATCGGCCGTGGCGCCGGTTTTGCCGTCGCCCAGGAAGCCGCACTCAAGCTCAAGGAAACCTCGGCGATCCAGGCCGAAGCCTTCAGCAGCGCCGAAGTGCGCCACGGGCCGATGGCCTTGATCGACGCAGACTACCCCTTGCTGGTGTTCGCCCCACGCGGCGCCGAGCAGGCCGGCCTGCTGACCCTGGCCGCCGATATGCGCCAGCGCGGCGCCCGCGTATTGCTGGCGGCGCCGGACGATGTCGCCGAACGCGACCTGACCTTGAGCCGCGCCGAACACCCGAGCCTGGACCCGATCCTGGCCATTCAGAGTTTCTACGTGATGGCGGCAGGCCTGGCGCAGGCTCGGGGCATGAACCCCGACCAGCCCCGTCACCTGAGCAAAGTCACTCGCACTCACTGAGTCGATTGCCGTGTTTTCCTGATGAGTACCGTGCCCATGTCCAACAACAATAACCGACTGACCCTTAGCGCCCCCTTGAGTGGGCCGGTGCTGGCCCTGGGCAGCGTCCCCGACGAAGTGTTCGCCAGCGGCGCGATGGGCGACGGTATTGCCATCGATCCGTTGAATGACTGCCTGCACGCGCCGTGTGACGGGGTGATTATCCACGTCGCCCGCACCGGGCACGCGCTGACCCTGCGCGCCGACAACGGTGCCGAAGTGCTGATGCATGTCGGCATCGACACCGTGGAACTCAATGGTGAAGGTTTTGCCTTGCTGGTGAAGGAAGGCGCGCGGGTGAGCCAGGGCCAGGCGTTGGTGCAATTTGATCTGGACCGCATTGCGCGCCAGTGCAAGAGCCTGGTGAGCTTGATCATCCTGACCAACAGCGACCGCTTCGAACTGACGCCCTGCCCGCTCAGCACGGTCAAGGTCGGGGAGCCGTTGATGCAGGTAACGCTGCGCTCGAGCGCCCCCGCTCAAGCGGCTGTGGATAACTCGAGCGCCGAAGCCAGCGCCAGCGTACGCATCACCCATCGCGGCGGTTTGCATGCGCGCCCTGCTGCGCTGATCCGCAAGACCGCCCAGGGTTTCAGCAGCCAGGCGCAACTGCACTTCGCTGACAAGTCGGCATCGTGTGACAGCCTGATTGGCTTGATGGGATTGGGCATTGGCGAAGGTGACGAAGTACGCGTGACCTGCCGTGGCAACGATGCCGATGCGGCGCTGCAAGGGTTGATCGCGGCGTTGTCCGTGGCGATCCGCGAAGATCACCACGCTCCTGCAGTGGCGGCCGTACCACGTCGCGTCAGTGTGGAAACCGATGTGTTGCAAGGCGTGTGCGCAGCCCCCGGCCTGGTGTGCGGCCCACTGTTTCGCCTGACCGGCATCGAGCTGCCGGAAGACACCGGTAACCATTCCGCCGACGAACAAAAGCAGCGTTTCGACACGGCACTGGAGCAGGTGCGCGGCGAAATCCGCAGCACCCTGGACCACGCCCGCCAACGCAAAAACGTCGACGAAGAAGAAATCTTCGCCGCCCACCTCGCACTGCTGGAAGACCCGGCGTTGCTGCAAGCCGCCGCCGACGCCATTGCCCAGGGCAGCGCCGCCACCCATGCCTGGCGCGATGCGATCCAGGCCCAGTGCGCGGTATTGCTGGCACTGGGCAAGCCCTTGTTTGCCGAACGCGCCAACGACCTGCGCGACCTGCAACAACGCGTATTGCGCGCATTGCTGGGTGAAGCCTGGCACTTCGAATTGCCCGCCGGATCGATTGTCGGCGCCCATGAACTCACCCCCTCGGACCTGCTGCAACTGAGCGAGCAGCAAGCCGTGGGGATCTGCATGGCCGAGGGCGGCGCCACGTCCCACGTCGCGATTCTGGCGCGGGGCAAAGGCTTGCCGTGTGTGGTGGCGCTGGGTGCCGAGCTGCTTGAGGTGCCCCAGGGCCAGCGCGTGGTGCTGGACGCCGCCAATGGCCGCCTGGAACTGGCGCCCAGCGATGCTCGCCATGCTGAAGTCCACCAGATTCGCGATGCGCAGAAAGTCCGCCGCCAGCAGCAACAGGCCCAGGCCCGACTGCCGGCGCGCACCCTCGATGGCGTGAGCATTGAAATCGCCGCCAACGTCGCCTCCAGCGCCGAAGCCCGGCTGGCGTTTGAAAACGGCGCCGATGGCGTCGGCCTGCTGCGCACCGAATTCCTCTTCGTCGACCGCCGCACCGCGCCGGATGAACAGGAGCAGCGCCAGGCCTATCAAGCCGTGCTGGATGCCATGGGCGACAAGTCGGTGATCATCCGCACCATCGACGTGGGCGGCGACAAGCAACTGGACTACCTGCCGCTGCCTGTCGAAGCCAACCCGGTGCTGGGCCTGCGCGGTATTCGCCTGGCCCAGGTGCGCCCGGAACTGCTCGACCTGCAACTGCGCGCGCTGCTGCAAGTCAGCCCGCTGCAGCGCTGCCGCATCCTGCTGCCGATGGTCAGCGAAGTGGATGAGCTGCTGCAGATACGCCAGCGCCTGGATCAATTGTGCGAGGAGCTGGCACTGACCCAGCGCCCCGAACTGGGCGTGATGATCGAAGTGCCCGCCGCCGCGCTGATGGCCGAGCAACTGGCCGAGCATGCGGACTTCTTGTCCATCGGCACCAATGACCTGTCCCAGTACACCCTGGCCATGGACCGCGACCACGCGGGCCTCGCCGCCCGCGTCGATGCGCTGCACCCGGCCTTGCTGCGGCTGATCGCCCAGACCTGCGCCGGTGCGGCGAAACATGGGCGCTGGGTCGGCGTGTGTGGCGCCCTCGCCTCCGACCCATTGGCCACGCCGGTGCTGGTCGGCCTGGGCGTCAGCGAGCTGTCGGTGAGCCCACCGCAGATCGGCGAAATCAAGGACCGCGTCCGCCACCTGGACGCGGCGCAATGCCGGCAATTGAGCCAAGGGTTGCTCGACCTGAGCAGCGCCAAAGCCGTTCGCCACGCCTGTCAACACCACTGGCCGCTGAGCTGAAAACAACAAGAATAGGGAGACACGCCATGTATCAACATTTCATCGAAGGCCTGCAACGCCTGGGCCGCGCACTGATGCTGCCGATTGCGATCCTGCCGATCGCCGGCCTCTTGCTGCGACTGGGCGACACCGACTTGCTCAACATCGCGGTGATGCACGATGCCGGGCAGGCCATCTTCGCCAACCTGGCATTGATCTTCGCCATCGGCATCGCCGTGGGCTTTGCCCGCGACAATAACGGCACGGCCGGCCTGGCAGGGGCGATTGGCTATCTGGTGATGATCTCCACGCTCAAGGTGATGGACGCCTCCATCAACATGGGCATGCTCGCCGGTATCGCCAGTGGCCTGATGGCCGGTGGGCTGTATAACCGCTTCAAGGACATCAAGCTGCCGGAGTACCTGGCGTTCTTCGGCGGGCGGCGATTCGTGCCAATTGTCACAGGCTTTTCGGCTGTGGGACTGGGCGTGATTTTTGGCCTGATCTGGCCGCCGATCCAGCACGGCATCAACAGCTTCGGCGTGTTGCTGATGGAAAGCGGCAGCCTCGGCGCGTTTGTCTTCGGGGTATTCAACCGACTGTTGATCGTCACCGGTCTGCACCACATCCTCAACAACATGGCCTGGTTTGTGTTCGGCAGCTTCACCGATCCTGCAACCGGCGCGGTAGTGACCGGCGATCTGACCCGCTACTTTGCCGGCGACCCGAAAGGCGGCCAGTTCATGACCGGCATGTTCCCGGTGATGCTGTTCGGCTTGCCCGCCGCGTGCCTGGCGATGTACCGCAACGCCCTGCCGGAGCGCCGCAAGGTGATGGGCGGGATCTTCCTGTCGATGGCCCTGACCTCGTTTCTTACGGGGGTGACCGAGCCGATCGAATTCGCCTTCATGTTCCTCGCACCGTTCCTGTATCTGCTGCATGCGCTGCTGACCGGTCTGTCGATGGCCATTACCAACCTGCTGAACATTCACCTGGGCTTTACCTTCTCCGGTGGCTTCATCGACATGGTTCTCGGCTGGGGCAAGTCCACCAATGGCTGGCTGGTGATACCGGTGGGCCTGGCCTATGCGGTGGTCTACTACACCGTGTTTGATTTCTGTATCCGCCGCTTCAACCTGAAGACGCCCGGCCGTGAAGACATTCAGGTCGTGCAGACCGAAGCCATGACCGACAACCAGCGCGCCGGTGCCTACATTCGCGCCCTGGGCGGTGCCGCCAACCTGCTCAGTGTCGGTGCTTGCACCACGCGCCTGCGCCTGGACATGGTGGACCGTAACAAGGCCGTGGACGCCGAGCTCAAGGCCCTGGGTGCGATGGCGGTGGTTCGCCCCGGTAACGGCGGCAGCTTGCAGGTGGTAGTCGGGCCGATGGCTGACAGCATTGCCGACGAGATCCGCCTGGCGATGCCGACCTCCGGCAATACGCCGGCCCCGGTCGTGGCTACGCAACCTCCAACCTCGACCGTCGCAACCGCTCAGGCCGAGCAATGGCTGAGCGCCTTGGGTGGCAGCGACAATGTGCTGCAACTGGACTGCGTGGCCATGACCCGTATTCGCTTGCAACTGGCCGATGACCAGGCGCTGTCGGAGCAGCAGCTCAAGGCTCTGGGTTGCCAGGGTGTGAGTCAGCTCGACGGTGGTATCTGGCACCTGTTGGTGGGTGATTCGGCCCAGGGTTTAAGCGCCGCTCTCAAAGCGCTTTCCAGCCGCAGCTCGGTAGGCTCCAGCGTCTGACACCGCTACCTATCTACCGCCCGACCACGGGCACGACTCTCCATGCTGGACTCTTGTCCCAACATGGAGAGCGTTCCTGTGAGCACCACCACCCAGGCCGTTGAAGGCATCAAAGGCAATCTCAACCAGATCGGCAATCACCTGCTCAAGATCGAAAGACCGCTTCTGCCAGAGCAAAAAGCTTCAACCGAACTGGCTTATCTGGAAACACTGAACGGCGTCCTGAAAAGCTATCGGCAGCAGTTTCTGACCAAGAGCCGAGCGTTTTATCAAGCACTGGAGCCGCATGATTTACCGCAAAAACTTGCGCTGCTCAAGACGACGCTGAACGCTCATCTACAAGACCTCGATCTCTCCGAGCAGATCGGCGGTAAGTCACGCAAATCCTTCATGACCTATAACGCAGGCTTCACCGCGCTTGAGCATGAAGCCGCCCTCGGTGTCCGGGATCGCCTGTTACACCCGCTGGAACAGAAAATCCTCGAAAAGGTGTCGCGGGGACCAGCGCTACGTCCCGGCGTTTACGCACTGACTTTCCGCTACCAGGAACAGGTCGTCGAACTGGCCGGCGCCTTTGTACTCACCGAAAAATCCAGCCCGCTGGCGACCGACCTGTCGCCAGGCCAGGCAGTCGGCGCAGTGATGCTGTTCACCCCTGCGCATGGAATCGAATCATTCGACTCGCTGGATAAACTCAACAATCATTTGCTGCAAGGCATGGATGACACGGCTCAGCATCGCGACTTCATGAGTCTGCTGCCTATGCGCTATCACGCCCTGACACCCGCTGGGATCTGGCCGCTGGAACTGTCGCCCATAACCGATGAACCGCTGTTCGAACACACGTACAACGCCCTGATCGACAAACGCACCCAGGACATCGACCGAGCCTTGAGCCTGGTCGACAACCCGACACAAGACGCGGCGCAGTTGATCGATGCCCTTGATCTCGCCATCACCTGCGCCCTGCCCGACCTCAACGCCCGTCTGGAGTGGCGCGCTCAGCGCTTGCTGGAGCGCCACCTGCGCAACAGCGCCCCGGACTGGTATCGCAGCGCCAGCGAAACCCGGCGAGCCACCCTGGCCGAGCATCTGGCCCGCTATAACGAAGCGCGTCAGGACATGCTCGACCTGCTCAACCCTGTCGCCACGCCTGAAACCCTGGCCCGTTATCAACTGCTCGAACGCCTGAGCGATGACTTGGATATTCACCACCTGAACCCGGAACACCTGCAGGTCATCACCCGTCGCCATGTCTCCCCTATCGGCGAGTATGAACACGACCGCAATCTGATCGACCTGGCCCTGCGCGGCCTGCACACCGGTGATGAGCTGCCCGGTTCCGACTTCCTGGAAAAAACCACTCTCCTCTATAATGGCGCGCCCCTGCCCGAAGACTACGACGACCTGACACCGGCCTGGCTGGCGCAGCAGCTGAGCACACTGCAACCGCGCATCGCGTTTGGCGATATACAAATACAACTGCACAAGAAGCCCGAACTCAGACACGCCATCGAACAGATGCTCGATCAGCGGATCAACGCACTGGCCTATACCGCAGTGCTCCAGGGCCACCTGCGCGAGGACGACTTCCAACTGGTTCAAAGCCTGCGCCAGGGCAGCGATAGCCAACTGAGCGCCGCGACACTTTCACTTCATGAGGCACAACTTCAAGACTTGTGGGTATTGCGTCAGAGCGATGCCAGCGGCGTGGTCAAGCGCATGTTGCTGTGTACTCCCGAGGCGCCTCAAGAGCAGCAATTTCAAGCATTTGACAGCGAAATCGCCTGCCAGAACCATATCCTCGGCTGGAGCCTGGACAACGGCCACAGAGAACCGCCAGGCACGCTGACCGACTATCTGATCCAAAGGGTCCCCCTGCGTTTTCGCCCGGCCATGAAACGTGTCTTGAACGGCCTGAGCTTCAAGCCCCACGCCCAGGAATACAACGAGGTGGCTTTCAACAATATCGGCAGTCATGCCGATTGCCTCAAGGCAATGTCAGCCCACGTCTTGGCAACCCGTATCGACGACTACGCACTCGGCACACCGAACTGGTTTCGCTCCACCAGCACCGACAACCGCCGGAAACTGTTGCAACTGGCCGAAGATTCCCGCCACGCCTTGCGCATCTACAACGATTTGCCGTTGTCCGAAGCCCGCTACCCAAGCTTTTCCGACTACCTGCATGAACAGGCGAAAAAGAAGCTGAACGAGCTGCTGGGGCGCAGGCAAAACGATGTTGATCCCGATACGGTGTGGGCCTACTCACCTGCGGCAGTGCTGGGCAAGTTGACCCCACCCCCCCTGACTTACACTGAACTTTATCGCGACGGCTACAGCCACGGCGTGGGTTTTCTCGACCAGAAATTCTCTCGATCAGCCCGTTTCAAAGGCCCGCAAGGCATTGATATCAGCCCACTGACCGCCGAAAAGGTCGCACGCTCGGTCACTGGCGTGTGGATCGGCGCGCGCTACATCAACGAACTCAAAGCGAAATTGCTCGACAGGGCCAGTGCGGGCTACAGCTTTCGGCGTAACGCGACACTGGCCATCACCCAATTGCAGTTGCAAACCGCCGCCCTTGAAAGCCGCCTGCAAGGAGATATTGCCGACGTTGACCTGATATGGCTGAACCAAAGTATCGCCAGCATGGGCGAGACTTCGACACAAACACGCGGCAATTATGCGATCCACCGACTTCTGATCGACGGCGAATGGATCATCAATACCTACCTGTTCAGCCACGGCGATAACCCCGTGCTGCTCTACACACCGCAAGCGCCAGATGGCATCAGCTTTCGCGAGGCCCGGCAGTTCAACTACCTGCTGAAAAAGCTACCCGGCATGATCACCTACCTCACCAGCCGCGTCGGTGTGCCGTCCCGGACACGCGTGCGCACATTCCTGGAGGAAGCGCAAAAACAGCTGCCTGAAAACCTGGATAAAACCACCGCCAGCCCAGCGCGTTACGACTCGACCCGCGCCATACCTCCAGTACTTGACCTGCGCCGGCTGCTGTATGACATGAAGCTGCAGCGCAAAATCGATGACGTGCAAGCAACCACCGTCAATCGTACCCAAATGATCGCCGGCATCCTGTGGACCTGCGTGGAGTGGGTGAGCGCCGTTGCCACGGCCCCGTTTCCGGTGCTGAGCCTGAGTTTGGGGATGCTGCTGGCTTTCAAGGACGGCATGCTGGCCTTGCACGCTTACCATCAGGGCGATGACGCAGGTGCCCTGGAACACTTGATAGGCTATCTGCTCAACAGTGCCGGCGCAGCCTTCACCGATCTGCGCCCGGCCCTCGCATCACTGAAGCAGCTAAGCAAACCGGCCTTGCGCCAGGTCGCGAAAAGAGCCCCACAGAACCCGGTCATGAAGCTGATCCAGCAATTGGAACCTGCGCCACTCCCAACCGCTGACATGCAAAGAGTGCTGTTTGACAGCGAATTCCTTTGGGCCAAAAAGACGCCGGATGAGATCGGTCGCTACTTGTTGTATCGCCTCGACCCGATCAGCGGGCAACTGGTCTCTACCACCCGTGTGGCAGCGCCAAACGCACAAGGGGTCTGGACACGTACCGGCGTCACTGGCGGAGCACCCAAGTATGAAAAACTGCCTGAAGCACCTGACACGCTGAAAAACTATGAGATGCCAGCCAAACACTGGCGCGATGTTGAACGCGTACTGGACCCGGACATCGGTGCCGCCATGCAGCAACGCGCAGATGAGTGGTTCAGCGATCCTGGCCTGCTCCCCAGTGTCGCCGCAGCACAGCTGGCACCTGCACTCAACATTTATAAACAACAAGTCGAACGTTTGACGAAGGACGCCCAGAATTTCTTCAAATACCTCGACCCTCTTGCGCCACGAGCCGACGCCCTTGCTGTCGAGGCCAACACTCAGTTCCCACAATTGATTGCCAGCGATGCCTTTGCCGCAAACCAGAACCTGGTCATCGGCGCGGTCCCCGGCTCTATCGCCAGCAAGCAATTGCTGATTGAGCAGATGGATGCGTTGATCGAAAACGGTTTCAAGCGTCTCTATGTGGAATACCTGCCCGGCGATGTGTTTCGACCCAAGCTGGAGAAGCTTAATCGCGGCAAATCATGGAAGCATATTGAGCGGCACTTGAAGAACTGCGACAAAACCGTGGGCTTCGCCGAGAACGCCGAATACTCCTACCTGGCCCTGGTACGCAAGGCGCGCGAGAAGGGCATCAAGATCAAGGCGCTGGACGCCTCGACCTCCTACCACCTGGAGGATGCCCTGCAAATGGGCGATACCTCCCCGACCACGCCGCGGGACAACGCCATCAGAAACTTCTACTCCCACCGCGCCATCGAAGCGGATGCCCTCACCGAGCCCGACGAGCGCTGGGTTGCACTCGTGGATTCATCCCGCCTGCGTACGTTCAATGAAACACCTGGCCTGGCGGACCTGCAAAATGCCGTCGCCCTGCGGGTTGAGGACGTCGGCCCGAACCAGCCCGTGGGTATCTGGACAGACACCCCCGGATCGATACCGGGTGACCCGTCAGCCAGGGGAGACTATCGGATGACACTGCAAACACCCTACAAAGCGCCCGCCCCTATCGAGCCGAAGGCTGGCGGCGTCAGCGCAGGACAAGTCGACCCGGTGGCCGGCACATCATCCTCGGTGCTCAATGCCAACGAGTTTGACATCCCTGTCTCCATGAGAGATGAAATTATTCGCCTGGATTACAGCAGCCGCCGTGGCCTGGATCCCGTTTACCGTCCTCGTGGCGGGGTAAAGGGGGCTGCTTTCGACACCTTTATCGAGGCGCGAACCCGGCTGCACGCCAAGGCTGAAGAGTTCTTTACCGACTACACGGCCCCCTCTCGACCGACGTTGCCCACCATAACGGACAACACCACACCTGAATCCTTTCTGGAACAGATCAGCGACAGTTCCTTGCCAGGGCTTGTGCTGGGTGAACCCCACGGCATGGAGTCGAGCAAAAAACTGCTGATAACACAGATGGAAACCATCAAGAAATTGGGTTTCAAGACACTCTATGTCGAACATCTGTATACCGACCTTCATCAGGCCGAACTGGAGGTGTTTCTCAAAACCCAACAGCTTCCTGACAACCTCAAGAGATACCTGAAACAACAGGACATAGGCCACATGCACTTCCGTCATGCCGGCCCTCACACCTACACAGAGGTCTACCAAGCCGCCAGCAAATACGGCATCCGTATCAGAGCCCTGGACTGCGTCGCCAGCTATAACCTCAAGGGAATGCCCGACGACGCCCGGACCAAGATGTTCAATTATTTTGCCTCACGGGTCATACACGCTGACCAGGCGGCGCATGGGCCGCATAAATGGATCGCTTTCGTCGGCAACTCACATGCCAATTACTACGCAGGGGTACCTGGGCTGGCAGAGTTACTGGAGGCGGTCAGCCTGAACGTCCGTGATGTCGCGCCTGGCCTGGGCAAAAAAATTCACCTCGGTCACTGGGAAACACTGGATAGCATAAAGGGCCGGAGCGCATTGCGTAACGACTTCAAACTGGAGGAGGTCATTGTCGGACAGCCAGCACGTATCCCCGATGTTCCTGTCGACAGGTCAACGTTGAATGACCCGCGCCACTACCTGATCGAACGCCTATCGGACCCTGAGACCAATCTGCTGCGCTACTCCGACGCGCAGGGCATCATCTCTACGCCTATTCAGATAGACGATACCGGTCTGTTCTTTATTGATCTGGAGGGTATGGCCCATGAGCGCTTCAAATACCAGAAAGACCTGATCTACAAAGTGACAATGGACCTGCAACTGACGCCGGCGCCTGTTGTACCTGCAAAAAGGACATGGTTGAAAAAAACCGGGCACTACGTGATCGAACGGCCATCGGAAACCGAGGCTAATTTGATACACCTCTCCCGTAACGATGGCGTTATGGTCACAGCCATTCAGAAAGACGATGCAGGGAAGTATTTTATTACTCGATGGAATATGGAGCAGCGACGCTTCGACTCCGAGGACGCCCTGATCAAGTCACTCCAAATATATCCAGGTCTGAGACCCGCACCAGCACCGTAACCTGCTTTTTCGATTGCTCTCCGCTGTCTGGAGAGCAATCGTCGGCAACATCGACCCTACAAATATCCGCCATCTGCGCCTTTGCCGAGTATCTATCTACCGCTCGATGCGCTATCCGCCCGTCTACGTTAGACGCATCAACCAACAGGGAAGATTGGCATGCGCACTACGTTAGAACTCTCTCCAGCGATTCAACAGGCCAGCGCATCACGCGACTATCTATCACCATTATTTGCCGCCCGACCGCGGCTGACGGCGGTGGCTCAGTCATTGCTCCAGGAGTGGATCAAGGACTGGGCCATGGGCAACTCGTTACAAGCGAGCGACCTGTGGGTGGGGGTGCAAAGGGAGGGCGAGGGACCAGGCTTCACTCAGCTTCAAACCTTGAGTGATGCCCTGATTCGGCGCTGCATGAGTCGAGAGCCGTTGAATTACACGCCTGGGCACCATCGTTTGCTAGCCAGTTCGACAACCTCGGGACCGGTGTCAACGACGGGGACCGAAGCCGTGTCGATTGACGACATCGAACTCATGCTCAACACCTTGGCACCCGAGTTGGGAAAGGCGTTTACCTCCCATTTGGTAGCGTATTGGAACGCTGCAGTGCCTGCGAATGCCTCACTGACACGCTGGCGGGCCGTAAGCAATCATCTGCACTTGGGTTTACAGCGGGCACGGCAGAATCCGCCGTTAAACGCGTTGGAGCGGGAGATGCTGTTGGGGGACGAGGCGTACGTCACACGTCAGGCAAACCGCACAGGAACGACGTGGGACAGTAACGGGCTGCGGTTCTATCAGGTGTATGCCGCCAGTGAAGGGCAACCCGGCCAGTGGCCTCCCCTGCTGGTACTGCGCCGACAGGTAAACCAGCAGGAGGTTGTCCTCGTCTACATCCCGCCCATTCAGCTGTTGAAACTCGATCAATTGGCGGATGTGGGCGCCTTGCTACCCCGCTATATGAGTGAATACACCCCGGGGCTGTCGATCCAGTGGGTCCTCAAGGAGATTGATAGCAACCCCTTCGATTACCTGGCGCAAAGCCTGTTGGAAAAGCAACTCAGGGACTTGGCCCGCATTGACTGGTCGCAATACGCCGAAATCGCCGACTATGAGCAACTGTTCAAGGACCTCACCGACCCACTGGCCTGGTTCGATCCCGACCGCAACACCCGGTTGATCAATGAGGAGCAACTACCTCTCTGGTTGCAGACCGCCTCGACCGCTGATCGCCTCACCTATGGTCAGTTGCTTTCCCGACTGACTCAGGTGCAACAACGCACAGCCGGGGCCGGATTCATGGATGGGCTTGACCCGATTGATGTGTATGCCCGCAAGGCCCTGCAACGCCAGATGGCGCTGGATTATCCACAGGAAGTACTCATTAACCCGGACGACTACCGGCTGACCTTTACCCGAACCCAGGGTGGGACGGTGGGCTGGACGCAGCAAACTGTTCTGACCCTGACGCAATCTGCGCTGGAAAACCCTTTCGCCACGCCCTATGCCCGTGTAGAGATCAGCAATCAGGCAGAACCCGGTTACGTACCCGATTGGTGGATCAAGCCGACCTACCTCAAGAAACTGATCGAAACCGTCAATGTAGGCCGGCACTATCCGGCACTCCTCAAGGACCGCTTGATTATGAACGCTGTCGAGTCCGGTCGGCGCCGGCGGTTGTTTATCGACCAAATGACCGTCCAGTTGCCCTTGCAGGCGCTGGAGTATTGCCTCAGCAAGCGGCAAGGCGTCACGTTTTCCGGCTTTCAGGTAGTCCGGGCGCTGCTGGCGGATGAACCGGCACAGCGTCAGGTCGACGGCGAAGCCATCGTCGTGCGCCCCCTGGCATTCCTGACCCACGAGGGAAGTGCTGCACACAGGGCCGGCAATATGTTTGTGATTGGCCCCCGTGACAACAGCACGCTGCCGCATATTCTCTATCGCCCTGGCCACACTGAAGCCCTGCGCCAATTTCCCAGCCGGGAAGCACTGCTCCAGGCAATTGCTCAAGGCGATAGCACATTACAAGGGGCGGTATTGGAGAGCTTCTCCGAGCAAGATCGAGCGTTGTTCCGTAACGGCGGGTTTATGCAGCCCCACACCCAGCGCTTTCTGCAAGGCGATGAACATGAGCCGTTATATACCCCCAGCCCGGTATTGCTCAGTGATACACCCGTGTCGGGGGATTTCCTGGCCAGCGTATTTGATGAAAACGCCAGGAGCCTGTGGCAGCGCGCGGAAAAACAGTCGACCTCCAATGAAGCGTTGCGCTGGACACTCTTCACGAATGATCTATGGCAGGTGTTCGGCGCCTTTTTACCGCTGATAAGGGGCCTGGTGGCGACGGCTGGATGGCTGTACACATTGCTGAGCAGCCTGCACACGTACGTGAGATTACCGCAAGAGGCTGATCCAACAGCCCGGGCCGATGCACTGGCAGAGCTGCTCTCCAGTGTATCGGCGTTGCTGCTCAATCATGCACTGACGCTGGACGAGCGCCTGGCGGTGAATCCCGCAAAAATGCCCATCAGGCCCAGACTTATAGAAAGCGACTTCAGTCCGCCCGTGCTTCATAAAAAAACTCCATCGACAATTGCGTGGCAGCCTCTGCATGCAGACATAACAGAAATGAATTTGTCCTGGTCCGATCCATCCGGTCAACCGACGGGGAGGCTGAAAACAGCATTGGAAACCTTCAAGTGGCGACCGGCCGCGGGTGAACAGTCGCCGGACATTCTCAAAAACGTTGAAAGAACCGGGCCACTGAGAGGTCTGGTCAGCAGACCCGTTACCGGAGCTGAGCCGCATCATCTCGCAGTCCTTCAAGGGGCACTGTACGCCGTCAAGAAGTTCGAGGGGTGTTTACGAGTGGTCGACCTCAAACAACCGGGACGCTGGGGCCCTTGGATCAGGCGCAATAACAGGGGGGTGTGGACCATTGATTTGCAAATGCGCTTGCGAGGCGCTGGGCCGAAAAAAACAGTGGCGGCCCGGCGAGCGCAAATCCAGCACTACAATCAAGAGCTGCAAAACAAATACCACGATGTGACAGCCCGGTTGATGACGGCTGAACGGGCCGTGCAGATAGCCTCCACACTCAATGAAAACCCCGCGCTTTCCATACAGCAACGGCCGGCAATCAGGGCAAGCCTCGTCAGCAAGCTCGAGGAACAGATGCGTTTTCAATTTGAGAAGTTGGATCTGCTGTACGCAAAAAACCACAACCAGCCCCTCCCCGGGTTCGAGCAGGAACTGATACAGCAACAGGAAGCCCTGGTAGACAACCTCCGGCATCAAATGGCTGTAGTCATTCAGGAGCGCCACGACGCTGCTCCGTCGAAAGCCGTTCAGAATCAGTGGCTGGCACAACTCGATGAGACCGACGAGGGCACCGCCCAGGCGGCTCATAAAAACATACAGGACTACCTGGGCAAGGTTGCGGGTTTTAACGACCGACTGATTGAGTTGAGCACGCTGGAAAAAAACAACCTGCAGCAGCTGATGTCCGTCCCCGGTTTTGATCTGTCACGCAGCACGTTGGCACAGGATCCAGTACAGGCAGCACCGCTTGACTGGATGTTCGCACAATTGGACGTATACAAGAGCCTGATTTTGAGGCGGCCGCCGCTGCCCGAGGAGTTTGATGATTTTGTGCACCTCAAGCAGTTATGCGACAGCGTGATGCTGGCCACCGCGTCGCAAAAGTACGTGCAAGCCCCTGGCCTCGTCTCGCCTGAGCTACGGATTAGCGGGCTTGAAAAACTCATTCATGAGTACACGGATACCCAGTCCTGGCTGATTTACTATAAGCAGGCCCAATCGGGACTGATAGACCCTGAGCATTTAATGGGGCTCTGGCGCCAGATCGACAAAGTAAGGCAGATGGCGGAACAGAATCTGGCCTTAGCCATCAGTGAGCAATCGCACATCCCTGAACGGCAACCGACACCAACTCCGAGCCTGAGCCCAGGCAAGCGAGTGATACGTGACCGTATACAGCGGGTCTGGGTCGGCCAGGAGCGCGAGCGCACCCCGGAGTTGGACGTAGAAATCATGGATGTTATCGGACCTGTCGATAACCAGCCGGTGATCAGTTTTCGCAAGAACGCTACGACGGAGGAGTGGGAGGAGAATATCGAGCCCAAAAAACCGTCCTTCAGACCCGCTCGGTCGCTGAAAAAACTGCTGGCTGACGCAAGAGATTTGCTGTCCAAGGCCCCCTCCACGATAAGTCGAGAGCAAAAAGAATCACTGAAGTCCAAAACACCAAACAGTACCGAGGCACACCTGGCTCGCCTGGCCGACGCAATGGATGAGGTGGCAGGGAAAATTCGTGACATCTGGGCGCAAGATCCTGCAAGAAAAAAAGCGGCCGACGAACAGCTGGTCGATAAGCTGACCCAGGAGGCCACCGGCCTGCGGGAGCAAGGTCGATTGCTTCGAGTTGCCATCATCGAGCGCAATCTACCTAACGAAGCGGGGATTGAATACTTGAAGGCTCAAGGGGAAATCGACATTTCCCTTATAGAAGGACGGGTCAAACTCAAGTCAGAAAACGACTACCTGCAAGAGTATGTGATTCATAAAAAAAACCGGCAGGTGCTGGCCTATGCTCACTTCCACTATTCAGCGGCTGATACCGCCAACCCTCAGTTCAACGCCGCCCATCTGAAATTGCCGGAACAGCGCTACCTGAGCTTTGCTAGCCTGGCCGTACAACCGAAGGAGAATATTCTCCCAATCTACTACAGCCGTATCAGCCCCAGGCTGGCCGAACCGCTGTTTCTGAGCGTCACTCGTTCAATCAAGCGCCACGGGAGGAAGGACTATTGGTAAATGACGCCTAATAAAAAACCACTGGCCAATCAGGCCAGTGGTTTTTTGTTTTTACAGCTACCGGATCAAAAATCCGCCAACTGCCACACCTCATACGCGGGTGTTTCATAGGGATGATTGAGCTTCAACGCGGCCACTACCGCCACGATCAACTCATCCGCCACTACCAATTCAACTTTCCATTCCTGGACCACTTCAACCTGCCCGACCTGACCGATAAACGGCTGGCTGCCGTCCATTGGCCGGAACTGGCCGCGGCCCAGCACCTGCCAGGCGCAGCTGTCGTAGGTGCCGATGCGCCCGCCGCCGGCGGCGAAGACGGCGGTTTTCACCGTCTCCACATGGCTGTCGGGAACAAAGAAGGCAAGCTTGTACACCGCCTTAGTTCACCCACACGCGAGCGTTACGGAACATGCGCATCCAGGCGCCGTCTTCGTTCCACTCTTCCGGGCGCCACGAGTTCTGCACGGCGCGGAATACGCGCTCCGGGTGCGGCATCATGATGGTCACGCGGCCGTCGCGGCTGGTCAGGCCGGTGATCCCGCGCGGCGAGCCGTTCGGGTTGGCCGGGTAGTTCTCGGTGACCTTGCCGTGGTTGTCGACGAAACGCAGGGCCACGGTGCCGGACAGGTCGGCTTCGAGCAGGGCTTCTTCGCTGGCGAACTCGGCATGGCCTTCGCCGTGGGCGATGGCGATCGGCATGCGCGAACCGGCCATGCCTTGCAGGAAGATCGAGTTGGACTCCTGCACCTGCACCATGGCGACACGGGCTTCGAACTGCTCGGAACGGTTACGCACAAAGTGCGGCCAGAACTCGCTGCCCGGGATCAGTTCGCTGAGGTTGGACATCATCTGGCAACCGTTGCACACACCCAGGGTGAAGCTGTCGTTGCGCTCGAAGAAGCCCTGGAACGCATCGCGGGCACGGCTGTTGAACAGGGCCGACTTGGCCCAGCCTTCACCGGCACCCAACACGTCGCCGTAGGAGAAACCACCGCAGGCCACCAGACCTTTGAACTCATTGAGGTCAACGCGACCGGCGAGGATGTCGCTCATGTGCACGTCGATCGCATTGAAGCCGGCACGGTCGAACGCCGCCGCCATTTCCACCTGGCCGTTGACGCCCTGCTCGCGCAGTACGGCAACCTGTGGGCGAATGCCTTTCTTGATGTAGGGCGCAGCGATGTCCTGGTTGACGTCGAAGCTGAGCATGGTGCTCAGGCCCGGGTTGTCTTCTTCCAGGACCACGTCGAATTCCTGCTCGGCGCAGTCGGCGTTGTCGCGCAGGCGCTGGATCTGGTAGCTGGTCTCGGCCCACTGGCGTTGCAGCAGGCGGCGCTGGCCGGTAAAGACCGTGTCACCGTTGAACGAGATATTCACTTCGCCGTTGTTGATCGGCTGACCGATCACCGCCACGCACTCGGCCAGGCCAGCGGCGCTGAACTGTGCCAGAACGTCTGGAGTCGCGTCCTGACGCACCTGGATCACCGCACCCAACTCTTCGTTGAACAGGATGCCGTTGATTTCGGCAGCATCCTCGGCAACGCTGTCGAGCACGATGTTCAGGCCGCAGTGACCGGCAAACGCCATCTCGACCACGCTGGTCAGCAAGCCGCCGTCGGAACGGTCGTGGTAAGCCAGCAGGTGGCCGTCGGCATTGAGGCCCTGGATCACGGCGAAGAAGGCTTTCAGGTCTTCAGCGTCGTCGACATCCGGCGCGTGCTTGCCGAGCTTGCCGTGGGTCTGCGCCAGGATCGAGGCGCCCATGCGGTTCTGGCCACGGCCCAGGTCGATCAGGATCAGGTCGGTGGTGCCCTTGTCCATGCGCAGTTGCGGGGTCAGGGTCTGGCGAATATCGGTGACCGGTGCGAACCCGGTAACGATCAGCGACAGCGGCGAGGTGACGCTCTTGTCGGTGCCGTCTTCATTCCAGCGAGTGGCCATGGACATGGAGTCCTTGCCCACCGGAATGGTGATCCCCAGTTCAGGGCACAGCTCCATGCCGACGGCCTTGACGGTGTCGTACAGGCGCGCGTCTTCACCGGGGTGGCCGGCAGCGGACATCCAGTTGGCCGACAGCTTGATGTCGGACAGCTTGCCGATGCGCGAGGCCGCAATGTTAGTGAGGGTTTCGCCGATGGCCATGCGGCCCGACGCCGGCGCGTCCAGCAAGGCCAGCGGCGTGCGTTCGCCCATGGCCATGGCTTCACCGGTGTAGACGTCGAAGCTGGTGGCGGTGACGGCAACGTCGGCCACCGGTACCTGCCACGGGCCGACCATTTGGTCACGGGCCACCAGGCCGGTGATGGTGCGGTCGCCGATGGTGATCAGGAAGCTTTTGCTCGCCACGGCCGGGTGGTGCAGCACGCGTTCGATGCTGTCGGCCAGTTCCAGGGCGCTTGGGTCGAAATCATCGCCCAGCTCGGCTTCACGTACCGCCGAACGGTGCATGCGCGGGGCTTTGCCCAGCAGCACTTCCAGCGGCATGTCCACCGGGCTGTTGCCGAAGTGGCTGTCGGTCACCGTCAGCTGCGGCTCGGCAGTGGCTTCGCCGACCACGGCAAACGGGCAGCGCTCGCGCTCGCAGATGGCCTGGAAGCGCGCAAAGTCTTCAGGGCCGACCGCCAGTACGTAACGTTCCTGGGATTCGTTGCTCCAGATTTCGTGCGGGGCCATGCCCGGCTCGTCGTTTGGAATGTTGCGCAGTTCGAAACGGCCACCGCGCTCGCCATCGTTGACCAGTTCCGGGAACGCGTTGGACAAGCCACCGGCACCGACGTCGTGGATGAAGCTGATCGGGTTCTTGTCACCCAATTGCCAGCAACGGTCGATGACTTCCTGGCAGCGACGCTCCATCTCCGGGTTTTCGCGCTGTACCGAGGCGAAGTCGAGGTCGGCCGAGCTGGTGCCGGTGGCCATGGAGGAAGCCGCGCCGCCGCCCAGGCCGATCAGCATCGCCGGGCCGCCGAGCACGATCAGCTTGGAGCCGACCAGAATCTCGCCTTTCTTGACGTGTTCTTCACGGATGTTGCCCATGCCGCCGGCCAACATGATCGGCTTGTGGTAGCCGCGCACTTCGTCGCCACGCGGGGTGGTGATGGATTGTTCGAAGGTACGGAAGTAGCCGGTCAATGCCGGGCGCCCGAATTCGTTGTTGAACGCGGCGCCGCCGAGCGGGCCTTCGATCATGATGTCCAGCGCGGTGACGATGCGCTCGGGCTTGCCGTACGGCACTTCCCACGGCTGTTCGAAGCCTGGAATCTGCAGGTTGGACACGGTGAAACCAGTGAGGCCCGCCTTGGGCTTGGCGCCACGGCCGGTAGCGCCTTCGTCGCGGATCTCGCCGCCGGAACCGGTAGCTGCGCCGGGGAACGGGGCAATCGCAGTCGGGTGGTTGTGGGTCTCGACCTTCATCAGGATGTGCACCGGTTCCTGCACCGCGCCGTACTGGCGGGTTTCAGGGTCCGGGAAGAAGCGGCCGGCGACGGAGCCGACGATCACCGAGGCATTGTCCTTATAAGCCGACAGAACCCCTTCGCTGTGCATCACGTAGGTGTTCTTGATCATGCCGAACAGGCTTTTTTCCTGGCTTTGGCCGTCGATGTCCCAACTGGCGTTGAAGATCTTGTGACGGCAATGCTCGGAGTTGGCCTGCGCAAACATCATCAGCTCGATGTCGTGCGGGTTGCGCTTCAAGCCGATGAAAGCGTTGACCAGGTAGTCGATCTCGTCTTCGGCCAGGGCCAGGCCCAATTCGGTGTTGGCCTTCTCGAGGGCGGCGCGGCCACCGCCCAGCACGTCAATCGCGGTCAGCGGCTTGGGTTCGGCGTGGCTGAACAGGCCGGCAGCCTGTTCCAACTGGCTGACGATGATCTGGGTCATGCGGTCGTGCAGGCTGCTGGCGATCAGCTCGGCCTCGGCGTCGCTGAACTGCCCGGCAACGTAGAACGCGATACCACGCTCCAGGCGCTGGATGCTCGAAAGGCCGCAGTTACGGGCGATGTCGCTGGCCTTGCTCGACCAGGGCGAGATGGTACCGAACCGTGGCAGAACCAGGAACAAGCGGCCGGTCGGCTCTTGAACGGGAACGCTGGGGCCGTACTTCAGAAGGCGTGCGAGCACTTGCTGTTCGTCGGCGGTCAAGACGCCGGCTACGTCGGCGAAGTGAGCAAATTCAGCATACAAGCCTGTAACAGCTGGAACCTTCTGGCTCAGTTGCTTGAGGAGTTTGCTGTGGCGAAAGGCAGAAAGGGCAGGAGCGCCGCGCAGGATCAACATCTTCGGGACAGCCTCGGGAAGGGGGTGTGCTTTGAGGCCGTGCATTCTAGCGTAAACCTTCGCCAACGGCACCCGAAACGCTACCGTTGGCCGCTGCCGAACGTCAGTTGGCACGGTTTGCACGGGGCCCTGGGGTGTTCCCCGGCACCGGGCGCAGATATTTTAACCGTCACAATCGGGCGCCAAGCCACGTTTCTGCGGGGTGCAGCACAGTTTTGGCGGCGCTAGCAGACAAGTCCACCGCTGTCGAGATATGGCGCCGTGGGCCGTTTGCGTATACTGCGCAGATGTTCTCCCCAACTGTTTTGCGCCCGCGATGCGCCAAATGGCTCATCGCCACCGGACTCTTCCTGATGCTCAGCGCCTGTGTTGATAAACCCAGCACGCTCGAGCGAATCAAGGAGGATGGCGTATTGCGGGTGGTTACCCGGAACAGCCCGGCGACGTATTTCCAGGACCGCAACGGTGAAACCGGTTTCGAATACGAGCTGGTCAAGCGCTTTGCCGATGACCTGGGCGTTACGCTTAAAATCGAAACCGCCGACAATCTCGATGACCTGTTCGGTCAGCTGGGCAAGCCCAACGGCCCGGTGCTGGCCGCCGCCGGCCTGGTCAGCAGCGAACAGCGCCAGCAACAGGTGCGCTTCTCTCACCCGTACCTCGAAGTCACGCCGCAGATCATCTACCGCAACGGCCAATCGCGGCCCACCAACGCGGCGGATCTGGTCGGCAAGAAGATCATGGTACTCAAGGGCAGCACCCACGCCGAGCAGTTGGCGGCGCTGAAAAAGCAGAACCCTGCCATCGAATACGAAGAGTCCGACGCCGTCGAGGTGGTCGACCTGCTGCGCATGGTCGACGAAGGGCAAATCGACCTGACCCTGGTGGACTCCAACGAAGTCGCCATGAACCAGGTGTACTTCCCCAACGTGCGCGTGGCGTTCGACCTGGGCAACGCCAGCAACCAGAGCTGGGCCGTGGCCGCCGGTGAAGACAACAGCCTGCTCAACGAAATCAATAGTTACCTGGACAAGGTCGAGAAGAACGGCACCCTCCAGCGTCTGAAAGATCGCTATTACGGGCACGTCGATGTACTCGGCTACGTCGGCGCCTATACCTTCGCCCAGCATCTGCAGCAGCGCCTGCCCAAGTATGAGAAGCACTTTCGCGCCTACGCCAAGGAAGAAAAGGTCGATTGGCGACTATTGGCGGCCATCGGCTATCAGGAATCGCTGTGGCAACCTGCGGTCACCTCCAAGACCGGCGTGCGCGGCTTGATGATGCTGACCCAGAACACCGCCCAGGCGATGGGCGTGTCCAACCGCCTGGATGCCAGGCAAAGCATCATGGGCGGCGCCAAGTACCTGGCCAAGATCAAGGACGAGCTGGACGACAAGATCGCCGAGCCCGACCGCACCTGGTTTGCCCTCGCCGCCTACAACGTCGGCACCGGCCACCTGGACGACGCGCGGCTGCTGGCGAAGAAGGAAGGCCTGAACCCGAACAAGTGGCTGGACGTGAAGAAAATGCTACCGCGCCTGTCGCAGAAGCAGTGGTACAGCAAGACGCGCTACGGTTATGCCAGGGGCGGCGAGCCGGTGCATTTTGTGGCGAACATCCGGCGCTACTACGACATCCTGACCTGGGTGACCCAGCCGCAGCTGGAAGGTAACCAGGTGGTCGAAGGCAATTTGCATGTGCCGGGTGTGGATAAGACCAAGCCGCCGGAAGACACCCCGCAGCTCTGATGATCGTTCCCAGGCAGCGTGTGAGAATGATCAATAAAAATATTGGTTTGGCTTTCTGTAGAAGCGAGCTTGCTCGCGTTAACGATTACGCAGCAATACTGGTTTAACGCGGCGCTCTCAGTTTTTTCGCGAGCAAGCTCGCTCCTAAAGAGCCACGACGCCAACGGCCATCGAAGCCGTGCCTCGCAGCAAGGACGACCAGGCACATTTAGACCTCGATGGCCAAAGCCATGTGATCGTGGTGAGTAACCAGACGTTTTTTGCAGGATGGCCGGCAGTTCGAGTACACCGAATCACGACACACCCTGGATAAGTTCTACTTCTGCGATATCGCCAGGCGATAATTATCTACCCGCCGCCCTTCTGAAGCGCTTGGCATGCTCGGCTCTCCCCCCTCAAGGAGAGCAGCATGCCGCTTACCGACACATCCCCCGCCGCCCAGCAACAACTCAAGGCCCTGGCTCCCGTGGTGCTGGATGCCTACCCGAATATGCAGACGATGGCCATCGAAACCGCCCGTGAGATTCTCGCCAAACATGGCCTGGCGGATCTGGACCCCGATCATGTGTACTGGCACCGCTTCAACGGCGGCTACAGTGACCCGGCGACTTATACCGGTTGGAGCCATAACGAAAAACCGCAGGAGTCGATGACGCTGACGCAGTTGGTCATTCACCGCTTCAATGTGCATGACCAGGACAATGCCGACCTGCTCGACGGCGACGGTGGCTTCTATCTCGACGGGCCCGAGGCGCGGCTGTTCGATCACCACAACGAAGTGCGGCTATCGGCCCGAACAGTGCTCGACGATTTCTGGGCGATCAACTTCTGTGATCGCTACACCACCCGCATGGAGGACTTCTGGAGCGCCCACTTCGACGACTTCCGTACCCTGGCCAAGGTCAACTGCCTGGCCCAGGCGCTGCAAGCCCGCCAGGCCGGGCACCTCACCGAGCCCCAGCTGCAAACGGTCCTCCAGGCTTTGGCCAGCAACTTGCCCTGGCCCCCGACCCTGTCCAATCTGCACGCCGAGTCACCTACGGTGGATGGGCTGCGTGTGGCGGCGCTGGATATCGGTGGGCATATCGCCACGGACATCCTGCGTATCGTCGACCACGCTGGCCGGCAAATCCTCTACGTCCCCGGCGACGCCCAGGCTTTCCATTGTTGCGAGACACCCGCCGACCTGCATTTCTGGCTGCTGAACCAGACCAATCATCCGGACAACCGCGCCCGGTTCATGGCCCACTTCCCGCTGTCAGCCCAAGTCCAGCAGGACGACACCGACGCCGTGACGTGGAAGCAGATGCTGCTCACCCCCGTATTGATCTATCGCACCGCCCAGGCTCTGACGGGTACCCTGCCGCCGGACTGGGTGGACAAGGGCCTGTACCACCAACTCGACCAGCTGTTTATCGACTGGGGCACCTGGAATCACCATCTGATCAACCAGACCGACCAGACGATTGAAGGCGATGCGTTTACCTGGCTGGCACAATCGAGCCAGGCACGCATGCACAACGATGCGGACTTCTCGCTGCGCAGCAACGGCGACCTGCGCAAGAAACTGTGGATCGGTTACTTGAATGCCTTTGGCAAAACCTTCGGCCCGATGGCGGTGGCGGGCTGGCCGGTGGCCTTGGTGGTCGTGGGGGCGAGCGTGGCGAATCTCGGCCTGAATATCGACCAGGCCATCAACGGTAAAACCCTCGCCGAACGCCGCGCCGGGGCGCTGGGCGCGATACTCAGCGCCATCGACACCCTATTCAACCTGGCGCTGCTGAAAGCCGACGGGGTCATGCCGGATATCGTCGAAGCGACCGAAACCCTGGCGGTTGAAACCCCGCTTCCCGCAGCCCCCCTTGCGCCACCGCCGATACCCGAACCTACGGTACCCGCCGCCTACCAGACCAACCTGATACTGGAAGGCGAAACCCTCGATACCGCCCCGGGAAAGTTTCAGCAGGTTTACTCCCTCAGGTCCACAGGCGGCATGCCCCAGCACGCCATCCTGCTGGACGATCAGGCCTATTACGTACGTTATGAAGGCGATCCCAATGGCCGTGGTTACTGGGCCATCGTCGACCCGAACAACCCTCATGGTTTTTCCGGATCACTGCCGGTGCGCCTGAATGAGTTCAATGAATGGGAGCGAGTGTCCGGCGGCACGGGCCTCAAAGGCGGTGGCGGCAACTCCAGTAAAGCGGCAAAGGAAGCGGCACCCTCGCGCCACACACCGCCGCAACCTGTGGCTCAGCCGCCTGACGACGTGCGCAGGGTCACCACCCAATTCGATACCCCGCCATCGACGCGCCCGGAAGTAAAACGCTGGGCAATGGGGCTCAATGAAACTCACGTTCAAAGCCGTTTCGGCCGCATCGACCGTTTCACTCACTATTACGGCGCAACCCACCGCAAACTGCTGCAATTGGCGCAAGACTTCTACAACGAACTGCCCTGGACCCGCTTGCCGGCTCGCCCGAATATTCCTGCCTTTGAACCCACCGCCACCCTTGATGAAGCCCTCGAGCGCCTGCCCGACGAGATACCCGGATACGTCATCGGCGAAACCCTCGATCGTGTCGCCAGCACCCGCCTGGTCATCGAAAAAATGCCACTCTTTGCACGCAAGGGCGTCAAAACCCTGTACATGCGCCGCCTGCTCAATGACTTCGCCCAGGATGATTTGAACCTCTACTTCCGCACAGGGGTTATGTCCGAGGACCTGGAAAATCATCTGAGCCAATTGGGCACTGACCCGTCCGGGCAATTCAACGAACTGGAACTGGTCAAGGTCGCCAGGGACAACGGCATACGTGTTCAGGCAATCGACTGCGCAGCCCATTACAAATACCCCAACCCTGTCGCCGACCTGTCAGAACAAGTCACGAGCAATTACCTCGCCCACACCCTTATCCAAACCGATAGGGCCCTGAACGGTGGCGGTAAGTGGCTGGTACTGACGGGCGCGAGAAACATCAACACCTTCAATGGATTCGCCGGCCTCAGTGAGCTGGAAGGTGGCGGTAAGTGGCTGGTACTGACGGGCGCGAGAAACATCAACACCTTCAATGGATTCGCCGGCCTCAGTGAGCTGGAAGGTGGCATCGGGCTGCGTGTCGAAGAGGTGCTGCCTGGGCAAGGTCACGATGTACGCCTGGACCCCGGTGTCGCCATAGATCGCGACAATGCGCCCCAGCTTGAAAGTACCGACGATAGCTTCGACACCTTCCATGCCGACCTGCGAGTACAAGTAGAGGCGCCTCTGGTGCGGCGCACTGTGCAGCAAAACCATCGGCTGTTGTTTCGCAAGGGCATGTACCTGATAGATGAAAGCCAGGGCAACTACACCCTGCTGCACCACAGCAGAGACAGGGGCATCGTCAGCACACCCATCAATCGGCTGGCCGATGGCAGCGTCTACATCGACCGGCCGGCCTGGGCTGCCGTCCATAACGTGCACTTCCCAACGCTGGAAAAGCTGTCCAGCGCCCTCACTAACATGGGCATGAGCCTGCAAAGCCGGCTGCCCATCTGACAGACAATAAAAAACCTGGCCTCGGCCAGGTTTTTTAGTCACTCAACGCTGGCCATGTCGGCCAATGTTTATTCCCACTCTATTATCAATATTAAATAAAAACCCATATATTTCATATAGTTAAAAATCCAAATGTTACCTATACCATGGAATATACCATTCCATCATACCCGCGGGGATTTGTGAATCAGCTTGACTGGCCCACTTCCGGGACGAACGCCTTGGCGATCTGCCTTAGTAGAATGGCCAGCTCGGCAGGGTCGCCATTACGGCGTACCTCAGTCAGTAACTCGGCCGCATAGTCAGGACAGGACGCGAACAGCTCGGCCATTGCCTCGTCGTGGGATCGATCTTTCATCTGTTACCCCTCTCTCAGCTAAGCATGCGATTCAAGTTTACATCCGCAATCCTGGGGCTCGAGCGGGTCATGGATAAGCGAGCAGTTGAACCAATCCAGCAAGACCTGAGCTTAATCCTACGAAGAGTGCAATTCTGAAACGCTTCTGGTATGGCCGGTAATGAGAGCTCTCGATCTTCTTGAACTCGTCTTCTCCGATTCCAGCGTCGTTCCTCGCGTACAGGGCCATTTGCAAATAACGCTTAGCACTGTCCGGATCACGTTTCGCGTCAATGTAATGTGAATAGTTCCAGTACGAAATGCCAAGCGCTGTCGCGCAAAGCGTCCATGAAACGGCCTGAGCGACCAATCCTGATGTCGACACGTTGTTCTTTCCTACCTAGACAAGCCGCCAATGGCGACGCGAAAAACGCGGCTTTTTTATAGCCTTGGCCCCGCGTTGGACCGAGGGCTTGAGCTTACCTGGGAACGGTGTCAGATCTCCACCGGGGATGTCAAAATGTTCAGATTGGTAACGATTAGCAGGGCGTGCCATTACATCGTTATACTGAGGCGTGAGCAGTCGATATGTGTACGAAAATACATACAGACGCTTGTCTTGGCATCACATAGCTCATGTCAGCTGGACGACTGGTCCACGAAAGGGATAAAAATGGCACTTGCAACGAAAAAACTCGGCTTAATGCAATCTCAGCTTGAGACAAAACGAAAAACTGTTTCGTTTGATAGCTATGACCTGTCAGTTAGACAAGTTTTAGATATGGTCGAGTCTGGAGATATATTCGTGCCACCAGAATACCAGCGACAGTTCATTTGGGACGCTGATCGACAATCAATACTCGTAGAATCTGTACTACTGGGAATTCCCGTACCAAGTCTGTTCATGGCGATGAACTCAGACTCTACTTGGGAGGTTGTTGACGGAGTACAACGACTAGGATCACTCAGCCACTTTGTAGGAAGCCAAGAGCTTTTAGCTAAAATACATCGCGCCAACCCACTCATAGTGAATGGATTAGAAAAGCTGAGCGCATTCAACGGTACAGGTTTTATAGACTTTCCAAAATCTATGCAATTGCAGTTTCTAACTCGGCCAATCCGCGTCACAGTACTAAACGACAGGAGCGATCTTGCAGTACGCTTCGATCTTTTTGAACGCCTCAACACAGGGGGCGTATCGTTAACCGATCAGGAAATCAGGAACTGCGTCTATCGCGGGCCATACAATGACGATCTTAAAACACTATCGACGCTCGCTGACTTTAAGTCTTCAGTTAAAATAACAGCCAAGAACGAATCTAACGGCACTTACGAAGAGCTAGTACTACGGTTTTTTGTTTATCTTTATCGTTACAATGACTTCAACCACGCAGTCAAGGAATTCATGAATGAATATATGAATAGCGTCCGACACAGCGTAATCCCACTGTCAGACAAAAAGCTATTTGGCGACGTGATGGAAATATTAGCAAAGGCCTTCCCTAACGGTATAAACAGAGGCCGAGGCGGGTTGACGCCTGTAAACTTATTTGAAGCACTTTCCGTTGGAGTTGCCTTAGCTTTAAAGCAAGGCAAAAAAATCGACCTTTTGAAGCTACCAGTACTAGCTAATGACGAAAATCTAAAAAAATTTACAGGTGCCGGCTCTAATCAGAAAAAATTTGTAGTTGGGCGTATCGAATACGTACGTGATGCTTTATGACAATTTGCCAACTTGCACGAGAAGGGATGAATGATCGACTATCAGAATCGCGCTTACTTTATTCAAGCATTAAGAATTTAGAAGTGATAGACGGCACACCTCAGCCGATGGGACCTATGTCACTGACGTTACGTGGTTTAATCTATGTATCTTTATATGGCGCAATCGAATATTCAGCAACGCAAGGAGTACAAGCATTCATCAACCACCTTTGTGGCCTCAACATACAGACAAAACATCTCGAACAATCATTATTTACCATCGCCCTTGACTCGCAATTAAGCTCAGCTCGAGCTGGGTCAGAGAAAAAAAATGGGAAGCACGACGAGATATATTTTCACACCAGCAGTCTACGTCTTTATGCGCTATACCTGACACCGTTTTTGGAAGCTACTTACACAATGTCTATCCGAAAACAATCTTAGAAATTTTCTGTTGCTTAGGAATCGCAAAACCGGCGACTCAAAATCCTAGTGAAGTAGGTTACTTCAAAGAGATAACTGAAAAGCGCAACGCGGTTGCTCATGGTCGCGAATCCGCAAGCGAGGCGGGTAGAAACTTATCATTGAATGAGCTGGAAATACGATTAAATGCCGTATATAGCATCTGCTCCTACTTCTTTGATTGCTTGGAAGAGCAGGCAGACAGCTTGAAATTTGTAAAGGCTAGACATCGCGCTATTTACAGACAAGCATAAATCAGTTCTTTTCGAGCACTAATACGCTTTCCACCGTCTGACGTTTTTTAATATAAACTTTTGATTTTTTATTCAAATCTACCATCGAGCGAGCCGCTACGAAATCTGCGTGATAGTTCAGCCCCAAGCCAACATGACGGGCCATCTCTTCGATAATAAGCGCAACATCATTCCTAACCTCTTTATAGTAGGAATTCTGAACAACCAATACAAACGGAGCGCCATGCTTGAGTACACGCGCTGCCTCTGCGACAGAATTATACAAAGAATCAAAATACTGAATGTGACTCTTCAAATAATAAGTACCTGATGCTTTAGATCGATGATTTTTAACTTTATCTAGAAATTCCAAACAAGTCTCCCCCCACTCAACTCTTTCTTCCGAACCGGTTCTCGGAACAGTTGAGCTTCCAGTAAGGTCTCGGCGAAGCTGTGCGAACTTCTGGCCTCCAACCCGAATCACTGCAAGCTCAACGTAGGTAGCAACAGCATAGTCAATACGAGTGCAATATGGCGGAGAAGTCAAAATGGCATCAACAGAATTTTCTGACAATGGCAAGTTTTTCGCATCAGAAAGAATCAACTGTACCTGGTCGAGATTGAGGTCTCTATCCCGAGGAGAGATGGCCTGATGAACACTTAATTGCTCGACCTCCTTGATAAAAAGCCCGAACACCTCCTCCTTTGGCACATACTTTCTCTCCTCTGAGCTCTTACTGACTTTTATCCAAGTAGGATTCGAAGCAACAAAATTTGCAGTTAGCCTCCGCACCACTCTAAATAAGGCTAGATAAAAAAATGCCGAGAGCGGTGTTAGCTTTTGAAGCCCCTCCGAGGTATTCAGCGGAACATAGGTGGCATGAGAGATCAATGTTGAATTTATGCTTTCTTCAACGCGTCGAATATTCGAAGAAGAAGCCGAGTCAAACCAATGGAAAAGGGGGTCAGAATCGAAATCAATCTTCAGACGCTCAGCTTTTTTTACAATAGACACAGCAAGCGGCAACAGACTTTTTAAATCCAGCACGGAAACTAAAGCCGCTTTAGCCACAATAATCATTGCGGGATTTAGGTCCGAGCCAACTACATTAAACCCACACTTCAAAGCTGTACTTGTTGTAGTACCACTTCCGTTCCATTGATCTAATATTACTGACTCTGGGGCAAGATCCAAAACCCCAAGCACACTCTCCACAAATGACTCTGAAAACCCAGCATAATAAGGAAACAGCTTTCGCGCCTCTGCTTCAAGCGGATTCAAATGCCTTTTGGGGTTAGTTATGGATGAGTATTGAGGCATATTCTGCAAAACAACTCTTAATAAATCATGACCGAATCTCCTCACATTTTACATTATCCAAGAACAATATGCGAGCACTATAATAAATAACATTTTTAGCCCAACATAAATAATTCAATAACGGGCGTTAACCGGCCTGCCAACCTGTTCTTAGTTAATTCTTCGAGGTCTCAACGAGTACGTTTTTAAAACGCTTCAACTAATGGAGAAATCATGCTCACCATCACAACTCGGATAGTTCTCGCTCAACCGTAGGTACCTTTCAACTGGCTAGAGACGCATTGCTCATGCACCGAGAGAGTGAGACTCTAAGCCAAAATAACGTGGCACCGAGATCGAGACATAGTATGGATGACGATTACAGACAGTTTATTGCAGACCGGCCGACACTTACTGAGGACAGAAACCACCCGAATCATTGGCGAAACCGTGCTGCGGATCTTAAAGCCTCAGCAGGTGCCCTTTGGCATTCCATGGGTCCGCAAGACTCTGCCATCGCCTCCGAGCTTGGCTATGCACCTGGGTATCGCATGGCTGTTGCTTGCTGGCCCGTTTATCACATGCTCTGCGGGCTCTCTCTCGAACTCATTATGAAAGCTGTTCTTGCCCAACGCGGCTTTTCGCCAACGGAGTTCAAGGGGCACAAATTCGAAAACCTTCATCAGCTGCTTGGCGTGCCCTTGAAAAAAGATCGAGCCAAGTTAATCGCATTCTACGAGGCATCACTGGTATGGGCCGGGCGCTACCCCACACCGCTTTATACGGATGATGAGAAGCTTCTGACCTACTACGATCTCGCCAGTGATGTACTGACGAAGCCAATCGACTTGGGGTCCACTGGCGTTTTGAATTTCAAGACATCGAGTGGCGCAACAGATTGGGAGCATTTTTTAAAACTATGGAATAGCTACGCCATCCTTTTCGACGAAACGTAATTTTTACACCTGGCATCTCCCCAAATTGGGTGCTTAACGCATCGCAATTTAAAGTGCGGATCAATAGCCCAAACCACGACTGGCTTACCGCATCGACGGGCTGGGGCCTTTCTTTGGTGCCGCCTGTCGTGGTTGACCCTGTTTTTGCGCTGCGCTTTTGCCTTTAGACGCGGAAGCGGCTGTGCGCCTCGCAGAGCAAGATCCGTCGAGCTGAAGGCGAGTAAGGGTAGGTGGTGGAGGCCCTAGCTGCGGAGCAGCGTAGGCCTACAACACACATCTTGCCGTCTGATCTTCTGCAATTCTAGGCAACTTGCCCGCCTTAGGTTCGCCTTACCGCACTTTCGGTTATCTCTGACCCAGAATTGCCCTAAATCTCTTTGAGTTGCGTTAAATTGCGTTACAAAGATGAAAAATCTCCTTTAATTTCCTAGAATTTCCTTGAGTTGCCTAAAGCAAATGCTGACCACTAGTGCGACCACATAAACAGGAGACGCCAAATGACAGACGGGCCGAAAAAGGTCTATCGCGGCGCAGGGCGAGTTGCCTTTCTGGCCAGGCTTGATGACTTTCGTAAGCTGATAGATGCAGGGCATCCGCTACGTGCGATCTATGACGATTACGCTGAACAGCTTGGCATTGGCTACCCGCAATTCACCAAATACGTCGGCAGGTATGTACGAAAGGAAAAAGACGATGGGCACCAAAGGAAAGGCTCTGGGCAATTCACATCGCAAAGCCTCTCACCAGCCCCGACAGGAGTCGTAAGAGGACATCCTGAGCACAGCGCCACACCGCCTTCCAAACCCGGCTCAAAACGTGCGGGATTCGACCACAACCCAAATAGTGGAAACACTCGGGACGACCTGATATGACGCTCCACGAAACAGCGAGGCCGTGTAGCCCCTTTAATTTGGGCGAGAAAATGAGGTAGAACTTTTCAGTCTGTCTAAATTTACCTCATTAAAAACGGTGAACCCATGGCTCGAAAAACTCTAGCAGAACGCCGTTCTGACGCCCTTTCAGAGCTGGAAACAGCTAAAGCAAGATTGGCGAAATTGGATATGAGGCGGCTGAAAGAATTGGAAGAATTGCAATCAAATCAGGATTGGTTAATCTTAAAATTACAGACGATCAGATTCGGGAAGAATTCGACAATATTGTAGAAAGGATCAGAAAGGGGGATTGATCATGAAAACCGCTCACCGCATCAGCTCATTGGCCAACCAACTCAACGAACTGCAAGCCTACCTCGGTCAAGCCAGCGGGCGACCTAGTAAAGCCGTTAGAGAAGCCCAACGCATTGCGGCAGAGTTGGCTTCCTCGCTCGAAAACTGGCACCTAGAAACGCTACACATCCCTGAAACGGAGCGTGGTCACTATCGGACCCAGAACCCCTATTACTCAGCTCACTAATGCGTTATGCCATTTCATCAAAAGCCCACTTCGGTGGGCTTTTTTTTGGCCGTGAAAACACATCCCGCTGGAAAGACAGACAGGTCCATGCCTAAAGAAAATGTCAGCAAAATCAGGTTGCTACGTGTCAATCTCACCCAGCCAGCGCCCGCAAGTCATTGATTTCTATGCGGATAGATACTTATCCGCATGTTCCAAACCACCATATCAGCCAATAATCAGACCTCGAACCATGACAAAACGAGGTGTTCGGCATGAATACGGAATTGCTGAAATCGCCGATTTCATCGGCTCGAAAATCGAGAATACGTACTGCCCTTGTTTTAGCAATGAAAAGCACAAGCCTTAGCGTGGGTCTCTACCTGGCACCACCCCCCGCATATGCCATCTACTGCTCAAACTGCTCGACGTTCTATCAACAGATGTTTGAGTACGCCGAGGCAGTCAACACGGCGCTGAACACTGCAGAGCAGCTTCAGACGCAGATTCAGCAGTATCAGAATATGGTCACCCAAGGCACGGGCTTGCCAAGCACCATGTTTGGCAGCATCGCGGCCGATCTTAAAAACGTGGCCAACCTTTACACCCGTTCGCAGTCCCTAGGCCGCCAGATCCAGAATATGGACTCTCAGTTCAACACCGCTTTCCCCGGCTTTCAGTCCTACCTAAATCAAGCCGCGAACTCAGCAGAAGTACCAGCTCATGAGCGCTATCAGAAGTGGTCGGAACAAGGCAGCAACAACGTAAAGACGGCACTCGAGGCGGCAAACCTCAATACCAGCAAGTTCGAGTCTGAAGACATCCAGCTTGATCGCATGGTGGCCCGTTCGCAGTCAGCCGTAGGCCGCATGCAAGCTATACAGGCGGGCAACGAAATCGCCTCCCAGAATGTGCAGCAACTCCAAAAACTGCGCGATCTGATGGCCACCCAAATCAACATGCAGGGCAACTACATGGCTCAGCAAGGCGACCGGAAGGCCGCTAGCGAAGCCGCTGAACAGCAGTTTGAAGCGCGCAAAAATACACGCGGCGGCGTGAAGGAGTACTGAGAATGACTATTTCGAGATGGCTCATCGCGTTGATGTGTGCCGGGTCCGTACTGACCGGTTCCATGGTCACCATGATGGTTCAAAGCAATAGCGAATGTACTGCTGTGGCTGAGCAACAACGGCAACAGCGTGACGCTGATCTCTCATTTGAGGCGCGCCCGAATACTCGCGGCGGCGTGAAGGGGTACTAGCTATGGATCCTCGTCTATTGTTGTTCCTCACCTTGGCTGGTGTGTTCGTGGGCGGAGATGCTGTGGCGGCGACCGACCTCTCCCATGCCGATACATCGATTCAGGGTCTACTCGACCTCGTTTTGCAACAGTCGCACCAGTGGTCAGGGAAGCTGTATGACTATGCGATCAGACTGTTCTGGCTGCTGGCCTCGATCCAGTTCATCTGGACGTTCATGCCTCTGGTCATGAAGCAAGCCGATTTCGGCGAGATTCTCGGCGAGCTGCTGCGCTTCATTCTGGTGATCGGTTTCTTCCTTGCAGTCATGAAGTACTCGGTGGAATGGTCGACGGCCATTGTCGATAGCTTCCGTGATGCGGCGGCATCGGCGAGCGGCCTCGGGCGTGCATTAGAACCCGGCGATATGCTGGCAGTTGCGCTGGATTTTGGCCGCACCATGGTGGAGGGCATTTCAGTGTTTTCTCCAGCCAAGGGACTTCTAATCGCTGTATGCGCAATCCTTGTGTTGGCATGTTTCGCCTTCATCGCTGCATTCATGTTTGTCACGCTCGTAGAGTCTTACGTCATCATCAATGCTTCCGTGCTGTTCATCGGCTTTGGCGGTTCGCAATGGACGCGGGATTTTGCAATTGCGCCGATGCGCTTCACCGTTGCGATTGGCGCCAAGCTATTTGTACTAACCCTGATTGTCGGCCTGATCATACAGTCGGCAAAGCAGTGGTTGTCCGCCTACACCAATGACGAAGCGTCATTGATGACGATGGTCGGTTTGGCCTTGGTGTGCTGTTACCTCACGAAAACAATTCCTGACCTGATCGGTGCCATGATTAGTGGCACGTCAATGGGCGGCGGCTCGGCCATTGGCGGGATGGCAGTGGCCGGTGCTGCCGGGGCGGCGGCTGCGGCGGCCACCATTGCCACAGCCGGGGCCGCGGCTCCTGCTGCCGCCCTCGGAGCTGCCGGTACTGGTAGCGCTGCCGGGGCTGGGGCGGCGGGTATCGGTGGACTGGGCGGCGGCGGTCTGGCGGGGGCGATTAACTCCAGCTTTGCCGGTGCCAACTCCGCAGGCGGTGCCGCGTCGGCTATGGGTGCAGCGGCGTCCTCCGGCGTGGGTGCCAGCACCGGCGGCGCAGCGGTCAAGGGTGCGAGTTCCGCAGGCGCGAAGGTCGGCGGCAGCTCCGCCAATCTTGCCGGGCAGGCGTCGGCCCCTCCGTCTTCTCCAAGCAGCGGCGTACAGCAGGCCGCCAAGCAGGCCGGAAAGACCGCGCGGGGAAACGACAACGAAGACCAGCAGACAACCCCAAACGGGGGAGTTGTCAGCTCCGGCAGCGCACTTGCCCATGCGGCCGACGGTGGCGCAAAGATGCTCGGCGTGATGGCCTCGATGGCAGTGCCAGGTATGGAGAATGCGCACGCCTTGTCTCTTGGTGCAGGATCTCCGCCATCAGTTTCCGACGATACCAACTCGACCACTCCAACCAATGGAGCAGAACCGGTCACGGAAGCTTCACAAGCTGAGCCTAACGTCATCCGTCCGGCCTCGAATACTAACTCTACTTCCGGTCGCCTCGCCTCGCTCAAAGTGCCGGGAATGACCTCGAACGATCAACCGGAGAAATAACCATGATGGACGTTCTGATGTTCGCTGGATTTGTAGTATTTGCCTCGACGTTCGCCATCGGCATGTGGGCGCTCAGCAGATGGCTACGCAGCAAGGGCTATGGGCCGCAACTCGATAGGCTGGATCGCCAATTCACGGCCTTGCAGCTACGAGTAAGCCCGCTGGCCTTGTCGGCTTCTTATCGCATGTTTGCCGGGGCGCATACCATGAATCGTTTACCTCTGCTGGGCAGCAAGAGTAGCGCCACTCTGAACCAGCAGGTGTTGATGGCCATCCAAGCCGCGCAGGAAGCACAGAAGCAAGATAAGCGCGGTGAGCACTGATCGCTGGCCAGCCCCACAGAACCCCGCCTCAGTGCGGGGTTTTGCTTTCTCCCCCTTTGGTGTTACGAACACTCCGCACCTTCGGTGCTGCGCGTCCCGTGGACAACGCTTCGCGTTGACACACCGGACTTGCGGCTACTCGTGATATTTCATCACGGGGCTACTCCCGGCTATGCCGGACAAAATCCCGGGAGGCTTCGCCACTAGTAATACGCACGGACATTGAACACCTGCACCTGGCATTGCCGATACCGATACGGATGGGCTTATGCCAGCCACATGACAACCCTCGAAATCACCGCGAGCGGGGCACCGTCAAAAGCGCGGGGGCTTCTCCATTAGTAATACGCACGGACCTGTCTCAGTTCCGTCTATTACACCCTGTAAGGCCCTGTGCTGTATCAGCACAGCATCCCGTTACCACCCGCTAAAAAGCGCCTTACGGCCTGTCCTGCGGCATTTTGGCGAGCTCGAAAGGCAGGATGTCCAAGGTGGTTGAGGTGGTGTGTATTCGACTGAGCGAATCTGCCTGCGTAATTGCATAGACTTGACCACTCATTTGCATCCGTGCTGACCAGCCGTTTGCATTCGACTTGACCAGCACGCGCCGTTGTGAAGATCGGCAGAGAACGGCCAGAAGCGGCCATTCTCCTCGAAATCGGCGGCATCTCGATCTACGCTAAACAAGGCAGTAATGCCGTCGTATCTATTAAGTCGCGATCGGCAACAATTCATTTTTTTTGCGCCAGCGAACTTGATAAACGCTCTAACCATCGATGTTATTTAGTGCCTGGACTAACTAAAAATCATGCTTTTCATCAAATAGCTTGCTCATAAAGCTTTCAGGGTTAGCAAAGTAACTTTTCATAATTAGGTAGTTTTCAGTTTCTGAATATTCCTTCTCTTCCAATCCACTATTGGTAAACTCCCAAATTCTGGCGCCCGGGTAAGCAATTAAAATTGGTGAGTGAGTTGCAATTATGAACTGCGAATTTTGTTTTGCGAGTTCCGCTATACGTACCAGCAGAGATAATTGGCGTTGGGGAGATAGCGCAGATTCAGGCTCGTCTAGTAAATACAATCCGTTTCCTCCGAACCGATGTAAAATCAGATCCATAAAAGCCTCCCCATGAGACCTCGTATGAAGATCGTTCCCCCCGTATGAGTCCTTAATAGCTGGCCCGCCAGGTCCGCAATCCAACTTATTCATCTCTGTAATTACATTATAAAAACTTTCTGCGCGATAAAAATAGCCATCTCGAGGTCGCTTTGCGGTGCGTGACAAGCGCAATGCCTTGGACAGTAGGGATTTTTCATCGCTGGAAGAAAACTTGAAATTCTTACTGCCTCCCTCATGATTAAAGCCACATGAAACTGCAATAGCCTCTAAGAGGGTTGACTTACCGCTACCGTTTTCTCCAACGAAAAAATTTATCACGGGGTGAAGCTCGATTTTGCTAATTGATTGAATTGAAGGCAAATAGAAGGGGAAATTATTCTCTTCTCTATAGTTCTCTAAGATTTCAATTCTCTTAATGTAAGGCATTAACTTCCTAGCTGTAGTTATCTTATTTAATGGTTATAGCTATATGTATGATAGTTAAGGTAATTATAAATGGTCTTTCTGTGGTTTGACTCTTTTTTATAAGCACTAGATATGTCTGACATAAAAGTAAACCATTCTTGGCTCGCGCCGCAGTTGCGCCGCTGTTTCGGTCAAACTCCTAATCTCCAATTTATCGTCTATTGACTGCGTTTGCTCAACGGTCTCCGTATATTTTATTCAATTTCAGATTGTGGTTCTTATTGCAGAGTTCGGCTTTAGCGATCCAATGATTGATGCTCCAGTTTTACGCTGCGTTCGGGGAAATTATCGAGTCAGGTGGGCACCAATCCGTTCGGCTAGCATGATAGTAGTAAGATTTGTCGCCACCGATGGGATATCCGGGATGATAGAGGCATCCACAACACGCAGTGCCGCTATACCTCGCACCGCGCCCCAATTGTTGACTACGGCGGCCTTGTCACCGTCCGCGCCCATCGGCACGCTCGACGTGGGGTGCTGATAGCCGGCGACATTGTTTACGATGTTTTGTCGCAAAGCCTTGCCTTCAAGTACGCTGCTACCCGGTGTCATTTCATGGTCAACCAAGTCAGCAAACGGTGCACTGCGGCCAATCTTGCGAGACAGTTCTACAGCTTCGACCATGCGATCCAAGTCATTTTCCTGTTCAAAAAAGTTGTACCGGATGTTCGGCGCAACTCGGGGGTCACGGCTGGTCAAGCGTACGCTACCGTTGGATTTAGGTAATGTGACGGCGCATGCCAGCACTATCGCACCGCCGGTAGGGCTTGCCTTTGGGTCGATCAGGTGTGTACCGGAGATATGTAAGTCCAGATCGTCCGGTGCGGCGTGTTGCGAACGAGTCCAGGCGATGGCGCCGCCGGCTGGGGTCATAGCAATTGCGGAGGTCTTCAGCGCGTAGACGTTGAAGAAAAACGGATGTTCTTGCAACCGTTCACCTACCGGTAGATCAGCGACGGTGGCGATTCCCATCTCGCGAAGATGGCCTTGTGGGCCGATACCGGAGCGTAGCAGGATAGCGGGGCTGCCTATGGCACCGGCCGACAAGATCACTTCGCCGGCTGGAACTATCTCGCCGTCTACTAGCAATACACCTATGGCGCGTTCTCGTTCTATCAGGACGCGGTCGGCTTCAGCGTGGCCGCGGATAGTGAGGTTGGCGCGAGCCCGCACGTCTGCACTTAGGTAAGCCATGCCGGTATTGATTCGGGTGCCGTTGATGACATTCAACGGGTAGGGACCTACGCCGTGCTGGCGCGCGCCGTTGAAGTCATCCACGAGCGGCAGTCCAACTGACTCGGCAGCCGCCACGAAAGCACGCATTGAGATAGTATTCTGCGCAGCAGTGCGCTGACGCACTGGAAATGGGCCGGTACGTCCATGCCATGCATCTTCGCCAGTGGGCGTGTTTTCCATCGCTCGGTAGGCGAACAGCACTTCCGGCCAAGCCCAACCTTCGATTCCGCGTCCGGCCCAGCGCGCAAAGTCGGCAGGACGCGCACGCATCGCCACAGCAGCATTGACCGCGGAGCTACCACCGATCACTCGGCCGCGTGGGATGGCTATGTCGTGACCTATCCGAGCTGAGTCGTCACTATGGTAATGCCAGTCGTATTCGGGAGAGGCGGCAACTAGGTCGGCGTTCGTCAGCACTGCTGGATACCGATCGGGCGCAAAGTCGGGACCTGCGTCGAGCAGCAGCACACTGCGCAGCGGGTCGGCACTGAGACGTGCTGCAAGGACGGCACCGGCAGATCCACCACCGACGATCACCACGTCAAACTGCTTGCCAGTCCGAGTGGTCTCTTTAGTTTTACTGGAGCTGCGCGTTGCACCAGAGGCAAACGTAGCAGCGCCTGCCGTCATTGCAACCAGCACTGCCTGTGCTCCCAAAGCTATCGCGCCGCGTCGTGTGATTGTCAAAGTCATAGATTCCAGATCAGGTATCGTTTGTGCCGTCGAGGATGAGAGGCAAGAAACCATGGTAGGAATGCGTACCTGACCCAGCAAGACGGGGTTTCTGGAATCTGTGTCCGGTGGTATGGACGTCGAGAACTCCCCCTATCTTCGGCGCCTACCCGCTCGGTAGTGCCGCCGTAGTTGCTGTATTCGGTAAAAAAATGTGCTGTATTCATGGAGAAGCCGCTGCAACGATTTGCCCAGCGTATTAAGGATGGCTTTACAGCTAGAGGATCTTGGGAAACTCCGAAGCCAAGTGATCCAAGAAAACACGTACTGACGGCAGCAATCCTTTGCGGGAAGGTACCAGTGCAGTGATCCTGGCATCGCCAGCTATCCATTCGGGCAGAACTCGATGAAGCTCACCACGCGCAACGGCCGCCCGCGCGATGTAACTCGGCAGGGCCACAATCCCAAGCCCGCTGATAGCTGCATGTTGCAGGCTGAGCATGTCTTCGCTTTGCAGCCGCGGCATGATGGGCACAGCAATTTCTTCGATCGATAGAGTGACATGGCGCAACCGCCAGTTCATGGGGGCATTAGCTCGCGCAAAGAAAATCGAGGCGTGGCTGCTTAGCTCCGCTGGCGTGGCCGGTGCGCCATGTTCGGCCAGATAGCTTGATCCGGCGAACAGAAACCAGGGAGCGACCCCGAGCATGCGCTGGACAAGATCGGAGTCCGGCAATGGAGCCTCATGCGCCCGGATGGCGACGTCGTAATTTTCGCCTACAATATCGATGGTTCGATCGGCCGCATGAGCGACCATATTGATCTTGGGATAGACACGAAGGAAGTCAGCGATCATGCCCGCCATGGCGAAATTCATGGTCGCGACTCCAGCGGTACACCGGATGGTCCCGACGGGTTCCAACAACCGCTGACGCACTGACATTTCTGCCATCTCCGCTTCTCGCAGCGCGGCCAGCGCGTGCTGGTAGAACTCTTCTCCTGCCTCGGTCATACCGAAGCGACGCGACGTTCGGCTGAGCAAACGCACACCTAATTCGCCCTCCAATTGTTGCATGCGGTGGCTAAGCGTTGACTTGGGCATACCGGTACTTGCAACTGCGGCAGTAAACCCACCGCGATCGACCACATTGACAAAAATAAACAGATCGTTCAGGTCCAGCCGATTCACGTATGGCCCAATCATAGGAAGGCAATTTTTAATCTTGAAGATTTCCAAGGGTACCGTCTAGAACTATGTGGTTATTTGGCAATGTTTCGCTGGGAAGGAGCGTCCAATGAGCGGGAAGTTGAATCTGGACAAACCGGCTTGTTGGGGGGAGGCCCAATACCTAACATCCGGTGAATAACCAAACCCCGGAGCAGAGAATGAAATCAATAAATGGCAAAGTCGTCCTCGTTACTGGTGCCTCATCGGGATTGGGGCGCGAGTTAGTGCATCAACTGCTGGAAAAAGGTGCGCTAGTCGCAGCCACCTTTCGCAAGCAAGAAGAAGTGGATTTCTATAACGGTAAACATGCTGCGCAGGGCATGGGCGTTTTGGTAGACGTGACAGACGATGTGGCGGTCAAAACGGGTGTGGCCCAGGTGCTGGATCACTTTGGCCGTATCGACATTGTCGCCAACTGTGCGGGTGCTGGCACAGTGGGTGCAGTTGAAGAAATGACGGATCGAGAAGCGCGGCGTGTATTCGATCTGAATTTCTTTGGCGGCCTGAACATCATTCGCGCTGTAACCCCTGCGATGCGCAAGCAGCGCAGCGGGCACATCATTCAATTCTCTGCAATCGGTGGCTTCATTGGCTACCCGGGCATGGGCGTGTACTCGGCCGCGAAGGGCGCTACTGACATCCTGGGGGAAGCACTGGCAGGTGAACTTGCACCCTTTAACATCGCCACGACTGTGTTGACCATCGGTGTATTCGAGACCCAATTTGCGGGTCGCTCACTGGCTTACGTCGAGCAAAAAATCGATGACTATGAAGGCACACCCGTCGGTAAGTTCCGTGTAGCTATAGGTGGTCTGCAAGGTAAGCAGCCGAATGTTCCAGGAAAAGGGGCGTTGGCGATTATCAACCTGATGGAGTCGGATCATCCACCCGTACACGCGGCCTTGGGTGCCGATGCGATGGGCGGAATGCGTGCAAAAATGGCCAAAGTCGAGCAGGAACTTGTCCAGTGGCAGGGCAACGCAACCTCTACAGAACGCAGCATCAACGGAATCTGATCATGCGAATGACCAACAAAGTTGTACTGATTACCGGCGCATCGCGCGGGCTCGGATTATCACTGGCACGTCGTTTTGCCAGAGAGGGGGCTTCCGTTGCGTTGACGTACAACACTGACGCTGCCGCAGCCGACCGAAATGTCGAGGCGCTCGTTGCTGAGGGCGCTCAAGCAATGGCCATCGGGGGAGACATCAGCGACCCGGACGCTGTCAAAGCCATATTCGCAGCAGTGCTGGCTCGATTTGGGCGCATCGATATTGTCGTGGCCAATGCTGGGCGGGAGCTTATCGACACACCGATCACGGAAATCGATAACGCGATGTTCGAGGCTGTCACCAAAACCAATGTGTTTGGCACCTTCTATACGCTTCGCGAAAGTGCGCGCCATGTTACCGATGGTGGACGCATCATCGTGATTTCGTCCACTACGACGATCGTACCGAACGCAGGCTTCACCGCGTATGCCGGAAGCAAAGCCGCCGGCCGGCTTTACGTTGAATGTCTCGCGCAGGAAATGGGCAAGCGTAACGTCACGGTGAACGGTGTGGTACCGGGGCCGCTACGTGACGCCGGTGTCATCGCTAACCTTCAGGAAAATGACTATCAGGCATTGGCACAGTTGTCGCCATTTGCGCGCTTGGGCTCTGTCTCCGATGTCGAAGGCGCCGTGCTTTTCCTGGCAAGTGACGATGCAGCTTGGATTTCCGGTCATCACCTGGTTGTCAACGGCGCCGCCAAAGTATAGGGCAGACCCGCATGACCAGGCGGTGGGGCAGTCCTCATCGTTCGGCCACCGTTCGACGTCCGTTTTTTTGTTCTTTTCAAATTGATTACCCCCTTTAAAGCCACTTAAATCAAGGTCCCATCATGTCGCCTAAAAAGATTGCCGTCATTGTCGGCAGCCTGCGCAAAGAGTCGTTGAACCGCCTATTTGCTCAAGAAGTAATCGCGCTTGCGCCACCGAGCCTTTTATTAGAAATAGTCGAGATCAATGAACTGAATCTGTTTAACCAAGACTTGGAAGAAAACGGTAAGAGTGCCCCTGAAGCCTGGACTCGTTTTCGCCAAAATATGGCGTCGAAAGATGGAGTACTGTTTTTCACTCCCGAATACAACAGGTCAGTTCCTGGTGTATTGAAGAACGCCATTGATATTGGTTCTCGCCCTTACGGCGAGTCTGTGTGGGCAGGCAAACCTGCAGCTATCGTAAGCGTATCGCCCGGTGCCAGCGGCGGCTTCGGTGCTAACCATCATTTACGTCAGTCTATGGTATTTCTGGACATGCCACTTTTGCAGCAGCCGGAAGCGTATATCGGTGGGGCGACAAGGCTACTGGGGCCAGGCGGAAATTTGAATGACGACGGAACTACTCAGTTCTTGAAAAAATTCATTGACGCCTTTGCTGCATGGGTCGAAATCAATACCGCCAAGTCAACGGGTTTAATCTAGGGCGCTAGAAACTCTCTGCTTTGGCTGATCTAAGGCGTTATATGAGTCGTCTCAGGTTTCACGTACGGCCTTAGTGTCCGCTAATGGCCGATTGTGTTGAAAAAGTCGGTTTGTCCAAAACGCTCGGATACTGATAGGTAAAAACACCTGTTTTGCGTGCTGCTACATGAAATCCGAGGCGTGAACCTTCTGCCGAAAACACAGATTTCAATCTCGAGCGCGAACTTTTCTACCGTGGAAACCGAAGCCGACCTTTTCAACACAATCGCTCGATGACTGCCTGTCGCCAGCGGCAGCAATGGGCAGCTCTCTACCGATCATGTTTACTAAGCGTGCTGGTCAAATCCGATGCAATCGGTGGTCTAATCGAATGCAAACGCCTGGTCAAGTGGAGTGCAATTTCGCATCTGCCCTTCCTTTTGGTGCTCAACGGCCGTAGGCCGACCGGCAAGGCCGGACCGCGCCTAGGCGCGGTCTTTGCCGCGCAGGACTGAATATCCTGAATATCCTGCTAACTCCGGGCGGGTGTGCGACGTTTCGGGCGAGTGTGGGACGCTATCGGGCGGATGTGCGACGCTTTCGGGCGGGTGTGCGACGCTTTAAGCGTTACCAGGGCCTTTTTTCCTTACCCTAGCGCCGTCGATAATCAGCCCTAGTTCATTCAATTTGTCCGCTTCTTCCCTTAGTCTGAATCGTGCATCGCGGATTGCCTTGCTGAGCACCCTACCGGCGACGGCCACAATAAGCGTGTCGAGATACCATCCGCCTGTTGGCTCTACTTTATGGCTCAAAACGTGCCGAGCTACAGCTTGGCTGATGCCGTGTTCTAGACGCGCAATTTGCGCGGGGTCGTAGTAGAGATGTAAATCGTGCTGAAGTAGCATTACAAGAGCAACGCCGAGCCGCACCTTCCACAGACGCCGCTCCCCCCCCGTCAGGGGATTAGGTCGCGTCTTTTCCGAAGGAACTACGTGGTCAATCAGCCCACCTATAATCGGAAAATCGAATTGGGGTGTTTCGATGGTTATGGTTGCAGCTCGTAGCTCCGCCAATAGCTTTTCAAGCTGGGAGAGACTGTAGCGACTTTCTGACAGCGTTTTCCGCAAGCGGGCAGGGTCTACCAAAAGCTCAATGCCGCCATCGTCGACTACGCGCTTACGTTCTGAGCAATATAAAATCGCATCCATAACGTCGGCGTGTCTCTGGCCTAGTCTGCCTACCACGCGGCAACGCCCAAATGATGTATCGGCCCAATCGCCTGCGCGATGCTGCGGGCGCTGGCTAGGCTGATAAAGCATCACTCGGGCCAGTGCGCTAGTACTGGTGGGGGTCACGACGTTACCACCGCTCATCGTCACTCCCACTTACGATGTGCAGGACGCGTTCTTTCTTAACCGCCTCCAATACCACCGGTACAAGCACGCCGCCATCGTGGCGCTTGTACCATTGTTCGAGCGGAGTGGCATCGTAGTTCTGCTTGCTAACACCGAAACGAACAAAGAAACCTCTTCGGTCGTTACCGATGGGCTGGCGATCATAGGCGCGGTCGCTGAGAATTTTGGCCTGCTCCTCCGTCATCTTTGCGACAAAGCCGCACCAGCGGGCGTTGTCGATTAGAGCGGATGCGCCTCGTGCTGCCTGTTGCTGATCGGTTTGCCCCTCGCGGGCACTGCCCTTGCTGACATGGTGCAGGTACAAGACTGATGCCCCAGTATTGGTCGCGACGTGCTCAAGCGTGGCGACTAGCCGTGACATGTCGCCGTTGCTGTTCTCGTCTCGGTCGTGAATTCGGCTTAGGGTATCCAGCACTATCAACCGGGCACCTTCGCAAAACTCTGTTATACGGGCAAGATGCCGATCATCCATGACGTTCAGTCGTTTACCCATGATCGACTCAAGAACGAGGTTCTTCGCGATGGCCTCGCGTGCCTGCTGATTTAAGTGCTGGCCTATGGCATGGATGCGGCGCACCAATGCGACTTCCGGGTCTTCTCCAGCGAAATAGACGACTCGGCCAGCGCATGAGGGGGCAAGCCCTACCAGATCACCGCCGGCAACGCTGCATGCGATAGCCATCGCCGCTTCCAACGCCCAGAAGCTTTTCCCTGTAGCTCCGGGAGCTACCAATGCTCCCACTGTGCCGGCGAGGAAGCCGGGCCATATGAAGTCCAGTGTGGGCGGTTCGTTCTCGAATGCTGCCCGTAAGTCAATCGCCACAACTCAAGCTCCCATTCCGGGACGCGTGGCCGGGCCGGATTGCCTGCACGTATCAATCCATGTCTCGACCTCTTCCAAATCCCAAACGACCTTCCGGCTGCTAACGGCAATACGACGAGGGAATTTCCCCTGCTTTTCGAAGTTATAAATCGTCCGCTCACACAAGGGGATCATTGCCAGCAATTGCTTTTTGCTGATGAGCACTTTGCTCGACTTCCTCGATTCTTTTTCCACACCGAACTCCTCGTTTTGTCGCATTTGAGGTTCGATTATTGCCCCATATTTCCAGAGCATTCCACTCATATTTATGGATTTATTCCCTTCAAAATCAGCACCTTACTGTCCTACAAACGTATAATTCCGGACAAAAGAGACAACGCGATGTCGTTGTTCTTTCAGGAGTTTTTTCCGTCAAAAACCTCAAAAAAAACGTGTCCCACAAACGGGTAGTTTCCGGACAAAAAAAAACCACGAATGTGGTTTTTTGATAGAGAAAAATAGATCAGATCCCGCTCAATCCAATCACGAAAAACGAAATCAACTCTCTGAACGCGTTCTCTTGCGCGTCCATTCATCAATCATATCCGCCCAATCCTGCAGCATCGCCCGACGCTGATCGCGGTATTCAGCCTTGTTGTAAACGGCCCGTACGCCCTTCTGCTCGTGCGCAAGGCACTTCTCAATCCAGTCTGAGTTGTAACCCGCCTCATGCAGCAGCGTGCTCGCTGTGCGTCTCAAATCATGCGGTCCGAACTTGCTCAACGGCTGCCCTTCTTTCTGCGCAAGCCGGTAGGTTAGCGTCAGCACCTGATTGATCGTCGCGGTGCTCATTGGCAAATCGGAATCGTACCGAGAGGGAAAGACGTAATCCGAACCACCGGCAAACGTCTTCAGAGCAATGAAGAAATCCAGCGCCTGCTGAGATAAGAACACCAAATGAGCATTGCGCCGCTTCATCCGCTCTTTCGGAATGGTCCACAGGGCTTCGCTGAAATTGATTTCGTTCCAGGTAGCGTTGGTCAATTCACTTTTACGAACCATGGTCAGCAACAGCAGCTTAGCGGCGACCCTAACGGATGAGGCGGTGCCGATGCGGTCCAGGTACTGATACATCAACGCGATTTCGTCAGGCCCTAGAGCGCGATCACGTGGCTCGAATTTAGCGATGCTTGCAGGACGCACCAGATCAGCCGGATTCTCAACCTTCTGGCCACGCTCTATCGCCCATCGGAACACCTGCATCACAATCTCGCGGGAGTGCACGGCCGTAGCTGGAGCTCCTCGCTCCACGATTGCATCAGTCAGCGTTCGCAAATCCTCATGATTGATTTCCGCCAGTTTCTGATTACCGAAGTGCGGCTTTAGCTCGCGCTCGTAAACCGATCGGCGCATGTCACGCGTCGAGTCAGCCATCTGATACCCACGCAGCCATTTCTCAGCCCACGCATCAAACGTCTCTGCCCCTTTGGTGCGTGCCTTGGCACGGGCTTTCTCTTTGGCAGGTGACTTACCCGCCGAAACCATCTTTTTAGCCTCACCCAGGCGCTCTCTGGCTTCCGCAAGTGTGATGCCACCCACGCCATAACGACCGAACGTGATGGTTTCCTGACGGCCATTGATTGAGTAGTTGTAACGAAATGAGATGGAACCGGCAGCGGTGACCGCCACGTACAGCCCGTCGCGGTCGTTCACCTTGTAGAGTTTTTCTTGCGGTTTGAGGTTACGCAGCTTGGTATCGGTCAGCATGGCAGTTACGGATTCCATGGAAAAAAATACCATGCTCAGAAAGCACTCATGCACCACGATAAACCCCAATGAAACCGGGCTGATGATGAGATTTGATACCATGCCCTTCCCTACTAGGGCGACATGGTATCGAGCACCGAACATGGCATTTGGCTCAGTCAATGCCCCGTACCATGCCATACAAACACGGTGCTTGGCGATGCACAAAGCTGCCAGAATTTGCCAGACCAAAAAAGCCAAAAGCCCGCAATTACGCGGGCTTCAGGGCATTTCTTGCTAGATCGTGCCGGGCAATGCCGGACGCGGGATCATTCCCACTCAATCGTCGCCGGCGGCTTGCTCGACACGTCGTAAGTCACGCGCGAAATGCCTTCGATTTCATTGATGATACGGCCGCTGACGGTTTCCAGCAGTTCGTACGGCAGGTGTGCCCAACGGGCGGTCATGAAGTCGATGGTTTCCACCGCACGCAGGGCCACGACCCATGCGTAACGACGGCCATCGCCTACAACGCCTACGGATTTGACCGGCTGGAACACCACGAAGGCCTGGCTGACCTTGTGGTACCAGTCGGCCTTGCGCAGTTCTTCGATGAAGATGTGGTCGGCGCGACGCAGCAGGTCGGCGTATTCCTTCTTCACTTCACCGAGGATGCGCACGCCCAGGCCCGGACCTGGGAATGGGTGGCGATAGACCATGTCGTACGGCAGGCCGAGTTCCAGGCCCAGACGGCGGACTTCGTCCTTGAACAGTTCGCGCAGCGGTTCTACCAGCTTGAGGTTCATTTCCTCAGGCAGGCCACCGACGTTGTGGTGGGACTTGATCACGTGGGCCTTGCCGCTCTTGGCGCCAGCCGACTCGATCACGTCGGGGTAGATGGTGCCCTGGGCGAGGTACTTGATGTTGTCCAGGTGTTTGGCCTGGGCATCGAAGACGTCGATGAAGGTACGACCGATGATCTTGCGCTTCTTCTCCGGGTCGGACTCGCCGGCCAGGTTGTTGAGGAACTGCTCCTCGGCGTTGGCACGGATCACCTTGACGCCCATGTTCTCGGCGAACATGGCCATCACTTGCTCGCCTTCGTGCAGGCGCAGCAGGCCGTTGTCGACGAACACGCAGGTCAGTTGGTCGCCGATGGCTTTGTGCAGCAGCGCAGCAACCACGGAGGAGTCAACACCGCCGGACAGGCCGAGCAGCACGTTGTCGGTACCGACCTGGGCACGCACCTGGGCGATGGCGTCTTCAGCGATTTTCGACGGCGTCCACAGGGCTTCACACTCACAGATGTCGAGGATGAAGCGCGACAGGATGCGCCCGCCTTGCTTGGTGTGGGTCACTTCAGGGTGGAACTGCACGCCGTAGTAGCGACGCTCATCGCTGAACATGCCGGCGATCGGGCAGCTCGGGGTGCTGGCCAGGATGTGGAAGTCTTCCGGCATCTTGGTGACCTTGTCACCGTGGCTCATCCACACGTCGAGGCCGAACAGGCCGTCGGCGTCGATGTGGTCTTCGATACCGTCCAACAGGCGGCTCTTGCCGACCACGTCGACCCGCGCATAACCGAATTCACGCAGCTCGGAGCCTTCAACCTTGCCGCCCAGTTGTTCGGCCATGGTCTGCATGCCGTAGCAAATGCCGAAGACCGGTACGCCCAGGTCGAACACCGCCTGCGGGCAGCGCGGGCTGTTGGCTTCGTGCACGGACTCGGGGCCACCGGCGAGGATGACGCCTTTGGGTGCGAATTCGCGGATCGCTTCGTCATCCATGTCGAACGGGTGCAGTTCGCAGTACACGCCGATTTCACGCACGCGGCGGGCGATCAGTTGGGTGTACTGGGAACCGAAGTCGAGGATCAGGATGCGGTGGGCGTGAATGTCGAGGGCCATGAAGTCAGTCTCGTCTAATGAATCAGAAACAACTCGGGGCTGAAAGAACAGCCCCGGTTACTTAACGTTTTGCTGGAAGCCTCAACCTACGCGGTAGTTTGGCGCTTCCTTGGTGATCTGCACGTCGTGGACATGGGATTCAGCCATGCCGGCGCCGGTGATCCGCACGAACTCTGGCTTGGTGCGCATTTCTTCGATGTCGGCGCTGCCGGTGTAGCCCATCGAGGAACGCAGGCCGCCCATCAGTTGATGGATGATCGCGCTCAGGGTGCCTTTGTACGGCACACGGCCTTCGATACCTTCCGGGACGAGCTTCTCGGCGCCTGCCGAGGAATCCTGGAAGTAGCGATCGGACGAACCTTGCGCCTGGGACATGGCGCCCAGAGACCCCATGCCACGGTAAGCCTTGTAGGAACGGCCCTGGAACAGTTCGATCTCGCCCGGCGCTTCTTCGGTACCGGCGAACATCGAGCCCATCATCACGCAGGAAGCACCGGCAACGATGGCCTTGGACAGGTCACCGGAGAATCGGATGCCGCCGTCGGCGATCAACGGCACGCCGGTGCCTTCAAGGGCTGCGGCGACGTTGGCGATGGCGCTGATTTGCGGCACGCCGACACCAGCGACGATACGCGTGGTGCAGATCGAGCCAGGGCCGATACCGACCTTGACCGCGTCAGCACCGGCTTCGGCCAGGGCCTTGGCGGCAGCGCCGGTGGCGATGTTGCCGCCGATCACCTGCACGTCAGGGAAGTTCTGCTTGACCCAGCGCACGCGGTCGATCACGCCTTTGGAGTGACCGTGAGCCGTGTCGACCACCACCACGTCAACGCCGGCTGCGACCAGGGCCGACACGCGGTCGCCGGTGTCTTTACCGGTACCAACGGCGGCGCCAACGCGCAGACGACCTTGGTCATCCTTGCTGGCCAGCGGGTAAGCCTTGGCTTTTTCGATATCGTTGACGGTCATCATGCCCTTGAGGGCGAATTTGTCGTCGACGATCAGCACGCGCTCGATGCGGTGCTTGTGCAGCAGCTCGCGCACATCGTTCTTGTCGGCGCCTTCCTTGACCGTGACCAGACGCTCTTTAGGCGTCATCACTTCGCGGACGGTGACTTCAAGACGGTTCTCGAAACGCACGTCACGGGACGTAACGATGCCGACCAGGTCGCCATCGTGCAGTACCGGAACGCCGGAGATGTTGTGCAGGCGGGTCAGTTCGAACAGGTCACGCACGGTGGCGTCGGCTTCGATAGTGATGGGGTCTTTCACCACACCGGCTTCGTAACGCTTGACCTTGCGCACTTCGGCAGCTTGCTGCTCGATGGTCATGTTCTTGTGGATGATGCCGATGCCGCCTTCCTGAGCCATGGCGATGGCCAGACGGGCTTCGGTGACGGTGTCCATGGCAGCGGAAACCAGGGGAATATTCAGCTCGATGCCACGGGTTAGGCGGGTCTTGAGACTGACTTCGTTAGGAAGCACCTCGGAATAACCGGGCACTAGGAGAATGTCGTCGAATGTCAGAGCTTCTTGGCTGATACGCAGCATCGCGGGGGCTCCCGAGCGGGAAAATGGAAGCGCGCCATTATACTCAGACACCCCTCAGGTCTCAACGTAAAACTCTGACATATTTGGGAATAGTGATAGATGGAGAAATCTGGCTTCGCCTGATCGTTCCCGCGCTCTGCGTGGGAATGCCGCCTTGGACGCTCTGCGTCCGGCCGTTGAGGTGACGCGGAGCGTCACAGGATGCATTTCCACGCGGAGCGTGGGAACGATCACCTACAGCTCGACCTTGACCCAGGCGATCTTCTGGTCCAGCCAATCGGCAAATTCGTCGATAAAGCTTTGCTTGAACCCCGCCTCTGCCCAATTGTTGAAGATAAAGCCCAGGTTGGAAAACCCGCATTCCTGCAGGAACAGGAAGCCGTTGATGTCGTCTTCGTGCCCACACAGCGGGCAGGTGAAGTTGTCGGTGTGGCCGGGCATCCAGTCTTCCAGGCTGTCGAACAGGGCTTCACCGACTTCCTTGCGGCACTCCGGGCAACCGGCTTCTTCAAGAAAACCCTTGGCTGGCGTATAGATGCAGCGTTTGTAGATGATTTCCAGGCCATTGACCGGTTCGTTGAACGGCAGCGCCTGCGGGTGCAGCACCACTGCGCGGGCGCCATCGGCCAAGGCGTAGGCCATGCGATTGCCGGTACGGCCGCAGGTGGTCAGTTCTTCCTTGATGATGTTCTTGCGCACCAGCCAGCGCACGATTGCCCGCGCGCGGGGCTCGTGGACGGGCAAGGTGGAGATTTTCGGGACAAGGATGCTTTGGGAGTTCATGGGAGTCCTGCGGTGTGGCTGCTGACGCTATCGGGGGCGAGCCCTAATACCAGTCAGTTAAGGCTTTTTGTAGGAGCGAGCTTGCTCGCGAAAAACTCACAGGCACCGCGTTCATTCAGAAAGCACGCGTTATCGTTGACGTTTTTCGCGAGCAAGCTCGCTCCTACAGACGGCGGTGTACGCTTAACTGACTGGCATTAGGGCGAGCCCCCGGTGGCGCCCTGAAGGCTGGCAGCTTAATCCCTGCTCCACCCAGGTCAAGTACTCAAATACCGCCCAATCAACGCAATCCCACTGGCCAGCACCAACCACGTCACCACCCGCACAAACGCCTCACGGGACAGACGCATCGTCAACCGGCGCCCGCACCACAGTCCCAGGGCCATCGCCGGCAACAGGCACACCGCCAACATCAGCAGCGGCAAATCGGCATACACGCCGGCGACCAGGAACAGGCTCAGGCGCACCACCGTGCTGCAACTGATCAACGCGCTTTGCGTGGCCCGCGCCGCGTCCTTGGGCAAACGGCTGTTCAGGTAGATCGCATATAAAAAGCCGCCGCTGCCGAACAACGCCCCAAACAAGCCGCCGACCGTGCCCATGGGAATCGACCAGCCCGCCGCCAACTGCGTGGGCCGCGCCTTCACCGCCAGGCTGTAGATCGCGTATGCGCTGATAAACAGGCCCATCAACAACAGCAGCAAGTCCGAATGCAGGTTGAGCAGAAACACCACGCCCAGTGTGCAACCAATCGCCATGCACGGCAGCAGTCGCAGCAATTCCGGTTTGCTCACGTCCCGACGTGTTTGCAGCAGGCCACCAAAGGCTGCGACAAAATCCAACAAGACCAACAGTGGGATGATCTTCGACAACGGCATGAACAGAATCAGCACAGGCCCTGCCACCAGCGCCGTACCAAATCCGGCGATACCGAAAACGATATAGGCCACGACGATACCGAGGCCGATCACCAGCCACTCAACCGCGCCGAACGACCACTGGCTCATCAGCTCAACCACATCATGGGCAATTCCTTGAAAGAGAATGCCGACACTTTAGTCATCCGTGAGCATTGCGCCAGTACGAAGGGGTGCGCTGGTAGAGCAATTCTGCCAAACCTTGCGCGAATGCCTATAAACTGCGGCCCATGATTAAAGATCCTTTTGCCCGACTGGGCCTGGACCGCGAAGTCCTGACTGTCAGCCAGCTCAACGGCCGCGCGCGGGTGTTGCTGGAAGACGTGTTCACCAATATCTGGGTTGAAGGCGAGATCTCCAACCTCGCCCGCCCGGCCTCCGGCCATGTGTATTTCACCCTCAAGGACAGCGGCGCCCAGGTACGTTGCGCGCTGTTTCGAAACAACGCGGCGCGGGTGCGCCAGGCGCTGAAGGATGGCCTGGCGGTGAAGGTACGCGGCAAGGTCTCGTTATTCGAGGGGCGTGGCGACTACCAGTTGATCCTCGACACCGTGGAGCCAGCGGGCGATGGTGCGCTTCGCCTGGCCTTCGATGCCCTGAAGGAAAAGCTCAGCGCAGAAGGCCTGTTCAGTGCCGAGCGCAAGGTGCCATTGCCGGCGCACCCTCGGCGCATCGGCATTATCAGTTCGCCGACCGGCGCGGTGATTCGCGACATCATCAGCGTATTCCGCCGACGCGCGCCGAACATTGAACTGACGTTGATTCCGACCGCCGTACAAGGCCGCGAGGCGATCACGCAGATTGTGCGCGCGTTGAAACTCGCCGACGCCCGCGGCTTCGACGCGCTGATCCTGGCCCGTGGCGGCGGCTCGCTGGAAGACCTCTGGTGCTTCAACGAAGAAGCCGTGGCCCGTGCGATAGACGCCTGTGTCACGCCCATCGTGAGTGCTGTCGGGCATGAAACCGATGTGTCGATCAGCGATTTCGTGGCAGACGTGCGCGCGCCTACCCCGTCCGCTGCCGCTGAATTGCTGGCCCCGGATGCCAGCCATCTGGTGCGCCAGGTGGAGAACCTGCATCGCCGCCTGGTGATGTTGATGCGCAACCGCCTGAGCCACAGCCGCCTGCGCCTGGAAGGCATGGCCCGCCGCCTGCGTCACCCGGGCGAACGTCTGCGCCAGCAGGCCCAGCGCCTGGACGACCTGGACATGCGCCTGCGCCGCGCCTTCGAGCGCAGCCTCAATACCCGTCGCGAACGCTTGATCCGCCTGGAAACCCGCCTCGCCGGCCAGCACCCAGGCCGCCAGTTGGCCCTGCTGCGCCAGCGCCTGGACAGCCTCGCCGAACGCCTGCCCCGGGCCATGCGCGAGGGCCTCAAGGCGCGACGCCTGCAGCTGCAAAGCCAGGTGCAGACACTGCAGGTGGTCAGCCCGCTGGCGACCCTCGGCCGTGGCTACAGCATCCTGCTCGACGAGCGCGGCCAGGCGATCCGCAATGCCGCGCAAACCCACACCGGCCAGCGCCTGACCGCGCGTCTCGGTGAGGGCCAACTGCAAGTGCGGGTGGAAGACAACCACCTGACACCCGTCACCCTTTCGTTACTGGATTGACCGATGCCACGTTTTCTCAGCTTGTTGATGCTCGTTTGCCTGACCTTCAATGTCCACGCCGACAGCTACATCACGCGCCTGCTGAACAAGCCGGTGCCCGGTGGCGTAGCGGTAGTGGACCTGGGGCCTGCGGCAACGGCGCCCAAGGCTACCTACCTGAACAGACCGGTGCTGGTGGTAAAGGAGCAAAACAACTGGCTGGCGATTGTCGGGATCCCACTGACGGTCAAGCCGGGTACCGAACGCATCGTCCACGGCGGGCAGCAACTGCCGTTCGTGGTGGGTTTCAAGAAGTACCCCGAGCAACGCATCACCTTGAAGAACAAAAGCCAGGTCAATCCGGAACCGGCGCAACTCAAACGCATCGAGGCCGAACTGGCCGTGCAGCTCAAGGCCTACCGCAGCTTCAGCCCGACTACGCCGAGCAACCTGCTGCTGGACAAGCCGGTCAACGGGCCGCTGTCGAGTAAGTTCGGGGTAAGACGTTTCTTTAATGGCGAGGAGCGCAATCCGCATTCGGGTCTGGATTTTGCCGTTGGCGCAGGTACGCCGATCAAGACCCCGGCGGCTGGCAAGGTGATCCTGACCGGCAACTACTTCTTCAACGGCAACACCGTGTTCGTCGACCATGGGCAGGGCTTTATCAGCATGTTCTGCCACATGTCGAAGATCGATGTGAAGGTCGGCGACCAACTGACGCGCGGCGCGGTGGTGGGCAAGGTCGGCTCGACCGGTCGAGCAACCGGGCCACATATGCATTGGAACGTCAGCCTTAACGACGCACGAGTCGACCCGGCGATCTTCATCGGCGCTTTCCAGCCCTGAATGGGCCAATTGCGCGCCCAATAAAGGCTGCGCAATTAAAGTCAGCCGCCGCCTGATTTTTAGCCATAAAATCTCTATTCCTACGCGAATAGGAGAACTTATCTCAATTTTTCGCGACTGCTTGCCATCTTTCACCCCGACGGTTAGGGTTGGGCTTATGAAAACCTCTCACACCCTCATTCAGCTTCGTCAGCACCGCAGCCTGTGCCTGGTCAGCGCACGACTGCCAGGCTGAATCGATCTGCCTCGTCTTTAAGCTTTATCCCCAATAACAGTTCTACGGCAGGCCGCCTTTTCTCGGCCCCTACAACAAAGGATTTCCCGATGAGCATGCTCAAAGACCCGTCTTCGAAATACCGTGCGTTTCCGATCATCGATATCCCGGACCGCACCTGGCCGTCCAAAACCATCACCACCGCGCCGATCTGGTGCAGCTCGGACTTGCGTGATGGCAACCAGTCGCTGATCGAACCGATGGACGCCGCGAAGAAGCTGCGCTTCTGGAAGACCCTCGTGGCCGTCGGCGTGAAGGAAATCGAAGCCTCCTTCCCGGCCGCGTCGCAAACCGATTTCGATTTCGTACGCACCCTGATCGAAGGCAACCACATCCCCGAGGACACCACCATCCAGGTGCTGACCCAGGGCCGTGAAGACTTGATCGCACGGACCTTCGAATCCCTGCGCGGGGCCAAGAAAGCCATCGTGCACTTGTACAACGCCACTTCGCCGTCGTTCCGCCGCATCGTGTTCAACCAGGACAAGGACGGCGTCAAGGCCATTGCAGTCAACGCCGCCAAGCTGTTCGTCAAGTACGCCGCGCAACAGCCGCAAACCCAGTGGACCTTCGAATACTCCCCGGAGACCTTCAGCGCCACTGAGCTGGAGTTCGCCAAGGAAGTCTGTGACGCGGTGATCGAGGTGTGGAACCCGACGCCCGAGCACAAGATGATCCTCAACCTGCCGGCCACCGTGGAATGCGCCACGCCGAATATCTATGCCGACCAGATCGAGTGGTTCGGTCGCCATATCAACCGCCGTGACAGCGTGATCATCAGCCTGCACACCCACAACGACCGTGGCACGGGCGTCGCCGCCACCGAGCTGGGCCTGATGGCCGGGGCCGATCGTGTCGAAGGCTGCTTGTTCGGCAACGGCGAACGCACTGGCAACGTCGACCTGGTTACCGTGGCGCTGAACATGTACACCCAGGGCCTCGACCCGCAGCTGGATTTCTCCGATATCGACGGCGTGCGCAAAGTCGTCGAGGAGTGCAACCAGATCCAGGTGCACCCACGTCACCCGTATGTCGGCGACCTGGTGCACACCGCGTTCTCCGGCTCCCATCAGGATGCAATCCGCAAGGGCTTCGCTCAGCAGAAAGACGACGCGTTGTGGGAGGTGCCGTACTTGCCGATCGACCCGGCAGACATCGGCCGCAGCTACGAAGCGGTAATCCGTGTGAACAGCCAGTCGGGCAAGGGCGGTATCGCCTACCTGCTGGAGCAGGAATACGACATCAGCCTGCCACGCCGCATGCAGATTGAATTCAGCCAGGTGGTACAGGCTGAAACCGACCGCGTCGGCCTTGAAATGACCGCACCGCAGATCTACGCCTTGCTGCAACGCGAATACTTGCAGGCCAACACCCCGTACGCGCTGGTCAGCCATCGTCTGCAGGAAGAAAACGGCAACAGCTACGTCGAAGTGGAAGTCTCCGGCAAGGGCCAAGGCGAGACCAACCTGCACTGGAAAGGCAAAGGCAACGGCGCGCTGGAAGCGCTGGTGGCGGGCTTGCCGATTGGTGTGGAGATCATGGACTACAACGAGCACGCGATTGGTGCGGGTACCAACGCCAAAGCGGCGGCGTACATCGAACTGCGCGTAAATGGCGAGCGGCCGGTGCATGGCGTGGGGATTGATGAAAACATCACCACCGCGAGCTTCAAGGCGCTGTTCAGCGCGCTGAACCGCTCGTTGAGCCAGCAGGAAGCGAAAGCGGCGTAAGCACCAGCCCTGATCATTCCCACGCTCCGCGTGGGAATGCAGCCCTGGACGCTTTGCGTCTGCCCTTAAAGTCGTGACGCGGAGCGTCACAGGAGGCGTTCCCACGCAGAGCGTGGGGACGATCTAGCCCCCGATGGCGGTCCGTCAGACAAATTGAAAGCTATCGGCATCCAGGTTCGCCGGAAATCGCGTGCGATACGCCGCCAGTTCAGCCGCATCCAGCTTCACCTGAAACACCCCATCCGCTTCCCCCGCGCTCAGCAACGTCTCGCCCTGGAAGTCCAGCACCTGGCTATCGCCGGTGTAGGCAAAGCCCTTCCCATCCGTGCCCACGCGGTTCACTGCGGCGACGTAGCACAGGTTTTCGATGGCCCGCGCCGGCAATAGTCGATTCCAATGCTGACGCCGCGCCCCCGGCCAATTGGCGGTGTAAAGCAACAAGTCGGTGTCCTGGGCATCGCGACTCCACACCGGGAAGCGCAGGTCGTAGCAAATCAACGGCCGAATACGCCAACCGTTCAATTCGAACTGCGCCTGACGTTCGCCGGGGGTGTAGTGATTGTGCTCGCCGGCCATGCGGAACAGGTGGCGCTTGTCGTAATGCAGCACCTCACCGTCAGGCCGCGCCCAGAGCAGGCGGTTACGGTGGCTGCCGTCCGCCGCCTGGATCATCACACTGCCCGTGATCACGGCGTTGTATTTCGCGGCCTGGGCCTGGAGCCACCGGTGCGTCGGGCCGTTTTCCGGTTCGGCCAGGGAAGCCGATTCCATGGAGAAACCGGTGGTGAACATTTCCGGCAATACCATCAGGTCGACGCCGCTGGCCTGCTCCAGCAACAGCTCGAAATGCTCAAGATTGGCCTGGCGGTCGTGCCACGCCAGGGTGGTCTGGATCAGGGCAATGTTCAGGTCTGGCAAGGTGCTCAAATCACGCATAGTTTTTCCGCCGCCTGTTGCAGCGTTTCCTCGCGTTTGGCAAAGCATAGGCGCACCAGGCGCTGGCCTTGGGGTGGGTTGCGGTAGAACACAGAGATGGGAATCGACGCCACGCCGTGTTCGCGCGTCATCCATTCGGACATGGCGACATCATCCAGGTCCGGGCGAATCCGGGAATAATCCACCAGTTGAAAGTAAGTCCCCGCCGATGGGCTGAAGCTGAACCGCGACGGCGCCAGCAACCGGCAGAACAGGTCGCGCTTGGCTTGGTAGAACGCCGGCAGCGCAGCCACGTGCTCCGGGTGCTCGGCCATAAAGTCGGCCAGCGCGTACTGCAATGGCGTCACGCCACAGAAACTGACGTATTGATGCACCTTGCGCAGCTCCGCCGTGAGGGCCGGCGGCGCAACCACATAGCCGGTCTTCCAGCCTGTGACGTGATAGGTCTTGCCGAACGAGCTGACCACGAACGCACGCGGGTACAGCTCCTCGTGGGCGAGCACGCTGACGTGGGGCACGTCGTCGAATACCAGGTGTTCATACACTTCATCGCTGAGCAGATAGATATCGCGGCCGCGAATCAGCTCGGCCAGTTGGTCCAGTTCCTCGCGGCTGACCAGGGCGCCGCTGGGATTGTGCGGGGTATTGAGCACAATCATGCGCGTGCGCGGCGACAGCGCGGCCTTGATGCGCTCCAAGTCCAGGCTGAAATCCTGCAGGCCCAGCTGCACATGCACGCAGCGCCCGCCGGCCAGCTCTACCGAGGGCGCGTAACTGTCGTAGCAAGGGTCGAAGATGATCACTTCGTCACCGTTGCGAATAACCGCCTGGATAGCGCAGAAAATGCCCTGGGTCGCGCCCGGCGTAATGGTTACTTCACGGTCGGCATCGACGCTGACACCGTAGCTGCGGGCAATCTTCGCCACCACCTGCTGGCGTAGCGCGGGCAAACCGCTCATCGGTGCGTATTGATTATGCCCGTTGGCGACGTGCCGCCCCACAGCGTCGAGCAAGTCTTGAGGGCCATTGAAGTCGGGAAAACCCTGGGACAGGTTGATTGCGCCGGTTTCGGCCGCCAACTGCGACATGCTGGTGAAGATGGTGGTGCCGACATTCGGCAGCTTGCTGGTGATCATGAAAGGCCCCTGCAGGTGAGCCCCAAGTTTTAAGCTGCCTGCCGCATCGGGTCAAGGCGCAAACCGTCACGCACAAAAAAGGGCTCGCAATGAGCCCTTTTTTGACACGTCGATATCAGCGCTTGTCGCGGCGCTTTTTATCGGCTTTCTTGTGATGCGTCATCATCCGACGCTTCTTGTTGACCTGGCGGTCGGTAAGGCTGTTCTTGTTGCCTTCGTATGGGTTCTCGCCGCCCTTGAACTCGATACGGATCGGCGTACCAACCAGTTTCAAGACACGGCGGTAGGTGTTTTCCAGGTAACGCACATAGGACTTGGGCACCTTCTCGATCTGGTTACCGTGGATCACGATAATCGGCGGGTTGGCACCACCCAAGTGGGCGTAACGCAGTTTGATGCGGCGGTTGTTGACCATCGGCGGCGCGTGCTCGCCCACCGCGTCTTCCAGGATCTGGGTGAGGCGGTTGGTCGGCCAGCGGGTGACCGCGGACTTGAACGAGTTCTGTACGGACGCGTAGAGGTTGCCCACGCCAGTGCCGTGCAGTGCCGAGATGAAGTGGATATCGGCGAACTCAACGAAGAACAGGCGACGCTGCAGCTCGATCTTGACGAAATCGCGCTCGCTCGGCGTCATGCCGTCCCACTTGTTGATCGCGATCACCAGCGCACGACCGGCTTCCAGGGCGAAGCCCAGCAGGTTCAGGTCGTGGTCCACCACGCCTTCGCGGGCGTCCATCACGAAGATCACCACGTTGGCGTCTTTGATCGCCTGCAGGGTTTTGACCACGGAGAACTTTTCAACTTCTTCGTGGATCTTGCCGCGCTTGCGCACACCGGCGGTGTCAATCAGCGTGTACTTCTCGTCGTTACGCTCGAACGGGATGTAGATGCTGTCGCGGGTGGTGCCGGGTTCGTCATAGACGATTACCCGGTCTTCACCGAGCATACGGTTGACCAGGGTCGACTTGCCGACGTTAGGGCGGCCGATGATGGCGATCTTGATACCGTCTTTTTCGCTCGGGCCAGGAATGCGCTTGGCTTCCTCGCCTTCGGCGACGATCTCCTCCTCACCCTCTTCTTCCTCATCGTCATCCTTGGGAAAGGTGCTGAGGGCAATTTCCAGCATCTGCGTGATGCCGCGACCGTGGGCACCGGCAACCGGGATCGCATCGCCCAGGCCCATCGGGCTGAATTCGGCACGGGCCGCCTCAGGATCGATGTTATCGATCTTGTTCGCGACCAGGTAGGAACGCTTGTTGCGCTTGCGCAGGTGCTCGCCAATCATCTGGTCGGCAGCGGTGTAGCCCGCACGGGCGTCCACCAGGAACAACACGACATCGGCTTCTTCAATGGCCAGCAGCGACTGCTCGGCCATTTTTTCGTCCATGCCATGTTCGTCACCGGAGATACCACCGGTGTCGACAATAATGTAGGAGCGCCCTTGCCACTTTGCCTCACCGTATTGGCGATCACGGGTAAGACCGGACAAGTCGCCGACGATGGCGTCGCGAGTCCTGGTCAGGCGGTTGAACAAGGTGGACTTGCCGACGTTAGGTCGGCCCACCAGGGCAATTACGGGAACCATGCGGCTCTCCACTTCGTTATTTCAGAAAATACAAAAGCCGCTGCAGGGCAGCGGCTGGTGCTCGACTGTAGGAGCGAGCTTGTCGTGGCGAGGGAGCTAGCTCCCGCTGGGCTGCGTAGCAGCCCCAAAACCATTCGACCGAGATGCATCAGATGCACCTGTTTGACCGGTTTGGGAGCGCTTCGCACTCCAGCGGGAGCAAGCTCCCTCGCCACATGACGCTCGCTCCTACAGGTGAAGCTGCCAGAGGGCTAAGCCCCCAAGCATAGTTCTTACTTGATGGTCAGGGCTTCCAGCTTGCCGCTGTTGCCATACACATAAAGCATGTTACCCACCACCAGCGGACGCGCACGCAAGCCGTCGCTGTCGATACGCTCGCGACCTACGAAGCGACCGTCCACCTGGCTCAGCAGGTGCAGGTAGCCTTCGAAGTCACCGACCGCTACGTAGCTGGAAAAGACTTCCGGGGCCGACAGTTGACGGCGAGCCAGGGAGTCGTTACTCCACAGTGCCGTGGTGGAACGCTCGTCGACACTTTCAACGGTGCCGGACGCCAGGCTCACATAGACGCTGCCAAACCCTTGGGCGACACCGGCGTAGCTGGAAGCATCACGCTGCCAGTTGACACGGCCGCTCTGCAGGTCCAGTGCCGCGACACGGCCCTGATAAGTGGCGACGTAGAGGGTCTCGCCGGACAGCAACAAGCCGCCGTCGATGTCCACCACGCGATCCAGCTCGGAACGACCTTGCGGGATAGCTACGCGGGTTTCCCAGGCCGGCACGCCGTTCTGGGTATTCAGGGCGACCACTTTACCGGTCGACAGGCCCGCAACGGCCAGATTGTTGGTCACAATCGGACCGCTGGTACCGCGCAAGGTCAACACCGCCGGGGTGCTGTCGTACAACCAGCGCTGGTTGCCGGTGGCCGCGTCCAGACCGATCACCCGATCATCCTGGGTTTGCACCACGACGACATCGCCGTTGGTGGCAGGCGGTGCGAGGACTTCACTGGTCACGCGAGCGCGCCATTTCTCTTCACCGGTGCTGGAATCCAGGGCCACGACCTCACCCTTGAGCGTGCCGAGCATGACCATGCCGTAACCCACGCCTACGGCGCCGGAAACAGGCAACTCAAGGTCTTTCTTCCACTTCACGTCACCGGTCATGCGGTCCATGGAGGTCACGATGCCAGTGACGTCAGCGGCCACAATGTTGTCACCGTCGATTGCCGGTACCAGCATGTTGTAGGTTTCACCCTGACCGTCACCGATGGAGCGGCTCCACTGCTTTTGCAGGACCACTTCTTCCTTGAAGCTGGTCAGCTCCGCAGGCGGCAGTTCTTTTTTACTGTTGCTGCTGCAACCCGCGGCCAGAACGGCCAGAGCCAGCAATGCTGCATGTTTCCAACGGATCACGTCACGCATCCCCTTTGGCCAAGTCGTCCAGCTTGATTTGTAAGCCACCGACCGCCGCTTCATCAGACAGCGCCGCCTTGGCTTTTTGGTACGCAGCATTGGCTTCGTCGGTACGACCCAATTGGACCAACAGGTCACCCTTGAGCTCTTCGCGAGTGGCTACAAATGCCTTGTCAGCATCGCCGTCGAGCAGTTTGAGTGCTTCGTCAGCCTTGTTCTGTGCCGCCAACACCTGTGCCAGGCGCTGACGTGCGATTTCACCCAGGGTCGGGTTGGTCGGTTTGTCGGCGATGGCCTTGAGCTCAGTGGCTGCATCATCGAGCTTGCCGGTGTCGACCGCGACTTTCGCGACGAACAGGCTGCCGTACTGCGCGTAGGCAGTACCGCCAAATTCGTTCTTCAGCTTGCCGGCCAGGTCTGCCACTTGGGCAGGGTCGGGCTTGCCGTCCGGCGTCAGGGTAGTTTCCAGCAACTGCTGATAAACGATCGAGGCGCCCTGGGACTGGTTGGCCTGATACTTGGTCCAGGCCTGCCAGCCGAACACCACCACTAAAGCCAGCAGACCGCCAGTAACCAGGGGCTTGCCGTTACGCTGCCACCAGTCCTTGAACTCGGCCAGTTGCTCATCATCAGTACTCGACACCCCAATACTCCTTAATCGCTAAATTCGGCTGTTCGACAGCTTCAACCCTGCACGACGCAGGTGGCCAGGTGCGCAGCGAGCGCATCAAAGGCAATGTTCTGTTGTTCGCCCTGACCACGCAGGGGTTTGAAACCTATCACTTGCTGGGCCAATTCGTCATCGCCGAGGATCAGCGCATACAACGCGCCGCTCTTGTCGGCCTTCTTGAACTGGCTCTTGAAGCTGCCCGCACCGGCATTGATCTGCAGACGCAGGTTCGGCAGCTGGTCACGCACTTTTTCGCTCAGGGCCAACGCAGCCAGTTCGGCGGCCTCGCCAAAAGCACAAAGATACACGTCCACCTGACGGGAAATCTCTTCGGGCACTTGCTCCAGGGTCTCCAGCAGCAGGATCAGCCGCTCGATGCCCATGGCGAAACCCACGCCCGCGGTCGGCTTGCCGCCCATCTGCTCGACCAGGCCGTCGTAACGACCACCGGCACACACGGTGCCTTGGGCGCCGAGTTTGTCGGTGACCCATTCGAACACGGTCTTGCTGTAGTAATCGAGGCCGCGCACCAGCTTCGGGTTGATCACATACGGGATACCCGCCGCATCCAGGCGAGCCTTGAGGCCCTCGAAGTGCGTGCGGGATTCTTCGTCCAGGTAATCGGCCATTTTCGGCGCATCGAGCAGCACGGCCTGGGTGTCGGCGTTCTTGGTATCCAGCACGCGCAACGGGTTGGTCTTCAGGCGGCGCTGGCTGTCTTCGTCCAATTTATCCAGGTGGGCAGACAGGTACTCCACCAGGGCGACCCGGTAGCGGCCACGGGACTCACTGGTGCCCAGGCTGTTGAGTTCGAGCTTGACCGCGTCGCGGATGCCCAACTGGCCCCACAGGCGCCAGGTCAGAACGATCAGTTCGGCGTCAATGTCCGGACCGTCCAGGTTGAAGACTTCGCAACCGATCTGGTGGAACTGGCGATAACGGCCTTTCTGCGGACGTTCGTGGCGGAACATCGGGCCGATGTACCACAGTTTCTGGGTCTGGCCGCCACCGGTGATGCCATGCTCCAGCACAGCGCGAACGCACGCGGCGGTGCCTTCCGGACGCAGGGTCAGGGAGTCGCCGTTACGGTCTTCAAAGGTGTACATCTCTTTTTCGACGATGTCGGTCACTTCACCGATGGAGCGCTTGAACAGCTCGGTGAATTCAACGATCGGCATACGAATCTGCTTGTAACCGTAGTTATCCAGCAGGCGCGCGACCGTGCTCTCGAAATAGCGCCACAGTGGCGTCTGCTCCGGCAGGATGTCGTTCATGCCACGAATGGCTTGCAGAGACTTGCTCACATCAAATCCTTAAATTCGTTCAATCAGCCGCGAGCGATCAGCGCTGCATCAGCGGCGACCTTTTCGGCCGCTTTCTGGCGGATCAGCTTTTCCAGCTCATCCACCAGATTGTCATTCGTCAATTTCTGCGACGGCTTGCCGTCGATATAAATCAGGTTCGGTGTACCGCCGGTCAAGCCCACATGAGCCTCTTTGGCCTCGCCCGGTCCGTTGACCACGCAACCGATCACCGCCACATCCAGCGGCACCAGCAGGTCTTCGAGACGCAACTCCAGGTCGTTCATGGTTTTCACCACGTCGAAGTTCTGTCGCGAGCAGCTCGGACAGGCAATGAAGTTGATGCCACGGGAACGCAAACGCAGGGATTTGAGAATGTCGTAACCGACCTTCACTTCCTCTACGGGGTCTGCCGCCAGGGAGATGCGGATAGTATCGCCAATCCCTTCGGCGAGCAGCATACCGAGACCCACCGCAGATTTCACTGTGCCTGAGCGTAAACCGCCCGCTTCAGTAATGCCCAGGTGCAGCGGCTGTACGATTTCCTTGGCCAGCAGGCGGTAGGCTTCTACGGCCATGAACACGTCGGAAGCCTTTACGCTGACCTTGAAGTCCTGGAAATTCAGGCGTTCGAGGTGTTCAACATGGCGCAGGGCCGACTCGACCAGCGCCGCCGGAGTCGGCTCGCCGTATTTCTTTTGCAGGTCTTTTTCCAGCGACCCGGCGTTAACGCCGATGCGGATGGGGATGCCGCGATCACGGGCCGCATCGACCACAGCGCGCACACGGTCTTCACGACCGATGTTGCCCGGGTTGATGCGCAGGCAGTCCACACCCAATTCGGCTACGCGCAATGCGATCCTGTAATCGAAGTGAATGTCGGCAACCAGTGGCACCTTGACCAATTGCTTGATACGGCCGAACGCTTCAGCAGCGTCCATGTCCGGTACGGAAACCCGCACGATGTCCACGCCGGCCGCTTCCAGACGATTGATCTGGGCGACGGTGGCGGCCACGTCATTGGTGTCGCTGTTGGTCATGCTCTGCACCGCGATGGGGGCATCGCCGCCCACCGGCACCGAGCCGACCCAGATCTTGCGCGATACGCGACGTTTGATTGGAGATTCGCCGTGCATGACTATTGTCCCAACTTGAGGCGAGCTGTCTCGCCACTGGTGAACGGCGCCACGTCCACAGGCTGGCCGTTGTAGGCCACTTGCGCGCCACGGGCGAAGCCCAGACGCAGCGTCAGAGGAGGCTTGCCGCCCTGGTCAAGCGTATCTCCCTTACGCTTGAGGCCGCTGAACAGCACTTTGCCGTTGCCATCGGTGAGTTGCGTCCAGCAGTCGGCAACGAAGGTGATCTGTACGCGCCCGTCACCGGCGATCAACGCAGGCGTGGTGGGCGGCGAAATGGCGGGCGCAGCCGGTGCAGGCGCCTGTGCCGGAGCGGCTGGTGCAGGGGCTTGGGCGACAGGCGCTGCTGGAGCCGGAGCGGGTACGGTCGCAGTCGCAGCAGGTGCGCTGGCGGCGTCTGGAGCCGGCTGTTCGACGGGGGCAGGCGCTTCTGGCGCGGCTTGTGATTCGGCAACCGCCTGGTCTTCCGGCTCATCCAGCGGATGAATCTGGGTGGTGCCATCGGCGCTTTCGACTTCGACGTGTTCCAGCGCGTTGCTGGTCAGGTCTTTATTGCGCTGGGAGGCCTGGTCTTGCCACCAGACGAAGCCACCGCCGATCACCGCAATCAACAGCAACAGGCTGACGATGCGCAAAATCGTGTGGGAAACCCGAGTGGGCTCTTCGATACGCCCGAGGCCATGGACGTTACTGCCCTGGGAGTCGGTGCCGGTGTACTGGTCGAACGCCTGGACCAGCGCGGTCTGGTCGATGCCCAGCAATTTGGCATAGGCGCGGATATAGCCGCGGGCAAACGTGTGCCCAGGCAGCTTGTCGAACGCGCCAGCCTCCAGATTGGCCAGGGAGGTACTGGTCAAATTGAGCTTGAGGGCCACTTCCGCCAGCGACCAACCATTGCTTTCGCGGGCCTGACGCAAGGTCTCGCCTGGGTTGACGCGATTAGCTGCTACAACTTCCGGGTGCGCGGCTTTCATCATTGCTCCGACAGGTATTGCTGATATTCCGGCGTACCGGGATAGAGTCGTTCGAGTTGCTGGCCAAAACGTGCGGCCGTGTCGCGTTCTTCATGAACCGTCGCCAGGCGCACACCGAGCAACAGACTACGTGCATTGTGCCCGCTGAGCCGGCTGAAACGCTCGTAATAGTCGCGTGCCGGCACATAATGCCTGTCTTCGTAAGACAACTCAGCCATTTCAAGCAAGGCACGTGGCTGGCGAGCGTTCAGGAGCAGGGCTTTTTCCAGTTGCTGACGCGCCAGCTCGCGCTGGCCGAGGTGTACCGACGTCACCCCAAGGTTCTCGAAGACGCGCGAACGCTCAGGATAAAGGGTATCGGTACTGGCCTGCCGGAAATAAACGGCAGCCTGCTCATAACGCTTCTGCTCGAACAGGAAGCTGCCGTAGTTGTTCAGCAACCGGGCGTCGCCAGGACGGGAAGCCAGCGCCTTGGTGAAATACTGATCGGCCAACTCGGGCTCGGCCTGCGCCTTGAACACCAGCGCCAGCGCGGCATTGGCATCAGCATCGTCGGCATCCAGCTCGAGGGCCTTTTTCAAGGGCACCTTGGCCTGCTCGTTCATGCCTTGTTGCAGATAGCCCAAGCCCAGTTGCACATAGGCCGCTCGCGCCGCGTCACGGCCCTTGCCGGTTTGCAAAGGGCTGTCATGGCCCGATGAAACACAACCGGTCGCGAGACCGGTAACAAGCAACAGCAGCGCAAGGCGCAAGGGCATAGAGGTCCTCTCTCAGTTTCGATTTGCAGCGCTTTGCGGTGCATCGTCGGCGGCGCTCAACTCACGCACGGCGATGTAACGCTCACTGCGACGGGTGCGATCCAGCACCTGCCCTACCAATTGGCCACAGGCGGCGTCGATGTCTTCACCGCGGGTCGTGCGGACAGTGACGTTGTAGCCGGCCTGGTGCAGTTGATCCTGGAAACGGCGGATGGCGTTGTTGCTCGGCCGCTCGTAGCCAGAATGGGGAAACGGGTTGAACGGAATCAGGTTGATCTTGCACGGGGTGTTCTTGAGCAGCTCGATCATCTCGACCGCGTGCTCGACCTTGTCGTTGATGTCCTTGAGCATGGTGTACTCAATGGTCAGCACACGCTTCTCGCCCAAAGTCGCCATGTAGCGCTGGCAAGATTCGAGCAGCATCTTAAGCGGATACTTCTTGTTGATCGGCACCAATTGGTTACGCAATGCGTCATTCGGTGCGTGCAGCGACAACGCCAGGGAAACGTCGATGTGCTTGGCCAGCTCATCGATCATCGGTACCACGCCGGAGGTCGACAGGGTCACACGGCGCTTGGAAATGCCGTAGCCCAGGTCGTCCATCATCAGGTGCATGGCCGCAATCACGTTGTCGAAGTTCAGCAGCGGCTCACCCATGCCCATCATCACCACGTTGGTGATGGCACGGTCGACGGTCGCCGGGACGCTGCCAAAGGATTTGTTGGCAATCCACACCTGGCCGATGACTTCGGCGGCGGTGAGGTTGCTATTGAAGCCTTGCTTGCCGGTGGAGCAGAAACTGCAGTCCAGGGCACAGCCTGCCTGGGACGAAACGCATAAGGTGCCGCGCTTGCCCTGGGGAATGTATACGGTCTCGACGCAGCTGCCGGACGCCACGCGCACCACCCACTTACGGGTGCCATCGGTGGAGATGTCTTCGCTGACTACTTCAGGACCACGCACCTCAGCAATGGCCTTGAGCTTGTCGCGCAAGGCCTTGCTGACGTTCGTCATGGCGTCGAAATCGTCGACGCCAAAGTGGTGAATCCACTTCATTACCTGACCGGCACGGAAACGCTTCTCCCCGATTGAGTCGAAGAATTTCTCCATTTCCGGCTGAGTCAGACCCAGCAGGTTGGTTTTAACAGTCGATGTTGTCATGGATTCACCCTCACTCTTTAAGCCGATGCTTAGCGAGCGGTTACTTCGGTAGCTGCGAAGAAGTACGAGATTTCGCGAGCAGCAGCGGCTTCGGAGTCCGAACCGTGTACAGCGTTGGCGTCGATGGATTCAGCGAAGTCAGCACGGATGGTGCCGGCAGCAGCTTCTTTAGGGTTGGTAGCGCCCATCAGCTCACGGTTCAGAGCGATAGCGTTTTCGCCTTCCAGAACCTGAACAACAACAGGACCGGAGATCATGAAGGCAACCAGGTCGCCGAAGAAGCCACGAGCGCTGTGCTCAGCGTAGAAGCCTTCAGCTTCAGCCTTGGACAGTTGCTTGAGTTTCGAAGCTACAACCTTCAGGCCGGCTTTTTCGAAACGAGTGGTGATCTCGCCGATGACGTTTTTTGCAACAGCGTCAGGCTTGATGATGGAGAAAGTACGTTGAACAGCCATGGTGTAACTCCAGAAACGGTAATTTACGAAAAATTAAACCCGCGAATTATACGCGGGTTATTGGGTATTGCCTAACTGCGTAAGGGAGGCTTCAGTCCTGTTCTTCTTTCCAGGCAGTCTGGATAGCTTCCAAAACCTTTTCACCACCGCGATCGCGCTCATCATCAAAGCCTGGCAAGGCCATGACCATGTCACGCAAAGCTACAAAGTTCAGGGAGTAGGGATCCATATCCGGGTTGCCGTCGGCCAACAGGATAGCGATCTCTTGCACATCAACCCATTTAAGACTCATGACACTTCCTTGAATCAATGCGGCGCTTCGGCCGCATGGTTGAGCGAATACTTCGGAATTTCGACCGTGATGTCTTCAGTGCCGACCTTGGCCTGACAGCTCAGGCGAGAAGTCGCTTCCAGGCCCCAGGCGCGGTCAAGGAAGTCCTCTTCCAACTCATCGGCCTCTTCCAGGCTGTTGAAGCCTTCGCGGATGATGCAGTGGCAGGTGGTGCAGGCACACACACCGCCGCAGGCGCTTTCGATCTCGATATGATTGTCGTGGGCGACTTCAAGGATGGACTTGCCGGTCTCAGCCTCCACGACCATACCATCCGGGCAATGCTCGGCGTGTGGCAGAAAAATGATCTGCGGCATCAGTTAATCCTCAAGTTCATTCAGGTTGCGGCCCGCCAGGGCGGCTTTTACCGACTGGTCCATACGACGGGCGGCAAAGGCATCGGTCACTTGCGACAGACGCTTGGTCTGCTGCTCGATGGCGTAACCATCGGTGCCTTTCATGAGTTCGGCCAGCTCCTGCATCTGCAGGTCGATGACCATGCGCTCCTCGCTATCCAACAGGCGCTCGCCGTCAGCCTCAAGGGCGCCCTGCACCGCTTCGAGCAGGCGCTGGGCGTCGACTTGCTGCTCACGCAACACGCGGGCGACCTTGTCGTCGCTGGCATATTGGAACGAGTCCTTGAGCATCTTGGCGATTTCGCCGTCAGTCAGCCCGTAGGACGGCTTGACCTGGATGCTGGCTTCAACGCCTGAGGCCAACTCCCGCGCAGCCACGCTGAGCAGGCCATCGGCGTCCACCTGGAAGGTCACACGAATCTTCGCCGCGCCCGCCACCATGGCCGGGATACCGCGCAATTCAAAGCGCGCCAGGGAGCGGCAGTCGCTGATCAGCTCGCGCTCGCCTTGCAGCACATGGATCATCATGGCCGTCTGGCCATCTTTGTACGTGGTGAAGTCCTGGGCGCGGGCGACGGGAATGGTGGTGTTGCGTGGAATCACCTTTTCCATCAGGCCGCCCATGGTTTCCAGGCCCAGGGACAACGGAATCACATCAAGCAGCAGCAATTCGCCACCATCGCGCTTGTTGCCGGCCAGGGTATCGGCCTGGATCGCGGCGCCAATGGCGACGACTTGGTCCGGGTCAATTTCAGTCAACGGCTGGCGGCCAAAGGCTTCGGCGACGGCTTCACGCACGCGCGGAACACGGGTGGAGCCGCCCACCATGACCACGGCACCGACGTCTTCCAGTTCGATACCGGAATCTCGCACCGCCCGGCGGCAGGCTTTCAGGCTGCGGGCGACCATGGGTTCGATCAACGCATCGAAGGCTTCGCGCGTCAGTTGGGCCGACCAGGAGCCGTAGGAAACTTCAACAGTTGCAGCATCCGTCAGCGCTTCCTTGGCGGCGCAGGCGGTTTGCAGCAGGCTGCGCTGTGCACCCGGGTCCAGGTCGGCAGACAAGCCCGCACTGCTGATGATCCAGCTCGCGATGGCGTGATCAAAATCGTCACCGCCGAGGGCGCTGTCGCCGCCGGTGGCCAGCACTTCGAAGACGCCGCCGGTCAGGCGCAGGATCGAAATATCAAAAGTACCGCCGCCCAGGTCGTAAATCGCGACCAGGCCTTCAGCATGCTGATCCAGACCGTAAGCCACAGCAGCCGCAGTCGGCTCATTGAGCAGGCGCAGCACGTTCAGACCGGCTAGTTTCGCCGCGTCCTTGGTGGCTTGGCGCTGCGCGTCATCGAAATACGCCGGGACGGTGATCACCGCACCGACCAGTTCGCCGCCCAAGGTGGTTTCCGCACGTTGGCGCAGCACCTTGAGGATATCGGCTGACACTTCCACCGGGCTTTTCGGGCCTTGGACGGTGTCGATGAACGGCATATGGGATTCGCCGCCGACAAAGCGGTACGGCAGCTGGTCGCCCAATTGCTTGACGTCGGACAACCCACGGCCCATCAAGCGCTTGACCGACAGCACGGTGTTCAAGGGGTCGGTAGAGGCTGCCAGCTTGGCCGACTCGCCCACTTCGATGCGGTCGGCGTGATAACGCACCGCAGACGGCAGGATCACCTGGCCATCGGCATCGGGCAGCGGCTCGGACAGGCCGCTGCGCAAGGCGGCGACCAGGGAATTGGTGGTGCCCAGGTCAATCCCGACCGCCAGGCGACGCTGGTGCGGTTGAGGGCTTTGGCCGGGTTCGGCGATTTGCAGTAGAGCCATGGTAATCAGGTCTTATCTGTCTATCAGGCGTGCATCACGGGCAGCACTGGGTTAATCGTCGAGGCGCTCTTCTAGCTGGCGCACTTCGTAGGTGAGCTTGTCGAGAAACTGCATGCGCCGCATCAGGCGCTCGGCCTGCTCGCGTTGCGCCGCATCATCCCAACAGGCTGCGAAGCTTTCGTTGAGCTCATCCTGGGCGGTTTTCAGACGCCGCTTGAAGACCGCGACGCCAGCCACATCGGCTTCGTCCTGCAACTCTTCAAGTTCTTCGCGCCACTGCATCTGCTGCATCAGGAAGTCCGGGTCATGCACGGTGACTTCCATCGGCAACTCACCGCCCTTCATCGCGAGCAAATAACGCGCGCGCTTGGGGGGGCTTTTCAGCGTCTGATAGGCTTCGTTGAGGCTGGCCGATTGCTCCAGCGCCAGGCGTTGCTCACGCTCGGAAGCGTCAGCGAAACGGTCCGGATGCACGCCACGCGCCAATTCTCGATAGCGCGTGGCAAGCTGCTCGAGGTCCAGCCGAAAGCTCGGTTGCAACTCGAATAAAGCGAAATGACAAGGAGTACCCACAAGAAGCCTCAGATGTTGAAGCTTTCGCCGCAGCCACATTCACCGCGTACGTTGGGGTTGTTGAACTTGAAGCCTTCGTTCAACCCTTCCTTGACGAAATCGAGCTCGGTGCCGTCCAGGTAGGTCAGGCTTTTCGGGTCGATGATCACTTTCTCGCCGTGACTTTCGAACACCTGATCCTCTTCAACCACCTCGTCGACAAACTCCAGCACGTAGGCAAGGCCGGAACAGCCCGTGGTGCGAACACCCAGACGAATCCCCTCACCTTTACCGCGCCCATTCAGGGAGCGGCGAATGTGCTGCGCAGCCGCTTCTGTCATGCTGATAGCCATCGTTGACTCCTTACTCGTCGCCAAATACTTAGATCAAGCCTTTCTTCTGCTTGTAGTCGCGAACGGCCGCCTTGATGGCGTCTTCGGCGAGTACCGAGCAGTGAATTTTCACCGGCGGCAGGGCCAGTTCTTCGGCCAGCTGGGTGTTGCTGATGGTGACAGCCTCATCCAGGGTCTTGCCTTTCATCCATTCGGTCGCCAGGGAGCTGGAGGCGATGGCCGAACCGCAGCCGTAGGTCTTGAACTTGGCGTCTTCGATAACGCCAGCGTCGTTGACCTTTATCTGCAGGCGCATCACATCGCCGCACGCCGGAGCGCCAACCATGCCAGTGCCGACATCAGGATCTTCCGCGTTCATCTTGCCGACGTTGCGCGGGTTTTCGTAGTGGTCGATGACCTTTTCGCTGTAAGCCATGGTACTGAATCCTCACTCATCAGGGCCGCTCTGGAACCCTGTAGAAACGCCTGCGTTGACCGCCACGTTCCTACAGAGCTTGGGTGGCGGCTTCTATATTTAGTGTGCCGCCCACTCGATCTTGGAAATGTCGACACCGTCTTTGTACATGTCCCACAGCGGCGACAGAACGCGCAGCTTGTTGACGGCTTCGCAGACTTTCTGCGCGGCGTAGTCGACTTGCTCTTCGGTGGTGAAGCGGCCGAAGGTAAAGCGGATCGAGCTGTGTGCCAGTTCGTCGTTGCGGCCCAGGGCGCGCAATACATACGAAGGCTCAAGGGACGCCGAGGTACAGGCCGAACCGGACGAAACCGCCAGGTCCTTGAGCGCCATGATCAGCGACTCGCCTTCGACGTAGTTGAAGCTCAAATTCAAGTTGTGCGGTACGCGGGCAGTCATACTGCCGTTGATGTACAGCTCTTCAAGGTTCTCGACCTGCTTGTAGAAGCGATCGCTCAGGGCCTTGATGCGCACGTTTTCGGCCGCCATGTCTTCCTTGGCGACGCGGAAGGCTTCGCCCATGCCGACGATCTGGTGTGTCGCCAGGGTGCCGGAACGCATGCCGCGCTCGTGACCGCCGCCATGCATGGTCGCTTCGATACGCACCCGCGGCTTGCGGCTCACGTACAGCGCGCCGATGCCTTTAGGGCCGTAGGTCTTGTGGGCCGAGAACGACATCAGGTCGACTTTCAGCTTGGACAGGTCGATGTCGACCTTGCCGGTGGACTGAGCGGCGTCGACGTGCAGCAGAATGCCCTTGGAACGGGTCAGTTCGCCAATCGCTTCGATGTCGTTGATGGTGCCGATTTCGTTGTTCACGTGAATCACCGAAACCAGGATGGTGTCTTCACGCAACGCGGCTTCGATCATGGCCGGGGTGACGATACCGTCGGTGGTCGGCTCGAGGTAGGTGACCTCAAAACCTTCACGCTCCAGTTGGCGCATGGTGTCGAGGACAGCCTTGTGCTCAATCTTGGTAGTGATCAGGTGCTTGCCCTTGGTCGCATAGAAATGCGCCGCGCCCTTGATTGCCAGGTTGTCGGACTCGGTAGCACCGGAGGTCCAGACGATTTCGCGCGGGTCTGCGCCAACCAGGTCGGCGACCTGGCGACGAGCGTTCTCGACCGCTTCCTCGGCTTTCCAGCCGAATACGTGGGAACGGGAGGCCGGGTTGCCGAAGTTTCCGTCAACCAGCAGGCACTCGCTCATTTTTTGCGCGACACGCGGATCAACCGGGGTGGTCGCTGAGTAATCAAGGTAAATCGGCAATTTCATGGACTTTCTCCTAAATCAGGCTGGCTGGCGTGCCGTTAGCTCTGCGGCTGTCACTCGACGGCGGACGCTTCGATCTTGTCCAGACGCGGCGCCTTGGTGTTGCAACGGCGCTGGTCCTGACGCTGGGCTACTTCTTGCACCTCACGGCGAGTCACAAGATCAGCCAAGCTGATACCACTCAAAAACTCATGGATCTGCAGGCTCAAATCACACCACAAGTGGTGCGTGAGGCAGGTGTCGCCGGCGTGGCAGTCACCCAGGCCCTGGCATTTGGTGGCGTCGACGGATTCGTTGACCGCATCGATCACCTGGGCTACCTGAATGCCCTGCATGTCGCGGGACAACTGATAGCCACCACCTGGCCCCCGCACGCTGGAAACCAGGTTGCTACGGCGCAATTTGGCGAACAGCTGCTCGAGGTAGGACAGGGAAATGCCTTGGCGCTCGGAGATATCGGCCAGGGACACCGGCCCAGTTTGCGCGTGCAAAGCCAGGTCGAGCATGGCAGTCACCGCGTATCGGCCTTTTGTAGTCAGTCTCATGGACAAGTACCAAGGTGTTTCAGAATGGGAGCAAGTATGCGATTCCCGAGTATTTAAGTCAACTATAAGACCTAGTACTTTAGTCAGGATTACCCGTAAAAAGGGCGCGCGAATCATAGCAGGATGGGGTGGGGAGGAACAGCGGCAGCGGACGGTCAGCAATTCCAGACACTATGAAGACCAAATGTGGGAGGGGGCTTGCCCTAATGCCAGTCAGTTAAGGCTTTTTGTAGGAGCGAGCTTGCTCGCGAAAAACTCACAGGCACCACGTTTATTCAGGAAGCACGCGTTATCGTTGACGTTTTTCGCGAGCAAGCTCGCTCCTACAGACGGTGGTGTACGCTTAACTGACTGGCATTAGGGCTTGCCCCCTCCCACATTGGTTTTGTGGTGGTGGTGAGAACTCAGCCAGCCTTGGTAACGGTTTCGCTCTTGATCTCGGCGAAGTCTTCTTCGCGCAGCTCAGGCAGGTCTTTTGCGCAGTAGCTGCTGCCCAATTCCTTTAGCGCGCCGCACATCCCGTCCAGCTTGCCGTCCACCGCTTGCAGGTGGTCAAGCAACTGGCCGATGGCGCGCGCGACCGGGTCGGGCATGTCTTCACTGACGCCGTAGGCATCGAAGCCGATCTTTTCGGCCATGGCCTTGCGCTTGGCCTCCTGCTCGTCGCCCACTTCCGGCTTGACGATGATCCGTCCAGGAATGCCCACAACCGTGGCACCGGGCGGCACTGCCTTGGTCACCACCGCATTGGAGCCCACCTTGGCACCGGCGCCTACGGTGAACGGGCCGAGTACCTTGGCGCCCGCGCCCACCACCACGCCGTCGCCCAGCGTCGGGTGACGCTTGCCTTTATTCCAAGTGGTACCACCGAGGGTGACACCCTGATAAAGGGTCACGTCATCGCCAATTTCAGCCGTCTCGCCAATCACGATGCCCATGCCATGGTCGATAAAGAAACGACGCCCGACCTTGGCGCCCGGATGAATCTCGATCCCGGTCAACCAGCGCCCGAAGTTCGACATCAGCCGCGCCAGCCATTTCCAGCCCATACCCCACAAGGCGCCGGACAAACGGTGAATCCAGATCGCGTGCATGCCCGGGTAGCAGGTCAGCACTTCAAAGGCGTTGCGCGCCGCCGGGTCACGGTGGAAAACACTCTGGATATCTTCTCGCAAACGCTCGAACATTTTTAATCCTTCCGCTTAAGGAGCTCGCCACGGGCCGCTTTCTGGGTCTCCGTGAGGATGCCACGCAATATATTCATTTCCGCCCGGCTGACCGAGCTGCGCCCGTAAAGGCGACGCAGGCGCGCCATCAAGTGCCGTGGCTTTTCAGGATCGAGGAACTCGATGGCCACCAGGGTGTGCTCCAGGTGCTCATAGAAGCGTTCCAGCTCGTCCATGGTGGCGAGCTCGCCACTTTTGGTCGATGCAACCTCATCCTTCTCCATCTTGCTGGGCTGACCGGCAGCCGCCAGCCAGGCCATGCGCACTTCATAAGTCAGCACCTGCACCGCCGCGCCGAGGTTCAGCGAACTGAACTCAGGGTCTGATGGAATGTGCACGTGGTAATGACATCGTTGCAGCTCTTCGTTGGTCAGGCCGGAGTCTTCACGGCCAAATACCAACGCGATTTCTGCACCGCCCGCCGCCTCTTCCACCACTTTGGTGCCGCACTCACGCGGATCCAGCAGCGGCCAGGGAATGCGACGGTCACGGGCGCTGGTGCCGAGCACCAAGTTGCAGCCGACCAGAGCGTCTTCCAGAGTGGCGACAACCTGGGCGTTTTCCAGGAGGTCATTGGCACCGGATGCGCGGGCATCGGCCTCGTGGTGCGGAAACACACGCGGCTCGACCAGCACCAGGCGCGTCAGCCCCATGTTTTTCATGGCTCGCGCCACCCCGCCGATGTTGCCGGGATGACTGGTATTGACCAGGACGACACGAATGTTTTGCAGCAAGGGAGGCGCTCTCGGACACGGGAAAGGGGAGCAAATCTTACAGAACCGCCCAAGGTTATGCCATGAAAGCTAACGTCGTCCTTCACCTGCAGAAAGTTTCTGCTAGAATGCCCGGCTTTCTTTAACAACCTTAGGTGACACATCCATGCAGCCCATGCTGAATATCGCGCTGCGCGCCGCCCGCAGCGCCAGTGAATTGATCTTCCGCTCTATCGAGCGCCTGGATACCATCAAGGTCGACGAAAAAGACGCCAAGGATTATGTATCCGAGGTGGATCGCGCTGCCGAACAGAAAATCATCGACGCCCTGCGCAAGGCCTACCCTACCCACGGCATCCTTGGCGAAGAAACCGGCCTGCACAAAGGCAGCGGTGAAGGCGAAGACTACCTGTGGATCATCGACCCACTGGATGGCACCACCAACTTCCTGCGCGGCATCCCACATTTTGCCGTGAGCATTGCCTGCAAATACCGTGGCCGCCTGGAACACGCCGTCGTTCTCGACCCGGTTCGCCAGGAAGAATTCACCGCCAGCCGTGGCCGTGGCGCCCAGCTCAATGGCCGTCGCCTGCGCGTGAGCGGGCGCACCAGCCTGGATGGCGCCTTGCTGGGTACTGGCTTCCCGTTCCGTGACGATCAAATGGACAACCTGGAAAACTATCTGGGCATGTTCCGCGCCCTGGTTGGCCAGACCGCGGGTATCCGTCGCGCTGGCGCAGCGAGCCTGGACCTGGCTTACGTTGCCGCTGGTCGTTTTGATGCGTTCTGGGAGTCGGGCCTGTCGGAGTGGGACATGGCGGCGGGCGCCCTGTTGATCCAGGAAGCGGGCGGTTTGGTGAGCGACTTCACCGGCGGCCATGACTTCCTGGAGAAAGGCCATGTGGTTGCCGGCAACACCAAATGCTTCAAGGCAGTGCTGACGGCGATCCAGCCGCACCTGCCGGCTTCGCTGAAGCGTTAAGCGAGCGGGCACAAAAAAGCACCTCGCGGGGTGCTTTTTTTATGCCTGGGATTTGAGCCAGGTCCATGTATCAGCAGCAACACTTAACAAGTGTGGGAGGGGGCTTGCCCCCGATTGCAGTATGTCAGTCAGAATATCTGGTACTGATCCACCGCTATCGGGAGCAAGCCCCCTCCCACATTATGAAGCTCACAAGCTTTGAGGCCTGCGCCAGACTCAGATTACTGCTGGTTCTGACCGAGGATCAGACGCCCTTCCTTGTCCACTGGAATCTGACCACCTGGATCACGCTCCATACGCACCGTACCTTCCTTGCCGTCCAGGTTGTAACGCACGTCGTAGCCAACCACCTTGTCACTGATGTCGTTCACGGTATTACAACGCGTCTGGGTCGTCGTGTAGGTATCGCGGTTCTGCATGCCTTCCTGAACCTTGTTACCGGCATAACCACCACCGACCGCACCCGCTACGGTGGCGAGCTTCTTGCCGTTACCGCCGCCGATCTGGTTACCCAGCAGGCCACCGGCAAGGGCGCCGACCACGGTACCGGCGATTTGATGTTGATCCTGCACCGGACGCTGCCGGGTGACTGTGACGTCCTTGCAGACCTCACGCGGGGTTTTAATCTGGGTTTTTACCGGCTGCACCGCCAGCACTTGCGCATACTCAGGGCCGCTTTTTACCAGGCTGTAGGTGGCAACAGCACCCCCGGCAGTCACACCGACAGCACCCAATACCGCACCAACCAGCAACGACTTGTTCACGTTGAACCTCCTGACCATCACAAACGGACCGAAAGATCCGCGCTATACCCAGCCTTGGAGCCAAAAAAAAGGCGCGAGTTCAATCTCGCGCCTTTCTTGTAACCGCTGATCAACAAACGCCCATCAAGGACGGTCGTCGACCTCCTTGCCAGTGCTGGTCGGAGGGATCAGGTCTTCGCTGTTCAGGTTCAGCCAGATCAGCACCACGTTGGCGATGTAGATCGACGAGTAGGTACCGGCCAGAACACCAATGAACAGTGCCAGGGAGAAGCCCCACAGGTTGTCGCCACCGAAGATCATCAGCGCCGCGATCGCCAGCAAGGTGGAGATCGACGTGGCCATGGTCCGCAGCAGCGTCTGGGTGGTGGAGATGTTGATGTTCTCGATCAACGTTGCCTTGCGCAGTACGCGAAAGTTCTCGCGAACCCGGTCGAATACCACGATGGTGTCGTTGAGCGAGTAACCAATGATCGCCAGCACCGCCGCCAACACCGTCAGGTCGAACGTGATCTGGAAGTAGGCCAGGATGCCCACGGTCACGATCACGTCGTGGATCAGCGACACAATGGCGCCGACACCGAACTTCCACTGAAAGCGGAACGCCAGGTAGATCATGATGCCGACCAGCGCCATCAGCATGCCGAGGCCGCCCTGGTCGCGCAGCTCTTCACCCACTTGCGGGCCGACGAACTCGACGCGCTTGACCGATGCCGGGTTGTCGCCACCGACCTTCTGCAAGGCCTCGGCTACCTGGTGACCCAGTTGCGGGTCTTCGCCAGGCATGCGCACCAGCAGGTCGGTAGTGGCGCCAAAACTCTGCACCACCGCCTCGTGATAGCCGGCCTTGACCAGCTCGTTGCGCACCAGGGTGACGTCGGCCGGCTTCTCGTAGGTCAGCTCGATGAGCGTACCGCCGGTGAAGTCCAGGCCGTAGTTCAGGCCCTTATGGAACCAGCTGAACAAGGCCAGAACGGTAAGGAGCACAGTGGCGCCGAACGCAATGTTGCGAACGCCCATGAAGTTGATTGTACGTAACATGGCAGCCCCTTAAATCCACAACTTCTTGAAGTCACGTCCGCCAAAGATCAGGTTGACCATTGCGCGGGTCACCATGATGGCCGTGAACATCGAGGTAAAGATACCGAGGGACATGGTCACCGCAAAACCTTTGACTGGGCCTGTGCCCATGGCAAAGAGAATCCCGCCGACCAGCAAAGTGGTCAGGTTGGAATCGAGAATCGCGGTAAATGCCCGGCCGAAGCCTTCGTTGATTGCACGCTGTACGGTCATGCCGGCGGCGATCTCTTCACGAATCCGCGAGAAGATCAGCACGTTGGCGTCCACCGCCATACCCATGGTCAGCACGATACCGGCGATACCCGGCAGGGTCAGCGTAGCGCCCAGCAGCGACATCAGCGCCAGCAGCATCACCATGTTGCCCGCCAGGGCCACGGTGGCGATGATGCCGAAGAAGCGATAGATGGCGATGATGAACAAGGACACGAACAGCATGCCCCACAGTGCCGCATCGACACCCTTGGTGATGTTGTCGGCACCCAGGCTCGGGCCGATGGTGCGTTCTTCAGCGAAGTACATCGGCGCGGCCAGGCCACCGGCACGCAGCAGCAGCGCCAGCTCGGAGGACTCGCCCTGGCCGTTCAGGCCAGTGATGCGAAATTGCGCACCCAGCGGCGACTGGATGGTCGCCAGGCTGATGATCTTCTTCTCTTCCTTGAAGGTCTGTACCGGCACGTCTTTCTCGACGCCGTTGACCATCTGCTTGGTGTAGGTGGTAACAGGGCGCTGCTCGATGAAGATCACCGCCATGCTGCGACCGACGTTGCTGCGCGTGGCGCGGCTCATCAGTTCGCCGCCGTGACCATCCAGGCGGATGTTCACTTCAGGGGTGCCGTGCTGCGAATCGAAACCAGCCTTGGCGTCAGTGACCTGGTCACCGGTGATGATCAAGCCACGCTCGATCAGCGCCGGAGGACGGTTACCTTCACGGAATTCGAATTCTTCGGAAGTAGCGCGCGAAGCACCGGGCTCAGCCGCGAGGCGGAATTCCAGGTTGGCGGTTTTACCCAGGATACGCTTGGCTTCAGCGGTGTCCTGAACGCCCGGCAATTCAACCACGATGCGGTTGGCGCCCTGGCGCTGCACGATCGGCTCGGCCACACCCAGCTCGTTGACGCGGTTACGCACCGTGGTCAAGTTCTGCTTGATGGAGTATTCGCGGATTTCCGCGATCTTGGCCGGGCTCATCGCCAGACGCAGCACCGCCTGACCATTCAAGTCGGCTGGCACGATGTCGAAATCGTTGAAGTTCTTGCGGATCAGCGCACGGGCCTGTTCGCGGGATGCTTCGTCAGCAAAGCCCAACTGAATGGCGCCATTGAGCTGCGGCAGGCTGCGATAACGCAGCTTCTCTTTGCGCAGCAGGCTCTTCACGTCGCCTTCATAAACTTTCAGGCGTGCATCGAGGGCTTTGTCCATGTCGACTTCCAGCAGGAAGTGCACACCACCGGACAAGTCCAGACCCAGCTTCATCGGGTGCGCGCCAATGCTGCGCAACCATTGTGGCGTGGTCTGTGCCAGGTTGAGTGCGACAACGTAGTCATCACCCATGACCTTGCGCACGACGTCCTTGGCCGGCAATTGGTCTTCTTGCTTGGTCAGGCGCAACAAGCCGCCCTTCGCACCAGCCGCCAATGTTGCCGCTTTAACCTGGATGCCCGCGTCGTTGAGCGCTTTGCTCGCGCGTTCCAGATCAGCCTGGTTGACCTGCAGCGAAGTGCTGGCGCCAGAGATCTGGATCGCCGGGTCATCAGGATAGAGATTGGGAGCGGAATAAATAAAACCGACCGCCAGCACCGCCAGGATCAGTACGTATTTCCACAGAGGGTATTTGTTCAGCATCACGCCGCCCGCTTATAACGCGGGGCGCCTTGCGCGCCCCGTCGATTGGTAAAGGTTGTTACTTAGATCGCTTTGAGCGTGCCTTTAGGCAGCGTGGCGGCGATGGCGCCCTTCTGGAACTTCATTTCCACGGTGTCGGAGACTTCCAGTACCACGAAAGCATCGGAAACCTTGGTGATCTTGCCGGCGATACCGCCAGTGGTCACGACTTCGTCGCCTTTCTGCAGGCTGCCCAGCAGGTTTTTCTGCTCTTTGGCGCGCTTGGCCTGTGGACGCCAGATCATCAGGTAGAAGATGACCAGGAAGCCGACCAGGAAAATCCACTCGAAACCACCGCCCATCGGGCCGGCAGCGGCAGGCGCAGCGGCGTCAGCCATGGCGTTAGAGATAAAAAAGCTCATTTAGCACTCCAGTTGCAAATAGTGAATCTTAGGGTCGGGAAACTCAGTCCAAGGGCGGCACAGGGAGCCCGCGCTTGGCATAGAAGGCATCGACGAAGGCGGCCAATGTACCCTGTTGAATAGCCTCGCGCAAACCAGCCATCAGGACTTGGTAATGACGCAAATTGTGGATGGTATTCAACATGCTACCCAGCATTTCCCCGCACTTGTCCAGATGGTGCAGATAAGCACGGGAGAAGTTCTGGCAGGTGTAGCAGTCACAGGTGGGATCCAGCGGCGAATCATCATGGCGATGGAACGCGTTACGGATCTTCAGCACGCCTGTATCGATGAACAGATGCCCATTGCGGGCATTACGGGTTGGCATCACGCAATCGAACATGTCCACACCGCGGCGCACACCCTCTACGAGATCTTCCGGTTTGCCAACGCCCATAAGGTAACGAGGTTTGTCAGCCGGCATCAGGCCCGGCAGGTAATCCAGCACCTTGATCATTTCGTGCTTGGGCTCGCCCACCGACAAACCGCCGATGGCCAGGCCGTCAAAGCCGATCTTGTCGAGGCCTTCCAGCGAGCGCTTGCGCAGGCTTTCATGCATGCCGCCCTGGACGATACCGAACAACGCCGCGGTGTTATCGCCATGGGCATTCTTCGAACGCTGGGCCCAGCGCAACGACAGCTCCATGGAAATACGCGCGACGTCTTCGTCAGCCGGGTACGGCGTGCATTCGTCGAAAATCATCACGATGTCCGAACCCAGGTCGCGCTGCACCCGCATCGATTCTTCCGGGCCCATGAACACCTTGGAACCGTCCACCGGCGAGGCGAAGGTCACGCCCTCTTCCTTGATCTTGCGCATGGCGCCCAGGCTGAACACCTGGAAACCACCGGAGTCGGTGAGGATCGGGCCCTGCCACTTCATGAAGTCATGCAGGTCGCCATGCTTCTTGATCACTTCCGTGCCGGGGCGCAGCCACAGGTGAAAGGTGTTGCCGAGGATGATCTCGGCGCCAGTGGCAACGATGTCACGCGGCAGCATGCCCTTGACGGTGCCATAGGTGCCGACCGGCATGAACGCCGGGGTCTCCACGGTGCCGCGCGGGAAAGTCACGCGACCACGACGAGCTTTACCGTCGGTGGCCAATAATTCAAACGACATACGACTCATAAGTTGTCCTCAGGGCCGCGCGGCGCCGGGTTGCGGGTGATAAACATCGCATCACCGTAGCTGAAAAAGCGGTACTCGTTGGCGATGGCCGCTTGATAAGCCGCCATGGTTTCCGGGTAACCGGCAAAGGCCGACACCAGCATCAACAGCGTGGATTCCGGTAAATGGAAGTTGGTCACCAGGCAATCGACCACATGAAACGGCCGGCCCGGATAAATGAAGATATCGGTGTCGCCGCTGAACGGCTTGAGCACGCCATCGCGCGCCGCGCTCTCGAGCGACCGCACGCTGGTGGTGCCCACGGCCACCACACGGCCACCGCGCGCCTTGCACGCGTTAACCGCATCCACAACGTCCTGGCTGACTTCCAGCCATTCACTGTGCATGTGGTGGTCTTCGATGTTCTCCACACGCACCGGCTGAAACGTGCCGGCCCCCACGTGCAGGGTCACATAGGCCGTCTCGACGCCCTTGGCGGCGATGGCATCCAGCAGCGGCTGGTCGAAATGCAACCCGGCCGTCGGCGCCGCCACAGCACCGAGGCGCTGGGAGTACACCGTCTGATAGCGCTCGCGGTCCGCGTCTTCGTCGGGGCGGTCTATATAAGGAGGCAACGGCATATGGCCGACGCGCTCCAGCAGCGGCAACACCTCTTCGGCAAATCGCAGCTCGAACAAAGCGTCATGACGCGCGACCATCTCGGCCTCGCCACCGCCATCGATCAAGATACTCGACCCCGGTTTCGGCGACTTGCTGGAGCGCACATGGGCCAGCACGCGATGGCTGTCCAGCACCCGCTCCACCAGAATTTCCAGCTTGCCGCCGGAGGCTTTCTGGCCAAACAGCCGCGCCGGAATCACCCGGGTATTGTTGAACACCATCAAATCGCCCGGGCGTAAATGCTCAAGCAAATCAGTGAATTGACGGTGTGCGAGGGCACCGCTCGGCCCGTCCAGGGTCAGCAGTCGACTGGCGCGACGCTCGGCCAACGGGTGGCGAGCGATCAGCGAATCAGGGAGCTCAAAAGTAAAGTCAGCAACGCGCATGATGGGGTTCGTCTAGCAGGGCCGGGAAGTCTAGCGGAAATAGTGAAAATTGACCATGAAACGTGATTGACCAACGGTAATCTCATCTCTATACTTCGCCGCCATTGAGCCCTGATGGCGGAATTGGTAGACGCGGCGGATTCAAAATCCGTTTTCGAAAGGAGTGGGAGTTCGAGTCTCCCTCGGGGCACCATCTTAAAAAAAGACCTTGAAATTCAAGGTCTTTTTTTTCGCCTGTAGAAAAGTGGGCGGCCGGCTGATTCATCGCTCACCGCCCACTCCGAGCCTGAAACACAGTCCAAATGTGGGAGCGGGCGCTCGCGAAGGCGCCAGCCCAAACACCCTCAAACCACCTGCCTACACACCCACCGAATCCCCCTCCTCTGTCACCCCATTCGGCAACATCCCATTCGCCAAATCATCCACCACCGCCTTCGCCATTTCCCCCAAATAATGCGCTGCCCAGGCAAAACGGTCCGCGCCTGTGTCCATTGCTGCATCCAATGCCAGCATTTTTGAACAGTGGAGAAGCTCGGAGGCGTGTTCCAGCGCATCGCGGATGGGTACGCCGGAATTGACGCGGAATAGACGGTGGAGGTTGGGCTGTTTGCCGCAGGTGGAAAAGGTGATGACGCCGAGGGTTTTGTTGAGGGGTGGGTTGATCATTGGGCACCTCCGATCTGAGCGGGGGTGTCGATTGCGGTACTGCGAGGGGACGACCTATCAGAAACGCTCATTGCTTAAGCTCCTAATGTAGTGAGCTGCCACGTTCGTTTCTCATGCGAATGGGTGGCAGCTATGCGCGGGTTGAGAAACCGGGACAATAGGAACCCGGCAGACCCGAAGGCCTCCCACGCATAGCCGCCATTACACAGACATGCGGGCACAAAAAAGCGCCAACAGTCTAATGGATGGTGGCGCCTATGCGCCTATTGTTTCTCGGATTCTCAAGTCCGGTCGCTGGGTTGGAAGCGACGGAGGGAAGGTAGCTCAGGAGTGGTTGGGCTGGAAGTCGGGATCTGTGGCGAAAAATTTCCGGTGGGCAGTCTAGAGGGTTGCAAGCGGCCGGAGGGGGAAATCGTGTTTGCCCCTGATTACAGTACAGTGGTGCATACGTACTAATTACTAGCTATCGTAACGAAAGCCCAAGGTGAAAATGTCGACTGAATGCTACTCTCAGGATTGCGGTGCCTACCTATAGTTAAGTTGAGTATTTTTCCATGTCGACAGATGAACAGTACAATGGAGTTTTTATTTCTTCAGATAGCAAGTTTGTCGGCGCACTAAAAATTGCCGGTGCGGACAGTACCCTTAAACTCGTAGGAAAGAGTTACTGGGATCATCCAGCATCCGAACCAGCAGATATTCATGGAATACTAAACAATGGTAAAAAAGTCTCGCTGCTGGAATGCGTGCTTCACGGTACAAAGCGGTATTACCTCGATGAAAAATCACAGTTTGAAAGTATTTTTTTTCCGAACTATATAGTAGTAGGAGAGGATTTCATTAGTTCTGATAAACCGGTTATCCAAGCGATTCGCTACCACTTTCAGAATATAGACTGCCTTCTAAGCGGGCGTGAGACCTTTCAGTCATTACACCCAGAAACTGCGGAGATTCACCAGATTCTGGAGACCGATTACAAGCGTACAGAGAAGATTGCAGAAAAGTATGGATGGGAAAGACGTCCTTTCAAGCCTCAGATCGGTGAGCATCCGCATCTGCTGTATTTTAGCGGTTTGTGGGAAATCGTATCGAGCAACGCGCAGGTTGGGAAAGTCTCCTTGACGAACCGGTCTTCTCACACGTCGGGAAGTGCTGCTGGGATCGGGATTGACAACGAAGTCACCGCAAATATCGAATTCAAGGAGCCTAAGACCCCGGACGAAGCATTCCATCATCTTCGCGCCCTACACGGGTTGTTTGAACTTAGCCTCGGGCATCGTCAGCGCTTCCATTGGATTGAGTTAGAGCTGACTCAACGTTCAGAGGAACTCTCTCCAGTCATACCTAAAACAGCCCGGTTATACTGGAGCTTGTGCAATGAACGCGTCAAGGGTGACCATATAACCAATTTAAATGACACTCTTATTTCCCCAGATCTAAATCCTGAAGAATTTGCCAAAATAGTATCAGGTTGGATGAATAGTGCAGAAACTATGGGTGATCCAAGGGTAAGATTTGCGACCGCATTTTTCGGGAGCTACAGCATCAATCGTATAGTTGGCGCTGCCAATATGTTTGATTTACTGCCAGAGAGCCATGCACCTAAAACGAAGGAAGCTGATGCGTCATTAAAAGAAGCGGTGATACAGTGCCGAAAAATTTTCGCAGACCTGCCGGACAGCTTTGCTAGACAGTCTATTCTTTCGACCTTGGGACGCATTGGTAAGGCAAGCCTGCGCGACAAGATACATCACCGTGCCAACAAGATCATCGAGGTGGCTGGCGATAAGTTCCCGGAACTTTATCTGCCATGCAACCATGCTGTTTTGGCTCGAAATCACTATGTGCACGGAAGTACTAGATCATTTGACTATCAAAAACATTTTGCAGAATTTGCATTTATCATTGACACCCTAGAGTTTGTTTTTGCTACTTCAGACCTACTTGATCTTGGGTGGGACATGAGTCGATGGATGGATCAAGGTACAACAATGACGCATTCATTTGGAGCATATATAATTAATTATTCGCAAAACATTACTCGCCTAAAAAATCTGGTAAGTAGATAGGTATTACAATAAACTTAAAAAATTGGAATTAGATCAGATTTTCGAATTGTGGCCTGCCCCCCGATTTTACATGACCCTTATTTTACAAAACCGGATCTAGTTCTACTTTCTTTACACCTTTCGCTCTTGGACCTTTCGGAGCTTTTTCGATAATGAACGTCACTCGATCTCCTACATTGATGTCATGCCCTTCGTCCTCAATATCATCATAGAAGAAGAATATATCTTTACCTTCTGTCCTCCGGATAAATCCATATCCTTTGAACGCATCAAATGTCGTCACGACCCCTCTACTTATCGTCTGATCATCTTTCGACACATTATCCCCACATTTCAGATTTTGTAGGAGCGTTAATAAACCTAAGCCTCAGCATTTTTTTATAGTGCCTAGCCAAAGGCTTATCCGTCCGAGTCAGAATACCAAGAGAATACAAAGTCTTATTCAAAGAGCTTATGACACCAGGCCTAACATGATGAGCAACTGGCTTTTTAAGTAACTTATCAGCTTCAAATATGATACTCGCTTTCATCTGATTATCATACTCGGGCAAAATCCCTGACATTCGCAATCTTAGATCTTCCGCTTGTGAATGTTCTAAGCGTGTTAGCTTAGCAACCTGCCCGGAAATTCTATTCCACAGTGCATGGTACTCTTCAGAAAATCGACATTTTAAATATTCTTTTTCACAAATATAAACTAGATGCCTAATGTGCCGCCGCTCAGCTTTCCTGAGCTTCGGTATTCCGTGGCCAACCCATACTCCAGTGACCTTATACTCGGCCTTGACGTCGCCTGCTGACTCCTGCTTAGTTTTTTTATTGTTAAGTCTAAGATTATGCTTTTTGAAGATCGCCGCGACTTCCTTAATTAGCTCCGTGCTTTCCTCTTTAGTAATTGGTCGTTTCGAACTCAAAGTGACATCATCTAAAAGACGGGTATAAGAAAATCCTCGCGCCCTCATTCTGCTAACAAGTGAGTATTCTGAATTAAAAAATACCAAATTGGCGACATAGCTCGAAGTGCATGCGCCCTGCGGCACCCTGCCGTCTCTCGTGACCAACTTTGTTAAAATACTCGCCACTGCATCTGGAAAATTAAAAAGCCGAGTAAATATAGGCTTTACACTTTCCTCTTTGATATTATTGTAAAAATCTTTTATATCAATTCCGATCAAATTTTTTGATCCGGCATGAATGGTCCCATTTACAATATAGTCTCTAGGGTTTTTCTGATCTCTTATTCCCCCTTGTAAGTAGGATGGATAGAAAACACCTTCAAACAATCTAGAGTTTATTCTCTTTTGCAAACGCTTAAGCTCAAACTTAGGATCATAGACAATGCGCTCTTTACCTGACTTAGATGTAATACTAAATTCGGTGTAAGAGTTAGATGTATCTTCTGAAAGGTCTTTTAAAAGTCTTGGCGGCAGCCCTAAACATTTCGCAAGGGATTCAACACTTCCAATCGGGTGATGAGGATAGTAAGGCTTGTCCTTTGCCACGACTGCTCCTTAGTAAGCAAAAAAGATGAGAGTCAGTTAGCTATTATCACTTCCAATAAAAATTGAAAAGATCCAACGGATAACCCAACCAAAAACAGCTGAGACAGTCAGTTTTTTTATAGTTGCTCTTAAGTCAATTCCTTTCGTTGCGAGCCTGTCTCCAAGCTTCGTACGAATGCTCTTATTTTTTCTAGTCACGTAGATTACAACATGTAGTTTATACATCGCTTTTCTCCTCGAATGAACAACGCAAAAGTGCGATGTCCGGCCAGACCAAAGAGAGAAACAGCAAGGAATATGTATATTGACTTAAGAGGACTCTCAGCTTTTACGCCAGACAACCCTCGCAAGCGCAAATCGATTTCGCGCATGCCGCGCTATGCGATTCGCACAGGGGTACCGAGGGGCCGGTCATGATCTCTTACGAGATCGCCAAAGAAGGCTTCGATTTCCTTGCAAACGTGACTTTTAAAGAGCGGAACAGGCGTGATACACCTGCAAGATCGATCCTAGGACAGGTCGCATGACCTGTCAATATCGGTATTACTATTTTTATGAACTTTCACTCTAGAAAAAGATCGCCTGCCGTCTGTCTGGATTTTATTCCAAAGCTAAAAAATCCAATAATTTTATCTATGTCTTGCGTGCAGACTACCCAAACACAATCTAACCAACTGTTTTTTAAGCATATATATTAAAAACATAAAAAAGTGACCAAGTTATTTTTATGGAAAGTCGGGGCGAGCGGCCTAGACCAGCCTCCCACAGATCCGGACTTGCGAAATCTAAGCATCCGGCTCCTCAGTAACAGGCTTTGCTGATCCCTGAAGCTGCGCAGCTTTCTCCCCATCCAGCCTTCCCCGCTGCAACCTACGCAATAACCACTTGATCCACACCGCCATGCTGGGCTGCCGTAGCTGCAATACTCACAAGCCAAAGCACCGGTATTAGCTAGTAAAGATTAACGTTAGGATGACCCCATCAACCGGCAAGCCAGCGTCCAAAATCAATGGCAGAATCCGCCACAGCTATCAACGACAGCGGCTTTACACTCAACGAGCAGCGCCGCTAAAGGAATCAAGCAGCAATGAGCACAAAGAACCCGATCAGCCGGCTCACCATCAAAGGTTTCAAGTCCATCAAGAATCTTGAAGACTTGCACCTGGGCAGCCTGAACGTGCTGCTGGGTGCCAACGGTGCGGGCAAGAGCAGCTTCGTTTCCTACTTTCGCATGCTCAGCGAAATGATGGAGTTGCGCCTTAAAAAGTGGACGACTCAACAAGGCTCGGCGGACCGCATTGTCAGCTTCGGCATCAAGGAGACTCAGAAGATCAGTTCCTACGTCCATTTCGGCTTGAACGGCTATGAGTTCGAGTTGGAGCCGACCGTGGAAGGTGACTTCGTTTTTTCCAACGAACGGCTCTTTTTTGACGGCCCCATGTATGGGTCCGAGTGGATTCCGCTGGGCTCCGGGCATCAGGAGACCAAGCTTAAAAAAGCCTACGACATCAAGCAGTTCCAAGCCCCCTACAAAAACAACGTTGTGGCGTACTGCTACGAATCAATTTCCAGCTGGAAGGTTTTCCACTTCCACGACACCAGCGAAACCGCGAGTGTCAAACGCTGGGGACCGGCCCATATCGACGACTATCTGCGTCCAGACGCGTCGAACCTGGCGGCCTATCTGCATCGTTTAGCCACCCAGACGCCTGAGGTGTATGAGCAGATCCGAAAAACGATCCAACTGGCGATTCCATTCTTCGACGACTTTGTGCTCAGGCCTGTGCGACTGGACAGCCAGGAAGAATTGATCAACCTGCAATGGCGTCAGAAGGACAGCGACTACGCCTTCTGGCCGAGCCAGCTCTCGGACGGTTCGATCCGTTTCATATGCCTGGTAACCGCCCTGCTCCAGCCCGACCCGCCATCGACCATCATCATTGATGAGCCGGAACTCGGCCTGCATCCCTACGCCATCACCCTATTGGGTTCACTGCTGCGATCAGCCTCCACCCGAATGCAGGTGATTGTCTCAACGCAGTCAGTTCCCCTGGTGAACGAGTTCTCAATCGACGACCTGATCATCGTCGAGCGGGAAAAAGGCGCAACCGTCTTCAAGCGTCTCGACGAAAAAGCCTTCGAAACATGGCTGGACGATTATTCGGTAGGCGAGCTGTGGGAGAAAAACATCCTTGGCGGGAGGCCGCGTAAATGATTCGAGTCCACGTGATCTGCGAGGGCCAGACAGAAGAGATGTTCATCAACGAGGTGCTGGCTCAAGCCTTCCAGCACCTGGATATTTACCTGATGCCCGCGTTGATCGGAAAGCCCGGCCACAAGGGCGGCAACTTTCGTTTCGAGCGTCTGCTCAGTGATGTTGAAAAGCGCCTGTTAGGTGACCGTCAGGCATATTGCACCACGTTTTTTGACTTTTATGGCCTACCCGAAGAATTCCCTGGCAAGGCGGATGCCGGTGGCAAGAACACCATGGATGAAAAAGCTGAGTGCCTGCTTGAAGCGATGGTGGAGAAGTTGGCGAACAAACTGGGTGATGAAGCCATGCGTCGATTCATTCCCTACGTGCAAATGTATGAATTCGAGGGTCTGCTATTCAGTTGCCCCACAGGGTTAGCTGTCGGGATCAACCAGCCGGCCCTTGAAGAGCGTTTTTTGCACATACGAAATGAGTTTGAAACGCCGGAAGCGATTAACAACAGCCCGATGACCGCGCCGAGCAAAAGACTGCAGAAGCTGTACGCCGGCTATGAAAAACCGCTGTATGGTTCACTTGCCGCAATTGAGATCGGTCTGCCGATCATTCGGCAACAATGCGCTCGATTCGATGCCTGGATCAGGCAGATGGAAGCGCTGCATACAATCGCCCAGCCATGATCGATCCGACCACACCCGCCGCCATTCTGACTGAACCTCCCACCCATCCACCTGGTCGCTAACGCTCGTCGATCAAGCCGAATTCTCCCCACGCGTATGCATCACAACCATACGCACCACGCCTCCACGGCCTTCAACAGGGAGAACCTCGCAATGTCTGAACCCAAAAATCCCCAGCTCCAAGGCTCCCAGTCCGACGGCTCAGCCGCCGGCGGCTGGCCTGCACTCAATGCCGTCAACAAACACCTGCTCCACCAGCACGTCCTGCTCAAGGGCAACCGTACCCTGCTGTCCATGAACAAACCGGACGGTTTCGACTGCCCCAGCTGCGCCTGGCCAGACCCGAAGAAGCCGCACACCTTTGAATACTGTGAGAACGGTGCCAAGGCACTGGCTTGGGAGTCGACCAAAAAACGCGTCACGCCCGAGTTTTTCGCTGAACATACGGTCAGTGAGCTGGCCACTTGGAGCGATCACGACCTGGAAGATCAGGGCCGCATCACCGAACCGATGCGCTACGACGCGGGCAGCGACAAATACCTGCCCGTCAGTTGGGACGAGGCTTTCGCCGAGATCGGGCAGGAGCTGCGCCAACTGAGCGACCCGTGGAAACTGGAGTTGTACACCTCGGGGCGTACCTCAAACGAGGCGGCGTTTCTGTATCAGTTGTTTGGCCGCCTGTATGGCATGGCTAACTTTCCTGACTGCTCGAACATGTGCCACGAAACCACCAGCGTGGCCCTTCCCGAGTCGATCGGCGTAGGCAAAGGCACCACGACGCTGGAAGACTTCGAGAACGCCGACGCCATTTTCATCTTCGGTCAGAACCCCGGGACCAACAGCCCGCGCATGATGTCCGAGCTGCATGCCGCCGCACGCCGTGGCGCGAGCATCATCTCGTTCAACCCGTTGCGCGAAAAGGCCCTGGTGCGTTTTGCATCACCCCAGGACCCGCGCGACATGCTCAGTCGCAGCGGCGTCAAGATCAGTTCCCAGTACCATCAGGTCAGGATCGGCGGCGACATGATTGCCCTGCAGGGCATTTGCAAAGTGGTCATTGAAGCGGACGATGCGGCTCAGCGTGAAGGGCTGCCCCGTGTGCTGGATGTCGCCTTCATCGAAGAACACACCCACGGCCTTGAGCAATTCGCCGATTACTGCCGACAGTTGCCGTGGGAGATCATCGAGCGTCATTCGGGCCTGACTCGTCAGGCGTTGGAAGAGGTGGCGGCGGTGTACATGCGTTCGGAGCGGGTCATCTGTTGCTGGGGCATGGGCATCACTCAACACAAGCGCGGTGGCGACGCGATGCAGCAGATCATTAATCTGCTGCTGCTGCGCGGCAACATCGGCAAACTGGGTGCGGGTGCTTGCCCCATTCGCGGGCACTCCAATGTGCAGGGTGACCGCACCATGGGCATCTACGAAAAAGCTGGCGAGCCGTTCCTGGCCAGTATGAGCAAGGTGTTCGGTTTCGAAGCGTCCCGCAAAGGTGGGCATGATGTGGCCGAAGCCTGTGAAGCGCTGCTGCGCGGCGAGGTCGAAGCGTTTATTTCAATGGGTGGCAATTTCTTCCGGGCCATCCCGGATATCGACGTGGTGTGCCCGACCGTCAAGCGCTTGAAAATGACAGTGCTGGTCAATACCAAGCTCAACCGCAGTGCAACGGTACATGGCCAGAAAGCGTTTTTGCTGCCGTGCATCGCCCGCTCGGAGCTGGACATGCAAAACGGCGTGGCGCAAACCGTTACGGTGGAAGACTCGATGTCGATGGTGCACGGCTCGACCGGCATGCTGGAACCTGCATCGAAACACCTGATCTCCGAAGTGGCGATCATCGCCGGTATCGCCAAGGCGACGCTTGCGCCTAACCCCAATGTGGATTGGGACAGCTACGTGAGCGATTACGCGCGCATTCGCGACAAGATCGAAGCCGTGCTGCCCGAGCAGTTTTATGACTTCAATCAGCGCATCAAGGAGCCGGGAGGGTTCCGCCTGCCCAATGGCGCCAGCGAGCGCAAGTGGAACACCGAGTCAGGCAAGGCTAACTTCCTGTTTCCGGCAGGGGTTTTTGACGAGGACGACACGCCACCGGGCGCTGATCATCTGCAGTTGATGACGATCCGCAGCCATGACCAGTTCAACACCACGGTGTATTCCAACGATGACCGTTACCGGGGTATCTACGGCGACCGCATGGTGGTGATGCTCAATCCGCAGGACATCGAGCGCCTGGGGCTCAAGGCGGGGGATTATGTCGAGTTCCAGACGGCGCTGGACGTGACAACACCGCGTCGTGCGCCCGGTTTCAAGGTCATCCCCTTCGACGTACCGCAAGGCTGTTGCGCCGCGTATTACCCGGAAACCAACGGCTTGCTGCCACTGGCGAATCGGGATAGCCGCAGTAACACACCGGCGGCGAAATCCATCCCGGTGAACCTGGTGCGGATGAATCCAGAGGAGGCGCAAGTGGCTTTGGAACGACGCGGATTGATTGCGGCGGCCAGTTAGGGCTCGTGGTACAGCTTGCGCCCCCCTGACGCTCCGCGTCCTGCTTTCAGCGCAAAATCCGGCACTTGCGCAATGGGGACGCGGAGCGTCACGGGATGCATTCCCACGCGGAGCGAGGGAACGATCACTGTCCCCTTTTCGGGCTATTCAGTAGTAACATCCGTCCGACCCACCAAATCGGGTCTCCCGCAAGCAAACATGCCGCCAGCTATTGAGCACCAGCGGGGCATAGCTGCAAGACGCACCAGTTTTGTTGATAGCGACTTGCACCGACTCCATGTCGTCGCGGCTGACAGGGACGGATATTGCGCAGCAGTCCGGGGTTTTTGAACAGGCTGAAATTGTCGTGTCATTTCGCGTGCGCCCATTCACAGATACGGCCAACGCAGTGCTGTCACAGTGACCAGCCAAACCTTCCCCCGTGACAATAAACGAGGTGGTTGACGGGTTACCAGCACCACCCCCAAACCCTAGCGGAATAAGGAACAGAGAATGAGCGTAGCTTTCCCCGGCACTTACCGTTGAGATCGTGACGGGTGGATTACAGGACTGATTGACCCACGCCACGTGGGACACCGGTTTCCAATCGCGGTCGTCTGTGAGGTTCCAATGCTTGCCACTGCGGTAGTCATAGCAACCGTTCAGGCCTGCGACGGCGGTGAGTACCAGAAGAATTACCGCCCGTGTTGTTTTCATGGTGACCCGCTTTTCCAATAAGGTTTTGATTGCCTGCACTCAGTTAAACCGGACATTAAAAGAGGACGGGGTTTCCGGGAGAAATAATCCGTTCCCTTTTCGGGTTTCCGATTGCGTCCACCGGTCTTTCGACGAAGTAACATAGGAAATCATGGCCTTCACAGCTACCTGCGTTGTGTCCCTGTTTTTTTGGGCTGTTGTTTCAGCAATTACAGGAACCAAGGAGCCTTGGGATCTGGCTAGTTATTGGACCATCATCTATCCCGCCGCGCTTGCTTTGTCAGTGATTCTTGGAGCCGTGCTGAAAAGCGCCCAGTGGTCCGCAGGCGCCGTGGTAATGCTTGCTCAGATCCCGATGATTTTAGTTACTTCTGGTGCTTCCCCGTTGCTGGGTGTCGGTATCCTGTATGCGGCTGTTCTCTCAATTCCGGCGATAACGCTATCTTGGCTCGCCGGCAAAGTGCGGCAGGCTTACACGTCATAAAGCCTTGATGGTTCTTTCTTGAAAATTGGACAAAAAAAGGAACGGATTTATTTCCAGGAAATAAACCCGTCCCCTTTTCGCTTCTGTTTTCTATTACGGCACCGAAATCCCATACTCAGCAAGCTTGGCCGTGTTCTCTTCCTTCACGTACTTTTTTTTGACGATCTGCGAGAACTTCAGGAAATCGGCCTTGGCGTACTCCCTGTCGCCCAAATGGTCGTACGCGATCCCGCGCGCATAAAAGGCCCACGCAAAGTCCGGCTGGCGCTGGAGGCCCGTGCTAAACGCTTCAGCGGCTTCGCGGTACTGACCCAGGTCTGTCAGCGCGAGGCCCAGATGATAGTAGGTCGGCATGTGGAAGCCGGCCCCCTTTCCGGTTTCTCCCAAATTGTTGTCCAGGTTGTATTGCACAAGCTCAAGGGCTTTTTTCGGGTTGCCCACGTCGCGATACATGGCGCTCAAGTCCAGGTTGTCGCGCGGATCAGGCTTGACCGCCAGTTGCATGGATTTTTCCTTGGCGACCACGGCTTCGGGAAAACGCTTGAGGTTGCTGTAGGCGTCGGCCTGAACTGCGTAAATCAAACTTTGCAGCGAGGGGGGCAGCGTATTTTTCTGCAGGCATAAGTCACCTTCCTGCAGCACCAGCGAGTAGTTTTCGGCTTTGGACGCCTTGAACTGATTGGCGCAGTGGGCAAGGTTGGCTTTTTGCGGGTTTGGCGTTCCGGCACATCCGGTGAGGATGAAGATGCCTGTGATCAGTGCGGGCCAGCGAGCATTCATGAAGACTTCCTTGTTAGTCGAACAAGCGAGCGTTGAGGTCAGGGCGATAGACCTGCAAGAGCGGCGCGGTCACGGTGCCTTGCAGCGAGCAGAACACCGTGGTGTGGCCTGCCAGTGGCGGTGACGCGTCACCCGTGTCGACCATCAACACACGGTCTACGAAGCCAAACGGCGTGGCAACGCCGGGGCCGGTCAAGCCTTCGGTGCGCCATTGGCCGATCGGGTCACCGACGCGGCGAATTTCTGCGCGGGTGATGGCTTTGCCCTGACTGACAAAGCGTGTGTTGTCGACAATCAACGGCTTGAGTTTTGCGGCGACCTCTTGCGGCAAGCCGTCGGCTACGAAACCCCAGAACAGAAAATTGCCCACGTCCTTCATGGTTTGGGCCTGGTTGTAATAGCCCACCATACGCACGCCGTTGACGATCAGGGGTGTGTCGAACTGTTGGTAAGTGCCACCTTCCTGCAGCGGATTCAAGATGGTCGGGGCCTTGACCGAGCCGTACTGACTAAGGCGCACGGTATTAGCCGGCAGGCGGGCGTTGCCCAGGCTCTCGAAAAAACGCGCGTCGCAACGAGAAAACTCGGTCAGCAGCTGTTCGGGCGTGGTGACGGCCTGGGTCTGGGCCTGGGCATTAGAGGCCGCGGCGACGGCGAGCAAGGCAATGCCGGAAAAGACGAAGCGGAACATTTCAAATCATCCGTGAGATGGGAACTAAGGCTGTCGGCCCATGGGTAGCGTACTTTAGCAAAACCGGCGTGCCGGAGGTGGCCAGCGTCTTCTTTTAGCTGAAAACAGGCGTTGAACATGGGATGGCGAAATCGTCCACCACCGTCCTGCAAGATCGTACAAGCCCTCCCACGCCGTGCGCCACTAACCTGACCACTCTCCCACATCCGAGCATCCGTCATGGTCCAGCGTTCCCCCATAAACCTCACCCAAAAAGCCTCACTCATCGATCAACAATGGAGCCCACGCGTCGTCGCCGAAATGAACGACTACCAGTTCAAGGTCGTGCGCATCGAGGGCGAATTCATTTGGCACTCCCATCCCGAAACCGACGAGGCCTTCCTGGTACTGGAAGGAACATTGCGTATCGACCTTCCAGGTGGCCCAGTCTATGTGGAGCCAGGTGAACTCTATGTGGTCCCCCGTGGCGTAGAGCACCGCACGGCCGCCGAAGGCGAAGCCAAGTTGATGATGATTGAGCCACGCGGCATTTTGAACACCGGCCATGAAGGTGGTGACCGTACCGCCGTGAATGATCAGTGGATATGAAGGCTGGCATTTACTTGAAGTCCTCACGCTGAGCCCAAGAACGGCTGACCATTGCCCGGAGCAACGATGACTGAGCCGCAAATACTTCAGGGATGGCGACACTTACTCCACGTATCGCATAAGCCTCTAACAACTGCCAAACGCTTCAACATGGGGTCTTTTTTTCACGCGCAGAACAGTGATCATCGCCCTCCCCTAAAGCCCCAGGAACAGAGACCATGGAATTGACGCTGGAAGCGGTTGCGCTCTTTGCATTGAAGCTGGTGCATGAGACAGACGGCGGCAGTTCGGTTTTGCGGGATGATCTGGTGATGCAAGCGTATGACCGCGAGGTGTTTGGGTTGTTGGTGCGCCAGGGGGATGTGGGGACAATTCAGCGCAAAATCGATGAGTGCATCAGGCAGGCGCTGACTGCACTGGGTGGAACCGATACGGTAATGGGGCGCGAACTGCAACGACTGGCAACCGCCGTAAACAGTACGGATCAGCTCGACGCACTGATCGCACCGCTAACCACCCTCAAGGACTACCTGAAAGACATCCAGTGAATCGGTGATCAGCATTCCGGCGAGATACACCATCAACACCGCCACGCCCGCATCCAGCCAGCGCCACACCACCGGCGTCCGAAACAACCCCGTCAAGCGTTGACAGCCAAGCGCCAACACTACAAACCACAGTAGCGACGCGGTCATCGCCCCCGTCGCAAAGAGTGCTTGCTGGCCTGCCGGTTTAGCGGCGCCAATCGAGCCGATCAGCACGACGGTATCGAGCCACGCGTAGGGGTTGGCAAAACCCAGCACCATCGCCGCACGCAACAGCCCTCGTTGCGAATGGCCGACTTGGGTATCCGGCATGGACTGGTCACGCAGGCAAGCCAGCAAGCGCTGGCCACCGAACCACAGCAAATAGGCCGCGCCGGAAAGTAGCAACAGCGCTACCAGCTTGGGACGGCTGTCCAATAGCGAACCCAAACCTGTGATGCCCACGGCGATCAACAGCATATCGGAGACTACGCAGACGGCGACCACTCCCCAGATGGGACCACGGCTGACACCTTGACGGATGACCAAGGTGTCTTTCGGGCCTGGGGCTGCGAACAGACCGATGCCCAGGAGCAGGCCGTCGAGGAATAACGCGTTGAAGTAAGGAAGCATGGAATGTTCGACTCCCGACGGGAAAAGCTCGTCAGTGGCTGTTCCGGCAGATGTAAAGGAATGCAACACACACTAGGTTCGCAAGCATGTGAGAAACCGCGACACTGGATATAGCCAACCAAAAATAGGGACCTATCCATGTCCTTCACAACGTCGCCAGCTGGGAGTAAGTGTGCGTTGCTCATTACACGTAGCGGCGAGCAGGTTGTTCTTTTTGGCGAACAAGGTGAGCAGCCTCACCGAGGACTGGGGATCACAACCGAATATGAGTATCAAGACACGCGACACCCTCCGAGCTCTGGTCGTACGGCGCAGCCGGGAACTGGGTAAGTCCATGACAACCCTGGCCAAGGAGGCCGGCATTTCCCGGACCTACCTATACGGGCTGGCAGGCGGCGCCTCACAAGATCCCTCGGTACGCACATTGATCAAACTGGCCAAAGTGCTGCAGGTTTCCCCGCTGCTGCTGTTCCGTTACTTCGCCGACTTGGCGGGCGCTCCGGTTGACTCCAACTCAATGGCGACCACCAACCGGGCTGTAGGCCTGCGTGATTCAAGCGACATCGCCGTCTTCAACGCAGACGTCACCACGCCCGACCAGACCGTCGTGCTGCCTGGCGAAATTTTTCAGAAAACATGGGAGATCCAGAACCTCGGCACACGCCCGTGGCGGGGCCGAAAACTGGTACGCGTTGACGGTGAATATGTCATAGCCCGACGCACCGCCATGGGCGCGCCATTGGAAGTCGTGATGGACACCCATCTGCGCAGCCTTAACAACGAAACCTCTGTCGCCGATACACTGCCCGGCCAACCGGTGCATATCACCGTAGAGTTCGCCGCCCCCAAGGAGACCTGTACGGTCACTTCCATCTGGCGGATCGAGGATGAACATGGGCAACCGTGCTACGGCCCTGAGTTCATTTTGCATGTGATCGTAAACGTGATGGCGCGCTGATCTACTTACGCCCTTCCACCGCCATACGCACCGCCAAGCCCATCAACACCGAGCCCATCAACCAGCGCTGCACCACCCGCCACCCCGGCCGTGTAACGAAAAATACTGCGATAGACCCCGCCAGCGTAGCAATCACCGCATTCACGCTCACGCTGATGAGAATCTGCGTGAAGCCCAGCACCAGGGATTGCATCAGCACGCTGCCGTGGCCGTCCGGGTCGATGAACTGCGGCAGCAACGACAGGTACATCACCGCCACCTTGGGGTTCAGCAGGTTGGTTACCAGGCCCATGGTGAATAGTTTGCGCAGGCTGTCCTGGGGTAGGCGCTGCACCTGGAACGGCGAGCGGGCACCCGGTTTGATCGCCTGCCAGGCCAGATAAGCCAGGTACAGCGCCCCGCCAAAGCGCAGGGCGTCGTACGCAAAGGGCACCGCCATCACCAGCGCGGTAATGCCCAAGGCCGCGCACAGCATATAAACCAAAAACCCCAACGCAACGCCGCCCAGGGAAATAAACCCGGCGGTGCGGCCCTGGCAAATCGAGCGCGAAATGAGGTAAATCATGTTCGGACCGGGCGTCAGCACCATGCCGAGTGATATCAGCGCATAGGCAAGCCAACTGGACAGTTCAGGCATGGTCGGGCTCCCGAAATATGTGGTCAACGTTGCAGGGTTGGACGCCATGGTAGGGCGTTCAAAATGCGCGCGTTAGATACAGATTCGTGATCAAAACGTCATACACCGACCACACCATTCACCCAAGGGCAGGCACATGATTGATTTCAATAACAAAGGCTTCTTCAAGCTCAAACAAAACAACGAGTACGCCGAACGCGTGGCGTCATTGCTGCTGGATGGCGAAGAGGTAGTGGACGCGTACAAGGCCATGCGCGACGGCGTGGTGTTCACCACCAAGCGCATCATCGCGGTGAACGTGCAGGGGATTACCGGCAGCAAGAAGGACTTCACGTCGCTGCCCTATAAGAACATCGTGGCGTATTCGGTGGAAACGTCAGGGACGTTTGATCTGGATTCGGAGTTGGAGATTTACTTTTCGTCGCTGGGAAAGGTGAAATTCGAGTTCACCGGCAAGACGTCGATTGTGGAAATTTCACGGTTGATTTCCAAGCACTTGCTTATTTGATCAGCGGGCAAAAAAGACCCTGGCGTCCCAGGGTCTTTTTTACTGCCTGCACACGGATTAAACGATGTATTCCGATCAAAATGGGGAACTGGTTACCCCAATCCCAACTCCCGGGTCTGCCGTACCAGTTCCTCCATCGCCTCTTGACCTTCTTCATCGCGGCGCTGTTTGAACGCCATCAAATCGGAAAATCGAATACGCCGATGACGACCGGTCTTCGTAAAGGGAATGGCGCCTTCTTCCAGCATCTTGACCAGATGCGGGCGTGAAACGTTAAGCAGGTCGGCAGCTTCCTGGGAGGTCAATTCAGCATGGACGGGTACAACTTTGACGGCATTACCCAGCGCCAGCTCACCCAAAATATCAACCAGCAGGCGCAGCGCGGATGTGGGGAGTACAAGGGTGTGGGGCTTGTCTTCTTTGTCGAAGATGTCGATGCGCTGGGTTTCGAATTTGGTCGATAGCAACGAAGCCAGCTCGCGTTGGCCTTGCACAGCGGCTTCGACTTCCTTTTCCAGCGGAGGAATTGTTTTGGGAAGGTGATTGGTGATCATGATGCTGCTCCGTCGTAACTTAACTCAACGGGCTCAACCTAAACGAAACAAACGAAAATCGCAATATTCGAAACCCAGTGATATTTTTGTCTACTTTTCCCACGCCCACCGTCGAATACTGCCAATTCCAGCCCCCTGATCCCCCCGTAGGCTCACTTCCTCGCACAAGGAAGTGAGCCGGTCATGTCAGAACGTTTTTATCCACCGACTGAAGAACAGCTACGCAGGCAACGAATCCTGACCCCGCAACCGTCACGCGTGCCCTATTCGCCGGCGATTGTTCCATTTGAGCCATTTCCTGCCCCAACTCCCACGCCAACCAAACCTCCCGCTGCGTCTTCATCAAGCCGTGCCAACTGCCGGACGGCTTCACCCGTTTCGCTGACCCCACTGGTTATTTGCCGCTGAAGTTGTTCAAAGAGTTCGCCCGTTTAAGTCTGTTGGGCGGGCGTGGGCGCGGCTGACCCAAAACGCCGAATTTACCGATAAAGAGGAACATGGAAAATGGTCATGAAAATCAGATTACGGTGGTACGAAAAACACAGTAATAACTTGAAGGCGGATGAGTATTCAGCAGATATCGAGGACTCAGACAGTATTCTCAAAGCGTTGGGTTTAGGCGAGGAAACCGCGATATATGCCGATGTATTCAATATGCTGCCTAACTGGATAACGATTATTCAGCCATATTTCCAGCACATGATCGAACCCGGCCACCTCGACTACCAGATTTCCTTCCGTTACCAAGGCGCGTGGCCACCGCCTCCGAATCAACCTAAGAAGAGGTCTTGATGCAATGAGACCTACACTGCAAAAGCCTCTCCTCTATCGCTCAGTCAACACCCGAACCCATGGCGTACGCCATGGGAGTTGCTGTGCTTACAGATATGAACGACACAGCAAAAGCGAAAAGCGAGCGCTATCAACCCGTGGCTCAATGCACAGCCATCAAAGACATGGGTACGATTACACCCCCCTATTCCGGTTCCTCCTGTCCAAAGTCGGCCACCTCTGGAGCAAGGTTTTCAGCGAAGCCAACGCCCGCCTGGATCGTCCGGAGCCGGTGTTCTGGATGGTTGCGCTGCATGACAGCGACAAGCAGGAATACGTGAGTACGGGCGAGAATAGCTACTACAGCGGCTTGTGGGTAGACGAGGCTGGCCTGCTGCAAAAGGTCAACCCGCAGCTGACGCCCGAGCACATGAACCCCTTCTGCGACTGCTGCACCCAAACGTTCAACGGCGTGGTGTTCGCACAGGCTTTACCGCGCGAACGGTAGGCAGTCGGGCACGACAGCTCCCAAAGGTGTTCCGCCTTGCTTCAGCGATCACTTGGACTGAAACGTCTCCAAATACGCCAATATATTCTCAATCTTCTCCTGATCACTAATGCCCCAGAAGATCATCCGCGTGCCGCTCACCACTTTCTTCGGCGCTTCGATGTAGGCGGCAAGTTTGTCGCGGGTCCAGACCACGCCTGAATTTTTCATCGCGTCGGAATACTGGTAATCCGTAGTAGTGCCCGCAGGCCGGCCGATGATGCCGTTGAGCTGCGGTCCGAACCCACCGCGTGCGCCTTCGCCCACACTGTGGCAGCCACCGCAAGTCTTGGTGAAGAGCTTGCCGCCCGCCTCGGCATCGCCGGCAGCAAAGGCCCCGTGTGTGTTGAAGATCAGGGCAAGGGTCAACCAGGCGTACTTCATCAGAGGGCTCCGCATCGAGTGTTGCCGACAATTATGCCCGTTTAAATGGCCGTTTCCCCAGCCGCTTTACGATAACCGTGCGGGCCTGTGCTATGAACTGGCGCCCCCAACCACGTTCCTGCAGACCACCAAACGACCACCCATCGTTTAAAAAACATCCAATCGAACCTATATGCCCCACCTCCACTCCACCCTACTGAACCCTGATGGTGGAGTAAGGATCATGGCTCAGCCATCGATTTTAGTATTGGAAGACGACGAGATCATTCGGGCGTTAATGGTGGATGTACTGGAGGACTTCGGCGCATTGGTAAAGTCGTTCTCTTCGGCGGATGAAGGGATGATTTATCTGGAGCAGGGCGATGACCCCGTGGACCTGATTGTCAGTGATATTCAGATGCCCGGCTTGCTCAATGGTTATGACTTGAGCCGAGTGGTGGCGCATCGTTGGCCAGAGGTTCAGGTGGTGCTGACGTCCGGCAACACCACGATAGCGTCGCAATTGGGTGGCTCGGTGCGGTTTTTGCCCAAACCCTGGAGTACCGACCACTTGCTTGAGTGCGTGCAAAAAGCATTGACCCAGCAAGGTTCGTCTGTGCATTAATAGCGCGGCGATATCATTCAACCCGAACTTCGTGCCAATGCCTGCGGTCGTTTACCTACAAGGAGTGACTTTTCTGATCTGATGGTCAGCCTTTTCGCTTGTTGCGTAAGCTGACGACAATGAATTGTGTAGAATCGTCGCCCATTTTCATGCGTCATTCATGGCCGAGAGGCCCACAGTTCGAGCTCATTAATGCACTCAGAAGCCCATGACGTTGGTGCGCCATCCTTGTTGGAAACGTTGCGCACAGGCACCGGGCTGTTGCATGTCGCGCTGGAAAAGCGCCTGCCGTTCTTTTCCGAGCGCCTGGATACAGACTGGTACGGGCGCTTGCTCCAGGCCTACTACGGTTTCTATCAGCCGATGGAAGCGGCGCTGTATGACGGCGGCTTGATTCCCCATGGATATGACGCCGCATTGCGTACGAAAACGCCGACACTGGTCAGTGATCTTCGCGTCCTCGGCCTGAATGAGCACACCATCAGCACCCTGCCCCGCTGCACCCGACTCCCGCCTCTGGACACACCCGCCGCCTGCCTTGGCGCCTTGTATGTGCTGGAAGGCGCGACCCTCGGTGGGCAAGTATTGCGCCGCGAAATGGCCCTGCGCCTGGGGATCGATGCCGACAACGGCGGTGCGTTTCTCGATATTTATGGCGCCGAGACCGGCCGACGCTGGAAAGAGTTTCTCGACTACCTGGGTCGCCTGCCGCTGGACGCGACCGCTAGAGAGCGCGCAGTCATGGCTGCGCGCTCCACATTCAGCGGCTTTGAGCAATGGCTCGACAGCCAGGAGGTACTGCTATGAAACCCGACGATTTTGAAGAGCTGCTTGCCAATTGCGCCGACGAGCCCATCCGCTTTCCCGGAGCGATCCAGCCTCACGGTGTGCTGCTAACATTGTCGGAACCCGGCCTGGATATCATCCAGGTCAGCACTAACGTCGGCAGCCTGTTCGGCCATGCGCCCGAAGCGCTGCTCGGCCAGCCGCTGCACAGCTTGATCGGCGCAGAGCATGCCCAGGCGGTGCAGGTCATGGCACAAACCGACACGTTCTTCGACATGCCACCGTTGCACGTCACGCTCAATGGCGCAGCCTTCGAAGGCTTGCTGCACCGCCACCAGAACGTGCTGGTGCTGGAGTTCGAACCGCGGCTCAAGGACTTCCGCCCACGCGCGCTGAACGGTCGCACGAGTAACCTGGGCAAGATGTTGCAACGCTTGCAGGCGGCGAAAACCCTGCAAGCGCTGTACGAAATCAGCGTGAATGAAATCCAGGCCATGACCGGTTACGACCGCGTGCTCATTTACCGCTTCGAAGAGGAAGGCCACGGCCAAGTGATTGCCGAAGCGTCAGCGCCGTCCATGGAGCTGTTCAACGGGTTGTTCTTCCCTGCCTCCGACATCCCGGAACAGGCCCGCGAGCTGTATCGCACCAACTGGCTGCGCATCATCCCCAACGCGGCCTACGAGCCAGTGCCGTTGCTGCCCAAGCTGCGCCCAGACACCGGCGAGCCGCTGGACTTGAGCTTCGCCACCCTGCGCAGCGTGTCGCCGATTCACTGCCAATACATGAAGAATATGGGCGTACTGTCGTCCATGAGCATCTCGTTGATGAAGGGCGACACGCTATGGGGCCTGATCAGCTGCGGCAACCGCGAGCCGCTGCTGGTGCCGAACGAGTTGCGCACCGCCTGCCAGACCATCGGCCAAGTGCTGTCGTTGCAGATCAGCGCCATGGAGACCCTGGAACTGAGCCGTCAACGCGAGGAAAAAGTTCAGGCGCTGGCACTTCTCGATCAAGCGCTGAAGGCCTCCCAGGACAGTGTGTTCGACGGCCTTGCCCAACAAAGTCAGTTGCTGATGGAGCTGACAGAGGCAGGCGGCGTGGCGATCATCGAGGGCAAGCAATTGCACTGCTACGGCCACTGCCCGGAACCGGCGCAGATCCGCGCACTGCACAAGTGGCTGCAAGAGCGCGACGAACCGGTATTCGCCAGCCACAACTTGGCCTCGGTATACCCGCCGGCCGCCGAGTTCCAGCAGTTGGCCAGCGGCGTCCTGGCCCTGCATCTGCCCAAGCCTGTGGATAACGGTGTGTTGTGGTTCCGCCCGGAGGTGAAGGAAAACATCCACTGGAGCGGTGACCCACAAAAGCCGCTGGACCTGGAAAGCTCCCACGCGGGCCTGCACCTTCGCCCACGCACCTCGTTTGAAGTGTGGAAAGTGGTCATGGCGGGCATTTCCACCAAGTGGAGCCATGGCGACCTGTTCGCCGCCAACGACCTGCGCCGCTCGGCCCTGGAAAACGACCTGGCACGCCAGGTAAAGCGTGAGCAGCAGGCCGTGCGGGCGCGTGATGACCTGGTGGCCGTGGTATCTCACGACTTGCGTAACCCGATGACCGTCATCTCCATGCTCTGCGGCATGATGCGAAAAGCGTTCAGCTCCGAGGGCCCGCACACTTCGCGACGCATCTCCTCGGCTATCGACACCATGCAACAGGCGGCCGGGCGCATGAACGTGCTGTTGGAAGATCTGCTCGACACTTCAAAAATCGAGGCTGGGCGCTATGTCGTCAAACCCGTGCCGCTGGAGGTGAGCCAGATGTTCGATGAGGCTTATTCGTTGCTCACACCGTTGGCGATGGAAAAAGGCATTGACCTGTCGTTCGACGCCGAGCCCGGCCTGCTGATCAATGCCGACCCGGAGCGTTTGTTCCAGGTGTTGTCGAACCTGATCGGCAATGCCATCAAGTTCACCCCGCGCCTGGGCTATATCGGCGTCAGCGCCATGAGCAACGGTGCAGAAATCGTGTTCTCGGTGCGCGACTCCGGTGAAGGCATTGCACCGGAGCAGTTGCCTCACGTGTTCGAGCGCTACTGGACACAAACCGAAAACAACCCCACCGGCAGCGGTTTGGGGCTGTACATCACCCAAGGCATCGTCCAGGCCCATGGCGGCGAAATTTCTGCCAAAAGTGAGGTGGGCCAGGGCAGTGAGTTCCGGTTCACGGTGCCCAGGGTGATTGAAGGCTCGCCTATCTGAAGCGTTGCCTGGTAAATCTCATATCGGCAAGATCACCATCGCCTCCAACCCACCCCCCTGGCGCTCGGCCAGGGTCAGGGTGCCGCCATGTTCCAACACGATCGCTCGTGCGGTAGAGAGCCCAAGCCCTACGCCGCCGGTGCTTTTGTTGCGTGACCCCTCCAAGCGATAGAACGGCAGGAATACATCCTCCCGATGCGCTGCGGGAATGCCCGGGCCACGGTCCAGCACGCGAATCACCACCGTATCCTGCTTGTGCTGCAACTCGATTTGCGGCGCCGCACCGTAGTGGATGGCATTGTCCATCAGGTTGGTCATCACGCGTCTGAGGCCCAGGGGCCGGCCGAAATACACCAGACGTGGCGGCCCGTTAAACGTGAAGTCGATGGCCTGGTCGCGATAATCGTCGATCAGGGTCTGCAGCAACTCCGCCAGGTCCAATTGGGTGGCCTGTTCCAGGCGCGCGTCATCGCGGAAAAATCCCAGGGCGGTGTTGATCATGGCCTGCATTTCATCCACGTCGCGAAACAGTCGCTGTTGCTGGTCGCTATCCTCGATGAACTCACCGCGCAGGCGCAGGCGGGTCAGCGGCGCACGCAGGTCGTGGGAGATGGCGGCCAGCATTTGGGTACGGTCCTGGATGAAGTGGCGCAACTGCGCTTGCATGCTGTTGAAGGCAAGAATCGCCTGACGGATTTCGTGAGGCCCCACCGGCTCGATCGGCGGCGCGCGAAAGTCGCTGCCAAAACGCCGCGCACCTCGGGCGAAGTGTTGCAGCGGGTGGGCCAGGCGTCGGGTCGCGACCAGGGTGACCAAGGCGGTGGAGACCAGCACCAGCAGCGCCACAATCAGGCTGCGCACACCATCGTCCAGGCCCCAGCTGCGAGTACCGGTGCTGAACATCAGCCAGGATCGGTCGGTCAGTTGCATCAACAGTACGTACTGGCCGTTGCCGTCGGGCCAGTCGGCAGGTTCATAGGCCTCCATGGGGCGCGTCGGGCCTTCAAGCAGGTGCTTGAACACCTGCTCGCCCGTATTGAAATCCGGGTCAGCCAGCACCGGCAGATTAAACGCCGCCCGCTGCGCCGCCCACGTCACCCTGAAGGACCCATCCCCTATCACCTGGGCAAGATGCGCTCGCTGCGCCGGTTCGGACGCCTCGATCACGCGCACCACCACCGCGACCTTTTCCAGCAGGCCGGTTTCAGCCAACGGTGGCCTGGCCCAAACTCCGGCCAGTTGCACGAACAAGGCGTTGAACGCCAGCGCGGTGATCATTGCGACCAGCACGGTCAGCGCGATCCAGCGTGCCACCGTGTCGCGCGGACGCTGGATCATGAACGGGTCACGCTGGCGGTGAATTGATAGCCGCCATTGCGCACGGTACGGATCATCGCCGGGCGCTTGGTATCGAATTCCAGCTTGCGGCGCAGGCGGCTCACCTGCACGTCGATGCTGCGGTCGAAGGCATCATGGCTATGGCCGCGCGCCAGGTTCAACAACTGTTCGCGGGTGAGCACGCGTTGCGGATGTTCGAGAAACACCAGCAGCAGATCGAACTCGCCGGACGACAGCGGAATCATCACCTGGTCGGGCGAGCGCAGCTCGCGGCGCGTGAGGTCCAGTTGCCAGCCGGCAAAACGGATCAGCGGGCGCGCGGCCTCCCCCATCGGTGGCCGGCTTTCACCCGCCCGGCGCAATACCGCACGCACCCTGGCGAGCAGTTCGCGGGCATCGAAGGGTTTGCTCAGGTAATCGTCGGCGCCCATTTCCAGGCCCACCACGCGGTCGCTGAGTTCACCCATCGCCGTGAGCATGATCACCGGTGTAGCGTATTGCTGGCGCAGGCGTTGGCACAGCAGCAGGCCGTTGTCGCCGGGGAGCATCAGGTCGAGGATAATCAGGTCGGCGGGCTGGCGCTCCATGGCCGCCCACAGCTCAGCGCCACTGGCCGCGGTCTCTACCGAATAGCCATGACGCAGGAAAAATTTCTTCAGCAGGGCGAGGACTTCAAGGTCATCGTCGACGATTAACAGGTTGCTCACCGGCAGGCTTCACTGGACTGGGTCAAGGCGCCATCTAAAACTATTCGACGCGCTCCGTCATATATTTCAATCGTGCAATAAAGCGTCAGCAACGCAATAAAGCAGACATCTTTGCGCAAGGCGGCAATGCCAGCATCGGCCTCCCTTTTGCGGAGACTGTGCCCATGCACGCGTTGACCAACCCACGGCACCTGGCCCGCCACGCCGTGCTGTTACTGACTGTGTCTTACCTGGCGGGCTGTGCGAGCCCCCCACCCGTGACACCCACCACCCGCTGCGCGCAGGTGAACAATCCGGTGTATGACCCTGCCGAACCGGTCAACCGCGGGGTATTTGCGTTCAACCGTGCTGTGGATAACTACGCCCTGGCGCCTGTGGCGCGCGGTTACCGTTACCTGCCGGAATTTTTCCAGGCGGGTGTGCATAACTTCGCGAGCAACTTCAGTGAGCCGCAGGTGTTTATCAACGACCTGCTGCAAGGCAACCCTCGGCGCTCGGTCAACACCCTGGGGCGCTTCGCCGTGAACACCACGGTGGGCGTGGTGGGGCTGTTCGATGTGTCGGATCGCCTGGGCATCCCACGCCATACAGCCGACTTCGGCCAGACATTCGGCGTATGGGGCGTGGGCAATGGCCCCATTGTCGAACTGCCACTGCTGGGCACCCACAACAGCCGGGATGCGGCGGGCAAAGTCTTGAGCTTCCTGGTTTCGCCATTGGGCGACAGCGATACGGTGCAGACCCTGGGTACCATCAGCCTGGTCGGCGGTACTGTCGACACCCGCGCATCGCTGTTGCCGCTCACCGACAGCCTGCAAAAACTCCCGGACTACTACAGCGCGTTGCGTAATGTGGTGGCGGAACATCGCGCGGCTTTTGTGCAGGAAGGCGAGGAAGGCGCGACCTCTGCGGGAATGGACAACTGCGCTAACCGCCCTGCGGATGATTTCTGAAGAGGCTCGTCAGCCACAGTCATATCTTGCAGCAGTGCGTTTATAGCAGCCTCGTTTCTGCCGCTATTAAGGTTGGCCTTACTTCGTCCCGACGGACGAAGCATCCTCTCCTAATAGAAGGAAACATCCATGGTCAGCGGAATCAACCCCTCACTGGGCAGCTTTCAATACCCACCTCTGCAACAGGATGATGCAGAGCCCCAACGTAGGAAACGCAGCATCGACACCCCCCACATGCAGCTCAACGCCGCCGAGCCTGATGGCATGGCGACCAATGACCGACGCAAAAACACAGGGGGTGGGCTCGACAGCCTGGGTCAAGGCAACCTTCTTTAACTAGCCGCGTACGAAGGGCAGTGCACGGCCCTTCGTACATCCCTCCTTAACAAAACCATCACATTCACTCGCTTAAACTCGCCGGTTCAATCCAGCCTGGGGCCACTGTCTGCATGCCGCACTCCGACACACTGCCCGCCGTATTGGCCGGCCCACTGCTACGACGTCTCGAAGCTCGGCGCCTGGTGTTGTGGCTGGTAGGCAGTCGAGCACTGGCACTGACGCTGAAGCTGCACCTGCCGGCGCAAACACTGGAAATCGCCCTGGACCAATGCCAGGTGGTACCCGTGGGGCGCCAGGCGTTTATTCATTTGATCGATGTGGCGCTGGACGAAGCGCTGCCTTTGGACGTGGCGATCAGCTACGACCTGCTGTTTGACGACACCGGCATCGCCGACTGGGCACCGCACCTGCTGTACGCGAATGCTCGATATCCCAGTTTCGTGTTGCATAGCCGTATCCATCAGTTGGTGCACGGCTCATGCCGCAAACCCCATCACAGTGCCGACGAAGGATTGCTGTGCGTCGACCGTCTACTGGCCGAGGCCAAAACCCCGGCCGAACGTCCGGCCTTGTTGATGATGAGCGGCGATCAGGTCTATGCCGACGATGTCGCCGGGCCGATGCTGCGGGCGTTTCATGGGTTGATAGCACGGCTGGGCCTGTTCGATGAATACCTCGAAGGCGCTGTGGTCGATGACAGCGCCAGCCTCTATGGGCATCCGGCCAGTTATTATCACCGTGCCGATTTACTGCCGGCCTTGGACAGTAACGAGACCTTGCGCGAGCGCTTCTTTGGCGGCGTGAAAAAGCCGATTTTCACCAGCAGCACCGCCGACAACCACTTGGTGACCTTTGCCGAAGTCATCGCGATGTACCTGTTGGTGTGGTCGCCCACGCCCTGGGCGCTGACCTCGCTTCAGGGCCCGCCACTGAGCCTGGAACGACAGCAGCGCTACGCCCGCGAAGAGGTCCAGATCGAGCGATTCCGCGACAGCCTGCCCGGTGTCGCGCGGGTATTTGCCCACCTGTCGACCTTGATGATCTTTGACGACCATGACATCACCGACGACTGGAACCTCAGCGCCCAATGGGAAGAAACCGCCTACGGCCACCCCTTCTCCAAACGCATCATCGGCAACGCCCTGCTGGCCTACCTGTTATGCCAGGGCTGGGGCAACCAGCCGGATGCGTTTGTCGAACTGATGAGCCAGACCCAAGCGTTGACCACCCAGGCCCAGGCCAACCACCTGGACGCAGCCGCGCAGGACAAATTACTCGAGGCGCTGCGTAAATTCCAACACTGGCACTACGTACTGCCTACCACCCCCGCGTTGGTGGTGCTCGACACCCGTACCCGACGCTGGCGCAGCGAGTTCACTCTCAAGCAACCTTCCGGCCTGCTGGATTGGGAAGCCCTGAGCGAACTGCAGCAGGAGCTGCTCGACCACCCTTCGGCCATCATCGTCTCGCCTGCACCGGTTTTCGGCGTGAAGCTGATCGAGACCGTGCAAAAGGTATTCAGCTGGTGCGGTTACCCGCTGCTGGTAGACGCTGAAAACTGGATGGCCCATCGCGGCGCCGCCCAGGTGATTCTCAACATCTTCCGCCATTCCCGCACACCGGGTAACTACGTGATTCTGTCGGGCGACGTGCATTATTCGTTCGTCTACGAAGTGTTGATCCGCCACCGAAACGGTGGCCCAGGATCTGGCAAATCACCAGCAGCGGCATCAAGAACGAATTCCCACCACGCCTGCTCGAATGGTTCGACCGTCTCAACCGCTGGCTCTACTCCCCACGCTCGCCGCTGAACTGGTTTACCCGGCGCCGCACCATGCAGGTGGTACCGCACATTCCGGAACATGCCGAAGCCGGCGAGCGGTTATGGAATTCAGCCGGGATCGGCCAAGTGTTTTTCAACGGGCAGGGCCAGCCTGAGGCGATTTACCAGCACAACGCGGATGGCAAGCCTCGGACGAAAATGATTGCGCCGCGCTCCTGAAACAGTCTGCCTGCCCTATTCAAAGGCCGCCAACCACGTTGTACAGTAGCGTCAGCCACGGAGTATCGGCGTCAACGAAAGCTGGCCTTGAAAGCCCGCTCATGCAGGAAGCGTGTAATGGACGATACAGCCGGCACCGAACCGCTGCGTAATGACCTTGCCAATATCAGCACCGACATGTTGCATGCCATCATGGAACTGGTCAGCGACGGGATATGGGATTGGAATGCCAATACCGGGTTCGTCTACCGCAATCCTGGCTGGTACGAAATGCTTGGCTATCCGCGCCACTCCCTGGAAAACAGCGTATTCACCTGGGAAAGCGTGATCCATCCCGAGGATTATCCCCATGTGATGGCCGGATTTGATGACTATGTCTGCCAACGCGCGCCCCTGTACCGAGCCGAATACCGCTGTCGAAAATACGACGGCACGTACCTCTGGATCGAGGACCGTGGCTACATCATTACGCGCAATCCCGACACTTCGGTAGCGCGCATGGTGGGCGCACACCGCGATATCCATGCACGCAAATGCTCGATTGAACGTCTTCAAAAGCGTAACCGCTCCCTTGAGACCTTGGTGCTCGAGCGCACCCTTGAATTGTCGCGCGTCAATCAGCAGTTGCAATTGCAACTGGTCGAAAACCGCTCCCTGGCCGAACGGGATGCCCTGACGCGCATCGCCAACCGTTATCGCCTGGAAAAAGTGATGCTCCAGGAATGCGACCGCTCCGAGCGCTTTCGCTTGCCATTGGCGCTGGTGGCTATGGATATCGATGACTTCAAGCCGATCAATGATCGATATGGCCATGGCGTAGGCGACCAGACGCTGGTCCAGGTAGTGGAAGGCCTGGAAACCTGCGTACGTGCCGGTGATGTGCTGGCCCGCTGGGGCGGCGATGAATTTATGCTGGTCTTGCCCAACAGCACTCTGCAGACGGCGAAGGAACAGGCCGAACGTGTGCGCCACACAATCCAGAACCTGTTCGCCGTCGCTGATCCCAAGATAACCTTGAGCCTGGGCGTGGTGGAACGGCGGGTGGGGGAGTCACCGGCAGCCCTGATGGCGCGCGCCGATCAGGCGTTATATCGATCCAAGGCGGCGGGGAAGAATGGAGTCTCGGAATGAATGATCCCGACTTTTAATAATGACCCGGCGACTTTATTTCGTTTGCGGCAGAGGCGCTCACGCAGCTTAGATAAACCGAGCCCATTACTGCCGAGTCAACGATTCATGAGCCGCGAAACGATCAGCCAATCGATTTCCATCGTCCATCCCATCAACCTCAGCCATGGAAAAAACGCTGAGGTCTGGGACACCGCAGGTAAGCGCTATATCGATTTTATCGGCGGCATCGGCGTACTCAACCTCGGCCATTGTCACCCGGCCGTGGTGGACGCGATTCGCGAGCAGGCGACCAGACTCACCCACTACGCGTTCAACGCCGCGCCGCACATGCCCTACATCGATTTGATGGAGCGCCTGACCGCGTTTATTCCGGTGAGCTATCCGGTCAGCGGCATGCTCACCAACAGCGGCGCTGAGGCCGCGGAAAATGCCTTAAAGATTGTGCGCGGCGCCACTGGCCGCACGGCGGTGATTGCGTTTGACGGAGCGTTTCATGGGCGCACCCTGGCCACCCTCAACCTCAATGGCAAGGTCGCGCCGTACAAGCAAAAAGTCGGCGTATTGCCCGGCCCGGTGTATCACCTGCCCTACCCCAGCGCCGACAACGGCGTCACCTGTGCCGAAGCGCTGAAGGCTATGGACCGCCTGTTCAGCGTGGAAATCGACGTCAACGACGTAGCCTGTTTCATCATTGAACCGGTACAGGGCGAAGGCGGTTTCCTCGCCCTGGATACCGAATTCGCCCAGGCCATGCGCCGTTTTTGTGACGAGAACAACATCCTGTTGATCGCCGACGAAATCCAGTCCGGTTTCGGTCGCACCGGGCAGCGATTCGCCTTCTTGCGCCTGGGCATTGAACCTGACCTGATCCTGCTCGGCAAAAGCATTGCCGGCGGTGTGCCGCTGGGGGCGGTGGTGGGACGCAAGGCACTGATGGACAACCTGCCCAAGGGCGGTCTGGGAGGCACCTACTCCGGCAATCCCATCGCCTGCGCCGCCGCGCTGGCAACCCTCGATGTGATGACCGATGAACACCTGCAGGTATGGGGTTCCCGGCAGGAGGAGGCGATCGTGCGACGTTACCAAGCATGGCGCGCACAGCACCTGTCGCCGTATCTGGGCCGCCTCACCGGTGTCGGCGCGATGCGCGGCATTGAACTGGCGCATGCCGACGGCACGCCCGCCGCCAAGCAACTGACCCAATTGCTGAGCCTGGCGCGGGCTGCCGGCCTGCTGCTGATGCCCAGCGGCAAGTCACGGCATATCATCCGCTTGCTGGCACCGCTGACCATCGAGCCGGCCGTGCTGGAGGAAGGCCTGGATAAGCTCGAAGCGTGCCTCAAGCAGCTGGACTGATGCATGCGTCCACAAATTCGACCGCTGATAAGATGCCTCTTGTAGATATGTACGTATTTCTGTACGTTCAAAGCTTAAAACGAGGATGTTTTCATGGAAACTATCAACTACACCCATGCGCGTGCGCACCTGTCCGAAACCATGGACCGCGTTAATGAAGATCACATTCCACTGCTCCTGACCCGACAAAAAGGCGAACCGGTGGTGATGATCTCGTTGTCAGAATTCAATGCTCTCGAGGAAACAGCCTATTTACTGCGCTCGCCAAAAAATGCCGAACGCCTCATCAACTCAGTCAACAGCTTACGAGCCGGCAAAGCCAAGCCAAGGCAGTTGATTGAAGAATGAAAATACTCTTTACCCCTGAGGGCTGGGACGATTATCTCTGGTTTCAACAAAACGACAAGGCAGGGCTCAAGCGTATAAACCTGCTCATCAAAGCGATTCAAAGAGACCCATTTGAAGGTGTTGGAAAACCTGAGCCCCTCAAACACAACCTGAGCGGCTACTGGTCTCGGCGAATCACAGCAGAGCATCGTCTGGTGTATGGCATCGAGGAGGATGAAGTACAGATCCTCATGTGCCGTTATCACTACTGACCGGGTCCACCTTCAGGAGGCGCCTTGACCTGACTCCCCGGCCCCCTGAAAATGCCCGACGCTTTTTTGTCTCTCCCCGTTTACTGAAGTAGTGAAATTTCAATGTCCGATGCGTACACCGCTGAATCCGCCGAAGCCTCCGTCGTCGTCTCGCACGCCAAAGCCGAGTATGAAAACGCCATCAATCTTTCACAGCATGTGCCAGCGGCCAAGATCATCAGCGAAATGGTGCTGGACGCGTTTCACACTTCCAAGGAAAGCGACCAGATCCGCGAGTTGCGCGTGGCCATTCGTCAGGCCCATGACGCCTTCGACGATGACAAAGCCTACGACCTCATGGGCCAGCTCAAGCAATTGAAGGACGCCGAGGCCGCCGACAATGCCGCCCTGGAAGACCTGAGCAGCAAGTTCTCCATCAGCCGCCTGCTGTCCAGCTTCAAGGACGACCCTGAATTCCAGGAGTTGGTCTACGGCCTGGCCCTCAAGGTGCTGAACCAGTCGCACCAGGCCATCAGCAACCCGAGCGCCGGCAAGGGCAAGGCCGCACGCGCCAAGAAGGAAGCCGAGGTGTTCGTGATCAGCAAGGATGGCATCAGCGTCACCCTGCCGCTGCGCACGCCGCGTTCCAAGCTCAATGTGGACCGCGAAGCGCTGGAGTTCCTGGGCCTTACCTTTGTAGGTGAAGGCAGCGAGGCGGAGCTGGAAAGTGACACCTTCGTTGATAACAGCGGCGTGGAGCAGCCGGTCACGCGCAAGAGCATTGTGACCGCACTGCAACAGCAAAGCGCTTTTGACGGTTACTCCATCGCCGCCCAGTAAGCGCCGAAGCTATAAGCTGCGCAGGATGACCAGCGCCTGCTCGACCTGGGCGAGGGTGATATGCCGGCCCACCGAGGCACGCACGAAGTGGCTGACGCCCAGGTCCTTGAGCAGCAACGGGGTATGGGCGGCAGTGCCTGCCCAGAGGTTGAGCCCCAGCGCGCGGGCCTGGTCAACAAATGCCTTGGCCGGCACGTTGTGTGGCACGAACGAGACAATCCCGGTCTGTTCGAACTGGTCACACATCAGCGTTAACTGCGGCAGGCGCCGCAACGCCTGCGCCAGCAACGCATAGGGCTCCGTGCTCACCTGCCCGCCGCCTACTTGCAGGTATTCCTGCACCGCCGTGTGCAAACCCACCAGGGCCGAAAGGCTCTTTTCTGCGATCTCCAGCACCCGAGCGCCGGACGCATCCACCTGGTTGACCTGGCCATCGGTGCTGGCGGCGTGCAGGTCTGCAAAATTCAGCTGCAATTGGCCCAGCAGGCGTGGCGACACATAAGCAATCCCGCTGCCACGGGGCCCGCAGAGAAACTTGCGCCCCGCGCCTGTCAATAAATCACAGTGCATATCCCGCACATCCAGCGGCAACTGCCCCAGCGATTGGCACGCATCCACCACATACAGTGCGTTCGAACCCTTGAGCAGCGCACCCAGCGCTTCCACCGGATTGATCACCCCGCAGCAGGACGGCAGGTGCGACACGCTGACGAGAAACACATCGTCGTCCAGATGACGCCGCACCCAATCCAGGTCCAGCGGGCTGGTGGCCGTGGTTGGGATCACTTCAACGCGAATCTCACGCGATTGCTTGAGGTAGTTGAAAAAGATCAGGTTCGCGGCGTATTCCGAGGTCGACACCCACACCCGCTTACCTCGGGGAAATTGCAACTTGCCGAGAATGCTGGTCCAGGCCTCGGTGGCGCTGCTGAAAAAGCCAATCTGCGCAGGCTCTGCATTCAACAGCTTGGCCACTAGGCGGTACAGGTCGTCGTTGAGCAACGCCTCGTAGGCCAGCTCGGTTTCATAGCTGCCCATTTGCGCTTCTGTGGCGGTAAAACCCTGGATCGCATTCAGCGTGGCCGGTGACATCAGGCCCGCACCGGCGGTGTTCAAATGAATCCTGTTCATTTCATGCTTCCTTGTTCCACAAGACAGCCGAGCCTTTCATCACGCCTACCGCCACCGCGAACAGTAGCAATATCGTGCCCGCCAGCAGCCACGGCGAAGGCAGCGAGGGCTGTGACACCAGCATGAACGCCAGCGAAGGCGTGATCATCACGCCGATGTTTACCCCCGCCGAGTAATAGCCGAGGTTGCGGTCCACGGTGTGACGGCTGGAGATACTGCTGACGTAATGGGTGATGCCGGGAAAGACGATCATCTCGCCCAGGCTCCAGAGCACGGTGGCCACCAGCAACAGCGCGCCGACCTGGCTGAAGCCCATCAGGAAAAACCCCACGCCGGCTACGAGAAACCCGGCCACCAGCGAGCGGCTGCTCGACAGGTGCGACATACGTTGGTTGATCGGCACTTCGAACAGAATCACCAGCAGTGCATTGATGAAAAAGATGATCCCGACGTAGTACGCCGGCAACTCGGTGTAATTGATGATGTAGGCCGACAGAAACGTCGGCGGCAGCGCATAGGCCACGTGCACCGGCAATGCCGCCAGCAGAATCACCAGCAAGCGCGAGCGCTCGTGCACTGCGCTCTCCGGCAAGCCGTTGCCCTTGCTGACGACGGCAGCCCCTTGGGCCACCGGCACCGCACGCCCGAACCGCAGGCAGGCAACGAAGGCCACCAGGGACAACGCCGCGTTGAGGTAGAACACCGCGTCGGCGTTACTCAAGAAAATCAGGCTGCCCAACAGCGGCCCGATCGCCATGCCGATGTTGATCGCCAAACGGTTGCAAGAGAACGCCACTTTGCGCGATTCACTGCTGCTGTGGGTGACTGTTTCGGAGAATGTCGCCGGCGTGAATGCCTCGTAACAGGCACCCCACAGAAACGACAGCACAAACAGCAACGCCGTGTTATCCACCGACGGAATGATCAGCAGCAGCACCGCGTTAAGCAGCAACGAACCGAGGATCACCCGATTGGCGGAAAACCGTTTGATCACCCCGCCGATGATCAAGTCCACAAACAATGCGCCCGCGCCATAAACGCCCACCAGCAACCCTGCGGTTGCCGCCGACACGGCGTGCTGATGAATCAGGTAAGCCGCATAGAAAGGGAACGCCATGGTGCCCATGCGGAACACCAGGGTGATCAGGAACAGCAACTGCAAGCGAGCGTTGAGCCCGCGCAACGCGCGATAAGTGCCTATCATCAGCGGATCACATAGACGTTGTCTTTGTTCTGGCGGATCTGCTCGTAATCCTGGTCGATAGTGCCCTGGCTATCCGATACCAGAAACACCCGCAGCGGGCTGCTGAGCAGGTCCACGGTCTTTTTCATCAGCTTGCCGGCCTTGTATTTGACGCTCAGCTTGTGCACCGAAGGCAACGCCTCGATCCGGTGGATGGCCGATTCATTGAAGCCGGTGACCTCGCCTTGCAGCGTGGTGTCGGTGTTGATGACACAGGCCTCCTTGAGCTTGTGGTAGCGCTTGCCGGCGTAGTTGGCCTTGAACGCCTCACCGTCGCAGTACGCCAGGTAGGTGAGCTGCGCCTGGTTGCCGCCCAGGCTGATGTCATGGAATCGCGGCTCCATGTTGCCGTTCAGGCGAGCACCGACTTCCACCAGCGCGGGGCCGGCTTCGGTGAGGATCACTTCCGAATGGGCCGGGCCGTTATCGATACCCAGCGCCTTGAGCGCCTTCACGATGTAGTCCACCAGCACGTTGGCCTCGGCGCTGTCCGGGGCAATCAGCACGTCGCGGTCGTAGATGTTCTTGCCGCCGCTGATTTCACGCTTCACATAGCGCCAGATCCCGCACACGTAAGTCTGCCCATCACGGCTGACGGTATCGACGATGTACTCCGGGCCCTTGAGGTAGGACTGGCAAAGAATTTCCGTGTTGGGCAGGCCGAAGATATCCGGGTTGGACACCACCTCTTCACAGGCGCGCTTGACGTCCTCGAGGTTGTGGCAGATCGAAACCCCGTCGGTGGATGCCGAACTCAGCGGTTTGATCACGCAGGGAAACACCTGACCGGCCTCGACCCAGGCCAGCAGCTCGGCGGGGTCCGAGGATTTGATCTGGCGTGCGGTCAACAGGCCTGCGGCGGCGACTTTGTTGATCATTTCAAACTTGTCGCGGCGAGCGCGTGAGCCTGCACTGCCGTTGGAGGTGGACAGTTGCAGCTGTTCACTCAAGTAATCGGCGAATGGCACGCCCGGCTCCTGGCCAGCAATGACGGCGACTACGTTGAACTCACGCAAGCGTCGCACTATATCCTCGGCGTTGTCGTTGAGTGCCAGGTTGTGCTCGAACTCAGACAGGTTCGGCCCGAGCATGCTTGGCATCAGCTCGGGTGTACTCTGTACATGGATCAGGCTGAAACCGGCATCCCGGAAATACTGCGGCAGGAAATTACCGCTCGAGTAGACATCCACCAATGCGACGTACTGCTTCATAAGAATGTCCTTTTCAGTAATGAGTGGCGGTTTCAGAGGCCCGTGGCGACGCCACGTCATCGAGCGCCAGGAAAATGTTCTGCGGAAACTCAGCCACACGGTGCAACAGGTGCAAGTACCAGTTGGTGCCGTAAACCGCCGAAACCCGGGCCTTGACCTGGCCCTGGTCTTTTACCGCCTTGATCAGCTCAGGGCGCACGCCGTGGAGCATCTCCAGCTCACCTCGGTCGGCGATGCGGCTGGTGAGGATTTCTTCAACCAGCAGCGGGTCCTGGGTGGCGAAAGCAAACTGCCCGCGGCCACCATTGATGCGGTCCAGCAGCCCCAGGTAACGCTCGTTGAGCGCCTCGCCACGGGGCAAGGCAATGGCGGCAGGCTCAGCATAGACGCCTTTGACCAGGCGCACCTTGCAGCCGGTTTCCAGCACCGCTCCCAGGTCATCCGGGGTTCGGTTCAACTGCGCCTGGAGGGTGATGCCCACGTTGGGAAAACGCCCGCTCAGGTGCAGGAAGATCTCGAGGATCGAATCCGTCCATTGGGAGCGCTCCATGCTGATGATCACGCCGACATCCTTATCGGCTGCATGGGCCAGGATCTTCGAGCAGTTCTCGACTGCCAGCTCGCGGGAAATGATGGTACCGACGTTCGACAAATCGAACCCCAACTGAGGAGGTTCGCCGAGCTTGGGATGCTGGGCGATCAAGTCGATCAGCTGCAGGTATTCATCGGTTGCCGTGGTCACCTCGGCCAGCGTCGTCGCTTCCTCGCCGACGAACTCGACACCGGTGCGATAGCCTTTGGCCAACAGGGCCCCAAGCTTGTCGAGCATCTCCAGGCGATCTTCGGAAACGATGTAGCGAAGCGCCGCAGGCCGCAGGAAATCACGCAGCGTCTCGCTCTCCAGGAACAAGTCACGGTAGGTCTTGTTCGCCGCCAGTTTCTTCAGGGCCAGGGTTGCCAGCAGGCTGTTATCTGTCGTGTTCATGGCATTAAACCCCGTAGGACTGGTTGAGCATGCGACGTGCGAAACTCGAATCGTCGGTGTGGTTGGCGATCTTGTGGGCGCGGAATTTGGCCGCGTAACTGAGCAGGGTTTCCTTGTGGCGGCTATGCCGGTCACGGGTAAAAATCCCCGCCCACAGGTTGTCCCAGCGTGCGTACTCGGGGTGCGACATCAGCAGCTTATGGGCCTTGCGCATGTCCAATGGGGAATTGACGGGTGCAGGTGATGCACAAGGTGGTAGTTATCGTCGTGGCGGCCGAAAAAGAAGTTTTCCAGCGCGTTGCCTTTACGGTTACGGGTCAGCAGCAGCTTTTCGCTTTCAACGGCGGGCAACGGATAATGCTCGGCCAGCTCGATGATCCAGCCCACAGCCACGGCGGCCGTGAACAGCGGCACGAACCAGAACAGCACCAGTTCAACCGCAAGGCCAAACCAGGCAACCACTGCAAAAATCACTGCCCAGTAGGCCCACATCAGCACGCGTTCCTTGCGGATGCGTGCGTCCTGGCCCTGGAGCCGGTCCTTGACGATGTACTTGATGTATTGAAGGGTGCGGTAACCCGATAACGCCATCACCACGTTCTTCAGGAAGAACTCGCGCTCGCTTTGCTGGAGGTCGTACAGGCCGCACTTGAGATGGAAATTGTAGTCCGGGTCTTTTTCCGGGTGCCCCAGGTGCACATGGTGGTTTTTGACGTGCGAGGTGCTGTAGGACTGGTAAAGATGGAAGATCAGGTACCCCGAGAGAAAGGTACCGGCAAACCAGTTGATCGCCCGGTTTTTCGCCAACAGTTTGTGACTTGACTCGTGCAACACGTTCGCCAGGGCACGTTGAGTGGTGCCGATGAGAAACAGCGAAACGGGATAAAACCAATAGCTGACGCCTACGGACAGATAAATGGCAAAGGCGATGATTGAATAATCCTTACCCAGTGCGATGGCCCAATGGTAGTTATCTTTCTTGCACAGGTGCTTGAGCATCCCGAAGGTTTCACGGGAAATACCCGCAGCGTTTTGGCCACCTGGCTCTTTGTTTTTATCGACCAGCATAATCACTCCATAATTAAGCGGCACGCTGCAACACGCCTATCGCCTAGAGCGACGATGATTTTTTGGGATGTTGCGGCTCTTGTTTTTTTTGCCTGAGCTAAACTCATTGGCTGCAAAAAAACTAAAGCACCGCTTGAAAGTGAACAAGCTGCCCTTTTAGACAGGTAGCGCCAAATCACACGCGCACGCGCACGCCCGCCGGTAATAAATCATCGGCGGGCGTGGCAATGGAAAAAGAAGTACCGGCGAATCAGGCCTGTTCGCGGATATAGCCCAGCTGCAAGGCTTTGCGAATGGCGGACTTGCCGTTGGGCACATTCAGCTTGCTGAAGATATTCTTCATATGGAACTTGACCGTACGCGGGCTCATTGAGACCAGGAGTGCTATTTCGTTATAGGTTTTGCCCTGACTGGTCCAGGACAACACCTGCGTTTCCCGGGGTGTCAGCACGGTTTCCGGTACAACCGGCGGGAGCACGGTGGTGCTTTCCAACGCCTCGTCGTAAACCGAGACCAGCAGCATCTGCAGTTCACTTTTGTTGGCCAGCACTCGCTCGCGAAACTGTTGATGTTCGCCAAAGCTGCACAGGTTGAGGATGGAATAGAAGCCCCGATTACCATGCACGATAAAACTGGCGCCCTCGCCGACGGGGGCACAGGGCCCTGGCACCGGGACCGCGTCTGCAGCGGGCGCAAGGATGTTTTCATCGCTCCAGAAAAACGGTTTTATGCGGCGTTTGGACAAGGACAGCAATTGACCGCGTTGGTAAAAGTCATCTGCAGCGTCACCACGGTCCAGCGCGTCGGGGTAGTTAGTGATGATTTCCGCTTCATCCAGCGTCGGCCCACACTGATAAACCTCGAAATGCCCGAGGCCGCGTCGGCTCAGCTCAACATCGAGCACTTGGCGCACATCGGCGGGCTGCATGAGCGTATTGTTATTGGCTTGACCATCGCTTCGCATGACTATCGTCCCTGATGAGTGACAACGGGTGAGGTTAGCGACCTGACCGGAGTGCTTCAATCCGTAAGCTTCCGATCAAAATCGACCTACACCGTAGGAAAATTCCTCTATACCAGGGAAAGAATGAAACATGCCTACCAACCTTGTCCAGTGCTTCCAGCGCTGAACCGACCGCGAGCAGGCGCAGCAGTGTCTGGTCAGGCTATCTGTGTCGCAAACACCTCGCGAAACCGCTGCATTTGCTGCTTATTGCCTACCGTCACCCGCACCCACTGCGGCCAATCCTTCCAGACACGTCCTACCAGCACATTCTGTGCTGCCAGACGCGCAACCACCTGCTCTGCCGGCTGCTTGACGTCGATCATGAAGCAATTGCTCTGGGAAGCCGTGCAGCTATAGCCCCGGCCCTTCAGCCAAGCGATGGTCTCGTCACGCACGCCGGCATTGAGCGCCTTGCGCTGGCCCAGCAGCTTGACGTCTTCCAGGCTGGCATGGGCACCCAGCAGGCTGGCACCGGCCGGTACATTGTCGCCGCCAAACACCGCGAGGCGCTCCAACAGCGAGGGATGGCCGATCGCCAAACCGAGGCGCGCACCGGCCATGCCGTAAATTTTCGAGAAGGTGCGCAGTACCAGCAGATCGTCATGGTCCTTGATCCAACTCACGCAACTGGGGGCGTCGCAGAAGTCGATATAGGCTTCGTCCACTACCAGCACGCTGCCTTTGGGTTTGTTCTCCAGCGCCTGACGGATAGCCTCGGTCGGCGTCAGGGTGCCGGTCGGGTTATTGGGGTTGCACAGGTACAGCATGCCGGCCTGGGGATCAGCCGCGAGCATCGCCGGTACATCATGGGCATGCTGGGCATCGAGGCTGACTTCGTGTACTGGCGCCTTGTTCGATTCGGCCGCCTGGCGCGGAACTTCGTAGGACGGCGTGGCCATCACCAGGCCACGGGTTGGGTGGGTGAATGCCAATACGGCATAGCGCAACGCGGCCATGGAGCCGGCAAAAACCGCCACATTGTCTTCGCTGATGCCTTGCTGTTGGGCAAACAGCGCAGCCAGCGCGTACATGTGCGGGTAGGGATAACGCCCGGCTGCCGCAATACCACGCTGCATCGCCTCAAGCGCCGCTTTCGACGGCCCATAAGGGCTTTCGTTGTAGTTGAGCAATACATCGTCAGAGGCCGTCGGCGCAGGGCTTGCGACTGCCCAATCGAGATGCCCGAGCACAGGCAAGGCCGCGCCCAGGGCGAGAAGGGATCGACGACTGACGCTGACCATGGTGACTACTCCTTGTAGGCGGACGGGGGATTCGTACGGGTCATACAGAGGAGTATGACGAGAAAAATGCCGCCCGATTTAGCACCACCGGATTAGCCAACCCGCGTTTGCCAGTAACGCGAAACTTATGTGGGAGGGGGCTTGCTCCCGATGGCGGCCTGACAGCCGACCAGGATGTTGGATCAGAGCGAGTACATATCCGTTGCTGCGGTAACGGCGGCTTAGGGTTCCGCCCTTACGGCGGCTCACTTTTGAAAAGCGCAAAAGTAAGCAAAACGCTCTTGCCCCACCACTCGGCACCTCGCTTAGGCTCGGTGTGCCCGTAATCCGACAGTGATTTGGGGGGCCGCCGCCACGCGCCATCCATGGCGCGGGGCGGCTAAACCGGCATCCCTGCCGGTTTACCCCCCAAATCACTGTCGGATTACGGCCAGCGTGGTTTAACGGGGCGCCTAAGATCAAGAGCCAGATCAAGAGCGGCTCGCTTCGCATCGTGGTTACTGTTGGCTGCTATAAAGTTGTGTAGATACCTATGCTCATCGGGGGCAAGCCCCCTCCCACATTTTGATCGTCCTCTATCAGGTAGACCTCACCTGGCTCTGGATCGAATTACTTCAACTGCAACTTGTGCTTCAGACTCTGCATCACATCCGCCTTGTTCTGCAGGTACTCATTCAAACCCCGGGCGCGCAGGTTGCACGCGTCACACTCGCCACAGCCGGTGCCAATGACGCCGTTGTAGCAGGTCAGCGTCTGCTCGCGCACCAGCTCCAGTTGCTCGTGGTAATCGGCCAGGGCCCAGGTCTCGGCCTTGTTCAGCCACATCAACGGGGTGTCGAGACGCACGTCGTATTCCATGCCCAGCTTGAGGGCCTGGTTCAGTGCCTTGACGAACTCGTCACGGCAATCCGGATATCCCGAGAAGTCGGTTTCGCACACGCCAGTGATGACGGTTTCAGCCTTCACTTGATAGGCGTAGATCGCGGCCAGGGTCAGGAACAGGATGTTGCGCCCCGGTACGAAAGTGCTCGGCAGGCTTTCGCCTGAGCTGTTCACGGTCGGCACCGGAATGTTGTCACGGGTGAGGCTGCTGATCGCCAGCTCATTGAGCAGCGACACATCCATCACTTTGTGCACGGTGGCGCCCAATTGCCTGGCCAACTGCTGGGCCACTTCGATTTCCGCCACATGGCGCTGACCATAATCGAAGGTGATGCAGTGCACTTCGTCATACAGCTTCAGCGCCTGGATCAGGCAGGTGGTCGAATCCTGCCCGCCACTGAACACCATCACGGCTTTTTTACTCATTGCTTTGCTTCCTGCCTTCGAAGAATGGGGAATAGTTTAAAGGCCACTCAATAAAAAACCCCGCGCTCTTTCGAAGGCGGGGTTTTTCACTGCCAGACCACTCAGGGCGCGTACGTCAGCAACAGCTCTTTCGGCACTTGGAAATCCAGGGACATCATCACGCTGAGCGCGGTGATGGTGAAGATCGAGAACACGAACAGCTTGCGCGCCCAGACGGTGTCATCCACCGCCTTGTAGCCGGTCCAGGCCATGTACAACCAGTACATGCCCATGGCCGCGGCGACGGCGAGGTAGCTCATGCCGGCGTAGCCACTGAAGGTCAACATCAAGGTCGCCACGAGGAAGGCCAGGATGTAGAGCAGGATGTGTTTCTTGGCCACCTGGATGCCACGCTTGACCGGCAGAACCGGAATCGACGCAGCCAGGTAGTCATTGAAGCGGAAAATCGCGATGGCGTAGGAATGCGGCATCTGCCACAGGCTGAACATCACCAGCAGCACCAGCGCGGCCATGTCGAAGCTATTGGTTACAGCCACATAACCAATCACCGGCGGCATCGCCCCCGACAGACTGCCCACCAGCGTGCCGTGTACCGACTTGCGCTTGAGGTAGAGGCTGTAGAGGCCGACGTAGATGACAAAACCGATTACGGCAAACAGCGCCGCCAACGGGTTGGCCACCTTGTACAACAACACCACGCCCGCGACACCCAGGACGGTCGCGAAAATCAGTGCCAGCTTCAGGGAGATAAGGCCCTGGACCAGCACGCGATTCTTGGTGCGCTCCATCTTGACGTCGATGTCACGGTCGATGCAGTTGTTGAACACGCATCCGGAAGCTACCACCAGGGACGTGCCGATCATTGCAGCCAGGAAGATGGCCAGATCGACATGTCCCTTGGAGGCCAGGAAGAAACCGCCCGCCACAGAAAGCACGTTACCGAAAATGATCCCCGGTTTGGTGATTTGGATAAAGTGCTTAAGCGACATCGGGTCTTACCTCACTTCGCCATCATGTAGGTGTGGATGCTGAACATGATCCACAGCGACAGACCAACCAGCAGAACGATCACCAGGCCTGCGAACACGAACGCAATCACGTTCTCGCGCTGCTCTTTGGAACGATCCAGGTGCAGGAAGTACACCAGGTGAACCAGGACCTGAATCACCGCGAACGCCAACACGATCATCAAGGTGATCGACTTCGGCAGGGTTGGGTACATCACCAGGCCGAACGGGATCAGGGTCAGGATGACCGACAGGATAAAGCCGATGGCGTAAGACTTTACGCTGCCGTGGCTTGAATCGTGGCTGTCATGGGAGTGTGCATTAGCCATTACAGAGTCCCCATCAAGTAAACGACGGTGAATACGCAGATCCAGACCACGTCCAGGAAGTGCCAGAACAGGCTCAGGCAGCTCAGGCGGGTCTTGTTGGTGTTGGTCAGGCCGTGCTTATTGACCTGATACATCATCACCGCCATCCACAGCAGGCCGGCGGATACGTGCAGACCGTGGGTGCCGACCAGCGTGAAGAACGCCGACAGGAAACCGGAACGGTGCGGGCCGTAGCCTTCGGAGATCAGCAGGTGGAACTCGTTGATCTCCATGCCGATGAAGCCCAGGCCGAACAGGAAGGTCAGTGCCAACCAGCTCAGGACGCCTTTCTTGTTGCCCTTGTAGAAGGCCAACATGGCGAAGCCGTAGGTGATCGAACTGAACAACAGCAAGGCGGTTTCGCCGAGCACGTAAGGCAGTTCGAAGATGTCGTGGCCCGACGGGCCACCCGCTACGTTGTTTACCAGTACCGCGTACACCGCGAAGATCGACGCAAACAAGATGCAGTCGGTCATCAGGTAGAGCCAGAAACCGAAGACGGTTATTGGCCCCGAGTCGTGGTGATGGTCATCGTGCCCATGGTCATCGACATGGGCGTGTCCAGCATTGGTCACTAAGTTCGACATGGTTTAAGCCTGTTCCAACGAGGTTTCTACACGGTTGGCCGGGATCTTCTTCTCGGCTACCAGGCGAGCGTGCTGCTCGGCTTCGATGCGTTCGATCGTTTCGACCGGCACCATGTAGCCTTGATCATCACGGGCAGCGTGAATGATGAAGTAACCGATAGTGCCCACCAGGCTCGCGATTGCCAGCCACCAGATGTGCCAGATCATCGCGAAACCGAACACGGTCAACAGCGCACCCATCACCACGCCAGTGGCGGTGTTGTTTGGCATGTGGATCGGCTCGTAGTGCTTGGGTTGCTGGTACGCAGTACCGTCTTCCTTGGCTTCGGTGAACGCATCGATGGTGTTCGCGGTAGGAATCACGGCGAAGTTGTAGAACGGCGGTGGCGACGAGGTCGACCATTCCAGGGTGTGGCCATTCCACGGGTCGCCCGATTCGCACAGGTTCTGCTTGCGATCACGCACGCTGACATACAGCTGGATCAGCTGGCAGGCGATGCCCACAGCGATCATCACCGCACCGAACATGGCGACGTACAGGTACGGCACCCACTCAGGGTTGGTGGTGGCGTTCAGACGACGGGTCATGCCCATGAAGCCCAGTGCATAGAGCGGCATGAACGCGACGAAGAAGCCCGAGATCCAGAACCAGAATGCAGCCTTGCCCCACCCTTCGTGCAGCTTGAAGCCGAACGCTTTCGGGAAGTAGAAGCTGAAACCAGCGATGTAGCCGAATACCGCACCACCGATGATCACGTTGTGGAAGTGAGCGATCACGAACAGGCTGTTGTGCAGCACGAAGTCAGCACCCGGGATGGCCAGCAGTACGCCGGTCATGCCGCCGATGGCGAAGGTCACCATGAAGCCCAGGGTCCACAGGACCTGGCTGGTCATGCGCAGACGACCGTGGTAGATGGTGAACAGCCAGTTGAATAGCTTCACCCCCGTCGGGATGGAAATCAGCATCGTCGCCAGGCCGAAGAAGGCGTTGACGCTGGCCCCCGAACCCATGGTGAAGAAGTGGTGCAGCCACACCATGAAGCCCAGTACCGAGATCGCACCCGATGCATAAACCATCGAGTGGTGACCGAACAGGCGCTTGCCGGTAAAGGTCGAGATCACTTCGGAGAAGATACCGAACGCTGGCAGGATCAGGATGTACACCTCAGGGTGACCCCATGCCCAGAACAGGTTCACGTACATCATTGGATTGCCACCAAGTTCATTGGTGAAAATGTGGAAATCCAGGTAACGGTCAAGCGACAGCAGCGCCATGGTAGCGGCCAGGATCGGGAACGAAGCCACGATCAGCACGTTTGCCCAGGTGCAGGTCCAGGTGAAGATCGGCATGTCCATCAGTTTCATGCCAGGGGCGCGCATTTTCAGCACGGTGGCCAGGAAGTTGACCCCCGTCAATGTCGTCCCGAGCCCTGATAACTGTAGCGCCCAGATGTAGTAGTCCACACCCACGCCCGGACTGTATTGCAGGCCCGACAATGGCGGATACGCAACCCAACCGGTCTTGGCGAATTCGCCGACGCCCAGGGACACGTTGATCAGCACAACGCCGGATACCAGCAGCCAGAAGCTCAGGGAGTTCAGGAACGGGTAGGCAACGTCACGCGCACCGATCTGCAGCGGCAAGGCCAGGTTCATCAAGCCGGTGAAGAATGGCATCGCCATGAAGATGATCATGATCACACCGTGGGCGGTGAAGATCTGGTCATAGTGTTCAGGTGGCAGGTAGCCAGGCGAACCCTCGGTGGCCATGGCCAACTGGGTACGCATCATGATGGCGTCGGCAAAACCACGCAGCAGCATGACCATGGCAACGATGACGTACATGACGCCGATTTTCTTGTGGTCGACCGAAGTCAGCCACTCGGTCCACAGGTAGGTCCACTTCTTGAAGTAGGTGATACCCGCAAACAGTGCCAGACCACCCAGCGCGATCATGGCGATGGTAATCATCACAATCGGCTCGTGGAAAGGGACCGCGTCCCAACTTAATTTACCAAACATCGTTTACTCCTCTGCCCCAGCAGTTGAATGCGCGCCTGTGTCAGAACCTTCAACCACGGCCACTTCTTTCTTCTCGTGCTTGACCGGCTTGCCTGGCTTCATACCTTCGTACTTGTCGACGATTTTCTGAAACAGGTTCGGCTCAAACGCGGAGTACAGGGCGACAGGGTTGTTCTGGCTTGGTTTGGTCAGGGCGTCGTATTCAGCTTGATCAAGCTGTTTAGGTGCGGCCTTGACTTCGGCTACCCAGGCGTCAAATTCTTCCTGGCTCGTCGAGATCGCTTTGAATTTCATGCCGGTGAAGCCAGCGCCGCTGTAGTTGGCGGAGATGCCTTCCATTTCAGCTTTCTGGTTGGCGATCAGGTGCAGCTTGGTCTGCATGCCTGCCATCGCATAGATCTGGCCGCCCAGGGCTGGGATGAAGAACGAGTTCATCACGGCGTCGGAGGTGATCTTGAAGTTAAGCGGAGTGTGCTCCGGGAAGCGGATCTGGTTCACAGTGGCGATACCCAGGTCCGGATAGATGAACAGCCACTTCCAGTCCAGCGCGACCACTTCGATGTTGATCGGCTTGACGTCCGATTCCAGCGGACGGTACGGGTCCAGTGCATGGGTGGACTTGTAGGTCACATAACCCAGGGCAATGATGATGAGGATCGGGACCAGCCACACCGCGATTTCGATCTTGGTGGAGTGCGACCACTTCGGCGCGTAGGTAGCGCTGGTGTTGGACGCGCGGTATTTCCAGGCGAAGGCGAAGGTCATGATGATCACAGGGATCACGACCAGCAGCATCAGCAGGGTGGCGGTGATGATCAGGTTTCGTTCATCCAGACCGACCTGTCCTTTTGGGTCGAGCAAGGTCCACTTGCAGCCTCCCAGCATTAACATCATGCCAAGCAGCGGCAAAAAGCCTAGTAATCGGGGGTACCTGTTTTTACTCATCTCACGACCTCTAAAGCAGCTTGCGCAATGCAGTTGGGTTTTGATCGCCAACACTTCACCCTGCCAAGGGTTGGCATTTCTCTTCGATTGAATAAGAGCCTGCCCGTTACGTCATAGCTGTACGTCGCACGGACCTGCGGTGAGTTCTTATTCGATTTCGTGGCTAAAGGCCTTGTTACAGACCAATTCCATTTGGTGCGGAAAGTTGAAAGGCTGCCGGAACCTGGGATCGCACAGAGCCTTCCATCTGCTCCTCGACCGCTCCAATGCTCAAATATTGAACAGCACCGGACATTCAGTGCGGGCGATTGTAGTTAGCTAGCGATGTATAAACCATGTCTGATAAAGAAATAATTTTTATCGATTACAGCAATAATACTTCACCATTCCTGCAAGGGTTCGCGATGTTATCGCGTTCAATTCTCAACAAAAACCACAAAAATTGCGCTGATATTGGGCAGATTGCCACTCCCCTTACGCTGTGTAAGGGCATGGCAAACGTGGCAAAGTCCCCATAAAACAAGGCATTTGCAGAGCGCTCATCGGCTCAAACCTCACGCGCCCGGCGGTATCTTTCAAACCACAAATTGACAGCACGTTTTGTGCCCCGGATGCAAATTCGGCGGCCGGTTCGGCCATTCAGAAATGCCCTGCGACAGCCTCCGTGTGACAACATGTCGCACGCTGCGCACACTATTCATTGCCGCTCGTCACGGCTCTTTCACAAATCCCTACACACAAAAACGCCCCGGCCTTCACTCAAGGAGACCGGGGCGTTTTAGTGAACGGGTTCAGGCTTTGGGGTGACGATTACGATAGATGCACAGGGGCACCAGGATCGCCGTCAGCACGAACGCAACCAACGCCCATTGCGCCAGGGACAGGCCGAGGATCGGCGGATAGGGCGTGCTGCAGAAACCATCGACCTGAAAGCCCAGGGGAAACACTTTGGCCAGGGGCAGGTCATCGACGATCGGCTGCAGCACATCAATGCCGCAGCTGACCTGAGGGAAGAACTGGGTATACACATGATGACCGGCGGCAGCCACACCGCCCAGGGCGCTGAGGACCACCAGCCCTTCAAAGAACGTAACCGCCCCTTTGCCGCGCATGGCAGCGCCGAGGAACGCGAAGATCGCGATCAACAGCAAGGCATAGCGTTGCAGGATGCACAGCGGGCACGGCGCTTCGCCCAGCACCACTTGCATGTACAGCGCTCCGCCGATCAGCGCCAGGCAGATGATGCCCAGCAACACCAGAAAGCGCCGCTCCCTGCCCAAACGCAATTCGTCACTCATCCCCGTTTTCCTTTGTTTGTGCCAATGGCAACAAGTTTACACACAGGTACCCGTTAAAACAGAGAGGAGTTAACAACGGATTAATCAGGAAAAATGAAGAGCTAAATGTGGGAGGGGGCTTGCTCCCGATAGCGGTGGATCAGTCAGCTTGTCTGTCACTGACATACCGCTATCGGGAGCAAGCCCCCTCCCACACTGGTTCACTGTTGCTGTGAAGAACTTACTCCAGGGCAGCAGCCGGGCCGAAGAATTCGTAGCGGCTTTGTTTCTCGGGTACGCCCAGGGCCTTGAGATGGCGCTTGATCACTGCCATGAAGCCTTTAGGCCCCAGGAAGTACGCATCGATGTCGCGCGCCTCGGGCAGCCACGCCGCCAGTTGTTCCTGATTCAACAGGCCGACCTTGTCCGCCGCCGGGCTTACGCCGTCATCCTCGGCATAGCAGTAGAAGCGCTTGAGCTGCGGGTGCCTCGCCGCCAGCGCGTCTACCCAGTCCCGGAATGCATGCACCGCACCGTTTCGCGCGCAGTGGATGAAATGCACCGGGCGCTCGGTAGCCAGGGCCGCTTCGAGCATCGCCAGGGTCGGGGTAATGCCCACCCCGCCGCTGATCAGCACCAGCGGCTTGTCGCTGGCGGCCAGGGTGAACTCGCCCGAGGGCGGGAACAGGTCAAGGGTCGCGCCGACGTGCAACTGGTCATGCAAATAGTTGGACACTCGCCCACCGGCTTCGCGCTTGACGCTGATGCGGTACAGGCCGTCATTGCTCAGGGCCGACAGGGAATAATTGCGACGGACTTCCTCGCCGTCGAGCACCAGCTTCATGCCGATGTATTGGCCGGGCGCAGCGCTGAGGATCGGGCCGTTGTCCACCGGGGCGAAGTAGAACGAGGTGATCTCGTTGCTCTCCTCCACGCGCTTGACCAACCGGAACGGCCGCGCACCGCGCCAGCCGCCGGGCGCCTGGGCTTTCTCGTCGTAAATAGCCGCTTCGGCACCGATCAGAATGTCCGCCAACTGCCCATACGCCGCGCCCCAGGCGCTCATCACCTCAGGGGTGGCAATCTCGCTGCCCAGCACTTCGGAGATAGCCCGCAGCAGGCAGGCTCCCACGATCGGGTAGTGTTCCGGCAGGATCTGCAAGGCCACGTGCTTGTTGATGATTTTGGCCACCAAGTCGCCCAGCTGGTCCAACTGGTCGATATGCCGCGCGTACATCAGCACGCCATTGGCCAAGGCGCGCGGCTGGTCGCCGCTGGCCTGGTGGGCCTGGTTGAACAGTGGGCGAACTTCGGGGTATTCGGACAGCATCATGCGGTAGAAATGGGTGATCAACGCTTCGCCACCGCTTTCCAGCAGGGGCACAGTGGATTTGACGATGGCACGGTCTTGGGCGCTCAGCATGGGAGACTCCTGGGTCTTTTCATTCGTTGCCCTCAGGTACTCAGTAATCGTGCCAACTAATAAATCCATGTTTTTCAGCAACTTAAATACATCGTAGTCAGAATGACTTCCTACAGTTTATAGTCATAAGGACCACAAGGAGTCATTATGACTGCACAATCGCTGCTCACCACTCTGCTGCCCCTCGTGGCCGACCTGTCACGGGACTTGCCCGAAGGCGAGCGCTATCGACGCCTGCTGCATGCCATGCGCGCCCTGCTGCCGTGTGATGCCGCCGCCTTGCTGCGCCTGGAGGGCGAATGGCTGGTGCCGCTGGCCGTGGATGGCTTGAGCGCCGATACCTTGGGTCGGCGCTTCAAGATCAGCGAACACCCGCGTTTTGCGCTGCTGCTGAGCAGCCCCGGCCCTACCCGCTTTGACAGCGACAGCGAATTGCCCGACCCCTACGACGGCCTGGTGGAGGGTCTGCACGGGCATCTGGAGGTCCACGACTGCATGGGCTGCCCGTTGTTTATCGACGATCAGCCGTGGGGCCTGCTGACCCTGGACGCCCTCGACACCGAGCGCTTCGAACGGGTCGAACTCGACGCCCTGCAAGCCTTCGCCAGCCTCGCCGCCGCCACGGTCAACGTCGCCGCGCGCATTGAGCGCCTGGCGTTGCGCGCCGAAGACGAACACCAGCGCGCCGAGATCTACCGCCAGGCCAGCGGCCAGCAGCACAAGGAAATGATCGGCCAGAGCAAGGCGCACAAGCGCCTGGTCGAGGAAATCAATCTGGTGGGCGGCAGTGACCTGACCGTGCTGATAACCGGTGAAACCGGGGTCGGCAAGGAGTTGGTCGCCCAGGCGATCCACGCCGCGTCGTCGCGTGCCGACAAACCGCTGATCAGCCTCAACTGCGCCGCGCTGCCCGAAACCCTGGTGGAAAGCGAGCTGTTCGGCCATGTACGCGGTGCCTTCACCGGCGCACTGAATGAACGCCGGGGCAAATTCGAACTGGCCAACGGCGGCACGCTGTTTCTGGATGAAGTGGGCGAGCTGTCGCTGAGCGTGCAGGCCAAGCTGCTGCGGGTGCTGCAAAGCGGCCAGTTGCAGCGCCTGGGGTCGGACAAAGAGCATCAGGTGGATGTGCGCCTGATTGCCGCCACCAACCGCGACCTGGCCGAAGAAGTGCGCCATGGCCGCTACCGCGCCGACTTTTACCACCGCTTGAGCGTCTACCCGCTGCAAGTGCCTGCGCTGCGTGAACGCGGGCGCGATGTGTTGCTGCTGGCCGGTTTTTTTCTGGAACACAACCGCTCACGCATGGGCCTGGGCAGCCTGCGCCTGACCAGTGATGCCCAGGCGGCGCTGCTGGCCTACGACTGGCCTGGCAATGTGCGCGAGCTGGAACATTTGATCGGACGCAGTGCGCTCAAAGCCCTGGGGCATTGCCGCGAACGTCCGAAGATTCTCAGCCTGAGCGCGGCGGATCTGGACCTGCCTGATGTCAGCGCAGCCGCCATCGAAGCACCGGCCGCTGTCGCCCGCGACATCACCGGCGACCTGCGCCAGGCCACCGAGCATTACCAGCGCCAGATCATCAACGCCTGCCTGGAACGCCATCAACACAACTGGGCCGGCGCCGCCCGAGAGCTGGGCCTGGACCGCGCCAACCTTGGCCGCATGGCCAAGCGCCTTGGCATAAAATAACCAGGGTCAACCCGGTCAATGTGGGAGGGGGCTTGCTCCCGATGGCAGTGTGTCAGCCAGCACATTTACAGCTGACCCACCGCTATCGGGAGCAAGCCCCCTCCCACATTCAGACTGCCTTTGCCTTGAAGACCGGGCTCACACCCTTGGGCTTGCGAAACACCAACACATTACCCAACATCACCAGCACCAACCCCGCCAGGGCCGGTGCCGTCCACTGATAACCCTCGGCAAAGGCCGATACGTTCAGCGCCACCACCGGAAACAACACAGTGCAATACGCCGCCCGCTCCGGCCCCATGCGGCCGACCAGCGTCAGGTAGGCGGTAAAGCCGATCACCGAGCCTGGAATCACCAGGTACCACAAGGCGCCGATGTAACGCGTGCTCCAGTCCATCTCGAACGGAATACCGCGTACTGCGCAATACGCCGCCAGCATCGCCGCACCATAGGCCATGCCCCAGGCATTGGTGGTCAAGGGCCGCAGCCCGGCCTTCTGTTGCAGGCTCGAGAGCATATTGCCCGCCGAAAAACACAGCGTGCCCAGCAAGGCCAGGCCCAGGCCGAGCAAGGTCTGTGGGCTGGCGGCGTGCCCTGCCAATTCGGGCCAGAACAAACAGCCCAGGCCGAGCAAACCAAGACCGCCGCCCATCAACACATTCCGCGCGACCCGCTGGCCGAAAAACACCCGGGCATTCAGCGCGTTCCACAAGGTCGCCGTGGAAAACACCACCGCCACCAGGCCGCTGGGAATCCACTGGCTGGCGGTCAGAAAACACATGAAGTTGACGCAGAACAGGCACAGGCCCTGAGCCAGGCAAATCAGGTGCCCGCGCCGGTTCATCACCTGCAGCCGGCGGCTGAGCAGCAACAGCACGAACAGCACCAGGGCCGCCAAGCCGAAGCGGTAAACGATCGACACGGGAATCGCCACCACGCCCAACTGCCATTTGAGCGCGATCCAGGTCGTGCCCCAGATCAGTACAGTGAGTACATACAGGAAAAGGTTCATAGCGGGCTCCGGTGAGTGAGCCACAGTGTCGCGTTTTCCCTGTGCGACGCTCTTGCACATTCTTGCGCTTTTTCAGGGGGCGGGGCTCACAGCGCCATGACGGCGGAGTAGGATGCAAAACGTCGGAGAACACACCATGCCAGAGCTGCAATCGCTGCACGTCTTTCAAGCCCTTAACCGCTCGCCCAACGCACGCCTGGAAGCCTGCGCCGAGCTCGGTGACGGTTTGTCTGCGGCGTTGTGGAGCAACCACCACGACTCCCAGGATTACCAGGCGCCCAGCCATCACACTTTGTCGTGCTACATCGGCGGCGGCACCGGCACTTTTCGCCGTGACCAACCGGGCACCAAGGGCGGCCCCGACAAACTGTGCATCCTGCCGGCCGAGCACCAATCGACCTGGGTGATCAATGGCCAGATTCGCCTGGCCCATGTCTATTTCAGCCCCGAACAATTCGCCCTCGGCTGCGTCACTCTGCTCGACCGCGAACCCCGTGAACTGCAACTGCGCGAAAGCACCTTCCTCGAGGACGCCAGCCTGGCCGCGCGCTTTCACCAGTTGATCGCCCTCAACTGGCAGGAGCCCGGTGAGCGCCTGCTGACCAGCAGCCTGGCCCATGAAATGCTCAGTCACACCCTGCTCAGCCAGGTCGGCGCCCGCGAAGGCCTGCGCGTCAAAGGTGGACTGGCCGCGCACCAGCGACGGCGTTTGGTTGAGTACATCGACCATCACCTGCAGGACGCCATCAGCCTCGGCCAACTGGCCGGCCTGTGCGCGCTGTCGGAATACCATTTCGCCCGCATGTTCCGGCAAAGCTTCGGTCTGCCTCCCCACCAATACCTGCTGGCGCGCCGGCTAGCCCGTGCCAGAGCGCTGTTGCGCGACAGCTCCCTGGCCGTGGGTGAGATTGCCTGGCGGTGCGGGTTCTCCAGCGCCAGCCATTTCAACCAGCGCTTCCGCCAAGCCATGGGGGCGGCGCCTGGGGACTATCGCCAGGCCTTTCGCACTTAGCCCATCAAGCCCAGCGTCTTGGCCTTGGCCACTGCCTGGGTGCGCCGCTCTACCCCGAGTTTGCTGTGGATACGCCGCGCATGGGTCTTGACGGTGTGCAGGGAGATATACAGGCGCTCGGCAATTTCCAGATTGGAGTTGCCCAGGGCGATCAACTGCAGCACTTCCAGTTCGCGCAGGCTCAGCGGGTTTTGCGTGGCGCCGACTGGCGCGGCTTGCGGTTCCAGCCCCAACTCACTGAGTAACCCCGGCGCACGTAAACGCAACTCGCGCACCGCCTGCTGCACCTGACAACGCGCCGCCAGTTCCAGGCCGGCTTGCAGGGCCACGCGCGCCCGCGCCGGCTCGCCCAGCCGCCAGGCCACCTCCCCCAGCACCAGCTGCAGTTCGGTTTCCAGGCAGAGCATGCCGCGTTGCCTGGTGCTGTCGAGCAAGGCACCAAGTCGCTCGAGCGGGTGTTCGGCGCAGCCCAGCCTGACCTCGGCCAGCACCAACAGGTACTCAAGACGCGGGATCAATTCCAGCGTGGCCGGCGGCGCCTGCTTGGCGCAGGGCCCATGGAAGTGACGCAACACGCGGCGCATCGCTTGCACCGTCAACTCCGCGCGCCCTTGCTGCAACCAGAAATGCGCGCTGACCAACAACAGGACCGCGCGGTACACCAGGTCGGGGACATGGCGCTGCTGCATCAGCCGCTCGGCATCGCGCAACTGGATAAACGCCTGGGCGTAATCACCGCGATTCGCCGCCAGCAGCGCCAGCCCGAGAAACCCGTAGAGCACCCGCTTGTCCTGGCTGTGCAGGCAGATGTTCAAACCGGCCTCGAAACACTCATGCGCCAAGGCGTCCTGCCCTTGGCGCAAGGCGAGATGCCCGCGTCGCAGGGCGATACGCCCCATCAGCGGCCCAGCCTGCAAGCGTTGCTCGACCAGCATCGCCTGCACGCTTTCCAACAAACTCTGCGCCCGGTAAGGCGCGCCGCGTTGTTCCAGCAATTGGGCGTGATCCAACTCGAGCAAGGCCTCCAGCACCAGCGAACCGTGGGCGCGGGCCAGGCACAGCGCTTCGCGATTCAGCGCTTGGGCCACGTCCAGCTCACCGCGCAGCATGGCTTGCTGGGTCAGGCCCGACAGGCACATCAGGCGTGACGTCCAGGCGCTCTCGGGCAAGGCTTGCAGGGCCTCGAGGAAATGCTCGCGGGAGCGCTCGGCATCGCCGCTCAGGTGCAGTAACCAGCCGGCTTGCGCCTGCCAGCGCGCCACCAGATGACGCTGCGCCGCCGCCGTCGGTCGCGGCGCGAATCGAGCCAACTGGTCGATGCACACCGCCGCCTGCTCGAACCGCCCGGCAAACAGCAGTGCCGCCGTGACCAGGCCCACCAGCGGTGCCGAGCCGAGCATCAGTTCATCGCCATGCTGCTCATGCAGGCGCAACAGCAGCAGAGCATTTTGCCCACGGAACAAGTCTTCGAAACTGAAATGCTGCAACAGGCTCACCGCGCCCTCATATTCCTGCGCCAGCAGCGCCTGTTCGAAGGCCGCCTGCCAGTCCTGCTCGGCGCTGAACCACTGGCACGCGCGCCGGTGCCAGGCGCGCTTGGCCGGCCAGGGTTCTTCGCGCAGCAAACGCGCCAGGGGCGCAAAAATGTGCAGCCAATCGGTGGTGCCTTCCCAGGGTTGGATAAACGCACCGAGCTCTTGAAGCTCGCGCAGGTACTGAGCGCCGTCACCCGAGCCGAACAGGTGTTCACACAGGCCGGTATTGAAGCGCGGCAGGTTGGCCAGCACCCGCCAGGCTTCGGCCAATTCCGCCGGCAAGCTGCTGAACACTTCGTGTTGCAGATAATCGAGCAGGGTTTTATCGGGATGGCCGTCACCGAGCAGCGCAATACGCACCCCGGCGCACCATCCGGCGCTGAATTGCATGATGTGGTCGACGCTCTGCCCTGGGCCGAGCAACGCCTGGATTTCCGTCGCGCTGAACGAAAGTTCGGTACTGCCGCACTCCAGCAATTCGTCATCGAGCAACAGGCGCGGCCAATTGCACGCCGGGCGCCGCCGCGCGCCCAGCCACCAGGTCAGCGCCGGGCTGCTGGCGGTGAGCAACCGGTCCAGCAGCGCGTCCAGCGCAGGCGCGGGCAGCCGGCAAAAATCGTCGAGGAACAGCCACGCCGTGTGTTGCCAACGCCCCAGGTCCAGCAATAACGTCGCTTCATCGGTGTAAGACAGCCCAAGGCTGTGGGCCAGGCGCCGGGAGAAATCCACGGGGCATGCAACCACGCCATTAAGCGCCAACCAGTGAACCTGGCACCCAGGCGGCGCCTGCAACGCGCACTCGGCGAGCAGCGTGCTCTTGCCACTGCCGCCCGGCGCGCACAGCAGCTTCACCCGCGCCGGTGCCGCGAGCAAAGGCGCGGCCAGGCGCGGGCGCAGCAGATGGTGAGCGGACAGCCGGGGCATGAATCCAGGACGGTCCAGGCAGCGTGTCATGGCGGTCATTGCTGCATCCTGCTTTTTTATTGTGATGCAACCCTAGTCCTGTGGTGGGCGGTTGTTGAAGAAGTATTCAGCGGGGTGATTGAAAGATATGCGCAAAACCCAATGTGGGAGGGGGCCCCCGAATGATCATTCCCACGCTCTGCGTGGGAATGCCTCCTGGGACGCTCCGCGTCCCGCAAACCGTCGCGCACAGGTGACGCAGAGCGTCACGGGCTGCATTCCCACGCGGGAGCGTGGGAATGATCTTTAGCGCACGCCTTCAGACCTGAGCGCCGCCGGGGTGTAATCCGCTGCCTTGGCCGCGAAGCCGAAGACGAAGCTGCTTTTCTCTTCGTTCTTCATGCCCAACGCGAGATAACGCCCGGCGATCAGGTCGTACAGGGTTTCCACGGTGTAGGCCGGTACCTGGTGGTCGTAATAGAACTGCGCGTGGCCTTCGGCGACGCGCCACAGTTGGCCGCGACCGTCGTAGTGGTCCACCAGGGCGACTTGCCAGCTGTCTTCGTCAATGTACATGTGGCGCTTGGCGTAGATGTGGCGCTCGCTCGGCTTGACGGTGCCGACCACTTCCCAGACGCGATGCAGTTCATAGCGGGTCAGGTCCTGGTTGATATGCCCGGCCTTGATGATGTCGTCGTATTTGAGGGTCGGCGAATCGAGTTTGTAGCTGTTGTAAGGGATGTACAGTTCCTTCTTGCCCACCAGTTTCCAGTCATAGCGGTCGGGCGCGCCGGAGAACATGTCGAAGTTGTCGGTGGTGCGCAGGCCGTCGGAGGCGGTGCCCGGCCCGTCATACGAAACCTGCGGCGCCCGCCGCACCCGGCGCTGGCCGGCGTTGTAGATCCAGGCCAGGCGTGGCTCCTTCACCTGGTCGAGGGTTTCGTGCACCAGCAGCACGTTGCCGGCCAGCCGCGCCGGCGCCGTGACCGATTGCTTGAAATAGCTCAGCACGTTGGCCGCCTTGGCCTGGTCGATATCGGGGATGGCCTGCGGCACCGCCACTTCCTCTTCGAAGCGGATCGGCGTGTAGCTGCCGTTGGTCTGTGGCGTGGCCTGGGTGATGATGCGGCGCAGGTTGCCGCCGTGGTAACGGGTGATGTGATTCCACAACACCTCCACGCCGTTTTTGGGAATCGGGAACGCGTAGTAACGGTTACCGGTGAAGTTCTCCAGGCCGTTGCCGTCGTTGATCGCCTTGACGTTCAGTGCGCTGCGCTTGATCGACTCGTAGATATCCGCTGGCAGGTTGACCGTACGGTGGCTCGGGTACACCGGGATCTTGTAGGTCTCGGGGTAGCGCTTGAACATCGCCACCTGGCCGTCGGAGAGCTTGTCCTTGTACTTGTCGACGGTGGCGGCGGTGATCACGAACAGCGGTTTTTCACTGGCAAACGGATCGGCGAGAAAGCCCTTGCTGTCCACCGCGCCGGCGTTTTTCGGAATGCCGCCGGTCCAGGCCGGGATCGAGCCATCGGCGTTGCCGGCTTTTTCGGCGCCCACCGGGGTCAGGCTGGTGCCGAGCTTGGCGGCTTCTTCCGGCGATACCGCGGCCATCACGTGGGCGGCCAGCAGACTCAGGGCCAACGCTGCAATTGTCTTACGCATAGTTCTTGTCCTTCTTTAAGCCAGATCAGAAGTTCACGCCGAAGCTAAGGGCGAGGAAGTCACGGTCGGTCAGGGTGTTGTAGTCGCCGCCAAAGAAGTCGGTGTAGCTGAGGCTGGCGGTGTAGGTGCTGCGGTAGTCCGCATCCACACCGACGCTGATCGCCTTGGCGCCTTTATTGAACAAGCCGTTGGGGCCGTAGCCGGCCACGTCATGGGACCAGGACAGGTTGGGCTTGAGGTTCACCCCGGCAATCGCGTTGTTGTAATCAAGGATCGCCCGCGCGCGGTAACCCCAGGAGGTGGAGGTGACGAAACCGTCGGTGTCACCCTGGAACCCATAGGCGCCGTACACCGAGTCACGGCCATAACGCAGTCGGGTTTTGTCTTCCAGGCCGGCGACGTGCACAACGGCCGCTTCGCCCACCAGGGTCAGGCGCTCGGCGCCCAGCACTTGGTCGAAGAACTGGGTCATGGTGCTCTGGATCTGGGTGATTTCCTTGCGACGGTAGCCTTTGTTGTCGGCGCCAAACGAACTGCGGATCGGCGACGCGGTGTTGCCGGCAATCGGGTTGACCAGCGCCAGGGTCAGGTCGGTGGTGTTGAGTTGCACGGGCGCATTGGGCCGATAGCTGATTTCGCCGGTCCACGCCGTGCCGGTGGGCAAGGTGGTGGAGAAGCTGGCACCGAACAGACGGATATCTTCCGGGTAATCCAGGTAGTACTGGCCACGCCCGAGCATGGTGCTCTGGGCCAGGGCCCCACCCAAGCCCGGCGGAGCGGCGGCACCAATGGCGCCGATGGTTGCCAGGTTGGTATTGGCGGTAATCGTGCCCACGGTCGGGGTGCGGCTGTGGTAGTTCATGAAGTACAGGCCGTATTCGGTGTCGTCACCCAGCCAGCGCAAGGCGGCGCCGAACTGGCCGGAGTCACGCGCATCACGGTCCGCAGCGCGCTGCACCACCACACCCTCGCGGGTGACCACAAAGCCTTGGCCGCGTGCCGCTGCAATCGGTTGCAGCGGTGCAATCCCCGGGCTGCCCACCGTGTAGTTACCGGTGCAGCCATCCGCCGCTACGTCGCCGCCGAAGAAGGTGCCGCAGTTGTCCAGTACGGTCTGGTCCCATTCCAGTTGATAGAAACCTTCTACGGTGAGCTGATTGGTCAGGCTCTGGGAGGCGAACAGCATGTTCACCGGGATCAAGCCTTCCTTGATCTCGGCCCCCGGACGACGGAACGCCGACACGTCGATCGGGTTGATGCTGTTGATGGAGTTACCGATGAAGGTACTTTCACCCCAACTGACCACTTGCTTACCGGCGCGCACGGTACCGGGCAGGTCGCCCAGGGAATAGTTGTGGTAGACGAAGGCATCGAGAATCTGCGCACCGCTGGATTTGGCGCCTTCCTTGCGGTTGTGGTCGCTGATCTGCTTGAACTCGCGGTCTTCGTCCTTGAGCTCGAAGTCGTACCAGTACTTGCCGCGCACGAACACACCGGTGTCGCCGTATTTCAGTTCAAGATCATGCAGGCCCTTGAAGATTTTCGAGAAGGTCTCGCCCTTCTTGAAGTTCAGGCGCCCGTCATCCCCGGTGGACGCCTGGCCCGTGCCGCCGTTGACGGTGCCGACCAGGCTTTTGTCGGCATCCCGCGTGCCCCAACTCGCGCCGACCGATAGCGAGGAATCGAATTGCCCTTCGATCTCGCCGATGTTGAACGAAACAGCGTGGGCCTGGGCACAGCAACCCAAGGCAACCGCAGCGGCCAGCGCCTGTGGCGTGAAGATGGCGCGCATTGTTGTTTTTGTCATGCGTCTTCCCCGGTGAGTGACAGAAGGCCCCACCCTACTGCCGCTCAGGAGGAGCGATAAGCGCACCAAGGAGGTATTCGTGTTGTCGCTCGAAAGGATGACGGGCCGCGCGGGCCATGGGTGCGGCGCGCGTCATGGATTGGATGGATGGTGGCCTATCAGAAGCATCGATGGCATGCGCTCAATTATTGCCGTTTTGGTAACAGTCCTTGTCCTGAACCGCTATTACTCATTCTGTTACAACCGACTATGCTTATCTCGCTTTCAGGGCAAACAGCCCGCTCCGAGGTTCTGGAGAAAAGCTTGAATTCAACGGATTGCCAAGACATTCAATCTGTTACCTGTGTTCACTGACGTTGATTTATCGCTCCTTGATCCAACGTCTTACTTCGGCCGCTGCCTGTGCAGCGGCTTTTTTTATGCCTGAAATAAAAACGGGGCGCCATTGACGCCCCGCGGGATTCACTGTTTTTACGGCAACGATCAGAGGCTGAACTTCTGCAAGTTGGCCATCATCTCCTTCAATGCCTCGATCGTGTCGTTGGGGTGCGCCGCCCCTTCGAAGTCGCAGATCTGCTGCCAGTGCGCCGCCACGTCATCCGGCGAAAAGCCCGCTTCGGGGTCAAAGCCTACGCCCAGGCTGCGCTCCCAGCGGGTTTTGCCGATCCAGCCGCCGCCCACTTCGAACAAGCCCGAGGTTTCCTGGCAGGCTTCGCTGCCCAGGTACACCACCAACGGGCTGACCAGTTCCGGCTTGAGACGCTCGAACACCTGTGGCGGGATCAGCCCCTCGGTCATGCGCGTGGCGCCGGTGGGCGCAATCGCGTTGACCAGGATGTTGTTCTTGCGCCCTTCCAGCGCCAGAGTGCGGGTCAAGCCATACAGGCCGAGCTTGGCCATGCCGTAGTTGGACTGGCCGAAGTTGCCGTAGATGCCCGAGGTGGACGCGGTGAAGATCACCCGGCCGTAGCCCTGCTCGCGCAGATGCGGCCAGGCGGCGCGGGTGACTTTGTAGGCGCCTTCGACATGCACCCGGTAAACCAGGTCCCAGTCGCTGTCGTCCATCTTGTGGAAGGTCTTGTCGCGCAGGATCCCGGCGTTGTTCACCACCACATCGATACGACCGAAGGCATCCAGCGCGTTCTGCACGATTTTATCGCCATCGGTGACGGAATCATGGTTGGCGTGCGCAACGCCACCCGCTGCGCGGATTTCGGCCACCACGCGGTCAGCCGCCGAGGCGTTGGCGCCTTCGCCCTGGGTCGAGCCACCGAGGTCATTGACCAGCACCTTGGCCCCGTGCCGGGCGAACAGCAGCGCGTGGGCGCGGCCCAATCCGCCGCCGGCGCCGGTGACGATCACGACCTTATCCTGCAACTGCACTGACTGACTCATACCGAACTCCTTGGGCGACGATGGCAATGGGCAGAGTGTCAGGCACCGGGCCTTGGGTCACAATAAATACGGCCGACGCTGAATGGTGCTCGATAAGGCAGCGGGATGATGCCGCCTTGTGGCGCAAGGCTCAGGAATAGGCCGCACGCGCTGACCGCAGGCCAATACGCTCGCGAAACGCCTGGTAATGCCTGAGCACCTGGACCGGCGCCTCGATCTGTGGGTAATGGCCGATATCGGCCAGCAAGATGGCATCGGCATTCGGCACTAGCTGTTGATAGCGCTCCACCATATGCGCGCCCGAAATGGGGTCGACCTCACCGTCGATGACCCGCAACGGCACGTCGCCGCGCTGCATTGCCGCCACCCAGCGGTCACGCAGGCGACGGCGCTGGGGAATGTAGTTGATCAGCTTGTGCAGGATGCGCGGGCCGTCGTTGTGTTCAATCAAACTCCAGAAATCATCCAGGGCGCTTTCGCTCGGTAGCGTCCGGGGACCAAAAATCTGGTTAAAACTGTTGGCCAGGCTACTTCGTCCAGAGGCTCGGCCGATCATCCAGCCCAGGGGGCTGAGCAATAATTTCTGCACCAAGGTTGCGCGATGGGTTTCGGGGAACAGCCCACCGTTGAGAAACGCACAACTGGCCATCTGGAACCGGCCTTCGTAATGCCGGGCCAGGAGTTCCTGGGCCACGCTGTCGCCATAGTCATGGGCCAATATGTGCACCGGCTCTGCCACCCCCAGGTGTTCAAGCAACGCCTGTTGCAGGTCGGCTTGCTCCAGCAGGCAATACTCGTGATCCAGCGGTTTGGCCGATTCGCCGAAGCCGAGCATGTCGCAGGCGATCACCAGATTGCGCTGGGCCAGGGGCTGCCACAGGTAATGCCAATCCCAACTGGCCGTGGGAAAGCCATGGATCAGCAGCAGCGGCTCGCCCTGCCCGGCCACCCAATAACGAATGGAGCGGCCGCGAAAGACGAAATCCTGGCCGCGTTTGCGCCAGGCGCTGAGCGGTATCTCGGCAAGTGGCATCAGCTTTTATACCCGGGGTCCTGGTTATCCAATGTGCGCAGCAGCGCCGGCCAGGCCAGCGCACCGCCCATACCTTGGGCGCTTTTTGTGACAGCCGCCACCATCGCCTTGGCACCGGCCAGAATCTGCGGCTCGATGGTGATCAACTCGGCAGCGCCGTTCTGCGCCAGTACCTGGATGTCACAGGCACGCTGGAACGTGAACATCATCAGAAAGGTGTCGGCGATGGTCGCGCCGCACGTCAGCAGGCCATGGTTGTGCAGCATCAGAAAGTTGTGTTCGCCCAGGTCCGCCTGCAAGCGCGCCTTTTCATCGTGATTCAGTGCGACGCCTTCATAGGCGTGATAGCCCAGGCTCGACAGCACAAACAGCGACTGCTGGCTGATCGGCAGCACGCCCTGCTTTTGCGCAGACACGGCGACACCGGCGGCAGTATGGGTGTGCAGCACGCAGGTCACGTCGTGGCGCACTTCGTGGATGGCGCTGTGGATGGTGTAGCCCGCGGGATTGATCTCGTAGGGGCTGTCCATGCGTTTGTTGCCGGCCTGGTCCACCTTGACCAGGCTTGAGGCGGTGATTTCGTGGAACATCAGCCCATAGGGGTTGATCAGGAAATCATTGGTGCCCGGCACCTTGGCGGAAATATGCGTGAAGATCAGATCATCCCAACCGTGCATCGCCACCAGGCGATAGCAGGCCGCCAGGTCGACACGGGCTTGCCATTCGGCCGCGCTGACCTGATCTTTGACATTCTGTGACGATAGAACGGGGGCTAGGCTCACAATAATGACCTCCTTGGCGCATTTATTATTATTTTTTAAGTGATGAGCCAGTCTAGTCAGACGCCCTGGCTTGCGGAGTTGCCTTCGCAGCCAGCTTGATGACTGAGCGAGTCAGCCTGGAGAATAGTACAAACGGTGTCAGAGAAGCGCCGTCAATAAAAGTACGCGGACAGCGCCTCACGGGGTCGGTCAGCGCAGTGCGGCAATCAGCTGGGCCAGCCACGGCTCGGCGTCGGTCTCCGGGGTCACGCTTTCGCTGGCGTCCAGGCGCAGCATCGGCAGCACTTCGCGCAGGCCCAACTCACTGAACACTTCGCGCATTTGCTCGCCGCCGCCGCAGAAGGCATCGCCGTAGCTGGCGTCGCCCAGGCCAATGACCGCACCGGGCAGGCCGCGCCAGGCGGCGGGCAGCTGGTCGCGAATGCTTGAGTACAGCGGTTGCAGATTGTCGGGCAGCTCGCCCATGCCGGTGGTCGATGTGACCGCCAGGAACGCCTCGGGCGCGAAGGCCTGCACGTCGGCCAGCGTGGCCCGCGGGTTGTGCCAGGCTTCAAAACCCGCTGCTTTGAGGATTTTTTCGGCGTGGCGAGCGACTTCTTCAGCTGTGCCGTAGACCGAGCCGGAAAGGATGGCGACTTTCATCAATCTGATCCTGTAATTGAGCGAAAGCGTAGGATATTAGCAGCTGGCGCAGTTTTCTCAGCGCGCGCCGTGCAACATTCAAGACGTGTCATAAACTTCAGACCTCAACAACAAGCCATGGACCGCTCAATGATCAACGCCAAGCTGATGCAAATGGTCATCAACGCCTCCAACGACGGAATTGTCGTCGCCGAACGAGAAGGCGAAGACAAGCCACTGATCTACGTCAACCCGGCCTTCGAACGCCTGACCGGCTACACTCTGGACGACATCCTTTATCAGGATTGCCGTTTCCTGCAGGCGGGCGACCGTGACCAGCCAGGCCTGATGGCGATCCGCGAGGCGCTCGACAGCGGTGGCGCGTGCCGGGAAATCCTGCGCAACTACCGCAAGGACGGCACACATTTCTGGAACGAGTTATCACTGTCAACGGTGTACAACGCGGCCGACCAGCAGACGTATTTCGTCGGCGTGCAAAAAGACGTCACCGTCCAGGTAAAAGCGCAGCAACGCGTCGCCCAGCTGGAAGCCCAGGTAGCCGAGCTTAAAGCTGAGCTGGCGGCGCTCAAGGTGACGAGTGGAATTAACAAGCTGTAAAAATGGCGGTCTTTAGAGCGATAATGGCCTTTTAATGCCCAACTTTGAGCTATATCCATGCACCGCGATGCTCTTTTGACCCAGGACGAACTGGCGTTTATCCAGGACATGCAGCACAACCCGCAGCTCAACCTGCGGGATGCATGGTCGAGCCTGACGGTGAATGGCGGTGCGCAGATTCGCGATTTGCTCACGCGGTTGGCCGCTCACGACCAAGTCACCATCCAGGCGCAGTTCGATAACCAGCAACTGACCTTTCCCCTGCACCTGGTGGAAGATGAGTTTCATGCGGTGCATCTGCGCCTGGGTGTGCCGAGTATCTTTGAAGACGGGCCGATGATCCGCCCGTGGCGCCTGGCCCTTGAAACACCGGTGGCCCTGGAGAACATCAAGGGCTACGCCAGTGCGCTGTGGGTGCACGAAGTGTCATTCAAGGGTGTGCTGGTGGAAGGGCGTGGCCGAGCCAGACCGCCGAAAACCTTTTCTTTATGGTTCAGTCCGTCCGGTTACGAACGTATTGCGTTGCGTGGCACGCTGGAGCGGGAAACCGCCCGGGGCCTGTTTGCCTACCGTCTGAATCAGAGTGACGCAGGTGAAATCGAGCGCCTGCGCCAATTCATCCTGCACCAGCATCGTCTGGTGCATCCCCATGTACATGCCTGAGATCAGGTATCCAGACCGCCACTGAGAAACTGCTGCAAACGGCGCTGCATCTGGCGCCCTTCGCTGCCGAGGCAGCCGATGGACGTGCCGGCCAGATCGGCCTGCAACAGGTCCGATGCAGCGCCTGCGAGAAACAGCGGGCAGTCCAGGGTCAACGCCAAGCGGCTCAGACGCGCAGCCAGGTCATGCTTATGCGAGTGATTGGAGAACATGACCAGCGCCTGGGGGCGGATCTTTTCACAGACCAGGGTCAACTCATCGACCGGCTGGTCCAAGCCCAGCACCTTCACGGACAAATCCTCCCGGCTCATCAACAGCGCCGCCACCAGTAGCTCCAATTTGCGGCAATCGCCCGGCAGGGCGCTCAGTAATACCTGGGGAGCGGGCGATGCGCTTGCCACCTGCAGGCGCAGTAAAGTCTGCATACACAGAAAAGAATCGAAAAACAGCCATTCACTGGCCTGGCCGAAACGGCCCTGGTTGCGCAGCAAGTCGCGCCACAACGGCATCAGAATGTCCTGAAACGCAATGCTCAGGGGATAGGTCGAGAACACCTGGCCGTACACGCTCTCCAACTGACGATCGTCGAACGCACTGATGGCATGCATCAGCCGGGCTCGCCACTGCGGCCATTCGCTGTCTTCGGCCGCGTCGCGCTCGGCACGAATCGCTTCGATCTGTTGATCGTCACGCGCCAGAATCTTGCCAACCTTGCTCACTGCTACGCCGCGTTCAGTCCAATCAAGGATACGCTGGACCGTCTCAATATCGGCCGTGGAGTAGAGACGGTGCCCGCTTTCGGTGCGCATGGGCTGGATCAGCCCGTAGCGCCGCTCCCACGCTCGCAGGGTGACCGGGTTTACGCCTGTCAATCTCGAGACTTCCCGAATCGGAAAAAGCTGATCTGAATCTGTCGAAATCGGACGCGAAATGCTATCAATCGGAGCAGTAATCAAGGGCATTGGTGACCAAATGTGGCAATGCTGGCTGAAGGGTATTTAACGCTTATCAACCTGTCTTTTTCAAGGCCGTACTTATCGGACCAACGTCTCTGGTGTATTTCGGCAAAAGAGGAATAATCCTTGCCTGTTTTTTAAGAGAGCGGCCTCACCCGGCCGCCTCTTTGTGCGCCACCTACCCGGTTCAGCGCACCCGTACATTTGGAGATATACCATGTCTACCTCACCCGTCACGTTGATGGTCGCGCGCCGCGTGGCCAAAGGACGCTATGAAGAGCTGATGGCCTGGCTGCGCGAAGGCGAACAACTGGCCACCGACTTCCCCGGTTACCTGGGTTCCGGCGTGCTGGCCCCGCCGCCCAATGACGATGAATTCCAGATCATCTTCCGCTTCGCCGACGAAAAAACCCTGCATGCCTGGGAGTTTTCCGCTTCGCGCAGTGCCTGGCTGAGCCGTGGCAGCGAGCTGTTCGCCGACCCGTCCGAGCACCGCGTGAGCGGCATCGATGGCTGGTTTGGCGCTGTGGGAGCCCGCCCACCCCGCTGGAAACAGGCGGTGGCAATCTGGCTGGCGTTTTTCCCGGTGTCGCTGCTGTTCAACTTTGGGCTGGCACCCTTGCTCGGCGAACTGGACCTGTTCAGCCGGGTGCTGGTCAGCACCTTGGCGCTCACACCGCTGATGGTTTACTTCTTTATTCCGCTGTCGACGCACCTGCTGGCGAACTGGCTGCATCCCACGCCACCGCGCAAGGCCAGCGAAGCCGCTGCCTGAGTACAGGGGAGACGGGTCGCTGGTATAGTTTCCACCTGCCAGCGACTAGAGCCTCCCATGACTGCAACCAACGCCCCGATCCTGATCACCGGTGCCGGCCAGCGCGTCGGCCTGTATTGCGCCGAGCGTCTGTTGGATGCAGGGCAATCGGTCATCTTCAGCTACCGCAGCGAACGCCCAGGTGTGCAACTGCTGCGCGAACGCGGTGCGGTCGGCCTGTTTGCCGATTTTTCCAGCGAAGCGGGGATTGTGGCGTTCATCACTGAGCTGAAGGCACATACCGACTCGCTGCGCGCGATCATCCACAACGCCTCGGCCTGGATCGCGGAAACGCCTGACGACGAAAGCCACGCCTTTACCGACATGTTCAGCGTGCACATGCTTGCGCCGTACCTGATCAACCGGCATTGTTCACCCCTGCTGCAACGTTCGACACCGGCCGATATCGTGCATATCAGCGATGACGTGGTACGCAAGGGCAGCCGCCAGCACATCGCATATTGCGCCACCAAGGCCGGGCTCGACAGCCTTACCTTGTCGTTCGCCGCAGAGTTCGCGCCGCTGATCAAGGTCAACGGCATCGCGCCGGCCATGGTGATGTTCAATGAAGGCGACGACGCGGCCTACCGTGCCAAGGTCCTGGCCAAGTCGGCGCTGGGCATCGAACCTGGGCCTGAGGTGATCTACCAGAGCGTGCGCTACCTGCTGGACAACCCCTATGTCACCGGGACCACCCTGACCGTCAACGGCGGGCGGCATATCAAGTAAGCCGTTTTGAGGATGTTGTATGACCTTGTCCCTGCCCCACCATTACCGCGAAATCCTCAAAGGCCTGGGCGAAGACCCGGAACGCGAAGGTTTGCTCGACACCCCCAAGCGCGCCGCCAAGGCGATGCAATACTTGTGTCATGGCTACGAGCAGAACCTGGAAGAAATCGTCAACGGCGCGCTCTTCGCCTCCGATAATGACGAGATGGTGATCCTCCAGGACATCGAGCTGTACTCGCTGTGTGAGCACCACCTGTTGCCCTTTATCGGCAAGGCCCATGTGGCCTACATTCCGACCGGCAAGGTGCTGGGCCTGTCGAAACTGGCGCGCATCGTCGACATGTATGCCAGGCGCCTGCAGATCCAGGAAAACCTTACGCGGCAAATTGCCGACGCCATCCAGGACGTGACCCAGGCCGCCGGCGTGGCGGTGGTGATCGAAGCCAGGCACATGTGCATGATGATGCGCGGCGTGGAAAAACAGAATTCAACCATGAACACCTCGGTGATGCTCGGCGCGTTCCGCGAGTCGAACACCACGCGCATGGAGTTCCTGCAACTGATTGGACGGAGCAAGTAGCAATGCCACAACTTCAACCAGGCATGGCGCGCATCCGGGTCAAGGACCTGTGCCTGCGCACCTTTATCGGCATCAACGAGGACGAAATCCTCAACAAGCAGGATGTGCTGATCAACCTGACCATCCTGTATGCCGCCCAGGAAGCCGTGCGCGATAATGACATCGACCACGCGCTGAACTACCGCACCATCACCAAGGCCATCATTGCCCACGTCGAAGGCAACCGCTTCGCCTTGCTCGAACGCCTGACCCAAGAGCTGCTCGACCTGGTGATGAGCAACGAGTCGGTGCTGTACGCCGAAGTCGAAGTCGACAAACCCCATGCGCTGCGCTTTGCCGAGTCGGTTTCGATCACTCTGGCGGCCAGCCGCTGATAGTCAAGTGAGCCCTATGAACGACCAACAACGCCTCGAACTCGAAGCCGCCGCCTTTCGCCGGCTGGTGTCACACCTGGACAGCCGCAAGGATGTACAGAACATCGACCTGATGAACCTCGCCGGCTTCTGCCGTAACTGCCTGTCCAAGTGGTACAAGGCCGAGGCCGATGAGCGCCAGATCGAACTGAGCCTCGATGACGCCCGTGAAGTGGTGTACGGCATGCCGTACGCCGAGTGGAAAGCCCAATACCAGAAAGAAGCCAGCGCCGACCAACACGCGGCGTTTGCCAAAGGAAAAGCCCATGACTGACCTGAACACCCTGCGCGCCAGCCTCACCAGCGGTACCCATGCCTTCGCCGACACCTTGGCGTTCGTCGCCACCGGTTATGACTACCAGCCACAAGCATTCACCAACGGCGATGTCGAAAACGCCGCCGGCCAGAACGAAGGTTCGTGCAAGACACTTGGATTGGCGTTGCTGGAAGGGTTGAGCGATCAGGAAGCGTTGCTGGCGTTTGGCGAGCATTACCGCTCAGTGGTGGCTACGCCGGAGGGCAGTGACCACGGAAATATCCGCGCGTTGATCGCCCATGGTCTGGCCGGTGTGAAATTCACCGCACAGCCACTGACGCGCAGATCCTGAGTCATACACAAATCAAAATGTGGGAGGGGGCTTGCCCCCGATAGCAGTGTGTCAGTCAGTACATTGGGTACTGGACCACCGCTATCGGGAGCAAGCCCCCTCCCACATTTGTTTTGCAGTGCTGCTTAGAACGAGGCGTCTTTCAGACCGTCAAGGTAACGCTCGGCGTCCAGGGCCGCCATGCAACCGGCGCCGGCCGAGGTGATGGCTTGGCGGTAGACGTGGTCAGCCACGTCGCCAGCCGCAAAGATGCCTTCGATGTTGGTGGCGGTGGCATTGCCTTCACGGCCGCCCTGCACTACCAGGTAACCGTCTTTGGCTTCCAGCACACCCTCGAACAACGAGGTGTTCGGGGTGTGGCCGATGGCGATGAATACGCCGTCGACTTTCAGCTCGTCGAAGCTGCCGTCATTGTTCTTCAGGCGCGCACCGGTCACGCCCATGTTGTCACCCAGGACTTCGTCCAGCGTGGCGTTGAGCTTGAGGATGATCTTGCCTTCAGCGACACGGGCGTGCAGCTTGTCGATCAGGATCTTCTCGGCGCGGAAGGTTTCGCGGCGGTGCACCAGGGTCACGGTGCTGGCGATGTTGGCCAGGTACAGCGCCTCTTCCACCGCAGTGTTGCCGCCACCGACCACAGCCACTGGCTTGTTGCGATAGAAGAAACCGTCGCAGGTTGCGCAGGCGGAAACACCCTTGCCCATGAACGCTTCTTCCGATGGCAGGCCCAGGTAACGGGCGCTGGCGCCGGTGGCGATGATCAACGCGTCACAGGTGTACACGCCGCTGTCGCCTGTCAGGCTGTAAGGCTTCTTGGAAAAGTCGACCTTGTTGATGTGGTCGAACACGATCTCGGTTTCAAAGCGCTCGGCGTGTTCTTTCATACGCTCCATCAGCACCGGGCCGGTCAGGCCGTGGACGTCGCCCGGCCAGTTGTCGACTTCGGTGGTGGTGGTCAGCTGACCGCCCGCCTGCATGCCGGTGATCAGCAGCGGCTTGAGGTTGGCGCGGGCAGCGTAGACCGCAGCGCTGTAACCGGCAGGGCCGGAACCGAGAATAATCACTCGCGAATGACGGGTATCAGACATGACTCACTCCTATCGACCGCCCGGACAACAAGACGGCTGGAATAAAAAAGGACCGCGAAGCACTTGGGGAAGGCTAGAACTCGCAGATCCTGAAAATAATGGGTGCAGCGTATAGAGGGGGGCAAGATTAAGGAAATACGGAATAACAATCCAGCTCATAGGTGGTCTCTATGCAGTCGACCGGTTTGATCGACCTTCTTGTCCACTCAGGTGTAACCGCTGATGTCGCTACTTTCACCGCCACGGCAAAGCCGGTAAGGTCGGCGCGTTCGCCCTTCTGCTCGGAGTCTTCCATGCCCGCCCCCGCTCTTTCCGGCCCGCAATACCTGCGCGAAGGCCTCAAACTGGTGTTGAGCCCCGGCCTGCGCCTGTTCGTACTGCTGCCGCTGGCGATCAACCTGGTGCTGTTCGTCGGCCTGATCTACTTTGCAGGCCACCAATTCAGCTTGTGGGTCGACCACCTGATGCCCACGCTGCCCGGCTGGCTGAGCTTTTTGAATTACCTGCTGTGGCCGCTGTTCGTGGTGCTGGTGGTGTTGATGGTGTTTTTCACCTTTACCATGCTCGCCAATATCATCGCCGCGCCATTCAATGGTTTTCTCGCGGAGAAAGTCGAGATCGTGGTGCGTGGCACCGACGACTTCCCACCGTTCAGCTGGGCCGAGCTGATCGCGATGATCCCGCGCACCCTGGCCCGGGAAATGCGCAAGCTGGGCTACTTCCTGCCACGGGCCATCGGCCTGTTCATCCTGTCGTTCATTCCCGTGGTCAACCTGATCGCCGCGCCATTGTGGCTGCTGTTCGGCGTGTGGATGATGGCGATCCAATACATCGACTACCCGGCCGACAACCACAAGCTGGGCTGGAACGAAATGCTCGCCTGGCTGCGCCAGAAGCGCTGGCAGAGCATGAGTTTTGGCGGGATCGTCTACCTGGTGCTGCTGGTGCCGGTGGTCAACTTGCTGATGATGCCGGCGGCGGTGGCCGGGGCGACGTTGTTCTGGGTGCGCGAGCAAGGTGCCGAAGCGATGGCGGGGCAACAGGTGGCTCGGTCATAAATCCATCATCCCAGTGACACAATGAAGACATGGCCCGCAGCGACACTGTGGGTCATGACGACAGCTTCGCTCCACATCACCCTGATCACCGAAACCTTCCCGCCGGAAATCAACGGGGTGGCCAATACCCTTGGCCGCCTGTGCGACGGTTTGCGCGCGCGCGGCCATCAAATCGAACTGGTGCGTCCCCGCCAAGGCATCGACCAGAGCCGGCCGAGTGACGATGAGTTGCTGCTGTGCCGCGGCTGGCCGTTACCGGGGTATCCAGGGCTGCAGTGGGGCCAATCGTCGATGCACAAACTCCTGCGCCGCTGGACCCGCCAGCGTCCGGATGTGTTGTACATCGCCACCGAGGGGCCGTTGGGCTTGTCGGCGTTACGCGCAGCGCGACGCTTGGGCATCAGCGTGGTCAGCGGCTTTCACACCAACTTTCAACAGTATTCGAACCAGTACGGCTTGAGCCTGTTGAGTCGCCTGGTCACCCATTACCTGCGCTGGTTTCATAACCGGTCGACGTTGACCCTGGTTCCCAGCGCGAGTCAGCGCCTGGAGCTGGAGCGCCGGCACTTCGAGCGTCTTGGCATGCTGTCGCGGGGGGTCGATAGCCAACTGTTCCACCCGGCCAAACGCGATGATGCTTTACGCGCAAGCTGGGGGTTGGAGAACGACGACATTGTGGTGCTGCACGTAGGACGCCTGGCCCAAGAGAAAAATCTCGGGCTGCTCAAACGCTGTTTCTACACGTTGCAGACCACCTATCCATCGCGGCGGCTCAAGCTGGTGATTGTCGGCGACGGCCCGCAGCGCAGCCTGTTGCAGCGCGATTTGCCCGACGCGGTGTTCTGCGGCGCCCAGCGCGGTGAAGCACTGGCGCGGCATTACGCTTCGGGCGATCTGTTTCTGTTTCCCAGCCTGACCGAAACATTCGGCAATGTGGTGCTGGAAGCCATGGCGTCCGGGCTGGGTGTGGTGGCCTACGACCAGGCAGCCGCGACCCAGCATATTCGCCACGGCTACAACGGTGTGCTGGCGATGCCGGGGGATGAGAACGCGTTTTGCGATGCGGCCGTGTGGCTGCTGGAAGAGCGCGAGACGCTGCGCCGAGCGCGGCTCAATGCCCGGCAACACGCCAGTCGCCAAGGGTGGCCGGCGATCATCGAGCAATTCGAGCGTCAGTTGCGCGATGTATGCAAGGACGGGCCTCCGGTGCCCGCCCTGGCGTCGCTTACACCAGGCTCGTCAACGCCTCACGACTGAACGGCAGAATGTCGGCCTCGCGGCCTTCGCGCACCTTCACGGCCCAATCCGGATCCACCAGCAGCGCACGGCCCACGGCGACCAGATCGAACTCGTCGTTATTCAAGCGCTCCAGCAGGTTCTCCAGGCTGGCCGGCTGCGCGACCTTGTCGGTGTTGACCATGAACTGCAGGAACTCGCCATCCAGGCCGACACTGCCCACGGTGATCGTCGGTTTCCCCGTCAGCTGGCGGGTCCAGCCGGCCAGATTGAGGTCGGAACCTTCGAATTCGGGCTCCCAGAACCGGCGCGTGGAACAGTGGAAAATATCCACGCCAGCGTCGGACAACGGCTTGAGGAATTCGCCCAACGCCTCGGGAGTTTGCACCAGGCGCGCGGTGTAGTCCTGCTGCTTCCACTGGGAAAAACGCAGGATGATCGGAAAATCCGGGCCGACCGCAGCACGGATGGCCTGGATCAATTCGATAGCGAAACGTGAACGGTTGGCCAGGCTGCCGCCGTACTCATCGGTACGCTGGTTGCTGCCTTCCCAGAAAAACTGGTCGACCAGGTAGCCGTGGGCGCCGTGGATTTCCACACCGTCCATGCCGATGCGTTGAGCATCTTTGGCCGCCTGGGCGAACGCGTTAATCACGTCCTTGATGTCCTGGGTGGTCATGCCATGGACGACTACCTTGCCATCCTTGAGCTTCTCCATCGGGCCGTAGGCTGGCACGCTGGCGTCAGGTTCGGTACCGATACGGCGCACGGCGCCCACATGCCACAACTGCGGAACAATCTTGCCGCCTTCGGCGTGGACCGCATCGACCACTTTCTTCCAGCCGGCCAACGCCGCTTCGCCGTAAAAGTGCGGAACGTTGGGGTAGCCGTTTGAGGCTTGATGGCCGACCACGGTGCCTTCGGTAATGATCAGCCCTACACCGGCGGCGGCGCGACGGCGGTAGTACTCGATCACTTGGGCGTTGGGCACGCCACCCGGGGAGAACGAGCGGGTCATTGGCGCCATGACCACGCGGGTCGACAGCTGCAGTGCACCGAGCTGGAAGGGTTTGAACAAGGCTTGGACGGGCATGGAGCACTCCACATAAGACGGATTTATGATGTGGATAATATGGGCGCCGCAACGTGCTGGGTAGCACTATTGATCTGGGTGATTAAGGCGATAAAAGCAACCGAATACCTGTAGGAGCGAGCTTGCTCGCGAAGCGCCTGAGGACGCCGCGTACATCCAGAGCACACGCGTTATCGTTGGCGATTTTCGCGAGCAAGCTCGCTCCTACAGTGGCAGGGTTAGCTCAGGGCTTTTTCGATGGCCTGGATGATCGATGGATCGTCCGGTGGCGTACGTGGCGAAAAACGCGCCAGCACGCGGCCATCTTTGCCGAGCAGGAATTTCTCGAAGTTCCAGGTGATATCCCCAGGAAATTCAGCGCCCTCGCCCGCCAGCAGGCGGTAGAGCTGGTGACGCTCCTGCCCGTTCACCTCGAGTTTGCTGCCCAAGGGAAAGGTCACCCCATAGTTGAGGCTGCAGAATTGCTGGATCTCTTCCTCGGTGCCCGGTTCCTGGCCCGCAAACTGGTTGCACGGCAGGCCGAGCACGGTGAAACCCCGGTCCTTGTACTGCTGATAGAGGTTTTCCAACGCCGCATATTGCGGGGTCAGGCCGCATTTGGAGGCCACGTTGACCACCAGCACAACTTGCCCCTTGAAAGGCGCCAGCGGCAGCTCTTGCCCATCCAACGCTTTGAGTTTCAGGTCGTGGAAAGCACTCATGACGAACTCCAGATATCCTATTTTTCTACGCCTCGCGACGCCTTGAGCTTACAACCCGCAAGCCCGCAATTATAGACGCCCGTAACAAAACCCGCCTGCAGGTTACTGAGCGGTCGGCCACGGCAGGATCGGGATCGCCGTCACCGCGTTCTGCGGGCTGCCTTCGATCAGGCGGTCGCTGTAGACCAGGTACACCAACGTGTTGCGCTTCTTGTCGAGGAAACGCACCACCTGCATGGTCTTGAACACCAGCGAGGTGCGTTCCTTGAACACTTCGTCACCGTCCTTGAGCTCGCCCTTGAAGTGGATCGGGCCGACCTGGCGGCAGGCAATCGAGGCTTCGGCGCGGTCTTCGGCCAGGCCCAGGCCGCCTTTGACGCCACCGGTCTTGGCACGGGACAGATAGCAAGTCACACCATCGACCTTGGGGTCGTCAAACGCTTCGACCACAATCCGGTCGTTGGGGCCGACAAACTTGAACACCGTCGAGACCTGGGCAATCTCTTCGGCCGAGGCCAGCAGTGGCATGGCGAGCAACAGGCCAAGCAATCCCTTCATTACGCGCATCGGGTATTCCTTCGTTTAAACCAGAATGAGGTTATCGCGGTGCACCAGTTCCGGTTCCGCCATGTAGCCCAAGAGTCCGACAATCGCTTCAGACGATTGTCCAATAATCTTCTGCGCCTCAAGGGCGCTGTAGTTGGCCAGGCCGCGGGCGACCTCACGACCATCCGGCGCCACGCACACCACCATCTCGCCGCGGCGGAAGCTGCCTTGCACCAACTTGACGCCCACCGGCAGCAGGCTCTTGTTGCCCTGGGACAACGCCGACACCGCCCCCGCGTCCAGCACCAGGGTGCCACGGGTTTGCAGGTGCCCGGCCAGCCACTGCTTGCGCGCCGCCAGCATGCCGCGCTCGGGCGACAGCAGCGTACCGATGCGCTCCCCGGCCTTGAGACGGTCCAGCACGCGCTCCAGGCGCCCGCCGACGATGATGGTGTGGGCACCGGAGCGCGCGGCCAGGCGGGCGGCGCGTAGCTTGGTCTGCATGCCGCCACGGCCCAAGGCGCCGCCGACACTGCCGGCCACGGCGTCCAGCGCCGGGTCATCAGCGCGCGCTTCATGGATAAGCTGGGCATCAGGGTTGTTGCGCGGGTCGGCGTCGAACATGCCGTCGCGGTCGGTGAGAATCACCAGCAGGTCGGCTTCCACCAGGTTGGCCACCAGGGCAGCCAGGGTGTCGTTGTCGCCGAAGCGGATTTCGTCGGTGACCACCGTGTCGTTCTCGTTGATCACCGGGATGACCTTGAGCTCCACCAGCGCACGCAAGGTGCTGCGGGCGTTGAGGTAGCGCTTGCGGTCGGACAGGTCGTCGTGGGTCAGCAGGATCTGCGCCGTGTGGCGGCCGTGCTCGGCAAAGCTCGATTCCCAGGCTTGCACCAGGCCCATCTGGCCGATGGCGGCGGCGGCTTGCAGTTCGTGCATCGCGCTGGGTCGCGCGGTCCAGCCGAGGCGGCTCATCCCGGCGGCAACTGCCCCGGACGAGACCAGCACCAACTCGACACCGGCCTCATGCAAGGCCACCATCTGCTCGACCCAGACGCTCATGGCTGCGCGATCGAGTCCCTTGCCATCGGCCGTCAGCAACGCGCTGCCGATCTTTACGACCCAGCGCTGCGCACCTGTCACTTTGCTCCGCATCATCTTCAACCTTAGAGTGAGGGCCGCGCGACCCAGCGCCGCCCATAACGTTATACCCGGATACCAAAACGCCGCTCCAGAGGAGCGGCGTTCAAGTTTATCGCAACGAATCAGTCGCGCACGTAAATGATTTCCGGACCGTCTTCATCATCCACGTCTTCCTCGTCCCAATCATCGTCGCCGATGTCATGCACCGACTTCACGCCGCTGCGGCGCAGGGCACGCTGGTCGTCCAGCGCTTGCAGCTGGGCACGGGCTTCGTCTTCGATCTGCTGGTCGAGCTCGGCGAGTTCGGCCTTGAAGACCGGGTCAGCCGCCAGGCGGTCGGCGCGGTCTTCCAGATAACGCATGATGTCGCGGCAAAGGCGCTCGGTGCCTTCTTTGGCGATGGCCGAGATCACGTAGACCGGACCTTCCCACTCCAGGCGGTCGACGATTTCCTTGACGCGCTCTTCGTGCTCTTCTTCAAGGATCTGGTCGCACTTGTTCAGCACCAGCCAACGATCACGCTCGGCCAGGGCCGGGCTGAACTTGGTCAGTTCGCTGACGATCACTTCGGCGGCATCGGCAGCATTGGTTTCGTCCAGCGGCGCCATGTCGACGAGGTGCAGCAGCAAACGGGTGCGCGACAAGTGCTTGAGGAAGCGAATCCCCAGGCCTGCACCATCGGAAGCGCCTTCGATCAGGCCAGGAATGTCGGCGACCACGAAGCTTTTCCAACGGTCGACGCTGACCACGCCCAGGTTTGGCACCAGGGTGGTGAACGGGTAGTCGGCGACTTTCGGCTTGGCGGCCGACACCGAGCGGATGAAGGTACTTTTGCCGGCGTTCGGCAGGCCCAGCAGGCCTACGTCGGCGAGTACTTTCATTTCCAGCTTGAGGTCGCGCTGCTCGCCCGGTTTGCCCGGCGTGGTCTGGCGCGGTGCACGGTTGGTACTGGACTTGAACCGGGTGTTACCCAGCCCGTGCCAGCCGCCCTGCACAACCATCAACTTCTGGCCGGCCTTGGTCAGGTCGCCGATCACTTCCTGGGTGGCCGAGTCGATGATCGTGGTGCCGACCGGTACGCGCAGTACCAAGTCTTCACCTTTTTTACCGGTGCAGTCGGTGCTGCCGCCGTTGGAGCCACGCTCGGCATCGAAGTGCCGGGTGTAACGGTAGTCGACCAGGGTGTTGAGGTTTTCGTCGGCCATCATGTAGATGGAACCGCCGTCGCCGCCGTCACCGCCGTTTGGGCCACCGTTTTCAATGAACTTTTCGCGACGGAAACTCATGCAACCGTTACCGCCGTCGCCTGCTTTTACTCGGATGGAAACTTCATCAACGAACTTCATAACAAAACGCCTCTCGCCGCACGGACGAGCTTAAGAAACCAAGACATAAGACTCTTGCAAAAATGAGCGCAGCGACCTCAAGCAACGACTGCAAAACCTGCTGCCCTCGCCATTACAAACAGCTTTGCAAGAGACTCACTCCACAAACGAAAAAGCCCCGTCGCAAGACAGGGCTTTTCCAGCGATCTCGCAATTAAGCTGCGACAACGCTCACGTAACGGCGGTTGAACGCGCCCTTTACTTCGAACTTGATCACGCCTTCGATTTTCGCGAAGAGGGTGTGATCTTTACCCATGCCAACACCGTAACCGGCGTGGAATTGGGTGCCGCGCTGACGCACGATGATGTTGCCCGGAATGATTTTCTGGCCGCCATACATCTTCACGCCAAGGCGTTTGGCTTCTGAGTCGCGACCGTTACGGGTACTACCACCAGCTTTTTTGTGTGCCATGAGTCAATTCTCCTAGTGAGGAATTAGGCTGAAATTAAGCCTGAATACCGGTGATTTTGATCTCGGTGTACCACTGGCGGTGGCCCATACGCTTCATGTGGTGCTTACGACGACGGAACTTGATGATGCGGACTTTATCGTGACGACCTTGGGAGATCACTTCAGCCACAACGGTAGCGCCAGCAACAACTGGAGCGCCGATGTTCACGTCATCGCCATTGGCGACCAACAGAACGCGATCAAAAGTCACGGATTCGCCAGTAGCGATTTCCAGTTTTTCGATCTTCAGGTATTCACCTGGGGCGACCTTGTATTGCTTGCCACCAGTAACAATTACTGCGTACGACATGGTATTTCTCCGATAATCCTGCTCACCCAGCGCTTTATAAGAAGAGGTATTGGCTGGCATGGCTGCATGGGATGGACGTCCCGAATGCAATTGCGTAAGGCAGGTGCTGCCCAGGAAGTTCAGGGTGCGCGATTGTACGCAAGCAATAGACGCGTTGCAAGAGGCCGTCCATCGCGCCTTGACACCCAGGGGCATGGGTCCTAGCATGCCGCGCAACCCTTCTGGAGCGACTGTCGCTGATGCAACCCCAAGCTTTCTACCGCGCGGTCGCGGACGATTTTAGCGCCGTCGACGGCATCATCAAGCAGCAGCTGACGTCTAAAGTGCCGCTGGTCGCCAAAATTGGCGACTACATTACGTCGGCGGGCGGTAAGCGCCTGCGTCCTTTATTAGTGTTGCTGTGCGGCAAGGCCCTGGGCCGCGAAGGCGATGACCTGCGCCTGCTGGCGGCCACCATCGAATTCCTGCACACCGCCACCCTGCTGCACGACGACGTGGTCGACATGTCCGGTATGCGCCGTGGTCGCGAGACCGCCAACGCAATGTGGGGCAACGCCCCGAGCGTGCTGGTGGGCGACTTCCTGTATTCGCGCTCGTTCGAAATGATGGTCGAGCTGGGTTCGATGCCGGTGATGAAGATTCTTTCACAGGCCACACGCATCATCGCCGAAGGCGAAGTGTTGCAGCTGTCGAAGGTACGCGACGCCAGCACCACCGAAGAAACCTATATGGAAGTGATTCGCGGCAAGACCGCGATGCTCTTCGAAGCCTCCACCCATAGCGCCGCCGCGCTGTGTGGCGCGACCGCCGAACAGGCCGAAGCGCTGCGCACCTTTGGCGACCACCTGGGCGTGGCGTTCCAATTGGTGGACGACCTGCTCGACTACCGTGGCGACGCCGAGACTCTGGGCAAGAACGTCGGTGACGACCTGGCCGAAGGCAAACCGACCCTGCCGCTGATCTACACCATGCGCGAAGGCACGCCGGAACAGGCCGCCCTGGTGCGCAAGGCGATCCAGAAAGGCGGGATCGAAGACCTGGAAGCCATTCGCGCCGCCGTCGAAGCGTCCGGCTCGCTGGAGTACACCGCGCAACTGGCGCGTGACTACGTAGCCCGTGCGATCCAGTGCCTGCAAGCCCTGCCCGCCAGCGAATACCGGGACGCATTGGTTGAGCTGAGTGAGTTTGCGGTCGCGCGTACGCACTAAAATACACGCGGGCCAATGTGGGAGGGGGCTTGCTCCCGATGGCAGTGTGTCAGCCAATGGATAAGTTGGCTGTTACACCGCCATCGGGAGCAAGCCCCCTCCCACATTTGGATTTCATACAACCTGCAAGACCACAATCCCCTATATAATGTGCGACTTTTAGCCATCCTGAATCTCAAGGAGCTTTAGTGAGCACGTTGCCACCCTGCCCGAAATGCAATTCCGAATACACTTATGAAGACGGCGCCCAGCTGATCTGCCCGGAATGCGCCCATGAGTGGTCCGCCAATGGCGAGGCCGAAGCAGCCGGCGATGAAACCGTGAAGAAGGACTCTGTGGGCAATGTCCTGCAGGACGGCGACACCATCACCGTGATCAAGGACCTCAAGGTCAAGGGCACTTCCCTGGTGGTGAAAGTCGGCACCAAGGTCAAGAACATCCGCCTGTGCGATGGCGACCACGATATCGATTGCAAGATTGACGGCATCGGCCCGATGAAACTCAAGTCTGAGTTCGTGCGTAAAGTCTGATCATGCTGCAACCATCCCACGCCCGCCGTGGGATGGCGTTTCGCCCTGTTGCTTGACCCGCCTCAATCTCCACACAGAAAAAAGCGCAAACCGCCAATAGGCACTTGCTATTCTACGAATAAGAATTATTCTCATTGAAACCCATCAAGGAGAACGACCATGACTTATTTGATAGACGCCTGGCTGGACCGCCCACACCCCTACCTGCGGATCCTGCATCGGGAAACCGGCGAAGTCTGTGCTGTGCTGGAAGAAGAAGCGCTGAATGAACTGCAGGATCAGGGCGACCTGGACGTGAATGGCCTGAGCTCCAGTGAGCCTGGGGTACTGAAGGAAGTGGTGAGGAACCTGTTTTTGTTCTGCTATGCCCGAGCGTTGCGCCCGGCGACGGAGCTCAATGGCAAGTTCCACCCATGAACCACCCTACAGGTGATCAACAGCAGGTCTTACAGAACGTCGAGCAGCTCGACGTCGAACACCAGAACGCTGTGCGGCGGGATGCTGCCAACGCCTTGAGCGCCGTAAGCCAGTTCGCTCGGCACGTACAGGCGCCATTTGCTGCCGGCATTCATCAACTGCAGGGCTTCGGTCCAGCCGGCAATCACGCCGCCCACCGGGAATTCTGCAGGCTGGCCACGCTCGTAGGAGCTGTCGAATACAGTGCCGTCGATCAGAGTGCCGTGGTAATGAGTACGCACTTGGTCTTCACGGGTCGGCTTGGCGCCATCACCGGCAGTCAGCACTTCAAATTGCAGGCCCGAAGCCAGGGTGGTAATGCCGTCACGCTTGGCGTTTTCAGCCAGGAATGCCAGGCCGGCGCCTGCAGCGGCTTCAGCTTTGGCCGCGGCTTCAGCTTGCATGATTTCGCGGATCACCTTGAAGCTGGCCGCCATTTGCTCCTGGTCGACACGGCTTGGCTTGCCACCGAACGCGTCGGTCAGGCCGGCCAGGATCGCATCGAGGTTGACGCCTGGTGGCGGGTTGTCGCGCAGTTGGTCGCCCAACTGACGGCCGATACCGTAGCTGACGCGGGTTTCGTCGGTGGACAGATTAACTTCGGACATGAAGAGGCTCCGCTGTAGGACAACACGGTTTCCCGTGCCATCCAAAACTAAAAGGGCCCGCAGACTAGCACACAAGACCGGCCCATGATCAGCCCCCTCCCCCGACTACCAGAGCGCCAGGTCGTAAGTCAGGTACAACCGGAAGTTGTCACGGTCACTGGCATAGGTCGAACGATAAGTGGCCTTGCGCAACTCCACTCCCAAGCCTTTGAGGGTGCTGTTCTGGATCACATAGCGCAAGTTAGTGTCGGATTCCCACTCCCGCGCCTCGCGCCCCCTGACGTCACCGTTTTGTCCTTTGTAGTAACGGGTCATGAAGCTCAAACCCGGCAGTAGCGCTGCGAAGTCATAGTCGTAGCGCAGCATCCAGGTTTGCTCACCCGCCTGGATGAACTTGCCCACACCCGCGTTACTGAAGGAATACACCGTCGACACACTGGCATACGGCACGGCGGTCTCGCCACTGACCTTCTGATAGCCCACACCCAGCGCCTGCGCGCCCAGGCGGTAAGTAAACAAGCCGCTGAACATGTCACTGTCGACCTGACCGTTGCGAGCTTCACCCGCTTGGGTGCTGATGAAGTAGCGCAAGTCGCTGGTCAGCGTGCCGCTGCCCACCGGCTGCTTGTGCACCAGGCCGAAGAACTGCTGCCGATAGAATTCACGCATTTCACCGTAGTACCAGCTACCGCTGAGCTTGGGCGTAAAGGCATATGTGGCGCCGGCAAAATTGAAGTCACTGCCTTTTTTGCCACTGTAGCCCTGGGGATAGATAGCCACGCTGTCGGTGGAGTTGCGCAGCTTGAATTTATCCAGGTGTCCGACATGCAGGTACAGGTCACGAATGCCGCTGTATTCCACTTGGGTGCCCTGGAACGTCTGCGGCAACAGGCGACCATCGTTGTGCACCAGCACCGGAATCTTCGGCAGCAAGGTACCGTTTTTTAGTACGGTGTTGCCCCAGCGTATCTTGGCCGTGACGCCCAGGCTGGAGAACTCGCTGGCCGCATGACCATCATCATGCACGGGCAACAAACCTGTGCCAGCGTGGGTTGGGCTGGAGTCCAGGCGCAGTCCCGCCAGCCCCAGAGCATCCAGGCCAAAGCCTACGGTACCCTCGGTATAACCCGATTGAAGATTGAGCAGAAAGCCTTGGGCCCACTCCTTGCGGTCTTCACCACCGTCGCGGTAGCCGTCGTTGAAGTAGAAGTTGCGCAAGGTCAATCGGCCGTAGGAATCCTCCCAGACCCCCTGGGCCATCAATGCCGGTGACAGGCTCGCCAGCAGTCCCGCCGAAACTATTTCCCGCTTCGTGAAAAGCTCACGCATAAACCTTTCCTCAATGCCATGTTGTGTTTTTTATGGGCGATTGCACGGCGCGGCAGGCTGGACGGCGTGTCGCGTTGGAGCGGACACTAACGGCTCGCCCGCCGCCTCACAACGTTATGCGAGAAGCGCATCAGGCTATGCGTGAAGCACCGGCCGCCCTTCCCAACCGACAGGAAAACCACGGTGAATCTCAAGCAACTCGAAGCCTTCAAGGCGATCATGTCCACCGGCTCGACCATCGGCGCAGCGACGCGCATGGGCCTCTCGCAGTCGGCGGTCAGCCGCCTGCTGAGCCAGTTGGAAGAACACTTGGGTTTTGTCTTGTTCCTGCGTAAGAAGGGCCGCCTGATGGCCACGCCGGAAGCCGAGGAATTGCTTGCCGAAGTCGCCGGGCTGGTGGATGGCATGCAGCGGATCCAGCGCCTGGCCGACGAGATGCGTGCAGGACGCTTACGCAAAAGCCTGCTCAAGGTCGGGGTGCCCACCAGCATGGCCCAGGGACTGTTGCCACGCATCGTGACCGAGTTTCTCAAGGGCCATGACGACATCGTCGTCGAATTGCTGACCGGTTCCTACGACATGATCGAGCGTGCGGTGCTGGACCGTTCCGCCGACCTGGGTTTTGTGCGCCTGCCCACGGAAATCCCCGACTTCGACGTCGAGCCGGTGCTGCAAACCGAAGGCGTCTGCGTGATGCCGGCCGAGCATCCGCTGACCCGTCACGCTTGCATCGAAGTGCAGCACCTGCGCAACGTGCCGCTGGTGATGCTCGGCCGGCAACGGGCACTGCGAGCCGAACTGAACCAGGTGTTCCGCGCGGCCAACCTCACGCCGCAGGTACGGGTCGAGGTGCACTCGGTAGGGGCGGCGTGCAGCTTCGTTGCCGAGGGGCTGGGGGTGTCGATCGTCAACGGTCTGCTGGCCAGTCACTTCCTGCATTTGCCCATCGTCACGCGCCCCTTCCGCCCGGCGCTGCCCTACGCATTCGGCCTGGCGTTTCGCGCCAATGAACCGCGCTCGCAACTGGTGAACGCGTTTGCCGAGCATCTCAAGCAGCGTCTTGCCGAACAAAACGCATAGCCCAACCCACCCTACGCATAACGTTGTCGCCGCGAAAAGTTTGCCCTAGTGTCCGCCCCACACGTGTCACCCCTATAACAATAACGGCGCACGCCGGGGCCACCAGCATGAGTGAATCGCAGAGCACCCCCACCCAAGCAGCGGTAGGGAAAACCACGCAACGCAAACAGATCAATCCCGCCATCATCTTGCTGAGTATTGTCCTGCTCGCGGTGGCGTTTACCTACGCCGTGAATTCGGGCACGTTCCAGCGCCAGAATGGCCTGGTGGTGCCGGGCTCGTATCAGGTACTGGAAAAACACGATTCCCTGAGCCAACTGTTCGCCCTGGAGCCACGCAAAGCCTTCGACACCGTGGCACGTCCGGTGTCTCTGGCGGAAGGTTTCATGGCCATTCCCCAGGGCATCGAGAAACGTGCGGCGCTGATTTTCATGGTGCTGTTCATCGGCGGCATGTTCGGTGTGCTGAACAAGGCCGGGGTGATCGATGCCGGGCTGGAACGCATGCTGGGGCTGACCCGGGGCAATATCTACGTATTGGTGCCGTGCCTGATGCTGGTGTTTTCCGCCGGGAGTACCTTCATGGGCCTGGCCAAGGAATTCATCCTGATCGTGCCCTTGATGGTTGCCATGGCTAACCGGCTGGGGCTGTCGAACCTGATCGGCCTGGCCATTGTCACGATCTCGGTGAAGATCGGCTACCTGGCCTCAATCTCCAATCCTGTGGCGCTGTCCGTCGCCCAGCCGATGGTTGGCTTGCCGATCTTCAGCGGCCTGAGCATGCGCGTGTTGGCCTACTGCACGTTCCTGCTGGTGGGAATTGCCTTCGTACTGTGGAGCATTCGCAAGCACGGTTTCGATGCCACAGCGCAGATCACATTCCAAAGCACACCGCTGCCCATGCGGCACTTGGGCAACCTGATCGTGCTGCTGACGGGCATCGCTTTTTTGGTCTACGCCTCCAACCGCTGGGCCTGGAAATACCACGAGCTGTCGGCGTTCTACTTACTGCTGACGGTGGCCTTCAGTGTGATCGCCGGGCTCGGTGCAAGCGTTGCCGCCAGCGCCTTTGTCGATGGGATGAAGAAGGTACTGATCGCCGGCGTACTGATCGGCCTGGCCACCGCCGTGGAAATTATCCTCAGTACCGGCCAGGTACTGGACACCATCGTCAACAGCCTGGCCAACTTGGTGGGCGATCACGGCCCGATTGTGTCGGCTTACGGAATGTTCTTCGCACAACTGGGGCTGGATGTGCTGATCCCGTCCACCTCGGGCCAGGCCGCCGTGACCATGCCGATTTTCGGCCCCTTGGGCCAGCTGTCCGGGGTCAGCCCACAGACCACGGTGTTCGCATTTTTACTGGGCAATGGCCTGACCAACATGATCACCCCCACTTCCAGCGGCTTGCTGGTGCTGTTGGCTACCGCCAATGTCGGCTGGGGCCAGTGGGCGCGTTTCATCCTGCCTTTATTCTTGATCTACGCCGTGCTGGCGATGGTGTTGCTGGCCATTGCGGTGACGAGCGGGTACTGAATCGATGAGTGTTATCGCCATGCAAGTCCTGCGCAACCAAATGATTGCGATGCGTGACGGCGTCCACCTGGCCACCGATATTTATCTGCCGAAGGAAGGTGATGGACCTTTTCCGGTGGTGATCGAACGCACGCCCTACGACAAGAGCAAGCCCTCGCGCTCGGAAAAACAGCTCGACGGCCAGCACATCTCCCGCGAGCAGATGGCCGGACGGTTTATCGAGCAAGGCTTCGTCGCGATCTTCCAGGACTGCCGTGGGCGCTACGCCTCCGAAGGCACGTTCACCAAATACACCGCCGAGGGCAACGACGGTTTCGACAGCCTGGCCTGGATCGTCCAACAGCCCTGGTGCAACGGCGAGATCGGCAGCATGGGCTTGTCCTACGCTGCCCACACCCAACTGGCGATGGCCTGCCTGCACCCTCCTGGCCTGAGCAGCATGGTGCTCGACAGCGGCGGCTTCGCCAATGCCTACCAGTGCGGAATTCGCCAGGGCGGCGCCTTCGAACTCAAGCAGGCAACCTGGGCTTTTCGCCAGGCCAAGGAAAGCCCGGCGGCGCTGGCCGATCCGCTGATTCGTGAAGCGCTGGAGCAGGAGGATATTTATCAGTGGTTCACTCGCATGCCGTGGCAAGCCGGGAAATCGCCACTGCGCCATGTCCCGGAATATGAAGCCTATGTGCTGGAGCAGTGGGCGCGGGGCCGCTTCGATGAGTATTGGCAGAAGTCCGGCATCTATGCTGAAGGCCACTATGGTCAACTGCCCGATATTCCGGTGCTGTTCATGTCCAGCTGGTATGACGCCTATGTCAGCTCGACCCTCGCCAACTACCGCGCCTTCACACAAAACGGTACCGCCCGCCAACGGCTGGTGATGGGCCCGTGGCTGCATGGCGACCGTAATATCAGCCACAGCGGCGATGTGGAGTTCGGCCCGCAAGCCGCTTTCGATGGGCAGGTCGATCAGGACTGGCTCAGTTGTCGCCTGGCCTGGTTCGAGCAAACCCTGAAGCCGTCGCCCCGCACCACGACGGCCAGCGTGCAGGTGTTTCTGATGGGGGGCGGCAGCGGTCGTCGCGACGAAAACGGGCGGCTGCACCATGGCGGCCGCTGGTTGCACACTACGCAATGGCCACTGCCCGGCAGCCAGACACTGACCCTCTACCTGAATGCATGCAGACAGTTGAGCCGCACCGCACCTGTGGAGATAGACGCCCGCTTGAGTTATCGCGCCGACCCGGCTCACCCGGTCCCGACCATCGGCGGCGCGCTGACCTCTGGCGCCCCCGTCTTCGTCGGTGGAGCCTTCGATCAACGGGAGCGTCCCGACTTTTTCGGCACCCAAGGTGATAACCGCCCCCTGGCCCAGCGTGATGACGTCTTGAGCTTCCAGACCGAGCCACTCGACGAAGACCTGATCGTCGCCGGTGAGGTGCAAATCGAACTGTGGATCGAGAGCGATGCACCCGACACCGACTTCACCGCCAAGCTGGTGGACGTGTATCCACCCAGCGTCGATTATCCCGATGGATTTGCCATGAATATCACCGACGGCATCCGCCGCTGCCGTTACCGAGCGTCGTGGGAGCAGCCCACTCTCCTGACGCCAGGCGAACGGGTCAAGGTGCTGATCGAACCCTTCGCTACCTGCAACCTGTTCAAGCGCGGCCATCGGCTGCGCCTGGATATCGCCAGCAGCAATTTCCCGCGCTTTGACGTCAACCCCAACAGCGGCGAACCTTCAGGCCAGGCCAGCCGGCCTCGGGTTGCCCACAATAGCGTTCACCTGAGCCACACCGCCGCTTCGTGCATGAGGCTAACTGTGGTGCCTACCACTGTGTCCTGAGCCCGGAGGGTCGCCATTGCTGCGCGGTAATAGCGCCCCTTCGTCGCCCCTCAACAAAAGTATTTCAGAATTGCCCTTTGCCGCCGATACAGCCCTACACATCTTGGCTGGCTCAAACAACAACACCCCGTCCAGCAGACAGACATCACTCTCAAGGAGCTTTCGATGAACAGCTGGTTCGGTAACATCAGCGTCAACCTCAAACTCGGCCTGGGCTTTGGCCTGGTACTGGTCCTCACCTCGATCCTGGCACTCACCGGCTGGACCAGCCTGGGCGGCTTGATCGACCGCAGCAACTGGATGAGCGACATCACCCAGCTCAACGCCTCGCTGACCAAGCTGCGCATCGTGCGCCTGCAATACATGCTGGCCAACGGTGACGAAGCCGTGGCGCAGAACGTACAGACCAGCCTCGACGCCTTCGTCGGCCAGCAACAAAAACTGCTGGACAGCTTCAAGAGCCCGGAAAACCTCAAGCTGCTCAATGAACAGAAAGCCGTCATCACGGCCTATCAGCAGTCCTTGAACAAAATGCGCGAGGCCTATCGCAACGGCAATGCTGCGCGCCAGGTCATGGGCGACAAAGCCGACATCGCCAACGCACAAATCAACGCCCTGGACACCAGCGTGCAGCAGATGCCCGACAGCCCGGAGCGTTTCGCTCAGTTCCAGGCCGTGACCGACGCCAAGGAAGAGTTCATGCTGGCGCGCTACGAAGTGCGGGGTTACACCAACACTGTCAACGCAGAAAACGAAGCCCGCGCCGCTGCACAAATCGACAAAGCCATCGCGAGTTTGAAAAGCCTCAACGCCGTCTTCGGCGCCAGCCAGCAAACCGCGCTGGCCGCGCTGGACACCGCACTCGGTGCCTATCGCAGCGCCGTGCAGAGCTACAAGGCCGCCAACGCCAACATCGTTACCGCCCGTGCCGAGATGACCACCCAAGGCACCGATATCGTCACGATCAGCGACAAGCTGTACGACATCCAGCTGGAACGTCGCGACGCCGAAAGCGCCCAGGCCCGTAGCCTGCAATTGATCAGCACCTTGCTGGCCCTACTGGTGGGCATCATCGCGGCGCTGGTGATCACTCGCCAGATCACCCGTCCGCTGCAAGACACCCTGGCGGTGGTCGAACGCATCGCTTCCGGCGACCTGAGCCACAACATCCAGGTCACTCGCCGTGACGAACTGGGCGTGCTGCAACAAGGCATCCAGCGCATGGGCACCACCTTGCGTGAACTGATCAGCGGGATTCGTGATGGCGTGACCCAGATCGCCAGCGCCGCTGAGGAACTGTCGGCCGTGACCGAGCAGACCAGCGCTGGCGTCAACAGCCAGAAGATCGAGACCGACCAGGTCGCTACGGCGATGCATGAAATGACCGCCACCGTGCAGGAAGTGGCACGCAACGCCGAACAGGCCTCACTGGCCGCCGCCGATGCCGACGGCCAAGCGCGCGCGGGCGATAAAGTTGTGGCCGAGGCCATCGCCCAGATCGAACGCCTGGCGGCTGAAGTGGCGCGCTCCACCGACGCCATGGCCCACCTGCAACAAGAGAGCAACAAGATCGGCAGCGTGATGGATGTGATCAAGGCCGTGGCCGAACAGACCAATCTGCTGGCACTCAACGCGGCGATTGAAGCTGCGCGCGCCGGTGAAGCCGGTCGTGGGTTCGCCGTGGTCGCCGACGAAGTACGTGGCCTGGCCCAGCGTACGCAGAAATCCACCGAGGAAATCGAAGGCCTGGTGGCCGGCTTGCAGAACGGTACCCAACAAGTGGCCAACGTGATGAACAACAGCCGCAGCCTCACCGACAGCAGCGTCGAGCTGACGCGCAAGGCTGGCGTATCGCTGGAAAACATCACCCGTACCGTGTCGAATATCCAGTCGATGAACCAGCAGATCGCCGCCGCCGCCGAAGAGCAGAGCGCCGTGGCCGAAGAGATCAGCCGCAGCATTGTGAACGTACGCGATGTGTCGGAGCAGACCGCTACGGCGAGTGACGAGACGGCCAAGTCGAGCGTGGAATTGGCGCGTTTGGGTAGCCAGTTGCAGCAGATGGTCAGTCATTTCCGGGTGTAAAGGAAGCTCACCACAGAGGTAGCCCCGGTCACTGACCGGGGCTGCAATTACTCTTCACCCTCCTCGACAAACACCAGCCGATTCCCAAACGGGTCCTTGATACTCATCTCCCGCGAGCCCCAAGGTGTTTCCTCCACGCCCGGCTTGGCATAACGGTAGCCCTTGGCCTGCAATTGCTGCTGGTACGCGTCTATCCCCTGCGCCTGGATACGCACCGCTGCGCCCGGCGACGCATCGCCATGATGCTCGGACAAATGCAGCACGCACTCGCCCAGCGACACCTGCAGGTACAACGGAAAATCTGCCTCGAAACGATGCTGCCAATCGACCTTGAACCCGAGGAAGTCGACATAGAATTCCAGCGCCTTGGCCTCGTCGAAAATCCGCAGGATGGGGGTGACTTTTCCTAAGTGCATCGCGATGGCTCCCTGTTTGAAAGCACCCACTATAGAGGCGAAAAACCCCGACGCAAATCCCCGTTGCGCGCCAGGAATCGACCCGAGCGCTGCCCCGTCGCCTGCCCTTCGCTGTAGCTCAACACACCGTTGACCCACACGCCATCAATGCCCTCGGCTGCCCGCTGTGGTTCTTTGAAGTCCGCTACATCCCGCACGCGTAACGGGTCGAACAACACCAGGTCAGCCCAGTGCCCTTGACGAATTTCGCCTCGCTCAGCCAGGCCAAAACGCGCCGCCGACAGCCCGGTCATTTTGTGCACAGCGGTGTGCAACGGGAACAATCCGACATCCCGGCTGAAATGCCCCAGCACCCGAGGAAACGCGCCCCACAAGCGCGGATGGGGAAACGGGTCTTCAGGCAACCCATCCGACCCGACCATCGACAAAGGGTGCGCCAAAATGCGCCGTACATCCGCCTCGTCCATCCCGTAGTACACCGCTCCCGCCGGTTGCAGGCGGCGGGCTGCGTCCATCAACGAAACATCCCACTCGGCGGCAATGTCCTGCAGGTCACGCCCGCCCATTTCAGGATGCGGTGTGGACCAGGTGATGGTGATGCGGAACGCATCGGTGACCTGCTTGAGGTCCAGGGTCGAGGAGCTGGCCGCGTAGGGATAACAATCACACCCTACCGGATGAGTTTTCGCCGCCGCTTCAAGCGCCGTCAGCAGTTGCGGACTGCGCCCCCAATTTCCCGCACCAGCACACTTGAGGTGGGAAATAATCACCGGGGCCTTGGCATGCCGGCCGATCAGGAACGCTTCATCCATTGCCTCCAGTACCGGCTCGAATTCACTGCGCAAGTGAGTGGTGTACACCGCGCCATAAGCCGTCAGTTCTTCGCTCAGTTGCAGCACCTCGTCGGTGTCTGCATTGAAGGCGCTGGCGTAGGCAAGGCCGGTGGATAAACCCAGGGCTCCGGCCTCCAGACTCGCCTGCAACTGCATGCGCATGCCCTTGATTTCAGGGGCCGTGGCCGTGCGGTGCAGGTCGTCCATATGATTGCTGCGCAGTGCCGTGTGGCCGATCAGGGCGGCGACGTTGACCGCAGGGTGGGCGCGTTCCACCGCGGCGCGGTAATCGACAAAGCGCGGGTAAGCAAAGGCGTCGGCGTTGCCCAGCAGGTTCATCGGGTCGGGCGGATTGCCGCGCAGGCTGACCGGTGAGGCGCTGATGCCGCAATTACCGACAATCACCGTGGTCACGCCCTGGCTGAGTTTGGGCAGCATCTGCGGATGGCGGATAACCACCGTGTCATCGTGGGTGTGTACGTCGATAAACCCCGGCGCCAATACGCGGCCTGTCGCGTCGATTTCATGCTCGGCCATCGCTGTCGACAAGTCGCCGATCGCCTCGATGCGCCCATCACGTACGCCCACGTCAGCGACATAACCCGCAGTGTCGCTGCCATCAATGATCTGCGCCTGGCGAATCAGCGTGTCGTACTTCATATCAGTCTCCAAGCGGCAGGCTGTCGGGGCCGCCGCGATAGTCGTCCAGGGCCAGCTTGATCCGGCGCAGGCGCTCCTGGTTGGCGTCAGGCATGGCCAGCGCCAGCTCGGTGGCAAGCAGGTCGATAGCCAGCAGCATGCCGTAGCGCGCAGCCGTGGGTTTGTAGATAAAACTGGTTTCAGCCGGTTGCAGCGGCAGCAGCACATCCGCCAACTCGGCCAGCGGGGAACCTGCAAGCGTGATGGCGACAATGCGCGCGTCGTAGCTGCGCGCCAGCGTCACTACATCCAACAGTTCAGGCGTAAGACCTGTCAGCGAGCAGACAATCAACGCGTGTTCCGGCCCCAGGGTCGCGGCGGTCACGCGCATCATCACCGGGTCATGGCAGGCTGCAATCGGATAGCCCAGGCGTACCAGGCGCACCTGTAACTCATCGCTGCACAGGCTCGATGGGCCGCCCATGCCGAACGCGTGGATCATCCGCGCCTTGCCCAGCAGGCTCACTGCGTCGACAAAGCTGTCTTGATTGAACCCCGACAGGTGCTGGCGCAGCGTCGCTTCGATATCCCCGAGAATCTGCCGATGAAACGCCGACTGTTCCGGCAACCCCGCCGGGTCGAGAAAGCGGCTGCCCACGCCGCTGGCCTGGGCCAGTTGCAGGCGCAGGTCACGCAAGTCGCGGCAACCGACACTGCGGGCAAAGCGCGACAGGGTCGCCGTACTGACCTCGGCCCGTTGCGACAACGCTTCCAGGCTGGCCGACGCGGCAAAGCCCACGTCATCGAGCAGCAGCCTGGCGATACGCCCTTCGCCGGCGCTGAAGGACGCCTGGCGGGCGCGGATCTGGTAGAGGATGTCCATGGGGCTCCGAGTGACAGGATGCGGCTCATAAAACCAGAGACAGGCCGTAGGTGAGAGCGAAGGCAACCACCGAAATCAACGTCTCCAGCACGGTCCAGGTCTTGAAGGTCTGGATCACCGTCATATTGAAGTATTCCTTGATCAGCCAGAAGCCGCCGTCGTTGACGTGGGAAAAGATCACCGAACCCGCACCGGTCGCCAGTACCAGCAATTCCGGGTGTGGATAACCCAGGCCCAAGGCAACCGGCGCGACCACGCCGGACGCCGTGGTCATCGCCACCGTGGCCGAGCCCGTGGCGATCCGCATCAGCGCGGCGAACAACCAGCCCATCACCAGCGGCGACAGCTGGAACGCATTGGCCAGGCCAAGGATTTCGTGGGTGACACCGGCGTCCACCAGGATGCGATTCAAGCCACCGCCCGCGCCCACCAGCAGGGTGATGCTCGCCGTCGGCGCCAGGCATTCATTGGTGAACTTGAGGATCGACTCACGGTTGAAGCCCTGGGCCAGCCCCAGGGTCCAGAAACTCACCAGGGTCGCCACGAGCAGCGCGATTACCGAGTTGCCGATGAATAAAAGGAACTGGTTGAAGCCGGTGCCCGGCGTGGAAATCACATTGGCCCAGCCGCCAATCATCATCAGCACCACCGGTAACAGGATGGTGCCCATGGTCAGTGCGAAGCTCGGCAGACGGGTGCGCGGTTCACGCTCGATGAACTGTCGTTCCAGCGGGTTTTCCGCCGGCAGGTGAATGCGCGGCACGATGAACTTGGCATACACGGGGCCGGCGATGATCGCCGTAGGAACACCGACCAGAATCGCATACAGCACGGTCTGCCCAACCGAGGCGTTATAGGCCAGCACCGCCATCATCGCCGCCGGATGCGGCGGCACCAGCGCATGCACCACCGACAGGCCGGCGACCATCGGCAGGCCGACCATCAGGATCGACACGCCCACGCGCCGCGCCACGGTAAAGGCGATCGGCACCAGCAACACGAAACCCACCTCGAAAAACAGCGGCAGCCCCACCAGAAACGCGATGCAGACCATGGCCCAGTGGGCATTGCGTTCGCCGAAACGGTTGATCAACGTGCGCGCCACCTGCTCCGCGCCACCGGACTCGGCCATCATCTTGCCGAGCATGGTGCCCAGCGCCACTACCAAAGCGATATGCCCCAGGGTCTTGCCGACCCCCGCTTCGTAAGAGCCCATGATGGTGTCCGCCGGCATCCCGGCCATCAGCGCCAGGCCAATGGACACCAGCGTGATAACGATAAACGGGTTGAGTCGGTAACGTGCAATCAGCACGATCAAAGCAATGATGGCGATGGCAGCGTATGCCAATAGCCCGAAGCCCGGTGATGCGGCCATGCGGTACTCCTCGGAAAGGGTCACGTCGAATAGGTTGTGAAACTCATAAATCATTACCGAGGAGGATTTTCAATTTATATGAAAGTAATTTTCGCCCAGGGATAAGCGCTGTCGCGGTGGGATATGCCCGACGCTGTCGTATGAAAATTCGAGGAGTGTTCTTACATGAGGATCAGAAAAGGCTGGAAACTCAACCCACTCGGTTGAGTCATAGAATGCACATCCACTGCTGCCAGGAACCGAACATGATGCGTTTCACACTTGCCGCCCTGCTGATTACCCTGTGCGGCAGCGCCGCCGCCGACGATAACCCGACACTGAAAAAATGCATGGACGGCGCCAACACCACCGCCGAGATGGTCGGTTGCAACGTCAAGGAGGCCAAGGTGCAGGATGCCCGGCTGAACAAGGCTTACAAGACCGCGCTGGCCGCTCAGGAAGGCAACCGCAAGGACCAACTGCAAGACCTGCAGCGCCTGTGGATCAAATACCGTGACGCCAATTGCGCCTTTGCCGGCAGTGCCACCGGCGGCACCATCGACCAGGTCAACGGCTCCGGCTGCGTATTGGACATGACCCAGACCCGCGCCCAGGAACTGGAAGACCTGGTTGGGCCGTAACCCTAGTCGTGCTGAACCTTCGCACGCTTGAGCAGCTTCTTGCAGCGCTCCGACAAATGCAGCACGCGCACATGCTTGCCCGCCTTGCGGTAGCGCTCGCGCAAGGTCATCAGCGCGGCAATCGCTGAATAATCGACGAAGCTCAGGTGACGGCAATCGAGCGTCACCTGGGCCGGGTCATTGGCCGGGTCGAATTGGTTCAGGAACGGCGTGGTCGAGGCAAAGAACAACGTGCCGTGCAGACGGTAAAGTTTGCTGCCGTCAGCTTCCAGGTGTTCATCGGCATACAGCTCACGGGCCTGTTGCCAGGCGAAGTTCAGCGCCGCGATCACGATGCCGCACAGCACTGCGGTCGCCAGGTCAGTGAACACGGTGATGACCGTCACCGCCATGATCACCAGCACGTCATTGAGCGGCACCTTGTTGATCACCCGCAACGACGCCCAGGCAAAGGTCTGCTGGGACACCACGAACATCACCCCCACCAGGGCCGCCAGCGGAATCCGCTCGATCAGCGGCGACAGAAACAGAATGAACAGCAGGATCATCACCCCGGCGAACACCCCGGAGAAACGTCCACGCCCGCCGGAACTGAGGTTGATCACGGTTTGCCCGATCATCGCGCAACCGCCCATGCCGCCGAACAGGCCCGAGACCATATTGGCAGCGCCCAGGGCCACGCTTTCGCGGTCGGGGTAGCCACGGGTTTCGGTGATCTCGTCGGTGAGGTTGAGGGTCAGCAGGGTTTCCAGCAGACCGACCATGGCCATCAGGAACGCATACGGCGCGATGATGCCGAGGGTTTCGAAGGTCCAGGGGATCTGCGGTAGGGCGAAGGTCGGCAGGCCGCCCGCGATGTGCGCCATATCGCCCAGGGTGCGGGTGGGCAGGCCGAGCAGGTACACCGCCAGGCCCACGCCGAGGATCGCCACCAGGGCCGGTGGCACGGCGCGGGTCAGGCGTGGCAGCAGGTAGACGATGGCCATGGTCACCACGACCAGCCCGGCCATCACGTACAACGGCGTACCGCTGAGCCAGGTTTCACCGTTCTTGAAGTGCTCCAACTGCGCCAGCGCAATGATAATCGCCAGGCCGTTGACGAACCCCAGCATCACCGGGTGCGGCACCATGCGCACCAGCTTGCCCAGGCGCAACAGGCCGAAAGCGACCATGATCAACCCGCCCAGCAGCACGGTTGCCAGCAAATATTCCACGCCGTGTTGCACCACCAGCGCCACGATCACCACCGCCATCGAACCGGCTGCCCCCGACACCATACCGGGGCGACCACCGAACAATGCGGTGAGGGTGCAAATGATGAAAGCGCCGTAAAGCCCCATCAACGGGTTGAGATGGGCCACCAAGGCAAAGGCGATGCATTCGGGCAGCAAGGCAAATGACGTGGTGAGGCCGGCCAGGGCATCGGCGCGCAGACGGGTGAGCTTCATGGAATACCAGGGAGTTGCGGGGGAAGAGGCGAGGAATGGTACGGAATTGAGCGGCGCTGGGCTAGCCTTCGGGACCGAGGCGCGGCCAATCGGGAGCAAGCCCCCTCCCACATTTGGCCGAGTACAGCCGGTGCGACGCGGTCTAGTGTGGGAGGGGGCTTGCCCTAATGCCAGTCAGTTAAGGCGACACCGAACCTGTGGCGAGGGAGCTTGCTCCCGCTGGACTGCGCAGCAGTCCCATTGTTTGGGGCCGCTTCGCGCCCCAGCGGGAGCAAGCTCCCTCGCCACAAGTTAGTTCTCGCTCCTGCTACTTCTTAACTGACCGGCATTAGGGCTTGCCCCCGATAGCCTCACCTCGATATCAAGCGAACATCACACCATCTCGTGGCGAATCCACTCCACCACCGACGTACGCTTCGGCGCCCAGCCCAGCAGCTCACGGGCATGCTTGCCGCGCACCCGGCTGTTGGAGCCAAGGCCATAGTTGGCCATTTCATAACCCCACTCGGCTTCGGCCTCGGCCAGCGGCCAATCCTGCGGTTCGCCCAGTTCAAGCGCTTGCGCGATGGCCGTGGTCATGTCGATAAACGAGGCTTCGCCGCTTTCGACGAAGTAGAAAGTGCCCGGCACATTCTTTGTCAATGCCAGCAGGTACAGCGCGACCACGTCTTCGATATGCACGTTGGACCAGATGTTCTGCCCCGGTCCCACGTGGCGCACGATTCCACTCTTGCGGGCCTGCTTGAGCAAGCGTGGCAATTGCACGCTGTCGCGCTTCACGCCCAGGCTGTGGCCATAGATCAGGGTGTTACAGATCACTGCCGAATTCACACCTTCCTGGGCAGCGGCCAGGATCAGGTTATCGATCGCCACGCGAGCGGCCTTGTCGACGGTCGGCTCCGGCAGGTAGTCCTCGAAGTAGACGACCTCACTGGCCTTGCCGCCCGACGCATCGCCAACGATGCTCGAACCGCTGGTATGCAGGAACACCTTGTTGGAGCCTTTCAAGGCGGCCAGCAGGGTTTCGACAGCCGCACGGTGGTCGCTGCTGGCGGCATTGATCACCGCATCGGCGTGCTGCGCCTGCTCGGTCAATACAGCGGCGTCATCCAGGGTGCCGATCACTGGAGTGATGCCCAGTGCCGTCATTTGCGCGGCTTGCTCGGCGCTGCGCACCAGGCCGGTGACGGCGTGGCCGGCCTTGACCAGGCCGGTGGCGATGGAGCCGCCGATAAAACCGGCTGCGCCGGTAACGAATACATTCATGGAGAGTGCTCCTGACTGGGTAAGTGATGACCCCAGTATCAAGCACGCCCTGGCGTCGAATAACCCCGTACAGGCCAATTCACTCTTGCGCGCCAGTCACGAATCACACCGCATAACGTGCCAGCTTGGCCTGGATGAAATCCAGGAAACACTGGATACGCAACGCCAGTTGCGAATTGCGGTAATACACCGCATGGATCGGCTGGCGATAGCCACTATTGAAAGCTTCCAGCAGCGGTACCAGGCGCCTGGCCTCGATGTCTTCGTGGGTCATGAAGTTGGACAGGCAACAAATGCCCTGCCCCTGCAAAGCCAGGTGGCGCACGGTTTCACCGCTGGACGCGGCGATGCCCGGCTGGATCAGCCAGCGGTCGCCCTCGCCATGGCGCAGCGGCCAATGGTTGAGGGTGTCGGTCTGGGTGAAGCCCAGCAAGGTATGCTCGGCCAATTCGGCAACGGTGCTCGGTGTGCCGTGTTGCTTGAGGTAGTCGGCGCTGGCCAGGATGTGCAGCGGCGTGCTGCCCAGCGCGCGGGCATGCAGGGTCGAGTCGGCCAGGGTGCCGATACGAATGGCGATGTCGGTGCTTTGCTCCAGCAAGTCGATGATCACGTCGTCGCTGTTGAGCTCCAACTGGATGTCTGGGTACAGGTCACGAAACTCGCCGATGTACGGCAAGATCCCGTGCAGCATGAACGGCACCGCCGCATTGATGCGCAACCGCCCGGCCGGTTTTTTCTGGCGTGACGACAGGCGTTCTTCCAGCGCCTGCATCTGCGCCAGGATCACCTTGGCCTGCTCGAAGAAATACCGGCCCTCCTCGGTCAGGTCCATGCGCCGCGTGGTGCGGTTGATCAGGGTGGTATCGAGCTTGGCTTCCAGGCGCGACAAGGTGCGACTGACCGCCGATGGCGTCTGCCCGACCTGCTCGGCGGCGGCGGAAATCGAGCCGCACTCGATCACGCTGACAAAGATCTGTAGTTCATCGGATCGGGCTTTCACGGGCGGTCCTGGATATCGGCTCGGGCTCATTATTGACCACTCAGCAACAAATGGCCTCCCAACAGCGCCATGCCGGTGAAAAAAACCCGCTTGAACCACAGCGCACTGATGCGCTGGCGCAACGCCTGGCCCAGCCACATGCCCAGCAAGGCCGGCACCAGCGCCAACAACGACGCACCGACTTCACCGCCGCCGAGCGCACCGCGCCAGGCCAGCCCGGCGGCCAACGCCAGGGTCGACACGCTGAACGACAGCCCCAGCGCCTGCACCAGCTGATCACGGCTCAAGCCTAGAGCTTGCAGATAAGGCACTGCGGGAATCACGAACACACCGGTGACCGCGGTGATGAGGCCCGTGATCAGCCCACACAGCGGGCCCAGCCAGCGCTCGGTGCGCGGCCCGACCTGGAAAGTGGGCAGGCATAATCCACTTACCGCATACAGCAACAACGCCCCGCCCAACGCGCGCACCACCCATGGCCCAGCGTCCATGCCCAGCCACAGCGTGCCCAGGCCGGCACCGAGAAAAATCAGCAACAGCATCGGCCACAGGCGCTTGAGCAAAGTCCTCAAATGCCCGCCCAACGCCAGTTGCCAGAGGTTGGTGACCGTCGAAGGAATGATCAGTAACGCGGCAGCCTGTGCCGGCAACATAGCCAGGCCGAGCATGCCCATGGCCACGGTGGGCAGGCCAAGGCCGATCACGCCCTTCACCGTGCCGGCCAGCAGGAAAGTGCCGATCACCAGCACGGTCAGGGCCGGGCCGAGGGTTTGGTAGAAAGCCAATAAAGTCGTCATGAACACAATTGTGCGGTTTTGATGAACCGTTGGAAATTCGCCATATACTGAGGCAGCCTCTTGTTTTGTGTGAGGCAGAGGAAATCTTGAGCATGCACTTTGACCTGATCGACCTGCGCCTCTACCTGCACATACTGGACGCCGGCAACATCACCGCCGGCGCCGCCCGCAGCCATTTATCCCTGGCCGCCGCCAGCGCACGCATTCGGGCGATGGAGGCTTCACTGGGCGTCGAATGCCTGGAGCGTGGCCGCCGTGGCGTCGCCCCGACACCCGCCGGCAAAGCCCTGGGCCGCCACGCCCGCCTGCTGCTGCAACAGGCCGAGCATCTGCAACAAGACCTGGCTGAGTACGCCAACGGCGTCAAAGGCCAGGTGCGCCTGCTGTGCAATACCACGGCCCTGAGCGAATACCTGCCGGAGCGATTGGCGGACTTTCTGTGCTCGCATCCCAACCTCGATATCGACCTGCAGGAGCTGCCCAGCCTGCGGATCACCCAAGCCCTGCGCCAAGGCACGGCCGACCTGGGGATCATCTCCGATGCGGTGGACAGCTCCGGGCTGCAGACCCTGCCCTTTCACGACGATCCGTTGGTGCTGATCATGCCCGTGGAGCATCCGCTGGCAGCCGGCACGGTGAGTTTCATCGACAGCCTGCAACACGACTACGTCGGCCTCGCCGCCAGCAGTGCGTTGGCGGTGTACCTGGAGGAACAGGCGCTGCATGCGGGGTTTCGCCTGCAAACGCGGATCCGCGCCGAGGGCTTCGATGGGGTGATTCGCATGGTCGCCCGGGGCGCGGGCCTGGGCATCGTGCCCAAGGCCGCCCTGGACCGCTGGCCGCCGGACGTTCGCATCAAGGCCCAGCCGCTCAAGGAGGACTGGGCCTGTCGCCACTTGCTGCTCTGCGCACGCTCGTTCGACCACCTGCCGGGTTATGCCAGGGCCTTGTTCGATGCCTTGGCCCTGCCCTTGCGGAAAAACCCGTAGTACACCGCGCTCAGGATCAGCAGGAACGGCACGCCAAACACCAGGGTCATCTTGAACGCCTCGGTAAAATACGTGGTGATCATCACCGCGCCCATCAGCACCAGGCCCAGCAGGGTGCTGTAGGGAAACAGGCGCAGCTCGAAGGACAACTTCGCCCCGCCGTGGCGCTTGCGGTAGCGCCGGAAAAACAGGTGCGTGAGGAAGATCATGAACCAGGTGAAGATCGCGCCGAACATCGAGATCGCCATCATCAGCGTGAACGAGCTTTCCGGGTACACCAGGTTGAGCAAGGTCGCCAAGGCGATACCGGAGCTGGACAGCAGCAAGGCATTCAGCGGGATGCCGCTCTTGCTCAACGCGCCCATGGACTTGGGCGCAAAACCCGCGCGGGACAGGCTGAACATCATGCGCGTGGTGATGTAGAGCTGGCTGTTCATCGCCGACAACGCCGCGATCAGGATCACGAAATTCATCACCCCGGTGGCGCCGGGAATGCCGATGGTCTGCATCACCGTGACGAACGGGCTCTGGGCTTGGCCGGCCTGGTTCCACGGCACGATGGCGAGCATCAGCGCCAGGGTCAGCAGGTAGAACACCACCAGGCGCACGATGGTCGCGCGAAAGGCTTTCTTCACCGCCCGCTCCGGGTCGGCCGCTTCGCCGGCCGCCACCGCGATCATCTCCACGCTCAAGTAGCTGAAGATCGACACGATCACCGCCACCCACATGCCGCTCACCCCATGGGGGAAAAACCCGCCGTGGGCCGTGTAGTTCTGCACGCCGTAATCCGGGTTGCCGGAACCGAACACCACGTACACCGCCAAGATGATGAAGCCGACAATGGCGCTGATCTTGATGGTAGAGAACCAGTATTCGAAGGTGCCGAAGGTCTTCACGCTGATCGCATTGAGCAGGATCAGCACGCTGGAAAACGACACGATCCACACCCATTCCGGCACGTTGGCGAACCAGTACTTCATGTACATCGCCACCGCCGTGACCTCCGCCCCCACCGCCAACACAATTGCCGCCCAGTAGGCATACCGCACCAGGAACCCGGCCAGCGGGCTGATGTAGAACTCGGCGTAGGCACCAAAGGAGCCGGAGGTGGAATGGGCCACCGTCATCTCCGCCAGGCACCCCATCAAGATCAAGGTAATCAACGCCCCGATGGCGTAGCTCAGCAACACGCTGGGCCCGGCATAGCCGATGGCGTAGGCGCTGCCCATGAACAGTCCGGTCCCGATAGCGCCGCCGATGGCAATCATGCTCATCTGGCCCGAAGTGAGCTGGCGCCTCAGGCCCAGTTCGCGGTGGGTAATGTCTGCAAAGCCGTTGTCTGGCGTGGTCACGTGATGTGCCCCTTTTATTATTGTGATTGCTGCTGTTGCCACAAATCCCCTGTGGGAGGGGGCTTGCTCCCGATAGCGGTGTGTCAGGCACTGATATGCCTACTGACACACTGCTATCGGGAGCAAGCCCCCTCCCACATTTGGATCTGGGTGTATTCAGGTGACGCTATGGCGAATCTTGAATTGCGGCTGGTCCCAGGTGGCGTTGTCGAGAATGTCAGCGAGGATTTCCACGGCGTCCCACACGTCGGTAAAGCGTGTGTACAGCGGGGTAAAACCGAAGCGCATGATGCGCGGCTCGCGGTAGTCACCGATCACACCACGGGCGATCAGGGCCTGGATCACTGCATAGCCTTGCGGGTGTTCGAAGCTGACATGGCTGCCGCGCCGGGCATGTTCACGGGGTGTGATCAGCACCAGGTGATGGGCCGCACAGCGCGCTTCGACCAGGGCGATAAACAGGTCGGTCAGGGCCAGGGATTTGCTGCGCAGGCTGCTCATCTCGGTGCGCTCGAAAATCTCCAGGCCGCACTCGACCATGGCCAGCGAGGTGATCGGCTGGGTGCCGCACAGGTAGCGGGCGATGCCGGCGCTCGGCGCATAGTTGGATTCCATCGCGAACTGGCGGGTATGCCCGAACCAGCCCGACAGCGGCTGGCGCACCAGGTCCACCAACGCCGGGTTGGCCCACACGAACGCCTGGGAGCCGGGGCCGCCATTGAGGTATTTGTAGGTGCAGCCAATCGCATAATCGGCGCCGGCCGCGTGCAGGTCGATGGGCACCGCGCCCGCCGAATGGGCCAGGTCCCAGATGCTCAGCGCGCCGCATTCATGGCTCAAGGCAGTGAGCGCACGCATGTCGTACATGTAGCCGGTCTTGTAGTTGACGTGGGTAAGCATCACCACCGCCACGTCCTCATCGATGGCCTGGGTCAGTTCGTCCGGGCTGTTGACCAGGCGCAACGAGTAATCCTGTTGCAGCAACTCGGCGAGACCCTCGGCGATGTACAGGTCGGTGGGAAAGTTGCTCGCTTCGCTGACGATCACCTTGCGCGCCGGCTGGCGCTGGCGCTGCACGGTCAGCGCGGCGCTGAGGACTTTGAACAGGTTGATGGAGGTGGTATCGGTGATCACCACTTCGCCCTCCCGCGCACCGATCAGCGGCGCCAGGCGATTGCCCAGGCGCTGGGACAAATCCGCCCAGCCCGCGCTGTTCCAGCTGCGAATCAAGCCATCGCCCCACTCCTGCGCGATCACCTGTTGCGCCCGCGCCAACGCCGCCACCGGGCGCGCGCCCAGGGAGTTGCCGTCGAGGTAAATCACGCCCTCGGGCAAGGCAAATTCGCGGCGCAATGGCGCCAGCCCGTCCTGAGTATCAAGGGCTTGGCAATGGCTTCGGGTGGTCATGGGTAGTCCTGGTTTTTATCGGGAATATGCAGCAAATAATGAACGAACTTTTACAGAATTTTCGTGCAAAGTGGTGGGTGAAGGGCTATTTAAGCTGTAGGAAATTCGAATTTAACCTGCAAACACGCGGATTTATGCCAACCATGATTCTTGACGCCACCGACCTGCGCCTCCTGCATTTCCTGCAACAGGATGGCCGTATCAGCAACCAGGAACTGGCGGAAAAAGTCGCGCTGTCGCCCTCCGCCTGCCTGCGCCGTTTGCGCCTGCTGGAGAGCGAAGGCGTGATCAGCGGCTACCGCGCGGTACTCAATGCCGAGCAGTTGGGCATTGAGCTTGAGGCCATCGTGCACCTGTCGTTGCGCCAGGATGTGGAAGACTGGCATGAGACGTTCATCCAGAAAGTGCAGGGCTGGCCGGAGGTGGCCAGTGCTTATGTGATCACCGGCGCGAGCAACTATGTGCTGCGGGTACAGGCGCGCAACCTCAAGCACTTTTCGGACTTTATCGTGAACCACCTGAACCGCACGGCGGGGGTGATGGATATCCGTTCGGAGATTGTGCTGCAGAAGATCAAGGATCGGGATGAGGTGCTGGATCTGGTTATTCGCAAATAGCACCTGCAACAAAGTTCAAATGTGGGAGGGGGCTTGCTCCCGATGGCGGCGTGTCAGTTGACCTATCAGTGACTGACACACCGCTATCGGGAGCAAGCCCCCTCCCACATTTTTTTACCGCGTTCAGTCTTCGAGAGCGCGGACTCGCTGCATGCGCTGCTGCTCCATCGGCGCAGTGGCGGGCTGCAATTCAAAGTCAAAATCAATCTGCGCAAACCGCCCCTCCACGCCAAACTCCCGCGCCAGTTGCGGGTCGTCACTGAAGCGAATCTCGGCGATCAATTCATCGCGCGTGGCGTAGGCAAAGTCATCATGCAGGTACGGGTCGTCCGACAGGTTGATCTGGGTGGTCAGGTGCCGATGCCCCGGCGCCGAAATGAAGAAGTGAATGTGCGCCGGACGCTGCCCGTGACGCCCCAATTGGTCGAGCAGCTGCTGGGTCGGCCCGGTCGGCGGGCAGCCGTAGCCGGACGGCACGATGCTGCGAAAACGGTAGTTGCCCTGGGCGTCGGTCTCGATGCGTCGGCGCAGGTTGAACTCCGATTGCGTCGGGTCGAACCACGAATACGTGCCGCCGGTATTGGCCTGCCACACATCGACAATCGCCCCCGCCAACGGCTTGCCGTCGGTGTCGCGCACCTGCCCGCGCATGAACAGCGGCACGGCATCGTCCGTGCCATCATCCAGGCGCGCTTCGTACTTGGACAACGGCGCACCGGCCACGTACAGCGGGCCTTCGATGGTGCGTGGCGTGCCACCGGATTTGCCGGCTTCGATGTCGGCGGCGTCCATCAACAGGTCCAGGTAATGCTCCAGGCCCAGCCCGGCGGCGAGCAAGCCGGCTTCCTGGTGTTTGCCCAGTTCGTTGAGGTAGTTGACCGCCTTCCAGAACTCTTGCGGGGTCACTTCCAGGTCTTCGATGATGTTCACGGTGTCGCGCAGGATCCGGTAGATCAGCGCCTTGGTGCGCGGGTTGCCGCCATCATTGAGATTGCCGCTGGCTTGTTCGAGAAACTGCTGGGCGTGGGCCGTCTGGGACAGTCGGGTGGACATGGTGCAATCCTCATCTTGTAATTATCGGGTGCAAAAAAGGCTCAGCGGTCGTCGTCATGGATCGACGACGGGTGCCGACACAGCGCATTCACTTCGATGGTCATATAGGGAAACAACGGCAGTTGCATCAGCGTGTCATGCAGGTCTTGCACGCTCTCCACATCGAACACGCTGTAGTTGGCGTAGTGCCCGGCGATGCGCCACAGGTGGCGCCATTTGCCCTCTTGTTGCAGGTGCTGGGCCAGGGCTTTTTCTTCGGCCTTGAGGCTGGCGGCGCGCTCGGGGGGCATGTCGAGCGGCAGGTTCACGGTCATTTTTACGTGGAACAACATGGCAGGCGCCTCTTAGTGTTTATCCCGGCGGAAGAACGCCAGGCGCTCTTCATCGATCGCCAGGCCCAGGCCCGGCGCGGTGGAGACATGCAGCTCGAAGTCGCGATACAGCAGCGGCTCGGTGAGGATGTCTTCGGTGAGCAGCAACGGGCCGAACAGTTCGGTGCCCCATGCCAGCGTGTTCAGCGTGAGGAAGGCGTGTGCCGAGGCCTGCGTGCCAATGCCGCCTTCGAGCATGGTGCCGCCGTAGAGGCCGATGCCCGCCGCTTCGGCAATCGCTGCCGTGCGCAATACCGCACGCGGGCCGCCGTTCTTGGCGATCTTGAGGGCGAACACCGAGGCCGCGCCTTCGCGGGCCAGGTTGAAGGCATCCTCGACGCATTCAATGGATTCATCGGCCATGATCGGCGCCGGGCTCGACAGGTTCAGCCGCGCCATGCCGCCTCGGTTGTTACGCGAGATCGGCTGTTCGATCAGGTCGATACCGCTGTCTCCCAGCACCTTGCAGGCGCGCAGGGCCACGGCCTCGTCCCAGGCCTGGTTGACATCGACGCGCACGCTGGCGCGCTCACCCAGCGCGCGCTTGATCGCGAGTACATGGGCCAGGTCACGCTCGATTGCACCGGCACCGATCTTCAATTTGAAGACGCGATGGCGGCGCAGGTCGAGCATCTTCTCGGCCTCGGCAATGTCCTGGGCGGTGTTGCCGCTGGCCAGGGTCCAGGCCACCGGCAAGGCATCGCGCACACGCCCGCCGAGCAGTGCGCTGACCGGCAGGTTCAGGCGCTTGCCGAGGGCATCGAGCAACGCGCTTTCGATCCCCGACTTGGCGAAGGTGTTGCCGCGGATGCTGCGCTCCAGGCGCAACATGGCGGCGTTGATATTGCTCGCGTCCTGGCCGATCAGCAGCGGCGCGAAGTGCCGGTCGATATTGACCTTGATGCTCTCGGGGCTCTCGTTCCCATAGCTCAGGCCGCCGATGGTGGTGGACTCACCGATACCTTCGATGCCATCGGCGCAACGCAGGCGGATGATCACCAGGGTCTGGTTTTGCATGGTGTGCATCGCCAGCGTGTGCGGGCGGATAGTGGGCAGATCGACGATGATCGTTTCGATCGACTCGATGGGACAAATCGGCATGGCAATACCCGTTGGGTTCTTTATAGGTTTGCGTCGATTCTGTGCTGCGTGGTTGGAGGGTTCCAATATAGAATTGGTCTGGTTCAATACCTTGAAGGTATTAAAGGAGCCAACATGGAACTGCGTCACCTGCGCTATTTCCAGATGCTGGGGCAGACCCTCAACTTCACCCGTGCCGCCGAACGCCTGCACATCGCCCAGCCGCCGTTGAGTCGGCAGATCCAGCAATTGGAAGACGAATTGGGCGTGGTGCTGCTCGAGCGCGGCCGGCCGCTGCGGCTGACCGAGGCCGGGCGGTTTTTCTATGAGCACGCCAATGTGCTGCTCGAACAATTGGGCACGGTGTGCGACAACACCCGGCGCATCGGCCTGGGCGAGAAGACCTGGCTGGGCATCGGCTTTGCGCCGTCGACCTTGTACGGCGTGCTGCCGGAACTGATTCGGCGGCTGCGCACCCATGAGTCGCTGGCGTTGGAACTGGGCTTGTCGGAGATGACCACCGTGCAGCAGGTCGAAGCGCTCAAGGCGGGGCGCATCGATGTGGGCTTCGGGCGGATCCGCATCGACGACCCGGCCATCGTCCAGCGTGTACTGGTGCAAGACCGGCTGGTGGCGGTGTTGCCCAGCGGTCACCCATTGCTCGGCGCGCCCGCGAGCCTGGCGCAATTGGCCGCCGAACCCTTTGTGCTGTACCCCGGCAACCCGCGACCCAGCTACGCCGACCACGTGATCGCATTGTTCGACGCCCATGGCCTGAGCCTTGACGTGGCGCAGTGGACCAACGAGCTGCAGACCGCTATCGGCCTGGTGGGCGCCGGCATGGGTGTGACGCTGGTACCGGCGTCGGTGCAGGTGCTGCACCGGGCGGATATCGGCTACACACCGATTGTGGAAGCCACCGCGACCTCGCCAATCATCCTCAGCCGACGGGTGAATGATCAGTCGCCGGGGCTCAGTCATTGCCTGCAACTGGTTGAAGAACTGCTCTGAGTTATCCCAGTCGCTGCAATTCAAATGTGGGAGGGGGCTTGCTCCCGATAGCGGAGTGTCAGTCAGTACATCTGTCACTGATACACCGCAATCGGGAGCAAGCCCCCTCCCACATTGGATCTTCATTGTTTTAGAGACTGCGCAGGCGCTTGCGTTGCAGGGTTTGGCTGGGGGCCTCATCGAACAGTTTGCGGTACTCCGCCGAGAACCGTCCCAAGTGGGTAAAGCCCCAGCCCAGGGCGATTTCGGAGATGGTACGCGTGGCACCCTGTTCGAGGATTTCCTGACGCACCGCCACCAGCCGGTGCTTCTTCAAATACGCCATGGGCGACAGCGCAAAGTACTTGCGAAATGCATCGAACAGCTTGAAGCGCGACACGCCGGCCACCGCCTCCAGGTCTTCCAGGTGCACCGCCTCGCGCGCATTGTCGTGCAGGTACTGGCGCGCCCGGATCAGGTAGTGCGGCAACTTCACGCCCAGCACGTCGCGCAGTTCTTCTGAATAGTTGTTCGGCTGGGCCAGGATCAAACCCTTGATCAGCGAGCTTTCCAGGTCCCGGGTAAACGCCGCTTGCTCGTACAACTCGCTACGGTGCTCAAACTCGGCAATGAAGTAGCGTGCCATGCGCCACCACGACGCCGGGGCGCCGTCCACCGCGTCCATCACCGGTTCGAAGCGCAGCGGCGCCTCGATCGGCCGTTGCAGCAAACCTTCCAGCGACTCGCTCATGGCGGCGCGTGTGATCACCACCTGCAGCTTGCGGCAGTCACCGGAAATCGCCAGCACCTGATGCTCGTTGGGCGCAATGATCACCCCCTGGTCGCGGTTGGAGCTCAGGCGCTCACCGTTCTTGCTCAGCTCCTGTTCGCCGATCAACGGCAGGCTCAGGCTGTAGCTGCTGAAGTGCTCGGCGTCTTCGATGTCGATGGTCACGTCGGTGCCGTATTCGATCACGCCCAGGGTGGTGGCGCGGGACTTGAACACATTGGCGCTGTGGTGAAAGCGCAGGCGTTCCGGCGTGGCCGTCGCCAAACGATGGGGCCCGCAGATACCGCACATCCAGCTGCAGGCACCCTCCAGGTCGAAGCGTTGAATACGGATATCGCGTGTCTGGCTATTCATCAGGTGCACCCACGGCGGTCAGGCGTTTGCGCGCTCTGGCGGCGCGTCGTCAGGGTTCGACAGCAAGTTCCACGCCACGCCAGCGCACTGCTCACTGGGTGGATAGCAAAGGTCGACTAAGTGGATAACGCCCGGCTGTTTTCGGCCCTTACCCGCAATGACAGTAGCGCATCACGTCACCGCTGCGCACCGGGTTGAGTATTTGCCGCCCAACTTTGCGGCCCATCTTCCCCGATTAAGCGGATAGCCCGCACCCTGCACCGCTGCCTCTAATGAACCACCGATTAGCCCTGATCAAACAAGGTGCCTCCCATGAGTGGTGCAAGAAACGTCGAGCAGTGGAAAACCTTTATCGAAAGTTGCCTGGACTTTCGCCCGGCCGATGAAGTGTTCCGCATCGCCCGCGACATGTTCACCGAGCCCGAACTGTTCGACCTGGAAATGGAACTGATCTTCGAGAAGAACTGGATCTACGCCTGCCACGAAAGCGAATTGGCCAATAACCACGATTTCGTAACAATGCGCGCCGGGCGCCAGCCGATGATCATCACCCGCGACGGCGAAGGCCGGCTCAATGCGCTGATCAATGCCTGCCAGCATCGCGGTACTACCCTCACCCGCGTAGGCAAAGGCAACCAGTCCACGTTCACCTGCCCGTTCCACGCCTGGTGCTACAAAAGCGATGGCCGCTTGGTGAAGGTCAAGGCGCCGGGGGAATACCCGGAAGGTTTCGACAAAGCCACCCGTGGCCTGAAAAAGGCGCGCATCGACAGCTACAAGGGCTTTGTGTTTATCAGCCTCGACGTGACTGGAACCGACAGCCTGGAAGACTTCCTCGGCGATGCCAAAGTGTTCTTCGACATGATGGTGGCGCAATCTGCAACGGGTGAATTGGAGGTGCTGCCGGGCAAGTCCGCCTACACCTACGACGGCAACTGGAAGCTGCAGAACGAAAACGGCCTGGACGGTTATCACGTCAGCACCGTGCACTATAACTACGTGGCCACGGTGCAGCATCGCCAGCAGGTGAACAGCGAAAACGGCGCCAGTGCCGGCACTACCCTGGACTACAGCAAGCTCGGCGCCGGCGACGCCAATACCGACGACGGCTGGTTCGCCTTCAACAACGGCCACAGCCTGTTGTTCAGCGACATGCCCAACCCCAGCGTACGCTCCGGCTACGCCACCATCATGCCGCGCCTGGTGGCCGAACACGGCCAGCAGAAGGCCGAATGGATGATGCACCGCCTGCGCAACCTGAATATCTACCCGAGCCTGTTCTTTCTCGACCAGATCAGCTCCCAACTGCGCATCATCCGCCCGCTGGCGTGGAACAAGACCGAGATCATCAGCCAGTGCCTGGGGGTGAAGCACGAGTCCGACGCCGACCGCGAAAACCGCATTCGCCAGTTCGAGGACTTTTTCAATGTGTCGGGCATGGGCACGCCGGATGACCTGGTGGAGTTTCGCGAAGCCCAGCGCGGTTTCCAGGGCCGCCTGGAGCGCTGGAGCGATATTTCGCGCGGCAGCCACCGCTGGCAGACCGGGCCGACACCCAACAGCGAAGCCATCGGTATCCAGCCGGCCATGACCGGCACCGAATTCACCCACGAAGGCCTGTACGTCAACCAGCACCGCAACTGGCAGCAATTCCTGCTCAACGGCCTGGACCAGCAAGCGCTGAAACTGCGGGAGGTGAAGTGATGAATGCGCAGTTGCAGTACCAGATCGAGCAGTTCTTCTACCGCAAATCCGCACTGTGCGACGCCCAGGACTGGGATGCCTATGTGCAGCTGTTCGACCCACAGAGCGAATTCCACCTGCCGCAATGGGACTCCGAACATGTCTACACCCAGGACCCCAAGCGCGAGATGTCGTTGATCTATTACGCCAACCGCTCAGGGCTGGAGGACCGGGTATTCCGCCTGCGTACCGGCAAGGCCGCCTCGGCCACGCCGATGCCGCGCACTCTGCACCTGATCAACAACGTGCGCATTGCCGAGTTGGCGGGCGGCGAGCTGGACGTGAAGTTGAATTGGCACACGCTGTTCTACCGGCTGGCGACTTCGGAGCAGTTCTACGGGCAGGCCACTTACCGCCTCAAGCCACACGGCGATAGCTGGCTGATCACCCGCAAGCACGCGTTATTGCTGAACGACACCATCAACTCGGTGCTGGACTTCTATCACCTTTGACGTTGGCGCATTCCCCTGTAGGAGCGAGCTTGCTCGCGAAGAACTCAAGTACACCGCGTGCATCCAGGCTGCCCGGCGTCATCGTTGACGTTTTTCGCGAGCAAGCTCGCTCCTACAGAAGATCACACTTAACCCACGGAGCACTGTGGATGAATCACAAAGTGGCTTTCAGTTTCGCCGACGGCAAGACCTTGTTCTTCCCGGTGGGCACCCATGAACTCCTGCTGGACGCTGCCTTGCGCAACGGCATCAACATCCCGCTGGACTGCCGCGAAGGCGTGTGCGGCACCTGTCAGGGGCGCTGCGAATCCGGCGATTACACCCAGGATTATGTCGACGAAGAAGCGCTGTCGAGCCTCGACGTGCAACAGCGCAAAATGCTCAGTTGCCAGACGCGGGTGCAGTCCGACGCCACCTTTTACTTCGACTTCGATTCGAGCCTGTGCAACGCGCCGGGGCCGGTGCACGTGCGCGGCACGGTAAGCGAGGTGCAGTTGGTGTCGGCCAGTACGGCAATCCTGCGCCTGCAGGTGGACGCTGCGCTGGATTTTCTGCCGGGCCAATATGCGCGGCTGGCGGTGCCCGGTACCGACAGCTGGCGTTCCTATTCCTTCGCCAACCTACCGGGTAATCAATTGCAGTTCCTGGTGCGCCTGTTACCCGATGGGGTGATGAGCAACTACGTGCGCGAACGGTGCCAGGTGGGCGATGAGGTGTTGATGGAAGCGCCGCTGGGGGCGTTCTACCTGCGGCACGTCACTCAACCGCTGGTGCTGGTCGCTGGCGGCACCGGGTTGTCGGCGTTGCTGGGCATGCTCGATGAGCTGGTCGCCCGCGGCTGCGATCAACCGGTGCACCTTTACTATGGCGTGCGCACTGAGCAGGACCTGTGCGAAGCCGTGCGCATCAATGGCTATGCGTCGAAGATCGCGAATTTTCGCTACACCGAAGTGCTCAGCGACGCCTCGACCCAGTGGACCGGCAAGCGCGGCTACCTCACCGAACATTTCGACCTGGCCGAATTACGGGACAGATCGGCGGATATGTATGTGTGTGGCCCGCCGCCAATGGTCGAATCGATCCAACAATGGCTGGCGGATCAGGCACTTGATGGCGTTCAGCTGTATTACGAAAAGTTTACGCAGAGTAATATCTGACCCTCAGCACTTCTGAGGGGCTGATGCGGCCTGCGCTCACCCTTAAGAAAAACAAGTAGAAGGGAACGTTAATGGCGGATGACATGGTTAACCCGGTGGGCCTCAAGCGCGGCCTGAAAAACCGGCACATTCAACTGATCGCCTTGGGAGGGGCGATCGGTACGGGGTTGTTCCTCGGCTCGGCCGGGGTGCTCAAGTCGGCGGGGCCGTCGATGATCCTGGGTTACGCGATCGCCGGTTTCATCGCCTTCCTGATCATGCGCCAGCTCGGCGAGATGATCGTCGAAGAGCCGGTGGCCGGTTCCTTCAGCCACTTCGCGCATAAATACTGGGGCGGCTACGCGGGCTTTCTCGCGGGCTGGAACTACTGGGTGCTCTACGTACTGGTGGGCATGGCCGAACTGACGGCCGTGGGCAAGTACATCCAGTTCTGGTGGCCGGAGATTCCGACCTGGGTCAGCGCGCTGGTGTTCTTTGTCGCGGTGAACCTGATCAATACCCTGAACGTGAAGTTCTTCGGCGAAGCAGAGTTCTGGTTCGCGATCATCAAGGTGGTGGCGATTGTCGGCATGATCGTGCTCGGCTGCTACCTGCTGTTCAGCGGTACCGGCGGCCCGCAGGCGTCGGTCAGCAACCTGTGGAGCCACGGCGGGTTCTTCCCGAACGGCGGCATGGGGTTGTTGATGTCCATGGCGTTCATCATGTTCTCGTTCGGTGGCCTGGAGCTGGTGGGCATCACCGCCGCCGAGGCCAGCGAGCCACGCAAGGTGATCCCGAAGGCGATCAACCAGGTGGTGTATCGGATCCTGATTTTCTACGTCGGCGCCCTCACCGTGCTGCTGTCGCTGTACCCGTGGGACCAACTGCTGCAAACCCTCGGCGCCTCGGGCGATGCCTACAGCGGCAGCCCGTTCGTGCAGATCTTCTCGCTGATCGGCAATGACACTGCGGCGCACATCCTCAACTTCGTGGTGCTGACCGCGGCGCTGTCGGTGTACAACAGCGGCGTGTACTGCAACAGCCGCATGCTGTTCGGCCTGGCCGAGCAAGGCGACGCGCCCAAGGCGCTGATGAAGCTCAACAAGCAAGGCGTGCCGTTGCGCGCGCTGGCAATTTCGGCGGCGGTGACCCTGCTGTGCGTGGTGGTCAACTACGTCGCGCCGCAAAGTGCCCTGGAGCTGCTGTTCGCGCTGGTGGTTGCCTCGCTGATGATCAACTGGGCGCTGATCAGCATCACCCACATCAAGTTCCGCAAGGCCATGGGCGAGCAAGGCGTGACGCCGTCGTTCAAGACCTTCTGGTTCCCGTTCAGCAATTACCTGTGCCTGGCGTTCATGCTGATGATCATCAGCGTGATGCTGGCCATTCCGGGGATACGTGAGTCGGTGTATGCGATGCCGGTGTGGGTAGCGATTATCTATGTGGCCTACCGCTTGCGGGTACGAAACACGAAACTCGTGACAGCGCAGTAACCCATGTGGGAGGGGGCAAGCCCCCTCCCACATTTGGATTGCGTTTAGAGCGTAGAGCGCACTCGCCACAACTCGGGAAACAGCACCGTATCGAGCATCTTGCGCAAATACCCCACACCTTCGGTGCCGCCAGTGCCTGGCTGGAAGCCGATAATCCGTTCCACCGTGGTCACGTGCCGGAAGCGCCACTGGCGGAACGAATCCTCCAGGTCGATAAACTTCTCAGCCAATTGATACAAATCCCAGTACCGACTCGGGTCGCGGTACACCTCACGCCACGCGGCTTCCACGGATTCATCGTGCACGGTAGCGGCCGTCGGGTCGCGTTCGGCGCGCTTGGGGTCAATCGCCAGGCCCGCCTTGAGCATCAGGTTGATCGCCTCGTCATACAGCGACGGCGTGGCGATCGCCACCTGCAATTGCAGCAATAACTCCGGGCGATGGGCATGGGGCCGCAACAGTGCCGGGCTTTTGTTGCCGAGGATGAATTCGATCTCACGGTACTGGAACGACTGGAACCCCGACGACTGCCCGAGGAACGGGCGGATCGCCTTGTATTCCGACGGAGTCATGGTCGCCAGCACCGCCCAGGCGTGCACCAGCTGGTCGAAGATCCGCGAGACCCGCGCCAGCATCTTGAACGCCGGCGGCAACTCGCCCAGGCGCACATGTTCGCGGGCCGCCTTGAGTTCGTGCAGCATCAGCTTCATCCACAGCTCAGACGTCTGGTGCTGGATGATGAACAGCATTTCGTTGTGATCCGGGGACAGCGGATGCTGGGCGCTGAGGACTTTGCCCAGGTCCAGGTAGTCGCCGTAGCTCATTGACTCGGAAAAATTCAGCTCAGCGTTGTGCCAATCCTGCGGGGCTTGGTCGCCGGCAGGCTTATATTCTGGCGAGAAGGGACATTGGCTCATCGCGTGGGCTCCAAAAGCGGGCGCAGGATTGCGCGGACCGGGCTGGCATCCAGATGGGCAAAGCGCAGCGGCAGCGCGATCAGTTCATAGTCGCCCTCCGGTACGTCATCGAGCACGATGCCTTCAAGGATCGCCATGCCATGGCGCGCCACGGCGTTGTGCGAATCCATGGTCTTGGACTGTTGCGGGTCCAGGGACGGGGTGTCGATACCGATCAGGCGCACGCCAAGGCTGGCGAACAGCTCGATGGTTTGCGGGGCGATGGCGGTGAAGTTCGAATCCCATTGCGTCAGTGGCGCTTGTGGATAAGTGCGCAGCAGGACCCGTTCCGGCAGGTTATCCACACGCCCTTGCAGTTGATGGGGCTGCACCAGAGCACCGCTACCCAGGCAGTGCAATACTCGGCACGGGCCCATGTACACATCCAGCGACACCTCGCCAATCGGCGCGCCGTCGGCGCTGTAATGCAGCGGCGCATCCACATGGGCGCCGGTGTGCGGCGAGAAGGTCACGCGCCCCACATTCACCGGGCACTCAGGGCCGAACTGCCACACGCGCTCTTCCTGGAACGGCGTATCGCCCGGCCAGGTCGGGGTCGCCGCGCTCAAGGGCGGGCTGATATCCCACCACGTTTTTATTGGGTTCATTTCAAGGCTCTCGGCTGTCACTGAGGTGAATGATACGAGGGCCGGCTGTGAATTTTCTTGCGAATTCTGGCGCAAAGCGGGAAATCTTCCGCACTTACTGCGAAGAAACGGTCAATTCAGGCTCGGAAATTCGCAAGATGACCTATGTGGGAGGGGCTTGCTCCCGATGGCGGTGGTTCAGGTAATAAACCACTGACTGACACACCGCTATCGGGGGCAAGCGCCCTCCCACAGTTGACTGCTGCGGTTCTGGGCATCCCGATGTCGAGTTCAGACCACTGGCAAACAGCTCGGCGCTATAGGGTTCAACTTCTGTTTCCTTGCCTCGGAGTCACCATGCCCCAGCCGATCACTGTTCTGCGCGACACCCATCCCCTGCCAGTGCTGGACGCCTGCAAATGGGAAAAACTCGAAGGCGACCCGCATACCGTCAACCTCAACGCCTACACCAGCGAAGACGGCAGCAAGATCATGGGCACCTGGATCTGCACGCCGGGCAAGTGGTATGTGGAATACGTGAAGTGGGAGTACTGCCATTTCCAGGAAGGCTACTGCGTGATTACCCCTGAAGGCATGGCGCCGATCCATCTGCGGGCTGGGGATATCTTTGTGGTCGAGCCGGGAATGAAGGGCACGTGGGAGGTGGTCGAGACGGTGCGTAAGTATTTTGTGTTTGCTTGAGCCACGAAAACTGGGTTCATAACGAAAAAACCGCCCTTAAAGGCGGTTTTCTTTTGTACGAATCAGCGAACTTTACCAGCCAACGGACCTGCTGGCTCCATGTCCCTGCCGTGCTGAATAGCTACGCTGAAAAATCTTTTTTGATTGGCAGATGCCGACTCACCAAGTTTTTTATTAGCCTCGGCACAAAATATCTCGACCAACTGTGCGCTTGCTTTGCGGGTAGCTGTTTTCATAAATTCAAGCCTCCGTAAGCCTTGTAGATGCGCCTCATACTAGGTGGCCTCCACTGAAATCACAAGGCGCTGCTGTTCATCATAATTGAAGCCGAGTCGCTCATAAGTGGGCACGGCATCAGGTCGCGGCTCTTGAATTTCGATGCGAGAACACCCGATGGCACGTGCGTATGCATCGATAGCGCCCAAGGCAAGTGCAGCTATCAAGCCTTTCAAGGGATGTTACTATCCGAGCAGCCCTCGAGGAGCACGATCTTAATCGTGACTTTACTGTCACGAGGCGTCGCATAACAAAGGCCGCATAGTTGTTCATCATGCCAAATCGACAAATCAAAACCTTTGGCATCCAGCGTCTTCCAGGCAGCAACATCCTCCCATGGAAATTGCGCGTCACCTCCCCAGCGATGGCACGCCTCAAGGGCACGGTTATCAATCACGTCGAAACGGACTTTTGTTGGGTCTAGCCATTGGTAGTCCAAGGCAGTCCACTGATCGACGAATGACGCCAGCGCCTTCTTTCTCGATTGAGATTGGAAGATCAGGTACTTGAGGGAGCGCAAGTATCGACGTGCCATAACGATTAAAGTCTTACCCGTGCTGTGGAAACATCAGAAAGCCGCGCTTGCAGCGAATGGGCGCAAACGGTAGCAAGAACGGGGGTAGCCTTGGGCCAATGATGAATTCAAGATTTTTCAGCCGATTCGCCACACACAACGGAGCCACTCCATGACCGCTGACTTCGATAGACGGCGATGAATTCATGCAAGGAAAGGCATCAATCCTGATGCTTACGTGGTGGGACGCTGGCAGGAAAACCAGAAGGCTCGCTGAGCCGCAAAAACCGGGAGCCCACGCATAGCAGGCCCCCGGAGAACGCTCTATTGCGGTTTGCGATAGCTGTTGATAATCGCCGAGAAGTCCTTGCCCCCTTCCCCACGCTGGCTCATCGACTGGTACAACTGCTGGGCCACGGCTCCCAGGATCACGGGTTGCTTGGCCTGCCGCGCGGCTTCAGTGGCCAGGCCCAGGTCCTTGAGCATCAGGTCGGCGCCAAAACCGCCGGTATAGCCGCGCGACGACGGCGCCGTTTCAATCACGCCCGGCCACGGGTTGTAGGTGTCCGAACTCCAGCAGCGCCCGGTGGAGCTGTTGATGATGCCGGCCAGCACCTGGGTATCGATGCCGAGCGCGTCGCCCAGGGCCATGGCTTCACTGACGCCGATCATGCTGATGCCCAGCAGCAGGTTGTTGCAGATCTTGGCGATTTGCCCGGTGCCGACTTCGCCGCAGTGCACGATGTTACGGCCCATTTGCGCCAGCACCGGTTGCAGGGTGGCGAACAGGTCGGGGGTGGCGCCGACCATGAAGGTCAGCGTGCCGGCTTGCGCCCCGCCGGTGCCGCCGGAGACCGGGGCGTCGGCCATCACCACACCTTGCCTGGCGGCGGCGGCAGCCACATCGCGGGCGGTTTGCGGGTCGATGGTGCTGCAGTCCACTGCGGGAATGCCTTCGCCGATGCCGGCGAGCACACCGTCTTCATTCAGCCACACGCTGCGTACATGCGCAGCGGCCGGCAGCATGGTGATCACCAGTTCAGCGCCCTGGGCCGCGTCACGCGGTGAGTCGCTGATGCGGCCGCCCAATTCGGCCAGCTCCTTGAGCACGGTCTGGTTCAGGTCGAACAGATTCAGCGCGTGCCCGGCCTTGATCAGGTTGCGGGCCATGGGTGCGCCCATGTTGCCCAGGCCGATAAATGCAATCTTCATGGTCGTCTCCCGGAGTCAGCGCAGATTGATGGTGGTGTTGACGCCATCGTTGACTGTATCGTCGTCGAACCAGCGGCTGGTGACGGTTTTGGTCTGGGTGTAGAACTGCACCACTTGCTTGCCGTACGGGCCGAGGTCACCGAGCTTGGAACCACGGGAGCCGGTGAAGCTGAAGAACGGTACCGGCACCGGAATCGGAATGTTGATACCGACCTGGCCTACATCGATTTCGCTCTGGAACTTACGCGCCGCCGCGCCGCTCTGGGTGAACAGGCCGGTGCCGTTGCCGAACGGGTTGGCGTTGACCAGCGCAATGGCTTCATCGAGGGTATTGACCTCCAGCACCACCAGCACCGGGCCGAAGATTTCCTCGGTGTAGATGCGCATGTCGGTGGTCACGCCCGAGAACAGCGTCGGGCCGACAAAATTGCCGTGCTCGAAACCCGGCACCTTGATGTCACGGCCGTCCAGCTCCAGCTTCGCGCCTTCTTTCACACCGCTTTCGATCAGCTCCAGGATGCGCGCCTTGGCCCGCTTGGAAATCACCGGGCCCACATCGGTGCCCGCTTCGCTGCCCGCGTTGACCTTGAGCTTCTGCGCCAGCGCCTTGAGATCCGGCAACCATTGCCTGGCCGCCCCCACCAGCACCACCACCGAGGTGGCCATGCAACGCTGGCCCGCAGCACCGAAACCAGCACCAACCAGGGCATTGAGGGTGTGCTCGCGATTGGCATCCGGCAGCACCACCGCATGGTTCTTGGCGCCCATCATCGACTGCACACGCTTGCCGTGTTTACCGGCCAGGTCGTAGACATGCGTGCCCACAGCGGTGGAGCCAACGAACGAAACCGCCTTGATATCCTTGTGGGTGCACAGCGCATCCACCACGTCCTTGCCGCCGTGTACCACATTAAGCACGCCAGCCGGCACACCGGCTTCCAACGCCAGCTCCACCAGTAGCATGGTCGACAACGGGTCCTGCTCGGACGGCTTGAGCACGAAGGTGTTACCGCAGGCGATGGCCATCGGGAACATCCACAGCGGAATCATCGCCGGGAAATTGAACGGCGTGATGCCGGCGCAGACGCCGATGGGCTGGCGCAGGGTGTAGGTGTCGACACCGCCGGCGACGTTCTCGGCGAATTCACCCATTTGCAGGGTGCCGATGGAACAGGCGTGTTCCACCACTTCAAGCCCACGGAAAATATCGCCCTCGGCGTCGGCAATGGTCTTGCCCTGCTCGGCGCTGAGCACCACGGCGATGCGCTTGGAATGTTCGCGGATCAACGCTTGCAGCTTGAGCATGATGCGCATGCGCGCGCCGATCGGGGTCAGCTTCCAGGTCTGGAACGCTCGATGGGCGGCGTCGATGGCGGCATTGACTTCATCGGCGGTGGCAAACGGCACTTTGGCCAGCACTTGCTGGGTAGCCGGGTTGACGATGTCTTGCCACTCGGTGGTCTTGGACTCGACCCACTCACCGTTGATCAGCAACTTGACCTGTTGGACGGAAATATCGGCAGATGCGTTCATGAGGGTCTCCGGAATCTTGTTGTTATGCAGAGAGTGAATCGCCTTGAAGAAGGAGGCGTTCGGACTGTTTTTGGAGTATAGATGTGCAAATCTCTAATAAGAACGCACATAAAAGCCGGTCCAACATGCAAAAAAACATCACATCATTGGGCTCCCTGAACTGGGATGACCTGAAGTTTTTCCTCGAAGTGGCTCGCACCCGCAAGGCCAGCGTGGCCGCCAAGCGCCTGGCGGTGGACTACACCACCGTGTCGCGGCGCATCAGTTCATTGGAAGTGTCACTCGGCACCCTGCTGTTCGAAAAATCCCGGACCAACGGTTTTGTGCTCACCGCCGAAGGCCAGCGCTTGCTGGGCTACGCCGAATCCATCGAAAGCACCCTGCACATGGCCTGCGAGCAAGTCTCCGGCTCCGGCGTGGCGCTGTCCGGGCATGTGCGCATGGGCTGCACCGAAGGCTTCGGCAGTTTTTTCATCACCCCGCAATTGAGTCATTTCGTCGACACCTACCCGGCGATCTCGGTCGACATCCTGCCGCTGCCGCACTTCATCAGCCTGTCCAAGCGCGAAGCCGACATCGTCATTGCTCTGGAGCGCCCGGAACACGGGCCTTATGTGTGCTGCAAACTGTGCGATTACAAGCTGCAGTTATACGCGACCCAGCAATACCTCGACCAACACCCGCCGATCCGCAAATCGGCGGATTTGGCCGAGCATCCGTTTATCAGCTATGTGGATGATTTAGCGTTCAGCTCGGAGCTGCTGTACCTGGCAAATGTAGTGCCCGGCGCCAGCGCCAGCCTGCGCAGCACCAGTGTGATTGCCCAGTACGTGGCGGCGCAGCAGGGGCGGTCGATGGCGATATTGCCGTGCTTTCTGGCGGCGCAGGACCCGCGATTGCTGCCGGTGCTGGGGGAGCAGATCGCGATTACGCGGCAGTTCTGGATGTACTGCCGGGAAGATTTGCGCAAGTTGAAGCGGATTACGTTGTTGTGGGACTACATCCGGGAAGTAACGGAGCAGAATCGGGGGTTGTTGATGGGGGAAACGCGGCAGATGCGGTTTGCCGATTGATAGCACCGCACAAGCGCAAATGTGGGAGGGGGCTTGCTCCCGATGGCGGAGTGTCAGTCACCCGATGTATTGGCTGACACACTGCTATCGGGGGCAAGCCCCCTCCCACATTTGGAGTGCATTTCAGGTTGAGATGGGGGAAATGCTTTAGTCCGCGATGACTACGATCGACACGCGACGGTTCTCGGTGCGCCCCGCCGTGGTTGTATTTGCCGCCACCGGCTCGCTGCTGCCCAGGCCGCGCAGTTGGATGTTTTGTTCTTTCATGCCCACCCGGGTCAGCACCTCGCCCACGCTTTTGGCGCGGCGCAGGGACAAGGTCTGGTTGTAGGTCTCTTTGCCCGACGCGTCGGTGTGGCCGTCGACGCGTACGCGTTCGATGCCTGCGCCCACCAGGGCCTTGCCGATGCGCTCGACGATGTCGGTGCTGGGCTTGTTGAGGCTTTCGACGTCGCTGCCAAACAGCACCTTGCCAGACAGGCCGAAGGCCCAGCCTTCGTCAGTCAGCTCAAAACCCTGCTGTTTGAGCACGGTGACCTGCGCCGGGGTCAGGCCTTTGGCCGGTGGGGTCTGGCAGCCGCCGAGGGCCAGGCAGGCGACGAGCAAGGTGAAGAATAGAACGCGTAGGTTAGAAAACAAGGGATCAACTCCTGTGTTGGACATTGACGACGGAATGCTCCGACTCCGCCGTTTGCTGGCTGCCCGAGGACAGCCGTTTGGCCTGGTACATCGCCGCGTCGGCGGCATTGAGCAGGGTGCCGGGTGTGGCGCCATGCTCGGGATAAATAGCGATGCCGATACTGAGGGAGGTCACCACCTGAGTGTTGCCGGGCAGTGGGATCGGCGCGTCCATGCTGGCAATGATCTTGTCGGCGATGCGCTGTGCATCTTCGGCTTTGTGCAGCGGCGCGAGCAGCACGGCGAACTCATCGCCGCCCAGCCGGGCCACCAAGTCGTCTTCGCGCAGTTGTGCACGCACGCGCTCGGCAACGGCCATCAGCACCGCATCGCCGGCGGCGTGGCCGAAGTTATCGTTGATGTCTTTGAAACGATCGCTGTCGAGAAACAGCACCGCCACCCGCTCATTGGTCTTGGCGGCGCTGCGCAAGGCACGAATCAACCGGCCTTCGAAGAACGCACGGTTGGGCAGGCCGGTGAGGCTGTCGTGGCTGGCCTGGTGGGCAAGGGTTTCGTTTTCGCTTTGCAGGTGGTTCTGCCAGGCTTCCATCTCGCCAAGCAGGGCGTTGAAGTCGCTGCCCAGACTGTCGAGTTCAGCGATCTGCGCCGGCGGCACGCGGCGGTCGAAGTCACGTTCGCTGCGCGCAGCGTGGGCCACGGCGGCGAGGCTTTGCAGCGGCCCGGTGATACCGATCAACAGGCGCCGCGCCAGGTGCAACGCGACCCAGGCGCTGAGCGCGGTGCAGATCACAATGCCCGCCAGGCCGCTGAGCAGAAAGCGCAGCAGGCTGCCGCCATGCCCGGTCAGGTGGATGCTGCCAACCGTTTGCCCTTGATGGAGGATCGGCTGGCTGATGGGCTGCTCGAGCAAGGCATGCGCCAGTTCAAGCTCAACCCGTGACAACATGCCAGTGTTTGGCCGTACCCATTGCGCCAGTAGTTTGCCACCTGCATCGAAAACCTCGGCCTGGGCCACTTCTTCGGTCGACGCAATCAGGCTGAGGGCTTCGGTGGCTGCCGCACTGTCGTCGAACACCACCGCCGCTTCCACGGTGTAATTGATCGAGCGGGCGATCAAATGCAGGTTATGTTCGGCGTACACCCGCAATGCCAGCACGCCGAGCAGGGTCAGGGACACACTCGCCAGGGTCACCGCCACTAACGCCAGAATCAGGTGCCCCCGGCCGATGACCGAACCCAGGGTCGGCCGCGCCTTGGCGGGCCTCATGGCGCCGGCGCTCGACGGCGCGACAGTTGCAGCACGCTGGGATGAATGCGTACGCCGCTGCGGGCGACGGAGTCCAGGTTCACCTCGAACGACACTTGCGCATCACTCACCCGCAGGCAGAACAGGCTGCCCACGGTGCATTGGTCACCGCCTTCGCTGATGCTGAGCACCGGGTGGCCTATCAATGAGGTAAACAATGCGCTGCGTTCGTCAGCGCTGAGTTTGCCGATGTAAACAGCGTCGCAGGCACTGACGATATCGGGATGGCTCGCCAGCAGGCGGCGCACCGTCACCGGACGGCCGGTCGCCTGGGTGGTGCCTTTGATCAGGTCGTCGGTGTATTGGGTGGGCCCGACGATGCACAAGCGCAGTTGCGCAGGCTCCATCGGCCAGCGGGCGTAACTGAGGATACCGAGCACGACCTGGGTCACCGCCTGGGCGCGCTGTTCAGCCAGGCTGGATGTTTGAGCCCATGCCTGCGGGGCGAGCAGGCATAGCACTGCCACCCGCAGCAGGCGTCTCCAGCTCAAACTACGCTCGGTGAGCGAGACAGCCACGTTCATGCAGCAATTCTCTCAAGAAATTTCAAGGTGATGCCGCAACGATAGCACAGCGGCGGAAAATCCCACGACGCAGGGGTTTTCGCGGGGCTGACTATTTATTCAGAAAAATCAGTCATCTGAATCAGAAATCTTACATGACCACTCAGTCAGCTTCTGCGGGCGTGGCGTCCAACTCCAGCATCAGCCCGCTCAAGCGTTTGACCCTGCGCCGTACGGCTTCCTCAAAGACTCCGGCACGGGGCTCGATAAGGCTGAACCAGCGCTTGGCACGCGTGATACCGGTGTAGATGAGTTCTTTGGTCAGCACCGGGTTCAACGCGTCCGGCAGGATCAGCGCGGTATGGGTGAACTCTGACCCCTGGGATTTGTGCACGGTCATGGCATACACGGTTTCCACGTCGTTGAGTCGGCTGGGCAGCACGAAGCGCACGCCCCCCTGGCCGTCATTACGCGGGAAAGCCACGCGCAGCACCTGCGGCCCGCCGTCGCTTTCGGGCAATTTCAAGGCGATGCCAATATCTCCGTTCATCAGGCCCAGGCCGTAGTCGTTACGGGTCATCAACACCGGACGGCCTTCATACCACTGCTCGTCGCCTTCGATCAGCCGCACCTTGCGCAAGGCGGCGGTGATGCGCAGGTTCAGGCCTTCGACGCCCCACGGGCCTTTGCGCACGGCGCAGAGCAGCTGGAACGCGTCGAAGGCTTGCAGCAGTTGTTGCGCCCAGTGGGTCCAGGTGTGATCGTCACGCGGGGTCTCCAATGCAGGCCGCGCCGACTGCAGTAGATTCAGGTAATAGCGATAGCCCTGGGCGCCGGCGCCCTGCCCGTCCAGTACCAGGCGCTCCAGTGCGTGATCATGCTCGCCCTTGAGGCTGAGGCAGAACAGGTCGTCATGACTGCGCGCGGCCAACAGCTGGCGCGCTTGCTCAGCGTTCTGCTGGTTCACCCAGCGCGCCAGTTGGCCGATGCCGCTGCCCTCGCCGAAACGCCGCGAGTAGCGCAGCATCACCACCTGCTGCGCCAGGGGATGAGTGCCGTCGAGGTCCTCCTGCAAACCGCTGTCGGCGAGATTTTCAGCGCTGACCGCTTGCAGCCATTGGCGCGTGGCCGGGCTGTACCAACCGGCCTCGGCATCGCGGCACAAATCGCCGAGCACCGCGCCCGCCTCTACCGAAGCGAGCTGGTCCTTGTCGCCCAGCAGCACCAGGCGAGCATGGGGGGGCAAGGCGTCGAGCAGGTTGGCCATCATTTCCAGATCGATCATCGATGCTTCGTCCACCACCAGCACATCCAGCGGCAATGGGTTGCCGACGTGATGACGAAAATGCCGAGTACCCGGGCGACTGCCCAGCAAGCGGTGAACCGTGGTGACCTGGGTCGGGATTTTTTCACGCACAGTGTCGGGCACTTTCAGCGACAGCACTTGCTGGCTGATGGACTCGGTGAGACGGGCAGCGGCTTTACCGGTGGGCGCGGCCAGGCGGATACGCAAGGGATTGCCGCTTTCCACAGCCGGTGCCTGCAACAGCGCGAGCAGGCGCACCACGGTGGTGGTCTTGCCGGTGCCGGGGCCGCCCGTGACGATGCTGAACGCGCCACGGGTGGCCAGGGCACAGGCCAGTTTTTGCCAGTCGATCACGCCATCGGGCGCCGGTTGATCGAACAAACCATTGAGCCGCTGCGGCAAATCGGTGGCGACGCTTTCGTGGCTGGCCAGCCGCAGGCGCAAGGCGCTGTCGATGCGCCGTTCATACGCCCAATAGCGGCGCAGATAGAGGCGTTTTCCGGACAGCACCAACGGACGGCTTTTGGCCGACTCACTGCCATCGACAGCCAGCGCGACCAAGGGGCTGGCAGCCAGGGCATGACACCAGTGGGCGCCGTCTAAACCTTCGAGCAATTGCGACGGCAACAGCATCGCGCCGGTTTGCAGGTCGCCTTCAGGCGGCAGCGACAAGGCAAAGTCCGGCGCCTTGAGCGTTTCGAACAGGTCGAGGCACACATGGCCGTGACCCAATTGGTGGCTGGTCAACGCCGCCGCCAGCAACACCAAGGGATCGGCTTCTGGGTCAAGCTCATGCAGGAAGCCGACGAAGGCTTTGTCCAGGGCCCGTAACCAACCACGCTCGACCCAACGCTCGAGTAATTGCACCAGGTCGGCGGCGCGACTGAGAGGTGTCAGCTCTTGCGGCAGTAACGGCGACAGGCTCATAGCAGCACTCCTTGTTCCCAGGCGGGCTCGGCTTTGGGCGGGATCGGCTTGCCTTGGAACAACAGGTCCAGCCCTTCGATCAGTTCTCGCGGTGGCCGGGTGAAATACGCGCCCTGGCTCACCGATTGCGTACCGCGCAGGAACAGGTACAGGGCGCCGCCGATGTGGCGTTCGTAGTCGTAATCGGGCAGGCGCGCCTTGAGTTGGCGATGCAGGGCCAGCAGGTAAAGTACGTATTGCAGGTCGTACCGATGCTCGAGGATCGACTGTTCCATGGCTTCCAGGGTGTAGGCCGAATCGTCAGGGCCGAGCCAGTTGGATTTGTAGTCAGCCACGTAATAACGACCGTCGTGCTCGAAGGTCAGGTCGATAAAGCCCTTGAACATGCCGTTGAGCAACACCGGTTCGGCCGCCACGCGGGAGACGCCGTGGTGGGTGTACTGGCACACCAGCTTGTCGAGGGCGAGCACGTCGACTTTATGGCTGGCGAACCAGAACTCCATTTCGATCTGGTACTGCTGCAGGGCACTGAGGCTGACGCGGGCGTCGTACACAGGCAGCGGTGTTTGCAACAAGTGGCCAAGCCAGGCGCTGAGGGTGATGATCCAGCCTTCCCAATGGCGGCGGTTACAGCGGGCGCCGACGGCCCTTTCGATGGCCTCGGGGCTCAGGTTGAAGCCTTCTTCACCGGCCCATTCCAACAAGCCGTGAAGGAAGGTGCCTGGATTGGGACCGCGTGGGAAACGATGAATATCGCCGCCGGACGCCGCCACTTCCCGTGGTGCATCGGGATCAAGGCGTTCGTCATCGAACAGTTTCTGGGCCTGTGGGCTTTCAGGCGCTTCGAGATTCGCGGCGCTCATGCTGTCGCCAATGCGCAAGGCGCTGTAGGAGGCAATCCACCAGTTTTCTGCGGCCTTGCGTTTAGGCAGCAGCGGGGCCAGCAAGGTGGCTTCGTTGCGCGGTGGATGAAACACAGTGTCTTGCGCTTGCGGCACATGGGCATAGCTGATGGTCGGGCAGCCTTCCTGCAGCGCCATCAACCAGCGCGCCAGGTCGGCGGACTCCCCCAGCGGTGCACCGGCGCCGAGCAAATAGCCCAGCGCCGAAAGGTGCAGCACGGAGCTGCTGCTGTTACCGCGCTTGAGGTCGGCGATGCCCAGCCAGCAGGCGTGTTTGGCGCGGGTCAGGGCGACATACAGCAAGCGCAGGTCTTCGGCCAGGCGCTCATCGTCGGCCTGGGCAATCAACTCCGCGGTGGGCCGCAGGCTGACGTGGGATTTGCCCTGCTCGTCGTGGTAATGCAGCGGCAAGCGCGTGCCGTCCACCGGTTTGGCCGAACAGATGAAGGGCAGGAACACCAGGTCGTATTCGAGGCCCTTGGATTTGTGGATCGTCACCACCTTGACCAGTTGCTCATCGCTTTCCAGGCGCAGGATCTGCTCTTCACCGGCCTGACCCGACAGCGCCAAGTGCTCGGCAAGATGGCGAATCAATGCCTGCTCGCCGTCCAGTTCCGACGCCGCCTGCTGCAGCAGTTCGCTGAGGTGCAACAGGTTGGTCAGCACGCGCTCGCCATCGCTGCGGGCGATCAGGGTTTGCGGCAGCTTGAAGTCATGCAGCAGGCGGCGCAGCATCGGCAGCACGCCTTGGGTGCGCCAGATCGAACGGTAGCCACGGAACTGCATCACGCGGCTTTCCCACGCCAGCTCGTCCTGGTTCAGACGCTCCAGTTCCGCCAGTGACAGGTTCAAGGTGACGCAGGCCAAGGCCGCGCGCAGCGGGCGCTCGACGTCCGGTTCGGCGCAGGCCTTGAGCCAGGCCAGCAGATCGTGGGCTTCCTGGGCGGCGAAGACCGAGTCTTTATCCGACAGGTACACGCTGCGCACGCCCCGCGCCGCCAACTCGGCGCGCACGGCCTGGGCTTCCTTGCCGTCTCGCACGAGGATGGCGATGTCTGACGGCAGTACGCCGTTGAAGGTGTTGTCTTTGACAAAACCCGTGCTGCCTTGCTGCCCGCCATTGAGCAACGCGACGATGTGCGTGGCGCAGACGGCGGCCAGTTGCTGGCGATACAGCACATTGGAAATCGGCTGGTCGGTGGGCAGGTGCCAAAGGTTCATTGCCGGCAGCGTTTGGCCGTCGACCTGCAGCTGTTCCTTGCGGCCCTGGGACAGCACCGGGTGAAACGGCACCGGGTTATGGCCGTCGGGCTCACGAAACAGGAAGGCGCCCCGGCCGGTTTCTGCACGCTGGAACACATGGTTCACCGCCTCGACCATCGCATGGCTGGAGCGGAAGTTGGTGCCCAGGGTGTGGTGGCGCCCGGTGGTGGACTGCCGGGCGCGCAGGTAGGTGTAAATATCCGCGCCGCGGAAGGCGTAGATCGCCTGTTTGGGGTCGCCGATCAGGAACAGGCCGCTGTCCAGGTGGTTTTCTTCGATGCGGTAAATGCTGTCGAAGATGCTGTACTGCACGGGGTCGGTGTCTTGGAATTCATCGATCAAGGCCACCGGGAATTGCTCGCGGATCACACTGGCGAGGCGCTCGCCACCGTCGGCCTGGAGCGCGGCGTTGAGACGGATCAGCATGTCGTCGAAGCCCATTTCGGCGCGCCGCCGCTTCTCTTCTTCGAAGCGCTTGCCCACCCAGGCCGCAGCGTGTTGCAACACAGCGGCGTCCGGGGTTGGCAGTGCGTCAAGGGCGGCTTTAAGGCCGGCCATGCCGTCGATGCCGGGATGCCGTGGCGGCTCGCCTTTCCAGGCTTCGGCCATGCCGTCGGGGGTCAGCCGGGTAAAGCCGGTGCCGATATCCAGTTGTTCCAGGGTTTCGTCGGCGGCCCAGGCGCTGATTTTTTCGAACCAGGGCTCGAAGTAACGCGCCTGCATTTTGCGCCCATCGACCGCCTTGGCAGCAACGGCTTGCAGGCACAGCTCGCGCAGCTCGGCGGCCCATTGCAGCCAAGGCGCCTTGATGCGGGTCAACGCCTCGCGGCGTTCCTGCAGGCAGGCGGTGATCATGTCGGCCGGCTCGCGGCTGTCCTCGGCGGGCCGCTCACTGCCGAACAGCGCGCGCACCCGTGGCATCAACGCGGCCGGGCCACCCCAGTTGTTGCGCACCCAGTTGAGTGCGTCGTCGTGCATCGGGTAGCAGAACAAGCGCCAGTAGTCGCGCAGCACTTCACCGAGCAGGTCGCTGTGATCGGTCTCCAGGGTCTGGGTAAACAGGCTGCCGCTGTCGAAGGCGTGCTCGCGCAGCATACGCTGGCACCAACTGTGGATCGTCGAGACGGCCGCCTCGTCCATCCATTGCGCGGCGATGTCCAAGCGATTGGCGCAGGCGGGCCACTGCTCCTCGGGGTATTGATTACGCAGGTCGGCGATCAAGGCGTCAGGCGGCTCGATTTCGCCACGGAAGAACCGCGCCGCTTCGGCCAGGCGGATACGGATACGTTCACGCAACTCCTTGGTGGCGGCGTCGGTGAAGGTCACCACCAGAATCTGCGGCGGCAGCAGTTCGCGGCCGAAGCCGGACTCATCACCACCGTTGCCGAGGACCAGGCGCAGGTACAGGGCCGAAATCGTGAAAGTTTTGCCGGTGCCGGCGCTGGCTTCGATCAGTTGGCTGCCTTTGAGCGGGAAGGCCAGGGCCAAGGGCTTGTTACTCATGCGCCGGCCTCCGCGCTGGACAGTGAACGCCAGGGGGCGCTGATCAGGGGGCGATACAGGGTTTCACACCAACCTTCGAATTCTTCGCTGGCCACCAGCGTGGCGTAGTCGGGGAACTGACGAGTGAGCGCGGGCGTTTCACGGCGCTCACCGTCGGTGGTGATGCCGTCGCCCTCGTAGGCTTTGCTGGCTGCAGCGTGGGCCTTGGCGGGGTCGGTCTGGCCGAGCCAGGCAAAGGCGGTTTTTACCGCGACGGGCAGCGGTTTGCTCATGCCGGTGTGCCAGGCGAGCAGCAGGTCGGCGAGGATGTGCTGCGCGGTGGCGGTGTCCAGTGGGGCCAGGAGCAAGGTGTCGTCACTGGCCACCAGCCCGGTGCTCAACGGCACGCCACACGCACAGGCGACCACGTGATTGACCCAGGGGCGAATCAGCCGGTGCCACTTGCGCGTCTTGATCGAACCGATGCTGTTGGGAATGGTGGTCACGCTTAACAATCCGCCATCACTGCGTCGATGCAGGCCGCTGATCCAGCCTTCGAGCTGGATGCCCTGGTACTCGAAACTGATCGGTTCCGCGCCAGCGTGCGGGGTTGGCCAGAGCGCCAGGAGTTGTTGATAGCGCTGCAACAGGTCCGGCAACGGCTCGATCAGCTCGTTGCGCAGGCATTCGCCGAAACCGACCATAGGCAGCAGGCCACTGCCTTGCAGGCGTAAAGCTTGGGCGTTGAGGGCCTGATCAAGCTGGTCGGGCCGGGCCAGTGCGGCATTCAGCAGACTGTCGCTGAGGCTGTAGCGTTGCAGTGCGTCGAGGACGAAGGGTTCTTCGTCGGCCAGCGGTACTTCGGCAGCTTCGAAGAACACTTTCAAGCGCTGGCTGAAGAAATGCTTTACCGGATTGCGCAGGAAATCCTGCAACTGGCCTAGGCTCAGGGGCTCTTCCTGATGGTGCGGTGCCAGCGCGTGGTCGTGGGCCATTGCGGCCGGCGCTTCGTGCAGCAGCTGCCATTCGCGGGCGTAACTGAACAGCGGGTCGCCTTCATGGAAGTAGCGGGCGCTGAACGGCTGGAGCGGGTGTTCCTGGGTCATCGCTTCGATCAGGGGTTCTTGGCTATCGGCGTTATGCCAGCCGCTGGCGAGATGGTCGCGCAGTTGGCCGATCAGCACCGAGGCTGGGCGCTCACTGTTGTCGCGGATGCTGCGGCCGACCCAGCTGATATAGAGCTGGTCGCGCGCGGAAAGCAGGGCTTCGAGCAGCAGGTAGCGGTCGTCCTCACGGCGGGAACGATCGCCGGGCCGGTAGTCGCTGCCCATCAGGTCAAAGTCCAGCGGAGGCTGGGCACGCGGGTAGTCGCCGTCGTTCATGCCGAGCAGGCAGACCAGCTTGAACGGGATTGCGCGCATGGGCATCAGGGTACAAAAATTGACCGCACCCGCGAGGAAGCGCTGGGACAGACGGCCTTGGTCAAGCCCGGCTAGCCACGCTTCACGGACTACAGTGAGCGGTAATTCGTCCTGCAGGCCGACCGACTCGCAGGTTTCCAGCCAGGTCTCTCTTAATTGTTCGAGTTGGCCCAACAGGTAGTCATCGTGCTCGCTGCTGGGCAGGAAAAACTGCTGCATCAAGCGTTGCAGACGCTCGCCCCACACGTGGGGAGGTGCTGGTTGCGACAGGGCTTGATGCGCGTCGTTTAATGCGTCGAGCAAGGCAACCAGTGGGCCGATCAGCGCTGCATCAAGCCCACCAATTTCGTCGTAGGGCTCGATGCCGTCGCACGCGACACCGGTGCCGACGGCGTAACCCAGCAGCATTCGTCGCAGGCCGAATCGCCAACTGTTCTGCTCCAGCGCCTCGGGCAGCCCCAGGCCGGCACGCTGCTCGGCGTTGAGCCCCCAGCGGATACCCGCGCCTTCGATCCAGCGGTGCAGCGTCGGCAGGTCGCGCTCATTGATGGCGAAACGTTCGCGTAGGGCAGGAACATCCAACAGGTCGAGAATCTCGCTGACGGGGAAGCGGCTGTCGGGGAGCTTGAGCAGGTGCTCGACGGCGATCAGCAGCGGGTCACGGCCGCGTTGACCCTGGTCTGTCAGGGTGAATGGAATGAAGCGTGGGTCGTTTCTTTCCAGTTGGCCGAAAACCGCGCGAATGTGCGGCGCGTAGCTGTCGACATCGGGGACCATGACGATGATGTCCCGAGGGCGCAAGGTGGGGTCGGCGCTGAAGCGTTGAAGCAACTGGTCGTGGAGAATTTCCACTTCGCGCTGGGCGCTGTGGGCGATGTGAAAGCGAATGGATGAGTCGCGCTTCAGGTCGACCGCAGGCCAAAGTTCGCGGGTTTCATCGAGTGGGCGCAGTTCCAGGATATCGTCCTGCAGCTGGTTGAGCAGCGTGGTGGGCTGGCTGTCGCTGAACAGATCGATACGCCCATCACGGAAGGCGGCGCGGTAGCTGTTGGGGTCGTCATAGCTGTCCAACAGGCTGATGTAGTCACGGCCCTGCTTGCCCCAGGCGGCGAGTAACGGATGGGCATGCTGATGCAGGGTTTGTGGGTCGATGGTGACTGGCATGCCCGCTTTGCGCGCTTGGCGCTTGTATTCGTTACGCAGCAGGTCCTTGTCGGCCACGATGTCTGACCAATGATGGCGGCAAGGGTTGTGCACGCACAGCAGCACTTGGCTGAAACGGGCCAGGCCCGCCAGGGCTTCAAGCGCTTGGGCGGGCAGGGATGAAATGCCGAAAACGATCACTCGGGAAGGTAGGCCAGGAGGCGCTTGCTCGAGCGTGTTGATGCGCTCGATAAAACGCTGGTGAACGCCGGCCCGACTCTCGGCCATGCCCTGCGCGCCGACGTCGAGCAGCAACGCGCGCCATAACTCAGCCTGCCAACAGTTCGCAGTGTTAAGGGGTTTGGATTCGCCGCGTCCATTGCGTAACTGATGACGCCCTGCGGCCCAGTCTTCCAGCCAATCGGCGCGATACACCTGGTATTGGTCGAACAGGTCGGCCAGGCGCTCGGCGAGCTGGTAGCGCTTGCGCAGGTCGGTGTCGTGAGTCAGGAAGCGTTGCAGCGGCTCGAAATGGGGCTGGTCGATAAGCTGCGGGAGCAGGCGCATGAGTCGCCACGTCAGCGGTGCCTTATCAAGCAAAGACTTAGGGGGAATTTCGTCACGACCCAGGACCATGCGATAGAGCTGCCACATGAAGCTGCCGGGCAGTTGCACATCGATTGCTGCTGCAATGCCACAGCCGCCCATATCGTCTTCTTGCGGATCTTCGGCCAGGGCAAGCTTGAGCCATTGGGCGATGCCGTTGCTTTGGACCAGAGCGATTTCGTTTTCCAAAGGCGCAAGGGGATAACGGCGCATCCAGCTGACTACCAGGCTGCGCAACTCGTCCAGGCGGTTACCGTGAACCACCATGAATCCAGCGCTGAGGGACGTCGCACCCGGCATAACGGTTTCCTTGGAAAAGCAAGAATCGAGGCGTGGACTTTAGCACTGAAGGCCACTGCAATGAGCGTCTTGGCACTTTTCGACCGCCCAAAACAAAACCCCACCTGCTTTCGCAAATGGGGTTTCGGAATTTAATCTTGACGATGACCTACTCTCACATGGGGAAACCCCACACTACCATCGGCGATGCATCGTTTCACTACTGAGTTCGGGATGGGATCAGGTGGTTCCAATGCTCTATGGTCGTCAAGAAATTCGGGTACTGAGTCGTGGCCATGTGGCCTCGCTTCAGCAAATTGGGTATGGGATAGAAGTCGGTGTTTTGTGAGTATCGAACTTTCGGTTCATTGCGTCTTCACACACCGCAATCTGGCCTCTTTCGTCTTTCAACTAGGAGCAACAAATTGCTTGGGTGTTATATGGTCAAGCCTCACGGGCAATTAGTATTGGTTAGCTCAACGCCTCACAGCGCTTACACACCCAACCTATCAACGTCGTAGTCTTCGACGGCCCTTCAGGGGACTCAAGGTCCCAGTGAGATCTCATCTTGAGGCTAGTTTCCCGCTTAGATGCTTTCAGCGGTTATCTATTCCGAACATAGCTACCCGGCAATGCCACTGGCGTGACAACCGGAACACCAGAGGTTCGTCCACTCCGGTCCTCTCGTACTAGGAGCAGCCCCTCTCAAATCTCAAACGTCCACGGCAGATAGGGACCGAACTGTCTCACGACGTTCTAAACCCAGCTCGCGTACCACTTTAAATGGCGAACAGCCATACCCTTGGGACCGGCTTCAGCCCCAGGATGTGATGAGCCGACATCGAGGTGCCAAACACCGCCGTCGATATGAACTCTTGGGCGGTATCAGCCTGTTATCCCCGGAGTACCTTTTATCCGTTGAGCGATGGCCCTTCCATACAGAACCACCGGATCACTAAGACCTACTTTCGTACCTGCTCGACGTGTCTGTCTCGCAGTCAAGCGCGCTTTTGCCTTTATACTCTACGACCGATTTCCGACCGGTCTGAGCGCACCTTCGTACTCCTCCGTTACTCTTTAGGAGGAGACCGCCCCAGTCAAACTACCCACCATACACTGTCCTCGATCCGGATAACGGACCTGAGTTAGAACCTCAAAGTTGCCAGGGTGGTATTTCAAGGTTGGCTCCACGCGAACTGGCGTCCACGCTTCAAAGCCTCCCACCTATCCTACACAAGCAAATTCAAAGTCCAGTGCAAAGCTATAGTAAAGGTTCACGGGGTCTTTCCGTCTAGCCGCGGATACACTGCATCTTCACAGCGATTTCAATTTCACTGAGTCTCGGGTGGAGACAGCGCCGCCATCGTTACGCCATTCGTGCAGGTCGGAACTTACCCGACAAGGAATTTCGCTACCTTAGGACCGTTATAGTTACGGCCGCCGTTTACCGGGGCTTCGATCAAGAGCTTCGCGTTAGCTAACCCCATCAATTAACCTTCCGGCACCGGGCAGGCGTCACACCCTATACGTCCACTTTCGTGTTTGCAGAGTGCTGTGTTTTTAATAAACAGTCGCAGCGGCCTGGTATCTTCGACCGGCATGAGCTTACGGAGCAAGTCCTTCACCCTCACCGGCGCACCTTCTCCCGAAGTTACGGTGCCATTTTGCCTAGTTCCTTCACCCGAGTTCTCTCAAGCGCCTTGGTATTCTCTACCCAACCACCTGTGTCGGTTTGGGGTACGGTTCCTGGTTACCTGAAGCTTAGAAGCTTTTCTTGGAAGCATGGCATCAACCACTTCGTCGTCTAAAAGACAACTCGTCATCAGCTCTCGGCCTTAGAATCCCGGATTTACCTAAGATTCCAGCCTACCACCTTAAACTTGGACAACCAACGCCAAGCTGGCCTAGCCTTCTCCGTCCCTCCATCGCAATAACCAGAAGTACAGGAATATTAACCTGTTTTCCATCGACTACGCTTTTCAGCCTCGCCTTAGGGACCGACTAACCCTGCGTCGATTAACGTTGCGCAGGAAACCTTGGTCTTTCGGCGTGGGTGTTTTTCACACCCATTGTCGTTACTCATGTCAGCATTCGCACTTCTGATACCTCCAGCAAGCTTCTCAACTCACCTTCACAGGCTTACAGAACGCTCCTCTACCGCATCACTTGCGTGATACCCGTAGCTTCGGTGTATGGTTTGAGCCCCGTTACATCTTCCGCGCAGGCCGACTCGACTAGTGAGCTATTACGCTTTCTTTAAAGGGTGGCTGCTTCTAAGCCAACCTCCTAGCTGTCTAAGCCTTCCCACATCGTTTCCCACTTAACCATAACTTTGGGACCTTAGCTGACGGTCTGGGTTGTTTCCCTTTTCACGACGGACGTTAGCACCCGCCGTGTGTCTCCCATGCTCGGCACTTGTAGGTATTCGGAGTTTGCATCGGTTTGGTAAGTCGGGATGACCCCCTAGCCGAAACAGTGCTCTACCCCCTACAGTGATACATGAGGCGCTACCTAAATAGCTTTCGAGGAGAACCAGCTATCTCCGAGCTTGATTAGCCTTTCACTCCGATCCACAGGTCATCCGCTAACTTTTCAACGGTAGTCGGTTCGGTCCTCCAGTTAGTGTTACCCAACCTTCAACCTGCCCATGGATAGATCGCCCGGTTTCGGGTCTATTCCCAGCGACTAGACGCCCTATTAAGACTCGCTTTCGCTACGCCTCCCCTATTCGGTTAAGCTCGCCACTGAAAATAAGTCGCTGACCCATTATACAAAAGGTACGCAGTCACCTAACAAAGTAGGCTCCCACTGCTTGTACGCATACGGTTTCAGGATCTATTTCACTCCCCTCTCCGGGGTTCTTTTCGCCTTTCCCTCACGGTACTAGTTCACTATCGGTCAGTCAGTAGTATTTAGCCTTGGAGGATGGTCCCCCCATATTCAGACAAAGTTTCTCGTGCTCCGTCCTACTCGATTTCATGACTAAGAGATTTTCGCGTACAGGGCTATCACCCACTATGGCCGCACTTTCCAGAGCGTTCCGCTAATCTCAAAGCCACTTAAGGGCTAGTCCCCGTTCGCTCGCCACTACTAAGGGAATCTCGGTTGATTTCTTTTCCTCAGGGTACTTAGATGTTTCAGTTCCCCTGGTTCGCTCCATACACCTATGTATTCAGTGTAAGGTAACCATCTTATGATGGCTGGGTTCCCCCATTCAGACATCTCCGGATCAAAGTCTGTTTGCCGACTCCCCGAAGCTTTTCGCAGGCTACCACGTCTTTCATCGCCTCTGACTGCCAAGGCATCCACCGTATGCGCTTCTTCACTTGACCATATAACCCCAAGCAATCTGGTTATACTGTGAAGACAACATTCGCCGAAAATTCGATCATACTCAATTAAGAGCGACTCACAAATTTTACCTTAGCCTGAGCCGTTACCAGTGAAAGTAACGTTCAGTCTATCTTTCTATCACATACCCAAATTTTTAAAGAACGATCTAATCAAAGACTAGAAATCAATATTCACAGCGGAATACTCATTTCTAAACTCTAACAGCAGAAACAGTTAATGGTGGAGCCAAACGGGATCGAACCGTTGACCTCCTGCGTGCAAGGCAGGCGCTCTCCCAGCTGAGCTATGGCCCCATAACAAAATTGGTGGGTCTGGGCAGATTCGAACTGCCGACCTCACCCTTATCAGGGGTGCGCTCTAACCAACTGAGCTACAGACCCAATTTCGAGCGCAACTGATTAGCTAAGAGCTATCAGCTTGGAGCTTAAAGCTGCTTCTATCGTCTTCTTCAATGAATCAAGCAATTCGTGTGGGAACTTATGGAGCAGCTGATGTCGTCGATTAAGGAGGTGATCCAGCCGCAGGTTCCCCTACGGCTACCTTGTTACGACTTCACCCCAGTCATGAATCACACCGTGGTAACCGTCCTCCCGAAGGTTAGACTAGCTACTTCTGGTGCAACCCACTCCCATGGTGTGACGGGCGGTGTGTACAAGGCCCGGGAACGTATTCACCGCGACATTCTGATTCGCGATTACTAGCGATTCCGACTTCACGCAGTCGAGTTGCAGACTGCGATCCGGACTACGATCGGTTTTCTGGGATTAGCTCCACCTCGCGGCTTGGCAACCCTCTGTACCGACCATTGTAGCACGTGTGTAGCCCAGGCCGTAAGGGCCATGATGACTTGACGTCATCCCCACCTTCCTCCGGTTTGTCACCGGCAGTCTCCTTAGAGTGCCCACCATGACGTGCTGGTAACTAAGGACAAGGGTTGCGCTCGTTACGGGACTTAACCCAACATCTCACGACACGAGCTGACGACAGCCATGCAGCACCTGTCTCAATGTTCCCGAAGGCACCAATCCATCTCTGGAAAGTTCATTGGATGTCAAGGCCTGGTAAGGTTCTTCGCGTTGCTTCGAATTAAACCACATGCTCCACCGCTTGTGCGGGCCCCCGTCAATTCATTTGAGTTTTAACCTTGCGGCCGTACTCCCCAGGCGGTCAACTTAATGCGTTAGCTGCGCCACTAAGAGCTCAAGGCTCCCAACGGCTAGTTGACATCGTTTACGGCGTGGACTACCAGGGTATCTAATCCTGTTTGCTCCCCACGCTTTCGCACCTCAGTGTCAGTGTTGGTCCAGGTGGTCGCCTTCGCCACTGGTGTTCCTTCCTATATCTACGCATTTCACCGCTACACAGGAAATTCCACCACCCTCTACCACACTCTAGTCAGTCAGTTTTGAATGCAGTTCCCAGGTTGAGCCCGGGGATTTCACATCCAACTTAACAAACCACCTACGCGCGCTTTACGCCCAGTAATTCCGATTAACGCTTGCACCCTCTGTATTACCGCGGCTGCTGGCACAGAGTTAGCCGGTGCTTATTCTGTCGGTAACGTCAAAACAATCACGTATTAGGTAACTGCCCTTCCTCCCAACTTAAAGTGCTTTACAATCCGAAGACCTTCTTCACACACGCGGCATGGCTGGATCAGGCTTTCGCCCATTGTCCAATATTCCCCACTGCTGCCTCCCGTAGGAGTCTGGACCGTGTCTCAGTTCCAGTGTGACTGATCATCCTCTCAGACCAGTTACGGATCGTCGCCTTGGTGAGCCATTACCTCACCAACTAGCTAATCCGACCTAGGCTCATCTGATAGCGCAAGGCCCGAAGGTCCCCTGCTTTCTCCCGTAGGACGTATGCGGTATTAGCGTCCGTTTCCGAACGTTATCCCCCACTACCAGGCAGATTCCTAGGCATTACTCACCCGTCCGCCGCTCTCAAGAGAAGCAAGCTTCTCTCTACCGCTCGACTTGCATGTGTTAGGCCTGCCGCCAGCGTTCAATCTGAGCCATGATCAAACTCTTCAGTTCAAACATCTTTGGGTTTTTAAGAAACCCTAAACTTGGCTCAGCAATCGTTGGTTACATCTTTGATTTCTCGCGGAGTAACTTGTGATGCTGATAATCTTGTTGACTATCAGTCTGACCCCACAAGCACCCACACGAATTGCTTGATTCAGTTGTTAAAGAGCGGTTGGTTAAGAGCTATTCGTCTCAACCGAGGCGCGCATTCTACAGCAGCCTCATTTGCTGTCAAGCGGTTATTTTCAGAAGTTTTCGAAGATTTCTTCAACAACTTCAACCACTTGCGCTTGCGATCTCTCGTAAGCGGGAGGCGAATTCTACAGCGTTACACGCTGCTGTCAACACCTCTTTTTCAACTTCCTTTTGGCTTCGATGGACTGAAGCAACCTGCTATCGAAACCTACTTAACTCATTGTTTACCAAGGAGTTTTCAGTTTCGACTGCGCCGGAAGTGGGGCGAATTATAGGCCCACAGAATCTGCCGTCAAGGGTTAATTACGCTTTTGTTGCTGCCGGTGCCTTTTTAGTAATAAGACGCGGGATCCGACGCATCACTGGCGGTACGCGCAGCAACAGAAGCAGTGCACCTATGGAAGCATAGATAGCCCACTCCTTGAGGTCAGCCCGCACTATCCACAGCATGTGTAGCAAACCGAGCCCCAGAATCACGTACACCAGGCGATGCAATTTCTTCCAGCGACTGCCCAGCCGGCGCTGACTGTAACGATTGGAGGTCAGAGCCAAAACCAGTAGAGACAAAAACCCCAAGGCGCCGACAATTATGTACGGACGCTTACGCAACTCCACGCCCAGCTGCGACCAGTCGAGCCCAAGGACAAATACGCAATAAGCCGCCAGGTGCAGCACCACATAGGCAAAGCACCACAAACCCAGCTGCCGGCGCACTGCGATCCACCCCGGCCAACCGCTGAGCTTCTGCAGCGGTGTCATCGCGAGCGTGATCAGCAACAGGATCAAGGTGCCCAGACCCAAGCGATCCACCAGCACCTTGCCCGGGTCGGGCCCCAGGGCAAAACTCCAGGCTTCATAGAGCCAGAACAACGGCCAGACAGCGGCGGCTATAAAGACGCCGATGCGCCAGATCGGATAGCGCATCAGTAATTCTTCTTCAGGTCGAGATCTGTATAGAGAGCAGCAACCTCATCCGCGTAGCCATTGAACATCTGCGTCTCACGCACATTCGGGCTGAAAAGGCCGCTCGGTAGACGACGCTCCCGTGCCTGGGTCCAGCGCGGATGGTCAACCGTAGGGTTCACATTCGCATAAAACCCATACTCATCGGCAGCAATACTCTGCCAGGTCGTTTTAGGTTGCTCGCTGACAAGACTGATCCGCACAATCGACTTCACGCTCTTGAAGCCATACTTCCAAGGCACGACCAAACGCAGGGGCGCCCCGTTCTGGTTAGGCAGCTCCCGCCCGTACATACCCACGGCAAGGATCGCCAACGGATTCATCGCCTCGTCCAGACGCAGCCCTTCTACATAAGGCCAGTCGATCAAGCCGAAACTGGAGCGCTGACCCGGCATGCTCTTTGGATCCTGTAGCGTTTCGAAGCGGATGAATTTCGCCCTTGAAGTAGGCTCAACCTGCTTGAGCAAGGCGGAAACAGGAAAGCCGATCCAGGGAATCACCATCGACCACGCTTCGACGCAACGCAGCCGGTAGATGCGCTCTTCCAATTCGTAAGGTTTCATGAAGTCTTCCAAGGCGTAGCGCCCCGGCTTCGCAACTTCACCATCAATCACAACACTCCAGGGCTCAGTCTTGAGCGAACCCGCATTTGCCGCCGGATCGCCCTTGTCTGTGCCGAACTCGTAGAAGTTGTTGTAGTGGGTTGCATCCTTGAACGGCGTGATGGCCTCGCCCTTGACCGTCACAGCCTGCCACTTGGTGCCTGGAAGCTTTTGCGTAAACCAGTCAGGCGCCCTGCCCGGCTCGACATCGGCATAACGTGCCGCCTCTTCGGCACTGGCCCAACGTGGCAAGCTGCTCGCGGCAATACCGGCAAGCGCACCACCAAGCAAGCTGCGGCGAGAGAGGTAGAACGATTCAGGCGTGACATCCGATTCGTGGCAATCGGACGCTTTGGGGATCTTGATTAACATGGCAACTCCGCAGCATTGGAGGACAGGTGCACCAATAGACTGCGGAGTATGGGGGAAATTACATTAAGGCAATGTTTTGTCCCGGCGAAGATGCAGCAGGTACTGCACCGGCCCCGACGCCGCGTAGACCAGGAAGGCCAACAATAGAATTCTTGGCGGGTCGCTGAACACCACCGCAAACACCAGCACCACCACAAGAATAGCCACGAAAGGCACACGCCCCTTGAGGTCGAATTCCTTGAAGCTGTTGTACTTGATGTTGCTGACCATCAGCATGCCGGCTGCCGCGACCATCAAGGCTACCAGGAACGACATCTTCGAACCCTGGATGCCATAGTCACTGAACGCCCAGACGATACCCGCCACCACGCCCGCAGCAGCCGGACTGGCCAGGCCAATGAAGTAACGCTTGTCGGCAGTGCCTACTTGAGTGTTGAAGCGCGCCAGACGCAACGCCGCGCCCGCCACATAGATGAAGGCCACCATCCAGCCGACCTTACCCATGTCACCCAGCGCCCAGGCAAACGCCAGCAACGCCGGGGCGACACCAAAGGCAACCATGTCCGACAACGAGTCGTACTCGGCACCGAAGGCGCTTTGGGTATTGGTCATGCGCGCCACACGACCATCCAGTCCATCAAGCACCATGGCGACGAAGATTGCGATGGCAGCAAAACCGAAATACTTGCTGGCACTCGCGGCATCACCCGCCGCCAATGCGCTCTGGGCACTCATCGAGTTGATGATGGAATAGAAGCCGGCAAACAGGTTCGCCGTGGTGAACAGGTTGGGCAGCAGATAGATGCCACGATGCCGGACCTTGCGGCCTTCCGCGTCATGCCCTTCTTCGACATGTTCATCGATTGGCAGCAGGCTTTCGGCGTCAGAAGCCTGGCTTGGCTCTTCGGGACGTTCGCTCATGGATTTTACCTTGCAACGGTGTGAAAAAAATTCGACAGATACTTGCGGCGAGTGTTCGCCCGCAAACGATGCAGCTTTATACCAGAACCCGCTTACCCAAACGAAAAAACGCGGCCGAAGCCGCGTCTTCCCTTGATACGTGCGACTTAATTCTTGGCTTTGTCGACGATCTTGTTGGCACCGATCCACGGCATCATGGAGCGCAGTTGCTCGCCGATGATTTCGATACCGTGGGCGGCGTTGTTACGACGCTTGGCGGTCATCGAAGGGTAGCCGGTCGCGCCTTCGCTGATGAACATCTTGGCGTATTCGCCGTCCTGAATACGTTTCAGAGCGTTGCGCATTGCCTGACGGGACTCGGCGTTGATCACTTCCGGGCCGGTGACGTACTCACCGTACTCGGCGTTGTTGGAGATCGAGTAGTTCATGTTGGCGATACCGCCTTCGTACATGAGGTCAACGATCAACTTCAGTTCGTGCAGGCATTCGAAGTAGGCCATTTCCGGCGCGTAGCCAGCTTCAACCAGGGTTTCGAAACCGGCTTTCACCAGCTCAACGGTACCACCGCACAGGACGGCTTGTTCGCCGAACAGGTCGGTTTCAGTCTCGTCCTTGAAGGTGGTTTCGATGATGCCGGTACGACCACCGCCGACACCGGCAGCGTAGGACAGTGCAACGTTCTTGGCGTTGCCCGAAGCGTCCTGGTAGATCGCGATCAGGTCGGGAATACCGCCGCCCTTGACGAACTCGGAGCGTACGGTGTGGCCCGGAGCCTTCGGCGCGATCATGATCACGTCGAGGTCAGCGCGCGGCACAACCTGGTTGTAGTGGATCGCGAAGCCGTGGGAGAAGGCCAGGGTGGCGCCCTTCTTGATGTTCGGCTCGATTTCGTTCTTGTACAGCGCGGATTGGAATTCGTCCGGGGTCAGGATCATGACCAGGTCGGCAGCTGCCACAGCGGAAGCAACGTCGGTCACTTTCAGGCCGTGGGCTTCAGCCTTGGCAACGGTCGCCGAGCCTTTGCGCAAGCCAACGGTGACGTCAACGCCGGAATCTTTGAGGTTGCACGCTTGAGCGTGGCCCTGGGAGCCGTAACCGATGATGGCGACTTTCTTGCCCTGGATGATCGACAGGTCACAATCTTTATCGTAATAAACTTTCATGAGGTTCCTCTATATATCCAGGCCGTAAGGCCATTCGCTAATTGGGTTAGATGCTGAGTACTTTGTCGCCACGGGCAATCCCGGTGACACCACTGCGTACGGTTTCCAGAATCGAGGCCGTCCCGATCGACTGGATGAAGCTGTCCAGCTTGTCGCTCGTACCGGTCAATTGAACGGTATAAACGCTGGCGCTCACATCGACGATCTGCCCGCGATAAATATCGGTAGTGCGCTTGATCTCGGCACGCTGGGCACCCGTGGCCTTGACCTTGACCAGCATCAGCTCACGCTCGATGTGAGCACTTTCCGACAGGTCGACCAGCTTGACCACTTCGATCAGCTTGTTGAGGTTCTTGGTGATCTGCTCGATCACCTCATCGTGGCCCACGGTGGTCAACGTCAGGCGCGACAGGGTCGGGTCTTCGGTCGGGGCCACGGTCAGGCTTTCGATGTTGTAGTTGCGTTGCGAAAACAGGCCGACAACACGAGACAGAGCGCCGGGTTCGTTCTCCAGAAGCAGGGAGATAATGTGCCGCATGATTAAGTACGCTCCGTCTTGTTCAGCCACATGTCGCGCATCGAGCCGTCTTTGATCTGCATCGGGTAGACGTGCTCGCTGGTATCCACCTGAATATCGATGAACACCAGGCGGTCCTTCATGGCGAACGCCTCTTCCATCTTCGGCTTCAGATCTTTCAGATCGGTGATGCGCATGCCGACGTGGCCATAGGCTTCAACCAATTTGACGAAATCCGGCAACGATTCCATGTAGGAATGGGAGTGACGGCTACCGTAGCTCATGTCCTGCCACTGACGAACCATGCCCAGCACGCCGTTGTTCAGGCAGACGATCTTCACCGGAAGGCCGTACTGCAGGCACGTTGACAGTTCCTGGATGTTCATCTGGATGCTGCCTTCACCGGTGACACAGGCAACGTCGGCATCCGGAAAGCTCAGCTTTACGCCCATGGCCGCCGGAAAACCAAAGCCCATCGTGCCCAGGCCACCGGAGTTGATCCAGCGGTTAGGCTTGTCGAATTTGTAGTACTGCGCGGCGAACATCTGGTGCTGGCCCACGTCGGAGGTCACAAAGGCGTCGCCCTTGGTCACTTCGCACAGGGTTTCGATCACGGTTTGTGGCTTGATGATGCTGCCGTCGCCCTTGTCGTACGGGAACAGGCCGCGGTCACCGCGCCATTCGTCGATCTGCTTCCACCAGCTGGCAACGGATTCCTTGTTCGGCGTTTCGCCGATGTCCTTGAGCGCGGCGACCATTTCGGTCAGCACGCTTTCCACCGGGCCCACGATTGGCACGTCGGCCTTGATGGTCTTGGAAATGGACGCCGGGTCGATGTCGATATGGATGATCTTGGCATTCGGGCAGAACTTGCTCGCGCCGTTGATCACGCGGTCATCGAACCGTGCGCCCACCGCCAGAATCACATCGGCGTGGTGCATGGCGAGGTTGGCGGTATAGCTGCCGTGCATACCGAGCATGCCGACGAATTGACGGTCCGAACCCGGGAATGCGCCAAGCCCCATCAAGGTATTGGTCACCGGCAGGTTGAGCAGCTTGGCCAATTCTGTGAGCGGTGCGGAGCCGCCCCCCAGAATCACGCCGCCGCCGGAGTACAGCACCGGGCGCTTGGCCGCGAGAAGCATTTCCGCCGCCTTGCGGATTTGTCCGGAGTGCCCACGTACGGCCGGGCTGTAGGAGCGCAGCTTGGCTTTCTTCGGGAAAATGTATTCGAATTTCTCGGCCGGGTTGGTCATGTCCTTGGGAATATCCACCACGACAGGTCCCGGACGACCGGATTGTGCGAGGTAGAACGCCTTTTTCATGATTTCCGGAATTTCCGACGCGTGCTTGATCATGAAGCTGTGTTTCACGATCGGGCGGGAGATACCGATCATGTCGGTTTCCTGGAACGCGTCGGTACCGACCATGGTGCTGGCGACCTGGCCGGAAATGATCACCATGGGAATGGAGTCCATATAAGCAGTCGCGATGCCAGTGATGGCATTGGTTGCGCCTGGGCCGGAGGTTACCAGTACCACGCCGGCTTTACCGGTGGCACGGGCATAACCGTCAGCCATATGGGTTGCGGCCTGTTCGTGGCGAACCAGGATGTGGGTAACAGCCGGTTCCTTGAACAGTGCGTCGTAGACATGCAGCAGAGCACCACCTGGGTACCCGTAGATATAGTCGACGCCTTCGTCACGCAAAAAGCGGACGAGCATCTCACCGCCAGATAAAAGCTCCACGTTGTTCACCTCTAAAACGCCAGAATACCGTCCGTTGAAAACCGACGGGTCTTAATAGGTTTACTTCTCAACAGAGCATGAGCGACGGTGGTCGCCGACTACGTCAGCACTGACTGAGCAAGTATTGGGATCGTCCCAAGTGTTGCGGGCTTTTCCCACCCAGCGCGAGGTAACGCGTTGCGGGTGTTACAGGTCGGCGCGGGTGTGCGCCTCATGATCTGCCGAGCGGGCCTGCTTCTGGCAGTCCCGATACAGCGGACTTTGGATTCTTCTGTTTCAGGCCCTTCAAGTCAAGCAATAATTGCGCTTTTTTCCAACTAAGCGCATGAGAACGTAGGAGAAAGGCCTGTGAGGAGGGATAAAACTCGCCTGAATGTCGTCAAGCGGTAGAAATATGCGCAAGACTGCCGGAAAAACCGACAGTCAGGCAATTAACCAGCGTCAGCGATCAGTTGGTCGAACTTTTTCAGCGCATTACGCAAGCCGAGGCTCTCTCGCGGACGGTCGGCGTAGACCATCTCGGCCATTTCCAGAATGCCGGAAGCGTTGGGCAGAGGCAGGTCTTGTTCGAGGATCTGCTTCATGCGTACCAGGAAAATCCATTGCAGCCATTGGTGAAAATCCAATGTGTCGACCGAAAAAGGCTCGACGCTGCTGAGCGCTTCGGCGCTGGGGGGCACTTCATCCCACCAGCCCTGCACGCGCAACTCTCGCTCGATCAATAACAACTGCTCGGCAATCGCCGGGAACCGCCCATCCATCAGAGGCTGACCTTGGCTTTTGCCCGAGCCTGGGCAGCGCCGGCAGCGTCGCCTTGGGCGGCACGCGCGTCACCGATCAACCCCCACAGGCTGGCTTGCAGGTCGGGGCGACCGTTGGCCAGGGTCAAACCACGGCGAGCGAACTGCTCGGCTTGCGGCGCATCACCCTGGGCCAGGCGTACTTGGGCCAGGCGATACAACACTTGTGGCTCGCGAGGGGCAACGCGTTGAGCACGCTCCAGGCTCGACGAAGCGCCATTGAGATCACCACCGGCCTGCTGTTGCTGGGCGGTGGTGAGCAGCGCCAGTACCGGGCCATCCAGTTGTTCGTCAGCCGACAGGCCGCCGGCACTGGACGACGAAGGAATACCGCTCGGCGTCGAAGGCATGGTGTAAGTGCCCTGGTTGACCGGCGCCGTCTGGATCGGCGTGGAATCGATCGGCGCCGAAGTGCCTGGGCCTGGCGTCCAGGGTTCGGCACTGATCGGGGCCGCGGTTGCAGCGCCACTGCCAGGCACCATCACCACCACGCCCGAATCCTGTGGCATTGCCTGAGGCTTGGCCTGTGCCGGACGGTTGGTCACGGTTTGACGAAACCCGCCATTGGCCGAAATCCGGTCGTTATTGGAGACGTTAGTACTCGAATCCACCACCGGAATCGAGCCGCGTTGCACGCTGGAGCAACCGCCGAGCAAAGCCAGAACGGTAATCGCTGGAATCCACAACTTGTTCACTTGAAACCCTCTTTGCTTAATTCATCCAGCCCTTGACCCAATCCATCACCGACTCCGCGTCAGCAGGGGCACTGCCCCCGCATGCGGCACCGGCTGGTGGCTCGCTGCCGCGAATATACGGCATCTGCACCGCACCCGGGCAGTTGGCATCCGAACCCTGGCCCGTGTGCGGATCAATCCAGGCCTGCACGATGTTGTCCGGCTGCGGCATGTTGAGTGGCAACGGGTCTGCCTTGCGCATGAAGCTGGTCCAGACCTGCAGCGCACCGGTCGCTCCGGTGAATGGCGTCTTGCCATTGTCGTCACGGCCCAGCCACACCACGGCCAATACGTCCTGGCCAAAACCTGCGAACCAACTGTCGCGCGAATCGTTACTGGTGCCGGTCTTGCCCGCCAGCGTCAGGTTCGACGGCAGCACGCTGTAGACCGAGCGCCCGGTACCTTCACGCATCACGCGCTGCATGGCGTTTTGGATCAGGTAGATGGAGCCCGCGTCGAAGCGTTGCTGGATCTGGAACGGGTAGCGCTTGAGCGGTTCGCCCTCGGCGGTCAGCACGCTGCGAATACCGCGCATCGGCGTATTGAAGCCACCGTTGGCCAAGGTCTGGTACATGGTGGCCACTTCCATCGGGCTCATGGCCGCCGCACCCAGCAACATCGAGGGGAACGCCGGGAACTCGCGCTCGATACCCAGTCGCGCCAGGGTTTTCAGCACATTCGGCACACCCACTTCCAGCCCCAGGCGCGATGTCGAGATGTTGTAGGAATGCGCCAGCCCCTGATACAGGAACACGGTGCCGTGGGAGTGGCGGTCGAAGTTCTTTGGCGTCCACACCTGGCCATCGGCGCCTTTGATCGACAGCGGGTCATCCGACAGCCAACTGGTCAGTGTGTACTTGCTCGGTTTTTCCAGGGCGGTCAGGTAGACCGCTGGCTTGACCAGCGAGCCAATCGGGCGCACGGCATCCAGCGCGCGGTTGAACCCGGCGAAGCTGGCCTGACGGCTACCGATCATGGCCTGGACCTCGCCGGTTTCCGGGTTGGTCACCACCATCGCGGCTTCTACTTCATCGGAGCCTTTGCGGCCTGTCAGGCGCTTGAAGGTGTCATTGACCGACGCTTCGGCTTTCATCTGCAGGATGGGGTCGAAGCTGGTGAAGATTCGCAGGCCTTCCTCGGTCAAGTCTTCGTCGCGATAGTCCTCGCGCAGTTGGCGTTTGACCAGGTCGATAAAGCCGGGGAATGAGCTATCTGCCAGCTTGCCGCGAGTGGTAACACCCAGCGGCATTTTCTTCGCGGCCGCGACCTGCTCGGCCGTGGCGACGCCCTGCTGTTCCAATACATCGAGTACCAGGTTGCGGCGTTCAAGCGCACGCTCAGGGTTGCGACGCGGGTTGTAATAGGACGGCCCCTTGACCATCCCTACCAGCAGCGCAACCTGGTGCAACTTCAATTCGGACAACGGCTGCCCGAAGAAGAACTGGCTGGCCAGGCCGAAACCGTGCACTGCGCGCTGACCATCCTGGCCGACGAAGACCTCGTTGAGGTACGCCTCGAGAATTTCCTGCTTGCTGTAATGCAACTCCAGCAGCATTGCCATCATGGCTTCGGTGAGCTTGCGGGTGAGGCTGCGCTCGTTGGTCAGGTAGAAGTTCTTCACCAATTGCTGGGTGAGCGTGCTGCCGCCCTGGGTCATCTTGCCGCCGGAAGTATTGACCCACACCGCGCGGGCAATCGACTTCGGCGAAACGCCCCAGTGGCTGTAGAAGTCGCGGTCTTCTACTGCTACCAGGGTTTCCAACAGGTACGGCGGCGCCTGATCGAGCTTGATCAGGATCCGGTCTTCAAGATTCTTCGGGTAGATACCGCCGATCATCAGCGGCTCGAGGCGTACCACTGGCAGCTTGGCGCCGTTGAGCGACGACAACTCAGCCACGTAATCGCCGGAAAAACGCACGCGTACCGGCTGGGCTTTTTCCAGGCCTTCGTAGAACTGGAAGCCGCGGGTGTTCAGGTCGACGGTATTGCCGCTGACGGCCGCCGCGCCCGGGCCGTTGCTCACGGGTTCGCGGCGATAGCCCAGCGCATCGAGTTCGGTGAGGAAGTCCTCCTTGCTCAACTTCTGGCCGGCGAACAATTCCAGCGGACGTGCGTAAACCTTGGCCGGGATGGTCCAGCGCTTGCCGGAGAACTTCTCCTGGACCACGGCGTCGAGATACACCGCCACGCCGGCGAGCGCCACAAGGCCAACCAGGCCGAGCTTGAGCGCCCAGCCCAGCCACGGGCGCAGGCTGCGCGAAGGAGGTTTTTTACGGGAACGGGGAGATCGGGTTCGAGTCATGGCGGCGGATTATACGCACTTTATTGATGATCAACATGAGCCGGACAGCGGTTTGCACGACCGCCCGTAGCGGCCATAATGCTCGCCATGATTTCTCCCAGACTTTGAAGGATCGCCCGTGAGCCAGTCCCTGATTGCCGCCCTGCAAAACCCGGCGTTGTACCCGCATCCGGTGGAAGCGTTTCAAGTCATTGAAACCCACATTTCCTGGGTGATCCTGACCGGTCCCTATGCTTATAAACTGAAGAAACCGATGAACTTCGGCTTCCTCGATTTCACCGACCTGGAAAAACGCGGTCACTTCTGCAACGAAGAGCTGCGCCTCAACCAGCGCCTGACCGAAGATTTGTATCTTGAAGTGTTGCCAATTACCGGCACTGCCGACGCACCGCAATTGGCGGGCGACAGCCCGGTGATCGAGTACGCGCTGAAAATGCGTCAGTTCCCGCAAAGTCAGATGCTGAGCACCTTGCAAGCCAACGGTGAACTCAGCAGCGCGCACATTGACGAAATGGCCAAGCAGATTGCGCACTTTCACCTCACCGCGCCCAAGGTCCCGCAGCAGCACCCGGCCGGCACCCCGGAAGAAGTGATGGCACCGGTCCGCCAGAACTTCGAACAGATCCGCCCGTTCCTGAGTGACAAGGCCGACCTCATTCAACTGGAGGCCCTGCAAGCCTGGGCGCAAAGCAGCTTCGAACGCCTCAAGCCATTGCTGGAGCAGCGCAAGCTCAACGGTTTCACCCGTGAATGCCATGGTGATATCCACTTGGGTAACGCCACGCTGATCGATGGCCATGTAGTGATCTTCGACTGCATCGAATTCAACGAGCCGTTCCGCTTTACCGACGTGTATGCCGACACCGCGTTCCTGGCGATGGACCTGGAAGACCGTGGCCTCAAATGCCTGGCACGCCGATTTATCAGCCAGTACCTGGAACTGACCGGCGATTATCAGGGCCTGGAGCTGCTGAATTTCTACAAGGCTTATCGCGCACTGGTGCGGGCGAAAGTTGCCCTGTTCAGCATGCCGAGCGAAGCCGACCCGGTGCAACGCGCCACCACCCTGCGCCAGTACCGCAACTACGCCAATCTGGCGGAAAGCTACAGCACGATTCCGTCGCGCTTCCTGGCCATCACCCATGGGGTTTCGGCCGTGGGCAAAAGCCATGTGGCCATGCGCCTGGTCGAGGCCTTAGGCGCTGTTCGCCTGCGCTCGGACGTGGAACGCAAGCGACTGTTTGGCGAGCAGCAGGTCGAAAACACCCCGCAAGCCGGCATCTACAGCGAGGACGCCAGTGCTGCGACGTACACACGCCTGAATGAAATGGCCGACACCGTGCTGCGCGCCGGTTTCCCGGTGGTGCTGGATGCCACCTTCCTCAAACGCGCACAACGTGACGCGGCGGCCCAGGTTGCCGAAGCCACCGGGGCCCCGTTCCTGATTCTGGATTGCAATGCCCCTCAGGCCGTCATCGCCAGTTGGCTGGCACAACGTCAGGCAGATAAAAACGATCCGTCCGACGCAACGTTGCTGGTTATTGAAGAACAAAACGCCAGTCGTGACCCGCTGACCGCTCAAGAGCTGCTGTTGAGTAAACGCGTCGAGACCAATGAAAGCGGGACGCTCGATGCATTGGTCGGGCATATTCGTCAACGCTTGCCCGGCCTGTAAGAAATATTTCTTGGTCGTGTCGTCTACTTTGGCGCACGACCCTGCAATAGTGGCACTATAATGGCGCCATAATTCCAACAGGAGTCGCCGTCATGAGTCAGCCCAAGCTTCTTGATACACCGCTCTATGCGCTCCTGCACAAGGACGACATTCGGGGCTTCAACCAAGAGCGCCCCGAAGGCGGCGTTATCGACATGCGCGGCGGCGACTTCCGAGGGTTGGACCTGCGCGAGCTGAACGCTGCGGGGATCGACTTTACCGACGCCTATTTCCGCTCCGCCGACCTGCGCGGGCTGGATTTGCGCGAGTGTTCACTGGAAGGCGCCAGCCTGGCCCATGCGCAGATTTCCGGTACTTACTTCTCACCCGACCTGACGGCTGACGAGATTCTGATGTCGGTGAATTTCGGTACCCGCCTGCGTTACCGCACCAAATAACCTCAAGACTCCGGCTCCCGGCTGCTTTCAAGCTTGCCGGGCGTCTTCCCGTGCCTGACACGTAGGGTCATTCTTATAAGCTTTTCAGCCGTTCTCGAGCAAAGAATCACGCTTTTCCTACTGAGCGCTACACTCATTTTCAGGCTTGCCTGGTCACGATACCCACCGCACCATTCGGCCGTCGCAAGGAGGCTCGATGAACGATGAGCTGCAACACCTGAAGAATCTTGGCAAGACGTCGGCGCAGTGGCTGCATGCGGCGGGCATCCACAGCGCGTCCGACCTGCGCCGCCTGGGCGCGGTCGATGCTTACCGAGCCGTGCGAACTCGCGGGTTCCGGGCATCAAAAGTGTTGCTGTATGCGATTGAAGGCGCGCTGATGGACGTGCATTGGAATGACATTCCCACAGAGCGCAAGGAAGCGTTGAACCGTCAGTTGGAGGCGCTCTCAACACGCCAGAAGATGTAAATCCACCGATTTTCAGGATTTTTGAGAAAAGTAGGGGAATGTTGTTGACTCTCAAATGAGAATCGTTATGATTATCGCAACTGGTCGCGAGATCAGCCGATAACTGAAAGACCATTGGTTCGGACTCTCAGATTATCTCCTCATCAGGCTAATCACGGTTATTTGACCCGGCTCTTGCCGGGTCTTTTTTTGCCTGCAAAACGCCGGTTCAACGCGCGATGATCAACGGATGACCACGCTCCGGATGCAACTGCACCAACACATCCAGACCAAATACCGCCTTGAGCGGCTCGGGGCGCAGCACCTGTGCGGGCGTGTCCAGGGCGCGCGGGCATCCGTTCTCCAGCAACAGAATTCGATCACAGTAACGTGCGGCCAGGTTCAGGTCATGCAGGATCACCAATACCGCTGCGCCACGATCGGCAAAGCGCCGGATCGCCTGCAAGGTCGTGTGCTGATGCAACGGATCGAGCATCGATGTTGGCTCATCCAACAGCAGTGTCTGCCCCGCCTCGCCCGGCCATAATTGCGCCAACACGCGGGCCAGGTGTACCCGTTGACGCTCCCCGCCCGACAAGGCCAGGTAACTGCGACCACTCAAGTGCCCTACATCTGCCGCCTGCAGTGCCGCGCTGATGATTTCCTCATCGCGTACTCGCCCGGTCTGATGCGGCAAACGTCCCAGCCCTACAACCTCTTCGACACGGAACGCGAAGTCCAGGGTCGAGCTCTGGGGCAGTACCGCCAGGCGCTGTGCTCGTTGCGCGCCGCTCCAATGCTTCAACTCTTGCTGATCCAGCCAGACCTTGCCCTGATCAGGCGTCAACTCGCCGCACAGCGCGCTGAGCAAGGTACTTTTGCCTGCACCATTGGGCCCTAATACACCGAGAACTTCGCCCGGCAGCAGCTCCAGGGTGACATCTGCCAGTACGGTTTTACGCCCGCGGCGGATCTGCAACGCTTCCACTCGCAGCATCAGGCGCGCCCTCGCAGTAATAAATAGAGGAAAAGTGGCGCGCCAATAAACGCGGTGACAATACCGATCGGCAGTTCCGCCGGCGCCAATGCCAAGCGCGCCACCAGATCCGCCAACAGCAACAAACTCGCGCCCGCCAGCACCGAAGCCGGCAATAACACCCGATGGTCCGGCCCCGCCAGCAGTCGCACCAAGTGCGGCACCACCAACCCGACAAAACCGATCATGCCCGCCGCTGCCACCGCCGCGCCAACGCCCAGCGCCGTACAGAACACCAGCTCACGCTTGAGCTTTTCAACATCGATGCCCAGGTGGCTGGCCTCGGACTCACCCAGCAACAGCGCATTCAAGGCCTTCGCTCGGCGCGGCAACCACAGCGCCACGCCCGCGCTCACCAGCAGCAACGGCCATAAACGTGAGTAGCTGGCACCGTTGAGGCTGCCCAGGTTCCAGAATGTCAGGGTGCGCAAGGTGGCGTCGTCCGCCAGGTAGGTAAACAGCCCTACCGCGGAACCGGCCAGGGCTGTCAGCGCGATGCCGGCGAGCAACATTGTTGCGACGTTGGTCTGGCCATTGCGTCGCCCCAATCGATACACCAGCGCCGTGACGCCCAGGCCGCCCAGAAACGCGCAAATCGACAAAAGATACGGCCCGAGCGCCTCCGGCAGCCCGCCAAACAACGAGCCGCCGACAATTGCCACTGCCGCCCCCAACGCCGCGCCACTGGACACACCCACCAAGCCAGGATCGGCCAGCGGGTTGCGAAACAAGCCCTGCATCGCCACCCCCGACAAGGCGAGCACACCGCCCACGGCCAGGCCCAGTAACGTGCGCGGCAAGCGAATCTGCCCCAGGATCAACTCTGCCTGTTCGAGCCCCTGGGCCTCAATCGGCACTCCGATCATTCGCAACGCAGCCCTGAGCGTGTCGAACAACGGCAGGCTGACCGGTCCCAGGGCCAATGAAAGCCAGATCGCCAGCAGACATAACAGCGCAAGCCCGATAAACAGCGTTTTCGGTTTGACCAACCGGGTCATGGGGCGGGTTCAGCCTGGGACGGGTAAAAGCCTGCGGACAACTGCGCCAGGCTCTGCGGCAAGCGTGGCCCAAGCCCGCCCACCAGCAGCGTCGGGTCCAACTCCAGCACTCGGCCGTTCCTGGCCGCTGGCGTGGAAGCGAGGATGGGGTTTTCCTTGAACAACGCCACCCGGGCCGCTTCACCACTGAGCGCCCGATCAGCAACTACCAGCACTTCCGGGCTCAACCCGGCCAGCGACTCCGCCGAGAACGGCTTGTAACCACTGTGAGTCGCCAGATTATGGCCGCCGGCCTGCTGCAGCAGCCAGTCAGCGGCGGTGTCTTTACCGGCGATCAACGGCTTGCCGCCGGCGTGCCCGAGCAACAGCAATACGCCTGGCGCTTTTTGCGTTAAGCGGGCCTTGGTCACCCAGGCTTTCTGTTGATCCAGCGCCTGCTCATATCCGGCAAACAATTCGTTGGCCTTAGCCTCGCTGCCCAGCAGCGTGCCCAGGTGCGCCAGGTTGGCTTTCAGGCTGGGTAAGTCCGGCTGTGCCGAGAACATCTCTACCTGCACGCCCGCATTGCGGATCTGCGCCAGCACCGGTGGTGGCCCCATCTCTTCGGTCCCCACCAGCACCTGCGGGCGCAGGCTGAGAATACCCTCGGCCGACAATTGGCGCTGATAACCAATACTGGGCAATGCCTTGAGGGACGCTGGATGCTGGCTGGTGGTGTCCACGCCGACCAGCTTCGGCTCACCTCCCAGTGCCGTCACCCATTCCGATAACGCGCCACCGGCGCTGACCCAGCGTTGCGGCAGGTCCAAGGCTTGGGCCGCGTGGCTGACCAGCAGTCCGGCAACTAGCGCAATAACGCTGGCACTCAGGCGCATAACAGGGTTTCCTTCCAAGGCGGGGCCGCTCAAGCACTCATTGATGTGACAGATAAACCCTGCCCGGCATCGTAGTGAGCACCCGATCAGCTGACGGGTGAAGCGGGCATTTGATAATTGTTTGCATTTGAACGTCAAGGCACTTAAGGATTGAAATGAAGTTTCTCTGCCCCTCCGAGGCTTTAGCGCCCGACAGCAGCCTCGGTTTTGATATCGACGGTTGCAAACTGTTGGCCGTGCGGCGCGCTGGCGTTGCCTACTTCTATGTCAACCGCTGCCCCCATCGCGGCGTCCCACTGGAATGGCAACCGGACAGCTTCCTCGACTCAAGCGCCAGCCTGATTCAATGCGCCACCCATGGCGCGCTGTTCCTGATCGAAAGCGGCGAATGCATCGCCGGCCCGTGCGCAGGCCAAAGCCTCACCGCCCTCCCCGGCCGCGAAGACGCACAGGGCCTGTGGGTGCAACTCTAGCTGCCCAGCAGCACCTTCAACGGCCGGTCGATACAGATTTCTTCAGGCGTGACCCGCACGCCGTACGCCAGCACCTCCACACCCGCTGCCTTGGCCTCACGCAACGCGGCGGCATAACCCGCGTCAATTTCCACCGCTGGGCGCACCGCATCGATCCCCGACAAATTAACGCAGTACAACTGCACCGCCCGCACACCTTCACGCGCCAGGTGGGCCAGCTCCCGCAAGTGCTTGGCACCGCGCTGGGTCACCGCATCAGGGAAAGCCGCCACAGAGGTGCCATCAAAGCCCAAAGTGACACTTTTGACTTCGACAAACGCTGCCCCGTGCGGGTAGTCCAGACGAAAATCGATCCGGCTTCGTTCCTGACCGTAAGGCACTTCGCGTTTCAACGCGGTAAAGCCGTTGAGTTCATTGATCAGCCCGGCCCGCAATGCCTCCTCCACCAACTGATTGGCGCGTGCCGTATTGACACAGGCCAGCCGGCCCTGGGGCGTTTCGGCGATTTCCCAGGTGCCTGGCAATTTGCGCTTGGGGTCGGCGGAACGGCTGAACCAGACCTGGCCACCTTCGACCATGCAGTTGAGCATCGAACCGGTGTTCGGGCAGTGAATGGTGAGCAACTCGCCGGTAACGGTTTCGATATCGGTGAGAAAACGCTTGTAGCGGCGGATCAGCCGCCCTTCTTCGAGGGGAGGATGAAAACGCATCAGCCTTGCCAACTCCGCAGGCCACGGGCAATTCGCTCCACCGCCTCTTGTAGCCGGTCGAGGTTTTGCGTGTAGGCAAAACGCACATGATGACCCGCCTGATAACGGCCGAAATCCAGCCCGGGGGTAAAGGCCACATGTTCGGTTTCCAGGAAATGGCGACAAAATGCGAAGGCGTCTCCGCCGAATGCGCTGATATCGGCATAGAGATAGAACGCGCCTTCGGGCTCTACGGCGATACCGAATCCCAACTCGCGCAGCGCCGGCAACAGGAAGTCACGGCGCCGGCCAAACTCGGCGCGGCGCTCCTCCAGAATGCTCAGGGTTTGCGGGGTGAAACAGGCCAGGGCCGCATGCTGGGCCATGCTCGGCGCGCTGATGTAGAGGTTTTGCGCCAACTTCTCTAATTCGCCCACCGCCGCCGGTGGCGCCACCAGCCAGCCCAGGCGCCAGCCAGTCATGCCGAAATACTTGGAAAAACTATTCAGGACGAAGGCATCGTCGTCGACTTCCAGCACGCTCGCGGCGTCAGTGCCGTAGGTGAGCCCGTGATAGATCTCATCCACCACCAGATGGCCGTCGCGCGCCTTGATGGCGTTGGACAGGTCAGCCAATTCGTCCCGCGTCAGAAGCGTCCCGGTCGGGTTGGCCGGGGAGGCAACCAGTGCGCCGACGCTGTCCTGGTTCCAGTGTTGCGCCACCAGGTCGGCGGTCAATTGGTAGCGCACTTGCGGGCCGACCGGCACCAACTGCGCCGCGCCCTCGATCAAGCGCAGGAAATGCCGGTTGCAGGGGTAGCCCGGATCCGCCAGCAGCCAGTGCTTGCCCGGATCCACCAGCAGGCTGGTGGCCAATAACAACGCACCGGAGCCGCCGGGCGTGATCAGAATGCGCTGCGGGTCGATGCTCAACCCGTAGCGCTGCTGGTAGAAACCGCTGATCGCCTCGCGCAATTCGGGCAGCCCACGGGCGGCGGTGTAGCGGGTCTTGCCGTTGGCCAGCGCGGCCTGGCCAGCCTGGATGATCGGTTCGGCGGTGGTGAAATCCGGCTCGCCGATTTCCAGATGGATCACGTCGTGGCCGGCTGACTGCAGCTCATTGGCGCGCGCCAGCAATGCCATGACATGAAAAGGTTCGATGGCGCGACTGCGCGCACTGTAGGGCTGAGCCATTAGCCTTCCTAGACGGTGAGGACAAAATCAGGATTCTACCGAACCCTCGCGATAAAACATGTTCTATTGCCTGCCCGGCCGACTTCACGGCCAGGCAAGCGCCGGCAAAACGACTAAAATCAACATTCGAGACGAGACATACCCAGCCACGACGGGCCGCTGCAGTTTGCAACCCCCGACGCGACAGGCTCGACAACCGGGAGTGGCGCACCCCGAATCTATCTGGTAAGTTCGCCCGCTTGCAGCCGCAGGGCCGGCAGGTGTCGGTGACGTTGCAATCCTGCGCAATGGATTAGAAGAGTGAGAGGCGGTCTATTCATGTCCACCCAAGCAAAGCAACAGCAGACTCAAGGCCTCGGCGGCTTCGAACCCTATGTGGAAAAAAAGGGCGAGGAGTACATGGGCGAGCCCATGCGCGAGCACTTCACCAAAATCCTGAACAAGTGGAAACAGGATTTGATGCAGGAAGTCGACCGCACGGTTGACCATATGAAGGACGAAGCAGCCAACTTCCCTGACCCGGCCGACCGTGCCAGCCAGGAAGAGGAGTTCGCCCTCGAACTGCGCGCCCGTGATCGCGAGCGCAAGCTGATCAAGAAGATCGACAAGACCCTGCAACTGATCAAAGACGAAGAATACGGCTGGTGCGAATCCTGCGGCGTCGAGATCGGTATTCGTCGCCTGGAAGCCCGCCCGACCGCGGACCTCTGTGTAGACTGCAAGACCTTGGCCGAAATCAAGGAAAAACAGGTCGGCAAGTAATGCTTGTCGAGCTGAACGAATGGGGCGTGCGAACGCCCCATTTTTGTTGCTGGCGTTTACCGATTTTCCAGTAGTATCCGGCCCATGACTGCCTCTACCTATATCGGGCGCTTCGCCCCCACGCCCAGCGGCCATCTGCACTTCGGCTCCCTGGTCGCCGCCCTCGCCTCCTACCTCGATGCCCGCGCCAATCAAGGCCGCTGGCTGATGCGCATGGAAGACCTCGACCCACCTCGTGAAGAACCCGGCGCCCAGACGGCAATCCTGCATGCCCTGGAAAGCTACGGTTTTGAATGGGATGGTGAACTGGTCCGCCAGAGCGAGCGGCACGACGCCTACGCCAAGGTGCTGAATGACTTGTTCAACCACGGCCTGGCCTACGCCTGCACCTGCTCGCGCAGACAGCTGGAGCCCTACAACGGGATTTACCCCGGGCTTTGCCGCAATGCCGGCCACGATCAGCAAGATGCGGCTATCCGTCTGCGCGTGCCCGAGCTTGAATACCATTTTACCGACCGTGTACAGGGCGAGTTCCGACAGCACCTGGGGCGCGATGCAGGCGACTTCATCATCCGCCGCCGCGACGGCCTGTACGCCTATCAATTGGCCGTCGTCCTGGATGACGCCTGGCAAGGCGTTACCGACATCGTGCGCGGCGCCGACCTGCTCGATTCCACGCCACGCCAGCTTTACCTCCAGGAGTTACTCGGATTGAGGCAGCCGCGTTATCTGCATGTGCCGCTGATCGTCCAGCCCGACGGTAACAAACTGGGCAAGTCGTACCGTTCACCACCGCTGACCGCAGACCAGGCCACGCCGTTGCTACTCAGAGCGCTGCGCGCCCTCGGTCAACCGGCCGGTGACGAGCTGCTTTACGCCAGTCCCAGGGAACTGCTGGATTGGGGCATTCGGCAGTGGGATGCCACACGGATCCCGCGCACACTCACCCTGGCCGAAGCGCAATTGAACTGAAGGCGCTTGCAGCTTGCCAGCCATCCGTTACCATCGCCGCAATTCTTGAATCAGAGGCCAACATGTACATCTATCGATTGGTCCTGCTGCTGGTCGTCGGGATCTACCTGTTTTCCCCCGCCATCATGGACTGGTGGATCGATGCCACGGGCGCTTGGTACCGTCCTTATCTGCTCTGGCTGATCCTGATCGTCGTGACCTTCATCCTGCAGAGCCAAAAAGATGCCGATGAGCTTTAGCCTCACCCAGATGCTGCTGATCAGCGCCGCCTACCTGGCGGCGTTGTTCGGCGTCGCCTGGATCAGTGAGCGTGGAATGATTCCGCGGGCGATCATTCGCCATCCCTTGACCTACACCTTGTCCCTGGGCGTATACGCCAGCGCCTGGGCGTTCTACGGTACGGTGGGCCTGGCCTATCAATACGGCTACGGTTTCCTCTCCAGCTACCTGGGGGTGTCCGGTGCGTTCCTGCTGGCGCCGGTGCTGCTGTACCCGATCCTGAAAATCACCCGCACCTATCAGTTGTCCTCCCTGGCGGACCTGTTTGCCTTTCGTTTTCGCAGCACCTGGGCCGGCGCACTCACCACGATTTTCATGTTGATCGGCGTGCTGCCGTTGTTGGCCCTGCAGATCCAGGCGGTGGCCGACTCGATCAGCATCCTCACCCGCGAGCCGGTGCAACATCGCGTTGCCCTGGCCTTCTGCGCATTGATCAGCCTGTTCACCATTTTCTTTGGCTCACGCCATATCGCCACCCGCGAAAAACACCAGGGCCTGGTGTTTGCGATTGCCTTTGAGTCGGTCATCAAGCTGGTCGCCATCGGCGGTGTCGGCCTTTATGCGCTCTACGGCGTGTTCGACGGCCCGCAACAGCTGGAATTGTGGCTGCTGCAAAACCAGACCGCCCTCGCCGCCTTGCACACGCCCCTGCAGGAAGGCCCCTGGCGCACGCTGCTGCTGGTGTTCTTCGCCTCGGCGATCGTAATGCCGCACATGTACCACATGACCTTCACCGAAAACCTCAACCCGCGCTCATTGGTCAGCGCCAGCTGGGGTTTGCCACTGTTCCTGCTGCTGATGAGCCTGGCGGTGCCGCTGATTCTCTGGGCCGGCCTGAAACTGGGGGCCACCACCAACCCTGAGTATTTCACCCTCGGCATCGGCATTGCCGCCAACAGCCCGGCCCTGGCGCTGCTGGCGTATGTCGGCGGTTTGTCGGCGGCCAGTGGCTTGATCATTGTCACCACGCTGGCACTCTCCGGGATGGCGCTCAACCACCTGGTGCTGCCGCTGTACCAACCACCGGCCGAAGGCAACATCTACCGCTGGTTGAAATGGACGCGCCGCGCGCTGATTGTCGCGATCATCATGGCCGGCTATGCCTTTTACCTGCTGCTGGGTGCTGGGCAGGACCTGGCCAACCTCGGCATCGTGGCGTTTGTCGCCACCTTGCAGTTCCTGCCGGGCGTGCTCTCGGTGCTGTACTGGCCGACCGCCAATCGCCGTGGCTTTATCGCCGGGTTGCTGGCGGGCATCCTGGTGTGGCTGGTGACCATGCTGCTACCGCTGGTCGGCAACCTGCAGGGTTTCTACATACCGTTGCTGAACATGATTTACGTGCTGGATGACACCAGCTGGCACATGGCCGCAATCGCTTCGCTGGCCGCCAACGTCCTGATGTTCACCCTGATCTCGCTGTTCACCAACGCCAGCCCCGAAGAAACCAGCGCCGCCGAAGCCTGCGCGGTAGACAACGTGCGTCGCCCGCAACGCCGCGAGCTGCATGCAGCCTCGCCCCAGGAATTCGCCACGCAACTGGCCAAGCCGCTCGGCGCCAAGGCCGCGCAAAAGGAAGTCGAACAGGCCTTGCGCGATCTGTACCTGCCGTTCGACGAGCGCCGTCCCTATGCGCTGCGGCGCTTGCGCGACCGTATCGAAGCCAACTTGTCCGGGCTGATGGGCCCCAGCGTGTCCCAGGACATGGTGGAAACCTTCCTGCCTTACAAGGCGGGCGGCGAAAACTACGTGACCGAAGACATCCATTTCATCGAAAGCCGGTTGGAGGACTATCACTCACGCCTCACCGGCCTCGCCGCCGAACTCGATGCCCTGCGCCGCTACCATCGCCAGACCCTGCAGGAACTGCCGATGGGCGTGTGCTCCCTGGCCAAGGACCAGGAAATCCTTATGTGGAACAAGGCCATGGAAGAGCTTACCGGCATCGCCGCGCAGCGCGTGGTCGGTTCTCGCCTCAATACCCTCGGCGACCCCTGGAAAGAATTGTTGCAAGGTTTTATCAACCTGCCCGACGAGCATTTGCACAAGCAGCACCTGGCCCTCGACGGCCAGACCCGTTGGCTCAACCTGCACAAGGCTGCCATTGACGAGCCCCTGGCCCCCGGCAACAGCGGCCTGGTGTTGCTGGTGGAAGACCTCACCGACACCCAGATGCTCGAAGACAAGCTGGTGCACTCCGAACGCCTGGCCAGTATTGGTCGCCTGGCCGCCGGTGTGGCGCATGAGATCGGCAACCCGATCACCGGCATCGCCTGCCTGGCGCAGAACCTGCGGGAAGAGCGCGAGGAAGACGGTGAAATCACCGAGATCAGCGGGCAGATCCTGGAGCAGACCAAGCGCGTGTCGCGCATCGTGCAGTCGCTGATGAGCTTCGCCCACTCCGGCGGCCATCAACATCAGGACGAAGCGGTATGCCTGGCCGAAGTGGCGCAGGATGCAATTGGGCTGCTGGCCTTGAACCGGCGCAATTTCGAAGTACAGTTCTTTAACCTGTGCGATCCGGACCACTGGGTCGATGGCGACTCACAACGCCTGGCCCAGGTCCTGATCAACTTGCTGTCCAACGCCCGCGATGCGTCCCCGCCGCACAGTGCGGTACGCGTCAAGAGCGAGGCTTTCGAGCATACGGTCGACCTGATCGTGGAAGATGAAGGCAGCGGCATTCCACAGAACATCATGGACCGATTGTTCGAACCCTTCTTCACCACCAAGGACCCAGGTGAAGGTACCGGTCTGGGCCTTGCACTGGTCTATTCCATCGTTGAAGAGCATTATGGACAAATCACCATCGACAGCCCGGCTGACACCGAAAGCCAACGCGGCACCCGTATCCGGGTGACCTTGCCGCGTCATGTCGAAGCGACGTCCGCTGTGAACTGAGACCGTCGAGAGAATTGAATCAATGCCGCACATTTTGATCGTCGAAGACGAAACCATTATCCGCTCTGCCTTGCGTCGCCTGCTTGAACGTAATCAGTACCAGGTCAGCGAAGCCGGCTCGGTGCAGGAAGCCCAGGAGCGGTTCAGCATTCCCACGTTCGACCTGATCGTCAGCGACCTGCGCTTGCCGGGTGCTCCGGGTACCGAATTGATCAAGCTGGGCCAGGGCACTCCGGTGCTGATCATGACCAGCTACGCCAGCCTGCGCTCGGCGGTGGACTCGATGAAGATGGGCGCGGTGGACTACATCGCCAAGCCTTTCGACCATGACGAGATGCTGCAGGCTGTGGCGCGCATCCTGCGTGACCGCCAGTCGGCCAGCAGTGCGCCAGCCGAACCGCGTCCGGCAGGAAAAGCAGCCGACAAACCGGGCGTCGATAACAGTAACGGCGAAATCGGCATCATTGGCTCCTGCCCGCCGATGCAGGACCTGTACAGCAAGATCCGCAAAGTGGCGCCGACCGACTCCAATGTATTGATCCAGGGTGAGTCGGGCACCGGCAAGGAACTGGTGGCCCGCGCGCTGCATAACCTGTCCAGGCGCGCCAAGGCCCCGATGATCTCGGTGAACTGCGCGGCGATCCCCGAATCCCTGATCGAGTCGGAATTGTTTGGCCACGAAAAAGGCGCGTTCACCGGTGCCAGCGCCGGGCGTGCGGGCTTGGTCGAAGCCGCCGACGGCGGCACGCTGTTCCTCGACGAAATCGGCGAGTTGCCCCTGGAAGCCCAGGCGCGCTTGTTGCGGGTGCTGCAGGAAGGCGAGATTCGCCGGGTCGGTTCGGTGCAATCGCAAAAGGTCGATGTACGCCTGATCGCAGCGACGCACCGTGACCTCAAGAGCCTGGCCAAGATCGGCCAGTTCCGTGAAGACCTGTATTACCGCCTGCATGTGATTGCGCTCAAGCTGCCGCCACTGCGCGAGCGTGGCGCCGATGTCAACGAGATCGCCAGCGCGTTCCTGCTGCGCCAGAGCGCGCGCATCAACCGTACCGATCTGAAGTTTGCGCCGGACGCAGAGCAGGCGATCCGACATTACGCCTGGCCGGGCAACGTTCGCGAACTGGAGAACGCCGTCGAGCGCGCGGTCATCCTGTCGGAAAGCCCGGAAATATCCGCCGAGCTGTTGGGCATCGATATCGAGCTCAGCGATCTGGACGACGACGACTTCATCGGCCTGGCGCCACAACAGGGCGCAGGTAGCGCGACCAGCCATGAGCCGACGGAAGATTTGTCCCTGGAAGACTACTTCCAGCATTTCGTCCTCGAGCACCAGGACCACATGACCGAAACCGAACTGGCCCGCAAGCTCGGCGTAAGCCGCAAGTGCCTGTGGGAACGTCGCCAACGCCTGGGCATTCCACGGCGCAAGACCGGTGTTCCCAGCGAGAGCTGAGGTAACACCTGCTAATGTGAAAAAACTGTTACCGCAGATATGTCGCGTAACAAAAGCCGGGGCTTACGGTAACGGAGCCCCGGCTTTTTTTCGCCCGTCAAAACCCTGAAACCGCCTCAACCCCCTGCTTTTGCTGGGCGGCGCAAAAGTTGGCACGCACCCTGCTATATGCTTAGTACAAAAACAATAACAAGCTTTGTACCAGACAATAAAAATAAGACGAATCGACTCACGCATAACAAAAACAACACGGCGGAGGCGCAGCTAACTGATTCTTTTGGAGAGGCGTTGCATTGGGGCTTGCCCCGCAACCAGGCCGAGAACAACAAAAACTGCCCTAAGGCAGAGCCTGAACTGGTTGGATCGTAGATCAGCAACACAGCGACCAAAGCAATCCGTTTGCTCTTGGCTCCCGATTGGGAGTGCCATGAAGGTGAAGCTTCATGGCCAGGGCGATCAACAAAAACAAGAAGCCCGACACCATAATAAAAATAGAGCACGCAACTACTTCTGGGGGAGCTTCGGCTCCCCTTGTAGTTTCCGATAGTTAGCCCCTGGATTTGCCTTTCAAACGCTTATGGCGCAACGCCTGCAGCTTGTTCCTACACCATCCCCTGACTAAATGCTAGAATCCCGGCCCATCATGCGGTCATTCTTCGTTATGGCCGAACATTCCTTCAAACAGTGCATCCCATGCTGAAGAAGTTGTTCCAGTCATTCCGTTCTCCCTTGCGTCGTACGCAACACATTCGCAGCACGCCTGAAGTGCTTAACAGCAATCAGCATTCATTGCAGCGCGCTCAATTCAGCCGTTATGCGGTGAACATCGTCGAACGTTTGCAGAACGCCGGTTACCAGGCCTACCTGGTGGGCGGCTGCGTACGTGACATGCTGCTCAATATCACGCCGAAAGATTTCGACGTCGCCACCAGCGCCACGCCTGAACAGGTGCGTGCCGAATTTCGCAATGCGCGGATCATCGGGCGCCGCTTCAAGCTGGTGCATATTCACTTCGGTCGCGAAATCATCGAAGTCGCGACGTTCCGTGCCGGCCACCCGCAAAACGATGAAGAGGAAGACACCAATCAGTCTTCTCGCAACGAGAGCGGGCGCATCCTGCGCGACAATGTCTACGGCACCCTGGAAGAAGACGCGCAACGCCGCGACTTCACCATCAATGCCCTGTATTACGATCCAGTCAGCGAGCGGATCCTCGATTACGCCAATGGCGTACACGATATCCGCAACAACCTGATCCGCCTGATCGGCGACCCAACGCAGCGCTACCAGGAAGACCCGGTGCGCATGCTGCGCGCCGTGCGGTTCGCCGCCAAGCTCAACTTCGGTATCGAAAAGCACACGGCCGCACCGATTCGCGAACTGGCACCGATGCTGCGGGAAATCCCGTCGGCACGCCTGTTTGAAGAAGTGCTCAAGCTGTTCCTTTCGGGCTACGCCGCCGACACCTTTGAAATGCTTGTCGACCTGCAGTTGTTCGATCCACTGTTCCCGGCCAGCGCCGAGGCGTTGGAACACAACCCGACGTACACCCACACGCTGATCAGCGAAGCGTTGATCAACACTGACTTGCGCATCAAGCAGAACAAGCCGGTGACCCCGGCGTTCCTGTTTGCCGCGCTGTTGTGGCCGGCCCTGCCCAAACGCGTACTGCGCTTGCAGGACCGTGGCATGCCGCCGATTCCTGCCATGCAGGAAGCCGCCCACGAATTGATCACCGAGCAGTGCCAGCGCATCGCCATTCCGAAGCGCTTCACCCTGCCGATCCGCGAAATCTGGGACATGCAGGAGCGCCTGCCGCGCCGCAGTGGCAAACGCGCCGACCTGTTGCTGGACAACCCGCGCTTTCGCGCCGGCTACGACTTCCTGTTGCTGCGCGAAAGCGCCGGCGAGCAGACCGACGGCCTGGGCGAATGGTGGACCGACTATCAGGATGCCAATGACAGCCAACGCCGCGAGATGATTCGCGAGCTCGGCAGCAAAGGCGATAGCGTCGGCGAAGGGCCAAAAAAGCGCCGCCGCAGCTCCAGCAAGCGCAAACGCAGCGCCGCCGATGCCTCGGGCGCAACCGGCGAATAATCGTGGAACGTATCTACATCGGCATGGGCAGCAACCTGGCGGCCCCGCAGCAGCAACTGCGCGACGCTATCGAAGCCCTGGCGCACTTGCCCGGCACGGCCCTCGTCGATGTATCCGCCTTTTATCAAAGCGACTCCCTGCTGCCAGGCCAACCGCGCTACACCAACGCGGTGGCGGCCGTGGACAGCAACCTCACGCCGCTGGGCCTGCTCGACGCACTGCAAACCATCGAAAACCACCAGGGCCGCGAGCGCACTGAGCGTTGGGGCCCACGCACCCTGGACCTGGATATCCTGCTATTCGGTGATCGCCTGATTGATGAGCCGCGCCTCAAGGTGCCGCATTACCAGATGCACCTGCGGGCGTTCGTGCTTTATCCCTTGGCTGAGCTGGTGCCTGCCGACTTTCAGTTGCCCGAGGGCCAAACGCTGGGTGAACTGCTGACAGCTTGCCCATTCGTCGGCCTGGAACGCTTGCCTCTGTAGGAGCGAGCTTGCTCGCGAAAATCGTCAACGATTACGCGCTCAGCCTGATTGAGCGCGGTGCCCTTGGATTCTTCGCGAGCAAGCTCGCTCCTACGATCGCGTCAGTAACAGCGGTAACACCGCCATCGTAACAAGGCGGTAACACATCCAATTGACTTCCCGTGTCCTCCTCACGACTATAGGCGTCCCGCCGCCGCCAACCCGGCGCTGAAGGGCGCAATCCAGGCCATATAAGCACTGCTATCAAGACGGTGCGCCTGTATAAACGAAGACTCACGCGCGTTACTCGCTGTTTCCAAGCGCCTGAACGAGGACCCTTTTCATGCCAGACATTACCCTGACCACCTTGCAGAGCCTCAAGCTCAAGGGTGAAAAAATCACCATGCTGACCTGCTACGACGCGACCTTCGCCCACGCCTGTTGCCAGGCCGGGGTCGAGGTGTTGCTGGTAGGCGACTCCCTGGGCATGGTTCTGCAAGGGAATGACAGCACGCTCCCCGTCACCACCGATGAACTCGCGTACCACACCGCCAGCGTCAAGCGTGGCAATGACGGTGCGTTCATCATCGCCGACCTGCCATTCATGGGGTATGCCACGCTCGAACAGACCTTCCAGAACGCCGGCAAACTGATGCAGGCGGGTGCGCACATGATCAAGGTCGAAGGTGCCGTATGGCTCGCCGAGTCGATCCGGCTGCTGGCTGAGCGCGGCGTGCCGGTGTGCGCGCACATGGGCCTGACGCCGCAGTCGGTCAACCTCCTGGGTGGCTATAAGGTCCAGGGCCGCAATGAAGCCCAGGCACGCCAGATGCGCGCCGATGCCATCGCCCTGGAACAAGCCGGCGTCGCGATGATTCTGCTGGAGTGCGTACCCAGTGAACTGGCCGCCGAAATCACCCAGGCGGTCAAAGTACCGGTGATCGGCATCGGGGCTGGCTCCGCCACCGACGGCCAGGTGCTGGTGCTGCACGACATGCTCGGCCTGTCGATCAGCGGCCACGTGCCCAAGTTCGTGAAAAACTTCATGGCCGGCCAGCCCAGCATTCACGCCGCACTGAGCGCTTATGTCAGCGAAGTCAAGGCCGTGACCTTCCCTGGCGCCGAACACGGATTCTCTGCATGAACACCGTTAAAACCCTGCGCGAACTGCGCGCCGCCGTGACCCACGCGCGCAACGCCGGCAAGCGCATCGGCTTCGTGCCGACCATGGGCAACCTGCACAGTGGCCACGCGACCCTGGTGAGCAAGGCTGCGCAGCAATCGGATTTCGTGGTGACGAGCATTTTCGTCAACCCGCTGCAGTTCGGCGCCGGCGAAGACCTGGACAAATACCCGCGCACCCTCGCCGCCGATCAGGAAAGGTTGCTGCAAGCCGGTTGCAACCTGCTGTTCGCGCCAACGGTGGAGGAAATGTACCCCAGCGGCATGACCGGCCAGACCCGCGTCAGCGTGCCCCAACTGTCCGAAGGCCTGTGTGGGGCCAGCCGTCCAGGGCATTTCGAAGGCGTCGCCACGGTAGTCAGCAAGCTGTTCAACATGGTCCAGCCGGACATGGCCGTATTTGGTCAGAAGGACTATCAGCAACTGGCGGTGATCCGCGCCATGGTGCATGACCTGAACATGCCGATCCAGATCATCGGCGAGCCGACCGTCCGCGCAGCCGATGGCCTGGCGCTGTCATCGCGCAATGGCTACCTCACCGAAGAGCAACGCGCGATTGCACCGGTGCTGTACCGCAGCCTCAGCCAGATTGCCGCCGCCATCAAAAGCGGTGAGCGTGATTTCGCCAGGCTGCGCGCCGAGCACACCCAGCAGATCGAAGCCGCTGGTTTGCGCATGGACTACCTGGAAGTGCGCCAAGGCATACACTTGAGGCCAGCCACGCCTGAGGATCGGGACATTGTGATTCTGGTGGCGGCCTATCTGGGCGCGACTCGCCTGATCGACAACCTGCATCTGACCCTCGACTGACCCTGCCAACACCCCGCAATTGCCCTAAACGCTGCGCCGGTATAAAAAAGTACCGGCTACAGCGCAGACAAAGCCAAGACATATCGACACGCTAGGTTTAATGTAATCGCCCTGCGCGTATGGTTAGCGCTGTCCGGAACCCGTGGCCAGTTAAAAGACTGGACGTTCCGGATTTTGAAGTGTCCTAAAAGGCAGTCCCTGTAATAAAAAGGAAACCCGCAGCGATGGCGTACTACCGCACCCCTCATGACGTTACCGCGCTGCCCGCCTGGCAAGCGCTCAATCAACATCGCCAAGCCATGCAGGATTTCAGCATGCGCGAGGCCTTCAATGCCGACCCCCAGCGTTTTTCAGAATTTACCCTGAGCAGCTGCGGGCTTTTCCTCGATTACTCGAAAAACCTGATCACCCGCGAAACCCGCGACCTGCTGGTGGGCCTGGCCAACGAAGTCGGCCTCAAAGACGCGATCGACTCGCTGTATGCCGGCGAGCCGGTCAACTCCTCCGAAGGCCGCCCAGCGTTGCATACCGCCCTGCGCCGCCCGGTAGGCGACAAGTTGTCGGTCAACGGCGTGAACATCATGCCGGACGTGCACAAAGTGCTGAACCAGATCACTGACCTAGTTGGCCGCATCCACGACGGCCTGTGGCGTGGCTACACCGAGAAGCCGATCACCGACGTGGTGAATATCGGCATTGGTGGTTCGTTCCTCGGCCCGGAGCTGGTCTCCGAAGCGCTGCTGTCCTACGCCCACAAAGGCGTGCGCTGTCATTACCTGGCGAACATCGACGGCAGCGAGTTTCACGAGCTGACCATGAAGCTGCGCGCCGAGACCACGCTGTTTATCGTCTCGTCCAAATCCTTCAATACCCTCGAAACCCTGAAGAATGCCCAGGCCGCCCGCGCCTGGTACTTGGCGCAGGGCGGCTCGGAAGCCGAGCTGTACCGCCACTTCATCGCCGTGTCGAGCAACAACGCAGCGGCCGTGGCGTTCGGTATCCGCGAGGAAAACATCTTCCCGATGTGGGACTGGGTCGGCGGTCGTTACTCGCTGTGGTCCGCGATCGGCTTGCCCATTGCCCTGGCGATCGGCATGTCCAACTTCAAGGAACTGCTGTCCGGTGCCTACACCATGGACCAGCATTTCCAGAACGCGCCGTTCGAAGCCAACATGCCGGTGCTGCTGGGCTTGCTGGGCGTGTGGTACGGCAATTTCTGGGGTTCGCAGAGCCATGCGATCCTGCCGTACGACCACTACCTGCGTAACATCACCAAGCATTTGCAGCAGTTGGACATGGAATCCAACGGCAAGAGCGTGCGCCAGGACGGCACGCCGGTCGCCACCGATACTGGCCCGGTCATCTGGGGCGGCGTGGGCTGCAACGGGCAACATGCTTATCACCAATTGCTGCACCAAGGCACCCAACTGATCCCGGCCGACTTCATCGTACCGATCGTGAGTTTCAACCCGGTGTCCGACCACCATCAGTGGCTGTACGCCAATTGCCTGTCCCAGAGCCAGGCACTGATGCTCGGCAAGACCCGCACCGAAGCCGAAGCCGAGCTGCGCGAAAAAGGCATCCCTGAGGCCGAGGTGCAGAAACTGGCGCCGCACAAGGTGATCCCGGGCAACCGCCCGAGCAACACCATCGTGGTTGAACGCATCAGCCCACGTCGCCTCGGCGCGCTGGTTGCCATGTACGAGCACAAAGTGTTCGTCCAGAGCGTGATCTGGGGCATCAACGCTTTCGACCAATGGGGTGTCGAGCTGGGCAAGGAGCTGGGCAAAGGCGTCTACAACCGCCTGACCGGCGCCGAAGAAACCTCGGCCGAGGATGCTTCGACCCAGGGCCTGATCAACTACTTCCGCGGCCGTCACCGCGGCTGATCCGGCGACTTCAAGGCCAATGTCCGTTTGGACGTTGGCCTTGAACCCTCTCTCCTCAGGGTGCATCTTTATGACTTGTCGCAAAACAAGAATAAGGAGCGCTCATGTTCGATATCAGCCAATTCCCCCGCGCCGATGCCGTCCGTCGGGCTGCGCAACTCAGTCAAGAGGACTATCAGCGCCTCTATCGCCAATCCATCGAACAGCCGGATACCTTCTGGGCCGACCAGGCCAAGAGCTTTCTCGATTGGATGGCGCCATGGCACACCGTTCATAGCGCCGACATCAGCACCGGTGCTGCGCAATGGTTTGCCGGTGGTCAACTGAACGTCAGCTACAACTGCATCGACCGTCATTTGCCACAGCGTGCCGATCAGCCGGCCTTCATCTGGGAAGGCGATGATCCGACACAATCGTCCACCATCACTTACCGCGAACTTCATCAACACGTCAGCCGCCTGGCCAACGTGCTGAAGAGCCGTGGCGTAAGCAAAGGCGACCGGGTGTGCATTTATATGCCAATGATCCCGGAAGCGGCCTACGCCATGCTGGCCTGCACACGCATTGGCGCGGTGCATTCGGTTGTATTTGGCGGGTTCTCACCGGACGCCCTGCGCGACCGCATACTGGATGCCGACTGTCGCACGGTCATCACCGCCGATGAAGGCGTACGCGGCGGCAAACCGGTCGCGCTGAAACACAACGTGGATAAAGCCCTGGCCAATTGCCCGAACGTCAGCACCGTCCTGGTGGTCCAGCGCACCGGCGCAAGCGTGAACTGGAACGAAGGCCGCGACCTCAAGTACCAACACGCCGTGGAGGCCGCGAGCGACGATTGCCCGCCCGAGCCAATGGACGCCGAGGCCCCGCTGTTCATTCTTTATACCTCCGGCAGCACGGGCAAACCCAAGGGCGTCTTGCACAGTACCGGCGGCTATCTGCTGCAAGTGGCGATGACCTTCAAGTACGTACTGGACTACCGCGAGGGCGAAGTGTTCTGGTGCACCGCCGATGTGGGTTGGGTTACCGGCCACAGCTACATCGTCTATGGCCCCCTGGCCAATGGCGCTACGTCGTTGATGTTCGAAGGTGTGCCAAGCTACCCGGACAGCTCGCGCTTCTGGCAGGTCATCGACAAACACCAGGTGAACATCTTCTACACCGCGCCAACCGCATTGCGCGCCCTGATGCGTGAAGGTCACGGCCCGCTGCAAAGCACTTCCCGCGCCAGCTTGCGCCTGCTGGGCAGCGTCGGTGAGCCGATCAACCCGGAAGCCTGGGACTGGTACTTCAACGCCGTCGGCGAACAGCGCTGCCCGATTGTCGATACCTGGTGGCAGACCGAAACCGGCGGCATCATGCTCAGCCCTCTGGCCAGCGCCCAGCTTATCAAGCCAGGGTGTGCCACCCAGCCGATGTTCGGCGTACAGCCGGTGTTGCTGGATGAGCAAGGCAAGGAAATCAGCGGTGCCGGCAGCGGCGTGCTCGCGATCAAAGCCAGCTGGCCGGGGCAGATTCGCAGCGTCTATGGCGATCCGCAACGCATGCTCGACACCTACTTCAAACCCTACCCCGGTTACTACTTCACCGGCGACGGCGCGCGGCGCGATGAGCAGGGCGATTACTGGATCACCGGGCGAATCGACGATGTCATCAACGTATCCGGCCATCGCATCGGGACTGCCGAGGTAGAAAGCGCCCTGGTGCTGCATGACCTGGTCGCCGAGGCCGCGGTGGTCGGCTACCCCCACGACGTCAAAGGCCAGGGCATTTATGCGTTCGTCACGCCAATGAACGGTGTCGAACCCAGCGATGCGCTGAAAAAGCACCTGCTGGAGTTGGTCAGCAAGGAAATCGGCAGCTTCGCCAAGCCGGAATTGATCCAATGGGCGCCCGCCCTGCCAAAAACCCGCTCCGGCAAGATCATGCGCAGGATTTTGCGCAAGATTGCCTGCAACGAGCTGGACAGCCTGGGCGATACCTCGACGCTGGCCGACCCGAGCGTGGTGGATGGCCTGATCGACGCACGCCTGAACCGATAGCAACGCTTGAACGGATAGCAACACCTGAACGATAGCCTCGAAATAACCCCCGGCCTGTTCAGGCCGGGGCTGTTAAACTGCGCGCCCCCTTTGTACTCATTTACCCGCAAGCAAGGCGCGCTCCATGACTCCCTTGAACCAGGCGCTGCGCGCCGCTCTCGATCATCGCCAAGACCTGATCAGTGAACTGCATGCCCAAGGTACCGATTGCTACCGTTTGTTCCACGGCAGCCAGGAAGGCGCCGGCGGCCTGACAATCGACCGCTACGGTCCGCAATTGTTGGTGCAGAGCTTCCACCAATCCCTGCAAAGCGCTGATCTGTTGGACCTGCACCAACTGATCAACCACTACATGGGCCTGGAGTTACTGCTGGTATACAACGACCGCTCCCGTGGCAATTCGCGCATCGACCGTGAAGACGCGGTATACCGCGCCGAACCTGCCGCACTGGAAGACCTGGTCGGTCACGAATGGGGCCTTAATTACCGTGTGCGTGGACGGCATGCCGGGCAGGACCCGCTGCTGTTTCTCGACCTGCGCAACACTCGCGGCTGGGTCAAGGACCACAGCGCCGGTAAAAGCGTGCTCAACCTGTTCGCCTACACCTGCGGCGTCGGCTTGAGCGCCGCTGCCGGTGGCGCACGCGAGGTCTGCAACCTGGACTTTGCCGAGGGCAACCTGGCCGTAGGGCGCGAGAACGGCCTGCTTAACCCGCATGTGCCGACGATGGAATTCGTGCAGTCCGATTATTTCCCTGCCATTCGCCAGCTGGCCGGCCTTGCGATTACCCAGCGCCGTGGCCAGAAACTGCCGAGCTATCCGCGCCTGGAACAGCGTCAATATGACTTGGTGCTACTCGATCCCCCCGCCTGGGCCAAAAGCGCGTTCGGCACCGTCGACCTGTTGCGCGACTACCAAAGCCTGCTCAAGCCGGCATTGTTAGCCACCGCTGATAATGGGGTGCTCATTTGCTGCAACAACCTGGCGAAAGTGAGCATGGAGGACTGGCGCGAACAGGTGCTGCGTTGCGCGGAAAAAGCCGGCCGCCCTGTGCGCGATTGGCAGGCCATGGCGCCGGGAGCGGACTTTCCGTCGAAAGATCAGCAACCTCCGCTGAAGACCCTGATCCTGCAATTGTAGGAAGTTTCCCAAGCCCCGCGGTTCTTCGGAACCGAAATCCCGTGCCATACTCCAAGGCACTCTCGTTCGACATAGATGGCGTCACCCATGCTCAAAGGATTGATCCGCGCCCTAGGCGCCTTGTTGACCGCCCTTGCGTTGTACAGCTTGCTGGGCTTCCTGATTCTGCCCGGCATTGCCCTGCGCATTGCCAACCAACAGTTGGCCGATTACGCGACGGTACCGGCGCGTATCGAGCGTATCGAGCTCAACCCGTTCAGCCTGGAGCTGACGCTATGGGGCCTGAAGATTGGTGAACCGGGCAAGGAACAGTTGGGTTTCGAGCGCCTCTACGCCAACCTGCAGATCGACAGTCTCTGGACCCGCGCCCTGCACCTGGCCGATGTACAACTTGATCAGCCCAAGACCGAACTGCTCTTCGACAAGTCCGGCCAACTGAACCTGGCGCAGTTGTTCAAGTTGCCGCCGAGCGAACCAACCCCCGCCGACCCCGATGCCAAGCCTTTCCCGCTGCGTATCGACAGCATCAAGCTAGCGCGCGGTTATGTGCACTTCCAGGATCTGCGCCCCAGCGAACCCATCGAATTTCTCTACGACACACTCGACTTCGAGCTGAAAAACCTCAGCACCTTGCCGGAAGATAACGCCGACATGACCCTGGTGGCCGCCGGTCCCGAGGGTGGGCAGATCGACTGGAAAGGCAACTTCAGCCTGGTACCGATCACCTCCGAAGGCTCGCTGAAAGTCACCGACGGCAAGATGAAAGCCTGGTGGCCGTACGTGCGCGATGCGTTGCCGCTGGTGCTCGAGGACGGTGTGCTCAATTTCAGCACCGACTATAAATTCAGCCTGGCCAAAGAGACCGAACTGAACCTGACCAACACCACCGCCAGCATCGCGCCCTTTGCGATCAAGGCGCCGGATGGCCGGCCCTTGGCACGCCTGGAACGCCTGGACGTCAGCGAGACCACGGTGGACCTGGCCAAACAGAAGGTGGTGATCGGCAAGATCCGCAGCAACAAGCTGGAAACCTGGGCTGCCCGCGAAGCCGACGGCCAACTGGATTGGCAAAAGCTGTTCGCCAGCCAACCCGGCAAACCGGCCAAGCCCCCTGAGCCCGCCTCCGCGCCAGCCACGGCCGATTCGCCAGAAGCGCCACCGGCGGCGCCGAACAAACCCTGGCAAGTGCTGCTCAAGGATGTGCAACTGCGCAATTACCAGGTGCACTTGGCTGACCGTCAGGCCAACCCTGCGGTAGCCCTGGAGCTGGGCCCGTTGAACGTCGACGTGCAGAACTTCGACAGTCTCAACCAGAGCCCTTTTAGCTTGAAGGTCGACACTGGCCTGGGCAAGCAAGGCAAGATCCAGGCAACCGGCGAGGTCAACCTGAACCCGGTCAGCGCCAAGCTGAAGGTGAACACCCAGGACATCGACCTGCGCGTCGCCCAAGCCTACATCAGCCCGTTCATCCGCCTGGAGCTGCGCAGCGGCATGCTCGGCAGCAACCTGGACGTGAACCTGAAAAGCACCGAGCCGCTGGCCCTCCAGGTCACCGGCCGGGCGCAGATAGATCAGCTGCACACCCTCGACACCCTCAAGTCCCGCGACTTCCTCAAATGGCAGCGGCTGGTGCTGGAAGGCGTCAATTACCAGCATGGCGACAGCCTGACGATCGACAAGGTCAACCTGCTGCAGCCCTATGCGCGCTTCATGATCAACGATGACCGCACCACCAACATTGACGACCTGCTGATTCCACAGCCGGCCGACAGCGGTACCAAGCCAGCGGCCAAGTCGGCATCAAGCAAAGACAAGCCGCTGGGCATCCGCATCGGCCAGATTGCGATCAACGACGGCTCGGCCAATTTCGCCGACTTCAGCCTCACACCCAACTTCGCCACCGCGATTCAACAACTCAACGGCCAGATCGGCACCATTGACAGTCGCCAGGCCAAGCCGGCCAGCGTCGACATCAAGGGCAAGGTAGACCGTTATGCGCCAGTGACCATCAAGGGCAGCGTAAACCCGTTTGACCCCATGGCAGCGCTGGACATCGCAACCAGCTTCAAACGCGTCGAGTTGACCACCCTGACCCCGTACTCGGGCAAATTCGCGGGTTTTCGAATCCGCAAGGGTCGCCTCAACTTGGACTTGCATTACATGATCACCAAGGGCCAGTTGAAGGCCGAGAACAAGGTGGTGGTCGAGCAGCTGCAACTGGGTGAGAAGGTCGACAGCGCCGATGCCGTAGACTTGCCGATTCGCCTGGCAATTGCCCTGCTCAAGGACAGCGACGGCAAGATCTCCATCGAATTGCCAGTCACCGGTGACCTGAACAACCCACAATTCAGCGTGATGCCGATTGTGTGGCAAACCCTGCGTAACCTCGTGGTGCGCGCAGCGACGGCACCCTTCAAGTTCATTGGCGGGCTGGTTACCGGCGGGGGCTCGGAAGACCTGGGTAATGTGTCGTTCGCCGCAGGCTCAAGTGAATTGAATAAAGACGCCGAAGGCGCCCTCAACACGCTGGCCAAGGCACTCAAGGAACGCCCTGCCCTGCGCCTGGAAATCGAAGGGACCGCAGCGGCCAGCAGTGACGGCCCGTTGCTGGCCGCACAACGGCTGGAGCGTGAGTACCAGTACAACTACTACAAAATCCTGCAGCGTCGTGGCGATAAAGTCCCGGCCCAGGCGTCATTGCTTGTCGTGCCGGAGAAGGAAAAGCCGCCTTTGCTGGAGGGCATCTACCGTACCCGTCTGAAACAGCAACCACCGGCCGAATGGAAAGACCTGAGTAACGATGAGCGCACAGCGAGGCTCAAGGGCGGCGTGATCAAGTTCTGGAGTGGCAGTGACGTGCTGCTGCGCCAGCTGGGCCAGGACCGCGCCAGTACCATCAAGGACTATCTGGTGGATAAGGCGCAGCTGGAAGACGACCGCGTGTACTTCATTGATGCGCAGTTGGGGCAGGCTGAGAAGGATGGTCGGGTCGTGACGCCGATGCACTTGGATGCCGAGTAACCCTAAGCTCACCTAAAACAAGATGTGGGAGGGGGCTTGCTCCCGATTGCGGTGTAACAGTCGACATATCATTGACTGACCTACCGCTATCGGGAGCAAGCCCCCTCCCAAATTTTTTAATCCTCGTCTGGCCGGCAAATTATTGCGCATCAAATAGAACAGGCCCCGACACAAGTGCCGGGGCCTGTAATGACCACATCCGTGTGGTCCGTCGCATGAACTCCAGAGGTGCATGGGATGGATAACTAACTCACCCCACGCCGCCGCCATTCAGTCCAGACGAAACCTGCAGCGTTACTCTGCTTTCAGGCCATCAGCCGATACAGCTTTAACGCCTTTGATTTTCTTGGCGATCGCAACAGCCGTTTCTTTCTGCGAAGCGGTTACGGCGGTAGGGGACGACAGGGACACAACGCCTTTGTTGGTTTCAACCTTGATGTCGGTGCCAGGAATACCTTTCTCGGTAACCAGGTCAGCCTTCACTTTGGTGGTGATCCAAGTGTCGCTAGTCGCCTCTCCAGCGTTATGGGCTGCGCCTTTGGTTTTGTCGATACCGTCAGCCTTGGTAGCGCCGCCGGCCAGCAGGCCGTCTGCAGAAACAGCAGTCACGCCTTTGATTTTCTTGGTGATCGCTACAGCTGTCGCTTTCTGCGAGTCCGAGATAGCTACGTCGGAAGACAGGGAAACCACGCCTTTGTTGGTTTCAACCTTGATGTCCGAACCTGGGATGCCTTTTTCAGTCAGCAGGTCAGCTTTGACTTTGGTGGTGATCCAAGTATCCGAAACGCTTTCCTTAGCCTGGGTCGCTTCACCAGCCGCCAGGGTCATAGGGGCTTGGGAAGTCTGAGCAAAGGCTACGTTAGCACCCATGGCCAGAGTCAGAGCGGTAGCAGTAGCGAGAGCGAACTTCTTCATACGAGTAACTCCTGTTTTATTAAAAGACTGCAGTACGTAAATCTTGGTGCTGCAGCGCTACCAGGGATATTGCAGGCAGTGTGCCAAGTCGCCAAGTAGCTAAAACCCCTTATAAAACAATGAGTTAAAAAATAGCGTAATTTTCGGAATCGTGCAACTTGCATGAAGGTCATCGTGCCTGCATGCAAGTTGCGGCTTTTGGGAGGGGCTAAACAGCTGATTCCGCTTCACTTTCTCGCACGCATAAAAAAAGGACTCCGTAGAGTCCTTTTTTCAGCGTAAAGCTTGCGGGTGATTAAACGCCCGAAGCCTTGGCTGCTGCTACGTCCTTGATGGACAGTTTGATACGGCCGCGGTTGTCCACGTCCAGTACCAACACTTCCACTTCCTGGCCTTCTTTGAGAATGTCGGTCACTTTCTCGACGCGAGCGTCGCTCAGCATGGAGATGTGAACCAGACCGTCTTTGCCCGGCAGGATGTTGACGAAGGCGCCGAAGTCGACGATGCGCTCAACCTTACCGACGTAGATCTTGCCGATTTCGGCTTCAGCGGTGATGCCCAGGACGCGCTGACGTGCAGCTTCAGCCGCTTCCTTGGTTTCGCCGAAGATCTTGATCGAACCGTCGTCTTCGATATCGATCGAGGCCTTGGTCTCTTCACAGATCGCACGGATCGTCGCGCCGCCTTTACCGATGACATCACGGATTTTGTCGGTGTCGATTTTCATCGCGATCATGGTCGGAGCATTTTCCGACAGCTCGGTACGCGACTGACCAATGATCTGGTTCATCTGGCCGAGGATGTTCAGGCGCGCTTCCAGGGCTTGGCCCAGAGCGATTTCCATGATCTCTTCGGTGATGCCCTTGATCTTGATGTCCATCTGCAGCGCGGTCACGCCTTTGGCGGTACCGGCTACCTTGAAGTCCATGTCGCCCAGGTGGTCTTCGTCGCCCAGGATGTCGGTCAGGATGGCGAACTTCTCGCCTTCTTTAACCAGGCCCATGGCGATACCGGCAACCGGCGCCTTCATCGGCACACCGGCGTCCATCAATGCCAGAGAAGCACCGCAAACGGAAGCCATGGAGCTGGAACCGTTGGACTCGGTGATTTCCGATACAACACGAATGGTGTACGGGAACACGTCAGCGGCCGGCAGCATGGCCTGGACCGAACGACGGGCCAGACGGCCGTGACCGATTTCGCGACGACCAGCGCCACCCATGCGACCACATTCGCCCACCGAGAACGGAGGGAAGTTGTAGTGCAGCATGAACGGGTCTTTCTTCTCGCCTTCCAGGGTGTCCAGCAGCTGTGCGTCACGGGCGGTGCCCAGCGTCGCGACTACCAGGGCCTGGGTTTCACCACGGGTGAACAGCGCCGAACCGTGAGTCTTCGGCAAAACGCCGACTTCAATGTTCAGTGGGCGTACGGTGCGGGTGTCGCGACCGTCGATGCGCGGTTTGCCGTTCACGATGTTTTCGCGAACGGTGCGGTATTCGATTTCGCCGAAGGCTGCTTTGACTTCGCTGGCGGAAGGCTGGCCTTCTTCACCGGACAGCTTGGCCACGACCTGGTCCTTCAACTCGCCCAGGCGAGCATAACGGTCGGCCTTGACGGTGATGGTGTAGGCATCGGAGATGGCAGCGCCGAATTCTGCGCGGATAGCGCCCAGCAATTCGGTGGCTTCAGGCTGTGGAGCCCAGGCCCAGGTTGGCTTGGCGGCTTCGGCAGCCAGTTCTTTAACGGCGTTGATCACAACCTGGAACTCGTCGTGAGCAAACAGTACGGCGCCCAGCATCTGGTCTTCGGTCAGCTCTTTGGCTTCCGATTCAACCATCAATACCGCTTCCGAGGTACCGGCAACGACCATGTCCAGGCTCGAGGCTTTCTGTTGCTCGTAAGTCGGGTTCAGCAGGTAGCCGGTGCTTTCGTGGAACGCAACGCGGGCAGCGCCGATCGGGCCATCGAAAGGAATGCCGGAGATGGCCAGTGCAGCCGAAGTACCGATCATCGCAGCGATGTCCGGATCGGTTTTCTTGCTGGTGGAAACGACGGTGCAGACAACCTGCACTTCGTTCATGAAGCCTTCTGGGAACAGCGGACGGATCGGACGGTCGATCAGTCGGGAAGTCAGGGTTTCTTTCTCGGAAGGACGGCCTTCGCGCTTGAAGAAACCGCCAGGGATCTTACCGGCAGCGTAAGTCTTTTCCTGGTAGTGAACGGACAGAGGGAAAAAGCCTTTGCTCGGGTCAGCGGTCTTGGCGCCAACAACGGTCACCAGTACGGTAACGTCGTCGTCAACGGTAACCAGCACTGCGCCGGAGGCTTGACGGGCGATACGGCCTGTCTCGAGGGTAACGGTCGACTGACCGAACTGGAATTTTTTGATAACCGGGTTCACGGTGTCCTACCTTCTTTGTGGCTCTTGGGGAACTTGTTTTCTTGCGAAATTCTTGGGCAACGTCGGGAATCGGCCCAACCTTTGTCCAGGGTAAAACGTGTATCCAGATAAAACTTGAGGCTGGGAGCCTGCCATGGGCCAGCGGGAATCCCACTGACACACGGCAGACAACCAACCTCTAGCGCAATCGCTGATTAGCGACGCAGACCCAGGCGACCGATCAGAGCCTGATAACGACCCAGATCCTTGCCTTTCAGGTAGTCCAGCAGCTTACGGCGCTGGTTTACCATGCGGATCAGACCACGACGGGAGTGGTGATCTTTACCGTTGGCCTTGAAGTGACCTTGCAGTTTGTTGATGTTGTGGGTCAGCAGTGCAACTTGCACTTCTGGCGAACCAGTGTCACCAACAGCTTGCTGATAGTCAGCTACGATTTGTGCTTTTTCTTGAACGTCGAGAGCCATGAGGCAATCCTTTTTTCAGGAAACCACCCAGGGGTAGTTTCAACAGGCCAGGGACAAATCCCTGTATCTAAAAATGAGTGTTGACCATGCCTGTTAACAGCCACACTCGTTCGGTCATTCTGACCGAATCAGTCGACGCGGCGCGATGCGCCCGTCTTCGCTCACTTCACCGATACCGATAAAGCGACCGTTATGATCCTGTACTCGCACCATGCCGAACTTCGGAGCATCCGGGGCGCGTACCGGCTGGCCGTTGAGCCAGTAGAACGCGCTGTGTTCCGAGAAGTGCAGCAATGGCCAATCCAGCAAACCGCTGTCCGATGGCATCAGGAAGCGATCTACCGCTTCGTTGCCGCCTTCGGCGTGTACCGCTTCGAGCTCTTCCAGCGTGACCGTCTGGGCCAGGGTGAAAGGGCCGGCCTGTGTACGTCGCAGTTCGGCAACGTATGCGCCACAGCCCAGTTGCTCACCAATATCTTCCACCAGCGTACGGATATAGGTGCCTTTGCTGCAGTCCACGGCCAATCGGGCGGTGTCACCTTCACAGGCGAGCAATTCCAGCCGGGCAATAGTAACAGAACGCGGTTCACGCTCCACCACTTCACCCGCACGTGCCAGCTTGTAAAGAGGTTGCCCGTCACGCTTGAGAGCCGAGTACATCGGCGGTATCTGGCTGATTTGCCCACGGAAAGCGGGTAAGGCAGCCTCGATATCGGCACGACCAACGGTCACGTCGCGAACTTGCAGAACATCACCTTCGGCGTCGGCCGTGGTGGTGGTCTTGCCCAGTTGCATCAGGGTTTCATAACCCTTGTCGGAATCGAGCAGGTATTGCGAGAACTTGGTCGCCTCGCCAAAGCACAACGGCAGCACGCCGGTAGCCAGCGGATCGAGGCTACCGGTGTGCCCGGCCTTTTCGGCGTTGAGCAGCCAGCGAACCTTCTGCAACGCGGCATTGGAGGTAAAGCCAATGGGCTTGTCGAGCAGAATGATGCCACTGACGTTACGGCGGATACGTTTGACCTGAGCCACCGCTTACTCCTTGGCGTCTTCAGGTGTGGACGGATGCTGGCTGTCTTCAGCCACGGCGCGCTCGATCAGTGCCGACAGGTGTGCGCCACGTACGACGCTTTCGTCGTAGTGGAAGTGCAACTGCGGAACGCTGCGCAATTTCATTTCACGGGCCAACTGCATGCGCAGGAAACCTGCGGCCGAGTTGAGCACCTTGATGCTTTGCGCGATTTCTTCGCTGTTGTCCTGGCCCATCACGGTGATGAAGATTTTGGCGTGACCCACGTCACGGCTCACTTCAACGGCGGTGATGGTGACCAGGCCAACGCGCGGGTCTTTGACTTCGCGACGGATCAGTTGGGCCAGCTCGCGCTGCATCTGATCGCCGATACGTTGGGTACGGCTGTATTCTTTTGCCATGTCTTGTTACCTGTTGCTGCCACACGGTGAAACCCGTGGGGTCTGAAAGCGGCAAACGCCCGGCCTGACAAAAGCCAGACCGGGCGTTGCGTTTAGAGTCCGTACGCTGCGCGGGGCATTTGCATGCCCACACGCGGCGTGGCTCCGGAAGTGCGCGAGTTAGAGGCTGCGAGCAACCTGGACCTTCTCGTAGACTTCGATCTTGTCGCCAGGCTTGACGTCGTTGTAGCTCTTGACGCCGATACCGCATTCCATGCCGGCACGTACTTCGGAAGCGTCATCCTTGAAGCGGCGCAGGGATTCCAGCTCGCCTTCGAAGATAACGATGTCTTCACGCAGTACACGGATTGGACGGTTACGGTGCACAACACCTTCAATAACCATGCAACCGGCGATCGCGCCGAATTTCGGCGAGCGGAACACGTCACGCACCTCGGCAACACCCAGGATATTCTCCCGAACGTCGCTGCCAAGCATGCCGGTAAGGGCCTTCTTGACGTCTTCGATGATGTCGTAGATGACGTTGTAGTAACGCATGTCCAGGCCTTCCTGCTCGACGATCTTGCGAGCGCCAGCATCGGCACGCACGTTGAAGCCGAACAGTACAGCGTTGGAAGCCAGTGCCAGGTTGGCGTCGGATTCGGTGATACCACCGACACCGCCACCGACAACGCGCACTTGCACTTCGTCGTTACCCAGGCCGTTCAAGGCGCCGTTCAACGCTTCAAGGGAACCGCGTACGTCAGATTTGAGGACGATGTTAAGCGTCTTCTTCTCTGCCTGGCCCATGTTCTCGAAGATGTTTTCCAGCTTGCCGGCGTGAGCACGAGCCAGTTTGACTTCGCGGAACTTGCCTTGACGGAACAGAGCCACTTCACGGGCTTTCTTCTCGTCGGCAACCACGCTCATCTCGTCGCCAGCGTCCGGGGTACCGTCCAGGCCGAGGATCTCGACAGGGATGGAAGGACCGGCTTCCTTGATTGGCTTGCCGTTCTCGTCGAGCATGGCACGCACGCGGCCATAGTTCGAACCGACCAGCACCATGTCGCCTTGGCGCAGGGTACCGTCTTGAACCAAGACGGTTGCAACCGGGCCGCGACCTTTGTCGAGACGCGATTCAACCACAACACCACGACCTGGAGCCGATGGAGTTGCTTTCAGTTCGAGTACTTCAGCCTGCAGCAGGACTGCTTCGAGCAGTTCGTCCACGCCAGTACCGACTTTGGCCGAGACCGAAACGAACGGCGTATCACCGCCCCACTCTTCGGATGTCACGCCGTGAACCGACAGTTCGCTACGGATGCGATCGAGATCGGCGCCCGGCTTGTCGATTTTGTTCACTGCAACAACCAGTGGAACGCCAGCGGCCTTGGCATGCTGGACAGCTTCAATGGTCTGCGGCATCACGCCGTCGTCCGCTGCAACGACCAGGATCACGATGTCAGTCGCCTTGGCACCACGGGCACGCATTGCGGTAAACGCGGCGTGACCTGGGGTGTCGAGGAAGGTGACCATGCCGCGCTCGGTTTCAACGTGGTACGCACCGATGTGCTGGGTGATACCACCGGCTTCGCCAGCAGCTACCTTGGCACGACGGATGTAGTCGAGCAGGGATGTCTTACCGTGGTCAACGTGGCCCATTACGGTCACAACTGGCGCACGGGAGAACGTCTCACCTTCAAACTTCAGGGACTCGGCCAGGGAATCTTCCAGGGCGGTGTCGCTGACCAGGGTCACTTTATGGCCCAGTTCTTCGGCTACCAGCTGAGCAGTTTCCTGATCAAGCACCTGGTTGATGGTCGCTGGAGTACCCAGTTTGAACATGAACTTGATGATTTCAGCAGCCTTGACCGACATCTGATTGGCGAGATCGCCAACGGTGATGGTCTCGCCGATCTGCACATCACGCACGACAGGGCCGGTTGGGCTCTGGAAACCGTGGGCGTTGCGTTTTTTCAGCTTGGCCTTGCCGCGACCACCGCGACGGAAGCTATCGCTCTCTTCGTCGGTAGTACGTGGGGCAACGCGTGGAGCAGGCGCTTTCTCTTTGACCGAGGCACGATGCGGAGCGTTTTTACGCTCGCCATCGCCACCACCACCGCGACGATTGTTATCGTCGGCACGCGGTTTGTCCGGACGACGAGGTTCGTCGCGCTTGCGGGCATCTGCTGCAGGAGCAGGTGCGGCAGCCACCGGAGCGGCCTCACGCACAGCTTCAACAGGAGCGGCAACCGCGTCAGTGTTAGCAGGTTGCGCAGCAGTAGGCTGGCGACGCGCTTCTTCTTCGGCGCGACGCTTGGCTTCTTCTTCAGCCTTCTGACGAGCAGCATTTTCTACTGCGCGACGCTCTTCAAGTTCGCGTTTGCGCTCGGCTTCGATTTCTTCCGGGCTGCGCTGTACGAAGACTTTCTTCTTGCGTACTTCAACGCTGATGCTCTTGCTACCCGCTACACGCAGGGTGCTGGTGGTTTTGCGCTGCAATGTAATCTTGCGCGGTTCTTCCACTTTCGCCTTGTGGCTGCTCTTCAAGTGAGTCAGCAAAGACTGCTTCTCACTATCGCTCACACCTTCATCGGCGGCGGTGTGCGGCAGACCTGCCTCACGCATCTGCTGCAACAGGCGCTCTACCGGTGTTTTGACCTCATCGGCCAGTTGTTTCACCGTGACTTGCGTCATGCACTTCTCTCCTCAGGCCGCGCCTAATTACTCGAACCAATGGGCTCGGGCGGCCATGATCAACTTGCCGGCACGATCTTCGTCAATGCCGTCGATGTCGAGCAGATCGTCAATAGACTGCTCGGCCAGGTCTTCGCGGGTAATTACGCCGCGCACCGCCAGTTCCATCGCCAAATCCTTGTCCATACCCTCAAGCGAGAGCAGGTCTTCGGCCGGATGGGCGTCTGCCAGCTTTTCCTCAGTAGCGATGGCTTTAGTCAACAAACGATCCTTGGCCCGAGCGCGAAGCTCGTTGACGGTGTCTTCGTCAAAGCCGTCGATGTTGAGCATTTCTTCCAACGGTACGTAGGCAATCTCTTCCAGGCTGGTGAAGCCCTCATCTACCAGCACCTGAGCCAGGTCTTCATCGACTTCCAACTCTTCGATAAAGTTGCGCAGGATGTCGCCGGTTTCAGCTTGCTGCTTAGCCTGGATGTCCGATTCGGTCATTACGTTCAGGGTCCAACCGGTCAGTTGGCTGGCCAGACGCACGTTCTGACCACCACGACCAATGGCCTGAGCCAGATTGTCTGCGCCAACGGCGATGTCCATTGCATGGGCATCTTCGTCAACGATAATTGCCGCCACTTCAGCTGGCGACATGGCGTTGATCACGAACTGCGCCGGGTTATCGTCCCACAGGACGATGTCCACACGCTCACCGCCCAACTCACCCGACACTGCCTGGACGCGCGAACCGCGCATACCAATGCAAGCGCCCTGCGGGTCGATGCGTTTGTCCTTGGAGCGGACCGCGATCTTGGCGCGCGAACCCGGATCGCGGGACGCAGCCATGACTTCGATCAGGCCTTCGGCAATTTCCGGCACTTCGATACGGAACAGCTCGATCAGCATTTCCGGCGCGGTACGCGACAGGATCAACTGAGGGCCGCGGTTCTCGGTGCGGATTTCCTTGAGCAGCGCACGCAAGCGCACGCCGACACGGAAGGTTTCGCGAGAAATGATGTCTTCACGGGCCAGCAACGCTTCAGCGTTGTTGCCCAGGTCGACGATCACGTTGTCGCGGGTGACTTTCTTCACGGTGCCGGAGATGATTTCACCCAGGCGCTCGCGATAGGCATCGACGACTTGAGCACGCTCGGCTTCGCGAACCTTCTGCACGATGACCTGCTTGGCGGTCTGTGCAGCGATACGGCCGAACTCGATCGATTCGATCTTCTCTTCGACGACATCACCGACGTTGGCGCCAGGGTGCGTTTGCGCAACCTTGCTCGGCCAGGTTTCAATCGCCGGATCATCAAGATCGGCTTCTTCGACGACCGTCCAGCGACGGAAAGTCTCATAGGCACCGGTGTGGCGGTTGATTTCCACACGCAGATCAACTTCATCTTCGAAACGCTTTTTGGTCGCAGTGGCCAGGGCCAGCTCCAGCGCTTCAAAAATCACGTTTGCCGGTACGCCCTTTTCATTGGATACCGACTCAACAACCAGCAGTACTTCTTTGCTCATCGTACGCCTCGCCTTTCGCAAGCCATTGGATCCGCGGGATCCGCGTCTCAGCCAAAACTGGGAATAATGTTGGCCTTGTCGATCATATCGATCGGCAACAGGAACTCATGGTCTTCTACCTGCACCACGACATCCTGCTCTTCTACACCGCGCAGAAGGCCCTGAAAGTTGCGTCGCCCCTCGAAGGGGGAGCGCAACTTGATCTTCACTTGTTCACCGGCAAATTTTGCAAACTGCTCAATAGTGAACAGTGGGCGTTCCATGCCTGGCGAGGAAACTTCAAGGGTGTATTCAACGGCGATTGGATCTTCAACATCCAGGACACCGCTGATCTGACGGCTGACAATGGCACAATCGTCCACCAGCACGCCGCCCTCTTTATCGATATAAACGCGCAACATTGAGTGGCGACCTTGAGCCGAAAACTCAATACCCCAGCATTCATAGCCTAGGGCCACGACCACCGGGGCCAGCAAGGCCTGCAACTCTTCTAGCTTGCTCGACACCTGAACCCCCTCGTGCATGTATGTGCATGCTGTGCAAAATAAAAAAATGGGCGAAACGCCCATCCTTGAAACGCCGTCGAACAGCGGCGTTGAAAGTGTCCAGCTAACAAAAAGCCCCTTAAAAGGGGCTCCGCTAAAACTGGTTGCGGGGGCCGGATTTGAACCGACGACCTTCGGGTTATGAGCCCGACGAGCTACCAGACTGCTCCACCCCGCGACAAAGCTGGGGCGGAAGTATACGACCGATCCCTTACAGGGTCAATGTAACCTTCCACCTACAAGAAAGCCCGCAACAGCGGGCTCTCCTGATAATTGGTACCGAGAAGGGGACTCGAACCCCTACACCCTATGGGCACAACCACCTCAAGGTTGCGTGTCTACCAATTCCACCACCTCGGCAATACAGCGCTTACAACCTTCTTACTTCTGCTCTTGAGCTGGAGGCACGTCAGTCGCTGGAGTAGCCGACTTTTGCTCTTGAAGCACCGGGACATCATCAGAAGCCGGTTTTGCTTTTGGTACTTCCAACACTGCTGGGTTTGGCAAACCTACTTGAGTCAGCACATGAGCTTTCTCTTTAGCAAAGTAACCTAACCCTAAGCTGGTTATGAAGAAACCGGCGGCAAGTATAGCAGTAAACTTACTAAGAAAGGTAGAGGAACCTTGGCTTCCGAATACAGTATTTGAAGCACCTGCACCGAAAGACGCACCAGCATCCGCACCTTTGCCCTGTTGCAACAAAACCAGGGCAACTACGCCCAGGGCAGCCAACAGATGAAAAACGACTACGACTGTTTCCAGCATTTTTTCAGTTTCCCGCGGCGCGACAGATCGCACCGAACTCATCTGCATTCAGGGAAGCTCCACCAATGAGCCCCCCATCGATATCCGGCATGCCGAACAGTTCGACCGCATTGGCCGCCTTCACGCTGCCGCCGTATAGAAGACGCACACCTTGTGCGACTTCAGAATTCTCTGCCGCCAACTGCGCGCGGATGGCTGCGTGCACATCCTGCGCCTGTTGCGGTGTAGCAGTCAGCCCGGTGCCAATGGCCCAGACCGGCTCGTAAGCAATGACCGCTTTTGCAAATGCACCGACACCCAGCTCTTCGATGATGCTGCCCAGCTGACGCGAGACAACTTCAAGTGTCTTGCCCGACTCACGCTGCTCAAGGGTTTCCCCAATGCACAACACTGGAATCAAGCCACAAGCCTGTGCCGCTGCGAACTTGCGGTTGAGGGTTCCATCACGCTCGCCCATCATCTGACGACGCTCGGAGTGCCCGACAAGCACATAGGAACAGCCCGCATCAACCAGCTGACTCGGCGAAATCTCACCGGTCAACGCACCTTGCATGGGCTCCACCGCAGAGTTCTGCGCGCCGACCTGAATCGACTTACCCTTCAAGCCATCAACCACTTGGTTGATATGCAAGCAAGGCGGGAACACCGCGACATCAACACCGCTAGGCAAGGCCAAGTGACGAAGGCCATTGATCAGCTCAGCGACACTGGCGCGGGTACCGTGCATCTTCCAGTTACCAGCTACCATAGTGCGACGCATGCTGTACCCCGTCGGTCAAAGTGGGCGCAGATGTTACCCAACCACATCACCACTGGCAAGCCGAATTCAGGCGCAAACTTCAGTTACCAGTTTTGCCAGGTCTTCGGCATGGCCGCGAACCTGTGTTTCGTCCTCGCCCTCGACCATCACCCGCACCAGAGGCTCTGTGCCGGACTTGCGCAATAACACACGCCCACGCCCGGCCATCGCCTGGGTCACGCGCTCGCACGCTTCTTTGACAGAAGGGTGCTCGATCGGGTTTGCGCCACCGGCGAAACGCACGTTGAGCAGTACCTGCGGACACTTGCGCAGCGCCTGTCGCGCTTGGGCCAGGCTTTCCTGACGGCGACGCAAGGCCAGAAGCACCTGCAGCGCAGCGATGATAGCGTCGCCCGTAGTGGTGTGCTGGAAGCACACCACGTGCCCCGAATTCTCACCGCCCACCAGCCAGTTGCGCTCCAGCAGCTCGGCGATCACATAACGATCGCCGACATTGGCCCGAATAAACGGAATGCCCAGCTCCGCCAACGCCAACTCAAGCCCGAGATTACTCATCAGGGTGCCAACGACGCCGCCCTGCAGCTTGTTACGCTCATGCAAGTCTCGGGCAATGATGAACAGCAGATCATCGCCATCCACGATCATGCCGGTGTGATCCACCATGAGTACGCGGTCGCCATCGCCATCGAATGCGATGCCCAGGTCCGCGTGCTCAGCCAGAACGGCCGCCTGCAACTGCTCCATGTGCGTGGAGCCGCAGTTGTCGTTGATGTTCAACCCGTTAGGCTGGGCCGACAGCACGGTGACCTGCGCACCGAGCTCCTTGAATACGCTCGGCGCCACTTTGTAGGTCGCACCATGGGCGCAATCGACGACGATCTTCAGCCCGGCAAAACTGGTGCTGCTCGGAACGCTGCTCTTACAAAACTCGATGTAGCGGCCGGAGGCATCATTGATGCGCGACACCTTGCCCAGCTTGCTGGACTCCACCACCGTCATCGGCGCATCCAGCAGCTCTTCGATCATCAGCTCGATCTCGTCCGGCAGTTTGGTGCCCTGCCCCGAGAAAAACTTGATGCCATTGTCGTCATGGGGATTGTGCGAAGCACTGATCACGATACCGGCTTCAGCGTGAAAGGTACGCGTCAGGTAGGCGATCGCCGGCGTCGGCATGGGGCCTAGCAGCATTACATCGGCGCCGGCAGCGGACAACCCGGCCTCCAGCGCGGATTCAAACATGTAGCCCGAAATACGCGTGTCCTTGCCAACCAGGATGCGGCACGCGCCCATGCTGCGGAACGCCATACCTGCCGCCCAACCCAGCTTGAGCATGAAATCCGGCGTAATCGGGTATTCACCGACCCGACCACGGATACCGTCGGTGCCAAAATATTTTTTAGTCATGAGTGCTCCATCATTCTTATTCGGCTGATTCTACAGCGGCAATCATGCGCACCACGTCCATCGTCTCGGCGACGTCATGCACACGCAAAATACGAGCGCCCTTGGTCACGGCAAGCGCAGCCAGCGCGAGGCCGCCAAACAAGCGCTCACCCACCGGGCGATTCAAGGCCTGCCCTATCATGCTCTTGCGCGAAACGCCGACCAACAGGGGCCGACCGAGGGCATGCAGGGCTTCCATATGTTTGAACAGGCTTAAATTATGTTGCAGGGTCTTGGCGAAGCCAAACCCCGGATCAAGGATGATCTTTTCAGGACCAATGCCCACGCTGGCGCACTGAGCGACCCTGTCGGCAAGAAAACCACAGACTTCGCCCACCAGATCGTCGTAGTGCGGATTATCCTGCATATTGCCGGGTTCGCCCAGCATATGCATCAGACATACCGGCAGGCCAGTCGCCGCAGCAGCGTCGAGAGCACCGTCACGCCGCAACGCACGCACATCATTGATGAGCCCCGCCCCCAGGCGCGCAGTCTCACGCATCACTGCCGGCGTTGATGTATCCACGGAGATGATCACATCCAGCTCCCGGGCAATGCGCTCGACAATCGGCGCCACCCGCTCCAGTTCCTCCACAGGAGAAACGGCGCGAGCCCCAGGCCGAGTCGACTCGCCGCCGACATCGATCAGCGTTGCACCGGCAGCCACCATCGCCTCTGCATGACGCAACGCGGCATCCTGCTGGCTGAAGCGGCCACCATCGGAAAACGAGTCTGGAGTGACATTAAGAATGCCCATGACATGTGTATGGGCCAAATCAAGAACCCGGTTGCCGCAAGGCAACCGGGTGGAGGACGACGCGAAAATCATTTCAAACCTTAGTGGTCAGCTGCAGGGCCGCCGATCGGGGCTTCAGGACGCTCATTCTGCACCACTGGCGGAGTGCCCGAGGTACCCGAACCACCTTCCCAATCGCGCGGCTCCCGAGGGGTACGACCGGCCATGATGTCGTCGATCTGATCGGCATCAATGGTCTCGTACTTCATCAGCGCATCTGCCATCGCGTCCAGCTTGTCGCGATTGTCGGTGAGGATCTGCCTGGCCGTGCCGTAGCACTGGTCAATGATGCTGCGCACCTCGGAGTCGATCAGCTTGGCTGTCTCACCCGAGAAACTGGCGCTTTGACCGCCACCGCCACGGCCCAGGAATACCTCGCCTTCTTCCTCGGCATACATCAATGGACCGAGTTTTTCCGACAAGCCCCACTTGGTCACCATGTTCCGTGCGATCTGGCTGGCACGCATGATGTCGTTGGAAGCGCCGGTAGTCACCCCATCGAAGCCCAGGGTCATTTCTTCTGCGATTCGACCGCCGTACAGCGAGCAGATCTGGCTGATCAGCGCACGCTTGGAGAGGCTGTAGCGATCCTCTTCCGGCAGGAACATCGTCACACCCAACGCACGACCGCGTGGAATGATCGACACCTTGTAGACCGGATCATGCTCAGGCACAACGCGGCCAACAATGGCGTGACCGGCCTCGTGATAGGCGGTGTTCTGTTTTTCTTTCTCGGACATGACCATGGATTTGCGCTCAGCGCCCATCATGATCTTGTCCTTGGCCAACTCGAACTCTTTCATTTCAACGATGCGCTTGCCGGTGCGGGCCGCGAACAACGAAGCCTCGTTCACCAGGTTGGCAAGGTCGGCACCGGAGAAGCCTGGCGTACCACGGGCAATCACGCCCGGAGCCACGTCGTCGCCCATCGGTACTTTGCGCATGTGAACTTTAAGGATCTGCTCGCGACCACGGATGTCCGGCAAGCCCACGACCACCTGACGGTCGAAACGGCCTGGACGCAGCAGCGCAGGGTCCAATACGTCCGGACGGTTGGTTGCGGCAATGACGATAATGCCGTCATTCATCTCGAAACCATCCATCTCCACCAGCAACTGGTTGAGGGTCTGCTCACGCTCGTCATGACCGCCGCCCATGCCGGCGCCACGGTGGCGACCAACAGCGTCGATTTCGTCAATGAAGATGATGCATGGCGCGTGCTTCTTGGCCTGCTCGAACATATCGCGAACACGGCTGGCACCGACGCCGACAAACATCTCGACAAAGTCAGAACCGGAAATGGTGAAGAACGGCACCTTGGCTTCGCCGGCAATCGCCTTGGCCAGCAAGGTTTTACCGGTACCCGGCGGGCCGACCATCAGCACGCCGCGAGGAATACGCCCGCCCAGGCGCTGGAACTTGCCCGGATCGCGCAGGAACTCGACCAGTTCACCCACTTCTTCCTTGGCTTCGTCGCAACCGGCGACATCCGCCAGGGTCGTTTTCACCTGGTCTTCCGAGAGCAGACGTGCCTTGCTCTTGCCGAAGCTCATCGGCCCGCCCTTGCCTCCCGCACCACCTTGCATCTGGCGCATGAAGAACATGAACACGGCGATAATTACCAGGATCGGGAAGCTGGCTACCAGGAGCTGGGTCCAGATGCTCTGCTGCTCAGGCTGCTTGCCTTCCACGACGACCTTGTTGTCTACCAGGTCGCCGATCAGACCGTTGTCCTGAATGGCCGGACGAATGGTCTTGAAGCTGTCGCCATCGACACGTTTGCCGGTAATCACATAGCCATCAACCGCTACGCGCTCGACCTTGCCATCCTTAACTTGCTGGATGAAGTCGGAATAGTTGAGGGTCTGCGGCTCGTTAGGGCTGGAGAAGTTGTTCATCACCGTCACCAGGACAGCCGCGATGATCAACCACAGGATCAGATTCTTTGCCATATCGTTCAATTAACTACCCTCTGAAGCAAGCTCCGCTACTGGCGCGCGCTTCGCATGATATTCACCGGCCTAACTTACTACATTACCTACACCACTGGCAGGCGCCGTCTGTAACCCTTTGTGAAACTTTAACTACACAATATTCGTAAAGCTTCGTGACGAAAGCGATATAAAAAAACCTATCGCCCTCCTCCAATTCCTCAAAAACGCTCTTCGCTCGCCGCGCCTTCCACACCGCGAAAGCCGCGGCAGAGCAGGTATTGCTCACGGGACCTGTCCCGGGAAGAGTCAGGTTTACGCGTTTGAACCTTGTCAAACAGCTTGCGGATGTTCTTGTGGTACTCATCAAACCCTTCGCCCTGGAAGACCTTGACCAGAAAATCACCACCCGGACGCAACACCCGTCCAGCCAGATCCAGTGCCAATTCGCACAGGAACATGGCGCGCGGCATATCAACAGCCGGTAATCCACTCATATTGGGGGCCATGTCGGAAATCACAAGGTCTACCTGCGAATTTCCGACGGCCTCGAGGATCTGCGCGAGCACGGCGTCCTGAGTGAAGTCCCCGTGAACAAAGGTCACATCGGGGATGCTGTCCATTTCCAGGATGTCGGAAGCGATCAACCGGCCCTGCCCACCAATCAGACGACTGGTCACCTGGGACCAGCCTCCGGGAGCAGCGCCCAGGTCGATAACGCTCATGCCAGGCCGGATCAGTTTGTCCTTGTCCTGGATCTCCAGCAGCTTGTAACTGGCCCGGGAACGGTAGCCGTCCTTCTGCGCCTTTTTGACGTAAGGATCGTTGAAATGTTCTTGTAGCCACTTAAGGCTGGTTTTGGAACGGGCCACGGGCCACCTCGAAAATAAAACGGGTCGTGATTAACTGGGCGGTCCCGGACTCGCTCGGGTAAACTGGCCGCCGCTTTTTACAAGATCAGACGCAGGGGTCAGATTATGCCGCTCACTCAAGAGCAGAAGAAACAGTACAAATCCATTGGCCACCATTTGAAACCAGTTCTGATTGTGGCAGACAACGGTTTGACTGAAGGTGTGTTAGCCGAGTTCGAACGCGCACTCAATGATCATGAACTGATCAAGATCAAGGTCAATATCCTTGATCGCGAAGCGCGCCTGGCCGCCATTGCAGAACTGTGCAAGGTTGGCAAAGCGGACCTGGTTCAGGTTATCGGCAAGATGGCGCTGCTGCATCGCAAGAACTTCAACGTCAACAAGCAACTGTCGAACGTTCATCGCTTCAAATGATGACAAGGGTCAAGGGCGTGCTTCGCGCGCCCCGCCGCTCCATCCCGGCGCAGGCTGTATCGCCAGCACCAAGCCAGAAAACCCTAGCACAAGATAGCTGAACAACTGCCAGCGCAACGCTTGCGGCAGCCACACATGCACAATGCAATAAATTGCGCACGCATACAGCGCCATCAACAGCAGTTGGCCGCGAATATCCCGCCACAAACTCCCCACGCCTTCAGCCTTGACCAGCACCAATGCCTGGAGCGTCACGCACGCTGCGGCAAACGCCACCAGCAACGCACTCAGCAATCCGTCGATCTCATCGATCAGCAGCGGTGCCAGGCCGATCAAACCCAGCGCTGGCAGCACGCCAATGTGCAACAACCACAGGCCGCCAACCCAAAGCATCTGGGAGAGCTGCCAAAGCATGGCGCCCGCACGAAGCGGGCGCCGTCTTTCAGATGTGACGAACTTCGACAATCTCGTACTCGATCACGCCGCTCGGCGTTTTTACGGCAACCACGTCGCCTTCTTCCTTGGCGATCAGGGCGCGGGCCAGCGGCGAACCAACAGAGATCTTGCCGAGTTTGAAGTCAGCCTCGTCTTCGCCCACGATTTGGTAGACAACGCGCTCATCCGTCTCGACGTTGGCGATTTCCACCGTGGTGCCGAAAATCACCTTGCCGGTGTGCGGGATGGTCGTGACGTCGATGATCACCGCATTCTGCATACGGCCTTCGATGTCACGGATCCGCGCCTCGACCATACCCTGCTGCTCGCGAGCAGCGTGGTATTCGGCGTTTTCCTTCAAGTCACCCAGCTCGCGGGCCGTACCGATGTCCTGGCTCAGCTTTGGACGTACGACCTTGGTCAGATGGGCGTGCTCCTCTTCCAGGGCCTTGGCGCCCTGGACGGTCATTGGATATTTGATCATGCCTTCAATCCTGCGTGTAGATCCTGCAAGCGACGCACGGTCTTTTCCGGACCGAACTTGAGCGCTTCGCAGATGGCTTCGCCTGCAGCAATGGTGGTGGTGCAGTAGATCTTGTGCTGCAAGGCATTACGGCGAATCGAGTAGGAGTCCGCGATCGACTGGCGACCTTCGGTGGTGTTGATGATCAGCGTGACTTCGTCGTTCTTGATCATGTCGACCACGTGCGGACGACCTTCGGTCACCTTGTTCACGCGGCGCACTTTCAGGCCGGCAGCTTCGATCAGCTTGGCGGTCCCGGCGGTAGCCACGACTTCAAAGCCCAAGTTGATCAGATCACGGGCTACACCCGCAACCAGTGGCTTGTCGTCATCACGCACGCTGATGAACGCAGTACCGCCGGTCGGCAGCACTTCGCTGGCGCCCATCTGAGCCTTGGCGAACGCTTCGCCGAAGGTGTCACCCACGCCCATCACTTCACCGGTGGACTTCATCTCTGGGCCGAGGATCGGGTCCACGCCAGGGAACTTGGCGAATGGGAACACCGCCTCTTTCACGCTGTAGAAGTTCGGAATGATTTCCTTGGTGAAGCCGATTTCCTTCAATGTCTTACCGGCCATCACGCGGGCAGCGATCATAGCCAGGGACACACCGATGCACTTGGACACGAACGGCACGGTACGCGAAGCGCGCGGGTTGACTTCGATGACGTAGATGTCTTCGCCTTGCAGCGCCAACTGTACGTTCATCAAGCCGACCACACCCAGCTCCAGGGCCATTTTCTTGACCTGTTCGCGCATCTCGTCCTGGATATGCGCAGGCAACGAGTAAGGCGGCAGCGAGCAGGCGGAGTCACCGGAGTGAACGCCAGCCTGCTCGATGTGCTGCATGATCGCGCCGATCACGACGTCAGTACCGTCACACACCGCGTCCACGTCCATTTCGATGGCGCAGTTGAGGAAGTGGTCGAGCAACACAGGACTGTCGTTGGACACTTTCACCGCGTCACGCAGGTAGCGCTTGAGTTCGTCTTCTTCGTAGACGATCTCCATCGCACGGCCGCCCAGTACGTAGGACGGACGCACCACCAGCGGGTAGCCGATCTTGCTGGCTGCGCGGATGGCTTCGTCTTCGCTGCGCACGGTGGCGTTCGGCGGCTGGCGCAGGTTCAGGCGCTCAACCATTTGCTGGAAGCGCTCGCGATCTTCAGCGCGGTCGATGGCGTCCGGGCTGGTACCGATGATCGGCACGCCAGCCGCTTCCAGGGCACGCGCCAGTTTCAACGGGGTTTGCCCGCCGTACTGGACGATCACGCCTTTTGGCTTCTCTACGCGGCAGATTTCCAATACGTCTTCCAGCGTTACCGGCTCGAAATACAGGCGGTCGGAAGTGTCGTAGTCAGTGGAAACAGTTTCCGGGTTGCAGTTGACCATGATGGTCTCGTAGCCGTCTTCGCGCAGTGCAAGGGCGGCGTGTACGCAGCAGTAGTCGAACTCGATGCCCTGGCCGATACGGTTCGGACCACCGCCCAGGATGATGATCTTGTCGCGGTCCGACGGTGCGGCTTCGCACTCTTCCTCATAGGTGGAGTACATGTACGCGGTGTCGGTGGCGAACTCGGCTGCGCAGGTGTCAACGCGCTTGTAGACCGGGAAGATATCCAGCTTGTGACGATGGGTACGCAGGTTCTTCTCGGTTACACCCAGCAGCTTGGCCAGGCGTTGGTCGGAGAAGCCTTTGCGCTTGAGGCGGAACATCAGGTCGCGGTCGATAGACGAAAGACCGAGGGTCTTGACCTTCTCTTCTTCCTTGATCAGGTCTTCGATCTGCACCAGGAACCACGGGTCGATCATGTTCATGCCGAAGATATCTTCGACGCTCAGGCCGGCGCGGAAAGCGTCAGCCACGTACCAGATACGCTCGGCGCCCGGCACGGTCAGCTCGCGCTTGAGGATGCTCATGCTTTCCGGGTTGCTCAGGTCGAGCTTTTCGTCCAGGCCGCAAACACCTACTTCCAGGCCGCGCAGGGCTTTCTGCAGGGATTCCTGGAAAGTGCGGCCGATTGCCATGACTTCACCGACAGACTTCATCTGGGTGGTCAGGCGTGCATCAGCCTTGGGGAATTTTTCGAAGGCAAAGCGCGGCAGCTTGGTCACAACGTAGTCGATGGACGGCTCGAAAGAGGCCGGCATGGCGCCGCCCGTGATTTCGTTTTGCAGCTCGTCCAGGGTGTAACCGATCGCCAGCTTGGCAGCGATACGCGCAATCGGGAAACCGGTCGCTTTCGAGGCCAGCGCCGAAGAACGCGATACACGCGGGTTCATCTCGATCACGACCATGCGGCCTGTGTCCGGGCAGATGCCGAACTGGACGTTGGAGCCACCGGTTTCAACGCCGATCTCACGCAATACCGCCAACGAGGCGTTACGCATGATCTGGTATTCCTTGTCCGTCAGGGTCTGCGCTGGAGCAACGGTGATCGAGTCACCGGTGTGCACGCCCATTGGGTCGAAGTTTTCGATGGAGCAGACGATGATGCAGTTGTCCTTCTTATCGCGGACAACCTCCATCTCGTATTCCTTCCAGCCGATCAGGGATTCGTCGATCAGCAGCTCTTTGGTCGGCGACAGGTCCAGGCCACGGGCACAGATTTCTTCGAACTCTTCACGGTTGTAGGCAATGCCGCCACCGGTGCCGCCCATGGTGAAGGACGGACGGATAATGCACGGGAAGCCGAGCTTTTCGAGAACGGCGTTGGCCTCTTCCATGCTGTGGGCGATACCGGAGCGCGGGCAATCAAGGCCGATGGACTTCATCGCCTTGTCGAAACGCGAACGGTCTTCAGCCTTGTCGATGGTGTCGGCGTTGGCACCGATCATCTCTACGCCGAACTTTTCCAGGACGCCTTCGCGCTCCAGGTCCAGGGCGCAGTTCAGTGCGGTCTGGCCACCCATGGTCGGCAGCAGCGCGTCCGGACGCTCTTTCTCGATGATCTTGGCAACGGTCTGCCATTTGATCGGTTCGATGTAGGTGGCGTCGGCCATGGCCGGGTCGGTCATGATGGTGGCCGGGTTGGAGTTCACCAGGATGACGCGGTAGCCCTCCTCGCGCAGGGCTTTACAGGCCTGGGCGCCGGAGTAGTCGAATTCGCAGGCCTGGCCGATCACGATCGGGCCAGCGCCGAGAATCAGGATGCTTTTTATGTCTGTACGTTTTGGCATGGGTTTGTCACTCAAATCCGCAGGTCAGTCGGCAAGCCGTCTTGAACAATCCTTGAAGAGCCCGCGGGGGCCACCGAAGTCAGGGGCCGCCCGCACGCCGCTCAGTCAGCGTCGCTTGGCCATCTCATTGATGAAACGGTCGAACAGCGGCGCTACGTCGTTCGGGCCCGGGCTGGCTTCAGGGTGGCCCTGGAAGCTGAACGCGCTCTTGTCGGTGCGCTCGATGCCTTGCAGGGAGCCGTCGAACAGCGACTTGTGAATGGCGCGCACGTTAGCCGGCAAGGTCGCTTCATCCACCGCAAAACCGTGGTTCTGGCTGGTGATCATTACAACGCCAGTATCCAGATCCTGCACAGGATGGTTGGCGCCGTGGTGGCCGTGCCCCATTTTCAGGGTCTTGGCGCCGGAAGCCAGGGCCAGCAACTGGTGGCCCAGGCAGATGCCGAATACCGGGATCTCGGTTTCCAGCACTTCCTTGATCGCCTGGATGGCGTAGTCGCATGGCTCAGGGTCGCCTGGGCCGTTGGACAGGAACACACCGTCCGGCTGCAGGGCGAGCACTTCACTGGCCGGGGTTTGTGCAGGCACCACGGTTACGCGGCAGCCCCGCGCAACCAGCATGCGCAGGATGTTGTATTTGACGCCGTAGTCGTAGGCAACCACATGGTACGGAAGCTCGGCCGCGTCGATGGTCGCGTGACTGTCGGTCTTCAGGTCCCAGACAGTGGAGCGCCATTCGTACTTTTCTTTGACGCTGACGACTTTCGCCAGGTCCATGCCCTTCAGGCCAGGGAACCCTTGCGCCGCGGCAATCGCCGCCTCTTCGGAGATATTGTCACCGACCATGATGCAGCCATTCTGCGAGCCTTTTTCACGCAGGATGCGCGTGAGGCGGCGCGTATCGATACCGGCGATCGCCACCACGTTGTTGGCTTTCAGGTAATCGGACAGCGACATCGTGTTACGCCAGTTGCTCGCAACCAGAGGCAGGTCACGAATTACCAGACCGGCCGACCAGACACGATCAGACTCGACGTCTTCCGGTGTAGTACCGGTGTTGCCGATGTGCGGATAGGTCAGGGTGACGATCTGTTGGGCGTAGGAAGGATCGGTAAGGATTTCCTGATAGCCGGTCATGGCAGTGTTAAACACCACCTCTCCAACGGTTTGACCGTCGGCTCCAATGGCTTCGCCGCGAAAAATGCTGCCATCAGCAAGGGCGAGTATGGCTGGCTTAGTCAAGAAGACCTCCCGTAAATAAAGCCTGAAAGGGCGATCGCAGGTTGTAAAAAAGCGGAGTGACGTATGGACACGTCACCCCGCTTCTTCACCGAATAATTCTGCGCGCTTTTAGTGGACACACTAAAGCTGTAGCTTACAGAAAAAGGCTTTTTGGGTCCACCGCTAATGAGCCTTAAAGGCAGGAGAATGCGACAGGGCGTCGCCTAGCGGGTAAAAACGGGGCCCAAGCATAAGCTTGAGGCCCTGTTTAAGCTACTGATTAGTGCAGGTCGAGCACGTCGCGCATGTCGTACAGCCCAGGCTCGCGCCCCTCCAGCCAAAGCGCAGCACGTACCGCACCCTTGGCGAACGTCATGCGGCTGGAAGCCTTGTGCGTGATCTCAAGGCGCTCGCCTTCAGTGGCGAACAGCACGGTGTGATCACCCACCACATCACCACCGCGCACTGTCGCAAACCCAATAGTGTCGCGCGCGCGAGCACCGGTGTGCCCCTCGCGGCCATACACCGCCACTTTCGACAGGTCACGCCCCAATGCATCGGCGATAGCCTCACCCATGCGCAAAGCAGTTCCGGACGGCGCATCGATCTTGTGACGATGATGGGTTTCGATAATCTCGATATCCGCCTCATCACCCAATACGCGAGCGGCCATGTCCAGCAACTTGAGAGAAAGGTTCACGCCCACGCTGAAGTTAGCAGCGAAGACCACAGGGATATCCTTGCCCGCCTCTACCAGCAATTGCTTCTGCTCAGCCGTCAAACCGGTGGTACCGATCACCATCGCCTTGCCTGCCTTACGACAGAACGCCAGGTTTTTCAGCATCACCTCGGGCAGCGTGAAATCGATCAATACGTCAAACTCGTCAGCCACCTGCTCCAGGTTGCCGGACAACGAAACGCCGATACGGCCCAGCGAGGCCAACTCACCGGCATCCGCACCGATCAACGTGCTGCCCGGGCGAACGATCGCCGCGGTCAGCCCGGACGCCGGCGAGCGCTGCTGCACCGCTTCGACCAGCGTCTTGCCCATGCGCCCGGCAGCGCCCATTACGGCTATACGTCGCATACTCAATTCCTTACAGGTCGCCGAAGAAGCGCTTCACGCCATCGAAAAAGCCCGTGGTTTTTGGCGAGTGGGAGTCATCACCCGCTAACGAACTGCGGAACTCTTCAAGCAGCTCGCGCTGACGGCGATTCAAATTGACGGGCGTTTCTACCGCCACACGACACATCAAGTCGCCCGCCCCACCACCGCGCACTGGCGCAACGCCTTTGCCACGGATGCGGAACTGCTTGCCGGTCTGCGTGCCCTCAGGGATCTTGAGCTTGACCCGCCCGTCAAGGGTCGGAATTTCCAGCTCGCCACCCAGGGCCGCATCGACAAAGCTGATCGGCACTTCACAGAACAGATGCTTGCCATCGCGCTGGAAGATCGAGTGCTCGCGCACATTGATGACCACGTACAGGTCGCCCGTGGGCCCACCCTGGGCACCCGCCTCCCCCTCGCCCGACAGACGAATGCGGTCGCCGGTATCCACGCCCGCCGGCACTTTCACCGACAGCGTCTTGTACTCTTCGACACGGCCTTCGCCATGGCAGGAGTCGCACGGATCGGAGATGATCTTGCCCTGGCCATGGCAGCGCGGGCAGGTTTGCTGCACCGAGAAGAAGCCCTGCTGCATACGAACCTGACCGATGCCGCCGCAGGTCGGGCATGTGATAGGCGAAGAGCCTTTCTTTGCACCCGAACCGTCGCACGGCTTGCAGTTGACCAGCGTCGGTACACGGATATTGACGCTGGTGCCGCGCACGGCTTCTTCCAGGTTCAGCTCCAAGGTGTAGCGCAAGTCGCTGCCACGCTGGGCACCGCCACGCTGGCCGCCACGGCCACCACCAAAGAAGTCACTGAACACATCACCGAAAATATCGGAGAAGTTCTGCCCACCAAAACCGGCACCGCCGCCGCCCATGCTTGGGTCGACACCGGCATGCCCATACTGGTCGTAGGCTGCACGCTTGTTCGGATCAGACAGACATTCGTAGGCCTCATTGGCCTCTTTGAACATTTCTTCGGATTCTTTGCTATCCGGATTACGGTCCGGGTGGTGCTTCATTGCCAGACGGCGGTAAGCCTTTTTCAGGTCCGCGTCGGCGCAGCCACGCTCCACACCCAATACTTCGTAATAGTCACGCTTTGCCATAAGTCTTTGCACTCTTAAGGACGTTCAGCCAGACCCTCCTGAGCCTCGCCAAACTCGTTGAGCCCCAATGCAGGCCCGGACCCAACTCACGTCAATTCAACGATCCTGGTCATTACTACTTTTTAGCCGGCCACCCGACTAAAAACGCGGCATTTACTGCTCGGAAAGCAGGAGCATTCCCGATCACACCGCCAGCATCCGAACGCTGTCGCATACTGTAAAAATTCGCATACCCCAGACACGCCAACGCGGGAGCAAGCTCCCGCGCGGCGACATCCTACCAGTCACCGCTTGTGAGCGGTCAACCGGGCGACCAAGTTACTTCTGGTCTTTGACTTCTTCGAACTCGGCATCGACCACATCGTCGTGCTTGGCTTCAGGCTCTGCTTGTTGTGCAGCACCTTCGGCCGGCTGGCCTTGCTCGGCGTACATTTTCTGAGCCACTGGCGCGGACACCTTCGACAGCTCTTCAACCTTGGCTTCGATAGCGGCCTTGTCGTCGCCTTTGATAGCGGCTTCCAGGGCAACCACGGCAGCTTCGATTGCAGTTTTCTCTTCGGCAGTCACTTTGTCGCCAGCGTCAGCGACCATTTTGCGCGTCGAGTGAACCAGCGCGTCACCCTGGTTACGGGCACCAGCCAGCTCAGCAAACTTGGCATCCGCATCAGCGTTGGCTTCAGCATCACGAATCATCTGTTGAATTTCTTCATCAGACAGGCCGGAGTTGGCCTTGATGGTGATCTTCTGCTCTTTGCCGGTAGCCTTGTCTTTGGCACCAACGTGCAGGATACCGTTGGCGTCGATGTCGAAGGTCACTTCGATCTGCGGCACACCACGTGGAGCTGGTGGAATCTCGGCCAGGTCGAATTTACCCAGGGACTTGTTCTGGGCAGCTTGCTTACGCTCGCCTTGCAGCACGTGAATGGTCACGGCGCCCTGGTTGTCATCGGCAGTCGAGAACACTTGGGATTTCTTGGTAGGAATCGTGGTGTTTTTCTCGATCAGCGCAGTCATTACGCCACCCATGGTTTCGATACCCAGGGTCAGCGGGCTGACGTCCAGCAGCAGCACGTCTTTCACGTCACCGGCCAATACCGCGCCCTGGATGGCAGCACCCATGGCAACCGCTTCGTCCGGGTTCACGTCTTTACGTGCTTCTTTACCGAAGAACTCGGTTACTTTCTGCTGTACCAGCGGCATACGCGTCTGGCCACCGACCAGGATCACATCGTTGATGGAGCCAACGTCGATACCGGCGTCTTTCAGCGCAATGCGGCAAGGCTCGATGGTGCGCTGAACCAGGTCTTCAACCAGTGCTTCCAACTTGGCGCGAGAAATCTTCACGTTCAAGTGTTTAGGGCCGGTTGCGTCTGCAGTGATGTACGGCAGGTTCACGTCGGTGGACATGCTCGACGACAATTCGATCTTGGCTTTCTCAGCAGCTTCTTTCAGGCGCTGCATCGCCAGCGGGTCACCCTTGAGGTTCATGCCGCTTTCTTTCTTGAATTCGTCAACGAGGTAGTCGATCAGACGGATATCGAAGTCTTCACCACCCAGGAAGGTGTCGCCGTTGGTGGCCAACACCTCGAACTGGTGCTCGCCGTCAACTTCAGCGATTTCGATAACCGAAACGTCGAACGTACCGCCACCCAGGTCATAAACGATCACAGTGTGGTCGCCTTTGGCCTTGTCCATACCGTAAGCCAGGGCAGCTGCGGTAGGTTCGTTGATGATACGTTTTACGTCCAGGCCCGCGATGCGGCCGGCGTCTTTGGTCGCCTGGCGCTGGCTATCGTTGAAGTAGGCCGGAACGGTGATCACCGCTTCGGTCACGGTTTCACCCAGGTAGTCTTCGGCAGTTTTCTTCATCTTTTTCAAGACTTCAGCCGAGATCTGCGGCGCAGACATCTTGTTGCCATTTACCTCAACCCAGGCGTCACCGTTATCAGCCTTGGCGATTTTGTAAGGCACCATTTTGATATCTTTCTGTACGACTTCTTCGTCGAACTTACGACCGATCAGACGTTTTACCGCGTACAGGGTGTTGTGCGGGTTGGTAACAGCCTGACGCTTGGCCGACTGACCGACCAGAATCTCGCCGTCGTTGGCGTAAGCGATGATCGACGGCGTGGTACGCGCGCCTTCAGCGTTTTCGATAACCTTGGCTTTGCCGTTTTCCATGACCGAGACGCACGAGTTGGTGGTCCCCAGGTCGATACCGATAATTTTGCCCATGATTCACTCTCCCGAAACTTGAATTTGGATGCCGCAGCAGTTGTGGCTAACTGCGGTAGCACTTAAACGCTTGACTTATAAATGGGGGCCTTGCGGCGGATTTCAAGCCTGCTCGTCAATAGAAGGCGAAACGGGTGCAGGCGCCTTGCTCACCACGACCATCGCCGGGCGCAACAAGCGGCCATTGAGCAGGTAGCCCTTCTGGAACACTTTCAATACGCTGTTAGGCTCGAGGTCATGACTTTCCTGCATCGCCATTGCCTGGTGGTGCTCCGCGTTGAACGGCTCACCGCCTTGCGGATCGATGGCTTCCAACTGATAACGCTTCAGGGTGTCCTGGAACATTTTCAGGGTCAGTTCGATCCCTTCGCGCATAGGGCGGATGTTTTCGTCGTCCGGGTTGGACAATTCAAGGCCACGCTCCAGGCTGTCAATAATCGGCAGCAGGTCGTTGGCGAATTTTTCCAACGCGAATTTGTGAGCCTTTTCTACGTCCTGCTCGGCACGACGGCGGACGTTCTGCAGATCGGCGGCAACACGCAACGACTGATCCTGCGCTGCGGCCAGCTGCTCTTCGAGCACTTGCACACGAGTTCCCAGTTCATCACCGGCAGCCGAATTGGCGTCTGGCGTTTGCGTATCCTGCGTCTGTTCGTCAGCCATAGATTTCTCCTTTCAAAATCATGCGCGAACTCAACTCGCGCTTCTGTTCCGGTATATGGGGCCACAATTTTCAGGTTCAAGGGCGCAGGCGTTACCAAAAGTCTTTCGCATGTCTTGGATCATTTCCTGCCTCTACATTCCTAATCGCGCTAAGAAAACACATAGATCAAGCAAATCGAGCTAAGCGCCAGGATTGTCAGCCCAGAACAAAACACTGTATAAATAACCAGACCTAAAGCCTGGGAGCGACCTTCATGCTCGTGCACCTGTCCGTACATAACTACGCCATCGTTGAACATCTGGATCTCGAACTGGATCGCGGCATGAGCGTAATCACAGGCGAGACCGGCGCCGGCAAGTCGATCATGCTCGACGCCCTGGGCCTGACACTCGGCGACCGCGCCGACAGCGGCGTGGTGCGCCCCGGCGCCGATAAGGCCGATATCCTGGCCACCTTCGACCTGGTGGACATTCCCGAAGCCGAAGCCTGGCTGGCCGAGCGCGACCTCAATAATGACGGGCCGTGCATCCTGCGCCGGGTGATCACCGCCGAAGGACGCTCACGCGGCTACATCAATGGTACGCCCTGCCCCCTTGGCGACCTCAAAGCCCTGGGCGAATTGCTGATCGATATTCACAGCCAGCATGAACACCAATCCCTGCTTAAAACCGACACCCATCGCCGCTTGCTCGATGAGTATGCCGGTGCCACCGAACTTGCCCGCCAGGTTCACCTGGCCGCTCAACGCTGGCGGCAGACGCGCCAGGAACTGGAGCGCCTTTCCAATTCCGGCGACGAGCAACGCGCTCGTCACCAACTGCTCAGCTATCAACTCGAAGAGCTGGAAAGCCTGGGCCTGGGCGAGACCGAACTGGAGCAGCTTGAGCAGGAACACAAGAACCTGACCAACGCCGAAACACTGCTGGGTATCTGTCGCCAGGTGATCGAGCAATGCAGCGAAAGCGATTCCGGCAATGTGCTTAACGCACTGACGGCGAGCCTCAATCGGCTGTCCAGCGTGAATAACGCGTCCGGCTCACTGAGTGAAGCCACCACGTTGCTGACCAGTGCGCAAATCCAGGTGGAGGAAGCGGTCGGCGAGCTGAATCGCTTTCTGGATCATTTCGATGCCGACCCGGCGCGCCTGCAGGAAATAGAAGAGCGCCTGGACACCATCTACACCCTGGCGCGCAAGCATCGAATCCAGCCAACCGAAGTGGCGGCGATGCAGCAAAAACTGCTGGATGAAATCGAAACCCTGAACGCGAACGACGAGTCCATTGAACGCCTCGGCGAAGAACTAGCCTCCTTCGCTCGCCATTATCAGGAAAAGGCTCGCGAGCTGAGCGACCTTCGCCAGCAGGGCGCCACCCGCCTGGCCGGTGCCGTGGAACAGGAAATCCAGCGCCTGGGCATGCCCGGTGGCCGTTTCACCATCCAGTTGAACGCCAACACCAGCCATGAGCTGCAACCCCACGGGCTGGAACAGGTGGAGCTGCTGGTCAGCGCCAACCCGGGGCAACCGCTCAAAGCCCTGGCAAAGGTCGCCTCCGGCGGCGAGCTTTCACGGATCAGCTTGGCCATCCAGGTCATCACAGCGCAAACCTCGCGCGTACCGACATTGGTGTTCGATGAAGTGGACGTAGGCATTGGCGGGCCAACTGCAGAGATTGTTGGCCAGTTGTTGCGACGCCTGGGGGACCGAGGCCAGGTGCTTACGGTGACCCACTTACCGCAAGTGGCAGCCCAAGGGCATCAGCATTTGTTCGTGCACAAGGTGCGAGGCAGCGACGCGACGCGCACGGCCGTGTCCAAGCTGAACAAGTCGGAGCGCGTAGAAGAAGTGGCGCGGATGCTTGGCGGTATTGATTTGACCAAGGAGTCTCTGGCTCATGCGAAGAAAATGGTCGTCGCCGCGAAGGCTTGAGGCGAGCATTTTGCTTCTTATATAAAGCACGAAGGCGACCCTAGGGTCGCCTTCAATCGTTTCGCAAAGCAACTCTGCGTCGATTTTTACTTTTTCTTACGGATGTACAGCACCAGATTATGGTCGACCAAATCGAAGCCATGCTCCTCAGCGATCTTATGCTGCAGCGCTTCGATCTCAGGGCTGGTGAACTCGATTACCTCATTGGTATCCAGGTCAACCATATGGTCGTGATGCCCGCCGTCGGCCAACTCAAACACTGCATGACCGCCGTCGAAATTATGACGAACCACCAGCCCTGCGGCTTCAAACTGGGTCAGGACACGGTAAACCGTGGCCAGGCCGACGTCTTCATTAGACTCCATCAGCGCCTTGTAAACGTCCTCGGCACTCATGTGGCGCTGCTCAGCAGAATCGAGCATTTGTAGAATCTTGACTCGGGGCAGAGTCACTTTGAGACCGGCTTTGCGTAGTTCGCTATTTTCAACCATGGTTAGCTTTCTCGCGGATGCTGCTTCGCAGCTTCTCTTAATACGGGTATGATCGGCGTTTACGTTGTCCCAGCCAAGATAGTGGAAGTCGCCCACCGATGCAAAACACCAAGCTCTTGCTAACCAGTTTCACCTTTGTGGGACTGCTCGCACTCGCCGGTTGTTCATTCCCCGGGGTTTACAAAATCGACATCCAGCAGGGCAATGTCGTCACGCAGGACATGATAGACCAGTTACGCCCCGGAATGACCCGACGGCAAGTACGGTTTATCATGGGCAATCCCCTGCTGACCGACACTTTCCATGCCGATCGCTGGGATTATCTCTACAGCATCCAGCCTGGCGGCGGTGAGCGCCAGCAGGAGCGCGTCAGTGTCATTTTCAATGGCAGTGACCAGCTTGTCAGCCTGTCAGGTGACTTCATGCCCGGCGTAAGCCGCGATGAAGCGCTGATGGGCAAGGACAGCGGTACCAGCGTGACCGCCCCCGCACAGGAAGCCGAGAAGCCGAAATCCGAGGTGCCGGCCAAGCCAGGCTCCTTGCTGGACCAGATCCAGAAAGACGTCGATGGCGTGGAAACCGTGCCAGTCCCGACGCCACAGCCTCTGGACACCAGCCCGCAGTAACAAGGCGACACTCAACAAAAAGCCCGGCATGCCGGGCTTTTTGTTGTTTGCTGATTTATGCGCCTTGCTGTCTGGCCTTCGCCGCTTTGGCCGCACGCTGCCTGCGCACTTCCTTGGGATCTGCCAGCAACGGCCGGTAGATTTCAATTCGATCACCTGGCTGCACCGCACGCGTATCAGCGTCGGCAACCACCTTACCGAAGATTCCCAACGGGCATTCAGCCAGTTCCAACTGCGGGAATTGCTCAGCAATCCTCGACATGTGAACCGCCGCCCTCAGGCTTGTGCCCTCCGGCACCGCCACCGCCAGTAACACCTGGCGCTCAATGGCGGCATGCACCACTTCAATTTCAACCATGCAGTTGCTTGGCTCGCTGGCAGAACGCATCCACCAGCGTATTCGCCGCCTGGTTGAACAAGGGTCCCAGTGTCGCCCGGACAATGGGCCCGGCGTAATCGAACGACAGATCCAGGCTGATCTTGCAGGCCTTGTCCGTCAGCGCCTTGAATACCCATACCCCATGCAACTGGGTGAACGGCCCCTCCTGCAGATTCATCTCGATGGATTTTCCAGGTACCAGCACATTGCGCGTAACAAAATGCTGACTAAGCCCACCCTTGGCTACGCCGACGCTGGCCACCATGTACTCATCACCGCCCTCCAACACCTCGGCAGTCGAGCACCACGGCAGGAATTCCGGGTAACGCGCCACGTCGTTGACCAGATCATAGAGCGCCTGCGCGGGATAGGGCAGCAGGGCCGAACGTTGAATATGCGTCGTCATGTGAGCGTTATTTCCACAGCTGAGCGGGCAAACATCGCGAAAGAACAGCCAGATCCGCGAGAGAAAAAAACCAAAGAACTGCCGGCATTGTCCGGGATTCATTGAACACGCTCAAGCACGCAGGTTGACCGTAGCCGACTCGCTCGCAACTCCCTATAATGCCGCCCCTATGGCTAAACAAAAGAAACACCCCACAGGGACCATCGCGCAAAATAAAAAAGCGCGACACGATTACTTCATCGAACATCGGTTCGAGGCTGGTCTGGTCCTGGCCGGCTGGGAAGTAAAGAGTCTGCGTGCCAGCAAGCTGCAGCTGGTCGACAGCTATGTGCTGCTCAAGGATGGCGAGGCATGGCTGCTTGGCAGTCATATCACCCCGCTGACCACCGCGAGCACCCACGTGATTGCCGACCCGGTACGCACGCGCAAGCTGCTGCTCAACGCCCGCGAGCTGGAAAAACTCGCTGCGGCAGTGCAACAGAAAGGCTACGCCTGCATCTGCTTGTCCTGGTACTGGAGCAAGCACCTGGTCAAGTGCGAAATTGCGCTGGGCAAGGGCAAGAAGGAATACGACAAGCGCGATACCGAACGCGAGCGCGACTCCAATCGCGAATTGCATCGCGCGGTGCGCAACAAGGGCAAGGAAGAATAACCTTGTGACCATGCAGCTTCGGGCAACTCGCCCGAGGCTACATGCCTTTACGTCGCTCCGCCCGGGCTACGCGCTGAACTTCCTGACGCACCTCCTCCAGCACTTCCTGCACATACAGCAGGTGACGTGTTGAAATTTCGCGCGCCTGCTCGGCTCGCCCTTCGATAATTGCCAAATACAGATCGCGGTGCTGACTGATCAGCATGTCGCGGGTTTCGGTGCGCTGCTGATACATGCCGCCAATGTTGGTCACCACGTTACGCTTGAGCAAATCGAACAGTCCACGAATGGTGTGCAGCAACACGGCGTTGTGGCTCGCTTCCGCAATGGCCAGGTGAAACCGCGCATCTGCGGCGCCCTCCTCCACTCGACTCACCTCATCGGCCCGCGCATAACAATCCTGCAACGCTTCGAAAGCCGCCGTCAGCCGCTCACGGTCAACTTCCGTTGCTCGTAATGCCGCGTAATACGCGCAAGAAGCTTCCAGTGTCTGGCGAAACTCCAACAGGTCCCGTTGAGCTTCAGGGTTGTTTTCCAACAGATTCAATAGAGGATCGCTGAAGGTCGACCCCAGGGATTCCACGACATAATTGCCACCGCCCTGACGACTGACCAACAACCCTTTGGCCGCCAGCTTCTGGATCGCTTCTCGCAGCGATGGCCGTGACACGCCAAATTGCTCAGCCAAAGCACGTTCGGCCGGCAAGCGCTCGCCCGACTTCAACGTGCCCTCAAGGATCATGCCCTCGAGCTGCTCGACGATATCGTCAGACAAACGGCGCTGACGCACCTGATCAAACCCCATAACCCACTCTCCACCATCCCGACCACTCGCCGGGGCTTCTATTCTGGCCTATCGCCGCGCTCGCGGCACCTATCAGAACGCCTTCGATTCACCCCATCAGAACAGCCACGCCCGGCTGTACGACCAAAGTTTCGCGGGCGGCAAATTGACACACCCCCAACAAGCCTCTTAATCTAGCCCACAGCGACTGTAAATTGGTATTACCAATTACCCAAGCCATACAAACAACAACAATCAGGGGCCACCCCATATGCAAACCTGGCAACAGCTCTACAGCCCTCTCGGCAGTCTCGGTGTATCCGCACTGGCCGCCGTTATTCCCATCGTGTTTTTCTTCCTGGCCCTGGCCGTATTCCGTCTCAAAGGGCATGTGGCCGGCAGCATCACCCTCGCGCTGTCGATCCTGGTCGCCATCTTTGCCTTCCAGATGCCGGTCGACATGGCCCTGGCCGCCGCCGGTTACGGCTTTGCCTATGGTTTGTGGCCGATTGCGTGGATCATCGTGGCCGCGGTATTTCTCTACAAGTTGACGGTCAAGAGCGGTCAGTTCGAAGTGATCCGCAGCTCGGTCCTGTCGATTACCGACGATCAACGTTTGCAGGTACTGCTGATCGGCTTCTGCTTCGGCGCGTTCCTCGAAGGTGCGGCCGGTTTCGGTGCGCCCGTGGCAATCACCGCCGCATTGCTGGTCGGCCTGGGTTTCAACCCGCTCTACGCCGCCGGCCTGTGCCTGATTGCCAACACCGCCCCAGTCGCCTTTGGCGCGCTGGGCATCCCGATCATCGTTGCAGGGCAAGTCACCGGCATTGACGCGTTCAAGATCGGTGCCATGACCGGCCGCCAACTGCCGCTGCTGTCGCTGTTCGTACCCTTCTGGCTGGTGTTCATGATGGACGGCCTGCGCGGCGTTCGCGAAACCTGGCCCGCAGCCCTGGTGGCGGGTCTGAGTTTCGCCGTCACCCAATATTTCACATCCAACTTCATCGGCCCGGAACTGCCGGACATCACCTCGGCATTGGCCAGCCTGATCGCCCTGACCCTATTCCTGAAAGTCTGGCAGCCCAAGCGCAGCGCCGGCGCGCAGATTGCCGGCGCCACCTCGAGCACAGCGGTTACTGCCAGCGCTGGCGGCTTCGGTTTGCCACGCAACACCGTTGTTTCGCCGTACAGCCTGGGGCAGATTTTCAAGGCATGGTCACCGTTCCTGATCCTCACCGTGCTGGTCACCATCTGGACGCTCAAACCCTTCAAAGCGATGTTCGCCGCAGGCGGCTCGATGTACAGCTGGGTCTTCAACGTTGCGATCCCGCACCTGGACCAACTGGTGATCAAAGTCGCACCGATCGTAACGAACCCCACCGCCATCCCGGCCGTATTCAAGCTGGACCCGATCTCAGCAACCGGTACCGCGATTTTCTTTTCTGCGCTGATCTCGATGGCAGTCCTGAAAATAGGCTTTAAAACTGGTCTTACCACTTTAAAAGAAACCTTCTACGAACTGCGCTGGCCAATCCTGTCCATCGGTATGGTGCTGGCCTTCGCCTTTGTCACCAACTACTCGGGCATGTCCTCCACCATGGCCTTGGTCCTGGCCGGCACCGGCGCTGCCTTCCCCTTCTTCTCACCTTTCCTCGGCTGGCTTGGGGTTTTCCTGACAGGCTCGGACACCTCGTCCAACGCGCTGTTCAGCTCGTTGCAAGCCACCACCGCGCACCAGATCGGCGTTAACGACACCTTGCTGGTAGCGGCCAATACCAGTGGTGGCGTGACCGGCAAAATGATTTCGCCGCAATCGATCGCCGTGGCCTGTGCGGCGACCGGCCTGGTGGGCAAGGAATCCGACCTGTTCCGCTTTACCCTCAAGCACAGCCTGTTCTTTGCCACCCTCGTCGGGTTGATCACCCTGGCGCAGGCATATTGGTTCACCGGTATGCTGGTGCACTGAGACCTGCACGCAAAAGAGTAAAAACCGACGCCGGGCAACGGTTCCGGCGTCAGCTATTTCTGGAGGACCGATGAGCCTGCCTGCAGCATTCCTGAGCGACGTCGCACAGCTGATTCCGAAGGATCGGCGTTTCGACGATCCACTTTCCACCCTCGCCTTCGGCACCGATGCCAGCTTTTACCGATTGATCCCACAGTTGGTGATTCGGGTTGAGTCGGAAGACGAAGTCGTCACGCTGCTGCAACTGGCCCAGCGCGACCGCGTCCCCGTGACCTTCCGCGCGGCGGGCACCAGCTTGTCCGGCCAGGCCATCAGCGACTCGGTGCTGATCGTGCTGGGGGATCAGTGGAATGGCCGCGAAATACGCGGGCATGGCACGCAGATCCGCCTGCAACCGGGCGTAATCGGCGCTCAGGCCAACGCCTGGCTCGCGCCATTCGGGCGCAAGATCGGGCCGGACCCGGCGTCGATCAATGCCTGCAAAATTGGCGGCATCGTCGCTAACAACGCCAGTGGCATGTGCTGCGGTACGGCACAAAACACCTATCACACCCTGGCCGGTATGCGTCTGGTGCTGGCCGACGGCAGCCGCCTGGACACCGAAGACCCCACCAGCGTCCAAGCCTTTCGCCAGACCCACGGCGCGCTGCTCGAACGCCTGGCAACACTGGGTCGCGAAACGCGGGCAAATGCCGAACTGGCCGCAAAGATCCGCCACAAATACCGTCTGAAAAATACCACTGGCCTGTCGCTAAATGCCCTGGTGGATTTCGACGACCCACTGGATATCCTCAGCCATCTGCTGGTGGGCTCCGAAGGCACGCTGGGGTTTATCAGCGCGGTGACCTACGACACGGTGATCGATCACCCGAACAAGGCCTCGGCGCTGGTCGTGTTCCCGGATGTCGAGACCTGCTGCAACGCGGTAACCGTGCTGAAAACCCAACCGGTCTCGGCGGTTGAGCTGCTGGACCGGCGCAGCCTGCGCTCGGTACAGGACAAACCGGGTATGCCGGCGTTCGTACAGCACCTGTCGGACAATGCCTGCGCGCTGTTGATCGAATCCCGCGCTGCCTCCCCTTCATTGCTGCATGAACACATGGCGCTGATCATGGCCTCCCTCGCCTCGTTTCCGGTGGAGAAGCAGGTCGACTTCACCGAGGACCCGCTGGAAAACGCCCGGCTCTGGGCGATCCGCAAAGACACCTTTCCCGCCGTGGGCGCCGTGCGCAAAACCGGTACGACCGTCATCATCGAAGACGTCACCTTCCCGGTTGAACAACTGGCGATTGGCGTTAACCGTTTGATCGAACTGTTCGACAAGCATCACTACGACGAAGCCATCCTTTTCGGACACGCGCTGGAAGGCAATCTGCATTTCGTCTTCACTCAAGGCTTCAACAGCGCGGAAGAAATCGCACGCTATCAGGCGTTCATGGACGACGTTGCACAGCTGGTGGCAGTTGAATTCGGCGGCTCGCTGAAAGCCGAACACGGCACTGGTCGCAACATGGCGCCGTTTGTCGAGCTGGAATGGGGCAGCGATGCCTATCAACTGATGTGGCAGCTCAAGCGCCTGCTCGACCCCAACGGCATCCTTAACCCGGATGTGGTGCTCAGCGATGACCCGCAGATTCATCTCAAGCACCTCAAGCCCCTGCCCGCCGCCGACGAGCTTGTGGATAAGTGCATCGAATGCGGTTTCTGCGAGCCGGTGTGCCCGTCCAAAGGCCTGACCTTGAGCCCGCGCCAACGCATTGTGATCTGGCGCGATATCCAGGCCAAACAACGCGCCGGCGTCGACACCACTGAATTGGAAGCGGCCTACCACTACCAAGGCATCGACACCTGCGCCGCCACCGGGCTGTGCGCCCAACGCTGCCCTGTGGGCATCAATACCGGCGACCTGGTGAAAAAGCTGCGCAGCCGCGACGCCGACCGTACGAAAACCGCCGAATGGCTCGTCACTCATTTCGCCACTGCGCTGCAAGGTGCGCGCTTTACCCTGCATGTCGCCAACGGCGCGCGCATGCTGCTGGGAGCGCCGCGCCTGGCGAAGTTATCGGCCACCGTCACCCGGCTGTCCAAGGGCCAGATCCCACAATGGACCAACGCCATGCCGCAACCGGAAAAAGCCATTCGTTTCAGCCCGGCCGTCACCGACGAGCGCCCACGAGTAGTCTACCTGGCGGCCTGTGTCTCACGCGCCATGGGCCCGGCGGCTGGGGATAAAGAGCAAATGTCGCTGTACGACAAAACCCGTGGTCTGCTGGAAAAAGCCGGTTACCAGGTAGTCTTTCCCGACCATCAAGACAACCTGTGCTGCGGCCAACCCTTCGCCTCCAAAGGCTATGCCGAACAGGCAGAGCACAAGCGCCAGGAACTGCTCGGCGCCCTGCTCCACGCCAGCCGTGGCGGCCTCGACCCGATCTATTGCGACACCAGCCCCTGCACCCTGCGCCTGATGCAAGACCTGGGCGAGACACGCCTGGACCTCTACGACCCGGTACGCTTTATCCGCACCCACCTGCTGGACCGCCTCGACTTCACGCCGCAGGAAGCGCCGATTGCCGTCCATGTGACCTGCAGCACCCAGCACCTGGGTGAAAGCCAAGCGCTGATCGACCTCGCCCGGCGCTGCGCCAAAACCGTCGTCATCCCCGAAGGCATCCACTGCTGCGGTTTTGCCGGCGACAAAGGCTTTACCACCCCAGAACTCAACGCCCATGCACTGCGCACCCTCAAGGACGCGGTGCAACAGTGCAGCGAAGGCATCTCCACCAGCCGCACCTGCGAGATCGGCCTGAGCCAGCACGGCGGCATCGATTATCACGGGTTGGTGTACCTCGTAGACCGCGTGACCCAGGCCCGCGCCCACTAGCCTGCAAAAAAACCGAACCCCTGCGCGCCGGCGTAGTCATCTGCATAGGCCTCGACAAACGAGGCTCATCCGTGATGTCGCTGGCAGGCCCCCAACGCCGGCAGCGTCGAGCCCAATTGTGCAAGGAGATACCCTATGAAGCGTTCCGCTCTTGCTGGCTTGTTCATTACCGCTGCGATGCTGGCGTCCCCTGCTTTTGCGGCCGGTGATAAAGACCTGTGCCAGATCAACCTGGACAAAATCAACAACGGTAAGGCGCTGCTCGCCACCGACACCAGTGGCAAAAGCGGCGAAATCGACACCGCCGTCTCCCAGGCGAAAGCAGCCAGCGCCGCCGGCGATCACAAGAAGTGCATCGAAATCACCTCCAAGGCCCTGCAAGACCTGCAGAACAGCGACAAAGGCGGTCAGTAAGCGATAGGGCCGACCTTCGGGTTGGCCTTTCGTGAAGGTTTGGCGTACACTACACAAGCTTGTCACTCACTAGAAACAACGAGTTACAAGCACGGGGCCGTTTAGGATTCGACGCCGGTCGCGAAACTTTAGGTGCATGCCGAGTTGGTAACAGAACTCGTAAATCCACTGTTGCAACTTCTTATAGTTGCCAATGACGAAAACTACGGCCAGGAATTCGCTCTCGCTGCGTAAGCAGCCTTAGCCCTGAGCTTCTGGTACCTTCGGGTCCAGCAATCACCAGGGGATGTCTGTAAACCCAAAGTGATTGTCATATAGAACAGAATCGCCGTGCAGTACGTTGTGGACGAAGCGGCTAAAACTTACACAACTCGCCCAAAGCACCCTGCCCTTCGGGTCGCTGAGGGTTAACTTAATAGAAACGGCTACGCATGTAGTACCGACAGCGGAGTACTGGCGGACGGGGGTTCAAATCCCCCCGGCTCCACCAATTCATCATCTAAAGACGTCCATGGACGTCTTTTTTGTGCCTGAAATCCAGCAAAATCAAGGGTTTAAGCGCTACTGGGCTCTGCAGAGGTTTTTTGAGTTCCAGCCGTTTGGGTATTCCAAATGGTATTCCAAGCCTTACGGTGCTATTTTTTGGAATACCAAAACGGTGTCAGAGGTAGCTCTCATGCCTGCTCTAGCCCTTCGCCTCTCCGACCGCCAGCTCAAGGCAGTCAAGGCAAAAGACAAGGATTACGTCCTCAGCGATGGTGATGGCCTTCAGCTCCGAGTCAGGAGCAACGGCTCGATGCTGTGGAACTTCAACTACCGCGAGCCGGTAACCAAAAACCGTATCAATATGGGGCTGGGCACGTACCCAGAGCTCTCACTAGCGAACGCCAGGAAAAAAGTGGTTGAAGCGCGCGAGCTGCTGGCACAAGGCATTGACCCCAAGGTGCAACGCAATGCACAGGACGAAGCCAAACGAGCGGAGACGGAACACACGTTCGAGAACGTGGCCACCGCCTGGTTCGAGCTGAAGAAGGACTCCGTCACGCCAGCGTACGCCGAGGACATTTGGCGATCGCTCACGCTGCACGTATTTCCAGACCTGAAAACAACGCCGGTCTCGAAAATTACCGCACCGATGGTCATCGAACTGCTTCGCCCGATCGAGGCCAAAGGTAGTCTCGAGACAGTGAAGCGATTGAGCCAACGGCTCAACGAGATTATGACCTACGGGGTCAATTCAGGACTGATCTTTGCGAACCCCCTCAGTGGCATTCGCGCAGTATTCAAGAAACCCAAGAAACAGAACATGGCCGCGCTACGACCCGATGAACTTTCCGAGCTCATGATCGAAATCGCAAACGCCAGCATCAAGCGGATAACCCGCTGCCTGATCGAATGGCAACTGCACACCATGACCCGCCCTGCCGAAGCGGCTACCACCCGATGGGCAGACATCGACTTCGACAAACGCATCTGGACCATCCCGCCGGAGCGCATGAAGAAGCGTCGTCCGCACACCATCCCGCTGACCGAACAGGCACTCGCGTTACTGGAGGCGCTCAAACCCCACAGTGGTCACAGGGAATACGTGTTCCCGGCAGATAGAAATCCGCGCACCCACGCCAACAGCCAGACCGCCAACATGGCGTTGAAACGCATGGGCTTCCAGGACCGCTTGGTCAGCCACGGCATGCGCTCCATGGCAAGCACCATCCTGAACGAGCATGGGTGGGATCCGGAGCTGATCGAAGTCGCGCTGGCGCATGTCGACAAGGACGAAGTCCGAAGCGCTTACAACCGAGCGGACTACATCGAACGCCGGCGACCGATGATGGCTTGGTGGAGTGAGCACATCCAGAAAGCGGCCACTGGCAACCTGTCGGCATCTGCGATTAATCAAACCAGAGATCACAACGTGGTGCCGATACGCTGAGCGCTACAAGGCTTCTTCTAGAACAAGCCCAGGAGTACTGGAAAGCCAAGCCTTGAGGCTCTTGCCTCAATATAGTGAGTGGTCGTCGACACCAACTCTCTTCATGTCAATTCCCAATGACCCTGCTTTGTTTTCTTGATTCCAGCACGGCTATCCGGAGTAAGCCCATCTTGGATTATGTAGTACAGATCGCGGAACACTTTGGACGTAGTTGCAAAGTAACTATGTCCCAGTCCGAACATCTCTCTTCCTACGGCGGTGACGTCTACCGTAGAGAGGTGATTCATCACGATCGGAGGGGATGAATCTCCAGCGCGCTCGAGCGAGCGCAGATTACGAGATAGCCGAATCGCTCTGTCATTTTGAGAGGAATAAAGCGTCACTTGGGCGTAGTCGCTGAACACTCGGCCAATTTGCTTGAATCGTCCTGCATCTATGTCGGGAGCGGCAAGCACGACCTGGCTGATAGGGGTTGCGCCCGGCAGGTTTTTCCAGTTTTCCAGCACTGAAAGCAATGCACGATTACCCATGCTGTGGGCGATGATATGGAGACGCGTGAGGCCCAGGTTTCGCGTGACCTGTTTCAGAAACTCTTTCAGGTGCGTAGCCGACCAATCGACCGTTGCTTCATCAGACATGTAACTGACTACCTTCCCGCAGGACGCCCAGGAATAGCAAAGCTTGATGCCGGTGAATTTTAAGTCATGGCAGATTTGAGCAGCACGCCAAATAGCCTCGTCAAACGTCACGTTAAACCCGTGAATAAACAGTAAGCCATCGCTTGCGGGAAGACTGGCGCTTTCGAGCCATGCAGGTAAATCCAGCTCTGTGATTTTGTGAATGACGATGTGCTTGTTTAATCTCTGAGAGTGGTCACGCCAGATCATCCACGCTGCTGGAGGACGCTCAATGTAACCCTCCTTGTGAATATGAGGCACTGATACCTGGGCGTGGCCGTAGGTGACCTTATCGTCACCTCGAAAATCGGTAAACCGAGTCGAGCCACGGCCAGGTTCCGACAAGCGATCAGTACCAAAATGGATAATGTGCCTAGTAAAGTTCTCGATCACATGCTCGGGAACGCGGGAAGCCATCCTGTCTGCGGATATCGGCTCCCTGCTCCATCCCACCAAATAATCCGGCTGCCCCAACCGCGAGGAGGGCTCTTCAAAGCTGTTGTCCACTACACCATGGCGGCGCACAACGTCTGGCGGCAACAAGACGGATTGAAAAGCCAAGTTTCGAAAAGCCGAGCTGCGAGCTAAATTTGGCGACACCCCCCGCTTGTTGTGGGGCGTATTCATCATGCCTTCCACCTCTTGGGCTGAAGACAGCATCACAAAACGTGCGCTCTGCGCGATCAGCTCGCGAAAAGCTTCTTTTGAAGACAAGGAAGATACTTCGCTCCATAGATAGTCAACAAAAGTGCCTGCCGGAGCCTTCCTCCAACACAAGAGCAATCGTGAAGTAGCAATGATGCGCTTGCCTGACTGCGCCGTTCCAAAATTAATGACAAGCAAGGCGAGGGCGAGCTTCAGCTCGTGAGCAGTCCTCATTTGGATTCCTTTCGATATGTAGGGCATGCGGACTTCCGGTCTCATCCAAGGTCGGAGATCTTTACTAGATTTTGCAGCGCGGTGCTAGCGGAGCACAACGGCCAGTAGCAAAGTGCGTAATGAACGCCAAACAATGTTCACTTACGCCCAACCAGCACGATCAGGAATGTAGAGATGACGCGACTATGCTGGCGTGACAGGGAGCTGATGAGAGTCGCCCTCGCCCACGTCGACAAAGATGAAGTCTGAAGCGCTTATAGCTGAGCGGACTACATCGAACGTCGGCGGCCGATGATGGCCTGGTGGAGCGCGTACATCCAAAAAGCAGCGACAGGCAATTTGTCGATGACAGCCATTCGTGAAAACAAAGGCGGAAACGTCATCCCGATTAGTTAATCAGTTCCTGCTGGCGACTGCGGCGACAGTGGCGACAACCCAGGTATTTACTAGCTTGGCGTGCGGCGACAAATCGGCGACAGTCGCCACCACCCACGTCGCCCTTGAGCTTTACCGGCCAAGCCCCTGAGGGCAGGAAGGCTTCGCCTTCCCGTCCTCAGGGGCTCACTTAAAAAAGCCGACGAATGGTCCATCGCCCACTCAATGCCACCCTCTTCCATACTTGTACATCACACAAAAACCACACCTCATCCGAGATTGACCACCCGCCGAGCACGCGCTACATCAGAGTCGTAACGCGCTGTCATCGACAGCATGCCCAGGTGGCCAGGGACCTTTAAGGCTACGCCACGTAGTGGTGGTCCCAGCCCATGCGCGCTCGCTTCCAATAAGGCGCGCAGTCACGCCCAACGTGATCGAAGCCAACTTATCCACATTGCAAATGCGGCAACCCACGCCCGTCTCTTTCTCCCGGAAAGAGACGGGCGCCAAACCCACTGCCGCAGCCCTTACCAGGCAACGCATTGCAGCTTTTGTCCCAGTGACAATCGGCATGACAACCCCCGATGTCACTCGCAGCAGCGATGCAGATGATGGTGCCGCAGCCTATGGAATGGACTGCACCTGACTGACAGTCAGGCACGCCCCGCTCATCGCATCACTGCCTGCAACCGAGTCAGGATCTCGCGGCGCTGGTCTCGTCAGCCAACGCAGCCTCCACCCGCCCACTTCAGCCGAAGTGCTCAGGAGGCCAGATCATGAGATGCCCAAGCTCCCGGTCGTAAGGAGCCGCCAGTCCCACGTTAGTGGACAACCCTCACAGGTAGCAGGGGCCTTGATCCCTGATAACACTCAACAACCGTGGCGGGGAGAGTGAGGGAAAAATTCGAAGCACCAGGAGAATGACGATGCAATTGTGCGAAGCGTTCGACCTGCCCCGGCCGCTGCTGGAATACCGGCCCGAGCCACTGACGTATCCGGTCGAAGCGTTGGGACAGATATTGGGGCCAGCGATAGAGCGAATGGCCGAAGTCATCGGCGTGCCCTGCGCCATGGCCGCGCAATCGGTGTTGGCCACGTCAGCCCTGGTGAGTCAGCCGCACGCCAATGTGCATCTCGATGGCCGTATCTATCCACTGTCCCTGTACATGCTGACGGTGGCGTCGTCGGGTGATCGCAAAAGCGCGGTGGACCACTTGGCGCTGACAGCGGCGCGCGAATGGGAGCGCCAGCAATGGGCCTTGTACTCGGAACAGCTGAAAGCCTACCGCGCAGCCATTCGTGGAAAGCCTGAAGTCCGTGAGCTTTCCGAACCCGTACCGCCCAGGTTGATCATCGCCGAACCCACCATCGAGGCTTTGATCAAAAGCCTGTGCCATGGCTTGCCCAGCATGGGGTTATTCAACGATGAAGGTGGCCAGTTCCTCGGCAGCAGCACCATGAGCAAAGAGAACCAACTCAAGGCCATTACTACCCTATCGTCGCTCTGGGATGGCAGCCCAATCGACCGAGCGCGCTCCATGCCCGGGGAAAGCTTGCGTGCCTATGATCGCCGTCTAAGTCTGCATCTGATGCTTCAGCCTTACCTGGCCAACCAGCTACTCAAAGATCCGGTAATCAATGGTCAAGGCATCCTCGGCCGCTGCCTGATCAGTTGGCCCGAACGCCTGGTCGGTCGGCGCCTGTACAAGGCAATCGACCTGACGCGAGATGCAAAGGTCCAGCGCTACCAAGCACGCATCACTACCCTGCTGGATAAGCCGTTGTCGCTGCATAAGGACGGTTCACTTAACCCAGCCAGGCTGGAACTGACGCCTAGCGCCCGCGCTGCCTGGATTGATATTCACAACACAATCGAATGCCAGTCTGGCGAGTTCGGCGAACTGGCCAGCATCCAATCCGTCGCAGGAAAAGCGGCAGCCAATGTGCTGCGCGTTGCCGGCGTACTCGCGGTAATTGAAGACGCCAAAGTGGTAGGCGAAGCCCATATTCAGCGCGCCTCGACGCTGATGGATTACTACCTGGCTGAGATCCAGCGCCTGACAGAACAAGAACCCATCAACACGTTACGCGAAGAGGCGGACCGACTGCTGCGCTGGCTGACGCAAAAAGGCTGGACCCACTTCACCATTCGCGACCTCAATCGCAATGGCCCACGCTTTGCCCGCAAGAGCAGCCATCACACCGCCACGCTACTGGTCGAACTGATCACGCATAACTGGCTGAACAGTCTCGATGCCAAAACTTTCGAGGTGCGCCATGTTCCGCCTCAATGACGCAGTGCGCCGTTATCAGGCGCAGCATCAAACACGACCTGCGCTGCGGTGTGTCGCCACTTCTGTCGCCGCCTTGTCGCCGGGTCCCAGGCCGGCAACTGCGGGCGTTGTCGTCACTGTCGCCGTTGTCGCCACACCCACCTTAGGTTCCGCCGACATCGACCTGCTTATCCAGCAGTTGCGCGAAGAAGGGGTCATGCTGCGGCACCAGCAAAATGCCCTGCTAATTCGCCCCACACACTGGCAACAGGTGGACAAGATCAGCACCCACTGGAAAGCCGTGCTGCGCTTTCTGCAAGACAATGAAAACGGTGACGCAGATGGCGTTGGTCGGTCGGCGTGATGGGCGAAACTTTGGCTACGGCCGCCAATTGAGCTATGCCGGCCCGCAGGCACTGAAAGATATGTTTGCGGGCGGACACTTCGCCACGGTCAAAGCACACAGCGATCGCTGGCAGGCGTTTGTGAAATGGTGTCGGTCTACGGACGGCCCAGGTTACAACGATGCCCGCCAGATAGATCGCAGTACCTTGCAAAGCTACGCCGCGCACCTGCGCCAGCAGATCCAGCAAGGCGAACTCTGCATCGCCACCGCGCAGAACCGCCTGAGTAGCGTCAACCGCACCCTCGCTGCGCTACGCGGTGATCAGTACGTGAAAATCGCCAGCCCGAGCAAGGCACTCGGCATGCAGCGATCAAGCGTACGCACCCGAGCACCGGATGGCCAAGACCACCAACAACTGAGTCGAGTGATTGAAGCGCTTCGCGAACAGCAGCACCACCGCGTAGCCGCGATTGTCTGCTTGGCCCGCGCAACCGGCATGCGCCTACGCGAAGCCATCCTGGCTGACTTGCCACGCTTGCAACGTGAGGCTAAGTGCTTAGGTCGCATCAATATTCAGGACGGTACCAAAGGTGGCAGGTCCGGGGCTTCGGCACCGCGCTGGATCGAGGCCAATGAAGAGGTGAAGGCGGCGCTGCTGATCGCTTGTCATACCTCGCCGACCGGCAGCCGCAATTTGTTAGCCCGAGACGAAAGCTACGCCAAGTTCCTGCAACAGACAGTGCGCCCTGCTCGTGAATTACTTCAGGAACAAGGGTTGAAGGGGTTTCATGAATTGCGAGCAGCGTACGCCTGCGAACGTTACACACAGCTCACGGGCCACCCCGCGCCCATCAATGGTGGCCGATGCTATCGCATTGACCGCGGTCTTGATCAGAAGGCACGACGGCAAATCAGCATTGAGCTTGGGCATAACCGAATTGATGTGGTTTCGGCCTATGTAGGAGGAAGAACGTGACCAAGCCCTTCGAAATGGAGATGTTTCTGAGTGGTGCCCTGACCGGCTCGCAGATCACACAGCGACGACACCTACGCCAAGCTCGAATCATGCAAGCTGCCATCCAGCAGCAATGGCAGCGCGAAAACCCTTGGACCTGGCAATGCAAACATGTGCGTTGCTTCTTGGCTCACTACTTGAAGGATCGCTCCGAGGCTACTCGATATTACTATCAACTCACCGCCATCTTGATCTGGCAGCGAATGGGTAAGCCGGCTTTGCGCATCACCATGTGATCTACATATCCTGGACGTTCCATTGGTGCCCAGCGTTGGGATATTATCTTGCTACTGAAGAAACACCGAGCCCCCACGTTTTTTCCTGTGCCACATCACGAGAAAGTAGAGGGTTGCCAACCAACCGAGGCTGACAAAAGGCCTGGAAATCGCTATGGAAAACTTCGACGATGAGATTGGCAGAGCTATAGAAGCAGGCCAGGCCAATCTCCGGGCAATGACACTTGTACGTAACTGGTGTTTCCACGCCGAAATCACAAGGAGTGGTGGCAGGGGGATGATAGAAGAAATGACCAACCTCCCTATTGGTCACATGGGCATGCAATGCAAATACTCCAAATCGCACTCAATGCAAAGTTGGCGACTAGAAGATGCTGCTTATGACTTCTACATAAATAACTGCAAAGGGTGTACAAAACGTGTTCACGTAGGGCTCCCTAACATATCTGCCTTCATTGGACCAAGGGAACAAGCTGCTGAGCTCCGAAAAAAAGAACGTGAGAATGAAGAAAATTTAAGAAAACAAAACCAAGATCTTAGACGCCAAGCACGGGCAAAACTACGTCACGAGTCCTCATTAGAAGAAAGCTTCGTCCTTGACCTGCTGGACGAACTTGATCAGGACTCAATCGATAGCGAAGATCCTCGCCTCGAACAGCTTGCAAAGCTAGCACCTGAGACCTTCACTAGAAATATCATCCTACATGTACTGCCCGATGTCTTATGTGGAAACTTACCTTATTCAATTTCAGCAGGTAAAGCATTACTCAAAGCCTCGCTGGAAGACGAGGAGCGGCTCCTAATCGCTATCCGATTGATAAAAGCGGGTGAAATGTCAACCTATGCAGTTGATATTGTTCTGTCTAAATCTGAGGCGATCCCCTCAACGGATCTCCCAATGATAGTACGCCGTTTTGCAACACTAGCCTTAGGTGCTCCCCCTGGACAAATATTCGGATCCGTAGTTCGAGAAAGCCTCGACAGCAGACCTATTCGTCAACTTTTCGCATCCAAATCAACAGAAATCAGCTCAAAAATAAAAGAGTTATTAAGTGATCCAAGATCGGACGCGGTGCAGGATGCCTTAGAGATTATACTTGCCACCAACGATAGTGACTTACTCTTGTTGCACGCAAGAACAATCATTTCGAAACTTATGCGCAGGCGAACATTATTCCCTAACGAGAAGAAAGACAGCGCAACCATTTATTATTTACGTAAGGCTGCAGAAAAACTTCTAGAATTTTCTCCGGCCAGTACCGACCTGCTTCTTGAGTCCTATCTCGCGGACAATGACGAAATAGGGCGGAAAGAATACTGCAAAGTCTACTACTCAGTTCTTAATCAACCCTATGATGAAGCTCCACGTATCGGCCAGGCACAACGAATAGCATTCAGAAGGCTACTATGGAGCGCTGTTCAAAGCCCTACAGACTCAGGAAGTGAAGCCGCCCATTTCTTTCTTAATCCACGAGAGCGTTTTGAAGAGCTGGCCGCTTTTCACTTCGACGATATGATTGGGGCCGCTGCCACGCTGGGGAGAATACATGATGACGAACGAGAAAAAGGACTTGTTGATGTTCCCGAAAATCTATTCTCTGGAATAGACAAAAGGAACAAACTTTCGGCAATTGATAGGTTACAAGGAGCACTAATCAGTTGGGCAGCGAAAGGCGCAAACTATAAAGGTGTCGAAGGCATCGAAGACTTTCTGCGACTTTACCGAGGTTTGCCCAACGACCAAATTCTATTACGCGGGAAGATGATCGGCGCTATCTCTTTACTCCTCACGGATGTGCGAAGTATAAATCTTATACTATCGGATTGGTACCGCGCGATTTTGGACGAACATAGCTTCATCCGGGCCTCCGCCATTGAGGCATGGGAGAAAGTCCCAAGAAAATTAATCGAAAACTTCCCTAATCTCTTCATAGAATCAGTGGCCGTTCTCTTAACAGACCCTTATATAATTGTCCACAAGGCTGCCGTTCGCACCTTACGACACAACCCCTTACCCAAAGAACACTCTTCCATCATACAAAATAAGCTTTGGAGCTTAATCCTCCACTATTCAAATACAAACAAACAGGATGAGTTCACGGTCGACTGCATTGAAACACTTATATCCACTGGCATATCAGCAGAACAAATAGAGGGATCAACGGGCAAGTTTTTATCAGAAGTTACTTTAAGGCTTGAACAGGGTGCACTATACCGCGCAATCGAACACCTAGGGCGCAGCTTAAAAAACGCTCCGAATTTTACAAAGGTCGCGACTAAAGCAATTCAAGATAATTATATCCGATCTATCTCTATCGACTCCGCTTCTACCATTATACTACGCGCGAGCAAAAACGAACTCAGGAACTGTTCAGACGATTTAATTTCAGCATTCAACAACCTTGACCTCTCCAACCCAACGAACTTCAGCGAGGCTTTGCTGTATGTCGCCTCACTAAGCAGCGCCGGACTACAGGAACTTGCTGAGGGCTGCCTATTAAAAATAACAGAAAACATTCCTAATGAAGACAGAGCGACACATTGGCTACTACAAGCTAGTTTAGTTTCCACATCCAGCCGCATTGAAAAAACCATCAAAAGCGGAATCACCAACAAAGAATTATTCAGCAACTGGAAAAAACTAACATCTGACCTGGAGAAAGAGAATGAGGCAAGAGCCAAAACTAGAAATTTTCCACCAGATTTTTTCTTTGAGAATTGAAATTTGGTCGGCACTTGAAGATATTCTACAGCCAACACACAGAGAATTCTCCGAATTAAATACGGCCTGTACCAAGTTGCAAGACAATCTTGCAACATTCACATCCTCAGGCACAGTGGACGATTACAAGGCTCATTGCACTGCGGCTACAATATTCATACTGTTAGCAGAGTGGCGACACAGTATTCGCGTTGCGGCACCTGACTCCCAACGTTTCTTGCAGTCAGCGAAGCTTCACGTTTCCGATATAGATCGCAGTTTAAGTTTCACAATGAATGACCGGTTACTAAAATTCTTTTCCACAGTGGAGAACCTTGTCAATCCAAGCGACTTATTTGCCATACAGAAAGATTTGCTCAACTGGCCTCTCCCTCTACCGCTTTTTTTGAAAAGCCGGAGCAGCGGCTTATCGATTCCACACACTAAACTACCAGATCAACCCGCTGAAAATCTCGATTCCACGATCGCCTTTCTAAAATTTGATATCGATGGCCAACCTGCAAAAAACTGGAATTATTTGAAACCAGGAATATCATACGATCTGGCCATTGAGGTCAGAGTGTCGAATTGGCCAAACGACGCACACTCACTTTCTCTCTCTCCAGTGACAATGGACTCAAGAGAGAGAAATTGGCTTCCGAGCTTTAGATTCTCGAAACCTGATGGCGTACACCCATTCACATTTACGGCGACTGGTCGAGCAGTTTTAGAAGTCGCACACTCATTTGGCTCACGGCCCTATGAGTTTCTCTACGCAGCTGAGTTTGACCAAATAAATGGTCGGCAAAAGGTCACTACGATAGGCCATAGACGACTTTTGCTAGAAGGCTGCGATGTTGTAGCCAACCCGCTTACCGGTTTCTCAAATATCGACCAATATCTTCTTAAAATAAGGAACGAGTTAAGAAGCCAACCAGGGATTAACCCTGACGACATTTCCAACGCTATGGTTTTACTCTCAGGGATTGGGAACATTGCTGGCCAAGCCCTGAGAGATGCAATCTTTGAGACTGGGACTTCTGAGCGTGCTTTTCAAAGCAAGGTGACCGAAATGCTGCGAAACCGCAGCGATATTGGAGAAAGCCTTCAAGCTCATGGCGAGGCCGCTGGAGGTATAACCGACCTGAGCTTTCACAGCATTCCTCTGGAATTGAAGGTGGAGCACAAGAAAGCTTTACTGCCAGAACACTTTTCGAAATATTTTGAACAAGCGGCCGCATATGCAATTGGGTTTGGCAAACGGATCGCTATACTTTCCGTACTTGAAACCTCTGAGAAATTGACCCCCATCGGAGTTATCGAAGACGATATAAAAGTCTTTGCCCATCAATCAGGCCAATCAATTATTCTGATTATAGTGGCCGTTATTAGAGGCGGCTTTCCTAAACCAAGCTCATACTCACGTTGAAACAAATTACATCCTACTACCAAAAAAAGCTGGCTCCCCCATTAGGCGATCAAGACCCAGACTAATAAAAAAGGGCAACGGCCACCTCGCCTCGAGTTTCTCTGGGATCACTCTTGGCAAATCACACAACCGAAAGCCCCTACCTCAGCACACGCGGCAAAGTAAGACGAGAGGAGCCAATAGAGCTGCACAAAATAGGGGTCAACCCGCCCTCCGACGTTCATCCTGTCAAATTCTGCCGCTACGGCAGCTTTGCTGAGCGATGACGTCACAATCGCTACCCTCTTCATGGTATGCGGAGCACTACGACACTGGGTAACAGCGGCTTGGACGGCGGCCATGGTCCCTCTACAGACTCGCTGGATCCTAGTTCTTTGTCTGTCGTTGTTGTAACAGCGGTCCCATACCCCAAATTTCGCTGCCATTTTCGGTTCTGGAAGTGCCAGGTTTCCCAGGTTTTTCAGCGCCTGGCTGACCGAAATATGGAACGGGCTGGCACCCAGTGAAAGCGCCCCATGCTTGGCATGATAAAAGGTGATCCGAGGGGAAGCTGGGTCTGTTCTGAATCCGATGAAGTCAGCCCATTCTTCGTTGAGATCGTCACACACGATGACATCATCCTCTGCCGCAATAGGGCCAAGAATTGCCCCAAAGGTTGAAGTATCATCAAATGTCGTATGCGCTGCCGAGAACGTCCCCTTCTCACCCGTGACGTGAGCAAGCTCTTCACTTGCGAATAGGTAACCCAAGAAAGTAGCCCCTCCGCTCGTGAGGGAGTCGTCCTGGTACACGCTTCCGTCGATATAGGCGTACTGAGGTTGATCGAACAACACAATGAAGGCGTCGTTTTGATCGATGAAGCGTCTAAGCGGCAGGCGGTTTTCATCTGTTCCCAGTACATACTGTGTACTCTCGACAGAGACGTCCGAGATCGAAGGGACGTCCAGGCTCCTCAATGCGATTCGAGTTTTGTTCAGCGCGATTCCGCCAACCTCATCTCCTGTCACAGGATGCTTCAGCAACGCCTTTCCCCCTGCCTGCTCAACAGTAAGAACATGCGTCAGATCCTGAATGATGGCTTCAACCTCTACGCGTCCCAGCTCCCGATAGCCCGCACCGTTCGGCTTTACGAATCGTACGGAGGCATCATCAAAAATGCTCTCCTGCAAGAGTGCAGTGTCTACCGCAAATTGTGTCGGCAGTGCACTGAGTTGGGATAGCTCTAAAGGTCGGGCAAAGGTGCTCAGGAAGGCTGAAGAATCGGCGCCGGCATTGACCGTAATCTGGTCGATAATTGCGGTGGCAAAATCCACCAGATGCTCATGGCCAGATCGGTCAGACCGCTGGGAAATGCGTCCCGTCCGTGGGGTGGTGGAGAAATGCTCTCCGTCGTGGCGGAAGCTGTACCCGAGCGGCGCGAAACGGCTGGATGAAGTCAATCCAACATTGTTCAGAAGGTTCTCCCCTTCAAGCGTCTTCCCTCGCAGGGCTAGTCTAGAGGTCGTCATATGCCGGAGCCGAACTCGACCGAATACAGAGCTCTCGGTGGTTATCCCGGTATCGATATCCTGAGCATTGATACGTAAGAGATGCGCTTTGACAAACGCCGGGGTGAGATCCAGTTGGGATTTGAACACCGCAATGTGATCGCTGTACTCGACAATCAACAAGTAGCCACTCACCTTTTCAAACACTTTGGTGGTATCGGCCAAGAAGGCTGGCTTACGATCAAACTGGAAACATACAGCCGACCAAAGGGCGTCACCATGCGGCTGGCGGACGTAGCAAAAATGGTTATTAGAAGGGGTAAACTGACCTTGCCGCACCGCTCGAAAAAGCTGATTAACTGCTTTAGCTGTGAGAGGGGCGCTTTGTTTGTAGAAATAGCAGGACTTGCTGGCTTGAAGCTCAGTGATCATAACCGTATCCCTACCGAGGCGTGGTGGCCTGTTGTCGATGCACAAGCCGCCAAAGTAGCCCAATGCCATTAAAGGTGTCTAGCCGAGCAGGCATACCTACTTGCCTTCTTGAACTCCCCTCTCCTGACCGCTTCTGCCCCACCTATGCCTTAGGTTGCACAAAGCATCTTGAGAAGAAAAATAGAGGCGAAAAATTTACTACTCCGAATTTTCCTTCATGACATTGACTCATAGAGAAAACCTGAACAGAGCAGTTTTCACTAAAACCGTATTCCAATCGGTATTCCACAAACAAAATATGCTAACTATTATTAATACAAATCATATATATACAGCAGCAGTTCAACTTACCCCGGCCCACCAATTCAACAAAAAAAGACGTCCATGGACGTCTTTTTTTGTGTCTGAAATCCAGTGAATACGGGGTTTCAGGGCCACGGGAGGCTTTCCAGGCTTTGTGAGTTCCAGGCAGTTTGGTATTCCCAATGGTATTCCCGGCTACCCCGGCGCTAATCTTGGGAATACCAAAGGTGTCATGGAGTACTTCTCATGTGCACTCAAACCATCCGCCTCTCCGACCGCCAGCAAGGCGGTCAAACCGAAAGACAAGGATTACGTCCTCACAGATGGCGACGGGTTCCAACTGCGAGTCAGGGTCAATCGCTCGATGCAGTGGAATTTCAACTACCGGCATCCCGTCACCAAAAATCGAATCAACATGGCACTCGGCTCTTATCCCGAGGTTTCTCTTGCGCAAGCGAGGAAGAAAACCGTTGAGGCCAGAGAGCTGCTTGCACAGGGCATCGACCCAAAAGCTCAGCGTAATGAGCTACAGGAGGCCAAACGAGCGGAAACGGAACACACCTTCGAGAACGTGGCCACCGCCTGGTTCGAGCTGAAGAAGGATTCCGTCACGCCGGCGTATGCCGAAGACATTTGGCGTTCCCTCACACTGCATGTTTTTCTGAGCATGAAATCAACACACATGGGTCTAGGTTGCTCGAAAAATGGTCCTTCTTCCGTTAAGTTCCAAGCTCGGTGCAGGCTGTTTCGATTTGCAAAACAGTCCGATGCCCCATAGGTACTCTACATCAGCCGTCAGCGAATAGAGCTGTATGAATAGGGGATTAGACACACTAGGTATAGTAATTGCCTGCTAGGGCCCCATTAATGAGTCACTACCTAGCTCCAAGTGAAGTTGATATGCTTGTCAACGGCAAGCAACGATCGTAGTAAGTATTCGCTCACATGGCATATCAAGGATTCACTAATCATGAACAAAGTTGATCTTGAAGCGGCAGACCCAAAAGTCGAGCCGTTTGATGAGAAGTTACACCGCATTGGAAGAGCTACTATAGGTGCGATCCCAGTTGTGGGAAGCCCGTTATTGGAGATTTTTAATTCTTTACTCGAGGCTCCTTTAAATAGGCGCCGCACGGAAACAATGCTTGCCATTGGGGCTGCTCTTAACGACCTCATAGAGCAAGGAATTGTAACGGAGGCAGGTCTACAGGAAAATGAAGCCTTTGTCAGCACTGTTGCGGAGGTTTGCAATATCTCCCTGAGAAATCATCAAGCAGAGAAACTCGAAGCATTGCGCAACGCTGTAATAAATTCTGCGATGCCTACATGTCCAAGCGATGATTATCGCCAGGTATTTCTCAATTTTGTAGACGTATGCACAGTTTCTCACATTAGGCTGCTAAAGCTTTTCGAGAATCCTGATCGGTGGTTTGCGGATAACAACCGAGCAAAACCGTACCAAACCACAGTTTCTTTATCCCAGATTATCGCAAGCGCCATGCCCGAACTAATTGAAAACCATGAAATTCTCGATAGCATATGGGCTGACCTCTATCAAAAGGGATTGGTTGAAGTAAAGCAGCTTGAAATGATTCTAAGCGCGGATAGTTGTTTATCAAAACAGACCACACAGTTCGGCAGCAAACTCGTGACTTTTTTGAGTTAACTGCCAGGAGAGCGAGATAATCTTTTGAAGCAGATCTTTTACGCTGGCAACGATCGTCAACCGTGCGCTGCCGAATATGCAATAGTCATGGATGGCTCCGGCTCTATCCAACGTGCTCACATTGTCGTGGTCCAGTCGTCACAGAAAGGTGTGTGGACCAGTTTGTACAATACTGACGAGGGAAGAGACAACGTATTAAACAGGATTTTGGCACAAGATCTTCTTGGGGTCAGAGTAGAGTTTCTGACGTTTAATATTATCTTAGATCTATCCACCCGAATGGAAGGTTTCCGACTGCCTATAAGGCTAAATTGGGAGGATTATATGATCAAGGGGAACGTTTACAAATCTAAATTTTCTCCGACACTTAATTTTAAAACTTTACTGCTTCAGGTTTTTCGTAAAGAGTACAGGGAAACCTGCATTTGGAGTGGTCATGTGGTAGGTGGCTGCGCAAATTTCTACACTGATCTGATGGATCCGGAGCGGCACCCACTAGACATTATTGAGGCTAGTAAACTCCTCGAACAAGCCGGATACAGTCGCCCCAAACGTCGCGGCTAACTCAAAGCCAACGAACGTATCTCAATGGAGGGATGGTGCAGCACAAGTGACAGGAAGCCAAGTGAAAAGCATAGCAGAGGCCCCCCATCGCTTTTGGCTCATTACTGCCGGTTGTTAGGGGCAGCAACCGGCCAGAAGCGGTCACTCGCGCTTAGCTTCCACAGCGGTCATTTGACTCAAATTCGGTATCGAGAACACGTATTTAGGTTCAAGTTGTGGGCGAAGCGTTAGTAACTCCCTCAGCCGGTTCGCACGCGTTTAGAAGCGGCCAACGAACACCAGAGGCGAAATTTGGTGACGCGGTTCGTCTTCAGGCAGCCCGTGTAGGTCTCTGATTTCATCAATTGCTCGCAGGTATCGTGCAGCCAGTCCGTATCTCACCAGGTCGGGCTGGATGGCGTGAGTCAGCAATCATTGCTTGGCAGGAAAATCCTGGCAAGTGGTGCTCCACAGATGCCCTGTGACTCATCCTTCCAGATAACTTCGCCCCAGCTGCAGCGCCAGGCTGCCTGTGGCCCTTCACATATGAGGTATACGCTATGAGTTCCCACGTGGACAACGTCTTGGTATTTGCAGATCTCCAACGTATTACCAGCTACCAGCGCCGCTATGATGTCGAGAAGACACTTGCCGAACAGGGCATCCGATTCTTCCGAGGTCGATGTGGGCCATGGACAACGATTGATCTCATTAACTACGCTGGCGGCATCACAGCGACCAACAGCGAACGCTATAACGCCGATATTTTATGAGGCAACAAGGGAAACCATCCTATGCGAATTACACAGCCCTCCCCCTGATCAGGGAAAAGCGTGCGGTCGGTCAGACCGTAACACGCCCCTCAAAAGTTCTCCGATACCGCCTCCCGATGTGCGTTTGGAAGGGATGAATGGCCTTCTCGGTATCACCGATAATATGCACCATCGATTGAGCTGCAACCTTGGCATTGAGCTCCACCACGGTGTCTTCATCAACCCAATTCTTGCCCGATGTGAACCGTTCGGAATCGCAAATCATGTAGGCGATTCGCGGAGAGATCGGATAGTGAAAATCAGCATGTTCAGGTGCGACGAACTCTGTCTCTGAGACACACGGTGCACGTTGACGACAGGATGGTCTGACGTAATGAAAGGCACATTGGTGTCGTTTACCAATAACGCATGCCTATCATTCTGGCGACTCGCATACAGGTTGAATCCGATACTCATCCCAAACATGTAGCTTAGAAACCACCAGGCGTGCGCCATCGCGTCGGCCACTTCAATCTCTAGAGCGTTGCGTCGGGGTTGAGCCTTGATCACGTCATCTCGGAAAGGCTTCGTGCGGGAGATCTGGTGTCCAAAGAACATCATGAACTCAATCATGTGCTGGTCATCTTGCAGCACATCAAGTTGCTCATCAGCAAGCGCGGACAACACAGTGAGTGCCCCTTTTTCGTGGGATGCGTGAAGATTCTCCAGTAGGTTGCACTTCATGGCATGAAGATGCAGCTCGGCTTCTTGATTCTGCACACCAGACTCACGATAGATAGCCTCAGCGTGCTGCATCCTCAGGAAGTCATTGAGGTATGACACATGCTACTGATGAAGACGGTCAGGGCTTTTTCTGGAGAAGCCGTTAATCACTTCCACGTGCATGTTGGTAAGCGCAGTGGTCTTGTAGAAATAGTCGTCAGCAACTATGGCTCGCACGCTGTCGTGGGCAATCTTGCCAGTCTTCATGGTGTAGAAAACTTTATTCGTGCCGCTTCCCCAGCGGGTCAAATATTTCCGCCCAAACGTAATGGTGACGCTTCTTGGCTTCGAGGCCTTTGCGCGACATGGGCGTCCGTTCCATAGGGTGTTGGCTCGCAAGCTCTCAGCCTACGAAGCTCCCGTCAAGCCATTCGTTGTACCTACCTGGGGATGACAGCTCGCCTGCAGACTAGCCAACTTAGCGTCGGTGTCAGGCCGCTCTCTGCTAGTCATTACTACCGCGTGTTCTCGTTAAGGAGATGCAAAGGGTTGACGCCACGAATGCAATTGACTGGTCAGTGAAAACGCAAATATGCGATCACGTCCATGCAATGACGCAAACGCCCCCGCAAGCACTTGCATGTCGAGAAGTGAAAATGAAATAACCAGCCAGACCAAGCTGGAAGCTTTGCATCACAAGGCCTGCACGCTTTCCGTGAGCTCCCACTTCATAAGCATGAACCCCAAGAAAACAAGCCGTTCAATTTGAGAAAACTCTGCCACCCCCCTATTGCCATTGGTTTGGTGACTTGAAACGCCGCCTTGAAGGGGGCGCTGTCTGCGCAATGGTTTGTCATTTCTTTCAAAACTTTGCACAAAATGAAATTGACGATTGCCTGGGAGGCCCCACGGCCCGCCTGGGCTGGAGGATGGTTTGCACTACACCTGTGTTTGCAATAAAAACGCATACGAAGCGCGTCGGCGGGAGGGGGATAAGTGCTTTTTCATGGCGTTTTTTTAAGCATTCAATTGCAGCTGTTGCAGTGAGTGCCTTTTACATCCCTCCCCGGCGTAAACATAAACAGCTACGGGATGCTCATCAACATCATGAACATCCCGCGTCAAGCGATTACATGCCGCATGTTGCGGGATCTACTACATTCAAGACATTATTATTCGATTTTTTATATCGTTCAATATATCTTCAAGAGGAGTTTTCTTTTCAAACTTGAGGCCTTCAAGTGCAACAATCAAATCAGCGTCAGTTAACGGCATTATCAAGCCATGACCATTCTTGAATGAGTCCCTGCACCTTTCAATGAACAGATCCTTTTTAGATATTTCCCTACAAGTTATGATCCCAAGCATGCCGCGATTAACAGTCAACCTTCCGATCATCTGATCGAGCTCAGGATTTTTTATATCCTTAGTATAATTCTTGCATTCGACGATCACATACGGACAGGGGATTTTATTAATCATATGGAGATTGTAGAAAAAGCCTTCCTTAGCACAATTTTCAAAATATATATCGATCCTCTTCCTACCTTGATTGATCTCGGCCTCAAGAACTGGAGAAGATGCACTCGGATAAAACAACATCTCCAGCACGCCAACTATGGTCTTGTGGTACTCCGAAGCAGTTGCAGCACCTTGCTTGATAGCGTTAAGTCTAGAAATCAAGTGATCAACCACAACATTTAAATTCAACTCAGTATCAATTGAGTCAGATGGCAGAGGTCTTACCTTTTCCGCTTGCTGCTCTCTGAACGACTGAAAAACCAACGGATGATTTTCTGTAAACTCAAACAACCACTCTTTGCTGAACTCCTTAACGAAATTCGCTTTTAAGCTCTTTTTGGATATATAGGGAGTCCCATCTTTACGGTGCTCAACCCATATACTGCCAGACCTTATATGCTCGTGCTGAAGATACTCCAACACGTGCATATTGTAGTAGTTCTCAGGGGCATAAGCCTTGCTATAAGAAACGATACCTTTCGGTGTTAGAAGGATCTTCTTCCCCTCCACCAGTAATGTATCCTCATGAGAAAAAGTCCATTTTTTCTTAGAGGCATCCCAGATCGGCCCCGCAGACACACCAGCAGTCAAAGCAATGCCGTGTAATTTGCACTGAGCTTGCGTGTAGGCAATGAGACTCCCCCTAATGAGGTTGGTAGTCATGTCAGATACCTTATCTTTCCCAATGCCTGGGATGAATAACCTGAAGTCCTCTAAATCAGTAATTTTTCCAGACTTTATCGCCTTGCTACCCATGATGCTTTCAAATAATTTTTTTGCATCTTCACTTCCGATGCCATTACCTCTAGGCTTACCCGAAGAAAGCCCCAAGCAAGTTTCATTTGGTTCATGAAGATGTGAAAACAACTCAAAAGCATCTTCATCCTTTCCTTCACGAACAAGATCTAAAAAATGTGAGAAAAAAGATCTCACAGAACTAGAGGCCTTCATTGACCAGCGATCCGGCCTAAGTCCTAACAAATAAGGATCAACAAATAGCCTAGTATCAAGATCAGTATCAATATCCACAAAATCGAGTTCAAACTGAGTTTTTGAAAGACTGAAGCGCTTCGATAATTTCATAAATCCCTTAATCCACCAGAAAACACTGACCGTTTTTTGAGAACTCATCGACTACTGAATAATCTTGAGAACTATATTTGATCCCAAAGCGCAGACACGTATGCCAGCTCCGCATTAACCATCTTCATTAGTTTCGCTTGCGAAACCGAGTCATTAGAACTGCAAAATAACTTGCCATTTCTGACATCAAGCACCGCCATTTTACAGCCTGCAACTGCCCCCCCAGATAGTGCGGTCACCATCAACGCCAGGACAATATCTATGCGGAGCTTTTGCAGAGGCTCATCTTTGAGATACAGTTTTATTAGAAACGGCTCGCCTTCAATGACGAGACCTAGCTCCGGATTAATTCCAATATCAATACCTTGAAAGCTATAATTCGAACTGAACGGCGCACTCCAAGCAATATTCTTTTTCCCCCACCACCTCTCGTAACCTTGGATGGCTTTCGGATAATTTTTTATCTTTTTTTCATCAGTGAGAAATCTCAGAATTTCGTAAAGTTCTTTTTTCGAATGACTGTTCTGGTGAACTGAAACAATGCCTTCCCTGAGAGCCTTATAGAAGTCAGTCTGAGGAGAATAAGATTGGCGATATTTTATTTGACTGACTTTTGTTGCCTTGGGAGTCCCCGACTTGGAAATGATATCTACAACGTCGGTGAGAGAAATTCTTGGCATCCTTGACCCCCTAGACAAAAAATCGCTTTTTTTGCTCGATTTATGAACTCTAGACCAATAGAGGCTTTTTGCAATCACAAGAAGGAAGGATCAGGCGTTTTGTAGGGTAATGCTGTCAATCCGCAACAAGCTGCGAAGCGCGCTCTTTGTTTATCCCGCTACGGCGCAGAAGGACTGATTCAATTTCAGCGTCGTCAGGGTCTGAGAGCTAAAAATAGGGAAGAAATCTCAGCAGAAGTATAGAGAGGAGTAACCAGGAGCATCTAGTTTGCTGTCACGCTGCTGTCACCGCATGAGAAGAAAACGACCTTCCTGGTCCGAAAGCATTGAAAAATATGGTGTCCCAGGGCAGGTTCGAGCTGCCAACCTTCCCCTTAGGAGGGTGGAGGTCCGCTTCTGACCGGGTTCTGCCGTTCACCACCTTCAGCCTCCTATCAAGCGCAACCTGTATCCCGAGAGAGGCAGGAAGATCCCCCCAAAATCAAAGATGAGAAGCAAAGATGTAAAATCGGTTACAAGCTCCAGGCCAGAGCGTGGATATCTCGTGGGGTATTCCCGTTGGTATTCCAATCAAAACAAAAAAATTTATCTCAAATAATCAATGCCAAAGGATGCCAATTCAGATTACCCCGGCCGACCAATTCAAAGCATCGACAAAACCCGCCTTATGCGGATTTTGTCGTTGCTGAGGTTTTAAAACGCCCGACTGACAGACCTTCAGAATTTTCCCGCAAGAAGTAGCGCCCTCGATGAACTCCCCCTTCAACCCCCACGCCGCTAATCTCCCACAGTCGCTGCAAAATCAGCGACCGGGTTTAGCAGCTCGGTTAATATCAAGGCCTGCAAAGCCACCTTCCTTTCAAGCGATGCTTTCAGCATCCGCTGGATTGCGTTATGGCGGCTGTGCGTGGGGCACTTTCGGGTGCGCTGGGTTCCTTGATTCCTGGTCTGCTAACCCGCGTACAGTCGCCACCCTTTTCGTTTAGCAGCGATGTCTGGCGACTCCATCAATCAAGGAGTTTCAGTCATGAAAAAAATCACCCCCAATCCCCCAACAACACTCTTCACCCTCGCCCCAGACATCCCCGCCGAAACCCTCCTTATCCAAGCCAGTGAAACCCTCGCCTCGCTGAACGCCATGACCACCGATCTGGCCTTTGAACTGGAAGGCTCGCACCGCCAAAAGCTGCTGGGTGCTCAGCAACTGATCGTGCTGGGTGAGTTGCTGCTGGAGCGGATGCTGGACGCTCAGTTATTCACCATGCAACCACTTGGCGAAAATCCATAAAACATCCCCGTCAGTTGAACGACCAACCCGTACCTATGGCGAGCAAGCTCCCTCGCCACAGGTACGCTATTGAACCCCACCGCTCCGCCGCCTCCTGTGCCCCGTCAACTAACCGCTCATAGACCCCATCGATCAACCGGTCGCTAAGAGTGATTAGACGCCCGCAGAAAACACCGTTAGCCTCGCCTGAATCACCCGCCTATATAAGCGCCAGGGTATATACCCAACGTCGCCGCCGAGGTTTTTAGTGACCGATCAAATCCTGATGGATAGTTTTTCCCGCCGGGTCGACTACCTCCGGATGTCCGTAACCGACCGTTGCGATTTCCGTTGTGTGTATTGCATGGCCGAAGACATGGAGTTCCTGCCGCGCCAGCAGATTCTGTCGCTGGAAGAGCTGTACCAACTGGCGCAGAGTTTTGTCGCGCTGGGCACGCGCAAGATCCGTCTGACCGGCGGTGAACCCTTGGTTCGTCAGGGCGTGGTGGACCTGTGCAAGCGCATTGCCGCGCTGCCCGGTCTGCGCGAGTTGTGCATGACCACCAACGGTTCGCAACTGGGCAAACTTGCCGCGCCGTTGTTCGATGCCGGGCTCAAGCGCTTGAACATCAGCCTCGACAGCCTGGACCCCAAGCGCTTTCGTGAACTGACGCGCACCGGTGACTTGGCCAAGGTGATCGAGGGTATCGATGCAGCGAATGCCGCGGGTTTTCAGCGCACCAAGCTCAATTGCGTGGTGATGAAGGGTCGCAACGACCACGAGATCAACGACCTCGTGGCCTTCGCCATCGATCGCGGCCTGGATATTTCGTTTATCGAAGAAATGCCATTGGGCGTGATCAGCGAGCACAGCCGTGCCGAGGCGTTTTATTCCAGTGCGCAGGTACGCGAGCGTATTACCGAACGCTACACGCTGATCGACTCTGCAGAATCCACCCAGGGGCCGTCGCGCTATTGGCGCCTGGCCGAAGCGCCGCATATTCGCCTGGGCTTTATTTCCCCCCACAGCCACAACTTTTGCGGCACCTGCAACCGCGTGCGGTTGACGGTCGAAGGCCGGCTGTTGCTGTGCCTGGGCAACGAGCATTCGGTCGACCTCAAGGCGGTACTGCGGCGCTATCCGGGCGAACCGCAACGTTTGGAGCGCGCGATTGTGGAGTCGATGAAACTCAAGCCCTATCGGCACAATTTCACCCTCGACGATGAGGTGCAGGTGGTGCGCTTCATGAACATGACGGGCGGCTGATCGACCCGGTTTCAACCCATTGCACTAGGCTATTTCCATGATCGTCAGAGCCAAACCCAACCTGATCGGTGTATTGACGTCGCTCAAGGGCTCCGTGGCCCGGCGCATCGCACTGCGCAGCCTGCTGGTGACACTGCTGGCCTCGGTGATTGTGCTGGTGGAGACGCTTCATCCAGCCTACTTCTCCAAGGTCAACGCCACGCCGTTCACGCTGTTGGGCTTGTCACTTTCGATCTTCATGAGTTTTCGCAACAACGCCTGCTATGACCGCTGGTACGAAGGGCGCAAGGCGCTCGGCGCCATGCTGATGGATGTGCGCGCCATGATCCGGGAAACCCAGGTGATCCAGGATGCTCGCCAGCGCAGCGAGATCCTGCGCAACCTGTGCGGGTTCGCCCACGCGTTGAACGCCCGGCTGCGCCATGAGGACGAGCCCAGCGTGGCAGCGCCCTGGCTCGACAGGCTGCCGGCGGCCAACACGCCGAATATCCCGGAAAGCATTGTCGGCCGCGTCACCCAACAATGTTCGGCGCTGGTCGAATCCGGGGGCCTCAGCGAGTGGCGCTATCAGCTGATGGCCGGGCACTTGAGCAGCCTGACCCGCACGCAGACCATTTGCGAGCGCATCAAAAGTACCCCGCTGCCCTTTCCCTATACGCTCCTGTTGCACCGCACCAGCTACATGTTCTGCATCTTGCTGCCCTTCGCCATGGCCGAACCCTTGGGTTGGCTGACGCCGGTATTCACCGCCATCGTGAGCTACACGTTTTTTGGCCTGGACGCGATTGGCGACGAGTTGGAAGACCCCTTCGGCTATGACGAAAACGACCTGCCGACCAACGCCATCGTGCGCACCATCGAACGCGAAGTGCTGCACGCCAACGGCGCGACAGAACTGCCGCCCGTCCTTGAACCCGTCGACTGTGTACTCAATTGAAGCCGTACACACGACGCATCCGACGTTACGTTCATGTCTTTCTCCAGCAGGCCGCCATCAATCGATTGCCATGAGGCTAAAGCGCCTAAACAATGACTGTCTATTTGTTACGGCTGACTGGCAGGTGACTTGATGGACATAAAGCAACTCAAATTCCTGATCGCGCTGGAGCAGACCCGTCATTTCGGCCAGGCGGCTGCGCGCTGCCATATCACCCAGCCGACGCTGTCGATGCGCCTGCGCAATCTGGAGGATGAACTGGGCCTGGAATTGGTCACCCGGGGCCAGCGTTTCGAAGGGTTCACCGAGGCCGGTGAGCGTGTGCTGGCCTGGGCCAGAACCCTGCTCGCCGCCCATGACGGGCTGTTCGCCGAAGCGGCGGCGTGTCGCGGCCAGTTGGTGGGTAACTTGCGCCTGGGCCTGGTGCCGCTCAGCGGTTTCAACCCGATCAGCTACATCCAGGGCCTGTCCCACACCTTCCCGGAACTCAAGTTCAGCCTGACCTCCATGAGTTCGGACAAGATCATCGAAGCGCTGGGCACCAATCAGCTGGACCTGGGGTGTGTTACCTGGACCACGTAAACTCCAGCTACCTGGATTTTTTCGAACTGGGCGAAACCCGCGTCGGCCTGCTGTACGACACACGCCACTTCCACTTCGAAGGCACCGAAATGAGCTGGGAAGACGCCGCCCAATTGCCCCTGGGGATGATCAGCACGGGCATGCACTATCGAAAGTCCATTGACCTGAGCTTCCGCAGCCGCGGCCTCGCCCCCCAGCCCATGCTTGAAAGCGATTCAACCTATCAGTTGTTCCAGGCGATCCACGAAGGCTTTTGCTGCGCAATCATGCCACTGGACAGCGCCCTGGAAAGCCCAATCGAAAACCTCGCCTTTATCAACCTGCCGGACGCCAGCGTGCTTGCGCCACTGGGCATGGTGATGCGCAAGACCGAACCGCGCTCGGCGATCGCTGAGAAGTGTTTTGCCCACGCCAAGCAGTTGTTTGCCGCCAAGACGCAAGCTTAACCCGACCGCACAAAAACCCCACACTCGTTCACGAATCGTTAAGAAACCCATCCCTATACTGGCGGGCAGCCACGGTCGCTCTCCCGAGCGGTCTCCTGCCCGGTAGCCACCCCATGACGCGTCCCGTTCCCCTGCTGCTCCTGCTCGCTGCGCTGCTGTTCTTCTTCGCCCTGGGCAACCATGAACTGCAAGGCTCCACCGAGGCCCGCGTCTCCGGGATCGCCATGGCCATGCACCTGGACAATGACTGGGTGGTGCCGCGTCTGTTTCGTGAGCCTTTCCTGGAAAAACCGCCGCTGAGCCTGTGGCTGGATGCCGGGGCGATTCGCTTGTTTGGCGCGAGCACCGGGGCCGTGCGGCTGGCATCGGCCTTTGCCGGGTTGTTCAGCGTGATGCTGCTCTACGGCATGCTGCGCCGGTTCGGGCGGCCAACCACGCTGGCGTTCAGTGCCGCGTTGATCCTGGCGACCATGGCCAGTTATTGGGGCAATGTGCGCGGGGTGGGTGAGGATTCGTTGCTCAGCCTGGGCGTGACCGCTGCGTTGCTCGGGTTCTACCAGGCGATGCGCCCCGCGTCCGAACGCCACGGCTCCTCTGCCTGGGCATGGGCATTGTTTACGGCGGGGATGGTCGTCGCGACGTTGAGCAAGGGCGTGCTGGGCCTGGCGATGCCAGGGAGTGTGATATTCGTTTACCTGGCCTGCACCAGCCTGATGGATAAACGCCTGCGCCTTGGCGACTGGCTCAAGCCCGCGCTATTCACGCTGCTGGCCTTGGTGCCGTTGTTAATTTGGTTGGGGTTTCTGTTTCAACGCGGCGGCATGCAGGCCGTCGGCGAGGTGCTGTGGACCAACAGCGTCGGGCGCTTCAGCGGCTCGTTTGTCGAAGCCGGGCATTACGAGCCGTTCTACTATTACCTCGCCAAACTGCCCGAGGCCTTCCTGCCGTGGAACATTCTGGTGTACCTGGGCCTGTGGCACTTTCGTAAAAGCCTGGTGCGCAACCGCTACCGCCTGTTTTTCAGCGTATGGCTGGTGGCGCAGTTCACCCTGCTGACACTGGCCTCGAGCAAACGCACCGTCTATTTGATGGCATTGACCCCGGCCGCCGCCGTGCTGGCCGCAGAATATGCGCGGGTGCTGCTGGAGTGGGTGGAAGCCCACAAACCGGCGCTGTACCGCTACCACCGGCGCATTATCTTCGGTGTGTTCACCCTGGCCATCGCCTGCTACCTCAGCGCAGCCTTCTGGTTCGCTCCCAAAGCCGATGTGCGTCAGTCATTCGTGCCCGTAATCAGTCAGGTCCAGGCACTGCAAGACGAAGGTAGGGAGGTGGCGCTGTTCCAACCCAATGAGCGCATCGCCGGCGCCAGCGTGTTCTATCTGCAGGCCTATTTGCCGATTTTGCAGACCGAGCCGCAATTACGTGCATTTCTCGGCGCCAAACCCGGCAACGTTGCGCTGCTGGACCACACGGACCGACTGAATGAGAAAGTGACAGTGATCAAGGAAATGGCGATCAATCGCCAGCCTTACTACTTCGTCGAGCAGTAAGGCGAGCGCGCGCCATCAGTGCTTGGTCAGCTTGTCCAGGTAACCCATGGCAAACGCCGAGACCACGAAGGTCATGTGGATGATCACGTACCACATCAGGTGCTGTGGATCGACGTTCTTGGCGTCCATGAAGATGCGCAGCAGGTGGATGGAGGAAATCGCCACGATGGAGGCCGCTACTTTCATCTTCAGCGACGAAGAGTCCATGGTGCCCAGCCAGTTGAGCTTTTCCTTGTTTTCATCGATATCCAACTGCGAGACGAAGTTCTCGTAGCCGGAAATCATCACCATCACCAGCAGGCCACCGACCAGGGCCATGTCGATCAACGACAGCAACAGCAGGATCACCTCCGACTCCAGCAAGCTGAAAATATTGGGGATCACATGAATGATTTCCTGGAAAAACTTGATCGCCAGGATCAGCAACCCCAGGGATAAACCCAGATAGATCGGCGCCAGCAGCCAGCGCGCGGCATACATCGTGTTTTCGATAAAGCGTTCCATTGAATCTCACACAGCTTGGCTAAAAATGGAGCCGAGTATACCAGCCGCTACCGGGCACCTGTCACCGCGAGAAAACTGACTTGAAGTGGCATCTGCAAGGGCGTTTTTCTGCTAGTGTCGAGCCCCTCAACTCGGCTCGATGCTGTCGGACAGGAAGACTCTGATGATGGATGTGCGATCCCCTTTGGCCACTCTCGGCCTGTGCGCGGCGTTGCTGATGACCAGCGGCTGCTCCCCCAAAGAAGAGCAGAAGCAGGCCACCCTCGAAGAGAAAACCAGCCAGTTCGAACAGTCCCTGGACAGCATTCAGGACCCCAAGCTGCGCGGCGGCTCGCTGCTGTTGCTTGAACGTGCACGCCTCAAGCTCGCCGCCAAGCCCATCGAAGCCGAATACGGCGAAGACACGCTGGCCCTGCTCAAGCATTACCCCACACCCCAGGCCTTGGTGGACACCTATATCAACGGCCTGTTCGTACTGCGCAGAGCCTCTCATTCCGACTACCTGACGGATCTGCAGCCGGTCTTCCCGTTCACCTTCAACGCCCCTGACCAGTTCCCCTTCCCCCATGGCCTGGAATGGCAGTCGGTGACCTTGAGCAACAACAAAGTCATTCCCTTCCAGCCGGAATGGTCGGAAACGGACCCCGGCATCCAGCTCAGCCCAAGCAGCTCCAACCTGACCAACCCCGACGACCTGACGGTGACCTACCCGTTCATCGAGGGCATCGAGACGGAAAACAAGAGCCAGCCGCAGCCCGTCAGCCTCAAAGGTGCGATTGAGGTTGCCGCGCCAGGCAAGGTGCTGACCTTCGACCTGTCGAAAAAAGACCTCGGCCACCCGCGCACCGAGGGCAATATCACCCTCAACCTGCTGTCGCTAGACAAGAATTACGCCGAGCTTGAACTGACCAACAGCGCGCCCCTGGCCGCAGAGCTGGGCGACGACTCGCCCAACCCGCTGCTGGTACAAGCCCGGGACGGTACCGGCCAATTTCTCACCCGCTCAGGCTCGATCAACGAAAATGCCGCGCAAGTGGCGTTCTATGAAAAGCAGCTGGCCGAGATGCAAAAGCACAAGGCCTGGTCCGAGGCGCTCGAAAAACAACTCACCGACGCGCAAAAAGCCTTCGAACACACACAGAAGAGTCACTACGCCAAGGTGTACTTCAACGGATTGATCGACACCCTGCAGGTCAATGTGCTGGATTTTTCCAAGACCACAGTGACCCGCAAGGAGCTGGACCTGCCTGTGATGCGCTTCGACAAAAACAGCCTGCAACACACCGTGCAACCCTTGCCGATGCCGGTCACGGTGTATGACGACGCTGCGGCCAGCTGGCTCAAAGACGCCTCGCTGACGGAAGAACAATTGAAAAGCAGCGTCACCATCAGCCAGTCCACCGACGACGCCAGTGCCGCGAAAATCGTGTTCGACCACCCTTTCACCTTCAATGACGACCTGGTCGGCGCCGAGCGCAACAACAGCGACGCGCCGATCACGTTTTTCACGGCCGACGATAAAGGCGAGCGCGGCGAACCCATCGAGTTGCCCACCGAGGCGTTCGAGATGAATGCGGCAAGTGGCACGCTGACCTACGACCTCAACCTGTTCCCGGAAACCCCGGCGTTTGTGGTCGGCTCGGTACCCTTGTTCCTCGCCACCATCGAGAAGGCCTCGATTGACACCAGCAAACTGCCCAAAGGCCTGGTGCTCAAGGACAACGCGTTGATCGTCGACCAGCGCGCGTTTCCCGCCGACAGCTGGCGCTTCTACGCCAAGGACGGCAGCGGCAACTACCTCAAGGAAATTCTCGGCGTGAGCCACCGCGCCGAGGAGTACGGCACGGCGCTGTTTGACGTGCATTATTTCTACGGCCAGCCGACCACCCTGGAAAGCTACCAGCGCACCGACCTCGACACCGTGCAATATGGTTTCGAGGTCAAGCTGGACAAACCGGAAAGCAAATAGCCCGATTACAGGGCCAGTTGCTCCTGGCCGCCGTTGAGTTGGCGCAGATGGGCCTGCAGGTGCAGGCACCAGATCTGCGGCTCGTCCAACTGCTCGTAGCCGTGCAGGGTCAGGCTGTCGACGATGGAGCCCAACATGGTTTCTGCCACGAATGGCCCATGAAACGGGCCTTGGGACTTGACCGTGGAAGGCTGTTCGCCCGACATGCCGGCGGCGAACAATAATGTCCACAACCCGTTTTCCCCGGCGAGCGGGCGAATGGAGCATTCGATACGGGTTTCCAGGCCCAGGCACTGGCGGGTAAGGCAAAGGTTGCGCGGCATGGCGGCGACCCTCGGTAGATCGGTGTTCAGCCCCAGCGCAAAGGCGAGGCTGTTTCTATCCTGCGACTCCTGTGGATATCCCTGATTCTCAGAATAGAATAAAAACGCGACAGACCAAGGTGGTAGGGACCAACGGCATTGGATTGCGGACGGTCGTCAATTTAATGGCATCCGCAGATCTAAATGTGGGAGGGGGCTTGCCCCCGATAGCGGTGTGTTTGATCGTTCCCACGCTCTGCGTGGAAATGCCTCTTGGGACGCTCCGCGTCCCGCCACCGCTGCAAGTTTCGGTAATTACGCACAAGTGACGCAGAGCGTCACGGGTACATTCCCACGCGGGAGCGTGGGAATGATCGTATCGTATCTAAATGTGGGAGGCGGCAAGCCCCCTCTCACATTTTTGCTGCAGGTGGCTTTAAGAAATCAGCTGGGCTTGGCCTCAGCCAGCGCCTGCTGCGCCAGTTCCTTTTCTGCTTCCTTCAGGTCTTCCTCGCTGATCATCTCCGCAATTGCGCGCAAACGCTCCACCACGCGGGCATTGACCGTACCTTCCGGGAACTGCCCCTCTGCGTCCGGTTCACCGGCATCCTCGCCCACCAGCAGGCTCAACGCTTCATCCGCCTGGCGTACCGCATAAATATGGAATTGCCCGTCACGCACGGCCTGCAATACCTTCTCGTCGAGCATCAGCGTGGCCACGTTGGCCTTGGGAATGATCGCGCCCTGTTCACCGGTCAAACCGCGCGCTTCGCACAGGCGGAAGAAGCCTTCGATCTTCTCGTTAACCCCACCCACGGCCTGCACTTCACCAAACTGGTTGATCGAGCCGGTGATGGCAAAGCACTGCTTGAGCGGCGTTTTCGATAAGGCCGAGATCAAGGTGCAGGCTTCGCCCAGGGACGCGCTGTCGCCATCCACGTAACCGTAGGACTGTTCCAGCGCGATGCTCGCCGAGATCGCCAGGGGGAATTCCTGCGCATAACGGCTGCCCAGGTAACCGGTGAGGATCATCACGCCCTTGGAGTGAATCGGCTGGCCGAGGTTGACCTCACGTTCGATATCGACGATACCGCTGCCGCCGGGGTATACCGTGGCGGAAATCCGCGCCGGTACGCCAAACGCCGAATCACCGACCTCCAGCACCGTCAGCCCGTTGCACTTGCCCACGGCGGCGCCGGCCGTGTCGATGAGGATGACCCCGGCGAGCATGTCGTCGAGAATCCGCGCCGACACGCGCCCGGTGCGCGTGGCCTTGGCCTTGAGCGCGCGCTCGATATGCCCGGCATCGGTCATTTCGTCGCCTGCCAGGTGGCGAATGAAGTCCGCCTCGCTGACCAATTGGAACAAATCGCCAATGCGCGCCGACAAACGGCCCTGATGTTCCGCCAGGCGTGCGCTGTAGGTCGCCAGCCGCGCCACCGCATCCGACGTCAGCGGCGCCATGCCTTCTTCCGAGGTGCGGGTTTTGAGCAACTGGGCGAACTGCTCCAGGCTTTCGTCGACCATCGGGATGTCTTCGTCGAAGTCCACCAGCACCCGGAACATTTCCTGGAAGTCCGGATCGGCATCCTGCAACGCGTAGTACAGCTGGCGCGAACCGATGATGATCACCTTGACCTGCAACGGGATCATTTGCGGGTTGAGGGTCACGGTGGCCAGGCGCCCGAGTTCGCCAAGCGGCGACTCCATCTTCAATTTGCGCGATTGCAAGGAACGCTTGAGCGCATCCCACACAAACGGCTCGCTGAGCATTTTTTCCGCTTCCAGGATCAGGAAGCCACCATTGGCACGGTGCAACGCGCCTGGGCGCAGTTGACGATACGTGGTGTACAGCGCGCCCTGGTCGGTGCTGTATTCGATACGGCCGAACAGGTTGTCGTAGGTCGGGTGCGGCTCGAAGACCACCGGCGCGCCGCCGTTGACAGGATGGCCCACCACCAGGCTTGGGCAGTACTGCTCTTCCAGCAGCTTGCGGGCCTGGGCGTCGGTCTTGGCGTCGTCGACCAATTGCTCGACCACGGTTTTGAGCAGATACACCTGCATGGCCTGCAGATAACCGCAGACGGCGGCATTTTCTGCGTACTTTTCCGACAACGGTGCGAGCAAAGGCTGCAGGGCGAGGGTGATGGTTTCTTCGTTGAACTGGCGCAGTTGATTGTTCGACTCACGCTTCCATTGCGGCAGGCTCGCCAACTCTTCGTTGAGGCGCTCTTCCAGCTCGGAAATATCCGTGTGGAAACGCTCGCGGTCGATTTCCGGCAACTGCGAGAACTCGGCCTCGTCCAGGGCCTTGCCATCGAGCATCGGGGTAAACGCGATGTTGGAGCTGTCGCGGTACAGCGCCACGTCTTTTTCCAGGGCCAGGCGCTCGATCACATCCAGGGCCTTGTCGTAACGCTGGTTGAATGCCCGGTCGATGGCGCTTTTGCGCTGTTGATACGTCGGGTGTTCGAAGACGGCCGGGAAGGTCGCCACCAGGTTGTCGACCAACCCGTTGATATCGGCGATGAACGCCGCCGCAGCGCCGCCTGGCAATTCCAGGGCGCGCGGTTCGCGCGGCTCATCGAAATTATTCACGTACACCCAGTCCGACGGGGTTTGCAGGCGCTTGCCTTCGGCCCTCAGGTAACGTTTGACGAATGAAAAGCGACCGGTACCGGGCTCGCCCATGACAAACACGTTGTAACCGGGACGTGGCATTGCCACGCCGAACTGCAATGCTTCAACTGCACGTTCCTGGCCAAGCACACCGCGAAAGGGCTCCAGATCATTGGTGGTCGAGAAGCTGAACTGTTCAGCGGAAAAAGGGCGAGTCAGCGCTTCGGGCGCTAGACGCAAGCTGGCAGCAACAGGATCAGGCATCGGGCTTCCTTACATCAGGCGGGGCAGATGGGGGCATTCTGGCTCTCGGTTGCGCGCTCTGGCAAGGCGCGCTTTTGGGAAAGCATAGACAGCCCGCGCGGCGTACAAAAAAATCGTTCGAGACTGAATGTTTTATAAAAAATCACGGAACCCCTGGAACGTGCCTAAACTCCAAACTGCGCGGGTTGGACTAATAACTGGCCCCTAGGTGCTGCGAAGCGCCTGAACCCTTGTCCATTGGTTTGCACACAAAGAGAACAAAGCTATGAAACGGATCCTTCTTGGTACTCTCTTCACCGTCGTCTCCCTCAATGCAATGGCAGAAGCACCAGGTGGCCCGAACTGCGGTTGGGGCAACATGTTGTTCGAAGGCCAGCGCGGTACTCCGGCCCACTTCCTGGCCTCCACCACCAACGGCACTTCAGGTAACGCCACCTTCGGCATGACCTCGGGCACCAACGGTTGCAGCACCAACAGTTCCCTGACCTACGGCGGCAAGTCCTGGATTGCCATGAATGGCATGATGAACGAGCTGTCCGAAGACATGGCCAAGGGTAACGGCGAAGCGCTGACTACCTACGCCGTGGTACTGGGCGTGGCGCCGGAAGATCGCGAGCACTTCGCGGCCGTGACCCACGAGCACTTCCAGCAGATCTTCAGCAAGGCTGACGTGACCGCTGACGACGTGCACAACAACACCATTGCCGTACTGAAAAGTGATGCCCGTCTGGCGAAATACGCTACCCAGGCTTAAGCTCGACCCACCCGCGCCTTTCGAGGCGCGGGTTTTGTTTTTTCGACCTGCCCCCCTTGGGTCTTTTTTTCAGTCCGACTTAAGTAGCCCCCATGCTCAAACGCCTCGCTTGCCTGGCTCTCTTCGCCTGCGCCCCGCTGCATGCGGCACCGCACCTCGACGATCAACGTTTGCAGCAACTGGCCAATGACCCGTTCTGGCTGTCGCTGGGCCATTACGAAGCTGGCAAGATCAGTGGCTGGCGCAGCTATGTCAGCGACAAGAAATTCTTTCTCGCCACCGACGGGGCGCATCATCCGGACGCCGAACTCAAGGCCACTGTGGATGCGTTGTATGCACCGGCCAGCCTGGGTGAAAAGCACGCCCAATGCGTTTATCCCGCACGCACCCGCTGGCTCAAGGACCAGTTGCAACTGACCGACCTGCCGGCGGTGGACTGCAAGGAATTCAAGCAATGGTTCACGGACGTCGCGCCCCACAGCGCGGTGATGATTTTCCCGGCGGCGTACCTCAACAGCCCGTCGTCGATGTTCGGTCACACCCTGCTGCGCATCGACCAGGCCGACGTGCAAAGCAACAACACCGCCCTGCTCAGCTACGCGATCAACTTCGGCGCCTATATCGAAGGCTCGGACAACAGCATTCTGTACGCCTGGAAGGGCCTGATGGGCGGCTACCCCGGCCTGTTCGCCCTGGTGCCCTACCAGGAAAAACTCTCCGAATATCGCAGCCTGGAAAACCGTGACCTGTGGGAATACCGCCTGAACCTCACCGAAGTCGAGACCAAGCGCATGGTCGAGCACGTGTGGGAACTCAAGCAGATCCAGTTCGACTACTTCTTCTTCGATGAAAACTGCTCATATCGCCTGCTGGAACTGCTGCAAGTGGCGCGCCCCGGCCTGCGCCTGACCGAGCAGTTCCCGCTGACGGCGATCCCCACCGACACCGTCAAGGCGGTCAAGGAAGCGGGCCTGGTGGAAAAGATCGACTATCGCCCCTCCCGTGAACGCGAACTACTCGAACGCGCCAAACCGCTGGACGGCGATGAGCAACAATGGGCACTCACCATCAGCGATGACCAGCAGCAATTGCAGGCGCCGGCCTTCAAAGCCCTGCCCCGCGAGCGCCAGGCACTGATCATCGATGCCGCCTATCGCCTCGGCCGCTACCGCGCCAACGGCCTGGAGCGCGACACCGCACGCTCTCAGCGCAGCTTCGAACTGCTGCGTGCGATCAACCAGAACCCTGCGCCCGACCTGAAGATCACCCCGCCCGGCCTGCCCGAGAACGGCCACGAATCGCGCACCTGGCAGGCCGGCATCGGCACCCGCGGCGACAAAGCCTTCGGCGAATACGGCCTGCGTATGGCCTATCACGACCTCAACGACAACGCCGAAGGCTTCCCCTTGGGCGCACAAATCGAAATCCTGCAGATGAAACTGCGCCAGTACGAAGGCAATCACTGGCAGTTGCAGCAACTGGACCTGGCCACCATCCGCTCCCTGACCCCACGCAACGCCCTGCTGCAACCCTGGTCATGGCAAGTCACCGGTGGCCTGGAACGGGTGCCGGGTAAACACGACGACGAAACCCTGGTCGCCCACGTCAACGGCGGCGCGGGCGGCACCTGGCAGTTGAGCGACGACATGCTCGGCTTCGCCCTCGGCACGGTGCGCGTGGAACACAACAATGACTTCAGCGAAGCCATCTCCCCCGCCGCCGGCTTCAACACCGGCCTATTGTGGAAGAACCCGCTGGGCAACCTGAGCCTGGAAGCCAAGGGCGATTTCTTCACCAATGGCGAAGTGCGGCGCAGCATCAGCCTGAACCAACAGTGGGAATTGTCGCGCAACCTGGGCCTGCGCCTGAGCGCCCAGCGCGAGTACAGCCACTTGTCGACACCGGTGAATGAAGTAATGCTCGAAGTGAAGTGGTACCACTACTGATTCATACCCCCTCCCACACTTATTTGTGCATGAAGAAAATTTGCCGGAGAAGATCGTTCCCACGCTCCCGCGTGGGAATGCAGCCCGTGACGCTCCGCGTCACCTGTGCGCAGTAATCCAAACGTGCAGCGGTTGGCGGGACGCGGAGCGACCCAGGAGGCATTCCCACGCAGAGCGTGGGAACGATCATTTTGCACAGCCCACATCCCGCCGACTTCTCTTTCACACACATCTGACAAATCCCTGACTAGACTTCCCCCTATCAGCCGTAAATCGGCCAGGGAGTACGCCATGTGGCGGTCTGCGCTAATGCTGTGTGTAGTGGTGGGGTTGTCAGGCTGCCAATCGACCCACCAAGACTTATTGGCCAAAGGTTATCCGCCCGCCTTTGCCGATGGCTTCGACGACGGTTGCAGCAGCGGTCGCCAGGCCGCTGGGGTGATTACCGGGGAGTTTCGCAAGAACGTGCCCCGCTATCTGAAAGACCGGCAGTACGCCGAAGGCTGGGAAGATGGTTTCCGCCAGTGCAAGGCCATGCGCGAGAACGAGGAGCTGCGGGACTACCAGGACAACCGCAGGGATGACCGCGAGCACGAATGGCAGCAGGAGAAGGATCGCGATGCGGCCAAGGCTTATCGCTCGCAATAGCGCGCCGCGTTAGAAGCGGACGCAGAGCGTGGGAACGATCGCGCGGCGAACATGGCCCAAACTCCATTGAAGGAGAACATCATGAGCCGAGCTTTTGTAAATGAAGATAACGCCGCCGCCCAGGCTGATCAGCCGGTGGAGCGTCAAGTCAGCGAGCAACCCAATCGCTTGACCGCGCAAGGGTTGGCGCAGTTGCAGGCCAAGGTTGCGCAATTGCAGCAGGAATACAGCACCGAATCCGCCAAGGGCAATAAACAGCGCCAGGCCGATCTAGAGCGGGATTTGCGCTACTTCAATCAGCGGGTACAAAGCGCCCAGGTTGTGGCGCCGGCCACTTCTACCGATAAAGTACAGATCGGCAGCTGGGTGACCTTCGCCAATGAGCAGGACGAGCAGCAGCGCATCCAGTTGGTCGGCGAAGATCAGGCCGATGCCAACGCAGGCTTGATCAACTGGGGTTCGCCCCTCGGGCGCGCGTTGCTCGGCGCCCAGGTGGGGGACGAGGTGCTGTGGCAGCGCCCCGTCGGCGATCAGTTGATCGAAGTGTTGCGTATCGAGCCCGGGGTCTAGACGATGCCCTGGGCCAGCATCGCTTCGGCAACTTTGACGAAGCCTGCGATGTTTGCGCCCTTCACATAATTGACCCGGCCATTTTCTTCGCCGTAATGCACGCAGGCATGGTGGATTGACTGCATGATGCTGTGCAGTTTGCTGTCCACCTCGCCGGCGGTCCACAGCAGGCGCATAGCATTCTGCGACATCTCCAGGCCACTCACGGCCACGCCGCCGGCATTCGACGCCTTGCCCGGCGCGAACAGAATGCCTGCCTCGATAAAGATATCCACAGCTTCAAGGGTGGTCGGCATGTTGGCGCCTTCGGCGACGCAGATGCAGCCGTTGCGCAGCAGCGTGCGGGCAGCGTCGGCGTCGAGTTCGTTCTGGGTGGCGCAGGGCAGCGCGATATCGCAAGCCAGCGCCCAGGGGGTTTGGCCTTGGCGAAATTCCAGGCCAAAACGCTCGGCCAGTTCGCTGATGCGGCCGCGCTGCACGTTTTTCAGCGCCAGCAGGGCTGACCATTGTTCCTCGGTCAACCCGCTCTCGGCGTACAGCGTGCCTTCGGAGTCCGACAGGGAAATCACCTTGCCTCCCAGGTCCATCACTTTGCGCGCCGCGTATTGCGCCACGTTGCCCGAACCGGAGATGGCCACGCGCTTGCCTTCGACCCGCTGGCCGTCGCGCTTGAGCATTTCTTCAGCGAAGTACACACAGCCAAAACCCGTGGCTTCCGGGCGGATCAGGCTGCCGCCGTAGGTCATGCCCTTGCCGGTCAACACCGAGGTGAACTGATTGCTCAGGCGCTTGTACTGACCGAACAGGAAGCCGATTTCACGGGCGCCCACGCCGATATCACCGGCTGGTACGTCCACGTCGGCGCCGATATGGCGGTACAGCTCACTCATGAACGCCTGGCAGAAACGCATCACTTCGGCGTCGCTCTTGCCCTTGGGGTCGAAGTCCGAGCCGCCTTTGCCACCGCCCATGGGCAGCGAAGTCAGGGAGTTCTTGAAGGTTTGCTCGAAGGCGAGGAACTTCAGCACGCCCAGGTTCACCGAGGGATGAAAGCGCAAACCGCCTTTGTAAGGGCCAATGGCACTGTTCATCTGGATACGGAAACCGCGATTGACCTGGACCTTGCCCTGATCGTCCACCCACGAAACCCGAAAGCTAATCGCACGTTCCGGCTCGCAGATGCGCTCCAGAATGCCCGAGGTCAGGTAGTGGGGGTTGGCTTCAAGAAACGGCCACAGACTGCGCAGGACTTCTTTTACGGCCTGATGGAATTCCGGTTGGTCGGGGTCGCGTTTCTTGAGGCGGGCAAGGAAGGATTCGACGGATTCGTGCATGAAAAGTCTCGGCAAAATGATTGTTGTTAAACAGAGATTGAGCCGGACTTTATCAATTCATTTCGCACCGTGACAGGGCAAAATGTCGCTTTTATGAATTTAAATGGTGCATTTCTATAAATAACTGGCGTATTTCGCCCTGAAACAGGGATTCCAACCCGCCACATGCACCAATGAGTGAAAGGTTGGACGACAGCCCCGCGTGTCGCATTACCGCGTCCCGGGCACCAGATCGAGTATCTCGTTGATGCCCAGACAGCGCGGCTCCAGCTCCAGCGTCCTGCCATGGGCGAGTATGCCCAAAGCGGTATCGCGCATGGCCAGGTAGGCACTGCGCAACATATGGTTGGCATAAATCACCGCGTTGAAACCTGCCTGCTCCAGCACCTCGAATTTCAGGTGAACATAACTGGTCGGCACGCAAATCAGCGGAACCTTGGGCCGTTGCAGACGAAACTGCCTGGCGAACTCAAGGATTTCCAGGCCATCCTGCCTGCGACTGTGGATCATGATGCCATCCGCCCCCGCCCCCACATACGCCAGGCACCGCGCCATCGCTTCCTCCATGCCGCGATCCAGGATCAGGCTTTCACACCGCGCAATCAGCATCAGCCCTGAGCCAGTGCGACTGGCGCAGCCGGTCTGGAGCTTGGCGCAAAATACCTCGATGGACTCCTGCGCCTGGTCGACCTCGGTGCCGAACAATGAGTTTTTCTTCAAGCCGCACTTGTCTTCGATCACCACCGCCGAGACGCCCGCGCGCTCCAGCATCTTGATATGAATCGCGAGATGCTCGGCCTTGCCGCCGGTATCGGCATCGAATATCAGCGGCAGCGAACACACATCAAATATTTCGCGGATCCCGGGCAAGCGGTTGCTGGGCGAAAGAATCTCGATATCGGGTAACCCCCGCTGGGTCGAGTCGGTCAGCGAACTCGACCAGATGGTGTCATACCCCACCGTATGCCCTGGGCTGATTTCCAGCCGGGCGCGCTGCGCGAGCAATGCCGATATCGGGCTATGGGCTTCGAGTACGCGCAGGCAACGATTGCTATCCAGTAGCGCCGACAGAGGGCGTCGGCGCGCGTCGGTATCCATCATAGGTTCAGGCTCCATGTCAGCGGCACAACGGGAGTTATCGGACAGCTCAATCCCAGGCGGGCTGTTCACACTTGAGTACCGATGCCATTTTCTGCAGATGTTCACAGGCCCTGGCCACGTACTCCCTGGATAGCTGCGCGATACGGCTGTAATCCACGGCCTGCCCGGTGGCGCTGGCGTAAAGCCGTAACGCCTCTGCCGCGTGCCTGAAATGGCGCGCTTCCACGCTGCCGCAGTGCACGCTGAGAAAGCTCGCCACGCGGCTGGCCTCACCGGCGCTGTACCCGCGCACATCGCGCAACCATTGTTTCCATAACGGCGTCATCAGGTTGTACTCGCCAGTGTTGAACAACTCCGTCATGGCCATCATTTCCAGCGCTTCGATGAGCTGCGGCGCCAACGGGCGTTTTTCCCCGACCCAACCGGAAAACTCCTTGGTGATCGGGTCCAGGAACTTGTCCTGCAGGCGCCATTCATCCGAGCCGCAGATCGCCGAAGCCATCCGGTAATACAGCTTGGAGTGGTGCGGATGCCCGTGCATTTCGCCCAGTCCGATGTCCTCGACGATGATCTCCCCACAGTGGGCCGCCGCTTCGAGCATCTTCAGCCGAGCGTCATCGGCCAGGGATGCCGACTCCTGAAGGATGCGCACGATGATGCTCGAGACGGCATGGGCAGCGCCGTCCGGGCTGCGCCAGCCACAGAAGAACGTACACAGCGACGACTCGCTCCAGTTATTGGATGTCATGTCGACATAAGTCTCGCAGTACCTGTCCAGCTCGGCGGGCTGGCTGTTGAAACCGCTGAGCAGGGCCTGGGCCAAATGTCGGTCCTCGACATCCACCAGTGCCTGGTTCACGTACCCGATAAATTGGCGGCTCAGATTTTCCACGGCTCATATCCTTTTGGGTGGGGTTAATGCACAACGACTTCTGACATGAAGCGGGCAAAGCGCGTAAGGCCTTCGATCAACGCTTCATGCTCAACGGCGTAGGAAATGCGGATGCTGTTGCGGTCGCCACAGCCGGAGCCGGGCACCACCGCGATATGGGCCTCGGTCAATAACAGATCGGCCAGGTGGTCGACGTCACGGATAACGGTGCCCAGGTAGCGGCCACCCAATTTGCGTGACACATCGATAAACAGATAGAACGCGCCCTCCGGCGGGGCGCAGGTAATGTCATCCACATGCCCCAGGCAAGTGCAGGCTGCGAGCAACTGCCGGTCGAGGAAGGCATTGACCTGCTGGGTAAAGTGCGGCGCGTCAGCCATCAGGCTGCCGAGTGCGGCGTATTGGGACAGACTGCTGGGGTTGGACGTCGTGTGCCCTTGCAGGTTGTGCATGGCGGCGATGACCGGGGCGGGTGCGCACGCATACCCTACCCGCCAGCCAGTGACCGCGTGGCTTTTGGAAAACGAATCGACCAGCACCGTCTGGTGCTTGAGCGGCGCAAACAACGACACGATGTTGTGATGTTCATGGGGCGTGCGCACCAGCTTGCGGTAGCACTCGTCGAACACCACCCAGAGCCGGTGTTCGAACGCGAGTCGGGCAATCCCCAACAGTTGTTCACGCTGATAAACCGTGCCCGTCGGATTGTTCGGGGTGTTGATCACAATCATGCGGGTGCGTGGGGTCAGGGCGTTTTCTACGGCCGCGCAGGTGAGGCGGTAGTCATCCGCAGCCGTATCGACATAGACCGGAACGCCACCGGCCAGCTGGATCTGGGTGGGGAAGGTTTCCCAGTACGGCACCGCAACGATGACTTCATCCCCCGGATCGAGCAGCACCATCGCGGCGTTATACAGCGCCTGCTTGGCACCGGCGGTCACCGCCACTTCATCGGCGGCGTAATTCACCCCGCAGCGCTGAGTGACCTGCTGCGCCAGCGCTTGGCGCAGTTGGGGAAGGCCGATGGGCGGCGTATAGCGGTTGCGGGCATTGGCCAGCGCATCGCTCACCGCGGCTTTCATGGCCGGGCAGGCATCGAAGGACAATTCCCCAGCGGCAAAATTGATCACGTTGACGCCGGCTTCTTTCAAGGCATTGGCTTTGCTGCGCATGCTGGACGTGCCCGGTGCGCGCAGACGTTGCGCACGCCGGGACAGCGGCAATGACACGGCAGACGGTTCACTGTTGTTCATTGTTATACCTGCCAGAACACGCTGAAAAATTCGTTCGCCCTACCGGGCCTGAGCCTCCAGCCCTCGTTGAACCCGCCAGGACAGCGGCAAGGTGAGCAACAAGGTGGCGGCCAGCAGCAAAACGGCCAGGGGCACGCCGGTGGCATCCCCCAGGCTGCCGAACAGCACCGGCGCCAAGGCGCCGCCGCCGATGGTGCCGGTGTAGAACACTGCAAAAGCCTGGTCGCGCCTGCCCGGCCCCGCCAGGTCCGGCACCGCGCCGTAGAGCACCGACGACGTGCCATTGAGCACCAGCCCCAGCAGCGGCAACATCACCATCAAACCGGCGTAGGGCAGGTATACCGCCATGACGATCAGCAGCGCCGTGGTGAACTCCGTGACCCACACCGTCTTCATCATGCCGATGCGCGCACCGAGGTAACCGCACAACAGTTTGCCGAAGGCGCCCCCACGAACAGCATCGTCAGCGCCAGACCGATCCCCGCAGGCCCGGCCCCCTTGGCCTTGAGCAAAAACGGCAGGAACGTGAGAAATCCCATGCGCACCGCGCTGTCCAGCGTGCCGGTCAGGATCAGCGCACGCAGCCCGCTCACGGAGCCGGTGCCGCCGCCCGCACGGGTGGCTTTGGGCGGCGCCGCCAAACCCTCGGTGCGCGCCGGAATCAGCCACCACAACAAGCCTGCCGCCAGCAGCCCGAGTACACCCAGCAGGGTGACACTGGCGCGCCAACTGATGACCGCCAGCAACAGGCCGATCAACCCGGGGATCAGGGTTTTGCCGATATCTCCACTGAAGTTGTACTGCGACAGCGCTTGCTTGACGCCCCCGCCCGCCTCCCCGCCCGCCTCGTAGGCATCGGTGATCAACGACGAGGCCAGCGGGTGCTGCGTACTTGCGCCCAGCCCGCCCAGCAGCAGCGCCACCAGCAGCACCGCCAGCCCACCGGCCTGGCCCGCCAGCAGATAGGCCAAGCCCGCCAGCGCAGTGCCGCCCACCAGCAAGCGCTGGCGCCCCCAGCGTGCCGCAGCGCGACTGGCCAGTAACTGGAAGCCGGCCATCATGCCCGCATAGGCGCCGCGCAACAGGCCGACCTGGGCGTAGCTGAGGCCGAACTGCGCCTGCCAGATCGGCAACAGCACATAGATCACATCGGTCAGGCCGTCGTGCACAGCATGCGCGCCACAACCGGCCACCAGGGAGCGGCGGCGCACAGTTGCCTGGTCAGGCGGTGACAACGACGGGACTGCGGTTTGCTTCAGGGTGTTCATCCGGATCAGTGGCTCTCAGGCAAAACGCCGGGTCAACCCAGCAATTGCGCGCAATCGTTCATCACGCTGGCTTTACGCTGCAGGTATTCGGCAAAAATACCGCGCGCCGTGGCGGGGTCCGCTTCAATCTGCAGGGCGGCGGTGAACTCGTTCACCGCCGCCACCGCATGGGCGAAATGGTCGCTCTCGGTACCGCCGGTGTGCACGGTGACCCAGGCCACCGTCGCACGCGATCTCTCCGGCGGCACGCCCATGTCGCGCACAAACCACTGCGAGTACAACGGATGGATGAACTCCACTTCGCCATGGGTGTACACCTCGTGGATCAGCGTGGTCAGCAACCCCTGCAGCAGGTCGCGATCACGCAGGCGACGGCTGTCGGTCCAATCCTTGAACGCCTGCGCCGAGGGCAGGCAGTTGTCCTTCAACATCCACTGGTCATCGCCGCACAACGCGGTCGCCATGGTGTAGAAAAGGTCCGCGTGCACGATGTTGCCCAACGCGCCCAAGTCTTCATCGGTAATGCGCTGCAGGCTGCCGCAGGCACGGTACAGCTGCGCCGCGGCGGTGGAGCCGGCGTCGGAACGCGCCAGCAAGGTAATCCGGTTGGCCAGGCCGGACACACTGGCCGCCGAATTATTGGTCTTGGACCAGCTGGCGAAGAACTTGCGCAGCACCGCCGGCGAATGCCGACGCGAGGTGAGTCGCGCAAAAGCCTCTTCGATAACCATCAGCGCCTCTTCCTGAGCCCAAAAGGTTTCGAACAGGGCATGCCGCAAGGTACTGGCCGGCATGTCATTCAATACCGGTTCGACGATCTTCAGCAACTGGCTGCGCTTGATCACAGTGTCAGTCATATTCACCTCTCATAGTCCATTATTGGATGAAACATCAGGCCGGTTTGCCGCGTTGGCCGGCGATCAGCGCCTGGGTGTCTACCGGTTTCCAGCCCAGCAGGGCGATTGCCAGCGACAACAGTTGAAAGCCTGCGATCAATGCCACGCAGCCCGGCCAGCCCCACTGCTCCCAGAGCAGCGCCGGCGCCACTGCACCGGCGCTGCCGCCCAGGTAATAGCCGGTCAAGTACAGGCCCACGGCGCCGGACTTGTCCTGCCCGGCCGTGGTGGCGATGTACGCATTGGCGCAGGCCTGGGCAAGGAATACGCCGGTCGAGCTCAGGGCCAGGCCCAGCACGATCAGCCACAGGGACGGCAACAAGGTCAGGGCCGAACCGCAGAGGCCGAGCGCCACGGCGCCGCTCAGTAGCTGCGATTGCGGTCGCGATTTGCTCAAACGACCCGCAATGGGAATGACCACCAGCGCCAGCAGGAACACGGCATACAGTGTCCCCAAGGCTGCTGCGCCCAGGTTGAACGGTGCCTGGCTGAGATACAGCCCGGCATAGGTAAAGGTCGCGACTTGTGAGAACAGCACGCAGAAACCGACGCCATAGGCCGCCAGCAAGGGCTTGCGCAGCAGCCACCGTACCCCGCGCGCGCCCACGCCCCCGACGCCGGGACGCGCCACTGGATTGGCCGGCAGCAGCAACAGGATCAGCAGGCCGACCGCCAGGCTGATCACCGCCAGCAGCTCGAAGGCTTCCCGCCAACCGACATACTGGGTCATGACCCCCGAGACAAAGCGCCCGGCAAACCCGCCGAGTACCGTACCCGCGACGTAGAGACTGGTGATCTCCGTGACAGTCGCTGCGCGCCAGCGGTCGCCGATATAGGCCACGCTGGTGGCGAATACCACCGGGATCAACATACCCTCGATAAACCGCCACACCAGCAGCTCGGCAAAACTGTCCACATAGGCCGTCAGCAGCGCCGGCAGCGCCAACAGCAACGCGGCCACGACAATCACGTTGCGTTGCTCGAAACGCCCGGTCAGGCGCCCGACAAAAGGTGCAGCCAAAGCCACTGCCAGGGTGGTCACCGTAATGCTCCACCCGGCCTGCCGGGCGCTCACCTGGAAGCTTTCGGCAAACACAGGCAGGATGCTCTGGGTCGCGTAGAGATTGAGAAACGCCGCACAGCCACACAGAAACACGGCAAAGCGGGCGTGATGCAGGCGCGGGTTCATGGGACCTCTCGTCTTCTTGTCGAGGATCTTTATAGAATGCGCAGCGTGGCGAATACCAATACCGAATTCGGACCGATCAATACCCAGGAAACAGAATGCTTGATCTACGCAAGTTACGTTACTTCCTGACGGTCGCCGAAGAGCTGCACTTCGGTCGCGCAGCCCAGCGCCTGCACCTTGCCCAGCCGCCCCTGACCCGGCAGATCTCGGCCCTGGAAACCGAGCTCGGCTTTCGCCTGTTTGACCGCACCAGCCGCACGGTCACGCTGACCGCACAGGGCCGGCACTTTCTACCCTATGCCCGCGCGGCGCTGGAGCACGCCCGGCTTGCGCAGGACATCGCCGCCAAGCTGGCCGCCGGCTCGACCGGCCAACTGGTCGTGGGGTATGCCAGCTCGATCGCGCTGTCGGAGCTGTTCAGCCAAACCCTGCAAGCCTTCGCCCAGCGTTTTCCCGAGGTGCAACTGACCCTGGTGGAAAGCGCTTCCGGCAGCCTGCACGCGCATGTGCTGGACGGCCGCATCGACATCGGCATGAGCCGCCTGCTGCCGGAGCCCGGGCAAACCGACGTCGAGGTGTTGTCGTTGGGGCAAGAACCCCTGGTGGCGGCGCTTTGCAGCGACAACCCATTGGCTGGCCAGGCCGAAGTCACCCTCGCCCAGCTCAGCGAGTTCCCGTTGATTCTGTTCCCCAGCGATTACGGTTCAGGCCTCAACGGTTCCATCGAGCACCTGTATCAACGCCACGGCCTGGCGCTGCGCCCGGGCCCTGCGGGGCGCCAGATCACCTCGATCATCGCCCTGGTGGCGGCAGGCCAGGGTGTCTCGCTGGTGCCCCAGTGCACCCGCACCCTGGCCAGGCAAGGCGTGGTCTACCGACCGTTGGCAGACCCCGAAGCCTGGGTCCACCTGCTGATCCTCACGCGCTCACAGTCACGCTCGCTGTTGGTCGAGGCGTTCATGGGGGTGGTCGGTGAATTGCTGCAAGGCCGGCCGGCGCTGGCGCCGCTGGCATAATCCGGGCAAAAAAATACCCCTGCGCGAGGGGTATTTTTCTACAGGCTGCTCCATACAGGCGCTGCCGAGGCGGCGCCTGTTGCCGAATCAGGCCAGTTTCTTGTGGCGTACCCGGTGCGGCTGGGCCGCCGCGTCGCCCAAACGCTTCTTGCGGTCGGCTTCATACTCGGTGTAGTTGCCTTCGAAGAACACCGCCTGGGAGTCGTCTTCGTACGCCAGGATGTGGGTCGCGACACGGTCAAGGAACCACCGATCGTGAGAGATCACAATGGCGGCGCCCGGGAAGTCCAGCAGGGCTTCTTCCAGGGAGCGCAGGGTTTCAACGTCGAGGTCGTTGGACGGTTCGTCGAGCAGCAAGACGTTGCCGCCTTCTTTCAAGGTCAGGGCCAGGTGCAAGCGACCACGCTCACCACCGGACAGGTCCTTGACGAACTTCTGCTGGTCGCCGCCCTTGAAGTTGAAGCGGCCGACATAGGTGCGCGACGGGATTTCGTAGTTGCCGATACGGATCTGGTCGGAACCGTCGGAAATCTGCTGGAACACCGTCTTGCTGCCGTCGAGGTCGTCGCGGCTCTGGTCCACACAGGCCAGTTGCACGGTTTCGCCGATCTCGATGCTGCCGGAGTCCGGGGTTTCCTTGCCCATCAGCATGCGGAACAGTGTGGATTTACCCGCACCGTTACCGCCGATAACGCCGACGATTGCGCCTTTTGGCATAGAGAACGACAGGTTGTCGATCAACACACGGTCGCCGTAGCCTTTGCTCACGTTTTTGAATTCGATGACCTTGTCACCCAGGCGCGGGCCGGCGGGGATGTAGATCTCGTTGGTTTCGCTGCGCTTCTGGAATTCCTGCGACTGCATTTCTTCAAAGCGCTGCAGACGGGCCTTGGATTTGGACTGGCGGGCCTTGGCGCCTTTGCGCACCCACTCCAGTTCTTCCTTCATGGCTTTTTCATGGGCCGATTGCTGCTTGGATTCGGCGGCCAGACGGTCGGACTTGGCTTCCAGCCAACCGGAGTAGTTACCCTCGTAAGGGATACCGGCGCCACGGTCGAGCTCGAGGATCCAGCCGGCGACGTTGTCCAGGAAGTAGCGGTCGTGCGTGATCGCAACCACGGTGCCTGGGAAGTCGTGAAGGAAATGTTCCAGCCAGGCGACGGAATCGGCGTCCAAGTGGTTGGTCGGTTCGTCGAGCAGCAACATGTCGGGGGCCGACAGCAGCAGGCGGCACAGGGCCACACGGCGTTTTTCACCGCCGGACAGGAATTCGACCTTGGCGTCCCACGCCGGCAGGCGCAGTGCGTCGGCGGCGACTTCCAGCTGGCGCTCCAGGTTGTGACCGTCGCTGGCCTGCAGGATCGCCTCGAGCTTGGCCTGTTCAGCAGCCAGCTTGTCGAAGTCGGCATCTTCCTCGGCGTATGCGGCGTAGACTTCGTCCAGGCGGGCCTGGGCGTTCTTGATCACAGCGACCGCTTCCTCGACCACTTCACGTACGGTCTTGGTCGGGTCCAGGATCGGCTCCTGGGGCAGGTAACCGATGTTCAGTTCGGGCATCGGGCGGGCTTCGCCTTCGAACTCGGTGTCGACGCCGGCCATGATTTTCAGCAGCGTGGATTTACCCGAACCGTTAAGGCCGAGCACGCCGATCTTGGCGCCCGGAAAAAAGGACAGTGAAATGTTTTTCAGGATTTCCCGCTTCGGCGGAACAACTTTTCCCAGCCGATGCATGGTGAAGACGTATTGAGCCAAAATGTGGACCTCGTGGAAATGTGAGAACAGGCCTACGTAGCGTCATGGCGCTGTACATAGCATTCGTAATCCTCAAGGTTAACCTAACTGACCGAGCGTATCGAAATCTATCTGTTAGATTAGCCGGCCATGCCCACCAGGTTCCAGGAGACCACGTCCATGCTTGGTGCCATATCCGCACTAGGATTGCTGCTATTAATGCCGGGGCCCACCAACACATTGCTGTTGCGCTCGGGGATACTCACGGGGTTCAGGCGTGCCTGGCCGCTGAGCCTGCTGGAATGCCTGGCCTACTTGGCGCAAATCTCCTTTTGGGGCTACCTGTTCAGCCATATCGGCGACAGTGCGCCGTGGGGGCTGAAAGTGGTGCAGTTCGCCTCGGTCTGTTATTTGATCAGGACTTCATACCTGCTGTGGCGCCACCCCGACGAAACACTCAAATCCGCGCCTGAAGCACGTGTGTCCAAACTGCATTTCTTTATGCTGACGCTGATCAACCCCAAGGGTTTGCTGATCGTTTCGTTCATCGTGCCGATCCAGACGTTTGTTGATTTGTCCTTGTACGTGCAGTTCGTCGCTCAGTTCACACTGGTGGTGATACCGGTGGGATGCACGTGGGTGCTGTTCGGCGCCCGCATCAAACGGGGCGGGTACGCCTGGTTGACATCGCATATCATCAACCGCACGGCTTCTGTGGTTATCAGCCTGTTCACCCTTGCAATCCTGACCCGGCTGGCGGACAGCGTGTTCCACGCCAACGCTGTACTTTAGTCCCGCCAGGCGGGACTGGCACTTTGCCACAACTCAAGGCATGCTAGCCGCCCTTCGGGCGTCCGGCTTATAGTGCACGTCGCGCGCCAATCCAGCCAAACCGCAGGATCACAGCTTGTCCAAAGTCACGCCGCCCACGCCCTTGCGCGCTGCTCATATAGCGCCGGGAGCGCCCCTGCATGGCACCCTCAAAGGCGCATTGGCGACGCTTGTGCTGATGTTGCTCGCGTTATTGTTCTGGCAACTGCTTGATCAATTGCAGCAAAACCAGAAAAACCAGCAGCAATACACCATCGACTACAGCGCCGACCTGGCCGAGCAGATCAGCCAGAACATGGCCTTGAGCGCACAGATTGCCCTGAATCTGCTGCCGATCGTCGAGCCGCCGCGCAACGCCGAACAACACCAGGCCCTGATCCTCACGTTGCAGCGCTCATTACCCGAACTGCGCAGCGTCGCCCTGCTCGCCCCCAGCGGTGCCCTGATCAGCGACACCGCCAACGACAGCCAGGACAGCGCCCTGCTCCAGGAACTGGTCAAGCGCAGCCACGCCCAATCCTATTACCTGAGCAACGACAACGACGGCAACGTCATTTATCTGTTGCTGCACCAGCCCAGCGGCGGCTCGAAGATGTACTGGGCGCTGCGCCTGGCGCCCACCTACCTGTCCAACCTGACTCGCCAGGATGCCCAGGGCCAGCGCCCGATGTGGGCGATCGAGAACCGCCTGAACCAGCGCGTGGTCAGCCGTGACAACGGCATGCCGGCACCGTGGGCCGGTGCGTTGACCCCGGACGAATTGAATAAAAGCGTGCTGGTCACGCCGTTGAGCAAGAGCGACTGGCAACTGCGCGGGCTGTTCGACCGCAGCGCGGTGCTCGAACAACTGCTGCCGGCGTTCATCGGCAAATGCCTGCTGGGCCTGGCTTTTTCGCTGATCCCGGTGATCGTGTTGCTGAACATGCGCCGTCGTCAGCGCCAGGTGCACGAAGGCCGGCGGCGTTATCAGGATATTTTCGAAGGCACCGGCGTGGCCCTGTGCGTACTCGACCTTTCGGGGTTTAAGGCGTTCTGCGACAAGACCCAGGTGCAGGGCCGCGAGCAATTGCACGCCTGGCTGCGGGCCAACCCCGCTGAGCGGCGCAAACTGCTCAAAGAGCTGCGCGTGACCGAGGTCAACCAGATGGCGGTGCGCCTGTTGAACGTGGCCTCCTGCGAGCAGGCCTGGGAGCGCCTGATTGACGATTGCCCAAGCAATGCCACGTCTATCGGCCACCAGGTGCTGGAAGCCGTACTGACCCGGCAAAAACAGCTGGAGCTGGAAATCCAGCTCAACGATGTGGCGGGCAATGACCAGTACCTGTGGCTCGTGATGCGTTTGCCGGAACAGCAGGATGACGTCAAGGCGGTGATCCTCAGCATCAGCGATATCACCAGTCGCAAGCTGATCGAGCTGTCGCTGGTCGAGCGCGAGAGTTTCTGGTCGGATGTGGTACGCACCGTGCCCGACCACCTGTATGTGCAGGACGTGATCAGCCAGCGCATGATTTTCAGCAACCATCACCTGGGCCATACCCTCGGCTACGACAAGGCCGAACTGCAGAAGATGGGCGAGTACTTCTGGGAAATTCTGCTGCATCCCGAAGACGCCGAGCATTACCACGACTTGCGTCAACAGCAACGCCAGGTGGCTTACACCACCCAACTGCACTGCCAGCTGCGCTTTCGTCACCGCAATAACCAGTGGCGACGCTTCGACATCCGCGAACAGGCCCTGGCCAGGGACACGTCGGCGGTGGTCACCCGGATCATCGGCGTGGCCAAGGACATCACCGACCAGATCGAGGCCAGCGAATCCCTGCGTGACAGCGAACAGCGCTACCGCATGCTGGCCGAAAGCATCAGTGACGTGATCTGTTCCACCGACAGCCAGTTGGCCCTCAACTACGTCAGCCCCTCGGTCAACGCCGTGCTGGGGTATGACGTGGACTGGGTGTTCAAGAACGGCTGGCAGTCGATCATTGCCAACCCGCAACAGCTCAGCGGTATTTATGGGCTGATGGAACAGGTCAGCCGCGCGGTGGGCAACCCCGAAGCGCTGAACAGCCTGCGCGACGAGGTGCAGACCCAACTGTTCCTGTTCGACTGCCTGCGCGCCGATGGGCGCAAAGTGCCCATCGAGCTGCGCGTGGTGCTGGTGTGGGACGAACATGGCGCGTTTGAAGGCATCCTCGGCGTAGGCCGCGATATCAGCCAACAGCGCCGCGCCGAAAAAGACCTGCGCATGGCGGCCACGGTATTCGAGCACTCCACCTCGGCCATCCTGATCACCGACCCGGCCGGCTATATCGTGCAGGCCAACGAGGCCTTCAGCCGGGTCAGCGGTTACGCCGTGAGCGATGTACTCGACCAGCTGCCGAACATGCTCACCGTCGACGAACAGCAAGAAGCCCACCTGCGCTACGTGCTCAAGCAACTGCACCAGCACAGTACCTGGGAAGGCGAAGTGTGGCTCAAGCGCCGCAATGGCGAGCACTATCCGGCCTGGGTCGGCATCACGGCGGTGTTCGACGATGAAGGCGACCTGGCCAGCTACGTGTGTTTCTTCAGCGATATCAGCGAGCGCAAGGCCAGTGAACAGCGCATCCACCGCCTGGCCTATTACGACGCCCTGACCCACCTGCCCAACCGCACCTTGTTCCAGGACCGCCTGCACACCGCGTTGCAGTCGGCGGAGCGGCAAAAGTCGTGGGTGGTGTTGATGTTCCTCGACCTCGACCGCTTCAAGCCGATCAACGACTCCCTGGGCCACGCCGCCGGCGACCGTATGCTCAAGGAAATGGCCACGCGCCTGCTCGGTTGCGTGGCCGAAGACGACACCGTGGCGCGGATGGGTGGCGACGAGTTCACCTTGCTGTTGCAACCGCGCGTCAGCCGTGAACTGGCGCTGAACCGCGCGATCACGGTGGCCGAGCAGATTCTGGCCAGCCTGGTGAAGCCATTCGTGCTGGAGGGTCGCGAGTTCTTCGTAACCGCTAGTATTGGCATCGCCCTCAGCCCCCAGGACGGCAACGAGCTGAGCCAGTTGATGAAAAACGCCGATACGGCGATGTATCACGCCAAGGAGCGCGGCAAGAACAACTTCCAGTTCTACCAGGCCGACATGAACGCCAGCGCCCTGGAACGCCTGGAGCTGGAAAGCGACCTGCGCCACGCCCTGGAACAGAACGAATTCGTGCTCTATTACCAACCGCAGTTCAGCGGCGACGGCAAACGCCTGACCGGCGCCGAAGCCCTGCTGCGCTGGCGCCACCCGCGCCGGGGCCTGGTGCCGCCGGGGGATTTCATTCCGGTGTTGGAGGAACTGGGGCTGGTGGTGGACGTGGGCGACTGGGTGATCAGCGAAGCCTGTCGTCAGCTCAAGACCTGGCACCAGAACAAAGTGCGGGTGCCGAAAGTCTCGGTCAACATCTCGGCGCGACAGTTCTCCGACGGGCAACTGGGCACGCGCATCGCCACCATCCTCAAGGACACCGGCCTGCCGCCGGCGTGCCTGGAGCTGGAGCTGACCGAAAGTATCCTGATGCGCGAAGTCAACGAAGCCCTGCAGATCCTCGCCAGCCTGAAAAACCTGGGGCTGAGCATTGCAGTCGATGACTTCGGCACCGGTTATTCGTCGCTCAACTACCTCAAGCAATTCCCTATCGACGTGCTGAAGATCGACCGCACGTTCGTCGATGGCCTGCCCTCCGGCGAGCAGGACGCGCAGATCGCCCGCGCCATCATCGCCATGGCCCACAGCCTGAACCTGGCGGTCATCGCCGAGGGCGTGGAGACCCATGAGCAGCTGGACTTCCTGCGCGAGCATGGCTGCGATGAGGTGCAGGGTTACCTGTTCGGCCGGCCGATGCCGGCGAACCGGTTCGAGGCGCAGTTCAGCAATGATGCGCTCTTCATGTTCGACTGAGATTTTGTGTGGGGCTGGTGGCCTCATCGGGAGCAAGCCCCCTCCCACATTGAAATGCATTCCAAATGTGGGAGGGGGCTTGCTCCCGATTGCGGCGGCACATTCACTCACGATTCCAGATGAGCCCCGCTTGTCCGCGACATGATGTCCTTTCATATGCCATCTAAAACCCATTGGGTTAGAATGCCTTCCTTTTCTGCCCCGATCCTTGAGGACCGCCATGTTCAGCCGTGATTTGACTATTGCCAAGTACGACGCCGATCTCTTCGCCGCCATGGAGCAAGAAGCCGTGCGCCAGGAAGAGCACATTGAGCTGATCGCTTCGGAAAACTACACCAGCCCTGCGGTGATGGAGGCTCAAGGTTCGGTTCTGACCAACAAGTACGCCGAAGGCTACCCAGGCAAGCGCTACTACGGTGGTTGCGAGTACGTCGACGTGGTTGAGCAACTGGCCATTGATCGTGCAAAAGAGCTGTTCGGCGCCGATTACGCCAACGTCCAGCCGCACGCCGGTTCCCAAGCCAACAGCGCGGTGTACCTGGCCCTGCTGCAAGGTGGCGACACCATCCTGGGCATGAGCCTGGCCCACGGCGGTCACCTGACCCACGGCGCCAGCGTTTCTTCCTCGGGCAAGCTGTACAACGCCGTTCAATACGGCATCGATGCCAACGGCCTGATCGACTACGACGAAGTCGAGCGCCTGGCGGTCGAGCACAAGCCAAAAATGATCGTGGCCGGTTTCTCTGCCTACTCACAGATCCTGGACTTCCCGCGCTTCCGTGAAATCGCGGACAAGGTCGGCGCCTACCTGTTCGTCGACATGGCCCACGTGGCCGGTCTGGTTGCTGCTGGCGTTTACCCGAACCCGGTGCCTTACGCTGACGTGGTCACCACCACGACCCACAAGACCCTGCGCGGTCCACGTGGCGGCCTGATCCTGGCGCGCGCCAACGCCGAGATCGAGAAGAAGCTGAACTCTGCGGTATTCCCGGGCGCCCAGGGTGGCCCGCTGGAGCACGTGATCGCCGCCAAGGCGATCTGCTTCAAGGAAGCGCTGCAGCCTGAGTTCAAGACCTACCAGAAACAAGTGGTCAAGAACGCCAAGGCCATGGCCGGCGTGTTCATCGAACGCGGTTATGACGTGGTGTCCGGCGGTACTGAAAACCACCTGTTCCTGCTGTCGCTGATCAAGCAGGACATTTCCGGTAAAGATGCTGACGCTGCCCTGGGCAAAGCCTTCATCACCGTGAACAAGAACTCCGTGCCGAACGATCCACGCTCGCCATTCGTCACCTCCGGCCTGCGCTTCGGCACCCCGGCTGTGACCACCCGTGGCTTCAAGGAAGCCGAGTGCAAGGAACTGGCCGGCTGGATCTGCGACATCCTGGCGGACCTGAACAACGAAGCCGTGATCGACGCGGTACGTGAGAAGGTCAAGGCTATCTGCAAGAAGCTGCCGGTGTACGGCGCGTAATACTAAGAAGCCCACTGTAGGAGCGAGCTTGCTCGCGAAAAACGTCAACGGTAACGCGTGCATCCTGGAAGCACGCGTTACCTGTGAGTTCTTCGCGAGCAAGCTCGCTCCTACAGGTGGGCTTTTTTATGCCTGGTAGACCCTGGCAAAGCCTTCGCGGATCTTGTCCTCCGGCAACTCATCGGCAATAAACACAATCACGCTCTCCCGTGCCTCGCCTTCGGCCCATTCGGTGTCCCAGTCGAAGCCATAAAGCTTCAGCACGCCCTGAAACACCATGCGCCGCTCTTCCCCGGCAATGTTCAGCACGCCCTTGTAGCGCAGCAATTGTTTGCCGTGGTCTTCCAGCAATTCGTTCATGAACTCACTGAGGCGGTCGATATCCAGCGGCTGGTCGGTGCGCAGCACCAGGCTGGATATGCGGTCGATGGACGGCGCCGCGCTGACCGGGCGCAGGCTCATGCCGGCGTTGAGGTTGAAGCCTCGCACATCGAGCAGTTCGGCCAGGTCGATGGCGCCATGGTCCACCACCCGAATCGGGGCGCGGCGGTTGATGCGGGTCAGGCGTTCGCTGAGGGCGTCGAAGGTGGCATCGTCCACCAGGTCGCGCTTGCTCACCAGCAGGCAGTCGGCAAAGCCGATCTGTGCCTGGGCGATGGTCTGGGCCAGGTGTTGCTCGGCGTGGGCGGCGTCCACCAGCGTAATAATGCCGTCGAGGATGTAACGGTCGCGCAGTTCCTCGTCGATGAAGAACGTCTGCGCCACGGGCGCAGGGTCCGCCAGGCCGGTGCACTCGATCACCAGGCGGTCGAAGGCGATCTCGCCGCTGTCCAGGCGCTCAAGCAGCAGGTAGAGGGCTTTGGTCAGGTCGGTGTGGATGGTGCAGCACACGCAGCCGTTGGACAGGGTCATGACTTGCACCGGCTCGGCGCCCAGCAGTTGGGTGTCGATGCCGGCGTCACTGAATTCGTTTTCGATCACGGCAATCTTCAAGCCGTGTTCGGCCTTGAGCAGGTGGCGCAGCAAAGTAGTTTTGCCGGCGCCTAGAAAGCCGCTGAGAACGGTGACAGGAATGGGAGAGGACAAAAGAAATTCTCCTTGAAGAAACACAGAAACAAATGTGGGAGGGGGCTTGCTCCCGATAGCAGTGTGTCAGGCACTTATCTGTCACTGACACACCGCTATCGGGAGCAAGCCCCCTCCCACATGGGGATCACCGCCAGCCCGAATACCGGGTCAGCAGCACTTGGGCCCACCCTTGCCGCCGTAACGGGCTTCCTGGCGTTCCCGGAAGAACGCCTTGTAGTCCATCATCGGCTTGTCCGGGTGTTTGGTTTGCATATGCTCGACGTAAGTGTCGTAGTCGGGCATGCCGACCATCAGGCGCGCAGCCTGACCGAGGTATTTACCGAGGCGACTGATGTCATTGAACATGGGTGCAATCCTCGTTTATGCGTCCGGTACAGCCTGGAACGGGGCTTCTTTATCCGTACGCTCTTTGTTACCCCAGGCGGCAATGCCGACCTTGAGCGCATAGAACAGGATGCTGAACACCACGAACAGGAACAGCGCCGTCAGCGTGGCGTTGGTATAAGCGTTATAGATCACATGCTGCATCTGATCGATGCTCTTGGCCGGGGCCAGGATCTGGCCGTTGGCCAGGGCATCACTGTATTTCTTCGCCAGCGACAGGAAGCCGATCGCCGGGTTGGCGTCGAACAGCTTGATGAAGCCTGCGGTGGTGGTGCAGATCAGCAGCCAGACCGCCGGCAGCAAGGTCACCCAAATGTAGCGCTGGCGCTTCATTTTGATCAGCACAACCGTGGCCAGCATCAACGCGATACCCGCCAGCATCTGGTTGGAGATACCGAACAGCGGCCACAAGGTGTTGATGCCACCCAGCGGGTCGATCACGCCCTGGTACAGCAGGTAACCCCACATCGCCACACAACCGGCGGTGGCGATCAGGTTGGCGGTCCAGGATTCGGTGCGTTTGAGTGACGGCACGAAGGAGCCAAGCAGGTCCTGCAGCATGAAGCGACCGGCACGGGTACCGGCGTCAACCGCCGTCAGGATGAACAGCGCTTCGAACAGGATCGCAAAGTGGTACCAGAACGCCATGGTGTTTTCACCCGGCAGCACACTGTGCAGGATCTGCGCGATACCGACCGCCAGCGTCGGCGCACCGCCGGCACGCGCCAGGATGGTGGTTTCACCGATGTCGTGGGCCACGGCCGACAGCGCCTCGGGGGTGATTGCAAAGCCCCAGCTGCTGACGGTCTGCGCCACGGTAACAACGTCGCTACCGACGATCGCCGCCGGGCTGTTCATGGCGAAGTACACGCCAGGCTCGATCACCGACGCGGCAACCATCGCCATGATGGCCACGAATGACTCCATCAGCATGCCGCCGTAACCGATGTAACGGGCGTGGCCTTCATTGGCCAGCAGCTTGGGCGTGGTGCCCGAGGAGATCAGCGCATGGAAGCCGGAGACCGCGCCACAGGCGATGGTGATGAACAGGAACGGGAACAGGCCGCCTTTCCACACCGGGCCGGTGCCGTCGATGAACTGAGTGAGCGCCGGCATTTTCAGGTCGGGCATGGTGACCAGGATGCCAATCGCCAGGGCGATGATGGTGCCGATCTTCAGGAAGGTCGACAGGTAGTCACGCGGTGCCAGGATCAGCCACACCGGCAGCACTGCCGCGACGAAACCATAGCCGATCAGCATCCAGGTGATCTGGATCCCGGTGAAGGTGAAGGCCTTGGCCCAGACCGGGTCAGCGGCAATCTGCCCGCCCAGCCAGATCGAACCGAGCAGCAACAGCACGCCGATGATCGAAATTTCACCGATGCGGCCCGGGCGGATGTAGCGCATGTAGATGCCCATGAACATCGCGATCGGGATGGTCGCCATCACCGTGAAGATGCCCCACGGGCTCTCGGCCAGGGCCTTGACCACGATCAGCGCCAGCACCGCGAGGATGATGATCATGATCAGGAAGCAGCCAAACAGCGCAATGGTCCCCGGCACGCGGCCCATTTCTTCGCGGACCATGTCGCCCAGGGAACGGCCGTTACGCCGGGTGGACAGGAACAGGATCATGAAATCCTGCACCGCACCGGCCAGCACCACGCCGGCGATCAGCCACAGGGTGCCGGGCAGGTAACCCATTTGCGCTGCCAATACCGGGCCGACCAGAGGGCCTGCGCCGGCAATCGCCGCAAAGTGGTGACCGAAAAGGATGTGTTTGTTGGTCGGCACATAGTCCAGACCATCGTTGTTGATCACTGCGGGGGTGGCCCGCCGTGGGTCCAGTTGCATCACGTTATTGGCGATGAACAGACTGTAGTAACGGTACGCAACCAAGTAGATGGCCACTGCAGCGACTACAATCCACAAGGCGTTGATCGCCTCGCCGCGGCGCAAGGCCACTACGCCAAGGGCGCACGCTCCTACGATTGCCAGCACCAGCCAGGGTAGATGGCGTAGCAGGCTATTATTATTTTTCATTTTTATATTCCAGCCAGGGTGGACAGAAAGGACAGCCAGCCCGAGTTTAGCGCTGTTGGCCTTAAAGGCCACCCCCCTACGTTGGTCTAGAGCCTTGCCGGCGCAAAAAAAGCAGAAATAACTGCCGAATGATGGCGTAGGGCTACAATTTGCCTATTCGGCATTGCTGGAAATCTAAAATCCAACACAGACCAAAATGTGGGAGGGGGCTTGCTCCCGATGGCGGTGTATCAGTTACCTATAAGTGCCTGACACACTGCTATCGGGAGCAAGCCCCCTCCCACATTGGTTTTGTGGTGTGGGCGCTACTCAAACAAGGCATCCAAGGCTTGCTCCAGGCGCGTGACCCCAATCACCTGCAACCCCGGCGGCATTTCCTTTGGCGCATTGCCCTTGGGCACGATCGCGCGTTTGAAGCCGTGCTTGGCCGCTTCCTTCAAGCGCTCCTGGCCGCTGGGCACCGGGCGCACTTCGCCCGACAGGCCCACTTCACCAAACACCAGCAAATCATGGGGCAAGGGCCGGTTACGCAGGCTGGACATCACCGCCGCCATCAGCGCCAGATCAGACGCGGTCTCCAACACCTTGACCCCGCCGACCACGTTAAGGAACACGTCCTGGTCGTGGGTCGGAATACCCCCATGGCGGTGCAACACTGCCAGCAGCATCGCCAGGCGGTTTTGATCCAGCCCAAGGGTGACCCGGCGCGGGTTGGCCAGATGGCTGTCATCCACAAGCGCCTGGACCTCCACCAGCATCGGCCGGGTGCCTTCCCACGTTGCCATCACCACGCTGCCTGGGACTTCCTCCTGGGCGCGGGTAAGAAAAATCGCCGATGGATTGGAGACTTCTTTCAGCCCCCGGTCAGTCATGGCGAACACCCCCAACTCGTTCACCGCGCCAAAGCGGTTTTTCACTGCCCGCAGCAACCGTAGGCGGCCATCGGACTCACCCTCAAAATACAAAACGGTATCCACCATGTGTTCCAGCACGCGCGGCCCGGCCAGCGCGCCTTCCTTGGTCACGTGGCCGACCAGGAAGATCGCCGTACCGCTCTGCTTAGCATAGCGCACCAACAGCGCCGCACTTTCACGCACCTGGGATACGCCGCCAGGGGCCGATTGCAGTTGCTCGGTGAAAATTGTCTGGATCGAGTCAATCACCATGACCTTTGGCTTCTCGATCCGCGCCGTGGCGATGATGGTTTCGATGCAGGTTTCGGTCATGACCCGCAGTTGGTCCTGGGGCAAGCCCAGGCGACGAGCACGCATCGCCACTTGTTGCTGGGATTCCTCGCCGGTGACGTACAGCGCCGGCATGCGGCTGGCGATGCTGCACAGCGTTTGCAGCAGGATCGTGGACTTACCGATGCCCGGGTCGCCGCCGATCAACACGACGGAGCCGTCCACCAGGCCACCGCCCAATACCCGGTCCAGCTCACCGGAGGCCGTGGAGAAGCGCGGCACCTCTTCGACGCTGACTTCGGCCAAGGTCTTGATTTGCGCTTGTTGCCCGGTCCAGCCGGTGCGCCCGGCAGGGGCCGCAGCGCCACCGCTTTCAATCATGGTTTCAGTCAGGGTGTTCCACGCACCGCACTCGCCGCACTGGCCCGCCCATTTGGGAAAGGTCGCGCCGCACTCCGTGCAGCCGTACATGCGCTTGGCCTTGGCCATTCGAGAACCTCCAACCGAAAAACCGCGATGATAGCTCAGCGCGGCGCCGGGGTCCGGATTTCGCCATTGGCCAAGCGTGAAGCCGTGTTACCGATGGGGTCTTGGGCGTTGAGGTCAGCGCCTTTGGCCTTGAGTTCACCGAGCAGTTCGACCCGCTTGAACAGCCCGGCGTACATGGCGGCGGTCTGCCCCGCGCCGTTGCGTTGGTCGGGGTTACAGTCGGTTGCCAGCAAGCGCTGGGCGATGCTCAGCTCGCCTTTGAAGATGGCCCCCATGAGCGCAGTGTTGCCGCGTTTGTCCTGCACGCACGCGTCGGCGCCGGCGGCGAGCAAACGCTCCACGTAGGCACCTTCGCCATGATAGGCGGCCAGGATCAGGGCAGTGTAGCCTTTGTCGTCCTGGGTGTTGAGGCTGTAGCCGGACGCAATGAAGGTCTCGAGCATGTCGAGGTCGCCACGGCGGGCAGCGTCGAAATAGTAGTCCTGAAGCTGCGCCTTGAGCGCACCAGGGTCATTGGATGGGGGTTGTTCGGCCAGCACACTGAACGAACAGCAGGCCAGCAGTGCCCATATGAACGTACGCATGATCAAGATCCTTGAGAAAGATCCCCTTGTAGGAGCGAGCTTGCTCGCGAAAAACGTCAACGATAACGCGTGCATCCTGGATAAATGCGTTGCCTTTGAGTTCTTCGCGAGCAAGCTCGCTCCTACAGGAGGGCGCGGTTAGTCAGTCAGTTTTTCAGCCAGTGCTTTCACACGAGCCAGGTCGCCCTTGGCCACCTTGGCCACGCCGGTGCCGTATTCCGGATCGGCCTTGTAGAGGAACGAGAGAATGATGTGCTTGCTCTCATCATCCGTGGTCGCCAGGGAGCCGCCGAAGTTGTCGATCAGGTCCTGACGCTCTTTCTTGCTGTAGGAGCGATACAAGTCACCGGCCTGCTTGAAGTTCTGCTCACGCTGGATCTTCGCCTGCTGGGTGCTGCCCGACAGCGGCGACTGGCTGTAGCGCGCAGTCTGCGGCTCTTCCCGTGGCAGCAGGCGGCTTGGCTGGTAGTTCACGCCGGTGGTGGTCTTGCCGAAATTCAGCGCGCCGTCCTGGTTACCGTTGTTGACGGTCACCCGTGGCGCGTTGATCGGCAGTTGCAGGGCGTTGGCGCCCAGGCGGTACATTTGCGTATCGGCGTAGGAGAACACCCGCCCTTGCAACAGGCGGTCTTCCGACGGCTCGATACCCGGCACCAGGTTGGCCGGGGCCATCGCGACCTGTTCGGTCTCCTGGAACACATTGGCCGGGTTGCGGTTGAGCACCATTTGCCCGACCTTGCGCTCCGGCACATTCGGCCAGATCTTGGTGGCGTCCAGCGGGTCGAAATCGAACTTAGCCAAGTCTTCGGGTTTCAACACCTGCACATACAAGTCCCACTTGGGGAAGTCGCCCTTGTTGATGTGGGTGACCAAGTCGTTGGTCATGTGGCTGTAGTCACGCCCTTGCACTTCGGTGACTTGCTTGGGATCAAGATTCTTGATGCCTTGCAGGCTCTTCCAGTGGAACTTGACGTAGTGCACTTCGCCCTTGGCGTTGATCAACTTGTAGGCATGTACGCCATTGCCGTCCATTTCCCGATAACTGGCCGGTGTGCCGGAGTCCGAGTACAGCTCGGTCAGTGTACGAGTGGATTCTGGAACATGGGAGAAGAAGTCGAAACGACGCGAGTCGTCGTCCAGGTTAGTGCGCGGGTCCGGTTTGAACGCGTGGACCATATCCGGGAACTTGATGGCATCGCGAATGAAGAAGGTCGGGAAGTTATTGCCGACCAGGTCCCAGTTGCCTTCTGCCGTGTAGAACTTGGTCGCGAAGCCCCGTGGGTCGCGCAGGGTTTCGGGGGAATGGTTACCGTGGACCACGGCCGAGAAGCGCACGAACACCGGCGTGGCTTCACCGGCGGCGAACACCTTGGCCTTGGTCAGGTCGCTGAGGTTGTCGGTGACGGTGAACGTGCCATGGGCGCCCGTACCACGAGCGTGAACCACGCGCTCGGGGATGCGTTCGCGGTCGAAGCGCTGCAGCTTCTGAATCAGTTGGACATCCTGCAGCAGCACAGGGCCATTGGCGCCGGCGGTCTGCGAATTCTGGTTATCCCCAACGTTGGCGCCGTTATCGCGGGTCAGGTTGGCGGCCTGTACGGAGAGGGTCAGCAGGCTGGCGGTCACCAACACCAGCGCATGGCGCGCGGACACGGGCCTGCGGTTGATTGAAATGTTCATCAAGGTTTCCTCTGGTTTTTTTAGTGCACATTCAGTTGTGCTTGCCAGAGGCTAGTGACCTGCGGGTCAGAAGATAAATAGAAAAACACCACAAGGCCGATTGAGAAAAAAATATGGTAACCCGCTGAAATACGGCGTATTTCGCGCGCGATTGGTGGCACTTTGCAAACTAATTGCGATTTAATGTGTCGATAAAAACCAACAGTGTTAACGGTTGTGTCGCGCGAGCCCGCTACGACTGACTTACACTGACCTCCACCCTTCTCATCTGTAACAAGGAATAACTTATGGGCGTGATCAGTGAGTTCAAAGCCTTTGCGGTCAAAGGTAATGTGGTCGACATGGCCGTCGGTATCATCATCGGCGCCGCGTTCGGCAAAATTGTTTCCTCATTTGTAGGGGACGTGGTGATGCCGCCGCTCGGCCTGTTGATCGGTGGCGTGGACTTCGGCGACCTGGCAATCACGCTTAAAGCCGCGCAAGGCGATGTACCCGCCGTGGTGCTGGCGTACGGCAAGTTCATCCAGAGCGTGGTCGACTTTTTGATCGTCGCCTTCGCCATCTTCATGGGTGTAAAGGCCATCAACCGCCTCAAGCGCGAAGAGGCCGTAGCCCCGAGCTTGCCGCCGACGCCGACCAAGGAAGAGGTGCTGCTGGGCGAGATCCGCGATTTGCTCAAGGCACAGCATGACAAACCGCTCTGAGCTGCGGCTCAAAGCAAAAGGCGCCTCATGAGGCGCCTTTTTTTTACCAGTAGTTTTCCACCGCCACCTGGCCCGGGCGTCGGCTCAGGCTCAGTTGCATATCGCGCTGCTTGAGCAACTGGCGAGTGTCGTCGACCATCTGCGGGTTGCCGCAAATCAGCACCCGGGAGTACTCCGGGGCCAGCGCGACGCCGGCTGCGCGCTCCAGTTCGCCGTTCTCGATCAACGTGGTGATGCGCCCGTTCAACGCGCCCGGATGCCGTTCACGGGTGACGATAGGGATGTAGATGAGCTTGTGGGCATAGTCGGCCAGGTATTCACGCTCGCCCAGTTCAGTGATCAGCGATTGGTACGCCAGCTCCTTGGCCTCTCGGGCGCTGTACACCAGGACGATACGCTCGAATTTCTCCCATACCTCGAAATCCTGCAGGATCGACAGGAACGGCGCCACACCGGTACCGGTGCCCAACAGCCACAGATCACGCCCGTCTACAAAGCGGTTCAAGGTCAGGAAACCGGTGGCCTGGCGCTCCACCAGCAAGGTATCGCCCACCTTAAGACGGCTTAACTCACTGGTGAACTCGCCCCCCGGAACGACAATGGAAAAGAAATCGAGGTGTTCGTCAAACGGCGAAGACACGATGGAGTAAGCGCGCCATACGGTACTGCCATCCGCCCTGGTGACGCCCAGGCGCACGAACTGGCCGGCGGTAAACCGAAAACCGGCGTCGCGCGTGGTACGCAGGGTGAAGAGGCTGGGGGTCAGCGATTGCACGTCGAGCAAGGTCTGGCGGGTAAATTTCTCAGCACTGGCCGTCATGGGAGGCTCCGTTTTGCACAGGGCCTTAGTGTCCCTCAAAGCAGGCCGCGCAAACACCGTTGATTTGTACTGGCATTACCGCGATCCCAACGCCGACGATGTTTCAGCGCTATGAAAAAAGTGGCAAATCAGCGCCGCGCTGCATTGAACTAAATATTTTGCTATTACCGCACTTGGAGTACACCACAAGTTGAAGTAGAGCCTGCAAGAGATGTCATTTTGATAGCACTTACAAGCTCTTGAAAAAACAAGCCCTCCACACTAACGCCTACAAAAGCTGACTCCGTATTCAGCGTTGAAGGCCTAAAACAAGCCAACAAATGAAAATATTTCAAGGCTCATTTGTAGGACCTCTCCTACACTTGGTTTCGAGCAGCACTGGGATCTGGGCGTACCCAAGGCACATGGAAACCTGTGGAGAGTTACCGATGGTCAGATGGCGCAATACACGGCTGCCCAAGCTGGAAGGCGAGAGCGAAATCACCAGCGTGTTTGATGTGGTGGTCAATCATACCTATGAGTTGGGGTTCCAATATTGCTCATTTACGATGAGTACCCAAGCCCATAGCAATCAAACAGAGCCTGTTTATCTTAGTAATCATCCAAATGAATGGAGGAGTCTTTACCAACAAGCGCACTTCTTCGATATAGATCCCGTTGTATCCCATTGTAAAAATAGTGTGCTGCCCGTTGTCTGGGACAAGAAGACCTTTAAGAACGCCCCTCATTTGTGGGACTTGGCCCGGTCGTTTGGCGTTCACTTAGGCTGGACCCAAGCGGTTCATGACTTCCAGGGCGTGTTCAGCATGCTGACCCTGGCGCGTGGCAAAGACGAGGTCAGCCCTGAAGAGCTTTACGAAAAAGCCGGGCAGGTATTGTGGCTCTGCCATGCGATGCATGCGGTCGTGGCAAAAAAATACGCCGACGAAACCCATGTCAACGCGCCCAGCAAGTTAACGGCACGCGAAACGGAAGTGCTCAAGTGGTCCGCCATGGGCAAGACCGCTTCCGAGATCGCCGCCATTCTCTGCCTGTCCGAGCGCACGGTGGGCTTTCATATCAGCAGCACTTTCAAGAAGTTAGGGGTTCACAATAAGATCCAGGCCGTACTCAGCGCCTCTAAAGCAGGACTGTTTTAGCCCTGACCAGAAACACCGCATGTCATCACGGTCAAAAAAAAGTAACATTTGCGGCCAATTCTGAGTGTTGATGCTGCCCTTTCAGAGGTTGCTTCGCTGTTCACTCAGACGGTTCCGTCGATTACCCAGAGCCTCCCCCGCCATGCCCCTGCTTGACAGCCCCTTCGCTCAACTCGATTTGATTCGTCAGCCCGAGCAATCCAATGACCCGCTGCAAGCCTTCGATGCCGCCGATGAGTACCTGCTCAGCCACCTCGCCAGCCAGCAACCCAACGCGGCGACCCGTGTGCTGGTCCTTAATGACAGCTTCGGCGCGCTTGCGGCCAGCCTTGAAGGCCAGGTGCAGGTGACCACCAGCGGGGACTCGTTCCTCGCCGCCCAGGGCCTGGAGAAAAACCTGGTGCGCAACGGCAAAGCGTTTGATGCAGTGGCGTTCGTGCCGTCCAGCCAGGTGCCGGTCGGGCCTTTCGATCGGGTGCTGCTGCGTGTGCCAAAAACCCTGGCGCTGCTGGAAGAACAGTTGATTGGGCTGCAGGGGCAGCTGGCGCCGGGCGCCGAAGTGATCGCCGGGGCCATGCTCAAACACCTGCCACGCGCCGCCGGTGAATTGCTGGAACGTTATATCGGGCCGATGCACGCCACGCTTGCGGTCAAAAAGGCACGGCTGCTGATCGCCACCGTTGCCGATCGCCCTGCGGCAGTATCGCCCTACCCTACCCGCTACACGCTGGATACGCCGGCCATCGAACTGCTCAACCACGCCAACGTGTTCTGCCGCGAAGGCCTGGACATCGGCACGCGCGCCTTCCTGCCGCACCTGCCGAACAACCTGGGCAGCGCCCGCGTGGCGGACCTGGGCTGCGGCAACGGCGTATTGGCGATTGCCAGCGCGCTGCACAACCCCGACGCGCAGTACACCCTGGTGGATGAGTCGTTCATGGCGGTGCAGTCCGCCACCGAGAATTGGCAGGCCGCCCTGGGTGAACGCAACGTGACCCTGCGTGCCGACGACGGCCTGGCCGGCCAGCAAGCGCAGTCGTTGGACGTGGTGCTCTGCAACCCGCCGTTCCACCAGCAGCAGGTGGTGGGCGATTTCCTCGCCTGGCGCATGTTCCAGCAGGCGCGGGAAGCCCTGGTGGTGGGCGGCGCGTTGTATATCGTGGGTAACCGTCACCTGGGTTATCACAGCAAATTGGCGCGCCTGTTCCGCGGCGTCGAACAGGTGGCGGCCACGCCCAAGTTCGTCATTCTCAAGGCGCGCAAATAAAAAAGCCCTGCCTTCTATAGAAGAACAGGGCCGAAAGAGCCGGGCCGCACGGCCCGGATCGGGATGTCAGTGCGTGGTAAGGCCCGCTGCATTCATGAACATGCGCATCAGGCTGGCGACGATGAACAGGGCCAGCACACTGCCGGTCCAGATCATCGCCAACCACCCAAGACGCCGCCACAGCGGCTGTTTCTCGGCCTGTTCGATGTCGTGCAACGAAGGTTTGCCCGCCATGTCGCGACCCTCCTAGTGATAACCGTCTTCGTGGGTGACCTTGCCGCGGAACACGTAGTAGCTCCAGAAGGTGTAGCCCAGGATGAACGGGATGATGAACAAGGTGCCTACCAGCATGAAGCCCTGGCTTTGCGGCGGTGCGGCGGCGTCCCAGATCGATACCGACGGTGGGATGATGTTCGGCCACAGGCTGATCCCCAGGCCGCTATAACCCAGAAAAATCAATACCAGCGTCAGCAGGAACGGCGTGTAGTGCGCATTGCGTGCCACGGCGCGGATCAGCCCGTACATGGTCACCAGTACCAGCACCGGTACCGGCAGGAACCAGAACAGGTTCGGCAGGGTGAACCAGCGCGAGGCGATTTCCGGGTGGGTCAGCGGTGTCCAGATACTGACGATACCGATCACGGCCAGCACCACGAAGGCCAGCGGCCGCGCCAGGTTATGCATCTGTTCCTGCAACTTGCCTTCGGTCTTCATGATCAGCCAGGTGCAGCCGAGCAGCGCATACGCCACGATCAATGCCACGCCACAGAACATCGTGAACGGCGTGAGCCAGTCCAGCGAGCCTCCGGCGAACTGGCGGTTGACCACCGGAATCCCATCGATAAACGCCCCCAGCGCCACGCCCTGGAAGAACGTGGCCGTCAGCGAACCGCCGATAAACGCCTTGTCCCACAGGTGACGCTTGTGGTCCTTGGCCTTGAAGCGGAACTCAAAGGCCACGCCACGAAAGATCAGCCCGATCAGCATCAGGATCAGCGGCAGGTACAACGCCGACAACACCACCGAATAGGCCAGCGGGAACGCACCAAACAGTCCCGCGCCGCCCAATACCAGCCAGGTTTCATTGCCATCCCATACCGGTGCCACGGTGTTCATCATGACGTCGCGGTCGGTCTTGCCCGGTACGAACGGAAACAGGATGCCGATCCCCAGGTCGAAACCGTCCATGACCACGTACATCATGATCCCGAAAATGATGATCACAGCCCAGATCAGCGGAAGATCAATGCCCATCTCAATTCCCCTTGTGCTGGATGTCGTCGTGGTCGTTGTCGGTGCCATCATCGGCAGCGGACAGCGGACGGGCCGGTGTGCGTTTCTGGCCAGGACCGCCATGAGTCGGCTCAGTGACCTCGTGAATCACAGGCCCTTTGCGTACCAGACGCATCATGTAACCCAGGCCCGCACCGAACAGCGCGAAGTACACCACCACAAACAGCACCAGGGTAATGGTCATCTGCGCCAGGCTATGCCCGGAGGACGCATCCGCCGTGCGCATCAGCCCGTAGACCACCCACGGTTGGCGACCGATTTCGGTGGTGAACCAGCCGGCGAGAATCGCGATCAGGCCGGACGGGCCCATCCACAGGGCCAGGTACAGGAACGGCTTGGACGTGTACATCTTGTCGCCCCGGCGCAGCCATAGGCTGAACAAGCCGGTGAAGATCATCAGGAAGCCCAGGCCGACCATGACCCGGAACGACCAGAACACCACGGTCGAATTAGGACGGTCTTCAGGCGGGAATTCCTTGAGCGCCGGCACCTGTTTATCCAACGAGTGGGTCAGGATCAGGCTGCCAAGGTAGGGAATTTCCACCGCGTACTTGGTTTTTTCAGCCTTCATGTCCGGCCAGCCGAACAGGATCAGCGGCGTGGGTTCATTGCCGATGTTTTCCCAGTGGCCTTCAATCGCGGCGATTTTTGCCGGCTGGTGCTTCAAGGTGTTGAGGCCGTGGAAGTCGCCGATCACCGCCTGGATAGGCGCGACGATCAGCGCCATCCACATCGCCATCGAGAGCATCTTGCGGATCGCCGGGTTGTCCTTGCCGCGCAGCAGGTGCCAGGCCGCCGACGAGCCGACGAAGAACGCCGTGGCCACGAAGGCCGCAGTAGCCATGTGCGCCAGGCGGTAGGGGAACGATGGGTTGAAGACCACGGCGAACCAATCGGTGGGGATCACTCGGCCATCGACGATTTCAAAGCCTTGGGGCGTCTGCATCCAGCTGTTGGATGAGAGGATCCAGAAGGTCGAGATCAGCGTACCGATAGCCACCATCACGGTGGAGAAGAAGTGCAGGTTGCGCCCCACCTTGTTCCAGCCGAACAGCATCACGCCGAGGAAACCCGCCTCGAGGAAGAAGGCCGTGAGCACTTCGTACGTCAGCAGCGGCCCGGTGACGGCGCCAGCGAAGTCGGAGAAGCGGCTCCAGTTGGTGCCGAACTGATACGCCATGACCAGGCCCGAGACCACGCCCATGCCGAAGTTGACGGCAAATATCTTCGACCAGAAATGGTAGAGGTCGCGGTAAGTGTCGTTACGGGTCTTGAGCCACAAACCCTCCAGCACCGCAAGGTAACTGGCCAGGCCGATGGTGATCGCCGGGAACAGGATGTGAAACGAGATGGTGAACGCAAATTGAATTCGGGCGAGATCTAGCGCCTCCAAACCGAACATAAGTCTTCCTCTGTCAGGTAATACCGGTTGCGGGCTCGGAGCCTGCACCCACTGCCCCCACGGATATGGAGTGTGACGAATTTCAATTCGTTTCTTTTTTTACCCGTCACGTAGGGAATCTGGCCTTTCGGCCGCCAGAACAATCCCGGTGCGGGTGTTGATCTGGATCAAGCATCGTTGAAAGAGTAGTCCCATTTGCGCTGCCCGGTTGTGTGGTCTTTTGCCGCGTGACAGCTTGCCTCACCAGGGTTATTGCAACTATTTGTTACAACACAATGCTAATCTCGCCATTCCTTTCGGTCTCGACCTTTACTCCCAATGCCTAGTGAACCTGCGTTGCTGTTACGTCACCACCGCCCCTTCATCGCGTTCTGGCTGGCGCGGATCTTTACCGCCAGCGGCTTCCAGATGCTGACCGTGGCCATCGGCTGGAACCTCTACCAACTGACTGGCAATGTGCTGGACCTGGGGCTGGTCGGCCTGGTGGAGTTCGTGCCGCGCGTGCTGTTCATGCTGCATACCGGGCATGTGGCCGATCGCTATGAGCGACGCAAAGTCGCCGCCATCTGCCAGACCGTACAGGCGCTGATTGCCCTGTCCCTGGCCATCGGCGGTCTGACCGGCAACGTGACCCGCGAGATGATCTTCATCCTCGCTTTCCTGCTGGGCGCCGCGCGTTCATTCGAAATGCCCACCACCCAGGCGCTGCTGCCGAGTATCGTGCCCAGCGCGCTGTTCCCCCGGGCCGTGGCCTCGTCGCAATCGGCCCAGCAATTGGCGACGATCGTCGCCCCGGCCCTCGGTGGTTTGCTCTATGCGTTCGGCAGCGTTTGGGTGTACGGCCCGACGGTGGTGCTGTACCTGATCGCCTGCGGCTTGACCCTGAACCTGCCTGCGCGCCAGACGCCGCTGAACAAAGGCAAGGCCACCCTGGATTCGCTGCTGGCCGGGATTCGCTTTATCCGCAGCCGGCCGGACATCCTCGGCGCCATTTCCCTGGACCTGTTTGCCGTGCTGCTGGGCGGCGCCACCGCGTTGTTGCCGGTGTTCGCCAAGGACATCCTGCTGACCGGCCCCTGGGGCCTGGGCCTGTTGCGCTCGGCACCAGCGGTGGGGGCGCTGTTGATGTCGTTGTGGCTGGCGCGTTTCTCGGTGGACCGCAAGGTCGGCCGCGTGATGTTCACCGCAGTCGGGGTGTTCGGCGTGGCAACCATCGCGTTCGGGCTGTCGACCTCGTTCTGGTTTTCCCTGGGGGTACTGGTGGTGCTGGGCGCGGCGGATATGATCAGCATGGTGATCCGGGCTTCGTTCGTGCAGTTGGAAACGCCGGATGAGATGCGCGGCCGGGTGAGCGCAGTCAACGGCTTGTTTATCGGTGCATCCAATCAATTGGGTGAGTTCGAATCGGGGATCACCGCCCATTGGTTCGGCACCGTGCCCGCCGTCGTCATGGGCGGGATTGGTACGCTGGTGGTGACCGGGGTGTGGATCAAGCTGTTCCCGACCCTGGCGAATCGGGACCGGATGCATGTGCCGGTAGAAGAGCCCGGGCTGAAGCCCACCGCATAACCTGAGCCTTGAACAAGATAAATGTGGGAGGGGGCTTGCCCTAATGCCAGTCAGTTAAGCGTACACCGCCGTCTGTAGGAGCGAGCTTGCTCGCGAAAAACGTCAACGATAATGCGTGCTTTCTGAATGAACGCGGTGCCTGTGAGTTTTTCGCGAGCAAGGGCTAGCCGCCCGCCTCGTTCCTACAAAAAGCCTTAACTGACTGGCATTAGGGCAAGCCCCCGATAGCGGTAGATCAGTCACATCATCCTCGACTGATACTCCGTCATCGGGAGCAAGCCCCCTCCCACATGAGTTACGCGGTGTGTTTTAGAGCACTTTGTCCAGGGTGATCGGAAACTCCCGAACCCGCTTGCCAGTGGCGTGGTAGATCGCATTCGCCACCGCCGCCGCCACCCCGACAATGCCGATTTCGCCCACGCCCTTGGACCCGAGCGCATTGACGATCTCGTCGTGCTCTTCGACAAACACCACGTCAATCTCACCGATATCGGCATTCACCGGGATGTGGTACTCGGCCAGGCTGTGGTTCATGTAGCGACCCAGCTGATGGTCGACCTGGGTCTCTTCGTGCAGCGCCATGCCGATGCCCCACACCACCCCGCCGAGGATCTGGCTGCGCGCCATTTTCGGGTTGACCACGCGCCCGGCCGCAATCGCGCTGACTACGCGGCTGACCTTGATGGTGCCCAAGTCTTCATCTACCCGCACTTCGACATACACCGCCGAATGGGTGGCCGTGGCATAGCCCTCGCGCTTCTTGTCGGGCTCGCTGTCGACCTGCACCTCAAGCCCGTCCTCGCCGCTGTCCTTGACCAGTTGGGCCAACGACACACTCACGTCGCCGGTGTGCAGGTGGCCGTCTTCAAAGCGCACGGACTCGGCATCCTGGAACACCGGGTAAGTCTGCCGGGCAACGGCCAGCAGTTTGGCGGTCAAGGCCTCGCAGGCTTGCTGCACGGCGGTGCCGACGGACGACACGGTAAACGAACCGCCTTGCAGCGGCGCGGTAGGCAGTGAGGAATCACCGAGCAAAAACACTACGTCCTCCACCGCCACACCGCTGGCCTGCGCCGCAATCTGGGTCATCACGGTGTAGGTGCCCGTGCCGATATCGGTGGTGGCGCTGCTGACGGTGAGTTTGCCGCTCGTATCGAGGCGCGCCTTGGCGCTGGCTTTCATCTGCATGGCTTCCCATACACCACCGGCCATGCCCCAGCCGATCAACTGGCGGCCGTCGCGCATGCTGCGCGGTTCGGGGTTGCGCTGGCTCCAGCCAAAACGCTCGGCACCTTCGCTGTAACACTCGCGCAGGGCTTTGCTTGACCATGGCTTGTCTTCATTCTGGTTACGTTCGGCGTAGTTGATCAGGCGCAGTTGCACCGGGTCGATGGCCAGGGCGCAGGCCAGTTCGTCCATGGCGCATTCCAGGCCGATCACGCCCAGGGCGGCGCCGGGAGCGCGCATGTCCAGTGGGGTGAAGACGTCCAGCGGCACCAGCTTGTAGGTCAATTGCACGTTATCGCAGTGGTAGAGCATGCCGCTCCATTCCACCACGTGTTCGCTGAAATCCTCGAAGCGCGAAGTCTGCCCAATCGCGGTATGCCCCAGGGCCAGCAAGCGCCCGTTGGCGGCGGCGCCCATCTGCAAGCGCTGCAAGGTGCGCGGGCGGTAGCCGAAGGTGAACATCTGTTGGCGGGTCAGGGTCACGCGCACCGAGCGCTTGAGCGCCAGCGATGCCATCACCGCCAGCGGCAATTGGTACTGCGGGCGCAGGCCCGAACCAAAGGCGCCACCGACGAACGCGGCGAAGATGCGTACCTGGCTCTTGTCCAGGCCAAAGACTTTTTGCACATACGCCTGGCAGTTCTGCGGGCCCTGGGTTTTGTCGTGGATATGCAGGGTGCCGTCGGGCTGGTACAGCACGGTGCTGGCGTGGGGTTCCATCGGGTTATGGTGTTCGATGGGCGTGCTGTAGTGCAGATCGAGGCTGATAGCGGCACCCGCCCATTCAGCCTGGAAGTTGCCGCGCGGCCCGGGCGGTGTCTGGGGCGAAGGGTGAGCCGATTGCTGCTGGGCGATCAGGTCGGTTTCAAAATCTTCCGCCGCGTATTCGATGTCGACCAGCGAGCCGGCATGCCGCGCCAGCTCCAGGTTATCGGCGATCACCAGGGCCAGGGGCTGGCCGCTGTAGAGCACGCGGTCGTTATACAGCGGGCGAAATGGCGAGCCGTCGGCAGCATCCGCATCGGCGAACGCATCGTCGTAGCTGGCAATTTTCGGGCGATTGAGGTGATGGATGACCTCCACCACGCCCGGCAGCGCCAGGGCCCTTGAGGCATCGATGCGCAGGACACGGCCTTTGGCGATCGTGCTCGAGACCACGCTGCCATGCAGCAGGCCGTCCTCGGGAAATTCACCGGCATAACGCGCTTTGCCGGTGACCTTGAGCAGACCGTCGACACGGTCCAGGGGTTTGCCGATGGCGCTCATGGCCGTTCTCCTGCGACCGCAGCGTCGCTCAGTGCACGAATGATTGCGCGGCGCGCCAGCTTGATCTTGAAGCCGTTGTGTTGCAGCGGCTCGGCATCCTGCAGCAGGGCATCGGCAGCGTTACTGAAGGTTTCGCGGCTGACGCGGCGGCCTATCAGCGACGCCTCTACCGCGCGGTCGCGCCAGGGTTTGTGCGCCACACCGCCAAGGGCCAGGCGGGCGTCGATGATCTCGTCGCCGTTCAATTCCAAGGCGGCGGCAACCGACACCAGCGCGAATGCGTAGGACGCACGGTCGCGAATTTTCAGGTAATGGCTGTGGCGGGCCAGGTTATCGGCAGGCAATTCAATGGCGGTGATCAGTTCGTCGTCGGCCAATTGGTTGTCGCGTTGCGGTGCATCGCCGGGCAGGCGGTGGAAGTCGGCGAACTCGATGACCCGCGCCCCGCCGCGCCCTTCGACATGCACCCGCGCCTCCAGCGCCGCCAGGGCCACGCACATGTCCGAAGGGTGGGTGGCGACGCACTGCTCGCTGGCGCCGAGGATCGCATGGATGCGGTTCAAGCCGGTGCGCGCCGGGCAGCCGCTGCCGGGCTCACGCTTGTTGCACGGCACCGTGGCGTCATAGAAATAGTAGCAACGGGTGCGCTGCAGCAGGTTGCCACCGGTACTGGCCATGTTGCGCAGTTGCGGCGAGGCTCCGGCAAGAACGGCTTGGGACAGCAATGGGTAACGCTGCTCAATCAGCGGGTGCCAGGCCAGGTCGGCATTACTGACCAGCGCGCCGATACGCAGGCCGCCCTCGGCGGTTTCTTCGATGGCATTGAGCGGCAGCCCGGTGATATCGATCAGGTGTTCGGGCCGGCTGATGTTCTCTTTCATCAGGTCCAGCAGGTTGGTGCCCCCGGCAATGAAGCGCGATGCCGCGCTGCTCAGGTGCACCGCCTCGTGCACGTCTGCCGGCTTGCTGTAATGGAAGGGGTTCATTGCTCACCTCCCCGGTTGCCGCACGCCGGCAGCGCCTCTTCGATGGCCGCGCGGATATTGCTGTAGGCACCGCAGCGGCACAGATTGCCGCTCATCAATTCCTGCACCTGCGCACTGTCGTGGGCGCGGCCTTCGTTGGCCAGGCCGACCGCCGAGCAAATCTGGCCGGGGGTGCAGTAGCCGCACTGGAAGGCATCGTGCTTGATGAAGGCTTGCTGCATCGGGTGCAACTGGTCGCCGTCGGCCAGGCCTTCGATGGTGGTCAGCTCGGCGCCGTCGCACATCACGGCCAGGGTCAGGCAGGCGTTTACGCGCTTGCCGTCACGCAAGACGGTGCACGCGCCGCACTGGCCGTGGTCGCAGCCCTTTTTGCTGCCGACCAAATCCAATTGTTCGCGCAGCAGGTCGAGCAAGGTGGTCCAGGGCAACACACTCAATTGGCGATCCTGGCCATTCAAGGTCAAGCGTATCGGGTGGGCGACGAACGGCTGGGCCGTGGCGCCATTGGGGGTCGCGCTCATAAACACCTCACGGGTTGATGTACATCCGCGGCGTTCAGGGAAATCGCCGTCTCAGGGGTACGACTTCCCAGGGTTTTGAGCGTTCAAGCCAATTGATCAGCGGATATTGAGCTGGGCTTTCAGGGTGTTTTGCGGAGGATTGATCGAGGTATTGGTGAACTCGAACCAACCCTGGGCTTGCACGTTGAGGTCAAACACATAGATGTAGCCCATCAGCGTGCCCACGCCGTTACAGGCCTCACTGATGTTGCCCACCTGGCACACCGCCGTGCGTTGCCCGTTCAACTCGGCGCCGTTGAAGCGGCCCATCGGGCTGTTGCCCAGGCCGACTTCCATTACCGAAACCTTCGTCGGCCCACGGTGCTCGCACATCTGGGTGGTCTGCACACGGTCCGGGATGGCCTCGCTGCACTTCGCCGATTCGACCTTGAACACCCGCACCTCGCTCAAGGCCGGTGCAGCCGCGCCCCACACCGGTGCCGCGCCGAGCCACAGGCTCAGACAAGGGATCAGAGCTAGACTCCACGCGTTGGCTTTTTTCATGCTGTCGATGACCTGCTGTTGAACGTCGGCGCAGTATGCCTCAAGGCCATGCGCCACACAGCCTCGGCTGCTGGTATGATGCGCCGCTTTTTCCGATCCTCTCTGAAGCCACAAGCGCTTGGCGCAGTTTGTGCTTTGACTTAGAGGTCAACAAATCACGACGCAAGATAGCGTCACAGGGAGCCGGCATGCTGGAAAAGCTGTTTCAACTCAAAGCCCACAACACCAACGTGCGCACCGAGATTCTCGCGGGTATCACGACATTCCTGGCCATGGCCTACATCCTGTTCGTGAACCCGAGCATCCTCGGCGAAACCGGCATGGACAAAGGCGCGGTGTTTGTCGCGACTTGCCTCGCGGCGGCCATCGGTTCGATCGTGATGGGCCTGATCGCCAACTACCCGATCGCTCTCGCGCCGGGCATGGGCCTCAATGCTTTCTTCACCTACACCGTGGTCCTGCACATGGGCCACACCTGGCAGGTGGCATTGGGCGCGGTGTTCATTTCGGCGGTGCTGTTCTTCCTGCTGTCGATCTTCCGTATCCGTGAGTGGATCATCAACAGCATTCCCCTGCCCCTGCGCTCGGCGATTGCCGCCGGTATCGGCCTGTTCCTGGCGCTGATCGCCTTGCACAACGCCGGTATCGTGGTCGCCAATCCGGCCACGCTGGTGGGCCTGGGCGATCTGAAACAACCGGCGCCGATCCTGGCCACCCTCGGTTTTGTGCTGATCGTGGCCCTGGAAGCCCTGGCCGTGCGTGGTGCGGTGCTGATCGGCATCCTGGCGGTGACCATCGTGTCCATTGTGATGGGCTTCACCCCGTTCGGCGGCGTGACCTCGATGCCACCGTCCCTGGCCCCGACCTTCCTGCAACTGGATATCAAGGGCGCGCTGGACATCGGCCTGGTCAGCGTGATCTTCGCGTTCCTGTTCGTCGACCTGTTCGACAACTCCGGCACCCTGATCGGCGTCGCCAAGCGCGCCGGCCTGATGGGCAAGGACGGCCACATGCCGAAAATGGGCCGTGCGCTGATCGCCGACAGTACGGCGGCCATGGCCGGCTCGCTGCTGGGTACTTCGACCACCACCAGCTACATCGAATCTGCCGCTGGCGTGAGCGCCGGTGGCCGTACCGGCTTGACCGCCATCGTGGTCGCGATCCTGTTCCTGCTGGCGCTGTTCTTCTCACCGCTGGCGGCCAGCGTACCGGCCTTCGCCACCGCGCCGGCGCTGCTGTTCGTGGCCGTCTTGATGACGTCCGGCCTGGCCGAAATCGACTGGGATGACATTACTGTGGCCGCGCCGGTGGTAATCACCGCCCTGGCGATGCCCTTCACTTACTCCATCGCCAACGGCATCGCCTTCGGTTTCATCGCCTGGACCGCCATCAAGCTGCTTTCGGGCCGCTACCGTGAGCTGAACCCGGCCCTGGTGATTCTGTCGATTCTGTTCGTGATCAAGCTGGGCTGGTTCAACGCATGACTTTCGACGCCGCACACTACACCGCTCAACTGCAAGACAAGGTCACGCGCCTGCGTGACCTGCTGGCACCGTTCGACGCCCCCGAGCCGCAGGTCTTCGACTCGCCGCTGCAGCACTTCCGCCTGCGCGCGGAGTTTCGCCTGTGGCGCGAAGGCGGCGAGCGCCACTACGCGATGTTCGCCCAGGACGACAAGCGCACGCCGATCCTGATCGAAGCGTTTCCCATCGCCAGCCAGCGCATCAACCAGTTGATGCCGCAGCTCAAGGCCGCCTGGCAAGCCAGCGCCGCCCTGAGCCACAAACTGTTCCAGGTGGAGTTCCTCACCACCCTGGCCGGCGACGCGATGATCACCCTGTGCTATCACCGCCCGCTGGATGAACACTGGCACACCGCAGCGAACAAGCTGGCGGCTGAGCTGAACGTGAGCATCATTGGCCGTTCCAAGGGCAAGCGCGATGTGATCGGCCGCGACTACGTGGTGGAAAAAATCGAGGTCGGTGGCCGCACATTCAGCTACCGCCAACCCGAGGGCGCCTTCACCCAGCCTAACGGCACGGTGAACCAGAAGATGCTCAACTGGGCGTACGACGCCCTGGGTGATCGCCCGGACGACTTGCTGGAACTCTACTGCGGCAACGGCAACTTCACCCTGCCGCTGGCGACCCGCGTGCGTAACGTGCTGGCCACCGAAATCAGCAAGACCTCGGTGAATGCGGCCCTGAGCAATCTCGATGAAAATGCCGTGGACAACGTCACCCTGGTGCGCCTCTCCGCCGAAGAACTCACCGCGGCCCTGAATGAAGTGCGCCCGTTCCGCCGTCTGCACGGCATCGACCTGAAAAGCTACGCATTCGGCAGCGTCTTCGTCGACCCGCCCCGCGCCGGCATGGACCCGGACACCTGCGAACTGACCCGGCGCTTCGACAACATCCTGTATATCTCCTGCAACCCGGAGACGTTGGCGGCGAACATCGCGCAGCTGCACGACACGCACCGCATTACCCAGTGCGCAATGTTTGACCAGTTCCCGTGGACGCACCATATGGAATCGGGTGTGTTGCTGACCCGTCGATAACTCTGTCAGGCATCATCAGCTCCCACACTGAAATTCATGTGTCCGTCGGGTCGCCAGGTTCCAACACTTCCTTGCGCGGCCGGCCGCCCTTCTTGCCATTGGCCCGGGCGGCGGCCGATTTGGCGGCGCTGCGTTTGCGACCGTTTCGGGAGGCTACCAGGCTTGTAGCGAGGTCCATCAGAGGCTGGCTTGTGGCGATGAGGCCAGTGATCGAAACGTCCAGATCCTGGGCCTCACAGCAAAGCGCCTTGCCGCCGAAACCGACCTCCAATTGCTGGAAGTCCTGCTGGGAAAACTTCTCGAACTCCGGCAGACCGGCCACCGGCAACATGATACGGCTGCCATCGCTGAAGCCAATGGAGATGCAGTCGTCTTGATAGCGCACGTTGCTGGCGTTGGCATACAGACGCTTCAGCTTGCGCCCACGGGCGATTGCCTTGTCAACGTCGGCATCGCTGAGAGGCACGTAGGGTTTGACTTTGGCTTTTACGATTTTTTTCATAATTCAATCTCCACAGACCCCGGTGCCCTGACCAGGCTCAAAATTGTTTTTTGCCCTGCGACATCGTGCCGGGCACGTGCAATCACATAAACACCCCGCTGGATGATCAACCCCGGCAACAACTCACTGGTTTCCCAATTCCAGGAATGGTTCTCCAGGCAAACCGTTTGCAGGTTTTCCCACCAGATCCTGCGTGCCCGCGCCAAGTAGTGCGGCTGCATTATTGCCTTGCGTAACTCCTCCAAGACCGCCTTGGGTGGTCGGCAGCGCTCAGGGTTTACATCCCACAGCTCCACGTCCCCATCCAGAAAGCTGAAACGAAAACGCGCATCCCACGCCCTTCCCCTGACATGCACATGGGGCGGGCAATGCTCATCCCTGAGAAATACCGAGATTACATATCCCTTGTAAGCACCTATTCTCATAGTAACCCATCCGTTAGGTTATTTTCCGTCAGGTAACAATTTCCCCGTGCCACCCGACAACCGGCTTCGTGCTCACGAAGCTGCTTCAAAGATTAGTAACGACGAACAAACCGGCGAACGCCGGGTTGTAACCACTCATGCCGACAGCTGGGGTGACTCCGGCCACGCCCGTCACTCGTGTTCGCACTGCAATCCGGCGTAACACTTCATCAACAGCTGCCCCTGCTGATTAACGGTTCGATAATCGAACAGATCCAGTGACTTCATTTGACCAAACTAACCATTCAGTACATTTTGTCTCCACAACCAATAAAAACTGTGGAGACCCCTCTATGCCGCCTATCGTGCTGGTGCTCAACGGCCCCAACCTCAACCTGCTCGGTACCCGCGAGCCTGCCACCTATGGCCACGAAACCCTGGCCGATATCGCCGCCCTGTGCGGGCGCAGCGCGGAAAAGCTCGGGCTGACCATCGAGTTTCGCCAGACCAATCACGAGGGTGAACTGCTCGACTGGATCCACGCCGCCCGCGCCCGTTGCGCCGGGATCGTGATCAACCCGGCGGCCTGGACTCATACCTCGGTGGCGATTCGCGATGCGCTGGTGGCCAGCGAAGTGCCGGTGATCGAAGTGCATTTATCCAACGTGCATGCCCGTGAGGCGTTTCGTCATCACTCCTTTGTCTCGCCCATCGCCAAGGCGGTGCTGGCCGGGTTTGGCAGCCATGGCTATCACTTGGCCCTGGAACATTTCAGCCACTCGTTGAAAGGATGCGCCTGATGAAACCGCGCGTTCTCGCCGGCCTGATTGGCGCCGGCATCCAGGCCTCCCGCACGCCCGCTCTGCATGAACAGGAAGGTGACGCCCAGGGGCTGCGCTACCTGTATCGCCTGATCGACCTGGAAGCGCTGCGCCTGGACAGCCACGCCCTGCCCGAGCTGCTGCGTGCCGCCGAGCAGATGCACTTCACCGGCTTGAACATTACCTACCCGTGCAAGCAGGCGATCCTGCCGTTGCTCGATGAATTGTCCGACGAGGCTAAGGGCATTGGCGCGGTCAACACCGTAGTGTTCAAGGATGGCAAGCGCATCGGCCATAACACCGATTGCCTGGGGTTTGCTGAGGGTTTCCGACGCAACTTGAGTGATGTGCCACGCCAGCGCGTGGTGCAGATGGGCGCCGGCGGCGCAGGCGCGGCAGTGGCGCATGCGCTGCTGGCCGAGGGCGTTGAACAGCTGAGCATTTTTGACTTGGACAGCCTCCGCGCCCGCGAGCTTGTGGATAACCTCGCTCGGCGTTTTGGCAACGGTCGTGCCCAGGTCGGCGGCGACTTGACCAACGCCATGGCGCAGGCGAACGGCCTGGTCAACACCACACCAATGGGCATGGCCAAGCTGCCCGGCACACCGGTGCCCGCCGCGTTATTACATGCAGGGTTGTGGGTGGCGGAAATCGTGTATTTCCCATTGGAAACCGAGTTGCTGCGCGACGCACGCGCCTTGGGTTGCCGCACGTTGGATGGCGGCAATATGGCGGTGTTTCAGGCAGTGAAGGCGTTTGAGTTGTTCAGTGGCGAAGCGGCAGATGCTGGCAGGATGTTGGCGCATTTTCAGAGTATGAACAGCCAGCAGTAGAAACCGGACCGAAAATGTGGGAGGGGGCTTGCCCCCGATAGCGGTGTATCAGTCAGCACATGCTCAGCTGACAGACCGCAATCGGGGGCAAGCCCCCTCCCACAATGGTCACTCGGTGTATTCAAGCTTGCAGGTAACGCAACACCGATTCGCAGATCATCTCGCGATGCCGCTGCTTGATCGCCTCATCCGACAGTTCAATCTGAAAAATCTCACTGAAGGTATGCCGGTTGGAGACACGGTAAAAACTGAACGAGTTGATCAACAGATGCACATCCAGCGGCTCCAACCCTTCGCGAAACAGCCCCATTTCAGCGCCGCGACGCAGGGTCTCACCGAGCCCCTCGAGGATTTTGCTGTTCATGTCCTTGATCGTACTGGTGCGCTTTACGTACTCGGCATTGTGGATATTTTCGATGCTGACAATGCGCACGAAATCCACGTTCTGGTCATGGTGGTCGAAGGTGAACTCCACCAGCCGGCGGATCGCTTCGCGCGGTTCCAGGGCCGTGAGGTTCATGCGGGTCTCGGTGTTGCGAATATCGCCGTAGAGCTTCTCCAGCACCTCGACGTAGAGCTGCTCCTTGCTGCCGAAGTAGTAATAGATCATGCGCTTGGAGGTGTGGATGCGCTCGGCGATGGCGTCCACGCGGGCGCCGGACAGGCCCTGCTGAACGAACTCGACAATGGCTTCCTGGAGAATATTCTCGCGGGTCTTTTCCGGATTGTTCTTGCGACTCTTGCGCGGTGCGTCTGACACGGCAGAGAGGTCGGGAGTCAGGGTCATGGTGCGCTCACGGCGTTTTTATGCAGGCCCGATTATGGGCCGAGGCGCTCCCCGAAGGAAGCACCTCCCCACCGTTATAAACGTGCCTGACGCACCGCACCGCTGCGCGACTTGGCCATTGCCGCCAAACGCACCGCCACGTTGGCCGCGCCGTACCCGGCATAGCCGTTCTTGCGCTGGATGATCTCGAAGAAAAACCGGCCCTCGAAGGCTTCGGTGTAGACATGAAACAGCTCACCGCCCTGGGCGTCGCGGTCGTACAGCACGTTGTAGTACGCCAGTTCGCTGAGGAACTCATCGTCGAAATCAAAGCGTGCGGCCAAATCGTCGTAGTAGTTGAGCGGGATATCCAACAGCGGCACCCCGGCCTCCTTGGCCCGGCGCACCTCGGCGAAAATATCCGCGCAATCGAAGGCAATGTGGTGCACGCCCGAGCCGCGATAACTCGAAAGCGCGTGGGAAATGGCGGTATTGCGGTTCTCGGAAATATTCAGCGGCAGGCGAATCGAACTGCAGCGGCTGCGCAGTGCGCGGCTTTTGACCAGGCCGTAAGGATCGGGCAGCACCACTTCGTCATCGGCTTCAAAGTCCAGCAAGCTTTTGTAGAACAGCACCCAGCTGTCGAGGCTGTCGGCCGGCAGGGCCATGGCCATATGGTCGATGCGCAGCAAGCCGCCGCTGGCGGTGACGGGTTGCAGGTTGAAATCGGTGTCGTATAGCCCGCCTTCGCTTTGGTCCACCAGGTAAATCAAGCTGCCATCCGGCGCCCGTACGGCCGCCAACTCCAGTTCATTGGGCCCGACCAGGCCGCGATAGGGCTGGCCCTTGTAGGCCACCGCCCGCTCCAGCGCCTTGGCGCTGTCCTTGACCCGAATCGCCGTGGCACACAACGACGGCCCATGGGCCTCGAAAAAGTTGTGGGCAAAGGAATAAGGTTCGCAATTGAGGATCAGGTTGATATCGCCCTGGCGCAACAGGCTCACGTTCTTGGAGCGATGCTGGCCGGCCTTGGCGAAGCCCAGGCGTTCCAACCAATGGGTCAGCTTGGCGCCGAGGCTTTCATCCACCGCAAATTCGAGGAATTCGATGCCGTCGTACTCGCTGGCCGCCGGGGTCTCGAACAGGATATCCACGGGCGCGGCGGGTTGTTCCGCCGCCAGGCGCTGGCGGGTTTTCTCTTCCAGATACAGCAGCGAGCGCAAACCATCCGCCGCATTGGCCCGAGTCGGTGCGGCGCGAAAGCCGTCGTTGAAAATCTCCAGGGACAACGGCCCGGTGTAGCCACTCTGGATGATCGGCGCGAGAAACCCAGCCAGGTCGAACTCACCCTGGCCGGGGAAGCAGCGAAAATGCCGGCTCCACTCCAGCACATCCATGGCCAGGATCGGCGCGTCGGCCATTTGCACGAAGAAGATTTTGTCGCCGGGGATCTCGGCGATGGCACTTGGGTCGCCCTTGAGCGACAGGGTGTGGAAGCTGTCGAGCAGCACACCCAGGCTGGGATGATCCACCTGACGCACCAGGTTCCACACCTGCTGCCAGGTGTTCACATGTTTGCCCCAGGCCAGCGCTTCATAGCCGATTCGCAAGCCACGGCGGCCCGCGTGTTCGGCCAGCAGGCTGAGGTCGTCCAGCAGGATGCGTTCATCGCCCACGCAATCGGCCGAGGCATTACTGCACACCAGCACCAGGTCGGTGCCCAGCTCCTGCATCAGATCGAATTTGCGCTCGGCGCGCTCGAGGTTGCGTGCCAGACGATCACGGCGGCAGCCCTCGAAGTCTCGAAACGGCTGGAACAAGGTAATGGCGATGCCCAAGTCGGCGCACATTTGCCGGACTTCACGCGGGCTGCCGTCGTAGTACAGCAGGTCGTTTTCAAAGATCTCAACGCCATCAAACCCGGCGGCGGCAATGGCTTCGAGCTTTTCCGGCAGGGTGCCGCTCAACGACACGGTAGCGATGGAACGTTGCATGGGTCACTCCCGGCAATTGTTGTTTATGGCAAATTATTCGCCCACAGCCTACACGCGGCAATTAAAATGTACGAACCGGTTAGTTTTTGGTGCGATTATCGAACACTATGCCCCTTTGATGAATTGACGACTTTTTAACCACTGCGCACCATCGACCTTGCACCAAGACCCAGATCACACCATAAAAATTTCAAAAACGGGTACGACCTCATGCCTCTGCAAAATTCCGCCCTGGCCGCGCGCCCCGGCACCCCGCACGCCGGCATCGGCGACAAGATCCGCGGCGCCCTGGCCGTGGGTAAAACCCGCTGGGGCATGCTGGCCCTGGTGTTCTTCGCCACCACCCTCAACTACATCGACCGCGCCGCCCTGGGCGTGATGCAACCGATTCTGGCCAAGGAAATGAGCTGGACGGCGATGGACTACGCCAACATTAACTTCTGGTTCCAGGTCGGCTACGCCATCGGCTTTGTGCTGCAAGGCCGCTTGATCGACCGGGTAGGCGTCAAGCGCGTGTTTTTCTGCGCGGTGCTGCTGTGGAGCCTGGCCACCGGCGCGCACGGCCTGGCTACCTCAGCTGTCGGCTTCATGGTCTGCCGGTTTATCCTCGGGTTGACCGAGGCCGCCAACTACCCGGCGTGCGTGAAAACCACGCGCCTGTGGTTCCCGGCCGGCGAGCGCGCGGTGGCAACCGGTATCTTCAACGCCGGCACCAACGTCGGCGCGATGATGACGCCCATGCTGCTGCCGTTGATTCTGCACGTGTGGGGCTGGCAGGCGGCGTTCCTGTGCATGTCGGCGCTCGGGGGTATCTGGCTGGTGTTGTGGGGCTTGAAGTACTACAACCCGGAAGAGCATCCCACCGTTAAACAATCCGAATTGGACTACGTGCAACAGGAAGTCGAGCCGGAACAACCCCGCGTACCGTTCAGCCGCATCCTGCGCATGCGCGGCACCTGGGCCTTCGCGCTGGCGTACTCGCTGACCGCGCCGGTGTTCTGGTTCTACCTGTACTGGCTGCCGCCATTCCTGAACCAGCAATACAACCTGGGCATCAACGTGACGCAGATGGGCATTCCGCTGATCATCATCTACCTCACCGCCGACTTCGGCAGCGTGGGCGGCGGCATTCTGTCCTCGTTCCTGATCGGTCGCGGGATGAACCCGATCAAGGCACGGCTGCTGTCGATGTTCTTGTTCGCCTGCTGCATCGTCGGCGTGATCATGGCGGCCGGTTCCAGCCAGCTGTGGGTCGCGGTGTTCGCCATCTCCCTGGCCATCGGCGCGCACCAGGCCTGGACCGCCAACATCTGGAGCCTGGTGATGGACTACACGCCCAAGCACATGATGAGCACGGTGTTCGGCTTCGGCGGCATGTGCGCGGCCATCGGCGGCATGTTCATGACCCAGATCGTCGGCCATATCCTGACCGTGACCAACAACAACTACACGCTGTTGTTCACCCTGATTCCGGCGATGTATTTCATCGCACTGGTGTGGATGTACTTCATGGCGCCGCGCAAGATTCCTACGGTAGAGGTGTAATCAACGCCGCCGCTGCTGCCAGGCAGCGGCCAAGCCGCTCATGCAGATCACCCCGATACCGACCACCGTGGTCATGTCGGGGGTATGACTGAACACCAGCCAACCCAACAACCCCGCAAACACGATCTGGCAATAGCCGAACGGCGCCAGCAAGGCCGGCGCCGCGAAGCGGAACGCCTGGGTGAGCATCAAGTGCGCGGTCATCCCGCAGGTGCCCAGCGCCAGCATCATCACCCCATGCCACAGGGTCGGCACCTGCCAGAAGAACGGCACCATCGCGCTCATCACCAGGGTGTTGCACAGGCCGGCGAAGAAGTTGCTGGTGGTGGGGCTGTCGTATTGGCTGAGGATGCGCGTGAGCAGTTGGTAGAAGCAGAAGAACAGTGCCGAGCACAGCGGCAACAGCACCGCCGGGGTGAACAGCTCGCCGCCCGGATGGATGATGATCACCACGCCGATAAACCCGCAGATCACCGCCAGCCATTGGCCGCGCGTGACGTGCTCGCCGAGCAGGGGCACCGAGAGCGCGGTCACCAGGATCGGCGCAAGGAAGTTCACCGCCGTGGCTTCCGCCAACGGGATGTAATGCAGCGCCGTGGTGAAGAACAGGCTGGTGCCCAACAAGCACAACGCCCGCACCACCTGCATCCCCGGCCGCTTGCTGCGCAGCACGCGCAGGCCCGATTGCGGCAGGAAGATCCCGGCCATCAGCAGCGTGTGCACCATGTACCGCGCCCACACCACCATCACGATCGGGTAGAACCCGGCCAGGTATTTGGACAGGGCGTCGTGGCTGGAGAACAGGAACGTCGCCAGCACAATCAGCAGGATGCCTTTGAAGGGATGATTGACGCCGGAAAGCGGGGTACTGACAGTCATTGAATTCTCTTGTGTGGCGAGCTGAACACGGTGGCACTCAACCGAAGTAATCTAGCAGCCGGGCATGCGTCTGCCCCAAGAGCATAACCAAACACCGGGCGAACAGCGCACTAAATCAGTGGATTTGAGTCCAACCCAGCACGCGCGCCCCGGCGTTGCACACTTTTTAATCAAGGCCCTGCCGCTATGAAAAAAATCCTGTTTGCGCTGTCTGCCCTCGCCCTGCTCTCTGCCTGCGATAAAACGCCGAAAGAAGGCCCCAAGCCCGCCCCCGCGTCTGTGCAGGCGACCCTGGTACCGGAAACCCCACCCACCGATAAATGGGTGGGCAAGTGGATCGGCGTCGAAGGCTTGAACCTGAACATCGCCAAGGACGACAGCATCGGCCGCGGCCACTACCTTCTGACCATGCAGTATGGCCTGGATGCCGACGCTTCGGGCACGTTCAAAGGCCAGGCAACCGATGATGGCATCGCCTTTACCCGCCCTGACGGCCCGCAGGTGCTGCGCGCCGGGGATGGCGCAGCCACTGGCTTGAAATGGCTGGCCGATAAAAAAGACTGCCTGATTGTCGCCAGCGGCGAAGGCTATTGCCGCTAACTACGACCATACTCCATCCATATTTTTGCCGGACCGTTAACAAGAGGATTGCCCCATGCTATGGAAAAAAGGCCGACGCAGCGACAACGTGGTGGATGCCCGCGATGACAGCGGCGGTGGCGGCGGTGGCGGGATGCGCTTCGGTGGCGGCAAGGGCCTGAGCCTGACCGCTATCGTGCTGATCGTCGGCATCGGCTGGCTCACCGGCCAGGACCCGATGCAGATCCTCGGCCAATTGACCGGCCAGATGGAGCAGGCGCCGTCGGTCAGCACGCAATCGCGTCAGGCTCCGCCGGCCAACGACGAGCAGGCCGACTTCGTGCGCGCGGTGCTGGGCGATACCGAAGACACCTGGGGCCAGGTGTTCCAGGAGAACGGCCTGGCTTACAAGAACCCGAAACTGATCCTGTTCCGTGGCCGGGTGAACTCCGCCTGCGAAGGCGCCACCTCGGCCAGCGGCCCGTTCTATTGCCCGGCTGACCAGCAGGTGTACCTGGACCTGGATTTCTTCCGTGAAATGTCGCAACGCTTCCAGGCCGCAGGCGATTTCGCCCAGGCGTATGTGATCGCCCACGAAGTCGGGCATCACGTACAAACCCTGCTTGGCATCTCGTCCAAGATCCAGGCCGCGCGCCAGCAGGGTCGGCCGATGCAAGGCGACGGCGGCCTGCTGGTCCGCCAGGAGCTGCAAGCCGACTGCTTTGCCGGCGTCTGGGCCAACCGCGCGCAAAAGCGCCTGAATTGGCTGGAACCCGGCGATATCGAAGAAGCACTGAATGCCGCCAACGCCATTGGCGACGACCGCCTGCAGCAACAGGGCCAAGGGCGCGTGGTGCCGGACTCGTTTACCCACGGCACGTCGGCTCAGCGCGTGCGCTGGTTCAAGACCGGCTTCGCCCAGGGCCAAATCTCCCAATGCGACACCTTTACGGCCAAGAGCCTTTAAATGCATAAACGCGTGGGCTGGCTGCTGGCGTGGTTGATGTCCTGTTCAGCGTTGGCTGGCGAACACGGCGTCAACCTGGTCAGCCCTGACCGTCTTCATGTGGATGCGGGCGATCTCAGCCTGGGCTTGAGCCAGGATTGGCGCCAGCCGCTGCCGGAGGTCACGCGCGCGCTGATTATCGTGCATGGCCGCCTGCGCAATGCGCAGACCTATCTGAAAAGCGGTATCGATGCCGCCGCCCATGCCGGGGTTGGGGGACATGTGCTGGTGATCGCGCCGCAGTTTCTCAACCAGGCGGACGTGAAACGTCACCACCTGGATGACCAGGTGCTGCGTTGGAAGGGCAATGATTGGATGGCCGGCGCGCCGTCCATCGGTCCGGGCGCGGTCAGCTCTTTTGGCGCCCTCGACCAGATCATCCAACACCTGGGCAACCGCGCACTGTTCCCGCACCTGAAAGAAATCGTCGTCGCCGGCCATTCCGGTGGCGGCCAGGTGGTACAGCGCTTCGCGGTCACCGGCCACGCTCACCCAATGCTGCAGACCGAAGGCATCCGCCTGCGGTATGTGGTGGCCAACCCATCGTCCTACGCCTACTTCAGCCCACAACGCCCGGTGAAGTTCGAAACGGCCGGTTGCCCTGATTTCAACGACTGGAAGTACGGCATGCAAGGTGTACCGGACTACGCCAAGGGCCAGGGCGCCGAGCAACTGGAGCAGGCTTATGTTTCACGCGATGTCACGTACCTGCTGGGCCAACAAGACACCGACCCCAACCACCCGGCGCTGGACAAAAGCTGCGAAGCCGAAACCCAGGGTGCGTATAGGCTGATTCGCGGGCACAACTATTTTGACGCCCTCAAGCAGCGGCATCCGCAGTTGGGTCACAGGCTGGTAGAAGTACCGGGAGTGGGGCATGACGGGGATAAAATGTTTACCTCGCCGCAGGGTCAGAACGTGCTGTTCCCGCACTGACTGAAGAAACCGGCTCAAAATGTGGGAGGGGGCTTGCCCCCGATGGCGGTCTGTCAGCCAGCACATATTTAGCTGACAGACCGCTATCGGGGGCAAGCCCCCTCCCACAGTTGATCTTCATTGCCTGGGCTAGATCATTCGGCGCAACGCCGCACAATCCTCGGCATGCCAATCCGCCAACTCCGGCCACGGGTTCTGCGGCAAATTAACCAGCACCGTCCGCGTCCCGGCCGCCCGGCCGCAATCCAGGTCGAAGCGGTAATCGCCAACCATCACCATCTCGCTCGGTGCGACATCCCAGGCCGCCGCCAGCTTCAACAGGCCGCCCGGATCCGGCTTGGGCGGTGCGTCCTCACGCCCCAGCACGTCATCGGCGGCAAAACAGTCCGCCAAGCCAATCGCTGCCAGGGTGACATGCGCCAGTTCCTGCGCATTACGCGTCAAAATTCCCAGGCGATAACCGCGTGCGGCCAGCTCGCGCACCAGTTCCACCGCGCCCGCGGCGGCGACCGAACCCAGCGCCAGTTCGCGCTCGTGTTCCAGCAACCAGGCATGCTTGGCCGCCGCGATATCCGCCGGCAATGCGGCAAGGTGCGTGAGAATATCGTCTTCAGCAGGAATCTCCAGCGCAACCCGGATGGCCGCAAAATCATGCACGGCCACCGTGAGGGTGCCGTCCATATCAAACACCCAATGCCGGACGTCGGCCAGGCTCATGCCCAGTCCTTGCGATGGCGAATCAAGCCTTCCTGGGTCACCGACGCCACCAGTTGCCCGGCGCGGTTGTACACGCTGCCCCGGGAAAAGCCCCTGGAATTGCCAGCCCATGGGCTGTCCATGGCATACAGCAACCAATCATCGGCGCGCAGATCAGCGTGGAACCACAGCGCGTGGTCGAGGCTGGCGACCTGCATATCTTTGTGCCACACGGTCTTGCCATGGGGCAGCAGCGAGGTGGTCAACAGGCCGAAGTCCGAGGCGTAGGCCAGCAGGTATTTATGCAACGCCGGCGCATCGGCCAGGGCGCCGTCGGCACGAAACCACACGTACTTGACCGGGTCGGACGGCTGCGGGTTGAACGGGTCTTTTTCGGTAACAGGCCGCACTTCGATGGGCTTGGGGCACAGCAGCTTGTCGCGCATATGCTCCGGGATCAGGTGCGCACGCTGTTGAGTCAGCTCCAGCTCCGACGGCAGGTTCTCCGGGCCGACCACCACGGGCATGGTGGTCTGGTGTTCGAAGCCTGCTTCGTCGTACTGGAACGAAGTGGTGCAGGTGAAAATCGGGTGGCCCTTCTGGATCGCCGTGACGCGGCGCGTGCTGAAACTGCCGCCGTCGCGCACACGGTCCACCGAATACACCACCGGCAACGCGGCGTCGCCTGGGCGCAGGAAATAACCGTGCAGCGAATGTACGTGGCGCGCTTCTTCTACAGTCTGGCTGGCCGCCGACAGCGATTGGCCAAGCACCTGGCCGCCGAACAGTTGACGAAAACCCAGGTCCTGGCTGCGGCCGCGAAAGAGGTTTTCCTCGATCGGCTCCAGGGTCAGCAAGTCCACCAGATCTTCCAATACTTGGCTCATAGAGCAACTCCTAAACTCGATAGGGCATTCCGGGCTGCTTATCCGTGCAGCGTGTCCAACCATTGGGCGCGGGTGATGCGGTATAAAACATGCGGACGCAGCGGGTCATCGGCTGCGACTTTGGGGTGTTCGAAATCTGCCTGCGGATCGTAATGCATACCGATGGCCTGCATGACTTTTTGTGATGGCAGATTGGCTTCGGTGGTGAAGGCGACGACCTCATCCAGGCTCAAGCGATCGAAACCACAGCGCAATGCGGTCCAGGCCGCCTCGCTGGCGTAACCCAGGCCCCAGTGCTCGCGGGCCAGACGCCAGCCGATTTCCACCGCCGGGGTGAAATTCGCTTCAAAACTGACGTTCTGCAGCCCGGTGAGGCCGATGAATTCACCGGTGTCCTTGCGCTGCAAAGCCCAAAAGCCAAAACCATATTCGGCGAAGTGGCCGCGGATCCGGCCAATCAGTGCAGCGCTTTCCAAGTGGCTCAATTTAGCCGGGAAATAACGCATCACCTGCGGGTCGGCGCACATCTGCGCAAAGGCCAGCAGGTCGCTGTCACGCCATTGGCGCATGATCAGGCGTGCGCTTTCCAATTCCAGTATCGGCTCCATGGGTCCCCTCCCTTGCCATGTGCGTGAGTGTACAGCGCTGGTAAGATCCGACGCAGATTCCAGTCAGAAAATCCCATGCCCTTGCCATTGATCTACCACGATGACTACAGCCCCGAGTTCCCGGCGGACCACCGCTTCCCCATGGACAAGTTTCGCCTGTTGCGCGATCACCTGGTGGACAGCGGCCTGACCGAGGACAGCCGTTTGCTGCGCCCGCAGCTGTGCACGGCAGAGATTCTGGGCCTGGCCCATGAACCTGGGTATATCGAACGCTATATGAGCGGCGAGTTGTCTCGCGAGGACCAACGGCGCCTCGGCCTGCCGTGGAGCGAAGCCCTGGCGCGACGCACCGTGCGTGCGGTGGGCGGCTCGATCCTCGCGGCTGAGCAGGCGCTGGAACACGGCCTGGCCTGTCACCTTGCCGGTGGCACCCATCACGCCCACTACGATTACCCGGCGGGCTTTTGCATCTTCAATGATCTGGCCGTGATCAGCCATTACCTGCTGGCCAGCGGCCGGGTCAACCGTGTGCTGATCTTCGACTGCGACGTACACCAGGGCGACGGCACCGCGCGCATCCTGCATGACACGCCGGACGCCATCACCGTATCGCTGCACTGCGAAAAAAACTTTCCGGCGCGCAAGGCGCAGAGCGACTGGGACATTCCGTTGCCGATGGGCATGGGCGATGCCGACTACCTCAAGGTGGTCGATGACGCGCTCAACTACCTGCTGCCGCTCTACCAGCCGGACCTGGTGCTGTACGACGCCGGCGTGGATGTACACAAGGACGACGCACTCGGTTACCTCAAGCTGACCGATGCCGGCGTCGCCGCTCGCGATGAAAGCGTGATGCGTCACTGCCTGGGCCGCGACATTCCGCTGATGGGCGTGATCGGTGGCGGCTACAGCAAGGACCGCCCTGCCCTGGCCCGCCGCCACGGCATCCTGCACCACAGCGCGCAGCGCGTGTGGACGTCATCAGGTTGTCATTGAACTGTGGACGTTACCCACAATGCCTGTGGAACCAGCTGTGGATAACTTGAGCGTAACGGTCTGAAAGCGTTTAGCCGTATGGCTTGTAGGAAAGTGTACGTTTTTTGATCAGGCAGCTACGCCTTCGTCGGGTAGAATGCTCGGCCTATTCACAGCACCGTAGCCCTGCCCATGCCTCAGACTTCTCCTCACCCTGTCTCCATCATCGGCGGCGGCCCTGCCGGGCTGATGGCCGCAGAAGTCCTGAGCCGGGCGGGCGTGCGCGTGGAGCTGTATGACGGCATGCCTTCCGTGGGGCGCAAGTTCCTGCTGGCCGGCGTGGGCGGCATGAATATCACCCACTCCGAAGCCTACCCGGCGTTCCTCTCGCGCTATGCCGACCGCGCGCCGCACATGGCGCCGTTATTGCGCAGCTTCGGTGCCGAAGCATTGTGCGAGTGGATTCACGGCCTGGGCATCGAAACTTTTATCGGCACCTCCGGCCGCGTATTTCCTACGGACATGAAGGCCGCGCCGCTGCTGCGGGCCTGGCTCAAGCGCCTGCGTGAACAAGGTGTGGTTATCCACACCCGGCATCGTTGGCTGGGGTGGAATGCCGAAGGTGACTTACTTATCCACAGCCCGGAGGGCGAGAAAACCGTGCGCAGCGCTGCGGTGCTCCTGGCTTTGGGCGGTGGCAGCTGGTCGCGCCTGGGCTCCGATGGCGCCTGGCTCAATTTATTCGAAGAGCGTGGCGTGCCTTATGTGCGCCTGCAGCCGAGCAACTGCGGTTTCGAGGTGTCGGCGTGGAGCGACTTGATGGTCAGCAAATTCGCCGGGGCGCCGTTGAAAAACGTCGCCATTGGGCTGGGCGACGCTAAACCTCGCCTGGGCGAATGCGTAGTGACCGCCACCGGTATCGAAGGCAGCCTGATCTATGCGCTGTCGGCGCCGATTCGGGAAACGATCAACCGCGACGGCGCCGCCACCGTGCATATCGATCTGCTGCCGAGCAAGCCGTTGCACAAGGTGCAGGCGGCACTGGCCAAGCCGCGCGGGTCGCGGTCGATGAGCAAGCATTTGCACAGTCAATTGGGCCTGGATGGGGTCAAGGCGGCGCTGTTGCGCGAGCTGGCTCCTGCTGAGCACTTCAATGACCCGGCGCAGTTGGCGGTGGATATCAAAGCGTTGCCATTGAAACTGGTCAGGACGCGGCCACTGGATGAAGCCATCAGCACGGCCGGCGGTGTGCCGTTCGAAGCGTTGGATGAGCGGCTGATGCTCAAGCAAATGCCGGGCGTGTTTTGTGCCGGGGAGATGCTGGACTGGGAGGCGCCGACCGGCGGGTATTTGCTGACGGGGTGTTTTGCCAGTGGCCGGGCGGCTGGGCTTGGGCTGTTGGAATGGCTTAATAGCTGAGCTGTGTGGTGGAATCAAAGCCGCCATCGGGAGCAAGCCCCCTCCCACATTTTGATTTGTGAATACAGTCAAGTGTGGGAGGGGGCTTGCCCCCGATGAGGCCATCAGCCACACCGCAAAATCACTTCTTCTTACGCGGCCCGGTGTTGAAAACCGGCACTTTGCGCACCGGCTTGATCGAAGGCTCCGCCGGCGCCACGTCGCCGCTGTCCACCCACTTGCCCAAATTGCGCTTACCACCGCCACCCGACAACTTGGGCTTCTTCGGCTTTTTCGGCTTCTTTACCACCTGCCCGCTGGCATCGGTATCCGGCACGCGGTGTTCCGGCTCGAAGTCCGGTTCCATCTTGCGGGTCAGGGTCTGGCGGGTCAGCATCTCGATCGCCGAGAGCATGTTCACTTCATCGGCGCACACCAGCGAAATCGCCTCACCGGTGTTGCCCGCGCGACCGGTGCGGCCGATGCGGTGGATGTAGTCTTCCGCGACGATCGGCAGGTCGAAATTGACCACCAGCGGCAAGTCTTCGATGTCCAGGCCACGGGCCGCCACGTCGGTGGCTACCAGAATCTGCACGTCGCTGGCCTTGAAGCGGTCCAGCGCACGCTGGCGGGTGGCCTGGGGTTTGTCGCCATGGATGCCGTCGGCGTTGATGCCCAGCCCCTGCAACTTATCCACCAGCGCATCCACGCCGTTGCGGGTTTTGGCAAACACCAGCACCTGTTTCCAACGGCCCTTGCGCATCAGGTGCACGAACAGCTCCGCCTTGCGCTTTTTATCCACCGGCACCACCCACTGTTTCACGGTGTTGGCGGCGACGTTGCGCGGGCTGACTTCGATGCTCAGCGGGTCGTTGAGCATCTGCCCGGCCAGCAGGCGGATGTCATCGGAGAAAGTGGCGGAGAACAGCAGGGTCTGGCGCTTTTTCGGCAGCATGCGATAAATGTTCGCAAGCTCTTCGGAGAAGCCCAGGTCGAGCATGCGGTCGGCTTCATCCAGTACCAGGGTTTGCAGCTGATTGAGTTTCAGCGCGTTCTGGCGGAACAGGTCGATCAGGCGACCGGGCGTGGCAACCAGGATGTCCACGCCCTTGCGCAGCTTCATCATCTGCGGGTTGATGCTCACGCCGCCATACACCGCGTAAGTGGTCAATGGCAGGTGTTGGGCGTACTCGGCGACGCTGGCGTGAACCTGCTCGGCCAGTTCACGGGTGGGGCACAGTATCAGCGCACGCGCCGAATTGGCGGCGACTTTCGGCCCTTCCATCGTCAGCAGCTGCAGCAGCGGCAAGGCAAAGCCGGCGGTCTTGCCGGTGCCGGTCTGGGCCGCGGCCATCAGGTCACGACCGGCCAGCACCGCCGGAATGGCTTGCGCCTGCACCGGCGTCGGGGTCTGGTAGCCAAGCGTCTCAAGGGCGCGCAGCAAGGGTTCGATCAGGCCAAGGGAGGCGAAAGTCATGTGTTTACCGTAGGAAAAATTCAGCGCAAGGGCGTAATGCGCCGCAGTTTACCTTATTTCCGCCTTCGGCTTGCGCCACTGCGGCAGGCTGATCAGCAATACGGCACTGATGATCACCAGCATTGCCAGGGCTTCTTCCAGGCCGATGGACTCGCCGACGAACACAATCCCCAGCAACACCGCCACTGCGGGGTTCACATAGGCATAGCTGGTGGCCGCCGCCGGGCGCACATGCTTGAGCAGGTACATGTAGGCGTTGAAGGCGATGATCGAGCCAAACACCGTCAGATAGGCCAGGGCCAGCCAGCCTTCCAATGGCGGCATCGCCTGCAAATGCTCACCCGACACGCCGCTGACGATCAACAATGCCACGCCAGCCACCAGCATCTCCGCAGCGCTCGCCATCGCGCCCTGGGGCAGCGGCAAGTGGCGGCTCCACACCGAACCGAACGCCCAGGAAGCCGCCGCCATCAACAGCAACACCGCGCCCATCGGGCTCGATTGCAGAGTGCTGCCCATATTCAGCATGGCGATGCCGATAATCCCCAGGATCACCCCGGCCCATTCCAGCCGCGTATTACGCGCGCCCCAGAAAAAACCGAACAACAAGGTAAACAACGGTACCGTCGCCACCGCCAACGCGGCCACGCCAGACGACACGCCCATATGTTCCGCCACGCTGACGCCGCCATTGCCCACGGTGAGCAGCAAAATGCCGATCATCCCGGCCGCCTTCCACTGCGCCCACGTCGGCGCAGGCGCGCCACGCCACCTGAGGTAGCCATACATCAACGCGCCCGCCGTGCAAAACCGAATCCCCGCCAGCAACAACGGCGGCCAGTACTCCACGCCGATGCGAATCACCAGGTAAGTGGAACCCCAGATCACATACAACGCAAAAAAAGCGGCGATCAACGGTAAGGGAAAGCGACGTGGGCCAGGCATTGGGCGGCTCTATGGCAGGAGATGGGAGGCTTATTCTAGAAAGGCAGAGGGATAAACATAAGTTACAAAACCTGTTTAAACCGCCCGTACACTTGGTCGCTGAGCTGATCGCAACGCGGAGCGTCGCAAGAGGCATTCCCACGCAGAGCGTGGGAACGAGCTGAAAAAAGGCCGATATTCCATAGCCAGCAAGACCGATCTCTTTCATTTGCGGGACGATTCCTAGAGAATCCCACGGCCTTGTTTCCGTCGGATTCGGTAGCTAGTCTCGCCCTGTCATCGAATGTTCGGTGACCGGACGTGCAAGTCCGACGACGGTAATACGCATAGCCTTTACTCTCTACGCCTGGGTTTATCTCAGGCGCTAAGTGTCATGGCAGCTGTACGCGGGAGATCTTCGGATCTACCGGACTCCGTCTCGGTCTTGCACACCTGCGTACTGCTGCCACCCTAATTCGTGTGCAAGCGAACGGGTGCAGCTTCTTACCTGACGGAGAAGTTTCACCATGGTCAAAGTCACCCCCGATCCACCCAAGTCCAAAGCCGACTTCCTCAGCGAAGACGCCCTGCTCCACCGTCGTGCTATCGACTACTACCTCAAAGCGTCCGCTCCGGATGCGCCCACTTTTATCCTCAATGACAACCTGAGCTTCGAAGACGCCCTGGCGCACGCGGCGGATTTGTTGCATTGCGCGGTGGAGACGGCACATGCGTCGGGTGAGGTAATGAAGGCGCCGCAGCGGGCGGTGATGCATTTGGTGGAGATGGCGAAGGGGGTGGTGGACCAGGCGTTGGCGTGCACACAGCCTCGATGAACAACACATAACTAATGTGGGAGGGGGCTTGCTCCCGATGGCAGTGGGTCAGCCAGTACATCTGGCGACTGACACTCAGCTATCGGGAGCAAGCCCCCTCCCACATTTTGAACGGCGTTGTTCTGTTAAAACCCGCGATGTTTCTTCAGGTGCTCATTGATCTTCGCCGCCGGCACTTTTTGCAAGGTGCACAGCAAATCGTGTGACAGCTCACGCAGGCCATGGGTCTGGCGCAGTTCCTGGGCCAGGTGCGCGGTGAGGTTGGCGGCCATTTCCGCATCCGCCAGCGCCCGGTGAGCCTTGCCGGTGTGGGGCAGTTGGGCGTAGGTGTTGAGGGTGCCGAGCTTGTGGTTTGGCGCCGAAGGCATCAGCCGACGAGCCAGCAATAAAGAACAGGCGAATTTCTGCAGGCGGGTGCGGCGGATCAGGCTCAGCTCAAAGTCCCAGAACTTCTGGTCGAACGCGGCGTTGTGCGCCATCAACGGCGTGGTGCCGACGAATTCGTTGACCTCGTTCATCACCCGCTCGGCCGGCGGTGCGCTGCGCAGCATGGCGTTGCTGATGCCGGTGAGTTGTTCGATAAAGCCCGGCACGCGTACGCCGGCATTCATCAGGCTCTGGTAGCGGTCGACGATTTGCCCGCGCTCAAGGATGACCACGCCAATTTCCGTGGCCCGGCAGTGGTTGCTCGGGGTGATGCCGGTGGTTTCAAAGTCGATGACCGCTATACGTTCCAAACCTGTTCCAACTCCGTCTGACAATTGAGTGAGCCACAGCGCTTATTTAAGCAGCAACGCGCCTTCGATCGGCACGTAGCGGCTGGCGGCGCGTATCAGTGAGTTGGCCGTCAGCCCCGGCACGCCGTAGGCCACGGCCTGCACGCCATGCTTGTGGATGATGCGGTCGAGCAGCATGTCGAAATCGCCATCGCCGGAGGCCAGCACCACTTCGTCGACGTTCGCGGCGGCGTCCATGATGTCGATGGTGATGCCCACGTCCCAGTCGCCCTTGGCCGAGCCGTCACTGCGCTGGATGTAAGGCTTGAGCTTCACGGTAAAGCCGAGGTTGCGCAGGATCTGCTGGAACTGCTGCTGTTTGCTGTCGCCACGGTCGATGGCATAGGCGTACGCCTCCACGATCTGCCCATGGGCACTGATATCCGCCCACAGCGCCGCGTAGTTGAAGTGGCAGCCATAGGCCTGGCGAACGGTGTAATAGAGGTTTTGCACATCGGCGAACACTGCAATTTTCTTCACCGCACTTCCTCAATGACAGCCAGGCGCCAGCGCCCGGAAAGGGTGCCAGTATGCCAGCCAAGGGAAGGTTTCCGGGAAAAAATCAGACCGGAGCGCCGTAGCGCCCCGGCCGGGCGTGTCAGACGAAGGAATCGTCATCGCCAAAGGAGGAGGAATCGTCGGAATAATCGCTGTCGGCGAAGCTGTCCGCGTTGTTGCTGCCCCAGCTGTCATTGCCTGCGAATTTCTGATCATCGTTGCCCCAACCACCTTGATCACTGGCGGGCGCCGGTTGTTCGATGATCTCTTCCACCACCTGCGGCTGCTGGTTGTGGTGGAACAGGCTGCTGATGCCTTCGGCGAGCAACACACCACCGGCCACGCCGGCGGCGGTTTTCATCGCGCCACCGAGGAACCCGCTACCCGCTGGCGCGGCGGCGGCCGCTGGTTGCGGCTGTTGATAATTCTGTTGCGGTGCCGGCTGGTTGAAGGCTGGCCGCGCCGGTTCACGCCAGCCGCCGCCCGCGTTGCTCGGCGCAGGCTGTGCATCCCGCGAACCGCCGCCGCCAAAGATGCTCGAGAGAAACCCGCCGCTGCTCGCCGGGGCCGCTGGCGCGGACTTGGCGCGCTGCAGCTCTTCCTGCAATTGCTGGATCTGCTGGGCCTGCTGCTTGTTTTGCGCATCGAGGCTCTGCAGCGCGTGTTCCTGCACCAGCAGCGACTGGGTCATGTAGTAGCCGGCGGCCGGTTGGCGAGTCATGTGTTCCTTGATCCGCGCTTCGGCCTGGGCGTCGCGGGGGGCTGAGTCCGTTTCGGCTTGCTGCAACCGTGAAAACAGTCCGTCGATCAGGGTTTGTTCTTCGCTGTTCATGGCGACCTCGTTAGATTGCCGGTAAAAATCAGGGTCCCGCCTGGCGTCAGGCAAGGTACGCCCTAGTTATGGGGCTGTTACCAATTGTTTCAATGGTCTTTACGCAAGGTTTACGTTTGCTTGCCCACGCCCGCTATCGGTTAAAGTGTGCCTCTGCTTTTTCGGCCTGTGATGACTCTGATGAATCCGCTAGACGTACTGCGCGACTCCTTGCGCTTCACCCAACGCAACCTGGGCGCCATCGTCCAGCTGTGCCTGCCGCTGGTAATCCTCGAAGCCCTGCTGCAACAGGTGCTCGACCACACGCTGGGCCCGGATGCCTTCAGCGGTTACAGCGTGGTGGTGGGATTACTCGTGTACCCGTTGTACACCGGCGCGCTGATCCTGTTTCTCGACGCGCGCACCCGTGGCGAATCGCCACGCACCAAGGACGTGTGGGCCATGGCGCTGGCGATGTGGCCGCGCTTCGCCCTGCTGACCGCCATGAGCACGCTGCTGATTCTGCTCGGGCTGTCGCTGTATTTCCTGCCGGGCCTGTGGCTGATGGTGGTGCTGGCGTTCGCCGAGTACCTGCTGGTTTTGCGCGGCATGTCGGCGCTTGAAGCGATGAAGGAAAGCCTGCGCCTGACCCGTGGGCACTTCTGGCGAATCCTGGTGTGCCTATTGTGCGTGATGACCCCGCTGTGGCTGCTCAAGGGCGCCAGCGTGGCGGCCTATCCCGAACCCGCGCCATTGCTGGGGTTGTTGATGGACAGCGCCCATAGTTTCCTGCAGCTGTTCACCAGTGTGGTGCTGTTCCGTTTATTCATGTTGATCGGTGGCGACGCCGACGTGCGGTGATATGCTCCGTGCCCATCCTGAAACGCACATAAGCCGAGCCGATGACCCGTTTATTGCGCATCACCCTGTTGAGCCTGCTGCTGATTGCGGGCTTGCTGACGGCCCTGGTCTACAGCCTGACCTGGCGCCCCGTCGCCAAGGAAACCCTGCCCGTCAGCTGCGTCGCGCCGCGTGCGCCGACCCTGCTGCCGGGGCAGGCACTCAAGGTGATGACCTGGAACGTGCAATACCTGGCCGGCAAGAACTACGTGTTCTGGTACGACACCGCCGACGGCAGCGGCCCGGACGAGCGCCCCACGGTTGAAGACATGGCTTTCAGCCTTGACGAAGTGGCACGGGTGATCCGCGACGAACAGCCCGACATCCTGCTGTTGCAGGAAATCGACGAAGGCGCAAAGCCTTCCCACTATCAGGACCAGCTTGCCTTACTGCAGGAGCGCCTGGTCGACCTCTACCCCTGCAGCGCCCAGGCCTTCGACTGGAAAGCTGACTTTGTGCCCAACCTGCATATCTTCGGCAGCGTCGGCCGCAAATTGGCGACCCTGAGCCGCTACCAGATCGAACACGCCGAGCGCCTGCAATTGCCGACCCCGCAGGCCAACTTCATCAGCCGCCAGTTCCAGCCCAAGCCCGCCCTGCTGTTGACTTACCTGCCCCTGAGCGACGGTGGCCAACTGGCGGTGCTCAACACGCGCCTGGACGGCGGCATGCCTGGACGCAGTGCCGTGCAGGAGCAAGTACAGGCGACCGTAAAGCTGCTGGACAAACTGGAAGGTCGTGGCACGCCCTGGGTGATTGGCGGGGATTTCAATGCGCTGCCGCTGGGCCAATTCCTGCGCCTGGATGCGCAAAAACGCGGCCAGTATTCGCCGGACAGTGAGCTGCACCTGCTGTGGGACAAATACCCGATGATCCCGAGCAACAGTGAATCCAGCGGGATCGACCGTGAGAAATGGCTGACGCACTTCCCCAACGACCCAAGCCTCGACGGGCCGGACCGTACGCTGGATTATCTGTTCTACAGCTCGCGGATCAAGCGGGTGGCGGCCAAGGTAAGGCAGGAAGACACGTTGCGTATTTCCAACCATTTGCCGGTGATCGGCCGGTTCCTGCTGCCTGCCGCGCAATAACCAACACTCTAAAACCCTGTGGGAGGGGGCTTGCTCCCGATAGCGGTCTGTCAGCTAAGAATATGCTGGCAGATGCACCGCTATCGGGAGCAAGCCCCCTCCCACATGGGATTCTCATCGTTGCTACTTTCGGGGTTTGATCCGCGCCGTCGCTTCGGCCACCAGCGGATCATCCGGCCAGTAATGCTTGGGGTATCGCCCCTTCAAATCCTTCTTCACCTCGGCATAGGTACTGCGCCAGAAGTTCGCCAAATCCTGCGTCACCTGCACCGGCCGCCGCGCCGGCGACAACAGGTGCAACTTCACCACCTGGCGCCCGCCGGCAATCCGTGGCGTATCCGCCAGCCCGAACAGCTCCTGCAAGCGCACCGCCAGGATCGGCGGGTGCTCGCTGTAGTCCAGGCGCACCGATGAGCCAGACGGCACTTTCACATGCTGCGGCGCCAGTTCGTCGAGGCGCTGGGGCAGTGGCCAGGGCAGCAGGTTGTGCAGGTAGCTGGATATATCCAGGTGGGCGAAATGGCTCAAGCGCGAGACTTTGCCCAGGTAGGGCATCAGCCAGTGTTCCAGGCCCGCGAGCAAAGCGCTGTCGCTGACGTCGGGCCATTCGCTGGTTTTGCCGGTATCGAGCTGGCGCAGCAGCAGGACGCGTGCCTGCCATTGGCGCAGCTCCGGTGTCCAGGGCAACAGCTCCAGGCCCTTGCGCCGGACCAGATCAACCAGGGCCTGGCTGCGTGTGGCCTCGTCGAGGCCGGTGAGCGCTTCACGACTGAGGACCAGCTCACCGACCTTGCGCTGGCGTTCGGCGCGCAATACGCCTTCGCGCTCGTCCCAGTCGAGCTGGTCGACGTTGCGCACTTGCTCGGCCAGCACCGTGTCGAACAGCGCCGGGTCGAAGGCCGCCGCCAGGTAGATGCGCTCTTCACGCTGGCCCTGGCGGCTGCCCAGATCGGCGATCACCAGCCAGGCGTGTTTCATCAAACTGTCGGCTTCGGCAAACAGTGCGGCGCGCCCATTGGCCAAACGGTATTCGGCGCCACCGGGGCGACGCTGTTGGGCGACGCGGTCCGGGTAAGCCAACGCCAGCAAGGCGCCGAGCCAGCGCGGATGGTCGGGGTCGGCCACCGGTTGGGTGGCCTTGCCTCTTAAATAGCCGCGATATTGGCGGGCCAGCTGCTTGGCCCGTTGCACACCACCCTGGGTACCACGGGCGCGCTCTTCGCCGGACAACAGCGCCAGGCGGCTGTGCAAGTCGGCACCGGCGCCGCGCAGGATATCGCGCTCACCCAACAACGCCGCGACATCACAGGCCATGGCGGCGAGGCCCAGGTCCTGTCCGCGCAACAGCAAGTGGGCGATACGCGGGTGGGCCGGCAACTCGGCCATTTTCTGGCCATGGGCGCTGAGTGTGTCGTCATTCAAGGCGCCGAGGCGCACCAGTAAATCCTGGGCCTGGGCGTAGGCGGCGGTCGGTGGCCGGTCCAGCCACACCAACTGCGCGGGCGTGACGCCCCAGCGCGCCAGTTGCAAGGCCAGGCCGGCGAGGTCGGCGGCGAGAATTTCCGCGCTGCCATAGGCGGCCAGCCCTTCATGCTGGTCCTCGGACCACAGGCGATAACACACCCCCGGTTCCAACCGCCCTGCCCGACCGGCACGCTGGGTGGCGCTGGCGCGGGAGATGCGCTGGGTGTCGAGGCGCGTCATGCCGCTGCCGGGGTCGAAGCGCGGCACCCGCGCCAGCCCGGCGTCGATGACCACGCGCACGCCGTTGATGGTCAGGCTGGTCTCGGCAATGTTGGTGGCCAGTACCACTTTGCGTTGACCGGCGGGCGCGGGGTCGATGGCGGCGCGTTGGGCATTGAGGTCGAGCTCGCCGTGCAGCGGGCACAGCAAAACGCTGGGGTGATCCCCCAAGGCGTCGGCCAGTTGCTGATGCACCCGACGAATCTCCGCCTGCCCCGGCAAAAACACCAGCACGCTGCCGGTCTCGTCATGCAGGGCCTCAAGGATTGTCTGCACCACGCGCGGCTCGATAAATTCCCCGGCCTGATACGGCCGCCCCCAGCGCATCTGCACCGGGAACATGCGCCCTTCGCTGCGCAGGATCGGCGCATTATCCAGCAGCTCGGCCAGGCGCTCGCCTTCAAGGGTGGCGGACATCAGCAGGATTTTCAGCGGTTGGTCGTCGCGAAACAGCTCGCGGCCGTTGAGGCTCAGGGCCAGCGCCAGGTCGGCGTCGAGGCTGCGCTCGTGGAATTCGTCAAAGATCAGCAGGCCCACGCCGTCCAGCGCCGGGTCGTCCTGCAAGCGCCGGGTTAGGATGCCTTCGGTGACCACTTCTATGCGGGTAGTGGGGCCGACCTTGCTGTCGAGGCGAATGCGATAGCCGACCGTTTCACCGACCTTCTCGCCCAACTCGCTGGCCAGGCGCTCGGCAGCGGCCCGCGCGGCAAGGCGCCGGGGTTCGAGCATCAAGATGGTTTGCCCGGCGAGCCACGGCTCATTCAACAAGGCCAGGGGCACGCGGGTGGTTTTACCGGCGCCGGGGGGCGCTTCCAGCACGGCTTCATGGCGAATCGCCAAGGCGTCACGCAGGGCGGGTAAAACATCATCAATCGGCAACGAATTCATACTGGCTCCAAAGCAGAGCGGCGAGTATAACGGCGAACTGCCGGATGCTTGCGCGGGTCTGAATAACATCGTTCCCATACTGAGATCGTTCCCACGCTCTGCGTGGGAATACCGCCCGGAACGCTCCGCGTTCCAATACCTGCGCAAGTTGACGCAAAGCGTCACGGCATGCATTCCCACGCAGAGCGTGGGAACGATCAGGCAGTGCGATATAGTCATTTATCAATTGTGTTCAGGAGACTTTTTCATGCGTATCGCTTCCCGTGTCATTGGCGGCGTCTTGGCCGTCACCCTGCTGAGCCAACTCACCGCCTGCGGTTCGATTTTCTACCCGGATCGCCGTGGCCAGATCGACGGCAAGATCGACCCGGCGATTGCCGTGCTCGATGCGGTCGGCTTGCTGTTCTATGTGATCCCCGGGCTGATCGCGTTCGGCGTCGACTTCGCCACGGGGGCGATCTACTTCGAACCAGGCAAGACCGCCCAGGTCGCGCCGGAAAAACTGCACGAAGCCATCGGCGCCGACGGCACGGTCGACAACGCCAAGCTGCAAGGCATCATCCAGAAGGAAACCGGGCACACCCTGCCGCTGGACGATCCACGCCTGATCCAATTCAAGGGCAGCGTGCAACAACTGGCGTCCCTGGGCCTGCAGCCTGCAGCATAAGGACAGCGCCATGACCAGCAGTCCCGAACACGCCAGGCTCCTGCGCCTGGCCACCCGCGCCTCGGTGGGCGTGGCCAGTGCGTTGATCATCACCAAGGCCATCGCCTGGTGGTTCAGTGGCTCGGTGGCCATGCTCGCCGGGTTGACCGACTCGCTGCTCGACGGCGTGACCTCGCTGCTCAATCTGCTGGCGGTGCACTACGCCCTGCGCCCCGCCGATGACGATCACCGTTACGGTCACGGCAAGGCGGAGTCGCTGTCGGGCATGGCCCAGGCGCTGTTTATCGGCGGCAGCGCGGTGTTGATCGCCTTTCAGGCCTACCAACGCTTGCAACACCCGGAGCCTGTAGGCGCGCCCTGGCTGAGCATCGGCGTAATCGTGTTTTCACTGGCGCTGACCGTGGCGTTGTTGATGCTGCAACACCGGGTGATCCGCGAAACCGGCTCCAACGCGGTGCGCGCCGATTCGCTGCATTACCGCTCCGACCTGATGCTCAACGGCAGCATCCTGGTGGCGCTGGTGCTCGCGGGTTTCGGTTTCCATCAGGTGGACGCCTGGTTCGGCCTGGGCATCGCCGCCTACATCTTGTGGAGCGCCATCCAGATCGCCCGGGAAAGCTTTGCCGTATTGATGGACGAAGAACTGCCGGCGGATATCAGCCAGCATATGCTCGACCTGGCCCGCAGCGTACCGGGCGTGCTGGGCGCCCATGACTTGCGCACGCGGGTTTCCGGCAACCACTGGTTCGTGCAGTTGCACCTGGAGTTGCCGGGAGAACTGACGCTGTCGGTGGCCCACGGCATCAGCGACCAGGCCGCCGATGCCATTCATCAGGCCTACCCGAAGGCCGAGGTGCTGGTGCACGCCGACCCGCAGGAAGTGGTCACCGGCGCCAGCGCTTAATATTGGACCTGATAGCCGCGACTGCTCAGGCAGTTGCCCTGGGCTTGGCGGTAGGTTTGCACCACCGCCGGGTCGGGGGCATAGGTGGCGGTCTGCGGGTCAAAGCCGCTTTGCTGTGCAGCCCAGCGATAACAATCGTAACCGTCCTGCTGCACCTGAGCCGGGGATTGCCCGTTGGCCGGGTAGGCCACCACGTTATAGCCATTGCCTTGCGGCGCTGGCTGAGGCGCCGGCACCTGCGCCGGCGGTTCCACCACCACGTATTGCTGGGTGTTCTGTTCGTAGGCGTAGTAGGCGCCAGCCGCCAGGAACAATAGCGAACCGCCCACCCACACTTCACGCGCGTAGTCCGGCAGATACTGCACCCGGATGCCATACGGTGGCCTCACCACCACATAGCGCGGGCCTTGCGGGCGATACCAGTAGCCGCCGGAGTAGAAGTAGTCCTGGCCACGGTACGGCACGCGGTAATTGCGGTCGGGGAACCGGTCGACGATATAGCCTGGACGATATTGCGGGCCCGAACCCCAACCGTTGCCGTGCCCATCGGGACGCCCCGGCCAGCGGTTGTCGCCGGGACGGCCATGGTCACCAGGCCGCGAACCTGGACCGCCCGCCTCCCAATGTCGGTTGTCGTCGTCGTTACGCCGTGGGATATCGCGGTAATAGCCCTGGCGCGGCTCCTGGGTCTGGCGCACGGTATCGGGCCGCCCCTGGATCGGCAGGTTGTTCGACGGCTGTGGCTGCGGTTGCGGCCGCCCCTGTTCATTCGCCTGCGGGCGCCCCTGCCATTGACCGCCGCCATTCTGGCCGCCGCGATCAATATGCGGATTCTGCGGGCGTGGCTGGTTGTTCTCCGAACGCCCGCCGCCTTCCGGCCCGCGCTCATGCTGACCGCCGCCGCCCTGTGGGCGCTGCCCCTGGCCCGGTGAGTTATCGCGTTCGTCGGCCACCGCCTGGGCGCCAACGCTGGCCACCAGCAAACCAACACCCGCCATACGCCAGATGCGCTTCATGCTTTTCCTCACTGCGGATTAGGGCTCGATCATGAGACTGGAAAAGCCTCGACCGGTTCTGAGACAGGTTATCAGTCACGAGAACTATTTTCTTGAACGCAAAAGAAAAGGGGTGACCCGTCGGCCACCCCTTGAGAATTTCGTCCTGGCTCAACGCTTTTGACGTTGGCTCACCTCACGCCGTCTTGTGGACAGTGTGCAGCCTGGAGGCCGGCTCAACCCTGCTCGGGTGGCGGCCGCAGCGGGCCTGATTGGGCTTGCTGCGAGTGGACTGTTGTCCAGGCGGTGATTCTGTTGATAAAGATACAGGCCCGCGCCTGACGGATGATTGCGAAGATTGCGTCAATAAACAGTGCTTGCGCAATTTTTAACCCTTCATGGATAATTCACCGCAATAGTTACGACAAAGGCCAACCCAATGAGCAAGCTTGACCGATACGACCTGAGTATTTTGGCGGAATTGCAGCGTGACGCACGGATCTCCAACCAGGAGTTGGCCGAGCGCATCGGCCTGTCGCCTTCGCCCTGCTCGCGCCGGGTCAAGCAATTGGAAGACGACGGCTACATCGCCCGTCAGGTCGCGTTGCTCGACCGCAAGATGCTCGGCCTGAGCCTGACCGCCTACGTGTTGATCGGCATGGACCGGCACACTCCGGAACGTTTCGAAAATTTCGAAGCGGCCATCCGCACCTTGCCCCAGGTGCTGGAATGCAGCCTGGTGACCGGGATGGATGCCGACTATCAGTTGAAAGTGGTGGTGCCGGATATGGACCACTATCAGAAACTGCTGCTGGGGCATCTGACCCGGATTGAAGGCGTGACCAGCGTGCGCTCGAGCTTTGTGCTGAACCAGGTGCTCAATAGCACCGAACTGCCCCTGACTCACCTGCGCACCTGAGAACACTGAGATCCAAATGTGGGAGGGGGCTTGCTCCCGATAGCGGTGGATCAGTTGATAAATATACTGACTGACACTCTGCTATCGGGAGCAAGCCCCCTCCCACAGTTTGATTGCACTTCGATCCAGGTCAATGTTGTGCCTGTGACGCTGCCTTATACTTGCCGCCTGCCTTAGTAGGAAGCCCCATGAACAACATCGACCCCGCCCTGTTCGAAGAATGGATGATGACCGGCCTGGTCACGATCCTGATTATCTTCATGGGCTTTATCGTCTGGGACCTGGCGAAAAAGTCCAAGGCCGGGCGCTTTGGCTCGTTCATTCTGTTTTTCGTGCTGGGCCTGGGCGTGGCCGCGTTCATCATCAAGAGCGTGGTGATCGGCCTGATCGAGTCCGGTGCCTTATAAACGTGGCGGTACTGCCTTCCACTGGCCCTGATCGAGGCCTTCGATAGACCAGTCGCCAATCCGTACGCGCACCAGGCGCAACGTTGGCAAGCCCACCGCGGCGGTCATGCGCCGCACCTGGCGGTTACGCCCTTCACGAATCACCAGTTCCAGCCAATGGGTGGGCACGCTTTTGCGAAAGCGCACCGGCGGGTTGCGTGGCCATAAATCAGGCTCCTCCAACCGCCGGGCCTCGGCGGGCAGGGTCATGCCGTCGTTAAGCTCCACGCCGTCGCGCAGACATTGCAGCTGTACTTCGGTGGGTTCGCCTTCGACCTGCACCCAGTAGGTTTTCGCCAGCTTGTGCCTGGGGTCGGCAATGCGCGCTTGTAGCTGGCCATCGTTGGTCAGCAGCAACAGGCCTTCGCTGTCGCGGTCCAGGCGGCCTGCCGGGTAGATGCCGGGAATATCGATGTAGTCCTTGAGGGTCGCGCGCCCGCCTTCGTCACTGAACTGGGTCAGCACATCGAACGGCTTGTTGAACAGGATCAGCTTCGGCTCGGCCGGCGGTGCCTTGGCGACACGGCGCGGGCCCGCATGCGGGGGTTTCACGCCAGGGCGGCGCGAATCGGGACGGGTAGGACGGGACATGGCGAAGGAACATCTAACGGTCAGGACCGACAATGCTAGTGGCCTGACCGCTAAATGACCATCCCCACCGCTTAGCGGAACGGCGGCTCGTCGAAGCTGCGCAGTTTGCGCGAGTGCAGCGCATTGAGTTCGGTGCGCAGCAGGTCGACCGCTTCGATGCCGATCTTCAAGTGCTGGCTGACGGCCCGCTCATAGAACGCGTTGGCCGAACCCGGCAACTTGATCTCACTGTGCAGCGGTTTGTCCGACACACACAACAATGTGCCGTAGGGCACGCGCAGGCGGTAACCCTGGGCGGCGATGGTGCCGCTTTCCATGTCCACCGCCACCGCGCGGGACAGGTTGATCAGCGGTCGCTCCTGGGCCCAGCGCAGCTCCCAGTTGCGGTCGTCGTAGGTCAACACGGTGCCGGTGCGCAGGCGTTTTTTCAGTTCTTCGCCTTTTTCGCCGGTGACGTTGGCCGCCGCTTGCTGAAGCGCCAGCTGCACCTCGGCCAGGGCCGGGATCGGGATGTTCGGCGGTACCACACGGTCGAGAATCCCGTCGCGACGCATATAGGCGTGGGCCAATACATAGTCGCCGATGGTCTGGGATTGGCGCAGGCCGCCGCAGTGCCCGATCATCAGCCAGCAATGCGGGCGTAGCACTGCCAGGTGGTCGGTGATGTTCTTGGCGTTGGACGGGCCCACGCCGATATTCACCAGGGTCACGCCGTGGCCGTCAGTGGCCTGCAGGTGATAGGCCGGCATCTGGTAGCGGTGCCAGACCACGCCTGCGGCAATCGCCGACGCTTCGCCGTGGTCCATGCTCTTGTCGATCACCACGTTGCCCGGCAGCACCATGCGGATAAAACGCGGGTCGCTGCGCAGTTGCTCCAGGCCATGCACGATGAACTGGTCAACGTAGCGATGGTAGTTGGTCAGCAGAATCCACGGCTGCACATGGCGCCAGTCGCTGCCGGTGTAGTGCACCAGGCGGCGCAGGGAAAAGTCCACACGGGCCGCGTCGAACAGGGCCAGGGGCAGCGGGTCGGTGTTTTCCCAGTCATAGAGGCCGTCGGCGATGCCATCGGTGGCGGCCGACAAGTCAGTGCTGGGGAACACGCGGGCCAGGGTCGCGGCAGTCACACCGGAACCGGCCAGCTCATCGCCCTGCTCCACCACGTACGGGTACGGAATGTTCTGCTGGCTGACGCCCACTTCCACCGTCACGGTGAAGTCGTGCATCAGCGGCACCAGTTGCTCCAGCAGGTACTTACGGAAGGCCGCCGGATGGGTGACGGTCACGCTGTAGGTACCCGGCAACTGCACCTTGGCATACGCCCGGGTGGTCTGTGGGACTTCGCCGTGGCAGTGGTAAGTCAGGCGCAGTTCCGGATAGCGAAACAGCGCACGTTGTGCGGCGTCGGGTTCGACGCGGTCCTTGAGGTATTGCTTGAGGGCTTGATTGAGCGCGCCAGTCGCACGCTCATGCAGGGCCGCCAGCCGATCCACGGCCTCTTCAGCGGTTTGAACGACAACAAAAGCTTCGGTCACGGTAAGCATCCTGTGTTCTGGACTTGCAGGCCTTTATCTTGCCTGTATCCCTGCCTCACTGAAACACCAGAGTTGGAATGCCCTTTAAAATGTGGGAGGGGGCTTGCTCCCGATAGCGGTGTGACAGTCACTGGATTCTTGGCTGACATACCGCTATCGGGAGCAAGCCCCCTCCCACACTTGACCGCGTTTATTCAAGGAGATAACGGGGTTGAACGGGCGACAAGGGCCTGCACATCCACCCCGCGCGGCAAGGCGCCGTAGACCCGCCCCGATGACTCACCCAGGCGACTGGCAGTGAAGCCATCGCTGACCGCCGCATTCCCCGCCTCCAGCAACAACTTGGCCTGCAGCGCCAGGGCGATATCCTCGGTCAGTTGACGGGCGCGGTATTGGATATCCTGGGTGTCCATGAACGCTGACTTCAACCCCTCGATATGCCGCGCCAGCCGGGGGTCGCCATGCCCATCGCCCAGTTCGACAAACAACGCCTCCAGCACACCCGGTTCCTTGGACAATGCCCGCAGCACGTCCAGGCATTGCACGTTGCCGGAACCTTCCCACGTTGAATTCACCGGCGCCTCACGGTACAGACGCGGCAGGATGCTGTCCTCGACATACCCGGCGCCGCCCATGCATTCGGCGGCTTCATTGATCATGGCCGGCGCGCGTTTGCAGATCCAATACTTGCCCACCGCCGTCACCAGCCGGGCGAATTTGGCTTCCTGTTCATTCCCCAGGTGATCCAGCGCCCGCCCCATGCGCAGGCTCAAGGCCAAGGCCGCTTCGCTTTCCAGGGCCAGGTCGGCGAGCACGTTCTGCATCAACGGTTGTTCGCTCAATACGCGGCCGCCGACCGAACGGTGGGCGCAGTGGTGGCTTGCCTGGGTCAAGGCCTGGCGCATCAGCGCGCTGGAACCGACCATGCAATCGAAGCGGGTCATGGCGACCATCTCAATGATGGTCGGCACGCCGCGCCCCTCTTCACCGATCATCCAGGCCAGGGCGCCACGGAACTCCACCTCGCTGGAGGCGTTAGAGCAGTTGCCGAGTTTGTTCTTCAACCGCTGGATGTAGAACTCGTTGCGCGTGTCATCCGGGCGATGCCGGGGCAGCAGGAAACAGGTCAGGCCCTTGTCAGTCTGGGCCAGGGTGAGGAAGGCGTCGCACATGGGCGCGGAGCAGAACCACTTGTGGCCGACCAGTTCGTAGGCCTGCCCCGGCCCACCCGCGCCCACCGCGTAGGCGCGGGTAGTGTTGGCGCGCACGTCAGTGCCGCCCTGTTTTTCGGTCATGGCCATGCCGATGGTCGCACCGGCCTTGTGGGCGATGCCGACGTTGCGCGGGTCGTATTGGGTACTGAGGATCTTCGGCAGCCAGAGGTCCGCCAGCTCCGGTTGCAAGCGCAGGGCCGGGACGCAGGCGAACGTCATGGTCAGCGGGCAACCGGTGCCCGCTTCGGCCTGGCTGTGCAGGTAAGTCATCGCCGCGCGCGCCACGTGGGCGCCGGATTGCGGATGGGCCCACGGCAGCGACGGCAGGCCGTGCTCGACGGCGGTGCGCATCAGTTCGTGGTACGCGGGGTGAAACTCCACCAAGTCAATTCGATGACCATAACGGTCATGGCTGCTGAACACCGGCTTGTGCTGGTTGGCCAGGAACCCGGCCTCCATCAACGGCCCGCCGGCCAGGGCACCATAGGCCTCGATGCGCGACTCGGCCCAGCCGGCGCCAAAGCGACGCGCCCACTCTTGCAGGGGCAGGTCGATACGGTACAGGTTGGTGCCGTCCAAAGACGGTGGCTGGTTGGTGACGTCGTGGGTTTCGGCAAACCGGTGCAGGTTCATGACGGGCCTCTTGGAAACAGGCCACGTGACATCGAGGCCTTGATTTCAGTTAAGCACCGACCCAGGCCTTAAAAAAGTGGCATACGCGCCGAATGTTCGGCGCTTTCGCCCTCTGGTGGACACAGCACGAGCCGCTCCAGCGTCGCCTGCAAAGCCTCGAAACGTACTGGCTTGGCCAAGTGATCGCTCATGCCGATGCCATGGCAGCGCTCACGGTCCGCGACATTGAGCGCGCTGCTCAGGCCGATCACCGGTAACTCACCGCAGCCCGGCAAGGCACGGATCTGACAGCACAATGAGAAGCCGCCCTCAGGCACATCCAGCACTACCGCGTCGAACCTGTGCTCCTGCAACGCTGCCAATGCCGCCGGGCCGCCATCCACGGCCTTGACCCGATAACCCAGCTTGAGCAGCATGCCGCGCACCGCCAATTGCGCCACGCTGTTGTCGTCCACCAACAACACCGTGCAATCCTGCGGCGCTCGTTGTGCAGGCCGCAACTGTGCGCTGGGCTTGGGCTCGGGCGGCACCGGCTTGACGTCCATTTCCAGCTGGAAGCGACTGCCCCTGCGTGGCTCTGAATGATGGGTGAGGCGACCGCCCATCAGCTCGATCAACTGCCGACAAATTGCCAGGCCAATGCCCAGGCCGCCGTATTCGCGGGTCATCGAGCCATCGAGCTGGAAGAAGCGCTGGTACAGCGTGGCCTCGTCAAGGAAGGCGAAGCCGATACCGGTGTCGGTCACGATAAAGCTCAGGCGCAATCCGCCATCCGCCTGGGGGACGCCCACCACGCGTATGCGCACCGCGCCGTCGTGGGTGAATTTCAATGCGTTGTCCAGCAGGCAATCCAGGCACTGGATCAGTTTGTCGGCGTCGCCGATCACGCGGTCCGGCACGGCATCGGCGACGTCAATGGAAAACGCCAGGCCCTTGGCCTGGGCGCTGGCCGCGAACTGTTGACGCACGGTTTCCAGCACGCCGCGCAGGCCGAACACCTGCGGGCGGGCAGCCAGGCGGCCAGCCTGCAACTCGGTCAGGGTGAGAATGCCGTTGACCATGCGCATCATGTCCCGCGCCGAACCGGCGGCGGTTTGCTGGTACTGCGCCAGGTCATCGTCCAGGGACACGGTTTGCATCAGTTCAAGAGAGCCGATCACGCCGTTCATCGGCGTGCGTAATTCATGGGTCAAAGTGGCAAGGAATTCATCCTTGAGCCGATTGCTGCGGGCCAATTGCTGGTTGAGCACTTCGAGTTTCTGGCTGGCGTCGAACAGGATCTGCGCCTGCTGCTCGCGCATGCCGTTGATGCGATCGGCCAGGGCCAGGGACAGCAGCGCAACTTCAATGGCCGAGCCGATCTGGCTGGCATACATCGTGAGGAATACGTTGGGCAAGTAGCCCAGCACCATCAGCGTGTTGACTACCCCGCCGAGTAAAAACGCCGACCAGGCGATGATGAAATAGCGCGCCATGCGCTGGCCGCAATACCAGGCCTTGATCGCAGCCACGAAGATGGTCACGGTAAACACCAGGGCCAGGCCGGTGGCCAGGCGCAGCGCCACCGCGTAGCTGGTCAACAGCGCCAGCGCCATGACCACCCCGCCACAGGCCGCCAGCCCCAGCAGGATGCGGTCGAGCCAGCGGCTGTGCTGTGCGGTGTGCAGGAAGCTGCGCGCGAACAGGCTGCCGAACAAGGCGGCCGAGCCGATCAGAAACGGCACCGCCGCGTTCGCCCACCACGGGTTGTTCGGCCAGAAGTACTCCACGGCCACGCCATTGACTGACAGCTGGTACAGGCCGAACGAGGCGATGTAGAGAATGTAATAGAGGTAGCTGGTGTCGCGCACGCTCAAATAAATGAACAGGTTGTAGACCAACATACCCAGCAACACGCCGTAGATGGCGCCCAGCACATACAAGCGCAGCGGCTGTTCTTCCATATAGGCCGTGCCTGCCCAGAGGGTCAACGGCGCCTGGATCGAGCCTTGGCTTTGCAGGCGCAGGTACATCGTCTGCTGCTGGCCGGGCAGGAAATTGAGCTTGAACAGGTAGTTGGCCTGGCGCACTTCACGGCTGGAAAACGGTAACGCGCTGCCGGTGCGAGTGGTGAGCCGATAGCTGCCGGTGCCGTCGTTCTGGTACAGCTCGAGGCGATTGAGTGGCGGGTAGGCCAGTTCCACAAACCAGGTCCGCGGGGAGCGGGGGTCAACAGCGGTGTAATGCAGGTTGACCTTCAACCAGAACACCGAGTGCGAATAACCGGCATTGAGGGTGGGTGTGTCATGGGGTTTGAATTGAGCGGCATAGGCAGGGGAACTGACGTCGGCGATGGTGAGGGTGCCGGTCGGGTCTTCGAGCACTTGCATGACCCGGCCCAGTGGCAGGCTTCGGGTGCTCTGATTGAACTCGGCGGCGCCGGCCAGCAGCGGCAGCCCGCACAATAATAAAATCAGCAAATAGCGCATAGAGCCCCAGCGTGGCCTGTCCGGTTATGGCAAAAAGCTCCCCCGTTCCTTTTGAGAAGACGTACACCGGCGATACAGTAAGTTGTTTGGATCCACTCTAGCATAGCCGGTAAAGGCCATTGGACACTATGGTAACTATTTTTCAGATGGCCCTAGGACGAGGCTTTCAGCGTATTTGCAGAGAATTTCAGCCACACAGAAGCCTTATCCCAGGGCAACATTCCCTCATCGCCGGACGGCCACGCAAAAAGCGTTTGGTGGTAAGCTCGCGCACCATGAATATCTACAGCTCTCGCCCCGTTGTTCTCTGTCTCTCCGGCCACGACCCCAGTGGTGGCGCCGGCTTGCAGGCCGATATCGAAGCCCTGCTCGCCCAGGGCTGCCACGCCGCTGCGGCCGTCACCGCGCTGACCGTGCAAAACACTGTCAACGTCAGTGACTTTCGCGTGCTCGACCGCGAGTGGGTGCTGGCCCAGGCCAATGCGGTGCTCAGCGATTCAGAAGTCGCGGCGGTCAAGCTGGGCATGCTCGGCTCTACCGCGATGGTCGACACGGTGGTCGAACTGCTGCAGGCGCACCCGCACCTGCCGGTGGTGTGCGACCCGGTACTGCGCGCCGGCGGCGGTGGCAGCCTGGGCAAGGATGAAGTCGGTTATGCGATGCGCGAGCGGCTGCTGCCCCTGGCGCTGATCGCCACACCCAACTTGCCCGAAGCCCGCATCCTGGCCGAATTGCCTGACGGCAGCGCCGACGAATGCGCCGAGAAGCTGTTGCCCTACATCAAGCATCTGCTGATCACCGGCGGCCACGGCGACGAGCACGAAGTGCACAATCGCCTGTACAGCCGCGATGGCAGCCGCCATACCTACACGTGCCAGCGTTTACCCGGCAGTTATCACGGCTCGGGGTGCACGCTGGCCAGTGCGCTGACGGGGCGGCTCGCCCAGGGCGAAGGCCTGGTCAGCGCCGTGCAGTCGGCGCTCAACTACACCTGGCGCACCCTGCGCGATGCCGAACGACTCGGCCAGGGCCAGTTCGTACCGCGTCGGTTGCCACTGGATTTCTGCTCGTAGTTCACCTTTCATCACCACTTACCGCTCGTCACAGCAAGGGGCTTGCCCGATGAAACTACGTGGCCTTTACGCCATTACCGACAGCCAACTGTTGGCCGGCAAATTCCTCGCCTACGTCGAAGCGGCGTTGGACGGCGGCGTGACATTGCTGCAGTACCGCGACAAAAGCAGCGACGAAGCGCGCCGCCTGCGTGAAGCCGAGAAACTGCGGGAACTGTGCTCGCGCTACAAGACCCATTTGATCATCAACGATGACGCCGAACTGGCCGCGCGCCTGGGCGTGGGCGTGCACCTGGGCCAGACCGACGGCCCGCTGACCCCGGCGCGAGCGCTGCTCGGCTCCAAGGCGATCATTGGCGCAACGTGCCACAGCCAGATTGAGCTGGCCGAACAGGCCGCTCGGGAGGGCGCCAGTTATGTCGCCTTTGGCCGCTTCTTCAATTCCACCACCAAACCCGGCGCACCGGCCGCCAGCCTTGAAATGCTGGCCGAGGCGCGCCAACGCCTGCACCTGCCGATCTGCGTGATCGGCGGCGTCACCCTGGAAAACGCCGAGCCGCTGGTGGCCCACGGCGCCGACCTGCTCGCCGCGGTGCACGGCCTGTTCGGCGCCGACAGCACCCAGGAAGTCACGCGCCGCGCCCGTGCGTTCAACGATCTTCTTAAATCTTCAGTGTAGAGAGCCCGATCATGTCCCGTTCCGAAACCCTGTTTGCCAATGCCCAGAAACACATCCCCGGCGGTGTGAACTCCCCCGTGCGTGCGTTCAAGAGCGTGGGCGGCACGCCGTTGTTCTTCAAGCATGCCGAAGGCGCCTATGTCACCGACGAAGATGACAAGCGCTACGTCGATTACGTCGGCTCCTGGGGCCCGATGATCCTCGGTCACAGCCACCCGGACGTGCTGGACGCCGTACGCCAGCAGCTGCAGCATGGTTTGTCCTACGGTGCTCCAACCGCGATGGAAACCGAGATGGCCGACCTGGTCTGCTCGATCGTGCCGTCGATGGAAATGGTGCGCATGGTCAGCTCCGGCACCGAAGCCACCATGAGCGCAATCCGTCTGGCCCGTGGTTTCACCGGTCGCGACAGCATCATCAAATTCGAAGGCTGCTACCACGGCCATTCCGACAGCCTGCTGGTAAAAGCCGGTTCCGGCGCGCTGACCCAGGGCGTACCGAGTTCGGCCGGCGTACCGGCGGCGTTCGCCAAACACACCCTGACCCTGCCGTTCAACGACATCGCCGCGGTCGAGCAGATGCTCGGTGAAGTCGGCCAGGACGTGGCGTGCATCATCGTCGAGCCGGTCGCCGGCAACATGAACTGCGTACCACCGGCCCCAGGCTTCCTCGAAGGCCTGCGCGAGCAATGCGACAAGCACGGCGTGGTGCTGATTTTTGACGAAGTGATGACCGGCTTCCGTGTCGCCCTCGGTGGCGCCCAGGCCCATTACGGCGTTACACCGGACCTGAGCACCTTCGGCAAGATCATCGGTGGCGGCATGCCAGTGGGCTGCTTCGGCGGCAAGCGCGAGATCATGCAGCACATCGCCCCACTGGGCCCGGTCTACCAGGCCGGCACGCTGTCCGGTAACCCGCTGGCGATGGCCGCCGGCCTGACCACCCTGCGCCTGATCAGCCGCCCTGGCTTCCACGCCGAGCTGACCGACTACACCACCCGCCTGCTGGACGGCCTGCAAGTGCGGGCCGACGCTGCCGGCATTCCGTTTGTCACCACCCAGGCCGGCGGCATGTTTGGCCTGTACTTCAGCGGCGCCGACGACATCGTCACCTTCGATGACGTGATGGGCAGCGACGCCGACTTGTTCAAGCGCTTCTTCCACCTGATGCTCGAAGGCGGTGTGTACCTGGCGCCCAGTGCGTTTGAAGCCGGCTTCACCTCGATCGCCCACGGCGATGCCGAGTTGAAGCTGACCCTGGACGCTGCCGAGCGCGCCTTTGCGGCCCTGAAATAAGTGACGGCATCCTCTGACGTTTGCCCGTGCCAACGTCAGATTTGCTACCTTGCTTACAGACATTTCTCGCTTTTTTCGAGAATTGCCCTGCAATCCGGCAGATAACTTGCCCAAGCAGCAGAAAAACGAGTAAAGACTTTGTAAGCAGAGGCCTGCTTATTTCATAATGCGCGCTTATTGGACCCCGCGAGGGTCCGCGCGCCCCGTCAGAGGTAAGTCGATTCCCATGAAACGCACCGGCCGCACCCTGGTTCTGGGCTGCCTGTTGCTCCTTCAGCCGCTGCTGGCACATGCACAAGCAGGCGGCAACTCGTTGTTAATCCCAGCGATGGGTCGTTGCACCCTCAATACCCAGCCCGACACCCAGGCCGAAGCCCTGAGCGCGTGCCAGAAACAGGCTAATGAAGGGGATGCGCAAGCGCAATACGAGTTGGGCGAGTACTACCACGACAGCAAGAACCCGGCCGTCGACCTCAACAAAGCGTTGAGCTATTTCGAGAAGGCTTCGCTGCAGGGCCACGCCCAGGCGCAATTCCAGCTGGGCAACATGTTTTTCCGTGGCGAAGGCGTACCGGCCAATAACGTCCAGGCCTACATCGTGCTGAAAATGGCTGCGGTCAACGGCGCCGAAGACGCGCTGGACACCGCCGACGAAGTGGCCGAGCACATGCAGCGTGATGAACTGGAAGTAGCGACCCAGGTGCTGGGGCAGATTTTCCGCAATTACCTGCAGGAATTGCAGAGCGCCGATGGGCGTTCGCCCTTTTCACCCCTTCCCTGATTCAGCGTTGCCTTACTTCTCAGGCATTGGCATCGGAAACGGCATCACATTGCTGGTGCCCCGCGCCTCGCTGATCTTCGGCGTGCCCAGGCGCTCGACTTCGTCGATGCGCACAATCGAATGCATCGGCACGAAGCTGCGCACTACGCCTTCAAACTGCGCCTTGAGCTTTTCCTCGCCTGGATCGACGACCAGCTGCGTGCGCTCGCCAAAGACGAACTCTTCCACTTCCAGGAAGCCCCACAGATCACTCTGATAGATCTGCTTGGCGTACATTTCGAACACCTGGCCCTGGTTAAGGAAAATCACCTTGTAGATTGGAGCTTCACGTTTGGTCATGGGGGGCGGGCAGCACATCGGCGGATATAAATGAGGGCGCGAACTATAGCATGGCACCCGATGCACAGTGCTAGGAACCAATGGACATGCCCCCTATAATGCGCGGTTCTTTACCACCAGTTGACGATTCCCATGGCCAAGAAGCTTTACATCGAAACCCACGGTTGCCAGATGAACGAGTACGACAGCTCGCGCATGGTCGATCTGCTGGGTGAACATCAGGCCCTGGAAGTCACGGCTCGCGCCGAAGATGCCGACGTGATCCTGCTCAATACCTGCTCGATCCGCGAACGGGCCCAGGACCGGGTCTACTCGCAACTGGGCCGCTGGCGCGAATTGAAACTGGCCAACCCGGACATGGTGATCGCCGTTGGCGGTTGCGTGGCTAGCCAGGAAGGCGCGGCCATTCGTGACCGCGCGCCCTATGTCGACGTGGTCTTCGGCCCGCAGACCCTGCACCGCCTGCCGGAAATGATCGACGCCGCACGCGCCACCAAACTGCCGCAAGTGGACGTGTCGTTCCCCGAAATCGAAAAATTCGACCATCTGCCCGAGCCGCGCATCGACGGGCCAAGCGCCTATGTGTCGGTAATGGAAGGCTGCAGCAAGTACTGCACCTTCTGTGTAGTGCCCTACACCCGTGGCGAAGAAGTCAGCCGGCCGTTTGACGACGTGCTGGCGGAAATCATCCATCTGGCCGAAAACGGCGTGCGTGAAGTGACCCTGCTGGGCCAGAACGTCAACGGCTACCGCGGCCAGACCCACGACGGACGCCTGGCCGACCTGGCGGAGCTGATTCGCGTAGTCGCCGCCGTCGATGGCATCGAGCGCATCCGCTACACCACCTCGCACCCGCTGGAGTTCTCCGACAGCCTGATCCAGGCCCACGCCGACGTGCCGGAGCTGGTCAAACACCTGCATTTGCCGGTGCAATCGGGCTCAGACCGCATCCTCTCGGCGATGAAGCGCAATCACACGGCCCTGGAGTACAAGTCCAAGCTGCGCAAACTGCGCGCCGCCGTACCAGGCATCTGCATCAGTTCGGACTTTATCGTCGGCTTCCCTGGCGAAACCGAGAAGGACTTCCAGCAGACCATGAAGCTGATCGAGGACGTGGGTTTCGACTTTTCCTACTCGTTCGTCTATAGCCAACGTCCCGGCACCCCAGCGGCCGATCTGCTGGACGAAACCCCGGAAGCGTTGAAAAAGGAGCGCTTGAATGCGCTGCAACATCGGCTGAATCAGCAGGGTTTCGAGATCAGCCGACAAATGGTCGGTTCGATCCAGCGCATCCTGGTAACCGATTACTCGAAGAAAGACCCCGGCGAATTGCAGGGCCGCACCGAGAACAATCGCATCGTCAACTTCCGCTGCGATAATCCGACCCTGATCGGCCAGTTTGCCGATGTGCACATTGATGCGGCGCAACCGCACTCGTTGCGTGGCTCGTTGATCCAGTAATTCCCAGGTCAACACATATCCAATGTGGGAGGGGGCTTGCTCCCGATAGCGGAGTGTCAGCCACCGCATGTACTGACTGATACACCGCTATCGGGAGCAAGCCCCCTCCCACACTGAGACCGTGCAACATTCCGATGACGTAAGTGCTTTCGCACACCGGCGCGTGGCGTTATTCTCTCTTTCACCTCAACAGCCAAAGGGCGGCTAAAAGCGACCTTGAACGCACCTACAGTAGAACCCCATCGTTTTCTCCTCGAGCCGTTTGAGGCTCGCCGTTTCGCCAACCTGTGCGGACAGTTCGACGAGCACCTGCGGCTGATCGAACAACGCCTGAGCATCGAGATCCGCAACCGCGGCAATCAGTTCGAGCTCATTGGTGAACCCCAACACACCACGTCTGCGGAAAACCTGCTGCGCCGTCTCTACCGCGAAACCAAGGGCAGTGAGCTGTCGCCGGAAACGGTGCACCTGTACCTGCAGGAATCCGCCGTGGAAGACCTGGCCAACAATCCGGTGGCCGAAGCCAGCGTGGCCCTGCGTACCAAAAAAGGCATGATTCGCCCACGCGGCTTGAATCAGCAGAAGTACGTCAAGGAAATCCTCGGTAACGATATCAATTTCGGCATCGGCCCGGCCGGTACCGGCAAGACCTACCTGGCCGTGGCCTGTGCGGTGGATGCCCTGGAGCGCGAACAGGTTCGTCGCATCCTGCTGGTGCGCCCGGCCGTCGAGGCGGGCGAAAAGCTCGGCTTCCTGCCCGGCGACCTGGCCCAGAAGATCGACCCGTACCTGCGCCCCCTCTACGACGCGCTCTACGAAATGCTTGGCTTTGAATACGTGGCCAAGCTGATCGAACGCCAGGTGATCGAAATCGCGCCGCTGGCCTACATGCGCGGTCGCACCTTGAACAACAGCTTCATCATTCTCGACGAGAGCCAGAACACCACGGTCGAGCAGATGAAGATGTTCCTCACCCGTATCGGTTTCGGCTCCACGGCCGTGATCACCGGCGACATCACCCAGGTCGACCTGCCCAAGGGCACCAAGTCGGGCCTGGGCCAGGTGATCGAAGTGCTCAAGGACGTGCCGGGTATCAGCTTTACGCATTTCATGCCCAAGGACGTGGTGCGCCACCCGCTGGTGCAGCGCATTGTCGAGGCCTATGAGCGCTTCGAACATCGCGACGACGGCCTGTCCAAAGACGTGCGCCGCGATGCTTGAGCTTGACCTGCAACTGGCCACCGAAGCGGCCGCGCCCAGCGAAGCACAGTTCCGTCAGTGGTGTGAGCTGGCCCTGCGCCAGCGCACCGCCGATTCGGAGCTGACCATTCGTCTGGTGGACGAGCCCGAAGGCCGTGAGCTGAATCACACATGGCGCCAGAAAGACTACGCGACCAACGTGCTGTCTTTCCCCGCCGATGTGCCGGACGAGTTTCTGGATATCCCGCTGCTGGGCGACCTGGTGATTTGTGTCGCGGTGGTCGAGCGCGAGGCGCAGGAGCAAGAAAAGGAACTTGAGGCCCACTGGGCCCATCTAGTCATCCACGGCTGTCTGCATCTCTTGGGTTACGACCATATAGACGATGACGAAGCCCTGGAAATGGAAGCACTGGAACGAACGTTGCTTGCAGAACTGGGCCATCGCGACCCGTATGCCGACGACGAAAAACCAATCGACACTCAACTGAAACAATCAAGGATTTAGAGTAATCGCTATGAGCGAAGACCGATCGAGCAACGGGCAAAAGTCATGGCTGGGTAAACTGACCCAGGCTTTTGCCCACGAGCCGAAAAACCGCCAGGAGCTGCTGGAGCTGCTGCGCGAGGCCCACCAGAACAAGTTGCTGGACAGCGAAGCGCTGGCCATCGTCGAAGGCGCCATCCAGGTGGCTGACCTGCAAGTACGCGACATCATGGTGCCGCGCTCGCAGATGATCAGCATCAGGGCGACCCAGACCCCGCGCGAATTCCTCCCAGCCGTGATCGACTCGGCGCACTCGCGCTACCCGGTGATCGGTGAAAGCCATGACGACGTCATGGGCGTCCTGTTGGCCAAGGACCTGTTGCCGCTGATCCTCAAGGAGAACGGCGACAACTTCAACATCAAGGACCTGCTGCGCCCGGCCACCTTCGTGCCTGAGTCCAAGCGCCTGAATGTGCTGCTGCGCGAATTTCGCGCCAACCACAATCACATGGCGATCGTGATCGACGAATACGGTGGCGTGGCGGGCCTTGTGACCATCGAGGACGTGCTGGAGCAGATCGTCGGCGACATCGAAGACGAGCACGACGTTGAAGAAGACAGCTACATCAAGCCACTGCCCAGCGGTGACTTCCTGATCAAGGCGTTGACGCCCATCGAGAACTTCAACGAGTTCTTCGACAGCGAATTCTCCGACGACGAGTTCGACACCGTCGGCGGCCTGGTGATGAGTGCGTTCGGGCACCTGCCCAAGCGTAACGAAACCACCGAGATCGGCGCGTATCGCTTCCGCATCCTGAATGCCGACAGCCGCCGGATTCACTTGATCCGTTTGACCCCTATTGCCCGTTAAGGACTGAAATGCGCCGTCTGATCGCACCCGGCTGGCCCGGTAATCTGCTGGCCGTGGTGGCCGGCGCCATCACCACCCTGGCGCTGGCGCCGTTTGATATCTGGCCGCTGGCGCTGGTGGCGGTCGGTGTGTTCTATATCGGCCTGCGCGAGCTGACACCCCGCCACGCCCTGGGGCGCGGCTGGTGTTTCGGTTTCGGCCTGTTTGGCGCCGGCACCAGTTGGATCTACTACAGCATCCACCACTTCGGCGGCGCTTCGGTGCTGCTGGCGGGTTTCCTGATGCTGCTGTTCACCGCCGCCATCGCCTGGTTCTTCGCCCTGCCCGCCTGGCTGTGGGCACGCTGGCTGCGCCGCAATGAAGCGCCCCTGGCCGATGCGCTGACCTTCGCGGCGTTGTGGGTCGGCCAGGAAGCCTTTCGTGGCTGGTTCCTCACCGGTTTTCCGTGGTTGTACTCCGGCTACAGTCAACTCGACGGCCCGCTGACCGGCCTCGCGCCCTTGGGCGGGATGTGGCTGATTTCGTTCGCCCTGGCGCTGACGGCTGCCGTGCTGTGCAACCTGCCGCGCCTGTTGGCGAGCAAGCGCAACAGCTTCATCGCCGCCGGCCTGGTGCTGCTCGTTGCGCCATGGGCCATTGGCCTGGCGCTCAAGCACCATGCCTGGACCTCGCCCTCCGGCCCGCCTTTGAGCGTGGCCGCCATCCAGGGCAACGTCGAACAAAGCATGAAGTGGGACCCCGAGCAGCTCAATGCGCAGCTGGCGCTGTACCGCGATATGAGTTTGAGCTCCAGGCGCGTTGACCTGCTGGTATGGCCGGAAACCGCCGTTCCGGTGCTCAAGGAGTCGGTCGAAGGCTATCTGGGCATGATGGGCAAGTTCGCCGCCGAGCGTAATACCGCGCTGATCACCGGGGTACCGATTCGCCAGGAAGTACGCCATGAGAAGCGCTACTTCAATGGCATCACCGTGGTCGGCGAAGGTGATGGCACCTACCTCAAGCAAAAGCTGGTGCCCTTTGGTGAATACGTGCCGTTGCAGGACATGTTGCGCGGGTTGATCGCCTTCTTCGACCTGCCCATGTCGGACTTCGCCCGCGGCCCCGCCGACCAGGCGATGCTCCAGGCCAAGGGTTACCAGATTGCGCCGTTCATCTGCTATGAAGTGGTGTACCCGGAGTTCGCCGCCGGCCTCTCGGCCCAGAGCGACCTGCTGCTGACCATCAGCAATGACACCTGGTTCGGCCGCTCCATCGGCCCGCTGCAGCACCTGCAGATGGCGCAGATGCGCGCGCTGGAAGCCGGCCGCTGGATGATCCGCGCCACCAACAACGGCGTGACCGGCCTGATCAACCCGTTTGGGCAGATCACCGCACAAATCCCGCAATTCGAGCGCGGCATTCTCTATGGCGACGTGGTGCCGATGCACAATCTCACGCCTTACCTGCAATGGCGTTCGTGGCCGTTGATCATTGTGTGCGTGCTGTTGTTCGGCTGGGCGCTGCTGGCAGGTCGAATGGCCAAAACCGTCTGACAGCCGACACATAACCAATGTGGGAGGGGGCTTGCTCCCGATAGCAGTGTGTCAGTCAGTACATTTGATACTGATACACCGCAATCGGGAGCAAGCCCCCTCCCACACTGGGCCTGCGGTGCTACTTGTAGAACAACCGATACCCCACCTGCCCCACCGCCTCATTGATCAACTGCCCGCTCTGCCATACCGCCTTGACCTCCGGCATCCAGCCGCCCAGTGGACGCGCGTTATCCACGCCCAGGAACCCCACTGGCGCGGGTACCACGGTAAAGCCGGCCTTTTCGAAGCTCCACACCGAACGCGGCATGTGCCAGGCTTGAGTCACTACCACCACGCGCTTGATGCCTTGAGGCAACAGGATCTCGGCGCTCATCTGGGCGTTTTCCCAAGTGGTGCGGCTACGCTCTTCTTTCCAACGCACCGTCACGCCGAAGTCATCCTGCATCGACACCGCCATCAACTGCGCCTCGCTGGGCGGCGTGCCGTAATGCAGGCCACCGGTGGTCAGCACCGGCAACCCGGACGCCTTGGCCAGCCGCGCCGCATAACGCTCACGCTCCAGGCCGATGCCGGTGGGTTGGTCAGTGCCCCAGGCAATGTCGCCGCGCTCGCGCCCGGAACCCAACACCACGATCGCATCGGCGCGCTGGACCAGGTTTGCCCAGTCTTCACGGGCCAAAGGCGGCGCCGTCTCCAAGGCGTGCGCGCCCCACTGCACCATTACCGGCAGGCTGATCAGCCACATCCCGCCCAATCCCAAGGCAAAGCAACACCCCGCCAGGCGCGGGCGACTGCGGCGAAACCACCAGGCAAGCGCCAGCAACAGCAAGAAAATACCGGGCGGCAGCAACAATTGTTTGATGAAATAACGAAAAGGCATCGGGCATCTCCAAAGATGCCCGAAGCCTAGATGCAACGGGGTTCGGCAACAATCCTTACCAGCACATTTTGTAAAGTGGCGGATAACGCGGGTTACTTACACCGTACGGATCGGAAACGTTCCGGGCCGCAGCCGGCCGGCAGGTCCTTCAGCCAGATTACCTTGGCCGAACGGGAAGGCGCCTGGAGTGGCGGGGAGGCCTGCCCATCAGAGGCGCGTTGGTGGTGCAACGCCAGATAGTTCTCGATCAGTTCAAGCTCTGCCTGGCTCAAGCCTTGCAACTCCAGCTCCAGAGGCCGTTCACCACGCAATCGGCCTGCGGTTCTTGCGGCATCCAATGCCCGACCCAAACGGTCGATCAATCCTTCATATAATTGCGGTTTCGTTAAAGTTCGCTGCGATTCAGCCATCCCCTCACCTCATTGAAGAAATACATGCTCCCCAATAAACAGCGTAGCCCCCGTGGCTGCGCCTGCCCGATGCCGCGACAGACGGCCCTGCCTGCGCAATCAGGGTTTCCCTCGATAGAGTGGGGTCATGTATGCTACGGCGCTTCCTGTAACTCCACTTCCCGCAGGGTTTGGGCACGGACGCGCCGCTTTCTGGTGTCGAACAACCCGGACACTGCACCGAAGAGGAATAGGCCACCCTTATTCAGTTCAAAAGTAGCCATGCACGAACAATATCAGCCCCGTGAAATAGAAAATGCCGCACAAACCTTCTGGGACGAGCAAAAGTCCTTTGAAGTCAGCGAACAGCCAGGCAAGGAGACTTTCTATTGCCTATCGATGTTCCCTTACCCCAGCGGCAAACTACACATGGGGCACGTGCGTAACTACACCATCGGCGACGTGATTTCCCGCTACCAGCGCATGCTCGGCAAGAACGTCCTGCAACCCATGGGTTGGGACGCGTTCGGCATGCCGGCGGAAAACGCCGCGATGAAAAACAACGTAGCCCCCGCCAAGTGGACCTACGAAAACATCGCCTACATGAAGACCCAGCTGCGCAGCCTGGGCCTGGCGGTGGACTGGTCTCGCGAAGTGACCACCTGCAAGCCGGACTACTATCGCTGGGAACAATGGCTGTTCACGCGCCTGTTCGAAAAAGGCGTGATCTACAAAAAGAGCGGCACCGTGAACTGGGACCCGGTCGACCAGACCGTGCTGGCCAACGAACAGGTGATCGACGGCCGCGGCTGGCGCTCCGGCGCGCTGATCGAAAAGCGCGAAATCCCGATGTACTACTTCAAGATCACCGCCTACGCGGATGAACTCCTGTCGAGCCTCGACGACTTGCCGGGCTGGCCCGAACAGGTCAAGACCATGCAGCGCAACTGGATCGGCAAATCCAAGGGCATGGAAGTGCAGTTCCCGTACAACGTCGACTCGATCGGCGAAGCCGGCGCACTCAAGGTGTTCACCACCCGCCCCGACACCCTGATGGGCGCAACTTACGTCGCCGTGGCCGCTGAACACCCGCTGGCCACCCAGGCCGCACAGAACAACCCTGAGCTGCAGGCGTTCATCGCCGAATGCAAAGGTGGCAGCGTGGCTGAAGCCGATGTCGCGACCCAGGAGAAGAAAGGCCTGCCGACCGGGCTGTTCGTCGAGCACCCGCTGACTGGCGAGAAGCTGCCGGTCTGGGTCGCCAACTACGTGCTGATGCACTACGGCGACGGCGCCGTCATGGCGGTGCCGGCTCACGACGAGCGCGATTTCGAATTCGCCACCAAATACAACCTGCCGATCAAGTCCGTGGTGCGCACCAGCGCGGGCGAGACCAACCAGGCCCCGTGGCAAGACGCCTACGGCGAGCACGGCACCCTGATCAACTCCGGCGAATTTGACGGCCTGGACTTCCAAGGCGCGTTCGATGCGATCGAAGTCGCGCTGATCAAGAAAAACCTCGGCGCCTCGCGCACCCAGTTCCGCCTGCGCGACTGGGGCATCAGCCGCCAGCGCTACTGGGGCTGCCCGATCCCGATCATCCACTGCGAAAGCTGCGGTGACGTGCCGGTCCCGGAAGACCAGTTGCCGGTCGTCCTGCCCGAAGACGTCGTCCCGGACGGCGCCGGTTCGCCTCTGGCACGCATGCCCGAGTTCTACGAATGCAGCTGCCCTAAATGCGGCGCGCCGGCCAAGCGCGAAACCGACACCATGGACACCTTCGTCGAGTCCTCGTGGTATTACGCCCGTTACGCCTCGCCGCACTATGAAGGTGGCCTGGTCGAGAAATCCGCGGCCGACCATTGGTTGCCGGTGGACCAGTACATCGGTGGCATCGAACACGCCATCCTGCACCTGCTCTACGCGCGCTTCTTCCACAAGCTGATGCGTGACGAAGGTCTGGTCAGCTCCGACGAGCCGTTCAAGAACCTGCTGACCCAGGGCATGGTAATCGCCGAGACCTACTATCGCCGCGAAGCCAATGGCGCCTACACCTGGTTCAACCCGGCGGACGTCGAGCTCGAGCGTGACAACAAAGCCAAGGTCATCAGCGCCAAGCTGAAGTCCGACGGCCTGCCGGTGGAAATCGGCGGCACCGAGAAGATGGCCAAGTCGAAGAACAACGGCGTCGACCCACAATCGATGATCGATCAGTTCGGCGCCGACACCTGTCGCCTGTTCATGATGTTCGCCTCGCCGCCCGACATGAGCGCCGAATGGTCCGATTCCGGCGTCGAAGGCTCGCACCGCTTCCTCAAGCGCGTCTGGCGCCTGGCCCATGCCCACGTCAGCCAGGGCTTGCCGGGCAAGCTGGACGTCGCCGCCCTGAACGATGAGCAGAAGGCCATTCGCCGCAGCACCCACCTGGCTATCCGCCAGGCCAGCCAGGACGTAGGGCAGAACCACAAGTTCAACACCGCCATCGCCCAGGTGATGACGCTGATGAACGTGCTGGAAAAAGCCCCGCAGGCCACGGAACAGGATCGCGCATTGATCCACGAGGGCCTGGAAACGGTTACCCTGCTGCTGGCGCCGATCACCCCACATATCAGCCACGAGTTGTGGAACCGCCTGGGCCACAGCGGTGCCGTCATCGACGCCCGCTGGCCGCTGCAGGATGACAGCGCGCTGGTACAGGACACGCTGCAACTGGTGATTCAGGTCAACGGCAAACTGCGCGGCCAGATCGACATGCCGGCCAGCGCCAGTCGTGAAGAAGTCGAAGCGGCTGCACGCTGCAACGAGAACGTGCTGCGCTTTACCGAAGGCCTGACGATCCGCAAAGTGATCGTAGTGCCCGGAAAACTGGTCAATATCGTCGCCAGCTAAATCGGATCGGGCGCAGGGCTTGAGCCCTGCGCCGAACTAAACCTTCAGGGCCTCGATACGGCCCGCCTGGTTTCAAGGGGAGCAACAAACATGATCAAACGCAATCTGCTGGTAATGGGCCTGGCCGTTCTGTTGAGCGCGTGCGGCTTCCAGCTGCGCGGCACCGGCACCAACGAATTGTCGCTCAAGGAACTCGACGTCAGCGCACGCAATGCCTACGGCGAGACCGTGATTCAGCTGCGCCAGGCCCTGGAAAACAGCGGTGTGCGCGTCTATACCGGCGCCACCTACAAACTGGACCTGGTCGATGAGCGCGAAACCCAGCGCAACATCAGCTACGCCAGTGCGGGCCGCGCGTCGGATGTCGAGTTGACCACCACCGTCAACTTCGAAGTACAGGGCCGCGATCACTTGCCGCTGATGGGTGACAAGGTTCAGGTGCAGAAAGTCGTGAGCCACGACGGCAACAACCTGGTGGGCTCGGACTCCGAGACCCTTCAAGTGCGCAAGGAAATGCGTCGTGAGCTGGTCCAGCGCATGATGACTCGCCTGCAACTGCTGACCCCGGAAAAACTCGCGGAGCTGCAGCAAATCGCCGACAACAAGGCCAAGGCTGACGCCGATGCCCTGAAAGCCGCGCAAGAGTATGAAGACAACACGCCGAAACAGTCGCCTGTTGAAGTACCTGTCGAGTAAGCCAAACGGGGCGCTCCTGGCGCCCCGTTCGCCCTGCCTATGAAACTCGCCCCCGCCCAACTCGCCAAACACCTGCAAGGTGGCCTCGCGCCTGTCTATATTGTCAGCGGCGATGACCCGTTGCTGTGCCAGGAAGCGGCCGACGCCATTCGCACGGCGGCGCGCCAGCAAGGTTTCGATGAACGCCAGGTGTTCAGCGCCGATGCCAGTTTCGACTGGGGCACGCTGCTGCAGGCAGGTGCGAGCATGTCGCTGTTTGCCGAAAAACGCCTGCTGGAACTGCGCCTGCCCTCGGGCAAGCCGGGCGATAAGGGCGCGGCGGCGTTGATGGAATATTGCGCGCGCCCTGCTGAAGACACGGTGCTGCTGGTCAGCCTGCCCAAGCTCGACGGCAGTGCGCAGAAAACCAAATGGGGCAAGGCGCTGGTGGAAGGCCCGCAGACCCAGTTCATCCAGATCTGGCCGGTGGACAGCAGCCAGCTGCCGCAATGGATCCGCCAACGCCTGTCACAGTCCGGCCTGTCGGCCACGCAAGACGCCGTCGAGCTGATCGCCGCCAGGGTCGAGGGCAACCTGCTGGCAGCCGCCCAGGAGATCGAAAAGCTCAAGCTGATGGCGGAAGATGGGCAGATTACCGTCGAAACCGTGCAGGGCGCGGTGGCTGACAGTGCGCGGTTCGATGTCTTCGGGCTGGTGGACGCGATCCTCAACGGTGAGCCGGCACACGCCCTGCGCATGCTCGAAGGGCTGCGCGGCGAGGGTGTGGAACCGCCGGTGATTCTCTGGGCCCTGGCCCGGGAACTGCGGGTGCTGGCTAACATCGCCTTGCAATACAGCCAGGGCACACCCCTGGACAAATGCTTCAGCCAAGCCCGACCGCCGGTGTGGGACAAGCGCAAGCCGCTGATGAGCAAGGCCCTGCAACGGCACTCGGCGCAACGCTGGGCGCAGCTGCTGCTGGAAGCGCAGCGCATCGATGCACAGATCAAAGGCCAGGCGGCCGGGTCACCGTGGATGAGCCTGAGCCGTTTGTCACTGTTGATGGCCGGCCAGCGCCTGGCGTTGCCTGCCGAGTAACCCATCTATCAGCAACACCGCGGAACAATGTGGGAGGGGGCTTGCCCCCGATAGCGATGTAACAGTCGATAAATCTGGTGACTGACACTCCGCCATCGGGAGCAAGCCCCCTCCCACATTTTGATTGTGTTTACAATTCTCAGGCTTTACAGCGCCGCAATATAGGCAGATTATTTTCGCCGCTCCACCCACCCGAACGAGAGAAAGATCATGAGCAAAAAGCCATCCAAGCATGGCCCGAACAAGGCCAAATCCATCATCGCCCAGCCACTGTTCCGCAGCCGTCAGGAACGCGCCGGCAAGGGCAAAGGCAGCTACCGCCGCGAAGCCTTCCAGTCTAATAGCTGGGAGGCTTCTTACTTTCTGGCTGCCTGAAGGCAAGCGCCCCTCTGGCATGATAAGGTCTGCACTGGATTTGTAACCCCCTGGACCTGTGCATGCCCTCTAGTCTTTCCCGTCGTTGGCACCTTCGCCAATTGATCGCTGCCTCCAGCCTCATTCTGCTTGTCGCCTGCGCGGAAAAACCCACCGCCGCGGATGCTCAACCCCTGCCCACGGTCAAGACCGTACCGGCCGTCGCGCCTGCCGTCGTTGCGCCGTTGGCGGTAGACAACCTGAACATCCAACCGACCCAGACCTTCGCCGAATGGCAGGCCGGTTTCCGTGCGCAGGCCCTGCAAGCCGGAATCACCGCCGACGTCTTCGATAATGCTTTCGCCGGGGTCAGCCCGGACATGGCGGTGATTCGCGCCGACCGCAGCCAGCCGGAGTTTTCCCGCCCGGTGTGGGAATACCTCGACGGCGCGCTGTCGCCGCTGCGCGTGCGTAATGGCCAGGCCTTGCTGGTCAAGTACGCCGATATCCTGCAGCGCATCGAAGAGCGGTATGGCGTCGATCGCCAGGCACTGGTCTCGGTGTGGGGCATGGAAAGCAACTTCGGCCAGTTCCAGGGCAATAACTCGGTGATTCGCTCCCTCGCGACCCTGGCTTATGAGGGCCGTCGCCCGGCGTTCGCACAGGCGCAACTGCTGGCGGCGCTGCAGATCATCCAGCACGGCGATATTGCGGCCGACCAGATGAAAGGTTCCTGGGCCGGCGCAATGGGCCAGACCCAATTCATCCCCACCACCTACAACACCCATGCCGTGGATTTCGACGGCGACGGCCGCCGCGATATCTGGAACAGCCCCGGTGACGCCCTCGCGTCCACTGCCCATTACCTGCAAAGCTCCGGCTGGCAAAAAGGCCAGCCGTGGGGCGTTGAGGTGCAGCCACTGCCAACGGGCTTCGACTACTCCCTGGCCGATGGTGGCATCCGCAAGACCGTCGCCGAATGGCTGCAACTGGGCATCCAGCTGCCGCCTGGCGCAAGCCTGCCAGCCAATGTCGACCAACTGTCCGCCGCCCTGCTGTTGCCGGCCGGCTACCGTGGCCCGGCGTTCCTGGTACTGGATAACTTCCGTGCGATCCTGAAATACAACAACTCGTCGTCCTATGCGCTGGCCGTTGGCCTGCTGTCGGAGCGATTTGGCGGCGGTGGCGTGATTCGCGGGAGCTGGCCGAAGGATGAGCTACCGCTGAGCCGCTCGCAACGCATCGACCTGCAGACGGCGCTCAGCGCCAAGGGCTACGACGCGGGCAATGCCGACGGGATCATTGGCGCCAACACACGCAAGGCGATTCGAGCGGCGCAGCAAGCGCTGGGCTGGCCGGCGGATGGGTATCCGACGGTGAAGCTGCTGGAGTCACTGCAGGGCCGATAGATTGGTTTATGGCGACTATCGCCATCGGGGGCAAGCCCCCTCCCACATTTGACCGCATTCCAAAGGGTGTACAGGTCCAATTGTGGGAGGGGGCTTGCCCCCGATGCGGTTTAGCAGGCGCCGAAAACTCAGCGGCTAAACACGACATCCTGCTCCAACACCACCCGCTGCTCCCCCGCATCCAAACGCACCAAAGCCCCCATCGGCAACGTCAGGTTCGGATCACAATGCCCGCTGCGCCAGCCAGACAGCACCGGAACGCACAGCGGTTCGAAGGTCTGTTTCAACAGTCTTTCAAGCCCCACCTGATCCACACCGGCCACATCCCCCACCAACACCCCCGCGACCTGGTCGAGTTTGCCTGCCAGGCGCAGGTGCGTCAGCAAGCGGTCGATGCGATAGAGCGGCTCGTTGATGTCCTCGATAAACAGAATGATGCCTTCAGCGTCAATGTCGTAGGCGGTGCCCATCACCGCCGCGATCATCGAGAGGTTGCCGCCCAACAAACGCCCGCAGGCGATGCCAGGCTCAATGGTGGTCAAGGGGTAGGCCACCGGGTGCGTCAGCAGGCTGCCGGCGCCAAGCTGGCCACGCAGCAGGCTGAACAGCGATGATTCGGTGGGGGGTTGCTTGCCACCGAGCAAGTCGGCATTGAGCATTGGCCCGTGGAAGGTGACGAAGCCCGCGTAGCGGTTGATCGCCAGGTGCAAGGCGGTGATATCGCTGTAACCCACGAACGGTTTGGGGTTGGCACGCAACAGGTCGAAGTCCAGCGCGTCGAGCAGGCGTGGCGTGCCGTAGCCGCCGCGCAGGCAGAAAATCGCGTCGATTTCGGGGTCGGCGAAGGCAGCATGCAGGTCGTTGAGACGCACTTGATCACTGCCGGCCAAGTAGCCGTCGCGCTCATACACACCCGGGAAAATGCGCAGTTCGTAGCCACGGGCGCGCATCCATTGCCCAGCTTTTTCAACGTCCAGCGCGGCAGGGCCGGCGGGAGCGATCAGGCCGATGGTGCCTTCGGGGCGCAGAGCGGGTACGGCGGCGGTCATGCACAATTCTCCTTAATATGACGCATAACGAAATGTGGGAGGGGGCTTGCTCCCGATGGCGGTGTGACAGCCAATACAGGATCGACTGATGTACCGCAATCGGGGGCGAGCCCCCTCCCACATTGGACCTGCGGCGTTACATAGCTCGGTGTTACGACACCAGGCTCGCCTTGACCAGCTTGGCCTGCTCGTCGGCGTGGTACGAAGAGCGTACCAACGGGCCCGAGGCCACGTTTTTGAAGCCCATCTTGTACCCTTCCTCGGCGAACCAGGCGAAGGTATCCGGGTGCACGAAACGCTGCACCGGCAAGTGGCTACGGGACGGTTGCAGGTACTGGCCCAGGGTCAGCATATCGATGTCGTGCTCGCGCATGCGCTTCATGACTTCGATGACTTCTTCGTCGGTTTCGCCCAGGCCCAGCATCAAGCCGGATTTGGTCGGAATGTGCGGCATCATCTGCTTGAACTTCTGCAGCAGGGTCAGCGACCACTGGTAATCCGAACCCGGACGCGCGGCCTTGTACAGGCGCGGAACGGTTTCCAGGTTGTGGTTGAACACATCCGGCGGCTCGGCGGCGGTGATTTGCAGCGCCACATCCATGCGGCCACGGTAGTCGGGCACCAGGGTTTCAAGCATGACGTTTGGCGACAGTTTGCGGATTTCGCGGATGCAATCGGCAAAGTGCTGGGCACCGCCGTCGCGCAAGTCGTCACGGTCGACCGAGGTGATCACCACATATTTGAGTTTCAGGTCGGCGATGGCGATAGCCAGGCTTTCCGGCTCGTTGACGTCCAGGGGTTTCGGACGGCCGTGGCCCACGTCGCAGAACGGGCAACGACGGGTGCAGATGTCACCCATGATCATGAAGGTGGCGGTGCCGCCGGAGAAGCATTCGCCCAGGTTCGGGCAGGACGCCTCTTCGCACACGCTGTGCAACTTGTGTTTGCGCAGCAGGGCCTTGATACGGTCGACTTCCGGCGAGACCGGGATGCGCACGCGAATCCAGTCAGGCTTTTTCGGCAGTTCGGTGGTCGGGATGATCTTGACCGGGATGCGTGCAACCTTCTCGGCGCCGCGCAGCTTGACGCCGGCTTCCACCTTGGCACGCGGGGCCGGGGCTGGACGCTCGGTAACGTCCAGCGTCGGGATCATGGTTTGCACAACATCAGTAGTCATATCAATCGATTCCGCCCGTCAGGGTCGTCTGCTCAGCATAGTCGAGGTGTTTGACGAGCTGCGCGCGCAGCCGGGCACTTACCTCGGCAAATTCTATGGGTGTTGCATGGTCGCTCAACTGGGTCATCGCCAGCCCGGCGTAGCCGCACGGGTTGATGCGCCGGAACGGGGCCAGGTCCATGTCCACATTCAGGGCCAGGCCATGAAAGGAACACCCGTGACGAATGCGCAATCCCAGGGAAGCGATTTTCGCGCCATCCACATACACACCCGGTGCATCAGGCTTGGCCGCAGCGGTCACGCCGTAACTGGCCAACAGCTCGATCAGGCAAGCTTCCATGCGGCTTACCAGGTCACGCACGCCAAACCCCAGCTTGCGCACATCCAGCAACAGATAGGCGACCAGTTGGCCAGGCCCATGGTAAGTCACTTGACCCCCTCGGTCGACCTGCACCACCGGAATATCACCCGGAAGCAGCAGGTGCTCGGCCTTGCCGGCCTGGCCCTGGGTAAATACCGGCGGGTGTTCGACCAGCCAGATTTCATCCGCAGCCGAGCTGCCGCGTTCGTTGGTGAAGCGTTGCATGGCGTGCCAGACCGGCTCGTAGGCCATCCGGCCGAGCTCGCGAAAGCCCAGGACCTGTGGCATCACAACACCATGTGCACGAAGCCGGTGGCCCGCAGTTCGCTGTTGATGTCGTAGAGCTGGTCTTGACCGATTGCAACGATGTGCAATTGGATCGTGGTGTATTTGCCTGTGGAGCTGGATCGTTCGTCCACACGCTGATCATTGATCGTCGCGTGCTTGCGCACAATCTCGAGGATCAAGTCTTTGCGGCCTACACCGGTATCGCTGATTATCTTGATGGGGTAGTCCACCACCGGGAATTCGATCTTTGGCGCCTTTACTTCGGTATCGGTCATGGCGTAACGGCCTCGTAAGCGGTAAGCCGTGGCGACGGCAAAGCCCCGCGTCGGATCAACGCGGGGCTTTGCAGGTGCACACAATCAGTTGAACAAGCCGTAGAAGAATAGACGGATGCTATCCCACACGCGGCGGAAGATACCACCTTCGTCGACGGCATCCAGTGCGATCAGGTCGGCGCTGTGCACCACCTTGTCGTCCAGTTTGACTTCGACTTTACCGATCACGTCGCCCTTGGCGATTGGGGCAACCAATTGCGGGTTCATGGTCATGCTGGCAGCGAGCTTTTTCAGCTGGCCTTTGGGCATGGTCAGGGTCAGGTCATCAGCCAGGCCGGCCTTGACCTGGGAGGTTGCGCCCTTCCATACCGGCGCGGTCGCCAGCTCCGTACCCTTCTGGTAGAAGGTCTGGGTTTCGAAGAAGCGGAAGCCGTAGGTCAGCAGCTTTTGCGTCTCGGCCGCACGGGCCTGCTCGCTGTTGGTGCCGAATACCACGGCGATCAGGCGCTGGCCATCACGTACGGCGGACGACACCATGCAGTAGCCGGCTTCGTCGGTGTGGCCGGTTTTCAGGCCATCGACGGTCTTGTCGCGCCACAACAACAGGTTGCGGTTAGGCTGCTTGATGTTGTTCCAGAAGAACTCTTTCTGGGAGTAGATGGCGTAGTGCACCGGGTCGACACGGATGATCGCGCGGGCCAGGATCGCCATGTCGTGTGCCGACGAATAATGCTCCGGATTCGGCAGGCCGGTCGGGTTCATGAAGTGGCTGTTGGTCATGCCCAGGTCGCCGGCCGTCTTGTTCATCATGTCGGCGAACGCGTCTTCGCTGCCGGCGATGTGCTCGGCCAAGGCGACGCTCGCGTCGTTACCGGACTGGATGATGATGCCGTGCAGCAGGTCGCTGACGGTGACTTGCGAGCCGACCTTGATGAACATCCGCGAACCACCGGTACGCCAGGCGTTCTCGCTGACGGTCACTGGATCGTTTTCGCCGATCTGGCCGCGACGGATTTCCAGGGTCGCGATGTAGGCGGTCATCAGCTTGGTCAGGCTGGCTGGCGGCAAACGCACGTCACCGCCGTTTTCGACCAGCACGTTGCCACTGGCGGCATCCATGAGGACCCAGGCCTTGGCGGCCAGTTGCGGGGAAGCCGGCACCATCTCAACCGCCCAGGCGGCCGGAGTGATGATCAGCGAGATAAGCAGGCACGTACGTTTGGCTAAGGTGGTGATGTTCATCCGTCTCTCGAAATTGCTTATGGAAACTTGCCCTCGCGGGCAAAACTATTCAGACAGCCCGCTTCCAGACTGTCACGTGTTCGGTTGCCCGCTCACCCCTTGCCCCTGGGTTTTATTGTTCAACGAGCCAACAACCAGGGCCCAGGCATGCGCCTGAACCTGCAGTCCTTTATTGCCTTATTCTGCGGTCACTACGCTGGGTTGCCCCAGGTTCGCCAGGCGTACGCTGTTCTGCACTTGCGCCACCTCGCTCGGCGAGCCGATCGGCCCCATGCGCACGCGGTGCAGGGTTTGCTGGTTACGCACGATGGAGCTGATGAACACTGGCGCGCTGACCATGCCGCTGAGCTTGGACCTTAACAGTTCTGCCGCATCCGGGTTGGCGAAAGCGCCCACCTGCAGGTACTGCCCGCCCACGGTGGAGGCACCGGGCGCGGCACGGGGCACGACGACCGTATCCGGCGCATGCTGCGCGGGCGGCGGCGTCCATTGTTCGATCTTGCCGGTCGATGCGGTCACTTGTGGTTGCGGGGTTTGCGGTTCGTTGAGCATCAACGGCGCCGGCTTGCCACGCTGGGCCCAGTATTGCGCCGGGTCGATGCCTTCGACCTTGACCCGTGCGGTACCGATTTCGGCGTAGCCGAGTTTCTTCGCGGCGGCGTAGGACAAATCGATGATCCGGTCCGAATAGAACGGCCCACGGTCATTGACCCGCAGGATCACCGTGCGGTTGTTGTCCAGGTTGGTCACGCGAACGTAGCTGGGCAGCGGCAGGGTCTTGTGCGCCGCGCTCATGCCGTACAGGTCATACACTTCGCCGTTGGCGGTGTTCTGGCCATGGAACTTGGTGCCGTACCAGGACGCCGTGCCGGACTGCACGTAGGTCTTGGAGTCCTGCAGCGGGAAGTAATTCTTGCCCAGCACGGTATAGGGGTTGGCCTTGTAGGGGCCGGAGTGCAAGGTCGGCGTGGCATCGGGGATCTTCGACACATCCACATCCCACCACGGCGCGCCATCTTTGTGCGCACGGTTGATGTCCAGGCCCGGCTGGGCGCGAACCACAGCGCCACCGGCCTTCTTGGCCGGCGCACGGTTCGGGCTGGTGGAGCAACTGGCGATCAGCAGGGACAACGCGGCGAACGCCACCAGCTTGAGCGGTTTTTTGAACGGCGATACCCGCATTACTTGTTGCCCCGTGCTTGAACCAGCTCGTCTGACAGCTGATGCACGGCCATGGCGTACATCACACTGCGGTTATAACGCGTGATTGCGTAGAAATTCTTCAGGCCCATCCAGTATTCCGGGCCATTTTCACCTTCAAGGCGGAACGCCGTCACCGGCATGTCATCGCGTGGCGCATTCTGACTCGACCAGCCCAGCGCTCGCAACTCCCCGACGGTCTTCACCGGGTCGATACCCTGGGTCAGGCCTTCGTCGGCACGCTCGCCCGTCACATCGGCGCGGACGACCACCGGTTCACCGCCGACCCAGCCGTGACGCTTGAAATAGCTGGCCACGCTACCGATGGCATCGTCGGGGTTGCTCCAGATATTGATATGCCCGTCGCCGTCGAAATCCACGGCGTAGGCGCGAAAGCTGCTCGGCATGAACTGCGGCAAGCCCATCGCCCCGGCGTACGAGCCCTTGAGAGTCATCGGGTCGACCTGTTCTTCGCGGGCCAGCAGCAGGAATTCGCGCAGCTCCTTGCGGAAGAACTCGGCGCGGGGCGGGTAATCAAAGCCCAGGGTCGACAACGCGTCGATCACCCGGTAACTGCCGGTATTGCGCCCGTAGAAGGTTTCAATGCCGATGATCGCGACGATCACCTGGGCCGGCACGCCGTATTCCTGCTCGGCGCGAGCCAGTACCGCCTCATGCTGGCGCCAGAAATCCACGCCCCTGGCCACGCGAGCGTCGGTGAGAAACATCGGGCGATATTCCTTCCACTGCTTCACACGTTCGGCGGGGCGCGAGATGGCGTCGAGGATCGCCTGCTTTTTCTGGGCTTCGCGAAACACGCCCATCAGTTGTTCACCGGCGAAACCGTAGTCGCGGGTCATCTCACCGACGAATTCGGCGACCTGAGGTGAGCCATCGTAGTCACCGGCCTGCACCTCTTGCGTTGCGCCCAGCAGCCCAATCAGGCCCATCCAGGACGCATGCCGAGTTGCCCAGCCGCGCATTACTTGCATTGACATCTTCACCTTATTCAAACCTGTGCGATCCATTTGCGATGCGTATGAATCGACATCAAAACCCCAAACGCTGACAGCAATGTCACCAGCGAAGTTCCGCCGTAGCTAATGAATGGCAACGGCACACCTACCACCGGCAGCAGGCCACTGACCATACCGATGTTGACGAAAACATAAACAAAAAAAGTCATGGTCAGGCTGCCGGCCAGCAACTTGCCGAACAGCGTCTGCGCCTGCGCGGTGATCACCAGGCCGCGCCCGATCAACAGCAAATAGATCAGCAGCAGCGCGCAAATGCCGACCAGGCCGAACTCTTCGCCCATCACCGCGATGATGAAGTCGGTGTGGCTTTCCGGCAGAAAGTCCAGGTGCGACTGGGTGCCCAGCAACCAGCCCTTGCCGAACACGCCGCCGGAGCCGATCGCTGCCTTGGACTGGATGATGTTCCAGCCGGTGCCCAGTGGGTCGCTCTCCGGGTCGAGGAACGTCAGGATCCGTTGCTTCTGGTAGTCGTGCATAAAGAAGAACCACATGGCCACGGCCACGGGCACGGCGGCGGCCAGCACGCTGAGAATCCAGCGCCAGCGCAAGCCCCCCATGAACAGCACGAACGCGCCGCCCGCCAGGATCAGCAACGAGGTGCCGAGGTCCGGCTGGCGCACGATCAGAATGAACGGCACGCCGATCAGCACCAGGCTGATCCCCACATGCTTGAGCTGTGGCGGCAACGTGCGCTTGGACAGGTACCAGGCGATGGTGGCCGGCATGAGAATCTTCATGAATTCCGACGGCTGGAAGCGAATCACCCCAGGGATGTTGATCCAGCGGGTCGCGCCCATGGCGTTGTGGCCCATCACGTCCACCACCACCAGCAGCAAAACCCCGGCGACATAACCAAGCGGTACCCAGCGCGCCATGAAGCGCGGCTCGAGCTGGGCGATCACCACCATCGACAACAGGCCCAGGCCGAACGAAGACGCTTGCTTGATCAGCAGGTCCCAGTTCTTGCCGCTGGCCGAATACAGCACGAACAGGCTGCCCGCCGCCAGGATCAGCAGCAGCACCAGCAGCGGGCCATCGATGTGCATGCGTTGCAGCAACGTCGCACGGCGACGCATCACATCTTCGCTGGAGAGGATGCGGTCAAAATTACTCTTCACGGGCCGTAACCTCGGGGCTTGAAGGGGGGCCGCCATATTCGGGCTTGAGCTTGCCATCGGCGGTCAGCAGCCAGGCGTCCATCACTTGACGCACCACCGGGGCCGCGACGCCGGAGCCGGACTCACCGTTCTCCACCATCACCGCCACCACGATTTTCGGGTCATCGGCGGGGGCAAAACCGACAAACAAGGCGTGGTCGCGGTGGCGTTCCTGAACCTTGGAGCGGTCGTACTTTTCACCCTGCTTGATCGCGACCACCTGGGCGGTACCACTCTTGCCGGCGATGCGGTACTGCGCACCGATCGCCGCCTTGCGCGCGGTGCCACGGGCGCCGTGCATGACCTGCTGCATACCGTGATTGACCTTGTTCCAGTCGGAAGGGTCGCGCAGCACGATGTCGGGGATCGGGTTCTCATCCAGCGGTTTCTCGCCCTCGATGGTCCTGGCCAGGTGCGGACGGTTCCAGATGCCCTTGTTCGCCACCAGCGCCGTCGCCTGGGCCAGTTGCAGCGGGGTGGCCTGCATATAACCCTGGCCAATGCCGAGAATCAGGGTTTCGCCGGGGAACCACGCCTGGCGGCGCGTCGCCCGCTTCCATTCCCGCGACGGCATCAGGCCTGGGGACTCTTCGAACATGTCCAGGGAGACTTTCTGACCGAGGCCGAACTTGCCCATGTAGGTCGACAAACGATCGATACCCAGCTTGTGGGCCAGGTCATAAAAATAGGTGTCGTTGGAGCGCATGATCGCGGTATCCAGGTCGACATAGCCGTCACCGGTGCGGTTCCAGTTACGGTATTTGTGATCGTAGTTGGGCAGCATGTAGTAGCCGGGGTCATAGACCCGACTCGACGCCGTGACCACACCCGAATCCAGGCCGGCAATCGCCACCGCCGGCTTGATGGTCGAACCCGGCGGGTACAGGCCGCGCAACACGCGGTTGAACAGCGGCCGGTCGATGGAATCGCGCAGCTCGGCATAGGCCCTGAAGCTGATGCCGGTCACGAACAGGTTGGGGTCGAAACTCGGTTGGCTGACCATGGCCAGCACTTCGCCGGTCTTCGGGTCCAGCGCCACCACCGCACCGCGACGACCGCCCAGCGCCATTTCGGCGGCTTCTTGCAGCTTGATATCCAGGCTCAGCACGATGTCTTTGCCCGGCAACGGATCAGTGCGCTTGAGCACGCGCAACACGCGGCCGCGGGCGTTGGTCTCGACCTCTTCGTAACCCACCTGGCCGTGCAGCTCGGGCTCGTAGAAACGCTCGATGCCGGTTTTGCCAATGTGATGGGTGCCGCTGTAATTGACCGGATCGAGGGTTTTCAGCTCTTTCTCGTTGATGCGCCCCATATAGCCGACCGAGTGCGCAAAGTGCGGCCCCTGGGGGTAATGCCGCACCAACTGCGCCACCACCTCCACGCCCGGCAAGCGGAACTGGTTCACCGCGATCCGTGCAATCTGCTCTTCGTTCAGCTCGAACAGAATCGGCACCGGCTCGAAAGGTCGGCGCCCCTGCTTCATGCGCTTCTCGAAAATGACTCGGTCTTCCGGCGTCAGCTGCAGCACCTCGACGATCACATCGAGCACCTGTTGCCAGTCGCCGGAACGCTCGCGGGTCATGCTCAGGCTGAAGCTGGGCCGGTTATCCGCCACCACCACGCCATTGCGGTCGAAAATCAGCCCACGGGTCGGCGGGATCGGCTGCACATGCACCCGATTGTTTTCCGACAAGGTGGAGTGATATTCGTACTGGATGACCTGCAGGTAATACAGGCGCGCGATCAGCACCCCGATCAGCGCCACCACCATGATCGCGCCAAATACCACGCGCGCACGTACCAGACGTGCGTCTTTCTCGTGGTCCTTGATGCGGATCGGCTGGGTCATCGGGAATGGCGCAGATTATTTGTGATAAGGATGCCCGGACAGAACTGTCCAGGCGCGATACAGCTGTTCACCGATCAGAATCCTTACCAACGGGTGCGGCAGCGTGAGTGCCGACAGCGACCAGCGCTGATCGGCCCGCGCACAGACTTCCGGCGCCAGCCCTTCGGGGCCGCCGACCATGAAGTTGACGGTGCGCGAATCCAGGCGCCAGCGGTCCAGTTCCACCGCCAACTGCTCGGTGCTCCAGGGCTTGCCGTGCACTTCGAGCGTAACGATGCGCTCGTTGGGCCCGACCTTGGCCAACATGGCTTCGCCTTCCTGACGGATAAAGCGCGCCACGTCGGCATTCTTGCCCCGGGTATTGAGCGGTATTTCCACCAGCTCCAGCGACAGCTCGGCAGGCAGACGCTTGGCGTACTCGTGCCAGCCCTCTTCCACCCACTTGGGCATGCGTGAACCGACAGCGATCAGACGCAGGCGCACAGCCGTTCCTTATTCCTGGTCTTTGTTGAGCTTGTCGAAGTGCGCGTGGCCCACTTCCGGGCTGTGGTGCTTGCCATCGGCGGCACGGCTCTGCTCGGCGCCTTTCCACAGACGCTCCAGGTCATAGAACTGGCGGGCGTTGGAGGTCATCATGTGAACGATCACGTCGTCCATGTCCAGCAGCACCCAGTCGCTGTCGCCCTTGCCTTCTTCACCCAGTGGCTTCACGCCTTGGGCTTTGACCGCTTCGCGAACCTTGTCCAGCATTGCGCCGATCTGGCGGTTGGAGGTACCGGTGGCGATGATCATGAAGTCGGTGATGCTCTGCTTGTCGCGCACGTCGAGCACCTGGATGTCCTGGGCTTTCACGTCTTCCAGGGCAGCCACGGCAACTTTTACCAGCTCTTCGCCAGCCAGTTCCGGACCAACGTGGGCTTCTACCGGCAGCGGCGCGCTCTTGAAGGTGCCTTTGCGCTTAACTTTGCTTACGTCTTTGTTCGTCATATAAAACTCGTTTTGCTCGTATGTTCGGGCGCTCGCTGCACGACGGTGCGTAGCGACAAGCGCGCCTTTTCAGTTCGACGCACGGTAAAATCCGTGCGCATCGATGTAGGCCAGGACCGCGTCAGGCACCAGGAAACGTACCGACTTACCGCTGGCCAGCAGTTGACGGATCTGGGTGGCGGACACCGCAAGCGGGGTCTGCCAGACGAATGCAATATTCCCGTTCGGCCCGGTCAGGGCCAAGGGGTCACTCACCGACCGCGCAGCCAGCAGGTTGCGCAAGGCATCCGGCGGTTCGCTGTCGGCATCCGGGCGTTGCAAAACCAGGATGTGGCAATGCTGGAGGAGTTCCTCCCAGCGGTGCCAAGAGGGCAGGCCGCAAAATGCGTCCCAGCCCAAAAGCAGAAACAACTGGTCATCGGCGGCCAGCTCGGCGCGCATCAGTTCCAGGGTGTCGACAGTGTAGGACGGTTTATCGCGCTTGAGCTCGCGATCGTCCACCACCAGCGGCGATATACCCTCCACGGCAACGCGCACCATTTCCAGGCGCTGTTGCGCTGACACCTGCGGCGTATCGCGATGAGGCGGCCGGAAATTAGGCATCAGGCGCAACTCGTCCAGCGCCAGGGCATCCGCGACTTCCAGGGCACTGCGTAAATGGCCGATGTGCACGGGGTCGAAAGTACCGCCGAGCAGCCCGATGCGTTTAGCCATCAAGTGCGCACGTGACCGTCGCCGAACACCACGTACTTTTCGCTGGTCAGGCCTTCCAGGCCAACCGGGCCACGGGCATGGAGCTTATCGGTGGAGATGCCGATTTCCGCCCCCAGGCCGTACTCGAAGCCATCGGCAAAGCGCGTCGAGGCGTTGACCATCACCGAAGCGGAGTCCACTTCATTGAGGAAACGCCGGGCATCGCTGAAATGCTCAGAGACAATGGCGTCGGTGTGCTTGGAACCGTATTTATTGATGTGCTCGATGGCCTGGTCCAGGTCGTCGACAATGCGGATCGACAGGATCGGCGCCGTGTACTCGGTGTACCAGTCCTGCTCGGTCGCCTCGATCACATCCGCGCCCAGCAACGCGCGGGTACGCTCACAACCGCGCAGCTCGACGCCCTTGTCGCGATAAATGGCGGCCAGCGGCGGCAGCACGCGCTCGGCGATGCCGGCGTGCACCAACAGGGTTTCCATGGTGTTGCACGGCGCGTAGCGGTGGGTCTTGGCGTTGTCGGCGATGCGGATCGCCTTGTCGAGGTCGGCGGCGATGTCGATGTAGACGTGGCACACGCCGTCCAGGTGCTTGATCACCGGCACCTTGGCGTCGCGGCTGACGCGCTCGATCAGGCTCTTGCCACCGCGCGGCACGATCACGTCGACGAATTCCGGCATGGTGATCAACGCACCAACCGCCGCGCGGTCAGTAGTTTCCACCACTTGCACCACCTCGGCGGGCAACTCGGCCACGGCCAGGCCCTGCTGAATGCAGGCAGCGATGGCACGGTTGGAGTTGATGGCCTCGGAACCGCCGCGCAGGATGGTGGCATTGCCCGACTTGAGGCACAGGCTCGCGGCGTCGATGGTCACGTTCGGGCGCGACTCATAGATGATGCCGATCACGCCCAGGGGCACGCGCATCTTGCCGACCTGGATGCCGGACGGCAGGTAACGCATATCGCGGATTTCACCGATGGGGTCAGGCAGCTTGGCCACCTGACGCAAGCCTTCGATCATGTCGTCGATACGCGCCGGGGTCAGCGCCAGGCGATCCAGCAGGGCCGGCTCCAGGCCATTGGCGCGGCCGTTGGCCAAGTCCTGTTCGTTGGCGGCGGTGAGCGCTGGGCGCGAAGCATCCAGAGCGTCGGCGGCGGCCAACAACGCGCGATTCTTCTGCGCAGTGCTCGCACGGGCGATCAACCGCGAGGCCTGACGGGCAGCGCGACCCAGGCGGGTCATGTAGTCAAGAACGGACTCAGTCATGGGTCAGGTAGTCTTGGCAAAGAGGAAAGCGGCAGATTATAGCTGTGACGCCGCCCGACTGACAGCGGTGAGGGGCGGATGGTCGAAATGAACTGTAAAAACCTGGGGTTCAGCGGTAATTAAGGTGGGAGTTGTTATGATTCCGTCACATTTAGCCGTAATTACCTTGAACGTTATGCCCACAATGACGCCCGAACTCCCTGCCAGCGCCCTCCCCGACAGCTTCTTCGACCGCGATGCACAGTTGCTCGCGCAAGAACTGCTCGGAAAAGTCATCCGTCATCGTGTCGGCGGAATTTGGCTTTCAGCCCGAATTATTGAAACCGAAGCCTATTACGTGGCCGAAAAAGGCAGCCACGCCTCACTCGGCTACACAGAAAAGCGTAAGGCTTTGTTTCTGGATGGCGGGCATATCTATATGTATTACGCCCGTGGCGGTGATTCGCTGAATTTCAGCGCCCATGGCCCGGGCAATGCCGTGCTGATCAAATCGGCGTATCCCTGGGTCGATGAAATTTCCGGCCCGGCGAGCCTGGCGCAAATGCTGTTGAACAACCCGAACCCCGACGGCAGCCCGCGCGCCGCGCAGAAACTCTGTGCGGGCCAGACGCTGCTGTGCAAGGCGCTGGGCCTGAAGGTGCCGATGTGGGATGCCAAGCGCTTCGATCAGGAACTGTTGTATGTGGAAGACGTAGGCCAAGTACCGACGCAGATCATCCAGACCACACGACTGGGCATCCCCAGCGGGCGCGATGAGCATTTGATGTACCGTTTCGTCGATGCTGGCTATGCGCCTTATTGCACACGGAACCCGCTGCGGCGGGGACAGGTCGAAGGCCGCGATTATTTTTTGATTTGATGCTCCATGTGGGAGGGGGCTTGCTCCCGATAGCGGTGTGTCAGTCAGACCATCTGATACTGACCCACCGCCATCGGGAGCAAGCCCCCTCCCACAGTTGATCATCAGCGTTTCAGCATATGCATTACAGAAATGGAGTGGAGTGTATGGGCCAATGGCTCGATAGCATTACCGGCTGGCTGACCCTGAACCCACAATGGCTGGCGGCGGCGGTGTTTATCGTTGCGTGCGTGGAATGCCTGGCCATCGCCGGACTGATCGTGCCAGGTACGGTGCTGCTGTTCGCGATTGCCGCACTGGCCGGCAGCGGCGCGCTGTCGTTGAGCGAAACCCTGCTGCTGGGATTCCTCGGCGGCTTATTGGGCGATGGGGTTTCCTACTACCTGGGCCGGCATTTCCACCAGAACATCCGACGCCTGCCCGGCCTTCGTCAGCACCCCGAATGGATGAATGGCGCTGAAACCTACTTCCATAAGTACGGCATCGCCAGCCTGTTGGTCGGGCGCTTCATCGGCCCGCTGCGCCCCATGCTGCCGATGGTGGCCGGCATGTGCGACATGCCGTTCCCGCGCTTCGCGGCCGTGAGCGTTATCGCGGCAGCGGGGTGGTCGGTGGCTTATCTGCTGCCGGGATGGGCCGCTGGCGCTGCGTTCCGCCTGCCATTGCCGGAAGGTTTCTGGCCGGAAGCAGCCATTGTCGCGGCCTGCCTGGCGGTGCTGCTGGGGCTGAGCTTGAACAGCAGCCTGCGCGGCCATCGTCGCGCGACCCTGTGGATTGGTTGCGCCAGCCTGACCTTGCTGGTCGCGCTGTTCATCGGCTACCCGCACCTCAACCATTTCGACCAGGGCCTGAGCGCCCTTGTGCAGGAACATCGCAGCCCGTGGCTTGACGAAGTAATGGTGCGCATCACCCAACTGGGCGAGTTCAAGAAAATGTTCGTGGCCAGCGCGGTGTTCACCGGCCTGCTGTTACTGGCGCGACAGTGGCGTCATGCCCTATTCGTTGGCGTCACACTGGCGGGAGCCGCCGTGATCAACACCGGCACCAAGCTCTTCTTCGCCCGTGGCCGCCCGGAAATCCTCACCGACCCGCTCACCAGCTTCAGCATGCCCAGCGGCCATGCCTCCGGCGCGTTTGCGTTCTTTCTGACCCTGGCGGTACTGGCCGGGCGCGGCCAACCCACGCGGTTACGCCTGACCTGGCTGCTACTGGGCTGCATACCCGCCGCGTTCATTGCCTTGTCGCGGGTGTACCTGGGCGCTCACTGGCCCACGGACATCCTGGCCGGCACGCTGCTGGCGATGACCGTCTGCGCGTTCAGCCTCAGCTTCAGTCAGTACCGCAGCCCCTTGCCCGCGATGACGCAAAAAGCCTGGTGGCTGGTGTTGCCCGCCGTGGTGGCCGTGCTCGGGTTTATTGCTTTTACCGGCACGTCCCATGCTTTGCTCAGGTACGCTTACTGATCCTTGGCCGGGCCGATCCACTCCACCGATGCCGAGCGGCGCTCAACGCAACGCTCGCGTCGCTCCAGCAGCATTTCATCAGCGATTTCAGCGGCGCGTTCGGCGATGTATTCCGGGCCCCGCGTGGCATCCTGCTGGAGGAATTGCGTGGTCACGCTGACAAGGTACGCGTCCCAGGCTTCTTGTTCCGAGGGTGTCAGCCGAATCATGGTCATCTCCGATCATTAGGGTGTGATCGGAAAATAGTGCAAGCCACGCTGCTGGAAGCAACGAAACAAAGTCTGAAAACCACGTCAGGGAAATCCGAATTTCAGGTGAATAATTCACCTTGCAACTCATCCAGCAGCATCTGGATCGCATCCAGCCGCTGCTGCGGATCGTCGAGTTGCAGCAGGTCGAGCTTGTCGGCCTCGGTGAACGGCAGCAGATACGCCAGCTGATTAGCCAGGGCCTGCTGGCCCTCGGCACGGGCGTCCATATCCAGCGAAGCGACCATCGGGTGCTCCGCCAATGCCTGCAGCAGCGCCAGCAGGTCGGCATCCTCTTCTTCCAGCGGCTGGTCCGGCAGCTCGTCGAGCCACTGCACCTCGGCCACCAGCAACTGGTCCTTGTGCACCTGGGCGTCACGTACGCGGAAACGCCGCCCGCCTTCGACACGAATGCCCAGCAGGCCGTTGTCCTGTTGCTTGAAGTCGCGAATCAGCGCCTCACAGCCAATCAGCGCATAGCCGTCCGGGGCCAGGCCGACTTCCTTGCCGTCAAGGATGCACACCACGCCGAAGCTTTCGCCCTTTTTCATGCAGCGGCTGATCATGTCCAGGTAGCGCGCCTCGAACAGTTGCAAATCGAGGGTGCAGCCAGGGAACAGCACAGTGTTGAGCGGAAACAGCGCCAGACTCATAAAGGTTTCCTTAAACCCGGTTCAAACGATCACCGACACGGCCAGCGGCAGGAACACCGCCGTGGCCACGCCCATCAGACTCATCGCCAGCGCCGCGAAGGCGCCGCATTCTTCACTTTCCTGCAGGGCCACCGAGGTGCCGACGGCATGGGCCGTCATACCCAGGGCCATGCCGCGTGCTTCGGGGCTGTGTACGCCCAGGCGCGACAGGAGCGCCGGGCCGATCATCGCGCCGACCACCCCGGTGATCAACACGAACACCGCGGCCAATGCCGCCACGCCACCGATCTGCTCGGCCACCAGCATGGCAATTGGCGACGTCACCGACTTGGGCGCCATGGTCATCAGCACCCTGTGTTCAGCGCCGAACCACCAGCCCAACACCACGCACAGGCCGGTGGCCAACACCCCACCTATCACCAGCGTAGTAAAGATCGGCCAGAACAATTGGCGAATCCGGCGCAGGTTCAGATACAGCGGCACCGCCAGGGCTACCGTCGCCGGCCCCAGCAGAATGCCCATGATCTCGGTGCTTTCGCGGTATTCGACGTAGCTCAGGCCGCAAGTGAGCAACACACCAATCACCAGCAACATGGAGACCAGCACCGGCTGCAGGAAGATCCAGCGGGTTTTCTCGAAAGCCGCCAGTACCAGTTGATAAGCACCCAGGGTGATGCCGATCCCGAACAGCGGGTGATGAATGACGGCCGTCCAGGCGCCCTGCCAATCGAACATCATTGGCCCTTCTCCTTGCGCTTGACCATCTGTTGCATCAGCACGCCGACGACGCCCATGGCGATGACCAGCGACAGCACCAGCGCGCCGACAATGGCCCAGAAGTCTGCAACGATGTCCTTGGCATACACCATCACGCCCACGGCCGGCGGCACCAGCAGCAACGGCAGATACCGCAGCAGGCTGCCGGCCGCCAGGCTCAGCGGCTCGCTGACTTCGCCGCGCCAGATCAGAAAGCCAAGCATCAGCAGCAGGCCGATGATCGGTCCCGGCAATACCGGCAACAGCAGATGATTGATCGCTGTGCCGATCAGTTGAAACAACACCAGCCAGGTCAGGCCACGTAACAGCATCCGCTTTCTCCCCCTTAAAGCCCGCGCGCATTATAAGCACGCCCGCCCTATGCTCCGGCATTCGCCAAAAGCATGTCGTTGACCGGGCCGATTGCCCATGATGATCTACATTGGTTCTCTGTATCCCATAAAAAACCCTCATCAGCGGGGGATAAAAACGATGAAACCAGGAGAGATGCAATGCCCCAGGTACCCGTAGCGCAGCTCAAAGAGTTTGTCGGCAAGGAACTCGGACGTTCCGAGTGGCTCACCATCGACCAGGCGCGCATCAACCTGTTCGCGGAGGCCACCGGCGATCATCAATTCATCCACGTCGACCCGGTCAAGGCGGCGCAAACCCCGTTCGGCAGCACCATTGCCCATGGGTTCCTGTCGCTGTCGCTGATGCCCAAGCTGATGGAAGACATCCTGATCATGCCCGAAGGCCTGAAGATGGCGGTCAATTACGGCCTCGACAGCGTGCGCTTTATCCAGCCGGTAAAGGTCAACTCCAAGGTGCGCCTGAACGTCACGCTCACCGATGTCCACGAGAAAAAACCCGGCCAATGGCTGTTCAAGGCCACCGCCACCCTGGAAATCGAAGGCCAGGAGAAACCTGCCTACATCGCCGAGTCGCTGTCACTCTGCTTCGTGTAGGACGCTGCCTGTGGTGAGGCAACAAACCTTGCCACAGTGTATGTAAATTTATGTATGAACCTCTCGGCTGCGGCATACTCGGCGCTCAATTATCCGGATCCCGCTATGCGCCCACTCGCTCCCCTTGCCCTTGCCCTGTTGCTCACCGCGTGCGGAGACGGCGAATCGCTGTTGCCGCCCGACGCGCGCCTGCCCGATGGCGGCCGCTACCGTGGTGATGTGGTCAACGGCTTGCTGCAAGGCCAGGCCCGTGTCGACTACCCCAACGGCAGTTGGTACGCCGGCGAGTTCGATAAGGGCCAGTGGCATGGCCAGGGCGAATGGCATGGCAGTAACGGCGAAGTCTATCAGGGCCAATTCAAGCAGGGCCTGTTTGACGGCCAGGGCCGCCTGACCACGGCGGGCAGCAGCTACGTCGGTGGTTTCAAGAACGGTCGACGCAACGGCGAAGGCACCCTCAAAGAGGGGCAGATGACCTACCGCGGCGAATTCAAGGACGACCAGTACTCCGGCCTCGGACGCCTGGAGCTGGCCGACGGCAGCCAATACCAGGGCCAATTCGCCCACGGCAAGCCCAATGGCGAAGGCCAGCGCAACGACGACAGCGGCAATCAGTTCAGCGGCCACTTCGTCGATGGTCAGCTGGAAGGCAACGGCACGTTCAACAGCGCGGATGGTGATATCTACGTCGGCCAATTCAAACAGAACCAGCTCAACGGCAAGGGCCGCTATGAAAACGCCGACGGCGACGTGTGGATCGGCCAGTTCAAGGAAGGCGTGCTCAGCGGCAAGGGCGAATTGATCGGCGTCGATGGCAGCCACTACGTCGGCCAGTTCATCGATTGGCGCTTTAGCGGCGAAGGTCGCCTGAACCTTACCGATGGCAGCTTCTATATCGGCGGCTTCGACAGCGACAGCTACCAGGGCCGCGGCACGCTGGTGCTCACCGATGGCACGGTTCAGGCCGGCACCTGGGTCAACGGCATGCGCGTGCGCGATGCCGAGGGCAAGCTGCTGCCCGACCCACTGGAAATCGGCGTATTGGCCCAGGGTCGCTTGCTGGCTGACGCCCTCGCCGCCGTGCCCGCGTCTACGCCTGCCATCGAGCTGTACACCCTGGCACTGGCCGGTGACGGCAAGCAAAGCGTATTCCTGCGCGAAGCCGATTACGTCAGCAATATGCTCGCCACCCGCTTCGGTGCACATGGGCAGATTCGCCTGGTCAACCACCGCGACCATATCGCCGACCGCCCCATGGCCACCCGCGAAAATCTGCGCCGTGCCGTGCAAACCCTGGCCGAACGCAGCGGGCCGGAAGACCTGGTGTTCATCTATATGACCAGCCACGGCACTCATGAACACGAACTGGTGCTGGACCAGCCGCGCATGGAACTGGCCGACCTGCCGGCCGACGAGCTGGCCGCCGTGCTCGCGCCGCTGAAAAACCGTGACAAGATCATCGTGATTTCCGCCTGTTACTCCGGCGGATTCATCCCGGCATTGAAGGATGAGCGCACGCTGATCATGACCGCCTCGCGCGCGGATCGCGTGTCGTTCGGTTGTTCAGAAGAAGCAGACTTCACCTACTTTGGTGATGCCCTTTTCGCACAAGCTTTCAGCCAAACGGACGATTTGCAACAGGCGTTCAAACTGGCACAACTGCACGTGGCCGAGCGCGAACAGGCGGACAATTTCGAAGCCTCCGAACCGCAGATCTGGGCCCCCAAGGGCGTGATCGCCCATTGGCAATTATTACGCAAACAGCAGGCACGAAAGGCGCTCGAAAGCGTCTCAATGAATAGCAAGGAAGCCAAAGGCAACTAAGCTGTAACGTGTAACAAGGGGGGAAACACAATGTACCTGACACCGCAGCATATCCTGCTGGCCGGAGCCTCTGGCCTCACCGGCGAACACTTGCTGGACCGCCTGCTCAACGAACCCACCGTGACCCGCGTACTGGCACCCAGCCGCAAACCACTGGCTGAACACCCGCGCCTGGAAAACCCGGTGGGCGACCCGGCCGTGATCCTGCCACACCTGAGCGGCCAAGTGGATATCGCTTTCTGCTGCCTGGGCACTACGATCAAGAAAGCAGGTTCGGAAGCGGCGTTCCGTGCGGTCGACCTGGACCTGGTGGTGACCTTCGCCAAGCGCGCACGGGAAATGGGCGCGCGGCACCTGATCGTGATCAGTGCGATTGGCGCCGACCCGAAATCCTCGGTGTTCTACAACCGGGTCAAAGGGGACATGGAGCAGGCGTTGAGAGCACAGGATTGGCCGCAACTAACGATCGTGCGGCCATCGTTGCTGTTGGGCGAAAGACTCGAGCCGCGTCTGGCCGAACAACTGGCCGGGCCGCTGTCACGCCTGATTCCGGGCAAGTACCACGGCATTGAAGTCTGCGAACTGGCCCGCGCCATGTGGCGCCTGGCGCTGGAAGAGCAGGACGGATTGCGCGTGGTGGAGTCGGATGAGCTGCGCAAGCTCGGCAAATAAAGTCTACACAGCAACAAATGTGGGAGGGGGCTTGCTCCCGATCGCGGTGGGTCAGTCGCCTGATGGGTTGCCTGAACCACTGCTATCGGGAGCGAGCCCCCTCCCACATTTGGTTTTGTGTTGCCATTAACGTCGAGTTATAGCCCGCCCGTGGCGTTGAAGCCCACACCCAGCACCGTCAACGCCGACAGTGGCAACAACAGGGTGTCGAGCAGCGCACTGGCCGGCAGGTCGATATGCGGATAACGCGGGGCCTCGGCGCCGAACCGGTCCTTGGCACAACAGCCTCCATTGATCGCATACAGGTCCAACCGCGTACCGGCGTACACCACCGGCGCGCCAGGTTGCGCGGCATCCAGCGTGCGAGCGGTGGCGCAGCCCGCCAATAGCAGCGCCAGCACGACCAACAGCGCCTTATTCATCGCCGCTCAAGTGATGCTCGCCCCAGCGTGGCAGCATGTCTTGCGGGATATTAAGCAAGTTGAGAATACGCGCCACCACAAAGTCCACCAGATCATCGATGGTCTGCGGCTGATGATAGAAGCCTGGCGATGCGGGCAATATGGTCACGCCCATGTTCGACAACTTGAGCATGTGCTCCAGATGGATGCTCGAATAGGGCGCTTCACGCGGCACCAGGATCAACTGCCGGCGTTCCTTCAAGGTCACGTCCGCCGCGCGCTCGATCAAATTATTACAGGCGCCCGTGGCAATCGCCGACAGCGTGCCGGTGGAACAGGGCACCACCACCATCGCCGCCGGCGCACCGGAGCCGGAAGCGACCGGCGACATCCAGTCCTCTTTGCCATAGACCTTGATCTGCCCCGCCGCCGCGCCGGTGTATTCGGTGAGGAAGGCCTGCATCATCTGCACCTTGGCCGGTAATGCGACATCGGTTTCAGTCGCCATCACCAACTGCGCCGCCTTGGAGATCAGAAAATGCACCTCACGGTCTTCACGCACCAGGCAATCAAGCAAACGCAGGCCATAAGGCGCACCGGAGGCGCCGGTCATCGCCAGGGTGACGCGTTCCGGGCCGCTCACTTGAGCGCCTCGGCCAGTTTGCCGTGCAGGCCGCCGAAGCCGCCGTTGCTCATGATCACCACGTGGGTGCCCGGCTTGGCCAGGTGCTTGACGTGCTCGATGATGCCCTCCAACGAGTCACAGACGGTTGAAGGCACACTGCACCGCGCGGCGATCGCCGGCAAGTCCCAGCCCAGGTTGGCCGGTGCATACCAGACCGCCTGGTCGGCGCTATTGACGCTTTCCGGCAGGCCATCACGGTGCGCCCCCAGCTTCATGGAGTTGGAGCGCGGCTCGACGACAGCAATGATCTGCGCATCACCGACGCGTTTGCGCAGGCCGTCCAACGTCGTGGCAATCGCCGTGGGGTGGTGGGCAAAGTCATCGTAGATGGTAATCCCATTCACATCGGCGACCTTTTCCATGCGCCGCTTAACGCTCTTGAATGCGCTCAATGCCGCGATACCCATGGAAGGCACCACCCCCACATGCCGCGCAGCCGCCAGGGTGACCAAGGCGTTGGCGACGTTATGCTGGCCGGTCATGTCCCACTCGACCGTGCCTTGGGGTTGGCCTTCGAACAGCACTTCAAACCTGGAACCGTCGTCACTGAGCAATTTGACCTGCCACTGCCCGCCCGCGCCGGTGGTTTGCACCGGAGTCCAGCAGCCCATCTCGATCACGCGCTGCAACGCCGGTTCGGTGGTCGGGTGAATCACCAGCCCTTCACTTGGAATGGTACGCACTAGGTGGTGGAACTGCCGCTCGATGGCCGGCAGATCCGGGAAGATGTCGGCATGATCGAATTCAAGGTTGTTCAGGATCGCCGTGCGCGGACGGTAGTGGACGAACTTGGAGCGCTTGTCGAAGAAGGCGCTGTCGTACTCGTCGGCCTCGATCACGAAGAACGGCGTCTCCCCCAGGCGCGCCGACACCGAGAAGTTCTGTGGCACACCGCCAATCAGGAAACCCGGGCTCATGCCCGCATGCTCCAGCACCCAGGCCAACATACTGCTGGTGGTGGTTTTGCCGTGGGTGCCGGCAACCGCAAGCACCCAGCGCCCCTGCAGCACATGGTCGGCCAGCCACTGGGGGCCGGAGACATACGGCAAGCCTTTATTAAGGACATACTCGACCGCAGGGTTACCGCGGGACATGGCGTTGCCGATCACCACCAGATCGGGGACCGGGTCGAACTGCGCCGGGTCGTAGCCTTGAGTCAGCTCAATGCCCTGAGCTTGTAGCTGAGTGCTCATGGGCGGATAAACATTGGCATCGGAGCCGGTAACGTGATGGCCCAGCTCTTTGGCAAGTACCGCCATCGAGCCCATGAACGTGCCGCAGATACCCAGAATATGAATGTGCATAGTTGACCTCGTAAATCATCGAGGCAGGTTAGCGCAGGGAGTAGGAAATGGCACTCTTTAGGTCACTCTGCCAAGTGCGCTGGCAGTAGGCAGACCAGTGGAGCCACCCATGGGCTTGAGGTGAACCGCATTTTTCACAGCTAAACGACCAAACTGCGTGAAATTTCATACTTTCGCAACTTTCGGTAAAGCGTATTACGGCTCACCCCTAACTGCTGCGCCGTATGGCTCATGTGCCAGCGTTGCTGCTCCAGCGTTGCCAGCAAAGCCGACCGCTCGGCGTCGTCCAGGGGCGAACGTGCAGGGCTCTGTTCACTCGATTGCGCGCGAGCCTGGCGGATGTTTGCAGGTAAATCCTCAAGCCCGACCAAGCTTGTGTCGCACAGCGCGACCAGCGTGCGCAACACCGTACGCAGCTGTCGGATATTGCCCGGCCACGCGTACGCCAACAGCACTTCACGCGCCGCAGGCGTCAGGCCAACAGCCTGCTTACCCGCCTCCTGCGCCAGCAGGAAGTCCAGCAGTTGCGACTTGTCACGGCGCTCACGCAACGCCGGAAGGGCGACTTCCAGACCGTTCAAGCGGTAATACAAATCTTCGCGAAAGCTGCCGTCCTGCACACGCTCAAGCAGATTTCGGTGCGTGGCGCTGATAATTCGCACGTTCACCGCCTGGGGCTCACCGCCGATAGGCACCACCAGGCGGTCCTCCAGCACTCTTAACAATCGGGTCTGCAGCGCCACCGGCATATCGCCGATTTCATCCAGAAACAGCGTACCGCCATCGGCTTGTTGCAGCTTGCCGCGCATGCCTTCCTTCAGCGCTCCGGTGAAACTGCCACCGCGATAGCCAAACAGCTCGCTTTCGATCAGGTTTTCCGGGATGGCCGCACAGTTGAGCGCGACAAAGGCCTTATCGGAACGCTGGCTGGCCTGGTGCACGGCCTTGGCGAACGCTTCTTTCCCGCACCCGGTTTCACCGTTGATCAGCAGTGGCACATCGCGCTCGAACACCCGCAGCGCCTTGCGCATTTCGCCTTGCAGGGCCGGGTCGCCCAGGCAAATTCCTGATAGCCGTGGCGATGCTGGTCGGGTAACCGGCGTGGGCACACGGCGCGGCTGGCCTCTCAATGCCGCAAACAGGCTGCGCCCCTCACGGGTACGCAATGGCCAACTGGCGGTCGCACTGGCGCTGGCGCGGCTCAGCAGTTGGTCCAGCGAACAATCGAAAAATGCCTCCACCGGCTGCCCCAGCAAACCGCTACGCGTGCATGCGAGCAGGTTGAGCGCGCTCTGGTTGGCCGCGCAAATGCGCCCCTCACCGTCGAACGCCAGCAGCCCTTCACTGAACAGGCCCACGGACTCTGCCTGCAGGTGAAAGCGCAGTAGCCAATGGTGCTCGAAGTGGCGCAGGAAATAGCAACTCTCGATCATCTTCGCCGAGAGATTGACCAGCGCCATGGTGTGGAATTGGCTCTGGCGCGACACCGCTTCCCGAGCCGACGACACGTCCAGCACCGCCAGCAATTCACCGTGAGGATCGAACACCGGGCTCGCCGAGCAGGTCAGCCCCGTGTGACGGCCGCGAAAGTGTTCGTCGCGATGAATCGTCACGGACTGGCGCTCAACCAGGCACGTCCCGATGCCATTGGTGCCCTCGCGGGCCTCACTCCAATCGGCGCCCAGCCATAACCCGGCGCGCTCGAAAATCTTGCGCTCGGACGGCGCGGTGACGCAGTTGAGGATCACGCCGCGCGCGTCGGTGAGCAGCACCGCGTGGCCCGCGCCGGAGAGCTGTTGATGCAGGCTGTTCATCTCGTTGCCGGCGATGTGCAGCACCTGCTGCAGGCGTTCGCGACTTTCCAGCAGGCGACCCTGTTCGAGCACGGTAGGGGCGATAGTTTGCGCGGGATCGAGGTGGTAATCCTCCAGGCAGCGCAGCCAGGAGCGAGCAATGGACGGATCGCTGCCGGGGCCTTGGGAGCATTCATGCCCGCGTGTGACGGTCAAGACTTGCCGGGCGTGGCGACTGAGCTGATCGTTGTGCATGTTCTTATTATTCTCCCTGCGTGAGAACGCCCAGCATCCTCCAGGCACCCAGCCATTGCAATCCCGACCCGACCCGCCGGTCACGGGCTGTATCGTTTATGGCACACACTGTCACCGCGCCTGTATCGAATGGGTGACAGCAACGCCCGGTAAAACTATTAACCCTTGATTTACCTGGCCTGCAACGCAGTGGCCCAACCTTTGCTCTACGCTTTATCACGCGCTTGCCGCGCTGTACTCCAATAAACATAAAAGCAGGAGATGCCCACCATGCGTTATGCACACCCCGGTACTGAAGGCGCTATCGTTTCGTTCAAGGCCAAGTACGGCAACTACATCGGTGGAGAATTCGTTGCCCCGGTCGATGGCAATTACTTCACCAATACGTCGCCGGTCAACGGCAAGCCCATCGCCGAATTCCCGCGCTCCACTGCCAAAGACATCGACAACGCCCTGGACGCCGCCCACGCCGCCGCTGACGCCTGGGGCAAGACTTCGGCCCAGGACCGCTCGCTGGTCTTGCTGAAAATCGCCGACCGTATCGAACAGAACCTTGAACTGCTGGCCGTCACCGAAACCTGGGACAACGGCAAGGCCGTGCGCGAAACCCTCAACGCCGACATCCCGCTGGCCGCCGACCACTTCCGCTACTTCGCCGGCTGCATCCGCGCTCAGGAAGGCAGCAGCGCCGAAATCAACGAACTCACCGCCGCCTATCATTTCCATGAGCCGCTGGGCGTGGTCGGCCAGATCATCCCGTGGAACTTCCCCCTGCTGATGGCCGCCTGGAAGCTCGCCCCGGCCCTGGCCGCCGGTAACTGCGTGGTGCTCAAGCCTGCCGAGCAGACGCCGCTGGGCATCAACGTACTGTTGGAGCTGATCGGCGACCTGCTGCCGCCCGGCGTACTCAACGTCGTGCACGGTTTCGGCAAAGAAGCCGGCGAAGCCCTGGCCACCAGCAAGCGCATCGCCAAGATCGCCTTCACCGGCTCCACCCCGGTGGGTTCGCACATCATGCATGCGGCGGCCGAGAACATCATTCCGTCCACCGTCGAACTGGGTGGCAAGTCGCCGAACATCTTCTTCGCCGACATCATGAAAGCCGAACCGCAATTCATCGAAAAGGCCGCCGAAGGCCTGGTGCTGGCGTTCTTCAACCAGGGCGAAGTGTGCACCTGCCCATCGCGCGCGCTGGTGGAAGAGTCGATCTATGAAGACTTCATGAAAGTGGTGATGAAAAAGGTCGAGTCGATCAAGCGCGGCGATCCGCTGGACACCGACACTATGGTTGGCGCCCAAGCGTCGGAGCAGCAGTTCGACAAGATTCTGTCCTATCTGGAAATCGCCAAGGGCGAAGGGGCGCAACTGCTCACCGGCGGCAAGGTGGAGAAGCTCAGCGGCGACCTGGCCACCGGCTATTACATCCAGCCGACCCTGCTCAAGGGCACCAACGAAATGCGCGTATTCCAGGAAGAAATCTTCGGCCCAGTGGTAAGCATCACCACCTTCAAGGACGAAGCCGAAGCCCTGGCCATTGCCAACGACACCGAGTTCGGCCTGGGCGCCGGCCTGTGGACCCGCGACATCAACCGCGCCTACCGCATGGGCCGTGCGATCAAGGCCGGCCGCGTGTGGACCAACTGCTACCACCTGTACCCGGCGCATGCCGCGTTTGGCGGTTACAAGAAGTCCGGTGTGGGCCGTGAGACGCACAAGATGATGCTGGACCATTACCAGCAGACCAAGAACTTGCTGGTGAGCTACGACATTAATCCATTGGGCTTCTTCTAACCCACAACACCCTCCCACCCTTGCAATGCAATCAAAGGTGGGAGGGGGCTTGCTCCCGATAGCGGTGGATCAGCCAACAACTCAGTAGCTGACACACCGCCATCGGGGGCAAGCCCCTTCCCACACTTAGAACTTCACAAGTACTTGCGAACTGCATTCGGCACACAGAGGCCGAGTTAAAACAATAAGAATGGAAGGTACTTCCCATGCCCAGCGAACCCACAAGTTCTTCCGTCGACTTCGAAAAAGTCGACTCCCAATACTTTCAACAACGCGAACTCAAAAAAGGCGCCGCCGGCTGGGTGTTATTAGTTGGCCTCGGTGTCGCCTACGTCATCTCCGGTGACTACGCCGGCTGGAACTTTGGCCTGGCCCAGGGCGGTTGGGGCGGCATGTTTCTCGCCACACTGCTGATGGCCACCATGTACCTGTGCATGTGTTTTTCACTGGCCGAACTGTCTTCCATGATTCCTACCGCAGGCGGCGGCTACGGCTTTGCCCGCAGCGCGTTTGGCCCTTGGGGCGGGTTTCTCACGGGCACGGCGATCCTGATCGAATACGCCATCGCGCCCGCCGCCATCGCGGTGTTTATCGGCGCGTATTGCGAGTCGCTGTTCGGCATTGGCGGCTGGATGATCTATTTAGCGTTCTACATCATCTTTATCGGCATCCACATTTTTGGGGTGGGTGAAGCGCTGAAGTTGATGTTCGTAATTACCGCCATCGCAGCCATCGCCCTGGGCGTGTTTCTGGTAGCGATGGTGCCGCACTTCAATGTCGCCAACCTGCTGGATATCCCGGTGACCGAAGCCAAGGGTGCCAGCCCTTTCCTGCCGTTCGGCTACGTCGGCGTGTGGGCGGCGATTCCCTATGCGATCTGGTTTTTCCTCGCGGTAGAAGGCGTGCCCCTGGCCGCTGAAGAAACCAAGAACCCCAAACGCGACCTGCCACGCGGGCTGATCGGCGCGATTGTGGTGCTGACCAGTTTTGCCCTGTTGATTCTGGTGATCGCGCCGGGCGGTGCGGGCACTTACGCCTTGATCAAATCCGGCAACCCACTGGTGGAAGCGTTGGCATTGTCCTACGGCGGCTCGACCTGGATGGGCAGCTTCGTCAACCTGGTAGGCCTGGCAGGCTTGATCGCCAGCTTTTTCTCGATCATCTACGCCTATTCGCGACAGATCTTTGCCCTGTCCCGCGCTGGCTACCTGCCGCGCAAGCTGTCCGAGACCAACAAGAGCAAGGCGCCGGTGTTGGCGCTGGTGATCCCCGGCATCATCGGTTTTGGCCTGTCGTTGACCGGCCAGGGTGATCTGCTGATTCTGGTGGCCGTGTTCGGCGCCACCATCTCCTATGTGCTGATGATGGCCGCCCACATCACCCTGCGCATCCGTCGCCCCAAAATGGACCGCCCCTACCGCACGCCGGGCGGCATCTTCACCTCGGGCGTGGCGCTGGTACTGGCCTGCGTGGCCGTGGTGGCGGGCTTTCTGGTGGATCCGCGCGTGGTCATTGGCGCCGCGATCATCTATGGAGTATTAATTGCTTACTTTGCTTTCTACAGCCGGCATCACTTGGTAGCGGGCACGCCGGAAGAAGAATTCGCGGCGATCCAGGCCGCAGAGGCCGCCTTGCACTAACTGCCGTAAACCTCGACGCGGGCGCCTTGCCCGCGTCGTCAAGGAGACACTGTATGGCAAGCTTTTCCCACGCGGTGGGTGCACAGACCTACCGCTTCGACAGCCTCAAGGACCTGATGGCCAAGGCCAGCCCGGCGCGTTCCGGCGACTTCCTGGCGGGCGTGGCGGCGCACAATGATGGCGAACGGGTCGCGGCCCAAATGGCGCTGGCCAACACCCCGCTCAAGCACTTCCTGGAAGAAGTGTTGATTCCCTATGAAAACGACGAAGTCACCCGGCTGATCATCGATACCCACGACAAACAGGCCTTCGCCACGGTCAGCCACCTGACCGTCGGCGGCCTGCGCGACTGGCTGCTCAGCGACGCCGCCGATGAACAATCCCTACGCGCACTGGCGCCGGGGCTGACCCCGGAAATGGCCGCCGCCGTGTCCAAGATCATGCGCGTGCAGGACCTGGTACTGGTGGCACAGAAGATCCGCGTGGTCACCCAATTTCGCGGCACCATGGGCCTGCGCGGGCGCCTGTCCACACGCCTGCAACCCAACCACCCCACCGACGAACCGGCCGGCATCGCCGCCAGCATTCTCGATGGCCTGCTCTACGGCAACGGCGACGCGATGATCGGCATCAACCCGGCCACCGACAGCATCGCCTCGATCTGCGCCATGCTGGAGATGCTCGACGCAATCATCCAGCGCTACGACATCCCCACCCAGGCCTGCGTGCTGACCCACGTCACCACCTCCATCGAAGCGATCAACCGTGGCGTGCCGCTGGACCTGGTGTTCCAGTCGATCGCCGGCACCGAAGCGGCCAACGCCAGCTTTGGCATCAGCTTGAGCCTGTTGCAGGAAGGCTATGACGCGGGCTTGAGCCTCAACCGCGGCACTCTGGGGCAGAACCTGATGTATTTCGAAACCGGCCAGGGCAGCGCCTTGTCGGCCAACGCGCACTTCGGCGTCGACCAGCAAACCTGTGAAACCCGCGCCTATGCGGTGGCCCGGCACTTCAAACCGTTTCTGGTGAACACCGTGGTCGGCTTTATCGGCCCCGAGTACCTGTACAACGGCAAGCAGATCATCCGCGCCGGGCTCGAAGACCACTTCTGCGGCAAGCTGCTCGGCGTGCCGATGGGTTGCGACATCTGCTACACCAACCACGCCGAAGCCGACCAGGACGACATGGACACCCTGCTGACCCTGCTCGGCGTGGCCGGGATCAATTTCATCATGGGCATCCCCGGCTCCGACGACATCATGCTCAATTACCAGACCACCTCGTTCCACGACGCGCTGTATGCGCGCCAGACACTGGGGTTGAAACCGGCGCCGGAGTTCGAGCAATGGCTGGCGAAGATGGGCATCTTTACGCAAGCCGACGGCAAGGTACGCTTCGGCAACAGCCTGCCACCGGCGTTCCGCCACGCGTTGGCGCAACTGGGATGAAGGAGCCGCCTGTGCAACTCGACCTGCCTGACAACCCCTGGCTGCAACTGCGCCGCCTGACCCCGGCGCGCATTGCCCTGGGCCGCACCGGCACCAGCATTCCCACCAACGCGCAGCTGGATTTCCAGTTGGCCCACGCCCAGGCGCGGGATGCGGTGCATCTGCCCTTCGACCATCAAGCGCTGAGCCGCCAATTCGCCGAACGCGGCCGCGACAGCCTGTTGCTGCACAGCGCCGCCACCGACCGGCATATGTACCTGCAACGGCCGGATCTGGGACGCCGCCTCAGCGATGAATCGGCGCAGACCCTGCGTGATTACGCGGCGGCGCATCCCGATGGCGTGGACCTGGCGATCGTGGTCGCCGATGGCCTGTCGGCGCTGGCCGTGCATAAACACACCGCGCCTTTTCTTGCACGCCTGGAAGAACAGACCCACGCCGAAGGTTGGTCTCTGTCACCGGTGATCCTGGTGGAACAGGGCCGCGTCGCCGTGGCCGATGAGATCGGGCAGCTACTCGGCGCCAAAATGGCGGTGATCCTGATCGGCGAACGGCCGGGGCTGAGTTCGCCGGACAGCCTGGGCCTGTATTTCACCTACAACCCCAAGGTTGGCCTCACCGACGCCTATCGCAACTGCATCTCCAATGTGCGCCTGGAAGGCCTGAGCTACGGCATGGCGGCCCATCGCCTGCTGTACCTGATGCGCGAGGCCTGTCGCCGGCAACTGTCCGGGGTCCATCTCAAGGATGAGGCGCAACTGCAGACGATCGAATCAGATGACCCGGACCTGATGAAAGGCAACTTCCTGCTTAGCCCACCTGCGGATTGATCGCGGCACGATTGCGCTTTTTCGCGGCATTAGGCAGCATCAAGCCACCACCGCGCGTGTGGTCATACCCATTTGGATGTTGAGGCCTGGCATGCGGATTATTCAAGCGACCCTGGAACACCTGGACCTGCTGACCCCGTTGTTCGTCAAATACCGCGAGTTCTATGGTGCCCTGCCGTTCCCGGACTCCTCGCGGGCCTTTCTGGAAAAGCGCCTGCGGCGCAAGGAATCGGTGATCTACCTGGCGCTGGCCGATGATGATGACAAGCGACTGCTGGGGTTCTGCCAGCTGTATCCGAGCTTTTCCTCGTTGTCGTTAAAACGCGTGTGGATCCTCAATGACATCTATGTGGCCGAGGACGCACGTCGACAATTGGTCGCCGACAACCTGATGCGCACGGCGAAGAAGATGGCCAAGGAAACCCACGCGGTGCGGTTGCGGGTGTCTACCAGCAGCGACAACGACGTGGCGCAAAAGACTTATGAGTCGATAGGGTTTCGCGAAGACACCGAATTCAAAAACTACGTGCTGTCGATCAACGAAGACTGACCCTCAAACACCGCCGATCCCCTGTGGGAGGGGGCTTGCTCCCGATAGCGGTATGTCAGCCAATACTCATGTCCCTGACCCACCGCAATCGGGAGCAAGCCCCCTCCCACATTAAACCGGCACCCAACCGCTTCACACTTTCACGACACTCCCCGCTACAAAAGCCACACGCTTTTCACCATTCAATCCGTATAATGCCGACCTTTCAGGGTTGTAAGAATCTCGACATACACGTGTAGCCTTATTCCCCGTCGTCCCCGCACTGGCCTGCTGAGCCGGGCCATTCACACAGGTGCCATCCATGGATTTCAACCCGCTTGACCTTATCCTGCATCTCGACGTTTACCTCGACATGTTGGTAACCAACTATGGTCCGTGGATCTACGCCATTCTGTTCCTGGTGATTTTTTGCGAGACCGGCCTGGTGGTCATGCCGTTCCTGCCGGGTGATTCGTTGCTGTTCATTGCCGGCGCTGTCGCCGCAGGTGGCGGCATGGACCCGGTGTTGCTGGCCGGCCTGCTGATGCTGGCAGCCATCCTCGGCGACAGCACCAACTATGTAATAGGACGAACCGTGGGCGAGCGCTTGTTCAGCAACCCGAATTCGAAAATCTTCCGCCGCGACTACCTGCAAAAAACCCACGACTTCTACGACAAGCACGGCGGCAAGACCGTGACCCTGGCGCGCTTCCTGCCGATCCTGCGCACCTTCGCGCCGTTCGTCGCCGGCATTGCCAAGATGCCCTACCCGCGTTTCTTCGGTTTCAGCGTGCTGGGCACCATCCTTTGGGTCGGCGGCCTGGTGACTTTGGGTTACTTCTTCGGCAACGTGCCATTTATCAAGAAGAACCTGTCGTTGCTGGTGGTGTTCATCATCTTGCTATCCCTTGTGCCGATGATCATCGGCGTGGTGCGCAGCCGCTTTGGCCGCACCTCCTCCGAAGCCAACCCGCACTGATCGCCCATGTGGTCCCTCAGCGCCTGGCGTCGCCGGCGCCTGCTGGCCAAGCACCCGATTGCCGATGACACCTGGCAACGGGTGCGTCACCACCTGACCTTCCTCGACGGCATCACCGCCGAGCAAGACCAGTGGCTGCGCGAAGCCTGTGTGCTGTTCCTCGCCGAAAAACACCTCACCGCCCTGCCCGGCGTCGAACTGCATCAGGAACAGCGCTTGCTGCTCGCGGCCCAGGCGCAACTGCCGCTGATGAACCTGGGTGACCTCGACTGGTATCAGGGCTTCCATGAAATCGTGCTGTACCCTGACGACTTTCTCAGCCCGCAACGTCATCGCGATGCCAGCGGCGTGGAACATGAGTGGGACGGCGAGCACAGCGGCGAAGCCTGGCAACAAGGCCCGGTGATCCTCGCCTGGCCCGGCGTACTGGCCAGCGGCCAATGGGAAGGCTACAACCTGGTCATCCATGAGCTGGCGCACAAACTGGACATGCTCAACGGCGACGCCAACGGCCTGCCCCCACTGCACAACGACATGCGCGTGCAGGAATGGGCCAGCGTGATGCAAAGCGCCTTCGACGACCTCAATCACCAACTGGACGCCAACCCGGACGCCGACACCGAGATCGACCCGTACGCAGCGGAAAACCCGGCGGAATTCTTTGCCGTCACCAGCGAGTATTTTTTCAGCGCCCCGGATTTACTGGTCAGCCATTACCCACAGGTGTACGCCCAACTCAGCCGCTTTTACCGCCAGGACCCGCTGGCCCGCCTGACCCAACTGCAAGCCCACGACCCGCGCTACCAGCCGCAGGTCGAATGACCGTACGACGCTTGGCGCATGGCATCGGCGTCAGAATATGCCTATAATCGCCGCCACTTTTAGGCCAATCCGGCCATGTCATATGGCCAACTACGGGGGCAACGCCCAATGAGCTACAGCAAGATTCCGGCTGGCAAAGACCTGCCGAACGACATCTACGTCGCCATCGAAATTCCGGCCAACCACGCGCCGATCAAATACGAAATCGACAAAGACAGCGACTGCCTGTTCGTTGACCGTTTCATGGCCACCCCGATGTTCTACCCGGCCAACTACGGTTTCATTCCCAACACCCTGGCTGACGACGGTGACCCCCTCGACGTGCTGGTCGTGACCCCTTACCCGGTCACCCCAGGCTCGGTCATTCGCGCACGCCCGGTCGGCATCCTGAACATGACCGACGACGGCGGCGGCGATGCCAAAGTTATCGCAGTGCCACACGACAAGCTGTCCCAGCTGTACGTCGACGTGAAGGAATACACCGACCTGCCGCCACTGCTGCTGGAACAGATCAAGCACTTCTTCGAGAACTACAAAGACCTCGAAAAAGGCAAATGGGTGAAGATCGACGGTTGGGGCAACGCAGACGCCGCCCGTGCCGAAATCATGAAGTCGGTAGCCGCCTACAAAGGCTGATACTTGCGCCTCATTGCCACGGCAATTAAAAAGCCCCGATTATTCGGGGCTTTTTTTATGAACATTAAACAACGAGTTCAACGTTTGATTTTCCATGTTTAACTAACACGAATGAATGAAGAATCAAGCTACAACTAAGGAAAAGCCTACACACGCAACTCAACGTATAGTTTATTTGAATAGTTTTCCTGGCCGGTAAACTCTGCGTTTATGAATACATCAGGTGATCGTTTAAAAGCGCTATTACGGGAAGTTCATCTTTCCGCCTCCGACTTCGCCAAGAATCGCGGCGTCACGCCTCAGCACGTGAACAACTGGTTCAAACGCGGCGTCCCCATGGGCCGACTCAACGAGTTCGCAGAACTGCTGTGCGTTTCCAGTCGCTGGTTAAGCGACGGTCGCGGCCCCAAACACCCACCGGTCAACTACCTGTTGGACGGCCCCACCGCAAGGATTGCACCGACCCGCGAAGACATCGGCAAATACCTCACAGGCCCTGCCTGCCGCCCGGATAGTACCGACGTGGAGATCCCCCTCCACCCCACATTCACCTCAACCGAACGCATCCGCGTCACCCAGCACACCCTCGAAACCCTCAACGTAAACCCCGACCGCGCGGTCGGCGCCTACATGGTCGACAACAGCATGATCGACATCATCCAACAAGGCGCCACCCTCGCCATCGATAAAGGCCGCACCCAAATCATCGACGGCGAAATCTACGCCGTCGAACACGACGGCATGCTGCGCATCAAATACCTCTACAACCGACCTGGCGGTGGCCTGCGCATGCGCAGCCACAACGCCAGCGAACACCCGGACGAATACCTCACCTACGACGAACGCTTCGAGCAGAACTTCCAGATAGTCGGCTGGGTATTCTGGTGGTCCACCCTCAACAACCGCCGCCCACCGGTACCGCTGGACGAACACCTGCTGGGCTGGGAAGGCTCTGAATCGGAACCGGAGGTGGGCAACTGAGGTGAATGTGGGTATCATGCGCCGCACATTTGGCAGGGGGTGGCTTTTAAGCTATTTACCCTGCCAGGCGATGCGGAGGAGTTCCCGCAGATGCCCTACTATTCAGCCCGACGCAATGTGGGCTGAGCGATTTGAAGGCTGATGAGGTTTGTCAAAAACAAGCTGAGACAGTCCCCGAGAAGCCGGCCACAAGCCGGCTTTTTAATGCCCGTCTATCTCAGATCAATTGTCCAACATCTGCTGGACAATCGAATGGTCAAAAGAGGCCGCTTAGCGACCTGCCGCCCTTGCACGTCATGAGGCCTGCAAACATTCCACAGCCCGATCGGCCACCATCTTGGCCATCTCCACCAAATGCATCACCGCTCTCTGCGGCGCAGCCACTGGTTCGCCGAGCACACGCGACGTAGCCACCGCACAATGCAACAGCTCAGCCACCTGAACCCAGGCGTCCTCGAAACTCAGTTCTTCGCTGACCGTAAACGGATTGGTCACAGCTGATGACGGCGAATCCGAATAAACATTATCCATAGCAAAACTCCAATCGATAATTTGGAGCTGCCACTTCCTGCGACTAAACAAAAGGCGGCAGCTGTACGCAGGTTAGTCGACCGGTCGATTGGGAACCCGGCGCACCCGAAGGTGCCCTGCGCACAGCTACCATAAGATGCAGGCGGAGAAATGCCTGACTCATGAATTGCTTATGCGCCAATCGATTCCGGGCGACTAAACCCGATCACTGAATGTGCAGTGACAATCCGCAGCCTAGTCACTCATTTCCGCTGGCGCAATGCGGTTGGGATTCTCTCGGAAACGTCCTGCGAATGAAAGGGATAGGACCTGCTGGCGCTTCAAAGTCAAATCCCCCATCGCTCTTCACATTGATTTATGCACCAGGCTACTGCACAAGCCAGAAAAAACCATCGTCCTTTTTAAGTTGACAGTAAGACTCCTCCCACCCGATTTATCCGTCACGAGCCACCCATTAATCTGTGCCCATGCTGAACACAACGCCCAACCAACCTAAACAAAAAAGGATTCAACCATGAGCACTCCAACCTACAACCGCCTCAACAAAGACGACGCCATTGTCCTGCTGGTCGACCACCAGACCGGCCTGATTTCCCTTGTGCAGGACTTCTCCCCCAACGAGTTCAAGAACAACGTGTTGGCCCTGGCCGACCTGGCCAAGTTCTTCAACCTGCCGACCATTCTCACCACCAGTTTCGAGCGAGGCCCCAACGGCCCGCTGGTGCCGGAGTTGAAGGAAATGTTCCCGGACGCGCCGTATATCGCTCGCCCTGGTCAGATCAATGCGTGGGACAACGAAGACTTCGTCAAGGCGATCAAGGCCACCGGGCGTAAGCAGATCATCATCGCCGGTGTCGTGACGGATGTTTGCGTGGCGTTCCCGACCTTGTCGGCGCTGGCGGAAGGGTTTGAGGTGTTCGTGGTAACGGATGCGTCGGGCACGTTCAATACCACGGTGCAGCAGGCGGCATGGAGCCGGATGACCCAGGCCGGTGCGCAATTGATGAACTGGTTTTCGGTGGCGTGTGAGTTGCACCGTGACTGGCGCAACGATATCGAAGGGCTGGGGAATCTGTTGTCGCAGCGGATTCCTAACTATCGCAATTTGATGAATGGGTATGCGGCGCTGACGGCTCAGCAGAAATAAGTCAGCCCAGTGTGACGATAAGCCTGCCCTGAAAAGGCAGGCTTTCGGTGTTTGAACCGGCTTACCCCGCCAGCTCTCTCTCTATCTGCTCAATGCTGGGCAAACTGGTCTGCAGTTCTGCCGACAAAGACTCTACCCACTGATATTCCGCCACACCGATAGGCCGGTTGTTATCGCGCAGAGCATATTCAGCCACCACCTCATTTTTACCCTTGCACAGCAACAGGCCAATGGTCGGGCCATCCTGTGGGTGCTTCAGTTCGGCATCTACAGCCGCGAGATAGAAGCTCAACTTGCCCAGATGCTCGGGCTTGAATTTACCCGCCTTGAGTTCGATCACTACGTAGCAGCGCAGTTTCAAGTGGTAAAACAACAGGTCAACGAAGAAATCATCACCGCCAACATTCAGCAGTACTTGCCGGCCAACGTAGGCAAAGCCCGCGCCCAACTCTAATAAGAACTCAGTGACATGTTTGATCAAAGCATTTTCGATATCACGCTCTTTCGCATCCAGGCCCAGGCTTAGGAAGTCAAAGCGATAAGGGTCCTTGAGAGATTCTCGTGCCAGATCGGATTGTGCCTTGGGCAAATGGCTTTCGAAGTTGCTGACTGCCTTGCCACTGCGCTCCAGCAAGCAATTTTCGATGTGCAGTAACAGCGTGTTCCGCGACCAGCTGTGTTTAACTGCCTGAGTGATGTACCAGCGACGTGTTTCCGGGCCGGGAAGCTTTTCGAGCAACACCATGTTGTGACCCCAGGGCAATTGTGCAGCAGCCTGTTGCACAAATTCCGAATCCGGCCACGCCTCGGCAAAAGCACGCATGTACTTGAGGTTGCGCGGCGAAAAACCCTTAATGTCGGGAAACGCTGCACGCAGATCCTGCGCAAGGCGGTCGATCACTTTGCTCCCCCAGCCTTGATCGCTCTGACGGGCCAAAATTTCGCGTCCAATCTGCCAGTAGAGCATCACCAATTCACGATTGACCGCGATTGACGCGCGCTGCTGTGCGTTATGGATACGGCTCTTGAGGCCTGTCAGCCAATCGGTGTAGCCATCAGGCGGCGCGTTTAAACCGATAGAGGCCTCGTTCATACTTTTTCACTCTTGTGTTTTCGGCAGGCTAGTCAAGCCGCCGGGCCGTCACAAGAGCTCTTAAATAGTCTAGGAAGGGTCCTGCTTACCTTACGGAACGGTCCTGCTGTTCGGGCCCGCGCGGGGCTCTTCGCTGACGCAGAGGGCCAACCGGCTGAAATAGGCCGGCGCACTATCTGAAAAAGAACTTTTCATGCATATCGGCAAAGCCGCGCAGGTGTCCGGCACGACCATCAAAGCGTTTCGTCATTATGAGGTCATCAGGTTGATGCCCGAGCCCCAGCGCCAGGGCGGTCATCGCGTCTATACGGCGCAAAGTTTCGAATCGCAACGGATGGGGGTCTGGTTGAATGCATTTGAGTCCTGCTGAAAGGCGCTCATTGGGCACTATTCGTCAATCAGCAGCATCGCAATCTGAAGTGCTCCGTGGGCATCAGTCGCCATCGACTATTGCCCGCCCTTTGTAAGCGCAATCTGATTTTTCAAACCACTCATCCAGCTGCCTTTCGCTGAGGCAGACTCCGACGCCTTGCCTTCTGCCGAGACGTCATGGATGACCCACGCTGCCCACATCACCTCGATCGAATATGGGCTGGATACTTTCCATCAGAGCCTGATGATTTATCGCCAGCAAATGGGTGCCTGGTATTCCCGGGCACTGGATTCGGTGAGCCATGCCACGGATATGCCGTCGTTGCTGGGAATGGACCGGGTGTTACGGGCCGGGGATTCGCAGCAGTCGGTGAGCCTTACCGACGCGGATTTCTCTACCGTGGCTCTTTGCCCTGCGGGTGGCGTGCTTAAGATCCAGAGCAGGTTCGAGTCGCTGTATGACGTGCCGATTGGCGACATCCCCGTTGAGGTGACCCGCCTGGATGACGGTAGCTCTGCAGTGATCATGCTCGATGAACACGGCGAGGGTTCGCACTACTGCGCCGCTGGCGGGCGCTATCAAGTTCGGGTTCAAGGCGGAGTTTCAGCGCAGCAAGTGGATGCCTTGTTTGACTCTTATGCCGGGCTGACAGCAGACCTGGAGCAATGGCTGCGCGATCAGTGGAAGAACTTCAAGCCGCATTGGCAGCAATCCACGGCCAGTGCAATTGGCAGCGGCGTACTGGCGGGCAGTTGGGCGGCGATCCGTGATGTGTGGGACAGCATAAAGCTGGTGCAGTCGATCCTTGAAGATCCGTTGCAATATGTAGAACAACTGGGAGCCCAGGCAGCCAAGTTGGCGCAAATTGCCACCGATGCCCCCAGGATCATGGAACAGGCGATGTTGCTCGCCAGCGATGAGGCTGCACTGTACCTGCTGATACGTACGGCGATGATATGGCTGGACGCGTTGCCGCCGAGCCAGGTCGCGGAAATGGCTGCAGGGTTAATAGTATCGCTGCTGATTGATCTGGTGATTGGCGCGGTGCTGACCATCGCCTTACCGGCGGCGGGTGTGGCGTATTTAAGCTTGCGGCTGGTCAAGTATGGCGCTCGGATTGTTGAGGCCGCGGTTGGCTTCGTACAGAGTATGTTGGCGATTCTGACCAAGTTTATGCAGGCGGTGGATCGCTATAAAGCGGTGGCGGTTCGAGGGGTGGTCGGTGGGCTGAAACAGGGCACCCTGCAGATGCGCTGGAAGGCTCGGCAGAACGCGGTGCTGAGGCACAAAGAGCATGTGGATGATGTGCCTGCCGTGGCTTCGAACCCGAAGGGTGATGCGGCGGCCTCTGCGGATAAAACCGTTACGAACGGTTGCCCGGTGTCGATGGTCACTGGCGAGGAACTGCTGACGCTTACCGATGGCGCGCTGGATGGGCTCCTGCCGTTCGAGTGGACGCGCTTGTATCGCAGCAGTGCGGTGGAAGTGGATTGTGGCTTGGGGTTTGGCTGGAGCCATGCGCTGGCGCAGCGGCTCGTGGCGTCAGGCGATTCGATGGTGTGGACGGACCATGAGAATCGCGCGACCACCCTGCCCTTGCCGACGGCTGCTCGGCCGGCGATTACCAACAGCCTGGCGGAAGCGACGATTTACTTGGGGTCGTTGCCTGATGAGCTGGTGCTGGCCCAGGGGTCGCGGTTCTACCATTTTCGCGACGGAGTGCTGACGGCGATCAGCGATGCGTATGACAACCGGTTGTTGGTTGTCCGGGATCGGTTGGGACGGCTTGAGCGGCTGGACAACGGCGTGGGCCGTTCGCTTCTGTTGCGTTATGAGTTCGACCGCATCGTGGCGGTGGACTACCAGGTTCATCGCGCCACGGGGCATGAACCCTTTGTTTGGGTGACCGAGCAGAACGTCGTTTCCTACGCCTATGACGACAATGGACGACTGGTTTCAGCGACCAATGCTGTCGGTGAGTGTGAGCGTTATCGGTACGACGAGCAGCACGTCATTCTTGAGCGCCAGCTGGCCGGCGGGGCGAGTTTCTTTTGGGAATGGGAACGCGCTGGCAAGGCGGCGCGCTGTGTCCGGCATTGGGCCAGCTTTTCGCAGATGGATACGCGGTATGCCTGGGGTGATGACGGTCGCGTCACCGTGCACAACGCCGACGGCAGCCAGGAAGTTTACGTACATGACCAGCGGGCGCGGCTGGTACAGCGCATCGATCCCGACGGCGCTCAACACTTCAAATCCTACGATGACAAGGGCCGCCTGACCGTCGAGCAGGACCCGCTGGGTGCGGTGACGGCGTATCAATACGACGACGCCGGACGCTTGGTCGCGCTGTTTCCGGGGGATGACGAACCAACGTCTTACGAGCATGACAACGGTTTCGTACGGGTGGTGCGGCGTGGTGAGGCGGCCTGGAAATATGAGCGCAATGACCAGGGCGATGTCATTCGCCAGATTGACCCGGATGGCAATGCGACCGACTACAGCTACGACAAACAGGGACAACTGACCGGGGTTTGGTACCCCGACAACAGCTGCCATCGGTTTGTGTGGAGTGAGCGCGGGCAGCTCGTTGAAGAGCAGTTGCCCAATGGTGGGATCAAGCGCTATCGCTATGACGACCTGGGCCGGCAGGTTGCGAGTGAGGACGAACAAGGCACGCTGACCCAGTATCAATGGGACGCCGTAGGCCGCCTGCTGAAACTGACCCAACCCGACGGTACCTACCGAGAATTCAGCTACAACCCCTACGGAAAAATCATCGCCGAACGCGATGAATTGGGCCAAGTCACCCGCTACGAATACGCCGACGGCCTGCACCTGATCAGCCGCCGCATCAATGCCGACGGTACCCAGGTCAACTACCGCTATGACAACGCCCGCTTACTGCTCACCGCGATCGAAAACGAAGTCGGCGAAACCTACCAGCTCGACTACCACCCCAACGGCCTGATCCAACAGGAAACCGGTTTCGACGGCCAACGCACCGCGTACGCCTACGACCTCAACGGCAACCTGCTGGAAAAAACCGAATACGGCGACGATGGCAGTCAGCTCGTCACTCAATACCAGCGCGACTATGCCGGTCGCCTCGTAAGAAAAACCCTGCCCGACGGCAGCGCCGTCGACTATACCTACGACCGCCAAGGCAACCTCCTCAGCGTCGACGACGGCCACTGGTTCCTGGCCTACGAGTACGACCGCCAAAACCGCCTCACCGCCGAACACCAGGGCTGGGGCACGCTGCGCTACGGCTATGACGCCTGCGGCCAACTTCAGCACTTACGCCTACCGGACAACAACCGCCTCACCTTCAACCACGACAAAGGCGGCCACCTTGCCACCGTCGAACTGAACGGTGCGCTGCTGACCTCACACCTGTTCAAAAGCGGCCGTGAACACCAACGCCAACAAGGCCAACTCCTCAGCCACTACCACTACGACGAGCAAAACCGGCTACATACCCACGCCGTCATCCAACAGGAAAACCACCTCTACCAACGCCACTACGACTACGACAAAACCGGCAACCTCACCCGCCTGCACGACACCCGCAAAGGCGAACACCTTTACCGCTACGACCCACTCCACCGCCTGACCCGCGCCGACCACTCGCAAGACATCCAGGAACGCTTCGGCCACAACCCGGCGGGCAACCTGCTGATGCAAGACAGGCCGGGCCCGGACATCGTCGCGGGTAATCGATTGATGATCCAGGGCGATCACCATTACGACTATGACGCCTTCGGCAACCTGATACGCGAGCGACGTGGCAAGGGTCATTCACTCGTTACCGAGTACCGCTACGACTGTCAGCACCGGCTGATCGGCATCACCAAGCCCAACGGCCAAACCGCCAGTTATCGCTACGATCCGTTTGGGCGGCGTATCAGCAAAACCGTGGATGGGAAAACTACCGAGTTCTTCTGGCAAGGCGACAAGCTGATTGCCGAGCATCATACGGAACGTCACCGAAGCTATATCTACGAACCCGACAGCTTCCGCCCATTGGCACTGCTGGCAGGCTTCGGCCCAGCAGAGACCAAGCCCTACCACTACCAACTCGACCACCTCGGCACCCCACAGGAACTCACCACGCCTGAAGGCGAAATCGTCTGGTCCGCCCACTACCGCGCCTACGGAGAAATCAGCCGCCTCGACGTAGGCAAAGTCGACAACCCGCTACGTTTCCAAGGCCAATACTTCGATCAAGAAAGCGGCCTCCACTACAACCGTCATCGCGACTACAATCCTGATATTGGTCGTTACCTGACGCCTGATCCGGTGAAGCTGGCGGGTGGGATCAATGCGTACCGGTACGTGCCCAATCCTACAGGGTGGGTCGATCCGCTGGGTTTAAGTAAGTGCCCGGGTGGCGATGGCTGTAAGCCAGGAAATGAACCGCTCGACCCAGCCAACACGGCTTTAGTTAATGATGGCGAAGCAGAGTTACCAAAAGCAGGAGGGGCGCAGCGAGCAGCCCGGTATTCGGCCAATTGGCAGACTGCTGATCTAAACGAAAACATTCTCAAGTTCGCAGGCCCCAGTCCAATAGTGACAACAACAGACAAAGGAAAGAAAACATACACAAACCCTCAGAATGGCATTGAGTTAGTGGAAGACCTAAACGGAAACTATTTTAGAATTCACGACCCATCCCTCTCAGGAGCTAGGCGATATCTTAGCCTCGCTGGAATAGTACCAAATAACAAAATCTCCCCGTCGGGAAAGCAAATGGGTAGAACACAAAGCGAATATAATGAAGTGACACATTTTAAAAAAGGAGATAAGCAATGAAGTTAATTTGCACACCTCTAACTGGCCAAGCCATGTCTTTGCTAGATATCAATGCTTGCCCAGACGACCAAATGGCAAGACTCATCCTCACAAACGCAGAACACCTACAGCTTCAAAACTCAGGAATATTCGAAGAAATCAACAATTCCTTGAGAAAACTTATCGATGACTACGAGGATGAACATATTAAAAATCACGAAGATCTTTCCGAAATGCTGAGAATACTGGAAAAAAAATCATTACCTGAAAACCCCGAATTACTAAAAAAATTAATCCATCTAAATAAATTAGCTATCGATAAAAAAACTGGCGTCTTTTTCTATTTTTAAACAATGAATATAAATTTAAAAAAAGCAGAAGTTATAGCGCTCAACAAACATGTTGAAGAAGACGTTACACTGCTCATTGAGGGTACGTTCATAAACTGCTTTATCAGCTACTGCCCCTACGAGCTAGAAGTAGGAAAAACGTATGCCGTGGAGCTGACATTAAACCTTTCCGACGATTACGAAATTGAGCGCACAGTGGTCAGCCGACCTTTGGTAAAACGGATAGGTCGAGGTTACGCCTATGTTCTCTACGGATATTTGAGTAATAACATGTTCATCACTTTCACATCACTTCATGATGAGGACATACATTACGTTCATCCCGAATGCAATGAGCACTTTATCAAACTAAAGATTGAAAGAATCGACGCCAGTTTCCACTGAGGTGTTAATAACCGTCCCTCATCACCATCACGACGCCACTCACAGATCAAGTCTAGACGATGAGCCGAATAACCTCTCCATTCGACTCACTCCCAGGCCCCGCCCATGGATTATTCACGCTGGATCTGGCAACACATCAACTGGCCCCATTTCCATTGGCAGCCCGGACGCTTGGCTGCTTTGCTGCGCGACTGCGGTCACTCCCAAGGCAAACTCCTAGGCATGCTCGGCTCCGCTGGTCAGGCAGCCAGCGCGTAGAACGAACTGGACGCGCTGCTGCAAAACATCCTGGCCTCCTCCGCTATTGAAGGTGAGCAACTTAATGTCGGCTCGGTGCGGTCCTCCCTGGCGCGACGGTTAGGCTTGGAAACGACGAAAGACGGTCAGGTCAGCCGCCGTAGCGAACGCCTCGCTGACCTGATGATAGATGCCACTGAGCAATTTGCCGAGCCGTTCACGTACTCGCTTCTCATGCACTGGCATCATCTGCTGTTTCCGATTCCAGAAGCGGGTCTTACCGCGCGAAGCATAAAGGTAGGGGGGTTGCGAGGGGATGAGCCTATGCAGGTGGTATCGGGGCGTCTTGACCGGCCGACCGCGCACTTTGAGGCGCCGCCACGCCAGGGGCTGGAGCAGGCGCTGGATGACTTCCTTGAATGGTTCGAACTGAGCCGCCATCAACCAGAACTGGACCCGTTCATACGCGCTGGCATTGCGCATTTCTGGTTTGTCACACTTCACCCGTTCGATGACGGTAATGGTCGCCTGACACGCGCCATCACTGACTTGGCCTTGGCCCAGGGCGACCATCACGCGATACGCTTTTATGCGATGTCAGCCAGTATCCTTGACGACCGCTCGGGTTACTACAAAGCGCTGGAGTCCAGCCAAAAGGCCACACTTGATATTACAGATTGGCTGGAGTGGTTCCTGAGAACATTGTTACGCAGCCTGCAGCAGGCGATGGCGCGGATAGACCGTGTGTTGAGCAAGACCCGGTTCTGGGACCAACACCGCGGCGCTGCGTTATCTGCCGAGCAGGTCAAAGTACTCAATCGTCTGCTCGACGGTGGTGATAAAGGCTTTGAGCATGGGATCAGCGCCGCGCAGTACCAGGCAGTCGCCAAAGTGTCCAAGGCGACAGCCACCCGCCATCTGTCTGATTTGCTGGAAAAAAACTGCCTGATCCGTCTCCCCGGAAGCGGTCGCAGCACGCGTTACCAAGTCAATACCCAAGGCGGATGACACCCCCACTCATTTGCCCCAATCCCCCATGTCTGCTAGTGTCGCGCCGGTTTACCGTCTACCGGAATTGCCGCCATGGCCCGCAAAAAAGTTGCACTCGATTTCGAACAATCCCTCGCCGACCTGCAAACCCTGGTCGAGCGTCTGGAGAACGGCGAGTTGTCGCTGGAAGACTCGTTGACGGCGTTTGAGCAAGGCATCGGCCTGACCCGTGACTGCCAGAGCGCGCTGGCGCAGGCCGAGCAGAAAGTGCAGGTATTGCTTGAGCGTGATGGGGAGTTGGCCGAAGAACCTTTCGATGCGGAACAACCCGAATGATCGACGCGTATCAGGCCAGTAGCCAAGCCCGGGTGAATGCGGCGCTGGAGCCCTTGTTTGTTGCGCCAAGCCCGGAAATGAAGCGCCTTTACGACGCCATGCGCTACAGCGTGATGAATGGCGGCAAGCGCGTGCGCCCGTTGCTGGCGTATGCGGCGTGTGAAGCGCTGGGTGCGCCAGCCGAGGACGCGAATGGCGCGGCCTGCGCGGTAGAACTGATTCACGCCTACTCCCTGGTACACGACGATCTGCCTGCGATGGATGATGACGATCTGCGTCGCGGCCAGCCGACCACCCATAAAGCCTTCGATGAAGCCTATGCGATCCTGGCCGGTGATGGCCTGCAGAGCCTGGCGTTCAGCGCGTTGCTCGACCCGCGTTTGAGCCGCGTGAATGCCGAGATCCGCCTGCGCATGGTCACCGCCCTGGCCCTGGCGGCAGGTCCGGCCGGCATGGTCGGCGGGCAGGCGATCGACATGGGTTCGGTCAGCCTCAAGCTGGATCAAACAGCCCTGGAACACATGCATCGTCACAAGACCGGCGCGTTGATCGAGGCTGCGGTGCAGCTCGGTGCCCTGGCCAGTGGCCGGGCCGAAGCCGCGCAATTAGAGGCGCTGCACACCTATTCACGGGCTGTTGGCCTGGCGTTCCAGGTGCAGGACGACATTCTCGACGTGGAAAGTGACACCGAGACCCTCGGCAAACGCCAAGGCGCGGATATCGCCCGGGACAAGCCCACCTATCCTGCGCTGCTCGGGCTGCAAGCCGCCAAGGCGTATGCCCTGGACCTGCGCGACCAGGCCCTGGACGCCCTGCGACCTTTCGACGCGGCGGCTGAGCCGTTGCGTGACCTGGCGCGGTATATCGTCGAACGTCGCCACTGATAACCGTGGCGATCAGCGCCGCATATCGGCCAAGTTGGTGCCCCTGCGTGGGCAGTTTGCAACGCTTGAGGTAAACTGCCGCCTCTTCTATACCTATAACGATTCGCCTGATGCCCACGACGTTCCAAGAGATTCCCCGCAAGCGCCCGTCCACGCCCCTGCTCGACCGCGCTGCCACGCCGGACGGCCTGCGTCGACTGGGTGAAGCCGAGCTGGAAACCCTGGCCGATGAACTGCGCCTGGAATTGCTCTACACGGTCGGCCAGACCGGTGGGCATTTCGGCGCCGGGCTGGGCGTGATCGAGCTGACCATCGCCTTGCACTACGTATTCGACACCCCGGACGACCGGCTGGTGTGGGACGTGGGCCATCAGGCGTATCCGCATAAAATCCTCACCGGGCGTCGCGAGCGTATGGCCAGCCTGCGCCAGAAGGACGGTATCGCCGCCTTCCCGCGTCGCTCCGAGAGCGAGTACGACACCTTTGGCGTCGGCCACTCCAGCACCTCGATCAGCGCAGCGCTGGGCATGGCGATTGCCGCTCGCCTGCAAAACAGCGATCGCAAGGCGATTGCGGTGATCGGTGATGGCGCGCTGACTGCGGGCATGGCCTTCGAAGCGTTGAACCATGCGCCGGAAGTGGACGCCAACATGCTGGTGATCCTCAACGACAACGACATGTCGATTTCGCGAAACGTCGGCGGCCTGTCCAATTACCTGGCGAAAATCCTCTCCAGCCGTACCTATGCCAGCATGCGCGAAGGCAGCAAGAAAGTACTGTCGCGCCTGCCCGGCGCGTGGGAAATTGCCCGTCGCACGGAAGAATATGCCAAGGGCATGCTGGTGCCCGGCACGCTGTTCGAAGAGTTGGGCTGGAACTACATCGGCCCTATCGACGGCCATGACCTGCCGACCCTGGTCGCCACGCTGCGCAATATGCGTGACCTCAAGGGCCCGCAGTTCCTGCATATCGTCACCAAAAAAGGCAAAGGCTTCGCGCCGGCGGAAGTCGACCCGATCGGTTACCACGCGATCACCAAGCTGGAACCGCTGGACGCTCCCGCCGCTGCGCCAAAAAAGGCCAGCGGGCCGAAGTATTCCGGTGTCTTTGGCGAATGGCTGTGCGACATGGCCGCCGCCGACCCGCGCCTGGTGGGGATTACCCCGGCGATGAAGGAAGGCTCCGACCTGGTGGCGTTCAGCGAGCGTTTCCCGCTGCGTTACTTCGATGTGGCGATTGCCGAGCAGCACGCGGTGACTTTCGCCGCCGGCATGGCCTGCGAAGGCGCCAAGCCGGTGGTGGCGATTTATTCCACCTTCCTGCAACGCGGTTATGACCAGCTGGTGCATGACGTGGCGGTGCAGAACCTCGACGTCTTGTTCGCCATCGACCGCGCCGGCCTGGTGGGCGAAGACGGGCCGACCCACGCTGGCAGCTTCGATCTGTCCTACCTGCGCTGCATCCCCGGCATGCTGGTGATGACGCCCAGCGACGAGAACGAACTGCGCAAGATGCTCAGCACCGGCCACCTGTACAACGGTCCGGCGGCCGTGCGCTATCCGCGCGGGAATGGCCCGAATGCGCTCATCGAGAAAGACCTGGAACCTATCGAGATCGGCAAGGGCATCGTGCGCCGCCGGGGCAGCAAGACGGCCTTCCTGGTGTTCGGTGTGCAACTGGCCGAAGCCCTGAAAGTCGCCGAGAAGATCGACGCCACCGTGGTCGACATGCGGTTCGTCAAACCGCTGGATGAAGCGTTGGTGCGCGAGATTGCCGCTGGCCATGAGCTGCTGGTGACGGTCGAAGAAAACGCCATCATGGGCGGTGCCGGCGCGGCGGTCAGCGAGTTCCTGGCGCGGGCGAATATCCTCAAGTCGGTGCTGCACCTGGGCCTGCCGGATATGTACGTCGAACACGCCAAACCGGCGCAGATGCTGGCTGAATGTGGGTTGGATGAAGCCGGTATCGAAGCCTCGGTGCGCGAGCGCTTGGCGCTCCTGAATCAGTAACCGGATCCAAATGTGGGAGGGGGCTTGCTCCCGATAGTGGTGGATCAGCCAACTTATATATGACTGAACCACCGCCATCGGGAGCAAGCCCCCTCCCACATTTGATTTGTGTCACCTTCAAAGGCCATGGGTAGCCCATGAAACATCTTCGTCTCGCCCTGCCCCTGCTGCTTCTGCCAGCCTCGCACCTGCTCGCCGACACCCGGGACCAGGCCCTGAAGCTCTCCGACGTGGTCATCAGCGCCAACCGCCAGGTGCAGGCGCGCAATGACAGCAGCGCCGCCAACACCGTATTTACCCGCGCCGATATCGACCGCCTGCAACCTTCCAGCCTGACCGATCTGCTCAGCCGCGTGCCCGGCGTGCAAGTTGCGCCCACCGGCGGCCGTGGCAGCTTGCCGGGCATTTACATTCGCGGCACGAAGTCTGCGCAAAGCCTGGTGCTGGTGGATGGCCAGCGCATTGCCAACACCACGTCCGGTGACAGCGGCCTGCAATACCTGAACGTCGACCAGATTGAGCGCGTGGAAGTGCTGCGCGGTTCACGTTCGGTGATCTACGGCAGCGATGCGATTGGCGGGGTGATCCAGGTGTTTACCCGACGCAACGCCGCGCAAGGCCTGCAACCGCGCCTGAAGCTGGGCGTTGGCAGCAACCAGACGTGGCAGCGCAGCCTTGGCCTGTCGGGTGGCGATGAGCAGACGCGCTTCAACCTGGGCGCAAGCCTGGATGAAACCGCAGGCATCAATTCAACCCATCAGTCGTTTCCCAGCGATGGCGACCATGATGCCTACCGCAACCGGTCCCTGAGCCTGAACCTCAGCCATTCGTTCAGCGAAGAGCTGGAGGTGGGTTTCAACCTATTGGATAACCGCGGCAAGTCGGAGTACGACAACAGCTTCGGGCGCTACGACTTCGCCACCGGGCAAAGCCTCGGCCAGAAACCCTACACCGACTACACCGTCAGCAGTGCCAGCGGCTACGTCGACGCCACCCTCAGCGAAGGCTGGCAGTCGCGCCTGGAACTGGGCCACAGTGAAAACCGCGACACCAAGCGCGATACCCTCAGCGACGATTTCAGCGTGTTCGATACCTACCGCGACTCGGTCAACTGGCAGAACGACCTGACGCTGAACGACCGCAACAGCTTGATCGTCGGTGGCGACTGGTACGAAGACCGCTTCCACGGCTCCACAACCTTTACCGAAGACAGCCGCTGGAACCGCGCCGCCTTTGTGCAGCACCGTTTCCAGGGTGAGTGGTTTTCCACCGAACTGGGCCTGCGCCGCGACCAGAACCAGCAGTTCGGCGGCCAGAACAGCTGGAGTGGCACGCTGACGGTGCCGATCAATCCGGACAACGATGTGTTGCTCAGCTACAGCGAAGGCTTCCGTGCGCCCACCTTCAACGACCTGTATTACCCCGATACGCAGTACAGCAACCCCAACCTGCAGCCTGAGCGCTCAAAGAGTTACGAGCTGCAATGGCGCAGTCAGTTAACCGACAGCACCCGGCTCGAGGCCTCGCTGTACCGCACCGACCTGAGCGATGCGATCATCCTCGACGGCGGCAAGCCGCAGAACGTCGCCTCGGCGCGGATCAATGGTTTTGAAGCGGCGCTCAAACAGGACCTGTTTGGCTGGCAGGGCAACCTGGGTGTGTCGCTGATCGACCCGCGTGATCGCGACAGCGGCCATACTTTGGCACGTCGTGCACGGCGCACGGTGAACCTGGATCTGGACCGGCAGTTCGATAAGTTCGGCGTAGGTGCAAGCTGGCAGGCGATCAGCAGCAGCTACGATGACGAAGCCAACCGTAATCGCCTGGGCGGGTACGCCTTGCTGGGCCTGCGCAGCAGTTGGGCGTTGAGCCACGCGGTGTCGCTGTCGTTGAAGGTCGACAACCTGTTGGACAAGGCCTATTCCCGTGCGCGCTACAGCTATAACGATCCGGCGTTCCTGAACAATCAGGATTACCGGGAAGAAGGCCGGGTCTGGATGTTCGGCGTAACGTGGACGCCGCAGATGTGAGGCGCCACAAAATGTGGGAGGGGGCTTGCCCCCGATAGCGGCCTCACAGGTTCGGCGCAATCACCTGACACAACCGCGCCAGCGCTTCCAGCATCTGCCCGCTGGGCCGTTCCAAGCCCTTGTCCGGCACCAAGCGCACGCGCGCCAGCATCGTTGGCCAGACCTTCCAGGCGTCCAGTTGCGCCTGATCGCCCACCAGGATCAGCTCGGGATCACGCTGCAATACTGATTCGACACTGACCTGCGGCGCCGGCAGCGTGAGGTCATCGAACACGTTGCGCGCCCCGCACACCTTCAACCCATCACTGATGATCTGCCCACCACCCACGGTGTACAGCGGCTGGTTCCATACCTGGTAAAACACCCGCACCGGCTCGGCGCGCTGATAGCGCTGGCGCAGGTAGGCGAGGCGTTGGCGCAGTGTGTCGGCCAACGCCCGGCCGGCCTCCCCGCGCCCCAATTGCTCGGCAATGGCTTGGACCTGGCCGGTCAGTTGTTCAAGGCTATGGGGTTCGGCGATGTACACCGGGATGTTCAGGCGCTGCAACTGCTCGCGTTGGGCCGCGCCGACACTGCCGGGCCAGAGCAGGATCAGATCGGGCTTGAGGCTGAGCAGGCGTTCCATGTCCAACTGGCCGTAGCGTCCGACCGATGGCACATTCGCCAATTCTTTCGGACGATCACCGCCATCGAGCACACCGACCAGTAAATCAGCGGCACCCAATTCGACCACGATTTCGGAAAGCGACAGCGCCAGGCTCACCACCCGTTCGACCGCCACCACCTGGGCGCTGAATACCAGCAGCAGCGCCAGCCCGTAGCGCTTCATCCCAACTGACGCGGTATGCGGTAGAGGTAAAACAGCACCATCGTCGACAGCGCCAGCAAGAACAACGGCACCGCTTCCAGCCCGACGAACACCGCCAGCGCGCCGATCCAGGCCGGTAACGCTGCCACCAGCAAGGCCGTGCGCCGACGCGCCGCAAGGGCGATCCAGGCGGCGGGCTCTTCAGGGGTGTCGAGGGCTTTGGAGGTGGCGATCAGCGCGTGTTTATAGGCGTGAAAATAACGCAGGCTGAGAAACATCGAGGCCACGCCGGCGATAAACAACGGCATGGCCAGTACGGGAAGCAGGGACTCGGCGCGGCCGAACACCAGGTTGATCACAAACAATGGCAGCAATGCCAGGGCCAGGTACTGCCACCAGTTGAAGGACAGTCGCCGTTTCACCTGGCCGCGGGTCACGCGCGGTCGACCTCGCCTTGATGCTCATTGCCCATCATGTGGTCGAGCTTGCTGGCTTTGGTGGCCAAGTAGAGTTTGTTGTGCGGGTTGTGCCCGGTGTGCAGCGGGACGCGCTCGGCCACGGTGATGCCCATTTCGGTCAAGGCTTTGACCTTGCGCGGGTTGTTGGTCATCAGGCGCAGGGATTTCACGCCCAGGTGCTCGAGCATCGGCAGGCAGATGGCGTAGTCACGCTGGTCGGCGGCAAAGCCCAGGCGCTCGTTGGCTTCCACGGTGTCGGCGCCGCCATCTTGCAATTCATAGGCGCGGATCTTGTTCAGCAGGCCGATGCCACGGCCCTCCTGTCGCAAGTACAGCAGAACGCCACGGCCTTCACGGGCGATGGCCTGCAATGCGGCTTCCAATTGCGAACCGCAGTCACAGCGCTGGCTGAACAGCGCGTCGCCGGTCAGGCATTCGGAATGCACGCGGCCCAGCACCGGCGCACCATCAGCGATATCGCCCAGGCTGAGCACAACGTGCTCGCGCCCGGTGGCTTCTTCGAGAAAGCCATGCATGGTGAACGTGGCAAAGGGGGTAGGCAGCTTGGAAGCGGCGACGAAAACGACGGGCACCGTGTGCTCCTGATTTCAGATTTCACAGAGGCGGGCATTGTAACAGCCTGTTCCTACAGACGCTTAAGCTGAATGATCGCTGATAAAGATCAATAGGTTCGATTGGCCTTCGGCTTGGTTCTATGCAGGTCAGAACGGATACGGCTGTTTCCAGCGTTCGAAAATCGGCTTCAACTCGCCGTTTTTCACCAGGGCGGTCATGCGCCGGTCGTAGACTTTCATCAATGCCCGCCCGCGTTCGTTATCGGCAAAAGCTATATAGAGCGGCAGTTCCATGATGTGGGTGAGGGTGAACCGGGACGGGTCGTCGGCCTGACTGAGCACGTACTTGGCTTCGGTGAGGGCCTCAATGTAGAAGTCTGCATGGCCGTATTGCAGCATCGCTAAAATGCCGCTGCGGCGCTGAATCTGGTTGAACCGGCGCACATTCGGCAAATATTTCTCGTATTTATAGCCACGCACCCAGGCCAGGCGGTAATCGCCGAGCGTCGCCAGGTTGGGCGTGGGCAACGTTGCCAGCCCGAGGGCATAGATAGGGTCGGAGTCGAACGGCCAGTGCGGGTACAGCACCTGGTCAGCTTCGTCGCGATAGACACCGACGCAGCCATCCACCTCGCCACGCTGGGCCAGGCCAATCGAGCGGGTATAGGGCGCGCTGTGGATTTGCAAGGCGACGCCTGCCGGTTCAAACACCCGGCGCAACACGTCCCAGGCCAGGCCGCTGCCATCTTTGCCGGTGTAGTCGTTCCACTCTTCGCTGGCCAGCATGATCTTGCCAGGCACCGGGGCTTCATCCGCCTGGAGCACAGCGGTAAAGGCGCACAGCATGATCAGCAACCAGCGGCGCACACTCATAGTGACGGCTTCCTACGTGGAGATATTCATATGAAGGGTAGCCCAGGGCGCCGGCTACGGCAGCTCGCGGAAATGCTGATAGCCGTGCACTGCCGGGGTAATGTCCTGGCCGTGGCTGTCGAGCAGCGTCACGCCCTGCCCCGCTTCGGCCCGTCCGATCACATGGATCGGCCAGCCATTGGCCCGCAACGGTGCCAGTTCGGCCTGGGGTAACGTGAACACCAGGACATAGTCGTCGCCACCACTCAACGCGGCCACACGGGCCTCGTCGTTGCCGACAAACGCCAGCAATGCCGCCGACAACGGCAATGTGTCGCGCTCGATCAACAGGCTGACAGCCGATGCCCTGGCGATATGCCCGCAATCGGCCAATAACCCGTCGGAGATATCCATGGCCGAGGTTGCTTTACCGCGCAGGGCCAGGCCCAACGCCAGTTGCGGCTGCGGCGACCAATAGTGGGCGAGCAGCGGTTCGGCGATGGCGGCTGCCGCGCTGCGCTGACCCAATACCAGCGGCAAGGCCCCGGCCGCATTGCCCAACTCCCCACCGACGCACAGCAGATCCCCCGGCCGCGCACCGCTGCGCGTCAAGGCAAGCCCGGCCGGCACGCGGCCAAACACGGTCAAGGTCAGGCTCAGCGGCCCGCGCGTGGTATCGCCGCCCACCAGGCCCACGTCGCAGCGTTGCGCCATGGCGTTCAAACCTTGGGCATAGCGTTGCAACCAGTCGGCATCGACGGTCGGCGTGGTCAGGGCAAGGGTAAACGCGAGGGGGTGGGCGCCCATGGCGGCCAAATCGCTTACCGCCACGGCCAGCGAGCGCTGGCCGAGCAGGAACGGGTCACACGGGTCGGCAAAGTGCACGCCGGCCACTAAGGTGTCTGTAGAAACTGCCAACTGCTCCCCGGCGGGGAGCGCGAGCAAGGCGCAGTCATCGCCGATCCCCAGGGCAATGCCTTCGCCGCCTTGCGCACAGGGCGCGGCGGCGAAGTAGTTGCGGATCTGCTCGAACTCGCCCACGGGACTCAAGCGCAAATCAGCGCTTGTGTTCCTTCACTTCGGCTTCACGCAGGCGCGGAGCCAGCTTGTCGAGCACGCCGTTGACGAACTTGTGGCCGTCGGTCGAACCGTAGACTTTCGCCAGTTCGATGCCTTCGTTGATCACCACGCGGTACGGTACGTCGACGCGCTTGAGCAGTTCCCAGGTGGACAGGCGCAATACGGCCAGTTCAACCGGGTCCAGCTCTTTGAGGGTCAGGTCCAGGCATGGCGACAGCGCGGCGTCGATCTCGGTCAGGTTGGCCGGAACACCGTGCAGGATGTCGTGGAAGTAGCTCTGGTCGACGAAGGTGAAATCGTTGTCGACGCGAAATTGCGCTTCGATTTCGTTCAGCGAGGTACCGGCCATGTGGCGCTGGTACAGGGCCTGGGTCGCGAGCTGACGGGCCGCGCGACGCTTTTCGCTTTTCGACGGTTTGCCGGCGTCGGCTGGACGCTCGTCGCGAGGGTTGAAACGATCGCTCTCGTCGGAAATCACTTGGCCTCCAACTGCGACAGCAGGCTGACCATTTCCAGGGCGGACAGGGCAGCTTCAGCGCCTTTGTTACCGGCCTTGGTGCCGGAGCGCTCGATGGCTTGCTCGATGGAATCCACGGTCAGCACGCCGAATGCGACCGGCACGCCGAACTCCATGGACACCTGGGCCAGGCCCTTGGTGCATTCGCCTGCCACGTATTCGAAGTGCGGGGTACCGCCACGAATGACCGCGCCCAGGGCAATGATCGCCGCGTACTCACCCTGCTGGGCAACCTTTTGCGCAACCAGTGGAATTTCGAAGGCGCCAGGGGCACGGATGATGGTGATGTCGCTCTCGCTCACACCGTGGCGAACCAGGGCGTCAACGGCACCGCTTACCAGGCTTTCAACCACGAAGCTGTTGAAGCGGCCAACCACCAGGGCATAGCGGCCTTGGGGGCGATGAAGGTACCTTCGATGGTCTTCAGGGTCATTCGACAAATCTCTTAAAGAGCCGGGACGCGAAAAGTGCGTCCCTCAGTGATGATTTAACCGCGAACAAGGGGCAAAAAATCGCCAGCCTTTATTCGGAGGGCACGTATTCTACAACTTCCAGATCGAAACCGGATATCGCATTAAATTTCATCGGTGCGCTCATCAGGCGCATTTTGCGCACACCGAGGTCGCGCAGGATCTGCGAACCGGCACCGACGATGCTGTAGGTGGTCGGTTTTTTCACCGGCGCGCGCTCCGCCGTTTCGCGGATATGCGCCAGCAACACGTCGCCATCCAGCGGGTGACCAAGCAACAGCACCACGCCACTGCCCGCCTCGGAAACCGCGGCCATGGCGGCGCGCAGGCTCCAGCGGCCGGGCTGCTTGACCATCAGCAAGTCGCGCAGCGGGTCCATGTTGTGTACGCGCACCAAGGTGGGCTCGTCGGCGCAGATATTGCCCAGGGTAAGGGCCATGTGCACGTCGCCTTCCACTGAATCACGGTAGGTCACCAAATTGAATTGGCCCAGTTCGCTGTCCAGCGGCTGCTCGGCAATCCGCTGAACGGTACGTTCGTGGATCATGCGGTAGTGGATCAGGTCGGCAATGGTGCCGATCTTGAGGTTGTGTTCGGCGGCGAACGCTTCGAGTTCGCTGCGACGGGCCATGGTGCCGTCGTCGTTCATCACTTCACAGATGACGCCGCTCGGCTCGAACCCGGCCATGCGCGCCAGGTCGCAGGCCGCTTCGGTATGGCCGGCGCGGGCCAGGGTACCGCCCGGTTGGGCCATCAGCGGGAAGATGTGGCCCGGGCTGACGATGTCTTCGGCCTTGGCATCCTTGGCGGCGGCGGCCTGCACGGTGCGAGCGCGGTCAGCGGCGGAGATGCCAGTGGTGACGCCAGTGGTGGCTTCAATCGATACGGTGAACTTGGTGCCGAAACCCGAGCCATTGCGCGGCGCCATCAACGGCAGCTTGAGCAACTCACAGCGTTCGCGGCTCATGGGCATGCAGATCAACCCACGGGCGTGCTTGGCCATGAAGTTGATGTGCTCAGGCAGGCAGGCCTCGGCGGCCATGATGATGTCGCCTTCATTCTCGCGATCTTCGTCATCCATCAGGATGACCATCTTGCCTTGGCGGATGTCTTCAACCAGTTCTTCGATGCTATTGAGCGCCACGCGGCACCCCCTTGGTCAGGATTTCAGGTAGCCGTTAGCGGCCAGAAAACTTTCGGTGATGTTACCCGATGCAGGCTCTGCGGCCTTTTCGCCGAGCAACAGGCGCTCCAGGTAACGGGCAAGCAAGTCCACTTCCAGGTTCACCCGGCGACCTGGCTGGTAGGCGGCCATGATGGTTTCGCTGAGGGTGTGGGGAATGATGGTCAGTTCGAATTCGGCGCCATTGACGGCGTTCACGGTCAGGCTGGTGCCGTCGACGGTGATCGAGCCTTTGTGGGCGATGTACTTGGCCAGCTCCTTCGGCGCGCGGATACGAAATTCCACGGCGCGCGCGTTTTCGCTGCGCGCCACGACTTCGCCGACGCCATCGACATGGCCGCTGACCAGGTGGCCGCCCAGGCGTGTGGTCGGCGTCAGGGCTTTTTCCAGGTTGACCGGGCTGCCGGCCGCAAGATCGCTCATCGCGGTGCAGTCCAGGGTCTCGCGGCTGACATCGGCGGCAAAGCCATTGCCCGGCAGCTCGACGACGGTCAGGCACACACCGCTGACGGCGATGCTGTCGCCCAGCTTGACGTCGCCCAGATCGAGCTTGCCGGTTTCAACCAGCAGGCGGATGTCGCCGCCCTTGGGGGTCATGGCGCGGATGCTGCCGATGGCTTCGATAATGCCGGTGAACATGTCGTGCTCCTGAAAACGGGGGGCTGACGCTTGCGCGCAGGCCGGGAATTATACGCTCGCTGCCGGCAGCGGGACGGCGGTGATTCGCCAGTCGTCGCCAACCGCGCGCATGTCAGTGATCTTGAGGTGGGGGGCGTCGACGAGTTTCTCAAGCGGCCAGTCCAGCAACGGCCGGGCGGCGGAGCCGAGGAACTTGCCGGCGACGAAAATCACGTATTCGTCGACCAGGCCCTGCTGGGCAAACGCGCCCGCCAGGCTTGGGCCCGCTTCCACCAGCACGTCGTTGACGCCACGGGCGGCCAGTGCCACCAACGCTGAGCGCAGGTCGACCTGGCCCTCCACGCCCGGCACCACCAGGCACTCGGGGCCACGGGGAAACTGGTTTTCCGCGGTCACGCACGTGATGACCAACGCCGGGCCAGCCTTGAAGAAAGGTGCATTGAGCGGCACGCGCAGGCGACCGTCGATCAATACGCGCAGCGGCGGACGCGACATGGCCAGGGCGGTGGTGTGTGCATCCAGGCCCAGCTCGGCGGCGCGCACGGTCAGGCGCGCGCCATCGGCCAGCACCGTATCGGCGCCGGTCAGCACCACACTCGCTTCGGCACGCAGGCGCTGGACGGCGGCGCGGGCGGCAGGGCCGGTGATCCATTGGCTTTCGCCGCTGGCCATCGCGGTGCGCCCGTCCAGGCTCATCGCCAGTTTGACCCGCACAAACGGCAGGCCCTGTTCCATGCGCTTGAGAAAGCCAGGGTTCAGCGCGCGCGCTTCAGATTCCAGCACGCCGCTACGAATCTCGATCCCTGCCTGGGCCAGGCGCTGCATGCCGCGCCCCGCCACTTCCGGGTTGGGGTCCTGCATGCCGGCCACTACCCGTGCCACACCGGCGCTCACCAGCGCATCGGCGCAGGGCGGCGTGCGGCCGTGGTGGCTGCACGGCTCGAGGGTCACGTACACCGTAGCGCCACGTGCCTTGTCACCGGCGGCGCGCAAGGCATTAGGTTCGGCATGGGGCTCGCCGGTGCGCTCATGCCAGCCTTCGCCGACAATCTGCCCATCGCGCACGATCACGCAGCCCACCCGTGGGTTGGGATGGGTGGTGTACAGGCCCTTGCGCGCCAATTCGAGGGCGCGGGCCATGTAATGGGCGTCGAGCACAGCCTGTTCAGCGGTCATTGTTTGGAAGGCTCACGGGCCAGGCGGTCGATTTCTTCGCGGAACTCATTGAGGTCCTGGAAGCGTCGATACACCGAGGCGAAACGGATATAGGCGACTTCATCGAGCTTTTGCAGCTCACCCATCACCAACTCGCCCACCACCAGGCTCTTGACCTCGCGCTCGCCGGTCGCGCGCAACTTGTGCTTGATATGCGCCAGCGCCGCTTCCAGCCGCTCGACACTCACCGGGCGTTTTTCCAGGGCGCGCTGCATACCGGCGCGCAGTTTTTCTTCGTCGAAAGGCTGGCGGCTGCCGTCGGACTTGATCAGACGTGGCAATACCAGTTCGGCGGTTTCGAAGGTGGTGAAACGCTCACCGCAGGCCAGGCATTCGCGCCGGCGACGCACTTGGTCGCCCTCGGCGACCAGACGCGAGTCGATGACCTTGGTGTCGTTGGCACCGCAGAAGGGACAGTGCATGGTTGGCAGGCAACAAAAAATGGGAGGGCCATGGTAGCGCATCCCCGTAGCAAGACAAGCCATAGCCTTTACGGTATATAGGCAGGCTTATATGTTTCATATTTTTAAGCCACGGATTTTGTCCTTTCTGGAGCCGTACATGCAGTTACGACCACTTGTTTTGATCACCCTGTTCAGTTTTCTGGTCGCCTGCAGCAGCGAAGCCCCCAAGCCTGCCGCGCCGCAGCCAACCCCTGCACAAGAGAAAAAAGTCCCCGGCATTGAAGACCTCGGCCCCCTGCCCGCCTACCAGCGTGAAATCAGCGGCAACCTGACCAACGTGCCGGCCGGCGCCGAAGTCGAAATGGCGCTGCTGGTGATCGACGACCGCTCGCGTCCGCAACAACTGCTTGCCAGCAGCGTGTTGACCGGCAACGGCAAGCCCCTGGCCTTTCGCCTGCGCTTCAACCCCGAAGCGTTCCCCGCCGGTGCGCGGGTGGAATTGCGCGCTCGCGCCAGCCAGTCTGGCCAGTTGATCCTGCACCTGCCCGCCGTGCGCATCACCCAGGCGATTACCCAGACCACCGGCCCCCTGCAGCTCGTCAAGGCACCATGACGCCACCGCTGCACCTGCAACGCGCCCTGAGCGAGTTGATCGGCGACGCACAGCTGGTGCCCTGCGCGCTGCCGGGCACCGAACTGTCGTTGTGGCTGCTCGACGCCGACAACATGGACCGCGCCTTCAGCCAGGAAGAAACCCGGCGCATCCTGCACGAGCCGCCCTACTGGAGCTTCTGCTGGGCCAGCGGGCTGGCGCTGGCGCGCTATCTGGCGGCGCATCCCGAGTGGGTCGCGGGCAAGCGCGTGCTGGATTTCGGCGCCGGTTCCGGCGTGGCCGCGATTGCAGCGGTCAAAGCCGGGGCATTGGAGGTGGTGGCCTGCGACCTCGATCCGCTGGCGCTGGCCGCTTGCCGGGCGAATGCCGAACTCAACCGGGTGAAACTGAGTTATTCAGCGGACTTCTTCACCGAAGCCGATCGGTTCGACCTGATCCTGGTGGCCGACGTGCTTTACGACCGCGCCAACCTGCCGCTGCTGGACCAGTTCCTGACCCGTGGCCGCGAAGCCCTGGTGGCCGATTCGCGGGTGCGCGACTTCCAGTACGCGGGCTATCAGCGCCTGGAAGTGCTGGACGCATTGACCCTGCCGGACCTGGCCGAGCCTTGGGAGTTTCGCAAGGTGAGCTTGTACCATTCGCGGCGATGATCGTCAGCGTTACAAATTTCCAGCAATAAATTGGTTGAGACAAGAAAAAGCACGGCGTGGAAAATGCCATTCCTCGCTCGCAGCTCTGACAGTCGACTGCAATGTCTTCGCACACAAATTCTCTGATAACCAAAGAAGCAAAGGACTTGTCAAATGCAGGGCATCTGCCTAACCTTTGCGCTAATACACCCGCCATGCCTCTGGTTGCTTCGGTAACCAAGCACAAATTGTGCGGGTTTTTTATGCCCGGTATTTTCGGAGCATGAGGTCATTCAGCAAACCTGCCATCGATGTTCCAGCTCAACTGGAACTGCTCAAGCTGCGCGGACTGATAATTCATGATGAGGCTCGCGCTGAGCGCTTCTTGCAATCCGTCAGTTTCTTTCGACTCAGCCCTTATATGCGGCCTTTCCAACAGTCGGAAGACATCAATCATCACTTTCGTGACGGTAGCCAGTTTCGTCAGTTGACCCGCCTTTACGACTTCGACCGGCGGCTTCGCTTACTGACAATGGATGCCGTTGAGCGGGTCGAAATAGCCTCGCGTTGCGTTATCAGCAACCACATGGGGCCAGTACATGGCAGTCACTGGTATACCGACCCGCTGCTGTTTCACCCGGCGTTTGATCATCAGCGCCTGCTTACGACACTCTCTATCAAACAAAACAAGGCAATGCGCGAATACATGCGCGAATGTGAACGGATCGACAGGTCGCACGCGAGCGATACGAGAAAGAATCTGCTTAAACGCCTAAGGTCAAAAGAGAGCTACGCCCGCCATTACCCCACGACCTACACCCACCCAGCGCTGATGCCTGGCTGGGCCATGTTGGAGGAACTTACGCTGGGGGACTTATCCCACCTGTACAAAGGCTTGGCCAGGGACGCTGATAAAAAAGCCATCGCCAGGCGCTTGCTGCTGCCGGCGCCACTGATGCAATCCTGGCTGCACACCTTGACTACGGTCCGAAATATTTGCGCCCATCATTCGCGAATGTGGAATCGGGAATTGGGCGTTCGACCCGAACTGCCAAGGAAAGCCAACTTTTTATGGCCCGGGCATTTGCTTCAACCAGGGTCACATAGTCGAATGTTCTCCGCTCTCTGCATACTCAATCATTTGATGCGCCAAGTGAGTCCACGTACTCGCTGGGGCCACAGCCTGCATTTGCTTATCAGCGAATTTCCCGAGGTCAGTATCAAAGCAATGGGTTTTCCTCAAGACTGGTACCTCGACCCGTTTTGGCAAGCGTCCGAGCGCTGAGTCCCATACGACTTCCGATAGCCCGCGCCAGCCCTTATAGTTGCCCCCATTCCCGCTTTATTCGAGACGCCTCATGAGTGAGCCCACGCCGTACATCTTCGACGTCACCACCGCCAACTTCGACCAGGCGGTGATTCAGAACTCTTTTGAAAAACCCGTGTTGGTGGATTTCTGGGCCGAGTGGTGCGCGCCGTGCAAGGCGCTGATGCCGATGCTGGCGCAGATTGCCGAGAGTTATCGCGGTGAATTGCTGTTGGCCAAGGTCGATTGCGAGGCCGAGCAGGACATCGTGGCGCGTTTTGGTATTCAGAGCCTGCCGACCGTGGTGCTGTTCAAGGACGGCCAGCCGGTGGATGGGTTTGCCGGGGCGCAGCCGGAGTCGGCGGTGCGGGCGATGCTCGAGCCCCATGTGCAGATGCCGCCACCGGCTGCGGCGGATCCGTTGGAGCAGGCACAAGCGTTGTTTGCCGAAGGCCGCATCAGCGATGCCGAAGCCGTACTGGTGGCGCTGCTGGGCGAAGACAACACCAACGCCGCCGCGCTGATCCTGTATGCGCGTTGCCTGGCCGAGCGCGGCGAACTGGATGAAGCGCAAACCGTGCTGGACGCCGTAAAAGGCGATGACCACAAAGCTGCCCTCGCCGGGGCCAAGGCGCAAATCACCTTCCTGCGCCAGGCGGCCGACCTGCCGGACGCCGCCGACCTGAAAAGCCGCCTGGCGCAGAACCCGCAGGATGACGAAGCGGCCTATCAGTTGAGCATTCACCAACTGGCGCGCCAGCAATACGACGCCGCGCTGGAAGGCCTGCTCAAGCTGTTTATCCGCAATCGCAGCTACAGCGAAGGCCTGCCGCACAAGACTTTGCTGCAGGTGTTCGAGCTGCTGGGCAACGATCACCCGCTGGTCACGGCGTACCGCCGCAAATTGTTTGCCGCGTTGTATTAATCGCCCATCCAGCTGTACAGCGGCGTATCCCCGCCGCTGGTCACCTTCACCTTGGCGCTGTGGCGCAGGCGCACCAACAGGCGCTTGCCTGCCGCCGCATCGCCGGCCAGGCCTTCCAGTTGATCCAGTAACTCCAAGCCGCTGAGCTGCCCGGCGTTGCGCAACAGATCCTGGGCGTTCTGCCATAGATCCTCACTTGGCCTGACCGGTACCGCAGTCGACTCGGTAGGCACCGGGGCGGCCTGCAGTTGTGCGCCCAACCGCGCCCAATCGCCGTCGTCCAACTCCAGGGTCAAGTCCACCGGCAGGTCGCCGACGGTTCCACGAATTCGCAACATCGTCCTTACTCCTGCATTTTTTCTGACGGGCATGCTCCCATGCAGCTTGCGCAACGCCAAGCGGGCGGTCAAACTCTCGGCACCAGTGTTATAAGATCACATAACAAAACTTTCATCTTTGGAGTCCTGTCATGCGCCGTCTGCTGCTCGCTTTGCCGTTTGCCCTGCTGCCACTGGCGGTCGCTCATGCTCATGAAGATCACGACCATGAGCACGCCAGCCTCGGTGCCCATGAACATGGCGTGGGCCGTCTCAATGCGGTGCTCGACGGCCAGTCCCTGGAGCTTGAACTGGACAGCCCGGCCATGAACCTGGTGGGTTTCGAACACGTCGCGACCAGTGCCGCCGACAAGGCCAAAGTCGCCGCTGCGCGCAAACAGCTGGAAAGCCCGCTGGTGTTGTTCAAGCTGCCCAAGGCCGCCGGTTGCGTCGTCAGCTCCCAGGAACTCAACAGCCCGCTGTTCGGCGACAAACCGGAAGCCGATCACGATGACGACGATGGCGATGACAATGACCACGCCACCGACGGCAAAGGCGTCGCCGCCCACGAACACCATCACGACCACAGTGAAATCCATGCCCACTACCAGTTCACCTGCGCCACGCCAGCGGCACTGAGCAACCTGGACCTGAGCCAAGTGTTCAAGACCTTTCCCGCCACCCAGAAGATTCAGGTACAACTGATCGGCCCGAGCGGCCAGCAAGGTATTGACGCGACCGCCACTGCAGCCACCCTGAAGTTCTGAGTTCACATGACCCATGCATTGATCCAACTGTCCGACCTGGGTTTCAACTGGCCCGGTCACCCGCAGTTGCTGGACATCCCCGCGTTCCGCCTGGAACCGGGGGAAACCCTGTTCCTCAAGGGCCCCAGCGGCAGTGGCAAAACCACCTTGCTCGGACTGCTCGGCGGTGTACAGACGCCCAGCCGGGGCAGTATCCGCCTGCTTGGCCAGGAGCTGACCGAACTCTCGGCCGGCGCCCGTGACCGGTTCCGGGTGGACCACACCGGCTACATCTTCCAGCAGTTCAACCTGCTGCCGTTCTTGTCGGTGCGCGAGAACGTTGAGCTGCCGTGCCACTTCTCCAAACTGCGTGCGCAGCGGGCGATCCAGCGCCACGGCAGTGTCGACCAGGCCGCGGCGACCTTGCTGGCACACCTGGGCTTGAAAGACCCGGACCTGCTCGAGCGTCGCGCCGATTCGCTGTCCATCGGCCAGCAACAACGGGTGGCCGCCGCCCGTGCGCTGATCGGCCAACCGGAACTGGTGATCGCCGACGAGCCCACCTCGGCCCTCGACTACGACGCGCGCGAGGCATTCCTTCAGCTGCTGTTCGCCGAATGCCGCGACGCCGGGGCCAGCCTGTTGTTTGTCAGCCACGACCAAAGCCTGGCGCCGCTGTTCGACCGCAACCTGTCGCTGGCCGAACTCAATCGCGCCGCCGCGCCCGCAGAGGTTTGAGATGTATCTGTTTCGTCTAGCCATGGCCAGCCTGGCTAACCGCCGCTTTACCGCGATCCTCACCGCCTTCGCCATCGCGCTTTCCGTCTGCTTGTTGCTCGCGGTGGAGCGCGTGCGCGTGGAAGCGCGCAACAGCTTCGCCAGCACCATCAGTGGCACCGACCTGATCGTCGGTGCCCGCTCGGGCTCGGTGAACCTGCTGTTGTACTCGGTGTTCCGCATCGGCAACGCCACCAATAACATCCGCTGGGACAGCTACGAGCACTTCGCCGCCAGCCCTCAGGTGAAGTGGGCGATCCCGATTTCCCTCGGCGATTCCCATCGCGGTTACCGGGTGATGGGCACCAACGAATCGTACTTTGAGCATTACCAGTACGGGCGCAAACAAAACCTTGAGCTGGCCAGCGGCCGCGCCTTTGCCACCGACCCGTTCGAGGTGGTGCTCGGTGCCGAAGTGGCCGACGCCCTGCACTATAAGCTCGGCGACAAGCTGGTGCTGGCCCATGGCGTGGCGGTGGTCAGCCTGGTCAAGCACGATGACAAGCCCTTCACCGTGGTCGGCATCCTCAAGCGCACCGGCACGCCGGTGGACCGCACGCTGCATATCAGCCTCGGCGGCATGGAGGCGATCCACATCGACTGGCACAACGGCGTGCCGGCCCAGGGCAAAGGCCGTATTAGCGCCGACCAGGCGCGCAATATGGACCTCACTCCGCAAGCCATCACCGCCTTCATGCTCGGCTTGAACAACAAGATTTCCACCTTCGCTCTGCAACGGGAAATCAATGAATTCCGTGGCGAGCCGATGCTGGCGATTCTGCCGGGCGTGGCGCTGCAAGAGCTGTGGAGCATGATGGGCACGGCCGAAAAAGCCCTGTTCGTGATTTCGCTGTTCGTGGTGCTCACCGGTTTGATCGGCATGCTCACGGCGATCCTCACCAGCCTCAACGAACGCCGCCGCGAAATGGCGATCCTGCGCTCGGTGGGCGCACGGCCGTGGCATATCGCAACGCTGCTGATCTTCGAGGCTTTCGCCCTGGCCCTGGCCGGCGTGGTGGCAGGTCTGGGGTTGCTGTACCTGTGCATTGCCGCATCGCGGGGCTATTTGCAGGCCAACTACGGTCTGGACCTGCCGATGGCGTGGCCGAGCGAATATGAATGGACGTTGCTCGCCGGTATCCTGGCGGCGGCGTTGTTGATGGGCAGCGTGCCCGCATGGCGTGCCTATCGCCAGTCGTTGGCCGATGGCCTGTCCATCCGTTTATGAGGAAGCTGTCGATGCGTCGTGCCCTGTTTGCCTTGCTACTGCTGGTGGCCTTGCCTGCCTGGGCCGAGGAGCAGCCCAGGGATTTGTCGTGGCAGGAAATGATCCCGCCGGATGCGCCACCGGAAGTGCCCAATATGAAACCGCTGCATGACCTGTCGAACATGGCCGATGCCTTGTCAGTCGAAGCCGCGCCGGCTGCCAGGCAGGACCTGCCCAACGCGCCGGTGGTGCAGAGCCTGGACGGCCAGCACATTCGCCTGCCGGGCTACATTGTGCCGCTGGAGGTGAGCGAAGAAGGCCGCACCACCGAGTTCCTGTTGGTGCCGTATTTCGGCGCGTGCATCCATGTTCCGCCGCCGCCGTCGAACCAGATCGTGCATGTGAAAAGCGAAGTCGGCGTGAAACTCGATGAGCTGTACCAGCCGTACTGGATCGAAGGCGCGATGCAGGTCAAGCCGTCGTCCAGTGAACTGGCTGACTCCGGTTACCAGATGGATGCCGAGAAGATTTATATGTACGAGCTGGAGGAATAACCCTTACCTGCAAACACACCGCAGATCAAAATGTGGGAGGGGGCTTGCTCCCGATAGCAGAGTGCCAGTCAACAGAGTTATTGGCTGACCCACCGCCATCGGGAGCAAGCCCCCTCCCACAGTTTTTACCGCGTGGTTGCCCTTTCATTGAGCTGAGTCAACAGATCGAGTGGAACGATCTTTACCATTGGACGTACAACTTTTAACGTCCTTTTGGAGCTCCCATGAACAAGTCCCTGCTCGGCGCGTCCCTGTTCGCGCTCGCCCTCGTCGCCCCTGTCGCTCACGCTCACCAAGCGGGCGACATCCTGATTCGCGCCGGTGCAATCACCGTGAATCCGAAGGCCGACAGCAGCAGCGTCAAGGTTGACCAAGGCCCATTGGCGGGCACCAACCTGGGCGGCAAGGCGACCATGAGCAGCGACACCCAACTGGGCTTGAACTTCGCCTACATGCTCACCGATCACGTCGGTATCGAACTGCTGGCCGCCACGCCGTTCGAGCATGACGTGAAAATCAAGAACACCGCCCTCGGCGCCGCCAACGGCAAGCTCGGCACGCTGAAACACCTGCCGCCGACCTTGAGCGTCGTGTACTACCCGCTGGACCACCAGTCGGCGTTTCAACCGTATGTGGGCGCCGGTATCAATTACACCTGGATCTACGACGAGCACGTCGGCAGCCGCGCCGAGCAGGCCGGTTTCAGCAACTTCAAGGCCGAGAATTCCTGGGGCTGGGCCGCGCAGATCGGCGCCGATTACATGATCAACGACAAATGGATGATCAACGCCCAGGCGCGCTATATCGATATCAGCACCAAGGCGACGGTGGATAACAACGCGTTGGGCCAGGGCACCCGGGCCAAGGTCAACGTGGACGTCGACCCGATGGTTTACATGGTGGGTATCGGCTACAAGTTCTAAGCAACACGCATAACCAAAATGTGGGAGGGGGCTTGCTCCCGATAGCGGTGGACCAGTCAATAAATCTTTGACTGACACTCTGCTATCGGGGGCAAGCCCCCTCCCACATTTGGTTCTGTGTTGTTTTCAGGTGTGGCGGTAGAAGCGGTCGAGCAGCGCCGGCAAGCCCGCCCGCCACGCCCGGGGCTTGATGCCAAAGGTGTGCAGGATTTTCTTGCAGGCCAGCACCGCGTGTTGCGGTTCTTCGGCCGCATCCGGCCGCGCCGCGTGGGCCTGGGCGGTCGGCGACTCGATGGCCAGCGGGTGGAAGTTGCGCGCTTCGGTGAGGATCGCCTGGCCCAGCGCCAGCGGTGTGGTCGCCTCGTGGCCGGCGTAATGGTAGGTGCCCCACAGCGGCGCTGCGCAATCGAGTTGCTTGAGCACGGAAATGATCACCCGCGCCGCATCGTCCACCGGCGTAGGGTTGCCGCGACGGTCATCCGCCATCAGTAATTCATCCGGCTGTTCGGCCCGGGCCAGGAAGCGCCCGAGGGTGCCGTCGACGCTGTCATCGAGCAGCCAGCCAAAGCGCAACAGCACATGTTGCGGACAGGTAGCGCGTACGCTCTGCTCGATACGCCACAACGCCTGGCCGCGCAGGCCCAGGGGCACCGGCTCGTCTTTTTCGCTGTAGGCGGTGGCGCGGGAACCGTCGAACACGCGGTAGCTGGACGGTTGCAGCAGGGTAATGCTGTGGTGCTGGCACAACTCGGCCAGGCGTTCGATGGCGAATTCCTGGGAAGCCAGGCGCGTTTCGCTGACCGCTTCGGCCTGGAACCAGTCGAAATAGTAGGCGAGGTTGATCAACGCATCGGGACGGGTGTCGTCGAGCAACTGGGTGAGGCTTGCGGCATCCCAGCCGTCTTGGGGCGGTTTGGGGGCGAGGAAACCGATGTCTTCCTCTGCACCGAGGCGAATCAGCGCCTGCCCGAGGGCATTCCCGCCGCCCAGTAACATAAGGCGCATTCGCATAGATTGAGCAGGCCCGGTCTGTTTGGAACGATGGTTGTGTCGGCAGGCGCGTGAGCCTTGCCGTAGGTTTATTCCAGAATCGTTGCATTTTGCGGGTTTGTAGCGCAACCGTCACGGACAAAGTAGGTGTTTGCAACTTGTTGGAGCAGGTGGCATCAATCACTACATGAACTTTCCCGAATCAACGGACAAGGCATTGGACGGCTTCCACCCCGCCGTCAGTACCTGGTTCCGCAGCACCTTCCCCTCAGTGACCGGCGCGCAGGCCCAGGCGTGGCCGCTGATCCGGCAGCGCCGCTCGACGCTGATCGCCGCGCCGACCGGTTCGGGCAAGACCCTGACCGCCTTTCTCGCGGTGCTGGACGACCTGGTCCACCAGGGTCTGGCCAACGGCGGCCAATTGCCCGATGAAACCCTGGTGGTCTACGTTTCGCCGCTCAAGGCACTCTCCAACGATATTCAGATCAATCTGCAAAACCCACTGGCAGGCATCACCGAGCACCTCGAGAAACAAGGCCTGCCGCCGTTGGTGATCCGCACCGCAGTGCGCACCGGCGACACCCCGCAAAAAGAGCGCGCCCAGATGCGCAAGCGCGCGCCGCATATCCTGGTCACCACCCCGGAATCGCTGTATGTGCTGCTCGGCTCGGACTCGGGCCGACAGATGCTCGCCAACACGCGCACGGTGATCGTCGATGAAATCCACGCGATTGCCGCCGGCAAGCGCGGCAGTCACTTGGCGCTGAGCCTGGAGCGCCTGCAGGCGTTGTGCGCCGAGCCGCTGACGCGCATCGGCTTGTCGGCCACACAAAAGCCCATCGAAGCGGTCTCGCGGTTTCTGGTCGGCACCGGGCGCGAATGCGCCATCGTCGACATCGGCCACGCCCGCCCGCGCGACCTGGATATCGAGGTGCCACCGGTGCCGCTCTCGGCAGTGATGGCCAATGATGTGTGGGAACTGGTCTATAACCGTCTCGCCGAACTGGCCCGTGACCACCGCACCACCCTGATTTTCGTCAACACGCGACGCCTGGCCGAACGCCTGGCGCGGCACCTGAGCGAGCGCCTGGGCAAAACGGCGGTGGCCGCCCACCATGGCAGCCTGGCCAAGGAAATGCGCCTGGACGCCGAGCAACGTCTCAAGGCCGGTGAGCTGCAGGTGCTGATCGCTACCGCGTCCCTGGAGCTGGGGATTGATATCGGCGATGTGGACCTGGTCTGCCAGATCGGCTCGCCCGGCTCGATCAACGGTTTTCTGCAACGGGTCGGTCGCTCCGGGCATCAGGTCGGCGGCACACCCAAGGGCCGCCTGTTTGCCACTACCCGCGACGACCTGATCGAATGCGCCGCTCTCCTCGACTGCGTACGCCGTGGCGAACTCGACACCTTGCACATCCCCGTGGCGCCACTGGACGTGCTGGCCCAGCAGATCATCGCCGAGGTCAGCGCCCGTGAATGGTCGGAAGCAGCCCTGCTGACGCTTATCCGCCGCGCCGCGCCGTATGCCGAGTTGGATGAGCGCCACTACCAGGCGCTGTTGCGCATGCTGGCCGATGGCTACAACGGACGCCAGGGTATCCGCAGCGCTTATCTGCACCGTGACGCCGTGACCCATACCCTGCGCGGCCGCCGTGGTGCCCGGCTCACGGCGGTGACCAGCGGCGGTACCATCCCCGACAACGCCGACTACAGCGTGCTGCTGGAGCCCCAGAGCCTGAACATCGGCAGCGTCAACGAAGACTTCGCGGTGGAAAGCATCGCTGGCGATATTTTCCAGTTGGGCAATACGTCGTACCGCATCCTGCGGGTAGAGGCCGGCAAGGTGCGAGTCGAGGACGCCCACGGCCAGCCGCCGACCATTCCGTTCTGGCTGGGTGAAGCGCCGGGGCGCAGCAATGAGTTGTCGGCGGCGGTCGCCCGTTTGCAGGGGCAGCTGGATCAGCTGCTCAGCGCCAGCCCCGGCGACCTGCTCCCGGCGCAGGCCTGGCTCACTGGTACGCTGGGTTTGAACCGCGCCAGCGCCGAACAGATACTGGATTACCTGGCCCGCGCACGCCTGGCCCTCAGCGCGTTGCCATCCCAGGACACGTTGATCATGGAGCGGTTTTTCGACGAGTCCGGCGGCACCCAGTTGATCATCCACACGCCGTTTGGCAGCCGCATCAACCGCGCCTGGGGCCTGGCCCTGCGCAAGCGCTTTTGCCGCACCTTCAACTTCGAGCTGCAAGCGGCGGCCAGCGAAAATGCGATCGTGCTGTCGCTGTCCACCAGCCACAGCTTCGCCCTCGATGAAGTGTGGCGTTACCTCAACAGCAATAGCGCTGAACACCTGCTGATCCAGGCGGTGCTGGATGCACCGCTGTTCGGTGTGCGCTGGCGCTGGAACGCCGGCGTGGCGCTGGCGTTGCCGCGCTATACCGGCGGGCGCAAGGTAGCGCCGCAGATCCAGCGCATGAAAAGCGAAGACCTGATCGCCAGTGTGTTTCCCGATCAGATTGCCTGCCTGGAAAACCTCGCCGGCGAACGCGAAGTGCCCGACCATCCGCTGGTGGAACAAACCCTCGACGACTGCCTGCACGAAGCCATGGACAGCGATGGCTGGCTGGCCCTGCTGCGGCGCATGGAAGCGGGCGACATTCGCATGGTCAGCCGCGACCTGCCCGCGCCTTCGCCGATGGCCGCCGAGATTCTCAGCGCGCGCCCCTACACCTTCCTCGATGACGCGCCGCTGGAAGAACGCCGCACCCAGGCCGTGCTCAACCGCCGCTGGAGCGACCCGCAAAGTACCGACGACCTCGGCGCACTGGATGCCGAGGCCATCGCCGGCGTACGCGAAGAGGCCTGGCCGGCGCCCCAGGGGCCGGATGAAATGCACGAAGCGCTGATGAGCCTGGCCTGCATTGCAAGCCAGGAAGTCACGCCGCAGTGGGCCGAGTGGCTGCAAGCATTGACCGAGGCCGGACGCGCTTACCCGCTGCCCAACGGCCTGTGGGTGGCCGTGGAACGCTTGAGCTGTTTGCAGGCGATTTACCCGCACACCCTGGCGCTGCTGCCCGGTTTCGATGAGCCGTGGACATTCGATGAGGCGTTGGTAGAAGTGCTGCGCGCACGCCTGGGCGGTTTCGGCCCGTTGACGCTGCCCGAGATTGCCGCGCCGCTGGTGTTGCCCGCCGCCACCGTGGCCCAGGCATTGGCGCGGCTGGAGCAGGAAGGCTATGTGCTGCGCGGGCACTTCAGCCCCGGCGCCGTTGAGGAGCAATGGTGCGAACGACACCTGCTGGCGCGTATTCATCGCTACACGGTCAAGCGCCTGCGCCGGGAAATCGAACCGGTGGCGCTGCAGGATTTCATGCGTTTTCTGTTCGACTGGCAGCACCTGTCCGACCACGCGCGTGGCCAAGGCAGCGCGGTGTTGCCGCAAATCGTCGGCCAGTTCGAAGGCTATGCCGCCGCCACCTCGGCGTGGGACAGCGACCTGCTCAGCGCGCGGATCAAGGACTACTCGTCAACCTGGCTCGACGACTTGTGCCGCAGCGGCAAGCTGGTGTGGACGCGCCTGAGCCACAAGGCCAGCGCCATGGCCTTGCGCAGCACGCCAATCGTGCTGTTGCCGCGCAGCCAGGTGCCGCTGTGGAGCGGGCTGACCGAACAGACGGACAGCACGACGTTGTCGCCCAAGGCGCAAAAAGTGCATTTGGCCCTGCGCGAACAGGGCGCGTTGTTTTTCGATGAGCTGGCGCACGAAGCCCATCTGCTGCGCAGCGAGCTGGAAACCGCGTTGCAGGAGTTGGTCGGCGCGGGCTTGGTCAATGCCGACAGCTTCGCCGGGCTGCGCGCCCTGACCACGCCCGCCAGTAAACGCCAGGCGCGCAGCAGCCGGCGGGGGCGCGGCGCGTTTATCGGCGGTATGGACGACGCCGGGCGCTGGGCCTTGATCCGCCGCGCGCCGAGCGACGCCGGTGCGCATTCGGCCGAGACGCTGGAGCATGTGGCGATGACCCTGCTGCGCCGCTATGGCGTGGTGTTCTGGCGCTTGCTGGAGCGCGAGGCGGACTGGCTGCCGAGCTGGCGCGAATTACTGCGCACTTTCCATCGGCTGGAGGCCCGGGGCGAAATTCGCGGTGGGCGGTTTGTCAGCGGGTTGGCGGGTGAGCAGTTTGCATTGCCGGAGGCTATCCCGTCGCTGCGCGAAGTACGGCGGCGCCCTCACGACGGTAGCTTGATTGCCGTGTGCGGGGCGGATCCGTTGAATCTGGTGGGTACGCTGTTACCAGGCAACAAGGTGCCGGCGGTGAGTGGCAATCGGATTGTGTATCGGGATGGGGTGCCGGCGGCGGTGATGGTGGGCGGTAAGCAGCAGATTTTGTCGGAGGTGGATCAGCAGACGGTGCAGGAGAAGTTGATCCGGCATTGAGTTTGAGGGCCTCATCGGGAGCAAGCCCCCTCCCACAGTTGATTGCGTTCACAGATCAAAATGTGGGAGGGGGCTTGCCCCCGATGGCTTCAGCTAAAGCAACACAATTATTGCGAGCGAGGCTGCTCGGTCAGCATCACCGCCTCAGTCTCATCCACTTGGGCAGTGCGCTTGGGCAACAACACCTGCTGTGGATAAGTCTGCGCGAAATGCACCTCATCGCAGTTATCCACAAGCTTTTTCAGACGCTGGTTAAACGCACGGCTCACCGCATATTGCCCACCCGACACGGTACGGAACTGCGCCGTCAGCACCACGCCGTTGAGGTCCATCTTGTCGACCCCAAACACCTCCAACGGCCCTTGCAGGTTGTACTTGAGGAACACATCGTCGCGAATCGACTGCCCGGCCTCGCGGATCAGCTCCACGGCTTTGTCCACGTCGGTGTCGTAGGTGAACTGCACCGAGAAGAACGCATAAGCGAACTGCCGCGACTGGTTGGTGACGGCCTTGATCTGCCCGAACGGCACCGAATGCACGAAACCCTTGCCGTCGCGCAGGCGCAGGGTGCGGATGGTCAGGCCCTCGACGGTGCCGGCATGGCCGGAGTCGAGCACCACCCAGTCGCCGATCGACAAGGTGTCTTCGATGATGATGAACAGGCCGGTGATCACGTCCTGCACCAATTGCTGCGAGCCGAAACCGATGGCCAGGCCGACCACACCGGCACCCGCCAGCAGCGGCGCGACGTTGATGCCCAGGTTGGCCATGGTGGTGATCGCACAAATCACCACGAGGATAATCTTCACCGCGTTACGCAGCAGCGGCAGGATGGTTTTCACGCGGGTGCTGGGCTGGCGGCTGGAGCGCTTGTTCACCGGGGGTTTGAGCGCTTCCTGAATCGCGGTATCGAGCACCACCCAGAACAGCCAGGTCATCAGCAGGATCAGGCCGATGCTGCTGAGGGAGTCGCTGATCGCCCGGCCCACCGAGTTGCGCTGGGCAAACTCGAACAACGACACGCCCCAGATCCGCCCGAGGATTTCAATAAAGGCGATGGCCATGACAATGCGCAATATCGCGTGCAACAGGCTGAGGAAGCGCTCCTTGTAGGCGCTGCTGCGCTGGATCGCCACCTGGCTGCGCGACTTGAACAGGTGTTGCAGCACGGTGCTGAGGAACACGGTGCCGATCAGCAGGATCGTGGTGAACAAGGCACAGCGCAGGGCCTTTTGGTTGTCGTCGCCGGCACCGATCAGGTTGATCGCCGAGACCAGCACCATCAGCAGAATCGGCCAATACCAAAGCCCGGAAAATACTCGCAATGACTGTTGCAACGCCGGGTGCTTGAGGCGCTGGGCCAGCGGCCGATTACGAATCAGATGCGCCACCGGACGCCGCAGGCGCACCACCAGCACGCCGAAGATCAGCGTGGCGAACAGGCCGGTAAACACTGCGATGCTGCTGGTGATATTGCCGCCGAACTGGCGGGCGATCTGCGGGCTGGTCAGCGCATCGCTGAGGGCCGCGAGGAAGCCGATCAGAAACAGCGGTTTGGGGCAGTAGTCGCGAATGATCTGCACCGCCGGGCGCTTGTGGCCGAGGTTGAACATAACAATGACGCACAGCAGCATTGAGGTGGAAAAGATGCCGCTACTGGTGGCATAGGCAAAACACAGCGCCAGCGCCCGGCCCACGGAGTTGACTAGAAAGTGGCTGACAGACAGCGTCAATGGCAGGCAGATAACCGCCGGGATGGTGTAAGGCACCACGTACCCCAGCACCGCCAGCAGGCGCGCCCGGCGCTGGAAAAACACCCGCTGGCTCAAGCGCCGGACGATCAGGCGCCCCAGCAGGGTCAGCAGCGCAAAGGCGCCGATCCACACCGCCGAAAGCAACAGGAAATCCCCGGCCACGCTCCACGGCGAGCGCGCGGCCGTCTGGTTGACCAGCCGCCCTACTTCGTTGGCGGCGCGGTCGGCGCGCAGGCGCCATTCGTCGATGAAATTCTGGTTGAGGTCCAGCTTCTGCTGCACATCATCGATGCTGGAGCTGATGGCCCCGAGCAGGCCGCCTTCCACCAGCAATTCCGGCTTGGCCGGGGCTTCGGGCTCAGGCGCGGTGGCTGCGGCATACAGTGCGCCATTGCCGCAGAACAGCAGCGCGCCGAGCAGTAATGCAGTCTTGAAATTCAGCAAAACACCGGGCTCCTTCAGAGGGTCTGTTAGGAACTGACGGGTTTGAGCCGTGATCGTTCCCCTGATTCACCACCACGGCTTCCTACCTTTGGACGCTCGACCGTTTGTAGGAATGTGGAAACTTTCGGTCAAAACTCACAGTCATCCCAACACGCAGGGCAATCGACCCTACCTCAATGGGAGTAAGCATGGCGGCGATTCATATCGGCATTTCCGGCTGGCGCTACACGCCCTGGCGGGGCGATTTCTACCCCGAAGGCTTGACCCAGAAACGCGAGTTGCAGTTTGCGTCACGCGCCGTCAACGGCATCGAAATCAACGGTTCGTTCTATGCGCTGCAAACGCCCAAGCGCTACGCCGAATGGTATGCCGACACGCCTGAAGGCTTCCTGTTCAGCGTCAAGGCCCCACGCTATATCACGCACATCCTGCGCCTGCGGGATGTGCACAAGCCCATGGCGAATTTCTTCGCCTCCGGGGTACTGGAGTTGAAAGAAAAGCTTGGGCCGATCCTTTGGCAGTTCCCGCCCAGCTTCAAGTTCGACCCGCCCCTGTTCGAAGTCTTCCTCGCCGAACTGCCCACCGACACCCAGCAGGCGGCCGCCCTCGCCCATCAACATGAGCCGCGCCTGAATGGCAAGGCGAGCATGAAAGCCTACGGCAAGCGGCCCATGCGCCATGCCGTGGAAATTCGTCACGCAAGTTTTGCGGTGCCTGAGTTCGTGCAGCTGTTGGATAAGTACGGCGTGGCCCTGGTGGTAGCGGACACCGCCGGCAAGTGGCCGTATGCCGAAGACGTTACTGCCAACTTCATGTACCTGCGTTTGCATGGCGACAAACAGTTGTACGCCAGCGGCTATACCGACGAAGCCCTCAAGCGCTGGGGCGACCGCATCGAGCGCTGGCGTCACGGCAAACAGCCCACGGATGCGCATCTGATCGACCCGAAACACAAGCCACGCGCCCGCAAACAGCGGGACGTGTTCTGCTTTTTCGACAACGACATCAAGGTGCGCGCACCGTACGATGCCCGCCAACTGTTGCAGCGCTTCGGGCTGGATAAACAGCTGCTGACCGAGCCCGGACGACTGCCCGAGCCGGGGGTGCTGGCATGACCCAGCCTGAGTTGATCCCCACCACGCCCACCACTGCCATCACGCGCTTTACCGTGCTGACGGTCAATATTCACAAGGGCTTCACCGCCTTGAATCGACGCTTCATCCTGCCCGAACTGCGCGAAGCGGTGCGCAGCGTCGGCGCCGACATGGTGTTCCTTCAGGAAATCCACGGCACCCACGAGCGCCATCCCCAGCGCTACAGCGACTGGCCGAAGATGCCGCAGTACGAGTTCCTCGCCGACAGCATCTGGCCGCAGTTCGCCTACGGGCGCAACGCGGTCTACCCCCACGGCGACCACGGCAACGCGTTGCTGTCGAAATTCCAGATCATCCGTCACGACAACCTCGACATCTCCCAAAGCGGCCATGAAAACCGTGGCCTGCTGCATTGCGTCCTGCGCCTGCCGGGCAGCGGGCAGCAGGTGCATGCGATCTGCATCCACCTGGGCTTGCGAGAGGTGCATCGCCAGCAGCAATTGCGCTTACTGGAACAGCGCATCAGCGAGATTCCGGCTGACGCGCCGCTGGTGGTCGCCGGCGATTTCAACGACTGGCGCCAGCGCGCCGACCTCAGCCAAAGCGGCCTCAAGGAGGTCTTCGCCGAAACCCTGGGCAAACCTGCGCGCACGTTTCCGGCGCGCCTGCCGCTGCTGCCGCTGGACCGCATTTACGTGCGCAATCTGACTGTGCATAACCCCCGCGTGCTGACCACGCGCCCCTGGTCGCACCTCTCGGACCATGTGCCGCTGTCGGTGGAGATTGAGCTATGAACATTGCTGTAGAACATATCGCCACTGATCAGCCGCCGGATGACGCCAAGGCCCGTGACCTGGATTACGGCTGGCAGAGTGGCAATCAAATCGAACTGCTGGAGAATGGCGAGGCCTACTTCCCCAAGGTGTTCGAGGCCATGCGCGCGGCGCAGCGCGAGATTCTGCTGGAGACGTTTATCCTCTTCGAAGACAAGGTCGGCTTTGAGCTCAAAGACATCTTGATCGAGGCGGCGCAGCGCGGGGTAACGGTGGTTGCCAGCCTTGATGGCTTTGGTTGCGGCGAATTGAGTGTTTCGTTTTTGCGCGAGCTGGCCGAGGCCGGGGTGGCGGTGCAGATGTTCGATCCGGCCTCGAAAACGCTGGGCATTCGCACCAACTGGTTTCGCCGCCTGCACCGCAAAATCGTGGTGGTGGATGCCGCTGTGGCCTTCATCGGCGGCATCAACTTTTCCGCCGACCACCTGGGCGACTTCGGCCCTGAAGCCAAGCAAGATTATGCGGTGCAAATCGTCGGCCCGGCGGTAGCCGACCTGCACCACTTCGCCCTGGCGCAAAGTGGTCGTCAGGTGCGCACACGGCGTGGCTGGCGGCGGCGCCCGCAACGTCCTGCGCCGTGGGCCACGTCTGAGGAAGACGGCCTGGTGCGCTTGATTTATCGCGACAACGTGCAGCATCGCGATGACATCGAAGAAGCCTATATCCACGCCCTGAGCAAAGCCCGTACACGCGCCGTGATCGCCAACGCGTATTTCTTCCCCGGCTACCGCCTGCTGCGCGAAATCCGCAACGCCGCGCGCCGTGGCGTGCACGTCCAACTGATCATGCAGGGCCAGCCGGATGTGCTGCTCGCCAAGCTGGCGGCGCGCATGCTCTATGACTATCTGCTCAAGGATGGCGTGGTGATTCATGAATACTGCCAGCGCCCGCTGCACGGCAAGGTCGCCCTGGTGGACGATGACTGGAGCACCGTGGGCTCAAGCAACCTGGACCCGTTGAGCCTGGCACTGAACCTGGAAGCCAATGTGCTGATTCGGGATCGGGCCTTCAATCAGCAGTTGTACGAGAGCCTGGAGGCACTCGCCAGAAACCACTGCCAGACCATGCCGGAAAAACGCAAACCACGCTTGTGGTTGTGGCGCCTGACTGTGGGTTTCCTGGTGTTTCATGTAATGCGCCACTTCCCCGTCCTGACCGGCTGGCTGCCGGCGCACAAGCCGCGTTTAAAACCCATCGAGAGTCCGGCCCATGACGTCTGAAAAACACGGCTCACGGTTCCAGCGCTGGAAGAAACCCCTGACCATTGCATTCTTCCTGCTGCTGATCGTGCTGTTCACCCTGCTTGCCCGGCGCATCGACTGGAGCGAAGTGCTGCAGACCCTGAGCGAATTCAAAGTGCGCACCTTGCTGATCGCCAGCGCGCTGACAGTGTGCAGCTTTATCGTCTACGCCTGCTTCGACCTGATCGGCCGCACCTACATTCGCCAGCCGTTGCGCTGGAAGCAGATCCTGCCGGTGGGCATCATCAGCTACGCGTTCAACCTCAACCTGAGTGCATGGGTGGGTGGCATCGCGATGCGTTATCGCCTGTACTCGCGGCTGGGGGTGAGCACCAGCAATATCGCCAAGATCCTGGGGCTGAGCCTGGCGACCAACTGGTTCGGCTATATGGCGATCTCGGGGGTGATTTTCAGCAGCGGCCTGGTCACCATGCCGCCGGGCTGGAAGGTCAGCACCACGGCCTTGCAAGGCATCGGCGCACTGCTGGTACTGGCCAGCCTGGGCTACCTGGCCGCCTGCCGGTTTTCGAAAAAACGCGCGTGGACGATTCGCGGCATGGAAATCAACCTGCCGTCGCTGCGCATGGCGTGTTTGCAATTGATGCTGGGCGCGTTGAACTGGGCGCTGATGGCGGCGGTGATTTTCACACTGTTGCCGTCGAAACTGGACTATCCGCTGGTGCTAGGGGTGCTGCTGATCAGCGCGATTGCCGGGGTGCTTACGCATATTCCGGCGGGGCTTGGCGTGCTCGAAGCGGTATTCATTGGGCTGTTGCAGCATGAAGCGTCACGCGGGAGTTTGCTGGCCGGGTTGATTGCTTATCGGGCGATCTATTTTATTTGCCCGCTGTTGATCGCACTGGTGATGTATTTGGGTGTGGAAGCGAAGGCCAAGGCGTTGCGGGTCAAGAAGACAGCTTGATACCTGTGATGATCGTCCCCACGCTCCGCGTGGGCACGCAGCCCGTGACGCTCTGCGTCATCTGCGGGACGCGGAGCGTCCCAGGAGGCATTCCCACGCGGAGCGTGGGAGCGATCATCGAGCATCGCTATTGCGACTGAATGATGCTCAACCGTTCGCCCACTACCATCTCGGTGATCCAGTCCACCAGGATCGAGGTGTAGGCCTGTTGTGACACTGGGTCGCTCAATGAATGGTCGGCGCCGTCGATGATGCGGTGGGTCAGGGAATGGGTCTGCTGGCACGCCGCGCGGTAACTCATGATGGTGGCATGGGGCACATGGTCGTCGGTTTCCGATTCGACAATCAGCACATCGCCGGTAAATTGTGCGCAGGCGTGCAAGGCGCGGTTGGTTTCGGCGTGCACAAGGGTGCTGCGGTAGTCCATCAGGTCGGCTTTATCCAGGTCACGCTTGGGCTTGAGCCATTCCTGGTCGCGGTACAGCGCCGGCACACGCAACGCCAGCCAGCGCACCGGGCGCAATGAGGTAAGGATGGCGGCCAGGTAGCCGCCGTAGCTGGTGCCCACCACCGCCACCGCCGAGGTGTCGATCGCCGGGTGGGACAGCAGGCGGTCATAGGCGGCCAGCAGGTCGCGCAGGTTATCTTCACGGGTCACGCGGGACAGCGGGATCCCGGTGCCGGCGTGGCCGCGCAGGTCGAAGGTCAGACACACACAACCGAGCCCCGCGATGCCTTTGGCCCGTTCCAGGTCGCGTTCCTGGCTCCCGCCCCAGCCATGCACGAACAAAACGCCCGGCACTTTGGATTTGGGGCTCAGGAAGGTCCCACTCATCTGTTCGTCGTCTATATCGATCGCAATGCTCTCGCTTCTAGCCGTCATAAGCCTCAACCGTCACGTATTTGAGTAAAAAATCGCTGTTTTCAGCCGGGCCTCGGTACACCTCGATGGCATCCGCCGGCAGCGCCTGGTCCACGTAGGTTTCCACCGAGGCCACTCGGATGGCCGTAAGGCTCGGGTTGTTGATAAAGCTCTGCAGCGCCGCGACTTCCGCGCTGCTGGCCCCGCCCATGCGCCAGGATTGCTCGAGCACGCCACTGCGGCGCTGGCCGTCGCTGTCCAGGCCGTGGGCGATGTCGTAGTTGCGCCGCGAGGCGTAGAAGCCCGGGTAGGCTTCGTCGGCAGCTCTGTCGAAGACCTGCGCTTGCCTCACGGCTTCACGTACATCGTCGGGCAGGTCCAGCCTGAGCAAATCGTCGTAGCCACCGGGCACCACCAGCAATCTGGAGCCGCCGTAGACGTCTTCCCCCTGCCCGTCCTGGGTCAGGTATTGCTCGCCGCAGTAGCTCAGCACCTGATCGCCAATAAAGCTCTGGCCTACACTGTGAGTGACCACGTCGTGCAGGTCTTGTTCCAGCACCACGCCATCGTCGAACATCCCCGCCGCTTCGGGACGCGCTAACAGGGCGTCGAATTCGTCGAGGCTGCGAATGACTTGCTGGCCGCGCCCAGCGCAGGCGTTCACGGGTTTCAAGCGAATCGGCCCGCTGTAGAGCAAGCGCGTGGCGGCCGGCCGTGCATCCTCCACAGCGAAGACACTCAAGCCATCGAGCACCACGCCGCGCACTCGCTCACTGAACAACGGCGACCAGCCCTCCGGCGCCTTGGCTTCAGGGCCCAGCAAGCCATGACTGATGGCTTTGGTGCAGATGAACCCGTGATCGACATAACCGCCCCACAGGTCTTGCGGGCCGTTGATATTGAGCGCGCGGGCTTGGGCCGCCCCCACCAGAGTTTGTGTGGGAAGCAGGTAGAGGTCGCGGCCAGCGTGCTGCTGTGGATCGTAGCTGCCGCCGAACTTGAGCCCCAGTATCTGCGCCAGCCAGCGCGCCAGGGCGCGATTGGTATCGACTTCATGCTGGGGTGCACCAGCGCGTGTCGAGTGAGCGACTACCCATTTTTTCGGTGAAATTGGGGTCATGCGTCCCCCTTGGCATTCGGCCATGTGTGTAGGGGAAGCGTAGCAGGGATCAGGCCAAGATCTGGCCGAGGAGGATCGTTTGAAAATCAATCAGTTGGGGCAAACGCAATAGCAGTTAGCCTGCGCCATTCTGCACGACGCGGCTGCGGGTACGCGGCGTTCTGCACGATTCACATGCATCGCACCCGATATCCGGCGACGGCGCCAGCTAAGATACTGGGCCTATCAACCCATCACGAGGCAATCCACATGGCCAAGCAAGCACTCATCCTGATCGATATCCAGAACGACTACTTCCCCCAGGGCAAGTGGCCGCTTGATGGTGTGGAGGCCGCCGCGGACAACGCTGCGCGAGTGCTGCAGGCCTTTCGCCAGGCCGGGGATGCCGTGATTCACGTACGTCACGAGTTCGAAGGCGATGACGCGCCGTTCTTCACGCCGGGCTCAGAAGGTGCTCATCTGCATGCCAAAGTGCTGAACCAGGGCAATGAGCCGGTGGTGCTCAAGCATTTTGTGAATGCTTTTCGCCAGACCAACCTGCGCGAGTTGCTGGAACAGCGCAGCATCACCGACGTAGTTGTGGCCGGCAGCATGAGCCATATGTGCATCGATGCGGTGGTGCGGGCAGCAGCGGACTTGGGCTACAAGGTCACGGTGATCCACGATGCGTGCGCGACCCGCGACCAGGAATTCAATGGGCAGGTGATTCCCGCCGCGCAAGTGCATGGCGCATACATGGCGTCGCTGGCCTTCGGGTATGCGGGCGTGGTGTCGACAAATGACTATCTGAAGGCCCAAGCGGCGGTGGCTTGACCGCCGCTGAGTAACCTCAGCGCGTGGCGATGATGAACAGGCGCGGGAATGGCAGCAACACGGTGCCGTCGCTCAGGGCTGGGTAAGCGTGGCTAATCCGCGCCTGGTACTCCTGCAGGAACGCAGCTTGTTCGCCATCATTCAGGGGGGCCAGGAAGGGTCGCAGCCCTGAAGCCTTGAACCACTCCACCACGGCCGCGTGGTCCACCAGCGGGTGGTGGTAGGTGGTGCGCCATACGTCGACGGTAGTGCAGTACCGACTCAGCAGCTCGTAGTAATAGCTCGCCGAATGCCGCTCGTTATGCCTGACCGCGCCGATCTTTGCAGCCCATGGCCCCTGCGCCGCGACTTCGCGGGCGAGCCGGTGGGCAGGCTCGTCGAGGTTGTCCGGCGTCTGTATCGCCAGCGTGCCGCCGGGGGTCAGTTGATGGACCAGATGCGGATAGAGCGTGGCGTGGTCAGGCAGCCACTGCAGGGAAGCATTGGCGAGAATCACGTCGAACTGCTGCGCCGGGGTCCAGGCGCCGATATCCGCCAATTCGAAGCTGAGCGTCGGCAAGCGTTTGCGCGCGTCGATCAACATGTCGTCGGAGCTGTCCATGCCGGTGATGTGCGCATGGGGAAAGCGCTCGGCCAGCACCTGGGTGGAATTGCCGGGGCCACAGCCCAAATCGACGGCTGTGCCCACGTCGGTATTGGGAATCGCCGCCACCAGGTCGCGGACGGGGCGCGTGCGCTGCTGCTCGAACATCGTGTATTGCTTGGCGGACCAGGTCATCACAGTTTTCCTTCGTTGGCGGTCAAGCATGCCCCATAAAAAACCCCCGATGCCAGGGGCTATCGGGGGTTTTGTGGGTTCTGGGTCTCAGACCTTAGAACGGGATATCGTCATCAAAGCTGTCGAAATCCGGAGCCGGCTGCGGCGCGGCCTGTTGTGGCGCTGGGCGCGACTCACGCTGAGGCTGCTGGCTTGGCTGCGGACGCGATTGCTGAGGACGCGGTGCCGAGTTGGACATGCCGCCCTGGCCCTGTTGGTCGCCCTGTGGACGGCCGCCCAGCAGTTGCATGGTGCCTTGCATGTCGACCACGATTTCGGTGGTGTAACGCTTGATGCCGTCTTTTTCCCACTCGCGGGTCTGCAGTTTACCTTCGATGTATACCTGCGAACCTTTGCGCAGGTACTCACCGGCGATCTCGGCAACCTTGCCGAACATCGACACACGGTGCCATTCGGTTTTCTCGACCTTCTGGCCAGTCTGCTTGTCGGTCCACTGTTCGCTGGTCGCCAGACTCAGGTTGGTCACGGCGTTACCGTTCGGCAGGTAGCGAACTTCGGGATCCTGGCCGCATGTACCGACCAATATGACTTTGTTAACCCCACGGGCCATAACGTTCTCCTAGGCTGGGCGCGCTGTCGGCACTGGGTTGACCAGTTGCTCGAGCGTCGCGCGATCCAATAATTCGGTGTCCAATTTGATGTAAATCGCAGCTTCTTCCGCGATCACTACTGCATCCGTTACTCCAACGACGGCCTTGAGGCGCTCGGCCAGGCCAGCTTCGCGCATCGCTTCAGGCGATAACGGCAGGCGCAGGCTCGTCACATACGGAGGTTCGCGCATGGTAACAGCAAAGGCCAGCCAAAGTGCAGCCAGCCCGGCGCATCCGAGGAACACAACCGACAAACCGCCATGCTGGAACATCCAGCCGCCCATGATCCCACCCAGCGCCGAACCGAGGAACTGGCTGGTGGAATACACGCCCATCGCCGTGCCCTTGCCGCCGGCCGGTGAAACCTTGCTGATCAGCGAAGGCAATGACGCCTCCAGCAGGTTGAACGCAGTGAAGAACACCACCGTACCGATCACCAGCGCCCGCAGGCTGTCGCCGAACTGCCAGAAGAATAGTTCAGTGAGCATCAATGTCGCGACGGCGCCGAGTAAAACTCGTTTCATTTTGCGTTTCTTCTCGCCGTAGATGATGAACGGGATCATGGCGAAGAACGAAACCAACAGCGCGGTCAGGTAGACCCACCAGTGCTGCTCCTTGGGCAACCCGGCTTTTTGCACCAGGGCCAGGGGCAAGGCGACGAAGCTGCACATCAGCATTGCGTGCAACACGAAGATACCTAAATCCAGGCGCAGCAGGTCCGGATGCTTGAGGGTCGGCAACAGCGCCTGGCGCGCGACGCCGGATTCACGGTGCTGCAGCGTGCCGGTAGAGCGCGGCACCATAAAGGCCACGATCACGATACCGAACAATGCCATGCCGCCGGTGGCAAGAAACAACCCATGCAGGCCGAACGCGCGCGTCAGCAGCGGGCCGACCACCATTGCCACGGCAAACGACAAACCGATGGTCATGCCGATCATGGCCATGGCCTTGGTGCGATGCTGTTCGCGGGTCAGGTCCGACAGCAGCGCCATTACCGCGGCGGAAATCGCCCCGGCGCCCTGCAGGATACGTCCGGCGATCACGCCCCAGATCGAATCGGACTGCGCCGCGAGCACACTGCCGAGGGCGAACACGATCAGCCCCAGGTAAATCACCGGGCGCCGGCCGATACGGTCGGAAATAATGCCGAACGGAATCTGGAAGATCGCCTGGGTCAGGCCATAGGCGCCGATCGCCAGGCCGATTAATGCGGGGGTCGCGCCGGCGAGATCCATTCCATAGGTCGCCAGCACCGGCAACACCATGAACATGCCCAGCATACGGAAGGCGAACACCAGGGCCAGACCGCTTGCCGCTCGGGTCTCGCCGCTACTCATGCGTTCGCTATGGGGATCGTGCATGGAAAAACCTCGTGTGAACCGGCGGCGATTCTACCAGTCCCATCGATTGAGGGGGTATATGCGGCGCTTTGCCGCGCAGCTTTCATGTAAGGCTGCAAGCGGCCTTTTGACAGTGTATATTCATCCAGTCTTTAGCCGTATACTCCGGCATTATTTACGCCCGCCGTGCGAGGCCATCTTGGACAAGATCCTGATTCGTGGGGCTAGAACCCACAACCTGAAGAACATCGACCTGACCCTGCCCCGGGACAAATTGATCGTTATCACCGGCCTGTCCGGCTCGGGCAAATCGTCCCTGGCGTTCGACACGCTGTACGCCGAAGGCCAGCGGCGCTATGTGGAATCGCTGTCGGCCTATGCCCGGCAGTTCCTGTCAATGATGGAAAAGCCCGACGTCGACACCATCGAAGGTTTGTCGCCGGCCATTTCCATCGAGCAGAAGTCGACGTCCCATAACCCGCGTTCCACCGTGGGCACCATTACCGAAATCTACGATTACCTGCGTCTGCTGTATGCACGGGTGGGTATTCCCCGCTGCCCGGACCACGATATTCCGCTGGAAGCCCAGACCGTCAGCCAGATGGTCGACCTGGTCCTGACCCAGCCGGAAGGTGCCAAGCTGATGCTGCTGGCGCCCGTCATCCGCGAGCGCAAGGGTGAGCACCTGTCGGTCTTTGAAGAGCTGCGGGCGCAAGGTTTCGTGCGCGCCCGCATCAACGGCAAGCTTTATGAGCTGGATGAAGCGCCGAAGCTCGACAAGCAGAAGAAGCACTCCATTGACGTGGTAGTCGACCGCTTCAAGGTACGTGCCGATCTGCAGCAGCGCCTGGCGGAGTCGTTCGAGACCGCGCTGAAGCTGGCAGACGGTATTGCCCTGGTGGCGCCGATGGACGATGAGCCGGGCGAAGAGGTCATCTTCTCTGCGCGCTTTGCCTGCCCGATCTGCGGCCACGCTATCAGCGAGCTGGAACCCAAGCTGTTTTCCTTCAACAACCCGGCCGGCGCCTGCCCGACCTGTGATGGCCTGGGCGTTAAGCAATTCTTCGACATCAAGCGCCTGGTCAATGGCGAACTGACCTTGGCCGAGGGGGCGATACGCGGCTGGGACAGGCGCAACGTCTATTACTTCCAGATGCTGGGGTCGTTGGCGTCCCACTATAAGTTCAGCCTGGAGGTGCCGTTCAACCAATTGCCGACGGATCAGCAGAAGGTCATCCTCAATGGCAGTGGTTCGCAGAATGTCGACTTCAAATACCTGAACGACCGGGGCGATATCGTCAAACGTTCGCACCCGTTCGAAGGCATCGTGCCAAACCTGGAACGTCGCTATCGCGAGACCGAGTCGGCGAGCGTACGTGAAGAACTGGCCAAATTCCTCAGCACCCAACCTTGCCCTGATTGCCGCGGCACTCGCCTGCGCCGTGAAGCGCGGCATGTGTGGGTTGGCGAGAAGACGTTGCCGGCGGTGACCAACCTGCCAATCGGCGATGCCTGTGAATACTTTGGCGTGCTCAAGCTGACCGGCCGCCGTGGGGAGATTGCCGACAAGATCCTCAAGGAAATTCGCGAGCGTCTGCAGTTCCTGGTCAACGTTGGCCTGGATTATCTATCGCTGGATCGCAGTGCCGATACCTTGTCGGGTGGCGAGGCCCAGCGGATTCGCCTGGCCAGCCAGATCGGCGCGGGGCTGGTGGGCGTGTTGTACATCCTCGACGAGCCGTCGATTGGTTTGCACCAACGTGACAATGATCGCCTGCTGGGTACGCTGAAGCACCTGCGGGATATCGGCAACACGGTGATTGTGGTCGAGCACGATGAGGACGCTATTCGCCTGGCGGATTACGTCGTTGATATCGGCCCGGGGGCTGGCATACATGGCGGGCATATTGTCGCCGAAGGCACACCTGCCGAAGTGATGGCTCACCCGGACTCCCTGACCGGTAAATACCTGTCTGGCCGGGTCAAAATTCAAGTGCCGGCCAAACGTACCCCACGCAACAAGAAGATGGCCTTGCACCTCAAGGGTGCCCGTGGCAACAACTTGCGCAATGTGGACCTGGAAATTCCCCTGGGCCTGCTGACCTGTGTGACCGGTGTTTCCGGTTCGGGCAAGTCGACGCTGATCAACAACACGCTGTTCCCATTGAGTGCCACCGCCCTGAACGGCGCCACTACCCTGGAAGCGGCGGCCCACGACAGCATCAAGGGCCTGGAACACCTAGACAAAGTGGTCGATATCGACCAGAGCCCGATTGGCCGTACGCCGCGTTCCAACCCAGCGACGTATACCGGGCTGTTCACGCCGATTCGCGAGCTGTTTGCCGGCGTTCCGGAATCCCGCTCGCGGGGTTATGGGCCAGGCCGCTTCTCGTTCAACGTCAAGGGCGGTCGCTGTGAAGCCTGCCAAGGCGACGGTCTGATCAAGGTAGAGATGCACTTCCTGCCGGATATCTACGTACCGTGCGACGTGTGCAAGAGCAAACGCTATAACCGCGAAACCCTGGAAATCAAATACAAGGGCAAGAACATCCACGAAACCCTGGAGATGACCATCGAGGAAGCTCGGGTGTTCTTCGATGCGGTTCCGGCGCTGGCGCGCAAGCTGCAGACGTTGATGGATGTTGGTCTGTCTTATATCAAGCTGGGGCAGTCGGCGACCACGCTATCGGGTGGTGAAGCGCAGCGGGTGAAGTTGTCCCGTGAGTTGTCCAAACGGGATACGGGCAAAACCCTGTATATCCTTGATGAACCCACTACGGGCCTGCACTTTGCCGATATCCAGCAACTGCTGGACGTGCTGCACCGCTTGCGCGATCACGGCAACACAGTGGTAGTGATCGAGCACAACCTGGACGTGATCAAGACGGCAGACTGGCTGGTAGACCTAGGACCGGAGGGCGGTTCCAAGGGCGGTCAGATCATTGCGGTCGGTACACCGGAGCAAGTCTCCGAAATGTCACAGTCCCACACTGGCTACTACCTGAAGCCGCTGCTGGAGCGTGACCGGGCCTGATTTATCGGGCCCAATACAAAGCCCCTGTCACCTCATCGGTGGCAGGGGCTTTTTTGCAGCCGGAATCAGAACTGCGATTGCAGGTAATTTTCCAGGCCGATCAGCTTGATCAGACCCAACTGCTTTTCCAGCCAGTAGGTGTGATCTTCTTCGGTGTCATTTAACTGCACTCGCAGAATTTCACGAGTGACATAGTCGTTGTGCTGCTCGCAGAGCTCGATGCCCTTGCAGAGCGCGGCCCGCACCTTGTACTCAAGGCGAAGATCGGCTGCGAGCATGTCAGGCACCGTAGTGCCCACATCCAAGTCGTCGGGGCGCATACGTGGCGTACCTTCGAGCATCAAGATACGGCGCATCAGTGCGTCAGCGTGCTGCGCCTCTTCTTCCATCTCGTGATTGATACGTTCGTAGAGCTCGGTAAAGCCCCAGTCTTCGTACATGCGCGAATGGATGAAATATTGGTCACGAGCTGCCAGTTCGCCCGTCAGCAACGTGTTGAGGTAATCGATTACGTCGGGGTGACCTTGCATCGCCCTACATCTCCCTGCTTGAAAGTCTGTAGTTTGAACCATGCTGACTTGAAGGTCACGGGATCAACGGCAGAAAAGCGAAGATTTCCGGAGAAAAGTAGCTGAAATAACGCAAAAACCGCCCAAATGAGGGCGGTTCTGCTTATCGTTTAGAGTCAGTTAAGCGATACACCCAGTGCCTTTGCGATTGCTTCTCCATAAGCGGGGTCCGCCTTATAGAAATGCTGCAGCTGGCGCTGGACCACATCGCTGGAAACGCCGCCCATCGCACCGGCGATGTTGCTGGTAAGCAGCGCTTTCTGCTCGTCGCTCATCAAGCGGAACAGCGCGCCGGCGTGGCTGTAGTAATCGGTATCTTCGCGATGATCGTAACGATCTGCTGCGCCGCTCAAGGCGAGTGCAGGCTCCGCGTAGTGTGGCGCCTGCTTAGGCGCATCGGCGTAGCTGTTTGGCTCGTAGTTGGGCGCTGCGCCACCGTTGCTGCCAAAGGCCATCGAACCGTCACGCTGATAGCTATTGACGGGGTTACGTGGGGCGTTCACCGGCAGCTGCTGGTGATTGGTGCCAACGCGGTACCGATGAGCATCTGCGTAGGCAAAGACGCGACCTTGCAGCATACGGTCTGGCGACAGGCCAACGCCCGGAACCATGTTGCTTGGGCCGAACGCGGCTTGTTCCACTTCAGCGAAATAGTTCTGCGGGTTGCGGTTGAGTTCCAGCTCACCCACCTCGATCAGGGGGAACTCCTTCTGCGACCAGGTCTTGGTTACATCGAACGGGTTTTCGTAATGAGCATTGGCCTGGGCCTCGGTCATGACTTGGATGCAGACGCGCCATTTCGGGAAGTCACCGCGCTCGATTGCGCCGAACAGATCGCGCTGGGCGTAGTCTGGATCGGTGCCCGCCAGGCGCGCAGCTTCAGCCGGTGCCAGGTTCTTGATGCCTTGCTTGGTCTTGTAGTGCCACTTCACCCAGTGGCGCTCGCCCTTGGCGTTAATCAGGCTGTAGGTGTGACTGCCGAAGCCGTGCATGTGGCGGTAGCCGTCCGGGATGCCACGGTCCGAAAACAAGATGGTGACCTGGTGCAGCGCCTCTGGGGAGTGCGACCAGAAATCCCACATCATCTGCGCGCTTTTCAGGTTGCTTTGCGGCAAGCGCTTTTGGGTATGGATGAAATCGGGGAATTTCAGCGGGTCGCGGATGAAGAACACAGGCGTGTTATTGCCAACGATGTCCCAGTTGCCTTCCTCGGTGTAGAACTTCAAGGCGAAACCGCGTGGGTCGCGCTCAGTGTCAGCCGAACCGCGCTCGCCACCCACAGTGGAGAACCGCAGGAAGGTCGGCGTTTGCTTACCTACTGACTCGAACAGCTTGGCGCTGGTGTATTGAGTAATGTCTTGGGTAACGGTGAACGTACCGTAGGCGCCCGAACCTTTGGCGTGTACACGGCGCTCCGGAATATTTTCACGATTGAAGTGAGCGAGCTTCTCGATCAGGTGAAAGTCGTCGAGCAGCAGTGGGCCACGGGGGCCGGCGGAACGGGAATTCTGATTATCCGCAACGGGAGCTCCGCTTGCGGTGGTAAGGATTTTATTCTGGCTCATGCGCAATCTTCCTCAGGTCGGAATTGAAACTGCCGGCTAATCGGCTTGGAGGGAGTATTGATCAACGGCATGACACCCACAAATTTATTAAATTGCGGACTTCAATAGAAAATTACTACCAACCAAGGCAATACGCATAGTGCCCCTTGCTCCATAGGGAAACTTGTACATATCGCGCTTTTGTTACGCGCACAAAAAACCGGGCGCTAGGCCCGGTTCTTCGTTACAGACTCGTCTTACTCGGCGCTTACAGCTTCGCCGGCAGTAGCACGATCAACCAACTCGACGTACGCCATAGGCGCGTTGTCGCCAGTGCGGAAACCGCACTTGAGGATGCGCAGGTAGCCACCCTCACGGGTAGCGTAACGCTTGCCCAGGTCGTTGAAGAGCTTACCAACGATAGCTTTCGAACGAGTACGGTCGAAAGCCAGACGGCGGTTAGCCAGGCTGTCTGTCTTGGCCAAAGTGATCAGCGGCTCAGCAACGCGACGCAGTTCTTTAGCTTTCGGCAGTGTAGTTTTGATCAGCTCGTGCTCGAACAGCGACACCGCCATGTTTTGGAACATGGCCTTGCGGTGCGAGCTGGTACGGCTCAGGTGACGACCACTTTTACGATGACGCATGGTTCATTCCTTACCAAACTCACGTTCGGTGATTACGACGATCAGGCAGTCGCCTTGTCGTCCTTCTTAAGACTTGCAGGCGGCCAGTTGTCGAGGCGCATGCCGAGGGACAGACCGCGGGAGGCCAGAACGTCCTTGATTTCAGTCAAGGATTTCTTGCCCAGGTTCGGAGTCTTCAACAGTTCTACTTCGGTACGCTGAATCAGATCACCGATGTAGTAAATGTTTTCCGCCTTAAGGCAGTTAGCCGAACGTACAGTCAGTTCCAGATCGTCAACCGGGCGAAGCAGGATCGGATCGATCTCGTCTTCCTGCTCGATTACCACTGGTTCGCTGTCACCTTTGAGGTCGACGAACGCAGCCAACTGCTGTTGCAGAATGGTTGCAGCGCGGCGGATAGCCTCTTCAGGATCCAGGGTACCGTTGGTTTCCAGATCAATAACCAGCTTGTCCAGGTTAGTACGCTGCTCGACACGGGCGTTTTCCACCACGTATGCGATACGGCGAACCGGGCTGAACGAAGAGTCAAGCTGCAAGCGACCAATGCTGCGGCTTTCGTCTTCATCGCTCTGACGCGAGTCGGCCGGTTCATAACCACGACCACGAGCTACGGTGAGCTTCATGTTCAGGGCGCCGTTAGACGCCAGGTTAGCGATTACGTGATCGGGGTTAACGATCTCGACATCATGATCCAGCTGAATATCGGCAGCGGTAACCACCCCCGAACCCTTCTTCGACAAGGTCAGCGTAACTTCGTCACGGCCGTGCAGCTTGATAGCCAGACCTTTAAGGTTCAACAGGATTTCAATTACGTCTTCCTGTACACCTTCGATGGCGCTGTACTCGTGGAGCACACCGTCAATCTCGGCCTCGACTACTGCACAGCCGGGCATTGAGGACAACAGGATGCGGCGCAGCGCGTTGCCCAGGGTGTGGCCAAAACCACGTTCGAGAGGCTCGAGCGTAATTTTAGCGCGGGTTGGACTGACAACCTGCACATCAATGTGGCGGGGTGTCAGGAACTCATTTACCGAAATCTGCATGGATGCACCTATTTTCTAGCCCTTACTTGGAGTAGAGCTCGACAATCAGGCTTTCGTTGATGTCGGCGGACAGATCACTGCGAGCAGGAACGTTCTTGAAAACGCCCGACTTCTTCTCAGTGTCTACTTCTACCCATTCTACGCGGCCACGTTGGGCACACAGATCGAGAGCTTGGACAATGCGAAGTTGGTTTTTTGCTTTCTCGCGAACTGCGACCACGTCACCAGCACGAACCTGGTAGGACGGAACGTTTACGGTCTGACCGTTAACGCTGATCGACTTGTGCGATACCAGCTGACGGGATTCGGCACGAGTCGAACCAAAGCCCATACGGTATACAACGTTGTCCAGACGGCATTCGAGCAGTTGCAGCAGGTTTTCACCGGTTGCACCTTTTTTGCCAGCAGCTTCTTTGTAGTAGCCGCTGAACTGACGCTCGAGAACGCCGTAAATACGACGGACCTTCTGCTTTTCACGCAGTTGGGTGCCGTAATCGGACTGGCGACCGCGGCGTTGGCCGTGGATACCAGGTGCTGCTTCAATGTTGCACTTCGATTCGATCGCGCGCACGCCGCTCTTCAAGAAGAGATCGGTGCCTTCGCGACGAGCGAGTTTGCATTTTGGACCAATGTAACGAGCCATTCTTTACAATCTCCTGGATTACACGCGGCGCTTCTTCGGCGGACGGCACCCGTTGTGCGGGATTGGCGTCACGTCGGTGATGCTGGCGATCTTATAGCCACAGCCGTTCAAAGCACGGACAGCAGACTCACGACCTGGACCTGGACCTTTGACGTTAACGTCGAGGTTTTTCAGGCCGTATTCCAGCGCAGCTTGGCCAGCACGTTCAGCAGCTACTTGAGCAGCGAACGGGGTGGACTTGCGGGAACCGCGGAAACCCGAACCACCGGAGGTAGCCCAAGAAAGCGCGTTACCTTGACGGTCGGTGATGGTCACGATTGTGTTGTTAAAAGATGCATGGATGTGGGCGATGCCATCAACCACTGTCTTTTTAACTTTTTTACGAGGACGAGCAGCAGGTTTTGCCATGATAATTTTCCTGTCGATTCGCGTGGGCGATTACTTGCGGATCGGCTTACGCGGACCTTTACGGGTACGCGCGTTAGTCTTGGTACGCTGACCGCGCACTGGAAGACCACGACGATGACGCAGACCACGGTAGCAACCGAGGTCCATCAAACGCTTGATTTTCATGTTGATTTCGCGACGCAGGTCACCTTCAGTGGTGAACTTCGCCACTTCGCCACGCAACAGCTCAATCTGCTCGTCGCTCAGATCTTTGATCTTTGCGGCTGGGTTTACCCCAGTATCTGCGCAAATTTTCTGCGCAGTAGTGCGACCAACACCATAGATGTAGGTCAGCGAGATAACAGTGTGCTTGTTATCTGGAATGTTAACGCCTGCAATACGGGCCATTCAGTGGGACTCCAATTGACAGCTACCTACGCCCCGGAAGCCAAGAAATAGGGCGCGAGATAATATCGCTGTAATAACAAATAATCAACCCGGCAGCGCACTAGCTGCCGGGCTTCAAGCGGATCACACTCAGCCTTGGCGCTGTTTGTGACGCGGTTCCGCGCTGCAAATTACTCGAACAACACCTTCGCGGCGAATAATTTTGCAGTTACGGCACAGCTTTTTCACCGATGCACGAACTTTCATCACCAACTCCTCGAACCTTATGGGGTACTCAGCGCAACATGCCGCTGCCGTAGCCCTTCAGGTTGGCTTTCTTCATCAGGGATTCGTACTGGTGCGAAACGAGGTGCGATTGTACTTGGGACATGAAGTCCATCACAACCACGACCACGATCAGCAACGAGGTCCCGCCAAGGTAGAACGGAACGTTTGCTGCAACCACCAGGAACTGGGGAAGCAGACACACGGCCGTCATATATAGAGCACCGAACAGGGTCAAACGAGTCAGAACGCCATCAATGTAGCGCGCAGACTGCTCACCTGGACGAATACCCGGAATAAAGGCACCGGACTTCTTCAGGTTTTCCGCTACGTCTTTCGGATTGAACATCAACGCCGTATAGAAGAAGCAGAAGAAAATAATCCCTGCACTAAACAGCAGAATATTCAACGGCTGACCAGGAGCGATCGACTGAGAGAGGTCCTGCAGCCAGCCCATATTTTCGGACTGACCAAACCAGGTACCCAACGAAGCCGGAAACAGCAAGATGCTGCTCGCGAAAATTGCCGGAATAACGCCGGCCATATTCACCTTCAGCGGCAAGTGGCTAGTCTGCGCAGCAAAGACCTTACGGCCCTGCTGACGCTTGGCGTAGTGAACAGCAATACGACGCTGGCCACGCTCAATGAACACCACAAAACCGATAATCGCTACTGCCAGCAAACCGATGGCAACCAAGGCGAAGATATTGATATCACCCTGACGCGCAGACTCGAAAGACTGCCCGATTGCTCTCGGAAGACCGGCGACGATACCTGCGAAAATCAACATCGAGATACCGTTGCCAACACCACGCTCAGTAATCTGCTCACCCAGCCACATCATGAACATCGCACCAGCCACAAAAGTGGATACCGCGACGAAATGGAAGCCAAAGTCACCAGTGAACGCAACGCCCTGCCCAGCCAGGCCAACGGACATGCCGATAGCTTGAACCAGGGCGAGGACGACAGTGCCGTAGCGGGTGTACTGGCTAATCTTGCGACGGCCAGCTTCACCTTCCTTCTTCAACTGCTCCAACTGCGGGCTGACGGCGGTCATCAGTTGCATGATGATCGATGCCGAAATGTACGGCATGATCCCCAGTGCAAAGATGCTCATCCGTTCCAGCGCGCCGCCGGAAAACATGTTGAACAAGCTAAGAATGGTCCCCTCATTCTGTCGAAACAGGTCTGCGAGTCGGTCCGGGTTGATACCTGGAACCGGGATGTGTGCGCCTATTCGGTAGACGATAATCGCCAGGAACAGAAAACGCAGACGAGCCCAAAGTTCAGACATACCGCCTTTGCCGAGCGCTGAGAGAGCACCTTGCTTAGCCATTTATTCCTCGAACTTGCCGCCAGCTGCTTCGATAGCCGAACGCGCACCTTTGGTGGCGCCGATTCCCTTGCCGATAGTGACAGCGCGAGTCACTTCACCGGACAGCATGATTTTCACACGCTGTACGTTGACGTTGATCACGTTGGCATCTTTCAGGGTCTGCACAGTAACGATGTCGCCTTCCACTTTAGCCAGCTCGGACAGACGCACTTCTGCGCGGTCCATGGCTTTCAGGGATACGAAACCGAACTTAGGCAGGCGACGATGCAGCGGCTGTTGACCGCCTTCAAAGCCTGGAGCAATGGTGCCACCGGAGCGGGAGGTTTGACCTTTGTGGCCACGGCCACCAGTCTTACCCAAACCGCTACCGATACCACGGCCCGGACGATGCTTTTCGCGACGGGAACCCGGCGCTGGACTCAGATCATTGAGTTTCATCGATTAACCCTCTACACGCAGCATGTAGTAAGCCTTGTTGATCATCCCGCGATTCTCGGGAGTATCCTGGACTTCTACAGTGTGACCGATGCGACGCAGACCCAGACCTTTAACGCACAATTTGTGGTTAGGGATGCGGCCGGTCATGCTTTTGATCAGCGTTACTTTAACGGTAGCCATGATCAGAAGATCTCCTTGACAGTCAAGCCGCGCTTGGCAGCAATGGACTCAGGAGATTGCATAGCTTTCAAACCCTTGAAAGTGGCGTGAACCACGTTTACCGGGTTAGTCGAGCCGTAGCACTTGGCCAGAACGTTCTGAACGCCAGCAACTTCGAGGACAGCACGCATAGCGCCGCCAGCGATGATACCGGTACCTTCAGAAGCAGGCTGCATGTACACCTTCGAAGCGCCATGGGCGGACTTCATTGCGTACTGCAGAGTGGTGCCGTTCAGATCAACTTGGATCATGTTGCGACGAGCAGCTTCCATTGCCTTCTGGATCGCGGCAGGCACTTCACGTGACTTGCCACGGCCGAAGCCAACACGCCCTTTACCATCACCAACCACGGTCAACGCGGTGAAAGTGAAGATACGGCCGCCTTTAACGGTTTTGGCTACGCGGTTAACTTGAACCAGCTTCTCAATGTAGCCTTCGTCGCGCTTTTGGTCGTTATTTGACATAACTTAGAACTCCAGCCCAGCTTCACGAGCAGCATCAGCCAGCGCTTTAACGCGGCCGTGGTACTTGAAGCCAGAGCGGTCGAAAGCCACTTGCGAGACGCCCACGGCCTTAGCACGTGTAGCGACCAGCTGGCCAACCTTTGTGGCCGCGTCGATGTTGCCGGTGGCACCATCACGCAGTTCTTTATCCAAAGTCGAGGCGCTTGCCAGGACTTTGTTGCCGTCGGCCGAGATGACCTGGGCGTAGATATGCTGCGACGAGCGGTACACGCAGAGACGCACGACTTCGAGTTCGTGCATTTTCAGGCGTGCTTTGCGAGCGCGACGCAGTCGAGTAACTTTTTTGTCGGTCATTTGCTATGCCCTACTTCTTCTTGGCTTCTTTACGACGGACGACTTCGTCCGCGTAGCGCACACCTTTGCCTTTGTACGGCTCTGGTGGACGGAAGTCGCGGATCTCAGCGGCCACCTGACCTACCAGCTGCTTATCGATGCCCTTGATCAGGATATCGGTTTGGCTAGGGGTCTCAGCGGTGATGCCTTCCGGCAGTTCGTAATCCACTGGGTGCGAGAAGCCAAGGGCAAGGTTCAGAACCGTGCCTTTTGCTTGCGCTTTGTAACCAACACCGACCAGCTGGAGCTTACGCTCGAAGCCTTGGCTTACGCCTTGGACCATATTGTTTACCAACGCACGCGTGGTACCGGCCATTGCGCGAGTTTGTTGATCGCCATTGCGAGCAGCGAAACGCAGCTCACCAGCTTCTTCAACGATCTCAACGGACGAATGGATGTTCAGTTCAAGAGTGCCCTTGGCACCCTTCACCGAAAGCTGTTGGCCTGCGAATTTGACTTCGACACCGGCTGGCAGCTTAACGGGGTTCTTAGCGACGCGAGACATGCTTATCCCCCTTAGAACACAGTGCAAAGAACTTCGCCGCCGACACCGGCAGCGCGCGCAGCACGATCCGTCATCACACCTTTGTTGGTGGAGACGATAGACACGCCCAGACCGCCACGAACTTTCGGCAGATCTTCAGCGGACTTGTACTGACGCAGGCCTGGACGGCTAACGCGCTTCACTTCCTCGATGACCGAACGGCCTTCGAAGTACTTCAGCTCGATGGACAGCAACGGCTTGATTTCGCTGCTGATCTGATAACCCGCAATGTAACCTTCGTCTTTCAGGACTTTGGCAACAGCTACCTTCAACTTGGAAGATGGCATGCTTACGACGGACTTTTCAGCCATCTGGGCATTACGGATACGAGTTAGCATGTCCGCTAACGGGTCCTGCATACTCATGGGCTAGACGCTCCTAATACACAAAAAATTAGCCTTGCGGCTACATATATCGCCGAGAATCTCCGAGCGTAAAAAACACGGGCTCAGGCGAGCCGCGTATTTTAGACACAGTCCGGAAATGAAACAAGCCCCAAAAGGGGCTTGTTCCAGATTCAAGGTCACCGGCGGTCAGTATCTTGCGATACCAACCACCTTGACGCTGAAAGTACTTACCAGCTGGCTTTAACCAGACCTGGTACGTCACCACGCATTGCCGCTTCACGCAGTTTGTTACGGCCGAGGCCGAACTTGCGGTAAACGCCGTGTGGACGACCGGTCAGGCGGCAGCGGTTACGCATGCGCGAGGCGCTTGCGTCACGTGGCTGCTTCTGCAGAGCAACTGTAGCTTCCCAACGCGCTTCTGGACTTGCGTTCAGATCAACGATGATTGCTTTCAGTGCTGCACGCTTCTTGGCGTACTTGGCAACCGTGAGCTGACGTTTCAGCTCGCGGTTTTTCATGCTCATCTTGGCCATGGTCCTACTCCAATCAGTTGCGGAACGGGAATTTGAAAGCACGCAACAGGGCGCGACCTTCATCATCGTTCTTGGCAGTGGTGGTCAGGGTGATGTCCAGACCGCGGAGAGCATCGATCTTGTCGTAGTCGATTTCCGGGAAGATGATCTGCTCTTTCACGCCCATGCTGTAGTTACCACGACCATCGAAGGACTTGGCATTCAGGCCGCGGAAGTCGCGAACCCGAGGCAGGGAGATCGACAGCAGACGATCCAGGAATTCGTACATACGCTCACGGCGCAGAGTCACTTTGACGCCGATCGGCCAGCCTTCGCGGACTTTAAAGCCAGCGATGGATTTCCGAGCGTAAGTCACAACGACTTTTTGACCGGTGATCTTTTCCAGGTCAGCAACAGCGTGCTCGATGACTTTTTTGTCACCGACCGCTTCGCCCAAACCCATGTTCAGGGTGATTTTGGTAACGCGTGGAACTTCCATCACGTTCGAAAGCTTAAGTTCTTCCTTAAGTTTCGGTGCGATTTCTTTCCAGTAAATCTCTTTTAGTCGTGCCATGGTCTTCTACCTAGCAGTGTTCAAGCATCAACCGCTTTTTGGGTCGACTTGAAGACACGAATTTTCTTGCCATCTTCTACTTTGAAACCAACGCGGTCAGCCTTGTTGGTTTCGCCGTTGAAAATGGCGACGTTAGAAGCGTCCAGCGGAGCTTCTTTTTCGACGATACCGCCCTGCACGCCCGACATCGGGTTAGGCTTGGTATGACGCTTGACCAGGTTCAGACCGCCGATAACCAGACGGTTATTAGCGAGAACCTTAAGCACCTTACCGCGCTTACCTTTGTCTTTGCCGGCGATCACGATGATCTCGTCGTCACGACGAATCTTTTGCATGTCGGATCTCCTTACAGCACTTCTGGGGCGAGCGAGACGATCTTCATGAACTTCTCAGTACGAAGTTCACGGGTCACTGGCCCAAAGATACGGGTGCCGATAGGCTCTTGCTTGTTGTTCAGAAGAACAGCAGCGTTGCCATCAAAGCGGATAATGGAGCCATCAGCACGACGTACGCCGTGACGAGTGCGGACTACAACAGCAGTCATCACTTGGCCTTTTTTCACTTTACCGCGAGGAATTGCTTCCTTGACGGTAACCTTGATGATGTCACCGATACCAGCGTAACGACGATGGGAGCCACCCAGCACCTTGATGCACATAACGCGGCGAGCGCCGCTGTTATCGGCCACATCGAGCATGGATTGAGTCTGAATCATATAATTTCTCCGACCCCTAGTCCTTAGACTTCCACAGCGCGTTCGAGAACATCAACCAATGCCCAAGACTTGGTCTTGGCCAGCGGACGAGTTTCACGAATAGTGACTTTGTCGCCGATGTGGCACTGATTGGTTTCGTCGTGCGCGTGCAGCTTAGTCGAACGCTTAACATATTTACCGTAGATCGGGTGCTTAACGCGACGCTCGATCAAAACGGTGATGGTTTTGTCCATCTTGTCGCTGACAACACGGCCAGTCAGCGTACGGACAGTCTTTTCGGCTTCAGCCATGATCACTTACCTGCCTGCTGGTTGAGCACAGTCTTCACGCGAGCGATGTCGCGCTTAACTTGCGAGAGCAGATGAGACTGCCCCAACTGGCCAGTTGCTTTCTGCATACGCAGATTGAACTGGTCGCGCAGCAGGCCGAGCAGTTGCTCGTTCAGCTGCTGTGCGGATTTTTCACGAAGTTCATTCGCTTTCATCACATCACCGTCCGTTTAACAAAGGCGGTGGCGAGCGGCAGCTTTGCAGCAGCCAGGGCAAAAGCCTCACGCGCCAGCTCTTCAGTTACACCCTCGATTTCATACAGGACTTTGCCTGGCTGAATCTGGGCTACCCAGTATTCCACGTTACCCTTACCTTTACCCATCCGAACCTCGAGAGGTTTTTTGGAGATCGGCTTGTCCGGGAATACACGGATCCAGATCTTGCCGCCACGTTTTACGTGACGGGTCAGAGCACGACGCGCTGACTCGATCTGACGAGCGGTGAGACGACCACGAGCTACAGACTTCAGCGCGAACTCGCCGAAGCTGACTTTGCTACCGCGCTGAGCCAGACCACGGTTGTGGCCTGTCATCTGCTTGCGGAACTTCGTACGCTTTGGTTGCAACATTTGGCGTACCCCTTACTTAGCAGCTTTTTTACGAGGCGCTGGTGCTTGTGGTTTCAGTTCTTCTTGGCGACCACCAATTACTTCGCCTTTGAAGATCCAAACCTTTACACCGATCACACCGTAAGTGGTGTGAGCTTCGTAGTTGGCATAGTCGATGTCGGCACGCAGGGTGTGCAATGGCACACGACCTTCGCGATACCATTCAGTACGTGCGATTTCAGCACCGCCGAGACGACCGCTCACTTGGATTTTGATGCCTTTGGCACCAATGCGCATGGCGTTCTGTACAGCGCGCTTCATAGCGCGACGGAACATGACACGACGCTCCAGCTGCTGAGCTACGCTCTGCGCAACCAGCATACCGTCGAGCTCCGGCTTGCGGATCTCTTCGATATTGATGTGCACAGGCACACCCATTTGCTTGGTCAGGTCCTGACGCAGTTTCTCAACATCTTCACCTTTCTTCCCGATAACGATACCTGGACGAGCGGTGTGGATGGTGATACGTGCGGTTTGCGCCGGGCGATGGATATCGATACGGCTTACGGACGCGCTTTTTAGTTTGTCTTGGAGATACTCACGCACCTTCAGATCAGCGAACAAATAGTCCGCATAAGTCCGGCCGTCTGCATACCAGACGGAGGTGTGTTCCTTGACGATTCCCAGGCGAATGCCAATGGGATGTACTTTCTGACCCATCTCTTCGACTCCGTTACTTGTCAGCAACCTTGACAGTGATATGGCAAGACCGCTTGACGATGCGATCAGCACGGCCTTTGGCACGTGGCATGATGCGCTTCAGCGAACGCCCTTCGTTGACGAAAACGGTGCTGACCTTCAGGTCATCAACGTCTGCGCCTTCGTTATGCTCGGCGTTGGCTACGGCCGACTCCAGCACTTTCTTCATGATCTCGGCGGCTTTCTTACTGCTGAAAGCCAACAGGTTGAGCGCTTCGCCCACCTTCTTCCCGCGGATCTGGTCGGCGACCAAGCGGGCTTTCTGGGCGGAGATTCGAGCGCCCGACAACTTAGCGGCTACTTCCATTTCCTAACCCCTTAACGCTTGGCTTTCTTGTCTGCCACGTGCCCACGATAAGTGCGGGTACCGGCAAACTCGCCCAGTTTGTGGCCGACCATGTCTTCGTTAACGAGAACTGGGACGTGTTGACGACCGTTGTGTACTGCGATGGTCAAACCGACCATTTGTGGCAGGATCATCGAACGACGCGACCAGGTTTTAACTGGTTTGCGATCGTTCTTTTCCGCCGCCACTTCGATCTTCTTCAGTAGGTGAAGATCAATAAAAGGACCTTTTTTCAGAGAACGTGGCACTGTCGTATCCCTCTATTTACTTGCGACGACGGACGATCATTTTGTCGGTACGCTTATTACCACGAGTCTTCGCGCCCTTAGTCGGGAAGCCCCATGGCGATACCGGATGACGACCACCAGAGGTACGACCTTCACCACCACCGTGTGGGTGGTCAACCGGGTTCATGGCAACACCACGAACGGTTGGGCGAACGCCACGCCAGCGTTTGGCACCAGCTTTACCCAGCGAACGCAGGCTGTGCTCGGAGTTCGAGACTTCGCCCAGGGTCGCACGGCATTCAGCCAGTACTTTACGCATCTCACCAGAACGCAGACGCAGGGTCACGTAGACACCTTCACGAGCGATCAGCTGAGCCGAAGCACCAGCGGAACGAGCGATTTGCGCGCCTTTACCTGGCTTCAATTCGATGCCGTGTACGGTGCTACCAACTGGAATGTTGCGCAGTTGCAGAGCGTTGCCCGGCTTGATCGGTGCCAAGGCACCTGCGATCAGCTGGTCACCAGCACTCACGCCTTTAGGGGCGATGATGTAGCGACGCTCGCCATCTGCGTACAGCAGCAGAGCGATGTGAGCAGTACGGTTTGGATCGTATTCAATACGCTCGACAGTGGCGGAGATGCCATCTTTGTCGTTGCGACGGAAATCGACCAGACGATAATGCTGCTTATGGCCACCACCGATGTGACGAGTGGTAATACGACCATTGTTGTTACGACCACCAGTCTTCGATTTCTTCTCGAGCAGCGGTGCGTGAGGAGCGCCTTTATGCAGCTCCTGGTTGACCACCTTGACCACAAAACGGCGGCCAGGGGAAGTCGGTTTGCATTTAACGATTGCCATGATGCACCCCTTCCTTACTCAGCACTGCTGCTGAAATCGAGATCTTGGCCTGGTTGAAGGGAGATAACCGCCTTCTTCCAGTCATTACGCTTGCCCAGACCGCGAGCAGTGCGCTTGCTCTTACCCAGAACATTCAGGGTAGTAACACGCTCTACTTTCACGCTGAACAGGCTTTCGACGGCCTTCTTGATTTCCAGCTTGGTTGCGTCAGTTGCAACCTTGAAAACGAACTGACCTTTCTTGTCAGCCAGAACCGTAGCCTTTTCGGAAACGTGCGGGCCAAGCAGAACTTTAAATACGCGTTCCTGGTTCATCCCAGCAGCTCCTCGAATTTCTTCACGGCCGACACGGTGATCAACACCTTGTCGTATGCGATCAGACTAACTGGATCGGAACCTTGCACGTCACGTACATCAACGTGAGGCAGGTTGCGAGCAGCCAGGTACAGGTTCTGATCAACAGCTTCAGACACGATCAAAACGTCGGTCAGGCTCATGTTGGTCAGTTTGCCCAGCAGTTCTTTGGTTTTTGGACTTTCAACAGCGAAGTCCTGAACCACGACCAGACGATCAGTACGCACGAGTTCAGCAAGGATGGAGCGCAGTGCTGCGCGGTACATCTTCTTGTTGAGCTTCTGAGAGTGATCCTGTGGACGAGCTGCGAAAGTGGTACCACCGCCACGCCAGATTGGGCTACGGATAGTACCGGCACGAGCACGGCCAGTGCCTTTCTGACGCCAAGGGCGCTTACCGCCACCACGTACGTCGGAACGGGTCTTTTGCTGCTTGCTACCTTGACGGCCGCCGGCCATGTAGGCCACGACTGCTTGGTGAACCAGCGTCTCGTTGAATTCGCCGCCAAATGTCAGTTCGGAAACTTCGATCGCTTGAGCGTCATTTACATTTAATTGCATGTCAGCTTCCCCTTAACCGCGAGCCTTGGCCGCTGGACGTACAACCAGGTTGCCGCCAGTAGCGCCAGGAACAGCACCCTTGACCAACAACAGATTGCGTTCAGCGTCGACGCGCACTACTTCGAGGGACTGCACGGTCACGCGCTCAGCGCCCATATGACCGGACATTTTTTTGCCCTTGAATACACGACCAGGAGTCTGGCACTGGCCAATAGAGCCCGGGACGCGGTGGGAAACGGAGTTACCGTGAGTGTTGTCTTGACCACGGAAATTCCAACGCTTGATCGTACCCTGGAAGCCTTTACCCTTGGACTGACCGGTTACATCAACCAGTTGACCAGCGGCGAAGATTTCAGCGTTGATCAGATCGCCAGCCTTGTAGTCGCCGTCTTCAAGACGGAACTCCATGACGGTGCGACCAGCTGCAACGTTTGCTTTAGCGAAGTGACCTGCTTGAGCAGCAGTCACGCGCGAAGCACGACGCTCGCCGACAGTGACTTGCACTGCACGATAGCCATCGGTTTCTTCAGTTTTGAACTGGGTGACGCGATTCGGCTCGATCTCAATGACCGTGACCGGAATGGAGACACCTTCTTCGGTGAAAATACGGGTCATACCGCATTTACGACCGACTACACCAATAGTCATGTTGTAAACCTCATGAGTGTACGGGGCTTTCACCCGCTATGGCCGCCCATTTCAGAGCGTTACACGACTAAGACCCAAGTCTTAGCCGAGGCTGATCTGTACTTCCACACCGGCCGCCAGATCAAGCTTCATAAGTGCGTCAACGGTTTTATCCGTTGGCTGGACGATGTCCAGTACGCGCTTATGAGTGCGGATCTCGTACTGGTCACGCGCGTCTTTGTTGACGTGCGGGGAGACCAGAACGGTAAACCGCTCTTTACGGGTAGGCAGTGGAATTGGACCACGCACTTGAGCACCAGTACGTTTCGCGGTTTCCACGATTTCCTGGGTGGATTGGTCGATCAGGCGATGGTCAAAAGCCTTCAACCTGATACGGATTTGCTGATTTTGCATTGGATTTCAGACTCCGGCTGCTATTCCCAGCGAGCGCAATACGCCCGTTAAAAGGAGGCGCAATTCTATAGACGGCCCTGATAGGTGTCAACCCAATAAAAAAGGCCCCCGCTGAGCGGGGGCCTTTTCAAAACATCAGAACTATCTCAGAAGAGATAATTACTCGATGATTTTAGCTACAACGCCAGCACCAACGGTACGGCCGCCTTCACGGATTGCGAAACGCAGACCGTCTTCCATAGCGATGGTTTTGATCAGGGTGACAACCATTTTGATGTTGTCGCCTGGCATTACCATTTCTACGCCTTCCGGCAGTTCGCAGTTACCAGTCACGTCAGTAGTACGGAAGTAGAACTGTGGACGGTAGCCTTTGAAGAACGGAGTGTGACGGCCGCCTTCTTCTTTGCTCAGCACGTACACTTCAGCTTCGAACTTGGTGTGCGGCTTAACCGAACCTGGCTTGACCAGAACCTGGCCACGCTCAACGTCGTCACGCTTGGTACCACGCAGCAGAACGCCGCAGTTCTCGCCAGCACGACCTTCGTCGAGCAGTTTACGGAACATTTCAACACCGGTGCAGGTGGTGACGGTAGTGTCACGCAGACCAACGATTTCCAGTGGATCTTGAACCTTGACGATACCGCGCTCGATACGACCAGTTACAACAGTACCGCGACCGGAGATCGAGAATACGTCTTCGATTGGCATCAGGAACGGCTTGTCGATAACACGGACTGGATCTGGGATGTAGCTGTCCAGAGTTTCAACCAGTTTACGAACGGACGTGGTGCCCATTTCGTTGTCGTCTTTGCCTTCCAGAGCCATACGAGCAGAACCGATGATGATCGGAGTGTCGTCACCTGGGAAGTCGTAAGTGCTCAGCAGGTCGCGCACTTCCATCTCAACCAGTTCCAGCAGCTCAGCGTCGTCTACCAGGTCAGCCTTGTTCAGGTAAACCACGATGTACGGAACGCCAACCTGACGGGACAGCAGGATGTGCTCACGGGTTTGTGGCATCGGACCATCAGCGGCCGAGCAAACCAGGATTGCGCCGTCCATCTGGGCAGCACCGGTGATCATGTTCTTCACATAGTCAGCGTGACCTGGGCAGTCAACGTGAGCGTAGTGACGGATCAGCGAGTTGTATTCAACGTGCGCGGTGTTGATGGTGATACCACGAGCTTTTTCTTCTGGTGCGCTGTCGATTTTATCGAAATCAACGATTGCGGAACCGAATACTTCGGAGCAAACGCGAGTCAGAGCAGCAGTCAGAGTGGTTTTACCGTGGTCAACGTGACCGATAGTGCCAACGTTGACGTGCGGTAGGGAACGATCAAATTTTTCTTTAGCCACGACAATTAACTCCTTGCCTAAAGGACTGAATCAGCCTTGTTTTTTGGATACAGTTTCAGCGATGTGCGCCGGAGCTGTGTTGTATTTTTTGAATTCCATAGAGTAGCTTGCGCGACCCTGAGACATGGAGCGAACGTCGGTCGCATAACCGAACATCTCACCCAACGGAACCTCGGCGCGAATCACTTTGCCGGAAACCGTGTCTTCCATACCCAAGATCATGCCGCGACGACGGTTAAGGTCGCCCATGACATCACCCATATAGTCTTCAGGTGTAACAACTTCTACCGCCATGATTGGCTCAAGCAACTCACCACCGCCCTTCTGGGCCAGTTGCTTGGTTGCCATGGAGGCAGCCACCTTAAACGCCATCTCGTTGGAGTCGACGTCGTGGTAAGAACCGTCAAAAACGGTTGCTTTCAGGCCGATCAGCGGATAGCCGGCAACAACACCGTTCTTCATCTGCTCTTCGATACCCTTCTGGATAGCAGGGATGTATTCCTTAGGAACAACACCACCTACTACTTCGTTCACGAATTGCAGACCTTCCTGACCTTCGTCAGCAGGAGCAAAACGGATCCAGCAGTGACCGAACTGACCACGACCGCCGGATTGACGAACGAACTTGCCTTCGATTTCACAGCTCTTCGTGATGCGCTCACGATAGGAAACCTGAGGCTTACCGATGTTGGCTTCGACGTTGAACTCACGGCGCATCCGGTCAACCAGGATGTCCAGGTGAAGCTCGCCCATGCCCGAGATGATCGTTTGACCAGTCTCTTCATCAGTCTTGACGCGGAAAGATGGATCTTCCTGAGCAAGCTTGCCCAGAGCGATACCCATTTTTTCCTGGTCATCCTTGGTCTTGGGCTCAACGGCAACCGAAATAACCGGCTCCGGGAAGTCCATGCGAACCAGGATGATTGGCTTGTCAGCGTTGCACAAGGTTTCACCGGTGGTGACGTCCTTCATGCCGATCAAGGCCGCGATGTCACCAGCGCGCACTTCCTTGATCTCTTCGCGGGCGTTTGCATGCATTTGCACCATACGACCCACGCGCTCTTTCTTGCCTTTAACCGAGTTGATTACGCCGTCGCCGGAGTTCAACACGCCCGAGTAAACGCGGACGAAGGTCAAGGTACCCACGAATGGGTCAGTGGCAATTTTAAATGCCAGAGCGGAAAACGGTTCTGCGTCGTCTGCATGACGCTCCAGCTCGATAGTCTCGTCATCCGGGTCGGTACCCTTGATGGCAGGAATATCAACCGGTGCCGGCAGGTAGTCGATCACAGCATCGAGAACCAGGGGAACGCCCTTGTTCTTGAACGAGGAGCCACAAACAGCCAGGACGATCTCACCAGCGATAGTACGCTGACGCAGAGCAGCCTTGATTTCCACGTTGGTGAGTTCTTCACCTTCGAGGTACTTGTTCATCAGCTCTTCGTTGGCTTCGGCCGCAGCTTCAACCATGTTGTTGCGCCATTCGTCAGCCAGTTCCTGCAGTTCAGCAGGGATAGGCTTGCGAACAGGAACCATACCTTTGTCGGCATCGTTCCAGTAGACAGCTTCCATGGTCAGCAGATCGATCTGGCCTTGGAAATTATCTTCGGAACCGATAGCCAGCTGGATCGGCACCGGAGTGTGACCTAGACGTTGCTTGATCTGACCGATCACACGCAGGAAGTTGGCACCAGCACGGTCCATCTTGTTTACGTAAACAAGACGTGGAACGCCGTATTTGTTGGCTTGACGCCATACGGTTTCCGACTGTGGCTCAACACCCGAGGTACCGCAGAACACAACGACAGCGCCGTCGAGTACGCGCAGGGAACGTTCAACTTCAATGGTGAAGTCTACGTGACCCGGGGTATCGATTACGTTGAAGCGGTGCTCGTCTTTGTACTGCTTCTCGGAACCTTTCCAGAAGGCGGTAATAGCAGCAGAAGTAATGGTAATACCACGCTCCTGCTCCTGAACCATCCAGTCTGTGGTCGCGGCGCCGTCATGCACCTCGCCCATCTTGTGACTTTTGCCGGTGTAAAACAGTACGCGCTCGGTGGTGGTGGTTTTACCAGCATCCACGTGAGCGACGATACCGATATTACGGTAGCGGCTAATCGGAGTAGTACGAGCCATAAAGCCCTCGCAAAATTAGTGAAGCTAAAATTAGAAGCGGTAGTGCGAGAAAGCTTTGTTAGCTTCAGCCATACGGTGCACGTCTTCACGCTTCTTAACAGCAGCACCTTTACCTTCAGCAGCGTCCAACAGTTCGCCGGCCAAACGCAGGGCCATAGACTTCTCGCCGCGCTTACGGGCGAAGTCTACCAACCAGCGCATTGCCAGAGCGTTACGACGGGACGGACGAACTTCAACCGGAACCTGGTAAGTAGCACCGCCTACACGGCGCGACTTCACTTCGACCAGCGGAGCGATGGCGTCGAGAGCTTTCTCGAAGATTTCCAGGGGGTCGCTGTTCTTGCGTTCTTTAACCTTTTCCAGCGCGCCATAAACGATACGCTCGGCAACGGCTTTCTTGCCGCTTTCCATTACGTGGTTCATGAACTTGGCCAGAATTTGGCTTCCGTATTTTGGATCGTCAAGCACTTCGCGCTTGGCTGCTACGCGTCTTCTTGGCATGGATAAGCCCTCAAACGGTCTTCAGGTTCGCTCGGAATCGGTGCCCTTTCGGGACGCCTCCGACCTTACTCTTATCGACTCAGAAAATAAGATGATTCAGGTTTACAAAAAGCCGTTACTACTTAGGCTTCTTGGTACCGTACTTCGAACGACCCTGGTTACGACCTTTAACGCCGGAAGTATCCAAGGAGCCGCGTACGGTGTGATAACGAACACCTGGCAAGTCTTTTACACGACCGCCGCGGATCAGTACCACGCTGTGCTCTTGCAGGTTGTGGCCTTCACCGCCGATGTACGAGGAAACCTCGAAACCGTTGGTCAGGCGCACACGGCATACTTTACGCAGTGCCGAGTTAGGTTTTTTCGGCGTGGTGGTATACACACGGGTGCATACGCCACGACGTTGCGGGCAGTTCTGCAGCGCAGGCACGTCGGATTTCTCGACGATACGCTTACGCGGCTGACGTACCAGCTGGTTGATAGTTGCCATCTACTAGCTCCACTGTTGTCTTGCGACGCTATTGTCTTGCAAGAAAAGCAAAATGGCAGGAACGAATTCCCGCCAAATTTAGGGGTACAAGAGTCTAAAGAGGATCTTGCCCCCAGTCAAGGCAAGGCCCCGACCTCCCCGCCCGTCGAACCGGGGCAAAAATGCCTCGATCCGACGAATGGGGCTGCCAGGGCCCGGACTTATTTATCGCAGAACTCAGTTACCGCTTGAGTTCAGCGCTTCGGTCAGTGCAGCTTCCACTTCACTGGCGCTTACGCGCAACGGTTTGTCAGCGTCACGGCGGCGCTTGCGCTCGCTGTGGTAAGCCAAACCGGTACCAGCCGGGATCAAACGACCCACGACCACGTTTTCTTTCAGGCCGCGCAGGTAATCGCGCTTGCCGGTTACCGCAGCTTCGGTCAGTACGCGAGTGGTCTCCTGGAAGGAGGCCGCCGAGATGAACGACTCAGTGGACAACGACGCCTTGGTGATACCCAGCAGCACGCGAGTGAACTTGGAAACGAATTTCTCGTCGCCAGCCAGACGCTCGTTCTCTACGAGTACGTGAGTCAATTCCATCTGGTCGCCCTTGATGAAACTGGAATCGCCGGATTCAGCGATTTCAACTTTACGCAACATCTGACGCAGGATGGTCTCGATGTGCTTATCGTTGATCTTCACGCCTTGCAGACGATAAACGTCCTGGATCTCGTTAACGATGTACTTGGCCAGCGCACTCACACCCAGCAGACGCAGGATATCGTGTGGGTCGCTCGGGCCGTCGGAGATAACTTCGCCGCGGTTTACCTGTTCGCCTTCGAAGACGTTCAGGTGACGCCACTTCGGAATCAGCTCTTCGTACGGATCGCTACCGTCGTTCGGGGTAATGACCAGACGACGCTTGCCCTTGGTCTCTTTACCGAACGCGATGGTGCCGCTGACTTCAGCCAGAATCGACGCTTCTTTCGGACGACGAGCTTCGAACAAGTCGGCAACACGCGGCAGACCACCGGTGATGTCTCGAGTCTTCGAAGTTTCTTGCGGGATACGCGCGATAACATCACCGATCGCGATCTTCGCACCATCCGCTACACCGACCAAGGCGTTGGCTGGCAGGAAGTACTGAGCGATTACGTCAGTGCCTGGCAGCAACAAGTCCTTGCCGTTGTCATCGACCATCTTCACGGCAGGACGGATGTCTTTACCGGCAGCTGGACGATCTTTCGCGTCGAGTACTTCAATGTTGGTCATACCGGTCAATTCGTCAGTCTGACGCTTGATCGTGATGCCTTCTTCCATGCCCACGTAGGTCACGGTACCTTTCATTTCGGTAACGATTGGGTGAGTGTGCGGATCCCACTTGGCCACGATTGCGCCAGCGTCGACCTTGTCACCTTCTTTAACCGAAATCACAGCACCGTACGGCAGCTTGTAACGCTCACGCTCACGACCGTAGTCATCAGCGATCGCCAGCTCACCGGAACGGGACACAGCAACCAGGTGGCCATCCACTCGCTCAACGTGTTTCAGGTTGTGCAGACGGACAGTACCGCCATTCTTCACCTGAACGCTGTCGGCTGCGGAGGTCCGGCTTGCCGCACCACCGATGTGGAACGTACGCATGGTCAGCTGGGTACCCGGCTCACCGATGGACTGGGCAGCGATAACGCCGACCGCTTCACCGATGTTCACCTGGTGACCACGAGCCAGGTCACGGCCGTAGCACTTGGCGCAGATGCCATAGCGGGTTTCGCAGCTGATCGGCGAACGAACGATCACTTCGTCGATGCTGTTGAGTTCGATGAACTCGACCCACTTCTCGTCTACCAGAGTGCCGGCAGGAACGATAACTTCCTCGGTACCCGGCTTGAAGACGTCACGGGCAATAACACGACCCAATACGCGCTCACCCAGCGGCTCTACAACGTCACCGCCTTCAATGTGCGGAGTCATCACCAGGCCATGCTCGGTGCCGCAATCGATCTCGGTTACAACCAGATCCTGGGCAACGTCTACCAGACGACGTGTCAGGTAACCGGAGTTAGCGGTTTTCAACGCGGTATCCGCCAGACCTTTACGAGCACCGTGAGTGGAGATGAAGTACTGGAGTACGCTCAACCCTTCACGGAAGTTCGCTGTAATCGGCGTTTCGATGATGGAACCGTCCGGCTTGGCCATCAGGCCACGCATACCGGCGAGCTGACGGATCTGCGCAGCAGAACCCCGTGCGCCCGAGTCGGCCATCATGTACATCGAGTTGAAGGATTCCTGGTCAACTTCGTCGCCGTGACGGTCGATGACTTTCTCTTTCGAGAGGTTGGCCATCATCGCCTTGGAAACTTCGTCGTTGGCCTTGGACCAGAGGTCGATCACCTTGTTGTACTTCTCGCCCTGGGTTACCAGGCCGGAGGCGTACTGGCTCTCGATCTCTTTCACTTCATCGGTTGCAGCCGCGATGATGCGAGCTTTTTCATCAGGGATAACAAAGTCGTTAACACCGATGGAAACGCCGGAAATGGTCGAATAAGCAAAACCGGTGTACATCAACTGGTCAGCGAAGATCACGGTCTCTTTCAAACCAACCACGCGGTAGCACTGGTTGATCAGCCTGGAGATCGCCTTTTTCTTCATTGGCAGGTTGACGACGTCGTACGACAAGCCTTTTGGTACAACCTGATACAACAGCGCACGGCCGACAGTCGTGTCGACGATACGAACATTGCTCACGCTGCCGCCGTCACGGTCGTTGACCGTTTCGTGAATCCGCACTTTGACCTTGGCGTGCAGTGCGGCTTCGCCGGCACGGAACACACGGTCAACTTCCTGCAGGTCAGCGAACACACGACCTTCACCCTTGGCGTTGATCGCTTCACGGGTCATGTAGTACAGACCCAATACAACGTCCTGCGACGGAACGATGATTGGCTCACCGTTGGCTGGCGACAGGATGTTGTTGGTCGACATCATCAACGCACGCGCTTCCAACTGGGCTTCCAGTGTCAGCGGAACGTGCACGGCCATTTGGTCGCCGTCGAAGTCGGCGTTGTACGCAGCACAGACCAGAGGGTGCAGCTGGATAGCCTTGCCTTCGATCAGTACCGGTTCAAACGCCTGGATACCCAGACGGTGAAGGGTCGGTGCACGGTTGAGGAGAACCGGGTGTTCGCGAATCACTTCAGCGAGAACGTCCCAAACCTCTGGCAGCTCGCGCTCGACCATTTTCTTGGCCGCTTTGATGGTGGTCGCAAGACCGCGCATTTCCAGCTTGCCGAAGATGAACGGCTTGAACAGCTCGAGCGCCATCTTCTTAGGCAGACCGCACTGGTGCAGACGCAGGGTCGGGCCTACGGTAATTACCGAACGACCGGAATAGTCAACACGCTTACCGAGCAAGTTCTGACGGAAACGACCTTGTTTACCCTTGATCATGTCAGCCAGGGATTTCAGAGGACGCTTGTTGGAACCGGTGATAGCGCGGCCACGACGACCGTTGTCGAGCAAGGCGTCGACGGCTTCTTGCAACATACGCTTTTCGTTGCGCACGATGATGTCCGGAGCGGACAGATCGAGCAGGCGCTTCAAGCGGTTGTTACGGTTGATCACGCGGCGGTACAGGTCGTTGAGGTCGGACGTCGCGAAACGACCACCGTCCAACGGTACCAGCGGACGCAGATCTGGCGGCAGAACCGGCAGAACGGTCAGCACCATCCACTCTGGCAAGTTGCCGGAACCCTGGAAGGCTTCCATCAACTTCAGACGCTTGGACAGTTTCTTGATCTTGGTTTCGGAGTTGGTTTGCGGAATTTCTTCGCGCAGACGGCCAATCTCGTGTTCCAGGTCGATAGCGTGCAGCAGTTCGCGGACAGCTTCGGCACCCATGCGGGCATCGAAATCATCACCAAACTCTTCCAGTGCTTCGAAGTACTGCTCGTCGTTCAGCAGCTGACCTTTTTCAAGGGTGGTCATGCCTGGGTCGATAACGACATAGCTCTCGAAGTAGAGAACGCGTTCGATATCACGCAGGGTCATGTCCATCAGCAAGCCGATACGGGACGGCAGCGATTTCAGGAACCAGATGTGGGCAACCGGCGAAGCCAGTTCGATATGCGCCATGCGCTCACGACGAACCTTGGCCAGCGCAACTTCAACGCCGCACTTCTCGCAGATCACACCACGGTGCTTCAAGCGCTTGTACTTACCGCACAGGCACTCGTAATCCTTTACCGGGCCAAAGATCTTGGCGCAGAACAGGCCGTCACGCTCAGGTTTGAACGTACGGTAGTTGATGGTTTCCGGCTTTTTAACTTCACCGAACGACCACGAACGGATCATCTCAGGCGATGCCAGTCCAATACGGATGGCGTCGAACTCTTCGACTTGACCCTGGTTTTTCAGCAAATTCAGTAGGTCTTTCAAGGCCTTTCCTCCTGGCGGAGCAGAGAGCGGGCATCACTGCCCCGCTCTCGATTCGCGTCACGTGTTATTCGGTTTCCAGATCGATATCGATGCCGAGGGAACGAATTTCTTTGATCAACACGTTGAAAGACTCGGGCATGCCCGGCTCCATACGGTGATCGCCGTCCACGATGTTTTTGTACATCTTGGTACGACCGTTCACATCGTCCGACTTCACTGTGAGCATTTCTTGCAGAGTGTATGCAGCACCGTATGCTTCCAGTGCCCAGACCTCCATCTCCCCGAAACGCTGACCACCGAACTGAGCCTTACCACCCAGCGGCTGCTGGGTAACCAGGCTGTACGAACCGGTAGAACGAGCGTGCATCTTGTCGTCTACCAAGTGGTTCAGCTTCAGCATGTACATGTAGCCAACAGTAACCGGGCGCTCGAACTTGTTGCCGGTACGGCCGTCGAACAGCTGCATCTGGCCGCTTTCCGGCAGGTCTGCCAGTTTCAGCATGGCCTTGATTTCGCTTTCCTTGGCACCGTCGAACACCGGGGTAGCCATTGGAACGCCGCCGCGCAGGTTCTTCGCCAGATCCAGGATTTCCTGGTCGGTGAAGGTGTCCAGTTCTTCGTTGCGACCGCCGATCTCGTTGTAGATCTCGTGCAGGAACTTGCGCAGGTCTGCGACCTTGCGCTGCTCTTCGATCATACGGTTGATCTTCTCGCCCAGACCTTTGGCCGCGAGGCCCAGGTGGGTTTCGAGGATCTGACCAACGTTCATACGCGAAGGTACGCCCAATGGGTTGAGGACGACGTCGACCGGGGTGCCATTGGCATCGTGCGGCATGTCTTCAACCGGCATGATCACGGAGACCACACCCTTGTTACCGTGACGACCGGCCATCTTGTCGCCCGGCTGGATGCGACGACGGATTGCCAGGTAAACCTTGACGATTTTCAGCACGCCTGGAGCCAGGTCATCGCCCTGCTGCAGTTTGCGCTTCTTGTCTTCGAACTTGTCGTCCAGCAGACGGCGGCGATCAACGATGTAGGCCTGGGCCTTCTCGAGCTGCTCGTTCAGAGCATCTTCAGCCATGCGCAGTTTGAACCACTGGCCGTGCTCAAGACCGTCGAGGATTTCGTCGGTGATTTCCTGACCTTTCTTCAGACCTGCGCCGCCTTCAGCCTTGTGGCCTACCAGAGCGGAACGCAGACGTTCGAAGGTCGCGCCTTCAACGATACGGAACTCTTCGTTGAGGTCCTTGCGGATCTCGTCGAGTTGAGTCTTCTCGATGGACAGCGCACGAGCATCACGCTCAACGCCGTCACGAGTGAAGACCTGTACGTCGATGACAGTACCCTTGGTACCGGTAGGTACACGCAGGGAGGTGTCTTTAACGTCGCTGGCTTTTTCACCGAAGATGGCACGCAACAGCTTCTCTTCCGGAGTCAGTTGGGTCTCGCCTTTCGGGGTGACCTTACCGACCAGGATGTCGCCAGCGCCAACTTCAGCACCTACATAAACGATACCGGCTTCGTCCAGCTTGTTCAGTGCAGCTTCACCCACGTTCGGGATGTCTGCAGTGATTTCCTCTGGCCCAAGCTTGGTGTCACGCGCCACACAGGTCAGTTCCTGGATGTGGATCGTGGTAAAGCGATCTTCTTGAACAACTCGTTCCGACAGGCAGATGGAGTCTTCGAAGTTGTAACCGTTCCAGGCCATGAACGCGATGCGCATGTTCTGACCCAGTGCCAGCTCACCCATGTCGGTGGACGGGCCGTCGGCCATGATGTCGCTACGCTGAACGCGATCACCCTTACGCACCAGCGGACGCTGGTTGATGCAGGTGTTCTGGTTCGAACGGGTGTATTTGGTCAGGTTGTAGATGTCGACACCGGCTTCACCGGTTTCAACTTCGTCATCTGCAACACGAACCACGATACGGCTGGCATCAACGGAGTCGATCACGCCGCCACGACGAGCCACGACGCAAACGCCGGAGTCACGGGCTACGTTACGCTCCATGCCGGTACCTACCAGCGGCTTGTCGGCGCGCAGGGTCGGTACAGCTTGACGCTGCATGTTGGAACCCATCAAAGCACGGTTGGCGTCATCGTGCTCCAGGAACGGGATCAGCGACGCTGCAACCGAAACTACCTGCTTGGGCGATACGTCCATCAAGGTGACGTCTTCCGGCGCCTTGACGGTGAACTCGTTCAAGTGACGAACGGCTACCAGCTCGTCGATCAGGACTTTCTTGTCGTTCATCGTGGCCGAAGCCTGAGCGATCACGTGATCAGCTTCTTCGATGGCGGACAGGAACACGATCTCGTCAGTGACCAGACCCTCTTTCACCACACGGTACGGGCTCTCAAGGAAGCCGTACTGGTTGGTGCGCGCATAAGCGGCCAGGGAGTTGATCAGGCCGATGTTCGGACCTTCCGGCGTTTCGATCGGGCATACACGACCGTAGTGCGTCGGGTGTACGTCACGGACTTCAAAGCCTGCGCGCTCACGGGTCAGACCGCCCGGGCCCAGTGCGGAGACACGGCGCTTGTGGGTAATCTCGGAGAGCGGGTTGTTCTGGTCCATGAACTGCGAGAGCTGGCTGGAACCGAAGAACTCTTTCACCGCTGCAGCCACTGGCTTGGCGTTGATCAGGTCTTGCGGCATCAGGCCTTCGCTTTCAGCCATCGACAGACGCTCTTTGACCGCACGCTCAACACGTACCAGGCCAACGCGGAACTGGTTCTCGGCCATTTCGCCTACGCAGCGAACACGACGGTTACCCAGGTGGTCGATGTCATCGACAATGCCTTTGCCGTTACGGATGTCGACCAGGGTCTTCAATACCGCGACGATGTCTTCCTTGCACAGCACGCCCGAACCTTCGATTTCGGTACGACCGATACGACGGTTGAACTTCATCCGGCCGACCGCAGACAGGTCATAGCGCTCAGGGCTGAAGAACAGGTTGTTGAACAGGGTCTCGGCAGCGTCTTTGGTTGGCGGCTCACCAGGACGCATCATACGATAGATCTCGACCAGCGCTTCCAATTGGTTGCTGGTGGAGTCGATCTTCAACGTGTCGGAGATGAACGGACCGCAGTCGATATCGTTGGTGTACAGGGTCTCGATGCGAACGACCTGGGCCTTGGCGATTTTAGCCAGGATCTCGGTGTTCAGCTCGGTGTTGCACTCAGCCAGGATTTCGCCTGTAGCCGGGTGAACGATGACCTTGGCGGTAGTGCGGCCCAGGACGTAGTCCAGCGGAACTTCCAACTCTTTGAGGCCGGCTTTTTCGATCTGGTTGATGTGGCGCGCGGTAATACGACGGCCAGCTTCAACAATGACCTTGCCCTTTTCATCCTGGATGTCCAGGACGGCAATTTCACCACGCAGACGCGAAGCGATCAGCTCCAGCTTGAGGGTTTCATCCTTCAGGCTGAATACGTTGGTGGTGTAGAAGGCGTCCAGCACTTGCTCAGTGGTATAGCCGAGCGCGCGCAGCAGTACCGAGGCCGGCAGCTTGCGACGACGGTCGATACGCACGAACACGCAGTCTTTCGGGTCGAACTCGAAGTCCAACCACGAACCGCGGTACGGAATGATCCGCGCGGAGTACAGGAGCTTACCGGAGCTGTGCGTTTTGCCGCGGTCGTGGTCGAAGAACACGCCCGGGGAACGGTGCAGCTGGGAAACGATTACGCGCTCGGTACCGTTGATAACGAAGGTACCGTTTTCAGTCATCAACGGGATTTCGCCCATGTAGACTTCTTGCTCTTTGATGTCCTTGATCGCTTTGTTCGACGATTCTTTGTCGAAAATGATCAGACGGACTTTTACCCGCAAAGGTACGGCGTACGTAACACCGCGCAACACGCATTCTTTGACATCAAATGCCGGTTCGCCCAGGCGATAACCGACGTACTCCAGCGCAGCATTGCCGGAGTAGCTGATGATCGGGAAAACGGATTTGAAGGCCGCATGCAGGCCCACGTCGCGGAACTGATCTTTGGTCGCTCCCGCCTGCAAGAATTCACGATACGAATCCAGCTGGATAGCCAGAAGGTACGGGACATCCATGACGTCCGGCAACTTGCTAAAGTCCTTGCGGATACGTTTTTTCTCAGTATATGAGTAAGCCATCAGCGTTCCCCAGCTTGGTCACCTGCTTGTTTGGCCCTCCCGACGGGAGCAGCCAGAAAATCTTGCAAACCCCATGGTTTGCACCACCGCATCGGGTGGCTACAGCGCGTTAATGGCGGCGACCGAGTCGTCAGCCAAGAACGGAAAAAGGCCGGTGGCAAGAGCCACCAGCCATCAGCCTTCAGCTTAAAGCGTGGGCTGGAGACGCAAGGTCGATGCTTACTTCAGCTCGACTTTAGCGCCTGCTTCTTCCAGAGTAGCTTTGGCTTTGTCAGCAGCGTCTTTCGACACAGCTTCCAGAACCTGGGCAGGAGCGCCGTCAACTACAGCCTTGGCTTCTTTCAGGCCCAGACCGGTCAGTTCACGTACTGCCTTGATCACGTTTACTTTCTTCTCGCCAGCTTCCAGCAGCATGACGTTGAATTCGGTTTGCTCTTCAGCAGCGACAGCAGCAACAGCTGGACCAGCGGAAGCAGCGGCAGCGGAAACGCCGAATTTTTCTTCGAAAGCTTTGATCAGCTCAACAACCTGCAGAACCGACATTTCAGCTACGGCGTTGAGGATATCGTCTTGGGAGATAGACATTGCTGTATTTCCTGAATTGGGGGACGGCCTACGCGGCCATCGAAATAAACAAAAATACGCGAGAGAAGTTGCTCAGCCTTAGGCTGCGGCAGCTTCTTTTTGCTCGCGAACTGCAGCCAGAGTACGAGCCAGCTTGCTGGTAGCGCCTTGAATCACGCTCATCAGCTGCGAAATGGCTTCGTCGCGGGTCGGCAGTGTTGCCAGTACGTCGATTTGGTTAGCTGCGAGGAACTTGCCCTCGAACGCAGCTGCCTTGATCTCGAACTTGTCCTGACTCTTGGCGAATTCCTTGAACAAACGGGCAGCAGCGCCTGGATGATCTTTAGAGAACGCGATCAGAGTCGGGCCGGTGAACACGTCGTTGAGCACACTGTATTCAGTGTCAGCAACGGCGCGCTTGAGCAAGGTGTTACGTACAACACGTACGTACACGCCAGCTTCACGAGCCTCTTTACGGAGTCCGGTCATAGCGCCTACTGTCACACCACGGGCATCAGCCACGACAGCGGACAGAGCAGCTTTGGCAGCCTCGTTGACTTCAGCGACGATGGCCTTCTTGTCTTCGAGATTAATTGCCACGGGTTTAACTCCTGCTTGTTACCGTTTCATCCGGCCTAGGCCTGATGTCGTTTTGGTGTCTGATTCGGTAAGGAACCGGGAGCACCATCTGCGTAGGCTTGTTGGTTTAAGACTTGCGTCGCCTACGGTCTTGGATAGCCCCCGCCAGGCAGGGACCCCAATCTTTCAATTGGCGCAATCACTTGCGCCAACCTGTGTCTTATACGTCCAGCGAGCCTTGGTCGATGACCAGACCTGGGCCCATAGTGGTGCTCAGGGTAACGCGCTTGACGTAGATACCTTTCGAGGAAGCAGGCTTGATACGCTTCAGATCAGCGATCAGGGCTTCAACGTTTTCCTTCAGCTTGACGGCATCGAAGCCGACTTTGCCAACGGAGGTGTGAATGATGCCGTTTTTGTCGGTGCGATAACGAACCTGACCAGCCTTGGCGTTTTTAACCGCGGTAGCTACGTCTGGCGTTACGGTGCCGACTTTAGGGTTAGGCATCAGGCCGCGCGGGCCCAGGATCTGACCCAACTGACCTACAACGCGCATTGCATCCGGGGAGGCAATAACGACGTCATAGTTCAGGTCGCCGCCTTTCATTTCGGCAGCCAGGTCGTCCATGCCAACGCGATCGGCGCCGGCGGCCAGAGCAGCTTCAGCGGCCGGGCCTTGGGTGAAGACAGCAACACGTACGGTCTTGCCAGTACCGTGTGGCAGCACAGTAGCGCTACGAACGACCTGGTCGGATTTACGTGGGTCAACACCCAGGTTCACAGCAACGTCAACGGACTCGCTGAACTTGACAGTCGACAGCTCGGTCAGCAGAGCAGCAGCGTCTACAAAATTGTAGGCCTTGCCCGCTTCGATTTTGCCGGCGATAGCCTTTTGGCGCTTGGTCAGCTTAGCCATTACACACCCTCCACGTTAAGGCCCATGCTACGAGCAGAACCGGCGATGGTACGCACGGCTGCATCCATATCAGCTGCAGTCAGATCCGCGTTTTTGGTTTTCGCGATTTCTTCCAGCTGAGCACGAGTTACGGTGCCAACCTTAACGGTGTTCGGACGAGCGGAACCGCTAGTCAGACCGGCAGCTTTCTTCAGAAGAACCGAAGCCGGAGTCGACTTGGTTTCGAAAGTGAAGCTACGGTCGCTGTATACAGTGATGATCACTGGAGTCGGCAGACCTGGCTCAAGACCCTGAGTACGGGCGTTGAAAGCCTTGCAGAACTCCATGATGTTCACGCCGTGCTGACCCAGAGCTGGACCGACGGGTGGGCTAGGGTTGGCCTGAGCGGCCTTCACTTGCAGCTTGATGTAAGCGGTAATCTTCTTGGCCATGAGGCACTCCAATTACGGGTTCGAACGCCTCGAAAGGCTCCCCGGTTACTTGCGCGTTTATCCCAGTGACGACAAAACCCCACAGCCTAGGCTGCGGGGTTGGGATGCTTGCTCAGCTAGACCTTCTCGACCTGACTGAACTCCAACTCTACCGGAGTAGAGCGACCGAAAATGAGCACTGCCACTTGGATCCGGCTCTTTTCGTAGTTAACTTCTTCGACAGTACCGTTGAAATCAGCGAACGGACCGTCTGTAACACGAACAACCTCACCTGGCTCGAACAATGTCTTCGGCTTAGGCTTGTCACTACCGTCAGCAACGCGACGCAGAATTGCTTCCGCCTCTTTGTCAGTGATCGGCGCAGGCTTATCAGCGGTACCGCCAATGAAACCCATGACACGAGGAGTGTCCTTGACCAAGTGCCAAGTACCTTCGTTCATGTCCATCTGTACCAGCACGTAGCCAGGGAAGAACTTGCGTTCACTCTTGCGCTTCTGACCATTCCGCATTTCAACCACTTCTTCAGTGGGAACCAGAATTTCGCCGAAGCCATCTTCCATGCCTGCCAGCTTTACGCGCTCCAGCAAAGAGCGCATAACATGCTTCTCGTAACCCGAGTAAGCATGCACAACGTACCAACGCTTAGCCACGGGACACCCTTAGCCAACAATCAAGGAAACAAGCCAGCCGAGCAGGGAATCAAGCCCCCACAACAGCAACGCCATAACCAGAACGACAGCCACGACAATCAATGTGGTCTGTGTGGTTTCTTGGCGAGTCGGCCAAACGACTTTACGAATTTCGGTGCGAGCTTCCTTTACCAGGACCGCGAAAGACTTGCCTTTAGCGGTCTGCAGACCTACAAAGGCAGCTACAGCAGCAAGGGCAAGCAAAGCGAGAACGCGGTACAGGATCGGCGAAGCAGAATAGTACTGATTGCCAACAACGCCTACGACCACCAAGGCGACTACGGCGAGCCACTTGAACAGATCGAAACGAGAGCTTTGAGCTTCAGCCTTAGGAGTCATCTATGAAGATCCTGTGAAAAGAAAGCCAGACACACCACGTGAATCTGGCAGGTCAGGAGGGAATCGAACCCCCAACCTACGGTTTTGGAGACCGTCGCTCTGCCAATTGAGCTACTGACCTAAAACAAAATCAGGCCGACCATTATGCAGGCCCGAAAAAGACTTTACAACAACCAACCCCAACAGACTTGAAATCAACTGACAACCAACGCCAGAAACAACACGACACAAGCCGAGGCAGCCGTTAAAACAAAGGCAGATATTTTCATATCTGCCTTGTTATATGGAGCTCTTGAGCGGATTTGAACCGCTGACCTCACCCTTACCAAGGGTGTGCTCTACCAACTGAGCTACAAGAGCAAAACACCGTGCACAACCTGCAAACTTGGAGCGGGTAGCGGGAATCGAACCCGCATCATCAGCTTGGAAGGCTGAGGTTCTACCACTAAACTATACCCGCGGAGCTTGCAGCTCACGCTAAAATGGTGGAGGGGGAAGGATTCGAACCTTCGAAGTCGTAGACGTCAGATTTACAGTCTGATCCCTTTGGCCGCTCGGGAACCCCTCCTAAGCGAGCCGGCATTTTACATCACGCCGACCTTCTGTCAAGCATTTTCTCATTTAAATTATGAGGTTAGCTGCATTGACGCCGCTTCCCACCAAAGCCTCTGAAGGTCTTCACTGCGAAGCGGGCGCCATTCTATGCAAACTATTCGAGAGTTGCAATGCCTTCGCACAGCATTATTTTGTGTTTTAACTCATTGAATTCCTTAGCAAGGTTTTCAAAGGGCAGATCATCCGCCAAGCGCCTGCTTTCAGGGGCCACTCGAAGCCAATAACCGCTGGCCTCAGGCATGTTCAGCAATTGAACCTTGACCTTTATATCCAGGCTGGTGAGGCGCTGCTCGACAGCTTGCGCCTGACGCTGATCGGTAAATCCTCCGATGTACAGGCAGGAATTTTGCGCGTCGGGCGTTTTTGCACGATCTCTTCGAGCCATCGTTTCGGAAGATTCACTCAGCAATCGTATGTCCTGCTGGGAGCCACGATAAAGGCTCAGGGGGGTGACGTCCTTGGCGCGCAATGGCGCCTCTTGCTGATGCCATATGTAATAAAAGACGTTGAGGATCAGTAGAAGCAGGAACAGCCAACGCATAAACACCTCATAACAACGGACATGCCATTGCCAGACCAATAAATACCAGATCAGGAACAAGCCGCGCCTGCGGCACAGCGTCGAACACCAGGTCAGCATCTCCACCGGTCAGGAACACCGTGAAGTCATTTCCCCAATAACTTCTGGCAAGCTCGGTCTGTGTCAACACAAACCCCCTTAGCATCAGTGTACAGCCACGCTCGACCGCCTCGGCGGTTGTACGTCCAGGCGTTAGACGTTCCAGAGCACGCTCAGCAGCAGCATCGTCGTAGCGTATCTTGCGGGTATGCGTGCGCAGCTGGTTGCGCATAAGGGGCAGACCTGGGCAAATGAAACCTCCCAAGTGTTCGCCATCGGCATCGATAAAATCGGCAGTCGCCGCAGTGCCAAAATCCAGCACCAGGCAAGCGCCTGACGCCAACTTGTACCCACCAAGGATCGCCAGCCAACGATCAAGACCAAGCCGCTCGAAATCGTCATAGCCATTGCGAACGCCCGCCATCTGCGCAGCTGATGTCGCGCACGAAACAGTGATGCCAAAAGCCTCGACCAATGTCTCGACCAGCTTGTTTGTTTCCTCCATCGCACGAACGCTCACCAGCCGGCAACGGGTGAGCGACATGCCCGGCACCGCGTTCAGACTTTCAATCAATGCGAGATTCGAACCGACAACGCCCTCCGCCACGGCGGCCACCCTGTCGACACCCAGCACTCGCCATTTGATAAAGCTATTCCCACAGTCGAGCTCAAGAATCATCACGCAACCTCAGGCTTAGCTCACCACCGCTGTAAGTTTTCTCAACACCGTCAACGCTCAAGCGCAACGCACCTTGACGGTCAACACCGAGTACCACTCCATCAATACGACTCACACCGGCGATAAGCGATACCGCCCGCCCTTGCCATGCATGATTGCTCTCCCATTCCTCCTGGAGAGCTGAAAAGCCAGACTCCCTGTGCCGATCCAGGTAGCGCTGGAGCTGCAAGCTGACTTGGGCCACCAAGGCATTACGATCAGCAGCAGTCCCCGCCTCAAGCTGTACCGACGTCCATTGCTGGTCAACTTCAGCCTTCTGCATATTCACATTGATCCCGATGCCGACAACCACATGACAGATGTCTGCCGGATCCCCCACCAACTCCAGCAATATTCCAGCAATCTTCTTCTGCCCGACCAGTACGTCGTTTGGCCATTTCAAGACTGCGCCCTGCACACCCGACTCTCGCAAAGCCTGGATGACTGCCAAGCCAACCACAAGACTCAAGCCCTCCAATTGCCGGAGACCATCCTCAATACGCAGCACGAGACTGTAATAGATGTTTTGGGCGAATGGACTGACCCACTTTCGACCACGTCTGCCCCGGCCAGCTGTTTGCTGCTCAGCCAATACCAGAACCGGCGCGGCCTGCGAGGCACCCACCAAGCGCAACGCCTCAGCGTTGGTGGAATCAAGCGAGCCATGAATGTGGATAGGCCACGGCAACGACGGCACACTTCGCGCAATCTCTTCTGCATTCAAAAACACCAGCGGCGCTGCTAGCTGGTATCCCTTACCACGCACCTTATGAATAGGTAGATTCAATTCAGCCTCGAGAAGCTGAAGCTGCTTCCACACGGCACTGCGGCTAACGCCCAAGGCGGCACCCAGCGCCTCCCCGGAATGGAATCGGCCATCTTTCAGAAGTTCTAACAGCGTAAGCATGCAGGTATCGCCTCACAATGAGGCACGCATAATAGCCATGCCAAGAGGCATTGCATAGAAAGGCCGCACGCCCTCAGCCGGAGATATAGGCCTTGGCACTTTTCGACCGCCCAAAACAAAACCCCATCTGCTTTCGCAAATGGGGTTTCGGAATTTAATCTTGACGATGACCTACTCTCACATGGGGAAACCCCACACTACCATCGGCGATGCATCGTTTCACTACTGAGTTCGGGATGGGATCAGGTGGTTCCAATGCTCTATGGTCGTCAAGAAATTCGGGTACTGAGTCGTGACCATGTGGCCTCGCTTCAGCAAATTGGGTATGGGATAGAAGTCGGTGTTTTGTGAGCCTCGAACTTTCGGTTCATTGCGTCTTCACACACCGCAATCTGATGCTCTCTCGAGTAGTCAAATTGCTTGGGTGTTATATGGTCAAGCCTCACGGGCAATTAGTATTGGTTAGCTCAACGCCTCACAGCGCTTACACACCCAACCTATCAACGTCGTAGTCTTCGACGGCCCTTCAGGGGACTCAAGGTCCCAGTGAGATCTCATCTTGAGGCTAGTTTCCCGCTTAGATGCTTTCAGCGGTTATCTATTCCGAACATAGCTACCCGGCAATGCCACTGGCGTGACAACCGGAACACCAGAGGTTCGTCCACTCCGGTCCTCTCGTACTAGGAGCAGCCCCTCTCAAATCTCAAACGTCCACGGCAGATAGGGACCGAACTGTCTCACGACGTTCTAAACCCAGCTCGCGTACCACTTTAAATGGCGAACAGCCATACCCTTGGGACCGGCTTCAGCCCCAGGATGTGATGAGCCGACATCGAGGTGCCAAACACCGCCGTCGATATGAACTCTTGGGCGGTATCAGCCTGTTATCCCCGGAGTACCTTTTATCCGTTGAGCGATGGCCCTTCCATACAGAACCACCGGATCACTAAGACCTACTTTCGTACCTGCTCGACGTGTCTGTCTCGCAGTCAAGCGCGCTTTTGCCTTTATACTCTACGACCGATTTCCGACCGGTCTGAGCGCACCTTCGTACTCCTCCGTTACTCTTTAGGAGGAGACCGCCCCAGTCAAACTACCCACCATACACTGTCCTCGATCCGGATAACGGACCTGAGTTAGAACCTCAAAGTTGCCAGGGTGGTATTTCAAGGTTGGCTCCACGCGAACTGGCGTCCACGCTTCAAAGCCTCCCACCTATCCTACACAAGCAAATTCAAAGTCCAGTGCAAAGCTATAGTAAAGGTTCACGGGGTCTTTCCGTCTAGCCGCGGATACACTGCATCTTCACAGCGATTTCAATTTCACTGAGTCTCGGGTGGAGACAGCGCCGCCATCGTTACGCCATTCGTGCAGGTCGGAACTTACCCGACAAGGAATTTCGCTACCTTAGGACCGTTATAGTTACGGCCGCCGTTTACCGGGGCTTCGATCAAGAGCTTCGCGTTAGCTAACCCCATCAATTAACCTTCCGGCACCGGGCAGGCGTCACACCCTATACGTCCACTTTCGTGTTTGCAGAGTGCTGTGTTTTTAATAAACAGTCGCAGCGGCCTGGTATCTTCGACCGGCATGAGCTTACGGAGCAAGTCCTTCACCCTCACCGGCGCACCTTCTCCCGAAGTTACGGTGCCATTTTGCCTAGTTCCTTCACCCGAGTTCTCTCAAGCGCCTTGGTATTCTCTACCCAACCACCTGTGTCGGTTTGGGGTACGGTTCCTGGTTACCTGAAGCTTAGAAGCTTTTCTTGGAAGCATGGCATCAACCACTTCGTCGTCTAAAAGACAACTCGTCATCAGCTCTCGGCCTTAGAATCCCGGATTTACCTAAGATTCCAGCCTACCACCTTAAACTTGGACAACCAACGCCAAGCTGGCCTAGCCTTCTCCGTCCCTCCATCGCAATAACCAGAAGTACAGGAATATTAACCTGTTTTCCATCGACTACGCTTTTCAGCCTCGCCTTAGGGACCGACTAACCCTGCGTCGATTAACGTTGCGCAGGAAACCTTGGTCTTTCGGCGTGGGTGTTTTTCACACCCATTGTCGTTACTCATGTCAGCATTCGCACTTCTGATACCTCCAGCAAGCTTCTCAACTCACCTTCACAGGCTTACAGAACGCTCCTCTACCGCATCACTTACGTGATACCCGTAGCTTCGGTGTATGGTTTGAGCCCCGTTACATCTTCCGCGCAGGCCGACTCGACTAGTGAGCTATTACGCTTTCTTTAAAGGGTGGCTGCTTCTAAGCCAACCTCCTAGCTGTCTAAGCCTTCCCACATCGTTTCCCACTTAACCATAACTTTGGGACCTTAGCTGACGGTCTGGGTTGTTTCCCTTTTCACGACGGACGTTAGCACCCGCCGTGTGTCTCCCATGCTCGGCACTTGTAGGTATTCGGAGTTTGCATCGGTTTGGTAAGTCGGGATGACCCCCTAGCCGAAACAGTGCTCTACCCCCTACAGTGATACATGAGGCGCTACCTAAATAGCTTTCGAGGAGAACCAGCTATCTCCGAGCTTGATTAGCCTTTCACTCCGATCCACAGGTCATCCGCTAACTTTTCAACGGTAGTCGGTTCGGTCCTCCAGTTAGTGTTACCCAACCTTCAACCTGCCCATGGATAGATCGCCCGGTTTCGGGTCTATTCCCAGCGACTAGACGCCCTATTAAGACTCGCTTTCGCTACGCCTCCCCTATTCGGTTAAGCTCGCCACTGAAAATAAGTCGCTGACCCATTATACAAAAGGTACGCAGTCACCCAACAAAGTAGGCTCCCACTGCTTGTACGCATACGGTTTCAGGATCTATTTCACTCCCCTCTCCGGGGTTCTTTTCGCCTTTCCCTCACGGTACTAGTTCACTATCGGTCAGTCAGTAGTATTTAGCCTTGGAGGATGGTCCCCCCATATTCAGACAAAGTTTCTCGTGCTCCGTCCTACTCGATTTCATGACTAAGAGATTTTCGCGTACAGGGCTATCACCCACTATGGCCGCACTTTCCAGAGCGTTCCGCTAATCTCAAAGCCACTTAAGGGCTAGTCCCCGTTCGCTCGCCACTACTAAGGGAATCTCGGTTGATTTCTTTTCCTCAGGGTACTTAGATGTTTCAGTTCCCCTGGTTCGCTCCATACACCTATGTATTCAGTGTAAGGTAACCATCTTATGATGGCTGGGTTCCCCCATTCAGACATCTCCGGATCAAAGTCTGTTTGCCGACTCCCCGAAGCTTTTCGCAGGCTACCACGTCTTTCATCGCCTCTGACTGCCAAGGCATCCACCGTATGCGCTTCTTCACTTGACCATATAACCCCAAGCAATCTGGTTATACTGTGAAGACAACATTCGCCGAAAATTCGATCATACTCAATTAAGAGCGACTCACAAATTTTACCTTAGCCTGAGCCGTTACCAGTGAAAGTAACGTCCAGTCTATCTTTCTATCACATACCCAAATTTTTAAAGAACGAACTAGTCAAAGACTAGAAATCAACATTCACCATCACAACGATGGAATGCTCATTTCTAAGCTTTCTACAAACAGAAGCAGTAGTGGTGGAGCCAAACGGGATCGAACCGTTGACCTCCTGCGTGCAAGGCAGGCGCTCTCCCAGCTGAGCTATGGCCCCGTATTTCTACAGGCGTTTCCCACACAAAATTGGTGGGTCTGGGCAGATTCGAACTGCCGACCTCACCCTTATCAGGGGTGCGCTCTAACCAACTGAGCTACAGACCCAATTTCGAGCTGCTAAGGCCGACCTCACCCTGCTCTTTACCACAAAGCATGGGGTGCGCTCTAACCAACTAAGCTACAACACTTTGGGCTGCTTCTTTTCGTCTTCTTCAATGAATCAAGCAATTCGTGTGGGAGCTCATGAAGCAGCTGATGCCGTCGATTAAGGAGGTGATCCAGCCGCAGGTTCCCCTACGGCTACCTTGTTACGACTTCACCCCAGTCATGAATCACACCGTGGTAACCGTCCTCCCGAAGGTTAGACTAGCTACTTCTGGTGCAACCCACTCCCATGGTGTGACGGGCGGTGTGTACAAGGCCCGGGAACGTATTCACCGCGACATTCTGATTCGCGATTACTAGCGATTCCGACTTCACGCAGTCGAGTTGCAGACTGCGATCCGGACTACGATCGGTTTTCTGGGATTAGCTCCACCTCGCGGCTTGGCAACCCTCTGTACCGACCATTGTAGCACGTGTGTAGCCCAGGCCGTAAGGGCCATGATGACTTGACGTCATCCCCACCTTCCTCCGGTTTGTCACCGGCAGTCTCCTTAGAGTGCCCACCATGACGTGCTGGTAACTAAGGACAAGGGTTGCGCTCGTTACGGGACTTAACCCAACATCTCACGACACGAGCTGACGACAGCCATGCAGCACCTGTCTCAATGTTCCCGAAGGCACCAATCCATCTCTGGAAAGTTCATTGGATGTCAAGGCCTGGTAAGGTTCTTCGCGTTGCTTCGAATTAAACCACATGCTCCACCGCTTGTGCGGGCCCCCGTCAATTCATTTGAGTTTTAACCTTGCGGCCGTACTCCCCAGGCGGTCAACTTAATGCGTTAGCTGCGCCACTAAGAGCTCAAGGCTCCCAACGGCTAGTTGACATCGTTTACGGCGTGGACTACCAGGGTATCTAATCCTGTTTGCTCCCCACGCTTTCGCACCTCAGTGTCAGTGTTGGTCCAGGTGGTCGCCTTCGCCACTGGTGTTCCTTCCTATATCTACGCATTTCACCGCTACACAGGAAATTCCACCACCCTCTACCACACTCTAGTCAGTCAGTTTTGAATGCAGTTCCCAGGTTGAGCCCGGGGATTTCACATCCAACTTAACAAACCACCTACGCGCGCTTTACGCCCAGTAATTCCGATTAACGCTTGCACCCTCTGTATTACCGCGGCTGCTGGCACAGAGTTAGCCGGTGCTTATTCTGTCGGTAACGTCAAAACAATCACGTATTAGGTAACTGCCCTTCCTCCCAACTTAAAGTGCTTTACAATCCGAAGACCTTCTTCACACACGCGGCATGGCTGGATCAGGCTTTCGCCCATTGTCCAATATTCCCCACTGCTGCCTCCCGTAGGAGTCTGGACCGTGTCTCAGTTCCAGTGTGACTGATCATCCTCTCAGACCAGTTACGGATCGTCGCCTTGGTGAGCCATTACCTCACCAACTAGCTAATCCGACCTAGGCTCATCTGATAGCGCAAGGCCCGAAGGTCCCCTGCTTTCTCCCGTAGGACGTATGCGGTATTAGCGTCCGTTTCCGAACGTTATCCCCCACTACCAGGCAGATTCCTAGGCATTACTCACCCGTCCGCCGCTCTCAAGAGAAGCAAGCTTCTCTCTACCGCTCGACTTGCATGTGTTAGGCCTGCCGCCAGCGTTCAATCTGAGCCATGATCAAACTCTTCAGTTCAAACATCTTTGGGTTTTTAAGAAACCCTAAACTTGGCTCAGCAATCGTTGGTTACATCTTTGATTTCTCGCGGAGTAACTTGTGATGCTGATAATCTTGTTGACTATCAGTCTGACTCCACAAGCACCCACACGAATTGCTTGATTCAGTTGTTAAAGAGCGGTTGGTTAAGAGCTATTCGTCTCAACCGAGGCGCGCATTCTACAGCAGCCTCATTTGCTGTCAAGCGGTTATTTTCAGAAGTTCTCGAAGATTTCTTCAACAACTTCAACCACTTGCGCTTGCGATCTCTCGTAAGCGGGAGGCGAATTCTACAGCGTTACACACTGCTGTCAACACCTCTTTTTCAACTTCCTTTTGGCTTCGATGGACTGAAGCAACCTGCTATCGAAACCTACTTAACTCATTGTTTACCAAGGAGTTTTCCGTTTCGACTGCGCCGGAAGTGGGGCGAATTATAGAGCGATATAATTCGCCGTCAAGCCCTAATTAACGACTTATTCGGATTTGAGCGTGATACGCGCAAATGCCTTCTTTCCCGCCTGGCAAACGTGAGTCGCGCCCAGCTCGTATATAAAGGTGCGATCAACCACCTCACCATCTATACGCACACCGCCCGAACCGAGAAGGTCACGGGCAACCGCTGAGTTCTTCACCAGGCCCGCCTTATTAAGGACAGCTGCGATAGGCATTGCCTCGGCCGCCGTCAACTCGATCTCCGGCAGATCGTCCGGCAACTCGCCATCCTTCATGCGATTGCCCGCCGCACGGTGAGCATTGGCCGCAGCCTCTTCACCATGAAAGCGCGCCACGATCTCTTCGGCCAGCTTGATCTTCACATCACGCGGGTTTGCACCTGCCTCCACATCAGCACGCAACGCATTGATCTCATCCATCGAGCGGAAGCTCAGCAACTCGAAGTAACGCCACATCAACGAATCCGGAATGGAAACCAGCTTGCCGTACATCACGCCCGGCGCTTCCTGGATGCCGACATAGTTGCCCAGCGACTTGGACATCTTCTTGACGCCGTCCAACCCCTCCAGCAACGGCATGGTCAAAATGCACTGAGCTTCCTGCCCATAGGCACGCTGCAGCTCACGCCCCATCAACAGGTTGAACTTCTGATCCGTCCCGCCCAGCTCGATATCCGCACGCAACGCCACCGAGTCATACCCCTGGACCAACGGGTAAAGAAACTCATGGATAGCGATCGGCTGATTGGTGGAATAGCGCTTGTCGAAGTCATCGCGCTCGAGCATGCGAGCGACGGTGTATTGCGACGTCAGGCGGATGAAGTCCGCCGGCCCCATCTGGTCCATCCAGGTGGAGTTGAATGCCACCTCGGTTTTGGCCGGATCAAGGATTTTGAATACCTGAGTCTTGTAGGTCTCGGCATTGTCGAGCACTTGCTCGCGAGTCAGCGGCGGACGCGTTGCGCTCTTGCCGCTCGGGTCGCCGATCATCCCGGTGAAGTCACCGATAAGGAAGATGACTTGATGACCCAGCTCCTGAAACTGACGCAGCTTATTAATAAGCACGGTATGGCCAAGGTGCAGATCCGGCGCGGTTGGGTCAAAGCCGGCCTTAATACGCAGGGGCTGGCCACGCTTGAGCTTTTCGACCAGCTCAGCTTCGACCAACAGTTCTTCCGCACCACGTTTTATCAGCGCTAGCTGCTCTTCAACCGACTTCATAACAGACCCGCAAGGCTCAGATTCAAAAGGGAACCAACCATACAAGATCAGGGACTAATTACAAGTTTTGCCCTGCGCACGGACACCATTGCGCAAGCCCAGCGTTCGCGAGCTTGCGCCACAGATGATTTGGTTATATTTTATACAGTTATTTCATCTTCATCATGTCATTCATCTTTTCCATTTCATCTTCAAAGTCAAAATACCTATGACCACTGAACCGTCTAAAGCGCCGCCGCTTTACCCGAAGACCCACCTGCTCGCCGCAAGTGGTATCGCCGCCCTTCTCAGCCTGGCACTCCTGGTATTCCCTTCCAGTGACGTAGAAGCCAAACGAACATCCCTAAGCCTCGACCTGGAAAGCCCTGTTGAGCAACTGACACAAGATCAAGACGCTTCCGACGCTCAACAAGCCACAAATACCCCTGCTGAGCCTCCGTTCGCACAGATTGAAAACACGCCCGAAGAGACTCAGGAAGCCACCCAGGAAAAGCCCGCAGCAGTTGCAGCCAAGAGTCCTCAGCACCGCGAAGTGATCGTGAGTAAAGGCGACACACTGTCAACGCTGTTCGAAAAGGTCGGATTGCCTGCCGCCACCGTCAATGACGTCCTGGCCACCGATAAGCAAGCCAAGCAATTCACCCAGCTCAAACATGGGCAGAAGCTTGAGTTCGAACTGACGCCCGATGGCCAGTTGAACAACCTGCACACCAATATCAATGACCTGGAAAGCATCAGCCTGAGCAAAGGCGCAAAGGGTTTTGCCTTCAATCGCATTACCACCAAACCGGTCATGCGCTCTGCCTACGTACACGGCGTGATCAATAGCTCGCTGTCGCAATCCGCCGCCCGGGCGGGCCTGTCCCACAGCATGACCATGGACATGGCCAGCGTATTTGGCTACGACATCGACTTCGCCCAGGACATTCGCCAGGGTGACGAATTCGATGTGATCTACGAACAGAAAGTTGCCAACGGCAAAGTGGTCGGCACTGGCAACATCCTGTCTGCGCGCTTCACCAACCGCGGCAAAACCTACACCGCAGTGCGCTATACCAACAAACAGGGCAATACCAGTTACTACACCGCAGATGGCAACAGCATGCGCAAGGCGTTCATCCGTACACCGGTGGACTTCGCTCGTATTAGCTCGCGTTTCTCCATGGGTCGCAAGCATCCAATTCTGAACAAAATCCGCGCTCACAAAGGTGTCGACTATGCCGCTCCCCGTGGCACGCCAATCAAGGCAGCTGGCGACGGTAAGGTTCTGTTGGCCGGGCGTCGCGGTGGTTACGGCAACACGGTGATCATCCAGCACGGCAACACCTACCGTACGCTGTATGGCCACATGCAAGGGTTTGCCAAGGGCGTCAAAACCGGTGGCAACGTGAAGCAGGGGCAAGTGATCGGTTACATCGGCACGACCGGCCTGTCCACCGGGCCGCACTTGCATTATGAATTCCAGGTCAACGGGGTACACGTAGATCCATTGGGTCAGAAACTGCCAATGGCCGACCCGATCGCCAAGGCAGAACGCGCGCGCTTCATGCAACAAAGCCAGCCACTGATGGCCCGTATGGATCAGGAGCGCTCCACCCTGCTGGCTTCGGCGAAGCGTTAAGGCATGTCGCGTTATATCGGTGTGATGTCCGGGACCAGCCTCGATGGCCTGGATATCGCCCTTATCGAACAAGATTCGGCGATCAGTCTGATCGCTACCCATTACATCCCCATGCCTGCCCCTCTGCGCGCCGAGCTGCTAAGCCTGTGCGCCAGCGGCCCGGATGAGATCGCCCGTTCGGCAATCGCCCAGCAATCCTGGGTGACACTCGCCGCTCAAGGCATCCACACTTTGCTGGACCAGCAAAACCTCACACCCCAGGACATCCGTGCGATTGGCAGCCACGGGCAGACCATCCGCCATGAACCTTCCCGAGGTTTTACGGTACAGATCGGCAATCCTGCGTTGCTCACCGAGCTGACTGGCATCACGGTGGTCAGTGACTTCCGCAGCCGCGACGTTGCCGCAGGCGGTCAGGGCGCACCCTTGGTACCTGCCTTCCACGAGGCGCTGTTCGGTGAAAGTACCGGCAAGCGTGCGGTGTTGAATGTCGGCGGTTTCAGCAACCTGAGCCTGATAGAAACCGGCAGGCCGGTATCGGGCTTCGACTGCGGCCCGGGTAATGTCTTGCTGGACGCGTGGATTCATCATCAACGTGGCGAACACTTTGATCGTAACGGGCAATGGGCAGCCAGCGGCAAGGTTCAGCCGCAGTTACTCAACACGCTGCTCAGCGACCCTTTTTTCGCGACCAAAGGCCCGAAAAGTACCGGCCGGGAAGTTTTCAACCTGCGTTGGCTGCAGCAACATCTCGACGGGCTGCCAGCGTTTCTTCCCGAGGACGTGCAAGCCACCTTGCTGGAGCTGACCAGCCTGACCATCGTCGAATCTCTGCAAAGCGCCCAACCTCAGACAGAAACCCTGTTGATATGCGGCGGCGGCGCCCACAACGGAACGCTGATGAATCGATTGGCCGCGCTGCTACCGTCCACACAGGTCAGTAGTACCGCGCTCTATGGCGTAGACCCCGACTGGGTGGAAGCCATGGCCTTCGCCTGGCTGGCCCATTGCTGCCTGGAAGGCATCGCCGCGAACCGCCCTAGCGTCACGGGTGCTCGCGGGCTGCGCGTGCTGGGCGCGATCTACCCGGCCTGATCGCCAGGCAGCAAAACGCCGCTTGGCCGATCAAAGCCAAGCGGCGTTTTTTTATGCGTGCAAATCAGGCTTCGATCAGATCGAGAACGACGACCCGCAACCACAGGTCGTCGTAGCATTAGGGTTCTTGATCACGAAACGCGACCCCTCGAGCCCTTCCTGGTAATCCACTTCAGCACCCGCCAAGTACTGGAAGCTCATCGGATCAACGACCAGGCTCACGCCCTCGCGCTCAACGATGGTGTCGTCATCGGCCACATCTTCATCGAAGGTAAAACCGTACTGAAACCCTGAACAACCGCCGCCCGTAACGAATACGCGCAGCTTCAAGCGATCATTACCCTCTTCATCGACCAGGCTCTTCACCTTGTGCGCAGCACCGTGGGTGAATTGCAAAGCCGTGGGGGTGAAGGATTCAACGCTCATGCTGATAATCTCCCGGCGTAGCGCCGCCATATGCGTAATGGCCGGTATTATCCGCTTCTCCTAGAAAAGCGGTCAACTATTGTTACGGTATATCAATCTGCGTTGCACCCCGTAAAAATGCAAAAGGCCCGACTTACGAGCCTTTTGCGCATCAGAGCGAACGCCTTAAGGCAACATGCCCGCATGGGACAAGCCCAACTTCTCATCCAGACCAAACAGGATGTTCATGTTCTGCACCGCCTGGCCCGATGCGCCCTTGACCAGGTTATCGATCACCGACAGCACCACCACCAGGTCGCCATCCTGCGGACGATGCACCGCAATCCGGCACACGTTGGCGCCCCGCACGCTACGGGTTTCCGGATGGCTGCCCGCCGGCATCACATCGACGAACGGTTCGTTGGCATAACGCTTTTCGAACAATGCCTGCAGGTCTACCGAGCGATCGACAACGGTCGCGTATAACGTGGAGTGGATCCCACGGATCATCGGCGTCAGATGCGGTACGAAGGTCAGGCCCACATCCTTACCCGCAGCACGGCGCAACCCCTGGCGGATTTCAGGCAGGTGACGATGCCCTTTGACCGCATAGGCCTTCATGCTTTCCGACGTCTCGGAGTACAGCGAGCCCACTGCGGCCCCACGACCAGCACCGCTGACGCCCGACTTGCAGTCCGCGATCAGACGCGAGGCATCCGCCAAGCCGGCTTCCAGCAGCGGCAGGAAACCCAGCTGGGTCGCAGTCGGATAGCAACCCGGCACCGCGATCAGGCGGGCCTGCTTGATCTGCTCACGATTGACTTCCGGCAAGCCGTACACCGCCTCCTCCAGTAACTCTGGCGCGCCGTGGGGCTGGCCGTACCACTTGGCCCACTCATCGGCATCTTGCAAGCGGAAGTCCGCCGACAGATCGATAACCTTGGTGCCCGCCGCCAATAGCTCGCCGGCCAATGCGTGCGCAACCCCGTGAGGCGTGGCGAAGAACACCACATCACAGGCGCCCAACGTCTTGATGTCCGGCACACTGAAGGCCAAGCCGTCGTAGTGGCCTCGCAGGTTGGGGTACATATCGGCCACGGCCAGGCCAGCCTCGGAGCGTGAAGTGATGACCACCACCTCAGCCTGCGGATGCTGAGCCAACAGACGCAGCAATTCGACACCGGTGTAACCCGTGCCGCCGACGATACCGACCTTGACCATAAACCTGCCCTCAACGAACCCACTGGAAAGCCGTCGATAATAGGGGCCGTATCGCCCTGCGACAACCGCCAACGTGACGTACGGGCGCATGAGCTACTACTATCTTCGCTACCGTGAACCTGGGAATTACTGAAAATGCTCTATCTATGGGTCAAAGCCTTCCATATCGTCAGCATCGTCTGCTGGTTTGCCGGGCTGTTCTACCTGCCACGCCTGTTTGTCTACCACGCCCAAAGTGAAGACACCGTCAGCAAGGAGCGCTTCAGCGTCATGGAGCGCAAGCTGTACCGGGGCATCATGGGCCCGGCGATGGTTGCCACGCTGGTCTTCGGCATCTGGTTGCTGGTGCTCAACCCCGGTATTTTCCAATCGGGCGCGTGGATCCACGCCAAACTCACCCTGGTCGTCCTGCTGATCGGCTACCACCACATGTGTGGAGCGCAGGTAAAACGCTTCGCCCGTGGCGAAAACACCCGCAGCCATGTCTTTTATCGCTGGTTCAATGAAGTGCCCGTTCTGATATTGCTGGCGGTCGTAATTCTGGTCGTGGTCAAACCGTTTTAATGTCAATTACCCGGGGAACCTCCAATGTCGCTGCCCGCCCTGCTTGAACAACGTTTGCGCCTGCCTGTGGTGGCTGCGCCGATGTTCCTGATTTCCAACCCGCAACTGGTGCTGGCCTGCTGCCGCAACGGGGTCGTCGGCAGTTTCCCGGCGCTCAATCAACGCGAAAGCAGCGGTTTCAAGGCCTGGCTGGAGGAAATCGAAGCCGGCCTGGCGCTGTTGGATAACCCGGCGCCCTATGCCGTCAACCTGATCGTGCACAACAGTAACCCACGACTGGCGGCCGACCTGGCGATCTGCGTCGAGCACAAAGTGCCCATCGTTATCACCAGCCTCGGTGCGGTGAAGGAACTGGTCGATGCCGTGCACAGCTACGGCGGCCTGGTGTTTCATGACGTAACTACTCGTCGCCATGCCGAAAAAGCCGCTGAAGCGGGCGTCGACGGCCTGATCGCGGTCGCCGCCGGCGCGGGCGGTCACGCCGGCACCTGGAGCCCGTTCGCGCTGATTGCCGAAATACGCCAGTTCTTCGACAAAACCCTGTTGCTGGCCGGCTGTCTCAATCACGGTCGGGAGATTCTCGCCGCCCAAGTGCTTGGCGCAGACCTGGCGTATTTCGGCACGCGCTTTATCGGCACCACCGAAAGCCATGCCCCGGATGCGTATAAAGAGATGCTGCTCACAGCGCGCGCCGCCGACATCGTGCACACTCCGGCTGTTTCCGGCGTACCTGCAAGCTTTATGCGCCAGAGCCTGGAAAACGCCGGTTTTGATCTCGCTGCCCTTCAAGGCAAAGGTGAGGTCAACCTCGGCTCCAAACTCAAACCGTTGAGCGATGAGGCCAAAGCATGGAAGACTGTATGGTCTGCCGGCCAAGGCGTCGGTGAGATCAATGATTTGCCGAGCGTGGATGAACTCGTCGCGCGACTGGATGCGCAATACCGCCAGGCACGCGAAAGCGCGGCACAATTGCGCTGGCCACGTTGAACCAAATACCAGGCCTGCCAATTGGGCAGCCTGCATACCCTCCCCTGATCAAGTGACAAGGATGCCCGCATGAGCGACAGCCGTTTCAAGATTGTGTTCGACGGAGCCTTGCGCCCGGGTGTCGAAAGCACCACCGCCAAACTGAACCTCGCCGAGCTGTTCAAGAGCGATGTCGAAGCGATCGAAAAGCTTTTCACCGGCCGCCCGGTCGCGCTCAAGCGCGATCTGTCCCGCGCCGATGCCGACACCTACCTCACCGCCTTGCAAAACGCCGGGATCGAGGCACGTATCGAAGCCGAACAACCCGTGGCTTTCAGCCTTGCCGAAACCCACGAGACAGGCGCATCGGCCTCGGACTTCTCGCACGCCGCCGCATCGCCTTACGCACCGCCACGCGCTGCGGTCGGTGATAACTTGCCCGAGTACGCCACGCTCAAGGTCTTCACTATCCACGGGCGTATCGGTCGCCTGCGCTATCTCGCCTGGACGCTGGCACTGACCGTCGCGATGCTTGTGGCTGCAGGCATCATCAGCACCGTGGGTTTCGCGGTGGCCACCGCCTCGCCAACGATCGCGATCATTCTCGGTTCGCTGCTGGGCTTTGCACTGTTCGTTGCGCTCGTCGTGGTAAGCGTGCAAATCGGCGTGCAGCGCCTGCACGACCTGGGCTGGTCTGGCTGGCTGTACTTGCTGAACCTGGTTCCGCTGGTGAACAGCGTGTTCCCTCTGCTGCTGCTGGTACTGCCGGGTAACACTGGCGCCAACCAGTACGGTGCGCCACCACCGCGCAACTCCACAGCGGTTAAAATCCTGGCTTCGTTGTGGCTGGCGTTTATCCCGTTGATGCTCATCGTCGCGGTCACCCTGGGCATGAACGGCTACCTGGACCAACTCGAAGCCAACATGGGCAGCAGCTATGAAAGCAGCTCCCTAAGCACCGATGAAGATGCCGACCAAAGCGTCATCGGTGATGAAGACGCCGCGCAAAGTGCTGACGACGCGGCCGAACCTGTAGACTCTCCAGAACAGTGAAGAAACGCCCGCCGCCTGTGATGCCTCTGTCACAGGCCGGCGGCGTTGCGATGGAGAAAGGCATGACCCGTTACGCTCTGATCACCGGTGCCTCCAGCGGTATCGGCCTGGCTTTGGCCGAAGCCCTGGCCCGACGTGGCCGCAGCTTGATTCTGGTGGCCCGCCAACGTGATCAGTTGGAAAGCATTGCGATCGAATTGACTCAGCGTTTCGGCGTCGAGGTGCTGTTTCGCGCCTGTGACCTTGGCGAGCCGCTGCGGTTGTCGGGTTTTTTGCTGGAACTCGAAGAAGGTGAGCGGCAGATCGACCTGCTGGTCAACTGCGCCGGTATCGGCACCAGCGGGCCGTTCCTGGCCCAGGACTGGATGACCGAGCAGGACCTGATCGAAGTCAACGTCCTCGCCCTGACCCGCATGTGCCATGCGTTGGGCAATGCCATGGCATTGCACGGCGGCGGGCAGATTCTCAACGTGGCCTCGGTCGCCGCCTTCCAGCCAGGCCCGTGGATGAGCAGCTACTACGCAAGCAAAGCCTATGTGCTGCATTTTTCCGAAGGCTTGCGCGAGGAACTGAAGACCTGTGGCATCAAGGTCTCGGTGCTGTGCCCAGGCCCTACGCGCACCGCCTTCTTCGGTACCGCGCAAATGGACACCGCAAAGCTCGACCGCAGCCAACAGTTGATGAGCCCCGAAGAAGTTGCGCTCTATACCGTGCGTGCGCTGGAAAAGAACAAGGCCATCATCATCCCCGGCCGGCGCAACCGCTGGCTGGCATTCAGCCCGCGCCTGAGCCCGCGCTGGCTGACCCGCAAAATTGCCGGCGCCATCAACAAGGCCTATTGCCCGCGTTGACCGCTTGAGTACACTCACCTTCACTTTCACCCTGGAGAAACAGCTGTGGATACTCTGTTCACCAAGATCATCAACCGGGAAATACCCGCGAACATCATCTATGAAGATGACCAGGTCCTGGCTTTCCACGACATCGCCCCACAGGCGCCGGTCCATTTTCTGGTTATCCCGAAAAAACCCATTCGCACCCTCAATGACCTGACCGAAGACGACAAAGCCCTGGCCGGTCATATCCTGTTCACCGCCCAGCGCCTGGCGGTGGAACTAGGCTGCGAAAAAGGCTTCCGCGTGGTGATGAACTGCAACGAAGACGGCGGGCAGACCGTTTACCACATTCATATGCATGTGCTGGGTCAGCGCCAGATGAACTGGCCACCGGGCTGAGTGCGCAGGGGCAAATTGACTCAGCGCAAACGCGCCGCCCTCTCTTGCGGTAAACTGGCCGCCGAGATTCTTCCCGGAGGTCAGCATGACTACCCAACGTCACTACTCGCCGATTGACCGTCTGTTGCTGCAAGCCGACACGGCCATGCGAACGCTGCTGCCGTTCAGCGGCCAACCGTACCGCGCGTCACCCGCCATCGTGCAGCCGGACGCACAGATGAGCGAGACCGAGACCCGCCATGTGGCCGGCCTGATGCGCATCAACCATACCGGTGAAGTCTGTGCCCAGGCGTTGTACCAGGGCCAGGCCCTGACCGCCAAGTTACCGCAGGTACGTGCAGCGATGGAGCACGCGGCCGAGGAAGAGATCGACCACCTGGCGTGGTGCGAACAACGCATTCGCCAGCTGGGAAGTCATCCCAGCGTGCTGAACCCGCTGTTCTATGGTTTGTCGTTCGGTATCGGCGCCGCTGCCGGCCTGATCAGTGACAAGGTCAGCCTCGGTTTTGTCGCAGCCACCGAACGCCAGGTCTGCAAGCACCTGGACGAACACCTTGAACAACTGCCGGCCGAGGACGAAAAGTCCCGGGCCATTCTTGAGCAGATGCGCATCGATGAAGAGCACCACGCTGAAAGCGCACTGGATGCCGGCGGCTTCCGCTTTCCTGCGCCGGTGAGATTCGGCATGAGCATGCTGGCCAAAGTCATGACCAAGAGCACCTACAGAATCTGAAGCATGAAGATCATTCCCACGCTCCGCGTGGGAATGCCACCCAGGACGCTCCGCGTCCCGCTTTCAGCGCAAAATCCGGCACCTGCGCAAGGGTGACGCGGAGCGTCACGAGATGCATTCCCACGCAGAGCGTGGGAACGATCAACCCAACTCGACGATTTCGTAATCATGGGTAATGGCCACACCGGCCGCGCCCAGCATGATCGACGCCGAGCAGTACTTCTCTGCCGACAGCTCGATGGCACGCTTGACCTGCGCTTCCTTCAGCGCGCGCCCCTTGACCACAAAATGCATATGGATCTTGGTAAACACCTTGGGATCTTCGGTTGCGCGTTCGGCCTCCAGAAAGGCTTCGCAGCTTTCCACGGCCTGACGGGATTTTTTCAGGATACTGACCACGTCGAAATTGCTGCAACCGCCGACACCCAGCAGCAACATTTCCATCGGGCGTACACCCAGGTTGCGGCCACCGGCTTCCGGCGGGCCGTCCATCACCACCACATGGCCACTGCCCGATTCACCGAGGAACATGGCTTCGCCCGCCCATTGGATGCGTGCCTTCATCGCCCAGACTCCACTGCTAAAAAAGGGTCGCCAGCTTAGCACAGGGCCCCGCAGCGGCAGCGCCCTGCAGGAAAACGATCAATAACAGCGTTTGCCGGTGAAATACGCTAATCGAGTCAGAATGTGTCTGGTAAGCTGGCGCCAAATCAATGGCGCATTGCCATCGTTTGTACAGCGCATATCAATGCCGGTCGCGCTGATAAAAACAAATCCAACCACATCGTGCAGTTTTTCGGGATACAACCATGGTTGCTCTTACTCCCACACCCAAGATCAAGAACCTCGACAAGCTGCTGATGCATTGCCAGCGCCGGCGTCATCCGGCCAAGCACAACATCATCTGCGCGGGCGAGCGCTCCGAAACGCTGTTCTTCATTATCAAGGGCTCGGTCACCATCCTGATCGAGGACGAAGACGGTCGCGAAATGATCATCGCCTACCTCAACACCGGGGATTTTTTCGGCGAGCTGGGGCTGTTCGAGCAGGCCGGCAAGGAGCAACAGCGCAGCGCTTGGGTGCGCACCAAGGTGGAGTGCGAGGTGGCTGAGATCAGCTATACGAAATTTCGCGAACTGGCCCAACATGATCCCGACATTCTGTATGCCCTGAGCGGGCAGATCGCCCAACGTCTGCGCGATACCACGCGCAAGGTCGGCGATCTGGCGTTCTTCGACGTGACCGGGCGTGTCGCTCGCTGCCTGCTGGAGCTGTGCAAGCAGCCAGACGCCATGACCCACCCCGACGGGATGCAGATCAAAGTCACGCGCCAGGAAATCGGGCGCATCGTGGGCTGTTCGCGGGAAATGGTGGGGCGTGTGCTCAAGGATCTGGAAGAGCGCAATCTGGTGCATGTCAAAGGCAAGACGATGGTGGTGTTCGGAACCCGTTAACCTGGCAGCAAGCCTGCCAACATCTGACGGTACAAGGTGTCGAGCCGGCTGAGCATGTCCGGCACGGGAAACACTTCATGCAGCGCAATATGGCTCTCGGCACGCACCCGCTGTTCCAGGCCACAGGCTTGATTGAAACGATTGACCGCCGCAACCAACTCATCGCGATCGTTATCCAGCAATAAAGCACCGTGCACCAACCCCACTGGGCGACCACCGCTCTGCCGCCAGCGTTGGGCCGTACCGACCATTTTCCGGCCGCTGAGATTGACGTTGTAACGACCGTCGCAGAACGCGCCGTCAATTTCGCCAATAGACGCCTCGCCGCCCAATTCAAGCAGCACATCGCAGATCGGCTGGCACAGGCGCTGGTAGCCGGTTTCGATGCGCCCTTGATCCCCCTCACTGCGCGGCGGCGCATAGACCAAGGCGATATTGACCGTGGCGGCCGACTGCGGCACCGGCTCACCGCCGGTTTCGCGCAACAACACCGGCCAACCGGCCTCTGCCGAGACTCGGCTGGCCGCTTCAAAAGCCGGCAATCGACTCAAACGGCGCGGCATGACCAAGGCTTGATCGTTGGGCTGCCAGAACAACAACCCGTATTCCCGCTCACCTGCGCAGACGGCGGCCAGCAAGTCCTGCTCGGCGGCAAGGCCTGCTTGCACAGTCATCGAAACCAGCTTAGTCATCAACATTGACCTACCTGAATAAGCACAAGACCAATGTGGGAGGGGGCTTGCTCCCGATAGCGGTGGTTCAGTTGACTGATTCACAACTGGTACACCGCTATCGGGAGCAAGCCCCCTCCCACATTTTTACTGCATTTCACATAATCGACTGCGCTGGAATCAATCCAGGGTCGAACCGCTGACAGACACACCCCGCTCCGGAAAGAACAGACGCTGCAGTTCCGCCCCTGGGTTCTCGGCGCGCATGAACGTCTCGCCGACCAGGAACGAATACACTTCGCTGATCTCCATCAGCTCCACATCGGCGCGGTTGACGATGCCGCTCTCGGTGATCACCAAGCGGTCACGGGGAATACGCGGCAGCAGGTCGAGGGTGGTTTCCAGGCTGACATCGAAGGTGTGCAGGTTACGGTTGTTGACCCCCACCAGCGGTGTGTCGAGGGTCTTCAGTGCACGCTCCAACTCGTCGCCGTCGTGCACTTCGACCAATACATCCAGGCCCACACTTTTGGCTACCGCTGCCAGCTCGGCCATCTTCACGTCATCCAGTGCGGAAACGATCAGCAGCACACAGTCGGCGCCCAGGGCGCGCGCTTCGACGATCTGGTAGGGATCAACCATGAAATCCTTGCGGATCACCGGCAATGTGCACGCGGCGCGCGCCTGCTGCAGGAACAGATCAGAACCCTGGAAGAAATCAACATCGGTCAGTACGGACAGGCACGTCGCCCCACCCTTTTCATAGCTGACGGCGATTTCCTGTGGCACGAAGTGCTCGCGGATCACGCCTTTGCTCGGTGAGGCCTTCTTGATCTCGGCGATCACCGCCGGCTGCTTCTTCTTGGCCTGTTCGAGCAAGGCCCTGGCAAACCCTCGTGGCGCATCAGCAGCTTTTGCCAGGGTTTCCAGCTCGGCCAGGCTCACACGGGCACGGCGCTCGGCGACTTCTTCAGCCTTGCGCGCCAGGATTTTTTCCAGAACGGTCGGAACACTCATGCTTCATTCTCCATCTTGAATACGGCGGTGAATGCTCCGAGTTCTTCAAGTTTCTCGCGAGCCAGACCGGTGTGCAGCGCATCGTGGGCCAAGGCGACACCTTCCTTAAGACTATAGGCATGGTCGGCTGCGTAAAGTGCCGCGCCAGCATTGAGCACAATCATTTCCGCAGCTTTTTGACCGTTTTCGGTCTTGCGTCGCCCCAAGGCATCACGAATCAATTCCAGCGACGCCGCCGGGCTTTCCACCGCCAGGCCATGCAGGCTCTGGCTCTTCATGCCCAGGTCCTCAGGCTCGACCCAATATTCTGTAACCTGGTCGTTTTTCAACTCCGCCACGAAGGTTGGCGCCGCCAGGCTGAATTCGTCCAGGCCATCTTTGGAATGCACCACCAGCACATGCTTGCTGCCCAGGCGCTGCAGCACTTCGGCCAATGGCCGGCACAAAGCCTGGCTGAATACACCGACGACTTGATGCTTCACACCGGCCGGATTCGTAAGCGGGCCGAGCATATTGAACAGGGTACGCAGGCCGAGGTCCTTGCGCGGGCCAGCCGCGTGTTTCATCGCGCCGTGGTGGGATTGGGCGAACATGAAGCCGATGCCGACGCTGTCGATGCAGCGTGCCACCTGTACCGGCGTCAGGTTCAGGTAGATGCCGGCCGCTTCCAGCAGGTCCGCGCTGCCACTTTTGCCGGACACCGCGCGGTTGCCGTGCTTGGCCACGGTGCAACCCGCTGCCGCGACCACGAACGAGGACGCCGTCGATACGTTGAAGATGTTCGCACCGTCCCCGCCGGTGCCGACCACATCGACCACGCCGTCGAGGGTCTTGAGTTCGACCTTGTCCGCCAGTTCACGCATCACCGATACGGCACCGACGATTTCGTCGATGCTTTCGCTCTTCATGCGCATGGCCATCATAAAGGCGCCGATCTGTGCGTCGGAGCACTGGCCGGTCATGATCTCGCGCATCACATCGCTCATTTCAGCGGTGCTCAGATCCAGGTGACCGACGATACGGCCCAGGGCAGTCTTGATATCCATGGAAAGTCCTTAGCGCGTGCCGCCGCTCTGCTTGAGAAAATTGGCGAACAGCTCGTAGCCCTGCTCGGTCAGGATCGATTCAGGGTGAAACTGCACCCCTTCGATATTCAGTGTCTTGTGGCGCAGGCCCATGATCTCGTCGACCGAGCCGTCTTCCAGCTGGGTCCAGGCCGTCAGTTCCAGGCACTCGGGCAGGGTGTCGCGCTTGACCACCAACGAGTGATAACGGGTCACGGTCACGGGCAGGTTCAAGCCGTGGAACACGCCCAGATCCTTGTGGAATACCGGGCTGGTCTTGCCGTGCATCACCTGGCGCGCGCGCACCACGTCGCCGCCAAACGCCTGGCCAATGGACTGATGGCCCAGGCACACGCCAAGAATTGGCAGCTTGCCGGCAAAATACTGAATGGCTTCCAGGGAGATGCCCGCTTCGTTCGGTGTGCACGGGCCAGGCGAAACCACGATGCGTTCCGGATTCAGTGCGGCGATCTCGGCGACGGTCAGTTCGTCGTTGCGCACGACCTTGACCTCGGCACCCAGCTCGCCCAGGTACTGCACAACGTTGTAGGTAAAGGAATCGTAGTTATCAATCATCAGCAACATGTGGGTTCAAACCTCTTGAATTCACTGATTTCAAATGACCGCCTTCCAAGCGTGTGGCCCGCTGCCAGACGCACGTTCCGGTTGCCGGGGTGAACGGCAAGGGGCGTCAGACAAAAGGTAAAGAAGGCAAATCGGTACAGATCCGGCCAGGCCGGCAGGGAAAAATGTCAGGTGCGCCAACGCCAACGGGCGTGTGCCTTGACTACTCGCATCAAGAGTTTGCTGATGATCAACACGGGGAGGGTCTCATTCATACGTTCAGGCACAGTAACGTAGCCTCGCCAGCGGTGCAATATGGAGCAGCAAATACGGGCTTATGCTCGATGGGATGCCCGTAGGAAAATTCGGTTTTGCGCTATAGAAAACGCTCAATACTTTGCTAGTGTTTCGATTCAGACATAAAAACAACTCAATGGAATTTTCCATGCTCAGAGCTCCGTTCTTCGCGCCCCTGGCTGCCGGCCTGCTTTCCCTGGCTTGCGCGCAGGCCTATGCGGCACCGTCACCCTACTCAACCATGGTGGTGTTCGGCGACAGCCTGGCTGATGCCGGTCAGTTCCCCGACGGCAGCGCCGGATCGACGTTGCGCTTTACCAACCGCACCGGGCCGACGTTCCAAGGGGATTACGGTCTCGTTTCTTCGACCTTGCTCGGCGCAAAACTGGGTGTGGCACCAAACGACCTGAATGCCTCCACCTCACCGGTGCGCGCGGCCCAGGGCTTGCCGGACGGCAACAACTGGGCGGTCGGCGGCTACCGTACCGACAATATCCTCGACTCCATTACCTCGGTCTCCAACGCTGCGATCCCCCCCGGCAATGCAGGGGGCGGCACGGTGCTGCGCAGTCGACAGGGTTACCTGCCGGCCAACGGCGGGCTGGCCGATCCAAATGCGCTGTACTTTCTGTCCGGTGGCGGCAATGACTTCCTCCAGGGTCGCGTACTCAGCCCCGCTCAAGCGGTCGCCGCCGGCGGGCGACTGGCGGATAGTGCCCAGGCCCTGCAACACGCCGGCGCGCGTTACATCATGGTATGGATGCTGCCCGACCTCGGACTGACGCCGGCCATCAATGGCACCCCGCAGCAGGCAGCAACGTCGGCCCTGAGCACTATTTTCAACCAGTCTCTGGTACAGCGCCTGTCGCAGATCGATGCGCAGGTGATCCCGCTGAACATTCCGTTGTTGTTGAACGAAGCCTTCGCCGATCCGGCCCGCTTCGGCCTCGCCACCGGGCAAAACTTGACCGGTACCTGCTTCAGTGGAAACAGCTGCACCGCCAACCCGGTCTACGGCATCGGCGGCACCAATCCGGACCCGACCAAGCTGATCTACAACGACTCGGTCCATCCTACCGTCGCCGGGCAACAGCTGATTGCCGACTACGCCTATTCCCTGCTCGCTGCGCCCTGGGAGCTGACCTTGCTGCCGGAAATGGCCCAAGGCACATTGCGCGCCCATCAAGATGAGTTGCGCAATCAATGGCAGGCAGACACCGGCCAATGGCAAGCCGTGGGCCAATGGCGCGCGATCGTGGCGGGCGGTGGCCAGCGTCTGGATTTCGATGACCAGAGCAGCTCGGCCAGCGGCGATGGCAGTGGCTATAACCTCAACATCGGTGGCAGCTACCGACTCAACGAGGCCTGGCGCGTGGGCGTAGCCGCAGGCCTGTACCGCCAGACACTGGAAGCCGGCGCCAGCGACTCGGATTACAAGCTCAACAGCTACATGGGCACTGCATTCGCCCAGTATCAACAGAATCACTGGTGGGCCGACGCCGCCTTGACCGGCGGCAAGCTGGACTTCGACAGCCTCAAGCGCAAGTTCGCCCTGGGCGTCAGCGAGGGGGCGGAAAAGGGTGACACCGATGGCTGGCTATGGGCCCTGAGCGGTCGCGTGGGTTATGACATCGCCGCGCCGGACAGTGACTGGCACCTGTCGCCCTTTATCAGCGCCGATTACGCGCGGGTCGAAGTGAACGGCTACTCGGAAAAAGACAGCCGCTCCACCGCCCTGACCTTCGATGACCAGCAGCGCGACTCCAAGCGCCTGGGCGTCGGGCTGCAGGGCAGCTACCGCATCACACCGCACACCCAGGTGTTTGGCGAAGTGGCCCACGAGCACGAGTTCGAAAATGACACCCAGAAGGTGAATATTTCGCTCAACAGCGTGCAGGAGATCGACTTCAAGCTGGACGGGTATACGCCGCGCAGCAATTCGGATCGCTTGAGCCTGGGGGTCAGCCACAGGCTGACGCAGGAACTGGCGTTACGAGCGGCGTATAACGTGAGGAAGGATGACAGTTTGACTCAGCAAGGGGTCAGTGTCGGGGTGAGTCTGGATTTCTAACAGCAGGACAATGAAGGCTTAATGTGGGAGGGGGCTTGCCCCCGATAGCGGTCTGTCAGTCCATGATGTGCTGGCTGACACACTGCTATCGGGAGCAAGCCCCCTCCCACATTTTGATCGGCGCCAGCCTTCAACCCTGCGGCGTTTGCTCAGCCAACGCCACCGCACGGAACATCGCCCGGCGCTTGTTCAGGGTTTCCTCCCATTCAAGGGCCGGCACCGAGTCAGCCACGATGCCGCCACCGGCCTGCACATGCAGTTCGCCGTCCTTGATCACCGCCGTACGGATCGCAATCGCCGTGTCCATGTTGCCGTTCCAGGCGAAGTACCCCACGGCGCCGCCGTAGACGCCACGCTTGACCGGCTCCAGTTCGTCGATGATTTCCATCGCGCGAATCTTTGGTGCGCCCGACAAGGTACCGGCCGGCAGAATCGCACGCAGTGCGTCCATCGCGGTCAGGCCGGCCTTCAGCTCACCGGTGACGTTGGACACGATATGCATCACATTGGAATACCGCTCGATGACCATCTTCTCGGTCAACTTCACCGAGCCGATTTCCGAGACCCGCCCGGTGTCATTACGCCCCAGATCGATCAGCATCAGGTGCTCGGCGATTTCCTTGTCGTCGCTCAACAGGTCCTCTTCCAGCGCCAGATCCGCTTCTTCGGTGGCGCCTCGCGGGCGCGTGCCGGCGATCGGGCGCACGGTGATCAGGTTGTCTTCAACGCGCACCAGCACCTCCGGCGAGCTGCCCACCACGTGGAAGTCACCGAAATTGAAGAAGTACATATACGGCGTCGGGTTGAAGCAACGCAGCGCTCGATACAGGTCGATCGGCGCGGCCTTGAAGTCGATGGACATCCGTTGCGAGGGCACCACCTGCATGCAGTCACCGGCGAGGATGTATTCCTTGATGGTATCGACTGCCCGCTCGTAGTCCGCCTGGGTAAAGCTGGAGCGAAATACCGGGTCGGCGGCGGGCGGACGGCTGAGGTCCAGGCCACGGCGCGGGGTGATCGGCTGGCGCAGTTTTTCCAGCAGCGCTTCGAGGCTGGCCTGGCCTTGCTCGAAGGCATCCGCCTGGGCAGGGTCGGCCAGCACTATCGCGTGCATCTTGCCGGCAAGGTTGTCGAACACCACCACCGCGTCGGAGACCATCAGCAAGATGTCCGGCACGCCGAGCGGGTCCGGGTTCGGGCATTTACCCAAACGCTGCTCCACGTAGCGCACGCAGTCATAACCGAAATACCCCACCAGACCGCCGTTGAAACGCGGCAGGCCGGGAATGGTCGGCACGTTGTAGCGCGCCTTGAAGGCTTCGACGAAGGCCAGCGGATCTTCTACGTCATGGCTTTCGATCTCGAGGCCATCATGGGTGATGCTCACATGATGGTCATGCACGCGCAGTACCGTGCGGCACGGCAGGCCGATGATCGAATAACGGCCCCACTTCTCGCCGCCCTGTACCGATTCCAGCAGATAAGAGTTCGGCTCGTCGGCCAGTTTCAGGTAGATCGACAGCGGCGTGTCGAAGTCGGCCAGGGTTTCGCAGGCCATGGGGATACGGTTATAGCCGGCAGCGGCCAAACGCAGGAATTCTTCGCGGATCATCAGGTGCCTCGTGGTGTGAGGGTCAATCGGTCAGGTAGGCAAACGGGCCGCAGCGCGGCGGGGATCAGTCAGGCGCGCCAACGCCAGCGGGCCAGGGCCTTGATGACTTTCATCCAGAGTTTGCGAGTGACCACCACGATGGCATTTCCAGTAGGGGACGGGTCGATGTCGGGCAACGTTATCTCAGCGCCCGCGCCCAAGCAACCGGGGATTAACAGGCGCAGGTCATCGATGACCAGCGCTGGCGATTCTTCTGCAATCGGCCGGCCATGGTTGTAGCCGTAACTCAAGGCCACGCACTGCACCCCCGCCGCTTTTGCCGCCAAGACATCACTGCGCGAGTCGCCGACGAACAACGATTGGGACGCCGGAATATTCGCCATTTTCATCACGAAAAACAGTGCCGCCGGGTCAGGCTTTTTCTGCGGCAGGGTATCGCCGCCGATGATCCAGCGAAAATACCGGCCGATCTTCATCTGGTCCAACAGCGGAGCGACGAAGCGCTCCGGCTTGTTGGTGATCAGGGCCATTTCCACGCCCTGCTTGCTCAGCCACTTGAGGGTGTCACGCACGCCGGGATACACCACCGTCCGTTCGTGGCTGCTTTCATAGGCGGCATTGAACAATTGCAGGGCCTGTTCGGCTTCCACCTCATCCACACCGGTGGCGTCGATATGGCCTGCCAGCGCCCGCCGCACCAGCATCGGCGCGCCGTTGCCGACCCATTCACGCACCGCCTCGATCCCCACAGGCTTGCGCCCCAGTTTGAGCAGCATCTGGTCCACCGCCGCCGCAAGGTCAGGCACCGAGTCGATCAAGGTACCGTCCAGATCGAACATCACCAGCCGTGGCAATTTGCCGGGGAACAACTGCTCAAAGCCGCTCATGGACGCGCCAGCGCCAGTTCGGCATGCATCTTGGCGATCACTTCCTGGTAATCAGGTGCATTGAAGATCGCCGAGCCGGCCACGAAGGTGTCGGCGCCCGCCGCAGCGATTTCACGGATATTGTTCACATTGACCCCGCCGTCGATCTCCAGGCGGATATCCCGGCCCGACGCATCGATCAGCGCCCGCGCTTCGCGCAGCTTGTTCAGGGTGCCGGGGATGAACTTCTGCCCGCCAAAGCCTGGGTTGACGCTCATCAGCAGGACCATGTCGACCTTGTCCATCACGTACTCCAGCACACTCAGCGGCGTGGCCGGGTTGAACACCAGGCCCGCCTTGCAACCGCCTTCGCGGATCAATTGCAGGGTACGGTCGACGTGCAGCGTGGCTTCCGGGTGGAAGGTGATGTAGGTCGCGCCGGCGTCGATGAAGTCACCGACGATGCGGTCCACCGGGCTGACCATCAGGTGCGCGTCGATCGGCGCGGTAATCCCGTATTTGCGCAGCGCAGCGCACACCATCGGGCCGATGGTCAGGTTGGGCACGTAGTGGTTGTCCATGACGTCGAAGTGCACGAAGTCGGCACCCGCGGCCAATACCTTGTCCACTTCTTCGCCCAGGCGGGCGAAGTCGGCGGAGAGAATCGATGGAGCAATGACGAAGGGCTGCATGACGCACCTTTTTTGAGCTAAATCACGATGGCGCGCATTGTATACCTCATGCTTTGCCGTGCGCACCGTGACCTAACTCAACGGCTAGTACGCAGCCCGGTAGATTTTCTCGATATCGGCCGCACTGAGCTGGCGCGGATTGTTGCGCATCAGGCGTTCAATACCCGCCGCTTCAGTGGCCATCGCCGGGATAGCCTCCTCAGGCACGCCGAAACTGCGCAGGCCCGACGGAATCTCGACGGCGGCGCACAGTCGCGTCATCGCCTCGACGGCCTGGTCGGCGGCATCATTCACACTCAACCCGCTGACATTTACCCCCATGGCCTGGGCGATGTCGCGCATCCGCTCGACACAGGCCAGCTTGTTCCAGTGCATCACATAGGGCAGCAACAGTGCGTTGCTCACGCCGTGGGCGATGTTGAACCGGCCGCCCAACGGATACGCCAGCGCATGCACCGCGCCCACGCCCGCGTTGCCAAAGGCCATGCCGGCCATCAGGCTGGCGGTGGCCATATCGTCACGGGCCTGCAGGTTGGCCGGGTTGGCATAAACCTTGGGCAAGGCGCCGGCAATCAGCTTGATCGCGCCGATCGCCAGGGCATCGGTGATCGGCGAGGCGTTCAGGGACAGGTAGGATTCAATGGCATGCACCAGCGCGTCGACGCCACTGGCGGCCGTGACGCTGCGTGGGCAGGTCAGGGTCATTTGCGGGCTGATCAGCGCGACATCCGGCAGCAGGTAGTCGCTGACGATGCCTTTTTTTAGCTGGGCGACCTTGTCGGAAAGAATCGCCACATTGGTCACCTCGGAGCCGGTGCCGGCGGTAGTGGGAATCGCAATCAGCGGCGGGCCCTTGCGCGGCACCTGGTCGACGCCGAACAGATCCGCCAGGGCGCCGTGGTAACCGGCGTACGCGGCCACGCTCTTGGCGATGTCGATGGCACTGCCGCCGCCCACGCCGATCAACCCGTCGTGCCCGCCATCGCGGTAGGCCTGCATGCAATCTTCGACAATGGCGATTTCCGGGTCGGGCAGCACGCGGTCGAAAATTTCATAAGTCCGCCCGCCCAGATGTTCGAGTGCCAGCGCGACGGTGCCGGACTTGACCAGCGCGGCATCGGTGACAATCAGCGGGTTATCCACATCCAGGCGCGTCAACTCGGCGCCGAGTTGCTCAATGGCGCCAGCGCCGGTCAGCAGTTTGTGGGCGATCTTGAATGAGGAAGTACTCATGTGCGCGGCCTCTTGTCGGTGATGGGCTGGCACAAGAATAGCTGACCGAAACAGGTTGTCTGCTATTCAGGATCCGAATAGTGATTTCCGAGCCAATACAAATCCACTGTGGGAGGGGGCTTGCTCCCGATAGCATTTTGTCAGTCGACTTATTCATCAACTGAAAGAATGCTATCGGGAGCAAGCCCCCTCCCACATTTTGATCTCCAACAGGCTTTAGACCTGGGCAGTGCGCAGCTTTTCGCTACGGCCGCGCAGCCATTCCAGGGTCAGCAACAGCACCACCGAGAAGCCGATCAGCAGGGTCGCCGCTGCGGCAATGGTGGGGCTGAGGTTTTCACGGATGCCGCTGAACATCTGCCTGGGCAATGTGGCTTGCTCCGGCCCGGCGAGGAACAGCGTCACCACCACCTCATCGAACGAAGTGGCGAAGGCGAACAACGCCCCGGAAATCACCCCCGGCGCAATCAACGGCAAGGTCACCCGGCGAAACGCGGTCAACGGTGATGCGCCCAGGCTAGCCGCCGCCCGCACCAGATTGTGGTTGAACCCTTGCAAGGTCGCCGACACGGTGATGATGACAAACGGCACGCCCAGTACCGCATGCACCACGATCAGCGAGAAAAAGCTGTTGCCCAGGCCCAGCGGGGCGAAGAACAGGTAACTGGCCACGCCAATAATCACCACCGGCACCACCATCGGCGAAATCACCAGGGCCATCACCAAGGCTTTGCCGGGGAAATTGCCACGGGTCAGGCCAATCGCCGCCAGCGTGCCGAACACCATCGCCAGCACCGTGGCCGCCGGGGCGACGATGATGCTGTTCTTCAGGGCGCGCATCCATTCGGCCGAGGCGAAGAAGTCCTGATACCACTGCAGCGAAAAGCCCTGCAACGGGTACACCAGGAAACTGCCGCTGTTGAACGACAGCGGGATAATCACCAGCACCGGCAGGATCAGGAACAGCAGGATCAGGCCACACAGAATCCGCAGGCTGTAGAACCACAGCCGCTCCACCGGTGACATATAAGGGCTCAGCATCGCAAGGTCTCCTCAGCTCAGGCGCAGGCGACTGGCGCCCACCAGCCGGTTGTAGATCAGGTACAGCAACACGGTCGCCAGCAGCAGCAAGCCGCCCAACGCCGTGGCCATGCCCCAGTTGATGCTGGTGTTGGTGTAGAAGGCCACGAAGTAGCTGACCATCTGGTCGTTCGGGCTGCCCAGCAAGGCCGGGGTGATGTAGTAACCAATCGCCAGGATGAACACCAACAGGCAACCGGCGCCGACGCCGGCGTAGGTTTGCGGGAAGTACACGCGCCAGAAGCTGGCGAACGGGTGGCAGCCCAGGGAAATCGCCGCACGCATATAAGTCGGCGAGATGCCTTTCATCACGCTGTAGATCGGCAGAATCATGAACGGCAGCAGGATATGCACCATGGAGATGTACACGCCGGTACGGTTGAACACCAATTCCAGCGGCGCATCGATCAGGCCCAGGCCCATCAGGGCGCTGTTGATCAGACCGCCGGATTGCAGCAATACGATCCACGCCGCCACCCGCACCAGAATCGAGGTCCAGAATGGCAGCAGTACCAGGATCATCAGCAGGTTGCTTTTGCGCGCCGGCAGGTTGGCCAGCAGGTAAGCCAGGGGATAGGCCAGCAGCAGGCAGATGACCGTGATCACCAAGCCCATCCAGAACGTTCGGGCGAAGATATCCAAGTAGATGGCCTGGTCGGGGGTGGCCGGAGCAATTTCGCCCAAGTCGTCGATACGGTGATCGACGGCCGCCAGCAGGTAATAAGGCGTCAGGCTGCTGGTATTGCGCCGGATCGCCTGCCAGTACGCCGGGTCGCCCCAACGTTCGTCGAGGGTTTCCAGCGCGGCTTTATAAGAGGCCGGCGCTTCGGTAAACGGCAGCGCCCGCGCGGTTTTGGTGAGCAGGCTGCGATAGCCGGCCAGTTCCATGTTCAAGCGTTTGGACAGATCGCCCAGGGTCTGGTTTTTGCGCGCTTGCGCCAGGTCTTCACTGAGCGCCTGGTACACCGGCTCGCCGGGCAAGCCACGGCCATCCCAAGCCGTCACCGCCACCACCGTACGCGGCAAGCCGCCCACCACTTCCGGGTTGCCGACGCTCTTGTAGAGCAGCGCAACAATGGGCACCAGGAACACCAGCAGCAAAAACAGCACCAATGGCGCAATCAAGGCCTGGGCTTTCCAGCGATTGAGCCGCTCGGCACGGGCCAGGCGCTGCTTGAGGGTGGGAATGGCGAGGGCCATGGCTGAACTCCGGATCTTGAAGATAAATGCAAATCCCTTGCGGGAGGGCGCTTGCCCTAATGCCAGTGTAGGAGCGAGCTTGCTCGCGAAAAACGCCCAGGCAACGCGTTCATTCTGAATAAACGCGGGGCCCTGAGTTCTTCGCGAGCAAGGGCTAGCCGCCCGCCTCGCTCCTACAAAAAGCCTCAAGGCTTGCCCCCTCCCACAGGGTGATGCGGTGTTACTTGGCAGCCCAGGAATTGAAGCGCTGCTCGAGCTGCTCGCCGTTATCGGCCCAGAAGCTCACATCGATCTGCACCTGGTTGGCGATGTTTTCCGGGGTGGTCGGCATGTCCTTGAGCACGTCCTTGGCCAGCAACGGGACGGCCTGGGTGTTGGCCGGGCCGTAGGCGATGTTTTCGGAGTAGGTCTTCTGCTGCTGCGGCTGCACCGAGAAGGCGATGAATTTCTTCGCCGCTTCGGCGCGGTCCTTGGCCAGGCCCTTTGGAATGGCCCAGGCATCGAAGTCATAGATGCCGCCGTTCCACACCACTTTCAGGTTGCTTTCTTTCTGCACGGCGGCGATGCGGCCGTTATAGGCCGAGCTCATCACCACGTCGCCCGAAGCGAGGTACTGCGGCGGTTGCGCACCGGCCTCCCACCATTGGATCGAGGCTTTGAGTTCGTCGAGTTTCTTGAACGCACGGTCCTGGCCATCTTTGCCGGCCAGCACTTTGTAGACGTCCTTAGGCGCAACGCCGTCGGCCATCAAGGCGAATTCCAGGGTGTACTTGGCGCCTTTGCGCAGGCCACGCTTGCCCGGGAATTTCTTGGTGTCCCAGAAATCCGCCCAGCCGGCGGGTGCGGACGCCAGTTTGTCGGCGTTATAGGCCAGCACCGTCGACCATACGAAGAAGCCTACGCCGCAGGGCTGGATCGCGCCTTTGACGTAGTCTGCCGTGTTGCCGAACAGTTTCGGGTCCAGGGGCTCGAACATGTCTTCGTCGCACCCACGGGAAAGCTCAGGCGACTCCACTTCCACCAGGTCCCAGGACACGCTCTTGGTGTCGACCATGGCTTTGACCTTGGCCATCTCACCGTTGTATTCACCGGCGATGATCTTGCCGTTGCCCGCGCTTTCCCACGGTGCATAGAAGGCCTTGACCTGGGCCGCCTTGTTGGCGCCGCCAAACGATACGACGGTCAGGTCCGGGCCTGCCATGGCCTGTGTCGCGCCCATCAGGCCGATAGCCAGGACGGAAAACTTAAGGGATCTCAACATTGTTGTGCTCTCCACGTGCAGGGTTGGTGAAGCCAGGGGGCGATCAGTTCGCCTCTAGAAGTGGGTCGAGTGCGCGAACGTGCTCGACTTGCCAGCCAATCGGTACTACGTCGCCGACCGCCAGGGCCGGGTCCAGCTCGGCGATCGGTTGTTTCACGAAAAAATCGGTCTTGCCGCAGACTTCCAGGCGCAAACGCACGTGGTCGCCCAGGTAGATGAACTCCGCCACCCGCCCGGAAAAACGGTTGATGCAATTGTCACTCGCCCCATTGAGGCTGACGCGCTCCGGGCGCACCGACAGGGTCACCGGGCCGCCGATCTGGCCGACGTTCACCGCCAGCGCCTCCACCTTCTCGCCGCGCGCCAGTTCCACCACGCAGCGCTCGCCGGTGTGGCTGTACAGACGGCCATTGAGGCGGTTGTTTTCGCCGATGAAGTTGGCCACAAAGGTGTTTTTCGGTTCTTCGTAGAGGGTGCGCGGCGCGGCGATCTGCTGAATTTCGCCCTGGTGGAACACCGCCACGCGGTCGGACATGGTCAAGGCTTCGCCCTGGTCGTGGGTCACATACACCACGGTGACGCCGAGGCGCTGGTGCAGGTGCTTGATTTCCATCTGCATGTGTTCGCGCAGTTGCTTGTCGAGGGCGCCGAGGGGTTCGTCCATCAGCACCAGTTGCGGCTCGAACACCAATGCGCGGGCCAGAGCCACCCGCTGTTGCTGGCCCCCGGACAGTTGCGCCGGGTAGCGCTGGGCAAAGGCGTCGAGCTGCACCATGCTCAGCACGCGCTTGACCCGCTCGCTGATGTCGGTCTTGCTCAAGCCACGTACGGATAAGGGAAATGCCAGGTTCTCGGCCACGGTCATGTGCGGGAACAAGGCGTAGTTCTGGAACACCATGCCGATATCGCGCTTGTGCGGCGGCACGTTATTGATCGAGCGGCCAGCCAGCTGGATTTCGCCAGCGGTGGGCGTTTCAAAACCGGCCAGCATCATCAGGCTGGTGGTCTTGCCCGAACCGGACGGCCCGAGCAAGGTGAGGAACTCGCCCTTGCGAATCTCCAGGTTGAGGTCTTTGACGATCAGGTTTTCGCCATCGTAGCTTTTCTGCACGCCACGAAAGCTGACCAGCACATCATTTGAATCCACCTCGCTCATACCCGCACCTTTGTGTTTTGGACTGCTGTGACACCAGCGTAGTCCAGGCGCAAGGCCCCGGAAATCGGGGCCAGGAGAGAATCGCATCAGCCGGATGGAAGGTTCGGGGTAGGGATCGCCCTACACACATGGCGGGCATGGGACAGTGCAGCGACAAGCCTTCGCTGGGCGGCGCTTGCGCGGTGTCGTTAATGGATACGCCGCTACAGCAGCTTGTGTTCCATGGCGTATTTCACCAGCTCGGCCAGGGAGGTGATATGGAGCTTTTGCATCAAGCGCGCCTTGTGGGTGCTGATGGTTTTGCTGCTCAGGGCCAGTTGCGCGGCGATGTCGTTCACGTTGGCGCCCTGGGCCAGGCGTTCGAACACCGAAAACTCGCGCTCCGACAACAGCGAATGCAAGGGGCGTGAGTCCGTCAGGCCGACTTCGAAAACCATGCGGTCGGCCAGGTCCGGGTCGATATAACGCCCGCCCGCCGCGACCTTGCGAATCGCCATCAGCAACAGCGCCGGGTCGCTGTCCTTGGTGGCATAACCGGCCGCGCCAACCTTGAGAGCACGGGCGGCCATTTGCGCTTCATCGTGCATGGACAGCACCAGGATGGCCGGCGGGTTATTCAGCGCACGAATGCGCGCGATGGCTTCCAGGCCATTCACGCCGGGCATGGAGATATCCAGCAACACCACTTCGCAGGGCACATGTCGCAAAGTCTCCAGCAACTGCTCGCCATTGCTCGCTTCACCCACAACCAGCAGGTCTTTGGCCAGGCCGATCAATTGCTTGATGCCTTCACGAACAATGGTGTGGTCTTCGGCTACCAGTACGCGGATCACGGGAATTTCCTTTTAGTGTCATGCATTCAACGGCACCGTGACGCTCAGGGTGGTGCCCTCCCCCAGCTCACTGACCAGGGACAACTGCCCGCCCATGATCAGCACCCGCTCACGCATGCCGACCAGGCCGAACGATACCGGCCGCCCTTGGGCCTGCACGAAGCCGATACCATCATCGCTGATAGTCAGCCGCAGGTCTGGGCCGTCCACCTCCAGCGTGAGTTCTACAGTATGCGCCTGGGCATGGCGCATCACATTGGTCAGGGCCTCCTGCAGAATGCGAAACAGGCCGATGGCCTTGGCATCGCTCAGCACCGGCACGTTTTCCGGGACTTTGACCAGGCAGGGAATCTGCGTGCGCGCTTCGAAACGTCGCGCCTGCCATTCGATGGCCGAAGCAATGCCGGCGTCGAGAATCGGCGGGCGCAGCGCGGTTGCCACATCCCGCACCAGTTGGAAGAGCTGCGCGATCAGGCGCTTCATACTGTTCAAGCGCTCGTTGAGGCCCGGGTCGAGCTGTGCATAGGCCAATTCGCACATCGAGGTTTCCAGCTTGAGCACGGTGAGCATCTGCCCGAGTTCGTCGTGAACCTCGCGGGCGATACGCGCCTTTTCTTCTTCGCGCACCGTTTCCAGGTGGGCTGACAATTCGCGCAACTGCGCCTCGCTTTGCAGCAAGGCGGCCACATAGCGGCGGCGCTCGGTGACGTCCGTCAGGTACACCACCAGATACTCGCCGTCGGCAAAGCGCAGAAAGCTCAAGGACACATCGGCGGGCAGGATGCTGCCGTCAGCGCGCAGGCAATCGGTGGCGAAGGTCTGGGCGCCGTCCTCGCTGGCACGCGCGCGCTTCCACAGGTTGAGCCAGCGGTCCATGCTCAAGGCCGGGTCAAGATCGATCAGCGGCCGTTCGATCAACGCGCCAGGGCCATAGCCGAGCATGCTTTCGGCGGCGCGGTTGGCGTACCGCACATGGCTGTCCCAATTGACCCACAGGATGCCGACCGTACTTTGATCGATGGAAAACTGCGTCAGCCGCAAGGCTTCGGCACCGGCGGCACGTGCTGCGCTTTCGTCCCGCGCCGCCAGCAGGGCGTGCTCCAGACTGCGCTGCTGGCGGCGCTGCCAGAGCACTGCCGCGAGGCTGGCGAGCAGCAACAGGCCCAGCAATACGCTGAGGTTTTTCCACAAGCCCATTGATTCGGAAAAACGCGGGTACTGGGGTTGCAGCCAGCGGTTGTGCAACTGGTCGAGGTCGCGGGCGGGTATTGCCCGCAAGGCACTTTGCATGATGCCCGCCAGTTCCGGCCACTCATGCCGCGTGGCCACCCGCAGCAACTGCGGCAGGCCGATATCGCCGACCACCGCCAGCCCGGCAAACTCCGCCTCGCCGGCCAACCGGCTCAGTTGCGCCTCATCCACCACCGCATAGCGCGCCTGCCGGCTCACCAGTAACTGCAGGGCCTGGCGTTCCATGGGCACGCCTTGCAGGTTGAGGTTGGGATACGTACTGCGCAGGTAGTCGGCCACCGCGCTGGGCATGCGCACAGCGATGCGCGAGTGTGTGTCGAGTTTTTCCAGCTCCACCGCGCCGCCGCCTTCGCGAATGCCGACGATATGCTGGGGCACCCGCATATACGGGTCGCTGAACATCCACAGGCGCAAGCCGGCCGGGGTTTGCTGCAGGCCGGGTGCGATATCCACCTCGCCGTCACGCACGGCAGCTTCCAACTGCTCCAGATCGGGAAAGTTACGCCAGGTCAGCTCAATGCCCAACGCTTTGGCCAGCCACTGCATCAACTCGACATTGGCCCCGGACAAGCGCTGTAGCCGTCGGTCGTATTGTGCGTAAGGCGCCTGCAGTACCAAGCCCACGCGCAATTGCGGGTGCAGCGCCAGCCATTCGCGCTGCTGCGCATTCAGTTGCGCCTGGGGTGTGGCAGGTGCCGGCGCGGCGTTCGCCATCAAGGCAACCCACAGACAGCCGATAACCAGCAGGAAGCGAAAACCCATGATCCACGTCTCACATCACTGACAAATACTGATCAACCCATTAGGCTGCTGGAATCATTTCTGGCCGGGATTTAACGATGCCACCTCGAAACCGTTCGGCACTGCCAGCATTGTGCCTGTCGCTGCTATTTACCAGCGCCTTTTCTGTTCAGGCCGCCGACGCGCCAGCGCCCGCCGCCGAAACACCCGTCGAGCGCCAGCCCTTGGTCGAGCGCAGCCAGGCAGAAGCCAGCGCCCTCGAACGCCAGGTCGCGCAACAGGAACAACAACAATTGCAGGCCGGCAGCGATACGTTCCTGGCCCTGTGGAAGCCTGCCAACAGCGCCGAACCCCAGGGCGTGGTGATTATCGTGCCAGGCGCCGGCGAAAATGCTGACTGGCCGCAAGCAATCGGTCCGCTGCGCAGTAAATTGCCGAACGCTGCCTGGGGCACCCTCAGCCTGTCATTGCCGGACGTCAATCTGGACACCCTGCCGCCACGCGTCATCGAACCGCCCAAAGCGGCGGTCGACACCAGCAGCAAAGACGGCAGCACGGTCGCCAAGCCCGTCGAACAGGCCGCCAGCGCAGAAGCCGAAGGCACTGACCCGGCGGTGGTACCGGGCGCGGATGAACAGGACAAGACCGATGCCAAACGCATCTTCGACCGGATCGACGCCGCCGTCGCGTTCGCCCAGACCCAGGGCGCCCGCAGTGTGGTATTGCTCGGTCATGGCACCGGCGCATGGTGGGCCGCGCGTTATCTGAGCGAGAAACAGCCTGCCCAGGTACAGAAGCTGGTGATGGTGGCCGGAAAGACACCCGCCGCGCGTCAACCGGACCTGCAGCAATTGGCACCGGCGTTGAAAATCCCTACGGCGGATGTGTTCTATCAAGACGGCGCCCAGGATGGCAAAAATGCATTGGCACGTGCCCAGGCGGCCAAACGCGGCAAAAATGAGGGCTACAAGCAGGTGCAGCTCAAGGCCTTGCCCGGCAACAGCGCCGCCGAGCAGGAACAGCTGTACCGGCGCGTTCGCGGCTGGTTGAGCCCGCAGGCCAGCAAAGACTGAACACAGTGTCCGCCATTGCCAAAAAACAATGTGGGAGGGGGCTTGCTCCCGATAGCAGTGTGTCAGTCAGTACATTTGATACTGATACACCGCTATCGGGAGCAAGCCCCCTCCCACATTGGATCGGTGTCAGGGCAATCGCCTCAGCGAAAGTCCCGCCGCTCGCGAATTAACGTATAGGCGTTATGCAGCTCACGAGTTCGCTCGGTCGCCTCGCGCACCTGCGCGGGGCTGGCGCCACTGCCGGCGATCTTGTCCGGGTGGTGGCGGCTGAGCAGGCGGCGATAGGCCCGCTTGATCACCGAAGGCTCGGCGGTGGCCGTCACCCCCAGAAGCCGCAACGCGTCCTGATAAGCCCCGCTACGATTGATCAACGGCTTGCGCGCCGGTGTGTAATCGGACGCCAGGGCCCGGACCTGTTGCGGCGTCCAGCCCAGCCATTTGCCCCACAGCTCGATCAGGTCGCGCTCGGCATCATCCGCCCGGCCGTCCGCCCAGGCCATGCGCCAGCAGGCCCGTAAAACACCCTCGGCGGCATGGGGTTGCGCCTTGAGCACGCGCAGATAACTGCGCACCCGGTCGCTGCCGGATTTGCCACGGTTAAACGCCAGGATGGCTCGGCGCTGGGCCGACTCGGTCATCTCCAGGGCGCGCATTTCCTGGCGCGCCTGCTGGATATGCCCGTCCACGATCCGGCCGTTACTTTTGGCCAGGCGCCCCAGCAGAACGAACAACAACTCGTCGTTGCGCAACGCGGGGCGCCCGCCAAGACGTTCGCGCAACTGCGCCCAGCTGTGCAACTGCAGGCGCCGGTCCAGCGCCTGTCCCAGCAATGCACCCAACAAAGCCCCCGGAATACTGGCAATCGCAAAGCCAGCCCCGGCGCCGATCAGCGTCCCTGGCCACAACATCCTACGGCCTCGCTGTCAGCAAGGTCTCGACCTGCGCCAGACGCTCAAGCGTTCCGACATCAACCCAGCGTCCCTTCATGTGTTCACCCGTTACCAGACCTTTGTCCATCGCCGCCCGCAACAGCGGCGCCAGCTTGAAGGCACCCGCACTGCAGCCCGCGAACAACTGGGGGTCGAGCACGGAAATGCCACTGAAGGTCAGGTTATCGGCACCGGGCGCCGCATCATGAAGCAACCCGTCGCTCAAGTAGAAGTCGCCACCGGAGGGGTGATGCGCCGGGTTGTCGACCATCACCAGATGGGCCAGTCCCTGGAGCGGTCGCTTCAACTGGCTGAAGTCGTAGTCGGTCCAGATATCACCGTTGACCACCAGAAACGGCGCATCCCCCAGCAACGGCAACGCCTTGAAGATCCCACCGCCGGTTTCCAGCGGCTCGCCTTCGGCCGAATAGCGGATACGCAGGCCGAATTGGGCACCGTCGCCCAAGTAGCTTTCGATCTGTTCGCCGAGCCAGGCATGGTTGATCACGATCTCGGTGAAGCCGGCCTTGGCCAGCGCTTCAAGGTGATATTCGATCAGCCGCTTGCCGCCCGCCTGCACCAGCGGCTTGGGCGTATGCAGCGTCAGCGGGCGCATGCGCTCACCCTTGCCGGCCGCCAGGATCATCGCTTTCATACGCAGGCCTCGGCCGGTTGGCGCAGGCTGGCGAGCAGCTCGCCCAGGTCACTCAACTCCGGTCGGTCGGCGAGCACCGCTTCTATATAGGCAAAGAAGCGCGGCACATCCGCCAGGTAGCGTGGCTTGCCATCACGGTGGCAAATCCGCGAGAAGATACCGATGACCTTGAGGTGACGCTGCACGCCCATCAGGTCGCTGGCGCGCAGGAATTCTTCAAACTCGGCCTGCACGGGGATCCCCAACTGCCCGGCGCGCTCCCAATAGCCACGCTGCCACTCCCGCACGCGAGCCTGGGGCCAACTGAGGAAGGCGTCCTTGAACAGGCAGGTAATGTCGTAGGTCACCGGGCCGTAGACCGCGTCCTGGAAATCCAGCACGCCGGGGCTGGGCTCGCTGATCATCAGGTTGCGCGGCATATAGTCGCGGTGTACCAGCACTTTGGGCTGCGCCAGGGCGCTGTCGATCAGCTGTTCGCTGGCGCGCTGCCAGAGGGCCTGTTGCTGAGCATCCAGCTCGATACCCAAGTGCCGGCGTATGTACCATTCAGGAAACAATTCGAGCTCGCGGCGCAGCAACGCCACGTCATAGCTGGGCAACGGCGCGTCCATCGGCAACTGCTGGAACGCCAGCAACGCATCGATGGCGTCGGCAAACAATTGATCGGCGTTTTGTTCGTCAATCACGTCCAGGTAGGTGTTTCGGCCCAGGTCATTGAGCAAAAGAAAGCCACGCGGCAAATCTTCTGCATAAATTTTTGGCACATTAATTCCCGATTTCGCGAGCAAATGCGCGATATCGACGAAAGGTTTGCAGTTTTCCTGGGGCGGTGGCGCATCCATCACGACGAATGTATGCGCCCCACCCTCCCAGCGGAAGTAACGCCTGAAACTCGCGTCGCTGCTGGCCGCAGTCAATGTGGCTGGGGGTACGGCGCCCCAGTCCTGGGCGTTGAAGAGGATCGGCAACTGCTCATCCAGCCAGACTTCCAGCTGTTGTAAACGTAGATCGTGCTCGGGCATTACAAGGGTCTCCGACGGCGCTAGCCGTCAAGCGGGGCATGCTTTATTATCACGCATCTTTTTCAGACCATCGAGAGGCGTGCGGCCCAAACCGCGGGCAGATGGCACGCAGGAAGCCCGGACTAATAAGATGGCATTGAAATCCCCCGCGTTTCGTAGAAAATTTCCGTTGCTGGTAACCGGCAGTCTGCTGGCCTTGCAACCCTTCGCCACCTCATTCGTGGTCGCCGCGGAACAGTATGACTGCTCAGTCTCTGCTTCGGGTGCCTGGGACTGCGCGCCGAAAACCGCCGCCGCCCCATTGCCACCGCGCCCGGTGCATGACGGCTCTGCCGTCAGCTCGGCCAACAGCACGCCGCAAGGCGAGGCTGGCGGCAGCGTCGACGCCGAGCCCAAGACCATGCTGGTCACCGAAGCCAAGGGCCGTGGGCTGCGTTCGCGCAGCAAAGACTACAGCCACCTGGACTGGGTGCCTCGCGAGAAGCTGACCGCAGCGCAGCTGGCCGAAACCGGCCCTTACTGCGGCGGCGCCTACATCGAGCCGACTCGTCCTGGCATGAACGACAAGACGGACAAGAGCGATGCGCCGACCTTCATCGGTGCCAAGGCCTCTCGTTACGAGCAGGAACAGCAGGTTGCCACACTGGCCGGTGACGTCGTCATGCGCCAGGGCAGCATGCAGCTGGAATCCGAGGAAGCCAGCCTGTATCAAGCCGAGAACCGTGGCGAGCTGAACGGCAACGTGCGCCTGCGCGACAACGGCGCCCTGATCGTGGGCGACCATGCCCAGGTCCAGCTCGATACCGGCGCCGCCCAGATCGACAACGCCGAATACGTGATGCACAAGTCGCGTATCCGCGGTAACGCGCTCTACGCCAAGCGTGCCGAGAACGCGATCATCCGTCTCAAGGACGGTACGTACACCACCTGCGAGCCGGACAGCAACGCCTGGCAGCTCAAGGGCAACAACATCACGTTGAACCCGGCCACCGGTTTCGGTACGGCCACCAACGCGACGTTGCGGGTCAAGAACATCCCGATCCTGTACACCCCTTACATCTATTTCCCGATTGACGACCGTCGTCAGTCCGGCTTCCTGCCGCCGAGCTTCAGCACCGGCAGTGAAACTGGCTTTACGCTGGTGACGCCGTACTACTTCAACCTGGCACCGAACTACGACGCCACGTTGTACCCGCAATACATGACCAAGCGCGGCATGTTGATGGAAGGCGAATTCCGCTACCTCACCAAGTCCAGCGAAGGGCAGTTTGGTGGGGCGTACCTCAACGACGACAACGACGAGCGAAAGAACCAGACCGATTACGAAAAAACCCGCTATATGCTCAATTGGCAGCATAAGGGTGGGTTGGATTCGCGTCTGACGTCGCAGGTGGATTACACCCGGATCAGCGATCCTTACTACTTCCAGGATTTGAGGTCGTATGAGGAAGGCGTTGAAAGCCAGGATGCTCTGAACCAGCAGGGTTCCCTGACGTATCGAGGCGACTCTTATCAGGCCCGCTTGAATGTCCAGTCCTATCAATTGGCGACGATCACTCAGATCACACCCTATGATCGGTTGCCGCAGCTCACCCTGAATGGCCAATTACCATTTCATCCGGGTGGCCTGGACTTCAGCTATGAAACTGAAGCCGTTCGCTTTGATCGGGATCTGGAGAACGGTAACTTTACCGATGAAAACGGACTGGTCACGCGTCGACTCGATACCAACGTTACCGGCCTGACCCGTGCAAACGGGACGCGCCTGAACCTGGCGCCGGCTGTTTCGTATCCGATGAACTGGTCTTACGGCTTCTTGACGCCGAAGTTGAAGTACGTTTACACCAAGTACGATCTTGATCTTGATAGTACTGGCAAGTCGCAATTGCCGGCTGGCCAGCCATTTGAGAGTTCGCAAGATCGCGCCGTCCCTATCGCGAGTGTCGACGGCGGCCTGTACTTCGACCGTAAAACCAATTGGTTCGGCAAGGACTACAACCAGACCCTCGAACCTCGTGCGTTCTACCTTTACGTACCGAATAAAGACCAAACCGAGATCCCTGTTTTCGATACCAGCGAAAACTCGTTCAGCTACTCTTCGCTGTTCCGTGATAACCGCTTCAGCGGCTCCGACCGCATCGGTGACGAAAACAAACTGTCCTTTGGCCTTACCAGCCGCTGGATCGAAGAAAATGGTTTCGAACGCCAACGTGCTTCCATTGGCCAGGCGGTGTACTTCAAGGATCGTGAAGTTCAATTGCCAGGCATCGACGCCAAAACGCGTGATGACGCGCACTCGAACGTTTCGCCAATTGCGCTGGAATACGAGTTCCGCTTCAACCGCGACTGGCGCGCCACGGCCGATTACAACTGGGACACCGAAAGCCATAGCCCTCGTTCCGGCAGCGCGATGTTCCACTACCAGCCGGAAGACAACCCGAACAAGGTCGTTAACCTCGGCTACCGCTATCGCAATGACCAGGTTGTCTACAACCAGCTGACCGGCAAATGGCAGTTTGGTGGCGACTTCGGCCAGGAAGGTGATCCGAACTTCGTGAAGGATTACTACAAAATCCAGCAACACGACTTCTCGATGATGTGGCCGATCATTCCGCAGTGGAACCTGATCACTCGCTGGCAGTATGACTATGCCCGCAACCGTACCCTGGAAGCCTTTGGTGGTTTCGAGTACGACAACTGCTGCTGGAAGCTTCGTGTCATCAACCGTTACTGGGTTTCCAACGACGAATACACGCAGATCGCCCCTCAGAACGAAAAGGGTGACCACGGGCTCTTCTTCCAGATCGTCCTCAAAGGACTCGGCGGCCTGACCGGCGCCAAGGTAGAGAGCTTCCTCGACAAAGGCATTGAAGGTTATCGTGAACGTGAAGACAAAGCTTTCTGAGTGCTTGCGCCCGCTCGTGCTGGGCGCGCTGTTCCTGGGTGCCGCCTCGGCGCATGCCGCGGTGCAACAGCTGGATAAAGTCGCAGCCATCGTCGATAACGACGTGATCATGCAGAGCCAACTGGACCAACGGGTCAAGGAAGTTCAGCAAACCATCGCCAAGCGTGGCGGTGGTGTGCCGCCGACCAGCGTCCTGGAGCCCCAGGTGCTGGAACGCCTGATCGTGGAAAACCTGCAACTGCAGATCGGCGAGCGCTCCGGCATTCGTATTTCCGACGAAGAGCTGAATCAGGCCGTCGGCACCATCGCTCAACGCAACAATATGAGCATCGATCAGTTCCGCGCGGCCCTGGCCCACGACGGCCTGTCCTATGAGGACGCACGTGACCAGATCAAGCGTGAAATGATCATCAGCCGTGTACGTCAGCGTCGCGTCGCGGAGCGGGTTCAGGTGTCGGAGCAGGAAGTGAAGAACTTCCTGGCCTCGGACCTGGGCAAGATGCAGCTCTCCGAAGAGCTGCACCTGGCCAATATCCTGATCCCGACGCCCGACAGCGCCAACGCCGAGCAGCTCAATGCGGCCGCAGCCAAAACCCAGGCTATCTATGATCGCCTCAAGGCCGGCGCTGATTTCGCCCAAATGGCGATTGCCCAGTCCGGCAGCGACAACGCGCTCGACGGTGGTGACATGGGCTGGCGTAAAGCCGCTCAACTACCACCGCCGTTCGACCGCGAGCTGAGTGCGATGAACGTGGGTGACATTACCCAACCGGCACGTACTCCGGGCGGTTTCATCATCCTCAAGCTGCTGGCCAAGCGCGGCGGCGAGACCTCGCTGAAAGACGAAGTGCACGTTCGTCACATTCTGGTCAAACCAAGCGAAATCCGTACCGAGGCACAAACCAAGGAACTGGCCCAGAAGATCTATGACCGCATCGAAAGCGGTGAAGACTTCGCCACCCTGGCCAAGAGCTTTTCGGAAGACCCGGGTTCTGCCCTCAACGGCGGCGACCTGAACTGGATCGACCCGAAAGCCCTGGTGCCCGAGTTCCAGCAGGTGATGGCCGATACTCCGCAAGGCGTACTGTCCAAGCCGTTCAAGACCCAATACGGCTGGCATGTGCTGGAAGTCCTTGGCCGTCGCGCCACCGACAACACCAACCAGGCCCGCGAACAGCAAGCCCTGACCGTACTGCGTAACCGCAAGTACGACGAAGAGCTGCAAACCTGGTTGCGTCAGATCCGTGACGAAGCCTACGTAGAAAACAAGCTGCCAGGCGCCGAGCAAACAGGCACCGACCAGGCAACCCAGTGAAACCCCAGCGTTTCGCGGTAACACCCGGCGAGCCGGCCGGCATTGGTCCAGACCTGTGCCTGCTGCTCGCCTCGCAACTCCAGCCATACCCCCTGATTGCCATTACCAGCCGCGACCTGCTCCTCGAGCGGGCCGCGCTACTGGGTGTGGCTGTCAATCTGCTGAGCGTCGCACCGGGCAACTGGCCCGACCTGCCGGCGCCGGCGGGCAGCCTGTATGTGTGGGACACGCCCCTGCAAGCCAAAGTCATCGCCGGGCAACTGAACAAGGCCAATGCGGCCTTCGTGCTGGAAACCCTGACCCGCGCCGGCCAAGGCTGCATCGACGGCGACTTCGCCGGCATGATCACCGCGCCCGTCCATAAAGGCGTGATCAACGAATCCGGGATCGCCTTTTCCGGCCATACCGAATTCCTGGCCGAACTCACACACACCGAACAAGTCGTGATGATGCTGGCCACCCGGGGTCTTCGCGTCGCGCTGGTCACCACGCACCTGCCGCTGCGCGACATCGCCGACGCCATCACCGCCGAGCGCATAGAACGCGTCACACGCATCCTGCACGCCGACCTGCAACACAAGTTCGGCATTGCCCAACCGCGTATCCTGGTCTGTGGGCTCAACCCCCACGCCGGTGAAGGCGGGCATTTGGGCCGTGAAGAAATCGACATCATTGAACCGACATTAGAGCGTCTGCGCCAAGAAGGCATGGACCTGCGTGGCCCATTGCCTGCCGACACTCTGTTTACCCCCAAATATCTGGAGCACTGCGACGCAGTGCTGGCGATGTACCATGACCAGGGGCTGCCCGTGCTGAAATACAAAGGCTTCGGCGCCGCAGTCAACGTGACACTGGGCCTGCCGATCATCCGCACCTCCGTCGACCATGGCACTGCCCTGGACCTGGCAGGCAGCGGCAAGATCGATACCGGCAGCCTGCACGTGGCCCTGGAAACCGCCTATCAGATGGCCGAGACCCGTATATGACTGAGCATTACCAACACCGGGCGCGCAAGCGCTTCGGGCAAAACTTCCTGCACGACGCTGGCGTAATTGACCGCATCCTGCGCTCCATCCACGCCAAGCCTGAAGACCGCCTGCTGGAAATCGGCCCAGGCCAGGGCGCATTGACCCAGGGCCTGCTGGCCAGCGGCGGCCAACTGGACGTGGTTGAGCTGGACAAGGACCTGATCCCGATTCTCAACCAGCAGTTTGCCGACAAGCCCAACTTCAATCTGCATCAGGGCGATGCGCTGAAGTTCGACTTCAACACGCTCAACGCTGCGCCCAGCAGCCTGCGTGTGGTCGGTAACCTGCCGTACAACATCTCCACTCCGCTGATTTTCCACCTGCTGAACAACGCCGGGATCATCCGCGACATGCACTTCATGCTGCAAAAAGAAGTGGTGGAGCGCCTGGCCGCCGGGCCGGGTGGTGGTGATTGGGGCCGGCTGTCAATCATGGTCCAGTACCATTGCCGCGTCGAACATCTGTTCAACGTCGGCCCGGGCGCATTCAACCCGCCGCCGAAGGTCGACTCGGCCATCGTGCGCCTGGTGCCCCATGCCGTGCTGCCGCACCCGGCCAAGGACCACAAATTGCTTGAGCGCGTCGTGCGTGAAGCGTTCAACCAACGCCGCAAGACCCTGCGCAACACGCTCAAGGCGCTGTTGAGCAACGCCGAAATCGAAGCGGCCGGCGTCGACGGCAGCCTGCGCCCCGAGCAACTGGACCTGGCCGCGTTCGTGCGCCTGGCCGACCAGCTGGCGATTCAGCCTGCTCCGACAGAAGGGTAAGGTTCAACGCGATCCAATGTGGGAGGGGGCTTGCTCCCGATAGGGGAGTATCAGTGGATAAATTTCAACTGACACACCGCTATCGGGAGCAAGCCCCCTCCCACATTTGGATCACATATCTGGCCTAATGCCCACCTCTTGGCCTAGACTGGCCCGCATCAGCTGTCCTGCGCATCTGCTTTTAAGGCCTCTTGCATGTCCGATCCTCGCTACCAGATCGACGTCAGCGTCGTTACCCGCTTCCTGGCGGACCAATCCCAACCTGAACACAACCGCTTTGCCTTTGCCTACACCATCACGGTGAAAAACAACGGGCTGGTGCCGGCCAAGCTGCTGTCGCGCCATTGGGTGATCACCGACGGTGATGGTCAGGTCGAAGAAGTACGCGGCGCGGGTGTTGTCGGCCAGCAACCGTTGATCGACATCGGCGCCAGCCATACCTACAGCAGCGGCACGGTGATGACCTCCAAAGTCGGCACCATGCAAGGCACCTATCAAATGAAAGCGACCGACGGCAAGCTGTTTGACGCGATCATCAAGCCATTCCGCCTCGCCGTACCCGGAGCCCTGCACTGATGGCAACGTATGCGGTCGGTGACCTGCAAGGCTGCCTGGAGCCCCTCAAGTGCCTGCTCGAACGCGTCACGTTCGACCCGGCAACCGATCGCCTGTGGCTGGTCGGCGATCTGGTCAACCGTGGTCCGCAGTCCTTGGAAACCTTGCGCTACCTCTATAACCTGCGCGATTCGCTGGTCTGCGTGCTGGGTAACCATGATCTGCACCTGCTCGCGGCCGGTCATAACATCGAGCGCCTGAAAAAAGGCGACACGCTGCGGGAAATCCTCGAAGCGCCGGACCGGGCCGAGTTGCTGGAATGGGTGCGCCGACAAAAGCTCATGCATTACGACGAGGCCCGCAACATCGCCATGGTCCATGCTGGCATCCCACCGCAATGGACGTTGAAAAAAGCCTTGAAGTGCGCAGCCGAAGTCGAAAGCGCCCTGGGCGATGACAACCTCTACACCGCCTACCTCGACGGCATGTATGGCAACGAGCCGATGAAGTGGGACAGCGACCTCAGCGGCGTTGCCCGCCTGAGGGTGATCACCAACTACTTCACGCGCATGCGCTTCTGCACGGCCGAGGGCCGACTGGACCTCAAGAGCAAGGAAGGCGCCGATACCGCGCTGCCTGGCTATAAACCCTGGTTTGCGCACAAGGAACGCAAAACCCGTGACACGAAAATCATCTTCGGTCATTGGGCCGCCCTAGAAGGCAAATGCGAAGAACCCGGCGTGTTCGCCCTCGACACCGGCTGCGTGTGGGGTGGTGCCATGACCCTGATGAACATCGACACCGGCGAGCGCATCAGTTGCCAGTGTGAATCCCCCGTATCCAATACACAGACGGCCGCCGCCAAGCCCTAGGAGCCCGCCATGACAGAATTCAAACGTATTCCCCCCGAACAAGCCCAAGCCCTGCGCGAACAAGGCGCTGTGGTCGTCGATATCCGTGACCAGCCTACGTATGCCGCTGCGCACATTGCCGGCGCCCAGCATCTGGACAACGTCAACATCGCCGACTTCATCCGCGCCGCCGACCTCGACGCGCCGCTGATCGTTGCGTGCTACCACGGCAACTCCAGCCAGAGCGCAGCGGCCTATCTGGTCAGCCAGGGTTTCTCCGACGTCTACAGCCTGGACGGCGGCTTTGAGCTGTGGCGTGCGACCTATCCTGCGGAAATATCTTCAGGCGATTCGCAATAATTTTTTTCACACCCCGCTACCCCGCGTGACGCTTGGGCTTGCGCCGTTTCTGACGAACGGCGCGGCCAAACTAATTGCGCATCTCGCCTTGACCTCCCCGATTCCGAACTATCCTTAAGCGCAGGCCATCCAAATCAGGGGAGAGCCGGTACACCGGCGTGCGGGTCATCGGTAGCGTTTCAGGGTGTTCTGGGGGGAAAACAGCTATTGGCGAACGTCAATGACTGCCAGCATCGACTGATTGATCCGGCGTCGGCTCCACGTATCGAGCGAGGTGACGACGTCATGAGTATCTTTAGCCACTTCCAACAACGTTTCGCGTCCACACAGGAGGAGGAACTCACGCTTCAAGAGTACCTCGAACTGTGCAAACAGGATCGCAGTACCTATGCGTCTGCCGCCGAACGCCTGCTGCTGGCAATCGGCGAGCCGCAGTTGGTGGAAACCGCCAACAACTCGCGGCTGTCGCGAATATTCTCCAACAAGGTGATCCGCCGCTATCCGGCCTTTGAAGACTTCCACGGCATGGAGGAATGCATCGACCAGATCGTCTCCTACTTCCGCCATGCTGCCCAAGGCCTGGAGGAAAAGAAACAGATCCTCTACCTGCTCGGCCCCGTCGGCGGTGGCAAGTCGTCCCTGGCCGAAAAACTCAAGCAACTGATCGAAAAGGTGCCCTTCTACGCGATCAAGGGCTCGCCGGTGTTCGAGTCGCCCCTGGGCCTGTTCAACGCCACCGAAGATGGCGCGATCCTCGAAGAAGACTTCGGCATCCCTCGGCGCTACCTCAATACCATTATGTCGCCCTGGGCCACCAAGCGCCTGTCCGAGTTTGGCGGTGATATCAGCCAGTTCCGCGTGGTCAAGCTCTACCCGTCGATCCTCAACCAGATCGGCGTCGCCAAGACTGAACCGGGCGACGAGAACAACCAGGACATCTCCGCACTGGTGGGCAAGGTCGATATCCGCAAACTGGAAGAATTCCCACAGAACGACGCCGATGCCTACAGCTACTCGGGCGCACTGTGCCGGGCCAACCAGGGCCTGATGGAATTCGTGGAGATGTTCAAGGCGCCGATCAAGGTGCTGCACCCACTGCTCACGGCCACCCAGGAAGGTAACTACAACAGTACCGAAGGCCTGGGCGCGATTCCGTTCACCGGGATCCTGCTGGCTCACTCCAACGAATCGGAGTGGCACACCTTCCGCAACAACAAGAACAACGAAGCCTTCATCGACCGTATCTACATCGTCAAGGTGCCTTACTGCCTGCGGGTCAGCGATGAAATCAAGATCTACGACAAACTGCTGTTCAACAGTTCCCTGGCCAAGGCGCATTGCGCACCCGACACCCTGAAGATGCTCGCCCAGTTCACCGTGCTGTCGCGCCTCAAGGAGCCGGAGAACTCGAATATCTACTCGAAAATGCGCGTGTACGATGGGGAAAACCTCAAGGACACCGATCCCAAGGCCAAGTCGATTCAGGAATACCGCGACACGGCGGGCGTCGATGAAGGCATGAACGGCCTGTCGACGCGCTTCGCGTTCAAGATCCTCTCCAAGGTCTTCAACTTCGACCCTCACGAGATCGCCGCCAACCCAGTGCATCTGCTGTACGTGCTGGAGCAGCAGATCGAACAGGAACAATTCCAGGCCGAAACCCGCGAGCGCTATCTGCGCTTCCTCAAGGAATACCTGGCGCCGCGCTACATCGAATTCATCGGCAAGGAAATCCAGACCGCTTACCTGGAATCCTACAGCGAGTACGGCCAGAACATCTTCGACCGCTACGTGCTGTACGCCGACTTCTGGATTCAGGACCAGGAATACCGCGACCCGGAAACCGGCGAAATCCTCAACCGCGTGGCACTCAACGAGGAGCTGGAAAAAATCGAGAAACCCGCCGGCATCAGCAATCCGAAGGATTTCCGCAACGAAATCGTCAACTTCGTGCTGCGCGCCCGCGCCAACAACAACGGCAAGAACCCAACCTGGCTCAGCTACGAGAAGCTGCGGGTGGTGATCGAGAAGAAAATGTTCTCCAACACCGAGGATCTGCTGCCGGTTATCAGCTTCAACGCCAAGGCGAGCAAGGAGGATCAGCAGAAACACAACGACTTCGTCACACGAATGGTCGAGCGCGGCTACACCGACAAACAGGTACGACTGCTCTCCGAGTGGTACCTGCGGGTGCGCAAATCGCAGTAAGGCAGCGACAGGCGGCCACTGCCAGGCATCCGACCTGGCAGTCGACCGCTTGTCCCTAAGCTTCCAGCTCGCGGCTTGAAGCTTGTAACGTGAAGCTGCCCGGAGGGCTCCCCATGAGCTATGTGATCGACCGACGCCTCAATGGCAAGAACAAGAGCACGGTAAACCGCCAGCGTTTCCTGCGGCGTTACCGTGACCACATCAAAAAGGCCGTTGAAGAGGCCGTCAGCCGCCGCTCCATCACCGACATGGAACATGGCGAACAAATCAGCATTCCCGGACGGGACATCGACGAACCCGTGCTGCACCACGGCCGGGGCGGTAAGCAAACCGTGGTGCATCCAGGCAACAAGGAGTTCACCACGGGTGACCACATCCAGCGCCCGCAGGGTGGCGGTGGGGGCAAGGGCGCGGGCAAGGCCGGTAACTCCGGCGAGGGCATGGACGAGTTCGTGTTCCAGATCACCCAGGAAGAATTTCTTGAATTCATGTTCGAGGATCTGGAGTTGCCCAACCTGGTCAAACGCAACCTGACCGGCACCGACACGTTCAAAACCGTGCGTGCGGGTATCAGCAACGAAGGCAACCCGTCCCGTATCAACATCATCCGCACGCTGCGCTCAGCCCACGCGCGGCGTATCGCCCTGTCGGGGAGCAGCCGTGCAAAACTGAAGCAGGCCAAGGAAGAGCTGGAGCGCCTGAGGCGCGAAGAACCGGACAACTTCGGCGATATCCAGGAAATAGAGGCAGAAATCGAGAAGCTCAGCGCGCGTATTCATCGCGTGCCGTTCCTCGATACCTTTGACTTGAAATACAACCTGCTGGTCAAGCAGCCCAACCCGAGCTCCAAGGCCGTGATGTTCTGCCTGATGGACGTGTCCGGCTCCATGACCCAGGCTACCAAGGATATCGCCAAGCGCTTCTTTATCTTGCTGTACCTGTTCCTGAAGCGGAACTACGACAAGATCGAGGTGGTGTTCATCCGCCATCACACCAGCGCCCGGGAAGTGGACGAAGAGGAGTTCTTCTACTCCCGCGAAACCGGCGGCACCATCGTCTCCAGCGCCCTGAAGCTGATGCAGGAAATCATGGCCGAGCGCTACCCGGTCAATGAGTGGAATATCTACGCGGCCCAGGCGTCCGACGGGGACAACTGGAACGATGACTCGCCGATCTGCCGCGACATCCTGATCAACCAGATCATGCCTTTCGTGCAGTACTACACCTACGTCGAAATTACCCCCCGTGAGCACCAGGCGCTATGGTTCGAATACGAGCGCATCGGCGAAGCCTTTGCCGATACGTTCGCCCAACAGCAACTGGTCTCGGCCGGCGATATCTATCCGGTCTTCCGTGAACTCTTCCAGCGCAGGTTAGTGTCATGACCGCCAAAAAAGAGCATAAGCGCCAACCTATTTCCACCGGGTCCGAGTGGACCTTTGAACTGATCCAGGCCTATGACCGGGAAATCAGCCGCATCGCGGCGGGTTATGCCCTGGACACTTACCCCAATCAGATCGAAGTGATCACCGCCGAACAGATGATGGACGCCTACGCCTCCGTCGGTATGCCGCTGGGCTATCACCATTGGTCCTACGGCAAACACTTTCTCAGCACCGAAAAGTCCTACACCCGCGGCCAGATGGGCCTGGCCTACGAGATCGTGATCAACTCCGACCCGTGCATCGCTTACCTGATGGAAGAAAACACCATCTGCATGCAGGCGTTGGTGGTGGCTCACGCATGCTACGGGCATAACAGCTTTTTCAAGGGCAACTACCTGTTCCGCACCTGGACCGATGCCAGTTCAATCATCGATTACCTGGTGTTCGCCAAGCAGTACATCATGCAATGCGAGGAGCGCCACGGCATCGACGCGGTGGAAGACCTGCTCGACTCCTGCCACGCGTTGATGAACTACGGCGTTGACCGTTACAAACGCCCCTATCCGATTTCGGCCGAAGAAGAACGCCTGCGTCAGAAGGAACGTGAGGAGCACTTGCAGAAACAGATCAACGATCTGTGGCGCACCATTCCAAAGCGCGCCGGCAAGAACAGCGACAAGGACAATGCACGCTTCCCCGCCGAACCTCAGGAAAACATCCTGTATTTTCTGGAAAAACATGCGCCACTGCTGGAGCCCTGGCAACGCGAAATCGTGCGCATCGTGCGCAAGATCGCCCAGTACTTTTATCCACAGCGCCAGACCCAGGTGATGAACGAGGGCTGGGCGACGTTCTGGCACTACACGCTGATGAACGACCTATACGACGAAGGCCTGGTCACCGACGGGTTCATGATGGAATTCCTCACCTCCCACACCAGTGTGGTGTTCCAGCCCGGTTTCGATAGCCCGTACTACAACGGCATCAATCCCTATGCGCTGGGCTTTGCGATGTATCGGGATATCCGGCGCATGTGCGAACACCCCACCGAGGAGGACCGCCGCTGGTTCCCGGAAATCGCCGGTAGCGACTGGCTCTCCACCATCAAGTTCGCCATGAGCAGTTTCAAGGACGAGAGCTTCATCCTGCAGTACCTGTCCCCCCAGGTGATTCGCGACCTCAAACTGTTCAGCATCATGGATGACGACCTCAAGGACGACCTGGTAGTGCCCGCTATTCATGACGAACCCGGCTACCGGACTATCCGCGAGACCCTGGCGGCGCAATACAACCTGGGCAACCGCGAGCCCAACGTACAGATCTACAGCATCGACGTGCGGGGTGACCGCTCGCTGACCTTGCGTCACCAGCAGCACGACCGCAAACCCTTGGGCGAATCCACCGAGGAGGTGCTCAAGCACCTGCACCGGCTGTGGGGCTTCGATATCCACCTGGAAACCCTGCAGGGCGACCAGGTGGTGAAAACCCACCATGTTCCACCGCGCAGCGATCATAACGACACCGACTACGGCCGCCTGGACCTGGCCGTCGTGCATCTCTGAAACGGCAAAGCCTCCATTGGCCCGGCACAGACGGTATCCTGTGCCGCTAATGGAGGCTTTTTCATGAAAATCTACAAAGTCGGCGGTGCCGTGCGTGATCGCCTGCTGGGCATCGAGGTCACCGATATCGATCGCGTCGTCGTTGGCGCCACCATCGAAGAGATGCAGGCCAAAGGCTTCAAGCCAGTCGGCGCTGACTTCCCCGTGTTCCTGGACCCGAAAAACGGCGATGAATACGCCCTCGCCCGCACCGAGCGCAAAAGTGGCAGGGGCTACGGCGGCTTCGTGTTTCACGCCAGCCCCGACGTCACGCTGGAAGAAGACCTGGTTCGTCGCGACCTGACCATCAATGCCATGGCCGAAGATGATGAGGGCAATCTGACCGACCCCTACCACGGCCAACGCGACCTGGACGCACGCGTTTTACGTCACGTTTCGCCCGCGTTCGCCGAAGATCCCCTGCGAGTGCTGCGGGTTGCGCGGTTTGCCGCTCGCTATGCGCACCTCGGATTCAGCGTGGCTCCCGAAACCCTGGCACTGATGCGTCAGCTCAGCGAATCCGGCGAGCTGGAAGCGCTGACGCCAGAGCGCAGCTGGAAGGAGATTTCCCGGGCGTTGATGGAAGACCAGCCCCAGGTGTTTATCCAAGTGCTGCGTGACTGCCATGCGCTGAAAACCCTGATGCCGGAAGTGGATGCGCTGTTTGGCGTACCGCAGCCCGAAGCCCATCATCCCGAGATCGACACCGGCGTGCACACCCTGAGCGTGCTGGAACAGGCTGCAGTGCACAAACAACCGCTGACCGTGCGTTGGGCCTGCCTGCTGCACGATCTGGGCAAAGGTCTGACGCCTGTGGATAAGTTGCCGCAGCACATTGCCCACGAACACCGGGGCTTGAAGCTGATCAAGGCAGTTAATGAACGTTTCAAAGTGCCAAAGGATTGCCAGGAACTGGCGCTGCTGGTGGGCCAATATCACACCCACGGGCATCGCGCCCTGGAGCTGAAGGCGTCGACGCTATTGGAGTTGCTGCAAAGTTTTGACGTCTACCGTCGACCGCAACGCTTCGAGGAATTCGTGGTCGCCTGCGAGATGGATGCGCGGGGCCGCAAGGGTCTTGAACAGCGCAGTTATCCACAGGCGGATTATTTGCGGGGGGCGGCGAAGGCTGCGCGCGAGGTGGCGGTGGCGCCCTTGCTGGAAAAAGGCTTCAAAGGCCCGGAGCTGGGCGAGGCGCTCAAGCGTGAACGGCTTAACGCACTCAAAGCCTACAAGGAACGCCAAAGTTCACTGTAAAAACCTGAGAGCGCTGCGTTATCGTTCACGCTCTTCGCGAGCAAACTCGGCGCCTACAGAAGCACGTCTGCCGTGAGTTGCTGGCCCTGCCACTCAAACGCCACAGGCGCGAGCACCTGATCGATCTGCGCATCGCGCCACAGCGCAGCCATGGTCTTGCCCGCTTCAGGATGCACCCGATCCGGTGCCATCATCGACAGCGGCCACAACACGAAAGCGTTTTTCAGGATCTCTGCCCGCGGCAGGATCAACCCGTCGAAATTACCCACCAGGTCGCCATACAGCAGCACGTCGATATCCAGGGGCAGCCCCTTACGATCTGGCGCATAGCGGCCGTTGTCGGCCTCGATGGATTTCAACCGACGGTCCAGCTCTATCAACGACAGGTCGGTCCAGGCCGACACCACCAGATTGAAGAACGGCCCGCTCTTGATACCCACCGGCTGGCTTTCGAACACCGCCGAACAGCGCATGTCCGTCAAAAAGCTCGCCAGCGCATCGAGTCCCGCACGTAAATTGAGCTCGCGCTCGATATTACTGCCCAGGCCAAGGTAAACCTGAGTCAGCGACATCCGCGCTCGATCTCCACGCCCACGCCTTTGGCCGCTGGGACGGCACCTGGCTTGGTCAATTTGAGGTGCAGCCAGGGAATCTGGAATTCACTCATCAACACTTCGGCCAGGCGTTCGGCGAAGGTTTCCACCAATTGGTAGTGGGATTGCTCGGCAAAGGCCTGGATACGCGCGGACACGCTGGCATAATCCAGTGCCAGGGCCAGGTCGTCACCGGCGGCGGCCGGACGGTTATCCCAGGCAAAGCTCAGGTCCAGGCGCAGGCATTGACGGATTCCGCGCTCCCAGTCGTAGGCGCCGATCACGGTGTCGACTTCCAGGCCTTCGATAAACACTCTGTCCAAGCACTCTTCTCCGCAGCACGACAAGGGCGCGATGCCCCGTTAGAATCAGGGCGTCCTCGCCCGGAATAGTTAGCATGTTTTGGTCACTGGCGATTCTCGCCTACCTGCTCGGCTCGCTGTCCTTTGCCATTTTGCTCAGCCGCCTGACGGGAAATCCCGATCCGCGAATGAGTGGCTCAGGCAATGCCGGTGCCACCAATATGTTGCGCCTGGCCGGCAAGAAACTCGCCGTGCTGACGCTGCTGGGCGACATCTGCAAGGGCCTGCTGCCCGTACTGCTCGCCAGCCTCGTCGGCCTTACCCTGCAACAGCAGGCCTGGGTGGGCGTATGCGCCGTCCTGGGCCATCTGTTTCCCCTGTACTTCCGCTTTCGCGGCGGCAAAGGCGTCGCCACGGCGGCCGGCATGCTGCTGGGGATCTACCCGCCGGCAGCCTTGCTGGCGGTACTCGCCTGGCTGCTGACGTTCTACCTGACCCGCACCAGTTCGTTGGCTGCGCTGATCGCCACACCGCTCACCCTGCCGTTACTGGCCTGGCAAGCACCGGCGGCGCTGCTGCCGATGAGCGTGCTGACACTGCTGATCGTCTGGCGCCACCGCGGCAATCTACGCGACCTGTTTGCCGGGCGCGAACGGCATTTCTAACGGGCGTCCAGGCTAACCCTTACAGCGGTGACAACTGCTCCATCGGCCAACGCGCCTGCACGCTGATCGCCAGGCTCTCATGCTGCCCGGCCTGCAGGCGTTGACAGCCAGCGTAGGCGATCATGGCGCCATTGTCGGTGCAGAACTCTGGGCGCGCATAGAACACGTCGCCGTTCATCTCACCGAGCATTTTCTCCAACGCGCTGCGCAAAGCCTTGTTGGCACTGACGCCGCCAGCTATCACCAGGCGCTTCATGCCTGCCTGCTTCAGGGCGCGCTTGCACTTGATGGTCAAAGTCTCCACCACGGCCTGCTGGAACGCCAGCGCGATGTCGCAACGGGCTTGCTCGCCGTCGTCTCCGGCGCTGACGCTCTGCTGCCAGGTATTCAACGCCGAGGTTTTCAAGCCGCTGAAGCTGAACATCAGCCCCGGGCGATCGCACATCGGCCGTGGGAAGGTGTAACGACCGGCCACGCCTTTTTCGGCAAGACGGGCAATTTCCGGACCGCCGGGATAATTGAGCCCCATCATCTTCGCGGTCTTGTCGAATGCTTCGCCTGCGGCGTCGTCCAGCGACTCGCCCAACAGCGTGTATTGGCCGATGCCGTCGACCTGAACCAGCTGCGTATGCCCCCCCGAAACCAACAAAGCGACGAACGGGAACGCTGGCGGTGTTTTTTCCAGCATCGGTGCCAGCAAATGCCCTTCCATGTGGTGCACACCGAGGGCCGGAATCCCCCAGGCAAACGCCAACGCCTGGGCACAGGAAGCCCCAACCAGAAGGGCTCCGACCAATCCCGGGCCTGCGGTATAGGCAATCGCGTCGATCTCGGTCGGCACGCAGCCGGCCTCATCCAACACCTGGCGAATCAACGGCAGCATGCGTTTGACGTGATCACGGCTGGCAAGCTCCGGCACCACGCCGCCATAGGCGCGGTGCAGGTCGATCTGACTGAACAGCGCATCGGCCAAAAGCCCGCGTTCACTGTCGTAAAGTGCGACACCGGTTTCGTCGCAGGAGGTTTCAAGTCCCAGTACTAGCATGGGTTTGCGCCTTGTAGAGGCTGAATTCGAAGGCGCGCATAATAGTCGCCACTCCCCCTCCCGACTAGCGGTTTTCGATCAGAGGCTTTGCATTCCTGCCAATGAGGGGTTAACATCCGCAACCCTTAAAAACCGACGACCTCAGCCGCGAATTGTTTGCGACGAGAACGTTGATCCCGGTAATGAAAGAAGGTAGCTCTGGATGCCAGCCGTCAAAGTAAAAGAGAACGAACCCTTCGACGTAGCTCTGCGTCGTTTCAAGCGCTCCTGCGAAAAAGCCGGTGTTCTGGCTGAAGTTCGTAGCCGCGAATTTTATGAGAAGCCAACTTCTGAGCGTAAGCGTAAGGCAGCAGCCGCTGTTAAGCGTCACGCCAAGAAAGTTCAGCGCGAACAGCGCCGCGCCGTTCGTCTGTACTAATACACAGACGTTCGTAGCAAGCTTCTGCCAAGCCCGGCCCTCAGCCGGGCTGTTGGCATTTGCGGATATCGCTTGATGCTTCATCGTCGACGCCGCACACGCGACCGAGACACTGCTTCACACGTCAGGACTGGCTCTTTTGCCAGCGGTGCACGTCTCTTCTGACGAGCCTAACAAGGCTACTGACGAGCACACCTATTCTTCAAGCAGGCGATCAACTGTGTCGACTGTGCCCATCGATGAGCTTCCGAGACCGCTCACAGGTCAAGACCGGACTCACGGGCAACTTTTATTCGTCGGACACTGATAGAGACTAACGTCAGCGAATGTTCGGCAGATACACTCCCTGACACCCCATGCAGACGATAATGCTCGAGCGCCCAACGCGCGCTTGAACATTTCACGGGCCCTCATTTACACGCAGTGATGACGAGAACGCCATGGCCGGGCTGATTCCCCAGAGCTTTATTGACGACCTTCTGAACCGCACCGACATCGTCGATGTTGTCAGCTCACGCGTGCAACTGAAAAAAGCCGGCAAGAACTACACCGCCTGCTGCCCGTTCCATAAGGAAAAAACCCCGTCGTTCAGTGTCAGCCCGGACAAGCAGTTCTATTACTGCTTCGGTTGCGGCGCCGGCGGCAACGCCCTCGGCTTCCTGATGGACCACGACAATCTGGATTTCCCCCAGGCCGTCGAGGACCTGGCGAAAGCCGCCGGCATGGAAATCCCCCGCGAAGAAAGTGGCCGCGCGCACAAACCGCGACAACCCACCGACTCGCCGCTGTATCCGCTGCTGACCGCCGCTGCCGATTTCTATCGGCAGGCGCTTAAAAGCCATCCGCAGCGCAAAGCCGCTGTCGATTACCTCAAGGGCCGGGGCCTCACCGGGGAAATCGCCCGGGACTTCGGGCTCGGTTTTGCCCCGCCCGGCTGGGACAACCTGTACAAGCACCTGAGCAGCGATACGCTCCAGCAAAAAGCCATGATTGACGCCGGCCTGCTGATTGAAAACGCCGAGACTGGCAAACGCTATGACCGCTTCCGTGACCGCGTGATGTTTCCGATCCGCGACAGCCGCGGCCGCATCATTGCGTTCGGTGGCCGAGTGCTGGGGGACGACAAGCCCAAGTACCTGAACTCCCCGGAAACCCCGGTGTTCCATAAAGGCCAGGAACTCTACGGCCTGTTCGAAGCGCGCAAGAACAACCGCAACCTCGACGAGATCATCGTGGTTGAAGGCTATATGGACGTCATCGCCCTGGCTCAGCAGGGCCTGCGCAATGCGGTGGCGACCCTCGGCACCGCCACCAGCGAAGAACACATGAAGCGCCTGTTCCGCGTCGTGCCCAGCGTGCTGTTCTGTTTCGACGGCGACCAGGCCGGCCGCAATGCCGCCTGGCGCGCGCTCGAGGCCACGCTGTCGAGCCTGCAGGACGGGCGCCGTGCACGCTTTTTGTTCCTGCCCGAAGGCGAAGACCCGGACACCCTGGTGCGCTCCGAAGGCACCGACGCGTTCCGTGCGCGTATCAATCAACATGCACAACCGCTGGCGGACTATTTTTTCCAGCAGTTGACCGAAGAGGCCGACCCGCGCTCGCTTGAAGGCAAGGCCCACATGGCCACCCTCGCAGCGCCGTTGATCGACAAGGTCCCAGGCGCCAATTTGCGCACCCTGATGCGCCAGCGCCTGCTGGAAATCACCGGATTGAGCGGCGAAGCCGTGAGCCAGCTGGTGCACAGCGCCCCTCAGCACGCGCCGCCCACCTACGACCCAGGCATGGATTACGACGCCATGCCGGACTATGCCGACTTTCACCAACCGCAGGAGGCGTTTACGCCCCAGCAGGAGTGGACGCCGAAGAAGCCCGGGGCCGGCGGCAAGAAGTGGGACAAGAAGCCCTGGAGCAAGAATGGCAAGCGCGGCGATCGCGATGAGGCCTATGCCCCGCGCACGCCGGTTGCCGTAGAAGCGCCGACGCTGATTGCGTTGCGCACGCTTATCCACCACCCGCAATTGGCGGGCAAGGTAGAAAGCGCCGATCATTTCGCCAACGAGAGCAACACCTACGCTCAGGTGCTTATCGCCCTGATCGAGGCCGTGCAGAAAAATCCTAAGCTAAACTCAATTCAGCTGATGGCTCGCTGGCATGGCACGGAACAGGGCCGCCTATTGAAGGCACTCGCGGAAAAGGAGTGGCTAATTGACGGCGATAACCTTGAACAACAGTTTTTAGACACCATTAACAGGTTATCCGCGGGTCAACATACACAGACCCTCGATGAGCTCATCAAGAGAGCAAGACAGCCGGGATTGTCGGCTGAAGAGCAGATTCAGATAGCAAAACAGATGCGCGACCTCTTAAAACAGAACGTTTGCACATCAAACCCGACCTCAGCTGGCGTGTGAGGTCATAGCTCGGGTATAATCCTCGGCTTGTTTTTTGCCCGCCAAGACCTTCAGTGGATAGGGTGTTATGTCCGGAAAAGCGCAACAGCAGTCTCGTATCAAAGAGTTGATCACCCTTGGTCGTGAGCAGAAGTATCTGACTTACGCAGAGGTCAACGACCACCTGCCTGAGGATATTTCAGATCCAGAGCAGGTGGAAGACATCATCCGCATGATTAATGACATGGGGATCCCCGTACACGAGAGTGCTCCGGATGCGGACGCCCTTATGTTGGCCGACGCCGATACCGACGAGGCAGCCGCTGAAGAAGCCGCTGCCGCGTTGGCCGCGGTGGAGACCGACATCGGTCGCACGACTGACCCTGTGCGCATGTATATGCGTGAAATGGGTACCGTCGAGTTGCTGACACGCGAAGGCGAAATCGAAATCGCCAAGCGTATCGAAGAGGGCATCCGTGAAGTGATGGGCGCAATCGCGCACTTCCCTGGCACGGTTGACCACATTCTCTCCGAGTACACTCGCGTCACCACCGAAGGCGGCCGCCTGTCTGACGTCCTCAGCGGTTATATCGACCCGGACGACGGCATTGCGCCGCCTGCCGCCGAAATACCGCCGCCTGTCGATCCGAAGGCGCCGAAAGCGGACGACGATGCCGACGAAGACGAGGCTGAAGCCAGCACCGACGACGAAGAAGAAGTCGAAAGCGGTCCAGACCCAGTCATCGCTGCCCAGCGTTTCGGTGCGGTTTCCGATCAAATGGAAATCACCCGCAAGGCCCTGAAGAAGCATGGTCGTGCCAACAAGCAGGCCATTGCCGAGCTGCTGGCCCTGGCTGAGCTGTTCATGCCGATCAAACTGGTACCGAAGCAATTCGAAGGCCTGGTTGAGCGGGTTCGTAGCGCCCTTGAGCGTCTGCGTGCACAAGAGCGTGCGATCATGCAGCTCTGTGTCCGTGATGCGCGCATGCCGCGCACCGATTTCCTGCGCCAGTTCCCGGGCCACGAAGTTGACGAAAGCTGGAGCGACGCCCTGGCCAAAGGCAAGGCGAAATACGCCGAAGCCATTGGTCGCCTGCAGCCGGACATCCTCCGTTGCCAGCAGAAACTGAGCGCACTGGAGGCTGAAACCGGCCTGACGATTGCCGAGATCAAGGACATCAACCGTCGCATGTCGATCGGTGAGGCCAAGGCCCGCCGCGCGAAGAAAGAGATGGTTGAAGCCAACTTGCGTCTGGTGATCTCCATCGCCAAGAAGTACACCAACCGTGGCCTGCAATTCCTCGACCTGATCCAGGAAGGCAACATCGGCTTGATGAAAGCGGTGGACAAGTTCGAATACCGTCGCGGCTACAAGTTCTCGACTTATGCCACCTGGTGGATCCGTCAGGCGATCACTCGCTCGATCGCCGACCAGGCCCGCACCATCCGTATTCCGGTGCACATGATCGAGACCATCAACAAGCTCAACCGAATTTCCCGGCAGATGTTGCAGGAAATGGGTCGCGAACCGACCCCGGAAGAGTTGGGCGAACGCATGGAAATGCCTGAGGACAAAATCCGCAAGGTATTGAAGATCGCTAAAGAGCCGATCTCCATGGAAACCCCGATCGGTGATGACGAAGACTCCCATCTGGGTGATTTCATCGAAGACTCGACCATGCAGTCGCCAATCGATGTCGCCACCGTTGAGAGCCTCAAGGAAGCGACTCGCGACGTACTCTCCGGCCTCACTGCCCGTGAAGCCAAGGTACTGCGCATGCGTTTCGGCATCGACATGAATACCGACCACACCCTTGAGGAAGTCGGTAAGCAGTTTGACGTGACCCGTGAGCGGATCCGTCAGATCGAGGCCAAGGCGTTGCGCAAGTTGCGCCACCCGACGCGAAGCGAGCATCTGCGCTCCTTCCTCGACGAGTGATACCAGAACCCCCGGCCCAGGCCGGGGGTTTTGCTTTCTAACAATTACTTCCACAGATAACTGCCCCGCAACTCCCCTCCCCCGCAATGCCCGTCTACACTCGAGAAATTCCCCGTGCCATAACGAGACCGTTATGCCCAGATTGCCGACCGTGATACTGCTGTCGCTGCTGACCTGGACCGCAACGGCTGGCGCGTTGACTCTCACGGATGATGAGCGTAGCTGGCTGACGGACCATCAGGAGCTGCGCCTTGGGGTGGATGCGTCCTGGCCGCCCTTTGAATACCGCGATGAAGAGAGCCGCTACCAGGGCCTGTCCGCCGATTATGTGCGCCTGATCCAGGATCGCCTGGGCATCCGGGTCAAGCTGATCGAGCCGGCAAACTGGACCGCTGTGCTTGAGCAAGCACGCAACAGTCAGCTCGACCTGCTACCTGGCGTCATGTCTACCCCGGAACGCCAGAGTTTCCTGGCCTTCACGCGCCCCTATCTCGACTTTCCCATCGTGATACTGGCCCATGAAGGCGGCGCCAAGCCGCGCAATCTCAACGATTTGTACGGACTGAAAATCGCCGTGGTGGAAAACTATGCGCCTCATGAATTACTGCGCACCCACCATCCGGACCTCAATCTCGTCGCGATGCCGAACGTCAGCTCTATGCTGCAGGCCCTGGCCACCGATGAAGTCGATGCGGTCGTCAGCGACCTGGCTTCCAGCGTGTGGAGCCTGCGCCAACTGAAACTCGATGGCTTGTACGTGAGCGGCGAAACGCCCTACCGCTATCAGTTGGCAATGGGCGTCCCGCAGGATGAGAAAATACTGGTGGGCATTCTGGACAAAGTGCTCGCCGATCTCAGCCCAGCCGAAACCGATGCGATCCAGCAGCGCTGGGTCGGCAGCTTCAGCGATCACCGCACGCTCTGGGCGGATTTGCTGATGTACGGTCTGCCTGCGGTATTGCTGCTGAGCACCGTGCTGGCCGTTGTGATTCGAATCAATCGTCGGCTCAGCTCGGAAATTTCCCGCCGGGTTGCCCTTGAGCAAGAACTGCGCAGCAGCGAGTACCACTATCGCGGCCTGGTGGAGAGCCTGTCCGCTATCGCCTGGGAAGCCAACATCAGCGATTTCACCTACAGCTACGTGTCGCCCCATGCTGAAGAATTGCTCGGCTACCCCCGCGCACATTGGCTGATCCCCGGTTTCTGGCGCAACATCATTCACCCCGCCGACCTGACCCGCGCCGAAACGTATTGCTACCGTGAAACCCGCGCCAACCGTGATCACAGCATCGACTATCGCGTTATCACCGCCGATGGCCGCTGCCTGTGGGTACGCGACATTGTCAGCCTGATCGAATACGGCCATGAACCGGTGCTGCGCGGCTTGATGATCGACATCAGCGAAGCCAAGCGTACGGAAGAGGCACTGCAGCTGTCAGAGCAGAAATTTGCCTCCGTGTTCCAGCAATGCCCGGACATCCTGGTGATCGCCCGCCTGTCCGACGGATGCCTGCTTGAAGTCAACAAGGCCTTTGAAGACCAGATTGGCCTGAGCGCCCAGGAGGTGGTGGGCAAAACCGCCACCGAGCTGAATATCTGGGGTGTTGAAGGCGTCGGTCCGGATTTGCTGCAACGCGTGCAGACCACCAGCATCCGCAACCTGGAGATGATTTTCTGGCGCAGCAATGGCCAGGCGTTTACCGGGCTTATTTCGACCGAGCCGTTCCAACTCGATACCACCGAGGCACTGGTGGTCGTGGTGCGAGATATCACCCAGCTCAAGGAAACCCAACAGCAGCTGCAAACTTCCGAGGAGAAGTTTGCCAAGGCGTTTCATGCCTCCCCCGATGGCTTGTTGCTGAGCCGGCAAAGCGATGGGCTGCTGATCGAAGTGAACGAAGGCTTCAGCCACCTGACCGGCTACACCAGCGCCACGTCGCTCGACCAGTCGGCTTTGGACCTTGGCATATGGGTCGACCTTAATGAGCGCAAGCACATGCTGGAGTTGATGCAGCGCGACGGCTTTGTCCGCGACTTCATCTGCCGTATCCGCCGCGTCGACGGCCAGATTCGCCTCTGCGAACTGTCCAGCCGCCCGCTGCCCATTGGCGACGAAGACTGCATGCTGACCATCGCCCGCGACATCACCGAACGCCAGCTGATGCAGGAAAAATTGCAACAAGCCGCCACAGTGTTCGAAAGCACCGCCGAAGGCGTATTGATCACCGACACGCGGCAGAACATCAGTGCAGTAAACCGCGCCTTCAGTGAAATCACTGGCTACAGCGAGGCCGAAGCGCTGGGCCATACCCCGCGCCTGCTCGCCTCCGGCATGCACGACAGCGCTTTCTATGCCGCGATGTGGCACCAACTGACGACCCAAGGTCACTGGCAGGGCGAAATTTCCAACCGGCGCAAGAACGGTGAGCTGTACCCGAGCTGGCTGACCATCAGCGCCGTGCGCAATCGCGAGCAGGTGGTCACGCATTTTGTCGCCGTATTTGCCGACATCTCCAGCCTCAAGCTCGCCCAGGCGCGCCTCGACTATCAGGCCCATCACGACCCGTTGACCGGCCTGCCCAACCGCACGCTGTTTGAAAGCCGACTACAGGCGGCCCTCAACGGCCAGCAGGAAAGCGGCAATCAAGGCGCGGTGTTGTTTCTTGACCTGGACCGCTTCAAACACATCAACGACAGCCTGGGCCACCCGGTCGGCGACCTGCTGCTCAAAGACATCGCCGTACGCCTCAAGGACCAGCTGCGCGATATCGACACCGTCGCCCGCCTGGGCGGCGATGAATTCATCATCCTGCTGCCCGGCCTGCACCAGGCCAGCGATGCGCAATATCTGGCGAACAAACTGCTCGATTGCTTCACACCGCCCTTCCAGGCCGGCGAGCACGAATTCTTTATCAGCGCGAGTATCGGCACAAGTTTGTACCCGCAGGACGGCACCGATGTCGCCACCCTGGTCAAAAATGCCGACGCCGCGATGTACCGTTCCAAAGCCAAGGGCCGCAACCGCGTTGAAAGCTACACCCGCGACCTGACGGCTCAGGCCAATGAACGCGTGGCACTGGAGCATGAACTGCGCCGCGCCATCGAACGTGAAGAGATGAGCCTGTATTACCAACCCAAACGCAGCCTGCTCACCCAGCAACTGATCGGCGCCGAAGCCTTGATACGCTGGCACCACCCGACCTTTGGCGACGTACCGCCCGAACACTTCATCGCCCTGGCCGAAGAGAACGGCACGATCCTGCAAATTGGCGACTGGGTACTGGAACAGGCCTGCCGACAGATGCACGCCTGGCAAGACGCTTTCGATGATTTCGGGCCACTGTCCGTCAACCTCGCCGGCGCGCAACTGCGTCACCCCAACCTGCTGTCACGCATCGAACAACTGCTGCGCGACTACCGCCTGGAGCCCGGCTGCCTGCAACTGGAGATCACCGAAAACTTCATCATGAGCCAGGCCGAAGAAGCGCTGGAAGTGCTGCACCAACTCAAAGGCCTGGGCGTGCAGCTGGCAATCGATGATTTCGGTACCGGCTATTCTTCCCTCAGCTACCTCAAGCGCCTGCCGCTGGACTTCCTCAAGATTGACCAATCCTTCGTCCGCGGCCTGCCCGACGACCCTCACGACGCCGCCATCGTCCGCGCCATCATCGCCCTCGGCCACAGCATGCAATTCACCATCATCGCCGAAGGCGTGGAGAACCCCGCCCAGCAAGCCTTCCTCGCCGCAGAAGGCTGTGAACAGATGCAAGGCTACATCGTCAGCCTGCCCCTGCCACCGGAGCAATTTGCCGCAACCTTCCTTCGTACACGGATGAGGGATTTTACGGATGGCACAGCGGGGAAACCGTCGTTATAATCCGCGTCCAGTTACAAGGGCCTATAGCTCAGTTGGTCAGAGCAGAGGACTCATAATCCTTTGGTCCACGGTTCAAGTCCGTGTGGGCCCACCACTTTGAAAGCCGCGCATTGCGCGGCTTTCGTCGTTTTTGGAGTTCAAAAAGGTCGAGCTGAAAACTACAAAAAATCGCTTCCCGTCCACAAAACGTCCGCACCCGCTTAAATCTTACTCAATCCGCTTTGTATAGCGACGCAAAATCCAACCCTCGTAAAGCTCATCTTCCATGACTACTGAGACGTAGAGCCATGCTCGATCTGCGGAATCTAGTACCTGTACCAATGAACCAATTCTAATTTTGAGCACGGTCTCAGACTGCCTGCTTGGTTCGTCCATCAGATGGATATCCACCCCTGTGACGATCCTAAAGCCCACCAGCTCACTTTTATCGGCTCCTGAGGGTAGGTGACGCGCTTGTGCCCGAGCTGCGGCGGGAGTCCCAACGCTGGTGAACAGCCCCGAGATATTTCGTTGCAGTTCGAAACTCTTATTTATATTGCCTATCGGGTCCTTTGCGAACGCCGCCAGCACCAAGTACAAAAAGTATACAAGCGCTCCGTAGGACAAACCCTTCAAGTTTCCATTACTTAGGAAAGCGCTTACTACCTCCTTCGAAGCAGCCAAGTCATTCACCGAATCATTCACCGGTGTAAAGTCCTCTACGCCTCCAATGGCAGCTACAGCCTCCTCAAAGCCCGACTCGATTTGTGCAGCCGAGATTCTTCCTGACCGGATCAGCTCAAAAAACTCCAGCACCACAACAAACGTGAGATATACGCAAGCGCTCATATGACATCTGGCCCGGCCCTCCTACCTCATCCAGAACCATAAGAACACAGCAAATTTGCTCAGATTTTTTTACCGACCCTTTTTAAAGCATCTTGCAGCCAGTGGGCATCATTAAACGAGATTTCAGCGGTTTCTCCAGAGAACAACAGTTGATGTCCTGGCAAAATGTCTTCCGCCTTCATTGAACGACTGAAAAACCTCGTAGTTTCGGCAAACTCAAACACTCCATCTGGATACGCTGCCGGCTGTAGCGCATGGCAAAAAACACAAGCGACGTCTTTTGTTCCGTAATCAAATGAGTTCACAAGATTAAAAATCTTTTTATCTCGAATAAACTCGACTTCTGGTCCGTGCAAGGTTTCGTATGCAATATGGATAACCGTTTTACCATGCTCCGGCGCCTGCTCTACTGCCTTAACCAGTAAACTCCTGACATCCCTAGCTTTCCTATCAATGGAAATATCTGCTGTGCATTCCCATCTAGCACAATAAACTCTACGTATAATTTTTACAAACCGATTAAGTGCCGATTCCGCTTCCGGCATGCGTAAAAACTTGGCATCCATCGCCATTGTATAGGAGGCATGAGATTCCCATTCTTGATCTATCAGGGCGTTTATTTCCGGAGAGGGGAATTTAACCGAAAATTTTGAAAAATGATCCCACATTTTTGGATAATTGATAAGTTTAAGCGTCAACTCGAACTCTGAATTTTCCGTAAATGGAGTTTTATCCTTGATCGCCGACCGGTATAGCTCCGCAACTGCTCCTTTAGGAATAGACGCCACTTCGGATTTAAAATTAACTCTTACCATAAAAGGCAGTTTACTTTTCAGCATTTCAGGCAGCAATTCTGCCCACTGCTTCAGCCATGCCTCCCGTTCTTGCTCTGAATAATCGGTCACTTTTTGGAATCGTTTACACTCGACGAAAAGAACATCATCACCTTTAATCACTTTCAAGTCAGGAGTTTTCCCTCCACCCTTAACCTCTGGGATAAACTCTACAAGCCAGCCCTGTTCTGCGTAAGCTATGGCTACAATCAATTCAAACAATACCGAGTCAGCGTTATTGTCTTTCCCATAGAACATATCTTTAACACGTTTCTCCACTCCAACGACGCTCTTAAGTAAGTCTATAGAACTGCCAATCTTCATGAAATAAGGTTTTATTCGCGCCCATTGCGACTGATCATGCCCAAAAGCTTTTGTAGAGCAGACCTCGGCCAGATACAGGTACCAGTCTATCCATTTAGCAAAGTAAGCCATTCGATTATTGTACTGCATTGAGTCTTTAGTGGCAGATTCAACTATAGATTTGGTGATCCCCGCAAAGTATCCTTCCACACCAGACTTTCTACGAGCCCAAACATCCTCAGACATGAATGACTTGAAGTACTCAACCGCCGCCTTGATATTTATTACTACGGGATCTTTATGTATATCACTGATCCCTGCATAAAAACTGCGCAGCCGTTGTTCATGCTCACGTTTGGCTTTGATTTTAGCACGTTCAATTCGCGCATCTTTTTTCTTTATTTTTGCCATCTCAAACATTCCTTGTTCAGAAGCCATCTAAATCACTAAAAGATCGTCGGGCACTATGCCTGCTCAATGCTGCGATGAATAGCTATTAAGTCAGGGATATGCCGAAGGCATCGCTCTGTAAAAAATTCTCGAGCCTTGTTTATTCGATACTTATCAAACAAGCAATGTAATGCCTGTTCAAGCTTTGCATAGTTTGTAGTCTCAAGCTGCGAAATCACTCGAAAACGAAACGGCACCCCGGTTGTGTAAAGCTGTGCAATCCGCTTCTCCACAGGCCCAGTGGTGATTCCTATTTTGATAATTTCAACGCCTTCGGACGTGAATAGATTCGTTCCCAATACATACAACGTGCCGACGTCTGCAGCTAGCTTTTCTAGGTCCTCAACTTCGATAAAGTCTGGCTCATTTAGCTCCTGAGGTTCAGCGCCTGTCTCCAATGACATCCGATGAGGCTTCTGCGACTTGTCCGCGAAAATGTCGTTCGCACTGCGGCATGCGATGTAGATCCTGGCGAGTAACGCGTGGTCAAGATCCTTGTAGTTACCGCTTTCGACATTACGCACATGCGACTCAGTGCCGTAATAAGTCGGATAGCGTTCTTTGACGATCGTCCTGATTTCTTGAGGTGTGAGTCCTACCGGGTGTTCACGCAAAATCGCGCGCACCACATCGGTAAAGCTGAGGTTGGGCTGCATCAACGTTCCTTGTTTTCGTGCCACCTGAAGAAGGCATTCTATTTTGCCATCACTCGATTCAGAAGGATCCTACCTGCTTTGCGAGTTGCAGCCCAGAGGTCACCGCGTTAACCTCCTTCATGTCGCTGCTCATCAGCGACCGGGCCTGGAAACCCGACAAGAAGTGACGCTACAGCGTCGCCAAACAATCAGCGGACGCTTTTTTTGTGCCTGCTTTTTGTGCTTTTTGGCGGCTGTGCGTGGGAGACATTCGTGTCTGCCGAGTCGCTTCTTCTCGGTTTCCAGCCTGCGTACAGCTGCCACCTTTACGCCTGGAAACGTCAGTGGCAGCTCTTTTGGTAATACCAAGGAGCAAGCTATGCAGTACGGAAAAACCTCGTTCAAAACCACAACGTCCGCTCAGAACTTCCGTAAATCAGGAGGTCAGCAATGAGCACTCCATCCTCAGCCGAAACCATCGGCGCCGTAACCTTCGCAGATTGCGGCGAGGAAAAAGAAGATCTGAAACTGTTCCGCGTTAACGCGGGGGTACCGATCCGGGAAGCCCTTGATCACGCATCGCACGTGCTCTATTACTCCAAAATTCTCTCGCTTGAGGCCGCCATGGACCCCAGGGCGGAGAGGTTTGCGTTCGCCTCGCACTACTTGGGCGAAATGGGCAAGGCGATCATTGATGATCTACTGTTCTCTTTCGAGCCAGATGCCCCATCGAAGTCAGATGCCCCGTTAGAGCCAACCAACCTGGGTCCGCGGTAACTAGTCCGCGCCCGGTGCATCCCACCGGGCGCCTAAAACACACGCCTTAGCTTTCAGTCCAGGCAACCCGCCGATCCCTGCGCAACTGCCCATTCACCTGCAAAAACAACTGCCTAATCGGTCGTATCTCATTATTCATATACACCCGGTCAATCTTCTCCATATCCCCAAACCCCGCCGCATTCTCCGGCATGCACCCCGCCAGCGCCGGATTCATCCGCCAAGCCGCAATCACGTCATTCCTCGTAATATTCTTGATCCGCTCAAACTCATCCTTCGTCGCAATATCCCCCACCGGAATGATCTGAATCGCCTTATCCCCGCCCCCCGGAATGTTCACGAACAGCGAACGAAAATTCCCAACCCCCTTGCTCGCCCCAATCTGTGCCTGCATGCGTTCCTCGTCCGCCTCCGACAGGTTTGGGTCGTTTGTGTAGAAGATGAACCCTGCGTGCGCGCCGTTGTTGTAGTACCGGCGCCGAAACAGCGTGGCCGACTCGTTGAGCAGCAGCGCATGCATCCCGCCCAGGTAGTCAGGCACGCCGTAGATGTTCTGTTCCACGTCATAGTCCATCACATGCTCCACCTGGTCCGCGTCGAAGTGCAGTTGCTTTCCCCCTGGCAACAGCAGCACACACCCGCCACCGACCTTTCTGCGCATGTTCAGCGCCGGCAGGTGCTCCAGTTCCAGCACTTGGCCCAGCACGTTGGATTTGCGCTGAAAGTAGGCCTCGCCGAACACCATAAAATCCAACGCAGCGCGGCCCATGGTCTGCGCACTGCACCCGGCCGAGGGGACGAAGTCACGCAGCAGCAGGTTGCGTTTGAAGCGCGGGATGGTGCCGTGGTGGGCATTGGCGCGCAGCAGCTTGGCCAGGCCTGTGCGGGAGACGGGCGGCGTGTAGAGTTGCCCGTCGTCGCTGGCGAACACGCCCATGTATTCGCCCAGGTTGCCGGTCAGCACCGACTCGGGCGCGCCGAAGCTGAACGTGTTGACCTTGCGGTGCGTGCGGGTGGCCGGTGGCTTGGGATCGTTCATGGCTGCCTTCGAGGGTTGACCAGCGGCTGCGCCGCTTCTTGTGGACGTTGAGGGGTTCGTGGGCCAGTGCGTGCATCACCGCCCAGGCGATGTCGGCGTGGCCGGTGGCGTCAGTGCGTGATGCGCTGTAGGTGATCTGGCCGCTGGTGGTGGCGCCGCGCTTGATGGTCAGGAAAGCGGCGGCGATGTCGTTCCAACTGGCGTCCCACTCGATGCGGCGGCCCTGGATGGTGTCCTGGGCTTTGAGCACCAGCGTGTTCTTGGTTTCAAGGCTGTAGTGGATCGGCGTGGCGCGCGGGAAGAAGTCGCGCACCAGATCGAACACGCCGTAGCCCACGCCGGTGACATCGATGCCGATGTGTTGCACGTTGAAGCGCTCGCACAGCTTGTTGAACTGGCTGGCTTGGTAGGTGAACGAGTGGCCGCGCCAGGAGTGTTTTTCCAGGATGCGGAATTTGCCGCCCTGCTCCAGCGGCGGCGCGACCACCACGCAGGTGGCATCGTCGCGGGTGCGGCTGGGGTCATAGCCGATCCATACCGCCACCGGCAGGGACCTGAACCTGGTGGTGAGGCAAAAACACAACGCGACCGTTGGCCGCGACATGCACGAACGGATCCAGGGCCTACGCGAAAGCACGGCGGCGATCCGCCAACGGCTGGTGGCGCCCAGGACCTGGCTGGGTTCGGAGGGGGTCAACGTGCTGCAGGTACTGGGTGATGTGATCGATCTACTCCAGGAAATGAACACCGCCCTTGCCGCACACAAATACGGGCCGACACCGCCGCCGGATAACGCTACGCAGTTTGGTACGCATGCGGCTTCTGCAGCGGCGCGGGCTTGGAAACTGAAACCCATTATCGGATAAATTGATGCAGGATATTCGATGCGGCCAGTGCGACCGAAAGCTCGCAGAAATCGCGGGTTCGTTTGAGTTACAAATCAAACGCCCTCCGTCGGATGCTTAACCACATTCGAATCGAGCGTTCGCAAGCAAAATTCCGACGAGAGGCCAGGCAGGGTGTACATCCGGTTAATAATTTAACTCAACTGATGGTTGTATAGCGCGATGCATTGCGCAATACTTTACATACGTAAGCGCATAGGATTTTACGCATCTTAATGTGCTTCCTTGTGTTTCTTGTGTAATCTACAGGAGTTAAATCATGGCAGCTTTACTTGAGCGGGCCGAACAGGCCGTATCGGTTACAGCGATGGTGCGGGGATTCAGTGCGAAGCTCAAAGAGGTATCGAGTCGCGCTACCGATCGCCTGGTCGTATTCAAGGATAACGAGCCGGCCGCAGTCATTGTGAACGTTGAGGCTTATCAGGAAATGCTTGATGAGCTGGAAGACCTTCGCATTGAAGCGACAGCGCGTGATCGGCTGGCAAATTTCGAACCACAAAAGGCGATCTCTCACGCAGATATGCGGGCTAGGTACACCAAAAAAGACTAAGGATTTGCGATGGTTTGGGGCGTCACATACCACCCGGATACAGAAGACGACTTCGATAAACTTGGTTCGGCTGCCGCTAACCGGATCCTTGATGTGATCGAAGAAAGGATCGAAAACGGCGAGCCCGACAAAAGCGGCAAACCTTTGAGCGGCAGCCTCGCTGGCTGCCGCAGAATCCGAACCGGCGATACGCGAATTGTCTATCGTGTTGATGGAAAAGCTATTCAGGTTCTGATCATCGCGGTCGGAGCCCGCCGCGACAGCGAGATTTATGATGCGGCCAAAAAGAGAGTCTGAGCCCGCTATTGCGGGCTTCTCTTTGTCTTAACACCCACTTTCCCTACCTGAAGGCCCAGAGCCTCCCGCCAGTATGCCGCGAGCATCCCGAACAACGAGTTCAAGAATGCAGCAACCCACTATTGGCAGCCTGTTCGTAGGCATCAGAGGCTGATGTCGGATTTGAAAACGCCGGATACCGTACCGTCTGGCAGGTCGAACTTAACCCCATTAACCGGGCTGTGCTTGCCGATCGATTTCCCCATGCACGCCAATTTGAAGACGTGCGCGCCTGCGGGGCCCACAACTTGTCAGCCGTCGATGTCATCACCGCCGGCTTCCCTTGCCAAGACATCAGCATCGCCGGATGCCGTGAAAGCAACCGCGCCATCCGCGGCCTGCAAGGCGAACGCAGCGGTTTGTTTTGGGAAAAATGTGCAGAAGGAAGACGAAGTACCGAATGATTTTACTGTCCACGAGCCGTCCACACCGGAGGTGTAATACTTTCTGAAAACAGCAGAAGAACCCCCCTTAAACCGCGACATTATGGCGTTTTTTATCTGTCGATACTGGGCCTTTTTTAGGACTCATAATCCCTTTGTCGTAGGTTCGAGTCCTACCGGGCCCACCAACTCCAAAAAGCCGCGCATTGCGCGGCTTTTGCATGTCTGGTGCCACAGTTCTGTAAGCCCGACCAAGCCTGTAACATACCTGCCCACTGCCCCCCGCACTGGAGCTTCACCCTTGCCCGCCCTAGACGAAATCGACCGTCAACTGATCGCCGCCTTGCAGCTCAACGCCCGCGAAAGCGTGGCCATGCTTGCCCGGCAGTTGGGGATTGCGCGGACCACGGTGACTTCGCGCCTGGCGCGCCTTGAGAAGACCCAGGTGATTACCGGTTATGGTGTGCGCCTGGGCCAGCGTGTGGCGGATGGCGGGTTGCAGGCGTATGTGGGCATTACCGTGCAACCGCGTTCGGGCAAGGAAGTGCTGCGCCGGTTGAGTGCGATGGCTCAGGTGCAGCAGTTGTGCGCGGTGAGCGGTGAATTCGATTACGTGGCGTGGCTGCGCACAGAGTCGCCGGAGCAGCTTGATCAATTGCTGGATCAGATCGGCAGTGTCGAGGGTGTGGAAAAAACCACTACTTCAATCATTCTCAGTAACAAATTGGACCGTGGACAACCTATCTGACCAGCCACTTCGTCAGATTGACTAAAACCAGTGCAATCCGACGACACATTGCGTCTTATTAACGAGCGCAACGCTCCCTAAACTGGCTGCCATCTTTTCCTATACTCAACGGGCCCTGTCCCGCCGAGTCGTCAGTAAGGTCAGCCATGAGCATTCCGTCCAGCACCATCAGCAAGACCAACCGACACCCCGCCAATGGTAAAAAGCCCATCACCATCTTCGGCCCGGATTTCCCGTTCGCCTTTGATGACTGGATCGAGCACCCGGCCGGCCTGGGCAGTATTCCCGCCGCCAACCATGGTGCTGAAGTGGCGATTGTCGGCGCGGGGATCGCGGGCCTGGTGGCCGCTTACGAACTGATGAAGCTGGGCCTCAAGCCGGTAGTGTACGAAGCCTCGAAAATGGGTGGTCGCCTGCGTTCCCAAGCGTTTGAAGGCGCCGAAGGCATTATCGCCGAGCTGGGTGGGATGCGCTTTCCGGTGTCGTCCACGGCCTTCTATCACTATGTGGACAAGCTGGGCCTGGAAACCAAACCCTTTCCCAACCCGCTGACGCCCGCGTCTGGCAGTACCGTCATCGATCTGGAAGGCCAGACGCACTACGCGCAAAAACTCTCCGACCTGCCGGTGCTGTTCCAGGAGGTCGCCGACGCTTGGGCCGACGCGCTGGAAGCCGGTTCGCAGTTCGGCGATATTCAACAGGCGATCCGTGACCGCGACGTGCCGCGCCTCAAAGCGTTGTGGAATAAGCTGGTGCCGCTGTGGGATGACCGCACCTTCTACGACTTCGTCGCCACCTCAAAAGCCTTTGCCAAGCTGTCGTTTCATCATCGCGAAGTATTTGGCCAGGTCGGTTTCGGCACCGGCGGCTGGGACTCGGATTTCCCCAACTCGATGCTGGAGATCTTCCGCGTGGTGATGACCAACTGCGACGACCATCAGCATCTGGTCGTTGGCGGCGTGGCCCAAGTACCCATGGGCATTTGGCGTCACGTACCGGAACGCTGTGCCCATTGGCCCGCCGGCACCAGCCTCAGCTCATTGCATCGAGGCGCGCCACGGGCCGGCGTGAAGCGCATTGCTCACGCCGCCGACGGCCGTTTCGCCGTTACCGACATCTACGGTGACACCCGCGAATACGCCGCTGTATTGACCACCTGCCAAAGCTGGCTGCTGACCACCCAGATCGAATGCGACGAAACCCTGTTCTCGCAAAAAATGTGGATGGCTCTGGACCGCACGCGCTACATGCAGTCATCGAAAACCTTTGTCATGGTCGACCGCCCGTTCTGGAAAGACAAAGACCCGGAAACCGGCCGCGACCTGATGAGCATGACCCTCACCGACCGCCTGACGCGCGGCACTTATCTTTTCGACAACGGCGACGACAAGCCTGGGGTGATCTGCCTGTCCTACTCGTGGATGAGCGACGCGCTGAAAATGCTGCCCCAGCCCATCGATAAGCGGGTCAAACTGGCACTCGATGCGCTGACGAAGATCTACCCGAAAGTCGACATCAAGGCGCGCATCATCGGCGACCCGATCACCGTGTCCTGGGAAGCCGACCCGCATTTCCTCGGGGCCTTCAAAGGTGCACTGCCCGGCCACTATCGGTATAACCAGCGCATGTATGCGCACTTCATGCAGAAGGACATGCCCGCCGAACAACGTGGGATTTTTATCGCCGGCGACGACGTTTCCTGGACCCCAGCCTGGGTGGAGGGCGCGGTACAAACCTCGCTGAACGCGGTGTGGGGCATCATGACCCACTTCGGCGGCCGCACCCACCCGCAAAACCCAGGGCCCGGCGATGTGTTTGACGAGATAGGGCCAATCGCCCTGCCCGAATAAGGAGCCTGACATGCGTGTCGCCCTGTACCAATGCCCGCCACTGCCGCTGGACGTGGCCGGTAATCTCAAGCGCCTGCAGCAACTGGCGCATGAAGCGTCGGGTGCCGATGTGCTGGTGCTGCCGGAAATGTTCCTGACCGGCTACAACATTGGCGCCGAAGCCACAGGCGCCTTGGCCGAGGCCCGGGATGGCGAGTCGGCACACACCATTGCTGAAATCGCGCAAAGTGCCGGGTTGGCGATTCTGTATGGTTACCCGGAGCGGGCCGAAGACGGCCAGATCTACAACGCCGTGCAGTTGATCGACGCCCACGGCAAACGCCTGTGCAACTACCGCAAGACTCACCTGTTTGGCGACCTCGACCACGCGATGTTCAGCGCGGGTGAGGATGACTTCCCGCTGGTGGAAGTGAACGGCTGGAAGCTGGGTTTCCTGATTTGCTACGACCTGGAGTTTCCGGAAAACACCCGGCGCCTGGCCCTGGCCGGTGCCGAACTGATCCTGGTACCGACTGCCAATATGGTGCCGTTCGACTTTGTCGCCGACGTCACCGTGCGGGCCCGAGCGTTCGAGAACCAATGTTTCGTGGCCTATGCCAATTACTGCGGGCACGAAGACGATATTCACTATTGCGGCCAAAGCAGCATTGCCGGGCCCGATGGCCAACGCATTGCCCAGGCGGGCCTGGATGAAGCGTTGATCGTCGGCACGCTGGACCGGCAATCGATCCTCGATGCCCGCGCCGCCAATCATTACCTGCATGACCGTCGCCCCGAGCTTTACGGCGCGCTGCACAAGCCCTGATCCACCGGGTTTGCTAGCATAGGCGCTTCCCCCGCTTCGGAAGTGCCCATGCCTGCGTCGGTTCTCGCTCAACCCCTGCACCTCACTCTGGCTAATGGCCTGCGCATTTGCCTGCGCCATGCACCGCGTTTGAAGCGCTGCGCGGCTGTTTTGCGCGTGGCTGCCGGCAGCCATGACGCGCCATTGGCATGGCCGGGGCTGGCGCATTTCCTTGAGCATTTGTTGTTCTTGGGAACCGAGCGTTTTCCGGCAGACGATGGGTTGATGGCCTATGTGCAGCGCCATGGCGGGCAAGTGAATGCCAGCACCCGCGAGCGCACTACCGAATTCTTTTTTGAGCTGCCGGTTCCGACCTTCGCCGATGGGCTCGTGCGATTGGCCGACATGCTGACGCACCCTCGCCTGGCCCTCGACGACCAACTGCGCGAGCGCGAAGTGCTGCACGCCGAGTTCGTCGCCTGGTCGCAAGATGCCAAGGCGCAGCAACAGATGGCCTTGCTGGAGGGGCTGGCCACTGATCACCCGCTGCGCGGCTTTCATGCGGGCAATCGCGACAGCCTGCCAGTGGAACATGAGGCTTTTCAGCAGGCGTTGCGCGAATTTCATCAGCGCTTCTATCAAAGCGGGCAGATGACGTTGAGCCTTGCCGGCCCACAATCGCAGCAAGACCTGGAAGCGCTGGCGCAGCAATTCAGTGCGCAGCTGAACGGCGGCCCGCTGCATCCCCAGGCAGCGCCACCGGCGCTGATGGCTAGGCAAGCCAGGGGCTATCAACATGTTGCCGATCATCATCTGCATCAGGTCATCACCTGTGACGCACCGCGCGAAGCGCTGGCATTTCTCTGTACCTGGCTCAACAGCCCGGCGCCGGGTGGCTTGTTCGCTGAACTCAAAGCGCGACACCTGGCGACTGCCTTGCACGCCTCGGTGCTGTATCACTTTGCCGGACAGGCCGTGCTGGATATCGACATCCAAGGCGAAGCGACGACACAGATCGAGGCGCTGCTGCACGACTGGCTGAGTTTTTTCGCACACAGCGACTGGACGCCCCTACGTGAAGAGTTCGCCTTGCTCACTGCTCGCCAACAGCAAGTCCAAAGCGCCCTGGGGCTGGCACGCAACGACCTCGAAGACGTATCGGACCAAAGTCTCGCAGCACTCAAGGCCATGCTCGACGCACTGCATCTGCCGCCCGCCAGGCATGAATGGCAGCTTGCGCCGGCTAACCCGTTTCTTCGTCCGGCCGCTCAAGAAGAACGTGCCGGCTTGATTCGCGGCCAGACCAGCGCCCACCGGGGCTTGCGCACATTTGCCCAGGACCGCTTACGGGGCCGACGGGAAACATCGGCGCTGATATTCAGCCAGGCATTGGCCAATGACACCGATGAAGGCGCCCTGTACCTGCGCTGGCGATTTGAGGGCGCCGTGCCTGCTGGCCTGGACGGCCTGTTACAACCGCTGCGCGACAGTGCCGGTCAAGCGGGCGTCGAGTTGGTTTTCGAAACCATCGCCAATGACTGGCAGGTAAAAATGCTCGGCTTCCACGAGCCGATGCCGGCCGTGCTTGAAGCGCTGACGCGCTGCTTGAGCACTGCCGCTGAACACTTGGCGCCTCCACCCCCGGCACCGATGATTGCCATCCGCGAATTGCTCAAGGCGTTGCCCGCCTGCTGTGCCGGCGTTCAGCCGACGCCCCAAGCGACGCCAGCACCGTGGGCCACCGCCCGCTGGCAAGGGCTGGGCTCAGGGTTGCCGGCAGCCTGTGAAGCGGCGATCAAGACCGCAGCAGCCCGCTTGCCTGGGCAGCCTGCGCCTTTGCAATACGAGCCTCGACCGCTCAAAGGTCAGCGTCGCTGGCATGAGATCAACACCGCGTCCAGCGAAGCGGCGATGCTGTTGTTTTGCCCGACACCCACTCACGCCCTGTCCGATGAAGCCGCCTGGCGCTTGCTCGGTCATCTGCTTCAGGGCCCGTTCTACCAGCGCCTGCGGGTCGAACTGCAAATCGGCTACGCCGTTTTCAGTGGCATCCGACAGGTCAATGGGCAGACCGGCTTGCTGTTCGGCGTGCAGTCTCCCAGCGCGTCCCTGGGTGAGATCCTCGAACAGGTGCAGACGTTCCTGGCACAACTGCCGTCGTTGATCGAGCGCAGCGCAGACATGGGCAACGAGGCCTTGGCGCAGCAATTCACTGCCCAATCCCTGCCGATGGCCCAAGCCGCCGACTTGCTGTGGCATGCGCAGTTGGCGGGCCACTCATCGGGTTACCTGGAGCGATTACAAGATTTGATACAAAGCTGCTCGCGGGACGATATGCGGCGCGCCGTGCAACAACTGAACAACGCCACAGGCGGCTGGCGCTGCATTGCCAATGGCCCGTGCATCGGGGCGCGCTGGCAGCCAGCGGCGTGATCATTGCCAACCGTGCAACAGGCTTTTTCTTTCGAGACAGCGCTAACTCGAAAAGAATTGCGTAATATTCCCACGCAATATCTGAACATCTCCCATGGGAGGTGGACTATATGTACTACTTGGTAGTGAACATCCCGTCCCTTGATAGGAGTATGAATATGACCTGGTCCAAACCTGCTTACACTGATTTGCGCATCGGTTTCGAAGTCACCATGTACTTCGCCAGCCGTTAATCCGCTGGGTAATACAACGCCTCGGTTCGCCCGGGGCGTTTTTGTTTTGAGCTGTGCTTGATGGAGCGATCATGTTTGTCCAGATTCTAGGTTCCGCCGCCGGCGGCGGCTTCCCGCAGTGGAACTGCAACTGTGTGAATTGCGCAGGTTTTCGTGATGGTAGCCTGCGGGCCCAGGCGCGGACCCAGTCGTCCATCGCGATTTCCGATGATGGTGTGAATTGGGTACTGTGCAACGCATCGCCGGATATCCGCGCACAACTGCAGGGGTTTGCGCCGATGCAACCGGGCCGCGCCCTGCGTGACACCGGCATCAGCGCGATCATCCTGATGGACAGCCAGATCGACCACACCACCGGCCTACTGAGCCTGCGCGAGGGCTGCCCGCACCAGGTGTGGTGCACCGATATGGTCCATGAAGACCTGAGCACCGGTTTCCCGCTGTTCACCATGCTCACGCACTGGAACGGCGGCCTGGCCTGGAACCGTATTGAGCTGGACGCCAGCTTCACTATCCCGGCCTGCCCCAACCTGCGCTTCACGCCACTGCCGCTGCGCAGCGCCGCCCCGCCGTATTCGCCGCACCGCTTCGACCCGCACCCGGGCGACAACATCGGCCTGATCGTCGAAGACCTGCGCACCGGTGGCAAACTGTTCTACGCCCCAGGCCTGGGCAAGGTCGACGCACCGCTGCTGGACATCATGGCCGGCAGCGACTGCCTGCTGGTGGACGGCACGATGTGGGACGACGACGAAATGCAGCGCCGTGGCGTCGGCACCCGCACCGGCCGCGAAATGGGCCACTTGGCGCAAAACGGTCCTGGCGGCATGCTCGAAGTGCTGGAACAGTTGCCCGAGCAGCGCAAAGTGCTTATCCACATCAACAACACCAATCCGATCCTTGATGAAGATTCCCCCGAGCGAGCCGAGCTGGTGCGGCGTAATGTCGAAGTAGCCTACGACGGCATGAGCATCGAGTTGTAGGAGACTCATATGACTGATACACCGATGACCCCTGAAGCATTCGAACACGCCCTGCGCGCCAAAGGCGCCTTCTATCACATCCACCACCCGTATCACGTGGCGATGTACGAAGGCCGCGCCACCCGCGAGCAGATCCAGGGCTGGGTCGCCAACCGTTTCTATTATCAGGTGAACATTCCCCTCAAGGACGCGGCGATCCTGGCCAACTGCCCGGACCGGGAAATCCGTCGCGAATGGATCCAGCGCCTGCTCGACCACGATGGTGCGCCCGGAGAAGACGGCGGCATCGAAGCCTGGCTGCGCCTGGGCCAAGCCGTCGGTCTCGACCCGGACCAACTGCGCTCCCAGGAACTGGTATTGCCCGGCGTACGCTTTGCGGTAGACGCCTACGTCAACTTCGCCCGCCGCGCCAGTTGGCAAGAAGCCGCCAGCAGCTCCTTGACCGAACTGTTCGCGCCGCAGATCCACCAGTCGCGCCTCGACAGTTGGCCGCAGCATTACCCGTGGATCGACCCGGCCGGCTACGAATACTTCCGCACCCGCCTGGGCCAGGCCCGTCGCGACGTGGAACACGGGTTGGCGATCACCCTGCAGCACTACACCACCCGTGAAGGCCAGGAGCGCATGCTGGAAATTCTCCAGTTCAAACTGGACATCCTGTGGAGCATGCTTGATGCCATGAGCATGGCCTACGAACTGAACCGCCCGCCGTATCACAGCGTGACCGCGCAGCGGGTCTGGCATAAAGGGATCACCCTATGAGCTTTGATCGCAGCAGAAAACCGGCCTGGCGCCAAGGCTATCGCTACCAGTACGAACCCGCGCAAAAAGGCCATGTGTTGCTCTACCCCGAAGGCATGATCAAGCTCAACGACAGCGCCGCGCTGATTGGTGGCTTGATCGACGGTGAACGCGACGTGGCCGCCATCATCGCCGAGCTGGACCGGCAATTTCCCGGCGTGCCGGAACTCGGTGATGACATCGAGCAATTCATGGAGGTCGCCCGTGCCGAGCACTGGATCACCCTTGCCTGAAAAACCCGCCATCGGCCTGCCGCTGTGGCTGCTCGCCGAGCTGACTTACCGCTGCCCGCTGCAGTGCCCGTACTGCTCCAACCCGCTGGATTTTGCCGAGCAGGGCAAGGAGCTGAGCACCGAGCAATGGATCAAGGTCTTTCGCGAGGCCCGCGAAATGGGCGCTGCGCAGCTCGGGTTTTCCGGCGGTGAACCGCTGGTGCGCCAGGACCTGGCCGAGTTGATCTTTGAAGCGCGCAAACTGGGGTTCTACACCAACCTGATTACCTCAGGCATTGGCCTGACCGAACAGAAGATCAGCGATTTCAAAAAGGCCGGCCTGGACCATATCCAGATCAGCTTCCAGGCCAGCGACGAACAGGTCAACAACCTGCTGGCCGGCTCGAAAAAAGCCTTCGCGCAAAAGCTCGAAATGGCCCGGGCGGTGAAAGCCCACGGTTACCCGATGGTGCTGAACTTCGTCACCCATCGGCATAACATCGACAAGATCGACCGCATTATCGAGCTGTGCATTGCCCTCGAGGCGGATTTTGTCGAGCTTGCCACCTGCCAGTTCTACGGCTGGGCGCAGCTCAATCGCGTGGGGTTATTGCCGACCAGGGAACAACTGGTACGCGCCGAACGCATCACCAACGAATACCGCGCCAAGCTTGAAGCCGAAGGCCACCCGTGCAAGTTGATTTTCGTCACGCCGGATTACTACGAAGAACGCCCGAAAGCCTGCATGAATGGCTGGGGCAGTATTTTCCTGACCGTGACACCGGACGGTACCGCCCTGCCCTGTCATGGCGCCCGACAGATGCCGGTGCAGTTTCCCAATGTGCGCGACCACAGCATGCAACACATCTGGTACGACTCGTTCGGTTTCAACCGTTTTCGCGGCTACGACTGGATGCCCGAGCCGTGCCGTTCATGCGATGAGAAGGAAAAGGACTTCGGCGGCTGCCGTTGCCAGGCCTTCATGCTCACGGGGGATGCGAGCAACGCCGACCCGGTGTGCAGCAAGTCCGAGCAGCACGGCATCATCCTTCAAGCGCGGGAAGAAGCCGAACATGCCACCCAGACCATCGAGCAACTGGCGTTTCGCAATGAGCGCAATTCACGCCTCATCGCCAAAGGCTGAGGGCCTCAGCGCTTGGCGATGATGTACACCGCGTGAATGATGCCGGGGAAGTAACCGCACAGGGTCAGCAGAATGTTCAGCCAGAACGCGCCGCCGAAACCTACTTGCAGGAACACACCCAGTGGCGGCAGCAGAATGGCGATGATGATACGAATGATGTCCATGGGTCAGCTCCAGAAATCGGCTCGTGTGAGCCGTGTAGCTAATCGACCTTGGCGCTTCGTGAGGGTTCAGTGGGTTCTGGCGTTGGGCCATCCTTTAATCAACAGACAAAAAAACGCCCCCAGCCAAAAGAATCAGGCTGGAGGCGCCGCGTATCCCCGCGAGACGGTTCAGGAAGTCGAGGTCAGACAGCGATGCCCTTGCGGCATTGCAGTTGGGCGGTACGTACCCGAGAGAAGGCACGGGCAAGGCGCAGAAGCATTTCGTCGATGTGGTTTTTGCTGACATTCAGGGCGGGGGTAAAGCGCAGACAATCAGGCTGCGTAGCGGTGAGGATCACGCCTTCGTGGAGCGCGGCCTTTACTACCGCAGCCGCAGAATCGTCCGATAGCGTGAGGCCCCATAGCAGACCGTTGCCGCGCAATTGTCCGTGTTCATAACGGTGGGCCAGGCGCGCGAGGCCCTCTGCCAGGTAGTGGCCAGATTCGCGTACCAGTTCGAAAAAGCCACTGGCCAACACGGCATCGAGTACCGCGCTACCCGCTGACGCCATCAGCGCATTGCCGTGATGCGTGCCGTCCAGCTCGCCCGCCTCGAAGCAACAGGCTGTGCCGCGCGCCAGCAACGCCGCCAGGGGCACGCCACCGCCCAGGCCTTTGCCGAGGGTAATGATGTCGGCGCGCACGCCGTATTGCTGTTCGGCGAGCAGGCTGGCGCAGCGGCCGATGCCGGTTTGCACTTCGTCAAGAATCAGCAGGATCCCCAGCTCGCGGCACAGGCGTTCGACGCCTTTGAGGTAGTGTTCGGTGGCGGGAATGACACCCGCTGCGCTCTGGATTGGCTCCAGCATGATGGCGACGGTGTGCGCGTCGACGGCAGCGTGCAGCGCCGGCAGATCGTTGAACGGCACATGACTGAAGCCCGGCAATAGCGGGTCGAAAAGGTTTTCGCGGGCAACGGCCGAAGCCGACATCGCTGCGAAACCATGGCCATGGCAGCCGTTACCCGCCGTGATGATGTGATAAGCGCCGCCGCGATGCAGTTGGCCCCACTTGCGCGCCAGTCTGATCGCGGCTTCACAAGCTTCCCCACCGCTATTGAGCAGATAGGCCTGATCGCTGCCGGTGTGATGGCACAGGCGCTCAACCAGGTCGAGCTGAGCCCGGTTGTGCAAGCCCATGCCAGGATTGATCACGGTTTGCATCTGTTCAGCAATGGCGTCGCGCACCGCTTGTGGACTATGGCCTAGGCTGTTGGCACCGCCGCCCTGGCTGAAATCCAGGTAGGCACGGCCGTCGCTGTCCGACAGCCAGGAGCCGTGACCCTGGACGAACACCTCGCAGGGGCGCGCGACAGTAGGCATCAGGCAATGGCTGGAAAAATCACGATGCGGATCATGAAGCACCAGGTCGTCAAGGCTCGGCGCGCCGCGCCGGAACAGGTTCACAGTTCACCCCTGACAGCAACCGGACCTTGGTCGGTAACGGGTTCAAGCCCAGTGCTGAGGTGTTTTGCCTTGCCTATGTAAACGCCATTACCAAAAACGTTATTCATTGCCCGATCCGGCCCTGTAAGCCCTGCGAATAGGCGCTAGACTAGGCGTCTCAAGGGCCCACGGCCATTTCGATTTTCCAGCTTTTTCGATAAGCAAATCTTATGGATTTCAAGCAACTGCGTTATTTCGTCGCGGTGTATGAAGAAGGCCATGTAGGCCGTGCCGCCGAGCGTCTGTCGATTTCCCAACCGGCCTTGTCGCAGCAGGTTCGCCAACTGGAACAGAACCTGGACGTGAGCCTGTTCGAGCGCAGCAGCAAACGCCTGCTCCCCACGCTGGCGGCCCACACGCTGTACAACCATGCCTTGCCCCTGATCGACGGCATGCAGCAAGCGGTGGAGGCGTTGCGCAACTTCAAAGGCCAGGCGATGCGCACCTTGGCCATCGGCGTGCTGCAAACCGTGCACACCAGCCTGGTGCCGCAGATGCTCGAGCGGGTGCGCAAGGCCCAACCTCACTTGGTGGTGCAAATCTACGAATTGACCGGGCTGGAAATCGAGCGGCGGCTGCTCAATGGCTCGCTGGATATCGGTATCAGCTACCTGCCACCGCGCCAGCCGGGCCTGCATGGCGTGTTGTTGTATGAAGATGAATTGAAGGTGGTCATCCCTGAGCACCATCCCTTGCGGGAATTCAAGAAGGTCTCGCTGAAACAGGCAGCCGAGTTGCCGATGTTGCTACTGGGCGAGGAATTTCAGGTGCGCCAGATCTGGCAGGCCCAGTTGGCCAACCTGGGCCGGCGCCCGCAGGTGCAGGCAGAGCTCAATACCATGGTGGGGATTCTCGACAGCCTGCCCCACACCCAATTAGCCACTGTGCTACCGGGGCGTTCGCAGGACGAACACAACAGCCAGTCGCTGCTGTGGAAACCCTTGAGCGAACCCAGGGTGCCGTTGAAAGTCGGATTGGTGTGCCGTGACGTGCAGCGCCAGCAAGCGACGGTGGCATTGCTGCGCACGTTGCTGGAAGACGTGATGAATGCCCCGCAGGCAGGCGCCTGACTTTTTCGCGGGCAAAAGAAAACCCCGCCGAAGCGGGGCTTTGCAGACTGTTTCCCTGACATCCATTTCACTCCGCCATCCTGGCAGAATCCTACGTGTCCGTGTTGTTGCTTTGCGCTTCCTGCGCGACGTCCATGTGAAGTAGATTATCCGTGGATCCAATATGGCGATAGAGGACGATTAGCAGCACGTCATGTAAGAGAATGCTTACATGCGCGCCTCACCCCCTAGAACAGCGCTTCATCCATCAGGAACAGCGATTCGCTACCGGCTTTTACCGACGCACTCAACGAGTGAATGCGTGGCAACAGGCGCGCAAAGTAGAAGCGCGCAGTGCCCAGCTTGCTGGCATAGAAATCCTCTTCGGCCTCTTTGCCCAACGCAGCCTTGGCCATGCGCGCCCACATATAGGCGTACGCCATGTAACCGAACGCATGCAGGTATTCCACCGAGGCTGCGCCGATTTCATTCGGGTTGGTCTTGGCACGGTCCAGCACCCAGGCGGTCAGTTCATCCAGGTTATCCACCGCCGCGCCGAGCGGCCGGGTGAACTCGCCCAATGCCTCGCCCGCAGTGGCGATGAACTGGCGGATCTCATCGGCGAACAAGGTGTAGAACGCGCCACCGCTGCCGACAATCTTGCGCCCCATCAAATCCAGCGCCTGGATACCATTGGTGCCTTCGTAGATCTGGGTGATGCGCACATCACGCACCAACTGTTCCTGGCCCCACTCGCGAATGTAGCCGTGGCCACCAAATACTTGCTGGCCGAGCACGGTGGTTTCCAGGCCCAGGTCCGTGAGGAATGCCTTGGCGACCGGCGTCAGCAACGCCACCAGGTTGTCGGCGCGCTCGCGGGCGGCGGCGTCTTCGCTGAACTTGGCGATGTCCAGTTGCGTCGCGACGTAGGTGGAGAACGCACGGCCGCCTTCGTTCGCCGCCTTCATGGTCAACAACATGCGGCGCACGTCCGGGTGCACGATGATCGGGTCGGCGGGTTTTTCCGGGGCCTTGGCGCCCAATGGAGAGCGGCTCTGCAGCCGGTCGCGGGCATATTCAATTGCGTTCTGGTAGGAGCGCTCGCCGGAAGCCAGGCCCTGGATGCCCACCCCCAGGCGCTCGTAGTTCATCATGGTGAACATCGCCGCCAAGCCACGGTTAGGCTCACCGACCAGGTAACCCACCGCTTCGTCGAAGTTCATCACGCACGTCGCGGAGGCCTGGATGCCCATCTTGTGTTCGATCGAGCCGCAGTTCACCGGGTTGCGTGCGCCGAGGCTGCCGTCGGCGTTCACCATGAACTTCGGCACCAGGAACAGCGAGATGCCTTTGGGGCCCGCCGGTGCATCCGGCAGTTTGGCCAGCACCAGGTGGATGATGTTTTCGGTCAGGTCGTGTTCACCGCCGGTAATGAAAATCTTGGTGCCGCTGACTTTGTAGGAACCGTCTGCTTGGGGCTCGGCCTTGGTGCGAATCATGCCCAGGTCGGTGCCGGCATGGGCTTCGGTCAGGCACATGGAACCGGCCCACTCGCCGGAATACATCTTCGGCAGATAGATGGCCTTGAGTTCCTCGCTGGCGTGGGTATTGATCGACACGCAAGCGCCCGAGGTCAACATCGGGTACAGGCCGAAAGCCAGGCTGGACGAGTTGATCATCTCTTCGACCTGTGCCGACACCGCCTTGGGCATGCCCATGCCGCCGTATACCGGGTCGCCACCCACACCGACCCAGCCGCCTTCGGCGTAAGTCGCGTAGGCCTGGGGGAAACCGTCCGGCGTAGTGACCGCACCGTCCGTCCAATGGCAGCCTTGCTCATCGCCGCCACGGCTTAACGGCGCGATGGATTTGGCGGTGACCTTGCCGGCTTCTTCGAGGATCGCTTCAACGGTTTCGGCGTCAACCGTGTCGGCCAGGGCAGGCAATTGGGCCCACGTCGTGGCGACTTCAAAAACTTCGTTGAGGACGAAGCGCATATCACGCAACGGCGCTTTGTAATCAGCCATGGCAAACCTCGTGAGAAGGTGAAAAGTGATTCGATAGGATCGGTTTTACAGACTCCGAGTGTACCCGAACAACTTTTCAGACACATAGGGTCCGTTCGTGACCATTAAGTATTTATAAGTCACACCAAACCTCTCCCGTCTATAGGGCAAATGCCTGCGCCGGTAAGCTCATCAGGCATTCGCTGCCCGCCTCCACGGCGGCCCGGTGCATGGCGGTGCGCGGCAACAGGCGCTTGAAATAAAAGTCGCAGGTCGCAGTTTTGCCCTGGGCAAACCCGGGCTCATCGTGCGCCTGCGCCGCGATCGCCATGCGCAACCACAGGTAGGCGAGGATGATGTAACCGCTGTACATCAGGTAATCCATGGCCGCCGCGCCTACTTCGTCAGGATTTTTCATCGCTGCCGTGCCGACCTTCAGGGTCAGCTCACCCCATTGCTGGTTCAACTGGTTGAGCTGTTCTACAGCGGCCTTGAGTTGCGCGTGCTCGGCATTGGCGACGCAGAACTTATGCACAATTCTGGTAAAGCCGCGCAGCAACTTGCCCTGGCTGCCCAGCACCTTGCGCCCCAGCAGGTCGAGGGCCTGGATACCGTTGGTGCCTTCATAGATCGGCGCAATCCGGGCATCCCGGGCCAATTGCTCCATGCCCCACTCGCGAATGTAGCCATGCCCGCCGAATACCTGCATACCGTGGTTGGTCACCTCCAGCCCGGTTTCGGTCATGAAGGCTTTGCAGATCGGCGTGAGGAAGGCCAACAGGTCCTCGGCCTCCTGGCGCTGGCCCGCATCGTCACTCAGGTGCGCCGTGTCGAGCAACTGGGCGGTGAAGTAGGTCAGCGCGCGATTACCTTCGTTGAAGGCTTTCATGGTCAGCAGCATGCGGCGTACGTCGGCATGCACGATGATCGGGTCGGCGGCTTTCTCCGGGGCCTTGGTGCCGGTCAACGAGCGCATTTGCAGGCGGTCGTTGGCGTATTTGATCGCGCCCTGGAAGCTCGCCTCGCCGTTGCACAAACCCTGCATCCCGGTGCCCAGGCGCGCGTGGTTCATCATGGTGAACATGCAGTTGAGGCCTTTGTTCGCCTCACCAATCAGGAAGCCCTTGGCGCCGTCGAAGTTCAGCACGCAGGTGGCCGAGGCCTTGATGCCCATCTTGTGCTCGATGGAGCCGCAGTGCACCGTGTTGCGTTCACCGGAATCGGCATGGAACTTGGGCACGATAAACAACGAGATGCCTTTGGTGCCCGCCGGCGCATCCGGCAGTTTGGCCAGCACAAGATGGATGATGTTGGCACTCATGTCGTGCTCGCCGGCCGAGATGAAGATCTTGCTGCCGGTGACCGCGTAACTGCCGTCGGCCTGAGGTACGGCGCGGGTCTTGATCAAGCCCAGGTCGGTGCCGCTATGGGCTTCGGTCAGGCACATGGTGCCGGTCCATTCGCCAGCGGTGAGCTTGTGCAGGTAAGTGGCTTTCTGTTCGTCGGTGCCATGGGCGTGAATCGCCGACATTGCACCGTGGGTCAGGCCTGGGTACATGCCCCAGGAGGTGTTGCTGGAGCCGATCATCTCGCTCAGCACCAGCCCCAGTGACTGCGGCAAGCCTTGGCCACCGTAGGCCGGGTCTGCCGCCAGGCCATGCCAGCCGCCTTCCACGTACTGGGCGAAGGCTTCCTTGAAGCCCTTGGGCGTGGTCACCACACCCTGATCAAAATGGCAGCCCTCTTCATCGCCGCTGCGATTGAGCGGCGCGAGTACGTTCTCGCAGAACTTCGCGCCCTCTTCGAGAATTGCATTGACCATGTCGGGGCTGGCGTCCGTCGCGCCCAGGGCCGCGTAGTGGCCGTGGAAGTCGAACACGTTGTCGATCAGAAAGCGCATGTCGCGCAGGGGAGCTTTGTATTCAGGCATGGCAATGTCTCCGGCGGCAGATAGCTCAACCTACTGCCGGCCAACGCCTCGGACAATCACTGTAGCGCTGCTGAATACAGCACCATTACTCAACCGGCAGCACGCTCCATACGCACCGCACCGCGACGGTTCTGCCCGGCCGCAATCACGCAGTTGCGCCCGGCGCCCTTGGCGGCATACAGCGCCTGGTCGGCGCACTTGAGCACTTCTTCAGGGCTGCGCTGCTCGGCCTGGCGCTCGGCCACGCCGATGCTGACGGTCACCGACACACTCGAGGCACCGCTGCCGGCCCGACGCTGGCGGCCTTGATGGTCGTCAGGGGGGCGGTCCGGGTTGCGCAATTTGATCGCATAGTTGGCGATGATCTCGCGGATTTCCTCCAGGTGCGGCAGGCATTCATCCAGGGTCTTGCCGGCGAACACCACGGCAAACTCTTCCCCGCCGTAACGATAGGCGCGCCCGCCACCGTTGACCTTGGACAGCTTGCTCGCCACCAGGCGCAACACCTGGTCACCCACGTCATGGCCATGGGTGTCGTTGAACCGCTTGAAGTGGTCCACGTCGCCCATCGCCAGCACGTAGTTGCGGCCCAGCCGCTGCATGCGCTCGTTAAGGGCGCGGCGCCCCGGCAAGCCGGTCAGCTCATCGCGAAACGCCATTTGATACGCCTCGTGCGCCACACCGGCAGCGATCATCAGCATGACCTGGCTGCACATGATGTTGAGGGTAAACGGCAGGATGAACGTTTGCGGCAGCATCCAGAACATCCCCAGCAACCCCACCAGCTGCGCGGCATGCAGCGGGCGCGGCTGATACCAGTACTGGGCGGCCAGGGTGAGAAAGCCGATCAGAAACATCGGGTATGACAGCTGGATCAGGCTCATCCAGGCGCCATGCAGCACCGGCCAGCGAATCTCGGCCAACCAGTCCAGCACGCCCTGGGGATAACTTTGCTCCAGCGCCAGCGCCACACTGCCGACGGCCAGCAACACCGCGCAGCGTGCGACGAAGTCGCGGAACAGGTGGGTCTTTTCCTGCCACAGCGCATACACGCTGAACAGCAAGGGCAGCAGCAGGCAGCACAGGTGAAACACCACGGCGGCGTCTTCGCGCACGCGGCCATTGTCGCGGTAGAAGTCGGTCTGGGTGTCGAGCAGGAAATAAGCGACATACACCGTGATCATCAGGAACAGCTCACGCTGGCGCCGATACACCGCGCAGTACGCACCGCCGAGCAACAGCACCAAGGTTGGCAGCACGTTGAACAGCGAGGTGAAGAAGACGTTGAGGTCTTTGAGATAAGCAGCCGAGAGCCCGGCCAGCAACAGCAGCAACGAGGGCAGGAAATGGCTGAACCGTAGGGCAGACACGCGTGACAAGGGTAAAACTCCGACCCGCAAAAAGTGATGGCATAGTGCCTCTGCGGGACCAGTTAAACACAACTCGTCCGGCATGTATCACATTGCCATCACTGTAACGGCACGGGTTGATAATCCCTTAGCTTCGGAGCGCATTTTTATAGGCGACAGTGACCAAATGTGGGAGGGGGCTTGCTCCCGATAGCGGTGTATCAGTCAACCCCTTTGTAGCTGACCCACCGCTATCGGGAGCAAGCCCCCTCCCACAGGGGATCGCATTACACTCTCAGGCTCGTGGCATTACAACCGGCGAAAAAAAACCGCCACCCCTAAGGGCGGCGGTTTCGGAAGATCCGGTACAGCTTAGTAAGCCAGGCCGAAGTCTTCTTCTTTCATGTCCATCAGGTTGCTCGCGCCCGACAGCATGGTTGCCACGTGGGTGCGGGTGCGCGGCAGGATGCGCTGGAAGTAGAAGCGCGCGGTCTGCAGCTTGGCGGTGTAGAACGCCTCTTCGGTGGTGCCGGCGGCCAGTTTTTCAGCGGCCAGGCGGGCCATGTCGGCCCAGAAGTAAGCCAGGCACGCGTAACCGGAGTACATCAGGTAGTCCACCGAGGCGGCACCGACTTCTTCACGGTCTTTCATCGCGGCCATGCCGACCTTCATGGTCAACTCGCCCCACTCTTTGTTCAGCGCCGCCAGCGGTGTAACGAACTCTTCGACCGCGTCATTGCCTTCGTTGGCCTGGCAGAACTTGTGGACGATCTTGGTGAAGCCCTTCAGCGCTTCGCCTTGGGTCATCAGCACTTTACGACCGAGCAGGTCCAGCGCCTGAATACCGGTGGTGCCTTCGTACAGCATCGAAATACGGCTGTCGCGAACGTTCTGCTCCATGCCCCACTCAGCGATGAACCCGTGGCCGCCGTAGATCTGCACGCCGTGGTTGGCGGATTCGAAACCGACTTCGGTCATGAACGCCTTGGCGATCGGGGTCATGAAGGCCAGCAGGCCATCGGCCTGTTTCTTGGCGTCTTCATCGGTGCCGTACTTGACGATGTCCACTTGCTTGGCGGTGAAGTACACCATCGCACGGTTGCCTTCGGCGAAGGCTTTCATGGTCAGCAGCATGCGGCGTACGTCGGGGTGCACGATGATCGGGTCGGCGGCTTTGTCCGGCGCTTTCGGGCCGGTCAGGGAGCGCATCTGCAAGCGATCACGCGCATATTTGAGGCCGCCCTGAAAGCCGATTTCGGCGTGGGCCAGGCCTTGCAGCGCAGTCCCCAGACGCGCGGTGTTCATAAAGGTGAACATGCAGTTCAGGCCTTTGTTCGCCGGGCCGATCAGGTAACCGGTAGCCGCGTCGAAGTTCATCACGCAGGTGGCGTTGCCGTGGATACCCATCTTGTGCTCCAGGGAGCCACAGGTCACCGCGTTGCGCTCGCCCACCGAACCATCGGCGTTGGGCAGGAACTTGGGCACGATGAACAACGAGATACCTTTGGTGCCAGCCGGTGCATCCGGCAGGCGCGCCAGGACGATGTGGACGATGTTGTCGGCCATGTCGTGTTCACCGGCCGAGATGAAGATCTTGGTGCCGGAGACTTTGTACGAACCGTCAGCCTGGGGTTCGGCCTTGGTGCGCAGCATGCCCAGGTCGGTGCCGCAGTGCGGTTCGGTCAGGCACATGGTGCCGGTCCACTCGCCCGAGACCAGTTTGGTCAGGTAGGCGTCTTGCTGCTCGGGCGTGCCATGCTCGGAAATGGTGTTCATCGCGCCATGGGACAGGCCTGGGTACATGCCCCACGACCAGTTGGCTTCGCCGACCATTTCACTCACTGCAAGGCCCAGGGACTCGGGCAGGCCTTGACCGCCGTGCGCCACGTCGTGAGCCAGGCTTGGCCAGCCGCCTTCGACGAACTGTTTGTAGGCTTCTTTGAAACCTGCTGGGGTTTTAACGCCTGACTCGCTCCAGGTACACCCTTCGATGTCACCCACGCGGTTCAACGGTGCCAGCACTTGCTCACAGAACTTGGCGCCTTCTTCCAGAATGGCGTCGACCATGTCCGGGGTAGCGTCCTGGCAAGCCGGCAGGCTCTGATAGTGCGCTTCATAGCCGAGCAGTTCGTCACGCACGAAGCGAATATCACGCAAGGGGGCCTTGTAGTCAGGCATAGCGATAAACCTCTGCTGATGTATCTGGGATGAACAACCGCGTGGATGTGTGATGGCGGTCAAACAGGTGTTTGAAACATACGTTTACGACCTGGGGTTGTCAAGCGTCGGCCCGATGCCGTTTGTCTTGATGCGGGTCAATGGCAGGCACAGCGAAGCCTGTGGCGTGATGCCACAGATCAAGAAGTGTAGGATTTCGGCGGGAGGGCACGGAACACATGTGGGAGGGGGCTTGCTCCCGATGGCAGTGCATCAGTCAAATAGCTATCGACTGATAGACCGCTATCGGGAGCAAGCCCCCTCCCACATTTTGAATTGCATAAGGCAGGAGGGTCAGGCGTAGGTATCGATCAACGTACCGAGCATTTCGTCCGAAGCCTTGGCGACTTTCGCCCCCAGCTCCACTTGAAACTTGCCCTGGGCCATTTCGACCATATTGCTCGCCGAATTGGATGCCTGGGCGCGATCATTGGCCTGCAGACGGTCGCTTTGCGCGGCCGATGGCTGGGTTGTCGCGGCGCTGGCAATGTTGCCGGCGGCCTGGTCGACACGGCTCTGCCCGGCCTGAATGGTGCTCAGGCCCGAATAAAACGCGCTGCTTCCAGAGATTTCCATGGCGCAAGCCTGCCTTTAGAGAATCGTGATAGCCAATTGAACCAGACATCCTGGCAAAAGGCCCGCTAAAAACACTAATGGCATATTGCCTTAGCGATAGCCAAAATCAGTCAAGCAGGTCCATTTCCAGGTAGGCGGCCACCGCGGCTGCCCCGGCGTGCTTGAGTTTGGGCACTCGCCCCAGGCAAGGCGCCGGCAAACGCTCGGCCAAGGTGGCGAGGTTCTCTTCCAGACGAGAGGTCTTCGGATCGATGATATTGGCCACCCAACCGGCCAGCGGCAGACCATCTCGTGCGATCGCTTCGGCCGTGAGCAACGCGTGGCTGATACACCCCAGCCGCACCCCCACCACCAGAATCACCGGCAGCTTGAGCGCAATGGCCAGCTCCGACAGATTGGCCTGGTCGGCCAAGGGCACACGCCAACCGCCCGCGCCTTCGATCAACGTGAAGTCCGCTTGGTGCGCCAGGATCCGTTGCATCGGCTTGAGCAGCGATTGCACCGTGAGCGCGACACCTGCCTCACGGGCGGCCAGATGCGGTGCAATCGCCGGTTCGAACGCCACCGGGTTGACCTCGGCATACGTCAAGGGCAACGAACATTCGGCGAGCAGCGCCAGGGCATCGGCATTGCGCAACCCCTTGGGCGTTACCTGGCAGCCCGAGGCCACGGGCTTTCCCGCCGCCGTGCTTTTGCCGGCTTGACGCGCAGCATGCAGCAGGCCGGCAGCGATGGTGGTCTTGCCCACATCGGTGTCGGTACCGGTGATGAAATAAGCGGCGCTCATAGCGGTTTCTCCAGTACGGCGTACACCACCTGATAGGTGGCGGGCAGGCCCTGGGCCTGGCGGAACTGCTCGTAAGCCTGGATCAATGCCGCGATTCGCGCACGGCCGGTCAACCCTCCCGGGCGCCCTGGGTTGAGGTTATGCGCGCCCAAGGCTTTCAATTCGTGGGTCAGGCTGCGCACGTCCGGGTAATGCAGTACATGGGCCCGTCGCTCCAGGCTCGCCACCCGAAAACCACTGGCGGCGCACAGCTTTTGATACGCCTCGAAGGTACGGAAGCGGTTGACGTGAACCAGGCCATCCGCCGCGCGCCAGCTTTCGCGCAACTCATCCAGCGTGCCCACGCACAGGCTGGCGAAGGCCAGCACGCCGCCCGGTTGCAGCACGCGAAACGCTTCACTGAGGACCGCATCGAAGTTCGCACACCACTGCACCGCCAGGCTGGAGAAGATCAGCTCGAAGCTGTCGGCCTTCAGCGGCAGGCGTTCCGCATCCCCCGCGACGAAATGCTGCGCGCCGCCCAAAGGCCGCGCATGGTTGAGCATGCCCTCGGCAATATCCAGCGCCGTGCCTTGGCTGGCCGGCAGGCGCTCAGCCAGTGCACGGCTGAAATAGCCCGTGCCGCAGCCCAGGTCGAGCCAGCGCTGGGGCGCAAGGCCCATCGGCAGCCGAGCGAGCAGTGCGTGCCCGACCGCCCGCTGTAACTCGGCCACGCTGTCGTAACTGGCGGCGGCCCGGGAGAACGACGCGGCCACCTGGCGCTTGTCCGGCAAGGCGCCCGGCAGAGGAGGATGGGATAGATCAGTCATCAGCATACTCATGCAAAAAAGCCTGGATGGCCCCCGCCACACCGTGGGGGTCTTCCAGAAGAAAAGCGTGACCGGCCTGTTCAATCAGGCCGATTTCCACATCGGGCAGCAGCGCCAGCAGGTCACTGGCGGCTTCGGCGGGCACCAGCCCGTCCTGACCGGCAAACAGGTGCAGTTGTGGCCCGCGAAAGGCCTGCAAGGCGGCGCGGGTGTCCAGTTGGGCGAGCAACTCCAGGCCGGGCATCAATACGCTGGGCGCAGTATTCGGTGCTCCACTGACCAGCAGCCGCGACAGCCCGCGTGGGTCGGCGGCGCCCTTGGCGCACAACAGGCCAAAGCGCTTGAGGGTGACCTGGGAATCCGCGTGGCAGCCGGCGAGGAACGCGTCGAGTGTTTCAGCGGGCATGGCATGCGGCCAATCAGCGTGGGCGACAAAACACGGATTGCTCGCCAGGGTGAGCAAACCGCAGCAACGCTCGCCGCGTCGCGCCGCCAGCTCTGAGGCGAGCATGCCGCCGAGGGACCAGCCGCCGAGCCAGACATTCTCCGGCAGCGTGGCCTCCAGTTCGTCGAGCCATTCGGCCAGTTCGCTGCAATCCAATGCCGGCAAGGGCTCGACCTGCACCTGCAAGTGTTCATTCAAGCCCTGCAACGTCGCAGCCAGCGGCTCCAGCGGCGACACCCCCAGGCCCCAGCCGGGCAGCAGTACCAGTCGATCACGCATGCTCGGGCTCCGTGGCGTTCAACAATCGGAAACATGCTTCCAACGCGTTTAACAATAGCTGCACCTGCGCCGCGCTGTGGGCCGCCGTCAATGTCACGCGCAAACGAGCGCTGCCGGCGGGCACAGTGGGCGGGCGGATCGCGGTCACCATCAATCCGCGCTCGCGCAGCATCTGCGACAGGCGCAGGGCACGCGCGCTGTCGCCAATCAGGATCGGCTGGATCGGCGTAAAACTGTCCATCAGCGCCAGGCCGATCTGTTCGGCGCCCTGGCGAAACTGGCGGATCAACGCGTTGAGATGCTCGCGGCGCCAATGCTCGGTGCGCAGCAGCTCGAGGCTTTTCAGGGTGGCGCAGGCCAATGCCGGTGGCTGGCTGGTGGTGTAGATGTAGGGGCGGGCGAATTGGATCAGGCTTTCGATCAGTTCTTCACTGCCCGCCACAAAGGCCCCGGCGGTGCCGAACGCTTTGCCGAGGGTACCGACCAGTACCGGCACGTCATCCTGGCTCAAGCCGAAATGCTCGACAATCCCCGCGCCATTGGCCCCCAGCGGGCCAAAGCCGTGGGCGTCATCTACCATCAACCAGGCACCTTTGGCCTTGGCTTCACGGGCCAGCGCCGGCAGATCGGCCAGGTCGCCATCCATGCTGAATACGCCATCGGTCACCACCAGCGTGTTACCGCAGGCTTTCTCCAGGCGCTTGGCCAGGCTGGCGGCGTCGTTATGCAGGTAGCGGTTGAAACGGGCCCCCGACAACAAGCCGGCATCCAGCAACGACGCATGGTTGAGACGGTCTTCCAGCACCGTATCGCCCTGCCCCACCAACGCCGTGACCGCGCCGAGGTTGGCCATGTAGCCGGTGGTAAACAGCAACGCACGCGGGCGCCCGGTCAGGTCGGCCAGGGCTTCTTCCAGCGCATGGTGCGGCGTGGCGTGGCCCACCACCAAGTGCGACGCACCACCGCCCACGCCCCAACGGGACGCACCGGCGCGCCAGGCCTCGATCACCTGCGGATGGTTGGCCAGGCCCAGGTAGTCGTTATTGCAAAAGGCGAGCAGCGGCTTGCCGTCCACCACCACTTCCGGGCCTTGAGGGCTCTGCAGCAAGGGGCGTTGACGGTAAAGGTGTTCGGCACGGCGGGCAGCGAGGCGCGCGGCGAGATCGAAAGACATGCGGGTTCAACTCGGTCAAAACTGTGGGAGGGGGCTTGCTCCCGATGGGGGTGTGTCAGTCGGTACATAAGTTGACTGACCCTGCGCCATCGGGAGCAAGCCCCCTCCCACATTGGGATTTGGTTTCAGTCAAACAGCGGCGTTGTAGAACTGTTCGCTGCTCTTCTGCTCCACCAACGCCTGCTCAATGGCCGCCTGATGCACTTCATCGGCGTGCTCCTCGCGGGCTTCCGGCAAGATGCCCAGGCGCGAGAACAGTTGCATGTCCTTGTCCGCCTGCGGGTTGGCGGTGGTCAGCAGCTTGTCGCCATAGAAAATCGAGTTGGCGCCGGCGAAAAACGCCAGGGCCTGCATCTGCTCGTTCATCGCCTCACGCCCAGCCGACAGGCGCACATGGGATTGCGGCATCAGGATGCGCGCCACCGCCAGCATGCGGATGAAGTCGAACGGGTCGATGTCGTCGGCATTTTCCAGCGGCGTACCGGCCACCTTGACCAGCATGTTGATCGGCACCGACTCCGGATGCTCCGGCAGGTTGGCCAGTTGGATCAGCAGGTTGGCACGGTCATCCAGGGACTCGCCCATGCCGAGGATGCCGCCCGAGCAGATCTTCATCCCCGACTCACGCACGTAGGCCAGGGTTTGCAGACGCTCGCCGTAGGTGCGCGTGGTGATGATCGACCCGTAGAATTCCGGCGAGGTATCCAGGTTGTGGTTGTAGTAATCAAGGCCAGCCTGAGCCAGCGCGGCGGTCTGGTCCTGGTCGAGACGGCCGAGGGTCATGCAGGTTTCCAGGCCCATGGCCTTCACGCCTTTGACCATCTCCAGCACGTAGGGCATGTCTTTGGCCGATGGATGTTTCCATGCGGCGCCCATGCAGAAACGCGTCGAGCCGATGGCCTTGGCGCGGGCGGCCTCTTCGAGGACCTTCTGCACTTCCATCAGTTTTTCTTTTTCCAGGCCGGTGTTGTAGTGACCCGACTGTGGACAATATTTGCAATCTTCCGGGCACGCGCCAGTTTTGATCGACAGCAGGGTGGATACCTGCACGCGGTTGGCGTCGAAATGCGCGCGGTGCACGGTCTGCGCCTGGAACAACAGGTCATTGAACGGCTGCACGAACAGTGCTTTGACTTCGGCCAAAGACCAATCGTGACGCAGGGTGGCAGAGGTGCTGGCGCTCATGGGTGATTCCTTGATTATGCTTAGGCTAACGCTGCGGGCAGGGCAATACCCACAGGTACGACACGGATGCTCGGCATATTTAAGGAAGATTCATGCACTGTCAACCAACCAACAAACACCAGGTTTACATCTGGTTAAAAAGCGTACAAACCTGTTTAATCTGCGATGAACGGGCTGATAGCGTCGATTGTGTATGCAACGCCTGCGAAACCGAGCTGCCATGGCTGATGGAGCAGTGCGAGGTGTGCGCCCTGCCCCTGCCGATGGACGGGTTGGTCTGCGGCCAATGCCAGCAACAACCGCCCGCGTATAAACAGGTGATCGCGCCCTGGACCTACAGTTTCCCGGTAGACAGCCTGATCAGCCGGTTCAAGCACCAGGCACGCTGGCCCTTGGGGCACTTGCTGGGACGCCTGCTCGGGCGATTCCTGCACCACCGGTTCGAGAATGCTGAACTCAGCCGCCCCGATTGCCTGCTTCCGGTGCCGATGCCACCCAAACGTCTGCGCCAGCGCGGTTATAACCAGGCCGCGATGCTGGCGCGTTGGCTCAGCAGCGACCTGGACATCCCCTACAATGAACACCTGTTGCTGCGCCCCCATGAAACCGTTGCGCAACAAGACCTCGACGCCAAGACGCGCAAGCGCAATCTGCGCAATGCCTTCGCCCTGGCACCCGGCGCCTGGGTGCAGGGACGTCACCTGGCGCTGGTCGACGATGTACTGACCACCGGCGCCACCGCCCATAGCCTGGCGCGGTTATTGATGCAGGCCGGTGCGCGCCAGGTCGATGTGTATTGCCTGGCCCGCACGCCAAAACCCGGTGCGTGACTTGACTCCCGTGCCGCTGGGCGGCAACGTCCGCTCATTCCAGCCAAGCGTGTCCACATGCCCCTGACTTCCCCGCTCAGCCAGCACATCATCCGCCGCCCCCAGCGCATTGCCCTGCTGGGGCATATCGCCGAGCAGGGCTCCATCACCCGTGCCGCCAAAAGTGCCGGGTTGAGCTACAAGGCCGCCTGGGACGCCATCGATGAGCTGAACAACCTGGCGCAAAAGCCCCTGGTGGAGCGCAGCGTCGGCGGCAAAGGCGGTGGCGGCGCCAGGCTGACCGCCGAAGGTGAGCGCGTGCTGCGCCTCTATCAGCGCCTGCAGGTGCTGCAAGCCGAAGTGCTCGCCACGGACGAAGCGGCCCGCGACTTCAACCTGCTGGGGCGCCTGATGCTGCGCACCAGTGCGCGCAATCAACTGCACGGTCAGGTCAGCGCCATCGAGCGCCAGGGCCGTAATGACCGAGTCCGCCTGCAATTGTCCGGCGGCCTGCACCTGGATGCACAGATCACCCACGACAGCACGCAACGGCTGGAGCTGGAGGCTGGCGTGGAAGTGGTTGCCCTGATCAAGGCCGGATGGTTGGAATTGCTGGCCATCGGGCAAGCCGCAACACCTGGACACAATTGCATGAGCGGCGTGATCGAGGCGGTTCTCGACGCTGAAGACGGCCCCAGCGAAGTGCGCATCGGCCTGCCCAACGGTCAGGTGCTGTGTGCCCTGGCGCAGCCCGCCGCACTTACTGCGCTCAATGCCGCGCAAGGCCAGCCGATCCAGGTGCAGTTCGCCCCCGGCAATGTACTGCTCGGCACCCCGGTGTAGCGAGCACGCGCCATCAAACTGCAACAATTTCGTCACGCTCGCTCCTTAAGGTATCTGCAAAAACCGTAGGGAGCCTGACATGAACTTATTAGAAGAAAACCAAGCCACCGACCTTGAACAGATGGTCGGCCTCACCCGTCGCCGCTTCATCGGCGCCGGCGCCCTGTGCGGCGCTGCGATGTTCCTGGGCGGCAACCTGCTCAGCCGCAGCGCACTGGCCGTGAACGCCGCCTCTGCCAGCCCGTTGCTGGGATTTGCCAGCATCGGCGCCGCTACCAGCGACACCCTCACCCTGCCGCCCGGCTACAGCGCCTCGGTACTGATCAGTTGGGGCCAGCCCTTGAGCAAGCGCGCCCCAGCCTTCGACCCCAGCGGCAACGGCACCGCCGAGGCCCAGGAACAACAGTTCGGCGACAACAACGACGGCATGAGCCTGTTTCCCTTCCCCGGTGACGACCGCCGCGCACTGATGGCGATCAACAACGAATACACCAACTACCGCTACCTCTACGCCCATGGCGGCGCGCCGCAATCGGCCGAAGACGTGCGCAAGGCGTTGGCCAGCGAAGGCGTTTCGGTGATCGAAATACAGCGCAAGGGCGATACCTGGCAGTTCGTCCAGGATTCACGCTACAACCGGCGCATCCACGGCAACACGCCGATCCGCCTGAGCGGCCCCGCCGCCGGCCACGACTGGTTGAAAACCCGCGCCGACAAAACCGGCAAGAAAGCCCTCGGCACCTTCCAGAACTGCGCCAACGGCAAGACGCCGTGGGGCACTTACCTGACCTGTGAAGAGAACTTCACCGACTGCTTCGGCAGCAGCGACCCACAGCAAACCTTCGACGCCGGGCAAAAACGCTATGGCGTGGTCGCCGCCAGCAAAGACATCCACTGGCACACCCAAGACCCGCGCTTCGACATGGCCAAGAACCCCAACGAACTCAACCGCCATGGCTGGGTAGTGGAAATCGACCCGTTCGACCCGCACGCCACACCGGTCAAGCGCACCGCCCTGGGCCGCTTCAAGCACGAAAACGCCGCGCTGGCAGAAACCCGCGATGGCCGCGCCGTGGTGTACATGGGCGATGACGAGCGCGGCGAGTTCATCTACAAGTTCGTCAGCCGCGATCGGATCGACCACAACAACCCGAAAGCCAACAAGGATCTGCTCGATCACGGCACTTTGTACGTGGCGATCTTCGACGCGGGCGATGGCGACGCCGATCATCCCAAGGGCAAAGGCCAATGGGTCGAACTCACCCACGGCAAAAACGGCATCGATGCCAGCAGCGGCTTTGTCAACCAGGCTGAAGTGCTGATCCATGCCCGCCTGGCTGCCAGCGTGGTGAAAGCCACACGCATGGACCGCCCGGAATGGATCGTGGTCAGCCCCACCGACGGCCAGGTCTATTGCACCCTCACCAACAACGCCAAGCGCGGCGAAGACGGCCAGCCGGTGGGCGGGCCCAACCCGCGGGAAAAGAACGTGTATGGCCAGATCCTGCGCTGGAAAGCCGACGCCGATAACCACGGTGCCACGGACTTCACCTGGGACCTGTTCGTGGTCGCCGGCAACCCCGGCGTGCACGCGGGCTCGCCGAAGGGCGGCTCGTCCAACATCAACCCGCAAAATATGTTCAACAGCCCGGACGGCCTGGGTTTCGACAAGGCCGGCCGCCTGTGGATCCTCACCGACGGCGACTACAGCAACTCAGGCGACTTCGCCGGCATGGGCAATAACCAGATGCTCTGCGCAGACCCAACTACTGGAGAAATCCGCCGGTTCATGGTCGGGCCGGTGGCGTGTGAAGTGACCGGGATCAGCTTTTCGCCGGATCAGAAAACCCTGTTCGTGGGCATTCAGCATCCGGGTGAAACCGGGGGCTCGACCTGGCCGGAGCACCTGGCGAACGGCAAGCCGCGTTCGTCGGTGGTGGCGATTCGGCGGGATGATGGTGGGGTTGTTGGCGCCTGACAAACCGCTATCGGGGGCAAGCCCCCTCCCACATTTTGAACTGCGGATACATTCCAGTGTGGGAGGGGGCTTGCTCCCGATGGCAATGGCACAGACGCCCCCTATCTCAAGCCCGGTGCGTTACCATACCCGGCCGGACGCGGCGCCCTGCTGCGCGCAGGAGTTCGCATGGCCCACCCGTTTGAAACACTCACTCCCGACCTGGTGCTCGACGCCGTCGAAAGCATCGGCTTTCTCAGCGACGCCCGTGTATTGGCGCTCAACAGCTACGAAAACCGCGTGTATCAGGTGGGCATCGAAGACTCCGAACCCCTGATCGCCAAGTTCTACCGGCCCCAACGCTGGACCAACGAAGCGATCCTGGAAGAGCACCGTTTCACCTTCGAACTGGCTGACTGCGAAGTCCCGGTGGTCGCCCCGCTGATCCACAACGGCGCAAGCCTGTTCGAGCACCAGGGTTTCCGCTTCACTCTGTTTCCACGCCGTGGCGGACGGGCGCCGGAGCCGGGTAACCTCGACCAGCTCTATCGCCTCGGGCAATTGCTCGGGCGTTTGCATGCCGTGGGTTCCACCCGCCCGTTCGAACACCGCGAAGCGCTCGGCGTGAAGAACTTCGGTCACGATTCCCTGACCACGTTGCTCGAAGGCAACTTCATTCCCAAGAGCCTGTTGCCGGCGTACGAGTCCGTGGCCCGCGACCTGCTCAAGCGTGTGGAAGAGGTGTACAAGGCCACTCCGCACAAGAACATCCGCATGCACGGTGACTGCCACCCCGGCAACATGATGTGCCGCGACGAGATGTTCCACATCGTCGACCTGGATGACTGCCGCATGGGCCCGGCGGTGCAGGACCTGTGGATGATGCTCGCCGGGGATCGCCAGGAATGCCTGGGCCAACTGTCGGAATTGATGGACGGTTACCAGGAATTCCACGACTTCGACCCACGGGAACTGGCCCTGATCGAACCCTTGCGCGCCCTGCGCCTGATGCACTACAGCGCCTGGCTGGCGCGACGTTGGGAAGACCCGGCATTTCCCCACAGCTTCCCGTGGTTTGGCAGCGAGCGCTATTGGGGCGACCAGGTGCTGGCGTTGCGTGAGCAGCTGTCGGCCCTCAATGAAGAGCCGCTGAAACTGTTCTGACCGCTGATCGTTCCCACGCTCCGCGTGGGAATGCATCGGGTGACGCTCTGCGTCACACATTCAAGAGCAGACGCAGAGCGTCCAAATCGGCATTCCCACGCAGAGCGTGGGAAGGATCGGAAAACCCAATTACAATCGCGCTTTGTTAGCTGCCTAAGCAAGGATTCTGCAATGCACGCCGCCAACCCTCGCAAGGGGTACATCCTGGGCCTGAGTGCCTATGTCATCTGGGGTCTGTTCCCGCTCTATTTCAAAGCCATTGCCAGTGTGCCCGCCGCCGAGATCATCGTGCATCGCGTGCTGTGGTCGGCGCTGTTCGGCGGTTTGCTGTTGATGGTGTGGAAACACCCAGGCTGGTTTCGCGAGCTGCGCGACAACCCCAAACGCCTGGCGATCCTCGCCCTCAGTGGCTCGCTGATCGCCGCCAACTGGCTGACCTACGTGTGGTCGGTCAACACCGGGCGCATGCTTGAGGCCAGCCTGGGTTACTACATCAACCCGCTGGTGAATGTGCTGCTCGGCATGCTCCTGCTCGGCGAACGCCTGCGTCGCCTGCAATGGGTGGCGGTGGGTTTGGCGGCGGTCGGTGTGGCGCAACAGGTGTGGCAGGTCGGCAGCTTGCCGTGGGTGTCATTGGTGTTGGCGCTGACGTTTGGCTTCTATGGCCTGATTCGCAAGCAGGCGCCGGTCAAAGCGCTGCCGGGGCTGGTGGTGGAAACCTGGATGCTGGTACCGATTGCCATCGCGTGGTTGCTGTTCAACCCGACGGCGCACAGTGCACAACTGCCGTTCTGGAGCACCTCCGAGGCCTGGTGGCTGGTGGCGGCCGGGCCCGTCACGCTGGTCCCGCTGGTGTGTTTCAACGCCGCCGCACGGCATTTGCCCTACACCGCACTGGGCTTTCTACAGTACGTCGCGCCCACGCTGGTGCTGCTGGAAGCCGTGCTGCTGTTCGGCGAACATCTGGCGCCCAGTACATTGATCGCCTTCGCCTTTATCTGGGCCGGCCTGGTTATCTACAGCCTGGACGCCTGGCTGACCATGCGCAAACGCTGATCAAATAACGTACAACCTCCTGCAAGCCACATTTTTCGAGGCTTGCAGCGATTCACCCCAAGGTTATCCACAACCTGATCCCCGCCATTTGTGCACAAGCCGTTGAAACTGTTCGTTTTTTGCTCAGGTGGCGAAGATCCCCGGGCGGCGTGGCCTGGCGTCGGGTCTCTACAGGTTATCCACAGGCCCATGCAAGATTTCCATGCATAACCTTGTGCATGGCTATTCGTCGGCGCGCAGTTCCACCATCAGATCGTCCGCCAGGGTTTCCAGGGAGGCCTGCAACGTCTCCAGGGATAACGTCGAGGGCACCTGCAGCAAGGCCTCGGCATTGAACAGCGGATCGCCGCTCATCGGGGCCGGGCGCACATCGGTGCTCAAGCGTTCCAGGTTGACGCCCTGCTGGCTCAACAGCGCAGTGATCTCACGCACGATGCCCGAGCGGTCATTGCCCACCAGGGTCATCACAATCGGTTTTGAAGCCGAGGCCTGCCCGGAACTGCCCTCACCCACCAGCACGCGAATGCCGTGTGTGGATAAATCCTCCAGCGCCCCCACCAATGCCTGACGACTCTCTGCGGGAACGCTGACACGCAGAATCCCGGCAAACTGCCCGGCCATATGGGCCATGCGGCTTTCCAGCCAGTTGCCACCGTGGGCGGCAATGTTTTGCGCGATGCGCTCAACCAGGCCGGGTTTGTCGGCGGCGATAATTGTGAGTACAAGATGGTCCATGGCGAAGCCCTCTGGAATTCAATCTACAAGGTGGACCCGGGAGCCCTCGAAAACAAATCGTGTACCATTTTTATATTTATCTGGAACAATCCAATAGTTTTTTGAGAACATCTGGTTCTCCGCTGTGACCGTACGACCAAAGTGAGTCGCTAAACGACGTATTTAGTCTAATTTTCACAACCGCAAGTCATCATGTAGTATGCCCAACCGTGCACTACATAATGAAAATCTGAAAAAGCGCATAAGCTCCGCAGAGTGAGGCAAGCAATGACTGAACACGTTCAAGTCGGTGGCCTGCAGGTCGCCAAAGTCCTGTTCGACTTCGTGAACAACGAAGCCATTCCCGGTACCGGCATCACTGCCGACCAGTTCTGGGCCGGCGCCGACAAGGTCATCCACGACCTGGCCCCGAAGAACAAAGCCCTACTCGCCAAACGCGACGATTTCCAGGCGCAGATCGATACCTGGCACCAGACCCATGCCGGCCAGGCCCACGACCCGGTGGCCTACAAAGCCTTCCTGCAAGACATCGGATACCTGCTGCCAGAAGCCGCAGACTTCCAGGCCTCGACCCAAAACGTCGACGATGAAATCGCGCGCATGGCCGGCCCTCAGCTGGTGGTGCCGGTGATGAACGCCCGCTTCGCCCTCAACGCCTCGAATGCGCGCTGGGGTTCGCTGTATGACGCGCTGTATGGCACCGACGCCATCAGCGAAGCCAACGGCGCGGAAAAGGGCAAGGGCTATAACAAAGTGCGCGGCGACAAGGTCATTGCCTTCGCCCGTGCGTTCCTCGACGAAGCCGCGCCGCTCAGTGCGGGCAGCCACTTTGATTCCACCGGATACAAGATCGTCGACGGCAAGCTGATCGTCAGCCTCAAGGGCGGCAGCAACAGCGGCCTGCGAGACGACGCGCAGTTGATCGGTTTTCAGGGCCCTGCGGCCGAGCCGATTGCGCTTCTGCTCAAGCACAACGGCCTGCACTTCGAGATCCAGATCGACGCCAGCACCCCGGTCGGCCAGACCGACGCGGCCGGCGTCAAAGACGTGCTGATGGAAGCCGCGCTGACCACCATCATGGACTGCGAAGATTCCGTCGCCGCCGTGGATGCCGACGACAAAGTGGTGATCTACCGCAACTGGCTCGGCCTGATGAAGGGCGACCTGGCCGAAGAAGTGGCCAAGGGCGGCAAGACCTTCACCCGCACCATGAACCCTGACCGCGTCTACACCGGCGTGGATGGCAACGACGTGACCCTGCACGGCCGTTCGCTGCTGTTCGTGCGCAACGTTGGCCACTTGATGACCATCGACGCGATCCTCGATAAAGACGGCAACGAAGTGCCGGAAGGCATCCTCGACGGCCTGCTCACCAGCCTGGCGGCGATCCACAGCCTCAACGGCAACAGTACGCGCAAGAACAGCCGCACCGGTTCGGTGTACATCGTCAAACCGAAGATGCACGGCCCGGAGGAAGCGGCGTTCACCAACGAGCTGTTCGGCCGTATCGAAGACGTGCTGAACCTGCCGCGCAATACGCTCAAAGTCGGGATCATGGACGAGGAGCGGCGTACCACCGTCAACCTCAAGGCCTGCATCAAGGCGGCCAGCGAGCGCGTGGTGTTTATCAACACCGGCTTCCTCGACCGCACCGGCGACGAAATCCACACCTCCATGGAAGCCGGCGCGATGGTGCGCAAGGCCGCCATGAAAGCGGAAAAATGGATTGGCGCCTACGAGAACTGGAACGTCGATATCGGTTTGAGCACCGGCCTGCAAGGGCGTGCGCAAATCGGCAAAGGCATGTGGGCGATGCCCGACCTGATGGCCGCGATGCTCGAACAGAAAATCGCGCACCCACTGGCCGGCGCCAACACCGCGTGGGTGCCATCGCCCACTGCGGCTGCGCTGCATGCGCTGCACTATCACAAGGTTGACGTGTTCGCGCGCCAGGCCGAACTGGCCAAGCGCGAGCGCGCATCCGTGGACGATATCCTGACCATTCCCCTGGCCAGCAACACCGATTGGTCTGACGAAGAAATCCGCAACGAACTGGACAACAATGCCCAGGGCATCCTCGGCTACGTGGTGCGCTGGATCGACCAGGGCGTCGGCTGTTCGAAAGTGCCGGACATCAACGATGTCGGCCTGATGGAAGACCGCGCCACCCTGCGTATCTCCAGCCAGCACATCGCCAACTGGTTGCGCCACGGCATCGTCAACGAAACCCAAGTGATGGAAAGCCTCAAGCGCATGGCGCCGGTGGTGGACCGTCAGAATGCCGGGGATGCGTTGTACCGCCCGCTGGCGCCGGATTTCGACAGCAACATCGCGTTCCAGGCAGCGGTGGAGCTAGTGATTGAAGGGACCAAGCAACCGAACGGGTATACCGAGCCGGTGTTGCACCGCAGGCGTCGGGAGTTCAAGGCTAAAAACGGCCTGTAAATGAAAAAGCCCTGATCGAAAGATCGGGGCTTTTTTTCGGGTGTTGGGGTGATTGAACTGGCCTCATCGGGAGCAAGCCCCCTCCCACATTTTGAATTGTGAATACTTTCAGAAGGTGGGAGGGGGCTTGCTCCCGATGGGGCCATCACCTTCATCACAAAACTCAGGAAACCATCCCCAACTCCTGCTTCACCAACTTCGCCAACTTCGCGCTATCAATCGGCTTGAGCAAAAAATCCACCACGCTCAAGTGCATGGCATCGATTACATCCGGCGCTTCGGCGTCCCCCGACATGATGATGATCGGCAACGCCGCACGGGTCGACTCGCGCACTTTTCGGATCAATTCCAAACCGTTGCTCGGTGCCATGCGCAGGTCGGTGATCAGCAAACCGATGGAGCTGGTGGACTTCAACAAATCCCACGCTGCCTCGCCACTGTCAGCCGTCATGCAGCGAATGCCGTTCAGCCCGAGGATTTCCGCCAGCAATTCACGCGCATCGTTATCGTCGTCCACGATCAATACACGTTGGGGCGGTAAATCGGGCTCCAGCATCACGGCGCTCAGCGCCTCGCGCTCGGCATCACTCAAAATATCGTGGTCGGACATACAGTTCTCAGCAATTTTCATCAATCTCGCAGCACACTCGTCAGACATCTGCGGGAGGGCGAACAATGTGCACTTCGTCGGAAAGTTTGCCTAGTGGGTGTTCTACGGGTTTTGGACGATAGTCATGTAAGGTTTTTCCTTAGTTTTGCGTGGGTTTCACCAACCTAGACTTACGTCCAATGGGCACCCGCCGTGCGGCAGTCGACCATGCAGCACGATAACGACAAAAAAACTGCGGTCACTGTTATGAGTAAAGCTGATGCTTTCACGCAGGCGGGTAAAACCGCCGTGTTGCAGAACATCCATGGCACATTGCAATTCCTGCAACGCTTCCCTCCATTCAATCAGATGGAGCAGGCGCATCTGGCGTTTCTGGTGGAACAGTGCCAACTGCGCTTCTATGGCCCCGGCGACAGCATCCTCAAACCGTCGGGCGGGCCGGTCGAGCATTTTTATATCGTCAAGCAGGGCCGCGTGGTCGGCGAGCGCCCGGACTCGGCAGATACCACGTTCGAAATCACCACCGGCGAGTGCTTCCCCCTCGCCGCTTTGCTCGGCGAACGCGCCACCCGCACCGAGCACAAAGCCGCCGAAGACACCTTCTGCCTGCAACTGAACAAGATGGCGTTCATCAAGCTGTTCGCCCTGTCCAGCCCGTTTCGGGATTTTGCCCTGCGCGGTGTCAGCAGCCTGCTTGACCAAGTCAACCAGCAGGTGCAGCAAAAAGCCGTGGAAACCCTCGGCACCCAATATTCCCTGAACACGCGCCTGGGGGAACTGGCCATGCGCCATCCCGTCACCTGCAGCCCGGACACCGCGCTGCGCGAAGCGGTGAGGCTGATGCACGAGCAGCAGGTCGGCAGCATTGTGATTGTCGATGAGCACAAGGCGCCGCTGGGCATCTTCACCTTGCGTGACCTGCGCCAGGTAGTGGCCGACGGTACCGGTGATTTCAGTCAAGGCATAGCCGGCCATATGACCCAGGCACCGTTTTTCTTGTCCCCGGACCACAGCGCGTTCGACGCGGCGATCGCCATGACCGAGCGGCATATCGCCCATGTATGCCTGGTGCAGGACCGGCGCCTGTGTGGCGTGGTATCGGAGCGCGATCTGTTTTCCCTGCAGCGCGTCGACCTGGTGCACCTGGCGCGGACCATCCGCAACGCGTCCCGGGTGGAACAGCTGGTGGCGATCCGCGGCGAAATCGGCCAACTGGTCGAGCGCATGCTGGCCCACGGCGCTTCGTCGACCCAGATTACTCACATCATTACCTTGCTGAACGATCACACCGTGTGCCGGGTCATCGAGCTGACCCTGACGGAAAGAGGCGACCCCGGCGTGCCCTTCAGTTGGCTGTGTTTTGGCAGCGAAGGCCGCCGCGAACAGACGCTGTTCACCGACCAGGACAACGGCATCCTGTTCGAGGCCAAAGACGCCGTGGAGGCCGCCGACATTCGCGAGCGCCTGCTGCCCCTGGCGCAACAAATCAACCAGAGCCTGGCGCTGTGCGGCTTCAGCCTGTGCAAGGGCAATATCATGGCCGGCAACCCGGAGCTGTGCCTGTCGCGGGCCGAGTGGGCGCGGCGGTTTGGCGCCTTCATCCGCGAAGCGACGCCGGAGAATCTGCTGGGGTCGAGCATCTATTTCGACTTGCGGGTGGTGTGGGGCGACGAGCAGGGCTGCGAGCAACTGCGCCAGGGCATTCTGGATCAGGTGGCGGATAACCGACTGTTCCAGCGCATGCTGGCCGAGAATGCCTTGCGCCAGCGCCCACCCGTGGGGCGCTTTCGCGAGTTCGTGCTGACGCGCAAAAGCGGTGAAAAGGCCACCCTTGATCTCAAGGTGCAGGGCCTCACGCCGTTTGTGGACGGTGCGCGCCTGCTGGCCCTGGCGCACGGTGTGCATGCCAACAACACCCTGGAGCGGCTGCGCCAGTTGGTCGCCAAAGGCGTGATCGAGCCACTGGACGGCGCCGCGTATGAAGAGGCCTATCACTTCATCCAACAAACCCGCATGCAACAGCACCAGGTGCAGACGCGGGAAAACCAGCCGTATTCCAACCGCGTCGATCCGGACAGCCTCAACCATCTGGACCGCCGCATCCTGCGCGAATCCCTGCGTCAGGCCCAGCGCCTGCAAAGCAGCCTGACCTTGCGCTATCAACTGTGAGCCTGTTCAGTTGGCTGCGCGCGAAAAAACCCAGGCTCGACGCGGCGCAGCAGCAGCGCCTGGCCGAGTTGCGCGGGCCCTCGGCGCTGGGCCATGGCACATTGCGCAGCCAGCGCTGGGTGGTGGTCGACCTGGAAACCAGCGGCCTGAACCTCAACCGTGACCAGGTGCTGTCCATCGGCGCCGTGGTGATCGAGGACGGGGCGGTGGACTTCTCGCAGATGTTCGAACGCACCCTGCAACGCACCGCCACCAAACTCAGCCCCAGCGTGTTGATCCACGGCCTCGGCCCCAGCGCCATCGCGGCCGGCAGCGACCCGGTGGACGCGCTGCTGGACTTCATGGCGTTCGTTGGCGACAGCCCGCTGCTGGCCTTCCATGCGCCGTTCGATCAACACATGCTGGGCCGGGCGCTGATGGACAGCCTGGGTTATCGCCTGACCCACCCGTTTCTCGATGTGGCCGATATCGCCCCGCTGTTATGCCCTGAAGCGAACATCCGTGAGGCGGGGCTGGATGACTGGATCAGCCATTTCAAATTGCAGGTGGGCGAGCGCCATCACGCCAGCGCCGACGCACTGGCGACGGCGGAGCTGATGCTGATTCTGTTCAGCCGTGCGCGCCAGCAACACATAGACACGCCCCAGGCGCTGCAAGAGCGCTTGTCCCAGTGGAAGCGGCGTAAACAAGCTCCGTCTTTCTAGTGGACGCGGAGCGTCCGGGGCGGCATTCCCACGCCGTCGTTCCAGGGGACGCGGAGCGTCCAGGGCGGCATTCCCACGCAGAGCGTGGGAACGATCGCCCGACAGACGCCAATTGCGCCCATCCCACGCCTCTGACACAATCGCGAATAATTCTCGTTAGTTTAAACTTTATTCGGTGATGCCTTGTCGTCGGTCCAGCCCCCACACAGTGAGCTTGTTGGCGCGTTGTATCGCGACCATCGTGGCTGGCTGCTGGCCTGGCTGCGGCGCAACGTAGCCTGCCCGAGCCGCGCCGAAGACCTCAGCCAGGACACCTTCATGCGCCTGCTGGGCCGAGACGGGCTGCGCGCACCCCGCGAGCCACGCGCCTTTCTGGTAGCGATTGCCAAGGGCTTGCTGTTCGATTATTTCCGCCGCGCCGCCCTGGAACAGGCCTACCTCACTGAGTTGATGCTGATTCCGGAAAGCGAACACCCTTCGCCCGAAGAACAGCACCTGATCCTTGAAGACCTCAAAGCCATCGACCGCCTGCTCGGCACACTGTCGAGCAAAGCCCGCGCCGCGTTCCTCTATAACCGCCTCGACGGCATGGCCCATGCAGAAATCGCCCAGCGCCTGGGTGTGTCGGTGCCGCGCGTGCGCCAGTACCTGGCCCAGGGCATTCGCCAGTGCTACATCGCGCTGTATGGCGAGCCGACGTGACGCTGATCAGCTCCAAGCCGGTGTCGGCCCGCGTGCTGGACGCCGCGATTGCCTGGCAACTGTCCCTCGACGCAGGCGATGGCAGCGAGGTGGAACAGGAAGAATTCGCCAAATGGCTGGCCAGCGATGAAGAACACGCCCGCGCCTGGCGCCAGCTGGGCATGCTCGACCAGCGTTTCAGCGTAGCCTGCGGCCCTGCGCGGGCCGCGTTGTTGCAGTCGCGCGAAAGCGTTCGCCAGCGTATGCGCAAGCTGGGCCGTGGCCTGGCGAGCATTGCGCTGGTAGTTGGGCTGGCGTTGTTTGCCGGTGAGCGGTACGTGCCGATCCACTATTGGCTGGCCGATCAACGCACCGCCACCGGCGAGCAGCGCACACTCACGCTGGCTGACGGCACCCGGATCACGCTCAATACCCACAGCGCAATTGACGTGCGTTTCGACGATAAGCATCGTTTGATTGTGTTGCAGGAAGGCGAAATTTTCGTCGAGACCGGCCACAACGATGCCCGCCCGTTCTCTGTCCAGACCCGCGACGGCAACCTGCGGGCGTTGGGGACGCGGTTTATCGTCAGGCGCGAAGATCACGCCACGCGCCTGAGCGTGCTGCAATCGGCCGTGGCCGCCCAGCCCCAGGCGCTGCATCAGGAGCAGGTGTTCAAGCAAGGCCAGCAAGTGCTGATGCGCAGCGATGGCCTGGGCCCTTTGCTTGCCGTGCCCCCGGCCACCGATGCCTGGACCCGCGGCATGCTGGTCGTCGACAACGCCCGCCTGGGCGATGTGGTGGCGGAACTCGGCCGGTATCGCACCGGCCATCTGGGCGTGGATGACAACGTGGCCGACCTGCGCATCACCGGCAGCTTCCCACTGCACGACACTACCCTGGCGCTCAATGCGCTATTGCCCACATTGCCGGTGCAGATCGAGCAGCACACGCCGTGGTGGGTGACCGTCACGGGTAAGCCTTAGGGTTTGCAGTGCCTGGGCGATCGCTATCGGGAGCAAGCCCTCTCCCACATTTTGAATGTATTCACAAATCAAAGTGTGGGAGGGGGCTTGCCCCCGATGAGGCCCTCAAGAACACCACCCAAAAAATATTTTCACCGCGCCCTATCACTTTCCGATTCTCGTCCGGCACCTAGGCAATTGAGAAATATTTTCATTCAGGAGCCGCCCATGTCCCGCACGCTAGACACCTTGTTGCGCCCCAGCCTGTTAGCCGTGGCGATTGCTCTCGGCGCCCCGCTGGTCAGCGCCCCGCTGATCGCCGCCGAGCAGGCCACCAGCGTGCGCGCCTACAACCTGGCGCCCGCCCCACTGGCCTCCACCCTGAACCAGATCGCCAGCCAGGCCGGCCTCGCCCTCACCCTCAACCCGGCACTCGCCGCCGGCAAAACCTCGGCCCCGGTCAAGGGCCAGTTCGACGCCCAGGGTGCGTTGCGTGAAGCGTTGCGGGGCACGGGGTTGCAGTTGGAACAGAGCAGCGCCGGGACGTTTACGTTGGTGGCAATTGCAGATGGTGTCGTGGCGTTGCCGGAGACGAGCATTATTGGTCAGGGCAGTTATGAGAGCGCGTGGGGGCCGGTGGACGGCTATGTCGCCACTCGCACTGCAGCGGGCACCAAGACCGACACGCCCATCGCAGAATTGCCCCGTTCGGTCACGGTAATCACTCGCCAACAAATGGAGGACCGCTCTGTTCTCAACCTTAACGATGCCCTGCGCTACACCGCAGGCGTGCAGAGCAGCGGCTATGGCTCGGATTCACGCAGCGATTGGTTGCTGGTGAGGGGTTTCGTCCCCACTCAATTCCTCGACGGCCTACCACTCCCAAAAGGCAACTACGCCACGCCCAAAATAGACACCTGGAACCTTGAGCGAATTGCCGTCCTGCGTGGCCCCGCATCGTCGGTTTACGGGCAAACACCGCCAGGGGGATTGTTGGATATGGTCAGCCGACGTCCCCAGGCCGACGCCTCGAACGAAATTGAAGTACAAGCCGGCAGCAATAATCACAAGCAGATCAACTTCGATAGCACCGGCAAAATCGACGACGAAGGCCAGTTGCTCTATCGTATCAGCGGCGTCGTGCGCGACAGCAATACTGCGGTGGACCACATCCCCGACAAGCGCTACAACGTTGCCCCCAGCCTTACTTGGAATATCAACGACGATACCAAGTTGACCCTGCTCACCCAGTTCACCCGCGACGATACCGGTATTACCGGACAGTTTCTGCCGCTTCAGGGCACCAAACTAAGCTCGCCCGCCGGGAAGATTTCCCACCATAAGAACCTGGGTGATCCGGATTGGGAATTTTATGATCGCACCTACTACGCACTCGGCTATGCCTTCGAAACACGTTTAAACGACACGTGGCAGTTTCACCAGAACCTGCGCTATACCAAGAATGACTTGTCGTTCCAAGGCATAACCGCCGGTGGCGCGTTCTTCCCAAATGGACCTGAAGTCGCGGTCGATGCCGATGGCAACGTGAGTCGCTCTGCGGGCAAGGTCGATGAGAACATCGGCCAGTTTGCCGTGGATAACAATTTTCAGGCTGACTTCAAGACCGGTTCGATCAGTCATACGCTGCTGCTGGGGCTCGATCACCAGCGCTCGGACAGTGACGCACGCTGGCTGTGGGGCTCGGCAGGTGTCCCCACCATCAACTTCAACCGCCCGGTATATGGACAGGACTTCTCCAAGGTCCAGTACTTCAGCATGTACGACTACACGCAGAAGACGCACCAGACCGGTCTCTACGTCCAGGACCAAATGGCGCTGGACAACTGGCGGCTGACTCTGGGTGGACGCGAAGACTGGGTACACACCGGCACCACCTTCCATAATCAGAACGACGCCACCAATACTCAGCGCGACAAGCACTTCAGCGGCAATGCTGCACTGAGCTACGTCTTCGAAAACGGTATCACTCCGTACCTGTCCTACGCCGAATCATTCCAGGCAGGGTCAGGCACCCAAGTGGGCAGTACCGGGGCGTTCAAACCCACCGAAGGCAAGCAGTACGAGGCCGGCCTCAAGTATCAGCCGCCAGGCACCCAAGCCCTGTTTACCGCTGCAGTGTTCGACCTGACACAGCAAAACACCTCCGTTACCGAAGGCAGTATCACGCGTCAGGTGGGTGAAGTACGGGTCCGTGGTCTTGAATTGGAAGCCAGCGCTGACGTCACAGAAAGCCTCAAGCTGGTAGGTTCCTATACCTACAACGACAGCGAAATTATCGAGGGTGCAGCCGCTGAAAAGGGCAATCGACTGAACCAATTGCCTCGCAACCAAGCCACGGGATGGGCTGATTACACTTGGCGCAGCGGCATGCTGGATGGCTTCGGGGTTGGCGCGGGCGTGCGCTACGTCGGCGACACCTATGGCAACGCCGCCAACACCGAACTGGGCCATGTAGGCTCCTACACCGTCTACGACGCCTCGGTGCACTACGACCTTGGCCGTTTGAACAGCACCATGAAGGGGGTGACCGTAGCCGTCGACGCCAAAAACATCTTTAACAAGGACTACCTGTCTACCTGCGACGGTTTTTACTGCTACTACGGTGACCAGCGTAATGTGGTTGCCAGCGTGAACTACAAATTTTAAGACGGTGAACAACCGCTGATAAAGGGCCGCCCAAGTTGCGGCCCTTTTGCCTTTGGAGCCGTGATGAAAAGCAAAACCATCCGCCGCTGGTCCTTCATCCACACCTGGACCAGCCTGATCTGCACCGTATTCCTGCTGCTGCTCGCCCTCACTGGCCTGCCGCTGGTGTTTCACCACGAGATCGACCATCTGCTGGGCAACGAGCCGCAGCTCAAGCAGATGCCCGCCGGGACGCCGCAACTCAACCTGGAGCAACTGGTGGCCAAGGCCCAGGCCCATCGACCTGGCGAGGCCATGCAGTACCTGGCGTGGGACGAGGACGACCAGAACGGTGTGATCGCGATCATGGCTGCCACGGCCGGCACCGAGCCGAATTCGTCCCACACCTTCATGCTGGATGCGCGTACCGGCGAAGCGGTGGAAATGCCCTCCGCCAATGGTGGGCTCACCCTGTTCCTGCTGCGCCTGCATGTGGACATGTTCGCCGGGCTGCCAGGCAAGCTGTTGCTGGCGTTCATGGGGGTTCTGTTCGTGCTGGCGATCGTCTCGGGCACGGTGCTGTACCTGCCGTTCATGCGCCGCTTGAAGTTCGCCACCGTGCGCCAAAACAAGTCCACTCGCCTGCGCTGGCTCGACCTGCACAACCTGATCGGCGTGGTCACACTGACCTGGGCACTGGTGGTGGGCGTGACCGGTGTGATCAGCGCCAGCGCCGACCTGATCATCGCCGCCTGGCGCGAGGACGCCCTCAGCGCCATGATCGAACCCTATAAAAACGCCCCGCCGCTGACCCAGCGCGCACCGGCCAGCGAATTGCTGAGCATCGCCGCCAATGCCGCGCCCGGCATGCAAGCGGACTTCATCGCCTTCCCCGGCACGCGCTTTTCCAGCGAACATCACTACGCCGTGTTCATGAAGGGCAGCACCCACCTCACTTCCCATCTGCTCACCCCGGTATTGATCGACGCCCGCACCCTGGCCGTGACCGCCATCGCCGCACGGCCCTGGTACATGGACGCCATGGGCATGTCCCAGCCGCTGCACTTCGGTGACTACGGCGGCATGCCGATGAAAATCCTCTGGGCGGTGCTGGATGTGCTGACCATCATCGTGCTGGTCAGCGGGATTTACTTATGGATCGTGCGGCGCAAGGCGGGCAAGGCATGAAGCCCCGGCAGTCGAGTTTCTGGAAAGTGTTTGGCATTCCGCTGGGGATTGGCCTGTTGAGCGCCGCCGGGTTGTTTGCGGCGTTGCTGGGGGACGGGGGGTGGGATGCGTTGAGTTGGGTCGGGTTGGGCGTTCCTGCTGGCATTGGTGCATGGGCGTTGTTCAAGCGGCGCGGCTGAGGGCGCTATCGGGGGCAAGCCCCTCCCACATTTTGATTTGTGAACACTGTTAAATGTGGGAGGGGCGGTGCGACGATTCGACTTGCTCCCGATGAGGCCTTCGAAACCACCAAAAATCCCCCTCGCCAGCCACGGCGCAAGCCTCTAGGCTAGCCACATCCCATTTCGAGGAATGCCCATGTCCGCCCCCAGCATGACCTTGTTCCACAACCCCGCGTCGCCGTTCGTGCGCAAAGTCCGCGTGCTGCTGATCGAGACCGGCCAGCAGGACCGTGTGGCCCTGCATGCCTGTATGCCCACCCCCGTCAACCCGGATGCACATGTGGTGCAAGGCAACCCGGTCGGCAAGATCCCGGCCCTGCGCCTGGCCGACGGTTCGGTACTGCATGACAGCCGGGTGATCCTCGATTACTTCGACCACCAGCACGTCGGCAACCCGCTGATCCCCCGCGACGGCGCGGCCCGCTGGCGCCGCCTGACTCTGGCCTCGATGGCCGACGGGATCATGGATGCCGCCGTGCTGGTGCGCTACGAGACTGCGATGCGCCCGGTGGAGAAACATTGGGACCAGTGGCTGGACGAGCAGCGCAACAAGATGCGGCGCGCACTGGCCGAGCTGGAAGCCGAGGCGATTGCCGAACTGGCCAGCCACTTCGACATCGCCGCGATCAGCGTGGCCTGTGCCTTGGGCTACCTCGACTTCCGCCATCCCGACCTGCAATGGCGCGTGGATAACCCCAGGCTTGCCGCCTGGTACGCCGAGGTCAGCCAGCGGCCTTCGATGCAGCAGACCCAACCGCCCGTTTAACGGCCCCCCTGTAGGAGCGAGCTTGCTCGCGAAAATCGTCAACGATAACGCGGGGCACTTGGTTAAACGCGGCGTTCTTGCATTCTTCGCGAGCAAGCTCGCTCCTACAGTGGACGGTGGCGTTGATGAGGAAGTTGACCATCCTCGCCTTCATTTGCTGATCTTCGCGCAACCCGATCATTGCACCGCCTCCGCCTTGCGCTTGCCCACGCCATACCAATCCAGTCTGCGCGTCAGCACCATCACCGTACCCAGCAGGCCGAACAGCAACAACGAGCCCATCAGCAACGCGTAATCCTCGGCACTCAGCAGCCCGTACAACAACCCATACAACGCCGCCAAGCCCACCGAAAAACCCAGGCCGTGGATCACGCTGCGCAGCACATGGCACACGTAGAAGCCGATCAACAGCACGCAGGCGCTGGCCGATATCAGGTACGCCAGGGCAAACCCCAGATGCTCGGACAGCGACAACAGCAGCAGGTAGAAGAACGCCAATGCAAAGCCCACCAAGGCGTACTGGATGGGGTGCACGGCCAGGCTCTTGAGCACTTCGAACAGGAAGAAGCCGGCAAAGGTCAGGGCGATGAACAGCAGCGCGTATTTGATCGCGCGTTCGCTCTTGAGGTACTGGTCCACCGGGTCGATGAAGTTCACGCCGAAGCTGCGGTTATTGAAGTCATCACAACCCTGGCGGTCCAGGCAGGTTTGCAGGGCCTGCTCGAGGTTGGTTGCGAAGAACGAGGTTTGCCAGTGGGCGGTAAAGCCCTTGTCGGTGACGTCCCGCTGCGCCGGCAGGAAGTTGCCGATAAAGCTTGGGTGCGGCCAGTTGGAGGCAAGTGATACCTGGCTGGTCTTGCCCACGGGCACCACCTGCAGTTGTTCAGTGCCCTGCAGGCGCAGGTCGAAGGCGAAATCCACGGTGGCGGGTTTCCGGCTGTCCTGGTCGGGCAGCAGCACATGCACGCCCTCTCCCAGCCAGTCCACCAGGGAGCCCGGCGCAAATTCCAGGCGCTGATCGCCCAGCTCCAGCGTCAGCGCATTTTCGATGCCGCGAATATCGCTGATGCCCATCGCCAGAAACGCCGGATCAAAACGGTAGTCGGCGAAGTTTTCCGTGATGCCCAGTTGTGCAGGCAGTTGGAAACGTCCACTGATGCGGTTGTCGGCATGAAACAACCGCGCCTGGTAGATGCCCCGTGCGCGCAGCTCGGTCTGCACCTGGCCGTCGAGCTCAAAGCGCTCCGGCAGGAAATACAAACGGCCGCGCTCCTCGCGGGTTTCTTCGTAGCGTTTGTTGAGTTTTTCATTGAGTTTCCATTCGCGCACCGTCTTGCGATAAGGCACCACCATCACCGGGCCGGTGAGGCGCTGCGCGAAGCTGGAACTGCGGGCGATGTCCATCAGTACGCCGTCGCGCAGTTGCTGGCGGTCGCTGATGATGCCGTTGATCATCAGCAACGGAATCAGCAACAGCAGGATCAGCAGCGCAATCGCGCCAAGTTTGAAAAGCAGGCTGCGGTTCATGGGACTCTCCCTGTTTTGATAAGGAGAGTCTGGGCAGCCTGTGTGGGGGATTTATGTGGGCAGTGTGGAGATTGTGTGGAGATGCAGCACCACCTCCACGCCACCCGGTACGTTGCCGATTTGCAGCGCGCCGCCGTGCAGCTTCATCACTTCTTCGACAAAGTTAAGGCCCAGGCCGGTGCTTTTGCGCCCGCTGGCCGGACGCGGCAGGGAATAGAAACGCTCGCTCAGGCGCGGCAAGGCGTAATCCGGAATCGGCGCGGCCTGGTTGAACAGGCTCACCCGAACGTCGTTGTGCCGCACCTGCGCACTGAACCGCAGTTCGCCGCCGGGCGGGGTGAAGTCCAGGGCGTTGTCCAGCAGGTTGCCCAGGGCCTGGCGCAGCAGGAAGGGTTCGCCAAACACCCGCACATCGGCGCCGATACTTTGCTCGACCTGCAGGCCGGCGCTTTCGATCCGCGCACATTGCGCCTTGAGTACATCATCGACCAGGCCCGCCAGCGCGATACTCGATTGTTCTTCCAGCCCCTGGCGTTGCTCCACCTGTGCCAGGTTCAACAACCGCTCGATCAGCTGCTGCAGGCGTGCGCTTTCGCTGTCGATATTGCCGACAAAACGCTGCTGCTGTTCGCGGGTCATGTCGCCCTGCAGCAACTCCGCCGCGCCGCGAATGGCCGCCAGCGGGCTTTTCAGTTCGTGGGTCAGGGTGTGCACGTAGTGTTCGACATAGGCTTTGCCCTCCAGCTGCGTGCGCATGTGTTCGACAGCGGTGGACAGCTGCTTGAGCTCGCCGCCACGGTAATGGGGCAACTCAGCCCGACGCCCTTCGCTGACGGCCTCGGCATAGGCGGTCAAGCGCTTCAGGGCGACGCTCAGCCACCAAGACAACAGTGCGCCCAGCAGCAGGCCCAGAGTCACCAGCCCGGCGCCATACCACAGCAGGCGCCGCTCGGTGCGGTCGACGTAGGGCTGTAACGAGCTATTGGGCTTGGCCACGGTCACCACGCCGATAATCCGGCCGTCGTCACGAATCGGCGCGCCCACGTGCATCACCGACGAGGTTGGGTCATCCGCTTCGCTGCGGGTTGAGCGCGCGCCGTACTCACCGCGCAGGGTCAGGTATACGTCGTTCCACCTGGAATAGTCCTGGCCCACCGCCTCGCCCGTGGAGTCGAGCAATACCGTGCCCTTGGCGTCGGTGACATAGATGCGGTGGTTGACCTGGTTCTTCGGCAGGCCCCAGATGACCGCACCCGGCTGACGATTGCCATACGCCTTGAGCACCTGCGGCCAGTGGCTCTGGTCGAGGGTGCCGTTCTTCACATCGGTGCGCAGGATTTCGGCGAGCAGGTTGGCGGTGTCCACCAGGGTTTCTTCGGTGGACTGGCGTACGCCGGGGCGGATTTCCTTCATCACCGTGTTGAGCACAAAGTAACCGGTCAGGCCGATAAACAGCGCGTAAACCAGGAAAATCCGCAGCCCCAGGCGCATCAGCTATGGCTCGGGCTGTAGCTGTAACCCAGGCCGCGATGCGTCTGGATCGGTTCGGCATCGGCGGCCACGCTGCGCAACTTGCCCCGCAGGCTTTTGATATGGCTGTCGATGTTGCGCTCGTAACCAGCGTCGGCGGGTACGCCTACCGCGTCCAACAGTTGCTCGCGGCTGAACACACGCTCGGGTTGCTCCAGCAGGCTTTGCAGCAGGCGGAATTCGTGACGCGTCAGGCTCAGCGGCTGGCTGCGATAGTGGATCTGCATGCGTTCCAGGTCGACCTGGAACACCGCAGGCGCCGCATTCGGGCCGACCCGCTTGAGAATCGCCCGCACCCTGGCCGCCACTTCACGCGGGCTGAAGGGCTTGACCACGTAATCGTCGGCGCCGATTTCCAGCCCCACCACCCGGTCGATCTCGCCATCGCGCGCGCTGAGGAACATCACCGGCACTTCGCTGAACCGGCGCAGTCGCTTGCAGGTTTCAAAACCGCTGATGTCGGGCAGGCCGATGTCGAGGATGATCAAGTCGGCCGGGGTTTGGCGCTGATGCTCCAGCGCCGCCTGGCCCAGGCTCAGCCAGGTGGTGCTAAAGCCCTCGCCTTGCAGGGCGAAGATCAGCGTGTCGGCAATCGCCGCTTCGTCTTCGACAATCAGGATATGCGGCATGTGGGTCCGTCAGCAGTCCGGTTTGTCGGCAGTGTAACGACGGGCCGGGTTTACTGCTGCACCGAATTCACGCAAGGCCTTGGCGCCGATCAGCAGTGGGTAATTGAAGCTGCTGCGGTCGGTAAGGTTGACCTCGACGGTACGCTTGACGTCACCCAGGCACATCTCCAGGTCGATCACCGGGCGCTTGGCCACACTGGCTTCGTCCTTGTCGTCATCTTCGTCGGCGCGGCTCTTGATCTTGCTGATGCGCGAGACCTTGTGCTCGTAGACTTTGTTGTCGGCGTCCTTGCCGCCGAGGCGGAAGCGTACCCAGTCGTCGCCATCACGGGTGAAGGTTTCGATATCGCGGGCCGACAACGAGGCGGTCAACGCGCCGGTGTCCATCTTGGCCTTGAAGGTCTGGCCGATTTCCGGCAGTTGAATGTATTCGTAGCGACCGTAGAGGGTCGGTTCGGCGGCCATCACAGGCATGGCGGTGATAACGGGAAAAACTAGGGCGAACGCGCCAAGGAACAATTTCACGGCATGATTTCCTCGAAAGAAGTGGACGGATTCTAGACCGCACGCACGGCACTTAGTTGGATCACCGAGCATAACCGGCACGTTGTGAAACATTCGTACAGCCATTTGCGATTTGGCCTCTGGACGCACCTTGCTTATCATTGCCCGCCCACAGAATTTCAAGAGTTGCTTATGCGCCGCCTGCTCACCGGCTGTTTGGTCACACTGCTGCTGTTACTCAACACGCTGATTTTGATCGGCCCCTTGCTGGTGTTTGCCCTGCTCAAGCTGGTGGCACCGGGCCGCTCGCGTGACTATGCGTCATCGGCGGTGATGTGGATCGCCGAGACCTGGGCCGAGATCGACAAGCTGATCTTCGCGGTGTGCATTCCCACCCAGTGGGATATTCGCGGCGGTGAAGACCTGCGGGGCGACACCTCTTACCTGGTCATCAGCAACCACCAGTCCTGGGTGGATATTCCAGCGCTGATCCAGGCATTGAACCGACGCACGCCGTTCTTCAAATTCTTCCTGAAAAAAGAGCTGATCTGGGTGCCCTTCCTTGGCCTGGCCTGGTGGGCGCTGGATTATCCGTTCATGAAGCGCTACACCAAAGCGTACCTGGCCAAGCACCCGGAGCTGGCCGGGCAGGACCTGAAGATCACCAAAGAGGCCTGCGAGCTGTTCAAGCGCCAGCCGGTGACGGTGGTCAACTACCTGGAAGGCACGCGGTTCAGCGAGGCTAAACGCAAGCAGCAGGACTCGCCGTTTAACCGACTGCTCAAACCGAAGGCGGGCGGCGTGGCCTTCGTGTTGGCGGCGCTGGGCGAGCAGTTGGATGCCGTCCTCGACGTGACCGTGGTGTACCCACAGCCAAAGATTCCAGGGTTCTGGGATTTGATCAGCGGCGCGGTGCCGAAGGTGATCGTGGATATCCGCACCCGTGAATTGGACGCGGCGTTGTGGCAGGGGGACTACGAGAACGATCCGGCGTTTCGCCTGACCGTCCAGAACTGGGTCAACCAGCTCTGGCGGGAGAAGGATGCGCGCATCGAGCAGCTGCGCGCGCAGCAGTCTTAGCTGCCGGTGCCCCAGGCCTGGGCCAGCTTGCCCAGCACCGAGCTATCGGCGCCCTGCCCGCCCAGGTATTGCAGGATCACCGGAGCAAACTGACCGATCATGCCGCTGTCCATGCCCAGGGCGCTGAACGCGGTGTTCAAATCATTAGTGTTTTTCACGTTGCCCAGCAGGCCGTCCAGGCCGCTGGTCTTGCTGCCGCCGGCCTGGCCGAGCATCCCGCTTAAGGCACCCAGGCTGCCCAGGGCATTGTTACCCGACAGTTTATCGAGGCCCGGCACGCTATCGCCCAACTGCGAAAAGTCATTGCTGCTCAGCTTGTTCTTCGCCAGGCCCAGCATCGCGCCCGTGCCGCCGACGGCTTGCTCCGGGGTGATATTGAGTTGAGAGGTCAGGGCTGTCAGCAGGTCGGCCGTCTCCGATGTTGGAGCAGCGGCGGCGGCCTTGTTGTTGCCACCCTGCATGCCGGAAATGGCGTTGGCCGCATCGCCAAGGCTGAAGCCTGCGGCAAACACCGGGCTGGCGGCCACGGTCAACAGGCAGGAAAGGGCAAAACCGCGTGAAATCTTCATCAAGACAACCTCAGAAAATAGGTGCAAAAGCAGGCGTTGGACTGGGTATCCCGTCGGTTGTTCCGGAACCCATCGGGGATAAGCGGGTCTAGGAACTGACTACAAAATTTGTCAGGAAGAGACTTATGACTGCGATCCAACCCCAAGTGATTGAGCACAAGCCTGCCTTCTGGAGCCGCCCGCGTCTGTTCATCGGCGCCTGCGCCGTGGTGGCGGCCGGCATCGGCGGCGCGCTCTACACCCAGGACAGCGTCAAATCCGCGGCGACGTTGGTGACGACGACCCAGCAGCCGGCCGCGCAAATCATGGCGCACAAGGATTATCTGGAAGTACAGCCGATTGCCGCCACGGCGCCTGCGCCCGACCAGAGCCTGGAGCTGTGGGCCATCCCCAAAGACGGCACGCCTGTGTCTCTGGGACTTTTGCCAGAAGATGGCAAAGGCATCATTGGCTTGAATCCACGCCAACAGGAAAGCATCAGCAAGCCGGTGGAATTGATGGTGAGTTCGGAAACCAAGGGTGGCTCGCTGAGCAAGCAGCCAACCGGCCCGACCGTCTACCAGGGTGCGCTGGCCGCACGCTAAACACCCTAATCCCTTGTGGGAGGGGGCTTGCTCCCGATAGCGGCAGGTCAGTCACAGCGGCACTGACTGAACCACCGCCATCGGGAGCAAGCCCCCTCCCACATTTGATTTTCAGTGGCTGGGACATTTGCCCAAGGCTTTATGCCGCGCTGAACAGCTTATGCGGATCAATCACAAATTTCTTCGGCACACCCGCATCGAACTCGCCATAGCCACGTGGCGCGTCATCCAGGCTGATCACCTGCACGCCGACGATTTCAGCGATGTTGATACGGTCCCACATGATCGCCTGCATCAGCTGGCGGTTGTACTTCATCACCGGCGTTTGCCCGGTGTGGAAGCTGTGGGATTTGGCCCAACCCAGACCAAAACGAATGCTCAGGCTGCCCATTTTAGCGGCGGCATCGACAGCGCCTGGGTCTTCGGTGACGTAAAGGCCGGGGATACCGATCTTGCCCGCCACGCGCACCACGCCCATCAGTGAGTTGAGCACCGTGGCCGGGGCTTCGGCCTTGACGCCGTCATGGCCGTGGCCGCGTGCTTCAAAGCCTACGGCATCGACGGCGCAGTCCACTTCCGGCTCGCCGAGCAGCGCGGCAATCTGTTCGTGCAACGGCGTGTCGGTGGACAGGTCGGCGATTTCAAAGCCTTGGGCCTTGGCGTGGGCCAGGCGGATCGGGTTGACGTCACCGATGATCACGACCGCAGCGCCCAGCAGACGTGCTGACGCGGCAGCGGCGAGGCCGACCGGGCCGGCACCGGCGATGTAGACCGTGCTGCCTGGGCCAACGCCTGCCGTGACCGCACCGTGGTAGCCGGTCGGCAGGATGTCGGAGAGGCACGTCAGGTCACGGATTTTCTCCATCGCCTTGTCGCGGTCCGGCAGTTTGAGCAGGTTGAAGTCGGCGTAAGGCACCAGCGCGTATTCAGCCTGGCCACCGGTCCAGTCGCCCATGTCGACATAGCCGTAAGCGCCGCCCGGGCGCGCCGGGTTGACACTCAAGCACACGCCGGTGTGCATTTCCTTGCAGGAGCGGCAACGGCCGCACGCTACGTTGAAGGGCACCGACACCAGGTCACCGATCTTCAGGTTCTCGACGTCGCTGCCCTTCTCGATCACTTCGCCGGTGATTTCATGCCCCAGCACCAGGCCGGTCTGGGCGGTGGTGCGGCCGCGCACCATGTGTTGGTCGGAGCCGCAGATGTTGGTAGAGACCACGCGCAGGATGACGCCGTGCTCGATCTTCCTGCCACGGGGGTCCTGCATTTTGGGATAGTCGATTTTCTGTACTTCGACCTTGCCGTTGCCGAGATACACGACACCACGATTGCCAGACATGCTTTCACCTCGCTGTTGTTTTTATGGAACTGCGTTGCCCTGTTAGGTGGGCAGCGCGTTTAAGTGCTCGGGTTACAGATGCTGTTTTTGCGTTGTTTTTGAGGGCCTCATCGGGGGCTTGCTCCCGATGGCGTCAGTCAAAGCACCACAGTTCTATTGGCGTTCAAAAACACCCGCCGCTCGATGTGATACCCCACCGCCCGCGCCAACGTGAGCCCTTCAATATCGCGCCCTTTGGCAATCAAATCCTCGGGATAGTGGCTGTGATCCACCACCTCCACACCCTGGGCGATGATCGGGCCTTCATCCAGATCGTTGTTGATGTAATGCGCCGTGGCGCCGACCAGTTTCACGCCCTTGTTGTACGCCTGGTGATAGGGCTTGGCGCCTTTGAAGCCCGGCAGCAACGAGTGGTGGATGTTGATCGCCTTGCCGTCCAGCTTGCGGCACAGTTCCGGCGACAGCACCTGCATGTAGCGCGCAAGAATCACCAACTCGGCGCCGGTGTCTTCCACCACTTGCCACACCTGGCGCTCCTGGGACGGCTTGTCGTTGGGGTCCAGCGGGAAATGGAAGTAGGGAATCTGGTGCCAGTCGGCCAAGGGTTTCAGATCGGGGTGGTTGGACACCACCGCGACCACGTCCATCGACAATTGGCCGATGCGCTGGCGATACAGCAGGTCATTCAGGCAGTGGTCCGCCTTGGAGACCATGATCACCACTTTGGGCCGGTAGTTCGGCGCCGTCAGCTCGAAGATCATGCCAAAGGCTTCGCCGCGCGTGGCCAGGCCGTCGCGAAAGGCTTGCTCGTCAAAACCGTCCGGCTGGCGGAATTCCACACGGATGAAAAACCGGCCCGAGAGGCGGTCATCGAACGAGTGGTGCTCGGTGACGTAGCAGCCCTGCTCGAACAGGTAGCGGGTGACCGCGTCCACCGTGCCGAGCACGCTGGGGCAGTCGGCGGTCAAAATCCATGTATCGGGTGCGCGGCTCATTACGGTTGACTCCTTGATCGTTCCCACGCTCTGCGTGGGAATGCCGCCATGGACGCTCTGCGTCCGCTCTTGGGACGCGGAGCGTCCCGGGATGCGTTCCCACGCGGAGCGTGGGAACGATCAGGCTTGAACGCTCAGGCCAAACTCGGCCGAGGCGTCCTGCAGCCACAACCACCAGTAATCCGAGAAGCTGCGACGGATCAGCAGTTCCCAGGTGTCTTCTGCGGTATGACGGATCACCAGTTGCGACTTGGCGAACACCGTGCCCACCGCCTTGCCCACCGGGAAATTGTTGGGGTGCACGTCGTAGCTGGTGGACTTCATCAGCACATCGCGCACGTTCGGACCGCTGAGTTCAAGAATTTGCTGGCCGCCGCTGACGTTGACGATCTGGATATGCAGGTCGCCCAACGCCGCGCGCAGGTTTTGTTCGGCAGCGAACTCTTCGCCGCCTGGTACGATCAACAGCCATTCGTCCGGGCCGAGCCATTGCAGGCTGGTTTCACCGTTGACGATGACCTGCAGGGCGCCAGGCAGTTCGATGCCCAGGGCCTTGTGCACGCCGCTGGCGAATGCGGCATCGTGGCCGTCGCCGCGGAGGGTCAGGTGGCCCAGAAGTTTCTTTTCACGCACGGTCACGCCGGCATTCTTGCGGCCCTTGCCGACCAGGCTGGCGAGGTCGGCATGGTGCAGCGACGACTCGGCCTTGGCACCGGTGGTGGGGCGTTGTTGGTATACGTTGGCTGCTGTCATAAAGCACCTTGTCTTAAATTGATCGTTCCCACGCTCTGCGTGGGAATGCCGCCCGGGGATGCATTCCCACGCGGAGCGTGGGAACGATCAGGTATCAGATGTTCTGCCGCTCACCTTTCGGATCAAAGAACACCGAAGACACAATCTCCGCCTCGATCACGCTGCCATCGGCCTGGGGCGAAAACACCCGTTCGCCGATGCGCTTCAAGCCGCCCTTCACCACGCCCATGGCAAACGAATAGCCCAGGGAGTTGTGCGCATAGCTTGAGGTGACGTGGCCGACCATCTTCATCGGGATCGTCTGCTTCGGATCGAACACCAACTGCGCGCCTTCCGGCAGCCATACCGTCGGGTCAATCGGTTTGAGCCCGACAAGCTGCTTGCGCTCTTCACGCACGCAGTCTTCGCGGTTCATCCCGCGCCAGCCGATCCACGAGAACGGTTTGGTACGGCCTACGCACCAGCCCATGTTCAGGTCGTCCGGGGTCATCGAGCCGTCGGTGTCCTGGCCGACGATGATGAAGCCCTTCTCGGCGCGCAGTACGTGCATGGTTTCGGTGCCGTACGGCGTCAGGTTGTACTTTTTGCCGGCCTCGACGATCTGTTCCAGCACGCCCATGGCGTAGTCGGCCTGCACGTTGACTTCATACGACAGCTCGCCGGTAAACGAGATACGGAACACCCGCGCCGGTACGCCGCCCACCAGGCCTTCTTTCCAGGTCATGAACGGGAAGCCGTCCTTGTCCAGGTCGATGTCGGTGACTTCACTCAGCAGTTTGCGGCTATTGGGGCCAGACAGGGTCATGGTCGCCCAATGGTCGGTGACCGAGGTGAAGTACACCTTGAGGTCCGGCCATTCGGTCTGTTGGTAGATTTCCAGCCACTGCAGAACACGCGCGGCGCCGCCGGTGGTGGTGGTCATCAGGAAGTGGTTGTCGGCCAGACAGGCGGTGACGCCGTCGTCGAAGACCATGCCATCTTCCTTGCACATCAGGCCGTAGCGCGCCTTGCCCACGTCGAGCTTGGTCCAGGCGTTGCTGTAGATACGGTTGAGGAACTCACGGGCATCCGGGCCCTGGATATCGATCTTGCCGAGGGTGGACGCATCCAGCAGGCCGACGCTGTCGCGCACGGCCAGGCATTCGCGCTTGACCGCAGCGTGCAGGTCTTCGCCGTTGCGCGGGAAATACCACGGGCGTTTCCACTGGCCTACGTCTTCAAATTCGGCGCCGTTCTTCACGTGCCAGGCTTGCAGCGCGGTGTAGCGCACCGGTTCGAAGATGTGCCCACAGTGACGGCCCGCTATCGCACCGAATGTCACGGGTGTGTAGTTGGGACGGAACATGGTGGTGCCCATCTGCGGGATGGTCACGTTCAGCGAGCGGGCGGCAATGGCCAGGCCGTTGACGTTACCCAGCTTGCCCTGGTCGGTACCGAAGCCCAGCGCGGTGTAGCGCTTGACGTGCTCGACCGATTCGAAACCTTCGCGGGTAGCCAGTTCGATGGCGGCGGCGGTCACGTCGTTCTGCAGGTCGACGAATTGCTTCGGCGCCCGTGCGGTAACTTTTTCGTGCGGTACCTGGAACAGCGCCAGGGTCGGCTCTTCCAGACGGCTCAAGGCTTTAGGCAACACGCCTTCAACCGGGGCGAACCCGGCTTCGCTGGCCGCACGTACGCCGCCTTCGAACCCATCGGCCAGGGAATCGCCCAGGCCGTAGACGCCGTTGATACCGCCGACGCACACGCGTTTCTGCGGCGCTTCGCCCGGCACGAAACCGAGGATGTCTTCACGCCAGGTCGGCTTGCCGCCCAGGTGCGAGGCCAAGTGGACCACCGGGCTGTAGCCGCCGGAGCTGGCCACCAGGTCGCAGTCCAGCCACTCGCCGGGGCTGGTGACCTTGTGTGCTTTCACATCGATCGCAGCCACTCGGGCAGCGCTCACGCGCTTGGTGCCACGCGCTTCGACTACGGCGCTGCCGGTGAGGATACGAATGCCCTTGGCGCGGGCTTCTTCAACCAGCGCGCCGCGTGGGTTGTGGCGTACATCGGCCACCGCGACCACTTGCAGGCCCGCATCGAGCCAGTCCAGTGCAACGCGGTAGGCGTGGTCGTTGTTGGTCGACAGCACCAGCTTTTTGCCCGGTGCCACGCCGTAGCGGCGCACGTAAGTAGAGACGGCTCCGGCGAGCATGTTGCCCGGCACGTCGTTGTTGCCGTACACCAGCGGACGCTCGCACGCACCGGTGGCCAGCACCACGCGCTTGGCACGCACGCGGTGGATACGCTGGCGCACCACGCCAATCGGCGCGCGGTCGCCAAGGTGGTCGGTGAGGCGCTCGTGAATGGTCAGGAAGTTATGGTCGTGGTAGCCGTTGACGGTGGCGCGGGGCAGCAGCACCACGTCCGGCAGGGCTTTCAACTCGGCAATCACGCTGGCAACCCATTCGGTCGCCGGCTTGCCGTCAAGGCTCTCGCGCGAATCCAGCAGCGAACCACCGAACTCTTCCTGCTCATCGGCAATGATCACCCGCGCACCGCTGCGCGCAGCCGCCAGTGCAGCGGCGAGGCCAGCCGGGCCCGCGCCGACCACCAGCACATCGCAGTGACGGTTGAAGTTGTCGTAGGTGTCCGGATCGTTTTCGGTCGGCGAACGGCCAAGGCCGGCCGCCTTGCGGATGTACTTCTCGTAGGTCATCCAGAACGATTGCGGGTACATGAAGGTTTTGTAGTAGAAACCCGGCGGCATCAGCTTGCCGCCGACCTTGCCGAGGATGCCCATCATGTCGTTGTTCACGCTCGGCCAGCCGTTGGTGCTGGTGGCAACCAAACCCTGGTACAGCGCTTGTTGCGTGGCGCGCACGTTGGGAATCTGGGTGGCTTCGGTGGCGCCGATCTGCAGCACCGCGTTCGGCTCTTCGGCGCCGGCGGCGAAGATGCCGCGAGGGCGCGAGTACTTGAAGCTGCGGCCGATGATGTCGACGCCGTTGGCCAGCAGTGCAGCGGCCAGGGTGTCGCCTTCAAAGCCCTTGTAGCTCTGCCCGTTGAAGGTAAAGGTGAGGACTTTGTTACGGTCGATCCGACCACCGTTGGACAGGCGATTGATCTGGCTCATACCTTCTCTCCAGCGGCCTTGGCGGTGAATTGCGGCTTCTCGCCGATCTTGTAGGTTTCAAGAATTTCGTAAGTCAGGGTGTCGCGCGTTGCGTTGAAGTACTGGCGGCAACCGGCGGCGTGAATCCACAGTTCGTGGTGCAGGCCACGGGGGTTGTCGCGAAAGAACATGTAGTCGCCCCACTCGGCGTCGGTGCAGGCATTCGGGTCCAGCGGGCGCGGGATGTGCGCTTGGCCGGACGCGTGGAATTCCTCTTCGGAGCGCAGTTCGCCACAGTGAGGACAGAAGATATGCAACATAGGAAATTTCTCCTGTTAGTGGGCGACGGCCGCAGCGCCGTGTTCGTCGATCAGCGCACCGTTGTGGAAACGGTCGATGGAGAAAGGAGCGGCCAACGGGTGCATTTCACCCTTGGCCAGGCTCGCGGCAAACACGTTGCCTGAGCCCGGCGTAGCCTTGAAGCCACCGGTACCCCACCCGCAGTTGAAGAACATGTTCGGCACCGGGGTCTTGGAGATGATCGGGCAGGCGTCCGGCGTGGTGTCGACGATGCCGCCCCACTGGCGGTTCATGCGCACCCTGGACAATACCGGGAACATCTCGACGATGGCCTGGATGGTGTGTTCGATCACCGGGTACGAACCACGCTGGCCGTAGCCGTTGTAGCCGTCGATACCGGCGCCGATCACCAGGTCGCCCTTGTCGGACTGGCTGATGTAGCCGTGCACGGCGTTGGACATGATCACGCTGTCGATAATCGGCTTGATCGGCTCCGACACCAACGCTTGCAGCGGGTGGGATTCGATCGGCAAACGGAACCCGGCGAGTGACGCCATGTGCCCGGAGTTACCGGCCGTGACCACACCGACGCGCTTGGCGCCGATAAAGCCCTTGTTGGTTTCCACGCCGATGCACACGCCGTTTTCCTTGCGAAAGCCGATCACCTCGGTCTGCTGGATCAAATCCACACCGAGAGCGTCAGCGGCGCGGGCGAAACCCCAGGCCACGGCATCGTGGCGGGCCACGCCGCCGCGCCGTTGCACGGTGGCGCCGAGGACCGGGTAACGGGTGTTTTTCGAGCAGTCGAGGTACGGGATCTCGTCCGCTACCTGTTTGGCGTTGAGCAGTTCGCCGTCCACGCCGTTGAGGCGGTTGGCGCTGACGCGACGCTCGGAATCGCGGATGTCCTGCAGGGTGTGGCACAGGTTGTAGACACCGCGCTGGGAGAACATCACGTTGTAGTTCAGGTCCTGGGACAAACCTTCCCAGAGTTTCATCGCGTGTTCATACAGGTGCGCCGACTCATCCCACAGGTAGTTGGAACGCACGATGGTGGTGTTGCGCGCCGTGTTGCCGCCGCCCAGCCAGCCTTTCTCGACCACGGCCACGTTGGTGATGCCGTGCTCTTTGGCCAGGTAGTAAGCGGTCGCCAGACCATGCCCGCCGCCGCCGACGATCACCACGTCGTAGACCTTTTTCGGGGTCGGCGTGCGCCACATCTTCTGCCAGTTTTCGTGATGGCTGAGGGAGTGCTTGAAGAGGCCGAAGCCAGAGTAGCGTTGCATAGTCATTACTCCAAAACCGCGCTCAGCGATAAACCGGGAAATCAGCGCACAGGGCAGACACGTGCTTGGCCACGTTGGCCTCGACATCGGCGTCGCCGAGGTTGTCGAGGATGTCGCAGATCCAGCCGGCCAGTTCGATGCACTGCGGCACTTTGAAGCCACGGGTGGTCACCGCCGGGGTGCCGATGCGCAGGCCCGAGGTCACGAACGGCGACTGCGGGTCATTCGGCACAGCGTTCTTGTTGACGGTGATGTGGGCGCGGCCGAGGGCCGCGTCCGCGTCTTTGCCGGTGAGGCCCTGACGGATCAGGCTGACCAGGAACAAGTGGTTGTCGGTGCCACCGGAGACCACATCGTAGCCGCGCTTGATGAACACTTCGGCCATGGCCTGGGCGTTGTCGATCACCTGTTGCTGATACGCCTTGAAGCCTGGCTCTGCTGCTTCCTTGAAGCACACCGCCTTGCCGGCGATCACATGCATCAGCGGGCCGCCCTGGGCGCCGGGGAAGACAGCCGCGTTGAGTTTCTTTTCGATGGCTTCGTTGGCCTTGGCCAGGATCAGGCCACCGCGTGGACCGCGCAGGGTCTTGTGAGTAGTGGTGGTGACCACGTCCGCGTAGGGCAGCGGGTTCGGGTACAGACCGGCGGCCACCAGGCCGGCGACGTGGGCCATGTCGACGAACAGCAGCGCGCCCACCTTGTCGGCGATCGCACGGAAGCGAGGGAAATCCAGGGTCTTGGAGTAGGCAGAGAAACCAGCCACGACCATTTTCGGCTGGTGCTCCACGGCCAGGCGCTCGACTTCGTCGTAGTCGATCAGCCCGGTATCGGTGTTGATGCCGTACTGCACCGCGTTGTACAGCTTGCCCGAGGACGACACTTTGGCGCCGTGGGTCAGGTGACCGCCGTGGGCCAGGCTCATGCCGAGAATGGTGTCGCCGGCATTGATCAGCGCCAGGTACACCGCACTGTTGGCGGACGAACCTGAGTGCGGCTGCACGTTGGCGTAATCGGCGCCGAACAGCTGCTTGGCGCGCTCGATGGCCAGGGCCTCGACCTTGTCCACATGCTCGCAGCCACCGTAGTAGCGCTTGCCCGGGTAGCCTTCGGCGTATTTGTTGGTGAGGCCGCTGCCTTGAGCTTCCATCACACGCTTGCTGGTGTAGTTCTCCGACGCGATCAGCTCGATATGATCTTCCTGACGCTGCTCCTCGGCATTCATCGCCGCCAGCAGTGCGTCGTCATATCCCTGGATCTGGTCTTGTTTGCTGAACATCGCGTCTCTCCCAGCCTTTCGTATTGTTGAGGCCCGTGCAGGGCCCTTTGATGCGATGGTAGGGCTGGCGCGTGCAGGTCAAATGCCTGCGCACGCCACGCAAAGGTGCGTTTACGACATTGCTCAAACAACACAGAAATAAATGTGGGAGGGGGCTTGCTCCCGATAGCGGTGCATCAGTTTGCACATAGGCTGGCTGACACACCGCAATCGGGGGCAAGTCGAATCGTCGCACCGCCCCTCCCACAAGGGTTAAGCGATGATCTGGCGGATGAGTAGCAGCAGGAGGAAATGCGCGGGGTACAGAGCGTACGCCCAGCGACGCATGGCTGGCGGGGAGGCGCTTTTGGCATGTCGCAACAAGACCAATCCGGCCAATGGCGCGATCAGGCACGCGGCCAACCCGATCAGCGCAACGATCGAGCCGCTGTTGAGCAAAATCTGCCATTGGTTGGCGGCTACGCAAACCAAACCCGGTAACACGCTGAAATACCATGGCCGGCTGAATACCAGCAGCATCGCCAGTGGCAGCAATACACCAAAAAAACCGAACATCAGTTGCGTGGAAAAGACAGCGCCTGCTGCGAGCGCCAGCAGCGCCAATCCTCGATCAACAAGGGCTTTGTGCTGCCATCCCCTGGCAACCAGCACGCCCAGTGCCAGGGTCGGCAGCACATTCAACGTATCGGCATCCTCGATGAACAGCCGGTAGGGCACTTCGCTGATCACACTGAACAACAGCAGCCAGCCCAGGTAGCGCCACTGGCCGCTCATCGGCGCATTGCGCGCGCGATGCAGGTTCGCCGCGATCGCCAGGCAAAACCACGGGAACGCCAGGCGCCCCGGCACGTACAGCACATCCAGGCTCAACCCCACATAGCGCAGGTGGTCCAGCACCATGCTCAGCAGTGCCAGCCACTTGAGCAGATCCAAAGCGCCATCGCGGATACGTCCGACAGGAATCGTTTCAGTACCGTGCATAATTCCCCAACGACTTTGCATTTACAGTGCGTGCGCCCCCCTCCCAATCTTGGTTAAAGTGCGCACCAACATCGACCACAGGAATGGGCCATGACCGACAAGAGCCAACAATTCGCCAGCGACAACTATTCCGGCATCTGCCCGGAAGCCTGGGCCGCCATGGAACAAGCCAACCAGGGCCATCAACGCGCTTACGGTGATGATGAGTGGACCCACCGCGCCGCCGACGGTTTCCGCAATCTGTTCGAAACCGACTGCGAAGTGTTCTTCGCCTTCAACGGTACCGCCGCCAACTCCCTGGCGCTGTCTTCGCTGTGCCAGAGCTACCATAGCGTGATTTGCTCGGAAACCGCCCACGTCGAGACCGACGAATGCGGCGCGCCGGAGTTTTTCTCCAACGGCTCCAAGCTGCTCACCGCCCGCACCGAAAACGGCAAGCTGACCCCGGAATCGATCCGCGAAATCGCCCTCAAGCGCCAGGATATCCACTACCCGAAACCGCGCGTCGTCACGCTGACCCAGGCCACCGAGGTCGGCAGCGTCTACACCCCAGAGGAAATCCGCGCCATCAGCGCCACCTGCAAGGAGCTGGGCCTGAACCTGCACATGGATGGCGCACGCTTCTCCAACGCCTGCGCCTTCCTCGGCTGCTCGCCGGCCGATCTGACCTGGAAGGCCGGTGTAGACGTGCTGTGCTTTGGCGGCACCAAGAACGGCATGGCGGTGGGTGAAGCCATCCTGTTCTTCAACCACAAGCTGGCCGAAGACTTCGACTACCGCTGCAAACAGGCCGGCCAACTGGCGTCGAAGATGCGCTTTTTGTCGGCACCGTGGGTGGGCCTGCTGGAAAACGACGCCTGGCTCAAGCATGCGCGCCACGCCAACCACTGCGCGCAACTGCTCAGCAGCCTGGTGGCGGATATTCCCGGCGTTGAGCTGATGTTCCCGGTGCAAGCCAACGGCGTGTTCCTGCAACTCTCGGAACCGGCCATCGCAGCGCTGACCGCCAAGGGCTGGCGTTTCTACACCTTTATCGGCAAAGGCGGCGCACGTTTCATGTGTGCGTGGGATACCGAGGAAGAGCGTGTAAGAGAATTGGCGGCCGATATCAGGGAAGTGATGAACGCTTGAAGTAGAAATCAGCCCAGTCCGTGCTGGCCGATTGCCGAGTCTGTTTTTTGATATTTCTGACAGCAGCGCAATGTGATTTCGTTGTCTAGCCTCTTGGAACCCGGAAGGAAACGCAGCGATACCTGCCACCTTTCGGGTCTATTACCTGCCGAATGATCGGCCGGAAATACCTATCCAATGGAGAGCTTAATCATGGAATATCAAAACAACATCAATACCCTGCAAAGCAACGGCACCGACAGCACCACCGTCATCGACTGGGACGAGTTCAGGAAGCACGCAAAAGTCGGCGATACCATCCGCGAGCCATCCAGAACGCTCAGGATCTATGACAAAGTCTACGAAATGACAGCCTCAGGCCAACACTTCGTCATCCACATCTACGCCCAGTAACCCTCCCCACTGATCGTTCCCACGCTCTGCGTGGGAATGCCTCCTCCCCTGGACGCTCCGCGTCCCACCCCAACTCAAGGATGAGCACGTGGGTAGAAGCCGCTACGTCATCACCGAGCCCGAAAAGCCGCACTTTCTAACCTGTACGGTCATGGAGTGGCTGCCACTCTTCACCCGCAGTTACTTGGTGGACCATCTTTTAGATTGCTGGCGATATCAACAAAGTAACCATGCGTTAAACCTGTTTGGCTACGTCGTGCTGGAAAACCACCTGCACTTCGTTGCCCAAGCGCCCGACTTGGGAAAATGCGTCAGCCAATTCAAATCCTTCACTGCCCGCACCATCATCGACGACCTGCAGAGCAAAGGTGCGGAGCGCGTGTTACAGCGCCTGCGTTTCAGCAAACGTGCGCACAAGGCAGATCGTGTTTATCAACTCTGGCAGGAAGGCTCCCATGCAGAACTGGTCTACAGCGAGGCCGTCATGCGTCAGAAGCTTGATTACATCCATCACAACCCCGTGAAACGAGGCTATGTGGACCGCGCAGAACACTGGCGGTACTCCAGCGCTCGCAACTATGCAGGGATGGAAGGGCTGATCAACATCCAGCCTTGGTTCTAAAGAGAGGCGGGACGCGGAGCGTCCCAGGAGGCGTTCCCACGCAGAGCGTGGGAACGATCAGCGTGGTCAAGATCGATCGTTCCCACGCTCTGCGTGGGAATGCCTCCCCTGGACGCTGCGCGTCACCAGCGCTCGGGTCAGAACTCGATGCGCACATCGCCCTTCGGCACACTGCAGCATGACAGGATGTAACCCTCGGCTTCGTCCTCTTCGGTAATCCCGCCGTTGTGCTCCATCTCCACCTCGCCGCCCAGCTTCATTACCTTGCATGTGCCGCAGATACCCATGCCGCACGCTTTCGGGATCAACAGGCCAAGCTTGGCCGCCGCCGCATGCACGGTTTCGCCCGGCGCCACGCGGATGCTCTTGCCGGACGCAATGAATTCCACCTGATGCAGGTCCGCCAGGTCGACTTCAGGGGCATCAGCGGCTTGTTCGGCCTGCTCCACCGCGTCGGCCCGTGCTTCCGGCGGCGTCGCGCCGAAGGATTCTTCGTGATAGCGCGTCATGTCGAAACCGGCGGCTTCCAGCAGGCGTTTTACCGCGCTCATGTACGGCGTCGGGCCGCAGCAGAACACTTCGCGCTCGAGGAAGTCCGGCACCATCAGTTCCAGCATCTTGTGGTTCAGATAGCCGCGGTACCCGGCCCAGGGTTCTCCAAGCCCGTGCTTCTCACAAATCAGGTGCAGGCTGAAGTTGTCGATCCGCGACGCCATGTGTTCCAGCTCGCGGTGGTAGATGATGTCTTTGGGTGAACGGGCGCTGTGCACGAAGACCATGTCGACATTGGCGTTGGTGTCGTAAAACCAGCGCGCCATAGACATCACCGGGGTGATACCGACGCCGCCGCTCAGGTACAACACTTTCGGATTGGTGTAGTCGATCGCGTTGAACAGCCCCACCGGCCCGTGCACCGCCAGCTCCTGTCCTTCATGCAGCGTGTCGTGCAGCCAGTTGGAAACTTTGCCGCCCGGTACGCGCTTGATGGTCACCGAAAAGCTGTAGGGCACCGAGGGCGAACTGGAAATGGTGTAGGAGCGCATGATCGGCTGGCCTTCGATTTCCAGCTCCAGGGTGACGAACTGCCCGGGCTTGAAAAAGAACAGGATCGGTTGATCGGCCATAAAGCAGAAGGTGCGCACGTCCCAGGTTTCCTGGATGACTTTGACGCAACGGACGATGTGCCGACCATTGGCCCAGGTCTGGGTGGTTACCGGATTCAGGAAGCTGTTGGACATACTGTTCTCCACCGCCGAGGCTCGGCCTTATGGTGGCGATTCTGCGTAACGCGAGAATCCGCCATTTACCTATCTGCGACATTCACATACTTACCGCGACCAGCCCCCAACGACAGGGGGTTGCGCGTCGGGATCAGATTGGGCCATGTCGCCCATGGATAAGGTTCGACGCAACGCCGGGCCCACACTCGCTCCCAACGAAAGACACTTTCTTTACGCCTTGCACAGCACCAACCGTAGCCACTATTCGCCGGCCACACAGAATGGCCATGAGGACATACACGATGGACGTCACCGCAACCTTAAGCTTGGGCGATCCGCTGGAACCCGCACGCAAGGCCACCGCGCAGATGCTGCAAGAGCGCGAGCGCACCTTTTCGCTGCCACAGCCGTTTTACTCTGATGAGCGACTGTTCGATATCGACATGCAGGAGATCTTCCAGAAAGAGTGGTTGATTGCCGGCATGACCTGCGAAATCCCCACCAAGGGCAACTACCTGACCCTGCAAGTGGGCAAGAACCCGATCATCGTGATCCGTGGCGCCGACGGTGTGGTGCACGCCTTCCACAACGTATGCCGCCACCGTGGCTCGCGCTTGTGCACCAGCGAAAAGGGCAAGGTCGCCAAGCTCGTTTGCCACTACCACCAGTGGACCTACGAGCTGGACGGTCGCCTGTTGTTCGCCGGCACCGAGATGGGTGCTGACTTCGACATGAAGCAGTACGGCCTCAAACCGGTGAACGTGAAGACCGCCGGCGGCTACATTTTCATCAGCCTGGCGGAAAACCCACCGGCCATCGATGACTTCCTGTCGACCCTGAACCATTACATGGAACCGTACGACATGGAGAACACCAAGGTGGCGATCCAGACCACCTTGTTTGAAAAAGCCAACTGGAAGCTGGTGCTGGAAAACAACCGCGAGTGCTACCACTGCAACGCGTCGCACCCGGAACTGCTGAAAACCTTGCTGGAATGGGACGACGTCACCGACCCGCGCGCCGACCAGGCGTTCAAGGACCACGTCGCCGCTTCCGCCGCCGCCTGGGATGCCGAGAAGATTCCTTATGCCCACGCCAGTTTTGGCCTGCGCAACCGTATCGTGCGCATGCCACTGCTCAAGGGCACCGTGTCGATGACCCTGGACGGCAAGCAGGGCTGCGCAAAACTGATGGGCCGGATCAAGAACCCCGACCTGGGCTCGATGCGCATCCTGCACCTGCCCCACTCGTGGAACCACTGCATGGGCGATCACATCATCGTGTTCACTGTGTGGCCGATCAGTGCCCAGGAAACCATGGTCACCACCAAGTGGATCGTGCACAAGGACGCGGTGGAAGGCGTGGACTACGACGTGGAGCGCATGCGCCAAGTGTGGGATGCCACCAACGACCAGGACCGTCGCCTGGCCGAAGAGAACCAGCGCGGGATCAACTCCACCGCCTACCAGCCAGGCCCGTACTCCAAGACCTATGAGTTCGGCGTGGTGAATTTTGTCGATTGGTACAGCGAACGCATGCTGAACAACCTCGGTGCCGCGCCCGCGCCCTACCTCAAAGGCGTTGCCGCCCACGAATAACTGACACACCGTGGATCAAAATGTGGGAGGGGGCTTGCTCCCCGATAGCGGAGTATCAGCCAATGCATGTGCAAGCTGATCCATCCCTATCGGGAGCAAGCCCCCTCCCACACTTGTACCAGGCGCTGAACAATATTTGATCAACTCTCGCGCGGACCGCTAAAAGCCTGCCCTACAGCCTTCGCCCAACAACTTATCCACAAAGACACCCACAGCAATTGTGGGCAACTGTCTTTTTCTCTGGAAATAAATCAAGAAAATCCGTGACTTATTTATAGACAGGGGTTTTATCCCGCTTTGATCATTTTTTGATCTAAAGCCTGTAAGCCACGGTAATCAAGGGCTACAGAGGAACGCGAACACCTTATCCACAGAAGCACCAACAGACTTTGGGGGCAACTTTGCTCACGCTGTGGAAAACCACGCCAAACCTGCATATATCGGGGGGTTCAGCACTTTCAGGGCTGTAAAAACGACCTTTGATCAGATTTTGAGCAGATTGAGGATAGCCTTTGTTTATAAGGCCTGTAACCGACAGCGAACATCTTATCCACAGGCGGATCAACAGCGATTGTGGGTAAACCGCAGGTCCAATGTGGGAGGGGGCTTGCCCCCACCCACAGGGGTTCAGCGTACGACGCCTTCTTCTATGAGCAATTTGAGTATGGCTTGCGCGCCCTCTTCAGGGCTCACGCCCTTGAGCACCTGCCCACCGCCCCCGCTGGCCTTGGCCGTTGCTGCCTTCATACGGTCGGCGCCGCTCTTGGCCTTGATCACCTTGAGGCGCTTGGGCCGGGGCTTGGCCGGCTGCAGCAGCGCGTCTGTGAATAACTCGTCCTGTTCAATCTCGACTTCGTGGGCGGCAAGCTCGCCACGTTGCGCCGGGCCGTACGCACTCTGCCGAGGCTTGGGCGCGGCGTTATCCACAGTGGCGAGAAAAGGCAGGCGTACCTTCAAGCGCCGCCGCTGGCCACGGGGCAAGGCTTGCAGCACGTGGGCCACGCCGCTTTCGATGGACTCCACCTGGGCCAGGCCGACAATCAGCGGCCAACCCAATTGTTCGGCCAGCAGAAACGGCAGCATGCCCGACCCCTCGCCGGTTTCCGCCTGGCTGCCGGTGAGCACCACCTGGGCGCCAGCGTCGCGTAGATAGTCACTCAGCACCGGCAACGCATCGGCGCCCGCCGGCTGTTCCAGTACATGCAGTTGCGGCAGGCCCATGCCCAGGTAGCTGCGTAAGGTCGGCTCGCTGATGTCTCCCGCGTGCAGCACCTGCAACTTATCCCCAGCCATCTGCAGCCCTAGCTCGACCGCACGCGCATCTTGTTCGGCACGGCGCGGGCGTCCGGAAGTGGGGTGGGCGCCGACGGATACCAGGCTGATTACATTGGTTGTCATGGTCATATCCCTAGGCTGCATCGCGCTTGGCGCCGTTGCGGTAGGCCTCGACCGCAGCGATCAAGGCTTGCAGAATCGCGGCGCTTTCGCCGATCACCGACAGGTCGGCACGCTTGATCATGTCGCAACCCGGGTCGAGGTTGATCGCCACCACCTTGTCGCAGGCACCGATGCCTTGCAGGTGCTGGATCGCCCCGGAAATGCCCACGGCCACGTACACCCGTGCCGTGACCCAGGTGCCGCTGGCGCCGACCTGGCGATCACGCGCCATATAGCCATCGTCCACCGCAACCCGCGACGCGCCCTCGGTGGCGCCCAGGGCTGCGGCGGTCTGGTGGAACAGCGCCCAGTCCTTCACGCCGTTGCCGCCAGAAAAAATGAATTCCGCTTCGGCCATGGGAATCGCCGCCGGGTCTACCGCCACTGCGCCGAGGTCTTCGATACGTGGCAGGCTGCGCGCCAGGGTTGTGGATAACTCCACGGGCAAGACTTCATGGCGCGTCTCGCTGACCGGATCGGCACATTCGGCGGCCGCGAGGATCAGGCGCGGCAATGGCCGGGCCAGATCTTCCTGGCCCGCACCGGCGCGGCCGATGCACGCTTGGCCTTTGATCTGCCACACCCGCGTGGCCGGGCGCTCCTTGAGGCTGGCGGCAAAACGCCGACCCAGCTCGCCGCCGCCGCTGCGGCTGTCCGGCAGCAACCAGTGACGCGGGTTGAACTGGTTATCCACAGCCCGCAGGCCCTGGACGCGCTGCTCCGGTGAATAACCGTCGAACTCGTGACCGTCCAGCACCAGCAGGCGGTCTACACCCGCTGTAGCGAACGCGCTTTCCTTGTGTTCACCAAACACCACCGCCAGTACCGCGCCGTCACTGCCGGCCAGTTGCCGGGCCAGGCCGAGCAAATCGCGGTCGTGGCTGCTCAAGCGGCCACCGACCATATCCGGCACCACGTTGATGTAGAACGCCGGCATTGGCACCTGGTGCAGCGGCAACAGCACCTCGACCGCCGCCGTACGCTTGGCTGCACCGCCCTGCTGGGCGCCGCTGCGGTCGATACGCTTGATCCCGTTGGGGCCGATAAAACCAACACCATGCACGTTCTTGCGGATCACACCGTTGGGCCCCATCCAGCTCTGTTGCACGGGTTGCATCGCCGCGTGCAAAGGATGAAGACGGTTACGGGCGATCCATTCGGCACGGGGATCGCGGCGGATAATGTCGCTCATCAATGCACCTCCGCAGGTTCACGCTTGTTGGGCGCCTTGGCCGGTGCCGCATCTTCAAGCAAGGCGTCGGCCACCAATTCGGCAATGTCTTTGATCAACGGGCGCGGCTCGACCACACCCTCGAGCATCGCCGTGCACTGCGGGCAACCCACAGCTACCAGTTCGGCGCCGGTCTCGCGGATGTCGTCCATGCGCATGTCGGGTATGCGTTGCTTGCCGGGGATGTCGGTGATCGGCGCGCCGCCACCGCCGCCGCAGCAGCGTGAACGAAAGCCCGAGCGCTGCATCTCCTTGACCTCGATACCCAGGGCCCGCAGCACTTGGCGCGGCGCCTCGTATTCGCCGTTGTAGCGGCCCAGATAGCAGGGGTCGTGATAGGTCACGCTGGTGCCTTTGTGCTGGCCCAGGTTCAGCGCGCCCTCGCCGATCAGCTCGGCCATGAAGGTGCTGTGGTGCTGCACCAGATAGTTGCCGTTGAAGGCGCCGTACTCGTTTTTCAGCACATGAAAACTGTGCGGATCGCAGGTGACGATGCGTTTAAAGCTGTACTTGGCCAGGGTCTGGATATTGCGCGAAGCCAGCAACTGAAAGGTCGCTTCATCGCCCAGGCGCCGCGCCACGTCGCCGCTGTCGCGTTCTTCCAGGCCAAGCACAGCGAAGTCGACCTTGGCTGCCTTGAGCACTTTGACGAACGCGCGCAGGGTGCGTTGGTTGCGCATGTCGAAGGCACCGTCGCCGACCCAGAACAGCACCTCGCAGCTGCCTTTCTCGCTGAGCAGCGGCAGGTTCAAATCCGCCGCCCAGTTCAGCCGGCCGCCGGGTGCGAAGCCGCCAGGGTTGTCGGTGGCGATCAGGTTTTCCAGGACTTCGGCGCCTTTGTTCGGCGTAGCGCCCTTTTCCAGGGTGAGGTAGCGGCGCATGTCGACGATGGCGTCCACGTGCTCGATCATCATCGGGCACTCTTCCACGCAGGCGCGGCAGGTGGTGCAGGACCACAGGGTCTCGGCGTCCACCAGGCCGTTGACGATCGGCTGGTGCGGGTTGCCGCTGTGTTCGCCTATCGGTTTACCTGGATAGGGGCTGCCGGCGAATTTGGCATCGGTGCCGCCGGCCAGGCCGACCACCATGTCCTGGATGAGTTTTTTCGGGTTCAGCGGCTGGCCGGCGGCAAACGCTGGGCAGGCGGCTTCGCACTTGCCGCACTGCACGCAGGCGTCGAAACCGAGCAATTGGTTCCAGGTAAAATCCTTGGGTTTTTCCACGCCCAACGGCGCGGTCTTGTCACTGAGGTCCAGCGGTTTCAAACCGGTGGAACGGCCACCGCCGAAGCGCTCGGCGCGGCGGTGCCAGGCCAGGTGCAAGGCACCGGCGAAGGCGTGCTTCATCGGGCCGCCCCAGGTCATGCCGAAGAACATTTCAGACACGCCCCACAACACGCCCACGCTCAACAACGCGGCCAGCAGCCAGCCGCCGAAGTCAGCGGGCAAGATGCCGGCCACCGGCAAGGTCACCAGGAAAAAGCTGACCGAGAATGCCATCAGGCTTTTCGGCAAGCGCATCCACGGGCCCTTGGACAGACGCGCGGGGGGGTTGCGCCGACGCAGGTACATGAAGATGGCGCCGACAAACATCAAGGTCGAGGCCAAAAGCAGCGCGTAGCCGAGGATGCGGTTGTGCAGGCCGAAACCGTGCACAAGGATCGCCAGCAGCGCCGACAGCACAAAGCCCAGCGCAGTAGCGACGTGGGTATTGGCGATGTATTTGTCGCGGGCGACCACATGGTGCAGGTCGACCATGTAGCGCTTGGGCATGGCCAAAAGGCCACCGAGCAGGTCGACCTTGGAGGCGCGGCCACGGCGCCACATGTTCACCCGGCGCAGGGCGCCGAGGACGGCAAGGCCCAGGGCGGCAAACAAAAGAATAGGCAGCAAGGTGTTCAACATGGTGAAGCTCCCACAGACCACACAGGTCTACTGTGAAACTGGCCTTGAAATGTGGGAGGGGGCTTGCTCCCGATGGCGGAGTGTCAGTTGATATAGCTGTAGCTGACCCACCGCTATCGGGAGCAAGCCCCCTCCCACATTTGGACCGAGTCCACTTTGGCTCGGTGTCGGCTTAGAAATCCTTGCAGAGGCGCAGGGCGTCATAAATGGCAGCGTGGGTATTGCGCTGGGCCACACAGTCACCGATGCGGAACAACAAGTACCCCTCACCCGGTTCGCTCAGGCACGGCTGCGGCTTGATCGCGAACAGGGCTTCGACGTCAATCTGGCCCTTGTTGCGCGAACCTTCCTTGAGCCCGTAATAAATCGCCTCGTCCGGGCGCACGCCGTTCTCCACCACCACCTGGTCGACCACCCGCTCTTCCTTGGCCCCGGTGTATTCGTTCTCCAGCACCGCCACCAGCTTGTCGCCTTCGCGGTAGACCTTTTCCAGCATCATGTCGCCGGTCATGATCACTTCCTTGGGGTACATGCTGCGGTAGTAAGTCGGGAACGACGTACCGCCGATGGCCACGCCCGGCTTGATATCGTCGGTGACGATCTCGACCTGGCAGCCTTTGTCCGCAAGGAAATCCGCCACCGACATGCCGGTGAATTCGCAGATGGTGTCGTACACCAGCACGTTCTTGCCCGGTGCGACTTTGCCGTCGAGCACATCCCAACTGCTCACCACCAGGCCTTCGGCAGCACCCCAGTGTTCGTTCTGTTCAATGAACGGATGCCCACCGACGGCCAGCACCACCACGTCCGGGCGCATGTCGAGGATAGTTTCGGCATCAGCCGCCACGCCCAAGCGCAGATCGACTTTCAAACGTGCCAGCTCCAACTGGAACCAGCGGGTGATACCGGCAATCTGGTCACGCTGCGGCGCTTTCGATGCGGTGGTGATTTGCCCGCCGATAAATTCTTTCTTCTCCAGCAGGGTTACGTCGTGGCCACGTTCGGCGGCGACGCGCGCCGCTTCCATCCCCGCAGGGCCGGCACCGACCACCACGACTTTGCGTTTAGGCCCGGTGGACTTCTCGATAATGTGCGGCACGCCCATGTATTCACGGGAGGTCGCGGCGTTCTGGATGCACAGCACATCCAGGCCCTGGTACTGGCGGTCGATGCAATAGTTGGCGCCGACGCACTGTTTGATCTGGTCGATCTGGCCCATCTTGATCTTGGCGATCAGGTGCGGGTCGGCAATATGCGCGCGGGTCATGCCGACCATGTCCACATAGCCGCCTTCCAGAATGCGCGTGGCCTGGTTCGGGTCCTTGATGTTTTGCGCGTGCAGCACCGGGACCTTCACCACTTCCTTGATACCGGCCGCCAGGTGCAGGAACGGCTCCGGCGGGTAACTCATGTTCGGGATCACGTTGGCCAGGGTGTTGTGCGTATCGCACCCCGAGCCGACCACGCCGATGAAGTCGAGCATGCCGGTGTCGTCGTAATACTTGGCGATCTGCTTCATGTCCTCGTGGGACAGGCCGTCCGGGTGGAACTCGTCGCCGCACAAGCGCATGCCCACGCAGAAATCGTCACCGACTTCGGCGCGCACGGCCTTCAACACTTCCAGGCCGAACTTCATGCGGCCTTCGAAGGTACCGCCCCATTCATCGGTGCGCTTGTTGACCCGCGGGCTCCAGAACTGGTCGATCATGTGCTGGTGCACGGCGGACAATTCCACCCCATCCAGGCCACCGGCCTTGGCGCGCTTGGCGGCGCTGGCATAGTTGCCGATCACGCGCCAGATCTCTTCCGGCTCGATGGTCTTGCAGGTGGCACGGTGCACCGGCTCACGCACGCCGGACGGCGACATCAGGGTAGGCCAGTTGAAGCCGTCCCAACGCGAGCGACGGCCCATGTGGGTAATCTGGATCATGATCTTGGCGCCATGCTTGTGCATGGCGTCGGCCAGGTTCTGGAAGTGCGGGATGATGCGGTCGGTGGACAGGTTCACCGAACTCCACCATTCCTGCGGGCTGTCGATGGCCACCACCGAGGAGCCGCCGCAGATCGCCAGGCCGATACCGCCCTTGGCCTTCTCTTCGTAGTACTTCACATAGCGGTCGGTGGTCATGCCGCCGTCGGTGGCATACACCTCGGCGTGGGCGGTACTGAGCACGCGGTTGCGGATGGTCAGTTTGCCGATCTGGATCGGTTGGAACATTGCTTCGAAAGCCATGGCACGGTCCTCGGCTTACAACGGCTTGACGGTGAACAAACCATCATCGTGGCCCTCTTCGGAGCCTCCGTAGACTTGTTCGGCCACAGTGCGCAGGGTGCTGCCACGCGCTTGAAGGATCTGGTCCATCGCGCCGGCAAACCAGCCGGTGAACATGTAGTCCACTTTGCGCCCGACCTTGCCGTACACGTAGACGAAGGCCGAATGTTCCAACTTGACGCTGGCGGTGCCTTTATCGAGGTCGATGTCCTGGATCTTGAACAGGCCCCAGCCGCGTTGCGACAGGCGCTTCATGTAGTGCTCGAATACCGCGACGCCTTCCAGGCCGTGGCATTCGGCTTCCTTTTCACACCAGTGCCAGGCGGACTTGTAGCCGGCCTTGTAGAGGATCTCGGCGTAGGCGTCGGCACCCAGCACTTCTTCGATGCCCATGTGGTTGTTGACGAAGAAATGGCGCGGCACGTACAGCATCGGCAGGGCGTCGGAGGTCCAGACACCGGTTTCGCTGTCGACTTCGATTGGCAATTGCGGGGCGATCTTGGCCATGGAAACTTAACTCCAGAAAAATTCGTAGTGGTGTTGCCGGTGGGTGTCTGGCTTATTCGCCCCAGACGTCTTTCAAGACATTGACCCAGTTCTCGCCCATGATCTTGCGCACCACGCGTTCAGGATGGCCGCGCTTGAGCAGGGTTTCAGTGAGGTTGGGAAACTCGCCCACGGTGCGGATGCCCAGCGGGTTGATGATCTTGCCGAAGCTGGTCAGGCGGCGGGCGTAGCCTTTGTCATGGGTCAGCATTTCAAAGAAATCCTGGCCATGGCCCTGGGTGAAGTCGGTGCCGATGCCGATGGCGTCTTCGCCGACGATGTTCATGGTGTATTCGATGGCTTCGGCGTAATCGTCGATGGTCGAATCGATGCCCTTGGCCAGGAACGGCGCGAACATGGTCACGCCGACAAACCCGCCGTGGTCGGCGATGAACTTGAGTTCTTCATCGGATTTGTTGCGCGGGTGCTCCTTGAGGCCCGAGGGCAGGCAGTGGGAATAGCACACCGGCTTTTTCGATTCGAGGATGACTTCTTCGCTGGTCTTGGAACCGACGTGGGACAGGTCGCACATGATGCCGACGCGGTTCATCTCGGCGACAATCTCACGCCCGAAACCCGACAGGCCGCCGTCGCGCTCGTAGCAGCCGGTGCCCACCAGGTTCTGGGTGTTGTAGCACATCTGCACCACACCGACGCCGAGCTGCTTGAAGATCTCGACATAGCCGAGCTGGTCTTCAAATGCGTGGGCATTCTGGAAGCCGAAGATGATGCCGGTCTTGCCCTGCTCCTTGGCGCGACGGATATCGGCGGTGGTTTTCACCGGGATCACCAGGTCGCTGTTTTCGCGGATCAGGGTCTGGCTGGCGACGATGTTATTGATCGTGGCCTGGAAGCCTTCCCACACCGACACCGTGCAGTTGGCAGCCGTCAGGCCACCTTTGCGCATGTCTTCGAACAGGTCGCGGTTCCACTTGGCAATAATCAGACCGTCGATAACGATGCTGTCGGCGTGCAACTCGGCTGGGCTCATCAGGCGTCCCCTTATTGGCAATTCATGCGCCGAATCGTCTGCCGGCGCTTTGGGGCCAGCATATGCCCAGGGGCCGACGGAGCCGGGTGCAAAAACGACAGGGGAATTGCCGAAAGCGTCAATCCGCGACAAAGCCTGTGTAGACATGCCTGACTGGCGGCTGTTCTTTGTCTTACGCTTGAGCCAGAATTCCGCATCACCTGATATGAGACGGCGCAATGAAATCGATTTTCCTGGCTTTGGCACTCATCGCAACCGGCGTCCACGCCGCCGAAGACACCGACAGCACGCCGTGCGACGGCATCGAGAACGACCAGCAAACCCTGGAATGCGCCACCTACAACAAAACCACCGCCGAGCAATTGTTGAAAGACAACTATCAGGGCCTGCTGGAGCGCATGGGTTCCACCTACGGCAGCGACAAGACCAAGCTCGCCGACATTACCGCTCGTCTGAAGGATGCCCAGCAGAAGTGGGAAAAGCTGCGCGATGCCGATTGCGCGGTGGACACCTTCCCGGCGGCGACCGGGACCAAGGCGTATGCGATTGCGCTGAATGATTGCCTGGCGCGGATGAGTGACGAGCGGTCGGAGTTTTTGGAGTCGATTGGGCAGGAATAAGCGACAATCCTGCGACTTTCCTTTTGAACCAGGGCTTTTCATGACTCTCTGCGGTATCGAAATCAAAGGCAGCGAAGCCATCATCGCCGTCGCTTCCCTGAACAACCAGGCGCTGAACCACGTCGCCCTGGCCACCAAGAAAATCGCCCTCGAAGACGACGACGAAGCCGCCAACGTCAAAGCCTTCGCCGCCCAGGTGAAGGCGTTCGTGCAAGCAAATGCCATCACCCGTATCGCGATCAAGAAGCGCAGCAAGAAAGGCGAATTCGCCGGTGGCCCGACCACGTTCAAGATTGAAGGGGTGTTTCAGTTGCTGGAGGGGGTGGAGGTGACCTTGCTGTCGCCGCAGACCATTAACGCGCAGAACAAGAAGCACACCTTTGAACTGTCGGCGACGCTGAACAAGTATCAGCATGAGGCCTACAAAACAGCGTGTTCAGCCCTGCTGAAAAAATAAGCCACACCGAAATCTACTGTGGGAGGGGGCTTGCTCCCGATGGCGGTGTGTCAGTCACCTATGTGCTGCTGACCCACCGCTATCGGGGGCAAGCCCCCTCCCACATTTGGCCGCTTTTATACCTAATTATGGAAACGACTATAAATTATAGCCGCCACTATAATTGACTAAAAAACGGTCAAACCACCTCCCGTCGCCGATCCTCCCTCGGACACTTGGCAAACCTCGCCCGATAACTGCGAGTGAAATAAGACGGCGACTCAAACCCGCACGCAAGGCTCACTTCCAGCACGCTCATATCGCTCTGGCGCAGCAGTTGCCGGGCTTTTTCCAGGCGCAGGCCAAGGTAGAAGTTGCTTGGCGTGTCATTCAGGTGCAGGCGAAACAGCCGTTCCAGTTGGCGCCGGGTAACCTTGATCGCGTCGGCCAGGGCCAAGGTACTCAGGGGTGGTTCGGTGTGTTGCTCCATCTCGCCGATCACCTGCACCAGTTTTTTGTTGTTGATGCCGTAGCGGGTGGCGATCTGCATGCGCTGGTGGTCTTTGCGCGGGCGGATGCGGCCCAGCACAAACTGTTCGGACACCTGAATCGCCAGGTCCGGGCCGTGGGCCTGGGCGATCAGGTCGAGCATCAGGTCGATGGATGCGGTGCCGCCGGCACAGGTGATGCGACGGCGGTCGATCTCGAACAGTTCCTGGGTGACGCTCAGGTGCGGATACGATTCCTTGAACGCATCGATGGCTTCCCAGTGCAAGGTCAGGCGGTGGCCGTCGAGCAGGCCCGCTTCGGCCAGCACGCAGGCGCCGGTGTCGATGGCGCCGAGGGTCACGCCGTCGTGGTCGAGACGGCGCAGCCAGTGATCCAGCGTCGGCGTGGCAAACTGCAGCGGTTCGAAGCCGGCCACCACCAACAGCGTCGCACCCTTTTTCAGCGGTTCCAGTGCGGCGTCGGCATTGACCGACATGCCGTTGCTCGCCAGTACCGCACCGCCGTCGGCGCTCAGTATGTGCCAGCGGTACAAATCGCCACGAAAGCGGTTGGCCACACGCAACGGCTCAAGGGCGGAGATAAAGCCGATGGCCGAGAACCCCGGCATCAGCAAAAAATAAAAATCCTGGGACATGATGGCGCTCTCGTAGGACGACCAGCGTGGCACTGTGATACTCCCGTTCAAGGGCGGATTCAAGCGCGCAGGTCGCTGCAGTGCAAGAGCCGGTCGCCGCTGTGCGTTTCGGCGCTGCTCAAGGTACGTAACTTGGCTGCACGGCGCGCAAAGACGCCGGACCCCACAATAACGACCTGCCGAGGGATTCACCATGAACCGACTGATCAGCCGCAGCGTGCTTGCACTCAGCGTCAGCGCTATTTTGAGCACCCCCGTCATGGCAGCGGATGCCGCTTCCTGCCAGAACGTGCGCCTGGGCGTGGTGAACTGGACCGACGTGATCGCCACCAGCGCCATGACCCAAGTGCTGCTCGACGGCCTCGGCTACAAGACCAAACAAACCAGCGCGTCCCAGCAGATCATCTTTGCCGGCATTCGCGACCAGCGCCTGGATCTGTTCCTGGGCTACTGGAACCCGTTGATGACCCAGACCATCACGCCGTTCGTCGACGCCAAGCAAGTCAAAGTGCTCGACAAACCGAGCCTGGAAGACGCCCGCGCCACCCTCGCCGTGCCGACTTACCTGGCGGACAAGGGCCTGAAAACCTTTGCCGACATCGCCCGCTTCGAAAAAGAGTTGGGCGGCAAGATCTACGGCATCGAGCCGGGTTCGGGCGCCAATACCCAGATCAAGGCCATGATCGCCAAGAACCAGTTCGGCCTGGGCAAGTTCCAACTGGTCGAATCCAGCGAAGCCGCCATGCTCTCTGCAGTCGACCGCGCGGTACGACGCAAGGAGCCTGTGGTGTTCTTCGGCTGGGCGCCGCACCCGATGAACGTCAACGTGGCGATGACTTACCTCACCGGCAGCGACGACGCCCTGGGCCCGAATGAAGGCAGGGCAACCGTGTGGACCGTCACCTCACCGACCTATGCCGAGCAGTGCCCCAACGTACACAAGCTGCTGACCAACCTGACCTTCACCGCCGCCGATGAGAGCCGGATGATGCAGCCCTTGCTGGACCACAAGGACCCCATCGAGTCGGCCAAGCAGTGGCTCAAGGATCACCCGCAAGACCAGGCGCGCTGGCTGGAAGGTGTGACCACCTTCGATGGCAAGCCGGCTGCGGCCAACCTCCAACTGACCGTTAAATAACCTTTTCCAGACACCGCTTCGCAGCCCCGACCGGCTGCGAACGGCACCCCCACGCCTGTAAGGAACCGCCTCATGAACCACGACGTCATCATCACCTGCGCACTCACCGGTGCTGGCGACACGACCGCCAGAAGCCCGCACGTGCCGGTCACCCCAAAACAAATCGCGGCCGCCGCCGTGGAAGCCGCCAAGGCCGGCGCGACCGTGGTGCACTGCCATGTGCGTGACCCGCACACCGGCAAGTTCAGCCGCGACGTGGCGCTGTACCGCGAAGTGATGGAGCGCATCCGCGAGGCCGACATCGACATCATCGTCAATCTCACCGCCGGCATGGGCGGCGACCTGGAGATCGGCAGTGGCGAGCACCCCATGGAGTTCGGTCCCAACACCGACCTGGTCGGCCCACTGACGCGCCTGGCCCATGTCGAGCAATTGCTGCCGGAAATCTGCACCCTTGATTGCGGCACCCTGAACTTCGGCGATGGCGACACCATTTACGTGTCCACTCCGGCGCAATTGCGCGCCGGCGCCAAGCGTATCCAGGCGTTGGGCGTTAAAGCCGAGCTGGAGATTTTCGACACCGGCCACCTGTGGTTCGCCAAGCAGATGATCAAGGAAGGCCTGCTCGACAACCCGCTGTTTCAACTGTGCCTGGGCATCCCGTGGGGCGCGCCGGCCGACACCACCACCATGAAAGCCATGGTCGACAACTTGCCCGCCGACGCCGTGTGGGCCGGCTTCGGCATCGGCCGCATGCAGATGCCGATGGCGGCGCAGGCGGTGCTGCTGGGCGGCAATGTGCGGGTCGGCCTGGAAGACAACCTGTGGCTGGACAAAGGCGTGCTTGCCACCAATGGGCAGTTGGTGGAGCGCGCCGGTGAAATCCTCAGCCGCCTGGGGGCGCGGGTCATGACCCCGGCGGAAGGCCGCATCAAGATGGGCCTGGCCAAACGCGGCTAGTCCCTGCCAAAACCGAATCAAAAATGTGGGAGGGGGCTTGCTCCCGATAGCGGTGGATCAGCCTAAAGATGCATGACTGAAACACCGTCATCGGGAGCAAGCCCCCTCCCACAAGGGATCACCGAACGCTTTAGGAATGTGCCAATGAGCTTTATCACCGAAATCAAAACCTTCGCTGCCCTCGGCAGCGGCGTTATCGGCAGCGGCTGGGTGTCCCGCGCCCTCGCCCACGGCCTGGACGTCGTGGCCTGGGACCCGGCGCCCGGCGCCGAAGCGGCCCTGCGCAAACGTGTCGCCAACGCCTGGGGCGCCCTGGAGCAACAAGGCCTGGCGCCGGGAGCATCCCAGGCGCGCCTGCGCTTTGTTGCCACCATTGAGGAATGCGTAAGGGACGCCGACTTCATCCAGGAAAGCGCTCCGGAACGCCTGGAGCTGAAACTGGATTTGCACCGCAAGATCAGCGCCGCAGCCAAGCCGAATGCGTTGATCGGCTCGAGCACGTCCGGGCTATTGCCAAGTGAATTTTATGAGGGTTCGACCCACCCGGAGCGTTGCGTGGTTGGCCACCCGTTCAACCCGGTTTACCTGCTGCCGTTAGTGGAAGTGGTCGGCGGCAAGCACACCGCACCGGAGGCGATCCAGGCCGCGATCAAGGTCTATGAATCCCTCGGCATGCGCCCACTGCACGTGCGCAAGGAAGTGCCGGGGTTTATTGCTGACCGCCTGCTGGAAGCGCTGTGGCGCGAGGCGCTGCACCTGGTCAACGATGGCGTGGCGACCACCGGCGAAATCGACGACGCGATTCGCTTTGGCGCCGGGCTGCGCTGGTCGTTCATGGGCACCTTCCTCACCTACACCCTGGCCGGTGGCGATGCGGGCATGCGCCACTTCATGGCGCAGTTCGGCCCGGCATTGCAGTTGCCGTGGACCTATTTGCCGGCGCCGGAGCTCACTGACAAATTGATCGACGATGTGGTCGATGGCACCCGCGACCAGTTAGGCAAACACAGCATTGCGGCGCTGGAGCGCTATCGTGATGATTGCCTGCTGGCGGTATTGGAGGCAGTCAAAGTGACTAAAGCCAAACACGGCATGAGCTTCGCCGAATAACCCACATTCTTGACCGAGTCTGGATCCATGCCCGCATTGAAAACCTACACCACTCAAATCCTGCCTGAATGGGTCGACTACAACGGCCACCTGCGCGATGCGTTCTACCTGCTGATCTTCAGCTACGCCACCGACGCACTGATGGATGTACTGGGCCTGGACAGTGACAACCGCGAAGCCAGCGGACACTCGCTGTTCACTCTCGAGTTGCATCTGAACTACCTGCACGAAGTGAAGCTGGGTACCAAGGTGCAGGTGCGCACCCAACTGATCGCCCACGACGCCAAGCGCCTGCATCTCTATCACAGTCTGCACCCGGTGGACGATGACAAGGAACTGGCCGGCAACGAACAGATGCTGCTGCATGTCGACCTGGCAGGGCCGCATGCCACGCCGTTCACCGAGGCCGCGCTGGAAAGGCTGACGGCTATCAGCGCCGCACAGGCCGAGCTGCCAATGCCCGCCCTGCTTGGCCGTGTCATTGGCTTGCCGGCAAAAAAAGCCCCGAGCCAGCCGTGACTGGATCGGGGCAGAGTGCCTTGTGTGAGCCGTGCATCCGGAGGGTGACCAAACCATCAAGCTGCGTGCCTGGGACCAGTGTGCCGGTAAGTGCACCTGGCGCATGGCCCGAAAACGACACCCTCATAGCCATCTGAGGCATTCACGCATTCTGCCCTTGCCGACCGCCTGGGCGGCTACCAGAATCGAGGTCGAACCCCGCTCCCCTCACCAGGATAAACGTCATGATGCATGCGGATTTGATTGACCAGGATGACCTGCTGGGCCAACTGCGCTCGTTGGGTTTCGAAGTGTCCAGCGGTGCCAGCGCCGAGCAGGCTTGCGAGTGCGCGGTACGCGGTTTGAGCGAGGCACGGGCCAAGGCGCTCAAGGGTATGGTTGAGCAGATGTACAGCGGCAGCGCGACGATTCTGCCGGCGGTGCGTCAGGCGATCGATAAGCAGTTGTTGCCGGCCTTGGTGCAGTTCAAGCAGAACCGCGGCGCCTGACAGCCACCTTCCCTGTAGGAGCGAGCTTGCTCGCGAAGATCGTCAACGATGACGCGGGGCCCCAGTTACCCCGCGTCGCTCTTGCTTTTTTCGCGAGCAAGCTCGCTCCTACAGTTAGAGCCTTACACTCGCGAAAGTCGACTCATTCCTGGCCTGGCTCAACGCCGACATCGGCCCCGACAACGGTGACAACACCAGCGCCTGCGGAATCGGCAGCATCGCCACCTGCTGGGTGGTGTTGGAGCCTACACGCTCATCGCGCGGCGGAATGCCGAAGTATTCGCGGTAGCACTTGGAGAAGTGCGGGGTGGACACAAACCCGCACACCGACGCCACTTCGATGATCGACATCGGCGTTTGCTTGAGCAACTGCCGCGCACGGATCAGGCGCAACTTGAGGTAGTAGCGCGACGGCGAACAGTGCAGGTATTTCTGGAACAACCTTTCCAGCTGGCGACGCGACACGGCGACATAGACCGCCAGCTCGTCCAGGTCGATGGGCTCTTCCAGGTTGGCTTCCATCAGCGCCACGATTTCCTGCAGCTTCGGCTGGTTGGTGCCGAGCATGTGCTTGAGCGGCACACGCTGGTGATCCTGTTCGTTGCGGATGCGTTCGTACACGAACATCTCGGAGATGGCGGCCGACAGCTCACGGCCGTGGTCGCGGCTGATCAGGTGCAGCATCATGTCCAACGGCGCGGTGCCGCCGGAGCTGGTGAAACGGTTGCGATCGAGGGTGAACAGGCGTGTGCTCATGGCCACGCGGGGAAACGCTTCCTGCATCGACGCCAGGCATTCCCAATGCACGCTGCAATCGAAACCGTCGAGCAGGCCCGCGCAGGCCAGGGCCCAGCTGCCGGTGCAGACCGCACCGAGACGACGGGATTGACGCGCCTGGCTTTGCAGCCACGACACGTGTTCGCGGGTGACGGTGCGCTGGATGCCCACGCCACCGCACACGATCACCGTGTCCAGGGCCGGGGCCTTGTGCATGGCGGCATCGGGGGTGATCTGCAGGCCGTCACTGGCCCATACTTGGTTGCCGTCGACACTCAGGGTGGTCCAGCGATACAACTCGCGGCCGGACAGCTGGTTGGCCATGCGCAGAGGTTCCACGGCCGACGCCAGGGAAATCAGCGTGAAATTGTCCAGCAGCAAAAAGCCGATGGATTGAGGCGCACGGTTCTGGGGTTGAGCCCCTGAGTTGAACGACGTCATCGCGGTATCTCCTCACACAAAGCGGGTGATGGCCTCAGGCGAGGCTCTTGTTATTGCGCTCATCTCCTGAGAGGGAGAGAGGCTTTGAATTGATAGAGCAAATGCCATGCCTGAAATTGAATGGCCATTCAACAAATCCTGAAAACGACCTGTTGATGCGTCTATATAAGCCCGCCGATTAAACGCGGGATATGACGCACGAGGCCGAAGGCCAGAGGGCCGTGAGCAGATCGGTAGCACTTGTGGGAAGGCGCTTTGCGGGCGTAGGAGAAGTCTGTCACCCAACGCACGGGAGACGGGTGGTCGAGGGAGAAATCGTTCGCGAGCTACTTATCTATTTGCGACGCGCTAAAAGGTGGCGCTTTGGGCTCGGGTGTTCACTTTATGAGCAGTGCTGGCTGCACTGGCGCTATCGGGGGCAAGTCTCCACCCACCGTTGAAATGTATTCACAGGTCAAAATGTGGGAGGGAGCAACCCCTTCCCACATTGGTCTTGCGTGTTACTCGTGATATTGCGCCGACAGCTCGTGCACCGCGCGCAGGAACGCGCCGGCATGCTCCGGGTTCACTTCCGGGGTGATGCCATGACCCAGGTTGAACACGTGTCCGGTGCCTTTGCCGTAGCTGGCGAGGATGCGCCCGACTTCGGTGCGGATCGCTTCCGGCTTGGCATACAGCACGGTCGGGTCCATGTTGCCTTGCAGCGCGACCTGGTTACCAACGCGGCGGCGGGCTTCGCCGATATCGCAGGTCCAGTCCAGGCCCAGGGCATCGGCACCGGCGTCGGCGATGCTTTCCAGCCACAGGCCACCACCCTTGGTGAACAGGATGACCGGCACCTTGCGGCCTTCGTGTTCGCGGATCAGGCCGCTGACGATCTTGCGCATGTAGGCCAGGGAGAATTCCTGGTACGCCGCCGCCGACAGGTTGCCGCCCCAGGTATCGAAAATCTGCACCGCTTGCGCGCCGGCCATGATCTGGCCATTGAGGTACGAGGTGACCGACTGCGCCAGCTTGTCCAGCAGCAGGTGCATGGCGTGCGGGTTGTCGTAGAGCATGGCCTTGGTCTTGCGGAAGTCTTTCGACGAGCCGCCTTCGACCATGTAGGTGGCCAGGGTCCATGGGCTGCCGGAGAAACCGATCAGTGGCACGCGGCCGTTGAGCTCGCGGCGGATGGTGCTGACGGCATCCATCACGTAGCCGAGGTCTTTGTGCGGATCAGGGATCGGCAAGGCTTCGATATCAGCCAGGGTACTGACGACTTTCCTGAAACGCGGGCCTTCGCCGGTCTCGAAGTACAGGCCTTGGCCCATGGCGTCCGGGATGGTGAGGATATCGGAGAAGAGGATGGCCGCGTCCAGTTGCGGGTAGCGGTCCAGCGGCTGCATCGTGACTTCGCAGGCGAACGTAGGGTTCATGCACAGGCTCATGAAGTCGCCGGCATTGGCGCGACTGGCGCGGTATTCCGGCAGGTAGCGACCGGCTTGACGCATCATCCACACGGGCGTGACGTCTACGGGCTGCTTGAGCAGGGCACGAAGGAAACGGTCGTTCTTGAGGGCAGTCATGTCGGCATCCGCAAAAAAAGTGCGGGCATTTTCTCAGAGCGCGACGCAAAAGGCACGGAATGCGCCGTGCCTTTTGTCTATCGGGTTGATTTGCAGCAATATCTTGAACCTACGCAAATCAAATGTGGGAGGGGGCTTGCCCCCGATAGCGGTGGTTCAGTGGCAGATACTGAGACTGACACACCGCTATCGGGAGCAAGCCCCCTCCCACATTTTGATCCCATTTCAAGCGGGGATCAGGGTCAGACTTGCAGGTAGTCCAGGATGCCTTCGGCGGCATTGCGGCCTTCGAAGATCGCGGTTACCACCAGGTCAGAGCCGCGCACCATGTCGCCACCGGCGAAGATTTTCGGGTTGCTGGTCTGGTGCTTGTACTGGCCTTGCTCCGGGGCCACAACACGGCCCTGGCTGTCGGTCTGGATCTCGAACTGCTCGAACCACGGCGCCGGGCTTGGGCGGAAACCGAAGGCAATGACCACGGCGTCGGCCGGGATGATTTCTTCGGAACCCGGGATCGGCTCGGGGCTGCGACGGCCACGGGCGTCCGGTTCGCCGAGACGGGTCTCGACCACCTTCACGCCTTCGACGCGGTCTTCACCTACAATCGCGATCGGCTGGCGGTTGTAGAGGAATTTCACGCCTTCTTCCTTGGCGTTCTTCACCTCTTTGCGCGAACCGGGCATGTTGGCTTCGTCACGACGATACGCACAGGTCACCGACTTGGCGCCCTGGCGGATCGAGGTACGGTTGCAGTCCATCGCGGTGTCGCCACCGCCGAGCACCACGACCTTCTTGCCTTTCATGTCGACGAAATCTTCCGGCGACTTTTCAAAGCCCAGGTTGCGGTTGACGTTGGCGATCAGGAAGTCGAGCGCGTCGTACACGCCCGGCAGGTCTTCACCGGCAAAGCCGCCCTTCATGTAGGTGTAGGTGCCCATGCCCATGAATACCGCATCGTATTCGGCGAGCAGTTGCTCCATGGTGATGTCTTTGCCGATCTCGGTGTTCAGGCGGAACTCGATGCCCATGCCGGTGAACACTTCGCGACGGTTGCTCAGTACGGTCTTTTCCAGCTTGAACTCGGGGATGCCGAAGGTCAGCAGGCCGCCGATTTCCGGGTTCTTGTCGAACACCACCGGGGTCACGCCGCCACGCACCAGCACGTCGGCACAGCCCAGGCCGGCAGGGCCGGCGCCGATGATCGCGACGCGCTTGCCGGTCGGCTTGACCTTGGACATGTCCGGGCGCCAGCCCATGGCGAACGCGGTGTCGGTGATGTATTTCTCTACCGAACCGATGGTCACCGCACCGAAGCCGTCGTTGAGGGTGCAGGCACCCTCGCACAGACGGTCCTGCGGGCACACCCGGCCGCAGACTTCCGGCAGGGTGTTGGTCTGGTGCGACAGCTCGGCGGCGGCGAGGATGTTGCCCTCGGCCACCAGCTTGAGCCAGTTGGGAATGAAGTTGTGCACCGGGCACTTCCATTCGCAGTACGGGTTACCGCACCCCAGGCAGCGGTGGGCCTGGTCGGCCGAGTGCTGGGGTTTGAAGGGTTCGTAGATTTCCACGAACTCTTTCTTGCGTTGACGCAACAGTTTCTTCTTCGGATCTTTGCGCCCGACATCGATGAACTGGAAGTCGTTATTCAGACGTTCAGCCATGTTAAAACCTCATCAAACTGTTCAGGCGCATATCACTGCGGGTTGGCACGGATGCTGGAAAGCAACGATTTCAGGTTGGCAGCCTTGGGCTTGACCAGCCAGAAACGACGCAGGTAATCATCGAGGTTTTCGGCGAGGTTACGCCCCCATTCGCTGCCGGTTTCCTCGACGTACTCGTCCAGCACGTGCTGCAAGTGGTTACGGTAGGACTCCATGGCTTCGCCGCTGATCCGCTGGATCTCGACCAACTCGTGGTTGACCTTGTCGACGAAGGTGTTGTCCTGGTCGAGCACGTAGGCGAAACCGCCGGTCATGCCCGAACCGAAGTTGTAACCGGTCTTGCCCAGTACCGCGACAAAGCCCCCGGTCATGTACTCGCAGCAGTGATCGCCGGTGCCTTCCACCACGGTGTGGGCACCGGAGTTACGCACGGCGAAACGCTCACCGGCGGTACCGGCGGCAAACAGCTTGCCACCGGTGGCGCCGTACAAGCAGGTGTTGCCGATGATGGCACTGTCCTGCGACTTGTAGACGCTGCCGAGCGGCGGAACGATCACCAGCTTGCCACCGGTCATGCCCTTGCCCACATAGTCGTTGGCGTCGCCTTCCAGGTACATATGCAGGCCGCCGGCGTTCCACACGCCGAAGCTCTGGCCCGCAGTGCCCTTGAAGCGGAAGGTGATCGGCGCTTTCGCCATGCCCTGGTTGCCGTGCTTGCGCGCGATTTCGCCGGAAACACGAGCGCCGATTGAGCGGTCGCAGTTGCAGATATCCAGGGCAAATTCGCCACCGCTGGCATCGTTGATCGAGGAACCGGCCAAGTCGACCATCTTCTCGGCCAGCAGGCCCTTGTCGAACGGTGGGTTGCGGTCTACCTGGCAGAATTGTGGCTTGTCTGCCGGGATGTGATCGCTGCCCAACAGCGGCGTCAGGTCCAGGTGCTGTTGCTTGGCGGTCTGGCCTTCGAGGATATCCAGCAGATCGGTACGACCGATCAGCTCTTCCAGCGAGCGCACGCCCAGCTTGGCCAGCCACTCACGGGTCTCTTCGGCGACGTAGGTGAAGAAATTCACCACCATGTCGACGGTGCCGATGTAGTGATCCTTGCGCAGCTTCTCGTTCTGCGTCGCAACGCCGGTAGCGCAGTTGTTCAGGTGGCAGATGCGCAGGTATTTGCAGCCCAGGGCGATCATTGGCGCGGTGCCGAAGCCGAAGCTCTCGGCGCCGAGGATCGCGGCCTTGATCACGTCGAGGCCGGTTTTCAGGCCACCGTCGGTCTGTACCCGGACTTTGCCGCGCAGGTCGTTGCCGCGCAGGGTCTGGTGGGTTTCGGCCAGGCCGAGTTCCCATGGCGCACCGGCGTATTTGATCGAGGTCAGCGGCGATGCGCCGGTACCGCCGTCGTAGCCGGAGATGGTGATCAGGTCGGCATAGGCCTTGGCCACGCCAGCGGCGATGGTGCCCACGCCCGCTTCTGCTACCAGTTTCACCGAGACCAGCGCCTGCGGATTGACTTGTTTGAGGTCGAAAATCAGCTGCGACAAATCTTCAATCGAATAGATGTCGTGGTGCGGCGGCGGCGAAATCAGGGTCACGCCGGGTACCGCATAGCGCAATTTGGCGATCAGGCCGTTGACCTTGCCGCCGGGCAGTTGGCCGCCTTCACCGGGCTTGGCGCCCTGCGCAACTTTGATCTGCAGCACTTCGGCGTTGACCAGGTATTCCGGGGTCACCCCGAAACGGCCGGTGGCAACCTGCTTGATTTTCGAGCTTTTGATAGTGCCGTAACGCGCCGGGTCTTCACCGCCTTCGCCGGAGTTGGAACGCGCACCCAGGCGGTTCATGGCTTCGGCCAGGGCTTCGTGAGCCTCGGGCGACAAGGCGCCCAGGGAAATACCGGCGGAGTCGAAGCGCTTGAGGATCGATTCCAGCGGTTCGATTTCGCTGATGGCCAGCGGCGTGTCCAGGGTCTTGACCTTGAACAGGTCGCGGATCATCGACACCGGGCGGTTATCCACCAGGCTCGTGTACAGCTTGAACTTGGCGTAGTCGCCCTGCTGCACGGCGGCTTGCAGGGTGCTGACCACGTCCGGGTTATAAGCATGGTATTCGCCACCGTGCACAAACTTGAGCAGGCCGCCCTGCTGGATTGGCTTGCGCGCGCTCCAGGCTTCGGCCGCCAGGGCTTTCTGCTCGGCTTCGATGTCGACGAAACGCGCACCCTTGATGCGGCTCGGCACGCCACGAAAGCTCAGCTCGCAGACTTCTTCGGACAAGCCGATGGCTTCGAACAGTTGCGCGCCACGGTAGGAGGTGACGGTGGAGATGCCCATCTTCGACAGGATCTTCAGCAAGCCTTTGGTGATGCCCTTACGGTAGTTCTTGAACACTTCGTAGAGGTCGCCCAGCACCTCACCGGTACGAATCAGATCGCCGAGCACTTCGTACGCAAGGAACGGATACACAGCCGAGGCGCCGAAACCGATCAACACGGCGAAGTGATGGGGGTCGCGGGCAGTGGCGGTTTCCACAAGGATGTTGGAGTCGCAGCGCAGGCCCTTTTCAGTCAGGCGGTGGTGCACCGCGCCCGTTGCCAGGGCGGCATGGATCGGCAGCTTGCCTGGGGCGATATGACGGTCGGTCAACACAATCTGGGTACGACCGGCGCGCACGGCTTCTTCGGCCTGGTCGGCGACGTTGCGCACAGCGGCTTCAAGGCCGAGGCTCTCGTCGTAGTTCAGGTCAATGATCTGGCGGTCGAAGCCCGGCCGCTCCAGGGTCATCAAGGAGCGCCACTTGGCCGGGGAAACGACCGGCGAGCTGAGGATCACGCGGGACGCGTGCTCCGGCGATTCCTGGAAAATATTGCGCTCGGCACCCAGACACACTTCCAGGGACATCACGATGGCTTCGCGCAGCGGATCGATCGGTGGGTTGGTCACCTGGGCGAATTGCTGGCGGAAATAGTCGTACGGCGTGCGCACACGCTGGGACAGCACGGCCATCGGCGTGTCGTCGCCCATGGAGCCGACCGCCTCGTAGCCTTGCTCGCCGAGCGGACGCAGCACCTGGTCGCGCTCTTCGAACGTGACCTGGTACATCTTCATGTATTGCTTGAGCTGGTCGACGTCGTAGAAAGCCGAACCGTGGTCGTTGTCTTCCATGGTCGCCTGGATGCGCAGGGCGTTCTTGCGCAGCCATTGCTTGTACGGGTGACGGGACTTCAAACGGTTGTCGATGGCGTCGGTATCGAGGATCTGCCCGGTTTCGGTGTCCACGGCGAGGATCTGGCCAGGGCCTACGCGGCCTTTGGCGATCACATCTTCAGGCTTGTAGTCCCACACGCCGATTTCCGACGCCAGGGTGATAAAGCCGTTGGTGGTGGTGACCCAACGCGCCGGGCGCAGGCCGTTGCGGTCGAGCAGGCACACCGCGTAGCGACCATCGGTCATGACCACGCCGGCCGGGCCGTCCCACGGTTCCATGTGCATCGAGTTGTACTCATAGAACGCCCGCAGGTCGGGGTCCATGGTCTCGACGTTCTGCCACGCTGGCGGAATGATCATGCGCACGCCACGGAACAGGTCGATGCCGCCGGTGACCATCAGCTCGAGCATGTTGTCCATGCTGGAGGAGTCGGAACCCACGCGATTGACCAGCGGGCCGAGCTCTTCCAGGTCCATCAAATCATTGGCGAACTTGGTGCGACGGGCCACGGCCCAGTTGCGGTTGCCGGTAATAGTATTGATCTCGCCGTTGTGGGCGAGGAAGCGGAATGGCTGGGCCAGCGGCCATTTCGGCAGGGTGTTGGTGGAGAAGCGCTGGTGAAACACGCAGATTGCGGTTTGCAGGCGCTCATCGCTCAGGTCCGGATAAAAGGCGGTGAGGTCCGCCGGCATCATCAGGCCTTTATAAATGATGGTCTTGTGGGAAAAGCTGCAGATGTAGTGGTCGGTATCGGCGGCGTTGGCCACCGACGAACGACGGCGGGACGTGAACAGCTTGATCGCCATGTCCTGGTCGCTCAGGCCGTCGCCTGCGATGAACACTTGTTCGATCTGCGGCAGGCGCTCCAGGGCCAGGCGGCCGAGTACGCTGGTGTCGATCGGCACTTTGCGCCAGCCGACGAGTTGCAGGCCGGCAGCAACGATCTCGCGGTTCATGTTTTCGCGAGCGGCTTCGGCTTTGACCGGGTCCTGGTTGAAGAACACCATGCCCACGGCGTACTGCTTGGGCAGTTCGACGGCGAAGTGCTCTTTGGCGACCGCGCGCAGGAACTGGTCGGGCTTTTGAATCAGCAAGCCGCAACCGTCACCGGTCTTGCCGTCGGCGTTGATCCCACCGCGGTGGGTCATGCAGGTCAGGGCCTCGATGGCCGTTTGCAAAAGGGTATGACTGGGCTCGCCCTGCATGTGGGCTATCAGGCCGAAACCGCAGTTATCCTTGAATTCATCGGGTTGGTACAGACCTGCTTTCATAGACACTTTCTCACCAGGCTGCCTCTTATATCGAGGCAAATTTCTTTTCAATTCAACCGGTTACCTTCCACGCCGAACGTACGCCGGCTTAGCGGGGGCAAAAGGGAGGTCATTGTACACACCGTCACAGACGCTCACAAATTTAGCGACGAAATGTCGCAAATCTATGTCGCATTTATGAAAGGTTTAAAGCGATATGCTGTGCTAGTCAAAACTTTTTTAATTCTGACCGCTACGACTCAAAAGCTACCGTGACGCAGACACCACAAAGCGCGCGGCCTTCAGGGCTGCACGCTGTTGTAGTTTTTTGAGGTGCCGGGAGGGCGGCCTGGGTAAGGCCGCCGGATCTTCAGCGAGTTGTTGCCAGTTCTTGTTGAACGCTGGCAACAGTGCGAGGCCAAGGTTTACCAGCCTGAACCTTCGCTGGCAAGGCCTTGATGGCGGAATCGGCTGCGGCGCGGCTTGGGAAGCTGCCGTAGGTGATCACATACAGCGGCTTGCCGTTGAGCACTTTCTTGAAATAACGGTACTGGCCGCCCTGCTCTTTGACGAACGCCTGGGCGTTGGCCTCGGAGCTGGTGCCGAGTATCTGCACCACGAAGTTGCCGGTGGGCTGGCTGCTGTACCAGCTGCTGCCGGCAGCGCCGGCCTTGGCAACGGTGGCCGCCGGTTTTTCCGCAGGCTTGGCCGCTGGAGCAGGCGTTGGCGCGGGCTTGGTCACCGGCGCAGGCTTGGCTGTGGCAATCGTCGGCGCCGGGGTCGGCTTGGCAGCTGGCGCAACCGGTGCAACCGGCGTCGCTGGCGTACCGGCAGGCACGCCCGCAGGTGGCGCGGTGGTGGTCACGGTTGGCGGTGTCGCGCTGGAGCCTTCCACCGGCACGCCGTCGTCGCCTTCAGAGATGCCACCGGCTTCTTCGGCCAACGGGCCGCGCATCACAGGTTGGCCGACCATCGGCAGGTTGGTCGGCTGGCCGGAATTGGCGAATTCGACGTTCGGCGTGGGCTTGCCCAGTGGCAACTGCGCCTGTTCGGTTGGCGCGCCAGCGGTTGCCGGCGCCTTGCTGCGGCCCGGGATCAACCAGGCGGCGGCAACAGCGACCACGACAACGGCAGAAATAGCCAATACGTGCTTCTTAGGCATAGTGAACCCCATCTTTGGACGCTTGACCGCAGAGCGGCTGGCAATCATGGCTTCGATCATTGCATCGCGGGCAACCTGATTGATGTTGCCAGGCCAGCCATCGGAGCTTTCGTGAATATCAGAGATCTGCGCAGCGGAGAAAAGTTCGATACCCGCCCCCGCGCCCTCGAGGCGCTGAGCCAGGTATTCGCGGGTCTCTTCTTCTTCGTATGGCTGCAATTCGATGACATGGAACAGCTCTTGTTCACCGCTGATCTGCTCCAGATCGGCGATCAGCGACGACTCACCAAACAGGAACACATGGGGACGCCCTTCCGGGGTACCCGCCGCCAGCGCCAACAGGGCTTCCAGGGCAGATTCGTCGAGCTGCTCGGCGTCATCCACCAACAGATAGACTTCCTGGCCGGTCAGGCCCAGTTGCACCACCTGCTTGAGAATCGCATTCGGCTCAGGGTTGGCTACGTCCAACGCCTGCGCCACCTGGCGCAACACGCCGGCCGCGTCACCGGCACCACGGGCCGAGACGACGACGCTCTGCACCGATTGCTTGTTGGTGCTGGCAACCAGCGCCTGGCGCAGCAAGGTCTTGCCGCTGCCCAACGGCCCCGTCACCACCAGCAGCAACTGGCTGTAGCGCGCGAGATGGTGCAATTGCCCCAGTACCGGCTTGCGCTGGGCAGGGAAGAATTTGAAGCCAGGCACCCGAGGCGCGAAAGGGTCGTGGCTCAGGTGGTAGTGGCCGAGGAACGCCTCGTCGGCATGCAAACTAGTCATCGGGATCTTATTAACCTTTAAGCTGGGCCAGGGCGCGGTAATCCGCTCCCAGCGTGGCCTGTAAAATCTCTTTCGGATAATCGTCGGTCACCACCGCTTCGCCCATGTGGCGCAACAGCACCAGTCGCAGTCGACCGTCGATCACTTTCTTGTCTATCGCCATGTGTTCCAGGAAATCCGCCTCGGTCATTTCAGACGGCGGAATCACCGGCAAACCGGCGCGCTGGAACAGACGGATACCGCGATCACGCTCCTGGACGCTGATCCAGCCCAGGCGCTGCGACATCTCCAATGCCATCACGGTGCCAGCCGCTACGGCTTCCCCATGCAGCCACACACCATAGCCCATGTGCGTTTCGATCGCATGGCCGAAGGTGTGGCCCAGGTTCAGGGTAGCCCGTACACCGGACTCCCGTTCGTCGGCATTCACCACCAACGCCTTGGCCGCACAGGAGCGGGAAATCGCTTCGGTGAGTGCCACCTGGTCGAGGGCGCGCAAGGCATCCATGTGCTCTTCCAGCCAGGTCAGGAAGGGCTCGTCGCAGATCAGCCCGTACTTGATGACTTCCGCCAGGCCCGCCGACAGCTCGCGGGGTGGCAGGGTGTTGAGGGTCGCGGTGTCGATCAGCACGGCCTGCGGCTGATAGAACGCGCCGACCATGTTCTTGCCCAGCGGATGGTTGATACCGGTCTTGCCGCCCACCGACGAATCGACCTGGGACAGCAGCGTGGTCGGCACCTGGATAAAGTCCACGCCACGCTGGTAGCAGGCGGCCGCGAAGCCGGCCATGTCGCCGATCACACCGCCGCCCAGGGCGACCACGGTGGTACGGCGGTCATGCCGTGCGCTCAGCAGGCCATCGAAAATCAGTTGCAGGGTTTCCCAGTTCTTGTGGGCTTCGCCGTCGGGCAGGATCACCGAGATCACCGAGTACGCCGCCAGGCTGCGGCTCAGACGCTCAAGATACAGCGGCGCCACCGTTTCGTTGGAGATGATCGCCACTTGCCGACCGGCAATATGCGGTGCGAGCAGCTCGGGCTGGTCCAGCAGACCTTCGCCAATATGGATCGGGTAGCTGCGCTCGCCTAGATCGACCTTAAGTGTCTGCATGTGTCCCCGCGTTGAAGATATTTTGACGACCGGTAACGCCTGGATCAGACGCTGCCTGATGGCTCTACGCCACACCCCGCGAGGTCATGGCGCGCCGCCGAGAATAGCGCATTTGCGGCCAGGCTTTAACGGGGTGGTAGCCGTTGCAGGCGCTCAAGAATGTCGAGCACCACCATTCGCGGCGGCCGTTCATCGGTTTGCACCACCAGATCGGCGATTTCCCGATACAGCGGATCGCGCAGCGCCAGCAGGTCTCGCAGGGTTTTTTCCGGGTTGGCCGTGCGCAGCAACGGGCGATTGCGATCACGGGCGGTGCGGCCCACCTGCTGCTCCACCGAGGCATGCAGGTAAACCACGCGACCACCGGCGTGCAGGGCGCGGCGATTTTCATCGCGCATCACCGCGCCACCGCCGGTGGCCAATACCACGCCATCGCAGCCGCACAGTTCGGCAATCATTGCCTGCTCGCGGTCGCGAAAGCCCAGCTCGCCTTCCTTATCGAAGATCCATGGGATATTGGCACCCGTGCGCAATTCAATTTCCTTATCGGAATCTTTGAATGGCAGGCGCAGCTCTTTGGCCAGCAAACGGCCGATGGTGCTTTTTCCAGCCCCCATCGGCCCTACAAGAATCAAATTTCGCACAGAATCAACGACTCACAGCAATCGCCTGGTTATTCATGATACGCGGAGTCAGGAATACCAGCAGCTCGGATTTTTTCTCCGCCCGCACATCGCGCCGGAAAAGGCGGCCAAGATACGGCACATCGCCTAAAAATGGCACTTTATCTACCACTTTGCTTTGGGTATTGGAGAAAACCCCGCCGATGACAATGGTCTCGCCATCCTTGACCAGGACCTTGGCATTGACCTCGTTTTTCTTGATCGGCGGAACGTCGTTGAGTTTGTTCAGATAGTCGGGCTCGTCCTTGGTGACCTTGACCACCATGATCACATGATCGTCGGGGGTGATTTGCGGCGTGACCTCCAACGACAGCGAGGCTTCCTTGAACGACACCGAGGTTGCGCCCTGGGACGTGGATTCCTGGTAGGGGATCTCGGTGCCCTTGAGGATGCGCGCGGTTTCCTTGTCCGAGGTGACCACCTTGGGCTGTGAGACGATTTCGCCGTTGCCGGACTTTTCCATGGCGGTCAGCTCAAGGTCCAGCAGCAGGTTGTCGGTGATAAAGGCCAGTCCCAGGCCCGAGGTGCCGGTCAGCGAACCCAGGTCCACGAAGGGTGAGCTGGGCGGGTTCTCTGGTGGCTGCGCGCCGTCCGCCTGGGGCTTGGGGATACCGCCGGCGCTCCAATTGCCGCGATTGAGCCGCCCACCCCAGCGTGCGCCCAGGCCTTTGTCGTAATCGACATTGGCCTCGACGATGCGCGCCTCGATCATCACTTGGCGCACCGGCACGTCCAACTGCGCCACGATCCGCCGCAGTTCTTCCAGCCGCTCTCCAGTCTGGTAGGCGATGATATTGTTGGTGCGGTCGTCGACCGCCACCGAGCCGCGCTCGTCGGTCGCGCCTTCAAAGCCGGTCACTGACTGGAACAGCTTGGCCAGGTCCGCTGCCTTGGCATAATTGACCTGCAGCAGCTCCCGGCGTAACGGTGCCAGCTCAGCCATCTGCTTGCGCGCCTCCAGCGTCAGCAGTTCGCGAGCGGCCAATTCGTCAGCCGGCGCCACCAGCAATACGCCGGCCTTCACCCGTTTGTCCAACCCCTTGGCTTGCAGCACCAGGTCCAGCGCCTGGTCCCAGGGCACCTCCTTGAGCCGCAGGGTGATCGAACCTTGTACCTCGTCACCGGCCACCAGGTTAAGGCCTGCAACATCGGCGATTTGCTGCAGCGCTGCGCGCAAATCGATGTTCTGGAAATTGAGATTCAGCTTGTCGCCGGTGTAGCCGACCGAAGATGCGCTTTCGGGCGGCGGCAATTGGATCAGGTCGAGGCGATTGGGTACAGCAGCGGCCTTCGGCGCCGTGAACGCTATCCATAGCGCCACACCGAAGCACGAGAAAATCCTTTTCATGGTTTGATTCCGTTATGAGTTGACGTTCAGTACCAGGGTTCGCGGGCGCTCCAGCCAGAGGCCCTGTTCATCGGGAAAGCGCTCGATCAGCTCGACATGACTGTCCTGGATGGACATGACCTGACCATGATCGGGCCCGAGGTAGTCACCGACCGCCAGCCGGTGCACTGTCGGTCCGGCACGCAATAGCGCGTAGGTCCGTCCACCGCCCGACAGCGTACCGACCATGGCGAACTGCTCGATTGCGATGCCCTCGAGCGGCCCGCGAGGCCGAGTGAGGTCTGGAGCAAGGGCCGCTCGCCCAGGCGTGTGCTCCGCTTGCAAGGCGGGGCGTTGAAACGGGTCGCGCAGGGATGATGAGTCATAAACAAAGCGCGGAGCCGGGACGACCGCCTGGGCGCTGCCGCCTGGGGACGCACTTCGATAAGCCTTGGCCAGCAGGTCAAGACGTAACAATGCCCCTTCAGGCCGCACCGCCACGTCATGCACCGTGACGATGCGCTGCAATCCGCCCAGGGCGCTGACGAACGCGGCCAAGTCGTGATAGGCCCCGGTAGCGGCAATCTTCAAGGGCTGCTCGACATGGAACGGCAGCGACGCCTCATCCAGTACCGCGACGCCCTCGATCCAGACGCCTTTGGCAACCGCCAGCCGGGCGATGTCTTCCAGCAAGCCCGGCACTGCGGACTCACCGGGCAACTGCCCCTGAAGGCCCGCGACAGTCTCTTCCATCCCCCTGACTTGTTCGGTGTACGCCTCAAGCTCGGCGGCCAAGCCGGTTTTTTCTTCGAGCTGCGCTTGCAGCGCCTGTTCCCGCGCCTCGAGGCCGTGCAGTCGCTCCCGCGAGGCCCCCAGGTAAACCCCCTCTCCAAGCAACAGCACCAGACCGGCCAGCGCACAGCCAAGCAGGGCCTTCCCAGGCCAGGGCCATTTTGCAGCGTTGTAGGAGAGCGCGGAAAAATCGAGCCTGGGCAGGCTCATGGTTGCGCCTCGATGGTTTCCCCCTGACGCACCATCAGCTGAAACTCGTGATCGCCGCGCTCGCCCTCTGCGCGCACCCGCTCGAGCCGCGCGGAGTGGCCGCCCTGTGACGCCTCCAACCGACGCATCAACTGGGCGATATCCTGATTGCTGTCGGCACTGCCACGGATGCTGATCGTATCGCCACTCGCGACCACTTCATGCAGATGAACGCCATCGGGCATTGCACGAGCCAACTGATCGAACAGCCGAGCACCGGAAGAGCGCGCATCGTGCAGGTCCTGCACGACCTTCATGCGCTGCGCCAATTGCTGGCTTCGCTCCTGCAGGTCGTCGATGGTCTTGATGCGTGAGTCCTGCACGGCGACATCCCCGTTCAGGCGCACATTGCGGGTGACCTGCCGGTCTATCGCCCGGTCTATCACCTGATCAGCCAACCACACCGCCGCGAGCGCCAGGCAGGCAAATACCAGCAACAGTGCCAGGAAATATTTGCGGCGCCGCTCCGCCAGTGCTCGGCGCCAGGGCAAAAGATTGATTCGTGTCATCCAGCGAAACTCCTCAGGGCTAACCCGCAAGCCACTCCCATCCCCTGGGCATCGACGGCCCATTGTGCGCCATCGACTCGATGACCCGGCGTGAAGCTGGCAAAATCCTGACGGCAAGCGCGCTCCAATGCAAACGCTTCGACATCCACTACCTGTGTCACCAGCCCGGCCAGGGCCAGGGCCGCCTCGCGGGCCTCGACCTGCTCACGCAGGCACGCCACCAGCAACACCTCGACCCGCCCCGCCTCCTGGGGCGACGGCCCGCGCACCTGAAAATCGATGGCGACCTCGTCCAGAGGATAAGGAATGTACTGGTCGGCCTCCATCTGTATCTGCCAGGCCATCTCTTCGTCGCCCAGGTCCGTGTCCATTTCGATCACCCGCGTAATGACCGAAGGGCCCGCCACCGCGACGGCCGCGTGCCTGGTGCCACTGTGCAAGCGGGATAATGCCTGGTGCAGCGCCCGCCCTACGCCGTTGAGGTCAAGCAATGTGCCATCGACCACCGCATGTGCAGGCAATACCTGCGTGACATACCCCTGAATGCTGAAACCCTGCGCCGAACGGCCCAGCTCGACCAGCTTGATACCCTGGTCATTGATGTCGACGCCGAGGACGACGTCGAGTTTTCGCCTGAAAAATCCCTTTCCCATAAAACTCCCTAAAGCTTTGCCTGTCTTACCGCCTGATTGCCGCCGGGCAGCGTGCATTCGGTCGACTTGTTTGAGCCGCGCGAATGACGCCCGAAGGCGAAAATGCTTTAATGCCCAGCGTTTTTTCCCGCTTTTTATCTGCTGCCCGGGTCGATCCATTGTTTGCCATGCATGCCCCGACGCGTAACTCTTTCATTTCTCTGGAAATCCAAAAGCCTTGATTCGTCTGCTGAAGTTTTTCGGGTACTCCATTGTCGCGATCGTCTGCGGGCTGCTGCTCGTACTCAGCGGGGCCTACCTCTACCTTAGTCCGGGTTTGCCGTCCGTAGAGGCTCTCAGAAGTATCCAGTTGCAGATTCCTTTGCGGGTCTACAGCAGCGATGAAAAACTGATCGCGGAGTTCGGCGAAATGCGCCGCACCCCGATCCGTTTCGCCGACATTCCACCCAATTTCATCAGCGCGTTGCTGTCGGCTGAAGACGATAATTTCGCCAACCACTACGGCGTCGACCCCAGTAGCCTGGTACGCGCAGCCACGCAGTTGGTAAAAAGCGGACACATTCAATCGGGGGGCAGCACCATCACCATGCAGGTGGCGAAGAACTTCTTCCTCACCAGCGAGCGCAGTTTTTCGCGCAAGGCCACCGAGATCCTGCTGGCGCTGCAGATCGAACGTCAGCTGACCAAGGATGAAATTCTCGAGCTGTACGTCAACAAGATTTACCTGGGCAACCGCGCCTACGGCATCGAGGCGGCTTCCCAGGTGTACTACGGCAAGTCGATTCGTGATGCCAGCCTGGCGCAGATGGCGATGATTGCCGGCCTGCCCAAGGCGCCGTCGCGCTTCAACCCCTTGGCCAACCCGGCGCGCAGCAAGGAGCGGCGCGACTGGATCCTGGGGCGCATGTACAAGCTCGGCAAGATCGACCAGGCCGCCTACGAAAGCGCGGTGGCCGAACCGTTGAACGCCAGCTATCACGTGCCGACGCCGGAAGTGAATGCGCCGTATATCGCCGAAATGGCGCGTGCCGAGATGGTCGGCCGGTATGGCAGCGAGGCCTACACCGAAGGTTTCCGTGTCACTACCACCGTTCCAAGCAACTTGCAGGAAATTGCCAACCATTCGCTGCACGAAGGCCTGATCACCTATGACCAGCGCCACGGCTACCGCGGCCCTGAATCGCGCCTGCCGGGCAAGACCCTGAGCGCCTGGACCACCGAACTGGGCAAACAGCGCTCCATCAGTGGCCTGGAGCCGGCCATCGTCACCCAGGTGAAGAAAGACGGCGTGCAAGTGCTGACCCGCACCGGCGAAGCGCATGTGGCGTGGGACAGCATGAAATGGGCGCGCCCGTTCCTGAATACCAACAGCATGGGCCCGATGCCCAAGCAGCCGTCCGACGTGGCGCAGGTGGGTGATTTGATCCGCGTGCAGCGCCAGGCGGATGACAGCCTTAAATTCAGCCAGGTCCCGGTCGCCCAAGGCGCCCTGGTGTCACTTGACCCGCAAAACGGTGCGATCCGCTCCCTGGTCGGCGGCTTCGCCTTCGAGCAGAGCAACTACAACCGCGCCACCCAGGCCAAGCGCCAGCCGGGCTCGAGCTTCAAGCCATTCGTCTACAGTGCCGCGCTGGATAACGGCTATACCGCCGCCAGCCTGGTCAACGACGCGCCGATCGTGTTTGTCGATGAGTACCTGGACAAAGTCTGGCGCCCAAAGAACGACACCAACACCTTCCTCGGCCCGATCCGCATTCGCGAGGCGTTGTACAAGTCGCGCAACCTGGTGTCGATCCGCCTGCTGCAGGCAATGGGCGTGGGCAAGACCATCGACTACATGACCCGATTTGGCTTCGCCAAGTCTGACCTGCCGCCGAACCTGTCCCTGGCCCTGGGTACCGCCACTCTCACGCCGATGGAAATCGCCACTGGCTGGAGCACTTTTGCCAACGGCGGTTACAAAATCTCGCCGTACCTGATCGACAAGATCGAAAGCCGCAATGGCGACACTCTGTTCACTGCCAACCCGCCACGGGTGCCCGGCGATGTGGTCAATGGTGTGGCGGCGACCGATGGTCTTGCCGCACCGAGCAACGGCGGCATCACCATCGAGCCGACCCCAGGCGCGACGCCTGCCGCAAACACCCCCGCGCCGGCCGAGCCGCAAGCACCGGCAGTGGCTGAGCGCATCGTGGACGGCCGCACCACCTATATCCTCAACAGCATCCTGCAAGACGTGATCAAGAAGGGTACCGGCCGGCGCGCATTGGCCCTCGGCCGCGCGGACATCGCCGGCAAGACCGGTACCACCAACGAATCCAAGGATGCCTGGTTCTCCGGCTACAACGGCGACTATGTGACCACCGTATGGACCGGTTACGACCAGCCGGAAAGCCTGGGCCGTCGCGAATTCGGCGGTACAGTCGCGCTACCGATCTGGATGAGTTACATGGGCGCGGCACTGAAAGACAAGCCACTGCACACCCAGCCGGAACCGGAAGGCATCCTCAGCCTGCGCATCGACCCGGTAAGCGGCCGCGCAGCCTCGCCGAGCACGCCGAACGCCTACTTCGAACTGTTCAAGAGCGAAGACACGCCACCGTCGGTCAACGAACTGGGCAACGGGGTTGCACCGGGCAGCCCGCTGCCGGCAGATGAAGGTGCGCCGATCGATCTGTTCTGATGACGTTCGTTCCCACGCTCCGCGTGGGAACGCCGCTTTGGACGCTCTGCGTCCAGGGTGCGCGCACGGCTTTGTGGTCAAGCACATGTGACGCGGAGCGTCACGGGGTGCATTCCCACGCGGAGCGTGGGAACGATCAGCCACAAAAAAGCCCCGACTCGCGAGAGCCGGGGCTTTTTTGTTGGTGCGCTACAACGGCTTAGCCGTTGAACACATCATCCACGCTTTTGAGCGGGTAGTTCTTCGGATACGGCAGGGTTGCTACACCGGTCTCGATGGCAGCCTTGGCCACGGCATCGGAGATCAGGGTGATCAGGCGCTTATCCATTGGTTTGGGAATGATGTACTCACGCCCGAATTCCAGCTTGGCGCCACCGTAGGCGTCGCATACATCCTGCGGCACCGGCAGCTTGGCCAGTTCACGCAGGGCGTTGGCGGCCGCTACCTTCATCTCTTCGTTGATGCGCTTGGCGCGAACGTCCAGGGCACCACGGAAGATGAACGGGAAGCCCAACACGTTGTTGACCTGGTTCGGGTAGTCCGAACGGCCGGTGGCCATGATCACGTCGCTGCGGGTGGCGTGCGCCAGTTCCGGGGAGATTTCCGGGTCCGGGTTGGAGCAGGCGAACACGATCGGGTTCGGCGCCATCGACTTCAGGCCTTCGGCGCTCAGCAGGTTCGGGCCGGACAGGCCGACGAACACGTCGGCACCGTCGAGGGCATCCGCCAGGGTGCGCTTGGAGGACGGGTGGGCGAACATTGCCTTGTACTGGTTCAGGTCGGTACGCTCGGACTGGATCACGCCCTTGCTGTCGACCATGTAGATGTTTTCCAGCTTGGCGCCCATGCTGATGATCAGCTTCATGCAGGAAATGGCCGCAGCACCGGCGCCCAGGCAGACGATTTTCGCCTCGCTCAGGGTTTTGCCGGCGATTTCCAGGGCATTGATCATGCCGGCCGCAGTAACGATCGCGGTGCCGTGCTGGTCATCGTGGAATACCGGGATGTCGCACTGTTCGATCAGGGCCTTTTCGATCTCGAAGCACTCGGGTGCCTTGATGTCTTCCAGGTTGATGCCACCGAAGGTGATGGAAATGCGCTTGACGGTGTCGATGAAGGCCTGCGGGCTTTCAGAGTCGACTTCGATGTCGAAAACGTCAATGCCGGCAAAGCGCTTGAACAGCACGCCCTTACCTTCCATGACCGGCTTGGAAGCCAGTGGGCCGAGGTTACCCAGGCCCAGGATCGCGGTGCCATCAGAAATCACTGCAACCAGGTTGCCCTTGCCGGTGTACTTGTACGCCAGCTCGGGGTCGCGGGCGATTTCACGTACGGGCTCGGCAACGCCAGGGCTGTAGGCCAGCGACAGGTCGCGGGCGGTGGCAGTGGCTTTGGTGAGCTCTACACTCAGCTTTCCTGGACGAGGATTGGCATGATATTCGAGAGCGGCAGTTTTCAAATCAGACATATCGGCATTCCGCTTTTACTGTTGGTCGACGGACCGCCGAGGATACGCGTGTCGTAAAGCCCCTACAAGACTGGTCGGTCACAGGTGTCAAGGCCCCGCGATGGCGTACTTTAGTCTAAAGCCACGGGATACAAGGGCTTGACTGTTCACAATCGACTTAAAAAATGTCTACAATTTTTATCATTGCGTCAATTTGAGCATGCTGGGGTCGGTGATCGGCAGCAGCCAACGTGCCTGGTCATTTTTGTGCCCACCCCGCCGAGAGCGATCCTGCACCCAGCCACGCGCCTCGATTGTCTTGCCTTGCAGACCACCGAGCATGGCAGTGTCGAATTGATGGGCCAGATCGGGCGCAACGCGTAATACCAGTGAACCCTGCAATTCGATCCAGATTCCGCCGCGATTGCGTTCGATCTTGCTGACCCGGCCACTGACCAGAGCGAAGCCGGACTGCTTGAGCCGGGCCGCCCCTTGCACTGGCGATTGCCGCCACAAGCCCAGCCCTGCCTGCCGCGCCGTGTGCTCGGCCGCCTGCTGACAGGCAACGAGGTCGACGTTGGGCGCGACACCCACCTGAAAACCCAGGCCCTCGGCCAGTAATTGGGCTTCCAGGTTCTTGCCGTCGGCGCTGTAAAGGTGCGCCAGGGTTCGCCCATAGCGATCCTTGGCCTCGCGACCCGGCACCAGGCCGACTCGTCCTCCACTGGCGCTCACCAAGGCTTGCAAGCGCTGGCGGGCGGCGATGGCAAAGGGCTCGTCAGCGCGGCCCTTCTTGCCGGTTTCCGGGGCGTTGAGGCCGATCATCCGCACGCTGCGGCCATCCTTGAGGCGCACGGTGTCGCCGTCCACCACGCGCTGTACTTCTACACGCGCCACGGAGGCCGGCGCCGGGCAAAACACCTGGGCCTGGGCCGCGCCGAACCAAATCCCAGGCACAAAAAAGGCGCCCACAAGGGACGCCTTTTTCAACAGCTGGCAAAAGCCCATAAGGCCTTTGAGCCTTACTCTGCTGGAGTAGCAGCAGGCTTCTTGCCGAAAGCACCAAAGCGATCTGCGAAGCGCTGTACACGGCCGCCGGTGTCCAGAGTTTTCTGCTTACCGGTGTAGAACGGGTGGCACTCGTTGCATACGTCAGTACCCAGTGGCTTGCACAGGTTCGAACGAGTCTCGAACTTGTTGCCGCAGCTGCAGGTGACTTCGATGGTTTCGTACGCTGGATGGATATCGGCTTTCATGGCACTTCCTCGGGCTAGCGTGCCGCCACTCGACACTATTGTCGAATACCGCACGTAATTAGGCCGCGAATTCTAACAGACCTTTTCAATCGCGCAAGCGGCGGTGACTGCCGAGCACGCCCTTTCATCAGAAAATCCCGGCGCCTGCGCAAGTCTCTCCTTCCTGCAGCAGAGACGGGACACCTCCACCGTCGGTCTGCTAGGCTCCCGCCCCTGCGCCACCGCCTGCCTTTATAGATGAGACTTCTCGCGTGCCCGACGCCATTTTGCGCCTAGCCCTTCCCTCGCCCCTGCGCCGCCTGTTCGATTATCGGGCCCCGGCCGGCGTGCCGCGTGCGCAGCTGGAGCCAGGCATGCGCGTGCGCGTGCCGTTCGGGCGCAGGGAGATGATCGGCATCCTGGTGGAAGTCGCCGACCACAGCGAAGTGCCCGCCGAAAAACTCAAGCCGGCCGTCGCCATCCTCGACGCCACACCGCCGCTGCCGCCCGCGCTGTTCAAGTTGTGCCTGTGGACCGCACAGTATTACCAGCACAGCCTGGGCGATACCTTGAGCTGGGCGCTGCCGGTGCTGCTGCGCCAGGGCGAACTGGCCGAAGCGCGCCAGGAGCGATTCTGGTCGATGACGCCCGGCGCCCGCCTGGATGACCCGCGCATCGCCCGCGCCCCGCGCCAGCGTGAAGCCCTGGCCACCCTGGCCCAGCACCCGCATGGCGTCGCCCATCAGCTCTTGAGCAAGCTGATGCTGAGCAAAGACAGCCTCGACCTGTTGCTCGCCAAAGGCCTGGTGCAGGTGGAAATCCGCAAGCATGCCCCCGACCCGCGCCACGAACACTGGCTGGCGCAACCGGAGCTGCCGCTGAACCCCGAACAACGCGCCGCCTATGAAGCGATCCGCGCCGGGTTCGACAGCTTCCACGCGTTCCTGCTGGCCGGCGTTACCGGCAGCGGCAAGACCGAAGTCTATTTGCAGTTGATCCGCGAAACCCTGCAAGCCGGTAAACAGGCGCTGGTGCTGATCCCCGAGATCAACCTCGGCCCGCAAACCCTGGCGCGTTTCGAACAGCGTTTCAACGCCCGCATCGCCCTGGTGCACTCGGCGGTCAACGACCGTGAGCGCCTGGAGTCGTGGCTGGCGGCGCGGGACGGCGAAGCCGACATCATCATCGGCACCCGCTCGGCGCTGTTTACCCCGATGAAAAATCCGGGGCTGATCATCATCGATGAAGAACACGACGGTTCCTATAAACAGCAGGAAGGCCTGCGTTACCACGCCCGCGACCTGGCGCTGGTACGCGCACGCCAGGAAGACATCCCGATTGTGCTCGGCTCGGCCACGCCTTCCCTGGAAAGCCTGCATAACGCCTACACCGGCCGGTATGGCCTGCTACGCCTGAATGAGCGCGCAGGTGGCGCCAAGCAACCGCGTTTCCTGCGCCTGGATGTAAAAAGCCGTCCGCTGGACAGCGGTATTTCCGGCCCGATGCAGCAAGCCATCGGCCAGACCCTCGCCGCCGGCCAGCAAGTGTTGGTGTTCCTCAATCGCCGTGGCTTTGCGCCGACGCTGTTGTGCCATGACTGTGGCTGGATGTCCGAATGCGAACGCTGCGATGCACGCATGACCGTGCACCAGCGCTACGGTGAACTGCGCTGCCATCACTGCGGCCATGTCGAGCCGGTGCCGCGCCACTGCCCGCAATGCGGCAAGGTCGACCTGCGCCCGGTCGGCGCGGGCACCGAGCGCGCCGAAGAGCGCCTGGGCATTCTGTTCCCGGATTACCCGGTGCTGCGGGTGGACCGCGACAGCACCTCGCGCAAAGACGCGATGAACCAATTGTTCGCCACCATCCAGAAAGGCCAGCCGTGCATTCTGGTTGGCACGCAAATGCTCGCCAAAGGGCATCACTTCCCACGGGTGACCCTGGTGTCGATCCTGGATGCCGACGGTGGTTTATTCTCCGGCGACTTCCGCGCCAGCGAGCGCATGGCGCAGTTGATCGTGCAGGTCGCCGGCCGCGCCGGGCGCGCCGAAGAACCGGGCCGGGTGATTATCCAGACACACCTGGCCGACCACCCGCTGCTGATTCAACTGACCGAGCAAGGTTACTTTGCCTTCGCCGAGCAGGCATTGAGCGAACGCCGCGCAGCCGGGCTACCGCCGTTTTCGCACCTGGCATTGCTGCGCGCCGAGGCGCATAAACCGGGCCAGGCCGAAGGCTTTCTCGACGAAGCCTGCAGCGCCGCCGAACGTTTGCTCGCCGAACTGGGTCTGAGCGGCATCGAACTGCTCGGCCCGGTGCCGGCACCGATGGAGCGCCGCGCCGGGCGCTATCGGGCGCAGTTACTCTTGCAGGCAACGTCCCGTGCACCGCTGCATCGGCTATTAAGTAGCTGGTTGCTTGCCCTGGAGCAAATGCCCAGCGGCCGGCAAGTGCGATGGTCGCTGGATGTAGACCCGGTAGATTTGTATTAAGCCGTCCCCTGTAGGAGCGCGCTTGCTCGCGAAAAACGTTAACGATAACGCGGTATCCTGATTTCACGCAGCGCCCTCGGTTTTTTCGCGAGCGAGCTCGCTCCTACAGGGGCACAACGCCCTTAAACAGCTCCACAGGTCTGGAACGGTTGGCAAGCCCGCCCTCGCCACGGATAATGCCCAGTTTTTCCACCTGCGCATCGCGCGCCGCCGCTTGCGGTCGAAAGAGAACACCATGAAAGACACCATTCGCCAGCTGATCCAGCAAGCCCTCACCCAACTCGTCAACGAAGGTGTGTTGCCTGAAGGCCTGTCGCCGGCGATCCAAGTGGAGAACACTCGCGACAAGACCCACGGCGACTTCGCCAGCAACATCGCGATGATGCTGTCCAAACCCGCGGGCATGAAGCCGCGCGACCTGGCGGAAAAAATCATCGCGGCGCTGCCGGCCGACGCCAGTGTCACCAAGGCCGAAATCGCCGGCCCAGGCTTTATCAACTTCTTCCAGAACACCCAGGCCCTGGCGTCGCGCCTGGATGCCGCCCTGGCCGATGCCAGCATCGGCGCACGCAAAGCCGGCGCCAGCCAGCGCGTGGTCATCGACCTGTCGGCACCGAACCTGGCCAAGGAAATGCACGTTGGCCACCTGCGCTCGACCATCATTGGCGACGGCGTGGCGCGGGTACTGGAGTTTCTCGGCGACACCGTGATCCGCCAGAACCACGTAGGCGACTGGGGCACCCAGTTCGGCATGCTGATGGCGTACCTGCAGGAAAACCCGATCACCAGCAACGAACTGGCCGACCTGGAAAACTTCTACCGCGCCGCCAAGAAGCGCTTCGACGAATCCGCAGAGTTCGCCGACCGCGCGCGCAGCCTGGTGGTCAAGCTGCAAGCGGGCGACAAGGAATGCCTGGAACTGTGGGGTCGTTTCCGCGATATCTCGCTGTCCCACTGCCAGGAAATCTACGAACTGCTCAACGTCAAGCTGACCATGGCCGACGTGATGGGCGAAAGCGCCTACAACGATGACCTGATCAACGTGGTCAACGACCTCAAGGCCGCAGGCCTGCTGGTCGAGAGCAACGGCGCGCAGTGCGTGTTCCTTGAAGAATTCAAGACCGCCGAGGGCGAACCGCTGCCGGTGATCATCGTCAAGGCCGATGGCGGCTATCTCTATGCCACCACCGACCTGGCCGCCGTTCGCTACCGCAGCGGCGTGCTCAAGGCCGACCGCGCGCTGTATTTCGTCGACCAGCGTCAGGCCCTGCATTTCCAGCAGGTGTTCGAAGTGGCGCGCCGCGCCGGCTTCGTCACTCACCCGATGCACATGGAACACATGGGCTTCGGCACTATGAACGGCGCCGATGGCCGCCCGTTCAAGACCCGTGACGGCGGCACCGTGAAGCTGATCGACCTGCTGACCGAAGCCCAGGAACGCGCCTACAGCCTGGTGAAGGAAAAGAACCCTGAGCTGTCCGAGGCCGACCTGCGCAACATCGCCCGCGTGGTAGGCATTGGCGCGGTGAAATACGCCGACCTGTCCAAGCATCGCACCAGCGACTACAGCTTCAACTTCGACCTGATGCTCAACTTCGAAGGCAATACCGCACCGTACCTGCTGTACGCCTACACCCGCGTGGCCGGTGTGTTCCGCAAACTGGGCAAGGACTTCAGCGAAGTCCAAGGCCAGATCGTGCTGGACGCGCCCCAGGAGCAGGAACTGGCCGCCAAGCTCGCGCAGTTCGGCGAAGTGCTCAACAGCGTCGGCGAGAAAGGTACGCCGCATATCCTCTGCACCTACCTGTACGAAGTGGCCGGCCTGTTCTCCAGCTTCTACGAGAACTGCCCGATCCTCAGCGCCGACGATGAAGCCCAGAAGCACAGTCGCCTGCGCCTCGCCGCACTGGCTGGACGGACCCTCAAGCAAGGCCTGGAGCTGTTGGGCCTGGAAACTCTGGAGCGCATGTAAGTTGGCCGCCAAGAAAAAACCTGCACCCAAGCGCGGCGCCAGCCGCTACCAGGCCCCGGCCAAGCAGCCGATTCCGGGCTGGCTGTGGATGGCCATCGGCCTCACGGTCGGCGCATTCGTGGTATTTCTGATGAAGCTGGAGCCCGGCCAGGGCGATGACGTCAAGCGCGTCAAACAGGAGCAGCAGAAAGCCACGAAGATCGCCGAGGCCAACAAGACCGCGCCGAGCCCGACGGCACCAGTGAAGCCCAAGTACGACTTCTACACACTGCTGCCGGAATCGGAAGTGATCGTGCCGCCCGACGCCGTGCCGGAGAAAACCCTGCCGACGCCGCAAGTGCCGACCACGCCGGTGACGCCTGCGGAAGCGGCGAAAATCGACACGGCGCGCGCCCAGGCGGCATTGGCAGGTATCACCCCGCCGCCGGCACCTCCAGTGGCAGAGACCAAGGCCGCACCGGTGACCAAGTTCTTCCTGCAAGCGGGCTCATTCCCGAAACAGGCGGATGCCGATCGTGTGCGAGCGCAGATCATTCTGTTGGGTCAGGCGGTGACGGTGGAATCCGGCACGGTGAAGGACGCGACCTGGTATCGCGTGCTGGTAGGCCCGTTCAGCAACCGCGAGCAGTTGACCGTGGCGCAGAAACAATTGGCCGGCGCAGGGTTTAGCAACCTGTTGTTACAACAGCGCCAGAGCCGCTGATCATCCCTCATGATCGTTCCCACGCTCCGCGTGGGAATGCAGCCGTGACGCTCCGCGTCACAAGAGAAGACGCAGAGCGTCAATTGCGGCATTACCACGCAGAGCGTGGGAACGATCAGTCCACCACTCGTCCGCGCTGCCGTCCTACGGTTGAAATCCCCTCCACCACCCCCATATCAGTTTCCATCAGGGCATTTTCGCCCCGCTGCGTGGAGACTCTCCCCTTGACCACCATCGTTTCAGTACGTCGCCACGGCAAAGTCGTCATGGGCGGCGACGGCCAGGTTTCCCTGGGTAATACCGTGATGAAAGGCAACGCCAAGAAAGTGCGTCGCCTGTACCACGGCCAGGTGCTCGCCGGGTTCGCAGGCGCGACCGCCGACGCCTTCACCCTGTTCGAGCGTTTCGAAGGCCAGCTTGAAAAGCACCAGGGCCACCTGGTGCGTGCCGCCGTCGAACTCGCCAAGGAATGGCGCACCGACCGCTCCCTCAGCCGTCTTGAAGCCATGCTGGCGGTCGCCAACAAAGACGCGTCCTTGATCATCACCGGCAACGGCGATGTGGTTGAACCTGAACACGGCCTGATCGCCATGGGTTCGGGCGGCGGCTATGCACAAGCCGCGGCCAGCGCGCTGTTGAAAAAAACCGATCTGTCGGCCCGTGAAATCGTCGAGACCGCGCTGGGTATCGCCGCCGATATTTGCGTGTTCACCAACCACAATCAGACCATTGAGGAGCAGGACCTCGCCGAGTAAGCCGTAGGCTTATTCCCGCTTGAGGCCGCCAAACACTATGTCCATGACTCCCCGCGAAATCGTCCATGAACTCAATCGCCATATCATCGGCCAGGACGATGCCAAGCGCGCCGTTGCCATTGCGCTGCGTAACCGCTGGCGCCGGATGCAACTGCCCGAAGAGTTGCGCGTTGAAGTAACGCCAAAGAATATCCTGATGATCGGCCCGACCGGTGTTGGTAAAACCGAGATCGCCCGGCGTCTGGCCAAGTTGGCCAATGCGCCGTTCATCAAGGTCGAAGCCACCAAGTTCACCGAAGTGGGCTATGTGGGCCGCGACGTCGAATCGATCATTCGCGACCTGGCCGACGCCGCCTTGAAAATGCTGCGCGAGCAGGAAGTGACCAAGGTCAGCCACCGCGCCGAAGATGCCGCCGAAGAACGCATCCTCGATGCCTTGCTGCCACCGGCACGCATGGGTTTCAACGAAGACGCCGCGCCGTCGTCGGACTCCAACACCCGTCAGCTGTTTCGCAAGCGCCTGCGTGAAGGCCAGCTGGACGACAAGGAAATCGAGATCGAAGTGGCCGAGGTGTCCGGCGTCGATATTTCCGCGCCACCTGGCATGGAAGAAATGACCAGTCAGTTGCAGAACCTGTTCGCCAATATGGGCAAGGGCAAGAAGAAAAGCCGCAAGCTCAAGGTGAAGGAAGCGCTGAAACTGGTGCGCGACGAAGAAGCCGGGCGCCTGGTGAATGAAGAAGAACTCAAGGCCAAGGCCCTGGAAGCGGTCGAGCAACACGGCATTGTGTTTATCGATGAGATCGACAAAGTCGCCAAGCGCGGCAACTCCGGTGGTGTCGATGTGTCTCGCGAAGGCGTACAGCGCGACCTGTTGCCGCTGATCGAAGGCTGCACGGTGAACACCAAGCTGGGCATGGTCAAGACCGACCACATCCTGTTTATCGCCTCCGGTGCGTTCCACCTGAGCAAGCCAAGCGACCTGGTGCCGGAGCTGCAAGGTCGCCTGCCGATCCGCGTGGAACTCAAGGCGCTCACTCCGGGCGACTTCGAGCGCATCCTCAGCGAGCCGCATGCGTCGTTGACCGAGCAGTACCGTGAGCTGCTGAAAACCGAGGGCCTGGGGATCGAATTCCAGGCCGACGGTATCAAGCGCCTGGCGGAGATTGCCTGGCAGGTCAACGAGAAGACCGAGAATATCGGTGCCCGTCGTCTGCACACGCTGCTTGAGCGCCTGCTTGAAGAAGTGTCGTTCAGCGCCGGGGACATGGCAGGTTTGCAGAATGGCGTGGCGATCAAGATCGACGCGGATTACGTCAACAGCCACCTGGGCGAATTGGCGCAGAACGAAGACTTGTCGCGGTATATCCTGTAAGCCTCACACAGAACTGCTTTGCTTCAAATGTGGGAGGGGGCTTGCCCCCGATTGCAGTGGGTCAGCTACAGATAAGCTGACTGATCCACCGCTATCGGGAGCAAGCCCCCTCCCACATTGTTAAGCCGGTTTATTCAGGAGTACCTCATATGGCCAAGTTTCCTACTGCTGTAAACCTGCACAAAACCTCCAACACCCTCGGCCTCACCTACGGCCCCGACGAGGTTTACCAGTTACCCGCCGAATTCCTGCGCGTGCACTCACCCTCCGCCGAGGTCCAGGGCCACGGCAAGCCCATCCTGCAATTCGGCAAGCTCAACGTTAAGTTGATCAAGCTGGAACCGGCCGGCCAGTACGCACTGAAATTGACCTTCGACGACGGCCATGACAGCGGGCTGTTCACCTGGGACTACCTGTATCAACTGGCCGTGCGTCAGGACGCGCTGTGGGCGGATTACCTGGCCGAACTGAAAGCTGCCGGAAAAACCCGCGACCCGAGTCAGTCGGTCGTGCGCCTGATGCTCTAGCCCAGGCTTCTTGCTCTTTAGAGGGCATTTTCTAATTTCATCTGCTTGAATGCCCTGTCTGGCGGCCAACGATTGGCCCGCTTGCGAAAAAAATTAAACTCGGGTAACCAATGGAACTGGCAAGTTCCCTGCATTTGACGATGCGGTATCAACGGTCACCCGAGTCGCAGTACCAGGCTGGTGTCGTGTATCGAAATGGGTGCGCAGCAATCGCCGGTACTCGTCTTTCGGACAATGGAGCGTCGTAGATGAGTAACAAGAATAACGATGACTTGAAACGCCAGGCCTCGGAAAACACCCTGGGGTTGAACCCGATCATCGCGTTACGCAAAAAGGATCTATTGGCCTCGGCGAAGATGGTGCTGACCCAAGCCATCAAGCAACCGTTACACAGCGTCAAACATGTCGCCCATTTTGGGGTGGAGCTCAAGAACGTGATGTTCGGCAAATCGGCGCTGGTGCCGGAAAGCGACGACCGCCGCTTCCACGACCCGGCCTGGAGCCAGAACCCGCTCTACAAGCGCTACCTGCAGACTTACCTGGCGTGGCGCAAGGAACTGCACGACTGGATCGGCGACAGCAATCTGTCGGAACAGGACATCAGCCGTGGCCACTTCGTGATCAACCTGATGACCGAAGCCATGGCCCCCACCAACAGCGCAGCCAACCCGGCGGCGGTCAAACGCTTCTTTGAAACCGGTGGCAAAAGCCTGCTCGACGGCCTGTCCCACCTGGCAAAGGACATGGTGCACAACGGCGGCATGCCGAGCCAGGTCAACATGGGCGCCTTCGAAGTGGGCAAGACGCTCGGCATCACCGACGGCGCAGTGGTATTTCGCAATGATGTGCTGGAACTGATCCAGTACAAGCCGACCACCGAGCAGGTGCACGAACGCCCGCTGCTGGTGGTGCCGCCGCAGATCAACAAATTCTATGTATTCGACCTGAGCCCGGAGAAGAGCCTGGCGCGTTTCTGCCTGCGCAATGGGCAGCAGACCTTTATCGTCAGTTGGCGCAACCCGACCAAGGCCCAGCGCGAATGGGGCCTGTCGACCTATATCGAGGCGCTCAAGGAAGCGGTGGATGTGATCAGGGCGATTACCGGCAGCGAGGACGTGAACATGCTGGGCGCCTGCTCCGGCGGCATCACCTGCACCGCGCTGCTGGGCCACTACGCGGCGCTGGGCGAGAAGAAGGTCAACGCCCTGACCCTGCTGGTGAGTGTGCTGGACACCACGCTGGACACCCAGGTGGCGCTGTTCGTCGATGAACAGACGCTGGAAGCGGCAAAGCGCCATTCCTATCAGGCCGGCGTGCTTGAAGGCCGCGACATGGCCAAGGTATTCGCGTGGATGCGGCCCAACGACTTGATCTGGAACTACTGGGTCAACAATTACCTGCTCGGCAACGAGCCGCCGGTGTTCGACATTCTGTTCTGGAACAATGACACCACGCGCCTGCCGGCCGCCTTCCATGGCGACCTGATCGAGCTGTTCAAGAACAACCCGCTGGTGCGCGCCAACGCCCTGGAAGTGTGCGGTACGCCCATCGACCTCAAGCAAGTCACGGCCGATATCTATTCACTGGCCGGCACCAATGACCACATCACGCCCTGGCAGTCCTGCTACAAGTCGGCGCAATTGTTTGGCGGCAAGGTGGAGTTCGTGCTGTCCAGCAGCGGGCATATCCAGAGCATCCTCAACCCGCCGGGCAACCCCAAGTCGCGCTACCAGACCAGCGAGGGGTTGGCGGGTACAGCGTTGGAGTGGCAGGAAAACGCGACCAAGCATACTGATTCGTGGTGGCTGCACTGGCAGGTGTGGCAGGCGGAGCGGGCGGGCAAGTTGAAAAAAGCGCCTACGACATTAGGCAGTAAGACCTATGCTGCCGCCGAAGCGGCGCCAGGCACCTATGTACATGAGCGGTAGATTGGAATGAGATCCAAATGTGGGAGGGGGCTTGCTCCCGATAGAGATGGATCAGTGTCAGGTGTGCTGACTGACACACCGCCATCGGGAGCAAGCCCCCTCCCACATTTTGACCCCATTTCTCCTGTAATACTTCACAGGGCTTGAGCATGCCGCAACCGTTCATCTTCCGCACTATCGACCTGGATGGCCAAGCCATCCGCACGGCGGTACGACCGGGCAAGCCGCACTTGACGCCGCTGCTGATCTTCAACGGCATCGGCGCCAACCTGGAGTTGGTGTTTCCGTTCGTGCAGGCCCTGGACCCGGACCTGGAGGTGATCGCCTTCGACGTGCCGGGCGTGGGCGGTTCCTCCACGCCCAACCGGCCCTATCGCTTCCCCGGCTTGGCCAAGCTGACGGCGCGCATGCTCGATTACCTGGACTATGGCCAGGTGAACGCGGTGGGCGTGTCGTGGGGCGGAGCGCTGGCGCAGCAATTTGCCTATGACTACCCGGAACGTTGCAAAAAACTGATCCTGGCGGCCACGGCGGCGGGCGCGGTGATGGTGCCGGGCAAGCCGAAAGTGTTGTGGCTGATGGCCAGCCCCAGGCGTTATATCCAGCCGTCCCATGTGGTGCGTATTGCGCCGATGATTTATGGCGGCTCGTTTCGCCGCGACGCCAAGCTGGCCGCCGAACATGCCAGCAAAGTGCGCTCGGCCGGCAAGCTGGGCTACTACTGGCAACTGTTCGCCGGGCTGGGCTGGACCAGCATTCACTGGCTGCACAAGATCCGCCAGCCCACCCTGGTATTGGCCGGGGACGACGACCCGCTGATCCCGCTGATCAACATGCGCCTGCTCGCCTGGCGCATCCCCAATGCGCAGTTGCACATCATCGATGACGGCCATTTATTCCTGATCACCCGGGCGGAAGCCGTGGCGCCGATCATCATGAAGTTTCTCGAGGAGGAGCGCCTGCGCGCCGTGATACATCCGCGCCCGGCGGTGTGAAGGATCGCACCACCGCGCAACTTGCCAGGAACCGACTATGGTTCTGAATTGGCGTGCCTCTTGATGGCTTGACGAAGGAGTGTTGGCTCATGCGAGAAAGACCCGTGACGAACCCGGCGCCTACCCCCGCTGCGTTCATCAACGCGCAAAATGCGATCACCGGTTTGCGCGGCCAGGATCTGCTGTCGACCCTGCGCACCGTCGCGGCACATGGCCTGCGCAACCCGATGCACACCGCACGCCACGCCCTGGCCCTGGGCAGCCAACTGGGCCGGGTGTTGCTGGGTGAAACGGTGCATGAACCCAACCCCAACGACAACCGCTTCAGCGACCCCACCTGGAAGCTCAACCCCCTGTACCGGCGCAGCCTGCAGGCCTACTTGAGCTGGCAAAAACAGACGCGCAACTGGATTGATGACAGCGCCCTCAGCGCGGATGACCGCATTCGCGCGCAGTTCGCCCTCACCCTGCTCAACGATGCCGTCTCCCCGTCCAACACCCTGCTCAACCCGCTGGCGATCAAGGAACTGCTCAATTCCGGCGGCAACAGTGTGGTGCGCGGCGTGAGCCACTTGTTCGAAGACCTGCTGCACAACAACGGGCTGCCGCGCCAGGTCAGCAAGCATGCCTTCGAAGTGGGCAAGACTGTTGCCACCACCCCGGGTTCAGTGGTGTTTCGCAACGAACTGCTGGAGCTGATCCAGTACAAGCCCATGAGCGAAAAACAATACGCCAAGCCCTTGCTGGTGGTGCCGCCGCAAATCAACAAGTACTACATCTTCGACCTCAGCCCGGCCAACAGCTTCGTGCAATACGCCCTGAAAAACGGCCTGCAAACCTTCATGGTCAGTTGGCGTAACCCGGATGTGCGCCATCGCGAATGGGGCCTGTCCACCTACGTTGCCGCGCTGGAGGAAGCGCTCAACGTCTGCCGCGCGATCACCGGCGCGCGCGAGGTCAACCTGATGGGCGCCTGCGCGGGTGGCCTGACCATTGCGGCTCTGCAAGGCCACCTGCAAGCCAAGCGCCAGCTGCGGCGGGTCGCCAGCGCCAGTTATCTGGTGAGTTTGCTGGACAGTCAGATCGACAGCCCAGCCACGTTGTTCGCCGATGAGCAAACCCTTGAAGCCGCCAAGCGTCGCTCCTACCAGAAAGGCGTGCTGGACGGCCGCGACATGGCCAAGGTGTTCGCCTGGATGCGCCCCAATGACCTGATCTGGAACTATTGGGTCAACAACTACTTGCTGGGCAAAGAACCGCCGGCCTTCGACATCCTGTACTGGAACAACGACAACACGCGCCTGCCCGCTGCGTTGCATGGCGACCTGCTGGATTTCTTCAAGCACAACCCGCTGAGCCATCCAGGGGGCCTGGAGGTGTGCGGAACCCCGGTCGACCTGCAGAAGGTCACGGTAGACAGCTTCAGCGTGGCCGGCATCAACGATCACATCACGCCATGGGACGCCGTGTATCGCTCCACCCAACTGCTGGGCGGTGAGCGGCGTTTCGTGCTGTCCAACAGCGGGCATATCCAGAGCATCCTCAACCCGCCCGGCAACCCCAAGGCCAATTACGTCGAGAACCCCAAGCTGAGCAGCGACCCGCGCGCCTGGTACTACGACGCCCATCACGTCGAAGGCAGTTGGTGGCCGCAGTGGCTGGAGTGGGTCCAGCAACGTTCGGGCGTGCAACGCGAAACCCTCACTGCCCTGGGCAACCAGAATTACCCACCGATGGAAGCGGCGCCAGGCACCTACGTGCGCGTGCGCTGAGCTCAACGATCCCACTTAAGAAGGCTGGATGAAGACCCGCAACCGTATCCTTGAATGTGCCCTGCTGCTGTTCAATCGCAAGGGCGAGCCGAACGTGTCGACCATGGAAGTGGCCAATGAAATGGGGATCAGCCCCGGCAACCTTTATTACCACTTCCACGGCAAAGAGCCTTTGGTGCTTGGGTTGTTCGAGCGCTTTCAGGCTGAGCTGGCGCCCTTGCTCGATCCGCCCGCCGACGCGCAACTTGTGCCCGAGGATTACTGGTTGTTCCTGCACCTGATCGTGGAGCGCATGGCCCACTACCGGTTCCTGTTCCAGGACCTGTCGAACCTGGCCGGGCGTTTGCCGAAGCTGGCGAAAGGCATTCGTAGCCTGCTCACGGCGCTCAAGCGCACCCTGGCCTCCTTGCTGGCACGGTTGAAGGCGGCGGGGCAACTGGTCAGCAACACCCAGGCGCTGGGGCAACTGGTGGAGCAGATCACCCTGACCTTGCTGTTTTCCCTGGATTACCAACGGATTCTCGACCGTGATGGCGAGGTGCAGGTGGTGATTTACCAGATCATGATGCTGGTGGCCCCGCATCTGCTGCCGACGGCGCGGCAGGCGACCGAGCGATTTGCGCTCAAATACCTGGATAACACTGACTGAACAGATCGTTCCCACGCGGGAGCGTGGGATGATCGTTCCCACGCTCCGCGTGGGAATGCCTCTTGGGACGCTCCGCGTCCGCCAACCGCGCGCACAGGTGACGCAGAGCGTCACGGCCGCATTCCCACGCGGGAGCGTGGGAATGATCTTTAAAATGCAGCGCCATAAAAAATGCCCGACCTCTGCAGGCCGGGCATTTTTTGTGTCCTGGAAAAACTCAGGACTGACTGGATGGCGTCGGCGTCGACGTAGCAGTCGGGCCACAGCAGCAGGGGTCGGTGCGGACACTGAGTTGGCTGTGGAAGCGGTTGCCGCAGCAGGCTTGGCTGCCGCTGGTTTTTTCGCTACCGCTGGCTTCTTAGCAGCGGGTTTTGCCGCAGGCTTGGCGGCGGCAGGTTTGGCTGCGGCTTTTGCAGCTGCAGGCTTAGCGGCGGGTTTCGCGACGGCCTTGGCTGCGGGTTTGGCGGCAGCTTTGGCGGCTACGGGTTTTGCGGCTGGCTTGGCGACCGGCTTGGCAGCGGCAGTTTTCGCCGCAGGCTTGGCGGCCGATTTTGCAGCCGCTTTGGCTGGAGCCTTCACCGCAGGTTTGGCGGCAGCTTTAACCAAGGGCTTGGCCGCGGCTTTCGCAGCGGGTTTGGCCGCAGCGGTTTTAGCGGCAGGCTTGGCCACAGGGTTTGCAGCAGTTGCCTTCACGGGAGTCGCTTTCGCGCCGGTGAGTTTTTCGATTTGCTTGGTCAGGGTGTCGACCTTGCTGTGCAGCGTTTTCAGTTCAGCCTTGCTCGGCACGCCCAGTCGCGAAATAGCACTGTTGAGACGCTTGTCGAAGGTTTCTTCCAACTTGCTCCAGGTGTCGGAAATGCTCGACTTGGCAGAACCTGCGCTGGCCTTGGCCGCATCAACTTTTTTACCAACGGTGCTCTTGGTCAACTTCTCGGCTTTTTCACCGTCCTTGACCAGCGTCTCGAAGTATTTGCCACCGTCACTGCTAACCTTCGAGTACACGCCTAAACCAGCAAGCCAGATCTTTCGGGAATATTTTTCAACTTCCCCGACCCACGAGCTGCTTTCTTTCTGAGTAGTTTTTTTAACAGCCATCCCGATGTCTCCTTAGTGTTTACGCGCGACACGTTCGAGCAATGCCGTCAGCTCTTCGAGCTTAGCAGAGAGTGTCTCCACGTCATGTTTAGACGCAATGCCGATTCGATTCAAGGCACTTGCAACACGTGTGTCAAAAGCTTTTTCAACTTTATCCAGTTGCACTTCAACCCGGCGGCTGATGCTGGAGACGTTACTCGTTACTTGGTCAATCTGACTGTTGGCAGCATCAAGTTGTTCAACCACAACTTTTTTGCTTTTACTTTCAACATGTTGACCGCTCTTAACGAGCTCTTTGAAGTATTCGCCACCCTCGCTGCCGACCTTGGCGTAGGCACCAAGACCCGCCAGCCAGATCTTGCGGACATAGCCTTTGACCTCACTCAGGGCAGTGGTCTGACTGTCGATTTTTTTCTTCAAAATAACTTTGGCCATGGTGCACCTCACGCAAAATTGGGTGGAGGAACCGCCCGCAGGAGTTGAGGGCTTGGGCACAAAGTAAGGTGAAAAATTAGAATCGGCACCCTAAGCTTCATCACATCAGGCCAAGGCCTTATCCACGGCTTTTTCGATTTCGGTCTTGAGGGTACCGCTCATGGCCGACATCAACAGGCCCAGTTCCACCTCTATACGCAATGAATCATCGGCGACCAGAACGGTGCCTTTAACGCCTGACCGCTTGAGGTTCAAGGTATCGCCAGACCATGACGACTCCAGGCCATATTTATCCTTGAGTTTCTGCGCCAGCAGGTCGGCCTTGGCCCGGGCGCCTTCTTTACCCAGGGTATGCTCACGCTCAACGGTAATACGGGCCATTGCAATGACTCCTCTCTATAAGTGCCTGGAAACCTTCGATGCGGCAAAAGGTCTCGATAAGCACCTATCTTACCTTCAGCCTTGCCAAGACAAAGCAGGCCCTGGGGATTATCATGTCCCGCATTCTCTTTTGGTGACAGCGATATGACTGATCAGCGCAAAGGCAGCGATGCCGAACCCACCACTCACTTCGGCTTCAAGAACGTCCCGGAAAGCCAGAAAGCGGAAAAAGTCGCTGAGGTGTTCCACTCCGTAGCCGCCAAGTACGACTTGATGAACGACGTGCTCTCCGGCGGCATGCACCGCCTGTGGAAGCGTTTCACCATCGAACTGTCGGGCGTACGCACCGGCAATCGCGTGCTGGACATCGCCGGCGGTACGGGTGACCTGGCGGCCAAGTTTTCCAAGCTTGTGGGGCCGACCGGCCAGGTGGTATTGGCCGATATCAACGGCTCGATGCTCAAGGTTGGGCGTGACCGCCTGCTCGACAAGGGCGTGGCCGGCAATATCGAGTTCGTCCAGGCCGACGCCGAAAAGCTGCCGTTCCCCGACAACCACTTCGACTGCGTGACCATTGCCTTCGGCCTGCGCAACGTCACTCACAAGGAAGACGCGATCCGCTCGATGCTGCGCGTGCTCAAGCCGGGTGGCCGCCTGTTGGTGCTGGAGTTCTCCAAGCCGACCAACGCGCTGATGTCCAAGGTGTACGACACCTACTCGTTCGCCTTCATGCCGTTGATGGGCAAGCTGATCACCAATGACGCCGAGAGCTACCGCTACCTGGCCGAATCGATCCGCATGCACCCCGACCAGGAAACCCTGAAGTCGATGATGGTGGAAGCCGGTTTCGACCGCGTGACCTACCACAACATGACCTCGGGCATCGTCGCCCTGCACCGCGGTATCAAGCCCTGATGTTGCTCGCAGGTCTTCTGGCAAGCGTCGAACACGGCCTCAACCGTGTCTTGCGCCTGGACAGCACGGCCCTGGCGCGGCTTGCGCACCTGACCGGCAAAGTCATCGCCGTCGATTGCCGCAGCCCCGCCGTGCAGCTGTTTATCCTGCCCAGCGATGAAGGCCTGCTGCTCGCAACGCAATGGGCCGCCGAGGCCGACTGCACCCTGCGTGCGCCAGCCTCCAGCCTGTTGCACCTGGCGCTGAGCCGCAACAAGACCGCTATCCTGCACAGCCCCGAAGTGGCGCTGGAAGGTGACAGCGCGGTGCTGATGGACCTGGCCGCCGTGCTGCAAGACCTGGAGCTGGACTGGGAATACGAACTGTCACGCTGGATCGGCCCCGTCGCCACCCAGTTGATCAGCGGTCACCTGCGCAGCCGTTCGCGCTGGTACCAGCAAGGGTTTGCCAGCCTCAACCAGAACCTCGCCGAATACCTGAGCGAAGAATCGCGCACCCTGGTCGGGCAACGGGAAGCGCAAGCGCGCTTTCGTGAGCTCGACAAGGCCAAAATCGACCTGGAACGCCTCGAGGCCCGCTTCGAGCGCCTGAGCCGTTCCCTTGATCCAAGCGATAACGCATGAAGCTGCTCGCCGTCCGCCGTTTGTTTCGTATCCAGCGCGTCGTAATCCGCTACCGCCTCGATGACCTGCTGTTTGCCCTGCCCCTGCCATGGTTCCTGCTGGCGGTGCGCTATGTGCTGCCGTGGCGCTGGTTGCCGCGTAAAAAGCTGGAGTTGAGCCGAGGCGCATGCCTGCGCCTGGCATTGCAGGACCTGGGGCCGATCTTCATCAAGTTCGGGCAGATCCTATCGACGCGCCGCGACCTGTTGCCCGAAGACATCGCCGATGAATTGATGCTGCTGCAGGACCGCGTACCGCCGTTCGATTCGCAGGTGTCGATGAAGCTGATCGAAGAGCAGCTGGGCAAGAAGATCACCGAGGTGTTCAGCCGCTTCGATGTCGAGCCGCTGGCATCAGCCTCGGTCGCGCAGGTGCATGCCGCGCAGCTCAAGAGCGGCGAAGAAGTGGTGGTGAAGGTGATCCGCCCGGGCCTCAAGCCGATCATCGGCCAGGACCTGGCGTGGCTGTTCATTCTCGCCCGCGCCGCCGAGCGTTTTTCTGCCGATGCGCGCCTGCTGCATCCGGTGGATGTAGTAGCCGATTACGAAAAAACCATCTACGACGAACTTGACCTGCTGCGCGAGGCCGCCAACGCCAGCCAGCTGCGCCGCAATTTCGAAGGTTCGCAACTGCTGTACGTGCCGCAAGTGTATTGGGACTGGTGCCGTCCCAAAGTGCTGGTGATGGAGCGCATCTACGGTGTGCAGGTCACCGACCTCGCCACCCTGGCCGACCAGCGTACCGACATGAAGATGCTGGCCGAACGCGGCGTGGAGATTTTCTTCACCCAGGTGTTCCGCGACAGTTTCTTCCACGCCGACATGCACCCCGGCAATATCTTCGTCAGCACCGTCAACCCGTGGAGCCCGCAATACATAGCGATCGACTGCGGCATCGTCGGCAGTCTCACGCCGGAAGACCAGGACTACCTGGCGCGCAACCTGTTCGCCTTTTTCAAGCGTGACTACCGCCGCGTGGCGCAGTTGCACATCGACTCGGGCTGGGTGCCGGCGGAAACCAAGCTCAATGAATTCGAAGCGGCGATCCGCACCGTGTGCGAGCCAATCTTTGAAAAACCGTTAAAAGATATTTCCTTCGGTCAGGTGCTGATGCGTCTGTTCCAGACCGCGCGGCGCTTCAATATGGAAGTGCAGCCGCAGTTGGTGCTGCTGCAGAAAACCTTGCTCAACATCGAAGGGCTGGGCCGCCAGCTGTACCCGGACCTCGACCTGTGGAACACCGCGCAGCCGTTCCTGGAACGCTGGATGCGTGAGCGGATGAGCCCGAAAACCATGCTGGGCAACCTGCACAGCCAGATGGAACAGCTGCCGCACCTGGCCAACATGACCCGCGACTTGCTGGAGCGCATGTCCCAGCCGCACGCCAAGGATCCCGAGCCGCCATGGCGCAAGCGCAAGGACGACTGGTTCCTGCGCCTGCTCGGTGCCGCGCATCTGGTGGGTGGGGTCATGCTGGCGATTGGTGGCCCGTTGAATCAACTGGGCCAGTGGCCGGCCGGCATCATGGTGGCCGTGGGCGTTTATCTGATCGTGCGTCGATAACCCATCCGGTTATACACTGTCGCAAATTGCCGGAGCCGAACATGAAAGACTGGCTGGACGAGATCAAGTGGGACAGTGACGGCCTGGTGCCGGCCATTGCCCAGGACTACAAGACCGGGCGCGTGCTGATGATGGCCTGGATGAACCGCGAGGCCCTGAGCCTCACCGCCGCTGAGCAGCGCGCCATCTACTGGTCACGTTCGCGTGGCAAACTGTGGCGCAAGGGCGAAGAGTCCGGGCATGTGCAAACACTGCATGAGTTGCGCCTGGACTGCGATGCCGACGTGGTGATCCTCAAGGTCGAACAGGTCGGCGGCATCGCCTGCCATACCGGCCGTCACAGTTGCTTCTATCGCGTGCTCGAGAACGGCGAATGGAAGGTGGTGGAACCGGTACTCAAAGACCCGCACGCCATCTATTCGGCAGGACATTGAACATGAGCGATACCCTGAACCGTGTGGCCCAGGTGCTGGAAGAGCGCAAAGGCGCGGATGCCGACAGCTCCTACGTCGCCAGCCTGTATCACAAGGGTCTGAACAAGATCCTGGAAAAGCTCGGCGAAGAATCCGTCGAGACGATTATTGCCGCCAAGGATGCGCAGATCAGCGGCGATTGCAGCGATGTCATCTATGAGACCGCCGACTTGTGGTTCCATAGCCTGGTCATGCTCGCCCAACTGGGGCAGCATCCACAGGCCGTGCTGGATGAACTGGACCGTCGCTTCGGCCTGTCCGGGCACGCCGAGAAGGCCTCGCGCCCGTCCGCCTGAATAACTTTTATCGAGGATTTGCAGCATGGGTATTTTCGACTGGAAACACTGGATCGTCATTCTGGTGGTAGTGGTCCTGGTGTTCGGCACCAAGAAGCTGAAAAACCTCGGCACCGACGTGGGTGAGTCGATCAAGGGCTTTCGCAAGGCCATGAACGATGACGAAAAACCTGCCGACCCGGTGGTGAATCCGGTTCCGCCGGCCCAGCCTGTACACCCTCAGGCCGCCCAGCCGATCACCGAACGTCGTACCTTCGACGTGCAGGCTGAAAAAGTCGAAGAGCCGACCCGCAAAGACTCGTGAGCACTGACTAATGTTTGGTATCAGCTTCTCTGAACTGCTGCTCGTCGGCCTCGTGGCCCTGCTGGTATTGGGGCCGGAGCGCCTGCCCGGTGCAGCACGCACGGCCGGCCTGTGGATCGGGCGCCTGAAACGCAGTTTCAACGCGATCAAACAGGAAGTTGAGCGGGAAATCGGTGCCGACGAGATCCGCCGGCAGCTGCACAACGAACATATCCTGTCGTTGGAGCAGGAAACGCGCAAGATTCTGTCGCCCGTGCAGGAGCCCGCCAAACCTGCGGAACCTGTGGTTGAAAACAGCATCGCGCCAGCAGCCGCAACCGCCCCGACAGAGCCTGCGCCGACGCCCGTTGCGTCGCCCGCGCCCCATGACCCTACATTGCCGCCGCGAGCCCCATGAGCGCTGATAAACCGGAAAACGACCAGCACATGCCGCTGGTCTCGCACCTCACCGAGCTGCGTACCCGCCTGCTGCGTTGCGTAGCGGCCATCTTCATCATCTTTGCCGGGCTGTTCGCCTTTACCCAGCAGATCTATACCTTCGTCTCCACGCCACTGCGCCAGTATTTGCCGGCGGGCGCGACGATGATCGCCACCGACGTGTCGTCGCCGTTCCTGACGCCGTTGAAGCTGACCATGATGGTCTCGCTGTTCCTGGCGATCCCGGTGATCCTGCATCAGATCTGGGGCTTCATCGCGCCAGGGCTGTACAAGCATGAGAAACGCATCGCCGTGCCGTTGCTGGTGTCGAGCATCCTGCTGTTCTACACCGGCATGGCGTTCGCCTACTTCCTGGTGTTTCCGCTGATCTTCAAATTCTTCGCCGCCGCCACCCCGGCCGGCGTGGAGATGATGACCGACATCACCAGCTACCTCGACTTCGTGATGACGCTGTTCTTCGCCTTTGGCGTGGCCTTCGAAATCCCGGTGGCGGTGGTGTTGCTGGTGTGGATTGGCGTGGTCAATGTGAAGTACCTGAAGAAGATCCGCCCGTACGTGATCATCGGCTGCTTCGTGGTCGGCATGATCCTTACCCCGCCGGACATCTTCTCCCAGACCCTGCTGGCCGTGCCGATGTGGATGTTGTTCGAAATCGGCATCCTGTTCAGCGGCTTGATCAGCAAGCGTGGCGAACACCCGGATGATCAGGCTGCCGACGACGACCAGCCGCCAGCGACCCAGCCGTGAACCTGCTGCTGCTCGAAGAGGCCGATTTTATTGCGGCCGACCGGGTGATCCTGCGTGATCGGCGCCTGGTGCATATGCAGCAAGTGCATCGCGCAGAAGTGGGTGACAACCTGCGGGTCGGGCGTATTGGCGGGGCGATGGGCAATGCGCAGTTGCTGCGCCTGCAAGACAGCGAGGCCGAGCTGCAGGTCAGCTTCGACCAACCGCCGCCAAGCAAACTGCCGCTGACCCTGCTGCTGGCGCTGCCACGCCCGAAGATGCTGCGCCGGGTGCTGCAAACCGTTGCGGCCATGGGCGTGCCGAAGGTGGTGCTGGTCAACAGTTATCGGGTGGAAAAAAGCTTTTGGCAAACGCCGTTCCTCGAACCGCAGGCGGTCCGCGAGCAACTGATCCTGGGCCTGGAACAGGCGCGGGACACGGTACTGCCCGAGATCATTATCGAGAAACGTTTCAAGCCGTTCGTTGAAGACCGCCTGCCGGCCATGGCCGAGGGCACGCTTGGCCTGATCGGCCACCCCGGCGACTACCCGCCCTGCCCCCGAGGCTTGGAGGAACCGGTGACCTTGGCGATTGGGCCGGAAGGCGGCTGGATTCCCTATGAAGTCGAGCTGCTGACCAAGGCCGGCCTGCAACCGGTGCAGCTTGGCGCACGTATCCTGCGGGTGGAAACCGCCGTGACCGCCCTGCTTGCCCGGTTGTTCTAACCCAATAACCTATGCACAGCGCAGTCAAGCCAGCGCACACAAGGTATGTGCGCTAACCGTCAGATCGAGACAAAGAAGAAACTCGCGATCAACGCCATCCCCACGGCCCACACCAGCGAACGCAACAGCGCCCAGTCCGCCAGGTAGCAAATGATGTACAGCAGGCGGCTGGTGATGAACAGCACCGCCAGCACGTTGATCGTCACCAGCTCGGCCGTGCCGGCCAGGTGGGCGATGATCACCGCCGCCGCAAAGGCCGGGGTGACTTCAAAGCTGTTGAGTTGCGCATTGTGGGCACGCTTGGCAACGCCTTCGACCGTGTCCAGGAACGCGCGCGGGTCGTGGTTATGCCGTGGCCCGAACTTGCCGCCGCTGAACTTGGCCACACCGGTACACAGGTACGGCAGAAAGATTGCGATCAACACACACCAGAAAGCCACTGTCATCAGTCATTCCCTTTTTTGGTTTTATCAAGGCAGTCAGAGCGTCATCACTCACAGGCCGATCGGCGCCGACGTTCAAGCTATGAGCCATGATCGGCCGAAAGGTTCTTTCCTGTAAGGGCACCTGTTTATACTAAACAACGTCCCGACGCACGCTGTGCACCTACATTTCCCCGTCCCAAGGACCCCGGATGCTTGAACTTGTCGCCGCCTTCATTTGCCTCACCACCCTGCTCACCTATGTGAACTTTCGTTTTATCGGCCTGCCGCCGACCATCGGCGTAATGGTCACCGCGCTGCTGTTTTCGCTGATCCTGCAAGGCCTCAGTTTCATCGGCTACCCCGGCCTGGAAGAGCGCATCCAGCAACTGATCGGCCAGATCGACTTCGGCGATTTGCTGATGAACTGGATGCTCTCGTTCCTGCTGTTCGCCGGCGCGTTGCACGTCAACTTGAGCGACCTGCGCAGCTACCGCTGGCCCATCGGCCTGTTGGCGACCTTTGGCGTATTGATCGCTACCCTGGTGATCGGCAGCCTGGCGTACTACATCTTCGCCCTGTTCGGCTGGCACGTGAGTTTCCTGTATTGCCTGCTGTTCGGCGCGCTGATCTCGCCGACCGACCCGATTGCGGTACTGGGCGTGCTGCGTACCGCCAACGCCTCGAAACCACTGAAAACCACGATCGTCGGCGAATCGCTGTTCAACGACGGCACCGCAGTGGTGGTGTTCACCGTCCTGCTGGGCATCGCGCAGCTCGGTGAAACACCGACCGTCGGCGCCACGGCCATGCTGTTCGCCCATGAGGCGATTGGCGGTGTGGTGTTCGGTGGGCTGATCGGTTACCTCGTGTACCTGATGATCAAGAGCATCGAGCAGCACCAGATTGAAGTCATGCTGACCCTGGCGCTGGTGATCGGCGGCTCGGCGCTGGCCACTGAACTGCACGTCTCGGCACCGATTGCGATGGTGGTGGCCGGGCTGATCATCGGCAACCTGGGCCGCAAGCTGGCGATGAACGACATGACTCGGCGCTATCTGGATGGTTTCTGGGAGTTGCTCGACGACATGCTCAACGCCCTGCTGTTTGCATTGATCGGCATGGAACTGCTGCTGTTGCCGTTCAACTGGCTGCACGTATTGGCGGCCAGTTTGCTCGCTGTGGCGATCCTGCTGTCACGCCTGCTGACCGTAGCCCCGGCGATCCTCCTGCTGCGCCGCTGGCGCACGGTACCGCGCGGCACCATCCGCATCCTGACCTGGGGCGGTTTGCGCGGCGGCGTCTCGGTAGCACTGGCCCTGGCATTGCCGCTGGGCCCGGAACGCGACTTGTTGCTGAGCATCACCTATATCGTGGTGCTGTCGTCGATCTTGTTGCAAGGCTTGACCATTGGCCGGGTCGTAAAGCGCGTAGCCGAGTCGCAGTGAGCCCCTGAGCATTTACATTTCTACACCACAAGTTTGCCTACGGGCGCTCTGCACAGATGTTCAAGCAGGTGCCGCATCGCCAGTGGGCGGCGCGGCATCGAGCTGTGCATGACAACCAGATCCCGCGAATAGCGCGACGCGTCGTCGACCGGCAAGACACATAGGCCACGGCTCGACATCCCCGACCACTGCGGTACCAGTGATACACCCATGCCTTGGGCGACCAGCATGACGATGGTTTCCAAGGCATCCAGCTCACACAATACCTGCGGAGCAAAGGACTGTTCATCCAGAAAACGCTGGGCAATCTGCCCACCCCACGAACGGGCGTCATAGCGAATGAATGGCCGCTCGCGCAGCAATGCTTCGAAGGTCTGCGCGTCACACTCAGCGGGAGCAATCAGAATCAGGGGTTCGGCCCGCAGCAAGGTGGTCGCTAACGCCTTGGGCGGCTCAAACGGCGGTCTGACAAGAATCGCCGCGTCCAACTCGCGGGCAAGCAATCTCTCATAGAGGCTTCTGGAGTCACCCGGTGTGATCTTCAGCTTCAGCTCCGGTGCTGAAAGTGCCAGTCGCTCGATCGTTCTTGGCAAGACGCCGGTCAATGCCGTTGAAATAGCGCCGATCTTGATCTCTCCCGATAAGCCATCCTGACTCAGGTCCTCCTGCAACTCGCGCGCCTGCTCGATGACTGCCTGAATTTTTGGTAACAGCAGCAGGCACTGGTCCGACGGCCACGCGGCATGCGCCGTGCGCATAAGCAGCGTGCACCCCAGCGTCCGCTCAAGCGCCTTGACCCGTTGGCTGATCGCCGCTGCGGTACGGTTTTCGCGTCGCGCCGCCGCAGCAATGGAGCCGGTTTCAATGACTGCGACCAGGCTTCTCAGGAATCGAATATCCATAAATTTTCCTTTCGCTCAGACCAACGCGAACCCGTTTTACGCGGATGCGCAGCCTGTTTAATTTGAGGATCCCCCTACAGAGATTCCGCTCATGAACAGACCCTTCCACGCTGCATACCATGTTTATGACTTAAACAAGGCGCGCATTTTTTATCGAGATGTTTTGGGCTGCGCAGAAGGCCGCAGCAGCGAGACCTGGATCGACTTCGATTTTTTCGGCAACCAGCTTTCACTGCACCTGGGCACGCCCTTCCCCACGACGCGTACCGGCCTGGTGGGGGAGCATCATGTGCTGATGCCGCACCTCGGTGTGGTGTTACCGCTGGAGGAGTGGCTGGTGTTGGCCGAGCGTCTCACTCAAATGAGCATGCCCTTCGAGATCCCGCCGGTGGTTCGTTTCGCCGGCGAACCGGGCGAACAGCGCACGATGTTTTTTCTCGACCCCAGCGGCAATCCCATCGAAGTGAAAGGCTTCAAGGACTTCGCTGGACTGTTCGCTCAATAAACCCCTGACAACTACAACAATAAGGGTCACCTGCATGAACACCAAAAAACCAACCAGCCTCGTCACCCGGATTATGATCGGCCTGGCAGCCGGAATAATCGTCGGTATCCTTCTTAACCAGTTTCCCGAACATAAGTCCTGGTTCATTGACAACCTGCTGCAACCGGCAGGCGACCTGTTTATCAAGCTGATGAAGATGATCGTCGTGCCGCTGGTCTTCGCCTGCATGACGGTCGGCATTGCCGGCATGGGAAATCCCGCCGCCTTGGGACGTGTCGGCGTGAAGACCCTCGTTTATTTCTTCACGATCACCAGTATTGCAATCGTCTTCGGCCTGATTGTGGGTAATGTCGTCGCGCCCGGCTCGGGCGCGGAATTCGGCAGCACTTTGCCAACACCCGTAACAGGGCTGGCTGCCAACAGCACAACGCAGAATCTGGGCCAGACGCTATTGGCGATCGTGCCGGATAACATCGTGTTGGCCATGTCGCAGGGCAAGCTACTGTCGGTGCTGTTTTTCGCCATCCTGTTCGGCTGCGCCTTGTCTATGTTGCCTGAGCAGCGCAAGGCTCCTCTGATCAGTGTGATGCAGGGCGTCTCAGACACCATGTTCAAAGTCACCCATCTGGTAATGCACTACTCGCCGATAGGCATTTTCGGGCTGATAGCGGTCACCGTCGCCAGCTTTGGCCTCAGTGCCCTGCTGCCGTTGGCCAAGCTGATCGGCACGACTTATGTCGCAGTGCTGTTATTTGCCCTGTGCATATTGGGTGCAGTCGCTCGATTGGTGGGTGTCGGTTTTTTCCATTTGGTGCGAGAAATACGCAGTGAATTGCTGCTGGCCTATAGCAGTGCCGCCTCAGCGACGGTGATGCCTCAATTGATCGAGAAGATGGAGCGCTACGGCGCGCCACGCCCTATTACCAGCATGGTGATCCCGTTGGGCTACTCGTTCAACCTGGATGGCGCATCGCTGTTCGCTGCACTGGGCACGTTGTTCATCGCCCAAGCGTATGGCATCGACTTGAGCCTGGCCGATCAGGGGATGCTGATATTGATCATGGTGTTGACGTCGAAGGGCGCAGCGGGCGTGCCAGGCTTCATGTTTATCATCCTTACCGCGACGTTGACTGCAGCGGGACTTCCCGTAGAGGGCGTGGCGATCATTGCCGGCGTTTATCGCCTGATGGATATGCCAGTCACGGCATTGAATGTGCTGGGCAACGCGTTGGCGCCGCTGGTAATTGCTCGGTGGGAAGACCAATTGAAGGCACCTGACAGCACGCCTGCGGCCAATCTCGCCGACGTACCGGACCAAGGCCTGAAGGTTCCCGGAACGCCCCGCAAAGCTCGCATTTGAGCCTTGTGCGGGGCTGCATCATTGCTTTTCCTTGCTTTGAGGACGCTGCTCCGCTGCGCCGACGTGAGCCCCGGAAAGCACCTTGCCTTCGCTACGAATCTGCGCATGGCTGATCAGCGCAAAGATGAAGCTGCCACCGATGATATTGCCGGCCAGGGTCGGGCCGGCAAATATCAGCCAGAAGTCATGCCAGGACAGTTCGCCGGCAAACACCAGGTAGGACACTTCCGCCGAACCCACTACGATGTGGGTAAAGTCCCCCAGCGCCATGAGGTAGGTGATCACAATAATGATGAACATCTTGGCGCTTTCCATCGACGGGATCATCCACACCATGGTGGCGATCATCCAGCCGGAGACGATGCCCTTGGCGAACATCTGGCCGCTGTCATTCTCCATGACCTTGCGCCCGATTTCGAGGAAGGCCAGGTCGGTCTTTGCATCGAAGATCGGCAGGTGCAACATCACATAAGCCACCAGCAAGGTCCCGCACAGGTTGCCCACCAGCACCACCGTCCAGAGCCGCAACAGGCGCCCGGCATTGGCCAGGGTCGGTTTGCTCATCACCGGCAACACGGCAGTGAGGGTGTTTTCGGTAAACAGTTGCTGGCGCGCGAGGATCACCGCCAGGAACCCCGCGCAATAACCAAAGCTGGCGATGACCTTGAACGCTTCGCCGTCCGGCAAGCGCGAGTTGAGCAAGCCCATGGCCATCAGCGACAGCCCCATGGTCAACCCGGCAGCCAAGGCAGACCACCACAACGCCGCGACGTTGCGCTCCAGCTCCTGGTCGCCCTGGGTACGGATGATTTCATGCAGCACCGCGGCGCGGGGCGGCTGGTTCTTGTCTACGTCCTGCTGCTCTTCGTGGGACAGGTTGGGGGTTTTGCCTGCTTCGTCGGTGGCCATGATGTTCCGGTGTCCAAGGGGGGCGTGTAGCTACGACACGCCGCCACGGTGGCTGTTCAGTGGCCAGGCAACTAAAGCGCAATCCTCCAGGCCTTGACCCAACTCCATCGGATTCTTGAAGACAGTATTTACACCGCCACGCTGTTACTCGGAAAGACTGTCGCCCTCAAACTGATCCTTCACGTACTTGATTTCGGTGCGGCCGTGAGGCGCTGGCAGCCCGTCTTCACCGAGGTTGACGAAGACCATTTTCTCCACGGTCAGGATGCTTTTGCGCGTGATTTTGTTACGCACTTCACAGGTCAGGGTGATGGAGGTGCGGCCGAACTCGGTTGCGGTGATGCCCAGTTCGATGATGTCACCCTGGCGCGAGGCGCTGACGAAGTTGATTTCGGAGATGTACTTGGTCACCACGCGCTGGTTACCCAGTTGCACGATCGCATAGATCGCCGCTTCTTCGTCGATCCAGCGCAGCAGGCTGCCGCCGAACAGGGTGCCGTTGGGGTTGAGGTCTTCGGGTTTTACCCATTTGCGGGTGTGGAAGTTCATGGTCACTCCAAAGCGTGTTGCCCAATGATGGCCAATATCATGGCAGAGCCCGGGCCCAAGCTCTATGAGCCATTGCCTATCAACCCCATGAGCGATCTTCATGTCGCCGACAGAAAGGCTTGGGAAGTGCCGCGTACACGGCTATAATCGCCTCCGCTTCAAAACGGTCATCTTCAGTTGATACCGTTCTCCCGCCACCTGTCCGAGGGGCGCTGCAGCAGGTTCAACCTGTCAGGCTCGGATGGGGCGTTGTCTGGCCTGGCTCACCTGGCTTGATACTAAACGCACAACGGCGCCCATTCGCACACTACGAATGGAGGCTCTTCATGAGCGCTGTAATTACGCCTGCAGAATTCAACGACTACAAAGTCGCCGACATGTCCCTCGCCGCCTGGGGCCGTCGCGAAACCTTTATCGCCGAATCCGAAATGCCAGCCTTGATGGGCCTGCGTCGCAAGTACGCCGCTGAGCAGCCACTCAAGGGTGCGAAGATTCTCGGCTGCATCCACATGACCATCCAGACTGCCGTGCTGATCGAAACCCTGGTTGCCCTGGGTGCCGAAGTACGTTGGTCGTCCTGCAATATTTTCTCGACTCAAGACCAGGCCGCTGCCGCTATCGCCGCCGCCGGTATTCCGGTGTTCGCCTGGAAAGGCGAAACCGAGGCCGAGTACGAGTGGTGCCTGGAGCAAACCATCCTCAAGGATGGCGCGCCATGGGATGCCAACATGATCCTCGACGACGGCGGCGACCTGACCGAGCTGCTGCACAAGAAATACCCGCAGATCCTCGACCGCGTCCACGGCGTGACCGAAGAAACCACCACCGGCGTACACCGCCTGTTGGACATGCTGGCCAAGGGCGAGCTGAAAATTCCGGCCATCAACGTCAACGACTCGGTGACCAAGAGCAAGAACGACAACAAGTACGGCTGCCGTCACAGCCTCAACGACGCCATCAAGCGCGGCACCGACCACCTGCTGTCGGGCAAGCAAGCCCTGGTGATCGGTTACGGCGACGTGGGCAAGGGTTCGTCCCAGTCCCTGCGTCAGGAAGGCATGATCGTCAAGGTCTCCGAAGTTGACCCGATCTGCGCCATGCAAGCCTGCATGGACGGTTTCGAAGTGGTTTCGCCGTTCATCGACGGCATCAACGACGGCACCGAAGCGAGCATCGACAAGGCGCTGCTGGGCAAGATCGACCTGATCGTGACCACCACTGGTAACGTGAATGTCTGCGACGCGAACATGCTCAAGGCGCTGAAGAAACGCGCAGTGGTCTGCAACATCGGCCACTTCGATAACGAGATCGACACCGCTTTCATGCGCAAGAACTGGGCATGGGAAGAAGTGAAGCCACAGGTGCACAAGGTTCACCGTACCGGCTCGGGCGATTTCGACCCGCAGAACGACGACTACCTGATCCTGCTGGCCGAAGGCCGTCTGGTGAACCTGGGTAACGCGACCGGCCACCCAAGCCGCATCATGGACGGCTCGTTCGCCAACCAGGTACTGGCGCAGATCTTCCTGTTCCAACAGAAGTACGCCGACCTGTCGCCTGCCCAGAAAGCCGAGCGCCTGACCGTGGAAGTACTGCCGAAGAAACTCGACGAAGAAGTGGCCCTGGAAATGGTCCGCGGCTTCGGCGGCGTGGTGACCCAACTGACCAAGACCCAGGCCGACTACATCGGCGTGACCGTTGAAGGTCCGTTCAAGCCGCACGCTTACCGCTACTGATATGCCTGCTGCCTGCTCTCCCTGTGGGGGAGCGGGCTTTAATGTGGGAGGGGGCTTGCTCCCGATGGCGGTGGGTCAGTCGATATATTTACTCACTGACACTCCGCTATCGGGGGCAAGCCCCCTCCCACATTGACCGTGTACATCTCCCGGTTTTATGAGTTTCCAAGGGTATGACCATGTCCCAAGACCGTCGCTACAGCTTCGAGTTCTTCCCGACCAAGACCGATGCTGGGCATGAAAAACTGATGGCCACTGCCAAACAGTTGGCCAGCTACCAGCCCGACTTCTTTTCCTGCACCTACGGCGCCGGCGGTTCGACCCGTGACCGCACGATCAACACCGTGCTGCAGCTCGAAAGTGAAGTCAAAGTTCCTGCCGCTCCGCACTTGTCGTGCGTGGGCGATAGCAAAGCCGACCTGCGCGGCCTGCTGACCCAATACAAAGCCGCCGGCATCAAGCGCATCGTCGCCCTGCGTGGCGACCTGCCCTCCGGCATGGGCATGGCCAGCGGTGAGCTGCGCTACGCCAATGACCTGGTGAGCTTCATCCGCGAAGAAAGCGGCGATCACTTTCACATCGAAGTAGCCGCTTATCCGGAGATGCACCCCCAGGCGCGCAATTTCGAAGACGATCTCAAGAACTTCGTACGCAAGGCCAACGCTGGCGCCAATAGCGCGATCACCCAGTACTTCTTCAACGCCGACAGCTACTTCTACTTCGTCGAGCGTGTACGCGCCATGGGTGTGAACATCCCGATCGTGCCGGGCATCATGCCGATCACCAACTACAGCAAGCTGGCGCGCTTCTCCGACGCCTGCGGTGCCGAGATCCCACGCTGGGTGCGCAAGCAACTGGAAGCCTATGGCGACGACGTCAAAAGCATCCAGGCATTCGGCGAGCAGGTCATCACCGAGATGTGTGAGCAATTGTTGCAAGGTGGTGCGCCAGGGTTGCACTTCTATACCCTGAACCAGGCTGAACCCAGCCTTGCCATCTGGAACAACCTCAAGCTGCCACGCTAAGGCTTGCCCGGTTGTGCCAAGGCCCTCGTTCACGAGGGCCTTTGTCGCTTCACATTTGTCGTTTTAAGTGCTCAGGAACCCCGCAGTCCATGAATACAGTGCCTTCCTCTTCCCGTCCGCAGCTGGTCTACCTCGTCTTCGGCGCCGAGACCTACCACCAGGAAGCGGTATTCAGCATTGCCAGCGCATTGGCTTTCCTGCAGGACACCCCTGATGCGGCCGTGGATATCCAGGTCTTCAGCGACAACCCCGAACCCTATCGCCTGCTGCCGGTGCGTGTACGCCCGCTGGACGAGGCGACCCGCAAGCGCTGGAGTGAACCCCACGGTTATCACTTTCGCACCAAGCACGTTGTGCTGCGCCAGGTGTTGCAAGAGTCGCCGGTAGCGTTGCTGATCGACACCGACACGTTTTTCCACCGTTCCCCCCTGACGCTGTTCGAGCGTGTGCAGCCGGGCACCTTGCTGTGTAACGCCTTCTACACCAAGTACGGCGATAACCACGAAAGCATCCTCTACACCGCCCTGCGCCAGCGCCTGTTGGAGATGGGTGTGGCCGACGATGACATGATGACCCTCAACTCCGGCGTGATGGGCCTGACCCAGCAGGACGCGCATATCCTCGACCGTTCGATCGAGTTGATGGACGAACTGTTTCCCCATGCCCAGGGTGCCTACACACTGGAAGAGTTCTGCCTGTCCATCGCCGCCTACCGCACCGTCAACGTGCGCGAGTGCCCGGACCTGATCCACCATTACTGGAGCCGCAAGCAGCTGTTCCGGGCCAAGGTCAAGGCCTGGATCGCCAAGCACGCCGCTGCGCCCACCAGTGCGCTGGCCCTGGCCGACACACGTCAAGTGTCCGCCCACTTGCCGCGCCCGCCGCGTTTGCAGCGCACGCTGTACAAGCTGATTACCCTGTTGCTGCCCAAGCACCAGCAGCAGTTCATCCGTGAAATCCTCTACGGTTGCTATGAACACGAAAACGAGTTCGACCAGGCCTGCGGCCCCGTTTGGTGGGACAAGGCCCGACAGAACCAGGAAGAGCGCCAGCAACGCCCGATTGACGCGCACCAGCTCGAACGCTGGTTCGCCAACCCGGTGGTGCGCCTGATCCTCGGCGAGCGGCGTGCCGCGATCCACGCTCACCTGATGGACGCGCCAGTAAACTGAGACTCGGCGCCAACGCGCGTGCCAGAGCTTCTCTTTATCTTGGTAGCGTCGTAACCTCAGGGAATGCCCGTCATTTTCAAGTTGTTGATCGCTGCGCTTTTCACTTGCCTGAGCCTGGCCGCTTATGGCGAGAAACTGCGCATTGTCACCGAACCATGGGCGCCCTACGTCTACGACGACAACGGCAGCATGCGTGGCCTGGACTACGAAACCACGGTGATCGTGTTCCAGCGCCTCGGCGTGGATGTGCAATGGCAGTTCCTGCCTTGGAAACGTTGCCTGGCGATGCTCGACCAAGGCCACGCTGACGGCGCGCTGGATATTTTCCACAGCCACGAGCGCGACGCCTTGCTGCTCTACCCCAGCGAACCCTTGTCGACGGTCGAATTCGTGCTGTTCTACGCCAATGAGCGTCCGCACCCCGCCGAAACCCTCGACGATCTGCGCGGCCTGAGCGTGGGCATCTCTCCCGGTTACCTGTATGGCGAAGCCTTCGGCGCGTCCGCCACCTTTGCCCGTGAACCCGCCCCCAGCCATGAGGCCAACTTCGGCAAGCTGATGCTGGGGCGCATCGATATGGTGGTCACTGACCGTCGCGTGGGGCAGCACGTGATCAAGCAATTGGGCCTGGAAGACAAGGTCAGCCAGGCGCCGCTGGTGGTCAGCCGCCAGCAGCAGTTTCTCGCCGTACGCCGTGGCGCGGGCATGGATTTGCTGGTCCAGCGCTTTGCCGCTGAGCTCAGGCGCTTCAAGCAAGAGCCGGCCTACGCCGCCTTGAGCGCCAAATATGGCGGTATCCAGGCGCAAACGGCGCCCATCAGCGCCTCCGAATACACCGTTGAGCAGCAGGAAAGCAGCGCGCAGTGATTGCTCTGTTATACTCCGGCCTTTCCGCCAGGCTTACGCCCGGCCGCTGAGGTCTTGAAAAAGGCACCCAACCCCGCTACAGCGCAGCTTTGCAGCCCGCGCGAGCCGGTGGAGTGCCCGCCAGACGCAGCAGGACCGGACGGGATTACGCTCCCCTAAGCGCCATTCACGCCCGGCAAGATTATCCCTCTGGGCCAAGCCCTAACTAAAACAGGATTACTCATGTCCTTTGCTTCCCTCGGTCTCTCCGAGGCTTTAGTCCGCGCCATCGAGGCAGCGGGCTATACCGAGCCTACTCCGGTGCAACAGCGGGCCATTCCCGCCGTGTTGCAAGGTCGCGACCTGATGGTTGCGGCGCAGACAGGTACCGGTAAAACCGGTGGTTTCGCCCTCCCGATTCTGGAGCGGTTGTTCCCCAACGGTCACCCGGACAAATCCCAGCGTCACGGCCCGCGCCAACCGCGCGTACTGGTCCTGACCCCTACCCGCGAACTCGCCGCCCAGGTGCACGACAGCTTCAAGCTGTACGCCCGCGACCTGAAGTTCGTCAGCGCCTGTATCTTCGGCGGCGTCGGCATGAACCCCCAGGTTCAGGCCATGTCCCGTGGTGTTGACGTGCTGGTGGCCTGCCCGGGTCGTTTGCTCGACCTGTGCGGCCAAGGCAGCGTCGACTTGTCTCACGTGGAAATCCTCGTGCTGGACGAAGCCGACCGCATGCTCGACATGGGCTTTGTCCATGACGTGAAGAAGGTCCTCGCCCGCCTGCCGGCCAAACGTCAGAACCTGCTGTTCTCGGCAACGTTCTCCCAGGACATCACCGCCCTGGCCGGCAAGTTGCTGCACAACCCGGAACGCATCGAAGTCACGCCGCCCAACACCACGGTCGAGCGTATCGAGCAACGCGTGTTCCGCCTGGCCGCCAGCCACAAGCGCTCGCTGCTCGCGCACCTGATTACCCACGGTGCCTGGGAACAGGTGCTGGTGTTTACCCGCACCAAGCACGGCGCCAACCGCCTGGCCGAGTACTTGGACAAGCACGGCCTCACCGCCGTCGCCATCCACGGTAACAAGAGCCAGAACGCGCGCACCAAAGCCCTGGCCGACTTCAAGGCCGGCAGTGTGCGCATCCTGGTCGCCACCGATATCGCCGCGCGCGGCCTGGATATCGACCAGTTGCCCCATGTGGTCAACTTCGAGCTGCCGAACGTCGACGAAGACTACGTGCACCGTATCGGCCGTACCGGGCGTGCCGGTCGTTCGGGCGAGGCCATTTCCCTGGTCGCACCGGACGAAGAGAAGCTGCTGAAAAGCATCGAGCGCATGACCAAGCAGAAAATCGCCGACGGCGACCTGATGGGCTTCGATTCCAGCGCCGTGGAGGCCGAAAAGCCTGAAGCGCGCGAGCGTCCGGACGTGCGCAACCCCCGCAACCCACGCGGTCCGAAGGGCGATGGCCCGAACGGTGGCGGTGGCGGTGGTGGCCGTCGCGACAAGGGCAAGGACAAGGGCAAGGAAAAAACTGCGACCAGCAGCCGTGGCGAACGCCCGGCCCGCGAGCAGAAGCCCCGTGAAGGTACCCCGGCCCGCGAACAGCGCCAGCCGAGCCAGCCTCCACGCGCCGCATCCGACCGTGCCCCGGACGAATTCCTCGACGACGATGTGGATAACTTCGGTAACCGCGTTGACTACGTGCCACAAGCCAAGCCGGCCCAAGGTCGTGGCCGTCGCCCAGGTGCCCCGGCACAAGGCGCAGGCGCAGCCGCTCCACGGGGTGGTCAGCCACAGGGCGCGCGCCAGAACGGTCCGCGCAACAGCAGCGGCGGCACCACCGGCACCCCACCGGCCAAACGCAGCGGCCCGCGCAACGGCGCACCGCGTGACGGCCAGGCGCGCCGCGAAGACTCGCGCAGCAACAACCGCCGCCCAGCCCGTGACGAGCAGCCGCTGTCCGAGCCAGCCGTGCAAAACCCGCGCGGTGGCCCGGCACCGAAGATCATCCACAAGGAGTCGAAAGCGGATCGCTTCCCGACACCCGAGCAGTTGGATCAACTGCCTGGCCGTCCTCGTGGTGAAAAACCAGCGCTGCTGACCCGCAACCGCTAGTTTTAAAAAAAAAGCCCCGCTTCGAAAGATGCGGGGCTTTTTTTGCTTTAAAACTGTAGGAGCGAGCTTGCTCGCGAAGAACGTTAACGATAACGCGTGCATTCTGAATGCACGCGGCGCTTATGCGTTTTTCGCGAGCAAGCTCGCTCCTACATACGAAGCATTACTTCGCTTTCACACCTTCAAACGTGATGTAAAGCTGAACGTTGTCGGACTGTGGACCTACGTCCATGCCGTCCTTGTTGAACTCCTTGCGGCTGATGTTGGTAGTGCCTTCAAAGCCGGCACGGTAGCCGCCCCATGGGTCCTTACCTTCGCCGAGGAAAGTGGCCTTGACCAGGATAGGCTTGGTCACGCCGTGGAACGTCAGGTCCCCGGTCACATCGGCAGTCAGCTTGCCATCAGCATTTTTGCCGGTTGGCTTGACGCTGGTGGAGACGAACTTGGCGTCCGGGAATTTGCCCGACTCCAAGAAGTCCTTGGTATTGACGTGTTTGTCACGTTCGGCGTGATTGGAGAATACGCTGGCGGTACGCACGTTAACTTCGATCTTGGCGTCTTCAGGCTTGGCTGCGTCAAAGCTGAACTTTCCGTCCAAGTCCTTGAACGTACCGGTGATGTAGCTATAGCCCAGGTGGCTGATCTTGAAATCGACGAAGGCGTGCTGGCCTTCCTTGTCGATCACATAGTCAGCAGCCATCACCTGACCTGCAGACAGCAGGGCGGTACCGATAGCCAGAGCGGCGAGAGTCTTTTTCAACATGTTTTCTATTCCTTGTGAGTCGAGGTTGAACATCAGGCTTTGCGCCCCAGCATTCGCTTAAGGGTCACATCACGATCGATAAAGTGGTGTTTCAGCGCAGCCACGCCATGCAAGCCGGCGAAGACCACCAACACCCAGGCGAGGTACAGGTGCACCACGCCGGCGGTGTCTGCCTGGTCCGGTAGCCCGGAAACCACGGCAGGAATCTCAAACAGGCCAAACACCGGGATACCGACACCGTCTGCGGTGGAAATCAGGTAACCGGCAATCATCACGGCAAACAGCCCCACATACAGGAACGCGTGACCAAACGCGGCGCCGAGGCGGGTCAGCCGGCTGTAGCTGGCCAGCGGTGCGGGCGGCGGGCTGACCAGGCGCCAGACGATACGTACCAGCATGATGGCGAAGAGCGTGATGCCAATGCTCTTGTGCAGGTCCGGCGCGTCTTTGCGCCAGGCACTGTAGTAATCGAGACCGACCATCCACAGGCCCAGGGCGAACAATCCAAATACCACCAAGGCCACGCCCCAGTGCAAAACCATGCTGACCCAGCCATAGCGGGCCGATGAATTGCGTAACTGCATGAACTTAATCCCGTAAGAACTGTGCCCAAGACTAGCGCTTTACCTATCGAATTAAAGCGAAAAATTTCGCTTTGAAATATCGAGAAATGCGATCTGAAGGCTATGCATCATAAATTAACAAGGGATTAAGACTATTCCCAAGAAACGTGACAGACCGTCCTGCATTTACCGCGAATTTCCCACAATGGCTTGTGACCCACGCCACCATTGCATAGGCTTGCGCGATTGTTTCGCCCGCGCAGGTTGCGGGACCGCTTCGAGGAGATCACCGATGGGCTTGAACAACCAGTGGATGCAACGCGACCTCGCGGTGCTGTGGCATCCCTGCACCCAGATGAAAGACCACCAGCAACTGCCACTGGTCCCGATCAAGCGCGGTGAAGGCGTATGGCTGGAAGACTTCGAAGGCAAGCGCTACCTCGATGCCGTCAGTTCCTGGTGGGTCAACGTGTTCGGCCACGCCAACCCGCGCATCAACCAGCGCATCAAGGATCAGGTCGACCAGTTGGAACACGTGATCCTCGCCGGCTTCAGCCATCAGCCGGTGATCGAGCTGTCCGAGCGCCTGGTGGCGATGACCCCCGAAGGCCTGACGCGCTGCTTCTACGCCGATAACGGCTCATCGTGTATCGAAGTCGCGCTGAAAATGAGCTTTCACTACTGGCTCAACCGTGGTCTGCCGAACAAGAAGCGCTTCGTCACCCTGACCAACAGCTACCACGGTGAAACCATCGCGGCGATGTCGGTGGGCGACGTGCCGCTGTTTACCGAGACCTACAAGGCATTGTTGCTCGACACCCTCAAAGTGCCGAGCCCGGACTGCTACCTGCGCCCCGAGGGCGTGAGCTGGGAAGAGCATTCGCGCACGATGTTCCAGGCCATGGAACAGACCCTGGCCGAGCACCACGACAGCGTTGCCGCCGTGATCGTCGAACCGCTGATCCAGGGCGCCGGTGGCATGCGCATGTATCACCCGGTGTACCTCAAGCTGCTGCGCGAAGCCTGTGACCGTTATGGCGTGCACCTGATCCACGACGAAATCGCCGTGGGCTTTGGCCGCACCGGCAGCATGTTCGCCTGTGAACAGGCCGGCATCCGCCCGGACTTCCTGTGCCTGTCCAAGGCCCTGACCGGCGGCTACCTGCCGCTGGCCGCCGTGGTCACCACCGACGACGTGTACGACGCCTTCTACGACGACTACCCGACCCTGCGCGCCTTCCTGCACTCCCACAGCTACACCGGCAACCCGCTGGCCTGCGCGGCGGCCCTGGCCACCCTGGATATTTTCGAAGAAGACAACGTCATCGAAAACAACAAGGCCTTGGCCCAGCGCATGGCCACGGCCACGGCGCATCTGGTCGACCATCCGCATGTGTCTGAAGTGCGCCAGACCGGCATGGTCCTGGCCATCGAGATGGTGCAGGACAAAGCTACCAAGACCGCCTACCCCTGGCAGGAACGCCGTGGCCTGAAGGTGTTCGAGCACGCCCTGGAACGCGGCGCGCTGTTGCGACCGTTGGGCAGCGTGGTGTACTTCCTGCCGCCGTATGTGATTACCCCGGAGCAGATCGATTTCCTTGCCGAAGTCGCCAGTGAAGGCATCGATATCGCCACCAACAGCAAGGTCAGCGTTGCCGTGCCGAAGGATTTTCACCCAGGCTTTCGCGACCCAGGTTAACCATGATCGTTCCCACGCTCCGCGTGGGAATGCAGCCCTGGACGCTCCGCGTCCGCTCTGCACACCCTTTTCCAGAGAACACACATGAGACTGTCCCGCTTTTTCACCGACACCCCGCTGAGCCTCGGCGATCACGAATTGCCTGAAGCCCAGGCGCATTACATCAGCCGCGTGCTGCGCATGAGCGAAGGCGACGCCGTGCAACTGTTCGACGGCTCCGGCCAGGAGTTTCTCGGCAACTTGCTGGAAGTCGGTAAAAAACGCGTCAGCGTGCAACTCACGGAAAGCTTCAAAGGCCAGGCCGAATCGCCGCTGCATATCCACCTCGGCCAAGGTCTGTCCAGGGGCGAGCGCATGGACTGGGCGATCCAGAAAGCCACCGAACTGGGCGTCAGCGCCATCACCCCGATTTTCAGCGAGCGCTGCGAAGTGCGCCTCAAGGACGAACGCGCCGACAAGCGCCTGCTGCACTGGCGCCAGGTGGCGATCAGCGCGTGCGAGCAATGCGGGCGCTCGACGGTGCCGGTGATTCACCCGCCGCTGTTGCTGGCGGACTGGTTGAAGCAAACCGAGGCGGATTTGAAGCTGGTGCTGCACCCGGTGGCCGAGCCGATGGTCAGCCACGCCAAGCCTTCGAGCCTGGCCTTCCTGATCGGGCCTGAAGGTGGACTGACCGACAGCGAAGTCGACACAGCCCAAGGCGCCGGCTTCCACGCCGCCCGCCTCGGCCCTCGGGTGTTGCGCACCGAGACTGCACCGGTGGTCGCCTTGGCCGTCGCCCAACAACTCTGGGGCGACTTCTAACCCCCTTGGCAAACCCAATCAAAACTGTGGGAGGGGGCTTGCTCCCGATAGCGGTCGATCAGCCAGCACCTGTATCGACTGACACACCGCTATCGGGGGCAAGCCCCCTCCCACATTTGGATTGGGTTACCACTTTTTACTCAACCGGGTCGCTGACTGGCTTGGCGATAATCTGCTTTAACTCCGTAGTCATCGGGAACTCCAGATTCAAACCCTTCGGCGGAATCGGTTGTTCAAACCAGCGCTGGTAAATCCCGTTGATCTCCCCCGAGCGGTACAGGTCGCCCAGCGTCTCATTGACCACCGCAAGAAACTGCGGATCGTCCTTGCGCACCATGCAGCTGTAGATCTCCCGCGACTGCTCCTCGCCCACCACCACCCAGTTGTGCGGGTCCCGGGCCTTGGCGCGTTCGCCGTAGAGCAGCGCGTCATCCATGTAGAACGCTACCGCACGGCCGGTCTCGAGCATCTTGAACGCCTCACCATGGTCCTTGGCGCTGATGACAAACATATTGGCCTTGCGTTCGGCGTTGTAGCTTTTGAGGAATCGTTCGTTGGTGGTACCGGCGGTGGTGACCACGTTCTTGCCGTCAAGGTCGGCAAAGCCCTTGATGCCGCTGTCCTTCGCCGTCAGTAATTGCCCCTTCACGTAAATAAACCCGTAGGAAAATGCTACCTGCTTCTGCCGGTCAGCCGTCACCCCGGTAGAGCCGCATTCCAGGTCGACGGTGCCGTTCTGCACCAGCGGAATCCGGGTCTGTGAGGTCACCAGGGTGTACTTGACGTTGAGGTTGGCCACCCCGGTTTTCTGCTGGATACGCTCGACGATCTTGCTTGCCAGGTCCACTGAATAGCCCATGGGTTTGCCAGTGTTATCACCCACGTAGGAAAACGGCACCGACGCATCGCGGTATCCCAGGGTGATGGACTTGGTGTTGGCGATCTTGCCCAGGGTGCCCTCCAGCGGCGCTTGGGCCCCATGGGCCTGTGCGCCGAACAAAAGTCCCAGGGTGCAGCCGGTCAACAGGATTCTTTTCATTGTTATGCTCCGTTGGTCTTTGAATTATTTACGTACAGCAATCACGCTGATTTCCACCAGCACATTCGGCCGCGCCAGCTCCACTTGCAGGGTGGTGCGTGTAGGCGCCATCCCCGGCGACAGCCACGCGGACCACACCTCGTTCATCGGCGCAAAACCGCTGCCGATGTCCTTCAGGTAAATCGTCGCGTTCAGCAGGTGATCCTTGTCGCTGCCCGCCTCGGCCAACAGTGCATCGATTTTGGCCAGCACTTCGCGGGTTTGCGTCATCACGTCCTGCCCTTCGCCCGGCACCTGGCCCGAAAGGAACACCAAGTCCTTGAAAGTGACTGCGCCACTGAGACGCTCGTTGCTGCTGATTCGGTTGATGGTCATGGGGCATCCTCAAGCGGCGCGGGGCGTCAGGCCCTGCATGTCAATGGAAGGAACCTGTTGGTTGATCAGTTCAGCCAACAGTTGGGCGCTGCCGCTGGCCAAGGTAAAACCAAGGGCGCCGTGACCGAGGTTCAGCCACAGGTTGCGATAGACACTGGCACCAATCAGCGGTACCCCAGTCGGCGTGGCCGGGCGCATACCGGCCCATTCAACCGCGTGGGCGTAGTCGCCGGCATTGGGAAATGTCTCCAGGGCCTGGCGTTTCATCAAAGCCAGGCGCTTGGGCTCAAGACCCGCGTCGAAGCCGACAATGTCCACCATGGCCGCGACCCGCAGTTGCTCACCGATGCGCGCGTAGACGATCTTGCGATCGTAGTCCGTGATGCTCACATTCGGCGCCCGGTGCTGCGCGCCAATCGGCACGCTCAGGCTATAGCCCTTGAGCGGATACAGCGGCAGCGACAACCCCGGCAAGCCCAGTTCAGCGCTGCGATGCCCTGCCGCCAGCACCAGTTGCTCGACCGGCATCACCTCATCATCCAATTGGAGGGCGTGCACCACACCGTCGGTATGACGAATCCGGGTAACCTTGCGCCCCAACAAAAATGTGCAACGCCCCGATGCTTCCAGCCGCGCCGCCAATTGCTGGCAAAAGGCATGACAATCCGCTACTTCCTCGTTGGGCGTGTAGATCCCGCCGACAAAACCATCACCGGCCAGCGCCGGCTCCAGGTGCGCGCAATCGGTAGCGGACAACACCTGCTGTTGCAGGACATTGGTCACTTTACTGCGGGCATGTTCAAAGGTATTGGCGTTGCGAAACGTCACCAGCTTGCCATTGCGTCGCCAATCGAAGTCGTCCAGGCGGTCCTCCTCGCGCCATTGCTGCAAGGTGTCCTGGCTCAGGGATGCCAGGCGCAGCAAGTGAGCGGCATTGCGCTGGTTCACCGAACTACGACAGGCGCCGATAAAGGCGGCCATCCAGCGCCATTGCTGGGGATCGAGACGCGGGCGCAGCTTCAACGGCGAGTCACCGCGCAGTAACCAGCCAATCGCTTGCAGCGGCACCCCGGCGTCGGCCAGCGGCGCAACATAGCGGTAGGACAACTGCCCGCCATTGGCGTAACTGGTTTCACTGCCCAGGCTGTCGCGCGCCTCGATCAGCGTCACGCTATGGCCGGCACGCACCAACGCATAAGCGCTCGCCAGGCCGATAACCCCACCGCCAATAATGCAAACCTGCCTGGCCATCCCCGCCTCCCGCCGTTAATTGACAGCGCTCAGCGTAGAGCCAGGTGACAGGCCACCGACAATGAATAAAGATGGCTCACCTATAAACAAAGGTTATGGGACTCGCCATGCGCTTGCGTCATATCGAAATCTTCCAGGCCATCCGCCAGACCGGCTCTATCAGTGCCGCCGCGCAGTTGTTGCACGTCTCGCAACCGGCGGTGACCAAAGTGTTGCAGCACGCCGAACTGCAACTGGGCTTTGCGTTGTTCCTGCGGGTACGCGGCAAATTGCAGCCCACGCCGGAAGCCCTGGCGCTGGAAAGCGAAGTCGAAAAAGTCAGCGCAAGCCTGCAAGGTGTGCGGCGCCTGGCCAAGAGCTTGCGGCGCGAACCGGGGCAAAGCATCCGCATCGGTGCGATCCCGGCGTTGGCGCTGTCGCTGCTGCCGCCGTCAATCTTGGAATGGAAGCGTGATTACCCGGACATCGCCTGTGAGCTGTCCAGCGACCATAGCGGCGAGCTGGTGCAGAAGCTGTTGATGCGCGAGATCGATCTGGCGTTGACGCTCACGTTCTCCGGCCATCCGGGGCTCACCACCCAGGTGCTGGCCAACGGTGTACTGGTGGCGTTGGCGTCAAAAGGCTATTGGTCGGACGCTGAACGGCACATGCCCTTGCGGCTGGCCGAACTGGCCGGCGCGCCTTTGATTGGCCTGTCCAGCGCCGACCCGCTGGCGGCGAAGCTGGGCAGCTACCTGGAAAATGTCGACCCGCCGCCACGGGTGACGATCTCGGTGCAAACCTATTCCCTGGCCCGCGCGATGGTCGAATCCGGCGCCGGCCTCACCGTGATCGATCCGTTCACCGCGCTGGGTGCCTCAACGGCCACCACCCACATCCGCACGCTCACCCCGCCGCTGCCGATCACCCTCTACGCGCTGACCCGCGCCAACGAGCCACCGCCGCATATGCTGGCCAGGCTGCTGGAGATTTTTGGCAGTCGCGCCTGTGAGCTGCTGGAACGTCTCCAGTGACGCCGAAGATTCAATGTGGGAGGGGGCTTGCTCCCGATGACGGCAGGTCAGTCCCTACAAGTGCTGGCCACATTCAAAGCACGTAGCGCATGATCGCCACAAAATGCAGCAGGCTGCCGCCGATCACGAACAAATGCCAGATGCCATGGGAATGGCGCAGGCGATCCTCCAAAGCAAAAAAGATAATGCCGACGGTGTACAACACCCCGCCCGACGCCAGCCAGGTAAACCCTGCCGTACCCAGTGCGGCGAGCAGCGGCTTGACCGCCACCAGCACGATCCAGCCCATCACCGCATAGATCACGATCGACAGGATGCGTTTCTCCGAGCGTGGCTTGATCTCTTGCAGGATGCCGATCACCGCCAGCCCCCACACAATCCCGAACAGCGTCCAGCCCCACGGCCCGCGCAGCGTCACCAGGCAAAACGGGGTGTAGCTGCCGGCGATCAACAGGTAGATCGAAAAGTGATCGACCTTCTGCATGATCTCTTTTCGCCGCCCGCGCACGCTGTGGTACACCGTCGAGGCGCTGTACAGCACCATCAGCGTAAAGCCATAAATCGCCACACTGACAATTTTCCAGGGGCTGCCGTCCAGACTCGCCACCACCAACATCCACACGACGCCAATACACGCCGCGACGGCACCGAGCAAATGGCTCCAGGCGTTGAATCGTTCCCCGTGGTACATCTGCAACCGACCTCCCGTGACCAATAAGGGTTGGCTGGCAAGCCTCCAGCCTTCGCCATAAGAGTGCAAGCGCCTTATGACGTTCCGAGGACGCCGAGCGCATTTGCGGGCACAATCGAGAGCATTCGAACAAGAGCCACGGCCATGTTGATCGACGAAGAATTCACCCTCAAAAAGCTGGAAATCTTCCTGGCATTCATGCGCACCGGCAACCTGGCCCGCGCTGCCGCCGAGCTGCAAACCAGCAACGTCAGCGTGCACCGCGCCATTCATTCGCTGGAAAACGCCCTGCGCTGCCCGTTGTTCAAGCACGAAGGGCGCAATCTCACGCCGCTGGAAAGCGCCTATGTACTCGAAGAGCGCGCCCAGAAACTGGTGGCCGATGTGGTCGACAGCGTACGCCTGACCCGCGAAGCCGCCGGCTTTTCCGCCGAACGATTCAAGCTGGGTTCGCTGTATTCATTGACGGTCAAGACCGTGCCGCAACTGATCATGGGCCTGAAAATCAGGCGCAGCGAACTGAATATCGACCTGATCCTGGGCTCCAATTTCGACCTGCTCTACAAGCTCAAGAACATGGAAGTGGACGCGATCCTCATCGCCCTCGACGACCATGCGAACGACCCGGACTGCGCGCAGATTGCGCTGTTCAGCGACGACATCTTCCTCGCCACCCCGGCCGACTCGCCCTTCGACCGTGAACAGCAGATCGACCTGGCCGACGTGCGCGACGCAACCTTCATCACCCTCACCCAAGGCTTTGCCACCCACCAGGACGGCAACCGCGTGTTCAAGCAGGCCGGGTTCGAGCCGAAAGTGGCGATGCAGGTCAACGACATCTTTACGCTGCTGAGCATGGTCAGCTCGGGCGTGGGTTATGCGCTGCTGCCGGGCAGGATTGCAGCGGTGTATGAGAACCGCGTGAAGCTGATACCGCTGCAGCCCAGGTATCGGCTGCAGCAGCATATCGGCGTGGTGTTCTTGAAGGCCAAGGAGCGCGACCCGAACTTGCTGGCGCTGTTGGCGGAGTGCCGGATGTATGCCAATCGCCAGGTTTGAGATGATCGTTCCCACGCTCCGCGTGGGACACGCCTCCTGGGACGCTCCGCGTCCCGACTTCAAGAGCGGACGCGGAGCGTCCAGGGCTGCATTCCCACGCGGAGCGTGGGAACGATCACTCAGCCCACCAACCCCCGCACAATGAAATACAGCAGCGAAGGCCCGAGCAAACACCCAAGCCCGGTATGAAACGTCGCCGTCAGCGCGCCATACGGCACCAACCGCCGATCCGTCGCCGCCAGCCCCGCCGTCACTCCGCTCACGGTGCCGGCCAAGCCACCAAACACCATCGCCGAACGCGGATTATCCAGGCCCATCCAGCGCGCCGCCACCGGTGTGCCGACCATCACCAGAATCGCCTTGATCAACCCGGTGGCAATCGACAGCGCCATCACATCCGAGGTCGCGCCAATCGCCGCACCGGTCACCGGGCCGACAATGTAGGTCACCGCGCCCGCGCCAATGGTGGTCATGCTGATCGCATCGCGATAACCGAAAGCCCAGGCCATGCTCGCGCCGACGATGAAGGGCAGGATCGTGCCCAGCAGCAGCGCAATCACACCGATCATGCCGGCTTTGCGCGCCTCGGTGGCCTGCACTTCAAACGCCGTGGCAACGATGGCGAAATCGCGCAACATCGCGCCGCCCATCAGGCCGATACCAGAGAACAGGGCCAGGTCCGCCAGGCCCTTCTGCCCACCCGTGAGCGTGCCGCCGACCCAGGCCAGCACGAGGCCGATGACGATGGCAATCGCCGAGCCGTGGATGCGCCCGAACGTGAGGCGCTTGGACAGCACCACGGAAATCCACATCACCACGCCCACAAAGGCAAACGCAGTGATCAGGCCGTTATGCTCCAAGCCTTTCTCGATGAGGTCCCACATCTCAGCGACCTCCCGCAGGAACGATCAGCGGCTCTTCGGCGGGCAGAGGCTCGCCCCTGTGCGTGCGGCTGATCAAGGCGATGGTGCAACCACAGACCACCACCGAACCAATCGCCGCCAGCACCGCGACCGGGCCGCCGTGCAGGGCGGTCACGACGTTTTGTTGCGCCGCCATCGCCACCACCACGGGAATGTACATGGCGCCCCAGAAGCCCACGCCCATCTCGCACTCCTTGGTCATGCCGCCGCGCTTTTGCATCCACAACCGTGCGCAGATCAGCAGGATCATGGCGATGCCCACGCCGCCCACGTTGGATTTGACGCCCAGTAAAACGCCGAGCATGTCGCCCATGATCACGCCTGCAAGCGTGCAGATCGCCAGCAATGCCACACCGTAGATAATCATCGTTGTTGTCCTCAAAGTGCTCGATCGAAATTGTTGTTGTTGTGCTTCGAAAGCCTTGGGTAGTGCTTTATCGGTGGCGGCGCTCCTCCTCTTCCAGCAGGGCCTGCAAGGTGTCCAGGCGCGCGCCTTCGCAGGCGATCACCGTGCCTTGTTCGAACACGCGGCGTGACAGGCCGGTGAGCACGGCGCCGGGGGGCAGTTCGATTTGCAGGCGCACACCGCGCTCATAGGCGCTTTGCACGGTGCCGCGCCAGTCGACGACACGGCACATGTTGAAAGCCAGGTCGTCGCAAAGCTGTTCAGGGTTGTGGATCGGCCGCGCGCGGGTGCTGCTCAGGTAGGTGATGCGCGGCGTCTTGAGCGGAACGAAGGCCTGGGCAAGGACCTTGGCGGGCGCGTCCAGCAACGCACAGTGGGACGGTACGCTGACGGCCAGGCGCCGGGCGATGCCGTTGCCTTTGATGCGCGCCGCCACCTGTTTCATCGCCTCGTCGCTGCCGGCGATCACGGTCTGGTTATCGGCGTTGATATTGGCCAGGTACACCGGGGTTTCGGCGCGGTGGATCTCGGCAAGGATTTTTTCGACGGTGGATAACTCGGGGCCTATCAGCGCGGTCATGCCGTAGCCCTGTGGATAAGCCTGCTGCATCAACTCACCGCGCAGGCTGACCAGCCTGACGGCGTCGGCGAAATCCAGCGCGCCGGCGATGACAGCGGCGGGATAGGCGCCGATGGACAAGCCCGCCACGTAATCCGGGGTGCGCTCCAACAGACGGGCGTGGGCGGTGCCGGCGATCAACAGGCACAGTTGCACGGCGCGGGTACTGGCCAGGGCTTGCTCCGAATCGAGCAGGCGTACGTCTTCGCCCAGCACATCGCTGGCTTCTTCCAGCACCGCTTCGGGCAGCGACTGGAGCATGCCTGGTCGCTGGGCACCCTGCCCCGGAAACACCAGCAGGCTGCTCATGCCACGGCCTGCCAGGGGTCGAGCACCAGGTGTGCGCCGCTGGCGGTTTTCAGCAGCACGCGAGGTGAACCGCTGGCCCATTCGCGCAAGGCGACGGCGCCGAACGGGGTTTGCAGTTGCAGGTCGACGGCGCACTCTGCCCTGTCCAGCATTGCCAGGAGGTCTTCAGCGTCATTGCGGGCCAAAGGTTCGGGCGTGCGCAGGAGCAAATCCAGGTCACTCTGGGCATGCAGCGCTTCAATCCCGCTGGCCAACTCGAAACCCGCGCTGCCTGTGACGCCCCACGTCTGCTGCGCCAGCACCGGCCGCAGTTGGTCGAGCGCACGCAACGCCGGTAAATCCCTCGGCGAAATCACCCCGCGCAACGCTTCCGGTGTCACCCGCCGCTGCACCGCCGCCAGCGGCATCCACCCGGCAAAACGTTGCTCGCGCGAACGCCCGCGCACGCCGACCGCCACATAACCCGCTTCGGCGATGGCGCGGCGCACCACCACCGGGTGGCCGGCACCGAGCGTCTCCCGCACCCAGGCCGGTGCGTCGGCGGGCACATGTGCCGGGGTCATGCCCCAGAGCAAGTCGTGGGCGTTCACCATTGCTCCCGCAGCAGTTGGCGAACGTGGCTGGAGGCTGCGCGATTAGTCGCGCCGAGGCGTCCGCTCAAATCGGTGCTGCCGACATCCTTGATCGCATTCATCAGGCAATCGCTGACTCGCGCCACATCGTCCGCCGTGGGCTGTTCAATCTGGCTGACCGACAAGGTTTCCCAGAGCAAGCCGAGGCTGGCATAGCTGTCGATGTCGTAGGCCATGGGCGGTACGCTGGCGGCCAGGGCTTCCAGCTCTTCGACGCTGCGCAGAGTCACCCGCGCCGCCGAAGCCTTGCCCATGGCGTGCACCATCACGCCGGGGTCACGCAGGGCGATCAGTCGGTTGGCCTGGTAACCGTGGGCCAGGAACGCACCGGACATGGCCTTGCCCACCAGCAGCGCAATCACCGGATGCCCGGCGAGACGGGCACGCGCGTAGCTGTCGGCAGCAGCGGCCAGGGCCTGATGGATGCCGAGCGCTTCTTCGCGACGGCCATAGGCTTGGCTAGGCACATCGACGATGGCGATGATGGGGCGCTTGTCGCCCCTCGCGACGGCCTCATCGACGGCCTTGGCCAGGCCCCAGCCTTCGAGCAGGCCGACTTCGCCATTGCGAGCCCGGGGGAAGCGGTTTTGCGCGTCCGTGACCACGGCGACAAAGCGCACCTTTTGCTCACCCAAGACCGCGTCGGCAACCCGGAGCGACGCCGGCAAACCTGCTACAGGCGCAGCGCCGGCGCTCAATGCGTTGAACCACTGCAAGCCTCTCATGAGCGTTCTCCTTGATACAGCTCGCGCACCGTCGCTGGGTCGATTTGCGGTACGGCGTCCAATTCGGCCAAGCGTGTGAGGTAATAATCGGCCTGGCGACTGCGTTGTTGCGCGGGCAAGCCTTGCTGCAACAACGCACTGACCGTCTGCTGGATCTGCGCCACATCATCGGCCACGTAACGGTCGGCCAGGCCGCTGTTGAAACGCTGTTCGCCGCCGGTGAGGCTCCAGATAAAGGGCCGGTCGCGCGAATCGTATTCTTCCAGCCCGGCTTCCTGTTCGATCACTTGCGGACCATTGAGGCCCAAGCGCGCTTCACGGGTGAGGACGAGGTAGCTGCACAGCCCGGCCGCGATGGACATGCCACCGAAACACCCCACGCTGCCCGCCACCACCCCGACCACTGGCTGGTACTGGCGCAGGTCGACAATCGCCGCGTGTATGTCGGCAATCGCGGCCAGGCCCAAGTTCGCTTCCTGCAGCCGCACACCCCCGGTTTCCAATAGCAGCACGGCGCGCGTCGGGATGCCGTTGCGGTTGTCTTCAGCCGCCAGTTCCAGGGCGCCGGCGATTTTTGCGCCGCCCACTTCACCGAGGCTGCCACCCTGGAAGTTGCCTTCAATGGCTGCAATCACCACAGGCAAACCGCCGATGCTGCCCTTGGCGATCACCACGCCGTCATCGGCCTGGGGCACCACACCTTGGCGGCTGAGCCAGGGCGACATGACGCGCTGGAAGGGGTCGATCAGTTCGCGAAAGGTGCCGGCATCCAACAAGGCCTTGGCCCGCTGCCGCGCACCCAGTTCGACAAAGCTGTGTTTGGCGAGCAAGTCAGTCATGGCCGATCTCCTCGAAGCCTTGCTCCAGGCGCAAGCGCACCACGCCGGGGGTGGCGCCGAAATCGTGGATATCAATGTTCAGGGCCGGTGGTGTCTGCTCCTGGAAGATGCGTTCGAACAGGTGCTGCCAGCGTTGTTCGGCGCCATTCACCGAGGTCTGTACCTGGATGGTCAACGTGCCGGCAGTGCCCGGTTCCAGCAGCGCCTCAAGGTCGCCGGAGCCGACGCACCCCACCAGCGCGCGGCCTTTTGCTGGCTGCCCGGCGGGGAATTCAAAGGATAAGGTTTCCATCACAACGCTCCGTCGAGGCGGTCGATAAACAGGCAGGCGGCCAACAGGTCGGCAGCGCCGCCGGGAGAGGCATTCAGGGCCAGCAGTTGTTGGTCCAGCGCGTGCAGTTGGCGGCGACCGGCAAGGGTCGCGCTGCCGCCGGCGTCGAGCACGGCCTGGGCGCCGCGCTGCATGGCCTGCAGGCCTTCCAGGCCGGCGCGGTAGAGCACGCAGGTGTCGGCCAGGTCGGTCATGATCGCGAGCAAGGCGTCCAGGCGCGCGTTCTGTTCACCGGCGTGTTGCTGGCGGCTTTTGTGCAATTGCGGCAGGCCGCGTTGCAGCACTGACGGGAAGCCCAGTTGCGCTTCTTCACGGGCGCCGCGTGCGCCGTAGCGCTGGGCGACCAGCGCGCCGTGGCTCAGGGGTTGCGGGGCGTAGCGGTCGTTGAGCAGGGCCAGCCTGGCGGCGGTCAGCGGTATGGCGCGGGGTTGCAGCGCTGCCGCCGCAGTCAGCAGGCCGAGGGCCCAGATCGCGCCGCGATGGGTATTCACGCCGCCCGTGGTAGCGAGCATCGCCTGCTCACCCTCGCGACCGATTCGCCCGAGGGCTTCACGCAGGGGCAAACCGACTTCACCGAACTCAAGCGCAGCCTCGGCCATTTCCTTGAACATCGGCCACAGCGACAGCGCCGACGCGTGCATCAGCCCCAGGTGCAAATCACTGTGGGCGCCGTTGCCGCGACGGTCCACCAGGGCCGGTTTAGGCGACAGGTCGGCTTCATCGATCAGCGCATCGACAGCCATATCCGCCAGGCGATCGGCCAGGCTCACTTCATGCAGTTTGAGCGCGCGCATTTACCAGCTCCTGAATTTGGCGGGCGGGTTGTACAGGCCACCGGACCACTCCACCAAGTCGGCCACGCTCTTGGCGGCCAGCAGTTCACGGGTGGCGTCGGTGCGGCGGATACCCAAGTCTTCGGGCAAGGCAATCAAGCCTTCACGGCGCATGCGCGCGGTGTCCTTGGGGTTATGGCGCAGGCCGATGGCGGTCACCCCGGCGACGGCGGCGATCATCGCCTGGCGTTCTTCCAGGGACCGGGCCTTGTAGAGGTAGGCGATGCCTTCTTCGGTGAGCAGGTGGGTGACGTCGTCGCCGTAGATCATGATCGGCGCCAGGGACATGCCGCTTTTGCGCGCCACTTCCACCGCATCGAGGGTCTCGACGAAGGTGGGCTTGCCGCCTTCCTGGAAGGTCTCGACCATTTGCACCACGAGCTTTCTGCCGCGCTCGAGCAGTGCGACCGGCGCATCGTCGTGGCGCATATCCAGCCAGGCCGGCGTGCCATGGCGGCGGCCGCGTGGGTCGTGGCCCATGTTCGGCGCGCCGCCAAAACCAGCGAGGCGGCCACGGGTCACAGTGCTGGAATGGCCGTCGCCGTCGACTTGCAGGGTGGCGCCGATAAACAGGTCCACCGCGTATTGGCCAGCCAATTGGCAGAACATGCGGTTGGAGCGCATCGAGCCGTCGCGGCCGGTGAAGAACACATCCGGGCGGGCGGCGATGTAGTTTTCCATACCCAGTTCGGTGCCGAAGCAATGCACGCTTTGCACCCAGCCGCTTTCAATCGCGGGGATCAGCGTAGGGTGCGGGTTGAGGGTCCAGTTGCGGCAGATCTTGCCTTTGAGGCCGAGGGATTCGCCGTAGGTGGGCAGGATCAATTCAATGGCGGCGGTGTTGAAACCGATGCCATGGTTGAGCGACTGCACATTGTGTTTTTCGTAGATGCCACGGATCGCCATCATCGCCATCAGCACATGCACCGGCTTGATATGGCGGGGGTCGCGGGTGAACAGCGGCTCGATGTAGAACGGCTTGTCAGCCACCACCACAAAGTCCACCCAGCTTGCCGGGATGTCGACGCGGGGCAAGTCGGTGACGTCGTCCACCAACTGGTTGACCTGCACGATAACGATGCCATCGCTGAACGCGGCCGGCTCGATCAGCGCCGGCGTGTCTTCGGTGCTGGCGCCGGTGTAGATGTTGCCGGCACGGTCGGCCATGAAACCGGCGGAGAGCACCACGTTGGGGATCAGGTCCACCACCAGCCGTGCGTAGAGTTCGATGTAGGTATGGATCGCACCGATTTCCAGCAGGCCGTCTTCGAGCAACTGGCTGATGCGCAGGGATTGGGTGCCGGCAAAGGAAAAGTCGAGCTTGCGCGCGATGCCCTTTTCAAACAGGTCCAGGTGCTCGGAGCGCCCGACGCTGGGCATGATCATGTGCAAATCGTGGAGCTTGGCCGGGTCAGCCTTGGCCAGGGAGCGCGAGAGGAAATCGGCCTGTTTCTGGTTGTTGCCCTCCAGCACCACGCGGTCGCCGGGGAGGATCAATGCCTCAAGCGCCTCGACGATCCGGTCACTGGGCAACACTGCCCCGTCTGCAAACGGTTTAACCAGCCCGAGCCGCCGCTGCTTCTCGTCGCGCCGCCGCGTCCAGCGCGAGTCGGGGTTTATTGTGGTTGTCATGGTCGCTCCACGGGGTTTGCTGTCGTGGGCTGTACCTTAGGAGTGATCCAGGGGGGCATCAATCAAGCTCAGCAGCAAACCGTTACGCCTGGAGTAACGAAGATCAACATGTGGGAGGGGGCAAGCCCCCTCCCACATTTGCTAGCTGGTGTCTATTAGATAACGGCCCCAAAAAGGGAACGATCGGTCCCTGTTTGGGACCTTTGCGCAGAAGGGCTGACCTGCTCCAGCGCTTGATCCACCAACAACTGCCCCAGCTCGGCCATTTGCTGGATCCCGAGCATGATTGCGCGCTGGGAGGTGTCCAGGTCGAATGCCAGGTTGCAGGTGAGTGCGTTCAGGGAGGACAGGGTTTCGCTGGCGTTGACCAGCAGGGTTTCGGTGTCTTGGTGAGGGGTTACGGTGAAGAGGGGTGGATTGGGGGTAGGTTTGATCATGATGAAACTCCTAAACAGTAAGTAAGGAGCGCCACTATTCGCTTGCACGCGAATGAGGGTGGCGACCGTGCGCAGGTGTGCAAGACCGGGCCTGTTTAGGACACCCAGCAGGTCCGAAGACCTCCTGCGCGCAGCCGCCATAAAGCAGCGAGCACAAAAAACGCCCGTTGGTTGGCAGGGCGTTTGTACGCCTAAACAGTTTCGTCGGACTTGCACGTCCGTGTCACCGTTTTTTGCGATGACGGGACGAAGACTAGGCGCGCGGGCTGCATGGGACAAGTTCATGCACGGCCCAAAATCTTGCGGGAAAAATCCGAAGTCCCGCCTATCTGATCGTTCCCACGCTCCGCGTGGGAATGCCGCCGGGGACGCTCCGCGTCCCGCCAGCCCGCGCAACACTAAAGCCCTTCGCAAGGGTGACGCGAAGCGTCACGGGATGCATTCCCACGCAGAGCGTGGGGACGATCACCGACAGTTGCTGAGACTGGCACCGCCATCGGGGGCAAGCCCCCTCCCACATTTGCTCAGCGGTGTCTGTGCGAGGCAGGGTCTGTTCAGGGCGCCCGGCAACCGCCATAAATCCCGAATTCGTTGGTGCTACAACTTCATGTCTATATTCACCGCGCCCAGACCTTCAAGCGAATAGCTGTTGTATTCATAAACCTGCCCACTAACCGAAAGATGAAGCACGCCTTCATGTTCGGCCACTTGGACGTCAGGCTCTCTGGTCTTCAGAAATGGACGTTTCGCCACCAACGCTGTCAGTATTTCCTCATCAGTGGTCATGGCGGCATTGACGTAATACCGATAGGAATACCCCACAGTCGCGCCCCCTCGCCCATCGCGCACCCCGTAGATCGAACCGCCGTTCTTCAAGGAGTACTTGAGCACCACCTGATCCAGCTCCGGCGCTCCGGGGCTCGTCAACCAGCCCGCCCCCAGGTACCCGAGACACACGACCAACAACACATTGCACGCACCTTGTACGGCCCATTTAATACCCTTGAGCTTTGGCATATTCGATGCCCTCCTTGATCCAGTGCTGGTCGCTATGGTCATCACCATAAGGCGCATCCCCCCACCAGTCGCCGAACTCTGCCCGAGACGTACCCGCTGCTTTTTGCGCTGCACCGGCGGCCCGCAACAGTACGCCTTCCGGTATCCCTAACACTGTCCCGGTAACGCCGTAGTTGAAGTTACCGAATGCCTCGTAGTCGCGACTTTTCTGTTTGTAATCCCAGGGGCCGCGCCCTCTGACCTGTGAGTAAAACCATGAGTAGCTGAACGCCGAGCCGGGCTTCAAATGCAGTCTGCGGTTGTTGGCCAAGGCGATATTGTCTTGCAGCGAAACGCCCGGAGGCATGGGAGGGACAGCCATTTGCGAATCCTTGCTGATGGGGTGGAACGCTAAAAACTAGCACTCAAAAATCAGCAAATATTCGTAGGCGATACGTATAGAAATTTCAGACGTTATATAAATCCCAACCCTACGTTGTAGCAGGGTGAGCATCGTACGCAGCCAGTGATCGAGCGGTTTGCGCGGATTGATTGAGGTCTGCAGACGAGCACAATCAGTGTGGGAGGGGGCTTGCTCCCGATAGCGGTGGTTCAGTGACAGTTGCTGAGACTGGCATACCGCCATCGGGGGCAAGCCCTAATGCCAGTCAGTTAAGGCGACACCGAACCTGTGGCGAGGGAGCTTGCTCCCGCTGGACTGCGCAGCAGTCCCATTGTTTGGGGCCGCTTCGCGCCCCAGCGGGAGCAAGCTCCCTCGCCACAAGTTAGTTCTCGCTCCTGCTACCTCTTAACTGACTGGCATTAGGGCAAGCCCCCTCCCACATTGGATCTGCGTAGGGCTCAGGCCAGTCCGGACTCGGCCAATAACGCTTCAAGCCCCATCAAGTCCGGCACCTTCGCCACATGTTCGCCCACCTGTACCGCTGCCAGCTCCAGCGGGCACAGCGGGACGTCCACGTAGCTCAGTTCGCTGTCGAGCTTGTACGAGCGCGGGATTCCCTGGATCACCAGCGCAATGAATTTCAAGGTCGGCCGCCCACCCAGCGCATTCAACACGACGATGCGTGAACGCTCGCCGGTCATGCTGGCTTCGCCGCACACGGCTTCGAAGCTGATCAAGGGGATTTGCCGATCGCGCCAGGTCACCTGGCGCAGGTACCACGGCGGTGCATCGCTGGCCGGTTCGCCGCGTTGGAAGTCGATCAATTCGGCTACCGCAACGTTGGGCACTATCAGGTGACGGTCAGCCAGCGGCAGCAACAGCCCGGTGAGTTGGCTTGCGCGATGGTCAAGCATGGGACTTGCTCCAATAAGCGATGCTTTCCAGCAGCACCGACTCCTGGTACGGCTTGCCGAGGTAGTCGTTGACGCCGATGGCCATGGCGCGGTCGCGGTGTTTCTGGCCGGTGCGCGAGGTGATCATGATGATCGGCAGGCGCATCAGGCGTGGATCGTTGCGCACTTGAATCGCCACTTCAAAGCCGTCCATGCGCGGCATTTCGATGTCGAGCAGCATCAGGTCCGGGGTGTGTTCCTCGAGCACGGCGAGGGCGTCGATGCCGTCCTTGGCGGTCAGCACGTTCATGCCATTGCGCTCCAGCAGGCGGCTGGTGACCTTGCGCACGGTGACCGAGTCGTCCACCACCAGCACCAACAGCGGGCGCTTTTTCAGCGGGTCGTTGAGGATCAGCGGCGCATCCACCGACTGCGCCGGCAACGCCGGTTGCCGCGCGCGGATATGCGCCAGCAGGTCGATGATCAACACCACCCGGCCATCGCCCAGGATCGTCGCCCCGGACAAGCCCTGCACGCCGGCAAATTGCGGCCCCAGGCCCTTGACCACAATCTCGCGGGTGCCGGCCATGGCATCCACATGTACCGCCACGTGCCGCTCATTGCACTGCATCAGCAACACCGGCACCGGCTGGTACTGGCCGAGCAGTTTGGGGCGGCTGACGGTGTGCAGCAGGTCGCCGAGGTAGAACAGTTCGTAGCCTTGGCCGGCATATTCATAGCGCGGCGGATCTTGCTGGTAGTGCCCCGCCAATTCATGGGGCGGCACGCGCACCAGGCCGTCGATGGTATTGAGCGGGATCGCATACTGATCGTCCGCGCACTGCACCATCAGCGCACGGTTGACCGACACGGTAAACGGCAGGCGAATCCTGAAGTGCACACCCACGCCCGGGATCGAGTCGATCACCATCGAACCGCCAAGCTGGCGCACTTCTTCGTGCACCACGTCCATGCCCACACCGCGTCCGGAAATCTGGGTGATTTTTTCGGCGGTGGAAAACCCCGGTTGCAGGATGAACTGCAGCACGTCGCGGTCGCTGATCTCTTGATTGGGGTCGAGCAGGCCGCGTTTGATCGCCTTGCGGCGCACAGCTTCGAGGGGCACACCGGCGCCGTCGTCGCGCATGTCGAAGACGATGTCGCCGCCTTCGTGGGTCAGGTCCAGGGTGATGCGCCCCTTCTCCGGCTTGCCGGCCTGCAGGCGCACCTCGCGAGACTCCAGGCCATGGTCGACGGCGTTGCGCAGCATGTGTTCCAGCGGCGCCGCCATGCGTTCCAGGACGTTGCGGTCCATTTCGCCCTCGGCATTGCCGACCACGAACTCGACGTCCTTGCCCAGCTCGCCGGCGACCTGGCGCACGATGCGCTTGAGGCGCGGCAGCATGCGTTCGAACGGCACCATGCGCGTGCGCATCAGGCCTTCCTGCAACTGGGTGTTGATACGCGCCTGTTGCTGCAACAGGTCATGGGCGTCCTGGTTGCGGCGCTCGAGGGTTTCCTTGAGGTCGAGCAAATCCGAGGCCGATTCGGACAACGCGCGGGCCAATTGCTGTAATTGCGAATGGCGATCCATTTCCAGCGGGTCGAATTCTTCGTAGCCCAGGCGTTCGGCCTCGGCCTGCTGGCGGCTAAAAAGCCGGCTCTGGGTTTCGGTGTCGAGGCGGCGCAGTTGGTCGCGCATGCGCTCGATGGTGGTTTCCACTTCCGTGAGCGCAGTGCGTGCGTCGTTGACTTGTTGCTCGATACGGCCGCGGAAGATCGACGTTTCGCCGGCCAGGTTGACCAGGTCGTCGAGCAGTTCGGCGGATATCTTCACCATGTCGGCGGCCGGATCAACCGCCGCTTCCGCCTTACCCACCGGCAATGCCACCGGCACTACCGGCTCATCGCTGGGGTGCACCAGGCTTCTGATGCGCTCGATCAGCTTGTCCACCGAGCCCACCGGCAAGCCGTCCGCCACCGCATCGATCATCTGCGCCAGCCGGTCGTGGCAACCTTGCAACAGCGCGAACAGTTCGGGCGACGGCGCGAGCAGCCCTGCGGACAGCCCCTCGTAGAGAAACTCCAGCTCGTGGGCCAGGTCGCCAATCGGGCCGATCTCGACCATGCGCGCGCCGCCCTTGAGGGTGTGCAGGTCACGCAGCAGGGTTTCCACTTCCTGGCGGTTGCCGGGTTCGGCTTGCCAGCGCAACAACGCGCTGCCGGAGCTGTCGAGAATATCGGCAGCTTCCTCGAGGAAAATATCCAGCAGTTCGGGGTCGGCACCCGGGGCTTCCGGTGATGCAACCGGGGCCGCCGAAAGGCTGCTGTGGCGCAGTTCGCGCAACCTCGCGACCAGCTCGGCGCTGTCGCTCAGGGGCTGGTGCTGATGCAATTCCTCCAACTGCAAGGCCAGGCGTTCGTGGCTAGCCATCAGCAGCTGGGACAGCTCGGTCGAGTAGCTGTAGCGGCGGTCTACCAGCCCCTCGTAGACACATTCCAGCTCCTGGGCCAAGTCGCCCACCGGGCCGATTTCGGCCATGCGCGCACCGCCCTTGAGGGTGTGCAGGTCTCGCTGTAACGAGGACAACGGCGCCAGGCCATCGGGCTCCAGCAACCAGCGCTTGAGGGACTGCCCGGCGCTGTCGAGGATATCCACCGCCTCTTCAAGGAAAATGTCGACGATCTCATCGTCCATCGCCGTGTGCCGGCTCAGCTCCTCGGTCGCGGCACCCAGCTCGGCGACACTCAGGCCACGGCTGCCGTCACGTTTGATCAGGCCGGTGGCGGAGGGATCGAGGGCGTCATCCAGCAACGCTCGCAGGGCCTGTACCCGTGCCGGCGCCGGGCTGATTTCCTGCCCGGCCGCCAGTTGGTCGAGCATATTGATCAGCGCTTCATGGGCCTGCTCGGCCTCCTGGAAGAACCGCTCGCTGACCGCCAGGCTGCTTTCTTCCACCGCGCCATACAGGTCGAGCAAGGCTTCGCACAATTGATCGATAGGGTGCAGGTCGGCGATGTGCGCGCCCTCGCCCAGGGTGGTCAGTTCGTCCAGCAGCGCGGTCAGTTCCTGGCGCTCGCCGGGGTGTTGCTGCCAGCGGCGCAGCAGGCTTTCGGCGTCGAGCAGGATGTCCATGCCCTGGGCCAGGAAGTTGCTGATCAACTGCGGGTCGCGCTTGACGCGCAGGCCGGTGCCGGGGGCGTTGAGCAGGTTTTCAAGCTGTTGGTCCAACAGGCCTTGGGTGCGCGTGATCAAGTCCGCGGCGCCCTTGATCGGCGCCAGGGGATCGCCGTTCAGATCACGCAATCCCTTTTGCAACAGGCCCTCGGCTTCCAGCAACAACTCGATTTCGTCCAAGTCCAGCGGCACACGGTGCGCCTTGTATTCGCGGGTCAGGTGGTCGAGCGGACGTACCAGTTCGGCAATCGGCAACACGCCGGCCATGTAGGCGCTGCCCTTGAGGGTATGCAGGGCGCGTTGCAATTCATCACTGACCTGCAGCGGCAGGTGTTCGGCGGCCTGTTGCAGGAACTGGTCGAGGCTGTCCAGATGGCTCTGGGCTTCATTGCGGAAGATCTCCAGCAACATCGGATCGTGGGGCTCGGCAACCGGTACCTGGGCGCCGCTGGCCAACCCGTGGGCGCGGGCAGCGAGGGCGTCGACCTCATCGCGCTGGCGCTGGTCGTCGGTGGCGAAGTCGGCGATCAACTCCGGCAGCAGCGCCACCGCGTCATCCAGCACCTGCTGCACTTCAGGGCCCATGGCCACGTTGCGCTCAAGCACGCGGTTGAGCAGGTTTTCCACAGCCCAGGCCAGTTCCGCCATCACCAGGGCGCGGACCATACGGCCGCTGCCTTTCAGGGTGTGGAAGGCACGGCGCATTTCGCCCTGAGCGGTTTTTTCCGTGCTGTCGGGCAGGTAACGGTACAGCACGTCGAGGACTTCATCGGCTTCCTCGAGGAAGACTTCGCGCAACTCATCGTCAATCGGCGCTTCGTCGGGTGGGGGCGGCTGCAAGCTCCCCGGGCGCTGCAGGGCCGGAGGGTTGAGGCGCGAGGTGGGACTGGCCAGCGCATCGAATTGGGACTGGCTTGGCGCGCTATCGCCGGACAGGGCACCGTCGGGGGCAACCAGTGCCTGGCGCCAGGGTTTTTCCACCGGCAGGTAGCCCAGCGCGCTCAGGCCCTGGGTGGCCAGTTCCAGCACCTTTTCCCCAGCGGCGTCGGGGTCCTGGAGCATGCGTTCCAGGTAGTACTCCAGGCTGCTGATCACCTCGGCGAAATGCGCCAACGGCGCTTGGCCGGGCGCGGTATCGTTGACCATCAACTGCTCATCGACGTAATCGGTACAGCCGCGCATCAAGCTTGCCGCGCGAGGCAGTGGAATCATCGCCAGGGCGCCGCGCACCTGGCTCAGCAGTTCCGGCAGGGATTCCAGGCGTTGGCGGTCCCAATCGGCCTCGATGCAATCGATCACCAATTCTTTGGCCTGGCGCAGGCACTGGCAGGATTCGCGGATCACCAATTGGTGGATCTGGGTCAGGTCGGTGGTCGGCAGACGGCTCTCTTCGCGGCTCTCCGGCTCCACCGTGCCGACCATCCCGGCCAACGTGGCTTCGACGTAGAGCAACGCTCCGGCAACGTCCATCAGTACGGCGTCACTGGGTTCGCGCTGGCCCTGCACCAGGCTCAATACCACGGCGAGTTGGTCGATGATCACTTTGCGCGGCTGGCCGAAACCGAGCACCGCCAGGGTGTCGGCGATCTGGCGCAGCGGTGCCAGCAGCGGGTCAAGGTCCTGGGTGTGCTGGCGGTCGCTGCGCACGAACAGATCGAGGCGTTCCTTGACCCGCACCAGTTCTTCGCACAAGGCGCCGAGCACCGAGCCCATGGCGTTGCGGTCCGGCCCGGCCAGGCGCGCCCGCTCGGCATCCACCACGGCACTGTCGGGCAAGGCCTCGTCCAGGCCGTAGCGCTCCTTCAAACTTTGCATGCGCGGCGTCGGCCGGGTGACTTTGGCGACGTAGAACAGCAGGCTCTTGAGCAACTCATCCGGCGCCGGCTGGTTGATCCCGACAATGCCCTGGGCCAGCAGGCGCTTGAGTTGCTTGCCGCTGGCCTTGAGCAGGCTGCGCAGTGCCGGGCTGTTGGCGATCACCCCGGTGAGCATGCCTTCGACCAACGCCGAGGTGACCTGCCACAACGGCAACAGCGGCGCGCCCTGGCACAAAGCTTCGAGGCGCGCGAACACCCGCGCCATGTCTTCCAGGTTGCTCGGGCCGTGGTCCTGGCGCAGCAACCCGGCCAGGGCTTGCTGCAGCAGTGCGTGCCATTGGCGCAGTTGTTGGTGAATGTCCGGCGGTGCGCGTTGAGCCAGCGCCTCATCGGGCAGCGGTGCGATCGTCAGCAGCTGCGGGCTGAACAGGCTGGTCTCCGACAGCAGGCTTTCACCGCGGGCGCTGCGCAAATCGTTGAGCAGCGGCAACACCACCAGCGGCAGGTCGCGACGGGCGCTGTGCACGCGGTCCAGGTACAGCGGCAGTTGGCCGAGGGCCTGTTGCAGCAGGCGGATGCTTTCGTCGCGCTGGCTGACCTGCCCGGCCTGCAGCGCGAGTGCCAGGGCTTCGATCTCTTCAGCCAGCAGAGCCGCGCCGTAGAACTCGACCATTTGCAGCGCGCCGTGCACCTGGTGGATACCGGCCAGGCACGCATCAATGCCGTCGCCGGTTTCAACATAAGCGTCCAGCGCCGAACGGGCCTGTTTCAGGGTTTCGGCAATGTCGCCCTTGACCCATTCGAGGGCCACGTAGTCGTGCCGATCAACCATAACTGCTCCGCTTAGAATTCATGAGTTGCTGGTGTTCTTGAAACCAATGGAGATCACCTGTGGGAGGGGGCTTGCTCCCGATAGCGGTGGTTCAGCTGATGGATCAAGTGACTGATGCACCGCCATCGGGAGCAAGCCCCCTCCCACATTTGGATCGCATTTCAGTCATCTGCCTGCTTGGCTGCCGGCAAGGTAAAACCTGACACCGACCTGCGCAACTGACTGGCCATCTTCGCCAGGTTACCAATACTTTCGGCGGTCGCCGTGGAACCGGACGACGTCTGCGTGGTGATCTGCTGAATCACATTCATGGTCAGGGAAATCTGCCCCGCCGACGAGGTCTGCTGCTGCGCCGCGTTCGAGATGCTCTGGATCAGCGCCGCCAGGGTTTTCGAGACGCCTTCGATCTCTTCCAGCGCCACCCCGGCGTCCTGGGCCAGCCGTGCGCCGCGCACCACTTCGGTGGTGGTCTGTTCCATGGAAATCACGGCTTCATTGGTGTCGGCCTGGATCGCCCGCACCAGGGTTTCGATCTGCCGGGTGGCGGCTGATGAGCGCTCGGCCAGCCGTTGCACTTCATCGGCCACCACCGCAAAACCGCGCCCGGCATCCCCGGCCATGCTCGCCTGGATCGCGGCGTTCAGGGCGAGGATGTTGGTCTGGTCGGCGATGTCGTCAATCAGGCTGACGATGTCGCCGATCTCCTGGGACGATTCCCCCAGGCGCTTGATGCGCTTGGCGGTGTCCTGGATCTGTTCGCGGATGTTGTCCATGCCGTGGATGGTGTTGTGCACCACCTCGTTGCCCTTGTTGGCGATCTCTACCGAACGCTCCGCCACCGCTGAGGACTCGGCGGCGTTGGCTGACACCTGGTCGATGGACTGGGCCATCTGGTTGATCGCGGTGGAGGCTTCGGCGATCTGCTGGGCCTGATGCTCCGAGGCCTGGGCCAGGTGCATGGCGGTGGCCTGGGTCTCCTGCACCGCGCCGGCGACTTGCCCGGCGGTGAGGTTGATGGTCGCCACCAGGTCGCGCAGCTGATCCACCGAATAGTTGATCGAATCGGCAATGGTGCCGGTGAAGTCTTCGGTGACCGAGGCCGTGACGGTCAGGTCGCCGTCAGCCAAGTCTTCGATTTCGTCCAGCAGACGCATGATCGCGTTCTGATTGCGCTCATTTTTCTCGGCGGTTTCATGCAGTTGGCGGTTGGTCTCGCGCACCATCACCAGGCCGATCAGGATGATCGACGCCAGCGCCAGCAGCCCCAGCCCATAGCCACCCAGGGTATCCAGGCTGCGCCCGCCGGCCAGGTTCTCAAAACCGGTGGCCAGGTGCGAGGCTTCATCGAGCAGGGTTTGCGACAGGTTGAAAATATTGCCCGCCGAAGCGCGTACCTGAAACAGCTGCGGCGAGGTTTCGAGAATTTCATCGACGGAACCCGAGACGAATTCGAACAGTTCGGCGATTTCCCCCAACCGGGCGCGGGCATCAGGGTCTTCGACCTGGGTGATGCGCAGGCCGGGGTTGCCGTTGAGCATGCCATTGAGCACCACGCCAAAACGATTGGCGTCGCGACCGAAGGCATCGGCGGCCTGCCCAGCGGTTTCGTCGCCGGCGAGCACGGTGTTGACCGCGCCCAGGATGCGCTCCGCCAGCAATGACTGGCGCTGGGCCAATGCCACCTGGCTCGCAGGGGCGCCGCGCTGGAGCAATATGTCGACGACTTTTTCCGACTCTATCTGCAACTGCGGCACGGTCTCGGCGAGGGTGGCGGCCACCTGGTGCAATGACAGCACGGTCTGTTCGCTGGCGAGAATGGCATCGGTATTTTTCAGCAGGGCTTCCCAGTCGGTCTGCACCGCACGCATTTCAGCGCGTACGGCGCTGGGTGCGGCCGGCAGGCCGGTTTGCGGGTCGCCTTTTTTCAAGTAGCCCCAGCGCTGGGCAAAGTCGTTGCGCGCCTCGCCCAGCAATTTGAACGCGGCCGCCTTGCCGGCGGCGGCTTCGGTGGCGTTCTTGGCAATGCGCTGGGACAGCACCCGCAGTTCGCCCGCGTGGCCGATGTACTGTTTGTCGTAGGTGGACTGGGTGTTGAGGTACGCGAAGTTGGCGAACAACAGCATGATGAACACGATCAGGGCGATAAACAGCACGATGATCTGCGAGCGGCTGCGCGAGGCGGCCTGGGGTTTGGGCGGGATGACGGTGCTCATGCGGCAACATCCATGAAGCCTGGAGCCTGGGCCAGGGCGAAGGGGCTGAAGACCTGCCACTGCGGGTCGCCATCGAATTGGCCCTGGATAAACGGCGCGCCAGCGGCGGTACTTGCCTGCCAGGCGTCCAGTGCAAAATGTTGCATGCCCACCACCTCGTCCACCAGCAACCCGACAAACAGCTCGTTGAATTCAACCACCAGCACCCGCCGTTGCTTGCGCGCCTTGGACAGTGCCTGGCCGAGGAACCCGCCCAGGTCCATCACCGGCAGCAAGCGCCCGCGCAGGTTGGCCACGCCCTTGACCCAGGGCTTGACGCCAGGCATCAGGGTGCAGCGCGGCTCATGCAACACCTCGGCGACTTCGCCCATGGGCGCCACAAACCATTGCTGACCCAGGCGAAAGCCAATCCCGCTCCAGCGTTGCAGGCGGGTTTCCTGGGACGGCAGGTCGGCGGCCAGCAGACGGCAGCGGCGGTCGATGTCCAGCAGCAGCTCAAAGGCGGTTTGCGACTCGGTCATGATGGCGTGCCGTCAGCCGGCCAGCACCTTGTTCAGCGTGGCGATCAGGGTTTCTTCATCGACCGGCTTGGTCAGGTAGTCCTTGGCGCCCTGGCGAGTGCCCCACACCTTGTCGGTTTCCTGGTCTTTAGTGGTGATGATGATCACCGGGATGTGCTCGGTTTCTTTGTCTTTGGTCAGTTGGCGCGTGGCCTGGAACCCGTTGAGGCCCGGCATCACGATGTCCATCAATACCGCGTCAGGTTTTTCCTGGCGGGCAAGCGCCACACCATCGCCGCCATTGGCGGCCTTGAGAACCTCGTGACCATGCTTTTCCAGCATGCCGGTCAGTTTGTACATTTCGGTCGGCGAATCGTCGACGATCAGAACACGTGCCATGGTTTTCCCCACTACATTGGTCGGCGCCGGCCCCTTTGAGGCGGCGTCAGTGTGCTTGTTCTACTGCGGCGAAGGCAGGCACATAGGCCTTGATCGCACCCAGCAGTTCTTCCTTGCTGAAAGGCTTGGTCAAAAACTGATCGACACCCACGATACGCCCCTTGGCCTTGTCGAACAGGCCGTCCTTGGAGGACAGCATGATCACCGGGATCGACTTGAACGCCGGGTTGTTCTTCACCAGCGCGCAGGTCTGATAGCCATCCAGGCGCGGCATCATGATGTCGACAAAGATAATGTGCGGGTGATGGTCCACGATTCGGGCCAGGGCATCGAAACCGTCGATGGCCGTGATGACCTCGCACCCCATGTTCTTCAACAGCGTCTCGGCGGTGCGGCGGATCGTTTTCGAATCGTCGATCACCATCACTCTCAAGGCGTTGGAATGCTGTTCCATAGTTGCTCTACCATCGCCACAGCGAATCGGTTTTCGGTGTGTGCTGCCTGATCTCTCACAGAATGAGCGCCACAAGCCTTGGAATTCAAGGGCTGCTGCGCCGTGGCAGTCTTTTTAGCACAGTCTCCGGGCGCAATCTATCGAGGCGCCCGCCTGGTGGTTTTTCCTTGACCCACAACAGCCGCAGCGCCACTCTGACGCCACTTTTATGCGCCCTAATTTGCTAGAGGAAATCCCCCATGAGCGTTCGCGTCGGCATTGTCATGGACCCTATCGCCAGCATTTCCTATAAAAAGGACAGCTCGCTGGCCATGCTCCTGGCCGCCCAGGCCCGCGGCTGGAGCCTGTTCTATATGGAACAGCGCGACCTTTACCAGGGCGACGGCGAGGCCCGTGCGCGGATGCGCCCGTTGCAGGTATTCGCCAACCCCGAGAAGTGGTTCGAACTGCAGGATGAAGTCGACAGCCCCCTGAGCGACCTGGACGTGATCCTGATGCGCAAGGACCCGCCGTTCGACATGGAATTCGTTTATTCCACCTACCTGCTGGAGCAGGCCGAACGTGCCGGCGTGTTGATCGTCAACAAGCCGCAAAGCCTGCGCGACTGCAATGAAAAACTGTTCGCCACGCTGTTCCCGCAGTGCACACCGCCGACCGTGGTCAGCCGCCGCGCCGACGTGCTGCGTGAGTTCGCCGCCAAGCACGGTGATGTGATCCTCAAGCCGCTGGACGGCATGGGCGGCACCTCGATCTTCCGTCACCGCGCGGGCGACCCGAACCTCTCGGTGATCCTGGAAACCCTGACCGCGCTGGGCACCCAGCAGATCATGGGCCAGGCCTACCTGCCAGCGATCAAGGACGGCGACAAACGCATCCTGATGATCGACGGCGAGCCGGTGGATTATTGCCTGGCGCGCATCCCGGCGGCCGGCGAGACCCGAGGCAACCTAGCGGCCGGTGGCCGTGGTGAAGCGCGGCCGCTGTCGGACAAGGACCGCTGGATCGCCGCTCAAGTCGGCCCGACCCTTCGCGAAAAAGGTCTGCTGTTCGTAGGACTTGACGTAATTGGCGAAAACCTCACCGAGATCAACGTCACCAGCCCGACCTGTATTCGCGAGATTGATAACGCATTTGGCACGAACATCGGCGAAATGCTGATGGCGGCCATTGAGCGCAAGCTACAAGCCAAGTGACATAGAACAGCCGGACATAAACCAACATTGCGTTATCATGCGCCACCTGTGAAACGCGCGATGTTGGTTTTCTTGTCATGACGCTCCCGTCCGAACTGCCCCCCGAACTCTCCCACAGCGGCGTGCGCCCGGCTGATCGGCTCGGATTTACCCTGTTCCTGGCAGCGCTGATTCACCTCGCACTGATCCTCGGCCTGGGCTTCACCATGGTCGAGCCCAAGCAGATCACCAAAACCCTGGAAATCACGCTGGCCACCTTCAAGAGCGATAAAAAACCCGAGAAGGCCGATTTTCTCGCCCAGGAGAACCAGCAAGGCAGCGGCACGCTCGACAAGAAAGCCGTGCCCAAGACCACCGAAGTGGCGCCGTTCCAGGACAACAAGGTCAACAAAGTCACCCCACCGCCGGCTCCCAAGCCTGAAGTCAAACAGGCCACGCCCAAGGCTGCCGTGACCACGGTTGCGCCCAAACCGCAAAAAGCCCCGACCCAGCGCGAAAAGACCAAGACCGAGCCCAAACCCGAGCCCGTCAAGCCTGCGCCAACGTTCGACAGCTCGACCCTGTCCGACGAGATTTCCAGCCTGGAAGCCGAACTGGCTCACGAACAGCAGCTCTACGCCAAGCGCCCGCGCATTTACCGCCTGAACGCCGCCTCGACCATGCGCGACAAAGGCGCCTGGTATAAGGACGAATGGCGCAAGAAAGTCGAGCGCATCGGCAACCTCAACTATCCGGAGGAGGCGCGCCGCCAGCAGATCTACGGCAATTTGCGCTTGCTGGTGTCGATCAACCGCGATGGTTCGCTGTATGAAGTGCAGGTACTGGAGTCGTCCGGCCAGCCCTTGCTGGACCAGGCCGCCCAGCGCATCGTGCGCCTGGCCGCGCCCTTCGCGCCTTTTACGGGCGACTTGAACGATGTGGACCGCCTGGAAATCATCCGCACCTGGAAATTCGCCAAGGGTGACCGCCTTTCCAGCAACTGACCGCCGGATCGTTCCCACGCTCCGCGTGGGAATGCTGCCCCGGACGCTCCGCGTCCTGTTTTAAAGCCGCGACGCTGAGCGTCACCGGATACATTCCCACGCGGAGCGTGGGAACGATCAGCACTGACCCTCGCCACCAGGAAACTCCCAGCTTGTCAGTTCGCCCCTCCAACGCCACACTAGTGGACATGAAAAATGTCAGCCCGACCTACCTCAAGCACCACTTCCTGATCGCCATGCCACATATGGCCGACCCGAACTTTGCGCAGACCTTGACCTACATCGTCGAGCACACGGCCAATGGTGCCATGGGGTTGGTGGTGAACCGCCCGCAGGAGCTGAACCTGGCCGATATCCTTGAGCAGTTGCGGCCGGAAATCGATCCGCCAGCCAGCTGTCAGGATGTGCCGATCTATATCGGCGGGCCGGTGCAGACCGATCGTGGCTTCGTGTTGCACCCCAGCGGGCCGAAGTTCCAGGCCACGGTAGACCTTGAGGGCGTCTCGCTGTCCACGTCCCAGGATGTGTTGTTCGCGATTGCCGACGGCGTCGGCCCCGAGCAAAGTGTGATCACTCTGGGATACGCCGGTTGGGAAGCCGGGCAGTTGGAGGCCGAACTGGCCAGCAATGCCTGGCTGACCTGCCCGTTCGACGCCGACATCCTCTTCAATACCGCCAGCGAACTGCGCCTGGAAGCCGCCGCCGCCAAGCTGCGGGTCAACCTCAGCCTGTTGACCAGCCAGGCGGGGCACGCCTGATGGCTTTGCGTCTGATCCTGGGGTTCGACTACGGCACCAAACAGATCGGCGTGGCAGTGGGCCAGGTGATTACCGGCCAGGCCCGCGAGCTGTGCACATTGAAGGCCCAGAACGGCGTGCCGGACTGGAACCAGGTTGAAGCGCTGATCAAGGAATGGAAGCCCGATGCCGTCGTGGTCGGCCTGCCCCTGAACATGGACGGCACGCCCAGCGAAATGTGCCTGCGCGCCGAAAAGTTCGCGCGCCGCCTCAATGGCCGCTACAACCTGCCCTTCTATACCCACGACGAGCGCCTGACCACCTTTGAAGCCAAGGGCGAGCGCCGTGACCGTGGCGGGCAGAAGGGCAGTTACCGCGACAACCCGGTGGACGCCATCGCCGCCGCCCTGTTGCTGCAGGGCTGGCTGGATGAAAACACCGCTTTATTTGAATCCTGACTGACGCGGCTTGCTGCTTTGCCGCTTTTGTAGGAGCGAGCTTGCTCGCGAAGAACTCACAGGCACCGCGTACATCCAGGCTTCACGCGTTATCGTTGACGTTTTCTCGCGAGCAAGCTCGCTCCTACACACTTAATGAGGAGCCACCATGAGCCTGCCCAATCCCGCCGAACTGATCAGCCAGATGGCGATACGCCTCAAGGCGCACCTGGAACACCGTGCCATCAACGAACCGCGCTTTATCGGCATCCGCACCGGCGGTGTGTGGGTGGCCCAGGCATTGCTGGAAGAGTTGGGCAGCGACTCGCCCCTGGGCACGCTGGATGTGTCCTTCTACCGTGACGATTTCAGCCAGAACGGCCTGCATCCGCAAGTGCGCCCCTCGCAGCTGCCATTCGAGATCGAAGGCCAGCACCTGGTGCTGATCGACGACGTATTGATGAGCGGCCGTACCATACGCGCGGCCATGAATGAGCTGTTCGACTACGGCCGCCCGGCCAGTATCACCCTGGTGTGCCTGCTGGACCTGGAGGCTGGGGAATTGCCGATCAGCCCGGATGTGGTCGGTGCGACGCTGTCTTTGCAAGCCCGCCAGCGGGTAAAATTGTCCGGTCCAACGCCGCTCGAACTCGAACTGCAAGACCTTGCCCTTTAACCCGCCTTGTAAAAGAGTCCCCGCGATGACGCCTCTAGATGCCAAGCGCCCGCTGCAGCTCAATGCTCAGGGTCAGTTGCAACATTTCTTGTCCCTCGATGGTTTGCCCCGCGAACTGCTCACCGAAATCCTCGACACCGCTGACTCGTTCCTCGAAGTCGGTGGCCGGGCGGTGAAGAAAGTCCCGCTGCTGCGCGGCAAGACCATCTGCAACGTGTTCTTCGAGAACTCCACGCGCACCCGCACCACCTTTGAGCTGGCCGCCCAACGGCTGTCGGCCGACGTGATCACGCTGAACGTATCCACCTCGTCGGCCAGCAAAGGCGAAACCCTGCTCGACACCTTGCGCAACCTGGAGGCCATGGCCGCCGACATGTTCGTGGTACGCCACGGCGACTCCGGCGCGGCGCATTTCATTGCTGAACATGTTTGCCCGAATGTGGCGATCATCAATGGCGGCGATGGCCGCCACGCCCACCCGACCCAGGGCATGCTCGACATGCTCACCATCCGTCGGCACAAAGGCAGCTTTGAAAACCTCTCGGTGGCCATCGTCGGCGACATCCTGCACTCGCGGGTCGCGCGCTCGAACATGCTGGCCCTGAAGACCCTGGGCTGCCCGGACATTCGCGTGATCGCGCCAAAAACCTTGCTGCCCGTTGGGGTCGAACAGTACGGCGTGAAGGTCTACACCGACATGGCCGAAGGCCTCAAGGATGTCGACGTGGTGATCATGTTGCGCCTGCAACGCGAACGCATGGCCGGTGGCCTGCTGCCGAGCGAGGGCGAGTTCTACCGCCTGTTCGGCCTGACCACCGCGCGCCTGGCCGGTGCCAAGCCGGATGCCATCGTGATGCACCCCGGCCCGATCAACCGAGGGGTGGAAATCGAGTCGGCGGTGGCGGACGGCCCGCAGTCGGTGATTCTCAACCAGGTGACCTACGGCATCGCCATCCGCATGGCCGTGCTGTCCATGGCCATGAGCGGGCAAACCGCGCAACGTCAATTCGAGCAGGAGAACGCCCAGTGAAGCTCAGCATCCTCGGCGCCCGCGTCATCGATCCGGCCAGTGGCCTGGATCGCGTTACCGACCTTCATCTGGACGCCGGCAAGATCGTCGCCATTGGCGCAGCGCCGGCAGGCTTTCTTGCCGTCGAGAACATCGACGCCAAAGGCCTGGTGGCCGCGCCAGGGCTGGTGGACCTTAACGTCGCCCTGCGCGAGCCGGGCTACAGCCGCAAAGGCAACATCACCAGCGAAACCCGTGCGGCCGCCGCCGGTGGCGTGACCAGCCTGTGCTGCCCGCCGAACACCAAGCCGATCCTCGATACCTCGGCGGTCACCGAGTTGATCCTCGACCGTGCTCGTGAAGCGGGTAATTGCAAAGTGTTCCCTGTCGGCGCCTTGAGCAAAGGCCTGGAAGGCGAACAACTGGCTGAGCTGATCGCCTTGCGCGACGCCGGTTGCGTGGCGTTCAGCAACGGCCTGGAAAGCTTTCGCAGCAGCCGTACCTTGTGCCGTGCCCTGGAATACGCGGCCACCTTCGACCTGACGGTGATCTTTCATTCCCAGGACCGCGACCTGGCCGAAGGCGGCCTGGCCCATGAAGGCGCGGTGGCCAGCTTCCTCGGCTTGCCGGGCATCCCGGAAACCGCAGAAACCGTGGCCCTGGCCCGTGATTTGTTGCTGGTGGAACAAAGCGGCGTACGCGCGCACTTCAGCCAACTGACCAGCGCCCGCGGCGTCGCCCTGATCGCCCAGGCCCAGGCGCGCGGCTTGCCGGTGACGGCAGACGTGGCGCTGTATCAGCTGATCCTGACCGACGAAGCGCTGATCGACTTCTCCAGCCTCTATCATGTGCAGCCGCCGCTGCGCACCCTGGCCGACCGTGAAGGTTTGCGCGCGGCGGTGAAGTCGGGCGTGGTCTCGGCGATTTCCAGCCACCACCAGCCTCACGAGCGCGATGCCAAGCTGGCGCCGTTTGGCGCCACCGAGCCGGGAATCAGCAGCGTCGAGCTGCTGCTGCCGCTGGCGATGACCTTGGTGGAGGATGGCTTGCTGGACCTGCCTACGCTGCTGGCACGGCTGAGCACCGGCCCGGCCCAGGCCTTGCGCTTGCCGGCGGGCCAGCTGGCGGTGGGTGCGGCGGCGGACCTGGTGCTGTTTGACCCGGCCAGCTCCACGGTTGTCGGGGAGCACTGGCTGTCCAAGGGGGAGAATTGCCCGTTCATTGGCCACAGCCTGCCGGCAACGGTGCGGTACACATTGATGGATGGGCGGATCAGCTACCAGGCCTGAAGCGGGCACGGTAAAAAATGTGGGAGGGGGCTTGCTCCCGATCGCGGTGGATCAGCTACAGATAAGCTGACTGATCCACCGCTATCGGGAGCAAGCCCCCTCTCACATTGGTTCTCTATTAGGCTTAAGCAATCAGCGCCCGTTGTTGCGCTCGGCATTGCGGATCGAAATCTGGCTGTTCAACGTCCAGAAGTCATACAGCACCCCCACCAGGAACAAACCACCGGTCAGCAGGTAGATCAGGCCGGTGATCCATTTGCCCTGGTACATCCGGTGCACACCGAACACGCCCAGGAACGCCAACAGAATCCAGGCCACGTTGTACTCGATGGGCCCGGCGGTAAAACGCAGGTCGGCTTCACGGTCCATGGCCGGGATCAGGAACAGGTCGATCAGCCAGCCGATGCCGAGCAGGCCGAAGGTAAAAAACCAGATCGTGCCGGTGACCGGCTTGCCGTAATAGAAGCGATGCGCTCCGGTAAAACCGAAAATCCATAGCAGGTAACCGATCACCTTGCTGTGGGTGTCTTGCTGCGAAGTAACCTGTTGATAGGTGTTCATGAACTACCTCTTTTCACTCAATAGATAAATTTGTTCATTTTTTTTGTGACTTTTTTACGAGCGCCCGACGTACGGCAAATGGTATCTTCCTGCCCTCAAAGCCTTATGCCGCCTGACTTGTGTCGGACAATTGCGACGAATCGTCGCGTTTTTGCTGAATTTGACCCCAAGGTTCAGTCGACAAACGGCCTGAGAACGACACCAAAACCTGTTATAAAGTTGCGCGCAAACCCATAAGAGCCACGCCTAATGCGACCATTTTTCAAGACATGGCTAACCATTTGCCTATTAATGCCACTGGCCGCCCACGCCACCAATCGTGAGCAACGTCTTCCAAACGTTAACGGTTTTACCCCTAAAGTTCATAGCACGCCCAGCACCGCCAAATCGGTAAAGCCGACTGTCAGCCGCCCGACTCAACTGAGCAAGGCCCACGGTAAAACGCTTTCCAGCCAACTGGCCGTGAATACCAAGCAAAGCAGCGATGTTCTCAGCCGTGCCGTCAACGTGCTCGGTACTCCTTATCGTTGGGGCGGCAGCAGCCCAAGTAAAGGGTTCGACTGCAGCGGCCTGGTGAAATATGCGTTCAACGATGTCAAAGCCGTGGATTTGCCGCGTACATCCAACGCCATGGCCGCCGGCCACGGGTTGAAAGTCGATCGCAAAGACCTGAAGCCGGGCGACTTGCTGTTCTTCAAGCTCAAGAGCCGCCAGGTTAACCACGTTGCTATCTATCTGGGCAACGACCGCTTCATCCACGCGCCGCGTCGTGGCAAGTCGGTGAGCATCGACACGCTGAAAAAGCCGTTCTGGGACAAGAACTACGTGATCGCCAAGCGGGTGCTGCCCAAAGAGCAGAACAGCAACCTGCGGATCGTGCAGCGCTGATTCCAGGCTGAAATGCAGTCAATGTGGGAGGGGGCTTGCTCCCGATAGCAGAATGTCATTCAACAGATTTGTTGGCTGATCAACCGCTATCGGGAGCAAGCCCCCTCCCACATTTGGTTTCATTGTTTGCTGAATCTCATATGTCTCCTGGCACCCTCGCCTTTTCCCGTGCGTCGTCCCGACTGATCACGCCCTGCGCGACCAACGCCTTCAAACTCATATCCAGCGTTTTCATCCCCACTGCCCCACCGGTCTGGATGGCCGAGACCATCTGCGCCACCTTGTCTTCGCGGATCAGATTACGAATGGCCGGCGTGCCCAGCATGATCTCGTGAGCCGCTACCCGTCCTCCGCCGACCTTCTTCACCAGCACTTGGGAAACCACCGCCTGCAGCGACTCCGACAGCATCGAGCGGACCATGGCCTTTTCCCCGGCCGGGAACACGTCCACCAGCCGGTCTACCGTCTTTGCCGCCGAGGTGGTGTGCAAGGTGCCAAATACCAGATGGCCGGTCTCAGCGGCCGTCAGCGCCAGGCGGATGGTTTCCAGGTCGCGCAGCTCGCCCACCAGGATCACATCCGGGTCTTCGCGTAGCGCCGAGCGCAGGGCCACCGAAAAGCTGTGGGTATCGCGATGCACCTGGCGCTGGTTGATCAACGCCATTTTCGGCCTGTGGATAAATTCAATGGGGTCTTCCAGCGTGAGGATGTGCTGGCGCCGATGCCGATTCAGGTAATCGATCATCGCCGCCAACGTGGTGGACTTGCCCGACCCGGTGGGCCCGGTCACCAGCACCAGGCCACGGGGTAACAGCGCGATACGCTGGAACACCTCGCCCAAGCCAAGGCTTTCCAGGCTCTGGATGTCGGTGGGGATGGTGCGAAACACCGCGCCAACGCCACGCGCCTGCTGGAACACATTCGCGCGAAAGCGCGCCACGCCAGGCAGCTCGAACGCAAAATCCGTTTCAAGAGATGTTTCGAAATCCTTTTGTTGGTATTGGTTGAGCAAAGGGCTGAGTAAATCCGCCACTTGCGTGCCGGCCAGTATCGGGCTGTCCAGCGGCCAGACCTCGCCATCGATGCGCAGCATCGGCGCCAGGCCGGCCGACAAACGCAGGTCGGAGGCGCCTCGGCGCACGCTGGCCGTCAGTAATTCAGTGATATCCATAGGGCTTTCCATTTCCAGTAGAATGCCGCGGACTCCATATCCACGGGCGCAACTTGAATGTCGACGATAGCAGACAACATCGGCCTGGTTAGCCAGCGCATCCGCGCCGCCGCCGACGCCGTGCAGCGTGACGCAAGCAGCATCCACCTGCTGGCCGTGAGCAAGACCAAACCGGCGCAAGCCGTGCGCGAAGCCTTTGCCGCCGGGATGCATGACTTTGGTGAAAACTATCTGCAGGAAGCCCTGGGCAAACAGGCCGAATTAACCGACCTGCCCTTGAGTTGGCACTTCATCGGCCCCATTCAATCGAACAAGACTCGCGCAATCGCCGAGAACTTCGCTTGGGTGCATTCCGTGGACCGCCTGAAAATCGCACAACGTCTGTCCGAACAACGCCCTGCCGACCTGCCGGCGTTGAATATCTGCATCCAGGTCAACGTCAGTGGCGAAGCCAGCAAGTCCGGCTGTACGCCCGCCGACCTGCCGGCCCTGGCCAACGCCATCAGCGCCCTGCCGCGCCTGAAGCTGCGGGGCCTGATGGCGATCCCCGAGCCGACTGACGATCGCGCGGCGCAGGATGCGGCGTTCGCCACGGTGCGCGAGCTGCAAGCCAGCCTGAACCTGCCACTCGACTCACTTTCCATGGGCATGAGCCACGACCTCGAGTCGGCCATCGCTCAAGGCGCCACCTGGGTGCGGATCGGTACCGCGCTGTTTGGCGCCCGCGACTACGGCCAGCCGTGAAATGGCTGACGTTCATCTAGCTAAGGACCTGTCATGAAAGACATGCGTATTGCCTTTATCGGCGCCGGTAACATGGCAGCCAGCCTGATCGGCGGCCTGCGGGCCAAGGGTCTGGACGCTGTGCAGATTCGCGCCAGCGATCCCGGTGCCGAAACCCGCGCCCGCGTCAGCGCCGAACACGGCATTGAAACCTTTGCCGACAACGCCGAAGCCACCCAGGGCGTCGACGTCATTGTGCTGGCGGTCAAGCCCCAGGCCATGAAGGCCGTGTGCGAAAGCCTGCGCCCGAGCCTGCAGGCGCATCAGCTGGTGGTGTCCATCGCCGCCGGCATCACCTGCGCCAGCATGAACACCTGGCTTGGCGCCCAGCCGATCGTACGGTGCATGCCGAATACGCCGTCCTTGTTGCGTCAGGGCGTGAGCGGTTTGTACGCCACCGCCGACGTCAGCGCCGCACAGCGTGACCAGGCCCAGCAACTGTTATCCGCCGTGGGCATCGCCCTGTGGCTGGAGCAGGAGCAGCAACTGGACGCGGTCACCGCCGTTTCCGGCAGCGGCCCGGCGTACTTCTTCCTGTTGATCGAAGCCATGACCGCCGCCGGCGTGAAACTGGGCCTGCCTACCGACGTTGCCGAGCAACTGGCCGAGCAAACCGCCCTGGGCGCCGCGAAGATGGCGGTGACCAGCGAGGTGGATGCGGCCGAGCTGCGCCGTCGCGTCACGTCCCCGGGCGGCACCACCCATGCCGCCATCGAATCATTCCAGGCCGGCGGCTTTGAGGCCCTGGTGGAAAAAGCACTGGGTGCTGCGGCACACCGTTCCGCCGAAATGGCTGAGCAACTGGGCAAATAGTCGTCACTTACCAAGGTAAACAAACATGCTCGGAATCAATGACGCTGCCATCTTCATCATCCAGACCCTGGGCAGCCTGTACCTGCTGATTGTGCTGATGCGCTTTATCCTGCAACTGGTGCGGGCGAACTTCTACAACCCGTTGTGCCAGTTCGTGGTCAAGGCCACCCAACCGCTGCTCAAGCCGCTGCGCCGGGTGATCCCGAGCCTGTTCGGGCTGGACATGTCGTCGCTGGTACTGGCACTGCTGCTGCAGATCCTGCTGTTCGTGGTGATCCTGATGCTCAATGGCTACCAGGCCTTCACGGTGCTGCTGTTGCCATGGGCGCTGATCGGTATTTTCTCGCTGTTTTTGAAGATCATCTTCTGGTCGATGATCATCAGCGTGATCCTCTCGTGGGTCGCCCCCGGCAGCCGCAGTCCGGGCGCCGAGCTGGTCTACCAGATCACCGAACCGGTGCTGGCGCCGTTCCGTCGCCTGATCCCCAACCTGGGCGGCCTGGATATTTCGCCGATCTTCGCGTTTATCGCGATCCAGCTGATTCAAAGCTGGGTGATTCCACGCCTGGCGTTCTATGCGTTCATGCCTAAAGAACTATTCGGCCTGATCTGACAATACGCTGGAAAATGTGGGAGGGGGCTTGCCCTAATGCCAGTCAGTTAAGGACGAACACTGTACCTGTGGCGAGGGAGCTTGCTCCCGCTGGGCCGCGAAGCGGCCCCAAAAATGGGACTGCTGCGCAGTCCAGCGGGAGCAAGCTCCCTCGCCACAGGTTACTTTTTACCCTTTCTACTTCTTAACTGACTGGCATTAGGGCAAGCCCCCTCCCACATTTTGTATCTGTGTACCGGCGCAGGCCTTTGCTTGCCGCTGGGTCCAGCGGTCTTTAGACTTACGCCTCATTTAAACGAGAGCAGGGTCGATGCCAACTGCCTTCCCCCCCGATTCCGTTGGACTGGTCGTGCCCCAAATGGCGCACTTCAGCGAACCCTTGGCCCTGGCCTGCGGTCGTTCGCTGCCCGCCTACGACTTGATCTACGAAACCTACGGCCAACTCAACGCCACGGCGAGCAACGCCGTGCTGATCTGCCACGCCTTGTCCGGCCACCATCACGCTGCGGGTTTCCACAGCGTCGACGAGCGCAAGCCCGGCTGGTGGGACAGCTGCATCGGCCCCGGCAAGCCCATCGACACCAACAAGTTCTTCGTGGTCAGCCTGAACAACCTCGGCGGCTGCAACGGTTCCACCGGCCCCAGCAGCCTCAACCCGGAGACCGGCAAGCCCTTCGGCGCCGACTTCCCGGTACTCACCGTGGAAGACTGGGTGCACAGCCAGGCGCGCCTCGCCGACCGGCTGGGCATCAGCCAATGGGCGGCCGTGATCGGTGGCAGCCTGGGCGGCATGCAAGCCCTGCAATGGACCATCACCTACCCGGATCGCGTGCGCCACTGCCTCGCGATCGCCTCGGCGCCCAAGTTGTCGGCGCAGAACATTGCCTTCAACGAAGTGGCGCGCCAGGCCATCCTCACCGACCCGGAGTTCCACGGTGGTTCGTTCCAGGAAGCGGGGGTGATCCCCAAGCGTGGCCTGATGCTGGCGCGGATGGTAGGGCACATCACCTACCTGTCCGATGATTCCATGGGCGAGAAATTCGGCCGTGGCCTCAAGAGCGAGAAGCTCAACTACGACTTCCACAGCGTCGAGTTCCAGGTGGAAAGCTACCTGCGTTATCAGGGCGAGGAGTTCTCCGGGCGTTTCGACGCCAACACCTACCTGCTGATGACCAAGGCGCTGGACTACTTCGACCCGGCCGCGAACTTCAATGACGACCTGGCGAAAACCTTCGAGCAGGCCACGGCCAAGTTCTGCGTGATGTCGTTCACCACCGACTGGCGCTTCTCGCCGGCGCGCTCCCGCGAGCTGGTGGACGCCCTGATGGCTGCACGCAAAGACGTCTGCTACCTGGAGATCGATGCACCGCAAGGCCACGACGCCTTCCTGATTCCGATTCCCCGTTATCTGCAGGCGTTCAGTAACTACATGAACCGTATTGCACTGTGAGAACGCCATGAGAGCCGACCTGGAAATCATCCAAGACTGGATCCCCGCCGGCAGCCGCGTGCTCGACCTGGGCTGCGGTGATGGCGAGCTGCTGAGCTGGCTGCGCGACAACAAGCAAGTCACCGGCTACGGCCTGGAAAACGACCCGGACAACATCGCCCAGTGCGTGGCCAAGGGCATCAACGTGATCGAGCAGGACCTGGACAAGGGCCTGGGCAACTTTGCCAGCGACAGCTTCGACATCGTGGTGATGACCCAGGCCCTGCAAGCGGTGCACTACCCGGACCGTATCCTCGACGAAATGCTGCGCGTCGGCCGCCAGTGCATCATCACCTTCCCCAACTTCGGGCACTGGCGCTGCCGCTGGTACCTGGCCACCAAGGGCCGCATGCCGGTGTCGGACTTCCTGCCGTACACCTGGTACAACACGCCGAATATCCACTTCTGCACCTTCGAAGACTTCGAGGCCCTGTGTGGCGAGCGTGAGGCCAAGGTGATCAACCGCCTTGCCGTCGATCAACAACATCGCCACGGCTGGGCGAGTAAGCTATGGCCCAACCTGTTGGGCGAAATCGGTATCTACCGGGTCAGCAGCCCTGGCCTGACCGACCACAAGATTGCCGTCTAATCATTATCAAGAGGGACGCTCATGAGTCGTTTGGCTGTTTTTCTCCTGACCGCCTGCCTGGGCGCCAGCGCCATGGCTGCGGACGCTATCGACGCTAACCGCAAGAAAGACTTCGGCGATATCACCGTTCACTACAACACCTTCACTTCAAGCTTCCTGTCGCCGGAGACCGCCCAGAAGGTCGGCGTGGTGCGCAGCAAGGACAAGGGCTTGATCAATGTGACCGTGATCAAGGGCGTAACCCCCGTCGCCGCCCAAGTGACCGGCACCATCAAGGATTTGGGCGGCAAGAGCGAAATCCTGACGTTCAAGCAGATCGAAGAGAAAGGCGGTGTCAGCTACCTTGCGCCTTACTCCGTGACCCAGCGGGAATACAAGACGTTTACCATCAATGTTGAAACCGGCGGCAAAGCCCATGGTTTCCAATTCAACCAAGAACTGTTTCCGGCCGACTGATGAACCTCACTCAACTCGTACTCGCCAGCCATAACGCCGGCAAACTCAAAGAATTGCAGGCCATGCTCGGTGACGCGGTGAAGCTGCGCTCGATCGGTGAGTTCAGCAAGGTCGAGCCGGAAGAAACCGGCCTGTCATTTGTCGAGAACGCCATCCTCAAGGCGCGCAATGCCGCGCGTCTCTCGGGCCTGCCGGCCTTGGCGGACGATTCGGGCCTGGCGGTGGACTACCTCGGTGGCGCACCGGGCATCTATTCGGCGCGTTATGCCGACGGCAAGGGCGATGCGGCCAATAACGCCAAGCTGCTGGAAGCGCTCAAGGATGTGCCGGACGCGATGCGCGGTGCGCAGTTCGTCTGTGTGCTGGCATTGGTGCGCCACGCCGATGACCCCTTGCCGATCCTCTGCGAAGGCTTGTGGCACGGGCGCATCCTGCATGCAGCCAGCGGTGAGCATGGCTTTGGCTACGATCCGCTGTTCTGGGTGCCGGAGCGCAATGTCTCCAGCGCCGAACTGAGCCCGGCCGACAAGAACCAGATCAGCCACCGCGCCCGCGCAATGGATTTGCTGCGCCAACGCCTGAGCCTGAAATGACCCACCACACCCAGGCGCTGCCACTGATCCACGGCGGCGCGCAAACACCCCGGTCGGCGTTGCCTGTGCTGCCGCCCCTGGCGCTGTACATCCACATCCCGTGGTGCGTGCGCAAATGCCCTTATTGCGACTTCAACTCCCATACCGCAAGCACCGTGCTGCCGGAAGAAGCGTATGTGGACGCCTTGCTGGCGGATCTGGACCAGGACCTGCACGCCGTTCATGGCCGCAAACTGAGCTCGATCTTCTTTGGCGGCGGCACCCCGAGCCTGTTCAGCGCCGCCGCGTTGGGGCGGCTGCTCGAAGGGGTGCAAGCGCGCATCGCGTTTGCCGACGACATCGAAATCACCCTGGAAGCCAATCCTGGCACCTTCGAACAAGAGAAGTTCTTGGCGTACCGCAAGCTGGGGATCAATCGCCTGTCCATCGGCATCCAGAGCTTCCAGCAGGCCAAGCTCGAAGCCCTGGGCCGCATCCACAACGGCGATGAAGCCATTCGCGCTGCGGGTATGGCGCGCCAGGCCGGGTTCGATAACTTCAACCTGGACCTGATGCACGGCTTGCCCGATCAGTCCCTGGACGACGCCCTGGCCGATCTTCGCCAAGCCATAGCATTAAAGCCGACGCACCTGTCCTGGTACCAGCTGACCCTGGAACCCAACACGGTGTTCTGGAACCAGCCCCCTGCGCTGCCGGAAGACGACACCCTGTGGGATATCCAGGAAGCCGGCCAGGCGCTGCTCGCCGAGCACGGCTACACACAATATGAAGTGTCGGCCTATGCCCAACCCGGTCGACCGGCGCGGCATAACCTCAATTACTGGAGCTTTGGCGACTTCATCGGTATCGGCGCGGGCGCCCACGGCAAGCTCAGCCATCCGGACGGGCGCATCGTGCGCACCTGGAAAACCCGCGCACCGAAGGACTACCTCAACCCGGCCAAAAGCTTCCAGGCGGGGGCCAAAGAACTGACCAATGAAGAGCTGCCGTTCGAGTTCCTGATGAACGCCCTGCGCCTCACCGAAGGCGTAGACGCCAGGCTATACACCGAGCGCACCGGCCTTGACCTGGCGAGCCTCGCCGAAGGCCGCCGCGAGGCAGAACAAAGTGGCTTAATGCAGGTCGAACCGTCACGCCTGGCGGCGACCGACCGCGGGCAACTCTTTCTCAATGACCTATTGCAGACGTTTTTGAGCTGATCGCTCTTAAGGAAATCGAATGGATTTGGTACTCGACCTGCTCGCCACCGTATCCCGCTGGAGCCGTAGCAACCTGTCGGAAATCTCCCTGGCGCTGGTCGGCTGTTTGCTGGTGCTGTTCGGCGCTGACATCAAGGGCTGGGTCGAAGCCCGCCTGGGCAGCATCGCCGGCGCGTTGCGCGTCCCCCTGATGGCGTTGGTGTGCATGATCGGCAGCGGCGCGGCGCTGATCTACGCCACGCCTTGGATCGTGCGGGGGCTGAGCCAGTTCAATAACTACAGCCTCGCGCCGGTGCTGGTGGTGGTGCTGGTGTTGATTGGCGTCGTCGCCGACCGCCGCTGACCGCAAACCCAACACAAAACAAATGTGGGAGGGGGCTTGCCCCCGATGGCAGGGTGTCAGACAACACATGTTTGGCTGACCCACCGCTATCGGGGGCAAGCCCCCTCCCACATTTTTACTGCATTTCAACGTTGCAGGCGGGTTACGCCAGCTTCTCGAACTTCAAATCCCACACGCCATGCCCCAACTTCTCGCCACGGCGTTCGAACTTGGTGACTGGGCGCTCTGCCGGGCGCGGTACGCATTTGCCGTCTTCGGCCAGGTTGCGGTAGCCGGGGGCGACGTTCATCACGTCCAGCATGTATTCGGCATAGGGCTCCCAGTCGGTGGCCATGTGCAGGATGCCCCCCACTTTCAGCTTGCTGCGCACCAGTTCCGCGAAGGACGCCTGGACGATGCGACGCTTATGGTGACGGGCTTTGTGCCATGGGTCGGGGAAGAACAGCATAAGCCGGTCGAGGCTGTTGTCGGCAATGCAGCGGTTGAGCACTTCAATCGCGTCGCAGTCGTAGACCCGCAGATTGGTCAGGCCCTGGGTCAGCACGCCGTTCAACAGCGCCCCGACACCTGGGCGGTGCACTTCTACACCGATGAAATCCTGGTCCGGCGCGGCCGCCGCCATTTCCAGCAGGGAATGGCCCATGCCGAAGCCGATTTCCAGGGAACGCGGGGCCGAGCGACCGAACACCTGGTCGAAGTCCACCGGCGCATCGGCCAGGGGCAACACGAACAGCGACGTGCCTTGGTTCAGGCCTTTTTGCTGGCCTTCGGTCATGCGCCCGGCGCGCATCACGAAGCTCTTGATGCGGCGGTGCTTGGACTCGTCGCCTGCTTCCACGGGGTTCGGCGTTTCGTTTGATTCAGTCATCAATAGCTCTTACTTGATCAGGCCATCCAGCGGCGAAGAGGCGCTGGCATAGAGTTTTTTCGGCATGCGCCCGGCGAGGTAGGCCAGGCGGCCCGCGACGATTGCGTGTTGCATGGCTTCGGCCATCATGATCGGTTGCTGGGCATGGGCAATGGCCGAGTTCATCAGCACCGCGTCGCAGCCCAGCTCCATGGCGATGGTAGCGTCGGAGGCAGTGCCCACGCCCGCATCCACCAGCACCGGGATCCTGGCTTCTTCAAGGATGATCTGCAGGTTGTAAGGGTTGCAGATCCCCAGGCCGGAGCCGATCAGGCCAGCCAGTGGCATCACCGCGATGCAGCCGATTTCCGCCAGCTGGCGGGCGATGATCGGGTCATCGCTGGTGTAGACCATCACGTCAAAGCCTTCCTTGACCAGGGTTTCGGCGGCCTTGAGGGTTTCGATCACGTTGGGGAACAGGGTTTTCTGGTCGGCCAGCACTTCCAACTTCACCAGGTTGTGGCCGTCGAGCAGCTCACGGGCCAGGCGGCAGGTGCGCACGGCTTCGATGGCGTCAAAGCAGCCAGCGGTGTTCGGCAGGAAGGTGTAGCGGTCCGGCGACAGCACTTCGAGCAGGTTCGGCTCGCCCTCGATCTGGCCGAGGTTGGTGCGACGTACGGCGAAGGTAACGATTTCGGCGCCCGAGGCTTCGATGGCCAGACGGGTTTCTTCCATGTCGCGGTACTTGCCGGTGCCGACCAGCAGACGGGACTGGTAGGTACGACCGGCCAGGACGAAAGGCTTGTCGCTACGAACGATGCTCATGGGAAATCCTCGTAATGGGGTGAGGTTCTGCAGAATGCGTTACGGCCGGGGCGACTAGCCGCCGCCGATGGCGTGCACCACTTCGACACGGTCACCTTCGCTGAGCGTGGTGCCTTCGTGCTGGCTGCGCGGGACGATATCCAGATTGAGCTCCACTGCGACACGGCGCCCGGTGAGGTCCAGGCGGGTCAGCAGGGCCGCGACGGTTTCACCGTCGGGCAGTTCAAGGTGTTCGCCGTTCAACTGAATGCGCATGCCACGGGCCGCCATCGTTTTTAGGGGCCGGCATTCTAACGCGATTGGGCGCTGAAGGTCAGCTTCAAGCGTCAAGCGGTCAGTTGCAGGCGCCAGGCGAGCAAGCCGAGGAAAAACCAGCCGAGCAGAAACGCCAGCCCGCCGAACGGCGTGATGATCCCGAGTTTGCTGATGCCGGTCAGGGTCAACAGATACAGGCTGCCGGAGAACAGCACGATGCCGACCACAAATGAAATGCCCGCCCAGGTGACCAGTCGGCCAGGAATATGCGCGGCCAGCAGCGCCACGCCAAACAACGCCAGGGTGTGCACCAGTTGGTACGTCACGCCGGTGTGGAAGATCGCCAGGTAGTCGGCGCTCAGACGGTTTTTCAGGCCATGGGCGGCGAACGCGCCGAGGGCGACGCCGGTAAAGCCAAAAAAGGCAGCCAGCATCAGAAAGCTACGCAGCATGAGGAACTCCAGTCAGACTCATCGGGCAGGGTCTGTATAATGGCCCGCTCAACGGGTTCGGCCAAGCCATCTCTATGCTGCGTGTCCTCATCAATCGCTTTCTCAACGTCGTGAAATGGTTCGCCATCGGCAGTGTGCTGCTGGTGCTGCTGTTTCGCGTCGTACCGCCGCCGTTCACTGCGCTGATGTTGGAGCGCAAGGTCGAATCCTGGATCGACGGCGAACCTATTGACCTGCAGCGCAGCTGGGTGGCGTGGGACGAGATTTCCGACGACCTCAAAGTGGCGGTGATGGCCGGTGAAGACCAGCGTTTCCCGCAGCACTGGGGCTTCGACTTTGGCGCGATTCAGGCGGCGATCGTGCATAACGAGCGCGGCGGCACGATTCGCGGCGCCAGCACCTTGAGCCAGCAGGTGTCGAAAAACCTGTTCCTGTGGACCGGCCGCAGCTATCTGCGCAAGGGCCTGGAAGCTTGGTTTACCGGGTTGATCGAAGTGCTGTGGCCCAAGCAGCGCATCCTTGAGGTGTACCTCAACAGCGTGGAGTGGGACGAGGGTGTGTTCGGTGCAGAAGCAGCGGCGCGGCATCATTTTGGAGTAAGCGCCAAAGGGCTGTCGCGTCAGCAGGCCAGCTACCTGGCGGCGGTGTTGCCGAACCCACGGGTGTGGAGTGCCAGCCATCCAACCGCCTATGTGGCGCGGCGCGCGGCGTGGATTCGCCAGCAGATGAGTCAGTTGGGTGGCGAGGGTTATCTGGTCGAGTTGAACAACTCCCGCAAGGCTCCCTGGTCCAACTGACACAATACAAAACAACTGTGGGAGGGGGCTTGCTCCCGATAGCGGTGCATCAGTCACTCATATGTCGACTGACACTCTGCTATCGGGAGCAAGCCCCCTCCCACATTTTGACCGCGTCGCTGATTAGGCGGCGATCGACAGCTTCAGCTTGTTCATCGCGCTTTTCTCAAGCTGACGAATCCGCTCGGCCGACACGTTGTACTTCTGCGCCAGGTCGTGCAGCGTGGCTTTTTCTTCCGCCAGCCAGCGCTGGTAGAGAATGTCACGGCTGCGGTCGTCCAGCACTTCCAGCGCTTCGTGCAGGTTGTGATTGGAGTTGTCGCTCCAGTCGGCGTCTTCCAGTTGACGCGCCGGGTCGTACCGGTGGTCTTCCAGATAGTTGGCCGGCGATTGGAAGGCGCTGTCGTCGTCTGCTTCGGCAGCCGGATCGAAGGCCATATCATGGCCGGTCAGACGACTTTCCATCTCGCGCACTTCACGAGGCTCCACGCCGAGGCTTTCGGCCACGCGGTGGACTTCCTCGTTGTTCAGCCACGCCAGACGTTTCTTCTGGCTGCGCAGGTTGAAGAACAGCTTGCGCTGGGCCTTGGTGGTCGCGACTTTCACGATGCGCCAGTTGCGCAGGATGAACTCGTGGATTTCCGCCTTGATCCAGTGCACGGCGAACGACACCAGGCGCACACCCATTTCCGGGTTGAAACGCTTCACCGCCTTCATCAGGCCAACGTTGCCTTCCTGAATCAGGTCAGCCTGGGCCAGGCCGTAGCCGCTATAGCTACGGGCGATATGTACGACAAAACGCAGGTGGGCGAGCACCATCTGCCGAGCCGCCCCCAAATCCTGCTCATAGTAGAGACTCTCGGCCAGTTCACGCTCCTGCTCGGGCGTCAGCAAGGGAATGCTGTTTACCGTGTGCACATAGGCTTCCAGGTTCGCACCCGGGACCAAGGCATAAGCAGGTTGCAAAGAAGTGGTCATACGAAAAAACCTCCGACTCACATAACTCGTGCAGTTCAGCACTGCGAAAATTGACCGGGGAACCGTAGGACAAGTTCCCTAAACTGCTGACAAGGTCAATACAAACGAAACTACATTACCCTGACATTAACTACTTCGGTGCCAGCTCACGTAAGTGCCGTGCCACCGCAATCCACGCACCGATATACCCCAACAATACCGCGCCAAGCAAGAGGCTCAGACCATCGGCTACCGGCACCCCTGCCAGGGCAAAATCGCTGCCGTACAAGCCGGCAAGCCCGATAACTGCATCGTTCAGCCAGTCCAGGCCAAAAGCCAACACGCCCCAGGACAAAATCCCGGCACCAAAGCCATAAAGCGCGCCCATGTACAGAAAAGGACGACGCACATAGCTGTCCGTGCCGCCGACCAGTTTAATCACTTCTATCTCGGTGCGGCGGTTTTCAATATGAAGACGAATGGTATTACCTATCACCAAAAGTAATGCAGACACCAACAGCACCGTCAAACCGAACACGAAGCGGTCGCCCAGCTTGAGGATCGCGGCCAGGCGCTCTACCCAGACTAGATCAAGTTGCGCTTGTTGCACCTTGGGCATCTCTGCGAGTTTTTGTCGCAGGGCTTCCAGGGCAGGCTTGTCTACTTCATTGGGCGTCACCAGCACCACGCCTGGCAGCGGGTTCTGCGGCAGTTCTTTAAGCGCCTCGCCCAGGCCGGATTGTTGCTGGAACTCTTCCAGCGCCTGATCGCGGCTGATGTATTCGGCATCCGCCACCCCTGGCAGGTTCTTGATCTCGTCGCGCAGGCCCTCGCCGTCCTTGGCGCTGGCGTCGAGGTTCAGATACAGGGAAATCTGCGCCGCGCGCTGCCAGGAACCGCCCAGGCGCTCCACATTATTGAGCAGCAACGACAAGCCCATTGGCAGGCTCAGGGCCACGGCCATCACCAGGCAGGTGAAAAAGCTGCCGATCGGCTGCTTGCCCAGGCGACGCAGGCTGTCGAGCAGGCTGGCGCGGTGGCTTTCGATCCAGGCACGCAACAGGGTGCCAAAGTCCGGGCCGTCGTCTTCGTCGTGTTTTTTCTTTTTCGGTTGCGGGTCGGCCGGTTTCGGCGCCACGCGTTCGGATACTTTAGGGCTGCGTGTTGCACTCATACGCCAGCCTCCCCGTCGCCGATCAGACGGCCGCGTTGCAGGGTCAGCATGCGATGGCGCATGCGCGCAATCAGCGCCAGGTCGTGGCTGGCGATCAACACGCTGGTGCCCAGCCGGTTGATGTCTTCGAACACCCCCATGATCTCGGCCGCCAAACGCGGGTCGAGGTTACCGGTGGGTTCATCCGCCAGCAGCAAGGCCGGGCGGTGGACGATGGCGCGCGCGATACCGACGCGCTGTTGCTGGCCGGTGGACAGGTCGCCGGGGTAGAGGTCGGTCTTGTCCGACAAGGCCACGCGCTCCAGGGCTGAATCCACCCGCTTGACGATCTCGGCCTTGGACAGCCCGAGAATCTGCAGGGGCAAGGCAATGTTGTTGAACACCGTGCGGTCGAACAGCAACTGGTGGTTTTGAAACACCACGCCGATCTGACGGCGCAGGAACGGAATCTGCGCATTGCTGATGGTGGCCAGGTCCTGTCCCGCCAGCAGCAGCTTGCCGGTGGTCGGGCGCTCCATGGCCAGCAGCAGGCGCAACAAGGTGCTCTTACCGGCGCCGGAATGCCCGGTCACGAACAAAAACTCGCCCCGCCGTACTCGAAAGCTCAGCTCATGCAAGCCCACATGCCCGTTGGCGTAGCGTTTACCGACCTGTTCGAATCGAATCATGAACGCTCCCGCTCGGCAAACAGTGCCTGTACAAAGGGTTCGGCTTCAAAGGTGCGCAGGTCGTCGATGCCTTCACCGACGCCGATATAACGAATCGGCAACCCGAACTGCTTGGCCAGGGCGAAAATCACACCGCCCTTGGCCGTGCCGTCGAGCTTAGTCAATGCCAGGCCGGTCAGTTGCACCGTCTGGTTGAATTGTTTGGCCTGACTGATGGCGTTCTGCCCGGTACCGGCGTCCAGCACCAGCAGCACCTCATGCGGAGCGTCGGCATCGAGCTTGCCGATCACGCGGCGGACTTTCTTCAGCTCTTCCATCAAATTGTCTTTGGTGTGCAGGCGGCCGGCGGTGTCGGCGATCAACACATCGATGTTCCGGGCCTTGGCTGCCTGCACGGCATCAAAGATCACCGACGCGGAGTCGGCACCGGTGTGCTGGGCGATCACCGGGATCTTGTTGCGCTCGCCCCACACCTGCAGTTGCTCGACGGCAGCGGCACGGAAGGTATCGCCGGCGGCGAGCATGACTTTCTTGCCTTCGGACTGCAGTTTTTTCGCCAGCTTGCCAATGGTGGTGGTCTTGCCGGCGCCGTTGACGCCTACCACCAGGATCACGAACGGCTTCTTCGGGGTGATCACCAGCGGCGCTTCAACGGGTTTAAGCATGGCGGCCAGCTCGGCCTGCAAGGATTTGTACAACGCGTCGGCGTCGGTCAGCTGCTTGCGGGCGACCTTCTGGGTCAGGCTCTGGATGATCACGGCGGTGGCTTCGACGCCTACGTCTGCGGTGAGCAGGCGGGTTTCGATGTCTTCCAGCAGCTCGTCATCGATGGTCTTCTTGCCGAGGAACAGGCTGGCCATGCCCTCGCCGATACTGGCGCTGGTTTTGCTCAGGCCTTGCTTGAGACGGGTGAAAAAGCCGGTTTTGCTGGTTTCAGCGGCCGGCTCTTCGATGACGGCAGGCGCGGGGGCTTCGACGGCAGGTGGCGGCGGGACGACTGTCGCTACGGGTTCAACCACCGTAGGAATAGGCGGCGCTACGTGCTCAACCTGCACATCTTCAACCAGCGCCACCGGCTCTTCAGCCATCGGCAGTGGCGGCCACGGCTTGTGCTCTGGCTCTGGCTCTGGCTCTGGCTCTGGCTCTGGCTCGACCGCAGGCTGCAGCACCGGCTCGGCCATCGGCAACACCGTCGGCGCCGGTGTTTCAACTACCGACTCGGCTTCTACTATAGGCTCAGGGATAGGTTCAGGTTGAACCTGTGGCTGTTCGACGACGGTTTCCTGCGGCTTTTTGCGCAGCCATCCGAACAGGCCTTTCTTCTCGCCAGCCGCAGCTGGGGTCTTCTTGTCGTCGTTGGAACCAAACATGGAGACGGCTATCTCAAGGTAGCGACGCGCCAGCAGGCGCTTCGGTAAATAAAATTCGATGCGTAACAGACTGTTTTTTAGCCAGCTCGTTCATGCGCAACATTTTGAAGGCCAAAATAGGGCCTCAACAAGACAGCCGTAGTGGCCGTCCCTAGGTCGGATCAGTATCCTAGCACCTCCTCGCCCGCCGACGCTAAGACCAAGCGGGCAGTCCAACAGGTTAAAAAACGAATGAATGCTCTAGCCCGCCGCGCCGCAGGCCTGCTGCTCAGCACAGTTTGTCTGCCCTTTTCAGCTTTGGCTGCCGACCCACAACCCACCCACGAATTCACCCTCGACAACGGCCTCAAGGTGGTCGTGCGCGAAGATCATCGCGCGCCGGTGGTAGTTTCCCAGGTCTGGTACAAGGTCGGCTCGAGCTACGAAACCCCGGGCCAGACCGGTTTGTCCCATGCCCTGGAACATATGATGTTCAAGGGCAGCGCCAAGGTCGGCCCCGGCGAAGCCTCGCTGATCCTGCGCGACCTGGGCGCTGAAGAAAACGCCTTCACCAGTGACGACTACACCGCTTATTACCAGGTGCTGGCCCGTGACCGCCTGGGCGTGGCCTTCGAACTGGAAGCCGACCGCATGGCCAGCCTGCGCCTGCCGGCCGATGAGTTCAGCCGCGAAATCGAGGTCATCAAGGAAGAGCGCCGCCTGCGCACCGACGACAACCCGATGTCCAAGGCCTATGAACGCTTCAAGGCCATGGCCTTCCCGGCCAGCGGCTATCACACGCCCACCATCGGCTGGATGGCTGACCTTGAGCGCATGAAGGTCGAGGAACTGCGCCACTGGTACCAGGCCTGGTACGTGCCGAACAACGCGACCCTGGTAGTGGTCGGCGACGTCACGCCGGACGAGGTGAAAAACCTGGCCCAGCGCTACTTCGGCCCGATCCCCAAGCGTGACGTCCCGCCAGCCAAGGTCCCGATGGAGTTGGCCGAGCCCGGCGAGCGCCTGCTGACCCTGCATGTGCAAACCCAGCTGCCCAGCGTATTCCTCGGTTTCAACGTGCCGAGCCTGGCCACCGCCGAGGACAAGCGCTCGGTACAAGCCCTGCGCCTGATCTCGGCCCTGCTCGACGGCGGTTACAGCGCGCGTATCTCCGAGCAGTTGGAGCGGGGTGAAGAACTGGTCTCAGCCGCTTCCACCGATTATGACGCCTTCACCCGCGGCGACACCCTGTTCATGCTGACCGCCACGCCCAACCAGCAGAAGAAAAAAACCGTCGCCCAAGCCGAAGCCGGCCTGTGGCGCCTGCTGGAAGAGCTCAAAGCCAAGCCGCCGACCGTCGAAGAGCTGGAGCGCATCCGCGCCCAGGTGATTGCGGGCGTGGTCTACCAGCGCGACTCCATCACCGCCCAGGCCACGGCGATCGGCTCGCTGGAGACCGTCGGCCTGTCCTGGAAGCTGATGGACACTGAGCTTGCCGACCTGCAAAGCGTCACCCCAGAAGATATCCAGAAGGCTGCGCGCACCTATTTCACCCGCGAACGTCTGAGCGTCGCCCATGTTTTGCCTGAGGAGACCGCTCATGAGTGACCGCAAGAGCAACCGCCTGATTCTGCCCGGCCTGATCGCCGTCACCTTGATCGCGGCCGGTGCCGTGTACCTGTTGCGCCCGAGCGAGTCGGTCGCCAGCCAGGCACTGGACAAGGCCCAAACGGCCAACACACTGCAATCGCTGGCTGAACTGGACGGCAAGGCGCCGACCAACCGCAAGCTCGACGTGCAAACCTGGACCACCGCCGAAGGCGCCAAGGTGCTGTTCGTCGAAGCCCATGAACTGCCGATGTTCGACGTGCGCATCCTGTTCGCCGCCGGCAGCAGCCAGGACGGCAACGTGCCGGGCCTGGCGTTGATGACCAACGCCATGCTCAACGAAGGCGTGCCGGGCAAGGACGTCAGCCAGATCGCCAGCGGCTTTGAAGGCCTGGGGGCCGACTTTGGCAATGGCGCCTATCGCGATATGGCCCTGGTGTCCCTGCGCAGCTTGAGCGACAGCGACAAACGCGATGCCGCACTCGCGCTGTTCGATGACGTGATCGGCAAGCCGACCTTCCCGGCCGACTCACTGGCACGCATCAAGAATCAGATCCTGGCCGGCTTCGAATACCAGAAACAGAATCCCGCCAAGCTGGCGAGCATCGAGCTGTTCAAGCGCCTGTACGGCGACCATCCGTATGCCCACCCAAGCGAAGGCACGCCAGAAAGCGTGCCGGCGATTACCGTGCAACAGCTGCAGGCGTTCCACGCCAAGGCTTATGCGGCAGGCAATGCCGTGATCGCGGTGGTGGGCGACCTGACCCGCGCCGAAGCCGAAGCCATGACCGCCAAGGTCTCTGCCGCGTTGCCCAAGGGCCCGGCCTTGGCGAAGATTGCCCAGCCAACCGAGCCAAAGGCCGGCCTGAGCCGCATCGAGTTTCCCTCCAAGCAGACCCACCTGCTGTTTGCCCAGTTGGGCATCGATCGCGCCGATCCGGACTACGCTGCACTGTCCCTGGGCAACCAGATTCTGGGCGGCGGTGGTTTCGGCACGCGGTTGATGAGCGAAGTGCGTGAAAAACGCGGCCTCACCTACGGCGTGTACTCCGGCTTCTCGCCGATGCAGGTGCGCGGCCCGTTCATGATCAACCTGCAAACCCGCGCCGAAATGAGCGGCGGCACGTTGCGCCTGGTCGAAGACGTCGTGGCCGACTACCTCAAGACCGGCCCCACCCAGAAAGAGCTGGATGATGCCAAGCGTGAACTGGCCGGCAGTTTCCCGCTGTCCACCGCGAGCAACGCCGATATCGTCGGGCAGCTTGGCGCCATGGGTTTCTATAACCTGCCGCTGAGCTATCTGGAGGATTTCATGAAACAATCCCAGGCCCTGACCGTGGAGCAGGTCAAGGCTGCAATGAACAAACACTTGAGCGCCGACAAGATGGTCATCGTGACCGCCGGCCCGACGATTGCGCAAAAGCCACTACCGCCCCCCACTGATAAACCTGCCGAGCAGCCGCTCGGGGTTCCGGAGCATTAATGGCCAGTTCATCTCGCCCGAAAAAACCTGTCCACAACGTACATAACGGTGTGGGCCAACTGCGCATCATTGGCGGTGAATGGGGCAGCCGCAAGCTGAGCTTCCCCGACGTCGTGGGCCTGCGCCCGACGCCAGATCGCGTGCGCGAAACCTTGTTCAACTGGCTTGCGCCCTACATCGGCGGCGCCAAGGTGCTCGACCCGTTTGCGGGCAGTGGCGCGCTGTTCCTGGAGGCGCTGTCCCGTGGCGCCTCCCAGGCCCAGGCGCTGGATGCGAGCAATGTGGCGGTGTCCAGCCTCAAGGAACACCTGGGCACGTTGCGCTGCACCAACGGCCAGGTTCAGACCGCCGACGCCTTGCGCTACCTGGAAACCCAGGCGGCCAGCGAATACGACGTGGTGTTCCTCGACCCACCGTTCAACCAGAACCTGCTGCCGACCGTGTGTGCATTGCTGGAAGAACGCCAATGGTTGGCGCCGGATGCGTGGGTCTACACTGAAAGCGAGACAGCGCCGTCGACGCTCGGCCTGCCGGGGAGCTGGCGCTTGCACCGTGAGCAGAAGTCCGGGCGGGTTTATTACGCGTTGTGGCACCGCACCCTGTAGGAGCGAGCTTGTCAGGCAGCGAGTATTTCATGACGGCATCTGTGGACCGCTTCACCCCCGCCTTCGGCCTCGGCAACCCCCATCTGCAAACGCTGTGGGGGCCGCTATGGCGTCCCACCACGCATATCGAGCGTCAGCGCGAACGCCTGTGGCTGGAAGACGGCGACTTTCTGGACCTCGACTGGCACGGCCCACATGACGTGCACGCGCCTGTGGTGCTGGTGCTGCACGGGCTAACCGGCTCGTCCAACTCGCCCTACGTCGCCGGCCTGCAAAAGGCGCTCGCGGCCCAAGGCTGGGCCAGCGCAGCCTTGAACTGGCGCGGTTGCTCAGGCGAGCCGAATTTGTTGGCCCGCAGCTACCATTCCGGTGCCAGCGAAGATCTGGCGGCAGCGATTGCCCATCTGCGTGCCAAGCGGCCGTTGGCGCCTTTATATGCGGTGGGTTATTCCTTGGGCGGCAACGTATTGCTCAAGCACCTGGGGGAAACCGGCGACGCCTCCGGGCTGCAAGGCGCGACGGCGGTGTCGGTGCCGTTTCGCCTGGATCAATGCGCGGACCGCATAGGGATTGGCTTCTCGCGGGTGTATCAGAAGCACTTTATGCGCGAGATGCTGGCTTATGTCCGCGTCAAGCAACGCCAGTTTTTGCAGGACGGCCGACAAGACGGGCTCAACGCCCTGGAGGCGTTGGGTCCGTTGGAGAAAATGCGCACGTTCTGGGATTTCGATGGCCGGGTCACCGCGCCGCTGCACGGTTTCCTCAGCGCCGAGGACTACTACCGCCGCGCCTCGAGTCGCTACTACCTGGGCGCTATCCGCACGCCGACGTTGATTATCCAGGCGGCTGATGACCCGTTCGTGTTTGCCCACAGTTTGCCCGAGGCCAGTGAGCTATCAGACTGTACCGAGTTCGAGCTGACGGCCAAGGGCGGGCATGTGGGGTTTGTAGAGGGTTCGCTGAAACGCCCCGGCTACTACCTGGAACGCCGCATCCCCCAATGGCTACTGGCACAACACAGATAAAAATTTGGGAGGGGGCTTGCCCCCGATTGCGGCCTGACAGCCGACCAGGATGTCGGATCAGGGCGAGTACATATCCGTTGCTGCGGTAACGGCGGCTTAGGGTTCCGCCCTGACGGCGGGTCACTTTGGAAAAGAGCCCCAAAGTAACCAAAGGGCTCTTGCCCCACCACTCGGCACCTCGCCCCGGCTCGGTGTGCCCGTAATCCGACAGTGATTTGGGGGGCCGCCGCCACGCGCCATCCATGGCGCGGGGCGGCTAAACCGGCATCCCTGCCGGTTTACCCCCCAAATCAATATCGAATTCAGGCCAGCGTGGTTTAACGGGGCGCCTAGATCAAAAGCAAGATCAAGAGCGACTCGCTTCGCATCGTGGTTACCGTAGGCTGCTACAAAATTGTGTAGATACCTATGGCTATCGGGGGCAAGCCCTAATGCCAGTCAGTTAAGGACGAACACTGTACCTGTGGCGAGGGAGCTTGCTCCCGCTGGGCCGCGAAGCGGCCCCAAAAATGGGACTGCTGCGCAGTCCAGCGGGAGCAAGCTCCCTCGCCACAGGTTACTTTTTACCCTTTCTACTTCTTAAACTGACTGGCATTAGGGCAAGCCCCCTCCCACATTTTGATCGGGTTCGCAGGCCGATTGCTCAGTCGCCAGTGGCAATTTCCCGCGCTGGATCCGTAATCCACTCACTCCAAGATCCCGCATACAACTTGCCCAACGGATACCCCGCCAAGCCCAACGCAAACAGGTTATGACACGCTGTCACACCCGAACCGCAATACGCCACCAGCTCATCCGGCGACCGGCCCTGCAACTGCGCAGCAAAACGCTGTTTGAGCTGCTCAGCCGGCAAAAAGCGCCCATCACTGCCCAGGTTTTCATTGAAGGCCGCGCATTGAGCGCCTGGAATATGCCCGGCGATCGGGTCGATTGGCTCCACATCGCCACGAAAACGCGCCTGGGCGCGAGCATCGATCAACGTCATGTCCGGTTCGCCCAGGCGTTTCTGTAACTGCTCGGCATCGAGCACCAATCGATTATCCGGCGTACCGGCAAACGTGCCTGGTTCAACCACCGGCGCATCCAGGCTCAATGGGAAGCCCGCCGCGTGCCACGCCTTGAGGCCGCCATCCAGGATAAACACACCCTCGCGCTTGCCGAGCCAGGCCAGCAACCACCATGCCCGAGCCGCAAAGGCCCCTGGGCCGTCGTCATACAGCACCACGTCGGTATCAGCGCTGATGCCCCATGCCTGCAATTGCTGAATGAAGGCGTGCGCCGCGGGCAGCGGGTGACGGCCGGTCACGCCCTTGATCACCGGGCCGCTGAGATGGCGCTCCAGGTCGGCATATTGCGCCCCTTCGATATGCCCTTCGGCATAGCTGCACAGGCCGTAATCCGGGTCTTCCAGGGCGAAACGGCAATCGAGGATCACCAGCCCGGCCGACGTTTGGCGCTCGGCTAATGCCTGGGGGCTGATCAGTTGGGCAAGCGGCATGATTGACTCCTGTGCATACAAAGGGGAAAGGTCTTACTTCACTTCTTCCAATGCCTGGTTCAATGGCACGTAAAACTCTTTGAACAACCCATCCACCGCCGTTTTTGCCTGAGGCGTGACAAACCCTGCCTCCAGCACCAGCACCTGATAGACCCCACGTTTTATCGCTTCGGCGCTCAAATGAGTGGAATTTTCATTGGTGGTGCACAGGAAACGCACCCACGAGGTGAGGATGATCCAGGCATTGAGGGTCAGGGCCTCGGTTTGCACCGGGTCCATCGTGAGGATGCCGGCGTCGACAAAGCCCTGGTAGATTGCCCCGCCCTGGATCAGGCAGCGCTGGGAGAACCGCCGATAGCCCGTGGCCAGCTCGGGGTCGCTTTCCAATAAATGTTCGAGGTCGCGGTGCAGGAAGCGGTAGCGCCACATGCCGGCCAGTACCGCCTGCAGGTAAAAGCGTTTGTCTTCCACCACCATCGCCCGCCCCTGAGGCGGGCGTAGGAAACTGTCCACCAACGCTTCGTATTCACGGAACAGCACGGCGATAATCGCCTGCTTATTGGGGAAGTGGTAGTACAGGTTGCCCGGGGAAATCTCCATATGGGCAGCGATATGGTTGGTGCTGACACTGCGCTCGCCCTGCTGGTTAAAAAGCTCCAGGCTGGTTTGCACAATTCGCTCGCTGGTCTTTACTCGTGGTGCCATAGGGCTCAGCTTCCAAACACAGGATGAGGCATCTTACGGCCTATCCGGGTCAGGATAAATCTGGTTGTTACTGCAATGTTATTTGACAATTTAGAGTAATGACTCTAAAAATCCAGGCAGACCTATAACAACCGGGACCGCGCCATGTCTGCCAACGTTGCCTACCTGCAGCAATCCCAGGCGCTGGATCAACTCCAGATCCTGTTCGACGCCCAACGTCGCGCCTATGCCGCCAACCCGATGCCGCCGGCCGCGCAACGCCAGCAATGGCTCAAGGCCCTGCGCGATGTGCTCAGCAATGAACGCCAGGCGCTGATCAATGCGATCAGCCAGGACTTCAGCCATCGCAGCGCGGACGAAACCCTGTTCGCCGAACTGATGCCCAGCCTGCACGGCATTCACTACGCGAGTAAACACCTCAAAGGCTGGATGAAACCTTCTCGGCGTGCTGTAGGCATTGCCTTTCAGCCCGCGTCGGCCAAAGTCATTTACCAACCGCTGGGTGTGGTCGGCGTCATCGTGCCGTGGAACTACCCGCTGTACCTGGCTATCGGTCCGCTGGTCGGAGCCTTGGCCGCCGGCAACCGGGTAATGCTCAAGCTCAGCGAATCCACGCCGGCCACCGGCGAACTGCTCAAGGCATTGCTGGCAAAAATCTTCCCCGAGGACCTGGTGTGCGTGGTGCTCGGCGAAGCTGATGTCGGCGTGGCGTTTTCCAGGTTGCGTTTCGATCATTTGCTGTTCACCGGCGCCACCAGCATCGGCCGGCATGTGATGCGGGCCGCCGCCGAACACCTCACCCCGGTCACCCTGGAGTTGGGCGGCAAATCGCCGGCCATTGTTTCCGCCGACGTGCCGCTCAAGGACGCCGCCGAACGTATCGCCTTCGGCAAGGCCTTGAACGCCGGGCAAACCTGCGTGGCGCCCGACTATGTGCTGGTGCCGGAGGAACGTGTGGGCGGTTTTGTCGAGGCTTACGCCAACGCGATTCGCGGGTTTTATCCGACCCTGGCCGACAACCCGGACTACACCGCCATTATCAACGAGCGGCAACTGGCCAGGCTCAATGCCTACGCCAAGGATGCCACCGACAAGGGCGCCACCCTGATTCCTCTTTACGACCAGGGCCAGGCACGCCGTATGGCCCATAGCCTGTTGCTGAATGTGAGCGACGACATGACGGTCATGCAGGACGAAATCTTTGGTCCGCTATTACCGATCGTGCCCTATCGCGGCATCGACCAGGCCTTTGCCTACATCAACCAACGCCCTCGCCCGCTGGCCCTGTATTACTTCGGCTACAACAAACGCGAACAGGACCGTGTGCTCCACGAGACCCACTCCGGTGGCGTGTGCCTGAACGACACCCTGCTGCACGTGGCCCAGGACGACATGCCATTCGGCGGCATCGGCCCCTCTGGCATGGGCCACTACCACGGCCACGAAGGTTTCCTGACCTTCAGCAAGGCCAAGGGCGTGCTGGTCAAACAGCGTTTGAACGCGGCGAAGCTGATCTACCCGCCCTACGGAAAAACCATTCAGAAGTTGATCCAGAAGCTGTTTATTCGCTGATAACCTCACCTGCGGGACAATAAAAACAATGAACCCCAGCCTGACTGAAACACCTGCGCTGTCGCGGCGCGGCGTCTTGAAAATCGGCCTGTGCGCCAGCGCGTTCCTGGCCACCGCCGGGCTGGGGGCGAGCCTCAGCGGCTGCTCGGGCAGCACGCCGGCCAGCGGCTTTGCGCTGTTGCGGACCAGTGACCTGCCATTTTTGCGCGCGGTGATCCCGGTACTGCTGGAAGGCGCAGCCAGCGCCCAGGCCGTCAGCGCCGGGATTGAAGACACCCTGAAAAAGCTCGACTACAGCCTGCAGCACCTGTCACCCGAGATGTTCAAGCTCACCCAGCAGCTGTTCGATGTGCTCGGCATGGGCATTACCCGAGGCCCGCTGACGGGTATCTGGGGCAGTTGGGAAAACGCCAGCGCGGAGCAGATCCGCAACTTCCTGCAGCGTTGGGAAAACAGCTACCTGAACCTGCTGCGCATGGGCCAGGGCTCGCTGCTCAAGCTGGTGACCATGGCCTGGTACTTCCGGCCCGAGTCCTGGGCCCATTGCGGCTATCCCGGCCCGCCGAAAATCTGATTTGCATCCCCAACAATAAAAACCAGAGACGAACCTGATGCCCGTACCCGATCTATTCCGCGACGGCATGGCCCGCGGCTGGAAAACCCACAACGGCGCCGCCCTCGACAGCGACCTGACCCTGGAAGCCGACGTAGCCATCATCGGCAGCGGCGCCGGTGGCGGCACCACCGCCGAAATCCTCAGCGCCGCTGGCTACAAGGTGCTGTTGATCGAAGAAGGCCCACTCAAGACCAGCAGCGATTTCAAGCTGCTGGAAGACGAAGCCTATGCCAGCCTGTACCAGGAAGGGATCGGCCGCATGAGCAAGGACGGTGCGATTACCATCCTGCAGGGCCGGGCGGTGGGCGGCACCACGCTGATCAACTGGACCTCCAGCTTCCGCACACCGGATGCCACCCTCGCCCATTGGGCCAGCGACTACGCGGTGAAGGGCCATAGCAGCGCCGAGATGGCGCCGTGGTTCGAGACCATGGAGCAGCGCCTGGGCATCGCGCCATGGGCCCTGCCGCCCAATGCCAACAACGACGTGATCCGCAAAGGCTGCGAAAAGCTCGGCTACAGCTGGCACGTGATCCCGCGCAATGTGCGCGGTTGCTTCAACCTGGGTTATTGCGGCATGGGCTGCCCGGTCAATGCCAAGCAATCGATGCTGGTGACCACCATCCCCGCCACGCTGGAGAAAGGCGGCGAGCTGCTCTACCTGGCTCGCGCCGAGCGCCTCAAATACAGCGGCGACATGATCAGCAGCCTGGAATGCGTGGCCATGGATGAGCGCTGCGTGGCGCCTACCGGCCGCAAGATCACCGTGAAGGCCAAACACTACGTACTCGCGGGCGGCGGCATCAACAGCCCGGCATTGCTGATGCGCTCGGGCGCGCCCGACCCGCATTCACGCCTGGGCAAACGCACCTTCCTGCACCTGGTGAATTTCTCCGCCGGGTTGTTCGACGAGGTGATCAACCCGTTCTACGGTGCGCCGCAGTCGATCTATTCCGACCACTTCCAGTGGCAGGACGGCACCACCGGTAAAATGTCCTACAAACTAGAAGCTCCGCCCCTGCATCCAGGACTGGCTACCACCCTGTTCGGCGGCTACGGCGCGCAGAACGCCCTGGACATGAGCCAATTGCCCCACACCCACGCCATGCTCGCGCTATTGCGAGACGGCTTTCACCCCGACAGCCCTGGCGGCGCAGTGGAATTACGCGGTGACGGTACGCCGGTGCTCGACTATCAGGTCTCGCCCTATGCCTGGGACGGCCTGCGCCGGGCCTTCCACAGCATGGCCGAGATTCAGTTCGCGGCGGGCGCCAAATCGGTCAAGCCCCTGCATCACGACGCCCGGTACGTGAATAACCTGGCAGATGCACGTAGTTTGATCGACGGTTTGAGCCTCGAACTGCATCGCACCACCCTGGGCAGCGCCCATGTGATGGGCGGTTGCGCCATGGGCGAAGACCCGACAAACGCAGTGGCCGATAGCCTCGGTCGCCATCACCAACTGCGCAACCTGTCGATTCACGACGGCTCTCTGTTCCCCACCAGCATTGGGGCAAATCCCCAATTGTCGGTGTATGGATTGACTGCCCAACTGGCGTCGGCTTTGTCCGAACGTCTGAAAACAGCGTGAAAAATCGCAGGATTCACGGCATCTATCTACATAAGTCGACTTGGCCGACCGGGATGGCTGCGATACCATCCGGTTCCCCAACGGACTCCGCCAGGACGACGCGATGAACCGAGTGTTGTACCCAGGTACCTTCGACCCGATTACCAAAGGCCATGGCGATCTGGTCGAACGCGCCTCTCGCCTGTTCGACCATGTGATCATCGCGGTTGCCGCCAGCCCCAAGAAAAACCCGCTGTTCCCGTTGGAACAACGCGTGGAGCTGGCCCGTGAGGTCACCAAGCACCTGCCTAACGTAGAAGTGGTGGGCTTTGCGACGCTGCTGGCGCATTTTGCCAAGGAGCAGAATGCCAATGTGTTCCTGCGTGGCCTGCGCGCGGTGTCGGATTTCGAATATGAATTCCAGCTGGCCAACATGAACCGCCAACTGGCGCCGGACGTGGAAAGCCTGTTTCTGACGCCGTCGGAACGTTACTCGTTCATTTCCTCGACGTTGGTGCGCGAAATCGCTGCTTTGGGCGGAGATATCACCAAGTTCGTGCATCCGGCCGTTGCGGATGCGCTGACGCTACGCTTCAAGAAGTAAGACCGCTCAACCGGCGCCCGCTCGCGCTGCGGGCGCCAATGCGGCACAATTGCGCGCATTAGTTTTCAGATGCCTTGGCTGACGGCCCTGGCAGGAGTTTTCATGTCCCTGATCATCACCGACGATTGCATCAATTGCGACGTCTGCGAACCCGAGTGCCCGAACGCTGCAATTTCCCAGGGCGAAGAGATCTACGTGATCGACCCCAACCTGTGCACCCAGTGCGTCGGCCACTACGACGAACCCCAGTGCCAGCAGGTGTGCCCGGTGGATTGCATTCCATTGGATGAAGCCCATCCGGAGACGGAAGAGCAGTTGATGGAGAAGTACCGGAAGATTACCGGTAAGGCTTGAGGCTATTCAGCGCCTGTAAGGGCCTCATCGGGAGCAAGCCCCCTCCCACATGTGAACGCATTTCAAATGTGTGAGGGGGCTTGCTCCCGATGGCGGCATCAGCCATCACACAGCAATCAGCTCTGGCACTTGGGACAAAACACACTCGCCCGCTGCCCCAGCACCACATTGCGCAACTCGGTCCCGCAGACCTTGCACGCCGCGCCGCCCCGGCCATAAACGAACAACTCCTGCTGGAAATACCCCGGCTGCCCATCGCCACCGATAAAGTCGCGCAACGTGGTACCGCCGCGCTCGATGGCAGCCGCCAGCACGCGCTTGATCTCGATCGCCAGCTTCAGATAACGCCCCCGCGATATACCGCCCGCCGCGCGACGCGGATCGATTCCCGCCGCAAACAGCGCTTCCGTCGCATAGATATTGCCCACGCCCACCACCACCGCGTTATCCATGATGAACGGCTTCACCGCCATCGACCGCCCACGGGACAGCTGGAACAAGCGCTCGCCATCAAACAGCGCGGTCAACGGCTCCGGCCCCAGGCGGATCAGCAGCGCGTGGTTGTGCGGGTCCTGGCTCCAGAGCATCGCGCCAAAGCGCCGGGGGTCGGTGTAGCGCAGGGCCAGGCCGGATTCCAGCTCGATATCCACATGTTCATGCTTGGCCGCAGGCATGCCGACTTCAACCAGGCGCAGGTTGCCCGACATGCCCAGGTGGCTGATCAAGGTGCCCACTTCGGCATTGATCAACAGGTACTTGGCGCGCCGCTCCACCAGCACGATGCGCTGCCCGGACAGGCGCACATCGAGGTCGTCGGGAATCGGCCAGCGCAGGCGGCGCTCACGCACCACCACCCGGCTGACGCGCTGGCCCTCCAGGTGAGGGGCAATCCCGCGCCGGGTGGTTTCGACTTCTGGTAACTCAGGCATGTGTACCTCGGGAAGAAAGGCTCAGTGCGCGCCCAGCTCGCGGATCGACAACTTCAGGCTTTCGAAGTCGTAGTCCGACAGGCCCACGTAATCCAGTACCAGATGGCCGATCGCCTCCCATTCACGGTCGACGGTCTGGTTGCCCAGCACGCGATAGGACGAACAAATGTGCTCGGCCATTTTCAGGATCGCCAGCAGGTTTTTAACGGCAGGGTTGCGCGACGATTCATCGCTGAAAATCGCCAGGGCGTTGTGGTGATTGGCGATGGCGTCGGTCACATGCTCCGGCAGGCGCCAGGATTTGGCGGTGTAGTATCCCACCACGGCATGGTTGGTGTTGAACGCGTTGTTCTCGGTGTCGACCACGCGGCAATCCGGGCCGGCATTGGCGTAGCCCTGCTCCAATACCGTCATGTAGTTGGGGAACCGCTTGAGCATCAGCGGTACGCCGCAATCGTGGAACAGGCCCAGGGCATAGGCTTCGTCGACCGCTTGAGCGCCGGTGCGCTTGGCCAGGGTCAGGCAGGTCATGGCCACGTCCTGGGCCGTGTCCCAGAAGCGGTTGAGCGTGACGATGGTGTCATCGCTCATCTCGCCTTTGATCGACAACGCATTGATCAGGTTGATCACCGAGCGGCTGCCCAGCAGGTTCACCGCGCGCTGGATCGAGGCGATCTTGTTGCTCAGGCCGTAATACGGCGAGTTGACGATTTTCAGCAGCGCGCCGGACAGGCCCGGGTCTTGGGCGATCAGTCGGGCGATCACTTCCAGGTCCGGGTCGGGCATGTACTGTTCCATCTGCAAATCCACCATGATTTGCGGCTGGGGCGGCACGCTGATGCCTTGCAGCACCTGCTGAATCTGTTCGGCGGAAAGCTCTTGGGACATAAGTACACACTCTGGGCTAGGCGGGGATTCTAACCCTTATGCAGACGTGGCCGACACTCAAATGCCAGATTGAAACCGGACTTAATGTGGGAGGGGGCTTGCTCCCGATAGCAGTGGATCAGTCAGCTCATCTGTTTCTGACATACCGCTATCGGGAGCAAGCCCCCTCCCACATGTCCGGCGGCGCCGCCAAGTCATACACAACACGGTATACTCCCGCTCTTTTTTCCGGAGCGACGTCATGTCCCTGCCAAGCCTGCGTCTCAAAGCCAACGCCGATCGTCGTTTGCGCAACGGCCACCTGTGGGTCTACAGCAACGAAATCGACGTGGCCGCCACCCCACTCCACGGCTTCCAGGCAGGTGACCAGGCTATCCTGGAAGCGGCCGGCGGCAAGACCCTCGGCATCGTGGCCATGAGCCCGAACAACCTGATCTGCGCCCGCCTGCTGTCGCGCGACATCAAGTTGCCGCTGGACAAGTCGCTGCTGGTGCACCGCATCAACGTCGCGCTGTCGCTGCGTGATCGCCTGTTCGACAAGCCGTTCTATCGCTTGGTCTACGGTGATTCCGACCTGCTGCCGGGCCTGGTGGTCGACCGTTTCGGCGACATCCTCGTCGTGCAGATTGCCTCGGCGACCATGGAAGCCCATAAAGAAGACGTGATCGCCGCCCTGACTCAAGTGCTCAAGCCGAGCGGCATCCTGTTCAAGAACGATTCCGCCGCGCGCGACGCCGAAGGCCTCAACCGCTACGTCGAAACCGTGTTCGGCCTGGTGCCGGAGTGGGTAGCGCTGGAAGAAAACGGCGTGAAATTCGAAGCCCCGGTGATCCAGGGCCAGAAAACCGGCTGGTTCTACGACCACCGCATGAACCGCGCACGCCTGGCGCCGTATGCCAAGGGCAAGCGCGTACTCGACCTGTACAGCTACATCGGCGGCTGGGGCGTGCAAGCCGCGGCTTTCGGCGCCAGTGAAGTGTTCTGCGTCGACGCCTCCGCTTTCGCCCTCGATGGCGTCGAGCGCAATGCCGCGCTGAACGGCGTCGCCGAGAAAATGACCTGCATCGAAGGCGACGTGTTCGAAGCGCTCAAAGAACTCAAAGCCAGCGAAGAACGCTTCGACGTGATCGTCGCCGACCCACCGGCCTTCATCAAACGCAAGAAAGACATGAAAAACGGCGAAGGCGCCTACCGCCGCCTCAACGAGCAAGCCATGCGCCTGCTCAGCAAGGACGGCATCCTGGTCAGCGCCTCGTGCTCCATGCACCTGCCCGAAGACGACCTGCAAAACATCCTGCTGACCAGCGCCCGCCACCTGGACCGCAATATCCAGATGCTCGAACGCGGCGGCCAGGGCCCGGACCATCCGGTGCACCCGGCAATTGTCGAGACGCGCTATATCAAGAGCATTACCTGCCGGTTGTTGCCGAACAGCTAAGACCGGAACCTCCCCTGTAGGAGCGAGGGCTAGCCGCCCGCTCCTACAGGAAAGGCGTACACCACTATGGGACGCCGCCCACAGTAGTTTTGATTGAATTCCACTTTTCGCAGACTAGTATCGTTTTCTGGTTTTACTCCGGAAAATAAAAACAATGTCTGGACCCACCCTCTCCCGCTCTATCCTCATCACCTGCATTTCCCTGATCAGCTTCTTCCCGATCAATATCCTGCTGCCCTCTTTCCCCGCACTGGCAACCCGGTTCGACACGCCCAGCGCAGACATCGCGCTGTCGATCAGTCTGTTCACGCTGGTGTTTTCGATCTCGCAACTGGTCGCCGGCCCGCTGTCGGATAAATGGGGGCGCAAGGAAGTGCTGCTCGGCTGCATCACGCTGTCGATCTTCGGGGCAATAGGCTGCGCAATGGCCTCGGATTACCTGACGTTCCTGCTGTTTCGCACGGTGCAGGCCATGGGCTGCGGCTTCTTCGTACTGGGTCACGCGCTGGTGGAGGACCTGTTCGACGAACAGGACCGCGCCCGGGTACGCCTCTATTACATGACCCTGAGCGGCTCGTTTGTTGCCCTGTCGCCACTGATCGGCTCCTGGCTGCAAACCACCTTCGACTGGCAAGGGAGCTTTTATGGGTTTGCGCTCATGGCCTTGGGCATGTTGATCCATGCGTTTTGCGTCCTGCCTTCCAAGGCTGCCGGCCAGCATCGCGCGACCATCTCGATCCTAGGCACGCTCAAAGCCGTCGCCACCAATCGCGACTTCCTGCGCTATTGGTGGATCGCCGCCCTGGTGTTTGCCTGCTACTTCGCCTTGATCAGCGTGACACCGCTGATTTTCATGGACGCGCTAAAGCTGTCCGAATATCAATATGCGCTGGTGCTGATGGTGTACGGCGTGGCCTACCTGCTCGGCGGCGTTGCTGCCTCGTACCTGCAAAAACGTATGGCGCTGTCCCGGCAAATCAATATCGGCCTCGGATTACTGCTCGTCGCGGGTATTCTGCTGACGCTGATCGTCATCTTTGAAGCCATTACCACGGCAACCCTGCTCATCCCGATGCTGATCAGCGCACTGGCAGTCACCCTGGTTCGCCCCGCTGCCATTTCGGCGGCGATGTTGTTGTTTTCCAGCAGCGCGGGGACCGCGGCGTCGGCGGGTAATAGCATCATGTTCCTCACCGCCGCCATCAGCAGCGCAGCACTTGCGCAAACCGGCAGTCATTTGCTGATCACGATTGCCTTGAGCTTTATCATTTTCAGTCTGTGGGGTTGGCTGACCAATGCGCAGATCAGGCACTGACGCTTTCCCCTGTAGGAGCGAGCTTGCTCGCGAAAAACTCATACACGACGCGGGCTACCTGATAGCGCTGCGTTATCGTTGACGTTCTTCGCGAGCAAGCTCGCTCCTACAAGTGAAGGTGCGTCATATCCAGATGGCATCCCATAGCGGGTATTGACCAATGTGCTCGACCAAACCAGCACGCAAAGGATTCGCGACGATATAGCGGGCCATTGCTTTCAAGTCCTCCTCGCGACGCAGTGCCCGATCGAAATAGCCTTTTTGCCAAAGCGTCCCGTAAGAGCACCTCGCACTGTTGATCGCGCGGGCACTTCGCGACTTGGTGATTCGCATCAGTCTTGGCAAGTCGCCATTGTGCAGTTCGACCAACCAATGAAAATGGTCAGGCATCACGACCCAGGCCAGCGAGGTCGCCTCACCGTCTTCCTGAGCTTTCCTGAATTCGCTGACGAGCAGGCGACCCGTGCGCCAGTCCTGAAAAATTGATTGTCGTTGGTAGGTAACAGCCGTGATCAGGTACACGCGGCCCGATTCTGAATAGCGCCCATTGCGCAGCCGATGAGCATTTTGCTGGGTGGACATTCCTTCGTCCTCTTCTGTGATTGGAAGAGAAACGGTAGAGGGCGCAGTGTTTACTGGCCTTTAAACAGTAGTTCTGAATATTTCTCGCGCCTGTAGGAGCGAGCTTGCTCGCGAAAAACCAACAGGCGACACGGACTACCTGATAGCGCTGCGTTATCGTTTACGTTTTTCGCGAGCAAGCTCGCTCCTACAGGAAGACGGTGTAGAATCGGGCCTATTCATCGCCAGTCATCCCCCGGCGGGTTTATGAGCTCAAGGCCAATGCGCACGGCGATCCCGTCACGTTTGCGGCAACTTCCGGACACCAGTGCCATTTTTCGGGTGTTCCAGACGTCAATAGAAGCTCACTCCCCTTTGATACCTGATTAGCCGCCCGGAGTGCTCCATGCCAGATTACCGCTCGAAAACATCCACCCACGGCCGCAACATGGCCGGCGCGCGCGCACTGTGGCGTGCCACGGGGATGAAAGATGACGACTTCAAGAAGCCGATCATCGCGATTGCCAACTCGTTCACCCAGTTCGTCCCCGGCCACGTCCACCTCAAGGACCTGGGCCAATTGGTCGCCCGCGAGATCGAACGCGCCGGCGGCGTGGCAAAGGAATTCAACACCATCGCCGTGGACGACGGCATCGCCATGGGCCATGACGGCATGCTGTACTCGCTGCCGAGCCGCGAGATCATCGCCGATTCCGTGGAGTACATGGTCAACGCCCACTGCGCCGACGCCATCGTGTGCATCTCCAACTGCGACAAGATCACCCCCGGCATGCTGATGGCCGCCCTGCGCCTGAACATCCCGGTGATCTTCGTCTCCGGTGGCCCGATGGAAGCCGGCAAGACCAAGCTTGCCTCCCACGGCCTCGACCTGGTCGACGCCATGGTCATCGCCGCCGATTCCAGCGCTTCTGACGAGAAGGTCGCGGAATACGAGCGCAGCGCCTGCCCGACCTGCGGTTCATGCTCCGGCATGTTCACCGCCAACTCGATGAACTGCCTGGTGGAAGCCCTGGGCCTGGCCTTGCCGGGCAACGGCTCGACGCTGGCCACCCACAGCGACCGTGAGCAACTGTTCCTGCAGGCCGGCCGCACCATTGTCGAGCTGTGCAAGCGCTACTACACCGAGAACGATGAGTCTGTATTGCCGCGCAATATCGCCAACTTCAAGGCGTTCGAAAACGCCATGACCCTGGACATCGCCATGGGCGGTTCCACCAACACCATCCTGCACTTGCTGGCTGCCGCCCAGGAAGCCGAGATCGACTTCGACCTGCGCGACATCGACCGTCTGTCCCGTCACGTGCCGCAACTGTGCAAGGTCGCGCCGAACATCCAGAAATACCACATGGAAGATGTGCACCGCGCCGGCGGGATCTTCTCGATCCTGGGCTCCCTGGCCCGTGGCGGCCTGCTGCACACCGACCTGCCGACCGTGCACAGCACGTCCCTCGCCGAAGGCATCGCCAAGTGGGACATCACCCAGACTGACGACAAAGCTGTGCACACCTTCTTCAAGGCAGGCCCTGCAGGCATTCCGACCCAGACCGCGTTCAGCCAGTCGACCCGCTGGGACACCCTGGACGACGACCGTGAAAACGGCTGCATCCGCAGTGTCGAGCACGCCTATTCCCAGGAAGGCGGCCTGGCCGTGCTGTACGGCAACATCGCCCTCGACGGCTGTGTGGTGAAGACTGCCGGTGTGGACGAGTCCATCCACGTGTTCGAAGGCCGCGCCAAGATCTACGAAAGCCAGGACAGCTCAGTGCGCGGCATCCTGGCTGACGAAGTCAAAGAAGGCGACATCGTAATCATCCGCTACGAAGGCCCCAAAGGCGGCCCGGGTATGCAGGAAATGCTCTATCCAACCTCGTACCTCAAGTCCAAAGGCCTGGGCAAAGCCTGCGCCCTGCTCACCGACGGCCGCTTCTCCGGCGGCACCTCGGGCTTGTCTATCGGCCACGCTTCGCCGGAAGCCGCTGCCGGCGGCGCGATCGGCCTGGTGCAGGATGGTGACAAGGTGCTGATCGACATCCCGAACCGCTCGATCAACCTGTTGATCAGCGATGAAGAACTGGCGGCACGCCGGGTCGAGCAGGACAAGAAAGGCTGGAAGCCGGTGGAGAAGCGTCCGCGCAAAGTCACTACCGCGTTGAAGGCTTACGCCCTGTTGGCGACCAGTGCCGATAAAGGTGCCGTGCGTAACAAGGCGATGCTAGACGGGCTGTAAGCCTCGCCCATAAAAATGCCCCGCACTTGGCGGGGCATTTTTTTGCCTGGACAAAACCTCCAGCACACAGAAGATCAAAATGTGGGAGGGGGCTTGCTCCCGATAGCAGAGTGTCAGGCAATATATGAGCTGCCTGACCCACCGCTATCGGGAGCAAGCCCCCTCCCACATTTACCGATGTACACCCGTGATTACTGAATATCCTCCGGCTTGACGATCACCCAATTCTTGTCCGCCGTCACCGGCAACCCTTCCTTGGCCTGCGCCGCCGCATGCTTGGCCATCATGCCGTTGAGCTGGGTCATGTATTTGTCCTTGCGGTTGATCCACAAGTGAATGCCGCCCTTGGCCACGTCCACATCGTGGAACAGCATGTAACCGTCGCTGGTCGGGGTGTCGCCGCCGACAATCACCGGTTTTTTCCACTCGTCGATGTACGTGAGGATCGCCGCGTGTTTGCCGGCCATCCAGGTCGCCGGGGTCCACAGGTACGGCGTGAGTTCCAGGCCAAGGTTGGCCTTCTCGTCATACTTGCCGGCGGCGATCTGTTTGCGCGCGGTGGTCAGTTCGCCCGTGCTGCGGTCTTTGAGCAGGGTGGTCACGCCGATGACATTTTCGGGTTTGACGTTGTAGCCGTACTTCGGATCGGCGGCGACCATGCGCACCAGTTCCTCCGAGGCGGCAGTCATCACATACACGTCGATGCCGTTTTCCATCAGCTTGTTGTACAGCTCGGCCTGGCCGGTGAAGACTTTTGGTGGCTGCACTTCGGATTTCTTCACCGCGTCGCCTTCAAAATAGGTGACGGGCACAGGCTTGCCGGAGGCCATCAACTCGTCGACCTGGACCTTGAGTTCCTTGAGGGTGAAGCCGGAAAACACCTGGGCCACCCACGGGTAGCACACCATGTCGTCCACTTCGCAGAGGCGATAGTAGTAGCTGAACAGGCTTTCCTTGTGGTCGGCGGTGTCTTTGAACGGCATCAGCTTGAGCGAAGGGTCGAGGCTGTCGCGGGTGATCAGGCCCTTGTTTTCCATGTACGGCAGCAAGGATTCTTCAAGGTCGTAGCGGTAGCTGGTGTTGTCCATGTCGAACACCGCGAAATTGCCCTTGTTGGCATTGGCAGCGATCATCTCGTTCAATTGTTTGGCGGCAGGCGCCGGCCAGTGTTTCAACTCGGTGGCGGCCAGCGCCTGGCTGGCGAGCCCAAGGCAGAGAGCGGCGGCAAGTAATTTCGGCGCGAGCTTCATAAGCGTTCCTTCCTGAGTGAAAGACATCGACGCTAACAAATCTGTGTGACAGTACTCGCGTTGAGCACGACGGCCTGCGTTCTGATTCCGCCAAGGGCATACGCGACAGCGTCAAACGCTTATTCCAAAAACGACAGTGACCATTCCATATCGGTATTAAATCAATATATTTCAAGCTGTTAGGCTCTCCGGTTCGCAATCGCAGGCTCACGCGATTGGCTGCCTTCTCAACGGAGCTTCAATGAATCTTCCCCTGATTCTCAACTTACTGGTGTTCGTAGCCCTGTTGCTGGGCCTGGCACAAACCGGCCGCACCCACTGGAGCCTTGCCAAGAAGGTGCTGTTCGCCTTGGTGCTTGGCGTGGTATTCGGTGTGGTGTTGCATGCCATCTATGGCGCCGGCCACCCGGTGCTCAAGGCTTCCATCGGCTGGTTCGACCTGGTCGGCAATGGCTATGTGCAACTGCTGCAAATGATCGTGATCCCGCTGGTGTTCGCGTCGATCCTCAGTGCCGTGGCGCGTCTGCACAACGCCTCGTCCCTGGGCAAGATCAGCTTCCTGACCATCGGCACCCTGCTGTTCACCACCGCGATTGCCGCGCTGATCGGTATCGGCCTGACCAACCTGTTCGGCCTGACCGCCGAAGGCCTGGTCGCCGGCACCCAGGAAATGGCGCGCCTGCAAGTGATCCAGAACGATTACGCGGGCAAGGTCGCCGACCTGAATATCCCGCAATTGCTGCTGTCGTTCGTGCCGGCCAACCCGTTCGCCGACCTGGCCCGGGCCAAACCGACGTCGATCATCAGCGTGGTGATTTTCGCCGCATTCCTGGGGGTTGCCGCGCTGCAATTGCTCAAGGATGACGTGGAAAAAGGCCAGAAAGTGCTTAACGCCATCGACACCCTGCAAGCCTGGGTGATGCGCCTGGTGCGCCTGGTCATGAAGCTGACCCCATACGGCGTACTGGCGCTGATGACCAAGGTGGTCGCCAGCTCCAACCTGCAGGACATCATCAAGCTCGGCAGCTTTGTCGTGGTGTCGTACTTGGCCCTGGGCCTGATGTTCGTGGTGCACGGCCTGTTGCTGTCGCTGGCCGGCGTCAACCCGCTGCGCTTCTTCCGCAAGGTGTGGCCGGTGCTGACGTTTGCCTTCACCAGCCGCTCCAGCGCCGCCTCGATCCCCTTGAGCATCGAAGCGCAGACCCGTCGCCTGGGCATCCCGCAGTCAATCGCCGGTTTCGCCGCTTCGTTTGGCGCGACCATCGGCCAGAACGGCTGTGCCGGGCTCTATCCTGCGATGTTGGCGGTGATGGTGGCGCCGACTGTCGGCATCAACCCGCTGGACCCGCTTTGGATCGCGACATTGGTGGCGATTGTGACCTTGAGCTCGGCCGGCGTTGCCGGGGTTGGCGGTGGTGCAACCTTCGCGGCACTGATCGTGCTGCCGGCCATGGGCTTGCCGGTGTCACTGGTGGCGCTGCTGATTTCCGTGGAGCCGCTGATCGATATGGGCCGCACGGCGCTGAACGTAAATGGCTCGATGACGGCGGGGGCGATTACCAGCCAGCTCATGGGGCAGACGGATAAAGCGTTGCTCGATGCCGATGAGCATGCTGAGTTGGCGCAGGTCTGATAGGACGCTATCGGGGGCAAGCCCCCTCCCACACTTTGATTTGTGAATACATTCAAATGTGGGAGAGGGCTTGCCCCCGATGCTTTTAGGCCTTTTCCCAAACTTCGAAGTTGTAAGCCGGTTTATCACCCTCTGCCGGGTTCTCCAGATTCGACACCAACTTCCACTGGCTCTGATCAAACTCCGGAAACCACGCATCCCCTTCCGGGCTCAACGCCACCCGCGTCAAGTACAGGCGATCGGCATGTTCCAGCCCCTGCGCATACAGCTGCGCGCCGCCGATCAGCATCAGCTCATCCACGCCCTGCTCCAGTGCCCACGCCTCGGCGCGTTCAACCGCAGCTTCCAGTGACGCAAATACTTGCGCACCTTCAAGCACCAAGTCGGTCTGACGGCTGACCACGATGTTCAGGCGCCCCGGCAACGGTCGGCCCAGGGAATCCCAGGTCTTGCGCCCCATGATGATCGGCTTGCCCAGGGTGGTGGCCTTGAAATATTTGAAATCCCCCGGCAAATGCCAGGGCATGCTGTTGTCGACGCCGATCACGCGGTTTTCACCGAGGGCTGCGATCAGGCTTAAAGGGAGAGTTTTTTTCATGGCGACGAGAATACCAGAGCTGCGAGTCAGCGGTTATGCTCCAACCTCACGAACACAACAGGATGGCGCGTGACTGCACTGAACCCGCTGCACACACTCTGGCTGACCGAAACCGTGCGCCTGCGCGAAGAACACGCCGGCCCCCTGGAAGACCTCGAAGCCAACCGCCTGGCCCGCTCGGCCGGTGGCGACCTGCCAACGCGTATCGCGCAGCGTGCGCTGCACCTGGCCGAACGCGACGGCCTGACCGGCGCGCTCAGTCGCTGGCTGCAAGGCGCGCGCCTGGCCGTGGTACTGCTGGCGATAGTCGCGGTTATCAGCGGCGCCGGCCTGGCGTTTGCCGCGCTGGGCAACGGCATGGCCCCGGTGAATGTGTTCTGGGCCCTGGGCAGCCTGCTCGGCCTGAACCTGATCCTGCTGCTCAGTTGGGCGCTGGGCCTGGTGTTTGCCGGCGAACACAGCGCCAGCCTCGGTCGCCTGTGGCTGTGGCTCAGCGAAAAACTTGCGCGCGACGCCAAGGCCGCGCAGCTGGCACCGGCACTGCTGCTGTTGCTGCAGCGCCAGAAACTCAACCGCTGGGCAGTCGGTGTGCTGGTCAACAGCCTGTGGTTGCTGGCGTTGCTCAGCGCCCTGCTGGTTTTGCTGATGCTGCTCGCCACCCGGCGTTACGGCTTCGTGTGGGAAACCACCATCCTGGGGGCGGATACCTTCATCGCCGTCACCCAGGCCCTCGGCACCCTGCCCGCCCTACTCGGCTTCAACGTACCGACGGTCGAGATGATCCGCGCCAGCGGCGACTCCGCGCTGAATATCGAAAGCGCCCGCCAGGCCTGGGCCGCCTGGCTGGTGGGAGTGTTGCTGGTCTACGGCCTGCTGCCTCGGCTGATCCTCGCACTGCTGTGCCTGTGGCGCTGGAAACGTGGGCGCGCGGCCTTGGGCCTGGACCTCACCCAGCCCGGCTACGCCCAACTGCGCGAGCGCCTGATGCCGAGCAGCGAGCGGCTGGGGGTCAACGATGCGGCGCCCGAACACCTGCACCAGGTGGCAGGCGGCGTCAGTGAACTGCACAGCGACGGCGCGCTGCTGGTTGCCATCGAACTGGACGACCAGCGCCCCTGGCCGCCCAAACTTCCCGGCACGGTAAAGGACGCCGGCATCCTCGACAGCCGTGAATCGCGCAACAAACTGCTGGAGCAGCTCACACGGTTCCCGCCCGCGCGCCTCGCCATCGCCTGCGACCCGCGTCGCTCGCCCGACCGTGGCAGCCTGGCGCTGATCGCCGAACTGGCGCGCAGTGCCGCGGCCACACGGGTGTGGCTGCTGCAAGCGCCGCCCGGCCAGGCGCTGGATGCCGAGCGCCTGGGCGACTGGCACAGCGCGCTGCAACAGCTTGAGCTGCCCTTCGCCGACTGCGCACCGTTGAACTGGCTGGAGAGCGGTCATGACTAAACCCCTGAAGCTCGCCGTAGTCGGCCATACCAACGTGGGCAAGACCTCACTGCTGCGTACCCTGACCCGCGATGTCGACTTTGGCGAAGTCTCCCATCGCCCCAGCACCACGCGGCATGTCGAAGGTGCGCGCTTGTCGGTGGACGGCGAAGCCTTGCTGGAGCTGTACGACACACCCGGCCTGGAAGATGCCATCGCCCTGCTCGATTACCTGGAACGCCTCGACCGTCCCGGCGAACGCCTGGATGGCCCGGCCCGCCTGACGCGGTTCCTGGAAGGCAGCGAGGCGCGCCAACGCTTCGAACAGGAAGCCAAAGTGCTGCGCCAACTGCTGGCCTCGGATGGCGGCCTGTACGTGATCGACGCCCGCGAGCCGGTACTGGCCAAGTACCGCGACGAGCTGCAGGTGCTGGCCAGCTGCGGCAAGCCGTTGCTGCCGGTGCTCAATTTCGTCAGCAGCAGCGAGCACCGCGAACCGCAGTGGCGTGAAGCCCTGGCTCGCCTGGGCCTGCATGCGCTGGTGCGCTTTGACAGCGTGGCGCCGCCGGAAGACGGCGAACGGCGATTGTATGAAAGCCTGGCCCTGCTGCTGGAAAACTCACGGCCGCAGTTGGAGCGGTTGATCCTCGACCAGCAAGCCCAACGCCAGGCGCGCCAACAAAGCGCCGCACGCTTGATCGCCGAATTGTTGATCGACTGTGCAGCGTGCCGGCGCAGCGTAATGACCGCAGATGAGCCGCACGCGATCAGCGAACTGCGCAAGGCCGTGCGCCAACGCGAACAAAAGTGCGTGGATTCCCTGCTCAAGCTGTTCGGCTTCCGCCCGCAGGACGCCGCCGCCAGCGACTTGCCGCTGCTGGACGGGCGCTGGGGCGACGACCTGTTTAACCCCGAAACCCTCAAACAACTCGGCGTGCGCGTGGGTAGCGGAATCGCCGCAGGCGCGGCAGCCGGCGCGGGCGTGGACCTGCTGGTCGGCGGCTTGACCCTCGGCGCTGCCGCCATCGCCGGTGCGATTGCCGGTGGCGCGCTGCAGACCGCACGCAGTTATGGCGGCCGCCTGCTCGGCAAAATCAAAGGCCAGCGCGAGCTGACCGTCGACGACAGCGTGCTGCGCCTGCTTGCCCTGCGCCAACGCCAGTTGCTCAAGGCCCTGAACCTGCGCGGCCATGCGGCGATGCACGGCATCAAGGTCGATACGCCCCAGGATAAAACCTGGCGCGAAGGCAAGCTGCCAGACGCCTTGAACAAAGCGCGCGCCTATCCGCAATGGTCATCGCTCAACCCCCACTCCAGGTTGAGCCAGGCCGAGCGTCAGGAGCAAATCGAGGCGCTGGCTCAGCGATTGGACGAAGCCTGATCCGCCATTAGCACGCCGGCCCCCACAGTGCCGTGATATTTCGCTCGGCCATGGCCGGCCCCACACTCATGCCCACACCGGTATGCATCAGCGCAATGCTAATGCCGGCAGCCGCCTGCACAAACGAAAACGGCGCGGGCCCACGCGAGCCATATACGCCCTGCCAACGCTCCAGCACCTGGAGTGTGCAGCCCAGGGTCTGCTCGGCCAGCTCGATCAGCCAGTCATCGACCTGCTCGGCGTTGAACGGCGATGCATCGCTGCCGTAATCATGGGAATCGCCGATGATCAGGTCGCCATGGGGCGTAGGGCTGATCAGCAGGTGAATGCCGTGCTCATGCAGGTGCGGTGCTTCGCGCAGGATCTGCGCCTGCACCGGCGCAGCTTGCGGCAAGTCGGCGAACGCGCCGTAATGCACGCAACTGAGGCCGGTCAACACGGCGTGTTGCAGGTTCAGCTCAAGCCTCGGCCGCGCACGTAACATTTGCAGGCGGCAGATTTGTGGGTTGAGCGGGGCAATCGATTCGGCCAGCAGGGTCTGGTAGTCGTGCCCGGAACAGACAATGATCTGCTCGCCGCGAAAACGCCCCGCCGTGCTGTGCAACTGGCCTGGCTCGACGTGGCGCACCAGGGTGGAAAAGTGAAACTCCACGTTCAGTTCCTGGGCCAGGTAGTTGATCAGCGCCGGGATCGCTTCGCGCGAATACAGTTGCTGATCGTCCTTGCCATGCAGCGCGGCGCGGTGATGGCGGAACTGGCCGCCGTACAGGTCGTTCAACGCCGCGCCTTGCAGCAACGCCACGTTGTAGCCGTGCTCGCGGGCACGCCCGGCGCAGAAGGCTTCGAGCAGGTGCTCTTCGGCTTCGGTACGGGCGAACAGGTAGGAGCCATTGCGCTTGAGCTGAAAGCCGCAGGCCTGCGCCCAGTGTGCCCAGATATCGCGGCTTTGCCGCGCCAGGTCGAGCATCGGCCCCGGCGGTTGGCCAGTGACCAGCGCCTGGCCGAAGTTGCGCACCGAGGCGCCCAGCGGGGTGGCGCTGCGTTCGAAAACCCTGACTTTGAGCCCGCGCCTGGCAGCGGCGTAGGCATGGGAGAGGCCGAGGATGCCGGCGCCGACAATTAACAGATCACTACTCATACTGTCCTCTCGTTCCCGCGCTCCGCGTGGGAATTCATCCAGTGACGCTCCGCGTCACGACCTTCAAGAGCGGACGCGGAGCGTCCGGAGCGACGTTACCACGCGGAGCGTGGGAACGATCGGTACCCTTACTGCCCCGCCACCTTCTCCGACTTGCCGTCATAGCGCTTGCGCCATTGCGCCAGGATGCTGTCGCGGTTCTTCGAGGCCCAGGCAAAGTCGTTCTTGATCAACCGCTGCTCGTAATCGGCGGGCAATTCGGTCTGTGGCTTGGCAATCCCTGGCTGGGCCAGCACCGCGAAGTTGTCCTTGTACAGCTCCATCGCCGCCGGGCTGGCGGAGAAGTCCGCGAGTTTCCTGGCGGCATCGGCGTGGGCCGTGCCCTTGATCACCGCCGTCGCCTCGATTTCCCAGCCCAGGCCTTCCTTCGGCAGGATGATGTCCAGCGGCGCCCCCTGGCGCTTGAGCTGTACGGCCGGGTATTCAAACGAAATACCGATCGGAAACTCCCCGGACGCCGCCAGCTTGCACGGCTTGGAGCCGGAGTGAACGTACTGGCCGATGTTCTGGTGCAGCTCGTCCATGTACTGCCAGCCCTGCTGCTCACCAAAGGTTTGCAACCAGGCGCTCACGTCCAGAAAGCCGGTACCGGAGGACGCCGGGTTGGGCATCACGATCTTGCCCTTGTACTCAGGCTTGGTCAGGTCCTGCCAACTCACCGGTTTGCTCAGGCCCTGTTTCTCGGCTTCGACGGTGTTGAAGCAAATGGTCGCCGCCCACACATCCATGCCGACCCAGGCCGGTGGGTTGGCGGCGTCGCGGTAGTTTTTGCCGATCTTGTCCAGGTCCTTCGGCGCGTAACGATCGAGCATGCCTTGTTGATCGAGGATCGCCAGGCTGGAGGCGGCCAGGCCCCACACCACGTCGGCCTGCGGGCGGTCCTTTTCAGCCAACAGCTTGGCGGTAATGATGCCGGTGGAGTCGCGCACCCACTTGATCTGGATATCCGGGTTGGCCTGCTCGAAGGCCTTTTTGTAGGTCTTCAACTGCTCGGCTTCAAGGGCCGTGTACACGGTCAACTCGGTGTTGGCGAAGGCATTCAGGCTGAATGCGGTGAGTACGGCAGCGACCAGCGCCAGTGGCTTGAACATCGAATACCTCCTTTGAAGGATCATTGCCCGGGCGCGGTCTGGCGCCAGGCTTGGGAGCGGCGCAAGGCGCCACGTGAGGCCCACGCCAGCAGCAGCGAGACGCCGCCTGAGGTGAACAGAATCAGGGTCGACATGGCCGCCGCGCCGCCCACATTGCCGGCGTCGTCCATGTTCAATACGGCGACGGCGGCGAGGATGGTGTCGGGGCTGTAGAGAAAGATCGCAGCGGAGACGGTGGTCATCGCCGACACGAACAGGTAACGCAGAATATCCAGCAGCGCCGGCAGGCAGATCGGCACTGTCACTTTCAAGTAATGGCGATAGAGCGGCGCCTTGAGGGACAACGCGGCGGCTTCGAATTCCACGTCCAGTTGGCGCAGCGCAGTGGTGGCGGTCATTTGCGCAGTGGTCAGATAGTGAGCAATGGTGCACACCACCAGCAGTGCCATGCTGCCGTAGAACACATGCAGCGGGTTGCCGCCGAGGTTGAAAAAAAATACGTAGCCCAGGCCCAGCACCAGGCCCGGTACGGCCATCGGCACAAAGCTGAGCAGGCGCAGGGCCAGGTTCAGGCCCTGCTGGCCCTTGGTTTTTTCCATCAGGTAGGCGCCGGTGAAGATCAGCGCACTGCCGATCAACGCCGTGCACAGCGCCATGGTCAGGCTGTTGCGATAGGCCAGCCAGCCGCCGCCGGCAGTGTCTTCGAACTGGTAGTGGTTCAAGGACAGCGACAGGTTGTAGGGCCAGAACTTGACCAGCGAGGAATACACCGCCATGCCGAACACCAGCAGCAGCGCCGCACAGATCAGCAGCACGATAGCCAGGTAGCAGCCGTCCCTGGAACGCGACGGCAGTGGTTGAAATACCTGGGCACGCCCGCTCATGGCGTCGCCGTGACGGCGCCGCAACCACGCATCCACACCAAAGCTGAACAGCGCCGGCAACAGCAGCACCATGCCGATCAACGCACCGCGGCCGAACTGCTGCTGGCCGACCACCGCCTTGTAGGCTTCCAGCGCCAGCACCTGGTAGTCCCCGCCCACCACCACGGGCACGCCGAAGTCGGTGATGGTCAAGGTGAACACCAGGCAAAATGCCGCGAACACCGCCTGGCGCGTGGCCGGCCAGGTAATGCTGCGAAACGCTCGGGCCGGGCTGGCGCCCATGCTTGAGGCCGCGTCGAACAAGCGCGCATCCGCCAGCGACAAGGCCGACAGCAGAATCATCAGGGCGTGTGGGAAGGTGTAAATCACCTCACCCAGCACAATGCCCCAGAAGCCGTAGATATTGTCCGAGAGCAACCCGCGCAACAGCCCCTGGTTGCCGAACAGATACACCAGTGCAATGCCCGGCAACATCGATGGCGCCATCAAGGGCAGCAGCGACACGCCGCGCCAGATCACCTTGCCGGGGATCAAGGTGCGCTGCAGCGCGTAGGCAAACAGATAGGCCAGCGGTACGACGATGGCCGCGACGCTCAGGGAAACTTTCAGGCTATTGCCGAGCAACCAGTGGAAGTTGGCACTGGTCAGCAGCTCGCGTGCGGCGGTCAGCCCGCCACCCTGCCCGGCTTCGCTGCTGAAGCCACGCCAGAAAATCGCCAGCAGCGGCAGCAACACCGCCACGACCAACAGGCCCAGCCACACTAATTTGCCGCCGACCACAAACAGGCGGTCGCCCGTTTCAGCCCGGGAAATAGTGCGCGGCAGTGTCATCACCGTCTCCATGACCATTTCAGGCAAACACCTGCAAACTGCGCGGCGGCAGGGCCACCAGAATGTCCTGGGCCCCCAGGCGCGGCATGGCTTCCGGGGCCAGCTCGGCCAGCAGCGGGTGGCCCGGTAACTGCTCCAGCTCAAAACTCATGCGGCAGCGATTGCCCAGGAACGTGATCTCGCGGACTTTGGCCGGGAACAGGTTTTCCTCATGCACCGGCGGGTTCACGCTGATCGCTTCCGGGCGGCAGAACAGCCGGCCGGACTTGGCGATGCCGGCGTCATCGGCCAGGCGCACATTCATCCCACCGACCTGGGCATGGCTGGCGCTGTTGCGGCTGAACGGCAGCCAATTGCCCTGGCCGACGAACTCCGCCACGAACGGCGTGGCCGGGCGGTCATAGATTTCCTGCGGCGTGGCGTACTGCTCGACCTTTCCGTTGTGCATGACCGCGATGCGGTCGGCCATCAACATGGCCTCGTCCTGGTTGTGGGTGACCATCAGCGTGGTGATGCCCAGGCGGCGCTGAAGTTGGCGCAACTCGGTACACAGATGCTCGCGCACCCGCGCGTCGAGGGCCGACATGGGTTCATCCAACAGCAATAACGACGGCGCCGGCGCCAGGGCCCGAGCCAGCGCGACCCGTTGCTGCTGGCCCCCGGACAGCTGGCCGGGGAATTTCTTTTCGCTGCCGAGCAGGCCGACCAATTCGAGCATTTGCCCGACACGCTTGCGCACCTCATCACGGCCGCAGCCGGTGAGGCCGTAGCCGATGTTCGCTTCAACGGTCAGGTTGGGAAACAGCGCGTAGGACTGGAACAAAATGCCGTAGTCCCGCGCCTGGGGCGGCAGCCGGGAAACATCGCGGTCACCCAGGTAAAGTTCGCCGCTGTCCTGGCGCTCAAGCCCGGCGATGCAGCGCAGCAAGGTGGTCTTGCCGCAGCCGGACGGGCCCAGCAGGCACACCAGCTCGCCGGCGGCGACGTCCAGGGACACGTTGTCCAACGCGGTAAAGGCGCCGAAGCGTTTCTGGATACCGCGCACCTTCATCGGCGCGCCGGGTTGGGTCAGGGCTGTGTTCATGGTGGCACCTCATCGAACTGATGGGGCCATGCTAGGGGGGAATGCGTCGTTGGTGTGGCAGGAAGGCTAAAGGGGGTGATAGTGGTATTGGTGGATTTGTGTAGGATTCTTAGAAATGTGGTGCCGGGTCCCGATCGTTCCTACGCTCCCGCGTAGGAATGCAGCCCGTGACGCTCTGCGTCACCTGTGGGCGGCAGTGACGGGACGCGGAGCGTCCCAGGAGGCATTCCCACGCGGAGCGTGGGAACGATCAGCTCGCTCCTACAAGGGTGACATTTCCTGGGCCAGGCCAAGGAAAGCCGCCGGCAACCGGGCACCTTTACGCTCCTTGAGGCAGTACAGATACTCCGGAATCTGCGGCGCATTCTCGATGGTCAGCACCTTCAGCTGCGGATCATGCGGCACCTCCTGGCGTGCGATGATGCTGATGCCGATATTGCGCAGCACTGCCTCGCGAATCGACTCACGGCTGCCGATCTCCAGCAACGGCCCGTACCCCACGCCCGCGTTCTTCAGCATCTCTTCCGTCAGCCTGCGGGTGGTAGAACCCGCTTCACGCATCAGCAAGGTATGCCCGATGAGCGCGCTCAACGGTACGTGATCAAGCTTGGCCAACGGGTGATTGCGGTGTACCGCCAACACCAGCGGGTCCGTGCCCAGCACGCGGCGCACCAGACGCGGGTCTTCCACCAACTGCGACGAGGCGGCGACGTCGACGCGGTAGTCGTCCAGCGCTTCGAGCACCTGCTGGGAATTGCCGATTTCCACCGACACCTCCACGTGCGGCAGGCGTTCGCGAAAGGCTTTGACCAGGTCCAGAATGTAGTACGGCGCGGTGGCGGCAATCCGTAAGGCGCCCTGGACCTGACCGTTGTTGCGCAGGAAAAACTCGATGTCCGCTTCCTGCTGCAACAGCACCTTGACCATCGGCAACAGTCGCGCGCCTTCATCGCTGACCGTCAGGCGGCGGCCGCCACGGTAGAACAGTTCAACGCCGTAGTGGCTTTCCAGGTTGCGGATCTGGGTAGTGACCGTAGGTTGGCTCAGGCCGAGCTTTTTCGCCGCCTGGGTAATGCTGCCCAGGCGGGCGACCATGAAAAACGCCTTCAGCTCAGCACTCAGCACACCACCCTCTCATCGTCTATTTGCGCAACAGGCGCAAGCCATTGAATACCACCAGCAGGCTGACGCCCATGTCGGCGAACACCGCCATCCACATCGTCGCCATGCCCAGGAAGGTGACCGCCAGGAAGATCGCCTTGATCACCAGCGCCAGGGCGATGTTCTGCTTGAGGATACTCGACGTTTGCCTGGAGAGCCGAATGAATGCCGGGATCTTGCGCAGATCATCGTCCATCAGCGCGACATCGGCGGTCTCGATGGCGGTGTCGGTGCCCGCCGCAGCCATGGCAAAGCCGATTTCGGCGCGTGCCAGGGCCGGGGCGTCGTTGATGCCGTCGCCGACCATGCCGACGCGGTGGCCCTGCCCGTAGAGCGTTTCAATGGCGTGCAGCTTATCGGTGGGCAGCAGGTCGCCCTGGGCCTGGTCGATACCGACCTGGGCGGCAATCGCCTGGGCGGTGTGGGTGTTATCGCCGGTGAGCATCAGGGTCTTGACGCCCAGCTCGTGCAGTTGCCGGATGGCTTCGCGGCTGCTGTCCTTGACCGTGTCGGCTACGGCGAACAGGGCCAGCGGGCCCGACTTGTCGAGCAGCAGCACCACGGACTTGCCTTGTTTTTCCAGGGCGAAGAGTTTCTCTTCCAGGGCCGGCGAGCACAGCCCGAGGTCTTCCACCAGACGGTGGTTGCCCAGGTGGTAGGTTTCGCCGTTTATGTCTCCGCGCACGCCACGACCGGGCAATGCCGCGAAGTTATCCACAACGTAGGACACCAGATTTTTATCCACCGCCGCGTTGGCGATCGCCAAAGACACCGGGTGGTCGGAACGACCGGCCAAACTCGCGGCCAGCGCCGGCGCGCTGTCCTGCACGGTGGCGAACAGCGGCACGTAGTCGGTTTGCACCGGCTTGCCGTGGGTGATGGTGCCGGTCTTGTCCAGGGCAAGGTAGTTGAGCTTGTAACCGCCCTCCAAGTACACGCCGCCCTTGATCAGAATGCCTTTGCGCGCCGCCGCCGCAAGGCCGCTGACAATGGTCACCGGGGTGGAAATCACCAAGGCGCACGGGCACGCGACCACCAGCAACACCAGGGCGCGGTAGATCCAGTCGAACCAGACGCCCGCCATGAACAGCGGCGGTATGACCGCCACGCCCAGGGCAAACAGGAACACCGCGGGTGTATAGACCTTGGCGAAGCGGTCGACAAAACGCTGGGTCGGCGCCCGGGCGCCCTGGGCCTGCTCCACCGCGTGGATGATCCGCGCCAACGTGGAGTTGTTGGCCGCTGCGGTCACCTTGTATTCCAGGGAACCGGCCTGGTTGATCGTACCGGCGAAGACTTTATCGCCCACGGTTTTTTCGATCGGCAGGCTTTCACCGGTGATCGGCGCCTGGTCGATAGTGGATTGACCGGCCGTCACCTCACCGTCCAGGCCAATGCGTTCGCCAGGCTTTACCCGCACGATGGCGCCAGGACCGATACTTTTGACCTCTTGCTCCAGCCATGAACCGTCCGCCTGGCGCACCGTGGCCTGCTCCGGGGTCATTTGCATCAGACCGCTGATGGCATTGCGCGCACGGTCCAGGGACTTGGCCTCGATCAACTCGGCCACGGTAAACAGGAACATCACCATCGCCGCTTCCGGCCATTGGCCGATCAGCACGGCGCCGGTCACGGCGATACTCATCAGCGCGTTGATGTTCAGGTTCAGGTTTTTCAGGGCAATCCAGCCCTTTTTGTAGGTGGTGAGGCCACCGCTGAGGATCGACACGAGCGCCACCAGGGCAATCACCCAGGTCGGCGCCACGCCAGTGAAATGCAGGACTTCCGCGCCCAATGCGCCCACGCCCGAGACTGCCAGCGGCCACCAGTGCTTCTTGGCGGGCGGCGCGGCGGCGGGGGTGCCTTCTTCGATCGGGTCGGCCTGCATGCCGATGGATTTGATGGCGTCGATGATCGGCGCAGTGCTCGGCAAGTCGTGGGTGACGCCGAGGATGCGGTTGATCAGGTTGAATTCCAGCTGCTGCACACCGGCGAGCTTGCCCAGTTTGTTCTGGATCAGCGTTTGTTCGGTGGGGCAGTCCATCGCTTCGATGCGAAAGGTGCTCAGGCGCGAGCCGGCGGTGGGGGCGTCGCTCAGCTGTACTTTTGCAGGCGCCGGAGTGCCGGAGCAGCACCCGCCGCCGTGGTCATGCACCGGCTTGAGCGTTTGCTCGCCGTGATCATGCTCGTGATCGTGCTTATGCGGGGTGTGGAGGGAATCGCTCATGCTGTCGCGTCCGTAAAAGTGCCTGTTGCCAAGTAAAGACCCTGTAGCCACTATAGGGTCAAGCACCCATTTGGAGATTGCTGCGATGAAGATCGGCGAACTGGCCAAACTGACCGACTGCCCGGTGGAAACCATCCGTTATTACGAGAAGGAAAGTCTGCTGCCACCCCCGGCGCGCACGGAGGGCAACTACCGGGTGTACACCCAGGCGCACACCGAGCGGCTGATCTTTATCCGCAACTGCCGCAGCCTCGACATGACCCTGGAAGAAATCCGCAGCCTGCTCAGCCTGCGTGACAGCCCACAGGATCAATGCGAAAGCGTGAATGCGTTGATCGACGAACATATCCACCATGTGAAAGCGCGGATCGATGGGCTGCTGGCGTTGCAGGAGCAATTGCTGGACTTGCGCCAGCGCTGTGGCGGCGGGGCGCAGTGCGGGATCTTGCAGCGTTTGGAGGTCAGCGGCAGCGTGCAGGCCAGCGAGGCCGAGCCGTCGCATGTGGGCAGAAGCCACGGGCACTGAGCCTGGGGAGAAACCCAATCAACCTGTGGGAGGGAGCTTGCTCCCGATGGCGGTCTGTCAGTAATCAATGCTCTGACTGTTACACCGCTATCGGGAGCAAGCCCCCTCCCACAGGTTGGACCGGCGTAGCCTGTTAGATCGCGACGTCAGCCTTGATGCTTGGGTCGGCGTCGTAGCCGACGATTTCAAAGTCTTCGAACTTGTAGTCGTATATCGACGCAGGTTTACGCTTGATCACCAGTTCCGGCAGCTTCTTCGGCGTGCGCGCGAGCTGGGTCTGGATCTGCTCCATGTGGTTGCTGTACGCGTGGGTGTCGCCGGTGGTGACGATGATCTCGTGGGGGATCAGGTCGCACTGCTGGGCCAGCATGTGGGTCAACAACGCCAGGGCGGCAGTGTTATAGGGCAGGCCGAGGAATACATCGGAGCTGCGGATGTATAACTGCATCGACAGATGGCCGTCGTGCACGAACGCCTGGTACAGCAGGTGGCACGGTGGCAAGGCCTGCTTGCCATTGCGCGCGTTTTCCTGAGGGCTCTTGGTTTCGTCCGGCAGGTATTCGACGTTCCAGCCGTGGAACAGGATGCGGCGGCTGTTGGGGTTGGTCTTCAACGTCTCGACCATGTAGTCGATCTGGTTGATCTTGCCGCCGTCCTTGGTGGGCCAGGCGGTCCACTGTTCGCCGTACACCGGGCCCAGGTCGCCGTCTTCGGTGGCCCATTCATCCCAGATGCGCACGCCGTTTTCGTTGAGCCACTTGATGTTGGTGTTGCCGCTCAACATCCAGATCAGTTCGTTGGCGATACTTTTGAAATGCAGCTTCTTGGTGGTCAGCAGCGGGAAGCCGTCGGCCAGGTTATGCCGATACTGACGGGCGAACACGGCCTTGGTGCCGGTGCCGGTACGATCGCCCTTGGTCAGGCCATTGGTCACGACGTCGTGCAGGAGTTCGAGGTATTGCTTCATGTGGGTACCCGTATCGTTGAAGCCGAGGCGCACACGCCTCGGCGTTCGAATTTAAAGCGCGGTGCTCTTGATGCCTTGTGGGCGGTTGTAAGCCCACCACAGCAGGCCGAGGCCGACCAGGATCATCGGAATGCTGAGCACCTGCCCCATGGTCAACCAGCCCCACGCCAGGTAGCCCAACTGCGCATCCGGTACGCGCACGAACTCGACGATGAAGCGGAAGATCCCGTAGAACAGCGCGAACATCCCCGACACGGCCATGGTTGGGCGTGGCTTGCGCGAGAAGATGTACAGGATGAGGAACAATGCCACACCTTCCAGGGCGAACTGGTACAGCTGCGACGGATGGCGCGGCAGTTGCGCCGGGTCGCTGAACGGCGGGAACACCATGGCCCACGGCACATCGGTCGGCTTGCCCCACAGCTCGGCGTTGATGAAGTTACCGATACGCCCAGCGCCCAGGCCAATCGGCACCAGCGGCGCGACGAAGTCCATCAGCTGGAAAAACGACTTGCCGTTGCGCCGGCCAAACCACCAGGCGGCGATCATCACGCCGATAAACCCGCCGTGGAACGCCATGCCGCCCTTCCACACCTCAAAGATCAGCGTCGGATTGGCGATGTAGGCCGACAGATCGTAGAACAACACATACCCGAGTCGCCCACCGACAATGACCCCCATCGACAACCAGAACACCATGTCGGAGAGTTTCTCCTTGGTCCAGGTCGGGTCGAAACGGTTCAGGCGCCGGGACGCCAGCAGCCAGGCACCGCCGATGCCGATCAGGTACATCAACCCATACCAATGGATTTTCAGCGGACCGATGGCCAGGGCCACCGGGTCGATCTGCGGGTAAGGCAGCATTGCGACTCCTCGTTAAAACATATAGTCATGACGCACCGGACCATGCCGATGCGCGATTAAGCCTGCGTTACAGCTGCGAGATCAAATTAAGAAGTTCACATACACACCAAACAGCCCGGCATGTTAACGGATGGAAGGTGCGCGGCCCAACTTCGTTACGATGGAACGCCTGCGGTTCTGTGAGTAGAGTGAAGAAAAAACACACAAGGGATCGCCCGATGTGCCTGATTGTTTTTGCCTGGCGGCCGGGCCATGCCCAGCCGCTGATCGTCGCGGCCAACCGTGATGAATTCTACGCCCGGCCCAGCCTGCCGCTGGCTCAATGGCCGGATGCACCACAGGTCTACGCCGGCCGCGATCAGGAAGCGGGCGGCACTTGGCTGGGGGTGAACGCCGACGGGCGTTTTGCCGCGCTCACCAATATCCGCGACCCGCACCAGCCGCCGTCACGCAAGTCCCGGGGTGAGCTGGTGGCGCGCTTTCTCAGTGGTTCGCTGCCGATTGACGAGTATTTGGCGGATGTTAACGGACGTTCGATTGAATACGCCGGGTTTAATCTATTAGTGGGCACGCGGGATGAGCTTTGGCACTACAACGCCAACGAGACCGAGCCGACGCGGTTGAAGGCGGGCGTGTACGGTTTATCCAATGCCGGTTTGGATACGCCCTGGCCGAAGCTGCTCAAGGCCAAGGCGGCACTCGCTGAAATCCTCGACGATCCGCAGCCGGACGCGTTGCTGAGGATCTTGAGTGACCCGCAGACCGCACCGTTTGCTGAACTGCCGGATACCGGTGTGGGCCTGGCGACGGAGAGTCTGTTGTCGAGTGTGTTTATCGCCAGCCCCAGCTACGGGACGCGGGCGAGCACGGCGTTGATCGTGAATGCCGACGGCACGCGGCGGATGGTGGAGCGCAGTTTCGGGCCGCAGGGTGGCAGACTGGGCGAGGTAGACATCAACCTGTAGGAGCGAGCTTGCTCGCGAAAAACCTGAGAACGCCGCGGGAATTCAGGCTCCCCGCGTTATCGTTGACGTTCTTCGCGAGCAAGCTCGCTCCTACAGGGTTTTTGCAGAAGCCGGGTTGATCATCCGCGTCAGCCCCAGGTTCTTCAGCGCCAATTGCAGCGAGCTGTGGATAACTTGCGGGTTGTCGATGGTCATCAACTCGGCGAGCAAATCCTTGGCCATGCTCAATTCAACCTGGCGCAGCATCCACTTCACTTTGGGCAAGTTGGTGGCGTTCATCGACAGGCTGTCAAAGCCCATCGCCATCAACAGCACCGCCGCTGCCGGGTCGCCCGCCATTTCACCGCAGATACTCACCGGTTTGCCTTCGGCATGGGCGTCGCGCACCACATGCTGCAGCGCTTGCAGCACGGCCGGGTGCAGGTAGTCGTACAGGTCGGCTACCCGCGGGTTGTTGCGGTCCACGGCGAGCAGGTATTGGGTCAGGTCGTTGGAGCCTACCGACAGGAAGTCCACCTGCCGTGCCAGCTCCTTGGCCTGGTACACCGCCGCCGGGATTTCGATCATCACGCCAATCGGCGGCATCGGCACGTCGGCGCCTTCGTCGCGCACTTCGCCCCACGCACGGTGGATCAGGTGCAGGGCTTCTTCCAGCTCGTGGGTGCCGGAGATCATCGGCAGCAGGATGCGCAGGTTATTCAGGCCTTCGCTGGCCTTGAGCATGGCGCGGGTCTGCACCAGGAAAATCTCAGGGTGGTCGAGAGTGACGCGAATCCCGCGCCAGCCGAGGAAGGGGTTGTCTTCCTTGATCGGGAAATACGACAGTGACTTGTCGCCGCCGATATCCAGGCTGCGCATGGTCACCGGCAACGGGTGGAAGGCCTGCAGTTGCTCGCGATAAATCGCCAGCTGCTCCTTCTCACTCGGAAAACGCTGGTTGATCATGAACGGCACTTCGGTGCGGTACAGCCCCACCCCTTCAGCGCCGCGCTGTTGCGCCCGGGCCACATCGGCCAGCAGGCCGGTGTTCACCAGCAGCGGCACGCGATGGCCGTCGAGGGTCACGCACGGCAACTCGCGCAACGAGTCGAGGCCCAGCGCCAGTTGTTTCTCTTCCTCGACCACTTCGGCGTATTGCTTGCGCAGCAGTTCGCTGGGGTTGGTAAAGACTTCGCCGCGATGGCCATCGACGATCATGTCGATGCCATCCACCTTGGAATACGGCAGGTCCACCAGGCCCATCACCGTCGGAATGCCCATGGCGCGAGCCAGGATCGCAACGTGGGAGTTACCCGAGCCCAATACCGAGACCAGGCCGACCAATTTGCCCTCAGGCACTTCGCCGAGCATGGTGGCGGTCAGCTCTTCGCTGATCAGAATGGTGTTGTCGGGGTAGACCAGATTGGTGGTGCGGTCTTCCTGCAGGTAGGCCAGCAGACGGCGACCGAGGTCGCGCACATCCGAGGCACGCTCGCGCAGGTAGGCGTCGTCCATCAATTCGAAACGGTTGACGTGATCGGTGACCACCTGGCGCAGCGCGCCCTGGGCCCACTGGCCGGTCTTGATCACGGTCTTGACTTCATTACCCAGGGACGCGTCGTCGAGCATCATCTGGTACACGTCGAACAGCGCACGCTCTTCCGGGCGCAACTGGGTGGCCAGCTTGGTCGACAGGTTGCGCATGTCGGCGCGCACGCCTTCCAGGGCGGTCTTGAACAGTTTGATTTCAGCGTCGATGTCGTGAACGGTCTTGTCCGGTACCACATCGAGGTCGGCCGGTGGCAGCATGACCACCGCCGTACCGACGGCGGCGCCCGGCGAACCCGGCACGCCGACGAACTTGGCCTCCTGGATGCCCTTGCCCTGGCGACCCAGGCCGCGAATCGAGCCCGTAGCTTCGGCGTGGGCGATAACCCCGGCCAGCTGCGCGCTCATGGTCACCAGGAAGGCTTCTTCACCTTCGTCGAACTGGCGGCGTTCTTTCTGTTGGATGACCAGCACGCCCACGACGCGGCGGTGGTGAATGATCGGCGCGCCGAGGAATGAGGCGTAGCGCTCTTCGCCGGTTTCGGCAAAATAGCGATAACGCGGGTGATCGGCCGCGTTTTCAAGGTTCAGGGGTTCTTCACGCGTCCCCACCAGGCCCACCAGACCTTCATTGGGCGCCATGCTGACTTTGCCGATGGAGCGCTTGTTCAAGCCCTCGGTGGCCATCAGCACAAAACGGTTGGTCTCGGGGTCCAGCAGGTAAACCGAGCAGACCTGGCTGCCCATGGCTTCCTTGACGCGCAACACAATAATCCCCAACGCCGCCTTGAGATCCTTGGCGGAGTTAACTTCCTGGACGATCTTGCGCAGCGTATTGAGCATGGCTCGGGGTCGAACTCCGTCGTCAGTCGCGCGCTAAAAGGCGCGGGGCAAGCTCTTTGAGAGCGCGACGATAAACCTCGCGCTTGAATGTCACCACCTGGCCCAGCGGATACCAATAACTGACCCAGCGCCAGCCATCGAACTCCGGTTTACCGGTCAAATCCATCCGCACCCGCTGCTCATTGGAGATCAGGCGCAGGAGAAACCATTTCTGCTTCTGGCCGATACACAGCGGTTGGCTGTGGGTACGCACCAGGCGTTGCGGCAAACGATAGCGCAACCAGCCCCGGGTGCAGGCCAGAATCTGCACATCTTCGCGCTCAAGGCCGACTTCTTCGTTCAACTCACGGTACAAGGCGTCTTCAGGGGTTTCGTCGGGGTTGATCCCACCTTGAGGAAACTGCCAGGCATCTTGGTTGATTCGGCGAGCCCATAGCACCTGTCCGGCATCATTCGTAAGAATAATCCCGACATTAGGACGGAAACCATCGGGGTCGATCACGGCAACAACCTCGCAAACGCATGTCGCCGCATTGTTCCACAAAGGTTCATCCAGCGGCAACGAGGCTTCTTACCTTATGTGCACTCTTGTGAAAAGACCGTATTCTGGACGCCTTTTTACAGACTTTTCAGCGAGTAACCGCAATGCGCCTAGCTTTATTCGACTTGGACAACACGCTCCTGGGCGGTGACAGCGATCACGCCTGGGGTGATTACCTGTGTGAACGCAGGATTCTCGACCCGGTAGCTTACAAGGCGCGTAACGACGCGTTCTATCAGGACTACCTGGCCGGCAAGCTGGACAACGCCGCTTACCTGAACTTCTGCCTGGAAATCCTCGGCCGCACCGAGATGGCTCAGTTGGACGAATGGCACAACGACTACATGCGCGACTGCATCGAGCCGATCATGCTGCCCAAGGCCATGGAACTGCTGGCCAGGCACCGCGCCGCTGGCGACATGCTGGTGATCATCACCGCCACCAACCGTTTCGTCACTGCGCCGATTGCCGCACGGCTGGGGGTTGAAACCCTGATCGCCACCGAGTGCGAGATGGAAAATGGCCGCTACACCGGGCGCAGCACCGATGTGCCGTGCTTTCGTGAAGGCAAGGTGACGCGCTTGAACCGTTGGCTGGAAGAGACCGGGTATAGCCTGGAAGACAGCTACTTCTATAGCGACTCGATGAATGATTTGCCGCTGCTGGAGCAGGTGACTCATCCGGTGGCGGTGGATCCTGATCCGAATTTGCGGGCCGAGGCTGAGAAGCGTGGCTGGCCGGTGATCACCCTGCGCAGCTGATACAGCTATCGGGGGCAAGCCCCCTCCCACACTTGGAATGCATTTCAAATGTGGGAGGGGGCTTGCTCCCGATGCAGGCGACACGGGCCCAAGCCTTACATAGGCTTGGCCACCATCAGGTAGAAAATCGCCATGAACGCCAGGAATGCAGGCCAACCCAGGCCAAACCACCAGCGCATATAGGTTGCGGCCTTGAGTGGCATCGTCGTACCTTCGCGCAACGCCTGTTCCGCCATCTGGTGCACACGAATCTGCAACCACACCACTGGCAGCCAGCAGATCCCCGCCAACACATACAAACCGAACGTCCACTGCAACCAACTCTGCTGCAACGACCAACCCGCCAGATGCATCAAGCCGATCCCACTCAATGGCTGGAACACTGCCGTGGTCGCGGTAAACGCCCAGTCGGCAAAGACCAGGTGCTTGAATGTTACGGCGATCACTTCCACTTTGCCGCTGCGCCAGGCGCGCAACGCGTAGTAGGCCGAGCCCGCGCCCAGCCCGAACAGGATGGTGGACGAAAGGATATGCAGGGTTTTGAGCAGCAGGTAAGCACTCATCGGCGACACTCATTCACAGTAGGTTCAGTCCAAAAAAGCCATAACGTAGCCACCATCAGCACCAGGTTCTTGGCGACGGCGGCGTAGGGGTCGAACCAGTAGTGGGGCAAAACGAAGCTGATGACTACGGTGTATCCGGCCATCAACAACAGTTGCAATAGCAGGGTGTGGCGCCGCCAGCGCCTGATCAGCAGCCCGATGCCCAACAGACCATCGCACAGCGACCCGCCGATCACCGCCAGCATCGCCCAAACACCGTGCACGCCTGCCTGCGCCATGATGCGCAAGCCCCACTCGTACCCCGGCCCCAGGCACACCGCTGCGGTGCCCAGCCAGATCAGCACCAGCACCGCCAGCATCAAGGGACGGACCGTAAGCTGGCTGCTCACGGCCGCTGTCGGCCAGCCCTGCAAACGCGACGACAGCGGTGCCGCCGAATAACCGCAGACCGAAGCCAGCACCTCGGGGTCGGCCACGTTGTCCTGTTGTGCCAGAGTAATGCTTTGTCTGTTCAGCGCACGCCAACCCAGGCAGTCGCCCACCCGACCGCTCAACCCTAGCAGCGGCGCCTGGACGTATCGGCCCGGCGCCCAGCCTTGTACGGCGCGCAAGTGATCAATGACCTGGCTCAGCCGCATCGGTTCAGGCCCTACCAATGGCAACACCATCGCTTCAACTGGCCACCGACGCAGCAATGCCAGTACGGCCCCGACGACGTCAGCGATATGCACCGGTTGCAGATGGGCCTTGAGGTCCAGCAACGGGATCAGCGGCCACGGCGAAAGCGCGGCGAGCCAGGCACTGCTGGCGCCGCCCTCACCCACCACCAATGAGGGTCGCAATATCACCGCTTCAATCCCGAGGCCAAGCAGATAGTCGTCAGCCGCGCCTTTGCTGGCGAGAAACGGCACATCGGACTGCGCTGAAGCGCCCAGGGCGGAAACCTGCAGCACTCGCACGCCGCGCTGCGCCGCCAGATCGAACAACGCGCAAGTGCCCCGGTCCTGCACCCGGCTCAGCTCGGCCGCATCCACGCTCAGCAGACCGGCTGCATTGATCAGTAAATCAACGGATTCGGGAAAGTCGAAACCTTCGGGGTCGACGGCCAGCAGGTTCAGATCCAGCGGGCGCCACTCCACGCCCGGCCAATTCTGGCTTCGAGGCTCGCGACAAGTAGCGACCACTTGATGCCCCGCCTGCTGCAGAGCCAGCAACAGGTGGCGCCCGACAAACCCGGTGGCGCCTACCAGAAGAATGTTCATGAAGCTCCTTTCAAACCGGCTTGGCCCCCATGAGCCCGGCAATCGCCACAAACCCCACCAGGCTGACCACCGCCAGCACCAAGGTAAAATTCAGGCTACCGCCCTCGCCTTTACGCAGCCGATTGAGCCGTGCCACCAGCCAGAACCAGGCCAGTGCCGCCACGGTATACAGAATGCTGGAACCCAGGATCCAGGTTTGCCCCAGCGGCCAGCCGACCAAGTGCACCATCCACCAGCCGGTGAGCGGCATGCTCACCAAACAAATGCCCATCAGCAGCCAGACGAACGCCCACGGGCGTTGCACGATCATCGCCGGGCCGGCGCTGCGCTTGCGCCAGGCCAGCCCTGCCAGGCCCAGGCCGCTGAGCAGCAGCAACACGGTGGCGGCGATGTGAATAACCTTGAGGGTGGTCAGCGTTTCCATAGTCTCGATTCCTTGAAGGCCGCTCAGTCAGCGTAGTCGCTCAACCGAGGAACAACTGGTAGGCCGGGTTTTCGCTTTCATCCCAATACGGGTAGCCGATCTCGGCCAGGGCGGCCGGGACCAGGTGGCGCTCGTCCGCCGGTACTTGCAGGCCGGCGACCACCCGGCCGTCAGCCGCGCCGTGGTTGCGGTAGTGGAACATCGAGATATTCCAGCGCCCGCCCAGTTTGTTAAGAAAGTTGAACAACGCCCCCGGCCGCTCCGGAAATTCAAAACGAAACACCAGCTCGTCACTGACCTTGGCCGCATGCCCGCCGACCATATGGCGGATGTGCAATTTGGCCAATTCGTTTTCGGTGAGGTCCAGCACCGGGAAACCCTGGTCGGTAAGGCTGGCGATCAATGCGCTGCGCGGGTCGTTTTCCGGGTGGGTCTGCACGCCGACGAAGATGTGCGCCTCGCTGCCGGTGTGATAGCGGTAGTTGAATTCGGTGATCTGGCGCTTGCCCACCGCCTCGCAGAATGCCTTGAAGCTGCCCGGCTTCTCGGGAATGGTCACGGCGATGATGGCTTCGCGGCCTTCACCCAGCTCGGCCCGTTCGGCCACATGGCGCAGGCGGTCGAAGTTGACGTTGGCGCCGGAGTCGATGGCGACGAAAGTTTGGCCGCTGACGCCACGGGTCTCGACATACTTCTTGATCCCGGCCACGCCCAATGCGCCTGCCGGCTCGGTGATCGAGCGCGTGTCGTCGTAGATATCCTTGATTGCCGCACAGATTTCATCGGTGCTGACGGTGATCACTTCATCCACATAGTCTTTGCAGATGTCGAAGGTGTGCTGGCCAATCTGCGCCACCGCCACGCCATCGGCGAAGAGGCCGACGGTCGGCAGCACAACGCGCTCACCCGCCGCCATCGCCGCTTGCAGGCAGTTGGAGTCGTCCGGCTCGACGCCGATGATCTTGATGTCCGGGCGCAGGTATTTCACATACGCCGCAATCCCGGCGATCAGCCCGCCGCCGCCCACCGGCACGAAGATCGCGTCCAATGGCCCTGGGTGCTGGCGCAGGATCTCCATCGCCACGGTGCCCTGCCCGGCAATGGTGTGCGGATCATCATAGGGGTGAATGTAGACGTAGCCTTTTTCATCGACCAGCTTCAGCGAATAGGCCAGGGCTTCCGGGAAAGAATCACCGTGCAGCACCACCTTGCCGCCACGCGAGCGCACGCCTTCGACCTTGATTTCCGGGGTGGTCTTGGGCATCACGATCGTGGCCTTGACCCCCAGCACCTTGGCCGCCAGGGCCAGGCCCTGGGCATGGTTGCCCGCCGAGGCGGTGACCACGCCGCGTGCGCGCTCCTCTGCGCTGAGCTGGCACAGCTTGTTGTAGGCGCCGCGAATCTTGAACGAGAACACCGGCTGCAAGTCTTCGCGCTTGAGCCAAATCTGGTTGCCCAGCCGCTCGGAAAGCTGGCGGGCAGTCTGCAGGGGTGTTTCTACGGCAACGTCGTAAACGCGCGAGGTGAGGATCTTTTTGACGTAGTGTTCAAGCATCGGCAGGCATCTACTTCAGGGGTTGGGCAGGGCCAGGGAGTCTAACCCGGCTTTTGGCCGGGAGACCACACGAATCCCAAGGTTTGTTGGGGTATACTCGCCGCCCTCGATCACTCCCCCGCCCGTTCCGGAGCCCGCATGACCCAGGATCAACTCAAACAGGCAGTGGCCCAGGCCGCTGTCGATTTAATCCTTCCCAAACTCGACGACAAGAGCATCGTCGGTGTCGGCACCGGCTCCACCGCCAACTGCTTTATCGATGCGCTGGCCCAGCATAAAGGTGCGTTCGATGGCGCAGTGGCCAGCTCCGAAGCGACCGCCGCGCGCCTCAAAGGCCATGGCATTCCGGTGTACGAACTCAACACCGTGAGCGACCTGGAGTTCTACATCGACGGCGCGGACGAAAGCGACGAGCACCTGAACCTGATCAAAGGCGGCGGCGCAGCCCTGACCCGCGAGAAGATCGTCGCGGCCGTGGCCAAGACCTTCATCTGCATTGCCGACGCCAGCAAGCTGGTGCCGGTGCTCGGTGCATTCCCGCTGCCGGTGGAAGTCATCCCGATGGCCCGCAGCCACGTAGCCCGCGAGCTGGTGAAACTGGGCGGCGACCCGGTGTACCGCGAAGGCGTGTTGACCGATAACGGCAACATCATCCTCGATGTGTTCAACATGCAGATCACTAATCCGGTGGAACTGGAGACGCAGATCAACGCCATCGTTGGCGTGGTCACCAATGGCCTGTTCGCTGCGCGCCCGGCGGATGTGCTGCTGTTGGGTACCCCGGAAGGCGTGAAAACCCTCAAAGCTAAATAACACCGCAGTTCAAATGTGGGAGGGGGCTTGCTCCCGATGGCAGTGTGTCAGTCAGAATATCTGGTACTGATACACCGCTATCGGGAGCAAGCCCCCTCCCACATTTGATAGCGATCCGGTCTGGATTTCTGTAACACAAACGCTACTTTTCGCAGCACTCCTCTCCAAAACCGTGCGCTCTGTCACGCCCCGTCTGGTATCCAATCCGTTACAAATTACAAACAAGCGACCCACGCGTTTAACAATGCGCCAATTCGCCGCCGCCCATGGAATGAGGCGCGCATTGTGCAAAGCGTCTGCGCTTGAACCTCTCATCACCTCAAGGAAGACCCTGTGATAAAGCCCCTAGCCTTCGCTCTCAGCGTCGCCGGCACCCTGCTGTCGACGCACCTTCAGGCCTATGATTATGGCCAGCACGCCACCACCACCCTGGAAAAACTGATCAACGACTACCCCGGGCGTTATCGCGGCACGGCCAATTTCGCCGGGGCGGCCGATTGGATGCAGAGCCAGATGGGCACGGGCTACAGCATCAGTCGCCAGGACTTCACCTGGAACAACGGCAGCCGCGCCTCGCAAAACGTGGTGGCCTACGCCGCCGGCACTAAACCGCAGTACGTGGTGATCGGCGCGCACTTCGATACCTACTTCGGTCGCCCTACCCTGCAAGGCCTGGACGACAACGGCTCCGGCGCCAGCGTGCTCACCGAGGTGGCGAAGAACCTGGGCGGGCTGCAACTGGAAAATGGCTTGCAGGTGGTGGGCTTCGGCGCGGAAGAAGAAGGCTTGCGAGGGTCCAAGGCCTTCGTTGAGTCCCTGAGCGCAAGCCAACGCGCCAACATGCTCGCGATGATCAACCTCGACAGCCTGATCACCGGCGACATGATGTATGCCCACGCCGGCCAGAACAGCGCGGCCAACCCCAGCCTGGCGGCGTTGCGCGAACACACCTTCCAGATCGCCAGGGAACTGAATATCCCCCTGCTCACCAACCCCGGCCTGGACCCGCAATACCCCAAGGGCACCGGCTGCTGCAGCGATGGCGAACCGTTCGAACCGCTGAATATCCCGATCCTGTATGTCGAGGCGACCAATTGGGAGCTGGGCGACCTGGATGGCTACACCCAGACCGACAATCCGAAAATCCCCGGCGGCTCGACCTGGCACGACCCGAACGAAGACAATAAAGCCGTGCTCACCGATGCCTTCGGCCAGGCGCGCATCGATCAGCGCCTGCGCGATTATTCGCGCCTGCTCAGCCGCCTGGTGCTGGAACTGACCAATGCCGACTTGATGGCCTCGACCGCCTCGGGCGGCGCCGTCGCACGCAATATGCAGGACAACCTGCAGCGTCAACATCAGGCCGCCGTGCGCTTGCACGAGCGCCGCTGGCTGACCTTGCAGTCGGCCAGTCGCGAAGTGGGCAGCTTCGATGGCGAGATCGGTGTGGACGGCCAATACAACCCGGACAGCGGTTTCGACCGCGCGCCCAACCCAGAGGCCCGGCAGTTGGGCGTGCATGCGCTGGGCGACTACCAGCTGAGCTCAGCCTTGAACATCGGCGCCAGCCTGAGCTACCGCAACGGCCGCGACACGCTGGAGCACCGCGGCAAACTCGATAGCGACACCTGGCAGGCCGCCGTCTACGCCCTGCTTAACGACGGCGGGCCGAGCTGGCTGGCCGGTGACCTGAGCGCCGGCCATACGCGCTTCGATTCCAAACGCAACCTGCTGATCCAGGCCAGCGGCGGGCCGGTGCTGCTCAACCAGCACCTGACCGGCAAGACCGACGCGCTGTCCCTCGGCGCACGGGTGCTGGGCGGCTATGACTTCGATTTCGGTGCCCTCCAGAGCGGACCCTTTGCCGGGCTCGATTACAGCCACTACCGCATCGATCAGTTCCACGAGAAGCAGAACCTGCGCACCGCGCTGGACTACGAAGAGCAGTCGTTCGATTCCCTGGAAGCCAGCCTGGGCTGGCGCGTGCGCGGTGCTGTCGCTCTGCCTTACGGCTTGAGCCTGATGCCTTACGGCAACATCGCGTGGGTCAAGGAATTGGCCGATGGGCGTCTCGACGACCTGCAACTGACCGCCCGCGCCGATGGCCAGGCCCGCACCGCGAAACTGGGGTCAGTCGATAAACGTTTTGGCCGTGCGCAGATCGGCAGCCAATTGGCGATCACCCCGCAATTGGGGGTGTACGCCGAAGTGAACAGTCGACTCGGCCATGCCGAGGGCAGCCAGACCGGCTACTCGCTGGGTGTGCAGTGGATGTTCTGATCAGGGCTTCTTGAACACATAGAACAGGTTTGGCTCACTGACGAGGTACAGCGTGCCCTCGTCATCCATGGCGATCCCTTCGGCCTGCGGCACGCGCTTTTTCAGGCCATGGCGCCCGTTGAGCAGTGACAGACTGCTTAACGGGCGACCATCGATATCCAGTTCCAGCACCAGGAACGACTCATCGGAAAGCGCCAGTAAATGGCCGCTGCGCTCGTCGTATTGCAGGCTCGACAGGTCGCGCACAAACAACCCGGCATCACGCTTGGGATTGTTGATCACATGCACCGAGTAGGTTTTTTCCGCTTTGAAATGGGGAAAGCCGTGGACCTCATAGATCACCATCGGGTCGCGTTCCTTGGCGACAAACAGGCGCTTGCCCACCGAGTCATAGGCCAGGCCTTCGAAACCCTTGTTGCTGCCAATGTGCACGCCAAGGGTCATCTGCTCCGCATCGGCGGCATCGAGAAATTGCGTGTCATCGTCCACATGCACTTTGATCAGGCGCTGCTGGCGCTCGTCACTGATCACGTAAATATTGTCGCTGATGAACTCCACTGCCTCGGCATCGCCAAACCCGACCAGGGGAATACGCCGCAGGATCTTGCCTTGCAGGGACAGCTCGACCAACTCGGCGTTTTTATTGGTGACGGTAAACAGGCTTTTGCGCACCGGGTCGTAGGTGAGGGCCGACACATCGTCGTCGAGCCCTTCGATCACCTGGCCTTCCAGGGAGACGCGGTAATCGGCCAGGCCGATGCCGCGTTCATCCGCTGGCTGGTGCCACACCTGCCAGTTGAACCAGGCACGCTCGAACAGACGGAATTGCTGCGCAACGATCGCGGCAGCGACCAGCGCAATCAACAGCAGGATTAAAAGAGCAGGTTTGGGGCGGGCAAATCGACGCATCGTGGCGGGCTCAGAGAAAACTGGCGAATAGATATCAAGGTCGCCTGAATTTAAACTTAAACGCAACGGGCTGTCTGGTGAATGCCGCTTTTTAGGACGTGTCCGACGTAAGACGTAGGTTATTTCTGTTTTTCAAACCGATAGAACAGGTTTGGCTCGCTGACGATATACAGCGTACCGCTCTCGTCCATGGTTACGCCTTCGGCACGCGGGATGGTGTCCTTGAGGCCGTTGAAACCGCCCAGCAGGGTCATGAAGCTGACTTGCTCGCCGGTTTCATCCAGCTCCAGCAGCAGGTGGGAGTCGGCGGACAGCACCAGCAAGTGCCCGGTACGCGGGTCGACGGCCAGGGCGGACAGGTTGCGCACATCCAGCTCAGTACTCGCCCGTTTCTGCTTGTCGCCTGTCAGGCTCTGGCTGCCGTCGCTCTTCCAGGTAAACAGTGCCGGTGGGCGCTCTTCGCCCAGCACCAACTGCTGGTTGCGCGGGTCCCAGGTGATTGCTTCAAAGGCTTTGTTCTGGTCCTTGGACGGGCCCAGGTCATAACTGGGGAAATCGGCCTTGTTCAACGCCGTGGTGCCGGCGTCAACCTTGACGATGGTCAGGCTGTGCTCGCGCTCATCGACCACGGCCATCAAGCCATTCTCCATCACCGTCAGGCCTTCCGGATTGTTCCAGCCGTTGAGGGGCATCTTGCGCAGTACGTCGCCTTGCAGGCTCAGCTCCACCAGGAACGGGTTCTTACCCATCACGGAGAACAGGGTTTTGGTGCTTGGGTTGTAGGACAGGTCCGAGGCCTCGTCCTTCTCCATACCGGGCAGCAACTTGGCGTCGATGACCGCGTGATAGTCCGGCAGCCACACGCTTTCCCGGCGTTCGGCCGGGCTTTCAAAACCTTCCAGCACCCACAACACACCGCGATCATCCCAGTGCATGGCCCAGGCGATGCCATACAGGATCGCGCCGGCCAGAAACACCCAGGAATACCAGCGCATGGTCAAGCGAGAGCGAAGCGTAGGTTTGGAGGTGGGCAGAGGCACGGCCATTGAGGGCTTTTTCCGGAAGTCAGCTGTAGGGAATAGAGCAAGAAGCTGGATTATGCGGATGGCGTGTGAAAAAAATGCAAAACCCATGTGGGAGGGGGCTTGCTCCCGATTACGGTGTGTCAGTGCCAAATGTACTGACTGACACACCGCTATCGGGGGCAAGCCCCCTCACATTTTTTCAGCGCACGACGCTCTCGAAGCGGTTGACGCCCGACAGCTCCAGCACCAGCTTGTCGCCGACATTCAGCGGCCCTACGCCAGCCGGGGTGCCAGTCAGGATTACATCACCCGCCTGCAGGGAGAAGCAGCCGGCCATGTGCTGGATCATCGGCACGATCGGGTTGAGCATCTGCGCGCTGTTGCCGTTCTGGCGGACTTCGCCGTTGATGGTCAGGCGAATGCCGATATCGGTCACGTCCGCGAACGTGCTGCCGACCACAAAAGGCGCAATCACCGCCGCGCCGTCGAACGACTTGGCGATTTCCCACGGCAGGCCCTTGGCTTTGAGCTCGGCCTGTTTGTCGCGCAGGGTCAGGTCCAGGGCCGGGGCGAAGCCGGAGATGGCGTCCAGCACTTCTTCGCGGCTTGGCGCGTTCGACAACGGCTTGCCGATCAACACGGCGATTTCCGCTTCGTAATGCACCGAACCGCGCTCGGTAGGAATAGTGAAACCGCCTTCCAGCGGCACCACGCAACTGCCCGGCTTGATGAACAGCAACGGCTCGGTCGGCACCGGGTTGTCCAGTTCCTTGGCATGTTCGGCGTAGTTACGTCCGATACACACCACTTTGCCTACCGGAAAGTGGATGTTGGTGCCGTCGATATACTTGTGCTGGTAGCTCATGGAGCGACTCCTTAAAAAGCGTCCTAAACAGCGAAGATCTTGCCTGGGTTCATGATCCCGTTCGGGTCGAACACCGCTTTCACGGCCTTCATGTATTCGATTTCAACCGGTGAGCGGCTGTAAGTCAGGTAATCGCGCTTGGTCATGCCCACGCCGTGTTCGGCGGAGATCGAGCCGTTGTATTTGGCGACGGTCTCGAACACCCATTTGTTCACGGTGGCGCACTTGGCGAAGAATTCGTCCTTGCTCAGGGTTTCTGGCTTGAGGATGTTCAGGTGCAAGTTACCGTCGCCAATATGGCCGAACCAGACGATTTCGAAATCCGGGTAGTGCTCGCCGACGATAGCGTCAATTTCTTTCAAGAAGGCCGGCACTTTGGAAACGGTGACCGAAATATCGTTTTTGTACGGCGTCCAGTGGGAAATCGTCTCGGAAATGTATTCGCGCAGCTTCCACAGATTATGCAGCTGGGTCTCGCTCTGGCTCATCACGCCGTCCAGCACCCAGCCTTGCTCGACGCAATGCTCGAAGGTTTCCAGGGCGTGATTGGCGACTTCCTCGGTGGTGGCTTCGAATTCCAGCAGCGCGTAGAACGGGCAATCGGTTTCGAACGGCGCTGGCACGTCGCCACGCCCGAGGACTTTGGCCAGGGCCTTGTCGGAGAAAAATTCGAAAGCGGTCAGGTCCAGCTTGCTCTGGAAGGCGTGCAGCACCGGCATGATCGAGTCGAAGTCGGTGGTGCCGAGCACCATGGCGGTCAGGTTTTTCGGCGCACGGTCCAGGCGCATGGTGGCTTCCACCACAAAACCCAGGGTCCCTTCGGCGCCGATGAACAGCTGGCGCATGTCGTAGCCGGTGGCGTTCTTGATCAAGTCACGGTTCAGTTCCAGCACATCGCCTTTGCCGGTGACGACTTTCATCCCTGCCACCCAGTTACGGGTCATGCCGTAGCGAATCACCTTGATCCCGCCGGCATTGGTGCCAATATTGCCGCCAATCTGACTGGAGCCGGACGATGCGAAATCCACCGGGTAGTACAAGCCATTTTCTTCGGCGACGTTCTGCAATTGCTTGGTGACCACGCCCGGCTGGCACACCGCAGTGCGGTCGGTAAGGTTCACGTCGAGAATCTGGTTCATATAGTCGAATGACACCACCACTTCGCCATTGGCCGCCACCGCAGCCGCCGACAGGCCAGTGCGCCCACCGGATGGCACCAGCGCCACCTTGTGGGTATTGGCCCAACGGACGATGGCCTGCACCTGCTCGGTGGTCTTGGGAAAGACGATGGCGCACGGCGCGGGCGCGAAATGCTTGGTCCAATCCTTGCCGTAAGCCTCCAGGGAGTCGGCGTCGGTCAGCACTTTGCCGGGCTCAACCAGGGTCTTCAGCTCATCAATCAGGGCAGGATGGGTCATCGACAGAACTCTCGAACAATTCATGGTCATCCTGAGAACGCTTCACGTCGCAGGAATAGGTGTTTAGCGGGGCGCGTATGCTAGCATACCGCCCCCGCAGGACAGAGCCCAAGGGCGTTTCTGCGGTGACGGCTTTCCTGCCGTCCGGGTCAGCTTAAGCGATCCGATTCCCTGCCATTTTTCTCCGGGATACAGGTTTACGCAGATGAGCAAGACTTCTCTCGATAAGAGCAAGATCAAGTTCCTTCTTCTGGAAGGCGTCCACCCATCGGCTGTCGACGTTCTGAAAGCCGCCGGGTACACCAGCATTGAGTACATCACCAGTTCTCTGCCGGAAGCCCAGCTCAAGGAAAAGATCGCCGACGCGCACTTTATCGGCATTCGCTCCCGCACTCAGTTGACCGAAGAAATCTTCGACCACGCCAAGAAACTCGTGGCGGTCGGCTGCTTCTGCATCGGCACCAACCAGGTCGACCTCAACGCAGCGCGCGAACGCGGCATCGCGGTGTTCAACGCACCGTACTCCAACACCCGTTCCGTGGCGGAGCTGGTGCTGGCCGAGGCCATCCTGCTGCTGCGCGGTATCCCCGAGAAGAATGCGTCCTGCCACCGTGGCGGCTGGATCAAGAGCGCAGCCAACTCCTTCGAAATCCGCGGCAAAAAGCTGGGTATCGTCGGTTACGGTTCGATCGGCACTCAACTGTCGGTATTGGCAGAAGGCTTGGGGATGCAGGTGTTCTTCTATGACACCCTGACCAAACTGCCATTGGGCAACGCCACCCAGGTGTCGAGCCTGACCGAGCTGCTGGGCATGTCCGACATCGTCACCCTGCACGTTCCGGAAACTGCCGAGACCCAATGGATGATCGGCGAGAAGGAAATCCGCGCCATCAAGAAAGGCGGGATCCTGATCAACGCCGCGCGCGGCACAGTGGTCGAGCTGGACGCCCTGGCCGAGGCGATCAAGGACAAGCACCTGATCGGCGCCGCTATCGACGTGTTCCCGGTAGAGCCACGCTCCAACGACGACATTTTCGAAAGCCCGTTGCGCGGCCTGGACAACGTGATCCTGACCCCGCACATCGGCGGCTCCACCGCTGAAGCCCAAGCCAACATCGGCCTGGAAGTCTCGGAAAAACTGGTCAAGTACAGCGACAACGGTACCTCGGTATCGTCCGTGAACTTCCCGGAAGTGGCCCTGCCGGCTCACCCTGGCAAGCACCGCCTGCTGCACATCCACCAGAACATTCCGGGTGTGATGATGGAGATCAACAAGGTCTTTGCGGAAAACGGCATCAACATCTCCGGTCAGTTCCTGCAGACCAACGAGAAGGTCGGCTACGTGGTGATCGACGTTGACGCCGAGTACTCGGACCTGGCGCAAGAGAAGCTGCAGCACATCAACGGCACTATTCGCAGCCGTGTGTTGTTCTGACGCTTTAAATGCGGCATAAAAAATGGGAGACCCGCAGGGGTCTCCCATTTTTTTGCCTGAATAACGCTTACTTGACGTTAACCGTGATGACTTTCGAGGCGACCGTCGGGTTGAACTGCATGTGCAGTTTGTCGCCGGCCACCAGTTGCAAGGTGTGCTTGCCGGGTGTCAGGGTCAATTCGGTTTCGGTCTGAGCCTTGCCGTAATGGATCACGGTGTCGGTGGCCGGAATCGGCAGTTTCGCATCAGGCAATTCTTTCTGGTCGATCAGCAAGTGGTGGTGGCCGGTGCCTGCGGTCTGGTCGGTAGCCGGCGCCAGTTTCAGGCCTTCCATGCCGAACTTCACGGTGAAAGTCTTATCGACGGTGGCGCCGTCTTTGGGCGAGACGATGAATACTTTCGCGCCTTCAGGCGGCGCGCTGCGCGGGATGCCGTCGGCGGCAGTGGCCAACATCGAAGCACCCAGCATCAAAGAGGCCAGGGTTGCACGGGACAAAAGGGCTTTCATTCGCTTCTCCAGTTTTTCGTGAAATCTGTAGGGTTATGACAACTTCGCGACAAATTGCTGTCCAAGGCACTCGACACCATAGCAAAGCGATGCTGAACGGCGTCTCGCCCGTACGAATTCTTTAGGAGTGACCATGCGCTTTTCGCCTGGCCTGTTACTGCTGCTTCCCCTTCTGAGCGCCCCGGCTCACGCCGAGCTGATCGATGATGTCAACGATCGCGGTGAGCTGCGCATCGCCCTTGAAGCCAACACCCCGCCTTACAATTTCAAGGAGGGCGAGAAGCTCACCGGCTTTGAGGTCGAGCTGGGTGAACTGCTGGCAAAGGAGATGGACGTGCGTTCCTCGTTTATCACCACCGATGATGCCGACCTGCTGCCTGGCGTGGCGACCGGCAAATATGACGTGGCGCTTAACCATATCGCTATGACTGCCGAGCTTGAGGATCAGTTCGATTTCAGCGCGGCGTATCACCAGACGCCGGAGCTGGTGATCCCGTTCCAGAAGGGCAATCCGGCGTTCAAGAGCAGCCTGGACAATGCGTTGAAGCGGGTGAAGGATGATGGTCGGTTAAAGGCGCTGGAAGAGAAGTGGCTCGACGGGAATACGCGATAACCCATGTGGGAGGGGGCTTGCTCCCGATGGCGGAGTGTCAGCCAGAGATCAACTGACTGACCCACCGCTATCGGGAGCAAGCCCCCTCCCACATTTTGTTCCAGGCAAGACTTGACGCCGGCTTAAAACGGCTCGTTACCGCGCCGACGGAACCAGCCGGTCAGGGACAGGCGTTCACGCGTGGCAGGCAGGACCTCGTGGGGCACTTCGCCGGAGAGGAACACCACCAGGCTGCCGCCGGTAGGCGCCACGTCGTGTTCGATGCCACCCTTGAGGTACATGCGCAACTGCCCGCCGTGTTCGGGCAGCCAGGCGTCGTTCAAATAGATCACGGCCGAGACCATGCGCCGGTCATCGTCGCGAAAACGATCCACATGCTTGAGGTAGAACGCCCCGGGTGGGTACATCGCGAAGTGGCTTTCGAAGTCTTCCAGGCCAAGGAACAGGCCACGGTTCATGGCCAGGCGCAGGCCGTCCATTATCGCCATGTAGGTATCGCAGACGGCGGCATCGCCCTCTTCCAGCCACTGGATGTGGTCGCCGCGAATCCCCTCGCGAATTTCCTGGGCGGGCCCGCGCCCCACCGCCGCTGGCGCCAGCTCACCTTCAGCCGCACGTTTACGGCACTCAGCCGCCAGCTCCAGGGTCAGAGCCTGGGGCAGGAAGGCATTCTGCTGCGACCAGCCTTGTTCGGCCAGGTCGTCGACAATGCGTTGCAGCAGGGGATGATCAAGGGGCATTTGCATGGCGCGCATAGTATCCATACGCCTGTAAATCCGACAGCGCCGTCGAGCGCTCGAATACACTTTAGTCAGGTGACTGATAGGACTTCTCGACAAATCCTACGCCCGACACGGACAATAGTGGCCGACTGACAGGAGTCCTTATGCGTCGTTTGTTTCTTTCCTTGCTGATGTTCTGCGTTTTGCCCGCCTGGGCAGACGGCCATGACCAGTTGTACAAGGTTGCCGGCTGGGCCGAACAACGTGCGCATTTCAATGATGCCCTCAGTGCCGCCCAACAGCGCTACCGCAACAGCCTGCCGCCGGCGGTGTACCAAGCGCTGGTGGACAACAGCAACAAACGCTTCGCGGCCCAGGCCATGGACCAGCGCGCCGAGGCCCAGTTGCGCAAGCACCTGGCGGACCCGAAACCGGCCCTGAGTTTTTTCCAGTCGCCCCTGGGCCGCAAGATTGTCGCCGCCGAACTGCTCGCCACACGTCGCGACCAATTGGCGAAAAACGCCCAGGGCCTGCCGAAAATCCAAGCCGACGCTACCCGCAGCCTGATCATCGGCCACCTGGCCCAGGCCTTGCCCGCGCGTGAAGCGGGCGCCGAAGTCAGCCTGGCGATTGCCGGCGTGGCGGCGGACAGCTTGAGCCAGATGATCCCCGGCCTGTTGGGCGGTGGTCAGGCTCAGGGCATGTTGAATGGGCAGCGTGAGCGGCTGATGCAGCAGATCGACAAGGATCTGAATAACACGCTGTTGTATGTCTATCGGGATTTGTCTGACCCGGAGCTGGAAGAATTCGCTACGTTTGCCGAATCGCCGGAAGGCAAGGCGTATTACCAGGCGGCGCTGGCGGCCATCCGCGCAGGCCTTGCGGTCGGCCAAAGCACCTCCAGTCTTACGCAGTAGAAAAAAATGTGGGAGGGGGCTTGCTCCCGATTGCGGTGTGTCAGTCAACTTATGTGTAGCTGACCCACCGCAATCGGGGGCAAGCCCCCTCCCACATTTGGAATGCGTTACTTCAGTTGGTCTGTCAGATACCGGAAATATTCTTCGCGAATCTCCGGAATTTCGTTCGCCAGGTGATGCCGCCCACGCTTGAGCATCAACACCTCGGGCTGGTCAAACTTACTGCGCAGCACCTGCAAGTTATGTTGCCAATCCACCGTCATATCCTCTTCACCCTGCACGATCACCGGCCGCCGTGGGCTGCGCGGTGCGGCTTCGATGCGTTTGATCCAGCGCGCCAGGGCGCCTACCCAGGCGGTCGGCAGTTGGCGCGGCTGCAACGGGTCGGCTTCGAGAAAGGGCTTGAAGGCCGGGTCGTTGGAGTTATCGCTGAACCGTCGCGCGATGCCTTTGACGAACGGGCGCAGCAGGTAATAGCTGGCTTGCGACCAGCCCCATGCACGCGGACGTACCAGCGGCGACAGCAGAAAGGTCTTGCCTTGGGCCGGGCTTTCGGCGCCGTGGTTGAGCAGGTGATCCACCACGATGGCGCCGCCGGTGCTTTGCCCGAACAGGTGCCAGGGTTGCGGCAATTGCAGCGCCTGGGCCTCGGCGAACAACGCCTGGACCACGTCCTGGTACACCGCAAACTCATCGATACTGGCACGCACGCCGCTGGACAAGCCATGGCCCGGCAGGTCGCAGGCGATCACTACGAAGCCTTGGTCCAACGCCCAGTCCACTACGTGGCGGTACAGCCCCATATGGTCGTAAAAGCCGTGGAACATAAACATTGTCGCCACCGGCGCAGGCGGCCACCATACCTGCGCCACCACCTCGAACCCGCCCACCTCCAAGCGCCCCAGACGGCTCACGGCCGGCACCTTGCGTGCGCCCAGGTCGAGTCCATAGAAACGTTGATAGACCCGCGCCTCGGCTGACAAAGGCTGCGCATCCACCAGGGGCCGCAAGCTTTCGCGCAGATGATCAGGGTCAAAGTTAACGGGCATAAAGGCTTCCAGACTGACGGTGAAGATGAATATCGAGCTGCGATATTCATCTGTCAGGACAAGCATGGCAAGCTACGCGACCCGCGAGGATACCTCTGAATGCGACAGCCCTACCGCACTGCCTTGTTCGCCAGCCTGGTGCTGATTATCTGCGCCGCCGTGCTGTGGGCCGCGTATGACTGGTTCCAGGGCCGTTACCTGCGCGCCTTCAGCGAACACACGGCGGTGTTCTCCGGCGATACGCTGCAACTGCCCGCCGCACTGCGCGGGCCTGGGCCGATTCGCCTGGTGCACTTCTGGGACCCGGCCTGCCCGTGCAATGTCGGTAACCAGCAACACCTGAGTGAGCTGATCGAGCAATACGCGCCCCAAGGTGTCGAGTTCTATGCCTTGCAAAAGGCCGGCAGCCACGGCGCCCTGCCGGACACCCTGCGCCAGATGAAAACCCTCGACGCCCTGCCCGGCGCCGATCAGGTGCCGGCCAGCCCGGCCGTGGGCATCTGGGACCGTACAGGCAAGCTGGCGTATTTCGGGCCGTACAGCGAAGGGCTGACGTGCAATTCCGGCAACAGTTTTATCGAGCCGATCCTCAAGGCCCTCAAAGCCGGGCGCGAAGTGAATGCCACGCACACCCTGGCGGTGGGCTGCTATTGTTCGTGGCCTAAGGAACCGTAGTCGGTCCATTCAGGGTTAAGGAAAGTCGATGAAGCGTGTCTTGCAGGCTCTCGTGGTGCTGGTTGTGCTGGTCGCCCTCGGCGCCGGCTGGTACGTCTACAGCAAGCAACCCACCCGCCAGGGCACGGTCACGCTGGCGCACTTGCAAGGCTCGGTCACGGTGCGCTACGACGACCGTGGCGTGCCGCATATCCGCGCCGGCAACGAGGCCGACCTGTACCGCGCCCTGGGCTATGTGCATGCCCAGGACCGGCTGTTCCAGATGGAAATCATGCGCCGCCTGGCCCGTGGCGAGCTGGCCGAGGTGCTCGGGCCCAAGCTGCTGGAGACCGATAAGCTGTTTCGCAGCCTGCGGATTCGCGAGCGCGCCTCAAGCTACGTCGAGCACATGAACACCGACTCGGCCGCCTGGAAGGCCCTGCAAGCCTACCTGGACGGGATCAACCAATATCAGGCCAGCCACGCCAGCCCGATGGAGTTCGACGTGCTGGGCATCCCCAGGCGCCCGTTCACCGCCGAGGACTCCATCAGTGTCGCCGGGTATATGGCCTACAGCTTTGCTGCGGCCTTTCGTACCGAACCGGTGCTGACTTACGTACGCGACCAACTGGGCAGTGACTACCTCAAGGTCTTCGACCTCGATTGGCAAGCCAAAGGCGCCCTTAACCTGGCGGCCGGCGACTGGAAGACTCTTGGCGCCCTCGCCAGCCTGAGCGAGCAGGCCCTGGCTGAAAACGGTTTGCCGCAATTTGAAGGCAGCAATGCCTGGGCCATCAGCGGCAGTCGTACCCAGAGCGGTAAGCCATTGCTGGCGGGCGACCCCCATATCCGCTTCTCGGTGCCGTCGGTGTGGTACGAGGCGCAGCTGTCGGCGCCCGGCTTTGAGTTGTATGGCTACCACAACGCGCTGGTGCCGGTGGCCTTCCTCGGGCACAACCTGGACTTCGGCTGGAGCCTGACCATGTTCCAGAACGACGACCTCGACCTGATCGCCGAAAAGGTCAACCCGGCCAACCCTAACCAGGTCTGGTATCACGGCCAGTGGGTCGACATGAGCAGCAGCGAACAGCAGATCCAGGTCAAGGGCCAGGCCCCGGTCACGCTGACCCTGCGCCGCTCGCCCCACGGCCCGATCGTCAATGACGTGCTCGGTGAAAACGCCAGCACCACGCCGATCGCCATGTGGTGGGCGTTCCTCGACAGCGAAAACCCGATCCTCGAGGGTTTCTACCAGCTCAACCGTGCCGACTCCCTGGCCAAGGCACGGGCGGCGGCGGCCAACGTCTCGGCGCCTGGGCTGAATATCGTGTGGGCCAATGCCAAGGGCGATATTGGCTGGTGGGCGGCGGCGCAATTGCCGATACGCCCGGCCGGCGTCAACCCGGCGTTCATCCTCGACGGCAGTACCGCCCAGGCCGACAAGCTGGGCTTCTACCCCTTCAGCGCCAACCCCCAGGAAGAAAACCCGGCGCGCGGCTATGTGGTCTCCGCCAATGCCCAGCCGGCGTCACCCACCGGCATGGAGATCCCTGGTTATTACAACCTGGCCGACCGTGGCCAGCAGTTGAATGCGCAGTTGAGCGACAACAGCGTGAAGTGGGACGTCAACAACAGCCAGGCCCTGCAACTGGGCACCACCACTGCCTTTGGGCCGCGCCTGCTGGCGCCGCTGTTGCCGGTGCTGCGTGAGGTGGTCACAGACCCGGCGCAGGTAAAGCTGGTGGAGCAACTGGCAAGCTGGAAAGGCGACTACCCGCTGGATTCCACCAGCGCCACCCTGTTCAACCAATTGCTGTTCAATCTCGCTGACGCCACCTTCCACCCGAAATTGGGCGACGCTATGTTCAAGACCCTGCTCGGCACCCGCGTGATCGACGCCGCCCTGCCACGCCTGGCCGCCACGCCGGATTCGCCCTGGTGGAACGGCACGCGAGCTGGCACCGTCAAGCTGGCCTGGGACAACAGCCTGGCGCACCTGAAAGCCAGCTTCGGCGATGACCCGTCCCAGTGGCAGTGGGGCAAGGCGCACACCCTGACCCACGGCCACCCGCTGGGCATGCAGAAGCCGCTGGACAGGCTATTCAACGTGGGCCCCTTCGCGGCACCGGGCAGTCACGAAGTGCCGAACAACCAGACCGCCATGATCGGCCCGGCGCCCTGGCCGGTGACCTACGGCCCCTCGACCCGCCGCCTGATCGACTTCGCCGACGCGGCCCATGCCTTGACCATCAACCCGGTGGGGCAAAGCGGTGTGCCCTTTGATGCTCACTACAGCGATCAGGCGCAAACCTATATCGAAGGCGGCTACGAGCAGGCGCATTTCAATGAAGAGGAAATCACGGCCAATACCCGTGGCACCCTCAAGCTGCTACCGGCCAGATAAGCTAGACGGGCGCTGCAAAATTGAGCCTGAACTGTTGCGGCGTCACGCCCAGGCGACGGTTGAACACACTGCGCATGTGCTGCGCATCGCGAAAACCGCATTGGTAGGCCACCGTCTTGAGCGGTGCGTGCGTGCTTTCGAGCATGACCCGCGCCGCATCCACCCGCGCCCTCTCGACAAATTCCGCCGGCGTAATCCGTGCTTCACGGGCGAACACCCGGGAGAAATTGCGCGCACTCATATTCGCCGCCTTGGCCAGGTCGGCAATGCCCAGGTCCCCGGTCAGGTTCGCCAGCACATACAACTGCACCAACGCCACCGCCGAGGTGGTTTCGGCATGGGGCGTGAGGAACGGGCTGAACTGTGACTGGCCGCCCGAGCGCTGGGTGAACACCACCAAACGCTTGGCCACGCTCAATGCGACTTCCGGGCCATGGTCCTGGGCCAGCAGGTACAGCGACAGGTCGATCCCCGCCGTGACCCCGGCCGAGGTGTAGAGGTTGCCGTCCTGCACATACAGGCGGTCGGCTTCGACGTGGGCCGAGGGGCACAACCGGGCCAGGTCGGCGGCGTCTCCCCAATGGGTGGTAACGGTTTTACCGTCCAGCAGACCCGCGCGGGCCAGCATGAAGGCACCATTGCAGATCGAACCAAAGCGTCGCGCCCGCGCGGCGGCGGCGCGCAGCCAGTCATCGAACGCCGCGCCAAAATCCTCGAACGGCAACTGCGGGCCACCGGCGACCAGCAACAGGTCATAAGCCTGCAGGGCCTCGCTGTAATGCCGGTGGGCCTGCAATGACAACCCGTTGGAACAGGCCATGCTGCCGTGTGCAAAGCCGATCACGTCCAGCTGATAGTGGTCTTCAGACGCGAGGAAGCGGTTGGCCTCGCAGAACACATCCATAGGCCCGGTCACGTCCAGTGACTGGACGCCAGGGAAGATCAGGATGGCGACGGTTTTGCCCATGCTCACAGACACCTTTTCTTAGCTGAATAAAACACAGAACCCTGTGGGAGGGGGCTTGCCCCCTCCCACATTTGGATTGTCGCAGGCCTTACCCTAGCCGATTTTGCCTTGGCACGATGTGTCGACACATTGGCCGGGATCGCTCCCTCGTCGCCATAGCCCTCGCACGCAAGCACGACCAGACTGGATGCTTCCCAGAGGAGAACCCCCATGAGCACCACCATCGCCGGTATCACGATCCCCGACAGCGCCCTGGCCAGGGCCACCACGGAATACATCCGCGACATCGAGTCCGACCTGCTCTACCACCACTCCCGCCGGGTATTCCTGTTCGGCGCATTGAGCGGTGAGCGCAAGCAGTTGGCGTACAACCCGGAGTTGCTGTACGTCGGCGCAATGTTCCACGACCTCGGCCTGGTGGAAGGCCATCGCAGCGCCGACGAACGCTTCGAAGTGGACGGCGCCAACGCGGCGGCCGCTTTCCTCAAGCCTTATGGGCTCAGTGATGACGATATCGAACAGGTATGGCTGTCCATTGCCCTGCACACCACGCCGGGCGTGCCGCAGCATCTGCGCCCGACCGTAGCGCTGGTGACGGCAGGGGTGGAGATGGACGTGTTGGGCCTGGACTACGCCGCGTTCAGCAACGTGCAGCGCGAAGCCGTGGTGCATGCGCATCCACGCGGTGAGGGATTCAAGGAATGCATCATCTGCGCGTTCGCCGATGGCTTGCGTCATCGCCCGCAGACCACGTTTGGCAACGTGAAGACCGACGTGCTGGTGGATCAGGAGCCGGGGTTCAAGCCGATGAATTTTGTCGAGGTGATTCGTACTTCACCCTGGACTTGATCGTTCCCACGCTCTGCGTGGGAATGCAGGCCAGGACGCTCCGCGTCAGCTTCTAAAAGCGTGACGCAGAGCGTCACAGGAGGCGCTCCCACGCGGAGCGTGGGAACGATCATGGCGGTGTATCAGTATCAGGTGTGCTGACTGACACACTGCTATCGGGGGCAAGCCCCCTCCCACATTTGGACCCAGTTCCGGCAGTTAGACCGGTGCGGGCGCCCGGCGCGCGTCCGGCTGTTTCCAGCCATCCGCCGCCGCTTCTTCAATCGCTTGCTGGATGGCTTTCTTGCGATGCTCCTCGGCCCGACGGCTGAAGAACCACACCAGGAAGGTCACCAGCGACACCGCCAGCAGAATCAGGCTGGCCACCGCGTTGATCTCAGGTTTAACCCCAAGGCGCACGGCCGAGAACACTTCCATCGGCAAGGTGGTCGAACCCGGGCCCGAGACGAAGCTGGCCAGTACCAGGTCATCCAGCGACAGCGCGAACGACATCATGCCGCCCGCCGCCAGCGATGGCGCGATCATCGGGATGGTGATCAGGAAGAACACCTTCCACGGCCGCGCGCCCAGGTCCATCGCCGCTTCTTCGATCGACAGGTCCAGTTCACGCAAACGTGCCGACACCACCACCGCTACATACGCCGCGCAGAAGGTGGTGTGGGCGATCCAGATGGTGACGATGCCACGCTCCTGGGGCCAGCCGATCATCTGCGCCATGGCCACGAACAGCAGCAACAGCGACAGGCCGGTGATCACTTCCGGCATCACCAACGGCGCCGTGACCAGGCCGCCGAACAGCGTACGGCCCTTGAACTGGCTGATGCGTGTCAGCACGAACGCCGCCAGTGTACCCAGCGCTACCGCCGCCACCGCCGTGTAGCAGGCGATTTCCAGGGAGCGCGCCACCGAGCCCATCAACTGGGTGTTGTCCAGCAGGCCCACGTACCACTTGATCGACCAACCGCCCCACACCGTCACCAGCTTGGATTCGTTGAACGAGTAGATCACCAGGATCAGCATCGGCAGGTAGATGAACAACAACCCCACGACCAGCATGAAGCTGGAGAAACGAAAGCGCTTCATATCTTGCCCTCCAGCTCTTTGGCCTGGCTGCGGTTGAACAGAATGATCGGCACGATCAGGATCGCCAGCATCACCACGGCCAATGCAGAGGCCACCGGCCAGTCACGGTTGTTGAAGAATTCTTGCCACAGCACTTTACCGATCATCAGGGTTTCCGGGCCGCCGAGCAGTTCAGGAATCACGAACTCACCCACCACCGGGATAAACACCAGCATGCAGCCGGCGATGATGCCGTTCTTGGACAGCGGCACGGTGATTTTCCAGAAGCTGTTGAAGGTGCTCGAACCCAGGTCCGATGCCGCTTCCAGCAGGCTCTGGTCGTGTTTGACCAGGTTGGCGTACAGCGGCAGGATCATGAATGGCAGGTACGAATAGACCACGCCGATATACACCGCGATATTGGTGTTGAGGATCTGCAGCGGTTCGTTGATCAGCCCCATGGACATCAGGAAGCCGTTGAGCAAACCGTTGTTGCTGAGGATGCCCATCCACGCATAGACGCGGATCAGAATCGCGGTCCAGGTCGGCATCATGATCAACAGCACCAGCACCGTTTGCATTTCCTTGCGTGCGGTGGCGATGGCGTAGGCCATCGGGTAGCCGATCAGCAGGCACAGCAGCGTGCTGAAAAAGGCCATCTTCAGCGAGCCCAGGTACGCGGCGATGTAGAGTTCATCACCCGCCAGCAAGCTGTAGTTGGCCAGGTTCAGCACCACTTGCAGCTTTTGCTCAACGTAGGTGTAGATCTCGGTGTAGGGCGGGATCGCCACATCGGCTTCGGCAAAGCTGATTTTCAGCACGATGAAAAACGGCAGAGCGAAAAACAGGAACAGCCAGAGGAAGGGAATCCCGATGACCACCTGCTTGCCACTGGGCACGATGCGATCCAAGCGCCGCTTGAATTTCTTCATGTTCATGAGCGAAGTACCACGCCGCTGTCGTCTTCCCACCAGACGTACACCTGGTCGCCCCAGGTTGGGCGCTGGCCACGGCGTTCGGCGTTGGCGACGAAGGACTGCACCAGCTTGCCGCTCGGCAGCTCCACATAGAACACCGAGTGGCCGCCCAGGTAGGCGATGTCGTGGACTTTGCCGCTGGACCAGTTGTGCTCGCAGGTCGGCATTTCTGTTGTGACCAGCAGTTTTTCCGGGCGGATGGCGTAAGTCACCGACTTGTCTTCCACTGCGGTGGCGATGCCGTAGCCCACGTAGATATCGCGGTCCAGGTCCGGGCACTTGAGTACGGCGTGGCCTTCGGCGTCGTCCACCACTTGGGTGTCGAAGATATTGACGTTGCCGATGAACTCGCACACCAGGCGGCTGGTGGGCGTTTCGTAGATGTCGATCGGGCTGCCGATCTGGGCGATCCAGCCCAGGTGCATGATGGCGATGCGCTCGGCCATGGTCATGGCCTCTTCCTGGTCGTGGGTCACCATCACACAGGTCACGCCGACGCGCTCGATAATCTCGACCAGCTCAAGCTGCATCTGAGAGCGCAGCTTCTTGTCGAGGGCGCCCATCGGCTCATCGAGCAGCAGCAGTTTCGGGCGCTTGGCCAGGGAACGGGCCAGGGCCACACGCTGGCGTTGGCCGCCGGACAACTGGTGCGGCTTGCGCTTGGCGTACTGGCTCATCTGCACCAGCTTGAGCATCTCGGCCACGCGAGCGTCGACTTCAGCCTTGGGAATCTTGTCCTGTTGCAGGCCGAAGGCGATGTTCTGTGCCACGGTCATGTGCGGGAACAAGGCGTAGGACTGGAACATCATGTTGATCGGCCGCTCGTAGGGCGGCATGTCGGTGATGTCCACACCGTCGAGGTAGATGCGGCCTTCAGTCGGGCGCTCGAAGCCTGCGAGCATGCGCAGCAAGGTGGACTTGCCCGAACCCGAACCGCCGAGCAAGGCGAAGATCTCGCCTTTCTTGATTTCCAGGGACACATCGTCCACCGCAATCGTCTCGTCGAACTTCTTCGTGACCCGGTCGATTTTGACCAACACCTTTTTCGGTGTCTGGTCGCCCTCGAGGGCTTTCTTATAGGCGCCGGAGGCAACTGCCATTTACGAAACTCCCAAAAAAAGAGTACAGCTCGCCCGGTGCAGGCGAACCTTGAATAGTTTGAGCCTTACTTGCCCGTTTTGACCTTGGTCCAGCTACGGGTCATTAAACGCTGCACGTTCGGGGGTAGCTCGAAGTTGACGAATGTCCGGTCGAGAACCGCCTGCGGTGGGTAAACCGCTGCGTCGGTGCGTATCGATTGCTCCATCAGTTTGTCCGCCCCGGGGTTAGGGTTGGCATAACCGACGTAATCACTGACCTGAGCGATCACTTCAGGTTGCAGCAAATAGTTGATGAAGGCGTGAGCCTCTTTGACATTGGCGGCGTCCTTGGGGATCGCCAGCACGTCAAACCACAGGTTGCCGCCCTCCTTGGGAATCGCGTAGGCGATGTTCACGCCTTTGCCCGCCTCGCTTGCGCGGGCCTTGGCCTGGAACACATCACCGGAGAAACCGGCCGCCACGCAAATATTGCCGTTGGCCAGGTCCGAGATGTATTTGGAGGAATGGAAGTAGGTCACGTAGGGGCGTACTTTGAGCAGTTTTTCCTCGGCCTTCTTGTAGTCGGCCGGGTTGGTGCTGTTCGGGTCCAGGCCCATGTAGTTGAGCACGGCCGGCAGCATTTCATCCGCCGAATCCATGAATGAAACACCGCAGGTGGCGAGCTTCTTCATGTTTTCCGGTTCGAACAGCATGGCCCAGGAGTCGATCTTGTCGACGCCCAGCACCTCCTTCACTTTGTCGACGTTGTAACCGATGCCGTTGGTGCCCCACAGGTATGGCACGGCGTAGCCATTGCCCGGATCATTTTTCTCAAGACGCTTGAGCAATGCCGGGTCAAGGTTGGCGTAATTGGTCAGCAGGGACTTATCCAGCTTCTGGAACGCCCCGGCCTTGATCTGCTTGCCCAAAAAGTGGTTGGACGGCACCACCACGTCGTAGCCGGTACGCCCGGCGAGCAGCTTGCCTTCCAGGGTTTCGTTGGAATCGAACACGTCATAGACGGGCTTGATGCCGGTGGCCTTTTCGAAGTTGGCCAATGTGTCGGGGCCGATGTAGTCCGACCAGTTATAAACATGCACGGTCGGTGCGGCCTGCACGCTGACAGCCAGCGTGATACCTGCACCCACCAGCAAGGCTTTGCGAAATAAAGAAATTGGCAAGTGGAGGTCCTCTTAAATAGTTGGCCCTAGAGTTGTTGCCCGGCAACAAAACCGGCGCGCAACTTACCCTCGATAACCCGATCCGGCAAAACTTTCTTTCATCTAACTGTAGGAGCGAGCTTGCTCGCGAAGGTCGTCAACGATCATGCGGGGCATCAGGCACCCCGCAGCGCTCTTGAATTTTTCGCGAGCAAGCTCGCTCCTACAGGTTTTCTGCCTTTATTTACCGGATTTGATCTTGGTCCAGCTGCGCGTCATCTCGCGCTGGGTCGCAGCCGGCAAGTCGGCAATCGCGTAGAGCTTGGCCTGCACTTCTGCCGACGGGTAGATGCCCGGGTCGCTGGTGATGTCTTTGTCGACCAGCGCGGTGGCCTTCTCGTTGCCGTTCGGGAAGCGCACGCTGTTGGTGATCGACGCCATGACTTCCGGCTTGAGCAGGTAGTTCATGAATGCGTACGCGGCCTCGACGTTTTCAGCATCTTTCGGGATGGCGACCATGTCGAAGAAGCTGCCGGCGCCTTCTTTCGGAATGTCGTAGGCCACTTTGACTTTGCCACCGGCTTCAGCCGCACGGGACTTGGCCTGCTGGATGTCACCCGAATAACCTACGGCCACGCAGATGTTGCCGTTGGCCAAGTCCGAGATGTACTTGGACGAGTGGAAGTAGCCAATCGAAGGGCGGATTTTCAGGAACAGGTCTTCGGCTTGCTTGAGGTCGGCCTTCTTCTGGCTGTCGGTCGGCAGGCCCAGGTAATGCAGGGCGATCGGCAGCATTTCGGTCGGCGAGTCGAGGAAGCTCACGCCGCAGCTTTTCAGCTTGGCGATGTTTTCCGGCTTCATCAGCACATCCCACGACTCGATCTTGTCCACGCCCAGCGCAGCCTTGACCTTCTCCGGGTTGTAGCCGATACCAATCGAGCCCCACATGTACGGGAAGGCGTGCTTGTTGTCCGGGTCGCTGACCGACACGGCCTTAAGCAGGGATTTGTTCAGGTTGCTGTAGTTGGGCAGCTTGGACGTGTCCAGCTCCTGGTAGACACCGGCCTTGATCTGCTTGGCGAGGAAGTTGTTCGACGGTACAACGATGTCGTAGCCGGACTTGCCTGCCAGCAACTTGGCTTCCAGGGTCTCGTTGCTGTCGAACACGTCGTACACCACCTTGATGCCGGACTCTTTTTCAAAGTTGGCGACGGTGTCCGGTGCAATGTAGTCGGACCAGTTGTAGACGTGCAGCACTTTATTGTCCGCCTGGGCCGCGCTCGCCATTGCGCCCATCAGGGACAAGGCGAGGAGGGTCTTGCCAGCGTTCTTCAAACCTAATGCCTTCATTGGGTGATGCTCCGATTTTTCTTTTTGGGGCCGCAAGTTGTAGGTGTTTCGGGCCCAGCCAAAGGGCAACAAAACAGGACGACAGTCTGGCAAGTTCGGGGGCCCGCTTTCAACAGGCCCCCACATTTATCTACACAGTCGCAGCACCCGAAAGCCGCTGCGCACTGAGCCTAGCACTTAGCCCTGCAATGCCGCCAAAGTCAGGTCCAGGCACTGGCGGGCCTTGGTCACCAGTTCGTCGATTTCGGCCTGGCTGATCACCAGCGGCGGCGAAATGATCATGGTGTCGCCCACGGCGCGCATGATCAGGCCATTTTCGAAGCAGAACGTGCGGCAGATCATGCCCGCACCCTTCCCTTCGTAACGCTTGCGCGTGGCCTTGTCCTGCACCAGCTCAATTGCACCGAGCATGCCCACGCCGCGCACTTCACCCACCAGTGGATGGTCCGCCAGCTCCCTCAGACGTTTCTGCAAATACGGTGCCGTTTCGTCGTGTACACGGTTAACGATTTTTTCATCGCGCAGGATGCGGATGTTTTCCAGGGCCACCGCCGCCGCCACCGGATGCCCGGAGTAGGTGAAACCGTGGTTGAAATCGCCGCCTTCGTTGAGCACGGCCACCACATCGTCGTGCACGATCAGGCCGCCCATGGGCACGTAGCCCGAGGTCAGGCCTTTGGCGATGGTCATCATGTGGGGCTTGAGGTCGTAGAAATCGCTGCCGAACCACTCGCCGGTACGGCCGAAACCGCAGATCACTTCGTCGGCGACAAACAGGATGTCGTACTTGGCGAGGATTTCCTTGATGCGCGGCCAGTAGCTGTCGGGCGGCACGATCACGCCACCGGCGCCCTGGATCGGCTCGGCAATAAAGGCACCGACCGTGTCCACGCCCAGCTCCAGGATCTTTTCTTCCAACTGGTTGGCGGCCCAGATCCCGAATTCTTCAGGGCTCATGTCGCCGCCTTCGCCAAACCAGTACGGTTGGGCGATGTGGGTGATGCCCGGAATCGGCAAGTCACCCTGTTCATGCATGTAGGTCATGCCGCCCAGGCTGGCGCCGGCCACGGTGGAGCCGTGGTAGCCATTCTTGCGGCTGATGATGGTTTTCTTGTTGGGCTGGCCTTTGATCGCCCAGTAGTGGCGGACCATGCGCAACATGGTGTCGTTGCCTTCGGAGCCGGAACCGGTGAAGAACACGTGGTTCATGCCCGCGGGTGCGACGTCGGAAATGACTTTGGCCAGCTCGAGTACCGGCGGATGAGCGGTCTGGAAGAACAGGTTGTAGTACGGCAGCTCTTTCATCTGCCGGGCGGCGGCGTCTGCCAGTTCATCGCGACCGTAGCCGATCGCCACGCACCACAGGCCGGCCATGCCGTCGAGGATCTTGTTGCCTTCGCTGTCCCACAGGTAAACGCCGTGGGCTTTGGTGATGATCCTTGGGCCTTTCTCTTTCAATTGCTTGAAGTCGCTGAACGGCGCCAGGTGGTGATCATTGCTCAAGGCTTGCCATTCACGGGTTTGCGGGTTGTTGCTGGACATACCGATCTCCTAGACATTTCAGGTGGGGGCGCGCTGTTCCAGCAGCGCGCCCGGCGCATCAGACGGCAAAGAGCAGGAATTCCCGCTCCCACGAACTGATCACGCGCTTGAAGTTTTCATGCTCGGCCCGCTTGACCGCGACGTAGCCCGTGATGAACTTCTGACCCAGGTATTTCTCGATGGTCTTGCTGTTTTCCATGCGTTCCAGCGCGTCTTCGATGGTCAACGGCAGGCGCAGGTTGCGTCGCTCGTAGCCACGCCCCACCACGGGTGCGCTCGGGTTATGGCCTTCGACCATGCCGATGTAGCCACACAGCAAGCTGGCGGCAATCGCCAGGTACGGGTTGGCATCGGCGCCCGGCAAACGGTTTTCCACGCGGCGGTTCTGCGGGCCGGCATCCGGTACGCGCAGGCCCACGGTGCGGTTTTCTTCGCCCCACTCCACGTTCACCGGCGCCGAGGTGTCGGGCAGGAAGCGGCGGAACGAGTTCACGTTGGGCGCGAATAAAGGCAGCAATTCGGGGATGAATTTCTGCAGGCCGCCGATGTGATTGAGGAACAGTTGGCTCATGGTCCCGTCTTCATTGGAGAAGACGTTCTTGCCGGTGGCGATCTCGATAATGCTCTGGTGCAAGTGCATCGCGCTGCCGGGCTCGCCGGTCATCGGCTTGGCCATGAAGGTGGCGGCCACGTTGTGCTTGAGCGCCGCTTCACGCATGGTGCGCTTGAACACCAGGATCTGGTCGGCCAGGGACAGCGCATCGCCGTGACGGAAGTTGATTTCCATCTGCGCGGTGCCGTCTTCGTGGATCAGCGTGTCGAGGTCCAGTTCCTGCAGCTCGCACCAGTCGTAGACGTCTTCGAACAGTGGGTCGAATTCGTTGGCGGCTTCTATAGAGAAGGACTGGCGGCCCGTCTCCGGGCGACCGGAGCGGCCGATGGGCGGTTGCAGCGGGAAGTCCGGGTCTTCGCAGCGCTTGGTCAGGTAGAACTCCATCTCCGGCGCCACGATGGGCTGCCAGCCGCGATCAGCGTAGAGCTTGAGGACCTTCTTGAGCACGTTGCGCGGCGACAGCTCGATCGGGTTGCCTTGCTTGTCGTAGGTGTCGTGGATCACCTGGGCGGTCGGCTCGATGGCCCAGGGCACCAGGAACACCGCGTTCTGGTCGGGGCGGCAGATCATGTCGATGTCGGCCGGGTCGAGCAATTCGTAATAGATGTCGTCTTCGACATAGTCGCCGGTCACGGTCTGCAGCAGAACGCTCTCGGGCAGGCGCATGCCTTTTTCGGCGATGAACTTGTTGGTCGGCGAGATCTTGCCCCGGGTGATGCCGGTGAGGTCGCCAATCATGCATTCGACTTCTGTGATCTTGTGGTCTTTCAACCAATCGGTGAGCTGGTCGAGGTTGTTACTCATAAATGCCTCTGGGCTGGGTTTCCTGGCATCCATTAAAAGGCCAGGCGTTGGTTGACGCAGCATCCGCGTCGTTTTGTTCACTCAGGGTAGGAGCTTACCTGCCATTTGCTGCAGCGTTGCATTCCTCACGCCAAACTTGTGCAGAATCATGAGCAGCACTCTGCATTGGCGCTGCCGGGCGGCACCGTTGAGACAAACGAAGGGAAAAAGAGAGGGTTGGCCCAAGCGTCAAGAATATTGGCCGGTGCGCAGGGATACACGCTGCAGGAATAAACGGAACACACAGCCTGGCTGAAGCAGGCCAAGACGCCAGTTGGCGGCAGGCGAGACATGAAGCACCCCGGTATTATTGCTGTTATGGGTTTGAATCGAGCTTAGCCTTGTTCATTTTTTTACACAACACCCCCGTAAAAAATACAACACGGCCCGCTCAAGCCTGCAGGTCCCAAGACCCTCAAACCCAAAAAACCGCCCCAAAAAGCCCCAAAAAAGGCGCCCTGGCGCTTTTTCAGGGCAAAAAAGGCCTCGCTTGACTTCGGCATGCCGTTCGGGTTGACTGAAACCAGAAAAGATCAATGATTGATATTTTTAACAACAAAGGTGTTGCATCATGTCGGTACCCCCGCGTGCCGTTCAGCTTAACGAAGCGAACGCGTTCCTTAAGGATCATCCTGAGGTTCTGTACGTAGACCTTCTAATTGCGGATATGAATGGTGTGGTGCGCGGTAAGCGCATCGAACGCACCAGCCTCCACAAGGTTTACGAGAAGGGCATTAACCTGCCTGCCTCTTTATTTGCCCTGGATATCAACGGCTCTACGGTGGAAAGCACCGGCCTGGGCCTGGACATCGGTGATGCTGACCGAATCTGTTATCCAATCCCCGACACCCTGTGCAATGAGCCCTGGCAAAAGCGCCCCACCGCGCAACTGCTGATGACCATGCACGAACTGGAAGGTGAACCCTTCTTCGCCGATCCGCGCGAAGTGCTGCGCCAAGTGGTGAGCAAGTTCGACGACATGGGCCTGACCATCTGCGCCGCCTTCGAGCTTGAGTTCTACCTGATCGACCAGGAGAACGTGAACGGCCGGCCACAACCGCCTCGCTCGCCGATTTCCGGCAAACGCCCGCACTCGACACAGGTCTACCTGATCGACGACCTCGACGAATACGTCGACTGCCTCCAGGACATTCTGGAAGGTGCCAAAGAGCAAGGCATCCCGGCCGACGCCATCGTCAAGGAAAGTGCCCCGGCGCAGTTCGAAGTGAACCTGCACCACGTCGCCGACCCGATCAAGGCCTGCGACTACGCGGTACTGCTCAAGCGCCTGATCAAGAACATCGCCTACGACCATGAGATGGACACCACCTTCATGGCCAAGCCTTACCCAGGCCAGGCAGGCAACGGTTTGCACGTACACATCTCCATTCTGGACAAAGACGGCAAGAACATCTTTGCCAGCGAGGATCCCGAGCAGAACGCCGCATTGCGTCACGCGATCGGCGGTGTGCTCGAGACCCTGCCCGCCCAAATGGCGTTCCTGTGCCCCAACGTCAACTCCTACCGTCGTTTCGGCGCACAGTTCTACGTGCCGAACTCGCCGTGCTGGGGCCTGGACAACCGAACCGTGGCGATTCGCGTACCGACCGGCACTGCCGACTCCGTGCGTATCGAGCACCGCGTGGCGGGCGCCGACGCCAACCCTTACCTGCTGATGGCTTCGGTCCTGGCGGGTGTGCACCACGGTCTGACCAACAAGATCGAACCGGGCGCTCCCGTGGAAGGCAACAGCTACGAGCAGAACGAACAAAGCCTGCCGAACAACCTGCGCGATGCCCTGCGCGAGTTGGATGACAGCGAGGTGATGGCCAAGTACATCGATCCTAAATACATCGATATCTTCGTCGCCTGTAAGGAAAGTGAGCTGGAAGAGTTCGAACACTCCATCTCCGACCTTGAGTACAACTGGTATCTGCATACCGTTTAAACAGCGGCTGCAGAAAAAGAGCGCCGCAGAGCTTATGGCCTGCGGCGTTTTTTATGGGTTTCTTCTGAGGGACCGCGTTGGCAGCATCGGGAGCAAGCCCCCTCCCACATTTGATTGCATTCCAAAGTTGGAACTCGGTCAAGTGTGGGAGGGGGCTTGCTCCCGATAGCGACTGGGCAGACAACACACCTTCCTGCTCATACAATGCCCGCTGCCCTGTAGGAGACTTCCATGCCCCCCCGCCCCGCCGCCCCTCGCAAACCCCGCGCCCGCAGCCAGGCCCGGATCGACGCGATCCTGGACGCCGCCCGCGCCTTGCTGGCGGCCGAAGGCGTGGCCGGCTTGTCGATCTACAGCGTGGCCGAACGCGCGCAGATCCCGCCCTCGTCGGTGTACCACTTTTTCGCCAGCGTGCCGGCGTTACTGGAGGCGTTGACGACGGATGTGCATGCAGCCTTCCGCGCGGCCATCCAGGCGCCCATCGAACATGACTCGCTCCAGACCTGGCGCGACCTGTCCTGCATCGTCGAACAGCGCATGCTCACCGTCTACAGCAATGATGCCGCAGCCCGTCAGTTGATTCTGGCCCAGCATGGCTTGACCGAAGTCACCCAGGCGGATCGTCAGCATGACCTGGAATTGGGGGATCTGATGCTCGACGTGTTCAATCGCCATTTCGAAGTGCCGACGTTACCCAGCGATGTGGATGTGTTCGCCCTGGCATTGGAGCTCAGCGACCGCGTGTATGCGCGTTCGGTGCACCAGCATGGGCAGATCACGCCGCGCATGGCGGAGGAAGGGATGCGGGTGTTTGATGCGTATGTGGGGCTTTATTTGCCGGCGTATTTGCCCAAGCGGTGATTCTTCTAATGATCGTTCCCACGCTCTGCGTGGGAATGCATCCCATGACGCTCTGCGTCACTTTTATGCAGCGGGACGCGGAGCGTCCCAGGCGGCATTCCCACGCAGAGCGTGGGAACGATCAAGCAATTACAGTTTGGCGATCGACACCTCGGTCGACTTCACAAAGGCAATCACTTCACTGCCAATCACCAACTCCAGCTCCTTGACCGAACGGGTGGTGATCACTGAGGTGACGATGCCGGACGCCGTCTGCACGTCGATTTCCGACAACACATCGCCCACCACGATTTCCTTGATGGTGCCTTTGAACTGGTTACGCACGTTGATGGCTTTGATAGTCATGATTTTTTCCTCTGCGAGTTATTGAGCCCAACGCAATTGCGTCGGCAGCGGTGAAACAGGTTCGGGTTCCGGCGGTGAGCCGGGCAGCGACAGCACGCGGTTGAGCACTTCGGCTTCCAGCGCAGCCAGGCGATGTGAACCTCGGGCGCGGGGACGAGGCAGGTCCACCATCAGGTCCAGGCCGATTTCGCCGTCTTCGATCAGGATGACCCGGTCGGCAATCGCCACGGCTTCACTGACGTCATGGGTGACCAGCAGCACGGTAAAGCCGTGTTTGCGCCACAGGTTTTCGATCAGTTGCTGCATCTCGATACGTGTCAGGGCATCCAGCGCGCCCAGCGGTTCGTCAAGCAGCAACAGGCGCGGCTGGTGAATCAGGGCCCGCGCCAACGCGACGCGCTGCTTCTGGCCACCGGACAAGGCCGCCGGCCACTCCTCGGCGCGCTCGGCCAGGCCTACCGCCTCCAGCGCTTGCAACGCCTTGGGGCGCCAGTTGCCCGTAAGGCCCAGGCCGACGTTGTCGATGATCTTTTTCCACGGCAGCAAGCGCGCTTCCTGGAACATCAGCCGCGTGTCTTCGATTGCCTCATGCAGCGGCGCAGAACCTGCCAGAAGCTCGCCGCCACTGGCTTTGTCCAGCCCCGCCAGCAGACGCAGCAAGGTACTTTTGCCACAGCCGCTGCGGCCGACCACCGCCACGAATTGGCCGGCCGGGATATGCAGGTCGATGTCCTTGAGCACTTCGCGAGCGCCAAAGGATTTGCGCAATTTGCGCACCGCCAGGGGGATGCCCTTGAGCAGGCGCGGGGGTTGTTGAGCCGTCATGCCGCACCTCCCTTATTCACTTGATACGCCGGGTGCCAGCGCAGCCACACCCGTTCCAGGCCTCGCGCCGCCAGGTCGGCCAGCTTGCCGAGGATCGCGTACATGACAATGGCCAGCACCACCACGTCGGTCTGCAGGAACTCGCGGGCGTTCATCGCCAGGTAACCGATGCCCGAACTGGCCGAGATGGTTTCCGCCACGATCAGCGTCAACCACATAAAGCCCAGGGCAAAGCGCACGCCCACCAGGATCGACGGCAACGCGCCCGGCAGGATCACTTGCCAGAACAGGCTGAAGCCGGACAAGCCGTAGCTGCGCGACATTTCCACCAGCGCCGGATCGACGTTGCGGATGCCGTGGTAAGTGTTCAGGTAGATCGGGAACAACGTGCCCAGGGCCACCAGGAAAATCTTCGCGGTCTCGTCAATCCCGAACCACAGGATCACCAAGGGAATCAGCGCCAGGTGCGGCACGTTGCGGATCATCTGCACCGAGCTGTCCAGCAGACGCTCGCCCCACTTCGACAGGCCGGTGATAAAGCCCAGGGCCAGGCCGATGCTGCCACCGATCACAAAGCCCAGGCCCGCGCGCCAGCCGCTGATCGCCAGGTGCGTCCAGATTTCGCCGCTGCGGACCAGGTTGATGCCAGCCTCGATGACCGCACTGGGCGCCGGCAGAATGCGCGTGGACAGCCAACCTGCCGTCACCGACAACTGCCACACCGCTAGCAATAGAATCGGCAGCACCCAGGGCGCTACGCGATGGCTGAATTTTTCCAGGTTCATGGCACCCCCTCAGCTCTGCGACGCAGCTTTGGGAAGGATGTCGTTGGCCACCATCTCGCCGAACGGGCTGACGTAGCCGGCGCTTTTCGGCAGTTCGGGACGTTCGATATCCAGGTGCGGGAACAGCAGTTCTGCGACCCGATACGACTCTTCCAGGTGGGGATAACCGGAGAAGATAAAGGTGTCGATGCCCAGGTCTGCATATTCCTTGACCCGTGCCGCAACCGTTGGGCCATCGCCCACCAGCGCAGTGCCCGCACCGCCGCGCACCAGGCCGACCCCGGCCCACAGGTTGGGGCTGACTTCCAGGTTGTCGCGACTGCCGCCATGCAAGGCCGCCATGCGCTGCTGGCCCACCGAGTCGAAGCGCGCCAGGGACGCTTGGGCGCGGGCGATGGTTTCGTCGTCCAGGTGAGAGATCAGTTTATCGGCGGCTTTCCACGCCTCCTCGTTGGTTTCACGCACGATCACATGCAAGCGAATACCAAAGCGCAGAGTGCGCCCAAGCTTGGCGGCCTTGGCCCGTACTTGTTCGATTTTTTCCGCCACCGCTGCCGGGGGTTCGCCCCAGGTCAGTACCATTTCCACCTGTTCGGCTGCCAGGTCCTGGGCCGCTTCGGACGAACCGCCGAAATACAGCGGCGGGCGTGGCTGCTGGATTGGCGGGTAGAGCAACTTGGCGCCTTTGACGCTGATGTGCTCGCCGTCGTAATCCACGGTCTCGCCTTCCAGCACGCGACGCCAGATGCGCGTGAATTCCACCGACGCCTGGTAGCGCTCTTCGTGACTGAGGAACAAGCCGTCGCCGGCCAGTTCTTCCGGGTCACCGCCGGTCACCAGATTGAACAGCGCACGGCCACCGGACAGGCGGTCCAGGGTCGCCGCCTGGCGCGCGGCCACCGTCGGGGAAATGATCCCGGGGCGCAGCGCAACCAGAAATTTCAAACGCTGGGTCACCGGAATCAGCGAGGCAGCCACCAGCCACGAGTCTTCGCAGGAGCGCCCGGTGGGGATCAACACCCCACCGAAGCCCAGGCGGTCAGCGGCCTGGGCCACTTGTTGCAGGTAACCGTGATCGACGGCGCGAGCGCCTTCGGCGGTGCCAAGGTAATGACCGTCGCCGTGGGTAGGCAGGAACCAGAAAATATTGAGGCTCATGGAGTTGTCTCCTGAAGAAGTCGGATTACGGCGCTTTGGCAACCGAGGCGGGTGGGGTCCAGATCACGTCCTTGATGCTCAAGGGCTTGGGAATCAATTTGAGCTGGTAGAAGCTGTCGGCGATTTTCTGCTGGGCCGCGACCACTTCGGGCGTCAGGAACAGCGCGCCGTAGCCCTGGCGTTTCACCGAGGTCAGGGTGATATCAGCGGGCAGGCCGAGCAGCGGCGCGACCTGGTCCGTCACTTCCTGCGGGTTGGCCTTGGACCATTCGCCCACGGCGCGCACTTCTTCCACCAGCGCCTTGATCACTTCGGGGTGCTGTTCGGCGTAGGGTTTGGTCGCCAGGTAAAACTGGTGGTTGTCGGCAATGCCGGTGCCGTCGCGCAGGGTGCGCGCTTGCAGCTGTTTCTCGGCGGCGGCCTGGTACGGGTCCCAGATCACCCAGGCGTCCACACTGCCGCGTTCGAAGGCCGCGCGGGCATCGGCGGGCGGCAGGAACACGGTTTTCACGTCGGTGTAGGCAAGGCCGGCGTCTTCCAGTGCACGAACCAGCAGGTAGTGCACGTTGGAGCCTTTGTTCAGCACGATCTTCTTGCCCTTGAGCTCGGCCACCGTTTTGATCGTCGAATCCTTGGGCACCAGGATCGCTTCACTGGTCGGCGCGGGCGGCTCGTAGGCCACGTAAAGCAGGTCCGCACCGGCGGCCTGGGCGAACACGGGTGGGGTTTCGCCGGTGACGCCAAAGTCGATGGAGCCGACGTTCAGGCCCTCGAGTAATTGCGGGCCACCGGGGAATTCGGTCCATTGCACCTGCACGCCCTGGGCAGCCAGGCGTTTTTCCAGGGTGCCCTTGGCCTTGAGCAGCACCAGCGTGCCGTATTTCTGGTAACCGATGCGCAGGGTTTCTGCGGCGTGGGCTTGAACGATGGCGCCGAAGGACACAGCCGCAGCAAACAGTGCGACCAGACCGCGACGCAAAATGACAGTGCGCATGGCGCTCTCCAAATGTGCGATTAGGGTATTGGCGGCACCTGCTTGGCCGTTGGCGGCTGAGTAAGGTGAGTGTTTCCAGATGTCGGGTAAGGCTTAAATGCTCCAGCGAGCACTCAACAAGCGTTCATTCAGTACATGTGGGTCGAGCGGTTTCGGGCGGCGGGCCATGGCGCTGTAAAACTGCTCCAGGGCTTCGTGCAAGCGCTGTTCGAGCACGGGCACCAATTGCGCCTGGGCACTGCCCTCGCCGTAGGCGATCTGGCTGTCTTCGGCAAAGATCCCATGGAGCAATTCCTGCGCTTTGAGCGCCGACAGCACGGGCTTGAGGGCGTAATCCACCGCCAGCATGTGCGCGATGCTGCCACCGGTGGCCATCGGCAAGACCACCTTGTGGGCCAGAGCGCGCTCGGGCAGCAGGTCGAGTACGGTCTTCAAGGCACCGGAGAACGAGGCCTTGTACACAGGCGTGGCGATCACCAAACCATCGGCATTCGCCACTTGCTGCAACAGGTCGATGACCTTGGGGCTGTCGAACCGTGCATGCAGCAGGTCTTCGGCCGGAAAGTCGCGGATCTGGTAACTCACCACTTCCACGCCCTGGTCCTGCAACCATTGACGGGTTTTCTCCAGCAAGACCCCGGAGCGGGAACGCTGACTGGGACTGCCTCCAAGTGTTACGACCAGCATGCAAGTATTCCTTGAGCAAGTGTCGGCGGTTCGCTGTGTGGCGATGGCGCCAAGATGGGACAGACCTTAGCAGTAGATTTATATATCTTTAAATCTTATTTATTCATTTGTTTATTCCATAAAAACATATGAGATAAACAGATCGCCAGGCGAAAAAAAAGGCCGTCGAAACGGCCTGAAAAACCCCTGCTATGTGAACGGTGAAAATGTGGGAGGGGGCTTGCTCCCGATAGCGGTCTTTCAGTAACAAGTGCATTGACTGACCCACCGCAATCGGGAGCAAGCCCCCTCCCACATGGGTCCTGTGTCAACGATTGGGTTGTGGGGTAAGCCGCAGGTACGGCTTCACGGCCCTATAGCCCTTGGGAAAGCGTTTCTTGATCTCTTCCTCATCCTTGAGCGACGGCACGATCACCACCTCATCACCGTCCTGCCAATTGGCGGGAGTGGCGACCTTATGGTTGTCGGTCAGCTGCAGCGAGTCGATCACCCGCAGGATTTCGTGGAAGTTACGACCGGTGCTGGCCGGGTAGGTAATGGTCAGGCGGATTTTCTTGTTCGGGTCGATCACGAACAGGGAGCGCACGGTGAGGGTGTCACTGGCGTTGGGGTGGATCAGGTCGTAGAGGTCCGAGACCTTGCGGTCGGCATCGGCCAGGATCGGGAAATTGACGACGGTGTTCTGGGTTTCGTTGATGTCTTCGATCCACTTGTGGTGCGAGTCCACCGGGTCAACCGACAAGGCGATGGCCTTGACGCCTCGCTGAGCGAATTCATCCTTGAGTTTGGCGGTGAAGCCCAGTTCGGTGGTGCACACCGGGGTAAAGTCCGCCGGGTGAGAGAACAGCACACCCCAGCTATCGCCCAGCCATTCGTGGAAACGAATCTTGCCGGCGCTGGAATCCTGTTCGAAGTCGGGGGCGATGTCGCCCAGTCTTAGGCTCATGGTGGGGCTCCTGATGAGTGCTTATGGAGCCCACTGTGCAGGGTTTGGGAAGATTTTAAAAAGAATAAATATCGATTTATCTAGACGATAAAAGAATATAAAAATCTGTTCATTGGACTTGGGAGCGGACGAGGATCAACATCGTTTCAAGGTTCGAGAAGGCCTTGAGACGCTGTACCAAGAGGGATTTCAGGAAGGGCTTGCGGGGGTTGAGCCCGACTTGAAAGCAACACACCTTGCCCGGCATTGCGCCGGGCAAGGCTTTAAGCAGTTACTTGAACGCGTAGGTGTAGCTGACGATTACACGGTTTTCGTCCTGATCGCGCGCTGCAGCAACATCGTTGCGCCACATAGCGTTTTTCCAGGCAACGCCGACGTTCTTGAACACGCCTTCTGGAACAACGTACGCAACCGTAATGTCACGTTCCCACTCGGACTGGCCGGTGAACTCGGCACGGCTACCGTTGACGGTATCGATGTCGGTGCCTTTGAGGTACACGACACCGGCGGTCAAGCCAGGCACGCCAACCTTGGCGAAGTCGTAGGAGTAGCGAGCTTGCCAGGTACGTTCGCCAGCACGGGCGAACTTGGCGATTTGCATGTCAGTGGTCAGGTAAGCCGACGAGCCGTCACCCTGGTTCAACCAAGGGAAGTCGCTGCTGCCGTTGCTGACCTGGTAACCACCACCGAAGGTATGACCGGCAACGGTGTACAGGAACAGGCCGCTGTACAGGTTGTTATCGACCTTGCCACGACCGGAGTTCACGCCGCTGTAGTTGCCCGAGGAGAAGTAAGCCGACTCGTGGCCGTTCTTGCCGTCATCCGAGCTGTTGAAATAACGCAGGTCAGACTTCAGTACGCCAGGACCGATGGCCCAGTTATGGGTCAGGCCCAGGAAGTGCTGCTTGTAGAAGTCTTCCAGATTGCCGTAGTAGTACTGGGCAGTCAGGTCCTTGGTGATCTTGTAGTCACCACCGGCGTAGTAGAATTTGTTGCTGTCGCGCCAGTTTGCACCACGGGAGTTGGCACCGGCGATCGACAGGTTGTCGACGTTGCTGGAGTTACGGCCCTTGGCTTTTTCGATCTGGCCGGCAACCAGCGTCAGGTCTTTGTAGACATCGTTACTGGTGATCTGGCCACCCTGGAAGGTCTGCGGCAGCAGACGACCGTCGTTGGTCACGATGACCGGCAGTTTTGGCTGCAGCGTACCGAGCTTCAGTTCAGTCTGGGAGATCTTGGCTTTGGCGGTCAGGCCCAGGCTCGAGTAGTTATCAACGGCTTCGCCATTGGACTTGCTCGGGAACACGGTGCCACCGTAGGAGCTCGCCGTGGCGCCGTTGGTGCCGCCGCCGGAATCCAGGCGAACACCCAGCAGGCCGATAGCGTCGAGACCGAAGCCTACGGTGCCTTGGGTGTAACCGGAGATGAAGCGCAGGTCGAAGCCCTGGCCCCATTCTTCCTGCTTGTTTTGCACACCGGCACGCTTGTTGGCTGCAGTGCCAGCGGCCGAGTCGCGGTTGTCGGTGTTGATGTAGAAGTTACGCAGACCCAGCGTTACTTTACTGTCTTCGATGAAACCGGCAGCGCCTGCTTGCTGGGCGATGGCGCCCAACGCTACAGCCACAGCCAAGGTGGACTTCTTCATGTACCGCTCCTCTCATTTCTAATTTTTGTATTTCTTTGGTCTCGGGTCTGACGCCCTTGATCCACAGATGCGCGATTAGCGCCAGATAGTGACCACCAAGTCAATCCTAACCTTGCGTGCCTACTACCTTCGTCTAACCGCAGTTGATTTGGTCCCTGCAGGGTAATGAGTTTTTCATACACCCAAAAAGAATTGTTTCATTCTTTTTCATACGATTCAGGAATAAGCGCATTCACGCACCGGGCTGGTCAGGCTAGACCGACCATCCCATAAGCTAATTCCTAAAGGGTATTTATCAGCGCTTTTTTAGATCGCTTAGTGTTGACGTTCTGCTGCATACGTCACCCACGATCAAAAAGGCGACGCCATCATGGCCAAAGGCACATCCTCCCGTCAATTTGTTACAGTTTTTGTATCGGGATTACTTTCTTTTGGTTTCAACGCGACGGCCTTTTTATCGTATCGGCACGAATGAAAGGTTCTGAAGCCTTGGTAAAGTTTTTGAAGGCGCAGGGCTCAAATGTGGGAGGGGGCTTGCTCCCGATTGCGGTCTGTCAGCGACTTATCAGTTAACTGACCCACTGCTATCGGGGGCAAGCCCCCTCCCACATTTGGATACGTGTGTGTTTTGGTGGATTAGGTTTACAGGGCCTTCTCGAAAATTTTCGAGTTGCGCTGATAGTTGTACAGCGACGCTCGCGCCGACGGCAGGCGGTCCACGCTGCTTGGCACAAAGCCGCGCTCACGGAACCAGTGGGCGGTGCGGGTGGTGAGGACAAACAAGGTCTTCAGGCCCTGGGCCCGGGCACGGGTCTCGATGCGCTCGAGCAATACATCGCCGCGTGCGCCATGGCGGTATTCCGGGTTCACCGCCAGGCATGCCAGCTCACCCGCATCCGAATCGGCGATCTGATACAACGCCGCGCAGGCGATGATCATGCCTTCACGCTCGACCACGCTGAACTGCTCGATCTCGCGCTCGAGCACTTCCCGGGAACGACGCACCAGGATGCCCTGCTCTTCCAGCGGGCTGATCAGGTCGAGCAAACCGCCGACGTCTTCAATCGCCGCTTCGCGCACCAGTTCGAATTGCTCCTGGGCAACCAGCGTACCGCCGCCGTCGCGGGTGAACAGTTCGGTAAGCAAGGCGCCGTCTTCGACGTAGCTGACAATATGGCTGCGCCCTACCCCGCCACGGCAGGCTTCGGCGGCGGCATCGAGCAGCTCGGCCTGATAGTTGCTGCCCAGGCGCTGCAGATGCGCCGGCACTTGCTGCGGACGCAACTCACGCACCAGTCGGCCGTTTTCATCGATCAGGCCCAGGTCGGCACCAAACAGCAGCAATTTGTCGGCGCCCAGGTCGATGGCGGCACGGGTGGCAACGTCTTCGCAGGCCAGGTTGAAAATCTCACCGGTGGGCGAATAACCCAACGGCGACAGCAGTACGATGGAGCGCTCGTCCAGCAGCCGGTTGATGCCCTTGCGGTCGACCCGGCGCACTTCGCCAGTGTGGTGATAGTCCACGCCTTCGAGCACACCAATTGGCCGCGCGGTCACCAGGTTGCCGCTGGCCACCCGCAGGCGCGAGCCCTGCATGGGCGATGACGCCATGTCCATGGACAGGCGCGCTTCAATGGCAATACGCAACTGCCCCACCGCGTCGATCACGCACTCGAGCGTCGCCGCATCGGTAATGCGCAAACCTTCGTGATAAGCCGGGGTAAGGCCGCGCGCTTCAAGGCGGGCTTCAATTTGCGGACGCGAGCCGTGCACCAGCACCAGTCGCACACCCAGGCTGTGCAACAGCACCAGGTCGTGGACGATATTGCCGAAGTTCGGATGTTCCACCCCATCGCCAGGCAGCATGACCACAAAGGTGCAGTCGCGGTGGGCATTGATGTAGGGCGAAGCGTGACGAAGCCAATTAACGTAGTCGGGCATAACACCTGGGCCTGTAATAAAAAGCAGCCAAAAAAGGATCAATCGTGAAAGCGCACAGCGGGCTGATGGTTATCGTCGGAACAGGCTTGGCGACACGCTCACTCTCCTTTCTATGTACGAACAGGCAGGGGTTAATTTATGCGGGTTTCAGGCAGTAATGTTCGATCAGTTCCCGCAATAGACGCACTGTAGGCGTCAAGCGTGACATTTCGAGGTATTCACCCGGCTGGTGCGCACAGGCGATATCGCCAGGGCCGAGCACCAGGGTTTCGCAACCAAGGCGCTGAAGATAAGGCGCTTCGGTGCCGAACGCCACTGCTTCGGCACGGTGGCCGGTCAAACGTTCCGCCACCCTCACCAACTCGGCGTCTTCCGGCTGCTCGAAGGGCGGTACTTCCGGGAACAGCGGCGCGTAATCGATCTTGACCTTATGCCGCTCGGCCAGGGGCTCGAGTTTTTGCCGGATGGCGGCGCGCAGCACCGCAGGGTCCATGCCCGGCAGGGGGCGCAGGTCGAACTCCAGGGAGCATTGGCCACAGATGCGGTTGGGGTTGTCGCCGCCATGGATGCAGCCGAAGTTCAGGGTCGGCTGCGGCACGCTGAACTGTGGGTTGCGGTATTCGCGCTGCCAGGCAAGGCGCAGGCCGCGCAGCTCGCCGATGGCGTCGTGCATGGCTTCAAGGGCGCTGTGACCAAGGCTTGGGTCCGACGAATGGCCGCTGCGCCCTAAGATGTCGATGCGTTCCATCATCACGCCTTTGTGCAGGCGGATCGGCTTGAGGCCGGTCGGTTCGCCGATCACCGCCGCCCGGCCCAGCGGCCGCCCCGCCTCGGCCAGTGCGCGGGCACCGGACATGGAGCTTTCTTCATCGCAGGTGGCGAGGATCAGCAGCGGTTGCTTGAACGGCTGGTCCAGCAGCGGCAGCACCGCTTCAATCGCCAGCGCAAAAAAACCCTTCATGTCGCAACTGCCCAATCCTACCCAGCGGCCGTCGACTTCCGTCAGCTTGAGCGGGTCGGTTTCCCACAGTGCCGCGTCGTAGGGCACCGTGTCGCTATGACCAGCCAGCACCAGGCCACCGGGGCCGCTGCCGAAACTTGCCAACAGGTTGAACTTGCCGGGGCTGACCTGCTGGATGTCGATGGAGAAGCCCAGGTCGCCCAGCCAGGTGGCGAGCAGGTCGATCACCGGGCGGTTGCTCTGGTCGAGGGACGCCTGCGTGCAACTGACCGACGGCGCGGCAATCAATGCGGCGAACTGCTCTTTCATGGACGGTAACGGCATGCGCGGTCTCCAACTTCCCGGATGAACCCCACTATAGAGCCATCTGCACGACACAATAAACCGTTGCGGCACGTTGCCGGGCTCAGTCCTGTACACTGCACGACCTTGGCAGCCACACTTTTCCCCGGCTGCGCTCCCGATCCTGGATTTTCCGGCCATGCAGAAAGAAACCGAAATCAAGCTCCGTGTCAGCCGCGAAACACTCGCCGCGCTGCGTGAGCACCCGCTACTGAAAAAACGCAACAAAAGTGGCTGGGAACGCCGTGAGTTGATGAACCAGTACTTCGACACCCCCGAGCGCGACCTGGCCCAGGCCAAGGTGGCCCTGCGCTTGCGCAAGGACGGTGACGACATCATCCAGACCCTCAAGACCCGTGGTCAGAGCGTCGCCGGTTTGTCGGAACGTAACGAATACAACTGGGACCTGCCCAAAGCCAAGCTCGATGTGAAGAAGCTCGACGGCGAATGCTGGCCCGAGCAACTGGCCGAGCTGGACAAAAAGACCCTCAAGCCGATCTTCACCACCGACTTCGTGCGCGAGCGCGCTGAAATCGCCTGGGGTCGCGGCAAGGCCAAGGTAGTGATCGAAGCCGCCCTGGACCTGGGCCACGTGGTGGTCGGCAAGCAGAAGGAAGAAATCTGCGAGCTGGAACTGGAACTGCGCGAAGGCGAACCGGCCGCCCTGCTGGAACTGGCCGCCGAACTGGCCGCGACCCTGGCGCTGATGCCTTGTGACATTAGCAAGGCCGAACGTGGCTATCGCCTGTACGACGCCAGCAGCTATTCCTTGAGCCTGCCGGCACCGCAGATCCACGCTGAAATGCCGTTGGACGATGCCTTCGCAGCAATCATGTGGCACTTGCTGGGCAGCAGCCAGCGCCTGGCCGAGCAATATCGCTTCAATGGCCACTGGCGCTTGCTGCAGGACTGGGTCGAGACCCTCGGTGAATTGCGCGCGCTGATCGGCAGCCTCGGCCAGGCCGCACCGCGTCAATCCACCAGCGAATTGCGCGGTGTCTTGGATGCGTTGCTGGAAGACTGGCGCCCGCTGGTCCAGGCCGGTGACGACGATGAAGACATCCGCAAAGCCGCGCCGGAGCAGTTCGTTGAAGAGCTGCAGGACGTGCGCTGGGGCCTGTTCTCCCTGAACACCTCGCGCTGGCTGCTGGCCCGCACCTGGACCGCCGAGCGTAACGTGCGCGGCAACCGCCAGGGCGCTGCGCAAATCACCAACTGGCTACCGCGTCTGCTGGCCGACGACGCCGTTGCCCTGCAACTGCCGCGCTACCAGCAACAGCCGGAAGACCTGGCCGAGCAACTGCCGCGTATCGAACGCATCCAGGCCTGGCTGCACCATGCACGTCAGGTGGTGGATGTTCCGGAACTGGACCGTTTGTACGGCGAGCTGAACAAGCTGGCGCACCTGGCTAACCAGCCGATCACCGATGAGTCGCTGGACGCGCGGATGCACCAGGCGATTGCGGTTTATCAGAATCGTGCCTGGAAGATGCTTCTGCGTCTGTGATATCGCCATCGGGGGCAAGTCGAATCGTCGCACCGCCCCTCCCACTATTGACCGAGTTCCTACTTTGGAATGCAGTCACATGTGGGAGGGGGCTTGCCCCCGATGAGGCCGGACCTGCTAGCGCAATACTGGCAGGCTGGTGGTGGACTTGATCTCAGATAAAGCCACAATCGAATTAACCTCCTGAATCCCCGGCACCATCGACAACTTGTCGAAGAAAAACCGCTCGTACGCCTCGATGTCCGACGCAACAATACGCAACAGAAAATCCACCGCGCCCATCAGCACATAACACTCCAGCACTTCCGGAAAGCCACGAATCGCCTCGGTAAACTCGGTGAAGTTGGACCGACCGTGGGCGTTGAGTTTGACCTCGGCGAAAATCTGCGTGTTGAGGCCGATTTTCTTGCGGTCCAGCAAGGTGACCTGGCCGCGGATCACGCCATCCTCCTTGAGCCGCTGAATACGCCGCCAGCATGGTGACTGCGAGAGGCCGACCTGCTCGGCGATCTGTGCGCTGGAGAGCGAAGCGTCCTCTTGGAGCAGGGCCAGAATACGACGGTCATAAGCGTCCAGTTCGCTTTGCATAGAAATACCTTATAAGTTGACTAGGTTGAATTGATTGATTCGATTATCTGCCAATATGTCCGATTTGAGATAAGAAATCTCAGCCGCTGCGTGTAAAAATTTCTTCAGTCGAATTTGGAGAATCAGCATGCACGCCGTCGAAACCGCTCACTCTGTTACCCGCGCCGATGCATGGGCCGTCGATAGCCTTCACTGCGAGGCGCATTATCGGATCGTCGCGGAGGCGGAGCCGGACGTGCTGTGTCGGGTGTTGAATTACTTCGCGCTGCAATTTCTCACGCCCAATCAGGTGAGCGTGAACAGGCAAGACGACCTGCTGCGCATCGACATCATGATGGGCGGCCTGAGCTGGCACCGAGCCCAGGTGATCGGTGAAAAGATTCGAAACCTGATCAGCGTGTGTTCCCTGGAACTGCGCCCGGCCGACTGCGCGCGGCTTCAAGCCGTGGCCGCAACGTCGCGGTAAAAGCCTGCAATACACGTACACGCAAAATTTTCAGAAGCTGGCTAGCCTGGGATTACACCCGACGCCCACCAGGAAACCCTCATGTCCACCGCCCTGCCAGACCGCCCCCTGGAACTGCATCAACTGCTGCCTGCATTGCTCGAGCAGGAGCTGATCACGGCAGAGATGGCGCAACGGTTGTTGTCCGCGCCCACCAGCGCCCAGCATCCCCTGGAGCGTATCGCCGCCGAAGGGCCGTGCCTGGAAACGTTAACCCAATGGCTGGCCCGGCAGGTCGAGCAACCTTATCTGCGCATCGACCCGCTGAAGATCGACGTCGCGACGGTGGTGCCGTTGATGTCCCATGCCTTTGCGCAGCGCCACGCCATCCTCGCAGTCGCCGTAGATGCGCGCAGCGTTACCGTCGCCAGCGCTCAACCTCATGTCAGTGGCTGGGAGGCCGGGCTTTCCCAAGTACTCAAACGCACGATCAAGCGCGTGGTGGCCAATCCCCAGGCGATCCAGCGTTGTATCAGCGAGTTCTATCGGTTGGCCAAATCGGTCAGTGGGGCTGATCAAAAAATGGCAGCGCCCGGCAATGCCGATCTGCTCAGCCTCGGCGCCAGCGATAAGGAGCCGCACGCCGATGACGCGCATATCGTCAATATCGTCGACTGGCTGCTGCAGTACGCCTTTGGTCAGCGGGCGAGCGATATTCATATAGAGCCCTGCCGCGAACAGGGTCGAGTGCGCTTTCGCATCGATGGCCTGTTGCATGACGTCTACCAATTTCCGCCGCAGGTCACCACCGCTGTCGTCAGCCGCCTGAAAAGCCTTGGCCGTATGAACGTGGCAGAGAAGCGCAAACCCCAGGATGGGCGCATCAAGATGAAAACCCCGGCGGGGGCTGAAGTGGAACTGCGCCTTTCAACCTTGCCCACCGCTTTTGGCGAGAAGCTGGTCATGCGCATTTTTGATCCCCAGGTGCTGCTCAAGGATTTCGACCAGTTGGGCTTGTCTGCCGAAGATCAACAGCGCTGGCAGGCCATGACCCGACAGGCCCACGGCATCATCCTGGTCACCGGCCCGACCGGCTCGGGCAAGACCAGCACGCTTTACGCCACCCTCAAGCAACTGGCGAGCCGGGAGGTCAACCTGTGCACGGTGGAGGACCCCATCGAGATGGTCGAACCGGCGTTCAATCAGATGCAGGTCCAGCACAACATCGACCTGACCTTCGCCAGCGGTATCCGCGCGCTACTGCGCCAGGACCCGGACATCATCATGATCGGCGAGATTCGCGACCAGGAAACCGCCGAAATGGCGATCCAGGCTGCGCTGACTGGGCACCTGGTGCTGTCGACCCTGCATACCAACGATGCGCCGAGCGCGATCAGCCGCTTGCAGGAACTGGGGATCGCTCATTATTTGATCAAGGCAACGCTGATAGGCGTCATGGCGCAACGCTTGGTGCGTGTGCTGTGCTCCCATTGCAAACGCGCCGTGGCCGACGCCTACGAAGCCGCCGGCTGCGGGGAATGCCGCGACAGTGGTTATCGGGGCAGAGCCGGGCTCTATGAAGTCATGACGGTGGACGAAACCCTCAAGGCGCTGATCACCCCCGGCGCGGACGTGCAGGCCTTGCGCCATGCGGCTCTCGGGCAAGGCATGCACAGCCTGCGCATGGCCGGCCTGCAAAAGGTGAAGGCCGGGCTGACGACGATGGTGGAAGTCCTGAGGGTGACCCCTGGGGATTCAGAAACAAATCCTTTGTTTGTTGGGCATTGAAACCGTCCTTATCCGTGACGAGACCGTTACACTCGACCGAACGTCATGTCACCGACATCATCAGATAGGGAATCGCTATGCAGATCGGCACCGTACTGCTTCTTTTCGTGGGGTTGGCCATTGCCATCCTGTTCATGGGTTTCAAAGTGGTGCCCCAGGGCTACCAGTGGACAGTCGAACGTTTCGGCCGCTATACCAACACCCTCAAGCCTGGCCTCAACATCATCATCCCGGTCATGGACCGCATCGGCCGCAAGATCAACGTGATGGAAAGCGTGCTGGATATTCCTCCCCAGGAAGTGATTACCGCCGACAACGCCACCGTACAGATCGACGCCGTGTGCTTCTTCCAAGTGGTGAACACGGCCCAGGCCGCGTACGAGGTGAACAACCTCGAGCATGCCATCCGCAATTTGCTGCAAACCAATATCCGTACGGTGCTTGGCTCCATGGAACTGGATGCGATGCTGAGCCAGCGCGACGGTATCAATGAAAAACTGCTGCGCACCGTCGACGAAGCCACGGCACCGTGGGGCATCAAGATCACCCGTATCGAAATCAAGGACATCAGCCCGCCTGCCGACCTGATGGCGGCCATGTCCGGGCAGATGAAAGCCGAGCGGATCAAGCGTGCGCAGATCCTCGAAGCCGAAGGCCTGCGAGCCTCGGCGATCCTCACCGCCGAGGGCAAGAAGCAAGCGCAGATCCTCGAGGCCGAGGGTAGCCGCCAGGCCGCCTTCCTTGAGTCCGAAGCGCGTGAGCGTCAGGCCGAGGCTGAAGCCCGGGCGACCCAGGTGGTATCGGAAGCGATCGCATCCGGTAACGTGCAGGCGGTGAACTACTTCGTCGCGCAGAAATATATCGATGCCCTGGGCAAGCTGGCATCGGCCAACAACAGCAAGGTGATCCTGATGCCGCTGGAAGCCAGCCAGGTGATCGGTGCCGTGGGCGGTATCGGCGAGATCGTCAAAGCGGCTTTCGACAACAAGAAAGGCTGAGGTCTCCATCATGTGGGATTTCCTGCAGCACCTTTCGTTCTGGGACTGGCTGGCGCTGGGCACCGTGTTGTTGATTCTCGAGGTGTTCGGCGCGGGAGGCTACCTGTTGTGGATGGGTATCGCCGCAGCCGCCGTGGGAGTGATCAAGTTTATCGTCCCGCCCCTGGGACTTGAGTGGCAACTGCTGCTGTTCGCCCTGTTGTCAATATTGACGGCCGTGTACTGGTGGAAACGCCAACGCAGCGGCGCCAAGGCCAGCGATCAACCCGGCTTGAATGAGCGCGGTTCAGAGTTGATCGGACGCACCTTCGTGGTGCATCAGGCGATCGTGGATGGCAGGGGCAAGGTTAACGTCGGCGATGGCGTATGGATGGTCACCGGTGCCGATGCGCCCGTAGGCGCTCAAGTGCGCGTGGTTGGCCAGGATGGGGTGGTTTTAAAGGTTGAAACTGTTTAGTCAGTGATGGAACTGGATCAGGTTAACTACAATCAAAATGTACAGATAACCCACCGGAGTCACCCATCATGCGTCTTAAATATGCTGTCGCAACCCTCGCTGTGCTCTCCCTCCCTGTCGGCTCAGCCATGGCCGATAGCTTCTGGCGTAATGTCATCTCGTCGGGCGCAACCACCGGCTCGACTTACCTGACCTTCAAGGACCACAAGCTGGTAGTCGCCGCCCAGGACGACGCCGGCAGCTTCGTCGCCAGCAACGGCGGCATTCGCGGCCCGTACCTGGAAGCGGCCATGCAGAAGGTCCGTGCTGATAACCCTGGCCTGCAAGCCACGGATATGGAACTGGCCAACGCCATCCTCGCGAAGAACGCTGTAACCGAGTAATACCTGCACGTTAAAAAATGCCGCTTTTTCAAGCGGCATTTTTTTGCCTGGAGCGTGACGAATCATTCACGGGCGACAGGCTATATTCAGTCGAGCCGTGCAACCATGCAGGGCTGACACGTCCATTACTCATCGCCTACCTGAAACGGATGCCCTCTTCGTCATGAGCCAACAGCCCTTCCTGCCGTTTTCCAAACCTACCATTGATGAAGCCACCATCTCGGCGGTCGGCGATGTGCTGCGCTCGGGCTGGATCACCAGCGGGCCGAAGGTGCAGGCGTTCGAAGCGCAGCTGTCGGAATATTTCGGCGGTCGGCCGGTACGCACTTTCAACTCCGGCACCTGCACCATGGAGATTGCCCTGCGTATCGCCGGTATCGGGCCTGGGGATGAAGTCATTACCACACCGATTTCCTGGGTTGCCACGGCCAACGTTATTCTGGAGGTAGGCGCCACTCCGGTATTCGCCGATATTGACCCGGTGACCCGCAACATCGACCTGGCCCAGGTTGAAGCCGCGATAACCCCGCGCACCAAGGCGATCATCCCGGTCTATTTGGCCGGCTTGCCCCTGGACATGCCGATGCTTTACGCGCTGGCCAACAAGTACAACCTGCGCATCATCGAGGACGCCGCCCAGGCCCTGGGTTCCAGTTGGGACGGGCAACGCATCGGCGCTACCGGCGACTTTGTGTCGTTCAGTTTCCAGGCAAACAAGAACATCACCTCATCCGAAGGCGGCTGCCTGGTGCTCAACAACGCCGAAGAGGCCCGTCTGGCCGAGAAATACCGCCTGCAAGGCGTGACCCGCAGCGGTTTTGATGGCCTGGATGTGGACGTGTTGGGTGGCAAATTCAACATGACCGATATCGCCGCCGCCATTGGTCTGGGGCAGTTTGCCCACATCGAGAAGATCACCGCCCATCGCCAGAACCTGGCTCGGCATTACTTCGAATGCTTCGGCAGTGATTTTGAACAAGTGTACGGCGCGCAACTGCCGCCGGCCGACTTCGAAAACAGCAACTGGCACCTGTTCCAGCTGGTATTGCCGGAGCGTCAGGACGGTTTGCCTGCCCGCGCCACCTTTATGGAACGGATGCAGGCCCACGGCGTCGGCATCGGTTATCACTACCCGCCGATCCACCTGCTGAGCCTGTATCGGGCACAAGGGTTCAAGGAAGGCATGTTCCCGGTGGCGGAGCGTGTTGGGCGTCTGATCGTGTCGTTGCCGATGTTTACGGCGATGACAGAGGCGGATGTAGAGCGGGCTGTGGCGGCGGTCAAAGCAGTACTGAAAGCAAGCTGATCACATAATGTGGGAGGGGGCAAACCCCCTCCCACATTGGGTTTTGCGTTTACTCGCCGATAGCGGCTTTGTAGCCGGCAGCGTCGAGCAGTTTTTCCAGATCAGCCGAGTTGCTTGGCTTGAGCTTGAAGATCCAGGCGCCATACGGGTCAGAGTTCAGCAGCTCAGGACTACCGCTCAACTCTTCGTTGACCGCAATCACCTCGCCAGCAACCGGCGAGTAGATATCCGAAGCGGCTTTCACCGACTCAACCACACCCGCCTGGCCTTGCGCTTCAAAAGTGGCACCAACCTCAGCCAGTTCAACAAACACCACATCACCCAAGGCTTCCTGAGCATGGTCGGAGATCCCGACGGTCACGGTGCCGTCGGCTTCCAGACGGGCCCACTCATGACTTTCGGCAAAACGCAGGTCGGCAGGGATATTGCTCATAGTCTGTGTCCTCAAGAAGAAATGTCAGCGGCCATAGGCCTGCCGGAAAATAGTTAGATCAGGGTTTTGCCATGGCGTACGAAGGTCGGCTTGACCACTCGCACCGGGTACCACTTGCCGCGGATTTCCACTTCGGCCCGGTCGGCAGTCGCCGTCGGTACGCGCGCCAGGGCAATGGATTTGCTCAGCGTAGGTGAGAAACTACCACTGGTGATCTCTCCTTCGCCAACATTGGCGATACGAACCACCTGGTGAGCGCGCAGAACCCCCCGTTCTTCCAGGACCAGTCCCACTAATTTGAATTGCACCCCGGCAGCCTTTTCCGCCTCCAGCGCGGCGCGGCCGATGAAATTTCGCCCGGCGGGCTCCCAGGCGATGCTCCAGGCCATGTTGGCGGCCAGGGGTGATACCTGCTGGTGGATATCCTGGCCATACAGGTTCATGCCGGCTTCCAGGCGCAGGGTGTCGCGGGCACCGAGGCCGATGGGGGAAATACCGGCGCCCACCAGATCGTTGAAAAAACCCGGCGCCTGGTCTGCAGGCAGGACAATTTCCAGGCCGTCTTCGCCGGTGTAACCGGTGCGGGCAATAAACCAGTCGCCGTCGGCCTGGCCTTCGAAGGGCTTGAGCTGATGGATCAGGGTGCCACGGGACTGGGTCACCAATTCGGCGATCTTGTGCCGCGCATAGGGACCTTGAATGGCGAGCATGGCCAGCTCGGGGCGCTCCTGGAGTTGCACTTGATAGCTGCCCAGTTGCGCCTGCATCCAGGCCATGTCCTGGTCACGGGTGGCGGCGTTGACCACCAGCCGGTAACCGGTTTCGGTACGGTAGACGATCATGTCGTCCACTACCCCGCCCTGCTCGTTGAGCATGGCGCTGTACAACGCGCGGCCGCAGCCGTGCAATCGATCAACGTCATTGGCCAGCAAGTGCTGGAGCCATTCCTTGGCCTGAAGGCCGCTGACATCGATCACGGTCATATGAGATACATCGAACACCCCGCAGTCGCGCCGCACCTGATGGTGCTCCTCAACCTGCGAGCCGTAATGCAAAGGCATATCCCAACCGCCAAAATCGACCATTTTCGCGCCGAGGGCGAGATGCAGGTCATACAGAGGCGTACGCTGTCCCATGGGTTTCTCCTTCCGGGCTTGGCGAAGGTGCGCAGAGTTGCCGCCAGTGCCGAGCGCCTTGGATTACAAGGCCAGCAGACACATGCGCCAACCCGCCTCGAAAGACGCGGCACACCGAATGCCGCGCATTGTAGCCGCAAGCTGTAGGACTGGCACCTAACCGATTTGTCGTGCGGAGCGTCGGATCAGCCCGACGACCGGCAACAACCCAACCAGTACCAGGGTCAGCGCCGGCAGCGAGGCCCGCGCCCATTCCCCTTCACTGGTCATTTCAAAGATCCGCACCGCCAGGGTGTCCCAGCCAAACGGGCGCATCAGCAAGGTGGCGGGCATTTCCTTGAGCACATCGACGAACACCAGCAGCGCCGCGCTCAGGGTGCCGGGCAGCAACAGTGGCAGATACACCTTGCAAAACAGTTGTGGGCCGCTCACCCCCAGACTTCGTGCGGCCTCGGGCAACGACGGACGGATACGCGCCAGGCTGTTTTCCAGCGGCCCGTAGGCCACCGCCAGGAACCGCACCAGATAGGCGAGCACCAGCGCCGAGAGGCTGCCCAGCAGCAACGGTTTGCCCGTACCGCCCAGCCAGCCCGACAGCGGCACCACCAGTTCGCGGTCCAGGTAGCTGAAGGCGAGCATGATCGACACCGCCAGCACCGATCCGGGCAAGGCATAACCGACATTGGCCAGGCTGATGCCGGAGCGAATCGCCCGAGTCGGCGCAAGGCGGTTGGCGAACGCCAGTATCAGCGCCACGCCGACGGTGATCAGCGCCGCAATCCCGCCCAGATACAGGGTGTGCAGGATCAGGCCGGTGTAGCGCTCATCCAGGTCGAACCGGCCACGCTGCCAGAACCACACCACCAGTTGCAGCACCGGGATCACAAACGCGCAGGCGAACACCAAGCCACACCAGCCACTGGCCGCTGCCGCCTTGAACCCACGCAGGTGATACAACGCCTTGCCTCGCGGGCGCTCGTTGCTGGGTCGGCTTGCTCCACGGGCGCGCCGTTCGCCATACAGCACCAGCATCACCACCAGCAGCAACAGGCTGGCGAGTTGGGCTGCGCTGGACAGGCTGAAAAAGCCGTACCAGGTTTTATAGATGGCGGTGGTGAACGTGTCGAAATTGAACACCGAGACCGCACCGAAATCCGCCAGGGTTTCCATCAAGGCCAGGGCGACACCCGCCCCAATCGCCGGCCGCGCCATGGGCAGCGCCACGCGCCAGAATGCTTGCCAGGGCGACTGGCCCAGCACCCGCGCCGCTTCCATCAAGCCCTTGCCCTGGGCCAGGAATGCAGAGCGCGCCAGCAGGTAGACATAGGGGTAGAACACCAGCACCAATACGATGATCACGCCACTGGTGGAGCGCACACGCGGCAGGCGCAGCCCGGCGCCGAACACGTCGCGCAGCAGGGTTTGCACGGGGCCCGCAAAATCCAGCAGTCCCACGAACACGAAGGCCAACACGTAGGCCGGAATTGCAAAGGGCAGCATCAGTGCCCAGTCCAACCAGCGGCGGCCGGGGAATTCGCAGAGGCTGGTCAGCCAGGCCAGGCTTACGCCCAGCAACGTCACGCCAAGGCCGACGCCGAGCACCAGGGTCAAGGTGTTACCCAGTAAACGTGGCATCTGGGTGTCCCAGAGGTGGGACCAGATCTGGGCGTCGACGCTTTGCCAGGACAGCAACAGCACGCTCAGCGGCAGCAGCACCAGGGCGGCGACGCTGAAGACCGGCAGGTACCAGCGGCGTTGGGCGGGATGGGCCACGGCTTAATTCTCTGGAGGGTGAACACAACACTGTGGAGGGGACGTGCCCTACAGCCTGTTAAGGCTTTTTGTAGGAGCGAGCTTGCTCGCGAAGAACTCAGGGCCCCCGCGTTTATCCAGAATGAACGCGTTGCCTGAACGTTTTTCGCGAGCAAGCTCGCTCCTACAGTGGCATGGCGGTGAATCAGCCCCCCTCCCACATTTTTTGATCTGCGGCGATTTACAAAATCAGTTCCAGCCGGCGCGATCCATTAAGCGAATAGCCTCGGCCTGGCGCTTGCCCGCCACTTCCACCGGCAAGGTGTCGGCCACGAATTTGCCCCAGCTCGCCACTTCAGCCGACGGCGCTACCGCTGGGTTGGCGGGGAACTCCTGGTTCACATCGGCGAAAATCTGCTGCGCCTCGGGCGTGGTCATCCACTCCACCAAGGCCTTGGCCGCCGCCGGGTGTGGTGCGTGCTTGGTCAGGCCAATGCCCGACAGGTTCACATGCACGCCACGGTCGCCCTGGTTCGGCCAGAACAGCTTCACCGCCAGGTCCGGCTTCTGCTTGTGCAGGCGACCGTAGTAGTACGTGTTGACGATACCCACATCGCATTGCCCGGCATTGATCGCCTCCAGCACCGCAATATCGTCGGAGAATACGTCGGTGGACAGGTTATTCACCCAGCCTTTGACGATTTCTTCAGTCTTGCTCGCGCCATGGGTTTCGATCAGCGTGGCGGTCAGTGACTGGTTGTAGACCTTTTTCGCCGTGCGCAGGCACAGCCGGCCTTCCCACTGTTTGTCGGCCAGGGCTTCGTAGGTGGTCAGGTCGCCCGGTTTTACCCGGTCGGTGGAATAGGCGATGGTCCGCGCGCGCAGGCTCAAGCCGGTCCAGGCGTGGGCCGAAGAACGGTATTGCAACGGAATGTTCTTGTCGATCACCTCGGAGGTGAACGGCTGCAGGATGCCCATCTGCTCGGCCTGCCAGAGGTTGCCGGCGTCGACGGTGAGCAGCAGGTCGGCGGTGGCGTTTTCGCCTTCGGCCTTGATGCGCTGCATCAGCGGCGCTTCCTTATCGGTGATGAATTTGACCTGTACACCGGTCTTGCGGGTGTAGGCGTCGAACACCGGCTTGATCAGTTCGTCGATGCGCGAGGAGTACACCACCACTTCGTCGGCGGCCTGCACGGCGGTGCTGCCGATCAGGGTGAGTGCCAGGGCAGTCAGGAGGCGCTTGGGTGCCAACATGGGTGCGGTCGCTCATTTGCAAAAAGAGCGCAAATGATAAGGACTCACATTTGGTACCGCTTGCTGGAGGCGTTACCAGATGTTGCACGGTCGGAGGTATGCGTGAGGGCTGATGGCCTCATCGGGGGCAAGTCGAATCGTCGCACCGCCCCTCCCACAGGGTGCCGCATTTCAGTTCACAGTTTGGCGAGTTCCGGAAGATCGCCGGTCAAGCCCAGGGCCTGGCGTACAAACAATGCCTTGGCTTCGGGCAACTGGTCGACCATTTTCAAGCCGGCATTGCGCAGCCAGCGCAACGGCAGTTGATCGGCCTGGAACAAGCGCTCGAAGCCCTCCATTGCCGCCATCAGCGCCAGGTTATGCGGCATGCGCCGCCGCTCGTAGCGGCTCAGCACCTTCACATCCGCCAGACGTTCACTGCGTTCGTTGGCCGCCAGCAGCACTTCAGCCAGCACCGCGGCATCGAGAAATCCCAGGTTCACGCCCTGCCCCGCCAACGGGTGGATGACGTGAGCCGCATCGCCAATCAATGCCAGGCCTTCGGCCACATAGCGTTTGGCGTGGCGCTGACGCAACGGCACGCAGACGCGCGGGTCGGCGCTGATCACGTTGCCGAGGCGCCCTTCAAAGGCGCGCTCCAATTCATCACAAAAGCGTTCATCATCCAGGGCCATCAGGCGCTCGGACTCCGCCGGCGTGGTCGACCACACAATCGAGCACCAATCCTCTTGCCCATCGCGCACCAGCGGCAAAAACGCCAGCGGGCCGGTATCGGTGAAGCGTTGCCACGCCGTGCGCCGGTGCGGCAGGCTGCTGCGCACGCTGGTCACGATGGCGTTATGCAGGTAATCCCATTCACGGGTGGGAGTGCCGGTCAGGCGGCGCACCGCCGAGTTGGCGCCGTCGGCGGCCACCACCAGCGGCGCGCGCAGCTTGCGCCCATCGGCCAGGGTCAGCAGCCAGTCATCGCCGGAACGGCGCATCTGCTCCAGGCGCGCAGTCGCCAGCAGCCCCAGGTCGCAATCATGCAGGCGGTCCAGTAGGGCATCCTGGACCAGGCGGTTCTCGACGATATGCCCCAGCACCTCGGCATGTACGCTGGCTGCCGAAAAGTGGATCTGCCCGGTGCCGCTGCCGTCCCACACGTGCATCTCGCCATACGGGCTGGCGCGACGCTGGACGATGCCGTCCCACACGCCAAGGCGCTCCAGAATGCGCTGGCTGGCGGCGGACAACGCACTCACCCGCGGTTCAAACGGCGCTGCCGGCTCGAACGGCTTGACGCTCAGCGGGCTGCCGTCAAGCAGCAACACCTGCAGGCCACTGCCCTGCAACGCCAGCGCCAGGGCGCTTCCGACCATTCCGGCCCCGACAATCAGCACATCTGCGCGCATGTCCATGCTTTAAGCCTTGTCTCGTGTGCGGCACAGGCCGCCAATAAAGTGATGGGCCGGCTCAAACATCGGAGCGCACCCCCAGCCCCATGGCCTGGCGGGCGAACCAGCGTTTGGCCGGCGGTAACAGATCCAGGCCGAGCAGGCCCATGTTGCGCCCCAGCGCCACCAACGGTTGCCCGCTGCCGAACAGGCGCGTGACCTGGTCGGAGAAACCCACGGTCAGTTGCTGGTCCAGGCGCTGGCGCTCGCGATAGCGTTGCAGTGTCGCCAGGTCACCCGGCACTGCCGGCCCGGCCAGCAAGGCTTCGGCCAGGGCATTGGCATCGCGCAGGGACAGGTTGAAACCTTGCCCGGCGATCGGGTGCAGGCTGTGCGCGGCATTGCCGAGCACCACCAGGTGCGAGCGTACTTGCTCTTCCGCTTCCACCAGGGTCAGCGGATAAAGATGCCGCGCGCCCACCTGTTTCAGGGTGCCCAGGCGATAGCCGAACACGCCCTGCAATTCGCTCAGGAAACTGCGCTCATCCAGGTTGGCCAGGCGCTGGGCGTCCATGCCGATGCGGGTCCAGACCAGCGCACAGCGGTTGTCGGGCAGCGGCAGCAAGGCCATCGGCCCCTCATCGGTGAAACGCTCGAACGCTTCGCCATTGTGGGCTTCGCTCGGGGTAATATTGGCGATCAGCGCGCTCTGGTTGTAGGGCCGGGTTTTCACGCCGATGCCAAGCTGCTCGCGCAGACCGGAGCGACCGCCATCGGCCAATACCGCAAGCTCGCATTCCAGTACGGTTTCGTCATTGAGGGTCAGCCGATAGCCATCGGGCAGCGGCTCCATGCGCGTCACTTCCGCCGGGCAGCGCCAGCTCACCACGTCCTTGTCCAGGCCTTGCCACAGGCACTGGCCGAGCCAGGCGTTTTCCACCACATACCCCAGGGCCGGCACGCCTTCTTCCAGGGCCGACAAGCGTGCGGTAGAGAAACGCCCGCGGTCCGACACATGAATCTGTTTGATCGGCTCCGCGCGCCGGGAAATTGCTTGCCAGACGCCCAGGCGCTGATAAATCTGGCGAGCGCCGAATGACAACGCCGAAGAACGCGCGTCGTAGCTCGGCTGATAGCTGTCACCCGGCGCGAAGGGTTCGATCAGTGCGATTTTCCAGCCGCGCGCCTTGGCCCCGGCCTGCAACGCCACGGCCAGGCTCGCGCCCACCAGGCCGCCGCCGATGATCGCCAGGTTGACCCGGCTCATCGGGCCGCCGCCATCAGCGCTTCGATCTCGGCCACCGTCTTGGGCACCGCGCCGGTCAGGATTTCACAGCCTTGCTTGGTCACTATCACGTCGTCCTCGATGCGTACGCCAATGCCACGCCACTTCTTCGCTACGTTCTGGTTGTCCGGTGAAATATAGATCCCCGGCTCCACGGTCAAGGCCATGCCGACTTCCAGCACGCGCCATTCACCGCCCACTTTGTACTCGCCCACGTCATGCACATCCATGCCCAGCCAGTGGCCGGCGCGGTGCATGTAAAAGGCGCGGTAGGCTTCACTGGCGATCAGCTCGTCAACGTCGCCTTGCAGCAACCCCAGCTTGACCAACCCGGCAGTGATGACCTGCACGGTCGCCTCATGCGCCTGGTTCCAATGCTTGTTCGGCGCGATCTGCTTGAAGGCGGCTTCCTGGGAAGCCAGCACAATTTCGTAGATCGCCTTCTGCTCGGGCGAAAACTTGCCATTGACCGGCCAGGTGCGGGTGATGTCACTGGCGTAGCAGTCGATCTCGCAACCGGCGTCGATCAGCACCAGGTCACCGTCCCTGAGCAGCGCGTCATTCTGCTGGTAATGCAGGATGCAGCTGTTACGCCCGGACGCGACGATGGAGCCATAGGCCGGCATTTTCGCGCCGCCCTTGCGGAATTCGTAATCCAGCTCGGCTTCCAGGCTGAATTCATGCAGGCCGGCACGGCTGGCCTGCATCGCCCGCACATGGGCCGCGCAGGAAATCCGCGCCGCCTCGCGCATCACCTTCACTTCCGCCGCCGATTTATACAGGCGCATGTCGTGCAGCAGATGATCCAGGGCAACGAACTCGTTCGGCGGCTGGGCGCCCAGGTGCGCTTTGGAGCGGATCACGTTGATCCACTCCATTACATGCCGGTCGAATTCGGCATTGCTGCCCATGGCTGAATACACCCGATCACGGCCTTCGATCAGGCCGGGCAGGATGTCGTCGATGTCGGTGATGGGAAACGCGTCATCAGCCCCGTAATCACGGATCGCGCCTTCGGTGCCGGCGCGCAGGCCATCCCACAATTCGCGTTCGGCATTGCGCTCGCGGCAGAACAGCACGTACTCGCCATGCTGACGACCGGGCATCAGCACGATCACCGCTTGCGGTTCGGGAAAACCGCTCAGGTACTGGAAGTCGCTGTCCTGGCGGTAGACATGCTCCACATCACGATTGCGGATCGCCACGGCGGCGGCCGGCAGGATCGCGATGCTGTTGGGTTCCATCTGCGCCATGAGCGCCTTGCGGCGACGGGTGTATTCCGCTTTGGGGATATGGATCATGGGCAGATGGGCTTCCTCGTTTAGTGCAGCGACGGCTTGGGCGAAGCAGGCTCAGCGGACTTTTTGGTCTCGGTGAACAGCAGCAACGGCGCAACGCGCAGGTATTCCATGACTTCCATGTAGTCGCCCTCGCCGTCTTCGGACTCTTCCAGGGCGTCCTGCACTTGGGAGATGGCGGCCAGGTCCTGCAGCACCTCCTTGGCGTCGGTGCTCAGCTCCAGGCCGCCGGCGTTCACGCCGAAACCGTGGAGGAAACCCTGGCACCATTGGCCCAGCGCGGCGGCGCGTTCGGCCAGCGGCGCATCGTCGGTGGGCAGCAGCAGGACCACGGTGACGTCATCACCGGTCAGCTCGCCCTTGACCATCTCTTGCAGGCCGATCAGCGCATTGCGCACGTTTTCTTCGGGTTCTTTCTCCAGCAGCTCGGCCACATCGGCCAGCCAGTTGTCGGCATCGAAGCCGACACCGGTGCAGCTGCGGCCCAACAGCACGCCGTGCAGTTCGGCAGGCGAGCAAGAATGGCCGCTGGTGCTCAGCAGTTTGGAAAAAGCGTCGTACGGGGAGTTCTGAATGGGCATGGTGAGCTAGGCGCCAGACGGCGCAATGTCTAGAATGGAGCGCTGTATCCTAGCACCGGCAGACGTACCAAGACTATCGAGGGCGTCAGATCGTTTATCCTGCAGTTGCCATTCATCAGACAAATCCAGTGGAACCCAATGGAAGACACCGACCTGCAAGCGCTGATGGCCAGACTCGAACTGCTAATTGATCGGGTCGAGCAACTTAAGAGTCAAAACGGACTCCTACTAGCTCAGGAAAAAACCTGGCGCGAGGAACGCGCTCACCTCATTGAAAAAAACGAAATCGCCCGGCGTAAGGTCGAATCGATGATTTCGCGCCTGAAGGCCCTGGAGCAAGACTCATGAGTTCAAGCAATAGCGTTACCGTGCAGATCCTCGACAAAGAATATTCGATCATCTGCCCCCAGGAAGAGCGCAGCAACCTGGTGAGCGCTGCCCGCTACCTGGACGGCAAGATGCGCGAAATCCGCAGCAGCGGCAAAGTGATCGGCGCCGACCGCATCGCCGTGATGGCCGCGCTGAACATTACCCACGACCTGTTGCATAAGCAGGAACGCCCTGACGTGCAGGCCAGCGGCTCGACCCGCGAGCAAGTGCGTGACCTGCTCGAACGCGTTGATCTGGTGCTTTCCACCGATTCAGACGCACCCAAGGGCTGATTGCCGAGTCTGTTTAAGGTATACTCGCCCCACTCCCTGGCGTGCTTGCCAGTCGGCGATGTCCCGGAGCCGATTCGCACTACCCTGGAAGTTGCACGTTGGGCTGGTGTGCATGTCCGCTAGACGGAAAGCCTTAAAGCCTACTGCTTCTTCCACCTTGAACTTTCGGGTTCAAGGGCTTAGTCGACAGCGGTTCTGTCGGGGAGCCTGAATTCCCAAACTCAATGCCAGTCCCAGGACTGGCATTGTTTTATGAGCCGAAAAGCCATGACCGAACCTGCGCCGCTTTCCCGTCCGCAACTTCGACGCATGTTGCGCAAAGCCCGCCGCGCCCTCACGCCCCGCGAGCAGCGCCAGGCCGCCTGCGGCCTGTATCGGCAACTGGCACAGCACCCGCTGTTTCGCCGGGCCAAACATATTTCCTTATATCTACCGACGGACGGCGAAATCGATCCGCGTCTGCTGCTGCGCGCTGCCCAGCGACAGGGCAAGGCCACCTACCTGCCCGTACTGAGTGCGTGGCCACGTACCAAGATGGTGTTCCAACGCGTGCGGCCTGGGGATAAGTTGTTGCCCAACCGCTTTCGCATTCTGGAGCCACGGGCCAATGCCCGGTGCCAACGCAAGGTGTGGGCGCTGGACCTGGTACTGCTGCCGCTGGTGGGGTTCGATAACGAGGGTGGGCGATTGGGCATGGGGGGCGGATTCTATGACCGCAGCCTGGCCTACCTTGCCAGGCGAAAAACCTGGCGCAAGCCGACGCTGCTGGGGCTGGCCCATGAATGTCAGCAAGTCGATCGCCTGGCGCAGGCGAGCTGGGACGTGCCGCTGGCGGGCACGGTCACCGATAAGCAATGGTTTGTCGCAGAAACGTCGCTGGAACCGCGACGCGGTTAAAACCGAGTTAACGCTTGAATTGCTGTTGCACAGGCGAGAGTTCGACCGGCGCATCGGTCTTGTTCGACCACAGGCTCTGGGCATACCCGGTGGTCACGACGCCCAGACCAAACAAAATTACCAAAATCCATAGTAAATCCGGTTTACGTTGCATCGATTGCCCCCCTTCAGGCACCTCGTACACGATGACAACAACGTTCCAAAGTAGTCCGTTGCAGCTGCACCAAGCTTAAAAGCCGGCATTCTGCGGTAACGTGAACCAACACGCAAACCTTGACGCCAACCGACTGTCGGTTTGTCATGGCATTGCCCGACAACTTGCCCAATGCCTTTCTCAGGAGTCCCGAATGGCCTACTGGCTGATGAAATCCGAGCCCGACGAGCTCTCCATCAACGACCTGGAAAAGCTCGGCGAAACGCGCTGGGACGGGGTTCGCAACTACCAGGCGCGCAATTTCCTGCGCGCCATGGCGGTGGGCGATGAGTTTTTCTTCTATCACTCCAGTTGCCCGGAGCCCGGCATTGCCGGTATCGGCAAAATTATCCAGGCCGCCTACCCCGACCCCACCGCGCTGGATCCGGACAGCCATTATTTCGACGCCAAGGCCAGCGCGGAGAAAAACCCGTGGAGTGCGATCACCGTGGCCCACGTCAAAACCTTCCCCAAGGTACTTGGCCTGAGTCACTTGAAACAGCAAACCACGCTCGTCGAGTTGCCACTGGTGCAGAAGGGCAGCCGGCTTTCGGTGATGCCGGTCACGTCGGATCAATGGGCTGCGATTCTTCGACTGCTTTAACTGTTCCGATGCTGTTGCTATCAGGCGGCAGATGTCACTGGACCGGGATGCAGGGTATGTGTGATGTACCGGACTTACTGGCGCGGGATTGACTGTTGTTTTTTTGCGGTGGCGCTGTCGCGGTGCAGGAGAAGTCTTGCCTCTTGAGACAAGCATCTAAGACCCTTCGATTATAAAAAGAATAGAAATCAGAAAAAACAACATAAAGAACTGTCACTTATGACAGTAGCGGGCTCCTTCTCCTTAGCGCTTACTTTTGGCGTAACGGTTGCCACCGAAAACTTGAGCAACTGGTCACACTCATTACTTAAGGGAATAGCCATGCCTGACATAACGACATCCAAGCACTGCGAATGTGGCGATATTACTACCATCATTATCGATAAAAATAACCCCACGGGAATAACGACCGTAACAGGAGAATATCCATCACGGGGATTCAAGGGCGACATAGAGGTTGAGTACGCCGCTTCTGGAAGTGTATTCACCCTTAAAACTCGAAGGTATAGATTCAGCGGTGCGAACCAAGGGCAGAACCAGAGATTCGAAGTTAGGTTCGGCCCAATATTGGCGATAGAACCAATACAGAATGGACAATGGATTAATTGGCCTTCATCTATGGATGTGCCCTATTATCCTCCGGGGATGATTTTTACATTTTTATTCAACTTTCATGTTGATCCATGTGGAACAACCAGATACGACAGGAAAGGCGTGATTCTCAAATAATTACTTCAATTGTAAACACCAACGAGCCTGCGGCTTGCCACGCGAGCCGCAGGCTTCGTTAATCAACAGTTACTGAATAATCAAGTTATTGAACAACAAATCCTCAACCACCGGCTTGCCCGTCTCGTCATTCATCACTTGCTGGGTTTGCTTAAGGGCTTCCTGGCGCAGCTTTTCCTTGCCTTCAACGGTGCTCATGGCCTCGTTGGTCTGCTGGGTAAACAGCGCCACCAACTGGTTACGGATCAAGGCGTCGTTTGCCTTCACCGCCGCGGCGGCTTCGGACCCGGTCACGCGCAGGGCGATGTCAGCCTTGAACACCTTGAGTTTCGCCGTGCCATCCAGGCCGTAGTTACCCACGAACGGCGGGCTCAGGCTGATATAGCTGACCTTCGGCGCCTCGCCCTCTTTGGCTTCTTCGGCCTGAGCCGCCATCGGCAAGGTCAGGGCCAGCATCAATAGGATCCACGCTTTCACAGTTCATTCCTCGAATTCGGTTGCCGGGTAGCATAACGCTAGCAAGGCTGAGCACAAGCTTATGGGGGCTTATCAGGCGCGGGCATGCTCGTTGACCCACGGGCGTACCCTCCTACACTTATCGGCCACGACGCCAAAAGGAATAGTCCGATGAAAGCTGTGCTGTGCAAAGCCTTCGGCCCCGCCGAAAATCTGGTGCTGGAAGAGATCGCCAGCCCTGCGATCAAGCAGAACGAAATCCTGCTGGACGTGCACGCGGCCGGGGTGAATTTCCCGGACACCCTGATCATCGAAGGCAAGTACCAGTTCAAGCCGCCCTTCCCGTTTTCGCCGGGTGGCGAAGCGGCGGGCGTGGTGAGTGAGGTTGGGGAGAAGGTCAGTCACTTGAAAGTCGGTGATCGCGTGATGGCCCTGACCGGCTGGGGCAGCTTTGCCGAGCAGGTCGCGGTGCCGGGCTATAACGTGCTGCCGATCCCGCCGAGCATGGACTTCAACACCGCCGCCGCCTTCAGCATGACCTACGGCACCTCGATGCACGCGCTGAAACAGCGGGCCAACCTGCAACCCGGCGAAACCCTGTTGGTGCTTGGCGCTTCCGGTGGCGTGGGCCTGGCCGCCGTGGAAATCGGCAAGGCCATGGGCGCCCGGGTGATCGCCGCCGCCAGCAGCGCCGACAAGCTGGCGGTGGCCAAGGCGGCCGGCGCCGATGAGCTGATCAACTACAGCGAAGCCAGCCTCAAGGACGAGGTCAAGCGCCTGACCGGTGGCAACGGCGCCGATGTGATTTACGATCCCGTGGGTGGCGACCTGTTTGACCAGGCCATCCGCTCGATCGCCTGGAACGGCCGCTTGTTGGTGGTGGGCTTTGCCAGCGGGCGCATCCCGGAACTGCCGGTGAACCTGGCACTGCTCAAGGGCGCGGCGGTGGTGGGGGTGTTCTGGGGTTCGTTTGCCCAGCGTCAGCCCCAGGACAATGCGGCGAATTTTCAGCAGTTGTTCACCTGGTATGGCGAGGGCAAGTTGAAGCCGTTGGTGTCGCAGGTGTATCAGTTGGAACAGGCTGCCCAGGCGATCAATGATCTGGGGCAGCGCAAGGCGGTGGGTAAGGTGGTCGTTCAGACCCGCTGATAGCCAGTTGAAATGCGAACAATGTGGGAGGGGGCTTGCCCCCGATAGCGGTGGATCAGTTGACACATATGTTGACTGAACCACCGCTATCGGGGGCAAGCCCCCTCCCACATTTGGATCTCCAGCGCCTGCAGAATCCACTTACGACCACACCTTATCTATTCGCGACATGTTCATTAAAGAACATGCAATTGCTCCCATTTCCTGTGTTTGCAGATAAGAGGCGATGCTATTTTCGGTAACGAAACTGTAACATTCGCATCCGCAGTCAAAACAAGAAATCTGGAGCTCTTGAATGTTTGCTTTCTTTCGACCTGCCGCACATCAGGCGCCCCTGCCTGAAGAAAAAATAGACACGACCTACCGACGGCTGCGCTGGCAGATCTTCGCCGGTATTTTCATCGGTTACGCCGGCTACTACCTGCTGCGCAAAAACTTCTCCCTGGCCATGCCCTACCTGATCGACGAGGGTTACACCCGTGGGGAACTGGGCCTGGCGATGTCGGCCATCGCGATAGCCTACGGCCTGTCCAAGTTCCTCATGGGCCTGGTGTCCGACCGCTCCAACCCGCGCTACTTCCTGCCCTTCGGCCTGCTGGTTTCAGCGGGGGTGATGTTCATTTTCGGTTTCGCGCCTTGGGCAACGTCCAGCGTGACCATGATGTTCATTTTGCTGTTCATCAACGGTTGGGCCCAGGGCATGGGCTGGCCGCCGAGTGGGCGGACCATGGTGCACTGGTGGTCGCAGAAGGAACGCGGCGGCGTGGTGTCGGTGTGGAACGTGGCGCACAACGTCGGCGGCGGCCTGATCGGCCCGCTGTTCCTCTTAGGCATGGCCTGGTTCAACGACTGGCATGCGGCATTTTACGTGCCGGCCACGGTGGCGCTGGCGGTGGCGGTGTTTGCCTTCATTACCATGCGTGACACCCCGCAATCGGTGGGCCTGCCGCCTATCGAAAAGTACAAGAACGACTACCCGGAAGGCTACGACGCCAGCCACGAAGACGAATTCAGCGCCAAGGAAATCTTCGTCAAGTACGTGCTGCGCAACAAAATGCTGTGGTACATCGCGTTCGCCAACGTGTTCGTCTACCTGCTGCGCTACGGCGTACTGGACTGGGCGCCGACCTACTTGAAAGAAGCCAAGCATTTCACGGTCGACAAGTCGTCGTGGGCGTATTTCTTCTACGAGTGGGCCGGTATCCCGGGCACGCTGCTGTGCGGCTGGATGTCGGACAAGATCTTCCGTGGCAATCGTGGCCTGACCGGCATCGTGTTCATGGCGCTGGTGACCGTGGCGACCCTGGTTTACTGGCTTAACCCGCCGGGCAATCCAACGGTCGACATGATCGCGCTGGTTTCCATCGGCTTCCTGATCTACGGCCCGGTGATGCTGATCGGCCTGCAGGCGCTGGAACTGGCACCGAAGAAAGCCGCCGGTACGGCTGCGGGTTTCACCGGCCTGTTCGGCTACCTGGGCGGTTCGGTGGCGGCGAGTGCGGCGATGGGCTACACGGTGGACCACTTCGGTTGGGACGGCGGTTTCGTGCTGTTGATCGGCGCGTGCGTCCTGGCGATTGCCTTTCTGATCCCAACGCTGTGGCACACCAACAGTGTCAGCTCGGCGCGTTAACCGCCTGAGCAATCCTTTGCACAACGCTTGAGCCGCGCCTCCAGGTTTTTATCTGGCATGGCGTGGCTACGCAGGGCGTTCACGGTCTGTTCGACATAATCGCGAGTGGTGCCGTAACGCCCGCAAGCGCTTTGCAGCACATGATTGAGCACAATATCGGGCAAGTTGCCGGCATAGCTGGGCAAGTGCCGCTCCAGCACAAACCCCAACGCCTGTACCTGGCTGCCATCTTCCAGCCGGCAACTGAGCCAGTGCGGTCGATAGGACGGGTAAGGCATTTCGCGTTGCCACAACGCATAGAGCGAAGCCTCCAACTGATCTTCCGGCAAGCGGTAAGCAAACCCGCTGCACGAGCCGCCCCGATCCAGCCCGAACACCAGGCCCGGCAGCTCCGGCGTACCCCGGTGCTCATGCGACCACAAGTACAAGCCCCGATGATAACCATGGACCCGCGCCCGCACCCGCTCGGTGGATGAACATTCCGGGCGCCAGATCAGCGAACCATATGCAAATAGCCAGACCGGCCCACCCTTGTGCCGAGCCATGGTGGCCTGCATCGAGCTCATCAATTGTTCGTGAGTGAGTTGCGGCCCCAAGTCGAGCCGCGGAGGGTAAGCCAACTGCAAAAGATCGGTTTCAATGGCGGTCATGGCGAAAAGCGGTACGCCTCCTATGTATTACCAGTTGTAAGCGACTTTACCGTAATAAAACGCGCCGCTGTAACCGTACGGCGAAAAAGTGCTGTAGGCGAGATTGGCGGCGCAATGGTGCTGCCGGATTTGATCTGCTCAGGGCCGAGGGGCATAGGCAAACACGTCAGCGCGCATCTGGTGCGCATCCATACCGGCGTCGACCAACGCATCCAGCGTGCCGTAGATCATCGCCGGGGATCCACTGGCGTATACATGCATGGCCTTAAGATCCGCAATGTCCTCGCAAACGGCTTCATGCAGCAACCCGCAACGTCCTTCCCAGCCGCACAGGTCACTGACGACTTTGTGCAGAAACAGGTTGGGCAGTTGCCGCCACTGATCCCAGTGCTCGATCTCGTAGAAATCTTCCGGGCGACGCACGCCCCAGTACAGGTGCACCGGGTGCTTGAAGCCGGAAGCCCGGCAATGCTCGATCAGGCTGTGCATCTGAGCCATGCCGGTACCGGCGGCGATCAGCACCAGCGGCCCGTCCGGCAGCTCCGCCAGGTGTGTGTCACCGAACGGCAGTTCGACGCGGGCCATCTGATTGCGCTGGAGCTGGTCCAACAGGTTGCGTGCGCTGTCTTCGCGGGCCAGTACGTGCAGTTCCAGCTCGCGTCCACAGTGAGGCGCCGACGCCAGAGAAAACGCCGACTTCTCGCCGTTCTCACGCTCGATCATCAGGTATTGCCCGGCGTGGTAACGCACGGCCTTGCCTGCAGGAGCCCGCAGGCGCACGCGCCACACATCGCCGCCGACTTCCACGCATTCGCTCAATTGGCACGCCAACTTGCGCAACGGCAGTTCCCCCGGCGCCAGCACGCCATCCCACAAGACAATGCAATCTTCCAACGGCTCGGCAATGCAGGTGTAGAACTCACCATGGTCACGCACCTCACCCGCCTGCTGCACCCGACCCTCCACCAGCAGCGCCGCGCAGACGTGGCAGACGCCGTTGCGACAGGCCTGCGGGCATTCGTAGCCCAGGCGGCGCGCGCCATCGAGAATTCGTTCGCCAGGGTCCAGTTCCAGGACCGCGCCGGAAGGTTGCAAGGTTACACGCATCAATCTATTCCCAATTCTTTCCAGATTGCATCGACGCGAGCAGTCACTGCGTCATCCTTGACGATCACCCGGCCCCACTCGCGGGTAGTTTCGCCCGGCCATTTGTGAGTGGCATCCAGGCCCATTTTCGACCCAAGGCCTGAAACCGGCGAGGCAAAATCGAGGTAATCGATGGGCGTGTTGTCGATCATTACCGTGTCGCGCTTGGGGTCCATGCGCGTGGTAATGGCCCAGATCACGTCATTCCAGTCGCGGGCGTTGATGTCGTCGTCGGTGACGATAACGAACTTGGTGTACATGAATTGTCGTAAAAACGACCACACGCCCAGCATTACCCGCTTGGCATGGCCCGGATACGACTTCTTCATGGTGACGATGGCCATGCGGTACGAGCAACCTTCCGGCGGCAGGTAGAAGTCGGTGATTTCCGGAAACTGCTTTTGCAGGATCGGCACGAACACTTCGTTCAGCGCCACGCCGAGAATGGCCGGCTCGTCTGGTGGCCGGCCGGTGTAGGTACTGTGGTAGATCGGTTTGATCCGATGGGTGATGCGCTCGACGGTGAACACCGGAAAACTGTCGACTTCGTTGTAATAACCCGTGTGGTCACCGTAAGGCCCTTCATCGGCCATCTCACCGGGGTGAATCACACCCTCGAGGATGATTTCGGCGGTGGCCGGCACTTGCAGGTCATTACCACGGCATTTCACCAATTCGGTGCGGTTGCCACGCAGCAGGCCGGCAAAGGCGTATTCGGACAGGCTGTCCGGCACTGGCGTCACGGCGCCCAGGATAGTGGCCGGGTCGGCGCCGAGGGCCACGGACACCGGGAACGGCTGGCCCGGATGCTTTTCGCACCACTCGCGAAAGTCCAGGGCGCCGCCACGGTGGCTCAGCCAGCGCATGATCACCTTATTGCGGCCGATCACTTGCTGGCGGTAGATGCCGAGGTTCTGGCGGTCCTTGTTCGGTCCCTTGGTGACGGTCAGGCCCCAGGTGATCAGCGGGCCGACATCGCCGGGCCAGCAGGTCTGCACCGGGAGCATGGCCAGGTCGACGTCATCGCCTTCGATGACCACTTCCTGGCACACCGCGTCCTTGACCACCTTGGGCGCCATGGCAATGATCTTGCGAAAGATCGGCAGCTTCGACCAAGCGTCCTTCAAGCCTTTGGGCGGCTCGGGCTCCTTGAGGAAGGCCAGCAGCTTGCCGATCTCGCGCAGCTCGCTGACCGCCTCGGCGCCCATGCCAAAGGCGACGCGTTCGGGGGTGCCGAACAGGTTGCCGAGCACCGGGATGTCAAAGCCGGTCGGGTTCTCGAACAGCAGCGCCGGGCCCTTGTTGCGCAAGGTGCGGTCGCAAATCTCAGTCATTTCCAGTACCGGTGAAATCGGCATCTGGATACGTTTCAACTCTCCGCGCTGCTCAAGTTGCTGCACGAAATCCCGAAGATCCTTGAATTTCATTAACCATGCCACCCGTAAAATAGGCGTACATCCTACCTGCTCTAGAGGCGGCTGGCAGCTTAATTGGCCGTCAACCCCCGTGATTGCAGCGATCTGAACAACGGCTCCAGGAAGGCCTCGATGTGCCGCGCGCCTACGTCGGAAAGGTGGTTATCGTCGGTGTACAGCGCGCGGCCATTGAGTTCCACCCGGCACAAGCCGTCGGTGCCGCACAGCAAGGGCGCGGGGTCCAGAACCCTGACACCGCTGTCGGCCGCCGCCAGCTCGTCGAACAGCTGGGTAATAAAGGCCTGGCGCTTCACATGCTCGGCCACGGCAAGCCCTTCACCGTCCACCGGTCGGTTCATCATTGCCAGGCGACTGAGGCGGTAAGGCACGATGATTTCCTGCAGCGGCACCTCCTTGACCAGCCAGACCTTATGCCCGGCAGCGCGCAGCGCCTGGATGCGCTCGCGCAGGCCCTGGGCAAAGCGCTGCTCGGCGACCGCACGCACATACTCACCAGTGCTGGGGTCCTTGAGCGCATGCTCTTTGTCGCCCGACATTTGCCCATAGACATACAGGCTCCAGCGCGCCGCCAGCACCACATCGCTGAATTTTTTCTCGGCCATCGCCTTCTCGACGCGACGGTTGAAATGCGCGCACCGGGCAATATTCTCCAGGCCATCCAACGGAATACAGCCCGCGAAGCTGGCTTCAACCAGGCTGATATCGTGGCGATCAGCGCCCTCTTTGAGTGCCGGAATCAGCGCGGTGGCATGACTGTCACCCCATACCAGCGCCGAGACGGACTGGGTTGGCGGACCAAAATGGCAGAACAACCGCTCGTCGGGCGTGTCTTTGTCAGCCATGCACGCCAGCAGGTCCGGGCTCCACTTTTTCGCCTGGGCGAAACGCAACGCCTGTTCGGACAACCGTGAAGGCACACCGTCGAATTCACGTATCGCAAGGCCCGTAAAGCCCAATCCCAGAATGCCGACCACAGCTGCCGCCAGAATCGACTTGCGGGCCGCCAACAGGCGTTTTTCCCGGAACGGCGTTTCCACAAAGCGCCAGGACAAGTAGCCCAGCACCAACGAGAGCAGCATCAACCCGGCTAACTCCAGGGTGCTCAAGCCATCCACCGCAGCATAGTTGGCGTACACAAACACCGGCCAATGCCACAGGTACCAGGAATAGGAAATCAGCCCGATACCGACCATCAGCCGCGTGCTCAACAGGCGCCCGACCCAGGTGTGTTGCTGCCCGTTGGCCCAGATCAGCCCGACGACACCCAGCACCGGCAGTAGCGCGGTCGCGCCGGGGAAAGGGGTTTTCGCGTCGTAACCCAATACGGCGATCAGAATCAGCGCCAGGGAGGCCAGGCTGACCCCCTGCGCCAGGGCGGGCGAGGCGCGCCACTCATATTTGGGCAGCACCGCCAGCATCGCGCCGGCCAACAATTCCCAGGCCCGCAGGTGCAGCAGGAAAAACGCTTTTTGCGGCTCATGCTCAACCGCCCAGACGCTCATGCCAAAGGAGCCCAGCAACACCGCGAACAGCGCCAGGCGCCAGTGCTTCAGGCGGCTTGAAAGCAAGGTGAGCAGCAGTGGGAAAACAATATAGAACTGCTCTTCTACCGCCAGCGACCAGGTATGCAGCAGAGGCTTGATGTCAGAGGACGCATCGAAGTAGCCATGCTGGCGTGCGAACAGCAAATTTGAGGTAAAGGTCACCTGATAGTGCGCCGACCGCCCCAACTCCTCATAGTCCTTGGGCGCCAACAGGAACCAGCCCACCGCCAGTGTCGCTGCAATCATTACAAACAGCGCCGGCAGGATGCGCCGTGCGCGGCGGGCCCAGAAATCAATGAAACTGAAGCGTCCGGCCTGGCGCTCGCGCCAGATAATGGACGTGATCAGAAAACCGGAAATAACGAAGAAGACGTCAACGCCAACGAAACCGCCGGTAAGGCCAGGAACGCCGAAGTGAAACAACACGACGGCGAGGACAGCGATGGCACGCAGCCCATCGATGTCTCTGCGGTAAGCAAGAGTGGTCATAAGAATTGTGGTCAGTCTGTGACGAAAGGAGTGAGCGTAGTCGCGCGTACAATTTTTGTTACTTAACGGACACTTATGCCATAAAACCCGATGAATCTCGACGCAAAAAAATGGCGCCCCCATTGGGGCGCCATTTTTCGGACCTGAAACGCGGTTTTACTTGCGCTTCATCGACAGGAAGAACTCGTCGTTGGTCTTGGTGGTTTTCAGCTTGTCGATCAGGAACTCGATGGCGGCCACTTCGTCCATCGGGTGCAGCAGCTTGCGCAGGATCCACATGCGCTGCAGTTCGTCGTCGGCAGTCAGCAACTCTTCGCGGCGCGTGCCGGAGCGGTTGATGTTGATGGCCGGGAACACACGCTTTTCAGCGATACGACGGTCCAGGGGCAGTTCCATGTTGCCGGTACCCTTGAACTCTTCGTAGATCACTTCGTCCATCTTCGAGCCGGTTTCAACCAGCGCGGTGGCGATAATGGTCAGCGAGCCGCCTTCTTCGATGTTGCGCGCGGCGCCGAAGAAACGCTTTGGCTTCTCCAGGGCGTGGGCATCGACACCACCGGTCAGCACCTTGCCGGAGCTCGGGATCACGGTGTTGTAGGCACGGGCCAGACGGGTGATGGAGTCGAGCAGGATCACCACGTCTTTCTTGTGTTCGACCAGGCGCTTGGCCTTCTCGATCACCATTTCAGCCACCTGCACGTGGCGGGTTGGCGGCTCATCGAACGTCGAGGCAACCACTTCGCCACGCACGGTGCGCTGCATTTCGGTCACTTCTTCCGGACGCTCATCGATCAACAGTACGATCAGGTGAACTTCAGGATTGTTACGCGCAATGTTCGCTGCAATGTTTTGCAGCATGATCGTTTTACCGGCTTTCGGCGGCGCGACGATCAGGCCACGCTGGCCTTTGCCGATAGGGGCGCACAGGTCGATTACACGACCGGTCAAGTCTTCGGTGGAACCGTTACCGGCTTCCATCTTCATGCGCACGGTCGGGAACAGCGGGGTCAGGTTCTCGAAGAGAATCTTGTTTTTCGCGTTCTCTGGACGATCGAAGTTGATCGTGTCGACCTTGAGCAGGGCGAAGTAACGCTCGCCTTCCTTCGGAGGGCGGATCTTGCCCACGATGGTGTCGCCGGTGCGCAAGTTGAAGCGACGGATCTGGCTCGGCGAGACGTAGATATCGTCTGGGCCGGCAAGATAGGAAGCGTCTGCGGAGCGGAGGAAGCCGAAGCCGTCCTGGAGAATCTCCAGCACGCCATCACCGGAGATTTCCTCGCCGCTTTTCGCGTGCTTCTTGAGCAGGGAGAAAATCACGTCCTGCTTGCGCGAACGGGCCATATTTTCTATGCCCATTTCTTCGGCCAGTTGGAGCAGGTCGGTAATCGGCTTTTGCTTGAGTTCAGTCAGATTCATATAGGAATGACGTAATCATTTATGGAGGGGGGAAATTAAGCTTTTGGCTTAATGAGGCCGCGCCGCAGAGAAGGCGACAGGATCGCGTACTAATCGAAAAGGAATGCGTCGGCGACGGCTTGCAGGGGGCAGTGGAGAAACCAGTGCGGGGCCGAATGTACCACCTGAATTTCGGAGCGTCTAGCCCTGTTTTACGAAAAAGCCCCGAGATTTTCGGGGCTTTTTTGGCGACGCTTAAATGTTGGCGTCGAGGAAGGCTTGCAGCTGGGACTTCGACAGCGCGCCTACTTTAGTGGCTTCGACGTTGCCGTTCTTGAATAGCATCAACGTCGGAATACCACGCACGCCGTGCTTGGCCGGGGTTTCCTGGTTCTCGTCGATGTTCAGCTTGGCAATGGTCAACTTGCCGTCATAAGTGGTTGCAATGTCGTCCAGGACCGGAGCGATCATTTTGCAAGGGCCGCACCATTCGGCCCAGTAGTCAACCAGCACCGGGCCGGCAGCCTTGAGTACTTCGGCCTCAAAGGTCGCGTCGGTGACGTGCTTGATAAGATCGTTGCTCATGGATGTCTCCGGAATGTAAGCAAAAAAAACGTTGCCCATCATAGCCGCCCTTCCCTCGTTCAGGAAGCCGCCTCTGATTGAGTCTTGCTATGGCGACGCATGACTTTGCATATCGCCGGCTCACGGCGCGACGGGTGTGACGAAGGCAATACCCGTGCGCAATGCGGCATTACGTACATGTTCCTGCATGGTTTTCTGCGCCGCCGCACTGGTGCGCCGGGCCAGGGCACGCAAAATCCTGCGATGCTCCTGCCAGGTTTCCATGGCGCGCTCTGGCCGGATGAACGGTAGTTTCTGGCTTTCCAGGAATACATCGGCGCTGGCGCTCAGAATACTCACCATCGCCTGGTTGCCGCTGGCCAGCAGGATGCGCTGGTGAAACTTGAAGTCCAGCCGGGCGGCAGCTTCAAAGTCACCCGCTTTGAGCACCTTGCGCATCGCCTCGACATTGTCTTCCAGGCTGTCGAGCTCGTCGGTGGTCAATGTGACCGCCGCCAACCCTGCCGCGAACCCTTCCAGGGCGTAACGCAGCTGGAAGATCTCCAGCGGCGTGGCCTGCGCCGCAAACGGCCAGGCGAGTTCGGACGGTGGGTCCGGCGCCTGCACAAACACGCCCTTGCCCGGCTGCACACTGACCACACCCAAGGCGCTCAAAGACGATAACGCCTCACGCAACGATGCCCGGCTGACGCCCAACCGCACCGCCAGATCGCGTTGCGAGGGCAATGCATCGCCCGGCCCGAAGCCCTGCTCCTTGATCAGTTTGCGGATGGCCTGCAGGGCCGCTTCCGGTACGGCTTGGGCGATGGAATTCATAAAAACTCAAGGTTCCAGTCAACTGAGCGGCTAGTTGTAAAGCTATTCACGCCTGCCGGCAAGCCACGCCCCAAAGGGGCTCGCGGGGTTTTTACGGCGCTCGAAAAGGGTGCGAAAAGCTTAATGACTGTTCAGACCAGTAAGACCATCCCACCCCAACGGATCCGTGCCTTACAGACAATTCAATGAGCGCTGGCATGGGCTGTGCACTGGGCAAACTCAGAAAATTCCTTCGCCCTTCTCGGAGAGTGCCATGACCAAGCGCTACAGCGCCCTGCTCACTGCCCTGTTTGCCAGCCTGATGCTGAGCCAGGCACCCGCCCAGGCCAACGGTTTGGACGACATTGTTGCCCGAGGCACCCTCAAGGTCGCCGTGCCGCAGGACTTCCCGCCGTTCGGTTCGGTGGGCCCCGACATGAAACCCCGCGGCCTGGACATCGACACCGCCAAGCTGCTGGCCGACCAGCTCAAGGTCAAGCTGGAGCTGACTCCGGTCAATAGCACCAACCGCATCCCCTTCCTCACCACCGGCAAGGTCGACCTGGTGATCTCCAGCCTGGGCAAGAACCCCGAACGCGAAAAAGTTATCGATTTCTCCAAGGCCTACGCGCCTTTCTACCTCGCCGTGTTCGGCCCGCCTGACGCGGCGATCAGCACCACCGACGACCTCAAGGGCAAGACCATCAGCGTGACCCGTGGCGCCATCGAGGACATCGAGCTGACGGCTGTCGCGCCCAAAGAGGCGACCATCAAGCGCTTTGAAGACAACAATTCGACTATCGCCGCCTACCTGGCCGGCCAGGTCGACCTGATCGCCAGCGGCAACGTGGTGATGGTGGCGATCAGCGAGCGCAACCCGAAACGCGTACCGGCGCTGAAGGTGAAGCTCAAGGACTCCCCGGTGTACGTGGGTGTGAACAAGAACGAGCCGGCGTTGCTGGACAAGGTCAACCAGATACTGGTCGCGGCGAAGGCTGATGGCAGCCTGGAAAAGAACGCTATGCAGTGGCTCAAAGAGCCGCTGCCGGCTGATCTGTGACGCGACGGAGCTGACTGATGGCGTATCAATTCGACTTTGTACCGGTGCTGGCCAACACCGACCTGTTGTTACGCGGCGCCCTGTTTACCCTTGAGCTGACGGCTATCGGCGCACTCCTGGGAGTGGCCCTGGGCACCGTCGGTGCAGTCGTGCGGGCATGGAAGATTCAGCCGTTCGCCTGGTGCTTCGGCGTGTATGTCGAGTTGATCCGCAACACGCCCTTTCTGGTGCAGCTGTTTTTCATCTTCTTCGGCCTGCCGTCCCTGGGCTTGAAAATCACCGAGTGGCAAGCCGCCGTACTGGCGATGGTGATCAACCTGGGGGCCTATTCCACGGAGATCATCCGTGCCGGTATCCAGGCCATACCGCGCGGGCAACTGGAGGCTGCGGCGGCATTGGCCATGACGCGTTTCGAAGCGTTTCGCCATGTGGTGCTGCTGCCGGCACTGGGCAAGGTGTGGCCGGCCCTGAGCAGCCAGATCATCATCGTGATGCTTGGCTCGGCCGTCTGTTCGCAGATCGCTACCGAAGAGCTGAGCTTTGCCGCCAACTTCATTCAGTCGCGCAATTTCCGCGCCTTTGAAACCTATGCCCTGACCACCCTGGTGTACCTGTGCATGGCGTTGATGATTCGCCAGTTGCTCAACTGGATCGGCCGCCGCTATGTGATGAGGAACAGCCGATGAGTGATTTTTCCTTCTGGGACATCGTGCGCAACCTGCTCACCGGCCTGCAGTGGACGCTGTTGCTGTCGCTGGTGGCGTTCATAGGCGGCGGTGTGATCGGCCTACTGGTGATGGCGATGCGCATCAGTCACAAGGCATTCCCGCGCAATGTCGCCCGCACCTATATCGAACTGTTCCAGGGTACGCCGCTGCTGATGCAACTGTTCCTGGTGTTTTTCGGTGTGGCGTTGCTCGGGGTGGATATTTCGCCCTGGCTGGCGGCGGCCATCGCCCTGACCCTGTTTACCAGCGCCTACCTGGCCGAAATCTGGCGCGGCTGCGTTGACTCCATTGCCCATGGGCAATGGGAGGCATCGGCCAGCCTGGCGCTCAACCCCCTTGAACAACTGCGCTACGTGATCCTGCCCCAGGCCCTGCGCATTGCCGTGGCGCCGACCGTGGGGTTTTCGGTGCAGGTGGTCAAAGGCACCGCCGTGACTTCGATCATCGGTTTTACCGAACTGACCAAGACCGGCGGCATGCTCGCCAATGCCACCTTCGAACCCTTCATGGTCTACGGCCTGGTGGCCCTCGGTTACTTCCTGCTCTGCTACCCCTTGTCCCTCAGTGCGCGCTACCTGGAAAGGAGACTGCATGCCTCTGCTTAGAATTTCCGCCCTGCATAAGTATTACGGCGATCATCACGTACTCAAGGGCATCGACCTCTCCGTTGAAGAGGGCCAGGTGGTGGCGATCATCGGCCGCAGTGGCTCGGGTAAATCCACCTTGCTGCGGACCCTCAATGGCCTGGAGTCGATCAACGACGGCGTGATCGAAGTCGATGGTGAATACCTCGATGCCGCCCGCGCCGACCTGCGCAGCCTGCGGCAGAAGGTCGGGATGGTGTTCCAGCAGTTCAACCTGTTCCCGCACCTGACCGTCGGCGAGAACGTCATGCTCGCCCCGCAAGTGGTGCAGAAGGTGTCCAAGGCCAAGGCCGCGCAGTTGGCCAAGCAGATGCTGGAGCGGGTCGGCCTGGGGGAAAAGTTCGACGCTTTCCCGGACCGGCTGTCCGGTGGCCAGCAACAGCGCGTCGCCATAGCCCGCGCCCTGGCCATGTCACCCAAGGTGCTGCTGTGCGACGAAATCACCTCGGCCCTCGATCCGGAACTGGTCAACGAAGTGCTCAGCGTGGTGCGCCAACTGGCCAGGGACGGCATGACGCTGATCATGGTGACCCACGAAATGCGCTTCGCCCGGGAAGTCGGTGACAAGCTGGTGTTCATGCACCAAGGCAAGGTGCATGAAGTGGGCGACCCCAAGGTCCTGTTTGCCAACCCGCAAACGCCGGAGCTCGCCAACTTCATCGGTTCAGTGGAACAGCCGGGCTGACCAGTTCGAAACGGCCTTGCCCCTCCAGCGACGTCTGGCTCCGCACTTGCAGGGCCTCGGCGGGCAGGTCGGTGTCGATGTCGACCTGGGCGGTCAAGCGCTGACCTGTTACCGGCCTCCCTGCGACGCGTGCCGTCAGGACCTGGCCCGGTAATAACTGCCCAGCCGCACCACCGCCGGGCGGGTCCCAGTCGACGGCACGCCCATCCACCTGTGCATGCTTGAGGCTAAGCCGCAACCGCCCCTGCCGGCCAAAACGGAACGCTTGCCCATCGGCGGCACCGATAAACCGCAACGCCATCACCGACGGCTCGACGCACAACACGTTGAGCTGCAGCGTGCGCGTGGCGAGCGTCACGGTGGTGCTTTCGACCAGCGCCTCCCGGCGAATGACCCCGTAGTCGATACGCGGTTGGCTCACGGACAACCGGCAGTTTTCGGCGTGCGCGCCCTGAGCCAGCAACACCGTACAAAACAGCGCACAGCCGAGGCATTTAAGCTTACCGACCATGGCACACCGCCGCTGTTGTATCGAAGAACTTGTCATTATCAGGCTGGCTCCCAGGGGAAATGTTCAGCAGGCAACTGGCCGAGTCCGGCAATGAAACCCTCAGGTCTTGCACCTCGTTCACGTCGTTCAGGAAGATCATGCCCTCGCCCACTACGCTGGTCAGAAAACGATCGCCCTTGCCGAACACCGCAGCCCCCTGAGGCAGTGGCCGCCCTTGATCATCGCTGGCGTTGACCAGCATGCGGCGCACCTTCACCACATCAAATGCCACGGTGTTGACGGAACCGCGACCTGCGGCGAGCACACGGGTGCCGTTCTTCAGATCAACGCGTTTTGGCAAGGACTGGGTTTGCACCTCGATATGGCTGTTGGTGTAGGCAGGCAAGTTTGGAAGCACGGCCTGGCCGGTGAAGTCGGTCCACACCGGGCCTTGCGGGGTGTCGATTTTTGCAGAACCAATGTCGCCCACCGACGCAATACCAAACGTGTCCTGCACCGTGTAGGGCGAGAAGGTAATCCCACCTTCATGAGCGACCACGCCACCTTGCAGTTGCCCGGTGTAACTGGTGCCTAACGGGTCGCGACTGACACCCAGACCGACTCGGGTGTAACGCGGCGTGAGGTCTACCTGGCCGCGCATCGATTGCTCCTGCGCACTGAGGTCGCGCTCGACACCCACTTCATAGTTCACATACTCATTGACCCGTTCAGTGAGCGCCGTGCCGGTACGGGACTGCCCCCCACGGCGACTGACATAGCTGTTCACACGACGATCACCGCCCAGGGGCACGCTGACCTGCAGCCGCAAGGACAAATCATCATCGAGGACGGTGTCGCGCCGGTTTCGATCCCGAGTGGCGTCGCGGCGTGCCTGAGTGCTGCCCACCTGCGAGTCGGCAATCAACGCAACATCGGCATAGCGAAACGATTTGTTCCATGAGGCGAACACGTGTTCGCTCGATTGCCCGTCAAATTGAGCGTTACGGGTATAGCCCAGGGAGAAGGCACCCAGGGTGGCGTCGACCCATGTCACGCCCGCCGTGTATTGATTCTTGAAGCGTGACGCCAGCACGTCGGCCGTGGTCGGGCGGCCGGCCTCGATCACCTCGCGATAGCCGCGGGTCTGGCTGGTTGCGCTGAGGTTGAGCTCGACGTTGGCGGATACCGGGCTGCTCACGGACACGCTACTGCGTGAGCCGGACACGGCATGACGGCTGTCGCGGGACAGGTTATGACGCGCGCCCACCGACACTCGCTGGAAAAACACGCTGCTCAACGTGCCACCTGCCGACCAGTACTCGTCGGTACTCAACAAGCCGAAACCACCCGTTGAGTCGCGCCCCAGGCCCCACGTCCCGCTGCCCATGGCAACGACGGGCGACGGCCCCTCGCCCTGCCTCTCTTCACGTAGTTTGCCGAGGGACAAGTAATAACCGGGTGCCGCCGGCGCAGCGCCGGCGAACGAAGCCGCCGGCACCACGAAGCTGCGTCGGCCCCCGCGTACATCGATCACACTGACCTCAAGGTCGCTTGTGCCATTGAGCAGCGGCAAACCGGTCAGCCGGAAAGGCCCTTCGGGCACCAGCGTACTGTGGATCAAAACGCCGGACTGACGCACCTCAATCCGCGACTGGCTCTGTGCCAGGCCTTCCACCACCGCGTTATTGCTGCCTGCCGGCACGCGCGACTGGCCGTCGGGGGAAAACTGCACACCCGACAGCTGGATGCCACCAAACAGCGGATTGTTGCTGGACAGCTGGCCCGCCTGGAAAGTCGAGCGCAACGCGGCGATATCCCGCTGCGCATAGGCATACAGGTGCTCGTTGTGCGTCACGCCGTTATCGGAGACGTAGATTTGACGACTGCGAAGAATCCAATCACCCAGGTTGAAACCCGCTTCGGTGTAAGCCGACACGAACCGGTTGTTCCCACTGCGCGAATGGCTGTCGAAACCCTGCACATCATAGTTGAACAAGCCCGCCGCACCGCCCCGGGCGAACTCCCCGGCCTCCCACTGCGGTTCGCGCAGTGATGAGGTGGGCACCACCAGCGCCACTTCATCGTTGCCAGGGCGCAGCCGCACCATGGTCGTGGGAAACGCCCCCAGAAAGTCATGGCATGCCTGGTCGGCAGTGGCGCCTTTGCGGACGATGGCAGTGGGTTTGACCAACCCGGCTTTGTCCAGCAATGCCGGGGTAAAGCACAATTGCCCATCGGCATCGAACTGGGCGTCCACCAAGCCGAGCGGGTTGCCGTTGACTTTCAACCCCACCACCTGGGTGCCCTCGCGAAAGCGCGCCGCCGTGCGGAAGTAGTCCGAGACTTTCGGGTCAATGCCGTGCGTGGTCAGTGCTGCCAGGTCAAAGCCCTCGCCCAGTTCCAAGGCAGGGGCAACGCCAGGCAAGCTCCACAGTGTTGCCATCCCCATGAGCAACGTGGGTCGGCGGGTCCATAAAAAAGCTCCGATTCGGTGACTCGACAGGTTTGTCATGGGTCGATCAACCCCCGTCGGTATTGATCGGGGCCCGGTAGTTTTCTACCGAAAAGCCGTAGATCGTGGCCGGTTGAATCTCTATATCAGTCAGTTCCTCCAAGGGTCCTTCAACCTTCACCGCCAGCGCTTCGCCCGGCAAAATGTAGGTGCGCGGCAGCGTAGCCAGGGCTCCCTGTGGCAATAACCGAACCTGCGGAGCCATGCGCACCACATAAGCGCTATCGTTGTGGACCGTCAAACGTTGCCCTGTACGTCGCCACTTCAGCAGCTCCCAGGGCGTGTGATGAACCGGCAGGCCTTGGGGATGCAGGATCAGCGGCAAATTCTGCCGCAAGGTGATACCAATGGTCGCACCGCCCGCAGCACGCGCCTGGGGAATGCCCTCGAAAGACACGCGTTTGAGCCGCTGAGTCTTCAACGGGGCCTTCAACGTGCTGATGAAACGCACCAGTTGCGTTTCACCCCCTTCCACCCGCGCAATAGGCGGCGTCACGATCAAAAGCGGTTCCACATCTTCCGGTATGTTTTCTATTACCGAATGCAGCAGCGCTGGAGCCGCGTCGGTATTCCTGATGTTTATCGTCGCTTCACCCTGCTCTTCGTTCAATACAATGACCGTGGTTTCCGGCAACATACCATCAGCCACCGCAACACCGACAAAGCACAAGAGCAACAGTGCATATAACAAACGCGTACTCTTTCTTACGGGACGACTAAGCACTCTGTGTTCCCCACAACCTTGAAGTTGACTATTGAGCGACGGGCGCGCTTTAAAACAGCCGACCAGAAACACATGTTTCTTGATCGACTGTTGTTATGTCGCTTAGATGTAACTCAATTCAAGTGTTGCGCGCCCATCAAGGGTAACGTCACGACTCAGGTCCAGGTCCTGGCCTTTATTGATCACCGCGCGCACAGCAATCGTCCCGGTCAACTGGTTGATAGAGGCGGGTGTGGCGGCCGTGCTGCTACGCCAGGAATATTGGCTAGGCGCTTGTGCGACTTTGCCATCACTGTTCTGCCAGGCGCCGGCGCTGATTCGCATGATCGGAAACAGTGTTGCGGTCGGCGAGCGCAGGTCCCTGAGGGTAACGGCAAAGCCACCCGTTCTCCGGCCGGCCACAGTCCCCAACCCAAAGTTGTTCGCCTCGGTGTAACCACCCCCGAGCGCAGTGAGGATGCCCGTTACCTTGCTGCCGGCCTGCAGGTCGACAAATTTGAGCCCGAACTGGACAGGCGTATTGCCACAGCTGACGGTGATAGGCGTGGTTTTTTCGGTGAGCGCGTTAAACGCCGTCTGGGACAGTTGGCCCGAAGGAATATCGCCGTAGTTGATAATGCCACCGCCGCTCATACTGAGGTTACAGGCGGCGGGCTTGATGACCCCCCTGACGATCAGTTCTGCGCTGGTGGCAGCATGTGCGCCAATGTTTGCCGCCAGGCAAACGAGCCCCAGGGTCAATCCAACAATTTTTTTCATATTCGACCTGTCACTTGAAAGTTATCAGGTGCTCTCTACATTCGTCTTGGCGGTTCCATCGCCAAACGGTTTATCTTCCTGGATGTCGACAACGACACATAAATAACACCAAGGCAAAATTGCCGGGTGACAGTGTGTCGCCTTGGTGCTTCATTAAAGAATCAGATAACGCCTGGGTTAATGTGAGAACTGTAAAACCTGCTGGTCATTTAAACCCAATTTAAAAGTAGGCTAAAACAAAATACCCGATGACATAATCAAACGCGTCCTGTAGGGAAAATCAAAACGCGGCTTTACTACGAGGCGAAGTTAAAACTCCTACAAAATTAATTCACTACTCCCCCGCTTGTCATTCGATGCCATCCTACATATCTCACAAATTACCCCCACAGACAGCCGCAGAAAAATTACCGAAGCACAACGCGTTGGCTCCAGCGGTCGATCGTGGCACGATGGCAAGGTTATCGACCGAGACCCCAAACCATGCCGCAATCCCAAGCCAAGAATCTGTCCCTGATCGCTGCCATCGACCTGGGCTCCAACAGCTTTCACATGGTCGTGGCCAAGGCCCAGAACGGTGAAATCCGCATCCTTGAGCGGCTCGGCGAGAAAGTGCAACTGGCTGCCGGGATCAACGACGAACGCCAGCTCAATGAAGAGTCCATGCAGCGCGGCCTCGACTGCCTCAAGCGCTTTGCGCAACTGATCAACGGCATGCCGCCTGGCGCTGTACGAATAGTGGGCACCAACGCCTTGCGTGAAGCCCGTAACCGCAACGAATTCATCCATCGCGCCGAGGAAATCCTCGGGCATCCGGTAGAGGTTATTTCCGGTCGCGAGGAAGCACGCCTGATTTACCTCGGGGTCTCCCATACGCTGGCTGACACCCCGGGCAAACGCCTGGTGGCGGACATTGGCGGTGGCAGTACCGAATTCATCATCGGCCAGCGTTTCGAACCCCTGCTGCGCGAAAGCCTGCAGATGGGCTGCGTCAGCTACACGCAGCGTTATTTCAAGGACGGCAAGATCACCCCGGCGCGCTATGCCCAGGCCTACACGGCGGCGCGGCTGGAGATCATGAGCATCGAACACGCCCTGCACCGCCTGAGCTGGGATGAAGCCATCGGCTCTTCCGGCACCATCCGTGCCATCGGCCTGGCGCTCAAGGCCGGCGGCCATGGCACCGGCGAGGTGAATGCCGAAGGCCTGGCGTGGCTCAAGCGCAAGCTGTTCAAGCTGGGGGATGCCGAGAAGATCGACTTCGACGGCATCAAGCCTGACCGCCGCGCCATCTTCCCCGCCGGCCTGGCGATTCTTGAAGCCATTTTCGACGCCCTCGAACTGCAACGCATGGACCACTGTGACGGCGCCCTGCGCGAAGGTGTGCTCTATGACCTGCTCGGTCGCCATCACCATGAAGATGTGCGTGAGCGCACCCTCAGCTCGTTGATGGAGCGTTACCACGTAGACGTGGAGCAAGCGGCGCGCGTAGAGCGCAAAGCCCTGCACGCCTTCGACCAGGTGGCCGATGACTGGGACCTGCAAAACGGCGTATGGCGTGAACTGCTGGGCTGGGCCGCCAAGGTGCACGAGGTGGGCCTGGACATCGCCCATTACCATTACCACAAGCACGGCGCCTACCTGATCGAACACTCGGACCTGGCCGGGTTCTCACGGGAAGACCAACAGATGCTCGCGCTGTTGGTGCGCGGCCACCGCCGCAATATTCCCAGGGACAAATTTGCCGAGTTCGGCAAAGACGGCATCAAGCTGATTCGCCTGTGCGCGCTGTTGCGCTTTGCCATCCTGTTCCACCACATCCGTGGCACCCAGGAAATGCCCCAGGTGAAGCTGCGCGCCGACGGCGACAGCCTGGAGGTGATGTTCCCCAAAGGCTGGCTGGATGAAAACCAGCTGACCCAGGCGGACTTCGCCCAGGAAGCGGAGTGGCTGACGCGGGTGGGGTTCAGCCTGAACCTGCATTAAAGAACACCGCAAAACAAATGTGGGAGGGGCGGTGCGACGATTCGACTTGCTCCCGATGCGGTGTGTCAGTCACTTGATACTTTGACTGACCCACCGCTATCGGGAGCAAGCCCCCTCCCACATTTTTGACCGCACTGGTTGTCAGTTCACCGTCAGGATCGGGCTGCCCAGCTTCTCCAGCAACGTGGCCTGCGCACTGCGTGGGTTCTGGTTGCCGGTCGGTGTGTTGCGCACATACCGCCCATCCGACTGCAGGCTCCAGCTGTGGGTGTTGTCGGTCAGGTAGCTTTCCAGCTCCTTCTTGACCCGCATGACCAGCTTCTTGCCCTCCACCGGGAAGCAGGTCTCCACGCGTTTGTCGAGGTTGCGCTCCATCCAGTCGGCGCTGGAGAGGAACATCTGCTCTTCGCCACCGTTGAGGAAATAGAACACCCGCGTGTGCTCCAGGAAGCGGCCGATGATCGAGCGCACATGGATGTTATGCGAGACGCCGACAATGCCCGGGCGCAGGCAGCACATGCCACGGACCACCAGGTCGATGCGCACGCCCGACTGGCTGGCCTTGTACAGCGCACGGATGATCTTAGGATCGGTCAGCGAGTTGAATTTGGCGATGATGTGCGCCGGCTTGCCCTCGAGGGCAAACTGGGTCTCGCGGGCAATCATGTCGAGCATGCCCTTCTTCAAGGTGAACGGCGCGTGCAGCAGCTTCTTCATGCGCAAGGTCTTGCCCATGCCGATGAGCTGGCTGAACAACTTGCCGACGTCTTCGCACAGGGCGTCGTCGGACGTCAGCAGGCTGTAGTCGGTATAGAGCTTCGCGTTGCCGGCGTGGTAGTTGCCGGTGCCCAAATGGGCGTAACGCACGATTTCACCGGCTTCGCGGCGCAGGATCAACATCATCTTGGCGTGGGTCTTGAAGCCGACCACGCCATAGATCACTACCGCACCGGCTGCTTGCAGGCGGCTGGCCAGCTGCAGGTTGGACTCCTCATCGAAGCGCGCTCGCAGCTCGATCACCACCGTGACTTCCTTGCCGTTACGCGCAGCGTCGACCAGTGCATCGACGATTTCCGAGTTGGCGCCGGAGCGATACAGCGTCTGGCGCACAGCCAGGACGTGCGGGTCCTTGGCGGCCTGGCGCAACAGGTCGACCACCGGGGTGAACGACTCGAAGGGGTGCAACAGCAGAATGTCCTGCTTGCTCACCACGCTGAAGATGTTCTCGCTGTTTTGCAGCAGTTTCGGGATTTGCGGTGTAAACGGCTTGTATTGCAGCTCCGGGTGGCTGTCCAGTCCGGTGATGCTGAACAGGCGCGTCAGGTTCACCGGGCCATTGACCTGGTACAGCTCGGATTCGGCCAGGTTGAACTGCTTGAGCAGGTAATCCGACAAGTGTTTCGGGCAGGTGTCCGCCACTTCCAGGCGCACCGCATCGCCGTAGCGCCGCGAAAACAGCTCACCGCGCAGGGCACGGGCCAAGTCTTCGACGTCTTCAGAGTCCAGCGCCAGGTCGGCGTTACGGGTCAGGCGGAACTGGTAGCAGCCCTTGACCTTCATGCCCTGGAACAGGTCATCGGCGTGCGCATGGATCATCGACGACAGGAATACATAATTATCGCCAGCGCCCCCTACTTCTTCGGGTACCTTGATGATTCGTGGCAGCAGGCGCGGCGCCGGGATGATCGCAAGGCCCGAGTCGCGGCCGAAGGCGTCGATGCCTTCGAGCTCGACGATGAAGTTCAGGCTCTTGTTCACCAGCAACGGGAACGGGTGCGTCGGGTCGAGGCCGATCGGGGTGATGATCGGTGAAATCTCGTCACGGAAGTAACGGCGCACCCAGGTCTTGATCTTGGTGGTCCAGTGCCGGCGGCGGATGAAGCGGACCTGATGTTTTTCCAGTTCCGGCAGCAGGATGTCGTTGAGGATCGCGTATTGGCGGTCCACATGGCCGTGCACCAGCTCACTGATGCGCGCCAGGGCCTGGTGCGGTTGCAGGCCGTCGGCACCGGCTTGCTCACGGGCGAAGGTGATCTGCTTCTTGAGGCCGGCGACGCGGATCTCGAAGAACTCGTCCAGGTTGCTCGAGAAGATCAACAGGAACTTGAGCCGCTCCAGCAATGGATAGGACTCATCCAGCGCCTGTTCCAGCACGCGAATGTTGAATTGCAGTTGGGACAGCTCGCGGTGGATGTACAGGCTGCTGTCATCCAGGTTGGTAACCACGGCCACTGGCGCCGGCGCCGGCGCTTCGGCGGCCACCACAGGCGGGGCAGGCTCAAGCTCCGGCGGGGTCTCGGTGACTTGTTCAACCACCGGATGAGCGTCTTTTACGGCAACTTCTGTAAGTCCTTCGGTATTCATCGAGTGTTCCTGTGAGGGCTATGGTTGCTCTCTAAGCAATTGGGCAGCGCCGGGATTCCCAGTTCCACCCAATGGGCGGCTTCTTCGAGCAGCAGGTCAATGCTCAAGCGCTCCACCCCCGGCATCGAGGCCACCGCTTCCCGGCGATTTTCACCGTCCAGCACGAATACCGGCAGGATCAGATCATTCGTCGTCAGTACATTTTCACGTACCAGACGGCGAGAAAAATCATCACGGCGGTTGCGGCGCAGACGTGTGGCGGGAAATAGCCGGTTGGCGGAGATAAAGCTCACGACAGACTCCTGAGCCCGCGTTTACGGGCGGGCGGTGCAGTTATAAGCGGCCATTATGACGAATGAATGACAGTTGTGCTTATCGATCCGACCTGAAGTCGCATTCGGCATTTGCGTAGGAATTGTTCACTTCGTGACACATCTCGATACTTTCATGAATCTTCGTGAAGGCGTAGGCTGCGCGTTCATTTCGCCAGCACCCTAGACCATGCTTCAACAATTTCTGCATGACTTCGGCTACTTTGCCCTCTTCCTCGGCACGTTCTTCGAAGGCGAGACCATCCTCGTGCTCGCAGGCTTCCTGGCGTTCCGTGGATACATGGATATCAACCTGGTAGTAGTCGTTGCCTTTTTCGGCAGCTACGCCGGCGACCAGCTGTGGTACTACATGGGGCGCAAGCACGGCCGCAAATTGCTGGCGCGCAAACCGCGCTGGCAATTGATGGGCGACAAGGCGCTGGAACATATCCGCAAACATCCGGATATCTGGGTGCTGAGCTTTCGCTTCGTCTACGGTCTGCGCACGGTGATGCCGGTGGCGATTGGCCTGTCCGGCTACCCGCCCCTGCGCTATTTGATCCTCAACGGTATCGGTGCGGCGATATGGGCGGCTGCGCTAGGGGCTGCGGCCTATCATTTCGGCGCGGTACTCGAAGGCATGCTCGGCAGTGTCAAGAAATACGAGCTGTGGGTGCTGGGCGCCTTGCTGGTGCTGGGCTTGGGCCTGTGGCTGCGACGCCGCGTCAAGAATGCCCGCATCGCCCGCGAGGCGTGTGCCGAAGCCAAGGCCCGGCTCGCTGCCGAACCCGCCCCGGTCGAACCCCCTAAGACGCCAGGCGAGTAACCCGGCTTCTGCAGCAGTAGAGGCCAATCACGCTGAGCAGGCTGTAGCTCAGCAGCGCCAGCCAGCCCAGAGCGCTGGCCGGCCATAGCCCGACCCACGGGGCCAGCCATACCAACGGCAGATTCAGCCCCAGGCGCACCCCTTCTGCCTTCAGCGCCCACGGGCGATTCTCCAGTGCGACCCCCAGCGTGAACAGCCCCAGGGCCATCGCGCCCCAGCCCAGCACCAGCGCCGCCGTGGGCAGGCCTTCTGCGAAATTCATCAAATAACTGCCAAACCCCACATAGACCGCAAACTGCACGGCAACGTAGACCTGCTGGCGCGTATCCAGCGGCACCTCGAATTTGCGGAACCGGGCCAGGTCCGGCTTGGCTATCGGGTAGTTGGCTTTTACATCTGCGGGGCGCCAGCCGGTGCGCATGAACCAGATGCGCAGCTTGTCCCAGCGGTTCTCAGTACGACGGGCATCGCTCCACAACTGCGCATAAAACTGCAGGTTCGCCCACAGCGGATTCCAACTGGCCAGGGGCGTGGTCACGCCGAAAATCACCGGTTCGTTGTCGTCTTCTTCCTGGAACGTGCCGAACAAGCGGTCCCAAAAAATGAACACCCCGCCATAGTTGCGATCCATGTAGAGGGCGTTCTGCGCGTGGTGGGCACGATGATTGGACGGTGTAACGAAGAACACCTCGAACCAGCCGAGCTTGGGCACGTGACGTGTATGCACCCAGAATTGATACAGCAGGTTGAGCGAAGCCACACTGACGAACACCACCAATGGCACACCGAGCACGGCCAGGGGCAGGTAGAAGATCCAGCTCAACAAAAAGCCGGTACTGGTCTGACGCAACGCGGTGGTGAGGTTGTAGTCCTCGCTCTGGTGGTGCACTGAGTGCGCAGCCCACAGGATATTGCGCTCATGGCCCAGGCGATGCAGCCAGTAGTAGCAGAAGTCGTAGAGCACAAAGGCGCACACCCAGGTCCACACGCTTTGGGCCGACCATTCGATCAGCGCCAAGTGCTTGAGGGCGAATGCATAGGTGAGCAAACCCACGCCCTTGGTCAGTAACCCGGTGGTGGTAGACAGCACGCCGGTGCTGAGGCTGTTGATAGCGTCGGCTACTCGATAGTTGCGCGCACCGCGCCAGCGGTCAGCCAGCAGCTCCACCACGATCAAGGCAATGAAAAACGGTACCGCGTAAGGCACGAAGTCCATGGGCTAGTCCGGTCTATTTTTGTTACATCAGATTAGTGCAGTCCCATGAGATCCCATTGGCAACAGGTTACAAATTAGTAGACATTTAACGCCATGAATCAGGAGAAATGCCCATGAGCAAAAAGATTGCAGTGATCCTTTCCGGCTGTGGCGTGTACGACGGTGCAGAAATCCATGAAAGCGTGATCACCCTGCTGCGCCTGGACCAGCGCGGCGCTCAGGTTGAGTGCTTTGCGCCAGATATTGCGCAACTGCATGTGATCAACCACCTTACCGGCGAAGAAATGCCCGAATCGCGCAATGTGTTGGTGGAGTCAGCGCGCATCGCCCGAGGCGCGGTGAAAGATATCCGTGAGGCCAATGTGGCTGACTTCGATGCGCTGATCGTGCCGGGCGGGTTTGGCGCGGCGAAGAACCTGTCGAATTTCGCAGTGGAAGGCGCCGGCTGCAGCGTCAATCCGCAGGTGCTGGAGCTGGCGGAAGCCTTTGCCGAAGCGGGCAAGCCGGTGGGGCTGATCTGCATTTCCCCGGCCCTGGCCGCAAAAATCTACGGCCCGGGCGTGATCTGCACCATCGGCAACGATACCGACACCGCAGCGGCCTTGGACAAAATGGGCGCCACCCATCAGGAATGCACGGTGGAAGATATCGTTGAGGACAAGGCACGCAAGTTGGTGAGTACACCGGCGTATATGCTGGGCAAAAATATCAGCGAGGTGGCGTCGGGCATCAACAAGCTCGTGGACCGGGTGCTTGAACTGACCCACGAAGACGACTAACGCCCTCTTTCTGCAGGAGCGAGCTTGCTCGCGAAGAACCTGAGGGCGCCGCGTTTATCCGGAGTGCCCGCGTTATCGTTGCCGTTCTTCGCGAGCAAGCGCGCTCCTACACAGGCTTCATCAAACGGGTGAGCAGGCGGTCCAGCGCGTTGGCGAACGCCTGTTTGTCCTTCTCGCTGTGCGGCGGTGGCCCGCCGCCCATCTGGCCTTGCTCGCGCAAGTCGGTGAACAGGTTACGCACTGCCAAGCGCTCACTCATGTTCGCCGGGCTGAACTCTTTGCCGCGCGGGTCGAGGGCCGTGACGCCCTTCTTGACCAAGCGGTCGGCCAAGGGCACATCGCTGCAGATCACCAACTCGCCCGGCATGGCGTGCTCTACCAGGTAGTCATCGGCCGCATCGGGACCACTGGGCACCACGATCAGCTTCACACAGGCAAAGCTGGGTTTGATCTGGCTCTGGCCGGCCACCAGCACCACGTCAAACTGGCGCTTGAGGGCGAACTTCACCACCTGATCCTTGGCCGCCCGCGGGCAGGCGTCCGCATCGATCCACACCCGCATGACTATGCCGCCACCCGCTTCTCGGCCAGGCGACTGCGGCCATACAGCACCACAATCGCCAGGATCGCCACGGCCTGCGCACTCAACGAATACGCATCGGCGTGAATGCCCAGCCAGTCGAAGTCAAAGAACGCCACCGGCCGCGTGCCGAAGACGCCCGCTTCCTGCAATGCTTTGACGCCATGCCCGGCGAACACCACCGAAAGTGCGCACAGCAGCGCGGCGTTGATACCGAAGAACAGCGCCAACGGCAACTTCGCCGAACCGCGCAGGATCACCCAGGCCAGGCCCACCAGCAGCACCAATGCGGTGGCACCACCCGCCAACACCGCGTTGTGCCCGGCCGGGCCGGCTTGCAGCCACAGGGTTTCGTAGAACAGGATCACTTCGAACAGCTCGCGGTACACCGAGAAGAAGGCCAGCAGCGCAAAGCCGAAACGCCCACCACCGCCCACCAGGCTGCTCTTGATGTAGTCCTGCCAGGCCGCCGCGTGGCGCCGGTCGTGCATCCATACGCCCAGCCACAGCACCATCACGCTGGCGAACAGCGCCGTGCAGCCTTCCAGCAATTCACGCTGGGCGCCGCTGACATCAATCACATACGCCGCCAGCGCCCAGGTAGCCAAGCCGGCCAACAGCGCCAGGCCCCAGCCGACGTTGACGCTGCGCACCGCCGATTGCTGGCCGGTGTTACGCAGGAAGGCCAGGATCGCGGCCAGCACCAGGATCGCTTCCAGGCCTTCGCGCAGCAGGATCAACAAACCGGAGATGTAGCTCAACGACCAGCTCAAGCCATCGCCGCCGAGCAAGCCGGCGGACTCGCCGAGCTTGCCCTTGGCCGCGTCCAGGCGCTGTTGCACCTGTTCGATCGGCAGCCCGTCCTGCAAGGACTGGCGGTAGGCCATCAGCGCCTTCTCGGTGTCTTTGCGCACGTTGGCGTCGACGTTATCCAGCGAGCTTTCCACCAGCTCGAAGCCTTCCAGGTAAGCGGCTACCGACAAATCATAGGCTTGTTCGTGGTCGCCGTTACGGAACGCGGCCAGGCTTTTGTCCAGGGTGGCGGCGGTGTAGTCGAGCAACTGTGCCGGGCCACGCTTGACCTGCGGCGGCTGTGCGCGTTGGGCGCGGAAGGTCGCTGCCACCGCCGGGCCGTCAGCGGCCAGTACTTCGTTGGGCGTCTGGCGTGCCAGGTCGGCCAGGTTGAAGGTGTGTTCGCTGTTGGCCGCAGCCGGGTCAGCCGTGAAACCTGCGATGTAGGTGGCGAGGTCCCAGCGCTGGCGGTCATCCAACTGGTCGGCAAAGGACGGCATGTCAGTGCCTTCGACACCCAGGCCCAGGGTGTTATAGATCGCGTAGAGGCTCAGGCGATCCAGGCGCGTGGCATCGCGCAGGTTAGCGGGCGGCGGGGTCATGCCCATGCCTGCCGGGCCATCGCCAGCGCCGGCCGTGCCGTGGCACACCGAACAATGCTGGGCATATAGCGGCGCACCGCGCGTAGGGTCGGGAGTGATCGCCGGCGCCTGGCTGACTTCATACGCCACCGCCAGCCTGGCGCCCAATTGACGGGCCTGGCGGGCGACAGTTGCGCCGTCTGCATGGGCGGTGACTGCCGCGAGCAACTCATCAACGCCCTTGATTAACTCGACGCGTTCGGGCTTTTCCGGCAGTTGCGCAACCAGACCCTGCAGCACGCCCAAGAACTCCACCTGTTCGCGAAATTCCGATTCGTCCACCACCTTGCCTGCCTCCACAGTGGGCGGATAGTCGGCGCCAATGTAGTCAAGCAGATGCAACGCCTGGGGTGCGCCTTCGGCCGTCGCGGCCAACAGATTGAAGCTGCACGACATCAACGCCGGCAGCACCAGCCAGGCGAGAAAACGGAAGGGGGCAGTCATGAATGAATCTCAAGTGGAAATACGAAGTAACACTATTGTTGAGCTTTAACGGATTTGACTCAAGGTGTTATTTCGTCACGCCACAAAACCAATGTGGGAGGGGGCTTGCTCCCGATGGCGGTGGTTCAGCTCCAGACTTGCTGGCTGACACACTGTCATCGGGAGCAAGCCCCCTCCCACATTTTGATTCGGTTTCGTCAATTACGCCGTGGCGCGATGCAGGCTGGCGAGGAAACCGGCGGCGCCGACGAACAACCCGGCGAATGTGCGGTTCACGCGCTTCTGCTGCTTGGGCGAGCGCAACAGGCGCAGGACTTTCGAGGCCAACCCCGTATAACCGGCCATCACGATCATATCGACGCTGATCATCGTCGCACCGATGATCAGGTACTGGACCGCCAACGGTGCCTGTGGATTCACGAACTGCGGCAATACCGCGAGCATGAACACCAACGCCTTCGGGTTGCTGGCATTGACCAGAAAACCACGGAACATCATGGCCATCGGCTTGCCAATCGGGCGCACCGCAGCGTCATCGGTCATGTCCATGGGCAAGGCGCGCCATTGCTTGATGGCCAGGTAGACCAGGTACGCCACGCCAAACCATTTGATCGCATAAAACGCGGTGGAGGACGTCGCCAGGATGGCACCCAAGCCGCCCGCCACCACAGCAATCTGCATCGCCAGGCCCAGCTGCAGGCCAATGGCGTTCCAGTAACCGCGTACGAAACCGTATTGCAGGCCGCTGGACATCGAAGCGATGGCGCCCGCGCCGGGGGAAAGGGAGATGATCCAACTGGCCAGGAAAAAGGCCAGCCACGTGTCGAGTGCCATTGCACACCTCGGAAAGGAGTTTGCGGTTGTGCCTTAAGCTAACGCTGCCGGCCAAAGGCTGGCTATCAATTTTTGCAGGCGGTGATTTCTAGCGGTCGCCAGGAAACACATGGGTACCGGGCCAACGCCGCACCGAGCGCTGGAAGAACAGACTGTTGGGCACTTGTACCATCGCGCTGTCCGTACCGGCCTCTGCCACCTCGACCAGCGTGGTATAGAGCAGATTGATCGCCACGACGCGCCCTTTCACACCGGGTTTGTCGACGGTGTCCACCAGTTCGACGATGTCGCCGAGGCGAAACGGCCCCACGGTGAAGATCAAGATCGCGCACAGCAAGTTGGACAGCACCGACCACATGGCGAAGAACGCCACCGCCGCCACCGCCACAAAGCCTGACAGTGCCGTCCACAGCACCGTGGCGGATACGCCCAGGCGGCCCAACACGAAGATCAGCGCACTGCCCATGATCAGCCAGCGCAGGCCACCGCGCAGCGGCATCAACAACTGTGGCGGGAACGGATAGCGCTCACCCAGGCGAGTCAGGCCCTTGGCGACAAAACGCTGGGCAAGGTAACCCGCCAGCAGGATCAGCAGGATTTGCACGCCGATCCACACAGGCTCGATCCATTGCGCCGGCAAAGGCAGTTGCAACGCTTCCATCAGGACAGCGCCTCCAGCTCCGCTTGCAGGGTTTCAAGCACTTCGAGGGCTTCCATCCAGGATTCCTCCAGTTGCCCCTCTCGCACCTTGAGCCGGGCCTGTTCGGCCAGCAGGTCGCGCAGTTCATCCTTACGCGCGGCCTCATACACAGCGCTGTCGCCCAGGCTGGTTTCGATCTTGGCCAGGCGCTCGTGCACCTTGCCCAACTCGACCTCCAGCTTGTCGGCTTCGCGCTTGTGTGGCGCCAACTGCTGACGCAGTGCGGCGGCAGCCTGGCGCTGGGCTTTCTTGTCGGTCTTGTCCGGGTTGACCGGTGTGTTGCTGGCCGGCGCATTGCGCAGACGGTAGTCGGTCAGCCAGCGCGCATAGTCGTCCAGGTCGCCGTCGAATTCCTCGACCCTGCCGTCGGCCACCAGCAGGAAGTTATCAGTGGTGCTTTTGAGCAGGTGGCGATCGTGAGACACCACCAGTACCGCGCCGCTGAATTCCTGCAGGGCCATGGTCAGCGCCAGGCGCATTTCCAGGTCCAGGTGGTTGGTCGGCTCGTCGAGCAGCAGCAGGTTCGGGCGGTCCCAGGCGATCAGGGCCAGGGCCAGGCGTGCCTTTTCGCCACCGGAAAAATTCAGCACCGGCTCATCGATACGCGCGCCACGGAAGTCGAAACCCCCGAGGAAATCACGCAGGGTCTGTTCGCGCTCGGTGGGCGCCAGGCGCTGCAGGTGCAACAGCGGGCTCGCCTTGGAATCCAGCGAGTCCAGTTGATGCTGGGCGAAGTAGCCCACCACGGTGTTCTCGCCACGGGTCAGGCGGCCGGCCAAGGGCTCCAGTTCGCCCGACAGGTTCTTGATCAGCGTCGACTTGCCCGCGCCGTTAGGCCCCAGCAAACCGATACGCGCGCCAGGCGTGAGCTGCAGCTTGACCTTCTCGAGGATGGTCTTGTCGCCATAACCCAGGCGCGCATCCGACAGATCGAGCAAGGGGCTGGAGATTTTCACCGACTCACGGAACACGAAGTCGAACGGCGAATCGACATGGGCCGCCGACAGTTCTTCCATGCGCTCCAGCGCCTTGATCCGGCTCTGAGCCTGCCGCGCCTTGGTGGCCTGGGCCTTGAACCGGGCGATATAGCTTTCCATATGCGCGCGCTGCGCCTGCTGCTTCTCGAAAGCCTGCTGCTGCTGGGCCAGGCGTTCGGCACGGGCGCGCTCGAAGGCGGTGTAGCCGCCCCGATAGAGCGTGATTTTCTTCTGTTCGACATGGGCGATATTGTCGACCACGGCGTCGAGGAAATCCCGGTCGTGGGAAATCAGCAACAGGGTGCCCTGATAGTTCTTGAGGAAGTCTTCCAGCCACAGGATCGCATCGAGGTCCAAGTGGTTGGTCGGCTCGTCGAGCAGCAACAGGTCCGAGGGACACATCAGCGCCTGGGCCAGGTTCAGGCGCATGCGCCAGCCGCCGGAGAAATCGGCGACCGGGCGATCCATCTGTTCATTGGTGAAACCCAGGCCGGCGAGCATCTTGCGGGCGCGGGCGTCGGCGGTGTAGCCGTCGGCGCTGTCCAGCTCAGAATGCAGGCGGGCTTGGGCGGCGCCATCCTGGACTTGCTCTGCGGCGGCGAGGTCGTGTTGCACCTGGCGCAGGCGCAGGTCGCCATCGAGCACGTAGTCGATCGCGATGCGGTCCAGGGTGTCGATCTCCTGGCGCATATGGGCGATGCGCCAGTCGGCCGGCAGCAGGCAGTCCCCGGAATCCGGGGTCAACTCACCCAGCAACAGGGCGAACAACGTGGATTTGCCGGCGCCATTGGCACCGATCAGGCCGGCTTTGTGACCGGCGTGCAGGGTCAGCTCGGCATCTTCAAGAAGACGCTGCGGGCCACGCTGTAATGTTAGGCTTTGAAGTCGGATCATAATGGCGGCGGAGTCTACCAGCTTCGTTGGCCGCTGGCTTGGGTGTGAATATGTGCGCTGACCTGTGGAGCTTTGCCCTCTCGACTTACGCCCGCCCCGGCGTGGAGGCTGCTTGCCTGCGGTTGCAGGCGCAAGGCGCGGATGTGTGCCTGTTGCTGTGTGGTGCGTGGCTGGAGCAACGGGGTGTGGCGCGGTTGCCCGAACGCGTGGTGGCGCTGCAGCAGCTTGCGCGGCCATGGCGCACGCGTGTCGTCGAACCCTTGCGCGAAGTCCGCGTGCAATGGCGGGCGCTGGCACAGCAGGATGCGCAGTTGGCTGAATTACGGCGTCAGGTCAAAGCATTGGAACTGGAGGCCGAGCGAGCATTACTGACACGCCTGGAAGCGCTGGCGAAGACATGGCCGACCAACGAGGGGAAAGGGCAATACGAATGGCTTGAAGACCTGGCAAGCGAAGCCGCCGACCTTGACCACAACGCGCTGCAGCAGCTGCGCGTTGGGGTCACCCGCACTTAGGAAGCGCTGGTTGGGGTGGTGCTTGGCGCTACCGGTGCAGAGCTGCTGCTGGCCGATGCGGTTGGAGCGGAGGACGTTGCCGGGGTAGCGGCAGGTGCCGCAGGAGTTGCTGGCTTGGCAGCAGTGGTTTTAGCAGCTGGCTTGGTGGCTGGTTTGGCAGCGGCGGTTTTAGCGGCTGGCTTGGCGGCTGGTTTCGCAGCAGCGGTTTTAGCGGCTGGCTTGGCGGCTGGTTTCGCAGCAGCGGCTTTGGCAGCTGGCTTGGCGGCTGGTTTCGCAGCAGCGGTTTTAGCGGCTGGCTTGGCGGCTGGTTTCGCAGCAGCAGTTTTGGCAGCTGGCTTGGCGGCTGGTTTCGCAGCAGCAGTTTTGGCAGCTGGCTTGGCGGCTGGTTTCGCAGCAGCAGTTTTAGCAGCTGGCTTGGCGGCTGGTTTCGCAGCAGCAGTTTTGGCAGCTGGCTTGGCGGCTGGTTTCGCAGCAGCAGTTTTGGCAGCTGGCTTGGCGGCTGGTTTCGCAGCAGCGGTTTTGGCAGCTGGCTTGGCGGCTGGTTTCGCAGCAGCGGTTTTGGCAGCTGGCTTGGCGGCTGGTTTCGCAGCAGCGGTTTTGGCAACTGGCTTGTTGGCTGGTTTCGCAGCAGCAGTTTTAGCAGCTGGCTTGGCGGCAATTTTAGCCGGCGCCTTCGCTGCAACAGCTTTGCTGGCTGGCTTTTTGGCCGCGCTGGCGGTGACGGCTTTTGCCGGCGTACGCGCGCCAAGGGCCTTGGAGACGGCTTCTTTCACACGACCAATGCCCTGGGCCAGTTTCAGGCTTTCCTGAGCGTCTTTTTTGAGCTGGGAAATGTAGGTGCGGGTTTCGGTTTGACGGTCCTTGAGGGCGTCCAGCAGGTCCTCAAGTTCGTTAACTGCGTCTTTGGCCTTGGCTTGTGCCTTGGCTTTACCGGCAGTGGCGGCGTCTTGCAATTTGGTGCGGGATTTGTGCAGCTTTTCTTGCGCTTTGCCGCGTTGTTTTTCCAGTTTGGCGAGCAGTTTTTCTGCATCGGCCAAGGCCTGGGAACAAGCGCTTTCCAGATGTTCGAGCAAGCTGCCCGACAATTGTTGGAGCAAGTGCAACGGGGTATTTACAGGCTTCTGTTTGGCCGACATGGTTTACCTCCTGGCTGACGTGGGTGCGGCTCATACTAGCCCTCTGCTCTTACCGCCGCTAGGCCATGTTGACAGTATCGTTTGCGTTGCGTTGCAACGTACGAAAATTCTTATCGATATAACAGAAAACCACCCCACTGCTCAGCCACTCACGCTGGCATAATCCGTCGCACTTTCGGCGGAGAACACCCATGTTGCGTTACCTTTTCCTAGTGCTTGGCCTGGCGATTTTCAGCGCCGATGCGAGCGAGCAATCGCCGCCAAAAACCGCTACTCAAGACCAGCACGACCTCGCCTACAGCCTGGGCGCCAGCCTCGGTGAGCGTCTGCGCCAGGAGGTGCCCGACTTGCAGATCCAAGCTCTCGTCGATGGTCTCAAACAAGCCTACCAAGGCAAACCATTGGCACTGGATGACACCCGCATCGAACAAATTCTTGCCCAGCATGAGGCACAGAACGCCACCGACGCCCAAGCGCCGCAGAGCGAAAAAGCACTCGCTGCCGAACAGCAATTTTTGTCGAAGGAAAAAGCTGCAAAGGGTGTGCGCGAATTGGCGGACGGCATCCTGCTCACCGAGTTGACGCCGGGCACCGGCAACAAGCCATTGGCAAATGACGAAGTGCAGGTGAAATACGTGGGTCGACTGCCCGATGGAAGCGTGTTCGATCAGAGCGCACTGCCCCAATGGTTTCGCCTGGACAGCGTGATCAGTGGCTGGAGCAGTGCATTGCAACAGATGCCGGTAGGCGCGAAATGGCGCCTGGTCATTCCCTCGGCCCAAGCCTATGGCGCGGACGGCGCAGGCGAATTGATCCCACCCTACACCCCTCTGGTCTTCGAAATCGAATTGCTCGGGACTCGCCACTAGCCCATAAAAAACGGTGCGACATGCGCACCGTTTTTAATTGCCTCTCAACGCTTCATGCCGGTGTAGCTGGCTCTTCTTTGTGAGCGTTGTGCAGCACTTCAATCAGGCAATCTTCCAGTTCGAAGCGCTCATGCAACAGAGCGCCCAGCTCCTTGAATTTTTCAGCAACACACTTCCCCGCATCGCACAGGTCAGTGAACGCCAGCAGCTTTTCGGTGATGACATCGATGCGCGGGTAAAGGGTCTCTGCCAACTTCAGGCCACGCTGATCGTCGAACGCTTCTGCCTCCTTGGTCAGTTGCTCGTAGACGCCGAAATGACCTGCAGACACATAATCCACCAGCACTGCGCAGAAATCTTGCAGCGGCTCGCGCTTCTCGGCCAGTGCCTCTGGCTTGGCACCGAGCGCATCAAAGGCCCGAACCAGTTCGTGGCGTGCTTTCAACCAGCTGTCGATCAGCTTGTGCACCCCACCCCAGCGTTCCTGAGCATTCTGACAACTTTCCAGCATGATGATCTCTCTTCCCTATGGGGACGCTGCTGCCGTGTGCCCGTGCAACACTTCAAGGTTAAAGCGGCGGCCGGACAAGGCCACGTCTGACAAGCGGTTTCGATAACGCGTGCGGGCCAGATTATGCCCGCATCACTATGGCTTCAAGGTACGCAGGAGAGAAAGTTCATACAAGCGTTTAATCCCGTCCTACAACATGAACCGTATTTTCCTCGCTGTACGCTACATAACGCCGGCTTAGCAACAACCGAGAAAGCGGCGTGGCACCCAGAATCAGCATCGCCACGAAAAACAACAGACTCCACTCCGGCAGGCTGAGGTCAAATAGCGTCCAATTGATTTCGACGCAATCAACAGTACCCTTGAAGACTGACCGAGCAGCCTGCCAAAACGACAGGTTTTCAATCATGTAATCAAGGGTTGGCCAGCACTTCGGCATTTGGTCCGACGCAGTGTTCTGCAGCAGCACCTGGCGCCCAGCGGTGACGGCGCCAAACAACGCACACCCCATGCTCGCCAGCCCATACACATACACGCCGGAGCGGCCAGGGTTATGAAGGGCCGCGATCAGGTTGATCAGTACAAAGGCGGCGAGCAACAACCGTTGCACCTGGCACAAAAAGCATGGCTGCAACAGTGCGCCATATTCCAGATAGAAAGACACGCCCAACGTCAGCGCACCGGCCATGAACGCCAGGAAAAACAAGGAGCGTAAGGGGGCCAAAGACATTGTTTATCCGCACCGCAAGAGATAGGTCGCTACGGTAGAGGAAAGGCCCGACCCCTTTCAATACGCCTTGGAGCAGACAATTCCGCTAAAACACAGGGAGATCCCGCCAGCACACTGAGGAAATCGCCCTTCAAGACGTAAGAATTGGTTACGAGCCCACTTAAGCCGAATGTTTACATAGGGTTATGGGATTGGCTTCTGGATCCGTCTGAGCCAACCGATTGGTCCTTTCCTACTTCAAGCTCGGGCGGGGGCTGGCAACGGTGAGGCCAGCAGACGATTGTCGAGTAACCCCAAGCCTTCCTGGAACAGCTGGTTGCTGCGCTCGGTATCACCCAGTTGGGCCAGCAGGCGGGCCAATTCGGCGCAGGCTTCGGGATTGCGCTGCACCTGCAGGCTGCTTTCCAGATAATCACGTGCCTTACCCCACAGGCTGTTCTGCAGGCACAGACGGCCCAGCGTCAGCAACAGGCTGGCATCGCCCGGATGATCCTTCAGCCAGCCTTCGGCAAACTTCAACTGACGGGCCGGGTCGCTGCCGCGCAGCAGGCCGTAGAGCCGAATAAGATGGCTGTCGTAACTGCGCTTGAGCGCACCGCGCAGTGCTTCCTCGGCCTTGGCGTCCGCGCCCAGTCGACGCAGTTGGTCAGCATACGCCAACACCAGTTGCGGCTCCTGACGCTGGGCTGAAGTCAGTTGCTCCCAGGCGCGATCAAGAGACCGCAAGCCGGCCTCGCCCGGCTCCTCACGGTGTGCGGCCAGGCTGAGGTTTTCTCCCCAGGCCCGGCGCTCCAGTTCGGCCAGTTCACTGGCCGGCAGCACCTTGTCCTTACGCAGTTCAGGCAACAGGCGAATCACCGCCGACCAATCACCGCGCTGCTGGTGCAGCCGCTGCAGCTGTCGCAGGACCTGGGCATTGTGAGGATGGCGCTCATGCATCGCCTGCAGGGTGACCAGGGCACCTTCAGTATCACCACGGTCCATCTGCAATTGCGCATGGCTCAAGGCAACGGCCAGTTCCGCCTGGGGCTGGCGAGCCAGCGCGCGCTCCAGCAAACCATCCGACTCTGCATAACGTCCCAGCTCATTGGCCGCACGCGCCGCACCAAGGTAATACAGTAGTGGTTGGCGCTCCGCTTCCGCAGCGCGGTGCAGGTGGCGTTCGGCACTGGCCCAGCGGCCTTCGGCCAGGTCCATCTGGCCTTGCTCGATTGCAATCTGCACACGGCGGCTGCGATTGCGCCGCGACCAGGGGTTGACCACGCCACCCGAGGCAGTGACCAGACTCAGCAGGACGCGAATCAGATAGATCGCCAGGCCTATGGCAAACACCGCCACCAAGGTGGCCCACAGGCTCGATTCGTAATGCAGCACATGAGGATAGGTAATCAGCACGTAGCCGGTGTGTTTCGAAATACCCACGGCCAACGCGAGGGCGATCGCAATTGCCAGCACCAGGATCACATAGAAACGCTTCATCGGTTCTACTCCTGGGCCGCAGGCTTGGCAGCCGAAGCCTTGGCTTCGTCGGCAGACAGATGACGACGCTCAAGGTACGCCTGCACAGCCGCGAGGCTCGCGGCCAGGTCAGGCGTCACCACTGACACAGCCTTGGGCTCGAGCTCGGCGATACGCGCCAGCATCGCCTTGCTCTGCGGGTTGTCCTGGTTGAAGTTATCCTGCAGTACGCTGCGCGCTTCACCCAGCGACCGGCTATACACCGCCGATTCGCCGTTGAGTGCTGCCCACTGCGCTTGCTCCAGCGCCAGGCTCAGGGCCAGGCGCACCTGATTCAACCCTTGGCCCGCCAGCAGCGGACGAATGTTGTCATCGGGATTGAAGTCGATACGGAAATAACGGGATACCTGCTCCCACCATTGGCTCAACTGATTGCCCGTATCGCTGGTCGGGCGGCCCTGGGAAGCGGGCTCCGTGAGTTGATACTCCGGGGCGATCGCCGCCAGTTGCACCACTTGGTCGCGCAATGCGGCCAACTGCAGGTACAACCCGGTGCGGTCCGGCTGTTCGGTGCTGCGCAAAGCCGCCAGGCTCTTGGCCAGTTGCTCGCGCGCCGCGAACGCGCCGGGGTCGCTCTGCTCACGCAGAATCTCGTCGGCACCCTGGACCAGCGACTGAGCGCTGTTGATGTCCTGCAAGGCCGACAGACGCAAGCTGGCCAGACGAATCAGGTGCTCGGCCTCGGCCAGGCGCCAATCCTTGCGGCTGGCACCCAGTACGGTTTCCAGGCGCTGGTTCAGGCGCTGCTGGTCACCCTGCAACTGTGCGACCAGGCGTCGGCGCTCTTCCAGCTCATCGGCGCCGGGCAACTGCGCCAGGCGGGCGGCCAACTGTTGCTGGCTCTGCTTGAGGCTCTGGGATTGCTCATCCAGGGTCTGTACCTGACCCAGTTGCTGCTGGCTGCTGGCTTGCAGGGCACGGACCTGCCAGATTCCCCAGCCGCCGGCGGCAACGCCCGCAGCGCCAAGCAGCAGAGCGACGACTGCCAGGCCATTGCCACGGCGTGGCGCGGCGACCGGCGTTCCGACCGGCGCATCGAGCGCGGGCTGAGCTTCATCTTTAGGCAAGGCTGTTTCGCTCACGTATCCGTCCTTTGCGTATCAGAGAGTGGGAACGGGATGACTCCCTAACGCCACTAACAAAGCCGCAGCACTCGCGCCGCGACAATCCACAACTTTTTCTGCGCCAGCGGCCCGCGCCATCTCGTAGACGCGCGGGCTGGGCACGAACAACGGCAGCTGCGCCACCTCAGGCCAATCGGAGCCGGCCACGGCCTGCAAGTGTAAAAAACCTTGCCCACTGCTGACCACCACGCCGTTCAAGCGTTCCAACTGGATGCGCTGCGTCAGTGCGCCCGGGTCGTAGGCCGCAAGCAAACGGCGATACAATTCCAGATAGTCGACACTAACACCTCGCTCGCGTAAACGCTCCGCGAGCAGCTCCCGACCGCCCTCGCCGCGCAGGATCAACACCCTGGCACCAGGAAGTGCGATAGCCTCGCGCAACGCCGGCAATTGAAGCAAGGCCTCGCTGTCGTCACCCGTTGGCGGATAGTGCACGTCCAGACCCTGCTCGGCCAGTATCTGTGCAGTAGCAGCACCGACACTGAACCACGGCAGTCGCGGCCAGGGCGCGCTCAATTGTTGCAGGGCAAGACGCGCCGCCGGCTTGCTCACCACGATCACTGCGCAGTAGCGCTGCAGCGCCCCGAAGACTGCCCGTTGTTCAGGCGTGACCGGCAAGGCTTCGATCTCCAGCAAGGGCAGCTGGCTGCTGAAAACACCCGCATCGGCCAATGTCGCCGCCAAGGCCGCCGATTCTTCGGCAGGCCGTGTGAGCAGCAATCGCCACGGGGTCACTGCGGGCCGGCCTCGCCGTAGACTTTTTGCAGAATGGCGCCAGCGCCCTTGCTCAGCAATTCCTCGGCGACCTGGATGCCCAGGGCCGTGGCCTCACGTTGCGGGCCGCGCACTTGCGCGGTCAGCAGCGTGCCGCCGTCCGGGTCCCCGACCAGGCCACGCAGCCACAGGTTCTCACCTTCGAGCACGGCATAGCAGGCGATCGGTACCTGGCAGCCACCGTTGAGGTGCTTGTTCAGGGCACGCTCGGCGGTGACGCGAACCTCGGTGTCCGCGTGATCAAGCGGTTTGAGCAGTGCATGAATTTCGCTGTCGGCGGTGCGACATTCAACGCCGACCGCACCCTGCCCTCCAGCGGGCAAGCTGTCCTCTACGCTGATTGCATGGGTGATGCGGTCTTCGAAACCCAGGCGGATCAGGCCAGCCGCTGCGAGGATGATCGCGTCGTACTCACCCGCATCCAACTTGGCCAGGCGCGTGTTGACGTTGCCGCGCAGAAAGCGGATCTGCAGGTCGGGGCGACGGGTCAGCAACTGGGCCTGGCGACGCAGGCTGGAGGTGCCCACGATGCTGCCCAGGGGCAAGTCATCCAGGGAGGCATAGGTGTTGGAAACAAAGGCGTCGCGGGGGTCTTCGCGCTCACAGATGCAAAAAAGGCCCAGGCCTTCAGGGAAGTCCATGGGCACGTCTTTCATCGAATGCACGGCGATGTCGGCTTCGTTCTCCAGCAGCGCGGTTTCCAGTTCCTTGACGAACAAGCCCTTGCCGCCAATTTTCGACAGTGGCGAGTCCAGCAATTTATCGCCGCGACTGACCATGGGGACCAGGGTCACCCTGAGGCCAGGGTGGGCCTGCTCAAGGCGTGCTTTGACGTATTCGGCCTGCCATAAGGCCAGGGCACTTTTACGGGTGGCGATGCGGATTTCGCGAGAAGACATGGATCAATCCGTACTGAATAGATACGGCAGATAATAACAGCTCAGGCAAATACGCTTTGATTTGAATCAGCAAGTGCGGGGCCTCCCTGGCCGCGTCGCACCGGGATAAGGACTGCGCAGCTCGCCAGGGCCTCTGGGTTAAAGCTGCTGCATCATCTTGCGCACGCCGGCGACATGGCGCCGACTGACGATCAAGGCATCGCCATTGAGCCCTTTCAGGAACAGCTGAAAGTGCCCCAGAGGCGTGCGTTGCAAGCGTTCGATACGCTCACGGGCAACCAGCGCATTGCGATGGATACGCACGAAGCGGTCGCCGAATTCATCTTCCAGGGCTTTGAGCGGCTCATCGAGCAACACTTCGCCGGCTTCGTGGCGCAGGGTCACGTATTTATGGTCGGCGATAAAATAAACCACCTGACCGAGGGGAATCAGCTCGATGCCCTTGCGGGTGCGTGCACTGATATGGCTGCGGGGGCCGTTACCACTCTGGGCGGCAGGCTGGGTCAGGGCTGCGAGCTGAACACGGCTGGGGCGCTCGGCTTTCTTCAAGGCCTTGAGCAACGCTTCGCCAGTCACCGGCTTGACGAGAAAACTGACACCGCTGTCTTCCAGCGTCTGTGCAGAAAACTCTTCCTCGGCCGCGCATAACACCACGGCAGGGGGCGACTCGCGCTCGCTCAGGCGGGCGGCAACTTGCAGACCATCGAGGCCCGGCATACGGATATCGAGCAACACCACATCCGGCTTGAGGCTGTCGATCAACGTCAACGCCTCCTCGCCGCTGGTGGCGCTCGGCTCAAGGACTGTATAACCCTCGAGTTCACTGACCAGACGGCTCAGTCGCTCGCGGGCTTGGGGTTCGTCATCAACGATCAGGACATTCATATAGCGCTGGATTCCTGCGTGAGTCTCGCACAAGGATAGCGTAGACAGGTGCGGTGACTTGCGTCACAGCGATCCACGCTAAGACTAGCGCGAGCGGCAAAAAGTGCCCTGGGAGCGGCACCCAAATTTACCCGGACCTGTTCAATAGCGCCCAAGACCCGCTGCATTCGCGCAGCGTCGTAGGGTTTGCTGATACACAATCCGAATACCCCCCTTTTTTAATGGATAGTCTGGGCTCTGACCGCATGACCCGACTTTGGTGCATTCACACACTCTCAGTCCAACTGTAGACGCTCGCTGAGACGATATTGCTCAATCGTCAAATATCGTTTCAATAAGAACCTGCTCCCAGTCTCGTCCCGGACGCGGTCGGCGGCAAGGCACTTAGCCATCCTTTGCACAAATAAAATTGCCGTCCGCCCACAGCACCGCGTCTGCGGACAACCCTGTTATTATCGGCGGCACACCTCCACGCCTCTTTTAAGCAGATCACGAGCGAATCCATGAGCACCGACAAGACCAACCAGTCCTGGGGCGGCCGCTTCAGTGAACCCGTCGACGCCTTCGTCGCGCGCTTCACCGCCTCCGTCACCTTCGACCAGCGCCTGTACCGCCACGACATCATGGGCTCCATCGCCCATGCCACGATGCTGGCCAAGGTCGGCGTACTCACCGACGCCGAGCGCGACAGCATCATCGATGGCCTGACCACCATCCGTGGCGAGATCGAAACCGGTACGTTCGACTGGCGCGTCGACCTGGAAGACGTGCACATGAACATCGAGGCTCGCCTCACTGATCGCATCGGCGTGACCGGCAAGAAGCTGCACACCGGTCGCAGCCGTAACGACCAGGTGGCCACCGATATCCGCCTGTGGCTGCGCGATGAAATCGACTTGATCCTGGCTGAAATCACCCGCTTGCAGAAAGGTTTGCTGGAACAGGCCGAGCGTGAATCGGGCACCATCATGCCCGGCTTCACTCACCTGCAGACCGCTCAGCCCGTGACTTTCGGCCACCATCTGCTGGCCTGGTTCGAAATGCTCAGCCGCGATTACGAGCGCCTGGTGGATTGCCGCAAGCGCACCAACCGCATGCCGTTGGGCAGCGCCGCGCTGGCGGGCACCACCTACCCGATCGACCGTGAGTACACCGCGCAGCTGCTGGGTTTCGACGCCGTCGGCGGCAACTCCCTGGACGGTGTGTCGGACCGTGATTTCGCCATCGAATTCTGCGCCGCCGCGAGCATCGCGATGATGCACCTGTCGCGCTTCTCCGAAGAGCTGGTGCTGTGGACCAGCGCGCAATTCCAGTTCATCGACCTGCCAGACCGTTTCTGCACCGGCAGTTCGATCATGCCGCAAAAGAAAAACCCCGACGTGCCCGAGCTGGTGCGTGGCAAGAGCGGCCGCGTATTCGGCGCACTGATGGGCCTGCTGACCCTGATGAAAGGCCAGCCGCTGGCCTACAACAAGGATAACCAGGAAGACAAGGAGCCGCTGTTCGACGCCGCCGACACCCTGCGCGACTCGCTGCGTGCGTTTGCCGACATGATCCCGGCGATCAGGCCCAAGCACGCGATCATGCGCGAAGCAGCCTTGCGGGGTTTCTCCACCGCGACCGACTTGGCCGACTACCTGGTGCGGCGTGGCCTGCCGTTCCGTGACTGCCATGAAATCGTGGGCCATGCCGTGAAATACGGCGTGGACACCGGCAAGGACCTGGCTGAAATGAGCCTGGAAGAATTGCGCCAGTTCAGCGACCAGATCGAGCAGGACGTGTTCGCCGTGCTGACCCTGGAAGGCTCGGTGAATGCCCGTAATCACGTAGGCGGCACCGCGCCGGCGCAGGTGAAGGCAGCAGTGGTACGCGGCAAGGCCCTGCTCGCCAGCCGCTGAATAAAATGTGGGAGGGGCCAGCCCCCTCCCACACTTGATCACTTTTTAGCCGCAATCATCGCCATAAACCCAGGCATCGCCGCCTGCCGGTCCGCCTCGACCTTTTGCGCATTGGGCATCGCATTCAAACGCTCCAGCAGCGCCTTCGCCGCTGGCATTTCAGCCAGCAAATCCAGCCCAAACAGTTTCTCGCCCACGGCACAGGCGAGGTTCATGCTGTACATGAAATACAGATCGGCAATGGTGAAGCGCTCCCCTGCTACATAAGGCGCGAACTTGCCGTGCCGGCCTAACGTACCGACGCCAAGCAACAATTCGGCTCGGGCTTTCTCCTTGATCGCCTCCGGCACATGCATGCCAAAGAACGCCTCGGCGAAGCACGCCCGTGCGGGCAATTCAATGTACAACTCGATCTCCCTGCACAACGCCAGCACCTGGGCGCGCTGAAACGGCTCGGCCGGCAGCAGCGCAGGCCCTTCCTGAGTCTGCTCGATGTATTCGAGGATCACGCTGGTTTCATTGATGAAGCCTTGCTTGACGCCGAGCACCGGCACTTTGCCTCGTGGGCTTACCGCCAGGGCTTCAGGCGTTTGTCCTGCATAAAAAGGCACCTCTTCGAAAGGCAGGCCTTTCTCCATCAGCGCCAGCTTGACCATGTTGTAGTAGTTGCTGACCGAAAAACCGTAGAGCTTGAGCATTGCGAACGCCTCCAGGCCGGGTGTGGGGTTGGCTGCAAGCGTTATAGACGCTGAGGCACGGCCTGACCAGCAGCATCACCCGCCTGAATGGAGTTAGACTGGCGCCCTTTCCTTGAGGAGCCTGCCATGAGCGAGCCGACCGATATCGACAATGACGAAGAAGAATTCACCGAAAACACGCTGATCGAAGCGATTGAAAACCAGATCGAAAGCGACAACCCGCCAGCAGCCAAGGCCACGTTCAACAAACTGACGCTGGTCGGTTATGAGCGCGAAGAGATTCTGAATCTCATGGCCCATGTGCTGGCCTTCGAGATCGATGCAATGCTGGACGAAGACCGCGCTTTTGATACCCAGTGGTATGAAACAGCGCTGCGAGCATTGCCTGAGTTGCCGCCGGAAAAACAATAACCCTCGGCCGCGCAGCAACACGCTGGACAGTTCGGCAAAGTGCGTTCACCTTATGGCCTGCTAGCCTCTAATAAATTTTAGAAAGTCTGGAGTCCTTATGTCGTATACCCCTGAGTTGGTTGCCGAACTGGAAATCCTTGTACTCTTCCCCCTGGACAGCACCAAGGAAGGTCTGAAAGTCCATCAGACCGCCGCCCCCACCGCCATCGCCGCTGCCAAGCGTCTCCATGCGAAAGGGCTTATCGACCAACCGGATGGAGGCTATCTGACCAGCCTTGGCCGGGACGCCGCCGAGCAAGCGCAGACCTTGCTGACTATCTTGACCACCGCCTCCACCAAAGAAGCCGCCTGACACCTGATCCCGCCCATGGAGTCCGCCCCGCTGCGGATTCCACGGGCGTTGCTGTGCAAGGTGCAAAATTCTAGCGCCAACCGCCATTTCCCTCTAAACCTCCTACGCTACTGTCTGTAAACTCCTACACGGCCGCCCACGTCGGGCCCTGCGAGCCACCGAATTCGACATGACCCGCACCCATGAAATCCGCCCCGACCTGGACGAAGGCATCGACCGTAAGGTGCTGACCCAATTGCGCGCGCGTTTCATGGCCCTCAATGAAGGCCGCATGGCCCGGGCCGTCGAAGGGCTGACCCCGCGCCAACAAAGCGTGCTGACGTTGTTGCCGCTGTTTTTCCACGTTAATCACCCTTTGTTGCCGGGCTATGTCTCCAGCGGCACGCCGGCCGGGCTGTCGAATTTCGAACCCGATGCCCAGGCCCTGGCCGAAGCCCAGCGCCTGACCCGTTCGTTCTCCTACAAGCCGCGCCATGGCAACCCGCCCCGCCCGATCCACGGCCTGTTCCTGATGGGCAGCCTGGGCACGTTGGCCCAGGCGGATCAGAGCGATATGGACGTGTGGGTGTGTCACGCTCCGGACCTGAATGAAAACGAACTGGCCGAGCTGCGCAAGAAGTGCCAACTGCTGGAAGCCTGGGCCCAGAGCATGGGTGCCGAGGCGCATTTCTTTCTGATCGAACCGACGCGCTTTGTGCTCGGTGAACGGGACACCCAACTGAGTTCCGACGATTGCGGCACCACCCAGCACTATTTGCTGCTGGACGAGTTCTACCGCACCGCCATCTGGCTGGCCGGACGCACGCCGATCTGGTGGCTGGTCCCGGTGTACGAAGAAAGCCGCTACGCCGAGTTCACCCACACGCTGATCTCCAAACGCTTCATTCGCGCCGACGAAACCCTCGACCTCGGCCATCTGGCGCGCATTCCTCCAGGGGAATTCATCGGCGCCGGGCTGTGGCAACTGTTCAAGGGCATCGAGTCGCCCTATAAATCGGTGCTCAAGCTGCTGCTGACCGAGGTCTACGCCAGCGAACATCCCAACGTGCACTGCCTGAGCCTGCGCTTCAAGCGCGCGGTGTTTGCCAATCAGCTGGACCTGGACGAGCTGGACCCGTACATCGTGGTCTACCGCCGCATCGAGGAATACCTCAAGGCCCGCAATGAACCCGAGCGCCTGGAACTGGTACGGCGCAGCCTGTACCTGAAGGTCAACCGCAAGCTCAGCGCCGGCCAGCGAACCGCCAGTTGGCAACGACTGCTACTGGAGCGCCTGGCCGATGAGTGGGGTTGGGACCAGCGCCAACTGGCCCTGCTGGACAGCCGCAGCCAATGGAAGGTGCGTCAGGTCGCTTCCGAGCGCCGTGCCCTAGTCAACGAGCTGAACTACAGCTACCGCTTCCTCACCCAGTTCGCCCGTACGGAACAGACCGTCAGCCTGATCAACAAGCGCGACCTCAATGTGCTGGGCCGGCGCTTGTACGCAGCCTTTGAACGCAAGGCCGGCAAGGTCGAGTTCATCAACCCCGGGATTGCCCCGGACCTGGCCGAAGACACCCTGACCCTGGTGCATTCACCCAACCGCAAAGAGCCGGGCCAGCACCATTGGGGTCTGTATAACGGCAACCTCACGGCCCTGGAATGGGAGCACTTCGCGCCGATCAAACGCAGCCGCGACCTGCTGGAAATGCTCACCTGGTGCCATCGCAACGGAGTGATCGACAGCAGCACGCGCCTGGCGCTGCACCCCGGCGCCAGCGACATGACCGAGTTCGAGCTGTTCAACCTGCTGGGCAGCCTGCAACAGACCATCGCCCTGCCCCTGGCCAGCGTCGATGAAGCGCGCCTGTTGCGTTCGGCGGTACCGGAAGAAGTGTTGTTGCTGATCAACGTCGGCGTCGACCCACTCAAGCATCACCGTGACCTGAATATTCTGATGACCACCGAGCGCACCGACTCCCTGAGTTATGCCGGCGTGCGTGAAAACCTGGTATTGACCTTGGACCAGGTCACGCTCAATAGCTGGAACGAGGTGATGGTCAGCCGCTACGACGGCCCCCATGCGCTGCTCGACTGCCTGCGCGACTACCTCAACCAACTGCCGCCGGCTCATTTGCCGCGGTTGCGGGTGCGCTGTTTCTGTCACAACCGAGCGCAGTTCATTGCTCAGCGCGTCGAAGAAATATTCGACACCGCACAGCATCTGCTGCTCGGCCAAAGCAACCACCGCTACCTGCTCCAGGTGCAGCAGCACTATCACGTCATGGAACTGATTCCCGGCCAAGCCACCCACGTGTCACTGCCGACCCAGGACGCCTTGGTCGCCTACCTCAGCGAAGAGCTGGCCAGCTACAGCCCGTGGCACCTGGACGCCATGGCGCTGGAAGACCACGACCTGGCGCTGCTGCTGCCCATGGGCCAGGCCGATTGCATACAAGTGTTCTATCGGGTCAATGAAGGCTTCGCCGAGCTGTATGTGCTCGACGAATTCAACGCGCTCTGGCAGCAGCGCTTGCCGTTCCATGATGAACAGAGCCTGTTGGCACCGCTGCAGCGGTTCCTGCTGTCGATCATCTACCGCCGCGAAGCGCTGTCACCGCTGGACACCCAACAGCCGCTGGGCGAAGTACAAACGCTGTACTACCAACTGTTGCCATCGGGCAGCGCTCGCGCACGCGTTGTCGAACCAAGGCCGGCGCCGCAACACCCGGCCAACAAGCCGTTTTATGACGTGCAGGCGATTATCGGCAAGGCGGCGCCCGGCCAGGTGGGTGTCACGCTGTACTGCAATCAGCGGGAATTTTCCGAAATGGAGTTTGGCGACCAGCTGTTTGCGGTGGTCGCCCGGGAGATCATCGGGCAACGCCGCGAATCCGAGCGTTACCGTTGCTACATCACCGACCTCGATCTGTCGGGCCTGCTGGGCGACGTGCAAAGCCCGAGCAATCTGTACCTGCGCTACAAGGCCGAGCTGGAGCTCGCGCTCAATGAAGCGCTGAGCCAGATTTAAAGCGGGAAGGCCCCGCCGTCTTTGGGCTGGCCTTCGACACTCAGCAATTCAAGCTTGAGGGTCTTGCCGCCCGGTGCAGGCCAATCGATGTGCTGGCCCACTTGCAGGCCGAGCAAAGCACTGCCGACCGGTGCCAGGATCGAGATCTTGCCTTCGTCGGCGTTCGCGTCCTTGGGGTAAACCAGGGTCAGGTGATAGTCCTTGCCACTGCCTTGTTCACGGCAATGCACTCTGGAGTTCATGGTCACGACAGTTGCAGGCACTTCATCGTGACCAACCACGTCTTCGGCGCGGTCGAGTTCGGCCTGCAACGCTTCGACGCCGAGAGCCTTGTCGCCCAAGCGCTCGATTAGTTGCTCCAGACGCTGCACGTCAAGACGGGTGAGAATGATGGACGGTGCGGTGGTCATGATTCAGGCAGACTCCTTTTTTCTGCACAAAAAAGCAAAACCCCGCCAGGAAAAGGCGGGGTTCTCACGGGCCTCGATGAGTTGAGGCGTACCCGGACACTACCACAGCGTCACAAATAAACAAGATAGCGTCAGGCGTGGGCCCGGCGCTGCTCGGCCTGCGCGCAGATCACTCGACGTCGGGCATCGTCGGCGGAGCGCCATTCACGGATGTCTTCGACATGCCGGAAGCAGCCCAGGCAGACTTTTTGCTCATCCAGGCGACACAAGCTGATACAAGGCGACGGCACCGCCGGGCTGACGTTGCTGAACAGCGGCTTGGGCGGGCGGGCGGGTACGGGCTGGGTCACTGTCAGATCTCGTCGAAGTCCAGCTCGGCGCCGGTATATTCCTCGACCAGCCGCGTGAGCATCTCGCCCAGCAACTCTTCACTTTTGTCGCACTGCCATGTGCCGCTGTCTTCGTCATAGTCAAAGTGAACGCCACCGGAGCGCGCCGCCAGCCACAACTGACGCAGCGGTTCCTGGCGACTGAAGATCAGTTGCTGGCCGCTCTCGAATTTGACGGTCAGCACACCGGCCGAGTTTTCCAGATCCACGTCCAGGTCGCTGTCGTCGAAAATATCTTCCAGCTTCTCCTGGGTGGCATCCACCAGGTCGTGAAAACGGGCTTCGGTCAAACTCATTGTGGCAACCTCAAAAGTGTCTGGTTCTGCTCAAGCGCCGCACGATACGGACGCGCCCCGCCGATTGCAAAGGATACCGATTTCATCACAGATGGCGGTACGAAATATCCCCAGCTAGCGTAGCCCGCTTCCCGACTCTCTCGGCAAACCCCCGCCGGACGGGTATTCCGGCGCATAGGCAAGCTGGCGGGTGGTCGGTATACTCGGGCGCAATTAATGCATATTCAAGGATTTCGCCATGAAGCGCCTGATCTCTTCCCTTGCTGCGCTCGTCGCGGTCGCTTGCCTCGTTAGTGCCTGTGGTCAAAAAGGCCCGCTGTACCTGCCCGACGACAGCAAAGACCCGAACGAACAGGCGCAGTCGTCGCAAAAGCCATCGAAAGCGCACAAGCACGACACTTACTAAGGGACCCTCATGGACGCTTTTAACTACCGGGACGGCGAGCTGTTCGCGGAAGGCGTGGCGCTGTCTGCGATTGCCGAGCGCTTTGGCACCCCGACGTATGTGTATTCCCGTGCACATATCGAAGCGCAATACCGCTCGTTCACCGACCCGCTGGAAGGCGTGCCGCACCTGGTGTGCTACGCGGTGAAAGCCAACTCCAACCTGGGTGTACTCAATGTCCTGGCGCGTCTGGGCGCTGGTTTTGACATTGTGTCCCGTGGCGAACTCGAACGTGTATTGGCCGCCGGTGGCCAGGCCGACAAGATCGTGTTTTCCGGCGTCGGCAAGAGCCGCGAAGACATGCGCCGCGCCCTGGAAGTAGGTGTGCACTGCTTCAACATCGAGTCCACCGACGAGCTGGAGCGCCTGCAGGTCGTGGCCGCCGAGATGGGCGTTCGCGCGCCGATCTCCCTGCGCGTCAACCCGGACGTCGATGCGGGCACCCACCCGTACATTTCTACCGGCCTCAAGGAGAACAAGTTCGGCATCGCCATAGCCGACGCCGAAGACGTGTACATCCGCGCCGCCCAATTGCCGAACCTGGACGTGTTGGGTGTCGACTGCCATATCGGCTCGCAACTGACCACCCTGCCGCCGTTCCTGGATGCGCTCGACCGCCTGCTGGCGCTGATCGACCGCCTCGGCGATTGCGGCATCTACCTGCACCACATCGATCTGGGTGGCGGTGTGGGCGTGCGTTATCGCGATGAAGAACCGCCGTTGATCGCCGACTACATCAAGGCGGTGCGCGAGCGTATCGAAGGCCGCGACCTGACGCTGATGTTCGAGCCGGGCCGCTACATCGTCGCCAATGCCGGTTTGCTGCTGACCCAGGTCGAGTACCTCAAGCACACCGAACACAAGGACTTCGCCATCGTCGACGCGGCGATGAACGACCTGATCCGCCCGGCGCTGTACCAGGCCTGGATGAATGTCACCGCCGTGGCCCCTCGCGCCAGCGAAGCGCGTGCGTACGACATCGTCGGCCCGATCTGTGAGACCGGCGACTTCCTGGCCAAGGATCGTCAACTGGCCCTGGAGGAAGGCGACCTGCTGGCCGTGCATTCGGCCGGTGCCTATGGGTTTGTCATGAGTTCCAACTACAACACGCGCGGGCGAGCCGCCGAGGTGCTGGTGGACGGTGATCAAGCATTCGAAGTGCGTCGCCGCGAGACGGTAGCCGAGTTGTATGCTGGCGAAAGCCTGCTGCCGGAGTAAGCCATGCTGCTGCGTTTTACCAAGATGCACGGGCTGGGCAATGACTTCATGGTTCTCGACCTGGTCAGCCAGCACGCACACATCCTGCCCAAGCACGCCAAACAATGGGGCGACCGGCATACCGGTGTCGGCTTCGACCAATTATTGCTGGTGGAAGCGCCGACCAACCCGGAGGTGGATTTCCGTTATCGGATCTTCAACTCCGATGGCTCTGAAGTGGAACAGTGCGGCAACGGTGCGCGCTGCTTTGCGCGCTTCGTGCTGGACAAGCGCCTGACCGCCAAGCGCCAGATTCGCGTCGAAACCAAGGGCGGCGTGATCGAACTGGATATCCGCAGTGACGGCCAGATCAGCGTCAACATGGGCGCGCCACGCCTGGTGCCGGCGGACATTCCGTTCCAGGCGCCCGAGCAGGCCCTCAGTTATGCGCTGGAGGTGGACGGTACCCGCGTGGATATCGCCGCCGTGTCCATGGGCAATCCCCATGCGGTGCTGCGGGTCAATGACATCAACAATGCGCCCGTGCATGAACTGGGGCCGAAGATCGAACATCACCCGCGCTTTCCGGCGCGGGTCAATGTGGGCTTCCTGCAGGTGATCGACCGTTCCCGCGCGCAATTGCGTGTGTGGGAGCGCGGCGCCGGCGAAACCCAGGCCTGCGGCACCGGTGCCTGCGCCGCTGCCGTGGCCGCGATCAGCCAGGGGTGGATGGATTCACCGCTGCTGATCGACCTGCCGGGTGGGCGCTTGTCCATCGAATGGGCAGGCCCTGGCCACCCGGTGATGATGACCGGGCCGGCCTCGCGTGTATACGAAGGACAGGTCCGTCTATGAGTGAGCCAAGCCAATGACCGATAAGCCTCAAGTACCCGCACAAATCACCCCAAGTGAAAGCCTGGAGGCCGCTGCAGTCGCGGCGTACCTTGAGGCTCATGCGGATTTTTTCGTCGAGCACGAGCAATTGCTTCCGGCCTTGCGCATCCCCCACCAACGCGGCGATACCGTGTCGTTGGTGGAGCGGCAAATGCAGATCCTGCGCGAGCGCAATATCGAAATGCGCCACCGGCTCTCGCACCTGATGGATGTGGCCCGCGACAACGATCGCCTGTTCGACAAGACCCGTCGCCTGATCCTGACCCTGCTGGACGCCGCCAGCCTGGAAGAAACGGTGATAGCTGTGGAAGACAGCCTGCGCCAGGACTTCCAGGTGCCGTTTGTCAGCCTGATCCTGTTCAGCGACAACCCGATGCCGGTGGGGCGCTGGGTCAGCGGTGGCGAAGCGCAAACCGCCATCGGCGGCCTGCTTTCCGAAGGCAAGACCATCAGCGGCACCCTGCGCGAGCATGAATTGGACTTCCTGTTTGGTGCCGAACAGCGCCAACAGATCGGCTCCACCGCCGTGGTTGCCCTCAGCCACCAAGGCCTGCATGGCGTACTGGCCATCGCCAGCCGCGACCCCGCGCATTACAAAAGCTCGGTGGGCACCCTGTTTTTGACCTACATCGCCGAAGTGCTGGGCCGCGTCCTGCCGCGCTTCACCACTGCCCTGCGCGCGGTGCGCTAGCCATGGAACGGCAACTGGACGCTTACTGCGCTCACCTGCGCAACGAGCGCCAGGTGTCGCCTCATACCTTGGAAGCCTACCGGCGGGACTTGAACAAGGTCCTGGCCTATTGCGAAAAGCAGCAGGTCGCCAGCTGGAAAGCCCTGGATATCCAGAGCCTGCGCAGCCTGGTCGCACGGCTGCATCAGCAAGGCCAGTCCTCGCGTAGCCTGTCGCGCCTGCTGTCGGCGGTGCGCGGCCTCTATCACTACCTGAACCGCGAAGGCCTGTGTGACCACGACCCGGCCAATGGCCTGTCGCCGCCCAAAGGCGAGCGCCGCCTGCCCAAGACCCTGGACACCGACCGCGCTCTGCAACTGCTCGATGGCGCGGTCGAGGATGACTTCCTGGCGCACCGCGACCAGGCGATCCTCGAGTTGTTCTATTCCTCGGGCCTGCGCCTGTCCGAGCTGACCGGCCTGAACCTCGATCAACTGGACTTGGCGGATGGGCTGGTGCAGGTGCTGGGCAAAGGCAGCAAGACGCGGGTGCTGCCGGTCGGCAGGAAAGCCCGTGACGCCCTGCAACTATGGTTGCCGTTACGGGCGCTGGCCAATCCGCAAGACGACGCGGTATTTATCAGCCAACAGGGCCGACGCCTGGGGCCACGGGCCATTCAGTTGCGCGTAAAAGCCGCCGGCGAGCGCGAACTGGGGCAGAACCTGCACCCGCATATGCTCAGGCACTCCTTTGCCAGCCATATGCTGGAGTCGTCCCAGGACCTGCGCGCGGTACAGGAGCTGCTCGGCCACTCCGACATCAAGACCACGCAAATCTACACCCACCTCGACTTCCAGCACCTGGCAACGGTGTACGACAGCGCCCATCCACGGGCCAAACGCATCAAGGGCGGCGACTCATGAGCATCAAGCTGATCACCTTCGACCTGGACGACACGCTCTGGGACAACGTACCCGTCATCATCAGCGCCGAAGCGTCAATGCGCGAATGGTTGGCGCTCAACGCATCCAAGGTCGGCGACTTGCCCCTGGAGCATTTCGCCAGCCTGCGCCAACAGGTGCTGCAGCGGCACCCAGAACTCAAACACCGCATCAGTATCCTGCGCCATCGGGTGTTGATGCATGCGTTTGAGGAGGCAGGTTATCCACAGCCTGAAGCCACGGAAATGGCCGACGTGTGTTTTGAAGCGTTCATTCATGCGCGGCATCAACTCACCGTCTTCCCCGAAGCCGAGCCGATGCTCAAAGCCCTGCGCCAGCACTTCCTGCTCGGGGTGATCACCAATGGCAATGCCGACGTACAACGCGTAGGCCTGGCGGACTACTTTCACTTTGCCTTGCGTGCCGAGGATATCGGCATCGCCAAGCCGGATGCGCGGTTGTTTCAGGAGGCATTACAGCGCGGCGGCGTGAAGGCCGAAGCGGCGGTGCATGTTGGCGATCATCCGGGCGATGACATTGCCGGGGCGCAGCAGGCGGGGCTGCGAGCAGTGTGGTTCAACCCGACGGGCAAGGCGTGGGAAGGGCATAAACTCCCGGATGCGCAAATTCGCAGCCTGACGGAGCTACCGCAATTGCTCCGCAGCTGGCAGTAACACCAGCGATCCAAATGTGGGAGGGGGCTTAAAGGGGTTCCCTGTAGGAGCGAGCTTGCTCGCGAAAAACGCCCAGGCAACGCGTTCATTCTGGATGAACGAGAGAGCCCTGAGTTCTTCGCGAGCAAGCTCACCCCTACAAAAAGCCTTCACTGACTGGCATTAGGGCTTGCCCCTCCCACATCTGGATCACCACAACGCTCGAATAAATCAGCAGGCATGAAAAAACCCGCAGCGACGGCGGGTTCTTTCTTACAAGCAGGTAGCTGACCTCAGATAGGACGGCTGCCGTATTTGTTATCCGGCTTCTTCGGTGGATCAGCCACCACGTTGGGCTCGACTTCGACCACTTTGCCGCCTTTGGCGAGGAATTCTTCCATCGCACGGGCCAGGGCATCGCGCTCTTTGTTCTTGGCTTCAACGCTGGGCAGTTCGTCTACCGAAACAGCAGCCTTGGCCTTGCCTTTGGCTTTGGGCGCGACATCATCGCCAGCACTGTCATCAAGGTCTTCAGCAACGTCATCAGCCGCCGCTTCAAGACTTTCCTCAGTGTCGTCTTCGTCACCTACTTCGAGGTCGTCGTTTTCCAGATCATCGTCGCTCATGTTCTACCTCATGACTTGCGAAAAGCAGATTAGTTATAGCCCAGCTTTACCCTCTGTCGAGGTCGCCGGAAAAAAATCAACATCCACTGGATCACCAGTGGCTTATGCCCCTTCACCGTGCAAGGTGGCGAGGACTTTACGAGCACCGCCATGATCACGGTGCTCGCCCAGATAAACACCTTGCCAGGTCCCCATCGCCAAGCGGCCAGCCTTCACCGGCAAACTCAGCTGGCAGCCCAGGAGACTGGCTTTGAAGTGCGCCGGCAGATCATCCGGACCTTCGTCGTTGTGTTCGAACCCTGCATGGCCTTGCGGCACCAGCAAGTTGAAGAAACGCTCGAAGTCACGGCGAACCGCCGGATCGGCATTCTCGTTGACCGTCAACGAGGCCGAGGTGTGCTGCAGCCACAGATGCAACAGGCCCACGCGACACGCCTTCAATTCAGGCAAGCCGGCAAGCAACTCGTCGGTCACCAGGTGAAAGCCCCGGGGCTTGGCCCGAAGGGTAATCAGGGTCTGTTGCCACATACAGTTCTCCGCCCATCGGCGCGCATTCTAGCGCGCTCTGGAAAAAAACAAAGTGCCGAATACGCCTACATGCCTGTAAGACATTCGCACCCTTAAAAGTGCCGTGTGGATCCCATCACAAAGTTGACGAAAAACCCATGCCACTTATAGGCAGAGACAAACGCCAGACAAAAAAATGCCCGGCAAGCCGGGCATCTTTTTTTCGCGTACTTACAGGTTGTAGCCACGCTCGTTATGTTGCGCCAGGTCGAGACCGACCGCCTCTTCCTCTTCAGTGACGCGCAGGCCCATGACCATGTCCAGCACCTTGAGGATCACGTAGGTGACGATCGCCGTGTAGATCACGGTGAAGCCGACGCCTTTGCACTGGATCCACACCTGGGCGGCGATGTCAGTGGTAGCGGCGTTGAAGCCACCCATCGAGGGAGCCGCGAACACGCCGGTCAGGATCGCGCCGAGGATACCGCCGATACCGTGCACGCCGAAGGCGTCCAGGGAGTCGTCGTAGCCCAGCTTGCGCTTGAGGGTAGTGGCGCAGAAGAAACACACCACGCCCGCCGCCAGGCCAATGACCAGGGCGCCCATAGGGCCCACGGTGCCAGCCGCCGGAGTGATCGCAACCAGGCCGGCCACCACACCCGAGGCGATGCCCAGTGCGCTCGGCTTACCGTGGGTGATCCACTCGGCGAACATCCAGCCCAGCGCCGCAGCAGCGGTAGCAATCTGGGTAACCAGCATCGCCATGCCGGCCGTGCCGTTGGCTGCGGCAGCGGAACCGGCGTTAAAGCCGAACCAGCCGATCCACAGCATGGCCGCGCCGATCAAGGTGTAACCCAGGTTGTGCGGGGCCATCGGGGTGGTCGGGAAGCCTTTACGTTTGCCGAGCACCAGGCACGCCACCAGGCCAGCCACACCGGCGTTGATGTGCACCACGGTGCCACCGGCGAAGTCCAGCACGCCCCAGTCCCACATCAGGCCGCCGTTGCCGCTCCAGACCATGTGCGCAATCGGCGCATAGACCAGCGTGAACCAGATGCCCATGAAAATCAGCATCGCGGAGAACTTCATGCGCTCGGCGAAGGCACCGACGATCAGCGCCGGAGTGATGATGGCGAACGTCATCTGGAAGGTGATGAACACCGCTTCCGGAAACAGCGCCGCAGGCCCGGTAATGCTGGCTGGAGTGACCCCTGCCAGGAATGCCTTGCCCATGCCGCCGAAGAAGGAGTTGAAGTTGACGACGCCCTGCTCCATACCGGTGGTATCGAACGCAATGCTGTAACCGTAGACGACCCACAGGATGCTGATCAGGCCAGTGATGGCAAAGCACTGCATCATCACCGACAGAATATTCTTGGAGCGGACCATGCCGCCGTAGAACAGCGCCAGACCAGGAATGGTCATGAACAGCACCAGTGCGGTGGCGGTCAGCATCCAGGCAGTGTCGCCGGAGTTGAGGACTGGAGCCGCCACTTCGTCTGCAGCCATTGCAAGGCCTGGCATTACGATGGACAACAGGGCTCCGAGCCCTGCGAATGTACGCAGAGTCATAGTGTTTTTCTCCTGGGGCGTTGGGGTTTGGCGGCTTAGATTGCGTCGGTATCGGTTTCGCCGGTACGGATGCGGATAGCCTGTTCCAGATTGACCACGAAGATCTTGCCGTCACCGATCTTGCCGGTGTTGGCGGCCTTGGTTATCGCCTCGATAACCCGGTCAAGATCCTTGTCGTCAATGGCGACATCAATCTTCACCTTCGGCAGGAAATCGACCACATATTCCGCGCCGCGATACAGCTCGGTATGACCCTTCTGCCGACCGAAGCCCTTGACCTCAGTAACGGTAATGCCCTGCACGCCGATCTCGGACAGTGACTCGCGTACGTCGTCCAACTTGAACGGCTTGATGATGGCAGTGACTAGCTTCATGAAAACTCTCTCCCGAATTGGTGGACTTGCCCCAGGAAAACAAACCCGTCTCAAGTCTAAGCGCAGTGCCTGGCTTTGTAACGCATCGTCGCCTCGGCATTTACCGTAGCGACGCCAGCGAACCACTGGTGACGAAACCTGTACCCCTGATCCGTCGGCGCACTGCATTCGTCACAGCGACTGCATCAGTGCATGGGTCATGATCGTCTAAGCAGAAACCTTGCCAGCTCCGTAAAAATCACTGAAATCAGTCCATTGCCCACTCATGCCCACCTGCGGGGCGTTCCGGCGGTGGCGATGCGCATCAAAACAGTGCGCAAGCGCCCGTCCCGATGCGCGAAAAGCGTGCGCGTCAGGGCCGTGAAAAGACTATAGACGCTGCGTGATACACTGCCTGCCAACAGTTTTCCGGAATATTTCCCATGCTCGCGCCCAAAGACTTCCTCGACGCCCTGAGCGGCCACGCCTCTCGCCTGTTCAGCGGCGACACTCCGCTGCCCCGCAATGAAATCGAAAGCCAGTTCAAGGCACTGCTGCAAAGTGGCTTCAGCAAGCTCGATCTGGTGAGCCGTGAAGAGTTCGACAGCCAGATGGTGGTGCTCGCCCGCACGCGGGCGCGGCTGGAAAGCCTGGAGGCAAAAATGGCGGAACTGGAAGCGCGGCTGACGCCGCCCTCTGCCGAGTGAACGCAATCAGTGTGGGAGGGGGCAAGCTCCCTCCCACATTTGTCCGGCGTCTTGGCCTGATACGTTCTGTAAAACCTCCCCCGCTTTGCTTTTCCCACCCTCGTCTACCCTTGAATAACCCGCAGGAAGCGGCCCCATTCAAGGATCGAGCATGTCCCTCGCCATCGTCCACAGTCGCGCCCAGATCGGCGTTGAAGCCCCCGTCGTCACGGTTGAAGTGCATATGGCTAATGGCTTGCCATCACTGACGCTGGTGGGCTTGCCGGAGACGGCGGTAAAGGAAAGCAAGGACCGTGTACGCAGCGCCATTCTCAATTCGGCCCTGCAATATCCGCCGCGTCGCATCACTCTCAACCTCGCGCCTGCCGACCTGCCCAAGGACGGCGGGCGTTTTGATTTGGCGATTGCCCTGGGGATCCTGGCGGCCAGTATGCAGGTGCCGGCGTTGATGCTCGATGACGTTGAGTGCCTGGGCGAGTTGGCGCTGTCCGGCGAAGTACGCGCGGTGAAAGGCGTGTTGCCCGCCGCACTGGCGGCGCGCAAGGCCGGGCGCACCTTGATCGTGCCCAGGGCGAACGCTGAGGAAGCGTGCCTGGCATCGGGGTTGAAGGTGATTGCGGTGGACCACTTGCTGCAGGTGGTAGCGCACTTGAACGGGCATGTGCCGATCGAGCCCTACCAGGCGGACGGCTTGCTGTATCTGAATAAACCTTACCCGGACCTCAGCGAAGTACAGGGCCAGTTGGCTGCCAAGCGCGCCTTGCTGATCGCCGCTGCGGGGGCGCACAACCTGTTATTCAGCGGACCGCCCGGCACTGGCAAGACATTGCTCGCCAGCCGCCTGCCGGGGTTGCTGCCACCACTGAGTGAGCACGAAGCGCTGGAAGTCGCGGCGATTCAATCGGTGGTCAGCCTGGCGCCGTTGAGCCATTGGCCGCAACGGCCGTTTCGCCAGCCGCACCACTCGGCGTCTGGCCCCGCGCTGGTCGGCGGCGGATCGAAACCACAACCGGGGGAAATCACCCTGGCCCACCACGGCGTATTGTTCCTCGACGAATTGCCGGAGTTCGATCGCAAAGTCCTGGAGGTGCTGCGTGAGCCACTTGAGTCGGGGCATATCGTGATTTCCCGCGCCCGCGACCGGGTAAGCTTCCCGGCACGCTTCCAATTGGTCGCGGCGATGAACCCCTGCCCTTGCGGCTATCTGGGCGAACCCAGCGGCCGTTGTCGATGCACACCGGAGCAGATCCAACGCTATCGCAACAAGCTGTCCGGGCCGTTGCTGGATCGAATCGATCTGCACCTGACCGTGGCGCGGGAGGCCACGGCACTGAGCCCGGCACAACAGACCGGTGACAACACTGCGAAAGCTTCCGCAGCAGTGGCCGATGCACGGGAACGCCAGCAACGCCGCCAAGGATGCGCCAACGCCTTCCTCGACCTGCCGGGGTTGCGCAAGTACTGCAAGCTGGCAAAGGTCGATGAAGGCTGGTTGGAAAGCGCATGCGAACGACTGACGCTGTCGCTGCGGGCGGCCCATCGGTTGCTCAAGGTAGCGCGTACCCTGGCGGACCTGGAACAAACAGAGAACATCGCCCGCCACCATCTGCAAGAGGCCTTGCAGTACCGTCCGGCGGCGAGCACTTGAGCCATGCGCCTGCGCATTCTGAATGGCGGTGGCTTAGCGGAACCGGTCTACTTCATGCCGCAGGCCCGCCGCCAGGGTCTCCAGTTCCTTGGCGGTGATCGCCAGGTTCGACACCACTTCACGCTGCTCGCTGTTAGCCAGCGCAATACTTTGCAGGTTGCTGCTGAGCAAGGTCGCGGTGCTGCTCTGCTCCTGGGTGGCGGTAGTGATGGCGGCGAACTGCTGGCCGGCCGAGCGGCTCTGCTCGTCGATGCGCGCCAGGGCCGAAGCCACGTCGGCATTGCGCGACAGGCCTTCCTGCATCAGTACATTGCCGTGTTCCATGGTGCTGATGGCATTCCCGGTTTCCTGCTGGATGCTCTGGATCATGCCGGAAATTTCATCGGTGGCCTGGCGGGTGCGCGAGGCCAGGTTGCGCACTTCGTCGGCGACCACGGCAAAGCCACGGCCTTGCTCGCCCGCGCGGGCGGCTTCGATGGCAGCGTTCAGCGCCAGCAGGTTGGTCTGTTCCGCGATCGACGTAATCACGCCAACGATGCCGCCGATTTCCTGGGAACGCTGGCCCAAGGTGTTGATCACCGTCGCGGTGCTGTTCAGAGCAGTGGCGATATGTTCCAAGGACGACGACGCCTCCTGCATCGAGGCACGCCCGATGCGGGTCTGCTGGGCATTTTCCTGGGCCAGGCGCTCGGTACTGCCCATGTTGTCGGCGATATTCAGCGAAGTGGCGCTGAATTCTTCCACCGCGCCCGCCATGCTGGTGATCTCGCCGGACTGTTGTTCCATGCCTTCATAGGCACCGCCAGACAAACCGGACAACGCCTGGGCACGGCTGTTGACCTCTTCCGCCGCCTTGCGGATGTGCGAAACCATGGTCGACAGCGCTTCGCCCATCTGGTTGAAGCTGCGCGCCAACTGGCCGATTTCGTCATGGCTGGAGACGTTCAGGCGCGCGCTCAGGTCGCCCGCACCGAGCGCTTCGGCTTGGCGCACCAGGTCACTCAGGGGCGCGAGCTTGCTGCGCAACAGCCACACGGTGGCGCCCACCGCCAACAGCATGGCCAGCACGCTGCCGATCACCAGGCGCAGGCCGACGTCCCAGGTCACTGCACGAATCTCAGCCTTCGGCATGCTCGCCACCACCGCCCAGGGGCCGCCCTCGAACGGTACCGAAACGCTGTAGAAATCTTCGTTCTTGTCGCTCCAGAAGCGCCCTTCACCCGGTTTCTTCGCCAGGTCGAGCATCACCGGAATGGCTTGATCCAAGGCTTGTACACCGGCCGGCGGCACCAGCCAGTGCTTCTGTTCATCCAGCAACGAGAGAGAGCCGGTCTGGCCGATACGGAAGCGCTTGAGGTTGTCGAACTGGGCTCTCTGCTCGTCGGTGTAGTCGAAACCGATGAACAGCACCGCAATGACTTTTCCGCTGGCGTCACGCACTGGGCTGTACTGGGTCATGTACGAGCGATCGAACAACACTGCCCGACCGATGTAGGTCTGCCCGCTGAACACACGCTGGTAGGCCGGCCCCTGGCGGTCCAGCACGGTGCCTATGGCGCGGTTGCCATCCTGCTTGGTCAGGGACGTGCTGATGCGGACAAAGTCATCGCCGCTGCGCACGAATACCGTGGCCACGCCGCCGGACATGTCCTTGAATTCATCCACTTCGCTGAAGTTGTTGTTCAGCAACTGGCTGCCCAGGTAGAGGCTTGGGGTTTGCACACCGGCCACGGCGACTGGCTGGTCCGCACGCACGCTCAAGCCGGCGCCGAAGCGCTTTTCAAACAGCCCGCTCAAACGCTGGGTGCTCTCGCGCAAGGTGCTGTGGAAGGTATTGAGTTGGTCGGCGAGCAGGCGCGCCTCGCTGGCCAGGTGTTCCTCGCGGGTGGCGAGGTTGGCGGTGTCGAGGGAGCGTAGAGCGAAAACGGTACTGCCGCTGATTACGACAGCAAGAATCACGGCCAATGCGAGGCCTAACTGGGAGGCGATCCGAGCGCGAGGTTGAGACATGACAGCTCCTGAGCCGAGGCCAGGATCATCCTGATCTCTTAGCGCTGCTCGGCGAATTATCTGGTGGGAAACGTAAGTGCACGATGGTTCCAACACTCCTACTTCGGCGGAGTTTTACAATACTTGAGCGATTCACAGGGGTATCGCGCAAACGATTGCCGTACACATGCCAAACCCTTCATTCAAGGCGGGCCACTTCGGGCAAAACCATCGCATGCACCTCGCCCTGGAGAAACTCCGCCAAACGCCGCAGGCGCTCACCACCGGGGCGGGTTTTGGGCCACACCAGGTAATAGCTTTCCCCGCTGGCGACGGCCGTTGGCCAGGGCAAGCTCAGGCGTTTCTGGGCGACGTCCTCGGCCACCATCAGCAGGTCACCCATGGACACCCCATAACCCCGCGCGGCGGCGATCATGCCCAACTCCAGCGTATCGAACACCTGCCCACCCTTGAGCGAAACCCGGGACGCCAACCCCATGCGTTCCAACCAGTAGCGCCAGTCGCGGCGGTCCGGTGTCGGATGCAGCAGTTCAGCCGTTGCCAGCCGCGTCACGTCCCAGGGGCCGTCATCCAACAGATTGGGCGCGCCAACCGGAATCAGCATTTCGGCAAACAGGTAACTGGCTTCCCAGTCTGCGGGAAAGTGCCCGTTACTGAGCAATACCGCGCAATCGAACGGCTCCTGGTTGAAGTCCACTTCATCGATGCTCATCCACGCACTGGTGAGCTGCACCTCATTGCCCGGCTGCAAGGCCCGAAAGCGACTCAACCGCGCCAGCAGCCAGCGCATGGTCAAGGTGGACGGCGCTTTCATACGCAAGATGTCATCTTCGGCATTCAGGGTATGGCAGGCGCGCTCCAGGGCGGCGAACCCTTCGCGCACGCCGGGCAGCAACAAGCGCGCCGCCTCCGTGAGCTGCAGGGTGCGGCCGCTGCGCTGGAAAAGCCGGCAGGCGAAATGCTCTTCGAGCGTACGAATATGCCGGCTGACCGCACTTTGGGTAATCGACAACTCCTCTGCCGCGCGGGTAAAGGAGTGGTGACGGGACGCGGCTTCGAACGCCCGCAAGGCGTAAAGCGGAGGAAGACGACGGGACATTCTGAAAGCTCCGACAGCGCAATCCGCAAACCCTACCAGAATAGATCAGGCATGAGTTTTAATCATGCAAACGATCGCTTTTATCCTTTTGTGCAATGCGCCCAAAGCGCCGAGAATCAGCCCTCTCCACCACCCTGACCTGTCGAGCGTGATGATCATGCAGCATCCGGTACGTACCGAACTCTGGGCCATTCTGCGGCTATCGGGGCCGTTGATTGCCTCACAGTTGGCGCACATGCTGATGGTGCTGACCGACACCCTGATGATGGCCCGCTTGAGCCCCGAAGCCCTGGCCGGCGGTGGCCTGGGCGCGGCGAGCTATTCGTTCGTGGCGATTTTCTGCATCGGTGTGATTGCGGCGGTGGGCACCCTGGTGGCCATCCGTCACGGCGCGGGCGACATCGACGGCGCCACCCGCCTGACCCAGTCCGGGCTGTGGCTTGCGTGGTTGATGGCCCTGGCGGCGGCGCTGCTGCTGTGGAACCTCAAGCCAGTGCTGCTGCTATTCGGCCAGACCGAAACCAACGTGCAGGCCGCCGGGCAGTTCCTGACCCTCCTGCCATTCGCCCTGCCCGGCTATCTGAGCTTCATGGCGTTGCGCGGTTTCACCAGCGCTATCGGCAAAGCCACGCCAGTGGTGGTGATCAGCCTGTGCGGCACGGTGGTCAATTACCTGCTCAACCATGCGCTGATCGAAGGCATGTTCGGCCTGCCGAAGCTCGGGCTGATGGGCATTGGCCTGGTGACGGCCATCGTCGCCAATGGCATGGCGTTGGCGCTGATGTGGTACATCCGCAGCAACCGGACCTACGCCGCCTACCCCCTGACTACCGGCCTGCTGCGCCTCAATACCCAGTATCTGCGCGAGCTGTGGCGCCTGGGCCTGCCGATCGGCGGCACCTATGCAGTGGAAGTCGGGCTGTTCGCGTTTGCGGCGCTGTGCATGGGCACCATGGGCAGTACGCAGTTGGCGGCGCACCAGATTGCCCTGCAGATCGTCTCGGTGGCGTTCATGGTCCCGGCAGGGATGTCCTACGCGGTGACCATGCGTATCGGCCAGCACTATGGCGCCGGGCGGTTGTTGAGCGCGCGCCTGGCCGGGCGGGTCGGTATAGGGTTCGGCGCCATGGTCATGCTGGGGTTTGCCGTGGTGTTCTGGCTGTTTTCCGACCCGCTGATCGGACTGTTCCTCGACCATGACGACCCGGCCTTTCACGAGGTGATCGTGCTTGCCGTCAGCCTGCTGGCCGTCGCGGCCTGGTTCGAACTGTTCGACGGTGTGCAGACCATTGCCATGGGCTGCATCCGTGGCCTCAAGGACGCCAAGACCACCTTCCTGGTGGGGCTCGGTTGTTACTGGCTGATCGGCGCGCCATCGGCCTGGTTGATGGCGTTCACGTTAGGCTGGGGGCCGACCGGCGTGTGGTGGGGCCTGGCGCTGGGCCTTGCCTGTGCGGCGGTGAGCCTGACGTGGGCGTTTGAGGCGAAGATGAAACGCATGATTCGACAGGAGCCGGAAATACAAACTGGTTTCCAGACCGCACAGACGCACTAAGGTCCCACATTTTTAGATTGAGTTTATTCAGCCCAACAGCGCCTGCTGGCCCTTGCCAAACGTCAGGTACTCCACCAGCTCGGCCAGTGGCAGCGGTTTACTGATCAAGTAGCCCTGGGCTTGATCGCAACCAAACAGCCTCAAAAGCGCAAGCTGCTCAGCGGTCTCCACGCCTTCGGCCACCACTTCCAGGTTGAGGTTGTGGGCCAGGTTGATCATGGCGTGCACCAATTTGCGATTCTCTTCGCGCTCTTCCATGCCGCCGACGAAGCTCTTGTCGATCTTCAACAAGGCAATCGGCAGGCTGTTGAGGTGCACGAACGATGAGAAACCGGTGCCGAAGTCATCCAGGGAAAACCGCACGCCGAGGCGGCCGAGGGCGTCCATGGTCTGTTTGACCAGGTCGCTGCGACGCATCACGGCGGTTTCGGTCAACTCGAACTCCAGCCATTGCGCTTCCACGCCACGCTCGGCAATCAGCCGACTGAGTGTCGAGAGCAGTTGACTGTCCTGAAACTGGCGAAACGACAGGTTGACCGCCATGTGCAACGCCGGCAGGCCGCGTTCGCGCAGGTCCTGCATGTCGCGCAGGGCGCGGGAAATCACCCAATACCCCAACGGCACGATCAGGCCGCTCTGCTCGGCCAGGGGCACGAACTCGCTCGGTGGCAACAGGCCACGCTCGCCGTGGCGCCAACGCACCAAGGCTTCCAGGCCGACGATATGCCCATCGTCCAGGTCCAGGCGCGGCTGGTAGTGCAGCTCCAGCTCATCGCGGCGCAGCGCACGGCGCAATTCGCTTTCCAGGTCGGCCAGGCTGCGCGCGTTGCGGTTGATGCGTTCGTTGAAGATATGAAAGGTACAGCCCTGGGTGCTTTTGGCCTGCTGCATGGCGATATGGGCGTGCCACATCAACGGGTCGGCCCCGGCACGGGCGCGGGCATGCGCCACACCCAGGCTGCAGCCGATCAGCAGGCTTTCACCGTCCACCCAGTAAGGCTCGGCCATGACTTCGGTGATGCGCTCGGCCATCCACTCGGCGCGCTGGGGCGCACGGCGGGTGTCGATCAGCAGCGCGAACTCATCGCTGCCCAGGCGCGCCAATTGGTCACCGGCTTCAAGCTGGCTCTTGAGCCGCGATACCACCTGCAGGATCAAGCGGTCGCCGGCCTGATGACCGAGGGCATCGTTGGCGTGACGGAAATTGTCCAGGTCCAGGTGACCGAGGGCCAGGCCGCGACCTTCGTTATCCGCCAGTCGCGCCGCCAGCAAGGTCTGGAAACCCTGGCGGTTGGCGATACCGGTGAGCGGGTCCTGTTCGGCCAGGCGCTGCAACGTGTTCTCCAGCACGCCACGCTCGCGCACATGGCGCAGGCAGCGGCGCAAGGTATCGGCGTCCAGCACGGAATGGACCAGCCAATCGCTGACACCGAGCGGCGAAACCAATGGTTCCTGTTCCAGCAACAACACACACGGCAAGCTGCACCGGCCCGGGCCGGGTTGCAGAGGGGGCGTGGTCAAGAGCACCGCACCGTGGTCGTCGTCGAACAGACGACTCACCGAGTCCCAGTTGGGCGCGCTGATCAGCACAGCCCCGTCGCCCATCGGCGCCAGGCACTCGCGCAACAACGCTGCCCACTCAGGCTCATCGGCCAGCAGCAGCAAACGCAAGGGTTCGACAGGCGTAGACAAGCTAGCTCCCTAGACTCTGCAAGAATTCGTTGGCGGTGGCATTATGACGTGCGGTCTGACAATGACCAATGCCTGACAAATGATAGGTGCTATCAAACACGCCGACTGTGAAAAATAGTCGCAATACCCCGCACATCCTGCGGCAAAGTAGCAAAACCGGCAAATTTAGATCGAGTGGTACGTCACACCGTCGATCCAGGGCAGCAGAAACTTGCCAGCCTGTTAAAATGCCCGCCCTTTTGAACGACGACTCCCCGAACTCTGTATGTCCCGACTCAATCCCCGGCAGCAAGAAGCCGTGAACTACGTCGGCGGCCCTCTATTGGTGCTCGCCGGTGCTGGCTCCGGCAAGACCAGCGTGATCACCCGCAAGATCGCGCACCTGATCCAGAACTGCGGCATCCGCGCCCAGTACATTGTCGCCATGACCTTTACCAACAAGGCGGCGCGGGAAATGAAAGAGCGCGTCGGCACCCTGCTCAAGGGTGGCGAAGGCCGTGGCCTCACCGTGTGTACCTTCCACAACCTCGGGCTGAACATCATCCGCAAGGAACATGCGCGGCTGGGCTACAAGCCGGGCTTTTCGATCTTCGACGAGGCCGACGTCAAAGCACTGATGACCGACATCATGCAGAAGGAATACGCGGGCGACGACGGCGTCGACGAGATCAAGAACATGATCGGCGCCTGGAAAAACGACCTGGTCCTGCCCGCCGAAGCCCTGGAAGCCGCACGCAACCCCAAGGAACAGACCGCCGCCATCGTCTACACCCACTATCAGCGCACGCTCAAGGCGTTCAATGCGGTGGACTTCGACGACCTGATCCTGCTGCCGGTCAAACTGTTCCAGGAACACAAGGACATCCTGGAAAAGTGGCAGAATAAGGTGCGCTACCTGCTGGTGGACGAATACCAGGACACCAACGCCAGCCAATACTTGCTGGTGAAACTGCTGATCGGTACACGCAACCAGTTCACCGTGGTGGGCGACGACGACCAGTCGATCTACGCCTGGCGCGGTGCGCGCCCGGAAAACCTGATGCTACTCAAGGATGATTACCCGTCTTTGAAAGTGGTGATGCTGGAGCAGAACTACCGCTCCACCAGCCGTATCCTGCGCTGCGCCAACGTGCTGATCTCGAACAACCCCCACGAGTTTGAAAAACAGCTGTGGAGCGAGATGGGCCATGGCGACGAAATCCGCGTGATCCGCTGCCGCAACGAAGACGCCGAAGCCGAGCGCGTGGCCGTGGAAATCCTCAGCCTGCACCTGCGCACCGACCGGCCTTACAGCGACTTTGCGATCCTGTATCGCGGTAACTACCAGGCCAAGCTGATCGAGCTGAAACTGCAGCACCACCAGGTACCGTATCGCCTGTCGGGCGGCAACAGCTTTTTCGGGCGCCAGGAAGTGAAAGACCTGATGGCCTACTTCCGCCTGATCGTGAACCCGGATGACGACAACGCCTTCCTGCGCGTGATCAACGTCCCACGTCGGGAAATCGGTTCGACGACCTTGGAAAAACTTGGCAACTACGCCACTGAACGCAAGATCTCGATGTACGCCGCCACCGACGAAATCGGCCTGGGCGAACACCTGGACACGCGCTTCACCGACCGCCTGTCGCGCTTCAAGCGCTTCATGGACAAGGTACGCGAGCAGTGCGCCGGTGAAGACCCGATCAGCGCCCTGCGCAGCATGGTCATGGACATCGACTACGAAAACTGGCTGCGCACCAACAGTTCCAGCGACAAGGCCGCGGACTACCGCATGGGCAACGTCTGGTTCCTGATCGAAGCCCTGAAGAACACCCTGGAAAAAGACGAAGACGGTGAAATGACCGTTGAGGACGCCATCGGCAAGCTGGTGCTGCGCGACATGCTCGAGCGCCAGCAGGAAGAGGAAGACGGCGCCGAAGGTGTGCAGATGATGACCTTGCATGCGTCCAAGGGACTGGAGTTTCCCTACGTGTTCATCATGGGCATGGAAGAGGAAATCCTCCCGCATCGCTCCAGCATCGAAGCCGACACCATCGAGGAAGAACGGCGCCTGGCCTACGTGGGCATTACCCGTGCGCGTCAGACACTGGCCTTCACCTTCGCTGCCAAGCGTAAGCAATACGGCGAAATCATCGATTGTGCCCCCAGCCGCTTCCTCGATGAGCTGCCGCCGGATGACCTGGCCTGGGAAGGCAACGACGACACCCCGACCGAGGTGAAGGCCGTTCGCGGCAACAGCGCCTTGGCTGATATACGCGCGATGTTAAAGCGCTAGAATCGACTACTTTTTAATCTACTTTCGGCGCCTGTTGCGCTAACAGAGGAAGCTTTCCGTGGAAGCACTGCACAAGAAAATTCGCGAAGAAGGCATCGTGCTTTCCGATCAGGTACTCAAGGTTGATGCCTTTCTGAACCACCAGATCGATCCGGCACTGATGAAACTGATCGGCGACGAATTCGCCGCGCTGTTCAAGGACTCCGGCATCACCAAGATCGTCACCATCGAAGCCTCAGGCATCGCCCCGGCGATCATGACCGGCCTGAACCTCGGCGTGCCGGTGATCTTCGCACGCAAGCAGCAGTCCCTGACACTGACCGAAAACCTGCTGTCGGCGACGGTGTATTCCTTCACCAAGAAAACCGAAAGCACCGTGGCAATTTCCCCACGCCACCTGACCAGCAGCGACCGCGTGCTGGTCATCGATGACTTCCTGGCCAACGGCAAGGCCTCCCAGGCGCTGATTTCGATCATCAAGCAAGCGGGCGCGACCGTCGCCGGCCTGGGCATCGTGATCGAGAAGTCGTTTCAAGGTGGCCGTGCGGAGCTGGATGCGCAGGGTTATAGGGTTGAGTCGCTGGCGCGGGTGAAGTCGCTGGCGGGTGGGGTTGTGACCTTTATCTGATTCAACACAGCTCAAAATGTGGGAGGGGGCTTGCTCCCGATGGCAGTGGGTCAGCCAACCTTTTTGGTGACTGATACACCGCTATCGGGAGCAAGCCCCCTCCCACATTTGCCCTGTGTTGGAATGTTAGTGCGCGGTGGCCTGAAGGCCGGCGAGTAACAGGCGCTGATACAGATCCTCTTTCAACCCCTCCGGCTGATCCAACCGCATCCGCTCCAAGTGCTTGGGAAACGCCTCCGGCTCCGGTGCATCCAGCGCCGCCTTGCCCAGTTCCAGCATCTCCGTGAGCTTGAATTTGCTCTTGAGCCAATTCAGAGCACGCAACAGGTCCCGCTCCTCATCCGTGAAATCACTGCCCAACGGGTATTCCGGGAACAGCCGTCGATGCTTGGCCTGAATCGCCTGCAGCCGCTGCGGTGTGTTGTCGGCAAAACGCGGGTCCAGCTTGAAATCCTTGGGCAGCTTGCCGGCTTTTTGCGCCTGTTCGATCAAGCCTTCCTGGAAGCGCGAGTCAGTGATATTGAGCAACGCCTCGATCACCTGGGCATCCGTCTGACCGCGCAAATCGGCAATCCCGTACTCGGTAATGACGATATCCCGCAGGTGCCGGGGAATGGTGCAATGGCCGTACTCCCAGACGATATTCGAACTGACCTCCCCCGCCGACTCGCGCCAGCTGCGCAGGATCAGCACCGAGCGTGCGCCTTCCAGTGCGTGGCCCTGGGCAACGAAGTTGTACTGCCCGCCCACGCCGCTGAGCACGCGGCCATCTTCCAATTGGTCGGCCACACCGGCGCCGAGCAGGGTGACCATGATCGCGCTGTTGATAAACCGTGCGTCCTGGCGCTGTAAACGCTTGAGCTCTTCCTGGCCGTACAGCTCGTTGATATAGCTGATGCGGGTCATGTTGAATGCCAGCCGCCTGGCGTGGCTCATCTCCTGCAAGCGCTGGTAGAAACTGCGCGGGCCGAGGAAGAAACCGCCATGGATCGAGATGCCATCGGGCTGCGCCGCATCGTCGAGCAGCCCGGCGTTGGCCTGCTCCTGGGTTGCCACATCCGCGTACACCTTGCGCCGGATGATTCCGGCATCGGCCAGCACCAGCAAGCCGTTGACGAACATTTCGCTGCAACCGTAAAGGCCACGAGCGAATGGCTCAACGCCGCCCTCACGGCTGATCAAGGGCGCCCATTGATACACATCCAGGTCAGTCAGCAGCAATCGATAGGCTTCGTTGTCGGCCTGGCGCGCCAGCAATGCGGCGGTCAGCGCGTCGCCCATGGAGCCGATACCGATCTGCAAGGTGCCGCCATCGCGCACCAGTGTGCTGGCGTGCAGGCCGATAAAGTGGTCCTGGAAGCCCACCGGCATGTTTGGCGTGGAGAACAGCGTAGTGCTGTCTTTCTCATCGAGCAGGTAGTCGAATGCGTCCATGCCCAACTCGGCATCGCCGGGCATGTAGGGCAAGTCGCTATGGACCTGGCCGACGATCAGGATCGTCTCACCCGCCGCGCGCCGCTTGGCGATCATCGGCAGCAGGTCGAGGGTGATATCGGGGTTGCAGCTCAGGCTCAGGCGGTCGGGGTGCTCGGCGCTGCTGGCAACCAGTTGCGCCACCAGGTTCAGGCCGGCGGCGTTGATGTCCCGCGCGGCATGGCTGTAGTTGCTGCTGACGTAGTCCTGCTGCGCCGAGTCGCTGTGGAGCAGGCTGCCGGGCTGCATGAAGAACTGCTGCACGCGGATGTTTTTCGGCAGGCTGTCCGTGTGCAGGTCAGCGAGGAAATCCAGCTCGGGGTAATCGCCAAATACTCGCTCGATAAACGGTTCGAGAAAGCGCTTCTGCAAACCGTCGCCAAGGGCGGGACGACCCAGGCTCAGCGCGGTGTAGATCGTCAGCGCGCGCTCGGGCAGCTTGGCGATACGCCGGTAGAGCGCATTGGCGAAGAGGTTGGGTTTGCCCAAACCCAGGGGCATGCCCATGTGGATATGCGCCGGCAAGCGCGCCAATACGTCGTCAACTGCTTGCTCGATTGAACACAACTGCACCATCCGACTGCTCCCGAACATTCCATGAATTGGGGTTGGACCGAGCTTGCCGGGTCTTTGCTGCAATGAACAGCCACGAAACTCAAATCGCGAGCACAAAAAAGCCGCTCGTGAGCGGCCTTTTTGGCGAAGATCGACGGGTTAGAGCCCGGACATCTTCTTGATCGCACCCTTCAGATCGTCATCCGAGCAATCCGCGCAAGTGCCCTTGGGCGGCATGGCATTGATGCCCGTGATCGCCTTGGCGAGGATGCCGTCAAGGCCGCCCTGGTGATCGGCGCGCTCTTTCCACGCGGCGGTATCGCCAACTTTCGGCGCTCCCAACAAGCCGGTGCCGTGGCAAGCATTGCAGTGCTTGGCGATGATCTCGTCCGGGGTTTTCGCCCCACCGCCGCCCGCCGCGACCGCGACCTCCATGCCCTTGCATTCCTGGCCCTGGACACACACCTGGCCCACAGGCTCCAGGCGCTTGGCGATGTCATCGTTGGTCGCAGCTTGAGCGCTGACAGCCCATAGGGCCAGTACGGTTGCTGGTGCAGCCAGCATTTTCATAATTAGGTTCACGCGTTCACCCTCAATGGTGGCTATTCACGCCTGCGGCCACGGTTTCACAGGCGGCGAAAGTATAGCGGTTAGCCCGCCCGGCCGAAACAACCCTATTAAATAAAGGGAGATTCGGCCTCACGGTGTACAGCTGCGCGAACCTCTGCAACGCTGGCAGGGCGCCTCTGTTTTAAAAGTTCGCGGGTGTGGCTGCGCTGATTAGTCGCGCCGGCACGTCGAACGGATTGCGAAAACGATGGGGCTTGGTGCTTTCAAAGTAGTAGCTATCGCCTGCTTCGAGCACAAAAGTTTCAAGGCCGACCACCAGTTCCAAACGCCCTTCCACCAGAATCCCGGTTTCTTCGCCTTCGTGGGTGAGCATTTCTTCGCCCGTGTCGGCGCCTGGCGGGTAGATTTCGTTGAGAAACGCGATGGCCCGGCTCGGGTGCGCTCGGCCTACCAGCTTCATGGTGACGGCACCGTCAGAGATGTCGATCAGCTCATTGGCTTTATAGACGATCTGCGTCGGTATTTCCTGGAGGATCTCTTCGGAAAAGAACTCGACCATGGACATGGGAATGCCGCCCAGGACCTTGCGCAGGGAACTGATCGAGGGGCTGACGCTGTTTTTCTCGATCATCGAAATGGTGCTGTTGGTGACGCCCGCACGCTTGGCAAGCTCGCGCTGGGAAAGACCTTTGAGTTTACGGATGGATTGCAGTCGTTCGCCGACGTCCAATGCAGGAGCCTCCTAGGATTCAGGCTTTGTTGTAATTGAGCGTTATCATGGCGACAGCGTTCAGTATTTACAACACTTGGGCCTAAATCCCGGACAGCTGTATTCGTACCGGGCGATCAAGCGCCGCAATAGAGCCTTGGCACCCGGCGCAGGTTGCAGAAGATCTGGTAAGGGATGGTATCGGCAGCGGTCGCGACCTCGCTGGCGAGGATGTGCTTGCCCCACAACTCCACTGTGGAACCCAGGCCCGCCTGGGGCACATCCGTCAGATCGACGCAGAGCATGTCCATGGACACCCGGCCCAGCAACTGGCTGCGCTGACCGGCGACCAGCACCGGCGTGCCCGTAGGCGCGTGGCGCGGGTAGCCATCGGCGTAGCCCATGGCAACCACGCCGATACGCATCGGCTTGGGCGTGACGAACCTGGCGCCGTAGCCCACGGGCTCGCCGGCGGGCAGTTCGCGTACGCAAATGATCTTGGACTCCAGGGTCATCACCGGCTGCAAGCGGGCAGCGATGGCCTGGTCGTCACCAAAGGGCGTGGCGCCGTAGAGCATGATGCCTGGGCGCACCCAGTCGCTGGGCACACTCGGCCACCCCATGACGGACGGTGAATTGCGCAGGCTCACCTCCGCCGCCAGCCCTTGGCGGGCCGCTTCGAATACCGCCACTTGTTCGTTGCTGCTCACACAATCGAGCTCATCGGCGCGGGCGAAGTGGCTCATCAACACAATCTTTGCGACGTTGCCGCTGGCCAGCAGGCGCTTATACGCCTCCTGGAAATCCTTGGGATGCAGGCCGACACGGTGCATGCCCGAGTCCAGCTTGAGCCAGAGGGTCAACGGTTGGCTCAGCGAAGCCTGCTCGATAGCCTCGAGTTGCCACAGCGAATGCACCACGCACCACAGGTTCTGCTCGACGATCAGCGGCAGCTCGTCGGCTTCGAAAAAACCTTCCAGCAGCAGCACCGGCGCACGTACGCCGGCGGCGCGTAGTTCCAGGGCTTCTTCGATGCACGCCACGGCGAACCCGTCAGCCTCGGCCTCCAGCGCCTGAGCCACGGGCACCGCGCCATGCCCGTAGGCATCTGCCTTGATCACGGCGAGGGCTTTGGCCCCGCTGACTTCGCGGGCCAGTTGGTAGTTGTGGCGCAGGGCTTGAAGGTCGATCAGGGCACGGGCAGGACGCATGGCGGCAGGCTTCTAGGCGGCAGAGTAAAAAAACCGGTGCCGACCAACAACGTCGGCGCCGGGAGAGGGATTCAGTTAAGGCAGCGCAGCCACGACGGACAGCTCTACCAGAATGTTCGGCTCACACAGTTTGGCTTCAACCGTAGCGCGAGCGGGCGCGGCGCCTTTGGGCAGCCACTTATCCCACACCGCGTTCATACCAGCGAAGTCGGCATCGATGTCTTTCAAATATATCGTCACCGACAGCAACCGGGTCTTGTCGGTGCCGGCCAGGTCCAGCAGACGCTCGATGTTGGCCAGGGTTTCACGGGTCTGCTGCTCGATGCCGGCATTCATGTCATCGCCGACCTGGCCTGCCAGGTACACGGTGCCGCTGTGAACAACGATCTGGCTCATGCGTTCATTGGTGAGCTGGCGCTGGATTGACATGTCGTGCGGACTCCTGGTGGTTGCCGTAACGGGAAATAGCGAGGCCTTCGGCGCTGATCTGCGGGGTTTTCTTCGCCATCAGGTCAGCCAGCAAACGACCGGAGCCGCATGCCATGGTCCAGCCGAGGGTGCCGTGGCCGGTATTCAGGAACAGGTTCTTGAATGGGGTGCCGCCGACAATCGGTGTGCCATCGGGTGTGGTCGGGCGCAGGCCGGTCCAGAAACTGGCTTGGGCCAAATCGCCGCCCTGAGGATAAAGGTCGTTGACGATCATCTCCAGGGTTTCACGCCGGCGCGGGTTGAGCGACAGGTCAAAACCGGCTATCTCAGCCATGCCGCCGACGCGGATGCGGTTGTCGAAACGGGTGATCGCGACTTTGTAGGTTTCGTCGAGGATCGTCGAGGTAGGCGCCATTGCCGGGTTGGTGATCGGCACGGTCAGCGAATAGCCCTTGAGGGGGTACACGGGAGCCTTGATCCCCAGCGGCTTGAGCAGCTTCGGCGAATAACTGCCGAGGGCCAGCACATAGCGGTCGGCGGTTTCCAACTTGCCATCGATCCACACGCCATTGATGCGGTCGCCTGCATGATCGAGGCGCTGGATGTCCTGTTCGAAACGAAACTCAACGCCCAACTGCTCACACATCTGCGCCAGGCGCGTGGTGAACATCTGGCAGTCGCCGGTCTGGTCGTTGGGCAGGCGCAGGGCGCCGGCGAGAATATCGGTGACGCTGGCCAGGGCTGGCTCGACCCGGGCGATGCCGGCACGGTCAAGCAACTCGAAGGGCACGCCGGACTCCTGCAACACGGCGATGTCCTTGGCCGCGCCATCGAGCTGGGCCTGGGTGCGGAACACTTGGGTGGTCCCCAGGCTGCGCCCTTCGTAGGCAATCCCGGTTTCAGCGCGCAGTTCATCGAGGCAGTCGCGGCTGTACTCAGAGAGGCGAACCATACGCTCCTTGTTCACCGCATACCGGCTGGCGGTGCAGTTGCGCAGCATCTGTGCCATCCACAGGTATTGGTCGATATCGGCAGTGGCCTTGATTGCCAGCGGCGCATGGCGCTGCAGCAGCCACTTGATCGCCTTGAGCGGCACGCCCGGCGCGGCCCATGGCGACGCGTAGCCTGGGGATACCTGGCCGGCGTTGGCGAAACTGGTTTCCATGGCGGCAGCGGGTTGGCGGTCGACCACGACGACTTCAAAGCCGGCCCGCGCCAAATAATAGGCACTGGTCACCCCAATGACGCCGCTACCCAAGACCAGAACGCGCATTTTTATATCCTCACCACGGGCTGAGCCGCTGACGTGTGTTATTCGAGCAATGATGGACGCAGTGTAAAAAACAATCGCCAGTGCATTTCACTATATAAATGCCTATATTTGGCGACAATTCTCGGCACAAACCGTTTTAACAGAGGCGTATCCCCTATGCGTACCAACACCCAGACCAAGCGGGAGCTGGACAAGATCGACCGAAATATCCTGCGCATCCTGCAGACCGATGGGCGCATTTCGTTCACGGAACTGGGCGAGAAGGTTGGGCTGTCGACGACGCCGTGCACCGAGCGGGTACGCCGGCTGGAGCGCGAGGGGATCATCATGGGCTACAACGCGCGGCTCAATCCGCAGCATTTGAAGGGGAGTTTGCTGGTATTTGTCGAGATCAGCCTGGATTACAAGTCTGGCGATACGTTCGAAGAGTTTCGCCGCGCCGTGCTCAAACTGCCCCATGTGCTGGAGTGCCATTTGGTGTCCGGGGACTTCGACTACCTGGTGAAAGCGCGGATTTCCGAAATGGCTTCGTACCGCAAATTACTCGGCGATATCCTGCTCAAGTTGCCCCATGTGCGCGAATCCAAGAGCTATATCGTGATGGAAGAAGTGAAGGAAAGCCTGAACCTGCCGATTCCGGACTGACTGGCACAACTCATTCAAATGTGGGAGGGGGCTTGCTCCCGATTGCAGTGGTTCAGCCAGCCTGTGTGTGCCTGGTGTATCGCAATCGGGGGCAAGCCCCCTCCCACATGGTTAGACCAGTACTTGCCGGGTGCTCGCCATGTACTCATGGATCTGCTTTTCCACCCGTGGATGAATCAGCTCCACCGGTCGCCGACCATTGGGGCATGGCAGGGTCTTGGTGGTGCCAAACAGCCTGCAGATCAACGGGCGCTCGTCGTAAACCGTGCAACCGTTCGGCCCCAGGTGCACACAGTTCAGCTCATCCATCGCAGCTTCCTGCTCGGCGGCCGTCTTGCGTGGCAGGCGCGACATTTCCTCGGGCGAGGTGGTGACCGGCCCACAGCAGTCGTGGCAGCCAGGGACACACTCGAACGAAGGAATCTGTCGGCGCAAGGCGCTGACTTTCTGACTGTTGCAACTCATCGACACCCACACCCCACCGCGAACAGGCCTGGATTCTGCCGTAAAACGGCGCGCACAGACAGCTCCGTCGGACCGTTGTATCCTGCGTCAAATTTTCCAAACAGGGAGGCCCCCCATGACCGCCAGCGCCCGGCACACCGCGTCCTACTACGCCGCCAGCAGCGTGCCGCACCCCGATTACCCGGCGTTGACGGGCGAGGTGCGCGCCGATGTCTGCGTGATTGGCGGGGGGTATTCCGGGCTCAATACCGCCCTGGAACTGGCCGAGCGCGGCTTCAGCGTGGTGCTGCTGGAAGCGCGCAAGATCGGCTGGGGCGCCAGCGGGCGTAACGGCGGGCAACTGATTCGCGGCGTCGGCCATGGCCTTGACCAGTTCGCCAATGTGATCGGCACCGACGGCGTGCGCCAGATGAAACTGATGGGCCTGGAAGCGGTGGAGATCGTGCGCGAGCGTGTCGAACGCTTCCAGATCCCCTGCGACCTGACTTGGGGCTACTGCGACCTGGCCAACAAACCCCGCGACCTGCAGGGCCTCGCCGCAGACGCCGAAGAGCTGCGCAGCCTGGGTTATCGCCATCCAGTGCGCCTGCTGCAAGCCAGCGAAATGGCCAGCGTGATCGGCTCCGACCGCTATGTGGGCGGGATGATCGACATGGGCTCCGGACATTTGCATCCGCTGAACCTCGCCCTGGGTGAAGCCGGCGCGGCGCAGCAGTTGGGCGTGAAATTATTCGAGCAGTCGCAAGTGACGCGCATCGACTACGGCGGGCAGGTCAAGGTGCACACCGCCCAGGGCCAGGTACAGGCCAAGACCCTGGTGCTGGCCTGCAACGCCTACCTCAACGACCTCAACCCACACTTGAGCGGCAAGATATTGCCCGCGGGCAGCTACATCATCGCCACCGAGCGCCTGAGTGAAGCGCAAGCCGCCCGCCTGTTGCCGCAGAACATGGCAGTGTGTGACCAGCGGGTAACAGTGGATTATTTCCGCTTGTCCGCCGACCGCCGCCTGTTGTTCGGCGGCGCCTGCCACTATTCCGGGCGCGACCCGAAAGACATCGGCGCCTACATGCGGCCAAAGATGCTGCAGGTATTCCCGGAATTGGCCAATGTGAAGATCGATTACCAATGGGGCGGCATGATCGGCATCGGCGCCAATCGGTTGCCGCAGATCGGACGCCTGGCGGATCAACCCAATGTGTATTACGCCCAGGCCTATGCCGGCCATGGCCTCAACGCTACACACCTGGCGGGCAGGTTGCTGGCCGAAGCCATCAGCGGCCAGCAGCAAGGGCGCTTCGACCTGTTCGCCCAGGTGCCGCACATGACTTTCCCTGGCGGCAAATACCTGCGCTCGCCGCTGCTGGCCCTGGGGATGCTCTGGCACCGCCTCAAGGAACTGGCCTGATCAATCGCGCCAGAACGGTTTCAAGCCTTCATGGCGCGCCTGTTCTGCCGTCAGGCCCACGTCGCGCAACTGCTCGCGGGTCAGCGTCAGCAACGCCTTGCGGGTATGACGGCGGCGCCAGAACAGGCTCCAGCGATTGTCGGCAGGCATCGACAACGTCCGCTCCTGCGCTGCTTCCAGTTCCTGGCCATGTAATGCCAGCCGTACATCGCTCATGCCGTTCATGTTCCCGTCCCTCGTTAGCTTGCTGCCTGAGTGACTAGAATGAGCGCACGGGCAAAACCAATACAGATCCAACCTACCTTTATTAAATCCATACAGATGCTGCTATGAACGGCTGAATCCTGTATTTTCCTCCTATCTGTATTGGTCTGCTGGGAGTGACCGTCGTGACTCTGTACGTCAACCTCGCCGAATTACTGGGCACTCGCATCGAACAAGGCTTCTACCGCCCCGGCGACCGACTGCCCTCCGTGCGGGCCTTGAGCGTGGAGCATGGGGTCAGCCTGAGCACCGTGCAGCAAGCCTATCGATTGCTGGAGGACAATGGCCTGGCGATGCCCAAGCCCAAGTCCGGCTATTTTGTACCGGTGGGCCGTGAACTGCCGGCGCTGCCCGAGGTGGGTCGCCCCGCCCAGCGGCCGGTGGAAATTTCCCAGTGGGACCAGGTGCTGGAGTTGATCCGTGCCGTGCCGCGCAAAGACGTCATACAGTTGGGCCGTGGCATGCCGGATGTATTGTCGCCGACTATCAAGCCATTGCTTCGCAGCCTGGCCCGCGTCAGTCGTCGCCAGGATCTGCCGGGGCTGTATTACGACAACATCCTGGGCTGTATGGAATTGCGCGAGCAGATTGCGCGACTGTCATTGGATTCCGGTTGCCAACTGACTGCCGAAGACATCGTCATCACCACGGGCTGCCACGAGGCCCTTTCCACCAGCATCCGCGCCATTTGTGCGCCCGGCGATATCGTTGCGGTGGATTCACCGAGTTTTCACGGCGCCATGCAGACCCTCAAGGGCCTGAGCATGAAAGCCTTGGAGATCCCCACCGACCCGATCACCGGCATCAGCCTTGAAGCCCTGGAACTGGCGCTGGAACAGTGGCCGATCAAAATCATCCAGCTCACCCCCAACTGCAACAACCCCTTGGGCTACATCATGCCGGAGGCGCGCAAGCGCGCACTGCTGACCCTGGCCCAGCGCTTTGACGTGGCGATCATCGAAGACGATGTGTATGGCGAACTGGCCTACAGCTACCCGCGCCCGCGCACGATCAAATCCTTCGACGAGGACGGCCGGGTGCTGTTGTGCAGCTCGTTTTCCAAAACCCTGGCGCCTGGGCTGCGCATTGGCTGGGTCGCGCCGGGGCGTTACCTGGAACGGGTGCTGCACATGAAATACATCAGCACGGGCTCTACCGCCACGCAGCCGCAGATTGCCATAGCCGAATTTCTCAAAGGCGGGCATTTCGAGCCTCATTTGCGCAGGATGCGTACGCAATACCAGCGCAATCGCGACCTGATGCTCGACTGGGTCAGCCGCTACTTCCCCGCCGGCACGCGCGCCAGCCGGCCTCAGGGTAGTTTCATGCTGTGGATAGAATTGCCGGAGGGCTTCGATACCCTGAAACTCAACCGCATGCTGATGGAACAGGGCGTACAGGTGGCGGTAGGCAGCATTTTTTCTGCATCCGGCAAGTACCGTAATTGCCTGCGCATGAACTACGCTGCCAAACCGACCCCACAGATTGAAGAGGCCGTGCGCAAGGTCGGTGGCGCTGCGCGCATCCTGCTGGCCGAATCGGCGGACTGACCTTTTCCGAGCAATTGCCGTCATATGCCGACAACCGCCCTGACCTGGATGGCGCTTCCTTGATGACTCAACGGCTTTTATCGCTTTTCCTGTTGGGAGCGCTGGCACTGGGTGGCTGCGCGACGGCCCCCACACCGCGTGTGCCCAGTGATGCCCTGCCCGCGGCACAGTCTTCCTTCGGCCGCTCGATCCAGGCCCAGGCGGCGCCGTATCAGGGCCGTTCGGGCTTTCGTTTGCTGCCCAACAGCAGCGAAGCCTTCATGGCCCGCGCCGAGTTGATCCGCAACGCCCAGACCAGCCTCGACCTGCAGTACTACATCGTGCAGGACGGCATCAGCACGCGCATGCTGGTGGATGAACTGCTCAAGGCCGCCGACCGCGGCGTGCGTGTGCGCATCCTGCTGGATGACACCACCAGCGACGGGCTCGACCAGATCATCGCGACCCTTGCCGCCCATCCCAAGATCGAAATTCGCCTGTTCAACCCGCTGCATCTGGGCCGCAGCACGGGGGTGACGCGGGCCATGGGGCGCCTGTTCAACCTGTCGCTGCAACACCGGCGCATGCATAACAAACTCTGGCTGGCAGACAACAGCGCCGCGATCGTGGGCGGGCGCAACCTGGGGGATGAATATTTCGACGCCGAACCCAACCTGAATTTCACCGATATCGACATGCTCAGCGTCGGGCCGGTGGCTGAGCAACTGGGCCACAGTTTCGATCAGTACTGGAACAGCGCGCTGAGCAAACCTATCGATGAGTTTGTCGCAACCATGCCCTCCAAGGTCGACCTGGCTGTCGCACGCGGACGCCTGGAGGCGTCACTGGCCCAATCGCGCCAACAGAACCACGCCTTGTATAACCGCCTGCGCACCTACCAGACCCAGCCACGCATGGATATCTGGCGTCGCGAGTTGATCTGGGCCTGGAACCAGGCGCTGTGGGATGCGCCGAGCAAGGTGCTGGCCAAGGCCGACCCGGACCCGCAATTGCTGCTCACCACGCAACTGGCGCCGCAGTTGGCAGGCGTCAGCCGTGAGCTGATCATGATTTCGGCGTACTTCGTTCCGGGCCCGCCTGGGCTGGTGTACCTGACCGGCCGCGCCGACGCGGGCGTGTCGGTGAGTCTGCTGACCAATTCCCTCGAAGCCACCGATGTACCGGCGGTGCACGGCGGCTACGCACCCTATCGCAAGGCGCTGCTGGAGCATGGCGTGAAACTCTATGAGCTGCGTCGACAACCGGGCGACCCCAGCGCAAGCAGCGGCCCGCACCTGTTTCGACGAGGCAGCTTGCGCGGTTCCGACTCCAGCCTGCACAGCAAGGCGATGATTTTCGATCGGGAGAAGTCGTTTATCGGCTCGTTCAATTTCGATCCACGCTCAGTGCTATGGAACACCGAAGTCGGCGTGCTGGTGGACAGTCCGGAACTGGCGGAGCATGTGCGCAACCTGGCGCTGCAAGGTATGGCGCCGGCGTTGAGCTACGAGGCGAAGCTGCAGGACGGGCAGATCGTGTGGGTGACCGAAGATAACGGCCAGCTGCACACCCTGACCCGGGAGCAGGGCAGTTGGTGGCGCCGGTTCAATGCCTGGTTCGCCACCAGCGTCGGCCTGGAGCGCATGCTCTAAAACGTGTGGGAGGGGGCTTGCTCCCGATTGCGGTGTATCAGTCACCAGATGCAGCGACTGACACTAAGCTATCGGGAGCAAGCCCCCTCCCACATTTGTTAGAGCTTGATCCAGGTCGCCTTCAGCTCGGTGTATTTGTCGAACGCATGCAGCGATTTATCGCGACCGTTACCCGACTGCTTGAAGCCACCGAACGGTGCGGTCATGTCGCCGCCATCGTACTGGTTGACCCACACACTGCCCGCACGCAGAGCCTTGGCGGTCAGGTGGGCCTTGGAAATATCCGCCGTCCACACCGCTGCGGCCAGGCCATATTGGGTGTCGTTGGCGATGGCGATGGCTTCTTCGGCGCTGTCGAACGTGATCACCGACAGGACCGGGCCGAAGATCTCTTCCTGGGCAATCTTCATGGCGTTGGTCACGCCGTCGAAAATGGTCGGCTCGACGTAAGTGCCACCGGTCTCTTCCAGGGTGCGCTTGCCACCGGCGACCAGCTTGGCGCCATCGGCATGGCCCGATTCGATGTACGACAGCACGTTATTCATCTGCTGGGTATCCACCAGCGCGCCCACGTTGGTGGCAGGGTCCAGCGGGTTACCCGGCTTCCACCCCTTGAGCGCCTCGATCACCAACGGCAGGAAAGTGTCCTTGATCGAACGTTCCACCAGCAGGCGCGAACCGGCGGTGCAGACTTCGCCCTGGTTGAAGGCGATGGCACTGGCGGCGGACTCGGCGGCAGTTTGCAGGTTCGGCGCATCGGCAAACACGATGTTCGGGCTCTTGCCGCCGGCTTCCAGCCACACGCGCTTCATGTTCGATTCGCCGGAACGGATCAACAGCTGCTTGGCGATTTTGGTGGAACCGGTAAACACCAGGGTATCCACGTCCATGTGCACCGCCAGCGCGTTACCCACGGTGTGGCCGTAGCCTGGCAGCACGTTGAACACGCCTTTTGGAATGCCGGCTTCAACGGCCAGGGCAGCGATGCGGATGGCGGTCAGCGGAGACTTTTCGGACGGCTTGAGGATGACCGAGTTACCGGTCGACAGCGCCGGGCCGAGTTTCCAGCAGGCCATCATCAGCGGGAAGTTCCACGGCACGATCGCACCGACCACGCCCACGGGCTCACGGGTCACCAGACCCAGTTGGTCATGGGGGGTGGCCGCCACTTCATCGTAGATCTTGTCGATGGCCTCGCCGCTCCAGCTCAGCGCCTGCGCCGCGCCGGGTACGTCGATGTTCAGGGAGTCGCTGATCGGCTTGCCCATGTCCAGGGTTTCAAGCAGGGCCAGCTCTTCGGCATTGGCCTTGAGCAGCGCGGCGAAACGGATCATGACGGACTTACGCTTGGCCGGCGCCAGGCGCGACCAGACACCGGAATTGAAGGTGGCACGGGCATTTTCCACGGCGCGCTGGGCGTCGGCGGCGTCACAGCTGGCTACGGTGGCGAGCAGACGGCCATCGACCGGGCTGATGCACTCGAAGGTGTCACCGGAAGCGGCGGCGGTGTATTCGCCATTGATGTACGCGCGACCTTCGATCTTCAGGTCCTTGGCGCGTTGTTCCCAGTCGGCACGGGTCAGGGTGGTCATGCAAGTGTCCTCCTCTTATTTGGATACAAGGGCCTGGGAGATTTGATCCCGGCGCCTCCACGAATTCTTGCCTGGCCAGCCTGCTGTTCGGCTCAAGGCACTTGCCACCCTAAACCAGCGACTGGGGATGTTTCAATATATTTGACATAACGGCGGCAAACGCCCTTGCGATGTTCATTTTAATAAACATAGACTTTGAGCTTTCCAACCGCAGGCCCGACGGGATAAGCCCATGAGCATCCAGGACATCGTTGATTTCAGCCAAGCCAACACCGCCCCCGAACGCTATCGCCCTGCCGCCGAAAAAATCCTCAAGGGCGATCCCGAACAGACGATCTACAACCACTACAACAGCCCATGTGGACAAATGAACGCGGGTGTCTGGGAGGGGGAAATCGGGCAGTGGAAGGTCAATTACACCGAACATGAATACTGCGAGATCGTGCAGGGGGTGTCTGTGCTGCGCGATGCCGAGGGGAATGCCAAAACCTTGCGCGCCGGCGACCGCTTCGTGATCCCTGCCGGCTTCAGCGGCACCTGGGAAGTGCTGCAAGCGTGCCGCAAGATCTATGTGGTGTTCGAACAGAAAGCCTGATCAATGAGCAGCGGGACGCGGAGCGCCCAGGGCGGCGTTACCAACGATCATCCCAGGCAAAAAAAAGCCCGTATCGTGAGATACGGGCTTTTTTTCACAAGGAAGGAAATCAATTACTTGATTTTGCCTTCTTTGTAGATCACGTGCTTGCGAACGCGCGGGTCGAACATTTTCTTTTCGAGCTTGTCCGGGGTAGTACGCTTGTTCTTGTCGGTAGTGTAGAAGTGACCAGTACCGGCGCTAGAGATCATTCGAATCAATTCACGCATGATAGAGCTCCTTAGATCTTGCCGGCGGCGCGGATTTCGGCCAGCACGACAGTGATGCCACGCTTGTCGATGATACGCATGCCTTTGGCAGATACACGCAGGCGAACAAAACGTTTCTCTTCTTCAACCCAGAAGCGGTGATGCTGCAGGTTCGGCAGGAAACGACGACGGGTTTTGTTATTTGCGTGGGAAATGTTATTCCCAGTCACCGGACCCTTACCGGTAACTTGACAGACTCTCGACATGCCTCAGCCCTCTAAAACCACATGCCCAACCCGGCATGGGTTGGCCGCTTAATCTCTCAGTCATTTGGCGCCAGGCGCCGCGTTTCTTTAGGGTCTTACCGGCTACACCTACAAGCGAAGGAACCGGGCCCCTAGAAAAGAGCGCTGCTTTATACCAGAAAGACCCAGATGCAACAACAGCGAGTGTGTTTTTACCTGGGTAAATCTCGGCTATTGGCGCCTGAACCGTTGCCAGGAGGGGCCGCTACAACAGCCGACCGCTCGTCGCACAGAATGATTTTCAGCGCCCGCAAGTACTCGGACCTGCAAGGTGAAACGCGCTGAGGCGCCATCAAAACAGCATTTGAGCCAAAAGCACAGGCAAAAATAGGCTAGTCATTTAACCAACAGGCCACTACGGTAGGCCTTTTCCAGACTGCACTTGCAGATGGGCCTTCGATTTGCACAGGAAACCCAATATGCGCCTCGCTGCCCTACCGCTATTGCTAGCCCCCCTCTTAATCGCGCCGACGATGGCCGTTGCCGCCACCAATCTGAGCGTTTGCACCGAGGCCAGCCCCGAAGGGTTCGACGTGGTGCAGTACAACTCATTGACCACCACCAACGCCTCGGCGGACGTGCTGATGAACCGTCTGGTGGACTACGACGCAACCGGCGCAAAACTGGTGCCGAGCCTGGCGGACAGTTGGGACGTCTCGCCAGACGGCCTGACGTACACCTTCAAGCTGCACCCGAACGTGAAATTCCATCGCACCGAGTATTTCACCCCGAGCCGTACCCTGACCGCCGAAGATGTGCGCTTCAGCTTCGAACGCATGCTCGATCCAGCCAACCCGTGGCACGAGATCGCCCAGAGCGGCTTTCCTCACGCGCAATCCCTGCAATTGCCCACGCTGATCAAGAAGATCGACGCACTCGACCCGCTGACTGTGCGCTTCACCCTCGATCACGCCGATTCCACGTTTCTTGCCGCATTGAGCATGGGCTTTGCCTCGATCTACCCGGCCGAATATGCCGACAAACTGCTCAAGGCCGGCACCCCGGAAAAGCTCAACAGCCAGCCCATTGGCACCGGGCCCTTCGTTTTTGTGCGATTCCAGAAGGATGCGGTGGTGCGCTACAAGGCCAACCCGGACTACTTCGCCGGCAAACCGACGGTGGACAACCTGATTTTCGCGATCACGCCGGATGCCAATGTGCGCCTGCAGAAACTGCATCGCGAGGAATGCCAGATCGCCCTGTCGCCCAAACCTCTGGATGTGGGCGAAGCCGAAAAAGACCCGGCCCTGAAGGTGGAAAAAACCGCAGCCTTCATGACCGCGTTCGTCGCCATCAATAGCCAGCACCCGCCGCTGGACAAGCCCGAAGTACGCCAGGCGATCAACCTGGCCTTCGACAAAGGCAGCTACCTCAAGGCCGTCTTCGAAGGCACCGCCGAAGCGGCCAACGGTGTTTACCCACCCAATACCTGGAGCTACGCCAAGGAGCTGTCGGGTTACCCACAGGACCTGGCCAAAGCCAAGGCGCTGCTCAACCGCGCCGGCCTCAAGGATGGCTTCAAGACCACTATCTGGACCCGCCCGACCGGCAGCCTGCTGAACCCCAACCCAAATCTTGGCGCTCAACTGTTGCAGGCCGACCTGGCCAAGGTCGGCATCCAGGCCGACATCCGTGTGATCGAATGGGGCGAGTTGATTCGCCGCGCCAAAGCTGGCGAGCATGACCTGCTCTTCATGGGCTGGGCCGGTGACAATGGCGACCCGGATAACTTCCTCACCCCGCAATTTTCCTGCGCGGCAGTCAAGTCCGGCACCAACTTCGCCCGCTACTGCGACCCTGCGCTGGACAAGCTGATCAGCGCTGGCAAGACCACCAGCGAACAAGGCGTGCGCAGCAAGCTTTACCAGCAGGCGCAGGCGCAGATCCAGCAGCAGGCCCTGTGGCTGCCCTTGGCGCACCCCATGGCGTTTGCCCTGACACGCAAAAATGTCGATGGCTACCAGGTCAGCCCGTTTGGTCGCCAGGATTATTCCAAAGTCAGCGTCAAGCCTTAAGCTGCAAGCTGCAAGCTGCAAGCCGATTTGTGGCTTGCAGCTGCCCTCTACATCCATCCATATTCCGCCATCGACAATGGATCACCATCACCCACGATGATGTGATCCAGCACCCGCACGTCCACCATTTCCAGGGCCTTCTGGAGAACTTTGGTCAACTTTCGATCAGCGGCGCTTGGATCCGCGCTTCCCGAGGGATGGTTGTGGCACAGGATCAATGCCGCCGCGTTGTACGCCAGCGCGCGCTTGACCACTTGCCGGGGATAGACCACAGCGGTATCGATAGTGCCGTGGGACAGCGCTTCGAAACCCAGCACCCGATGTTTGGAGTCGAGAAACAGGCAGCCAAACACCTCGTGAGTTTCATGACGCAGCAGCGCCTTGAGGTATTCGCGCACGGCCAGCGGACTCTCCAGCACCGAATCGTTGCGCAGGCGCTCGGCCATATGGCGCCGGGACATTTCCAGCACCGCCTGCAACTGGGCAAACTTCGCCGGCCCCAGGCCCAACTGCTGATTGAACAGCGCCTGGCTGGCTTCCAGCAGCGGGCGCAGGCCACCGAATTGCGCCAATAAATGGCGCGCCAGGTCCACCGCACTCCTGCCAGACACTCCGGTGCGCAGGAAGATCGCCAGCAATTCGGCATCGGACAGACTGGCCGCGCCCCACTCCAAAAGCTTCTCTCGCGGCCGCTCGGCAGCAGGCCAATCGCGAATACTCATCCCACCTCCTCTCCATGATGTACGCCGCATGCGCCGCTGTTGCCAGACGGACGCTGTGTTATCGTAGGCCCTCTTTTTTGCATGCGATTTCACCTGGGGAGGGGTCATCGCAGGCGTCACTGAACTGGCTTCACTGAACTGGAAAGGCAAACCAATGCAGCGTCTGTATCGGAAACGCATCGTTCTCGGCGTCGGCGGCGGCATTGCCGCCTACAAGAGCGCAGAGCTGGTTCGCAGGCTCCTGGACCAAGGCGCCGAAGTGCGCGTGGTCATGACCCGTGGTGGCAGTGAGTTCATCACCCCGCTGACCATGCAGGCCTTGTCCGGCCACCCGGTTCACCTGGACCTGCTGGACCCGGCGGCCGAAGCCGCCATGGGCCACATCGAACTGGCCAAATGGGCCGACCTGGTCCTGATCGCGCCGGCCACCGCCGACCTGATCGCGCGCCTGGCCCAGGGCATCGCCGATGACCTGCTGACCACCCTGGTACTGGCCACCGACGCCACCGTCGCCATCGCCCCGGCGATGAACCAGGCCATGTGGCGCGACCCGGCCACCCAGGCCAACACCCAGCTTCTGCAAAGCCGTGGCCTCAAGGTCTTCGGCCCGGCGTCCGGCAGCCAGGCCTGCGGCGACGTCGGCATGGGCCGCATGCTCGAAGCCACCGACTTGGCGCTGTGTGCTGCCGAGTGCTTCCAGCACCTGGCCCTGACCGGCAAACATGTACTGATCACCGCTGGCCCGACCCAGGAAAACATCGACCCAGTGCGCTACATCACCAACCATAGCTCAGGAAAAATGGGCTTTGCCCTGGCTGAAGCCGCGGTTGAGGCAGGCGCACGTGTCACCCTGATCACCGGCCCGGTGCATCTGCCGACGCCTGATCGGGTGACGCGAATCGACGTAGTCAGCGCCCGGGACATGCTGGCGGCCTGTGAGGCTGCCATTCCGTGCGACCTGTTCATCGCCTCCGCAGCGGTTGCAGACTACCGACCGGAAGTCGTTGCGCCGCAAAAGCTCAAGAAAGACCCTACAAGCGGTGATGGCCTGCTCCTGCAAATGGTGCGCAACCCGGACATCCTGGCCACCATCGCCACCCGTCCGGATCGTCCGTTCAGCGTCGGTTTCGCCGCCGAGACCGAACATTTGCTGGACTACGCCGCACGCAAATTGAAAGACAAAAACCTTGATCTGATCGTTGCCAATGATGTCGCCAACCCGAGCATCGGCTTCAACAGCGAGGAAAATGCCATCAGCGTGATCGACCGCGAGTTGCACGCCACCGTTTTCGCCCAGACCAGCAAGGGCAAGATTGCCCGCCAACTGATCTCTTTTATCGCCCAACGGCTGAACCAGGTTTAATGTCCATGCACGCTTTGCAAGCCAAGATCCTCGACCCCCGCATCGGTAGCGAATTTCCACTGCCGGCCTACGCTACCCCAGGCTCCGCTGGCCTGGACCTGCGCGCCATGCTCAAGCAAGACACTGTCCTCGAGCCGGGCCAGACCCTTCTGATCCCCACCGGCCTGTCGATCTACGTCGGCGACCCAGGCCTGGCAGCCCTGATCCTGCCGCGCTCCGGCCTGGGCCACAAACACGGCATCGTGCTGGGCAATCTGGTGGGCCTGATCGACTCCGACTACCAGGGCGAGTTGATGGTGTCGTGCTGGAACCGCGGCCAGACCGCGTTCAACATTGCTGTCGGCGAGCGTATTGCCCAACTGGTGCTGGTGCCGGTGGTACAGGCTCATTTCGAACTGGTGCAGGAATTCGACGAAACCCAGCGCGGCGCCGGCGGTTTCGGGCATTCCGGCAGCCACTGACTAAGCTGAACCTGGCCGGATGCGATTGTTCGGCCAGACGCCACCGCCCGGCTTTTGAGGATGAAGAATACGCACACGGCATCAGCGATTTTTCTACAATAAAATCAAAGGATTACGTACAAATAAGCACACCGCCGAAGCGCCGATGGCACTTTTACACCACGAACTCTCTGCCGAAAACGCCGTCATACCCTTCAGTTTGAGCCTGCCGGCCAGCCACACCAGGCCAGCCTTGCCCCCTTTCAGATGGAGTTCTTCCCGCGATGAGTACCGCAGCCCGTGTAGCCCCGACTTTTCCCGACAGCATCTTTCGTGCCTACGACATTCGTGGCGTGGTGCCCAAAACCCTGACCGCCGAAACCGCCTACTGGATCGGCCGCGCCATCGGCGCGCAGAGCCTGGCCCAGGGCGAGCCGAATGTTTCGGTGGGCCGTGACGGCCGCCTGTCCGGCCCGGAGTTGGTGGAGCAACTGATCCAGGGCCTGGCAGACAGCGGTTGCCATGTCAGCGACGTCGGGCTGGTGCCCACGCCTGCGTTGTACTACGCCGCCAACGTGCTGGCCGGTAAATCCGGCGTCATGCTTACCGGCAGCCACAACCCGTCGGACTACAACGGTTTCAAGATCGTGATCGCCGGCGACACCCTCGCCAACGAACAGATCCAGGCCCTGCACACGCGCCTGAAAACCAACGACCTGACCAGCGGCACCGGCAGCATTACCAAGGTCGATATCCTGCAGCGCTACTCCGACGAAATCACCCGCGACGTCAAGCTCGACCGCCGCCTGAAAGTGGTGGTGGACTGCGGCAACGGCGCGGCTGGCGTGATCGCACCGCAATTGCTCGAAGCCTTGAACTGTGAAGTGATCCCGCTGTTCTGCGACGTCGACGGCAACTTCCCCAACCATCACCCGGACCCAGGCAAGCCTGAAAACCTGGTGGACCTGATTGCCAAGGTCAAGGAAGTGGGCGCCGACGTGGGCCTGGCCTTCGACGGCGACGGCGACCGTGTAGGGGTGGTGACCGAAACCGGCGAGATCGTGTACCCGGACCGCCTGTTGATGCTGTTTGCCCGTGACGTGGTGGCGCGCAATGCCAACGCCGAAATCATCTTCGACGTTAAGTGCACCCGTCGCCTCACGCCGCTGATCAAGGAATACGGCGGTCGCCCGCTGATGTGGAAGACCGGACATTCGTTGATCAAAAAGAAAATGAAGGAAACCGGCGCCTTGCTGGCCGGCGAAATGAGCGGTCACGTGTTCTTCAAGGAGCGCTGGTTCGGTTTCGACGACGGCATTTACAGCGCTGCGCGCCTGCTGGAGATCCTCAGCAAGGAAAAATCCACGGCGCAAGAGCTGTTTCAGACTTTCCCCAACGATATTTCTACGCCAGAGATCAATATCCATGTGACCGAGGAGAGCAAATTCAGCATCATTGACGCACTGCACGATGCGCAATGGGGTGAAGGCGCCAACCTGACCACCATTGATGGTGTGCGAGTCGATTACGCCAAAGGCTGGGGCCTGGTTCGCGCGTCCAACACCACACCGGTGCTGGTGCTGCGCTTCGAGGCGGATACCGAGGCTGAGTTGCAGCGCATCAAGGACGTCTTCCACGTCCAGTTGAAACGTGTTGCCCCTGATCTCCAATTACCGTTCTGATTTTTTACCGGAGCCCTGAATGACCCTCGAACGCGAAGCCGCTGCCAACACCGCCAAGGTCCTGTCCGAAGCGTTGCCTTACATTCGACGCTACGTCGGCAAGACGCTGGTGATCAAGTACGGCGGCAATGCCATGGAAAGCGACGAGCTGAAAACCGGCTTTGCCCGCGACATCGTGATGATGAAAGCCGTGGGGATCAACCCGGTTGTCGTCCACGGTGGTGGACCGCAAATCGGCGATCTGCTCAAGCGCTTGTCGATCGAGAGTCACTTCATCGATGGCATGCGCGTCACTGACGCGCAGACCATGGACGTGGTGGAGATGGTGCTCGGTGGCCAGGTCAACAAAGACATCGTCAACCTGATCAACCGCCACGGCGGCAGCGCCATCGGCCTGACCGGCAAGGATGCGGAACTGATCCGCGCGAAAAAACTGACCGTGACCCGTCAGACGCCGGAGATGACCCAGCCGGAAATCATCGACATCGGCCAGGTGGGGGAAGTGATCGGCATCAACACCGATCTGCTCAACCTGCTGGTCAAGGGTGACTTCATCCCGGTGATCGCGCCCATCGGCGTGGGCGTCAACGGTGAGTCCTATAACATCAACGCCGACCTGGTGGCAGGCAAAGTGGCTGAGGCGCTGAAGGCTGAAAAGCTGATGCTGCTGACCAACATCGCCGGCCTGATGGACAAGCAAGGCAAGGTGTTGACCGGCCTGACTACGCAACAAGTCGACGAACTGATCGCCGATGGCACCATCTATGGCGGCATGCTGCCGAAAATCCGCTGCGCGCTGGAAGCCGTGCAAGGCGGCGTCGGCAGCTCGCTGATCCTCGACGGCCGGGTGCCAAATGCAATCCTGCTGGAAATCTTTACCGATACCGGTGTGGGTACGTTGATCAGCAATCGCAAGCGTTCTTAGGTTCCAGAAAACAAAAAGGCCCCGCTCAATCGAATTGAGCGGGGCTTTTTTGCATAGGTCTTGAAAACACCGAAGATCAAATGTGGGAGGGGGCTTGCCCCCGATAGCAGCGGGTCTGTGCTGAATTAATCAACTGATACACCGCCATCGGGAGCAAGCCCCCTCCCACACAAGCCCTTACCTTCATGAAGTTCTGTGTCAGACGCCAAACTGCTCGCGATACGCCCGCACCGCCGGCAAGTGCTGCTTAAGCTGCGGATCATCTTCCAGGAACTGCAACACCTGGTTCAACGACACAATGCTCACCACCGGAATGCCGAAATCACGCTCCACTTCCTGGATCGCCGACAACTCACCGTTGCCACGCTCCTGGCGGTTCAGGGCGATCAGCACACCCGCGGCCTTGGCGCCGTCCTGGGAAGCGATGATCTGCATCACTTCACGGATCGCGGTGCCGGCGGTAATCACGTCATCGATGATCAGCACATCGCCCGTGAGCGGCGCGCCCACCAGGCTGCCGCCTTCGCCGTGGGCCTTGGCTTCCTTGCGGTTGAAGCACCACGGCAGGTCCTGCCCATGATGTTCCGCCAGCGCCACCGCAGTAGCCGCAGCCAGGGGAATGCCCTTGTAGGCCGGGCCAAACAGTACGTCGAAGGAAATACCGCTTTCAACAATGGCCGCCGCGTAGAAACGCCCCAGTTGAGCCAGGGCCGAACCCGAGTTGAACAGGCCAGCATTGAAGAAATACGGACTGGTGCGCCCGGACTTGAGGGTGAACTCACCGAAGCGCAAAACCCCGCGATCGATGGCAAAACGAATGAAATCGCGTTGATACGCCTGCATGAAAAAAGCCTCAGATACCACGGATTTAGCTAATTAGGTAGACGGCGTGTATCATACACGCACGCGATTTTTGGGGCCATTTATGCGGATCATCAGTGTGAACGTTAATGGTATTCAGGCTGCAGTCGAGCGTGGTTTGCTCAGTTGGCTGCAAGCACAGAATGCCGACGTCATCTGCCTGCAGGACACCCGCGCCTCCGCCTTTGAACTGGACGACCCAGCCTTCCAACTGGATGGCTACTTCCTTTATGCCTGCGATGCCGAAGTGCCCACCCAAGGTGGCGTGGCTTTGTACTCGCGGTTGCAACCCAAGGCGGTCATCAGCGGCCTCGGCTTCGAGACAGCCGACCGCTACGGGCGCTACCTGCAAGCCGATTTCGACAAGGTCAGCATCGCGACCTTGCTGCTTCCTTCGGGGCAGAACGGCGATGAAGACTTGAACCAGAAATTCAAGCTAATGGACGATTTCGCCCGTTATCTGGATAAACAGCGACGCAAACGTCGCGAGTACATTTATTGTGGCTCGCTGTACGTGGCGCAACAGAAGCTGGATATCAAGAACTGGCGCGACAGCCAGCAATCCCCGGGTTTCCTGGCGCCGGAACGGGCCTGGATGGACGAGATTGTCGGCAACATGGGCTATGTCGACGCCCTGCGCGAAGTCAGCCGCGAAGGCGACCAGTACAGCTGGTGGCCGGATAACGAACAGGCTGAAATGCTCAACCTGGGTTGGCGTTTCGACTACCAGCTGCTGACCCCAGGTCTGCGCCGGTTCGTACGCAGTGCCCGCTTGCCGCGCCAGCCGCGCTTCTCGCAGCACGCGCCACTGATCGTGGACTACGACTGGACCTTGACCATCTGAGGTGTTTTTCCAGGCACAAAAAAACCGACAGCGATGTCGGTTTTTTTTGGATGGCGATTATTTGACCAGACGCCAGGTCAGAGGATAGCGATAGGCGATCCCCTTGTTGGCCTTGATACTGCCGATGATGGTCAGCACCACCGTGGCAATCGCCAGGGCAATCATCAGGAAGAAACCAATCACTGCGAAGGCCAGCACGATGCAAGCGATCCAGGCGATGGCGACGGTGATCTGGAAATTCAGGGCTTCCTTGCCCTGATCATCAATAAACGCATCCTGCTCCTTCTTCATCTGCCACAGGATCAGTGGCCCCACAACGCTGCCGAAGGGGAACACGAACCCCAGAAACGCCGCGAGATGGCACAACATTGCCCCCTGCCGCACTTCGTAGGAAGGCGCAGGCACCGGCATTTGGCTGTTGTCATTCATGGCGTTTCTCCTTGAGACCGGCTCAGTCAGCCAGTGCGGCGTTCTGCAGTTCGAAAATTTCGTTCATGCCTTTCTGCGCCAAGGCCAGCATGGCGTTCAGTTCAGCTGGCTGGAATGGCGCGCCTTCGGCGGTGCCCTGCACTTCAATGAAACCACCGGTGCTGGTCATGACCACGTTCAGGTCGGTCTCGGCGGCCGAGTCTTCCAGGTAGTCCAGGTCCAACACCGGCTCGCCCTGGTACATGCCGACCGAGACGGCGGCGATCATTTGCTTGAGCGGGTCGCCGCCTTTGAGGCCGCCACGCTTCTTGATCACTTTCAATGCGTCAACCAGGGCCACCATGGCGCCGGTGATCGAGGCGGTGCGGGTGCCGCCGTCGGCCTGGATCACGTCGCAATCGACGTACAGGGTCACGTCGCCCAGCTTGGTCATGTCCAGGGCTGCGCGCAGGGAACGGCCGATCAGGCGCTGGATTTCCAGGGTACGTCCGCCCTGCTTGCCACGGCTGGCCTCACGCTGGTTACGCTCGCCAGTGGCGCGCGGCAGCATGCCGTATTCAGCGGTCAACCAACCCTGGCCCTGGCCTTTGAGGAAGCGCGGCACGCCGTTCTCGACGCTGACGGTGCAGATGACCTTGGTATCGCCAAACTCGACCAGTACGGACCCCTCGGCGTGTTTGGTGTAGTTGCGGGTGATGCGGATCGAGCGGAGCTGATCGGCAGCGCGACCACTTGGACGTTTCATAGGGAATACCTGTACTGAGGACGAAAAACTGCCGAGCATTATAGAGCCGCCAGCCGATTCGGGGCACTTCTTAAAATCCGGTTACGAATGCGCATGTTTGGGCGCCTCCTGCGCACTGCGCTACAATCCTGCGCCTTCTTAACCACCAGCCCGTGTTTGCGGGACTGTAACGCGAGGTACCTCCATGGTGCACAGCATGACCGCCTTTGCCCGCGTCGAAAAAGCCGGCGCACAAGGCACCCTGAGCTGGGAACTGCGCTCGGTCAACAGCCGCTACCTGGAGCCGCATCTGCGCCTGCCGGAGTCGTTCCGCGACCTCGAGGGCGCCGTGCGTGAAGCGCTGCGCCAGGGCATTTCCCGCGGCAAGCTGGAATGCACCCTGCGCTTTACCGAAGAAACCACCGGCAAACCATTGCAGGTCGACCGCGACCGCGCCGCGCAACTGGTGGCTGCCGCTGAAACCATCGCCAGCCTGATCAAGCAGCCGGCCGCGCTGAACCCCCTGGAAGTGCTGGCCTGGCCCGGCGTGCTGGTGGCCGACGCCACCGACCCGCAAGCCCTCAACGCCGAGGCCCTGGCCCTGTTCAACCTGGGCCTCAAGGAACTCAAGGCCGGCCGCGAGCGTGAAGGCGCCGAGCTGGCGCGGTTGATCAGCGAGCGCTTGAGCTCAATCGAAGAAGACGTCGTCACCCTGCGTGAGCTGGTGCCGCAGATGCTCGCCACCCAGCGCCAGAAGGTCCTGGATCGCTTCGCCGACATGAAGGCCGACCTCGACCCCGTGCGCCTGGAGCAGGAAATGGTCCTGCTGGCACAAAAGAGTGATGTCGCCGAAGAGCTCGATCGCCTGAGCACCCACATCCTCGAAGTGCGCCGCGTGCTCAAGTCCGGTGGTGCCGCCGGTCGGCGCCTGGACTTCCTGATGCAGGAACTCAACCGCGAAGCCAATACACTGGGCTCCAAAGCGTTTGATCCACGCAGCACCACGGCTGCGGTCAACCTCAAAGTGTTGATCGAGCAAATGCGCGAACAAGTACAGAATATTGAGTAAGGCACCCTCCATGACCCACAGCACCGGCACCCTTTACATCATTTCCGCCCCTTCGGGCGCGGGCAAGAGCAGCCTGGTCAAGGCGCTGACCGACGCTGACGAGCAGATCCGCATCTCGGTTTCCCACACCACGCGCGCCATGCGCCCGGGTGAAGTGAACGGCGTGCACTATCACTTCGTCGAGCGTACCGAGTTCGTCAAGATGATCGAGCACGGTGACTTCCTGGAGCGCGCCGAAGTGTTCGGCAACCTCTATGGCACTTCGCAAAGCCATCTGCAGCAGACGCTGGATGAAGGCCACGACCTGATTCTGGAAATCGACTGGCAGGGCGCCGAACAAGTGCGCCAGCTGATGCCCAAGGCGCGCTCGATCTTCATCCTGCCGCCCTCGCTTGCAGCCCTGCACCAGCGCCTGACCAACCGCGGCCAGGACAGCGACGAGATCATCGAGGGCCGCATGCGCGAAGCCGTCAGCGAAATGAGCCACTACGTCGACTACGACTACCTGATCATCAACGACGATTTTGCCCACGCGCTGGATGATTTAAAGGCGATTTTCCGCGCCAACCAGCTGCAGCAAAAGCGTCAACAGCAGCGTTTCGGCAAATTACTCGCCGAACTGCTCGGCTGATTGGCCCTTCCCAAAACCGCTGCAAGGGCTTTACATTGGCACTTGCAGCGGTTTTGCGAGGGCCTGCGAAAAATCAGCGCTTCCCTAAACGCTGGTGATTTTTTAAACTGCTCAGTCCGCTCGCCCAACCGGGCAGCGCGCATCTTGCATTCGCTCCGAGGAATACCATGGCCCGCGTAACCGTTGAAGACTGCCTAGAACACGTGGATAACCGCTTTGAGCTGGTCATGCTCTCTACCAAGCGTGCCCGTCAACTGGCCACTGGCGGCAAAGAGCCCCTGGTCCAGTGGGAAAACGACAAGCCTACCGTTGTAGCCCTGCGTGAAATCGCAGAAGGCCTGATGAGCTATGAGTTCATCGCCAACGCTGAAATCGTTGAAGACGAACCGCTGTTCGCAGCGTTCGAGGACGAGTCCAACGAGGCCGTCTAAGCCTATGCCTGGTCGACGTAGCACGGCGCGGAGTCACAGCCTTCGGCAGGAGTTCACACTTTGCCGAGCATAGACGCCCTCGCCGATCGCTTATCGGCCTACCTCGGCCCCGACCAGGTCAACCTGGTCCGCCGAGCGTATTTCTACGCCGAACAAGCTCACGATGGCCAACGCCGTCGTAGTGGCGAAGCGTATGTCACCCATCCTCTTGCGGTGGCAAATATTCTGGCCGACATGCACATGGACCATCAGAGCTTGATGGCCGCGATGCTGCATGACGTGATCGAAGACACCGGCATCGCCAAGGAAGCGCTCAGCGCGCAATTTGGCGAAACCGTGGCCGAGCTGGTCGACGGGGTCAGCAAACTGACCCAGATGAACTTCGAGACCAAGGCCGAAGCCCAGGCGGAAAACTTCCAGAAGATGGCCATGGCCATGGCCCGCGATATCCGCGTGATCCTGGTCAAGCTGGCCGACCGGCTGCACAACATGCGCACGCTGGAAGTGCTCTCCGGCGAAAAACGCCGGCGAATCGCCAAGGAAACCCTGGAAATCTACGCGCCCATCGCCAACCGGCTGGGCATGCACGCCATTCGTATCGAGTTCGAAGACCTCGGTTTCAAGGCCATGCACCCGATGCGCTCGGCGCGCATCTACCAGGCGGTCAAGCGCGCCCGGGGCAACCGCAAGGAAATCGTCAACAAGATCGAAGAGTCCCTGAGCCATTGCCTGGCGATCGACGAGATCGAAGGCGAAGTCAGCGGACGGCAGAAACACATCTACGGCATCTACAAGAAGATGCGCGGCAAGCGTCGGGCCTTCAACGAGATCATGGACGTGTATGCGTTCCGGATCATCGTCGACAAGGTCGACACCTGCTACCGCGTACTGGGCGCTGTACATAATTTGTACAAACCGCTGCCGGGGCGCTTCAAGGACTACATCGCGATTCCCAAGGCCAACGGCTATCAGTCGCTGCATACCACGTTGTTCGGTATGCACGGCGTGCCGATCGAGATCCAGATCCGCACCCGCGAAATGGAAGAGATGGCCAACAACGGCATCGCTGCCCATTGGCTGTACAAATCCAGCGGCGATGAGCAGCCCAAAGGCACCCATGCCCGTGCCCGCCAGTGGGTCAAGGGCGTGCTGGAGATGCAGCAACGTGCCGGCAACTCCCTGGAGTTCATCGAAAGCGTAAAGATCGACCTGTTCCCGGACGAGGTCTACGTGTTCACGCCCAAAGGCCGGATCATGGAGCTGCCCAAAGGCTCCACGGCGGTCGACTTTGCCTACGCCGTGCATACCGATGTGGGCAACAGCTGCATCGCCTGTCGGATCAATCGTCGTCTCGCACCGCTGTCCGAACCGCTGCAAAGCGGCTCCACGGTGGAGATCGTCAGCGCCCCAGGCGCGCGGCCGAATCCAGCCTGGCTCAACTTCGTGGTGACCGGCAAGGCGCGTACGCATATCCGCCACGCTTTGAAACTGCAGCGGCGTTCCGAATCCATCAGCCTGGGCGAACGCCTGCTGAACAAGGTGCTCAACGGTTTTGACAGCGCCTTGGACAAGGTCCCGCAGGAGCGCGTGCAAGCGATGCTTCACGAGTACCGCCAGGAAACCATCGAGGACCTGCTCGAAGACATCGGCCTGGGCAACCGCATGGCCTACGTGGTTGCACGCCGCCTGCTCGGCGAAGGCGAACAGCTGCCGAGCCCCGAAGGCCCGCTGGCGATTCGCGGCACCGAGGGCCTGGTGCTCAGCTATGCCAAATGCTGCACACCGATCCCGGGCGACCCGATTGTCGGCCACCTGTCGGCGGGCAAAGGCATGGTGGTGCACCTGGACAACTGCCGCAATATCAGCGAAATCCGGCACAACCCGGAAAAATGCATCCAGCTTTCGTGGGCCAAGGATGTCACCGGCGAATTCAATGTCGAGCTGCGCGTGGAGCTGGAGCACCAGCGTGGCCTGATCGCGCTGCTGGCCAGCAGCGTCAACGCGGCCGACGGCAATATCGAGAAAATCAGCATGGACGAACGCGATGGGCGCATCAGCGTGGTCCAGCTGGTGGTCAGCGTGCACGACCGCGTGCACCTGGCCCGCGTGATCAAGAAACTGCGTGCCTTGACCGGGGTGATTCGCATCACCCGCATGCGTGCGTAGTTCTTCAAACAAGCCATCGCCTATTACGAGGAGTCATTCATGACCAAGACAGTAATCACTAGCGACAAAGCCCCGGCCGCCATCGGTACGTATTCCCAGGCGATCAAGGCGGGCAATACCGTCTACATGTCCGGCCAGATCCCGCTGGACCCAAAGACCATGGAACTGGTGGAAGGCTTTGAAGCACAGACCGTACAGGTCTTCGAAAACCTCAAGTCCGTGGCTGAAGCGGCTGGCGGTTCGTTCAAAGACATCGTCAAGCTGAACATCTTCCTCACCGACCTGAGCCACTTCGCCAAGGTCAACGAGATCATGGGCAAGTACTTCGAACAGCCGTACCCAGCCCGCGCCGCCATCGGCGTCGCTGCCCTGCCAAAGGGCGCGCAGGTTGAAATGGACGCGATTCTGGTCATCGAGTAAAAGCACCCGGCGCAGCCTCAACCGCTGCGCCGACTTTGTTTCAGAAGGATTTAGTCATGCGCAAAGCGCTTATTGCCTCTTCGTTGCTCGCCTTGCTGCTCGGCGGCTGTGCCAGCAACCCTGCCAATCTGGATGTGAGCGGTACCTGGATCAACCAGGCCGCCATCGATGCGGCAGCCAAGGGCGGCCCTTTGCGTGAAGCCTTGCAGACCTTTGGCCCGAACCTCGAATGGGAGGTCAACACCAAGGCCCTGCAGGCACGCTACTACAACGGTTTTGAAGTGGCGGAAGGCAAGTTGCTGGCGCAAAAGCCCGGCGCCTGGAGCGTGGACTTCTACGGCAGCTCTGCCACCGAGCTCAAGCGCAGAGGCAAAAAGCTGCTGCAGGTGGCCAACGACAACGAGCCTGAGCAACTGTTCACGCGCTCCAAGGACCCGGCTCCGGAGGGCGCGCCACTGGGCGCCAACTTCGAGCGGGCGCTTTATGCGGCGTACTTGGGCGGAGACTGGAAGATCACCGACGGTGTCGGTAATGGCGCCACGGTACAGTTCCAGGCCAACGGCAAAGTCGCCGGCCTGCCTGGCGCTGATCAGTATTCGCTGTGCCTGGCCGGGGATTGCGCCTCCATGAGCGGCGGCTACGACAGCCTTTGGCTGCAGGAGAATGGCGTGGGCAACCCGTGGATCTTTGCGCGCAAAGGCAAGCAGCTGGAAATCTTCCAGGCGATCAACACCGCGCAGGCGGATGAAGTGCCCCAGTTCACGCCAGGCCCGCGCCAATGGCTGCTTGAAAAGCAATAACCGCTGCGACACAGATCCAAATGTGGGAGTGGGCTTGCCCCCTCCCACATTTTTAATCGAGTTCAGCCCTTCAGGATCGCTGCATAGCCTTCGCGATAAGTCGGATACGTCGGCTTCCAGCCCAGCGCCTTGATGCGCGCATTGCTGCACTGCTTGCTGCCCGCACGCCGCACACTGGCGTCCTCGGACCACTCCGTCACGCCCAGATACTCGCGCAACCAACCCACCACCTCGGCCAATGGCGCCGGCGCATCGTCGACCCCGATATAAACCTTGTCCAGCGAACCGCCCTGCTCCACATACCGCAACAAAAACGCCAACAAGCCCGCCGCGTCATCGGCGTGAATCCGGTTGCCATATAAAGGCGGGTCGACGGCTACGCGATAACCCTGCCGAACCTGTGTCAGCAGCCACTCGCGGCCCGGGCCATAAATGCCGGTCAGCCGCACGACGCTCGCGGGGATGCCACCATTGAGTGCCACTTGCTCGGCTTCGAGCATGACTTGGCCGGAATAACCCTTCGCCTGTGTTTCAGAGGTTTCGTCGACCCACTCGCCATTCTGCTGCCCATATACGCTGCTGCTGGACACAAACAGCAAATGCCTGGGCGTCTGGCCGTAATCGCCCAGCCACTCCAGCACATGCTGCAACCCCTGCACGTAGGCAGCGCGGTAACCGGTCTCATCGTGGTCGGTGGCCGCAGCGCAGTACACCAGGTAATCCACCCCGCCGATCGGCCAGGTATCGGGACAGGCTTTATCGAACAGATCACCGGCGATGCCGATCACGCCGGCGGGAAGGCGCGAAATATCGCGGCGCAGGCCATGCACCTCCCATCCTGCGGCCAGCAATTGGCTAGCCAGCCGACTACCCACATCGCCGCAACCGGCAATCACAACAGAAGGCGCAGACATCATAAAACTCCATTCTCAAAGGCGCAGATTAGCCGCGCGAGAGGATCAACGGCCAGTAAAAAGCGAAATAAAGTAACAGTGCCACTTTAGTTAACAAGAATTACTTGCAATAATAACCACCCATTTGTCCTCGACCCACAGGGGTCTGGCAGGACGATCACCCATTATTTTCTCTCAGGTCCGGCCAGCATGACACGTCATACAAACCCCGCTTCGCCAACCAAGCCTCACAGCCCATCCCGCGCCTGGCGTGCGATTGCTGCGATGCTGTTCAGCGTACTGCTGGCGCCGACCGCCGCCTTCGCTGATGCCACCGCACCTGCCGCGCCAGCCGCTGCCGAGCAGAATACCGCCACCCCGGCTGCGCCAACCGACCCGGCCCAGGCTGCAGCTCCTGCCGACGGCACTGGCGTAGTGCTGGAAGAAGACAACACCCTGGGCATGGCCCATGACCTGTCCCCGTGGGGCATGTACCAGAACGCCGACGTGGTGGTGAAAGCCGTGATGATCGGCCTGGCTATCGCCTCTATCATTACCTGGACCATCTGGATCGCCAAAGGCTTCGAGCTGCTGGGCGCCAAGCGTCGTCTGCGCACTGAAATCGTCCACTTGAAGAAGGCCGCCACCCTCAAGGAAGCGAGTGAAACCGCCACCAAGAAGGGCACCCTGGCCAACCTGCTGGTGCATGACGCCCTGGAAGAAATGCGCCTGTCGGCCAACACCCGCGAAAAAGAAGGCATCAAGGAACGCGTCAGCTTCCGCCTGGAGCGCCTGGTGGCCGCGTGCGGTCGCAACATGAGCAGTGGCACCGGCGTGCTAGCGACCATCGGTTCCACCGCCCCCTTCGTCGGCCTGTTCGGTACCGTGTGGGGCATCATGAACAGCTTCATCGGCATCGCCAAAACCCAGACCACCAACCTCGCCGTGGTTGCTCCCGGCATCGCCGAAGCCTTGCTGGCTACGGCCCTGGGCCTGGTTGCCGCGATCCCAGCGGTGGTGATCTACAACGTCTTCGCCCGTTCGATCGCCGGCTACAAGGCCCAGGTATCGGACGCGTCGGCAGAAGTCCTGCTGCTGGTCAGCCGCGACCTCGATCACCTGCCTACCGAGCGCAGCTCGCAACCGCACATGGTGAAAGTGGGGTAATCGGCCATGGGCCTGCATTTGAATCAAGGCGACGACGAGCTCGTCGAGAATCACGAAATCAACGTCACGCCGTTTATCGACGTGATGCTGGTGCTGCTGATCATCTTCATGGTGGCGGCACCGTTGGCTACCGTGGACATCAAGGTTGACCTTCCCGCGTCCAGCGCCAAGCCGGCGCCACGCCCGGAGAAGCCGATTTTTCTCAGCGTGAAGGCCGACCAGCGCCTGTTCCTGGGCGAAGAAGAAGTCAAGGCTGAAACCCTGGGGCCGGTGCTCGATGCCAAGACCCAAGGCAAGAAAGACACGACGATCTTCTTCCAGGCCGACAAGGGCGTGGACTACGGCGACCTGATGAGCGTGATGGACGCCTTGCGGGCAGCCGGCTACCTCAAGGTAGGCCTGGTCGGACTTGAGACGGCAGCCAAGAAATGATCACGACGCGCCACAAACTGACGCGTTATGGCAGCAGCCTCGCAGTCGTGCTGGGCGTGCATGCCGTCGCGATCATCATCGCGCTTAAATGGTCCGCGCCGCAGGCGATCCCGTTGCCTCCGGCCGCGATGGTCATCGACCTGGCGCCCCTGCCGGCGCCACCGCCGCCGCCTGCACCGCCCAAGGTCGTTGCGCCACCGCCACCACCGGTCGAAGAGCTGCCGCTGCCGAAGTTGGCCGAGGCGCCCAAGCCGACGATCCAGGTGCCTAAGCCGGTCAAGCCAAAGCCCAAGCCACAACCGCCTAAGCCGGTGGAGAAGAAGCCCGAGCCGCCCAAGGAGAAACCTTCCGAGGAGCCACCGAGCGACACGCCGCCGAGCAACGCGCCTGCGCAGAAATCCGCCCAGCCCGCTCCGGGCCCGTCGGCGCAACAGCTTGCCGCCCAGGCCTCCTGGCAAAGCACCCTGCTGGCGCACCTGCAGAAGTACAAGAAGTACCCGCCGGGCGCCCAGCAACGTGGCAAGGAAGGCATGAACCGCTTGCGCTTCGTGGTCGATGGCGAAGGCAATGTGCTGTCCTACGAGTTGGAGGGCCGCTCCGGCAACGCCGACCTGGACCGCGCCACGCTGGAGATGATCCGCAAGGCTCAACCCCTGCCCAAACCACCGGCCGACCTGTTGAAAAACGGCAGTGTGGAGCTCGTCGCACCGTTCGTTTACAACATCGATAAACGTCGCCGCTAGCAGGGCAATGTGGAAGGGGGCTGGCTCCCTTCCACATTCAGCGGCAGCGAATCAGCAAAATTACCGACAGTCCTCGCTCAATCCCCAGCAAAGTTCTGATAACGTGCGTCTATCGATTGCAGCCGGTATGCTTGGCCCGCAACCTCATGGACGCCCGCTATGACTCTTACAGAATTACGCTACATCGTGACCCTCGCCCAAGAACAGCACTTCGGCCACGCGGCCGAGCGTTGCCACGTCAGCCAGCCGACGCTGTCGGTGGGCGTGAAAAAGCTCGAAGACGAACTCGGTGTGCTGATTTTCGAGCGCAGCAAGAGCGCCGTGCGCCTCACCCCGGTGGGCGAAGGCATCGTTGCCCAGGCCCAGAAGGTGCTGGAACAAGCGCAAAGCATTCGCGAGCTGGCCCAAGCCGGCAAGAACCAGCTGACCGCACCGCTCAAGGTCGGCGCCATCTACACCGTCGGCCCGTACCTGTTCCCCCATCTGATCCCGCAACTGCACCGCGTCGCGCCGCAGATGCCGCTATATATCGAAGAAAACTTCACCCACGTGCTGCGCGACAAACTGCGCAACGGCGAGCTGGACGCGATCATCATCGCCTTGCCGTTCAACGAGGCGGACGTGCTGACCCTGCCGCTCTACGACGAGCCGTTCTACGTACTGATGCCCGCCTCGCACCCATGGACCCAGAAGGAAACCATCGACGCCGGCCTGCTCAATGACAAGAGCCTGCTGCTGCTCGGTGAAGGCCACTGCTTCCGCGACCAGGTGCTGGAAGCCTGCCCGACCCTGACCAAAGGCAACGACGGCGCCAAGCACACCACGGTGGAATCCAGCTCCCTGGAGACCATTCGCCACATGGTCGCGTCCGGCCTGGGTATTTCGATCCTGCCGTTGTCGGCGGTAGACAGCCATCACTACGCCCCCGGCGTAATCGAAGTGCGCCCACTTACGCCGCCGGTGCCCTTCCGTACCGTGGCAATCGCCTGGCGCGCCAGCTTTCCACGGCCAAAAGCCATCGAGATCCTCGCCGACTCGATCCGCCTGTGCTCGGTGGCCAAACCGTCTGCTGCGAGCTGAGTAACGGTATGACTGAGCTGTCGCAGGTGCCGGTGACGGCACTCAAGGGTGTCGGTGAGGCCATGGCCGAGAAACTCGCCAAGGTCGGCCTGGAAAACCTTCAGGACGTGCTGTTCCACCTGCCGCTGCGCTATCAGGATCGCACCCGCGTCGTGCCCATCGGCCACTTGCGTCCCGGCCAGGACGCGGTGATCGAAGGCACCGTCAGCGGCGCCGACGTGGTGATGGGCAAGCGCCGCAGCCTGGTGGTGCGCCTGCAGGACGGCACCGGTGGCCTGAGCCTGCGCTTCTACCATTTCAGCAATGCGCAGAAAGAAGGCCTCAAGCGCGGCACCCGCGTGCGCTGCTACGGCGAAGCGCGTCCGGGGGCCTCGGGCCTGGAGATCTACCACCCGGAGTACCGCGCCATTACCGGCGATGAACCGCCGCCGGTGGACACCACCCTCACGCCGATCTACCCGCTGACCGAAGGCCTCACCCAGCAACGCCTGCGCCAGTTGTGCATGCAGACCCTGACGATGCTCGGACCGCAAAGCCTGCCCGACTGGTTGCCGCTGGAGCTGGCCCGCGATTATCAGCTGGCGCCTCTGGCGGATGCGATTCGCTACCTGCATCACCCGCCGGCCGACGCCGATGTCGACGAACTCGCCCTCGGCCACCACTGGGCGCAGCATCGCCTGGCCTTCGAAGAACTGCTGACCCATCAACTGTCCCAGCAGCGCCTGCGCGAAAGCATGCGCTCGCTGCGCGCACCGGCGATGCCCAAAGCCACGCGCCTGCCCGCGCAATACCTGGCCAACCTGGGCTTCGCACCGACCGGCGCGCAGCAACGCGTCGGCAACGAAATCGCCTACGACCTCAGCCAGCAGGAACCGATGCTGCGCCTGATCCAGGGCGATGTGGGCGCGGGCAAGACCGTGGTCGCCGCCCTCGCCGCCTTGCAGGCCCTGGAAGCCGGTTACCAGGTCGCGTTGATGGCGCCCACGGAAATTCTCGCTGAGCAACACTTCATCACCTTCAAACGCTGGCTCGAGCCGCTGGGGCTGGAAGTCGCGTGGCTGGCCGGCAAGCTCAAGGGCAAGACGCGCGCAGCAGCGCTGGAGCAGATTGCCGGCGGCGCACCGATGGTGGTGGGCACCCATGCGCTGTTCCAGGATGAAGTGCAGTTCAAGAACCTGGCCCTGGTGATCATCGACGAACAGCACCGCTTTGGCGTGCAACAGCGCCTGGCCCTGCGCCAGAAAGGCGTGGGTGGGCGCATGAACCCGCACCAGTTGATCATGACCGCCACGCCAATCCCGCGCACCCTGGCGATGAGTGCCTACGCCGATCTCGACACCTCGATCCTCGACGAACTGCCGCCCGGCCGTACGCCGGTCAACACCGTGCTGGTCACCGACACGCGACGCGTCGAGGTGATCGAACGCGTGCGCGGCGCCTGCGCCGAAGGCCGCCAGGCGTACTGGGTGTGTACGCTGATCGAAGAGTCCGAGGAGCTGACCTGCCAGGCCGCCGAAACCACCTATGAAGACCTCACCAGTGCCCTGGGCGAGCTCAAGGTCGGGCTGATCCACGGCCGTATGAAACCTGCCGAAAAAGCTGCAGTGATGGCCGAGTTCAAGGCCGGTAACCTGCAATTGCTCGTGGCCACCACCGTGATCGAGGTCGGCGTGGACGTGCCCAACGCCAGCCTGATGATCATCGAGAACCCCGAACGCCTGGGCCTGGCCCAACTGCACCAATTGCGCGGCCGTGTCGGGCGGGGCAGCGCCGCCAGCCACTGCGTGCTGCTGTATCACCCGCCGCTGTCGCAGATCGGCCGCCAACGGCTGGGCATCATGCGCGAAACCAACGACGGCTTTGTCATCGCTGAAAAAGACCTCGAGCTGCGCGGCCCGGGAGAAATGCTCGGTACCCGCCAAACCGGTTTGCTGCAATTCAAGGTCGCCGACCTGATGCGCGACGCCGACCTGTTGCCCGCAGTGCGCGATGCGGCGCAGGCGCTGCTGGAACGCTGGCCTGAGCATGTCAGCCCGCTGCTCAACCGTTGGCTGCGGCACGGGCAGCAATACGGCCAAGTGTGACAGCCGACTCACTTATCCGACCTACACCTCTACCAAGCTGGTTATACTCCAATGAATGAAAAAAATTGGATCAGGCCATGTCAGAAGTTGCCCTCGCTACCGCCCCACTGACCGCCCCGCCGGTCATTCGGGCGTTGCTCGCAAAGCTCGCCATCCCCTACACGGAAGTCGCTGAACAGACGGGCCTGAACCCTGCGCGAAAGGTCCAGGCGGTACTGCTCGAAGATGCCGTTGGCGCGCTCATGGTGCTGTTCCCCCAAAGCCAGTTGCTCGACCTCAACCGCCTTACCGAGCTCACCGGTCGCCGCCTCACCGCTGTGGCGCCGGAGCGCGTCGAGCGCATGCTGGGCAAGCATGAGCTGAACCTGCTGCCGGGCCTGCCGCCGCTCACCAGTTCGCCGTGCCTGTATGAAGGCAGCCTGCTCAACGAGCCGAGTCTATTGGTGCATTCGGGCGAAGCCGGGTTGCTGCTGGAAATCGCCAGCGAGCACTTCAAGACCATGCTGACCAAGGCCAGTGCGGCTCAGTTCGGCGAGCCCCTGAGCAACATTCGCCCCAACCTCGACCGCCCCAATGATGATCGTGAGGAAATCACCCAGGCGATGCAGGCATTCACTGCCCGCCGTATTCAGCAACGCCTGGAAGCGACCATCGAGATTCCGCCACTGGCCGACACCGCGCAGAAGATCATCAAGCTGCGTGTCGACCCCAACGCCACCATCGACGACATCACCGGCGTGGTGGAAACCGACCCGGCCCTGGCCGCCCAAGTAGTGAGCTGGGCGGCGTCGCCCTACTACGCTTCGCCGGGCAAGATCCGCTCGGTGGAAGACGCCATCGTGCGCGTGCTGGGCTTCGATCTGGTGATCAACCTGGCGCTGGGCCTGGCCCTGGGTAAAACCCTGAGCCTGCCCAAGGACCGCCCGCATCCGTCCACGCCGTACTGGCACCAGTCGATCTACACCGCCGCCGTGATCGAAGGCCTGACCCGCGCCATGCCCCGCGCCCAGCGCCCGGAAGCCGGCCTCACCTACCTGGCAGGGTTGCTGCACAACTTTGGTTACCTGCTGCTGGCCCATGTGTTCCCGCCGCACTTTTCGCTGATCTGCCGCCACCTGGAGGTCAACCCGCACCTGTGCCACAGCTACGTGGAACAACACCTGCTGGGCATCAGCCGCGAGCAGATCGGCGCCTGGCTGATGCGTTACTGGGACATGCCGGACGAACTGTCCACCGCCCTGCGCTTCCAGCATGACCCGAGCTATGACGGGCAGTACGCCGAATACCCGAACCTGGTGTGCCTGGCCGTGCGCCTGTTGCGCAGCCGAGGAATCGGTTCCGGGCCGGATGAAACCATCCCGGATGCACTGCTTGAGCGTCTGGGCTTGAGCCGGGAAAAGGCTGAAGACGTAGTCGGCAAGGTGCTGGATGCCGAAGTGTTGTTGCGCGAACTAGCCTCGCAGTTCAGCCAGCACTGAATCTGTCGACAGTCACACCGCTATCGGGGGCAAGCCCCCTCCCACACTTAACCGAGTTCCAGCTGTGGAATGCGGTCGAATGTGGGAGGGGGCTTGCCCCCGATGAATCCACCTCGGTTTAACTGAACGCTTACTTCTTTTTCTTCGGCTTGGCTGGCGCAAAGCCAAACAACTGTCCGTTCGGCTAGAAACAGAAACGTCTTACAAGGCGTTGAGGTTGCCGCTAGGACACTCAATCTCTAGTCTCAGTGCACCGTTGCACAATCAGCGGTCGGGCGTCGCGGCCCGTATTTCTTCAGACGCAAAAGCGTCATCGTGTCCTTTCAGTTGGCGCTTTTTTGTCGTCTACTGTGCGGCGCTATGGCGGCTGTGCGCGGGATACCTTCGGGTATGCCGATGTTCTGGAGAGTCGGTCCGCGAACCTGCGTACAGCTGCCACCCCCATCGCGTCGCGGCGATCAATGGCAGCTCCTTTAATATCTCCGGAGTTTCACCATGATCAAACCCACCCCAAATCCCCCAATCGATCCAGCACCCAGCGTGCTATTCACCGTGAAAGACGGCATCCCCACGCAAGACCTACTGGTCAACCTCAGCGAAACACTGGCCTCGGCCAATGCGCTGAGTTGCGACCTGGCCTTTGACCTTGAAGGACCGAAACGAGAGGAACTGCTGGGCGTTACGCAGTTAATCGAACTGGCACAGTTGCTGGCTGATCGAGTACTCACTGTCTCGGGGCAAGTAAACCCATGAGATGTCGGGCAGTACGCCGAATACCCGAACCTGGTGTGCCTGGCCGTGCGCCTGTTGCGCAGCCGGGGGATCGGTTCCGGGCCGGATGAAACCATCCCGGATGCACTGCTCGAGCGCCTGGGCTTGAGCCGGGAAAAGGCTGAAGACGTGGTCGGCAAGGTGCTAGATGCCGAGGTGTTGTTGCGGGAATTGGCGTCGCAGTTCAGCCAGCACTGAACCTGATCATTCCCACGCTCCGCGTGGGAATGCATCCCGTGACGCTCCGCGTCACCACTTAAGAGCGGACGCGGAGCGTCCAAAGCGGCATTCCCACGCAGAGCGTGGGAACGATCACTGAACGCTTACTTCTTTTTCTTCGGCTTCAGATACTTGGTCAACCCCTGAAACCAGATCACCAGCGCCGGGTTGCCCTTGATCTGGATCGACTTGTCCTGAATCCCCGTCATGAACGCCAGTTGCTTGTTCTTCGCCTGCATCGTGGCGAAGCCGTAGGCGGCGTCTTTGAAGGCAATCGCAAAGGCAGGCTCAGGGTGTACACCCGAGCGGCTGGTGATGCGCTGGTCTTTGACGATGAAGTGACGGGCAACCTTGCCGTCGAGGGTCTGCAACTGGAAGGCCAGGTCTTTGTCACCTAGCTGCTGCTGGAAGGCGGGGTTGGTGCGGCTGGCTTTGCCCATCATCAGGCCCAGCACCCACAGGAGAAGACGAAATTTCATGCACACGGCCTCGGTGTAATTATTGAGTGGCCGCAGCAGTGTAACGATTTGCAAACAGAACGCCACCGATCTCGCGCTTTAGCGGGAGATCGGTTGACGTTTAACGCTTATAGCAACAGGTTACTTAAACGTTAGGGCAAGGCACCGGCGCCCAATCGGCCAGGTTTGGATCGCGGCAGCTGCCTTCGAGCTGAGCCTTGCCGGAGCTGGCGACCTGCTTGCTTTCAGCCTGCTTGGCCTGAACGGTCTGGATGCTCTTCTCGGTGGTCACCGCTTCTTTCGGCACGGTCGGGAGCACGGGTTTCTTGGCCGGCTTCACGGCTTTCTTGCCTTTGACCGGAGTGACCACAGGCGTGGTGTCGGCGGTGGCCACGGTCACCACGTCGCTACGCTGCACGCCAACCTGCTGCAGGTCTTTCTCGTAGGCCTGGGTGTAGTTGTTGAGGTCTTCGCTGGCTTTGCCGTTGACCGCAACGATCAAGTCATTGGATTCCTTCAGGCCCGCAACGATTTCCGCCAGGCGCTTGCGGCCCTCGGTGTCGTTGACGGTCTTGGCCTTGCGGTCTGCGACCAGCTTGCTGAATGCGCTCTGGTAGCACTGTTGCGAGGCCTTGGCATAGGCGGTGCTGCGGTCGATGTCCGAGGCGCTTTTGTTGAAGTCGGTGGAGTAGGAAGCGATGCGCTGGTTGTCATCGCTGATCTGCTTCTGACGCTCGGTGTAGTAGCCCGCCGCGCCACCCGCCAGGGCGCCGCCCGCTGCGCCGATAGCGGCGTTGCGGCCGCGCTTTTCCTTGTCGCCGGTCAGGGCGCCCAGCAAGGCACCGCCGGCCGCGCCGATGGCTGCGCCGGTCACCACCGACTTGGTCATGTTCGAATCGGTAGCACGCAGGTGCTGCACCGGCTCGTAGCAGTTGGGGTAGTACTCAACCTTGGTGCTCGACGCGACCTTGGACGCAGGCGACGTTGCGCAACCGGTCAACACGGTGCTGAAACCGGCCGCAATCAGCAGCAGGTGACGCTTGGAAACCAACTTACGGGAAAAAAGCATAGGTGTGATCTCTATTAAGTTTGACTTGCCCAGCACGGCCCACCGCCGCCTGAGTCCCTTCCAAGCTCGCTAGACAGCCAACGATCAAGACCGCTGACCGCTCGCTGCGAGCAATTCCTTCAGGATCGTCGCCGGGTCGGCCCGCTGTTGCTTGCGGTAGTTGCCGACATGGCGAACGAACAGTATCGCGCGCGTCACCAGGCTCTTGCCGAGCACCGGCTTGCGGTCCAACTCTTCCTTGATTCGTTGAAACTGGGCCTGGATCACCGCATCGGTATAGCGCGTGCCGGTAGCCAGGTTGTCGATGTAGATCGCCACGGCGCCGTCCAGCGCGCTGCGCCCGTTGGCGATGGCCATGTCGAACAGCTGCGCGCTGGCCTGGTCTTTGTTATCCACGGCCTGCTGGCGACTCTTCTGCAGGTTGGCCAGGCGGATGTTGTAGTTGCTGATGGTCTCGGCCACCAACGCGGCGGACTGAATCAGGTTGCCTGCCGCTTCCTCGCGCTGCTGGGCGATCAGCGAAACGTTGCGCTTGAGCTCTTCGTTGACCAGCCCCAGTTCGGCTTGCAGCTTGGGGTCGACGCTGGCGGCGATGATGCTGTCCAGGCGCTTGGTCGGGTCCTGGGCGTCGTCGATGGCGTCGGTCAGCGACGCCAGGCGGCCCTCTTTCTGCCACTGCGCAAACAGCTCCTTGTAGCGCGAGCGCGGCGCCGACAGCGCGCCAATCGCCACGCGAAACCCGGTGGTCTCGTTGCTTTGCTCGGTGCCATCGGCGGCAAACAGCGGGTACTCACGGCGCATGCCGGTGAACAAGGTGCCTTCGCCCTCCAAGTAATTGCCGCCCTTGACCACGAAGCCGCCATAGGTGCCCTGGCGGCGCCCGGCGTGCACCAGTTGGAAGGATTCCTGGACCATTTCGGCGGCGTTGCCGATCACATCGAACATCCCGATCGGGTTGGGCAGCTTGGTGCCGATAGGCATCAGCCGTGCCGCCTGGCCGGTGCCGCCGGCGACCTGGTTGAACACCGCGTAATCGCTCAGTGGCCCGTCGTTCTCACTGCCCTCGACGCGGCGCGGAAACAGGCGGCCTTCCAAGTCCTGGCGACTCACTGCCTGGCCACCGCGCGCGGCGAATTCCCATTCCACTTCGGTGGGCAAGCGCACAAAGCCCAGGCCGCCGTCTTCAGTCGAGGCACCGCGCCCACTCACCGGCAGCAACTCGCGGTGGTATTTCATCAGCCAGGCGCTGTACACCGCCGAGAAGCGCTCGGCTTCAAAGCGCGACAGTTTCACTTTGGGCAAGCGCCCGGCCATACCCTCAGGCGCATCACAGGCCGGCGCCGGCTCGCCGCTGGCCAGCGACTGCGCCTGGGACATCACCTGGGCGTACTGGCGGGCGGTCACTTCGTACTTGCCGATGAAGTACAGCATGGGCTTGAGCGGGGTCTTGGCGTCGGTCTTCGGCATCAGCGGCGCGATGACGGTGTTCCAGTCCTTGGGCAGATCCTTGAGGGTGAACTGGCCATTGATGAAGTCGCGCCGGTAACCGGAGATAAACGATTGCTGGTAGCCCGCCTCGCCTTCGGCAAAGGGATAGCCGAGGCTCACCTCACGGTCGTCCAGGGTGCCCTGGGCCAGCACATAGGCGTAGCGGAACACCATATTGCCTTCGCATGGCAGCGGCAGGCTCACGTCGTCCGGCAACGGCTTGGGGTTGTCGAGCTTGTCGCTTGCCTCATCGGCCCAGGCCAGCGAGGCCAGGCTCAGCGCCACACAGGCGCCCAGTAACTTAAACATCTCTGATTCCTTCAGAAGCCTGGATACGCGCCACTCGCCAACCCCCACATGCCGCCGCCACGGCGCTGACGCCGAGCACAGCCGCCAGGGCCAGGCCGTAGTGACGCGCCAACAGATGGCTGGCGTATTCGCCCGGCACCTGCACGAATAATCGATTCAAACCCGCCTCGGCCAGGCTATACAGCCCGGCACTGAGTACGACGGCAAAACTTGCGCTGTACAGCGCCTGCATCACGACGAACAGCAACAGCGCAGCGGTGGAAAAGCCCAGCAGGCGCAACACCGACAACTCCCGGCGCTTGCGCGCCACCGCCGCCAACGCCCCGGCGAAGGTCGCCGCAAACGCACCGGCCAACGCCAACCCGCAGATGATCCAGAATACGAGCGACAGGTTGCGACTCAACGACTGCACCTGGGCGATGGTTTGCGCCTGGGTCGACACCAGCACGTTCTGCCCGGCGAAATACAGCCGCAGCCGTTCCACATCGCTGAGCGTGCGCGCATACAAACGAAACGCCGGGTACACCCGCTGCTCGCCCACACCCGCCGCCTCACCTTCCCATTGCAACGCCGGCACAGCGCGGCCATCGCGATAATCTTCCACCGCCTCCAGCAACGCCAGGTCAGCAAACAACCCGTCACGGGCGAAGGCTTCCAACGGCAATACCGCCAGCACCTGCACCCGCGTGCGCTGCGCCTCGACGCGCCCTGCCAGTTGCCGCGCAAAGCGGGGCTCCAGCCAGTCGCCAGGCCGCGCCGCGAGCTTTTCGGCGGCGGTATGGCTGAGCACGATCTGGTCCAGGCCCTTCGGCATCGGCAAGCCAGCCAACAACGGGTCGCCCGCAGCGGTCGGCAGCATCTCCACTACCACGGTGCCCACCTGCGCGGTCGCCGCAATCTGCCGCGTACGCGGGATGGCAAACGCCACATCACTACGCTGGGCAAGCTGCTCGACGAGGGCGCTGCTGAATCGACCGCCGCCCAACGGAATAATTTCACGGGTGGCGGGGTCGGTCTCCAAGCGTTGGGTCAAACTGCTAACCAGTCCAAACTTCAGGCCAAATAACACCAACAATGGCGCGATGACCGCCACCAGCGCCAGCACCGAACAGGCCGACAGCCACGCATCGTTGCGGTAGTCCTGCCAGGCGAGCGACGAGACCAGGCCGATGCGCATCAGCACGCCTCCCCAAGCGTCGCCGTGACGCCACCGTCCGCATCGCGACGGCAACCGATGCGGCGCACTTGCAAGCCACTGGCGCGGGCCAAGGGTTCATCATGGGTGGCGATCACGCAGGCGGCGCGGTGTTCACGGGCCTGGGCCAGCAGCGCCTGCATCACGCGCTCGGCATTGAGCGGGTCGAGGGATGCGGTCGGCTCATCGGCCAGCACCAATTGCGGCGCATGGGCCAAGGCGCGGGCACAGCTCACGCGCTGGCGCTGGCCCACCGACAACGCGGCCGGACGCTTGTCCAACTGGTCACTGATTTCCAGCTGCTCGACCAGGCGCGCCACGCTGCCGTCGTCCTTTAACCCCAGCAACTGGCGGGACAAGGCGATATTGCCGCGCACATCGAGAAACCCCAGCAGCCCGCCGGTCTGCAGTACATAGCCCAAATGCCGGCTGCGCAACTGGGCCAAGGCGGTTTGGCTGTCTGCGCGCCAAAGCCCGCCGATGTCGAACTGGTTGAACTCAAACTGGCCGATCCGATCCGGCGCCAACACCAGCGCCAACATATCCAGCAAGGTGCTCTTGCCGCAGCCGCTGGGCCCGACAATCGCCAATTGTTCACCCGCGCGCAGCTGCAGCGCCGGAATCACCAGGCTATAGCGCTGGCTGCCGACGCCCCGGCTCTTGTGCACCGCGTTCAGGCTCAGCATCACGGCAACGTCGACAACGGCACGCGGTACAACGCGTCGCCCGGTTCGGCATCGCCGAAACGCACCCAATTGGCCAGGTCATTGTGGAAGGTCTCGTAGAGGCGGATTTTCGAATCCAGCTCGTCGATGAAGTCTTCCTGCTCGGCCACGCTCAACGACAACCACAGGTCCTGGGTCATGTTCAGCGACTTGCTGCGATACGGCAGGCCTTCCAGGTATTCGCCCAGCAGGCCGCCGTCGGCCAGGTTGCCGCCCTTGCGCAGGGCTTGCGGGTCGCGGCTCATATAGGCCGAGGCGCTGGCGATTTCCTGGAAGAAGTCCTTGGGTGAGCTTTGGGTTTTGCGCGCCGCATCGACGATCAGTTTCAGCGACTGCTGCAGGTCGTTCAATTGCAGCTTGGTCAGCATCACGCACACCTGGAACGCCGGCAGCGCCGGGTTGGTCAGGTCGCGGTCGGCAGTCCAGGCGCTGACCAGCTGGGGCGCCTGGCTCGCGGTTTTGCGACCAAGGAAATCCATGTGCATCGCATAACCGACCGCGGCGGATTTATCCGCCAGGCTCGGCGTGGCACTGAGCAGCGGCACCGGCTGCGGCGTGTTGCTGCGCACCTGATGCACGAGGTTGGCGAACACCGTGCCAATCTCGTCGACGCGCTCACCGAGCTTGTGCACGTCACCACCGGGCACCGGCGTGTACAGGTCGCCGATTCGTGGGTTGGCGTCGGCGGTCAGGATGCGGTACTGGCTTTCGGCGCCGGCATGGGTTTTCTTGCCGGCGTCGGTGCGCAGATGCAGCGCGTAGATCTTGATCTGCTTGCCCAGCGCCGCCTGGCGCACTTCGGCTTCGTTCATCTGGGTGGCGGCGAACGGGTCGTTCTTGCGCAACGCACCGGCATCGGAGACCAGCAGGATGATGCGCCCGCCGTAGCCGGACCAATCCATGCCGTCCACAGCCTGCATCACCCCGGCAAACGCGTCTTCGTTGAACGAATGGCTGGACACCGTCGAGGCCTTGACCTGCCGCGCCATGTCGAGAAAGCGTTGCGGATCGCGGCCCTGGTCGAGGGTGATCAGGGTCTTGGCCACGTATTCCAGGCCGGGGGTTTTCTTGATGCTGTTGCGAAAGCCCACCAGGCCGAAGCTGACACTGTCCAGCTCGCCGCGCTCGGCAATACGGGTTTGCAGCTCGTGTACTACGTCGCGCACTTGATCGATATACGGCTGCATCGACACGGTGGTATCGACCACCAGCACCACCGCCGTGCGGAAGGCGTCGGCATTGGCTCTGGTCACGGGCGTCGCCGGCTTGGCGATCGCGCTGCTGCCAGGATCGATGGAGGCGACATTGAGCAGCTGCACCGGCTGGCCGTTTTCGTCGAAGCTCTCTTTAGCATCGAAGATCGGCAACAAGTAGAACTGGTTCTGCGGTACCGCGCTGGCAGTGGGTTCCAGGGCCAGCACTTGTTGATTGTCTTCGCGGTTGTTCTGCGCCTTGGCCAACACCGTTTTCGCCGCAGCCGGATCGGCCAGCAGTTTCTCCACCTCAGCGGACTGGCGCAGGAACATCACCGGGGCCCGGCCTGAGCGCTCGGTGAACTTGAGCACCAGGCTTTGCTTCCAGTCACTGACCTGCGAGGCCGGCAGCCAACCCTCACTGCGACCGTCGGTAGCGGCGCCGACACGCACCCAAGGGCTGCCGTCGACCTCTTTGCGCTGGTACACATAGAGCACGGAAAACGCCGGCAGCGCCTTGCCCGGCGCGCTGCCGGCGTCCGCTGAAAGCTTGGCGCCGGGCTTGCTGAGCACGCGCTGGAACAGGGTTTTCTTGCCCGCCATCAGCAACGGTCGTTGACCACCGTCCACTTCAGCGACGGCTGCGGGCGGCGTCACCTTGGGAACTACGGCAGCCGGTGGTTGGGCAGGCTCATCGCCACTGCTCAACCACCAATAGCTGGCACCACCAATGGCCAGTGCCACCGCAACCGCCACGACGGCCAATGCCAACACCGGCCCACGGCGCTGTTCGGACGGGGCATTGTGCTGCGTTGGCGTCACGACCGGTTGGCGCACTATCGGCTGCGGCTGTGGTTTGTCGGTGGGTATGTCGACGGTGACAGGCGTCATGCCCGCCAGGTCAAAACTCAGTGGAATCGGCAGCGGCCGCACCAAGGTGGCCTCCGGCGACTCCGCCGGCAGGTTGTCCAGGGCCCGCAGTAATGCATCGGCATCCGCGAAACGCTCCGCCGGGTCCTTGGCCAACAACTTGCGCAGCACCTCCTGGTAACGGCCGTGATGCACCGGCAATTCCGGCAACGGCTCAGTCAGGTGTGCGAGGGCCGTGGAAAGCGCATCGGTTCCACGGTAAGGCAGCTCGCCGACCAGAATCTCATAGAGCACCACGCCCAGCGCATACAGGTCGGCGCGACCGTCGATCTCCTGGCCGCGTGCCTGTTCCGGGCTCATGTAGCTGGGCGTGCCCACGGCAAAGCCGGCCTGGGTGAATTGGGTGCGGTCGTCCAGGGACTTGGCGATGCCGAAGTCCGACAACACCGCCGTGCCATCGGCGCGAAACAGAATGTTCGCCGGCTTCACGTCGCGGTGCACCAGGCCCTGGGCATGGGCATAACCCAGCGCCGAGGCGATCTGGCGGATCAGCGTCACGCCCTGCTCCGGGGTCAGCCCGGCGGCGATGCGCTCCTTGAGCGTGCCGTTGGGCAGGTATTCCATGGCCATGTAGTACAGCTCATCGACATTGCCGATGTCATGGATGGTCACCGTGTGCGGGTGCGACAAGCGCGCCAGGGTCTTGCCTTCGCGCAGGAAGCGCTCGCAGAAGCTCGGGTCAGCCGCCAGCGCCGCCGCCATCACCTTCAATGCTACCTTGCGCTCCAGCGAGCGCTGGGTCGCCAGGTACACGTTGGCCATGGCGCCTTCGCCGATCTCGCCCTCGATGTCATAGCCGGGGATGACGATGTTCATGGCGACACCTTCACGACGATGGTGGTGATGTTGTCCGGTGCGCCGCGATTGAGCCCCAGGTGCACCAGGCTGCGCACGATTTCATCCGGCGCGTCGTGGCCGAGGACCTCACGGATTTCGTGGTCCTCGACGGTCTTGGTCAGGCCGTCGCTGCACAGCAGGAAACTGTCGCCGGGGGCGATCAGCAGATCGACTGCCGCCACGTCCAGTTGCGCTTCCACACCCACCGCGCGGGTCACGATATTGGCGCGCGGGTGTACGCGGGCATCGGCTTCGCTGAGCAGGCCGCTGTCTTGCAGGTCCTGCACGTAGCTGTGGTCGCGGGAGATGCTTTCCAACTCGCCGTCGCGCAGGCGATACAGGCGGCTGTCGCCGGCCCACAGGCACACCCCGCGCAAGCCGCGCGCCGCCAGCACCACGACGGTGCTGCCCATCATGGTCACGCCCCGATTGGCGGTTTCTTCACGGACCGCCGCATTGATGCGGATCAGGTCGTTGCGCAAGGCGGCCGCGTATTCCTCAAGGGAGCGCCCAACCGGCACATTGCGCAGGCTGTCGACAATCAGGCTGCTGACATAATCCCCCGCCGCGTGCCCGCCCATGCCATCGGCCACCACCCACAGGCGGTTTTGCGGCAGGTCCAGGCATGCGTCTTCATTGACCTGGCGCACCATGCCTACATGGCTTTTGCTCGCCGATTGATACGTCGCCCCCATCTACACCACACCTTCTTGTCCGAGCAAAAACTGCGCAAAATCGCTGGCGGCAGGCAAGCCCTGACACCGTAATAAACCGGGTGAAATACGCTGCGAACCCCGGCCCCACCAGAGGCTGGCCCCTTCGCAGGCCTGTTCGGCGAGCGCCGCCATGCGCCCGTGGGGCACGCTGGCGTCCACCCGTTGCAGGCCGGCGAAACGGCTGTCGAGCGCACGCGGTTCGGTCGCCGGCACGCCCAGGCGGTCGAGGCCATCGTTGAACCCTTCGAACGTCGCGCCCGCGTCCAGAGTGCTGAGCAGCAGCTCTTCGGTTTGTTCGAACCAGGCATCCGGCCCGCCCACCAGGGCGGCGGGGTTGGTGTCGTGATCGAGCACCGCCACCACCGCCAGCGGAAAATAACGCCCGACCCGATCGATACTCGGCATCACCACACCCGCCGCCGCGTCCGGCCCGCACACGCCTGGCGCGAGTACGAAGCGCCACAGCGGGCTGACCAGATAAGCGTTGAGCCAATCAGCGCCCAGGCTGTTCTGGCTGGCGAGCAAACCCGCCGCCAGCCAGCTGTCCCAAGGGCCGATAAAACTCTGGGGCAAGGCGCGGCTGACGAAATCACCGCGGCTGGCCAACTTGCCGTAGAAACCCAGCGTGGTCATAGCCGCTCCGGCAGGCTGAAGCCGCTGAGCACACGGCTCTTGAACGGGTTGAAGGCACTGTTGGCGCGCAGCTCGTAGGCGATGCTCGCGCCGTCGACCCGCAGGCGCAGGTTGAAGCGGTCCGGCGAGTTGCCGGCGGTCAGGTCCGATTGTTCCAGCAGGCGGAACCAGGCCCAGGGGCCGTCGAGGGTCACGCCGGAGCGTCCGCTGGCCGCTGACGGCATGATCGAGATACGCACCACGCCACTGCTGCCGGGGTTCGGCCATTGCATCGCCACCGGCCGGCTCGGGCCGTGGTCGTAGCTCAGTTGCTGGCCGTCGAGATCAAGCAGGAACTGGGTGATGGTCGGGTCCATCGACACCGGCTTGAGTTCGAAGCGCACGATGGGCTGGGTGCCCCCCGATCTGAAGAACGCGTCACGGATCGTCGCCGCGCGCTGGAAGGTTTGCAGCACGCCCGGCGCGATGCCGAGCTTCTGCGCCGCGCCCGGCTGCCAGCGCCAGGTCTGGGCCGAGGTGTCGACGTAGGGCTGCAGGTACTTGCGGAAGTAGTTATCCATCACCCCGCCGACGCCGAAGAACTGGCCGAAGTCATCCAGGGTCGCGTCCCGCGCACTGCCTGGCGACATCGGGTAGCGCCCGGCCAGGGACTGGCGATACACGTTGACCACTTCGCTGACCCAGGCCGCGTTCAGCTGGTTGCGCACGCCGCCCATCATGCTGTTGGTGGTGGAATTGACCACCGACTTGACCATGCCCTGCACCAGCGCAGGCTGGCGCTCGGCGTTCAGGCTGACCCGCGTGGCCGCCGCTGCCGCCTGGTTCTTCGCCTCGCCCAGCAAGGCATCGCCGCTGGCACCGACCATGGCGCTGACCTGCACATACAGCGCATTCATGTCCGACAGCAGGCCGTCGATCGCCGCCGGCTCGCCCTCGTTTTTGCTGACGATGCTGTTGAGTTCGGCAAAGTGCGCGGTGACCGGGTCATCCGCAGCCGCAGGCGCGTTGGCGCTCGCTTGCTCCTGGCCGAGCAGGCTGCCCAGGCGCTCCTTGAGCTTGTCGACACCGCCCTCCACCGGCACGCCCTTGGCGGCCAATTGGCGCTCTTCGGCTTGCAGGTCGGTCTCCCTGGCCACCGCGACCAGCAGCTTTTTCAGCGGCGAGGTCGGCCCCGAGATCACGCGCAGCACATCGGCCGCCTGGGCCACGCTGGTGATCGGCACAAAGTCGATGTCCGCCAGCAACGCATCCCATTGGCGCTGGTAATCCTGGAAGTACAAGCGGCGCACATCGGCGGCCAGGCTCACCACGTTCTGTTGATCGGCCTGTGCCTGGCCGAGCACCCATTGTTCTTCAGCCAGGGTACCGGTCTGGTTCAGGCTGCTCAGCAGAAACCCCTGGCGATAGCCCTTGGCGGTGAAAAACCCGCTCAGCGGTTCGCCCAATGGCTTGCCGCTCTTGCGGCTGAACACCAGCGCGGCATCGCGGCCGGCCGCTTCGTTGAGGCGAAAGTCCGGGATGCCGTCGGGCAGTTTCTGGCGCTTGACCCGGTCGTAGACACGCTGGGCCACCGGCAGTTGTTGCAGTTGACGGCGCAGGTCATCGATCAGGCGTGGATCAAGGCGCGCATTCGGTGGGTGGCGGTCAAACAGTGCCTGCAAATGCCCGGTCAACGCCTGGCGCTGATCGGCCGGCAGGTCGCGTGGCAGGTTGCGGTCCCAGTCGAGGGCGATCCAGGCCTTGATGAAGTCCGGGTCGTAGTGCTCGCTGTCGGCCAGCATCAGGTAGGCCTTGAGGCCTTCGTAGAGAAAGTCCGAGTTGCCGCCGCCATGCAATTGTTCTTCGATGCGCGTGACCAGGCGCGGCGCGAACACCGCAATCAACAACTTGCGATAGACGCTCGCCGACTCGGCTTCGAGCATGTCGCCCTGGTACAGCCCCAGCCCTTCGGACCAGCTCGGCGAATCGCCTGCCAGGTTCTTCACCGCGTTGAGCAGCGGCAGTACGGCCAGGACTTCACGCTGCGCCGGGCTCAGGTTCTGCACGGCTTGGCCCAGGGGCGCGACCTTCTGATCGACCTGGGCGATATACGCCTGGTTGGCGCGATAACTCACCCACCACAGGCCGCTGACCACCACCACGGTGGCCACGGTGGCGGCCAGCACACCCCGGGCGATCCACTTGCGGCGGCGCTCGACTTTCGGGTTCACCCCCACCAGGCCACGCTCGGCGAAGGCCACGGCAGTGAACAGCTTTTCGATGAAGTAACTGCGCCCGGTGCCGCTCTGGCGCGCCAGGTGCTGACGGTCCAGGTTCATGCTCTGGGCCATGGCACCGATCAGGCGGTCAATCGGGCTGCCTTCCTGGGTGCCGCTGGTGAAGTACACGCCGCGCAACAGCACACGCTCTTCGAAGGCGTTGGGTTTGAACACGCCTTCGAGGAAGCTTTGCAGGCAGTCTTTCAGCGCACCGAACTGTTGCGGGAAGCCATAGATCAGGTCGCGGCGCGCCGGGTCGCGCTCTTGTTGCAGGCGTTCCACCAGCCGCTCGTTGAGGCGTTGCTCCAGGCCGGCGAATTCGCTCTGCAGATGGGCCAGCGGGCTGTCGCTGTGTTTGCCGTCGTCCAGGGCAAAGGTCATGCCCCACACCTGGGCGCGGTCTTCCTTGCTCAGGTTGTCGAAGAACTCCATGAAGCCCGGCACCAGGTCGAGCTTGGTCAGCATCAGGTAGATCGGGAAACGCACCCCCAGCTGGGTGTACAGCTCCTGGATACGCAAGCGAATCGCGGCCGCGTGGGCGGCGCGTTCGGCGTCGGTGCCGAGCAGCAGATCCGAGAGGCTGATGGCAATGAACGCACCGTCGATGGGGCGGCGTGAACGCTGCTTTTTCAACAAGTCGAGAAAGCCCAGCCAGGCGGCCTTATCCACCGTGGAGTTGCTGTCCTGGGTGGTGTAGCGCCCGGCGGTGTCGAGCAAAACGGCCTGGTCGGTAAACCACCAGTCGCAGTTGCGCGTGCCGCCGACGCCGCGCACCGCACCGGCGCCCAACTGCGCAGCCAACGGGAAGTGCAGCCCGGAATTGACCAGCGCGGTGGTCTTGCCCGAACCGGGTGGGCCGATGATCACGTACCACGGCAGCTCATAGAGATTGCGGCGTTCGTCGCCACCCAGCTTGGCCTTCTTGAGCAGCGCCAAGGCCTCGTCCATGCGCTGGCGCAGGGTGCTGAGCTCTTCGGCGGTGGCGACGCTGTTGGGGTCGGCCGGGGTTTCTGCGGCCAGGCTGCGCATCACTTCGGCGGCCTGACGGCGCGCCTGGATGATGCGCAGCACGCGATAGGCGATCCACAGCGCAAACACCAGGATGATCAGCGCCCAGCGGCGCCCTTCCGGCACCAGCACATCGAGCAACGGCCCGACGAACCAGATGATCAAGCCCAGGGCGATCAAGCCCAGCACGGGGATCACCCAGCGAATCATGAAACTGAACAACGCCTTCACTCGACGCCCTCCGCCAATACGGTGATTTCAACCCGACGATTGCGGGCACGGCCTTCGGCCGTACTGTTGGTCGCCAACGGCTCGGTGTCGCTGCGGCCTTCGGCGCTGAAGCGCTCGGCCTGGCCGGTCTTGGCCGCAAGGATTTCCAGTACCGACTTGGCCCGCGCTTCGGACAGCGCCCAGTTCGACGGGAAGCGCAGCGTGGCAATCGGGCGATTGTCGCTGTGGCCGGTCACCCGCACCTGGCCCTTGACCTTGCGGATCGCGTCGGCGATGCGCAGCATCAGCGGCTGGTAGTCATCGACGATGCTGGAGCTGGCGGACGCAAACAGTTCATCGCCACGAATTGTCACCACCGAGCGATCAACCTTGTCTTCCACGGCCACGCGGCCGGCCTTGATGTCTTCGGCCAGGAACCCGGCCAGGCGCGGCCGTTCGATCACTTTTGGCTGCGCCACCGGACGGTCGATGGCCTGCACCGGGATCTCGCCCAGGGCATGGATATTCTTGAACACCGGTTCAGCCTGCGACGCCAGCAGCATGCGCAGGCCAAACAGCAACGCCAGCAGCAGCGCCAGGCCGATCGCCACGGCAATCCACGGCGGCATGAATTGCGCCAGGCGATCGCGGGCCACGGTCACGCCGCGCCAGTGCGGCGACAGCTCACGCTCGTGCTCGCCACGCGCAGTGCGAATCGCGGCGGCGGTGCGCTCGCGCAAGGCTTCCAACTGGCTGCGCCCGTCGGTCATCACGCGGTAGCGGCCTTCGAACCCCAGGCACATGCACAGGTACAACAGCTCCAGCAGGTACAGGCGTTCCCGTGGGCTTTGCAGGCAGTGGTCGAGTAACTGGAAGACCTTTTCGCCGCCCCAGGCTTCGTTGTGTACGGTGATCAGCAAGCTCTGTTTGCCCCAATCGCTGGTACTGCCCCAGGGCGTGCTCAACACGGCTTCATCCAGGGCGGTGCACAGCGCGTAACGGGCCAGCAGCACTTCGTTGCGCGCCACACCGGCGGCTTCAGCGCGCTCTTCGAATTGGCGCAGATAAGCCAGCAACTGCGCGCGCAGGCTGGCCGGCGCCGGGTGCGCGATGGTGTTGCGCAACCGCGTCAGCAAGGCCAGCAGCGGGCCGGCGGCGCTTTCCAGCGGGTTCAGGCCCTGGCTTTTACCGGTGAGCATCGGCGCGGCCGGCATCGACAAGGGCGCCGGCTCCGCACGCGCAGGTTCCGGCGCACGGCCGCCTGGGCGCGGCATGAACTGAGTGCGGTCATCATCATTGGGATGCATCGCGGTTTATCCTCGGATCGCCCAGAAGGCCAGGTTCAAGCCCGGGAACTGCCCGGCGATGTGGAAGGCGAAACCGCCGGAATTGCTCAACTGCTGCCAGTGCTCGCTGCCCCGGTCCAGCTCGTAATAGGTGCTGCCCGCGTGATACGGCAACTGGCGTGGCGCCACCGGCAACGGCAGCAGGCCAATGCCCGGCAACTGCAGGTTGACCAGGTCGCGGATGTGCTCCACCGAGCCGACCTTGCTCTGCTGGCCGAAGCGCGCACGCAGGGTTTCGCCGGGCACGTCGGCACGCACCACGAGGATGAAGCTGGCGTTGTCGAGCAGGGTCTTGTCGGCCAGCATCGCCACGTGGATGCCGTAGGCCTTCTCCACAATCGGGATCGGCGTGGCCTTGCTGTCGATCAGCATCGACAGCGCTTCGCGCAGGGCCGCCATCACCGGGGCGAAGCTCAGGGCCAGGTCGTCGTGCTGGTAGTGCGGGTATTCCTGGGGGCGCCGGCCGGAGGTGGAAAACGTCGAAAACTCACCGGCAAGGCTGACCAGCTCGCTGAAGAGGCGTTCCGGGTGCAGCGGGCTCAACTGGCTGAAGTGCTGGATCAGCGGCTGGGCGCGGTTGACCAGTTGCAGCAGCATGAAGTCGGCGATTTCCGAAGCGCCACCGGCACCCGAGGCCACCACACGTCCGGCCAGGGCTTCGCCACGTTGGTGCAACAGGCCGAGCAACTCACTGCGAAATGCGCTCAGCGGTTTGCTCGCGGCCACGTCCAGCACCGGCGGGATGTAACTGTCATCGAGCACCAGTGCGCGGTCGGCGCGCTTTTCCTTGATGCGCACCAGGCCAATGGCGGCGTAGTCGCTGATGCCGTCCTGGGCGGTCAGCAAACGCAACGCCCGCGAGCCCACGGCCACCGGCGCGCGGTTTTCGAAGGGCGCGTTGTCGTCGCGCACTTCACGCACCTGGCTCACGTAGCGCGCAGCTTCGAGGGCCTCGCCGGCATCCACCGTGTCACGCGCTCCGGCGCGTTTGAGCGGCAGGGCCAGGTACACCAGGCCGTCGCGCAGGTTATCGTCGATATTCAGCGGGCTCGGCGCCAGGTCGTCCTGGGGAATATTGAATGGCGTGCCGTCGGGCAACAGGCCACGCGCCGACACAATGGCCAGCTTGCCCTGGGCGAGCAGGCCCTGGTCGATCAGCAACTCGGAAAACCCCCAGGCGCCAGCGGACAGGGGACGACTGCGGGCGTCGATCAGGTTTTCCAGGTAACGGTCATGCTGCTGGAAGTGCTGCGTTCCGATGAACATGCCTTCCGACCAGACCACGCGATTGTTCCAGGACATGGGGGCTCCGATTGCTTGTTATGGGGCTGGGCTGGCGGGGGTAGCCACGACGTCTGCGCGCACGGCACGCACATCGAGGCTGATCTGATATTCGGTGTATTGGCGTGGCGGCACGTTGATAACGGTGCGCCATTGCGCGCGGTCCAGCTCGCGATAGCCCACCAGCAAGCCGATCTGGCGCGTGGCCGGGTCGAGATCGCGCTGGATGCTCAGCTGTTGGCCAGGCTGGATCACCACTTCGTCCTGGTCGAGCAGGTCCAGGCCAAGGGTGGATTGCGCACGATCAGCCAGGGCGAAGTAATCGGAGCGGGCGAAGGTGGCGGCGTTTTTCAGCTCGAAAATACGCACCCGTACCGGGGCAGCCTGGCCATTGGCGCCGGGGTTGAGCCCGGCAATCGCGTGAAAATGCAATTCGACGGCAGCCGTGTCCGCTTCAGCCTCGGCAGCGGCTTCGGGTTTGGCCGCGTCCTTGGCACACGCCGCCAGCAGCAGCGCGGTGGCGGCTACGAGTAAAAACCTGGGAATCATCCTGCGTCCTCAATGACGTGTTTAGCTATCCGTTTTATCCATCAGTGCGACGCGGTTCAGCGTCGCTGTCGTGCGCTGTGCTCTTCGTAGGCCCGGCTGAATTCGCGGCCGAACAGGTCCTGGAAATCTTCCTGGGCCTCGCGGGAAATAGTGTTGTAAAGCTCGGTGAATTGCTGCCAGTACTGGGCCTGGCGCGGGCCATTGAAAATACTCGAGAGGCCAGCGGGCTTGCCCATGCGCTCTTCCAACTGCGCCGGTTCAAAGCGCAGCAGCAGGTGCTTGAGCGCGGCTTCCACGCCGGCCATCACCGCCAATTGGTGGGTGCGCAGGTCGTCGAAACTGTCACGTACCGCGACATCAGGCGCCATAAACGCCTGGTTGCCGTGACGAAGCAGCAGCAGTAACGCTTCGTCGGCATTCGGGGCGAATTTCAACGGGTTGTTTTCGGCGGGGCGGATCATGGTTTGCTGCATGCGGAACTCGCCCTTGAGGCTGGCGCGGGCACGCAACACGTCGATCAGGCCTTCGACCATCAGCCGGTAGCTGCGGCCGATGCTTTCCATCTGGGCGCAGGCAGCGGCCTGGTCCAGGCGCAGCTGATCGAGGCCGGCACCGCGCAGGAAGGCTTGCAGCAGGTCGGGCTGTGACTGGGCGTCGCCGACGGGGCGCGCAACAGGCTCAACCACGGGCGGCGGTGGGGGAATCGGCGCGCGAGCTGGCGCAGCATTGATGAGCGGCGCGGGCGCGTCGCCAAACGGGTCCCAGTCTTCGGGAATCACCGAACCTTGCACCACAGGTGTGTCGACAACCGGCACGGCGACCGGCGCCGGCGCACGGAAGTCGTGTTGTTCGGACGGCACATGGTCCGCCACAGTGGGCGGTGGCACGGCGGCGGGGCTGAGGAAGTCGAACAGGTCCGGCAGGGTTTCCATCGATGAGGCGCCATGGAACTGCGGCGCGATCATTGGCGTCGGCGCGGGCGGGCTCGCCACCGCGCCCATCAGCGCTTCAAAGCTGTTCGGCGACTCACCGGCAAACGGCTGGCTGTCGACGGCCTGCACGTTGAAATCAATACGCGCCTGGATTTCGTAATCGCCGATCCGGATCAGCTCGCCATCCTGCAGCGGCTCGCTGTTACCCCGGCGCAAACGGATACCGGCGTTAACCAACTCCACGCCGTTGGTACTGTTATCGGTCAGGTAATAACGGCCATCTTTGTATTGAATAACGCAATGTTGGGAGGAGACGAGGCGCTCGGGGTCGGGCAATACCCAGTCGTTTTCCGAACTGCGGCCGATCGCCATCGAGCCCTGGTTCATGGACTTTTCGGAGCACTGCCCAGGGGTAATCTTGTGATAACTAGTGATAGTCAAACACAGCGACATCTTGCCTCCTTGCTGATACATCGCGCGCGGTCGATCCAAGGGCTACGCTTGCCTGGATACTCCGCCAGGTCGTGGGGACGACCGTCTCAATCTGCAATTGCCAGCATGATCGCTGATCTTATCTGGCTTGCATGACAAAAATCCTCTGCGGGCGCACCGTTCGACCCACCAGTCGCGCAGGTTGTTAAACACCGCACATCTGTCACAGAGGGCGAATAGCTTACCTTGACAAGGCATAAGTACTACACCAAAAATGCACAACTTCTTGAACATCAATGATGGCACGATAGTGGCTTTCTGATGGTATCACCAAGAACATGCAAAGTTCACCACGCAACTAATGCATGCATTGCCCGGCATCTAACGGGCTGATAGGGAGATCGAACTCAGTGGATGTGCCATTGTTGCTCACCGCCGTTTCCGCGTCCTCGCCCTGTGGCGAAGACATGGAATATGACGCGCAATTTCTGCAATTGGAACGTGATGCCAAGGGCCAGCCCGAGCGCAGCATGGGCGATTCGATCCTGCCCGCTGAGCCACCCGAATGGCGCAGCATCCAGCAGCAGAGTCTCGACTTGCTGCAGCGCAGCAAAGACCTGCGCATCACCCATTTCCTGCTGCAAAGCTCGCTCGCCCTGCAAGGCGTGGTCGGGCTGGCCGACGTCCTGACCCTGATCGATGCGTTATTGCGCCAATACTGGGCCGACCTGCACCCGCGCCTGGATGCCGATGACGATAACGACCCCACCGTGCGCATCAACGCGCTGTCCGGCTTGACCGGCGACACCACGATTCGTCTGCTGCGCGAGAGCATCCTCACGCGTTCGCGCACCTTCGGCCCGGTGAGCCTGCGCGCCGCGTTGAACGCCAGCGGCCTGCTGAGTTTCCCCGATGAACAACTGGGCGCCCAGCAGCTCAACGCCGCGTTCCTCGACAGCGACCCGGAGCAACTGCAGGCCACCCGCGACGCCTTGAGCGCGGCGCGTGCCGCCTGCGAAGCCATCGAACAACAGATCAACGAGCAGGTCGGTTCCGCCCGGGGCGTGGACCTCAGCGCGTTGAAGCAGCCGCTCAAACAGGCGCTGCAACTGCTCAATCAAGCGGTGCCAGGCACCGACAGCAGCAGCGAACCCGAGGCCGTCAGTGAAGACAACGCCCCCTCGGTGGACTACGCCGCCGCCCCTGCAGCACCCCGCCCTGCCGGCGATATCGCCAGCCGCGATGAGGTGCTGCGCAGCCTCGACAAAATCCTTGCGTATTACACCCGGCACGAGCCTTCGAGCCCGCTGCCGGTGCTGTTGAACCGCGCGAAGAATCTGGTGCACGCCGATTTCGCGGCCATCGTGCGCAATCTGATTCCCGACGGCATGTCCCAATTTGAAAACCTGCGCGGCCCGGACAGCGAGTAAGCCGCCGGACCGTGCAGTAACAACACCGTCGCTCAAGCGACCAGGAGCAGCAACGTGGCGAAGCAAAGTTCTCAGAAATTCATCGCGCGCAACCGCGCGCCTCGAGTGCAGATCGAGTACGACGTCGAGCTCTACGGCGCCGAGAAAAAGGTCCAGCTGCCCTTCGTCATGGGCGTGATGGCCGACCTCGCCGGCAAGCCTGCCGAGCCGCTGGCACCCGTGGCCGATCGCAAGTTCCTTGAAGTGGACGTCGACAACTTCGACTCCCGCCTCAAGGCCATGCAGCCACGCGTGGCGTTCCACGTACCCAATGAGCTGACCGGCGAAGGCAACCTGAGCCTGGACATCACCTTCGAAAGCATGGACGACTTCAGCCCGGCCGCCGTGGCGCGCAAGGTCGATTCCTTGAACCAGCTGCTCGAAGCCCGCACCCAGCTGGCCAACCTGCTGACCTACATGGACGGCAAGACCGGCGCCGAAGAAATCATCATGAAGGCGATCAAGGACCCGGCACTGCTCCAGGCACTTGCCAGTGCGCCCAAGCCTGCAGGGGAGCAGTAAGCATGACTGACAATACCGTTCGCGAAGGCGCGTCCAACCTGGGCGCCACCGAAGAAACCAGCGAGTTCGCCTCGCTGTTGATGCAAGAATTCAAGCCCAAGACCGAGCGCGCCCGCGAAGCCGTGGAAACCGCCGTGCGCACCCTGGCCGAACAGGCTTTGGCGCAAACCGACCTGGTGTCCAACGACGCGATCAAGTCGATCGAATCGATCATCGCCGCCATCGACGCCAAGCTCACCGCCCAGGTCAACCAGATCATCCACCATCAGGATTTCCAGCAGCTGGAAAGCGCCTGGCGTGGCCTGCACTACCTGGTCAACAACACCGAGAGCGATGAGCAACTGAAGATTCGCGTGCTCAACATCTCCAAGCCGGACCTGCACAAGACCTTGAAGAAATTCAAAGGCACGGCGTGGGACCAGAGCCCGATCTTCAAGAAGATGTACGAAGAAGAATACGGCCAGTTCGGCGGCGAACCCTACGGCTGCCTGGTAGGCGACTACTACTTCGACCAGTCGCCCCCGGACGTGGAATTGCTGGGCGAGCTGTCGAAAGTCTGCGCCGCCATGCACTCGCCGTTCATCGCTGCGGCTTCGCCCACCGTGATGGGCATGGGCTCCTGGCAGGAACTGTCGAACCCGCGCGACCTGACCAAGATCTTCACCACCCCGGAATACGCCGGCTGGCGCTCGCTGCGTGAATCGGAAGACTCACGCTACATTGGCCTGACCATGCCGCGCTTCCTCGCGCGCCTGCCGTATGGCGCCAAGACCGACCCGGTGGAAGCCTTCGCTTTCGAAGAAAACACCGACGGTGCCGACAGCTCCAAGTACACCTGGGCCAACGCCGCGTACGCGATGGCGGTGAACATCAACCGTTCGTTCAAGCACTACGGCTGGTGCTCGCGCATCCGTGGCATCGAGTCCGGCGGTGAAGTGGAAAACCTGCCGGCCCACACCTTCCCGACCGACGACGGTGGCGTGGACATGAAGTGCCCGACCGAAATCGCCATCAGCGACCGCCGTGAAGCGGAACTGGCGAAGAACGGTTTCATGCCGCTGTTGCACAAGAAAAACACCGACTTCGCCGCGTTCATCGGCGCCCAGTCGTTGCAGAAACCGGCCGAATACGATGACCCGGACGCCACCGCCAACGCCAACCTGGCCGCGCGCCTGCCGTACCTGTTCGCCACCTGCCGTTTCGCGCACTACTTGAAGTGCATCGTGCGCGACAAGGTCGGCTCCTTCAAAGAGAAGGACGAAATGCAGCGCTGGTTGCAGGACTGGATCCTCAACTACGTCGACGGTGACCCGGCGCACTCCACCGAAACCACCAAGGCCCAGCATCCCTTGGCAGCCGCCGAAGTGATCGTGGAAGAAGTGGAAGGCAACCCGGGGTACTACAACTCCAAGTTCTACCTGCGCCCGCACTACCAGCTCGAAGGGCTGACGGTATCGTTGCGTTTGGTATCGAAGCTGCCTTCGGCCAAGAGCGCTTAAGTAACTCGCTCGTTCCCACGCTCCGCGTGGGAATGCCGCCCGGGGACGCACTACGTCCCAGTAACGCAGAGCGTCACAGGATGCGTTACCACGCAGAGCGTGGGAACGATCACCAAATCAAGTGGCCTGGGCCACACAGGGAGAAAACATGGCTGTTGATATTTTCATCAAGATCGGCGACATCAAGGGCGAGTCCATGGACAAGACCCACAAGGACGAGATCGACGTGTTGAACTGGAGCTGGGGCATGGCCCAGTCCGGCAACATGCATGTGGGCGGTGGCGGCGGCGCGGGCAAGGTGAATATCCAGGACCTGTCGCTGACCAAATACGTCGACAAGGCGTCGCCGAACCTGATGATGCACTGCGCCAGCGGCAAGCACATCGACAAGGTCAAGCTGACCGTGCGCAAGGCCGGTGGCGAAAGCCAGGTCGAGTACATGGTGATCAACCTGGAAGAAGTCCTGGTGACCTCGCTGAGCACCGGCGGTTCGGGCACCGATGACCGCCTGACCGAGAACGTCACCCTGAACTTCGCCCAAGTGATGGTCGACTACCAGCCGCAGAAAGCCGACGGCACCAAAGACGGCGGCGCGATCAAATTTGGCTGGAACATCCGTTCCAACACCAAGCGCTGATAGCCCTTGTGACCGTGGTTTCACGCCACGGTCGCAAACCTTGTGTTCCTCTCGCAACCCGTCCGTGGAGCTGCTTTGGTGGTAACTGAAATCGCTTCCCGCGACCGTCTGCAACCGTCCCTGCTGGACCGGCTGACCGACGACGACCCAACCAATCCAAAGGAAAGCGCCGACAAACGCGTGCTGTCCCTGACCCAATTGAAAGCCTCGGTATTGCGCGACCTGGCGTGGCTGCTCAACACCACGTCGTTGCTCGATGCCGATGCCACGCTGCACACCCCGGCCGGCACCTCGGTGGTCAATTACGGCCTGCCGGCGCTGGCGGGCAACAGCGTTTCCAGCGTGGACATCAAGGCCCTGGAAGCGCTGATCTACCAAGCCATCGCGACGTTCGAGCCGCGCATCCTGCGCCACACGCTGCGCGTCAAAGCCCGCGTCGGCCAGGGTGAAATGAACCACAACGCCTTGAGTTTCGAGATCGAAGGCGACCTGTGGGCCCAGCCGGTGCCGTTGCGCCTGCTGCTGCAAACCGACCTGGACCTGGAGTCCGGCCATGTGCGTATAGTGAACGCCGACCAACGGAGGCGCCCATGAACCCGCGCCTGCTGGAGCTGTATAACCAGGAACTGCACCATGTGCGCGAAAGCGCCGCCGAGTTCGCCAAGGAATACCCGAAGATCGCCAGTCGGCTGACCCTGTCCGGCATGGACTGCGCCGACCCGTACGTCGAACGCCTGCTCGAAGGCTTTGCCTACCTCACGGCCCGCGTGCAGCTCAAGCTCGACGCCGAGTACCCGACCTTCACCCACAACCTGCTGGAAATCGCCTACCCGCATTACCTGGCGCCCACCCCGTCGATGACCGTGGTGCAACTGCAGACCGACCCCGACGAAGGCTCCCTCGCCAGCGGCTTCCCCCTGCCCCGCGACACGGTACTGCGCGCCGCCCTGGGCCGTGAAACCCAGACCTGCTGCGAGTACCGCACGGCGCACCCGGTGACGCTGTGGCCGTTGCAGGTGAGCAATGCCGAATACTTCGGCAACCCTGCCGCCGTGCTCGGCCGCCTGGCCGCCAGCGAACCGAAAGCCAAGGCCGGTTTGCGCCTGACCCTGCGCACCGGCGCCGAGTTGCCATTCAACAGCCTCGACCTGGATAACCTGCCGCTGTACCTCAGCGGCGCCGATGAGCAGCCGTTCCGTCTCTATGAACAATTGCTGGGCAATGCCTGCGCGGTGTTCGCGCGCAAGCCCGGCGGTGATTGGGTTGAGCGCTTGCCTCAGGACGCCTTGCGCTCACGGGGCTTTGACGACGCCGACGCGGCCATGCCGGTGGTGGCGCGTGCGTTCCAGGGCTATCGGTTGTTGCAGGAATACTTCGCCCTGCCCCACCGCTTCCTGTTCGTTGAATTCGCCGAACTGAGCCGTGCGGTCAAACGCTGCGACGGCCAGGAGCTGGAACTGATCGTGCTGTTCGACCGCCACGAGCCGAGCCTGGAAGGCAGTGTTGGCGCGGCGCAGTTCCTACCGTTCTGCACGCCGGCGATCAACCTGTTCCCCAAACGCGTAGACCGCATCCACCTGTCCGACCGGGTCAACGAACACCATGTGATCGCCGACCGCACGCGGCCGATGGATTTCGAGATTCATTCGTTGAGCGGCATCACCGGCCATGGCACCGGGCCGGAGCAGCCATTTTTGCCGTTTTACGCGGTGCGCGATCCGTCCCGCTACGGCCGCGACCAGGCCTATTACACGGTGCGCCGCGAACCGCGTGTGCTGTCCAGCGACCAGCGCCGCAACGGCCCGCGTTCCACCTATGTGGGCAGCGAAACCTTCGTCAGCCTGGTGGACAGCCAGCAAGCACCGTACCGCCATGACCTGCGCCAGTTGGGCGTGACCGCGCTGTGCACCAACCGCGACCTGCCGCTGTTCATGAGCGTGGGCAACGGCAAGACCGATTTCACCCTGGCCGACAGCGCCCCGGTGCTCTCGGTGCGGTGCGTCGCAGGTCCCAGCCGCCCGCGTCCCAGCCATGCCCACGATGCCAAGGCCTGGCGGCTGATCAGCCAGTTGTCGCTCAACTATCTTTCCTTAAGCGAACAGGGCCAGGGCGCCGGCGCCTTGCGTGAGCTGTTGCGCCTGTACGGCGACAGCAACGATGCCGCCCTGCAATTGCAGATCGAAGGCTTGCGCGAAGTCAGCAGCAAGGCGGTGACCCGACGCCTGCCGATGCCGGGCCCGATTGTGTTTGGCCGGGGGTTGGAGATCACCCTGGAATTCGATGAAAACGCGTTTCGCGGCACCGGCGTGTTCCTGCTCGGTGCGGTGCTGGAACGCTTCCTGGCACGCTACGTGTCGATCAACAGTTTTACCGAGACGGTGATCCGTACCACCGAACGCGGCGAGATCATGCGATGGAAAGCCAAGCCCGGACGTCGTCCGACCCTGTGAGTACCCTGGACGCGATGCACCAGGAGCCCTGGGAATATGACTTCTTCCAGGCACTGCGGCGTATCGAGTGCGAATCGCCGGACCTGCCGCGCCTGGGCCATTCCCTGCGCCTGGCGGATGACCCGCTGCGCCTGGGGCAACAGGCCGATTGCACCTTCGCCCCGGCCACACTGGCCTCGGTCGACCCCGGCGGTGACGGCAAGCCGGCGCGGCTGGAGCAATTCTTCTTCGGCCTCGGCGGCCCCAACGGCCCGCTGCCGCTGCATATCACCGAGTACGTGCGCGAGCGCCAGCGCAACAATGCCGACAGCGCCAGCAAACAGTTCCTGGATGTGTTCCACCATCGCCTGCTGACCCTGTTCTACCGGGCCTGGGCCGAGGCACGCCCGACGGTCAGCCACGACCGCCCGGACGATGACTACTGGTCCGCACGCCTCGCCGCCTTGAGTGGTCGCGGCATGCCGAGCTTGCTCAACCAGGGCTTGATCCCCGACACGGCGAAGCTGCATTACAGCGGCCATCTGTCGGCGCAGACCCGTTACCCGGATGGCTTGAAGGCCATCCTCAGCGAGTACTTCGGCTTGCCGGTGGAAATCGAAGAATACGTTGGCCAATGGCTGGAATTGCCCGAACGCAGCCGCGTCCGCGTCGGCGTCAGCGCCAACCGGCTCGGCGTGGATTTCTGCCTGGGCAGCCATGTGTGGGACCGCCAGCACAAATTCCGCATTCGCCTCGGGCCGCTGAAACTCGACGATTACATGGGCATGCTGCCCGGCCACCAGCCGTTCAACGAACTGGTGGCATGGGTGGCCGAGTACCTGGGCCATGAACTGGACTGGGACTTGAACCTGGTTCTGCAGCAACCCGAAGTCCCGGCGCTGCAACTCAACGGCCAGTTCCGCCTGGGCTTCAACACCTGGCTCGGCCAACCTGCGCATGACGCCAACGACCTAATCCTGGCACGGCATTACGCCGATCACGCCACCACCTCAAGGAATCCAGAGCATGGGTGAAATCAGTCGCGCCGCACTGTTCGGCAAACTCAACAGCGTGGCCTACAAGGCCATCGAAGCCGCCACCGTGTTCTGCAAACTGCGGGGCAACCCGTATGTGGAACTGGCTCACTGGTTTCACCAGTTGCTGCAACTGCAGGACTCGGACCTGCACCGCATCATCCGCCAGTTCAACGTGGAGCCGGCGCGCCTGGCCCGCGACCTCACCGAAGCCCTGGACCGCCTGCCGCGCGGCTCGACCTCGATCACTGACCTGTCGTCCCATGTGGAAGAAGCGGTGGAGCGCGGTTGGGTGTACGGCAGCCTGATGTTCGGCGAAAGCCAGGTGCGCACCGGTTACCTGGTGCTGGGCATCTTGAAAACCCCGAGCCTGCGCCATGCGCTGCTGGGCCTGTCGGCCGAATTCGACAAGATCAAGCCCGAGGCCTTGAGCGAGCGTTTTGATGAATACGTCGGCGACTCACCCGAGAATGCCCTCGGCGCCAGCGATGGTTTCAATGCCGGTGTGCCTGGCGAAGCCAGCGGCGCCATGGCCCCCAGCGCGATGGGCAAGCAGGAAGCGCTCAAGCGGTTTACGGTCGACCTGACCGAACAGGCGCGCAGCGGCAAGCTCGACCCTATCGTGGGGCGCGATGAAGAGATTCGCCAACTGGTGGATATCCTCATGCGTCGGCGCCAGAACAACCCGATCCTCACCGGTGAAGCCGGGGTGGGCAAGACGGCCGTGGTCGAAGGTTTCGCCCTGCGCATCGTCGCCGGCGATGTACCGCCGGCGCTCAAGGACGTGGAACTGCGCAGCCTCGACGTGGGCTTGCTGCAAGCCGGCGCGAGCATGAAAGGCGAGTTCGAACAGCGCCTGCGCCAGGTCATCGAAGACGTGCAGGCCTCGGCCAAGCCGATCATCCTGTTTATTGACGAAGCCCACACCCTGGTCGGTGCCGGTGGCGCTGCCGGTACGGGCGACGCGGCCAACCTGCTCAAGCCTGCCTTGGCCCGTGGCACCCTGCGTACCGTGGCCGCGACGACCTGGGCCGAGTACAAGAAGCACATCGAAAAAGACCCGGCCCTGACCCGCCGCTTCCAGGTGGTGCAAGTTGCCGAGCCGTCGGAAGACAAAGCGCTGCTGATGATGCGCGGCGTGGCCTCGACCATGGAGAAACACCATCAGGTGCAGATTCTCGATGAAGCCCTGGAAGCCTCGGTGAAGCTGTCCCACCGCTACATCCCGCGCGCCAGTTGCCGGACAAATCCGTGAGCCTGCTGGACACCGCCTGCGCCCGCGTCGCCATCAGCCTGCACGCCGTGCCTGCCGAAGTGGACGACAGCCGCCGCCGTATCGAAGCGCTGGAAACCGAGCTGCAAATCATCGCTCGGGAACATGCAATCGGCATTGCGATTGGCGCGCGTCAAACCAACAGCGAAGCGCTGCTGACGACCGAGCGTGAGCGCCTGGCCACTCTGGAAAACCGTTGGTCCGACGAGAAAGCCTTGGTGGATGAGCTGCTCGCCACCCGCGCGACGCTGCGCGAAAAAGTCGGCGACGTCGACAGCGGCAACGATGAATTGCGCGCCCAACTGGTGGACCTGCAACAGCGCCTCAGCGCCCTGCAAGGCGAAACCCCGTTGATCCTGCCCACCGTGGATTACCAGGCCGTCGCCTCGGTGGTCGCGGACTGGACCGGTATTCCGGTGGGCCGCATGGCGCGCAATGAACTGGAAACCGTGCTCAACCTCGACCAGCACCTGAAGAAACGCATCATCGGCCAGGACCACGCCCTGCAGATGATCGCCAAGCGCATCCAGACCTCCCGCGCCGGCCTCGACAATCCGAGCAAGCCGATTGGCGTGTTCATGCTCGCCGGCACCTCGGGCGTGGGCAAGACCGAAACCGCCTTGGCCCTGGCCGAAGCCATGTATGGCGGCGAGCAGAACGTGATCACCATCAACATGAGCGAGTTCCAGGAAGCCCACACGGTTTCCACCCTCAAAGGTGCGCCACCGGGCTATATCGGCTATGGCGAAGGTGGCGTGCTGACTGAAGCGGTGCGGCGCAAGCCTTACAGCGTGGTGCTGCTGGACGAGGTGGAAAAAGCCCACCCGGATGTGCATGAAATCTTCTTCCAGGTGTTCGACAAGGGCGTGATGGAAGACGGCGAAGGCCGGGTGATCGACTTCAAGAACACCTTGATCCTGCTGACCACCAACGCCGGCACCGAGCTGATTTCTCGCGTCTGCAAAGACCCGGCGAACATCCCCGAGCCCGAGGAAATCGCCAAGGCCCTGCGCCAACCGCTGCTGGAGATCTTCCCGCCCGCGCTGCTCGGCCGCCTGGTAACCATTCCGTACTACCCGCTGAGCGACGAAATGCTCAAGGCGATCACCCGCCTGCAACTGAACCGCATCAAGAAGCGCGTGGAGAATACCCACAAGGTCGCCTTCGACTACGACGAGGCGGTGGTCGACCTGATCGTCTCGCGTTGCACCGAAACCGAAAGCGGCGGGCGCATGATCGACACCATCCTGACCAACAGCCTGCTGCCGGACATGAGCCGTGAATTCCTCACGCGCATGCTCGAAGGCAAGGCGCTGGCGGGGGTGCGCATCAGCAGCCGGGATAATGAATTGCACTACGACTTCAGCGATTAACCTGACGGAATGCTGCTCAAAATGTGGGAGGGGGCTTGCTCCCGATAGCGGTGCACCAGTCACCCAATGTATCAACTGACACACTGCTATCGGGAGCAAGCCCCCTCCCACATTTGGATTCGGTTTCTTCAGTTATTAAGGCGTTTACGGGACTATCGATGCTATTCAACCAAGCCTCACGCCTGGCCAAGATCACCAGCCCCCTCGGGCCGGATGTGCTGCTGCTCAATGAAATGGGCGGCGGTGAAGAGTTAGGACGGCTGTTCAACTATGAGCTGCAACTGACGTCCCTGGACGCCAACATCGACCTCAACCAGTTGCTGGGCAAGCCGATGAGCGTCGGCCTGCAACTGGCCGACGGTGGCGAGCGGCACTTCCACGGCATCGTCGCGCGCTGCAGCCAGAACATCGACCAGGGCCAGTTCGCCAGTTACCAGGTGACGCTGCGCCCCTGGCTGTGGCTGCTCAGCCGCACCTCCGACTGCCGGATTTTCCAGAACCTGAGCATCCCGCAGATCATCAAGCAGGTGTTCCGCGACCTGGGTTTTTCCGACTTCGAAGATGCCCTGAGCCGGCCGTATCGCGAGTGGGAATACTGCGTGCAGTACCGCGAGACCAGCTTCGATTTCGTCAGCCGCCTGATGGAACAGGAAGGCATCTACTACTTCTTCCGCCATGAGCAGGACCGTCACGTGCTGGTGCTGGCCGACGCCTACGGCGCCCACACCACGGTGCCGGGCTACGCGTCGATCCCGTATTACCCCAAGGACGAGCAGCAGCGCGAACGCGACCATATGCACAACTGGCACCTGGCGCAGGAGGTGCAGCCGGGGTCGCTGGAGCTCAACGACTACGATTTCCAGCGCCCCAGCGCCAGCATCGACGTGCGCTCGGCCATGCCGCGCCCGCACACCGCCGGCGACTATCCGCTGTACGACTACCCCGGCACCTACGTGCAGAGCGCCGACGGCGAACACTACGCGCGCACCCGCATCGAAGCCCTGCAAACCCTGCATGAACAGATCGAGTTCGCCGGTAATGCCCGTGGCCTGGGTTCGGGCCACTTGTTCAGCCTCACCGGCTTCAGCCGCCAGGACCAGAACCGCGAATACCTGATCGTCGGCTGTCGCTACTACATCGTGCAGGAAAGCCTGGAAAGCGGCGGCGGCGCAGGCGGCGCGCAGTTCGAAAGCAGCCTCACCTGCATCGACGCCCAGCAAAGCTTCCGCCCGCTGGCCAACACCCACCGCCCCGTCGTCAAAGGCCCGCAGACCGCACTGGTAGTGGGCCCCAAGGGCGAAGAAATCTGGACCGACCAATACGGCCGCGTGAAGGTGCACTTCTACTGGGACCGCCACGACCAGTCCAACGAGAACAGCTCGTGCTGGATCCGCGTGTCGCAATCCTGGGCCGGCAAGAACTGGGGCTCGATGCAGATCCCACGGATCGGCCAGGAAGTGATCGTCAGCTTCCTCGAAGGCGACCCGGACCGACCGATCATCACCGGGCGCGTGTACAACGCTGAGCAAACCGTACCTTACGACCTGCCGGAGAACGCGACCCAGAGCGGCATGAAAAGCCGCTCCAGCAAAGGCGGCACGCCGGCCAACTTCAATGAAATCCGCATGGAGGACAAGAAGGGGTTGGAGCAGTTGTACATCCATGCCGAGCGTAATCAGGACATCGTGGTGGAGGTGGATGAAAGCCATTCGGTGGGGCATGACCGTAATAAAAGCATCGGGCACAACGAGACGGTGACCATCGGCAATAATCGCCTGCGCATCGTCAAGCAGGAGGACATCCTCTCGGTGGGCCAGCGCAAGACCGACAGCATCAGCCAGAGCTACGTGATCGAAGTGGGCGAAAACCTGCGCCTGGTCTGTGGCGAAAGCATCCTCGAGCTCAACGCCAGCGGGCAGATCAACCTGACCGGTGTGCAAATCAGCTTCTACGCCAGCGGTGATGCCGAGTTCAATACCGGCGGCGTCCTGCACCTGAACAACGGTGGCGGCGCGGGCGCAACGCCTGATGGCCAGGGCGTGAAAGCCAGCATCGACGCCAATATCAAAGCCGCGTTTCCCACGCCTAAGAGCTCCTGACGAGACCTGTTTTTATGACGTACCGAATCAATGAATTCCAGTTTCAGTTGCCTGCCGGCGAGCTGCAGGACGCGACGATCAACATCCTCAAGTTTCCCGAGCTGGGCACGTCCCTGATCGTCAGCCGTAGCTTGCTCGCCGAAGGCGAAACCCTGCACAGCAACTTCAACGACCAGCTCCAGCGCCTGGAAAAACAGGTGCAGGAGTTGCGCTATCAATCCGGCGTCGATGTGCGCTTGGGGGCGAATCAAGAGGTGGAAGGCATCGAGCTGCGCAGCCAGTTCAACAAGGGTAATGACAAGGTCTTCCAGTTTCAGTTGGCGCTGGTGATTCCCGGCACGCGCAAGATGCTTGCCTTGAGTTACGTGAAGGCGGACGCGCTGGGTGATGCCGAGGCGGCGCATTGGGCACTGATAAAAAACTCGCTGTCGTTCGACGCTGTGTCCTGATGAGCAGCCTGCATGTCTGACGCGTTATGGGCAGCCCGAATGGGCGATGCGCTGGCCCACACCTCGATGATGGCCGACATCCTCGGCGGGGTGCTGGAGGTGGCGGCGAACGTGGCAATCACGGCGCTGGCGACTGCCGCTGTCGCTGCTGCCGTGGGGGTGACCATTGCTACCGCCGGTATCGGCGGCTGCATTCTCGGTGCGGTGGTGGGCATCGTCGTTGGTATGGCCATGAGCAAGACGGGGGCCGACAAAGGCCTCAGCAAGATGTGCGAGAGCTTCGCCAACGCACTGTTTCCACCGGTGGTGGAAGCCACGATTGCCGTTGGCTCGACCGATACGTTTGTCAACAACACTCCCGCTGCACGTGCGGCGGGCTCCGTTCCCTCGCACGTGGCTCCCGCAGGCACGGAGCTTGAGCAAGTACCGCCTGAACCTGAACCCGAGCCACAACCCGAGCCTGGCTTCCTGGATATGGCCGAGGGTTTCTTTTCCCAGCTATGGCGGCCCACCGTCGCCACGCCTGCACCGGGCGTAGTACCGGCCCTCACCGACATGGTCTTGTGCGCCCGTCATCCGCCGATGCCACCGCAACTTCTGGCCGAAGGGTCTGACAAAGTCACCATCAACGGCCAGCCCGCCGTACGCAGTGGCGACCGCAGCATGTGCGATGCGACGGTGGTTTCGTCGGGGCTGATCTCACCGAACGTCACGATTGGTGGTGGAACGGTAGTGGTGCAGGAAATTCGCAGCGGAAAAACCCCAGGGGTAGGGTTGGCGATTGAAGCCTTGATGATGCTTAAAGGAGCCAAGGGCAAAACGTTGAGTAATTTGCCGTGCATGTTGCTCAGTGGGGTGACGTCCTACGCGGTCAGCCAGGCAATGGGCGCTGCGGCGAATGCGACGATGGGATCACCCAATCCGGTGCACGCAGCGACTGGAGCAAAGGTACTGGGTGGGGATGCCGATCTGGATTTCGCATTGCCGGGCGTTCTTTCCATCGATTGGCAACGGTTCTACAACAGCCGTGATGAGCGCAAAACCGGGATGTTTGGCGCTGGTTGGAGCGTTCCCTATGAGATCAGCGTCGAAGTTCTCCCCCATGTCGATGGCGGCGAAGAACTGATTTACACGGACGAACAAGGGCGAAGAATTAACCTCGGATCAGTTGCACCGGGGAGTGCGATATTCAGCCCTGGAGAAGGACTGAGCATCCGGCGCCATAGAAATGGACAACTTTTGATTGAAAGCGATGAAGGCTTGTATCGGTTGTTTGAGTCAAGCCCTCACTCTCCGTCGTTATTACGACTGACTCAGTTGGGAGACAGGAACGACAACCGAATTTACCTCGACTATAACGAGACGAGTCAGTTACTTCGCTTGCGCGATACTTTCGATCGAGTGAAGGTCGAGCTGATCCGAGAGCAGGGTCGGGTGACGTGTATTGAGCGCGTTTTTCCTGACGAAAGTAGAGAGCTTCTCGTCAGTTACCGCTATGACATCGCCGGTAGCATCACAGAAGTAGGTGATGCCTGCGGACAACTGAAGCGGCAATTCGCCTACGACAAAGGCCGGCGCATGGTGGAGCATCAGTTACCTACCGGCCTTCGCTGTTTTTATGAATGGGCGTTTATCGATGGGACGGAATGGCGTGTGGTCCGACATTGGACTGATGAAGGAGAAATCTATACGTTCGACTACGACCTAAAAGCCCGGTACGCACGCATTTCCGATGGTTTACAGCGGACAAGCATCCGCTTCTGGAACGATCAACATCAGATCATCAAGTACACGGACAACCTGGACAATTCGTGGTTGTTTGACTGGAATGATGAGCGTCAATTGCTCAGTGCCACCGACCCACGGGGTGGACGCTATGAATACAGCTACGATGAGACCGGCAATCTGATTGGCGAGCAAGACCCACTCGGGCGGCGCGATTCGACGGTGTGGCTTGGTCATTGGGCTCTCCCTCTAGTCGAGACCGATGCAGCGGGCAACTGTTGGAAGTATCGTTATGATCCGCGTGGCAACTGCATCCGTGAGACTGATCCTTTAGGACACACTACTCAATATCGATACGATGTCCGCGGGCACGTCACTGAAATTATCGACGCGACCGGCAAAAGCAAAAAGCTCCGATGGAATGAGTTTGGTCAACTCACTGAACACATTGATTGCTCGGGCTACCCAACGCGATTTGGCTATGATCATCGCGGTAACTTGGAGACTATAACGGACGCAATGGGGGAACGAACTCAGTTCCACTATGACGTTCAGGGCCGGCTTCTCGGCCGACTGTTCCCAGATGGTCGCGCAGAGAGTTATCAACGCGATAGCAGCGGCCAATTGATCGGTTATACCGACCCGGTCGGATACACCACGCGTTACCAACACAATCGCAGAGGCCAGGTCCGTCAGCGTATCGACGCACAAGGAAGACACGTTCAATTTGCCTATGACCAGTACGGACGCCTGCTCGCGCTGACAAATGAGAATGGCGAGAGTTACCGCTTTACCTGGGACGCCGGAGACCGACTGACGGAACAGAAAGACCTGGATGGGAGCGTTAAGCGTTTTGCCTATGACTCGCTCAATGACCTGGTTGCCGTTAAAGCTATCCCTGTAATTGATAGCCGCAACGAAGTCGGTGCTGTATCGGAACTCGGCACGCCGATTGTTCATATTCTGGAGCGCGATCCTGTAGGTCGGTTGACAGCCAAGGTGACCGATGACGGTCGAACTGAATACAGTCTGGACCTGCTCAACCAAATGACGAGCGTCACCTTCACCGACAATCACGGCCAATCAAGTACGCTAGGTTTCGCCTACGACGCCTTGGGTCAGTTGCTCGAGGAACACAGTTCTACGGGCAGACTACGCCATCACTACGACGAACTCGGGAACCTGATCCAAACGCACTTACCGGACGGGCGCTGTGTTAATCGCTTGTATTACGGCAGTGGTCATCTGCATCAAATCAATATCGATGGGCAAGTCGTCAGTGACTTTGAACGAGACCGCCTGCACCGCGAAGTGCTTCGCACACAGGGGCAAATCAACACCCGCAGTGAATACGACCGGGGTGGCCGACTCCGGTCTCGCCAAAGAAGAAACAGCGGCCAATTGACGTTACAACCAGCGGCGATGCAAAGAACATTTGAATACGATCCTGCTGACAATCTGATTGGGAAGCTCGACAGCCAGCCCACTGCTCAAAACCAGCATCTGTTTCATTACGATGCGACCAGCCGGATCATCGCCAGCCAACAGGCTCCGCATGGGCAAACCGAAACCTTCGCCTATGACGCAGCCGCCAATCTGCTTAACGGTCCTCAAGCAACAACAGGGTTAGTCGTTCACAACAAACTGCTGACATATCAAGACAAGCGTTACCAATATGACGGCTTCGGTCGAATGATCGAAAAGCGTAGTGGTCGTCGCGCAGTGCAACGCTTCGGCTATGACGCAGAAAGCCGTCTGATCACCGTTCACAATGACAGCGCCTCTGGAAATCGGACAGTGCGTATGTCCTATGACCCATTGGGTCGGCGTATCGAGAAAGTAGAATGCGCCGCCGACGGGGGAGTTCTGGGCAAGAGTCGATTCAGCTGGCACGGCCCCCGCCTGCTACAGGAACATCGCAATACTCAAACCACCCTGTATCTGTACGAGCCAGATAGCTTCGAGGTGTTGGCCCGGGTCGATGGTGCGGGGCCGCTGCAAAAAATCCGCTATTACCACAACGATCCTAACGGGCTACCTGCTGAACTCACCGAGTCTGATGGTCAATCAGTCTGGCGGGCGACGTATCAGGTGTGGGGCAATACTTGCGAAGAAGTGCGCAAGCCCTATTACATTGAAGAGCAAAACCTACGGTTTCAAGGCCAATACCTTGATCGTGAGACGGGGTTGCACTACAACACCTTTCGCTTCTACGACCCAGATGTTGGCCGATTCACGACCCCCGATCCCGCAGGGTTGAATGGCGGTCTCAATTTTTACACCTATGCGCCAAACCCCGTCGGCTGGTTGGATCCTTATGGACTATCCAATGGCCCACTGAAATGTATGGCCGTGAAGGATTCGGGTCACCACGTACCCGCAGTACGAAAATCGAAGGGGCGGCCATTTGAGGTTTCTCGTTCGGATAAGACACGGCCTACGATATTTCCCACAGGGAAAAATCCGGAGCATGATCATTGGCGTCTGCACGATGCTGAGCGGGGCATCATCGGCCCGAGACAAGGTGACTTTGCGGGTACGGACAAACAGCTGTTCTCTGCCTATCGCAAGGCTTATTCCAAGTTGGATGATATAAAAGTGGATGTCCGGTCACCCAACGGAACACACAATCTAGGCACAAATGTCACACCGAAGAAGGCAGTGACACTCATTGAAAAATGGCTGAAAGGTGAAGGGTTAATGAAATGAAGAACTCCCATTTGCTCGAGATGAACACGCTGCTTTCAAAGAGCGATTACTTTGATTTTCTACAAGGCTTGGATAGTGATGAAGCGTTGGACTCAAGAGATGAAGACCCATTTGATAGTGCCTGGATGGATGATTTCAATGCCGTCGAGGCAGAAAAAGCCAAGCTTTCAAAGGATGATTTGAGCTTCATTGATAGTTTGCGGGAGTTGGCATTTAAAGGTGCTCTCCGGGCTTCGGATGACTCTGAGGTTTCCGCGCGCGTTTCCGACGATATTGAACTGATCGCTAAAAGCTTTCTGCTACATAAAGAAGATAGCTGGAGTATTCAGGTCCTTTGGCAATCCTATAAAAATCGAAAATTCCCCACCTAAACCTCACTCATTATCGTAGCGCTTGCCCCATAAAAAATGGGCGCCCGACTCAGTCGGCATGCCCATTATGCGTTAGCGGTTCTTGCCAGTGCGGGCGCCGCGATGGCGTTGCAGGATTGCCTGAAAACGTCCAACTTGATCAAGCGCCTGAGAACCGCTTTGATGCGCATGCCTGAGTACGCCCCGTAGAGGTCAACCATGGACGGTTCAGCATTCAACACGCCAGGTACAGGAACTTAGCCTTGTCAGACGCACTTTGGGCAGCCCGAATGGGCGATGCGCTGGCCCACACTTCGATGATGGCCGACATCCTCGGCGGGGTGCTGGAGGTGGCGGCGAACATCGCGATCACCGCCGTGGCCACCTTTGCCGTGGTCGCAGCTACCGGCATTACCGTCGCTACCGGCGGGCTGGGATGCATCCTGCTGGGCGCGGTGGTGGGCACGATCGTCGGCCTTCTCATGAGCAAGAGCGGGGCGGATAAAGGGCTGACCAAATTATGCGATGCCTTCAGCAACGCCCTGTTCCCCCCACGGTGCAGGCAAACATTCTCACCGGCTCCACCGACACGCTCACCAATAACATTCCCGCCGCCCGCGCCGCCGGGGCGATCAGTTCCCATGTCGCGCCGGCCGGTACAGAGCTGGAGGAACCCGAGCCAGCACCCGAAGCCAGCTACCTGGACATGGCCGAGAGTTTCTTCTCGCAGATGTGGCGCCCGACCGTCGCCACCCCAGCGCCCGGCGCCGTGCCCAAGCCATTGGACCTGGTCGTGTGCATGAAGCACCCGCCGATGCCGCCGCAGTTTCTGGCCGAGGGCTCGGACAAAGTCACGATCAACGGCCAGCCGGCGGTGCGCAGCGGTGATCGCAGCACCTGCGATGCGACCGTGGTGTCATCCGGGCTGATTTCCTCCAATGTAACCATCGGCGGTGGTTCAGTGGTGGTGCGCGAGATTCGCAGCGGCAAGACGCCTGGCGTGGGGCTGGCGGTCACAGCGCTATTGATGCTCAAGGGCGGCAAGGGCAAGTTCTTCAGCAAGCTGCCGTGCATGCTGATCGGCGGCGCCACCTCGATGGCCGTCAGCAGTGCGATGGGCGCGATGGCCAATGCGGCGATAGGTTCATCGAATCCGGTGCATGCGGCGACGGGTGCGAAAGTGTTGGGCGGCGATGAAGAGCTGGACTTCGTGCTGCCCGGCATCTTGCCGATTGACTGGCAACGCTTCTACAACAGCCGTGACGAGCGGACCGGTAGCCTGTTTGGTGTGGGCTGGAGCGTGCCGTATGAGGTGTGCGTCGAGGTCCGTGCTCATCCCGAAGGCGGTGAAACGCTGGTGTACACCGACGAGCAGGGACGCCCCATCGACATGGGTTCCATTCCCTTGGGTGGCGCAGTGTTCAGCGACGGTGAAGGGCTTGCGGTGCGCAGACACCTCAACGGGCAGTTGTTGATCGAAAGTGATGACGGCCTGTACCGCTTGTTTGAACCCACGCCGACCCATGCTGCGCGGTTGCGCCTGGTTCAGCTGGGTGATCGCAATGACAACCGCATTTATGTCGACTATGACGCAGCCGGGCGCCTGCTGCGCCTGCGCGATACGTTTGACCTGGTGCAGGTTGAGCTGGTTCGCGAGCTCGACTGCGTTACCCGGATCGAACGCCTGTACCCCGATCAACGTCGCGAAGTGCTGGTCAGCTATGGCTATGACGCGGCCGGTCAGTTGGCCGTGGTTCGCGATGCAACCGAGCAGGTACAACGGCGCTTCGCCTACGATTCCGGACGCCGGATGGTGGAGCACCAGTTGCCCACTGGGTTGCACTGCTTCTATGAGTGGGCCTTGGTTGAAGGCCTGGAATGGCGAGTCGTTCGACACTGGACCGATGAGGGCGACGCTTACCAGTTCGACTATGACTTGCAGGCTGGCCTCACCCGCATCACCGATGGCTTGCAGCGCGTCAGCACGCGCCTGTGGAACACTCAGCACCAGATCATTCGATACAGCGACAACCTCGGCCAGACCTGGCTGTTCGATTGGAACGACGAACGCCAACTGCTCAGCGCCACTGACCCGTTGGGGGGCCGCTACGAATACAGCTACGACGACGCCGGCAACCTTATCGGTGAAACCGACCCGCTGGGCCGCAGCGACTCCACCTTGTGGCTGGAGCATTGGGCGCTGCCGCTGGTGGAAACCGATGCCGCCGGCAACAGTTGGCAGTATCGCTATGACCAACGCGGCAACTGCATCGCCGAAACCGACCCGCTGGGCTACGTCACGCGTTACCGCTATGACGCCCACGGGCAGGTCGTCGACATCATCGACGCTACCGGCAAGCGCAAAAAGCTGCGCTGGAACCCGTTCGGGCAATTGGTCGAGCATGTCGATTGCTCGGGTTACCCAACGCGGTTCAGCTACGACGAGCGCGGTTATCTGCAGGTCATCACCGATGCCCTCGGCGAGCGCACGCAGTTCAGCTATGACGCCCAGGGCCGTTTGCTCAGCAGCCAACTGCCGGACGGACGCACCGAACAGTTCCAGCGTGATGCCAGCGGGCAGTTGGTGGGCTATACCGATCCCGCCGGGCACACCACGCTTTATCAACACAACCGGCGTGGCCAGGTACGCCAGCGCACCGATGCCCATGGCCGACAGGTGCAGTTCGGCTATGACAGCTACGGGCGATTGCAAGCGCTGGTCAATGAGAACGGTGAAAGCTATCGATTTGCGTGGGATGCCGGCGATCGGCTGGCTGAACAGCAAGACCTCGACGGCAGCGCCAAACGCTATGCCTACGACCCGCTCGACAATGTCACTGCGGTGACGGCCATGCCTGCGCCGTTTGGCAATGGACTGGCGATTGTTCCTGAAACGCCACCCGCCCCCATCGTTCATCGGCTGGAGCGCGATGCGGTCGGCCGACTGGTTGCTAAAACCACCGACGATGGTCGTACCGACTACAGCTACGATGAAGTGGATCAACTGACGGCCGTCACCTTCACCGACCTGCAAGGCAATGCCCAGGCCCTGGGGTTCAGTTACGATCCGCTCGGCCAGTTGCTTGCCGAACAGAGCTCGGCAGGCAGCCTGCAACACCACTACGACGAACTCGGCAACCTGATCCAGACCCAACTGCCGGACGGCCGTTGGCTCAATCGCCTGTATTACGGCAGCGGCCACCTGCACCAGATCAACCTCGACGGCCAGGTCATCAGCGACTTCGAACGCGACCGCCTGCACCGCGAAGTGCTGCGCACCCAGGGCCAGCTCAGCACCCGCAGCGAATACGACCGCAGCGGCCGCCTGCGCGCACGCCAACGCCGCCTTGCCAGCCAACCCTCACTGATGCCGGCAGCGGCGCAAAAGCACTTCGAGTACGACCCCACCGACAACCTGATCGGCAAACTCGACCAGCAACCCGCCGCACAACACCGCCAGCTGCTGCACTACGACGCCACCGGCCGCATCATCGCCAGCCAGGACAGCCTCCATGGCCAGCGCGAAACCTTCGCCTATGACGCCGCCGCCAACCTGCTCGACGGCCCGCAGGCCGGTGCGGGGCTCGTGGTGCATAACAAGCTGCTGACCTATCAGGACAAGCGTTACCGCTATGACGCGTTTGGGCGGATGATCGAGAAACGCAGTGCCAAGCGCGGCGTGCAGCGCTTTGCGTATGACGCTGAAAGCCGATTGGTTGAAGTGCGTAATGACAATGGCAGCATCGTCAGGATGACGTATGACCCGCTGGGCCGACGCATCGAGAAGACCGAGCACGGCAGCGATGGGTATCCGCTGGGGGAGACGCGGTTTACCTGGGATGGTTTGCGGTTGCTGCAGGAGAATAAGCACAGTCAGACGAGTCTTTATGTTTATCAGGACGAAGGCTACGAGCCCCTGGCCCGCGTCGACGGAAGCGGGCCGCTGCAGAAAATTCGCTATTACCACAACGACCTGAACGGCCTGCCGGAACAGCTCACCGAGGCCGACGGACACAACGTCTGGCAGGCGACCTATCGGGTGTGGGGCAATACGCTGGAAGAGGTGCGCGAGCCTTATTACATTGAAGAGCAGAATGTGCGGTTTCAGGGACAGTACCTGGACCGGGAGACAGGGCTGCATTTCAATACGTTCAGGTTTTATGATCCGGATGTGGGGCGGTTTACGACGCCGGATCCGATTGGGTTATTAGGCGGCATAAACCTTTATCAATATTCACCGAATCCCATTACGTGGATGGATCCACTGGGGTGGGCACCGGCAAAACCGGGTGACATTATTGATTATGGAAAAAGCGCTCCGGGCTTCGAAAAGCATCATGGGATACTCGATGCTTGGTCCAAGCACAATATAAAGGATTACGTATCTCGAAACGGCCAGACGCCGACCGTAGTGATGACGGTAGATCAACACAACGCGACCAAAGACGTCGCTAAAGACTGGGTTGAGAAGAAAACCGGGAAGCGCGGTTTTAAAGGTTTCGATTGGAAGAAGGTATCGAAATTCGAAATACTCCGACTGTCCAACAAAATGTTTGCAGCCGCCGAAGCCAAAGGCTTCCCAAAGGCCTCACGCCGTTTGTACAACAAGGCAATGAAAAATTACCTGCGTAAAGGATGCGGAAGATGAGTCTGATAAATATCGTTGATTTAATAGAAAAGTCTGACTGCCGGAAGACTCCCTCCACGGGGCTGCCAAGCCAACCTGTTCCCGATGACTTAGCTGATTTTTATCAGCATTACAGCAGCGTAGTTTTCTATCCACAGGCACGTTACAGCTTCATAATTCAGCCACCACCGCTTGAACGTTCCGACCTTGTCGTAATGAACGAGGATCTGGAAGATCCGGACTCAGCAAACTGGTACGTGCTGGTTAAATGCGAAGATCAGGTGATTTCAATAGACCTGACGCCAGGTCCCCATTTTGGTTATTGCTACGACTCGTTCTGGGACAATTATCCGACAGCCGACGCAAGCACACTGATCGCAAAATCTTTCACCGAACTGGTCGAGAGAATCATTAAGTCCGGTGGTAAAAACCTGTTCTGGATACCAGGCCATACTTGAGTCCAAGCAATACCTGCTTTATGACCAACTTGATCCTGATCCAATGCCGGGAACGAGTAAACAAAGCCGTCATCAGCGCGCAGACCTTATTTAACGCCCACTAAAAATGGGCACCCAACCCAGTTGGCGTGCCCATTCTTCTTACCCTCCCCGCCTCCCTTCGAGAACGGCACCGCTTTTTACGGGTTGACGCTGTCTTTGAGCGACTTGCCCGGCTTGAACGCTACGGTGTTGCTGGCCTTGATCTTCACAGGCTCACCGGTTTGCGGGTTTTTGCCGGTGCGGGCGCCGCGATGGCGTTGCAGGAAAGTGCCGAAGCCGACCAGGGTAACGCTGTCCTTGCGGTGCAGGGCGCCGGTGATTTCTTCGAGAACGGCGTTGAGTACGCGGTTGGCCTGTTCTTTGGTGAGATCGGCTTTTTCAGCGATGGCGGCTGCGAGATCTGGTTTACGCATATATGAAGCCTCTTTGACGGTTTTTTGTTGTTATGTCCGTGCTGCTCTCTGGTGGAGCAGCGCCAAGGCGCCGCAGGCTCTACTCTGCGGCAGACGGGAGTGAGGATGGCATGCCCTCGCACGCTCCGCCAGTCTCGCCGCGACCTTTCTATGGGTAAGAAGGGGCTGATTCCGACAGAACGACCAGCATTTACGCCAGCAGCGGCGGAAGTTCCTTGTTCAATGCCAGTTTTTCCATGACGGCGGTACCGGTCAGCGCGTAGCCCAGCAGGCGACCGCTGGCGTCGCGGCACAGGGCCTTGATGTCGGCACCCTCGCCTTCGACACTCCACACGCCTTCGCTGCCGCGTGGAGGCGGTGAGACCACCAGCGGGCAGACGGGGGTTTTCACGGTGATCGGCATCGGCCCGTAGCTGACGGCCGTGGCGTTGCCGGCCAGGGTCTGGGCCAAGGCGCGGGCGCAACTCATCAAGGGCATGACGTACAGCAGGTTCAAGCCATCGACTTCGGCGCAGTCGCCCAAGGCGTAGATATTGGCGTGGGAGGTCTTGAGGTGACGGTCCACCATGATGCCGCGGTTGACTTGCAGGCCGGCCGCCGCCGCCAGGTCTATGCGCGGGCGCAGGCCGATGGCGGACACCACCAGGTCGCACTGGATCACTTCACCGTCGGACAAATGGGCTTCGAGACCGTCAGCGCTGCGCAGCAGGCGGTTGAGCACCGGCCCCAGGTGGAAACGCGCGCCAAGCCCCTCCAGCCCGGCTTGCACAGCAGCCGCAGCCGCCGGATGCAGCAGGGTCGGCATAACCTGTTCGCACGGCGCGACCAGATCGACTTCATAGCCGCCAAGGATCAGGTCGTTGGCAAATTCACAGCCGATCAGGCCGGCGCCGAGCAGCAGCACGCGGCGCTTGCCGGCAGCTGCGGCGCGAAAGCGGGCGTAGTCTTCGAGATCATTGATCGGGAAAACCAGCTCGGCGCCGTCACCCTCCACGGGTACGCGGACAGTCTCTGCGCCCCATGCCAGGATCAAGTCACGATAGGCCACCGATTCCTCGCCGATCCACAGACGCTTGTGGCCTGGGTCAATGCCGCTGATACGCGTGTGGGTGCGCACTTGCGCCTTGAGTTGCTCGGCCATGGCACCAGGTTCAGCCATGCTCAGGCCATCGGCTTCCTTGTTCTTGCCAAACCCGGTGGAGAGCATGGGCTTGGAGTAGGAGCGCCCGTCATCTGCGGTGATCAGCAGCAATGGGGTGTCGCCGTCGAGCTTGCGAAACTCCCGAGCTACGTTGTAACCGGCCAATCCTGTGCCAATGATCACGACAGGTGCGTTCATTCCTTTCTCCTTGTAGTAGGTTTCGTAAACTTCGAATTAGCCGATTTCGATCATTTCGAAATCCATCTTGCCCACACCGCAGTCCGGGCACAGCCAATCTTCCGGGACGTCCTGCCACGGGGTGCCAGGCGCGATTCCGTCATCCGGCCAGCCATCCGCTTCGTTGTAAATCAGGCCACAGACGATACATTGCCACTTCTTCATTACTTGCTTCCTCAGGGTCCAGGCATCTTGGCCGACGGTCGATAAACCTGCGCTGCCGCTCGGCTCAGGGCGTTTTGTACTGATCGCGGCCGGCAGATGCAAGCACGATCGGCGCAAACGGCCGGTTCAGCGCGGCAAAAGTTCAGGTCGCCATGGTAAGCTCGCCGCCTCTTTTGCTGCCAATATTGACTCGCCGTGCCGCACTCAATTGCCCCTTCCGATGCTCGCCAATGGCTGCCCCAGAGCCTGCTGAGCCCAATGCCTGCGCCCCTGACCCTCGATTGGCTGTTCGATGAAGGCTCGCTGACGCGGCGGCTGACGGGGCTGTCCGAGAACGGCTTCAGCGTGACGCCGCTGCTCGAGGGCTGGCAAGCGTTGCGCGACGATGAATGCGCGGCGCTGGACCTGCCCCCGGCGACTATCGGCTGGGTACGCGAGGTGTATTTGCGCGGGCATGGCCAACCCTGGGTATTTGCCCGCAGTGTCGCGTCGCGCGACGCGTTGCAGGGCGACGGCTTGCATATGGATGAGTTGGGCAGCAGGTCGCTGGGCGAGTTGTTGTTCTGCGACCGCGCCTTTACCCGCCAGCCGATCGAGGTGTGCCATTACCCAGGGCCATGGCTACCCACGGCGGATCAGGCCGACGGGCTGTGGGCACGTCGCTCGCGCTTTGATCGCGGATCGCTGAGCGTGCTGGTGGCGGAAGTTTTCCTGCCGAGTTTCTGGCAGGTGCTGCATGACCATCCGGAGAACCGCTGATGTACCAACGTGCACTCAAATCCTTGAATCGCCTGAACCCCAGGGCCTGGGATTTCATTCAGCTGACGCGCATGGACAAGCCTATCGGCATCTACCTGCTGCTGTGGCCGACGCTATGGGCGCTGTGGATCGCCGGCAAGGGCTCGCCGTCGCTGCTCAATATCATGATTTTCGTGCTGGGCGTGGTGCTGACCCGTGCCGGTGGCTGTGTGATCAATGACTGGGCCGATCGCAAGGTCGACGGCCATGTGAAACGCACCGAGCAACGTCCGCTGGTCAGCGGCAGGATCAGTTCGAAAGAGGCGTTGGTATTTTTTGCACTGTTGATGGGCGTCAGCTTCCTGCTGGTGCTGCTGACCAACGCCAGCACCATCCTGCTGTCCCTCGGCGGGCTGGCGCTGGCGGCGAGCTATCCGTTCATGAAGCGCTACACCTATTACCCGCAGGTGGTATTGGGCGCGGCGTTTTCATGGGGCATGCCGATGGCGTTCACGGCCGAGACCGGCCACCTGCCGGCCGAGGCGTGGCTGCTGTACATCGCCAACCTGTTGTGGACGGTGGGTTACGACACCTATTACGCGATGACCGACCGCGACGACGACGTGAAGATCGGGGTGAAATCCACCGCGATTCTGTTTGGTGATGCTGACCGTGTGATCATTCTCACCCTGCAGGGCCTGGCGCTGGTGTGCCTGTTGCTCGCGGGGGCTCGGTTCGAGCTGGGCGGCTGGTTCCAACTCGGGCTGCTGGCGGCGGCGGGCTGTTTTGCCTGGGAATTCTGGTACACCCGGGACAGGGATCGCATGAAGTGCTTCAAGGCCTTCTTGCACAACCATTGGGCGGGGTTGGCGATTTTCGTGGGGATTGTGGCTGACTACGGGTTGCGATGAGAGGATTGCGGTGACTGTTCTGGCGCTATCGGGGGCAAGCCCCCTCCCACATTTGAAAGCGCTCACAAATCAATTGTGGGAGGGGGCTTGCCCCCGATGGTCTTGGAGGCGCAACAGCCTCAAGGCTTGATGATGTGCCAAACCCCACCCTTGCCATCACCGGTCTTGTCCCCGGCCTTCTTGTCATCCTTGTAGGTGTAGACCGGCTTGCCTTTGTAGGCCCATTGGCTGGTCTGGTCGTCGCGGGTGATGACTGTCCAGTCGCCAGCCTTGGTATCGGTAGACTCCGCCTTCAGTGGCGGCCAGTTGGTCGCGCACTGGTCCTTGCACACTGATTTGCCATCGGCATCCTTGTCGAAGGTGTAGAGGGTCAAGCCCTTGTGATCGACCAACATCCCATCTTTCGTCATCGCAGGTTCTGCGGCGAAGGCTAGGCCCGGCAGCGTCAATGCGGCCGCTACCAGCAGGGCTTTCCAGGAAATCGTGCTGTAAGTCATCGGAACCTTCCTTTTGTGGTTGTCAGGATTCGGACCCAAAGGGTAGTCCAGAGTGCCATGAATTGCCCAAGCGACTAAATTACTGTCACACGACTGCAATAATTCCGTTATCTAATGCGGCGCAAGACAGTTAAATGACAAGAGGATTTTGAGCATGGTTGGCAGGAGCATTCTGATTGTTGACGACGAAGCGCCCATTCGCGAGATGATCGCCGTTGCGTTGGAAATGGCCGGCTACGACTGCCTGGAGGCGGAGAACTCCCAGCAGGCCCATGCCATTATCGTCGACCGTAAGCCGGACCTGATCCTGCTCGACTGGATGCTCCCCGGCACCTCCGGCATCGAACTGGCCCGGCGCCTCAAGCGTGACGAGCTGACCGGGGATATCCCGATCATCATGCTCACCGCCAAGGGCGAAGAGGACAACAAGATCCAGGGCCTGGAAGTCGGCGCCGATGACTACATCACCAAGCCTTTTTCCCCTCGAGAGCTGGTCGCGCGCCTCAAAGCCGTACTGCGCCGGGCCGGTCCGACCGATGGCGAAGCGCCGATCGAAGTCGACGGCCTGATCCTCGACCCGATCAGCCACCGGGTGACCATCGACGGCAAGCCGGCCGAAATGGGCCCGACCGAATACCGCCTGCTGCAGTTTTTCATGACCCACCAGGAACGCGCCTACACCCGCGGCCAACTGCTGGACCAGGTGTGGGGCGGCAATGTGTACGTGGAGGAGCGCACGGTCGACGTGCATATCCGCCGCCTGCGCAAAGCCTTGGGCGATGCCTATGAGAATCTGGTACAAACCGTGCGCGGCACGGGCTACCGGTTTTCCACCAAGGGCTGAGCCGGCCCGCCGTCTCCTGACTTAACAGCTGACAAGGACGCATGTTCAAGTGAACCAAAACTGGCATGGCACCCTGATTCGCCACATGCTCCTGCTGATCACCGGTTGCCTGCTGGTCGGGCTGATCAGTGGTTATTACGGCTGGAGCCTGGCCATCGGCATCGCCCTGTACCTGGGCTGGACCCTCAAACAATTGCTGCGCCTGCATGAATGGCTGCGCCAGCACAAACCCGACGAAGCACCGCCTGATGGCTATGGCCTGTGGGGCGAGGTGTTCGACAGCATTTACCACCTGCAACGCCGCGACCAACGGGTGCGCGGGCGCCTGCAAGCGGTGATCGACCGGGTACAGGAGTCCACTGCCGCCCTCAAGGACGCGGTGATCATGCTCGACAGCGACGGCAACCTGGAATGGTGGAACCGCGCCGCCGAGACCCTGCTGGGCCTCAAGACGCCCCAGGACAGCGGCCAGCCGGTGACCAACCTGGTGCGCCATCCGCGCTTCAAGGAATACTTCGAGCAGGACAACTACGAAGAAGCCCTGGAAATCCCCTCGCCCACCAACGACCGCGTGCGTATCCAGCTGTACCTGACGCGCTACGGCAACAACGAGCACTTGATGCTGGTGCGCGACGTGACCCGCATCCATCAGTTGGAACAGATGCGCAAGGACTTCGTCGCCAACGTTTCCCACGAACTGCGCACACCATTGACGGTGATCTGCGGCTATCTGGAGACGCTGCTCGACAATGTCGAGGCGATCAACCCGCGTTGGAGCCGTGCCCTGCAGCAAATGCAGCAGCAAGGCTCACGCATGCAAACCCTGCTCAACGACCTGTTGCTGCTGGCCAAGCTTGAAGCCACTGATTATCCGTCGGACAACCACCCCGTGGCCGTGCAGAGCCTGCTGTACACCATCAAGAATGACGCCAAGGCCCTGTCCGGCGAGCGCGGCCAGCACATTACCCTGGAAGCCGACCCGCTGGTGTTGCTCAAGGGCAGCGAAGGCGAGCTGCGCAGTGCGTTCTCAAATCTGGTGTTCAACGCGGTGAAATACACCCAGGACAACGGCAATATCCGCATCCGCTGGTGGGCTGACGCACACGGCGCGCACCTGAGCGTGCAAGATTCCGGTATCGGCATCGACGCCAAGCACCTGCCGCGCTTGACCGAACGCTTCTACCGCGTCGATTCCAGCCGCAACTCCAACACCGGCGGCACCGGGCTGGGCCTGGCGATCGTCAAGCATGTGCTGCTGCGCCATCGCGCCCGCCTGGAAATCAGCAGCGTGCTGGGGCACGGCAGCACGTTTACCTGCCACTTCCCCCCCGCGCAGGTGACCCGTTCGCAGGTGATCGGCACCGACGAATAATTCACATGCAGCACAAATTCAAATGTGGGAGGGGGCTTGCCCCCGATAGCGGTGTATCAGTATCAGATGTGCTGACTGACCCACCGCTATCGGGGGCAAGCCCCCTCCCACATTGGATTTGTATGCTGTTGGAGAACCGGTTCCAGGCCCCGCCCGGCAGCAGGCACTAGGCAAGCGCCCCGTCAGCCGCTACATTGGCCGACTTGCGCCTGCTTTTCAGGCCTGCTCCCCCCTTATTGAACATACGGAACCTGCAAAACCCCATCATGGACCCTTCCCCTGGTATCACCCTCGCTACACTTTTCGCCGATTTCGGCATGATTCTATTTGCACTGGTCCTGGTACTGCTCAACGGTTTCTTCGTTGCGGCGGAATTTGCCATGGTCAAACTGCGCTCGACGCGAGTCGAGGCCATCGCCCACACCAACGGCTGGCGCGGGCAGATCCTGCGCACCGTGCACAGCCAGCTCGACGCTTACCTGTCGGCCTGCCAGCTGGGCATCACCCTCGCCTCCCTGGGCCTGGGCTGGGTCGGTGAGCCGGCCTTCGCCCATATCCTCGAGCCGTTGCTGGGCGCCGTAGGCGTTGAGTCGCCGGAAGTGATCAAGGGCGTGTCGTTCTTTGCCGCCTTCTTCGTGATTTCCTACCTGCACATCGTGGTCGGTGAGCTGGCCCCCAAGTCCTGGGCCATCCGCAAGCCCGAATTGCTGTCGCTGTGGACCGCCGTGCCGCTCTACCTGTTCTATTGGGCGATGTACCCGGCGATCTACCTGCTCAACGCCAGCGCCAATGCTATCTTGCGCATCGCAGGTCAAGGCGAGCCCGGCCCGCATCACGAACACCATTACAGCCGCGAAGAACTCAAGCTGATCCTGCACTCCAGCCGTGGCCAGGACCCCAGCGACCAAGGCATGCGTGTACTCGCCTCCGCCGTGGAAATGGGCGAACTGGAAGTGGTGGACTGGGCCAACTCCCGGGAAGACCTGGTCACCCTGGACTTCAACGCACCCCTCAAGGAAATCCTCGCGCTGTTCCGCCGCCATAAATTCAGCCGTTACCCGGTGTATGACGCGGTGCGCAATGAGTTTGTGGGCCTGTTGCACATCAAGGACCTGCTGCTGGAACTGGCGGCCCTGGACCATATCCCCGAGTCGTTCAACCTGGCCGAACTGACCCGCCCGCTGGAGCGCGTATCGCGCCACATGCCGTTGTCGCAGTTGCTGGAGCAGTTCCGCAAAGGCGGCGCGCACTTCGCCCTGGTGGAAGAAGCCGATGGCAAGATCATCGGCTACCTGACCATGGAAGACGTGCTGGAAGTGCTGGTGGGCGATATCCAGGACGAACACCGCAAGGCCGAGCGCGGCATCCTCGCCTATCAGCCGGGCAAGCTGCTGGTGCGTGGCGACACCCCACTGTTCAAGGTAGAACGCCTGCTCGGCGTCGACCTGGACCACATCGAAGCCGAAACCCTGGCCGGCCTGATCTACGACACCTTGAAACGGGTGCCGGAAGAAGAAGAAGTGCTGGAGGTTGAAGGCTTGCGGATCATCATCAAGAAGATGAAAGGGCCGAAGATCGTGCTGGCCAAGGTGTTGATGCTGGATTGACTACCCATTGTGGGAGGGGGCTTGCTCCCGATAGCAGTGTGTCAGCCACCCGATTCAGTGACTGATACTCCGCTATCGGGAGCAAGCCCCCTCCCACATTGGTTACTGGCCATCCTTTGGATCAAGCACCCGGCACGAAATGCTTCTGGGCCGTGCCCCGCGCGATCAGGCGGGAGATGTAGTCCAGCTTCTGCGCATCCTGGTCGATAAACCGGAAGGTCAGTTGCAGCCAGTCGCTGTCGGGCTTGGGCTCGTAGGCAACGATCGCGTGCAGGTAGCCATTGAGGCGTGCCACTTCAGCGTTTTCGCCTTGTTCGAGGTCGAGCACGGCGCTTTCCAGCACCTGGGGCAGGACCTCACCGCGACGCACCACCAACAACGCCTCCTTGATGCTCAGCGCCTTGATTACGCACTGCTGGGTGCCGCTGGACAGGCGCAACTGGCCCTGACCACGTCCGCCGGCAGGCGAAGGGGCCGGGGCAGCGGTGACAGGCGCGCTGTTGAGCAGGCCTCTGCTCGGGGCTGCCGCCACTGGTGCCGGCTTGACGGCTTCGGCCTTGCCACCGGTCAGCGCGCTCAGGGAGTCGTTGCCGAAGGCCGAGTTCATCTTGGTCGGCGCGCTGGCGATCAACGCGTCGAGGCGGCCGATCTTGTGCAGGGCCTGCTTGACCTTGTTCAGCAATTGTTCGTTGGTGAACGGCTTGCTGACGTAACCGGAAACACCGGCCTGGATCGCCTGCACCACGTTTTCCTTGTCGCCACGGCTGGTCACCATCACGAACGGCATGGCCTTCAGATGGGTTTGCTCGCGGCACCAGGTCAACAGCTCAAGCCCGGACATCTCCGGCATTTCCCAATCGCACAGCACCAGGTCGAAAGACTCGCGCATCAGAATGGATTGCGCCTTCTTGCCGTTCACCGCATCTTCGATCTGGATCCCGGGGAAGTAATTGCGCAGGCACTTCTTCACCAGGTCGCGAATAAACGAGGCGTCATCCACCACCAACACACTGACTTTGCTCATCGACCCTTCATCCTATAAAACCTTTGCTGGCAGTACGCCTGACTGATGGCAGTTTGCCAAAACTCTGCAGTCACGTTAGGACTTATTTGGCCCTATCCGCAATAAATTCCGCTCGCCGCAAACGAAAACGCCCGGCCAATGGCCGGGCGTTAATTTCTCGGGCAACCTTACTTATCGTCAGATTCGCCCGGAACATTAGGGATAAGATCAGCATTGCCTTCAACTTCGGCTTTCATGCGCTTGAGGCCCATGTGCCGAACGTCGGTGCCGCGTACCAGGTAAATCACCAATTCCGAGATATTGCGCGCGTGGTCGCCGATGCGCTCCAGGGAGCGCAGCACCCAGATGATGCTCAAGACCCGCGAGATAGAGCGCGGGTCTTCCATCATGTAGGTGGCCAGTTCACGCAGGGCGGTCTTGTATTCGCGATCGATGACCTTGTCGTACTGGGCCACCGACAGCGCCAGGTCTGCATCGAAACGCGCAAACGCGTCGAGAGCATCGCGCACCATGTTGCGCACCTGATCGCCGATATGACGCACTTCCACGTAACCGCGCGGCGCTTCACCTTCTTCGCACAGTTGGATGGCGCGGCGGGCGATCTTGGTGGCTTCGTCGCCGATACGCTCGAGGTCGATCACCGATTTGGAAATGCTGATGATCAAACGCAGATCGGAGGCCGCCGGTTGGCGACGGGCCAGGATGCGCAGGCACTCCTCGTCGATGTTGCGTTCCATCTGGTTGATCTGGTCATCGATCTCACGCACTTGCTGGGCCAGGCCCGAGTCGGCCTCGATCAGCGCGGTGACCGCATCGTTGACTTGCTTCTCCACCAGGCCGCCCATCGCCAGGAGGTGGCTGCGCACTTCCTCAAGCTCGGCGTTGAACTGCGCGGAGATGTGGTGGGTAAGGCCTTCTTTGCTAATCATGTTGGCGTCCTTGGAGCGTCCGGTAAGGTGCGGAGAACCGCAGCGTCAGTGCAATCAGAACCACAGCTTCCTAGCCATAGCGACCGGTGATGTAGTCTTCGGTCTGCTTCTTCGCCGGATTGGTGAACAGGGTATCGGTGTCGCCGAACTCCACCAGCTTGCCCATGTACATGAACGCGGTGTAGTCGGAAACCCGCGCCGCCTGCTGCATGTTGTGGGTCACGATGACGATGGTGAACTTGGACTTGAGCTCGTAGATCAGCTCTTCGACTTTAAGCGTCGAGATCGGGTCGAGCGCTGAGCACGGTTCATCGAGCAACAGCACTTCAGGCTCCACGGCGATGGTGCGCGCGATCACCAGACGCTGCTGCTGGCCGCCGGACAGACCCAGGGCCGACTCGTGCAGACGGTCCTTGACCTCATCCCACAGCGCGGCGCCCTTGAGCGCCCATTCCACGGCTTCATCGAGGATGCGCTTCTTGTTGATGCCCTGGATGCGCAGGCCATAGACCACGTTTTCATAGATAGTCTTGGGAAACGGGTTGGGCTTCTGGAACACCATGCCCACTCGGCGGCGCAACTCGGCCACATCTTCACCCTTGCGGTAGATGTTGGTGCCATAGAGGTTGATCGCGCCTTCCACACGGCAACCGTCCACCAGGTCGTTCATGCGGTTGAAGGTGCGCAGCAGCGTGGACTTGCCGCAGCCCGACGGGCCGATGAAGGCGGTCACGCGCTGCTTGGGGATGTTCATGCTGACGTCGAACAGCGCCTGCTTTTCACCATAGTAGAGGCTCAGGCCGGGCACTTCGATGGCCACGGTTTCCTGGGCCAGGCTCAGGCTCTGCTTGTCGCGACCCAGGGCAGACATGTTGATGCCGTGGGAATGGGTTTCATGTTGCATGGGATGCTCCCTGTGCTACCAATTCATTTCATTGAACCGCCGGGGGCGGCTTACTCAAATTCTGTGTATGGCTTGGTCCAGTGTGGGAGGGGGCAAGCCCCCTCCCACATTGGATCGTGTCAGCTGTCCAGCGCCTTGTACTTCTCGCGCAGGTGGTTACGTATCCACACCGCCGACAGGTTGAGCGTGGCGATCACCAGCACCAGCAGCAACGCGGTGGCGTACACCAGCGGCCGCGCCGCCTCGACGTTGGGACTCTGGAAGCCGACGTCATAGATATGGAAGCCCAGGTGCATGATCTTCTGGTCAAGGTGCAGGTATGGGTAGTTACCGTCCAACGGCAGCGACGGGGCCAGCTTCACCACGCCGACCAGCATCAGCGGCGCCACTTCACCGGCGGCGCGGGCCACGGCGAGGATCATGCCGGTCATCATCGCCGGGCTGGCCATTGGCAGCACGATTTTCCACAGCGTCTCCGCCTTGGTCGCGCCGAGTGCCAGGGACCCTTCACGCACGGTGCGAGGTATCCGCGCCAGGCCCTCTTCAGTCGCCACGATCACCACCGGCACCGCCAGCAGCGCCAGGGTCAGCGAGGCCCAGAGCAGGCCCGGCGTGCCGAAGGTCGGCGCCGGCAAGGCTTCGGCGAAGAACAGCCGGTCCACCGAGCCACCCAGTACATACACGAAGAAGCCCAGGCCGAACACGCCGTAAACGATGGCCGGCACGCCCGCCAGGTTGTTGACCGCGATGCGGATGATCCGCGTCAGGGCGTTCTGCTTGGCGTACTCACGCAGGTACACCGCCGCCAGCACGCCGAACGGCGTCACGATCATCGCCATGATCAGGGTCATCATCACGGTGCCGAAGATCGCCGGGAAGATCCCGCCTTCGGTGTTGGCTTCCCGTGGGTCATCGCTCAAGAACTCCCAGACCTTGCTGAAGTAGAAGCCGATCTTGGTCATCGTGCCCATGGCGTTCGGCTGGTAGGCGTGCACCACTTTGCCGATGCCGATTTCGATTTCCTTGCCGTTGCCGTCACGGGCCGTCAGCGCGTCGCGGTTGAACTGCGCGTGCAGGTCGGCCAGGCGCGCTTCGATGTCCTGATAGCGGGCATTCAGTTCGGCGCGGTCGGCGTCCATGTCGGCTTGGGCGGCGGCGTCGAGCTTGCCTTCCAGTTCCAACTTGCGGCCGTGCAGGCGGACGCGCTCCAGCCCGGCGTTGATCGCGCCGATATCGGTTTTTTCCAGGCTCTTGAGCTGGGCGGCGAGCTTGTTGACCCGATCTACGCGAGCTTGCAGCTCCGGCCACGCGGCCTCGCCTTCGGCGATGACCTTGCCGTCCTGCTTGACGTTGACCAGGGTGCCGTAGAAGTTACCCCACTCACGTCGCTCGATGGTCATCAACTGCACCGGTTTGGTCTGGTCCTTCAACCATTCGCCGACGATCCAGGTGAAATCGTTGCCGTTCAAGTCGCGGTTGCCGACCTTGATCAGCTCGCGAGTCATGAACTCCGGGCCCTCGTCGGGCACCGGCAGGCCAGCGCTTTTCAGGCGCTCGCGGGGCACTTCTTCCTTCTGCACCACTTCGCCGATGACGATATGGTTTTCCTGGCCCGGCACGTTGTAGTTGGCCTGGATCAGGTCAGCCGGCCAGAAGTGGCCCAAACCGCGCACCGCAATCACCGCCAGCAAACCCAGGGTCATGATGACCGCGATGGACACCGCGCCACCGCTGATCCAGACGCCGGGGGCGCCGCTCTTGAACCATCCATTCAGGGAGTTCTGTTTCACAGACTTCTACCTTTCTTAAAGCGACGAGTATTTCTTGCGCAGACGCTGACGAATCAGCTCGGCGAGGGTGTTCATGATGAAAGTGAACAGCAGCAGCACCAGCGCCGAGAGGAACAGCACGCGGTAGTGACTGCCGCCCACTTCCGACTCCGGCATTTCCACCGCGACGTTGGCCGCCAGCGTGCGCAGGCCTTCGAACAGGTTCATCTCCATCACCGGCGTGTTACCGGTGGCCATCAGCACGATCATGGTCTCGCCAACCGCGCGGCCCATGCCGATCATCAGGGCAGAGAAGATGCCCGGGCTGGCGGTGAGGATGACCACGCGGGTCATGGTCTGCCAAGGCGTGGCACCCAGGGCCAGAGAGCCCAGGGTCAGGCCGCGCGGCACACTGAACACGGCATCTTCGGCGATGGAGTAGATGTTCGGGATTACCGCAAAGCCCATGGCCAGGCCGACCACCAGGGCGTTGCGCTGGTCATAGGTGATGCCCAGGTCATGGGAGATCCACATGCGCATGTCGCCACCGAAGAACCAGGTTTCCAGGTACGGGCTCATGTACAGCGAGAGCCAGCCCACGAACAGGATCACCGGGATCAGGATCGCGCTTTCCCAGCCATCGGGAACGCGCAGGCGGATCGATTCAGGCAAGCGACTGAACACGAAACCGGCCACCAGGATGCCAATCGGCAACAGCATCAGCAGGCTGAAAATCCCCGGCAAGTGCCCTTCCACATAAGGCGCCAGGAACAGGCCGGCGAAGAAGCCGAGGATCACCGTCGGCATCGCTTCCATCAACTCGATCACCGGCTTGACCTTGCGGCGCAGGGTCGGGGCCATGAAGTAAGCCGTGTAGATGGCGGCGGCAACGGCCAGCGGCGCGGCGAGCAACATCGCGTAGAACGCGGCCTTCAGCGTACCGAAGGTCAGCGGCGCCAGGCTCATCTTGGGTTCGAAGTCGGTGTTGGCGGCGGTCGATTGCCAGACGTATTTAGGCTCGTCGTAGTTCTCGTACCAGACCTTGCTCCACAGCGCGCTCCAGGATACTTCCGGGTGCGGATTGTCGAGCAGCAGCGGTTGCAGCTTGCCACCGGCCTCGACGATCACGCGGTTGGCCCGTGGTGACAGGCCGAACACGCCCTGGCCGTCGACCACCGGGTCGACCAGCAAGGTGCGGTGCGCGGTGCTGTGGAACACGCCGAACTGGCCCGAAGCGTCGAGGGCGGTGAAGCCTTTGCGACGTTCCTCAGCTGTGATTTCCACGATGGGCGCAGTGCCCATCTGGAAGGTCCGGATTTGCTTCAGGCGTTGTTCGCCATCCGGGTCGCGGGCCATGAACCACTGGGCCAGGCCACCTTTGGAGTTACCGACGATCAACGAGATGCCGCCCACCAGCTGGGTGCTGGCGGTGACTTCGGCATTGCCGTCTTCAAGCAGTTTGTAGCGACCGTTGAGGCTCTTGTCGCGCAGGCTGAACACATCGGCCAGGGCTCGACCGTTGATCACATACAACCATTGCTGGCGTGGGTCGATGAAGATCGCCTTCACCGGCTCGGTCATTTGCGGCAGTTCGACACGCTTCTGCTCGCTGGTGACTTCGCCGGTCATCATGTTTTCTTCACGGCTCAGGGTCAGCACGTTCAAATGCGAACCGGCCGAGCCGGCCACCACCAGGGAGGTATCGGTGGCATTGAGCGCGACGTGCTCCAACGGGCGGCCGGCCTCATCCAGTACGATCGGCGTTTCACCGTAGGGGTATTCGATCGCAGGGCTGATGGTTTTCTTGCCGTCCGGGTAGGACACCTTGTAGGTGTGGCGGAACACCATGGACTGGCCGTTGGACAGACCCAGGATCACCAGCGGGCTGCCCGGCTGGTCTTCGCCGATGGACACCACCTGGGTACCGGCCGGCAGTGGCAGGTCTACGCGCTTGAGTTCAGCGCCGGTGTCGACTTCAAAGAACAGTGCCTGGCCCTTGTCGGAAACCCGCATGGCGACCTGGTTCTGTTCTTCAAGCGAGATCAGCAACGGCTTGCCGGCGTCCTGCATCCAGGCGGGCGTCAGCGCGTCTTCCTTGGTCAGCGAGGCGCCTTGAAACAGCGGCGCAACGACATAGGCGAGGAAGAAGAAAATCAGGGTGATGGCAGCCAGCACAGCGAGACCGCCGACCAGTACATACCAACGGGTGAAACGATCCTTGAGCGCGCGAATGCGGCGCTTGCGTTGCAGCTCAGGCGTATTGAAATCAATGCGCTTGGGGGGAGAAGTCGTCGTCATGGTGGAATTGGCCAGATCATTCATGCGCACACCCTAGCGATCCTGTATGACAGAAAGATGACAATGCAGTGACGCAAGAAATCCGCCGCGTAGCAAAGCTGGCAGCGGACAGAAAATTAGGGCTGCAGGGGCCGTGTGTGGGAGCCAATTTCTCGCTCCCACAGGGCCCGCTGCTACACCAGGTAAAGCAGGCTTAGTTGCCTTCTTTCAGACCCAGGTCAGCCAGGGCCTTGGCGGCCACTTTGGCTGGCAGTGGGATGTAGCCATCCTTGACCACCACTTCCTGGCCCTGCTTGGACAGCACCAGTTTCACGAACTCAGCTTCCAGCGGAGCCAGCGGCTTGTTCGGAGCTTTGTTGACGTACACATAGAGGAAACGCGACAGCGGATACTTGCCGTTGAGGGCGTTTTCTTCAGTGTCTTCGATGAAGTCAGTGCTGCCTTTCTTGGCCAACGCCACGGTCTTCACGCTGGCGGTCTTGTAGCCGATGCCCGAGTAACCGACGCCGTTCAGCGAGGAGCTGATCGACTGCACGACCGAAGCCGAGCCCGGTTGTTCGTTCACGTTAGGCTTGTAGTCGCCCTTGCATAGGGCTTCTTCCTTGAAGTAGCCGTAAGTGCCGGACACCGAGTTACGACCGAACAGTTGCACCGGCTTGTTGGCCAGATCGCCGGTCACGCCCAGGTCACCCCAGGTTTTCACGTCGGCTTTGGCGCCGCACAGACGCGTCGAGGAGAAGATCGCGTCGACCTGTTCCATGGTCAGGTGCTGGATCGGGTTGTCCTTGTGCACGAAGACCGCCAGGGCGTCCACGGCAACCGGGATAGCGGTTGGCTTGTAGCCGTACTTCTGCTCGAAGGCCGCCAGTTCCGTGTCCTTCATCTTGCGGCTCATCGGGCCCAGGTTGGAGGTGCCTTCAGTCAGCGCAGGTGGCGCAGTGGCGGAGCCGGCAGCTTGAATCTGAATGTTGACGTTCGGGTATTCCTTTTTGTAACCCTCGGCCCACAGGGTCATCAGGTTGGCCAGGGTATCGGAACCGACGCTGGACAAGTTGCCCGACACACCAGTGGTCTTCACGTAAGCCGGGATGGCCGGGTCAACACCAGCAGCCACCGCGTTGGCAGTTGCAACGCCAGCAGCGACGAACGTCATTGCCGCCATCAAACGCTTCAGTTTCATGCCTTACTCCTAGCAGATAGGGATAGTTGGATCGGGGCCAAGTATCGGTAGGCCGTGTGAACACTCTATGTCTGGAATGTGACAATTAGATGAAAGGCCAGTATTGGAAGAGGACGGGCATTTGAGAGGCAAACGCTCGGAAATACTGGGTTGCATGAGCAAATGAGCGTCATGGGCCTATGGTTTAGAAACACTCTGTAATTGTTAACCGGAGATTTCCCACAGCTATTTAGGGTTGTCGCTCGGAACCAGCCTTACTAACCTCCCTCGCGCCAACGCAAACTCACCCGCCGGGATTCGAACAGCCAACATAGGCCTTAGGTTGACAAACAAATACAAAAGCATAGCCTTGTCAACCTAAGGAGATCTCACATGATTAATGATCGAATTCGCCGCGCAAGGTTGTTGCGTGGTATGTCGCTGGAAGCGCTCGCGCTCAGTCTTGGCGATATAACCAAGCAAGGTCTGAGCAAATATGAAAAAGGGTCGAGTACCCCCAACTCCCAGCGCCTTTTGCAATTGGCAAAGGCGCTGGAGGTGAGCCCGGAGTATTTTTTCCGTACCCAGGCATTGCCACTCGCTCCGCTGGAATTTCGTAAGCTGGCGAAGATGCCGCGATACCGTCAGGTCCAAGTCGAGGAGCAGATTCGAGAGCATCTGGAGCGTTATATCGCCCTTGAAGAGTGCTTCGACCCGGTGGACATCCAAACTGCTAAAACGCCTGCGCAGATGTTGTCGGTATCGTCTATTGGCGAAGCTGAACGGGCGGCAGATGAGCTCCGCCGATATTGGGACATCGGTGAAGATCCTATCGCCCATCTGACCGAGCAGTTGGAAGAGCACGGCATCAAGGTAGTGATGCTGAACGGCCCTGATGATTTTGATGGCGCCTGTGCAGCTACTCATGACGGCCAACACGTGTTGATTGCATTGAATGCGCAACGACCCGGTGAGCGCATTCGCTTCACTGCAGCCCATGAATTGGGACATTGGGTGATGCGCCTGCCAGATGATATGTCCGAGCGCGATAAGGAAAACTGCTGCCACCGCTTTGCAGGGGCTTTTCTTTATCCTGCTAAAAGTGTCACCGGAGACTTTGGCAGCCATCAGCGATCACGTGTTCACCCCCGTGAGCTTTTGATCGTCAAACGGCAATACGGGCTATCCATGCATGCGGCGCTCCGTCGTTTGAAAGACCTCAACCTGTTGGGTGAAGGTGGCTATAAGTCCCTGACTATTCAATTCAGCAGCAATGGCTGGCGAAAGGCGGAGCCTGAACCGCTGCCTTGCAAACCCCCTCAGCGTTTCGAATCACTGGTATTTTGGGGGTTGGCAGAGGGTCTTATTACCAAGTCACGAGCGGCTGAGTTACTGCGTCGTCCAGTGAAAGCTCTGGATCCCAATTTTCTGGGCTCACTGGAGAGTGCATGAGCCTGATCTATATCAGCGACACCAACATCTGGATTGACTTCAGAAACGCTGGATTGCTGGATCATATGTTCAGACTGCCATTCACTCTTTGTTGCACTGATTTCGTCATGCACGAACTGGAGGACTTTCCCCGTGACGAGCTGCTCGCGCGGGGCCTGCTTGTCGAATCATTCGATGACAAAGGCGTAAGAAAGCTCGTAGAACTCAAAGTCGAACACAACAACAGCTCATTGGCTGACGTTTCCTGCTACCTACTGGCACAAGCAACCGGCAGGCCGTTACTGACGGGTGATGGGAAGCTCCGCCGCCAGGCAATTCGAGACGGCCTGCAAGTGCACGGTGCACTTTGGTTGCTCGATCTTATGGTCGACTACCAAGTAATCAACACCCGCGACGCAGCAATGGCCCTGGATAACATGCTCACGGGAGGAGCTCGTTTACCAGCATCAGAATGCCAGACAAGGCTCTCCACATGGCGCCCCCCGTAAAATCCAGCTCGAAGGTACATCCGTGTACATAGAAGGCCTCCTAATCGCTCAACGCCCGCGTTTCCACAGATACCCACCCACCACCATCCCCATCACACACAGGACAGCCACGTAGTACGCCGGCCCCATCGGGCTCTCCTTCATCAGCAGCGACACCGCCAGCGGCGTCAGCCCGCCGAACACGGCGTAGGCCACGTTGTAGGAAAACGACAAGCCGCTGAAGCGCACCACCGGTGGGAAAGCTTTCACCATCACGTAAGGCACCACGCCGATAGTGCCTACAAACAGGCCGGTCAAGGCGTACAGCGGGAACAGCCAGTCCGGATGGGCCATCAGGCTGTGATAAAGCGTCCAGGACGTGGCCAGCAGTAAGGCGCAACCGCTGATCAGCACCCGGCCGGCGCCGAAGCGGTCTGCCAGTGCGCCGGCGGCGATGCAGCCCAGGCTCAGGGTGACAATGGCCAGGCTGTTGGCCTGCAACGCCACCGTGGGGCTGAAGTGGTAGACGGTCTGCAGCACGGTCGGGGTCATCAGGATGACCACCACGACGCCCGCCGACAGCAGCCAGGTCAGCAGCATCGACAACACGATGGCGCCACGATGGTCGCGCAGTACCGCGCGCAATGGCAGCTCGGCGGCCAGGGTCTTGCGTTGCTGCATTTCGGCGAAGATCGGCGTTTCATGCAGCCAGCGGCGCAGGTACACCGACAGTAAGCCGAACACGCCGCCGAGCAGGAACGGAATACGCCAGGCAAACTCTGAAACCTGCTCCGGGCTGTAGATCGAGTTGATCGCCGTGGCCACCAGCGAACCCAGCAATATACCGGCGGTGAGGCCGCTGGTCAGCGTGCCGCAGGCGTAGCCGATATGGCGTGGCGGCACGTGTTCGGAGACGAACACCCAGGCGCCGGGAACCTCACCGCCAATCGCCGCGCCCTGGATGATACGCATCAGCAGGAGCAGGAGCGGTGCCCACAAGCCGATCTGCGCGTAGGTCGGCAGCAGGCCCATGATCAAGGTCGGCACGGCCATCATGAAGATGCTCAGGGTGAACATTTTCTTGCGGCCCAGCAGGTCGCCGAAGTGCGCCATGATAATCCCGCCCAGGGGGCGAGCCAGGTAGCCGGCGGCGAAGATGCCGAACGTCTGCATCATGCGCAGCCATTCGGGCATGTCGACGGGGAAGAACAGTTTTCCGACCACCGTGGCGAAAAACACGAAAATGATGAAGTCGTAGAACTCCAGCGCCCCGCCCAAGGCAGACAGCGACAGGGTTTTGTAGTCGTTGCGGGTCAGCGGGCGCGAAGGTTGCGCGCTGCTTGCGGGCACGGAGGACATGGCAAGGCTTCTCTTATAGTAGTCATCGTAAAGGACTGCGCGCCTGTGACTTGCGGCGGGTTTGGCAAGATAGCAAATCGCTTGAAAAAGCACAGCGCCATGAGAACAGTTGCGCGCAAAAGCCCCGATACAGCGTCTATTTACCGACCAAATGAGCCTCAGGTGGTCGTCGTCGCGCCAGCGTCTCGATATACTCGCCCGTGCAAGCGCAGAAACCCCAGCCTTGAGGGGCTGCTGTGCCAAAACGTTGTTGGGCGCCATCCAGCCGATTTGGCAGAGTTTCCCTTTAGTTCGCCTTACGAGAAACGCATCGAGCGGTGTATGTTGGTGCTGAAACGTTTTTCCAGAAGACGGCTATCCACTTGAAATACCCATGAAGCGTCACGGGTCAGAGGCACCCTCGGCATGATCGAACTCGAACAAGAAGATCCTATCCCGCAAGGCGATCTCGCCTTGCAAATCACCGCGCTTCCGCGTGAAACCAATGGTTTTGGCGATATTTTCGGTGGCTGGCTGGTCGCGCAGATGGACCTGGCCGGCACTGCCATGGCCAGCAAGGTCGCGGGCGGGCGCGTGGCGACCGTGGCGATTGATCGCATGGCCTTCCTGGTACCGGTCGCGGTGGGCGCGCAGTTGTCCTTCTATACCCAGGCCCTGGAAATCGGCCGCAGCTCGATCCAGATGATGGTCGAAGTGTGGAGCGACGACCCGCTGTCCAGCGAATGGCGCAAGGTCACCGAGGCGGTATTCGTGTTCGTCGCCATCGATGGCAGTGGCCGCACGCGCTCGGTTCCGTCGCGCGCGCGTTAAACCTCACCGGGTTTTGACGGTCAATTGCCCCATTGCCTGCCACTGAGAGTGCTTTGTTATGCCGACGCCCCACGTTGAAACCGTGACAATCGACGAGCTGGACTGCTGGCGCATCCGCCACAACGGCGCCGAATTGATGGTGGCCCAACAGGGCGCGCATCTCTTCAGCTACCAGCGCGACGGCGAGCAGCCGCTGATCTGGCCGAATCCTGAAGCGGTGTTCAAAAAAGGCAAAGGCATCCGCACCGGCGTACCGGTTTGCTGGCCATGGTTTGGCGTATTCGACCGCAACCCGCAGAGTGTTAAGGCCATGCGCCACAGCGATCAGCCGGCCGGTGCCCACGGTTTTGTGCGTACGGCGCTGTGGGAATTAGCCGCGACCGAGTTGCAAGGCCAAGCGCTGCGGGTAGACCTTGTGCTGCCGGTACCCGCCGGCGGCTTTCCTGGTTGGCCCCATCCGGTCGATTTGAAGCTGAGCCTGGTGCTGGACGATCAGTTGCATATCCACCTGACCAGCCATAACCGTGGCACTGACACGGTGACGCTCAGCCAGGCGCTGCACACCTACTTCGCCGTCAGCAATGTGCGCAACGTGCAGGTCGAAGGCCTGGACGGGTCGGCGTACATCGACACCGCCGCTGGCTGGTCCGAGAAACAACAATCCGGCCTGCTGCACTTCACCGCCGAGACCGACCGCATCTATCTGGATACGCCGGCTGAACTGAGCATTGTCGATAAAGACTGGGGACGCCGTGTGCAACTCACCAGCCAGGGTTCGAAGTCGACGGTGGTCTGGAACCCCTGGACCGAACGCGCCAAGGCCTTCGATGACATGGCCGACGACGGCTGGCAGGGGATGCTGTGCATCGAGACGGCGAATGTGCTGGAAGATGTGGTGACTTTGGCACCCGGTGAAAGCCACACTCTCGGCGTGAGCATCAATGCTATCGCCCTGTAGATGAAGAACAAAATGTGGGAGGGGGCTTGCCCCCGATTGCGGTGGTTCAGTCAATTCATAGGTGACTGATACACCGCTATCGGGAGCAAGCCCCCTCCCACATTGATTTGTGGTGTGGTTTAAAGATCCGACTCCTTCACCACCCTCACCTTCCCTGCATCCAGTGCATACGCCGCATCCGCCAGATCGTTGTTCACCTTCTCTACCTTCAACGTGCCCGTGACCCACAGCGGCGTATAGATATCCTCCAGCTTCAAACCCTTCGGATACCGCACCAGCACCAGTTGGTTAGGCGGCGGTGGCGGCACGTGGATGCAGGCGCCTGGGTAGGGCACCAGGAAAAACAGGGTGCTGCGGCCCTTGGCGTCGGTTTCCAACGGCACCGGGTAGCCGCCGATACGGATGTTCTTGCCGTTCATGGCCGCCACGGTCTTGGTGGAATACATCACCGCCGGCAAGCCTTTGCTCTGCTTCAGGCCGCCTTTATCGGTAAAGGTGCCTTGGGCTTCGGGGGAGTTGTGATCGATCTCGGGCATGGCCTCGAGGGCTTTCTGATCCGACAGCGGCATCAGGTCAAGCCAGTCGGTTTCCGGCAGTTCGCCAGCGTGTACCAGGCCTGGGCCCAGCAAGAGGAGAGTCAACAAAAGATGGCGCATGCAGAGGCTCGGCAAGTTCAGGTGGCGAGCATTCTAGCCCTCTGCGCCTGCGCAGCGCAGAGGACTTTGTCGGCTGGTTACTTCCTTTTGATCAGGCCGTAGATCACCAGCAGCACAATGGCACCGACCAGCGCGCCGATAAAGCCTGCGCCTTGACCGGCCTGGTAGATCCCCAGGGCCTGGCCGCCATAGGTCGCGGCCAGGGAGCCGGCGATACCCAGCAGGATGGTCATGATCCAGCCCATGCTGTCGTCGCCAGGCTTGAGGAAACGCGCCAGCAGGCCGACGATCAAGCCGATAAAAATGGTTCCGATAATACCCATGGCATTTCCCTCTGATTGGTATGAGACATGCCAAAGCCTAGTCAGACTTTGGCATCCTGCAATCAGAGAGACGCCGAGCCTTAATGGTTCCCGTGGCGGCGCGGCTTATTGTTCGGCGATCAAGGCTTCGACCTTGAGAATCTGCGCCTGAAGGGTCGCGCGGTCCTTGCAGCGCAGGTTGGCGTGACCCACCTTGCGCCCGGCCTTGAAGGCCTTGCCGTAGTGATGCACATGGCAATCGTCGATCGCCATTACCCGCTCAACCGGCGGTACCACGCCGATGAAGTTGAGCATGGCGCTCTCGCCCACCTTGGCCGTGGAGCCCAACGGCAAGCCCGCCACCGCCCGCAGGTGGTTTTCGAACTGGCTGCACTCGGCGCCTTCGGTGGTCCAGTGCCCGGAGTTGTGCACGCGCGGGGCGATTTCGTTGGCCTTGAGGCCACCATCGACTTCAAAGAACTCGAACGCCATCACGCCGACGTAATCCAGCTGCTTGAGCACGCGGCTGGAGTAATCTTCGGCCAACGCCTGCAGCGGGTGGTCAGTGCTGGCCACGGAGAGCTTGAGAATGCCGTTGACGTGGGTGTTGTGCACCAACGGGTAGAAACGGGTTTCGCCATCACGGGCGCGCACGGCGATCAGCGAGACTTCGCCGGTGAACGGCACAAAGCCTTCCAGCAGGCAGGCAACGCTGCCCAGCTCGGCGAAGGTGCCGGCCACATCGGCAGCGGTGCGCAGCACTTTCTGGCCCTTACCGTCGTAGCCCAGGGTGCGGGTTTTCAGCACGGCCGGCAGGCCGATACTGGCGACGGCGGCGTCCAGGTCCGCCTGGGACTGGATATCGGCGAAGGCCGGCGTCGGGATGCCCAGGTCCTTGAACATGCTCTTTTCGAACCAGCGGTCGCGCGCGATGCGCAGGGCTTCGGCGCTCGGGTACACCGGTACGAACCGCGACAGGAAGGCCACGGTTTCGGCCGGGACGCTTTCGAACTCGAAGGTCACCAGGTCGACTTCGTCGGCCAATTGGCGCAAGTGGTCCGGGTCGCTGTAGTCCGCGCGCAGGTGTTCACCCAAGGCGGCCGCGCAAGCGTCCGGCGCCGGGTCCAGGAAAGCGAAATTCATCCCCAGCGGGGTTCCCGCCAGAGCGAGCATGCGGCCCAACTGGCCGCCACCGATTACACCGATTTTCATCGTCAACAACCTCAGGCGATACGTGGGTCTGGATTGTCCAGCACGCTGTCTGTCTGCTCAGCACGGAATTTTTTCAGCACCGCATGAAACTGCGGATGCTTGGCGCCCAGGATGCTGGCGGACAGCAACGCGGCGTTGATCGCGCCGGCCTTGCCGATCGCCAGGGTCGCCACCGGGATGCCGGCGGGCATTTGCACGATGGACAACAGCGAATCCACGCCCGAGAGCATCGACGACTGCACCGGAACGCCCAGCACGGGCAGGTGAGTCTTGGCTGCACACATGCCTGGCAAGTGCGCCGCACCGCCGGCACCGGCGATGATCACCTCGATGCCACGGGATTCTGCTTCATCGGCATACTGGAACAGCAGGTCCGGGGTGCGGTGGGCGGAGACCACCTTCACTTCATACGGAATGCCGAGTTTTTCCAGCATATCGGCGGTGTGGCTAAGGGTGGACCAATCGGACTTGGAGCCCATGATCACGCCAACCAATGCACTCATCGTCGTGCCTCTTCTCTCTGGGCGCCCGCAGGCGCGTCAAAAAACAACAAGCCACGCGGGAAATCCGGCGTGGCTTGGTGTACGAATTAAGGCCGGTTGGACCGGCCGAAGGCCGCGCAGTATACCGTAATAATCCAGATAAACAGCCCCTTGGACGACCATCTGCCCAGCGGTGCAAAGTGGCGGTTTTATTGACCCTGTAGGAGCGAGCTTGCTCGCGAAGATCGCCAACGATGACGCGGGCGTTCTGAATGGATGCGGCGCTCTCAGGTTTTTCGCGAGCAAGCTCGCTCCTACAGGGATCGCATTCAGGTGCCTTGCGCCGCGCCACCTTCCAACTTGCGCCACAACAACCGCACATTCGCCTTGCGCACCAGCGCACAGCGGTACAGCCGAATCTCCAGCGGCACGTGCCACTGCGCTCCGCCACACACCACCAATTCGCCTCGGGCCAGTTCCGCCCGCACGCTCAATTGCGGCACCCAGGCGATACCCAATCCTTCCAGCGCCATGCTTTTGAGGCTGTCGGCCATGGCCGTCTCGTAGATCGTCGTGAAACGCAAGGCGCGCTGGCGCAGCAGTAAATTCACCGAACGGCCCAGGAACGCGCCGGCGCTGTAGGCCAGCAACGGCACGCTGCCCTCGCCTTCGAGGTCGAACAATGGCTTTCCATCCGCATCGGCGGCGCACACCGGGAGCATTTCGGTATTGCCCAGGTGCAGCGACGGGAAGATCTCCGCGTCCATCTGCATCGCCGCATCCGGGTCATAGAACGCCAGCATCAGGTCGCAACCGCCTTCGCGCAGCGCATGCACGGCATCGCCGACGTTGGTCGCCACCAGCCGCGTGGCGATGTTCAGGCCTTCATTGCGCAACTGCGCGATCCAGCGTGGGAAAAAGCCCAGCGCCAGGGAGTGCGCGGCTGCCACTTGCATGACTTCGCCCTGCCCGCCTTCCAGGTGATGCAAATGGCGCAGCACTTCACCGAGCTGCTCGACCACCGTGCGGGCGGTGACCAGGAACAACTGGCCCGCCGCCGTCAGCTCCACCGGCGTGCGCGAGCGGTTGACCAGGGTCAGGCCCAACGCGGCCTCCAGGCTGCGAATGCGTCGGCTGAACGCCGGCTGGGTGACAAAGCGCCGCTCCGCCGCCTGGGAAAAACTGCGCGTCGCCGCCAAGGCGCTGAAGTCTTCCAGCCATTTGCTTTCAAGGTTCATCACTGCCTCCACGGGAATGCACCATTTTGGCACACACGCCCGTCATGGTAACCGGGTCACATCCACATTATGCCGTTTGTGCATAGGCCAGTGTTTAACAGCATTGGCCCAAAAACTTCTACAAGCCTAGCATTCGCAGCGTTCCGGCCAGTTCCGGGTCCATATCGAGATGATTTCCGTCATGTCCTCCGCTGCATCATTCCGCACAGAAAAAGACCTGCTTGGCGTACTCGAAGTACCCGCTCAAGCGTATTACGGCATCCAGACCCTGCGAGCGGTGAATAACTTCCGCCTCTCAGGCGTTCCGATTTCGCATTACCCGAAATTGGTGGTCGGCCTGGCAATGGTCAAGCAAGCGGCCGCTGACGCCAACCGCGAACTGGGCCAACTCAGCGAAGCCAAGCACGCGGCTATCAGCGAAGCCTGTGCCCGCCTGATCCGCGGCGATTTCCACGAAGAATTCGTGGTGGACATGATTCAAGGCGGCGCCGGCACTTCAACCAACATGAATGCCAACGAAGTCATCGCCAACATCGCGCTGGAGGCCATGGGCCACCAGAAAGGCGAGTATCAATACCTGCACCCCAACAACGACGTGAACATGGCGCAGTCGACCAACGACGCCTACCCGACCGCGATCCGCCTGGGTCTGCTGCTGGGCCATGACGCGCTGCTGGCCAGCCTCGACAGCCTGATCCAGGCGTTCGCCGCCAAAGGCGTCGAGTTCGGGCATGTGCTGAAAATGGGCCGTACCCAATTGCAAGACGCCGTACCGATGACCCTCGGCCAGGAATTCCGCGCCTTCGCCACCACCCTCGGTGAAGACCTGGCCCGCCTGAAAACCCTGGCGCCGGAGCTGTTGACCGAAGTGAACCTGGGCGGCACCGCCATCGGTACCGGCATCAATGCCGACCCGCGCTACCAGGCCCTGGCCGTGCAACGCCTGGCCCTGATCAGCGGCCAGCCGCTGGTACCGGCTGCCGACTTGATCGAAGCCACCTCCGACATGGGCGCCTTCGTGCTGTTCTCGGGCATGCTCAAGCGTACCGCCGTGAAGCTGTCGAAGATCTGCAACGACCTGCGCCTGCTGTCCAGCGGCCCACGTACCGGGATCAACGAGATCAACCTGCCGGCACGCCAGCCAGGCAGCTCGATCATGCCCGGCAAGGTCAACCCGGTGATCCCGGAAGCGGTGAACCAGGTGGCATTCCAGGTCATCGGCAATGACCTGGCGCTGACCATGGCAGCCGAAGGCGGCCAACTGCAGTTGAACGTGATGGAGCCGCTGATCGCGTTCAAGATCTTCGACTCGATCCGCCTGCTGCAACGCGCCATGGACATGCTGCGCGAGCATTGCATCGTCGGCATCACCGCCAACGAAGCGCGCTGCCGCGAGCTGGTGGAACATTCCATCGGCCTGGTCACCGCGCTGAACCCTTACATCGGCTACGAAAACGCCACCCGCATCGCGCGCATCGCCCTTGAAAGCGGCCGCGGCGTGCTGGAACTGGTGCGCGAAGAAGGCTTGCTCGACGACGCCATGCTCGACGACATCCTGCGCCCCGAAAACATGATCGCTCCACGCTTGGTCCCGTTGAAGGCCTAAGTGTTTGTTGCACCGCTCACCAGGTTGAGGGACTAGACACCTCTCACCTTTTGAGGGCCTGAAGGCTCGTTCTTCAGGCCCTTTTTTTTGCTCTGAGGTTGTGAAATGACGCCCATAAAAAATCCAATATCGCACCGCAAACCCACCTCTCCTGTAACGGCCTGGCTGAAACCTTTAATCGGCCCAGGCAGACGGATCACATTCGCCTAGGTATAGTGCCGCCCCTCTTCGCGTCTGCGGCCGTCGGTAACGAGGCCCGGGTACAACGCGAAACCGCATGAATAACAACACCCGCAAAAGGATTGGGGTCGAACGTCGTGCACTGCCTGGTGCCATACGATGTGTCGGACCGTCCTGCGTTTGCCATTAGAAAAATCAGCGAGGAACACTCCATGCTCGAAGTCATCAACGACTTCCTCTCAGGGAAAGTACTGATCGTGCTCATTGTCGGGCTCGGCGGTTATTTCACGATTCGCTCGCGTTTCGTGCAGTTGCGTCACTTTTTCCACATGTTCTCGGTGTTTCGCGACAGCCTCAAGAGCAGCTCCGGCCAACTCAGTTCATTCCAGGCGCTGATGCTCAGCCTGGCGGGCCGCGTCGGTGCCGGTAATATCGCCGGCGTCGGCATTGCCGTGACCCTGGGCGGCCCCGGTGCCGTGTTCTGGATGTGGGTCACCGCGCTGGTGGGCATGTCTTCGAGCTTCATCGAGTGCTCCCTGGGCCAGTTATACAAGCGCACCGACGCCGAAGGCACCTACCGTGGCGGGCCGGCTTATTACATCCAGCACGGCCTGCACAAACGTTGGCTGGGAATGGTGATGGCGTTCCTGTTGCTGGTGACCTTCGGTTTCGCCTTCAACGGCCTGCAAGCCCATGCCGTGACCCACTCGCTGAATAACGCCTTCGGCCTCGACACCACCTACACCGGCCTCGCGCTGGCGGTGCTGCTGGGCCTGGTGTTCATCGGCGGGATCAAGCGTATCGCCTCGATCGCCGACCTGCTGGTACCGGTCAAGACCCTGGTCTACATCGCCGTGACCCTGTACGTGATCGTGCTGCAATTCGACCACGTGCCGGCCATGCTCGCGACGATCGTCAAGAGCGCGTTCGGCCTCGACCAGGCCTTCGGTGGCCTGGTGGGCAGCGCGATCATCATGGGCGTCAAACGCGGCGTGTTTGCCAACGAAGCCGGCCTGGGCAGCGCGCCTAACGTGGCAGCCGTGGCGTCGGTGGAACACCCGATCGCCCAGGGTGTGGTGCAAGCGTTCAGCGTGTTCCTCGACACCTTTGTGATCTGCACCTGCACCGCTTTGCTGATCCTGCTCTCCGGCTTCTACACCCCGGGTTTTGAAGGCGACGGCATTGCCCTGACCCAGAACTCCCTGGCGGCGGTGGTGGGTGACTGGGGGCGCATGTTCATCTCGGTGGCCCTGGCGTTGTTCGTGTTCACCTCGATCATGTACAACTACTACCTGGGCGAGAGCAACCTGCGCTTCTTGGTCGGCAACAACCGCAAGGTGCTGATGGGCTACCGCGCATTGGTGCTGGTGCTGATTTTCTGGGGTTCCATCGAGAACCTGGGCACCGTGTTCGCCTTCGCCGACATCACCATGACCATGCTGGCGTTCGTCAACCTGTTCGCCCTGGCGTTCCTGTTCAAGATCGCCATGCGCATCCTGAACGACTACGACAACCAGCGCACCGCAGGCATCAAGACCCCGGTGTTCGACTCCAGCCAGTTCCCCGACCTGGACCTCGACCGCAAGGCCTGGCCGGCGAATCCGGTAAAACCGCAAGCTTCCCCGGCGGCTGAATTGAACGCTCAAGTGCAACGCTGAGCGTAGACAGATGACACGCCGCCTGGCCTTGGGCATGCTCTGGGCCCGGCGGCGTTTTTCGTTCAGGAGATTTTCAAATGCAACCAGCCAATAACGTCATGGTGCTCTACACCGGTGGCACCATCGGCATGCAGGCCAGCGCCAATGGACTGGCACCCGCTTCCGGATTCGAAGCCCGCATGCGTGACCAGTTCGCCAACCTGCAAGCGCCCGCCTGGCGTTTCCGGGAAATGTCCCCGCTGATCGACAGCGCCAACATGACGCCCGCCTACTGGCAGCGCCTGCGCACCGCCGTGGTCGAAGCCGTTGACGAAGGCTGCGACGCGGTGCTGATCCTGCATGGCACCGACACCCTGGCCTACAGCGCGGCAGCCACGAGTTTCCAACTGCTGGGCCTGCCGGCACCGGTGCTATTTACCGGCTCGATGCTGCCGGCCGGTGTGCCCGACAGCGATGCCTGGGAAAACGTCAGTGGCGCCTTGGCCGCGCTGGGCGAAGGCCTGGCACCGGGCGTGCACCTGTACTTTCACGGCGCGCTGATGGCACCGACCCGCTGCGCGAAGATCCGCAGCTTTGGGCGCCATCCCTTCGCCGCGCTGCAGCGCAACGGCGGCGCGGCCAAGGCCGAGTCGCTTCCCGCCGCCCTGGATTATCGCCAGCCCAAGGCCCTGGCCAACGTCGGCGTGTTGCCGCTGGTGCCAGGGATCGGCGCCGGGCAACTGGATGCGCTGATCGACAGCGGGATCGGCGCGCTGATCCTGGAATGCTTCGGCAGCGGCACCGGGCCGAGCGACAATCCGGCGTTTCTCGCCAGCCTCCAACGTGCGCAGGACCTGGGCATCGTGGTAGTCGCCATCACTCAATGCCATGAAGGCGGCGTGGAACTGGATGTGTATGAAGCCGGCAGCCGCCTGCGCGGCGTGGGCGTGTTGTCAGGCGGCGGCATGACCCGCGAAGCGGCCTTCGGCAAGCTCAACGCCCTGCTGGGTGCCGGCCTGGCCACTGCCGATACCCGCCGCCTGGTCGAACTGGACCTGTGTGGGGAGCTGCGCTGAGCCAGCGTCGACCGCTACATAATCACCCCCTGCCCTGACTGGCCGGTACCTAGCATGGAACACCCGAGTGGAGACCTCGGGTCGCTTCCATCAACCGGCCAGACAGGGATGCCCCATGACTACGCACAGCCGAACTTTTGAGCCGCCATCCGTCAAGCCTGCGGACCTGACACTGGACCTGCTCACCCAACTCACTGCACGGCCCTCATTCAGAGAAGTGGCCTCAGTGTTGTTGCGCCAGACCTTACAAGAGCAGTACCCGGCACTCGACATCAATCCCGACCTCAGCCTGGTCGGCAGCCCATCCTGGGAAATCGTCGAGGACAAGATCGTCCCCGGGCTGACGTTCTATCAAACCCTCAGCGACATCCTGGCCAGACAGTCCGTAGTCGGCGGGACGACAACGTACATCGAAGGCGAGCACTTCCTCACCCAGCAACCGCTGACCGACCCGCCGATGCTGCTGCCCGTGCGCATTGTCGACATCGCCCACACCCTCAACACCCTGGCGCCGGTGATGCCGGCCGCGTTCCAGGAACAGCAGGTGGAATTCTGGAACCACAGCACCGACAACGGCCCGCGCTGGCATGGGTTTTCCAACTCATTGCGGGCAGCGTGGAATGTTCAGAGGGTGGACGGCTGGGATGACGACGACTGCGCCATGGCTCGCCTGTTGTTTCACGCCCCGGCCCGTAGCGGGCGGCTCAATGACCCTTACAACCTGCGAGCGTGCCTGATCGACATCGATCAGGTCGACGACGAAAAAGTCACGCATTTGAACGAATGCTCGACAGCCGTACTGATCGGTCGACGGGACGAACGCGAGATTATCCTCACCTACTCCCTGCTCAAGGGGTATGAAAAATTCGCCTCGCTGGAGCAATTTGGCCAGAGCCTGCCGGACCGGCTGAGCCCATCGGCCACGCGAAAAAAAATCCAGTGGCGGCTGTTCGAACCGACCGGCGACTTTTTCGACCACCAGGCCTGCAGCCTGATCGCCTTGCAGATCGAGGCCATCGGCACCCAGGATTTTTCCATCGACGATGAACCCGAGACGGCACCGGCGCTGGTTACCCCCGAGCAGATCGCCAAAAACGGGCCGCCCCTGGATTGGTACCGGCAATTGCTGCCGGACTGGCTGCGGCAAGCCTCTCTCTCTGACCTGGGTTTCTATTCGCGGCATTTGAAAGACCTGGCCGCCCTGCAAAGCATGAACCTGGGCAAGTCCTACCAGGACGATATCCCGCCCATCGAGCAATATGCGCTTGAGGCGCTGACGGCCGAAATGCTCAAGGAGCATCCAGAGGCGCTGCACCTGCCGCTGGACAAGCTCAGCATCCGGGTTCAAAGCCTGGTCGTGTGGGGCACATTCACCGTGCCGGGACAGACGGACACCACCACCTTCAGCCTCAGCGAACTGGCCTTGCAGAACTTGGTCGCGGTGCCGCTGGGCAACAAGACGCTGCTCCAAAGCAATGAGCGGCCGTTGCCGCAATGGATGACCGTCAACTATGTGGAAAGCCTTGTCAGCAAGGCCGATATCGGCAAGCAGTACCCGGCACTGATCAACAGCAAGCTGCTGGAAATCACCAGCGAAGCTTCGCGGCGAAAGCGTCTCTTTGCCCATCACCTGCGCATCCAACTGCCGCTGCTGGCCCTGCAATGCAAGATTCGCCGCGAACACGGGATTGATGAACAAGGCTACCGCTACGTCGCCGCCGCGATGCAGGCTGACGCCGAGGACCGCAAGGTCGACGGGCAAGACATTGTCATCCGGCCCTTGGCCTTCGTGCCCCAGCGCCGCAGCGATGGCTCGCCGGACGAGGTGGAAAACATGTACGTGATCGGCGCGAAGGGCTCTTCCGCCGGCCCCTGCCTGCTGTATCGGCCGCAGTTCGACCCGGCCCTGATCCAATATCCTTCCCACGCCAACCTGATGTATGCCATCGCCCAGTCCCCCGACCTGCGCAAGTCAGTGCTGGCGTGGCTGCCTGATGACACGCGCAACCATTACGCCAATTATGTGTTCCCCGGGGCACTGCCCTCGCCGTGGGCCGTCGCGGACTTTCTGGTGGACGCCACGACACAGTGGACCATGAGTGGGCCGATAAGCCTGGGTGAACGCACGCTCGACGGCGATCTGTTTGCCGACCTCTATGAAGCCAATGCCCAAGCCCTGATCAAACTCGCCGATCGCCAGTCGGTATCGAATGCGGAAAACCGCTGGGAGACGCTCAAGCATGCCGGCTGGACGCTGCTCAATGCCGCACTGCCGTTTGCCAGCCCGACCGTGGCAACCGGCGCCTGGATCTGGCAGGTCGTCGAGCAAGTGCAACAGTTCGTCATTGCCTGGGAGGACGGCGCAAAACCCGAGCAATGGGCGGCGCTCACCGATGTGCTGCTCAACCTCGCGACCGCGATTACCCTGCACATCAGCATGCGCCTGCGGCCTGCGGGCCGTCGCCGGGAGCCCGAACCCACGCTCATCAACCCAGCGCCGCTGCCCACCGTGGAAACCCTCCAACTGGAAACGATTGCCACCCATGAGTTGCCACCCGGCCATGCGCGATGGCTGCACACCAGCGGCGCGGTCAATCGGGCGCCAGCCACACTGGGCCGTGTGCTGGACAGCTTCAAGGTGGGCAAGCCGCACGAGCCGAGCACCGTCGAAACGAACCAGGGGCCGCACCAACACCTGACCCGGCACGACCATAAGTACTACGCCCAGGTCGGCGAACGCTGGTTTGAAGTCGCCGTGGACGAGAACGATACCGTCATGATCATCGACCCGCAGCAGCCCGAGCGGACAGGGCCGACGCTGTTTCACAGTGCGGCGGGCCAGTGGGTTATCGACACCCGCTTGCGCCTGCGCGGCGGCGGCCCCAAACGGATGCTCAAGCTGGCGAAAGCCGAAGCGACCCTGCAGGCCGCCGAAGTACGCGACAAACTGGTGGCTTTCGAAAACGCGAAAAAAACCGCGCAAAGCGAGCTGCAGCAAACCCATCGGGCCATGACCGAAGCGCCTGGAACCTCCGCCGCCGCCAAGCGCGAACTCTACCTGCAGAAGCTCGGCACCCAGCGCGCCGACTATGAAACGGCGCTGCAGCAACTCAAGCGCCTGAACGTGTTCACCTCAGTGCCCGACTATCAACAAAAGGCCCTGGGCTACGTACGCGCGCAACTGGAACTCAACGAAGCCGGAATCCGCGAAGCGCAAACCCTTTTTACCCCCAAGCTCAAGACCACCCTGGACCAGATCGAACGCCAGAGCCGCGAAACCGGGCAGCGCGAGGTGGCGGGCGCGCAACAAATGACCGAGCTGAGCGAGGACATGATCGCGCGCCTGGATTACACGCAAACGCGATTCGCCCAACTGCGTACCCTGGCCCAGGACGGAATGCGCCTGATCCAGGACGCCAGGAAGCGACTGCCGGCCTACACCAGCACCGATCTCAAGGCACTGCAGGTGACCCTGGCGCGCAACCTGTGCCTGGAAAAAACCAGCGCGTCCACCGAACCCGATGCCTGGAAGGCCATGGACGAGATCGTCGACAGCGCCGACCTCTCGGTCCAGGCGTTGCGCGACACCCTGCACGAGCGCAGCGAATCACGCCTGGATGAACGTATCGACTCGCTAGGCAGCCTGATCGAGCAATTCAAGGTCATCGATGAACGCCTGGACGATTTCCCTCAGGAGTTTCCCGCCGTGGTCCTGTCGGACCCGCTGCAAGGCCTGCGTCTGAAGTTGCGTGAATTTTCCCAGGAGGCCCTGCAGCATTTGAGCCTGTTGCACGCCGAGCGTGACGTCTTCCGAAACCGGCCGACGCCACCGCAGACACCGCCAAGGCCGCTGAAAAAATTCATCCACACCCGTTACAACGGCGTACTGATCGGTGAACCTCGGCTGACGCCCATCGGTCTTGAAACCGACATGGTGGATATCCGGTCACCGCTGACCCAGCAGGTCATCGCAACCTTCCATGAGAAAAGCCCGAACATGTGGGTGCAACGTGTCACCACGCCCGAAGGCGAGGATGTGGTGCCCGACCTCCAGGTCAGCCTGGACCACGGCCGGGCACTGCTGGACGGTCTGGCAGCCTTCAAGCAGCGCGCCGTCGAGCAGGCAAAAAAGCAGGATCGCACCGCCGTCGGCATCGAGTACCTGTATCACCGGCATGCTTTGCTGCTGGAAGAAACCAACCGGCACATCGAGAAGGCGCTGGCTCGCGACAACACCACCACAGACACCCACTCACATTCGGCAGCCAGCCTCGGCAAACAACTCAACGACGCGGCGCAGGCGCTTTATAAACTCGCCTCCGATCACATGATGCGCATGATCAAGCAACATGCCCCGACCCCCGCCGGGGTTGAGTGGCTCAAGGACCGCAACGCGATCATCATCAAGAAGGTCATCAAGCGGCGTCGGCTCAAGAGCACCGTGCCGGATTATCTGGATGAATACACCATCAGCGAACGCTACAGCCATGAGGTGCTGTGGTATGCGCACTTTCATTACTCGGCGGCCTGGACGCCGACCAAGTCCTTTATTTCCGCGCGCTTGAAAACGCCCCAGGAGTACCGCAAGGGGTCGCTGGCCGATTCCATGCAAGGGCTCAATGAGCAACAGCAAATTGCTTATTTCCGCAGCGAGATCAACCTGGAAGCGGCCAAGCGCTTATTTTTCGACCACTGAACGGCACACTCCTTGCTGCTTCCTGCCAAACCCCGCCAGAACCCGCGCCTGGAGCAAGATCAAGTCCGGGACCTGATAAGCGTCGGCCAGGGACTGCGCGCCCTGGCTGTTTTATCTATCTACCGTCCCCAGGGCATCTTTGGACACTACCTTGCGACTCTCTCGTTCGACTGCTCGCAAGGAGCTGCAGATGCCCAATGACTCATCCCGAAACGACGACCCCGTCGCCCGCAACCTTCCTCCCAGCACCTACGATCTGCTGACACAACTGACCACCGGCCCTTCGATGCGCGAGGTCGCCTCAACCCTGTTGCGTACGGCGCTGCGCGAAGAGTTTCCGACGCTGGATATCGAGCCTGACCTGGCCATGGTGATTACGCCGCGCTGGAGCATCATTGACGATGTTCTCCAACCGGCGGAGCCGTATGTCGACTCGCTGACCACGGTCCTCGCTCGGCAAGCGTTGGCGCCCGCGCCGGTGATCTACATCGACGGCGAGCATTTCCTCACCCAACACCCCCACGCAGTACCCGCAGTCCACCTGCCGGTGAAAATCGACGCCATTGCGCGGTTGCTCAACGAGCTGTCGGCGCTGATTTTCGTCGCCTTTCAGGAGCAGCAACTGGACCACTGGAACGCGTCCAATGGCACCGCCGGCCCGCGCTGGCAGATACTTTCCCAGTCCCTGCGCAAGGTGTGGAACCTCAACAAGCTGGAAGGCTGGGATGAACACGACTGCGCCATGGCTCGAACGCTGTTCCGATTGCCGGATCCGACTGGCCGTCAAGAAGGCGATCCGTACCCGATCAATGTCTACCTGATCGACATGGACGTACGCCAAAACAACAAGACCGTGCATGCGGGCCTGGCGGACATAGCGGTACTGATCGGCGTCCATGAGCAGAAGCAGCGGATCCTGACGTACTCCCTGGTCGAGGGTTACGAGAAGTTCGACTCGATGCAGCAACTGGGCGAAGTCCTGCCGGTCAGGTTGAACCCGTATCACCCCGAGCTGGACGTGCAATGGCGGCTGTATCAACCCCCTGGGAATTTCTTCGACAGCCAGGCCTTCGCCATGATCACCCTGCAACTGGTGGTTATCGGCGCGTTTGGCTTGCGCACCCAAAAATCTTCCACCAGAAAAGGCATCAGCGACCAGGCCGTGATCAACGTCGTGCCGGTGATCGACGACCTGAGCGATCACTCGCTGTCGAACATCCGCCAGATTCATCAGCAACTGCCCGAATGGTTGGCGGACGCCTCGGACCTCGACATATCCACTTACGGCCGAGGCGTCATTGATCTGGCCCAGTTGCACACGCACAACCAAGGCCTGCAATTTGATGACGGTATCGCATCGATCCGCGACTACGCCCGGGCGCAACTGCGCAGTAAAATCCAGGCCCATCCCAATGGCGCCGGCCTGAACCTGGACAAGGTTGAAGTCAGCATCGAGAGCCCGGTGCTCTGGGGTACGTTTGTGGTGCCGGGAAGCAGTGACATCACGCGCCACAGCCTGATCGACCTGGCCCTGGCAAACCTCACCGGTTTGCCGACGGGTACAGCGAGCGTGCGCTACAACGGTGGCGACGCCCCGGACTGGCTGACCTACGACTACTTGAAGCAACTGATCGAAGCCATCGATATCGGCAAGCACTATCCGGCACTGATCAAGAGCACCCTGCTCACGGACCCGTTCGAGTCCAAGGCCCGCCAACTGCTCTACGTTTCAAACCTGCGAGTGCAATTACCGCTGCAAGCCCTGCAGTGGAAGATCAAGGGTGAGAATGGGCTCAACTCTCTCGGCTATCGCTATGTTGCAGCCGTTGTCCAGGCCCAGCAGCACGACCGCCAGGTCGAGGGGCAGGAGATCGTTATTCGCCGCCTGGCTTTCATCCCGACGCTGCGACCCGGTCATGAGCAGGATGTGGTCGCCAATATGTTCGTGATCGGCCCTCGCGATCACACCCAGGGTCCCTGCGTGCTTTATCGCCCGCTGCTCGAGCCGGTGCTGTTCCAATACCCCACCCGGCAAAACCTGCTGTATGCCATCAAGCACAGTCACCTGCTGCGCGAGTCGGTCCTGGCCTGGCTGCCGGAAAGTTCGCGCTTCAACTACGAGCAATACGTATTCCCCGACAAACTGCCTTCGCCGTGGACCGTGGCGCGGGTGCTGGTGGAGCCCGAGGTGGTCCTGCAAATGAGCGGGCCTATCGGCCTGAGCGATGAAGTGCTGACCGGTGACGTCCTGGGGATGCTGTTCGAGGCCAACGCCAATGCCATGATTGATCTGGCCAAGCAGCAATCGGTATCCAACACCCAGAAGCGCTGGGCAAGCTATCGACAGGCCGCCTGGCAGATTTTCGGCGCGGCCCTGCCCTTCCTCGGGCGCACAGCCGGGATCGCGGCCTGGATCTGGCAAATCATGGACGACCTGCAAGAAGCCACCGAGCAAGAGCCTGGACCTGACGGGACAACCTCATGGACGGCGCAGATCGACCTGCTCCTCAATCTGGGCATGGCGCTGGTGATGCACGTCACCCTGCGCCACTCATCACCGAAAAAGAGCGCCGAAGGTTTTGCGCTCGAGCCCGAACCGAAGCTGGTCGAAGAGCCAGAAAAGGCAGCGCCTGTGCCCAGGAAACCCATCGTGACCAAGCAACCGGACCTGTCCGAAGCCGAGCTACCCGCTGAACATCAGGGTCCATTGCACATCCAAGGGGCGCTGAGCCGCACACCTTCAAGCCTGGCGGCGACGCTGGATCGCTTCAAAATCTCTAAACCGGAAGGGTTGGGCGAATCGAACAAGGAGCCTGGCCCGCACCTGCATCTCCATGGCCTGGCCGGCAAATGGTACGCGCAGGTCGGTAAACGCTGGTTCGAGGTCACCGTCGACGACAACGACAACGTGGTGGTCGTCGACCCCCGCCAATCTTCGCAAACCGGCCCGGCATTGACGGGCAACCTGGCCGGCCAATGGTTTGTCGACACGCGCCTGCGCCTGCGCGGCGCCGGCTTCAGGAATCGCCGCCGGGTGGCGCGAAGCAAGGCCCCTTCGCGCATCAAGGAATTGCGTGAGAGCCTCACTGCGTTCGATGCCGATGAAAGACGCGGGCAGGCGGAAGTCGCTGCCGTATTTGACGCCATCGTCCGCGAGCCCGGGCCGTCCAGGGACACAACGCGCCAGGCATTCATCGAAAAGGTCGACGCTCGCCTGGAACAGTACGAGACACCCATCCGCCAGTTGCGCGCACTGAACATCATCGACTCGGTGCCCAATTACCAGAGCAGCATGACCGACTACCTGAACAAGCAATTGCTGCTGACCCGATCCGCCGTGGCTGAAAGCCTCCCCGAGTTTCGTGAAAAACTGCTCTGGACCCTCGAGCACATCGAGACCCTGTCCGCCCTTGAACCCAAGAAGCAGGCCGAAGCTGCCCAGGTCATGGCGAATTTGAACAAGGCAATGATCAGCCGCCTGGAATACGCCGAGTCGCGCTACCGTGAACTGGAAGGACTTGGCATGGAAGGCGCGAAGGTCGCACAGACCACCATGCGCGCGTTGCCCGGTATGCGGCTGCACGATCTCAAGGCCCTGCAAGTCACCCTGACGCGTTACCTGTGTATCCGCGAAGGCGACGGCGAGGCGTTTATCGATGCCCGCACCCAGATCGGCGAAATTGTCGAGATTGCCGACCTCAACATTCAAAACTGGGTTGAAACCCTGATCGAAGCCAACGTCAGCGGCCTGGATGAGCGCATCGAGGTGCTCAACAGCGTGGCCGACCAATTCGCCATCGTCGACCAACGCCTGCTGGACCTGCACGCCGAACACCCGGAGCAGGTAAACCGGGAAACCCTGGAGGACCTTCGCAAGGAAATCGACGGTTTCAATCAGCAGGCGGTGGTGGAGCTTGCGCGGCTGCTGCGCGAGAAAAAGACCCTTGAACCCAAGCCGGGTACGTCAAAGCCGCCGCCTACGCCCAAGCGCAAAGTCATCAAGACCCGCTTCAATGGCGTGGTGGTGGGCGAACCTCGCGCGACGCAAAGCCACCTGGTGGACGTCAAGGCGCCAATGACGGGCAGGCTCATCGCCACGTTCCATGAGAAAACACCGGGGGTCTGGGTCGAACGGGAAAGCCCGTCCCCAAGCCGTGCAGAGCCACACACCGTTGACCTGAATGCGGGCATGAACGCCGGGCAAGGTTTGCTGGACGAAGAGCAGGCCGTCACCCAGCGTATCCTTGCGCACTCCAGAAAAGCCGGGTGCATCCCGGTGGAAATCGAAGAGATGCTGCACCAGTACGCCGCACGCCTGGAGCGCTCGGTGAGCAGCATCGAGGAAGGACTGACGCGGCTCAACCTCACCGAAAGCGATCGTCCTTCCGCCGCCACCCTCAACAAAAACCTCAACGACGCTGCGCAGCGGCTCTACAAACTGGGCACCGACACCCGCATCAGCATGACCAAAGAACAACCGCCCACCGCAGCGCGGGTGGAATGGCTGCACGAACAGGGATTGGTGAAGATTGAAAAGGTCGTTACCCGCAAGCGTCTCAAGGGCCCCGGCAAGAACTATCTGGACGAATACGAAGTGCGCGATCACCAGAGCCGTGCCGCGTTGTGGTATGCGCACTTTCACTACGATTCCGTGCAAGCCGCGACCGAAAATTTCTTTGCCGGTCATCTGAAAACCCGCGAGCAGCGCAAACTTGGCGGAGCCATGGAGCGCGCAGGCCTGAGCGACCGGGACCAGATTGCGGTGTACCGCAGTGAAATCAGCCCGCAGCTGGCGCGCTCGTTGTTCTTCCAGAGCTGAGTGGGTCAGCCGCTGAGCCAGGCTTTGCCCAGACGCGAAAGGGCCTGGGTAATGGCTGCCTCAGGCACGGCGGCAAACCCCAGCACCAGGCCGGCGCGTTGATCCGGTGCCGGGCTTGAATCGGGCAGCCAATAGCTACTCAGGCCATTGATTTCTACGCCCACGCCGCGGGCTTGTGCCAGCAACTGCTGCTCACGGGCCAGGCTGTCTACCCGAACCGTAAGGTGCAGGCCCGCTGCAACAGCGGGCAGGTTGTCCACACCGGGCAGCCCGCTGGGCCAGCCGGCCAGCAAGGCATTGCGCCGACTCAGGGCGGCGCGACGCATGCGGCGGATATGGCGCTGGAAATGCCCGGCCGCCATGAATTCGGCCATCACCGCCTGAGTGCTGACTTCCGAGTGGCGCATGTCGACGGCGCGGCGCCGGGAGAACGCATCCACCAGACCCGGCGGCAATACCAGATAGCCCAGACGCAGGGCCGGGAACGCCACTTTGCCGAAGGTACCGACGTAGAGCACGCGCCCGCTGCGGTCCAACGCGGCCAGGGGCGCCAGCGGCGCACCGCTGTAGCGGTATTCGCCATCGTAGTCGTCTTCGATGATCCAGCCACCGGTGCGCTCGGCCCAGGCCAGCAGTTCCAGGCGCCGCGCCAGGCTCATCACCACGCCCAGCGGGTATTGATGGGAGGGTGTGACATAGGCCAGGCGGCAGTCTTCCAGGCCATTGAGGGTCTGGCAGTCGATACCTTCGCTGTCCACCGGCACACCCCGCAGGTTCGCACCAGCCAAGGCGAATGCGTGGCCGGCTGCACGATAGCCTGGGTTCTCCACCGCGACCCCGTCGCCGGGCTCCACCAGCAATTGTGCACAAAGGCTGATTGCCTGCTGTGCACCACTGGTGATCACTATTTGCTCAGCCGTGCACTGCATGCCTCGCGAGCTGCGCAGGTAAGCCGCGATCAGCCCACGCAGGCGTGCGTCGCCTGCGGGGTCGCCGTAGCACAACTGTTCCAGGTCCGGCTTGCGCCAGAAAGCCCCGTTCAGCTTGGCCCAGACCTCAAAAGGGAACAGATCGAAGGCGGGCACCCCCACGCGAAACGCCTTGGGCGGCCCGGTCGGCGGTTGGGATAAATGGTTGTGTTGCAGACGGTCCAGGGCCGGACTGTGGATAACTTCGGCACCCAGATCCACCGGCAAATTCGTGCATTTTGTGGATAAGGCTGGGGATAAGCCTGTTGGTAAGCCTGTGGATAGTTTTGTGGATAAAATTTTAGGGGTAGGCAGTTGGGCGACATAAGTGCCATCTCCCACCCGGCCTTCGATAAACCCCTCGGCGTACAGCTGATCGTAGGCGCGCACCACGCTGTTGCGGGAAATCGACAGGGCCGCAGCCAGATCACGGCTGGCGGGCAAACGCGTGCCGCTGACCAGGCGCCCGTCCAGCACGCGCAGGCGCAGGGCCTCATAGAGTTGGCGCGTGAGGCCCTGGCGCCGGTCCAGCTCGATACCGGCCGGGTTAAATGACAGAGGCGGCGAGAGTGCTGACATATTGGACCTACGAAATTGACCTTGGATGGCTCTTACAACGGACCATTAGCCTGCCTAGGATGCAGGCATTCGCCAAGGAAAATATTCATGTACACACCACGCGCCTTTGTCCTCGAAGACCTGCCCGAATTACACCAACTGATCCAGCACACACGCCTGGCGCAGTTGGTGACCTTTGGCGAGCAAGGCCTGCAGGCCAGCCATTTGCCACTACTGCTGAATCCCGATGAAGGCCCCAATGGCACGTTGTACGGGCACCTGGCCAGGGCCAATCCGCAGTGGAAAGACCTGCAAAACGGCAGCGAAGCCCTGGTGATCTTTGCCGGCGCCGATGCTTACGTCAGCCCGGCGTTTTACCCGGCCAAGGCCGAGCACGGCAAAGTGGTGCCCACCTGGAACTACATCGCGGTGCATGCCTACGGCACGGCCGAGGTGTTTACAGATGCCGAACGTTTGCTCGACGTGGTCAGCGCCCTTACCGACCGCCACGAGTGCAATCGCGCCCAGCCCTGGAAAGTCAGCGACGCCCCGGCCGACTACATTGATGGCATGCTCAAGGCCATCGTCGGCTTCGCGCTGCCCATCGATCGCCTGATCGGCAAACGCAAGCTCAGCCAGAACCGCAGCCCGGCCGACATCGCCGGGGTGCGCAACGGCCTGGCCGCCAGTGTCGACGTACGCGACCAGACCCTCGCCCGCTTTATGCCCCAAGGAGTTCCAGAATGAGCCCGCTCGAGATTCGCCAGGTCAGCGCCGCCGACCACACCGCCTGGTTGCCGCTGTGGCAGGCGTATTTGACGTTCTACAACACCCAATTGCCGGACGCAGTCAGCCAAAGTACCTGGCAACGCCTGGTCGACGCCGACGAGCCGACCCATTCGGCCCTGGCCTGGCAGGGTGGCAAGGCGGTGGGCATGGTCAACTTCATCTACCATCGCTCCAACTGGAGTATCGAGAACTCCTGCTACCTGCAAGACCTGCTGGTGGACTCGGCCCATCGCGGCACCGGTGTCGGTCGCAAACTGATCGAGTTCGTCTATGCCACGGCCAAGGCCGATGGCTGCGGCAAAGTGCATTGGCTGACCCACGAGACCAACGCCACGGCGATCCAGCTCTATGAGCGCATCGCTGAACGCCCAGGTTTAATTCAATTTCGCAAAGCCCTTTAAGGAGCGCAGCATGTCGATCTCCCTCGCTGACTGGAAAGGCGTTCCGGCGCCCACGGCTCAACTGCTCGAAGGACGTTTTATCCGCCTGGTCAAACTCGACCCCGCGCGCCACGCCGATCAGCTCTGGCAAGCCCTCGAAGGCCCCGGCGCAGACCCGAAGTTGTGGGACTATCTGCCTTACGGCCCGTTTGCCGAGCGCGCCGCGTTCGATGTGTGGTTGAACAACCACGCGGCCAGCACCGACCCGTATTTCTTCAGTGTGGTCGACCGCGCCAACGATGAGGTGCAGGGCATCCTGAGTTTGATGTCCATCGTCCCGGCCCAGGGCCGTATCGAAATCGGCCATGTCACCTTCGGCGCCCCGATGCAGCGCTCGCCGAAAAGCACCGAGGCGGTGTATCTGCTGGCCAAGTATGCGTTCGAGCAGGGCTACCGCCGCCTGGAATGGAAATGCAACAACGGCAACGCCCGCTCCCGATACGCAGCCGAGCGCCTGGGTTTCAGTTTCGAAGGGGTATTCCGCCAGCACATGGTGGTCAAGGGCCAGAACCGCGATACGGCATGGTTTTCGATGCTGGATTCGGAATGGCCGGCGATTGACGCGGGGTTCGAACAGTGGCTGTCGGAGGCTAACCAGACCAGCTCCGGGCAGCTGAAAACGCTGGCCGAGTGCAGAAATTGAAACGAGGGGTGCGCCCCAATGCCCCTGTAGGAGCGAGCTTGCTCGCGAAAAACGCCCAGGCAACACGTTCATACTGGATAAACGTGGAGGCCCCCGGTTCTTCGCGAGCGCTCCTGCAAAAAGCCTTAACCGATTGGGGTCAGGTGCTTGGCCAGCACCGCAATATGCTCCGGCCCGATGCCGCAGCAGCCGCCCAGATGGCTGGCCCCGCGCGCCTGCCAATCGGCCGCCCAGTGCAGATAGCCGGGTGGGTCAAGGTCATCGCGCAGTGGGTCGAGGCCATCGTTGGCCGTGGCCTCCTTGGGTTGCGGCGGGAACGCGTTGGCGTAGGCGCCAATCTGGATCGCCACGCCAAGCCGTTCGAACGTCTGGCGGGCAGCGTCAATCGCCGCGCCGATCACTTCCGGCTGGCTGCAGTTGAACAGCAGCACCTCCACGCCCAACTGCGCTGCCGCTTCGGCGGCGTCCGCCACCGGTTCGCCTGAGCGCAGGCGTGGCACCTCGTCCGTGTCTTCGTCCTTCAAGGTAAACGACAGCCAGAGCGGTTTACCGTCTTTCGGCAGCCCGGCCTGGATCGCCCGCGCCTCGGCGATGGAACTCTGGGTTTCCGCCAGCCACAGGTCGACATGGGGCGCCAGGCCGTTCACCAGAGGCGTCAGCAGCTCGCTCACCCGCCCAGGCTCGAACAAATCCGGCCGATAAGAACCGAACAGCGGCGGCAATGAACCCGCCACCCGCACCGCCTGGCCTGAAGCCTGCACCGCACGGCGGGCCAATTCACCAGCGAGCGCCGCCAGCGCCTGGCCTTCGGCGGCGAACCGCGCCTCACCAATATGAAAGGGCACAACGGCGTAGCTGTTGCTGGTGATCACGTTGGCGCCGCTCTGGATATACGCCGCGTGCACCGCCTCAACCGCCTGAGGCGCTTCACTCAACGCCAGCGCCGACCACTCCGGCTGCCTGAACGGCGCGCCACGGCGTTGCAGCTCACGGCCCATGCCACCATCGAGAATTACTGTAGGTTGTGCGCTCATATAGCTTTTACTCATATGCTTATGAAAATAACTCACTATGAGAGTCGTTCTTATAACTATTTAATACGCACCAGTCGGCTCATCACAACTCTTTTTTCTTCAGGTGTCTGCTTTGAAACTTAAACCGCTATTGGCCCTGGGCCTGACCATGCTCGCTGCCTCCACTCAGGCCTTCGGCGGTACCACCCTGGATCGGATCGAGCAAAAGAAAGAACTGGTGGGCGTGCTGATGGAGAGCTATCCGCCGTTTTCGTTTCTCAATGAGCAGAACCAACTCGACGGCTTCGACGTCGACGTGGCCAAGGCCGTGGCACAAAAACTGGGCGTGAAGCTTCGCCTGGAAACCCCGTCCTGGGACGTGATCGCCGCCGGCCGCTGGAGCGGGCGCTACGACATCTGCATCTGCTCCATGACCCCGAGCAAGGCGCGCGCCGAAGTGTTCGATTTCCCGGTGGAGTACTACGCCTCGCCTGCGGTGATCGTGGTCAATGCCAAGGATGACCGCATCCACGGCGCCAAGGACCTGAGCGGCAAGAAAGTCGGCCTGACCAGCGCATCGAGCTACGAGAGCTATCTGAACAAGAACCTGGTGATCGAAGGCGCCGAAGACACGCAACTGCAGTATCCGTTCGAGGACGTGCAGATCGCGCCGTACGACACCGATAACGTGGCCTTCCAAGACCTCGGCTTGGGCGCCGGCGTGCGCCTGGACGCGATCCTCACCAACCTGGTGACCGCACAGCCACGCTTGACCGCCGACAAGCGCTTCAAGCTGGCCGGCGAGCCGCTCTACTCCGAGCCCAACTCGGTCGCCATCGAAAAAGGCGACCCGCAGTGGGACAGCAAAGTGCGTGAGGTCTTCGCCCAGCTCAAGCAGGACGGCACCTTGAGCAAGCTGTCGCAAAAATGGATCGGCGCCGACATCAGCCAATGACCGCATTCCCGACCCCGCCCCAACCCCCGGTAACCACGTCGCGGCTGCGGCGGCTGTTCGGCTTTCGCACGCGGCTGTTCCTGACCTGGGCCGCGCTGTTTTGCCTGTTTGCCAGCTTCTTCCTGAGCTTTGACCTGAAGTTCTCGATCATCCTCGACAAGCTGCCCAACCTGGTTGGCGTGCACCTGGCGCCCAACGGCTTCCTGCAAGGCGCGGCGCTGACGCTGTTTCTGTGCCTGTGTTCGATCGTGGCGTCGTCGGTGCTGGGTTTTGTCACCGCGCTGGGACGCGTGTCGAAAAGCGCCGTGGCCTTCGGCATCGCCACGTTCTATGCCTCATTTTTTCGCGGTACGCCGCTGCTGATCCAGATCCTGCTGATCTACCTCGGCCTGCCGCAACTGGGCCTGGTTCCGGGTGCGATCGTCGCTGGGATCATCGCGCTGTCGCTGAACTACGGCGCCTACCTGAGCGAAATCTTCCGCGCCGGTATCCTCGGCGTGCCCCACGGCCAACGGGAAGCGGCACTGGCCCTGGGCATGCGCGACAGCGCGATCTTCTGGCACGTTACGCTGCCCCAGGCCATGCGCACCATCGTCCCGCCGGCCACCAACCAGTTCATCTCGATGCTCAAGGACTCGTCGCTGATCTCGGTGATGGGCGTGTGGGAAGTGATGTTCCTCGCACAATCCTATGGGCGCTCAAGCTATCGCTATATCGAGATGCTCACCACGGCGGCAATCATCTATTGGGTGATGTCTCTCGGACTGGAGCTGATCCAGGCGCGCATGGAGCGGCACTATGGCAAGGGCTATGCGGGCCGTAGGTGAAGGTTAGTAGAGCGGGCGTCGAACTCGGATCACGCCCATCTGCAAACCAAAAGGCCGCAGTACCGCGTCCAGCGTCTTCAGCGTCTGGTTACCCTCACCCTGTTCGATATGCACCAGCGTGCGCACAGAAATTTTGCACATGCGCGCAAACTGACTCTGGTGCAATCCCGTCACCTCGACACGCAAACGTCGCACCGCGTTCCCCAGTTCGAGCGAACCCTCGGCCAATCCTTCTTCGATAGCCGCAATCAGTTGCGCCCTTTGCTCCACGGACAGACTCATCTCAAACCCCACTTAATCAGGTGCTGATCCAAGCGCATAGCCGAACCGGCATGGCCCCATAAAACCGCTGGATGGCTCAAGAAACTCCAGATCCATAGCGTCCTGCCATCGGTCGTTGGCGAAGACCTGTACCGTGAGCTTTAATGTCGATTCGATTTGCAATTTAATGCACCTGCCTACTAAGATTCGTCGTCACATTTGCAATATAGTGCATAAAGCTGCCAGTCAAAGCGCGAAATACGCATTTAAATACATATCAGCACACTCAATCGCAGCCCTAGTGCTTAATCGCAACGGACTAAAGACATCTCCCGCAAATCCGCAGCCCCCGGCCTGACATTTATCCCCCCGGCACCCCGCTAAATTCCCAGCCTCATACATTAAGAGGTGGGTTTACATGCCGCTCATACACAAACAACTCACACTGGCCATCACCCTGGCGTTCGCAGCGATCAGCACTCAACAGGTGCAGGCACGCGGCGACATCGAGCCAGACAGTGAATGGCTTGAGCCGGCTCCGGTGAACGGTGGAAAACAATATTTTGAACCGGCCCTCCCGGCGCCTGAAGACTTCTACTTCGCCAACACGGCTACCAGCCGCAACGGCTTGAGCGTCGCCCATGTGCTGGACTCCGCAGTGGACACACTGCTGGCGTCGGACGAACTGCACGAATGGGAAAAAGACCAACTTGAGCAATACGGCCAGCACCTGAGCACTTTGGAGCCAGGCAGGCTAGGTGCCGTGCTTGAGCAATTGGCAGGCAGCCAGAACGCCAACTTGGGCACCGCCACCCAAAACAGCATGAAACAATTGAACGACAGCCTGTTGTCGGCAATACGTCTGCCGGACAACCACGCCAGCGAGACGGGACGCGTGTGGTTCCAAGGCTTGGGCAATAGCGGCAGCCTCGATGCCCAACACGGCAGTGCCGGTCTGAAACAACGCAGCCAAGGCCTGCTGCTGGGTGCTGACTGGTCAATCGACCACGCATGGCGGGTGGGCGTAGTCGGCGGCAAGTCCGGCAGTGAACTGAACGCCACGCGTTTCAAGGGTGATCTGGACAGCTGGCACTTGGGCGCTTACGCCGTGCGTCAAGACGGACTACTGGCGTTGCGCCTGGGCGCGCTTTACAGCAGCCATACCGGGAAAAACAAACGTACGGTCGATTTCGACCTCATTGACCATCGCCAGAACCTCACCGGCAAGTACAACGCCCAGAGCCAAAACGTATTCGCAGAGGCGGGCTATCAACTGGATATCGGCGGCTTGCACGCCGAGCCCTTTGCCAGCGCAGGTTTTCAACGTTATCAGCGCGACCGCTTCCAGGAAAAAGGCGGCTATAGCGCTTTGGACGTGGGTGCACAAACCCAGCAAAACTTCAGTAGCACCTTCGGTCTTCGCTTGAGCCACGACGTTGCAATGGGCGACCAGATGACCCTCAAACCGCACCTGAGCACCCAATGGAAACACCTGTATGGCGACGTTAACAGTCGCGTTCGCCAGTCATTTGCCTGGAATAAACGAGAGGACTTCAACAGCGAGTTCACCATCGGCGGCACTGCTCTGGACCGCAACAGCCTGGCGCTGCGTACCGGCATGGACATGGCACTGTCGGCTGAACACACCGTGGGCCTGGCCTACACCGCCGAGTTCGGCAGCACGAGTCGCAACCAGGGATTGATGGGGCAGTGGGCGATGGCGTTCTAAGGCGCCAATGCCTGATCAGCAGGCAAAAAAAAGGGGGCACATGCCCCCCGAGGTTTAAGCGGTAGTGTCGAAGGCTAGGTATCAGCCTTCGATTTCAATCAGGATTTCGCCAGGGTTCACGCGGTCGCCCTTGGCCACATGCACGGCGGTGACTTTACCGGCGATGGAGGCCTGCACTTCGGTTTCCATCTTCATCGCCTCGGTGATCAACACCGCCTGGCCGGCCTTGACCATGTCGCCTTCCTTGACCAGCACGTCGACGATATTGCCTGGCATCGCGGTGCTGACATGGCCTGGCTCGGTGGCATGCTTGCGCTTGCTGCCGCCGCTGCTGACGAACTCGTTGAGCGGTTCGAACACCACTTCTTCGGGCATGCCGTCGATGGACAGGTAGAAGTGGCGCTTGCCTTCGGCTTTCACCCCGACACCGGTGATGTCCACGCGGTAGCTTTCACCGTGCACATCGATGACGAACTCGGTCGGCACGCCTTCGCCACCGGCACGGGCCACGCCGCCGGCTTCAGGGATCGGCAGCAGCACTTCCGGCGCCAGGGTGCCGGCGTCGCGCTCTTCGAGGAACTTGCGGCCGATGTCGGGGAACATGGCGTAGGTCAGCACGTCTTCTTCGGACTTGGCCAACGCGCCGATTTCACCGCGCAGCTTGGTCATTTCCGGCTTGAGCAAATCAGCCGGGCGTACGTCGATCACCTCCTCGCTGCCGATGGCCTGGCGGCGCAGCTTCTCGTTCACAGTGCCCGGCGCCTTGCCGTAGCCGCCTTGCAGGTAGAGCTTCACTTCGTTGGTGATGGTCTTGTAACGCTCGCCGGCCAGCACGTTGAAGAACGCCTGGGTGCCGACGATCTGCGAGGTCGGGGTGACCAGCGGCGGGAAGCCAAGGTCTTCACGCACGCGGGGGATTTCGGCGAGCACTTCGCTCATGCGGTTCAGCGCGCCCTGCTCTTTCAACTGGTTGGCCAGGTTGGAAATCATCCCACCGGGCACCTGGTTGACTTGCACGCGGGTGTCGACAGCGGTGAACTCGCTTTCGAACTGGTGGTATTTCTTGCGCACGGCATAGAAGTACAGGCCGATTTCCTGCAGCAGTTCCAGGTCCAGGCCGGTGTCGAATTCGCTGCCCTTGAGGGCGGCGACCATCGACTCGGTGCCCGGGTGGCTGGTGCCCCAGGCGAAGCTGGAGATGGCGGTGTCGATGTGGTCGGCGCCGTTTTCGATGGCCTTGAGTTGGCACATCGCGGCCAGACCCGCGGTGTCGTGGGAGTGGATAAAGATCGGCAGGTTCTGCTCGGCTTTCAGCGCCTTGACCAGTTCGCCGGTGGCGTAGGGCGTCAGCAGGCCGGCCATGTCCTTGATCGCGATCGAGTCGCAGCCCATGGATTCGAGTTGCTTGGCCTGGGCCACGAACGCCTCGACGGTGTGCACCGGGCTGGTGGTGTAGGCGATGGTGCCCTGGGCGTGCTTGCCGGCGGCTTTGACCGCTTCGATGGCCACGCGCAGGTTACGCACGTCGTTCATGGCATCGAAGATGCGGAACACATCGATGCCATTAACGGCGGCTTTGGCAACGAACGCGCGGACCACGTCATCGCTGTAGTGGCGGTAGCCCAGCAGGTTCTGGCCGCGCAACAGCATTTGCAGGCGCGTGTTAGGCAATGCGGCGCGCAGTTGGCGCAGGCGCTCCCACGGGTCTTCTTTGAGGAAGCGCACGCAGGCGTCGAACGTCGCGCCGCCCCAGACTTCCAGGGACCAGTAGCCGACTTTGTCGAGCTTGTCGCAGATCGGCAGCATGTCGTCAGTGCGCATGCGGGTCGCCAGCAACGATTGGTGGGCGTCGCGCAGGATGGTGTCGGTTACGAAGATTTTCTTAGACATTGGAATGTTCCTCACAGGCCTGCGTGGGCGGCGATGGCGGCGGCGATGGCCAGGGCCAGCTCTTCGGGTTTGCGCTTGATCGAGTAGTTGGTCAGCTCAGGGTGGCTTTCCACAAAGCTTGTATTGAACTGGCCGCTGCGGAATTCCGGGTTGCGCAGGATTTCCTGGTAGTAGGCGGCGGTGGTCTTCACGCCTTGCAGGCGCATGTCATCCAGGGCACGCAGGCCGCGGTCCATGGCTTCTTCCCAGGTCAACGCCCACACCACCAGTTTCAGGCACATGGAGTCGTAGAACGGCGGGATGGTGTAGCCGGTGTAGATCGCCGTGTCGGTACGCACGCCGGGGCCGCCGGGGGCGTAGTAACGGGTGATCTTGCCGAAGCTTGGCAGGAAGTTGTTTTTCGGGTCTTCGGCGTTGATACGAAACTGCAACGCGAAGCCACGGTGCTGGATGTCTTCCTGCTTGACCGACAGCGGCAGGCCCGAGGCGATGCGGATCTGCTCACGGACGATGTCGATCCCGGTGATTTCTTCGGTGATGGTGTGTTCCACCTGCACCCGGGTGTTCATCTCCATGAAGTACACCTCGCCCTCGGCGAGCAAGAACTCCACGGTGCCGGCGTTCTCGTAGCCCACGGCCTTGGCCGCACGCACCGACAGATCGCCGATATAGGCGCGCTGTTCAGGGGTGAGCTGGGGGCTGGGAGCGATTTCGATGAGTTTCTGGTTGCGACGCTGGATCGAGCAGTCGCGCTCGAACAGGTGCACGACGTTGCCAAAGCTGTCACCGAGGATCTGCGCTTCGATGTGCTTGGGATTGACGATGCATTTTTCCAGGAACACTTCCGCCGAACCGAAGGCCTTGGTGGCCTCGGAAATCACTCGGGGGAAGGCTTGTTCAAGTTCTTCGCGGCTGTTGCAACGACGGATACCGCGCCCGCCACCACCGGAGGTGGCCTTGAGCATCACCGGGTAACCGATACGGTCGCCTTCGGTGAGGGCTTCATGGATATCGGCGACGTTGCCTTCGGTGCCCGGCGTGACCGGCACGCCGGCCTTGATCATGCTGCGGCGCGCTTCGGTCTTGTCGCCCATGCGGCGAATCACTTCCGCCGAGGGGCCGATGAACTTGATGCCGCGTTCGGCGCAGATGTCCGCCAATTCGGCGTTTTCCGACAGAAAGCCGTAGCCGGGGTGCAGCGCATCGCAACCGGTTTCCACGGCCAGGTTCACCAGCTTGCGCGGGTTCAGGTAGCCGGCCAAGGGCTCGGCACCGATGCTGTGGGCTTCGTCGGCACGCTTGACGTGTAACGCGTGGCGGTCGGCGTCCGAATAAACCGCAACCGAGCGAATGCCCATCTCGGCGCAGGCACGCACGATTCGTACGGCAATTTCACCACGGTTGGCGATCAGGATCTTTTTTATCACTTGGAAATTCCCTTGAGCCGATTGCTGCGTTCTTCGACCCGTTGTAGGCGAGTCGACGCGTGACCAAATGTTTCATGACAGTCGCGAGACACACACTATGCGCACTTGAGGATTAACAAAAATCAATAATTGTTGGGCTGTGTATAAGTAAAGACTTATAGTTGGCCGGACGACCGGGGCATGAGGAGTTACTTAATGCGTAAGTCATTGATGCGTATGACATTGCGTCAATTGCAGATTTTCAATGAAGTGTGTGATCTGCGTTCCTACAGCCGTGCAGCCGAGGAAATGTCCCTCACCCAACCCGCCGTCAGCCTGCAAATTCGCCAGCTCGAAGAGCTGCTTGGCCAGCCGCTGTTCGATTATGTCGGCAAAAAGCTCTACATGACCGAGGCCGCTGAAGCTTTGCAGCGGGCCAGCCGCGATATTTTCGGGCGCCTGGAAAATCTCGATATGCAGCTGTCGGACATGCAGGGCTCCCTGCAGGGCCAGTTGAAGCTGGCGGTGGAGTCCAGCGCCAAGTACTTCGTGCCGCACTTGTTCGCCGCCTTCAAGCGCCAACACCCGGAGGTGCAATTGCACCTGACCGTGGTCAATCGCGCCCAGGTGATTCGCCGGCTCTCGGACAACCGTGACGACCTGGTGATCATGTCCATGGTGCCTCAGGACATGGGCCTGGAATTCCTGCCATTTCTGAATAATCCGATTGTCGCCGTGGCGCTGCCGGATCACCCCTTGAGCCTACAAGGGCCGCTACGCCTGCAGGATCTGGAACCCTACACCCTGCTCATCCGCGAACCGGGTTCCGGCACGCGGCTGGCCTGCGAAGAGTACTTCAAGGAAAAACGCGTGCACTTCACGCAGACGGTGGAAGTGGCCTCGGCCGAGGCGCAACGCGAGTGCGTGGCTGCAGGGTTGGGCGTGGCCCTGCTGACGCGCCACGCCCTGAACCTGGAGCTGGCCACCGGCGGGCTCAAGGAGCTGCCGGTGGAAGAACTGCCGCTGTACCGCAGTTGGTGCCTGGTGCAAGCCAAAGCCAAGCGGCTGTCACCGGTGGCCCACGCATTCCTGGGCTTTATCCGCAGCGAACGGGTGCAGATCAGCGCGCTGGCTGAGCGTTTCGCTGGGCAGCCAAGGGTGCCTGCCAATGGAGTTCCGGGTAGTCACTGATGCTCTGCAGCAGTTGGCGCTGGTCGCAGCGGTCTTCGATTGCGCGACGGAACGCCATGCGGCGCTGGTCTTCCTGCTGACGACGGGTCTTGACGGTGCTGTTACTGTCTTCGTAGGGCCGGGCCATTTGGAGTCTCCCAATGCGAGTACGGGGAGTACAGGATGGTCGCGGAGGATGACGGGGCTATGACAGCCTGATGAAGATTCTGAGCACACAGAAGATGCAAATGTGGGAGGGGGCTTGCCCTAGAGCCCTCTGTAGGAGCGAGCTTGCTCGCGAAAAACTCACAGGCACCGCGTTCATTCAGAAAGCACGCGTTATCGTTGACGTTTTTCGCGAGCAAGCTCGCTCCTACAGACTGGCATTAGGGCTTGCCCCCCTCCCACATTTTGTTCTGTGTACAGTTGATCAGTCGTCGAGGGCTTTGACGGATTTTGGCGACAACCGCAGGCTTCGCAAACTGCGCTTCACGCTCTTGAGGTGGTTGACCAGGCTCGGCCCGCGGGCCATGGCCACGCCCATGGCCAACACATCGATCACCACCAGGTGGGCAATGCGCGAAGTCAGCGGTGTGTAGATCTCGGTGTCTTCGTGTACGTCGATCGCCAGGTTCACTGTGGACAATTCCGCCAATGGCGTCTGGCTCGGGCACAGGGTGATCAGCGAAGCGCCGCTTTCACGCACCAGGTTGGCGGTGATGAGCAGGTCTTTGGAGCGACCGGACTGGGAAATACAGATGGCCACGTCGGTGGGCTTCAAGGTCACCGCCGACATCGCCTGCATGTGCGGGTCGCTGTAGGCCGCCGCCGTGAGCAGCAGACGGAAAAATTTGTGCTGGGCGTCGGCCGCTACCGCGCCGGAAGCACCAAAGCCATAGAACTCCACGCGCTGGGCCTGGGACATCGCGGTCACGGCCTTTTGCAGCTCCACCGGGTCGAGCTTCTCGCGCACTTCCATCAAGGTGTGCAAGGTGGTGTCGAAGATTTTCAGGCTGTAGTCAGCGACCGAGTCGTCTTCATGGATCGCAAACTGGCCGAAGCTCGCACCGGCGGCCAGGCTTTGCGCCAGCTTGAGTTTCAAGTCCTGGAACCCGGAGCAACCGATGGCGCGGCAGAAGCGCACGATGGTCGGCTCACTGATGCCCACGCTGTGGGCCAGGTCGGCCATGGAACTGTGCATCACAGCCGCTGGGTCAAGCAGCACGTGATCGGCAACCTTGAGTTCCGATTTGCGTAACAGGTGGCGCGACTGGGCGATATGTTGCAACAGGTTCAAAGGGCAGGACTCTTGTTATTGGCAGACGCCAGGGATGTAGCAAGCTTGTAGTTATACTACAAGAATTGCCGTTTTGCCCGCCTGATGCAGCACTAAATCGCCCCGCTCCCCTCTGAAACTAAGGGCAGGGGCTTTGTAGCCACAGGGACGCCACTCGAATCGTTAAGAAAAATCTGGATTTTTTCGTAACAAATCTGCCAGCCCCTCAGCGTCCATCGGCCGGCTGATCAGATAACCCTGCACCTCGTCGCACTGCTCGCTTCGCAGGAAGTCCAGTTGCTGCTGGTCCTCCACGCCTTCGGCCACCACTTTGAGCGACAACCCATGGGCCATGGCAATGATCGCCCGGGTAATGGCCGCATCCTCGCGGCCCTGGCCAAGACCCCGGATAAAGGTCTGGTCGATCTTCACGTAGTCCACCGGAATCCGCTTGAGGTAGCTGAGGGATGAATAGCCGGTGCCGAAATCGTCGATGGCCAGCTTCACGCCCAGGTCGCGTAGCTGCCGGAAGGTGGTGATGATGTGCTCGACACTGTCGAGCAACTGGCTTTCGGTCAATTCCAATTCGAGGTATTGCGGGTCCAACCCGGTCTCCTCCAGCACCTGGCGCACCAGACTGACCAGCTTGCCCTGGCGCAACTGATGCACCGACAGGTTCACCGACACCCGAATCGGCGCCAGCCCCTGGCTTTGCCACTCACAGGCCTGCCAGCACGCCTGGCGCAACACCAGCTCACCCAACGGCACGATCAGGCCGGTTTCTTCTGCCAGGCCGATAAAGTCTCCCGGCGGCACCAGGCCCCACTGCGGATGTTCCCAGCGCACCAGGGCCTCGGCCGCATTAAGCGTGCCGGTGGCCAGGCACAGTTTGGGTTGGTAGAACACCGTGAGCTGGCCCTCGTCGATGGCCTTGCGCAGGTGGTTTTCCAGTTGCAAGCGCTCCAGGGTGCTGGCTTGCAGGCTGTCGGTGTAGAACTGGAAATTGTTCCCGCCCAGGTGCTTGGCGTGCTGCATCGCCATATTCGATTGGCTGACCAGCGCAGAAATTTCCCGCGCGTTATCCGGCAGCAGGCTGACGCCCATGGAGGCGCTGACCACCAGCTCATGCCCCTCCACCGTCACCGGCACGCGCAGCTTGGCCAGCAGCCGAGTCGCCACCCGCGCCAGGCTCGACAGGTTGCCATAGGCGTCGAACAGCACAGCGAATTCATCACCGGACAGGCGTGCAATGGTGTCGGCTTCCGGCAGTGCGTTGATCAAGCGCCGCGCCATTTTCTGCAACAGTTGGTCGGCCACTTCATGGCCAAGGCTGTCATTGAGCAGCTTGAAACGGTCGAGGTTGATGTGCAGCAGCGCCAGGCTGCGCCCACCCTGACGTACGCGTTGATGCGCTTCGCGCAGCCGTTCGCGAAACAGCGAACGGTTGGCCAGGCCGGTCAACTCGTCGTAATGGGTGAGGTAGCGCATGCGCTCCTCGGACTCGCGCCGCGCGGACAGATCGGCGAAAAAGCCCACTATATGGCTGACATTGCCGCGAACATCGCGCACCACGCTCAGTTGCAGCCACTGCGGGTACAGCTCGCCGTTCTTGCGTGTTTCCACCAACTCGCCCTGCCAGGTGCCGTGGCTGAGCAGCGCCTGGCGGATCACCGGGAAGTGACGCCGGGCATCGCGACTGCTGGGCAGCTCCACGACATTGCGACCGAGCATGTCGTCGATGTCAAAACCGGTGACACGGCTGAACGCCTGGTTGACGGCAAGCAGCACATAGTTCGGGTCAAGAATCACGATGCCTTCGCTGGCGGCCTCGAACACCGTCGAGGCGAGCCGTTGCTGTTCTTCCACGGCCTTGCTGGCACTGATGTCGCGGCGCGTGCCGAGCATGCGGATCACCCGGCCACTGGGCGAACGCTCTACCGCGCGCCCACGGTCCTCGATCCACACCCAGTGCCCGTCGCCGTGACGGATCCGGTATTCCACCTGATAGTCCTCGCTGCGGCCCTTGAGGTGCTCCACCAACGCGTGCTTGAGCAGCGGCAGGTCGTCGGGGTGCAGGCGCGGCTTGAGATGACTGAGCATCGCGGTGACAAACTCGGGTTCCAGGCCGAACAATTCCTTGAGCTGGGTGTGGTGCACCTCATCGGTTTGCAGGTTCCAGTCCCACAGGCCCAGTTCACTGGCCTGCAGCGCCATGGCCAGGCGCGCCTCGCTTTGATTCAGGGCGAGGCTGGCGGCGTCCAATTCCTGGCTGCGCAGCGCCACACGGTCTTGCAGGCCGACCTGGGCTTCACGCAGCTCCTGTTCGACCTCGCGGCGCTGCTCGACTTCGCGCAGCAGTTCCTGATTCAACTGCTCGCTGCGCTGCTGCGCCTGCTGCAAATGCTGGATCAGGGCCTGGTTCTGGAAGCGTCGCAGCAGCCCGCGCTGGATCAGGCGGTTGACCTGCCACGCCACCACACTCAACGACGCCAACAGGATCAGACCGAGCACGCCCCAACCCTGTTGCCGCGAGGTGCCATTCCAGAACAGATAGGCGATGACCGGCAACAGGCAGGGCAAGGCGAAGGACAGAAAGGCCCAAAGGCTGACGGCATAGGCCACGCTGGCCGACAACGTCGCCGCGCCGATCAGGCCGAACACCCAGGCCTGTTGCATGAAGCTGTCGGTCGGTACCAGGGCGATGGCGGCGATCGACAGGGTCAGGCCGCTGACCGCTGAACCGAGCATGAACATGCGGCGCCAGACGGGCTGGGCCTGCCGGCTGGGCATCGCCGAATCAAAGGCCGCCACCTGGATGACGCGCATCGCCACCAGGGCCAGCAACCAGACCAGCCAGACGCTGTCGAGCAGGTATTGCTTGGGGTCCCACAAAAGCCAGGCGCAGACCAAACCGTTGACCAGCATCAACAGGGTCGGCAGCAGCGAGCCCTGATACAGCAGGCGTGTACGCTCGACCGCGATCTCGGTGGCGTAGTGTTTGCGGATAACCTGCGCAGGCGCCGCCGAGGGGCCGAACAGGTCAGTGTCAAAGGTCATAGGCAGTGTTCTTATAATGGTGAGCCCGAAACGTCGTCGGAGCATACACAAGCCAGCGCTCGGACCAAACCGCTCCAGGTCATAAAAACCCATCGCCGGTTGAGCGCAAAACGTTGTCCCAGACAGCTAGAACGAGACGGCATGCGGGCTGTGGCGCATGACTAACCGGTCATCCGCACCCGCAGAATGTTTGCGCGCAGGTGGTTTTGCGTCGACCACCCGGCATTGGGATTTGCCCCTCTCCCCCCGGCACCCTAGAATGCGCCGATGCGCGATGATCTCTCCCTTTTGCTGAACTCCCTCAACGATGCCCAACGCCAGGCCGTAGCGGCCCCCGTTGGCCGTCAGTTGGTCCTGGCCGGTGCTGGCTCCGGTAAAACCCGAGTGCTGGTGCACCGTATCGCCTGGTTGATCCAGGTCGAGAACGCTTCTCCCCATTCCATCCTGTCGGTGACGTTCACCAACAAGGCGGCTGCCGAGATGCGCCATCGCATCGAGCAGTTGATGGGCATCAGCCCGGCCGGCATGTGGGTGGGCACCTTCCACGGCCTGGCGCACCGCCTGTTGCGGGCGCATTGGCAGGAAGCGGGGCTGAGCCAGACGTTCCAGATCCTCGACAGCGACGACCAGCAACGCCTGGTCAAGCGGGTAATCCGCGAGCTGGGCCTCGATGAACAGCGTTGGCCGGCCCGCCAGGCCCAGTGGTTTATCAACGGCCAGAAAGACGAAGGCCTGCGCCCGCAACATATCCAGGCCAGCGGTGATTTGTTCCTGGCGACCATGCGCAGCATCTATGAAGCCTACGAGGCGGCGTGCTTACGCGCCGGTGTGATCGACTTCTCCGAACTGCTGTTGCGTGCCCTCGACCTGTGGCGCGACAACCCCGGCTTGCTGGCCCATTACCAGAAGCGCTTCCGGCACGTTCTGGTGGACGAGTTCCAGGACACCAACGCCGTGCAATACGCCTGGTTGCGCCTGCTGGCCAAGGGTGGCGACAGCCTGATGGTAGTAGGCGACGACGACCAGTCGATCTACGGCTGGCGCGGCGCGAAAATCGAGAACATCTACCAGTATTCCGAAGACTTCCCGGACGCGGTGACCATCCGCCTCGAACAGAACTACCGCTCCACCGCCGGAATCCTGAAGGCCGCCAACGCCTTGATCGCCAACAACACCGGGCGCCTGGGCAAAGAGCTGTGGACCGACGGCGGCGAAGGCGAAGCAATTAACCTGTACGCCGCGTTCAATGAGCACGATGAAGCGCGCTACGTGGTGGAAACCATCGAAAGCGCGCTGAAAACTGGCCTGGCGCGCAGCGATATCGCCATTCTCTACCGCTCCAACGCCCAATCGCGGGTGTTGGAAGAAGCCTTGTTGCGCGAGCGCATCCCGTATCGCATCTATGGCGGCCAGCGCTTCTTCGAGCGCGCGGAAATCAAGAACGCCATGGCCTACCTGCGCCTGCTGGAAGGTCGCGGCAACGATGCGGCGCTGGAGCGGGTGATCAATATTCCGGCCCGTGGCATCGGTGAAAAAACCGTCGAGGCCATTCGCGAACACGCCCGCCATGCCGATGTGTCGATGTGGGAGGCCATGCGCCTGCTCATCGCCAATAAAGGCCTGACAGGCCGCGCCGCCGGCGCATTGGGCGTGTTTGTCGAGCTGATCGAGAACCTCGCGGCCAAATGCGCGGAAATGCCCCTGCACTTGATGACCCAGACCGTGATCGAGCAGTCCGGGCTGATCGCCTACCACGAGGCGGAGAAAGGCGAGAAAGGCCAGGCCCGGGTAGAAAACCTCGAGGAACTGGTCAGCGCCGCCCGCGCCTTCGAAAACATCGAGGACGATGAAGAGCAGACCCCGCTCGCCGCTTTCCTTGGTCACGCATCGCTGGAAGCTGGCGATACCCAGGCCGACGAGCATGAAGACAGCATTCAGCTGATGACCTTGCACAGTGCCAAGGGCCTGGAATTCCCCTATGTGTTCCTGGTGGGCATGGAAGAAGGCCTGTTCCCCCACAAGATGAGCCTGGAAGAGCCCGGCCGCCTTGAGGAAGAACGCCGCCTGGCTTACGTGGGCATTACCCGGGCCATGCAGAACCTGGTGATGACCTATGCCGAGACCCGACGCCTGTACGGTAGCGAGACCTACAACAAGGTGTCGCGCTTCGTACGTGAAGTGCCGAAGGGGCTGATCCAGGAAGTGCGCCTGTCCAACAGCGTCAGTCGCCCGTTCGGCGGCGGCCAGCAGCAGAACTCCAGCACTATGTTTGCCGGCTCCGAGATCCCGCAAACCCCGTTCAGCCTGGGCCAGCAGGTCCGGCATGCGATCTTCGGCGAGGGCGTGATCCTCAATTTCGAAGGCGCTGGCGCCCAGGCGCGGGTGCAGGTCAACTTCGCCGAGGGCAGCAAGTGGCTGATGATGGGCTACGCGAAGCTCGAAGCCGTCTGAAACCGGTGTATTGATCGTTCCCACGCTCTGCGTGGGAATGCCGCCCGGGACGCCCCGCGTCCGCTCTTAAAGCACTGACGCAGAGCGTCATAGGATGCGTTACCACGCGGAGCGTGGGAACGATCTGGGGTACTGCCCTTGTATTTAACGAGCGCGGGCCAATATCTGTAATAAGTCCTACAGACCATTCTGAATCGGTCCTACGTAAAAGCCCGAAACATTATGTCGCTAGCCACTGTCACGACACCTGTGCAACATGGCGCGCGTGCAATCCACAAATGGGAATTCCCTTTATGAAACGTTTTCTTAGCATCGCCATGGCGTTGTGCATCGGCTTGACGATGAGCCTCGACGCCAACGCCAAACGCTTCGGTGGCGGCAAAAGCATGGGCTCGGCACCAACCCACCAGACCAGCCAGATGGCTCCATCCGCCGGTGCCGGCGGTGCTGCGGCTACCGCAGGCGCGGCCGGTGCTGCGGGCGCTGCTGCCAAGGCCGGCGGCGCTTCGCGCTGGTTGGGCCCATTGGCCGGCATCGCCGCCGGTGGCCTGCTCGCCTCCATGTTCATGGGCGGCGGCTTCCAGGGCATGCAGATCTTCGACATCCTGATCCTGGCCGTTATCGCCTTTGTGATCTTCCGCTTTATCGCCGCCCGTCGCCGCAAGCAGCAGGAGCACCTGGCTCCGGCCGGCGCGCCGATGCAGCGTGAAGTGTTCGAGCAAAAACCGGCCATGGGTTCGATCTTCGGTGGTTCGGCAGCGCCTGCCGCCGCCCGTCCGGTGATCAACGCACCGGCCTGGTTCAACGAGGAGCGTTTCGTCGAAGCGGCCCGCAGCCACTTCCAGTCCCTGCAGCAGCACTGGGACGCCAACGAAATGGACAAGATCTCCGAGTTCGTGACCCCGCAACTGCTCGAGTTCCTCAAGCGCGAACGCGCCGACCTGGGTGACGCCTTCCAGTCGACCTATATCGACGACCTGCGCGTACAACTGGAAGGGGTGGATGATCGCGCCGACAAGACCATCGCCACCCTGACCTTCAGCGGTGTGTCGAAAACCTCGCGTTTCGACCAGGGCGAAGTGTTCAGCGAAAGCTGGAACATGGAACGCGCCCAGGGCGACAACCAGCCATGGCTGGTCGCCGGTATCCGCCAGAACGGCTGATACCTGCTCGTTTGAGCACGCGGTAACAAAAACCCCGGACATGTCCGGGGTTTTCTATTTCACGGTTGCACTTATAGCGAGCTACTGTATAAAACGCCCCTATAAACCGCGCCTACTAGCAAGAGGATCCCGGCCGTGGAAGAAATCATCGAACAACTGCGTGAAGCCAACGAACCGGTCCCGGTTCCTTTGGAGCTGCCTGACGAAGACCAACTGGTGGAAATCGAGGAACAACTGTTCATCGACATCCCGTTTGTGTTCCGCGAATTCCTGCTGACCGTCAGCGACGTGGTCTACGGCAGCCTTGAGCCGGTGACCGTCACCGACCCGCAATCCCACACCTATCTGCCGGATGTTGCCGCCAACGCCTGGGATGCCGGGGTTGATCGCAGCATGATCCCAATCTGCCAGGATGGCGACGATTACTACTGCGTCGAGGAAGACGGCACCGTGGTGCTGTGGTCCGCCGAGGAAGAACTGGTCCAGGAAGAGACCTGGGAGTCGGTGTGGCACTGGGCACGGGACGTCTGGCTGGAGAGCTGATTCCCAAACCCCGCTAGTGCTCCGGCGTATCCTTGTGGTTATCCAGCGTCTCCAGCAAGGCTACCTGCATCCGCGTATGCACGCGGATGAACCAGCGCCAGAGCACCGCCGCCACCGCAGCCGTGACTACCGCGATCAGCACCAGCAACTTGTTGGTCGGCAGAATACTGGCCGACAAGGCTGCCAACAGTAGGAAGATCACCAGCAGTGACAGGATGGGGATTAACTCTGCAATCACCCGCCGCACCCGCTGGGTATGCCGGCCCGCCATTTCCGGCTTTACGCTCATCTCGGCCAGCAACATCGACAACGCCTTGAGCTTGCGATAGGCCGCAATCAGGAACGGCAGCGACAACAGCAACGCCCCGCCCCAGATCAACGCCTTCTGCCAGCTTTGATCGCTGATCCAGCCTTCCAGATACCCGCCGATGCGCGCCGCGAAAAAGCTGCCTGCGAAGAAGATCGCGATCACCAGCGCCAGGTTCACTCCCACTTGCAGCACGATCTTGCGGATCATCGACGCCAGCATGGCGCCTTCACCTTGAGGCTGGATACTGCGCAGCCATTCGCCATACATCCCGAATACCCGGCTCATGCGCTGGGGCATCACGGCGGCAATTTTCAACGACAGCGGGTCGGCACCGCGGATCAGGTAAGGCGTGAGCAAGGTGGTGATCGCCGAAACCGCCACCGCCACCGGGTAGAGAAAGTCGCTGGTCACTTGCAGGGTCATCCCCAGCGCCGCGATGATGAAAGAGAATTCGCCGATCTGTGACAGCCCCATGCCCACCCGCAGCGAGGTACGGCCATCGTTGCCGGCGATAAACGCGCCCAGCCCGCACGACAGCATCTTGCCCAACACCACCGCCACGGTGATCACCGCAATCGGCCAGGCGTACTGCAGCAAGATCTGCGGGTCGATCATCAACCCAATGGCCACGAAGAAAATCGCACTGAACATGTCGCGCACCGGCTCGATCAGGCGCTCGATTTTAATCAGTTGGCGTGACTCGGCCATAATCGCACCGATCAGGAAGGCCCCCAGCACCATGCTGTATTCGAGCTTGACCACCAGCAGGCAGAAGCCGAAACACAGGCCCAACACGGTGATCAGCAGCATCTCGTTGCTTTCGAATTTGGCGACGTAAGCCAGCAGGCGCGGCACCAGCAGAATGCCAATTACCAGCGCAACAATCATGAACAGCGACAGCTTGCCCACGGTGGAAAACACCTCGCCGGAACTGACCGTGCCACTGACGGCGATGCTCGACAGCAAGGCGATGATGCCGATGCCCAGGATGTCCTCGACGATCAGCACGCCGAATATCAACTGGGCGAACCGCTGGTTCTTCATCTTCAGGTCATTGAGCGCCTTGACGATGATGGTGGTCGAGGAGATCGCCAGGATTGCGCCGAGAAACAACGAGTCCATGGTGTTCCAGTCGAACCATTGGCCGATTTCGTAGCCGATCCAGATCATCAGGATGATTTCCAGGAACGCCGCGATAAACGCCGTGGCGCCCACCTTGAACAGCTTGCGCAGGCTGAACTCCAGGCCCAGGCAGAACATCAGGAAGATCACCCCCAGTTCTGCCAGGGTCTTGATCGTATCTTCATCGTGAATCAGGCCGAACGGCGGCGTGTGGGGGCCAATGATGAAGCCGGCGACGATGTAGCCCAGCACCACCGGCTGCTTGAGGCGATGAAACAGAATGGTGACAACCCCCGCCACCAACATGATCACGGCCAGATCCTGGATAAAACTGATGGCGTGCATGGCGAAGGGCTCCTTGAAATGGCTGGCGCTTTCTCACTTTCCGCGTGTGCTACCGCTGAAAGAAAAGTCTGCCGTGATCGTAAGAAATGCCCGGAGATGGGCTTTTGAAGGTTAACACCGCGACTTCCGCCGGAAAGCCGGTGCAATATATGGAAACAGATCGACCCGCGCGTGACGGCAAGCCGTCCACTGGCGTCCCGTTAGGGATGGCGCTGCAAAGACCCCAGCACCCGCAGAGGTGCCCTACCAACCAATGCCTACAACCCGTGAGTGTGCTATGGAACCCGGAAACGCCCAGCTGTCGATGACGGTATTGATGACCCCTGACATGGCCAATTTCTCAGGCAATGTCCACGGCGGCACCCTGCTCAAGTACCTCGACGAAGTGGCGTACGCGTGCGCCAGCCGTTATGCCGGCCGCTACGTGGTCACGCTGTCGGTGGATCAGGTGATTTTCCGCGAGCCGATCCATGTCGGCGAGCTGGTGACCTTTCTCGCGTCGGTCAACTACACCGGCAACACCTCGATGGAAGTGGGCATCAAGGTGGTGACCGAGAACATCCGTGAACGCTCGGTGCGTCATACCAACAGTTGCTTTTTCACCATGGTGGCGGTGGACGACCAGCGCAAACCGGCCGCCGTGCCCCCCTTGCAGCCGCACAACAGCGAAGACAAGCGCCGCTTCGTGCAGGCCCAGCAGCGTCGGCAGATTCGCCAGGAATTGGAAAAGCGCTATCAGGAAATCAAGGCCGACGCGCCTTAAATTCCAAGCTGCGACCCGGATCAAATGTGGGAGGGGGCTTGCTCCCGATAGCGGTGGATCAGTCTCGAACATGCTGACTGACACACCGCCATCGGGGGCAAGCCCCCTCCCACATTGGTTCTGTGTGCTTACAGGCTGATCGGCGTGGCCTCGAACCGTACGCGGGGATGGGCAATGCGATCCTGCGCCCGCACCAGTTCCAGTTCATAACTGGCGCAGGCCTGGGTCTCCAGCAGCACCTCGTGCACCGCTGCGGCGGTGAATTCGAAGGCCGCCACCAGGCTATCGCCCAGCAGCACCCGCGCCAGGAACAACCCTGACGTCAGGTCGCCCACACCCACCGGCTGGCGCGGGAATGCCAGCAGCGGCCGACGCAAGTGCCAACTGCCATCAGCCGTCACCAGCAGCATCTCGAAGCCGTCCGGCAGCTTGCCGGGGTAATCCAGATGCTTGACCAGCACAGCCTTCGGCCCGCGCGCCAGCAGGGCTTTGGCCATCGCCAGGCAATCGAACAGCGATTGCGGTTTGCGCCCGGCAAAGCTGTCCAGCTCCAGTTGGTTGGGGCACAGGAAATCCGCCATGGCCGCCGCCTCGTTCAGCAGGAAATCACTGACTTCCTGCGGCACGATGCAGCCTTTTTCAGGGTGGCCCATCACCGGGTCGCACAGGTACATCGCCTTGGGGTTGAGCGCCTTGATGCGTGCTACGCCGGTAAGAATCGCACGCCCCTGATCCGCACTGCCGAGGTAGCCGGACAGCACTGCATCGCAGTTACCCAGCTCGCCGATGGCTGCGATACCTTCCACCAATGCCGGAATCTGCTGCGGCGCCAGCACTTCACCTGCCCAGTGGCCATACTGTGTGTGGTTGGAGAACTGCACTGTGTTGAGCGGCCATACATTCACCCCGACCCGCTGCATGGGGAACACGGCGGCGCTGTTTCCGGCGTGGCCGAAAACCACATGAGACTGGATCGCAAGCAGATGGGGTGTGCGTTTCATGCAGGAGATGTCCATAAAGCCGTTGAAATTCTGGCCGCGCAGTATGCGACTAAACGCAGCCTGTACGACAGACCGGCGACACAGTTAAGCTGCGCTCACTTTGTTGGAGTTCATGGAATGCTGACCCTGGGAAACATGTTCGTGTTGATGCTGCTGGCGACCGGCGCCGCTTGGGTCTGGCACAACCATGGCCTGCGCGAGCGCGCGTTGGAGCGAGTCAAGCAGCACTGCGCCAAGCTCGATATCGAACTGCTCGATGGCGCGGTGGCACTCAAACGCATCGGTTTCGTGAAGGATGCCAAGGGTCGGCGCAGGTTGGCACGGGTCTACAATTTCGAGTTCACCGTGACGGGCGAGGCTCGCCACAGCGGCACCATTACCCAATTTGGCGCCCACAGCGCGCAGATTGAATTGGCGCCCTACCCGTTCGAAGCCAAGGAGCCGCTGCCCAGCGCCAACGTCATCGAGCTGAGCCAGTGGCGCCAGGACCACGCGACCAAGAACCGTCAGTAACGGCAGGCAGCCAGAGCGGCCTGCAATGCCGCCACGTTCTGTGGTGCGCTGAAGATCAATTCGATACGTGAATCGCGGCGCCATTCGCTGGGTAGCCAGGCGAGTGAGCTGTTATCCACAGCGTTGGCGGACATCCACGCGTCACGGCTGTGGATAACCAGTTTGGCGCGACGCCATTGCAGACTCGTCAGCCATTGGCTCACTCGTTCCAGGTCAAATCGCTGGCTCGGATGCCAGCGCCAGCCAATGCTCCAGCCACCTTCCTCGGCCTGGCTCAAGCAGATCGGCAACGTGGGGTCGCTCCAGATCGCCGGCATTTGCGCCAAGCCTTGGGGCACCGCGAAGTTATCCACAACCCCGCCACCCTGGGCTTTCAAGCCAGGCAAGTGTTCCAGAGGCAACTGAGCCTGGCGCGTCCAATAGAGCGCGCTGCCAGATAACCGCTGCTCAATAGCCCGGCGTTGCGCAGCGTCCAGCGCCTCATCCTTGTTCAACACCAGCAAGCCGGCACCGCCCAGCGCCGCCTGCTGCGCTTGCGGCAAGGGTTTGCCCGCCGCCAGGGCCTGGGCGTCCAGCACCAGCACCCAGGGCTGAACCGCCAGCACGCCTTGCCATGGCGCTTCGCCTAACTGTTTGAGCAACTGCGCCGGATGGCCCAGGCCCGACGGCTCGATAAACAACCGATCCGGCTTGGCCTTACGCAATAACCGACCCAGGCCTACCTGGAACGGCGCGCCATTCACACAACACAGGCAGCCACCCGCCACCTCGCCCAAGGCAATGCCATCGTCAGCTTGAGTGAGCAAGGCCGCGTCCAGGCCGATCTGCCCGAACTCGTTGATCAGCACCGCCCAGCGCTCGTTGGCCGGGCGTTGGGCAAGCAGGTGTTTGATCAGGCTGGTCTTGCCGGCGCCCAAGGGCCCGGCAATCACATGGGTGGGAATGTTCTGCAGCATGGGTTGGCATCATTCAGACCGTGTAGAGCGTTTGATCCTACGCGTTTATGCAAGCCAATCCAGTGTGAGGATCAAGCGACGCTCACTGGCCTTGAGTGCCGGTGAGCGATGAATGAGACCATGGTTTTCATTGCCATGCCATTTGGTGCCCTTGAGCAGAGCCACCTCACCACAGAGGATTTGCTCGATGCGCTCGGTGGGCTCTGCGTCGGGCTGGCTTAATCGCCGGCGGTCCATGACGCCTTCGCGCAGCCATTGGCTGCCGACGCCAGCGTAGGTGGTGATCAGCCGCACAGGCACATGGTCGACGTGAAAACGCGGGCACATGGCCCTGTCCAGCAGGCGCAGACGCACGCCGATGCGCCTGGCGCCCAGCAGGCAGGCAAATGCACTGACCAGCCAGGACACATCGGCGATAAAACCATCATAGCCCTCAAGATCGCGACAATGGGGCGCCAGCCCGTGCAGGTTCGGCGCGCTGTCTTCGCGGTCCAACTCGATAACCAATGCCTCGGCCAGCGGCTCATCGAGCCCGACGATCAACGCGCCGAATTCGGCGATGTGCAACGGCAGTTGACGCTGCCACAGCGCCAGGTTCACGCCGTCTTCGAGAATGTCAGCCAGCGCCAGCGGGGTTTGCCCGCGGGTTTGGCGAACCACGGGCCGCAGGGGAGTAAGCGGGGCCAACATCAGGCGGCGGCCTCTTCATACCAAGGGCCAAAGGGGTCAGCCAGCTGGCGCCAACCTTCGACGCCCAGGGCCATTTCTTCATCCGTGAGCAAGCATTGGTCCAGTTCGGCGCGCATCTGCGCAAAGTCGATGTTCTGGCCGATAAACACCAGCTCCTGACGGCAATCACCGGTGCTCGTTTGCCAGTTGTCCATGATCGCCGCGACACTTTCTGCGTCTTGCGGCCACTGGCTTTTCGGCACGAAACGCCACCAGCGCCCGGCAAAGCCATGGCGCATCAAGCCACCGGCCTGGGACCAACTGCCGGCGTCCTGGTGTTTGCTGGCCAGCCAGAAGAAGCCCTTCGAACGCAACAGTTTGCCGTTCTCCCAAGGGCGGTCGATAAAGTCGAAAAACCGCTGTGGATGAAACGGGCGGCGCGCACGGTAAGCGGTGGACGCAATGCCGTATTCGTCGGTTTCCGGCACGTGTTCACCGCGCAATTCCTGTAACCAGCCCGGTGCCAGGGCAGCCCGTTCGAAATCAAAGCGGCCGGTGCTGAGGATCTTGTTCAACGGCACTTGCCCCATGACCATCGCAATGATCTGCGCCTGGGCATTGAGCCGCTCAAGGATGGCCATCAGTTCTTCGCGCTCGCGGCTGCTGATCAGGTCGATCTTGCTGACCAGTATCACGTCGGCGAACTCGATCTGTTCGATCAGCAGGTCGGTGATCGAGCGCTCGTCCTCGTCGCCCAAGGTTTCCCCGCGTGAGGCCAGACTTTCTGCGGCCTGGTAGTCGAGCAGGAAATTCACCCCGTCGACCACTGTGACCATGGTGTCCAGGCGTGCGACATCCGCCAGGCTCTGCTGGTTTTCATCGCGAAACGTGAAGGTTTCGGCCACAGGCATGGGTTCGGAGATGCCGGTGGATTCGATCAGCAAGTAATCGAACCGACCTTCCCTGGCGAGCTTGCCGACTTCTTCGAGCAAGTCCTCGCGCAGGGTGCAGCAGATGCAGCCGTTGCTCATCTCCACCAGCTTTTCTTCAGCGCGATTAAGGGTGACGTCGCGCTGCACCTCACTGCCGTCGATGTTGATTTCGCTCATGTCGTTGACGATCACCGCCACCCGCAGGTTTTCGCGGTTGCGCAGTACATAGTTGAGCAGGGTGCTTTTGCCGGCGCCGAGAAAGCCGGACAACACGGTGACGGGTAGACGGTTGGGCATCGGTTCGCTCTCATCAGGTTGCCCGGTCGAGCCAGGCTTTGTTTTTATGTTATAGTATAACAATGCAAATAAGCCAACCCTCCTTGCTCTTCGCGATTTGCGCCCTGTTATCAGCAGTGGCAGGACCTGCCTGTGCCCAACCCCCAAGCCTGCTGGCCAACTGCACCCGCAGCGCCAACCTGCTGGCCTGTGTCGACCCGCTGGGCAATGCCTACAGTGTGGCGACCGTTGGCAGCACCACCTATCTGCGCGGGTTCGAAGTGATCGGCAAACGCTACTGGGCACAAACCAACAGCCGCTATGGGCAGCTGACGTTCTTTACCGGATTGGCATCGGACGGTGAGGCGTGGGTTGGCTACACGCGGCGCGTGGGCTGGACCACCCTTAACCGGTTCTCCAGTTCGGGCGGCGCCAGCGCCAGGTTCACCTGCAGCCGAATGACCGGCTGTTAGACCTGGCCCTTCTTCTGTTCCTGCACCCATGCCATATAGCTGTTCATCGGCGGGTTCTTTTCGAAATATTTTTTCAGCCCGTCGAACAAACCGTCTGCCACCGCCTGTTGATGGCGCGCGGTCACCAGCCGCTGGGCGTCCTGGGTGTTGGAGATAAACCCGGTCTCGACCAGGATCGACGGCACGTCCGGTGACTTGAGCACCGCGAACCCGGCCTGCTCCACGCGTTTCTGATGCAGGCTGGTGATGTTTTGCAGGCTGCCCAACACCGAGCTGCCCAGTTGCAGGCTGGAGGCGATAGTGGCGTTCATCGACATGTCGAGAATCACGCCCGCGAGCATCGGGTCCTTGTCCTTCAGGTTGAGTAACGTCGTGGCGCCCAGCAGATCCGCGCCGTTTTCGCGCTGCGCCATGAAACGCGCGGTTGCCGAGGTAGCACCGCCCTCGGACAACGCATACACCGAGGCCCCCGAGGCGGTGAGCCTGGGTGCCGCGTCGGCATGCACCGAGATGAACATATCGGCTTTGTGCTGGCGGGCTATGTCCACGCGCTTGCGTAAAGGCACGAAGAAGTCATCGTTGCGCACCAGCTTCACATCGAAACCCTTTTCGCGTTTCAAGCGTTTAGCCAGCAACTGGGCAATCGACAACACCACGTCTTTTTCCCGCTGGCCTTTGGAGCCGATGGCGCCGGGGTCTTTGCCGCCATGGCCAGGGTCGACCACCACGATGATGTCGCGCCTGGGATGAGCTTTATCCACCGGCGCGATCAATGGCGCAGGCTCAGCGGCGATTTGACGAGGCGCCGAGGTGGCGCGAGTCAGGTCGAGTACCAGGCGATGACCCTGACCTTCCTGGGGCGGCAATAAAAAACTGTTGAGCTGCATCGGTGCGGCCAGGTCCAGCACGATGCGGGTGTCGTCCTTGCCGAAATGCCCGGAGCGAATCGAGGTAATTCCACTGTTTTTCAGCACCAATTGCGAAAAGTCACCACTGAGCCCGGCGCCGCTCAGGTCGATGATCACGCGTTCCGGGGCGGCCAGGGAAAACGTCTTGTATTGCACCGGGCCGCTGAGGTCGAACACCAGCCGCAGCTTATCCTCCGAACGCCACAGGCGCGCATTGCGGATTTGCGTGGCGCAGGCCCCCAGCGGCAAGGCGAATAAGGGGCTGACCAGCAGCAGGTTGAGGAGCTGACGTCTGTGCATGACCTATACCGCAAATAAAGGAGCGTCCCTGCTCGACGTGACTGAAGAAAGGCTGGGGCAGAAATTTCATCGTCGAAGCGATTGTTATACTATAACATGTCGGATTATTTCCAACGATGGACCTGCTTATGAATGCGCTGACTCTGCCGGATATCGCTGCGCAGGCTTCACGCCAAGCCTTGCCACTCGACTGGGTCGGCATGTGCGGCATCGCCTTGCCGGTTCTGCTCGAGGACCAACGTCTGCCCGCCACCGCCGATGCAGGGGTGAGCCTGGACGATGGCCTGGCCCGTGGTATTCATATGTCACGCCTGTACTTGGCGCTGCAGGCGTTCGACCAGCAACCGCTTACCCCTGCACTTCTGCGTAATGTACTGCAGCGCTTTCTCGACACACATGAAGATTTATCTAACAACGCCTACCTGCGGATCCACACCCACTTACTGTTGAAACGCCCCGCCCTGGTCAGCCCACTGGACGGTTGGAAGCGCTACCCGGTAAGCATCGAGGCACGTCTGGAAAACCAGATGTTCCACGTGGAACTAAAAATTGACGTTGCTTATTCCTCAACCTGCCCGTGCTCCGCTGCCCTCGCCAGGCAATTGATTCAGCAGCAATTTCTCGAAGATTTCACCAACACCCCATTACGGCATGCAGACGTGTTGACCTGGCTCGGCAGCACCAATGGCATCGTCGCCACGCCCCACAGCCAGCGCAGCAGCGCACAGCTACAGGTGCATGTGCAAGGCGACCAATTGGCCATCGTCGATTTGATCAACGCCGCCGAAGCCGCGCTCGGCACCGCTGTGCAAACCGCAGTCAAGCGTGCCGACGAACAAGCCTTCGCGCTGGCCAACGGGCAGAACCTGATGTTCTGCGAAGACGCTGCCCGCCGCCTGAACCTCGCCTTGAAACGCTCGGATGCGGTCAAAGCCTTCCACCTCAAAGTGATCCACGCCGAAAGCCTGCACGCGCACGATGCCGTGGCTGAAAGCCGCTGGACGAGACCCTCCCCATGATCACCTGCAACGCTTTGCGCTGGGGCGCCCCGGGCCAACCGCTGACGCCCGCCGTGGATTTCACCCTGGAAAAAGGCAGCCTCACCGGCGTCATCGGCCCCAATGGCTGTGGCAAAAGCAGCCTGCTCAAAGTCATCGCCGGCCTGCAAAAGCCGCTGGCGGGGACCGTCAGCGTCGCTGTTCCACGCCGTGGCGGCTTGGCGTTCCTGCCTCAGCAGCAACACCTGGACCGACAGTTCCCCATCAGCCTGCAAGAACTGGTTGCCGCCGGATTCTGGGGCACCCGGCTCACACCACCGCAACGCAGCGAGCGCCTGCAAACCGTGCTGGAAGACTGGTGCCTCAGCGGCCTGGAGCAACGCCCTTTGATGGCGCTGTCTGGCGGCCAGCTGCAACGCGCCCTGCTCGCCCGCATGAGCCTGACCGACGCACCGGTCCTGCTGCTCGACGAACCTCACGCGGCCCTCGACGAAGAAGGCCAGGCGCTGTGCTGGAAACACATTCACGCCTGGCACGAAGCGGGCCGCACGTTGATGGTCGTCTGCCATGACCTGGCCTCGGTGCGCCACCACACCCCGCACGTGCTGCACATCAAAAGCACGGGCTGCGCGCTGGGCCCAAGCAAAGAGCTGATCCGCCCACAACCGCAATTGCAGGTGGCCTGATGCACTTTGCTGCTCACTTGTGGATGCCCTTTGTCGACTTCGTCTTCATGCGCCGCGCGCTGATCGGCGGCCTGGTACTCGCCTGCAGCACGGCGCCGCTGGGCGTGTTTCTGATCCTGCGGCGCATGAGCCTGATCGGTGACGCCGTGGCCCACGGCATCCTGCCCGGTGCCGCCCTGGGCTTCTGGTTCGCCGGGTTGAGCCTGCCGGCACTGACTATCGGTGGCCTCGGTGCGGGCCTGAGCATGGCCGGACTATCCGCCTGGATCACCCGCCGCACCGGCCTGCGTGAAGACGCCAGCCTTGCCGCCATCTACCCCATCTCCCTCGCTGCCGGCGTGCTGATCCTGGGCATCGCCGGCAAGCGCCTGGACCTGCTGCACCTGCTGTTCGGCTCGGCCCTGGCCGTGGATGAAACCACCCTCACCGGCATGCTCTGGGTCTGTGGCTTGAGCCTGATCGCCATGGCACTGATCTACAAACCGCTGCTGCTCGATACGCTCGACCCGCTGTTTCTGCAAACCGTCAGTCGCCTCGGCCCGCTCGCCCATGGGCTGTTCCTGACCCTGGTGGTGCTGAACCTGGTCATCGGTTTCCAGGCCATCGGCGCCTTGATGGTGGTGGGTTTGATGATGTTGCCGGCCATCGCTTCGCGCTTCTGGAGCCGGCGCCTGCCGGTGCTGATCGCAGTATCGGCGGCGCTGGGATGCCTGTCGGTGTGGCTGGGTTTGTTGCTGTCGTTCTACTACTCACTGCCCAGCGGCCCGGCCATCGTGCTGGTGGCGGGCGCCGGGTATGCGTTGTCCGTGGTTTTCGGTCCGGTGCACGGCTTGCTGCGCCGCCCGCCCTTGCTTACATCCCAATGAGGTGTTTTCCGATGCGCGCTCTACTCGTGCTGTTCAGTCTGCTGCTGCCCCTCTCGATGGCCCAGGCCGCCGATAAACTCCAAGTGGTCACCAGCTTCAGTATTCTCGATGACATCACCCACCAGATCGGTGGCGATCATATCCAGATCAGCAACATGGTCGGCCCGGACGCCGACGCCCACACCTACGAACCCACGCCGGACGACGCCAAGGCGTTGCTCAAGGCGAAACTCATCATCAAGAACGGCCTCGGCTTCGAGCCCTGGTTGGACCGACTGGTGCGCAGCACCGAGACCAAGGCCACGGTGGTCACCGCCAGCAAGGGCGTGATCTCCCACACCATGGACGAGGACGGCGAGACCATCCCGGACCCACACGCCTGGCACAACCTGGCCAACGCCGAGATTTACGTCAACAACATCACTAAAGCGCTGGTAACCGCAGACCCGGCCAACCAGGCGGACTACCTGCGCAACAGCCAGGCCTACCTGAAAGAAATCCACCGCGTGTTGGCCGAAGCCAAGGCCAAGTTCGGCGCACTGCCGTCGGGTAACCGCCGTATCGTGACCTCCCATGACGCCTTCGGTTACCTGGGCCAGGCCTATGGCATCCAGTTCCTCGCACCACAAGGTTTGTCCACCGAGCGCGAACCATCAGCCGCCGAAGTGGCCGCGCTGATCACCCAGATTCGCCAGGACAAGGTCAAGGCCGTGTTCATGGAGAACATCAAGGACTCACGCCTGCTCAAGCAAATTGCCGACGAAAGCGGTGCGCAGATCGGCGGCACGCTGTACTCCGACGCCCTCGCCACCGAAGGCCCCGCGAGCACGTTTATCGGGCTGTTCGAATACAACCTCAATACCTTGTGCGCGGCCTTGAGCAAACCATGATCCGCAAAAATCCTTCCGGCGACCTGCCGGTGATTGCCGAATCGGCTTACGTCGATAAAACCGCGATCATTTGCGGCAAGGTGATCATCGGCGAAAACGTATTTGTCGGCCCCTACGCCGTGATCCGCGCCGACGAAGTCAACGCCAGCGGCGCCATGGACCCGATTACCATCGGTGCCAACTCCAATATCCAGGACGGGGTGGTGATCCACTCCAAATCCGGTGCCGCCGTGACCATCGGCAAGTTCACCTCCATTGCGCACCGCTCCATCGTCCATGGCCCCTGCACCGTGGGCGACCGCGTGTTCATCGGCTTCAACAGCGTGCTGTTCAATTGCGTCGTGGGCGACGGCTCGGTGGTGCGTCACAACTCGGTAGTGGACGGGCGCGACCTGCCTGCTGCCTTCTACGTCCCCTCCACCACCCGCATCGGGCCCAACACCGATTTGTCGCAGTTCGCGCCGGTGAGCGTCAGCGCCTCGGAGTTTTCCGAAGACGTGGCCCGCACCAATGTCGACCTGGTGCGCGGTTACAAAGCCCTGCAAAACAAGTTCTGAAGCATGAGCCGCCTGTTGATTCGTAACGCTAGAGTGGTCAATGAAGGCCAGGTATTTGACGCTGATGTGCTGGTGGTCAGTGGCCGTATCGAGAAGATCGCCAGCAGCATTGAACATATGAACGAACCGGTAGAGATCGACGCTCAAGGCCAGTGGTTGTTGCCAGGGATGATCGATGATCAGGTGCACTTTCGTGAACCCGGCGCGCCGGACAAAGGCAGCTTCTACAGCGAGTCCCGTGCCGCGGTGGCCGGTGGCATCACCAGTTTCATGGACATGCCTAACACCCAACCGGCCACGTTGAGCCTGGACGCCCTGGCCGATAAAAAGCGTCGCGCCGCGTTGCACTCGGTGGCCAACTACGGCTTTCACTTTGGCGTGAGCCACGACAACCTCGACACCGTCGCGGCCCTTGACCCTCGCGAAGTGGCGGGGGTCAAGGTGTTCATGGGCGCCTCCACCGGCAATATGCTCGTGGACGACCCGCAAACGCTTGAGCGCCTGTTTGCCGAAGTGCCGACGATACTGCTGGCTCACTGCGAACACACGCCAAGCATCCAGGCCAACGAGCTGCGCCTGCGCGAGCGCTTCGGCGAGTGCATCCCCGCCGTGGCGCACGCGTTGATTCGCGATGCCGAGGCGTGTTATCGCTCCTCATCGTTTGCCGTAGAATTGGCCAAACGCCATGGCACGCGCTTGCACGTGCTGCACCTGACCAGCGCGCGGGAATTGGCCTTGTTCGAAGACAAGCCGCTGTCGGACAAACACATCACCGCCGAAGTCTGCCTGCACCACTTGCTGTTCGATGACCGCGACTACCAGCGCCTCGGCCACCAGATCAAATGCAACCCGGCGATCAAGACCCGCGCCGACCGCGACGCGCTGCGCCTGGCTCTATTGAGTGACCGTCTGGATGTGATTGGCAGTGATCATGCGCCGCATACCTGGGCACAAAAGCAACTGGACTATCGCCAGGCGCCGGCAGGTCTACCTTTGGTACAACATGCGTTGCCGGCGTTGCTGGAACTGGTGGCAGACGGGCTGCTGCCGCTGACCACGCTGGTGGCCAAAACCAGCCATCGCGTTGCCGACCTGTTTGCCATTCCGGATCGAGGTTATCTACGCGAGGGGTATTGGGCTGACCTGGTGCTGATCAAGCCCGAACCCGCAGGCAAACCCGTGAGCAGCCAACCGATCCTTGCCCGTTGCGGCTGGACGCCGTTCGCCGAGCGCAGCTTTCGTCACAGCGTCAGCACTACCCTGGTGTCGGGCCACCTGGCGTGGCACAACGGCCAGGTGGTCGATAGCTGCCAGGGCCTGCCCCTGCACTTCTTGCGTTAAACGCGAGGTTTGACCGTACCGCAATCGTTGCCCAGCCATTGCGCGTGAGTGTCCAGGCTGCCCTTTTGCTGGATGCCGGTGGCATTGAAGGTGCCGTTGACGGTGGTGGTGAATTCTTTCTGGCTCTGGAAAGTCGCCACGCCCACGCCTTGGGCTTTCGGGCAACTGAAGCGGAATTTCCACTGGTTGCCGGTCTTGTCGGTGACTTCCTGTTTACAACCTGATTGCGGGTCCGTCAGGGGGATGGAATCGGACGCGACCTGAGCCGGCGTCAGGCACACCTGCACGCCTTTACCGGCCATGGTGATGCCCTGTTTTTCCAGCATGGCGCGCTGTTCGGGGGTCATCTGTTGCTTGAGCTGACCAAGGATCAGCGACAGGTCCGGCAGGTCCTGGTTATCGACTTTCATATTGCTGGTAGTCAATTCCCACAAGCCCGGCGCCAACATCTGTGCCTGTGCTGCCACCGGCAGCGACAAACCAACAACCATGGATAAACAGAGCAGACGAGCATTCATCGGGTAACTCCTGGGCAATTGTGGGCGTTAGACGTCGCAAAGGTGCCAGTGTTGCACGGCAAATAAAATAGCGACATTCACTGTGGAACATGGTCTGTTACGCATTGGACTGCCCGGAGTAATGTCGTTCATGGATTTTTTTGGCCCGCACCTGCTCGCCTACTTCATTGCCACGCTGCATTTTTTCGGGAGCCTCGCCGCGATCCATGCGGTACTGACCGTCAGGACCGCCCAAGGCTCGATTGCCTGGGCGTTGTCGCTGATGTTCATGCCCTATCTCACGCTGATTCCCTACCTGATTTTCGGCCGCAGCACGTTCGATGCCTACATTCAGGCGCGTCGCCAGGCCAACCAGGAAATGCACACGGCCATCGCCGCATTGAACTGGCGCCCCTGGGTCGAGGAAGCGCTGGCCGCGCGCAATTCCAGTGCCTATGCCTCTCTGCGCGCCATGCCCAAATTGGGCCGCATGCCGTGCCTGGCCAATAACCAGGTGCAGTTGCTGATTAACGGCGATGCCACTTTCAGTGCAATCTTCGAGGCCATCCGCACTGCGAAAACCGCTGTGCTGTTTCAGTTTTTCATCATTCATGACGATGAACTCGGTCGCCAACTACACAGCTTGCTCACCGCAAAAGCGGCCGAAGGCGTGGATATTTACGTGCTCTACGACCGCATCGGCAGCCACGCCCTGCCCCATCGCTATGTGCAGTCGCTGCGCGACGCCGGGGTCAACGTCAAAGCCTTCGCCACCCGCAGCGGCTGGCTGAACCGTTTCCAGGTCAACTTTCGCAACCACCGCAAGATCGTGGTGGTGGACGGCATCACCGGGTTTGTCGGCGGGCACAATGTGGGCGATGAATACCTCGGCAAAAAGCCGCCCTTGTCGCCGTGGCGCGATACCCATGTGCAGGTCACCGGCCCGGTGGTGGCGTGCTTGCAAGAGTCGTTTGCCGAAGACTGGTTCTGGGCCGCACGCCAACTGCCACCCCTGATTCTGCCGGACGCTTACCCCGAGAATGGCGTGCTCTGTCAATTGCTCGCCAGCGGCCCGGCCGACGCGTATGAAACCTGCTCGCTGTTTTTCGTCGAAGCCATTCACGCCGCGACCGATCGCGTGTGGATCACCAGCCCGTATTTCATCCCCGACGAAGCCGTATTCGCCGCCCTGCGCCTGGCGGTCTTGCGCGGTGTCGACGTGCGCCTGTTACTGCCATCGCGCCCTGATCACCGCATCGTCTACGCCGCCTCCAGCCTTTACGCGATCGAAGCGGTACGCGCTGGCGTGCGGGTGTTCCGCTATACGCCGGGCTTTCTGCATCAGAAGGTGGTGCTGGTGGACAGCGAAATCAGCGCCATCGGCAGCGCGAACATGGACAACCGTTCGTTCCGGCTGAATTTCGAAGTGATGTTGCTGACGGTCGACGAAGCCTTCGCCAAAGAGGTGGAGCGGATGCTGCTGGACGACTTCGCCCTGGCCCATGAAGTCAGCCAGGAGGAAAGCCGCGAAACCCGGCGCCTGCAACAACTGGGTATGCGCGTGGCGCGCTTGATCTCGCCGATTCTCTGACAAACACCACTGTAAAAATGTGGGAGGGGGCTTGCTCCCGATGGCGGCGTGTCAGCCAGCTAATGGGTAGCTGATACACCGTCATCGGGGGCAAGCCCCCTCCCACATTTGGCCCTTCAGTGTTCTGAAGAAACGGGTCAGCGGTAGATATCCTCCCGCGTCCACGGCAGTTCATGGCTGCCATCGGCATGGGGTTTCACCGCCAGGATCTGATGCAGGTTGATCCAACCCCGCGCAAAGGCATAGGCGCAACCCGCCAGGTACAGGCGCCATATACGCAAGGCGTGCTCCGGCACCATCTTCGCCGCCGCTTCGAGGTTGTCCTCCAGGCGCTCGCTCCAATGGTCCAGGGTGCGCGCGTAGTGCAGGCGCAGGCTTTCGACGTCGACCACTTCCAGCCCGACTTCGCTGATTTCGGCCGTCATCATCGCCAGGTGCGGCAGCTCGCCGTTGGGAAACACATAGCGCTCGATAAAGTCTCCGGCGCCACGGCCCACGGGGCGGCCGTCGGTGTGTTTGGCGGTAATGCCATGGTTCATCACCAGGCCGCCTTCGCGCACGGCGCCGTGCAGAATCTGACAGTACTGCGCCAGGTTGGCGTGGCCGACATGTTCGAACATGCCCACGCTCACCACTTTGTCGAAACGGCCGTCCTGAGGCAGGTCGCGGTAGTCGAGCAGCTGCAGGTCGACCTGGTCCTCCAGGCCGTCGGCCTTCACCCGCTCCTGGGCCAGGGCCAGTTGTTCCTTGCTCAAGGTGATCCCAAACACCTTGACCCCGAGTTCCCGCGCAGCAAACCGCGCCAGCCCGCCCCATCCACATCCCACATCCAACAGATACTCGCCCGGCTGCAGCCGCAATTTGCGGCACAGATGGCGGAATTTGTCTTGTTGGGCCTGGTCGATGGACTCGCTGCCGGTTTCGAAATAACCGCAGGAATACACCATGTCCTGGTCCAGCCATAGCTGGTAGAACTCGTTGGACAGGTCGTAGTGGTAGGAAATGGCCGCTGCGTCAGTCGCCTTGTCGTGGATCGAGCGCACCGGCCGAGGGCCGTCGTCGTCCTCGATCAAGGCGTGACTCAACTCGTCACATACCCTGATTACCTCGGCAATGGAGCCTTCCAGCTCCAGTTTGCCCTCGACGAAGGCTTCGCCCAGGGCGTCGAGCGTGGGATGGGTCAGTTGTGAGACGACCGTAGGGTCCTTGACCACGATGGTCACACTGGGCTCGGGGCCCAGGTTGAATTCATGGCCGTCCCAGAGTCGAAGACGCAGCGGTAGCTGAAGATTCTGTAAGGCCGGTGGAAGTTGCGCGAGCATGAGTAGTCCCCCCTTGTTTCAGACGTCTGCTGTGAGGGTAGACCATCCAAAATAAAGTAGGAAGCTATCGATTAAATAACTGCCTGCCATTAAGCCCGACGCTCGAGCAACCCGTCCTGGATCCACTGTTTCAACCATGTGGCCGCTTGCAGTGGCGCACCCTCTTCATAAGTGACTGCCAACTTGACGCACAGTTCTGAAAAGTTCCAGCCGCTGGCGGCCATGCCCATCAGGGCGTGGGCTTCGGCGGGCTCGAGACTGCGGTAACGACACAGGTTCTGATGGCGCCACACCAGGCAGGCCTGCGCCGGGTCCAGCGCCTGGCTGCCGGGAAAGTCCGATTCATCCTTATTGGCCCGCCAGATGCTCAGCGTGTTGAAACGGCACGTTAGCTGCTGCACTGAAGGCACCAGCGATACGCGCAATGCCGGCCAGTCTTCAGGCGCCAGTTGCGCCATATGGTCGAGGGTCAGCGCCTCGCCCGCAGGCGCGTCGAATGCCAGGGTGAATGCCCACTCCAGCCGCGCCAGTTCCGCCAGCGGGGCACTTTGTTCTGCCGTCAGGTGCTCAAGGATAAACCCTGCAAAACGTTCACCCAGCCAGCGCAGGCTGTAATGGGCCGAGGGATAACGACGAATATACGCTTGGCTCAGCGCGGCAAATTCATCATCGCCCAGCCAATACCGGATGGCGGCAAAGTCGTGACGTAATACGTCCTGCAATCGGGACAGGTAGGCGTTGTGATAAATCGCCAGGCCCGTGTCTACATCCAGTGTCGGGCCGCCAAGCAAGGTGGCGGCAAAGCCACTGTCGGCGGTGCAGGTTTCAGACAACAGATGTGCCTCGAACGCCCGTTGCCAATCGATCAAGCGCATAGCGACCGCCTGGCCAACGCAGTGGCACCCAGTTCCCGGGCCTTGTTCAATTCAGCCAGCAGCACTTCGAACGGCGGGAAATGATCGTCGCGCTCCAACAGCGTCGAGACCGGCCCCAGATGTTCCAGCGTGCGCTGATACAGCGCCCACACCGGATCGCACACCGGCTGATCGTGGGTATCGACCACGTAGTCGCCGTAGTCCCTATGCCCCGCCAGATGCAGCTGGCGAATGCTGTCAGGCGGCAGGTTGCGAATGAACGTCCAGGCATCGAACCCGTGATTACGCGAGCTGACGTACACATTGTTCACGTCCAGCAGCAATTGGCATCCGGTCAGATGCGCCAGGGCGTTGAGAAATTGCCACTCGGTGAATTCATCGGCCTTGGAGCGCACATAGCTGGAGACGTTTTCCAGCACCAGCGGGCGTTGCAACACGTCCTGCACCTGAAGCACGCGACCGGCCACGTGGTACAGGCTTTCCTCGGTGTACGGCAGGGGCAGCAGGTCATGCAACTGGTGTGCGCTGCCACGGCTCCAGCACAGGTGATCGGAAATCCAGGCTGGCTGGATGCGCTCGGCCAGGGCCTTTACCTGCTTGAGATAATCGGTGTCGATGGCATGGGGCCCGCCGATCGACAACGACACGCCGTGCATCACCAAGGGGTAGCGTTCGGCTATGGCGTCCAGGTAGTACAAGGCTTTGCCGCCCTGCACCAGATAATTCTCGGAGATCACTTCGAACCAATCCACTGCAGGGGATTGGGCAAGGATCTGTTCATAGTATTCGTGACGTAAACCCAGGCCGTAACCCAGGGAGGGGAAAGAACGGGTCATCATGCGCTCCTGGAAAGTGTCCGCAGCGGCGCGAGGTCCGCTGCGGTTGCACTCGCGTGTCGGTTACTCGCCGACTTTGCCACCGGCCTTGTCGCACTCGGCCTGGGTCATGGCCTTGAAGCCGTGGCCCTTGCACACCGCCTGGCCTTTGCAGGCGTTTTCAGCGGTTTTGCAATCGTTCATGCCTTTGCAGGAGGTGACACCGTAGCAATGAACCGGCGCGTCGGCGGCCTGTACCTGGGTGGCGACGCCGGCAAACATGGAAGCTGCAGCGATAGCCAGGGCAGCACCGGAAACGGCGTGTTTGATATTCATTGTGTAGTCCTCATCGGTCAGTGGTGATGCCGGTCTGAGCGGATTGCCCAGTCTCGACACACCACTAGAGTGAGGCGCCCTTTTAGCGTTACAGCCCGGTACGAAGTTTTCTGAAATTATTCGTCAAGCTTCAACAGCGGCTCCTGAAAGCGCAGCAACCGCCCGGCGTTGCCCAGTACCAGCAAGGTGCTGAGGTTATGCAACACCGCTGCGATCATGGCCCCGGCGGCGCCCAGCCAGCCGAAGGCGGCGAATACCACGATGGCCAACGTCCAGCCCAGGCCGATGATCACATTGACCTGCAAGGTGTGTCGGCACTGGCGGCTCAAGCGCACGCAGGTGCCCAGGCGGCGCAGGTCGCTGCCGATCAACACCACGTCCGCCGAGGCCAGCGCGATATCGGCACCGCCCGCGCCCATCGCCACGCCGACCACACCGGCTTTGAGGGCAAGGGAGTCGTTGATGCCATCCCCCACCACCATCGGCCGGAAACCGCTGCCGATCTCCCCCAGCACACGGTTGAGTTTGTCTTCCGGCAGCGCTTGGGCCTGGACCTCACCAATGCCCACATTCACGGCCAGGCTGTCGGCCACGCTCTGGCGGTCGCCGGTGAGCAGCAACTGGCGACCCAGGCCCAGCTCGCGCAGTTCCTGCAGGGCCTGGCGCGCCTCGGGTTTGACGCTATCGGCCAGCAGCAGCCAGGCCAGGAACTGTCCGTTCAGCGCCAGCCCGGCAATCGGGCCGTCGTGGTTGGGCACCGAGGTCGTGGCGATAGCCAGCTGCTCGAACAGTTCGGGACGGCCCAGCGCCGCTTCGCCCTGTTCAGTGTGCGCCACGACACCGAGTCCCTGGCGCTCGCGAATATCGGTCAGCACCACGCGCTGTTGCTGTGTCGCCAACCCCGCCAATGCACGGCTGACCGGATGGCTGCTGGCCGCACCGAGGCTGGCCGCCAGGTTGAGCAAGGCCTGGCGATCGGCAGACGCGGTTTCGATGGACTGCAGGCGCAAGGTGCCGAAGGTCAAGGTACCGGTCTTGTCGATAACCAGTGAAGTGAGGTCCGCCAGCTCTTCCAGAAACGCCGAGCTGCGAATCAGAATGCCGTGCCGTGCAGCGACCGCGATCCCGGCAATTGCGGTAGCCGGCGCCGACAACACCAACGCACACGGGCACGCCGCCACCAGCACGGCCAGCATCGCCTGGGCGTCGTTGGTGACGAACCAGGTGACCGCCGCCAACAACAGCACCAACACCATGTAGCTACCGGCATAACGTTCCAGCAACCGGGTGATCGGTGGCTTGGAACGCTCGGCGTTCTGCATCAACGCAATCACTTTGCCCAGGGTCGACTCATTGCCCGTGCGCGTCACTTCAAGGCGCAGCAGGCCGTCCAGGTTGATCGCCCCGCCAAACACCTGCACGCCCACGCTGGCTTCCAACGGTACCGATTCACCGGTGATCGGCGCCGTGTCCAGGCTGGCCTGGCCCGACAGCACCACGCCATCGGCCGGCACGCGGTCGCCGGCGCGCACTTCGACCACATCGCCGGTGTTCAGCGTGCCGTTATCCACTTCCACAATGCTGCCGTCAGCCTGCACCCGGCGCGCATGGCTGCGCGTGAGTTTACCCAGCGCCTGGATCGCTTCCTGGGAACCGATCACGCTGCGCTCTTCGAGCACATGCCCAAAAATCATGATGATCGGCAGCAGCGCTGCGGTCAGCAGATCGCCGGTGGCCCAGGCGCCGATCATCGCCAGCGCAATCAATTGGTCAGTGATGCCATGCAGGCTGGGATAGCGCAGGCTGTACCAGGCCGAACGCATCACCGGCACGGCCACCAGCAGCGAGGCCACACCGAGCAGCAGTTGGCTGACCCCGCTCTGGTCCGCCGCCAGCCAGCGCCATACCAGGCCCAATACGAGTAAACCCAGGGCCAGCATGGCCAGGGTCAATTGCCGGGCGGCGCTGCGCTGCTCGGCGGAGGTCAGCATGGGTGCGCTCATTGTTCGGCTCCCTGAATGATCAAACGGGAGTCGTCTTTAGGATCGACCGTGGTGACGGAGCCGGCCTGGCCCAGAATCTTCGGCAGGCGCTCGCGGTACAGGCGCAGCAACAGGCCCGGATCTTGGACTTGCGCCAGGCTGGAGACGGCAGCGGTCTGCGCCTGGGCATTGGCCAGGCGTTCACTGGCTTGGGCATGGGCGACTTGCACCTGGCGATCAGCCTCCTGGTTGGCGGTTTGGGTGAGTTTTTCCGCATCGGTACGCGCGTTGGCCACCGCTTTGTCGGCTTGCTGGCTGGCGGTGAGTACCGCATTGAACGCGTTCACCGCCGGGCCCGGCAGGCTCGATTGCACATCGACCCGCGTCACTTCAATGCCCAGGCCCAACCCGCTGGCCGTCAACTGCGCCAAGCGCTTATTGATGCCTTGCACCAGATCACCGCGCAGTTTTTCGCGGCGCTCGGCGGCGCCGTTGTCGGCGCCGATCAGCTCGGGGCGCGCGACCAGGATGGTGTCCAGGTCCCGCGCCGCCGTCAGGGCCACCGCGCTGCGGGTCACCAGGCGGTCCAACGCCGGCAGCACATGCTCGCCCTGCAACACAAAGGCGTAGGGCTCGGTGACCTTGTAGAACACCCGCACATCCAGCTGCACGATCCCGGCATCGCCGGTCAGCAAATAGCCGGAACCGGCCAGCGTATCGCTCAGGGGTGTGGCGAAACTGGCCACGCGGTCAGCCTGCACGGCCGCCTCTGAACGCAACAGGTTCTCCACCCGACGCTCGATCACCCGGTCTGCCGCCGGCAAAAGCACCACCTGTTCGAACGGTTGCGGCCAGGCCAGCAGCAGCCCGGCGTTCTGAATGCGGTCGAGGGCGCCGAAGTGCAGCACCATGGCGCGGTTCTGCGGGTCGACCTGGCGCACATTGGAAAACGCCCAGGCCAGCGCCGCCAACACGGTGACCGCGTACAGCGCCAGGAACGTCAGGCGTCCGGCCTGGATCCAGGGGCTGTCCGGGCTGTCACGCTCACTCATGGCTGGACATCCTTGGGCCCATCCACCAGCGCACGGAACGGCGCAGCATCGGTGCGCAGGATGATTTTGGTGCCCGGCGTCACCACGGTGCCCAAGGTATCCAGCGAGCGCAGCAGGTTGTACAGCTGCGGATTACCCGCGTAGGCGCGTCCATAAATCTGCGCCGCTTCGACCCGCGATTGCGCTTCGATATTAGCGGCTTTCACTGTGGCGTCGGCTTGCATGATCCGTGCGTCACGTTCGGCTGCCGAGCGAATCTGCGCCGCCTCACGCTTGCCCACGGCGGTGCGCTCGGTGGCGATGGTTTCACGTTCGGCGCGCATGCGGTCGACCGTGGCGGTGAGGGTCACCGACGGCAATGTCAGCCGTTCGATACCGACCTGGGCCACGCGTACGCCATAGGTGGCCAGCAATTGCTGATCGATCTGCTGGCGCAGTTGGGCTTCGAAATCGGCGATGCGCACCTGGTTGGCGTCGGTATTGATCAGGCTGGACAGGTCAAAACTGGCCGCCGTGGTTTCCAGCGCCGAACCGACAAAGGTACGGATCTGCCGCGCCGCTTCATCCGGCTGGTTCTGCACCGCGCGCATGAAGCGCTGCACATTGTCGGTATCGCCCTGCACCTGCCACGCCACGTACGCCTGCACGATGATCCGCAGGCCATCGCGGGTGCCCACATCCTGCAACCCGCTGGAGGTGGTGCGCAGGCGCAGGTCAACCGGAATCGCCGCTTCAAACGGCGCCGGCCAGCGCCAGCCCAGGCCCGGTTCCAGCAGCACCCGCACCGGGTTGCCGAAACGGGTAATCACCGTGGCCTCGCCGGAGCGCACCTGTACCAGGCTCGCCGCCGCGATGGCAAACAGCACAAGCACTGCCGCCCAGGCCATACGCCGCCACGGGAAAGGGCTGTTTGCCTGTTCATCGCCATGATGGTGATGGTGGCCGTGATGATGGTGATGACCGTGATCGTGAGAATGAGCGCTCAACAGACAGACTCCTTATTGAACGGCTTTACGCGGCACCGAGGGATCGGCCGGTAAGGTAAAAGATCGCAGATCGATCGTCGGCGCACTGTCGGCGCCCAGGCGATGATCCAGAATAAGCAGTTTGGCGTGGACCAGGCCCTGGCTTAGCTGGCCCAGGTACTGTTCCAGCACGAAAGCCCGGCCCGCTGCGGCGTAGGCTTTTTGCTCGGCAACGAAGCGCAGGTTGGCCGCCTGGGCACCGGCATTCACTTCGCGCGCGGTGGCCTGGGCCTGGTCGCGGGCGGTGCTGGCTTGCAGCAAGGCTTGGTTGGTCTGCTCGCTGGCCGCGCCACGCTCGCGGGCGATCAATGCCTGGGCGCCGATCTGCGCGGCTTGCACGCCGTGGTAGGCGTTGGCGGCGCCGGCCGGTGGGTGGATCGCTTCGACGACCGTGGCGAGGATTTCCACACCGCTGTCGAGCTTTTGCAGGTCTGCTTGTACGCTGCGGCCGATCTCGTCGGCGAGGCGGGTGCGTTGTTCGCCGAGCAATTCATCGAGGGTGCGTGAGGCAAAGTCGTGCACCAGGATGCGGCTGGCAGTGCTGCGGATCAGGGTCGGGACATCGGCGCTGTTGTAGGTGGCAGCCAGCGCGGCCTGGTCCGTCAGGCCGATACGGTAGACGAACCGCACGTCCATGTTGACGATCTGGAAGCTCTGTTTATCGCCACTGCTGCTGGCAATGACCTGGGACTTGTCATTCACATGGCTGGCGTCCCACAGGCGATTGGCGATCAGCGGCGCCGGGCCTTCGGCGGCGGCCAACTCGGGCGCGGCGCTTTCGCTGACGCTGGTCGCCAGCTCGTGAACCACGCCGTTCTCCACGTTCAACACGCGGCCCAGGGGCCAGGGCAACCCGACGTGCAGGCCCGGGCCGAACACGTCGACCGGTTTGCCGAAACGCTCATAAATCCCACGGCCCTGCAGAGGTACTTCATGCACGCCGGTCAGCGCCCAGCCTACCGCCAGCACCACCAGCAGCACCGGCAGGAACGCGCGACGCATGTAGGTAAACGCCCAGATCTGGCGCAGGTCGATGCCGAAACGATTGTGCAATTCATGCTGCAAAGCTTGCAGCGGCTGCGGCGGCCAGCGCAGCAGGCCGGCGACCACACTCTGCGCCATCAGGCGCGGTTCCAGACGCGGCTGGCGTGGGCTGAACAGTGACAGCACGCCGCGCAGCACAAACTCCAGCGCCACCAGCGCAGGCAACAGGCCGATCAGCGTCGCCAGCCGTAGCGGCCACACCGATTGCGCACCGGCAAACAACAGGCACAGCGCACTGACTACCAGGCAGGCGATCGCCACCCGGCTCAATTGCGCCAGTTGCGCGGCTTCCGGCCATTGCGCGGCGGTTTCCTGGGCCATGCGCCGCTCGAACACCAGCAAACCGAACGCCAGCGCCAAGCCCAGCGCCGCGCCGATACTGGCGGATTGACCGACGGCGGCAGCAGGCAGCGCCAGGTTCCAGAATTCAATAACACTGACCAGCGCCAGCAACGACCAACCGCACAGCCACAACACCGGCGCGCCGATCTGCTTGCCCAGGCGCTCCACTAGACGACCGTAGCGGCCCGTATCGGCCACCGCCGCTTCAACCGCAGGTTCTTCCAACGCCTGGGCACGCCAGTCGGCGACCCACCACGCCGACTGCAAGCCGGCTACCAGAACGAGCAAGGCCGACGAGCAATTGATCAACACCACCGGCCAGATCGAGACCGGTGCAAACAGCGCCACAAATAACGCCAGCACCCAACCGGTGACGGCCAAGGCGGTCAGGCTGATACCGGCTTGGCGCAATCGACGGGCATGGAACAGCCCCTGCTGAAAACGCGGCAGGCCTTCAACCGAAGCGCCGTCAGCTTCTAGATCCACTTGCATCCACTCAACGCCCGCTTATACATAATTCGTTACGATATAACACGGAGCGTGAAATTTTTGTTCGCTTTTGGCTACAGCGCCGATCCCTGTGGGAGGGGGCTTGCTCCCGATAGCGGTGGGTCAGCCAGCACCTCTAGCAACTGACCCACCGCCATCGGGAGCAAGCCCCCTCCCACATTTGATCTTTGTTGTTCCAAAGATCGTGACTAAACCCCCATAAACACGCGGCATCGCTGGTGCGCGCCAGAATTAATCGGCAAACTCCAGAACAGTTTTTTCGCGGCTCCACGGACAGGGAAGCGCCCTCCTTCATGATCTCCATCTATCAGCTCAAACCGCGGTTCCAAAACCTGTTGCGGCCCCTCGTGCAGCGCCTTTATGACAACGGCACCACCGCCAACCAGATCACCGTGCTGGCCGGCGTGATTTCGGTATTGGTGGGCCTGCTGATTGCCAGCTTCGCCCAGCACTTGTGGCTGTTCGCGCTGATCCCGCTGTGGATGATTGTGCGCATGGCCTTGAATGCCGTCGACGGCATGCTTGCGCGCGAGTTCGGCCAGCAATCGCGCCTGGGCGCCTACCTCAATGAACTGTGCGATGTGATCGCTGACAGTGCGTTGATCCTGCCGTTTGCGCTGATCCCCGACGTGAGCCTGGCGCCCGTGCTGTTGGTGACGCTGCTTGCGGTGTTCAGCGAATACGCCGGTGTGCTGGGGCCGATGGTGGGCGCATCGCGCCGCTATGACGGGCCAATGGGCAAAAGCGATCGGGCGTTCGTTCTCGGGGTGCTGGCCACTGGCGTGGCGCTGGGCTGGTTCGGCGCCGGCTGGGTCGACACGGTGATGTGGCTGGTCGCCGCGCTGCTGGCCTACACCTTGGTCAACCGGGTGCGTCAGGGCCTCAAGGAACAACCAGAAACTTCACCGATTGCATAAGGATGCTTGCGATGCGCGAACAGCAACCACACAGCTTCAGTACCCATGACGGCGTCGAGCTGTTTTACCGGCACTGGCCGGCCACGGCAGGCGCCGGGCCGCGCAAGGCGATTATGTTGTTCCATCGCGGTCATGAGCACTCAGGGCGTATCGCGCACTTGGTGGACGAACTGAACCTGCCGGACGTTGACTTCTTCGCCTGGGACGCCCGTGGTCACGGCCAATCCCCCGGCGAGCGCGGTGACAGCCCCAGCTTTGCCACCAGCGCCCGCGACGTGCAGACTTTCTGCGACCACATCGGCGCCACCTACGGCGTCGAAGAGGAAAACGTCGCGGTCATCGCCCAAAGCGTCGGCGCGGTGATCGCGGCCACCTGGGTGCATGACTACGCACCGAAGATCCGCGCCCTGGTACTCGCCTCCCCTGCCTTCAAGGTCAAGCTGTACGTGCCCTTCGCACGCCCGGGCCTGGCCCTGATGCGCAGATTTCGCGGCAACTTTTTCGTCAACAGTTACGTCAAGGCCAAGTTCCTCAGCCATGATCCGGAGCGCGTGGCGTCCTACGACAGCGATCCGCTGATCACCAAGGCCATCTCGGTGAATGTGCTGCTGGGCTTGTACGAAGCGGCCGACCGGGTAGTCGCCGATGCCCAGGCCATCCAGGTGCCGACCCAGTTGCTGGTCTCCGGCTCCGACTTCGTGGTGCACCGTAAACCCCAGCAGCAGTTTTTCGACCGCCTCGGCAGCCTGAAAAAAGAGCTGCATATTCTCCCGGGTTTCTTTCACGACACCCTTGGCGAGCGTGACCGCGCCGTGGCCATCAACAGCGCCAAGCGCTTTATCCTGCAAAACTTTGCGCAGCCGCTGGACCGCGCCTCGCTGCTGGACGCCGACAAACTGGGCGCCACCTGCGCCGAATCCGAAGCCCTCGCCGCACCACTGCCGCGCAATTCCCTGCGCGATCTGTACTGGCGCATGACCCGCGCCAGCATGGGCCTGGGCAAGAACCTATCGGAGGGGGTGAAACTGGGCTTCGACACCGGTTTCGATTCCGGCAGCACCCTGGATTACGTATACCGCAACACGCCCACTGGCAAAGGCGCGCTGGGGCGGATGATCGACACCAACTACCTCAATTCCATCGGCTGGCGCGGCATTCGCCAGCGCAAGCTGAACGTCGAAGAACTGCTGCGCCTGGCCATGGCCAGGTTGCGTGCCGATGAGCGCAAAGTGCGCATCGTCGATATCGCTGCTGGCCACGGTCGTTACATTCTGGAAGCTTTGCAGGGTGTGTCGCCGCTGCCGGAATCGATCCTGCTGCGCGACTACAGCGACATCAACGTGCGCGACGGTGGCGCCTTGATCCGTGAAAAGGGCCTGGACGATATCGCCCAGTTCATCAAAGCCGATGCATTCGATCGGGCGAACCTGGCCGCGCTGGAGCCGAAACCGACGCTGGCGGTGGTGTCCGGGCTGTATGAATTGTTCGCCGATAACGCCATGGTCGGCGGTTCGCTGGCAGGCCTCGCCGAAGCGGTGGAGCCGGGCGGTTATCTGGTCTACACCGGCCAGCCGTGGCACCCGCAGCTGGAACTGATCGCCCGCGCCTTGACCAGCCACCGCCAGGGCCAGGCCTGGGTGATGCGTCGGCGCAGCCAGGCGGAAATGGACCAACTGGTGGAGGCTGCGGGCTTTCGCAAGATCACCCAGCGTGTGGATGAGTGGGGCATTTTCACCGTGTCCCTGGCACAGAAGATCTGAGCATGCGCGAACCCGGCTTGTTCAAACCGGCGCTGCTGTGGCTGCTGCTGTTGGCGCCGCTGTTTTTCAGCACCTACGGCTTCGCTACTTGGGTCACCAACCAGCGCAGCGATGTGGGTACGCTGGTGTTCGGCTGGGAAACCCACATGCCGTTCTGGGCCTGGACCATCGTGCCTTATTGGTCCATCGACCTGCTCTACGGGTTCTCGCTGTTGCTGCCAAGCACCCGCCACGAACTCAAGCAGCATGCCCTGCGCCTGCTGACGGCCCAGGTGATTGCCGTCAGTTGCTTCCTGATCTGGCCGCTGCGCTTCACCTTCGAACGGCCGGAGCTGGATGGCGTGTTTGGCTGGTTGTTTGCCGTGCTGGCCGGCTTCGACAAGCCCTTCAACCAGGCGCCCTCACTGCATATCGCGCTGCTGGTGATCCTGTGGGTGATGTACCAGCGGCATACCCAGGGTTTTTGGCGCTGGGTAGTGCACGGCTGGTTTGCACTGATCGGTATTTCCGTACTGACCACTTATCAACATCACTTTGTCGACTTACCCACAGGCGCCCTCGCGGGGTGGTTGTGCGTGTGGTTATGGCCGCTGGAACACGCCAGCCCGCTGCTCAATGCCCGACTTACGCGGGACGTGAAGCGCGGTTGGCTGGGTGCGCGCTACGCCCTTGGCGCGCTGGCGCTGATGCTGCTCGCGCTGGCTTTGGGCGGTTGGGGGTTATGGTTGCTGTGGCCGGCGGTGTCCCTCGCGCTGGTCGCAGCCAATTACTGGCTGCTGGGTGCCGAGGGCTTTCAGAAACGCGACGATGGCCGGCTGACGCCTGCTGCGCGCTGGCTGTATGCACCTTACCTGGCCGCCGCCTGGATTAATTCGCGGCTGTGGACACGCCGGCATCCACAGCCCGAGCTGATTGTGGATAACGTTTGGCTGGGGCGAATTCCTACGTCGAGCGAGCAACAGTCTTTCAAGGCCATCGTCGATCTCTGCGCCGAATTGCCGATTAATCCACAGGGCCGTACCTACCACTGCATTCCTGTTCTGGACTTGATCGCGCCCACGTCCGCCGAATGCCTGCAAGCCGCCAAGGCCATCGAACGCCTGCGCTCGGACGGCCCGTTGCTGGTGTGCTGCGCCCTAGGCTATTCGCGCAGCGCCACGGCCATTGCCGCCTGGCTGTTGCACAGCGGCCGCGCGACGACGGTGGATCAAGCGCTGGCTATTATTCGTACAGCGCGGACCCGTGTGGTCCTGCATCCCGCACATCGTCTCGCCTTGGAGGGCTTGCCCCATGCCTGCTGATATGGAACTGCAAGTCGTCGCCAGCCTGCTGCGCCGTGGCCGTTCGCTGGACCAGTTATCCACAGGCCTCACAGTGGCCGGCGTGTTGTTCGGTGTGGCCCAACTGTTGATGGCGAGTGTTTCAACGGTCTGCCTGCTGCTGGCCTTGTGGATGATTATCCTGGGCCTTGTGCAAAAATACTGGGCCCTGCGCGTTGCGTTCGACGCCGATCTGTTTGCCCTGCTCGCTCGCGACGTCGAGCGCACCGCAGACCTTGACCAAGCCCTGCAGGCCCTTGGCCTGCAATCGGCCAAGCGCGCGGGCCGGCCCTGGGCCGAACGCCGTCGTGGCGCCCTCAAATTGCTGCGCAAACAGGCCTGGTTGCTCGGCGCGCAAGCGCTGCTGACCCTGGGCGTGCTGCTTGCCAGTCCTTGGCTACCTTTCGCCGAATAAGGAATTCCCATGTTCGAACCCGTGGTCGCCACACTGATTACTTCCATGGCCCGCACCGTCACCGGCGCCCGCAGCCTGTGGCTGGGTTGCGCGCCGGTGCCGGTGCAACGCATCTATTTCGCCAATCACAGCAGCCACGGCGACTTCGTGCTGGTGTGGGCGTCGCTGCCGCAGAACCTGCGCAAATTCACCCGCCCTGTGGCCGGCAGCGATTACTGGAATAAAAGTGCGCTGCGCCGCTACATCATCAACCGCGTGTTCAACGGCGTACTGATTGATCGCGAGCGCAAAGAGCCTGTGGATAACCCCTTGAAGCCCATGCTTGCCGCCCTCGAAGGCGGCGACTCGTTGATTATTTTTCCCGAAGGTACGCGCAATCTGGAGGACGGCTTGCTGCCCTTCAAGAGCGGCCTCTACCACTTGGCAAACAGTTACCCACAGGCTGAGCTGATCCCTGTGTGGATAGCCAACCTCAACCGCGTCATGCCCAAGGGCCGTGTCTTGCCATTGCCATTGTTATGCACAACCAGCTTCGGCGCTCCGCTGCAATTGGAAGAAGGCGAAGACAAAGCCGCGTTCCTTGCCCGCACCCGCGACGCCCTGCTTGCCCTCGCCCCGGAGCATTCCTGAGATGGATAGCCAGACCTTGATGTTATTCGGCGGGATCGGCGCGATTCTGGTCACCGCCTCGCTGATCGGCCTGATCCTGAAGCTGCGCACCCGTGGCACCCCCAACGCGGTGATCGACAACCTCAACGCCCGCATCAACGCCTGGTGGGTGATGGTGGTGGTGATCGGTGTCGCCTTCTGGCTCGGCACCGGCGCAGTGATCCTGCTGTTCTATGCGGTGTCCTTCTATGCCTTGCGCGAATTTCTCACCCTGACGCCGACCCGGCGCAGCGACTACCCGGCCCTGGTCGCGGCGTTCTACCTCGCCCTTCCTCTGCAGTACGTGCTGATCTATGCCGACTGGTACGGACTGTTCTCGATCTTCATCCCGGTCTACGTGTTCCTGTTGCTGCCGATACTCGCCTCCCTGGGCGGCGACAGCACCCACTTCCTGGAGCGCGCATCCAAGGTGCAATGGGGCCTGATGATCGCGGTGTTCTGCGTGTCGTTCGTCCCGGCGTTGCTGACCTTGGACATTCCGGGTTATGAAGGCCGCAACCTGCTGCTGATCGCCTACCTGGTGATCGTGGTGCAACTGTCGGACGTGTTGCAGTACGTGTGCGGCAAGCTGTTCGGCAAACGCAAGATCGCGCCCAACCTCTCGCCGTCCAAAACCGTGGAAGGTTTTGTCGGCGGGATCCTGCTGTCCTCCCTGATCGGTGCCGCGCTGTGGTGGACCACGCCGTTCAATCCCTGGCAGTCGTTCTTGATCGCGCTGTTGATCAACCTGCTGGGCTTCGCCGGCGGGATCGTGATGTCGGCGATCAAGCGCGACCGTGGCGTCAAAGACTGGGGGCACATGATCGAAGGGCACGGCGGGATGCTGGACCGGCTGGATTCGGTGTGCTTTGCGGCGCCGATCTTCTTCCACCTGGTGCGGTACTGGTGGACCTGAACCAGACCAGCAAAGCACAAAATGTGGGAGGGGGCTTGCCCCCTCCCACCGTGGTTTTGTGGTGCTTTGCGGGTCACTTGAAACACAGTTCATAAACCGTGCTTCCACGCTTGGCCTATTGCGGCTGGGTTCGGTTGATCCCAGGATTCAGCCAGCACCCTCATGGAGTCGAATCATGTTTGCTGGTTTCCAGAAACAACAGCGCCAGGTCAATGGCCTGAACATCAGCTATCGCATCGGTGGATCCGGCCCCGCGCTGTTGCTGTTGCATGGTCACCCTCAGACCCACGTTATCTGGCACAAGGTTGCCGAACGGTTGGCCAGTGAATTTACCGTGGTCGCCGCTGACTTGCGTGGATATGGCGATAGCGCCAGGCCGGCGGCCGATGCTGAGCATTCACATTATTCAAAGCGTGAAATGGCGCTTGATTGCGCTGAGCTGATGAAGGCGTTGGGCTTTGAGCAGTTCAGCGTGCTTGCCCATGACCGTGGAGCGCGGGTGGCGCATCGCCTGGCGCTCGACCATCCCCACGCGATCAAGCAAATGGCGCTGCTCGACATCGCCCCCACTTTGTCGATGTACACACAAACGGACGAAGCCTTTGCCCGCGCCTACTGGCACTGGTTTTTCCTGATCCGACCGGCGCCGCTGCCGGAGCGCCTTATCGAGGCCGACCCTGAGCTGTATCTGCGCAGTGTGATGGGCAGCCGCAGTGCTGGCCTCAAGCCCTTCACGGCAGAGGCGTTCGGCGAGTACCTGCGGTGCCTGCAGCTTCCCGGCAGCGCACGAGGCATTTGCGAAGACTACCGCGCCTCGGCCGGGATCGACCTGGAACATGATCGCGCCGATATCGCCGCCGGTCATCGGCTGACGCTGCCGCTGTTGGTCCTGTGGGGCGCAGAAGGCACGGTGGGGCGCTGTTTCGATCCGCTCAAGGAATGGCAGCAGGTCGCCACTGATGTACGCGGCAAAGCCTTGCCGTGCGGTCATTACATTGCCGAGGAAGTGCCTGGGTTATTGCTTGAAGCCGTGCTGAGTTTTTTCGCTGGCGAGTACGTCGCTGCCGACTGAGGGCACGAGTGGGCGCACCCAGCCTCCTTCCATGCGATGTTATCCTCGCAGTTCACGCCGCCACGTATGCGCTTTCGATGATCTACAAAGGCTCGATGCCCCTCCCCGAAGACCTGCGGGTGTTCTTGACCGTGATCCGCAAGGCCAGTTTTGCCGCCGCCGCCGATGAGCTTGGCGTGTCGGCGGCTTACGTCAGCAAGCGCATTCAAATCCTCGAAAATACCCTGGCGACACGCTTGCTGCACCGTACCAGTCGACGTATCACCTTGACCGACGACGGCGCGCGTGTGAAGGACTGGGCGGCGCGCATTCTGGAGGACTTCCAGCATCTGTCCGATGAGTTGATCGATGCCCACGACAGCCCCCGTGGCCGCCTGCATATCTGCAGCAGCTTCGGCTTTGGTCGTATTCACGTGGCACCCGCGCTGGCGTTGCTCGCTGATCGTTACCCTGGGTTGGAAATCCGCCTGGACCTGTTCGATCGGGTAGTGGATATCGTCAGCGAAGGCTTCGATCTGGAAATCCGTGTGGGTGACGACATTCCCGGCCAGCACATCGGGCGTCAGCTGGTCAGTAACCGGCGCATCCTGTGCGCGGCTCCCAGCTACCTGGAACGCCACGGAGCACCGGCGCAACTGAGTGACCTCGAACACCATGAATGCCTTGTCTTGAAGGAGCGCGATAACGCCTTCGGGGTCTGGGTGCTGGAGCGCGACGGCACGCAGGAGAGCGTGCGGGTGGGAGGCCCGTTGTCATCCAACAGCGGCGAGATCGTGTTGCAGTGGGCGTTGCACGGGCGGGGTGTGCTGCTGCGTTCGTTGTGGGATGTCAAACCGTTGCTCGAGCAGGGCAAGCTGGTTCAGGTACTGCATGACTATGGGCAAAGCGCCAACGTGTGGGCCGTCTACCCCACGCGGCTTGCTCACTCGGGGAAGCTGCGGGCCTGTGTCGAATTTCTCCAGGCGCACTTCGCGCAGCTGTCGATCTGAGCGACGCCTCCCTTCACGACAACCACGGGTTGGCGGCCAGATGCTCGCGCTCGAAGGCGCGAATCTGCTCGCTGCGTTGCAGGGTGCTGCCAATGGCATCCAACCCCAGCAACAGGGCCGTTTTGCGCAGCGTGTCGATCTGGAAGGGAATCACTTCATGGCCGTGCAACAGGATCGTTTGTTCGCTCAGGTCGACCGAGATCTCAGCCGTTTGCGCCTGCCCGACCACCTCGCCGATGCGTTGCACTGTGGCGGCCTCAAGGCTGATCAGCAGCACACCGTTACGCTGACAGTTGTCGTAGAAAATACCCGCAAAGCTGCTGCCGATCAGTGCGCGAATGCCCTTCTGCTTGAGGCCCCACACGGCATGCTCACGGCTGGAACCGCAGCCAAAGTTCGGGCCTACCACCATGAAGCATGCGTTCTGCCAAGCGGGCTTATTGAGCACAAACGCAGGATCCGGCTGCCCTGACGGTAGAAAGCGCAGGTCATAGAACAACCCTTGGTCCAAATCATTGCGGTCAATTCCCTTGAGGAACTGCTTGGGCATGATCACGTCGGTGTCAATATTGGCCGCCAACATCGGTGCCGCTGTGCCGGTGACCTGGGTAAAAGGATTGCTGCTCATACGTGCTCCCTGAGGTGCCGAACATCCGTCAGCCGCCCGGTTATTGCAGCCGCAGCCACCATGGCCGGGCTCATCAAGTGGGTACGTGCACCGGCGCCCTGGCGGCCTTCGAAATTGCGGTTGGTGCTGGAGGCGCAACGGTCGCCTGGGGCGAGTACGTCGTCGTTCATGGCCAGGCACATGGAGCAGCCCGATTGCCGCCATTCGAATCCGGCGTCGCGAAAAATAGCGGCCAGGCCCTCAGCCTCAGCCTGGTCACGAACTTCGGTGGAGCCCGGCACGACCATCGCGCGCACGTGCGGGGCCACGCGCCGGCCGCCGATCACGCTGGCGGCAGTGCGCAGGTCTTCGATACGCGCATTGGTGCACGAGCCGATGAATGCATGGCTGATGACGACTTCATTCAAAGGCTCGCCCGCCTTGAGCCCCATGTAGGTCAGGGCCCGCTGCATGTCCTGGCGCAGGATGAGATCGCTGACCTGCAGCGGGTCTGGCACCCGCCCGTTGATGGCGACCACCTGATCGGGACTCGTGCCCCAGGTGACCATCGGCAGCAGCGTGCTGACGTCCAGCGTGACTTCGTGGTCGAACACCGCACCCGGATCGCTGTGCAAGTTGCGCCACACGTGCACCGCACGCCGCCATTGCTCGCCTGTCGGCGCGCGCGGCTTACCCTCAAGGTAGTCAAATACCTTCTGGTCCGGCGCCATGAATGCGCCACGAGCGCCGGCTTCAACGGCCATGTTGCAAATGGTCATGCGCGCCTCGACGCTGAGGGCGTCAATGGTCGAACCGGCAAACTCGATAGCGAACCCGGTGGCCCCGGAAGCGCCGATCTGGCCGATCAGGGCCATGATGACGTCCTTGGATGTCAGCCCCGGCGACAAGGCACCCACGATGTTGACTCGCATGGTTCTCAGGCGTTTGTAGACGAGTGTCTGGGACGCCAGCAAGTGCTCGATTTCTGAGGTGCCAATGCCAAACCCGAAGGCACCGAGGGCGCCATACGTGGTGGTGTGGCTGTCACCGGCAGCTATCACCATCCCCGGAAGAATGAACCCCTGTTCGGGGGCGACGACGTGCTCGATACCTTGGCGCTTATCCAGGATATCCAACAGTTCGATACCGAAATCCTGGCAGTTCTGCGCCAGATAGGACACCTGCCGCGCGCCCCCCGCATCGGGCATTACTGCGGTACGTTCGGGCGCGGTGGGGTTTACATGATCGACGACCGCCAACGCCGTACCAGGGCGCCACACGTTGCGCCCGGCGTCACGCAGACCGCTGAACGCCTGCGGACTGGTGTATTCGTTGATGACCTGGCGATCGATGTACAACAGGACATGGCCCTGCTCGTCCAGCGCACACACCGTGTGCGCATCGATGTGCTTTTGATAGAGGGTTCTGGGGCTGCTCATTAAGCGCTCTCACGGGGACACCTTCGACAGGATAGGGACCGGGGAGTGGTCATCAAGAGCAGCTCTGGAATACATGGCTCTACAGTTCGTGGATCACCGATGGGCCGATGACGCGAACGGCTACCGGAGAAATGCCTCAGCGCTCCCATCGAACAGGTTGAATAGGGAGTCGCTGAAGACCCAATCATGGCGCATAGCGTCGTAGGAGCGCGCTTGCTGGCGAGGGACGTAACGCGCAGAGATTGGTGCCAGGTGGCGTTCTCAGGTTTTTCGCGAGCAAGCTCGCTCCTACAGTAAATTCGGTGCAGCCTGGCCGTGAACTACGGGCTCTTTAAGCAGTGATCTCGACATAGCTAGACTCTCCGCCTCCCGTCGCACCCGATAGCCAGCCCCAAACAAAACTCAGCGTCGTGCGCCCGGCGTGATCCACGCCTACCGTGCCACGTGACCAGCCAGCAAGCAGTTCCCCTTCCAGGGTCAGGCACTGATACAGCAGCTCAATGGTATCTGGACCGGTCACCCGTCCGACTTGAGTGCCCAGGCGAATCCGGCCCCCCTGGTAAGTGCTCGAAATCGCGTCATCTTCGACTTGGTAATGAAATACGGTGCCGGTGCCGGACAGTCCCTGAGCGTTGTCGGCGACTACAAACCGGCGATTATGCAGACGTGCGTAGACAGTAGGATTTTGCATCAGTCGACATCCTTGAATTGAGCGAATTCAAAACGTAAAAAAGGGGCTGTTGAAAACAGCCCCTTTTTGGGTACGTCAGTGAGGCTTACTCCACCGTCACCGACTTCGCCAGGTTGCGCGGCTGGTCGACGTCGGTGCCCTTGAGCACGGCAACGTAGTACGACAGCAACTGCAGCGGGATAGTGTAGAGGATCGGCGACAGGGTGTCGTGGATGTGCGGCATGTTGATCACGTGAGTGCCTTCACCGTTGGTCATGCCTGCCTTTTCGTCGGCAAACACGATCAGTTGGCCGCCACGGGCGCGCACTTCCTGCAGGTTGGACTTGAGCTTTTCCAGCAGTTCGTTGTTCGGGGCGACGGTGACCACCGGCATGTCGTCATCCACCAGGGCCAACGGGCCGTGTTTCAGCTCGCCGGCCGGGTAGGCTTCAGCGTGGATGTACGAGATTTCCTTGAGCTTGAGCGAACCTTCCATCGCTACCGGGTACTGCGCGCCACGGCCGAGGAACAGGGTGTGGTTCTTGTCGGCAAACAGCTCGGCGACTTTTTCCACGGTGCTGTCCATGGCCAGGGCTTCACCCAGGCGGGTCGGCAGGCGGCGCAGTTCTTCCACCAGGGTGGCTTCAATGCCTTCGGCCAGGGTGCCGCGCACTTGACCGAGGGACAAGGTCAGCAGCAACAGGCCGACCAGCTGGGTGGTGAAGGCTTTGGTCGACGCTACGCCGATTTCGCGACCGGCCTGGGTCAGCAGGGTCAGGTCGGATTCACGCACCAGGGAGCTGATGCTGACGTTGCAGATTGCCAGGCTGGCGAGGAAGCCCAGCTCTTTGGCATTGCGCAGGGCGGCCAGGGTGTCGGCGGTTTCGCCGGACTGGGAGATGGTCACGAACAGGGTGTCTGGCTGCACCACCACCTTGCGGTAGCGGAATTCGCTGGCGACTTCGACCTGGCACGGGATACCGGCCAGTTCTTCCAGCCAGTAACGCGCAACCATGCCGGCGTGGTAGCTGGTGCCGCAGGCGACGATCTGCACGTTGCGCACTTTGGCGAACAGCTCGGCGGCTTGTGGGCCGAAGGCGTTGACCAGCACTTGGTTCTGGCTCAGGCGGCCTTCCAGGGTGCGCTGCACCACAGACGGCTGCTCGTGGATTTCCTTGAGCATGAAGTGGCGGAACTCGCCCTTGTCGGCGGCTTCGGCACCGTCGCGGTATTGCACGGCTTCGCGCTCGACGGACTGACCGTTCACGTCCCAGATTTGCACGCTTTCACGGCGGATGTCGGCGATGTCACCTTCTTCCAGGTACATGAAGCGGTCGGTGACTTGGCGCAGGGCGAGTTGGTCGGAGGCCAGGAAGTTTTCCCCCAGGCCCAGGCCGATCACCAATGGGCTGCCGCTGCGTGCGGCAACCAGGCGGTCAGGCTGGCTGGCGCTGATCACGGCCAGGCCGTAGGCGCCGTGCAGTTCCTTGACCGTGGCCTTGAGGGCGGTGGTCAGGTCGCTGTGGTCCTTGAGCTTGTGGTTGAGCAGGTGGGCGATGACTTCGGTGTCGGTGTCCGAAGTGAACACATAGCCCAGGCCCTTGAGTTGGTCGCGCAGTGCTTCGTGGTTTTCGATGATGCCGTTGTGCACCACCGCCAGGTCACCCGAGAAGTGTGGGTGAGCGTTACGCTCGCACGGCGCACCGTGGGTGGCCCAACGGGTGTGGGCGATACCCAGGCGCCCAACCAGCGGCTCGCCGGCCAGGGCCTGGTCCAACTCGCTGACTTTGCCTGGGCGGCGCATACGCTCGAGCTTGCCGGCGTTGGTGAAGACGGCCACACCGGCGCTGTCATAGCCGCGGTATTCCAGGCGCTTGAGGCCTTCGAGCAGGATGGCAGTTACGTTACGTTCGGCGACTGCGCCAACAATTCCACACATGGTATTTCTCCTAGATGACTGCCGCGCATATCAGCGTAATGCCGCGGGCTTGGATCTGGTCGCGGGCCTCAAGCGGCAGGCGATCATCGGTGATAAGGGTATGGACGCTGCTCCAGGGCAGTTCCAGGTTGGGAATCTTGCGGCCTATCTTGTCGGATTCGACCATCACCACCACTTCGCGAGCGACCTCAGCCATGACGCGGCTCAGGCCCAACAACTCGTTGAACGTGGTGGTACCGCGCTGCAGATCGATGCCGTCGGCGCCGATGAACAGTTGATCGAAATCGTAGGAGCGCAGCACCTGCTCGGCGACCTGGCCCTGGAACGAATCCGAATGCGGGTCCCAGGTGCCGCCGGTCATCAGCAGCACCGGTTCATGCTCCAACTCGCTCAAGGCGCGAGCCACGTTCAGGGAATTGGTCATGACCACCAGGCCGGGTTGATGGCCCAGTTCAGGGATCATCGCGGCGGTGGTGCTGCCGCTGTCGATGATGATGCGCGCGTGCTCACGCAACCGCGCCACGGCCGCACGGGCGATGGCGCGCTTGTAGGCCGAGACCGGTTGAGCCGCGTCGCCCACCAACTCCTGAGGCATGGTAATCGCGCCACCGTAGCGGCGCAGGAGCAGGCCATTGCTTTCGAGGGCGGCCAGGTCCTTGCGGATGGTCACCTCCGAAGTTTCGAAACGCTTGGCCAGTTCGTCCACGCTGACTTCGCCCTGTTCATTGAGCAAGGTCAGGATGTTGTGGCGACGTTGGGGGGTATTTCGTTTCGACATGGTGATGATAAGTTTCGGTTCGAAAGATAACGAAGGCAATCAAAACCTATTCGGAACTCATCGTCAAGCGTTTGGAACAGATTCTTCAGACGACACGGGCAAATGTGGGAGGGGGCTTGCTCCCGATGGCGGTGGTTCAGCCTGAAAAATCATCGACTGAAAGTTCGCTATCGGGGGCAAGCCCCCTCCCACATTTGGATATCACTGCTGAGGGTGCTGTGGATAACTCAGGTCTTGTTGATTTTGACCGGGCGTTTCCAGCCGTCGATGTTGCGCTGGCGGGCGCGGGCGACTGCCAGTTGGGACTTATCCACATCCTGGTTGATGGTTGAGCCCGCAGCGGTGTTGGAACCATCGCCGATAGTGACGGGTGCGACCAGCGAGTTGTTGGAGCCGATGAACACGTCCTCGCCAATGGTGGTCTGGTGCTTATTGGCGCCGTCGTAGTTACAGGTGATCGTGCCAGCGCCAACGTTGGTGCGTGCACCGATCACCGCATCGCCCAAGTAGGTGAGATGCCCGGCCTTGGCGCCTTCGCCCAGGTGAGCATTTTTCAGTTCGACAAAGTTACCCACATGGGCCTTGGCTTCCAGCACGCTGCCAGGACGCAGCCGCGCAAACGGACCGGCATCGCTGCCCTCGCCCATTACCGCGCCGTCGATATGGCTGTTGGCCTTGACCACGACACCTTTGCGCAGCGTGCTGTCCTTGATCACGCAGTTCGGGCCGATCACTACGCCGTCTTCGATGATCACACGGCCTTCGAGGATCACGTTGATGTCGATCAGCACGTCGCGGCCCACGGTCACTTCACCGCGTACGTCGAAACGCGCCGGGTCACGCAGGGTCACGCCCTGGGCCATCAGGCGGCGCCCTTCACGCAGCTGATAGTGGCGCTCCAACTCGGCCAGTTGCTTACGGTCGTTGGCGCCCTGCACTTCCATCGGGTCGTGGGGCTGCTCGGTGGCGACCACCAGGCCGTCACTGACCGCCATCTCGATGACGTCGGTGAGGTAGTACTCGCCTTGGGCGTTGTTGTTGGACAAGCGGCTCATCCAGTCGGCGAGGCGATTGGCCGGCACCGCGAGAATCCCGGTGTTGCCTTCGGTGATGGCCCGCTGGGCTTCACTGGCGTCCTTGTGCTCGACGATGGCCGCGACCTTGCCCTCGGCGTCACGCACGATGCGCCCGTAGCCGGTGGGGTCGTCCAGCTCGACGGTGAGCAGGCCCATCTGGCCGGGCACTACGTGCTTGAGCAAGCGTTGCAGAGTTTCCACTTCGATCAGCGGCACATCACCGTACAGGATCAACACGGTGTCAGCGGTGATGAACGGCACCGCTTGCGCGGTGGCATGACCGGTGCCCAGTTGCTTGTCCTGCAAGACGAAATTCAAGTCGTCTGCGGCCAGACGCTCACGTACCACATCTGCACCGTGCCCGATGACCACGTGAATGCGCTGCGGGTCCAACTGCCGGGCACTGTGGATAACATGGCCAAGCATGGAATTGCCTGCGACCGGGTGCAGCACCTTGGGCAGGGCCGAGCGCATGCGGGTGCCCTGGCCAGCGGCGAGAATTACGATTTCAAGAGACATGAATGGCTACCAATCCTGGGCGGTCCGGCTTCAGACCAAAGAAGTGTTTTGCAAAAAAAGAAAAAGGGTAGCCGAGGCTACCCTTTTTAATCAATCACGCGTGAAGCGTAACGGCAACGCCGCTTACTTCTTGCGGATCTGCTGGAGCGTCCGCAGCTGGGCTGCGGCCTCGGCCAGACGGACTGCAGCAGCGCTGTAGTCGAAGTCTGCGCCTTTTTCGTTCAGCGCCTTCTCGGCAGCCTTTACGGCTTCCTGAGCGGAGGCTTCATCCAGGTCGCCAGCACGTTGCACGGTGTCGGCAAGTACCTTGACCATGTTCGGCTGAACCTCGAGGAAACCGCCAGAGATGTAGAACACCTCCTTTTCCCCGCCTTGCTTGGTCAGAGTGATCGGACCTGGCTTCAAGCTGGTGATCAACGGCGCGTGGCCCATGGCAATACCCAGGTCACCCAGGTCGCCGTGTGCAATCACCATTTCTACCAGACCGGAGAAGATTTCCCCTTCCGCGCTGACGATATCGCAATGGACTGTCATAGCCATCTGATTGCCTCAACCTGATGAGCGCCCGTTTCCGGGCGCCAGGATTACAGTTTCTTGGCTTTCTCGATCGCTTCTTCGATGCCGCCGACCATGTAGAACGCTTGTTCTGGCAGGTGGTCGTAGTCACCGTTGAGGATGCCTTTGAAGCCAGCAATGGTGTCTTTCAGGGAAACGTATTTACCCGAGGCACCGGTGAAGACTTCAGCCACGAAGAACGGCTGCGACAAGAAACGCTGGATCTTACGAGCACGGTTTACCAACTGCTTGTCGGCTTCCGACAGCTCGTCCATACCCAGGATCGCAATGATGTCCTTCAGTTCTTTGTAGCGCTGCAGCACGTACTGAACGCCGCGAGCGGTGTCGTAGTGCTCCTGGCCGATCACGTTCGGGTCCAGCTGGCGCGAAGTCGAGTCGAGTGGATCGACCGCTGGGTAGATACCCAGGGAAGCGATGTCACGGGACAGAACGACGGTGGCGTCCAAGTGGGCGAAGGTGGTGGCTGGCGACGGGTCGGTCAAGTCATCCGCAGGTACGTATACCGCTTGGATCGAAGTGATCGAACCTTCCTTGGTCGAAGTGATACGTTCTTGCAGAACGCCCATCTCTTCAGCCAGGGTCGGCTGGTAACCTACTGCCGACGGCATACGGCCGAGCAGTGCGGATACTTCAGTACCGGCCAGGGTGTAACGGTAGATGTTGTCGACGAACAGCAGAACGTCGTTACCTTCGTCACGGAACTTCTCGGCCATGGTCAGGCCGGTCAGGGCTACGCGCAGACGGTTACCCGGCGGCTCGTTCATCTGACCGTAAACCAGTGCCACTTTGTCCAGAACGTTGGAGTCCTTCATCTCGTGGTAGAAGTCGTTACCCTCACGGGTACGCTCACCCACACCGGCGAACACGGAGTAACCGCTGTGCTCGATGGCGATGTTACGGATCAGTTCCATCATGTTTACGGTCTTGCCTACACCGGCACCACCGAACAGACCGACTTTACCGCCCTTGGCGAACGGGCAAACCAGGTCGATAACCTTGATGCCGGTTTCCAGCAGGTCGTTGCCGCCCGCTTGCTCGGCGAACGAAGGTGCTGGACGGTGAATGCCCCAGCGCTCTTCGGTGTCGATCGGGCCAGCTTCGTCGATCGGGTTGCCCAGTACGTCCATGATCCGGCCCAGGGTCGCTTTACCGACCGGTACGGAGATGGCTGCGCCAGTGTCGACAACGTCCAGACCGCGCTTCAAGCCTTCGGTGGAACCCATCGCAATGGTACGAACTACGCCGTCGCCCAGCTGCTGCTGAACTTCCAGAGTAGTTTCCGCGCCTTGTACTTTCAGCGCGTTGTAGATGCTCGGTACGCTGTCGCGTGGGAATTCCACGTCGATAACGGCGCCGATGATTTGAACGATACGTCCGCTACTCATAGCTGGATCCTCTGAATATTTGAACCGTTAAACCGCGGCAGCGCCGCCGACGATTTCCGAGATCTCTTGGGTGATCGCAGCCTGACGCGCCTTGTTGTAGATCAGCTGCAAATCGCTGATCAGATCACCGGCGTTATCGGTAGCGTTTTTCATCGCGATCATCCGCGCCGCTTGTTCAGCTGCGTTGTTCTCGACCACCGCCTGGTACACCTGCGACTCCACGTAGCGCACCATCAAGCCGTCAAGCAGCTCTTTGGCGTCTGGTTCGTAGAGGTAGTCCCAGTGGTGCTTGAGTTCCTGATCCGGAGTCGCCACCAGTGGAATCAATTGCTCCACGGTTGGCTGCTGGGTCATGGTGTTGATGAACTTGTTGGATACCACGGACAGGCGGTCAATCCGGCCTTCCAGGTACGCATCCAGCATCACCTTCACACTGCCGATCAAATCATTGATCGACGGCTCTTCACCCAGGTGGCTGATAGCTGCAACGACGTTACCGCCGAAGTTGCGGAAAAAGGCCGCACCCTTGCTACCAACAACACACAGATCGATCTCGACGCCTTTTTCGCGGTTTACCGCCATGTCCTTGACCAGGGCCTTGAACAGGTTGGTATTCAGGCCACCGCACAGACCACGGTCACTGCTCACTACCACATAACCCACGCGCTTGACTTCGCGCTCGATCATGAACGGGTGGCGGTATTCCGGGTTGGCGTTGGCCAGATGCCCAATTACCTGGCGGATACGTTCCGCATAAGGACGGCTGGCTGCCATGCGCATTTGTGCCTTGCGCATTTTGCTGACCGCCACTTTTTCCATGGCGCTGGTAATCTTTTGCGTGCTTTTGATGCTCGCAATCTTACTGCGAATCTCTTTTGCGCCTGCCATGTAACACCTATCAGGTTAGCAAGCGGGAGCCTTGCGGCTCCCGCTGCGGCTTACCAGGTTTGGGTGGCCTTGAACTTCTCGATACCGGCTTTCATGCCAGCGTCGATATCGTCATTGAAGTCACCCTTCACGTTGATCTTCGCCATCAATTCGGCGTGATCGCGGTTGAAGTAAGCAATCAGCGCTTGTTCAAAGCTGCCGACCTTGGCGATTTCAACGTCGGTCAGGAACCCACGCTCAGCGGCATACAGCGACAACGCCATGTCAGCGATCGACATCGGGGCGTATTGCTTCTGCTTCATCAGCTCGGTAACGCGCTGACCATGCTCAAGTTGCTTACGGGTCGCTTCGTCCAGGTCAGACGCGAACTGGGCGAATGCCGCCAGTTCACGGTACTGAGCCAGAGCGGTACGGATACCACCGGAGAGCTTCTTGATGATCTTGGTCTGAGCGGCACCACCCACACGGGATACCGAAACACCGGCGTTCACTGCAGGACGGATGCCTGAGTTGAACATGGCCGATTCCAGGAAGATCTGACCGTCGGTGATGGAAATCACGTTGGTCGGAACGAACGCGGAAACGTCGCCAGCCTGGGTTTCGATGATCGGCAGTGCGGTCAGGGAACCGGTTTTGCCGGTCACTGCGCCGTTGGTGAACTTCTCTACGTACTCTTCGGAAACGCGGGATGCGCGCTCCAGCAGACGGGAGTGGAGATAGAACACGTCGCCTGGGTAGGCTTCACGGCCTGGTGGACGGCGCAGCAGCAGGGAAATCTGGCGGTAAGCCACTGCTTGCTTGGACAGATCGTCATAAACGATCAGCGCGTCTTCACCGCGGTCGCGGAAGAATTCACCCATGGTGCAACCGGAGTACGGTGCCAGGAATTGCAGCGCAGGAGATTCCGAAGCACTGGCAGCCACGATGATCGTGTTGGCCAGGGCGCCGTTTTCTTCCAGCTTGCGAACCACGTTGGCGATGGTCGATTGCTTCTGACCGATCGCTACGTAGACGCAGAAAATGCCGCTGTTCTTCTGGTTGATGATCGCGTCGATCGCCAGAGCGGTTTTACCGATCTGACGGTCACCGATGATCAGCTCACGCTGGCCACGGCCGACCGGGATCATGGCGTCGACAGCCTTGTAGCCAGTCTGTACAGGCTGGTCTACCGACTTACGCCAGATCACGCCTGGAGCAACTTTCTCGACCGCGTCGGTCTCGGTGTTGCCCAGTGGACCTTTACCGTCAACAGGGTTACCCAGTGCGTCGACGACGCGGCCCAGCAGTTCCTTACCTACCGGAACTTCCAGGATGCGGCCTGTGCACTTGGCGCTCATGCCTTCGGCCAGACTGGTGTACGCGCCCAATACAACGGCACCTACGGAGTCTTGCTCCAGGTTGAGGGCCATACCGTAGACGCCGCCCGGAAACTCGATCATCTCGCCGTACATAACGTCGGCCAGACCGTGAATCCGCACGATGCCGTCAGATACGCTGACGACAGTGCCTTCGTTACGGGCTTGGGAGGTCACATCGAGCTTGTCGATGCGGCCCTTGATAATTTCACTTATTTCGGAAGGATTGAGTTGCTGCATTGCTCTGCTGCCCCTTCAAACTCAAGATTTCAATGCTTCGGCAAGTTTCGCGATTTTGCCGCGAATCGAGCCATCGATAACCAGGTCGCCGGCACGGATAACGACACCACCAATCAGGGATGCGTCCTCCGAAGCTTGCAGGCGCACTTCCCGATTGAGTCGTGCACTGAGAACCTTGGCGAGTTTGTCTTGCTGTTCTTGGTTCAATGCGAAAGCACTGGTCACTTCAACGTCTACCGATTTCTCTGCATCGGCCTTGTACAGGTCGAACAGAGCGGCGATCTCCGGCAATAGCGGGAGACGGTCGTTTTCGGCAACGACGTGGATGAAGTTCTGCACCTTCACATCAAACTTGTCGCCGCACACTTCAATAAAAGTGGCGGCCTTGTCTGCGCTCGTCAGGCGCGGGGCCTTGAGCACGCGCTGCATGGTGTCATCTTGCGACACTGCTGCAGCCAGGCCGAGCATGGCTGACCAAGAGGCCAGCTGCTGGTGGGCCTGGGCGTGCTCGAAGGCTGCCTTAGCGTAAGGTCGGGCCAACGTGGTCAGTTCTGCCATGATCGCCCTCGCTTAAATTTCAGCAGCCAGTTTATTAACCAGCTCCGCGTGCGCGTTTTGATCGATTGTGGCACCAAGGATCTTCTCGGCACCGCCGACCGCCAGAGCACCCAGTTGGGCACGCAGCGCGTCTTTGACGCCGTTCAGTTCCTGTTCGATCTCGGCATGAGCCGAAGCCTTGACACGGTCAGCTTCGACGCGGGCTTTTTCAACAGCCTCTTCGACGATCTGGTTACCGCGCTTCTTGGCTTGCTCAATGATCTCGGCTGCCTGTGCTTTAGCTTCGCGCAGTTGAAGACCCACTTTCTCTTGGGCCAACTCCAGGTCGCGAGCTGCACGGCTGGCAGCGTCCAAACCATCCGCGATCTTCTTCTGACGTTCGTGCAAAGCCGCGATGACCGGAGGCCACACGAACTTCATGCAAAACACTACAAAAATGAAGAACGCAACGGATTGGCCAATCAGGGTTGCATTAATGTTCACGCCAACACCTCGCTCATTCGTTGTCCATCACCCTAATCACTCGAAACGTCGAGTGATTAGCCAGCGAGTTGACCAACGAAGGGGTTCGCGAAGGTGAAGAACAGGGCGATACCAACGCCGATCATGGTTACGGCGTCGAGCAGGCCGGCAACGATGAACATTTTAACTTGCAGCATTGGAACCATTTCTGGCTGACGCGCTGCGCCTTCCAGGAATTTGCCGCCCAGCAGGCCGAAACCAATGGCAGTACCCAGGGCGCCCAGGCCGATCAACAGTGCAACAGCGATAGCGGTTAGACCAACTACAGTTTCCATCTTTCCTCCCGACTTTTACGTCGTATGGTTTAGGTTTTTTAGATTTTAAAGCGGTAAAACAAATCGTTTCATAGCCCTGGAGGGCCACCTTCCCGTTTCACCGGGAAGGACATCAGACTAGTCGAGACTGGCCTTAATGGTTCTCTTCGTGCGCCATCGACAGGTAGACGATGGTCAGCATCATGAAGATGAAGGCCTGCAGGGTGATGATCAGGATGTGGAACACAGCCCACGCCCACTGCAGAACGATGCCCAGGCCGCTAAGCCAGAGCAGACCGCTGCCGAACATCACAGCGATCAGAATGAACACCAGCTCGCCGGCATACATGTTGCCGAACAGTCGCAAGGCCAGGGAAATCGGCTTGGCGACCAGGGTCACGAACTCCAGCAGGAAGTTCACCGGGATCAGCAGGGCTTGAACGAAGATGTTCTTGCTGCCGAACGGGTGCAGGGTCAGCTCGCCGATGAAACCGCCGATGCCCTTGACCTTGATACTGTAGAAAATGATCAACGCGAATACCGACAGGGCCATGCCCAGGGTAGCGTTCGGGTCTGTGGTCGATACGGCACGGAATGGAATGTGCGCGTCGCCGGAGATCAGGATGGCCAGTTGAGGAATCCAGTCCACCGGGATCAGGTCGACAGCGTTCATCAGGAACACCCAGACGAAGATGGTCAGTGCCAACGGTGCAATCACCGGGCTACGGCCATGGAAGCTGTCTTTCACGCTGCCATCGACGAATTCGACCAATACTTCAACGAAGTTCTGCAAAGCACCTGGCTGACCGGAAGTCGCCTTTTTTGCCGCCATGCGGAAAATCAGGACGAAGATCAGGCCCAATGCGACCGACCAGCCCAGAGTATCCAGGTGGAAAGCCCAGAAGCCCATTTCCTTGGCCTCTGCTGCGGTGTGAGCAAAGCCCCAGCCGCCGTTGGGAAGCTGACCGAAGGTCAGGTTCTGCAAGTGGTGCTGGATATAGCCCGAAGCGGTTGTTTCTGCCATGGTTGCCTCAAACGCCCTAAGGTTTCGAAAGTCTTGTTTTCATTAGCAGGGGAGCGAACCAGCTGACCAATTGGGTCAACACGAAGACGCCAAATACAGCCAGCGGCGCCAATGGCTTCACACCTGCAAAGGTCAGTGCAAACAGCACTGCCGTCAAAATCAGTTTCCCCGCCTCACCGGCATAAAAAGACCGGACGATAGCCTGGGCTGCTCGGGCGCCGGAAAACCGAAAGGCCCTATGAGCAAAATACATATTGGGCAGCAAGGCTATCAGGCCTCCGCAGAGTCCTGAATATCCGGCTACGACTCCATGCCAGTACCAAAGCGCCAATGCGGCGATCAGCAAAATGACAAGTTGAGCCAATAGAACCGGAAAAACGGCCAAGCGATGGAACGGCAACGTGTTTGGCGTGCGGGTTTCCATCACTCTTGCTCCTCAATGGTCGGCTGCCGGAAATCAATAACTTGGCATACTTTGTGCCGACAAAATGCGCGCAGAGTATAGGGGCGGTTCTGCCCCTATTCAACTGCCGGGTAGTGATTTCCGATCACGCGCTACATGAGCAATTGTTTCAGCGAATGTTTCAACGGATGTGGGCAAGGACACCTTGAAGCTCGTCGAGGGAGTTATATCCGATAACCAATTGCCCTTTACCTTTCTTGCCGTGGCGAATTTGCACCGCAGAGCCTAGCCGTTCGGCCAGGCGCTGCTCGAGGCGCGCGATATCCGGATCAGGTTTGGCGGTTTCGACCGGTGCAGGTTTGCCGCTCAACCATTGGCGAACCAACGCTTCGGTCTGACGAACGGTAAGCCCGCGTGCGACAACGTGACGCGCCCCTTCAACCTGTTGATTTTCCGGCAAACCGAGCAAAGCACGGGCGTGACCCATTTCCAGGTCGCCGTGGGACAACATGGTCTTGATGACTTCCGGCAGCGCGATCAAACGCAGCAGGTTGGACACAGTCACGCGGGATTTACCCACCGCATCGGCAACTTGTTGCTGGGTCAGCTGGAATTCGTGCTGCAAACGCTGCAACGCGATGGCTTCCTCGATCGGGTTGAGGTCTTCACGCTGGATGTTTTCGATCAATGCCATGGCGATGGCCGTTTCATCCGGTACGTCGCGCACCATCGCCGGGATGGTTTCCTTGCCTGCCTGCTGGCTGGCGCGCCAGCGACGTTCGCCGGCGATGATTTCAAAGCGGCCACTGCCAATGGGGCGCACCACGATCGGCTGCATCACGCCCTGGGCCTTGATCGAGTTGGCCAGCTCTTCCAGCGCCTGCGGGTCCATGTCCCGGCGCGGCTGGTATTTGCCGCGCTGGATCAGGTCCAGGGGCAAGTGCTGCAGCTCACGTTCGTCGGCCTGCACCGCTTGCTCTTCCAGCGAAGTGACAGTCGGACCACTCAGGAGTGCATCCAGTCCACGTCCGAGACCTCGTTTTTTGACGGCCATGGGGATTCCTTAAGTTGGCTGGGCTGCAGCGGTGCGTGAATTGCGACGTTGGCGACGCACCATCTCGCCGGCCAGCGCCAGGTAGGCAATGGCACCACGGGATGATTTGTCGTAGGCCAGCGCCGGCATGCCGTAGCTTGGCGCTTCGGCCAGGCGAATGTTGCGTGGAATCACCGTGTCGTAGAGCTGGTCGCCGAAATGTTCCTTGAGCTGCGCCGACACATCGTTCATCAGGCTCAGGCGCGGGTCGTACATGGTCCGCAGCAGGCCTTCGACTTTCAGGTTCGGGTTGAGCAATTCGGCGATACGCTTGATGTTATCCACAAGGTCACTTAGGCCTTCAAGCGCGAAGTACTCGCACTGCATGGGGATAATCACCCCATCCGCAGCCACCAGGGCGTTGAGCGTGAGCATCGACAGTGACGGCGGGCAGTCGATCAGGATGTAGTCGTAGTTCTCCCGGATCGGCGCGAGGGCGCTGCGCAGACGGCTTTCTTTCATCTGCATTTCCAGCAGCACCACTTCCGCCGCAGTCAGGTCGCGGTTGGCCGGCAGCAGTTGATAACCGCCATGCTCGGAATAGTGCATGGCCTGGCCCAGGTCGCACTCGCCGATCAGCAAGTCGTAGACCGAGTTTTCCAGGCCGTGTTTATCCACACCGCTACCCATGGTGGCGTTGCCCTGTGGATCGAGATCGATCAACAGCACCCGGCGCTTGGTCGCGACCAGGGATGCTGCGAGGTTGATGCAGGTGGTGGTTTTGCCCACGCCACCTTTCTGGTTCGCTATCGCGAATACCTTAGCCATTCTTGCTTGTGTTCCCAATCATGCCGTGCGGCGCAGTATCAGCAGATGGCGTTGGCCTTGGCAACCGGGTACGGCCAAGGCGTGTTCGCTATCGAGGTGGAAGTCTGCCGGCAATGCTAACAGCTCGTCGCTTGGATGGACGCCCTTCATTGCCAGCCAGCGGGTATCGCGGTCGCCAAGGTGGCGAGTCCAGTTGCTGAAGTTCTCCATGCTGCTGAACGCCCGGGAAACAATTCCGTTGAAGGGCTGTTCAGGCGTAAAGGCTTCGACGCGACTGTGGATAACTTGCAGGTTGTCCAGCTGGAGTTCGAGTTTGACCTGGGTCAGGAAGCGGGTTTTCTTGCCGTTGCTGTCCAGGCAGGTGACCTGTGACTCTGGAAACAGGATGGCCAGCGGTATGCCAGGCATCCCGCCGCCGCTGCCGACGTCCAACCAGCGACCGTTTTCGATAAACGGCATCACGCTCAAGCTGTCGAGCAAATGCCGCGAAACCATTTCGTCCGGATTACGCACGGCAGTCAGGTTGTAGGCCTTGTTCCATTTGATCAACAGGGCCAGATAGCCCATCAGCAACGCGTGCTGGGCTTCGGTCAGGTCGACGCCTAATTGGCGCGCTCCTGTGGATAACTCTTCGGCGTGTTGCGAGGTGACCAACGAACTCAAGCGCTTTGCTCCAACTGACGGCCCGCGCCGCGTTTTTTCAAATGAATCATCAACAGTGAAATCGCTGCCGGCGTCACGCCAGGTATGCGCGAGGCCTGGCCGAGCGTTTCCGGCCGAGTTATCCCCAGCTTGCTTTGAATTTCCTTCGACAGTCCGGAAATCCCGGTGTAGTCGATATCCCCAGGCAACTTGGTGTTTTCACTGGCGCGCAGGCGAGCGATCTCGTCCTGCTGGCGGTCAATGTAACCGGCATACTTGGTTTTGATTTCCACCTGCTCGGCAACCTGCGGATCGTCTGCGCCGCCACCGGTCACTTCGACCAGGCCAGCGTAATCGATTTCCGGACGCGACAGCAGGTTCAGCAAGTTGTATTCGTGAGTCAGCGGCGTGCCGAATTTTTCGGCGATCGCATCGCCCTGTTCAGTGCCGGGGCGGACCCAGGTGCTTTTCAGGCGCTGCTCTTCGAGGGTGATGCTCTCGCGTTTTTTGCAAAAGGCCGCCCACCGCGCGTCATCGACCAAACCCAGTTCGCGACCTTTTTCGGTCAGGCGCAGATCGGCATTGTCTTCGCGCAGGATCAGGCGATATTCCGCCCTGGACGTGAACATCCGGTACGGTTCCTGGGTACCCAGGGTGATCAGGTCGTCGACCAATACGCCGATGTACGCTTCATCGCGACGCGGGCACCAGCTGTCTTTGCCCTGGGCACGCAATGCCGCGTTGGTGCCGGCCAGCAAACCCTGGGCGCCGGCCTCTTCGTAACCGGTGGTGCCGTTGATTTGCCCGGCGAAGAACAAACCGCCGATCACTTTGGTTTCCAGGCTGTACTTCAGGTCACGCGGATCGAAGTAGTCGTACTCGATGGCGTAGCCAGGGCGAACGATGTGGGCGTTTTCCATGCCGCGAATCGATTGCACGATCTGGATTTGCACGTCGAACGGCAGGGAAGTGGAAATTCCGTTCGGGTACAGCTCGTGGGTGGTCAGGCCTTCGGGCTCAATGAAGACCTGGTGGCTTTCCTTGTCGGCAAAGCGGTGGATCTTGTCTTCGATCGACGGGCAATAACGCGGGCCGATCCCTTCGATCACCCCGGAATACATCGGCGAACGGTCGAGGTTCGCGGCAATGATTTCGTGGGTACGGGCATTGGTGTGGGTAATCCAGCAACTGACTTGTTTCGGGTGCTGTTCCTTGGAACCCATGAACGACATGACCGGTATCGGTGTATCGCCGGCTTGTTCGGTCATCACCGAAAAATCCACAGAACGCCCGTCGATTCGCGGCGGGGTCCCGGTTTTCAAGCGACCGACACGCAGCGGCAATTCACGCAGACGGTTTGCCAGGGCAATCGACGGCGGATCGCCGGCGCGCCCACCGGAATAGTTCTGCATGCCAATGTGGATAAGCCCGCCGAGGAAGGTACCGGTGGTCAACACCACGGATTCTGCGAAGAAACGCAGGCCCATTTGGGTGACAACGCCGCGTACTTGGTCCTGCTCGACGATCAGGTCGTCTGCAGCCTGTTGAAATATCCACAGGTTAGGCTGGTTTTCCAGGGTTTCACGTACCGCTGCTTTGTACAGAATGCGGTCGGCTTGTGCCCGGGTAGCACGCACGGCCGGGCCTTTGCGGCTGTTCAGCACGCGAAATTGAATACCACCTTTGTCGGTAGCCGTCGCCATCACGCCGCCAAGGGCATCGATTTCCTTGACCAGATGGCTTTTGCCGATGCCTCCGATGGCAGGGTTGCAACTCATGGCGCCGAGGGTTTCCACGTTATGCGTCAGCAACAGGGTTTTTACGCCCATTCGCGCTGACGCCAGTGCTGCCTCGGTACCGGCATGACCGCCGCCGATGACGATCACTTCAAAACGGGAAGGGAAATCCACCACGCACCTCGTGCCTGCTTATGTAGGTAATCAGGAATTGTTTGTTGAAAGAGTTTTAGAGCTTTGGCGGCAAGTATAGGGACTTAGCCCTGCCTAAAGAACCCTTTGCACAAAATTTAACCAGCTGTGGATGAATCACGGACAATAGAAATTAAAAGAGAGAAATATATTAAATCTTTGTTTTTATGTTTATTTCTACTGAGCACCCTTTCTGTGGATAGATCTCTGCAGGCCTTGACTTACGTTGTGTACAGCGATTCAAAAGGTTGTGGTCATGTGCCAATGAGGGGGTTGGATAAGTGACTTAAGCCTGTGGATTAAAGTGATGGTTATCCACAGAGGGGTTTTTGCGCAGGTTTCAGGCGTGGTTATCAACTGGGCCCAAGGGCGGTTATTCACAGGGCTTAATTCACAGAAACCGCCGGCTCCAACCGAAGTTTTGGCCTCAAGACATCTATTGTGGGAAAACGCGAGGACGGTTAATAATAGCGATTATCATTAACCTACCTTGTCGCGCCTATGTCTCCTCCTTCACACACGACAGCTGTGCAGCACATCTATGAGCAACACCATTCGTGGTTGCATGGGTGGCTCAAAGGCAAGCTGCATAACGCCTGCGATGCGGCCGATGTGGCCCACGATACGTTCGTGCGTATTCTGGGTGGGCGCGACGCTGTGCAGATCCTCGAACCACGGGATTACCTGGCGACCATCGCCAGAGGGCTGGTGATTGATCGCTATCGCCGGCACGCCATCGAGCAGGCCTATAAACAAACCCTGGCCGATCGCCCTGAAGCCACCGCCATCAGTGAAGAAGACAGGGCAATCATCATCGAAACCCTGGTGGCTGTGGACAAAGCGCTGTCAGGTTTGGGCGACCGTGCACGGCGAATCTTCATGCTGTCGCAGATTGAAGGGCTGACTTATCAACAGATCGCCGATGATCTGCAGGTGTCATTGACCACGGTGAAGAAACACATGATCCGCGCGCTGACCGAGTGTTCACTGATCATGGCCAGTCTGTAATGCCCGCGCCTGATCGCAAGACATTCGAGGCTGCAGCCAGTTGGTACGTGCAGTTTCAAGCGCAACCGCCGACGCCCGCCGAACGGCAGGCCTGGCAGCAATGGCTCAACGGGGACCCTTCCCATCAGGCGGCGTGGAGCCAGCTGGAGCAGTTGCAGCGCAGCCTCGGCGCCCTGCCCCAGGACTTCACGCGGCGCGCCTTGACCACCACGCAACAACGCCGCCAAGTGCTCAAGTGGATGCTGGTACTCGGCGGTACCGGGTATCTGGGCTGGAATGTTCAACGTCATACATCCCTGGGTAACGTATGGGCCGACTACCGAACGCCTGTGGGTAAACATCGGCGGATCGAACTGGCCGATGGCACTCAAGTTGATCTCAACACCAACACGGCCATCGATGTGATGTTCGACACGCGCCAGCGCTTGATCCGCCTGCGCGAGGGTGAGGTACTTATCCACAGCGGGAAGCGGGCCGGGTATCCGCCGTTATACGTGGAGACACGCCACGGCCGCGTGCAGGCGCTGGGCACTCGGTTTACCGTGCGTCAGTTTCCTGATTCCACTCGGGTTGGCGTTCTGGAAGATCGGGTCAACCTGTCCCCCGGCGACCAGCCCGACCACAGCCGAACCCTCGGTGCGGGTGAATGCGCGGAATTTGATCGACACGCCATAAGGCTCACCCAGCACTATGGCCGCACACAAGCAGCTTGGACTGACGGTCAATTGATCGTGCTCGACGCCAGACTTGGCGATGTCATTGCTGAACTGGCGCGCTATCGGCCGGGCCTGCTGCAGTGTGACCAGGCCTGCGCTGACCTGCGTGTTTCCGGAGCGTTTCGTCTGGACTCGACAGACGCGGTACTGGCCAACCTGCAAGCCACCCTGCCGATCCAGGTGAAGTACTTCACGCGCTATTGGGTGTCAGTCAACCGAATCGGTTGATTGAAAAAATAATCCAAAAGGGGGGTTATCTTTTTTTTATCTGGCGCGGCCCTTCAGGTAATCACGACGCTACCTTCAGGGTTTACCCATTTATGTGCCTTCCTACCCCGCTACGCCAGCGAGTCTCCCGCCGCGCCATTGCCTACAGCCTGCTGCTCACTACCGTCGCCGGTACGTTGTTATCCACAGGGGTCATGGCCGCCAGCGCGACGCAACACTACGTCATCGCTGCCGGCCCACTGGACAGTGCCCTGAGCCAGTTTGCCGCCAGGGCCAATGTGATTCTGTCGTTCTCGCCTCAACAGACTTCGCGTCTGACCACTTCCGGTCTGGATGGCGATTATTCGGTGGATCAAGGTTTCGCGCTACTGTTGCAAAACTCGGGGTTGCAGGCCGTCGCCCAGGCACCTGGCAGCTATGGCTTGCAAGCAATACCAACAGGCCAGCTCACCCTCGCACCGACGACCGTAAGCGCGTATCAAACGGATGGGTTCGGCCAGGAACTGGCGGCGGATGTTGGCTACAAGGCGCAAAACAGCCGTATCGGCACCAAGACCAGTACGCCTCTGTCGCAGACGCCTCGTTCGGTATCGGTGGTGACCGAGCAACGTATCAAGGATCAGAAGTCGCAAACACTGACCGAAGTGCTCGGTTACGTACCCGGTATCTTCGCGCCGCCTTTTGCCGCAGGCGACGGGCTGGCGGGCGATCTGTTTTTCATTCGAGGCTTCAACGCTACGGACTACGGCTACGGCCTGCTCAGGGATGGACTACGTGTGCAAGGCAATCGGTACGACACCACCAGTGAGCCTTATGGCCTGGAGCGGGTCGAGGTTTTCCGCGGCCCTTCTTCGCTGCTCTACGGTGAAAACGCGCCGGGCGGCTTGGTCAACCTGGTCAGCAAACATCCGACCGCCAACCCCCAGGGCGAAGTGCAATTGGGGTACGGCTCGAACAACCGGCGCCAGGTGGGTGTGGATATCTCCGGGCCGCTCAATGACAGTGACAATGTCCTCGGTCGCCTGGTGATGCTTGGCCGAAAATCCGATACCCAGACCGACCACGTACCGGACGATCGTATCTACATCGCCCCGTCCCTGACTCTGAATTTTGACGACTACAACACCCTGACCCTGTTGGCCAACTACCAGAAAGACCACACCAATCTGGAACTTGGCCTACCCGCTGCGGGCACCTTACTCACTAATCCCAACGGTAAGCTGTCCAAGCACACTATGCTCGGCGACCCGGATTGGAACACCTTTGAGCGTGAAGCCTGGAGCACTGGCTACGAGTTCAGCCACAGCTTCAATGACGATTGGCAGTTCCGCCAGAACTCGCGGTACATGCAGTCACGTATAGACCGCCATGAAACCTGGCCGAGCGCGCTGAATAACCGTGGCTTCGGCACCCAACTGAACATGACCGCCTACGACCGCTACAACAAATCCATGGTCTATTCCCTGGATAACCAGCTCGAAGGCAAATTTCAGGTTGGCGGGCTGGAAAACACTGTGTTGTTCGGTGCCAGCTATGATCGCACCTCGTTCAACCAGGATTGGGATGCCGGTTTCGCCGGTACCATCAATGTGTATAACCCCGTGTACCTGAGGGACCCGCTCACTCCGATCGCTGTGCAGAACACCTTGCTCGAGCAGCAGATGAAAGGCGTGTACGCCCAGATCCAGAGCAAGTACGACCACTGGCTTTTCCTGCTCGGTGGGCGGCAGGACTGGGTCGACAGCGATTTCCGCGACAAAGTGAACAAGGCCAGCAACATCAGCACCCAAGACCGCAAGTTCACCTACCAGGGTGGCCTGATGTACCAGTTCGAAAACGGCCTGACGCCGTATGTCAGCTATTCCACCGCGTTCGTTCCGGTGCAGCAGATTTCCAACGCCGGCGCACCGTTGAAGCCGATCACCAGCAGCCAATATGAAGTGGGCGTGAAGTACGAGCCGATCGGCTGGGATACGGCGATGACCCTGTCGGTGTACGACTTGCGCAAACAGGACGACACCTACCTCGATGCCACCACCAACAGCTATCGCCAGGTAGGTGAGAGCCGCGCCAAAGGTGTGGAAGTTGAAATCAACAGCGACCTTACGCCAAACCTGAATGTGACTGCGGCCTACACCTACACTGACGCACGGATTACCAAGGATTCCGCCACTTCCTTGGTAGAAGGGCATCAGATGACCGGCGTTCCGCGCAACCAGGCTTCGGTGTGGAGCAAATACCGCTTCCTCGACGGTCACCTTAAAGGCCTGTCTGTGGGCGGCGGCGTGCGGTATTTCGACAGCACCTTTTCCTACACGGCGCCTACGCTGTACGGCAAGCTGGATGCTGGAAGTGTCACGCTGGTGGACGCAGCGGTGGGGTATCAGATCGATTCGCACTGGTCGGTGGATGTGAACGCCAAGAACCTGTTCGACAAGGAGTACGTAGCCGGTTGCAACGACGCGGGGCGCTGTTATTGGGGCGACAGCCGTACCTTGCTGGGTACGGTGTCCTACAACTGGTAAGCGCGTGGCTATTTGCCGATACAGAAGCTGGAAAAGATTCGCCCGAGCAAATCATCGGAACTGAACGCGCCGGTAATCTCCCCCAACAGCTGCTGCGCCTGACGCAAATCCTCAGCCAGCAGCTCCCCTGCCCCTGCCAGGGTCAGCTGTGCTCGCCCGTGCTCCAACGACGCGCTGGCGTGGCGAAGCGCCTCCAGATGCCTGCGGCGTGCACTGAAGCTGCTCTCCGAGGTCTGCTCATAGCCCATGCACGCCTTGAGATGGTCACGGAGCAACTCCAGGCCATCCCCTGCCGATTTGGCACTGAGGCTGATAGTCACATGGCCATCGTCGCTGGTTTGCATCGCAATGGCCTCACCGGTCAAGTCGGCCTTGTTACGGATCAAGGTGACTTTGGCCGGGTCTGGCCGTTGCTCGAGGAATTCCGGCCACAACGCAAAAGGATCCACAGCCTCGGGGGCCGTCGCATCCACCACCAATAAAACTCGATCTGCTTCGCCGATGGCTTTGAGCGCGCGTTCTACGCCGATTTTTTCCACTTGGTCGTCGGTATCGCGCAATCCGGCCGTATCGACCACGTGCAACGGCATGCCATCTATGTGGATATGTTCGCGCAGGATATCCCGAGTGGTCCCGGCAATTTCGGTGACGATGGCCGCCTCGCGCCCCGCCAAAGCATTAAGCAGGCTGGATTTGCCGGCGTTGGGACGACCCGCGATCACTACGGTCATACCGTCACGCAGCAATGCGCCCTGCCCGGCTTCGCGCAACACTGTGGATAACTCCTCGCGGACTTTATCCAACATCGCCAGGACGTGGCCATCGGCCAGGAAGTCAATTTCCTCTTCAGGGAAATCAATGGCCGCTTCGACATAGATGCGCAAGCTGATCAACTGCTCAGTCAAGTTATGTACACGTAACGAGAAAGCACCCTGCAGCGAACGCAATGCGTTGCGCGCAGCCTGTGCAGAACTGGCCTCGATCAGGTCGGCAATGGCTTCGGCCTGGGCCAGGTCGAGTTTGTCGTTAAGGAACGCACGCTCGCTGAACTCCCCCGGACGGGCCAGACGGCAGCCCAATTGCAGGCAACGCTGCAGCAACATATCCAATACGACCGGGCCGCCGTGCCCCTGCAGTTCCAGCACATCTTCGCCGGTGAAGGAGTTGGGTCCCGGGAAATACAGCGCCAGGCCCTCATCCAGCACGCTTTCGTCCACATCCAGAAACGGGCCGTAATGGGCATACCGCGGCTTTAGCTCCCGCCCACTGATCGCCTTGGCGGCCACGCCCGCAAGCGGCCCGGAAATTCGAACGATACCGACGCCGCCGCGACCTTGAGCGGTTGCGACAGCAGCGATGGTTTCACGAGGAGCGCTCATCAGCAGGTTCCAGAATTAAAGTGTCGGAAAGCAAAACGCCCCACTAGGGGGCGTCTTGAGTGGTTATCCACAGAGTAAATTACGCCTCGGCTTTTTTGGTGGCCGCTTCGATTTTACGTGTGATGTACCACTGTTGGGAGATCGACAACACGTTGTTGACTACCCAGTACAGCACCAGACCTGCCGGGAACCACAGGAAGAAGAAGGTGAAGATGATTGGCATCATTTTCATCACCTTGGCCTGCATCGGATCCGGCGGAGTCGGGTTCAGGCGCTGCTGGATAAACATGGTCGCGCCCATGATGATCGGCAGGATAAAGAACGGGTCTTTGATCGACAGGTCAGTTATCCACAGCATGAACGGCGCCTGGCGCATTTCCACGCTTTCCAGGAGTACCCAGTAAAGCGACAGGAATACCGGCATCTGCACCAGAATCGGCAAGCAACCACCCAACGGGTTGATCTTCTCTTTCTTGTACAGCTCCATCATGGCCTGCGACATTTTCTGCCGGTCGTCACCATGCTGCTCTTTCAGCGCGGCCAGCTTCGGCGCCACGGCACGCATGCGCGCCATCGACTTGTAGCTGGCGGCTGACAGCGGGAAGAAGATCCCCTTGATCAGCATGGTCAGGAAAATGATCGAGAAGCCCCAGTTACCCACAATGCTGTGGATATGTTGCAACAACCAGAAAATCGGCTGGGCAATGAACCAGAGGAAGCCGTAGTCCACAGTCAGTTCCAGACCTGGGGACAACTCTTTCAGCACGGCCTGGCTTTTCGGGCCGGCGTAGAGGGTAGCGCTGGTTTCAGCCTTGGCGCCGGGTGCGACGGTCAACGCTGGGCCAGTAAAACCAATGATGTAGTTGCCCTGGCTGTCCTTGCGGGTTTGAACCAGGTTTGCATCACCCTTGTTCGGGATCCATGCGGTCACGAAGTAGTGCTGCAGCCAGGCTACCCAGCCACCTTGAACGGTTTCCTTCAGCGCGCCCTTGTCGATGTCTTTCATCGACACTTTTTTGTACGGCTCGTTACTTGTCCACAGGGCAGCGCCCAGGTAAGTCGCGGTGCCGGTGGCGGTGCTGGAAGAAGGATCGGAGCTGGCGTCACGCTTGAGCTGGGCAAACAGGTTGCCGCTCCAGGCTTTGTCGCTGGTGTTGTCGATCAGGTAAGTGACCTTCAGATCGTACAAACCACGCGTGAAGCTGAAACGCTTGATGTAATTGACGCCGTCGAGGCTGAATTTCAGGTCGACGTTCAGCTGGTTCTGGCCATCAGCCAGTTGATAGCTTTTCTGCTCGGTCGAATAAATCGGACGACCGGTAGCACGCGCATCCGGACCATTGGTGCCGGTCAGGCCGCTTTGCGCCAGATAAGTACGTTCGCCGCCGTTATCGAACAGCTGAAACGGAACATCCGGGTGGTCCTGGCGACGTGGATAAAGCGGCAGCTTCAGCTGTGCGATATCACCGCCCTGCGGGTCGATAGCCAGGTCGAGCACATCCGTTTTCACGTGGATGAGGTCTTTGTTGGTGACCACTGGCGTTTCTAACGGGGCACTTGTCTCGCCATTCGCGCTGGGAACATCGGCACTCGCGGACGCATTGTTACCCAGCGGGGTGTCCGGAATAGCCGGCGCAGCCTGATTGGTAGCAACATTCTGAGTCGGCAGGGCAGCCTGGCCATAGTCTTGGTTCCATTTCAGGACCATGACGTAGGACACGATTGCCAGGGCGACGATCAGGATCGTGCGTTTAATATCCATGATTACTCGGCCATCGAAGAGGAACGGGAGGTAGGGATAGGCGGAACCGGGTCATAACCACCGGGATTCCACGGATGACAGCGACCTAAACGACGAAAGGTCAGCCAGCCACCGCGCAGAAGGCCATGATTTTCTATGGCCTCTAACGCGTAGCAGGAACAACTGGGGTAGAAACGACAGTGGCTGGCCATCAGAGGACTAATGGCATAGCGATAAAACTGGATCGGAACGAGGGCCAGTTTACGCATCGGTACTGTCTACCCCTACAGTTTCGGTGCTGACTGCTGGTGCTGGTTTGTGGGTACGCGCCAGACGTTTCCAGAGCTTGCCGAAATGCTGAATCAATTCGGGGTTTTCTACATCCCCCAAGCCTTTGCGCGCGACGATAACAATATCCCAACCAACCAGAGTGTCCTGGTGGAGGCGAAACGATTCGCGCATCAGACGCTTGAGGCGATTGCGCTCAACGGAGAGCTTTACGCTCTTCTTGCCGATCACCAACCCGAGACGGGGGTGATCAAGATCGTTGTTACGCGCAAGGAGCAGGAGATTTTTCCCCGGAACCTTGCCGGTGGGGGAGTCAAAGACTGCCTTGAAATGCCGGGGGGTTAGCAGACGCTTTTCCCGACTGAAGTCCTGACTCACCACCAGTACCGGATTATCAAACTGCCAGACGCGCACGACCTTTGGCGCGGCGACGCGACAGGACAGCACGGCCGTTCTTGGTAGCCATGCGAGCACGGAAGCCGTGAGTACGGGCGCGTTTGATGGTGCTTGGTTGGAAAGTACGTTTCATGGCGTTGTTACCTGGTTCGTCCACAACGGGCCGGAATGGCCCCCGTTTTAAGAGACCGGCGATTCTAGAGAAAGCAAGCCTCTAGGTCAATTTCCAACCAGCTTTTCCTTTAATTAGTTCTATGACGGCCACGTCAGCCTTTCTGTCCGCTTCTCTTCCATGAGCGATGGCATAGATATAAAAATAAAGAAGGAAGTTATTTAAAGCTTTTCTGTAAAGCTTATAAAAGCTAGGGAAGCGATCTGCTGTGGATAACTGCCTTTAGGCCTTATTCCACCTGATGTACAGAGAATGACAACACGGGGGAGAAACGGTGCTCTGCCTGTGCTGCGCTGTCGGATAAGCTGTGTGTGGAATGGCTTGTTATCCACAGGCCAGTTACCCACAGACTTTCGACCCCACTTGTGCAACGAGCTCAGGGGCGGTTATCCACAGAGCTTATTCACAGACCGCCGGTCGCCTTTTTCAAGGATAAGACGTTGATTTTGGATGGCCTGTGCGCAACCTTCATGTGGATAAGTGGGCGGCTGGTCGCTACAATGGCGGCTGTTTTTGCCTCACCGGCTTTCAACTTAGGGGATATCC